>NZ_QJPN01000001.1:0-5869311 GCF_017312155.1 Pseudonocardia sp. UM4_GMWB1 | reverse complement strand
GGGACACCGCCTCCGCCGGGGACACCGCCTCCGCCGGGAGGAGGCGGACGAGTCGGTCGACGAGGCCCCGCCCGCCGCCACGACCCACTCCCGCGCGCCCTTCGACCCGGACCTGGTCCGGCGGGTCACGGCGCTGCCGTCGGAGCGCACGTCGGTCCGCGCCCCGGCCGACCCGGACACCGAGCGGGAGTTCCGCGAGGCCCGGGACCGCATCTCGACCCCGCACACCTGGGCGGGCCGCGTCCCCGAGCAGGCCGGCCCCCCGAGACGGCCGGCGACACCCCGCCGGTGAGCCGGATCCCGTCGATCGGGCTCGCCGCCACCGGCGCCCGAGCCGCCCGCGAGACCGGTGACAACCCCGAGCCGCCGCCCCGTCCCGCCCCGCGGGTCCTGCGGTCGGCGCATCCCGGGAGCGGACCGCGGCACCTCGCCCCGCCGCTGCGCGGGACGTCCGGGAGCGACAGCGGGCCCCACGAGGACACCGCTTCCCCCGAGGACACCGCTTCTCCCGAGGACACCGTCGGGTCCGGCAGGACCGGGGACGCCGGTTCTCCGACGGGCTCCGGCGGCACGGTGACCACCGACCGCACCGCCGGTGCGGTCGACGCCGTCGACGTCCGTGGTCCGGCCGGGCACACCGACGCCTCCGTGCCGGACACCGGCGAGCGCGAGGCCCCGACCGGGGTGCGGCCGGAGCCGAGACGACCGACGACGCCACGTCGGACGAGGCCACGACGGACGACGTCCCGGACCCCACCACCCCGGAGGGCCACCACCGCGCCGGAGGCCGAGGAGACACCCGTGCACGCCGGCCCGACCACCGCCACCCGCCCCGACCGCGCCGAGGACGTCTCCCTGTCCGTGCTCCGGACCGGGCCCGCGCCGTCGGCGATCGTGCCCGACACGGCACCACAGGAGATCGAGGTCCGCGTCGTCGACGCCACCGACGCCCCGCTGCCCGGCGTCGAGGTCGCGCTGCGCGACCGCTCCGGCGGGCCGATGGGCTCCGCCACCACCGACGCCGACGGCACGGCGCACGTCACGGCGCCGGGCGCCGGGGCGTTCGTCGTCGTCGCCCGCGCCGACGGATACCTGCCCGGCGTCGCCACCTGCACCGTCGGCGACGACGCCGCCGACACCACCCTGCGCCTGGCCGCTGCCGCCGCCGTCCACGGCTCGGCGCCCGCGGGCACCGGCGTCGTGCTCTCGCAGGACGGCGAACCGGTCGCCTCGACGACCGCCGCGGCGGACGGGACCTACCGCCTCGCCGACCTCGACCCCGGTCGCCACCTGCTGGCCGCGGGCGACGGCCCGGGCGTGGAGGTCGACCTCGTCCCCGGCGCCGACGAGCGGCGGGACCTGGCGGGCTCGTGACCGGCACCACGGAGGTCCACGGCCGGCTCCCCGGCGTCGCGGTGTCGAGCTTTCTGGCAGGGCCGCCTCCCCGGGGCGACCCGAGCGGCGTCCTGCTGGTCAGCCACGGCATCGGTGAGCACTCCGGCCGCTACGACGCCGTCGTCGACACGCTGGTCCCGGACGGCTGGGCCGTGTACGGCCTCGACCACCGCGGCCACGGCCGCTCCGGCGGCACCCGGGTGCACGTCCGCCGCTACGACGACCTGCTCACCGACTTCGAGACGTTCCGCCGCGAGACGATCGCCCGCCACCCCGGCGTCCCGGTGTTCCTGCTCGGGCACAGCCTCGGCGGCCAGATCGCGCTCGCCTACGCGCTGCGCCACCAGAACCGCCTCGACGGGCTCGTCCTGTCCGCGCCCGCACTGGCCTCCGACGCCGTCCCGGCCGCGCTCGTGCCGCTGCTGTCGGTCGTCGCGAAGGTCCTGCCCACGGTCCGCCCGTCGGGATCGACACCTCCGCGATCAGCTCGGACCCGGCTGTCGTCGCCGACTACGACGCCGACCCGCTCGTGCACCACGGCCGCCCACCCTGGCCCTCGGCGCGGAGATCTACCGGCAGATGGCCGAGCTGCCCGTCCGGGCCGCCGAGCTGCGGGTCCCGCTGCTCGTGCAGCACGGGACCGCGGACCGGCTGACCGACCCGGCGGGCACCCGGTTGCTCGACGAGCGCTCCGGGTCCGCCGACACCACCGTGCTCTGGTACGACGGCTTCTGGCACGAGATCTATCACGAACCGGGCCGGGCGACCCCGCTCGCGGACCTGCGCGACTGGCTCGACCGGCACCGCGACGCGGCCCGCCCGGTGACCTGACCCGACCGATCCCCGCCTCACCGCGCCGGACCCGCCCGGTGGTGCGATCCTGGGGCCGGTACGGCGGAACAGGGGTGGCTCGCACGGTGGAGCGGATCGACCGGCGGACGGAGGACGAGTACGTCCCCGTCCGCGACCTGCTGGCGACGATCGACTGGTCGGCGACCCCGCTCGGCGTGCGCGACACCTGGGACCGCGAGCTCGAGGACACCATCCGGTTCATCCTGGAGAGCCGCCAGCCGCTCGTCGCGTGGTGGGGACCCGAGCTCGTCCTGTTCTACAACGACGAGTTCGCCGGGCACTGCGGGCTGCGCCACCCCGGGTCCTTCGGCATGCCCCTGAGGGAGGGCTGGCCGGAGATCACCGCGCATCTCGGGAGCCGTCTCCACGAGCTGCTCTCCGGGGACCGCGAGGGCATCTACCGCAGCGACCACCGGATCGTGCTGTGGCGCTGGGACACCCCGGAGGTCACATGGTGGACCTACTCCGCCACCCCGGTCCGCGGTCCCGACGGCGGCGTACTCGGCCTGATCGTCTTCACGGCCGAGACCACCCCGCAGGTCGTCGGAGGCCGGCGGATGGCGCTCCTGGCCGCGCTCGGCGAGGTGGCCCGGGACGCACCGACGCTGGACATCGCGGTCGAACGGCTCACCACGGTCCTGACCGACCTGCCCGACGACGTCGGCTGCGCCGTGGTGACGACGGTCGGCGCCGACCCCGGCCCGCTGGCCACCGTCCGCATCGACGCGCCGCCCGCGGGCTGGCTCCGCGACGACCTCGACCCCGACCACGCCACCGACGTCGAGTTCCTCGCCGTCGACCCGGTCGCGGTCCACGGCGATGACGGCGTCCCGGTCACCGACGTCGTCCGGGCGACGGTGCGCACCCCCGACGGGTCGGCCGGCATCGCCGTCGTCATCGGGGCGCCGCCGTTGCTGCCGCTCGACGAGGACCACCGCTCGTTCCTGCGGCTGATCGCGGGCACCGTCGGCGGCCTGCTGACCGCCGCGCTCGCCCGCGACCGCGAGCGCGACCGGCGCGACGACGCCGGGCTGATCGAGCAGGCCCGCGCCGAGTACTACGCCGGCCTCGGCGACGAGTTCCGCGACCCGCTGACCTCGTCCTCGGACCGCTGGAGCGGCTGCGCGACCACGACGACGCCGCCGTCCGCGCCCAGGTGGAGCTCGCGCAGCGCAACGCGCAGCGGATGCTCAAGCTCGTCGACGGGCTGCTGGACGTCTCCGCGCTGGCAGACCGGCAAGCACGACGGCCTGTTCGCCCCGACCGAGATCGGGAAGACCACCACCCGCCCTGGTCGAGGCGTTCGCACCCGTCGTCGCCCGGGCCGGGCTGGAGCTGTCGGTGTCCTGCCCTCCGCAGGCCCGGCCGGTCTGGGTGGACCGCGACGCCTGGGAGAAGGGTCGTCCTCAACCTGCTCAGCAACGCGGTCAAGTACACCCGCGAGGGCACGATCCGCCGGTCGACCTCGCCCAGGACGGCGAGCAGGTCGTGCTGCGGGTCTCCGACACCGGCGCCGGCATCGTCGACGGCGAGCTCGACGCGGTGTTCGACCGCTTCCACCGTCCCTCCCGGCGGCACGGCCGCAGCGGCGACGGCAGCGGCCTCGGCCTGCCGCTGATCCGCCAGCTGGTCCGTCTGCACGGCGGCACCATCGGGGGTGACCAGCGAGCCCGGCGCGGGCAGCACGTTCACCGTGCGGCTGCCCGCTGGGCTTCGCCACCTGCCCCCCGAACGCCTCGTCCGGGCCCGGGTCGGGTCCCGCACCGCCCCGCAGCTCGCCGCGCCCTACGTGGCGGAGGCGCTGCGCTGGCTGCCCGACGCCCCCGAGCCCGCGGGCGCCCCACCGGTCCTCGCCCGCGGCCGCTCGGTGGACGGGTCGGTCGTCGACGGGCTGGAGGTCGACCACCGCGACCGGGTGCTCGTCGTCGACGACGACCGCGAGATGCGCGGCTACCTGCGCGACCTGCTCGTCGAACGCTGGACCGTCCGGGTCGTCGCGGATGGTGCGGCCGCACTGGAGTCCGCCCGCACCGACCCGCCGGACCTGGTCGTCGTCGACGCGGCGCTGCCCGGCAACGGCGGCATCGAGCTCCTGCGGGCGCTGCGGTCGGACCCCCGCACGGTCGGGGTGCCGGTCGTGCTGCTGTCGTCGCGGGCCGGGGAGGAGGCCGCCGTCGAGGGCTTTCGCCGCCGGCGCCGACGACTACCTGGTCCGCCCGTTCTCCGCCCGCGAGCTGCTCGCCCGGGTCGCGAACCACCTGCAGCTCGGCCGTGTCCGCCGGGCCGCCGAGCTGCAGTTCCGGGCCATGGCCGACTCCACCCCGGCGCTGATCTGGGTCGACGACCCGGGCGGGCACCGGTTGTTCGTCAACCGGGGCTGGCTGGACTTCACCGGCGTCGAGGACGCGGCGCAGGAGCTGGGCCACGACTGGCGCCGCCGCATCCACCCCGACGACCGCGAGCGCTACCGCTCGGTGACCTCCGCCGCCGCCCGCGCGCACGCGCCGTTCGAGGTCGAGTACCGGCTGCTGGACCGGGCGGGCCCGCTACCGCTGGGTGCTCGACCGCGGCGCCCCCGTCCGCGACGGCGAACGCTCCGCGGGCTACGTCGGCGGATGCCTCGACATCGACGTCCAGCACCGTGAGCAGCGCAGGCACCGTATCTACTCCGAGGTCGCCGAGTCCCTGGAACGGGAGATCACCCGCACCGGGCGCACCGACCAGCTCGTCCGCGCCGTCGTCGAGGACCGGCTCGCCGACATCGCCGTCGTCCACGACGCCGACGCGGTCACCGGCATCGGCACCCTCGCCGTCTCCGCGGAGCGCTCGGCGCTGGAGCCCTCGCTGTGGCGGCTCGCCCCGCTGGTCCCCGCCGACGACGACGGCCGCCCCGAGATCCTCGACGCCGCCCACCTCGACGAGGTCCTGAGCCGGCTCGCGCCCACCCAGCGCCGGGCCTGGACCCGGCTGCGCATGACCTCGGCGATGGTCGTGCCGCTGCCCGCCCGCGGACGCACCAGCGCCGTGCTGACCGTCGTCCGCACCGAGTCGGGCGACCCCTACACCGACGACGACCTGGACCTCCTGTCCGAGATCGGGCGCCGGGCCGGGCTGGCCGTCGACAACGCCCGCCTGCTGGAGCAGGAACGAGCCTCGGCCCAGCGCCTGGGCCTGCTGCACCGCGCCACCGCCAAGATGTCGGCCGCGGCGACCCCCGGCGAGGTCGCCGCGATCGCCGCGGACCACATCGTCGACCTGCTCGACGCCGACCACGCCGGGCTCTGGGAGATCCGCGGGGAGTGGCTGCAGGCGCTCACCGGCCACGGGTGGGACCGCGACATGTGGCAGCGCGCCGCGCGGATCCGGGTCGACGCGCCGCTGGCGTTCACCGAGGTGCTGTCCGGGCACGAGCCGATGTGGTTCACCACCGCGCACGAGTGGGCGACGCGCTACCCCGCGGCCATCGGCATCGAACCGGACCACGCCCAGACCATCGGCTACCTGCCGCTCGTCGCCGGCGGGCGCTCGCTGGGGGTCCTCGCCGTCGCCATGCTGACCGAGCGACGACTGTCCGACGCGGACAAGGAGGCGGCCGTCGCCGTCGCCGAGCTCGCCGCACAGGCGCTGGACCGGGCTTCGATGCTGGAAGCCGAGACCGAAGCCCGCCGGCTGGCCGAACGCCTCGGCGCGGTCGCGACCGGGCTGGCCCGGGCCACCGACCTGGAGTCGGTCGCCGAGGTCGTCGTCGAGCACGGCCGGATCTCGGTCGGGGCCGACGCGGTCGCGGTGCTCGTCGTCGACGAGGGCGGCGCGCTCTCGCTGCTCCGCGAGACCGGCTGGCCCGCCGACGGCCCGCCGATGCGCACCCCCGGCCGCGCGCACCCGCTGAGCCGCGCGGTGAGCAGTGGCGAGCCGATCTGGAACGCCGGCGGGCCCGCCGACGGCGAGGTGCTGCGCTACCCGGTCCATACCGCGGTACCGCTGATGGTCGCGGCCCGCCCGATCGGCGTCATCGGGCTGCGTTTCGAGACCGAACCGGTGTTCACCCCCGAGCAGCGCAGCTTCGTGCTGACCCTGGCCAACCAGTGCGCGCAGGCGATCGTCCGCGCCCAGCTGCACCAGGCCGAGCACGAGGTCGCGGTCACCCTGCAGCGCAGCCTGCTGCCCCAGCGCCTGCCCGACATCGAACGGCTGTCGCTGGCCACCCGCTACCGCCCCGGCACCCAGGGCACCGAGGCCGGGGGGGACTGGTTCGACGTCCTGGACCTCGGCGACGACCTGGTGGCACTCGTCGTCGGCGACGTCGTCGGCCGCGGCCCGGCGGCGGCCGCGGTGATGGGTCAGCTGCGGTCCGCGGTCGCGTCGAACCTGGTCAACGGCCAGCCCCCGGCGCGGGCGCTGGAGCAGCTCGACCAGTACGCGCTGCGGGTGCGCGGCGCGATGGCCAGTACCGTGGCCATCGCGACGATCGACACCGGCACCGGCGAGATGCGCTACGCCAGCGCCGGCCACCCGCCGCCGCTGGTCGCGGGCCCGGAGGGGGTGCGGACCCTGTCCGAGGGCCGCGGCGTGCCGCTGGGGATCTCCGGGCGGCCCCCGTTCCCCGAGGCCGTGGACCGGATGGAGCCCGGCGAGACGATCCTGCTCTGCTCGGACGGCCTGTTCGAACGCCGCAACGAGGTCATCGACGACGGCCTGGCCCGGCTGTCCGCCGCGTTCGACGAGCTGTCCGCCGCCCAGCCCCGCGACATGGCGGACACGCTGCTGCACCGCATGTCCGAGGGGACGGTCATCCCCGACGACACGGTCGTCGTCGTCGCGCGGCTCATGCCGCCGCCGCTGCGGATCGCGATCGAGGCCGACCCGAAACGGCTCGCCCCGCTGCGTCGCGCGGTGGCCGCCTGGGCCGCGCAGTGCGGGATGGGCCCGGACGCGGTCAGCGACCTGCAGCTGACCGTCGGCGAGGCCGCCACCAACTCCATCGAGCACGCCTACCTGCCCGAGGACACCGACGGGCGCGCCGGGGTCGACCTCGACCTGGCGCTGACCGCGGACGGCTCGGTCGCGGTGCGCGTCACCGACGGCGGACGCTGGCGGCCCCCGCCGCCCGACCCCGGCTACCGCGGCCGCGGCATCGCGCTCATCCGCGAGCTCGCCGGGGACGTGCACATCGATCCGTCGGACTCCGGCACCACCGTGCGGTTCCTGCTGCCCGCGATCCCGGTCGAGGTGGGCACCCCGGGCGCGGGACCGCCGGTGGAGTTCGTCGCCGGGGAACCCGAACCGGACCGCGACCGGATCGACACCCCGTCCGGTGACGGCGACGACGGCACCGTCCGGGCCCGGCTGCGTGCCGTCCCGGACGCGCACGGTGTGCGGATCGGGATCGTCGGCGACCTCGACCTCGGTGGGGTCTCGGCGATCCGGGCCCCGCTGATGGAGCACGTCGACCGCGGGCTGCCGATCACCCTGAACCTGCCGGGGGAGGCGTTCGTCAGCAGCGCCGGGATGGCCCTGCTGTCGGAGGTCGCGCGCCGGATGCGGACCAACGGCGCGGCGCTCACCCTCGTCGCACCCGCGGGCAGCCAGGCCCGCCGCTCGCTGGTGCTGTCGGGGCTCGACACCGTCATCGGCATGTCCGACGACGACGGTGCCTGACCCGCCGACCTGTCCGGACACGCGCGGGGTCCTCCCGCGGGCCGGACGGCGGGTTGAAACCGTGCCCACCGCTGTGTTGCCATCTCCGGCATGAGTCAGGCAGCGACCCTCGGACCCCTGTGGGGTACCCGTCGCGCCGACCACTTCGACCAGGGCTGTCGCCCGAGCTGAGTCCCCCGACCACGCTCGCCCGATCGTCCCCTGGAGCACCACCGTGTCCGCGCCTGCCTCCCCGCCCGCGTCCCGCCCCGCCCGCCTGCGCGTCCCGCACGCACGACCCGTCACCGCGCCCACCCCGTACGGCCTCGCGGACCTGCAGGAGCTGACCCGTGAGACCGCCGCCGAGGTGCGCTCCGGACGGCACGAGGTCGTCGTCGACCGGGAGCGCCGCTGGTACCGGCTGCTGCGCAGCGACGGCTTCGTCGACGTCTGGCTGATCAGCTGGTCCACCGAGCAGATCGCGGATCTGCACGACCACGCGGGCTCCCTCGGTGCCCTCACCGTGGTGTCGGGCTCGCTGACCGAGCGCCGCTGGAGCGGGCCGTCCGGGCTGCGCACCCGTACACTGCGTCACGGCCGCGGCGCCGGCTTCCCGCTGGGCCACGTGCACGACGTCGCCAACACCGCCGACGACCCCGCGGTGAGCGTGCACGCCTACTCCCCGCCGCTGTCGGCGATGTCCTACTACGACGTCGAGGACGTCGCGGGCACCACCGGCCACCAGCGGCTGCGCCGCACCCGCACCGAGCTCGTCGAACCCGGCCGGGGTGTCGGATGAGCCGCACCGTCGCCGATCTGCTCGCCGCCGCCCGCGCCCGGCTCGACCGGCCCGGCCCGCGGCGTGCCGCGGAGCTCACCGCCGCCGGGGCGCACCTGGTCGACACCCGGCCGGGGTGGCAGCGCCGCGAGGAGGGGCAGATCCCGGGCGCGCTGGTGATCGAGCGCAACCACCTGGAGTGGCGCCTCGACCCGACCTCCGACGCCCGGGTCCCCGAGGCCGTCGACCACGACGTCGCCTGGGTGCTGTTCTGCTCGGAGGGCTACAGCTCCAGCCTGGCCGCCGCGTCGCTGCAGGACATCGGGCTGCACCGGGCCACCGACCTCGACGGCGGCTTCCGCGCCTGGGCCGCGGCCGGGCTCCCGGTCGAGGCCGGTCAGGACGGCCCGTCCGACGCCACCCGTCCGCCGGACAGGCGCGCGTCGAGGTAGCCCGCGACCAGCGCGGTCAGCTCGTCGACGACGACCGCCCGCGCGAACCCGGGCCGCTCCAGCACGAACCCGGTGGTCAGGTGCTCGACGGTCCGCACGACCGTCCACGCCGCGGCCCGCGCCGCGTCGGTGTCCCCGGCGCCGCGGGTGAGCAGCACCGTGGTGACCAGGTCGTCGATCCGGCCGGCGAACGCGGCCCGGCGCCCGCCGGGGGAGCGCGGCAGCTGCTCGACGATCACCCGTAGCAGGTCCGGCTCCTCGCCGAAGGTGTCGAGCAGCGCCTCCAGGGTCGCGCGCACCGCCGGAGCGGTGCCCGCCCCCGGCCCGGCCGCGGCGACCGAGTCGAGGAACGCGCGCGAGACGCGAGCCTCCATCGCGTCGAGGTAGCGGTCCAGCACCTCGGTCAGCACCGCGTCCTTGTCCGGGAAGTACTGGTAGAGCGACCCGGGCGACACCCCGGCGGCGGCCGCGATCCGGTTCGTCGACGCGCCGTCGTATCCACGGGTGACCAGCACGTCCCGGCCCGCCGCGACGATCCGCTCCACCATCGCCCGGGACCGCTCCTGGCGCGGCTCGCGCCGCCGGGCCCCGCGCCCGCTCACCGGGCGCCCCGGAACGCGCGTTGAAGGCGAGCATTCGCTCGTGTCAGCATCGGTCCATGCTGGCAGAGCCGCCCGTCGCCCCGCGACGCTTCCGCAGTGCGCCCGAGCGTGCGGCGCGCATCGCCCGTCCGCTCGGCCTGGTCGCCGGGGTCCGCGACCACGATCCCGCGCTGCTCGCCGAGATCGGCCGCCGGATGCTCACCCGCGACGAGACCGGCGCCGCGCTGGCCCGCGCGATGGGACGCGACCGCGACGAGGCCGGCCGCGCCGGGACCGGCCGTGTGACCATGCGGGCGTTGCACACCGCGCTGGCCGCGGGCGCCGCGCCGGCCGACGCCCCGCCCGCGCTGCGGGACTTCCTCGCCGCGGTCACCCCGGACCCGGACTGGCTGGACCGGGACCTGCTCGAGCGCGGCGCCCGCGCCTACCGCAGGCTCGGCCGCAGCCGCGACGACGTGCTGCTGGGACTCTCGCTGATCGGCGGCTACCGCTACGGCGGCCCCACCGAGCTGCTCGTCCGCACCGGTGGGCTCACCGGCGCCGGCGCGATGCGCCGCCTCGGCGAGACCCAGGCGTGGGCGTTCGCCGTGAGCCGTCCCGGCGGGATGGTGCCCGGTGGTGCGGGCTGGGCGGCGACGCTGCACGTGCGCGCCATGCACGCCCTCGTCGCTGAGCGGTTCGAGCGGGGCGACCGCTACGACGTCGCCGGCCACGGGCTGCCGATCAACCAGGCCGACGCCGCGGCCACGCTCGGGCTGTTCAACAGCACCGCGATCCTCGGCTGCCGCCTGCTCGGACGCCACGTCCCGCGCGCCGACGGCGACGCGATCATGCACCTGTGGCGCTACGTCGGGTGGCTGATGGGGGTCGACGACGACTGGCTGTTCGACACCGAGCGCGCCCAGAACGCGTTCAACCACCACGTCGTGCTGGCCCAGGGCGACGTCACCCCGGCAGGCCCGCTGCTCGCGGGCGCGCTCGTCGAGGGGCTGCGCAGCGAGCGGACCGGTGGCCCCGCCGACCGGTTCCGCGGCGCCTGGGAGCGACGACGGCTGCTGTCGCTGCTGCGGGTGTTCCTGCGCGCCGAGGGCCTGCGCGACCTGGACCTGCCGGTGACCGCGGCGTGGATGTGGCCGTCGCAGGTGCTGCGCAACCTGGTCGAGTCGCTGCTCGTCGCGCG
This sequence comes from Pseudonocardia sp. UM4_GMWB1, assembly GCF_017312155.1. Lineage (NCBI taxonomy): Bacteria > Bacillati > Actinomycetota > Actinomycetes > Pseudonocardiales > Pseudonocardiaceae > Pseudonocardia > Pseudonocardia sp. UM4_GMWB1. The sequence goes on along the minus strand of NZ_QJPN01000001.1, from coordinate 5,858,415 downwards.
GACCGCACGGGGGCGGCGGTGGCTGGAGCGCCGCTCGGACCGCCGCGTCGAGGCCGACCTGGCCCGTCGCTTCGGCCGGGAGACGCCCGGCCCCCGCGACCTGGCAGCCTGACCCCGCCCGCCGGGATCAGGTGAACGCGCTGATCCCGGTCACGTCCCGGCCCACGATGAGGGTCTGGATCGTCTCGGTGCCCTCGAAGGTGTGGATGGCCTCGATGTCGGCCCAGTGCCGCACGACGTGGTGCTCCAGCAGGATCCCGTTGCCGCCGAGCAGGTCCCGCGCCTCGGAGAGGATCTTGCGGGCGGTCCGGGTGTTGTGCATCTTCGCCAGCCCCGCGACGGTCGGCGACAGCTTGCCCACCTCGGCGAGCCGGGCGGACTGCATGCAGTAGAGCTGCATGCCGGTCAGGTCGGCGAGCATCGCGACGAGCCGCTGCTGCACGATCTGGAAGCTCGCCAGCGGCTTGCCGAACTGCTCGCGCTCCAGCGCGTAGCGCAGGGCGGCGTCGTAGCCGGCGGTCGCGTGGCCCAGTGCCATCCAGGCGCAGGTGCCCCGGGTGGTGGCCAGCACCGCGGCGCAGTCGGCGAACGTCCGCGCCTCGGTCAGCCGGTTCTCCTCCGGCACCCGGACCCCGTCCAGCTCGATGTCGGCCTGCCAGAGTGCCCGCAGCGACACCTTGCCCGGGATGACGGTGGCCTCGTAGCCCTCCGCCGGGGTCTCGACGACGAACCCGAGCACCTCGCCGGAGTCGGTGTCGCGCGCCCACACGACCACCAGGTCCGCGACGCTGCCGTTACCGATCCAGCGCTTCGACCCGCGCAGCACCCAGTGGTCCCCGTCGCGGGTCGCGGTGGTCTCCAGCGCGACCGAGTCCGAACCGTGCATCGGCTCGGTCAGCGCGAACGCGCCCAACTTGTCCATGGTGGACATCGACGGCAGCCAGCGTTGCTTCTGCTCCTCCGAGCCGCACATCGCGATCGCCTTCATCGCCAGGCCCGCGTGCACCCCGAGGAACGTGCCGAGCGAGCCGTCCCCGCGGTGCAGCTCCATGTGCACGAGGCCGAGCGCGAGCGGGCTCATCCCGGCCGCCCCGTAGCCCCGGATGTCCTCGCCGACGATCCCGAGCTCGGGGAGGCGCCGGAACAGGTGCCAGGGCAGCTCGGCGCGCTCCCAGTAGTCGTTGATGCCGGGGAGGACCTCGGCGTCGACGAACGTGCGGGTGTCGGCGAAGCGCTGCCACTGCTCGTCGGTGAACTGGTCGCGCACCGAGAAGAAGTCGGTGCCCAGAGCCTCGCCCAGCTCGGTGTACGGAGTGGTCGGTGCGGTCATGATCGCGGGCCCCTCGCCGTCGACGGAGACCTGATCCTCACAGAATCACCGGGGTTCCGCCGGGCGGAACTCAGGCCCGCACCAGGCAGAACGGGTGCCCGATCGGGTCGAGGAAGACCCGGAAGCTGTCCGGCGCGGGCTGGACCTCGTGCCGGGTGGCGCCGAGCGCCAGCACCGCGGCCTCCCCGGCGTCCAGGTCGGGCACGTCGAAGTCGACGTGCCCGCGCTGCGGCCGCACCTGCCCGGGCCACTCCGGCGGGGTGAACTCTCCCTCGGAGATCTGCTGGAACGCCAGGGTCGCGCCCGCGCCGCCCGGGTCGAGCTCGACCCAGTCGGGGTCGGTGTCGGTCGGCCCCTGGACCGGCCAGCCGGTGATCGCCGAGTAGAACCGGGCGAGCTCCAGCGGGTCCGGGCAGTCGAGCGCGAACAGTGCGAACCTGGCAACGGGTGCATCGGTCATGGCGGCAGTGTGCCTGCGACCCCCGACGGTCACGCCTCAGAGCGCGTCGATCGCCCGCTCGATCCGCTGCACCGACACCGGATGGCGGGTCTTCATCGGGTGCGCGTACAGCGAGATGCGCAGCTCCTCGAGCATCCACCCGATCTCGCGCAGCGCGGGCGACGGCGGCGTGTGCTCGGGCAGGGCGGCCAGCAGCCCGCGGTACTCCGCCTCGACCGGCGCGATCTCGGCGGTCCACCGGGCGTCGCGGGCGGGGTCGGCGCGCAGCTTCTCCAGCCGCAGCTCGCAGCCCTGCAGGTAGCGCTTCACGTCGCCGAGCCGGGTCGCCCCGGCGGCGGTGACGAAGCCCGGCGCGGTCAGCCGGCCCACGACCGCCGTCACGTCGGCGACGCCGTCGCGGGTGGCGGGACCGCGCAGGTCCGCCAGCGCCGCACCGACCCGGTGCCAGACCTCCAGCACGCCGCGTACGGCGTCGAGGACCTGCAACGTCGTCGACGGCAGCCGCATCCGCAGCAGCTCCGCGAGTCGTGCGTACTGCGCCCCGTCGAACGGGTCGCCGCCGCCCCGGGCCATCAGGTGATCGGCCGCGGCGGTGGTGCAGTCGTCGAGCAGGGCGTCGAGCGAGCCGTGCGGGTTGCGCGACAGGGCCAGCCGCGCCCGGTTGTCCAGGCCGCGCTGCACCTGCTTCCCCGGGTGGGTGGTGTTGAGGAGCAGGAGCCGCCGGGCCCCGCGGTGGTGGGCGGGGTCGCGCTCGGGCGCCGTCGCGTACACCCGGACGTCGGCGCTCGTGCCGCGGTCGCGCAGGCCCGGGTAGCCGGTGACCGTGTGCGCGCCACGCCGGATCGGCAGCTCGCGGGGGAGCTCGCCGATCGTCCACGACGTCAGCCCGGTCGCCTCGACGTCGCTGCCCGCGGCGGCCAGCTCCTCCCGCACCTTCGGGGCGAGGGCGCGGCGCAGCCTGTCCAGGTCGGTGTCGCGGGCCAGCTCGGCACCGGACTCGTCGAGCACCCGGAAGGTCACCGTGAGGTGCTCGGGCAGCCGCTCCAGCTCCCAGTCCTCGCGCCGGATCTCCACGTCGCGCATCCGGCCGAGCTCGTCCTCCAGGACGTCGAGCAGCGGCCGCCGGCCGGTCTCGCCGCGCAGCCGGGCCAGCACCGCCTTCGCGTGGTCCGGGGCGGGGGAGAAGTTGCGCCGCAGGTTCCGCGGCAGCGTCCGGATCAGCGCGGTGACGAGCTCCTCGCGCAGCCCGGGCACCTGCCAGGTGAACGGCGTCGGGTCTACCTGGTTCAGTGCCGCCACCGGCACGTCGACGGTCACGCCGTCCTCGTGATGGCCGGGCTCGAACGCGTAGGACAGCGGCAGCGTCAGCCCGCCCGCCTCGACGTGGTCGGGGTAATGGGCGCGGTCGACCTGCTTCGCGGCCTCGGTCGCGAGCATCTCCTCGGTGTAGGTCAGCCGGTCCGGGGCCTGCCTCGACTCCTTCTTCCACCACCGGTCGAAGTGCGCTCCGGAGACGACGTCGGCGGGGACCCGCTCGTCGTAGAAGGCGAACAGGGTGTCCTCGTCGACGACCAGATCGCGGCGCCGGGCCCGGTGCTCCAGCTCCTCGACGCTGTCGAGCAGCTCCCGGTTGGCATGGAAGAACGGGTGCCGGGTCTCCCAGTCGCCCTCGACGAGGGCGTGCCGCAGGAACAGGTCGCGGCTCACCTCGGCGTCGATCCGGCCGTAGGCGACGCTGCGGTCGGCCACCAGCGGCAGCCCGTGCAGGGTGACCCGTTCGGTCGCGACGGCGGACGCGCGCGTACGTGACCAGCGCGGTTCCGAGTATGTCTTCTTGACGAGATGTCCGGCGAGGGGCTCGATCCAGTCCGGCTGGACCGGTGCGACGGTCCGCGCCCACAATCTCGTCGTCTCGACGAGTTCGGCGGCCATCACCCAGCGCGGGGGCTTGCGCGCCAGGCCCGAGCCGGGCCAGATCGCGAACTTCGCGCCGCGGGCACCGAGGTAGTCCTTCGGGCCTTTCCGCTCCTTCCCGGCGCCCTTCCCGGTGCCCTTCTCGGCGAGCGGGTCCTGCATGCCGATCTGCGACAGCAGACCGGCGAGGACGGACTGGTGGATCCGGTCGGCGTGCCGCGGCCACTCGGGGTCGTGGTCGTTCAGATCCATGCCGGAGCTGCGGGCGGCCTGGCGGAGCTGGCCGTGCAGGTCCCACCACTCGCGCACCCGCAGGTAGTGCAGGAAGTCCTCACGCAGCTCGCGGCGGAACCGGCTGCCCGACAGCTCGTCGCGGCGGGCGTTCAGGTGGTCCCACAGCCGCAGGTAGGCCAGGAAGTCCGAGCCGTCCTCACCGAAGCGGCGGTGTTTGTCGTCGGCGGCCTGGCGCTGCTCGGTGGGCCGCTCGCGCGGGTCCTGCACGCTCAGCGCGGCGGCGATGACCAGCACCTCGCGCAGACAGCCGTTGCGGTGCGCCTCCACGAGCATCCGGCCCAGCCGCGGGTCCACCGGCAGCCGCGCCAGCGACTGTCCGACCGCGGTCAGCGAGCGCCGGTCCGGGCGCAGCGCGCCGAGCTCGTGCAGCAGGTCCAGGCCGTCGGCGACGGCGCGCCGGTCCGGCGGCTCGACGAACGGGAACTCCGAGATCTCCCCCAGGTCCAGCGCGATCATCTGCAGCACGACCGAGGCCAGGTTGGTCCGCAGGATCTCCGGGTCGGTGAACTCGGGGCGGGCGTCGAAGTCGTCCTCGGCGTACAGCCGGATCGCGATGCCGTCCGAGGTGCGGCCGCAGCGACCGGAGCGCTGGTTCGCCGAGGCCTGGGAGATCTTCTCGATCGGCAGCCGCTGCACCTTGAGGCGGCGCGAGTAGCGCGAGATGCGCGCGGTGCCGGTGTCCACGACGTAGCGGACGCCGGGCACGGTCAGCGAGGTCTCGGCGACGTTGGTGGCCAGCACGACCCGGTTGCCCGCGTGCGGCGCCCAGACACGCTGCTGCTCGGCCGTCGACAGTCGGGCGTAGAGCGGCAGGATCTCGGTGTTCCGCAGGTTGCGCCGCTCCAGGGCCTCGGTGGCCTCGCGGATCTCGCGCTCACCGGGCAGGAACACCAGCACGTCGCCCGGTCCCTCGCGCTGGAGCTCGACGACGGCGTCGCCGATCGCGTCGTCCAGCTGCCGGTCGGGATCGGCGTCCGGGTCGTCCGGGTCGACGACGGGGCGGTAGCGCACCTCGACCGGGAACGTGCGCCCGGAGACCTCGACGATCGGGGCCGGGGTCGGGTCGCTGCCCTCGGTGGCCGTGCCGAAGTGCCGGGCGAAGCGCTCCGGGTCGATCGTCGCCGAGGTGATGACGACCTTCAGGTCCGGACGGCGGGGGAGCAGCCGGGTCAGGTACCCGAGGATGAAGTCGATGTTGAGGCTGCGCTCGTGCGCCTCGTCGATGATCAGCGTGTCGTAGGCCAGCAGGTCCTTGTCGCCGGCCAGCTCGGCCAGCAGGATGCCGTCGGTCATCAGCTTGACCATGGTCGAGTCGCCGACGGCGTCGGTGAACCGGACCTTCCAGCCGACCGCCCCGCCGAGCTCGACGCCCAGCTCCTCGGCGATCCGGGTGGCGACGGTGCGCGCGGCGAGCCGCCGCGGCTGGGTGTGCCCGATCATCCCGTGCACACCGCGGCCCAGCTCGAGGCAGATCTTCGGCAGCTGCGTCGTCTTCCCGGATCCGGTCTCCCCGGCGACGATCACGACCTGGTTGTCGCGGATCGCGTCGGCGATCTCCTCGCGGCGCGCGGAGACCGGCAGTGTCGCGGGGTAGGAGATCCGCGGCAGCGCGGCGCGGCGGCGTTCCACGCGGTGCTCGGCCTTCGCGACGGCGTCGGCGACCCGCCGCTGGGCGCGCCCGTCGCGGGCCCGGTCCAGCCGGCCGCGCAGCCGCTCGGCCTCGGTCGGTCCGAGCGCGGCGAGGCGCTCGCGCAGGGCGGTGAGTTCGGCGTCGTCGAGCGGGGGGAGCGGCGGCTCGGCGGAGTCGCGGCCGTCGCCGGCGGCGCGACGGCGCGGGCGGCCGGCGTCGGTCTTCCTGTCCGGGGCGGAGCCCGCCTGTTCCGGGCCGTCGCGGTCGGGGCCGCGGCGGCCGGGCTGGTCGGGGCCGGGCGCCGTGACGGCAGCGCGCCGGCCCCGCGGCCCGCGGCGGCGCTGCGTCGACGTGCGGCGGCGCTGCTGCTCGCGGGCCGGGACGCCGCGCGCGGCGCCCTCCGTCCCGGGGGCGGCCTGCGCTGCGGCGAGGTCCGATGGAGTCTGGTCCTGGTGGATGACGGTGTCCTGCTGGGTGGCGGTGTCCTGCGGGGTGCCGGAGGTCCCGCCGCGCTGCCGGTGGTCGCCCCGGGTACCGGAACGGCGGCGGGGGCGGCGCGGACGGTCGTGCGACGACGGCTGCGCGGAGGTCGAGGACGGGACGGGTTCGCTGGACATCGTTCGTTCAGTCTGCCTGGTCGCCCGGGACCGGGCGTGCGCCGACCATGGTGACCGGCCTCGCAGGCGTCGTCGAATGGGTTTCGGGAATCGGCGGTATGGGGTCCGAACCGGACGCCGGTCGCCTCGCGGCGAGTGGCGCACCGCGGCTCCAGCCGAACGGAATTCCACGGCGGCGGTTATCTATTGCGGCCCGGGGACTCGGTTCGCCCGGCTCGGACAGTCGTTCCAACGGGCGGGGGTCCCGGATCATTCCCGCCCCACGCGACGGTTTCCGGCTCAGTTCCCGTCCCTCTCGGGAACGGCGTCGGACCCCGTCTCGGCGAGCCGGGCCAGCAGGTCGCGCAACCGGGCCCGCTCGGTCTCGTCGAGCGGGGCGAGGAACTCGGCGGCCAGCGCACGGGCCTCGGTCGCGGCCCCGGCGGCCAGGCGTTCCCCCTCGTCGGTGAGGTGGACCAGCCGTCGTCGCTGGTCGGTCTCGGAGCGGGTGCGACTCAGCCAGCCGTGGCGCTCCATCCGGCGCAGCAGCTCGGTGGTGGTGCCCTTGTCGGTCGCGGCGAGCGATCCGAGCGTGACCTGGTCGATCCCGGGACGGCGGCGCAGTGCGTCGAGCATCGCGTACTGCGGCTTGGTCAGCTGCGGGACGCGCTGCTGCCAGGTCGCGGTGTGGGACTGCAGGACCCGGCGGAGCAGGTGGACGACCGCCTCGTCGGCACCCGGGTTGCGATCGGTCATGCCGCGAGTATAGTGCGTATGCAAACAGTTAGTATACGAACTAGTTGGGAGGTGGTCCGGTGCGACTCGTCGTGGGAATCACCGGCGCGACCGGCGCGATCCTCGGGATCCGCCTGCTGGAGGCGCTGCGCGACGCCGAGGTCGACACGCACCTCGTGCTCTCGAAGTGGGCGCGGGCGACGATCGTCGAGGAGACCGGCTGGACGGTGCCCGAGGTCGAGGCGCTGGCCGGGACCGCCCACCCGTTCGGGGACCAGGCCGCGTCGATCTCCTCCGGCTCGTTCCGGACGGACGGGATGGTCGTCGTCCCCTGCTCGATGAAGACCCTCGCGCAGATCCGGCACGGCATCGCCGACGGGCTCGTCGCCCGCGCCGCGGACGTCACGATCAAGGAGGACCGGAGGCTGGTCCTCGTGCCGCGGGAGACCCCGCTGTCGGAGATCCACCTCGAGAACATGCTGGCCCTGCGCCGCGCCGGGGTGCGGATCGTCCCGCCGATGCCCGCCTTCTACAACCACCCGGCCGCGGTGGACGACGTCGTGGACCACGTCGTCGCCCGCATCTGCGACCAGTTCGACCTGCCCGCCCCGCGGGCCCGCCGCTGGACCGGCGGGTCCGCGCGTCAGAGGAGGAGCGCCTGATGGACACCTTCCGCGACTACCTGGCCGAGCTCGAGGGGCACGGCCAGCTCCTGCGCATCGACGACGAGGTGAAGGCCGAGCCCGACCTCGGCGCCGCCGGTGCCGCCGCCCCGAAGCTCGGCGACCGCGCCCCCGCGCTGCTGTTCACCGACGTCGCCGGGTTCCGCGACCCGAACATCGTGCTCAACGCGCACGGCTCCTGGGCCAACCACGCGATCGCGCTCGGGCTGCCGCCGGAGACCCCGGTGCGCGAGCAGGTCGAGGAGTTCGGCCGTCGCTGGGACGCCTTCCCGGTGCCGGTCGAGCGGCGCGCCGACCCGCCGTTCGCGGAGAACACCGTCGCCGCGGAGGCGGTCGACCTGTTCGCGCTGCTGCCGCTGTTCCGCATCAACTCCGGCGACGGCGGCTTCTACATCGACAAGGCCGCCGTCGTCAGCCGCGACCCCGACGACCCGGAGTCCTTCGGCAAGCAGAACCTGGGCATCTACCGGATGGAGGTCCAGGGGCCGCGCACGCTGGGTCTGCAGCCCGTCCCGCAGCACGACATCGCGCTGCAGCTGCGCCGCGCCGAGGAGCGCGGCGAGGACCTGCCGGTCGCGATCGCGCTCGGCAACGAGCCGACGATCCCGCTGGTGGCGGGCATGCCGATCGCCTACACCGACAGCGAGTACGAGATGGCGGGCGCCCTGCGCGGCTCGCCCTGCCCGATCGCCACCGGTCCGGAGACCGGGCTCGACGTCCCGTGGGGCTGCGAGATCCTGCTGGAGGGCGTCGTCCTGGGCCGCGAGCGGCACTTCGAGGGCCCGTTCGGCGAGTTCACCGGGCACTACTCGGGCGGCCGCCGGATGCCGCAGATCCGCATCGACCGGGTGTCCTACCGGACCACGCCCTACTTCGAGCACCTCTACATCGGCATGCCGTGGACCGAGTGCGACTACCTCATCGGGCCGAACACCTGCGTCCCGCTGCTCAAGCAGCTGCAGGCCGAGTTCCCCGAGGTGCGCGCGGTCAACGCCATGTACACCCACGGGCTGCTCGCGATCGTGTCGGTCCGCAACCGCTACGGGGGCTTCGCCAAGGCCGTCGGGATGCGGACCATGACCACCCCGCACGGCCTCGGCTACTGCAAGGTCGTGATCTGCGTCGACGACACCGTGGACCCGTTCGACCTGCCCCAGGTCATGTGGGCGTTGTCGACCAAGATGCACCCCGCGCACGACCTGGTGACCCTGCCCGACATGCCGGTGCTGCCGCTGGACCCCGGGTCCGACCCGGCCGGGATCACCCACAAGCTGATCATCGACGCCACCACCCCGACCGCCCCGGACGACCGCGGGCACTACTCCCAGGGCGTGGTGCCGCCCGACGACACCGCGGCCTGGGTCGAGCGACTCGGCCGGCTCGTCGCCGGCGACCGGAAGGAGAACCGCTGATGACCTGCCCCCGCTGCTCCACCGACGGCGCCGCCGTGCTCGCGACCTCCCCGGTCCCCGGGGTGTGGACCGTGCACCGCTGCGGCGCGTGCGGGTTCGTCTGGCGCGACACCGAGCCGCCCGCCGTCCGCGACGCCGCGCACTACCCGGCCCGGTTCCGGGTCACCGCGCAGGACGTGGCCGCCGCGGTCGACGTGCCGACCGTCCCGGAGCGCCGGACGTGACCCCGACGCTGATGTGGGAGGCCCGCGCCGCCGACGGCCGGCGCGACGAGCTCCTCGCCCACGTGCGCGAGCAGGCGGTCGTCGCGCTGGCCGGCGCCGAGCGCCACGAGCTGTTCGTCGCCGACGGCGGGCGGGTCGTCGTCATCGCGGTCGGGGTGCCGGCCGGGACGACGCTGCCCGAGCCGCCCGGCGAGCTGCTGGCCCGGCCGCCGCACTCCTGGGGCTTCGACCGGGTCGGCCCCTGACCGGTCCTCAGCCGGTCGCGAGCGCCGCGAGCACCCCGTCCGTCCACGGCGTCCACGCCTGGACCGCCCACGGCCCGAAGTCGCGGTCGGTCAGCACGACGGCGGCGGCGCGCACGTCCGGGTCGACCCACAGGAACGTGCCGGACTGCCCGAAGTGGCCGAAGGTCCGCGGTGACGAGTGCTCCCCGGTCCAGTGCGGGGACTTGCCGTCGCGGATCTCCATGCCCAGGCCCCAGTCGTTCGGCTTCTGCCGTCCGTAGCCGGGGAGCAGGCCGTCGAGCCCGGGGTAGGCGACGGTCGTCGCCTCGGCGACGGTGCGCGGGTCCAGCAGCTGCGGGGCCTGCAGCTCGGCGGCGAAGCGGGCCAGGTCGTCGACGGTGGACACCGCGCCCGCGCCCGCCGAGCCCTCCAGCCGGGTGTGCGTCATCCCGAGCGGGGCGCAGACGGCCTCGTGCAGGTACTCGGCGAACCCGATGCCGGTCGCCTCGGCGATGGCGCCGGCGAGCACCGCGAACCCGGTGTTCGAGTAGATCCGCTGCTCACCCGGGGCGGCACGGACGTCGTCGGTGTCGAACGCCAGACCCGAGGTGTGCGCGATCAGGTGGCGCACGGTCGCGCCCTCCGGGCCGGCCGCGTCGTCCCAGTCGACGGCGCCCTCCTCCACGGCGACCAGGGCGGCGTAGGCCGAGAGCAGCTTGGTCACCGAGGCCAGCCCGAACTCGCGGTCGGTGGCGCCCGCGGTGGCGAGCACGGTGCCGTCGGCGGCGACGACGGCCGCGCCCACGTGGTCGACCGGCCAGTCCAGGACCCGGCGCACCGCCGGGGCGAGCTCGGTCACGACGGGAGGTGCGGTCGGGTGCGCATGCCGTCCATCCTGGCAAACGGGCGGGACCGCAGCCGCCCGGGCGATGATCGGGCCCGTACCGCGTCCGCCGGGTCCCGCATCCGGCCGCGCACCGCGAGGGAGGGCACCGTGCCACTGCACCACGAGACGGCCGGATCGGGACCGCCGCTGCTGCTGGTCCAGGGCGGCGTGGCCGAGGCCGGCGCGGCCCGGATGCTCGTCGACGAGCTCGCCGTCACCCACCGGGTCCGCACCTACGACCGGCGCGGCGTCGGTCGCAGCCCGGCCGGGCCGGACCCGGTCGGGCTGAACGCGCACGCCGACGACGCCGCCGCGCTGCTGGCCGACACCGGACCGTCCGCCGTCGTGGGGGTGAGCATCGGGGCGGTGATCGGCCTGCTGCTCGCGGTGCGCCACCCGGACCTGGTCACGACGCTGGTGGCGCACGAGCCGCCGCTGCCCGGCCTCGTCCGCGATGCCGACCGCGAGGCGGCCCTGGACCGGGTCGAGGCGCTCGCCGCACGCGACGACCTCGGCGGGGCGCTGCGGCTGATGGCCGCGCTGACCTCGGGCGACGACCCCGTCGAGCCCGGCTACCGGCCGGAACCGCCGTCCGGGGACCCGGAGCCCGCACTGCGCCGGTTCCTGCGCCACGACGTCCCCGCGGTACGGGCCGTCCGCATCGACCCCGACGACATCACTGCGAGCGGGGTCCGGGTCGTCCCGACCGGCGGGGTCGAGTCGCGCGGGCGCTGGGAGCACCGCTGCGCCGAGGTACTCGCGTCCCGGCTCGGCCGCGGGCTCGTCGAGCTGCCCGGCGGCCACGACGGGCCCGTCACGCACCCGGTCGCCGGGGCGGCCGCGCTGCGCGGGCTGGTCGGCGGCACGTGACGCGCCCCGGATCCGCCACCCGGCCCGGACGGGCCCTGGTGGGGACGTCGGGGTGGCGCTACCGGCCGTGGCGCGGCACGTTCTACCCGCCCGGACTGGTGCAGCGCCGCGAGCTGGAGTACCTGTCCCGGCAGGTCACCTCGATCGAGATCAACGGGTCGTTCTACTCCCTGCAGCGCCCGGAGAACTACCGGGCCTGGGCCGAGCAGGTCCCGGCCGGGTTCGTGTTCGCGGTGAAGGGCCCGCGGTTCGTGACGCACCTCAAGCAGCTGCGCGACGTCGCGGTGCCGGTCGCGAACTTCCTCGCTTCCGGCGTGCTCGGCCTGGGGCCGGCGCTGGGCCCGGTGCTGTGGCAGCTGCCGCCCCGGATGCGGTTCGACGCCGACCGGCTGGCCCGCTTCCTGGAGCTGCTGCCGGCGAGCACCACGGCCGCCGCCCGGGCCGCGACCGGGCACGACGAGCGGCTCGACGGCCGGGCGCTGGTCGAGACCGACGCCGACCGCCCGCTGCGGCACGCGGTCGAGCCGCGGCACCCGTCGTTCCGGGACCCGGCGTTCACCGCGCTGCTGCGGGAGCACGGGGTCGCGCTGGTGCTGTCCGACTCCGCGGGCACCTGGCCGGTGTTCGACGAGGTGACCGCCGACCTCGTCTACCTGCGCCTGCACGGCCAGGGGGAGCTCTACAGCGGCGGCTACACCGCCGAGGCCCTCGACGGCTGGGCGGAGCGCGTCCGCGGCTGGCGCGACGCCGGGCACGACGTCGTCTGCTACTTCGACAACGACGCGAAGGTCCACGCACCGACCGACGCGCTGGCCCTGATCGACCGCCTCGGCTGACCTGTTCGGCCGACTACCGGCACGGCTGAACGGACCTGTCCTCACATTTGTTGATAAGGGCGGGCCGGCTGATACGCGGGCCGCCGTCGCCGCGACAGCCGTGGCGTGACCACTCCGCAGAACCGCCACGGCGCCCCGGACCTCTCCGGCCCGCCGCAGCAGCAGTCCGGCCCGCACCGTGTCCCGCAGCAGTACCGGGGGCCCCAGGGCCCCGGACGCCACCAGCAGCAGTACGCGCAGGACCCGCGCGGTGCCGCGCCGCAGGGCTGGGCGCCGCACCACCAGCCCCGGCCGCAGCACTCCGGCGGCAACCCGAACCCCTACTACGACGGCCACCCCGAGGTCCCCTTCGGCGGGCCGCCCTTCGGCCGCACCAACCCGGGCGGGGTCCCGCAGCAGGCCCGCAGCCCGCAGCAGCAGGCCCCGGCCGCCACCGGCGCCCAGCCGTGGCCGAGTGCGGCCCGGCGCGGCGGTGTCCCGCAGCAGCGCACCGCGGCCCCGGCCGTCCCCGCTGTCGCCCCGCGCAACGGGTTCGGCGTCACCGCGCTGGTGCTCGGGATCCTGGGCCTGCTGTTCTCCTTCATCCCGATCATCGGGATGATCGCCTGGCCGCTGGTACTGCTGGGCCTGCTGTTCGGTGTGCTCGGTGTCGTCCGGGCGAGCAGGGGCCGGGCGGACAACCGCGGGGTCGCGATCGCGGGCACCGTACTCTCGGCGATCGGGCTCGTGGTCTGCGTCCTCTACGCGTCGGTGTTCGCCGCCGCGGTGTCGGGTCTGCCGACGACCCCCTCGACGGCGACTCCGGCCGCGGCCGGGTCGGCAGCCTCCGGCGACGCGTCGGGTGCCTTCCCGGGTGCGACCGCCGACGACGTGGTCACCGATGCAGGTGAGACGCTGACCGTCGGGAACCTGCAGATCGCGGCCACCCCGCTGAAACCGGGCGACTCGACCATCGGGCAGACCCTGTGCTCGGACGTCACCTACACCAACACCGGATCCGGTACGGAGTCCTTCAACGGGGGCTTCGACTGGAAGCTCCAGGACCCGAACGGCGCGGCGCTGATGACCACGTTGCTCGGTTCCGACTCGCTGCTCTCCGCCGGCCGGCTGGCGCCCGGCGGCACCACGACCGGCAGCGTCTGCTTCGACCGGCCGAGCGGCGCGACCGGGCAGTACGTCCTGCTCTACGACCCGATGGACTTCTCCAACGGCCGCGGAGCCTGGCTCAACCAGGTCGGCTGACCCCGGACGGACGCCGGGACGCCCGACAGCGACGCGCCCCCGCAGTCGCTGGAGTGGTCACGCACGACGAGCGTCCCGACGAACGACGAGGCCCTCCCCGGGGACACCGGGGAGGGCCTCCCCACGTCCGGGGTCAGGCCGCCGGCCCCGCCGCGAGAGCCGGCACGCCCAGCAGCGGCGGCCCCAGCTGGATCGACGCCGGCCGCCGCTTCGACGGGTCCGACAACTACAGCACCAGCCCGGCGACGATCACGACGGCCCCCTCCGCGGCGGAACCGATCCGCCGCAGGGGGGCCGTAGTGGGGTCGGTGGCAGCGGGGTCAGCGGCTCGCGGCCCGCCGGTACTGCCGGCTCGCCAGCGGCGCGAACACCGCGACGATCACGACCGACCAGATCAGCACGTAGAGCACCGGGTGCTGCAACGGCCAGGCGTCCGAGGCGGACGCCGAGGCCGGGATCGCGCCGTCGTTGCCGAACAGGGTCCGTGCGGCTGCCGTGACCGCCGAGACCGGATTCCACTCGGCGAACACCCGAAGCGGGCCGGGCAGCGAGTTCAGCGGCACGAAGGTGTTCGCCAGGAACGTCACCGGGAAGATCACGATGAACGACGCGTTGTTCACGACCTCCGGGCTCGGCACCAGCAGCCCGACGAACGCCATCACCCAGGAGAACGCGTAGGCGAACACGATCAGCACCGCGAACCCGGCGAGCGCCTCGCCGACCGAGGTGTGGATGCGCCAGCCGACCAGCAGCCCGGTCAGCGACATCACGACCAGCACGATCAGGTTGTTCACCACGTCGGACAGGGTCCGGCCGGTCAGCACCGCCGACGACGACATCGGCAGCGAGCGGAATCGCTCGATGATGCCCTTCTTGACGTCCTCGGCGAGCCCGGCGCCGGTGTTCGTGGCCCCGAAGATGACGGTCTGGGCGAAGATCCCGGCCATCAGGAACTCGCGGTACCCGGCCCCGCCGCCGGTCGGGTCGATCGCGCCGCCGAAGACGTAGGCGAACAGCAGCACGAACATGATCGGGGACAGGGTGGTGAAGACCAGCAGGTCCGGGACCCGCTTGATCTTGATCAGATTGCGCTTCGCGACGACGGAGGCGTCGGCGAGCATGGTGGCGGCGGCGTTCACGGGGTCGGCTCCTCGGCCTGGTCCGCCTCGTCGGCGGGGCGCCCGGTCAGGGTGAGGAAGACGTCGTCGAGCGTCGGGCGGCGCAGCCCCGCGTCGTCGACCTTGGTGCCGGCCTCGGCGAGCCGGTCCAGCGCGGCGCGCAGCACCTCGACCCCGCCGCTGACCGGCATCGTCAGGGAGCGGCGGTGCCGGTCCAGCACGGCCTCACCCACGCCGAGCGGTGCGAGCAGCGCGGCGGTGGGCTCCAGGTCGTCGGCCAGGCTGGTCGTGACCTCCAGGCGCTCCCCGCCGACCTGCGACTTGAGCTCGTCCGCGGTGCCGCGGGCGATGACCCGGCCGTGATCGATGACCACGATCTCGTCGGCCAGCGCGTCGGCCTCCTCCAGGTACTGGGTGGTGAGCAGCAGCGTCGTCCCGCGCGCCACGAGCCCGCGGATCACGTCCCACAGATCGTTGCGGCTGCGCGGGTCCAGCCCGGTGGTCGGCTCGTCGAGCAGCAGCACCGGCGGGTCGGCGACGAGCGCCCCGGCCAGGTCGAGCCGCCGGCGCATCCCGCCGGAGTAGGTCCGGGCCGGACGGTCCGCGGCGTCGGTCAGGCCGAAGTCGGCCAGCAGCTCACGGGCCCGGTCCCGGGCCCGGCGGCGCCCCAGGTGGTAGAGCCGCCCGACCATCTCCAGGTTCTCGAACCCGGTCAGGTACTCGTCGACCGCCGCGTACTGCCCGGACAGGCCGATCCGGCTGCGCACAGCGGCGGGGTCGGCCAGCACGTCCACGCCGGCCACGGTGGCCTCTCCCGCGTCCGGTGTCAGCAGTGTGGTCAGCACCCGGACGACCGTGGTCTTCCCGGCACCGTTCGGTCCCAGCAGGCCGAGCACCGTCCCTTCCGGCACCGACAGGTCGACCCCGTCGAGTGCCCGCAGCGACCCGTAGGTCTTGACCAGTCCCGTGGCGCGGATCGCGTCCGGCATCGTGTTGTCCCCCTCGGAAGGTGCGAGCGGGGGCCACTGTGCCCTACGACCCTGACAGCCTGCGTCCTGATTCGGCCCGGCGGCGCGCGTGGGCGAGCAGCATCCGGCGCCCGACCAGCATCAACGCCGCCGACACCAGCATCACGACGGCGTTGACCGTCCACGCGGTCGGGAAGCCCGCGTGGGTGGCGAGCGAACCGAAGACGATCGGTCCGGCGAAACCACCGGCGTAGACACCGACCTGCACGATCGACGTCGCCGCTGCCGGGGCGGACGGGTTGAGCCGCACCACGGCGAACTGCAGCAGACCCGGCCACGCCCAGCCCAGCCCGAACGCCAGCACCACCCCGACGACCAGCGCGGGCGTCCCGGGCACGGCGAGCAGCCCGAACCCGCCGGCGCCCGCGGCGAGACTCGCCGCGACGACGGCGACGTGGCCGCCCGAGCGCATGTCCGCGAGCCATCCGTGCAGCATCCGCACCGACAGCCCCACCACGCTGCCGAGGGTCAGCATCAGCCCGGCCAGACCGGGGTCGATCCCGCGGTCCACCGCCGAGGCGACCAGGAAGATGCCGAGCGCGGTCGCGGTCCCGGCCGCGAGCCCGGAGGCCGCGCCGATCACCGCGAGCGCGGCCGTCGCCCGGTCGCCGGACCCCGTGCGACCCGCCGGGCGGGCGTCGGTGCGCGGGCACGCAAACAGTGCGCCCAGCGCCAGCAGCGCGCCGATCCCGTACGCCCAGCGCCAGCCCACGGTCAGCGCCACCGCGGGGACGGCCAGCCCGGCGAGCAGCGTCGCCGCCGGGATCGCGGCCTGCTTCACCCCGAACGACAGCCCCATCCGGTGCGCGGGCACCGAGCGCGCGAGCGTCAGGTTCGACGACAGCTGGCCCATCACGTTGCACCAGGCGCCGCAGAGCAGCAGGACGACGAGCGCGACGTAGGACCGCGCGCCCAGCGCCAGGGCCGCCATCAGCACCGACGCCCCGACCACGGCGATCCGGCTGGTCACCCGTGATCCGACCCGCTCGACGACCATGCCGACCGGCAGCGAGCACAGCGCGCTGACCCCGAAGTACAGCGCGACGACCAGCCCCAGCCCGGACGGGTCGAAGGCCAGGTCGCGCGAGAGCTGCACCGACAGGGCACCGGTGAGGAACACCGGGAGCACCGACGCCGTCGTCACGACCACCGCGCCGGTCGCGACGCGGAAGGCGGACGGCGCGGTGGTGTCCGTCGTGCCCGATTCGGTTGCGATGCTCACGTTCAGCAACGCTAACCGATATGCGTCAACCCTGGATGCGTGAGTCCCCGCGGCCGGCCCACTCCTTCTCGCGCAGCTCGAACTTCTGGACCTTGCCGGTGGAGGTCTTGGGCAGCTCGTCGACCAGCTCGACGTACTTGGGCGCCTTGTACCGGGCGATCCTCGTCTTCACGTGGTCGATCAGCTCCTGCGGCTCGGCGGAGCGGCCCGGCTTGAGCACGGCGAAGGCCTTGCAGACCTCGCCCCACTTCTCGTCCGGCACCCCGACGACGGCGGCCTCCAGCACCGCGTCGTGCGAGACGATCGCCTGCTCGACCTCGACGGTGGAGATGTTCTCGCCGCCGGAGATGACCACGTCCTTCGCGCGGTCGCGCAGCTCGACGTAGCCGTCGGGGTGTACGACGCCCAGGTCGCCGGAGTGGAACCAGCCGCCGCGGAACGCCTCGGCGGTCTTCTCCTCGTCGCGGTGGTAGCCCTTCATGACGTTGTTGCCGCGCATCACGATCTCGCCCATCGTGGCGCCGTCGCGGGGGACGTCGGCCATCTGCTCGTC
This sequence comes from Pseudonocardia sp. UM4_GMWB1, assembly GCF_017312155.1. Taxonomy (NCBI): domain Bacteria; kingdom Bacillati; phylum Actinomycetota; class Actinomycetes; order Pseudonocardiales; family Pseudonocardiaceae; genus Pseudonocardia; species Pseudonocardia sp. UM4_GMWB1. The sequence goes on along the minus strand of NZ_QJPN01000001.1, from coordinate 5,841,158 downwards.
GACCACCCGGACCCGGTCCGCGCACACCATGCCGACCCCCTGGCGGGCCTGGAGCCGGGCGCGTTCCTCGCCGTCGAGGTCGTCCCAGGCGTGCTGGTACTGGTTCACCGCATACGGCCCGTAGGTCTCGGTGAGGCCGTACACGTGCACGATGCGGAACCCCATCCGCTCCATCTGCAGGATGGTCGTCGGCGACGGCGGCGCGCCGGCCGTCGTGATCGTCAGCCGGTAGTCCAGGGTGACGGCCTCGGGCGCGTTCATGATCGTCGTGACGACGGTCGGGGCGCCGTTGAGATGGGTGACGCCGTGCTCGCCTATCAGCTGCCAGATCCGGTCGCCGCGGACCTCGCGCAGGCAGACGTGGGTGCCGCCGATCGCGGTCACGGCCCACGGGGTGCACCAGCCGTTGCAGTGGAACATCGGCAGCGTCCACAGGTAGACGCTGTCCGCGGTGTGCCCGGAGTGGACGATCTCGCCGAAGGAGTTCAGGTAGGCACCCCGGTGGTGGTACTCGACGCCCTTCGGGTTGCCGGTCGTCCCCGAGGTGTAGTTGATCGTGATGGTGCCGCGCTCGTCGTCGACGGTCCAGGGCAGCGGGGCATCGGAGCCGCGGGCGAGCAGGTCGGCGTAGCTCGTCCCGGAGCCGACGCCGTCGCCGGGCGCCGCCGGGTCGACGACGGTGACGATCTCGCGGACCGTGGCCAGCTCGTCGGCGACCGGGCGGACCGTCTCGTACAGGACGGCGTCGACGACCAGCACCGTGGCCGCCGAGTGGTCCAGGATGTAGCGGACCTCCTCGGTCGACAGCCGGGTGTTGATCGCGACCAGGACCGCGCCCGCGAGCGGCACCGCGAAGTGCGCGACGAGCATCTCCGGGACGTTCGGCAGCAGGTAGGCGACCCGGTCACCGGGCTCGACGCCCGACGCGGCGAGGGCGTTCGCCACCCGGGTCGCCTCCGCCGCGAACTCGGCGTAGGTGTGCCTGCGGTCGCCGTAGACGATCGCCGTGGACTCCGCGAACACCTCGGCCGAGCGGCCCAGGAAGGCCAGCGGGGTGAGCGGGGTGGTCCAGACGTCGGTCGTCGCGCCCTGTGTCACGGTCGGCTCCTTCGCAGGCGGTGCACTCGTCGCCGCGATCCTGCTCGCCGCGAGGAGTACCCGGCAACCCGCGCCGGCCGAGCTCCCGGCGCCTCCCCGGCCGCCGGGGCTCAGCCCTCGATCGTGATGGCGGCCTTGGGGCAGCTCCGTGCCGCCTCCTCGACCTTCGGCCGCAGCGACTCGGCCGGGTTCTCGTCGAGGATGTAGAGGTAGTCGTCGTCGCGCACCTCGAAGACCTCCGGCGCGACACCCATGCAGACCGCGTTGCTCTCGCAGCGGTCGAAATCCACGATGACCTTCATGGCACCCATGGTGCCCCGGCCGGGACGATGCCGCAGGACTGAGGGCTCCCTGACCTGCGGTTATGCTTCCCTTTCCCGTTCGGGAAGGCCGCAGGTCAGCGGCTGTCGCGGGTCTGGGCGGCGGTCGGCAACGGCTGCGGCGCGAGGTTCGCGCGGGCCTGCGCGGGCGCCGGCGGCGGGGTGGTGTGCGGCACCCCGGTGAGGAGCGCGGTCGTCGCCCGGGTGGTCACCGGGATGCTGCCGACCGAGGGCAGGCGTGCCTCGTCGGGTTCGAGCATCGCGGCCACGCCGAGCAGGGCGCCGAGCGCCACCGGGGCGGCCAGTGCCGCGAGTCGCAGTCGCGCCGGGTCCACGGCACACCTCCACGTCGACGACCGCGCGGGGGATGCCGGGGAGCGGCAGCGGCCGTCGACCCACCATCGGGTCGCGGCCGTCCGCCGTTACCGCCATCGGGTGATCCGGGTCAAGCGGGGCGCATCCGGACCACCCGATGGAGGGTGCTCATTCCCTGCGCAGAACCGGACGCAGCGTGTCCAGCACCGACGCGTCGTCGATGGTGGAGGGCACCGGCTCCTCGGCGCCGTCGGCGATCCCGCGCATCGTCTTACGGAGGATCTTGCCGGAACGGGTCTTGGGCAGGGCCGGGACGATTGCGACGTCCTTGAGGGAGGCGACCGCGCCGATCTGGTCGCGCACCATCTGCACGAGCTCGGCGCGCAGCCCGTCCTCGTAGCCCTCGGCGTTGCTGTCGACACCGGCCTTCAGCACCACGAACCCGCGCGGGACCTGCCCCTTCATGGTGTCCGCGACGCCGATCACCGCGCACTCCGCGACGTCCGGGTGCGAGGCCAGGACCTCCTCCATCCCGCCGGTGGACAGACGGTGGCCCGCGACGTTGATGACGTCGTCGGTGCGGCCCATGACGAAGACGTAGCCGTCGGCGTCGAGGTGCCCGCCGTCGCCGGTGAGGTAGTAGCCCTCGAACGCCGACATGTAGGAGCTGACGTAGCGCTCGTCGTCGTTCCACAGCGTCGGGAACGCACCGGGCGGCAGCGGCAGCTTCGCCACGATCGCGCCGTCGACACCGGGCTCGGCCGGGTGGCCCCGCTCGTCGAGGACCTGGACGTCCCAGCCGGGCATGGCACGGGTCGGTGAGCCGGGCTTGACCTCCAGCAGCTCGATGCCCGCCGGGTTGGCCGCGATCGGCCAGCCGGTCTCGGTCTGCCACCAGTGGTCGATGACGGGGATGCCGAGCAAAGCCGAGGCCCAGCGGTGGGTCTCGGGGTCGAGGCGCTCGCCGGCGAGGAAGAGGTACTTCAGGGAGGACACGTCGTACTGCCCGAGGAACGTGCCCTCCGGGTCCTCCTTCTTGATCGCCCGGAACGCCGTGGGCGCGGTGAAGACCGACTTCACCCCGTTCTCCTGGACGACCCGCCAGAACTGCCCGGCGTCCGGCGTGCCGACGGGCTTGCCCTCGTAGAGCACGGTCGTCGCTCCGGCCAGCAGCGGCGCGTAGACGATGTAGGAGTGGCCGACGACCCAGCCGACGTCGGACGCGGTGAAGATCGTCTCGCCGGGGCCGACGTCGTAGATGTTGGGCATCGACCAGGCCAGGGCGACGGCGTAACCGCCCGAGTCGCGCACCACACCCTTCGGCTTGCCGGTGGTGCCGGAGGTGTAGAGCACGTAGAGCGGGTCGGTGGCCTTCACCGGGACCGGGTCGGCGGGCGTGGCGTGGGCGACGGCCTCGGCCCAGTCGACGTCGGTCGGGCCCAGCTGCGCGGTGGCCTGCTCGCGCTGCAGGATCACCGTGGACGTGGGCTTGCGGTCCGACAGCTCGATCGCCCGGTCGAGCAGCGGCTTGTACTCGATGACGCGCGTGCCCTCGATGCCGCAGGACGCCGAGACGACGACCGTGGGCCCGGCGTCGTCGATCCGGACGGCGAGCTCCTTGGCGGCGAACCCGCCGAAGACCACCGAGTGGACGGCGCCGAGGCGGGCGCAGGCGAGCATCGCGATCGCGGCCTCGGGGACCATCGGCATGTAGACGACGACCCGGTCGCCGTGGCCGACGCCCTGGTCGCGCAGCACGCCCGCGAACAGCGCGACCTCGTCGCGCAGCTCCGCATAGGTGTAGGAGCGCCGCGAGCCGGTGACCGGCGAGTCGTACACCAGGGCCGTGCGGTCGCCGTTCCCGGCGTCGACGTGCCGGTCGAGCGCGTTGTACGCGACGTTCAGCTCGCCGTCGGGGAACCAGCGGTAGAACGGCGGGCTCGACTCGTCGAGCGCGCGGGTCGGGGCGACGTCCCAGTCGATCCCGTCGGCCGCGCGGAGCCAGAAGCCCTCACGGTCGTCCACACTGGAACGGAAGATCTCCTCGTAGGTGGTCACCGTCGTCCTCTTCCCCTGGCGATCCCGGCGGCCCACGGTGGCCGCCCCTCGTGTCGCCGACGACCCTAGGAGGTGACACCGACAGTGCGCAGCCCTCCCGTGGGCGGACCGCTCCGGAGGGACGGGCCGTTCGTCGACGACGATGTGCCGATCGTCGCAGTGTGACCGGGCGGATCCGTAACGTGATCGGGTGACGGCCCGACACAGCGCGTGGGGGACCCGTCCGATCCGCGGGCGGGCCCACGGACGAGAGGCGGTGCCGGTGCGGCCCGACGACGGTGCGGTCCGGTGGCGTGGCAGGCGGGGTGTCGCCGGTGCGGCGGTGCTCGGGACGCTGCTCGCCGGGCTCGTGGCCGCGGGCTGTGCCCCGGTCCCGTCGGTCGTCCCGGCGGCGGCCGCGGCGACGACGTGCACCCCCGGCTGGACGGCCGCCTGGCACGCCGCGCAGCAGGCCGTCCCCGGCGACAGCCTCGCCGGCCGGACACTGCGGATGGTGGTGCGGCCCGGCGCGGCGGGGGAGGAGCTGCGGTTGCGGCTGTCCAACCGGCACGGCGACGGGCCGCTGCGGATCGCGGCGATGACCGTCGGCACCACCGGCCCGGGCGCCGCGGTGACCCGGCCGGTCCCGCTGACCGTCGGCGGGGCCCCCGTGGCCGACATCCCGGCGGGTGCCGAGACGCTGACCGATCCCGCACCGGTCGCCGCCGCGGTGGGCGCGCCGCTGACGGTGAGCCTGTTCCTGGCCGAGGTGCCGCGCACGATCGGCTCGCACCCGGTCGCGATGCGCACCGCGTGGCTGTCCGGGCCGGGGGACCGCACCGCGGCCCCGGACGCGGCGGGCTTCGACACGACCCTGCAGTCCTGGCCGGTGCTGACCGGTCTGGAGGTCCTGGCGGCCCGCCCGGACGGCGCCGTCCTCGTGATCGGGGACTCCCTCGTCGACGGCGTGGGCTCCACCCCCGGCGGCGACGACCGCTTCCCCGATCAGCTCGCCGCCCGGCTGTCCGCGGCGGGCGGCGACCGGCCGATGACCGTGCTGAACGCGGGACTGTCGCGCAACCAGCTGCTGCAGGACGATCCGCCGGCCGGCGGTGACGCGCCGTCGACCCGCTGGGACGACGACGTGGCCGCCGTTCCCGGCGTGCGCGACGTGGTGCTGCTCGTCGGCACCAACGACCTCGCCGCCGGCGCGGCCGCCGGTGACCTCGTCGCCGGGCTGCAGGGCTTCGCCCAGCGGGCCCGCGCCGCGGGGCTGCGCGTGTTCCTCACCACCATCCCGCCGTCGGCCAGCGGCGGCCGCGCCACCCCGACGGCCGTCGCGGCCCGGGACGAGGTGAACGGCTGGCTCCGTTCGGACGGTCGTCGCTGGGCCGACGGGGTGATCGACGCGGCCGCCGCACTGGGCGACCCGGGTGACCCGCACCGGCTCCGTCCGGATCTGGACTCCGGCGACGGGCTCCACCCGTCGCCCGCCGGGTACCGGGCGCTGGCGGCATCCGTGCCGGTCGGGGAGCTGTCCGGCAGCCCCTGCCGGGTCTCGCCGGATCGCTGAGCCGCACCCGTCCCGCACAGCGCTGGGTGATCGGCCGTCACCCGGGAAGGGGCGTGCGGGGTCCCCGCACGATGGGTAACGTCTTGGTCACGGCCACAGCACGTGGCGGTACCGACGGACACCGGCACGCGGCGCGTCCCACGGACGGGCCCGGAGCAGGTCCTGGCGGCCTACGGGGAGGCCTCGTGACCATCGGCGCGAAGCGCGGCATCGACGACGACACCAGTTCCATTCCGGCGCCGCGGAACGCGGCCGACGCCTTCAAGGTCTCCGACGACCAGGTGCAGCGCGCCCGGCTCGTCGTCGCCCGGAACTCGGACGACTCCGAGGATCTGCGGGAGCTGCTCGACATGCTGGGGCTGATCTCCGGCAACCCGGAACAGCCGCCACCCGTGGCTCGCTGACCTGCGGCGACGCCGGAAACGGGGGGTGGTTGCAGGGCCCCTCGGAGCGGTGTCGTAAGGTTTACTCACTCCCAACGGACAGCCGTTGAGGGAAGGTCGAGGCCCTCGGGCCTGGTCCCAGCCCCCATCGTCTAGCGGCCTAGGACTCCGCCCTTTCAAGGCGGCAGCGCGGGTTCGAATCCCGTTGGGGGTACCGCGAGACACATCGGATACGATGCGTTTCGCGAGAGCAAGGCCCAGTGGCGCAGTTGGTTAGCGCGTCGCCCTGTCACGGCGAAGGTCGCGGGTTCGAGTCCCGTCTGGGTCGCTCCACTCTCTGGATCTCCGGTTCACCGGAGGCCGGGGCCAGGTAGCTCAGTTGGTACGAGCGTCCGCCTGAAAAGCGGAAGGTCGGCGGTTCGACCCCGCCCCTGGCCACAGTCCTGATCCCCCGCAGAGCCGGTCGGTAGCCACCGACCGGCTCTCGTGCGTTTCGGGGTCGGTTCGGTCACGATCGGCCGATGAGCTCCCACCCGCACGACATCACCGTCCCCGGCCCGCCCCGGCTGGAGGAGATCTCCGACGGGCTCTTCGCCTACGTCCAGCCGGACGGCACCTGGTGGATCAACAACGCGGGCCTGCTCGTCGGGCCGCAGGGGGCCGTCGCCGTCGACTCCTGCTCCACCGAGCGCCGGACCCGGGCCTTCGCGGCCGCGATCGGCGAGGTCACCGACCGGCCGGTCCGCACGCTGGTCAACACCCACCACCACGGCGACCACACGTGGGGCAACGCCCTGTTCTCCGGCGCGACGGTCGTCGCACACGAGCGGGCACGCGCGGAGATGATCGCCTTCGGCCCGCCCCGGGACCTGCCGTTCTGGGACCACGGCGACTGGGGCTCGCTCCCGCTGGACCCGCCGTTCCTCACCTTCACCGACCGCGTCGCGCTGCACCTGGGGGACCTGAGGGCCGACGTCCTCCACGTCGGGACGCCCGCCCACACCACCAACGACGTCCTCGTGCACGTACCCGACCGGTCGGTCCTCTACTGCGGGGACCTGGTCTTCCACGGCGGCACGCCGTTCCTGCTGATGGGCTCGGTGACCGGCGCGATCGACGTCCTGGAGCAGGTGGTGCTCCCGCTCGGGGTCGCGACGACGGTGCCCGGCCACGGGCCGGTGTTCCAGGGCGACGGGCCGGTCCGGGACACGATCGACTACCTGCGGTTCGTCCTCGACCTGGCCGAGCGCGCCCGCGACGCCGGTGTCCGCCCGCTGGAGGCCGCCCGCGACACCGACCTCGGCCGGTTCGGCGACTGGCCGGACGTCGAGCGCATCGTCGGGAACCTGCACCGCGCCTACGCCGAGCTCGACGGCGCCGAGCGCGGCGCCCCGATCGACACCATCGCCGCGCTCGCCGAGATGGTCGAGTACAACGGCGGGCGCCCGCTCACCTGCCTGGCGTGAGCACCGGTCGCCGCTCCCGCAGCGCGACGACGGCACCGGCCACCACCAGGACCGTCAGCGCCCCGGCCGCGGCGACGGTGAGCGCGTCCGGGGCGACGAGCGGCTGTCCGCGCAGGGCCTGCCAGGTCAGCAGGGCGAGCAGGCCGGTGTAGCCGTCGGCGGCCGTCGTCATCAGGTCGCGACGCACCCGTGGGTCGGCCGGCCGGGCCACCCGCCCTGCGGCCAGCTCGAACACGATCAGCAGCAGTGGCAGCAGCTGCAGCGCGTACATCCCGACGAAGTGCGGGACGCGCAGGTCACCGCCCAGCGTGCTCCACCCGATCAGCGGCAGGCCCGGGCCGCCGTCGGGGACGCCGACGGTGTGCGCCCCGGCGATCCCGCGGAGGTCGGCGAGCTGGTCCTTAGTCGGTGACGTCATCAGGAAGCCGAGCGCCATCCCGGCCAGCGCGAGCACCGCCCCGGCGCGGATCGCGACCGTGCGGGCGAAGTCGAGACGGACGGTGCCACGCGAGGATGTCCGCATGTGGATACTGTAACTATCGGATAGCTAAGCTGTCCATATAGCTCCCGTGGAACCGTGCGCGGCCCGCGTCCGTTGTCCACCCGTGTCCGTGATCGTCGACCGAGCCCTGCGTACCGCCGTCACCGTGTTGCCGCGGCGGTGGCGGACCGACCGGCGCTCCGCCCTGGTCGGCCTGACCGCACTGCGTCCGCACCTCGGCGTCGCAGGACTGGGGGTCGCGGGTCTCCTGCGGCTCACCGGGCTGCGCCGCACCGCGACGGCGGTGGGCCTGGCCGGCGCCGCGGCCGCCGCTCCCGCGCTGCGACGGGTGCTGCCGCGCCCGGACGGCCCGCTGCCGGACGGGCCCGAGCTGACCGTGCTCGTCGCGAACGTGCTGCTGGGGCGGGCCGACACCGGCGCGCTCGCCGCGACGGTGACCCGGGAGCGGCCGGACGTCGTCGTGCTGCCCGAGGCGGGCGTCGCCTACCTCGACCGGCTCCTGCCCCTGCTCGGCGGCTACCGCGGCTGGTCCTCGGTCCCGCCCGGCGTCCCGGACCAGCGCGGCACGGTAGTACTGGTCGCGCCGCGGGCCGGGGAGGTCGACGTCCGGCCCGGGCAGGGGATGCGGCTGCCGTACCTGGAGGTCACCGGTGGGCTGCTCGGTGCCCGGACGCTGTACGCGGTGCACACCTCCGCCCCGACGAACCCGCGGTGGACCGAGCTGTGGACCGGTGAGCTCGCGCTGATCGGGGAGTGGACCCGCACCCGACCGGCGCCGGTCGTGGCCGGGGACCTCAACGCCGTCGTCGACCACCGGCGGCTGCGCGACGCGTCCGGCGACTGCGTCGACGCCACCGACGGCACCGGGCGGGGGCTCGTGGGGACCTTCCCGTCGTCGCTGCCGCGCTGGGCCGGGATCCGCATCGACCACGTGCTCGTGCCCCGCGGGTCGGTGACCCGCCGCCACGTCGTCCTCGAGACCCCGGGCAGCGACCACCGCGCGGTGCTGGTGACGGTGCGGCTGCCCGGGACTCAGGGTCCGGCGCGGTAGCGCTGCGCGGAGCGGCTCTCCTGGGCGATCCGGCGCAGGGCCGCGAGCAGGGCGTCGCCGAGGACGGTGCCGACCAATGCGGTCTCCGCGGCTTCCTCGCGGTCGGTGGTCCGTCCGATCGCGGCCAGGTCGCCCTCCGCGGCGCGGTCGGCGGCCTCGGCCCACGCCCGCAGGGTCTCCTCGCCGGGGCCCCAGCCCAGCTCGTGCATCCGGGCCAGCACCGACCGGGCCCCGGCCAGCGCGGGCGCGTCCTTCTCGACCTGCCAGCCCACGTGGGCCATGGCTCCGGCCAGGTCGGCCTCCGCCTCGTCGAGCGAGCCGGACGCGCCGACGTCGCCGGTGATCGCGTAGACCGTCCGGCCGAGCATGTCGTGCAGGCCGACCGCGGGGTCGTCGACGGCCGACAGCACCTCGCGGACGGTCGCGATCGGCAGCCCGCCGACCTCGACGAGCGCCCGGATCAGGCGCAGCCGTCGGATGTGCGCGTCGTCGTAGCGGGCCTGGTTCGGTGACGTCGTCTCGCCGCGGGGCAGCAGGCCCTCGCGCAGGTAGTACTTGATCGTCGCGACGGGGACACCGGACGACCGGGACAGATCCGAGACTCGCACATCGGAGACTCTAGCTATCCGTTTCGGTCCAGGGTTCCGACAGTCCGTCGACGATGCCGAACGTCACCGCCTCCGCCGCCGACAGCCAGCGGTCCCGGGCGTCGTCGGGCAGTGGGGCGCCGCAGTACGCCGCGGTCAGCGACTCGATCTCGCGGCGGCGTCCGGCGAGGTGGTCGGCCCGGACCCGCACGTCGCCGGGGTGCGAGCCGCGGACCGGCCCGTCCGCGGTGGGCAGGAACGCGGCGTGCGCGCGAGCGAGCCGCTTGCCCGGCGTCCCCGACGCGACGAGGAACGGCACCGGGCCCGCGAGTGATCCCACGGCGACGGTCGTGACGTCGACGCCGAGCGTGCGGATCGTGTCGTGCACCGCCATCGCGGCGACCGGGGAGCCGCCGGGCGCCAGGACGTGCAGGGTGATGTCGCGGCGCGCGTCCTCCGCGGCCAGCAGCAGCAGGCGCGCGCAGGTCTCGGCGGCGACGTCGTCGTCGAGCTCGCGGGCGAGCAGCACGATCCGCTCGCCGAGCAGGCGGTCGGCGGGGTCGGACGGGGTGGACAGGACGGGCATCGGATCTCCGCTCCTCGGGTGCCGCCCGACACTAGGGCCGGGGTGGGCCACCTGACCTGCGGTTACGCCGACGGCGGACGGGGTTCGCCCTCGGCGGAGGTCGGGTCGGTGCCCGCGGTCGCGACCCGGCGCAGCAGCGTCCGGAGCGCGCCCTGCTCGTCCGGGGAGAGCGGCGCCAGGATGTGGGCCTCGGCGGCGCGCAGCCGGGTCTCGGTCTCGCAGAGCAGCGCCCGGCCGGCCGTGGTGAGCACGATCCGGCGGGCCCGCCGGTCGTTCGGGTCGGGCCGCCGCTCGATCAGTCCCGCCTCCTGGACCTTGTCCAGCAGGTAGGTCATCACGGTGCGGTCCACGCCGAGCTTGCGGGCGAGCGCGAGCTGGGTGGGCGGATCGTCCCCGGCCGCGGCGGCGAGCACCTGGAAACCGCGCTGACCGCCGGGCAGCGTGCCGACGACGCACTGCACCGCCGTGGCGTGGTCGCGCGCCACCCGGGTCAACGCCCACGCCAGGTCGCACTCGACGCTCTGCGGGGCGGACGGACCGGACATCGTCACAGGATACGTGCTTGCCAAGGTCTTCTCTCGTGCAGATACTCTGTTCAGCAGAACATCTTCACTCCAGATCGACCGGGAGGTCACCGTGTCCCTGTTCCGACTCGACGCGAGCATCCGCACCGAGGGCTCCGTCAGCCGCGAGATCGCCGACGAGGTCGAGCGCGCCTACCTCGACGCGCGACCGGGCGCCGAGGTCGTCCGCCGTGAACTGGGCACCGCCCCGCTGCCCGCCGACCTGTGGACCACCGCGGTCGCGGCCGGATACGTGGCCGAGGCCGACCGCACCCCGGAGCAGCGCGGGGCCCTCGCGCGCATCGCGGAGTTGGCTGACGAGGTGCTGGCCGCGGACGCCGTCGTCGTCGGATCGCCGCTCTACAACTTCGGCATCGCCGCGCACCTGAAGACCTGGGTCGACGCACTGATCACCGACCCCCGGTTCGCGCCGGGGAGCACGCCCCTCGCCGGCCGTCCGGTCGTGCTCGTGGTCTCCCGGGGAGGCGGCTACGGGCCGGGCACCCCGCGCGAGGGGTGGGACCACGGCTCCGGCTGGATCACCCGCATCCTGCGTGACGTGTGGGGTGCCGACGTGACCGTCGTGGAGACGGAGCTGACCCTGGCCGACGTGGTGCCCGCGATGAGCGAGCTGCGCCCGCTGGCCGCGGAGAAGCGCGAGCGCGCCCGCGTCGACGCCCGGACGGCGGGGGAGCGGGTCGCCGCGGTGACGCCGGCGGCGTGAGGCCCGGTCAGGGGGCGGCGCGCAGCGCGGCGAGCCGCTCCCGGGCGTAACCGGGCTCGACGGTCCAGCAGACGGCGACCTCCCACGCGTCGACGGCGCGGCGGGCCTCGCGGGCAGCCCCGGGCCCACCGTCGAGGTCGAGCGCCGTCCGGTCCACCCGGCACTCGTCCCAGTCGAGCAGGCCCGGACGTCCGTCCAGGACCCGGATGTTGCCCGGGCCGGGGTCGCCGTGGACGACGGCGACCGGACCGTCCACCACGGCCCACGCGGCCCGGCACTCCGCGACGACATCGGACGGCATTGCGGTCAGGTCCACGTCCCCACCCCGGTCGGCGCCCGCGAGCAGCTCGGTCGTGCCCACGAACCCCGGCCGCTGGCTCCGCCCCGAGGTGAGGGCGTGCAGCCGGCGCAGCTCGGCGGCGATGGCCGCCTCGTCGCCCGGCCCGGGTGGGTCGCCGTCGAGCCAGGTCCGGACGACGACCGCCCCGCACCGCCGCCGTCCGTCACCGGTCGGGACGACGTCGGGTACGCGGAAACCGTGGGCCCGCAGCTCGCCGGTCAGGTCGAGCTCCCAGTCCAGCGCCGCGGGCGTCCGCCCACTCCGGTGGACCACCAGCCGTCGGCTCCCGTCCGTCGCCGCCCAGACCGCGCCGCGGTGCCCGCCGCCGAGCCGGGCCGTGATGCGCAGCCCCGGCCAGGCGGCGAGCCCGGGCGGCCTCAGCCGGCCTTCGGTTCCCACAGCTCCGGCCGGTCGGCCAGCTTCAGCGGCAGCCCGAAGTAGCCGAACAGCTCGGTGTTGAGGAAGATGCTCAGCCCGGTGACGACCCCGTCCTCGATCCGCAGGGCCGTGATGCCCCAGGCCTCGAACTCGCCGTTCGGCCCGGACGGCTTCCACTGGGCGAAGCCGACCGTCCCGTTGATCTCCACCGGAGCCACCCGCGACCCGCGGCAGCCCTGCCCGGGGCCGGTCGCCATCCAGGCGATGACGTCGTCCCGGCCGCGGAACCAGAGCTCCAGCGGAGGCATGTTCTGCTCGACGTCCTCGTGGAGCAGCGCCGTCAGCGCCTCCATGTCGAAGGCCTCGAACGCCGCCATGTAGCGCATCAGCAGCGCGGTCTGCGCCGGGTCCATCGCCGGGGAGGTCTGCGGCGCCGCCTCGGAGATGCCCTGTTCGCCCAGGGTGGCGCGGGCGCGCTGCAGGGCGCTGTTGACCGACGCGACGGACGTGTCCAGCAGCTCGGCGACCTCGGCGGCCTTCCAGCACAGGACCTCGCGCAGGATCAGCACGGCGCGCTGGCGGGCCGGCAGGTGCTGCAGCGCCGCGATGAACGCGAGCCGGATCGTCTCCTTCGCGACGGCCTTGTCCGCCGGGTCCCCGGCCGGCGTCGACACCCGGGCGTCGGGCATCGGTTCGAGCCACTCGGCGTCGGGCAGCGGCTCGCGCAGCGACTCGGCGACGGGTGCGCCGGGGCCTCCGATGTCCATCGGCACGGCGCGGCGCTTGCGCCCGTTCAACGCGTCGATGCAGACGTTGGTGGCGATGCGGTACAGCCAGGACCGCAGCGAGGAGCGGCCGTCGAACTTCGCGACGCCCCTCCAGGCCCGGACCATCGTGTCCTGCACCGCGTCCTCGGCCTCGAACGCCGAGCCGAGCATCCGGTAGCAGTAGCCGGTCAGCTCGCGCCGGTGGTCCTCGAGGCGTTCCTCGGGTGGCCGCTCGTCCACGGTGGTGTCGGCGGCCCGTGCGGGTGCGCTCATGGTTCCCCCTCGACGTACCCGTCCGGGTGGGTCCCGGTCCGTCTGGCCGCGAGTGTGCCGCGCCACACCGACAAAGTGGAGAGCCCACGCGACGAACGGCCGCCGAACCGGGGCGACGTGCGCCGACGGGTCGACCGCGACGTGGGATGATCGGGGCCGACGGCGTTCCGCTCGACCCTCCCGGTCCGCCGGTCGCAGGCACGACGGAGGAGTCGGGGAGCACGGCGGGGCGACGATGTCAGCGGTGACCGAGAACGACGGGACCGGAAGTGCCGGCGGGGGCGGGGCGCGCCGCGCCGGTCGTCGACCGGTCACCTCCCGCTCGGAGATCGAGCACATCGCGCTGGAGATGTTCAGCGACCAGGGGTTCGAGCACACGACCGTCGACGACGTCGCGCACGCCGCGGGGATCGGGCGTCGCACGTTCTTCCGGTACTTCGCCTCCAAGAACGACATCGCCTGGGGCGCCTTCGACGAGCAGCTGGTGCGGATGCGCGCGGTGCTCGCGGCCCAGCCGTCGGACCTGCCGACGCTGGAGGGGGTCCGGCGGGCGGTGCTGGAGTTCAACCACGTCGAGCCGGACGAGCAGCCCTGGCACAGGCGCCGGCTGCGGCTGATCCTTCGGACCCCGGCGCTGCAGGCGCACTCGACGCTGCGCTACGCCTCGTGGCGGGAGGTCGTGGCCGACTACGTGGCCGAGCGTCGTGGCGAGGACTCCTCGGAGCTCGTCCCGCAGAGCGTCGGGCACGCATGCCTGGGCGTGTGCATCGCGGCCTACGAGCGTTGGCTGGCCGACGACGGCTCCGAGCTCGCCGACCTGCTCGACGAGGTGCTGCGGGCGCTGCAGCGGGGCTGGGCGACCGAGCTCCCCTGAGACGCGCCGCGACGGCGCCCCGGTGCGGGACGCCGTCGCGTGGCGGTGCCTGCGTCGCAGGTCAGCGGGTGGTGCCGAAGAGTCGCTCCCACAGGCTGGGGCGGGTCGGGGCGGTGCGCTCCGGCGCGTCCTGGGTCCGGGCGTCGGCCGGGGCCTGCGGAGCGGCGGTGCCGTCCGGGGTGGTGGCGACGGCCGGGGCGCCCGGTGCTGCCGGGGCCGCGGGCACGGCGGGAGCGGCCGGGGCACCCGGAGCGGCGGGGGCACCCGGAGCGGCGGGGGCACCCGGAGCGGCCGGAGCGCCCGGGACGGCCGGGGCCTCCGGAGCGGTGGGCGCACCCGGGACGGCGGGTACCGCCGGCGCCTGGGGGATGGCCGGGGTCTGGGGGGCCGCCGGGGCCTGCGGGGCGGCCGGCGGCTGCGGAACACCGGGAGCGCCCGGGACGGCCGGGGGCTCGGGGGCCTGCCGGCCCGCGGTGTCCGAGGTGACGGCGACGGCCGGGGTCGCCGAGGTGGCCGCCGCCGCGGGGGCGACCTGCGCCACCGGAGCGGCCGGAGCGCCCGGAACGGCCGGGGCCTCCGGAGCGGTGGGCGTGCCCGGGACGGCGGGGGTGGCCGGCACCGCGGGAGCGGCGGGGGCCGCGGGCACGGCCGGAGCGGCGGGCGCAGCCGGAACGGCGGGCGCGGCCGGGGCCGGGGCCGGGGCCGCCGGCGCACCCGGAACAGCCGGCGCGGCGGGGACCTGCGGCGCGGCCGGCGCGCCGGGGACGGCCGGAGCTGCCGGGACGGCCGGGGCGCCCGGAGCCGCGGGGACGCCCGGGGTAGGCACGTCCTGGACGGGGACGGTGGTGTCGGCGGGCGTCGCCGGGGCGGTCGCCGCGCCGTTCCCGAAGAGCGTGTCGAACAACCGGTCCAGCGGGCCGTCGGACACCGCGGCGGGCGCGTGGGTGACGGTCGTGGCCGGGGCGACCGGGGTGGAGGCACGAACGGGCTCGGCCGCGCCGGCCACGCCGGCGCCGTACACACCCAGGGTGCCGATCATGAGGGTCAGGGCGACGGAAGTGGTGACTCGGGATCGCACGGTCTCTCCAGTTCGCGGTGCTGCTGCACGGGGTGACGGACGGCGCTGAGCTTGCGGTCACCGGGCGTCGTCCACCAGTGACCCGATCGTGGCCACACGAGCCACAAGGGCCCCACCGGTCACGCTGTGAGCAGATCGCACCGCAACGCACCCGGAACGGGCGACCCCGTCCGGGGCTGTGCGGGGCCGCCGGGCGGGCCCGGGCCGCCGTCGCCACCCGAACCGGGGAGGACGTGCGCCCGGCGCTCACCCGACGGCGTGGAACTCGTCCCGCGCTCACCCTTTCGGGACGGCGGTGACCACCCGTTGCCGATCGACGGCCCGGATCTCACATTCCGTGATCGCGCCGGAGGAGCCCGACGGGCGGTCGGCGCCGCGGAACGGGCCCGTGCGGGGGCGTCGAGTGAGGACGGTCGACGTGCCGGAGAGCCGTGGTAGCGTCCGCGTCGGTTGCAGTCGTTCTTCTCCGATCGCCGCGAAGCGTCCGTGTGAAGTTGTGACGGTGGGCGTCGTCGATCGGTGCTGAGGTGCCACGACGGTGTCCACGCGACCTCCGGCTCTTGCTGTGAGGGCCGGAACCGCTCCATCTGAGAAGGACACACGCTATGCCGCAGGGCACCGTCAAGTGGTTCAACGCCGAGAAGGGCTTCGGCTTCATCGCCACCGACGACGAGGGACCGGACGTCTTCGTCCACTACTCCGCCATCGAGTCGAACGGATTCCGCACGCTGGAGGAGAACCAGCGCGTCGACTTCCAGGCCAGCCAGGGCAAGAAGGGCCCGCAGGCCGACTCGGTCCGCGTGATCTGAGCTTCTGCGCGGGCACGACCCGCGCACCGCGACGGCGCCGGCTCCCCTCGGGGACCGGCGCCGTCGTCGTCCCCGGGGTCAGCCGAAGGCCGCCCGCAGCCCCTCCCTCGCCCGCAGCGCCGCCGCGACGACCACCGCCACGACGCCGATCGCCGCGACCACGGTCACCGGCACCGTCCCGGTCGTCGCGGACTCGACCGCGATCCAGACCAGCGCCCAGGCGGCCGTCGCCGCGTAGGGCAGCGTCGCCGTCGTCCGCCGGGTCGCGACGCCCGCGGCCAGCACGCCGGCACCGAGGAGCGCCGCGGCCGTCACCGGGCCGAGCGGCGCGCCCCAGTAGGTCAGCGTCACCGAGAACCCGGCCACGGTCGCGAGTGACACCCAGCCCGTGTAGAAGGCCAGCGGGCCGTGCAGGAGTGCCCGGTCGGCCACTCCCTCGGCGGGGAACGCGGCGAGCCGGTGCAGCACCACGGCCAGGGTCACCAGCAGTGCCACGATCAGCAGCTGCGCGGTGCCCAGGAGCTCCTGGGAGAACACGACGATCCAGCCCGCGTTGAGCGCCGCCGTCGCCACGAACAGCCAGCCGGTCGCCCGGTGCACCGGGCGCGACCGCTGCCCGGGCAGCGACTGGTACACCGCGTACACGAGCAGGGCCAGGTAGATGAGGCCCCACACGGAGAACGCCACCGTCGCCGGGGTGACCAGTGAGGGGTAGCGGTCGCTGAGCACCCGCTGCGACTCCCCGAACGTCCCGCTGCCGCCGAGCGAGCCCGCCACCGCCTGCAGTACCGCCGCGGCGAGCACCGCCCAGGTGCGTGCCGTGTCCATCCCGGTGGCCGGGCCTGCCGTGCGGCCCGCCCTCGCCGTCGTCGACGCCATGTCCAGTCCTTCCGATCGTCGCAACCATCTCGATGATAAAGACAATCGACGCACGAGGCATGTCGAGCGGTACGACGACCGGCGTTGCGCCGGACGGCGGCGGGGTTGCCACCGGTCGTCGGTCCGCTGGGCCCGGTCACCCGCCGTTCACCGGTGGCCGCGACGCCGTGCGGTCGGCGTTCCCCGCTCGTCTCGCCGCTGCGCACCCTCGCCGCGCACCCCTCGCGAACTCGTGCACGGAGCCCGATCCTGGTGGTGTACTTCACAGGGAAAGCGGCACCACAGGGGTTGTCGCGCAAGCGGAAGGAAGTGACCTCCATGTCCTGGTGGGACAGCTACCGAGCCGTCTACGGCGCGGAGCTGCGAGCGGCTGCTCGCGAGTACGCCGACCACGGTTGGCCGCTCGTGCCGGGGCCGGGCGCGGAGGTCATGCTCGCGACGGGCGACGTGCTCGACGTGGTCGAGGTCCCGGCGGCCATCGGTCGGCAGGTCTGCCGGACGCTGCGTGAGGCCGGCGAGGTCGTGCCGGTCGCCGCGACGCCCGAGGGCACCTGGTGGTTCCCGATGAGCCCGCGGCACGCGCTCCCGGCCGAGCTGAGCCTGCACACCGACGTCGTGCTGCACACCGACGGCATCGGCGTCGTCGCCCCGCCGACCGAGCGTCCCGAGGGCTGGGTGCAGTGGCGCGTGGCCCCGGCGCGGGTCGGCTACCGGGTGCCCGAGGCCGCGGTCGTCGTCGAAGCGGTCTGCGACGCGGTTCGCCGTCGCGGCAGTGAGCAGTCCCTGCCCGACGAGCAGGAGGCGCGGGCCGAGCAGCCCGGCGTCCCGAGCGCCCTGCGGCGCTGACCCTCCCGCGCGGCCCGGACGGAACCGAGGATCCGGCCCGCGCGACCGCGTACCGCCCGCCCGAATCCGTCCCGATGTCGTCTCCGCAGGTCTCCGCGGGACGCCGGGAGCGGCCGGGCGGTGCGCACCGGAAGCGGCGCCCGAGGGGGCACTTCTCCCTCGCCGCGCAGCCGCTCCACCGGCCACGGCCGGGTCCGGCGGGACATCCCCCGGACCCGGCCGGGGACCCGTACCGCGCGCCCCCGGCGCCCGTTGTCGGTGTCCCCGGGCACTATGGGTGTGTGCAGACCTCCCGCGCGCCGGAGCGCCCGACCCCCGTCCCGCAGCGGGACCGCACCATCGGGTCCGTTCCTGACGTCCCCCTCGGCGGCTTCGGCCCCGGTGACGAACAGAAGCGGCGCGACCTGCGGCGCATGAAGGCCGTCGCCACCGGGTTCCTCCTCGGCGCGACGGTCGTGTTCTTCGTCGCGAAGTACTTCGAGGTCGTCCGCGGTGTCCCCGGGGCGGACTATGTCCGGGCCGCCGCCGAGGCCGGCATGGTCGGTGCGCTCGCCGACTGGTTCGCGGTGACCGCGCTGTTCCGGCACCCGTTGCGGATCCCGATCCCGCACACCGCGATCATCCCGCGCAAGAAGGACATGATCGGTGACAGCCTCGGCGACTTCGTCGGGGAGAACTTCCTGTCCGAGTCCGTCGTCCGCGACAAGCTCGAGCGGATCGGGGTCAGCGAGTCGGTCGGGCGGTGGATCGCCGAGCAGCAGAACGCCGACCGGATCACCACCGAGCTGGTCACCGCCGCGCGGGCCCTCGTGACCGTGCTGCGCGACGAGGACGTGCAGAACGTCATCGAGACCGTCGCGGTCCGCAAGCTGATGGAGATTCCGGTCGGTCCGCCGATGGGCAAGGCGCTGGAGGGCGTCCTGGCCGACGGCGCCCACCGCAGGCTGGTCGACCTCGTCTGCGACCGCGCCTACGACTGGGTCGCCGACAACCAGGAGATGGTCCTGCGGGTGGTGCACGACCGCGCGCCGTCCTGGACCCCGCGCTTCGTCGACGACCTCGTGGCCGACAAGCTGTTCGCCGAGATCCGCGGCTACGCCTGGGCCGTCAAGACCGACCCGGAGCACCCGCTGCGGCACGCCGTCGACCGCTACCTCGCGGAGTTCGCCCGCGACCTGCAGCACGACGAGACGACGATGGAGCGCGCCGAGCAGGTCAAGCGCCAGGTCGTCGAGCATCCGGAGGTGCAGCACTTCATCGGCCGCGCCTGGACGGTCGTGAAGTCCATGGTCCTCGACGCCGCCGACGACCCGTCGAACGAGCTGCGCCTGCGCGTGCGCGACGGCCTCATGGCCTTCGGGCGGAGACTGGGCCGCGACGCCGAGCTGCGCGCGAAGCTCGACGGCTGGCTGGCGGACGCTGCGTCGTACGTCGTGCGGCACTACCGGCACCAGATCACCACCTTGATCACCGAGACCGTCGCCCGCTGGGACGCGGAGGAGACCTCGCGCAAGATCGAGCTCCAGGTGGGCCGCGACCTGCAGTGGATCCGGATCAACGGCACCGTCGTGGGGGCGCTCGCCGGCCTGGTCATCCACGCCGTGGGGGAGCTCGTCATCGGGTGATCGGTCGGGTGTCCCCGGATGACATCGCACTGTCACCGGACCGTCACCGACGTGGCGCACGCCACGTGACCAGCGCTAGCACTGTGCTTGCAGGAGCTAGCAGTGCCGCGTACGGTCGGTTCCGTCAGTGAGGAACGGATCGAGACGGAGGTGAGACGGATGGCCACCGAGCGCAAGCACGGAGAGCGTGAGTCCGTCGAACCCGTCGAGCGCGTCGCGCAGGCCGTCGAGAGCGTCGGTCAGACCGTGGGGCACGCGGTGGAGGACATCGGGTCCTACATCCGCGCCCAGCGCGAGGCCGCCCAGGTCTCCATGCGGCAGCTGGCCCGCACCGCGGGCGTCAGCAACCCGTATCTCAGCCAGGTCGAGCGCGGACTGCGCAAGCCGTCCGCCGAGATACTGCAGCAGATCGCCAAGGGGCTGCGGATCTCCGCCGAGGCGCTGTACGTCCGCGCCGGGATCCTCGAGGAGCGGCCCGCCGGTCAGGTGACCGACGCGGTGCTCACCGATCCGACTCTCAACGAGCGGCAGAAACGTGTGCTGCTCGACGTCTACGAGTCCTTTCGCAGGGAGAACGGCCTCTCTGCCGGCACCACCGACACCCCCACCGATACGAGGAAGTGATCACCATGGCCGTGAACCTCCCCACCAGCGCCGACGTGCAGAAGCTGCGCGAGCAGACCGCCGAGCAGGCCGAGGTCGTCCGCACCCCGCTGCTCGCCGTGCTCGGCGCCGGCGACTTCGCCGTCACCACCGTGAGCAAGGCCGTCACCGACGCCCGCTCCACCGCCACCAAGCGCGCCGAGGAGGTGCAGACCCGTGTCCAGGAGCTCCCCGACGAGCTCAAGGAGCTCCGCGGCAAGCTGTCCTCGGACAACATCCGCAAGCAGGTCGAGGAGTTCCGCTCCGAGGTCGAGGGCGTCTACGTCGGGTTCGCCCAGCGCGGTGAGAAGGCCTGGGGCCGGATCCGCAAGCAGCCGCAGGTCAAGCAGGCCATCGCGACCGTCGAGGGTCTGACCGAGAAGTTCGACACCCGCGTCGACGAGTTCGTGGACGAGACCCACGACGTCGCCGTCAAGACCCTGGGTACGGTCACCACGCAGACCCGCTCGGTCGGTGAGAAGGTCGCCCGCCGCGCCCAGACCGCCGCGAGCGAGGCCGCCGAGGCCGTCACCGAGGTCTCGAAGGAGGCCGCCGAGGCGATCGAGGAGGCCGGCGACGAGGTCGCGTCGACCACGCGTTCGACCGCGCGCCGCACCGCCGCCAAGACCGACCCGAAGACCGCCACCGGCGCGAAGGTCCCGGCTCGCAAGCCGACCACCCGCCGCGGCACCTCGACGGCGTCGGCCAAGAAGTGACACCCGCCGGGCCCCGTGCCCGGTGAGTACGACCCGCGCCCCCGGCCGATCCCGATCGGCCGGGGGCGCCGTCGTGTGCGGATGCGGATCGTCCCGCCCGGATCCGGCGCCGGACGTGACCGGCGCCCGGGTTGTCCGTACTCTGGCCGGGTGTTGTCACTGCCAGGTGCCCCCGATGAACTGATCATCTTCGTGATCAAGTGGATCATGGTGGTGGTCGGCGGGTTCTCGTTCGGGCACGCACTGATGCAACGTGCGGACGCCTTCACCGCGGCGGGCAAGCTCACCAAGAACGCCTGGCTGGGCATCACCGGCGTCGCGCTGCTGCTTCTGATCATCACGAACGGCCCGATGTTCGGCGGTGCCATGTTCTGGCTGGCCGCCACCGTCGCGACGCTGGTCTACCTGGTCGACGTCAAGCCCGCGGTGATGGAGGTGCAGGGCGGCGGACCGCGCTGGTGAACCACCCGGTCCTCGGGACGCTCACGGTCGTCCCGGCGCTGGACCGGCCCGGCCTGCCCGCGGAGCCCGTCGCCGTCGCACTCGCGGGGCTCGACGCGGGCCGGGTCGCCGTCGCCGAGATCGCCCCGGACCTGGCCGACGCCGCCCCGCCGACCGGCCGCTCCGGCTGTCGCCCGGGGGTCGCCGGGGCCGACGCCGTCGTCGTCAGGAGCGGGGCGCGGGCCGGGAAGCCGGCGGACCCGTCGGTCGAGGTCCAGCCCGCGGACAGCAGCAGGAACTGGCTGCCGGACCGTACGACGAGCTCGAGGCGGTCGTAGCGGTAGCCGGCGTCCGGCCCGGCGACCGCGCAGACCGGCCCGACGCCGAGCAGCACGAAGGACACACCCCACTCGGTGACCGCGGTCGTCACCGGGACCGGGCGGGCCCCGCGGGCGAGCCGCGCCGCCGCGAGCAGCGCCAGGACCGCTGCGCACAGGGGGAGTCCGCGCAGCTGCGAGACCTTCATGAACAGCTCCGCACCCGCGGTCCCGAGCGCCACCCGGTCACGCACCGGTGCCCCGCGGTACTCGGTGTGCCCACGGTCGCCGTCACGTGCTCCGGTGTCCGCGTTCGCCCTGAGCGGACACGACTCAACTCCGGGAAGCGGAGGGCCCTCCGTGTGGTTGGGCAGGACATGAGTGACGTGCTGACGCTCCCGGTCCTGCCTCTCGACGACGCCGTGGTCCTGCCCGGCATGGTCGTCCCCGTCCGCCTCGACGACTCCGACACCCGTGCCGCGGTGGACGCGGCCACCGCCGCGGCCCAGGACCGCGACGACGGGAGACGGGTGCTCGTCGTGCCCCGCATCGACGGCCGCTACGGCGCCATCGGCGTCGTCGCCGTGCTCGAGCAGATCGGCAGGCTCCCCAACGGGGACCGGGCTGCCGTCGTGCGGGGTGAGCGGCGCGCCCGCATCGGGTCGGGGGTCTCCGGCCCCGGCGCGGCGCTCTGGGTCGAGGCCGAGCCGGTCGACGCCGGCGAGCCCACCGGCCGCACCCACGAGCTCGCCCGCGAGTACAAGGCTCTGGTGGTCGGGATCCTGCAGCAGCGGGGGGCCTGGCAGGTCATCGACTCCGTGCAGCAGACCGACGACCCGGGCGCGCTCGCCGACCTCGCCGGGTGGGCGTCGTGGCTGGACGTCGCGCACAAGGCCGAGCTGCTCGCCGAGACCGACCTCGACGCCCGGCTGGAGAAGCTCCTGGGCTGGACCAAGGAGCACGTCGCCGAGCAGGAGGTCACCGAGAAGATCTCGAACGACGTCCGCGAGGGCATGGAGAAGCAGCAGCGCGAGTTCCTGCTCCGCCAGCAGCTCGCCGCGATCCGCAAGGAGCTCGGTGAGGACGACCCGGAGGGCTCCGACGACTACCGCGCCCGCGTGGAGGCCGCCGACCTGCCCGACGAGGTCCGCAAGGCCGCGCTGACCGAGGTCGGCAAGCTGGAACGTTCCTCGGACCAGAGCCCGGAGTCCGGCTGGATCCG
Organism: Pseudonocardia sp. UM4_GMWB1; assembly: GCF_017312155.1. Taxonomy (NCBI): domain Bacteria; kingdom Bacillati; phylum Actinomycetota; class Actinomycetes; order Pseudonocardiales; family Pseudonocardiaceae; genus Pseudonocardia; species Pseudonocardia sp. UM4_GMWB1. Next base: position 5,818,746 of record NZ_QJPN01000001.1, on the reverse strand, counting down.
GACCTGGCTCGACACCGTCCTCGACATCCCGTGGAGCACCGCGACCACCGACTCGTCGGACCTCGTGGAGGCCCGTCGCATCCTCGACGCCGACCACGCCGGTCTCGACGACGTGAAGGAGCGCCTCGTCGAGTTCCTCGCCGTGCGCGCCCGCCGCGAGCGCAAGGGCCTCGACACCGTCGGCGGCCGCGGCTCGGGCGCGGTGCTCTCGCTGGTCGGCCCGCCCGGCGTCGGCAAGACGTCGTTGGGGGAGTCGGTCGCCCGCGCGCTCGGCCGGAACTTCGTCCGCGTCGCGCTCGGCGGCGTCCGGGACGAGGCGGAGATCCGCGGTCACCGGCGCACCTACGTCGGCGCGCTGCCCGGCCGGATCGTCCGCGCCATCCGCGAGGCCGGCTCGATGAATCCCGTCGTGCTGCTCGACGAGATCGACAAGGTCGGCAGCGACTTCCGCGGTGACCCGACCGCGGCGCTGCTGGAGGTCCTCGACCCGGCGCAGAACCACACGTTCCGCGACCACTACCTGGAGGTCGACCTCGACCTGTCGAACGTCCTGTTCCTGGCGACGGCGAACGACGGCTCCGGGATCCCCGGCCCGCTGGCCGACCGCATGGAGATCGTGACGCTCGACGGCTACACCGAGCCGGAGAAGGTCGCGATCGCCCGTGACCACCTGCTGCCGCGCCAGGTCGCCAAGGCCGGTCTCGACGACGGCGACGTCGAGTTCACCGACGTCGCGCTGTCGATGATCGCCGCCGAGTACACCCGGGAGGCCGGGGTCCGGCAGCTGGAGCGGGGCCTGGCGAAGGTGCTGCGGAAGGTGGCCGTCCAGCTGGACGCGTCGGAGACCGAGCGCCCGGTGCACGTCGACGCCGACGCGCTCGTCACCTACCTCGGCCGTCCGCGGTTCACGCCGGAGTCCGCCGAGCGGACCTCGGTGCCGGGCGTCGCGACCGGGCTGGCGGTGACCGGTGCCGGTGGTGACGTGCTGTTCATCGAGGCCACCTCGATGGACGGCGAGCCGGGCCTGCAGATCACCGGGCAGCTGGGCGAGGTGATGACCGAGTCCGTCTCGATCGCGCTGTCCTACCTGCGCTCGCGCGGGCTGGCCGGTGACCTCGCGTCGCGCAAGCTGCACGTGCACGTCCCGGCCGGTGCGGTCCCGAAGGACGGCCCGTCCGCCGGCGTCACGATGACGACGGCGCTGGCGTCGCTGGCCTCCGGGCGTTCCGTCCGGAGCTCGGTCGGCATGACCGGCGAGGTGACGCTGCAGGGCAAGGTCCTGCCCATCGGCGGGGTGAAGCAGAAGCTGCTCGCCGCGCACCGGGCCGGGCTGACCGACGTGATCATCCCGAAGCGCAACGAGCCGGACCTGGACGACGTCCCGGCCGCGGTCCGCGAGGAGCTGCGGGTGCACCCGGTCGCCGACGTCTCCGAGGTCCTGGCGATCGCCCTGGAGCCCGCCCACGACGCGGCGACGGCCGAGCAGTCCGCGGCCTGATCTCCGTCCGACCCACGGCGTGAGCCGTACGATCCGGCGCCCGTTCCGCAGCACGCGGGGCGGGCGCCGTCGTGTGCGCGCCCCGCCGGTACGCCCCGCTCCGCGCGTCGCGAGCGCCCGTCCTCGCGCAGCTGTTCCTACGGGAAGTTCGCCGAGATGCAGCTCAGCGGGAACTGTCGATCTCCACGGCCCGCTGAGCTGCATCTCGGCGAGTGCGGTCGAGGGCCTGGCCCACCTCGGCGACGATCTCGTCGGGCCGTCGGTGCATGTCCGGGGCGGTGTAGCGCAGCACCCGCCACCCCGCCGCGACGAGCCGGGTGTGCCGTTGTGCGTCGGCGCGGGCCGCCTCGGGCGTCGCGAAGTGGCCGCCGCCGTCGTACTCGACGCCGAGGTGGTGGTCCGGGTAGGCCAGGTCCAGCCACAGCGCCGTGCGCCGGACGTCGTCGAGGACCGGGTGCTGGGGCACCGGCCGCGGGAGGCCACCCCGGACGAGGACCAGCCGGAGCCGGGTCTCGGGCGGGGATCCGGCGCGCGGGTCGGCCCACACCGACGCGTCGACGACCCGCCGGACACCCCGGGCGTGGGCGTGCCGGACCGCGAGGTTCAGCAGCACGTCCGGGGCGAACGATCCGCGGGACAGCGCGTCGACGGCGACGACACCCTCGGTCGGTGACAGACGCCGCGCCAGGTCGAACGCGGTGCGGACACGCGTGGTGACCCGTACGCCGCGGACCTCGGTCACCTCGTCCGGGGGCAGGACGTCGCGACGGACGAGCACACCCTCACGGGAGCGGGCTCCGGGGTGCGCCGCGCCGACGGTCACCTCGGCCGGTGCAGCCCACGGGGCGCACGACGCGCCGAGCAGCTCGGCGGCCGAGTACCCGCTGAGCACGGCGTCCGGCCCGGCCCAGCAGTGCGCCGCGAGCGAGCGGAGCCGTAGGTCGGGGCGCAGGTCGGCCGGCGCGTAGGTGTCCGGGAGCAGCCGGCGGTAGCGGGGCCCGCGCAGGAGGTCGGGGGTGACGAGACCCGCCGCCACGGCCGCGGTCCCGCGGAACACCTCGGGCCATCCGGGGATCGTCACGTGCTGATCGTGCGCCGGCTGCCCCGGCCGTCGGACCGGATCGGCCGGACTCCGTCGCCATCGCGAACGAAGGACGTACGCCGAGATGCAGCTCAGCGGGCCACGGAGATCCACAATTCCCGCTGAGATGCATCTCGGCGACATTCCGCTGCGCGCGACCCGACCCGACCCGGCCGGGCCGGGCGGCAGGGCTGCGGGCTCAGCGGAAGACGACGGTCCGGTTGCCCTGGATCAGCACCCGGTCCTCCAGGTGCCACCGCAGCCCCCGGGCCAGCACCAGACGCTCGATGTCGCGTCCCCGTCGCACCATGTCGGTCGCGGTGTCCCCGTGGTCGACGCGGGCGACGTCCTGCTCGATGATCGGGCCCGCGTCGAGGTCGGCGGTCGCGTAGTGGCAGGTCGCGCCGATCAGCTTGACCCCGCGCCGGTGGGCCTGGTGGTAGGGCCGCGCCCCGGCGAAGGACGGCAGGAAGCTGTGGTGGATGTTGATCGCCCGCCCGGCCCAGGCCTCGCACAGGTGCGCGGGCAGGACCTGCATGAAGCGGGCGAGGACGATCGCGTCGGGGGAGTCGTCGTCGACGAGCTTGCGGATCTCCTCGAACGCGGTGACCTTGCCCTGCTCGCGGGCCGGGTCGCCGGGCGCGGGGAAGGGTACGTGGTGGAACGGCACCCCGTGCGCGGCGACGACCGGCTCCAGCGACGTGTGGTTGCCGATCACGCGGGTGATCTCCACCGGCAGCTCGCCCGCCCACACCCGGCCGAGGATGTCGTGCAGGCAGTGCTGGTCGCGGGTCACCAGCAGCACGGCGCGCTTGCGGACGCCGGTGTCGGAGATGCGGTGCTCACCGCCCAGCTCGGCGGCGACCGGGGCGAACCGGGCGCGGAGCTCGTCGACGTCGAAGGGGACCGACGCGGCGTCGACGACCTGGCGGGTGCAGAACACCCCGGCCTCGACGTCGGCGTGGTACGCGGCCTCGGTGATCGAGGCGCCGAGGTCGGCGAGGAACGTGCTGATCCGCGCGACGATGCCGGTGCGGTCCGGGCAGGACAGGGTGATCACGTAGTGGGACATCAGGAGATCCGGGAGAGGGTGAACTGGGTCTCGGCGGCGAGCAGCTGCTCGATCTGCCCGGCGACCGCCTGCTCGATCTTCGCACCCACCAGCGGGACCTTGACCGTGACCTCGGCCCGGATCCGGACCTCGCTGCCGCCGTCGACGTCGGCGATCCGCATCACCGACCGTGCGGTGGCGGGGGTGCCGATGACCTTCACGGAGCCGGTGCCGTCGTAGACGCCCTCGCTGCCGGCCCGCCACTGCTCGCTGCGGTCGATCTGCAGGTCCCCGCCGGGTACGAACGACGACACGATCGACGGCAGGTGCTCGCCCGGGATCCCGTGCCGCAGCGTGTAGCGGACGCCGTCGGCGGTGGTCTCGTACGCGGTCACCCCGGCCCCGGGGCCGCCGATGTGACGCAGCTGCTCCTCCAGGAGATCGCGGTCGACCATCGCCGCGTAGACCTTCGAGGCCGGGTGCGCGGACGTTGCGCGGTAGTCGATCGAGCGCGGCATGGGCGAAGGCTACCGTTGCGGTCGTGAGTTCCCCCGCTCCGACAACGGTCGACCCGATGCTCAGTGCGCACACCACACTGCGCCTCGGCGGACCGGCCTCCCGCATCGTGCGCGCCGAGGGCGCGGCCGAGGTGGTCGACGCCGTCGCCGCGGCCGACCGGGCCGGGGAACGGGTGCTGCTGGTGGGCGGCGGGTCGAACCTCGTCGTCGCCGACGCCGGGTTCGACGGGACCGCCGTGCTGCTGGCGGGGCGCGGGATCGGCCACGAGCGCGACGGCGACCGGGTGCTGCTGACCGTCGAGGCCGGTGAGGACTGGGACGACGTCGTCGCCGCGACCGTCGCCGACGGGCTCGGCGGGCTGGAGTGCCTGTCCGGTATCCCCGGGCGGACCGGCGCGACCCCGGTGCAGAACGTGGGCGCCTACGGCGTCGAGGTCGCCGACCAGCTCGTCGACGTCGACCTCTACGACCGGCGCACCGGCACCGTCCGCGAGCACGTGCCCGCCTCCGAACTGGGGCTCGCCTACCGCACGAGCGTCCTCAAGGGCAGCGACGACGCGATCGTCCTGCGGGTGCGCTTCGCGCTGCACGCCGACGGCCGCTCCGCCCCGATCCGCTACGGCGAGCTCGCCCGCACCCTCGGCGTCGACCCGGAGACGCGGACCGATCCGGCCGCCGTCCGTGAGGCGGTGCTCGGGCTGCGCCGTGGCAAGGGCATGGTCCTCGACGCCGAGGACCACGACACCTGGTCGGCCGGCTCGTTCTTCACCAACCCGATCCTGCCCACGGACCGGGCGCCGCAGGTCGACGGCCTGGCCGCGTGGCCCGCGGGAGAGGGCCGGGTCAAGCTCAGCGCCGCCGGGCTGATCCAGAACGCCGGGTTCGGCCGCGGGCACGCCGGCCCCGGCGGCCGGGTGTCGCTGTCGACGCGGCACGTCCTGGCCCTGACCCACCGCGGCGACGGGACGACGGCCGACCTGCTGGCCCTGGCCCGTGAGGTGCAGGGCGGCGTCGCCGAGCGGTTCGGCGTCACCCTGCATCCCGAACCGGTGCTGGTGGACTGCACCGTCTGACACCCTCTGTACATCGACGTCCGGTTCGCGTTGCGCCGCACGGGGGAGCACCGTCCTCCTGCCGATCACGTGGACCGGATCCCGGCGTACGGTCGGTGCGCAACGCAGGAGATCGAGTACGCGGGGGAACGGTTGCGACGGGTACTGATCGTCGTGGTGGTGCTGATCGGCGCGCTGGGCGTCGTCGGGGCGGTGGCCCTCGCGGCCTCGCCGCAGGACCCGGCGGTGCCGCAGGCCGCCCCGGCCCCGGCCGGGCCACAGGTGAGCTACCAGCCGGCCGCGTCGGCGTCGTCGGCGAACCCGGCACAGCCGGTCTCGGTCCGCGCGGCGGGCGGCACGCTGGACGGGGTGTCGCTGACCGACCCGGACGGCGACGCCGTCGACGGCGCGCTGTCCCCGGACCGCACCACCTGGACCAGCAGCGGTGATCTGGACTTCGCCTCCACCTACACCTGGCACGGGCGCGCCGTCGCACCGGACGGCACGGCGACCCCTGTGCAGGGCACCGTCGCGACGCTGGAGCCCGTCCACACCGTGCGCGGCACCCTGAACATCGGCGACGACCGCACCGTCGGCATCGCGGCGCCGATCGAGATCCAGTTCGACCGGCACGTCGAGGACCGCGCCGCGATCGAGAAGGTCCTGGAGGTCACGACCTCGAAGGAGGTCGAGGGCGCGTGGGGCTGGCTGCCCGACGAGAACGGCGGCTCGCGCGTGCACTGGCGGCCGAAGGAGTACTGGCCGTCGGGCACGAAGGTGACGGTGGACGCGCCGCTCAAGGGCGTCGACTACGGCGGCGGCAGCTACGGCGCCGAGGACCTGACCGCGTCGTTCGCGATCGGCCGCGCCCAGATCGTCGAGGCCGACGCCCGATCGTTCCGGATGATCGTGATCCGGGACGGCAAGCAGATCGCGGACTACCCGGCGTCCTACGGCCTGGCCGACGACCCGAACCGCAACACGCGCTCGGGCATCCACGTCGTCACCGAGAAGTTCACCGACAAGCGGATGGTCTCGCAGCAGTACGGCTACGACGTCGTCGAGAAGTGGGCCGTCCGGATGAGCAACAACGGCGAGTTCATCCACGCCAACCCGGTGTCGGCCGCCGCGCAGGGGGCCGCGAACGTCACCCACGGCTGCGTGAACCTGTCGGTCGAGAACGCCAAGGCGTACTACGACTCCGTCCTCTACGGCGACCCGGTCGAGGTCACCGGCACCCCCGTGCAGCTCTCCGCCCGCGACGGCGACCTGTGGGACTGGACGCTGTCCTGGGAGAAGTGGAAGGGGTTGTCGGCGCTGTCCTAGCGGGTACCCGCCCGCCATGAGCGTCCCCGACGACCGCGCCGCCAGCCGTGCCACCCCGCTCCCGGAGGAGGAGGGCACCGAACCCGGTGCCGAGCAGATCCTGCGCGAGTCCGAGGAGCGCATCGCCGGCGCCGCCCGGAGCGAGAGCCCCGGTGACGACGCCGACCAGAACCGCCGGTCGGAGGAGACCCTCTAGCGCCGGTGCCGCCGCGTGCCCGACGCCTGGTCACGCGGCTTGAGCACGAGCTGGTCCAGGTTGACGTGCGACGGCCGGGTCGCGGCGAAGACGATCGTGTCGGCGACGTCGTCGGCGGTCAGCGGGGTCAGGCCCTCGTAGACCTTGGCCGCCTTCTCGGCGTCGCCCAGCCGCACCTCGGAGAACTCGGTCTCCACCATGCCGGGGCAGATCTCGGTGATCCGGATCGGCTCGCCGAGCAGCTCTCCGCGCAGGGTGCGGTGCAGCATCGCCTGGGCGTGCTTGGCACCGGTGTAGCCGGCGCCGTTGTCGTAGAAGTCCAGCGCGGCGATCGAGGTCACCGTGACGATGTGCCCGTCGCCCGACGCCCGCAGCTTCGGTAGGAACGCCTGCGTCAGACGCAGCGTGCCGGCGACGTTGGTCTCCCACATCCAGCGCCAGTCGTCCTCGTCGGCGTCGGCGACGGGCTCCAGGCCCTTCGCGCCGCCGGCGTTGTTGACCAGCAGCTTCGCCTCGGGCACGGCGTCGGCGAACGCGCGGACGGACCCCCGGTCGGTGACGTCGAGGGACAGTGCGGTGCCGTCGATCTCCTTCGCGATCTCCTCGCAGCGCTCCACCCGGCGGGCCCCCAGCACGACGTGGAAGCCGGCGGCGCCGAGCGCACGGGCGGTGGCGGCGCCGATCCCGGAGGAGGCCCCGGTGACGACGGCGGTCGGACGGTCGTTCGCGGTCATGCCGATGAGCCTATGACCTACCTCGGCTCGACGCCGCGCTGCGCCGACCGGTCCCCGCGGCGGGCGGCGGCCCGCTGCGCCGAGAACACCGCGGCGCCGAACAGGCCGACGCCGACACCGGCGATGCAGGTCCAGAACCACGCCCCCGCGCCGTCCGCGGGACCGAAGCCGGAACCGGTGACCATCACGACCGCGGCGGCGACGCCCGCGCCGACCGCCCACAGCAGCATCCCGCCGAGGATCACCGGCGGGGACTCGTAGAAGCGCGCCGGCAACGGCGGCGGGGGCGGGGGGTCGCTCGCGCGCTCGCTGTCGTGGGCCGTCACGGGGCCGTAGCCTAAACGGTGCACGGACGGAACCCGCAGTGTTGCACCGCGTCTAGTGTGTCGCCGTGATCGAGCGCCTGTTCCGCGTGTCCGAGCGCGGCTCCACCGTCTCCCGCGAGCTACGCGGGGGTCTCGTCACGTTCATGGCGATGGCCTACATCATCGTCCTGAACCCGCTGATCCTCGGCAGCGTCACGCCGGGCGACCCGTCGGCCAAGGCCGACGCGCTGGGCGGGATCCTCCCGGTCGCGCAGGTCGCCGCGGTGACCGCCCTGGTCGCGGGCGTGATGACCATCATCTTCGGCGTCGTCGCGAACTACCCGTTCGCGATCGCCACCGGCCTGGGGATCAACACCCTGCTGGCGGTGACCATCGCGCCGCTGATGACCTGGCCCGAGGCGATGGGCCTGGTCGTCATCAACGGCGTCATCATCGTGATCCTCGCCCTGACCGGCTTCCGGACGGCGGTGTTCAACGCCGTCCCCACCGAGCTCAAGACGGCGATCGCGGTCGGCATCGGCGCGTTCATCGCGCTGATCGGCCTGGTCGACTCCGGCTTCGTGCGCCGGCTGCCCGACGCGGCCAACACCACGGTCCCGGTCGGACTGGGCACCGGCGGCTCCATCGCCTCCTGGCCGACGTTCGTCTTCGTCGTCGGACTGATCATCGTCGGTGTGCTCGTCGCCCGCGGTGTCCGTGCGGGCATCCTCATCGGCGTCGTGGTGAACACGATCATCGCGATCGTCGTCGAGGCGATCGTCCGGGTCGGCCCCGGCGGCCCGACCAACCCCGGCGGCTGGTCGCTGGCCGTGCCCGCCATCCCGGACCGGATCGTCGGGCTGCCGGACCTGTCGCTGGTCGGGCAGGTCTCGCTCGGGGCGTTCTCCCGGCTCGACGTCATCACCGTCGTCCTGCTGATCTTCACCCTGGTGCTGGCGAACTTCTTCGACGCGATGGGCACGCTCACCGGTCTCGGCCGCCAGGCGGGCCTGACCGACTCCGACGACAAGCTCCCGGACGTCGGGAAGGCGCTGGTCGTCGAGGGCGCGGGCGCGGTCGCCGGTGGTGTGGGGTCGGCGTCGTCGAACACGATCTTCGTGGAGTCCGCGGCCGGCATCGCCGAGGGCGCACGGACCGGTCTGGCCAACGTGCTGACCGGTGTCCTGTTCCTGCTGGCGATGTTCTTCACGCCGCTGTACGCGATCGTCCCGGTGGAGGCCGCGGCCCCGGCGCTGGTCGTCGTCGGCGCGCTGATGTTCCGCCAGATCACCTCGGTCTCGCTCGACGACCTGCGCACCGCGATCCCGGTGTTCCTGACGATCACGGTCATGCCGTTCACCTACTCGATCGCGAACGGCATCGGCGCCGGTTTCATCAGCTACGTCGCGCTCGCCGCGGCCACCGGTCGCGCGCGGCAGGTCCACCCGCTGATGTGGGTCGTGGCGGTGCTGTTCGTGGGGTACTTCGGCGTGGGACCGTTGCGGGAACTGCTCGGCTGAGAACCCGCGCTTGCGCCCGCGACGAAGGTTAGGCTAACCTCAATCTCGTCGCTTCGTGGTGGGAGCGGCGCGTCAGTTCGGGACAGGAGAAGGCCCCGGACCCCACAGGGTCCGGGGCCTCCTTCTTTCCCCAGTCACACCCGATCCGCCGCCGAGCGGGTCAGGGCGCGTAGATGCGGACCCAGTCGACCTGGAAGTCGAGCGAGTCCGGCGTGGTCGCGTCCGGCGCGGGGATCCAGTCGTCGCCGTAGGGGCCGATGTCCTGCTGCATCGCCAGGTGCATCGACCGCGGCGGGATCTGCTCCGGATCGGTGGTGCGGAAGACCTCGGCGCCGTCGATGTAGAACACGACCCGGTCGGGCAGCCACTCGACGGCGTAGGTGTGCCACTGCGTGAAGTCGCCGCGGACGGTCTTGCCGACCTGGCTGTTGTCCTCGCCGTAGTGGACGATCGTGTGCGTCTCGTTGCGCTGCGGCTTCGGGATCTCCATGAAGTTGAGCTCGCCGCCCTCGGGCCAGTCCTCGGCGTCCGGCCAGAGCAGCGCCACGTCGCCGTAGCCGACGGCGGGGTTGGTCTTCGCCCGGATCTCCCAGCGGCCGTACTGCTGGCCGCCGCGCCAGGCCAGACCGGCGGACGTGCGCCCCCGGCTGGTCAGGACGAGCTGACCGTTGCGTACGGAGATGTTCTCCGCGAGGTGCCGACCGTTGCCGCCGGTGGTCTCCCCGGTGTACGGGCTCCAGCGCGTGCGGTCGAGCGCGGCGCCGTCGAACTCGTCGTGGTCGGTGAGACGCCAGCCGTTGCGCACCGCCGCCTCGGTGTCCGAGCGCGACGCGGGGTCGAGCTCGCCGACCTCGCTCGGGCGTTCCTGGTCGTGCATCCGGCCCGGCGGCGTCGCCGGGGCCGACGGTGCGGGCGTCGGGGTCGAGGAGCCGGTGAGCAGCGACGGGTCGGTGGCGACGGTGACGACACCGGCCAGCACGGCCAGACCCGCCACGATGCCGACGACGGCGGGCCAGCGGCGTCGCGACGGTGCCTCGGGGTCGTGCTCGGGCTCCTGCTCCGTCTGTTCCGGCACGACCCCCTCCTCACTCGTCGACGGTGGGTCGGCGGCAGCCTAGGAGGGGACGGCTGTGGGGGAGCTGAGAAGTCCGGGCCACCTCCCGCGGCGGGGTCGGCCGGGTGCTCCATGATCGACGGTTGTGGAGCGCAGGGTGCGCTTCGCGTACCTCCGTACTCCACAACCGGTGATCATGGTCGGACTCAACCGGTCGAGCCCGTGGTCCCCCCGCTGCCGGTGGCGCTGCCGCCGTCCGCAGCTCCGCCGTTCGCTCCGCCGGCGGCGCCCCCGTCGAGGGTGTACTGGCGGACCCAGTCGACCTGCATCTGCGTCTCCTTCCCCGACCCGCCCTTGGGGAACCAGTCGAGCTGGATGCACAGGTGCATCGGCCCCGGCGGCTGCACCTTCTGTTCGGTGGTCTCGAACCACTTCTCGCCGTCGACGTAGGCGGTGATCCGGTCCGGCGTCCACTCCAGGGCCCAGTTGTGCCACTGCGTCGCGTCGATCTCGACCGAGCCCTCGACCTGGGAGTTGTCCGCGCCGTAGTGGAAGAACGCGTTGGTCTTCTGCCGCTCGGGGTCCATCATCTCCATGAAGTCGAGCTCGCCGCCCTCGGGCCAGTTCTCCGCGGTGGGCCAGAGCAGAAGCAGGGCGTTGTACGACGGGTCCCCGACCGGCGCGCGCACCCGCCCCTCCCAGCGTCCGTACTGCTGGGAGCCCTCCTTCCACGCCATGCCCGCGGTGTTGCCCTGGCTGTCGCCGGTGATCGTCAGGACGCCGTCGGCCACCGCGGCCGCGTCCGGGGTGCGACGGCCGTTGCCCGCGTGCCCGGCGCCGTCGTAGATGCTCCAGCCGTCCGTGCCGTTGTCGAACTCGTCGGCGCGGACCGGCCGGCCCCAGCCCAGCTTCGCCGCCGCGGTGGTGCCCTCGGCAGCCGTCGCACCGTCGGTGGTCGCACCGCCCGCCTCCGGGGTGCTCCCGGTGGCGGGCGCGGGATCGGCCGCGCCACCCGAGCCGGTGGGGCAGGGGGCGGGGGTGGTCCGGCCTCCGGTGCCGCCGGTGAGGAGGCCCGCGGCGGCGTCGTCGCTGGTGCCGTAGGCGGTGGCACCGGACTCGTCGGGGGCGCCCGAGGCGGTGCCGCCGCTGCCCGAGCCGCCGCTGCCCGAGCCGCCGCTGCCCGAGCCGCCGCTGCCCGAGCCGCTGCCGCCCGCGTCGCTGTCGCCGGGGCTGCTGTCGTCCGAACCGGAGCCTCCGGAGCCGCTGCCGCCGGACCCGGTGCCCCCGGAACCGCTGTTCCCGGAGTCGCTTTCCCCGGAGTCGCTGTCGTCCGATCCGCCGCTGCTCCCGGAGTCGTCCGACCCGCCGGATCGGCGCCGGTCGTCGGAGTCGCCCGACCCGTCGGAGTTGTCGGAGCTGCCGGACCCGCCGTCGCGACCGTCCTCCGACCCGCTGGACGAGTCGCCGCCGGCCCCGGTGGACCCTGACCCGGCGGTGGACTCGTCGGCCCCGGCCCCGGCCCCGGCCCCGTCGCGGCCGTCGCGCTCGCGATCCCCGCCTACCGAGCTGTCGGAGCCCGACCCGGACCCGCCGGAGCCCGTCCCGGCCCCGGCCCCGGAGGACCCGCCCGACCCGGCGCACACCTCGCCGTCGGCCCCCAGCTCCAGGTCCGGACGCGGCGCACCGGCGGCGTCCTGCCCGGAGCTCACCGACGGCGTCGCGGCCCCCCCGGGTTCCACCCCCACCAGCTCCCCGGCAGGGCCCAGCGCCAGCAGGACGACCGTGACCCCCTTGGCCAGCAGGGACGTGAGCAGCTGCTCGAGCTCGTCGGCGGTCATCGCCCACTCCAAGGTTCGGTCACGTCAGTCGTCCACGTCGGGGGTGTCGGTGGTGATGGGGGTATCGGCGGTGACCAGCCAGTGGCCTGCCGCGTCGAACTGCAGGACCACGCGGGTGCGCCAGCGCCGGACCTCGGGGGCCGCGCCGGGCCCGGCCGTCGTCGTGCGGACGGTCGCGACGAGCGCGGTGCGCCCGCGGGCCCAGTCGGTGGCGCCCTCGTCGAGGTCCTCGACCTCGGCGGTCCGTCCCGCGCCGGGCGGCGGCGGGTCGAGGACGGGCGCTCCGGCGGCGGCCGGGCTGCCGGGCAGTGCGTACGGGGCGCCGTCGAGGGTGGTGCCCGCGGCCGTGCCGGCCCGGGTGCCGTGCGCGGCGACGAGGTAGGCGCGTGCCACCGCCCCGGGCGACGACGGCCGCGTCGCCGGCACGGGTGGCTCCGCTCCGCGGACAGGACCGGGATCACCGAGGGCGTCCCGGTCGGCCGAGGTCAGCACGGCCTGCGACGGCGGTCCGGGCAGCAGGGCCGGCACCAGCAGGGCCAGGGGAACCGCGAGTACCGCGGCGAGCACGAGCAGCGGCAGGGGACGTCGCACGGGGTCACTCCGCGAAGCTGATGTGGACATGGTCGTAGTGGCCGCCGGTCGCGTCGGAGGTGTCGTAGACCCCGCCGCCGGTGTAGCGACGGCCCCAGCCGGAGCCGTCGGCGCGCACCGAGGGGTCCCAGTAGCGGCCCTGCCAGATCAGGTACTCGACCTTCAGCGGGGCCGCGTTGCGTGCCAGCCAGCGCGCGATCGCCCAGCCCTCGTCGAGGTCGGCGCCCTTCGCGAACGCCCCGGCCTTCCCGGTGAACACGTCGCAGGCCCTGCCCTTCGGATGGTCCGACCGCGGGTTCTGCAGGTGCTCGTCCCAGCAGCCGACCGTCTCGATGGTCGGGCCGAAGACCGCCCGGACCGCGTCGAGACCGTGCTTCGTCGCGCCGGTCAGGCAGCCGCCGGAGCGCACCGGATCGGGTTCGTGGCAGCCCGTCGCGCCGCCGGTCCAGGCGGGTGCCGGTGCCGACGCGGCGTCCTTCGCCGCCGGTGCCTTCGCCGGGGCGGCCTTCTGCGGCGGTGGCGGGGACGACTCGCGGTCGTCGACGGCCGTTGTGCCGGAGTAGTCTGCGACGAAGCCGTGCACCGCGTCGAGGTAGCGCCGGATCGCCGACGCGCACGCCTGCGAGCAGTCCGCCTCCCCGCCCGTCGGGACCCCTGACGCCGAGCCGGTGACCCGGCTGCACCCCGCGATGTGGCAGACCAGCATCGCGTCGAGCACCGGCACGTCCTTCGGGGTCGTCGCCAGGTACCCGGCGGCGGCGCGCAGCGTCGAGCAGAGCCACGGCACGACGACGCGCAGGTGCCCCTCCGGCTCGGTCAGCGCCGCGTCCGGCCACGGCGCGCCCCCGGCCGCGACCCAGGTCCGTTCCGAGACCTGCAGCAGCCCGGCGGCGGTGCCGGTGCGCAGCTCCGGATCCCAGCCCGACTCCGCCTGCACCTGGGCGACCACCCAGGCCGGTGGCAGCTCCGGGCAGCCCTGCGAGGTCAGCTCCGTGACCAGGTCGAGGTACGGCCGCGCCGCCTCCGGCACGCGAGCCGCGTCGACGCCCGAGGTGGCCGGTTCCGCGGCCGGTGCGGCCAGGACCTGCCCCGCCGCCCCCAGCAGGAGTGCGACGACGACCGGCACGATCAGCAGCGCTCGCACGGCTCACCGGACCGGCCCGGTCGGGACCGCCAGCACCCCGCGCAGGGGTCGCAGCCCACCGACGCCGGCCGGGGTGAGCGGCCGGTCGAGCCGGCCGGACGTCGTCAGCGCGGTGACGATCCGGCCGATCGCGTCGGCGTAGCGGCGGACCGCGGCCGAGGGCCCGGGCCGGGTGAGCACCCCGGCCGCATCCGACCACGGGTCGGCCGAGCGGGCCCAGCCCGGCACCGCGGGCAGCGCGACGACGGCCGCCCAGCCGGGACCTGCGGCGTCGGCGTCGATGCCGTCGGGGTCGGCGGTGCCGGGGTGCAGGACGAGGACCGGCGCGCCCGGCCCGGGGGCCGGGGCGACGAGGGCGGCGGCGGCCAGCCCGGCCACGGTGTCCCGGGTGACGACGACGTCGGGCAGGAGGTCCGGCCCGCACACCCGCCCCAGGTCACGGCCGTGCAGGGCCCGGGCGACGGTCGTCGTCCCGACCCCGCCGGCCAGACCCCCGACGACCGGGACCCGCCCGCTCACCGCGCACCGCCCCGGGCGAGGTCGACCGGCGACGGTCGCCGGGGCGGCTCGGCCTCGGGCCCCGCGTCGACGACGAGCCCGTCGCCGGTGAGGACCACGCCCACCTCCAGCCGGACCCATCGCGCGGCCAGCCCGCGCCAGCCGCGCGCGGCCGGGGCCGGGGCACCGGCGGGTGCCCCGATCGGGTCGTCGGGTCCGGGTTCCGGCGCGGCCGTCCCGCGGGCGTCGACGCGGCGGTAGGGCACGACCCGCACCCGGACGTCGACGACGGCGCGGTCGCCGTCGGTGCTGACGCGGCCCGGCAGCACGAGGTCGGCCCGCTGGCGTCCGGTCCCGGTCCAGCCGAGCAGCCCGTCGGCCGCGGTCGTGGGCAGGTAGGCGGAGAGGACGCGGCCGCGGCGGGCGACGTCGTCCTCGTCCCAGGACAGCAGGTCCGCGGCGAAGGCCCCGGCCAGTGCGGACGCCTCGGCGGGGTCGACGATCGGCGAGGGGGTCCCGACCGGCGCTCCGGACGAGCGGGCGGCCGGACCGTGATCGGACAGAGCCGGGCCGGACGGCGCCTGTGTGGTGGGCGCCGATCCGGAGGACGCCGGGCCGGAGGGCACAGCGGGTGTCGCCCGTCCGGACGGCGCTGCGGAGCCGGACGGGTCCGGGTCAGCGGGTGCCGGACCGGACGCAGCGGCCGCGGTGTCGGACACGGACGGCGGCACACCGGTATCCGCGCCGCCGTGGGTGCCGTCGGCCCGCGTCGTCGCGGCAGGCGCCCACGCCGCCCAGGCCGCGGCGACCTCGTCGGAGACGGGGGCGGTGGCGGTGGCGGGGGCCGGGTCGGCGGCAGGGGGCGGCCCGGCCGGCGGCACCGGCGGGAAGCCGAAGGGATCGGTGACCGGCTCCGGCTCCGCGACCGGTTCCTGTGGCGGCCGCCGCGGCGTCCAGACCGCCGGCCGCGCCGCCGCGGTCGCGGGGCCCTCCGCCACCGGAGCCGCGGGCGTCCCACGGGACGACGGAGCCGGGGCGGCCTCCCGGGCCCGGGGCGCGGCGGGCCGCGGAGCCGGGTCGGGCGCCGGGTCGTCGAGCCAGGGGTCGGGGCCGCCGTCGAGGGGGCGCTCGTCGCGGGCGGTGCGGCCGAACAGCCGGAACGGGGACATCGTCGTCGCCCGGGTCATCGACGCCGGTCTGGGTGGTGCTGGATGGACATGTCCCTCCGTCCCGTACGCGCACCCGGGGCGGGTGTGCGGAGAGGAACGGTAGGAACGTGCGGGCGGTGAGCGGGCCCGGTCGCGGAGAATGCTTCGCGATGGCGAAGCCGATCAGCCGGGGATCTCCCAGGTGTGGACGGGCTGGTTGGCGGTCGAGTGCGCCAGGTAGCGCTCGAGCATGCCGCGCAGCGCGCTCATCCGGTCCGCGCCCCGCGCCTCCAGCGCGGCGACGGTGTCGATCTGCCACGACGACCCGGTCTGACGCGTGACGCAGCGCCGCTCCAGCACCGTCAGGTACCGGTCGCAGACCGCGCCGGAGACGCCCCAGCGGGCGAGACCCTCGTGGGCCAGGGGGAGCAGCTTGCGCAGGGCGAGCTCGTCGGGGAGCACCCAGCCGGTGCCGGGCCAGTACAGGGGAGCGTGCATGCCGTGCTTGGCCGCCGTCTGGAAGTTCTCCCGCGCCGCCTCGAACGACACCGACCGCCACAGCTGCTGGTCGGCCTCGACCAGGGTGCGCAGCAGGCCGTAGAAGAACAGCGCGTTGGCGACCATGTCGACGGTCGTCGGCCCCGCGGGGAGCACCCGGTTCTCGAGTCGGACGTGCGGGGTGTCGCCGGTACTGTCGTAGATCGGCCGGTTCCAGCGCCAGATCGTGCCGTTGTGCAGGGTCAGCTCGGGCAGGTCCGGGAAGCCCTTGTCGCGCATCTGCGTCGCCGGGTCCACATCGGACGTCAGCGGCATCAGCGCGGGGAAGTAGCGGGCGTTCTCGGAGAACAGGTCCAGTACCGAGTCGATCCAGCGCTCACCGAACCAGACCCGCGGACGTACCCCCTGGTTGTGGAACTCGGGGGTCCGGACGTCGCAGGACTGCTCGAACAGCGGGATCCGGGTCTCCGACCACAGCTGTGACCCGAGCAGGAACGGCGAGTTCGACCCGAGCCCCAGCTGGACACCGGCCAGGCACTGCGCGGCGTTCCAGTAGCGCCCGAAGTTGGCGGGGGACACCTGCAGGTGCAGCTGCATCGACGTGCAGGCCGCCTCGGGAATGATCGTGTCGAAGTCGGCGTTGACCCGCTCCTCCGGCGAGCAGCCGGCGATGTCGATCCGGATCGGCTCGCCCCGGGCGTTGAGCATCTGGTCGTTGAGCGCCTCGTAGCGGTCCTCGGGGGAGATCGCCTCGGCGGTCATGTGCCCCGGGTCGAGCGTCGGCAGGATCCCGATCATGACGAGCTGGGTGCGCAGGTCACCGGCCTTCGCCCCGGCGCCCGCGAGCAGGTCGAGCAGCTCGTGCTCCAGCTGGCGCCACTGGTCGCCGGGCAGCGGCCGGGGCGGCAGGTTCAGCTCGAGGTTCCAGCGGCCGAGCTCGGTCTGCCACTCGCCCGAGTTGATCGTGTCCAGCACGTCGCTCCCGTTGAGCGACGGCGCCAGCTCCGGATCCACCAGGTTGAACTCGATCTCGACGCCGGTCATCGGCTCCGTGTCGGAGAACGGGTAGCTGCTGAGCAGGTCACCGAGAGTGTCCAGACAGCGCTGCACCTTGATCCGGTACCGCTGGCGGTCGCGCCGGCTGAACGTCGTCCGGTCGACCACCTGACCCATGCGCGAACCGACCTCCATCGAACGGGGAGCGCCTTCTCACTCACACGGCGGAGGACCGTTGTCGGAGGAGGCGGCATTACACCGTGTCATATCGCCGGACCGGGCGGTACCGGCTGACCGGGCGACCAGGCGCGGCGAACGGTCCGTGACGTGGGACGATCGGGCGTCGTGGCCATACTCACCACGGTCGAGCACTCCGACGACCCCCGAATCGACGACTACCGCGACCTCACGACCGCCGATCGGCGCCCCGATCGGCCCGGTGGGCGTGGGCTGGTGATCGCGGAGGGTGTCGTCGTCGTACGCCGGCTGCTCGACTCGCCGTATCCGGTGCGCTCCCTGCTGGGGGTCCCGCGTCGCCTCGACGAGCTCTCCGACGATCTCGCCGGCGTCGACGTCCCGGCCTACGCGACCGACGCCGACACCATGGCCCGGGCGGTCGGGTTCCACCTGAACCGGGGGGTGCTCGCCGTCGCCGACCGGGCTCCCGCGCCGTCCCTCGACGACGTCCTGGCCCGCGCCCGCACGCTGGCCGTCTGCGAGGGGGTGGGGGACCACGAGAACCTGGGGTCGTTGTTCCGCAACGCCGCCGCCCTCGGCGTCGACGCGATCCTGCTCGGCCCCGGCTGCTCGGACCCGCTGTACCGGCGCAGCGTCCGCGTCTCGATGGGGCACGTGCTGAGGGTCCCGTTCACGACCCTCGACGGCGCGTGGCCCGCCTCGGTGGACCGGCTGCGGGAGGCGGGGTTCACCGTCGCCGCCCTCACTCCCTCCGCCGACGCCGAGCCCCTCGCCTCGGCGGGCCTGTGCGGCCGGAAGGTCGCCCTGCTGCTGGGTGCGGAGGGTCCCGGTCTCACCGACGAGGCACTGGCCGCCGCCGACCGCCGGGTCCGGATCCCGATGGCGAGCGGCGTGGACTCGCTCAACGTCGCAACGGCCGCCGCCGTCGCCTTCCACGCCGTCACCGGCGGGGGCTGACCGCGGGCGGTGCGGTCCCACACCGGATCCGTGCTCCCACACGGGACCGGATCCGGTGCGGGAGGACGGAACCCCTGCGGGAACGTGTCAGCGCTGGCCGCGGACGCCGAGCAGGACCTCGTCCCACGACGGCATGACCGGCTTGCCCTTCTTCGTCCGCCGCGATCCCGCGGTGGACGGGCGACGCGGCGCCGCGCTCTCGGTGTCCTGTGCCGGAGCGGGGTCCGTCTCCTGGCCCGAGCCGTCCGACGACGACGTGCCCGGTGCCCCGCTGGTGGCCGCGGCAGCCCCGGTGGGTGCGTCGGCCCCCTCGCCGGGGGCGTCGCCCGACGCGGTCGGGGAGGCCTCGCCGTGGTCGGCGGAGGTGCTCGTGGAGCCCGCGGTGGTGCCCGCGGACGCCGCGGCGGTCGGCGCCGGGGTGGTCGACGCGGCGGTCCCGCCGTCCTGTACCGGGGCCGCCGTGGTCGAGCCCGGGGTCGTCGGGGTCGTGGTGGTCGGTGCGGCGGCGTCCGGCGCGGAGGCGGCCGTGGCTGCGTCCGACGAGGTCGTCGCCGACGACGCGGCCGGGCTCGTCGCGTCGCCCGTGGACCCGGACCCGGAGTCGGTGGCGGACGTCTCCGCACCGGACGCGGTCGTGACGCCCGCGTCCGTGGCGGCCGGGGCCGGGACGGCCGAGGCCCCTGCGTCCGTGCCGGCCCCGTGGGGGGCGGTGGAGCCGGTGCCTGCCGGCACCGGGGTGGCCGGGTCCGCCGCGGTGTCCGAGGCCGTCGACTCCCGGCCGGTCGGGCCCGCACCGACCGGTGCCGCGGCGGCCGGGGCCGAGCCCTTCGAGGAGGCGCCGTTCGAAGAGGCACCGTTCGGCGAGGTGTCGGTCGAGGCGGAGCCGCTCGGGGCTGCGCCGGTCGTACCCGTGCCGACCGCCGCGGCCGTGTCGGCGCCGGGAGCGTCCGCAGTGGCGGTCGAGGCAACCGTGCCGTCGGTGTGCGTGGAGTCGGCCTGCGTGGAGTCGGCCTGCGTGGAGTCGGCCTGCGTGGAGTCGGCCTGCGTGGAGTCGGCCGCAGCGGACGATCCGGCGTCCTCGACCTGCTCGGCGCGCTGGGGGACCACGGGCGCCGCGGCGGCCGGGGCCCGGGTGTCGTCCGGGCGGGCGCCCACGGTGCGACCGGGCGTCTCGACGCGGGTCCGGGACGGCGGGCTCGCCCGACGCTGCTCGGGCGCGATCCCGCGCCCGGCCCAGGCCTCGGGCTGCTGCCCACCGGCGGCCGCGACGGCGCGCGCCGGAGCGGCGGGCGTCGGGGCCTGGGGGGTGTGGTCCTCGTCGCGGGCCATGTCGACCACCGCGCCGAGCGGACGCAGCGGGCGTGCGGGCAGGCCCTCGACGAGGTCGGAGGCGTGCTCGTCCAGTGCGACGACGGTGCCGCCGTGCGCGCCGGGCTGGAACGCCCAGTGCGCGGCGTTGTCCGAGCGGCCGGTCTGCCACGTCAGGACGACGACCCACTTGCCGTCCTCGCCCTTCCAGGAGTCCCAGCCGGCTCCGCCGTAGTCCTGTCCGCGCAGGCCGAAGGTGTGCGCGACGGTCTCACCGAGCGTGCGCGAGTCGGGTCCGTCGGTGCGCTGCGGGTGGGCACCCTGGGCCAGCTCGGCGGTCCGCGACCGTTCGAGCAGGACGGGATAGGCGAAGCGTTCGATCTTCTGGGTCGGGACGCCGGCCGCGGCTGCGACCTCGTCGACCGACGCGCCACCCCGGATTCGGGCCTGGATCTCCCGTGGGCGCAACTGGCTCTCCAACTCGATCGCGATCTGGCCGAGCCGGGTCACGTCACCCCGTGCCGCGGCCCGCAGCTGCTCGTCGGCCGGCACCGTGTAGCGCTCGCGACGCCCCGGGTCCTCGAGGACGACCGAGCCGTCCCCGGTCACCCCCACGACCCGCAACGCGCGCATCGACCTGACCTCCTGCTGTCGTCCCCGTCCGGGTGACGGTAGAGGGCGAGAGGTCCGTGCCGGGTGAGGCGCGCCGGGCGAGTTCTGCCTGGTCGACAACACCTACTCGCCCGGGGGACCGCCGAGCCGTTCTCACTCACCGTGCGCAGCGTCGCACAGGTCGTGACTCACGAGGTAATTGGGGCGATTGATACGCGTGTGACTACAACGAGTTGCTATCGATCACGCAACGACGCCGCGCCGCGACGCAACCCGGCAGGCGCGGTGCCGTGGCCACCCCCGATGCGGAACGGGACGGCCGGGACGTATCTCCCCCGGCGCGGTGTCAGGACGGGGAACGGCGCCGGGGCCGTCGTGGAGGGTGGACGCGAGGTACCTGCGGGCGCGCTCCCGTCGCGGTGACCGCCCGCCCGGTCATCCGCAGTCCGCGCGGTGATCCGCGGCCCGCGCGCGTCCGGACGCGCGCGAACGACGGAACTGCGCGCGCCATGTGGATCACCGACCGATGCGCACGTCGGCGCCCGCTGCCCGCCGCCCGTTGCCCCTGCCGACGCGGACATTCGTCACCGGCGCGGGTGGTCCCCCGCCCGCTCGGACCGTGGCCGGCTCGGACAACGGCTCGACGGCGGCGCTGGGCCGGATCATCCGGGTGGCGAGGGTGGCCGGTCCGACCGCGGACGTCAGGAGCACGAGTACGTGGAGAAGACCCTCGGCCGCCACGAACGACGCGGCGGCCCGGGCCGAGCAGGCGAGAGCGATGCCGCGGACCATGGCGAAGAGCACGGTGATCCGCTCGAGGCCGGATTCGCGTCACCGGGCGCGACGGCGAGGAGCGGGAGAGCGGCCGCGGGCGGCCGGGGCGTGTCCGTCAGCAGCACCCTGGTGACGGCGGTCAGGACGGTCGGGGTGCCGACGAACACGACCGCCACGGCGAGGGCCACCGCCGGGTGGGCCGACCGCAGCCGGTCGACCCACCTCGGTGGACGGTCCTCGTTCACCCGGGAGGGGATGCCCTCCCGGGACATGGTCAGGAACCCAGCCGCTCCACGACCCAGTCGACGCACGCGGTCAGCGCCGAGACGTCCGACGGCTCCACGGCCGGGAACATCCCGATCCGCAGCTGGTTGCGGCCCAGCTTCCGGTACGGCTCGGTGTCCACGATCCCGTTCGCGCGCAGCGCCTTCGCCACCGCGGTCGCGTCGACGGCGTCGTCGAAGTCGATCGTGCCGACCACCAGGCTGCGGTGCGCCGGGTCGGTGACGAACGGCGACGCGAAGCTGCTCTTGTCGGCCCAGGTGTAGAGCCGGTCGGAGGAGTCGCGGGTCCGTGCGACGCAACCGTCGAGCCCGCCCAGCGCGTTCATCCAGCGGACCTGGTCCTCGAGCAGGAACAGGGTCGCCAGCGACGGCGTGTTGTAGGTCTGGTCCTTACCGGAGTTGTCGACGGCGGTGGCCAGCGACAGGAACGGCGGGATCCAGCGGTCCGACGCGGCCAGCTCGGCGACCCGCTCCAGGGCCTTCGGGCTCATGATCGCGAGGAACAGGCCGCCGTCGGAGGCGAAGCCCTTCTGCGGGGCGAAGTAGTAGACGTCGGACTGGGTGATGTCGACCGGCAGCCCGCCGGCGCCCGAGGTGGCGTCGATCAGTACGAGCTGGTCGTCGGTGGTGCCCGCGGGCCGGTTGACGGGCACCGCGACGCCGGTCGAGGTCTCGTTGTGCGCCCACGCGATGACGTCGACCGACGGGTCGCTCACCGGCTCCGGCGCGCTGCCCGGGTCGGCCTTGACGATCACCGGGTCGGCCAGGAACGGCGCGCCGGTGGTGGTGTCGGCGAACTTCTGGGAGAACTCGCCGTAGGTCAGGTGCAGCGAGCGCTGACGGACCAGGCCGAACGCGGCTGCGTCCCAGAAAGCGGTGGAGCCGCCGTTGCCGAGGACGACCTCGTAGCCGTCCGGCAATGAGAACAGCTCGGCCAGCCCGGACCGCACCCGTCCGACGAGCTCCTTCACCGGCTTCTGCCGGTGCGAGGTGCCCATCAGGGAGTCACCGGTCGCGGCGAGGGCGGACAGCTGCTCGGGGCGCACCTTGGACGGACCGCATCCGAAGCGGCCGTCCTGCGGAAGGAGATCGCCGGGGATCTTCAGATCGGCAGGGGAGGTCACTCCACCAGTGTCGCAGCCGGACCGGCGTGACGTGCGACGAGTGCTGCGCGCCACCCGCCGGCGTCACCGGGTGACGGCGGGGGCGCGGTGCGAGCGCCGGTAGGCGAGCGGGGCCATCCCGATGTCGGCGTGCAGCCGCTGGCGCAGCGCGGCGGTGGTGCCGAAGCCGGAGCGGGCCGCGACCTGCTCGACGGGGAGGTCGGTGGTCTCCAGCAGGCGCCGCACGAGGTCGAGGCGGCGCGCGGACAGCCAGCGCCCCGGGCTGGTGCCGGTCTCGGCGCGGAAGCGGCGGGTGAAGGTCCGCACGCTCATGGACGCCCGTTCCGCCAGCTCCTCGACCGCGAGCGGCCGGTCGAGGTGCTGCAATGCCCACTCGCGCACGGCGCGGGTGTCGGGGCCGCCGCCGGGGTCGGGGACGTGGGACTCCACGAACTGCGCCTGCCCGCCCTCCCGCCACGGCGCGACGACGTTGCGCCGGGCCGTCGCCGCGGCGGTCCCGGCACCGTGGTCGCGGCGCACCAGGTGCAGGCAGAGGTCGATGCCCGCGGCGACGCCCGCCGAGGTGAGGACGTCGCCGTCGTCGACGAACAGCACGTCGGGGTCGAGCTCGACGTGCGGGTACAGCGCGCGGAAGTCGTCCACGTGCGCCCAGTGGGTGGTGGCGCGGCGGCCGTCGAGCACCCCGGCGGCGGCGAGGGTGAACGCGCCGGTGCAGATCGCGACCACCCGCGCGCCGCGGTCCACGGCCCGGCGCACCAGGCCGAGGACGGCCGCGCCCGGGGCGCCGGTGTTCGGGCCGCGCACGGCCGGCACGACCAGGGTGTCCGCGCGCTCCAGCACCTCGATCCCGTGCTCGGGCAGCACCCGGTACCCGGCACTGGTGCGGACCGGGCCGCCGTCGACGGTGGCGACCCGCACGTCGTAGAGGGGGGTGCCGTCCGCCGTGGTCGTGGTTCCGAGGATCCGCTCGGGGATGCTCAGCTCGAAGGCGATCACCCCGTCGACGGCGAGCACTCCGACCCGGTGCATGGCCGAATTCTTACACATGTCGTCCGAACGGCCACTGTTGCGCGTCGCAGCGCCACCGCACGATGGAGCCATGACGACAGCGCCCGCGACGGCGGACACGCAGCGGCGCCGGGTGCACCCGGCCTGGTGGGCGGCCGGGGCGACGTTCCTCGCCCTGCTCGGCGCGGCCGGGTTCCGCTCCACGCCGGGCGTGCTGGTGGAGCCGCTGCACGCCGAGTTCGGTTGGGGCATCGGGTCCATCTCCTTCGCACTCGCGGTGAACCTCGCCCTGTTCGGGGTGACCGCGCCGTTCGCGGCGGCGCTGATGGAGCGCTTCGGCGTGCGCCGCGTGGTCGCGACCGCGCTGGTCATGGTGGCGGTCGGCGCGGGCACGACCGTGTTCATGACGGCGGTCTGGCAGCTGGTGCTCCTGTGGGGCGTCGTCGTCGGGCTGGGTACCGGGTCGATGGCGATGGCGCTGGTCGCGACCGTCGTGAACCGCTGGTTCGTCGCCCGCCGCGGCCTCGTCTCCGGCGTTCTCACCGCCGCCACCGCTACCGGGCAGCTGGTGTTCCTGCCGCTCGTCGCGGCCGTCGTCGAGTCGGGCGGGTGGCGGCCCGCGGCGCTGATCACCGCGGGCGCGGCGCTGGCCGTGGTGCCGGTCGTGCTGCTGTTCCTGAAGGACCGCCCCGCCGACGCCGGGGTCCTGCCCTACGGCGGCACCGAGGCCGACGTCGTCCCGCCGCAGCGCACGGGTGCCGCGCGGCTGGCGCTGCGGGCCCTGGCCGACGCCTCGCGCACCGGTACGTTCTGGCTGCTCGTCGGCGGGTTCTTCATCTGCGGCGCGACGACGGCCGGGCTGGTCCAGTCCCACTTCGTCCCGGCCGCGCACGACCACGGCATGCCCGCGACGACGGCTGCCTCCCTGCTCGCCCTGGTCGGCATCTTCGACCTGCTCGGGACGATCTTCTCCGGCTGGCTGACCGACCGGGTCGACCCGCGGCTCCTGCTGGGCGCCTACTACGCGCTGCGTGGGCTGTCGCTGTTCCTGCTCCCACCGCTGTTCGGGACCGACCTGAACGCGAGCATGCTCGCGTTCGTCGTGTTCTACGGCCTGGACTGGGTCGCGACCGTCCCACCGACGATGGCGCTGGCCCGCGAGGCGTTCGGCGCCCGCTCGGCGGTGGTGTTCGGCTGGATCTTCGCCTCGCACCAGATCGGGGCGGCGTTCGCCGCCCTCGTCGCGGGGCTGGTCCGCGACGCGCTGGGCAGCTACGACGCGGCCTGGTACGGCGGCGCCGTCCTCTGTGTCGTCGCGGCCGGGCTGTCGCTGGCGATCCGGCGCCGGCGGGTCCCCGCGCCGCTGCCCGCCGGGCCGCTCCCAGGGGAACCCTCGTAGCGCTCTACGCCACGAGAGTTCCCCTGGGGGCACACCGAGGGCGCGGTCAGCGGGCGACGACCGAGTCCCAGCCCTCGACCTCCTGCGGACGGCGCGGGCCCGGGCCGATGTACTGCGCGCTCGGACGCACGAGCTTGCCCTCGCGCTTCTGCTCCATCACGTGCGCCGACCAGCCCGCGGTCCGGGCCGAGGTGAACATCGCGGGCATCATGTGCGGCGGGACCTCGGCGAAGTCGAGGATCACCGCCGCCCAGAACTCGACGTTCGTCTCGATCGGACGGTCCGGGCGCCGCTCGCGCAGGATCGCCAGCGCCGTGCGCTCCAGCTCGGCGGCCACCTCGTAGCGCGGGGCGTTCAGCTCCTGGCAGGTGCGGCGCAGCACGCGGGCCCGCGGGTCCTCGGCCCGGTAGACCCGGTGCCCGAAGCCCATGAGCTTCTCCTTGCGGTCCAGCAGGCCCTTGACCAGCGCCTCGGCGTCGCCCGTGCGCTCCACCTCGTCGATCATCGGGAGCACCCGGGCCGGGGCGCCGCCGTGCAGCGGGCCGGACATGGCGCCGATCGCGCCGGACAGCGACGCGGCGGCGTCGGCGCCGGTGGAGGCGATCACCCGGGCGGTGAAGGTCGAGGCGTTCATGCCGTGCTCGGCGGCGGACACCCAGTAGGCGTCGACGGCGGCGACGTGGCGCGGGTCGGGCTCGCCGCGCCAGCGGGTCATGAAGCGCTCGGTGATGGTGGAGCACTCGTCGATGCGCGACTGCGGCACCGCGGGCACACCGATGCCGCGGGCGGACTGGGCGACGTAGGACAGCGCCATCACCGAGGCGCGGGCCAGGTTGTCGCGGGCCTCGGTGTCGTCGATGTCGAGCAGCGGGCGGTAGCCCCAGTACGGGGCGAGCATGGCCAGCGCCGCCTGCACGTCGACCCGGACGTCGCCGGTGTGCACCGGGATCGGGAACGGCTCGGCGGGCGGCAGGCTCTGCCCGAACCGGCCGTCGACCAGCAGGGCCCAGACGTCGCCGAAGGTCACGGTGCCGGCGAGGTCCTCGAGGTCGACGCCGCGGTAGCGCAGCGAGCCGCCGTCCTTGTCGGGTTCGGCGATCTCGGTGCGGAACGCGACGTGGCCCTCCAGCCCGGACGTGAAGCCGGGCGGCGGCGGGGGCACCTCGTGCGCGGTCGTCTCGGTCACCGGGTCTCCTTCGGCTCGGATCGTCGCCGTCACCCTGCTCCGAACGGGTCAGCAGGGCAACGCGACCGACCGGTGGCGTCGATCACGAACCGGGCTCCCGTCCGCGAACACCGGTCGCGACCACTCCGATCGGCGGGTGCACACGCGGCTCCGGCGCGCTTACCGTGCGAGACGCACGCACCTGGCCGGAAGGGGAACCGATGACCGACGCGCCCGCGCTCGAGAGGATGCGGACGGACTACTCGAGCCGCCCGCTCGACGTCGACGACCTGGCCCCGACCTGGCACGAACAGCTCACCGCGTGGCTGGAGCAGGCCCGTGAAGCCGGGCTGACCGAGCCGAACGCGATGGTGCTGGCGACCTCGGACCCGGACGGGCTGCCGTCGTCGCGCACCGTCCTGTGCAAGGGCCTCGACGCCGGCGGGATCGTCTTCTACACGAACTACACCTCGGCCAAGAGCCACGACCTGAACCGCACGCGCGTCGCCTCGGTGACCTTCCCCTGGTACGACCTGGCGCGGCAGGTGCAGCTCTCCGGCCGGGTGGAGCGCTGCTCGGACGCCCAGTCCGACGCCTACTGGGCGCTGCGCCCGCGCGGCTCGCAGCTGGGTGCCTGGGCGTCGGCGCAGTCGACGATCGTCGCCGGGCGCACCGTCCTCGACCAGGCGCTCGCCGGGGTCACCCGCCGCTTCGACGGCGTCGAGGAGATCCCGCGGCCCCCGCACTGGGGCGGCTGGCGGATCGTGCCGTGGCAGGTCGAGTTCTGGCAGGGCCGCGCCGACCGCATGCACGACCGGCTGCGTTTCGAGGCCGGCCGCGACGACGCCTGGTCGGTCCGCAGGCTCGCCCCCTAGGAGGGAACCCGGAGGTGCACCGTCGGGGGGCCCGTGTACACCTTGACGTCGTGAGCAGTCGCAACGATCCGGGGGACGGGCCGACCGAGCCCGTGCCCGGCGCGGAACGGGACTCCCCGACCCGGCCGGTCCCGTCCGCAACGGGCGACGGCCCGACCACCCGGACCCGCGCCGGTCGGGTCACCGGCCTGCTGCGGTCGACCTTCGCCGACACCACCCCGCTGCGCACGCCCGCGTACCGGCGGCTGTGGACCGCCGGGATCGTCACGGTGATCGGCGCCCAGCTGTCGGTCGTCGCCGTGCCGATCCAGGTCTTCCAGCTGACCGGGTCGTCGGCCTACGTGGGCCTGACCGGCCTGTTCGGGCTGGTCCCGCTCGTGGTGTTCGGGCTCTGGGGCGGCGCGATCGCCGACGCCGTCGACCGCCGGGTCATGCTGCTGTTCACGGGCTCCGGCATCGCGCTGAGCTCGCTGGCGCTGTGGGTGGTCTCGGCCAGCGGCGCCGGGAACGTGTGGGTCGTGCTGGTGCTGTTCGCGTTCCAGTCGGCGATGCTCGCGATGAACCAGCCCACCCGCAGCGCGGTCATCCCGCGGCTGCTGCCCGCCGAGCAGCTGCCCGCGGCGAACGCGCTGAACATGACCGTCGTGCAGGTCGGCGCGGTGCTCGGGCCGCTGCTGGCCGGGGTGCTGATCCCGTTCATCGGGTTGTCGACGCTCTACCTGATCGATGCGATCTTCCTGCTGGCGACGCTGTGGGCGACCTGGCGGCTGCCCGCGCTGCCCAGCTCCGCGCAACGGGTCGACGGCGCCCGCCCGAAGGTGGGGCTGCGCTCGGTCGTCGACGGCTTCCGCTACGTCGGGACGCAGCGCATCCTGCTCGTCTCGTTCCTGGTCGACGTGATCGCGATGGGCCTGGGCATGCCCCGGGTGCTGTTCCCGCAGATGGCGGTGGACACCTTCGGCGGGTCGGCCGACGGCGGCATCCAGCAGGGCCTGCTGTACGCCGCGATCCCGATCGGGATGGTCGCCGGCGGCGTGCTCTCGGGCTGGCTGCAGAAGGTGCAGCGCCAGGGCGTCGCGGTCGTCGTCGCGGTGTGCGTGTGGGGCGGCGGCGTGCTCGTGTTCGGGCTCACCGGCTCGCTGTTCCTCGCGGTGCTCGCGCTCGCCGTCGCCGGTGCCGGGGACCTGGTCAGCTCGGTCTACCGGTCGTCGATGCTGCAGACCGTCGCCACCGACGAGATGCGCGGCCGGATGCAGGGCGTGTTCATCGTCGTCGTCGCGGGCGGGCCCCGGCTCGCCGACATGTGGCACGGGTCGGTGGCCTCGCTCGTCGGGCCCGGCCCCACCGCGACGCTCGGCGGCCTCGCCGTGATCGTGGGCGTGCTGCTGTGCGTGTGGCGCTTCCCGGAGTTCCTCCGATATCGGGCACCCCGCGACGGAGGGTGAGAATCGTCGCCGCGTTCTGCGTAATCGCCCCGGCGGGCTAGCGTGTGCCCGAGACCCGATTGATCCCCGCTGTGAGAGGGAACCTCCACATGTCCGACGAGACCGCCGCCAAGTCCGACACCGCCGTACTCCGGTACTCGGGCGGCGAGTTCGAGACCGCGGTGCACACCCCGACGGAGGGGTCGCAGGCCGTCGACGTCAGCAAGCTGCTCGGCAAGACCGGCCTGGTCACCTTCGACCCGGGCTTCACCAGCACCGCTGCCTGCTCGTCCGCGATCACCTACATCGACGGTGACGCCGGCATCCTCCGCTACCGCGGCTACCCGATCGACCAGCTGGCCGGGAACTCCACGTTCCTCGAGGTCAGCTACCTGCTGATCTACGGTGAGCTGCCGAGCCAGCAGCAGCTCGACGCCTTCACCAACCGGATCAGCCGGCACACCCTGCTGCACGAGGACCTCAAGCGCTTCTTCGAGGGCTTCCCGCGGGACGCGCACCCGATGCCGGTGCTGTCGTCGGCGGTCAGCGCGCTGTCGACCTTCTACCAGGACTCGCTGGACCCGCACGACGAGGAGGCCGTCGAGCTCTCCACCGTGCGGCTCATGGCGAAGGTCTTCACGATCGCCGCCTACGCGTACAAGAAGTCCGTCGGGCAGCCGTTCCTGTACCCGGACAACTCCCTCGGCCTCGTCGAGAACTTCCTGCGGATGACCTTCGGGTTCCCTGCCGAGCCCTACGAGCTGGACCCGGACATGGTCCGCGCTCTCGACACGCTGCTGATCCTGCACGCCGACCACGAGCAGAACTGCTCCACGTCGACGGTGCGGCTGGTCGGCTCCAGCCAGGCGAACCTGTTCGCCTCCATCTCCGCCGGCGTCAACGCGCTGTTCGGCCCGCTGCACGGCGGCGCCAACCAGGCGGTCCTGGAGATGCTGACCCGCATCAAGGACGTCGAGGGCGGCAACGTCGACGACTTCGTGAACCGGGTCAAGAACAAGGAGCAGGGCGCGAAGCTGATGGGCTTCGGGCACCGGGTCTACAAGAACTACGACCCGCGCGCGAAGATCGTCAAGGAGCAGGCGGAGACGATCCTGAAGAAGCTCGGCGTCAACGACCCGCTGCTCGACATCGCCATGACGCTCGAGGAGAAGGCGCTGGCCGACGACTACTTCGTCGAGCGCAAGCTCTACCCGAACGTCGACTTCTACACCGGCGTCATCTACCGGGCGATGGGCTTCCCGGTGAAGATGTTCACCGTGCTCTTCGCGCTCGGCCGGCTCCCGGGCTGGATCGCGCACTGGCGCGAGATGATGAACGACCCGCAGAACAAGATCGGGCGTCCGCGCCAGCTCTACACCGGTTCCGCGGAGCGCCTCTACGTCCCGGTCGGCCAGCGCTGACCGCGTAGCCCCACCGCCTCACCTCCCGAGCGGGCCGGTCCCACGACCGGCCCGCTCGCTCGTTCCGGGGAGCCGCCGCCCCGCCTCGCGCACCGCCGTCCCGGCGCTCCCAGGGGAACCCTCGTAGCGCTCTACGCCACGAGAGTTCCCCTGGGGGCACAGCGGAGGGGTGCGACGGCTCGGCGGGCGGCGCGGCGGCGGCGCCGCTAGCGTCGACCGGCATGGCGCCCAGCACTGCCGTCGTCTGGTTCCGGCGCGACCTCCGGGTCGCCGACCAGCCCACGTTCCTCGCCGCGGCCGACGCCGCCGACCGTGCGCTCGCGCTGTTCGTGCTGGACCCGGCCCTGCTGAAGCCCTCGGGTGCCGCGCGGGCGAACTTCCTCTACGGCTGCCTGCGCGAGCTCGACGACGCCCTCGGCGGGAAGCTGCTCGTGGTGAGGGGCGACCCGGCCGACGTCGTCCCGCGGGTCGCGCGGGCCGTCGGCGCGCAGACCGTGCACGTCGCCGCGGACTACGGCCCCTACGGCCGCGAACGTGACGAGAACGTCGAGAAGGCGTTGTCCGACGGCGGCGTCGAGCTCGTCCGCACCGGTTCGCCGTACGCCGTCGCGCCGGGCCGGGTGGAGAAGGGCGGCGGCGGGCCGTTCAAGGTGTTCACCCCGTTCAGCCGCGCGTGGGCCGACCACGGCTGGCGCCCCCCGGCGGGCACCGACGCGTCGACGTGCACCTGGATGGACCCCTCGGACAAGGACGGCGGTCCGCGCGCGGTGAAGGTCCCCGGCGACGAGCCGGTCGAGGCCGAGCTGCCCGAGCCGGGGGAGTCCGCCGGGCTGGCGCGCTGGCGCGACTTCCTCGACGAGGGCGTCCTGGACTACGAGTCCGACCGCGACCTGCCGGCGAAGAAGGGCACCTCGGGGATGTCGCCGTACCTCAAGTACGGCTGCGTGCACCCGCGCACGCTGCTCGCCGACCTCGCGCAGCACCGGGGCGACTCGGTCAAGGCCTACCGCACCGAGATCGCCTGGCGCGAGTTCTACGCCGACGTGCTCCACCGGCGCCCGGACTCGGCGCGCGAGAACTACGACAAGGGTTTCGACCATCTGCCGCTGCGCACCGGGAAGGCGGCCGACGCCGACTTCGAGCGCTGGTGCGAGGGCCGCACCGGCTACCCGATCGTCGACGCCGGGATGCGCCAGCTGCGCGGCGAGGCGTGGATGCACAACCGGGTGCGGATGATCGTCGCGTCGTTCCTGGTCAAGGACCTGCACATCCCGTGGTGGCGCGGCGCGCGGCACTTCATGGCGCTGCTCGTCGACGGCGACCTGGCCTCCAACCAGCACGGCTGGCAGTGGACGGCCGGGTCGGGGACGGACGCCTCGCCGTACTTCCGCATCTTCAACCCGATCACCCAGGGCGAACGGTTCGACCCCGACGGCGACTACGTGCGCCGCTGGGTGCCCGAGCTCGCCGACGTCGAGGGCAAGGCCGTGCACCAGCCGTGGAAGCTGAAGGGCGGCATCCCGGAGGGGTATCCGGAGCCGATGGTCGACCACAAGGCCGAGCGGCAGGACGCGCTCGCCCGCTACGACCAGGTCAAGGCCGCCCGGTCCTGAGGGCGTCCCGCCAGCGGACCCGGGCCCCGGTGCGCAGCACCGAGTTGCGGTAGACGCGGGCCGACAGCACCACCATCCCGGCCAGCGCGAGCAGCGCGAGCGCGTAGGCGAGCACCGGCTCCCACCAGTCGGTGACGCCCAGCGCGGTCCGGGCCGGCATCAGTGTCTGCGACAGGTACGGCACGAACGACAGGACCGTGGTGACGGGGTTGCGCGGGTCCACGGGCAGCACGGCGACGGCGAGCAGGAACGGCACGAGCAGCACGACGGCGATCGGCGCGGTCACCGACTGGAGTTCCTCCTGGCGGGACACGAGCGCCCCCGCCGCCGCGTAGAGCGTCGCGAACAGGAAGAACCCGACCAGGTACCAGGCCAGCGCCGACACCAGCGTCGGCAGCAGCAGCGCCGGGACGGCCAGCGCGCCCGTGCCCACCGCGACGGCCGCGCCCACCGCGCCGAGGATCAGCAGCTGCAGCAGCCCGACCAGACCGAGGCCGAGCACCTTCCCGGCGAGCAGCTGCCGGGCCGGGATCGTCGCGAGCAGCAGCTCCACCACGCGTCCGGACTTCTCCTCGACCACCCCCTGCGCGACCGCCGCGCCGTAGGCGGTGACCGAGAAGAACAGCAGGAACGTCACGACGAACGCGGTCCCCACCCGCTGGCCCAGCTCGGTGTCGACCGGTTCGAGGGTGCGCACGCCCACCCCGGACAGCGTGCTGACCCGCTCCGGGTCGGCGCCGGCGGCGAGCAGCGACTCGCGCACGGCCTGCTGCTCGACGACGTCGGCGACCAGCGACCGCAGCCCCGGCGCGACGTCGTCGAGGCCCACGAGCTGGTAGGTCCCCGGTGCCCCGGTGAGCATCGCGTCGGCCTCGCCGGTGCGGACCATCGACTCGGCGGTGGCCCGGTTCCCGGCCTCGGTCAGCCGCAGCGCGGTGCCCAGCCGGTCCGCGGTGCCCTGCAGCTCGCCGCGCAGCTCGCGGGCCGGCCCGTCGAGCACCAGCGACGACGACGAGTTCTGCGACCCGGCGAACACGATCACCGCGCCGTAGCCGCCGAACACCAGCAGCATCAGCAGGATCCCGACGACGAACGTCCGCGACCGCAGCTGGGTGGTGATCTCCCGCCGCGCGACGAGCAGCACCGTCCTCATCGGGCACCGTCGGTCGACGGGACGGCGCGGTCGCGCACGGCGTCGCGGTACAGCTCGGTCAGCGGCGGCCGGTACGGACCGAACGCGTGTACCGGTCCGGCGGCGAGCGCCGCGGCGAGCAGCGCCTGGTCGTCGGTGCCCGGCGCCAGCTCGACGCGGGTGCGGTCGCCCTCGGTGCCGACGACCCGTACCCCGGCGACGGTGTCGGCCCAGCCGGGCGGCGGGCCCGTCACGTCGTAACGGTCGGCGGCCCCGGCCCGCAGTCCGTCGACCGTCCCGACCGCGGCCATCCGGCCCGCCGAGATGATCCCGACCCGGTCGCACAGCCGCTCCACCAGCTCCAGCTGGTGGGAGGAGAAGACAACGGGCACCCCGGCCGCGGCGCGCTCGCGCAGCACCGCCCCCAGGGTGTCGACGGCCGCCGGGTCCAGCCCGGAGAACGGTTCGTCGAGGACCAGCAGGTCGGGGTCGTGCACCAGCGCGGCGCACAGCTGCACCCGCTGCTGGTTCCCCAGCGACAGCTTCTGCACCTCGTCGCCGCGGCGGTCGGCGAGCCCGACCCGGTCGGTCCAGGTCTCGGTGGCGGCGAGCGCGGCCGACCGGGACAGCCCGTGCAGCCGGGCCAGGTAGACGAGCTGCTCGGCGACCCGCATCCGTGGGTACAGACCGCGTTCCTCGGGCAGGTAGCCGATCCGGCGCCGGTCCGCGGGACCGAGCGGGCCGCCCTTCCAGGTGACCGCACCGGCGTCGGCGTCGAGGACGCCGAGCACGATCCGCATCGTCGTCGTCTTGCCCGCGCCGTTCCCGCCGACGAAGCCGAACACCTCGCCCGGGGCGACGGTGAAGCTCACCCCGTCCAGCGCGACGGCGGGGCCGAACCGCTTGGCCAGGCCGTCGATCGCCAGCACGGTCGCGACGCTACACGGGGCCGTCGCGAAGGGCCGGGGATCGATCTCCACCCGTGGGTGGCAGCCCCCCTTTTCGCTCTGTAAGCTCCGCACACCGCAAAGACGCTCACCATGTCGATCGCGTAACGAAATGCGGCTCCGCTTGCGGTCCGGCATTTCGACAGTGGGGGGATTATCGAATGTCATCGACTCCGGCAGACGCTGGTCAGCAGGGTGATCAGGACGACGTGGAGCCCTCCGTCCTGCGGAGGGCGGTCGCCGCGTCGGCGATCGGAAACGCCACGGAATGGTTCGACTACGGCATCTACGCCTACCTGACGGTCGAACTGACGAACGCGTTCTTCCCGGGTGAGCTGGGATATCTCGGGACCCTGCTCGGGTTCGCGATCTCGTTCGTCCTGCGGCCGCTCGGCGGCTTCGTGTGGGGTCCGCTCGGTGACCGCATCGGCAGGCAGAAGGTCCTGTCGATGACGATCATCCTGATGGGTGTCGCGACGTTCCTGATCGGCGTCATCCCGTCGTACGAGACGATCGGCTGGGCCGCCCCGGCACTCCTGTTCCTGCTGCGGATCATCCAGGGCTTCTCCACCGGCGGTGAGTACGGCGGCGCCGCCACGTTCATGGCGGAGTACGCGCCGGACCGCAAGCGCGGCTTCTGGGGCAGCTTCCTGGAGTTCGGCACCCTGGCCGGCTTCACGCTCGCGGTGCTGGTCGTCTTCGGCCTGGAGACCGCGATCGGCGAGCAGGCCATGCTCGACTACGGCTGGCGCATCCCGTTCATGATCGCCCTGCCGCTGGCCATGATCGGTCTCTACATCCGGACCAAGCTCGAGGACACCCCGGTGTTCCGGGACCTGGAGGCCGCCGGCGAGTCCGAGTCCGCCGCGACCGGAGCGCTCAAGGACCTCCTCGTACGCTACTGGCAGCCGATCCTGGCGCTGTTCGGACTGGTCATCGCGCTGAACGTCATCAACTACACCCTGCTGACCTACATGCCGACCTACCTGCAGACGACGCTGTCGATGGACTCGGCGAGTGCCGACACCGTCGCCGTGATCGGCCAGGTCGTGATGATGCTGCTGATCCCGTTCGCCGGTGCGCTGTCGGACCGCATCGGCCGCAAACCGTGCTGGTGGATCTCACTGGTCGGCATCTTCGTGCTGGCGATCCCGATGTACATGCTGATGGCGCAGAGCCTGCCGCTGGCGATCCTCGGGTTCACCGTGCTCGGCCTGATCTACCTGCTGCAGCTCGGGACGATCTCCGCGACGTTCCCGGCGATGTTCCCGACCCACGTCCGGTTCGCCGGCATGGCGATCTCCTACAACGTGGCGACGGCGGCGTTCGGCGGCACCGCGCCGCTGATCAACGAGGCGGCCATCGAAGGCACGGGCGACGTCCTGTTCCCGGCCTACTACATGATGGGCGCCTGCGTGGTCGGCATGATCGCGCTCTACTTCGTCATCGAGACGAAGGGTGTGTCGATCGCCGGCCGGGACGTCCCGGGGCTCGCCGAGCACCGCGCACGCCAGGCCGCGAAGACCGGCTCCTGACGCGTACCGCCCGACCGGGCCCGTCCCCACCGGGGACGGGCCCGGTCCGCGTTCAGCGCCCCGCCCACCCCCGGGCCAGCGGCACGTGCCCGACCCGCGCCGCCGCCCACACCCAGGCCCAGCAGACGGTGCCGTCCTCGACGACCACCCGGATACGGGCGTACTCCGGCCCCTCGTAGGCGTCCAGGATCGCCAGCGCGGACACCGGGTCGGCCAGCTCGACGACCCAGCCGGGCACGCCGTCGCCGGTGTCGAGGGTGAGGGCCGGGTAGTCGTGCCCGGTGTCGGCGATCCCGCCGACCGGCAGCACCGCCGGCTGCGGCAGCGTCGCCGAGGCGTGCGCGCGCAGCAGCCCGAACGCGCGCTGACCCGGCATCAGCGAGCCGTAGACGAACACCCGGGACGGCCAGTGTTCCGGCACGGGCACCCCCTCGGCGGTGTCGGCGTCGAGCCCGTCCGGGCCGGGCGTCCCGGCCTGCGCGGCGGCCCCGGCCTGGTCGAGGGCGGTGCAGGTCACCGCGGCGCCGTCGAGCACGAGCGGCCGGCGGTCGGTGCGGTCGTCCCCGGTCGGGGTCTGCGGTGCGACGTAGGCCCACGGCCGGTCCAGCACCCCGACGCCGTCGAGGAGGGTCACGCGCCCGGTCGCGACCCGGGCGAGCCGGTAGCGGGGCGGGTCGGCGTCGCGGCCCTCGACGGTGTCGAGCGCGGCGAACTGCTCCGGTGCGGCCAGCCACACGGTGTGCTCCTCCACCGCACCGTCGAGGGCGGCCAGGGTGGCCGGACGCTGGTCGTCGACGACGCGGCGACCGGCCGCCCACACCGCCGCCAGGCCCGTGGTGCGCACCCGCAGCACGACCACCGGCCCGCCCAGCCCGCGCGCGTCGCGCATCCAGGTGATCTTCGACGGGCAGGCGTTCGAGCCGTAGGCCAGCAGCGGCACCCGCCCGGCCAGCCGCGGTGCGCCCAGGCCGGTGAGCACGTCGTCGAGGCAGCGGCCGCCGGCCCGCCATCCCGAGGGCGCCGACGGGTCGGCCGTCAGCGGGTGGGTGCGGCCGTCGGTGTGCAGGAACGAGCACGGCGGCCGGGCGCCCGGGTAGGGGTCGGCGGGGAACGCCGAGTCCGGCCACGGTGCAGGGATGTCCGTTCCCGTCATGGGCACGGACCGTAGATCAACGACCGGGGCTCAGCGGTGCGCGCCCGGGTAGCGCCGTCGCAGCAGCGCCGCCGCCAGGGCGAACAGCGCCAGGACCGACAGCACGGACACCACGACGAGCACCGCCGTCGAGGTGCCGGCGGGCAGCAGCGTGAGGGGCCAGAGCACGGCGACCAGCACGATCAGCGCGGCGACGGCGCCGCGCAGCGGGGCCGGGACGCCGTCGGGGATCAGGAACAACCGTCGGAGCAGGGCCATGGTCCGACGGTAGGGGCCGTCCGGGGGCGTCGCAGTCCGTACGGGCCGTCACCCCTCGTGTCGGCGCCTGCCCTGCGTCGCGGCCCGGCGCAGCAGCGCCGCGGTCAGCAGCATCAGTCCCAGCACCGCGAGCGCGGACATGACCACCCGCAGCCACAGCGGCGCCGGGTCCGGCAGCAGCATCGCGATGACGAACACCCCGGCCATCGAGCTGCTCAGCAGGATCATCACCAGCAGCGGGGGCGGCGTGCCCTCCGGGAAGGAGAACGCGCGGACGATCCGGCTGCGGCGACCCACGCCGCGCAGGCTACCGGGACATCCCCGCCCCCTCCGGCGTCGCGATGCCGTAGCCGCGGATCTTGCGGTAGATCGTGGCCCGGCTCATCCCGAGCCGGCGCGCGGCCTCGGCCTTGTTGCCGTCGGCGTCGAGCAGGGCGTCGACGATGGCGTCGCACTCGATCGACTCCAGCGGGGTCAGCACCCGCCGGGCCAGCACCCGCGTCTCCGGCGGCAGGTCCTCCAGCCGGATCACCCCGGTCCGGCGACGGCTCACGACCTTGCGCAGCACCTGGTAGAGCTGCTCGACGTTGCCCGGCCACCGGTGCCGCATGAGCACCCGCAAGGCCTCCGGCGCACAGGTCAGGTCGGCGCCGCGCGTCAGCCGGGCGAGCAGGTACGGCACCAGCTCGGCGACGTCCTCCACGTGGTGGCGCAGCGGCGGGACCTCGATGGTGCGCGGGAAGCAGTCCAGCAGCGACGCGAGCTCGGGTGAGTCGGTCGTCCGGGAGCTGCCGCGGGTCGCGATGACCCAGGCCCGCTCCGGGTCGGTCGACTCGCGGTGCGGCTCGAGCACGTCGGCGAGCGCCGCCGCGGCGGCCGGGGGGAGCCGGTCGACCTCGCGCAGCACCAACGTCCCGCCGCCGCCGTCGAGCTCGTCGGACACCTCGGAGAGCCAGCGCGGGCCCACGTCGCCGGCGTCGAGCACACGCACGTGCCCGGCGGGGGAGTGGAGGTGGTGGGTGGCGCGGGCCAGCGTGGTCCGGCCGGAGCCGTGCTCGCCCTGCAGCACCAGCCACTCGTTGGTGCGGAAGTGCCGGTCCACCGCCTGGGCGCACTTGGTCCACAGCGCTCCCGAGCCGACGGCGGTCGGCAGCGCGGTGGTGATCGTCGGGGTCGCGGAGCCGCGGCCGACGGTCTCGCGGTGGGTCAGGCTCACCTGCAGGATGCCGCCCGCCGAGCCCGCCTCGTTCCAGCTCGGCCGGCACTGCACGCGCGCGGTCGCCCCGCTCGGCAGGTCGACGACGAGCTGGCGGTTGCGTCCGGCCCGCAGCGCGTCGGTCGCCCCGGCGAGCAGCGGGACCTGGTCACCGGGTGCGATGAGCTCGCGGGCGCGGTCGTTCATCATCACGAGGTCGTCGCCGACGGCGAGCACCGCGGAGTCGCCCCCGCGCTGGACCGCGGTCAGGTAGTCGTGCAGCAGCGTCAGCTCGTGCCGCCCGGACGCGGCGAGCAGCGCCTCCTCGATGCGGCGGGCCGTCGTCGCGGCGGTGGCGACCATCAGCGCGTTGGCCTCGCTCCGCCAGCAGGTCAGGTCGACGACGCCGAGGATCTTGCCGGTCACCGGGTGCCGGATCGGGGCGCCGGCACAGGCCAGGTCCTCCAGGTGCTCGACGAAGTGCTCGTGCCCGAACACCTCGGTCGGGCGCCTGCCCTCCAGTGCGGTGCCGATGCCGTTGGTGCCGACGTGCTGCTCGGCGTAGGAGAAACCGGGGACGAGCCACACCCGGTCCAGGTGCTGACGCAGCGCGGAGTCACCGGTCCGGCGGTCGAGGACGACACCGTCGCCGTCGCAGAGGATGAGGCTGACCGGCTCGGTGGCGAACTGGTCGCACAGCTCGGAGACGATCGGCGTGGCCGCCCGCACCAGCGGGCTGTCGGTCTCGCGGCCGATCTCGGGCAGGTCGATGGAGTCGGGCGCGACGTCGCTGTCCCGCGACCGGATCCAGGACGCCAGGATCGGCGGGCGGACCGAGTCCTCACGCATCTGCTCGCGGTGCAGGAACGCGTCGCGGGCCGCCGCGATGCGTTCGGCCGCGGCGCTGGTGCTGGTCCTGGTGGCGGGTGTGGGCGCCGAGCCGGTGACGGGGGAGTCATGTCCGTCCCCGGGGTGTCGCGGGCGCGGCGTCGGCCGGCCCGCCCGGGTGGCGCCCTGCGCGCCGTCGGGCAGGGGTCTCACACACGGCCTCCTCGCCTGTGTCGAGCTCGGGACACGACCACCGAGGACCCGCGTGCAACAGCGGTGACCTGCCCGGATCCCGTGGTCACGGCGACGGTACGCGCCGTGAGAGCAAGATCACCACAGGTAGCGGGGCGGAAGAGTCTCATATTGAGACCTCGAATGCCTGCTGGACCATGTGTGATTCGCAGCACGGAAGGCAGACGGCACCGGCGCCGCGGGATCCACCCACGTCACCGGGTCGTCCGAGCTCCGTGCACGACCACGACATCGGGCTACCCGCGCTCGCCCGCTGATCCGACCACTAACCCACCACCGTGAGGAGACGACGTGAGTCGGCAGAGTTTGGCGAAGGCTCACCAGAAGATCCAGGAGCTGTCCTGGGAGCCGCAGTACCACGAGCCGTACATGAAGTACGGAACCGACTACACCTTCAAGAAGGCGGCCAAGAAGGACCCGCTCAAGCAGGTCCTGCGCTCGTACTTCCCGATGGAGGAGGAGAAGGACCACCGCGTCTACGGCGCCCAGGACGGTGCCATCCGCGGCAACATGTTCCGGCAGGTGCAGGAGCGCTGGCTGGAGTGGCAGAAGCTCTTCCTGTCGATCATCCCGTTGCCGGAGATCTCCGCGGCGCGCTCGATGCCGATGCTGTTCCACGTGGTGCCGAACCCGGAGCTGCACAACGGCCAGGCGATCCAGATGATCGACGAGGTTCGGCACTCGACGATCCAGCAGAACCTGAAGCGCCTGTACATGAACAACTACATCGACCCGGCGGGGTTCAACAACTCGCTGCGGAACTTCCAGTCGGACTACGCCGGCACGATCGGCCGTCAGTTCGCCGAGGGGTTCATCACCGGTGACGCCATCACCGCCGCGTCGATCTACCTGACCATCGTCGCGGAGACCGCGTTCACGAACACCCTGTTCGTGGCGATGCCGGCGGAGGCCGCCGCCAACGGCGACTACCTGCTGCCGACGGTGTTCCACTCGGTGCAGTCCGACGAGTCGCGGCACATCTCCAACGGCTACGCCACGCTCCTGATGGCGCTGTCGGACGAGGACAACCGCCAGTTGCTCGAGCGCGACCTGCGCTACGCGTGGTGGAACAACCACCGCGTCGTCGACGCCGCCATCGGTACCTTCATCGAGTACGGCACGAAGGACCGCCGCAAGGACCGCGAGTCCTACGCGGAGATGTGGCGCCGCTGGATCTACGACGACTACTACCGCAGCTACCTGCTGCCGCTCGAGAAGTACGGCCTGGTGATCCCGCACGACCTGGTCGAGGAGTCCTGGAACCAGATCTGGAACAAGGGCTACGTCCACGAGGTCGCGCAGTTCTTCGCCACCGGCTGGTGCGCCAACTACTGGCGTATCGACGGCATGACCGACACCGACTTCGAGTGGTTCGAGTACAAGTACCCGGGCTGGTACGACCGGTACGGCAAGTGGTGGGAGAACTACAACCGCCTCGCCAAGCCGAACGGTCACCACGCCATCGTGGCCGAGGACGTCGACTACGTGTACCCGCACCGCTGCTGGACCTGCATGGTCCCGTGTCTGGTGCGTGAGGACATGGTCGTCGACAAGGTGGACGGCCAGTGGCGCACGTACTGCCACGAGGTCTGCCGCTGGACCGACGCCGAGGCCTTCCGGCCCGTGTACCAGGGTCGCGAGACCCCGAACATGGGCAAGCTCGTGGGTCACCGCGAGTGGGAGACGCTCTACCACGGCTGGAACTGGGCCGACGTCGTCCAGGACATGGGCTTCGTCCGTGACGACGGCAAGACGCTGACCGCTCAGCCGCACCTCGATCTCGACCCGAAGAAGATGTGGACGCTGGACCACATGCGGCGCATGCCGCACCTGGCCAGCCCCAACGTCATCCTCAACGAGATGAGCGACGCC
Source organism: Pseudonocardia sp. UM4_GMWB1 (assembly GCF_017312155.1). NCBI lineage: Bacteria > Bacillati > Actinomycetota > Actinomycetes > Pseudonocardiales > Pseudonocardiaceae > Pseudonocardia > Pseudonocardia sp. UM4_GMWB1. The sequence goes on along the minus strand of NZ_QJPN01000001.1, from coordinate 5,778,364 downwards.
GAGCGCGAGGCGTTCGTGGCGGACTACAACCGCCAGGGGCCGGGAGGCCGGCCCGCGCCCACCGACGCCTGAGCGCGGGTCAGGCGAGGGGAGGGGGTCCCCGTCATGCCATGACGGGTCCCTCTCCCCGCGGCCCGGCCGGGGGGTCGTCTTCCCCGGCCGGGTCACCCCGGGACTCCCGTCCGCCGGGCGGGGCCCGGGGCGACGCCTGCCCACGTCTGTCCGATTGGTCTTTTTTCTCACGCCATTCGTCACGCCAAGAGAGGTGGTCTGCGCTCGTGGGCGACAAACACGTCGTGCGGTTCGAGCCCGTCGGCATCGAGATCGAGGTCGACGAGGACCAGAACATCCTCCGCGCCGCGGCCGAGCAGGGCGTCCAGCTCATGCACGGTTGCAAGGAGGGCCAGTGCTCGGCCTGCAAGTCCTTCGTGCTCGAGGGCGAGGACATCGAGTACGACAGCTACTCGACCTTCGCGCTCCCGGACTACGAGAAGGAGGAGGGCCACACCCTCCTGTGCCGGGCGCATGCCTACGAGGACCTGGTCATCGAGCTGACCAACTACGACGAGGAGATCATCCGGTCCGGCCTGCCCCTCACCAAGGGCGTGGTCGAGGTCGTGTCGGTCGAGGCCGTCACCCACGACATGCGGCATCTGACCGTCAAGCTGGTCGAGCCGTCGGAGATCAAGTTCTTCCCCGGGCAGTACATGGACCTCGTCTGCCCCGGGACCGAGGAGAGCCGTTCGTTCTCCATGGCCAACACCCCCAACCGGGACGGCACCTACGAGTTCGTCATCAAGGTCTACCCGGGTGGGTTGTTCGGGACCTGGCTCGACGAGAAGGCCGCTCCCGGTGACCGGCTCGATGTCGAGGCGCCCTTCGGCACCTTCACCCTCCGTCAGAACCGCAGCTCGCCGATCGTCTTCGTCGGCGGTGGCGCCGGCATGGCGCCGGTACTGGGCCTGCTGCGGGCGATGGCCGATGGCGGCGTCGAACGACGGGCCACCTTCTACTACGGCGCGCGCACCGCGGCCGATCTCTGCTTCGAGAAGGAGATCGCCGAACTGGCGCCCCAGCTCAACGGCTTCCGGTACGTCCCCGCCCTGTCCGACGGCGACGGCGGGGACTGGGCCGGCGAGACCGGTCTGATCACCGAGGTGGTCAGGCGCAACGAATCCGATCTGAAGGGAGCGGATGCCTACGTCTGCGGTCCCCCGCCGATGGTCGACGCGGCGATCGCGACGCTGACCCAGCTGGGTGTGAGTGAGACCAACATCTTCTACGACAAGTTCACCACGACCGGTGAGCAAGAAGGCGAGGACGGACAGCAATGACTCAGTCCCCCACCACACAGGACACGTCGTCCGGTTCGCAGCGCAGCGTTCCCAAGCCCGTCTTCACCGACGCGGAGGCCGGAGCGCGGGAGTTCCCGGACTCGAGCTCGAGCGCACGCCACTACAACTACTACACCCCGGCCAAGCGGAAGCAGACGCTGTACGAGGACACCACCGTCGAGGTCCAGCCGGACCCGCGGCACTACCTCGCGCAGGGCTGGATCTACGGCTTCGCCAACGGCGAGGGCGGCTACCCGCTGCACTGGACCAAGCTGAAGGCCTGGGGCGTCGACGAGCCCGAGCCGCAGCGCGGCATCGGCACCGGCGGTATGCACGTGAAGAACTGGCCGGCCCACGGCTGGCACGAGTTCCGCGACCCGAACGAGGAGTGGGAGCAGAGCCTCTACCGGTACAACGCGAACGTCGTCCGGCAGCTCACCCAGAACATCGAGAACGCCCGCAACGCGAAGGCGTTCGAGCTGTGGAACTCGAACTGGATCCGGTTCGTCGAGCGCAACGTCGGCGCCTGGATGCACATCGAGCACATCCTCGGCCTCTACGTCTTCGCGTCCAACGAGCGGTCCGCGCCGACCAACATGCACAACACGGCGCTCGCGGCGAACTCCACCCGTAAGATCCGCTTCGCCCAGGACCTGGCGCTCTACAACCTGACGCTGTCGGAGGAGATCGACGGGTTCGACGGCGCAGCCCACCTCGACGCGTGGGACAACGCGCCGGAGTGGCAGGGCGCCCGCAAGTTCACCGAGGCCCTCACCGCGGTCCAGGACGACTGGGGCGAGGCCATCTTCGCGGCCAACTGCGTCTTCGAGCCGCTGGTCGGTGAGCTGTTCCGCTCGAACCTGGTCATGCAGTCCGCCGCCACCAACGGCGACTACGTGACCCCGACGGTCATGGGTGCCGGCGAGTACGACTACGCCCAGCGCGACCTGCGCTGGTCGATCGCCTGTTTCGCGCCGCTCACCCAGGACCGCGAGTTCGCCGAGCACAACCGCTCGCTGATGGGCGGCTGGCTGCGGACCTACGTCCCGCAGGCGCTGGAGGCCGCCCGGACCATGCAGCCGATGTGGTCCCAGTCGGACTCGAAGCCCCCCACGTTCGAGGACTCCCTCGACCGCGCCAAGAACCGGTTCGCCGGGATCTGCAGCGATCTCGGCCTCGACGTCCCCGAGGAGCTGAAGCAGTGACCAGCACCAGCCCGTTCAAGCAGGACAGCACCGCGTCGAACATGTGTGGCTTCACGCTGATGAACAACCAGATCGGCGCGGTCATCGCGACCGTTCTGGACCGTCAGGACAACGTGACCGTGCAGCACCTGCCCTCGATGATCCGCGTCGACGGCACGGGCAAGTTCGAGCTGGACTACGTCGCGATGGACGAGGAGGCCGGCCAGGAGGAGGGCTGGTTCGACGCCGCCCAGTTCGAGGAGAACATGTCCACCCACTACGGGCGGATGGTCCACCTGGACGACAAGACGATCATGTTCGCCAATCCCGAGGACGCCGCCGAGTACATCGACTTCGACCTGAAGCCGGTGTAAGGACCCGCTCCTCACCCGGATCGCACCGCCCGGGACGACGACCCGTCCCCGGCCCACCACGGCCGGCGACGGCCCGGGCGGTGCGCTCCACCCGCGCAGCGCGCCCGCACGGCGCCACGGCTGCGCACGTTGATCCGCACCCGCGCACCTGGACCGACTCTTTCTCCGGGAGGACCCACCATGGCCAAGGAACTCCGCTTCGGCGCCGAGGGCCGTCATCTGTTGCAGGCCGGCGTCGACCAGCTGGCCGAAGCCGTCAAGAGCACGCTCGGTCCGAAGGGCCGCAACGTCATCCTGGAGAAGATCACCGGCTCGCCCGAGGTCACGAACGACGGCGTCACGATCGCCCGCGAGATCCACCTGCGCGACCCCTTCGAGAACATGGGCGCCCAGCTGGTCAAGGAAGCGGCGGTCAAGACCAACGACACGGTCGGCGACGGGACCACCACCGCGACCGTCATCGCCCAGGCCATCGTCCGTGAGGGCATGAGCGCCATCGAGCGCGGCGGCAACCCGGTGCTGGTCAAGCGGGGCATCGACATCGCGGTCAACGCGCTCGTCGACCGTCTGCAGACGGTGTCGCACACGGTCAGCACGGAGGAGGACTACGCCCGCGTCGCGTCCATCTCGGCCAACGACGACTACACGATCGGCCGCGTCGTCGCGAAGGCGCTGCACACCGTGGGCGACGACGGCGTCGTCACCGTCGACGACACCCCGCTGCCGGGCGTCTCGGTGGACTTCGTCGAGGACTTCGAGTTCGACAACGGGTACGTCTCGCCGTACATGGTGACCAACCCCGGCACGCTCGAGGCGATCGTCGACGACCCCTACATCCTCTTCACCGCGCACAAGATCAAGGACGTCCAGCAGATCATGCCGGTGCTGGACCGGATCATGCGCAACGACCGGCGCCCGCTCGTCATCGTCGCGGAGACCGTCGAGGGCACCGCCCTGCAGATGCTGGTCCACAACCACGTCAACGGGCACTTCCAGGCCGTCGCGATCAAGGCGCCGGGCTTCGGCGAGAAGCGCATCCACCTGCTGGAGGACATGGCCGCGCTCTGCGGCGGGCAGGTGCACTCCAAGAGCTCCTCGTTCTCGCTCGAGCAGATCGACGTCGAGCACCTGGGGCGCGCCGTGCAGGTGCAGGTCACCAGCGAGGGCACCACGATCATCGGCGGCGGCGGGGACAGGCAGAAGCTGGAGTACCGGCTGTCGCAGCTGCGCGCCGAGCTGGCCCGCGCGACGATCGGCACCGACGAGGACTTCTTCTCCGACCGCATCGCCCGGCTGTCCGGGAAGGCCGCGATCATCTCGGTCGGGGCACCGACCAACGCCGAGGCCCGCGAGATCCGGCACCGTGTGGACGACTCGCTGCAGGCGACCCGGGCCGCGGTGGCCGAGGGCATCGTCGCCGGTGGCGGCGCGGCGCTGCTGCACGCCGAGCCCGCCCTCGACGAGCTGGACGTGACCGGGGACTACCGGATCGGCGTCGAGATCGTCCGGCACGCGCTCACCGAGCCCGTGCACCTCATCGCCTCCAACGCCGGCTACGACGGCGACGAGGTGGTCAAGCAGGTCACGACCATGGGCGTCGACGAGGGCTTCGACGCCCTGGAGGGCCGCTTCGGGGACATGGTCGAGATGGGCATCATCGACCCGCTGCGGGTCGTGCGCTCCGCCCTGCAGAACGGCGCCTCGGTCGCCGGGCTGATCCTCACCACCAACTCGCTGGTGGCCGAGGAGGTCACGCCCTGGAACAAGGCACTCATGACCGAGTTCGGCCAGCTCGACGAGGGCATCCCGCAGCCCAGCCCGGACTCGAGCACGCCCCAGTCGATGGGGCTCGGCCCGTCGGTCGGGTAGGTACCGGCCCGTCCGGTCACAGGAACAGTGGGGAGCGGCCCGGCACGCGCTGCGCGTGCCGGGCCGCTCCGCGACAGTGGAGAGGTGGTCGTCGTGGACCGGTGCTGCGGAGCGCCCCGGGGGCGTGGTGGTCTCCCGGCGGTCGTCGACGCCCAGGTGCACGGCTGGGACGGCCGGCCGCACAACCAGGCGGGCCCGGCGGGGGAGCAGTTCGTCGCCGATCTGCTGCACCGCCACCGGATGGTCGACCCGTCGCCGCGCCCGCTGTCCGCGGACGCGTTCGAGCTGGTCACGCCGCAGGCACTGGCTGCGCACGTGCTCTCCGCGGTGGACCGCGCGGTGCTCGTCCCGGCCAGTTTCGAGGACCTGTTCGTGCTGGGGTTCGCCGCACCGGCCTGGCACGCCGAGCTCGCCGCCGAGCACCCCGGGCGGCTCGTGCTGGCGGGGGAGCTCGACCCCGCCGACCGGGCCCGCGCCCGCGGCATCGGGGCCCGGGTCGGCCGCGACGGTCTGCGCGCGCTGACCGTGCTGCCCGCCCGTCGTCCGGAGACCGCGCTGTCGCTGCGGGCGCCGTGGCTGCGCCGCACCCTGATCCGGGCCGAGCAGGCCGGCGCCGGGGTGGTCCACATCGGGATCGCGCCGACCGCGCGACCGTCGCGCGCGGCACCGGAGTGGGCGCACGCGGGCGTCGTCGCCGAGGGCGACGCCGTTCCGCGGCCCCGGTGGCCGGAGTGGGCCGAGCCGGTCCGCGCCGGGTCCGCACTCCCGGTCCGGGTGCGCAGCGCCGGGCCGCTGCCGGCCGGTGCCGTCGACGTCACCGACGTCGCCGCGCTGGCCACGGCCCTGCCCAAGATCCGGTTCGTGGTCGGCGCCGCCTGCGCCCCGACCGCGTCGCTGGTCCGGTTGGCCCGCCTGCCCAACGTCTACGTGCTGCTCACCGACCTGCTGATCGCGTTGCGCCGGCACCGGGTGCCCGCCGCCGAGGCGCTCGGCGAGCTGCTGGCCGCCTACGGCCCGGACCGGCTGATGTTCGGCAGCGGCTACCCGCTGGTGCGCCCGGCGCGCCTGATCCGCGACCTCATGACCTTCCGCTACCCCGACGAGCTGCGCGGACGGTTCCCCGAGCTCGACGACGACGTCCGCGCCGCCCTGCTCGGCGGCACCGCGGCACGGGTCCACGGGTTCGACCTGGCCTGCGCCACCGTCCGTCCCCGCCGCCGAGGAGTGTTGAGCCCCACCTGAATGCAGGAGAGGCAACCCTCATAACGTGTCCTATCCTTCCGCCGGACGAGCGAAGGGGAACGGACATGGGACTCACCCGACGGCAGATGCTTCTCACGACGCTGGCTGCGGCCGGTGGCGCCGTACTGGCCGGGTGTGGCGGGGGCGGCAGGTCGGAGACCGGCACCGGTGCCGCGACGGGGAGTGCCGGGTTCCCGGTGACGATCGAGGGCAAGCTCGGTGCGGCGACGATCCCGCAGGCCCCGCAGCGGGTGGTGTCCGTGGGCTACACCGACCACGACGCGATCCTCGCGCTCGGGGTGGCGCCGGTGGCGGCCCGCTACTGGTACGGCGACGAGGAGGTCGTCGTGCAGCCGTGGGCCCAGGCGGCCGCGCAGGCAGTGGGCGCGGCACCGGCGGTGCTGAACATGTCCTCCGTCGAGCCGGAGAAGATCGCAGCACAGCGCCCCGACCTGGTGATCGGCCTCTACTCCGACCTCGACGCCCAGAGCTATCCGGTGGTGAGCGCCGTCGCGCCGACCGTCGGACCGCCCCGGGGGTTCGACGACTACGGCGCACCGTGGCAGGAGTACACCCGCGAGACCGGACGGGCGCTGGGCAAGGAGGCCGAGGCCGAGAAGCTGGTCACCGATCTGGAGGCCAGGTTCGTCGCCGCCCGCGACGCCGACCCGCAGTGGAAGGGGCGCTCGGTCGTCGTCGCGAGCCGCAGCGCGGACAAGATCAGCGTGTTCTCCTCGCAGGACCCCCGCTCACGGTTCTTCACCCAGCTGGGGTTCACGGTGCCGCCCCGGATCGACCAGCTGGCCGCAGGCAAGTTCTACACCGAGTTCAGCTTCGAGCAGGCGAGCGAGCTCGACCACGACCTCATCGTCTGGGATCAGCTGTCGTTCACCCCCGGCGGGAAGGCGACGGTCGTCGGGGACCCGCTGCTGTCGCGGTTGCCCGCGATGCGCGACGGGCGCACCGTGTTCCTGGAGGGGGCCACCGAGCTGGCCTTCGCCTGGCAGACCGTGCTCAGCCTTCCGTCCGTGCTCGACGCGGTCGTCCCCCAGCTGCAGCGGGCGATTCCGAAGACCTGAGCCGCCGCCGTCGGGGAGGGGCGCCCCGACCCCGGGGCCCCGCCCTGCCACGCGACGCTCCTGCCCGACCGCCGCTCCGGGGTTGCCGTCGCGGTGGTCAGGCACGACGACGCCGGACGGCCGGGGTGAGCAGGAGCAGCACCGCGGCCGTCGTGCCGAAGGCGGCGGCGAACCCGAAAGGCTCGGCGATCGCGCCGAGCCCGGTCGCCCCCAGGCCCGTCCCGGCGTCGTAGGCGATGTTCCAGGCGGCGCTGGCCGCGCCGTAGTGCAGCGGCCCGGCGGCGGCGAACAGGGCGACCATCGCGTCGTTCTGCACCAGCCCGAACCCGGCGCCGACGACGGCCGCCCCCACCACCAGCAGGACCGACGCGTACGGCGCGGCGAGCACCCCGAGCAGCCCGACCGTGGCGCACGCCGTCCCGACCGGGAGCAGTGTCCCGGGACGTCCGCTGCGGTCGGTGAGGGTGCCCGCGACGCCGCGGCCGAGCAGCGCGCCGAGTGCGGTGGCGAACAGCGCGGCAGGCACCGCGACCGTCGCCCCGGGGGCGACGAGCGGGGCGAAGGTGATCACGCCGCCCTGCGCGGTGGAGCAGCCCAGCATGGCCAGGACCGGCGCGGCGGGGAGCCGCCTGCGGGTCTCGCGGGGGTGTGGGACGACATCGTCGCGGCGGGGTGCCGGGGCCCGCCGGGGGCCCCGCACGAACGCCACCACCAGGGCTCCGGCGACCGGGGTGATCCCCGCCAGCAGGAACACCCCGGTGAACCCCAGCGCGTCGACGACCGCGACACCTGCCGGCAGGAACAACAGCTGGGGCAGGCCGACGGCGTAGCCGTAGCGCGCCGACGCGCGACCGTGTGCGGAGGGCTCGACCAGCTCCGCGACGAGCGCGCTCCCGGCGACCGTCGCCAGCCCGAACCCGATCCCGCGGACCGTGGAGACCGCCAGCACGGGCCCGAGGTCGGCGGTCAGCGCGAGCAACGGCGTCGGGAGGCCGAGCAGCAGCGACCCCACGACCAGCACCGGACGGTGGCCGACCCGGCGCAGCATCGCGGGCACCAGGAGCTGGGTGGCCACGGTGGCCGCCATCAGCACGCCGGTGCTCAGCCCCGCGCCGAACTCACCGGAGCCGCCCCGGGACACCCACAGCGGCACGACCGGCAGGAGCAGGGCGTACCCGCCGAACGCCAGCGCGGTCGCGGCGAGGAGCAGGCGGAACGGGAGCGACGACAGCGAGCGGGGCACGCCCCACCGTGTCAGACACGCCGTCGCGCCGCGCCCGGTCCCTCGGGGGTGAGGGGCCGGGCGCGGCGTGGACGGTGACGGGGTCAAGATCCGTTGCGGATCCATTCCTCCAGGTGGGGTGCTTCGTCACCGATGCGGGTGGAGTCGCCGTGTCCGGTGCGGACCCGGGTGTCGGCGGGCAGGGGCAGCAGGGTGGTCCGGATCGACTCGATGATCGTGTCGAAGCTGGAGTAGGACCGTCCGGTGGCGCCGGGTCCGCCCTGGAACAGGGTGTCGCCGGTGAACACGATGCCGAGTTCGGGGGCGTAGAGGCAGGACGAGCCCGGTGAGTGGCCGGGGGTCTGCAGCACGGTCAGGTCGATCCCGCCGGCGGTCAGGACCTGCCCGTCGGCGAGTTCGCGGTCGGGCTTGCGGTCGGGCCAGGTCATGTCCCAGAGGACCATCTCGGCGGGGTTGAGCAGGATCGGCGCGGAGAAGCGGTCGGCGAGGGCGGGGGCCTGGTTGACGTGGTCGTCGTGGGCGTGGGTGCACACGACGGCCTTGACGCGCCGGTCGCCGACGGCGGCGGCGATGGCGTCGGCGTCGTGGGCGGCGTCGATGACGAACACCTCACGGTCGTCGCCGACGATCCACACGTTGTTGTCGACGTCGAAGGAGCCGCCGTCGAGGTTGAAGGTGCCGGAGGTGACGACGTGGTCGATCGGGGCCATCAGAGGACCACCACCGAGCGGAGGACCTCACCGGCGTGCATCTTGTCGAAGGCGGACTCGATGTCGTCGATCCCGATCTCCTCGGTGACGAACTTGTCGAGCGGGAAGCGTCCCTGCAGGAACAGGTCGACGTAGGTCGGGAAGTCGCGGCTGGGCAGGCAGTCGCCGTACCAGGAGGACTTGAGGGCGCCGCCGCGGCCGAAGTAGTCGATGAGCGGGATCTCGGGGGCGTTGAGGTCGGGGGTGGGGACGCCGACCAGGACCACGGTGCCGGCGAGGTCGCGGGCGTAGAAGGCCTGCTTGTAGGTCTCGGGGCGCCCGACGGCCTCGATGACGACGTCGGCGCCGTTGCCGTCGGTCACGCTCTGGATGAACTCGACCGGGTCGGTCTCCTTGGCGTTGACGGTGTGGGTCGCGCCGAACTCCTCGGCCCACTTCAGCTTCCGCGGGTCGGTGTCGACGGCGATGATCGTCGTCGCACCGGCGAGCTTCGCCCCGGCGATGGCGGCGTCACCGACGCCGCCGCAGCCGATGACGGCGATGGAGTCGCCGCGTCCGACCTGCCCGGTGTTGACCGCGGCACCCAGCCCGGCCATGACACCGCAGCCGAGCAGGCCCGCGACCTTGGCGGGCGCCTCGGGGTTCACCTTCGTGCACTGTCCGGAGTGGACCAGGGTCTTCTCGACGAACGCGCCGATCCCGAGCGCGGGGGACAGCTCGGTGCCGTCCTCGAGGGTCATCTTCTGCGTGGCGTTGTGGGTGTCGAAGCAGTACTGGGGCTTGCCCTTCTTGCAGGCCCGGCAGTTACCGCAGACGGCGCGCCAGTTCAGGACGACGTAGTCGCCGGGCTCGACGTCGGTGACGCCCTCGCCGACGGACTCGACGATCCCGGCGGCCTCGTGGCCGAGCAGGAACGGGAACTCGTCGTTGATGCCACCGAGCTTGTAGTGCAGGTCGGTGTGGCAGACCCCGCAGGCCTGGATCTTCACCACGGCCTCACCGGGACCGGGATCGGGGACATTGATCGTCTCGACGGTGACCGGCTCACCCTTGGCGCGGGCCACGACGCCACGTACCTGCTGTGCCATTGCTCGTACTCCACTCGTCCTCGATGCCGCCCGCTCGGGACGGATGCTCGGATGGCGACTCTGGCATGGGTGACCGGACGGTGCCAGGTCGGATCCGGCCCTGCAACAGGTGTTGTACCGAAAAGGCCCCGGCCCGCGGGACGCGGGCCGGGGCCGGGCGACCTCAGAAGTCGAAGTCACCACCCATGTCCATGCCGCCGTCGTCGAAGCCGGGGTCCTCGGCCGGGGGCTCCTCGGCCGCGGCCACGTCCTCACCGGCACCGGCGTCGTCGAACATCGCGCCGGCGATCGCCGTGCCGATGAACGCACCCGCGACCCCCGCGAGCAGCGACCCGGCGATCATCCCGCCCATGCCCGGACCACGGCCGCCGCCGAGCGAGCGCTCCATCGTGCCGGGGTTGCGCATCTCGGCGCGGGTCGCCATCCGCGCCAGCTCCTGCGGGTCGGTCGACCGCGCCCGCTCGGTCTCGGGGACCTGCGCGCCGACGTCGTTCAGCACCGCCTGCCGCTGCTCGGGGGTGAGTTTCGCGAAGGCCTCCGCGTGCGCCTGCTCCACCTGCTCCGGCGGGGCGGTGCGGAGCATGTAGCGGTAGCGCTCGATCGCCTGCTGGTCGGGATCCTGCTGCTGCGCCCGGCCGGAGCCCTGGTGGGGCGCGCCCCCGAAGCCCTGCTGCGGCTGTGCCTGCGCGCCTCCGGTGAGGCGTTCCTTGAGCTTGTCGAGCAGACCCATCTGCGGGTGTCCTCCTGCGTTCCGGGTGAGTTCCCGGTGGTGTGTCGGTACGTGTCCGATCCGGACGGAACGGGCACACCGGTCGAACGCGTGACAACCGTGGCGAGTTCCCACCCACGCCGTCGCCGGATCGCCTACGGTCGGGGACCGTGACGACTGCGCCGCCGCCGACGACCGTCCCCGCCCTCGCGCTCGGCGCCGTCGCCGGGAAGGGGCGCCCCGGGAGCTCGCGCATCGCCTGCCCGCTGCCCGACGGTGGCCTGCTCGACGTCGGCTCGCTGGCCACTGCACAGCGCGGCCCGTACCCGGACCTGCTGGCCGCGCCCGACCTGACCCGGCTGCTCGACGCCGGTGCCCCGGCCTGGCGCGAGGTCGTCCAGTGGCTGCGCGGCTGGCGCGAGGACCACGAGCGGGCCGCCGCATACCGCCTGCCCGACGAGGGACTGGTCCCGGTGCTGCCGTTCGCCGTCGCCGACTACGTCGACTTCTACGCCTGCGAGCAGCACGCACGGAACGCCGGACTGATCTTCCGCCCGGACGCCGAGGACCCGCTCACCCCGAACTGGCGGCGGATGCCGGTCGGGTACCACGGCCGTTCCGGCACGGTCCGGGTCACCGGCACCCCGGTCGCGCGCCCGTCGGGGCAGCGCGGGCCCGAGGACTTCGGTCCCTGTGCCAAGCTCGACTTCGAGGCCGAGCTCGGCTTCGTCCTCGGCGGGCCGGTCCCGGGGCCGGTCGGAATCGACGACGCCGCCGACCACGTCTTCGGCGTCGTGCTGCTCAACGACTGGTCCGCCCGCGACATCCAGTTCTTCGAGTCCCGCCCGCTCGGCCCGCACCTGGGCAAGTCCTTCGCGACGTCGATCTCGGCGTGGGTGACACCGCTCGACGAGCTGTCCGCGGCCCGGGTCCCGCTGCCCGCGCACGACCCCGCGCCGCTGCCCTACCTCACACCGGGCGAGCCCGCGCTGGGCCTGGACCTCGACCTCGCGGTGCACGTCAACGGCGAGCTGGTCGCGTCCCCGCCCGCGAGGGACCTGTACTGGTCCCCGGAGCAGATGGTGGCCCACCTCACCTCGGGCGGCGCCGGGCTGCGCGCCGGCGACCTGCTCGGTTCGGGCACCGTCTCCGGCCCGGAGCGCAGCGGGTTCGGCTCGATGCTGGAGTTGTCCTGGAACGGCCGCGACCCGGTCGTGCTCGCCGGTGGCGCCTCGCGCACCTGGCTGGAGGACGGCGACGAGGTCGTGATGACCGCGACCGCGCCCGCCCGCGACGGCGGCCGCGTCGCCCTCGGCGAGGTCCGCGGCCGGATCCGCGGCGCCTGACCGCCGCAGCCGGCGGGGGAGACCCTCGGCCGGGGGTGCTCAGGGGCGCAGCGGCATCAGCGGCTCGGGGTCGCCGAGCGCGTTCAGGATCAGCGCCGGCACCTCCTGCTTGCCGCTGCCGTCGACGGCGATGACCACGTAGACGGTGCGGCAGTCGCAGGTGACGATGCGCTCGCCCGCGTCGTCGAGGGCGCGGACCTGGAAGTCGAGCGCGAAGCTGGTCCGGCCGATCCGCGCCGTCGACACCGCGACGACGACGTCCTCGCCCCACCCGACCCCGGCTCGCCAGTCGAGCTCGGTGTGGACGAGCTGGACGTCGTAACCGGCGTCGAGCATCGCCCGGTAGGTGAGGCCGCGGGACTCGAGGAACTCGGTCATCGCCTCGTCGAACCAGGCCAGGTACCAGGCGTTGAAGACGACCCCCTGGGCGTCGACCTCGTGGTAGCGCACCCGGACCGGGAACTCGAAGCTCGCCATGGGCCGATGTTACGACTCACCCGGCCGGGCTCACCCCTCGTGCCGGTCGGAGCCCCCGGAGGAGTCGACGCGCTCCCGGATGGCCCGGTTGACCGCCCGCCCGAACGCTGCGACGACGCCCTGCAGGGTGATCGGCTTGAGTCGGGAGAAGGCGGCGGCGAGCCGTCGCCGCTCGTCGGCGGGTCGGCCGCGGTCCCGGTAGGGCTGCAGGACCTCGTCCTGGAACAGCGTCATCAGGTCCTCGGCGAGCGCGGCGGTGTGCCGCTCGATGAGGTCGTGCGAACGCTTCCACAGCTCGGGGGGCAGGCCGGAGTCCAGAGCCTCCAGCGCGGAGCCGAGCGCGACCGCGCCGTGCAGCCGGACGGTCGCCGAGCCGTCGCCGGGCAGCCGGGTCAGCGCGCCGAGCCGTTCGAGGGTGGTGACGTCGTCGTCGGACAGACGGCGACCCGCGCGCCGGTCGAGCCCGGCCCGGTCCAGCTCCTCGTCGACCTCGGGCAGCCAGGGCGTGAGCAGCGCGCGCTGCAGGGCCAGCTCCTCCGGCGCGGTCTCCAGCGGTACCCGTTCCAGCTGCCGTTCGATCGCGGCGAGGGTGAAGCCCAGCCCGGTGAGCTCGCCGATCAGCTCCAGCCGGGCGCGGTGCGCGGCGTCGTAGAGACCCGTGCGGCCGCGCAGCCGGGGCGCGGGGATGAGTCCCTTGCTCGCGTAGAAGCGGATGGTGCGCACCGACATCCCGGTCCGCTCGGCGAGCTGGTCGACGGTGAGGAGATCCCCGTCGTCGGGGGTCGGGCTCATCGCGGAGCCGTCGATGGCGGCGGACATGGCGAGCAGGTTACGGGGCGGCCGCTCGATATGACAGTGCTGGTGTGACATCATCCGTGTCACATGAACCCTGGTCCGTCTTGACCCATGTGACAGTGCTGCTGTAACAAAAGCTACCAGTAAGTAGGGGCAGTGCCGCCTGTACCGCCCCCGTGCCGACCACCCCACGAGAGGTTCGGATGAGCGAGATTCCCGAGGCCTACATCTACGACGCGATCCGTACACCGCGCGGACGGGGCAAGGCCTCCGGTTCGCTGCACGAGGTCAAGCCGATCTCCCTGGTGACCGGGCTGATCGACGCGATCCGCGAGCGCAACCCGCAGCTCGACACGAACACGATCGACGACCTGGTGCTCGGCGTCGTCTCGCCCGTCGGCGACCAGGGCGGCGACATCGCCAAGACCGCCGCCATCGCCGCGGGCCTGCCCGACACCGTCGCCGGTGTGCAGCTCAACCGCTTCTGCGCGTCCGGCCTGGAGGCCGTGAACACCGCGACCCAGAAGGTCCGCTCCGGCATGGAGGAGCTCGTCCTCGCCGGTGGCGTCGAGGGCATGAGCCGCGTCCCGATGGGCTCGGACGGCGGCGCCTGGGCGATGGACCCCGACACCGCCTACGAGACCGGCTTCGTGCCGCAGGGCATCGGCGCCGACCTCATCGCGACGCTCGAGGGCTACAGCCGCACCGACGTCGACACCTTCGCCGTGGAGTCGCAGACGCGGGCCGCGAAGGCGTGGGCCGACGGTCGCTTCGCGAACTCGATCATCCCGGTGAAGGACCGCAACGGCCTGACGATCCTCGACCGCGACGAGCACATCCGCGCCGGCGCGACCGTCGAGGCGCTGGGCGGGCTCAAGCCGTCCTTCGAGATGATGGGCCGCGACGGCGGGTTCGACGCCGTGGCGCTGCAGAAGTACCACTGGGTCGAGAAGATCGACCACGTCCACCACGCGGGCAACAGCTCCGGCATCGTCGACGGTGCGGCGCTCACCCTCATCGGCACCGAGGCCGCCGGGAAGGCCAACGGCCTGACCCCGCGTGCGCGCATCGTCGCCACCGCGCTGTCCGGCGCCGACCCGACGATCATGCTGACCGGTCCGGCGCCCGCCGCGCGCAAGGCGCTGGCCAAGGCCGGGCTGTCGGTCGGCGACATCGACCTCTTCGAGATCAACGAGGCGTTCGCGGCCGTGGCCCTGCGCTTCATGCGCGACATGGACATCTCGCACGAGATCACCAACGTCAACGGTGGGGCCATCGCGATGGGCCACCCGCTGGGGGCCACCGGCGCGATGATCCTCGGCACCCTCGTCGACGAGCTGGAGCGCCGTGACCTGCGCCGCGGCCTGGCCACGCTGTGCGTGGGCGGCGGCATGGGCATCGCCACCATCGTCGAGCGCGTCTGAAAGGGACTGGATCAGTGACTGAGCAGAAGGCCGTCCGCTGGGAGTCCGACGCCGACGGCGTCGCCGTCGTCACCCTCGACGACCCGGCCAGCAGCGCCAACACCATGAACGACGCCTACCGCGAGGCCATGCGGGAGGTCGTCGACGACCTGGAGAAGCACAAGGACGACATCGTCGGTGTCGTCGTCACCTCGGCCAAGAAGACCTTCTTCGCCGGCGGGAACCTCGAGCAGCTCAGCGCGGCCGGTCCCGACGACGCCGAGAAGATCTTCGAGCTGGTGACCGAGGTCAAGGCCCAGCTGCGCAAACTGGAGACCTTCGGCCGCCCGGTCGCGTCCGCGCTCGTCGGCACCGCCCTGGGCGGTGGCCTGGAGATCGCGCTGGCGACCCACCACCGGGTCGGCGTCGACGCGAAGGGCGTCGTCTACGGCCTGCCCGAGGTGAGCCTGGGCCTGCTGCCCGGTGGCGGTGGCGTCACCCGCGTCACCCGCATGCTGGGCATCGCGAACGGCTTCATGAACGTCCTCGCGCAGGGCCAGCGGCACAAGCCGGCCAAGGCGCTGGAGCTCGGCCTGATCGACGAGCTCGCGGCCACCCGCGAGGAGGCCTTCGACAAGGCCCGCGCGTGGGTGCTCGCCAACCCCGAGCACACCACCCAGCCCTGGGACCAGCCGAAGTACCGGATCCCGGGCGGCACGCCGTCGAGCCCCTCGCTGGCCTCGATCCTCCCGGCGTTCCCGGCGAACCTGCGCAAGCAGCTCAAGGGTGCGCCGATGCCGGCCCCGCGCAACATCCTCGCGGCTGCCGTCGAGGGCAGCCAGGTCGACTTCGAGACCGCGCAGAGGATCGAGGGCCGCTACTTCGCGGAGCTCGTGACCGGCCAGGTCTCGAAGAACATGACCAAGGCGTTCTTCTTCGACCTCAACGCCATCAACGGCGGCAAGTCCCGCCCGGACGGCCCCGCGAAGTGGCAGCCGACCAAGGTCGCCGTGCTCGGCGCCGGGATGATGGGCGCGGGCATCGCCTACGTCTGCTCCCTCGCCGGCTGGGACGTCGTCCTCAAGGACGTCTCCAGGGAGGCCGCCGAGAAGGGCAAGGCCTACTCGCAGGGTCTCGTCGAGAAGGGCGTCAAGCGCGGGAAGACCACGCAGGAGAAGGGCGACGCGCTGCTCGGCCGCATCCTGCCGACCGACGACTACGCCGATCTCGCCGGCTGCGACGTCGTCATCGAGGCCGTCTTCGAGTCCGTCGAGCTGAAGCAGGAGGTGTTCCGCGAGGCCGCGAAGTACATCAACTCCGACGCGCTCCTGTGCTCGAACACCTCGACGCTGCCCATCACCGAGCTGGCCAAGGGCGTCGACCGCCCGGACGACTTCATCGGTCTGCACTTCTTCTCGCCGGTCGACAAGATGCCGCTGGTCGAGATCATCAAGGGTGAGCGCACGAACGACGAGGCCCTGGCCAAGGCGTTCGACCTGACGCTGGGGATCAGGAAGACCCCGATCGTCGTCAACGACTCCCGCGGCTTCTTCACCAGCCGCGTGATCGGCACCTTCATCAACGAGGGCGTCGCGATGATCGCCGAGGGCGTCGACCCGCAGACGATCGAGCAGGCGTCGTCGCAGGCCGGGTACCCGGCCCCGGTGCTGCAGCTGATGGACGAGCTGACCCTCACGCTGCCGCGCAAGATCCGCGAGGAGACGAAGAAGGGCGTCGAGGCCGCCGGCGGCACCTGGACCCCGCACCCGTCCGACCCGGTGATCGACCGGCTGGTCGACGAGTTCGACCGCAAGGGCAAGAGCACCGGCGCCGGGTTCTACGAGTACTCCGACGGCAAGCGCACCGGCCTCTGGCCCGGTCTGCGCGAGCACTTCGGCGCGACGAACCACGACGTCGACCTGCACGAGCTGTCCGAGCGGATGCTCATCATCGAGTCGATCGAGACCGTGAAGTGCGTCGACGAGGGCGTGCTGACCACCGTCGCCGACGCCAACATCGGCTCGATCTTCGGTATCGGCTTCCCGGCCTGGACCGGCGGCGTGCTGCAGTACATCGAGGGCTACCCCGGTGGCCCGGCCGGCTTCGTGGCCCGCGCCGACGAGCTGAAGGCGAAGTACGGCGAGCGCTTCGAGGTCCCGCAGTCGCTGCGTGACCGCGCGGCGAAGGGGGAGTCGGCCACCGCGGCCGCCTGATCCCGCCCGTCACGGCCCCCCGCCGGCGTCTCTGCCGGCGGGGGTCCGTGCGTTCCGGGCCCGCTCAGCGGGGCACGGTGGGCTGCAGCGTCGCCTCGACCAGCGCCTCGGTCCGGATGTGGGTCCCCTCCTGGTAGCCGGGGTCGCGGACCATCTCGGAGAAGGCCCGCCGGCTCGGGTAGGACACCAGGAGCACCGCGTCCCACTCCTGGCCCGGCTCGGCGACGACCGGTGCCAGCCCGCGCCCGAAGTAGACGACCTCGGCGCCGAACCGGGCGGCGGTGGCCCGGAAGTGGGTGACGTAGTCGTCGTAGCGGGCCTCGCCGCCCTCGGCGAAGCGCAGCAGATTCAGCATCACGATCGGCTGGTCGGGGTCCTCGGCGAGGAAGGCCTTCATGTCCGCGCCGGACGGGTTCACTGCCATCGGCCGAGTCTACGGTCGATCTCCGGGGGCGGAACCCGACGACGACGGAAGGAGCCCGGGACATGATCCGCAACGTGGTGGTCGGCCGGCTGAAGGACGGCGTGGACCCGGCCGAGATCGAGAAGGGCCTCCAGTCCCTGCGCGACCTGCGCATCGAGGGCCTCGACCTCGACCTGAGGGCCGGCCCGGACCTGGGGCTGCGCGAGGGCAACGCGCATTTCGTGCTCACCCTCGACCTGCCCGACGAGGAGTCCTACCGCGTCTACGACGCCGACGACGAGCACAACCGGATCCGCCGCGAGCTGTTCGCCCCGCTCTGCTCGTCGATCGAGCGGATCCAGTTCCGCCTGTCCTGACCGGTCGAAGCGGACCAACCGGATGACCTGATCCTCGGGCACCATGGTGTGCGTGACGCAGTGGGTGTTCGACATCGTGGACCGGCTCGGTGCCGCCGGCATCGGGTTGCTGATCTTCCTGGAGAACGTGGTCCCACCGATCCCGTCGGAGGTGATCCTCCCGCTGGGTGGCTTCCGCGCCTCGACCGGCGCGATGGACCCGGTCGCGGTCTGGGCGGCGGCCACGATGGGAGCCGTCGCCGGGGCGCTGGTCCTCTACGCGCTGGGCCACTGGCTCGGGTACGAGCGGGTGCACCGGCTCTGCGGTCGTCGCTGGTTCGTCGTCTCCAGCCAGAAGGACCTGGAGAAGGGGCTCGCGCTGTTCGAGCGGTGGGGGAACTGGTTCGTCCTCGGTGGGCGCTGCATCCCGATCGTGCGCAGCCTGATCTCGATCCCGGCCGGGATCGCCCGGATGCCGCTGCTGCGGTTCACCGCGCTGTCCGCGCTCGGCAGTGGTGTGTGGAACGCGCTGTTCGTCTACCTCGGGTTCGTGCTCGGCGAGCGCTGGGAGGTCATCGAGGTCTACATGTCGCCGATCAGCAAGGTCGTCGCCGTGCTCGGCGCGGCGGCGATCGTGTGGCTGGTCGTGCGGAAGCTCCGGCAGCGCCGCCACCGCGACGCCGGGGTGTCGACCGGGACCGGCTGAACGCGCCGAGCCGACGTCCGGCTGCGCCGGACGGGTGATCACGACAGCCCTGCGTACCGGTCCCGCCACGGGCCGTACCGCCGGGCCACCGCCGGGCCTCGCGCCCGCGCCGCTGTGCGAACCTGATCGTCACGCACGGGCGGCGACGAGCGGTGGAGGTGGTCGGGTGCGCCTGGTCGGGATCCACCACACCCACCCGTCGGGGGCGGTCGCCCTGCGCGGTGCCGACCTCGACGTCGACCCTGCCGTGCCGACCGTCGTGCGGGGAGGCAACGGGGCGGGCAAGTCCACGCTGCTGCGGATCGCCGCCGGTGCACTCGCCCCGACCGCGGGCGAGGTCGAGGACGTCCCCGAGGTCGTCGGCTACCTGCCCGACCGGTTCCCGGCCGCCCGCAAGCTGACCCCGCGACGCTGGCTCGACCACATCGCCCGGGTGCGCGGCGTCGACGTCGACGACGCCGCCGACCGCGCCGAGGTGCTGCTGACCGAGCTCGGGTACGACGGCGACGACGACGAGCCGATGGCCGACCTGTCCACCGGCAACGCCCGCAAGGTCGGGCTGGTGCAGGCGCTGGCCTGCGAGCCCGGCGTGCTCGTGCTCGACGAACCCTGGAACGGTCTCGACGACGACGCCGCGGACGCCCTGACCCGGCTGCTCACCGCCCGCGCCGCCCCGACCCTGCTGACCGACCACACCGGTACCGCGGCCGGTCTGCCCGGCGCCCGCCTGCACCGGCTGCGCGAGGGCCGGATCGCGACCGCCTCCGACCCGGACTCCGTGCCGTTGCCGACCGCGCCGCCGCCCGGGGCGATGATGCGCCTGGACATGGCCTGTGCGGGAGACCCCCGCCCGCTGCTGGAACGGGTGCTGCCGCCCGCCCGTGTCGAGGGTGCGGCGCCGGGCCGGTTCACCGTGCGGGTCCCCGCCCCCGAGAGCGACGCCTGGCTGGCGGCCGCGCTCGCCGCGGGCTGCGCGGTCCGCTCGGTGCGGCCGGTCCGCCCGGCTCCCCGGGAGGGCGGCCGGTGAGGAGGCGGGTGCGCTCGGCGTTCGCCGTGGCGATGCTGCTGGGCGAGGACGTCGGCCGCACCGAACGCTTCGTCGCGCCGCTGGTGCTCTACGCCGGCGCTCTCGCCGTGCTGTTCGGCGGCGCGCCCGGCCCGCTGCCCGCGCCGTGGGCGGCCAGCGCGCTGCTGCTCTACCCGGTCGGGGCCTGGCTGGCGCACGCGCTGGCCGAGTCCGAGGACGACGACGCCCGCACCGTCACCCTGTCCGCCGCGGGCGGCCCCTGGCCGGTCGCGGCCGGCGTGCTGATCGCCGCCACGGCGGGCGTGGCGCTGCTCGGGCTGCTCGCCGTGGTGTGGGGCGTGGTCGCGGCCTGGGGCACGGCGACGACCGGGAGCCTGCTCGACGGGCTGCTCGCGCACCTGGCCTGCGGGATCACCGGCGCCGCGGTGGGCTCGGTGTTCTCCCGGCCGGTGGTCCGCAACGAGGGTGTCGCGCTGATCGGTGCGCTGGTCGTGCTCGTGGTCACGGGCACGCAGTCGTGGCTGCCGCCGGTCGGGACCGCGGCCGCGGCCCTGGGGAGCGGGCGGCTCGGGGTGGGCCCGTTCGGCGACCTGGTCGTCGCGCTGCTGGTGGCGGTGGCGGCGACGGCACTGGTGGTCCGGGTCGAGCAGGGCGGCGGGCTGCGCGAACTGGGTGCACGTCTCGGCCGGCACGTCGGCCGTCTGCGCCGCTGACCCCGCTGCTCGACCCGGCACCGCCCCGGGCCCGTCCTCAGATCAGGCCCGCGACCTGACCGAGGCGTTC
This sequence comes from Pseudonocardia sp. UM4_GMWB1, assembly GCF_017312155.1. NCBI lineage: Bacteria > Bacillati > Actinomycetota > Actinomycetes > Pseudonocardiales > Pseudonocardiaceae > Pseudonocardia > Pseudonocardia sp. UM4_GMWB1. Next base: position 5,758,023 of record NZ_QJPN01000001.1, on the reverse strand, counting down.
GACGGTGCCCGCGAACAGGGCGTCGCGGGCGTCGACTGCGTTCTCGAACTGGCCGAACAGCTCGAAGGACAGGTGCCCGAACAGCCCGGTCCAGGCGGTGAGGGCAGCGAGCACGGCCCCGTCGGGCAGGTCCGGGAGACCCAGCGTGGCCCGGATGCGGACGGCGTCGCCGGCGAGTGCGGGATCCGGGTCGGGAGCCGCGGGGAGCGTGCCCGCGGCGTGCGCGGCGGTGAGCGCGCGGGCGAGCGGTTCCAGGACCCGGGCCGCGACGGGGACGGTGCCGGTCGGCGCACGGTAGCCCGGTACGGGGGAGCCGTAGATCAACGCGTACTCGTGCGGATGGGCCAGCGCCCAGCCGCGCAGGGCCTGCGCGATGCCCCGCCAGTGCTCCGCCGGGCCGGTGCCGGGGTCGGCCGCGGCGAGGGCGTCGGCGAGCCCGTCGTAGCTCTGCACGATCAGGGCGGTGAGCAGGTCGTCGCGGGTGGGGAAGTAGCGGTGCAGCGCCGAGGACACCATCCCGATCTCGCGGGACACCGCGCGCATGGACAGCGCGGCCGCGCCGGTCTCGGCCAGCTGCCGCCGGGCCGCCGCGGTGATCTCGGCGACGAGCTCGGCGCGGGCCCGCTCGCGGGCGGTGCGGGAGGCGTTCACCTGGCCACGGTAGAGCATCGGTCTGTTCCCCGAGCGCTGTGCTGATCCACGAGCGGTGATCTCGTTCTGTCGACGTCGTCCCGGTCGGTCTCCGCGACCGTCAGTCCGGCAGCGCCACCCCGACCAGCGCCGGCAGGGCGCTGCGACCGGACGCCGTGAGGCGCACGGACCGCCGGTCGCGGCCGCGCTCGACCCAGCCGCGGTCGAACAGGGTCCGGCACAGCACCGCGCCCGCCGTGCCCGCGAGGTGGTGGCGGCGCTCGGTCCAGTCCAGGCACGCCCGCACCACCGGGCGGCCGCGGCGGGCGAGCGCGTCCGGCCCGGCGAGCCCGGCGAACCACAGCCGGCCGGCGGGGGTGAGGGCGAGACCGTCCCCGGTCGCGAGCAGGTCGTCGGCGACGAGCCCGTCGAAGAGCGCGACACCCAGGGCGCCCGCAAGGTGGTCGTAGCAGGTCCGGGCGGAGGCGAGCCTGGCTGCGGCGCGCGAGGCCCGCAGCGTCGGGGCTGCGGGGCGGCGAGGGCGGCCGGGTCGATCGGGCCCCCCGAGCCGCGGACGCCGTCCGTGCCGGGACCGCCGGTCACCGCGGGCCCCGGTCCCCGCCGGGCCCCGGCACCCCGCCCGCCGCGACCCGGCTCTCCCGCGCCGTCCGCCCCCGGTAGCGGGACAGCGCCACCCCCGTCAGTGCGAGCACGCCGCCGAGCAGCGCCAGCGGCGGCGGCAGCTCCCCGAGTACCGGCCACGCCATGAGCACCACCAGCGTCGGGACGAGGTAGGTGGTGACGCCGAGCTGTCCCGCGTCGGTCCGCGACAGCGCGTACGCCCAGGTCCCGAACGCGAGCGCCGTCGGGACGAGCCCGAGGTAGACCATCCCGGCGATCTCCGGCCCGGACGCCGTGCCGAGACCGTCGGCCAGGTCGCCGGCCCACGGCAGCGTGACGACCGCTCCGACCACGCAGGCGACCTGGGTGACCTGCACCGCGGGCAGGCGCCGGAGCACGGGCTTCTGGGCGAGCACCCCGATCGTCCAGGTCGCGGCGGCCAGCAGGCACAGCAGCGCGCCCACCGGGCCCCCGGCACCGGCCGGGCCGTCGCCCGAGGTGGCGAACCCGATCAGCACGGCCCCCGCGAACCCGATCCCGGCGCCCGTCAGCAGCGGGCGCGGGAAGCCCTCCCGCAGCACGACGCCGGCGGAGAGCGCGATGAGGATCGGTCCGACGTTCACCAGCATCGCTGCGGTCCCGGCGTCGAGGCGTTCCTCGGCCGCGTTCAGCGCGACGTTGTACACGGCGAACCAGCTCACCCCGCACACCACCATCAGCAGCCACTCCCGCGCGGTCGGCCGCACCCAGGACCGCGATGCCAGCACGGCGAGCGTGAGCGCGGCCCCGCCGACCGCCAGTCGTCCGAGCGCGAGCGCACCGGCGCCGAACGCCGGCCCCACGGCCCGGATCGCCACGAACGCCGACGCCCACGCCAGCACGGTCACCCCGGCCGCCGCGGCGACCCGCATCCCTGTTCCCGTCACGGCGACGACGCTAGGCGCCGGACGTTTCGGCCTGCACCGAATTCAGCCCCGGTAGTACGGTGCCGTCGCCGCGAGGGTCGCCTCCCAGTCCGGCATCGGTGCCCCGGCCAGGACTGCGGCGAGCCGGTCGAGGTACCAGTGCCAGCCCGGGCCGGCGTCGGCCGGGGAGAACCCGTCGGGCAGCACCTGCTCGAACACGAGCACGGCGCCCCCGCCGTCCGGGGTGAGCGTCACCGACAGCTCCCACGGCTCGCCGTCACCCTCCCGGATGTCGACGACCAGCCGGTGCGGGGGCTCGCAGTCCCGGACGAGCACGGTGGACGGGGCGCCGCCGCCGTCCTCGTCGCTGGTCAGGACGAGCTCGACGGTGCCGCCGGGCCGCCCGTCGCCGCTCCACCGCCCGAACCACCGCGCGCAGCGGTCCGGGTCGGTGACCGCCGACCAGACGTCGGCGACGGGTTCGTCGTGGACGCGGCGGAACCGCAGCACGGCACGCCCGTCGGTGCCGCGGACCACCTCCCCGGCACGGCTTCCGGTATCGGTCACGGGTTCCTCCTCGATCCACGGGCCAGTTCGGTGTCGAGCGCGTCGAGCCGCTGCGTCCAGAAGCCGCGCAGCCCGGCCAGCCACTGCTCGGCCGCGGCAGGCCCGGACGGGTCGACCGCGTAGAGCCTCCGGGTCCCCTCCGCCCGGACGGTGGCGAACCCGTTGTCCCGCAGCACGCGCAGGTGTCGGGAGACGGCCGGCTGCGATATCCCGAACTCGGCGCGGACGACCTCGGTCACCCGCCCTGCCGTCCGCTCGCCCCCGGCAAGGAGTTCCAGGATGCGCCGCCGGACGGGGTCGCCCAGCACGTCGAACGCTTTCACAACTCCGAGTTTATATAACTCTGAACGGAAATAGTAGCCCGCTGGACGGATCGACGCCTCGCCGCTATGGTTCATTACATGACTAATGAACCACTGCACTACGGCACCGGGAGGTCGCCGTGATCGACGACGGACGCCCGCTGTTCGCGCAGATCGCGGAGGACATCGCGTCCGCCGTGGTGGACGGGACCTATCCGGAGGAGACCCAGGTGCCGTCCAGCAACGAGCTCGCCGCCTTCCACCGGATCAACCCGGCCACCGCGGCGAAGGGTCTCAACCAGCTGGTCACGCAGGGCGTGCTCTACAAGAGACGGGGGATCGGCATGTTCGTCGCCGAGGGGGCACGGTCCCGGCTGCTGGAGAGCCGCCGCGAGGACTTCGCCCGGCAGTACATCGCTCCGCTGGTCACCGAGGCCCGCAAGCTCGGCATCGACCCCGAGCAGCTCAAGAAGATGATCGACGTCTGGGGGGACGACCGATGAGCACCGACGTGATCGCCATGCACGGCGTCACGAAGCGCTACAGCGACGTGACCGCGCTCGACGACGTGACGTTCACGCTGGAGGAGAACCGCATCCACGGGCTGCTCGGCCGCAACGGCGCAGGCAAGACCACCGCGATGCAGATCCTCACCGCGCAGAACTTCGCGACCTCCGGGCGCGCCGAGATCTTCGGCGAGCAGCCCTACGAGAACGCCCGGGTGCTCGCCCGCACCTGCTTCATCCGCGAGTCGCTGAAGTACCCGGACGAGTACCGGGTCCACCACGCGCTCCGGGCCGCCGCGAGCGTGTACCCGCAGTGGGACCAGGCCTTCGCCGACCGGCTCGTCGGGGAGTTCGGGCTCCCGCTCACCCGGCTCTGCAAGAAGCTCTCGCGCGGCCAGCAGTCCGCGGTCGGGGTGATCATCGGACTGGCCTCGCGGGCCCCGCTGACCTTCTTCGACGAGCCCTACCTGGGCCTCGATGCCGTCGCCCGGCAGATGTTCTACGACCACCTGCTCGCCGACTTCGCCGAACACCCGCGCACCGTCGTGCTCTCGACGCACCTGATCGACGAGGTCTCCGACCTCATCGAGCACGTCGTCCTGATCGACCGGGGCCGCGTGCTCATCGACGAGGAGGCCGAGGCGCTGCGCGGCCGGGCCGTCACCGTCTCCGGGCCCGCCGAGTCGGTCGAGCGGTTCGCCCGCGGCCACACCGAGCTGCACCGGGAGCGCCTCGGCGGCTTCCTCCGCGTCACCCTCTCCGGGGTCGCGCCGACCCGCACCGGCCCCGCCGAGCCGAACCTGCAGTTCGAGCCGGTCTCGCTGCAGCAGCTCGTCGTCCGTACGACCCAGCACAGCGCGGCGCCGGGCACCGGCGTCGCCCAGGAGGTCCTGTCATGACCGCCGTCACCGCCGACCGCAGCCCGGTCGAGAGCACATCCGCCCGGGTGCGTGCCGCGATCCGGATGGGCACGGTCAACTGGGGCCGCCGGTTCGGGGTGGCGTGGCTGATCCTGGCCGTCGTCTTCGTGCTGCACCAGACCATCTGGTGGGTCGTGAGGAGCAACGGCGGAGATGTGGAGGCCGGGTACATCGGCGCGCTGACGTCGTTCTTCTTCATCCTCGGCAGCACCTATCTCGCGCTGATGACCCAGGTGATGCCGTTCGCGCTGAGCCTGGGCATCACGCGACGGCACTTCTACCTCGGCACCGTCCTGCTGGTGGCGGCGGAGACCCTGGTCAGCGCGGTCGGGCTCAGCGTGCTGCTGGCCGTCGAACGGGCCACCGACGGCTGGGGTCTGCGGGTCCAGTTCTTCGAGATGGGCTTCATGGGGCAGTCGAACCCGGTCACCCAGGTGCTCGTGTACTGGGTGCCGCTGCTGACGATCGGACTGGTGTTCGTGCTGCTCGGTGCGGTATTCCGGCGCTGGGGACAGCTCGGGGTCTGGGGCGCGGCCCTGGTGCCCGTGCTGGTGGTCGCCGCCGGGATCGTGCTCCTGACCTGGCAGAACGCCTGGGGGGCGTTCGGCCGGTTCTTCGTCGAGACGCCGACGTGGGCGCTGCTCGCCGGCTATCCGCTGATCCTCGCCGCGGTCGCGGCGGGGGCCGGGTACCTGGTGCTGCGCCGCGCGACTCCCTGACGGAGGACCCGGCGGGGCCCGGCACCCTCGTGGGGGGTGGTGCCGGGCCCTCAGCCGGCCAGCACGAGATCGGCCCGTTCCGGTGCGCCACCGGAACGGGCCAGCTCCTGTTCGGCGCGCCGCCAGCCGTCGCGGTACGGGGCGTAGCCCGGCCAGTCCGCCCGCCCGCGCAGCCGCCGCTCCCGCTCGTCCGCCGACGCCTCCACCCAGATCGCCAGCGAGGTCACCGGCGCCAGCTTGGCCGCGCCGCTCCCGCACCCCTCCAGCACGACGACGGCCGCCGGCTCCAGCGTGCGTTCCGGTCCCGGCCGGTCGCGCACCCAGTCCCACGACGTCCAGCGCAGCGTCGTACCGGCCGCCAGCGGGTCACCGATCCCGCGCCGGGCCAGCGCCGGGACCCGGGGCAGCCCGTCCCAGCCGGGGCACAGGTCCTCGATCTCGAGCAGCGGGGCCCCGAGCCGGTCGGCGAGCTCGCGGGCCCGCGTGGACTTCCCGGCCCCGGAGAACCCGTCCACGGTGACCAGCCGGTTCCCGGCGGGCCCGGCGGGGGCGGCGTGCACGAGCCGGGCGACCGTGTCGGTCCAGCCCCGGTCCGCGACCGCCCTCACGGCCGGACGACCACCTTGACCTGCGACGCGTCGGGGGACAGGGCGTCGCCGACGTGGTCGAGGTCGACGTGCCCGGTCACCAGCCGGCCCAGGTCCACCGCGCCCGACGCGGCCATGCGCACCGCCGTCGGCCAGGTGTTGGCGTACCGGAAGGTGCCGGTCAGGGTGATCTCGCGCGACTGCAGCATCGACACCGGCAGCGTCATCTCGTCAGCACCCATCCCGACCAGCACCGCGGCGCCTCCCGGCCGGACCGCGGGCAGCCCGCCCAGCACCGCGGCCGGCACCCCGGAGCAGTCGACGAAGGCGTCCACACCGGACACGTCGGCACCCGGCGCGACGACGTCGGTCGCGCCGAAGTCGCGGGCCAGCGCGGCGCGCGCCGGGTCCGGGTCGCTGACGACGACCTCGGCGGCGCCCTGCACCGCCGCCACCTGCGCGACGAGCAGCCCGATCGGCCCCGCCCCGGCGACGAGCACCCGCGACCCGACCCCGGTGCCCGCCCTGTGGTTCGCCCACAGCGCGACCGACAGCGGTTCGAGCAGCGCGGCGACGTCGTCGGAGACGTGCTCGGGGACGGGGTGGGCGAAGTCGTCGGCGATCGTCACGTACTCGGCGAACGCGCCGTCGACCGGCGGGGTCGCGAAGAACACCATGTCCGGGCACAGGTTGTAGGCGCCGGTGTGGCAGTACCGGCAGCGACGGCAGGGCACACCCGGCTCCAGCGAGACGCGCTCGCCGATCCGCCGCGCGTCGACGCCCTCCCCGACACCCACGATCAGCCCGGACGGCTCGTGCCCGAGCACCATCGGCTCGCGCAGCACGAAGTCGCCGATCCGGCCGTGCCGGAAGTAGTGCACGTCGGAGCCGCAGGTGCCGACCGCCGCCACCCGCACCAGCACCTCCCGCGGACCGGGCCGGGGGACCGGTCGCCGCTGCACCTCCAGCTCACCGGCGGCACGCAGCACGCTGCACCGCATCGACTCCGGCACCTCGGCGATCGTCGTCACGGGCACGACGGTGGCACGCACGGGCGGGCCGGGCAACGCGGTGCGCCGACCGCGCCGGACGTACCGGTGCGCGCACGGTCGATCATTCCGGCGGACGTCGTCCGCCCCCGGGAGGTCCGCCGGTGGTGTACTGCTCCGCGACGAGAGGGAGGACCGGCCGCCCCGCGGGTGGCCGGCGACGAGAAGGACGCCCATGGGCTCGGCCATCGAACGACCGGCGGTCACCGGCTTCCACCACGTGGCGGCGGCCGTGACCGACGTGGAGTCCAGTGCACTCTGGTACCAGCGCGTCCTCGGGCTGCAACGGCTGCCGATGACCTTCCCGCACCACGACGCCGCCGACGGCTCGTCGGAGACGGCGGCGCTGCTCCTCGACGTCGTGACCGGAGTGATGATCGAGCTGCACGCCCCGGCCGACGGCGACGGCGGCGGCCCCCGCGGCGCGCTCGACCACCTGGCGTTCGGCGTCGCCGACCGCGCGACCCTCGACGCCTGGGCCGCCTGGCTGGACAGCCTCACCGTGCCGCACGGCGGCGTCGTCGACCGGACCGACCCGACCGGCTACGCGACGCTGGAGTTCCGCGACCCGGACGGCATCGCGCTGGAGTTCATCCACTTCCCCGGCCGCGGTTAGGAGCTGCCCCGGCGGGGGTCCACACAGACCAGGCCCCACGGCCGGTCGTCGACCCGGGTCATCACCACGGTGGCGTGCCGCGACCCGCGGCCGCGCAGCTTCCGGGCGATCGCCTCGACGTCACCGGCCAGGCCGCGGCGCCGCACGTCGACCGCGCCGACGTCGAGCTCGCGCAGCAGCCGGGGCAGCCGCTTCTGGTCCCACGGACGGGAGTCGAGCACCCGCAGCGGCCGCGCGAACGGCGTGGCCGGGGGCTCGTCGTCGCCTGTGAGAAAGGCGATCCGCGGGTCGATCCGGGCGGTGCCGGTGGCCCGGGCCAGCGCGGAGACCAGTCCGGCCCGGGTGACGGCCGGGTTCGGGTCGAGCAGCCAGACGCCCGGTTCGCCGACCGCGATCCCGGTGTCCCCGTCCGGCGGGTCCGGCTCGCCCTGCAGTTCGTGCACGCCGTCGTCGTCGACGACGGTGGCGCGCGTGCGGGCGCGGGCCAGCGCGGGGGACCAGGCGCAGGCCTCCTTCAGCTCGCGTCCGAGCGCGAGGAACTCGATCTCCCAGTCCGGCGGGACGGTGTCGTGGTCGATCCCCGGTGCCGCCTTGATCCCGACCGCGCCGGCTCGCCGCTCCAGCTCCAGGCACCAGCCCAACGGCGGCTCGGACTCGCCGGTCCGCATCCGGCCACCGCCGGTGCGCCGGGCCGGGTCGACGAACACGCCGTCGGTGCCGGACAGGTCGGCGTCACGCACGTCGCGCCGCACCGTCCGGGCCGAGCCGCCGTGCACGGCCGCGTTGCGGTCGGCCATCCACAGGTGCACCGGATCCAGGTCGACGCCGGTGACCTCGTGGCCCGCCGCGACCAGCGAGACCAGGTCGCCGCCGATCCCGCAGCACAGGTCGACGACCGCGCGCCCGGCGAATCGGGCGGCCCGGTGTCGCGCGATCACCTCCGACGACGCCTGCTCCAGCCCGTCGCGCGTGAACCACATCCGCGCGGCCCGTGCGAACTTGCGGGCGGCCCGGTCCCGCAGCCCGGCCTGGGCCATCGCGTCGGCGACCAGCCCGGCGTCGTGCTCACGGCGCAGCGCGGTCCCCAGCCGGAGCGCGGCGTCACCGTCCCGGTCGGCGACGGCGAGCCGCTCCAGCAGCGCCGTCCCCTCCGGCCCGGCGAGCCGCTCCAGCCGGGCGATCGGATCGTCGTCCACGACGACAGTGTCCACGGCGCCGTCCCCGGCACCGTCGTGTGCCCGCACCGGCGTCGGCCGCCGCGGACCGGCGGGCGTACGGTCGTCGGCCGGGACAGCGGAGCGGAGGGCCACGTGGTCGAGCACGACGGCCGCGACCCCGCCGTACCCGGCGCACCGGTGCCCGCGCCCCCCACGGTGCGGGGTGCGACGGCGCTGCCCCGCGAGATCGGCGTGCTGGTCGGGTCGGCGTTCGCGATCGCCATCGGGTTCGGGCTGGTCGCGCCGGTGCTGCCGGCGTTCGCGCGCTCGTTCGACGTCGGGGTGACCGCGGCCGCCGCCGTGATCAGCGTGTTCGCTTTCTCCCGGCTGGTGTTCGCCCCGCTGTCCGGCACGGTCGTCGGCCGGTTCGGCGAGCTGCGGGTGTTCGTCGCCGGGCTCGCCGTCGTCGCCGTGACGACGGCCGGTCTGGCCTTCGCGACGGCGTACTGGCAGCTGATCGCGCTGCGCCTGGTCGCGGGCGTCGGATCGACGATGTTCACGATCTCGGCGGTGTCGCTGCTCGTGCGGCTGTCCCCGCCGCACCTGCGGGGCCGCGCGACGAGCCTGTGGGCGACCGGGTTCCTGCTCGGCAACATCGCCGGGCCGCTGCTCGGCGGCACCCTCGCCGCGATCGACGTACGCGCCCCGTTCCTGATCTACGCGGCGCTGCTGGTGCTGGTGATCGTCGTGGGCGGGCCGCTGCTGCGCCGGCCGGAGGGCCCGGTCGACGAGGCGCCCCCGCCGCGCACCCGGTTCCGCGACGCCGTGCGCCACTGTGCCTACCGGGCGTCGCTGGTGGGGAACTTCGCGAACGGCTGGGCGGTGTTCGGCGTCCGCATCGCGCTGGTCCCGCTGGTGGTGGTCGAGGCGCTGGGGCGCGAGGACGCGTTCGGCGGCATCGCGTTGTCGGTGTTCGCGGCCGGGAACGCGGCGACCCTGCTGCTGGCCGGACGTCTCGCCGACCGCTCCGGTCGCAGGCCCCCGCTGATCGCCGGCCTCGCGGTGTCGGGCGCGTCGACGGCCGTCCTCGGCTGGGTGCTCGACCCCTGGGCGTTCCTGGCGCTCTCGCTCGTCGCGGGGCTCGGCAGCGGACTGGTGAACCCGCCGCTCAACGCGGCCGTCGCCGACGTCATCGGGGAGCGCGCCCGCGGCGGCTCGGTGCTGGCGGGCTTCCAGATGGCGGCCGATCTCGGTGCCATCGCCGGGCCGCTCGTGGCCGGTGCGCTCGCCGAGGTCTGGGGGTACGGGCCGGCGTTCGCCGTGACCGGGGTGCTGTCACTGGTCGCGGCGCTCGTCTGGTGGCGGGCGCCGGAGACCCTCCCGTCCCGGTCCTGACCTGGGGCGCCGCCCGCCGGGGTGACACGAGGGCCGGTCGCTCCGTCCCGCTGGTCCCGATCGTCACCCGGATCCCACCCGTTATGGCGGGCCGCCGGTTCGGGTGACCTCCTCCGGGGTGACCTCACCCCACCGACGGGTGGCGGGTGTGGCTGGTGTGCACAGGGTGCTTCTAGCGTCGTGGATATCGGACAAGCCGGACACGGATGGGGACGGGAACGAAGCCATGAGGCGCGGACTGGCACGACGTACGGTGATGAGCGCGGCGGCGGTGGTGACGGTGAGTGCTGTCATGTTCACCGGAGGGGTCCTGGCTCTCACCGACGGTGCGGCCGTGTCCGCGGCCGCGGCACCCACGGTCCCCGGCGCCGTCGCGCAGGCCGCGGCCCCGGAGGCACCGAGCGTGCTCGCCGGGCCGGCGACCACTCCGTCGGGCGCCGCGGCGTTCCCGACCGACTCCGCTCTGCGGTCGTCGTCGGAGGCCGCCGGGGGCTCCGGTGCCGCGACGGCTGCCCGATCCGCGGAGACGGGGACGGACGCCGTCCGCGGGGCCGAGGGCTCCGGTGACGCCGGACCGGCCCGCCCGGCCGCGACCGGGTCGTCCGGTTCCGCGGGCCCGGTCTCGCCGTCCGCGCCGGAGTCCGCCGACGCAGCGAAGCCTGCTGACCCAGCGAAGCCTGCCGACCCAGCGAAGCCTGCGGACGCCGCGAAGCCTGCGGACGCCGCGAAGCCTGCCGATGCGGCGAAGCCTGCCGACGCGCCCGCCGACGTGCCGTCCGGCCCCGCGGACGGACCCACGACACCGGTCGCCCCCGCCGAGAAGCCCGCCGGCCCCGCAGCCGACCCGGCGCCGCCCGTGGACGAGCCCAGCGGTCCCGCGGCCGGACCGGCCGCTCCCGTGGAGAAGCCCGCCGATCCCGCAGGAGGCCCCGCCGCTCCCGCGGGCGAGCCCGCCGCTCCCGCGGAGACACCGGGTGGGCCGGCCGAGAAGCCGGCGGATACTGGGGAGACGCCGGCCGACCCGGCGCCCGCACCCGCCGACGCCGGGACGGAGCCCGCCGGCACGGGGACGGAGCCCGCCGCCCCCGAGAAGCCCACCGACCCGGAGGAGAAACCCGTCGACCCCGCGGACGAGCCCGCCGAGACGCCGACCGACCCCGCGGCCACGCCCGCCGACCCCTCGGCCCGACCGGCCGACCAGAGTGCGCCCCGACCCGGCGCCACCAGCGCTGCCGAACGCTACGGCTGGGGCGCGCCGCTGCCGGCGTCGGACGAGTTCGGCTACACCGGACCGCCCGACCCGGCGAAGTGGAACCAGGCGGGCGAGTGCTGGCCCGGTCACGCGGGCAACGGCGGCCGCTGTGCCAGCCGGTCCACGGTGAAGGACGGCAAGCTGATCCAGACCGGGCTGCGGAACGGCGACTCGGCGTGGATCTCGTCGAAGTTCAACCAGCGATACGGCCGCTGGGAGGCCCGCGTCCGCTCCGAGGCCACCGGCCCGGACAACGGCAGGCAGTACCACCCGCTGCTGATCATCTGGCCGCAGTCGGACCGCTGGCCCCAGGACGGCGAGTACGACTTCCTCGAGAACGGCGCGCCCGGCGAGCAGTGCGCCGAGGCGTTCATCCACTACCCGCACGGCCGCGGCGCGGTCCAGCAGGAGTACGCCAAGGAGAAGAACTGCGGTGCACCGCTGAGCGAGTGGCACAACGTCGCCGTCGAGTGGACGCCCGACCACGTGAAGGGCTTCATCGACGGCAAGGAGTGGTTCTCCTTCTCCGGCGGTGCCCGGCCCGGCCGCAAGAACATCCAGGACATGCCCAGCGGGCACCTGACGATCCAGCTCGACAACTTCTTCGGCGGCAACATGCAGCCGGCGACGTACGAGGTGGACTGGGTCCGGATCTACTCCCTCGACGGGAAGTGACCGGCTAACACCGGACCGTTGCGGGGCGATGAGTGGACGTGCCGCTTCTCACACGCAGGACCGCGGGGTGGCTGCTCGCGGGCGTCGTGGCCCTGGAGGTCGCGATCCCCGCGGTCGGCCTGGCCACCACCGAGCCGCCGCGCCGCTACTCCTGGAGCATGTTCGTCGCGTCGTCGACGGAGTACGCCTACACCGGACGGACCGCCGACGGCGCGTCCCGCGCCCTCGACACCGGGGGCCTGCCGTGGCCGCAGCGGACCGTCCACTACGGAGCCACGGTCCCGGGGCTGCTGTGCGCGGCGGCCCCGGACCTCGTCTCGGTGTCGCGGACCCGGGACGGCGCCCCGGAGTGGGAGCAGTCGTGCTGAGGCTCCCCGACACGCTCCCCGCCCGCCCGCTGGCCGGGTACCGGATCCTGGTCGGGCTCGTCGCCGGGCTGAAGGCCGTCGAGCTCGGCGCGAGCCCGCTGCTCGGGACCCGGGCCGGGCCGCTGTTCGGGGTCGGCCCGACGCTGCCCGCCCCGGTCTGGCTCGCGCTCGGCGCGGTGATGGGGCTGGCGGCGCTGGCCGTCGTCGTGGGGTGGAACGCGCGGGCGGCGGCCCTGCTGGTCGGGCTGTGCACCGCCGGCTTCGTCTGGGGTGCGGGCTACTACTCCAACCACACCTACCTGCTGTTCACCGCGGCGGTGCTGCTGTCGTTCTCCGACTGCGACGCGGCCTGGTCACTCCGGTCCCGGCGCGGACACGGCGCCGACCGGGTGTGGGCGGCGCCGGTGCTGGTGCTGCGGGCGCAGATCACGATCGTCTACTTCTACGCCGCGATCTCGAAGATCCGTCCGGACTTCCTGTCCGGCAACGGTCTGGCGTCCTGGACGTGGGACTCGGTGCTGGTCCCGGCGGCGATGCTGACGCCGGTGTTCCTGGTGCCGATGGCGTTCGGCGCGGTACTCACCGAGCTGTTCGTCGCGTTCGGGCTGTGGTCGCCGCGGCTGCGGCCGGTCGCCGTCGTCGCCGGGACCGGGCTGCACCTCGGCATGATCGCGATGCTCTCCGACGGGCTGCACGCCGCGATCGAGCTGGGGCTGTTCGCCACCCTCACCTGCGGTGGCTACCTGCTGTTCGCGGACCGCGTCCCGGTCGTCGGCGGGCTCCCCGGCGCGGTGGTGGTGCCCCGGCAGCGCCGGTCGGAACCGGCGCTGCCGAGCACGGTCACCCGGCGCTGACGCCCATCGCCTCGGCCAGCCGCAGGTGCGGCGCGGCCTCGTCGTGGCGCGAACGGCGCTGCAGGGTGCGCCCGAGGAGCAGGTGGGCGTACCCGTCGGCCGGCTCGCGGCGCACCAGCTCGCGGAGCTCGGTCTCGGCCCGGCCGAGCTGCGCGGAGTGGTAGTACGCGCGGGCCAGCAGCAGCCGGACCGCGGCGGCCCCGGGCTGCTCGGCGACGAGCTCGGCGAGCACCGTCGCGGCCCCCGCGGGGTCGCCGGAGTCGAACAGGTACCCGGCGTGCTCCCACCGATCGGCAGGTCCTGCTTCCGTCCCGGTCATCCAGGACAGCGCGTCGATCCTCATCGGTGCGGCCTCCTTCCGGCCCGTTCGGTTGATACGTCAACCACAACCGCGGCGCCGGGTGTTCTGTTCCCGGCTCAGGCCAGGGCGGCGCGGACCAGCTCGGGCATCCCGGTCGCCGGGCGGCCGAGCAGCGTCGCGAGGTCCTCCGACGGCTCGGCGAACATTCCCGACGAGACGAACTCGCCGATGAAGGCGGGGGCCGGGGCCTGGTCGAGCGGTACCCGGCGGTGCGACACCGGCCGGCCGGACTCCGCGGCGATCGTCGCGGCCAGCTCGTCGTAGGTCCACAGCGGTCCGCGCAGCTCGTAGGCGCGCCCGGCGTGCTCCTGCGGCCCGCCGGCCACGACGACGGCGGCGGCCCGCGCGAGGTCCGCGATCGTGGCGGTGTTGAGCGCCCGGCCGCCGTCCGCGGCGACCGTCTCCCCGGCCTCCAGCGCGGTGGCGACCACGCCCGGGTTGACGAACATGTCCGAGTAGAAGGTGTTGCGCAGCGGCGTCACCGGCAGTCCGGAGCCGCGCAGCAGTTCCTCGGTGAGGGTGTGGTCGGCGAGGAACGCGGGCGCGCCGGGCCGGTCCGCGCCGATCGCGCTGGTGTAGACGACATGGCCGACGCCCGCGTCGGCCGCGGCGCGGACCACGTTGCCGTGCTGGCGCTCGCGCACCCCGGGGGTCACGTCGGAGCCGGACACGAACAGCAGCCCGTCGGCGCCGGCGAACGCCGCCGTCAGCGAGGCCGGGTCCTCGTAGTCGCCGACGTGCACCCGGACCCCGGCCGCGGCCAGGTCGGCCACCTTCTCCGCGGACCGGGCGAGGACGCCCACCTGCTCCGCCGGCACGGTCTCCAGCAGCGCCCGCACGGCCGCGCCGCCCAGCTTCCCGCTCGCCCCGGTCACGATGATCATCGCTGTCTCCTCATCTCGTCGTGGACGGTGCCGACACTGCCGGATAGGCTTACGTCCGGTAAGTACGTACCTCCTGGTAAGTAGGTGGGTGAACGGTGAGCACGCAGGTGGAGCGGCCCACGGGCCTGTTCTCGGGTGACGCGTTCGACAGCAGCTGCCCGTCGCGGTCGGTCCTCGACCACGTGACGTCGAAGTGGGCGGTCCTCGTGCTCGTGGTCCTGTCCCGCGAGGACCACCGGTTCTCCGCGCTCCGCCGCGCCGTCGGCGGGATCAGCGAGAAGATGCTGGCCCAGACCCTGCGCACCCTGGAGGGCGACGGCTTCGTGCACCGCGAGGTCGTCGCGACCACCCCGCCGCAGGTCAGCTACGGCCTCACCGGGCTCGGCCACGGCGTGACCGGCCACCTCACCGGTCTCGTCGGCTGGATCGAGGACCGGATCCCCGAGGTGCTGGCGGCGCGCGGGCGGGCCTAGGTCCCGGTGGTCAGTGCCCGCCGCCCAGGTGCCCGGCGAGCCGCTCGTGGCGGTCGCGGCTGTCGTCGTTCATCCCGGTGACGACGAGCGTGCGGCCGGACCGCGCGTAGCGGCGCCGCAGGTCGTCGAGGACAGCGACGGTCGAGGCGTCCCACACGTGCGCGCCGGACAGGTCGACGGTCACCTCGTCGGGGTCGCCCTCGGGGGCGAACGCGGTGCTCAGCTCGCTGCTGGAGGCGAAGAACAGCTGGCCGGTGACGCGGTAGACGACCGCCCCGCCGTCGTCGACGGTGCGGTCCACCCCGACCAGCCGTGACACCCGGTTCGCGAACAGCACCGAGGCGACGAGCACGCCGGCGCCCACGCCGAAGGCGAGGTTGTCGGTGCCGACGGTGACCACGACGGTCGTCAGCATCACCGCCGTCTCGCTGCGCGGCATCCGGCGCAGTGTCGCCGGACGGATGCAGTGCCAGTCGAACGTCCCGACCGACACCATGACCATCACCGCGACCAGGGCGGCCATCGGGATCAGCGCGACGACGTCGCCGAGTGCGACCACGAGGACCAGCAGGAACACCCCCGCCAGGAACGTGGACAGCCGCGTCCTGGCCCCGGACGCCTTCACGTTGATCATCGTCTGGCCGATCATCGCGCAGCCGCCCATGCCGCCGGTGAAACCGGTGACGATGTTCGCGACCCCCTGGCCCCACGACTCGCGGGTCTTGTCCGAGCCGGTTTGCGTGATGTCGTCGACCAGGCGCGCGGTCATCAGCGACTCGATCAGCCCGACCAGCGCGACGCCGAGCGCGTACGGCGCGACGATCCGCAGCGTCTCCCACGTCAGCGGCACCGCGGGGAGGTGCGGGAGCGGCACCGTGTCCGGCAGCGCGCCCTGGTCGCCGACGGTCGGCACGGCGACCGCGACCGTCACCGTGACCACGGTCAGCCCGACGATGGCGACCAGCGGTGCCGGGACGACGCGGGTCAGCCGCGGCAGCCCGACGATGACCGCCAGGCCGACGGCGACCAGTGGGTAGACCGCCCAGGGCACGCCGACCAGCTGGGGCACCTGTGAGGTGAAGATCAGGATCGCGAGTGCGTTGACGAAGCCCACCATCACGCTGCGTGGCAGGAAGCGCATCAGTCGCGCGACGCCCGCGGCGGCCAGCGCGATCTGCAGCACCCCGCCGAGCACGACCGCGGCGAACAGGTACTCGACGCCGTACTCCCGCGACAGCGGGGCCACGACCAGCGCGATCGCGCCGGTGGCGGCCGAGATCATCGCCGGTCGCCCGCCGCAGACCGCGATGACCACGGCCATGGTGAACGAGGCGTACAGGCCGACCCGGGGGTCCACCCCGGCGATGATCGAGAACGCGATGGCCTCGGGAATCAGGGCGAGCGCGACGACGAGTCCGGCGAGCACCTCGGTGCGCACCAGGCGGGGTGTCCAGCGCGCACGCAGCGTGGCGAGGTCGGGCAGGGCGGAGCGGGGCACGATACGACGGTCGCTTTCACGTCGGGGGAGGGGCGGGGCCGCGGGCCACGACGGCGGGAGCGCGCGAACAGCCCGACCGTACTCTCACGTGAGGGGAGGGTCTGCGGTGCGGGGCCCGGAACTCGTCCGGGGTGGCGCGCCCCACACTCCGTTGTCCCACAGGCCGATCTCAGCGTCGTCACAGCGACGGTGAGCACGATGGGGTCCATGGCGATGACTCCCGACGTACCGACCTGGGTGGGTGAGCTCGACCGGCTCGCCCCGGCCCGCGACCTCGAGGTCGACCGGCGGTTCGCCGCCGCACGGCTGCTGGTCACCGTCGGTGGCACCCCGCAGGGTCAGGTCACCGTGCCGCTGCGCGCCGGGCGCGCGACCGCCGCGGAGCTCTCGCTCGCCGTCGCCGCACTGCCCGCGGCCGGCACCGTCGCCGTCGCGCCGTCCGCGGCCGACCCGGTCACCGTGGTCGTCGCGACCCGCAACCGGCCCGAGTCGCTGGCCCGCTGCCTGCGCGCGGTCCTCGCCTCCGACCACCCGGCGCTGTCGGTCGTCGTCGTCGACAACGACCCGGACGACGAGCGGACCGAGCTGGCCGTGCGGGCCGCGGGTTCCGATCGCGTCCGCTACGTCCGCGAGCCGCGGCGCGGTGCGTCCATCGGGCGCAACCGGGGTCTGGCCGAGGCCCGCACCGAGATCGTCGCCTTCACCGACGACGACACCGAGGTCGACCCCGCCTGGGCCTCGCGCATCGCCGGCGCCTTCGCCGCGGACCCCGAGCTCGCCTGCGTCTCCGGCCCGGTACTGGCCGCCCGCCTGGGCAGCCCCGAGGAGCGCGCCGCCGACGTCGCCCTGGCCTGGAACAAGGGCTTCACCCCGCGCCGGTTCACCCTCGCCGAGCCCCCCGCGGACTCCCCGATCTTCCCGTTCGCACCCGGCCTGTTCGGCATCGGCGCCAACCTCGCCGTGCGGTCCGGGGCCGCCCGCGCCGTCGGCGGCTTCGACGAGGCCATGGGCCCGGGCACCCCCACCCACGGCGGCGAGGACTGCGAGTTCCTGGTCCGCATGATCCTGGCCGGCAACGTCCTCGGCTACGCCCCGGGCGCCTACCTCTGGCACCACCACCGCCCCGACCGGGCCGCGCTGAACACCCAGCTCGAGGGCTACGCGATCGGGTTGGGCAGCTTCCTGGCGAAGGTGGCGCTGTCGCCGCAGGGCCGGTCGGTCGCGCTGCGCCGGCTGCCGGCGGCGGTCGCCCGGCTGCGCCACATCTCCGACCGCGAGGCAGGCGCCGGCGACGCGATGCCCGACAGCGGGCTGCTGGAGCGCGGCGGCCGGATCGCCCGCGGCGGCTGGGCCTACCTGCAGCGGTCCCGCGAGGTGCGGCGCAACGGTGGCGCGGTCCCGCCGATGCTGCTGCCCGCGCGCTCGGCGCTCGTCCCGGCGCACATCCGCCGCGCCGCCGAGGCCGCGCGGGTCCGTACCGGGGCCGGCGCCCACGTCGGCCCGACGGCCGTCCCGGCTCCGCGTCCCGACCGGCAGGCCGAGGCCGAGGCCGGCGACGACCGCGGGGCCGCGGAGCTCGCCCGGAACTCCGCGGCCTGAGCCGCTACAGCCCGTAGGACTTCCCGATGATGTCGCGCTGGATCTCGCTGGTCCCGCCGTACACCGTCGAGACGACGCTCTGGCGGAGCAGCCGCTCCATGCCGTACTCGGTGGCGTAGCCGTAGCCGCCGAGCATCTGCATCCCCTCCAGGGACAGGTGCTTGGCGAGTTCGGTGGCCTTGAGCTTGGCCATCGACGCCTCGCGCGGGAACAGCGCACCTGCGGGGGCCTCGTCGATCACCCGTGCGGTGTCGTGCACCAGCAGTCGCGTGGCCGCCAGCTCGGTGGCGTTGTCGGCGATGCGGTGGCGCATCGCCTGGAAGCTCCCGACGGGGCGGCCGAACTGCTTGCGCTCCGTGACATAGGCGACGGTGTCGTCGAAGGCGCGCCGCGCCAGTCCGAGCATGAGTCCGGCCAGGATCATCCGCTCCAGGTTCAGCCCGGCCATGAGCTGGCGCCAGCCCTGGCCCTCGACGCCGACGACGGCGTCGGCGGGCAGCTCGCACCCGTCGAAGTAGAGGTCGTTGACCTCCTTGCCGCCCATCGTCTCGATGCCGTGGATCGACAGGCCTGCCGCGTCGGCGGGCACGACGAACATGGTCAGGCCGTCGTGCTTGCCGCCCTCGGTGGAGGTCCGGGCGACCAGCAGGATGTGCGACGCGATGTGCGCGTTCGAGCACCAGGTCTTCTGGCCGTCGATCCGCCAGCCGGTCTCCGTCTTCGTGGCCTTGCACTTCAGTCCGCCGACGTCGGACCCGGCCTCCGGCTCGGACATCGAGATCGACAGCACGTCGCCGCGGCACATCCCGCCCAGCAGCTCCTGCTTCTGGGCCTCGGTGCCGAACTTCTCGATCGCCGCGGCGGTGATGGTGGTCGTGCCGAACCCGGCGATCGGGGCCTGGCCGTACGCGGACTCCTCCAGGAAGACCAGCAGGTCACGCATGCCCTGGCCGGCGCCGCCGTACTCCTCGGGGGTGGCGATGCCGAGCCAGCCGAGGTCGGCCATCTTGCGGTAGATCTCGTCGGAGTGGGCGTGCCGCCCGCCGCCGGTCAGCTCGTCGCGGCGCTCCTTGCTGCCGATCTCGCGACGGCAGAAGTCGCCGATCGCCTTCGCCAGGTCGGTCTGGTCCTCGGTCAGGGTGACGGGCATCAGGGGTCTCCTCGGTCGTCGGACCACATTCCGGTGCGGTCCAGGTGGGTGAGCAGCAGGTCGCGGCCGTCGAGCACGTGGCGACGCATCGCCGCCCGCGCGGCGCCGGGATCGGCGGCGCCGAGCGCGTCGAGCAGGACGAGGTGGGCGTCGACCGCGCCGGCCCGCCACTCGGGCGAGCCGGTGTAGAAGTGCGCCGGCAGGTAGTGCGACGAGCGCCCCACCAGCCAGGCGAGCTTGCGCGAGCCGGCCAGCCGGTTGACCTCGGCGTGCAGCCGGTGCTCGGCGGACACGAGCGGGTCCAGCTCGGCCGGGTCGTGGGTCTCCGGGGTGCGCTCGCACAGTGCGGCGATCCGGTCGGCGAGCTCCCGCAGCGGTGCGAGGTCGGCGGGGGACAGTCGCTGCGCCGCGCGCGCGGCCAGCGTCCCGGTCAGGTCGGCCTGCACCTCGAACAGGTCCGCGACGTCGTCGCGGGTCAGCTCGGCGACGACGAACCCGCGCCGCGGCACCGCGTGGACCATGTCCTCCGCGCGCAGCGACTGCAGGGCCTCACGGACCGGGGTGTGGCTGACGCCCAGGTCCGCGGCGATCCGGTCCATCCGCAGGAAGGTGCCCGGGCGCAGCTCACCGGAGAGGATGCGGTCCCGCAGGACGAGCGCGATGCGGTCGGGCAGCTGCGGGGCGCGGCCCGGCGGGAGCTCACGCACGAAGTCGGCCGTGGACACGGCGACTATCATATACGATTCTGCCGAACCTGCGTCGCGACGACCGAGGGAGAAGAACGTGCCGGGTCAGAGCCCTGCCGAGGATTTCCGCCTGACCGACATCCTCGCCGATCCCGACCGCGCCGACCTCGTCGCGCTGTCGTTCGACGGCGCGACGACCACCTACGGCGAGCTCGAACAGCGCGCCGGGCGCACCGCGGCGGCCCTGCGCGACCTCGGCCTCGGGGCCGGGGACCGCGTCGTGTGGATCGGGAGGAACCGGCCGGAGTTCCTGGAGCTGCTCTTCGCCGCGCCGCGGATCGGCGCGGTGTCGGTCCCGCTCAACACCCGGCTCACCGAGGCCGACCTGCTGGCGCTCGTCGCCGACGCCCGGGCCGGTCTCGTCGTGCTGGGGCCGGACTTCGCGGGGCTGCGCGGTGCGCTCGACGGGCGCCGGGTCGTCGTGGTGGGAGAGGACCACGCGGACTGGCGTGACGCGGCCGCGGACGTGCTGCCGCCGTCGTCGCCTGCCGGATCCACCCCGGACGACACCGTGCTGCAGCTCTACACCTCCGGCACCACGGGGCTGCCCAAGGGCGTGCTGCTCGCGCACCGGCAGTTCTCGGCGCTGCTGCTGGCCGCCGGGC
Organism: Pseudonocardia sp. UM4_GMWB1; assembly: GCF_017312155.1. Lineage (NCBI taxonomy): Bacteria > Bacillati > Actinomycetota > Actinomycetes > Pseudonocardiales > Pseudonocardiaceae > Pseudonocardia > Pseudonocardia sp. UM4_GMWB1. The sequence goes on along the minus strand of NZ_QJPN01000001.1, from coordinate 5,737,584 downwards.
ACTGGTCGATCGACCCCACCTCGACCGCGCTGGTCGCGATGCCGCTGTTCCACATCGGCGGCGTCGGCTACGCGCTGGTCTGCCTGGCCGCCGGGGCGCGGTGCGTGCTCGTCGCCGACATCGTCCCCGGGCCGCTGCTCGACACGATGTCCGACGAGCGCGTCACGAACGCCTTCCTCGTGCCGGCCGTGCTGCAGATGCTCTCCGCGGTGCCCGGTGCCGCCGACCGCGACTGGTCCGCGCTGCGGTCGATCGCCTACGGCGCCTCGCCGATCACCGTCGGCGCGCTGCGGGCGGTCGTCGAGACCTTCCGCGCGCCGCTGTTCCAGGTCTACGGCGCGACCGAGACCACCGGTGCGATCACCCAGCTCGACCCGGGCGACCACGATCCGGACGGCCCCCGGGCGCACCTCATGCGCTCGGCCGGGCGGGCGTACCCGTGGGTGCGGCTGACGATCGTGGACCCGGCGACCGGCCGGGAGCTGCCGGCCGGCGAGGTGGGGGAGGTCCGGATCCACTCCGACCAGGTCACGGCCGGCTACTGGAACCGGCCCGAGGACACCGCGGCGGCGCTCGGCGACGACGCCACGCTGCGCACCGGCGACGGCGGCTACCTCGACGCCGAGGGCTACCTGTTCCTCACCGACCGGATCAAGGACATGATCGTGACCGGGGCGGAGAACGTGTATCCGATCGAGGTGGAGAGCGTGCTGTCCGAGCACCCGGACGTCGCGGACGTCGCGGTGATCGGGGTGCCCGACGAGCGCTGGGGCGAGGCGGTGAAGGCCGTCGTCGTGCCGCGGCCGGGGACGACGATCGATCCGGATGCCCTCGTCGAGTGGGTCCGGCCGCGGATCGCGGGCTTCAAGCGGCCCCGCTCGGTCGACGTCGTGGAGGCGCTCCCGCGCAACCCGAGCGGCAAGATCCTCAAGCGCGAGCTGCGTGAGACCTACCGCAGGGCCTTCACCTGACCGCAATCGTCGGTTAGCCTCGCCTCAGTACCGGTGAGGGAGGGCTTCCATGTCTCTGCGTCTGCCGACCGGCAGCATCACGGTGCTGCTCGGGCCGTCGGTGCAGCGCCGCCGCATGATGAACCGGTTGGACGACGCGAGCGGCCGGTGCGCCGACGGGCACGATGCCGTGGTCCGCAGGCTGGGCGCCCGCGCGACCGAGACGGCGGCGGACCGGCTGGCCACCGTCGACGCGGCCCGCCGGGACCCCACCGCGATGGTCCTCGCCGACCGCCTGACCGACGGTCTCGACGCACACGACCGCAGCACGGTGCTGTCCGCGCTGCGGGCGGTCGCTGCGGACGGGGTCGCCGTCCTCGTCGACGACATCGACCCCGTCGCGGCCCTCGCCGTGGCCGACGGCGCACTGCGCGTCGACGAGCGTGGCGAGGTCCGGGTGGAGGAGCTGGCCTACTTGGCCTCGTAGGTGAGGCAGTCGGCGGCGTCGGCGCCCGCGCCGATGTTCACCGACGCCGCGGTGCACTCGAGCTTCTCGTTGAACCGGCAGTCCGAACGGTGGCAGGCGCCGACGAGACCGTTGCCGCTGCCGCCGCGGAACGAGATCTCGACGAAGGTGCCGCAGTGGGCGTGGTCACCGGAGATCGTGATCGCCCCCGCGCCGCAGCTGGAGTCGGAGTTGTAGGAGCAGCTGGTGGCGGAGCACTGCTGAACCTGGGGCATGTCCTGGGCCGTGGTCATGGCGCCCAGGTTGTCGGGGTCGCCCGGTGCGCGCCAGGCAACAGAGGCTCGCCTGACCGGCAGTGCGGACCGCCTGATTTGCGCCCTCCACCTGGGAGTTCGGTCCGGCAAACGCGGTATGTATGTGTCGCGAATCACATTGCGTGCCCGCCGGACGGGTGATCTGTGGCGGTCGCGGAGGTGGCCGGCCGGCGACGACACCCGTCCGTGCGGTCGTCCGGTCGCGACGGCCGCCCGTCGCGCGGGCCCGCCCGATGCGACGGGCCGTGCCGGGCCGCCGACCGGCGGTGGGCGATGATCCCCCCGCCGGACCCGGTGGACCGGGCCGGAGAGGGAGGCGACGTGGACGAGGACCTGATGGGCCGGCTGATCCGGTTCGCCGACCTGACCGCCTGGCCGGCGTTCGCGGCGTTCGGGGTGCAGGAGGAGTCGATCGACCGGCTGCTCGCGACGACCGCCGGGCTGGACCCGTCGGCCGTCGCCGGGGTGCGGGCCGGGCTCGCCGGGCGGGTCCGCGCCGCGGCGCGGGCTCTGCGGACCGAGCCGCCGGTCGCGGACGGCCTGCACCGGATGGCGCTGCGTCCGGGCGAGCGGATCGTGGTCGTCGGCGACTCCCTGTCCGCCGACCGGCTGAGCTGGGCACGGCTGTTCGCCGAGCTGATCCCGATGGTCGAACCGGAGGCGTCGGTCGAGGTGCTCGCGCTGTCCGGGCGGACCAGCTCCGAGGCACTCGCGCTCGGCCCGGTCCTGGTCTCGCGGGTGCCGACCCGGGTGCTGGTCATGCTGGGCACCAACGACATCCGCCGGGAGGGCGCGACCACCGGGATCCGGATGGTGTCGATCAGCGAGACGGCTCGGAACCTGCGGGCGCTGCGCCTGCTGCTGGAGACCGAGAGCGGCGCCCGGGTGCGGTTCGTCGTCCCGCCGCCGGTCGACCCCGGACGGGTGGCCGCCACCCGCGAGCTCACCGGCGAGTGGTGGGACCCGGCCGACGTCCCCGGGCTCGTCGCGACGGTCCGGGAGGTCGACCCGGACGCGATCGACCTGTCCCGGATGCCGATCCGGCCCGACTTCTGGGAGGACGACGGCCTGCATCCCAGCCCGATCGGGCAGGTCGCGATCCTGCGGGCGGTGCTGGCCCGGATCTGACCCGGCGCGCTCAGCCGCGCAGCGCGGCGATCGCGGCCCGGGCCGCCGCGGCGACCGCGGCCTCCCCGCGCGCCGTGTCGGCCGGGTCGGCCGGGACGGTGAAGACCGTCAGGACCAGCGGTGCGCCGTCCGGCGGGTACAGCACCCCGGAATCGTTGCGCTCCCCGAGCGGCCCGGAGCCGGTCTTGTCGCCGACGGTCCAGCCGGCCGGGACCGCCGCGCGGATCTGCCGGTCGCCGGTGGTGTTCGCCCGCAGCCAGCCGGTCAGCCGGTCGCGCTGCGCGGGCGGCAGGGCGTCGCCGAGGACCAGGGTGCGCAGCGTGGCGGCCAGCGCGGCCGGGGTCGAGGTGTCGCGCTCGCCGTCGCGGTCGTTCAGCGCGGTCTCGGCCCGGTCGGAACGGGTGACGGTGTCCCCGGTCGTGCGCAGCCACGCGGTCAGCTCGGCGGGGGAGCCGACCTCGCGCAGCAGCAGGTTGTGCGCGGTGTTGTCCGAGACGGTGACGGCGGCCTCGCACAGCTGTGCCACGGTCATCCCCGCGGCCAGGTTCCGGGTCGTGACGGGCGCGTACTCCAGCAGGTCGGCGCGCCCGTAGCGGACCGGGCGGTCGAGCAGGCCGGGCTCGGACAGCGAGCGGTGCAGCACGAACCCGGCCATCAGCGCCTTGACCACCGAGCACATCAGGAAGCGGTCGCCGTCGCGGTGCCCGGCCGCCGCGCCGGTGCCGGTGTCGAGCACGTGCACCCCGATCGTGCGGGCGTACTCGCGTTCGACGTCGGCCAGCGCGGGGATCGGTGCGCTCCCGGCGCCCGGGTCCGCCGGGGCGGGTGTCGCGGGTGCGGGCGGAGCCGCCGGTGCGCAGCCGGTCAGCGCGGCGCCGCCCAGTGCGGCACCGGCCAGGAGCAGGGAACGGCGGGTGATCGTCATGGGCGCACCGTGTCGCATCCGGACCGATAGCGCGAATACGATCGTGCTTCGCGTGTGATAGCCGATCGATATGGAGCGAGCCGGTGGACCTGCTGCGGCACCTGACGTTCTTCGTCGCCGTCGCCGAGGAGCGGCACTTCGGGCGGGCCGCCGCCCGGCTCGGGATGACGCAGCCGCCGCTGTCCCAGGGCCTGCGACGGCTGGAGGCCCGGCTCGGCACCTCGCTGTTCGACCGCGGACCCGGCGGCGTCTCCCCGACGGCGGCCGGTCGCGACCTGCTGCCCCGCGCCCGTGCCCTGATCGAGGACGCCGCGGCGCTCGGCCGCGCCGCCGCCCGGCACGCGGAGGCGGCCCGGGTGCTGCGGCTCGGCGTCGTCGCCGACCTCGGCCCGGCCGCCACCGCCCGGCTGGCGGTCCGCGCCGCCGCCGCGACCGGCCTGCGGGTCGCGCCCACCGTGGCGACCACCGTCGCACTGGTCGACGCGGTGTCGGACGGGACGGTGGACGTCGCCGTCGTCGCGCACCCGACGGTGCTGGAGTCGGCGCGGGCCGGGCCGGTCGTCGCGCTGCCGACCGAGGTCCTGCTGTCCGCCGGCCACCCCGCCGCGGCCGGGCCGGGGCCGGTGGTGCTGCGCACCCTGCGCGGGACGGCGACGGCCACGGCGCCGCGGGCGCACGCCCCGGCCGCCCACGACCTGCTGCTCGACACCCTCGACGCCCGCGGGTGCCCGGCCGGCCCGGCCGACGCGGCGTCCCCGGCGGAGGCGCTGGCGCTGGTCGCGACCGGCGCCGCGTTCCTCCTCACCGCCGACCCCGGCCTCGCCGGCGACGGCGTGGTCCGCAGGCCGGTGGCGGGGGAACCGGTGCCCTACCGGGTCCGGGTGGTGCACCGCGACGGCGTCCCGGACGGCCTGGTCGGGGCGCTCGCCGACGCGCTGCGGGAGGGCGCGTGACCCCGGCCGCCGAGGTCCGCGCGGTGTTCCGCGACGCCGGGGTGCGCGGCTGGCTGCACGCCCGCCCGGTCACCGGCGACGGGACGCGCCCGACGGCGCGCGAGGTCGGCGTCGGCGCGCACGTGCCGGTCGTGATGGCCTCGGTCTACAAGGTGTTCGTGCTGGTCGCGTACTGCCGGGCGGTCGACGCCGGCACGATCGACCCGCGGGAGCCCGTCGTCGTCCCGGTGCGGCGCACGCCCGGGATCACCGGGATCTCCGCGCTGGCCGACCCGGTGACGATGAGCTGGCGGGACCTGGTCACCTCGATGGTGACGGCCTCGGACAACGCCGCGGCCGACGTCGTCCACACCCGGGTGGGGCGCGACCGCGTGTCCGCGCTGCCCGCCGAGCTGGGGCTGGGCGGCACCCGGATCCGGGGCGGCACCGACGACGTGTTCGCCGACCTGCTCGCCGACACCGGCACCGACGACGTCGCCGCGGCCTTCGGGGTGCTCGCCGACAACGACGTCCCCGTCGAGACCCGGGCGCTCAGCCCGGTCTACGGCTCCTCCACCACGGCCGCGGACACCACCGCGCTGCTCGGCATGCTCTGGCGCGGCGAGCTCGCCTCGGACGGGTCCACCGCCTTCGCCCGCCGGGTGCTGGGCGCCCAGATCTGGCCGCACCGGCTGCGCGCCGGGTTCCCCGCGGCCGCGCGGGTGGCGGGCAAGACCGGGACGGTCGGCGCGGTCCGCAACGACGTCGGCGTGGTGACCTACCCGGGGGAGCACCCGGTCGCCGTCGCCGTCTACACCCACGCCGCGCGCAGCGATGCCGCCGTCCCGCGGGCGGACGCGGCGATCGGGGCCGCCGCGCGGGTCGCGGTGCACGCGCTGCGCGCCCCCGCCCTCTGACCCCGGTCAGCCGACCGGCAGCCACTCCCGCGCCGCCGCGACCAGCGCCGCGACGCCGACCGACAGCGTCGGCTCGACCACCGGCGCGTAGCGGGGGGAGTGGTTCGACGGCAGCGACGCGGTCCGCTCCCGGATCTCCGCGACGGTGCCCGCGCCCTCGAACGCGGCCGGGTCGGCGCCGCCGAGCAGCCAGTACACGCACGGCACCCCGGCGGCGACGGCGAACCGGCCCACGTCCTCGCTGCCGGTGACCGGCCCCGGGTCGACGACCGGGAGCGGGGTGACCGCGGCCAGTGCGGCCCGGGTGCGCTCGGCGGCGTCGGCGTCGTTGACGACCGGCGGGAAGGACTCCAGCAGCCGGATCTCGGGGTCGATCGGCGCCCCCGAGGCCGCGGCCTCGCCACGCACGGTGCGCTCGATCCCGGCGAGCACCCGGTCCCGGACGCCGGGGGTGTAGGACCGCACGGTCAGGCCCAGCTCGGCGGAGTCGGGGATGACGTTCTCCTTCGTGCCCGCCCGCAGCATGCCGACGCTGAGCACAGCGGTCTCGGTCGCGGCCACCTCCCGCGGCACGACGGTGTGCAGGCGCAGCACCGTCGCGGCGGCGAGCAGCACCGGGTCGACCGTCGTCTCCGGGCGCGAGCCGTGCCCGCCCGAGCCGTGCAGGATCACCCGCACGGTGTCGCTGCCCGCGAACGCCGGGCCGGCGGCGAGGGCCAGCAGCCCCGCGGGCAGCGGCGCGACGTGCTGGCCCAGCACGACGTCCGGGGTACCGAAGCGGGTGAACAGACCGTCGTCGAGCATCGCGTCGGCGCCGGCGCCGAACTCCTCGGCGGGCTGGAACACCACTAGCAGCGTGCCCCGCCAGCTGTCGCGGGCGGCGGCCAGCTCGGCGGCGGCGCCCACCAGACAGGTGACGTGCATGTCGTGCCCGCAGGCGTGGGCGACGGCCGTCTCCTCCCCGTCGCGGCCGATGGCGACGACGGTGCTGGCGTAGTCCAGGCCGGTGTCCTCGGCGACCGGCAGCGCGTCCATGTCGGCCCGCAGCAGCGCGGTGGGGCCGTCGCCGTTGCGAAGGACCCCGACCACACCGGTGCGTCCGACCCCCTCGGCGACGTCGTAGCCGGCGTCGCGCAACCAGGCCGCGGCGATGCCCGCGGTACGGGTCTCGGCGAAGGACAGCTCGGGGTGACGGTGCAGGTCGCGGTACAGGTCGGCGAGTTCGGCGCTGCTCACACGCGTGAACCTAGGCGGCAGGTGCGGAGGCGGCTGGGCCGGACGAGGTCCCTCCGACGCCGTCACACGGACCGGTGAACCCGCCATCCAGGGGACAACCGCAGGACCGGTCGAGTTAACCCCTAGTTCAAGGGGGCCTTATCATTCGCCCATGGCGCAACCTTTCGGGACGAGCCGGTGACCCTCGAGGAGACACGGCGCGGCGCACCTGCCGCGGCCGATCGCTGGCGCGGTCTGGCCGTGTTCGTCGTGCGGTCGGCGGCGGCGCCCCTGCTCGACGAGGCCGTCGCCGGTGTCGCACGCGGGCTGGAGATCCTCGAGGTCGTCGTCCTGGACGACGCCCAGGTCGCCCGGGTCCGCGGCACCCTGCCTGCGCCGGCGTCGCGCCCGGTCCCGTCCGGTGCGCCGTACGCCCTGATCGTCGCCTGCGACGTGGTCGCCCCGGTCGGGACGTCGGGCGTGCGGGCGGTCGCCGACCGGGTCGCCGCCGTCCTGGACTACACCGACAAGCGGGTCCTGCGCCGCGTCCCGCCGCGGGAGCACTACCTGCCGGTGCAGGCGTCGTCGTCGCCGGAGCACGCCCTCGCCCTGCTCGACGCGCTCGGCGATCCGGGGATCCTGCACCGCATCGCCGGACCGGTCGAGGACCTCGGCCGCCGGTGCGCGATGCCCTTCCCGGTCGTGCGGATGCTCGGCGGCACCTCGCCCGGGTTCCGCGCCCGCGTCGCGCTGGTCCACCACCCGGTGCACGGGCCGTCGGTGTGCAAGGTGTTCCGGCCCGGGGCGCACGAGGCCTACGGCCGCGAGCTGCGGGCCCGCCTCGACCTCGGCGACCTGCCCGAGGTTCCGGAGCTGCTCGAGCACGGCCCGAACTGGCTGCTCACCCCGTTCTACGGCGACACCGGCCGGCACATCGTGCGCCGGTTGCCCGGCGAGCTCGCCCAGCTGCGCCCGGAGGTCGTGCGGACGCTGCTGAGGTTCTGCCGCGACCTGCACGAGCGCGGCCGCTTCGTGCTCGACCTGTCCCCGCACAACCTCGTGTGGGACGAGCGGGCGGGACTGAAGGTCCTCGACCTGGAGTTCGTCCTCGAGTACCCGGGCGAGCCGCCGGCGTGGTCGGACTGCTGGAGCCTGCGCGGCGTGCCGCCGGCCTACCGCGCCTCGGTCGAGGGGCTGCCCGACCTGGTGCTGACCCGTGGCGTCGGCAACTCGGTGTTCCACCCGGCGATCTCCGGGATGCGCCGCGCCCGGCTGCTCGCCGAGCCGCGCCGGGGCGAGGCCGCGCACAGCGGGGCCACCCAGCTCGCCTGGTTCAGCGCCCTCGGTACCGTCGGGCGGTTGCATCCCGCACTCCGCGGGAAGCGGCACTGACGGCGCGCCCCCCGGCGCGCCGACCCGCCCCGACGACCGGAGGACCCGCGTGACCGGACCCGGTGGCGACCTGCCCGACGACCCGACCCGGCCGCTGCGGCCCGTGCCCCCGGAGCCCGCGCCGGCCCCCGGCCCGCCGGGTGGGTCGGGTCCGTCGTCATCGTCCGGGTCGTCGCTGACCGCGCGGACCGCGCGCGGGTTCGCGTGGGCATTCACCGGCACCGTCGGACAGGCGGTGCTGCAGATCGGCGCCACCGTCGCGCTGGCCCGGCTGCTCACCCCGGAGGAGTTCGGTGCGGCCGCGGCCGCGTTGCTGATCGTCGGGCTGACCCAGCTGGTCACCCAGCTCGGCGTCGCCGCCTCCCTGGTGCACCGCGAGGACCTCGACGACCGCGACGTGACGGCGGCGTTCTGGTTCTCGGTGCTGGTCGCGGCGGCGTTCGCCGCGGTGCTGGCCCTCGGCTCGCCGGTGATCAGCCCGCTCGTCGGGCTCCCGGCCGACTCCGCGCTGCTGCCGCTGCTGTCGATCGCGCTGCTGTTCGCGGGGGCCTCGGCGACCCCGCTCGGCCTGCTCCAGCGCGACCTGCGGTTCCGTTCGATGGCGACGGTCGACCTGCTCGCGGCGGGCCCGGCGCTGATCGGGGTCAGCGTCGTCCTGGCCGCGGCCGGGTTCGGCGCCTCCGCGCTCGCGTTCGGCGAGATCGCCGCCGCCGTCGCCAAGTGCGCGGGCTACCTCGCGCTGACCCGGCCGCGGTTCCGCCCCGAGGGGCCCACCGCGAGCTGGGGCCGGCTGCGGCCGCTGCTCGGCTACGGCGCCGGGTTCTCCATCGCCCAGCTCGGCAACTGGTTCGCGCTCAACGCCGACAAGCTCGTCGTCGCCAACGCGCTGGGCACCGGCCCGCTCGGTGTCTACGGCCGCGCCTACAACCTGCTCTCCGAACCCGCGAACATCATCGGCGGTGCCGCCGACAAGGCACTGTTCCCGGCGATGGCCCGGGTCCGCGACGACGGTCCCCGCCTGCGCGCCGCCTACGTGCGCAGCGCGAGCCTGGTCGCGCTGGTCACCGCCCCGGCCGCGGTGCTGCTCTGCGTGCTCGCCCCCGAGGTCGTCCGGGTGCTGCTCGGGGCGCAGTGGGACGCCGTCGTGCCGCTGGTGCAGCTGTTCGCGCTGGTCCTGCTGCCGCGCACCTCGTACAAGATCAGCACCTCGCTGACCCGGGCCACCGGCGCCGTCTACCGGGCGGCCTGGCGGCAGTGGCTCTACGCCGGCTACGTCGTCGTGCTCACCGTGACCGGCGGGCTGCTGTGGGGCCTGGCCGGCGTCGCGGCCGGGGCGTCGCTGGCGATCGTCGTCCACTTCCTGGTGATGCTGCAGTTCTCCGCACGCGTCTCGCCCGGCCTGATGGGGGCGGTGCTGCGGATGTACGTCAAGCACGTCCCGGCGCTGGTGCTGACCGTGGCCGCGACCTGGGGCGTGGCGGTGCTGGTCCGCCCGCTCGGGATCGACCTGGTGACCCTGGCCGCCGCGGCCCTGGCCGGCGGGATCGCGTCGGTCGGCACGCTGGTCGTGCTGCGCGGCCGCTTCGCCGCCGAGCTGTCCGTGGTGCGGAGCCTGCGTGGGGGCGGCGCGCCGCGCGGGCCGAGGCCGGACCGGCCGGCCCCGGCCGGCCCCGCCGCCCCGACCGTCTCCGCGTCCGACGCCGGCCCGGCGGCGCCCGGGGGCCATCGCCGCCTCCCCGACGACGCCACCGTGCAGCTGCCCGCCGTCGGTCGCGGGGATGCGCCCCGCCCCGTGGGGAACCCGGCCGACCGTCGCTGAGCCGGCGGCCTGCGCCGGAGCGGGACGGCGTCCGGGACCGCCGCACACGTGCACGTCCGCCGCACCGGCCGCACCGGCCGAGTGAGGCCGGGCACCCGTCGTCGCGCCGGGTTGTGCCCCGCCCCCCGCCGACGGAAGTCTCGACGGTTCGACCGCGTCCCGGAGATCCCGGGACGCGCAGAGGGAACTGAGGTGCTCATGGAGCGCGTAGGCGTCGTCGGCTGCGGTCAGATGGGATCCGGGATCGCGGAGGTCGCGGCACGGGCCGGGTACGGGGTGCGGGTCGTCGAGACCTCCGCCGCCGCGGTGGAGGCGGGCCGGGCCCGCCTGGAGTCGTCGCTGGCCCGGGCGGAGAAGCGCGGCCGGATCGACTCCGCCGAGGAGGTTCTGTCCCGCCTCGAGGTCGTCGAGGGGCTGGACGCGCTGGCCGACCGGGAGCTCGTCGTCGAGGCGATCGCCGAGGACGAGGCGCTCAAGACCGGCGTCTTCCGGGAGCTGGACCGGCTCGTCACCGACACCGGCGCGGTGCTGGCGTCGAACACGTCGTCCATCCCGATCATGAAGCTCGCGGTGGCGACGAAGCGTCCCGAGCAGGTCGTCGGCATCCACTTCTTCAACCCGGTGCCGGTGCTGTCGCTGGTCGAGCTCGTCCCGAGCCTGATGACCTCCGAGGACACCCTGGTCCGGGCGCGGAGCTTCGTCGAGGAGGGTCTGGGCAAGAAGGCGATCGACTGCCAGGACCGCGCCGGCTTCGTCGTCAACGCGCTGCTGGTGCCGTTCCTGCTGTCGGCGATCCGGATGATGGAGTCCGGCTTCGCCACCGCCGAGGACATCGACGAGGGACTGGTCCGCGGCTGTGCGCACCCGCAGGGCCCGCTCGCGCTGTCCGACCTGATCGGCCTGGACACCGTGCAGGCCGTCGCGGAGTCGATGTACGCGGAGTTCAAGGAGCCGCTGTACGCGCCGCCGCCGCTCCTGGCCCGCATGGTCGACGCCGGCCTGCTCGGCAAGAAGACCGGGCGGGGCTTCCACACCTACGCCTGACCGGGCGTCCCGGGGGGCGATTGTGCTCCCCGGGACAACGTCAGTGCTCCCGGTGCCAAGACCGGCGCGCGGCGGGCGACCAGTCTCGTGGGCGACGCCATCCCACCACGAGGCGAGGAGCACCCATGACCGCGACGCACGAGGCCCCGGCCACGCCGCTGACCGAGAAGGTGGTCAAGGCCGCCTGTCCCCAGGACTGCCCGGACACCTGCGCGATGCTGGTGACGGTCGACGGCTCGGGGACGGCGACCTCGGTCGTCGGCGACCCGGACCACCCGTACACCAACGGCGGCCTCTGCGTGAAGGTCAACAACTACCTCGACCGCGTGTACGACCCGGGCCGTGTGCTGTTCCCGATGCGCCGGACCGGGCCCAAGGGCAGCGGCCGCTTCGAGCGGATCACCTGGGACGACGCCGTCACCGAGATCGCCACCCGCTTCAGGGCCATCGCCGCCGAGCACGGCCCCGAGGCGATCATGCCGGTCAGCTACCTGGGCACCCAGGGCATCCTGAACGGCCTCAACGTCGGTGACCCCTTCTTCGCGAAGCTGGGCGCCACCGTCGCCGAGCGCACCTACTGCGACTCCGGCTCCTGCACCGCCTACGCCATGACCATCGGCGACACCGCCGGGGTGGACCCGGAGAGCCTCGTGCACTCCACGTTCATCCTGGTGTGGGCCTGCAACATCATGAGCACCAACCTGCACCTCTGGCCCTACATCGCGAAGGCGAGGAAGAACGGCGCCAAGGTCGTGGTCGTCGACCCGGTCCGCACCCGCACCGCGGCCGCCGCCGACCAGCACATCCCGATCCGCCCCGGCACCGACGGCGCACTCGCCCTGGCCATGGCGCACGTGATCATCGCCGAGGGCCTCACCGACGACGACTACATCGCGAACCACACCGTCGGCTACGACGAGTTCGCCGAGCGCGTCTCCCGCTACACCCCCGAGTGGGCCGAGACCGAGACCGGCGTGCCCGCCGAGACCATCCGGGTGCTCGCCCGCGAGTACGCCGGCGCCCAGCCGTCGGTCATCCGGATCGGCGTCGCCGTCGAGCGGCACGCCGGCGGCGGCCAGACCGTGCGCGCCCTGTCCTGTCTGCCCGGCCTCGTCGGCGCCTGGCGCAGGCCCGGCGGCGGAATCCTGCAGCTGCCGCTGTGGGCGTTCCCCGTCAACTGGGGCGCCTTCATGCACCCGGAGATGCTCACCCCCGGCACCCGGGTCATCAACCAGTACCGGCTCGGTGCCGCGCTCGCCGGTGACCTGCCCGCCGGCCCGCCGATCAAGGGCCTGATGGTCTACAACTCCAACCCGGTCGTCACCACGCCCGACCAGGACCGGCTGATCAAGGGTCTGGAGAGCGAAGACCTGTTCACCGTCGTGTCGGAGCAGTTCATGACCGACACCGCGGAGTACGCCGACATCGTCCTGCCGGCCACGACGCAGCTCGAGCAGGACGACATCATGTTCTCCTGGGGTCACCTCTTCGTGACCTACAACCACCGGTCCATCGAGCCGCTGGGCGAGGCCGTCCCGAACACCGAGATGTTCCGCAGGCTCGCTGCCGCGATGGGCTTCGACGACCCGGTCTTCCGGCGCACCGACTCCGAGATGATCGCCGAGGCGTTCGACTGGTCCCACCCGCACATGGAGGGGATCACCGTCGAGTCGCTGAAGGAGCAGGGCTGGCAGCGGCTCAACGTGGCCCCGCCGGAGGCCTACGCCCCGCACGCCGAGGGGAACTTCCCGACGCCGTCGGGCAAGGCCGAGTTCGTCTCCGCCGCCGCGGCGGGCGGCAACTTCGTCGTCCCGCTGTTCCGGCAGGGCTCCAACGACCACCAGCCCGGCCAGCCGGTCGACCCGCTGCCGCACTACATCCCGCCGCGCGAGTCCGCCGCCGCGGACCCCGAGCTCGCCGCCCGCTACCCGCTCAACCTGCTCACGCCCAAGTCGCACGCGTTCCTGAACTCGAGCTTCGCCAGCCACGAGTTCCACCGCCGCGTCGCGAACGAGCACACCCTGATCATCCACCCGGACGACGCCGCTGCCCGCGGCATCGCCGAGGGGGCGCCGGTGCGCGTGTTCAACGACCGGGGCGAGTTCACCGTCGTCGCGTCGCTGCAGGACACCGTGTCCCGCGGGGTCGTGGTGAGCCCGATGGGCGGCTGGCGCAAGAACTCCAAGGCCGGCACCACCCTGGCCGCGGTCAACCCGACCGTGTTCGGCGACCTGGGCAACGCGCCCACGTTCTCCGACACCCTCGTCGAGGTCGAGACCGCCTGAGCCACGCGGCTCGGCCGGAGACCCCTTGCTCCGGCCGAGCCGCGTACCCACGTGCTGTCACCGTCCACATCGGAGGAAATACCCCGTGGCCTACGTCGTCACCGAAGCCTGCATCGACGTGCAGGACCGCGCCTGCATGGAGGAGTGCCCGGTCGACTGCATCTACCCCGGCGAGCGGATGATGTACATCCACCCCGACGAGTGCGTCGACTGCGGCAAGTGCATGCCCGCGTGCCCCAGCGAGGCCATCCACTGGGAGCACAGGATGCCCCCGGAGCACCAGGACTTCGTCGAGGCCAACGCGCTGTTCGTGCGCGAGCAGGGCTTCTCCGGCGGCGGCGAGGACGCCGATCCGGCCGACGGCGACCACCCGATCGTCGCGCAGCGGAGGCCCCGGTGAGCGGCGAGCTCACCGCCGACCTGGTCGTCGTCGGCGCCGGGCCGACCGGGCTCTACGCCACGTACTACGCGGGCTTCCGCGGGCTGTCCGTGGTCGTCGTCGACGCGCTCGACCAGCTGGGCGGGCAGATGTCGGTGCTCTACCCGGAGAAGCCGGTGTTCGACGTCGCGGGCTTCCCCCGGGTCCGGGCGCAGGACCTGGTCGACTCCCTGGTCGAGCAGGCCGCCCTGGCCGAGCCGACCTACCTGCTCGGGCACGACGCCGTGGAGCTGGAGCAGTTCGACGACGGTGTCGCCGTCACCACCGACCGCGGCGTGCGGATCCGGGCCGGGGCGCTGCTGGTCACCGGTGGCATGGGCCGGTTCACCCCGCGGCCGCTGCCCGCCGGCGGCGACTACGCCGGACGCGGGCTGCGTTACGCGGTGCCCCGCCCGGCCGAGCTGACCGGCAAGGACGTGCTGATCGTCGGCGGCGGGGACTCGGCTGTGGACTGGGCGCTGTGCCTGGAGCCGCTGGCCGCGTCGGTCACCCTGGTGCACCGCCGCGACGCCTTCCGCGCGCACGAGCGCAGCGTGACCGAGCTGCGCGCCTCGTCGGTGCGGATCCTGACCCCCTACGAGGTGCACGACGTCCGCGGCGGCGGCCACGTCTCCGAGGTCGACGTGTCCGGTCCGGACGGCGTCGAGACCCTGCGGGTCGACGAGATCGTCGCCGCGCTGGGGTTCAAGGCCGACCTCGCGGCGCTGTCGAACTGGGGGATCGGGATGAACCGCCGGCACATCGCCGTCGACCGGTCGATGCGCACGACGCTGCCCCGGGTGTTCGCGGCCGGGGACATCACCGACTTCGACGGCAAGGTCCGGCTGATCTCGGTCGGGTTCGGCGAGGCCGCCCTGGCGGTCAACAACCTCGTCCCGCTGGTGCGCCCCGACCTCCCGGTGGTGCCCGGCCACTCGAGCGACGCGGCATGATCGGCCCGGCGCCGGAGCGTCCCGGGACGGGGTGGGCCCCCGGCAGCACCGGCGAGGCGATGATCGCGCACCCGCGGACGTGCGGGCGCACCACCACGGTGCACCAGGCCCGGGAGGTGTTCCGCGACGACCACGTGCACGCGCTGCTCGTCGTCGACCGGGGTGTGCTGCTGGCCGTGGTGGAGCGCGGCGACCTCGACGGCCGTCCCGCCGCGGCGCCGGTCCGCTGGCTCGGCACCCTGGCCGGGCGCACCGTCGCCCCCACCGCGCCGGCGACCGCGACGCGCGACCGGATGCGGGCCGAGGGGCGCAGGCGGCTCGCCGTCGTCGACGGGCACGGCCGGTTACTCGGTCTGCTCTGCCTCAAGCGGTCCGGGGCCGGCTTCTGCACCGACGAGGGGGTACGGACCAGGGCGGCCGAACGTGCCGCGCGACGACGTCCTCACATCGGAGCAACACGTTCGTGACGTCCACGTGCGATGCTCGGGTATGGCATTGGTCACGATCGACACCACCACCGTGGCCGAGACCGACCGGCTGGACTTCTGGCGCGCCACGGTCTGCGACCAGTTCGTCGCGCTGGACGTGACACCGTCCACCACCGGTCTGGTCTCCGGACGGGTCACCGCCTCCTCGGTGGCCGGTACCCACCTGCGGCGGATCTCCTCGGTGCCGCACCGCTTCGAGCGCACACCGCGCCAGGTGCGGGCGGCCGACGAGGACTACCTGCAGATCGCGCTGGCCCGCCGTGGCCGCACACTCGTCGCTCAGGACGGACGGGAGGCGGTGATCGGCCCCGGCGAGTTCGTGATCTACGACAGCAGCAGGCCGTTCACCTTCGTCACCACCGACAGCTTCGAGTACCAGGTCTGCCTGCATCCCAAGAGCGCGCTGCCGCTGTCCCGGGCGGAGATGGCCGAGGCCACCGCGGTCGCCCTCGACGGCCGTCGCGGCGTCGGCGCGATGCTGCCGCCGCTGCTGTCCTCGCTGGACCGGGCGATCGGCGACGACGTCCCCGTGGCCGCGCAGGAGGCCGTCGCCCGCACCATCGGGGACATGTTCGTCGCGCTGGTGCGGAGCACCGTGCCGGCGACCGCCCCGGAGAACCTGCACGTCGCCCGGGCCCGCGGTGTCATCCGCGAGCGCATCGCCGACCGCGACCTGGACCCCGCCGGGATCGCCGCGGCCTGCGCGATCTCGGTGAGCTACCTCCACAAGCTGTTCGCCGAGGAGGGCACCACGGTGGCCGGGGCCATCCGCGAGGAGCGGCTCCAGGGCGCCTGGACCGACCTGCGCCGGCCGGAGTCCGCCCACGTCGGGGTAGGCGCGATCGGCGCGCGATGGGGCATGCCGGACCCGGCGGCGTTCAGCCGGGCCTTCCGGACCCGGTTCGGGCGGTCCCCCAAGGCGCACCGCGAGTCCTGAGGGCCGGCCGGGCGGGGAGGGTCCGCCCGGCCGCTCCGTTCAGATCCGCTGTTCGCCGAGGAACCCGGTGACCAGCTTCGTCAGGTCCTCGGGCCGCTCCAGGTGCATGCAGTGGCTGGACCCCGGCCCGGTGACCAGCTCGAACCGGGCGCCCGGGATGCGCTCGGCCACCGCGCGGGACTGCCAGTGCGGGGTCAGCAGGTCCTGCTCGCCGACCACGACCAGCGTCGGTGCCGTGATCGCGTCCAGCCGGTCGAGGGTGTCGTGCACGAGGTCGGCGTCCCACTGCTCGACGGTCACCTGCATCTGCGCCTCGTCCTGTGGGAACGCCGGCAGCAGCGCCTCCAGCAGGGCGCCCACATTCGGGTCGTCGAGGGCCTGCGGGGAGAACGCGAGCCCTGACGCGGCCAGTGCGGACTCCATGTCACGGTGCACGTAGGGCAGGCGCAGCGCGGTGAGCACCGCGCGCTGGAAGCCGTCGGTGCGGCCCCAGGTGCCGTAGAGGACCTGCGAGGCGACCTGCTCGGGGCGGGCCAGCGCCATCTCCTGTGCGACGGCCGAGCCCAGCGACCAGCCGAGCAGGTGCGCGCGCGGGATCTCCAGGGCGTCGAGCAGCGCGGAGGTGTCGGCGGCCATCGAACCGACCGTGATCGGCCCGGAGCCGCGGTCGCTGCCGCCCAGGCCCCGGTTGTCGAAGGTGATCACACGATGGGTCTCGGCGAGCCGGGACGCGAGCTCGCCCCACAGCGGGATCGCGCCGGACGTGCCCATGATCATGAGCAGGGGGTCGCCGTCGCCTGCGGTCTCGTAGTTGAGCTCGACGCCGGTGGACACGGGGATGCGGGGCACGGTGGGTCTCCTCGGGGTGTGCGGTCGGTCGGGTCAGCGGTACTGCAGGCCGTCGTCGAGGTCGGCCTTCGGCAGCTCGACCCTGTCGACGTCGTGCTCGTGCATGTGGGTCCAGGGCTCACGGTCGCCCTGCCCGAACATGCGGTGCTGGGAGCGTCCGATGTAGCCGGGGTTGAAGTTGTCCTCCGAGACCCACGGCAGCCGTGGCATGTCGGCGTCCTGCGCCCGCAGCGTGGGCACGACGACCCGGTCCCCCCGCTCGTCCATGCGCGCCAGGATGCGGCCGATCAGGTCGTTGACCAGGTCGATCCGCAGCGTCCAGCTGTGCCGGAAGTACCCGAAGGCGTAGGCCATGTTCGGGATGTCGCTGATCATCAGACCGCGCCAGGTGACGTGCCGGGTGAAGTCGACCGGCTCGCCGTCGACGGTGAAGGGGATGTCGCCGAACACCGCCAGGTCGAAGCCCGTCGCGGTGACGACGACGTCGGCCTCGATCACCTCGCCGGAGGAGACCTGCACGCCCTTCTCGGTGAACTCGGAGATGGTGTCGGTGACGACCGAGGCCTTCCCCGCGCGCATCGCGGCGAAGAAGTCGCCGTCGGGCACGAACGCGATGCGCTGCTGCCACGGCCGGTAGCGGGGGACGAAGTGCTTCTCGACGTCGGTGCCCTCGGGCAGCAGCGGCCGGATGGTCTCGACCAGGAACTCGTGCAGCGCGTCCGGGTCGTCGCGGCCGGTGGTCGCCAGCCAGTCGAGCTGCTGGACGTAGGTGCGGCGCAGGATCTCGTGGGTCCACTCGCCGGGCAGGTCGAGCGGCTCCAGCATCGTCGCGAGCTCGTGCACGGTCGGCGCCGGGAACCAGTACGACGGCGAGCGCTGCAGCATCGTCACGTGTTCGGCGGTCGCGGCCGTCGCCGGGACGACCGTCGCCGCGGTCGCGCCGGATCCGATGACCAGCACCTTCTTCCCCGTGACGTCGAGGTCCGACGGCCAGGACTGCGGGTGCACGACCGTCCCGGCGAAGCGCTCGGTGCCCGGCCACTCCGGGGTGTAGGGCTCGTCGTGGTTGTAGTAGCCCTGGCACATCCACAGGAACGACGCGGTCATCCGCAGGGTCTCGCCGGTGTCGGTGCGCGTGACGTCCGCGGTCCAGAGGTTCTCCTCCGAGGACCAGCTCAGCGCGGTGACGCGGTGGTGGTAGCGGATGTGCCCGGCGAGGTCGTCCTCGTCGATGACCTCGTGGAGGTAGGACAGGATCTCCCCGCCCGCTGCGATCGACGGTCCCTTCCACGGCTTGTGCCGGTAGCCGTAGGTGAACAGGTCGCTGTCCGAGCGGGCACCGGGGAAGCGGTGTGTCCACCAGGTCCCACCGGGGGCGTCCTGGGCCTCCAGCAGCACGAAGCTCCGCTCCGGGAACTCCTCCCGCAGCCGGTGCGCGGCGCCGATGCCGGACACCCCGGCCCCGACGATCAGGACGTCGACGTGCTCGGTGGTCGTGGTGGCCATGGGGGTCCTCCCGGTACAGGGGTGACGACGGTCACCCGACGCTAGGTCGGACCGGGCGTCCCGCGGGTGTCCGAACTTCGGACAGCGACAGGTGTTGACCGGTGACGCATCATGTGACGACGAGCACAGAGAGGTGCGTCGATGGGGGATCTGCTCGCACGCCGTCGCGAGCTCGTGTCCGCGCGGGCCGAGCTGCTCGACCGGCCCGACGTCGCGCTGCCCGGCGTGCCCGGCCACGTCGTCGCGTCGTGGCGGCGCAGCATCGCGGGCGGGGTGGACCCGGCGATGATCGTCAACCGGTTCCACCCCGACCTCGACACCGGCTCCCGGCTGGTCCGCTGCGCGCGCCCGGTGATGGAGCAGCTGGTCGAGCAGGTCGCCGGGATCGGCGTGTGCGTCGCGCTCACCGACCACCGGGCCCGGCTGCTGGTGCGGCTGGACACCGACGCGGTGATCGCCCGGTCCGCGGACGTCAACGCGTTCGCCGCCGGGTTCGGCTACGCCGAGGGTGCGGTGGGCACCAACGGGGTCGGGACCGTGCTGGAGTCCGGCCGGCCGGTGCACATCGTCGGCGCCGAGCACTTCGTCGAGCAGCTCCACGACTACGCCTGCGCCGGCGCCCCGGTGCGCGACCCGGCGACCGGGCGGATCGAGGCGGTACTCGACCTGTCCTGCCGCGCCGAGCACTCCTCGCCGCTGCTGCTGTCGCTGGTGCGCTCCGCGGCCGCGCGCATCTCCGACGCCCTGCTCCACGACCGCGACCCCGCCCAGCAGGCCCTGTTCGACGCCTACGCCCGCACCGAGTCCCGCACCCGGCGGGCGGTGCTCGCCGTCGGGCGCCGCACGGTGCTGGCGAACACCGCGATGCAGACCCTGCTCGACGCGGGCGACCACGCCGCGCTCACCGACCACGCCCGGTTCCTGCTGCTCCGCGGCCCCGGCGTCGACGACCGGGTGGACCTGCCGTCGGGGACACGGGCGCGGCTGCGCGGCGCGGTCGTCCCGGTCGGCGGGTCGGTCGCCGGCCTGGTGGCGGTGGTGACGCTGCTGCGCGAGCCCGACGTCGGCGGCTCCGCCGGACCGGTCGCGGCGACCCCGCGGTCCGACGCCGACGGGGTGAGCCCGGCCTGGCGGGCGGCGCGGGCCGCCGTCGCCGGGGCGCTGGGGGCGGGGGAACCGCTGCTGGTCACCGGCGAGCCCGGCTCCGGCCGGGCGCGGCTGGTCACGGACTCCTGGCCCGGCCCGGCCGTCGAGGTCGGTCCGGACGACGACGGCGCCGACCTCGACGACCGCGTCCGGCGGGCCGGGCAGCGGGCGCTGGTGCTGCTGCGCGACCTCGACCGGCGCGACGCCGGGGTGCCGCCCGCCGTCGCGCGCGGGGATCTGCCGACGGCCGGCACCCGCGCCGACACCGCCGTCCCCGACCCCGTCCGCGACGCCGTCCTGGCCCGGTTCCGGGTGTCGGTGCCGGTCCCGCCGCTGCGCGGCCGCCCCGGCGACCTCCCCGGCCTGGTCGCCGCGCTGCTCGCCGAGCTCGCCCCCGGCCGCGACGTGCGGCTGTCCGCCGGGGCGCTGCGGACGGTGAGCAGGCACCCGTGGCCGGGGAACGTGAGCGAGCTGCGCGACGCGCTGACCGCGGCCCTGGGCCGGCGGCCGGTGGGTGTGATCGAGGCGACCGACCTGCCCGAGTCCTGTCAGAGCGCGCCGTCCGGGACGCTGCGGGCGGTGGACCGGGCCGAGCGGGACGCGATCGTCGCCGCGCTGCGCGACACCGACGGGAACCGGGCCGCCGCGGCCGCGGCGCTGGGGGTGGCCCGGTCGACGCTCTACCGGAAGATCGCGCAGTACCGGATCACGGGCTGAGCGGGCCGCATCACCTCGTCAGGAACGCGGTCAGCTCCCGCGCCACCTCCTCGGGGCGCTCCTCGGGCAGATAGTGGTCGGCGTCCAGGGCCGTCCCGTGCACGTCCGCGGCGTAGCCGGCCCACACCGCGGGGACGTCGTAGGACCGCCCGACGAAGGAGTGCGCGCCCCACAGCGCCAGCAGCGGCGCGGTCACCCGTCGGCCGGCGTCCGCGCCGTCGTGGACGCGGTCGATCCCGGCCGCGGCGCGGTAGTCGGCGCACGACGCGGCGATCGCGGCCGGGTCGGCGAAGCAGCGGACGTACTCGGCGACGGCGCGGTCGTCGAACGGGGTACCGCCGTGGTGGCGCGACCGCATCCGGGCGGTGATCCAGAACTCCGGGTCGCCCCCGATGAGGCGCTCCGGGATCCCGGCCGGGGCCGTGAGGAAGAACCAGTGCCAGTAGCCCAGCCCGAAGCCGGCGTCGGCGGTGTCGAACGCGTGCCGGGTCGGGACGATGTCGAGCACCGCCAGCGCCGACACCGCGTCCGGTGCGTCGAGGGCCAGCCGGTGCGCGACCCGGCCGCCGCGGTCGTGCCCGGCGACGGCGAACCGGTCGAACCCGAGCTCCCGCATCACGATGAGCTGGTCGGCGGCCATGGCACGCTTGGCGTAGGCGGCGTCGTCCGGGCCCGGGGGCGGCTTGGCGCTGTCGCCGTAGCCGCGCAGGTCGGTCGCGACGACGGTGAACCGCTCGGCGAGCAACGGCGCGACCCGGTGCCAGATCGCGTGGGTCTGCGGGTAGCCGTGCAGGAGCAGCAGCGGCGGCCCGGATCCGCCGATCACGGTGTGCACCGCCGTCCCCGCCGCGTCGACCGTGCGGGCGGTGAACGGGGCGGGCAGCAGGGTCCGCGGGCTCATCGCGCCGGCCCCCCGGGGGCTGGGGTAGGACGGGCGGCATGCTGCTGCCGGGCCCCGTGCCGACCGACCCCGTGCCGACCGACCCCGTGCCGACCGACCCCGTACGACCCGGTGCCGCGCTGCCGGACACCGTCCTGCTCTGGGACGCCGACGAGGTCGCCGACCCGCCTCCGGAGCCCTGCTGCCTGGCCGGGACCGCGCCGGGCGACCGGGCCGTGGTCTACCGCACCGGGCCGGGCGGGGGCGTCGCCGCGCTGTTCGCGTTCACCGGTCCCGCCGAGCCGCACCCCGGCGGACGGCACGCTGCGGGCGTCGTCGTGCCGGTCGGACGGCCGGTGCCGCGGGCCGAGCTGCTGGCCGACCCGGTGCTCGCGCCGGTGTTCCGGCACCTGCGCGGCCGTCGCAGGCTGCCGCCCGACGCGGCCCGTCGCCTGGTCGCGCTCCTCGCGGGCTGAGCCGCGACACCCGGCCGCCGGGGCGCGCCGGCCGGGGCCGGACGGGCTCATCCCCGCACGACCTCGGCGATCGCCGCGCCCAGCTCGGCGGTCGTCGCGGTGCCGCCCAGGTCCGGGGTGACGGTCGCGCCGCCCCGCCCGACGACGTCCTCGACCGCGGCCAGCACGGCCGCCGCGGCCTCGTGCTCGCCGAGGTGCTCCAGCATCATCGACCCGCACCAGATCTGGCCGACCGGGTTCGCGACGCCCTTCCCGGCGATGTCCGGTGCGGACCCGTGCACCGGCTCGAACAGGCTCGGGAACTCCCGCTCCGGGTTGATGTTCGCGCTCGGCGCGATGCCGATCGTCCCGGTGCAGGCCGGCCCGAGGTCGGACAGGATGTCGCCGAACAGGTTGCTGGCGACCACGACGTCGAACCGCTCCGGGCTCATCACGAACCGCGCCGCCAGGATGTCGATGTGGGAGGAGTCGACGTCGACGTCGGGGTACTGCGCCGCCATCGCCGCGACCCGCTCGTCCCAGTACGGCATGGTGATCGCGATGCCGTTGGACTTCGTCGCCGAGGTCAGGTGCCGGTTCGGGTGGCGCCGCGCGAGCTCGAAGGCGTAGCGCAGGATCCGGTCGACGCCGGTGCGCGTCATGACGGTCTCCTGGATCACGATCTCGCGGTCGGTGCCGGAGAACATCCGCCCGCCCACCGACGAGTACTCGCCCTCGGTGTTCTCCCGGACGATCAGCATGTCGACGTCGCCGGGGGACCGGCCGGCCAGCGGCGACGCGACGCCGGGCAGCAGCCGGGCCGGGCGCAGGTTGACGTACTGGTCGAAGCGGCGGCGGAACTGCAGCAGGCTGCCCCACAGCGACACGTGGTCGGGCAGCACGTCGGGCCACCCGACGGCGCCGAAGAACAGCGCGTCGAAGCCGCGCAGCTGCTCGAACCAGTCCTCGGGCAGCATCGTGCCGTGCTCGAGCCAGTGGTCGGCGCTGGCGAAGCCGAACTCGGTGAACTCCAGCCCGATCCCGAACCGCTCCGCGGCCGCGGTCAGCACGCGGACGCCCTCCGGGACGACCTCCTTGCCGATCCCGTCGCCCGGGATGACGGCGATGCGGTGCGCGGTCATGACGTGCCCTCCTCGACTCGGTTGCTTCTATCCTGATCGGCGAACCGGACGCGGTGAACCGTCGTCCGGGCCGGACAGTCTTTCCGCTGGGGAAAGGAGCGGGTGTGGAACTGCCCGAGTTCGACGACCTGCGCTTCTTCGCCGGGGTCGCCGCCGCGGGCACGCTGACCGAGGTGGCGCGCCAGTGGGGTGTGTCGGTGTCGGCGGTCAGCAAGCGGCTCGCCCGCCTGGAACGACGTCTGGGCGTGCGCCTGGTCAACCGGTCCACCCGGCGTCTCACCCTGACCGACGAGGGCCGCCGCTATGCCGAGGGCGCCCGCGACGTGCTGGGCCGGATCGACGACCTGGAGGACGAGATCGGCCGGCGTCGCTCGGGGCTGCACGGGCGGATCGCGGTGCACTCGTCGATGGGGTTCGGCCGGGCGCACGTCGCGCCGCTGCTCGGCACGTTCGAGGCGGCCAACCCGGACCTGCGCATCGACCTGGAGCTGTCGCACCTGCCGGTCGCCGTCGGCGGCTCCGGCTACGACTTCGCGGTGCGCGTCGGACCGCTGCCCGACTCGCGGCTGCACGCCCGGGTTCTGCACCGCAACCGGCGCGTGGTGTGCGCGGCGCCGTCGTACGTGGGCCGCCGCGGCGCCCCGCGCACCCCCGCCGACCTGGCCGGACACGACTGCATCGTGATCCGGGAGAACGACACCGCCTACGCCCACTGGCGTTTCGGGACCGACGCCGACGCCGCCGGGGTCCGCGTGACGGGCGCGATGACCTGCAACGACGGCGAGGTCGCGACGGCGTGGTGCCGGGCCGGCCGCGGTCTGGTGATGCGCTCGCTGTGGCAGGTCGCGCCACTGCTCGCGTCGGGGGAGCTGGTGCAGGTGCTGGCGGACATCCCGACCCCGTCGGCGGACCTGCTGGCGGTGCACGGGGCGGACCCGCCCCGGCGGGTGCGCGCGGTGCTCGACCACCTCGTCGACGGGCTGGCGGAGCGGCTGCCGGTCAGGCCGGTTCCCGTTCCCGCCGCCGCGTCCACGGCCACGTGATCACCGCCCACCCCACCGCGACCAGCACGAACTCGACGACCAGGTAGACCGGCCACGGGCCCAGCAGGTCCAGCGCGGACGCGTTGGTCGGCTTGTGGGCGAGGAAGCCGTAGTTGGTGCCCGCGGCGAGGTTGAACGGCAGCACCACCGCCGCCCAGGCGATCGTGGCCGCCAGCGTCACGGCCATCCCGCGCCAGGTCGGCCGCACCCCGGCGCCCCAGGTCAGGTACACCGCGGCCCAGGTCACCAGCAGGTGCAGCGCCCAGAAGTGCAGGAATGCGACGTGCGGGAAGTCGGGGGAGTCGGTGGCCGGGGTGAGCAGCGCCTGCGGGGTCAGCGTGAGACCCCAGTAGTACAGCGGCGCGCACGCCCACCAGCGCCGTGTCCACAGGGCGACCGCGGCGGTGACCCAGGACAGGTCCGAGAGCTGCAGCGGCAGCGAGATGTGCACGTCGAAGGTCTGCGGGGTCAGCAGCCGCAGCTGCAGCGGCACCAGCAGCACGACGACCACGACGGCGAACGCCCGCGAGACGCCCGGCTCGGCAGGGGTGCCGCGCAGCCGTCGTCCCAGGGCCACCAGCGCGACGGCGCCGAGGACCCCGACGGTCAGCGCGGCCCAGTGGGTCGCGCCGTAGGGCACGAAGACGCCGGTGTCTCCCATCGCCCGATCATGACGGACCGGGCAGCGCCGCGAGCAACCGCCACAGCGGGCGCTGCACCGCGTCGGGGATCCCGGCGAGGGAGAAGTCCAGGTCGTGGGCGACGTTGAGTCGCGCGAGGCGGCGCAGCGGCGGCAGCCGCCCGGCCGACGCCAGGATCCGGAACTGCTCCTCCAGGGGCCCGGCGGGGGTCTCGACGGTGCGCACACGCACCGGGCCGTCGCCCCCGTTGCCGAACGAGTGTGTGACGCCGGGCGGCACCACAATCCCGTCGCCGGGGTGCAGCAGGCTCGTCCAGCCCCCGACCCGTACCCGCAGGACGCCCTCGAGCACGGTGAACGACTCGGTGGCGCCCCGGTGCCGGTGCGGCGGGGGACCGGCCACCCCGGGCGGTACGACGGCCTCGAACTCGAAGGCCGGGGCGCCGCTGTGCAGCACGTCGATCGTCTCGCCGGACGGCATCTCGATGCGGCTCACGGCGGCCTCCCGGCTCAGGCGCCGGCGGTCCCGGCGGCCTCGGCGTCGTCGTCGGTGTCGTTCTTCTTCTTCCGCTTCGGCACCAGGTGCGCCACGGCGACGATCACCGCGCCGACCACGACCCCGAGGATCGCCGAGCCGACGGTGTTGGTGAGCCAGCCCAGGAACCCGCCCAGCGCACCGGTCGCGTCGGCGACGGCCACCTCCAGATGGTGCACCAGGTCGTAGATCGGGGAGAAGCCCAGCTCGTCCATCCCGACCAGCAGGATGTGCCCGCCGACCCACAGCATCGCCGCGACGCCGACGACCGACAGCGTCGTCAGCACGATCGGCATGGCCTTCACCAGCCCGCGCCCGAACGACGCGACGGGGCCGGAGCCGCGCTTCGCCAGGGCCAGGCCGGCGTCGTCCATCTTCACGATGAGCGCGACCGCGCCGTAGACGAGCGCGGTGATCGCGACGGCGACGACGGCCAGGATGATCGCCCGGGACACGATTCCCTCGGACGCCACCTCGTTCAGCGCGATGACCATGATCTCGGCCGAGAGGATGAAGTCGGTGCGCACGGCGCCGGAGACGACCCGGCGCTCGTTCTCCGCCGGGTCCGCCGCGACCTTCTCGTCGCGCTCCTCGGGGTGCTCGGAGTGCCCGGAGAAGTACTCCCAGAGCTTCTCCGCGCCCTCGTAGGCCAGGTAGCAGCCGCCGACCATCAGGATCGGGGTCAGCAGCCACGGCGCGAACTGGGACAGGATCAGCGCGACCGGCAGGATGAACACGATCTTGTTGATCAGCGAGCCCCTGGCGATCCGCCAGATGATCGACAGCTCGCGCTCGGGCTTGAGCCCCTGCACGTAGCGGGGGGTGACCGCGGCGTCGTCGACGACCACCCCTGCGGCCTTCGCCCCGGCGCGCCCGGCGGCCCCGGCGACGTCGTCGAGGGAGGCCGTCGTCAGGCGCACCAGCGCCGCGACGTCGTCGAGCAGGGCGAACAGTCCGCTCATCGGGTCACCGTCCGTTGCATGGCCGAATCCGTGCGCACGCGCGGAGCCTACGGTGCGGGCGGGACGAACGGGACCGAACCCGCCCGATCGCGGGGCTTGACCGTGCCGCGGCGGCACGGTGTCGACTGGGCCCATGGCAGAGGACACGACCACCACCGCGCCGACCGCGCCGACCGCAGGCCCGGACACCGTGGACCCGTCGGACCCGGTCGCCGGCTTCTCCGCGCTGCGCGAGGTCGCGGCGGTCGTGGAGATCCCGCTGGAGATCCCCGGACGGCCCACGCAGCAGGGCCTGATGGTGACCCGGCACGCCGAGGTCCGCGCGATGCTCACCGACGACCGCTTCCGGCACGACGCGGCCGCGGTACCGGAGGCGGAGAACTACCTGCGCAACGCCCAGACCGGGCTGATCGGGCTGCCCGAGGACCTCGACCTGCTCCGCCGTCCGATGCTGGGCCGGGACGGCGAGGACCACGCGCGGCTGCGCCGGCTCGTGTCGCGGGCGTTCACGGTGCGCCGGGTGAACGGGCTGCGCCCCCGCGTCGGGGCGATCGTCGACGGCCTGCTCGACGACGTCGCCGCGGCCGGTGCCGACGGCACCCCGGTCGACCTGGTGGAGGCGCTGGCCTACCCGGTGCCGATCGCGGTCATCTGCGAGCTCGTCGGCGTGCCGGAGGGCGACCGGGACCGCTGGCGGGAGTTCGCCCGGCTGCTGATCCAGCCCGACCCGGAGCGGATGCCCGACGTCGCCCGGGGGATGGTCGCCCACGTCCGGGACCTGATCGAGGCCCGTCGCCGGGAGCCGGCCGACGACCTGCTGTCCGGGCTGGTCGCGGCGCACGACGAGGACGGCGACCGGCTCTCGGAGCAGGAGCTCGTCGACATGACGGTGAACCTCACCGTCGCCGGGTTCGAGACCACCGCGCACGTGCTGGCCAAGGGCACACTCGCCCTGCTCAGCCGCCCGGACGAGCTCGCCGCGCTGCGGGCCGATCCGCAGCTGTGGCCGACGGCGGTGCACGAGCTGGTCCGCACCTGCGGCCCGATCCCGGCCGGGGCCCCGCGCTACGCGGCCGAGGACACCGAGATCGCCGGGACACCGGTGCCCGCCGGGACCGCGGTGCTGCCCGGCCTGCTGCCGGCGAACTTCGACCCACGCGTCGTCGACCGGCCCGACGAGCTGGACGTGCGCCGCGACCCCGGACGCGGCGAGGGGCACCTCGGGTTCGGGCACGGCGCGCACTACTGCCTCGGCGCCGCGCTGGCCCGCCAGGAGGTCGAGGTCGTGCTGTCGGCGCTGGTCACGCGCTTCCCGGGGCTCCGGCTCGCCGAACCGGCGGACGGCCCGTCGCGGCTGGGGTTCGAGCGGCTGCCCGCCCTGCCCGTCCACGTCGACCGCCCGCCGGAAGGCTGACGCTCAGCGCGCCGCGCGGGTCTCGTAGAGCCGGCGCGACCACAGCAGGCTCCCGACGGTGATCACCACGCACCAGCCGACGGCGAGCGCGGCGTCGGTGCCGGGCCCGGCCCCGCTGCCGGACCCGGCACCGAGCAGCCCGCGCAGGGTGTCGATGACCGGGGTGAACGGCTGGTACGCGGCGAACCAGCGCAGCCCGGCCGGCATCGAGTCCACCGGCACGAACCCGCTGCCCAGGAACGGCAGCAGCATCAGGAACATCGGGGTGTTGCTGGCCGTCTCCACACTGGCGGCGGCGAGCCCGAGGGCCACGGTCAGCCAGGTGAGGGCGACCGTGAGCAGCGCCAACATCCCGGCGACGCCCAGCCAGGCGAGCGGCCCGGCACCGCTGCGGAAGCCGAGCGCCAGCGCCACCCCGAGCACGACGACCAGACCGACCGCGGTCTGTACGAACGCGCCGACGACGTGCCCGGTGAGGACGCTGGACCGGGCGATCGCCATCGTCCGGAAGCGGGCGACGACGCCCTCGGTCATGTCGGTGGCGACCCCGATGGCGGTGCCCATCGCGACGCTCGCAACGGTCAGCAGCAGCACCGCGGGGGTGACGAAGGCCAGGTAGTCGCTGCGGTCACCGCCCAGCCCGGCGCCCATCGTGCCGCCCAGGACGACCACGAACAGCAGCAGGAACACCAGCGGCTGGGCGATCAGCATGATCGTCAGCGACGGGTAGCGGCGCAGGTGCCGGATGCGGCGGCGCAGCATCGTCACCGAGTCGGTGAGCAGGCGGGGACGGTCGAGGGCGGTGGTGTCCATGACGGCGGCGCTCATGACGCGGCCACCTCCGGGGTGCTCGGGTGGCCGGTGAGGGCCAGGAAGACGTCGTCGAGGTCGGGCGTGTGGGTGGTCAGCTCCTCGGGTTCCACCCCGGTCCCGGCGAGGCGGTCCAGCAGGTCCCGCAGGTCGCAGGCCCCGGCGGCGGGCAGCTGCAGCGTCACGGCGGCGGTGTCGGCGACGGCGGCGGGCAGCACGGTGCGGGCGGCGGCGAGGGCGTCGTCGTCGGCGAAGCGCAGGCGCACGTGCCCGCCGGGGACCCGGGCCTTGAGCTGCGCCGGGGTGCCGCGGGCGACGAGCCGGCCCCCGTCCAGGACGGCGACGTCGTCGGCGAGCTGGTCGGCCTCCTCCAGGTACTGGGTGGTCAGCAGCACGGTCACGCCGCGGCCGACGAGGTCGCGTACGGCGTCCCACAGGTCGCGGCGGCTGCGTGGGTCCAGCCCGGTGGTCGGCTCGTCGAGGAACAGCACGGCGGGGTCGGCGACGAGGGTCATGGCCAGGTCGAGGCGGCGGCGCATCCCGCCGGAGTACGTCCCGGCGCGCCGGTCCGCGGCGTCGGCGAGGCCGAAGCGGTCGAGCAGCTCCCGGGTGCGGGCGCGGCCGGCGTCGCGGGGCAGGTGGTGCAGGTCGGCCATCAGCCGCAGGTTCTCCGCACCGGTGAGCAGGCCGTCGACGGCCGAGAACTGGCCGGTCACCCCGATCGCGGCGCGGACGCCGTCGGGGTCGGTCGCCGGATCGCGCCCGGCGATGCGGATGCGTCCGGAGTCCGGTGGCAGCAGCGTGGACAGGATCCGGACCAGCGTCGTCTTGCCGGCGCCGTTCGGGCCGAGCAGCGCGAGCACCATCCCGGCGGGGACGTCGAGGTCGATGCCGCGGAGCACGGCGTGGTCGCCGTAGGACTTGTGCACGGCGGCGACGGCGATCGCGGGCGGAGGTGTGGGCACGGTGGTTCCTCTCGTGGACGGGTTCGTGGGTGGGATCGCGGCCGGCGGGGGTCAGGCGCGGCGGACGACGATGTCGCCCTCGCGGGACCGGGCGTGCACGGCGACGGTGTCGACGGCGTCGCCGTCCGGGGCCTCGCGCGGTGCGAGGTCGTTGCCGACCCGGCCGGAGGTGTCGAGGTCGAGCCAGGCGGCGCTGCCCTGCGCGACGCCGATCTCCAGCCGGCCGTGCGTGCTGGTCAGCGACACCTCGCCGCGGTGGACGCGGCCGAGCCGGACGTCGCCGTAGGCGGTGCGCACACGGGCGCCCGCGCCGAGCTCGTCGACGTCGACGGGGCCGTGCGTGCCGGTCAGCTCGGCGTCGCCGGTCAGCTCGTCGGCACGGATGCCGCCGTGCTTGCTGCTCAGCGTCGCGGTGCCGCCGATGCGGTGGATCTGCATGCCGCCGTGGTCGGAGCGGACCGTGGCGTCCCCGGTGACGGTTCCGCCGATCCGGACGTGACCGAAGCCGGTGCTCAGGTCGGCGGAGGCGGCGTCGTCGACGCGGACGTCGCCGAAGCGGGTGCGGGCCTCGCAGGCCCCGAGCGGGCCCTCGACGACGATCCCGCCGTAGGTGGTGGCGGCGGTCAGCGCCGACCCGGCGGGCAGGGCGATCCCGACCTCGATCGAGCGGCCGGGGGTGCGCGGGGTGAGCTTCTGCAGCAGCCCGAGCTGCGGGCCGGTGACGCGCAGCTCCCGCCCGGTCAGCTCGACCCGGACCCGGTCGGCGTGGGCGCGGTCGGCGTCGGAGCTGCGGACCTCGACGACGGTGTCGGTGCGGTCCGACGCGGTCACCCGTAGCTCGCCGATGGCGAGGTCGACGATCGCGGTGACGGGCTCGGGGGTGTCGTAGGTGGGCACGGGGCATCGCCTCCTCGGCGTCGCGGGGACGCCGTGAGTCAGGGGTGGGTGGCAGAGGTCGTGTGGCTCAGCCGAACCAGCCGACGCGGCCGCGGCGGGCGGCGTCGGGGCGGTCGGGCGCGGTGGCGGGGCGGTCCAGCGCGGCCGCGGCCACACGGGTCAGCCAGGTGTTCACGCTGAGGCCGTCCCGCCCGGCGGCCTCCTCGATCCGGGTCTTGAGCGTCTCCGGCGGCCGGAAGTTGATCCGGGCGACCGGCCCGGACTCGCCGTCGGCGCCCGCCGGTGGCGATGGCGCCACGGGTGGCGCCTCCGTCGTCGCCGGGGGTGCCGACGGCGGGGCCGACCCTGCGGTGACGACGAACTCGGGGTCGCTGCCGCGCAGCCGCACGTGCACCGACCCCGGTGCGAGCTCGAGGGTGATCTCGTCGGCCGCCGCGGCCAGCGCCTCGAGCAGGACCAAGCGGGTCGTCGACGTCAGGGGCGTGAGCAGCCGTTCCGCGGCCACCCGCGTGTCCTCGCCCGCGGCCTCGCCCAGTGCGGCGAACTCGGTGCGCAGGCGATCGACATATCCGTCCAACTCCATGGCGCAACTATGGCGCAGGATGGCGCCATCGTCAATTGTGTGGCGTCACGGAGGTCGGTCGGCGTTGCGGGCTTGACCCTGCCGCGACGGCACGGTGTCCGATGGACCGGACCTGCTGACGCCGTCGAGGGAGTACGTCGTGGACCGCACCACCTGCCCGGTCGCCGCCTTCGGGCGCCTGCGCGAACAGGGGCCCGTCGTCGCGATGCCGGAGTCGCCGATGGGCGCCGCGTCGCTCGTCACCCGGCACGACGACGTGCACGCCCTGCTCCTGGACCCGCGGTTCCGCAACGACCCCGCCGGGGTGCCCGGCGCCGGGGACGTCATGGGCACGCTCTTGACGGGGCTCGGGCTGCCGCCGGAGCTCGACCACCTCGGCCGGGGCCTGCTCGTCCGCGACGGCGCCGACCACGCCCGGCTGCGCCGGCTCGTCTCCCGGGCGTTCACCGTGCGCCGGGTCGCCGCGCTGCGCCCCCGCGTGGAGCAGCTCACCGCCGAGCTGCTCGACGACGTCGCGGCCGCCGGTGCCGACGGCAGCCCGGTCGACCTGCTGCCCACGGTGTTCCGGGAGCTGCCGATCGCGGTGATCTGCGAGCTCGTCGGCGTCCCGGTGGAGCAGCGCGGGCTCTGGCGGGAGCTGGGCGCGCTGCTCGTCGCGCCCGACCCGGAGCGGATGCCCGACGTGGCGCGCGCCGTCGTCGCACAGATCCACGAGCTCGTCGCGGCCCGGCGGGCCGACCCGCGCGACGACCTGGTCGACGTGCTCGTCGCGGTGCACGACGACGGCGACCGGCTCACCGCCGACGAGCTGGACGTCCTGCTCTTCGACCTGGTCGTCGCCGGGTTCGAGACGACCGCGCACGTGCTGTCACGGGGCATGCTCGCCCTGCTGACCCGTCCCGACCGGCTCGCGACGCTGCGCGCCGAGCCGTGGCGGTGGCCCACCGCGGTGCACGAGATCGTGCGGACCTGCGGCGCGGTCCCGGTGAGCACGCCCCGGTACGCGAGCACCGACGTCGTCGTCGGCGACACCCGGATCGCGGCGGGGGAGTCGGTGACGGCCGGGCTGGTCACCGCGAACTTCGACCCGCGTCGGCACGACCGGCCCGACGAGCTCGACGTGACCCGGGACCCGGGCCGCGGCGAGGGGCACCTCGGGTTCGGCCAGGGCGCCCACTACTGCCTGGGGGCCGCGCTGGCCCGTCAGGAGATCGAGGTGGCGCTGCACGCGCTGGTCGGGCGGTTCCCCGCGCTGCGGCTCGCCACACCGGCCGACGGTCCGTCGGACCTCGGGTTCGAGCGCCTCGGGTCGCTCGAGGTGCGGATCGACGCGCCGTGACCGCCGGTGTTGCGCGACCACACCCGTGCTGCCGTCGTGCCCGGTTCCGGCCAGGATGACCGGTGTGACCCGTGACCCGCACCCCGCCCGTCTCCGTCGCGCCGGGACGGCGGCCGCGGCCGTCGCCCTGATGGTCGCCGCCGGCTGCGGCGCCGCCGCACCCGCGCCCGCCGAGCCGGCGCCCGCGCGGCCGACCACCGACGCCCCGGCGGCGGCCGGGGACCTGGCGCCGGTCGTCGTCGCGGACGGGCTCTCCCACGTCTGGAGCGTCGGCGTGCTGCCCGACGGGCGGGCGCTGGTCACCGAGCGGGACGGGCGCCTGTCGCTGCTCGCCTCGCTCGACCCGGGCACCGCGGTCACCCCGGTCGCCGCCGACCTGGGCGACGTGTTCGCCCGCGGCGAGGGCGGGCTGATGGGCCTGGCCGTGCACGCCGACTTCGCGACGTCGAACCGGTTCACCACCTGCCAGACCCATGCCGAGAACGGGAGCCCGGTCGACGTCCGGCTGGTCACCTGGACGCTGTCCGCGGACGGGGCCACCGCGACCCGGGTCGCGGACCCGCTGGTCGGCGGCCTGCCGATCGCCTCGGGCGGACGGCACTCGGGCTGCCGGATCGCCGTCGACGACACCGGGGCGCTCGTCGTCGGGACCGGCGACGCGGCGATGCCCGCCACCCCGCAGGACCTCACCTCGCTCGGCGGCAAGACGCTGCGGGTCGACCCGGCCACCGGCGGGCCCGCGGCCGGAAACCCCTTCGCCGACGCCGCCGACCCGGCCCAGCGGCTCGTGTACACCTCCGGGCACCGCAACGTGCAGGGCGTCGCGGTCGAGCCGGGCACCGGGCGGGTCTTCACCGCCGAGCACGGCCCCACCCGCGACGACGAGGTGAACCTGCTGCGCCCGGGCGGCAACTACGGCTGGGACCCCTCGCAGGGCGGCACGGTGACCACCTACGACGAGTCGGTCCCGATGACCGACCGGGACCGCTTCCCCGACGCCGTCCCCGCCGTGTGGGCCTCCGGCAGCCCGCCCGAGGCGCCGGCCGGCGCCGCGTTCCTCGACGGCGACGCGTGGGGGCAGCGGAACGGGATGCTCGCCGTCGCCGCGCTGCGCGGGCAGAAGCTGCTGCTGATGCGGGTCGGCCCGGAGGGCACCGACGGCGCGGTCTCCGACGTCGAGATCCCGGCGGCGCTCGACGGGGACCCCGGCCGGCTGCGCGGGGTGTACGCCGTGCCCGGCGGTCCGCTGCTGGTCACGACCTCGAACGGCGACGACGACCGGATCCTGCGGATCGACCCGAGCTGATCCCGGGGTCGTCGTCCTCGACCACCAGGACGCGCACCGGGCCCAGGGGGTCCGGCAGGACAGACGGAAAGGGTGCCCGGGGGTCTGAACCGCCCGGAGCCGGGTAGACGGCGCGGATGGTCGTGCCCGAGGAACCCGTGACGGTGTCGCTCCCGGCCGGGGCGGCGCTGTCCGGGTTGTCCGCCTACGATGTCTGGGCCCGCTACGCGGGTCTCGGCGGCACCGGCAGCGAGCACGACGTCGCCGTCATGCTGACCGACCCGGCCGCGGGTGCCCGGGCCGACCGGGTCCTGCTCGCCCGGGTGCTCGACGCACACCTGGTCGTGCTGGGGTGCCGCCGTCGGGTGCGCCCGGACACCGGTGACGCCCCGGCCCCGCCCGCCGTCCCGCCCGCCGTGTCCTGACCCGGCGGGCTCAGCCGCGCACCGACCGGGCGAAGCCGACGACATCGCGCACGGCGTGCGCGTAGACGTCGGGCATCGCGTCGCGGAACAGGATCATCCCGACGTGGCAGAGCCCCGGGTACACGAGCCCGACCGACGGCACCCCCGCCGCGAGCAGCCGACGGTGGTGGGCGAGTCCCTCGTCGCGCAGCGGGTCCAGCTCCGCGCACGCGATCACGTGCGGCGGGAGCCCCTGCAGGTCCTCGGGGCCTGCGGCCGCGGCCCAGCAGGTCGGGTCGCCGGCGTGCGCGGAGCCGGGGTCGTAGACCTCGGCGAGCAGCGGGAACAGCTCCCGGTTGAGCCAGTAGCGGTCGTTCTCCCACAGCGACGCCAGGTCCGCGGGCGGCCGGTCCCAGGACCCCAGCACGTAGGGGCACTGGGCGTAGACCCCGGCGATCCGCCCGGACCAGCCGTCGCGACCGGCCCGGACCGCCAGCCCGAGCGCGAGGTTCGCCCCGCCGGAGTCCCCGGTGACGACGACGTGCGTGCCGCCCAGCTCCGCGAGGTGTTCGTGCACCCAGTGCAGGCCGGTGACGCAGTCGTCCAGACCCGCCGGGAACGGGTGCGGCCCGAGCCGCCCACCCCCGTTGCGGTACTCGACCCCCACGACGACGGCGCCCTCGGCGGCCAGCTCGTCGCGCCAGCGCGCGTAGAGCGGCCCCTGGGCGGCCAGCATGACCATCCCGCCGCCGTGGACCTGGTAGATCACCGGCAGCGGCCCGTCGACGCCGGTGGGGCGGTGGACGTACAGGGTGATCGGGTGCCCGTCGGCGCCGGGAACGGTCCGCGTCGTGCGGTCGACCCCGGCCGGTGGGGTCCAGCCGGTGGCGAGCGCGGCGAACAGGCCCTCGAAGCCCTCCTCGGCGGCGTCCACGAACCCGAGCAGGGCCGGGCGGCCCGCGGTGCGGTCCATCGGGGCGTCGTCGGCGTGCCCGGTCAGGCCGAATCCCTCCAGCACCGCGACCATCCGCGGGTCGGCCCGCGGGTCGTCGCCGATCGTCGTCGCCGGGTCCCCGAGCCTGCCGGGTGCGCGGGTGGGTACGGAGGCGTCGGTGCTCATGCGGGCTCCTCGGACAGTGGGTGGCCGCCTGATCGTGTCCCGCGTCACACTCGTCCGTCAACGGCGTCGTCGCGCCGCGCCGGAGCGGCCGGTTCGAGCAGGTGGACCTCCCGTTCGAGCTCGCCCATCCGGTCCCGCTTCACCGGCGGCGGCTCGGGCACCGTGCCGCCCTCGCGGATGACGCGCACGGTGTCGGCGAGCCGGTCCACCCGGCGCAGGATGCCGTTGCGGTGCAGGAACCAGGCCAGGAACCGGGTCAGCACGGCGACCGCGAGCGCGATGCCGACCGACAGGTAGTCGCGGAGGCGGATCTGGTTGATCTCCTCGATCCGGTCGTCGAGCAGCTCCCGCTCACCGGTCCGCATCTGGTCGACGCGACTGCGGATGCCGTCCATGAGGTTCTTGCCGTAGGCGAGGTCCTGCCGGATCTCGCCGTCGGTGTCCCCGCCCGCGGCGACGACGTCGCGCTGCCGGGCCAGGTCGGTCATCTGCTTCGACGTCAGGTCCCGCAGCTCGGCGATCCGGGCCAGCTTGTCCGTGCGCGGCTTCTCCCCGGGCTCCGCCGCGGCCAGCGTCTCCAGCCGTCCCAGCACCGCCGGGAGCTCCGCCGACGCGTCGGTGAACGGCTCCAGGTACTCCGTGCGCCCGGTGAGCTGGTAGCCGCGCATCCCGGTCTCGGCGTCGACCATGAGCGTGGTGAGCTCGCCGAGCGATCCGGTCATCTCGAACTTGCGCTGGATGTCGGTCTCGATGTCGACCCGCTGCAGGTTCCCGGTCAGGGCCAGCCCGGCCGAGATCAGCACCGCGACGAGCGGCAGCCCGATCGTGATGCGCCCCTGCACGCGCATGGGCAGGTCGTTCCAGTACCGCAGGACGGGTCGCGCCGGAGCGCTCAGGGTGTCGCGAAGGCGCCTGGCCACGGCGGGAGTCTACGGACGGGCCCGGGGTGGGGCCTGTCCGAGCGACCGGGTGGACCGGCCCGGCCGTGGCGGCGGTGCCGCTCGGCCCGTACGCCCCGCGAACGCCGTCGCGACCAGGGCGACGGCCCGGTCGTCGTCGCGGGTGAGCCGGAGCAGCGCCTCCCGCGCCCCGGACCCGGGCTGCTCGACCAGCGCCTGGGCCAGCCGGATCCGTGCGGCCGGGTCGGCGCCGTCGAGCGCGCCGTCGAGCGCGCCGAGCACCCGCTCCGACGTGGCGGGGTCGTCGTCCGACAGCGACGCCAGCACCTCCGCGGCGGCGACGTCGTCCACCCCCGCGACGACCAGCGCGACCAGGGCGGGCACGGTCGCGGTGACCCCGCGCCGGCCCGCGGCCAGCACGGCGCGCCGGTGCACCTCCGGGTCCGGGTCCTCGACGGCGTCGACGAGCGCCGCGGTCGCCTCCGGTGCCGTGCCGGTCTCGGCGAGCGCGGCCACCGCGCGCCGCCGGACCGCGACGTCGGCGGACCGCAGGCCCGCGGCGAGCGTCGCCGCCGCGGTGCCGTCCGGGTCGCCGGAACGGGCCAGGGCCCACCGCAGTGCCCCCGCGACGTGCGGATCGGGCTCGGCCAGCGCGGTCCGGGCCAGCAGCTCCGCGGGCAGCGGGGCGTCGGCCGTCGCGGCCAGCGCCGCCTGCTGACGGCGCCCGGCCGCGGGGGAGGCCAGCGCCCGCAGCAGCCCGACGACGTCGAGCACCTCGTCCCAGCTCCCCGGCTCCGCGGCGTCGACGGTGCGCAGCCGCGCGAGCAGCTCCCGGTCGCGCGTCAACCGGTCCTCGGTCGCCCGGACCAGGTCCGCGACCAGCTCCGACGGCGTGAACGCCGGGTCCGCCAGCGCCCGCCCCACCTGGGCCAGCGACAGCCCGAGCGTCCGCAGGCCCTCCACATGGAGGAGCCTGCGGACGTCGGCGGGCGAGTACTCGCGGTAGCCGCCGACGGTGCGCCCGGTCGGCCGGACCAGCCCGACGGCGTCGTAGTGGCGCAGCATCCGGGCGCTGAGCCCGCTGCGCCGCGCCACCTCCCCGATC
The DNA here is from genome assembly GCF_017312155.1 of Pseudonocardia sp. UM4_GMWB1. Lineage (NCBI taxonomy): Bacteria > Bacillati > Actinomycetota > Actinomycetes > Pseudonocardiales > Pseudonocardiaceae > Pseudonocardia > Pseudonocardia sp. UM4_GMWB1. The sequence continues at coordinate 5,700,705 of NZ_QJPN01000001.1, read as the reverse complement.
AGCACCCGGCCATGGTCCCGCGGCCGGGGCCCAGCGCCACCACCCGCCGCGCCTCTGCGACGGCGGCGTCGAACCCGGTGTCCGGGTCCGCGCGCAGCGCGACGGTGGCACGCGCGTGCGCGGCGACCGCCGGGTCGGGGCCCTCCGAGGCCCGCGCGAGCGCCGCGCCGGCGGTGTCGCCGAGGGCGACCAGGGCCCGGCTCAGGCTGAGCCGGACGTCGCGGTCGCCGCGGCCGAGCAGCCCGGCCAGCTCCCCGGCCAGCGCGGCGCGCTCCTCCGCGGGGGCGAGCACGACGGCGGTGCGCCACGCGGTGCGGGCAACCTCGTCGTCGGGGTCGCGGAGCAGGTCGCGTGTGACCCACGGCCACGTCGACGGGGCGGCGATCTTCGACAGCGTGTGCAGCGCCTGCGCCCGCGCCCGGGGCCGCGGCGAGCCGAGCTCGACGCGCAGGCGGGGCAGCACGTCGGCGGCCGAGAGCCGGGTCAGCGCCCAGGACAGCATGTCGCGGACGAACGGGTCCGGCTCGGCCGCGCACCGCTCGACCAGGACACCGGCGAGTGCGGGGTCGGGGGCCGACCCGGCGGTGAGCGCCGCCCGCAGCCGGGTCGAGGCGTCGTCGGCGGCCAGGGCCGCACGGAGGTCCTGCGGTGTCGTCATGGGCACCACCCCAGACCCTGTCACGGTGTGAAGGTCAAGCCCCGCGTGCAGGTTCAGGGCCGCGCCTCCAGCCACGGCCGCAGGTACTCACGGTCGTAGGGGACCTCCGCCGGGATCAGCGCGACCAGCCGCCGCACGCGCTCGGCGGCGTCGCGGGTCAGTCGGGCGTCGTCGTCGCGGGTCAGGGACTGCTCCGGGCCGAACCGGCGGGCCGCCTCCACGATCAGCCCGACCGCGGCGCGCAGGTCCTCGAGGTCGCCGTCGGCATCGGCCGGGTCCAGCCCGGCCTCGCGCATCCGGTCGGCCGGGCGACGCAGCTGTTCCTCCAGCCAGCCCCAGGGGTCCGCGGTGAGGGCTTCGGAGAACACCCGGTCGCCGGGCTCGACGCCGTCGAACGACGGGTGGACGTGCGCGGCCGCCCACTCGCCCGGTCGGTCCATGCGGTCGAACAGGTCCGCCCGCCAGAACGGCCGGTCCACGACGAGCCGCTGCCCCGCGGACTCGCTGCCCCGGTGCGGCTGCGGGTCGAGCAGCAGCAGCTCCACCCGGGCGCCGCGCTCCATGGTGGCGTCGGCACCGATCTCGAACCAGCGCCGGACCTGGACGGCGAGACGGGTGAAGGAGAAGGTGATCAGCACGGTCGTACTCCCGTTCGGGTGAGCTGGTCGGCGAGGTCGGTCAGGTCCGTGGCGTGCAGGTCGAACCGGTCGTGTGCGCCCGGCGGGTCGCCACCGGGCCGGTCGACGTATGCGGTGCGCATCCCGGCGGCCGCCGCACCCCGGAGGTCCCACGCGTGGGCCGCAACCATCAGGAGCCGATCGGGCGGGACCGCCGCGGCCTCGACCGCGAGCCGGTAGACCTCCGGGGCGGGCTTGTACGACGCGGCGCCCTCCGCCGACAGAGCGAGGTGCCAGCGCAGCCCCGCCCCCGCGGCCAGCCGCAGCAGGGTGGAGCGGCTCGCGTTCGACAGCCCCACCACCGGGAACCGGCCGGCGAGCCGGGTGATCCCGTCGGACGAGTCCGGCCACGCCGGATGCCGCGCCCCGGCGCCGGCCAGCGCCGCGACGACCTGCGGGGCGCCGACACCCGCCCGCCGCGCGACGGCCGCCGCGGCCTCGGCGTCCAGCACGTGGCCGGGCACGAACGCCCGCCCGCCCGCGACGATGCGCCGCTGCTCGCCCGCGACGTGCGCCTGCCACACGCCGGTCAGGTCCGTGGCGGTGTCGCGGTCGGTGCCGGGCACGGCCGCGGCGATCGCGTCGCGCAGGCCGGACGGCTCGTCGACCAGCGTGCCCAGCACGTCGAACACGACGACGTCGATCGTCATCAGCGGCTCCCCGGGATCGTCCGGCGACGGCGTCACCGGTTCGACTGGTGACGCAGTTTGCGGCGTCGATGCGTCACCGGTCAAGATGGTGACGTGGGTTTCGTGTTCGTGAGCGGCAGTGCCGCGCTCGACCTGGTCGGCACCGTCACCTGGCGGCGCACCGACCCGACCGAGCTGCTCACCGGGCCCGCCGACCTCGCTCGCTGGATCGACGCCTGCGCCGACCTCCCGGACGGCGTGACCGTGACCCCGGAGGTCCTCGGGCGCGCGCGGGACCTGCGGGAGGCGGTCCACCGGCTCGCGACCGACCGGCTGGCCGGGCGGGCGTTCGACCCCGCTGCGTTGGCCGTCGTCAACGGCACGGCCCGCGGTCCCGGCATGACCGTGCAGCTCGACGACCACGGCACCCGCCGTACCGGCGACGCCGACGCCGTCCTCGCGGAGCTGGCGCGCGACGCCGTCGCCGTCCTCGCCGACGTGGACACCCCGCTGAAGGAGTGCGGCCGCCCCGGCTGCACCCGGCTCTATCTCGACCGCTCCCGTGGCGCGCGGCGCACCTGGTGCGGCATGGACGAGTGCGGGAACCGGGTGAAGGCGGCCGCCTACCGCGCTCGCAGGAGGACGATCACCGGCTGAGTCGTTCTCCTGACGGCCCGCACGGGGGCCCCGGCGCGGGCGGGGCCCCGGGAGCGGACGTCACGCCGGCGTGATGACCACCTTGAGCGCCTGGTTCGCCGCGGCGTTCTTGAACACGTCGTAGGCCTCGTCCATCTGGTCGAAGGTGAACGAGTGGGTGCCCATCTTCTCCGCCGGGATCCGTCCGCCCGCGACCATCTTGAGCAGCGTCGGGATGGACACGGTGTCGACCAGGCCCATCGTCAGCGTGACGTTGGAGATCCACATGTCCTGCATCGGCAGCTCCACCGGGGTGCCGTGGACGCCCACGTTGGCGATCGTGCCGCCCGGGCGCACCAGCGACGCCGCCGTCAGCAGCGTCTCCGGGTAGCCGACGGCCTCGATCGCGACGTCCACGCCGAGCCCGTCGGTCAGCGCGGTCACGTCGGCGACGGTGCCCGGCCCGACCTCGACGCTGTCGGTCGCGCCGAACTCGACGGCCTTCTCCAGCCGGAACTTGTTGGAGTCGATCGCGATGACCTTCGACGCGCCCCACAGGCCGGTCGTGAGGATCGCGGAGAGGCCGACCGCACCCGCGCCGACGACGGCGACGGTGTCGCCCGGCCGTACGTTCCCGGCGAGCACACCGACCTCGTAGCCGGTCGGCAGCGAGTCGGCGAGGAAGATCGCCTGCTCGTCGGTGACCGACTCCGGCACGGCGTAGAGCGAGGTGTCGGCGTAGGGGACCCGGACGTACTCGGCCTGGGTGCCGTCGATGAGGTGGCCGAAGATCCAGCCGATCCCGCCGACGGTCTGGCAGTGCGACGGCATACCGCGCTGGCAGTAGTCGCAGCGGCCGCACTTGGTGATCGCCGGGACGAGGACGCGGTCGCCGACGGCGAAGCCGGACACGGCGTCGCCGACGGCGGTGATCGTGCCGACGGCCTCGTGGCCGAGGATGCGGCCGTCGGTGACGGCCGGGACGTCGCCCTGCAGGATGTGCAGGTCGGTTCCGCAGATCGTGGTGGTGTCGACCTTGACGACCACGTCGGTGGGGTCCTGGATCGTCGGGTCCGGGACCTCCTCCCAGGCCTTGGCGTCCGGTCCGTGGTAGACGAGTGCCTTCATCTGCTCACTCCGTTGGTCGCAGGGGGTGCCGAGAGCGTCGGCGGGCCCGACGCTAATGTGGGAGTGCGCATGTGACTGTCCCGTTCTGGGACGACTCCGCGGGCGGCGCGACCACCGGCGACGACGGTGTGTCCCGGTCCCGGGACACCTCAGCCGATGTAGCTGATCCCGAACGCGTCGATCTTGCGGTAGAGCGAGGACCGGGCGATCCCCAGCAGCTCGGCGGCCTGGTAGCGGTTGCCGCGCGCCTCGTAGAGGGCCTGGATGATCACGTCGCACTGCGCCGCCTCGAGCATCGACATCCGCGGTGCGCCACCGGTGAAGCACGACGACGGCAGGTCCGGTGCCTGCACCACGCCGACCGGCTTGCGGGCGATGACGTAGCGCAGCACGTCCTCCAGCTCGCGCAGGTTCCCCGGCCAGGCGTAGCCCTCCAGGACCCGCAGCACCTGCATGCTCAGGCTCAGCGACCGGCCGCCGGACAGCGAGTGCAGCACCGACCGCGCGAGGTCGCCGAGCTCGTCGGCCCGGTACCGGAGCGCGGGCACCCGGACCGTGTCGTGGAAGTGGCGCAGCAGCAGCCCGTAGGGCCGGGTGGCGTCGACCGAAGGGGTGTCGATGCACCCGACGACCGTCGGTGCCGCGGGTGTGGCCACCAGCACCCGCAGCGACTCGTCGAGGCGCCGCGCGGCGACCGACCCGAGCAGCGGGAGCCGGCGCAGGACGAGCAGCCGCGGCCGGTCCCCGTCGGTGCCGCGGACCGTCGGCAGGAGGGGGCCGCCGGACTCCGCGATCCGCGCGCAGTCGAGCACCTGCACCGTCCCGGACGGGTGGCTGCGGCGGAACTGCTCGACGGCCAGGGTCTGCTTCCCGACCCCCGGCTCGCCGACGAGGAGCAGGTGCCTGGTCCGGGCGGCGACCGCGGCCGCGACGTCGCGGCGGGCGCGCAGGTAGGGGCTGAGCAGCTCGCGGTTCGCGCGGCGCCGCACCTCGGCGGCGGCGCCGTCGGCGTGCGCGTCCCGGAAGTCGGCCGCGAAGTCGCGGCGGGCGGTCGGTGCGACGTGCGACCCCTGGCGGCGCATCGCGTCCGTCGTGCGGGACCCGGCCGGTACGGGAAGGCTGCGTCGTCCGGAGCTGACGTGGCCCACGACGGCGGCGCCGTCGCGGACCACGGAGGTGACGACGTCGTCGCGGCGGCCCGACGGGAGCTCGGCCGTGGACCCGGCGGGTGGCGGGTCCGCGAGAGCGGCGTCGGCGAGCGCCCGGTCGAGCAGGTGGTCCCGGTCCTCGCGGGGCAGGGCCCGGAACCCGGGGCTGCACAGGGTCGCCCGGCCGTCGGTCGCGACGACCCACTCCGCGCCGGAGCGTGCGCAGACGTCGTCGAAGCGGGCGTGCAGCATCCGCCCGGACCGGTGCTCGCGGTCCCGGACGCGCTCGCCGACCTGGCGGGCCAGCTCGGCGGCGACGGCAGCGCGCAACGCCGACGCGCCGCCCGGCGCCGACAGGTGCGCCACGACCACCACCGTCTGCGGTGCCGCGTCGGTGTCGGACGGTACCGGCGCGGCGGCCTCGGTGAGGCAGGCGAGGTCGGGGTGCAGGTGCTCGGGACCGTCGACCCGGGCGGCGCGACCGGTGACCCGCACGAGCGCGGACGCCGTCGTCGCCACGTCCTGCTCGGCGATCCGGAAGCCCGGTGCGACGAGGACGGCGTCGAGCAGCGCGGCGAGGTCCGGGCAGGCGTCGCGGCGGACGCGGACGATCCCGTCACCGTCGACGAGCAGCACCGCGCAGTCCAGGCGGGCGGCGCCGTCGAGGAAGCGGTCGAACACCTCCTCGGCCTCGGCGACCGCGGCGGGCCCGGGTTCGTGGCCGACGTAGGTCGCGGACCGGGCGAGGTCGACGCCCAGGTCGACCGACCGCTGCCAGGACTCCGCGACGACCGGGCGGACGTGGGCGCCCACGTCACCGACGTGCCGGGCGTGCCGCACCCGCCGCGCGGCCGCCTCGACCCCGGCGCCGGTATCCACGGGCCGAGCGTAGCCAGCCGGCGCCCCGCCCCGCGAGGATCGTTGACACCCGCCCGCCCCGCGGGGAGCACGGTGACGACCTCGGCCCGGGGGCGTGGCGACGGACCCGCGCGGCCGGCCCGATCGGCGTACCGTCGAGGCCACGGCCCTGTGCTGCTGGACAGCCGGACGCCCCGCAGTCCGGGGCACGCACGAACCGGAGGATCCGCCGGGGTTCCCGGGTCCACACGGCGACGCGTCCTGCTCCGCCGTGACCACGCCCGTGTCCCGCCGGACGGCCGCCCTGCAGGGCGCCGCCCGCCGGCCCGCGGCGGCCGAACGGAGCCACACCGTGAGCGATTCCCGTACCCCGTCACCCACCCGCCCCGCCGCCCCGCCGCGCCCGTCCGCGGCGCGTGTCGCGCTGAAGGAGGACCCGAGGCCGGTCGGGGAGGTCGACGGGGCGTGGTGGCCGCGCTCGCGCGTCCTGGTCGACGAGCTGCGTGAGCTCGGCGCGGGGGTCGGCGACCGGCTCGGCCCGGTGACCCGGGTCGGGTACAGCCTGTGGACCTGGTCGTCGGTGCCGCGCCGGACGACGACCGACGGGCACCTGATCCGCCTCGGCGGCTTCGCCAGCACCCCGCCCGACGTCGTCGACGTGTTCGGGGCGCACGGCCGGCTGTGCCTGCTCGTCGTGCCGCCGGAGACCTCGGACGCCGACGCGCGGCGCTGCCTCGACCGGGCGTCGGCCGCCGGGAACGACGACGACGTCGCGACGCTGCTGGCCGGAGTCGGGACCCGCGCGACCGCCTGAGCGTGTCGTGAGATCCGGAGGGCCGGCTCTCGAGATCCTCTGCCGGTCGGAAGGCGGCTCCCCCCTCCCCGTCACCACCGGAGCGGGGGAAGCCGTCGTCGTCAGGCAGCCACACCCACCGGTCCCGGGCAGCCTCTCGGGGAGCACGGCTAGGCGGGGAAATCCGCGCTGCGGGACAGGTCTTCGTTCACCCGCAGGTCGGCCAGGTCCTTCTCCAGCGCATCGGTCACGGCGTCGTATCCGCTGTTGCCCAGGACCAGCCGGCGGGGCGGCGGATCTTGGGACATCGCCGTGATCACCGCACGTGCACCGCGGTGGGGGTCGCCGGGCTGCAGACCGTCCATCCCGACGAAGACGGCCCGGACCTGCTCCAGCATCTCGTGGTACACCGGGATCGCCTCCTCGACGGCGTCGTCGGCGAATCCGGCGTAGGCGTTGGTGCGGAACGCTCCCGGTTCGACGGTCAACACCGAGATGCCCTGTGCGGCGACCTCGTCGCGCAGCGCGTCGGTGACGGCTTCGACGGCGAACTTCGTCGCGCTGTAGTAGCCGAATCCGGGCGCCGAGACGAGCCCGGCCACCGAGGACACGTTGACGATCCACCCGTCGCCGCGGGCGCGCATCCCCGGCAGCACCGCGCGGGTCACGGAGAGCACGGCGAAGAAGTTCAGCTCGAACATCGACCGCATCGCGGACTCGTCCATCGCCTCGATGGATCCGTACCAGCCGCGGCCGGCGTTGTTGACCAGCACGTCGATACCGCCGAAGTGCTCCTCGGCTGCTCGTACCGCGCGCTGCACCTGTGTCGCGTCGGTGAGTTCCAGTGGTACGACGAGAACGCGGTCACCGTACTGGTCCGCCCACGTCGCCAACTCCTGCGGGCGGCGGGAGGTCACCACCACGCGGTCACCGGTGTCGAGCGCCGCCTCGGCGAAGGCCATCCCGAAGTTGCCGGGCGTGCCACCGGTGATGAACCATCGCCGTGTCACGGCTCGATCACCAGCCGACTGATCACTGCACCATCGAGGGTGAAACGGTAGTTCAGGTCGACGACCCCGCCCGGGAAGTCGCCCTCCAGATGCTTCCCTACGTCGACGCCTCGGTCGGTTGTGTACGCACCGGTGAACTCGGCGGTGTAGGTGTACCCGGTGACCGCGGTCGCCAGCCAGGCCTCGATCTCCTCGGTGCCCGCGTGGCCGCGCCCGTCATCGGTCACCACGGCATCGGAGGTGAAGGTGGCGAGCGCCCGATCGAACTCCCGGGAGTCGAGTGCGGTCATGAACGTCTTCACGGTTTCCGGGAGTGCTTCCCATTCTGCTGTGGACATGGCCCCACGATGGAGCTTCCCGTGAGGGGAAGGTCAACCCGTGGTCGCGAGCAACCCGCGATGTTGACCTTGCCCTGGGGGGAGGCTTCAGGATCGCCTCGTCCGACAGGCGACGCGACGTGGAGGAGGACGCCATGGGGGCCCAGGTCTCGATCGGTGACTTCGCGCTGATGACCGGTCTGAGCCGTAAGGCACTACGCCATTATCACGACATCGGCATTCTCGAACCGGCCCATATCGACCCCGGCACCGGCTACCGCTTCTACGACACCGGCCAGGTCGACCATGCGCACATCATCCGCCGGTTCCGCTCCCTGGGCATGTCCATCCCCGACATCAAGGCGCTCCTGAGCACCGACGACGCCGGGGCCCGCACCGAGATCATCACCACCCATCTCGAGCAGATGGAGGCTGCGCTCGCGCAGACCCGTGAGACCGTGGGGGCGTTGCGTGAACTGCTCACCCCGGCGAGCCCTCCCGCCGACGTCACGTTGCGCCACGAGCCGGCGCTCGCCGTGTGGTCCGTCAGCGCCACCATCGACGTCTCCGAGATCGACGACTGGTTCGCAGCCGCATTGCGGACACTGCACCGGGCTGTCGCCACGGCCGCAGGCGCGCCCGACGCTGTGGTGCCGGGCGGCCTCTACGAGAGAGCGCTGTTCCTCGAACAGCAGGGCCGCGCAACCCTGTTCGTCCCCGCACCACCATCGGTCGATCCGCCGGCTGGTGTCCGGGCCGAGGTCCTCCCCAGGACCGAGTTCGCGGTGCTCCTCCATCCGGGCGGCCACGATGGCATCGACCGCAGTTACGCGGCCCTGGGGATCTATGTCAACGAGCATCTGATCAGCAGTCAGGGGCCCATTCGCGAACACTACTTCGGCGGCACTCCCACAGATCCGGCCCGGTTCACCGCCACCGAGATCTGTTGGCCGATTTTCGGTACCGCCGCCTCGTCGGCATGACAGGAGGCCACTGACGTGCACGACCGATTCGGCACCCGTGGGGCATGGCTCAACCCTGCACCGGGTGATGCCCCTCGTATCGACTACGCGCCTCGACTCGAGGCCTGGGATATCGGACGATCTGGGTGGGAATCGGGGCGGCCCCGGACGGTGACCTGGTCCTGATCGAGCAGATGGTCGCCGCTACCGAGAGCGCGATCATCGTCCCCGCACACACCCGCCCTGCCCGGTAAATGCCGGGCGCCAACGCCTTCCTGGCTCCCGAACACAAGGTCGTACTGAGCCAGGACGCCGATCGGGGGCGGAGGACGGGCCGGCCTGCGGTGCAGAACCCCTACCTCGGCCTGCGCAACTACACCGACAACCTGCTGCGGCGCGGGTTCACCGACGCCGATATCGACGGGTCGGGCAGAGACGCACTCATCGACGCCCTGGTCGCTCACGGTTCCCCGGAGATGATCAACGCTCGGGTCGACGACCATCTCACCGCCGGCGCTGATCACCTCGGCATCCAGGTCCTGACCGAGGATCCCACCGCCTCACCCGTGCAGGCTTTCCGCGTCCTGGCCGAGCACCGTCACGCTCAGTGGGAACACGACGGCGCGGGACCGCTGGAGCAGGCCCCCGGCCGCGATCACGATCAGGGCTCCGGCGGCGGGTCCGCCAGCTCCCGTCGCACCGCGCGCCACAGGAACGTGAGCGCGCAGGGGTGGCCGGAGTCGACCGACGGCGCCGTGCGCCACACCCACAGGAAGCAGCGCTCCGTCGCCTCCGCGGCCCGGTCCTGGTCCTGCAACGCGGTGAACAGCATCCCGAAGACCAGCGCCCCGGTGGCGTCGTACAACCGGCGCAGCGCGTCCAGATCCCCGCCGCGGATCCCGCGCAGCAGCCCTGCGAGCTCCCGCGCGCCGGGGACCACACCGTCGGGATCCCGTCGCAGCTCCGCCGGAGTCCGCCTGTCGCCTTCGTGACCCACGCCTGCCCCATCACCGTCGGAACGTCGCCGGGGTCAGGGGCGGCGGATGCGCTTCTCGTACGGTCGGGAGACCGTGGTGCGAACGCTACCGCCGTGTCCCGCGGGCCGCATGATCCGTCGAGGCCCGGGGTGATGGCCGCGGGCAGCGCCCCCGCCGTGTACCGGGCTGCTCCGCCACGCCCGCGGCGCGACCGGGCACGACCGGGCACGACACCGAGAACGTGGCCCTGCGGGACATCGGACCCTCACCGGCCCACGGGGTCGCGCAGGATCGTCCGCAGGTGGTCCTGCGGCGTGCTCGCGGTGAACGGGTCGAGGTGGATCTCGTGGTGGTCGCCGACCCGGCGCAATCCGTGGCCCGCGGCGAGCGAGCCCAGGTCGGCGAGGGTCCGCCGCTCGTCGGCGAACGGGCCGCGGTGCAGGACCTGTACGACCAGGCGTCCGGGCAGCGTGTGCAGCTCGACGTCCGCCCCGTCCGCCGCGGCGGCGAGCTCCTCGTCGGTCGTCGCCGGGTCGACCTGTGCGAGCACCCGGTACTCCAGGTCGTCGACCGGGTTGACCCAGTAGAAGTCCGCGATCCCGACCGGGGCCGAGCCCTCGGGGTACCGGTAGAGGATCTCCACGACGTCACCGGCGCCGGGCACCCGCCGGGCGGGAGGCAGCGCGCGCTCCACCGTGCGCACGGTCCGCTTCGCCCGGTAGAACGCCTCGGTGCCGGGGCGCCCGCTGCCGCGCAGCGAGACGAAGGTCGTGGCGGGCGCCACGACCAGCTCCGGCTCGTCGGCGGCGGCCAGGTGCGGGGTCGTGGGCACGGCGTCGGTGGTCATCGGGGTCCTTCCGGTGGGGAGTCGCGGTACCGCTGACGGTAGAAGCGGTTGTGGACCGTTCCCGTCCGGAACCCGGACCTATCCTGCGACGGTGCTCAGCGCCTCGCACCGGCTCCTCCAGCTCCTCACGGTCCTGTCGACGCGCCCGGAGTGGTCGGGTGCCGAGCTGGCGGACCGGCTGGGCGTGCACGAGCGGACCGTCCGCCGCGACGTCGTCAAGCTGCGTGAGCTCGGGTACGGCGTCGAGACGTCGACCGGACCGTTCGGCGGGTACCGGCTCGTCGCCGGTCCACGGACGCCCCCGCTGAGCCTCGACGACGACGAGGCGCTGGCCACCGCGATCGCGCTGCGGCGGCTCGCGTGGAGCCACCCCGACAGCGAGGGACGCGCGGCGCCGACGGCCCTGCTCAAGCTGCGCCGGTCCCTGCCGTCCCGGGCCGCCGAGGCACTGGGCCGGTTCGACCTCGCGATCGCCGAGGCCGGGGTGCGGCCGGACGCCCATGGCGAGGTGGACCCGGAGACCCTGACCGCGCTCGCCGGCGCCTCCCGGACCCGCGACCGGGTCCGGTTCCGCTACCGCGACCGCCACGGGGCGGAGAGCACCCGCGCGGTGGAGCCGGAGCAGGTCGTCCGCACCGCCCACCGGTGGTACCTCGTCGCCTGGGATCTCGACCGCCGGGACTGGCGGGTGTTCCGGGTCGACCGCGTCGCGGCCGTCGCCGTCACCGGCCCGGCGGACCCGCGCCGCAGGGAGGTCGACGCGACGGCGCTGGTCGAGGAGGCGATCACCACCACGCCCTACACGACCTACGCCGAGGTCGAGATCCACCGCTCCCTCGACGAGACCCGAGCACTGCTCCCGGCGACCATCGCGCGGCACCGCGCCGACGGCCCGGACCGGACCCTGAGCACGGTCGGCGGCCTCGACGCACGGTGGATCGCGGAGTTCCTGCTCCGGCTCGGGGTTCCGTTCCGGGTACTCGGACCCGACGAGGTCCGCGAGCACGTCGTGGCCCGGCTGGAGGAGCTGCTGGCGCTGCAGCACAACCCGTGACGCGGGCCACCGTCGCCGGTTCCGGACAGGAGCGGTCCGGAACCGGACCTAGCGTCGTGGTCACACGAGACGAGGGGCGTGACCATGACCGACGACACCGGGCCGGCCGACGACGGGCTGGCCGACGCACGCAGCCGCGCCCGCGAGGTGCGCGCGCTCTACGAGCAGCTCGAGGGCCGGCTGCTGGGGCGCACCTGGACCCTCCCGGAGCTGGCGCTCGGGTTCACCCACGACGCCGCCTACGTCGGACGGCTGGTGCTCGCGGCCGAGCGCACCTGGGACATCGACGGGGACACCGACGCCGAGCTGCGGCACAAGCTCGCCGAGTGCCTGTGGTGGCTGTTCGTGCTCGCCGACCGGCTCGACGTCGACCTCCCCGAGGCCTACGGCGCCACGATGGAGCGCATCGGGGGCGGACTGCGGCGCGCGGTCGCCGAGGGGGCCGGGTGACGGTGCGTCCCACGGCGGCGCCGGGTCAGACGCGTCGCGCCGGCACGTCGGACCAGTGCCGCTGCGCGACCCGGGGGTGCGAGCGCAGCCAGCCGGTCAGCGCGTTCTCCCCGTAGCGCGCGAGAAGAAGCGGCGGGCGAGCGCGTCCGTACCGGTCAGGACGTCGTCGGGGACGCCGTGACCGGTGACGGAGAAGAACCCGACTTCGCGCGCGGCGCGACGCAGTTCCGCGAGGAAGGCCGCCCGCTCATCCGGACCGGCGCGGAAGCGGGACAGGTCGACGACCGGGAGCCGGTCGGTGGCGGGGGGCGGCACGGCGCCTCCGACGGGGTGGCGGACGGGCACCTCGGATGTGGTGCGCCGGGCGTAGGAGACGACCCGGCCGTCGGAGAGGGCGTCACGGCGCCGGCCGCGGACCGACCGTCGTGATCAGCCGCGGTTGCTGCCGACGAGATGGGCGAACACCACGGTGTTGTCCCGATAACTTCGTGCGCTCGAGTCGAAAGATCCGCCACAGGTGATCAGGCGCAGTTCCGCCCGGTCGACGTCGCCGTAGACGGACTCGGTCGGGAATTCGTTCTTGGGAAATGATCGGACCTCGTCGACGCGGAACGTCGCAGCGATTCCGTCGGCCCGTGTCACGGTGACGTCCTCGCCCGGACGCATCCGGCCGAGGTCGTAGAACACCGACGGTCCCTCGGCGGCCGAGTCGACGTGGCCGAGGATGACCGACGGGCCGCGGAAGCCCGGTGCCGACGACCCGCGGTACCAGGACGCCCGGTCGTAGCCGGGGCCCGGGGCCGGAACCTCGAGGGTGCCGTCCGGCGCGAGACCGGACTGGTCGACGACCGACTCGACCCCGATCGACGGGATCGAGATCGACCGGGGCGGGGAGGGCGGGAGCACCTCCCCCACCGGCCGGGCCCCCGCGGGCGCGGTGCCCACCACGGCCGGTCCCACCGGGCCGGCGGCCGCGGCCACCGGCTCCGGGGGACCGCCCGCGGTCAGCGCCGACACCAGTACGACCACACCCGCGACGGCCAGCAGCAGCGCGCCCAGCGGAGCGAGCGGCCGCCGGACGCGGGTCGGGTGTGGTGCGGTCATCGGGTGCTCCGGTCCTGGTGCCGATCGGGGAAGCGGTCGTGGTGGTCCACCACGACCGGAGCCGGGTGTGCCGCCCGCCTGTGCGGACGGCACACCCGGAGTGGATCAGTGCCCGCGGACGCCGCGCCGGCGGACGACGAGCACCAGCGCGGAGCCGGCGAGCAGCGCGACACCGGTCACGACCAGCGCCGTGTCGGTGCCGGAGGTGCTGCCACCACCGGTCTCGACGCCACCCTGCGGCATCGGCATGGTCCCGCTCGTCGTGTTGACGACGATCGTCGCGATGCCGATGGTGGTGCCGCCCTTGAGGGCGTCGGTCTCGAAGGCGCCGTTCAGGGCCTCGGCGGCCCCGGCGTTCAGGGTGACGGTCGTGCCGGTCAGCGTCGCGGTGCCCGCCGACTGGTCGATCGTGATGGGCTTCAGGGTCGAGCCGTTGAGATCGAACAGGGTGGTCGACTCGGCGACGGTCTGGCCGCCCGCGCGGACCCGGCCGGTCAGCACGGCGGGGTCGCCCGGGTCGATCACGAAGTTGTCGAGCGTGACCTCGGTGCCACCCTTGGTGAGGGTGAGCCCGCTGCCCATGTGCTCGATCCTGCCCTGCACGTAGGGCAGGACCTCGTCCGGCTTGTAGACGGTCACGTTGCCACCGGTGATCGGGAACGACGCGGAGCCGTCCGTGATCGAGGCGGACCCGAACGGGCCGGGGGTGACGTCGAGCGAGGTCAGCGCGTCGGTGAAGCCCTTGTCCAGCGCGACCGAGGTGCTCTTGCCGGTCAGGTTGGAGATCATCGCGACCGGGGGAGGGGTCTCCTGCGCGGAGGCGACCCCGGCGCCCAGCGCGGTCGTCGCGGCGGTGACCAGGCCGATCGTGGCCAGACCGATCACACGTCGTACGGAATTCGCCATGGTGGTTCTCCTCGGATCACACCGACCGACGGGCGATTCCCGGCGACCTCTGCTCCTGTATTCGACGGCCGGAGCGCGGAGGTTCGGAGAAATGCGGGAAAGAATGCCCCGGGGCCCGGATATCACCGCGGGTGACGTGTTCCGGACCCCGGGCAGCGGAGCGTGTGCGGCGGAGCTCAGCCCCCGGGGCGGCCGAGCCCGTGGTGCCGGATGCGGGCCTTCATCTCGGCGACGCCGTCGGCGAACCGCGTCGCGTAGACCTCCTCGACGGCGGCCGCACCGGCCGCGGTGACGCTCCCGTCGGCGTCGATCAGGCCGAGGGCGAGCAGGTGCCGGGCCACCGCCGGGCGCAGCAGGTCGACGTCCACCTCGCGCGCGTCGAGCAGTTCCAGGGCCCGTGACTCGTCGCGGGTCAGGAGCATCCGCCTCACCTCCACCCCTGGATTCGTGCGCGGGGCGCGAGGGGTTCACCCCGGTCCGGCGGCGGACCCAGCGGGCCACGGCGACGGCAGTCCCCCGGGGGACCGGTGGCGGCACGTTGTCGGGATCCCCGGCGTCCGTCCGGTGGGGCCACGCCGCGCCGGGGGAGGACCCGCTGCGGTGGCAGCGCGGCGGAACCACCGGCCACGAACGGTCACGGAACCGGCCGCGTGCCGCGGGTCAGATCAGGCCCGCCGCGCGGGCCGCGATGACCGCCCGCGCCCGGTTCTGGGTGTCGAGCTTGCGCATCGCGCTGTGCAGGTAGGCCTTGACCGTTCCCACGGTGATCCCGAGCTGCGCGGCGATCTCGGCGTTGGTCGCGCCCACCGCGACGTGCCGCAGCGCCTCGATCTCCCGCGGGGAGAGGGCGGGCGTCTCCCCGACCGTCCGGCCCGCGGTCGGGCGCACCCCGGCGAGGCCGGCGTGGATCCGGCGCAGCCGCTCGCGCAGCTCCGGGTCACCGGTGCTCTCGATCAGCGCAGCGAGCTCGAGCAGTGCGTCGGTCCGGCTCCCGGCGTCCGCCGCGGCCGGGAACGCAACGGCCGGGGGAGCGTGCTGGTCGAGCAGGGTCGTGGCGTCCCGGGCGATGGTGGCGGCCACGATGCCGGCGTTGCGGACCGCGACGTCGCCGATCGGCCGGTGCTCGCGCATCGCCCCGTACATCACCCCGCGGACCGCGCCGCGGACGACGATCGGGTACGCCAGGATCGACGCGAGCCGCTCGTGCTCCACGACGACGTGGTCGTAGTCGTGGGTGATCCCGGGGGTCGAGGCGTAGTCGCTCACCCGGCACGGGATCCGGCGGGCCATCGCGGCACCGCCGAGTCCGCGTCCGGTCAGGACGCTGAGCAGCCGCAGCGAGTCGCCGAAGGTGCCGATCAGCTGGTTGATCGAGAGCTGCTGTTCGTCGCCCACCGTCCGGGTGGTCCCTCCGAAGACGACGGGCAGGCCGGTCGTCGCGCTGAGTTCGTGCAGACGCCGGGGCATGACCCGGTCCAGGGCCCGCGCGACTGCGTCGTCGTCCTGCACGAGTGCTCCTCCCCGTCCTGGCGGCGTCGTCGCCGGCTCCGGACGACCTCGTCACGTGCAACGAGTCATGCCCGGCGGGGTTGTTGTGCCAGACACGCCCCGGCACGTCAATCGGCCCGGTCGGTTCCAGCCTGTCACCTGCCCGAGTGCCGGGGCAGATCAGCTGTGCCTGCCTCACCGGCGGCAGGCACGTCGACCGGGCCGTGGGGCCCGATCCGTGGATCCGAACACTGACTTCGGTTGGTAGCGGGTGGTGGTCCGCTGCGGCGAGTCTCGGTGCTTCCACCAGGCCGCGCTCGACGAGGAGCCATGCATGACCACCACCCCCGCACCGGTCCCCCTGAGAAGGGTGGCCGCGGCCAGCTGCGCGGGCACCACCATCGAGTTCTACGACTTCTTCATCTACGGGACGGCCGCGGCGCTGGTGTTCCCGAAGGTCTTCTTCCCGGCCCTGGGCTCCACCGCGGGCACCGTCGCCTCCTTCGCGACGTTCGCGGTGGCGTTCTTCGCCCGCCCGGTCGGCGCGATCGTGTTCGGCCACTACGGCGACCGGATCGGCCGGAAGAAGACCCTGATCTCGACGCTGCTGCTGATGGGCATCGCGACCGTCCTGATCGGACTGCTCCCGGGAGCGGAGACGATCGGCGTCGCGGCCCCGCTGATCCTGGTCTTCCTGCGGTTCTGCCAGGGCTTCGCCGTCGGCGGCGAGTGGGCGGGTGCGACCCTGCTGACCGCGGAGTACGCGCCGAAGGAGAAGCGCGGCCTGTACGGGGTGTTCCCCCAGCTCGGCCCGGCCATCGCGTTCGCTCTGTCCTCGGGCACCTTCCTGGTCACCGGTCTGGTCATGGGTGACACCGACGACGCGTTCCTGACCTACGGCTGGCGGATCCCGTTCCTGCTGTCGATCCTGCTCGTCGGCGTCGGGCTGTGGGTGCGGCTCTCGATCGAGGAGACCCCCGCGTTCGCCGAGGCCAGGCGGCGCGCGGCTGCGGAGGCGGCCGCGCTCGACCGCTCGAAGCGGCTGCCCTTCCTGGAGGCCGTCCGGGCGCAGCCGCGTGAGGTCCTGCTGTCGGCCGGTGCGCTGTCGATGCTGTTCGCGTTCTTCTACATGGGCACGGCCTACCTGACCGCCTACGGCACGAACCCGCAGGGTGCGGCCCTGGACCGCCCGGTGGTGCTGGGCATCGGCATCGCCGCGGCCGTCGTGTTCGGGCTCGCGATCGTCGTCGCCGGGATGCTGTCGGACCGGTTCGGGCGTCGCGCGGTCATCCGGACGTCCTGCGTCGCCGGGATCGTCTGGGCGCTGGCGCTGTTCCCGCTGCTCGACACCGGCAGTGCCACCGCGTTCGCGATCGGCCTCTGCGGGACCTTGGTGATCTTCGCGGTCGCCTACGGCCCGGCGGGCTCCTACCTGCCCGAGCTGTTCTCGGCCCGGCACCGCTACACCGGCGCCGGGCTCGGCTACAACCTCGCCGGCGTCCTCGGCGGGGCGATCCCGCCGCTGGTCGCGCCCGGTCTGGCCGCGGCGTACGGCTCGATCGCGATCGGCGTGATGCTCTCGCTGATCGGCGTGATCTCCCTGGTCTGCGTGTCGCTGCTGCACGAGACCCGCAACGTCGCGCTCGAGCACGAGCGCCCCGCGACCGCCCCGACGACGGTCTGACCCGCACCACCGACCCGGAGGTCGTCCGCCCCATGGCCAACCACGACATCTACCGCGACGCCCGTGACCGGCTCGTCGCGCTGCACGGCGAGCACGAGAAGGCCGTCGCCGACTTCACCTGGCCGCAGTTCGACGGCGCGTTCCAGTGGGCGCACGACTGGTTCGACGTGATCGCCGACGGCGAGTCGCGGACCGCGCTGCGCATCGTCGAGGAGGACGGTGCCGAGGGTGCCTGGACCTTCGACGAGCTGCGCCGCCGCTCCAACCAGGTGGCCCGCTGGCTCGCCTCGCACGGCGTCGGGCGCGGGGACAGCGTGCTGGTCATGCTCGGCAACCGCGTCGAGCTGTGGGAGTCGATGCTCGCGGTGATGAAGCTCGGCGCGGTGATCATGCCGACGACCACCGCGCTCGGCGCCGTCGACCTGCCGGACCGGCTGGAGCGCGGGGGAGCGCGGTTCGTGATCGCCGACGCGTCCTGCACGGGCAAGTTCGACGGCCTGCTCGACGGGCTCACCGCGGTCTCGGTCGGCGGGTCCGCCGAGGGCTGGCTGGACCTCGCCGACTCCCGCGACGTCGACGACGCCCCGGTCGAGCACCCGGGCACCACCGCCGACGACCGGCTCCTGCTGTACTTCACCTCCGGCACCACCAGCCGGCCGAAGCTGGTCGAGCACACCCAGACGTCGTACCCGGTCGGGCACCTGTCCACCATGTACTGGCTGGGCATCACCCCGGGCGACGTGCACCTCAACATCAGCTCGCCGGGCTGGGCCAAGCACGCGTGGAGCTGCTTCTTCGCGCCGTGGATCGCCGGGGCGACGATCTTCCTCTACAACTACACCCGCTTCGACGCGGCGTCGCTGCTCGGCCAGATCCGGGACAAGGGCGTCACCACGTTCTGCGCTCCGCCGACGGTCTGGCGGATGCTGATCAAGGCCGACCTGTCCGGCGGACCCGGCTCGCTGCGCGAGGTCATCGCGGCGGGCGAGCCGCTCAACCCGGAGATCATCGAGCAGGTCCGGGCGCAGTGGGGTCTGACCCTGCGCGACGGGTTCGGCCAGACCGAGACGACGGCGTCGGTGGGCAACACGCCCGGCTCCGCGGTGAAGCCCGGGTCGATGGGGCGTCCGCTGCCCGGCGTCCCGGTGGTGCTGGTCGACGAGCTCACCGGCGAGGTCTCCGGGACCGAGGGCGAGATCTGCATCGACCTGTCCCGGCGGCCCACCAGCCTGATGGCCGGGTACCTGGACATGCCGGAGAAGACCGCCGACGCCATGGCGGGCGGCTTCTACCACACCGGTGACACCGCAACCCGCGACGAGGACGGCTACCTGTTCTACGTCGGCCGCACCGACGACGTGTTCAAGGCCAGCGACTACAAGATCTCGCCGTTCGAGCTGGAGAGCGTGCTCGTCGAGCACCCGGCGGTGCTGGAGGCGGCCGTGGTGCCCCAGCCCGACCCGGTCCGGCTCGCCGTGCCGAAGGCCTACGTCGCGCTGGCCCCCGGCCACGAGCCGACCCGGGAGACCGCGGCCGCGATCTTCGCCCACACCCGGGACCACCTGGCGCCCTACCTCCGGGTGCGGCGCATCGAGTTCTCCGAGCTGCCGAAGACGATCTCGGGCAAGATCCGGCGGGTGGAGCTGCGGGCCCGCGAGCGCGACGAGGCCGGGGCGGCCGCGGGCGGGGAGTGGCGCTACGAGGACTTCCCGGAGCTGAAGGGCTGACCGCCCTCCCCGGGAACGCTTTGGGGCGGTGTCCGCCGAGCCGCCTCGGACCGGACGGTCGGTCCGTCCCGGCAGTGAGCCGGGGACGGGCCGACCGTCTCTCTCACTTCGTGGAAGCTGCTACCGTCCAGCGGGAGAAAGTCGGGTTCGTGTCGCGACGACCGGCGCGCTCGACCGAGGTGAGGACTCCCGTGGACATGCTCCGTTTCCCTGCGGACACCATCAGGGCCCAGATCGCCGGCGTGCTGACGGCGTGGGGGATGGCACCGGAGCAGGTCGTGACCACGGCCGCGGTGATGACCCACACCGACCTGTCCGGGATCGATTCGCACGGGATATCGATGCTGATGTCCTACGAGGAGCTGTGGCGCTCGGGACGGCTGCGGCTCGACGCGCAGCCGGAGGTCGTCCGCCGGACCGCCGCGATGGCGTTGGTCGACGCGCAGGGGGGACTCGGTCATCCGGCCGCCGTCGCCGCGATGGAGCTGGCGATCGGGATGGCCCGCGCGGCCGGTGTCGGGGTGGTGTCGGTGCGCAACTCCCACCACTTCGGCGCGGCCGGCTACTACGCCGCGATGGCGGCCGAGGCCGGGCTGATCGGCCTGGTCACGACGTCGGCGAAGGTGGTGAGCGTCGTACCGACCGGTGGTGCGCTCCCGCGCCTGACCACCAACCCGATCGCGTTCGCCGCGCCCGCGCGGCGCAATCCGCCGTTCGTACTGGACATGTCGACCAGCACGGTCGCCGCGAACAAGGTCAAGGTCTTCGACCTGCTCGGCCGGCCGGTGCCGCAGGGCTGGGTGACGGACGAGGCGGGGGACCCGGTCACCGATCCGGCGGCCGCGATGGCCTACCTCCACGAGCACCTGTACGGCGGGCTCACCCCGTTGGGGGCGACGGTGCGACCGGCGGCCACAAGGGGTACGGCCTGGCGGTCATGGTCCAGATCCTCAGCGCCGCGCTGTCGGGCGCCGATCTCGCCGCGCGTCGGCCGCCCGGGGCCCCGGAGGACATCGGGCACTTCCTCCTCGCTCTCGACCCGTCCGTCCTACGCCCCGACGGGGGATACCTCGACGACGTCGACGAGCTGCTCGACACCCTGCGCGAGACGCCGCCCGTGGATGCCGAGGCGCCCGTCGTGGTCGCCGGCGATCCCGAACGTCGGCACCGCGAGGAACGGGCCGAACACGGCGTTCCCCTGCCCGGCAGCCTGCTCCGGAAGCTCGAGGCCGTCTGCGAGCGGGCCCGGGTCCCCTTCCTGCTCGACGCCTCCCGCTCGGCGGACGGGGGCACCACCACCTCGTGACCGGCGGCACCGCCGCCCGGGCG
This sequence comes from Pseudonocardia sp. UM4_GMWB1, assembly GCF_017312155.1. Lineage (NCBI taxonomy): Bacteria > Bacillati > Actinomycetota > Actinomycetes > Pseudonocardiales > Pseudonocardiaceae > Pseudonocardia > Pseudonocardia sp. UM4_GMWB1. The sequence continues at coordinate 5,680,323 of NZ_QJPN01000001.1, read as the reverse complement.
GAGTCTCAGCCGGCGGGGACCGCACGGCCGATGGCCAACGCGGCGCGCTGCACCTCGAGGCCGAGCGCGGCCGTGCGGGCCTCGGGGACGTCCTCGGTGTAGCCCGCCACCTGGACGGCGGCCCGGACGTCGCCGTGCAGCGGGATCGCCGCGGCGACGCTGGCGACCCCGGGGGCCCGCTCGTTGTAGGCCACCGAGTAGCCGAGTTCGCGGGTGCGGGCGAGGTCGGCCAGCACCGCCTCGACGTCGGGTGCCGGGTACTCGGCGGTCTCGCCGAGGCTCTCCAGCAGCGCGCGGGCGTCCTCCGCACTCCGCTGGGCCAGCAGCGCCTTGCCGGCGCCGAGGTGCAACGGCAGCCGGGCCCCGACCGGCAGTTCGTACCGGAGCCTGCGCTGCGCGTGCGCCCGGGTCAGGACGACGCGGGTGTCGTGGTACTCCCGGAACAGCGACGCGGTCAGCCCCGTCTCGACCGCCAGGTCGATGAGGACCGGACTCGCGACGAGCAGTAGCGGGTTGGTCGTCAGGTAGGCGTGCGCACCGAAGGTGAGGGCGACGCCGGGACGGTAGCCGGCGCCGCTGCGCTCGACCCGGTCCCGCGACTCGAGCACCGCCAGGATGCGCTGCGCGGTGGGCACCGGCAGTCCTGCGCGCCGCGCGATCTCGGTGAGCCGCAGCGGTTGACGCGCCTCGTCGAGCACCTCGAGGACGTCGATGGCCCGTTCCAGGGACCGCATCGTCGAGCTCTTGTCCATGCCGCCCCACTTCCGTCGCCGACCACGCACGCCCACCTTCTCACACAGTGGTAGATCGCCTCGCCAGGCGGGCGCGACGACGCCCTTGACAGGCCCGGAACCACGACCCACACTCATTCCGCGAGCAAGACTTCCATTCTGTGAGACATCTTCTCACCAGAGTCCAACATCGACGTCGGGACTGGTCCACATGCCGATCGCGCTCCTAGCGCTCTGTGCGTTCATCGCCGTCATCGTGACCTGGAACGTGGTCCTGCGCCGGAACATGGGCGAGGCCATGCTGATCGGCCTGCTGGTCACGGCGCTGTTCGCCGGTACCGGAGCGCCCCGGGCCCTGCTCGACGGCATGGTCGGCGCACTGGAGCACGAGGTCCTCTTCGCCGCGATGGCGTTCGTGCTGATGGCGTACGTGATCGACCGCCTCGGGCTCATCCAGCGGCTGCTGGCGATCCTCAACTCGGTGTTCGGGCGACTGCGCGGCGGCCCCGCACTCGTGGACACCGCGGGGTCGGCGGTCATGGGGGCGTTGTCGGGGTCCAACTCCGGCAACACCGCCGCCACGGGCTCCTTCACGGGGCCGTGGATGGTCCGCAGCGGCTGGAGCCCGACACGCAGTGCCACGATGCTCGCCGGGAACGGCGGCATGGGCGCGGCGCTCCCGCCGAGCGCCTCCATGGTCATCATGATCGGCTTCGCCGGCTCCATGGTGACCACCGGTCAGATCTATCTCGCCCTGCTCATGGCCGGGATCTACCAGATCGTGTGGCGGTTCCTGCTGATCTTCTGGTTCGTCCGCCGCGACGGCATCACCCGGGTCGACGACGAGGCGATCACCCCGCTGCGCGCCAGCGTCCGTGCGGCGGGAGCCGCCCCGCTGATCATGGTCGGCGCGTTCGTGCCGATCCTGCTCACCGTCGGCCCGCTGTCGGATCTCCTCGGGACGGACACTCCTCTCGGTGACTCCCTCGGCGACATCTCGATCCTGATCTGGATCCCGGTGCTGATCACGGCGATCGCACTGGTCGTCGGACGCAAGCAGCTGCCGAGCACCCGCGCGGGCTGGTTCGACTTCACCACCGGCGCCATGCCCCGCCTCGCGGTCATCGGCTCGCTGCTGTTCTTCGCCGTCGCGGCGAGCGAGGTCCTCAACGGCCTCGGGCTCGCCGACGACGTCGACCGCATCCTCGGCGGTCTGGCCATCAACCAGTACGTGATGGTCCTGCTCGTCGCGGTGCTGGTGGCCGTGGTGGCCGGGCCGCTGTCCTCGACCGCGACCCTGACAGCGGTCGGTCAGGTGTCCCTGCTCGCGCTCGTCGCCGTCGGCGTGGACCCCGTGCTCGCCGTGACGGCCATCCTCGTGTTCGCCTCGACCGAGGGTTCGTCGCCTCCGGCCTCCGGATCCATCTTCGTCGCAGCCGGACTCACCGGTGCGAAGCCGGAGAAGACCTTCGTCCCGCTGATCGTCTACTTCATGCTCCCCGTCCTGCTGATCGGATGCCTGATCGCGTGGGGCGTCCTGCCGGTGTCGCTGTGAACGACGCACCCCGCCCGCATCCCGCCCGGCCCCGAGGAGACGAGCCGATGTCCACCACCACACGCACCAGTCCCGTCGGCGTACGCGACCGCGCCCGGTCCGTCGCCAGGATCCTGTTCCTCACGGCGATGGCGGTGTTCGTCCTCATCGGCGCCGCCCTCGTCGTGCTCCAGGCCCTCGGTGTCGTCCTGATGCGACCCGCACTCGTCTCGGGGGCCTCGGACGTGCTGCTGGTCCCGGCCATCGGCGCCGCGGTCGTCTTCGGGCTCATCGCCTTCGCCGGTGGCTACCTGGAGGACCGCGAGCCCGCCGAGGACGCGTCGACCGGGGACTGACACCGGGCGATCCCGCCGCCCGAACACCCGCTCCATCTCGAGAAAGGCTCTCTCATGCACGCCACCGTTCTGGGACTCGGCGAGGCCGGCGCCGTCTACGCCTCCGGTCTCGCGGCTCACGGATGGACCGTCACCGGCTACGACCCGGCGTCGGTCCCCACGCCCGTGGGGGTGCGGCGGGAGGCCGGTCCCGCCGACGCCGTCCGCGGCGCCGACCTGGTGCTCAGCCTCGTCGGTGGGCGCCACGCGCAGTCGGCCGCCGAGGCCGTCGCACCACACCTCGACGAGTCGGCCGTCTACGCCGACATGAACGCCGGGGACCCGGCGGCCAAGATCCTGATCGCCGACGCCGTCGGGGCGGGCCGCTTCGCCGACGTCTCGGTGATCGGGCCGGTGCCGCGCCACGGCATCGCGACGAGCGTGGTGATCAGCGGGGCCGGGGCCACGGCCGCGGCCGGACGGTTCCGCTCCTTCGGTGCCGACGTCGACGACATCGGGGGAGCCCCCGGTGACGCATCGGCGCGCAAGCTGCTGCGCACGACGTGGATGAAGGGGCTCGGAGCGCTCATCACCGAGGCGCTGCGGGCCGGGCGGGCCGCGGGTGCCGAGGAGTGGGTCGCCCGGCAGATCGACGGGGAGCTGGCCGACGGCACGGCGACCCGGGAGCGCCTCCACATCGGCACGGCCAAGCACGCGGCGCGCCGCGCCGGCGAGTCCGATGCGGCCGTCCACCTGCTCGACCAGCTGGGGGTGGCACCGGGCATGACCCGCGCGACGGCGCAGCTGCACCACACCCTCGCCGACGAACAGCTCGTCGACCAGGAGGCCCTCCTGGACACCTACCGCGGGCTCGCGGTGGCGACGATCGGCGACGCCCAGGACCGCATGGGCATGATGGACGGCGGCATCCACGCCCTCTACAAGGGTGCCCGCGCGGTCGGCCGGGCCCGCACCGTGTGGGTCCGCAGCGGGGACAACGCGGCGATCCACCGGGCGCTGCAGAACGTCCGGCGCGGTGACCTGATCGTGGTCAACGGGCACGGCGACACCACGCGGGCCCTGATCGGGGAGCTCATCGCGGAGCGGGCACTGGCCCGCGGCGTGACCGGCATGGTGATCGACGGGGCGGCTCGCGACGTCGTCGAGCTGGAGAGGATCGGTTTCCCGGTGTGGGCGCGGGCGACCACGCCGGCCGGGCCGTTCAAGCACGGGCCCGGACGGATCGACGAGCCGGTCGCCGTCGGCGGGGTGGTGGTGCAGCCCGGCGATGTCGTCGCCGCCGACGACGACGGCGTCATCGTGGTCCCCGCGGCCCGCGCCGCCGCGACCGCGGTCCGCGCCCAGGAGGTGACCGCGGACGAGGAGCGACGCCGTACCGCGATCCGCGCCGGAGCGGCCTGACCCCGCGTGGCCCCGGGGATGCCGGGGCCCCGCCGGGCGCCATGGCCCGGCCCTGGGCGCCCGGTCGGCGTCGGCGACCTCAGCCGATGCCGAGCTGCACGAACAGCAGCCAGGCGACCACCGGCACGATCGCGATCATGGCGATCGCCCAGAGGAGCAGGGCGCGGAAGAACATCCGCTCCAGCCGGGGCGGCGCGCTCGCCATCAGCAGCGCGCCGCTGGTCGACATGGGACTGGTGTCCACCACCGACGAGCTGATGCCGACCGCCGTGACGACGCCGACCACCGACAGGGTCGGGTCCGCCGCGATGGGGGCGACGACGGGGCCGATCACCGTCAGGGTGCCGGTCGTCGAGGCGAACGCCGAGACCAGCCCCACGACGTAGCTGACCGCCAGCGCGGCGAGCGACGCGTTGCCGAGCCCGGCGATGCCCTCCTGGAGATCGTCGAGGGCGCCGATGGTCTCCAGCATGCCGACGTAGGTGACGATGCCGGTCACCAGCAGGATGGCCGACCAGGGCATGGCGTCGATGACGGGCTTCTGCACCGAGGGGCGCACGATGATGAGGACCAGGGCGATGACCAGCGTCGCCACCCCGACGTCGATCCCGAGCACGGTGGTGAGGACGAGCAGCGAGCCCATCCCGATGAGGGTCAGGATCCGCATCGGGGTGGCCCGGACCCGGGTGATCCCGGAGACGGCCGTGCGTTCGGCCACCGCGGTGGCCGCGCCGCCGCCCGGACCGGGCTCCCGCCCGGCCGCCGGGCTGTCGGTGTCGCCCGCCGGGTTCGCGGCGGACGACCGCCGGTCGAGCCATCCGACGGCGGACTGCACGACCGCGTAGGCGACGACGGCCAGCACCGCGTTGAACGCGAACACCGACAGGAACAGCCGCAGGGTCGCGTCGCCACCGGCCCCGGCCTGGTCGAGCATGTCGTTGGCGATGACGCCGAACGGGTTGACCGGGGAGAACGCGCCCGCGTTCGCGCCCTGGATGACGACCAGCCCCATCGCGAGCGAGCTGATCCCGAACCGGGATCCCAGGGCCAGGGCGACGGGCGCGACGATGGCGATCGCCGCCGGGGTGAACGCGCCGGCGGCGGCCAGCAGCGCGGCCAGGGCGAACATGAGGACGGGGACCAGCAGCCGGCGGCCGCCCGCGAGCCGCTCGGCCCAGTAGGCCATCAGGTCGATGGTCCCGGTCTCCCGGACGATGCCGAACAGCAGCGTCGCCCCGACCAGGATGAGGAACAGCCCGGCGGGGAACTCGCCGATGACGTCGGAAAGCGGCAGGCCGGCGGCCAGTGAACCGACCCCGAACGCCGCGACGAGCGCGAGCAGGCCTGCGCTGATGCTGGTCAGCGAACCGATGACGAACGCGGCGACGAGCACGAGGAAGGCGAGGACGGAGAGTGTCATGACGCCCTCATCCCGCCAGCAGGCGGCCGGCGCCGCTGATCGCGGGGGTGTGTCCGAGCGCCCGGAGCACCTCGTGGGTGGTCGCGGTGGCCGCGGTCACCACCGGCAGCCCGAGCTCGTCCTCCACGGCCTGGACGGCGGGCAGCGACGGCATCTGCACGCACGCGGACAGGACGACGGCCTCTGCCCCCTCGAGCCGGAGCCTGCGGGCGATCCCGGGCAGCGCACCGGGGTCGAGGCAGCCGACGGCGAGGTTGTCGTCGACCTCCAGGCTCGTCGCGTCCAGCACTTCGATCCCCGAGCCCTCGACGTAGTCGGAGACCATCCGGGTGAGCGGCCGCATGTAGGGCGTGATCATCGCGACGCGGCCGACGCCCATCCCGGTCAGCGTGCGGACCAGGGCTCCGGCGCTGCTGACGACCTCGGCGGGGTGGCCGTTGCCGGCGGCCGCCTCGGCGATCAGCCGCTCGGACTCCGCGTGCGCGCCCGGGCCCTGGGCCATGACGGCCACGAGGCAGGCGTAGGCGATGACGTCGACGTCGGCGTCGGACACGGCCACCGCGCACTCGGCGGCCTTCCCGACCATCGCGAGCAGCTCCTCGCGCGTCACGTTCTTCAGTGCCGCGCGTGCGGAGTGGAACGTGTACCGGTGCCCGGTGGCCGCGGTCTGACGGGCGAACAGCTCGGGGAGCTCGGTCTCCATCGTCGTGTTCGAGCTCGGGACGATCAGGCCGACGCGGGTCGGCCGAGGGGGCGACGCTCCGGGGGCTCCGGACTGCGTGAAACCGGTCATGTGCGGGGACCTCACTCCGTTGTGCCGTGATCTGAACCCACATAGTGGGTGGCCAACCCAGAATCCGGGCTGTAGGCTGCGATGTCAACAGGCGACCGACGGCCGGAGGGTGATCTCGTGACGGGGAGCAAGGGGGACGGGCGCGGTGGCACGCTGGTGTTGCGCAAGATCAGCTCGATCCTCGACAGCTTCACCCTGGAGTCCCCCGAGCCCACGCTGCGGGACCTGGCGAAAGCGACCGGGCTGCCGTCGAGCACGTGTCAGCGCCTCGTGCAGGACCTGGTGGCCGAGGGCTATCTCGACCGGGACGGCGACCGCTACCGGATCGGGATCGCGTTGGTGCGCTGGGCCGCGCCGGGGGCACTCGGGCTCGACGCGGTCCGGCTGCTCCGGCCGCTCCTGGCGGACCTGCGCGACCAGACCGGCGAGAGCGCCTGCCTCTACGTCCGTGACGGCACCTTCCGGACGATCGTCGCCGCCGCCGAGACCCGGCACGTCGTGATGCGGCCGTTCCGGGTCGGCATGGTCATGCCGATCCACGCCGGCGCGCCCGGCAAGGTGTTCCTCGCCTTCGATCCGGGCGCCCGGAGCGAGCTGGGGGAGGCCACGCTCGAACGGTTCACCGACCGCACCCCGGCCTCGACCGTGGAGCTGGACCGGCAGCTCGACGAGGTGCGCGCCGCCGGTGTCGCGGTGGCGTTCGGGGAGCGGCATCCCGACGTCGGCTCGGTCGCCGCCCCGGTCCGCGACCACACCGGGGATCTCGCCGTGGTCCTCGGCGTGGGGTTCCCGACCTCCCGTATCGGTCCGGCCGACGTCGAACGGCTCGTCGGCCCGGTCGTCACGGCCGCCCGCGACGCGACCCACGAGCTGGGAGGCCGTCCGCCCGCCGACCGGGGCTGAGTGCGGGGCGTCCCGTCCTGGACGGGATGCGTCCGGGCCGCTGGTAGTTCCGAGGATGGGAGGTCGGTGCATCGCCCTGCGCCGTCCCGTGTTCGTTCGGGATCACGTCGACGACTCATCGACCGCGCGGTGGACCTGGCCGGGCGGTCCCGCAGCGGTCGTGACGTCGACCCCGGGTGCGCGCCCCTCGACCCCGGTGACCTGCACGAGCTCGTGACCGCGCTGTCCTCGATCGCCTGCTGGAGACACTGCAGGGGCGCGATCAGGGGTTCACGACGCCGGGGAGAACCGGGTGGCCCGCAAGCGGGCCGCCCGTCGCCGCTCGTCGAGCACACCGCCGCCGACGTCGTCGCGGAGCGCGGCTACGAGGGTGCGGGATTCGACGAGATCGGCGCCCGGCTGGACCTGCGGGGCCCCAGCCTCCACCACTCCTACTCCTCCCAGGAGGAGCTGTTCCTCCGCACCGTGGAGAACGGGCACGCCGAGGTGCTCGACCGGCTCCGGGCGATCGCGGCGCGCGACCTGCCCGCGGGGGAGCGGCTGCGGCTGCTGTTCGTGGAGCAGGCGATCATCGAGTTCCGCGACTTCCGTGCGTTCGCCTCGCTCTTCCTGATGTCGGTGCCGGTCCCGGCGATCGCCTCCCGGCTCGCGGAGCTGCGCCGCGAGCACGGACAGGTCTTCCGGTCCCTCGCGCGTGAGGTCGCCGAGCAGCACGGCGTCCCGCCCCGACGGGCGAGCATCGCCGTGCTGCCGGCGCTGGGGGCCCTGGGCAACCTGCACTCCTGGTACCGCCCCGACGGCCCGCTGTCCCTGGATCAGATCGCGACGGAGGTCGCGGACGTCCTCCTGCAGCCCTTCCTCACCGCGGGCTGATCGGACCCGCCGGGGCCGGGACGGACGCGCGGGCCCCGAGGAGCGCCGCCACGAGGGCTCCGGTCACTCGGGCCGGTGGTCAGGCCGGGGCCGGGACGGGCCGGAACGCGGCCTCGGCGGCCTCGGCGACGACCCGGTCCTGCTCCCCGCTGCCTCCCGAGACCCCGACCGCGCCGACGACGTTCCCGTCGCTCCCGTGCAGCGGCACCCCACCGGCGAAGATCATCACTCGGCCGTGGTTGGAGCCGTTGATGCCGAAGAACTGCTCGCCGGGCTGGGAGCTCGTCGCGAGGTCGCCGGTCGGGATGTCGAAGGCCCGTGCGGTGAAGGCCTTGTTGATCGAGATGTCGATGCTGCCCATCCAGGCGTCGTCCATCCGGATGTGGGCCACCAGGTTCCCGCCCGCGTCGACCACCGCCACGTTGCTCGGAGAGCCGATCTCGTGGGCTTTCCGCTCGCCCGCGGCGATCACCCGGCGGGCCTCCTCGAGGGTCACTGTCTCGATCTGTCGCATCGTCGTGTCCTTTCGGGGCCGGCCGCCGGGTGCGGCGGTCCGGCCGGTCTGCTCGGGCAGCCGGTTCCGGAGGGGGTGCGGACGACCTCGGTCCGGCCGTCCACGCGGGCGGTGGCGATGGCGGAGGGCATCGGGTGGCGGGTCCTCCCGCAGACGGGTCCGTGTGCTGTCCGCCCCGTGCTCGGTGCGTCGGTCAGGCCCGGGCGGGCACGGCGGCGAACCGGGTGACGATCGCGGCGCAGAAGGCGGGGAGGTCGAACGGGGACCGGCTGGTGACGAACTGGCCGTCGACGCAGACCTCCTCGTCGACGACCTCGGCGCCGGCGTTGCGCAGGTCGGTGCGGATGCTCGCCCACGAGGTGAGCCGGCGCCCCCGGACCACGTCGGCCTCGACGAGGGTCCACGGGCCGTGGCACACCGCCGCGACCGGCCTGCCGGTGGCCACGAAGTTCCGAACGAACTCGACCGCGACCGGGTGGGTGCGCAGCTGGTCGGGGTTGACCGTGCCCCCGGGCAGCAGCAGGGCGTCGTAGTCGTCGACCGAGGCCTCGGCGACCTCCCGGTCGACGGTGACGGTGCCCGCGGGGTCCTTGTCCCACTCCCGGGTCCACAGCGATCCGGTGTGGATGGACAGCACCTCGACCCGGGCCCCGGCGCCGTAGAGCGCGCCGCGGGGGAGGTCGAGCTCGACGCGTTCCACGCCGTCGGCGGCGAGGATCGCGACCGTCCGGCCGTGCAGGTCCCCGGCCGTCACCGGTCGACCCCGTCCCGGACGGGCCGGCCGGCGCCGGGGTGCCCGGGCCGCTCGAGCAGGCCCTGGACGACCTCGGTGACGACGCGGCAGTGCTGCGGGAGTGCCGGTCTGCGCTCGCGGACCCGGGTGACCAGGGTGAGGGCGAGGTCGGCGAGCTTGGTGTTGGTGTGCTGGGAGATGCGGGTCAGCAGGGCGAACGCCTCGTCGGCCTCGATGCCGTAGTGGGCGACCAGGATGCCCTTGGCCTGACCGATCGCGTCCCGGGTGTGGAAGGCTCGGGCGAGGTTGTCCACCCGCCGCTGGAGCACGGTGGTCGGGTCCTGGTCGGGTCCGGTGGCCGTGCGGGGCCGTTCCCGTCCCGGGTGGTCGGTGGCGAGCTGTGGCGACATCAGGGGTGTGCTCCCCTTCCGGTGGCTGCGGTGAGCTGGTGCGCCGGGCCCGGCGGGTCCTTGTGGCGCGGTCACGACGCTAGAGAGCCCCGGGGCACCGCGATCGGGCCCGACATGGCCAGCGACACCGTCGAGGTCCGGCCCGGCGGGCCGTGGCCGCCCCGGCCGGGGCAGGCCGGCACCGGCGGTCGGAGCAGGCCGTGTGTCCGTGCCCGGGAGATCACCCGGGCCCGGTTGCGGGCCTCGAGCTCGGCGACGCTCAGGACGCGGTCGGGGGTGACCGGCGCGGCCCTGTCACCGCACCGGCGGGCGAGGCCGGGCAGGATCTGGACCTGCACTACACCGAACGGACATGGTGCGTGGTCACCGCCCGGTACGACCCGGCGGCAGCGGGGGGAGCGGGGTCGCGCTTCGGTGCCGTGACCCGGCCCGGCACGTCCAGCCACACCGCCGAGGTCGGACCCGGCGGGCCGAGGCCGCGGCCCTCCGCGCCTCCCATCCTGATCTCGGCCGGACCCGGGCAGCCGGATCGGACCACCGTCGAGGGGAGAACACATGTCGGTCGGAGTGGGACTGCTCGTGACACTGGAGGCGCGGCCGGGCAAGGAGAGCGACGTCGAGGAGTTCCTGCAGGCGGGGCGCTCACTGGTCGGTGAGGAGCCGGCCACCGTGGCCTGGTTCGCCGTCAGGCTCGGTCCGACGACGTACGCGATCGTCGACTTCTTCCCCGACGACGACGGCCGCACCGCCCACCTGCAGGGCCGGGTCGGCCAGGCGCTGGGTGAGCGGGCCGACGAGCTGTTCGCGACGGCGCCCGACATCGTGCGGCTCGACGTCGTGGCGTCGAAGCTGCCCTGACCGGGGCACTCCCGGGCGGGAACGGGTGCGGTGGATCAGCGGCCCGGGACCGCGCCCGGAGGACGGGGGCGCTCCCGGGCCGCACCCGCGCCGCCGAGGACCCGCCAGGCGCGCGACGCCACGTGTGTCAGCCCCCGTGGGTCCGAGCGCAGGATGCCGGTCGTCCGGCGGAGCGCGGTCATGGTGTCCCTCCCGGGAAGCCGGTGGTACGGCTGTCGGGCACGGCGGGTGACCGGCGGCGAGAACCGCCGCACGGCGCTGTCCCGGTCCACCGGGAGCACGGCACCGCTGATCGTGCGTGGGGCCGGGCTCCCGAGGCCGGTCAGCCGCCGCACCGCGCGCCCGGCGGCGGCGTCACGAGGTCGACGAGGTAGTCGGTGACGGCCCGGTCGACGCAGGCGTTGCCGCCGTAGAGGGCGATGCCGTGCTGGGCCGCCTCGACGGTCAGCAGGCTGCCGCCCAGAGCTCGGGCGAGGTGGACACCGCCCTGGTAGGGGGTTCCCGGGTCGTCGGTCAGCGAGAGGGTCAGGGTGGGTGGCAGCCCGGCCGTGTCGGTGCTCCAGGGGAGGGTCCGGCTGGGGGGCTCGGGCCACCCCTCGCACTCGTAGTGGGTGGGTCCGCCGGGGCGGCCGGGGTCGAGGAACGGGGCGGCTCGCCGGGCCCGGTCACGCAGTTCGGCCTGTTCGGCGGGGGTGCGGCGAGGGTTGTCCATGCAGCGGGTGGCGAGGTTGGCGTCGATGTGGGTGGAGCCGCCGTAGTGGCCGTCGGGGCCGCGTCCGAGGGCCGCGTCGCGCAGGGCGAGCAGCGTGTCGCCGCGTCCTGCGGCCAGGTCACGGAGGCCCTGGAGGAGCTGGGGGCGCTGGGCGGGGGAGAACAACGAGCTGTAGACGGCCGGGACCATGTCGGTGTAGGTGAGTGTGCGGCCGTCGGTGGTGGGGGCGGGGTGGTCGAGCAGGGGGCGGGTGAGGTCCTGGAAGACCTCGGTCGCGCGGGCCGGGTCGGTGCCCAGCGGGCAGTCCGGCTCGGTGGCGCAGGTGGCGGCGAGGCCGTCGAAGGCCTTCTGCCAGGCCGCGAACTGCGACAGACGGAGCTGTGCCTCGGAGATGTCGGGGTCGACGGCGCCGTCGACGACCATGGCGCGCAGGTTCTGCGGGAACGTCTGGGCGTACATCGCACCGAGCTCGCTGCCGTAGCTGTAGCCGAGGTAGGTGAGCTTCTCCTCGCCCAGGGCGGCGCGCAGGACGTCCATGTCCTGCACGACGTTGTCGCTCCCGACGCTGGTCAGCGCCTCGACTCCGCCGGTCGCGTCGGTGCAGCGGCGGGCGATGTCGCGGGCCCGGTCGGTGTCGGCGACATCGAACAGGTAGGTCGAGGGCAGTGCGTTGCGATCGGTCTCGGCGTCGGTGAAGCAGTCCACCCGAGGTGTCGATGCGCCGACTCCGCGCGGGTCGAACCCGATGACGTCGAAGCGTTCCCCGACCGGGACGTTGTCCCAGACCGGGCCCAGGGAGGCCACGAAGCTCGCTCCGGACCCACCCGGACCGCCGGGGTCGACCAGCAGCGAACCGATCTTCTCGCCGCGTGCCTTCGCCCGGAGCAGGGCGACCTGCCCGCGGGGGCCGTCGGGGTCGGCGTAGTCCAGCGGGACCTGGACGCGTGCGCAGTCGAAGCGGTCGTTCGCGTAGAGGGCCCGGTCGGCCGCCGAGGTGGCGAACCCGTCGCAGGGCTGCCAGGTGATCTGCTGGTCGTGGACGGCGGCGAGCTGTGGTGGCGGTGTGGTCGCGGCCGCGGCGGCTGCTCCGGGTGGGGCGGGGGCGCCGCAGGCGGCGACGGCGGTCAGCGACACCACTCCCACGGCGAGCCGGAGCAGGTGTGAGCGGAACATGTCGTCTCCTCGGGTCGATCGGGTCGTGTCCCATCGCACCCGCGCACGCACCGGTGGCACAGTGGCGTGAGGTCACCGCAGCACATGACGCCGTGTCACTACCGTCGCCGAGGAGCGTGCCGGACCGTTGACGACCATGAAGCTGCTGGACCTGGTCCTCACCGCCGTCACCGTCCTCTCCGTGACCGTGGTCATCGCCTACGTCGGACTCGCCTACGACACCGGGCTGTTCACCGTCCTGCCCGAGCCGGTCACCGCGTTCTTCCTGCGGAACGGATCCCTGCAGTGGGTGGCGCTCGCCGTGCTCGTCGTGGGGCTGATCGGCAAGACTCTGGTCGGGCGCACGCTGAAGCAGCGCCGCCCGCAGCCGACGCGGTCGTGACCGACCGCCCCACCGGGAGCCCCGTGACCGACTCCGATGCCGCCGCCGTGACCGATGTCGTCGTGAGCGATGGCGCCGACACCGGTGCGGCCGCGGGGACCGCGGCCGCCCGGGCGCGCCGGGCCGCGATGCTCACCGCCCTCGCCGCCATCGCCCCGCTGTGCGTGGTCGGTGTCGTGCTCACGGCGCACAGCTGGTGGGAGGGCCTGATCGTCGCCGTGGGTCTGGTCCTGGCCCTCGGGGTGCTGCGGCAGTGGAGCCTGGACGGCTACTCGCGCGGCGCCGTGTTCACCCTGGCCTTCACCGGGGTGAACTGGCTCGTCGCGGCCCTGAGCGCCGCGAGCCCGATCACCTTCGTGCCCTTCGCGCTCATCGGGTCGCTGCTGGTGTCCGCCCGCCCGCGTCACCGGCGGGTGTGGGTCGGTGCGCTCGCCGTGGTCGTCGCGGCGTCCGGTGCCGCGGCGCTCCTGCCCCGGCCGCCCACCGTGACCCTCGCCGGCCAGTACGTGCTCCTGCCTCTGCTCGGCACCCTGTTCGTCGCCGGCGTCATCGTCGTCTCCGAGTACGCGTGGGTCGTCGTGCGTCGTCTGGAACGGGCCCGCGAGGCCGAGCGCGAGCTGGCGGTCGCCCACGAGCGGATGCGGTTCGCGGGCGACCTGCACGACATCCACGGGCACTCGCTGCACGTCATCAAGCTCAAGGCCGCCTACGCCCAGGGCCTCGTCCGCGGCGGCGGCGAGGACGCCACCGCGACGGCCGTCGCCGAGCTCGGTGAGATCCGGGGACTCGTCGACGACGCCCTCACCCGGACCCGCGAGCTCGCCCACGCGCGCCACCAGCTCAACCTGACCGCCGAGCTGGAGAACACCCGTCGGCTGGGCGAGGCCGCCGGGATCACGGTCGAGGTCCACCACGACCCCGGCGCCGCCCCCGCCCACCCGCTGCTCGCCCAGGTGCTGCGCGAGGCCACGACCAACCTGCTCCGCCACGCCCGCCCGAGCACCGTGCGCATCACCACGTCGGCGACCCGGGTCGAGATCACCAACGACGGGGTCGCCCCCGCCGCGGACGCCGGACCGGAGCTGCGGGGCCTCGCCCGCCTGCGGGACCGCCTGGCCGCGGCCGGCGGCGACCTGGACGTGACCACCACCCCGACGACGTTCACCGTGGCGGCCCGGCTCGCGAGCCCCGGGGCGGGCACGCGCGGTACCGGCACGGCCCGACCCACGGGAGGTGGGGGCCATGGCCGGCGCTGAGCCCGTCCGCATCGTGCTGGCCGACGACGAGAAGCTGCTGCGGACCGCGATGGCGGCGCTGCTGCCCCAGGACGGGACGATCGTCGTCGTCGCCCAGGCCGAGGACGGCGACGGGGCCGTTCGGGAGACCCTCGAGCACCGTCCCGACGTGCTCGTCGTCGACCTGGAGATGCCCGGGGCCAACGGCCTCGACGCCGTCGCGCGGATCCGGGAACACCACCCCGAGCAGGCGGTGCTCATGCTCACCCGGCACGCCCGCCCGGGTGTCCTGCGCCGGGCGCTCAAGCTCGGGGTGCAGGGGTTCATGAGCAAGAGCGCCGACCCCGAGGACATCGTCGCGGTCGTCCACGAGCTGCGGGCCGGGCGTCGGTGGATCGCCCACGAGGTCCTCGAGCATCCGTGATCGACGACTGCCCGCTCACCGACCGCGAGATCGACGCCCTCGCCGAGACCCGCGAGGGCTACTCCGTGGCACACATCGCCCGCCGGCTGCACCTCGCCCACGGGACGGTCCGCAACTACCTGTCCAGCGCGATGCAGAAGACCGGCACCGCCACCCGCCACGACGCCGCGCGCCACGCGCACGAACGCGGCTGGCTCTGACGTCGGCTGGACGCCGGACCACGGCCCCGCACCGGCGTCGGCCCGTCCCCGGGTCGTGTGCTCGACTCCGGCATCCATCCCGATGCCTACTGCGTCGAGTTCACTTCTCGGTCGCGCTCCGCTGACGATCACCGAACACCGCGGCAGCGTCGATGAACGGCGCCGGACACGGTGCGCACCGATTGTCGGCCACGGTGGGCTTCGGTCGCGCGCTGCGCTCACTGCTCCGTTCGGTGCCGTCGCGGACGGCGCCGAGGGCGGGAGTACGGCAGGACGGTTCCTGGCCGCCGGAACCGGGAAGACCCCCGCATGTCCGAGAGCTGTCGGCAGGACCGCCGCGACGACGACCGACCGGCCCCAGAGCACCGCCGACCGGACGGTGTGTCGGACGAGGCGGTGACCACGGTGGGCAAGTTGGCCGAGGCCGTCGAGACGATCGAACGGGCCCGCGGGCACCTCTACGCCTTCCACCAGATGACCGGGTACGCCGACGAGATGCTCGACGAGGTCGTCGGCGGCCTGCGGGAGATGGGTCGCGACGATCTGGCGGACCGGATCACCACCGAGCTGATCGGGCTCAACGTCGTCGCGGGGCGGTGGAGCTTCCAGGTCGTGGAGGAGTACGACGACGGCTACTACCGCACCACGCTGGACCTGGACCGAGCGGTGCGCGACGCGTTGGTCGGTGGGCGGCGGCATCTGATGGAGGCTGAGATGAAGGAGCAGCGCCGCACGCGCGGGCGCCCGGGCCACGCCGCGCGACCGCACGAGAGGGACTGACCTCCTCGATCACGCCGAGCAGATGTCGTCGCCGGTGTCCGCCATCGGGGACGGGGTGTAGCCGGCGAGCGACCATGCCGGTCCGCTCCCGAGGGACCGGCCGCCGGTGTCGCAGGCCCCGGGCGGCAGGCAGGTGACGCATGCTTACCCGTGCTTGCCGTGAGGTGTGCCCTCGGCGAACTCGTGCGGGACCCCGAGCGTGGCCCGGCCGCAGCGGGTTTCGTTCCACGGCACGAAGTCGTTTGCGATCGTGACCAGCGTTTCCGCTAGTCACGGTGTAGTGCCCCCGGCAGGATTCGAACCTGCGGAACCCGCTTTAGGAGCTTTCACCTATCTGTTTCGATAGCCGGTGAACAGGGATTTCAGTGGCAGAGGGCCGGGCGTCAATGGCTCCACGGGGGTGAGTGGGCGCGAGTTCGCGCCACGAATGGCTCCACGCCCGGTGGCTTGGGGCTCGGTTGCGCGCTATGACGTAGCTTCGGGGGCTCATCCGACTGCCGTGGTCGCCCGGACCCTGTGCCCGCGGACGTCGAGCGCGCTGGTGGTGCGCTATCGGCAGAGAGTGTGTCCTTGGCGGAAGACGAGATCTC
The DNA here is from genome assembly GCF_017312155.1 of Pseudonocardia sp. UM4_GMWB1. NCBI lineage: Bacteria > Bacillati > Actinomycetota > Actinomycetes > Pseudonocardiales > Pseudonocardiaceae > Pseudonocardia > Pseudonocardia sp. UM4_GMWB1. The sequence goes on along the minus strand of NZ_QJPN01000001.1, from coordinate 5,664,301 downwards.
GCTGGAAGCCCACATCGCCCTGGTCGAGGAGCTTCCTCACCGCATCGCGACCGTGGTCGCCGCGGGAGTTCTGACCTCGTCGGAGGCGCAGGACGTCGTGTCACGGGCCAGGCTGTTGCTGCAGGCGAGGGTGGCGATCGAGAGCGCTGCCCGAGCCAGGCTCTGAGGTCCCACCGTCTGCATCCCCCATTTGGGGGATTACTGCCATGGCGGGCGTGTCGTTGTTCAGGGCAGGGGCTCCGGAGTGGCGCCCCACGAATCCCGACCTCGGAGATGCGGCCCCGGACCCGGTCGCCCCGTCGGGCCGACACGAGGAGACCTCGTGTTTCACGGTTTCACGAAGAAGTTCCTGAACGACTCGATCGAGCGCAGCACCGACAACGCGATGGACCGTCGTCGCTTCCTGCGCGCGGCCGGGCTCACCGGTGCGGGGGTTGCCGGTCTCGGTGTTCTCGGCAGCGGCATCGCGTCCGCAAGCGAGGGCGGCCTGCTGGGCGGGCTCGGTCTCGGTGACAGCGGCGGCGGCAGCGAGGACGGCGGAGTCTCCGACGCCGCCGTCCTGAACTTCGCGCTCAACCTCGAGTACCTGGAGGCCGAGTTCTACTTGCGCGCGGTCACCGGCGAAGGTCTGAAGGACTCCCAGATCGACGGCAAGGGAGACCTGGGCGGCGTCACCGGCGGCTACAAGGTCCGATTCGAGACGAAGATCGGCCGCCAGTACGCCGAGGAGATCGCGCAGGACGAGCGGGCGCACGTCGACTTCCTGCGCTCCGCCCTGGGCGAGGCCCGCGTGGCGCGTCCGGAGATCAACCTGCAGGAGGCCTTCACCGCAGCCGCGCAGGCTGCCGGGGTGATCGGCAAGAACGAGACGTTCGACCCGTTCAAGGACGAGACGAGCTTCCTGCTCGGCGCCTTCATCTTCGAGGACGTCGGCGTCACCGCTTACAAGGGCGCGGCGCCGTTGGTGTCGAACAAGACCTTCCTGGAGGCGGCCGCCGGCATCCTCGCCGTCGAGGCCTACCACGCAGGTCTGGTGCGGACCCTGCTGCTCCAGGGCGGTGCGGCCGACGTGGTCGGGAAGATCTCCGACGCCCGGGACTCGCTGGACGGGCCGTCCGATCTGGACCAGGGAATCGTCGACGGCAACGGCAACGCCAACATCGTCCCGGCCGACGAGAACTCGATCGCGTTCTCCCGGACCCCGGGTCAGGTTCTCAACATCGTCTACCTGAACCCCGAGGCCGTCACGTCGGGAGGGTTCTTCCCGGAGGGCGTCAACGGGACGGTGGACACCAGCGACGCGAACGGCTGACCCCGCGAGACCAGGTCGCCCTGACACGGAAAAGGGCCGGTTCACCACACCGTGGTGAACCGGCCCTTCTCTCTGTGGGTGGCCGTTCTCAGCCCCCGAGACCGGTGACCTGGTCGAGGACGCTCTTCTGGGCCTGCTCGGTCGAGGCGCTGTTGCCCTGCTCGTTGGTCGAGTCGATCGAGTTGTCCTGGACGACGGACTGGCTGCTGCCGCCCTCGGAGTCCTCGTTGGCGAAGTCGCTCAAGCCCAGCACGTCGGAGACGTTGAAGGCGGGGTTGAGCTGGGTCACCGGGGCGAAGCTGGAGCTGCTCTGCTCGGTGGTGGACCCCTGCTCGCCCGCCACGGTGCCCTCGGTGGTCTGGGACTGCTCGCGGGTGGAGTCGCCCTCGTCGGCGAACGCCATGCCGGCCACCCCGACGGTCATCGGAACGGCCATCGCGGAGGCGACGAGGGTACGCACGGACTTACGCATGAATGCTCTCCTCTGAATGTGATGCACAAACGGGGTAGACCGAAGTGCTGATTACGACGCTATAGGGCAGTCGCTGTTCGGAGCGCCGGGGGTGGGTGGTGAAAATCGCCGTAATGAGATGAACGAAGTGGTCTCGGTCTGCGAAGCGTCGACCTGCGCGGGGCTGTGAACTGCGAATATGCAAGACAGGCCGACTCTATGTGGATCCTGCTATACGTTGCGGTTCGCACAGATCTGATGTCACTCAATGGAGTGAAAACTGCCATGTGTCCCGTTGCGAATAGTGTGCCGACGCTGCTTGATGATCGTCATCTGTCGACGTGCAGAATGATCGCGGGATTGACGTCCCCGCGGACGATGGCCGCTGCCAGGTCGCGAAGTGGCTTCCCGCTGCGACGCGCATGGCTGCGCATGCAGGCGAACGCGGTGCCGACATCGACGGTGCCGTGGGCGGCGAGCATCCCCTTCGCCTGCTCGACGACGACCCGGCTCGCCAGGGCGGCCCGGAGCTGGCTCGACTCCAGCGCGATCCGTTCGGCCGCCGCGGCTCGAAGCAGCGAGACGGCCGCCGCCTCGACCAGCACCTCGGCCACACGCAGGTCCGCGTCTCCCGTCCCGGACCCGAGGATCAGCAGTGCACCGAGGGTGTCGTCCCCGTGGCGGATGGGCAGGGCCCAGGCAGCGCCGACCCCGGCGGCGATCGCCTTCGTGGCGAACACGAGCCACCGGGGCCGCTCGCGCCTCAGGTCCGGACAGAGGACGGGGCGACCTGTACGGGCGCACTCGCCGCCAGGTCCCTGGCCGAAGCCTGCGGACAAGGCTTCGAGGGGCTGGGCGGGGCCGGACCGCACGACGCCACGCACGGCCCCGTCCGACAGCAGTGCTGCTCCCGCCGGCAGCCCGGAGATGCGATGGACGGACTCCACGAGGTCGGTGAGAACAGGACCGGGATCGGCGTCGTTCATCGCGACAAGCCTGAGTACGGCGGCTCCGACGTCTGCTGAGTTGTCCATCGGACAGTGTTCGAAAGCTCACGCTGGTCCGGTTCTCGCTGCGCACTCGGAGACTGCTCGCCCAATCCCGGAGGGCGACCCCGCCTCGATGTCAGGCCCTGGCCAAGCCTGAGTCTTTCGCGGCGGTCCCGCGACCAGGCATGCCCGCCTGCGGCATGGGGCGTGGCAGAAGCCGACCTCGTGGTCGAGGAGGGACGTCCGCTGTGCAGTGGTCGGTCGATGCCGGCTGCTCGACCGCTGGTCGGTCGTCGTGAAGACCTGTCGGCATCGGTCGGAGGATCGTCGTTGTGCCTCTGACCTGCGTGCCCCCGGCAGGATTCGAACCTGCGGCACCCGCTTTAGGAGAGCGGTGCTCTATCCCCTGAGCTACGAGGGCCTGAGGGGAGCCTACCCGGACGCCTCCCCGCCGGACCGCCGGTGCCGCCCGCCGCGCCGCGGAACGGCGGATCCGCCGTTCCGCACGGAATCCGGGAATCGTCGCCGTGACGTCGCCCACTACGACACCGGAAGGCTTCTGCGAGTGCACGGCGACAGCGACCTCCTCGCAGCCGGAACGGTGCCACGGGCCGCGTTGACCTGCGGATTCGTGGAACGGGGACGATGCCGCCGCCACCTCGCAGTTCACGCCGGCAGGCTGCTGCTCCCGTCTGGCAACTGATCCGTTGGGGCGATCGGGAAATCGTTCTACGGTCCCCGCAGTCGACAGGGGAGGGCCAGTGCGATCGCTGTTCCGGAACACGCGGTTCCGCCGTCTGTTCACGGCCCAGGTCGTCGCCCTGGCCGGGACCGGTCTCACGACGGTCGCGCTCGGGCTGCTCGCCTACGACCTGGCCGGCGAGCGGGCCGCGCTCGTCCTCGGCTCGGCGCTGACGATCAAGATGGTGGCCTATGTCGTCGTCGGGCCGGTCGTCGGCGCGGTCGCCGACCGGGTCCCGCGACGGATGCTGATGGTCGGTGCGGACGCCGTCCGCGCGACGGTCGTGCTCGTCCTGCCCTGGGTGACCGGGATCTGGCAGGTGTTCGTCCTGGTCGCGGTGCTCCAGGTCGCCTCGGCGACGTTCACCCCCGTGTTCCAGTCGGTCGTCCCCGACGTCGTGCCCGACGAGCGGGACTACGCCGGGGCGCTGTCGGCCTCGCAGCTCGCGAGCAGCGCGGAGACGGTGCTGAGCCCGCTGCTGGCCGCGGCGGCCGTCGCGGTGATGAGCTACTCGACGCTGTTCGTCGGCACCTGTGCCGGGTTCGTGTTCTCCGCGGTCCTCGTGGCGTCGACGGCCGTCCCGCCGGTCGCGGGCCGCGCGCAGGGCGGCTTCGCGACCCGGCTGCTGCTCGGGGTCCGGCTGTTCCGGGCGGTCCCGCAGCTGCGGGGGCTGCTGGCGCTGGACGCCGTCGTCGCCGCGGTGGGGGTGGTGTCGCTGGTGACGACGGTGAACGTCGTCCGCGACCTCCTCGGGGGCACCGAAGCCGATGTCGGGCTGCTGCTCGCGGTGTCCGGCGCGGGGACGGCCGTGGCGGCGCTGGCCTCCCCGTGGGCCGCCCGGCGGCTTCCGGTCCGGACGGTGATGCTGGCCGGCGCGGCGGTCTCCTGCCTGGCGGCCGGCGCGACCCTGCTGCTGGCGGCCGCACCGTCGTGGACGACCGCGGCACTCGCGTGGGCGCTGGTCGGCTTCGGCCCGGGGTGGATCATGGTCAACACCGGTCGCCTGCTGCGCACCTCGGCCGGGCCCGGTCAGCGGCCGGCCCTGTTCAGCGCGCAGTTCTCGCTCTCGCACGCCTGCTGGCTGGTCACCTACCCGCTCACCGGCTGGCTGGCGGTCTCGGCCGGCTGGACGGTCACCTGGTCGGTCCTCGCCGCGCTCGCCGTCGTCGCGCTCGGGGTGGCGGTCACGGTCTGGCCGACGGCCGGCGCCGACCTCGTGCGGCACCGCCACGACCACGACGCCGACCACGCCCATGTCGTCACCGCCAGCCCGTCGGTGCACGGGTGGACCCACGCGCACCGGCTCGTCGTCGACGACCAGCACCCGCACGGACCCGTCCCGGTGTGACCGTTCAGGGCGCCGGGAGCAGTCCGTCGGCGACCTCCCGGGCCGCGCGGATCGGCCCCGTCCCGCGCTCGACCACCGCCATCGCAGCAGCCCCCTCCAGAAGGATCATCAGGGCCCCGGCGAGCGCCGGGGCCGGCTCGGCCGTCCCCAGCCGCTCGACCTGGGCCTGCAGGTAGCTGCGCAACGCGGTCTTGTGGTGCCGGACGACCTCGCGGGCCGGGTGGTCGAGGCGCGGCAGCTCGGAGGCCGCGTTGAGGAACGCGCAGCCGCGGAAGCCCTCCCGGGACTGCCAGGTCTCGTAGGCGTCGAACACGGCGAGGATCCGGTCCCGCGGCGACGCGTGGTCGGCGGTGATCCGGTCGATGTCGGACTGCCACCGGCGGTCGCGGTCCCGCAGGTAGGCGACGACGAGCCGGTCCTTCGAGCCGAAGTTCGTGTACAGGGCCGTCTTGGTGACGCCCGCCTCGGCGGCGACGGTGTCCACCCCGACCGCGTTGATGCCGTCCCGGTAGAAGAGCCGGGACGCGGCGTCGAGCACCTTCGCCCCGGCGTCGCCGCGCCGTGTGCGTGCCATACATCCTCCTGTACCAAACCGAACGGTCTGTTCTGTTGACCGACTTTAGCAGCAGAAACAACACCGTCAATCGGCGCGAGTTGCAAAAAAACATACCGGTCTGTTCACTAGCGGCATGACGGCGACCTGTGAACGGCCCGGACCTGCACCCGCCACCGACCGGCCCTGGTGGACCACCGCGCTGCTCGGCGCCGGGGTGATCGCGCTCTGCTACGGCGTCGCCCGCTACGCCTACGGACTGTTCGTGCCTCGATTCACCGAGACGTTCGGCCTGACCCCGGCCGCGGTCGGCGTGCTCGGCGGGCTCTCCACGGCCGGCTACGTCCTCGGGCTGCTCGCCGCTCCGGCGCTGTCGGCGCGGTCGGCGCGCGGCGCCACGATCGCGGCCGCCGTCTCCGCGACGGTGGGGCTGCTGCTCATGGCCCTCGCACCCGGCGTGGTGGTGTTCGGTGCCGCGATCGTGGTGGCGGGGGCCGGGGCCGGCATCGCGACGCCCGGGGTGGCGCAGCTCGTCGTCGAGACGGTCGGTGCGGCCGCGCGCACCCGGGCACAGGCCTGGGCGAACACCGGCACCGGGGCGGGGCTCGCGCTGACCGCGTTCACGCCGCTGCTGCCGGGGGACTGGCGGGCCGTCTGGCTCGGGTTCGGTCTGGTCGCGGTCGTCGTCACTGCTGCCGCCGCGTGGTCGCTGCCGCGGGGGGTCCCCGAGGCGGCGCCCGCGCAGCGCGGGCACGACCGGGTGCTGCCGCTGCTGGCCGTCGCCGGGCTGCTGGGGCTGGTCAGCGCGCCGTACTGGACCTTCTCGACCGCGCGGCTCGACGAGCTCGGCGCCGGGCCGGTCGTCGGCACCGTCGCCTGGTGTGCGATCGGTGTGGTCGGTGTGGTCGGCGGCGCGGTGGGACGGGCGGCGCAGCGGTACGGGCTGCGAACGGTCGGGCTCGTCGTCTGGACCCTGTTCTCGGCCGGGATCGCCCTGCTCGCCCTGCCGGAGCCGGGCCTGGCCGGTGCGGTCGTCTCGGCGGGCCTGTTCGGTGCCGGCTACATCGGGCTGACCGGGCTGTGCATCCTGTGGGCCGCACACATCCTCCCGGGCGCTCCCGCACGCGCGGTCACGTGGGCGTGCCTCGCCCTGGGCGTCGGCCAGACGGTGGGCTCACCGCTCGCCGGGGGGCTGGCCGGCCGGATCGGGACGGCGGGGACGTTCGCCGTCGCCGCCGCGCTGGGGCTGCTGGCCTGGGCTCAGCTGCACCCGCGGCTGGCGCCGCCGGACGCGGACCGGTCCTGGACGACGGCGTCCCCCGGCGCGGACGTGCCGCACCGGGGGACGGGCGTCAGCGACGGGCCGGGGCGCGGCCGTGCGTGACGGCGCTCCAGGTGTCGATGCCCACCCAGATCGCGCGGAGCACGTTCCCGGTGCGCCGGCCGGCGTCCCGCAGGGTCTCGGACCAGGACGGCATCGGGGTCTCGTGGGTGGTCATCGGCTACCTCCTCGTAGTGGTCGACTCGGACGCTGCTGTGTCCGCATCGCGCCACGAGAGTAGCCCTTGAGACACAGTTGCCTCAAAGGTGACGATGGTGTGTCACGCCTCATCCGCTCGGAGCAGCACCGGTGACAGGTCGCAGCAGCCGGGCGCATACGCGTGACCAGCGCGGGCCACCCCGTGACGCGGCTCGGTCGCCGCGTCGCCCGCATGGTGGTTTCATGAACATTGCCCGCTTTTGATCTGGACATCCGGTTCAGGGGGCGCCGCACGCAGGAGGACCGATTGTTCAGCATCACCGTCCGGGACCACGTCATGGTGGCGCACAGCCTGCGCGGCGAGGTCTTCGGACCGGCGCAGCAGCGACACGGCGCGACCTTCCTCGTCGACGCCACCTTCCGGCGCCCTGAGCTGGACCCGGACGGGATCGTTGTCGACATCGGGCTGGCCACCGCGCAGCTCGCGGAGACGCTCGCCGACCTCAACCACCGCGACCTCGACGACCACCCCGAGTTCGCGGGCGTCAACACGACCACCGAGTTCCTGGCCCGGGCGATCGCGGACCGGCTCGCCGACCGCATCGGCGCGGGGAAGCTCGGCGGCAACGCCGGCGGGCTGACCGGCGTGACGGTGACGCTGCACGAGTCGCACGTCGCGTGGGCGAGCTACGAGCGGGACCTGTGACGGCTCCCGCACCGCCCCGCACCACGGGGCGTGCGGTGCACGTCGTCGTCCCCGCCGGGATCGACGACCCGCGTTCGCCGAGCGGCGGGAACCGCTACGACCGCGGTGTCTGCGCCGCGTTCGACCGTCCCGTGCGGGAGATCGCCGTCGTGGGCGGCTGGCCGGACCCGGACCGGGCCGCCCTCGAGCGGCTCGACGCGGCGCTCACGGGCGTCCCGGACGGCGGGTCGGTGCTGCTCGACGGGCTCGTCGCCTGTGCCGCGCCGGGGGTCCTCGCCCGTCACACCGGCCGGGTACGCGTGGTCGTCCTGGTGCACCTGCCGCTGGGCGACGAGCACGGGCTCGCCGCGGCGGTCGTCGCGGACCGCCGGGCCCGGGAGCGCGCGGCGCTGCACGCGGCAGCCGCCGTCGTCACCACCAGCCGATGGACGGCACGGCGGGTGGTCCGTCTGCACCAGCTGCCCCTCGCCCGCGTGCACGTCGCGTCGCCGGGGGTGGACCCTGCCCCGATGACGTCCGCGCACCCGGCCGGTACCCGGCTGCTCGCGGTCGGGGCGCTCACCCCGACCAAGGGCCACGACTTGCTGGTCGAGGCCCTCGCCCGCGTCGCCGATCAGGAGTGGACGTTGCGCCTGGCCGGGCCGCTCGACCGCGACCCCGCGCACGCCGTGGCCGTGCGCGCGGCGGTGGACCGGCACGGTCTGGCCGGGCGGATCACCCTCACCGGCCCGCTGACCGGCCCCGCCCTCGACGCCGCCTACGCCTCCGCGGACCTGCTCGTGCTGCCCTCGCGCACCGAGAGCTACGGGATGGTCGTCACCGAGGGGCTGGCCCGGGCCGTCCCGGTGATCGCCGCTGCGGTCGGCGGGGTGCCCGAGGCGCTCGGCGACGGTGGGCTGCTCGTCGACCCCGGCGACCGGGACGCGCTGGCCGGCGCGCTGCGGTCCTGGCTGACCGACCCGGGGATGCGGGCGGACCTGCGCGCCGCCGCCCGGGAACGCAGGGACCGGCTCGACGGCTGGGCCGACACCGCCCGCGCCCTCGGCGCGGTGCTGCCGTGAGCGCCGCCGCCGACCGCGGCATCGACCACACCGCCGTCCCGATCCAGGGTGCGGCGGGCAACCCGGTCTGCCCGCCGGAGTGGCTCGCCCTGCGCGAGCCCGCCGACGCCGACGCCCGCTCGACCGCGCTCGCCGACGCCGTCCGCGACCTCCTGCCGCCGGGTCCGCTGCTGGTGCGCGACCTCGGCTGCGGCACCGGGTCGATGGGCCGCTGGCTCGCCCCGCACCTCGCCCGGCCCGGTGGCCAGCACTGGGTCCTGCACGATCGCGACCCCGTCGTGCTCTCCCACGCCGTCGCGTCGCTCCCCGGCGGGGTGACCGGTGGAGCCGGGCCCGGCGACCTCACCGGGTTCGGCGCCGACCTGCTGGCCGGGACGTCGCTGATCACCGCCTCCGCGCTGCTCGACCTGCTCACCGCGGACGAGATGGACGCCCTGGCCGCTGTCTGCACGGCCGCCGGCTGCCCCGTGCTGTTCACCCTGACCGTGTCCGGCCGGGTCCGGCTGCACCCCGAGGACCCGCTCGACGCCGAGATCGGCGCCGCCTTCGACGACCACCAGCGCCGCGACGAGAACGGCCGGCGGATGCTCGGGCCGGACGCCCCCGCCGCCGCGGCGGCCGCGTTCGCCCGGCACGGCGCGCGGGTCCGCACCGCCGACTCGCCGTGGCGGCTCGGCCCCGACCGGCCCGCGCTGCTCCGCGAGTGGCTGGCCGGACGGCTCGACGCGGCGTGCGCGCAGCGTCCCGGCCTCGCCGCACACGCAGGCGCCTACCGTGACCGGCGCGAGCGCGCCCTCGACGCGGGGAAGCTCACCGTGTCGGTCGGGCACATCGACCTGCTGGTGGTCCCGGGGGAGCGGCCATGAGACGCCGGGTGGGTCCGGCCCTGCGGCTGCTTGCCGGGGCCGGGTTGCTGGCCGCGCTGGTCGTGCAGGTCGGTGTCGGGCCGGTGCTGGAGCGGCTGCGCGGCGTGGGGCCGGCGGCGGTCGTCGCCGCGCTGCTGCTCGGCGCGGTCGCGACCGTGCTCAGCGCCTGGCGGTGGCGGATGGTCGCCCGCTCGATCGGGCTCGGCCTGACTGCGCGACGCGCCGTGGCCGACTGCTACGGCGCCACCTTCCTCAACTCGCTGCTGCCCGCCGGGGTCCTCGGCGACGTCCACCGCGCGGTCAGCCACGGGCGCAGCGAGGGGAACCTCGGTGCCGGGGTCCGGGCCGTGGTGTTCGAACGGGTCGCGGGGCACCTGGTCGCGGTGGCGGCCGTCGCCCTCGTCCTGGCGCTGCAGCCGGACCTGCTGCGGGCCGCGGCCGGGGCGGTCCCGGGCGGCGCGGTGCTGCCCGCGGTCGTCGTCGTGGCCGCGCTCGCCGGGGTCGGGTGGCTGCTGCGCGCCCGGCTCGGCCGCGTGTGGGCCGACGCGCGCACCGTGCTGCGCCCGCGCACCGCGGCCGGGGTGGTGCTGACCTCGGCCGGGGCACTGGCCTGCCACCTCACGCTGTTCGTGCTGGCCGCGCGGGCGGCCGGGGCGACCGCCCCGCTCACCGTCCTGCTGCCGCTGCTGCTGGTCGCGTTGCTGGCGATGACGATCCCGCTGACCGTCGGCGGGTGGGGGCCGCGCGAGGCGGCCGCAGCGGCCGGGTTCGCCGCGGTCGGACTGTCCGCGGCCGAGGGGCTCGCCGCCGCCGTCGCCTACGGGGTGCTGGCGCTCGTCGGGGTCGCACCGGGCGCGCTCGTGGTGCTGCGGCGCCGCCGGGCGGCCCGGGGGACCGCGCCGTCAGCGCCCGGCGAGCGCCCGCAGGTGCCCCTCGAAGGCGACCACGAGCGCGTCGAGCAGGCCCCGGCCCTTGTCGGCGGTGGCGAGCGACGGCCGTCCCACCACACCGCCGGCGGAGTAGGCCGCGAGCCCGGTGGTGAGCAGGTACGGCCGCTCGTCGGCGACGTGGTCGGCGGCGCGGTACGACGGCCGGACCTGGTCGGGGACGGTGTGCAGCAGGATCGAGGTCTCCAGCTCCCCGGCGTGCATGTCGGCGGTGTTCGAGGTGGCGCACCCGGCGGCCCGGCGGGCGGCGGTCCAGTCCTCGGAGACGGGGAACAGGGCCATGGGCAGCGGCCCGACCGAGGCCTCCTGGACGACGTTGCGCAGGACGTGGTTCCCACCGTGCGCGTTGACCAGGACGAGTGCGGTGGTGCCGGAAGCGCGCAGCGAGGCGGCGACGTCGGAGACGACCGCGCCGAGCGTCGCCGCGGAGATGCTCACGGTGCCCGCCCACGCGGCGTGCTCGTGGGAGCAGGAGATCGTCAGTGGTGGCAGGACGCGCACGGGGTGGGCCTGCGCGATCCGGGCGGCCACCGCGGACGCCACGAGGGTGTCGGTGGTCAGGGGCAGGTGCGGTCCGTGCTGCTCGAGGCTCCCGACCGGGAGCAGGGCCACGGAGGCACCTCGCTCCCGGACGTCCTCGGTGGTGTCGACCGGGAGGGGATTCACGCAGGCGAGGCTCTCACGGCCCTGCCCGATCATGGAGGAGCAACGGTGCACGACGACCGACACGAGTTCGCCGAGTCCCGGTTGACCACGCGGCACGGGGAGTTCCGTGCGATCGCCTTCCGCGAGTACGAGGGCGGTCCCGAGCACCTCGCGCTGGTGCACGGCGACCCCGCGGACGTGGAGGCGCCGCTGGTGCGGATGCACTCCGAGTGCCTCACCGGTGACGTCTTCGGCGCGCGGCGCTGCGAGTGCGGGGCGCAGCTGTCGATCGCGATCGACGCCGTCGTCCGCGCGGGCCGCGGCGTGATCGTCTACCTGCGCGGGCACGAGGGCCGCGGCATCGGCCTGCTCGCGAAGATCCGCACACACGTGCTGCAGGACGAGGACGGCCTGGACACCATCGACTCGGCCGTCGCGCTGGGCCTGCCGGTGGACGTGCGCGACTTCGGGGCCGCCGCGGTCGTGCTGCGCCACCTCGGGATCGGCCGGGTGCGGCTGTTGTCCAACAGCCCGGCGAAGGTCGAGGCGCTGACCGGGTACGGCATCGTCGTCACCGAGCTGGTGCCGGTGCTGGAGCCCGCCGACGAGCACAACGTGCGGTACCTGACCGCCAAGCGCGACCGGCTCGGGCACGTCCTGCCGCAGGTCGACGCCGCGCCGGACGCGCCGCGCGGCCACACCGCGACCGGCTACTGACCCCCGTGGTGCGACACCCGAAGGCACAGCGACGGCGGCCCGTCCGCCGCCATCGTGGCGAGCACGGTGGGCAGCTGGTCGAGCGTGCAGTCGCCGCCGACCAGGGCGTCGAACCGGGGGTCGGCGAGCAGCCGCAGCGCCAGCGCCATCCGGTCGCCGTAGCCGCGGCGCGCCCGGCGCGGGGACACCGTGCCGACCTGGCTGGCGCGGATGGTGAGCCGGCGGCTGTGGAACGCCCCGCCCAGCGGCAGCGGCACCGAGCGGGTCCCGTACCAGCTGAGCTCGACCACCTCGCCCTCCGGTGCGAGCAGCTCCAGCGAGCGGGCCAGGCCGGCCGGGGTGGCGCTGGCGTGCACGACGAGGTCCCGGTCGCCCTCGGCGTCGTCGGGAGAGGCGAACCCGACGCCGAGCGCCGCGGCGACGGCGGCCCGGTCCGGGTCGGGGTCGACGAGCTGCACCCGCGCGCCGGGCAGCCCGGCCAGGACCGCGGCCACCGACGCCCCGACCATCCCCGCCCCGACGACGGCGATCCGGTCGCCGACCAGCGGGGCGGCGTCCCACACCGCGTTCACGGCGGTCTCGACGGTGCCGGCGAGCACCGCGCGCGCGGCGGGCACGTCGTCGGGGACGACGGTGACCGCGTCGGCGGGCACCACGAACCGGCTCTGGTGCGGGTACAGGCAGAACACGGTCCGCCCGGCGAGCTCCGGCGGGCCCTGCTCGACCTCGCCCACCGCGAGATAGCCGTACTTCACCGGGGCGGGGAAGTCGCCGTCCTGGAACGGCGCGCGCATCCGCTCGTGCTCGGACTCCGGGACCTCGCCGCGGAACACCAGGGTCTCGGTGCCGCGGCTGACCGCGGTGTACCGGGTGCGCACGAGCACCTCGTCGGGCCCGGGGTCGGGCACCGGCACCGTCCGGATCTCGCCGTGCCCCGGTGCGGCCAGCCAGAACGCCCGTGCCTCGTGCCCCACTCCACCGTCCCCGATCCCGGCGCGCGGCGCGCCGACGGCCCCGACAGTATCCGGACGTATCGGGCGCCTGCCCGGTACACGGAGGTGATCTGATGGACCGGCCGCACGTGCTGGCGTCGGTCGCGATGTCGCTGGACGGCTACATCGACGACGCCGGTCCCGACACGCTGGTGCTCTCCGACGCGGGCGACCTCGACCGCGTCGACGCCGTACGCGCCGGGGTGGACGCGATCCTGGTCGGCGCGGGGACCGTGCGCGCCGACGACCCGCGGCTGCTGGTGCGCTGCGCGGAGCGCCGGGCCGGGCGGGTCGCCGACGGCCGCCCGCCGTCGCCGCGGCGGGTCGTGCTGACCACCGGGTCCTCGCTGGACCCGGCGGCGCGGGTGTTCGCGGGCGGGGACGCGCCGCTGGTGTTCACCGCGGGCCACGCGGCCCCCGCACTGCGGGACCTGCTCGGCGACGCCGCCGAGGTCGTCGCCGCGGGGGACCCGCCGGACCCGTGCGCGGTGCTCGACGACCTGGCCGCCCGCGGCGTGCGACGGCTGCTGGTCGAGGGCGGGGGCGGCGTGCACACCGCGTTCCTCACCGCCGGGCTGGTCGACGAGCTGCACGTGGTCGTCGCGCCGTTCTTCGTCGGCGACGCCCGCGCCCCCCGCTTCGTGCAGGACGGCCGGTTCCCGCAGTGCCCGCAGCGCGGCATGTCCCTGGTGGAGGCACGCCCGATGGGCGACCTGGTGCTGCTGCGCTACCGCGCGTCCTGACCGGTCACGAGAACGCGGCCAGGAAGCGGTCCCGGAACTCGGCCATCAGCCACGGCGGCGCGTCCGGCGGCGGGAGCAGCCCGGGCGTCCAGCCCCAGTCGTCGATCCGGTCCAGCACGTCGGTGTCGCGGGTGATGACCGAGACGGGGACGTCGGAGCCCGCGCCGGGCCCGGACACCGTCGCGCCGGGCTCGTGGTCGCCCAGCATCAGGACGACGAGGTCCCGGTCGCCCTCCGGGCGGTCGGCGACCCAGCCGGTGGCGCTGCGCAGCGCGTACTCCAGCGAGGTCAGGTAGTCCCCGCGCAGCGTCTCCCGGTCCAGGGAGAAGATCGTGTCGTAGGACTGCTGGCCGCCGGCGTACGGCCCGTAGACGGCGCCGTCGCCGATCCCGGCCGGGTCCAGCAGCGGCGGCACCGGCGACCACGGCGCGTGGCTGGAGGTCAGCACCACGGTGCCGAGCACCGGGCCCCGGTCGGGGCGGTCGAGCTCGAGCCGGGAGAACGCGTCGAGGGTGTACTGGTCGGGCATCGGGGACCAGCTGAACGGCGGGCCGGCGTAGCCGAGGTCGTCGCCGGCGTACACCCGCTGGTGGCCGAAGAACGCTGCCTCGGGCCACTCCCGCGTCGTCGCCGGGGTGATCACGGTGGTCTCCCACCCGGCGTCGCGGAACGCGCGGGGCAGCGTCAGCCGGTCGGACGCGGTGAGCCGGTCGTGCGCGCCCTGGTCGGCGATGGAGAGCCCGGAGAACAGCGTCGCGTGGGCGAGCCAGCTGCCGCCGCCGTTGATCGGTGCGGTGAGCACGCCGCTGCGCGCGCCGTACCCGGCCGCGGTGAGGCGGGCGTCGGCCTCGGCGAGGACCGGCCGGATCCGGGGCGCCATCGCGGGGGCGTTCTGGGCATTGCGGCCGTAGCTCTCCACGAAGGTGATCACGACGTCCTTGCCGCGCAGCGCGGACAGCAGCGCGTCGGGCTGGGCGTCGTCCCAGCCGTCGCGGGCCAGGCTCTCGGTGAGCTCGCGGCGCTCCCGCAGCGTCTCGGGGACCTGCTGGGCACGGTGCGCGACCTCGGCGACGCCGTCGGCGGCGGCCACCGGCACCCCGGGGACCAGGCGGGCGTCGGCGACCGTGCCCACGACCAGCCAGGCCGCGGCCAGCAGCGCGGCGACGCCGACGGTGGCCCGCCGGTGCCGGGCCGCGAGCCGTCCGAGCCGGACGGCCGCGGCGGCCGTCGCCACGACCAGGCCCACCGCGACGACGGCGGCGAGCACCACGACCGCCGTCCCGGCGGCGCCGGCGGTGCCCTGCAGGAAGTCGTGCGCGTTGCCCAGCAGCGACCAGTCGGACACGGCGTCGAACCGGCGGCCCTGGAAGGTGAGGAACCCGATGTCGGCCAGCTTGAGCAGCCCGAGCGCGGCGAGCAGCGCCCCGGCCAGGGCGGCGGCGACCCACCGGGCCCGCCCGGGCAGCAGCGCGAGCACCGCGGCCCCGAGGACCGCCTCGATCGGCAGCCGCAGCAGCCCGGCCGGGTCGAGGGCGACCGGGTCGGCGGGCAGCACCAGGATCCCGCCGACGAGCGCGAGACAGAGCGTGGTGAGCAGCGCGGCCCCGGCCCGTCGGGCGTGGAACGGGTGCCGGTCGGCGGCCCGCCACAGCTGCACCACCGACACGCCGAACGACCACACCAGCGCAGCCAGCGCCGTCCCGACCGCGGTGAGCGCGACGGCGTCGGGCAACACCCCGGCCGCGGTCACCACGAGCACGATCCCCTGCAGGGCGGCGACGACCTTGGCCGAGTAGCGCGGCGGGAGCTCGCCGCGCAGCCACGGGGCGACCCGCCCGGCGGCGACGAAGGCGTAGCGCAGCAGGCCCAGCGCGGTGACCCACCACTGCCCGGTCGTCGCCGCGACGTGCGCCGACAGCACCATCAGCAGGAAGGCGTCGGTCTCCATGTCGAACCGGGCGCCCAGCGCGGTCTCCGTGCCGGTGCGGCGCGCGACCGGGCCGTCGACGCCGTCGAGGGCGAGCGCGACGCCGACGAGCGCCACGAGCGCCACGGTCCCGGCGCCGTCCAGCCCGACCAGCGCGACGACCGCCACGGCGAGCGCCCCCCGGGCCACCGTGACCACCCCGGCCGGGCCGAGCGTGCGCTCCCCGGCGCGGCGCGCGGCCCGCAGCAGCAGCGCCGCGGCGACGACGCCGACGACGGCCGCGCCGGTGACCCGCAGGGCACCGGCCCCGGCCGTCGGCACGAGCACGGCGAGGACGGCCGCGAGCAGCGCCGCGCCCGCCGCGACCTGGAGGGCGACGGGGGCGGTACCGCTGGTCTTCCGGAGCATCAGGTGTCCAGCATGCCCGACTTGTCCGGTGATCGACCCGGCGGTGCGGTCAGGCGGGCACGTGGCGGGCGTAGACGTCGCCCGAGCGGCCCAGCGGGCGGCGCCGGTCGAGCAGGGAGCGGAGCTCGGCGGCGTCCACCCAGCGGTCGCCGGCCGAGGTGTCCCAGGTCATCGTCTCGACGGGGGAGTAGCGGTAGACGTAGCGGCCCAGGGCCTCGATGCGGGCGAGCGACTCCAGGGTCGCGTCGTGTGCGGCGGGCAGGTACTCCACCGACAGCGCGGGCAGCGGGCGCGACAGCCCGTCGAGGACGTCGGCCTCGAAGCCCTCGACGTCGATCTTGCAGAAGGCCGGGACGCCGTGCTCAGCGATGAGCGCGTCGAGCGTGCTGACCGGCACCTCGATCGAGGAGTCCCAGGTCACCCGGCTGAACCCGGCGTCGTCGGCGACGGTGTCGCGCCAGCGCTGCGACAGCGTCGAGACGGTGGGGGTGGCGCGGGAGACCCCGAGGCGGGCGGTGCCCGCCGCGGCGCCGAGCGCGAGGGGCAGGACGGTCACGGCGTCGTCGCGGCCGAAGAACAGGCGCAGCAGTCGGGTGAAGTCCGGCTGCGGCTCGACGGCGACCACCCGCGCCCCCAGGGCCCGCCAGGCACGCACCCGGTTGCCGGCGTGCGCGCCGACGTCGAAGGCGAGGTCGCCGGGACGCAGGAACGCGGAGTAGAAGCGGCGCATCCGGCGCTGCCGGCCCGGGATCCCGTGGTAGGTCGCGAGCGAGCGGGCGATGCCGGAGGCACGGGTGAGCACGCCCCGAGCGTAGTGGACGAACGAGGAGGAAACGGACTCGACGGTCAGGGGGTGTCCGGGCTGCGGCCGGCGGTCTCCACGACCCCGGCCAGCAGCGTCCGCTCGGTGACCCCGGCGATCTCCTGCCGGCCGAGCCTGCCGTCGTGCGCGGCGAGCACCGCCCGGGTCAGCAGGGCGTAGAGCGCCTCGGTCATCCACGTCGCGGACTGGGTCACGCAGAAGGCCCCGCTCCGCTGGCCGCGCCGGAACAGCTCGACGAGCAGGGTGTCCATCTCGGCGTAGCGGGCCAGGACCTCGTCGCTGGACTGGATGCGCTCGGCGAGCACCCACAGGTCCACCGAGGGCAGCAGGCCGACGATGACCCGGCGCACCGCCTCGATCGGGTCGCCCTCGTCGGTCCGGGCCTCCCGGATCGCGGCGATCCCGCGCTCCACGCCCATCTCGCTGAGCTCGGAGAGCAGGGCCTCCCGGCCGTCGACGAGCCGGTGCAGGGTCGCCCGGCTGATGCCGGCGCCGGTCGCGATCTCCGACATCGACGCGGCCGGGTTCTGCACGAGCACGGTCGCGGCCGCGAGGAGCACGTCGTTCCGCTCGATGGCCACGCCGGAGACGGTAGACCTCTCGGCGTCAGACCATCGCAGCCGTTCCGACCTGCGGATTCGCGCTGAAGAAGCGGACCATCGCGTCGACGTGCCCGGCGAACGACGGGCAGTGGACGCCGAGCCCGCCGAGCATCGCCGTCGTCGCGTCGGTGTCGTAGTGCGACGGGTGGGTCAGGTACTCCAGCGTGCTCGACGGGACCTGGAACAGCCGTCCGACGCCGGGTACGTGGTCGATGGAGAACGCGGCGAGCCCGACCGGCATCGGCACCACGCGCAGCTGCTTGCCGAGCCGGTCGGCGAAGACCTCGCACATCTCGGTCACCGTCGGCGGGGCCGGCTGGGCCAGCGCGAACGTCCGGTTCACCGCCGGGCCGTGCCCGGCCAGCGCGGCGATCCCGTCGACGACGTAGTCCGAGGGCACCAGGTTGAACCGGGTCCGCGACGCGGCGCGGGGGAGCGGCGCGAACGCCGTCCGGCCCTGCCGGGCCAGCAGCTGGAGCAGGTAGTAGGGGCCGTCGAACTTCTGCGTCGCACCGGTCACCGAGTCCCCGACGACGACCGAGGGCCGGTAGACCGACACCGGCAGGCCGGCGTCGCGGGCCTTCGCCACGACGCGCTCGGCCTCGTGCTTGGTGTGGTCGTAGTGGTTGGCGAAGGGCTGGCCGAGCTCCAGGTCGGTCTCGGAGAAGATGCCGTCGTAGCGGCCCGAGACGTAGCAGGTCGACACGTACTGCAGCCGGGCCAGCTGCGACGCGGCCTCGGCGAACCGCACGACGTGCCGGGTGCCCTCGACGTTCACCCGCCAGGCGACGTCCGCCGGCACCGAGAGGTCGTAGACCGCGGCCAGGTGGAAGATCTCCAGCGGTCCGCCGAGCAGGCGCTCGCGCTCGGCCCGTTCCAGTCCCAGTCCGTCGACGGTGATGTCCCCGACCACGAGGTCGGTGCGCCCGGCGATCTCCGGCGCCTCGCGCTCGATCCTGGCCAGCGTCGTGCGGGCCTGGTCGAGGAACTTCGCCTGCACCAGTGCGACCGCGCGCGCGTCGGGTGCTCGGCGCAGCGTCCGCGGCAGCAGGGCCGACCCGAGGAACCCCGGGAACCCGGTGAACAGCACGACACCCACGGGTGCACCGCCTCTCGCGCGGCGTCCGTGCCGCATCGTCGCTCGTCGGGACGCTATCCGGTACCGGCCGTACCGCCCGGGTGGGTGTGACCTAGATCAGCGTCGACGCGTGGTCGGGCACGTCGCGCTGCACCTCGCGCGGCGGGCGCTCGTAGCCCGTCGACGGCTTCCGGTCCGGCAGCGTCAGCACCTGTCGCGCCACCGGCTCCCAGGGGATCGACCCGAGCAGGTGGTGGATCATGTTGATCCGCGCGTTGCGCTTCTGTTCGGCCTCGACGATCCACCACGGCGCGTGCTCGGTGTCGGTGTGGATCAGCATGTCGTCGCGCGCGCGGGAGTAGTCGTCCCAGCGGGTCATCGACTCGAGGTCCATCGGCGAGAGCTTCCACTGCTTGAGCGGGTTCTCCAGCCGCTCGGCGAACCGCCGCGCCTGCTCCTCGGCGCTGACCGAGAACCAGTACTTGCGCAGGTGGATGCCGTCCTCGACGAGCATGTTCTCGAACACCGGCGCCTGGCGCAGGAAGCGGCGGTACTCGGTCTCGGTGCAGAACCCCATCACCCGCTCGACGCCGGCGCGGTTGTACCAGGACCGGTCCATCAGCACGATCTCGCCGGCCGCGGGCAGTTGCTCGATGTAGCGCTGGAAGTACCACTGCCCCTTCTGGCGCTCGGTCGGCGCGGGCAGTGCGACGATCCGGGTGAACCGCGGGTTGAGGTACTGGGTGACCCGCTGGATCGCCCCGCCCTTGCCCGCGGCGTCGCGTCCCTCGAAGACCACGACCACCCGTGCGCCCGACGCCCGGACCCACTCCTGCATCTGCAGCAGCTCGCCCTGCAGGCGGAGCAGCTCGGCGTCGTAGACCTTGCGCGGCAGCTTCGGGGTGCTCACCGGCACAGCCAACCAGAAGGCGGGGTGACGTGGCGGACAGCGCGGTGGGCTGGCGCGTCGCTCATTTACTCGTCTAGCGTGTTTATTCGCGACGACGACGCCGCCTCCCTGTCCCGCCACGTCCCGGAGGAGGCACCCGATGCGTGCCGTCACCACCCGTCCCGCCTTCGCGCTCGCCGCACTCGCCGTCGGCGCCTTCGCCATCGGCACCGGCGAGTTCGTGATCATGGGCCTGCTGCCCGACGTCGCCGGCGGGCTCGCCGTCGACATCCCCGGCGCGGGCCGGCTGATCTCGGCGTACGCGGTCGGCGTCGTCGTGGGGGCCCCGCTGCTGGTCGCGGCGGCGAACCGGTTCCCGCGCAAGCGCGTCCTCATCGGCCTCATGGCCGGCTACGCCGCGTTCAACGTGCTGTCCGCCGTCGTGCCCGGCTACCTGCCGGTACTCGCCGCCCGGTTCCTCGCCGGGCTGCCGCACGGCGCCTTCTTCGGGATCGGCGCCGTCGTCGCGGGCGGGCTCGTGAGCGCCGACCGCCGGGCCCGCGCGATGGCGATGATGTTCGCCGGGCTGACCCTGGCCAACGTCGCGGGCGTCCCGGTCGGGACCCTGCTCGGCCAGCAGCTCGGGTGGCGGCCGGTGTTCGGCGTCGTCGGGGTGATCGCCGCGGTCGCCGCGCTGGCCGTCGCCACCTGCGTCCCCGACGTCCGCGACGCCACCCCGGTGCGCCTGCGCGCCGAGCTGCGCGCCCTCACCCACCGTCCGGTGTGGACGGCGCTGCTGATCGCGACGGTCGGCGGGGCCGCGCTGTTCAGCACCTACAGCTACATCACCCCGATGCTGGTCGAGGTCGCCGGGTTCACCCCGACCGAGGTCACGCTGCTGCTCGCGTTGTTCGGCGTCGGCATGACCGTCGGGAACCTGGTCGGCGCCCGCCTGGCCGACATCGCGACCATGCCGACGATCTACGGCGCACTCGTCGCCGACGCCGTCGTCGCGCTGCTGTTCGTGCCGGCCCTGCAGAACCAGGCGACCGCGGTCGTCGCCCTGTTCACCTTCGCCGTGACGACGTTCGCGCTGGTCCCGGCGGTGCAGCTGCGGATCATCAGCGGCGCCGGTGACGCGCCGAACCTGGCCTCGGCGGCCAACCAGGCCGCGTTCAACGTCGCCAACGCGATCGGGGCCGCCCTGGGCGGCACGGTGATCGCGGCCGGCTACGGCTACGCCTCGCCGAACGTCGTCGCGGCCGGGCTGGCCGTGGTCGGGCTGGTCGTCGCGGTGCCGGCCGGGCGTGGGGACCGGACGGCGGCGTCCCGGGCGCGCGCGGCCGCCGCGGCGGTGTGACGGGGTTCAGTACCCGGCGCGACGCAGCGCCTCCCCGAACACCTCGGTGATGGCGGCGTAGCCGCGGTCGTTGGGGTGGAACCGGTCGGAGGCGAGCTTGCCGCGCCAGTGCCGCGTCCGCGGGTCCCGCAGCTCGGCCAGTACCAGCCCGCGGCGCCGCACGGCGTCGTCGATCAGGCCGTTGACCTGCACCGCCGCGGCGAAGGTGCCCGGCTGGTTGCCGACGACCGTGCCGCGCGGGAGCCGGTCGAGCAGGGCCGCGTACCGGCTCCCGACGCCCTCCTGGTGCTTGGGCTGCATCAGGTCGTTCGACCCGATCAGGCACAGCAGCAGGTCCGGGTGCAGCCGCAGCGCCGCCGGGAGCTGCGCGTCGAGGACGTCGTCGACGCGGGCGCCGTACTGGGACAGGTTGACCGTGCGCCAGCCCGGCAGCAGCGGGATCAGCTGCCCGAACCAGCCGCGCTCCGGGGCCGACGCGCCGACGCCCTGGGCCATCGAGTCGCCCAGCGCGACGCACACCGGCCCGGTCCGGGCGAGCTCGGTGCGGTTGCGCTGCTCCCAGTACGCGGCGTAGGGCTCGATCTGCTGCTGCACCCGGCGGATCGCGGGCACGAACCGGGACACCGCGGTGATCACCCGGCCCGGCGGGCGCCCGGTCCGGTTGGAGAAGCCGAGATCGCCCGCGTCGGTCACGTCTCCAGTGAAGCAGAGATCGTCACCGCACCGTCGTCTCCCCGTGCGCGATCCGCGAGGTCAGCGGGGTGTCGGGGAACGACCGCAGGCTCCGCTTGAGCTCGGCGAACCCGGGCCAGGTGGCGAGGGTGTACGTCGCCTCCCACAGCCGCAGCGCGTCCTCGCCGAACGGCACGGAGTCGATCACCGGCCCGAACAGGGCCGGCCCGTCCGGCGGGGAGAACGACAGGATCGGGGTGCCGACGTCGTCGCCGCACCGCCGCCGGGCCTCCGCCACGTTCGCGGCGAGGCCCTCGTCGAGGTCGGTGCCCGTCGCGGCGTCGGCCAGGGCGGGGTCCAGGCCGAGGCCCTCCAGCACCGGACGCAGGTCCCGCTGCTGCGCCATGACGCGCATGACCGGGTCGAAGCCCTCGCCGTCGGGTGCGGGGGAGTCCCACACCAGCTCGCCGAACCGGGTGTAGAGGTCCCCGACGACCTCGGGACCCGCCACCGCCTCGGCCGCGGCGATCACCCGCAGCATCTCCAGGCCGCGGAGGTGGGAGTCCGGGTAGGACTCCGAGACCTTCCGCCGCTCCTCGTAGGAGATGCCCTCGTTCAGCATCGCCAGCGGCAACGGGCGCCAGTGCACCGCCAGCTCGCGAAGGCGGCCCACCTCCACCACCCAGCGGGACGTGACCCAGCAGAACGGGCAGATCGGGTCGAAGAAGAACTCGAGTTCGTCGCTCATCCCACCCGGGTACCCGGTCGGGGTGCCGGCAGTGCCGCGCAGGCGCGACGGGGCCCGACCCGCGACGGGCCGCTCCGGACCCGACGACCCGGCGAGCGTCGGCGCTCCCACGGAGATCGACCTACGGTGGGTCCATGACGACCGTGGCACTGCTGGGAACCGGGATCATGGGCGCCGGGATGGGGCACAACATCCTCGCGGCCGGGCTGGACCTGCGGGTCTGGAACCGGACCGCGGCGAAGGCGCAGCCGCTCGCGGACGCGGGCGCGGCCCTGCACACCGATCCGGCCGACGCCGTGCGCGGCGCCGACGTGGTCGTGACGATGCTGGGGGACGCCGACGACGTCACCGCCGTCCTGGAGCAGGCCGCCGGCGGTCTCGCGCCGGGCCAGGTGTGGCTGCAGACGACCACCGTCGGCGTCGAGCCGTTCGACGGGCTCCGCGCGATCGCCGGGCGCCACGGCCTGACCCTGCTCGACGCGCCGGTGCTCGGCACCCGCGCGCCCGCCGAGTCCGGGCAGCTCGTCGTGTTCGTCGCCGGCGACCCCGCGGCGCGTCCGGTCGTCGACCCGGTGCTCGACGCCGTCGGGAGGCAGACCGTCTGGGTCGCCGAGGACAACACGACCGCCCAGGCGAGCCGGCTCAAGCTCGTCGCCAACAGCTGGGTGCTGGCGATCACCGCGGCGACGGGGGAGTCGGTCGCGCTGGCCCAGGGACTCGGCGTGGACCCGCAGGCCTTCCTCGACGCCGTCGCCGGCGGTCCGCTGGACCTGCCCTACCTGCAGAACAAGGCGAAGGCGATCCTCGACGACGACTTCACGCCCAGCTTCACCGTCGACAACGCGGCCAAGGACGCGGGCCTGATCGTCGCCGCGGCGGAGGCCTCGGGCACCCGGCTCGACGTCGCGTCCGCGGTGCGGGAGCGGCTGCGGCGGGCGTCGGAGCGCGGGCACGGCGGCGACGACATGGCCGCCGCCTACAAGGCGTCCTGATCACCGGGCCCTGATCACCATTCGCTGATCAGGGCCTGCTCAGGTTCCTCTCAGAGCCGTCGGCGAGACTGGCGCCCATGCGCATTCTGGTGGTCGACGACGACAAGGCGGTCCGTGACTCGCTGCGTCGTTCGCTGGCCTTCAACGGCTACCAGGTCGACCTCGCCGAGGACGGCCAGGTCGCGCTGGACAAGATGCTCACCGACCGGCCCGACGCGCTCGTCCTGGACGTGATGATGCCGCGCGTCGACGGGCTGGAGGTGTGCCGGCGGCTGCGCAGCGCCGGTGACGCGCTCCCGATCCTCGTGCTCACCGCCCGCGACGCGGTGTCGGACCGGGTCGCCGGGCTCGACGCCGGCGCCGACGACTACCTGCCCAAGCCGTTCGCGCTGGAGGAGCTGCTCGCCCGGCTGCGCGCGCTGCTGCGCCGCCGCACCCCCGACACCGACGACGACGCGGGCACCAGCCCCGCGCTCACCTTCGGCGACCTGTCGCTGGACCCCGACACCCGCGAGGTGTCCCGGGGCGGACGGCCGATCAGCCTCACCCGCACCGAATTCTCCCTGCTGGAGCTGCTGCTCGCGCACCCGCGCCGGGTCCTGACCCGCGCCCAGATCCTCGAGCAGGTGTGGGGCTATGACTTCCCGACCAGCGGCAACGCCCTGGAGGTCTACGTCGGCTACCTGCGCCGCAAGACCGAGGCCGAGGGCGAGCCCCGGCTGATCCACACCGTGCGCGGTGTCGGCTACGTCCTGCGGGACACCCCGCCGTGACCCAGCTGCTCCCGCCCGACGAGGAGCGGGCCGAGCGCTGGTGGCGCCGCGGGCCCGCGGCCGAGCCGGACCGTGAGCGGTTCACGCTGCGCGCCCGGATCGGGGTGCTCGCCGCACTCGTCGCCGCCGCGATGGTGCTGCTCGTGTCCGCCGCCGCGTTCCTCGTCGTGCGCCAGAACCTCACCAGCTCGCTGGACGAGACGCTGCGCCAGCGCGCCTACGCCGCGGCGCAGAGCGACCTGATCGACCCGCGGCTGCTCGCCGCGCTCCCGCCCGACGTGCTCGGCGCGGCCGACCTGCACATCGCGCTCGTCTACTCCTCGGGCGTGGCGACCTCGGCGGACGAGTCGTCGCGGCCGCCGCTGGGGGAGCCGGAGATCGAGGTCGCCCAGGGCGGGCCGACCCAGCCGGGCCGCACCGCCGAGCTCGACGGCGTGCCGTACCGGATCGTCGCGGTCCGGGCAGGGGACGGCCGCGCGCTGGTGCTGGCCCAGCGGCTCGACACGATGACCCGGGTGGTGACCCGGATGGGCACCGCGCTGCCGATCGTCGGGCTGGGTGGCGTCGTGCTGGCCGCGCTCGCCGGGGTCGCCGTCGCCCGGACCGGGCTGCGGCCGGTGCTGCGGCTGACCGCGGCGACCGAACGCGTGGCCAAGACCGGTGACCTGCGCCCGATCCCCATCTCGGGGTCCGACGAGCTCGCCCGGCTCACCCAGTCGTTCAACACGATGCTCGGCGCGCTGGCCGCGTCGCGGGAACAGCAGCGCCGGCTCGTCGCCGACGCCGGGCACGAGCTGCGCACCCCGCTGACCTCGCTGCGCACCAACCTGGAGCTGCTCGCCTCCGCCGACCGGCCGGACACCCCCGACCTGCCCGCTCAGGACCGCACCGAGCTGCTCGACGACGTCCGCGCCCAGGTCGAGGAGCTGTCCCACCTCGTCGGGGACCTCGTCGAGCTCGCCCGCGACGACGCCCCGACCATGACCAGCGAGGCACTGGAGCTCACCGAGATCGTCGACCGCGCCCTGGACCGGGTGAAGCGACGCGCGGGGGAGGTCGAGTTCGACGTCCACCGCACCCCGTGGATCCTCGACGGCGACGCCAGCGCCCTCGAACGGGCCGTGCTCAACCTGCTCGACAACGCCGTGAAGTGGAGCCCGCCCGGCGGCACGGTGCGGCTGTCGATGGTGCCGATCTCGCCGGAGTGGCTGGTCATCGAGGTGGCGGACGCGGGTGAGGGGATCGCCGCGGAAGACCTGCCGCACGTGTTCGACCGCTTCTACCGGGCCGACACCTCGCGGACCATGCCCGGCTCCGGGCTGGGGCTGTCGATCGTCGCGCAGGCGGCGGCACGGCACGGGGGAGAGGTGCGGGCCGGGCGCGCCCCGGAGGGCGGTGCGCTGCTCTCGATGGCCCTGCCGGGCCGGTACGTGGCGGAGCCGGAAAGCCCATAGCCTGGTGTGACACGACGTGACACAGCGGTGACACGACGGACGGAGACGACGGACGGTGGACGCATGACCCAGGACAACCCGCCCGACGAGCCGACCCGCACCGGAGCGGGGACGTCCGGTGGGGCCTCCGGGGACGCGGCCGGCCGCGAGGGCGGGCCCGCCGCCACCGCGGGACCGGCAGGGTCCTCCGGCGACGCCGCCCCGGAGGAGGACGGGCCACGGTCGTCCTCGTCGGGGTCCTCCACCGACGGGTCCGCGTCGGACGGGGTCACCGACGCTCCGGCCACCGGCTCGCCGGGCGCCGGGGACGGCGCCGAGGCCGGCCCGGCCGGGGACACCGCCGCGACCGGCGCGGGCGGGGAGTCCGCGACGACGCCCGCGACCGCCGACGACGACGCGTCCACCCGGTCCGGCACGACCGCCGCGACGACCGCGGCCGGAGCGTCGGCCGCCACCCCGGCGGACGAGGACGCCACCCCGCACCACGACCACGGCCCCGACACCGAGGCCGTCTCCACCCAGGATCCGCCCACCGACCGCTGGGCCGTGCCCGCCAACCCGTGGGCCCGCCCCGGCTCCACGGCCGCAGACGCGCCCGTCACGGGCTCCGACGGTGCCACGCCCGACGCGGCCGCCTCGGACACCTCGACCGACACGACGCCGGTGCCGGCGGACGGGACCCGGGAGCTCCCGGCGCACCCGGACGCGACCGGCGCGGCCGCCCCCGGCGAGCCCGCCCCGCCCCCGTGGGCGGTCGGTGCGCCGCCCGCACCGCGGCGCCCGCCCGGCCGCGGCCGCCGGGGTGTCGTCCTGCTCGCGGCCGGGCTGCTCGTCGCGCTGGTCGCGGGTGCCCTCGGCGGCCTGATCGGCGCGCGCCTCGCAGGCGGGTCGGGAGGCACGGCGCCGTCCGGCTCGGTCGAGGCCGTCGCCGAGAAGGTACTGCCCGCCGTCGTGCAGATCCGCGTCGACGGCGGCGCGGGCAACGTCGGTGACCGCGGCGAGGGCTCCGGCATGATCGTCGGCAACGACGGTCTGATCCTCACCAACAACCACGTCGTCGCCCCGGCCGCCCAGGGCGGCACGCTGCGCGTGGTCCTGCAGGACGGCCGGACCGCCATCGGGACGATCGTCGGGCAGGACCCGCAGTCCGACATCGCGCTCGTGCGCACGGACCTGCCGGGCCTGAGCGCGGTCGAGCTCGGCGACTCCGACCGCGTCCGGGTCGGTCAGCAGGTCACCGCGTTCGGGTCGCCGCTCGGGCTCGGCGGGTCGGTCACCACCGGGATCGTCTCGGCCGTCGACCGGGCCGTCGGCATCCCCGCCGAGTCGGGCGCGCCCGGGGCGAGCGACACCGTGCTGAACGCGATCCAGACCGACGCCGCGATCAACCCCGGCAACTCCGGGGGCCCGCTGGTGGACTCCGACGGCCGGGTCGTCGGCATCAACTCCGCCATCGCGACGGCCGGGCCGGGCGGCGGCTCGATCGGCGTCGGCTTCTCCATCCCGATCAACCAGGCCCGCCGGATCGCCGACCAGCTGCGCGGCGGCGGCAAGGCCACGCACGCCGTGCTCGGCGTGACCGTCGGCAACGACCCCCAGCTGCGCGGCGCGGTGATCCAGGAGGTCACCCCGGACGGCGCGGCCGCGAAGGCCGGACTGCGCCTGCAGGAGATCGTCGCCCGGCTCGGCGACCAGCGGATCACCACCGGCACCGATCTGCAGGCCGCGGTGCGGTCGCAGCCGCCGGGCAGCGTCGTCCAGCTGGAGGTCGTCGACGCCGGCGGGGCGACCCGGACCGCCGAGGTGACACTGGGCGAGCAGTGAGGGCCTGCCCGGGTGCAGTCCGTCCGACCGGACGGGGCCGGGTGGGTGGCGCGCACCGCACGTCGTTGACGGGTGAACAACCGGCGTGATGGGGTGTCCCCGTATTCGGTGGTGCCCCACCGAATACGCCCGGAGCGTCGTGTCGGTGCCGGTCCCCCCTCCCCGCACCGGCACGGCCTCCCCCGGGCCGCGTCCCGGCCGACGCTAGGGTGACCGCCATGGAGATGTCGGGTCCGCAGATCGGCCGTGCCCTCGTGGTGATCGTCGACGACCGGGTCAGTGCGGGTGAGCGGTCCGACGGCACCGGGCCGCTGGTCACCGAGCTGCTGGAGGAGGCCCACTTCCTCGTCGACGGCGTGGTCTCGGCCCCCGGCGACGTGGTGGCCATCCGCAGCGCGCTGAACACCGCCGTGATCGGCGGCGTCGACCTGGTGGTGACCGTCGGCGGCACGGGCGTGTCGCCCCGTGACGTCACCCCGGACGCCACCACCGGTGTCCTCGACCGGCCGGTGCCGGGGATCGCCGAGGCCATCCGCGCCTCCGGCCTCGCCGCCGGTGCGGTCGACGCCGGGGTGTCCCGTGGGGTCGTCGGCGTCTCGGGCAGCACGCTGGTGGTCAACCTGGCGGCGTCCCGCGCCGCCGTCCGCGACGGCATGGCGACGCTGACCCCGCTCGTCCCGCACGTCATCTCGGAGCTGTCCGGCCTCGACGACTGACCGGCCCCGCCGGCTCGGTCGCACGACCGGTCACGCGACGGGAACGGGCCCCGGCGGAAGCCGGGGCCCGTTCGTCGTGATCGGGGTCAGTTCGCCGGGGGCACCGGCGGGACGCCGCCGTCGTCCTTGCGCTCCGGCGGCACCGGCGGGACGGCCGGCGGCTGCTGCGACGCGGCCGGGTTGCCCTGCGGCGCCAATGCGTCGCCCCCGGGCGGGGCGGGCGGCACCGGCGGGACGGCGTCGCCGTGCGTGCCGGCGCCCGGAGCGGCCGGGCCGGTGTGCCCGAGTGCACCCTCGACCTTGCCCTTCACCCCGCCGATCTGCTCGGAGTACTTGCCGCCGGTGGCCTGGTCGACCTTCTCGGCGGCCTTCTCGACGAGCGGGCCCGCCTTCTCCTTGGCCTTGTCCAGGTGCGGGCCGGCCTGCTCCATCGCCTTGTCCAGGTGCGGCTTCGCCTTCTCGATCGCGTTCTCGGCCGCCTCGCGTGCCTTGTCCAGGAACCCCATGAGTGGTCCACCTCTCCTGTCGTCGCCCGGTCGCCCGGGCGGATGCGTACGGCTGACCCCATGGTGTCACCCGGACGCGTCGTCGTGGGGCGGCGCGAGTACGGCACGGCACGGTGACGCGGGATCGGTGTCCACCCGCGCCGCCCGCGCACGGCACCATGGGGCCATGAGCGAGCCCGCGGACCGGATGCGCCGACGGATCGAGGAGATCTTCGGCGACGACCCCTCGACCACCGCCGACGAGCGGGCCGACTACGGCGCCGCCGACGAGCGCGACACCGCGGACCCCGACCGCTGGTTCACCGAGAACCGTCCCCCGCACCACGGCGGCTGACCGGCCGGAGCGCGTTCGGAGACCGAGGGCGGCCCGCACCGCGGGGACGGCGCGGGGCTCAGCGCAGGGTGACCGTGACCTCGCCGGCCAGCGTCGCGGCGGCCACCGCGGTCGCCTCCGCCTCGGGCAGCGCGACCAGCACCAGCGGTCCCGGGTCCGCCCGCGCCCCGGCGGCCCCGGGGGCGGGTGGCAGCACCGCCACCACCCCGGCCCGCGCGGCCAGCACACGGGCGCCGTCCGGGTCGCCCGCCACGACGTCCACCCGGGAACCGGGGGACAGCAGCGCGGCCACCGCCGGATCGGCCGGGCGCAGCGGCACCGCCGAGGCCCCTGGCCCACCGGTGACGACGGCGAGCGCGGACCCGACCAGCCGCAGCTCGCCGATCGGCTCGCCCGCGGTCACCGGTCCGGCGAGCAGCCGTCCGGCCACGGCGTCGGGCGCGGTCAGGGCGCCGGCGGGGACGAGAGCGGGCGGCCAGGAGGCCACGACGACGTCGGCCGGGCCCAGTGCCGTGCCGGGGGCGAGGTCACGGGCCGCGACCAGTACCGGGACCCGCTCGTCACCTGCGGCGGGGAGCAGTGCCACGACCACGGCCGCGACCGCGAGGGCGGCGGCCAGCACCCGGCGGGCCAGCAACGCCCGTGACCAGGAGGGCCGCCGCAGCAGCCGGTCCCACGGGCGGTCCGCCCGCTGTGTCTGCTCCGCCATGGCCGCCCCTCCGCCGTCGTCGTTCCGACGCTAGGGCGGGACTCGGCCGGTGGCGGGCCGATCCACCGGCCTGTGGACAACCCGGCCGGTTGTGGACGGATCAGGAAGCGGCGGCCTTCGAGGACGACGCGCCGGCCGAGCTCGACGAGGAGCTCGACGACGAGGAGGCCGAGGAGGACGAGGAGCTCGACGAGGACGAGGAGTCCGAGGACGACGAGCTCGACGATGAGCTGTCGGACTTCGCCGACTCGGACGAGGCCCCGGACCCGCTGCTCACCGAGCCCGAGCGGGAGTCGGTGCGGTAGAAGCCGCTGCCCTTGAACACGATGCCCACCGAGGAGAAGACCTTGCGCAGCTTCCCGCCGCAGTTCGGGCAGGTGCTGAGGGCGTCGTCGGAGAACGACTGCACCGCCTCGAAGCGGTGGTCACACGCGGTGCATGCGTACTGGTAGGTCGGCACAACATCCTCCGGACGAACTGGGGCGGTGCCCGCCCGCGGGCTGGCACTCGGCGAGAACGAGTGCCAGCATACTCCGAGGCAACGGTCGCTCCGACCCGTCCACACGGTCAGGGCGAGAGATGCACCACCCCGTCCCGAGCCAGGACTGCGGCCCCCACCGCGACGTCGTGGTCCTCGGCCGGGACGTCGTCGAGCAGCTCGCCGTCGTGCAGCGGGACGACCAGCAGGGCGCCGGGCGCGGCGAGCGCGAGCGTCCGGTCGTAGAAGCCGCCGCCGCGGCCCAGGCGCCGCCCGCGCCGGTCGACGGCCAGTGCGGGCACCACCACCAGGCCGGCCGACGCGAGCGCGGCGGGCCCGAGCCGGGGACCGGTCGGCTCGACGACCCCGAGCGGCCCGGGGGCCAGATCGTCCGGGCCGCGGTAGACGGTCCAGTCCAGCGGGCCCGGCGCGTCCGGGACCACCGGGGCGAGGACATCGTGACCGGCGGCGACCAGCGCGTCGGGCAGCGACGGCACGCCCGGTCCCGCACCGCCGGGTTCGGTGCCGATCGGCAGGTAGCAGGCCACCGGGCCGGGTGTCGCGGCGGCGAGCGCGCACAGGTGCGCGGACAGCGCGGCGGTCGTCGCCAGCCGGTCGGCGACCGGGCGCCCGCGACGCGCCGCCAGCAGCGTGCGCCGCAGTGACCGCTTGGCGTCAGCGGCTCGCCCACCCTGATCAGGCGACGATCCACCCCTGTCCTCCGCGCGAGCCGTCACGGCTCCAGGCTAGAGCTGTGGCTAGGCTCGCCGACCATGAGCGTGCAGACGTCCAGCGGCACCGGGGCCTTCCGCACCGCCGTCGTCCCGGCGGCGGGTCTGGGCACCCGGTTCCTGCCGACGACCAAGGCCGTGCCGAAGGAGCTGCTCCCCGTCGTCGACACGCCCGGGATCGAGCTGGTCGCCGCGGAGGCCGCCGAGGCCGGCGCACAGCGGCTGCTGATCGTGACCTCCCCCGGCAAGGACTCGGTCGCGGCCTACTTCCGCACCGACGACGAGCTGGTGAAGACCCTGGAGAGCCGCGGCAAGGGCGAGCTGGCCGACAAGGTCCGCCGCGCTCCCGGCCTGCTCGAGGTCGACTCGGTGTACCAGTACGAGCCCAAGGGCCTCGGCCACGCCGTCGCCCAGGCCGGCCCGGCACTGGCCGACGACGAGCAGGCCGTCGCCGTCCTGCTGCCCGACGACCTGGTCCTCCCGACCGGGGTCCTCGCCCGCATGGCGCAGGTCCGCGAGGAGCACGGCGGCAGCGTCCTCTGCGCCTTCGACGTGCCGCGCGAGCAGATCTCGGCCTACGGCGTCTTCGAGGTCTCCGACACCGGCGACGACGACGTCAAGCAGGTCCACGGGATGGTCGAGAAGCCCGCCCCGGACGAGGCTCCGTCGACCTTCGCCGCGGCCGGTCGCTACCTGCTCGACCGTGCGATCTTCGACGCGCTGGACCGGATCACCCCCGGCGCGGGCGGTGAGCTGCAGCTGACCGACGCCGTCGCGCTGCTGATCTCCGAGGGGCACCCGGTACACGTCGTCGTGCACCGCGGCGGCCGCCACGACCTGGGCAACCCCGCCGGGTACGCGCGGGCCTACGTCGACTTCATGCTGCAGCACCCGGAGTACGGCGAGGACCTGCGGACCTGGCTGAACGAGCGACTGAAGGACTGAGAGTGCGCACGGTCACCGATCACCTGTCCCGGATCCTGGACGTGGCGGTGCGCCCGGCCCCGGTGCGCGTCGCGATCACCGACGCGCAGGGGCTGCGCAGCGCCGAGGAGGTCGTCGCGGCGCGTCCGCTGCCGGTCTTCGACCAGGCCGCGATCGACGGCTATGCGGTGCGCAGCGTCGACGTGGCCGGGGCCACCGACGTCTCCCCGGTCACCGTCCCGGTGGTGGGCGAGATCGCCGCCGGATCGCGTCAGCCGCTGCGGCTGCAGCCCGGCCAGGCCGTCCGCGTCGCGGCGGGAGCGCCGCTGCCGACCCTCGCCGACGCCGTCGCACCGCTCGGGTGGACCGACGGCGGCACCGCGCGCCTCACCATCCGCCGCGGCGTGCCGTCGGCCGGCTTCGTGCGCCGGGTGGGGGAGGACGTCCAGTCCGGTGACGTCGCCGTCCGCGAGGGCGACGTCGTCGGCTCGGCCCAGGTCGCGATGCTCGCCGCCGCGGGCCGGGACAAGCTGCTGGTGCACCCGCGGCCGCGGGTCTCGGTCGTCTCGGTCGGCGACGAGCTGGTGGAGGTGAGCCGCTCGGCGTCGTCCGGGCAGGTCGCCGACGTCTGCTCGCACGCCGTGGTCGCCGCCGCCCGCGAGGCGGGCGCGGAGACCAACCGGCCCCGCACCGTCGGCGGCAGCGCCGCGGAGATCCGTGGCGCCGTCGAGGACCTGCTGCCGGCGTCCGAGATCGTCGTGGTCTGCGGTGCGGGCGGCGGGACGACCGCGGCCGAGGCCAAGAGCGGGCTGGCCGACCTCGGTGGCATCGACGACACCCGCGTCGCGATGCACCCCGGTTCCGCGCAGGGCTACGGCCGGCTCGGCCCGGACGCCGTGCCGGTGTTCCTGTTCCCGTCGCACCCGGCGACCGCGCTGGTGCTGTTCGAGGTGTTCGTCCGGCCGCTGATCCGGCTGGCGCTGGGCCAGGAGCCGATGCGGCGCACCTGGACCGCCCGGCTGACCTCCCCGATCGTCTCCCCGGCCGGGCGCCGGTCCTACATCCCGGCGCGGCTGCTGCGCTCCGACGACGGCGGCGAGCTGCTCGCCCAGCCGCTCGGTGTGTCGGGCACCCACCTGCTGGCGGTGCTGTCCGAGGTCAACGCGCTGGCGGTCATCGACGAGGACGTGACCGAGATGACCGTCGGTGAGCACGTCGAGCTGGTTCCCCGCGGGCGGAACTGAGCCGCGTGCCGCCGTCCGCCGTCCCCGAACCGCCCGGCGGTCACCCCGGCTGGCCCGCCGTCCTCGGACCGCTGCGGGTGCGCGGGCACGAGGTGGGGCTGCGCCCGGTGCGGCTGCGCGACGGCGGTGACTGGGCCCGGATCCGGGTGCGCGACGAGCACTTCCTGCGTCCCTGGGAGCCGACGACCCACGGCGGGTGGTCCCGCCGCAACTCCGGGGTGGAGTGGCCCGGCCGCTGGTGGCTGCTGCGCGGGGCCGCCCGGCGCGGGCTGTCGCTGCCGTTCGCGATCACCGTCGACGGGGCGATGGCCGGCCACGTCATGGTCGGCAACGTCGTGCGGGAGCCGCTGCTGTCGGGCTACGTCGGCTACTGGCTCGACTCGACCCTGGGCGGGCGCGGGATCACCACCGCGGCCGTCGCTCTCGTCCTCGACCACTGTTTCGGCCCGGTGCGGCTGCACCGCGTCGAGGCCACGGTCCGCCCGGAGAACGTGGCCAGCATCGCGGTGCTCGCCCGGCTCGGGCTGCGCCGCGAGGGACTGCTGCAGCGCTACCTCGACGTCGACGGCGCCTGGCGCGACCACTACGCCTACGCGGTGACCGCCGAGGAGGTCCCGCCGGGTGGTTTCGCGGCCCGGCTGGTGCGGGACGGACGCGCCTCGCGGGCCTGACCCTGCGCAGCGCCCATACCTCGCCTGATCACTCACCGGAGTCACACGTGTACCGCACGTCCCTGGTTTCGCACCCTCCGTCCGAGGGACCACGGCGCGTCGCGACCCGGGTGCGGAGGTCCGCCCGATTACGGTGATCGGTGGTGGCGCGGATCGGGGCCGTTCCACCGGGTGGACTGCGCCGGTCGGGGGAGGAGGCAGCCGTGCCCAGCTCTCTGATCTTCGTGGGTCTGGTCGTGCTCTGGCTGCTGATCCTCGTTCCGACCGTCGCCCGGCGCCAGCAGGAAGTGGCCCGGCTCAGCCCGGCGCTGCTGTCCGGGCGGGTGCTGGAACGTCCCGCGCGGCATCGACACCCGGAGGTTCTTGTGACACAGCGATCCGGTCCGACCACGGTCGGCGAGCTGGCGGAGGCGCGGGACGACGTCCCCGCTCCCCGTGAGCGCTCCGACGAGGCCGACCAGTACGCCTACGACGACGTCGAGGACACCGAGATCGACGACGAGGGCCGCGTCCGCGGCCCCGGAGGCGACGACCACGACGACCACCTCGTCGGCCACGACGACGCCGATCCCGACGAGCGGGTCCGGTCGGACCGGGAGCGCGACCCCCGGCCCGACGACGACCATGAGCCCGCCGGGCCCGTCGACGCCGACGACGAGCACGGGACCGGCGCCGACGGCCTCGACGAGGTCGACGGCCTCGACGAGGAGGGCTGGTCCCGCCCGCCGGCCCGCTACCGCCCCGGCCGCGGGGGCTTCGACCCCGAGGCCGCCGCCGCGGCCGCGCACGCCAAGTACGCGTTCCGCCAGCGCGTCGTGCTCGGTCTGCTGGTCCTGCTGCTCGCCGCCGGCGCGGCCGCGCTGCTGGTCTCGACGGTGTTCTGGTGGGTCACCGGTGTCGTCGGCGCCGGCCTGGTCGGCTACCTGACCTATCTGCGCCGCCAGGTCCGCATCGAGGAGGGCATCCGGGCCCGCCGCGCCGCACGCCTGGCCGGCACCCGGCAGTCCCCGGCCGCCGACGACCCCGAGCTCGACGAGTGGGCCCACCGCGGCCGCGACGCCTCCGCCGAGGAGCGGGCCGACGACGAGATCCGCGCGACCGCCGCCACCGTCACCACGGGCACCGACGAGGACGACGACTGGACCGCCGACGACGGCGAGCCCACCCGGGTCCGCGGCACCGGCGAGCCGCTGGGTGTGCTCCCGGCCCGCGGACGCACCGTCGAGGGGCCCGTCGGGACCGAGCACGAGTCGTCGCTCCCGCGTCTCGCCGCGGCCCCGCCGCCGCCGGTCCCGGCCGGGACGTCGCTGGTCGACGTGGACGCCGAGGAGGAGCCCGACGAGTTCGACACGGGCACCCCCCACCGGCGTGCGGTGGGCGAATAGGGGTCTGTTAGGGTTCTTCAGGTCAGCCCGCGAGGGCGGGCCTGAGACACCTGGGGCTGTAGCGCAGTTGGTAGCGCGTCTCGTTCGCATCGAGAAGGTCAGGGGTTCGATTCCCCTCAGCTCCACCACCACACGGCCGGACCCGACGGGTCCGGCGACGTGCCGGGCGTGGCGGGTGTCGGCGCCGCGGTCAGCCGTCACCGGCTCGCTCGGCGCCCGGCGGGAGGTCGAGTTCCCCGCCGTCGGTCAGCAGCTCGACCAGCCCCCGCGCCGCGGGGGACAGCGGGCGACGCGGGTCGTGGATCATGCAGATGTCGCGCTGCACCCGCGGTGCCCGCAGGGGGACACCGGCCAGCCCGGCGAAGGCGATCAGGGGCAGCACCAGCGCGGGGACGGCGGTCACGCCGAGACCGGCCGCGACCAGCCCGCCGACGGCCAGGATGTTGCGGGCCTGCACCACCGGTCCGGTCCGGACCCCCACCGCGGCCAGCACCCGGTCGGTGTCGGCGCGGATGCTGCTGCTCGGGTCGAAGACGACGAACGGCCGGCCCTCCAGCGCCGTCCAGGGCACCGCGTCCTCGCGGGCGAGCGGGTCGGTGACCGGGACGACGAGGTGGAACGTGTCGTGGACCAGCGGGGTCGCGTGCAGACCCGCCGGCAGCTCCCGCCCCACGGTCAGGCCGAGGTCGACGCTGCCGTCGCCGACCCGGCCGCGGACCTCCTCGGACAGCCCGTCGAGGACCTCGACCGACACCTCCGGCCGGGTCCGGCGGTAGCGCGCGAGCGCGGCGGGCAGCAGTCCGGCGGCCAGCGAGGGCAGCGCGGCCACCGACACGTGCCCCTGGACCCCGGCGACGTAGCCGGCCAAGTGGGCCATGGCCGTGTCGTGGGTGCCGACGACGTGCCGCGCGAGCTCGACGAAGGCCCGGCCCTCCACCGTCGCCGCCACCTCCCGGGTGGTCCGCCGGAACAGGGCCACACCGACCCTCCGTTCCACCTCCTGCACCGTGCGGGACAGCGAGGACTGGGCGACCCCTGCCCGTGCCGCCGCTCCCGAGAAGCCCCCGGCGTCGGCGACGGCGAGCACGGCGCGGAGCTGCCGGATGTCCAGATCGATGCGTGCCACGCATCAATGTATCGCGAATCGATGTTGGACAGTCAGGTGTCGCGCCCGTCACAGTGGCCCGGCTCCGCCAGAGAGGACCGACGATGGTGACTGTCCTGGGCTTCGTGACGATCGGGCTCATCCTGACCCTGCTGCTGACCCGACGGGTGTCGGCGGTGGTGGCGCTCGCCGGGGTTCCGGTGGTGACCGCTCTGATCGGCGGTTTCGGCCCCGCCGACATCGGGTCGTTCGTCTCCGACGGACTCTCCGGCGTCGTCGGGGTGACCACGATGTTCGTCTTCGCGATCGTGTTCTTCGGCGTCATGCGCGACGCCGGTCTGTTCGACCCGGTCGTCCGCCGGCTCGTGGCCCTGGCCGGCAACGCCCCGACGACGGTGTGCCTGGCGACCACCGCGCTCGCGATGGCCGCCCACCTCGACGGGGCCGGTGCCACGACCTTCCTCATCACTATCCCGGCGATGCTGCCGCTGTTCGACCGGCTCGGGATGAGCCGGGTGACGCTGACCGTGTGCGTCGGCATGGGCGCCGGGGTGATGAACCTGCTGCCGTGGGGCGGCCCGACGGCACGCGCCGCGACGACGGCGGGCGTGGACGCCAACGCGCTGTGGGTCCCGCTGATCCCGGCCCAGCTCGCCGGGATGGTGGCCGCGCTGCTGATCGCCTGGTTCCTCGGCCGCCGCGAGGGTCGTCGCGAGCCGGTGCGTGAGGCGGTCGGTGCGGCCGTCGTGGCGGAGCGGGTCCCCGCCGCGACCGCCATCGGCCCGGAGGCGGGGCCGGGCGGCGCCGGGACCGGGGACGCCGGGGGCGATGCCACGGGTGACACGGCCGGTCACACGGCTGGTGACCCGGACTCCGCCGGGCGGCCCGGCCCGGCGGGTGAGGCCCCGGCCGCGCCGGTCGGGCCGGTCCGGACGGCGGTGAACGTCGCGCTGACCGTGCTCACGGTGGCGGCCCTGGTGAGCGGGCTCGCCCCGCCCGAGGCGGTGTTCCTGTGCGCGGCGATCCTCGCCCTGGTGGTCAACTTCCCGGGGCTGGAGGAGCAGACCGAGCGGATCAACGCCCAGGCCCGCGGCGCCATGCTGATGGCCTCCACCCTGCTGGCGGCCGGGGCGTTCCTGGGCGTCCTGGAGGGAACCGGCATGATCGACGGCATGGCCGCGGCCGTCGCGGGCGCCGTGCCCACCGGGCTCGGTGGCGCGCTCCCGCTGGTCGTCGGCGTCCTCGGGGTTCCGCTGAGCCTGCTGTTCGGCCCGGACGCCTACTACTTCGGCGTGCTCCCGGTCCTGACCGGGGTCGGCGCCGAGTTCGGCGTCGCGGCCGCGGACCTCGCCCGCGCGTCCATCGTCGGGCAGGAGACCGTGGGCTTCCCGATCAGCCCGATGACGGGCTCGTTCTACCTGCTCGTCGGCCTGGCGGGGGTCGACATCGGCCGGCACATCCGCGCGCTGTTCGGCTGGGCGTGGCTGATCAGCCTCGTCATGCTCGCGGTCGCTCTGCTGACCGGGGCGGTGGCGCTCGCATGAGGACGCGGATCGGCGCCGGCGCGGGCTTCGCCGGGGACCGCATCGACCCCGCGGTGCGCCTGGTCGAGCACGGGGACCTCGACCACATCGTCTTCGAGTGCCTCGGCGAGCGGACGGTCGCCGCGGGCACGCTGCGCCGCCTGACCGACCCGGACAGCGGGTACGACCCGCTGCTGGCCGCGCGGCTGCACGCGGTCCTGCCCGCCGCCCGCTCGCGGGGGACCGGGATCGTCACCAACTCCGGTGCCGCGCACCCGGTGGCGGCCGCCCGCGTCGCCGCCGGTGTCGTCCGGCGGACCGGCTGCGGGCCGGTGCGGGTCGGCGTCGTGACCGGCGACGACGTGCTGGACGCGGTGCTCGCGGCGGACCCGTTCGTCGACGGCACCGGGCGGCCGGTTTCGGACGGGCCCGTGCCGGTCTCCGCGCACGCCTACCTCGGCGCCGAGCCGGTCACCGAGGCGCTCGGGGCGGGGGCGGACCTCGTCGTGACCGGGCGGGTGGCCGACCCCTCGCTCTACCTGGGGACGCTGCGCCACAGCCTCGGCTGGGATGCCGGCGACCCCGCCGCCACCGCCACCGGCACCGTGGTCGGCCACCTGCTGGAGTGCGCCGGGCAGCTCACCGGCGGCTACTTCGCCGACCCGCCGACCAAGCCGGTGCCGGGCCTGGCGCGGCTGGGGTTCCCCTTCGCCGACGTCGGCCGCGACGGCGGGGTCGTGCTGGGGAAGCTCCCCCGCGACGGTGGCCGGCTCGACCGGCGCACCTGCACCGAGCAGCTGCTCTACGAGGTCGACGACCCGTCGTCCTACGTCACCCCGGACGTCGTCGCGGACTTCTCCGGGGTCGTGTTCGACGAGACCGGCCCGGACCGGGTACGGGTGTCGGGGGCGTCCGGGCGGGCCCGGCCGGACCGGCTGAAGGTGACGCTCGGCTACCGCGGCGGCTGGGTGGGCGATGGCCAGATCAGCTATGCCGGTCCGCGGTGCCTGGACCGGGCCCGGCTGGCCGGTGACGTCGTGCGGGAACGCCTGCGCGAGGTGCACGGATTCGACGACGGCGACGTGGAGGTCGAGTACCTCGGGGCGGGCGCCGCGCACCGCGGGCTCGCGGGGCCCGGCGACCCGGTGGAGGTGCGGCTGCGCGTCGCGGCCCGTGCGCCCGACCGGGAGAGGGCGGGGCTCGTCGGGTGGGAGGTCGAGTCGCTCTACACCAACGGGCCCGCGGCCGGCGGAGGAGCACGGTCCGCGGTGACCGAACAGGTCGTCGTGCGGTCCTGCCTGCTCGACCGGGACCTCGTGCGGCCCCGTGTCGACGTCGAGGAGGTGCGCTGATGCGCGTCGACGACCTGGCCGACGTCCGGGCCGGCGACAAGGGTGACACGCTCATGCTGGTCGTCGTGCCGCGCGACGACGCCGCCTGGGAGGTGCTGCGCTCGCGGCTGACCGCCGACGTCGTCCGCGCCCGGTTCGGCCCCGCGGTGACCGGCCCGGTGGACCGGCACGAGGTCCCCGGTCTGCCCGCACTGGTCTTCCGGGTCCCCGGCGTGCTGGCCGGGGGCGTCACCGGGTCGCTGACCCTCGACGGCCACGGCAAGACCCTGTCCTCGCACCTGGCCGGGGCCGAGCTCGGGTGAGGGGTCAGGCGGTGTGGGTCAGCGTGGCGGCCGTCCCGGTCGCGGCGGCCGGCAGCAGCACCTCCACCGTCGCCCGGCCCAGGACCGGCACCCGGCCCGCCCGCAGCCGGGCCCGGGTGGCCCCGCCCAGCGCGGCGGCCCCGGCCGGCAGCACCGTCTTCGCCGGCACCAGGCCGCCGTAGGCGGTCGTCACCACCCCGACGGTGACCCGAGCCGAGCGGTCGCGGCGATCAGCCCGGAGTCCGCCGACCCACAGCAGTGCGGCGGCCACGTGGGCCACGATCGCGGGCGCTGCGGACGCGGCCGCCGCCACGGGTTGTGGTCGCTGCGGATGTGCCGGGATATCGCAAAGATTCTCGTCAATCGTGACGATGTTCGTGCGGTGCCGCCCGTCGTCTGTGGCCCATCGTGATCGCCGATCCGATAATCGCCGGGTGACCGAAACCTCCGACGGTCGTCGCCCCGACTCCCCGGACCTGTTCTGCAGTGACTTCGCCGCGGTGCTCGACGCCCGCGGCGTGTCCGTCCGTGAGGCCGCCGAACGCTCGAACTGGAGCAAGAGTGCGATCGGCAACGCCCGCACGGGACCCCGCCTGCCCCGCGGCGACCTGGTGACGACGGTGCTCGCCGCCGTGGGAGTACCCGCGCCGGAGGTGCGGGAGTGGGCGCGCCGGCACGCGGCGCTGGCCGCGGCCCCCGCGTCGCCCACCACGGCTCCGGCGAGGCTCTCGGCGACCGGCTCCGCGGACGTCGCAGCACCGGCGATGGGGGCACATGCGGCCCGGGCTGCGACGGAGACCCCGGGAACGGGCGGGGCGGTGCCTCCCGCGGCCGCCGGGGGAACGGAACCGACGAGCGTGGCCGCCGGGGGGACGGAACCGACGAGCGTGGCTGCCGGGGGGACGGAACCGATGGGCACGGAGGACGCGAGACGTACGGCGCGGGCGGTGGTCGTCGCCGTCCTGGCCACGGCCCTGGTCGCGGGCGGCGCCGGCTGGCTCGCCGCCCGGACCCTCGGAGCGCCGGCCGCGGCGTCGGCGGGGACGGCCGTCGTCACGGTGCAGAACAAGGTCGCGCTCGGCGCGGAGGACCTCGTCGAGGACTCCGGGCCCGCCTACCTCTCGTCACGGGCGATCGCGTTCTGCGGTTCCCGGGGCTGCAAGGAGGTCGGCACCGACGTCGTCAGCGGGGCGATGCTGCCCGCCACCTGCACGGTCGTCGGTGAGCGGATGTGGAACCACAACCTCGACTCGCCCGCCGCGCACAACCCGCACCGGGTCGAGTCCGCGCTCTGGTACCGCGTGACCTGGCCGGACGGGCGCTCCGGCTACCTCTCGGAGGTGTACCTGGAGCCGGGGTCCCGTGGTGGTCTCGGACTCCCGGCCTGCGGCTGATGCCACGCAGGAGCACTCCGGCGACGTGAGCGAGGAGCGGCTGGACCTGCTCGACCGCGACGTGCTGTTCGCCAACGGCGCGACCGAGCAGCAGATGACGGCGTCGATCAGGCGGTGTGGGTCAGGGTCGCGGCGACCCCGGTCGCCGCGACCAGCACGAGGACCTCCACCGCCGCCCACACCAGCACCGGCAGCCGCCCGGCGCGCAGCCGGGCCCGCGTCGCGCCGCCCAGCGCGGCGGCGCAGGCCAGCAGCACGACCTTGGTGAGGACGACCGCGCCGTAGGCCGTCGTGACCAGGTCGGTGGGTGAGGTCAGCCGCGCGGTGGCGGCGAGCAGCCCGGTCACCCCCAGCACGACGACGGCGGCGAGCGCGAGCCGGGAGAACCGGGGCACCGCGACGGTGCGCACGTCGGCGTCGCGGGCGGTGACCAGCAGCGCGCCGAGCCCGCCCACCCACAGCAGCGCCGCCGCGACGTGGGCGACGACCGCCGGCACCGCGTACGCCGCGACCGTCGACGCCGCGGTGTGCCCGGTCGCCGCGGGCGCCGCCGCCGCGACGACGACCACCATCAGCGCCAGCACCGCGGGCCCCGGACCGGCGCCCGGCCGGGCCGGCCGCGACCCGGCGACGCCGATCAGCGCGAGCACCGCGGCCAGCGCCACCAGCTGGCCGGTCCCGGCACGCGGACCGGCCAGGAAACCCAGCAGGTCCGGGCCGCGCACGTCGGCGAGCCCGCGCCCGGACACGACCGCGCCCCGGACGAACGTCTCGACCAGCAGCACCCCGAGCCAGAGCGGCGCGACGGTCGTCAGGACCCGGTCGGCGCCGGGAACCCGGTCGGGTGCGAGCAGCGCGACCAGCGCCGCACCCGCCGCGACCACCGCGGCCAGGTCCGCCGCGGCCCGCACGACCGTCCGGGCCAGGTCGAGCGCGACGCCGTCCGGCCCGATGCCACCGGTGACCCCGGCGACGACGACCGCGGCCCCCACCAGCACGGCGACCCACCCGGCGACCGCGGGCGCGGGCTCGCGGACCGGGTCGCGGAGGACGCCGCCGCCGGGGGAGGTCCCGTCGATGGTCAGGCCCGCGACCGGCGCAGCGCGAACACGGCCCCGGCCCCGATCACGACGACGGCGAGCACCACCCACGGCCAGACCGGGGCGCCGCCGTCGTCGGCTGCGGCGGGGATGGTCTGCGGCGCGGTCTCCGGCGCGGCGGCCGTCGGGGCTGCGGCGGCGGGTGCGGGGGTCGTAGCGGCCGCGCCGGGGCCGGGGGAGGTCAGGGTGAACGGCACCGTGCCCGAGACGGGGTGGCCGTCGTCGGAGACCACCCGGTAGGTGACCGTGTACGTACCAGCCGCGCCGAGCGGGCGCAGCGGGACGGTGAGGGTGGCGCCCTCGCCGGTGGCGGAGCCCGCCGCGTGGTCGGTGCCGTCCGGGCCGGTCACCGAGACCGTCGCGTCGGCGGCCGCGATCTCTTCGGAGAAGGTCAGCGACACCGACGTCGGCGCGGTGCCCACCTGCGAGTTCGCGGCGGGCGAGCTGGACTCGAGCTCGGTGTGCGCCCAGGCCGGGGCGGCCCCGGCGACCAGGGCGAGCAGTACGGCGGGGAGGGCGACCGCGAGGCGGCGGAGAACGGGGCTCACGCCGGAGTCGTCGTCGCCGCTGCCTCCGCGGTTCCGTGCCTCACCCGGACGGAGCAACGTCTCAGCGCCACGACGGCAGCCACAGCTCGGCCTGCCAGTGCGCCGTGGTGATCGGGTCGCCGACCAGGATCGGCCACAGCCAGACGAAGTTGACCCCGATCAGCGCCACCCACGTCGCGACCACGAGCAACCCGTTCCGTCGCCGTCGCGCGCTCATCCGGGAGTGGCCCAGCATCTGCCCCATCGCCAGCACGACGCCCAGCACGAGGAACGGCACCACCGGCATCATGTAGAAGAAGTACATCTGCCGGTCGAGGTTGAGGAACCACGGCAGGAAGCCCGCGCCGTAGCCGATGAGCACCGCCGTCCAGCGCCAGTCCACCCGGGTCACGGCCCGCCACAGACCCCAGAGCAGCACCGGGATCGCCGGCCACCACAGCGCGGGCGTTCCGATGAGCATGACCGCCGAGACGCACTCGGTCTCTCCGCAGCCGGTGGCGTCGTCGGCGTAGCGGTAGAGCATCGGCCGCAGCCCCATCGGCCAGGTCCAGGGCTTGGACTCCCACGGGTGCGCGCCCGCCGACTGGGTCGTCAGGTTCTCGTGGAAGGCGAGGGCCTGGCCGTGGTAGTACCAGAGCGAGCGCAGTGCGTCGGGCAGCCAGGCGAACGCGCCGCCGGTGCCGATCTCCCGGCCGACCTGGTGCCGGTCGATGCCGGTCTCGCTGCCGAACCACGCCCACCAGGACCCGACGTAGGTCAGCACCGGGACCAGCGCGAGCGCCCACAGCGCGGGGGCGACGTCGCGGACCATCGTGCCCACCCACGGCCGGGTGACGCCGGCGCGGCGGCGCACCGACACGTCCCACAGCACGCAGAGCACCCCGAACGCGGCGACGTAGTAGGCGCCGTTCCACTTCACCGCGCCGGCCAGGCCGAGTGAGACGCCCGCGGCGAGGCGCCACCAGCGCACCCCCCACCGCGGGCCCCAGACGGTGTCGCCGACCCGCCCCTGCGCGACGACCCGTGCCATCCGGGAGCGGACGTCGTCGCGGTCGGCGAGCAGCGCGGCGAACGCGGCCACCACGAACAG
The DNA here is from genome assembly GCF_017312155.1 of Pseudonocardia sp. UM4_GMWB1. NCBI lineage: Bacteria > Bacillati > Actinomycetota > Actinomycetes > Pseudonocardiales > Pseudonocardiaceae > Pseudonocardia > Pseudonocardia sp. UM4_GMWB1. The sequence goes on along the minus strand of NZ_QJPN01000001.1, from coordinate 5,621,087 downwards.
CGCGGAGAAGACGTCGAGCATCCCCATCCGAGACTGCACGTGCGACAGCCCGTCCGCGCACAGCAGCAGCCCCGCCAGCCCGCCCAGTGCGGTCGAGCGGGTCAGCCGACGCCCGGCCCGCACCACCAGCAGCACCGTGAGCACCCCGGCCAGCGCGGCCGAGACCCGCCAGCCGACACCGTCGTAGCCGAACACCATCTGGCCCAGCGCGATCAGCTGTTTCGCCAGCGGCGGGTGGACGATCTTCTCGTAGCCGGGGTTGGACTCCACCCCGCCGTTGCGGACCATGTCCCAGGCCTGGGGGACGTAGTGCTTCTCGTCGAAGACCGGCGTGCCGCGGTCGGTCGGCTCGCCCAGGTCGTAGAACCGCAGCAGCGCCGCGACGAGCACGACGCCCGCGGTCACCAGCCACCCGCGCAGCCGGTCCGACGGCGGCGGCGCCCCGAGCCGGGCGGCCGGGCCGGGATCGGCGCGGCGCAGCGGGGGCGGGGTGCCGCGCGGGGTCAGCCCGGGTTCCGGGGCCGCCCCGGCGACCCGGCTCCCGGCGTCGGCGGTCGTGGAGGCCATCGCCGCCGATCGTAGGCTGGTCCGTGTGACTCCCGCCCCCGACTCCACGCCCGACACGGCCCGGTCCACCGGACGCCTGGTGCTGGCCGCGACCCCGCTGGGCGACCCGCGGGACGCCTCGCCGCGACTGCGGGAGCTCATCGCCACCGCCGACGTGATCGCCGCCGAGGACACCCGCCGGTTCCGCACCCTCGCCGCGGCGCTGCCGGTCACGTACACGGGCCGGATCGTCAGCCACTACGACGCGGTCGAGGCCGAGCGGCTCCCCGGCCTGCTGGCCGCGGTCCGCGACGGCGCGACCGTGCTGGTCGTCTCCGACGCCGGGATGCCCGCGGTGTCCGACCCGGGCTACCGGCTCGTCGCCGCGGCCGCCGCGGAGGACCTCCCGGTCACCTGCGCGCCCGGCCCGTCCGCGGTGACCACGGCGCTGGTCCTGTCCGGCCTGCCGTGCGAGCGGTTCTGCTTCGACGGCTTCCCGCCGCGCCGCTCCGGCGAGCGCCGCCGGTGGCTGGGGACCCTGCGCGACGAGCGCCGCGCCGTGGTGTTCTTCGAGTCGCCGCGCCGGACCGCGGACACCCTCGCCGACGCCGTCGCGGTGCTGGGGGAGTCCCGCCGTGCCGCGGTGTGCCGGGAGCTGACCAAGACCCACGAGCAGGTCGTGCGCGGCACCCTGGCCGAGCTGCACACCTGGGCCACCTCCGGCGACGTGCTCGGCGAGGTGACCGTGGTGCTGGCCGGCGCCGAGGTCCGGGAGGCGCCGCCGGTGGAGTCGCTGGTCGACGCCGTCCGGGAGCGCACCGACGACGGCGAGCGTCTCAAGGACGCCGTCGCCGCCGTCGCCGAGGCCGCGGGCGTGCCGAAGCGGGACCTCTACAACGCGACCCTCGCCGCCCGGGACTGACTCGGCGGGCGGGTCAGGCCGTCGCGGGGGTGCGGGTCGGGATCGCCCGCATGACGGGCTCGACGTAGCGGGCGGCGATCGGGCCGAGCACCGCCATGATCAGCACGTAGGCCGTGGCCAGCGCGGACAGCTCGGCGGGCACGGCGGCGTAGCCGACGGCCAGCCCGGCGATGACGATCGAGAACTCCCCGCGGGCGATCAGCGCGGCCCCGGCGCGGGCCCGGCCCATCCGCCCGATCCGTGCGCGCTTCGCCGCCCACCAGCCCGTCGCGTACTTGGTCGCGGCCGTCGACACGGCGAGCACGAGCGCCCAGCCGAGCACCGGCGGGATGGCCCGCGGGTCGGTCGAGAGGCCGAACACCACGAAGAACACCGCGGCGAACAGGTCCCGCAGCGGCTCCAGCAGCTTCGTCGCGTTCTCCGCGGTCGAGCCGGAGATCGCGATGCCCAGCAGGAACGCGCCCACCGCGGCGGACACCTGCATGGCCTGGGCGAACCCGGCGACCAGCAGCGCGGCGCCGAGCACCTTGAGCAGGAACACCTCGCGGTCGTCGGAGTCGACGACGGCCGAGACGTAGCGGCCGTAGCGCAGGGCCACGACCAGCACCACCGAGATCACCGCGAGCGACACCGCGACCGCACTGATCCCGCCCCACAGCGTCACGCCGAGCAGCAGCGCCGTGAGGATCGGCAGGTAGAGCGCCATCACCAGGTCCTCGAAGACCAGCACCGACAGCACCACCGGCGTCTCCCGGTTGCCGAGCCGGCCCAGGTCCGACAGCACCTTCGCGACGATCCCGGAGGAGGAGATGTAGGTGACCCCGCCCAGCACCATCGCCCCGACCGTGCCCCAGCCCAGGATCAGCGCGACGGCGACGCCGGGCGCGGCGTTGAGCACGATGTCGACGATCCCGGCGGTCCACGACCGTTTCAGGCCGGTGACGAGCTCGACCGCGGAGTACTCGAGCCCGAGCAGCAGGAGCAGCAGGACGACGCCGACCTCGCCGGCCAGCGAGGTGAAGTCGCCGATGTCGCCCAGCGGGATGACGCCGCCCGCGCCGAATGCGAGGCCGCCGAGCAGGTAGAGCGGGATGGGGGACAGGCCGATCCGCTGGGCGAGCCTGCCGAGCAGGCCGAGCCCGAAGAAGACGGCGCCGAGTTCGAGCAGTTCGAGTGCGGTGTGGTCCACGACTACCGGGGCGGCCTCAGCCGCGCGCGAGGATGTCGGCGGCCTGCTCCAGCTTCTCGGCCGTCCCGACGGCGATCACGATGTCCCCCGCGGCCAGCACGTGGTCCGGCGTCGGTGACGGGATCACCTGGCCCGCGCGCATGATCGCGACCACCGACACCTGGGTGCGGGTGCGCAGCGCGGTGTCGCCGAGCGGGCGGCCGTCGAACGGGCTGTTGAGCTTGATCGGCATCTTGCGGGTGGTGATGCCCGGGAGGTCCGCGTGCTCGTCCTTCAGCTGGTTGACCAGCTGCGGGGCGCCGAGCAGGTTCGCCAGGGCGCCCGCCTCCTCGGTGGTCAGCGGCAGCTCCGCGACGCAGGCGTCCGGGTCGTCGGCACGGGAGAGGATCAGGTCGATCTTCCCGTCGCGGTGCGCGATGACCCCGACCCGGCGGCCGCTGCGCAGCTCGATCTCCTTCCGCACCCCGATCCCGGGCAGCGGCGTCACGTCGACGTTCACCCCCGCAACGGTACGCCGCGCACACCGGCCGTCGGAAACACGCTCGTGACCGGCGCCGCCGAATGACCGGGGCCGCCCGGGGGTAGCCGGGAGTCATGCCTTCGGACCTGCCCCCGCACGTGATCGTGCTGTTCGGCGCCACCGGCGACCTGGCGAAGCGCAAGCTCTTCCCGGGGCTGCTCCACCTGCAGAACGAGGGGCTGCTCCCCGAGGACTTCCGGGTGATCGGGTCCGGCCGGCACTCGCCCGGCTCCGACGAGGAGTTCCGCGACCGCATCCGCGAGGCGCTGTCCGACGACACCGGCTGGGACGACTTCGCGCCGCGCCTGAGCTTCGTCGTCTCCGACGCCGACGACGGCGCCGACCTCGCCGACGCGGTGCAGCGCGCGGAGAAGGACCTCGGCTCCGGCGACGTGCGCCGGCTCGTCTACCTCTCCGTGCCGCCGACCGCGATGACCCCGATGGTCGCGATGCTGGGGGAGACCGGCATCGCCGAGCGCTCCCGGCTGGTGCTGGAGAAGCCGTTCGGCACCGACCTGGAGTCCGCGAAGGAGCTGAACGCGGGCCTGAAGGACGTCTACGACGAGGCCGACATCTTCCGCATCGACCACTTCCTCGGCAAGGAGTCGGTGCAGAACATCCTCGCGCTGCGCTTCGCCAACGGCCTGTTCGAGCCGGTGTGGAACCGGCAGAACATCCGCTACGTGCAGATCGACGTCCCCGAGGAGATCGGGATCGAGGGCCGGGCGTCGTTCATGGAGTCCACCGGCACGTTCCGCGACATGATCTCCACCCACCTGTTCCAGATCCTCGGGTTCGTCGCGCTGGAGCCGCCGTACGAGATCGCGCCGGACGCGCTGCACGCGGAGAAGGCGAAGGTGTTCGGATCGATCCGCCCGCTCGACCCGTCGCGGGTGGTGTTCGGCCAGTACGCCTCCTACCGCGACGAGGAGGGCGTCGCCGACGACTCGGAGTCCGAGACGTTCGTCGCGCTGGAGACCTACGTCGACAACTGGCGCTGGTTCGGCGTCCCGTTCTTCCTGCGCACCGGCAAGGCGATGGGCGCGACCCGGCGCACCGTGACGATCGGCTTCGACGAGCCGGCGCTGACCATGTTCCCGGGCGGGTCGTTCACGGGCGATGCCCACGACGGGCCGCCCACCGAGCTCGTGATCGAGCTGGCCGACCAGGTGTCGGCCGAGCTCGACGTCCGGGCGAAGGTCCCCGGCCCGGAGCTGAGGGTCGGCCGCGGCCGGATGCGGCTGGACCTCGACAGTGTCGGTGACCCCGACGACGCGCTGGAGGCCTACGAGCGGCTGCTCCTGGACGTCATGAAGGGGGACCGCACGCTGTTCACCACGACCGAGGAGGTCGAGCGGCTCTGGGAGCTGTGCGACCCGGTGCTCGCCGACCCGCCGCGGACGCAGACCTACTCCGACGGGTCCTGGGGCCCGCAGGACGCGCTCGACCTGCCCGGCCCGCGCGGCTGGCGGGTGCCGGAGTGAGCCCCTCGCGCAGCGAGCGCTACCTCCCGATCGCCGAGCACGGGATCATCGGCGACCTGCGCTCCGCGGCGCTCGTCGGCACCGACGGCACCGTCGACTGGTTCTGCCCGGGCCGGTTCGACGCGCCCAGCGTGTTCGCCTCGCTGCTCGACACCGACCGCGGCGGGCACTGGCGGCTCGCGCCGTGCGTCGACGAGACCGAGCTCGCCAGCCAGCAGCAGTTCTACTACCCCGACTCCAACATCCTCATCACCCGATTCCTCACCGCCGACGGCATCGTCGAGGTGCAGGACCTCATGGTGGTGCTGCGCCCGCACGACCCCGACCACCGCCAGCGGCTCGTCCGCCGGGTGACCGGGGTCCGCGGGTCGGTGCCGATGACCGTCGAGGTGGTCCCGCGACCCGACTACGCCCGGGAGACCCCGAAGGTCGAGAGCGCGGGCGCCGGCATCCGCTTCACCGGCAGCGGCGTCACCCTGGACCTGACGTCGTCGGTGGAGCTGGAGATCACCGACCACGCCGCGGGCGCGGAGTTCCGCACCGCCGAGGGGCGCACCGAGGTGTTCGTGCTGGAGGTGGACGCGACCGGGGAGCCGACCGCCTGCGACGACGCCGCGGAGGCCCTGTTCACCGGGACCGTCTCGTTCTGGAAGGACTGGCTGGCGCACTCGTCGTACACCGGGCGGTGGCGTGAGCGTGTGCACCGCTCTGCGCTCACCCTCAAGCTGCTCACCCACGAGCCGACCGGCGCGGTGATCGCGTCGCCGACGATGGGGCTGCCCGAGCAGCTGGGCGGCGAGCGGAACTGGGACTACCGCTACGTCTGGATGCGCGACGCCGCGTTCACCCTCTACGCGCTGCTGCGGCTCGGGTTCACCGAGGAGGCGGGCGCGTTCATCGGCTGGCTGTCGGGCCGGTTCGGGAGCACCCGCGACGGGGACCAGGGCCCGCTGCGCGTCATGTACACGATCGACGGCGACGAGACCCCCGACGAGGTCGAGCTCGACCACCTCGACGGCTACCGCGGCTCGCGCCCGGTGCTGGCCGGGAACGGGGCGTCGGCGCAGCTCCAGCTCGACATCTACGGCGAGATCATCGACTCGGTCTACCTGTACGACAAGTACGGCGACGGCGTCGGCCACGAGGACTGGACGAACCTCTGCACGATCCTCGACTGGCTGCGCGAGCACTGGGACTCCCCGGACGAGGGCATCTGGGAGACCCGTGCGGGCCGCCAGGACCACGTGTTCTCCCGGCTCATGTGCTGGGTCGCGGTCGAGCGGATGATCCGGATGGCGCGCCGGCGCGGCCTGCCCGGCGACGTCGGGGCCTGGACCACCACCCGCGACGAGATCTACCACCAGATCATGGACCGCGGCTGGAACCCCGACGTGGGGCCGCGCGGGTCGTTCGTGCAGCGCTACGGCGCGACCACGCTGGACGCCTCGGTGCTGCTCATGCCGATGGTGAAGTTCTGCGCGCCCACCGAGCCGCGGTTCCTGGCGACCCTGGACGCGATCAACGACGACCTCGTCGTCGACACCCTGGTGTTCCGCTACGACGTCGAGGACTCGCCGGACGGTCTCGACGGCGAGGAGGGCACGTTCTCGATGTGCTCGTTCTGGAACGTCGAGGCGATGACCAGGGCCGGACGCCTGGAACAGGCCCGGATCGCGCTGGAGAAGATGTTCTCCTACGGCAACCACCTGGGCCTCTACGCCGAGGAGATCGGCCTGACCGGGGAGCAGCTGGGCAACTTCCCGCAGGCCTTCACCCACCTGTCGCTGATCAGCTCCGCGATCAACCTGGACCGGGCGCTGGGATGAGGGGGGCCGCTCAGTGGGTGAACAGGCAGGACTCGTAGAGCCGGACCCCGTGCTCCAGGGCCTGCTCCCGGGTGACGGGGCTCTCCGGGTCCAGCCAGGCCAGCACGATCTCACCCATCCCGCCGAGACAGAAGTGCCCGGCGACGCGCAGGTCGTCGGGCTCGATCCGGGAGTCGGCGGCGCTACCGACCATGAGCTCGGCGAAGCCGCGGTTGGCGCTGCGCCGGCGCGCGAGCAGCGCAGGACAGCCGACCGCGTCGACCAGCGCCACGACCCGGCGCGGGTCGCGGTCGACGTCGTCGAACCACGCGGTGAGGGCGGCCCTGATCTGGGCGGCCGGGTTCGGGGCCGCCGACTGCACCGCGGCCATCGTGGCGGCGGCACGCTCGTCGACGACGTGGTCGAACACCGCGCACCCGAGCTCCACGCCCGAGGCGAACTCCGCCGCGGCGGAGGCGGGCAGCCCGGCCTGTTCCGCGGCCGAACGGGGGTCGACGGCGGACCAGCCGCCGTCGGCCCACTGCTGCAGGGCCGCGTCGAGGAGGGCCTCGCGGTCCCGTTCACCCCGGTCCATGCGCGCCACTATGGCACCTCTAGGGGGAACGACACCCATCTCCGGGAGCTATCCCCATCTTTGGTGATGTGCCGCCGCGGAACGTGATGGCGACGGTGAATACGCTGGAGGGCATGAGCAAAGCCGTGCTGACCGCCGTGGCGTGGCCCTACGCCAACGGCCCCCGGCACATCGGCCACGTGTCCGGCTTCGGTGTGCCCTCCGACGTGTTCGCCCGGTACCGGCGGATGGCGGGGGACCGGGTGCTGATGGTGTCCGGCACCGACGAGCACGGCACCCCGATCCAGGTCCAGGCCGACGCCGAGGGGCTGACCCCGCGCCAGCTCGCCGACAAGTACAACGGCGTGATCACCGACGACCTGCAGGGTCTCGGGCTGAGCTACGACCTGTTCACCCGGACCACGACGTCGAACCACTACCGCGTCGTGCAGGACATGTTCACCGCGCTGTACAAGAACGGCTACGTCGTCCCGAAGACGCAGCTGGGCGCGATCAGCCCGTCCACCGGCCGCACCCTGCCCGACCGCTACATCGAGGGCACCTGCCCGATCTGCGGCTACGACGGCGCCCGCGGCGACCAGTGCGACAACTGCGGCAACCAGCTCGACCCGGCCGACCTCAAGAACCCGCGCTCGCGGATCAACGGGGAGACGCCAAAGTTCGTCGAGACCGAGCACTTCTTCCTCGACCTGCCCGCCTTCTCCGAGGCGCTCGGCAGCTGGCTGTCGACCCGCACCGACTGGCGCCCCAACGTGCTCAAGTTCTCCGCCAACCTGGTGGAGAACCTCAAGCCGCGCGCCATCACCCGCGACCTGGAGTGGGGCGTGCCCGTCCCGCTCGACGTCTGGTCGGACAACCCGCTCAAGAAGATCTACGTCTGGTTCGACGCCGTCATCGGCTACCTGTCCGCCTCGGTGGAGTGGGCCCGCCGCGGCCCGGACCCGGACGCGTGGAAGCAGTGGTGGACCGACCCGGCCGCCGAGGCCTTCTACTTCATGGGCAAGGACAACATCACCTTCCACTCGGTGATGTGGCCGGCGATCCTGCTCGGGCAGAACGGCGCGGGCGACCGCGGCGGCGAGCCCGGGCCGTACGGGACGCTCGACCTGCCCAGCGAGGTCGTGTCCTCGGAGTACCTGACCATGAGCGGGTCGAAGTTCTCGACCAGCCGCGGCACCGTCATCTACGTCGGCGACTTCCTGCGCGAGTTCGGGCCGGACGCGCTGCGCTACCACATCGCCGTCGCCGGGCCGGAGAACCAGGACGTCGACTTCACCTGGGACGAGTTCGTCCGCCGGGTGAACTTCGAGCTGGCCAACGAGTGGGGCAACCTGGTCAACCGGTCCATCTCGATGGCCCACAAGAACGTGGGCGCGGTCCCCACGCCGACGGCGCCGCAGCAGGCCGACGCCGAGCTGCTCGCGTACTCGCGGGCCGGGTTCGACACCGTCGGCGGGCTGCTCGCGCGGAACCGGTTCAAGCAGGCCGCGGGTGAGGCGATGCGCGTGGTCACCGCCGCGAACCGGTACCTGTCCGACCAGGAGCCGTGGAAGCGCAAGGACGACCCGGAGCGCCGGGACACGATCCTGCACACCGCGCTGCAGGTCGTGCAGGACGCCAACACCCTGCTGACCCCGTTCCTGCCGCACGCCGCGCAGAAGGTGCACGAGGCGCTCGGCGGCACCGGGGTGTGGGCCGCGCAGCCGGAGAAGACGACCGTCGACGACCTCGGCGACGGCCCCGCCTACCCGGTCCTCACCGGCGACTACGCCGCCGAGCAGGCCCACTGGGGGTCGACGCCGATCGAGGTGGGGCGCCCGCTGGCCAAGCCGTCGCCGATCATCGCCAAGCTCGCGCCCGAGCTGGGGGAGACCGGGCCGGAGTGGGCCCCGGTCCGGAAGTGAGCGGACACGGCCGCCGGCCGCGTCCCGAGCCGCCGGAGCCGCTCGCCGCGCCGACGATCGACAGCCACACCCACCTCGACGCGTGCGGCTGCGAGACCGACGCCGACGTCGTCGCCGCGATGGACCGGGCGGCGGCGGTCGGCGTCGTCGGCGCGGTCACCATCGCCGACGACCTCGACGGCGCGCGGTTCGCCGTCCGCGCCGCGCACGCCGACGACCGGGTGTGGGCGGCCGTCGCGCTGCACCCCACCCGGACGGCACGGGTACCGGCCGCCGACCTCGCCGAGATCGAGCGGCTGGCCGTCGACGACCGCGTCGTGTCGATCGGCGAGACCGGCCTGGACTACTACTGGGACCACAGCCCGCCCGCCGCGCAGCAGGATGCGTTCCGCTGGCACATCGGGCTGGCCAAGCGCACCGGCAAGCCGCTGATGATCCACGACCGGGACGCCCACGACGACGTCCTGCGCATCCTCCGCGAGGAGGGCGCCCCGGACACCGTGGTCTTCCACTGCTTCTCCGGCGACGCCGCGATGGCCCGGGAGTGCGCCGACGCCGGGTACGTCCTGTCCTTCGCCGGGCCCGTCACCTTCAAGAACAACCACGAGCTGCGGGCCGCCGCGGCACTGGTGCCCGCCGGGCAGTACCTCGTGGAGACCGACGCGCCGTTCCTCACCCCGCACCCGCACCGCGGCCGGGCCAACGAGCCCTACGTGCTGCCGTGGACCGTGCGGGGGATCGCCGCGACCCGCGGGGAGTCCGAGGCCCTGGTCGCCGAGACGGCCCGCCGCAACGCCGAACGGATCTTCCGGCTGCGCACAACCGATTGACGCCGTCCGCCGTGACGAATGGCGGGGTAGTCGTCACTCACCGTCGATCACAGTCCGCTCGTCGCCACGCGCGCGTCGGAAACGCTGCGCCGGGTCACGGTCCGCTAACGTCCCTCGTCGTACCCGCCGGGACGGGGTCGCTCCCCCGACCCGCGGGACGACGACCGGTCCGCTCCCCAGCGACGGTTCCGCTCCCCGGCACCGCGCCGGTCGTCGTTCCCGCAGGTCATGGCCCCTCCCCGGACAGCCGAGCCCCCGGGAAGTCATGTCTTCGCGTCACGCCGCACCGCTCGCCGACGACGAGCTCACGCGACCGCTCCCCGTCATCGCGCCCGCCGGTCTCGCCGGCGACGAGGCCGGGTACGTCACCTACGAGGGCCGTCACCGCACCGCCGGTGCCCGCTCCCGGGCCGGGGTCCGGACGGCCGCTGCGGCCGCGCTGTTCTCGGTCCCGACCGGCGGCCTCGCCGCCGCGGTGCTCACCGCCCCGGCCGAGCAGCCCGCCCAGGAGCTCCAGGCCGGGCTCGCCGCGAACGCCACCGACCTCGGCACGGCGTCGATGAACCTCGACCGGCCCTCCTCGCCCGCGTCGTTCGCCCCGGTCGCCGCCCCGACCACCGGCTCGGACATCGTGAACGCCCAGATCGTCGAGTCGCAGAAGCTCCCGGCGCCGGAGCAGGAGGTGCAGGACCCGTCGCTCGACGAGGGCACCCGAACCGTCGTCGACCCGGGCCGTGAGGGCGCCCGCAGCATCATCTGGCGGGTCACCTACGACCAGGGCCGCGAGATCGCCCGCGAGCGCGTCGGCGCCGGTCAGGACACCCCTGCCATGCCGCGCGTGGTCAAGGTCGGCACCAAGAAGAAGGTCGAGGAGACCGTCGAGAAGGCCGCCGCGAAGGCGAAGTCCTCGGCGCCCGCGGTCTCGAACGGCGGGACCTGGGACAAGCTGGCCAAGTGCGAGTCCGGCGGCAACTGGGCGATCAACACCGGCAACGGCTACCAGGGCGGGCTGCAGTTCAACAAGCAGACCTGGCAGGCCTACGGCGGCGGGCAGTACGCCCCGACCGCGGACCAGGCCTCCCGCGAGGAGCAGATCGCGGTCGCGGAGAAGGTCAAGGACGACCGCGGCGGCTACAGCGCCTGGCCGTCCTGCTCCTCCAAGCTCGGCCTGAGCTGATCCCGCACGCACCCCGCCCGGGGTGCCCGGCGAGAATGGTGCCGTGAGCGACCACGGGACCGACGGCGGCCGGAGCCGGAGCATCGACGCCGACGGCGACCGGAGCCGGACCACCGCCACCGCCCGCCTGCTGGGCCCGGCCGACGTCCGGGTGCTGGCCGAGCGGCTCGGTCTGCGCCCCACCAAGAAGCTCGGCCAGAACTTCGTCCACGACGCCAACACCGTCCGCCGGATCGTGAAGTCGGCCGGCGTCGACGGCGACGACGTCGTCCTCGAGGTCGGCCCCGGTCTCGGCTCGCTCACCCTGGCGCTGCTGCCGGTCGCGGCCCGGGTGCACGTCGTCGAGATCGACCCGGTGCTGGCCGGGCTGCTCCCCGACACCGTCGCCGAGCGCGCCCCCGAGCTGGCCGGTCGCCTCACCGTGACCGGGGCCGACGCCATGCGGGTCGGCGCGGACCGGCTCGCGGCCGACGCCGGGCCCGGTGCGGCGCCGCCCACCGCGATCGTCGCGAACCTGCCCTACAACGTCGCGGTGCCGGTGATCCTGCATCTGCTCGCCGAGCTGCCGTCGCTGCGGACCGGGCTGGTCATGGTGCAGGCCGAGGTCGCCGACCGGCTCGCCGCCGGACCCGGCTCGCGCGAGTACGGCGCCCCCAGCGCCAAGCTCGCCTGGTACGCCGCCGCCCGCCGGGCCGGGCCGGTGCCGCGCGCGGTGTTCTGGCCGGTCCCCGGCGTCGACTCCGGGCTGCTGGCCTTCACCCGGCACGACCCGCCCGCCGACGCCGACCGGGCGGCGACCTTCGCGGTCGTCGACGCGGCCTTCGCCCAGCGCCGCAAGGTGCTGCGGGGAGCGCTGTCGGGCTGGGCCGGCTCGGCCGCGGCGGCCGAACAGGCCCTGCGCGCCGCGGGGGTCGACCCCACTGCCCGCGCCGAGACCCTGGCGGTGTCCGACTTCGCCCGGATCGCCCGGAACCGCCCCGCTGGGCACCCTCCCGCCTGACCGGACCGTGCCGGGGGCAGCGCATGATGGCGTGGTGACGCGGTCGAGGGAACAGGTGGTCAGCGCCGACGGGACGAACCCGTGGCCCGCGCTGTGGGCGCTGGTGATCGGGTTCTTCATGATCCTGGTCGACGCCACCATCGTCACCGTCGCGACGCCCGCGCTCCTGACCGCGCTGGACGCCGACGTCAACTCCGTGGTCTGGGTGACCAGCGCCTATCTGCTCGCCTACGTCGTCCCGCTGCTGGTCACCGGGCGGCTGGGGGACCGGTTCGGGCCCAAGCGCGTCTACCTGTGCGGGCTCGCGGTGTTCACCCTGGCCTCGCTGTGGTGCGGGCTCACGACGACCGTCGGCGCCCTGATCGTCGCGCGGGTCGCCCAGGGTTTCGGCGCCGCGATGATGACGCCGCAGACCATGGCCGTCATCACCCGGACCTTCCCGGCGGCCCAGCGCGGTCGCGCGATGAGCCTGTGGGGCGCCGTCGCCGGCGTCGCGACGCTCACCGGGCCGATCGTCGGCGGGCTCCTCGTCGGCGGCCTCGGCTGGGAGTGGATCTTCTTCGTGAACGTCCCGGTCGGGGTGATCGCCTTCGTCGCCGCCTGGCGGCTGGTGCCCTCGCTCGAGACCTCGCGCCGCCGGTTCGACGTCGTCGGTGTGGTGCTGTCCGCCGCGGGCATGTTCCTGCTGGTCTTCGGTATCCAGGAGGGCCAGAAGTTCGGCTGGAGTGCGGGGATCTGGGCGCTGATCGGCAGCGGCGTCGTCGTGCTGGTCGCGTTCGTGTGGTGGCAGCGGGTCACCACCAGCGAGCCGCTGGTCACGCTGCGCCTGTTCCGGGACCGCAACTTCTCGCTGGCCAACATCGCGATCTGCACCGTCGGCTTCGCGATCACCGCGCAGGGCTTCCCGCTGATGATCTACGCGCAGAGCGTGCGCGGCTTCACCCCGACCCAGGCCGCGCTGCTGCTCGCGCCACTGGCGATCTTCTCCGGCGCGCTCGCGCCGTACACCGGTCGGCTGACCGACCGCGTCCACCCGCGGCTGATCGGCGGCTTCGGGATGTCGACGTTCGTCATCGCGCTGGCCTGGCTGGCGTGGGTGATGGGCCCGGACACCCCGGTCTGGCAGCTGCTGCTGCCGCTCACCCTGCTCGGCATCTCCAACTCCTGCGTCTGGGCGCCGATCTCCACCAGCGCCACCCGTAACCTGCCGATGGACCAGGCCGGATCCGGGTCGGGTGTCTACAACACGACCCGTCAGGTCGGCGCGGTGCTCGGCAGTGCGGGCATCGCGGTGCTCATGGAGTCGCGGATCGCCGCGCTCGTCCCGGGCGCGTCGGCGATCGGCGGCTCCCCGGAGGTCGCCGCGACCGGCGGCCCGCTGCCCGAGGTGCTCCGCGACCCCTTCGCGACGGCGATGGCCCAGTCGATGCTGCTGCCCGCGGTCGTGCTGGTGATCGGGTTCGTGGCCGTCGCCTGCTTCGCGACGCCGCGCCACCTGGTCGAACGCCGCGCGGCCGCGGAGCGCACCGGCTCCGCGGAGTCACTCACCCGGTAGCTCCTCCTCCGGGAGCGGACGCCTCCTCCGGGAGCGGGCGTCGGCGGTGGGCCGGCTGATCGGTCAGGCGGCGGTCCGCACCGGGCGGTCGCGGATGCCTGGTGTGCGAATTCGCTTACCCGGTAAGCGAATTCGCCGGAGAGACGGTATCGGTGGGGACGATCCCGGTGTCGACGGTGGGAGATCGGGCGGCGGTGGGTAGGGGGGGCGGTGTCGGGTGGGGCGGGCGTTGGCCGTCCCACCGGCGGCGCTGTCCTGCCCGTCGGATCGCGCGGGTGCCGGTTCTCCGAGTTCGCTTACCGGGTAAGCGAACTCGGAAGGGGACGGGTGCCCGCGACCGGGCTGATCGACCTGCCGCGTCACCCGGTGCCGCGCCACCGGGGTCGGATCGGCCGAGGTCGGTCCGCCGGGGCCCGGCCGGCCGGACCGGGCAGTGCGGCCGGCCCGGCCGGACCGGTGAGCCCGGCCACCCCGGATGCCGGGCGGCGGCGGCCCGTCCCGTGCTGCCCGTAGGGTTGAGCGGTGCTGTCCGCCGTGCCGCGACCGGTCACCGTCCGGGTTCCCGCGAAGATCAACCTGCACCTCGCCGTGGGCGGGGTGCGGCCGGACGGCTTCCACGACCTCGTCACGGTGTTCCACGCCGTCAGCCTGTTCGACGAGATCTCGGTCGAGCAGGCGCAGGAGCCCGCGCTGGAGGTGCACGGCGACGGCGTCGCCGAGGTGCCGCTGGACGCCACCAACCTGGCCTGGCGAGCGGTCGAGCTGCTCGCGGAGAAGGCCGGGCGCGCCCCGGACGTGCGGGTGACCCTGCGCAAGGGCATTCCGGTCGCGGGCGGCATGGCGGGCGGCTCCGCGGACGCGGCGGGCACACTCGTCGCGCTGTCGTCGCTGTGGCGGCTGGAGCTGGGCCGCGACGAGCTGGCCGAGCTGGCCGCCGAGCTCGGATCGGACGTCACGTTCGGCCTGCACGGCGGCACCGCGCTCGGCACCGGCCGCGGCGAGAAGATCATCCCCGTGCTCGCCCGGCACCGGCTGCACTGGGTGATCGCGCTTGCCCGCGGCGGGCTGTCCACACCGGCGGTGTTCTCCGAGCTGGACCGGCTGCGCGGCGACGGCCCGATCGCCGAGCGGCCGGTCGAGCCCGTCCTGGAGGCACTGTCCTCCGGGGACCCGCGGCGGCTCGCGCTCAACCTGGGCAACGACCTGCAGGTGGCCGCCGTCTCGATGGCCCCGGACCTGCGCCGCACCCTGCGGGCCGGGGTCAACTCCGGCGCGCTCGCCGGGCTGGTGTCCGGGTCCGGGCCGACCTGCGCGTTCCTGTGCTCCGACGCCGACTCGGCCGTCGAGGTCGCGACCGAGCTCGCCGGCATGGGGGTGTGCCGGACGGTGCGGGTCGCCCACGGCCCGGCCGGCGGCGCCCGCATCGTCGACACCTCCGAGACCGGCGGCGACCACCCCCCCGACCGCGGCGGTCCCTCGAGCTCCGGCTCGTGGCCCCCGGTCCGTGCCTGACCTTCCCGACGGTGGAGACGTAGTTGCCCGAGAACCTGCTCAACCTGGAGAACGTCACCGCGCACGTGCCCGGTGACGCCAGCCGTGTCCTGCTCGACGGCGTCTCGCTCGGTGTCGAGCGCGGCGACCGGATCGGCGTCGTCGGCCTCAACGGCGGCGGGAAGTCGACCCTGCTCGACGTGATCACCGGCGATCGGCCAGTCGAGGGCGGCCGGGTCAGCCGCCTCGGGGGCCTGCGGATGGCGCACCTGGTGCAGCACGACCGCTTCCCGGCCGGGTCGACGGTGCGCGACATAGTCCTCGCCGAGTACGGCGCCGACCACGAGTGGGCCGCCGACGCCCGGGTTCGCGACGTCCTCGACGGGCTCGCCATCTCCGACATCGAGCGGCCCACCGACGGCCTGTCCGGCGGCGAGAAGCGCCGGGTCGCGCTCGCCGCGGCGCTGATCGGGGAGCTCGACCTCGTCGTCCTCGACGAGCCCACCAACCACCTCGACGTCGAGGGCATCGGCTGGCTCGCGACGCACCTGACGGCGCGGCGGATCGCACTCGTCGTCGTCACCCACGACCGCTGGTTCCTCGACACCGTCTGCACCCGGACCTGGGAGGTCGCGAACGGGCGCGTCGAGTCCTACACCGGTGGCTACGCCGACTGGGTCTACGCCCGCGCCGAGCGCGGCAGGCAGGCCGACGCCGCCGAGCAGCGCCGCCGCAACCTGGCCCGCAAGGAGCTGGCCTGGCTGCGCCGCGGCCCGCCCGCCCGGACCTCGAAGCCCCGCTACCGGATCGAGGCCGCGGAGGCCCTGATCGCCGACGTGCCCGCGCCGCGCGACACCGTCGAGCTGATGGCGTTCGCGACCAACCGGCTCGGGCGCACCGTGCTGGAGCTGGAGGACGCGACCGTCTCCGTCGCCGGGCGCATCCTGCTCGACGACGTGACCTGGCGGCTCGGCCCGGGCGACCGGGTGGGCATCGTCGGGGTCAACGGCTCCGGCAAGACGACGCTGCTGCGTGCCCTGTCCGGGGAACGCGCGCTCGACTCGGGCCGGCGTGTCCAGGGCAGCACCGTGAAGATGGCGCAGCTGTCGCAGGAGCTCGTCGACCTGCCCGCCGAGATGCGCGTGCTGGAGGCCACCGAGGCCGTCGCCAAGTACGTGCGGTTCGGCAAGCAGGAGATGACCGCGTCGCAGGTACTGGAGCGGCTCGGGTTCCCCGCGGCCCGCCAATGGACCCCGGTCGGACGCCTGTCCGGTGGCGAGCGACGGCGGTTGCAGCTGACCCGGCTGCTGATGGACGAGCCCAACGTCCTGCTGCTCGACGAGCCCACCAACGACCTGGACGTCGACACCCTCGCCGGGCTGGAGGACCTCCTCGACGGCTGGCCGGGCACCCTGGTGGTCGTCAGCCACGACCGTTACCTCACCGAGCGGGTCTGCGACCAGGTCGTCGCCCTGTTCGGCGACGGACACCTCACCCACCTGCCCGGCGGGATCGGCGAGTACCTGACCCGCCGTGCCGCCACCGGCCACGGCCCTGCCGGGGCCGCACCGACCGCGCCGGTACCGGCCGGTGCGCCCGTCGCACAGGCGGCCGGGCCGAAGGCGAGCGCCGCGGAGCAGCGGGCCGCCCGCAAGGACGCCCAGCGCCTGGAACGACGGATGGGGCAGCTCACCGCGCAGGAGGAGAAGCTGCACGCCCGGCTCGCCGAGGCCGCCACCGAGCCCGGCCGGCTGATGGAGCTGGACCGGGAGCTGAAGGCCGTCGTCGCCGAGCGCGAGAGCGTCGAGCTGGAGTGGTTCGAGGCCGCCGAGCGCGCCGAGGGATGAGGGGTCTCTCCTACCCAGGTAGGAGGGACCCCGGGTAAGAAATCAGTAGTTCGACCGATCCGCGGCCCCCGGGTGCGCGGATACCGTCGTACTCGCGTCACGGCGGGCTGGGGAGCCTCGCCGGGGCGCGGGGGGAGAGACGGGCCGGTTCCGTCGCCACAGTCGGGGGGTGGCGACGGGACCGGGCTCGTGGCGGTGAGTCCGCCGCCCGCGGCTGTCACCGCGATGCGGGCCGAGCAGCCGGATCGACATCATGGTCATTGTGCCCCGGAACGATGTCGGGGTGTCGTGGCACGGTGGGACCGTGGAACTGGATGACGAGTTCGTCGTGGACGGTCACCGGGTGCGCTGGACCGCACGGGGCTCGGGACCGCCGGTGGTGTTCTGCCACGGCACCCCCTGGTCGTCGTGGCTGTGGGCGCCGATCGCCGCGGCGGTGGCCGGGTCGCACCGGGTCCTGCTGTGGGACATGCCGGGCTACGGGGCGTCCGGGCACAGCGCGGACGTCTCGCTCGGCGTACAGGGCCGGGTGTTGGCCGGGCTGCTCGAGCAGTGGGACCTGCCCGAGCCGCCGCACGTCGTCGCCCACGACTACGGCGGCGCCGTCGCCCTGCGTGCGCACCTGCTGCACGGCGCGGCCTACCGGTCGCTGACGCTGGTCGACGTCGTCGCGCTCGCCCCGTGGGGTTCGCCGTTCTTCCGGCTGGTGCGGGAGAACGCCGAGGTGTTCGCGGCGCTGCCGGGGCCGCTGCACGAGGCCCTCGTCCGGGCCTACGTGCGGGGTGCCGCGCACCGGCCCCTGCGGCCCGCCGACGAGGACGCGCTGGTCGGGCCGTGGTTGGGCGAGCGGGGTGCGGCCGCGTTCTACCGCCAGATCGCGCAGGCCGACCAGCGCTTCACCGACGAGGTCGAGCCGCGCTACGGCGAGCTGGACCTGCCGGTGCGGGTGGTGTGGGGCACCGAGGACACCTGGATACCGGTCGACCGCGCGCACCGGTTGACCGCAGCGGTACCGGGGGCCGAGCTGCACCTGGTGCCCGGGGCAGGGCACCTGATCCAGCTCGACGCCCCGGAGGCGCTCACCGCGCTGGTGCTGGGGGCACTCAGCCGGACGCCGTGACCACCTTCGCCAGCTCGTCGAGCTTCGCGAGGGTCTCGGACTCGGGCAGTGTCGGGAGCAGGAAAGTGACCCGCTCGACGCCCGCCTCGGCGTACCCCGCGACGACATCCGGGTCCGGCTCCCCGCCGAACACCGTGGTCGGCACGTCCGGCTTGCCCCGCTCGGCGAGGTCGTCACGGACGCGGCGGATCTCGTCGAAGGAGGTGTGCCCGCGCGGGAGCCAGCCGTCGCCGACCTCGGCGAGCCGGTTCAGCGCGGCCTCGCTCTCCCCGCCCAGGTAGATCGGCGGGGTGCGCACCGGCTTGGGCCAGGAGAAGGACCGCTCGACGTCGAGGTGGTCGCCGTGGAACTCGGCCTCGTCCTCGGTCCACAGCGCCCGCAACGCGTGCAGCTGCTCGGTCATCAGTGGTCCCCGGGTCCTCGGGTCGACGCCGTGGTTGCGCATCTCCTCGCGGTTCCACCCCGCGCCGACGCCGAACAGCAGCCGTCCGCCGGACACCAGGTCGAGGCTGGCGGTCTGCTTGGCGGTGTGGATGATGTCGCGCTGCGGCAGGAGCGCGATCCCGGTGCCCAGGAGCAGGTCGGTGGTCGTCCCCGCCATCGCGGTGAGCGCGACGAACGGGTCGAGGGTGCGGTAGTACACCCGCGGCAGGTCGCCCCCGCCGGGGTAGGGCGACTCCCTGCTGGTGGGGATGTGCGAGTGCTCGGCGAGGAACACCGAGTCGAAACCGCGTTCCTCCAGCGCCCGGCCCAGCGGCCCGGGACGGATGCCCTCGTCGGTCACGAACGTTGCGATACCGAACTTCATGACCCCCGGGTACCCGTCGGGCCGGGCGGTCACGCCCCCCCGGCCAACCGGTCCAGCAGCAGGGCCTCCGCCAGCACCCCGCGCCCGAACATGCCCAGGTGCAGGCTCTCGTCGATGCCGTGCCAGCGGCTGGCCGGGTCCCCGACGCCGGTGACCAGCACCGCCGCGCCCGGGAACGTCCGGGCGAACTCGGCGATGAACGGGATGGACCCGCCGATGCCGGTCTCGACGGCGTCGTTGCCGTAGGCGGCGGAGAACGCGGCGCGGGCGTGGTCGTAGACCTCGCCGGTCGAGGACAGGCTGAACGGCTCGGCGACGCCGTGGCCGGGCGTCACCGACACGTGCGCTCCCCACGGGACGCTGCCCTCCAGGTGCTCCGCCAGAGCGCGCTGGGCCTCGCGGGCGTCCTGCCCGGGGGCCAGCCGCATGCTGACCATCGCGCGGGCGCGGGGGAGCAGCACGTTCGAGGCCTCGGCGACCTTGGGCGCGTCGATCCCCAGCACGGCGACGGCGGGCGCGTGGTTGACGCGGTCCGGGATCGAGCCGGTGCCGAGCAGTTCGACGCCGTCGAGCAGGCCCGCGTCGGAGCGGTAGGTGGCGTCGTCCGGGTCGGGCGCGTCGGAGCTGCCGCGCACCAGGCCGGGGACGGCGACCTCGCCCTTGTCGTCGTGCAGGGTGGCCAGGGTGCGGCACAGCGCGGTCAGCGCGTCCCCGATCGGGCCGCCGTAGACCCCGGAGTGCACCGGACGCTCCAGCATCGACACCTCGACGACGACGTCGACCAGGCCGCGCAGGCTGGTGGTCAGCGCCGGGACGTCGACGGCCGGGTTGGCGGCGTCGGCGATCACGATGACGTCGGCGGAGAGCTTCTCGCGGTGCTCGGCCAGGAGCGCGGTCAGCGTGGGGGAACCGGACTCCTCCTCGCCCTCGATGAACAGCACGACCCCGACCGGCGGCCGTCCCTCGTAGGCGCGGAGCACGGCGAGGTGGGTCATGACGCCGGCCTTGTCGTCGGCGGCGCCACGGCCGTAGAGCCGCCCGTCGCGCTCGGTCGGCTCGAACGGCGGGCTGCTCCAGTCGTCGTCGCCGCCGGTGGGCTGGACGTCGTGGTGGGCGTAGAGCATGACCGTCGGCATGCCCTCGGGTGCGGGCCAGTGCGCGACGACGGCCGGGGCCCCGCCGTCGGCGGAGAGGATCTCGACCGAGGCGGCGCCCGCGTCGCGGGCCAGCGTCGCGACGGCGTCCGCGGAGCGGCGGGTGTCCTCGGCGTGTGCCGGGTCGGCCCAGATGCTCGGGATGCGGACCAGCGCCTCGAGGTCCGTGCGCGCGCCCGGGAGGACGGCGTCGACGGCGGCGGAGAGGTCGGCGGGAGCGGGGTCGGTGTGCGGCTCGGCCATGCGCCCGGATGCTACGCCGCGGCGCGTCGCGTACGGCCGGTCGTCGATCGTGCCGCCCCGCACGGGCGGTTCGTCGCTACATTCGGGCCCATGTCCCGATTCCTGGCGACGTTGCTGGAGTCCGCGACCGTTCCCGGCGGGCTCGCCCGTGGGATGACGACGGGGGAGCCGCGCGAGCCCGTGCGGCGTTCCTGGGCGGAGGTGCACGAGACGGCCCGCGGGATCGCGGACGCCCTGCGACGCCCCGGCGAGGACGGCGGCCCTGCCCTGCCCTTCGGCGGCGCCGTCGGGGTGCTGGCCGGCGAGCCCGCGGCGATCGCCCCCGCCGCGCAGGCGGTGTGGCTGTGCGGCGGCAGCGTGACGATGCTGCACCAGCCGACCCCGCGCACCGACCTCGCCGAGTGGGCCGCCGACACCGTGACCACCCTGGGCATGGTCGACGCCGCGATGGTGCTGCTCGGCCCGCCCTTCGACGCGCTCGCGCCGGTGCTGACCGAGCGGGGCGTCCCGTTCCGGATGCTCGACTCGCTGACCGGCGACCCCGCCGCGTTCGTCGCGGACGCCGCCGTCGCCGACGAGGACGACACCGCGCTGCTGCAGCTCACGAGCGGTTCCACCGCCGCCCCGAAGGCCGTGCGGATCACCCACGCGAACCTGCACGCCAACATCGGCGCCATGGTGACCGCGTCCGCTCTGGACGTCGCGACCGACCGGATGGTGTCGTGGCTGCCGCTGTTCCACGACATGGGGATGGTCGGGTTCCTGACCGTCCCCATGACGGTCGGGCTGGACCTGGTCACCGTCACCCCCGCGGACTTCCTGGGCCGCCCGCGGCTGTGGGCCGAGCTGATCTCGTCCTACGGCGGCACCGTCACCGCGGCCCCGAACTTCGCCTACGCCGTGCTGGCCCGCCAGCTCGCCCGGGTCGACGACGGCGCGCTCGACCTCTCCTCGCTGCGGCTGGCGCTCAACGGCGCCGAGCCGGTGGACCCGGCGGCCGTCGCGGCGTTCACCGACGCCGGTGCCCGCTTCGGGCTGCGACCGGAGTCGGTGCTGTGTGCCTACGGGATGGCGGAGACCGCGCTCGGGGTGTCCTTCGCGCCCGTCCACACCGGGCTGACGGTGGACCGGGTCGACGCCGAGTCCCTGGAGACGCACCGGCGCGCCGAGCCCGCGGGCACCGGTCCGGTGCGGGAGTTCCCCGAGCTCGGACCGCCGCTGCCCGGGATCGAGGTGAAGGTCGTCGGCAGCGGCGGTCGCGTGCTGGGCCCCCGGGAGGTCGGGGTGCTGCACCTGCGCGGCGACGCCGTGACGCCCGGCTACCTCACCGTCGACGGCCCGCTGTCCACCCAGGACCGCGACGGCTGGTTCGACACCGGCGACGAGGGCTACCTGACCCCCGACGGCGCCGTCGTCGTGTGCGGCCGCACCAAGGACGTGATCATCATGGGTGGGCGCAACATCTACCCGACCGACATCGAGCGGGCCGCCGGTGCGGTCGAGGGCGTGCGCGCGGGCAACGTCGTCGCGGTCCGGATCCCAGCAGGTGACGGGCGGCACCGGGAGTCGTTCGCCGTCGCCGTCGAGGCGAAGGGGGCCGACGGCCCCGAGGCGGTGCGTGCCATCCGCGACGACGTGATCCGCCGCGTCGTCTCCGCGGTGGGGGTGCGGCCGGCCGAGGTCGCCGTGCTGGCGCCGGGGAGCCTGCCGAAGACGCCGTCGGGGAAGCTGCGCCGCGCCGCGACGGCGGACCTGCTCACCGCCCGCCGCTGACCCGGACACACGGGAGCCCCGGTCCCTGCGAGGGACCGGGGCTTCCGTGGAGGGCGGGGCTCAGCCCGACAGCGGGTGGAACCGGTTCTGCGCCGGCTCCAGGCCCTCGGACAGCAGGGCCTCGGCGGCGTCCGCGGCGAGGTCCAGACCGAGGTCGAGCTCCTTGTTCTCCACGCCGGAGAACCGCTTGAGCACGTAGTCCGCCGGATCCTGGCGACCCGGCGGCCGGCCGATGCCGAACCGCACGCGCAGGTAGTCCTTCGTGCCGAGCGCCTTGCTGATCGAGCGCAGGCCGTTGTGCCCGCCCTCGCCACCACCGCGCTTGAGGCGGACCACGCCGAAGTCGAGGTCCAGCTCGTCGTGGACGACGATCACCTCGGTCGGCGGGATCGAGAAGTACTGCACGAGCCCGGCGACCGGGCCACCCGAGAGGTTCATGTACGTACGGGGGACGGCCAGGGTCACCGGGCGACCGGCGAGCCGGCCCTGCGCGATGTCGGAGTTCGACCGCTTGTGCGCGGAGAACCGGCCGGCGCCGGCCCGCGTCGCCAGCAGTGCGGCGACGCGGGTACCGACGTTGTGCCGGGTGCCCTCGTAGTCCGGACCCGGGTTCCCGAGTCCGACGACGAGAGCCGGCCCCGGCACGGGGCTCACTTGTCGGAGGACTCGGAGTCGCCCTCGGAGTCCGCGGAACCCTCGGCGGAGTCGCCCTCGGTCTCGGCCTCGGCGGCCTGCTCCTCGTCGGACGGCTCCTCGACCACACCGGCGCCCTCGGCGTCGACCTCGGCCTCGAGGTCCTCCTCGGTCGGGGCCGGGACGACCTGCACGACGAGGTACTCCTCGTCGGTGCGCAGCTCGACGCCACCGGGAAGCTTCAGGTCCTTGGCGAAGTACTGGGTGCCGATCTCGGCGTCCTCCACGGAGATCTCGATGTTCTCCGGGATGTTCAGCACGTCGGCCTCGACCAGGACGGTGTTGAGGTCCTGGGTGACCAGCGAGCCGGGGGCGGCCTCGCCGGTGACGACGACGTCGAGCTCGACCTCGACCTTCTCACCACGCTTGATGACGAGCAGGTCGACGTGCTCGATGTAGGGGCGCAGCGGGTGCACGACCACGGTCTTGGTCAGCGCGAGCTGCGGGCTGCTGCCGTCGACGTCGAGCTCCAGCACGGCGTTGCGGCCCTGCTCGCGGACGACCGCGGCGAACTGCAGCGACGGCAGCGACAGGTGGACGGGGTCGGTCCCGTGGCCGTAGAGGACGGCGGGGATCTTGCCGGCGCGACGGGTGCGACGGGCGGCGCCCTTACCGAACTCGGTCCGGGTCTCGGCGGGGATGCGGGTCTGGGCCACGGGAACTGCTCCTCGAACTGTCTGCGGTGGAAGGCGCGCGCGGCGAGGAGCCGACCGGGATCGGCCCACGTCGATCACGGCGGGTCAAGAGTGCACCCGCCCTCGCCGCGGAGATGCCGAGAAGCCTACGCCAGGCCCGTGGTCGTCCTGGGGCCAGCCCCCCGGGACGACCACGGAACCGGCTGCTCAGGCCACAGAGTGGGGCACGCCGGGGCCCGGGTCGATGCGGTGGGGGCCGTTCTTGCCGGGCTTGACGTCGAAGTCGAAGATCCCGGTCGGCAGGTAGACCGTCGAGCACGAGTTCGGGATGTCCACGACCCCGGACAGCCTGCCCTCGATCGGCGCCGCCCCGAGGATCATGTAGGCCTGGATCGGGGAGTAGCCGAAGTTCGTCAGGTAGTCGATCGCGTGCAGGCAGGCCCGCTGGTAAGACAGGTGCGAGTCGAGGTAGCGCTGCTCGCCGTCGAGGGTGACCGAGGTGCCGGAGAACGCGATCCACTCGCTGTACTGCGGGTCGGTGTTGCCCGGCACGAAGATCGCGTTCTCGGACACGCCGTAGGTCGCCATGCCGCCCTTGATGACGTCGACGTGCAGGTCGATGAACCCGCCCATCTCGATCGCACCGCAGAAGGTGATCTCGCCGTCGCCCTGGGAGAAGTGCAGGTCGCCCATCGACAGGTTCGCCCCGTCGACGAACACCGGGTAGAACACCCGGCTGCCCTTGGTGAGGTTCTTGATGTCCTGGTTGCCGCCGTTCTCCCGGGGTGGCGCGGTGCGCGCGGCCTCCGCGGCGGCCCGGTCGAAGTCGGCGCCGGTCAGCGCGCCGAGGATGGCCGAGTCCGGATTCGGTGGCAGGGCCAGCGGCGGCACCCGCTCCGGGTCGGTGTCGATCAGCGCCTGCTCGCGGGCGTTCCAGCGGCCGAGCAGCTCGGGCGACGGCGCCGTCCCCATCAGCCCGGGGTGGACGATCCCGGTGAACGACACCCCCGGGACGTGCCGGGAGGTGGCCGTCCCGCCCTGGAAGTCCCAGATGACCTTGTAGGCGTCGGGGAACTGCTCGGTGAGGAAGCCGCCGCCGTTGCGGGTGGCGAACACGCCGGTGTAGCCCCAGCCCTGCCCGGCCAGCGGCCCGGAGTCCTCCTGCGGGATCGGCCCGACGTCGAGGATGTCGACGATCAGCAGGTCACCCGGCTGCGCCCCGTCGACGGCGATCGGCCCGGACAGCACGTGCACCCCGGCCAGCGGCGCGTTCAGGATGTCGTCGGCGGAGTCGTCGTTGTGGATGGCGCCGTCGAACCACTCGCGGCAGTCGACCCGGAACGTGTCCCCGGGCTTGACGTGGACCTGCGCCGGGATGTCGGGGTGCCACCGGTTGTGGCCGGTCAGCTGCTGGTCGGTGAAGGTCCTGGTGCTGTCGAGGGGGAAGACGTTCCTGGGCATCGGACACTCCCGGGGTCGGTGCGGACGCGGGCGGGGCGGAGGGGTGAGGCGGTCGGCGCGGCGCAGGTCGACGCGGTCAGGGCCGCGGCAGACCGCGGGTGGCGGGGTGCAGCGGCGGCCCGCCGGGGCGTAGCGGGCGCGGGGGTGGGGCGGAGACGACCTGCGGTTCGTGGGCGGTGGCCGTGGTGCGGTCGATCAGGGCCACCCGGCCGCGGTCGGCGAGGCCGAGCATCGGTGCGGTGATGACGCGCGGGGACTGCTCCCCACAGGTGGGGCAGCGCGCCGTCGCGGGGGCGCTGCCGATCGGGTGCCGTTCCTCGACGGGGCCGTCGGCCCCGCACCGGTAGACGTAGAGCGCCACGGTCGTACCTCCCGGCACGCCGGGCGACCCGACATGCATCTGAGGAAATATTTTCCTGGGAAAGTACGACCGACGGGCCGGGGTGTCAACGGACCCGTCAGAGTTGCTGGACGACGTTCCAGGCGACCCCGTCGGCGACGGCGAGGAACACCTGCTGGCGCAGGTGCCGCCCGTGCACCTCGACGGTTCCGCGCGGGCTCTCGTAGGCCAGCCCCTCGGCGACCGCGGTCATCGCCGGGACCTCCGGCGACCCGGCCCGGCGCATGAGCTCGGTCAGCAGCCGGACGCCCTCGTAGCAGGACTCGCCGAGGCTGTTGAGCACCGGCGCGTCCGGGCCGAAGCGGTGGGCGTGCGCGGCCGCGAAGTCCAGCCCGGACGCCGTCGCCAGGTCCTCGAAGTAGCCGGCCGAGGTGAGCAGGCCGCGGGTGTTCTCCGGGCCCGAGGCGAGCAGCACGTTCTCCTCGATCAGCGAGCTGAACCGCAGGATCTCCCGGTCCAGCCCGACGGCGCAGAACGCCCGGTTGAACTCGACGGCGTCGTTGCCGATCAGCAGCATCAGGACGGCGTCGCAGCCGCTCGCCTCGACCCGGAGCAGCACGCGCGAGAAGTCCTCGGTGCCCAGCGGGACGTACATCTCGTCGCAGACCGTCCCGCCGATCCGGCGCAGGTGCTCGGTCGCGACCTGCGCGGACCGGCGCGGCCACACGTAGTCGTCGCCGACGATCGTCCAGCGGCGCACCCCGGCGGCCTCGGCGAACCAGCTCAGCGACGGGCCCAGCTGCAGGTCCGGGGTCTCCCCGGTCAGGAACAGCCCCGGTCGCTGCTCGCCACCCTCGTACAGGGCGGTGTAGGCGTAGGGCACCCGCCCGCGGATCCGGGGCGCGACGGCCTCGCGGACCGCCGAGATGTGCCAGCCGGTGACCGCGTCCACGGTGCCGGCACTGACCAGCGCGTCGAGCTCCGCGGCGACGACGGCGGGTGGCGCGCCGCCGTCGACCGGCACCAGGTTCAGCTCCCGGCCGAGCACCCCGCCCGCGGCGTTGACCTCCTCGGCGGCCAGCGTCGCGCAGGTCTCGCAGGACGGGCCGAAGATGCCCGCCGGACCCTGCAGCGGGACGACCAGCGCCACGTTGAGCACCTCGCTCCCGCGCGCCGGCACCGCCGTCGCGCGCCCGGGGTCCGGGAACGGAGTCATGCAGGTCACGCTATCCATCGTGGCGTCGCCCACCTAGCGCCTCGTCGGAAAACGTCCGGTTACGATGCGCTCATGTCGGAGCCCGCGGAACACGTGCGGCCGTCCGGGGACGAGTCGCTGCGCCTGCTCTGCGCGGTGGGCCGGACCCTGGACCAGGAGCTCGACGAGGCCCTGCGCGGCTGCGGGGCCGACGTCGACCAGTGGCGGGTGCTCGGCCTGCTCGCCTCGCGCGGCGGCTGCACGATGAGCGTGGTCGCCGAGCACGCGCTGCTGCTGGCGCCGCGGGCGACCAAGCTCGTGGACCGGATGACCGCGGCGAACCTCGTGCACCGCAGGCCCGACGTCGTCGACCGGCGCCGGGTGCTCGTCGTCGCCACCGAGCGGGGCCGCGCGGCACTCGCGGAGTGGGACGCCGCGGCGGCCGGGGTGCTGGACCGCTACCGGCACCTGCTGGGTTCCGACGCGGCCCTGTTCGACGACGTGCTGCGGCGGCTGCAGGACGCCACCGGCCGGGCCGGGGTGCCGGGTCTGGCAGGGCTGGCCACCGAGGGCTGAGGCGGAACGACCGACGGCGCCCCACCCGCGGGTGGGGCGCCGTCGGCGGACGTGCGGAGTGCTCAGGCGTTGCCGTCGAACAGGCTCGTGACCGAGCCGTCCTCGAACACCTGGTGGATCGCCTCGGCCAGCAGCGGGGCGATCGGCAGCACGGTCATGCTGTCGAACCGCTTCTCGGCCGGGATCGGCAGCGAGTCGGTGAAGATGACCTCCGACGCGCCGCAGTTCGCCAGGCGCTCGGTGGCCGGACCGGACAGCACGCCGTGGGTGGCGGCCACGATCACGTCCGAGGCGCCCTCCTTGAGCAGCACCTCGACCGCCTTCGCGACGGTGCCACCGGTGTCGATCATGTCGTCGATGACCACGCAGCAGCGGCCCTCGATCTCACCGACCACCCGGTTCGCGACGGCCTCGTTCGGCTTGAGCGGGTCCCGGGTCTTGTGGATGAACGCCAGCGGGGTCCCGCCGAGGGTCTCGGCCCAGCGCTCGGCCAGGCGTACCCGGCCGGAGTCGGGGGAGACGACCGCGAAGTTGTCGGTCGGCCGGGTGCTCTTGATGTGCTGGGCGAGCACCGGCAGCGCGAACAGGTGGTCGACGGGGCCGTCGAAGAAGCCCTGGATCTGCGAGGTGTGCAGGTCCAGGGTCAGGATCCGGTCGGCGCCCGCGGTCTTGAACATGTCCGCGACGAGGCGGGCCGAGATGGGCTCGCGGCCGCGGTGCTTCTTGTCCTGGCGGGCGTAGCCCCAGAACGGCATGACCGCGGTGATCCGCTTGGCCGACCCGCGCTTGAGCGCGTCGACCATGATCAGCTGTTCCATGATGGCGTCGTTGATCGGGGCGGAGTGCGCCTGGATCACGAACGCGTCGGACCCGCGGACCGACTCCTCGAAGCGGCAGAAGATCTCGCCGTTCGCGAAGGAGTAGGCCGACTGCGGGGTGACCGTGACGTCGAGCTCCTTCGCCACGTGCTCGGCGAGCTCCGGGTGCGCCCTCCCCGAGAACAGCATCATGTTCTTCTTGGGAGTGCCTGCGATCGCGCTCACCGTGCGGTGCCTCCTCGGCTGAGGTCTCTCGGGTCTGTCGTACCGGCGGAGGTGGTGTGACCTGCGCCGTCGTTGCTGGTCGTGCCGTTCGTGGACGGGTCGCTGCCCGCCCGCTGTGCCGCCTCGGCGGCGGGGGTTCCGGGCCGCTTGCGCGGCACCCACCCCTCGATGGTGCGCTGTGCTCCACCCGACACCGCGAGCGCCCCCGGCGGGACGTCGTCGCGGAGCACGGTCCCGGCGCCGGTGTAGGCGCCGTCCCCGACCGTGACCGGTGCGATGAACATGGTGTCCGACCCGGTCTTCACGTGGGATCCGATGACGGTCCGCTGCTTGCGGACGCCGTCGTAGTTGACGAACACCGACGAGGCGCCGATGTTGCTCATCTCGCCGATCGTCGCGTCCCCGACGTAGGTCAGGTGCGGGACCTTGGTGCCCGCGCCGATGTCGGAGTTCTTGACCTCGACGAACGTGCCGATCTTGCCGCGCTCGCCGAGTACGGCGCCCGGGCGCAGGTAGGCGAACGGCCCGACCGCGGCGCCGGGCCCGATCCGGGACCCCGACCCGTGGGTGCGGACGACGCTCGCGCCGGCCCCGACGACGGTGTCGGTCAGCGTGGTGTCGGGCCCGATGACCGCGGCCTCGTCGACCTCGCACGCGCCGTGCAGCTGGGTGCCCGGGTGCAGGACGACGTCGCGCGCGAGCCGCACGTCGACGTCGACACGGGTGGTGGCGGGGTCGACCACGGTGACCCCGGCCAGCATCCACTCCCGCAGCACGCGGCGGTTCAGTTCCGCGCCGAGCTCGGCGAGCTGGACGCGGTCGTTCACGCCGCGCACGCGCCACTCGTCGTCGCAGCGGACGGCGTGCACCGTCCGGTCCGCGGCGACGGCGGCGGCGACCAGGTCGGTGAGATAGAGCTCCTGCTGCGCGTTGTGCGCGGCCAGGCCCGCGATGCCCGCGCGCAGGAACGCGGCGTCGAAGGCGTAGACGCCCGAGTTGACCTCCGCGATGGCCCGCTGCTCCGGTGTCGCGTCGGTCTGCTCGACGATCCCGGTGACGGCTCCGTCGGCGGTGCGCACGATCCGGCCGTAGCCGGTGGGGTCGGCGACCTCGCAGGTCAGCAGGGTGACCGCGGCGCGGCGGCCGGCGTGCTCGGTGACCAGCGCGGACAGGGTCGCGGTGTCGAGCAGCGGGACGTCGCCGTAGGTGACCAGGACGGTGCCGGTCAGGTCCGCGGGGAGCGGGGTGAGGCCGCTGCGGACCGCGTCGCCGGTGCCGAGGCGCTGCTCCTGGACGGCGGTGGTGGCGGTGCGCCCGAGGGCGGCGGAGATGCCGTCGACGGCCTGCTCCACCCGCTCGCGCTCGTGTCCGACGACGACCACGAGGTGCTCGGGCGCGGTACCGGCCAGTGCGTGCACCGCGTGGCCGAGCATGCTGCGCCCGCCCAGCTCGTGGAGCACCTTCGGTGTCGACGACCGCATCCGCGAGCCCGCGCCCGCCGCGAGGACGATGCCGGCTGCGACCGTCGCCGTTCCGGGTGCCGGTCGGTCACCGGTGCCGGCCCGGTCGGGTTCGGGCATGTTCGGTTCCTCCTGCCGGACTCGCCGCCCGTGCCGGGCGGAGGACGCGGGGCGCGCCGTGCCGGTACGGCATCGTACGGGGACGGCCCCGGGTGACCCGGCGGGCCCGTCACGCCCGCGGGGATGCCGCCGTAAACACAAGATCAACCCTTCGGGTGGTAACCGGTCGGGTACCGGTCTCGTTCCACCGTTCAGACGGCGGTGACCGACCGGTCACCGTCCGCGATGATGAGCGGAGTGCGATGACGCGCGAGGTCGAGGGACGCCGCCGGCGGCCCCGGGTGATGACGGTCCTGGCCACGGTGGCGGCCCTGGTGCTGGCCGGGCTGACCGCCGGGATGATCGGGACCGCGTCCGCGGCGCCGACGGCGTCCGACCGGGGTGGTCCGGGCCGCGCCGAGGGGACGCCCTGCTCGGCGGCCGCGCGCGCCTGCGTCGACCTCGCGAACAGCACGGCGTGGCTGATCCGCGACGGGAAGATCGAGGCCGGGCCGGTCCCGGCGTCGTTCGGGAAGAAGGGCCAGCGCACCCCGGCCGGCGTCTTCCAGGTCCAGTGGAAGAACAAGGACCACCGCAGCGCGGAGTTCAACAACGCGCCGATGCCGTTCGCGGTCTTCTTCGCCCCCGGCGGCATCGCCTTCCACGAGGGCAACACCGAGACCGAGTCCGCGGGCTGTGTCCGGCTGTCCCGCGCGAACGCCGAGCGCTGGTTCAACTCGCTGCAGGTCGGCGACCGGGTCGAGGTCACCAACATCCCGCAGTGACCGGAGGCGTTTCGCGGTCCGGGGTGGCGGGAACGGCTGGGGCGGAGAAGACTGCCGAGTGATCGGTTGTGCAAAATCGGTCCCCACGACACGGAGGTAACGATGCCCACGCGCAGCGCCCGCACCGCATGGAACGGCTCCCTGGAGCAGGGCTCCGGCCAGGTCGAGCTGTCCAGCTCCAAGGTCGGTACCTACGAGGTCAGCTTCCCCAAGCGCGCCGCGGACGACGCCGGTGGTACCACCAGCCCCGAGGAGCTCATCGCCGCGGCGCACTCCGCCTGCTACGCGATGCAGCTCTCGGCGAACATCGCCGAGGCGGGCGGGACCCCCGAGTCCCTCGACGTCTCGGCCGACGTCTCGCTCGGCCCGGACAAGGACAACGGCGGCTTCAAGCTGACCGGCATCACGCTGAAGGTGCGCGGTGAGGTCACCGGACTCGACGCCGACGGCTTCGCCAAGGCCGCGGAGGCCGCCAAGGCCGGCTGCCCCGTGTCGAAGGCGCTGACCGGCGTCGAGATCACGCTGGACGCCGCGCTGGAGAGCTGAGAACGACACCTGCGACGCCCCCGTCCGGATCCGGACGGGGGCGTCGTCGTGTCCGGGTCAGTCGTCCAGGCCGTCGAGGACGGGCCGGGCGGGGACGAAGAACGTGCACCCGGTCGTCGGGGTCGAGTAGTCGAGGATGCGGTCGTGCAGCGGCGGCGGGTCGCCGACGAACATCCGGCGCAGCATCGTCTCCACGACCCACAGGCGCCGGGAGTAGCCGATGAAGTAGGTGCCGTACTCACCGCGCCCCGGCGACGCGAACGGCATGTTGTCCCGCAGGATGTCGTGCTCGACGCCGTCGTCGTCGGTGATCGTGCACAGCGTCTTGTGCGACTTCTGGCCCTCCTCGGCGTCCGGCAGCTCCACCCCGTCGAACTTGGTCCGCCCGACGATCTCCTCCTGGGTGGCCACGTCCTGCCCGCGCCAGGCGGCCATGTCGTGCAGGTACCTCTGCACGACGACGTAGCTGCCGCCGGCGTATGCCGGGTCCTCGTCGCCGACCAGGGTCGCGGCCGGGAGGCCCGCCCCGTCCGGGTTGGCCGTCCCGTCGGCGAAGTCGAGCAGGTCCCGGCCGTGCCGGTAGCGGAAGCCGGTGGTCTCGTCCACGGTGGTGACGGTGTCGCCGAAGGAGTCCAGCAGCATCATCTCGAAGCGGACGATCAGGTCCGTGCTGTCCGCCCGCAGGTGGTAGAGCAGGTCCCCCTCGGTGGCGACGGCGGTGTGGCTCGCGCCGGTGATCTCGCGGAACGGTGCGAGCTCGCGCGGCGGCGGCCCGCCGACGACCCGTTCCCACACCCGGTGCCCGATCCCGACGGTGCAGTGGAACGCCGCGCCGTCGGCGCCGATGCGGACGTTCTTGACGAGGTCGGAGGTCGCGGCGAGCGTCGACCGGACCCTGGCGTCGGAGTCCGGCCCGTCGACCACCCGCAGGACGAGGAAGGCAGCCGCGGCGGTGAGCGGGGCGGTGACGTCCTGGGGCTCCGGTGGTGGGACTGCGCGTTCGGTCGCGTGGGTCACACCGCCGGAGCGTAGCGACCCCGTGGTGACACCGCGTCCGAGCCGCGCGCAGCTGCTCGCCCAGCTCGGGTTCGTCGTCGACCGACGGCGCGACCACGAACGAGCTGGACACGAGCTTCGAGGAGGCGGGCCGGATCGGCTCGGAGGTGGTCCTGATGTACCACGCCACCGCGGCCGAGCGCCGCGGGTTCGAGGCCGGGCCGGTCCCCGAGCTGATCCCGCAGTTCGGGCGCAGGCAGGTGGCCTCCGTCGTCGGGGCCGCGAACGTCGCCGCCGTCTCGCCGTCGACCGCGCTGTCCTGGCCCTGGGGCCGTGTCGCACATCGGCGGCTTGCTCCGCCGCCAGGATTCGAACCTGGACCATCGGAACCAAAATCCGAGGTGCTGCCGTTACACCACGGCGGATCGTGGGGCCTCGTCATCGTGACACGTCGGCGACGCCGTCCCTGCAGCGCACCCGCCCTCCGCGCCGGCCGGAGATGAGCGGGAACACGGACAAACACCCACGAAAGGGTGACCCGCACCCCGGGCGCGGCGGACACCCGTCGGGTTGACACACTTCCGTGCGTGCTGAACACGGATGCTTCCGGGACGACGTCGTCGATCGGGTCCGGAACCGCGTTGACGTGCCGTCTCTGTGGCACGACCGACCTGCGCAGCTTCTGCGACCTGGGCGCCACACCGCCCTGCGAACTGTTCCTCACCGAGCAGACGGCACAGCAGCCCGAGCAGACCTTCCCGCTGCACGTGCGGGTGTGCAACTCGTGTCTGCTCGCCCAGCTGCCGCCGGAGATCAGCCCGGAGGAGACGTTCGAGGAGTACGCCTACTTCTCCTCGTTCAGCTCGTCCTGGGTGGACCACGCGCGCCGTTTCGTCGACTCGGCGCAGGAGCGCGCCGGGCTGGACACGGGCTCGTTCGTCGTCGAGGTCGCCTCGAACGACGGCTACCTGCTCCAGCACGTCGTCGCGAAGGGGATCCGCTGTCTGGGCGTCGAGCCGAGCGTGAACGTCGGTGAGGCCGCCCGGGAGAAGGGTGTCCCGACGCTCACCGCGTTCCTCACCCCGGAGACCGGCGCCCGGGTCCGTGCCGAGCACGGCCCGGCGGACCTGGTCTGCGGCAACAACGTGTTCGCCCACATCCCCGACGTCGTCGGCTTCGCGCAGGGACTGCGCGCCATGGTCGCCGACGACGGCTGGGTCTCCATCGAGGTCCAGCACCTGCTCACGCTCGTCGAGCGCAAGCAGTTCGACACGATCTACCACGAGCACTTCCAGTACTACACGCTGCTCACCGGGCAGCGGGCGCTCGCCGCGGGCGGGCTGACCCTGGTCGACGTCGAGCTGCTCGACACCCACGGCGGCTCGATCCGCATGTGGGCGCGCCCGGCCGATGTCGCCGGTGAGCCGAGCGCGAAGGTCCGCGAGGTCCTGGACGCCGAGGCGGCCGCCGGGCTGCACACGCCGGAGGGGCACGACGGGTTCGCCGAGGCCGTCTCCACCATCCGCGACGACCTGGTGTCGTTCCTCATCGACGCCCGCCGGCAGGGGAAGCGCGTGGTCGGCTACGGCGCCCCGGGCAAGGGGAACACGCTGCTCAACTACTGCGGCATCCGGCCCGACCTGCTCGAGTACACGGTGGACCGGAACCCGTACAAGCACGGGCGGCTAACGCCGGGCACCCGAATCCCGATCTTCGCTCCGGAGCGGATCGCGCAGGACCGCCCCGACCACGTGTTGATCCTGCCCTGGAACCTGCGCACCGAGCTGACCGAGCAGCTGTCCTACGTCCGCGAGTGGGGCGGCACGCTGGTCTTCCCGATCCCGTCGCTCGAGGTGGTCTGACGTGAAGGTCGTCCTGTTCTGCGGTGGTTACGGCATGCGGATGCGCGATGGCGCGTCCGACCTCCCGAAGCCGATGCACCCGGTGGGGCCGCGCCCGCTGATCTGGCACGTGATGCGCTACTACGCCCACTTCGGCCACAAGGACTTCGTCCTGTGCCTGGGCTACGGCGCGCACCACATCAAGAACTACTTCCTCGACTACGACGAGACCGAGTCCAACGACTTCGTGCTGCACCAGGGCGAGGTCGAGCTCATGGGCAGCGACATCAAGGACTGGAACATCACGTTCGTCCACACCGGTCTGGACTCGCCGATCGGTGAGCGTCTGCGCCGGGTGAAGGCGCTGGTCAAGGACGAGGAGATGTTCCACGCGAACTACGCCGACGTCCTCACCGACGCCCCGCTGGACAGGATGGTCGAGCAGTTCGCCGGCACCGACGCCGTCGGGCAGCTGATGGCGGTGCCGCCGCAGTCGGCGTTCCACTGCGTCGACGTCGACGACAACGGCAGGCTCGAGTCGATCACCACGCTGCAGGAGATGCCGATCTGGGAGAACGGCGGCTACCTCATGTTCCGGCCGGAGATCTTCGACTTCCTCGAGAAGGACTGCGACCTGATCGCCGACGCCGCCGCCCCGCTGGCGCGCAAGGGCCGCATGTCCGCCTACCGGCACCGCGGTTTCTGGCAGCCTGCGGACACCGTCAAGGAGCGCAACGCGCTGGAGGCGGCCTACCAGAGCGGCGCGCGACCGTGGATGCTCTGGGAGTCCCACGAGACCGACCAGGACCCGCTGCAGGCCGCGATCGCCGAGATGCACCGCAGCAGCCACCAGCGCGACTAGGCCGCGATTCCGGGGGGAACGAGAGACCGTGCTGAACCTGTTGCCCGAGCGGCTGGACCGCATCCTGCTGCTCGGCGCCCACTGTGACGACATCCCGATCGGGGCCGGCGGGATGCTCCTGGAGCTGTGCCGCGCCTATCCGGGGGTGCAGGTAACCGCGCTGGTCCTGACCGGGGCGGGGTCGCTGCGCGAGGAGGAGGAGCGGGCCGCACTGGCCGCGTTCACCCCCGGCGCGCACCTCGACGTCGTCGTCATGGACCTGCCCGACGGCCGCGTCCCGCAGCACTGGGAGCGGGCGAAGATGGCGCTGGAGGACCTGCGCAGCCGCAGCGAGCCGGACCTGGTGATCGGCCCGTCGCCGCACGACGCCCACCAGGACCACCGGACGCTGTCGCAGATGATCCCGACCGCGTTCCGCGACCACCTGACGCTCGGCTACGAGATCCTCAAGTGGGAGGGCGACCTCGCCCAGCCGACGGTCTTCCTGCCGCTGTCCGAGCCGGTGCTCACGGAGAAGATCGCCAAGCTCAACGAGCACTACGGCAGCCAGCGCGACCGGACCTGGTTCGACGACGAGACCTTCCGCGGCCTGGCCCGCGTGCGCGGGGTGCAGTGCCACGCCCGCTACGCCGAGGGCTTCCACGTCCAGAAGCTGACGCTGTCCGCAGCGCCGATGGTCGGTTCCGAGCCGAGCGGTTTCTGACCCCGCACACACCGCCGAGAAAGGGATATTCATGCGCGTACTGCTCACCGGGCACCAGGGCTACCTCGGGACCGTGATGGCGCCGCTGCTCGCCGCCGCCGGTCACGAGGTCATCGGCCTGGACTCCGGGCTGTTCGCGGACTGCGTGCTGGGTTCGCTGGACACCCCGGACGTCGACGGGATGTCGACCGACCTGCGGGACGTCACCGTCGACCAGCTGGCCGGGTTCGACGCCGTCGTCCACATGGCGGCGCTGTCGAACGACCCGCTGGGCTCGCTGGCCCCGGAGATCACCTACGACATCAACCACCACGCGTCGACCCGGCTGGCCCGGCTGTCGAAGGAAGCCGGTGTCGGCCGCTTCGTCTACGCCTCCACCTGCTCGGTGTACGGCGCCCAGTCCGGCGACGACCTCGTCGACGAGGACGCCCCGCTCAAGCCGGTCACCCCCTACGCGATCTCGAAGGTCCGCGTCGAGGACGACCTCGCCGAGCTCGCCGACGCCGACTTCGTGCCGGTCTCGATGCGCAACGCGACCGCGTTCGGGTTCTCGCCGCGGCTGCGCGCCGACATCGTGCTGAACAACCTGGTCGGCCGGGCGGTCCTCACGGGCGAGGTCACCGTGCTGTCCGACGGCACCCCGTGGCGTCCGCTCGCGCACGCCGAGGACATCGCCGGTGCGGTCGTCGCGGCGCTGGGCGCCCCGGCGGACGTCGTCCGGGCCCGGGCCTACAACGTGGGAACCGAGACGAACAACCGGACCGTCGCCGAGATCGCGCAGGCCGTGATCGACGCCGTCCCCGGCTCGACGCTGAACATCACCGGTGAGGCCGGCAACGACCCGCGCTCCTACCGGGTCGACTTCGCCCGGGCCCGCAAGGAGCTCGGCTTCGAGGCGTCCTGGACGATCCCGGCCGGCGCCGAGCAGCTCGCCACCGAGTACCGGAACCGCGGTCTCACCCAGGACGCGTTCGACCACTCCTTCACCCGCCTCGCGGTGCTGAACCGGCGCCAGGCGGCGGGGGAGCTCGACGGGTCGATGCACGTCGTCCAGTAGTTCGCACTCGGTCGACGGCCCGTCCCGCGCTACGGTCGCGGGGCGGGCCGTCGTCGTATCCAGGGGGTGCCCATGTGCCGCAACATCCGGACGCTGCACAACTTCGAGCCGCCGGCCACGACCGACGAGGTGGACGCCGCGGCGCTGCAGTACGTCCGCAAGATCGCCGGGGCGGCGAAGCCGTCGCAGGCCAACGCCGAGGTGTTCGAACGGGCGGTCGCCGCCGTCGCCGAGGCGACCCGGGAGCTGCTCGACGGGCTGACCACGACCGCCCCGCCGAAGGACCGTGAGGTGGAGGCGGCGAAGGCCCGGGCGCGGGCGGAGCTGCGCTACGCCCGCTGAGGGAGCCGTAGGTCGAGCAGCAGTCCGGTTTCGGCCGACGCCTTCCGAGCGTCGCGTTGCCGTGGCCGGGAGCACGGTTCCGCAACGCCCGATCGACGTCGCCCTGTCGAGACGCACGTTGTCGCCCCGGTGGGGGCGGGAACGTGCATCTCGGCGAGTTGCTAGGCGGCCGGGGCGGCCAGGGCGTCGATCTCCACCAGCATCTCGGCGTGGGGGAGGCCCACGAACACGGTGGTGCGTGCGGGGAGCGCGGCACCGTCGGGGACGTGCCGGGACACGAACTCGCCGTAGGCGTCGTTCATCGCGGAGAAGTGCTCCCGCTCGGTGAGGTAGACGCGGAACATCAGGACGTCGCCGACCGAGGCGCCGCCCGCCTCCAGGATCGCGCGGACGTTCTCCAGGGTCCGCAGCGTCTGGGCGTGCACGTCGCCCGGCGCGATGTACTGCTTCGTCGCCGGGTCCATCGGGCCCTGCCCGGAGACCTGCAGCAGGCCGCCCTTGCGCACGCCCTGGCTGAAGGTGTGCGCGGGGGCGGGTGCGTCGGTGGTGGTCACGGTGCCGTTGGCGGCGGTGGTCATGCGGGGGGATCCTCTCGGGTCGGGCGCCAGCCGAGGTCGCGGGAGATCGTCCCGGTGACGGCCAGCAGTGACGGGACCAGCTCCATCAGCTGGTCGTAGCCGGCGACGATGGTCGGCACGGACACCGACACCGCCGCGACGGCGGTTCCGGCCGGTCCGCGGACCGGCGCCCCGATGCAGTTGATCGAGGCCTCGTTCTCCTCGCGGTCCTGGGCCCAGCCCTGCTCGCGCACCCGGGCGAGCTCGGCCAGGTAGGCGTCGCGGTCGGTGATCGTGTGCGGGGTGCGGGCGGGGAAGTCGACGTCGTCGAGCACCCGGTTCCGCTCCGCCGCGGGCAGGTCGGCGAGCAGCACCTTCCCGGCGGCGGTGGAGTGCACGGGTCCGCGCAGCCCGACCCGCGACGCCATGCGCACGGTGTCGAGCGACTCCAGCTTGTCGATGTAGACGATCTCGCCGTCGTCGCGCTCGGACAGGTGCACGGTGTGGCCGTGGGCCCGGTTGAACGCGTGCAGGTGCGGCGCGGCGACCGTGCGCACCTCGCGCTGGTCCAGCCCGCGCGAGGACAGCTCGAACAGCCGCGAGCCGAGCCGGTAGCGGTGGTGGTCGTCGCGGTGCACGAAGTGCTCGTCGGCCAGGGTGCGCAACAGCCGCAGGACGGTCGTCTTGTGCACCTCGAGCGCCGTGGCGAGCTCGTCGAGCGACGCCGGGCCCTCCCCGAGGACCACCAGGATCCGCAGCGCCTTGGTCAGGCTGGTGCTCACACGGCCTCCCGGTCGGCGCTCACGCGCAGGGTCGCCCAGGCGTCGTCGTCGAGGTCGAGCAGGTGCTCGGGCAGCGGCGCGGCGGAGTCGCCGGGAACGACGAGCACCGCGGCGGCACCGAGGTGGCCCCGGCGCAGGCAGCGGCCCACGTCCTCGCCGCGGACCAGGCCGGTGAGCAGCCCGGCGGCGAACGCGTCGCCCGCCCCGACCGGCTCGACGACGTCGACGACCAGCGCCGCGCGCTCGGTGACCGCACCGTCGCGGTGCACGGCCAGTGCGCGCCGGGCGCCGTCCTTGACCACGACCAGCTCCGGGCCGGGCAGCAGCGTGCGCAGCCGGGCCGGGTCGTCGGTGCCGAACACCCGCCGCGCCTCGTCCGCCCCGACGAGTACGACGTCGGCCCGATCGGCCAGCGCGGCCACCGGGGCCGGGTCGCCGTCGGGCCACATCTGCTCGCGCCAGTTCACGTCGAACACGACCCGGTACCGGCGGGGGCGGGCCAGCAGCGCGGCCAGCGCGGCCGCGCAGGACGTCGACACGGCCGCGGTGATCCCGCTGACGTGCACCCAGTCCGCGTCGGCGATCCGGTCGCGTACCGCGGGCAGCTCCAGCAGTTCGGGCCCGGCCGCCGAGGCCGCCGATCCGGACCGCCGGTAGGTCATGACGGTGCCGCCGTCGGGCGCCGGGTACTTGGCGTAACGGCCGGTCGGGAGGTCCGGGTCGACGCCGATCCCACCGGTGTCGACCCCGGCGGCGGCGAGCGTGTGCTGCACGAGGGCGCCGTGCCGGTCGTCGCCGAGACGCCCGACCCACGCCACCGCGACGCCGGCCGCGGCCAGATCGAGCGCGACGTTCACCTCGGCACCCGCGGCGTGCGCGGGGGCCCGCGGGTCGTCGACGGCGGCCGCGTCGGGGACCAGGGCGAGGGCCTCGCCGAAGCACACCACGGCGCTGCGGCCCGGGGTTTCCACTGCTGGGTTCTCCTCCGCCGTCGTTGACCGATCTGTCGCGGCGATGCTAGAACAGCCGCACCGAAATACGCAACTAGCGCTGCAGAATACGCAACGTACCTGCTCAGAGGGGAGAACGGGATGCTCCGGTACGCGTCGCTCGGCGCCGAACGGCCCGGCCCGTACGCCAAGTCGGTCCCGCCGCTGCCCGGTACGGTCGACGAGTGGCTCGCCGGCGGGCCGCGGCTGTCGGACCTGGCCACGCCCGTCCTCACCCTCGACCGGGCGGCCCTGCACGCCAACGCCGAGCGGATGGCCGGCTGGTGTGCCGCGCACGGCGTCGACCTCGCCCCGCACGGCAAGACGACGATGGCCCCCGCGCTGTGGGACCTGCAGCTGCGCCACGGTGCCTGGGGGATCACCGTCGCGACGCCGTGGCAGGCGCGGATCGCGATCGACGCCGGCGTGCGACGGGTGCTGCTGGCGAACGCGCTCGTCGACCCGGCAGGCGTGCGGGCCGTCGCCGCCGCGCGTGACGCCGACCCGGACCTGGAGGTGCTGAGCTGGGTCGACTCGGTCGACGCCGTCACCGCGATGACCACCGCCGCGGGGTCCCCGGCACGGCCGCTCGCCGTCGTCGTCGAGCTGGGGGCGCCCGGCGGCCGGACCGGCGCGCGCACCCTGGCCGAGGCCGAGCGGGTGGCGTCGGCCGTCGTGGCCAGCCCGGTGCTGGCGCTGGCCGGGGTCGGCGGCTACGAGGGGGCCCTCGCGCACGACCCGTCGGAGGCGTCACTGGCGACCGTCCGCGCCTACCTCGACGACCTCGCCGAGCTGCACCGCCGGCTCGCCCCGTCCTACGGGACCGACGAGGTCGTGGTCACCGCGGGCGGCAGCGCCTACTTCGACCAGGTCGTCGCCGCGCTGGCCGGGCTCGCCGACGCGCGCACCCGCGTCGTGCTGCGCTCGGGCGCCTACCTCGTCCACGACGACGGCTTCTACCGCGGCATCTCCCCGCTGGCCCGCGACGACGAGCAGCGCCCGTTCCGCTCGGCCATGCACGTGACCGCCCGGGTGGTGTCGACCCCCGAGCCAGGCCTGGCGCTGCTCGACGCGGGCAAGCGCGACGTCCCGTTCGACGAGGGGCTGCCCGAGCCGCAGCGGATCGCCGACGACCTCGGGTCGCCCTCGCGGCCGCTGACCGGCACCGTCACCGCCGTCAACGACCAGCACGCGTTCCTGCGCACCGAGGAGCAGGTCCGGATCGGGCAGGTCGTCCGGCTCGGGCTCTCGCACCCGTGCACCGCGTTCGACAAGTGGCGCTGGATCCCGGTGCTGGACGGCACCGACCCCGACCCGCAGGTCGTCGAGCTCGTCCGGACGTTCTTCTGATGGGCACGCTGCTGCGCGGCGGCACCGTCGTCGACGGGACCGGCGGGCCCCGGTACACCGCGGACGTGCTCGTCGAGGGCGACCGGATCGCCGCGGTCGGGCCGGACGCGGCCGGACGGGCCGAGCGGGTCGTCGACGTGGACGGGATGGTCGTCGCCCCCGGGTTCGTCGACATGCACGCCCACTCCGACCTGCGCCTGCTCACCGAGCCCGCGCACCTCGCGAAGGTCTCCCAGGGCGTGACGACCGAGGTCATCGGCCAGGACGGGCTGTCCTACGCCCCCGTCGACGACGCCGTGCTGCCCGTGCTGCGCCGCGCGATCGCCGGCTGGAACGGCGACCCCGGCGCGGACTTCTTCACCTGGCGCACCGTCGCGGAGTACCTGGACCGGCTCGACGAGGGCATCGCCGGCAACGCCGCCTACCTCGTCCCGCACGGCACCGTCCGCGCGCTGGTCTGCGGCTGGGACGACCGCCCCGCCACCCAGGCGGAGATCGCCCGGATGGCCGACGTCGTCCGCACCGGCATGGACCAGGGCGCGGTCGGCCTCTCGGCCGGGCTCACCTACACCCCCGGCATGTACGCCGACGGCGCCGAGCTCGCCGCGCTGTGCGCCGCGGTGGGGGAGCGTGGCGGCTTCTTCTCCCCGCACCACCGCAGCTACGGCGCGGGCGCGCTGGAGGCCTACGCCGAAATGGTCGGCGTCGCCGAGCGGTCCGGGTGCGCGCTGCACCTGGCCCACGCCACGCTCAACTTCGGCCCCAACAAGGGCCGGGCCGGGGAGCTGATCACGCTGCTCGACGCGGCCGTCGCCCGCGGCGTCGACATCACCCTCGACACCTACCCGTACCTGCCGGGTGCGACGACGCTGTCGGCGATCCTGCCCAGCTGGTGCCAGTCCGGCGGCCTCGACGCGGCCCGCGAGCGGCTGCGCGACCCGGCCGCCCTCGCCCGGATCCGCGAGGACCTGGAGGTCCACGGCTCCGACGGCTGCCACGGCGTCGTCGCCGAGTGGGAGACGATCGAGATCAGCGGGGTCACGAACCCCGAGCTCGCCGGGACGGTCGGGCGCACGGTCGCCGACATCGCGGGCGCGACCGGAGCGGATCCGTTCGACACCTGCGTGGACATCCTGCTCCGCGACGACTTCGGGACCGGCATCCTGCAGCACGTCGGGCACGAGGAGAACGTCCGCGCGATCATGCGCCATCCGCGGCACACCGGCGGCAGCGACGGCCTGCTCGTCGGCGCGAAGCCGCACCCGCGGGCCTGGGGGACCTTCCCCCGCTACCTCGGCCACTACTGCCGCGAGCTCGGGCTGTTCTCCCTGGAGGAGTGCGTCCACCACCTCACCGGACGCGCCGCCGGCCGGCTCCGCCTGGCCGACCGCGGTCGCGTCCTGCCGGGCCTGGCCGCCGACCTGGTCGTGTTCGACCCGGACACCGTCACCGACACCGCCACCTTCGCCGAGCCCGCCCAGCAGGCGGCCGGCATCCCGTACGTCCTGGTCAACGGAGCCTTCGCGATCGACGGCGGGGAGCGCACCGACGCGCTCGCCGGTCGCGCGCTGCGCCGCCGGGCCGACGGCCGCACCGCACCGGGCACCCACCCCACCGGAGGACGACGATGACCTTCCTCGACTGGCTGCAGAACGACACGGCCGGCCTGCTCACCCTCGCCGCCGTCAGCGTCGCGCTGCTGCTGATCATGATCATGCGACTACGGCTGGAGCCGTTCATCGCGCTCATCGTCACCGGCGTGCTGGTCGCGCTCGTCGCGGGCGTGTCGGTCACCGACCTCGTCGGCACCCCGATCAAGGCGTCGGACTCGCTGTTCGAGACCGGCTTCGCCGGGATCCTCGGCCACATCGCCCCGATCATCGGGCTGGGCACCGTGCTCGGCGCGATCATGGAGCGCTCCGGTGGCGCGGACGCCCTGACCGAACGGCTGCTGCGGCTGTTCGGGCCGAAGGGCGCACCGCTCGCGATGGGTGTCACCGGGCTGGTGCTCGGCATCCCGGTGTTCTTCGACATCGGCATCTTCGTGCTCGCGCCGCTGGTC
Organism: Pseudonocardia sp. UM4_GMWB1; assembly: GCF_017312155.1. Taxonomy (NCBI): domain Bacteria; kingdom Bacillati; phylum Actinomycetota; class Actinomycetes; order Pseudonocardiales; family Pseudonocardiaceae; genus Pseudonocardia; species Pseudonocardia sp. UM4_GMWB1. The sequence continues at coordinate 5,578,750 of NZ_QJPN01000001.1, read as the reverse complement.
TACGTGGCCGCGCGCCGCGGCGGCCGCTCGCTGGTCCTCTATGCGATGCCGATGCTCGCCGGGCTGTCGATGACCCACGCGTTCCTGCCGCCGCACCCCGGACCGGTCACCGCGGGCGGGCTGCTCGGCGTCGGGATGGGCTGGGTGATCGCGATGGGCCTGCTCTGCGGCATTCCCGCCTGGCTGGTCAGCGGCGTCTGGTGGGGCTCGTTCATCGGACGGCGGATCCAGGTCGGCGTGCCCGAGGACCTGCCCGGTGGGGCCGCCCCGGCCGCCGCCCCCGGCCCGGCCGGTTCCGCGCGCGACGCCGGCGACAGCAACGGTGACGGTGACCCGGGCGGCGGGACGGGTGGTGTCCGCACCGCGGAGACGGCCGGCCCGCAGACCGCGGTCGCGGTGGCCGCGCCCCCGTCGGTCGCGCTCATCTCCTCGATCATCGCGGTCCCGCTGGTGCTCATCCTCGCCGCGACCGTCGCGGGGGTGACGCTCCCCGAGGGCACGGTGCTCCGCGACGTCCTCGTGCTGCTCGGCACCCCGGCCATCGCGCTGACGCTGTCGGTGCTGCTCGCGCTGTACCTGCTCGGCATCCGGCGCGGGACGTCGATGGCCGAGCTCGGCCGGATCTCCGGCGAGTCGCTGCGCCCGGTCGGGATGATCCTGCTCGTCGTCGGGGCGGGGGCGTTCTTCGGCAAGGTCCTGCAGACCACCGGCGTCGGCGACGCACTGGCCGGCTCGATGACCGCGATCGGGCTGCCGGTGATCGCCTCGGCGTACCTGATCAGCGCGGCGCTGCGGATCGCCCAGGGTTCGGCGACCGTCGCCATCGTGACGACGGCGGGCATCATCGGCCCGACCGTCGCCGCGGGCGGCTACAGCCAGCCGCAGCTCGCGCTGATCGTCGTCGCCGTGTCGGCCGGGTCGATCATCGCCAGCCACGTCAACGACGGCGGGTTCTGGATCGTCGCCAAGTACTTCAACATGACGGTGAAGCAGACCCTGATGACCTGGACGGTGCTGGAGACGATCCTGTCGGTCGTCGGGTTCGCCGCGGCCGCGCTGGTGTGGGCCGTCGTCTAGGAGCGCAGCGGGTCGGCGTCGAGCGTGACCGGCGCGCCGTGCGGGGTCGCGACGGCGGCACGCAGCCAGGCGCCGGTCCGCTCCTCGACCGAGCCGCGGTCGGCGACGCCGAGCCCGTCGAGCAGGTGCTCCAGCGCGGCGAGCCAGGCGTCCCAGTAGTCCAGGCCGGTGTCCAGCTCGCCGCCCAGGGTCTCGGCGAACTCCTGCCGGTCCAGCGTCCCGGTGTCCTGCAGGGCCACGGCCAGCGCGAACGCGCTCGCCTGCCACGGCTCGTCGAAGACCGGGCCGTCAGGCGGGCTCAAGGTAGGACTCCCAGGCGTCGACGGAGACGGTCGTGGTCGGGTCGGCGTCCGGGCCCCACAGCTCGGGGCCGGTGAACACCACGGTGTAGAGCGGCTCCGGGCACTCGCCGTGGCCGTGCGCGCGGGCGTCGGGCAGCACGTGGGTCCCGCGGCGCGTCTCGACGGTCCCGCAGCGACCGCGGACGTAGCGGGGGAGCCGGGTGTGCCCGCGCGGGTGCATCACCCGGGCCCGCACGCGGTCGCCGGGGGCGAACCGGGGCGGGCCGGTGTCGTCGCGCTCGGTGGGGGCGCCGGTGGCCAGCACCCGGGCGGCGGCGTCGGCGTCCAGCGCGGCCGGGGCGTCGGCGCGCGGGCGCAGGGGGCGCCCGGCGTCGAGCTCGTCGGCGCCGACCAGGCCGTGGGTGACCAGGAGCTTCTCGGTCGCCGCGAGCCAGATCTCGTAGTAGGTCAGGGTCAGGTAGACCGGCGGCGGGAGCGACTCGCGGGCGTGCCGGGACTCGTCGATCGACCAGCCGCCCGGGCGGGCCGCGGCGAGGGTCAGCGCCAGCACCAGCGGCTCCCAGCCCGCGTGGAACCGGACGTCCTCCGGCTCGGGCTCCACCGGCCCGAAGCCCATCGCGCCGCCGAGGTCGTGCGCGCCGTTCACGCCGACACCAGCCGGGTGCCGATCATGGCGTCGCGGGAGACGATCGCGGCGAGCTCGTCCGCGGACCACCCGTCCGTGCCGGCCGGACGCTGCGGGACGACCAGGTAGCGCAGCTCGGAGGTGGAGTCGTGCACCCGGATGGCGACGTCGTCGTCGAGCACGGTCCCGAAGTCGGCGAGCACGCCGCGCGGGTCCAGCACCGCCCGCGACCGGTAGGCCGGCGATTTGTACCAGACCGGGGGCAGACCCAGGACCGGCCACGGGTAGCAGGAGCACAGGGTGCAGACGACGAGGTGGTGCTCGCCCGGTGAGTTGAACACCGCGGCGAGGTGCTCGCCGCCGCGACCACCGTAGCCGAGCTCGGCGACCGCCGCGGTCGCGTCGTCGGCGAGCCGGGCCGCGAAGTCCGGGTCGGTCCAGGACCGGGCGACGACGTGCGCGCCGTTCCGCGGGCCGACCCGGTGCTGGTAGGTCTCGATGATCTCGTCGAGTGCGGCCGGGTCGACGTAGCCCTTCTCGACCAGGATCGACTCGAGTGCCCGCACGCGGGCGTCCACCGGTCGCAGCTCACCGCTCATCGGGACGACGTTAGCCAGGCGGGGCCGGGGCGTCGAGAGCACGACGGCCCGGCACCTCGCGGTACCGGGCCGTCGGGAGGGCGGTGGGCTCAGGCGTGCGTGAGTGCGTCCTCGAACTCCTCGGCCTTCAGCGGGGCGAGGTCGGAGACCCGCAGGAAGTCGCCCAGCGTGGTGCCGGTCGCGCCCGAGTCGACGTTGCGCGGGCCGCGGCCGGCCCGGACGTCGTCGAGGTTGATCGTGCGCAGGTCGTAGGAGAACCGGGTGACGTCGGAGGTGTTCGGCGCCGACGCGTGCAGGTGGTTCGACGAGAACATGAACACGTCACCGGACTGCCCGGCGATCCGGATCTCGCCGCGGGACTCGAAGTCCTCCAGCGGGAGCGGGTGCGGACGGGTGTCGGTGGTCTTCTCGCCGGCGGCCGCGGTGCGGTGCTTGGCGACCCACTCGTCGTAGTCGTACTGGTTCGAGCCGTTCTTCACCGGGCGGTCGAAGTAGTCGGTGTACATGCTCATGACGTTGTCGCCGACGACGTCGAACACCGGGGTCCAGTAGTTCACGAGCTGTTGCGGGTGGCCGTACCACATGTCGCGGTGAGCCTTGTAGTTGTAGGACACACCGGCGGTGAGGAACTGGTCGGCCGGGATCACGCGCAGCCGCGGGATGTCGAAGTAGGTGCGCTCGGGGTCGACGCCGAAGTCGACGGCGAACTGCTGGCAGAGCGCCTTGGTCCGGTCGCCGTTGGTGAACTCGCGCTTGAGCGGCTCGACGCGGCGGACGAACTCGTCGACGTCCATCTCGTACTGGGCGCGCTCCGGGTCCAGGCCCTCGAAGGCCTGACCGATCAGGTCCTTGGCGTGGTCGGCGAGGGCGTTCGCGCCGCCGATCCCGCTGTAGAGGTGGAAGTCGCCCCGGAACAGGGACTCGCGGCGCGCGTCGTCGTCGATCCGGCGGTTGAGGTAGACCGTGATCACCGCTTGCTCCTCCGTGCTGGCTCGGGGTCGGAAACCCGCCTGACGTCTGTCGACGCTAGCGCACACGATCGGGTGAGCATTTACGATGCAACGTAGTAGTCGCGCTGTGCGACACCGTGTCCGGAAGATCCGTTTGGTGTGGTCCGCTCCGTCATGGTTAGCTGAGCCTCACCTATGGAGGAGGCGGCGATGTCGGTCGTGACCGAGGATCGGGCGGCGGTCCGTGTGGTGGGTCTGCAGCGGGTCTCGGACGTCTTCGTCCGGGCCGAGCTCGAGGGGGAGGGGCTCGCCGGTCTCGGCCTGCCGGGCGTCCCCGACGAGGCCTGCGTCTTCCACTTCCCGCTGCCCGAGGGCGGCCGCGACGACCACGGTCGCTGGTACACCCTGCGCGAGGTCAGCCCCTGCCGCACCCGGGCGTCCATCGACCTGGTCTGTCACCCCGGCGGGGTCGGCGCCGGCTGGGCCCGGCGGGCCTGCGTCGGTGACGAGATCGAGGTCTCGCACTCGAACAGCTGGTTCAAGCGCCCGGCCGGCGTCGGCTGGCAGATCCTCGTCGGCGACGCGGCCGCGCTCCCGGCGCTCGCCCGGATCGTCACCGAGACACCCGAGGGCATCGACACCGAGGTCGTCCTGGAGATCGACGAGGTCCCGGCCGACTTCCCCGCGCGGGCGCGGGTCCGCCGCGAGCCCGCGAGCGAGACCGGCAGCCGGCTGGCGGAGATCGTCGCCGGGCTGGCGCTGCCGGACGGGCCCGGTTACGTCTACGTCGGCGGTGAGGCGTCCGCGACCCGCGCCGCCCGCAAGCACCTGCGCCACGAGCGCGGCCTGCCGCCCGGCGCCTACGGCGTGCTCGGCTACTGGCGTCGTGACGCCGACACCTTCCGTCGCACCTGGCAGGCCAACCAGGAGCGCTTCGAGAAGGCCTACGCCGACGCGGCCGTCGCCGCCGGGGGCGACGACGAGCGGATGCTCGACCTCTACGAGGCGACCCTGGAGCGCGACGGGCTGCTCTGAGCGGGACGTGCCGCGGGACACCGACGCCTCGGTCGGCGCCCGCGTGGGCCAGGCGTAAACTCGGAGGCCGGCACCCCGACCGGGTCGGGAGCCCTACCGCGACCCGGGCAGGGGTCTGTCCTGCCCGCGGCCGGCCCCCGTCGTCGCGCGCACCGCCAGCCCACCTCCACCGAGGAGCCAGCGCCGTCGTGGCCATCCTGTCCGGTCTGCTCACCTCCGCCCTGTCCGACGCCGGTCTCCGCGCCGCCGTCGACGCCGCCCGTGCCGCGGACACCCGCGCCGGTGAGACCCCTGCCGTGCAGGTCGAGGGTCCCTCCGCGGTGCGCCCGCTGCTCGCCGCCGGGCTCGCCGAGACCTCCACGGTGCTCGCCGTGACCGCCACCGACCGGGAGGCCGAGGACCTCGCGGCCGCGGTGTCGGACCTGCTCGGCCACGGCGAGGCGCCGGGCGCCGCCGCCGACACGGTGCACGACTGCGCGGGCGCGCCGGTCGTCGTACTGCCGAGCTGGGAGACGCTGCCGCACGAGAAGCTGTCCCCGCGCCCGGACACCGTCGCCCGCCGGCTGACGATCTTCCACCGGCTCTCCTCGGCGGAGACCGCCCCTCGGGTGGTCGTGACCGCGGCGCGCAGCCTGATCCAGCCGGTCGCGCCCGGGCTGGGCACGCTCGCCCCGGTGACGCTGGCCGTCGGCGAGGAGTACGACTTCGAGCAGCTGCTGGTGCGGCTGGTCGAGCTGGCCTACAGCCGCGCCGAGATGGTCACCACCCGCGGCGAGTTCGCCGTGCGCGGCGGCATCCTCGACATCTTCCCGCCGACCGCCGAGCACCCGGTGCGCGTCGAGTTCTGGGGCGACGAGGTCTCCGAGGTGCGGTCGTTCTCCGTCGCGGACCAGCGCTCGGTCGGCGAGGTCACGCGGATCGACGTGCCGCCGTGCCGCGAGCTGCTGCTCACCACCCCGGTGCGCGAGCGGGCCGGCGAGCTGGCCCTGGAGCAGCCCGAGACCGCGGGCCTCAACCGCAACCCGCTGCGCGAGCTGCTGGAGAAGCTGTCCGAGGGCATCCCCGGTGAGGGCATGGAGTCGCTGATCCCGGCGCTGGTCGGCGGGGAGATGCAGACGCTCACCGACCTGCTCCCGGACGGGACGCGGGTGCTGCTCGCCGACCCCGAGCGCATCCGCACCCGCTGTGCGGACCTCGTGCGCACCGGGCAGGAGTTCCTGGAGGCGTCCTGGCTGGCGTCCGGCTCCGGCGGCGAGGCCCCGATCGACGTCTCCGGGTCGGCCTACCGCGACCTGCGCGTCACGCTGGACCACGCGACGGCGACCGGCCGCCCGGTGGTCTCGCTGTCGCCGCTGCTGTCGGGCTCCGACGACGTCGTCGTGGCGGGCGTGCACGAGATCGAGCCCTACCGGGGCGACACCGACCGCGCGCTGACCGACCTGCGCGCGCACGTCGCCACCGGCGGCGCCGCGGTGCTCGTGCTGGCCGGGCAGGGCACCGCCGACCGCTCGCTGGAGCAGCTGCGCGAGGCCGAGGTCCCCGCCTCCGCCGTCCCGGTGCTCGCCGACGCCCCGGAGAAGGGGATCGTCACCGTCACCTGCGGGCGCGTGCTGAACGGGTTCACCGCGCCGGAGGTCGGGCTGGTCGTCGTCTCCGAGGCCGACCTGACCGGCAGCCGCGCCGGGCTCGACACCGCGCCGCGCAAGACCACCCCCCGCAAGCGCAACGCCGTCGACCTGGCCGTGCTGCAGCCCGGCGACTTCGTCGTCCACAACCAGCACGGCATCGGACGCTTCATCGAGATGAAGGAGCGCACCGTCCAGGGCGCCACCCGCGAGTACCTGGTGCTGGAGTACGCCAGCTCCAAGCGCGGCCAGCCCGCCGACCGGCTGTTCGTGCCGACCGACGCCCTCGACGAGATCAGCCGCTACGTGGGCGGCGAGCAGCCCGCCGTCAACAAGCTCGGCGGCGGGGACTGGGCCAAGACCAAGAGCCGGGCCCGCAAGGCGGTCAAGGACATCGCGGCCGGTCTGGTGCAGCTCTACGCGGCGCGCCAGGCCTCGCCGGGACACGCGTTCGGCGCGGACACCCCGTGGCAGCGCGAGCTCGAGGACGCCTTCCCCTACACCGAGACCCCCGACCAGCTCTCCGCGATCGACGAGGTCAAGCGGGACATGGAGCGTCCGGTCCCGATGGACCGCGTCATCTCCGGCGACGTCGGGTTCGGCAAGACCGAGATCGCGGTGCGGGCGGCGTTCAAGGCCGTGCAGGACGGCAAGCAGGTCGCGGTCCTCGTCCCGACGACGCTGCTCGCCACCCAGCACCTGTCGACGTTCTCCGAGCGGATGCGCCAGTTCCCGGTGACCGTGCGCGGGCTGTCGCGGTTCACCGACCCGGCCGAGGCGCGCGAGACGATCGAGAAGCTCGCCGACGGCACCGTCGACGTCGTCGTCGGGACACACCGGCTGCTCCAGACCGGCATCCGCTACAAGGACCTCGGCCTGGTGATCGTCGACGAGGAGCAGCGCTTCGGCGTCGAGCACAAGGAGCACATCACCGCGCTGCGCGCCGCCGTCGACGTGCTCACCCTGTCCGCGACCCCGATCCCGCGGACCCTGGAGATGAGCCTCGCCGGCATCCGCGAGATGTCGGCGATCACCACCCCGCCCGAGGAACGGCACCCGACCCTGACCTACGTCGGCGCCTACGACGACAAGCAGGTCGCCGCCGCCCTGCGCCGCGAGCTGCTGCGCGACGGCCAGGTGTTCTACGTGCACAACCGGGTCAGCTCGATCGACCGGGCGGCCAAGAAGATCCAGGACCTCGTCCCCGAGGCGCGGGTCGCCGTCGCGCACGGGCAGATGAACGAGGACCTGCTGGAGCGGACCGTCAGCGCGTTCTGGCACCGCGAGTTCGACGTGCTGGTCTGCACCACGATCGTCGAGAACGGCCTGGACATCTCCAACGCCAACACCCTGATCGTCGAACGCTCCGACACCCTCGGCCTGTCCCAGCTCCACCAGCTGCGCGGCCGGGTCGGGCGTGGCCGCGACCGCGGCTACGCCTACTTCCTGTTCCCGGCGGAGCATCCGCTCACCGAGACCGCACACGACCGGCTCGCCACCATCGCCCAGCACTCCGAGCTCGGCTCCGGTGCGGCCGTCGCGATGAAGGACCTGGAGATCCGCGGCGCGGGCAACATCCTCGGTGCCGAGCAGTCCGGCCACATCGCCGGCGTCGGGTTCGACCTCTACATCCGCCTGGTCGGGGAGGCCGTCGCTGCGTTCCGCAGGCAGGCGGGCGGAGAGATCGGGGCCGAGCCGGAGGAGCTGCAGGAGGTCCGGGTCGACCTGCCGGTCGACGCGCACGTCCCGCACGACTACGTCGACGGCGAGCGGCTGCGCCTGGAGGTCTACCGCAAGATCGCCGAGGCGCCGGACGACGCCGCGCTCACCGCGATCGTCGAGGAGCTGACCGACCGCTACGGCGAGCCCCCGACCCCGGTGCGCAACCTGCTGGAGGTCGCCCGGTTCCGCCAGCTCTGCCGCCGCCTCGGCATCCGCGAGGTCGCCTCGGCGGGCACCCAGCTGCGGATCGGTCCGATGCAGCTGCCCGACTCCGCCCAGCTGCGGCTGCGCCGGCTCTACCCCAAGGCGCAGTACAAGGCGGCCGCGCAGGTCGTCACGGTGCCCAAGCCGGTGCAGGGCAACCGGATCGGCGGTGCCGCCATGCGCGACGTCGAGCTGCTCGGCTGGTGCGCGGAGCTCCTGCTGCAGATCGTGCCGACCTCCACCCCGGTGCACAGCTCCGCCTCGTCCTGACGCGGCCCCGACGCGGCGTTGACGCCGCGTTGATGAACACCGGGTGCTGCACCGAAGAACATCGGGTGTCGGCGCCCGTGCCGTTTCCGGGACGGAACGGGACGGACACCGCCGAACCGCTCGCCGGAGTTGTCGGGATCAATCGCACGACGTGGGTTCCCGTTTCCTCCGGTGATCCACGGCACCACACGGGCGTGATCCACACTGTTTACGATCGGATCAACGGCAGATCAGAGCGCCGTTTCCGTCGTGAACTCCCCGTGTCCGGGAAAGAGGTGTGTCCGATGTCCGATCGCCGGCCCGTCTCCACCGAATCCGTCGAAATCTGCACTCCGTACCTGGTGCTGGACCTGGACGCCGTCCGGGAACGGTACGCCGAATTCGGACGTGCACTTCCCGGCGCGGAACTGTTCTATGCGGTCAAGGCGAATCCGGCCCCGCGGCTCGTCGCATTCCTGGTCGGTCTCGGCGCGCGATTCGACGTCGCCAGCCGGCCGGAGCTGGAACTGTGCCTCGCAGCCGGCGCGCGGCCCGCGGACATCTCCTACGGCAGCACCGTGAAGAAGGAACGCGACATCGCGTTCGCGCACCGCAGCGGGGTCCGCCGGTTCGCCGTCGACTCGGCCGCCGAGCTGGCCAAGATCGCGCGTTGCGCGCCGGGAGCGGAGGTGTTCGTCCGGGTCACCTGCACCGGCGCGGGCTCCTGCTTCCCGCTGGACCGCAAGTTCGGGTGCTCGACGGCCGCGGCCGCGTCGCTGCTCCTCGACGCCGACGCGGCCGGGCTGCGCGCCGCGGGCGTGTCGTTCCACGTCGGCTCCCAGCAGCTCGACCCGGGGGCGTGGCGGGCCGGGATCGCCGACGCCGCGGAGGTGTTCCGCCGGGTCCGCGCCCGCGGGCTGCGACCCGACCTGCTCGACCTCGGCGGCGGCTTCCCCGCGCACTACGACGCGCAGGTCCGCCCGCTGTCGGACTACGGCGACGCGATCCGCGAGGCGGTCGCCGCGGAGTTCGGCGACGACCGGCCGGAGCTGATGATCGAACCGGGCCGGGGCCTCGTCGCCGACGCGGGGACGCTCCACAGCGAGGTCGTGCTCGTGTCCGACCGGGACGGTGACGCCGGTCCGCGCTGGGTCTACCTCGACGTCGGCCGCTTCGGCGGGCTCGCCGAGACCGAGGGCGAGCTGGTCCGCTACCCGATCCGCACCGCGCACGACGACGGCCCCCGCTCCCCGGTCGTGCTGGCCGGGCCGACCTGCGACAGCGCCGACGTGCTCTACCGCAGGCACCCCTACCTGCTCCCCGACGACCTGTGCGCCGGTGACGTGGTCCGGCTGCTGCACACCGGCGCCTACACCGCCAGCTACTCCTCGGTGGGCTTCAACGGCTTCGCCCCGCTGCGCTGCGTCTGCACCGGGGACCCCGCCGCGGGCGGGTCCGGAATGTCGGTGCGTGCGGCTAACGTCGCCGTGTGAGCTTCCTGCGCCATCCCCATCTGTCGGGTGACACGCTCGTCCTGGTCGCGGAGGACGACCTGTGGACGGCTCCGGTCGAGGGCGGGCGGGCCCACCGCCTGACCGCGGACGGGGTGCCCGTCACCGCACCGCGCTTCTCGCCCGACGGCGGGTCCGTCGCGTTCGCGTCCCGGCGCGACGGCGCGCCCGAGGTGTACCGCGTCGACGCCGAGGGTGGCACGCCCACCCGGCTGACCTGGTGGGGCGAGGCGCCGACCCGCGCCGCGGGCTGGACCCCCGACGGCGCGGTGGTCGCGCTGTCCGCGCACGGCGACGCGACCTCCCGGCTGTGGGCGTACGCGGTCCCGGCGACCGGCGGGGCACCGCGGCTGCTGCCGTACGGCACGCTCTCCGCGCTCGCCCACCAGCCCGGCGGACCCGCCGTGCTCACCCAGGTCGAGGGCGGGCGCGACGCGGCACACTGGAAGCGCTACCGCGGTGGGCGCGCCGGCCGGCTGTGGCTCGACACCGCCGGGACGGGGGAGTTCACCCGGGTCCTCGCCGCCCTGGCCGGGCAGCTGGAGTGCCCCATGGTCGTCGACGACGGGTCGGGCCCGCGGCTGGCGTTCGTCTCCGACCACGAGGGCTGGGGGAACGTCTACTCCGTCCCGCTCGCCGACCCCGGCACCGACCTGCGCCGGCACACCGACCACGGGTCCGGCGGCGGCACCGACTTCTACGCCCGGCACGCGAGCACCGACGGGCGCCGGGTGGTCTACGAGTCGGCCGGGGAGATCTTCCTGCTGGACGACCTGTCCGCCGCCTCGCAGCCGCGCCGGATCGACGTCCGACCCGGCGGGCCGCGGCGCGCCCGCGAGCCGTTCCGCGCGTCGCTGCCCGCCGACCTCGGCCCGGTCCGGCCCGACCGCACCGGCCGCACGAGCATCGTGTCGGTGCGCGGGACCGTGCACCGGCTCACCCACCGCGACGGCCCCGCCCGCGCACTGCTCGCCGAGCCCGGTGTGCGGGCCCGGCTCGCGCACCCGCTCGGCACGCACCGCGCCGTGTGGGTGGACGACGCGACCGGTGAGGACGCCGTGGTCGTGGCCCCGCTCGACCCGCACGTCCCGGACGCCCCGGAGCGGGCGCGGTACGCCGCGGGCGGCATCGGACGGGTCCTGGAGCTGGCCCCGGCACCGGACGGGTCCGCCGTCGCGCTCACCACGCACGACGGCAGGCTGCTGGTGCTGCACACCGGCGCCGATCCCGCACCGGACCCGGCACCCGGCCCCGACGACCGGCCCGACGACGGCGTGGTCGACGAGGCCGTCCCGGCCCGGGCGGTGGGGGAGCTGCGCGAGCTGCACCGCGGCACCGCGGGCGAGCCCTCCGACGTGTCCTGGTCACCGGACTCGGCCTGGCTGGCCTGGTGCGACCCGGCCCCCGAGGGGCTGTCGCGGATCGTGCTCACCCGGGTCGCCGACGGCGAGCACGCCGAGGTCACCCCGGCCCGCTTCCACGACAGCGACCCGGTCTTCACCGCCGACGGCAGGCACCTGGCGTTCCTGTCCCGGCGGGTGTTCGACCCCAGCTACGACGAGCACTCCTTCGACCTGACCTTCGGCACCGGCTGGAAGCCGTTCCTGGTGCCGCTGGCCGCGCGGACGCCGTCGCCGTTCGGGGCGGGGCCGGACGGCCGCCCGGTGGACCCGGCCGACGAAGGCCCGGACGACCCGCCCGCCACCCCGCCGACGCCCCCGGCCCCGCCGGAGCCCGGCGACGAGCCCGAACCGCCCGGTGACGGTGTCGCCGGCGGAGCCGCCGACGGTGCGGGCCGCGCGGTGGCCGCGGCGAACGGGGCCGGGACGCAGGCCCGGAGCGGGGAGCGCCGCGGCCGTCGCCGGTCCGGGCGCGACGCCGACGAGGTACCGCCGGAGGTCGTCGTCGACGTCGAGGGCCTGGCCGACCGGGTCGTCGGCGTGCCGGTCGAGGCCGCCCGCTACACCCGGCTCGCCGCGGTCCGGGGCGGCCTGGTGTGGCTGCGGCTGCCCGGCGGCACCGGCGTGCTCGGCGACAGCCTCCCCGACGACGACGCCGAGCCCGACCGCGCCGTGCTGGAGCGGTTCGACCTGGCCCGGCGCACGGTCACCGTGGTCGCCGATCCGGCGTCGTCGTTCGCCGTGAGCGGCGACGGAACCCGGCTCGTCGTCCGCGACCGGGGCACGGTGCGGCTGCTGCGCGCCGACCGGGGCGGCTCCGCGGCACCCGAGGACGACGCGGGCGGCGACGAGTTCACGATCGACACCCGCCGGCTCGTGGTCACCGTCGACCCGGTCGCGGAGTGGCAGCAGATGTTCGACGAGACCGCACGTCTCATGCGCGACCACTTCTGGGTCGAGGACATGGCCGGCGTCGACTGGGTCGCCGAGACCGCCCGGTACCGGCCGCTGGTCGACCGGGCCGGGAGCCACGACGACCTGCTCGACGTGTTGTGGGAGCTGCACGGCGAGCTGGGGACCTCGCACGCCTACGTCATGAGCGGCCGCGCCGGCGGCGACCCGACCGGGCGCCCCGGCCTGCTCGGGGCGGACCTGGAACCCGACCCCGCAGGCGGACCGGGGTGGCGGGTCCGGCGCGTCCTGCCGCCGGAGACCTCCGCGCCCGCCGCGCGCAGCCCGCTGTCCGGGCCGGGCGTCGACGTGCGGGCCGGGGACGTGCTGCTGGAGGTGAACGGGCGCCCGCTGGACCCGCACTGGGGGGTCGCGCCACTGCTCGTCGCGACGGCCGGGAGCACCGTGGAGCTCACCGTCCGCTCCGGCCCCGACCGGCCCGACGCGGGCACCGTCCGCCGCGTCGCGGTGCGCCCGCTGCACTCCGAGGACGAGCTGCGCTACCAGGACCGGGTGGCCCGGCTGCGCGCCGAGGTCGCCGAGCGTTCCGGCGGCCGGCTGGGCTACCTGCACGTGCCGGACATGATGGGCTACGGCTGGGCCCAGCTGCACCGCGACCTCGCCCGCGAGACCGCGAAGGACGGCCTGCTGCTCGACGTGCGCGGCAACCGCGGCGGGCACACCTCGCAGCTGGTGGTGGAGAAGCTCGCCCGCCGCGTCATCGGGTGGGACCTGCCCCGGCACGGCGCACCCGCCACCTACCCCGAGCAGGCGCCGCGCGGGCCGGTGGTGACCCTGGCCGACGAGCGCTCCGGCTCCGACGGCGACATCGTCACCGCCGCCATCAAGCGGCTCGGGGTCGGCCCGGTCGTCGGGACCCGCACCTGGGGCGGGGTGATCGGGATCGACAGCCGCTACCGGCTCGTCGACGGCACCCTGGTGACCCAGCCCCGCTACGCCACCTGGTTCGACGACGTCGGCTGGACGATGGAGAACCACGGCGTCGACCCCGACGTGGAGGTGGTGGTGACCCCGCAGGACCGGGCGTCGGGACGGGACCCGCAGCTGGACCGGGCGATCGCGATCGCCCTGGCCCGGCTCGACGAGCACCCGCCCGCGCGGCCGCCGGACCTCGCGGGGCGGCCGTCGGCGGCCCGGCCCGCACTACCGGGTCGGCCGGGCGGGGGAGATCGGCACCACATCGCGTGAGAGGCTGACCGCCGTGCGCACTCGCAGGATCACCGCCGCCCTGCTGATCGTCGGGGCCGTCGCTGTCACCGGGGCCGGCTGCGGCACCGGACCGAGCCGGGTCGACGCAGCCGCGATCGTCGGCGAGACGTCGATCCCGCTCGCCACCGTGCAGCCCGCGATCACCTCGGTGCTCACCCGGCCCGGGCTGGTCGACGGTCTCAAGGCCCAGGGCGGGTCCGAGGCCGACATCGGGCGGGCCGTGGTGTCCCAGCTGGTGATCCGCGACCTGATCGGCCTGACCGCCCCGGAGCAGGGCGTCACCGTGTCCGACCAGCAGGTCGCCGCGGCGATCGCCCGGCAGGGCGGCGAGCAGGCGGTGCAGGAGTCGTCGCTGGCGGTCGGCGGTGCGCAGGCCGCCACCCGGGACGAGCTGACCCTGTCCGAGCTCGCCCGCCGCGAGCTGCCGCGGCTGTCGGTGACCGCGGACGTCGCGGTCGCCCAGGACCGGGCACAGGCCAGCACGCTGGCCCGTGAGGTCGCCGCCGGCGGGCAGCGGGCCGAGGCGGCGCTGGCCGGTGCCGGCACCACCCAGCGCGGGCTCGCGATCCGCCCGGCCGAGACCCCGCAGGCCGCGCTCACCCCGCTGATCGGGATCCCGGCCGGCTGGGTCGCGGCGTTCCCGCTGGGCAGCGGCCAGGGCTGGGTCGTGGTCCGGGTGACCGACCGCGACCTCGGCGCCCCCGCCCCGGGCGACGCGGTCGGCCAGCTGGACCAGCGCTCGCTGTCCGAGGCCGGGATCCGCATGCTGACCCCCACCGCGCTGCGCACCGGCGTGCAGCTCAACCCCCGCTACGGCGAGTGGGACCCGATCCAGATGCTCGCCGTACCGACCGCCGAGGACGCCTCCGTGGTGTTCCCGGTCGCCGCGGGCAACCCGACCCCGCCCGCTCCCTGATGGCCGCGACGGTCGTCGTCTGCCCCCGGCGCGGGGCCGCACTCCCGGCCGCGGCACTGCCGCTGCTGCGCTCCGCGACCGACGTGCTCGCCGTGCCCGGTCTCGACGCGGGCGCCGCCGCCGGTGCCGCCGACTGGACCGGCACCGACCCCGCCGGGCTCGCCGACGGCACGGTGCTGCTGGTCCCGGCGGGCCACCCTGCCGCCGCGCACCCCGGTGCGGTGCCGCCGCCCACCGGGCACGCGGTGCTCGACGCCGTCGCGGTGATGGACCGGCTGCGCTCGCCCGGCGGCTGCCCGTGGGACGCCGAGCAGACCCACACCTCGCTGCTGCGCTACCTCGTCGAGGAGTGCTACGAGCTCTACCAGTCCATCGAGGATGGTGACCGCACCGAGCTGCGCGAGGAGCTCGGCGACGTGCTGCTGCAGGTGCTGTTCCACGCCCGCGTCGCCACCGAGCACGACGGCGCCCCGTTCGGGATCGACGAGGTCGCGACCGGGCTGGTCGACAAGCTCGTCGGCCGCCACCCGCACGTGTTCGCCGCGGGGGAGCAGGTCGCCACGGCCGCCGACCAGGACCGCCGCTGGGACGAGCTCAAGCGCGCCGAGAAGCAGCGCGAGTCCAGTGTCGACGGCATCGCGACGGTCCAGCCGGCCGTCGCGCTCGCCGCGAAGCTGACCTCCCGCACCGCGAAGGCGGGGCTGCCCGCGGACCTGCTGCCCGCCGACGACGGTGCCGGCGCGGCGCTGTTCCGGCTGGCCGCGGCCGCACAGCTCCGCGGCGGTGACCCGGAGGCCGCGCTGCGGACGGCCGCCCGGGAGTTCGAGGCGCGGGTGCGGTCGGCGGAGAAGGCCGCCGCCGCCGACGGGCTGGACCCGCACGCGCTGACCGCCGAGGACTGGCGCCGCTACTGGGACGGTCCCTGACCCGCACCCCGATCGGGTGATACCCGTCGGTAACGTGGGAGCGTGCGCACCCAGTCGCTGCTCGCGGCCATCGGCGGCATCCTGGCCCTGATCGTGCTCGTCGCGCTGGCGACCGGCCCGGACTTCGGGCCGTCGCTGCCCCGGACCCCGGTCGACCGGCAGTCCGCCCCGCCCGCGTCCGCGCCGCTGCCCGCGGGCACCGACGTCGTCGCGTGGGCCCGGGCGACCGCGACCGAGGCCGACATCCCCGAGCGGACCCTGCAGGCCTACGCCACCGCCGAACTGCGCCAGCGCGAGCGCACCCCGGACTGCCGGCTGAGCTGGGCGACGCTGGCCGGGGTCGGGCGGATCGAGTCCCGGCACGCGACCTTCCGCGGAGCCGAGCCCGGCCCGGACGGCCGCGTCGACCCGCCGATCATCGGGATCCCGCTCGACGGCACCGGCGGCACCCGCCGGGTGGCCGACACCGACGGCGGCCGCCTCGACGGCGACCCGGCGCTGGACCGCGCGGTCGGGCCGATGCAGTTCCTGCCCGGGACCTGGGCGCGCTACGGCGCCGACGGCAACGGCGACGGCGTCGCCGACCCCCAGCAGGTCGACGACGCCGCCCTCGCCGCGGCCGGCTACCTGTGCGCGAACGGTCGCGACGTCGCCGTCGCCGGGGACTGGTGGCGCGGGGTGCTCGCCTACAACGCCTCCGGCGACTACGCCCGCGACGTGTGGGCAGCCGCCGCCGACTACGCGCAGCGCACCGCCGTCCCGGCGCCGCCCGCACCCTGATCCGGCCCGCACCCTGACCCCGCCCGCACCCTGATCCGGCCCGCACCCCGGCGGGCGCGGCCGTGCCGGTGGGACGCGGCGTGCGGGTCAGGCGAGGAGCGCGCGTCCCCAGTGGTCGTCGCCCTCGGCGAGGCCGGGTGGGACCGCGAACACCGCCGAGCCGTTGTGCTCCAGGTACTCGCTGAGCGCATCGGACCGGGCCAGCCTGCGCTGCATCGGCACGTACTGCGTCAGCGGGTCGCGCACGAACGCGACGAAGAACAGCCCGGCGTCGAGGTGGCCGCGGCCGTCGGTGCCGTCGACGAAGTTGTAGCCGCGCCGCAGCATCCGCGCGCCGCCGTTGGCCTCGGCGGAGGCGAGCCGGATGTGGCTGTCGTCCGGGATGACCGGCCCCGACGGACCGGTGGCGGTCAGGTCGGCGAGGTCGAACTCGGCCGTGCCGGTCAACGGAGCGCCCTCACCCTTGTCCCGGCCGATGATCTGCTCCTGCTCGTCGAGCCCGGAGCGGTCCCAGGTCTCGATGTGCATCCGGATCCGGCGGGCGACCAGGTAGGAGCCGCCGCGCAGCCAGTCCGGGCCCTCGTCGCCGACCCACACGTGCTGCGCGAGCAGATCGGGCTCCTCGGCCTTGAGGTTGTTGGTGCCGTCCTTGAACCCGAACAGGTTGCGCGGGGTCGCCTGCCCGGTCGAGGTCGACGACGTCCGCCCGAACCCCAGCTGCGACCAGCGCACCTCGGTGACGCCGAAGCCGTCGCGGACCAGGTTGCGGACCGCGTGCACGGCCACCTGCGGGTCGTCGGCGCAGGCCTGGATGCACAGGTCCCCACCGGAGCGGGCCGGGTCGAGCCGGTCGCCCTGGAACCGGGGGAGCCCGGCGAGTCGGGGCGGGCGGCGGTCGGCGATCCCGAGCTTGTCGAAGAACCCCGGGCCCACGCCGAAGGTCAGCGTCAGCGACGCGGCCGGGAGCCCGAGCGCCTCGCCGGTGTCGGCCGGGGCGGCGTAGCGGTTGGCCGGGATCGCGCCGCCCTCGGCGGTCTCCCGGCCGGTCGTCATGCGCTCGGCCGCGGCGGTCCAGCGGCGCAGCAGGTCGGCGACGGCGGCGCGGTCGGTCGAGGTGAGGTCGAGCGCGACGAAGTGCAGCCGGTCCTGGGTCGGGGTGACGATCCCGGCCTGGTGCTCGCCGCGGAAGGCGACGACGCCGTCGGCGGCGGGCGCGCCGGACAGCCTGTAGCCCGCGGCCGCGCCCGCCCCGGCCAGCGCCGCTCCGGCGCCGGCCAGGCCGAACAGCCGTCGCCGGGACAGGTGCCATGGGCTCATGCCGTCACGGTGCCCGCGACCTTGCTGACCGGCTCGGACAGCGCGTCGACGGCCGCGGTCATCGCGCGGGTGTCCTCCGGCGTCAGCTGGGTGTACAGCCGGTAGCCGTCGCCGACCCGGTAGCCCTGCAGCAGCGTCTCGACGGCCTCGAACCGCTGGTCGAGCACCGGGCCGAGCGCGGGGTCGTTGGCGTCGATCGTCGGGCGGAGTGCGGCGACCGCGGCGCGGGAGCCCTCGACGTTCGCGGCGAAGTCCCACAGGTCGGTGTGGGAGTAGCGGTCCTCCTCGCCGGTGATCTTTCCGGTGGCGACCTCGTCGAGGAGCTCCTTCGCGCCGTTCGCGAGCTGGACCGGGGTCAGCTCGACGGTCCGGGTGCGCGCGGCCAGGTCGGTGATGTCGGCGGTGAGCCGGTCGGCGATCGCGGCCGAGTCGGGCTGCAGGCCGGTGACCCACAGGTCCTTCTCCAGCCGGTGGTACCCGGTGAACCCGACGCCCGGGTCACGCTCGTCGTCCTCCCGGCCGTCGATCCTCGGGTCGATGTCGCCGAAGGACTCGGCGACGGGCTCGATGCGCTCCCAGTAGGTGCGCGCGACCGGGAACAGCGCCTTGGCCTTCTCGACCTCGCCGGCCTTGACCGCGTCGGCGAACTCCTGGGTCTTCGGGACGAGGGCGCCGACCTGGGAGTCGACGTAGCGCTTGTAGCCGGCGGTGGCCGCGGCCAGCTGGGCGTTCGCGTCGGTGGCGCGTTGCGCCGAGCCGGTGACGCTGAACGGGGCGCGGATGCCGTCGCCGGACATGCCGGGCTTGCAGGCGGTGGTGTAGGTGCCGCCGTCGGGGACCTCGACGATTAGGTCGCGGGACAGCCCGGGGCCGATGTTCTCGACCTCGCCCATGATCCGGTCACCGGTGGCGTAGAGGTAGAACTCGGTGACCTTGCTGCCGGCGTTGGTGATCCGGAAGGTGAGGGTGCCGGCCGGGGCCTGCGCGGTCGAGATCTCGCAGGCGGTGTCGGTGGCGTTCACGGTGATCGGGCCGCCGTCGCCCGCCCCCTGCGCGGTGGGAGCGGTCGAGGTGCAGCCGGCCAGCAGCGCGGCGGCGACGGTGAGTGACGCCAGGCCGGCGGCCGTGCGCGTGACGGGGGACATCGTGCGTTCTCCTAGAGGGATCGACACCGTGGACGGTGCGGGGTTCAGGCGTCGGTGGTGGCGGGGGCGCGCCGGCGGGCGGGGCGCAGGAACAGCGCCAGGACCACCACGACGTAGAGCGACCAGACGACGGCCTCGAGCACGGTCGTCCGCGGTGAGAAGTTGAAGATCCCCTTGAGGAGCGTGCCGTACCAGGAGTCGGCGGGGATCACGTCGCTGACGTCGAAGGCCAACGTGGTCAGCCCCGGCAGGATCCCGGCCTCCTGCAGGTCGTGCACGCCGTAGGCGAGGATCCCGGCGGCGACGAAGATCAGCAGGAAGCCGGTGACGGTGAAGAACCGGCCCAGGTCGATCGTCAGCGCGCCACGGTAGATCGCGTACGCCAGCGCGACGGCGATCGCGATGCCGATCAGGAACCCGACCAGCGGCCCGGCCGTCTCGCCCGCGGCCTGCGCGGCGGCGAAGAAGAAGATCGCGGTCTCCAGGCCCTCGCGGCCGACGGCGAGCGCCGCCATCACGACGACGGCCCACGGCCCCATCGACACGGCCCGGTCCACGGCGCCCTCCAGCTCCCGGGACAGGGTCCGGCCGTGCGAGCGCATCCAGAAGATCATCCAGGTGACGAAGCCGACCGCGATGATCGAGAGCGAGCCGCCGAGCGCCTCCTGCGCGGAGAAGGTCAGTGCCTGCTGGGTCAGGGTCAGCCCGAGCGTGACGCCGACGCTGACGGCGACGGCGAGCGCGACGCCCGCCCACACCCTGGGCAGCTCGGAGCGACGTCCGGTGCGGACCAGGAACGCGACCAGGATCGCCACGACCAGCGCGGCCTCGAGTCC
This sequence comes from Pseudonocardia sp. UM4_GMWB1, assembly GCF_017312155.1. Classification (NCBI taxonomy): domain Bacteria; kingdom Bacillati; phylum Actinomycetota; class Actinomycetes; order Pseudonocardiales; family Pseudonocardiaceae; genus Pseudonocardia; species Pseudonocardia sp. UM4_GMWB1. The sequence continues at coordinate 5,559,350 of NZ_QJPN01000001.1, read as the reverse complement.
TTCGCGCAGCCCGATGAGCGCGTTCCCCAGCATGCGACCTCCTGCAGCGTGACCACTACGAGCAGTCACCAGGTGAGGGTGTGCTGCCGGGCGGGAAGGCTAACCTCACCCGATCGAGCGGGGAAGGCTCGCGCGGCATTCGCCCCGGAAGATCCGTTTTCGCAGTTCAGGGACGGTCGGGTGCGAGCGCGATGCGGGCCCGCACCTCGCCCAGCGCCTCCTGGTACTCCGGGCGCGGATCCATCGCCGAGGCGATCTTCAGCTGCGTCTCGGCCTCGCCGAGCCTGCCCTGGCGCTGCAGCGTCTTGCCGAGCGCGAAGCGCGCGTAGTGGTCGGCCGGATCCATCTCGACGACCCGGACGAACGACGCCTCGGCCTTCCGCAGCTGTGCCGAGTCGAGATAGGCGCGGCCGGCGAGCAGGTGCACCGAGGCGTCGCCGGGCTCGTCCGGACCGTGGGCGTCGAGGACGGGGCGGAGCGCGTCGAGTGCCTCGAGCGGGCGGTGCCGGGAGAGCAGTCGGTCGGCACGGCGGAACGCCGCGACCGGGTCCTGGTGGTTCGCACGGGGACTGCTCATGGTCACCCTTACGTTAGGTGCGATCCGGGCGGGACGCGAGGTCTTGACAGACCGCCGGTGCGGAGCAGGGTGACGCAAGCGTCCCCCGCCGGGGGCCGACCGGTGACTACGCTGACGCACCGGACGACACCCGCGATCAGAACAGGAGTCACGGTGGCGGTCATCGAGCAGGTCGGGGCACGCGAGATCCTCGATTCCCGGGGCAACCCCACGGTGGAGGTCGAGGTCGCGCTGGACGACGGCACGCTGGCGCGTGCCGCGGTCCCGTCGGGCGCCTCGACCGGCGAACACGAGGCCGTCGAGCTGCGGGACGGCGACAAGAACCGCTACGGCGGCAAGGGCGTCGAGAAGGCCGTCGCGGCCGTCCTCGACGAGATCGGGCCGGAGCTCGTCGGCGTCGAGGCGGTGGACCAGCGACTGGTCGACCAGCGCCTCGTCGACCTGGACGGCACCCCGGACAAGTCGAAGTTCGGCGCGAACGCCCTGCTGGGCGTGTCGCTGGCCGTCGCGAAGGCCGGGGCGGAGTCCTCGGGCCTGGAGCTGTTCCGCTACGTCGGCGGCTCCAACGCGCACGTCCTGCCGGTCCCGATGATGAACATCCTCAACGGTGGTGCGCACGCCGACACCTCCGTCGACGTGCAGGAGTTCATGGTCGCCCCGATCGGTGCGGAGACCTTCCGCGAGGCGCTGCGCTGGGGCGCGGAGGTCTACCACGCGCTGAAGGCGGAGCTGAAGGACAAGGGCCTGTCGACCGGCCTCGGCGACGAGGGCGGTTTCGCCCCCGACGTCAAGGGCGGCACCCGCGGGGCGCTCGACCTGATCGCCGCCGCCGTGCAGCGGGCCGGCTACACCCTGGGCGCCGACGTCGTGCTGGCGCTCGACGTCGCGGCGACCGAGTTCCACGAGGCAGGCAAGTACTCCTTCGAGGGCAAGAAGATCACCGCGGACAAGCTGTCCGAGGTGTGGGCCGAGCTGGTCGACTCCTACCCGCTGGTGTCCATCGAGGACCCGCTGGACGAGAACGACTGGGACGGCTGGGTCGGCCTCACCGAGGCCATCGGCGACAAGGTGCAGCTCGTCGGCGACGACCTGTTCGTCACCAACCCGGAGCGGCTCGAGGACGGCATCGCCCGTGGCGCCGCGAACGCGCTGCTGGTGAAGGTCAACCAGATCGGCACCCTGTCCGAGACCCTCGACGCGGTGACGATGGCGCACAACGCGGGGTACCGCTGCATGATGAGCCACCGTTCCGGGGAGACCGAGGACGTCACCATCGCGGACCTCGCCGTCGCGACCGGCTGCGGCCAGATCAAGACCGGCGCCCCGGCGCGGTCCGAGCGGGTGGCGAAGTACAACCAGCTGCTGCGCATCGAGGAGCTGCTCGGTGACGCCGCCCGCTACAACGGCGAGCTGGCGTTCCCGCGGTATCAGGTACCCGGCCAGGGCTGACGCTCCGGGCGTTCACCCGTCGGTGACACCGGTGCCGCCCGGATCGTCTGCGGACGGTCCGGCGCGGCGCCCCCACCGGCGCCCGATCGGGCGGCATGCTGGACGGGTCGCCACGGAGCGGTACGGGCGGCACTGACGGGTGAGGGAACCCGGGACGGACGGGAGGGTGCATGGCGGACCGTCGGGGACGTGGACGGGACGCTCGTGCGCGCACGACCGGCACCGGGCGTGGCCGTGCCGCGGCCAAGCCGCGGACCACGACCGCACGCTCGGCGCGCGCCCCCGCGTCGACGGGCGGCTCCGGCGCGCGGTCGCGGCCGGCCGGACCGCAGGGCGCCCGGCCCCGTCTGACCCGCGCCCGGTCCCGCGCCGGCGAGGTCGTCGCCCGCACCACCGGGCTGCTGGGCCTGTCGTCGACGAAGCGGGCCGCGATCCTGGCCATCGTGGTCTGCGCGCTCGCACTGACCGTCGCGGTGCCGCTGCACAACTTCGTCGCCCAGCGCCAGGAGCTGGCCGACGTCTCCGACCGGCAGCAGGCGCTGGAGGCCGACGTCGCGCGGCTGTCCTCCGACCGCGCCCGGCTCTCGGATCCGGCCGAGGTCGAGGCGCAGGCCCGGTCCCGGCTCGGGATGGTCCAGCCGGGGGAGACCCCCTACGTCGTGCAGTTCCCGGCCCCGCCGGCGCCGGTCGTCGAGGACGGCCAGGCCGAGCCCGGCGTGCCCTGGTTCCACACCCTGTGGAACGACGTCACGGGCGACCCGCGACGATGACGGTGTGAGCAGCACTCGTTCCCGTCCGCCCGGTCTGGAGCCGGGCCCGGTCGCCCAGGCCGACCTCGACGCCGTCGCCGACCAGCTCGGTCGCGCCCCGCGCGGGGTCCTCGCGGTCGCCTACCGTTGCCCGTCCGGGCACCCGGCGGTCGTGCAGACCGCGCCGCGGCTGCCCGACGGCACCCCGTTCCCGACGCTGTACTACCTGACCTGCGCCCGGCTGGCGTCGCGGATCGGGACCCTCGAGGCCGAGGGCCGGATGCGGGAGATGGAGGAGCGGCTGGCCGTCGACGACGAGCTGGCCGGCGCCTACCGCCGCGCCCACGAGACCTATCTCGCCGAGCGCGACGCCATCGAGCCGCTCGCCACGCACCCCGACGTCACGGCCGGGGGGATGCCGGACCGGGTCAAGTGCCTGCACGTGCACGTCGCGCACGCCCTCGCCGCCGGGTCCGGGGTGAACCCGTTCGGCGACGAGGCCCTCGACGAGATCGGGGAGTGGTGGCGGTCCGGGCCGCCCTGCCTCTAGATCCCCGGCGTCGCCCGCTCCAGCAGCACCCCGACGCTGTCCTTGCCCGGCCGCGTCCCGGCCGTGCGCAGCGGCCCGTCGGCGTCGAGCCGGGTCGCGAGGAAGACGTCCGCGACGGCCGTCGGGGCGTGGCGGACCACCAGCGACCCCTGCAGTGCCAGCGCGGCCAGCTCCGCGAGACGGCGGGCCCGGCGCTCCTCCGGTGCGGCCAGCTCGGCGCGCAGCGCGGTGACCGTCGCGTCCAGCCGCGGGTCGGCTCCCGCCGCGAGGTCGATCTCGCCGAGAAGTGCCTCGACGGCGTGCGGCTCGCGGGCGATGGCGCGCAGCGCGTCGAGCGCGGTGACGTTGCCCGAGCCCTCCCAGATCGAGTTCAGCGGCGCCTCCCGGTAGAGCCGGGGCAGGTCGGACTCCTCGACGTAGCCGTTGCCGCCCAGGCACTCCAGCGCCTCGGCGACGACGGTCGAGGTCCGCTTGCACACCAGGTACTTCGACACCGGCAGGGCCAGGCGCAGCAGCGCCGTCTCACCCCGGTCGACCGCACCGGCCAGCCGCAGCGCCAGGACGGTCGCGGCCTCGGTCTCGACGGCGAGCTCGGCGAGGACCTCGCGCATCAGTGGCTGGTCGGCCAGCCGCGCCCCGAACGCCGACCGATGGGCGACGTGGTGCGCCGCCTCGGTGACCGCGGCCCGCGCAGTCGCCGCGGAGCCCAGCACACAGTCGAGCCGGGTCATCGAGACCATCTCGATGATCGTCCGGACGCCGCGGCCCTCGTCGCCGACCCGCCAGCCGACCGCGCCCGCGTACTCGATCTCCGACGACGCGTTGGACCGGTTGCCGAGCTTGTCCTTGAGCCGCTGCAGCCGGATCGCGTTGCGCGTGCCGTCGGGCAGCACCCGGGGCAGGACCAGGCAGGTCAGCCCGCCGGGGGCCTGGGCGAGGGTGAGGAACAGGTCGTTCATCGGGGCGCTGGTGAACCACTTGTGGCCGGTGAGGCGGTAGCTGCCGTCGGGCTGAGGGGTGGCGACGGTGGTGCCGGCGCGGACGTCGGAGCCGCCCTGCTTCTCGGTCATCGACATGCCCGCGAGGAGGCCGTCCTTGCCGGCCGGGACGGCGAGGCCGGGCATGTAGCGGCGGGCGGTCAGGCCGGGCTCGTAGGCGGCGGCGAGCTCGGGCGCGTGCCGCAGTGCGGGTACCGACGCGTAGGTCATCGAGATCGGGCACAGGTGACCCTGCTCGACCTGCGAGGTGAGGTAGAAGCCCGCCGCGCGGGTGACGTGCGCGCCGGTTCCGGGCTCCTCCGCCCACGGAGCGGCGGCGAGGCCGTGTCCGACGCTGGTGCGCATCAGCTCGTGCCAGGACGGGTGGAACGTGACCTCGTCGACGCGGTGCCCTGTGCGGTCGTGCGTGCGCAGCTCCGGCTCGCAGGCGTTCGCGGAGCGGGCGTGCTCGCGGTGCTCCGCGGTCCCGACGGCCGCGGCCACCGACTCCAGCGCCGCCGCGTCCCCGCCCTCCCGCGCGAGCGCCTCGACGACGGCCGGGTCCGCGGAGAGCAGGTCGCCGTCCGAGCGCGGCGGGACCTGGTTGAGGACCTCGTGGGTGCCGAGGTCGGACACCGGGGCCGGGGTGTGCGTCGTCGCCATTACCGGAGGGTAACCCGGACGGGCGGCTCCACCGGCCGATCCCGACTACGGTGAGGCCCGACGGTCGCCGAGAGCAGGGAGTGCCGATGTCGCGGGTCGCCGCCATCGACTGCGGAACTAATTCGATCCGGCTGCTGGTCGCCGACGTCACCGAGGCGTTCGACGGGCAGAAGGGGCTGCGTGACCTGCACCGCGAGATGCGGATCGTGCGGCTGGGCAAGGGCGTCGACGCGACCGGCCGGCTCGACCCGGAGGCGCTGGAGCGGACCCGGGTGGCGCTGGTCGACTACGCCGTCGCCGCCCGCCGTAAGGGAGCCGAGCGGATCCGGATGGTCGCGACGTCGGCGACCCGGGACGCGTCGAACCGCGAGGACTTCTTCGCGATGGTCCGCGACACCCTGGGCGTCGAGGCGGAGATCATCTCCGGCGACGAGGAGGCGCGGCTGTCGTTCGTCGGCGCCGTCGGCGACCTCGACCCCGACGACGGCCCGTTCGTGGTGACCGACGTCGGCGGCGGGTCCACCGAGGTCGTCGTGGGGGAGCTGCGCGACGGGGCCGCCGTGGTGACCGCGGCGAAGTCGGTCGACATGGGGTCGGTGCGGCTGACCGAGCGCTGCCTGCCCTCGGACCCGCCGTCGGACGCCGAGATCGACTCCGCGCGTGCGGTCGCCGCCGAGGTGCTGGCCGAGGCGTTCGCATCGGTGCCGGTCGAGACCGCGACGACCTGGGTCGGGGTGGCCGGGACGATCACCTCGCTGTCCGGGATCGCCCAGGAGCTGCCCGCCTACGACCGCGAGCAGGTGCACGGCTCGACGCTGACCCGCGAGGACCTGCACCGGGTCGCGGACCTGCTGATCCGGTCGTCGCGGTCGGAGCGGGAGAAGCACGGTTCGCTGCACCCGGGCCGCGTCGACGTCATCGGTGCCGGGGCGCTGGTCGTGCAGGCCCTGGCCGACGAGCTGCATGCGCGCGCCGGGATCGACCGGGTCGTCGTCTCCGAGCACGACATCCTCGACGGGATCGCGCGATCGATCGCATGAACCTGGCGGTCCTGGACCAGCGGATCTCCGAGTGCCGGGCCTGTCCGCGGCTGGTCGAGTGGCGCGAAAAGGTGGCCCGGGAGAAGCGGGCCGCGTTCCGCGACGAGACCTACTGGGGACGCCCGGTGCCCGGCTTCGGTCCACCCGACGCGAGGATGCTGATCGTCGGGCTGGCTCCCGCCGCGCACGGCGCCAACCGGACCGGGCGCATGTTCACCGGCGACCGCAGCGGCGACGTGCTCTACGCCGCGCTGTACGCCGTCGGACTGGCCTCGCAGCCGACCGCCTCGCACATCGGCGACGGCCTGGAGCTCCACGGGGTCCGGATCACCGCGCCCGTGCACTGCGCGCCGCCGGCGAACAAGCCGACCCCGGCCGAGCGCGACGCCTGCCGGAACTGGCTGGAGCAGGAGCTCGACCTGCTCGCGCCGACGGTCCGCGGGGTCATGGTGCTCGGCGGCTTCGGGTGGCAGGCGCTGCTGCCGGTGCTCGCCGGGGCGGGGTGGACGGTCCCGCGGCCGGCCCCGAAGTTCGGGCACGGGGCGTCGGTGACGCTGGCCCCGGCCCGGCCCGACCGGGAGCCGCTGGAGCTGTTCGGCTGCTACCACGTGAGCCAGCAGAACACCTTCACCGGACGGCTGACCCCGGCCATGGTCGAGCAGGTCCTGGCGGATACCGCGCGCGCCGCGGGATTGTCGCCGATCCGACGATGAACATCCTCGCCGCTGCTCGGGGGGCTCTTCCGGGGTGGCTGTGCTCTGCTCACCTCCACGCAACACCCTCCGCCGCGACGCCCCCGCCTGTCCGGTCGCCTCGCGTCCCCCGCGCCGCAGACGTCGCCGAGATGCAGCTCAGCGGGGTTCCGGTACGGGTCGTCGCCCGCTGAGCTGCATCTCGGCGACGTCCCGGTCCCGCGGCTCAGCCGGTGGTGAAGCGGTGCAGGCGCATCGCGTCCTGCATGGCGGGGACGTGCCCGGCCGCCGACAACAGCGGGCGCAGCCACACCCGCGGCTCACGCAGGGACACCTCGTCGTAGATCGAGATGTCGTCGCGCTCGGTCAGCGACGGGTGCCGGTGCGCGAACTCCGCCGGATTCCACGACCACCGGAACTCGGTACCGACGGCGCGGAACGTCGGCGTCCAGCGCGAGGCACGCACCGTCCACGGGGCGACGGCGTCGAACGCCAGCGTCGCCGTGGGGGTTCCGGACACGACCCGGTCGACGGTGGCGTGCACGGCATCGGCCGGGACGTACATGAAGAGCCCCTCGGCGACGACGAGTGTCGGCAGCGTCGGGTCGACGGCGGACCACCAGTCGTCGTCGGTGACGGAGCCGGGGACCTGCTCGATGCTGTCGGGGAGGTCGTAGAGCCGGCGTCGGACCTCCATCACCTCGGGCTGGTCGACGTCGACCCAGCGGCACGTCGACGGCACCCCGACCCGCAACGGCCTGCTGTCCAGCCCGCAGCCCAGGTGCAGGACCTGCCCGGCGGGCTCGGTGGAGAGGAACTCCCGTGTCCAGCCGTCGAGGATCGCGGCGCGGCACACGATGGTCGAGACGTCGCCGGTGAACTGCCACAGGCCGTGGACATCGTGCTCGATGCGGTCCCAGACGGGCTCCGCCCACGGGTCGCCCAGGATCGGGCGGCGGGACCGGGCGTCCAGGCGTCGCATGTAGAGGGTCATCAGCAGGGTCGCCGCGGCGCCCCGGAGGTCGACCTTCTCGGTGCTCGGCATGAGTCCTTCCCGCCCTGGCTACGCTGTCGCGGCGCCCCCGTAGCCCAACGGCAGAGGCAGGCCCCTTAAAAGGGTCCCAGTGTCGGTTCGAGTCCGACCGGGGGCACCCCCCTTCCACGTCGAGAATACCCCTCTGACCAGCGATTACACCCGACGAAGCCGAGATGATGTTGTCCGGTCGTACCCGGCCCTGACCGGTGCTCGGCGGGTGGCTGTACCGAATACGTACCGAAGTTCCGTCGCTCACGGGGTAGCCCCAAGGGCGTCGGCGATCCGCTGCCGGGCGGCGTCCTCCTGGCCGACGATGCACTTCGCGTAGATCTGGTGCAGGACGGCGACGCTGTGCCCGGCCCACTCGGCGACCTGGGTCGAGGGCACGCCCGCGTTGAGCCATGTCGACACCGCGGCGTGGCGGAGGTCGTAGGGGCGTCGGGCGAGCGGCGAAGCGGCCTCCGACTCGGTGAGAGCGCTCGCGCGAGCTTTCCGCCATACCCGGCAGTAGGTGCCCGCCGGGAGATCACCACCGCGGACACCGCGGAACAGCCGGCCATCCGGCGTCGTGCCGTGCTCGGCGAGATGCGCCCGCAGCAGAGCGGTGAGCGGAGGGGGAGACGGGACCGAGCGGGTCTCACCGCGGGCCCGGTGCTTCAACTCCCGCTCCTCGCGGCGCCGGCCGTTGTCGGTCCAGGAAGCGCCGGCCTCCGGGGTAGAGCCGGTCAGCAGCAGCTCGCCCCAGCCTTCAGCTGGAAGTTGGAGGTCAGCGGCGCGGAGTGTCACAGCCTCGCCCGGCCTGAGGGCGGCGTAGTAGAGCAGGCCGAAGAAGGCGACCAGGCCCGGGCCGCTCGGCTTCTGACTGCCCACGGCGGACAGCAGGGCGCGGGCCTGAACGGTGTTGACGACGGCTCGCTTGTCCACCGTCTTCACCGTGCGCGGGATCTTCCACGCAATCGCGGTCACCGGGTTGCGGGTCAGGAGCCGACGCTCCACCGCGTACTCGCCGAGGTTGACCACGACGCCACGTTGCCGAGCGATCGAGGCCGGGGCTGCACGGCCGCCGTCGCCACGCACCGTCAATGCGTCCAGGACAGCGCGTACGACGGCCGGTTCGGCCAGGTCACCCACCTCACGGGTGTTCCGTTCCAGCCATGCCAACGCACGCGCAATCGGCTCTGGCGGCGCGGCATTCGTGCTGGCCCGGACGTTGAACGCCCACGCGGTCAAAGCCTTGCGCAACGTGGCGTCGTCCGGCCGGCCTCGCTCACTCGTGATCAGCGCGAAAGTGGCGTTGGTGAGCGCCCGCGCCGTGTTGCGCCGCGAGTTCGGAGCCAGGTGCGGCCACTTCATCGCTGCGTAGTCCCGGGCGAACGCGAGCCACCCGACGCGCCGTTCGGAGCGATCCATCGACATCGGACGGCCGGTGTCCAGTGAGAACGCCTCGCCACGCCGCGCAGCAACCAGCAGCTCGGACCGGAAAGCATCAGCCAGAGCCGCGGTCTTGTACGGGACTCGCCAGCGTCGCCCAGCAACCGACCACTTCACTGTGTGCGTCGTGGTCCGTGCGCCCGAGTACACCTCGACCTTCCAGATCCGCACGTCGTAGGAGGTCTCCATCAGGCTGCCTCCTCGTGCGCATCGAGCCAGCGCTCCAACTCCGCACGACGGACCCGCAGGTCACCGTTGGGGAGCTTGATGCACCGCGGGGCCCGGTTCTTCGCCCGCCACTCGTAGAACGTTGACCGCGAGATCCTGAGTTCTGCGCACACCTGCATGACCGTCAGCCGCTCCGTCGTCTTCGTCATGCCGCTGCTCCCTCAGTTGCCGAACGGTCGGGTGGGGCGTCGCTTGTCGCCAGGACGGCGGCGTCGTAGTCCGCGCGCCATCGGCTCCGTTGGTTGATCGCATGGAGCAGCAGCACCGTGCGAGGAGGCACGTCCGAGTCCCCGGGCTTGGTCGTCTCCCAGGTGAACGGGCCGTCGTCGACGGCGTAGGCGGGCTGCACCCCTGCCCGGTCGAGCAGTTGCCGAACGAACGCCGTCCGCTCCGCGCGGTGGTCCGAGAGCGACTTGTTGGACCACTTCCGTGAGACCAGTACCCGGCGTCCGGCGATGCCGAGGTGCTCGGGCTTGTGCGCTTTGCCCTTGCACTGCCCTGGCGTCGTCCCGGGTCGGGCGCCCTTGGGCTCGATGCCATAGAGCAGCCAGATCGGGCAGCGCGGCGAGCACGGCGTGATGGCCAGCTCGGCGGCCAGGCGGCGGGCGTGCTCCCGCTGGCGAGACGTCGCGGACTCGTCGAGGCCGGCGGCCTGCCCGACGGACTTGGTGAGGTACTTGGTCAGGTAGCCGATGTGCCGTCCAGCCTCCTCAGAACCGCCGAGGATGCCCTTGACGTGGACCTGCGGCCCGAACACCACTGTGTGTGCCGGAGCCGCGAGCGCGTCCGGGTCGGTGGCCTCGTCCCAGGTGGGCAGCGGCTCGCGAGTCTCGGGGTCGACGAACGCCTTGTGGTGGTGGTCCCAGCGCGGGAGCCGGTCCCCGCTGTAGACGATCTCGTCGTGGTGCGGCCACCACACCTGGTGGTAGGTCGCAGCCGTGATCGCCCGCAGCTCGGTGCGGGGGATGGTGCCGCGGATGGCGGCGTGGAAGTGCGGTGCCCCGCGCTTCTGCGGCTCGACGGTCCCGAAGTACTGCACGTCCCAGCCCACACACCGGCGGGTGTTCTGCCAGAACCGGTCCAGCAGCTTCGGGAAGTGGATCGCGTCGCGGGCGGCGCGGCGGTAGTCGTAGGTGTCCGGGTCGAGCGCGGCGCCGTGCTTGTCCACCCGCCCATACGTGTCGAGGGTCAGGGTGAGGAACGTGGAGGGGCGGTACTTCCCTCCGAACACCCGTCCGAGGGTGCGGTTCTCGACCGGGCGGCGGGGCAGGTTCGGTGCGTCCTGCCGTCGGCGGGTGGAGCGGCGCACGGTCTGGGGTGTCGGGTCGAGCGGGGCCAGGCGGCCGCGGACCCCGAGTGCGCGCAGCTCCTGGTCGACCTCGGCGACGGTCTCGCGGATCTCCTCGCACTCGGCGTCGTCGCCCTTGGCGCGGGCGTCGGTGTAGGCGGCGTGCAGGTCCGCCCGGACCGTCATCAGCTCTTTCTGCGCGGCGGTGGGGTCGGCGGGTTTGACGATGGGTTCGTCTTCGAGGTGCCAGCCCTCGCGGCACTGGACCATGCGCAGGCGTCGGGCCTTCTCCGCGCAGGGGCGGCACTGGTCCTCCCGCGTGGACCCGCACGGGACGGGGACGACGTCGACCCGCCCGCTGCTCTGGTCGATGCGGCGCATGGCCAGCGGCCGGATGCAGACGCCGTGGTCCTCGGCGAGCTGCGTCGCGACCTCGTTCGAGAGCGCGAGCATGGCCTTCTGTGCGCGGGTGAGCTTCTCCTGGTCGATCGGCTCGGTGCCGGTCGCGGCGTTCACGCGGCACCTCCGGCGGGTAGTGCGGGTGTGCCGGGGCGGAACGGCAGCACCGGCGCGGGGCGGCGGGCCGGGTCGGGCGAGGGGGCGGTGACGAACCGTTCTAGGGCCTTGATCGCGTCATCCGGAACCCACGCGGCGCGCACGCGCAGGGGCTCGCGGACGCCTTCCCCGAACAGGTAGCCGACACCGGGTTCGGACTCGCCGATGCGGTTCGCCCACGCACCCCGGTCGTACGCCTGATCGCCCAGGACCATCCCGACGTGGCTCTTGGAGGCCACGCGAAGGCAGATGCGGCGCGGGAACAACTCCCGCACCGGGACAGTGTCCTTGGTCGGCTCCTGCACGTAACCGCGGACGGTGAACCCCAGCGCCCGGCCCTGGGTGGTCAGCAGCGCGATGCGTTCGGTGATGGCCTCGCGGGTCTTGCGGTCGCCGACGTAGCGGAGCAGGGCGCCGATCTCGTCGAACTCCACGATCTCCAACGGAGTCTCGGTCGTGATCGGGACGAGGCGGGTGGTTCCGGCGTGCTCGCGCTTGCGCGCTTCCATCTGCTCGACCAGGTCGTCGAGCAGGGCCAGGGCGTCCTTGCTGGTGACGGCGTAGCGGTGGAACACGTCGCGGCCGTAGGCCAGTTCCATGCCCTTCGGGTCGATGCCATTGACCCGGACCAGGCCGTCGCGGATGGCCGGGGCGATCGACAGCAGGGGCGTCCACATCAGGGAGCCCTTGCCTGCCCCGGTGGCGCCGCCGATCAGGGTGTGGCTACCGCGGATCGACTGCCGCCACGGTGTGCCGTACTCGGTAGCTCCGGACAGCACCCGGTCCAGGTCGATCGCGTCCCCGGGGAGGCCGGCCATGGCGTCGAGGTCGGGTGCGGTGACGACGGCGTCGAGGAGGTTGCGGCGCTGGTAGTCGATCGACACCACGTTCGGGCTCAGTTCGCGGACCTGGCAGCGGTTCACCCCGCGAGCCACCGCGAGGGCGCGGGCGGCAGTGTCGAAGTCCTCCGGGGTCTGCCCGGCGACCAGACGGACCTTGACCTCGTCCCACGAGGGTCCGGAGCGGACCGAGAGGATGCGGGGGAGCTGGTCGCGGCGCGGTCGCTCCCGGGGGGCGGTGGCGGTGCGGCGCAGCGGGTTGACCTGGATGACCGTGGCCCCGCCGCGGTCGGGGACCGTGAGGCCGACCGAGCGCAGCCAGCGCGGCATCCGGGGTGCGTAGACGAGCCAGCGCTGCCACCAGGAGCGCAGGTGACGTCCGGCCCAGTGGTCGAACGAGGGCAGCGACGTGACCCGCCACACCCCGAGCACGACCGTCACGGCGGTGAGGGTGAGTAGCAGCGACAGCCAGCCCCACCACCAGCACCACGCCGATACCACGGCAACTGTCGTAGTGGTGCGCCAGTGCCGGACCGCCCACACGACCGCGAGGACGAGGCCCTTGGCGGCGAACCAGAGGGCGAGGAACACGACCGCGGCGGTGGCGAGGGCTTCCAGGACCTTCGCGAGGTAATGGCCGATCTTGTAGAGCAGGTAGACGGTGACCGCGGCCAGGGCGCCGCCGACGGTGAGGATCTGGTTGACCGACAGCGGCACATCGGCCGGTGAGGCAGCAGCGGTGATCACTTTCGGCCTCCCTTGCCACGGGCGGTGCGGACGGTGGACAGCGGGACCAGTGCGAGCTGGTCGAGGTGATCGGCGCACCGGCGGCGACGTGGGTCGGGGCGCTCGTGGAGCGGTGTCCGGCAGACCTCGCACCGGGTCGGGCGGGTCGGCTTGGTGGCGTTCATGCGACGTCACCTCCGGCGGCCGGGGTGGTGGTGATGGTGAGCCCGGCGCGGTGCAGAGTCCGGCGCTCGCCGGGGGTGGTACCGCCGGTGATGCCGTAGCGCCGGGCCGGGTCCTCCGTGGCGAGCGCGTCGGCGAGGCAGGCGGCGCGGACCGGGCAGCCCCGGCACACCCGACGTGGTGTCTCGACCGAGGCCGCGCGGTCGTCGACGGGGAAGAACAGCTCGGTGTCCAGCCCGGCGCACGCGGCGTCATCCCGCCAGCGGACATCGGTCGTTGCGGCGGTGGGGTCGGTGATCGGGACCAGCCGCAGCACCGGCCGGCCCTGGCTCGGGGCGCTCATCGGGCCACCGCCGAGGTGTCCGGGAGCCCGGGGGCGGCGGGGTCGGTGAGGCCGAGGTCGGCCCAGTTGGACATGGCCCCGGCGACGTCGGAGGTGGGTCGGCCGTCGGCGAGGGCCTGCCAGTCGTCGGCGGTGTCGGTCCAGTAGCGGGCCTGGCGCTCGTTCTCCATGACCGCGGTGACGACGGCCTGGACGTAGACGACCGGCGCGTAGTTGGTGGCCGTGTCGCGCTGCAGAATGGCCCACCAGCGGGCCCGGCGGGTGTGGAGCTCGGCGAGCCGACGGGCCCGGGCGGCGTGGGCGAGCAGGTCCCCGGCCGAGGGTCGGGCGGTGTCGCGGATCGCGCGGCTGGTGCGGCGGAGGCCGGCTTCGACGAGACGGGCCACCGGCACGACCTGGGCGTCGGTGGGGTCGGTCGTGGTGTGGGCATGACGGGGTAGGGAGGTGTGCATCTACGCTCGGTGTCCTTCCGAGTCTTAGTGCCTGGCAGGGCTACGAGGGGCGAGGAAGATCGGAGGGGAGCCCGCTACGGACGGGCTTCCCTCCACCTGACGCGGTGGGTGAGTGGCAGCTCAGGCCGCGTCCTGGTTCTTGCCCGGGGCCGGGCGCTGGTGGCCGGGGGCGCGCATCCCGGCGGCGCGGAAGCTGTAGGCGACGCGGGGCCGGCCTCCGGTCTCCTGCACGTACGGGGTGACGGTGAGGCCGTCGAACTCGACCGGGCGGAACGGCAGCCCTGCGGCGGCCTCGGGCGGGACCGGCTGGTGCGGTGCCGCGATCTTCACCGTGACCGTCTTGTCGGTGCGGCGGGCCTCGGGGTCGGCGTCGAGGACCGAGACCGACCACACCGGCAGCCCGGTCTCCTTGTCGGTCTGCTGGACCGGGCGGCCGGGGGAGGACTTGTCGAAGTCCCGGACCGGCTCGACCTCGGACACCACGAACGCGCCGTGGGGGAACACGTCGCCCATCGCGACGGGGAACTTGTTCTTGATCGCCATGACTGGCGCCCTCCTCGGGTTGCTCGGCGACACGGTCGGGTGTGCCGAGGTCAGACCGACGGAGCGGACTTGCCCGCCCCTGTTGCGGACTAACAAGTCCTACAGTGAGGCGAACTAGTCCGGTTGTCAAGGACTAGGAAGTCCTACGACGATGGGGTGCGTGGAAATGGGCGAAGTGATCCGGAGGCGTCGAGCGGATCTCGGCATGTCGCAGGCCGACCTGGCGCGGGTGGCCGGCATCGACACCCGGCAGATTCGTCGCTACGAGGCGGGGGAGCAGCAGCCGCTGCTGTCGGTCGCGTTGACCATCGCCGACGCCCTCGGGGTGTCGGTGAGCGAGCTGGCCGGCCGCGCGCCCGGGCGCGTCTCGCTGAGTGGAGACTGGTGGGCGTCATGGCAGACGACCCGCGACGGCGTCGAGAAGGTCGCCACGCAGCCTGTGCGCATGCGTCAGGAGGGCGACCTCGTGCACATTGCCGCAACTCAGCGTGGACTCAGTCAGGCAGAGGGTGGCTATTTGTGGTCAGGCGAGCTGCGCCTCTGGGACAACCAGATTCTCACCGGCTGGTACGCGGCGGCTGACGGGGCTGTTCGGTCGAAGGGCACGATGTTTCTGGCCATGCACCCTCACGGAATCGAGTTTACCGGTCGATGGGTGGGGCTCGGCTACGACGACAATATTATGACCGGTTGGGCAACCATGGGTAAGACTGCTAAAGATTCTGAGCGGGCGATGTCTGAGCTTGTGGCAGTGCGAGGCGGCATCGCATGATCACCGGCGGGCAGATTGAGTTGTGCGAAGTCGTTGTCACCGCGCCTGACCCGGAATGGCTGTACGAATTCGCCAGATCTCTCGTGGCTGATCGACTGGCATCTAATGCACACAATTTTGAGCCAGTGCGATCTGCGTACCGGTGGGACGGTGAGTTGCGCGAACGCACCGAGGGGCGTGTGGCGCTGCATACGAGACGGTCGCTTGTTGCGAGGATAGTAGAGCGCGCCGAGAAAGATCACCCTTATATGGTGCCGAGCGTGAGTGCTCGTCCCATTTATGACGGTAACCCGCGTTATCTTGAGTGGATTGCGGCGGAGACCCGGCAGGGCTGATCAGATCCTTCTCTCCTCTAAAACGGAGTCGGCGGAGAGACGTTCTTGCAGCTCTTGCTTGACTCCGACCGGTTGCGAGCTACTCCTCATCCCGCAGGTCGCCTTGCTCTCCCTTGACCTCGATCTCCTCGAGAGTGTAAGCCCGTTTTGTCGCCATTGAACTTCCTCGTGCGACCTTCTCGTGTACCGCAAAACGCGCTGCAACTACTAGTGTGCAGCCTCAAGCCCGGCCCGCAGGCCTCAAGCAGCGAGGTGATGGCCCGACAGGTGCTCGACGCCATGGCCGATCACGGTGTCGCCGGCGACACGCTGCGGGTCGCCGACTACGACGTGAAGCCCGGCACCGCGGCCGACATGGGCGAGGGTGACCAGTGGCCGCAGATCCGCAGCCGGATCTATGACGCGGACATCCTGGTGTTCGCGACCCCGACCTGGGTCGGGCACCCGTCGAGCGTGGCACAGCGGGTCCTGGAGCGGCTCGACGCGGAGCTGTCCGAAACCGACGACCAGGGGCGACCCGAACTGTTCGGCAAGGTCGCGGTCGTCGCTGTGGTCGGCAACGAGGACGGCGCACACAAGATCGTCGCCGACTCGTTCCAGGCACTCAACGACATGGGGTTCACCATCCCCGCAGGCGGAGCGACCTACTGGAACTCCGAAGCGATGAACCCGGTCGACTACAAGGATCTCGACCAGACCCCGGAACCGGTCGCGGCGACGACCGCGACGCTGGGCCGCAACGCCGCCCACCTGGCCCGGGTGCTCGGCGCCCAGCAGTACCCGGCCTCCTGAGACCGAGCCCCCTTCAGGGATGTCCAGTTTGCGCTGCGCGGTAGTTGCCGGGCCGGGGCGTCAGCGGCAGGGCACGACGATGCGCTACTACCGCGCGGTGAACAGCCTGCAGCACAGCGCCGTGCACGGCCTACCGGCGGGCCCGCCGCGACTGGATGGGCGCTGTGCAGTAGCGGCCAGTTGATCTGAGGGTCGGCCTGGCGGTCGGCGTGATGCACAGGGCCAGGGTCAGTGACGCTGGCCGTTCCCGTCTCAGAGCAGGTCTACCTCGAGCGACGGGTCGACGCGACGCAGTCGCTCTGGGTCCGTGGACAGCGCCGGCCATCCCCGCTCCCGGCACAAGGCGGCTACGGACGCTGCCAGCGGGTCGTACACCGAGGCTGCGGAGGTCTCGTCGAGCAGACGGGCTGCCTCGGCGGGGGAGTCGGTCAGGACGACATAGGGCGCGGCGAGCAGCAGGTCAACCTCGGCGACGAGGCCCGGCCGCAGACAGAGGGCCTCGTCACGAGCGAAACGCGGAACGACGAACGTGAGCCCCAGTTCCCAGGCCAGGGCGTACCAGGTAGCCATGCCCAGATGCCCGTTGGCGTAGGCGTCGAGCGCGCTCGCGTCGAGGACCTTCCCGCTCACAGTGTTCGCGGTAAGCGCAGGTTGAGTGCTCAGGACACGTCCGCCACGGGGTAATGCGCTCGGATGTGATCCTCGCCCGGCCACTCACGGCCGGCGGTGGCGTAGATGCGCCGGTAATGCTCCAAGGTCGGAGCGCCGAACCGGGTGGCGTGGTCGCGCACGACCTGGTCGTGGCGAGAGTCGCGCCGCTCAGGACGCAGCTCTCCCGGCCCGGCCGCGGCGATCGGAACGATGTCGGCGACGGCGTGGCCCTGACGGACGACGCGAACTCGTGAACCTTTCGACGCACGCTCGATCGCGGCCGCGACCCCATCCGGATCGTCGGGCGACACTTCGAACGCCTCGCTCACAGGAGACATCGTAGCGCTACCACCACAAGCTGAGGGCATCCTGCGCAGCCGCGGCACCGAGAAGGACACCTGCGCGGTCGTCCTGCAGGGCTGCAGCCCCTCGACCGTCGCACTCCGTGACGGCTATCTGATCGAGACGCGGCGGTACCACAACGGCTCGGCGTCTCGCGCCGCATCTGGGACTGTGGCGCTCGGGGATGCGCAGTGATGACACGTGAAGACGGGCTGGATGCCGGGTCGCGACCGCCCCACATCAGGCGGAAACCTGCTTCGCACTTACCGAACGAGTGGCGAGCCGCCGATGTGCGCGGACGCCGCGCATCTCGAGGCTTGTCACGCCGAATCGGCCAGGATGCGGCACAGCGCGATGAGCAGGTCGGTCTGGGTGACCATGCCGCGCAGGCGGTTCCGCTCGTCGACGATGACGACGGCGTGCGTGCGTCCGTCGGTCAGGATGCGGCTCAGCGCTGCGAGGGGCGTGTCCGCCGAGGCCGTCGACGGTAGTGAGGCCATCGAGCCGACGGTGCCCGCGGGGTGCGCGAGCTCGCGGAGCCCGAGAGTGCCGACGACGGCGCCGTCGTCGTCGAGCACCGGCACCGTCCGGACGTCGTGCTCGAGCAACAGGTCCCGCGCCGTCGTCGGATCGTCGCCCGACCGGACCGAGACGGTGTCGCGCGACATCACGTCCGCGGCGACGAGGTCGCCGTGCTGCCGGACGAGCGCCTGGGTCTCGACCTCGCGCAGCAGCAGACCGATGTCGTCGCGGTCGATGTCGAACGTCTCGCCGATCTCGGCCAGCGCCCGGTCCACGTCGTCGGCCCGGAAGCAGCTGCGGCGATCGGCCCGGTCGGACGGCGCCGTCCGGTGTGGGTAGGGGTGCCGCGACAGGCGGTGGAACAGCCACCCCATCGCGACCAGGACGACCGAGTTCACCCCGACCGGGAACAGGGCGAACAGCGGGCCCGCTCCGGTGATCACGCTGCCGCCGATGACGGCCGTCAGGGCTGCGGCCCCTCCGGGTGGGTGCAGGCAGCGCAACAGCGACATCGTCGCGATCGCCACGGCGACGGCCAGCCCCGCCTGGGCGAGGACGTCGGGTACGACCAGCCGCGCCCCGACCCCGATGAGTGTCGAGACGACGTTGCCCGCGATGACCGGCCAGGGCTGCGCGAGCGGGCTCGACGGCACCGCGAACACCAGGACCGCCGACGCCCCGACCGGTGCGACGATGAACGGCAACGCCGCGCCCGGCCCGACGACGAGCGCCCCGATGGCACCGGCGACCGAGATGGCCGCGAGCGCCCCGGCACAGGCGAACAGCCGGTCGGACAACCGGGCACCGGCGAGGATCGGGCGGAACTGCGGGAGTCGGCGCGAGAGAGCCGCCACGCGCGTCCTCCAGGAACTCTCGACCCGTCGATTCCGGCAGCTCGTGGCGCCGGTCGGGACGTTACGGGCAGATGTCGTTCCAAGTCATCCCGTACCTCGTCCAAGGGCTGGGCAGGAGTGGCCTCTCCAGGCAGGCAGGGCATGACCGTCTGACCAGGCAGGATCGTGAGCGGCGATGCAGGCTGACGATCTCCGACGGGAGTCGGCTCCACGTTGCCGCCTACCCGTCAGGCCGCGTTCCGATCGCCCAACCAGTGTCCACTCGAGCCGGCAGCTGAACGGTTCAGATGCGGGCGGTCATCATGCCGCCCACGACTGCTTCGCCAATGACCCGGCACCATTGAGCCTTTGCCAACCTGATGGACGAGCAGGTCAGCTGGCGTGCGGCGTGGCGTGACCTCGAAAGGGTGAAGCTCCTGGTAGGCGGGCGATTGCCTAGATCAATCCGCCTGACCAGGAGCTTCAGAGTGTTGTCTTACCCGTCCGGGATGACCGTGTCCAGCCGCGCGCTCGGCCTGCTCGCCGACGCGCTGCGCGCGCACCGCAACCAGCGGGCTACACGCTGGCGCAAGCTCTCCGCCGGCCGCCAGGCCCTGCTGGTGGTGGCCTATCTGCGCAAGGGCGAGACCTATGCCGACCTGGCCTGCGGGTTCGAGATCGGCACGTCAACGGTCTACCGCTACGTGCGCGAAGCGCTCGCCCTGCTCGCGGCGATGGCCCCGACGCTGGAGCAGGCGATCGAGGTCGCCTCACGCAAGGCGTTCGTGATCGTCGACGGCAGCCTGCTGCGGATCGACCGGGTCGGCATGGCGTCCGGCCGAGACCGCCCCTACTACAGCGGCAAGCACAAGGCCCACGGGCTGAACGTGCAGGTCATCGCCGACCCGGTCGGCAGGCTGGTGTGGATCTCCCCGCCGCTGCCTGGCGCGCGGCACGACATGGGAGCCGCCCGCGACCACGGGATCATCGAGGCGCTGACCGCGCATGAGATCCCCGCGGTCGCCGACACCGCCTACCAAGGCGCCGGTCCGATGGTGGCCGTGCCGCAGCGGCGTCGGCGCATCGACCCGGACACCGGGCGCTACCGGCGCCTGTCGCGCAACCAGAGGGAGGTCAACGCCGCACACGCCCGCCGACGCGGGCCGGGTGAGCGGGTCAACGCCGAGCTGAAGAACTGGAAGGTTCTGCGCAAGATCAGATCCTGCCCGGCCCGGGCCGCCGAGCTCGTCGCCGCAGTTCAGACCCTCATGATCGCCAACGGATGATCAGGTTGGCAAAGGCTCATTCCGAAGAACGTGGGTTGCGTCCAGCCACGCTGCTGGGCTCAGGCCGGTGGCCTCGCGGCTGGCGGCGGAACGATCACCGTCGATCAGGACAACGACGTCGATGTCGTTCGGGTGCTCCCGGGCGGTCACGAAGGAGCCGTTGATCCACGCCGCGTAGATCGGTATGCCTGCTGCCTGGAGCTCAAACAGGCGAGACGAGGCGAGACTCAGTAGCGACCGTCGATGATCTGTCGTCCCGAACGTGCGTTCGACTTCCTGCCAGGTCGCTGGCCACGGCTCCTCGGACCACGGCAGGACGAACTGCTGCTCGTCGTCTTCGCTCACGACCAGCTCAGGCAGCACGCCCGCGCCTTTCCAACACGTCCACGGATATGGAGTCGTGCACGAGCGGTGTCTTGTTAGCCACGGGCAGCGATCGGGTTCTCCGTGCCCAGTAGTGACGCACCTCACCGGACGTGCCGAATCCGCCTCTAGGGGATCAAGGCGCCGCCTCCGGCGGCGCGGGGCCGGCCACGCCGGCCCCGCCGCTTCGCTCACTACACCTCCGGCCCGTTCGCGGCGTCGGGTCCGGCTACCCGGCCCCACTGCCACGGGACGAACGCCTATCCCGGAGGCATTCAGCGAGCCACAGCACGGCTCAGGTCGTCCAGCGACGGTGCTCCAGCCATCCCAGCTGCGGATCGGTAGACCCGGCACGACAGACCCGCTCCGGGCGAGACCTGCTCGGCGAACGGATCGGCGCCATCGATCACGACCGTCGGGGAACCCGCGAACGCCGGGATCGAGCCCACCGTGTCCTCGGTGACGATGCGGACCGCGATCGGAGTGTCCTCATGTCCGGCGTCGTCGAGGGCCTGGCGCAGACGCTCGAAGGTCGGGCGCTCGTTCGGGCAGTCCGTCACGACCAGAAGCTCAACGCGCATCTCTACATGGTGCCCGGCGCGGGTAGCGACACTCCCGGGCCAGCAGCGGTTCAATCGTTGCGGCCCATCCGGATCAGGTTCCCGCTCGGGTCCTTCACACTGAACTCGATCATTCCCCACGGTTCGACCACGACGTCGCTAACCGGCAGGCCCTGCGCCTTCAGGCGGGCGTGCCAGTCGTGGGGATCGGGAATGTGGATGTAGACCGCCGCGGCGTTGTGCTCCGGGTCGAGCTCGGCCCGCAGATCCAGATGCAGCACCTCCGCGTCGCCGAACATGACGAACGCGTACTCCGGGCTGTACTCCTCGACCTGTAGGCCCGCACGGGTCCAGAACTCCCGGGCTGCCGGCATGTCGTGCACCGGGAAGATCGGCGTGATCGATGGGCGGTTCGCCAGCCGACCGGCCATGCCGTGCACACAGCCGCCACACACCGCGATCTCGGGGTGATGGCTCAGCCGCGCCACCTCGTCCGGAGGCTTCGGAGCGCCGCAACACCCGCACGTCACCGTGGTCTCCTGCGACACGTTGGTCATGTCGGCCCCCTTCACGAGTCCGCCGAGCGTAGCGGGCAGACGGGCATATCCGGCACGGCCTCACAAGATTGTCGCCCTCGAAGAGATGGTGGGCGCTGCCCACACCCGACACCGCTTCGGAGATCAGGGGGAGTGTGGCGTGGGTGGTGATCTCCTCACGGCGCGCCGAGACGGCAGCCAGCCCGAGGGGCGGGGCACAAGGCGGGACTGAGTACCTTGCACCCCGCCCCTCGGCCCGGCAGGGGCAAGCCCGCGCCGCGAGGAGATCACCACCAGGCAGGGGAGTGGGGTAGCGAACCCCGCGCGACCACCCGCTAGCTTGGCGTCGATGGCACCAGATCTGCCCGACTTTAAGAAGATCAATGCTGCTGTCGAAGCCGCGGGACAGGTTCGTGGACGACACTTCACCGAGTGGGTCCCACACCTTGACGAGCTGCGGAAGCAGCGACGAGACGACGAGTCACTGACTCTGCTGCTGGAGATCATCGCTGCCGCTGAACGGGCCGCCGCGATTAAGACCATGGACCCTCCGCCTGGGTACACGAAGCGAGCCGCCGTCATCTACCGGCGCCAACGCGACCACCTCGCAGAGGTCGCGATTCTCGAGCGATACCTCCGAGCGTGTCCACCTGGTCGAGGCGATACCACTGTGTCCGAGCGCCTCGCCAAGGCAAAACAACTCGCCGACACGGCGTAGCCGTCACCCGCACCGTTCGTCGATCCCCGTGCCGAATACGTGCTGAAGTTTGTGACCGGACCGACCGGGCGACGGAACTATTGCAGGTCAGGGCCATCGAACAGGGTGCGCAGGGCCTCCCCTTAAAAGGGTCCCAGTGTCGGTTCGAGTCCGACCGGGGGCACTCGGTCAAGTCCGCTGGCGTGGTGTGTGACGACTGCCGCGTGATCTTCTGTTCTGTCAGGCGCTGAGCGCCGGGATCGTGTGGGTGGGGGTCACCTCCTCGGTGCCGGTCGGGGTGTCGGGGACGGGTGTGACGCGGGCGCGGGCCAGGACGTCGAGGCCGAGGTAGCGGCGTCCTTCGGCCCATTCGTCGTGCTGTTCGGCCAGAACGGCGCCGACCAGGCGGATCAGGGAGTCGCGGTCGGGGAAGATCCCGACGACGTCGGTGCGGCGACGGATCTCGCGGTTGAGTCGCTCGCTGGGGTTGTTCGACCAGATCTGGCGCCAGACCTCCTTCGGGAAGCTGGTGAAGGCCAGGACGTCGGCACGCGCGGTGTCGAGGTGCTCGGAGACCTTCGGCAGCTTCTCGCAGAGTGCGTCGAGGACCCGGTCGAACTGTGCGTGGACGCTCGCGGCGTCGGGCTGGTCGTAGACCGAGTGCAGCAGCGCCCGCACCCACGGCCAGGAGGACTTCGGGGTCGCGGCCATCAGGTTCGCCGCGTAGTGGGTCCTGCAGCGCTGCCAGGCCGCGCCGGGCAACGTCGCCCCGATCGCGGCGACAAGGCCCTGGTGGGCGTCGCTGGTGACGAGCTTGACCCCGGACATACCGCGGGCGGTCAGGTCGCGGAAGAACCCCAGCCAGCCGGCGCCGTCCTCGGCGGAGGTGACCTGCAGGCCGAGGATCTCCCGGTGCCCGTCACCGTTGACCCCGGTGGCGAGCAGGGCGTGGAGGTTGACCACCCGCCCGTCCTCGCGCACCTTCACGACCAGGGCGTCAGCGGCGACGAAGGTGTAGGGGCCCTGGTCGAGCGGGCGGGTCCGGAACTGCTCGACCTGGTCGTCGAGGTCGGCGGCCATGATCGAGACCTGGGACTTCGACAGCCGGGTGATGCCCAGGGACTCGACGAGCTTCTCCATGCGCCGGGTCGAGACCCCGAGCAGGTAGCAGGTCGCGACCACCGTCGTGAGCGCTCGCTCGGCGCGGCGGCGGCGTTCCAGTAACCAGTCGGGGAAGTAGGAGCCGTTGCGCAGCTTCGGGATTGCCACGTCGATGGTGCCGGCGCGGGTGTCGAAGTCGCGGTGGCGGTAGCCGTTGCGGGTGTTCGTCCGCTGCTCGGAGCGCTGGCCCCAGGCGGCTCCGCACACCGAGTCGGCATCGGCGGACATGAGGGTGTTGATGAACGTGGTCAACATCTGGCGCAGCAGGTCGGGACTCGCCTGGGACAGCTGCTCGTGCAGGAACTCGGTGGGGTCGATACTGGAGGGCGCGGTCATCGCGTGATCCATCTCCTGTTGGCTGTGAGAGGCGTTCAGAAGATCACGCGGTGGCCGCCCTACACGATGCCTCGCCCGTCACCGAGCCGGTCGCACACCACCTTGGTGGACGCCACTGGGCACTCCGCTTCCACGTCGAGGATACCCCTCTGACCAGCGATTACGCCCGACGAAGCCGAGATGATGTTGTCCGGTCGTGCCCGGCCCTGACCGGTGCTCGGCGGGTGGCTGTACCGGATACGTACCGAAGTTTCGTCGCTCACGGGGTGGCTCCAAGGGCGTCGGCGATCCGCTGCCGGGCGGCGTCCTCCTGGCCGACGATGCATTTCGCGTGGATCTGGTGCAGGACGGCGACACTGTGCCCGGCCCACTCGGCGACCTGGGTCGACGGCACACCGGCGTTGAGCCACGTCGAGACCGCGGCGTGGCGGAGGTCGTAGGGGCGTCGGGCGAGGGGTGAGGCGGCGTCCTCGGGGGTCAGAGCGCTTGCGCGAGCCTTCCGCCAGACGCGGCAGTACGTGCCCTCCGGGAGATCGCCGCCGCGGACACCGCGGAACAGCCGGCCATCCGGCGTCGTGCCGTGCTCAGCGAGGTGCGCCCGCAGCAGGACCGTGAGCGGTGGGGGACAGGGGGCCGAACGGGTCTCACCGCGTGCCCGGTGCATCAACTCCCGCTCCTCACGACGTCGGCCGTTGTCGGTCCACGAAGCGCCGGCCTCCGGGGTGGAGCCGGTCAGCAACAGCTCGCCCCAGCCATCGTCGGGCAGCCGTAGGTCAGCCGCCCGCAACGTCACGGCCTCACCCGGCCGCAGCGCGGCGTGGTAGAGCAGGCCGGGGAAGGCGACGAGCCCGGGACCACTGGGCCTCTGGGTTCCGGCAGCCGAGAGCAGCGCCCGGGCCGGCGCAGCGTTGACGACGACCCGCTTGTCCACCGATTTCACCGTGCGCGGGATCGTCCATGCGATCGCCGTGACCGGGTTCCGGGTCAGGAGACGACACTCGTCACGGCGCCGCCCGGCGGCGGCGCGGGGCCGGCAGCGCCGGCCCCGCTACCGTGCCAAGTCGGAGCCAGATCCCGATCGCGCCTGCGGCACCGTCATCGCCCGTGCTTCCGCCTCACGACAGAGAACCTCGGCCACGTCGCAGAGCTTCATGTTGACGTCCTGCGAGGACCGCACCAGCAGTCGGAAAGCGCTGTCATCGGTCAAGCGAAACCGCTCGATCAGGATTCCCTTGGCCCGCCCGATGACGTCGCGGTTCGTCAAAGCCTTCACGAGGTGCTCGGCGCGCTGCGCGCCGTACACCGCTACCGCGGCTTGTGTGACGAACGCGGCCATGATGGTGCGCGAGCGGTCGTCGCTGAACGCCCCGACCTCGTCCGACCACACCGTCATCGCACCGATCGGATGTTCCTCAGGGGCCATGGCGTGGCACAGGACGCTGCGCATCCCCGCACTGGCGGCGGCTGGGGCGAAGACCGGCCACCGATCGCCGGCCTCCGTGAAGTCGTCGATGACGACCTCATTCAGGGAACCGGCCGCGATGGCATCGATGCACGGCCCGTGTCCGCAGTCCACCATGACCCGGGCCAACTCCGGGATGCGCTTGTCGGTGGCTGCGAGGCAGTGCAACCCCGACCGGTCCTGAGTGGTCAGCGCAGCCCATTTGGCGTGGGGTACCGCTCGCACCAGGTCATCGCAGATCCGGGTGTACTGCTGGTCTGTGTCCTGGTCAGCCCCCGGCTCGCTGAGGAGCCGCTCCGCTTGCTCCTGAAGGACCGAGTGCAGTTCTTGTGTCTCCACGAAGATCAGTGCCTCCTCGCTGCTCGCGAACCGTCGGACTCACTCTGGCCTGATAAACCGTGCCATAACGGAGCTTGGAGAGTCAGTCTCCCGGCGCTGGTCAGACACCTTCGAGGGCTGTCGACGACGCGCTGAGACTGACCCTCTAGCGACGGGTTGGGACTGACCCCTCCATCGAGGCTGGAGGGGTGATCACGTTGGAAGAGTGGGCTGAGGTCCGTCGTCTGCACCGCGCCGAGGGCGTGCCGATCAAGGAGATCGTCCGCCGGCTGGGACTGGCGCGAAATACGGTGCGGGCGGCGTTGCGGGCCGACGCGCCGCCCTCGCGGGAGCGTGGACCGCGCGGGTCGTTGGTGGACAAGGTGGAGCCGCAGGTCCGGGCCCTGCTGGCCGAGTATCCGAGGATGCCGGCGACGGTGATCGCCGAGCGGATCGGCTGGACACACTCGTTGACCATCCTCAAGGACCGGGTGCGTGAGCTGCGGCCGTTGTTCGCCCCTCCCGACCCGGCGGACCGGATCGAGTACGCCCCCGGTGAGCTCGCGCAGTGCGACCTGTGGTTCCCGCCGGTCCCGATCCCGGTCGGTGCCAGCGGGGCGCGGGTCCTGCCGGTGTTGGCGATGACCTGCGGCTTCTCCCGGGTGACGGACGCTGTGATGATCCCGTCCCGCAAGGCCGGCGACATCCTGGCCGGGATGTGGGAGATCATCGCAGGGTGGGGCCGCTGTCCCCGCACGCTGGTCTGGGACCGCGAGGCCGCGATCGGCGGCACCGGGCGACCCGGCGTCGAGGCAGCTGCGTTCGCCGGGACGCTCGGGGTGCGGATCAAGCTCACCCCGGCACGGGACCCGGAGTCGAAGGGACTGGTGGAGCGGCGCAACGGCTACTTCGAGACCTCCTTTCTGCCCGGACGCAGCTTCGTCTCGCCGTTCGACTTCAACGCCCAGATCGAGACTTGGTTGACCGAGGTGGCGGGCGCCCGGCACCTGCGCTCGATTGGGACCACCCCCGCCACGCGGTGGCCGATCGACCGGGCCGCGATGGTCGCCCTGCCGCCGGTGGCGCCGCAGGTCGGGCTGACCGGGCGGGTTCGGCTGGCGCGTGACTACTACGTGCGCGTCGACGGCAACGACTACTCGGTCAACCCGGCCGCGATCGGCCGGTTCGTCGACTGGATCGCCACTCCCGCCCTGGTCGCGGTCACCTGCGCCGGGCAGATCGCGGCCACCCACGAGCGGGTCTGGGCCAGCGGCGCCACGGTGACCGATCCCGAGCACCGGGCCACCGCCCGCGCCCTGCGCACTGCGTTCACCGCCGCCCGTGACCGCGCCCGCCATGACACGCGCTCCCACACCGATGGGCACGTCGTGGCCCTGCGCGCGCTGCCGGATTACGACGCGCTCTACGGCGTGAACTTCGACCCCGCACCCGACCCGACCGCCACCGCTGAAGGGCAGTAGATGACCACCCCGAAGACGACCGCGACGACCAGCACGACAGCAGCCACGGAAGCCACGAAGACCGGTGGCGTGAGCACCGAGCTCGGCTCGAAGCTGGCCTACCTGACTCGCGTGTTGAAGACGCCCACGATCGCCCGCGTCTGGGACGACCTCGCCGCCCAGGCCCGCGACCTGAACTGGTCGCACGAGGAGTACCTGACCGCGGTCCTGGAGCGCCAGGTCGCCGACCGTGAGTCCGCCGGCACCACCATGCGCATCCGCACCGCCCACTTCCCGGCCGTGAAAACGCTGGAGGAGTTCAACCTCGACCATCTGCCCTCTCTGCGCCGAGACCTGCTCGCCCATCTGGCGACCGGCACGTTCGTGGCCAAGGCCGAGAACGTGATCCTGCTCGGACCGCCCGGGATCGGGAAGACCCACCTCGCGATCGGGATCGGGGTCAAAGCCACCCAGTCCGGGCACTCGGTGCTCTTCAACACCGCCGGCAACTGGATCACCCGCCTCGCTGCCGCGCACCAGGCCGGGCAGCTGGAGGCCGAGCTACGCAAGATCCGCCGCTACAAGCTGATCATCATCGACGAGGTCGGCTACATCCCCTTCGACCACGACGCGGCGAACCTGTTCTTCCAGCTCATCGCCTCTCGCTACGAACAGGGCTCGGTCATGGTCACCAGCAACCTGCCCTTCGGACGCTGGGGCGAGGTCTTCGGCGACGAGATCGTCGCCGCCGCGATGATCGACCGCCTCGTCCACCACGCCGAGGTCCTCACCCTCTCCGGCGACTCCTACCGCACACGCGCCCGCCGCGAACTCCTCGCCAAAGACCGCGACAACTAGCACGAACCGGGCACACAGGGGTCAATCCCAAACCGTCGCCAGGGGGTCACTTCTAACCCGCCGTTGACAAGGGCTTGTACGACAAGGCCCCCGGGCTCCGCCCGGACCCGACACCGCTCGGAGATCAAGGGAGTGCGGCAGTGACCTCCTCACGGCGCGCCGAGCCTGGCAGGGGGGACCCGCGCCGCGAGGAGATCACCAGGAGGCCGGGCGTGTGGGGGAGACACCCCCGTCGGTGCAGCGCACCGACGCGGACGCGGGACTCGGCCCGCTCATCGTCGTCGTCTCGGCCGTTGTGACGAGACACGGCTACTCGACGATCGGCCCCTTCGACGTCGTCTGTGCGGTGATCCCGACTACCCCTCTGGCCAGCGCTGACTCCTGACGGAACCGAGACGATGTCGTCCGGTCGTAGCCGGTCCTGACCGGTGCGGCGGTACCTCCCGGGTTCGAAGTCCAGCCGCGATCACGGGTGCACGATCCGCGGATCCGGAGCCGCAGGCTCTCGGAGCGAACCGGCTGCTCGGCCTTCTGCTGTGCGAGGAGAAGCAACGGCGAGCATCGCGACCCGTGAACCGCCCCACCATGTCGCGGAGGAGCGCAACACGCTGTCCGTGCTTGCGGTCGCCAGGGGCACACGCACGATCCCGGGCGGCGGTGGTGCTGTCGTCCAGGTCGGGCAGACCCGCGGACAGCCACCCGACAAGGAGACCCGATGAGCGATCCCGTCGCCTCCCACGCCCTCGACCACACGTTCACCGCCACGCTCGAGAAGAGCGATGCGCCGGGCGGGTGGGTCTACCTGCACACCGACTGGTCGGCCGAGTTCTTCGCCACCCGCGGCCCGGTCAAGGTCCGGGGCGCGATGGACGGCCATCCGTTCCGGAACTCCTTCATGGCGCTCGGCGACGGGAGGCACAAGCTGCCCGTGACCGCGGCGGTGCGGACGACGATCGGCAAGCAGGCCGGGGACGCCGCCACCTCGACGAGCGTCCGGGCCGTCGGTGACCTCCGTACGCGCCACCGTCGGAGCCGTACCGGCCGCGATCCACCCCGGGGACCGGCTCGTGACGCTCGTCGTCACCCGGATCGTCGCGATCGGCTCCTGAGCAACCGGCAGGGTCACGGGCTCTGCGCGGGCTCGTCGATGCCTGCACTCGCGACGGTCCGGGACCGGCCGGCCCCACCGGTCCGGCGTCAACGGGGTGAGCCGCTCGTCCGAGGACGCGGTGCTGCCCGGCCGGTCCGGCCACGACGGTGTCCACGATGCTCTCCGTCTCGGTCATCCGAGCGTCGGCCCGTGCCGGACCACGCCCCGCCTCGACGACGAGCCGGTCCCGGACGACGCCGGCCAGCAGCCGGACCCGCGTCGACCGATGAGTTCCGCCGCCCCCGGCGGTCCACCGTCGCGACGCGGTCCGCGCGTTCACCGAGGAGGCCCCATGCCCCGCACCCGGGTGCACAACCTGTTCATCTCGCTCGACGGCTACGCCGCCGGCGACCACGTGACCCTCGACGCCCCGATCGGCGACGCCGGACGGCTCTTCGCCGGGTTCGACGGGCGGTTCATCCACGGGATCGGCGGGGTGGACGCCCCCGTCACCCTGGACCGCGCCCTGACCAGCACGTGGGCCCAGGGCATCGGCGCCGAGATCATGGGGCGGCGCAAGTTCGGCCCGCAGACCGGCCCCTGGACCGACGACGGCTGGCAGGGCTGGTGGGACGACGAGCCCCCGTTCCACACCCCGGTGTTCGTCATGACCCACCACCCGCGGCCGCCGATCGAGTTCGCGAACGGGACGAGCTTCCACTTCGTCGACGGGTCGGCGCAGGAGGTGCTGACGGTCGCGCAGAAGGCCGCGGGCGACCTGGACGTGCGACTCGGTGGGGGACCCTCGACGATCCGGCAGTTCCTCGACGCCGACCTGGTCGACGTCATGCACGTGGTGATCCTGCCGATCGTGCTGGGGCGTGGGCTGTCCCCGTGGGAGGGGCTGAACGGAGTCGAGGACCGGTTCACGGTCGAGTCGGTCGCCTCGCCGAGTGGGCGCATCCACCAGTTCTGGAACCGGAAGGTCTGACGCCCGTGGGTTTCCTCAGCTACTCCATGAGCATGTCCCTCGACGGCTTCGTCGAGGACCCCACCGGCAGCATCGCCTTCGGCGACCCCGACGAGGAGGTGCACCGCCTGTCCAACGACCAGACCCGGGCGACATCGGTGTTCCTGTTCGGCCGCAACCTCTACGACATCATGGAGGACTTCTGGACCGCCCCCGAGCGGGCGGACGGCCACCCGGTGGAGGCGGAGTTCGCGCACCTCTACACCGCGATCCCCCGGGTGGTGTTCTCCGACTCGCTGACCTCCGTCGCGCCCGGGTGCCGTCTCGTCCGCCGCGCCGACGCCCCGGAGGAGGTGGCCCGGCTGAAGGAGGAGACCGACGGCGAGCTGGCCGTGGGCGGGCCCGGGCTGGCCGCGTCGCTGCTGGACCTGATCGACGAGTTCCGCCCGCGGGTGGTGCCGGTCGTCCTCGGCGGCGGGAAGCGGTACCTGCCGCTCGGGGCGGACCTGCGGCTGCGCCTGGTCGAGCAGCGCGTGTTCGACGGCGGGACCGTGCACCTGCGCTACCAGCGCGTCCGCTGACCCGCGCCGGACACGTCAGGCAGGGGAGAGGCGCTCGGTGAGGACGCCCCTGCGGTAGCCGTCCTGCTCGGCGGGCGGAGCATCGGGTGGTACGCCGATCTGCACCGCCGCGCGGCCCCGCACTCATCGGTCGCGCAGCGCGTCGTCCAGTGCGGTGGTCAGCGCGGCGACGCGGCTGCGGCCGGCCGCCGCGCGCGGGTAGCGGCACAGGACGTCGACCAGCTCCGGTGTCGCGCGCCGCCGGGCACGGTCGAGCTGCGCGTCGCCGCTGCGGGGCGCGTCGCCGTCGGCCAGCTCGACGGCGTGGGCGGCGTGGGCTGCCGCGCGCAGGATGTGCCCGACCTGGGTGGCCTTCGCCAGTGGGTGCAGGTAGGCGGACGCGGCGGCGTCGGCGGCGGCCAGTGCGGCGTGCCTGCCGGCCGGGGTGTGGGCGTCCTTCGCCGCCCGCGCCGCGTCGACGGCGGTCACCCGCTGCAGCCGCGACCGCTCGGCGCCGTCGGCGAAGGCCCACGCCGCGGCGAGCGCCGCGCGGGGGCGGCCGTCGTCGGGCGCGTCGAACAGGGGGAGGGCCACGGCGGCGCACTCCGCGGCGAACCGGGTCACGACCCGCAGGTCGGCCATGGTGAGGGTGACGTCCCCCGGTCGTGCCATCGCAGCACCTTCCCGTGCCGCGCGCACCTCCGCCAGGACGGGCGCGTGCCGACGACGGTGGAAACGGGCTGCGCATGACCGGCCGCCACCACGAGAGCTGCCTCGGCGGCCCCCGCCGGACCGCCCGGAGACGCTGCGCACCATCCTGCGCCGGCCCGTCGCCGACGCGTGATCACCGGTCGTGGAGCGGAGCGTTCGCGGGGCGGTCGCTGCCCTCCACACCCGGTGATCACGGGCGCTCAGGCCGGGCGGTACCGGTAGCGCGCCAGGTAGACGCAGTACCCGACGATCCCGGCGACCAGCAGCGCCAGCACCACCCAGACCGGTCCGACCGGCAGCCTCGGCGGATCGGTGCGGGTGGCGTACACCGCCGTCACCGGGACCACGGTGAGCAGGAACAGGGTCGCGCCGAAGGTCCGG
This sequence comes from Pseudonocardia sp. UM4_GMWB1, assembly GCF_017312155.1. Taxonomy (NCBI): domain Bacteria; kingdom Bacillati; phylum Actinomycetota; class Actinomycetes; order Pseudonocardiales; family Pseudonocardiaceae; genus Pseudonocardia; species Pseudonocardia sp. UM4_GMWB1. The sequence continues at coordinate 5,528,033 of NZ_QJPN01000001.1, read as the reverse complement.
CCCATGTCCTCGGCGAGCATGTGGCGCAGCCGCCCGATCCGCTGCGGCGCCGTCCAGTAGTCGCGGTGCGGCACCGACACCCGTGCCAGCGAGCCGGTCGCGACCAGGCGGTAGAGCCCGGCGCCGATCCCGGCGACGAGCAGCCCGAACAGCGTGCCGACCGTCAGGAACCAGGCGCGGCTGCCGAACGCGGTCGGCACGCCCGTGGGGTCGAAGTGCAGCGGCACCCGGTCCTCGGGGAGCTCACCGGCCGCCCACACCAGGGCGAACGCGTAGAACACCGAGCCGGCGAGGAGCGGGAACCAGGGGCGCACCGCCCGGATCATTCCGGGTCGCCGGCCGGTCCGCGCGCCGTGGCGGGAGCGAGCCGGTCGAGCATCGCGGTCAGGGTCCGCCGGGCGCGGTCGACGGGGGCGCCGTGCAGCGCGACCTCCGTGCTGAGCCCCGCGGTCAGGGCGAGCAGGGCGTGCGCGTCGGTGTCGGGGTCGGCCGACCCGGCGTCGCCGACGACCCGGACGGCGAGGGCGCGGATCTCGTCGTCGCCGTCGGTGAGGATCGCCCGCGCGCGCTCGTCGACCTCGCGGGTGGCGAAGGCGGCGTGGATGCGCAGCGCGTCACGGGTCCGCGGGTGCTCCCCGAGCAGCTCGTCGAGGATCGTCGCGAGGACGGTCCGGTCGCCGCCGCCGACAGCCCGGGCCCTGGTCTCGATCCGCTCCTCCATCTGCCGGTGCGACCGGTCCAGGGCGTGCAGCAGCAGTGCGTCCTTGCTGGCGAAGTAGTGCTGGACACGGCCCATCGAGATGCCGGCCTCGGCTGCGACCGAGCGCAGCGAGACCGCCTCGGTGCCCGACCGTGCGACGAGCGCGAGCACGGCGTCGGCGATCTCGGAGCGGCGGGTGTCGTGGTCGACGGAGCGGGGCACGACGCCACCGTAGCAATGCGGTCGCATTGACAACTCGTGCCGACCACTGTTGCAATGCGAGTGCATTGCAATCTGGGGAGGGCATGTGAAGACGGCACAGAACGTCGCCGGGTTCCTCGGGGTGGTCCTCGGCGTGATCCCGCTGCTGCAGTACCTGGTCACCGGCCGGATCGGCCTGTGGTCCTTCGTGGTCGGCGACGCGCCGGCACTGCCGTGGGCCTACCCCGCGGTCCTGCTCGTGGTCACCGCGGTCGTGGTCGTGGTGGCCGACCGGCGGGAGAAGGCGGGCTGACCCGGTCAGTCCCGCCGCGGCGAGCCGTAGCGCTCGACGGTGAACCCGAGCGCCCGGTAGTGGTCCAGCCACCGGTCGGGAGCGGCGGTGGCGAAGACCGGGGCGACCGAGCGCGACGTGGACACCGAGGCAGTCTGCCCGCATGCTCGGCGCCGTCGGGGACCTGCCGGTGAACCTGCACCGCTACGCGCAGGGCAGTCCTGAGATCACGCGCTACCTGGTGTTCCGCGACCGGCTCCGCGCCCACGACGACGAGCGGGCGCGCTACGAGGGGCACAAGCGCGGCCTCACCGGACGGGAGTGGGCCGACATGAACCTCTACGCCGACGCCGAGGGTCCGGTCGTCGAGGAAGTCATCGGCCGGGCCGGCGGCCCGCCCCGGCCCTGACCCGCCGGCTCAGCCGCCGGGACGCCCCGCCCGCTCGGCGAGCATCCGCTCGGTCGCCGCCCGGACCTCGTCGACACCGATCTCCTCGACGCCGTCGGCGGTCACCGTGATCAGGTTCGGGAAGATCGCCCGGGTGAGGTCGGGGCCCGCGGTAGCGGTGTCGTCGTCGGCGGCGTCCCACAGCGCGTTGACCGCAAGTGCGATCGCGCCGGCCCGGTCGACGCCCGGATCGTGCCGCTTCTTCAGCGACGCCTCGGCGAACTGCGAGCCGGATCCGATGCCGACATAGCCGGACCGGGCGCGCTTGATGCTGCCGGTCGGGTCGTAGGTGACGATGCGGACCGGGTCGGGGTCGGTCGGGTCGTAGCCGACGAACAGCGGCAGCGCGACGAAGCCCTGCATCGCCGCGCCCAGGTTCTCCCGCACGATGCTCGACAGCCTGCGGACCTTGCCGTCCTGGCTGATCGGCGCGCCCTCGACCTTCTCGTACTGCTCCACCTCGGCCGCGAACATCGTCAGCATCTGCAACGCGTGCCCGACCGACCCGGCGAACCCGGCGGCGGAGGTGTCGTCGATGCCGACGACCTTCACCAGGTCCTTCTGCGCGATCAGGTTGCCGGACGTGGCACGCCGGTCACCGGCGAGCAGCACGCCGTCGGCCCAGGTCAGGGCGATGATCGTGGTGCCGTGCGGGACGTCCAGGTCGGCGGGGACCCGCTGTGCGGGGTCGCGCGGGAGGTGCGAGGGCAGCAACTCGGGGGCGTGCGCACGCAGCTGCTCGAGGAACGAGGGTCCGGTCATGAGGGGGAGCGGGCTCCTTCGCACTGCGGGGCGGGGACGGGGCCGATCCTTCCCGTCCGCGGCGTCCCGGTCCACCCGCGGTGGAATGGCACACTCAGGGCGGTGAGCGCACGGAGCCGGGCCGAGTCCTTCTGCACACGCCACGGACTGCGGGTGCCCGTCCTGGAGGCCCCGATGGCCGGGGCCTGCCCACCGGAGCTGGCGGCCGCGGTCGCCGCGGCGGGCGGCATGGGTGCCGCGGGCGTCGTGAACGACACCCCGGAGGCGATCGCCGACTGGGCCGCCCGCTTCCGCGCGCTCGCCGGGACCGCGCCGTTCCAGCTCAACCTGTGGATCCCCGACCCGCCCGCCGACGACGACGTGGGCCTGCAGACCGCTTACCTCGACAGCCTGGGCGGCACACCCGCACCGGCCGGCGGCCCCGGACCGTCGTTCTCCGACCAGCTCGTCGCCGTCCTGGCCGCCCGGCCCGCGGTCGTCTCGACGATCATGGGGCTGTTCACGGCCGAGCAGGTCGCCGCGGTGCACGGTGCGGGCTGCGCCTGGTTCGCGACGGTCACGACCCGCACCGAGGCCATCGCGGCGGAGCGGGCGGGGGCCGACGCCGTCGTCGTGCAGGGCATGGAGGCCGGCGGGCACCGCGGGACCACCGACCCCGCCGACGCCGAGGCCGTCTCGGTCGGGCTGCTCGCGCTCGTCCCGTGGGTGGCCGACGCCGTCGGTGTCCCGGTGGTCGCCGCCGGTGCGATCGGGGACGGCCGGGCCCTGGCCGCCGCGCTCACGCTCGGCGCGAGCGCGGTGCAGGTGGGGACGGCGCTGCTGCGCTGCCCCGAGGCCGGGATCGACGACGGCTGGTCCGCCCGGCTCGACGGCCTCGACCCCACCGGCACGACGACGACCCGTGCCTACACCGGCCGGCTGGCCCGCGGCATCGCCACCGACTACGTCCGTGCCTGGACCGTGCCGGGCGCCCCGGCCCCGGCGCCCTACCCCCATCAGCGACGCCTGGTGGCCCGCTACCGCGCGGGCGAGCCCGGCGCGGTCGACCGGGTCAACCACTGGGCCGGGCAGGCCGCCGGACGTGCGACGACCGACCCGGCGGCCGAGGTCGTCGCCCGGCTGTGGCGCGAGGCGGACCCGCTGCTGCCGTGAGCCCGGCTCAGTCGCGGAAGGGGTCGACCATGTCGTCGAACTCGCCCTTCTTGGCACCGTCGACGAACGCGGAGATCTCGGCCGGGGTGTAGACGAGCACCGGGCCCTCGGGGTCGCGGGCGTTGCGGACCGCGACCTGGCCGTCGTCCAGGACGGCGAACTCCACGTTCTGCCCGTCGGCGGTCCCGCGGGCCGGGCGGCGCCACGTCACGGGGCCGAGATCCGCTGCGCGCGTGCCGTTCGGGTGGGGCATGGGGACCTCCGGGTGTGTCCGCTGCGTCCGTTTGACTGCGGAGAGTGTCGAAAGACTGTGCAAGCGATCTTGCATCCGCACGTGTCATCCGTGACGATGGAGCCTCCGACACGCTGAGGGGGCCCGTGAATGCGCCGGTCGACGCACGGATCTGCCGCCGGGTGGCTGTCGTCGTGACCGCCGGACGGATGAACGAGGCCGGCGGACCCGATGTCCTCACGGTGACGTCCGTTCTCGACGGTCGTGCACACAAGGTGACCGACTCGGAACTCTGCGCACCGCACTCGATGCGGACCGGCCGGTATGCGGCCCTGTGTGGCCACCTGGTGTCCCCGGCCCCGCTGATCGACGTCGCCGGGACCCCGTGCGGCCGCTGCGTGCAGCTCGACCCGACGCCACCGGCGGAGGTGACGTCGCGGCGCCCCGCCCGCCGGCGCGGCTGGGGCCTGCGCCGGGTACTGCCGGCCTGAGTCGTCCGGTATCGGAGCGGGACCCGTCAGCGGGCGAGCCGCTCCGGGTCGGTCTGCTCGTGGCGGCGCAGCGGTCCCCGGGTGCGCCGCTCCAGGTAGCGGCGGCCCGAGCGGGTCAGCTTGCTGAGGGTGTTGGGGCCGCGGCGGCGCTCGACGGCGTCGCCGATCTTGCCCAGGAGCCAGGCCAGCAGCGGTGCACCGACCGCCAGGAGCAGCCATACGCGCAGGTGCCGGGAGAGCAGGGCCCACATGTCCGGACCGTCCTTTCACTGGGGGCGACGGAGGTGTCGTCGCCGGAGGCGCCGACAGTAGTGCGGCCCGCCCGGGTGCGCCCGCTGCGAGGTGACGGCCCGTGACCGACCTGCCACGGGATCGTTGTACGACGCGAGGGTGGGTCCGGCTGCCCCCGGCCGGGCGCCCGCTTCTGCGAGGAGGTACGCCCGTGTTCGCTCCGGGTTCCGGCAGCGTGGTGGTCGTCGCCGTCGCGCTGCTCGTCGTCGTCGCCGCCCTGGCCAGTCCCGCGGGTCGCCGTGCCGCGGTGGCCGCGCTCGGCTCGGTCGGACGCTGGCCCGCGCTGATCCGCGCGGAGATGCGCGGTGACGCGCCGCTGTCCGACGGTCGCGCCGACACCGCCGACGATCGTCGCGTCGACACCACGCCCGAGATGCCGGCGGTGCGTGCCGAACCGCTGCCGCCGACGTCCACGTTCCCGCAGGTGAGACGCCCGGGAGGGTGATCATCGCCCGGTGTGGGAGACGGGGCTGACGCCGGACGCCCCGGACGCGGTAAATTTTCTTTTACCAGCGGGAACCCCCGGCGCTCCCTCGGCGTTGCACACGTGTGAGGGCCTGCCAGAGGTGGGCCCCGCACACGTCCGTCGAGGAGGATCCAGGTGCGCTCCACGAGCAACCCGGCGTTCCGCAACCTGCCCACACAGAAGCAGGGCGGCTACGCCACGTTCGACCGCTCGGGTGGCGGCATGATGGGCGGGGGCGCCGCCATGGCCGGCTCCCAGTCGTCCTACGTCGACCCGACCCAGGCCACGCAGGACACGGGCCGGCCGATCACGGTCGACGACGTCGTCCAGAAGACCGCCATCAGCGCTGCCCTGGCTCTGGTCGCGGGCACCCTGACCGTGCTGTCGGGTCTCTACATCCTGGCGTTGCCCGCGTTCATCGTCGGGCTCGTCGTGTCCCTGATCGTCATCTTCAGGCAGAAGCCCAGCGCCGTCCTGACGCTGCTCTACTCCGGCTCGATGGGTGTCGCGCTCGGCGGCATCACCGGGTTCATGCAGATGGACCCGAACCTCCGGGGCATCGGCGTCCAGGCCGTGATCGGCACCGCCGGTGTCTTCTTCGGGATGCTGGTCGTCTACAAGACCGGCGCCGTCCGGGTCACCCCGCGGTTCACCAAGTGGATGATGGGCGCCCTGATCGGCGTCGTCGTCCTGATGCTGGCGAACCTGGTCGCGAGCTTCTTCACCGAGGGTGGCTTCGGCCTCCGTGACGGCGGCCCGCTGGCCATCCTGTTCAGCATCGTCGTGATCGGCGTGGCGGCGTTCAGCCTGCTGCTCGACTTCGACGCCGCGGACAACGCGGTCAAGGCCGGTGTTCCGGCGAAGTACTCCTGGTACCTCGCGTTCGGCCTGATGACCACGATCGTCTGGCTCTACATCGAGATCCTGCGCCTGCTCAGCTACCTGCGCCAGGACTGACCGGCCACCCACGACCCGGCCCGTGAGGGCCGGGTGCGGCCGGAATCGCCCCCTCCGGTCGCGCGCGCCGCGGACACCTCAGGTGTCCGCGGCGTCGTCGTGTCCGGGGGTGGCCCGGCGGGGCCGGGAGTCGTAGCGTCGGTGTCGTGCCCGGGAACGACCCGGTCGTCACCGGGATCGCCATCCTCCTGGGGATCGCGTTCGGGCCCGCGGTGCTGGTGGGGCTGCTGGTGCGCCTGCCCCGCCTGGTGCGCCGGGTCGCCGCGCGGCACCGCCGCCCGGCTCCGGCGCGCCCGATCGGACCGCCGCTGGAACGGCTCGTCGCCGATCTGCGCCGCCTCGACCGGCTGCGCCGCGGGCCGCAGCCGGCCACCCGGGTCCGGCGCCTGGCGCTGCTGGCCGCCTACGACGACGTCCTGCTCGACGTCTGCCGGGCCGTCGGCGTCGAGGACCCGCCGCTGCGCGCCCACGTCGAGGCGGGCGGGACCCAGGGCGCGCTCGACGCGGACCGGGAGTTCGCCCGGCTGCGGACCGAGGCCGAGATCGAGGCCACCGGCGTGCGCATCGACCCGCCCGGCCACGCCGCCTGACCCCGTGACGCCGACGGGCCGGCCCGCGCGAGGCGGACCGGCCCGTTCGTGGGCGCCGTGGGGTCAGGCGAGGTTCTCGATCACCAGCGCCATGCCCTGGCCGCCGCCGACGCACATCGTCTCGAGCCCGTAGCGGCCGCCGGTGCTGCGCAGGCCGTTCATCAGGGTCGTCGTGATGCGGGCGCCGGTCATGCCGAACGGGTGGCCCAGCGCGATCGCGCCGCCGTGCACGTTCAGCTTGGCCTCGTCGATGCCCAGGTCGCGGGCGCTGGGCAGCACCTGCGCGGCGAAGGCCTCGTTGATCTCGACCAGGTCGATGTCGTCGATGGTGAGCCCGGCGCGGTGCAGCGCCTGCTGGGAGGCCTCGACCGGGCCGTAGCCCATGATCTCCGGCGACAGCCCGGTGACACCGGTCGAGACGACCCGGGCCAGCGGCGTGACGCCGAGCTGCTCGGCCTTCGTGTCGGACATGATCACCAGGGCGGCGGCGCCGTCGTTGAGCGGGCACGCGTTGCCGGCGGTGATCCGGCCGTCCGGGCGGAAGACGGGCTTGAGCTGCGAGATCTTGTCGTAGGTGGTGCCGGGGCGGGGGCCGTCGTCGGTGTCGACGACCGTGCCGTCGGGCAGCGTCACCGGGGTGATCTCGCGCGCGAAGAAGCCGTCGGCGATGGCCTTCTCCGCACGGTTCTGCGACTGCACCGCGAAGCGGTCCATGTCGTCGCGGGACACGTCCTTGTACCGCGCCAGGTTCTCCGCGGTCTGTCCCATGGAGATGTAGGCGTCCGGCAGGAGGCTCTGGTCGCGCGGGTCGGTCCAGGTCTCGGCGCCCTTCTCCGCGGTCTCGGCGGTGCGGGCCTCGGCGTCGGCGAACAGCGGGTTGTGCGTGTCCGGCCAGGAGTCCGACGTGCCGCGGGAGAAGCGGGAGACGGTCTCGACACCGGCGGAGACGAACACGTCGCCCTCACCGGCCTTGATCGCGTGCAGCGCCATCCGGGTCGTCTGCAGCGACGACGAGCAGTACCGGGTGATGGTGGTGCCGGGTAGCGAGTCGTAGCCGAGCTGGATCGCGACGATCCGGGCCAGGTTGTTGCCCTGCTCCCCACCGGGCAGGCCGCAGCCGAGCATCAGGTCGTCGATCTCGGCCGGGTCCAGCTGCGGGACCTGGCCCAGGGCGGCGCGGACCATCTGCACGGTCAGGTCGTCCGGGCGCATCCCGGCCAGGGAGCCCTTGTTGGCGCGGCCGATCGGGGACCGGGCCGCGGCGACGATCACGGCTTCGGGCATGGGACGTCCTCCTCCATCGCAGGTACCTCTCGACCAGACCGTACTTGTCGGTAACCGATGTTCGGGAGACGGCGTGACGAAACCGTCAGGGGTCCGCGGCATGCTCTGATCCATGACGTCGTGGGGAGACTTCCGGCGGGCCGAGCCCGCGTTCGCCGATCTGTCCGAGCGGATCCTGCGGCGGGGGATCGCGCTCGTGATCGCGACGCTGCGCGCCGACGGCGCACCGCGCGTGTCCGGGATCGAGGTGGTGCTGGACGACGCCGGCGGTGACACCGAGCTCTCCTTCGGGTCGATGCCGGGCGCCCGGAAGGGCTCCGACCTGCGGCGGGACCCGCGGTTCGCGCTGCACGCCGCACCGGCCGACCAGTCCGGCGGGGACCTCGGGGACGGCGACCTGAAGGTGTCGGGCCGGGCGGTGCTGCAGGGCCCGCTGTCCGGGCCGGTCACCGGGGACGCGTTCCGCGTCGATCTCACCGAGGTCGTCTGGACCGGGCTCAACGACGAGCGGAACCGTCTCGTGGTGCGCTGGTGGACCCCCGGTGGCGGGATGCACGAGGTCTTGCGCGAGTGAGCGGTGGGAGGATGCGTGCATGCGCTACGTCGAGCACGTCGTCGATCTGGTCGGGAACACGCCCCTCGTCCGGCTGGGAGCGACGGCCGAGGGCATCGCCCCGCCGGTCCTGGCCAAGGTCGAGTACCTGAACCCCGGTGGATCGGTGAAGGACCGCATCGCCCTGCGGATGGTCGAGGCCGCCGAGGCCTCCGGTGAGCTGCGCCCGGGCGGCACGATCGTCGAGCCGACCTCGGGCAACACCGGGGTCGGGCTGGCGATGGTCGCCCAGCGCAAGGGCTACCAGTGCGTGTTCGTGTGCCCGGACAAGGTCGGGGAGGACAAGCGCAACGTCCTCAAGGCCTACGGCGCCGAGGTCGTGGTGTGCCCGACGGCGGTCGACCCCGAGCACCCCGACTCCTACTACCAGACCTCCGACCGGCTGGTCCGCGAGATCGAGGGCGCCTGGAAGCCCAACCAGTACGCGAACCCGGCCAACCCCGAGTCGCACTACCACTCGACCGGCCCGGAGATCTGGCAGCAGACCGAGGGCCGGATCACCCACTTCGTGGCGGGGATCGGCACCGGCGGCACCATCTCGGGCATCGGGCGGTACCTCAAGGAGAAGTCGAACGGCGCCGTGCGGATCATCGGCGCCGACCCGGAGGGCTCGGTCTACTCCGGCGGCACCGGGCGTCCCTACCTGGTCGAGGGCGTCGGCGAGGACTTCTGGCCGACCACCTACGACCGCGACATCTGCGACGAGATCGTCGCCGTCTCCGACGCCGACTCCTTCGAGATGACCCGCCGCCTCGCCCGCGAGGAGGCGCTGCTCGTCGGCGGTTCCTGTGGGATGGCGACCGTCGCCGCCCTGCGGGTGGCCGCGACGCTGCCCGCGGACGCGGTGGTCGTCGTGCTGCTGCCCGACGGTGGCCGCGGCTACCTCGGCAAGGTCTTCAACGACCGCTGGATGGCCAGCTACGGCTTCCTCCCGCCGTCGCAGGGCGCGACCATCGGCGACGTGCTGCGGCGCAAGGACGGCGCGCTGCCCGCGCTGGTGCACGCCCACCCCAACGAGACCGTCGCCGACGCCGCGCTCTACCTGCGCGAGTTCGGTGTCTCCCAGATGCCGGTGGTCAAGGCGGAGCCGCCGGTCATGGCGGCCGAGGTCGCCGGGTCGGTCAGCGAGCGCGACCTGCTCGACGCGCTGTTCACCGGGCAGGCCAAGCTCTCGGACCGGCTCGAGGACCACATGTCCGAGCCGCTGCCGACCCTCGGCGCCGGCGAGTCGGTGCAGGACGCGATGGAGGCCTTCGCCAAGGCCGACGCCGCGCTGGTGCTGGAGGACGGCAAGCCCGCGGGCGTCGTCACCCGGTCCGACGTGATCGCCTTCCTCGGCGGCAACGCCTGATCCGGCCCGCACGGGCGCCGGGAGTAGCCTCGGCGTCCATGCAGGGCTTCTCCACGCGCGCGATCCACGCCGGCCAGGTCCCGGACCCGACGACCGGCGCGGTCACGACGTCGATCCACACCAGCTCGACCTACGCCCAGGACGGCGTCGGCGGGACCCGCGGGGGGTACGAGTACTCCCGCAGCGCCAACCCGACCCGGACCGTGCTGCAGGACCAGCTCGCCGCCCTGGAGGGCGGCCGGCACGCGCACGCGTTCGGCTCCGGGATGGGGGCGACGGACACGCTGCTGCGGATCCTGCTCAAGCCCGGTGACCACCTGGTCATCCCGCACGACGCCTACGGCGGCACGTTCCGGCTGGTGGACAAGGTGCTGTCCGGGTTCGGCGTCGAGCACACCCCGGTCGACCTCGCCGACCACGACGCCCTGCGCGCGGCGCTGCGGCCCACGACCAGGGTCGTGTGGTGCGAGACCCCGACCAACCCGCTGCTCGGCATCGCCGACATCGCGGTGCTGGCCGGGGTGGCGCACGAGGCGGGCGCGCGGCTCGTCGTCGACAACACCTTCGCCTCCCCGTACCTGCAGACGCCGCTGGCGCTGGGCGCCGACGTCGTCGTGCACTCCACCACCAAGTACGTCGGCGGCCACTCCGACGTCGTCGGCGGTGCACTGGTCACCGACGACGACGCACTGTCCGAGCAGATCGCGTTCGTCCAGAACTCCACCGGCTCGGTGCCCGGCCCGTTCGACGCATGGCTGACCCTGCGCGGCGCGAAGACCCTCGCGGTGCGCATGGAGCGCCACTGCGACAACGCCGAGCGCGTCGCCGAGATGCTCTCCGCGCACCCCGCGGTGGCCTCGGTGCTCTACCCGGGCCTGCCCGGGCACCCCGGCCACGAGGTCGCGGCCAAGCAGATGCGCCGGTTCGGCGGGATGGTGTCGTTCCTCGCCGCGGGCGGGCGCGACGCGGCCCTGCGGATCTGCGCGGGCACCCGGCTGTTCACCCTCGCCGAGTCCCTCGGCGGGGTCGAGTCGCTGATCGAGCACCCGGGCGAGATGACCCACGCCTCGACCGCGGGATCGATGCTCGAGGTGCCGGAATCGCTGGTCCGGCTGTCGGTCGGCATCGAGGACGCCGACGACCTTCTCGACGACCTGCGGGCCGCGCTGGACGCGGTCCGGTAGCGCCGCCGGGCGGGCTCAGCTGCGCGACTGCTCCGGCGACGGCGCGGGGGGCTGGACCACCGGCGGCGGTGGGATGACCAGGTCACCCGGGTCCACGCAGCCGCCGACCAGCGACCACGTGCCGTCGCCGCGGGCCTCGTAGCGGCCCGGGTCGGCACAGCCCGCGTCGTGCACGGTCGCCACCGCGAGCGCGGCCAGTCCGGCGGCCAGCAGCAGCGGTGCTGTCGTGCGCAGACGCGTCATTCGCGAGTCCCTCCCGACACCGGGCGCGCAGGAGACGTCACGCCCGGTGAGACATCGGCGAGGTTACCCGGGGCGGTGCGAGACTGCCGGGATGGCCGCCCCCGTCATCCCCCCGGTCACCGCCGACGACGTGCTCTGCGCCCGCGAACTGCTCTCCGGCGTCGTGCGCACCACGCCCGTCGCCGGTGCCCGCGCCCTGTCCGACCTGACCGGCTCCCGGGTCGGTCTGAAGTGCGAGAACCTGCAGCGCACGGGCTCGTTCAAGATCCGCGGTGCCTACACCCGCATCGCCCGCCTCTCCGACGACGAACGTGCAGGTGGCGTCGTCGCGGCGTCGGCGGGCAACCACGCCCAGGGCGTCGCGCTCGCCGCACGGCTGCTGGGCGTGCGCGCCACCGTGTACATGCCCGAGCGGGCGGCCCTGCCCAAGGTCGACGCGACCCGCGGCTACGGCGCCGAGGTCGTGCTCACCGGCCGCACCGTCGACGAGGCCGTCACGGCCGCCACCGCGGCCGCCGAACGGTCGGGTGCGGTGTTCGTGCACCCCTTCGACCACCCCGACATCATCGCCGGGCAGGGCACCGTCGGCTGCGAGATCCTCGATCAGGTCCCCGACGCCGGCACCGTGCTGATCTCCGCGGGCGGTGGTGGCCTGCTCGGCGGGACCGCCGCGGTCCTGCGCGCCGCCCGCCCGGACGTCCGGATCGTCGGGGTGCAGGCCGCGGGTGCCGCGGCCTGGCCGTCGTCGTTGGCGGCCGGCGAGCCGATGCCGGTCGGCGGGATGCGCACGATGGCGGACGGGATCGCCGTCGGCCGCCCGGGCGATGTCACGTTCGCCCAGGTCAGCAGCCTGATCGACGAGATGGTCACGGTGTCGGAGGACGCATTGTCCGCGGCACTGCTGCACTGCCTGGAACGGGCGAAGATGCTCGTCGAGCCGGCCGGTGCCGCGTCCGTCGCCGCGCTGATGGAGCAGCCCGACCGCTGGCCGGGGCCGGTCGTGTGCGTGTTGTCCGGCGGCAACGTCGACCCCCTCGTGCTGCTGCAGGTCATCCGGCACGGGCTGGTCGCCTCGTCCCGCTACCTCACGCTGCACCTGCGGATGCCCGACCGCCCCGGCGCGCTCGCCGAGCTCCTGGCCCGGGTCGGTCGGCTCGGGGCCAACGTCACCGACGTCGCGCACTCGCGGATCAGGGGCGCGCTCGCGGTGGGGGAGGTCGACGTCGAGCTCAGCGTCGAGACGCGGGGGCCCGAGCACCGCGACGCCATCGTCGCCGACCTGCGCGAGGCCGGGCACGCCGTCGCCACGCCCTGACCCGTTCCGACACGCTCCGACCGGCCCCGACACGCGAACGGGCCCGGCCCACCGGCCGGGCCCGTTCCGCGGGTGGTCGTGGGTCAGCCGGTGAAGGCCTCCACCGACACCAGCGTCACCTTCATGGTTCCGCCGTCGGGCAGCTGGTACTCGCGGGTGTCACCCGGCTTCGCGCCGAGCAGCGCCGCGCCGAGCGGGGAGTTCGGGGAGATGACCTGCAGGTCGCCGTGGCTGCCCTCCTCGCGGGAGCCGAGCAGGACCTTCTCGGCCTCGTCGTCGTCCTCGTAGCGGATCTCGAGGACGGTGCCGGGGGAGGCCTCGTCAGAGCTGGACGGCGCGGTGCCGACCTGGGCGGTGCGCAGCAGCTCCTGCAGCTGACGGATCCGGGCCTCCTGCTGACCCTGCTCCTCGCGTGCCGCGTGGTAGCCGCCGTTCTCCTTCAGGTCGCCCTCCTCGCGGCGGGCGTTGATCTCCGCGGCGATGACGGGCCGGTTCTCGATCAACCCGTCCAGCTCGGCCTTCAGCCGGTCGTAGGCGTCCTGGGTCAGCCAGGTGGCCTGGGTGTCCGTCACCGTCATCAACTCCTCCAGGAAAACAGGACGTGTCACCGCCGGGACGCCTGGCGCCCGGCGGGCACACGGGGGTGGCGGCTCCGAGCGGCACGCCCCGAGTAAGGAAAAACACGACCCGCCTGCGGGTCGTGTAGGGCTCACCTTACCACGGAGCGTGCCGCTCATCGCAGCCTTTCGGTGAACGGGCGCGCGTACCGGATAGTTCCCTGTCGAGGAATATTCGCAGGTAACGGGGTTGTCGGCAGCCGCGCCGCCGCCCCGGTCGCGTCGGCGTCAACCGTCCGTCGCAGACGGGTGCCGCGGCGGGAACAGATGGTGCGGGTGACGGCGTTGCCGATGCCGGAGCCCGTGCTCGGCGCGGTTCCTGTCGGTCCCCTCTGCCAGGATCGTCCCTGAGCACGACCTCGCCGCCCGCCGCCGGCAGCCGACCGGTGCGGGACCCGAGTCCGGTGACCGTGGAGGAACCCGCCCCGATGGCTACGCAGTACACCCCGTCCGCCCCGCGCCCGGTCCAGCCGCCGGCGCCCGGCGAGCGTCCCCGGTTGATGACGGTGCACGCCCACCCCGACGACGAGTCGTCGAAGGGCGCGGCGACCACCGCCCGGTACGTCGACGAGGGTCACGAGGTCATGGTCGTGACCTGCACCGGTGGTGAGCGGGGCAGCATCCTGAACCCCGCGATGGACCGGCCGGACGTCCTGGAGAACATGACCGCGGTCCGCAACGCCGAGATGGCCCGCGCCGCCGAGATCCTCGGCGTGCAGCACGTCTGGCTGGGCTTCGTCGACTCCGGCCTGCCCGAGGGCGACCCGAAGCCCCCGCTGCCCGAGGGCTGCTTCGCCCTGGGGGACGTCGAGGAGCAGACCGCGGCCCTGGTGAAGGTCATCCGCGAGTTCCGCCCGCACGTGATCGTCACCTACGACGAGAACGGTGGTTACCCGCACCCGGACCACATCCGCACCCACGTCATCTCGATGGCGGCCTGGGAGGCCGCGGGCGACCCGGCACGCTTCCCGGAGGCCGGGGCTCCGTGGCAGCCGATGAAGCTCTACTACGGCCACGGCTTCTCCAAGGCCCGGCTGGAGGCCTTCCACAACGCGATCGTCGAGTCCGGCCAGGAGTCGCCGTACGCGGAGTGGCTGGAGAACTGGAAGAGCGACCGGCCCGACCCCGGCACCCGGGTGACCACCAAGGTCCCGTGCTCGGACTGGTTCGGCCGGCGCGACGACGCGCTGCGTGCACACGCCACTCAGATCGACCCGGACAGCAGATTCTTCTTCACCCCGCTCGAGGTGCAGGCCCGGGTGTGGCCCACCGAGGACTACGAGCTGGTCCAGTCCCTGGTCGACACCGAGGTCCCGGAGGACGACCTGTTCGCCGGCATCCCCGTCGAGGTCGGCGGGGAGCGCCGTCGCGCCGGATGAGGGCACGCGGGCTCCGCGGGTAGCCTGGTCACCGGCCCCTCCCGCAGCTGCGGGGTGGTGCCGGTGATCCGGGAACCGGAGTACGGAGGCGCGTGGCGGTGCAGGTCGAGAACGTGACGGCTGTGGTGAACCAGGTCGTGACGGGCCTGCTCGTCCCGATGCAGGACCGGCCCCCGCCCCCCGGGCAGCTGCCCGAGTTCGGCAACGCGGCCCCCGCCGGGCTGGCGATCGTGCTGCTCCTGCTGCTCGCGACGGTCTTCCTCATCCGCAACATGAGCAAGCGGATCACCCGGCTCCCGGAGTCCTTCGACGGTGAGGACACCGCGGAGGGCGGATCCGACCCGGCCGGCACCGCATCCGGGACCGCGACCGACCGCGGTGAGCCGGGACCGGCCCGCTCCTGAGTCGCCGACCCGTGGAAGCGCCGGTTCAGCGCAGCAGGACCAGCCAGATCGCGACGTGGTGGCAGGCCCAGGCCAACACCGTCGCGGCGTGGAAGAACTCGTGGTAGCCGAATGTCGCGGGCCACGGGTCGGGCCGTCGTAGCGCGTACATGACCGCGCCGATGGTGTAGAGGGCCCCGCCGGCGAGCAGCAGCACGAGCGCGGCCACGCCACCGCCGGCCAGCAGTCCGGGCAGCACGAACACCGCGACCCAGCCGAGCGCGACATAGATCGGCACCCCGACCCAGGCCGGCGCGGTCGGCCAGGCGAGCTTGAGCGCGACCCCGGCGAGCGCCCCGCCCCAGACGACGGCGAGCACCCAGGTGGCCGTCGCCGCGGGGAGCGCCAGCACCGAGACCGGCGTGTAGGTGCCCGCGATGAACAGGAAGATCATCGAGTGGTCGAGGCGCTTCATCAGTCGTCGCCGGGCCGGGTCGACCCAGGTGCGCCGGTGGTACAGCGCACTGATCCCGAACAGGCCGAACGTGGTCAGCGTGTAGACGGCCGCGGCCGCGGCCGCAGAGGCCCCGACGAGCGCCCCCGCGACACTGACGAGCGCGGCGCACGCGAAGACGGAACCGACGAGGCTCCACAGGTGCAGCCAGCCCCGCATACGGGGCTTGAGCGGGGCGGACGGGGCGATGCTCACGCACCCCGACGTTACGGGTCGCGACGGCAGGGGTCCCGTCCGGCGGACGAACACCACACCCGGGACTAGGCTCCCTGTACGTGGCCCTCCGAGACCTGCTCTACACGGTGTACGAGCGCAGGATCCTGCGTCAGATCGCGGGGGCCGAGCAGCCCAGGCACGTGGCGCTCATCCTCGACGGCAACCGCCGCTGGGCGCGGGAGGCGGGTCTGGCCGACCCCGCGGAGGGGCACCGTGCCGGCGCAGCGAAGATCGCCGAGATGCTCGGCTGGTGCTCCGAGGCCGGCGTCGAGGTCGTCACGGTGTTCCTGCTGTCCACCGACAACCTGGACACCCGCTCCCCGGAGGAGCTCAAGGACCTCCTGGAGATCATCGCCGGGGTCGTCGACGACCTCTCCGGCCCGGACACCCCATGGCGGCTGCGGGTCGTCGGCGCGATGGAGTTGCTGCCGAGCAGCCTGGCCGACCGGCTGACCGCGGCGGTCGCCCGTACCGGCGACCGCGGGGGCATCCAGCTGAACGTCGCCGTCGGCTACGGCGGCCGCCAGGAGATCGCCGACGCCGTCCGCAAGATGCTGCTGACCCAGGCGGAGGCGGGACGGACGATCGAGGAGCTCGCGGAATCGCTCGACGTCGACCACATCGCGGAGCACCTCTACACCTCCGGACAGCCCGACCCGGACCTCGTCATCCGGACCAGCGGCGAGCAACGGCTGTCGGGGTTCCTGCTGTGGCAGTCGGCCCATTCGGAGTTCTGGTTCTGCGAGGCCTACTGGCCCGAGTTCCGCCGCGTCGATTTCCTACGGGCGTTGCGCGACTTCGGCGCACGGCACCGACGTTTCGGCGGATGAATTCAGATCGACCGTAACTTCCGGCCGGCTCACTCGTTATAGGAGCCCCAGAAACAAGGATCGCGATCCCCGGAAACGGGAAAGGCCCCGGGAGCGGACTCCCGGGGCCTTCCGCGCGTCGGTGACGCGAGGTCTTACTTGCCACCGCCGTGGTGCTTGCCACCGTCGATGTCGACCTTGTCGCCGTTGTCGGCGGCGTTGGTGCAGTCGACGCTGTTGTCCGACTCGACGCCCGACTTGTTGTACGCCTCGCTGAACAGACCGCCCAGGGCACCCTGGACCAGGCTGTTGCCGTTGAGGGCGGTCCCGCAGGCCTGCGGCGAGACGTTGATGTTGTTGTTGGACAGGTTCACCAGGCCGGCGCTGTTCTTCTGCGCGACACCCTCGGAGTCCTCGACGGTCGAGGCCTTGGCCTTGTTGCCGCTGAAGTAGCTCTCGTGGGACTTGGTGTTACCGCTGTCCTTGATGTGGGTGTCGCCACCGTGCTCACCCGCGAACGCGAGCGGGCTCAGCGCGACGAGCGACGCGGCGCCGGCCGCGGCAACGATTCCAGCCTTCTTCAGCACAGTCCGTCTCCTGTTAGTCGGAGAGCGCGCCCGACCAAGGTGCGCAACTCTCAGTACCTGTCGACGCTCGAACCGGGGAGCCCGCATCGACTGCGTGTCAATCTAACGGACGCTTTCGCGCTCGACAATCTGACCCTACGTAATTCTTCGGCGGAGTCGGCGAACCATTCGTGTACCTGGGGATTCGTCGCCGCAATCGCAGCGCGGTCGGCGTGGCGTGCGGGCGTGTCGGCGCTGCGGCGGACGGGGCAGCGGGGTGGGAGCCGTCCGGGGGAGACGTCCGACTGGTGTCGGCGGCACCGGGATCCTGCTGTGCGGCCCGCCGCTCGGGTGGCCACCCCCGACGGCCGGGGCCCCGACGAGGCCCGCGCCGGCCGGGACGGTCGAACCGGGCGGGCCTCGGGAGCGGAACTCGGGGATGGGCCGTGCCGGTGCGGGGCGGAGGTCGGCGGGCCGGCCGGGGGTGCCGTAGGTGCCGGACCGGTGCGGGCGACCCGGTTCGGCCCCGGTCCGGGCGGTGGGGGCTCACATGATCACCGGTTGTGGAGTCGAGCGTCCGCGACGCGGATGTTCCGCTCCACAACCGGTGATCACGGCGGCGTCCGGCATCTCGCGCGAGGTCGTGAGCGCCGGACGTGGCGTGCACGGCCGGGGTGTCGGCGGTCGGCACGGGGGCGGTCGGCCACGAGGGCCGCTGGGTGACCGGAGGCAGCCGGGTGCGAGGCCGCTGGGAAGTCGGGCGACGGGCACGTTGTGACCGAGGGCCGCGAGGCAGCTGGACGGCAGGCGCGTGCGGGGGCGCTGGGAAGTCGAGCGGCCTCACGCCGGCCGGGCGTGACAGCGGTCGGGCGGCAGGAGACGCGCCGGGCGCGGGTGTCGCCGAGCCGCAGCACGGCCGCGGGTGCGAGGACGGCCGGGCACGAGGGGAGGTGAGCTACGTGTACGGAGCGTGGTCATGCGCTCAAGGGATCGGAGTGCCGTCCGGCGGTGTCGACACGACGGGGTGAACACGTCCCCGATGGTCCGGAAAACGGTGACCCGACGGATTCCCGATCACCCGGGAGTGGGCCCGGATCGGAACGCAAGAATGCCCCGGAGCGGAAGCTCCGGGGCATTCTCAGATCTGCGAGGAGATCAGCCGATCGAGTCGCCGGCGCCGGCCTCCTGGCCGCAGTTGTCGGACTGGTCGGTGACCGAGTCGCCGGACTTGGCCTTGGCGTCGCCCAGGATGCCCAGGGCGCCGGTGAGGCCGTTGAGGGCAGAGGCGTCCTCGACCGGGACCTGCACGCCCAGCACGTTGACCGGAACGTTGTTGTTGCAGGCCTGGACCGGCACGTTGACGTTGTTGCCGTTCAGGCCGGCGATGAGGCCCTTGGCGTCCTTGTCGATGACGTTCTCGGCACCGTGGTGGTGGCCGCCCTTGTGGCCGTGGTCGCCGTCCTTGTCGCCGGCGAAGGCGAGCGGGGACAGGGCGAGCAGGGACGCGGCGGAGGCCGCAACCACGATTCCAGCCTTCTTCAGCACAGTTTTCTCCTGTTGAGTCTCGAGTCCGCCCGAAGCCGGTCTCACGCGTGCCGGCACGCTGACGAGGGGGAGCCCGTACCGACTGCAAGAAAGCTACCGCTGTTATTCCGGCGAAACAAATCTCGTGACCCTATCGGGGTACACTTTCACTGACGGTTCCGATACTCCCCAGATAGGTTGTTCCGGTCCCGTGCGACCGAGCTGTCACCGACACGGATCGTGCACTCTGCGTGGTCGGATACGTCCGAACGGACGCGTCACCGGCGGCCCTTACCGTCGTTCCGCACCGGGCCCGCCTACGCTCCGGGGATGGACCTGCTGCACGCGACGGCGGAGCTCGCGTCGCGGGTGGACCGGCTGCGGCCGGGTGTGCTGGACGGGCCGCCGCCGTACCCGTCGATCGCCCGGCGGGTGGCCGCGGAGCCGGTCCAGGACCCGGTGGCGCTGGTCGGCACAGCAGGGAGGCTGCGTGCGGAGGTCGCAGCGGCGGGACTCCCGGACAGTCGTCGCCGGCACCTGGACGCGCTCCTGGTCGCGCTGCGCTGCCGGGCCCGGCTGCTCGCCGGTGAGGACGTCGGCTACGTCGAGCAGGTCCGCGACCTGTTCGGGGTGCTCCCGCGCCGCAGCGAGCCGGACGAGCTGTACCAGGCGCACCGCAGGCTGGCGGCGGTGCTGCCCGGGCGCGGTCCGCTGGCCGCCCGGATGCGGGACCACCGGGCCGCCGACGTCGTCCCGGTGGAACGGCTGGCCGGTGCGGTCACCGCCGTCGTCGCCGAGCTGCGCCGCCGCACCCACGACATGCTGGGACTCCCGGACGGCGAGCGCGCCGACGTCGACCTCGTCGGCGCCCGGCCCTGGACGGCGTTCACCCGCTACCGCGGCGGCCTGCGCAGTCGGATCTCGGTCGCGACGACGGGCAGGGTGCGGGCCGGGTCGCTGCTGCCGCTGCTCGCCCACGAGGTCTATCCCGGCCACCACCTGCAGTACTGCCGGGCCGAGGTCGCGTCGGAGCGGTACCCGGAGCTGGCCCTGCGGCTGGTCCACAGCCCGCAGGGGCTGGTCGCGGAAGGGGCGGCGGAGGCCGCCGTCGCCGTCGTGCCCGGCCCCGGCTGGGGCGCGGTCGCCGAACGCGTCCTCGCGGGCGCGGGCGTGCACCTCGACGGCCCGGCGGCCGAGCGGATCGAACGGGAGCTGGACCTGCTGGGCCGGGTCCGGCTCGACGCCGCCCTCATGCGTCACGTCGACGGCGCAGGCCCCGACGCGGTGCTCGCCCACCTCGCACGCTGGCTGCTGGTCGACGACGACCGGGCGCGGCGCATGCTCGACTTCCTCGACCATCCCCAGTGGCGCACCTACCCGGTCACCTACGCCGAGGGCGGCCCGCTCGTGCGCGCCCGGCTCGCCACCGCCCCGGAGGGCCCGGCCGCCGCGCTGGCGACGCTGCTCGACACCCCGGTCCTGCCGTCGGATCTGGTCACCGACGGTGGCGCCGCGCACGGTCCGGAACGCGGGGGACCGGCTCCCGCTCCGGTCGGAGTACTCCGTCCGCCGCGCCTCGGCTGAGCCGAACGGCTCGCCACCGAACGAGGTGCTGTTACCCGATCCGACGCCGGACGGTACCGATCACACGATGAACGGCACGTTACGACTATTCCATCAGGGGTCAACGTAGGGATCCGACGGAGAGTTGCTATTGACCGCACGAGGGTGACCACTAGTAGCGTCCATGACGACGGGCTGTACCCGATGCGGCCCGTTCGGGAGGCCCTGGAGTGGTGTCACACGCACCCGAGAGGGCCGGCACCCGGCCCTTGCGGGCGTGCCGGCCGGAGGACCGCCATGGTCCCTCCGCGTCGTCGCGGCCCGCACCGGGGCCGGCCGGCCCGACGCAGAGCAGGCGCGGTGCCGCGCCTGCGAGGGAGCACCCGTGACCGATCGTCGTCCCGCCCTCACCGACCCGACCTCCGCACCGCAGGGGTCCGTCGGGGACGCACCGGCAGGTACCACCCGCTGCTATGTGCTCGACACGTCCGTGCTGCTGTCCGACCCCTGGTCGCTGCAGCGCTTCGACGAGCACCAGGTCGTCCTGCCGCTCGTCGTCATCAGTGAGCTGGAGGCCAAGCGTCACCACCCCGAACTGGGCTGGTTCGCCCGGACCGCGCTGCGCCAGCTCGACGAGCTGCGCGTCAAGCACGGCCGTCTCGACGCACCCGTGCCGATCGGCGAGTCCGGTGGCACGTTGCACGTCGAGCTGAACCACTCCGATCCCACGGTCCTGCCGGCCGGGTTCCGCACCGATTCGAACGACTCGCGGATCCTGGCCTGTGCGCTGAACCTCAAGGCGGACCCGGCCGCGCCGGCGGACGTCACGCTGGTCACCAAGGACATGCCGTTGCGGGTCAAGGCCGCCGCGGTCGGTCTGGACGCCGACGAGTACCACGGCCAGGACGTGCTGTTCTCGGGCTGGACCGGCATGACCGACCTGGAGGTGACCCCCGAGGACGTCGACGCGTTGTTCCGCGACGGCGTCATCGACCACGACGAGGCCCGCGACCTGCCCTGCAACACGGGGTTGCGGCTGGTGGGAGCGTCGAACGCGCTCGGACGGGTCACCGCGGACAAGCGGGTCAAGCTGGTGCGCGGGGACCGGGAGGCGTTCGGGCTGCACGGCCGTTCCGCCGAGCAGCGGATCGCGCTGGACCTCCTGCTGGACAACGAGGTCGGGATCGTCTCCCTCGGCGGCCGCGCCGGGACGGGCAAGTCGGCGCTCGCGCTGTGCGCCGGCCTGGAGGCGGTGCTGGAACGGCGCCAGCACCGCAAGATCGTCGTCTTCCGGCCGCTCTACGCCGTCGGCGGGCAGGACCTCGGCTACCTGCCCGGCAGCGAGGTCGAGAAGATGCAGCCCTGGGCGCAGGCCGTCTTCGACACCCTGGGCGCGATGGTCAGCCAGGACGTCATCGACGAGGTCATCGCCCGCGGGCTGCTGGAGGTCCTGCCGCTGACCCACATCCGCGGCCGGTCGCTGCACGACACCTTCGTGATCGTCGACGAGGCGCAGTCGCTGGAGCGCAACGTGCTGCTCACCGTGCTGTCCCGGCTCGGGACGGCGTCGCGCGTCGTGCTCACCCACGACGTCGCGCAGCGCGACAACCTGCGCGTCGGGCGGCACGACGGTGTCAACGCCGTCATCGAGAAGCTCAAGGGCCACCCGCTGTTCGCGCACGTCACGCTGACCCGCAGCGAGCGCTCGCCGATCGCCGCGCTGGTCACGGAGATGCTGGAGGGACCGAACTCCTGAGGTGCCGGGCCCGGCCCCCGTCCGCAGCCGCGGACGGGGGCCGTGTGCTCAGTCGAACAGGTCCGGGTCGGTACGGACGACCTCGTCCCACAGCGGCTGGTAGGAGAACCAGCCGGCGTAGGGGGTACCGGTCTGCTCGGCGGTGAACCGCGCGTTGGCGTGGTCGACGAGCGTCGGCGTCCCCGCGGCCTCGGCGAGGAGCTGTGCCTGGCAGTTGCGCTCGGTCGAGATGAACCACCAGGCGGCCTCGGCGACGGTCTCGCCGACGGAGAAGATCCCGTGGTTC
This sequence comes from Pseudonocardia sp. UM4_GMWB1, assembly GCF_017312155.1. Classification (NCBI taxonomy): domain Bacteria; kingdom Bacillati; phylum Actinomycetota; class Actinomycetes; order Pseudonocardiales; family Pseudonocardiaceae; genus Pseudonocardia; species Pseudonocardia sp. UM4_GMWB1. The sequence continues at coordinate 5,505,848 of NZ_QJPN01000001.1, read as the reverse complement.
TGGTGGAACACCATCTTCCGGCCGGTCAGGCCGCGGGCCAGCGCCCGGCCCGCCTCCGGGTCGAGCACGACCGCGCCTGCCCCCTCGTGGACGACGCCGTGGTTCTCGTAGAGGGCGCAGGCGTCCTGGGTGATGGGGTCCAGCGGGCGGCCCAGCGACGACCACGCCTTGCCGTGCACCGAGTGGGCGTGGGCGGCCGCGACGACGTGCGGGTGCTCGGCGTGCACGGCCGAGTGGATGACGAATCCGGCCTGGTTCACCGGGCGGTTCCCGTGCCGGACCGTGCCGTGGTGGTCGACCATGATCAGGTCCGAGACCCGGATGTGCCGGAAGCTCATGCCGAACGGGTTGACCCAGAACATCTCCGGGTCCTCCGGGTCGCGCACGGTGATGTGGCCGGCGATGCCCTCGCCGAAGCCGAACCGGCCGAAGATCCGGAACGCGCCGGCGAGCTGCTGCTTGCGGTGCAGCCGCTCCTCGGCCGAGGTGGCGAACGTCGGTGGCGTGGGCAGACCGCCGGTACCGCCGCCGCCGAGAGCGGCGGTACCGGAGCTGCTGCTGGTGGTGGTGTCCTGCGTGGGGGCGGCCATGACCCGACCGTGCGCCGGATCACACACCGGGTCAAGCGGTGGGTCAGAGGCCGTGCGGGGTGCCCTCGGTGAACCCGGCGGTGGTCTGCACGCCGACGACGGAGCGCTCGTGCAGCTCGTCGACCGAGCGCGCGCCCGCGTAGGTGCACGCGGAGCGGACGCCCGAGCAGATCTCGTCGAGCACGTCCTCCACGCCCGGCCGGTCCGGGTCCAGCCGCTGGCGCGAGGACGAGATGCCCTCCTCGAACAGCGACTTGCGGGCACGGTCGAACGCGTTGTCCCCGCGGGTGCGGGCGCTGACCGCGCGCTTGGACGCCATCCCGAACGACTCTTTGTACGCCCGGCCGTGCTCGTCGCGCAGCAGGTCGCCGGGGGACTCGTAGGTGCCCGCCAGCCAGGAGCCGATCATCACCGAGGCCGCGCCCGCGGCGAGGGCGAGGGCCACGTCGCGCGGGTGGCGCACCCCGCCGTCGGCCCAGACGACGGCGCCGCGCTCGCGGGCTGCGGCGGCGCACTCGGCGACCGCGGAGAACTGCGGGCGCCCGACGCCGGTCATCATCCGGGTCGTGCACATGGCGCCGGGGCCGACGCCGACCTTGACGATGTCGGCGCCCGCGTCGACCAGGTCGGCGACGCCCTCGGCGGTGACCACGTTGCCGGCGGCGACCGGGACCGCGGCCCCGGCCTGGTCGACGACACGGCGGACCGCGCCGAGCGCGTCGAGCATCTTCTCCTGGTGGCCGTGCGCGGTGTCGACGACGAGCACGTCCACACCGGCGTCGAGCAGGGCCTTCGCCTTCACCGCGACGTCGCCGTTGATACCGATCGCGGCCGCGGTGCGCAGCCGGCCCGCGCCGTCGAGGGCGGGGGAGTAGATCCCGGCCCGGATCGCGCCGAGCGGGGTGAGCAGGCCCGCGAGGCGGCCGTCGCCGTCGAGGCCGAGCGCCACCGCCTTCCGACCGGCGTCGAGCCGCTCGAACACCTCCCGCGGCTCGGTGCCCAGCGGCAGCGCCAGGGGGTCCGGGTCGAGGACGTCGGCGAGCCGGGTGAAGCGGTCCACCCCCACGCAGTGCGCCTCGGACACGGTCCCGACCGGGCGGCCGCCGTCGTCGACGACCACGACGGCGTCGTGGGCCCGCTTGGGCAGCAGGTTCAGCGCGTCGGCCACCGCGTCGGAGGTGCGCAGCACCAGCGGGGTGTCCCACACCGGGTGCCGGGACTTGATCCAGGACACGATCCCGGCGACGGCGTCGGTCGCCACGTCCTGCGGCAGCACCGTCAGGGCGCCGCGGCGGGCGAGGGTCTCGGCCATCCGGCGGCCGGCGACGGCGGTCATGTTCGCCGCGACGACCGGCACCGTGGCCCCGGAGCGGTCCGGGGCGGTGAGGTCCACGTCGAACCGGGACGTCACCGTGGAACGGCGCGGGACGAGGAAGACGTCGTCGTAGGTCAGGTCGTGCTCGGGCCGGCGGTCGTCGAGGAAGCGCACGATGTCGGGATGCTACGCCCCGGGGCGTTGTCACGCGTCCGTCATGTGAGGGGAACCGCCGGGCAACCCCGCGTGCCTACCGTCGGGTACATGCCGGTGCCGTCGCCGTCCCACCACGTGCGGGCGTCCGACGCGCGCCGGGTACGGGACCTGCTGCGCATCGCGGTCGCCGGGCGCGCACGGACCGGGGACCTGCTTCCCGGCGAGGACGAGCTGATGGTCGGCCACGGTGTACCGCGCAGCGCCGTCCGTGCCGCGCTGGGGCTGCTCCGCGAGGAGGGGCTGCTGCGGCCCGGGCCGACCGCGCACCGGATCGTCGCCCGCCCGCACTACCCCGGCCGGACCGCCGTCACGGGCACGGGCACCCGGGTCCCGCGCTGGCTCGAACGCACCGGGATCGCCGCGCCCGACGTGCTCGCCGACTGGCTCGGCGTTCCCGTCGGCACACCATGCCTGCGCACCGAGTGCGTCTCGGAGACGGCCGGTGGCGGCGCGGTGCTGGAGACCCACTACCTGGCCACCGAGGCCGCGGCGCTGCTGCTCGCGGTGCCCGGGACCGGCCCGTTCGACCGGCAGCTCGCCGACGCCGGGCTGCGTCCCGCGCGGGCCGGGACACGATCCGGCCCGGTGCCCGCCGACCCCGACTCGGCGGCCCTGCTCGGCGTCGCCGCCGGTGCCCCGCTGCTGGGGGCCGAACGCACCCTGACCGGCGACGACGGCCGGGTCCTCGCCGTCAGTGTGCTGCGCGCCGACCCGGCGGGCTCGGTCCCGGTGGCCCGCGACGGCGCCGCGGCCGCTCAGCCCGACAGCAGCGCCCGCACCGCGTCGAGCGAGTCGGCCTCGGCCGGGGTCTTGTCCGGGCGGTAGCGCAGCACCCGGGCGAAGCGCAGCGCGACCCCGCCCGGGTAGCGGGTGCTGCGTTGCGCGCCGTCGAGCGCGATCTCGACGACGAGCTCGGGCCGCAGGTGCACCACGCCCGGCTCGCGCGCCGTCTCGTACTCCGGGAAGGTCGCGGTCTGCCAGGCCAGCAGCTCGTCGGTCATCCCCTTGAACGTCTTGCCGACCATCACCGGCTCCCCGCCGTCCGGGTCGCGGGCGCCGAGGTGGATGTTCGACAGCGACCCGGTCCGCCGCCCGTAGCCCCACTCGGCGCCCAGCACCACCAGGTCCAGGGTGTGCACCGGCTTCACCTTCTGCCAGGCCCTGCCGCGCCGCCCGGCCGCATACGGCGCGGCCAGGTCCTTCACCACGACGCCCTCGTGCCCCGCCGACAGCGCCTCCTCCAGCACCTCGGCGGCCTGCTCCGGCGACGGCCGCCGGGCCCCCGGCATCCGCAGCGCGGCGTGAGTGTCCGCGGCGAGCAGCCCGGCGAGCGCGTCGAGCCGGGTCTCGGTGGGCTCGTCGACGAGGTCGCGGCCGTCGAGGTGGAGCAGGTCGAAGAAGAACGGCGACAGCATCACCTCGCCGCCGGACTCCTCGGTCCCGAACCGGCTCATCGTGTCCTGGAACGGGCGGGGGCGACCGTCGTCGTCGAGGGCGAGGGTCTCGCCGTCGAGCACCGCGGTGTCGCAGGGCAGTCCGCGCACCAGCTCGACCAGCTCGGGCACGCCGTCGGTGATCTCGCGCAGGGTGCGTGTCCACACCCGCACCTCGTCGCCGCGGCGGTGCACCTGGATGCGGGCGCCGTCGAGCTTGTGTTCGACGGTGACGTCGGTGCCGAGCGCGACCAGCGCGGCGTCGAGCGAGTCGCCGGGGGCGGCGAGCATCGGCCGGACCGGCCTGCCCACCTGCAGCCCGACCGCGGCGAGCGCGTCCTGTCCGCCGGTCAGCGCGGTGGCCGCGGTCTCAGGCAGCCGGCCGGACAGCATGAACGCGCGGCGCACCGCGGGCGCGGCCACCCCGGAGGCGGCGGCGACGGCGTCCACCATCAGCCCCTCCAGTGCGCCCTGGCGCAGCTCGCCGGTGAGCAGACGGTGCAGGAAGCGCTGCTCCTCGGTGGTCGCGGCGCCGTACAGCTCGGTGAGCAGCTCGCGGCGCCGGGCCGCCGAGCCGGTCCCCGCGGTACCGGCCAGCTCGTCGAGCAGTGCGTCGACCTGCTCCACCGTCAGCGAAGGCTCCGCCCCGGCCGGCACGTCGACGCCCGACAACGTCCGCCAGCCGGTCCCGATCCGGCCCTGCCGGGGCACCCCGGACAGCCAGGCGACGACCGGCACGACCTCGGCCGGCGCGGCGGTGCGCAGCAGCCCGGCGAGCGCGGCGGTCTTCTCCTTGCGCGCGCGGGTCGCCCCGACCGCGGCCGAGGTGGTGACGACGTCGGTGAACAGCACCGGGTCAGTGAAGCAGCGACCCCCGACAGTTCGCGCGTCGTCGGATCAGGCGGTGCGCGCCGCCTGCGGTACCGGGACGGGGCGCGGGCCGGACGCGGCGGGCGGCAGGATCGCGCGGCGCCACAGCTCGGCGACCGGGACGACCCCGCGGCAGGTGCCGTCCGGTGCGACGACGACCAGGTCGTCGTAGCCGCGGGCCGGGTCGCCGGACAGACCGATCTCCATCGCGCGGTGCAGCGGGGTCCGCTCGTCGACGGTCCGCGGCGGGTCCGCCAGCTCGGCCGCCGGCTTCTCGGCCCACAGCGCGTGCCCGAACCTGCCGGCCAGCTGGAGCAGGACGCGGCTGCGGTCGAGGTAGCCGACCGGCCGGTGCGCACGGTCGACCAGGACGATCCCGCCCGAGTCGGGACGGGCGCGCAACGCCTCGCGGGCGGTGTCGCCGACGGCGTCGTCGGGCAGGGTCACGGCCGGCACGGCGAGCCCGCGCACCGGGGGACCGGCCGGAACGGGCACCGGGGTGGCGGCCGGCTCCGGCGTCCCGCCGCGCTCCGGCGCCGGGTGGCCGGGCCCGGGACGCCCCGGGACGGGACGGACGGCGGCGGCCCGGCCGGCGGCGGGCTGTGGCATCGCGCTCAGCAGGCCGAGCAGCTCCGCGCGGGTCGCCGGGTCGGCCTCGGGGGCGGCGCGCGTCCCACCCAGCAACGGGCCCTGGGCGAACGCGATCCCGATCGCGAACAGCCCCGTCAGCCGGGCCGCGTCGCGGACCCCGGTCGCGGCGACCGGCGCCCCGACCGCGCGCGACACCTCGACCACGGCACGGACGGCGGCACCGGTCCCCGTGTCGAGCATTCCGTCGCAGAGGTCCGGCTCGAGCTTCACCACGTCCGGCCGAACGGCGGCCACGAGCTCCGGACCGAACGCGCGCCCGGCCCCGTCGAGACCGATGCGGAACCCCCAGCGCCGCAGCTCGGCCAGTGCCAGGACGAGGTGCTCCGCCGGTGCGGCCGCGGCGATCGGCGGGCCGACCTCCAGCAGGGGAGCGACCGGGTCGGAGGTGCCGCCGAGCATGGCGCGCAGCCGGCCGCGGGCGTGGAGGACGGTGTCCGCGGCGACGTCGACCTGCACCGGGACGGCGGCACCCCAGGACCGGGCGGACGCGACCGCGGAGACCGCGGTGCCCGCGTCGAGCTCGGCGATCCGGCGGGCGTCCCAGCCGCGGTCGCGGGCCGCGACGGCCACCGCGTCGTGGTGCAGGCGCGGCACGACCTCGACCCCGGTGCAGCGACCGGAGCGCAGATCGTGCACAGGGATGTACGCGAAGCGCTGGTCGGGCATCGTGGAGGTCCGTTCGGGTGACGGTGATCGACTGACGCACACACGGTGTCACGTCGATGTGGACCGAACGGGGACGCGGAGGTGAACAGCGGATGGACTGACCCGGTGCGCCCGGCCGGTGACCGGGTGCAGCCGGGATCAGGAGCGCTTCTCGCCGCGGGTCATCGCCAGCACGTCCAGGGCACGGTCCAGCTCGTCCTCGGTGAGGGTGCCGTTCGCGACGTGGCCGCGCTCGATCACGACCTCGCGGATCGTCCTCCGCTCCTTCAGCGCCTGCTTCGCGACGGCCGCCGCCTCCTCGTAGCCGATCCTCGAGTTCAGCGGGGTGACGATCGACGGGGAGGACTCGGCGTACTCGCGGGTGCGCTCGAGGTCGGCCTCCATGCCGTCGACGACCTTGTCGGCGAGCAGCCGAGCGGCGTTCGCGATCAGCCGGGCGGACTCCAGGACGTTGCGCGCCATCACCGGCATCATCACGTTCAGTTCCAGGTTGCCCTGGCTGCCCGAGAAGCCGACCGTCGCGTCGTTGCCCATGACCTGCGCGCACACCATCATCGTGGCCTCGCAGATCACCGGGTTGACCTTGCCCGGCATGATGGAGCTGCCCGGCTGCAGGTCCGGCAGGTGGATCTCGGCCAGCCCGGTACGCGGCCCGGACGACAGCCAGCGCAGATCGTTGGCGATCTTGTAGAGCGACACGGCGACGGTGCGCAGCGCGCCGGAGGCCTCGACCAGGCCGTCGCGGGAGCCCTGGGCCTCGATGTGGTCGGTGGCCTCGGCGAGCTGCTCCAGGCCGGTCGCCTCGCGCAGCTTCGCGACCACGGCGGCGCCGAACCCGTCCGGAGCGTTGAGCCCGGTGCCGACCGCGGTCCCGCCGATCGGCAGGACGGCGAGGCGGGGGAGCGCGTCGCGGACGCGGGCGGCGCCGTAGCCGGCCTGGCTGGCCCAGCCACCGGCCTCCTGGCCGAGGGTGATCGGTACGGCGTCCATGAGGTGGGTGCGGCCGGCCTTCACGACCTCCGACCAGTCCGCCGCGCGGCGGCGCAGCGCGGCCTCGAGGTGCTGCAGCGCCGGGACGACCTCGGTCGCCAGCGCCTCGGTGGCGGCGAGGTGGATGGTCGTCGGGAAGACGTCGTTCGACGACTGCGAGGCGTTGACGTGGTCGTTCGGGTGCACGTCGGTGCCGGCGTGGGCGGCCAGCGAGGCGATCACCTCGTTGGCGTTCATGTTCGACGACGTGCCCGAGCCCGTCTGGAAGACGTCGACCGGGAAGTGGTCGTCGTGCCCGCCCGCCGCCACCTCGTCGGCGGCCGCGGCGATCGCGCGGGCCCGGTCGTCGTCCAGTACGCCCAGCTCGCCGTTCACCCGGGCCGCGGCCGCCTTGACCAGGCCGAGCGCGCGGATCTGGGCGCGCTCCAGGCCGCGGCCGGAGATCGGGAAGTTCTCCACCGCGCGCTGGGTCTGCGCCCGCCACAACGCGTCGGCGGGGACCCGGACCTCGCCCATGGTGTCGTGCTCGATGCGGAAGTCCTCGCTCATGGGCTGAGGTCTACTCCTCCGCGACCCGTCCCGCAGTGTTACGTGAGCCTGACCTCACGGCAGCGGCGGGGCCTCGCCCTCGACGCCGTCGAAGTCGACGGAGGAGAACTCGCGCAGCTTGGTGAGACGGTGGTAGCCGTCGATCAGCCGGACGGTGCCGGACTTGGACCGCATCACGATCGACTGGGTGGTCGCCCCGCCACCCCGGTAGTGGACGCCGCGCAGCAGCGGGCCGTCGGTGATGCCGGTGGCGCAGAAGAAGACGTTCTCGCCGCGCACGAGCTCGGCGGTGGTCAGGACCTTGTCGAGGTCGTGGCCCGCGGCGAGGGCCTTCTCGCGCTCGGTGTCGTCCTTGGGCCACAGCCGGCCCTGGATCTCGCCGCCCATGCACTTCAGCGCGGCCGCGGTGATGATCCCCTCCGGGGTCCCGCCGACGCCGTAGAGCATGTCCACGCCCGAGGTGGGACGCGCGGCGGCGATGGCACCGGCGACGTCGCCGTCGGAGATGAACGCGATCCGGGCCCCGGCCGCGCGGATCTCGGTGACGATCTGCTCGTGGCGCGGGCGGTCGAGCACGCAGACCGTGACGTCGGCGACGTCGATCTCCTTGGCCCGGGCGACGCGGCGGATGTTCTCCGCGACCGGTGCGGTGATGTCGATGGCGTCCGCGGCCTCCGGCCCGACCGCGATCTTCTCCATGTAGAAGACGGCGGACGGGTCGAACATGGCGTCCCGCTCGGCGACGGCGAGCACCGCGAGGGCGTTGGGCATGCCCTTGGCCATCAGCGTGGTGCCGTCGATGGGGTCGACGGCGACGTCGCAGAACGGGCCCTCGCCGTTCCCGACCTCCTCGCCGTTGAACAGCATCGGGGCCTCGTCCTTCTCACCCTCGCCGATGACGACGACGCCGCGCATCGACACCGAGGAGATGAGCTGGCGCATGGCGTCGACGGCGGCACCGTCCCCGCCGTTCTTGTCGCCCTTGCCGACCCAGCGGCCCGCGGCCATCGCGGCGGCCTCGGTGACCCGGACCAGCTCCATCGCCAGGTTGCGGTCGGGCGCCTCACGACGGCGGGGGGTGGCGGGGCTGGCGGGCTGGCTCACGGATACGTCTCCATTCACGGGCGGCGTGCTCGTCGGCGACGTCCCCTCGTCCGGGTTCCCACGGGCGTACGGGGAGGCGCCCGGCGATCCTCGCACGCCCGACGTCGGGGGAGCAGCGATGAGCGACCGACGCCATGCCTGGGACGATGGACACGTGAGCGCACGACCTGACCCGGGAACGCCGTCGCCGGACTCCTCGGAGCCCGCCGGGCCCCCGGCTGTCCCGGACCCGGCCGACACCTCCGGTACCGCCGACCGGGCCACGGCCGGTGGCACCGGCCCGGGGCCGGTTCCGGCTGCGGACCCGGCCGCCGCGCCCGCGGGTGCGGCCGGGTCCGGGAGGCCGCAGCCGCCGCCGGTGACCCGCCGGATCCCCGAGGCGGGTCCGCAGGCGATGCACAAGCCCGCCCGCGGCGACGCGTCGGTGCGCGACCTGATCTGGGCGTGCCTGATCCTCGTCCCGGTCGCCCTGCTGATCTTCTCGGTCAGCGGGTCCTGCTCGTTCTCGCCCGGCACCCCGGCCGAGGACGCCGCGTCGGCCCCCACCGTCGACGCCCCGGCCCGGATCGCCGAGTACGCCCGTGGCTCGACCTTCCCGCTGCGGCTTCCGGACGTCCCGTTCCGGGTCAACTCCACCGACCGCGGCCCGGTGGAGGGCGGCGGCACCGCCGTGCGCATCGGCTTCGTCACCCCCGACGCGGACTTCCTGAGCCTGGTCCAGACCGACGGCTCGGTCGAGGGTGTCCTCGCCACCGAGTCCGGTTCCGCGGGACGCGGCGACGGCCCGCCGACGATGCGCGGCACCGTGCAGGCGGGCGGCCTGACCTGGGAGGTCTACGGCGCCGAGGGCGGCGAGCCCTTCCGGATCGCGACGCTTCCCGGCCGGCCGGAGGTCCGCGTACTCGTGACGGGTTCGGCGTCGGACGAGCAGTTCCGCACCCTCGCCGAGGCCCTCGTGGCGGCGCCTCCAGTCGCGCCGGGAGGATCCTGACCCGTCCCGCTGACGCCGCCGCGGCCACGGTGGACGCGCCGCAGCGGGTCCGGCGGTGACCGGGGCCGCCTGTCTCGGCGGCCGAGGACGGCGTCAGGAGTCCTGGTCGCCTTCCGCCTCGGCCAGCTTCTCCTCGATGCGGGTGCGGGCGCCGGCGAGCTGGGCGTCGCAGCGCTTGGCCAGGGCCTCGCCGCGCTCCCACAGCGCGACGGACTCGTCCAGGCCGAGGCCGCCGACCTCCAGCGCGCGCACGACCTCCACGAGCTCGTCGCGGGCCTTCTCGTAGCCCAGGGTCTCCACTGCCGGACGGTCGCTCATCAGGTCTCCGGGTCGGGGGTGGTGGTCACGGTGGCGGCGACGGCGCCGTCGGCGACCCGGATCCGCAGGCCGGTGCCGGCGGGCGCGTCGGCGACCGACCGCAGCAGCGGGGGCACGTCGTCGTCGGTGCGGTCGGCGAGCTGCACGATCGCGTAGCCGCGGGCAAGGGTCGCGGTCGGGCCGAGCGCGGCGAGCCGGGCACCCAGGTGCTCCAGCTCCGACGACGACCGGTCCAGCCGGCGCAGCACCGCGCGGTGGGCGGCGGTGCGGGCGTCGGCGATCTCGCCCTCCCGGGAGGTGACGATGCGCAGCGGGTCTGCCAGCACGGGCCGTCGTCGCAGGTCGTCGAGGCGGTGCTGCTCGCGGTCGACCCAGCCGTGCAGCGCGCGGCGGGCCCGGTCGCGCAGCCCGGAGATCCGCGCGGTCTCCTCGGCGAGGTCGGGCACCAGACTGCGTCCGGCCTCGGTGGGGGTGGAACAGCGCACGTCGGCGACGTGGTCGACCAGCGGGGTGTCCGGCTCGTGCCCGATGGCCGACACGACCGGGGTCCGGCAGGTGGCGACGGCGCGGCACAGCGTCTCGTCGGAGAAGGGCAGCAGGTCCTCGACGCTGCCGCCACCGCGGGCGAGCACGATGACCTCGACGTCCGGGTCCCGGTCGAGGGCCCGCAGCGCGCCGACGACCTGCTCGACGGCGAGCCCGCCCTGCACCGCGACGTTCTCGATCCGGAACCGCACCGCGGGCCAGCGTGAGGTCGCGTTGCGGACGACGTCGTGCTCGGCCGCCGAGTCGCGCCCGGTGACCAGGCCGATGGTGTGCGGGAGCAGCGGCGGGCGCCGCTTGAGGGCCGGGTCGAACAGCCCCTCGGCGGCGAGCAGCCTGCGCAGCCGCTCGATGCGGGCCAGCAGCTCGCCGAGCCCGACCGCGCGGATCCGGTCGACGCGCAGCGACAGCGTGCCGCGCCCCAGGTAGAACGACGGCTTGCCGTGCACGATCACCCGGCTGCCCTCGGTCACGGCGCCGCCGGCGTCGCGCACCAGCGACGACGGCGCCGTCAGCTGCAGGGAGATGTCCGCGGCCGGGTCACGCAGGGTCAGGAACGCGGTCCCGGAGCGGGCGTTGACCTGGGCGAGCTGGCCCTCGACCCACACCGCGCCGAGCCGGTCGACCCACTCGGCGATCTTGCGGGCGACCGTGCGGACCGGCCACGGGTCCTCTTCGGAGGTCGTGGCGCTCAACGGTTCTCGGACACCGTCGCGATCCGGTTCGTCAGCATCGTGACGTACGGCGGCCGGTTCTCGTGCGCGGTCTCCCAGGCGAGGAGGTCCGCGAGGTCGTCGAGGCTCAGCGTGCGGAGCTTGCCGCGCAGCTGGGGCACGGTCATCGTCGGGTACTCGGGCAGCACGGCGGGCGCGGTCGCACGCGCCTCGGCCCGGTTCGACGCCGACGCCGGACGCGGCGACGCGGGCGACCGGTCGATCGGGATGCCGGTGCGGGCGGGCCGCAGCGACGACACGGTGCCGTTGCGCCCGGCCGGGGGAGCGGCGGGCGGCAGCGGCGGGGCGATCGGCTCCGGGTCGGGCAGCGACAGGTCGGCGCCGTCGGCCAGATCGTCGTCGAAGGTCGCCCAGCTGGGGATGTCGTCGGCGGGACGCAGGGTGCCCAGCGCGCGGTCGCCCTTGATGGCCAGCTCGGTGATCCGCTGCTGGAGCCGCATGGACACCTGCAGCGCCTGGCTGACCGCGGTCACCGGCAGCTCGACGGCGTGCCGCGGCAGCTCTCGGGCCTGCTCGACGGCGGTCACGACGAGGCCGGCGGCGATCCGCACGGGGAACGGCAGCGGAGACATGCACGCCATTGTCCCCTGATCCGTGGCCGCCTGTCGCGCCGGGCGCACCGGGCGCCGGTCGGGCCGGTCACGTACGGCTGCCCGCTCCCGGGCCGGTCCGTACCCTGGGAGCCATGTCCGGTTCTGCCAAGCAGGTCCTGCTCGCCAAGCCCCGCGGCTACTGCGCGGGCGTCGACCGTGCCGTCGAGGCGGTGGAGCAGGCGCTCGACCAGTACGGCGCCCCCGTGTACGTCCGCAAGGAGATCGTGCACAACAAGCACGTGGTGGAGACGCTGCGCGAGCGCGGTGCGATCTTCGTCGACGAGGCGTCGGAGGTTCCGGAGGGCGCGCACGTGGTGTTCTCCGCGCACGGCGTCTCGCCCGCGGTCCGCGACGAGGCCGCGGGCCGGAGCCTGCAGACCATCGACGCGACCTGCCCGCTGGTGACCAAGGTCCACCAGGAGGCGAAGCGGTTCGCCCGCGAGGACTACGACATCCTGCTCGTCGGGCACGCCGGGCACGAGGAGGTCGAGGGGACCTCCGGTGAGGCGCCCGAGCACATCCAGCTCGTCGAGTCCGCCGCCGACGTCGACTCCGTGACCGTCCGCGACCCGGAGCGGGTCGTGTGGCTGTCGCAGACCACGCTGAGCGTCGACGAGACGATGGACACCGTCCGTGCGCTGCGCGAGCGGTTCCCGAAGCTGCAGAACCCGCCGTCGGACGACATCTGCTACGCCACGCAGAACCGCCAGGTCGCGGTGAAGACGATGGCGCCGCGCTGCGACCTGGTGCTGGTCGTCGGGTCGCGGAACTCGTCGAACTCGGTGCGTCTGGTCGAGGTCGCACTGGGCGCCGGGGCCGGTGCCTCGTACCTGATCGACTACGCCCGCGAGATCGACGAGTCCTGGCTCGACGGCGTCACGACGGTCGGGATCACCAGCGGTGCGTCGGTCCCGGAGATCCTGGTGCAGGGTGTCGTCGAGTACCTCGCCGAGCGCGGCTTCGGCTCGGTCGAGGAGGTCGACACCGCCGAGGAGACGCTGACCTTCTCGCTGCCCCGCGAGCTGCGCCCGCCGCGCGGCCGGTCGCTGGGCCTGACCCCGGTGAACTGACCGCGGCACACACGACGGAGGCCCCGGACCGACTCGGTCCGGGGCCTCACGTGTGTACGGGGCGGGGGGTCAGCCCGCGGCGCGGTCCGCCTGGACCTGCTTCGCCGACACGACCTGCACCTGGTCGCCGACCTGCAGGGTGTCGAACCAGAGCTTCGCGTTCTCCGGGGTGAGCCGGACGCAGCCCGCCGACGGGGTGTCGGTGCGGCCCTCGTGGAAGGCGATGCCGCCGTCCTGGAAGAACACCGCCCACGGCATCGGGGCGGGCTCGCCGTTGGTCATCGTGTACTCGCCGCTCTTGTGCAGCTGCTCCTTGCGGTAGACCCGCAAGGAGTGGCCGACCGGGGTCTCCTTGCCCGGGCCGCCGATGGCGACCGGGACGGGCCCGTGGGTGATCTTCCCGTCGGTGAACAGCCAGGAGCGCTGGGTGTCGAGATCGACGCAGGCCCGGGCCGTGACGGTGCACGGGGTGCCCGCGACGAGCGGCTGGTCCCGGAAGGCCTGCGCGGCCGGGGTCCCGGCGACCGCGGTGCCGACGCCGATCAGCGCGACGGTCGCGGCGACCAGCGCGACGACGATCGCGGGTCGCGTCCTGCGGGGGCTGCGGGTGGTCGACAATGGCTCTCCAGTGGTTCCGTCGTGCGTCGGGGAGCGGCGGGGTCACGCCGTGCCCCCCGATGGGAAGACGCTCGGGAGTGCAGTGGGTTGCTCCCATTGTCCGATCCGTCGCCACCCGGGCGGTCTGCGGGGTACGTTCCGGCCGTCCACCTGGGCGGATGCGTCCGGACGACCGTGGCTGCGCCGGACGGCCGTCAGCGGGTGTCGCGGCGTGTCCGGCCGGTCGCGCCGCGTGTCGATCCGCGGGAGGGCTCGGAGCGGGACGGGTCGGTGCGTGAGGACCCGGCGCGCGAGGAGCCGGGCCGCGCGGCCCCGGCCGACCGTGCGACGGATCCGGTGCGTGAGACCCCGGTGCCGGTGGACCCGGTACGGCCGGTGGACCCGGTGCGGGCCGTGTCGCGGCGCGCGGAACCGGTCGGTGCCGACCCGGTGGCCGACCCGGCGCGGGCGGTGCCCGTCGTGCGGGACCGGGACGCGGTCCCCGTGGTCGCGCCGCCCGCGCCGCGCGGAGCCCGGGACCGCCCACCGGGGCCGTCGGGGTCGTACCCGCCCGGGTCGCGGCCCAGGCGCTGCCGCAGCCGGCCGACGGCGTCGTCCGGGCCGAGGCGCTGGCGCAGCACACGCAGACCGGCGACGAGCAGCACGACCAGCGTGGTCACCGCCATCGCCGGGAACGCGTTGATCAGCGGGGCGCCCGCCATGAGCAGGCTCTGCGCCGTGCCGCCGCCGGACGGGGCGCCGATCAGCACCGCGACCAGCGGCACGACGACGGCGAGCAGCAGCGGCGGCTGCACGGCCGGCAGGAACAGCCCGCGCCGGCGGACCCAGGACACCGCGAGCACGCAGCCGAGCAGGTAGCAGACCTCGAACACCCGGCCGACGGTGCCGATCCGTAGCAGGTCCACCAGGACCCCGAGGGCGGTGGTACCGACGGCCAGACCGGTGGCCGCGAGCGGCGGGACACCGAGGACCGGGGGGAGCAGGGACCGCTCACGCACCGGCCAGCCACCGCGCGCGGGGGCTGGGCCCCGGCCGGGCCGGCGGGCCGAGCTCGATCGGGCCGTGGTCACCCGGTCAGCCTAACCCCTCCCGCCACGGTGTCCCGGTCGCCTCGTCGCGTGCCGTGTCGCCGTCGCCGAACGTGCCCGGATGTGCGCCGTCGGGTCGGCCACCGCCGGATCGGGTGCCGTCCGACCGGTTGTGGTCGGGCCGCCCGAGGTCCTCGAGGGACACCAGCGAGTCCCCGGCGGAGGCGACCAGCTCGGGCGCGGAGACGCCGCGCGGGGTCCGGTCGACCGTCGCGGGCGTCCCCAGCTCGGTGTCGGACACCTGCAGCTCGGTGAACTTCCGGGCGCTCACCAGGACCCGCGCCTCCAGCGAGGAGACGGTCCGGTTGTAGCTGTCCACCACCGCGTCCAGGCTGCGGCCGAGCTTCGCGACGTGCGTGCCCATCGTCGCGAGGCGCCCGTGCAGCTCGCGCCCGAGCCGGTGCACCTGGGCGGCGTTGCGGGCCAGGGCCTCCTGCTTCCAGCCGTAGGCGACGGTGCGCAGCAGCGCGACCAGGGTGGTCGGCGTCGAGAGCACGACGTTGCGGCCGAAGGCGTACTCCAGGAGCCCCGGGTCCGAGCGCAGCGCCGCCTCCAGGAACGGGTCGCCCGGCACGAACAGCACCACGAACTCCGGTGTCGGCTCGAACGACTCCCAGTAGGCCTTGGCCGAGAGCTGGTCCACGTGCGTGCGCAGCTGCCGGGCGTGCGCCGCGAGCCGTTCGGTGTGCACGTCCGGGTCCGAGGCCTCGACCGCCTGCAGGTAGGCCGCGAACGGCACCTTCGCGTCGACGACGACCTGCTTGCCGCCCGCGAGCCGGACCAGCATGTCCGGGCGGACCCCGCCGTCCTCCCCGGCGGCGGACACCTGGGTGGAGAAGTCGCAGTGCTCGAGCATGCCGGCCATCTCCGCGACCCGCTGCAGCTGCATCTCGCCCCACCGGCCCCGTACCTGCGGCGCCCGCAGCGCGTTGACCAGCGCCTTCGTCTCGGTACCGAGCTTGTCCGAGCTCGCCGCCATCGCCCTGACCTGCTCGCGGAGCCCGGCGTAGGCGGACTCGCGCTCCTTCTCCACCGTCCGCAGCTGCCCCTCGACCCGGCCCAGCGCCGCCGAGACCGGGTCGAGCAGCTGCTCGACGGCCTTCGCGCGGGCGGCCTGGTCGCCGTCGGCCTTCGCCGCGAGCGCGGCGGTCGCCTCCTTGAGCCTGCTCTCCGCCAGCGCCACGAACGCCTCGTTGTTGCGGGCCAGCGCGTCCTGCGACAGCGCGGCGAAGGAGTCCTTCAGCTCGGCCTCGCGGCGCACCGTCGCGGCCTCGGCCCCGGCCCGGGCCTCCCGCTCGGCGCGCAGCGCGGCGGTGGCTCCCGCGGCGTCGGACTCGGCCCGCCGGGCGCGGATCGTCGCGTCGTCGAGGGACTCGTGCAGCTCCTCGACCCGTTCGAGCAGCGCGGCGCGCTCGGCGCGCAGGCCCGCCGCGTCGGCCCGGGTGGTGGCGGCGGTGTTCGCGGCCGCCCGGGCCGCCTCGGCCGCCTCGGCCCGGAACCGGGCGGCGGCCACCGACCAGACCACGGCGGCGGCGACCGCCGCACCGAGCAGCGATCCGAGGAGCAGGCTGAGGACGTCCACCCCCGCAGCGTGCACCGCACCCCCGACAGTTCCGTGTCGCCGCAGCTCAGTGGCGTGTCCGGAGCCGGATGTTTCGCACGGGGACGGCCGGCGGCCGGCCGGGTTGCCCCGGCGAGGCGGATGCCACGCCGGGCGAACCGGTTCGCGATGCACACGTCTTTCCCGGTGTCGGACCTTCGGGGGGCCGACGGTCCGGGCCGGGGGGCCCGGGCGCACCGCGAGAGTGAGAGAGGTACCTGTGATGACCACCCGACTCGCCCGCACCATCGGCCGTGGGGCCGCCACGACCACCGCCGCCCTGGCGGTCGCCGCCGCGGCCGTGCTCGTCCCGGCCGGGGTCGCCTCGGCCGCACCCGCGACGCCGGCGGGGGACCCGGCGCCCAGTGCCTGCCGCCCGGCGAACCAGCAGGCGACCATCCACCCGGCCCCGGGCAGCGCCGGCCACCGTCACTACACGGTCGTGCTCAGCGCGGCCCCGGGCACGTCGCCGTGCCTGCTGTCCGGATCGCCGTCGGACCTGGTGTTCAGCCTGAACGGCTCGCCGCGCGCCTCCGAGGTCGCGGTGCCCTACGGCGATCAGACCCGCGCCGTCGAGTTCGGGCCGGGTGAGCCCGTGCAGTTCGACGTGCAGGTCCGCAGCTCCGCCGGACCCGCCCGGGCGAACGAGCTGGAGTTCTCGCTGCACGGTCCCGGGGGTGACGTCCCGGGCGGCTTCCTGGCCCGGGGACCGATCGGCGTCGACGCCGGCATCCAGGTCGGCCCGGTCACCGAGCGCTGACCCGGGGCGCCGCCCGGGACCACCGGTCACGCGGCGGCCGCGGTGCGCGATCCGCGGCCGCCGCGGCGGTGTCAGACCGCCTCGTGCTCCAGCAGCCACCGCTTCACGGCCAGGCCGTAGCGGAACCCGCCCAGGCTCCCGTCGGTGCGCAGCACCCGGTGGCACGGGACGAACAGCGCCGCCGCATTGAACGCGCAGGCACCCGCCGCGGCCCGCACCGCCGCGGGGCGGCCGGTCTTCTCGGCGTAGCCGGTGTAGGTGACCGGTGCCCCCGCGGGGACGGTCCGCAGCACGTCCCACGCCAGCTCCCGGTAGGGGCCGGACCGCTGGCGGACGGGCACGTCGTCGATCACCGACAGGTCGCCGCCGTGGTAGCGGTCGACCGCCTCGCCGACCGCACCGAGGTCGCCCTCGACCACGGTCGCCGGGGACAGCGAGCGGTGCACCAGGGCGAGCAGCTCGTCGACCGAGGCGGTCCAGCCGGAGGCGAGGACGTGTCCGTCGTCGTCGACGACGGCGGTGAACGGCCCGGCCGGGGTGTCCCGTGTGGACCACGTCGCTGTGCTCATGCGCTCCTCCGAGGAGTGGTGGTGGCGGCGGACGTCGCGGCCCGCCAGAGATGGGTGGCGGCGTAGGACCGCCAGGGGGCCCAGGCGTGGGCGCGCGCGGTGAGCGCCGCCTCGTCGCCGGGCAGTCCGAGCGCCTCGGCCCCGCGGCGCACCGCGAGGTCGGAGGCGAGCAGCTCGTCGGGATCGCCCAGGACGCGCATGGCCAGGTAGCCGGCGCTCCACGGACCGATCCCGGGCAGCGCGCACAGCTCGGCGCGCAGCCCGTCCGGGGCGCGTCCGGGGTCGAGGGCGAGGGTGCCGTCGGCGAGCGCGGCACACAGCCCCCGCAGCGACGACGCCCGCCGCGCCGGCCCCGCGATGTCGGCGTCGGCGAGGGCCCCCGGCCCGGGGAACAGCAGGTGCGGCCCGTCGTCGTCGCGCAGCTCGGCGGGCAGCGGCGTCCCGTGCACGGCCGCGAGACGAGCCGCGGCGGTGCGGGCGGCGGCGACCGACACCTGCTGGCCCAGCACCGTGCGCACCGCCGTCTCGGCCGGGTCGACGGTGCCCGCCAGCCGGATCCCGGGCGTCGCGGCGACCAGCGGGGCGAGTGCGGCGTCGGCACCCAGCACGGCGTCGACGGCGAGCGGGTCGGCGTCGAGGTCGAGCAGCCGGCGCAGCCGGGACACCGCGGGCCCGATGTCCCGCGGGTCGGACGCCCGCAGCGTCGCGACCACGGCCCCGGCCCGCGCGGTCAGGTCCAGCGCGACGACGGCCGGTCCGTGCGGCAGCCGCAGCGTGCGCCGGTATGTGCCGCCGGTGACGGCCTCGACGCCGTCGACGGCGCGGGCCGCGAGGTGGTCGAGCAGGCCGTGCGGGTCGAACGGGGATCGGTAGGGCAGGCGCAGGACCAGCGCTCCCGGCGGACCGGGCTCACGGGTCCGCGACCGGCGGGCGGCCTCGGCGCGCAGCTGCGAGGGCGGGACGCCGTAGACGGTGCGGACGGTGTCGTTGAACTGGCGGACGCTGCCGAACCCGGCGGCGAACGCGACGTCGGCCAGCCCGAGCGGGGTGGTCTCGACCAGGATGCGGGCGGTGTGCGCGCGCTGCGCGCGGGCCAGGGCTAGGGGCCCGGCGCCCACCTCGGAGGTGAGGATCCGGCCGAGCTGGCGGGGCGAGTAGCCCAGCCGCGACGCGAGCCCGGGGACCCCGTCGCGCTCGACGACGCCGTCGGCGATCAGTCGCATGGCCCGCCCGGCGGCGTCCGCGCGCAGGTTCCACTCCGGCGAGCCGGGGACGGCGTCGGGCAGGCACCGCCGGCAGGCCCGGTAGCCCGCGGTCTGCGCGGCGGCCGCGGTGCGCAGGAACTCGACGTTGCGCGAGCGCGGAGGCGGTACCGGGCAGGACGGGCGGCAGTAGATGCCGGTGGTGCGCACGGCCGTGACGAACTGGCCGTCGAACCGCGCGTCCTTGGCGGCGACGGCGCGGTAACAGGCGTCGTGGTCGAGCAGCACGGCACCGACGATGCCACTCCGCGACCGCCGTCACTGGCGGGAATCGGTCACCGGTGTCCGGGGTCCGGTCTACGGGCAGAGCGCGCCCGACACCCACCCCTGCTCGCAGGCGAAGCGGACCTCCTCCTCGCGCGAGGCGTCCCGGTCGGGGACCCCCGACGGGCGCTCGCGGATCCGCTCCGGGGTGGTGCGCGGCGGGTCGGCCGGGGCCGGGGTCGCGACTGGGGCGGGTTCGACCGGCTCGGGGGCGGCCGTCTCCCGCTCCCGGGTGACGCCGCCGGTGTCGTCGCGCACGACGGGTGCGCTCCCGCGCGACGGGGCCGGTGCCGGGGCCGGGGCGAGCGGCGGGGGAGCGGGTGCCGGCGGGGCGGGCGCGACCGGTGGTGCCGGGGGCAGTGCGGGCTCCTCCCGGCCGGCCGCGGTCAGCGACACCGCGGACACGGTCCCGGCGGTGGTCAGGACCGCGATCCCCGCGGTCAGCAGGGCGTGCATTCCGGGCAGGCGCACGACGTCCCCCTCGGTCTCGGTCGTCGAAGCTCGGCCCGGACGGATGTGGTGCGCGGCCGTCCGGGTGATGGGAGCCGTTCGACGATGGCTGTACGTCACCTGTGCGTCGTGCGACGGAGTATGCCTTACGCCCATCGGAGCAGTGACGGAGACTGAGGGTGATCGTTCCTGGTGGGTGTCGTGTCCTGGTCCCGGGGTGGGTACGGGATCATGGTCGTCGGCACGGACGAACTGGAGGCGATCATCGCGACCGAGGCCGTCGAGACCGGCCCCGGGCCCCGTCGCGCCGGGCGGGCGACCGCGGCCCGCACCCGCATCGTCGGGTGGGTCCTGCTGCTCGTGCTGGCGTCGCTGGGCGTCGTCACGCTGCTGACCTGGATGCTGCTGATCGACGAGACCGACCGCCGGATCGACGACGCGCTGAACTCCGAGATCGCCGAGTTCGCCCGCGTCACCGAGACCGGCGTCAACCCGACGACCGGCCAGCCGTACTCCTCGGTCGACGAGATCCTGCGGTCGGTGATCGCCGCCAACGTCGCGCGGCCGAACGAGAAGTTCCTCGGCTACCTCGACGGGCGCTTCCGCTGGGAGTCCCGGCGGACCAGCCCGCGGGTGCTGCTGCGCGAGGACCCGGCGTTCGCCGCGCTGGTCGCGGACGTCCGCCGTCCCACCCGCGGCTCCTACCTCAGCTCGGCGGGCGAGGTGCGCTGGTCGGCACTGCCGGTCGGGCTCGCCGGCGACCCACAGCGCGGCGTCATCGTGATCGGCTACTTCACCGAGCGCGAGCACGGCTTCGCCCACGAGGCCGCGCGGCTGATGGGGCTGGTCGGGTTCGGGACGGCGCTGCTGTCGGCGGTCGGGGCGTGGCTGGTGGCCGGGCGCATCCTGCGGCCGCTGCGCGACGTCGCCGCGACGGCCCGCACCATCACCGGGCGGGACCTGTCGCGCAGGGTGCCGCAGCGGGCCCGGGCCCGCGACGAGATCGCCGAGCTGGCCACCACGCTGAACGCGATGCTCGACCGGGTGCAGAGCGGGATGGTGTCCCAGCGGCGGTTCGTCGACGACGCCGGGCACGAGCTGCGCACCCCGATCACCATCGTCCGGGGGCACCTCGGGGTGCTCGACCCGCGCGACCCCGACGACGTCGCCGAGACCGTCGCCCTGGTCGACGACGAGCTGGAGCGCATGAACCGGCTGGTGTCGGAGATGCTCGCGCTGACCCGGGCCGAGCAGCCGTCGCTGCTGCGGACCGAGACCGTCGACGTCGGCGTGCTGACCCGGGAGCTGTTCGAGAAGCTGACCGGCCTCGCCGACCGGGACTGGCGGCTGGAGTCGGTGGCCGCGGTGCGGTGCCGGCTGGACCCGCAGCGGATCACCCAGGCCGTCGTCGCGCTGGCCGACAACGCGACCCGGTTCACCGGTGACGGCGACCGGATCGCGCTCGGCTCGGAGGCGGTCGACGGGCGGGTGCGGATCTGGGTGGCCGACTCCGGACCGGGCGTCGCACCGGAGGACCGGCACCGGGTGTTCCGGCGCTTCGCGCGCGGCGACGACGCGCCCCGCTCCGACGGCGCCGGTCTCGGGCTGTCCATCGTCGAGGCCATCGCGACGACACACGGCGGCCGCGTGCTGCTCGAGAGCACACCCGGGCACGGGGCGACCTTCACGCTGGACCTGCCGAGGAGCGAGACGTGAGCAGCCGGATCCTGGTGGCCGAGGACGAGCCGCGCATCGCGTCGTTCGTGAAGAAGGGCCTGGTCGGGGCCGGGTTCGAGGTCACGGTCGTCGCCGACGGGGCCGGTGTGCACGACCACGCCGTGACCGGTGGGTTCGACCTGCTGGTGCTCGACATCGGGTTGCCGGGGATGGACGGCTTCGAGGTCCTGCGCCGGCTGCGGGCGGCGGGCAGCGCCGTCCCGGTGATCATCCTGACCGCGCGCGACAGCGTGCACGACACCGTCGCCGGGCTGACCGGCGGCGCCGACGACTACATGGCCAAGCCGTTCCGGTTCGAGGAGCTGGTGGCCCGGATCCGGCTGCGGCTGGAGCGCGCCCGTCCCGTCCCGGACCCGGACGTGCTGACCTTCCACGGGCTCGAGCTCGACCCCCGTACCCGGCACGTGAGCGTGCACGGCCGCACCGTCGAGCTGTCGGCGCGCGAGTGCGCGCTGGCCGAGACGTTCCTGCGTCACCCGGGCCAGGTGCTGTCCCGCGACCAGCTGCTCCGGCTGGTGTGGGGGCCCGCCGAGTCGGGGGCGTCGTCCAACGTCGTGGACGTCTACGTCCGCTACCTGCGCCGCAAGCTCGGCGCCGGCTGGATCGCGACCGTGCGCGGCGCGGGCTACCGGCTCGAACCGGGCTGAGCGGACCCGACTACCCTGGTCGTCCGTGTCCCTCACCCTCGGCATCGTCGGCCTGCCCAACGTCGGCAAGTCGACCCTGTTCAACGCGCTGACCCGCAACGACGTGCTGGCCGCGAACTACCCGTTCGCGACGATCGAGCCCAACGTCGGCGTCGTCCCGCTCCCCGACGCGCGCCTGGGGACGCTGGCCGAGATCTTCTCGTCGGAGAAGATCATCCCGGCGTCGGTGTCCTTCGTCGACATCGCCGGCATCGTCAAGGGCGCGTCCGAGGGCGCGGGCCTGGGCAACAAGTTCCTCGCGAACATCCGTGAGTCCGACGCGATCTGCCAGGTCGTGCGTGTCTTCGACGACCCGGACGTGGTGCACGTCGACGGCCGCATCGACGCCGCGAGCGACATCGAGACGATCGCGACCGAGCTGGTCCTGGCCGACCTGCAGACGCTGGAGAAGGCGATCCCGCGGCTGGAGAAGGAGGCCCGCACCCAGAAGGACCGCAAGCCGGTCCTGGACGCCGCGAACGCCGCCGTCGCGATCCTCAACGAGGGCCGGACGCTGTTCCAGGCGAAGGCCGACACCGAGCTGCTGCGCGAGCTGACCCTGCTCACCACGAAGCCGTTCCTCTACGTCTTCAACGCCGACGAGGCCGTCCTCACCGACGACGCCCGGCGCACGGAGCTCACCGAGCTCGTCGCCCCCGCCCAGGCGGTGTTCCTCGACGCCAAGGTCGAGGCCGAGCTGCTGGAGCTCGACGACTCCTCGGCCGCCGAGCTGCTGGAGTCCATCGGGCAGGACGAGCCGGGCCTGGCCCAGCTCGCACGGGCCGGGTTCTCCACCCTCGGGCTGCAGACCTACCTGACCGCCGGGCCCAAGGAGTCGCGCGCCTGGACCATCCCCCAGGGCGCCACCGCGCCGCAGGCGGCCGGGGTCATCCACACCGACTTCGAGCGGGGTTTCATCAAGGCCGAGATCGTGTCGTTCGACGACCTGGTCGCCGCAGGGTCGATGAACGCCGCGAAGTCCGCGGGCAAGGTGCGGATGGAGGGGAAGGACTACGTCATGCACGACGGCGACGTGGTCGAGTTCCGCTTCAACGTGTAGCCGGGGGCGTTTGCCCTGGTCATGGGGCCATCTTCCTCTCGTTTGCCCGCGAGATGCCCGCGGGAGGGTTCAGGCCGGAGGCCATGAGCTTGGCCGCCGCGTTGCGGGTGCGGTCCTCGGCCGTCGGCCACAGGTGCGCGTAGGTGTTGAGCGTGACCGTGGCCGAGCCGTGTCCGAGCGCGCGCTGGACGGCCACGACGTCGGCCCCTCGGCGATCAGCCCGGAGGCGTAGAAACGCCGGAGGTCGTGGAACCGCAGGCTCGGCACTCCGGCAGCGTCGCGGGCACGGCGCCAGTGGTACCCGGCCGAGTTCTGGTGCAGAGGCCGGATACCGTCCGCACCGGGGAACAGCCCCCGGTCGGTGCCGCCGTCGGCCGGCTCGGCGACGTGCTGGGACAACAGGGTCACCAGGTCGTCGGGCAGGTACACCGTGCGCTCGGACCCATACTTGGGCGGGCGTATCTTTACTTCGACCCCGTGCTGGGCGAGCCGGGGGAGGACGCCCGCGACGTTCCGGCCCGCCTCGGCGCGGACACGTTCCGGAAGTTGATCGCCCCCGTACCGGCTGCCTCGCCCGAGCCGGAGCCCTCGGCGTCCATGACCATGTCCGCCGACTGCGGTCGCGACGGCACGTACCGGATCGACGGACGGTGCTCGCCCTGCGACGCGGCCCACCGAGCCGCTCGGACCGTGCCGCGCCGTGTCTCCCCGGCGTCCGTGCACCGGGGCCGGGGCGGTCGGTGCTCGTTCACGCACCCGGACGGCGCGCACTGCGCCGGATTCCTCGTGCTGGGCACCGACCGGTGCGCCGCGCACTCGGCCGTGCCCGAGCGGACTCCGACCCCGCGCTGGCCCTCCCGGCCGATTTAGGCGTCGTTCGGGGGACCTAGCTAGTGTCAGGTGCGAGCGACAGCCGAGAATGTCAGGGGTAGGTGCTGCACTTCCTGCGTTCGTGAACCCCGGGGAGGACACATGAACGCCAAGTTGGTCTGGCACGAGCGGACCGATCTAGAACACCGTCGGGCCGAGCTTGTACGACGGATGGATCCTGACGAGCGCACGGTTCGCTACCGGGCCGAGCAGGGCACCGTCACGCCCGAGGAACGAGACCTGCTGCTGGAGCTGGAGGGCATCGACTTCCTGCTGGGGCACGGTGCGTGACAGACCTGTCCACCGCGGTCCTGGGGTTCGGTAACGAACTCCAGGGCCTGCTCGACGGAGTTCTGCCGTACGCAGGCGGCGAGGCTCCGGACCGCCGACAGGTGATCGTGGGGAGCGTCGCCGGTACCGGCCACTTCCAGGTCCAGGTTGCAGCGCCCAACGGGCTGATCACCCTGGTCAAGGACGGGGCGCCCGTGGCGAAGCTGCGGATCACCTTTCAGTGCACGCTCGACACACCTGGCCAGTACCTCGCCATCGTTCGCTCGGATTTCGAGCTACGCGAACTCGGCGACCGCACGCCCATCGCCCGGCTGGACTACATCCGCGATGCCTACAAGGTCCCGGCGTCGCACTGGAACGTCCACGCTGAGCGTGGTAGCGCGTCCCGTCTGCTTGCGCTCGGTAATCCGTCGCACTCTGGGGAATTCTCCAAGCTCCACTTCCCTGTCGGCGGCGCGCGGATGCGTCCAGGATTGGAGGACTTCCTGGCGTTTGTGCTGAACGAGTTCAAGGTGGATCGCTGCTCCGGTGCGGACGACGTTATCCGCGAGGGTCGGGAGCGGTGGCGCCGACGCCAGATCGCCACGCTTGTGCGCGACGCGCCCGACGAGGCTGTCCGCGTGCTGACCGACCTGGGCTACGCGATCACTGCCCCCGCTGACGGCCCCAAGTTGCCGAACGCGGAGAAGCTCCAGAGCTGGTGACCGTCGACCCTGGCGGTGTGTCCGAACCCCGGCACGGGAAGGTGGTTCCGAGCGCCTGAGACGTCAGCGCGTCGGCACGTGCGAGGCGCTGTGCGGGGCCGCAGAACACGGCACGGCGGTTCTCAGCGCCTCCCGGAGCCGGGAACTATCTCGAACTGTTTCGGGCACCTGGCCAGCACCACCACGCGCCCCTGGGCTACCGCTGGGCACCACCTGGCCCTCGCTCCACGAGCGGGGCGATCCTGGCCGGCTGTCGTGTGGTCAATGTCGTGTTGGTTGACAGCCTATCGAGCGTTCGATGATGGACGCACAATGTGTGTTGACCAGCGATCGAATTGCTTGATTAGTTCCACGCGCTGAACTAATTGAGTAATTCCGTGCTGCTGTCCGGGTGCCGTCCAGCGTGCGGATGTGCGCTTTGGGGGGTCCATATCATGAGTGGCGTCCACCAAGGTGGTGTGCGACCGGCTCGGTGACGGGCGAGGCATCGTGTAGGGCGGCCACCGCGTGATCTTCTGAACGCCTCTCACAGCCAACAGGAGATGGATCACGCGATGACCGCGCCCTCCAGTATCGACCCCACCGAGTTCCTGCACGAGCAGCTGTCCCAGGCGAGTCCC
Source organism: Pseudonocardia sp. UM4_GMWB1 (assembly GCF_017312155.1). Lineage (NCBI taxonomy): Bacteria > Bacillati > Actinomycetota > Actinomycetes > Pseudonocardiales > Pseudonocardiaceae > Pseudonocardia > Pseudonocardia sp. UM4_GMWB1. The sequence continues at coordinate 5,480,636 of NZ_QJPN01000001.1, read as the reverse complement.
GACCTGCTGCGCCAGATGTTGACCACGTTCATCAACACCCTCATGTCCGCCGATGCCGACTCGGTGTGCGGAGCCGCCTGGGGCCAGCGCTCCGAGCAGCGGACGAACACCCGCAACGGCTACCGCCACCGCGACTTCGACACCCGCGCCGGCACCATCGACGTGGCAATCCCGAAGCTGCGCAACGGCTCCTACTTCCCCGACTGGTTACTGGAACGCCGCCGCCGCGCCGAGCGAGCGCTCACGACGGTGGTCGCGACCTGCTACCTGCTCGGGGTCTCGACCCGGCGCATGGAGAAGCTCGTCGAGTCCCTGGGCATCACCCGGCTGTCGAAGTCCCAGGTCTCGATCATGGCCGCCGACCTCGACGACCAGGTCGAGCAGTTCCGGACCCGCCCGCTCGACCAGGGCCCCTACACCTTCGTCGCCGCTGACGCCCTGGTCGTGAAGGTGCGCGAGGACGGGCGGGTGGTCAACCTCCACGCCCTGCTCGCCACCGGGGTCAACGGTGACGGGCACCGGGAGATCCTCGGCCTGCAGGTCACCTCCGCCGAGGACGGCGCCGGCTGGCTGGGGTTCTTCCGCGACCTGACCGCCCGCGGTATGTCCGGGGTCAAGCTCGTCACCAGCGACGCCCACCAGGGCCTTGTCGCCGCGATCGGGGCGACGTTGCCCGGCGCGGCCTGGCAGCGCTGCAGGACCCACTACGCGGCGACCTGATGGCCGCGACCCCGAAGTCCTCCTGGCCGTGGGTGCGGGCGCTGCTGCACTCGGTCTACGACCAGCCCGACGCCGCGAGCGTCCACGCACAGTTCGACCGGGTCCTCGACGCACTCTGCGAGAAGCTGCCGAAGGTCTCCGAGCACCTCGACACCGCGCGTGCCGACGTCCTGGCCTTCACCAGCTTCCCGAAGGAGGTCTGGCGCCAGATCTGGTCGAACAACCCCAGCGAGCGACTCAACCGCGAGATCCGTCGCCGCACCGACGTCGTCGGGATCTTCCCCGACCGCGACTCCCTGATCCGCCTGGTCGGCGCCGTTCTGGCCGAACAGCACGACGAATGGGCCGAAGGACGCCGCTACCTCGGCCTCGACGTCCTGGCCCGCGCCCGCGTCACACCCGTCCCCGACACCCCGACCGGCACCGAGGAGGTGACCCCCACCCACACGATCCCGGCGCTCAGCGCCTGACAGAACAGAAGATCACGCGGCAGTCGTCACACACCACGCCAGCGGACTTGACCATATCATGCGGTTGGTATCAGCAGCTCACGCCGTGTGTTGGTCAGCGCTCAGCATCAATGGTTGCGTGATGAGTGGTTCACGAGGCGCATCACAGTGCGGTTGCGGATGCGCGCGAGGCGACCACGAACCGACCCCTGGCCGTGATCCTCGCCGAGGACCTGTCCCGGCACCTGGTGTACGAGCGTCAGCCCATCGGCGGCAACGCCATGGCGGCGTTCCTCACCGGGTGCCGGGAGCTGCTGGCCACCGCGGGGGAGCGCCGACGCCTGCGCATGGAGCTGGCCCGACCCGAGCCGGTAGACGGCGCGCGCCTGGCCGCGGTGGCGTCCATCAGCGATCGGCGGCCGACCTCGGGAGCGTGATCAACAGAGGTGGCGGTGCGCCGCGGTCACGATGATGTCGGCACTGGTCTGGCCGAGATCCACTCCGACGGGTGCCAGCAGATCGGCCGATGTCGTGCCAACACAGACCTGATCCCCGGCCGCCACGAGACGATCCGGCGTCCACCCGAGTGCGTCCGGGCCGAGTGACGTCGGGTCAACGCCCGTTCCCGCCATGGCTCGCTCGGCGGCTGTCGTCCACTCGGCGGTGACCTCGGCGACGTAGTCCAGTCGATCAGTCTCGCTCGTTCCGCATCCGGCCAGCGCTCCGGCGCCGATCACGGCCACGATGGCGACTGCCAGTGTGGTGCGAGCGAACGAGCCGGGTCGGTGCGTGTGGTGCTGCGGGGCGGTCATGCTCGGCACGTCGGCCGGTCAGTGGTGGTTGTTGCACCGTTCGGCGCTACCTCATTAGTTCTGACGAGACCGCCGCACGGTTCGCCCGACTGACAGCGCGCCCGGGTTCTCTTGCGGGTGTGCTGGGACGGCAACGGCCCCGTTCGGACCGGAGTCCGAACGGGGCCGCGATGTGCCCGGCCGGGATCGTGTGCGTGACTACCCGAGTGGCCCGGCCGGGCGGGACCGGGTGGTAGTCGGGCTAGCGGAGCCTGATCAGCGTCAACTCGGGAGCGCTGACAGTGCCGCCCATCAGGTTCGTGTAGTCGAATGACCCCGCCACCTGAACCTCGGCGGTGAACTTGTCCCCCTCGACGAGTTCGGACACCGAGCCGGTGACCATCGCGGTGCTGTCCGGGTACTCGCTCGGCTGCCCGGAGATGTCGGCCATGATCGCCTCGGTACCGGTCATGGAGTCGGCCTGGAACACCTCCCCGTGCACCACGATCCTCTCGCCGCGGTGGGCCTCCGGATCACGGGCGATCTGCTGCCACTCGCGGTCGGTGATGGAGCGAGCGGGTTGGGGCGTCACGGCCGGCGCGGCGACGGCCGACGTGCCGGTACTGGTGGCGGCCGATCCGATGATCATCCCCAGGAAGGCGACGCCGACGAACACGACCGACAGCACGGCGAAGACCTGCCCGGCACTCCGCCCGGTGTGCACGCGCCGCATCGCGATGACGCCGACGACGAGCGCGACAAGCCACAGGGTGACGGTGACGGGGTTGAAGCCGAGCAGCAGGCCGAGCACGACGGCCAGAGAGGCGAGTACCAGCGCCCACACCGACAAGGTCCGCTTCGGTGGTGGCGGGGGCGGGGTGGGCTGCCAGTAGGGCGGCGGACCCCACGGCTGGGGCGGCGGGAAGGGCGGAGGCTGGTTCCGGTGGGTAGTCACGCCTCGTTGTCGTGCAACTGGTGGACGACGTTGCGGCGTTTGCGCCCAGGTCATCACTTCTGACGAGTTCGCCCGAGCCCGGCGGAGCGGCTCTACCGCCGATGACCACCGCGCTTTGGGGCGGGACGGTCGTAGGGCAGCCCGGCGCGCCCCCGCCGTTCCTGCTCGGCCCGCCACTCCAGCTCCCGAGTCTCGTCCCCGGTGAGAGGGTGCGGGTCGTCCAGGCGGTCGCGGTCGGCATCGCACGCGAACGAGAGCCACGTGGTCGGGCGCGGGTAGGGGAACGACACGGAACGCCCGTAGACGTTCCGCTTCAACGTCTAATCGGGTCCCGTTTCCGCTGGTCAGCACGTTAGGGCTCCGGCGTATTCGTCACCGGTTCGTCAGTAGCGCCGAGGACGGCCGTCAGCATCGAGTCCGCAGCGGCTCGTGTGCGGTCCTCCGCGGTCGGCCACAGGTGCGCGTAGGTGCTCAGGGTGACGGTCGCACTGGAGTGCCCGAGCGCCCGCTGCACGGTCACCACGTCGCAGCCGGCCGCGATCAGCCCCGAGGCGAAGAAGTGCCGCAGATCGTGCAGGCGGATCGTCGGGTGCCCGGCGTCGCGCCGGGTCTTGCGCCACCAGTAGCCGACTGTGTTCTGGTGCGGCGGGTTGCCGTTCTCGCCCCGGAACAGCCACCGCTCCGACCCACGGCCCGAGAGCCCGGCCAGGTGCACCCGCACGATGTCCACCAGGCCGTCGGCGAGGTGGACCGTCCGCTCGCTCCCGTACTTGGGTGCCCGGATCTCGACGGCCTGGTTGTTCGCCCGCTGCACCTGCCGCCGGACCACGAGCCTCCGGGCCGCCAGATCGAAGTCACCGACCTGGACCGCGGCAGCCTCCCCGAGCCGCAGCCCGGCGAAGGCACACAGCGCGATGAAGCACACGAACCGTCGGTCGGCCATCTCCAGCAGCACCCGGACGTCGTCCGAGGTCGGTAGCTCCATCGCCACGTCGGTGCGACGGGCACGGGGGAGCTTGACGCCCTCGCTCGGATCGGTCGCCAGGACCCGATCCTTGACCGCCCCGCGTAGAACGGCCCGGACGTTGTTCACCCGCGTCCGGATGGTTCCCGGCGCGAGCCCGGCGGCGCGGTCAGGGCCGCGATTGGCCGTCTGCATCTCCTTGATCCACAGCTCGATGTGCGACCGCAGTAACCGCTGTAGCGGGACATCCCAGAACGGCACCGAGCGAGCAGCCAGGGTCATCGCCCGCGCCGTCCCCGGCACCCAGATCTGACGGGCGGACCAGCGTTCGAAGTAGGCCCCGAAGGTGACCCGCCCGGCGTGGGGATCGACGTAGTTGCCGCTGACCAGCGACGTGGTCTGCTCGTCCAACCACCGCTGCGCGTCCGACTTCTTCCGGGTGGTCCGGGTGATCTGCTTCCCGCCCGGGAACGGCCGGTACTGCGCCTGCCACCGACCATCGGGCAGTTTCCGTACGCTGGCCATCAGGCGCTCGCCTTGACCTGGTCGGCGACCCAGCGCCGGACGTCGTCCGAGCGGTACCGGACGTGCCGGCCGATCCGGACGCCCCTCGGGCCGTAGCCGCGACTGCGCCACTGGTAGAGGGTCTGCACCGGCACCCCGAGGTAGTGCGCGACGTCCTGGATCGTCCACAACCGCTCAGCACTGCTCATCGGGCGTTCCTCTCGGTACGGGTGCGGCGTTGCTCGCGTCGCCGTTCTGCGATGCCGAGGGCGATCTCTCGTTCGGCTTCGTTGCGGTGTCCGAACTGGACGACGTGCCAGTCGTTGACCACCAGCACCGAGCCGGGTTCGGCGGGGGTGTCGAGGGCGGCGAGGGTTTCGCCGAGGCGGTAGGTGCGACGTTCGCCGCGGATGGCTCCGAAGGTGGTCGAGTAGTTGCGGGACTTGGTGAGGAAGTGCCCGCGGAACCCGAGCATGTGGGCCCAGCGGCGCAGGTTCAGCTCCTCGTACTGCTCATGGCCGCCGAGCTCCCACGCGGTCTCGATCAGGCGGCGGTGGTGCGGGGTGAGGTCGAGGTGGCGCAGGTGGGCGATGTCGCGGATCGGGCGGTCGGTGGCTTCGCTCTTGCCGGTGCCCTTGGTGGCGTACTTGGCGACGTAGGCAGCCAGTGCCGAGTCTGTGATCTCGCCGTCGTCCTCCTCGAGCGCGGCGGCCGTGGTGGAGGTGATCGGGCGGATGTCGACCTGCCGGCCCCAGCCCAGCGGCAGTGGTGTCCCGTCCGGGCGGTCGACGAGCAGCGACACCGAGCGGGCCGCGTCCTGGATCGCGGCGTGCAGGGCCTCGGCGGTGATCCCGGCCGGTGCCGGGGTGGTCGGTCCGTCCGGGCCGTCGAGACGGACGACGGCGTGGAAGTGCACGAGGCCGCGGCGTTGGTACTCGGCGACCTTGGCGTAGGACAGGCGGGCGTGGTCGCGGAACTCGCGGACCTTGACCCCGAGCATGTGCGCGATGATGCGGCGCAGGCGGATGGCGAAGCGGTTCCACAGCTTCCCTGCGTGGGCCTGCCACAGGACCGCGCCGATGTAGTCGTGGGTGTCGGGGTCGAGCGCACAGCCGATGCGCGGGTCGTCGGGGTGGTGCTTGTCGCCGCAGCCGCACGGGGCGACCAGGCCGCGGGTGGTGACCCGGCGGGTGTGGACGGGCCCGAACGACGGCGCTGTGAGGGTAATGAAGACCCGCGGATGCTGCGCGGCGGTGTCGGGGACGCCTTTGCCTCCGGCAATTCCGGAGCGGATGAGGTGGTAGGCGTCGGAGGCGTAGCGGTCCGAGCAGGCCGGGCACACGCTCGCCCTGCGGTTGCCGCAGGGGGCGAGGATCTCGCCGTCGCGCTCGGCCAGCACAGCGCCGGTGGCGCGGTCCTGGATCCGGGAGGAGCCGGTCAGATGGATGGGGGCGGCGCAGCCGCCGAGGGCGGTGACCTCACGGCGCCAGTCCTGGAAGTCCGGTGAGCGCAGCAGGTGCGAGAGGTCGTGTTCGTGCTGGGTGGTGGCAGCCGTCATGGCGGCATCCCTCCCGGGAGCGTGGTTGTGGGTGGCTCCGGTCCCGCCGGGAGCTGGACTCGGACGGCGGCGGGACCGGGCCGGAGACACCGGACCGGGTCAGCGGCGGTAGGTGCGGTGTTCGTGCTCGATCTCGACCGGGCCCGGCGTGTAGCCGTGGTAGCGGGCGAGCAGGCGGGCGGCGGCCCGGTAGGAGCTGGCGTGGCCGATGTGGGTGCCGTGGTCGTTCTCGACGCGGTAGCGGGTGCCGTCGCGCAGCACGGTCCCGCCGTGGCCGATGCCCCCGAGGGTGACGAGGGCCTTGCCGGGCTCGACGACGTCGACGCCGATTACCCCGGTCGTGCGCTGCGGCGCCTGCTTCGGCGCGGCCCGTCTCTGGGGGATGGGGCGGAGGTGTTGCCAGCGGGTGGCCATGTCCCGGGTGGCGCGGGGGACCAGGATCGAGCGGGCCGGGCCCTCGGAACCGTTGTGGTGGACGTGGTGGACGCCGCCGAGCTTGAAGTGGCCGGTGTCGAGCAGCTGGGCCACGGTGTCGCCGTCGTGGCGGGCGACGGCGTCGGCGCAGCCGGGCCGAGCGGGATCGGAGCGCAGGACCAGCCCGGTCCGCTCGATCAGCAGGAGCCCCGGGTCCTGGGCCAGCGCGACGATCCGGGCGACCTCCCGCGGATCCTGCGTCGCCGCCGTGCGGTCGTCGGCGGGGGACTCGATCAGCGCCGGGTCCCCGAACAACGCCCCCTGCACCGTGCCGGCCTGTGCCGTGCCGATCTGGGCGGTCATGCCGACCACCACCAGGTGGCGCGGGCCTCCCAGGACCACTCACGGGCGAGCTGGCGAATCACGTAGTACTCGGCCACGACCGCGCCGCCGACCACGACCCAGAACCAGCCCGAACCGGTGCCCAGATAGAGCCAGGTGCCGCCGATGACCAGCAGGAACAGCACGGTGAGCTTGGCCCAGGTGCGCAGCGCCCAGATAGTCGTCGTGCCCATCACGCCGCCCCCCGCTCGTCACCGTCATCGGCCTCGTCGGTGTTGTCGTGGGGAAGGTCGATGACCTCAGCCACCGGCGGTGCGCAGCGGGTGACGAGCTCGGTGATGTCGTCGTCGGACACGTAGGCGGCCCGGAACCGGACCGGCAGCCGGGACCCGCGGTCGATCACGAACCCGATCCCGGCGTGCCGGGCGTCGCCGGGAATCTCATCCGCGAGTGCTCCCCGCTCCCGGGCGCCGTCGCCGAGGACCATGTCGACGTGGGACGCGGCGGTGACGCCGAGGCAGATCCGCTGGGTGAACAGTTCGCGGACGTCGAGGACGTCTTTGGAGGGCTCCTGCAGGTAGCCGTGCACGGCGAACAGCGACGCCCGGCCCTGGGTCATCACTTCGGCGAGCAGCCGGAGTGCGTCGCGGACTGAGGTGCGGTCGCCGTAGGCGGTGAGCATGGCCATCTCGTCGATGACCAGCAGCTCCACCGGGGTTCCGGTTGAGGGGGTGGCGGCGCGGATGTTCTGCTCGCGCATGTCGTCCTGCCGGTCGCGCATGCTGTCGCGGAACTCGGTCAGCAGCTCCAGCGCCTGGGCCATGGTGGTGGCGTAGCGGTGGAACAGCGGGGCGCCCTGCTCGGTCTCCACGCCGCCCTTGAGGTCGAGCATCCAGACCCGGACGATGCCGTCGCGGATGCAGGGTCCGATCCCGCGCAGCGTGGACCAGAGGATCGAGCCCTTGCCGGCTCCGGAGGCGCCGGCGACGAGGCGGTGTCCGCCGGTGATGGGGGCGGTGAAGGGTTCGCCGTGTTCGTTGTCGCCGATTTCGACCGCGCCGAGGTCGACGTCGTCGGTCTGTTCGGGGATGTCGGGGGCGGGGATGGTGCGGGTGAACGGCAGCTCCCACTCGATCACCACGGCGACCACGCCGGGGCGGTGGCGGGTGATCGCGACCCGGTGCGCGATCAACGCCTCCCAGAGCACCGACGCGCGTTCCTGCCAGTAGGCGACGTCCTGCCCGCGGACCATGTGGACGTAGACGGTGTCGATCGACGCCGACGACGACCGGACCCGCAGTACGCGGGGGACGAGGTGGGCGCCGGTGTGGCGGTGCTCGCGGGTCAGCCCGGTGTCCGACATGAGCTGTGCCCAGCGGTGGCCGCGGTAGACCGTCCAGCGCCGCCACGTAGCCCGCAGGGCAGGTGCGGCGAACCGGTCGAAACTCCCCGGGTGGGCCCGGCCCCACACCAGCGCGCCGACGACCAGGCCACCGAGGGCGGCCGTCGTGACCAGCGGGCCGAGGATCAGGGCCAGGCCGAGCACCACGAGGGGGACGGCCACGAACCCCGGGTGGCGCGCAGTCCACGCGAGAGCCTGGAACTCCCGTCCCGGAGGCCGGGTGGCACGCCCCGCGTGGCTGCGGGCCGGACCGTTGATACGAGTTGCCGAGCTACTACGCTTGCTCATTGCTACCAGTCCTCACGAGACGAGATGTCGGGTAGCAGGGGCGCCCGCCGTGTGTTTCCGCCAAGAATCAGTTCGGCGGGCGACCCCACCACCACGGGTGGTCATTTCTGCTCGCGCAATGCGCCGCGTGCCGAGTCCAGATGGACGGTCAGGTGCGCGACGTCGCGGGCGAGGTTGTCGTGGGTGTTCTTGAACCCACCGGTCCGATACGGGATCCCGTGCAGCGAGCGCCTGAGTTCACGCATCGCCGCGTCCAGCTCTTCCACGGTCCGGTCGACGGCCTTGGACATGTCACTTCCTCCACTCCCGGGAGACCAGCTCGGCCTCCCACCTCTTCGCCGAACTGGCCATCACCTTCAGCGAGCCATGCGCCTTCTTCGCCGACGCCGAGATCTCATCCGGCGAGGCGACCGACCAGTGCTGCCCTTCGCCGCCGGCCTTCGCCGAGACGCCCTTCCCGCCGCGCTTGGACCTGGTGCCGTCGGTGGACTTGGCGGCGACCTTCTCCGCCTCGGCCAGGGCGTCGCCGACCAGCTGCAGGGCCCGCCAGAACTCGCCGTACTTGCGCAGCGCGCGCCGGTTGACCTTCGGCAGCGTCGTCAGCCGGTCCCGCGGGCCCAGGTTGAGCGCCACCGCTCACACGCCCTTGCGGATGGCGAGCTGGGCCAGGCGCAGGCCTTCGGCGACTCCGGCCCGCCACGCCTGCTCGGTGGGCACCACCGGGTAGTCGTTGCGGGACCAACGACGCCGCTCGATCTCCAGCCGCCGCACCAGCCGCCCGACACCCGTTGTTGTCCGGGGTCGATTGTTCGTGGTCGCGTTCATTGCCGTGCCTCCGTCTCCGCCAGCGACGCGGGGCCGCTGGTCTCGCCGTCTCCGAGGCAGCCCGGGCAGGCCCCGGAACCGCCACAGGCCGTGCACTCGACCCCTGAGATTGAGTCGCCGTAGCCGTCACACACATCGCAGGCGCGGCTACCGGCGCAGTCGTCACACACCACTGGCGATCACCCCTGATCCGGGACACAGGTGTCCCCGTCTCGGAATTGCATGGAAGTGCCGAAAATCAGGTCCGGCCGAAAGAAGTGGGCCGCTACATCAGGCGGCCGGCCCGCTGATCGAACGGGCCCCGTTGTCGTGCTGTCTGCTTGTCAGGTCGTGCTCGGCCTGCTCCAGCACGGTGCGCAGGCGGGCGATGTCGCGACGGTCGAGGAACACCGTCACCGACCCGCCGGAGCCGGTCGCGTCGATCGTGACCCGGTCCTCGTCCGGATAGGTACGGGTCACGAACTCAGTGGTGGCGTAGACGTGGATCCCGACCGAGACCGTGGACGACGGCAAAAAGTCCGGGCGGCTCACGACTCACCCTCCCCGCCGTCCTTGCCCCGCCGCATCGGCATCGGCGCCGGGGCGGAGTGCTTGATCCCCATCGCCTTGAACGCGATCCCCGACACCGTCCGCCCGTCCGGGGACTCGATCGAGTACGGGTTGATCTTCGCGTCGATCAGCTGCACCCGCGTGTCCTCCCCGAACCCCTCCCCAGGATCAGCAGTCAGCGTCACCTTGATCTCCTCACCCTTCGGCGCCCGCTGCCCCGCCTGAACCTGCAACTTCGCGAACAACGACACCACAAACTGCGCCACCCCATCCCGATCGGTCACCGGTACATCGGCGCCGTTGGCGTCCTGGCGTGTCTTGGGTGCGGGCGGCTCCACCACCGTGAGCTTGAAGCCGTCGAGCACCACCGGAAGATCCCTCATGACTCCACCTCTCGTACGTTGATACCCCTAAACTTAGCTATCGAGTGAGTGCGTGTTCAGGGGGCTAAACCAGGATGCGCACGCTCGCCCAACTTGTCAAGGGGCCTAAACTCGGGGTGTGGCTGCTGTTGACGATGAGTTCCATGCGCTTCGCCTGGAGCCGGACCCGGTCCGGCGGGGGCGGCGTGCAACCGACCTGCTGGCGACCTACCAGCAGCGTTCGGTCGAACTCGCGCGCATCCGCCGCGCCGCGGTCGAGGAGGCCCGCGACCAGCTCGGCGGCAGCTATACCGAGGTTGCCCGGGCATTCGGTCTGACCAAGGGCCGCATCACTCAGATCCGCAGCAGCGCCCCACCAGCGCACCGGGCGTTCTTCGGCGTCGGCCCCCTGGAACTGGCGCTGCCCGGGCGCCGACTGCTCAACCGCGACGATCTCGTGATTGCCAGCGAGGACGACGCCACCGGCGTGCACCTCACCGACGAGGCCGAGCGCCTGATGTTCACCGTCGAGCGCCGCATCATCGACCCGCTACAGGAGTGGGAACCCACTGGCGACGCTGTCGTGGTCTGCGGTCCGGCGTCCGCACACGTGGGCAACGCGCTGATGGAGCGCGATCCCTTCTTCAGGATGACGATCGGCGACGGCGCACGCTGGGGGATCGTCGACGACGAGACCGGCGAGCGCCTGGTGTCCCCGATGGACGATCCCGAGCCGCGCCGGGCCGACATCGCCTACCTCGCGCGCCACGTGATGCCCACCGGTGCGGTCGTCGTCCACATCGCCGGGCTGCACGCCTTGGGGTCTGTGGGGGCCGCGCACTACCTCACCGAGCACGTCGTGGACCTGTGGGCGGAGCTGGGGGAGGAGTCGTTCAGCATGGTCCTCAGCGGTGAGTTTGACGAGCTGACCCCCACCACGCTGAAAGTGCTCGCCCCTCCGCGACGATGGCCCCGATGAGCACCCACGGCGCATCGCTACCCGGGGCAACGGGCCCCGGACAGGACCGCTGGGCAGCCACCCCGAACGGGCTGATCGTGCTCGACGGCGCGACGGCCATCGCCCCCGGCGTCCCGCCAGCAGAGCAGTACGTCGGGGCCCTGCTCGACGCCCTCCGTACGGGCCTCAGCTCCACGTCGGACCTGCGGACGGTCATCGCCGATGCCATCGACTGCGTGTCTTCCGAGCTCGACCTGACCCCGGGCGACGGCCCGTCCTCAACGGTCGCTCTGCTGCGGTGGACTGACCACGGTGTCGACGCTGCTGTGCTAGGCGACAGCACGATCATCCTGGGCTGCCGCGGTGGCCACGAGGTCCGGCTCTGTGACGAGAGGCTGGAGTCCGTCGCGCCCGTTCAGCGTCAGAGCTATCGCGAGCGGCTGCGGCGGGGGAGTGGCTATGACGAGACCCACCGGCAGCTCCTGGCCGATCTCCAGGTCATCGAGCGTCGCGCTCGGAACTCCGACGACGGCTACTGGATCGCCGAAGCCACCCATGAGGCGGGCCATCACGCCACCGTCCACCACATCGACGCCGACGAACTCCACTGGGCCGTGCTCGCCACCGACGGCGCCCAGCGCACCATCGACCACCTACACATGGCCTGGTCCGTCATCGCTGCCAAGAGCGATGACGAGATACTCGGCCTCCTTCGCGGCCTACACCGTTGGGAAGCTGAGCGAGACCCGGATGGCCGGGACCTCCCCAGGGCCAAGCGCCATGACGACAAGACCGTCGCTACCTGGCATCCCGACACCCGCTGACCGCCCGACATCGACCTGGTCTTGAGCCGGCCCGCCCGCGGTGAGGTGCATGACCTGGTTGTCGCCCCAGAAACTTGCCGTGACTAGAAGGTCGGACGCTTCTGAGTGTTCAGGTGGTCGTTCGGCGCAGCCCGATCTGGGCGCATTCGTTCTCGATCACGCTCAGGTCGAAGGCCTCGATCGGTCCGACGACGCCCGGCAGGTGCGCGGCCCCTGTGTCGAGGAGCTGTGCTGCGAGGGCGAGCAGCTCGCCGGTGAGGGAGTAGATGCTGGGCCCTTCGAGGTGGATCTCGCTGAGTGTGTTGTCGGCGCTGTCGGTGGCTCGTGCGACCGCGTGGGTGAGGGTGCGGGCGCGTTCGGCCTCGTCCGGGCCGCCGGCGGGCCCGGTTGCGAGTGTGCTGATCCGGTCGACGAGTCGGGCACCGGCAGGTCGGCGGGTGAGCTGGTTGGCGAGCGCGGAGGTGACGGTGATGGCCCGGCTCAGAGCGGGAAACCAGCCGTTGTAGACCTCGACGGATGTGAGAGAGGGATGGGCGGCGGGCAGGACGAGGACCTCGGTCCCGGACACGAGGAAGCCCGTACGCCGGCGACCTCGGACCCGGAACGTGCTCACGGCACTCGCTGTGCGGACGTCGGTGAGATGTTTGTCGCGCCAGACCGTCGTGGGGAGGGTGAGGCCGTCAGCCATCGTCGTGCGGGTGCCGTGGCTGAGCCCGTTGCGCAGTGAGCCGGTGGCGAAGTAGCCGATCTCCAGGCGCTGCGCGGTTGGTGCCTCGGCGAGGGCGAGGGCGCCGGCCAGGGTGCCGGGTACGTAGTCGTATCCGAACGCGGGCAGCATCGTCGCACCGTGTCGGCGAGCCACGTCGTCGTACCGTCGGTGGATCTCGCGTACGAAGCCGACCTCGCCGGTGGAGTCGACGTAGTGGGCGCCGACGGACGCTGCGGCCTCGGCGACGAGGTACCCGAAGCGCTCGAACGGGCCGACCGTGGTCAACAGGGTGTCACCCGGACCGACGAGGGTTCGCACGCTCTCCGGGTCGGTCACATCGGCGGTGGCCCACTGCAGCCCGCCGAGGTCGTCGGCGAGCCGGGCGAGCTCGTCGGCGCGGCGGCCGGCGAGGACGGGCCGGACCCCTCGCCGTAGCAGTGCCTCGACGGCGAGCCGGCCGGTGTATCCGGTGGCGCCGAGGACGACGATCGTGCCGCTCACGGCCGGGCGCTCTTCGCGACGAAGGCGTCGATCGCCTCGACCATCTGGTCGAGTGCGGGTTGCTCGATGGGGTAGTGGCCGCCGTTGTCGAGCATGACCGTGGTGACCGGAACCCCGGTGATCTGAGCGAGGAACGGTTCGGACAGGTGCAGCGGCGTCCACCGGTCGGCGGCGGGCTGGGTGAGCAGCACCGGGCAGACATCGAAGTCACGCGGTTCGACGGCGGGCTGGTAATTGAGGTAGCTCGACAGGAACGTCGTGGTGGCCTTGTTCCCGGCCGAAGTCGGGTCGGCGTAGAAGACCCGGGCGGCTGCGCGGTCGTTGACCAGCGCTCGCATCTTGCTCACCAGCCGCATGGGCAGACGCAGCGTCCGTAGCGGGGTGGCGGACAGGAGCCTCATCACCCCGGCGCCGACGAGGCCACTGATCGGATCGAAGGAGGTCTCGACGCGGACCCGCAGGGAACGCTGGTCGAGGAAGGTCATGCCGACGATGCCGGCGACCTTCTTGTTCACCGCGGCGACGTGGTAGGTCTCCATGCCGCCGGCCGAGAGACCGTAGAGGACGATCGGGCGGTCGTCCTTGGCCAGCTCGGCGTCAACGAGGTCCGACCCGATCTGCACCCAGTCGTCGTAGGTCACGAGGGCGCCGGGTGCGACCTCGGTCACCCCGTAGGTCGGCATATCCACGGCGATCGTCTCGTAGCCGCGCGCGGCGAGGGGGCGGCCGAGGATCGTGGACATCTGACGGCCGTTGGTGCCGACGCCGTGGAAGAGGATCACTTTCACCGGGGCGTCCGCGTTGCGGTAGGTGTCGAGATGGATCCGGTGGCCGAGGTGGTGGTCCCACCACTCCTCGGCCGGGACGGTCGCCTCGGTCAGGCGGAAGGACTCGGGCAGGAACTCCTGGATCTGCCGCCAGGCCGGCTGCTCCGCGTAGGTCATGTCGCCGACTATGGACACCCCCACGTCTTAACGCAAGTGGTACTTGCGTTTATAGTGAGGTAGTGAACACGAGCCCGAAGCAGCGACCGGGTGGCCGGACCGCCCGTACGCGCGCCGCCGTCCTCGATGCCGCGTCGACGCTGCTACTGGAGGTAGCTCCCGGCGACCTCACCGTCGGCCAGATCGCCACCCGTGCCGGCGTCAACGAGACGACCGTCTACCGCAAGTGGGGCACCAAGGAGGCACTGCTGGCCGACGTGCTGATGACGCTGTCCGGGGAACAGCTCGTCGCGCCCGACACCGGATCTCTGCGCGGCGACCTCGTAGCCGTGATCGGGACGGTCGCGGAGTTCCTCCGCACGCCGGCCGGCTACGCACTCGCCTACCTCGGGGCCACCTCGGAGGACGAGACCTCACGAGTTCTGCGCGACACCTTCTGGGCCGATCGCTTCGAGCGTGCCCAGGTCATCTTCGACCGCGCCGCCCAGCGCGGCGAGATACCGGATCCCGCAGTTGCGCCACTTGTGTACGAAGCACTGATCGGGACCATGCATTTCCGCATCCTCGCCCGGCGCCGCCCACTCGACGACGACATCGCCCAGCATCTCGTGAACCTCGTCCTGGACGGTGTCCTGCAAGCCCCGCGGTAGCGCGATGTCCATCGCCTGCCCGGCGGATTGCGAGGTATCCGCGGATGTCAACGGCGATCACCCGTGCACGGCAGTAGGCGTGAGGATCCGTGGCTGGCGACAACTCACGCCGTCTCCCCTGGTCCGGTGTCTGGGCTCCGTCCGTGTCGATCCAGCGCCCGACAACCCTGGCATCCGCCCAGCCGCCCTGTCGCCCGTGTCTGGGTTCAGATGATGCGGGACGGGTTGGCTTCAGATGATCGGTAACTGCTCCTAGCCAGTTGTTCGGTCTCGGACACCGTAGGCCTTGAAGCGGGTCAGGGGCCGGGTGCTGGTGCGGGGGATCTGGGTGATCACGTGCTGGGCGTGTTCGTCGTAGACGGTCAGGGTGGTCTCGCCGATCTCGATGGTGACGAGCTGTCCGGCGTAGCGCTGGCCGACCAGGACGCGCTGGTTGATGACCTGGGTGGCGCCCTGGGAGGAGACCCGGCGTTGGGTGCGGGCGGGGCGGTCGTCGGCGGCCGGTAGTGGGCCGGCGGCATGAGCGCCGCGGAGTTTGCGCCGCTGGGCCGGGGTGAGTTCCAGGGTGGTGGTGCGGGTGCGGACGCCGTCGACGATGACGTGGGCCAGCCCGTGTTCGAGGTGGATGGTGACGCGGCGGCCGGCGTGTTGGGCGCCGACGTTGAGGTGGGTCCCGGCGACCGAGACACCGCCGGTGTAGTTCGCGGTGCGGTGGATCTGCAGCGGGCCGGGATGGGTGCGGTCGGCGGCGGGCAGGACCGGGGCCGGTCCGGCAGGGCGGGCGCCCTCGGTGCGCAGGCGGGCCAGGTGGGTGGTGGTCATTCGCGAGGGCACGGTCTTGTGGTGGACGCCGTCGAAGCTGAGATGGACGGTGGTGGTGTCGATCCAGAGGGTGGCGATCCGCCCGGTCAGGGCGGTGCCCAGCCAGAACTGTTGACCGCAGACTCCGAGGTTGCCCGAGGCGGGGACGACGCGTTCGATCTCGACCGCGGCCGTGGAGACGGGAAGGGCCGGCGGCGGTGACCGGACCGGGGCCGGGACGGGGGCCGGCTGTTCGGCGGGTGGGACTGGGGCGGCGGTCTCGGACAGATCGTCCGGGTCGTCCGGGAGCGGGTCGTGGTCGTCGGGTTCGGGCAGGCCGGTGAGTTCGGGCGGGCTCCAGATCCGGGGTGCGGGGTCCGGGCGCTGCTGGGCCGTGGGGAAGTGGGTGGCCGGGCTGGTCATGGCCCGGGCCTGGTGGGGGCGGTGGTGGTTGTAGTCGGCGACCCAGTGCTCGATCGCGGCCTGGGCGGCGTCGAGGGAGTCGAACGGGCCGTGGTCGTCGAGGAGTTCGGCCTGGATGCTGTGGTGCCAGCGTTCGATCTTGCCGGTGGTGGTCGGGGACCGGACCTTGGTCAGTAGGTGGTCGATGCCGTTGCGGCGGCAGATCCGGTCGAAGAGCACCTCGACCCGGCGGGGTCGGGCGAAGCGGCCGGTGAACTGGCGTCCGTTGTCGGTCAGAACCTGCTCGGGGGTGCCGTAGCGGGTCATGGCGTCGCAGAACGCGCGGCAGACCGCGCGGGAGGTGGCGCGTTCGACCACGGCGGCGATCACGACGAAGCGGGAGTGGTCGTCGATGCCGGTGACGAGCTTGACCTCCCGGGCCCCACCGTGCGCGGTGGGGTCGGTGATCCAGACCGAGCCCATGATGTCGAGCTGCCAGAGCTGCATCGGCTCAGGTCGTTCCCAGCGCTGGTAGTCGCCCCGTGCCCGGCGCCGCGATGTGGGGACGATCAGATTGTTGCGCACCAGGGTCCGGTAGATCGACGACCGTGACGGTGGGGTCAGGCCGGTGCGGGCGAGTTCGTGGCCCAGCCGGCGTGGGCCCCACCGGGGGTGGTTGCGGCGCATCTCGCAGATCAGGGCCTCGACCTGCTCGTCGAGCTGCCACGGGTGGCGGTGCGGACGATGGGAACGATCGGCCAGCCCGGCCAGGCCCTCTTCGCGGTAGCGGCGCACCCAGGCGTGCACCGTCTTGCGCGAGACCCCGTAGCGGGCGGCGACCTCGACCACCGGGGCGCGGGCCGAGACCACCTCCATCACCGCGTGATAGCGCTGCTCCACGACGCTCAACTCCACGAGCATCAGTCCTGGCCCCTCCCGCACGACGACCGTCGTGCACAGCAGAGACCAGGAGCGGAGCGTTACCCCTCATCTGGAGCCAGCGTGTTACCCATCAAGCGGAACCCGACACCGCCCTGTCGCCCGCTGTGTTTAGACCTTCCTCTCGTTATCAAGGCGGCGCTCCGCGCCGCTGTCCCGGGCTGTGGTCAGGCTCGGCGCGCGGCGCTGGGGCATGCGGCCTTCGGCCGGTCCCCAGCGCCGCGCGCCGAGCAAGAGCGCTACTACGTGCTGCGGTGCGCGCAGCTAGTCCACCGGCGGTTGCGGCGACTTGTGCCCGACCTGCGCGGCGGCGGTAGCCTCAGTCGCTTCCTTCAGTTCTCGCTCCTTGCAGGTGATCGAATGGTCGACAGGCCGGACGGAAACTATGACTTGGCGCTCGAGATCGGTGCCGAGTCGCTAGCTGTCGCCCTAGAGCCGTCGCTCGACGATGTCGTTCGCCGTGCTGTGGACGACATCTGGCGGCAGGTCCCCGCATACGCAGGAAGCGACGACGGCGAGCTGCGCGACAATGTCACGGCCCACGTAGGGTCGGTGTTTCGTACGGTACTGGCTACGATCTCAGAGGGGCGTCCGGCGTCCCGTCCGGACTTCGCGCCGAGCGCAGAGCAGGCACGGAGGCGTGTCGGGCAGGGCGTGTCGCTGTCGGATTTCCTCCAAGCGTTCCGGATCGGGCAACTGAACCTTTGGCAGGGTCTGTTGGCGGTCTCGAAGCAGCGCCCGGGGTCCGGCGACACGGCGTTGTCGCTCGTTGCGCACGTCATGCAGGTGATCGAGGTGGGCAGCTCGGTGGCTGCGGAAGCCTATCTCGCTGCGCAGCAGTACCAGCTGGCCGAGTACGACCGGGTCCGCCGCGACCTGCTCGAAGACTTGCTCGCACGGCGAGACTGTTCGTCAGGCGTACGCCAGTCAATTCTGCGGGCATCCGGTCTCGGCCCGTCGACCCGACTGATAGCCCTGTCGGCTGCGCCCGTGCAGCAGCTACCGGGGGAACGCACGCTGGGCGACGTGGTGGCTGCGGTCCAGCTCGCCGCCGGCCCCGGCTTCCAAGGACTGACCGTCGTCCGGCATGACGAGATCGTCGGAATTGCACCGGTACCGACCCGTGGGGTGCGACCGTTGGTCGACGTTCACGAGCGCACAGTGGAGCAGCTTGAGCGGCAGGGCATCCGGCTGTCCATAGGTGTCAGCACGGTGTACTCCGGTCTCGCCGAGGCGCCGGAGGCGTACGCCGAGGCATGCGTTGCCCGCGATGGCCTCAACGGGCGGACCGGGGTTCTCGCCTTGCCGATGCTGTCAAGCCTGGACTACCTGATGCTGCGAGACGACGGGACCGCGCGTCGGCTGATCCACCCTGAACTGCGACGATTCGTCGAGGAGGATCAGTCCGCCGGTGGCTATATGGTGGCCACACTCCTGGAGTACGCCGCTAGCGACCTCAACGCCAAGGTCGCTGCCGAGCGGCTGCACGTACACGTCAACACTGCTTACTACAGACTCGATCGAATCGCTGCGCGTACCGGACGAGACATGCGCAAGCTCGCAGACATACAAGAGTTGCTGATCGCCATTCGCCTGTTGTTGGGGCGACGTCCCGAGAGGATCTCACCCGACAGCTTGTGACTCGATCTCAGCCAGCCTTGTGGTCCGGCCACTATCCGTGTCCGGCCGCACCGGGCCACGGTGTGGTGTCTCACCCACAGAGCCGTGGAGATCCGGATGTTCAATCTCGCTGTCCTGCTCGAACATGCCGCGCGTGAGTTCCCCGATCGTGATGCGGTGGTGCTCGGTGACGAGCGCCTGAGCTACGCCCAGCTCGACCGAGCTACGGACGAAGTGGCGCGAGGGCTGCTGGCTCGTGGCGTTCGACCGGGTGACCGCGTCGCATTGACGTGTCCGAACGTGCCCGCCTTTCCGGTCGCCTACTACGGCGTTCTGAAGGCCGGAGCGGTTGTCGTCCCATTGAACGTGCTGCTGACCGCGCGCGAGATTGCTTTCCACCTCGAGGACTCGGGAGCGAAGACGTACCTGTGTTATGAAGGCACCGCTGACCTCCCGTCTGGAAGGAGCGGGTGGTCGGCGTTCCAGTCCGCAGCGGGCTGCGTGCATTTCGTACTTATTCGGGCAAGTGCGCCCCGTCAGCTGGAACACACTGAGGTGTCGACGCTCGACGACCTGCGGCGCTGGGGAGTGCAGGAGTCTGCAACCCCACCCATTTGCGAAACTGACACGGCGGTGGTTCTCTATACGAGCGGAACAACCGGAAAGCCAAAAGGCGCGGAGATGACTCACAGCAACCTGGTGCTTAATGCGCTTCTCGTTGATCGGGTGGTCGGTCGCCACTCGCACGACGTACACTTGGCCTCGCTGCCGCTCTTCCACTCGTTCGGTCAGACGGTCCAGATGAACGCGGGCTTCGCGAACGGCGCGACGATCGTCCTCCAGCCGCGCTTCGACGCCGCCGAAGCATTCCAAATCATGCGTCGTGAGAAGATTACGGTATTCGCCGGCGTGCCGACCATGTTCTGGCAATTGCTTAAGCACGCGCGGGAACGACTCGCCCCGTCAGACGTTGACCATGCGTTGCGGGTATGCCTCGCTGGTGGCGCTCCGCTCCCGATCGAAGTGCTTACTGGTCTTGAGCGGACTTTCGGCGTGCCAATCCTCGAAGGGTACGGCCTGTCGGAGACCAGCCCGATTTCCACATTCAATCGGCTCGACGAGCCACGCTGTCCCGGATCGGTCGGGCGGCCGGTATGGGGTGTGGAGGTGAGAATCCGTTCAGCGGACGGGAGCCAGGCGGCCCCCGAAGAACTCGGAGAGGTGTGTATCCGTGGCCACAACGTGACCAAGGGTTACTTGAACCGCCCTCAATCCACGGCTGATGCCATCGATGCCCACGGCTGGTTTCGGACCGGGGACATCGGCAAGCAGGACGCGGCCGGCTGCGTCTATATTGTCGACCGCAGCAAAGAGATGATCATCCGCGGCGGCTTCAACGTGTACCCGAGAGAGGTCGAGGAAGTGCTCGTGACTCATCCGGCTGTGAGCCTCGCGGCCGTAGTGGGGGTGCGCGACGAGCAATACGGCGAGGAGGTTAAGGCGTATGTCATTTGCGAATCCGGCGCCGAGATAGGCGAGGACGAATTGATTGCGTGGTGCAAGGATAACCTGGCGGCCTACAAGTACCCAAGGTTCGTCGAGTTTCGCGACACGCTGCCTATGACGGCCACCGGAAAGATCCTCAAGCGCGAACTAACGAAGGAGACAACGCATGCGTGAAAGCGGAAACGACGCGACCACGGAGACCGCGCGGACGCGTTCCTGGTGGGGATGGGGCACCATCGAAGATGCAGCCACCGGGCCAGAACTCGAGGCCTTGCTGGCGCGGATCACCGCACTGCTGCCTAACGCCGACCTGACCGACCACCAACCGCCCGAGGTCACGGCGCTGAACCTTCCAGCGGCACGTGCGACGCCGCCTTCCTCTCTGGCCTCCTTGTGCTCGGACGACCTGCTTGACCGTGCATCGCATGCGCACGGCAAAGGATTTCGCGACGTGGCCCGGAACCTGCAGGGAGACATGTCCCACGCACCGGACCTTGTGATTCGACCACAGAACGAGCAGGACATCATCGACGTGCTCGACTGGTGCACCGAGAACCGCCACGCCGTGATTCCCTACGGTGGCGGTAGCTCGGTTGTCGGGGGCGTCGAGCCCCGGTTCACCGATTTCCCGGCTACGGTCACGCTGGATCTCGGGAGGCTCAATCAGGTCCTCGAGATCGACCACACCAGCAGGGCGGCCCGGATCCAGGCCGGCGTCCTGGGCCCCGATCTGGAGAATGCGCTACGCCCCCACGGACTCTCTTTGCGCCACTTTCCTCAGAGCGTGTTTGAGAAGATCAAGTCGCGGGTGTGAAGACGTATTTCTGTTGGCGGGCGGCCGGCTTGCCGCGGGCGATGCGGCGGGTGATGGTGTTGATCGCGGCCCAGCGGATCATGGCCTCGGAGACGGCGGGGTGGCGTTCGTAGTCGCGGGCCAGACGGCGGTGTGCGGTCAGCCAGGCCAGTGTCCGCTCGACCACCCAGCGGCGCGGGAGGACGGCGAACCCGCGCTGCTCAGGCGGTTTGCGCACGACCTCGACGCTGGTGCGCAGGATCGTGTTCGCCCACTCCAGCAGGCGTCCGGCGAACCCGGCGTCGGCGTAGACGAACCGCACCCTGGTGCGCAGGTACAGGTCGAGCAGGATCGACTTCGCCCCGTCGCGGTCCTGCACCGACGCCGAGCACACCACCGTGGTCAACAGCAGGCCCAGGGTGTCGGTCACGATGAACCGCTTCCGGCCGTTGATCTTCTTCCCTGCGTCGAAGCCGCGCGAGTCCTGCCCGACGGTGTCGGCACCCTTCACCGACTGCGAGTCGATGATCCCCGCGCTCGGTTCCGGGTCCCGCCCCTCGTCGGCACGTAGCTGACGGCGCACGACCGGGAGGATCTTCTCGGTGACCTTCTGCTGTTCCCACCGGTTGAAATACCAGTAGACGGTCTGCCAGGGCGGGAAGTCCGCTGGTAGAGCCCGCCAAGCGCACCCCGCCCGCACGACGTAGAGGATCGCGTCGACCACGTCCCGGCGCGGGTGCTTCTCCGGACGCCCACCCGCCCCGGCCTCGGGCAACAGCGGTTCGATCAACGCCCACTGCTCATCGCTGGTGTCCGAGGGATACCGCCGCTGACGCCGAGCCACCCGTCCACGATGGACCAGAGCGCGGCCCGCGCGGCGCAGACACGCCGACCCTTCTCAAACACGGTCTCAGTCCTTCGAGTTTTCGACGCTCGGCGGCTGGCTGGCGACCAGGGCTGGTGGACACTATGCGACCCGGCTGACCCATATCGATGACATGGTCGAGTCCATGCGCGTGGTCAGCCCGACCGGGGTCGGCGAGTCGTGGCGGCTACCCGGCTCGGGCGCCGGCCCATCACCCGACCGGATGTTCCTTGGATCGGAGGGCACTCTCGGATTAATCACCGAGGCCTGGATGCGGCTGCAGGAACGACCGGTACACCGCGCCGGAGCGTCGGTGATTTTCGACTCGTTCGAGGAAGCTGTGGAGGCTACCCGAGCCGTCGCGCAGAGCGGCCTAGACCCTGCCAACTGCCGCTTGCTCGACACGGTTGAAAGCGCGCTCAACGCCGGGATCACGACGGGGGGCGGGGTGCTCGTGCTCGGGTTCGAGTCCGCAGATCACCCGGTCGACACCCATCTGGCCCGAGCTACCGAGCTGTGCCGACAGCACGGCGGCACGGTCCACGACCCCGTGGAGAACCGGAGCGCTAGCCCCGCACAGGCGTGGCGGACGTCGTTCCTGCGCATGCCCTACCACCGGGATGCGCTGGCGAGGCGATCGATGATCCTCGAGACCTTTGAGACCTCCTGCACGTGGGATGCCTTCCCCGCGTTGCACGCTGCCGTCACCGAGGCAGCGCAGCACGCGTTCGCAGACGTCACGGGCTCAGGCCTGCTCACCTGCCGGTTCACGCATGTGTACCCGGACGGCCCGGCGCCCTACTACGGCGTCTACGCCCCTGGCAAATGGGGGAGCGTCTTGTCCCAATGGGACGAGATCAAGTCGGCAGTATCGGAGGTTCTCGTCAAGCACCACGCGACGATCACCCACCACCACGCCGTCGGTCGCGATCATCGACCCTGGTACGACCGGCAGCGGCCGGAGCTGTTCGCGAGCGCACTCGCCGGCGCCAAACGAGCGCTCGACCCAGCCGGTGTCCTCAACCCGGGAGTGCTGTTGCAGCCCGCCAGCTGAGGCGACCTGACGATCAGGAGTCGGGGCACGGGCGGCTACGGGCCGCCCGGCTCGCGATGCACGTGTCCGCGTCAGTTGCGGTACCGAGAACACATCGTCAGCGGTGCCCGCCATGGACGAGCCCGTTGCTTCTACACGGTCCGAGCCTTGGCCAGTTCACTCCCAGTTTCGGGCCATTCGTGCGGCCACACGTCAATCACCCCATTTTCCCGGGAGGACCGAGAAATGGAGCTCTACGAGAACGGCAGCGCCGAGGCGGCTCCGGCCCCCGTAACCGCCTCGACCCGCCGCCGAGCGATAGTCGCGGCATCCATCGGGAACGCCGTAGAATGGTACGACTACACGGTATACGGATACCTCGCGGCGACACTCGGAGTGATCTTTTTTCCGTCTACCGACCCGACTGCGTCAATACTCGCCTCGTTCGCCGCATTCGCCCTGGCCTTCATCGTCAGACCGATCGGAGGCATAGTCTTTGGCAGCATCGGCGACCGGATCGGCAGGCAGAAGACGTTGGCCGCGGTCGTCATACTGATCTCCGTAGCAACCTTCGTGACCGGACTTCTACCCGGCTACGCGAGCATCGGCGTCGCGGCGCCCGTCCTTCTGGTGCTCCTTCGGATCATCCAGGGCCTCTCAGCCGGTGGAGAGGTCGGCGGTGCGGTGGTCTTCCTCGCCGAGTACGCCCCGGCGCACCGCCGCGGGTTTCAAGTCGGATGGGTGAACATGTCGGCACTGCCTGGTGCGTTCGCCGGGGCAGTCTTCGTCACCGTACTGAGCGCGACACTGTCGCAGGAGGAGATGGTCACTTGGGGATGGCGCGTGCCGTTCCTACTCGCGCTCCCGCTCGGGCTCATCGGTCTCTACCTGCGCCTGAAGGTTGAAGACACTCCCGAGTTCCGGGCCTTGGTCGCCGCCGGTGAGCACACCGGCTCCCCGTTGCGCGAGACTGTGAAGGGGAACGTTCGTGGCATCACTCTTTGTCTCGCCCTCACTACGATGCATGCGGCAGGCTTCTACATGGTCCTGACATACATTCCCACCTATCTGGCGACGGTCCACAATTTCGAACGCGGCAGCGCGCTGGTCATGATGATGATTGCCCTCGGAATCGCGATCGCCGTCATCCCGATCACAGCCTCGCTGTCCGACCGGATCGGCCGGCGGCCGGTCGTCGCCGCAGCGTGTATCGGCTATATTCTTCTTGCCTACCCGATCTTCGTGCTGATGTCGTCGGGCGACACCGGAAGCGTGATCTTGTCCCAGGTACTGCTGGGTCTTCTTTTCGGCACGTTCTCCGGCGCGCCTTTCGCGGCGATGATTGAGCTGTTCGCCACGCGCGTCCGTTACACGGCGTTCTCAATCGGTTACAATATATCGATTGCACTATTCGGGGGCACAACGCCCATGATTTCGGTTTGGCTAGTCGCGATCACCGGTATCGACGTCGCTCCGGCACTGATACTCATTGCGGCCGGTGTCGTGTCACTCGTCGCCGTCAGCTTGATCCCCGAGACCGCCAGGCTTCCGCTCGGCAGTTTGGGATCAGTCGGTCGAAGCACGTAATTCGGGTGGTTTGAAGGGGTACGGATGCCCGCCAGTCGCGCATCAGTCCTGGCGGTCTCAGTTCACCTAAAGCCGAGCATGCCCTCGCCGGGCGGGCAGGATGCTCCTGACTTGTCCTGTCAAGAAACGATGACCGGGGTGTCCTTCGTCCGCTGGGATGGTCCGTGGGGCAGGCAGGCGCTTCAACCCCGCTGCGCGCGCCTGCGGCGTTTCAGGGTTGACCCGCCCACCTGCCCCACTGGGTGAGCTGGGACGACGAGGACGGGTAGGTGTGAGCAGCGCCTGGTAGAACTCGCGCCAGGTAGCGCTTGAGGCACCGGATGATGTCGTTCTTGGACAGGCCCTCCGCGGTGCGCCGGTCGAAGTAGGCGCGAGTGCGTGGATCACAGCGCATCCGGGACAGCACCACGGCGTGGAGCGCGTTGTTCGCGCCGCGGTCACCGCCGCGGTTCAGCCGGTGGCGGATGGTCTTGCCGCTGCTGGCCGGGATCGGAGCGACGCCGCAAAGATGGGCGAACGCGGCCTCCGAGCGCATCCGCTGCGGGTTGGCCCCGGCGGTGGTGAGCAACTGGCCGGCGACTTCGGTGCCGACCCCCACCAGCGCGAGCAGGCGCGGCGTCGGTGACGAGCCCGTGCAGGTCGCGGTCGGCGTCGCGGATCTCATCGGTGAGGTGCTGGTAGCGCACGGCCAAGCGGCGCAACGCCAGAACCACGGCGGCGCCGGGATCGTGCAGCGGGCCACGGGGCTTGAGACCAGCGCCGGTTGCCCCCACGGCACAGCAAGGTCGGGTGGGGCCACTGTCGACGGGATGGCACCAGGCGCCTTCTGCGGTGGGCGGGCAGAGCCGGAGGGCGTTCGTCAGTTGTTCGTCAGCAGATTCACTACGGGCGATAGGCAGCGACAGGTGTTAACCCACGTTCACGCAGGTCACGCCGTATGCGATCGCGAACACCGCAGGTCCGTGGATCGTGCTGATTCGTTCCGGTTCAACGTCTGACCCGCGGCGGTCCCGCCCGTCATCCCTCATCAGAAGGGGTGACGATCCGGCGTACACGCTGACCGTCGTCGCGCCACCCACGACACTGTGGGCCGGCCCCGGGGCGGGGCCGGTGTGACCGGCTGGGGGAACGACGATGGGCATGGGCCGCTTCGCCGTGGCGGCCGTCGTCGCCGCCGTGTTCGCCACCAGCGCGTGCGCCGCCGCGTCCGGCGCCGAGCGGGTCACCACCCCGGAGTCCGCGGCCGCTTCGGTGTCCGTCCCGTTCGCGCCCGCCGCCGGTGTGCTGTCCCGGGCCGAGCCGGGTGCGGCGGTGGACGGCGCGATCGTCGCGGCCCGCCGGGCGATGGACCGGGCTGCGGCCGCCGAGGCGCGGGCGGCGGAGGAGAGCCGGGCGAGGACGTCCGGTGACGACTGCGCGGCACGGGCGATGGCCGCCGGGCGGTTCGACCCGTCGTGCTCGGCATACCAGGGGTATCTCGACCCGGGCACGTCCGCGGGCCGGGCGCCGACCAGCGGCGAGACCCAGATGCAGTACCTGTGCGAGCGGGGTCTGGTGCCCCGGAGCGACTGCTGACCCGTCGCGGCGCCCGGCGCGACGTCACCGACGGGGGCGCTCCGCTGCCGGTCCGGTTCGACGGGGCCCGCTGCCGCCCGATCTCCCGACGCGCTGTCTCATATCGCGACACCGCAGTGTGTCCCACGCCACTACCGTCGGATCCGCCGTGACGATCACCCGGGTCCGGGCTCGTGACGGTTCCGCGCCCGACCCGGTGACGCGGCCCGACCGACACGGGGGAACCCACATGGCCGAGCAGGTCCACCGGTTGATCTACCGCAGTCACAGCACGGTGCCGCGCGAGCGCCGCGACGAGGTTCTCGCCGAGATCTTCGACGTGGCCCGGTCGAAGAACAAGAAGGCCGGTGTCACCGGGGCGCTGCTGATCTCCGACAACTGGTTCGTCCAGACCCTGGAGGGCGACGAGACGGTCGTCACCGAGCTCTTCGAGAAGATCCGGGAGGACGACCGGCACACCGATGTGTCGGTCGTCGAGTCGGCGACGGTGGAGGACCGGGTGTTCTCCCGCTGGTCGATGGCCCGCATCTCCCCGATCGGGCGCTCGGACATCCCGCTGCACGACGTCGAGGGCCGCATCCGGCCCGCCGCGCCGGACCAGCCCGGGCGGGAGCAGCAGGACCTGCTCACCCGGATGCGGAACACCATCGGCGCCGACTTCGTCTGACCCCGCTCACCGCAGCGGGATGTCGACACCCCGCTCGGACTCGGGGCGCGGGCCGTGGATCCGCCGCTCCGCCTCGGTGATCGGGACGTCGTTGATGCTGGCCTCGCGCCGCCGCATGAGTCCCAGCTCGTCGAACTCCCACAGCTCGTTTCCGTAGCTGCGCCACCATCGGCCGTCGGCGTCGCGGGACTCGTACTGGAATCGGACGGCGATGCGGTTGTCGTCGAACGCCCACAGGCTCTTGCGCAGCGCGTAGTCCTGCTCGCGCTGCCACTTCGCCGTCAGCAGCTCGACGATCTCCTGCCGGCCGGTGGCGAAGGTGTCGCGGTTGCGCCACACCGAGTCCGGTGTGTACGCGCCCGCGACGCGCTCGGGGTCCCGGGTGTTCCAGGCGTCCTCGGCGGCCTGCACCTTCTGGCGCGCGGTCTCCGCGGTGAACGGCGGGTAGGGCGGACGGCCATCGGTCACGACTGTCTCCTCGGTCAGTCGAGAACGAGCGTTCTCGATCTGCTCCGGTAAGGTAGGGAACGATCGTTCTCGATGTCAAGGAGGTCATCGGTGCCCGCGGCCATCACCGAGGAGCAGGCCCGTCTCGACCGGGACGCCCTGCTGGACGCAGCGGAGCTGCTGTTCTACGAGCGCGGCATCCGGGCCGTCGGGATGGACCAGGTCAGGTCGGCGTCGGGGCTCCCGCTCACGCGGATCTACCGGGACTTCCCGTCCAAGGAGGACCTCGTCGTCGCGGTGCTCCGTCGGCGCGACGAGCGCTGGCGAGGCGACCTGGCGGCGTACGTGACCCGGGTCGGGGGCCCGCGGCAGCGGCTGCTCGCCGTCTTCGACTGGCTGGGGGAGTGGTTCACCCGGCCCGGGTTCCGCGGCTGCGCGTGGATCAACGCCTACGGCGAGCTCGGCAGCACCTCGGAGCCGGTGCTGCGCGAGGTGCGCAGCCACAAGGAGCTGTTCCACCGGCAGCTCGGGGAGTGGGCGTCGGCGGCCGGCGTGGATCCCGTCGAGCCGGTCTGCCTGCTCGCGGAGGGGGCGATGGTGACCGCGGCGATCGGCGGGAGCCCGGATCCGGCGCGGCAGGCGCGGGCGGCGGTGGCGGTGCTGCTGCCCTGACCGGCGGTCACTGCGACCAGGCCGCCGTCATCATCGTGGACAGCGGCTCCAGCTCCGCGACCAGCTCGTCGAGCTCCGCGTCGGACAGGGCCGCGTACGGCGGCGCGGCGAGCTCGTCGGTCAGCGCCTCCACGCGCGCCGTGACCTCCCGGCCCGCGTCGGTGAGCCACCCGTCGTCGTCGACCAGGCCGCGTCGCCGCAGACCGGACATGACATCGGCCAGCCGGGCCGCCGGCAGGTGGTGCACGCGCCCGAACGTCTCCGGCGGGTGGACGCCCATGTCCAGCGCGGACAACAGGTGGGCCTCGGTGCCACCGATCCGCTCGGTGAGCAGGGCGGTGACGTGCCCGTCGCCGCGGTGCTCGCGCAGCGTCGTCGCGGACTGCCACAGCCGGGTCAGCGGGTCGCCGGGGACCTCCAGGGTGCGCATCCCCGCGTACATCACCCGGCCCTCGGTGGGGGCGCTCGTCGCGGCGGTGGTGAGCAGGTCGGCGGCCCGGGCCACGCCGGGCGAACCGGACAGCTCGGCGCCGAGGATCCGGCGCAGCGCCGCGACGCTGCCCCGTCGCCACGCGGCGAAGGACTCCTCCGGCGGGACCGTCGCCCAGGCGCTCGGGATGTGCCGGGCGGCCTCGCCGTCGGCGAAGCTGTAGAACGCCGCGTGCACGACCTCGGCCGGGACCCGGCCGAGCGGCGCGGCCCGGCTCGCGAAGTAGCCGTCCCAGTAGGTGCGGTGGCCGAGCGCGGCCAGCTCCTCGTTCGGCTCGTCGGCGAGGTAGGTGGCCAGGCAGATCGGCTCGGTCAGCCCGAACATGCGGCGTGCGGTGTGTGCGGAGGGCATGACCGGTACGACCGGGAGGGCGTCCGGAAGTGATCGGTCACCCGGGCCGGGTGGTGGACACCGGCCGGCCGACCTCACCTCCCGCGACGGGCTGATCACGCACCCGAGGATCCGCCCGGTGCGGTGACGGCAAGGGTCCAGCCGTCGACATCGCAGCGGCCGCCGGAGCCCTCGCCCGCGGCGACGACGGTCCCGTCGGCCCGCAGCCCGATCGTGTGCGCCGACCCGGCGGCGACGGCCACCACGTCCCGCCAGGTCCCGACGGCGCACTGTCCGAGGTCGTCGTCCCCGGCGGCCACGGCCGTCCCGTCCGCACGCAGCCCCACCGTGTGACCGCTGCCCGCGGACACCGCGACGACGTCGTGCCATCCCGCGACGTCGCCGCCGCCCCGCCCGGTGGTCACGACCGTGCCGTCGGCCCGCAGCCCCACGGTGTGCAGGTATCCGGCGGACACCGCGACCAGGTCGCGCCATCCGCCGACCGCGCACTGGCCGTACCGGTCGTTGCCGGTGGCGACCGCGGTGCCGTCGTCGCACAGCCCGACGGAGTGCCAGTCGCCGCAGCTCAGAGCCCGGACCCCGCGCCACCCGTCGACCGCGCACGCGCCCTCGGCGGCGCGCCCCGCGGCGAGCACGGTGCCGTCGGCGCGCAGCCCCAGCGTGCGGCGCCACCCCGCGGCGACCGCGACGACCCCGTGCCAGCCGGCGACGGCGCACTCGCCGTCGTCGTCGCGACCGGTGGCCAGGACCGTGCCGTCGGCGTGCAGCCCGACGGTGTGCGCGCGGCCGGTGTTGCGGGCGGTGTGGACGTTCCCCACCGCGACGGCGACGACGCCGGTCCAGCCGTCGACGGCGCACTCCCCGGCGCGGCCGTCCCCGACCGCGACGACGGTCCCGTCCGCCCGTAGCCCGGCCGAGTGCCGCCGGCCGGCGGCGAGGACGCCCATGTCGCCATGATCCACGGCCGGTTCAGTCCAGCCGGCCGTGCACGGCGTCGTCGTCGACGGTCACGTCCGCCCCCAGCCCGCGCAGCACCGCGACCGCCGCGGCGTTGGCCGGGCTCGTCTCCGCGACGACCGGGCCGTCGGCGCGTGCCACGAGCATCCGGAGCACCGCCCCGCCGACCCCGCGAGCACGCCACGGCCGGGCCAGCCAGATCCCGGCCTCCTCGCCGCCCTCGACCGGTTCCAGCCGCGCCGCCCCGGCCACCTCCCCGTCGACGACGACGGCCCAGGTCCGCTCCACCGGCACCTGCGCCGCGACCGACCGCTCCCGGTGGAACGCGACGAACGCCGCGCGCCGCGGCGTCGTCCAGCCGGGTGGGCCGGGCACCGGCGGCATCACCTCGAGCGGGTCCGCCCCGGCGGCCGCCGTGTCGCACAACGCCGCCAGCAGGGGCTCGTCGAGGCGTCGCAGTCCGATGTGCACCCGCCCAGGATCGCGGTCATCCGTCCGGTGCGTCACCGGGTTTGCGGCCCGCGGACACCGTCGTGGCCCGCGCTGCGGCAGGTCGACCCGGCGGAGGAGTGATCTGCATCGACAGCGTTACTCCGGACGGACCACGTCGTTGACCATCGTGAGCGACCGCGCCGGCGTGCGACAGTCTGGTGCGAAAGGCTGTCCAGTCCCGTGTGGTGCCGCCGTTCGGCGATCGATACACACCCGACGGCCGCACCCCGCGCGACGAACGGTCGAGTCCCGTCGCGCCGGACGGCCCATTCCCGCAGGTGGCGGCGGGTGTCGGAGAACTACCGGGCGGGTCCGGTGGTGACTCCGGGAGCTAGAGACGCCCGTTCCGTCCCGTCGTTGCGCTGCTGTGATCCACCCCACTTCTCGGCGCCTTTCTGTAACGATCGGCGAGCTGTAGATCTTCCACGGAGAGTAGCTAAACGACACCTGACGGATAGCACTGTGTGTAGTTGATCAGCGGCGAACGGTCGGTTCGGGCGCACCGAAACGGGCATAACGCCGCCCGAACGAGGGGGTGCTCTCGCTTCGGTGATGGGCGTCCGTACGTTCTGCGGCACCGGCCAGTGACGGAGTGTCAGTACGACGGCCGGATCACATCGCCACAGAAGGAGTGCCATGAACGCCCCCGAGACGACCCCCGCCCGTCGTAACGCCCGGCGGATCGCCACCGCCGGCGTCCTGTCCGTCCCGCTGGTCCTGGGCTCGGCCGGAATGGCCTTCGCCGGTGACTACGGCGACGGCGGCAAGCACCACGACAAGGGCGGCGACTGCGCGCCGTCGTCCGCCTCGCAGAAGGGTGGACTGCTCGGCCTCGACGCGGCCGTCGACCCGCAGCTGAACATCGGCGGCATCCTGAACCAGGGTGCGGTCTCCCAGGACACCACCACGCTCGACCGGTCCAACTCCGGCATCGTGCAGAGCGGCTGCGGCGCGGGCGACGCCGTGCAGGTCGACGACCTGGTCGGGCTGGGCCTGGACGTCAGCCCGTCGGCCAACGTCGGCGGCATCCTGAACTCCGGCCCGGTGCAGCAGTCGACCACCACCGTCGACGACTCCAACAGCGGGATCCTGCAGTCCGGCGGCAAGCACGGCGGTGGCGGGCACGCCTCGCAGCGTGGCGGCCTGGTCGACGTCGCGGCCACCGTCAACCCGTCGATCAACATCGGCGGCCTGCTGTCCAGCGGCCCGGTGTCGCAGTCCACCACCACGGTCGACCAGGGCAACTCCGGCATCGTCCAGGGCTGAGCTCCGCGGGACACCCGCGAGGCGCGTACCGCCCGGGCCGCTTGACCCGGCCCGGGCGGTACGGCCGACCGGCCCCTCCGAGCGGAGCTCAGAAGTCCCGGCGGACCAGCATCCGCCACGCCCACCCGGCCGCGACGTCGGGTGGGGGCAGCGGGTCCCGTTCCAGCCAGCTGGCCGCGACCCCGAGCAGCGTCCAGGTCAGGCCGGCGGCGAACACGTCCAGCGGCATGCCGAACGCGTCCTCGGAGACACCCAGCCGCACCGTCGTGTCGGCGACGACCGACTGCATCCGGCGGCGCATCCCGGCCGCTGCGTCCGGCGCCGCGGCACCGCCGAGCGCCTGCCGGTACAGCGGGGCGTGCTCGGCCAGATGGATGAACCAGCGCAGCAGCGCCGCGGGCGGCTCGGGCCCGATGTCGTCCATCGACAGGTCCGACAGGTCCGCTCCGGCGTCCGCCGCCCGGTTGGCGAGCGCGTCGGCCAGCAGCATCTCCTTGTCGGTGTAGTGCTGGTAGAAGCTGCTGCGGTTCACCGACGCGTGCTCCGCGACGTCGGCGATCGTGATCGCCTCGAGGGCGCGCTCCCTGGCCAGCGCGAGCAGCGCGTCCTGGAGACGCCGTCGTGTGCGCACCGCCCGGGGATCCACGCTCACCATTCTGCCGAACGGGTGACACCCGGTTGCGAGGGCCCACCGCGTCGCCGTGCGGTCAGGACGTCCGGTTGCACGGCGGCCCCCACATGCCGGCCCGCCGGTCCTGCGCGATGCGCTGCCCGGCCTCGAAGCCCGGCCGGTAGCGGCCCTGCCCCGGGTCCACCCAGCCCGCGACGAGCGCAGCGTCGGTGTAGGACTGCTGTGTCCCGATCACGAGGTACGCGGGCCACGTCGGGGCGTCCGCCGCCGGAGCGGGCAGCGTCGGGTCCGGCACCAGCGTGACCTCCTGACCGTCGAGGAAATCCTGGGCGAACCGCTGCGCGTCGGCCCGCGCGCACGGCGGCGTCGACGCGGTGTCCACGCCGATCACCGACACCGTCACCGGACGGCCCCCGACGTCCACCACGACCGTCGCCGGGTCCACGACCCGCTGCACCCGCCCGTACAACGTCGGCGGGCCGGTGAGCGGGCCGAGCGCGGCCGTCCCCGGCTCGCCGGCCAGGGCCGGGCTGTCGGACATCCGGCCGATCGTCAGCCCCCCGACGATGCCGAGGGCGACCAGTACCAGCACGGCCAGCATCGCGATCATGCGGCGTGGGCCGGTGGACCAGGCGGACAGGAGCGTCCGGGCGCGGTGGCGCGGTTCGGGCAGCATGACTGGAGTTCGTACCGAATCGGGCGTCCGGTTGCCTGCCGGGCGGGATCAGGGACATCCGGCCGCGGTCCAGGCCGCGGAACAGCCGGTGCCCGCGGAGGCGGGCCCGGCGACCCCGGTCCCGGACAGGGCGAGCGCGAGGACGGCGCCGGCCAGCAGCAGACGGGGTCCGGTGGGGCGGGTGCGGCGGCGCGGCGCGGTCATGCCGGTCGTCTCGCCGGACAGCGGGCCGATGTTGCGCCGTCCGGACCAACCTCATCAGGATTGTCGATCGCCGGACACGCGGCGGGACCGCTCCGGGACGCTGCTAGGTTCGGCGCCTCCGTCCGTCCGGGAGGCCATGCGTGATCACCGTCCGGGAGCTGGGGCCCGACGACTGGGAGACCTGGCGCGACCTGCGCCTCGCCGCCCTGGCCGAGGCGCCCGACGCGTTCCACAGCCGGCTCACCGACTGGCTCGGCGCGGGGGAGCGGGAGTGGCGTGACCGGCTGGCCGCGCCCGGCCGGTACCTGGTGGTCGAGGTCGGCGGCCGCCCCGCCGGTCAGGTCGTGGCCGTCCCGCCGGACGGCGACGGCGTCGCCGACCTCATCGCCCTGTGGGTCGCCCCGCACGCACGCGGGGACGGCGCCGCGACCGCACTCGTCGACGCGGTCCTCGACCGCGCCGCCGGGTGGGGCGCGCGGACGCTGGCACTGCACGTGGTGATCGGCAACGACCGCGCCGCGGCGTTCTACCGGCGGCTCGGGTTCGTCGACCGCGGCGTCGTCGAGCGGCCCGACGGCATCAGCGAGACGCGGATGGACCGGCCCGTCGGCCGTCCGGCCCCGCGGTGCTGACCGTCCGGCCCGCCACACCCTCGGACGACCCCGGGCTGACCCGGATCGACGCCCTGACCTGGACCGCGGAGGTCAGCCCGGCCCCGCCGCGGCCCGAGCCGTTCCTCGACCGGACAGCGGTCGGGGACGTTCTCGTCGCCGACGACGACGGCGCCGTGGCCGGGTATGTGATCGTCGGGGCCGCTCCGCCCGCGGTCACGGCGCACGACCACGTCCGCTGCATCGGAGGTCTGGCGGTGCACCCCGGGCACACCGGCCGCGGCGTCGGCCGCGCGCTGGTCGACGCCGCGGTGGCCCGCGCCCGCGAGAGCGGCGGCCGCAAGGTCACGCTGCGGGTCCTCGGCCCGAACACCCGGGCCCGGGAGCTGTACCGCCGCTGCGGCTTCGTCGAGGAGGGGGTGCTGCGCGCCGAGTTCGTGATCGACGGGGTCGCCGTCGACGACGTCCTGATGGCCAGGCACCTCGCTCCGCCGGTCGGCTGACCTGCGGCGGCGCGGAACTGTCGGGGGTCGGTCGTAGCGTCGGAGCCATGACCAGCGCCCTGCCGTCGCCCCCGGCCTCGCCACCCGTCCCGGCCCGGGTGGCGGCCGCGCTGCGCGCCTCCTGGAGCCGCGACACCTGCGACGTCGCGGACGTCACCGACTGGACCCCGGACCGTCCGTCGCGGGGCCAGTGCGGGGCGACGGCACTGGTCCTGCACGACCTGTTCGGCGGTGACCTGCTGCTGGCCGAGGTGTGGCAGGCCGACGGCCGCCTGCAGGGCTACCACTGGTGGAACCGGCTGCCCGGCGGCGCCGAGGTGGACCTCACCCGGGACCAGTTCGCCACGGGGGAGACGGTCCACCCGCCCCGGGTGGTCGTGCGCCCGGAGGGCCCGCCGCGGCGCTGCCGCGCGCAGTACGAGCTGCTGCGCCGGCGGGTCCTCGATCGGCTGGACGGCCCGGGGTGAGCGGCCCGGGGCTCAGCGGCGGCCGCGGCGCACGGCGTCGGCGAGCGTGCCCAGGAGCTCGTCGGTGGTGCCCCAGGACATGCAGGCGTCGGTCACCGAGCGGCCGCGGACCATGTCCGGGCCCAGCTCCTGGCGTCCCGCCTCCAGGAAGCTCTCCATCATCAGCCCGGTGACGGCCCGCTCGCCGGTCGCGATCCGCTCGGCCAGCTCCGCGACGACGCCGGCCTGCCGCACGTGGTCCTTGCCGCTGTTGCCGTGGCTGGCGTCGACGACGACCCGCTCCGGCAGGCCCGCCGCACGCAGCCCGTCGGCGGTCGCGGCGACGTCGGCGGCCGAGTAGTTGGGGGTGGCCCCGCCGCGCAGGATGACGTGGGTGTCCGGGTTGCCGGTGGTGGTGACCAGGCCGGCGAGCCCGTCGGCGTTCACCCCCATGAACACGTGCGACGCCGCGGCCGCGCGCATCCCGTCGATCGCGGCGCGGATGTCGCCGTCGGTGGCGTTCTTGATCCCGACCGGCATCGACAGGCCGCTGACCAGCTGGCGGTGCACCTGGCTCTCCGCGGTGCGGGCGCCGATCGAGCCCCAGGTGACCACGTCGGCGATGTACTGCGGGGTGATCGGGTCGAGGAACTCGCAGCCGACCGGCAGCCCGAGCGCGGAGATGTCGAGCAGCAGCGTGCGCGCGGTGCGCAGTCCGCGGTTCACGTCGAAGGTGCCGTCCAGGCCCGGGTCGTTGATCAGGCCCTTCCAGCCGACGGTCGTGCGCGGCTTCTCGAAGTAGGTACGCATGACCACGCACAGCTCACCGGACAGCTCCTCGGCCCGGGCGGCGAGGCGGTGGGCGTAGTCCAGGGCGGCGTCCGGGTCGTGCACCGAGCACGGCCCGACGACGACGAGCAGGCGGTCGTCGTCGCCGTCGAGGATGTCGGTGACCGCGGCGCGGCCGCGGGTGACGGTCTCGGCGACCCGGGGGTCGCAGGGCAGGTCGTGCCGCAGCAGTGCGGGCGAGATCAGCGGGCTGATCCGCTCGATGCGGCGGTCGTCGGTCGGGGCGACCTGCAGGGGGGTGGTGCTCGCACTCATCGGAGACGGTGGTCCTTACCCGGCGGACCGCCCCGGATCACCTCGACCGAGCCGGTCTGGAATGCCGGCTCGAGGGGATGGAGGTCAGCGCGCTACGGCACCTGCCAGCCCATCCCGGGCCGGCCGGCGAAACCAGTAGTACGCGTTCAGCACGCACCGACCGTACCCCACGCCGGCGGCAGGCGTGGTACCACCGGCACATGCGGATCGCCCTCGCCCAGATCGTGTCCACCCCGGATCCCGAGGAGAACCTCGCCGAGGTGGAGCGCCGCACCCGCGCGGCCGCCGACGCAGGCGCGCAGCTCGTGCTGTTCCCCGAGGCCACCATGTGCTGCTTCGGGGTCGCGCTCGGCCCGGTCGCGCAGCCGCTGGACGGACCGTGGGCGACGCGGGTCCGCGAGGTCGCCGCGGCGGCCGGGACCACCGTCGTCGCGGGGATGTTCACCCCGTCCGGGGACGGCCGGGTCCGCAACACTCTGCTCGCCACCGGCGGCGGTGTGGACACCCACTACGACAAGATCCACATGTTCGACGCGTTCGGCTTCGCCGAGTCCGACACCGTCGAGCCCGGCACCGAGCCGGTCGTGGTCGGGGTGGGCGGTGACGAGCCGGTCACGGTCGGCCTGTCCACCTGCTACGACGTGCGCTTCCCCGGTCTGTACCAGCGCCTCGCCGACAGCGGCGCCACCGTGCTGCTGGTACCCGCCTCCTGGGGCGCGGGCCCGGGCAAGCGCGAGCAGTGGGAGCTGCTGGTGCGGGCCCGTGCGCTCGACACCGGCTCGTTCGTCGTCGCGTGCGACCAGGCCGACCCGACGACGGTCGGCCGCGAGCACGGCAAGGCGCCGACCGGGATCGGGTACAGCCTGGTCGCCGGCCCGCGCGGCGAGGTCGTCGACGCACTCGGCGCCGAGCCCGGGCTGCTCGTGGTCGACGTGGACCCGGCGGCGGCCACGACCGTGCGCGAGCAGATCCCGGTGCTGGCCAACCGGCGGTTCTGAGCGGCGTCCGCCCGTTCCCGGAGCGGCGGCCGCCCGGGGCGGCTCAGCCGCCCGCGGTGCTGAGCCGGTCGGAGATCTGCGCGGCGAGGTCGACGTCCTTCGCGGTCAGTCCGCCCTCGGAGTGCGTGGACAGCCGGAACGTCAGCGTGGCGTAGCGGATGTCGATGTCCGGGTGGTGGTCGGCGGCCTCGGCGTCCTCGGCGACCCGGTCCACCACCGCGATCGCGGCCTCGAAGTCGGGCAGGGTGGCGGTGCGGACGATGGAGTCGCCGTCGCGGTCCCAACCGGGCAGCTTCTGCAGGGCGTCGGCGATCTCGGCGTCGGTGAGCGTCGGGGTGGGCATCGCCCCATCGTGGCGCAGACGGCGCACCCCGTCGCGGTGGAGGGTGTCCGAATCCTCCCGGTGGAGCAGCCCGCTCCGGTGGAGCGGCGACCGGCCGGGAGCGCTCATCCGTCGCGGCGGGTCAGGGCGAAGACCACGGCACCCGCCCCGGCGACGGCGAAGCCGGCCGCCCGCGCCGTGGTCGCCCACAGGGCCGACGGGTCGGCGGGCACCGCGAGGATCCCGGCCAGGACCTCGTGCCAGTGCCCGGACGGCAGGACCGGAGCGATCGGCTCCCACAGCACGGTCGCCAGCGGCGCGACGGTCAGCGCGGCCAGACCGGTCGCGACCACCCCGGCGGGTCGCCGGACCAGCGCCGACATCGCCAGCAGCAGCATCCCGAGCCCGCACAGCTGCACCGCGGCCCAGCCGGTGAGCACCAGGGCCCGGGCCACGGTGGCGCCCACCCCGAACGGGCCGGCACCCAGGGCGAGGCCGCCGCAGACCAGGGCGGAGACGACCGTCGTCGCCGCGGCGAGCAGCGAGGTCACCGCGACCGCGGCGGCCTTGAGCCCGAGCAGCCGTCCCGGGCCGACGGGGGACAACCGCAACGCGTCGAGGGTGCCGCGGGCACGCTCCGCGGCGAACGCGTCGGCCGCCACGAGCACCACGGGCATCCCGAGCGCGAACGCCGCGGGTTCGGACAGCGCGACCGTCAGGGTCCCGAGTGCGAAGGACAGGCGGCCGGCGTCGGTGGCGAGCGCGATCGTCGCCAGCAGCGGCACCAGTGCGACCGCCGCGAGGACGACCGCGGTGCGCGGACGCAGCAGCGCCAGCTCCAGCTCCGAGCGGAGCAGCCGGCCGAAGGGCGCCGAGGTGGGGCGGCGTGCCGTCGGGCCGGAGCGCGGGCGGGTGGAGCCCGCGGACCGCACCCGCGCCGGTGCCTCCGAGGGAGACGGCCCGGTCCGGGGGAGGGGGGCGGCGGCCCAGTCGTCGTCGGGCCGGGGAGCCGCGGTGCCCCGGGTGTGCTCGGGACGCACGCCCGCGCTCACCGTCCCGCTCCGTACCCGGCACCCGCCGGGGCCGGTTCCCCGGTGAGCCGGGCGAAGAATTCCTCCAGCCGGGCGGCGGGCCGGGTCACCCCGTGCACGGCGACACCCGCGTGCACCAGCGTCGCGACGACGTCCGGCGCGGCGGGCCCGGCCGGCACGAACACCCGGTCCCGGGCTCCCGGCTCGGCGTCGATGCCCCGGGCCAGCAGGGCCGCGACGGCGCGCTCGCCGTCCGGCGTCGTCACCACCAGCGCCGACGGGCCGGAGTCGACGAGCTCGTCGAGCGGGCCGGCGCACAGCAGGCGCCCGGCCCGGAGCACCGCGACGTGGCTGCAGGTCGCCTCGATCTCCCCGAGCAGGTGCGAGCTGACGATCACCGTCGCGCCCGCGGCGTTCATCTCAGCGATCAGCCTGCGCACCTCGCGGGTCCCCGCCGGGTCCAGCCCGTCGGTCGGCTCGTCGAGCACGACCAGACGTCGCCGGGTCAGCAGCGGCACGGCCAGACCGAGGCGCCGCCGCATCCCCGAGGAGTACTCACCGGCACGGCGGTCGGCCGCCTCGGCGAGCCCGACCCGGCGCAGCACGGCGTCGACGGCGGCCGGGATCCGTGCCGAGTCCAGCAGCGGTTCGGCGGCCGCGGCCCGCAGGAGGTTCTGCCGGCCGGTGCGGTGCGGGTGCAATGCGGGCGCGTCGACCAGGGCTCCGACGTGCGGCAGCACCTCCGACGCGCGGTACGGCAGCCGCCGTCCGAGCAGCTCGACGTCGCCGTCGGTGGGGGCGAGCAGCCCGAGCAGCATCCGCATGAGCGTCGTCTTGCCCGCGCCGTTGGGGCCGAGCAGCCCGAGGACTGCGCCCATCGGCACGTCGAGGTCCACCCCGTCGACCGCGCGCACCGCGCCGAAACCGCGGGACAGGCCGATCGCGCGCACGGCCGGTGGGCGGGGCGCGGCGGTCGGCTCGGGGGAGTCGGCGGGGGCGGACGTCCGGTACACGGGATCCAGCGTGACCGTGCAGCGCCGCGAGCGGGCCGTTTCGGCGAGATCGGTCGGCCCGGCCGGGTGCGGGTACGGCTGCGAGGATCAGCGGTGTGCCGGTGCTGAGCCTGGACCATCATGTGGACGGACCGCCCCGACTCGTCGCGGGGGTGCTGCGTGAATCCGCCCCCTCGGCCCGCGCGGTCGCGCGGGTGGGCGCCCGGTTCACCGCACCGTCGGCGCTGCTCGTGGCCGGGGACGAGATCCGGGTCGCGCTGCCCGGCGGGTTCCCGGCCTGCCGGACCCGGATCACCCGCGCCGGGGCCGACGGGTTGTGGTCGGAGCTGGCGGCGGGTCCGGCGGCGGTGCTGCGGCACTCGACCCGGGTCACGCCCGCGGACGGCGGCTGCAGTCATGTCCACGACGAGCTCACCTGGGAGCCGCCCCTCGGTGCGCTCGGCCGCCTCTCCGACCCGGTGCTGCGCCACTACGGGGCGCGGCTGCTCCGGGCCCGCCGTGACGTGCTCGCCGAGCGGGTCGCGGAGCTGGGCCGGGCCGGGGTGGTCGTGGGAGCGGCGATCGTCCGCGACGGCAGGCTGCTCGTCGCCCAGCGCTCCTACCCGGCCGAGCTGGCGGGACGCTGGGAGCTGCCCGGCGGCGGCGTCGAGGACGGCGAGAGCGAGCAGCAGGCGCTGGTCCGGGAGTGCGCCGAGGAGCTGGGCGCCCGGGTGGTGGTCGGGGAGCGGCTGGGCACCGACCTGCCGATCGGGCGACGCGTGCTGCGGATCCACACCGCCCGGGCGGCGGCCGGCTCCCCGGAGCCGGAGGCCCGCGAGCACCGGGCGCTGCGCTGGGTGGGGCCGCACGAGGTGGCGGCCCTGGGCTGGCTCGACGCCGACCGGGCCGTCGTCGCCGAGCTGGTGGATCTGCTGCGGACCTGACGCGCGGTCCCCGGTGCCGGAACGACGATCACCGCCGGGTCGGCGGAACCGATCCGGGCCGGGCGTCGTCCAAGCCGCATGAACCGGAACACCACCGCCTCCGTCCCGTCCGTCCTCCCGGCCGCCGCGCACGGGGCGGCCCGCCGCCGCACGTCGCGCGGCACCGACCCGCTCGCCCGGCTCGTCGCCGCGCAGGACGGCCTGGTCACCCGGGCTCAGGCGCTGGCCCACGGCCTGTCCACCGACCAGGTCGACCGCAGGCTCGCCGCACGGCGCTGGATCCCCGTGCACCCCCGCGTGTACCGGCACACCGCCCACCCGCCGAGCGAGCGGTCCCGGGTCCGCGCCGCCGCACTCTGGGCGGGGGAGGACGCCGTGCTGACCGGGGCCGCCGCGGCCTGGTGGTGGGGGCTGCTCCCGTCCGCACCCGCGGTCGTCACGGTCACCGTGCCGCGCCGGCGGGCTCCGCGGTCGCGGGCGGGGGTCCTCGTCCGGCGCCGGGACCTGGACCTGCGCGACGTCGTCACCCACGACGGTGCGGTCGTCGCCCGGCCCGCGGCGGCGGTGCTGGAGGCCGCGGCCGACCCGTCGGTACCCGGGGAGGCGCTGCTCGACCACGTGCTCACCACGGGCTCCGTCGGCGCGGCCGAACTGGTCGAGGCACACGCCCGCAGCCTCGGTGCGCACGGGTCGGCCCCGGTCGGCCGGATGCTGGCCGGGGCGTCGCGCCGGGTCGCCGTCCGGGCCCGGCACGGGCTGCGGGCGCTGCTCGCCCGGAGGGGGGTGCGGGCCTGGCGCACCGACGTCACCGTGGCCGGGGTGCTGCTCGACCTCGCGTTCCCCGCGGCCCGGCTGGCGGTCGAGGTGCACGACCCGGTCGACTCCGGGACCGGCGCCGACGGCTGCGGCCCCGCGTGGCGGCGGGCGGTGCTGCGTCGGCACGGATGGCGGACGCTCGTCGTCGAACCGGCGGAGCTCCGGTGCCCCGACGAGCTCCTGGACCGCCTCCGCGAAGCCGTGACCGGGCACCCGGCGGGGCCCGGCGGTACCGCGGGGCGGGCCGCGGGGTGAACGATCGGCGAACGCCACCACACACGGTGTCACCGGACCACTCGGACGACTGTGATTCCGGCCATGCCGGCACCGCGCACCGGACGCGTCGTCGCAGCGCACGGGGTGATCATGAAGGCCGGTCCGGGGTCCGGGCGCACGACGACCCGGACCTGCCGGACGACGTCGACCGGCCTGCCGCCGCCCTACCGGACAGGCGGTGCGCACGCAACCCGAAGCGCGACGTCGTCGCAGGTCAGCGGGTCATACGTCCGTTCAGTAGATGCGCGCGATCTTGATCGCGCGGGTGAGTGCCTTGCCGCTCAGATCGTCCGCACCCGCCTTGCGCAGCCGCAGTGCGACGACCGGACAGCTCTTGCACCGCTTCGGCTTGGACCGGCAGCACTTCTTCTTGACCTTGCCCATGATGAGGTCAGGCTAACCTGCGCCCGGGGCAGGGTGAAGGGCTTGCAGCGGATACCGTTGAGGTGTGACCATCCCTCGTTCCGCCTCGGCCCTCGACGCTCGTTCCTCGCTCGAGAGCGACGCCGTGCCCGATCGGGCCGGCCGACCCGAGCTGCGCAACGTCGCGATCGTCGCGCACGTCGACCACGGCAAGACCACGCTCGTCGACGCGATGCTCCGCCAGTCCGGTGCCTTCGCCGAGCGCGCCGAGCTCGTCGACCGGGTCATGGACTCCAACGACCTGGAGCGCGAGAAGGGCATCACGATCCTCGCCAAGCACACGGCGGTGAACTGGCACGGCACGACGATCAACGTCGTCGACACCCCCGGCCACGCCGACTTCGGCGGCGAGGTCGAGCGCGGCCTGTCCATGGTCGACGGCGTGGTGCTGCTCGTCGACGCCTCCGAGGGCCCGCTGCCGCAGACCCGCTTCGTGCTCCGCAAGACCCTGACCGCCGGCCTGCCCGTCATGCTCGTGGTCAACAAGACCGACCGCGGCGACGCCCGGATCGCCGAGGTCGTCGACGAGTCCCTCGAGCTGCTGCTCGAGCTGGCCGACGAGCTGGAGCTCGACGAGTCGGTCACCGCCCACCTGCTCGACCTCCCGGTCGTCTACGCGTCCGGCCGCGCCGGCAAGGCCTCGCGGATCCGTCCGGCCGACGGTGAGCTCCCGGACTCCGACGACCTCGAGCCGCTCATCGAGACCCTGCTCGACGTCGTCCCGCCGCCCGCCGACGACGTCGACGCCCCGCTGCAGGCGCACGTCACGAACCTCGACGCGTCCAGCTTCCTGGGCCGTATCGCGCTGTGCCGGGTCCGTGCCGGCGTGCTGCGCCGCGGCCAGCAGGTCGCCTGGTGCCGCGAGGACGGGACCACGCCGCGGGTGAAGATCACCGAGCTGCTGCGTACCGAGGCGCTGACCCGCGTCCCCGCCGACGAGGCGCGCGCCGGTGACCTGGTCGCCGTCGCGGGCATCGCCGAGGTCACCATCGGCGACACCCTCGCCGACCCGGAGTCCCCGGTCGCGCTGCCGCGCATCCACGTCGACGAGCCCGCCATCTCGATGACGATCGGCACCAACACCTCGCCGCTTGCCGGCCGCGACCCGCACCCGGGCAAGAAGCTGACCGCCCGCCTGGTGAAGGGCCGGCTCGACGCCGAGCTGGTCGGCAACGTGTCCATCCGCGTGCTGCCGACCGAGCGCCCCGACGCCTGGGAGGTCCAGGGCCGCGGTGAGCTCGCGCTGGCGATCCTGGTCGAGACCATGCGCCGCGAGGGCTTCGAGCTCACCGTCGGCCGCCCGCAGGTGGTCACCAGGACCGTCGACGGCACGCTGCACGAGCCGTTCGAGCAGCTGTCGGTGGACGTGCCCGAGGACAGCCTCGGTGCCGTCACCCAGCTGCTTGCCGCCCGCAAGGGCGAGATGGGCGACATGGTGCACGGCGAGGGCCGGGTCCGGATGGAGTTCCGCGTCCCGTCCCGCGGCCTGATCGGCTTCCGCACCGAGTTCCTGACGATCACCCGCGGCGCGGGCATCGCCAGCCACGTCTTCGACGGCTACGGCCCCTGGGTCGGCGAGATCCGGACCCGGAACAAGGGCTCGCTGATCTCGGACCGTTCCGGGCCGGTCACCCCGTACGCGATCGACCAGCTCGCCGACCGCGGCACGCTGTTCGTCGGGCCGACCACGCTGGTCTACGGCGGGATGGTCGTCGGGGAGTACACCCGCAACGAGGACCTCGAGGTCAACATCACCCGCGAGAAGAAGCTGACCAACATCCGCTCGTCGACCTCCGACGTGCTGGTCAAGCTGATCCCGCCGACGATCCTGAGCCTCGAGCAGTCGCTGGAGTTCTGCGCGACCGACGAGTGTGTCGAGATCACCCCGGAGAACGTCCGGATCCGCAAGATCGAGCTGGACCCGAACCTGCGGGCCCGCGCCCGGTCCCGCGCGAAGGCCGCGGCCAACGCCACGAAGTGACCCGCACGGCCCGTGCGCTGCGGTGGTGCGCATCGGTGAGCAGAGCACGGCCTCACCGACATCCGGCCCCGCTGCGTATCGGTGAGCAGAGCGGAGGCGCCCGCCGGACCCCGTCCGGCGGGCGTGCCCGCCCCGGTGGGGATACTGCGGACGTGAGAGCACGTCGACGCTTCCGGGCGCTCCCGGCGCTCCTGCTGGTCGCCCTGCTGGCGCTGACGGGCTGCGCGGCGGACCCGCAGCCGGCGCCCCCGCCGGAGACGAACCGCCCGACCGAGCCGGTCACCGCCCCCACCCGGGTGGTGGTCGGCGTCGACGACCTCGGGCCCGGGTTCAACCCGCACCTGCGGTCGGACCAGTCGGCAGTCACCACGGCGATCGCGTCGATGACGCTGCCGTCGGTGTTCCGGCCCGACGACCGCGGTGTGCCGCAGCTCGACACGACCGTCGCCACGTCCGCGACGGTCACCTCGCAGAGCCCGTTCACCGTCAGCTACGAGCTCAACCGCGACGCCGGGTGGTCCACCGGCGCCCCGATCGCCGCCGAGGACTTCGTCTACCTCTGGCAGCAGATGCGCAGCCGGCCCAACACGATCGGTGCCGCGGGCTACCGCGAGATCACCGACGTGCGCTCGCGTGCCGCGGGCAAGGCCGTCGACGTCGTGTTCCGCGAGCCCTACCCGCACTGGCGGGAGCTGTTCGGCAACCTGCTGCCCGCGCACCTGCTCAAGGATGCGCCGGGCGGCTGGACCGCCCCGTTCGCGGGTGGGGTGCCCGCCTCGGGCGGCCCGTTCCGGCTGATGCAGGTCGACCGCCTCCGCGGCGAGGTCCTGCTCGCCCGCAACGACCCGTACTGGGCGACCGCCGCGGTGGTCGACGAGATCATCCTGCGCCGCATCCCGGCGAACACCCTGCCGACGGCGCTGGAGAGCCAGGGCGTCGACCTCGCCCTGCCCGACGCCCGGCCGGAGATCACCCAGGCCCTCGACGTCCTGGCCCGGAGCCCCGAGCCGCCGACGGTGCAGAGCGGGCCGCGCCCGGCCGTCGAGCAGCTGGAGTTCCGCACCACCGACGGCCCCCTGGCCGACCCCCGGGTCCGCGAGGGCATCGCGGCGCTGCTGGACCGCGACGCGATCCGCGAGCGCGTCAACCCCGACGC
Source organism: Pseudonocardia sp. UM4_GMWB1 (assembly GCF_017312155.1). Lineage (NCBI taxonomy): Bacteria > Bacillati > Actinomycetota > Actinomycetes > Pseudonocardiales > Pseudonocardiaceae > Pseudonocardia > Pseudonocardia sp. UM4_GMWB1. The sequence continues at coordinate 5,436,350 of NZ_QJPN01000001.1, read as the reverse complement.
CGTAGCCGTGAACGCCTTCGGCGCCGCCCCGTCGGACCCCGGTTACGCGCCGACCGCTCCCGCCGGCGCCCCCGGCCGACCCGATGCGGCGGCCGCCGCGGCCGCGTTCACCGAGGCGGGCTACGTCCGTGGTCAGGACGGCCGGTGGACCCTCGGCGGGCGCCCGCTCGGCGTGGTCATCGGCGCCGGGGCCGAGCGGACCGAGGACGTGGACGTCGCCCGCGTCGTGGCCGAGCAGCTCAAGGCCGGCGGCATCGGCGCCACGATCGTCGCCCCGTCGGCACCGGACCTGCTGACCGAGCCGAGCGTCGCCCCGACGACGCCGACCCCGACCACCACTCCCGCCCCGGCTGCGGGCCCGGTGCCCGGCGGCAGCGCCGCACCGGTCACTACGCCCCCGGCGGCCCCGACCACGACGACCGCCGCCCCGACGACGTCCGGTTCCCCCGACTCCGGGACCCCGGTCGCCGTCGACGTGCTCGTCGCACCCCGTGCCGCCTACGGCGCGGTCGGGCCGCGACTGGACTCCGACTACGGCTGCCCCGCGGACGCGGTGCCCGGCGAGCTGCCGGGCGTGGCCTGCTTCCCCGCGCTGCAGCCGCTGCTCGACGAGCTGCTGGTCGCCGAGAGCCCGGACCCGGCCGTCGTCGCCGAGGCCGAGCGGGTGCTGTGGCGCCAGCTGCCCGCGCTGCCGCTGTACCAGGCGCAGGGTCTGGTCATCAGCAACCCGCAGACCGACGCGGCCACCCGGGTCACGCCCGGCCCGATCGCGACCGGCCCGATGTCGGGCGCCCGGACCTGGGCCGAGCCGGAGGGCTCGGGCGAGCGCCCGACCGGCGACGACGACCCGAACTGACACCGTCGGACGCGTCCGTTCGGACGCACTCCGCTGCTGCACGGTGACGGCGAGTGGTACGTAAGTACCAACTGTGTTTCGGCATGCATCGAGGGCTGTGCGACGCAACGGTCCCGTTGTTACTGTCCGGTTCGGCTGCGAGCCCGTTACGCCGTTCACTGGTCACCGTTTCGCCACGACCGGCGTCGGACCTCGCTGCTGGAGAGCCGCGATTCCTAGCGTGCCTCCCGACGGGCCCCGGCACACATCCGGTGGTCCGTCGCGTCCCGGACGGGTGCGACAACGGCGTGCACCCACGACATCTCGAGAGGCACGGCAGATGAGGGGAAGAAGGGCGGCCGCCTCGGCCATCGCCCTGACCGCGGTCGTGGGGCTCGTCCTCACCGGCTGCAGCCAGCAGAGCAACACGGGGGCCTCGGGGGGTGCGGCCCAGGCCGGGCAGGGGTTCCCGGAGACGCCGGACCCGGAACAGGTCCCGGGCAAGCCCGGCGGGGTGTTCCGCATGGGGCTCACCGAGCCGACGGCGATCGACCCGTACAACGTCCAGGAGTCCGAGGGTGCCCTGGTCGCCAAGCAGCTCTTCACCGGTCTGGTCCAGGTCCGGCCCAACGGTGACGAGTACCCCGGTGTCGCCGATACCTGGACCTCGAACGACAACTGCACGCAGTGGACGTTCAATCTCAAGCCGGGCCAGAAGTTCTCCGACGGCACCCCGCTGACCTCCGCTGACTTCAAGCGCGGCTGGGAGCGGACCACGGCGAAGGCCTCCGCATCGGAGGTGGCCTACCACCTGAACCAGGTGCAGGGCTACGAGCAGATGCAGGCGGGGACGGCGACCACCCTGTCCGGGGTGAACGCCACGAACCCGAACACGTTGGCCGTCGCGCTGTCCGAGCCGAACTGCGAGTTCGAGCTGCGGACAGCACACCCGGCGCTGTCTCCGGTCCCGGCCTCGGCCGGTGCGGCGGACAACACCACCTACAACGACCTGCCGCTGGGCAACGGCCCGTTCCGGATGGACGGCCCGTGGCAGCACGACCGCGGCATCAAGCTGGTCCGCAACGACAACTACACGGCGGGCCCGAAAGCGAACCTCGACGCCGTCGAGATCACCATCACCCCGGCCGACACCGGTGCCGACGCCGAGTACAACGGCTTCCGTAACGGCCAGTTCGACTGGGCCCGGATGCCCACCCCGGTCCAGTCACAGGCCCGTGACGAGTTCGACCCGCAGGGCAAGTGGATCTCCAAGAAGACCGCGGGCATCAACTACCTGTCGGTCCAGGTCACCAAGCCGCCGATGAACTCGGTCGCTGCGCGCAAGGCGGTCTCGATGGCCATCGACCGCGCCGCGATCACCGCAGGCGTCTTCCAGGGCGGGCAGGCCCCGGCCACCGCGATCGTGCCGCCGTCGTTCCCGCAGGCCTACCAGGAGGGTGTCTGCGACGCGTGCACCTTCAACCCGGACGAGGCCAAGCGCCTCGCCCAGGAGGCCGGCTTCCAGCCCGGTACCGAGCTGAACTTCCAGTTCAACACCGGTGGCGGCCACGAGGAGTGGACCGCGGCGGTCCGCCAGCAGATCGAGCAGAACCTCGGCATCAAGGTCAACTACTCGGGCGTGCCGTTCCGCGACCTGCTGGACAACCAGCAGGCGCCGGACGCGACAGGCATCTACCGGTCGGCCTGGGGCGCGGACTACCCGACGCCGGCCAACTTCCTCGGGCCGCTGCTCGACACCACGTCCATCGGTGCGGCATCGCCGACCGAACCTGCATTGGGCAACAACCGCGGCCGCTACTCCAACCCGGAGTTCGACCAGCTGCTCGCCCGTGCCGCGGCCACCAAGGACGAGGCCCAGCGCGACGACCTGTACAAGCAGGCCGAGCAGATCGCGATCGGTCGCGACCTGGCCATCATTCCGATGTTCCAGCGCCAGCAGTACCGGCTGGCGGCGACCGACCGGTTCGGCAACGTCGGCATGGACTTCTTCGAGAACCCGACGCTGGACACCATCACCCTGAAGTGACCGCCCGTCCGCGCACCTGCTCCCGTGACCCGGGAGCGGGTGCGCGGACGCGGTCCGCACCCGACGGGAAAGCCACCACATGGGCCGCTTCATCCTGCGGCGCGTACTCCAGGGACTCCTGGTCGTCGTCGTCGCCGCATTCCTGATCTTCCTGGCCACTTTCGCGCTCGGCGACCCGTTCGCCTCTTCCGGGGAGAAGGCGGTCCCGCCCGAGATCGCCGCCCTCAATCGTGCGAAGTTCGGGATGGACCAGCCGCTGCTGATCCAGTTCGTCAACTACCTCGGCAACCTCGCGATCGGCGACATGGGCGTCGACTTCGACCAGCGACGGCCGGTCAGCGAGCTGATCCTCGACGTCCTGCCGAACACGATCGTGCTCGGCCTGGTCGCGGTGCTCTTCCTGATCCTGTTCGGGGTCAGCGCGGGCATCCTCGCCGCCGTCCGCCGCTACTCGTTCTGGGACGCCTTCGTCACCGTCCTCACCACGGTCATGATCGGCATCCCGGTTTTCGTGCTGGCGATCTTCCTCGTCGCGAACGTGTCCGGCGTAGGACCGTTCCCGCCGGTGCCGCGTAGCTTCACCGTCGAGGTGCCCTGGTACTTCGACGTGCTGCTGCCCGCGTTCACGCTTGCCGTGATCGAGGCGGCGTTCGTCGCACGGCTGATGCGCGGATCGATGCTGGAGGTGCTGCGCGCGGACTACGTCCGGACCGCACGCGCCAAGGGGCTGCCCGAACGGACGGTCATCGGCCGCCACGCGGTGCGCAACTCACTGCTGCCCGTAGTCACCTTCGTCGGCCTCACACTCGGGTCCTACGTCGGCGGCGCCATCATCACCGAGACCGTCTTCCAGTACAACGGCGTCGGCTACCTGCTCTCCCGGGCGATCACGACGAACAACGCGCCGATCATCACGGCCGTGGTCATCTACACGGTTGTCGCCTACGTGCTGCTGAGCATGGTCGTCGACGTCCTCTACGCCTACCTCGACCCGCGGATCCGGCTGAACTGACGCGCACCGCGCTCGTCCCGGCCCACGTCCCGACACCTCGCGAGGCGAACCCTCATGAACCCTCCACCTCCCACCTCCGGCGCGGCCACCACCTCGTCCTCGCCCGGGGGCGCCCCGAACACCGGCGACGCCGGCCCGGCCGCTGCGCTACCGACCGTCCCGTCCGCGGGGCCCGTCGGCCGGCCCCAGGGCCCCGGCCAGTTCGCCGAGATCTGGCGGCGTTTCCGCCGTAACCGGCTGGCCATGGTCGGCCTTGTCATCGTGGCCTTCCTGGTCGTCGTCGCGATCATCTCGCCGTTCTCGACGCCGTACGACCCGTTCGAGCAGAACCTGCTCAACACCTTGCAGTCGCCATCGGGGTCGCACTTCTTCGGCACCGACGTGCTCGGACGCGACCTCTACTCCGGTGTCATCTACGGCACGCGGCTGGCGATGATCGTCGGTATCTCCACCGTCCTGTTCTCCCTGCTGCTGGGGCTCTCGCTCGGCGCGCTGGCCGGTTTCAAGGGTGGCGCCTGGGACTCGGTCATCGGCCGGGTCATCGACATTTTCCTGGCCTTCCCGGCGCTGGTCGGTGCGATCGTGATCGTGCGGGCGACCGGCAACGGCATCGTCCCGGTGATCATCGCGCTGGTCGCTCTCGGCTGGATGACCACCGCGCGCCTGATGCGCGGCCAGGTTCTCGCGCTGCGCGAGGCCGAGTATGTGGAGGCCGCCCGCTCCATCGGGGCCGGGACCGGCCGCATCCTGCGCCGTCACATCCTGCCCAACGCGGTGGCCCCGGTGCTCGTCTACTCGCTCACCAGCATCGGTGTGGTGGTCGTCGCGATGGCGTCGCTGTCCTACCTCGGGGTGGGGGTGCCACCGGACGTGCCCGAGTGGGGCCGGCTGATCAGCTCGGCCGCGCGCTACCTGTCCGCGGACGGCGTCACGCACCTGTGGCTGTTCCCGTCCCTGGCGATCATGTTGACGACGCTCGGGTTCGCGTTCGTGGGCGACGGTCTCCGCGACGCGCTCGACCCGAAGCTGCGCGGGGGGAACTGAGATGACCGAGCACATGCTCGAGGTCCGCGACCTGCGGGTGCACTTCGCCACCGACGCCGGTGTGGTCAAGGCCGTCGACGGCGTCAGCTGGCACGTCGACCGGGGCGAGACCCTGGCGATCGTCGGCGAGTCCGGCTCCGGCAAGTCGGTGTCGGCGATGAGCCTGATGGGCCTCGTCCCGACCCCGCCGGCGACGTTCCCCAGCGGCGAGGTGCTGCTGGAGGGCCGCTCGCTGCTGACGATGTCGGAGTCCGAGCAGCGCAAGCTGCGCGGCAAGGACATCGCGATGATCTTCCAGGACCCGCTGACCGCGCTGAACCCGGTCTACAGGGTGGGCGACCAGATCGCCGAGATGATCCGGGCGCACGACCGGCAGGCCGGCAAGGTCACCGCCCGCCGCCGCGCCGTCGACCTGCTCGGCGAGGTCGGCATCCCGAACCCGGCCGCGCGGGCGTCGCAGTACCCGCACGAGTTCTCCGGCGGGATGCGCCAGCGCGCGATGATCGCGATGGCGCTCGCGAACGACCCGAAGGTGCTGCTGGCCGACGAGCCGACCACCGCGCTCGACGTCACGGTGCAGGCCCAGATCATGAACCTGCTCGAGAAGCTCCAGGAGCAGCGCGAGACGGCGATCGTCCTGATCACCCACGACCTGGGCCTGGTCGCGGCGCACGCCGACCGGATCATGGTCATGTACGCGGGCAGGGTCGTCGAGACCGGGACCAACGACGAGATCTTCGCCGAGCCGCGGCACGCCTACACCTACGGGCTGCTGTCGTCGCTGGCGCGGATGGACCAGGCCCGGCCGGAGAAGCTGGAGCCGATCCCCGGGCAGCCGCCGAACCTCGCGCACGTCCCGTCGGGCTGCGCGTTCCACCCGCGCTGCCGGTTCGCCACGTCGTCCTGCGCGGAGAAGACCCCGGAGCTGGTCCAGCTCACCGACCGGCCCGGTCACCTGCACGCCTGCCTGCACTCCGACGAGGTCGGCGAGGCCGCCGCCACGCCGCGCGAGCCGGTCGTGCCGGTGTCCGAGGCACACGTCGCGGAGACGGCGACCGGCGAGCCGATGCTGCGCACCGCGGGGCTGACCAAGTCGTTCCCGATCCGCTCCGGTGTGCTGTTCCAGCGCACCGTCGGTGTGGTGCAGGCCGTCGACGGCATCGACCTGGAGATCCCCGAGGGGCAGACGCTGTCGCTGGTCGGCGAGTCCGGCTGCGGCAAGTCGACCGCGGCCCGGGCGATCCTGAGGCTGCACGAGCCCACCGCCGGCAGCGTGCACATCAACGGCCGCGACGTGACCGCGCTCGGGCAGTCCGAGCTGCGCTCGGCCCGGGAGGACATGCAGATCGTCTTCCAGGACCCGTACGCGTCGCTGAACCCACGCATGACGGTCCGATCGATCCTGTCGGAGAAGTACGAGCTGCTCGGCGGCGAGCTCACCGACTCCACGATCCCGGAGCTGCTCGAGACCGTGGGGCTCTCGGCCGAGTACGCCGAGCGCTACCCGCACGAGTTCTCCGGCGGGCAGCGCCAGCGCGTCGGCATCGCACGGGCGATCGCGCTCAACCCGAAGTTCGTGGTGCTCGACGAGCCCGTCTCGGCCCTGGACGTGTCCATCCAGGCCCAGGTGCTCAACCTGCTCGAGCAGCTGCAGCGCGACTTCGGGCTGACCTACCTGTTCATCGCCCACGACCTGTCGGTGGTGCGCCACATCTCCGACCGCGTCGCGGTGATGTACCTGGGCAACGTCGTCGAGGTCGCCGACCGCGACGACCTGTTCGACCGGCCGCAGCACCCCTACACCCAGGCGCTGATCTCGGCGGTGCCCGTCCCGGACCCGGCGGTCGAGCGGGTGCGGGAGCGGATCGTGCTGACCGGGGACGTGCCCAACCCGGCCGACCCGCCGTCGGGCTGCCGGTTCCGCACCCGGTGCTGGAAGCACCTGGAGCTGTCCGACGCCGACAAGGCGCGCTGCATCGACGAGAAGCCGGTCCTGGAGATCGCGTCCGGCCCGGGGCACCGGGTGGCCTGTCACTTCGCCGAGGAGCGCGCGCTCCTGCGGACCTGACCGAGCACGACCCGTCCGAGCAGGACCCCACGGCCACGACACGCCACCCGGTGCGAAACTGGGTGGCGTGTCGCTGGTTCTGGGGATCGAGACGTCGTGCGACGAGACCGGTGCCGGTCTCGTCCGGGACGGGGTGCTGCTCGGCGAGGGGCTGGCGTCGTCGGCGGACGAGCACGCCCGTTTCGGTGGTGTGGTCCCGGAGGTCGCGGCCCGCGCCCACGTGAGCGCGGTGACGCCGATGGTGCGCGCGGCGGTCGAGGCGGCCGGGGTGTCGCTGTCCGACATCGACGCCGTCGCCGTCACCGCGGGGCCGGGGCTCTCGCCCGCGCTGCACGTCGGCGTCGCGGCGGCCAAGGCGTACGCGGCGGCGCTGGAGGTGCCGCTCTACGGGGTGCACCACCTGGCCGGGCACGCCGCCGTCGACGTCCTGGAGCACGGCCCGCTGCCCGACCGCTGCGTCTGCCTGATCGTCTCCGGCGGGCACACCTCGCTGCTGGCGCTGGGCGACCTGGCCCGCGACCCCGTCGAGCACCTCGGCGACACCGTCGACGACGCGGCGGGGGAGGCCTTCGACAAGGTCGCCCGGCTGCTGGGCCTGCCGTACCCGGGCGGCCCGTCGGTCTCGAGGGCCGCACTCGACGGCGACCCGGCCGCGATCGCGTTCCCGCGCCCGATGACCGGTCCACGCGACGCCGCGTTCGGCTTCTCCTTCTCCGGGCTCAAGACCGCCGTGGCCCGGCACGTCGAGGCCGCCCAGGACGCGGGCCGCGCCGTCCCGGTCCCGGACGTCGCCGCGTCGTTCCAGATGGCCGTCGTCGACGTCCTGGTCCGCAAGGCCCTGCGGGCGTGTGCCGAGCGCGGCGCGGACACCCTGCTCATGGTCGGCGGGGTCGCGGCGAACCGGGTACTGCGCACCGAGATGGAGCGCGCCTGCGCGGGCGCCGGGATCACCCTGCGGGTGCCCGTGCCCCGGCTGTGCACCGACAACGGCGCGATGATCGCAGCCCTGGGCGACCTCCTGGTCCGCGACGGCGTCGAACCCGCGGGGCTGGGCGGGACCGCTGTCCCGACCGTGCCGCTGACCGGCGCGACGATCACGTTCCCCCCGGCGACGGGGGAGGCGGCGGAGTTCCCGCTGCCCGTCGTCCCCCACGCCGCGGCGGGGTCGATCATCGCCCCGTAGGCTCCCGGCGTGCCTGCTCGTCGCCTCCTGCTCGTCCACGCCCACCCGGACGACGAGACCCTGACCACCGGCGGAACCATCGCCCGCTACACCGCCGACCCCGACTGCGAGGTCACCGTGGTGACCTGCACCCTCGGGGAGGAGGGCGAGGTGATCGGTCCGGAGCTGGCCGAGCTCGCCCCGGACCGCGGTGACCAGCTCGGCGGCTACCGCATCCGCGAGCTCGACGCCGCGCTGGCCGCCCTCGGCGGGCCCCGGCACCGCTGGCTCGGCGGCCCCGGGCGCTGGCGCGACTCCGGCATGGTGCTGGCCGGGCACGGCACCCGCGCCGCGCTCCCGCCGGAGCTGCACCCGCGGGCGTTCGCCGCCCCGGAGCCGTTCGGCACCCAGCTCGCCCAGCTGCTGGAGATCATCGACGAGGTCCGCCCGCAGGTGCTGGTCTCCTACGCCTCCGACGGCAGCTACGGCCATCCCGACCACGTCCGGGCGCACGAGCTGGTCGTCGCCGCGGCGGGGGCGCGCCCGGACGTCGTCGCCAAGCTGTACTTCGCGGTGCGGTCGAGCGCGCTGCTCGACGACGGGCTCACCGAGCTGCACTCCGCGCTCGGCGGGGACCCGGACCGCACCGGGCTGCGCTGGCCGGCGCCCGACGAGCACCCCGGCCACGACGCCGCCGCCGTCACCACCCGGGTCGACGTCGACGCCCATGACGACGAGCGGGTCGCGGCGATGCGGGCGCACGCCACCCAGATCGACGTCCGCAGCGGCGACGGCTGGGTCGCGTTCGCGATGAGCAACGGCATCGTCCAGCCGCTGCTGGGGGTCGAGGAGTACGTGCTCGCCGGCGCGCCGCCCGGCACGACGGAGACGGATCTGTTCGAGGGGGTCGACGGGTGAGCGACGTGACGAGGCTCCCGCTCGCGCTGGTGCTGCTGGTGATCTCGCTGCTGCTGGTGGCCTTCGAGCTGATGTTCCAGATGCTCTACATCGGCCCGGTCCCGGTGCCGCTGGGCACGGTGATCGTGGTCGTCTCGCTGCCGTGGCTGATCCACACCACGGCCACCGAGATCCTCCCGACCCCGGCGGGTGCGGCGGCCCCGCTGGTCGTCTGGTTCGCGGCGGTGCTCGTGCTCGGCTTCTTCGGCCCGGGCGGGGATCTCCTGCTCCCGGTGAACTGGGAGTCGCTGCTGCTGCTCGTCGCAGGCGCCGTGACCGGCGTCGTGTCGTTCCGCAGGGTGCTCGACCGGCTGGCGGACGGCTGCAACGACCGAAGGGTGACCCGATGACGATCTCCGACGACGACCTGGTGCAGGTCCTGCGCCCGTTCGTGCGGGCCACCCGGCCGGTGCTCGACGGGCTGCGCGAGTCCGACCCGTTCGGCCTGCGGGCCCGGGTGGCGCCCGGCTCGGACCGTCCGGAGGACGCGACCGACGAGGAACGCTCGCTCGCCGACAAGATCCTCGACGCGCTGGCGTCGGTGAAGGTCCCCGGCACCTCGGCCTGGGCGGCGATGGACGTCCCCGCCCGCACCGACTGGTGGGTCTACCGGGTCGGCCGGTTCACCACGCTGATCGCCGCGATCCCCGGCCTGGGCGGGGCACTGGCCCGCACCCTGCCGGTGTCCGACGCCGTCGGCGCGGCGGGCGAGGGGCTGCTGCTCGTCGCGATCGCGGGCGAGCACGGCGTCCGCTCGGAGGACCGGCTCGTCGAGCTGCTGGCGTCGGTGCTGTTCCAGCGCGAGCTCGACCTCGCCGCCCGGGAGCTCACCGCGGCCGAGGACGCCGATGCCGACGCCCGCGCCGAGGAGCTCACCGGTGATCTCGCCGGCGACGGCAAGCGGGCCACGCTCAAGCGCGTAGGCAGCGCCGTGTGGCGTCTCGGACGGGCCCTGTGGGGCGTCGAGGACGAGCTCGGCAAGCGCCCGCACGGCCGCTTCTACCACCAGTGGCTCGGGCTGCTGCCGGTCGTCGGCGTCGTCGGGAAGTACCTGGGGGAGTGGTCGGGGCTCAAGCGCGCCGCCAAGCAGGCCCGCGCCTGGCTGCTCCGCCGCGGGTTCGCCTGAGCCCCTGACCCTCCGGTCAGGCCGGATCCGGGGGGACCAGGTAGTGGTAGCGGTGGTGGTCGGTCCAGCCGGTGGCGCGGTAGAGGGCGAGCGCGGCGGTGTTGTCGTCGGCGACGTCGAGCATCCCGTGCCGCGCCCCGTGCGCCGCGCCCCAGGACAGCGCCTGTCCGGTGAGCCGGGCCGCGAGACCGCCGCGCCGCGCGGCCGGGACGACCCACAGCCGTGACACGTAGACGTGGGAGTCGACGACGGCGGCCCGCACCGACGCGAGCGGCGTCCCGGCGGCGTCGGCGAGCGTGCCGAACCCGACCTCGACGCGGTCCGTGTCCGTCGCTCCGCTCTGCTCACCGGGACGCAGCACCCCGGTCAGCACCGCCCACGCGGGCGCGCCGGGCCCGGGCTCCGGCTCGCCCTGCGCGGCCCACCAGTCCGGTCCGGGCGTCGCGGGCCACTGCGGCGCCGGGCCCTCGGACGCGGCGCGGGTGACGAGCACGGTGCAGGTCCCGGGGTCCTCGGCCCGCACCCAGCCCGCCTCGGCCACCCGGTTCGACCAGGGCGCGTCCACCGGGGCCTGCACCGTCGGGGCGATGTCGTGCCGCCCGGCGAACTCCCGCACGCGTTCCAGGGCTCGTTCGACCGGCATCCCCGGGTCGCCGAGCGCGAGCGCGGAGTTCGCCCGCCGCGTCCAGCCGCCGGCCGCGCGCAGCAGCCAGCCGCCCAGCTCTTCGGCGACCGGCGCCGGCCAGGCCGCCGCCCGTACGCGTTCCAGCCGGTCCACCGCCGCCCGGGACGCGCGCCGGGCCGGGGCGGGCGGCACCTCGCGGACGGCGACGACGGCGTCGCGGGCGATCCGCACCGGTCCCGACCGGGTGTGCACGACGACCGCGTCCGGCCCGTCGGGCGTCAGCTCGCCGACCGCGTCGGTCAGCCGGGGCCCCGGTGCGCCCTCGGGCGCGATGCGGTGGCGCAGCGCCACCCTCCGCCCGGCCAGCTCGTCCAGCATGAACCCGACCACCTCACTCCTGCCCCGCCCGGGGGCGCGGGTTAACCTGCGGGCGTCCCAGTTTGACCGGGCACCCTTCCACCACATGATCTCCGGGTGCCCGCTGCTCCGAGTGGAGGACCACCGAAGTGACCTACGTGATCGCCGAACCCTGCGTCGACCTGCTCGACAAGGCGTGTATCGAGGAATGCCCGGTGGACTGCATCTACGAGGGTGGACGGATGCTCTACATCCACCCCGACGAGTGCGTCGACTGCGGGGCCTGCGAGCCGGTCTGCCCCGTCGAGGCCATCTACTACGAGGATGACGTCCCCGACCAGTGGGCCGCCTACACCAAGGCCAATGTGGACTTCTTCGACGAGCTGGGCTCGCCCGGCGGCGCCTCGAAGCTCGGCAAGGTCGACCGTGACGTGGAGCCGGCGAAGAGCCTGCCCCCGCAGGAACACGACGAGTGAGCAGGCTCGACCTCCCCGATTTCCCCTGGGACTCGCTGACCGGTGCGCGTGAGCGCGCGGCGGCGCACCCGGACGGCATCGTCGACCTGTCGGTCGGCACCCCGGTGGACCCGGTTCCCGGGGTGCTGCGCGACGCGGTGGCCGGGCCGGCCGCCTCCGAGCCCGGTTACCCGACGACGCACGGCCCGGCGTCGCTGCGCGAGGCGGTCGTCGCCTCCCTGCAGCGGCGCTTCGGGGTGTCCGGGGTCGACCCGGCCGCGGTGGTGCCCACGATCGGCTCCAAGGAGCTGGTCGCGTGGCTGCCGACGCTGCTGGGCCTCGGCGCGGGCGACACCGTCGTCATCCCGGAGCTCGCGTACCCGACCTACGAGGTCGGGGCGCGGCTGGCGGGGGCCGGGCACGTCCGTTCCGACGGCCTCACCGCCGCGGGTCCGGCCCGGGTCCGGCTGGTGTGGCTCAACTCGCCGTCGAACCCCACCGGCCGGGTCCTGCCGGTCGAGCACCTGCGCAAGGTCGTGACCTGGGCACGGGAGCGGGGCGCGGTCGTCGCCTCCGACGAGTGCTACCTCGGACTGCCCGGCGACTCCGACCCCGCCCCGCGGTCGGTGCTGCACCCCGACGTCTGCGACGGCGACACCACCGGGCTGCTGGCCGTCCACTCGCTGTCGAAGGTGTCGAACCTCGCCGGGTACCGCGCCGGGTTCGTCGCGGGGGACCCGACGCTGGTGTCGGGGCTGCTGGAGGTCCGCAAGCACGCGGGCATGATCGTGCCGCGTCCGGTGCAGGCCGCGCTGGAGGCGGCCGTCTCCGACGACGCGCACGTCGCTGAGCAGGCCGCCCGCTACGACGCCCGTCGTACCCGCCTGCGGGCCGGGCTGGAGAAGGCCGGGCTGACGGTCGAGCACTCGCAGGCCGGTCTCTACCTGTGGGCGAGCGCGGACGAGCCGTGCCGCGAGACCGTGGACCGGCTCGCCGGCCTGGGGATCCTCGTCGCACCCGGTGAGTTCTACGGACCCGCCGGTGCCCAGCACGTCCGGGTCGGGCTGACCGCGCCGGACGAGCGGATCGACGCCGCGGTCGAGCGGCTCGGCGCGGCCTGACCGTCGCCGTCGTTGCGATAGGCAAGGATCCCGGGAGAGGATCGCCCCGGTAGCGACGAGGCCGGTGCAGCGAGCCGGCAGGCGAAGGAGCCGTCGAATGCAGGCACCGCGTCCCGGTGGTCGGAACCTACCCGGGGGCGCCGGGCCTGGCGCCCCCGTGGCCCGGTCCCGGCCGGTCATCCGGCCCGCCCTGGTCCTGCTCGGGGTGCTGGCGCTCGCGGTCAACCTGCGGGCCGGGCTCGCCGGGTACCCGCCGCTGCTGGAGACCGCGCGGGCCGACCTCGGGATCGGGGCGGGCGCGGCCGGTCTGGTGCAGGCCGGCGCGGTGTTGATGATGTCGGTGGGCTCGTTCGGCGCCGCCGCCGTCGCCGTCCGGGTCGGCCGTGAGCGGCTGCTCGGCGTCGCCGTGGCGACGATCGCGGTGGGCAGTCTGCTGCGGTCGGTGATGGCGCTGTCCGCGCTGGTCGGTGGCTCGGTGCTGGTCGGGCTCGGCATCGGGGTGTCCGGGGTGCTGCTCACCGGGGTTGTCAAGGAGCATCTGGCCGAGCGTGCGGGTGCGGTGACCGGTGCCTACGTCGTCTCGATGATGATCGGTGCGACGGTCGCGTCCGCGGTCGCGGTGCCGCTGGCCGTCGCGCTCGGCGGCTGGTCGTGGTCGCTCGCGGTGTGGGCGGTGCCCGCGGTGCTCGCCGTCGCGGTGTGGATCCCGGTCGCGAGCCGGATCGGTCACGCCCGGCGGGAGCCCGTGGGCGCCCCGGAGGCGACCGGCGACGGCCCCTCGCTCGCCGAGGAGGTCCGGGTCCGGCACGACCCGTTCGCCCGCCGTGTCGCCTGCTACCTGGCCGGGACGTCGACGATCTTCTACGGCTGGCTGACCTGGCTGTCGCCGTTCTACGAGTCGCAGGGCTGGTCGCCCCAGGGGGCCGGGCTCCTCCTCGCCGTGTGGAGCATTGCTCAGATCCCGTCCGCGCTGCTGTTCCCGGCCGCGGCCGAGCGACGACGCCGGTGGCGGTTCTGGGCGGCGCTGTCCGTACTCAGCTCGGCCGCCGGGACGCTGGGGGTGCTGCTCGCCCCCGCGCAAGGGACGCCACTGCCGTGGCTGTGGGCGATCCTGATCGGGATCGGGGTCGGCGCCGGGTTCCCGCTGGGACTGACCGTGATCGCCTGGCGGACGCCGACCCCTGCCCGCAGCGCCGCCGTCAGCGGCTTCGGCCTCGGTATCGGCTACCTCTCCGCCGGGGTGGGACCGCTGGTGATGGGCCTGGTCATCGACTCCGCCGGGTTCCCGGCCGCGATCGCGTTGCTTCTGATCGGCGCCGCGCTGCAGGGCGGCGCGGTGGTCAGGATCGGGGACCGTCCGCGCTGAGCGGGCGCCGTCTCAGAGCGCCTCGGCCTGCTCGGCCAGACGTTCCCACGCGGCCCACCACTGCTCGCGCAGCGCCTCGGCACGGGCCCGCTCCCGCTCGACCAATCGGCCGCCGACGAAGACCTCGTGGGCGTCGGGGCCGGGGCCCAGCTCGTCGAGCAGGGCGCGGATGCGGTGCTCGGCGACGCAGGCGTCCTGGTGGTCCCCCAGGACCTCCTGCAGTCCGGCGGCGGCCTTCAACATCCGGCGGACCTGACGGGCGTCGTCGGTGCGGGACCCGTCCGCGTCGCGCATCGCCGGTTCGACGAGTTCACCGGTGTAGCGCAGCCGCTTGGTGCGGATCCGCAGGTCGTGCAGGGTCATGTCCGGCGGGTTCGGCCCGGCCCGGCGCACCGCCTTGACGAGCTTGCGGGTCTCGGCCCGGACCAGCTCGATCAGTTCGGGGCGGGCGACCTCGTCCGGCGGCTCCGGCAGCGGAGCGGAGACGGCCTCGACCAGCGAGCGACGCAGTGCCGCGTGCCGGTCGGAGTCGAGCTCGTCGAGCATCTCGGCCCGCGCACCGACCCGCTCGGCCTCCAGCACCGCGATCAGTCGCTCACCGGCGGCCAGTTCGGCCGACGGCAGCGTGGCCACCTCACCGCGGAGGCGGGCGATCATCACGTCGAGGTCGCGCACCGGGCCGAGCGCCCGGCCGAGCCGGCCGAGCTCGGCGCGCAGCAGGTCCGCCCAGGTGTGCTCGAGCAGGGGGCGGGCAGCCTTGAGCGCCGCCCGCATCCGCCGCACGGAGACCCGCATCTGGTGCAGGTCCTCGATCTCGGATCCGTCGCGCACACCGGGCTCGTGCCGCAGCATCGCGCGCAGCCGCTTGTCCAGCAGCGCGCGGACGTGCGCCACCGGCGGGTCCTGCGGTCCCGCGGTCAGCGGCTCACCGAGGTCCGCAGCGCCGTAGAGGTTCCCCGGAGGCTGTGCAGCCCCGTCCATACCCACCATGTCCCTGCCGTCCTGCTTCTGTGGGTCGTTCCGCCGCGAACCGCTGCCGGGCCGTCAGTTGGCGTGCAGCGCTGCGTTGAGGGCGATGCCGTCGCCGGTACGGGCCAGCGCCTCGACCGCGCCGGACACCGAGTTGCGGCGCAGCAGCAGCCCGTTCTGACCGGACAGCTCGCGCGCCGCGGTGGTGCTGCCGTCGGGCAGCGTGACCTTGGTGCCCGCCGTGAGGTAGAGACCGGCCTCGACCACGCAGTCGTCGCCGAGGGAGATGCCCAGGCCCGCGTTCGCGCCGAGCAGACAGCGGCGGCCGATCGAGATGACCTCCTTGCCGCCACCGGACAGCGTCCCCATGATCGAGGCACCGCCGCCGACGTCCGAGCCGTCCCCGACGACGACACCGGCGGAGATCCGGCCCTCGACCATCGACGCGCCGAGAGTGCCGGCGTTGAAGTTGACGAAGCCCTCGTGCATGACGGTCGTGCCCTCGGCGAGGTGCGCGCCGAGCCGGACGCGGTCGGCGTCACCGATGCGGACGCCGGCAGGGATCACGTAGTCGACCATCCGCGGGAACTTGTCGACATGGGTGACGGTCACCGGGCCGCGGCCGCGCAGCGTCGCCCGGGTGAGCTCGAACCCGGGCACCGGGCACGGGCCGTGGTTGGTCCAGACGACGTTGGTGAGCAGCCCGAACTGGCCCTCGAGGTTCACCTGGTGCGGCTGGACGAGGCGGTGGCTGAGCAGGTGCAGCCGCAGGTAGACGTCGGCGGCATCGGCGGGCGCGTCGGCCAGCGAGGCGATCTCGGTGCGCACGACCTCGGTGCGGACTCCACGCAGCTCGTCGGTCCCGACGAGGTGCGCCAGGTCGACGGCGTCGTCGGACGAGCCCCCGGCCAGCACCGGCGCCGGGTACCAGACGTCGAGGACGGTGCCGTCGGTCGTGACCGTGGCCAGGCCGGTTCCGGAAGCGCCTTCGCGGCGGTACTCGGTGCTCACGGGCCCCGAACCTACCGTCCCGCCGTCGCCCACGGCACGCCGCGGTGGGTGCGCCGGGACACGTCCTCATGATCGGCTGCCCGTGCCGAGAGCAGCAGGGCCGCGGCCTGCAGATAGCGGAGCACCGCGGTCGGCGCGAACGGCGGCGGTGGCGGGTCGGGCAGCCGCCCGCACGCCCGGCAACGGGCCTGCATCATCATCCAGTGCTCGATGGTCGGCGGTGGCGGCACGGTGCGGAACTGCGCGACCCGCACCTCCCACACGCTGCGCCGCCGCATCGCATCGCGCAGCGGCCGGTCCCGGTGGAACGTCTCCGGCGGTCGGGCGCAGCCGTACCGGTCGCCCCACCACTCACCGGGCAGCGGGTCGAGGATCACGTCCAGATGCGACGGGAACCTGCGCCCCGCCCCGTCCCGCAGGTCACCCGGCGGGTCCTCCATCGGTGGCACCCGCCGGTTCTCCGCGTCGACGACGACCAGCCGCAGCCCCGCGAC
Organism: Pseudonocardia sp. UM4_GMWB1; assembly: GCF_017312155.1. Classification (NCBI taxonomy): domain Bacteria; kingdom Bacillati; phylum Actinomycetota; class Actinomycetes; order Pseudonocardiales; family Pseudonocardiaceae; genus Pseudonocardia; species Pseudonocardia sp. UM4_GMWB1. The sequence continues at coordinate 5,419,701 of NZ_QJPN01000001.1, read as the reverse complement.
CGACAGGATCGCGGCCAGCGTGTCCAGCGCCGGCGCGAGCGACCGGCTCTCGATCCGGGCGATCGTCGACGGCGCCAGCCCCGTCCGCTCCGCGAGCTCCCGCTGCGACAGGTCCGCGCTGCGCCGCACCCGCCGGACCAGGCCGGACAGATCCGGGACGACGATGTCGACCGGCGCCGTCGGCGGCTCCGCGGGCAGCCGGTCGCCCTCGATGATGTCCATGCACCGACCCTGCGTCCGCGAGCCGGGAATGCGCCGGCGACCTGCGAACCTGTGGACAACTCGCGCACTTGTGGACAGCCGGGCCGTCGCCGGTGCCGGCGATGATCGACGCGGCGGGCCGCGGCCCGATCGGTCGTCCGGAGGTGGCCGTCCGTGCGTCGCTTTGCTCTGCTCACCGATACGCAGCGGGCAGGCTGGGGACGGCCCCCAGGAGGCGGACGGAGACCGTTCACGCCCCCGACCCTGCCCCGATCCGGGTCCGACGGGAGGGGCGCGAGAGGCGCCCGTGGGCCCGTGCTGCGTATCGGTGAGCAGAGCAAAGCCACGACCAAGGAGCCCACCCCCCGGCGACGCGGCACGGGGCCGGGGCGTCGATCCGGCGCCGCGGCGGTCGGTCCGGAGTGCCCGGGCACGGCCGGGTCGCGGGGGAGGGGCGCCCGGGCGGGTCGGTAGCGTCGGGCCGGTGACGACGACGCTGCCCGCGCTGGACCTCACGTCCGACCCGGTGACCCTGACGGCCGCAATGGTCGACATCGCCAGTGTGTCCGGTGACGAGCGGCGACTCGCCGACGCGCTCGAGGCCGCGCTGCGGACCCAGGCACCGCACCTGGAGGTGCTGCGGTCCGGTGACGCGGTGCTCGCGCGCACCGATCTGGGGCGTCCGCACCGCGTGCTGCTGGCCGGGCACATCGACACCGTGCCGATCGCGGACAACGTGCCGTCGCGCCGCGCCGACGGGATCGTGCACGGCTGCGGCACCTCGGACATGAAGTCCGGCGATGCCGTCTTCGCGCACCTCGCGACCACGCTGGCCGAGCCGAGGCACGACCTCACCCTGGTCTTCTACGACTGCGAAGAGATCGAGGCGGAACGCAACGGGCTCGGCCGCATCGAGCGCGAGCACCGGGACTGGCTCGACGCCGACCTCGCGATCCTCGGCGAGCCCACCGACGGCACCCTCGAGGCCGGCTGCCAGGGCACCCTCCGCGTCGAGCTGCGGGCCTCGGGACGACGCTCGCACTCGGCGCGGTCCTGGCTGGGGGACAACGCGATCCACCGGGCCGGGGAGATCCTCTCGCGGCTGGCGGCGTACCGGCCTCGGTGGGTGGACATCGACGGCTGCGAGTACCGCGAGGGTCTGCAGGCCGTGCGGATCGGCGGCGGGGTCGCGGGCAACGTCGTCCCCGACGAGTGCGTCGTCACCGTGAACTTCCGGTTCGCCCCGGACCGGTCCGCCGAGCAGGCCGTCGAGCACGTCCGAGAGGTGTTCGACGGGTTCCCCCTCGTCGTCACCGACCTCTCGCCGGGAGCGCTGCCGGGCCTGTCCGCGCCGGCTGCCGCGGAGTTCGTCGCCGCGACCGGGGCGGTACCGCGGGCGAAGTACGGCTGGACCGACGTCTCCCGTTTCGCCGCGCTGGGCATCCCGGCGGTCAACTACGGGCCCGGCGACCCGAACCTCGCCCACACCCGCGAGGAGCACGTCGCCGAGGACGCGATCACCGCCTGCACCGCGGTGCTGCGCCGCTACCTCGCGGGCCACCCCGCCTGACCGGAGCCGGCCGGGCCCGCGGCGACGACCCCACCGGCGGGGCCGGGTCGTCGCCGCCCGAATACCGTGATCGTCATGGCCGACGAGAACGCCGATCCCCGGACGCTGCACGAGAAGCAGCCCGAGAAGCAGCGTGGCCCGGTGGTGCTGCGCGGCGAACGCAGCATCGAGCCGACCACCACCGACCAGCGGCTGCTCGACTCCCGGGGCCCGGCCGACTGGGTGCACACCGACCCGTGGCGGGTGCTGCGGATCCAGGCCGAATTCGTCGAGGGGTTCGGGATGCTCGCCGAACTCCCGCGCGCGGCGACCGTGTTCGGCTCGGCCCGCACGCAGGCCGGCTCCCCGGAGTACGAGCTGGGCCGCGAGCTCGGGGCGCGGCTCGCCGGAGCCGGGTTCGCCGTCATCACCGGGGGCGGCCCGGGCGCGATGGAGGCCGCGAACCGCGGTGCCTCCGAGGCGGGCGGGCTCTCGGTCGGGCTCGGCATCGAGCTGCCGTTCGAGCAGGGCCTGAACCCGTGGGTCGACCTCGGGATCAACTTCCGCTACTTCTTCGCCCGCAAGACGATGTTCGTGAAGTACTCGCAGGCGTTCGTCTGCCTGCCCGGCGGGTTCGGCACGCTCGACGAGCTGTTCGAGGCGCTCGTCCTCGTGCAGACCAAGAAGGTCACGAAGTTCCCGGTCGTCCTGCTCGGCAGCGACTACTGGGGCGGCCTCTACGACTGGATCGCCAAGACCGTCCTCGCCGACGGCAAGATCGGTGAGAAGGACCTCGACCTGCTGCACGTCACCGACGACATCGACGACGCCGTCGACGTGGTCAACGAGGCCTACCACGCCTGGGAGGAGACGCACTGATGGCCGGTCCGGAGCCCGGGTTCGCCGTCTGCGTCTACTGCGCCAGCTCCGACGGCGTCGCCCCGCACTACCTCGACCTCGCCCGGGAGGTCGGCCGTGCCGTCGCCGCCCGCGGCTGGACGCTCGTGTCCGGCGGGGGCCGCAAATCGATGATGGGTGCGGTCGCGGCCGGCGCCCGGGAGGCAGGCGGCCGCACCGTCGGGGTCATCCCGCGGTCCATGGTCGAGCGCGAGTGGGCCGACCACGACAGCGACGAGCTGCTCGTCGTCGAGAGCATGCGCGAGCGCAAGCAGCAGATGGAGGATCGTGCCGACGCGTTCCTCGCGCTGCCCGGCGGCATCGGGACCTGTGAAGAGCTCTTCGAGGTCTGGACGGCCGGGTCGCTCGGCCTCCACGGCAAGCCGGTCGTGCTGCTCGACCCCGACGGCCACTGGGACGGCCTCGTCGACTGGGTCGCCGGCCTCGCCGACCGCGGGTTCGCCTCACGGGCCCCGATCGAGCGGCTGCGGCAGGTCCGCGGCGGCGACTCCGCTCCGGCCGACCCCGCCGGGCTGGCCGGCGCGGCGCTCGACGAGTGCGCCCGTCCGCTCACCTGAGCCCGTGACCCTCTCCGCCCGGCTCGCCGCCCGCAAGGACGGCCGTCGCATCGCCGTCGTCCTGCCCGCCCTGGACGAGGAGGCGACGGTCGGTGCGCTCGTCGCCGGGCTGACCCGGCTGTGCGAGGGCCCGGTCCCGCTGGTCGACGACCTTGTCGTCCTCGACTCCGGGAGCACCGACCGCACCGCGGAGTACGCCGCGGCGGCCGGGGCACGGGTGCTCGGCCGCGAGCGGGCGGTGCCCGGCGTCCACGTGCTGCCGGGCAAGGGCGAGGCGATGTGGCGCGCCGTCGTCGCCCTGGGGAACGGGCCGCGCCCGGCCGACCTGGTCTGCTTCATCGACGCCGACCTCGTCGACCCGCACCCCGAGCTCGTCGAACGGCTCCTCGCGCCGCTGCTCACCCGGCCCGGGACCGCGCTGGTCAAGGGCTACCACCGGCGTCCGCTCACCGGCCCCGGCGGCCCCGGTGGTGCCTGCGGCCCCGACGACGCGAGCGGGCACGAGGGCGGCCGCGTCACCGAGCTGCTCGCCCGCCCCCTGCTCGCCGCGCTCCGCCCCGGGCTGCGGCACGTCCGCCAGCCCATCGGGGGTGAGTACGCCGCCACCCGCGAGCTGCTCGACCGGCTCCCGTTCGCGACCGGCTACGGCGTCGACATCGGCCTGCTGCTCGACACCGACGCCGACACCGTCGTCGGCGGGACCGCGGCCATCGCGCAGGCCGACCTCGGCGTGCGCCGGCACCGCAACCGCCCGCTGCACGAGCTCGGCCGCACCTCCCGCGAGGTCCTCGCCACGGCCCTGGCCCGCTGCGGGGTCGAGGACTCCGGCGCCGGACTCACCGCGTTCCTCCCCGACGACGTCCTCCCCGGCCACGTGCACACCGGCCACGGCGCGGAGACGGAATGGCGCACCGAGACCCGTCCGTTGCGCCAGGTGGACCGGCCCCCACCGGGCCGGGTGCGCGACGGAGGGTCCGCCGAGCCGGTGGTCGCACCCGCCGCCCGCGTGGGGTGAGACCCGTCGTCGGACCGGCGTGATGAGATGGCGGCATGGGGACCGCCCTCGCGTACGTGCTCGTGCTGGCCGGCGTCGCCGCGCTGGTGTTCGTGTTGGCGGCCGCGGTCTTCGGCCGCGGGGAGGAGCTCGCCCCGCTCGCCCCGGACGCGACACCCACCCGGCTGCCCGCCCGCGAGGTTTCCGGAACCGACGTCCGCGACCTGCGTTTCCAGCAGGTGCTGCGCGGATACCGGATGGCTGAGGTGGACTGGGCACTCGACCGGTTGGCCGGCGAGCTGGACCGGGTCCGGACCGACCGGCACGAGCTGGCCGACCGGGTGGCCCGGTTGGAGGCGACGATCGCGCGGATGCGCGCCGAGGAGGACCCGGGTGACGAGCAACGACGGCAGTGGTGACGGCGGTACCGCAGGCAGGAGCGGGGACGGCCGCGACGGCGGGGTCGGCGACCGCACCCCGGGCGTGCGCCCGGCCGGCGACGGCCGGGTGGAGCTGACGGTCCCGGTCGACGTCAACGTGCCCGCCGACGTCCTGTGGGAGGTCGTCTCCGACCTCGAGGGCCAGTCGGACTGGATGCTCGGCACGACCGTCGAGATCACCGCGGGCGACGGCCGCTCGGTCGGCACCGAGCTGCGCGCGGTCACCGGGGTCGGGCCGCTCGGCGTCGCCGACTCGATGCGGGTCACCGAGTGGACCGAACCGCCCGCCGGTGCGACGGGGGAGCGGCGGATCGTCGTCACCCACACCGGCACCGTGATCCGCGGCGACGGCGTGTTCGTCGTCGTGGAGCTGGGCCCGGCGCGGTCGCGGTTCCTGTGGACCGAGCTGCTCGACCTGCCGCTCGGTGCGCTCGGCCGGTTCGGCTGGCCGCTGGTGCGCCCCGCGTTCCGTGCCGGGGTCGCGCACTCGCTGCGCGGGATGGCCGAGCGGACCGAGGACCGCTACCGGGCCGGCCGGTGACATCGCCCGACCCCGCGGCCCACGACGACCGCCCCCGCTGCGACTGGGCGCTCTCGGCACCGGACTACGTCGCCTACCACGACGACGAGTGGGGCCGCCCCGTCCACGGCACCGCGGCCTGGTTCGAGCGCATGAGCCTGGAGGCGTTCCAGTCCGGGCTGTCCTGGATCGTCGTGCTGCGCAAGCGCCCGGCGTTCCGCGAGGTCTTCGCCGACTTCGACCCGGACACGGTCGCCCGCTTCGGCGACGACGACGTGACCCGCCTCCTCGGCGACGCCCGGATCGTGCGCAACCGGATGAAGATCGAGGCCACGATCTCCAACGCCCGCGCCGTGCTCGACCTCCTCGACGCCGGTGACGACCTCGGCGCGTTCCTCGCTTCCTACGCACCCGACCCGGCCGACCACCCGCGCCCGGCACGGCTGTCCGACGTCCCCGGCTCCACGCCCGCATCGACGGCGTTGTCGACGGCGCTCAAGAAGCGCGGCTTCCGGTTCGTCGGTCCCACCACCTGCTACGCACTCATGCAGGCGACCGGTCTGGTCGACGACCACGTCGCGTACTGCTGGCGTGCCGGGGCCGCCCCGGAGGGCCCGCGGCGGACCGGACCGGGGTCGCCGTAGCGTCGCCGGGCCGTTGCGCTGCGTGAACGCCGCGGGTATCGCTGCCGAGCCGTGATCGCCTCGGTTGCACCTCGGCGCCGGTGATGGGGGACAATGTGGTCCCACGGTCGGCGCGTGCCCCGAGCGCGCACCGGGGAACGACAGTTGTGGATGTTGACGGAGGACGGACGAATGGCCGCGATGAAGCCCCGCACCGGCGACGGGCCCATGGAAGTCACCAAGGAGGGCCGGGGCATCGTGATGCGCGTCCCGCTCGAGGGCGGCGGGCGTCTCGTCGTCGAGATGACCCCGGACGAGGCCACCGACCTCAGTGAGGCGCTGAAGTCGACCGTCGGCTGACGGCCGACGGAACGGACACGACGCGGCGGGGCCGGGGAACCGGTCCCGCCGTCGTCGTACCCGGGGCCCGGTGACGGGCCTCAGGCCACCGACTCGTAGACCTCCAGCGTCCGCCGGGCCATCTCGGCCCAGGCGAACTCGGCGACCGCGCGCTCCCGGCCCCGCTCACCCATCGTCGCGGCCCGCCGCGGGTCCGCGACCAGCGCGTTGACCGCCTCGGCCAGTGCCGCTTCGAACGCGGCGGTGTCGGCCGGGTCGTAGTGCGCGAGGAGGCCGGTCGCGCCGTCGTCGACGACCTCCGGGATCCCGCCGACGTCGGAGGCGACCACGGCCGTACCGCAGGCCATCGCCTCCAGGTTCACGATGCCCAGCGGCTCGTAGACCGAGGGGCACACGAACACCGTCGCCGCCGACAGCAGCTGGCGGACCTCGGCGGTGGCGAGCATCCGCTGGATCCACACGACGCCGTCGCGCGAGGCGGACAGCTCCGCCACCGCCCGCTCGGTCTCGGCCGCGATCTCCTTCGTGTCCGGGGCGCCCGCGCAGAGCACGACCTGCGCCGACGGGTCGAACCGGTGTGCCGCCGCGACCAGGTGCCCGAGGCCCTTCTGTCGGGTGATCCGGCCGACGAACACCACGAGCGGCCGGTCCGGGTCGACGCCGTGGGCGAGCAGCGCGTCGCGGGCCGGGTCGGGCGCGTAGAACTGCGTGTCGATGCCGTTGTGCACCACGTGCACCAGGTCCGGGTCGATCGCGGGGTAGGCGTTCAGCACGTCGCGGCGCATGCCGTGGGAGACCGCGATGACGGCGTCCGCCGCCTCGTAGGCGGTCCGCTCCACCCACGACGACAGCCGGTACCCGCCGCCGAGCTGCTCGGCCTTCCACGGCCGCAGCGGCTCCAGCGAGTGGGCCGTGACCACGTGCGGGCGCCCGTGCAGCAGACCGCCGATGTGGCCCGCCATGTTGGCGTACCAGGTGTGGGAGTGCAGTACGTCGCAGCGCTCCAGCTCGGCGGCCATCGACAGGTCCACCCCGAGCGTGGTCAGCGCCGCGTTCGCCCCGTCCGGCAGCGGCGGCGCGGAGTGTGCGCGCGCGTCGGCCGGGGCGTTGCTGCCCGGTTCGGCGAAGCAGTGCACGTCGACGTCGACGAGCTCCCGCAGGGCGGGGACGAGATGTCCCACGTGGACTCCGGCGCCGCCGTAGACGGCGGGCGGGTATTCACGGGTGAGAAGGCCGACGCGCACGGGCCGGGACGCTACCGGGGCGGGCGGACGCGGCGCGAGGAGTCCGCCGGGCGATCGCTGCGTCCGATCCGGTCCGACCCTGCCCGGCGGGGCCGGACGTATGGCCCCGCCACCGGGCGCCCACTAGTGTTCACGCCATGCGACCGACCGCGTCCGGACGTCTTCCCGGAAGGGTTCTCGGCATCGTGCTGGCCGGTGGCGAGGGGAAGCGGCTCTGGCCGCTCACCGCGGACCGTGCCAAGCCCGCCGTCCCGTTCGGTGGCAACTACCGGCTCATCGACTTCGTGCTGTCCAACCTCGTGAACTGCGGGATGGACCGGCTGTGCGTGCTGACCCAGTACAAGTCGCACTCGTTGGACCGGCACATCTCGACGACGTGGCGGCTGTCGTCGGTGCTCGACCAGTACATCACCACCGTCCCGGCCCAGCAGCGGCTCGGCAGGCGCTGGTACACCGGCTCGGCGGACGCGATCTTCCAGAGCCTCAACCTGGTCTACGACGACCAGCCCGAGTACATCGCCGTGTTCGGCGCCGACCACGTCTACCGGATGGACCCGGCGCAGATGATCGCCCAGCACGCCGAGTCCGGCGCGGGCGTCACCGTCGCGGGGATCCGGGTGCCGCGGGCCGAGGCCAAGGCGTTCGGCTGCATCGCCTCCGACGAGACCGGCCGCATCACCGAGTTCCTCGAGAAGCCGTCCGACCCGCCGCACGTGCCGGACGACCCCGAGGTGACCTTCGCTTCGATGGGCAACTACGTGTTCACCACCGAGGCACTGCTCGACGCGCTGAAGGCCGACGCTGCGAACGCCGACTCCGATCACGACATGGGCGGGGACATCATCCCGGCGCTCGTCGCCAAGGGTGACGCGCACGTCTACGACTTCGCCGACAACGTCGTCCCCGGCGCCACCGAGCGCGACGCCGGCTACTGGCGCGACGTCGGGACCATCGACGCGTACTACGACGCGCACACCGACCTCGTCTCGGTGCACCCGATCTTCAACCTCTACAACCAGCGCTGGCCCATCCGCACCGCGATGCCCGCGCTGCCGCCGGCGAAGTTCGTCGAGGGCGGCATCGCGCAGGACTCGATCGTCGGCGCGGGCACGATCATCTCCGGGGCGATCGTGCGCCGGTCGGTCATCAGCCCGAACGTGTCGGTGTCGGGCGGCGCGGAGGTCTCGGACTCGGTCGTGCTGCCGGGCGCCCGGATCGGCCGGGGCGCGGTCGTGCGCCGTGCGATCCTCGACAAGAACGTCGTCGTCCCCGACGGCGCGCTGATCGGCGTCGACCTGAACCTCGACCGCAGCCGCTACACCGTCTCCAACGGCGGCGTCGTCGTCCTCGGCAAGGGCGTCACGGCGCAGTAGCGCCGACCTGCGGCTCCGCGCTCACCTGCGGTGTCGATGCCGCGTTCGCTCCGCTCACCTGCGGACGGCGCAGAGCATCCCGTCCGCGACCGGCAGCAGCGCCGACAGCAGGCGCTCGTCGTCGCGGACCAGCGCGGCGGTCTCGCGCAGTGCGGCCGTACCCGGACCGTGCACGGCACCGGGCTCGGCGACCCGGCCACCGTCGAGCACACCCTCCAGCACCAGCACCCCGCCGGGGCGCAGCAGCCGGATCGCCTCGGCCAGGTAGCCGGGGTACTCGGCGGGGACGGCGTCGGCGACGACGAGGTCGTAGCCGCCGTCGGTCAGTCGCGGCAGCACCTCCAGTGCCATCCCGTTGATCAGCCGCGCGCGCCCGGGCCCGTACCCGGCGGCGAGGAAGGTGCGCCGGGCCGAACGCTGCAGCTCCGGGTCGACGTCGATGGTGGTCAGCGTCCCGTCGCCGGCCATGCCGCGCAGGAGGTACAGCCCGCTCACCCCGGCTCCGGTCCCGATCTCGACGACGGCCCGAGCGGAGACCGTCGCGGCCAGCACCGACAGCGCCGCCCCGCCCGCCGCGGAGATGGGGTGCGCGCCCGCCGCCGTGCCCAGTGCGCGGGCCTCGCCGCACGCATCGTCCTCGGCGAGGTAGCCCTCGGCGTACGCGGCCGCCCCCGCGGGTGTGCTCATGGCGCAAGATTATCGCCGCATGATCCGTCGTCGGTTTCACAGACTTCTCTCAGACGGGTTTCACATCCTCCTCATGGGTGGCGGGCAGTCTGTGGTGCAACGAACGAAGCCTCGCGGCCGATCGACACCACGACACGGTCGCGACTCCACGGAGGTGCCCCGCCCCGATGTCCGCCCCTCGCGCAACCGACGACGCCCCGTTCCGGGACGCCGCCGCCGGTACCCGCCCCGGTGAGGGTGCCGACTGGACCCCGCCCACCTGGGACGAGGTCGTCCGGGAGCACGCCGACCGCGTCTACCGACTCGCCTACCGCCTGTCCGGCAACCAGCACGACGCGGAGGACCTCACCCAGGAGACCTTCATCCGGGTGTTCCGGTCCCTGGCGTCCTACAAGCCGGGCACCTTCGAGGGCTGGCTGCACCGCATCACCACGAACCTGTTCCTCGACATGGTCCGCCGCCGCGCCCGGCTGCGGATGGAGGGACTGCCCGAGGACACCGACCGGCTCCCGGGCGGTGGCCCCGAGCCCGAGACCGTGTTCGCGATCAACCACCTCGACCCGCACCTGCAGGCCGCGCTGGACGAGCTGCCCCCGGACTTCCGGGTCGCCGTCGTCCTGTGCGACGTCGAGGGCCTGTCCTACGAGGAGATCGGCGCCACCCTCGGGGTGAAGCTCGGCACCGTCCGCAGCCGCATCCACCGGGGCCGGACCGCGCTGCGGGCGTCGCTGGAGCGGCACCGCGCGGCCGCGGCGGAGGAGCAGGCGGTGGCATCCGACCGCGGTCCGGTGGCAGAGTTGGTCCCGTGACCGAGCGACGGCGTTTCCAGGTCGTCCCCCCGGACTGGGGGACGACCCACCTGACGCTCGAGGCGGTCGTCGCCTTCGTGGACGACGAGCTGGCCGCCGGCCCGCACGACCGCGCCACCCGCCACCTCGAGCGCTGCCCCGACTGCGCGGTGGAGGTCGCCGAGCAGCGGCGGGCCCGCACCGCGCTGCGCGGTGCCGACGCCCCCACGCTGCCGCCGTCGCTGATGTCGACGCTGCGCGCGATCCCGCAGGACACCGAGCTGCCCCCGCCGCCGGCGGGCCTGTCGCTCACCCCGGACGGCCAGCTCGTGTCGGTGCTGCGCCCGGCGCCGGTCGAGGGCGACCACGGCCGTCGTGCCGGCCGGTCGCGACGGGTGCGTCTGGGCACCGGTGCCGCCGTGTCCGGGCTGGCGCTCGGCGCGCTCGCGTTCGGCCTGCCCGCCGCCACGACCGCCACCCCGACCGGGCCGGCCGTCCCCGGCCCGGGTGCCGCGGCCGTCGCCCGGTTCGCGGCCACCCCGGTGCCCGCCTCGTCGCGGCGGACGGCCGTCCCGGCCGCCACCACGGTGGACTCGACCGGTGCGCCGCTGTCGCCGACGACCTCGGCCACGCCGACCGGTGACGCCGACATCTCGCCGACGCGCTGACGCGTCACCGATACACCGACTTCACCGCCCGCCGGGCAGGCTGAGTGGGTGTACTGGGTGGACGCCGTGCCGGCTGATCGATCGTCGGGAGCAGTCTCCCCGGGCTCCGGGGTGACCCGGTGAGCGACGACCGCGGCGCCCGCCCGGACGGCGCGGCCGACCCGGAGGCCCACGGCTCCGCCCCGCCGCGGCTGCGCCCCCGCCCGCTGGACCGTCCCGCGACCGACCCCGGCGAGCAGGCCGCTTTCGGCCGCCCGGACGGCGTCGGCAGCTCGTTCGCGCCGCCGTCGTCGCACCTCGGGTCGAACGGGTCGCTGCCGACGGTGCCCCCACCGACCGCCGCGGTCGCCCGCGCGTTCGGCCGCCCGGACCGCGCACCGGACGGCGGCCCCGCCGGTGGTCTGCAGCGTCCGCCCGGTGCGTCGGGCGACGCGCTGCGCGGTGGTGAGCAGAGCGCCGAGCAGGACCCGTTCTGGCCCGGCGGCTCGACCGGCGACCCCTGGCGCGACCCGGGCACGCCGGTCGTCGCCGCGCCACCGCCCGGCGACGGCGACGCGCCCGGTGAGGGTCCCCGGCCCGACGGCCCCCGGCTCAGCGTCCGCGAGGTCCTGTTCGGCAAGCGGGTGCAGCCGCGCGCGCTGGCGCTGCTCGGCGTACTCGCCCTCGTCGTCGGTGCGGCGGGCGGCCTGGTCGGGCACTGGACCGCCGCCGCTGCGAGCGCACTGACCAGCCCCGGAGCCGTGCTGAGCGCGACCGAGCCCGCCCGGGAACGGCCGCCCGGCTCGGTGTCGGAGGTCGCCTCGCGGGTGCTGCCCGCGGTCGTCTCGCTGGAGGTGACCGTCGGCAACCAGGCGGGCAACGGCTCCGGCGTCGTGATCGACCCCGCTGGCTACGTGCTCACCAACGACCACGTCGTCGCGCCGGCGACCGGACCCGGCCAGGGAACCATCGAGGCCCTGTTCTCCGACGGCTCCCGCGTCCCGGCCACCGTGGTCGGTGCGGACCCGATGACCGACCTCGCGGTGGTCAAGGTGCCCGTCGCGAACCCGACGGTCGCCGCGATCGGCCGCTCCGGCGAGCTCGCCGTCGGTGACGCGGTGATCGCGATCGGGTCGCCGTTCGGCCTGGCGGGCACGGTGACGACGGGGATCGTGTCGGCCGTCGACCGCCCGGTGCGGCTCGACCCCGAGGGAAGTGCGGGCGACGCGGTGATCGACGCCGTGCAGACCGACGCCGCGATCAACCCCGGCAACTCCGGCGGCCCACTGGTGGACGCGACCGGCGCCGTCGTCGGCATCAACACCGCGATCCGCAGCGCGGGCAGCGCCGAGTCCGGGGCACAGGGCGGCTCGATCGGCCTGGGCTTCGCCATCCCGATCGACGACGCCCGCGCCATCGCCGAGGAGCTCATCCGCACCGGCCGCGTGGCGCACGCCGACCTCGGTGTCAACGCCCGCTCGGTCACCGACGGCGCCACCGACGGCGCCCAGGTGCAGAACGTCGTCGCCGGGGGACCGGCGGCCGCGGCCGGGATCGCCGACGGCGACGTCGTCGTCGACGTCGCCGGGCGCCCCATCGCCAGTGCCGACGAGCTGGTCGTCGCCGTCCGCGAACACGCCCCCGGCGAGCAGGTCCCGGTCGGTCTCGTCCGCCAGGGACGACCGCTCACCGTGACCGTCACGCTCGGGCAGCGCTAGTACCCGTACGCTGGCGCTGTGTTCGAGAACATCGGCATGCCGGAGATCCTCGTCCTGGTCGTGGCGGGGCTCTTCATCCTCGGCCCGGAGCGGCTGCCCGAGGCGGCGGCGTGGCTGGGCCGCGCCGTGCGCAAGGTCAAGGAGTTCGCCACCGGCGCCCAGGACCACCTGAAGAAGGAGCTGGGCCCGGAGTTCGACCAGATCCAGCAGCCGCTCAACGACCTGCGCAGCCTGCGCTCGCTCAACCCGCGCACCGCGATCACCCGCAGCCTGTTCTCCGACGACGGGTTCGCCGGCCCGGTCAAGCCGAACGGCTTCGCCCCCGGCGCCGGGACCGCCGCGGCGGCCGGTGGCGTGGCGGCGGCCGGGGGCGCGGCCGCCGCGAGCACCCCGCCGCCCGTCCGAGAGCCGCAGCCCCCGCTCACCTCGGGCGAGAAGCCCCCGGTCGACTGGGACGCCACCTGAGCCCACCCGTTCCGACGCCCCCGGCGCCGTACCCGATCCCGGGGTGCGGCGCCGGCGTCGTGCGGGACGGGGTCAGCCCAGCAGCGGGGGCCTGCGCAGGTGGTGCGTCGTCGCCTGCTGGTAGGCGTGCGCGGCGGCCAGCACCGTGGCGTCGGCGTGCCGCGGCCCGACGACCTGCAGCCCCACCGGCAGGCCGGCGGAGGTGAAGCCGCACGGCACCGACGTCGCGGGCTGCTGGGTCATGTTGAACGGGTACGTGAACGGCGTCCACGACGTCCAGCGTGGGTCGTGCCAGCCCTCGGGGACCTCCCGGCCGCCCTCGAACGCGGTGATCGGCAGTGTCGGGGTGAGCAGCAGGTCGTACTCGGAGTGGAAGGCGCCCATCAGCGTCCCCAGCTCGTTGCGCACGGCCATCGCGCCCAGGTAGTCCAGCGCCGAGACCCCGGCGCCCTGCGCGGCGATCTCCACCAGCGCCGGATCCATGGCCTTCCTGGCCTCGGCGCCGACCGGCTCCAGGGACTTCGCGGCCGCGGCGAACCAGAGCGTGTGGAACGGCTCGATCGGGTCGGCGAAACCGGGGTCGGCATTCTCGACGGTCGCGCCGAGCTCACGGGCGAACACCGCGGCCGCCTCGGCGACCAGCGCCGCCACCTCCGGGTCGACGTCGACGAACCCCAGGGTGGGGGAGAACGCGATGCGCAGGCCCTGCGCGCCCCCGGCGAGCCGCTCGACGGCGGACTCGCGGGGCACGTCGAACACCCACGGGTCGCGGGTGTCGGGCTGCGCGACGACGTCGTGCAGCAGCGCGGCGTCGGCGACGGTGCGGGTCATCGGGCCGACGTGGGCGAGCGTCCCGAACGCCGAACCGGGGTAGTGGGCGATCCGGCCGTAGGTCGGCTTGTGCGCGACGGTGCCGGTGAACGCGGCCGGGATGCGGACCGAGCCGCCTGCGTCGGTGCCCAGCGACAGGGGGCCCATGCCCAGCCCCACCGCGGATGCGGATCCGCCGGACGAGCCGCCGGCCGTCCTCGTCGGGTCCCACGGGTTGGTGGTGACCCCCGTCAGGGGCGAGTCGGTCACGCCCTTCCAGGCCAGCTCGGGGGTGGTGTTCTTCCCGATCAGCACCGCCCCGGCGGCGCGGACCCGGGCGACCGGCGGACCGTCGACCTCGAACGGGCCGTCCGGGGACGTCGTCGTCGAGCCGCGGCGGGTCGGCCAGCCGATCGTCAGGAGCATGTCCTTGATCGAGGTGGGGACGCCGTCCAGCGGCCCGACCGGCTCCCCGGCCTGCCAGCGCGCCTCGGAGTCCTTCGCCTGCGACAGCGCCGAGTCGGCGTCGACCAGGCAGAATGCGTTCACCGCGCCGTCGTGCGCCTCGATCCGGTCCAGCGCGTCGCGGGTGGCCTGCACCGGCGAGATCTCGCCGCTGCGGTAGCCCGCCAGCAGCTCGGTCGCGCTGAGGTCTGCAGTCGTCACAGCAGTCACACCTTTCCTGCGGATGAGCTCACGTACCCGCGTTCGGGGTCCACCACGTTGCGCAGCTCCCGGCCGTCCCGGAAGCGCGCGAGGTTGTCGGCGAACAGCTCGACGAGCATGTCCTTCCATCCGACGACGTCACCGGACATGTGCGGGGAGAGGAGCACGTGCTCCATCGCCCACAGCGGCGAGGTCGCGGGCAGCGGCTCGGCCTCGAACACGTCCAGGGCGGCGCCGGCGAGCCGCCCGGTCGCGAGCGCGTCGGTCAGGTCGTCCTGCACGACGAGCGCGCCCCGGCCGACGTTGACGACCCGCGCCCGCTCGGGCAGCAGGGCGATCGTCCCGGCGTGCAGCATCCCGCGGGTCGCCTCGGTCAGCGGGGCGGCGAGCACCAGGTGGTCGGTGTCGGGCAGCAGGCCGGGCAGCTCGTCGAAGGCGTGCACGCCGTCCGCGGCGCGCCGGCCGACCAGTCGCACCCGCATCCCGACCGCGCCCAGCAGGTCGGCGACGGCGCGTCCGATCGGCCCGCTCCCGACGACCGTCGCGACCTTCCCGGCGACGGTCTCGGTCTCGCGGTGGCGCCAGGTCCGCTCCCGCTGCAGCGCGAGCGAGCGGGCGGTGTCCTTGGCGAACGCGATCACCGCGCCGAGCACGAACTCGGCGATCGGGCGGTCGAACACCCCGCGCGAGTTCGTCAGCGTCGCACCCGAGGCGAGCAGGGCGGGGAACGCGACCCGGTCGACGCCGGCGCTGGCGGTGTGCACCCAGCGCAGCGCCGCGGTGTCGGTGGCCTCCCAGACGTCCTTGACGGCGTCGGAGGTGAAGTCCCAGGTGAGCAGCACGTCGCTGCCGGGCAGTACGGCGGCGAGCTCGCCGGCGTCGGCGGCGAAGCGGAGACGTGCGTCACCGGCGTGCCGCTCGAGCCCGGGCGGGGCCTCCCCGCCGTGCAGCACGGTGACGGTGATGGGGTCCTGACCAGCGGAAACCGGCAACGGGAGATCCTGTCGGTAGGGAGGTCGGGCGGCGTTGACACGCTAGGAAGCGCACCTACGATTGTCAACAATCCGCGTATCGGACAGGGGGATCGGATGACGAAGCTGATCAGGATCGAGCTCGCGAAGCGTGGCGTCGCGTGCACCGCGAGGCTGCTGGAGGCCGAGGCGCCGCGCACCGCCGCGGCGGTCTGGGAGGCGCTGGCCGACGGCCCGCAGGGTGGCGACGCGCAGCACGCCAAGTACGCCCGCAACGAGGTCTACACGATCGTCCCGCGGTTCGGCCCGCGGATCGGGCAGGAGAACCCGACGGTCACGCCCATCCCGGGCGACGTCTGTTACTTCGACTTCCACGGCGGGATGCTCGACAGCGCGTTCAAGGACGACCAGGGCATCGACGCCGCCGAGGGCGGGATCGACCTCGCGATCTTCTACGGGCGCAACAACCTGCTGCTCAACGGGGATGTCGGCTGGGTGCCGGGCAACGTGTTCGCCACCATCGTCGACGGGCTCGAGGGGATGGCGACCGCCTGCCACGACGTGTGGCGCGCGGGCAGTGTGGGGGAGCGGCTGGTCTACTCGCGGGCGTCGTGACCCTTGCGATGACCCCGGTCTCTGTAGGATTGTCGACAACATGAGCACGGTCGGATTCCTCTACCCGGGCTTCTCCGCCGAGGACGACTACCCGCGCGCCGAGAAGCTGCTGACCGACGGCAGTCGGCTCGCCCTCGTCCACACCGAGATGCCCGAGGACGCCCACCGCGAGGACGCGCTGCTCGCCATCGGCGGCGACGAGGTCCTCGCCGACGGCGCGCGCCGGGTCGCCGCGGAGGCGGGCCCGCTGGACGCGATCGTCTGGGCCTGCACCTCGGGGTCGTTCATCTTCGGTCCCGAGGGCGCCGCCCGGCAGGTCGCGGCGCTGGAACGGGTGTCGGGGGTGCCGACGTCGAGCACGTCGTTCGCCTTCGTCGACGCCTGCCGGCGGCTCGGGATCCGCTCGGTGGCGGTCGGGGCGACCTATCCGCCGGACGTCGCCGGCGCCTTCGTGCACTTCCTGACCCACCACGACATCTCCGTGCACACGCTGTCCGCCCGCGACATCATCACCGCCGCCGAGGTCGGGACGTTGCCGCCGGAGACCGTGCTGGAGTTCGCCGCCGCGGTGGCCTCGGACGCGCCCGGCGCCGACGCGGTGCTGCTGCCCGACACCGCGCTGCACACCGTGGATGTGCTCGACGCGCTGGACGCACGCGTGGGCAGGCCGGTGCTGACAGCGAACCAGGTGAGCATCTGGCAGGGCCTGCGTGTGGCCGGGGCCGACGTCGACCGTCCCGGCCTGGGGACACTGTTCCGGAGAGGGTGACTCGTGGGCCTGGACGTCTCGGAGCTCGAGCCGGTGAGCCGGCGCTCCACCGCGGAGATCGTCGCCGACCGGATCCGTGCGGCGATCATGCGCGGCACGTTCGCGCCGGGCACCCAGCTCGGCGAGGTGGACCTCGCGAACCGGCTGGGGGTGAGCCGCGGCCCGCTGCGCGAGGCGATGCAGCGCCTCGTCGCCGAGGGGTTGCTGCGCAGCGAACGCCACCGCGGCCTGTTCGTGCGCGAGCTCGGTCCCGACGACGTCCGTGACGTCTACCTGGCCCGCACCGCGGTGGAGCGGGCCGCGGCGCTCAAGGTGCTGGAGGGTGACCGCGCGGCGGCCGTCGTCGCGCTGGAGATCCCGCTCGGGGTGATGGCCGCCGCGGCCGAGGCGGGCGACGCCGTGGCCCTCGCCGACGCCGACCACGACTTCCACGCCGCGCTCGTCGCCGCGTCGGGGAGCCCGCGGCTGCGCCGGATGACCGAGGGTCTGCTCGTCGAGACCCGGATGTGTCTCGCCGCGTTCCAGCAGACCGCCCCGCCCGCCCGGGCGCTGCTCGCCGAGCACGAACGGCTGCGCGATGCCCTGCGCGACGGCCGCACCGAGCTGCTGCTGGACCGGCTGGCCGCCCACATGGACGACGCCGTCACCCGCATCCTCGCCGCGATGCCCGGGGCGGCCTGAACGCCTGTGAACCGAACCGCCGGACACCCCGGGGACTAGTTCGCATACGTAACATGTCGGCACGTGGTGGGCGTCCTCGAAGGTTTCCTGGTCATCGGCGTCGTCGTGGTCGTCGGGTACGTCCTCGGCCGCGGAGGCCTGCTCGGAGACCAGGGCTCGAAGGTCCTCGCCCGCACCGCCTTCTTCGTCGCGACACCCGCGCTGCTGTTCACCACGCTCAGCCGTTCGGACGTCGGCGCCGTCCTGTCCTCGGGGCTGGTCGTCACCGCGCTGACCAGCACCCTGGCCTGCCTGCTGTTCGTGCCCGTCGCGCTGCTGCGCCGCCGCCCGGCAGGCGAGGTCGTCGTCGGGTCGATGGCGTCCGGCTACGTCAACGCGGGCAATCTCGGTATCCCGATTGCGGCCTACGTGCTCGGCGACTCCGCCGCCGTCGCCCCGGTGCTGCTGTTCCAGCTCGCGATCCTGACCCCGCTGTTCACGACCCTGATGGACGTCCTGCCCGGCGACGGCCGCGGCGAACGCCCCGGGTGGGGCCGGGTCGCCCTCGCCCCGCTGCGCAACCCGATCGCGATCGCCACCGCCGCCGGGCTGACCGTCTCCGCGACGGGCGTCGTGCTGCCGGAGCCGGTGACCGCCCCGGTCGAGCTGCTCGCCGACCTCGCGGTGCCCGCCATGCTGCTCGCGTTCGGCATCTCCCTGCACGGCGCCCGCCGCCCCGGGGCGGGGGAGACCGCGGGCTCGGTGTGGACCGCCGTCCTGATCAAGAACGTGCTGCACCCGCTGATCGCCTGGGCCTTCGCCGCGGGCGTGCTCGGCCTGACCGGCCCGGCGCTGCTCGCCGCGGTGGTACTGGCCGCCCTGCCCACCGCGCAGAACGTGTTCGGTTACGCCGTGCGCTACGACCGCGCCGTCCCGCTGGCCCGCGACGTGGCACTGGCCTCGACCGTCGTCGCCGTCCCGGTGCTGCTGGTGATCGCCGCGCTACTGACCTGACCAGGACCTTCCTCGTCGCCACGTCCGGGATGGGGGGCTTTTCGCTCGTCCCTTTGCTCTGCTCACCGATACGCAGCAACGGCCCCGCGCGGGCGCTGGGCGGCCGCACGGCGGGCCGGCCACCCGCGTCGCGCGTGCGCCGAGATGCAGCCCAGCGGGCGGTGGAGATCGACAACTCCCGCTGAGCTGCATCTCGACGCCGCCGAGGGCTGTCCGCCCGGCAACGCGGGCCCGTCCGGGGCCGCTGCGCCAGGGCACTCCGGGCGCGTGCTGCGTATCTGTGAGCAGAGCAAAGGCGGGCCCGACCGACCCTTGCCCGGACCCACCCGGCCGTGCTTCCCTGGGATTGTCGACAACTCGACAACCCGAGACGCACCACCCTCGACGCATCAGGAGCTGCGAACCCATGGCACAGCTGTCCCCGCTGCTCAAGCAGGCCACCCCGGTCCAGGCCGCCCGCGGTGAGGGCGTCTACCTGTACGACACCGACGGGCGCCGCCACCTCGACTTCACCGCCGGCATCGGTGTCACCTCCACCGGGCACTGCCACCCGACGGTCGTCGCGGCCGCACAGGAGCAGGTGGCCACGCTGATCCACGGCCAGTACACGACCGTGATGCACCAGCCGTTGCTGACGCTGGTCGAGCGGATGGGCGACGTGCTGCCCGAGGGCATCGACTCGGTGTTCTTCACCAACTCCGGCTCCGAGGCCGTCGAGGCGTCGGTGCGGCTGGCCCGCCAGGCCACCGGCCGGCAGCTGATCATCGCGTTCGACGGCGGCTTCCACGGCCGCACCATGGGTGCCGCGGCGCTCACCACCTCCGGGGCGAAGATCCGGGCCGGGATCGCCCCGATGATGGGCGGGGTCGCGTTCGCGCCCTTCCCCTACGCCTACCGCTACGGCTGGTCCGAGGAGCAGGCCGTCGCGTTCGCCCTGTCCGAGCTCGACCGGCAGCTGGCGAGCACCGCGCCGGCGTCCGACGTCGCCGCGTTCATCGTCGAGCCGGTGCTGGGCGAGGGCGGCTACGTCCCGACCCCGCCCGCGTTCCTGCACGGCCTGCGCGAGCGCGCCGACCGGCACGGCATCCTGCTGATCGCCGACGAGGTCCAGACCGGCTACGGCCGCACCGGGAAGTTCTGGGGCCACCAGCACGCCGAGGGCCTCACCCCGGACATCATCGTCACCGCCAAGGGGCTCGCGTCCGGCTTCCCGCTCTCGGCCATCGCCGCGCCGAGGGCCCTCATGGAGAAGGCGTGGCCCGGCTCGCAGGGCGGCACCTACGGCGGCAACGCCGTCGCCTGTGCCGCCGCGCTCGCCACGCTCGAGGTCGTACAGGGCGAGGGCCTCGTCGAGAACGCCCGCGTGCAGGGCGAGAAGCTCCTGGCCGGCGTCCGGGACGCCGCGCAGGGCATCGCCGCCATCGGCGACGTCCGCGGACGGGGGCTGATGGTCGGCATCGAGTTCGTCGACGCCGACGGCAAGCCCGACGGCGCCACCGCAGCCAAGGTGCACGCCGCGGCCGCCGCGCAGGGCCTGCTCCTGCTGACCTGCGGTGTCTACGGCAACGTCGTCCGGATGATCCCGGCGCTCGTCGTGACCGCCGAGCAGGTCGACGAGGGCCTGGCGCTCTGGACCAAGGCGCTGAACGACGCGCTGTCCTGAGACCCGCCCCCGGGGGAACGGACGAGGCCCCGCACACCTGCCGGTGTGCGGGGCCTCGTCGTCGGAGGTGCGGGTCAGCGCCCGACGGGAGAGATGTTCAGGCTCATCCCGGCCAGACCGCGGGCCTTCACGGTCAGCTTCTCCGCGATGGCGTCGAGGGCCTGCGCCGCGGCCGACTCGGGCTTGCCGAGCACGATCGGGGTGCCGGCGTCGCCGCCCTCGCGCAGCGCGACGTCGAGCGGGATCTGGCCCAGCAGCGGCACCGTGGTGCCGACCGTGCGGCTCAGCGAGTCCGCGACGATCTGCCCGCCACCGGAGCCGAAGATCTCGTTGCGCGAGCCGTCGGGCATCTCCATCCAGGACATGTTCTCCACGACCCCGGCCAGGCGCTGGCGGGTCTGGGTGGAGATCGACCCGGCCCGCTCGGCGACCTCGGCGGCGGCCTGCTGCGGGGTGGTCACGACCAGCAGCTCGGCGTTCGGCACGAGCTGGGCGGTGGAGATGGCGACGTCGCCGGTACCCGGGGGCAGGTCGAGCAGCAGCACGTCCAGGTCGCCCCAGAACACGTCGGCGAGGAACTGCTGCAGCGCGCGGTGCAGCATCGGGCCACGCCAGACGACCGGGGTGTTGCCGTCGGTGAACATGCCGATCGAGATGACCTTCACGCCGTGCGACTGCGGCGGCATGATCATGTTCTCGATCTTGGTGGGCCGGTCCGCGGCACCGATCATGCGCGGGACCGAGTGGCCGTAGATGTCGGCGTCGACCACGCCGACCTTCATCCCGCGCCGGGCCATGGCCGCGGCCAGGTTGACGGTGACCGAGGACTTGCCGACGCCGCCCTTGCCGGACGCCACACAGAACACGCGGGTCAGCGAGCCGGGCTGGGCGAAGGGGATGACGGGCTCGTCGGCGTCGCCGCGCAGCGAACGGCGCAGCTCGGTGCGCTGCTCGTCGCTCATCACGTCGAGCTCGACCTCGACCCGCTCGACGCCGGGGACCTTCGAGACCGCCTCGGTGACGCGAGAGGTGATCGTCTCGCGCATCGGGCAGCCCGCGACGGTCAGGTAGACCCCGACGTGGGCGAGGCCGTCGGCGGAGACGTCGACGCTCTTGACCATCCCCAGCTCGGTGATCGGCTTGTGGATCTCCGGGTCCTCGACGGTGCCGAGGGCTGCGCGCACGGCCTCGACGACGGTGCTGGTGCTGCCGGTGACGGACATGGGCTCCTACGACCTCTTTCCTCTCGCGTCACCCCATGCTACGTGGGTGGTTCCGAGGTCTCCGGGTCACCGGCGGTGTCGCGCGGCACGTCCGCGCTGACGAGGTGGTGCGGGTGTCTCTAGCATCCCTGCGATGGACGACACGAGCGGCGCCCCGACGCGCGAGCACCCGGCGCGCCGCCGCGTGGTCCCGACCCCGGCCGAGCTCGCGTCGTGGCGCAGCTTCCTGCGCGCGCACGCGGGCATCACCAAACAGCTCGAGACCGAGCTGGAGGGCGAGCAGCAGCTGTCCCTGGCCGCCTACGACGTGCTGGTCCAGCTGTCCGAGGCGCCCGACCACCGGCTGCGGATGACCGAGCTGGCCGACGCCGTGCTGCTCTCCCGCTCCGGGGTCACCCGGCTCGTCGACCGGCTGGAACGGGTCGGGCTCGTCGCCCGGGCCAAGGTCGCCGACGACGGCCGCGGGGTCACCGCCCGGCTCACCGACACCGGCTACGACCGCCTGCGCACCGCCGCGCTCACCCATCTGCGCGGGGTCCGCGCGCACTTCGTGGAGCGGCTCGACGCCGACGACCTCGCGGCGCTCGAGCGCATCATGCGCCGCCTGGTCCCCGACCGCTCCTGAGCGATCAGCGTTCCTTCTTACGCATCTTCTTCCGGGCACCCGGCTCGACCGGGAGCTCCTCGCCGCGGCTGCGGGCCACGGCGTCGTCGAGCCGGTCACCCAGCTTCTCCAGCTCGCCGCGCAGGTAGTCCCGGCTCGCGGTCTCCCCGACGGCCAGGCGCAGCGCCGCCAGCTCCCGGGCGAGGAACTCGGTGTCGGCCTTCGTCCGCTCGGCGCGCCGCCGGTCCTCGTCCAGCGCGATCCGGTCCCGGTCGTCCTGCCGGTTCTGGGCCAGCAGGATCAGCGGTGCGGCGTACGCGGCCTGGGTGGAGAACGCCAGGTTGAGCAGGATGAACGGGTACGGGTCCCACTGGATCGACCAGGCGACCAGGTTCAGCGCGATCCACACGACGACGATCACCGACTGGATCGCGAGGAAGCGGCCCGTCCCGAGGAACCGGGCGATCCGCTCGGAGAAGCGGGCGAAGCCGTCCGGGTCCACCTCGAACCGCCGACGCCCGACGCGCGGCTGGTCCAGCCGCCGTCCGATCCCGGACTCAGGCACCGTGCACCTCCCCGTCGTGCGTACGGTCGCCGGCGCCGTTCGCGGCCCGCACCGCGCCGCCGTGCACCTCGCCCGGGGCGAGGTCGCGGTCGCGCCAGCCCTGCGGCAGCAGGTGGTCCAGCACGTCGTCGACGGTGACCGCGCCCAGCAGGTGGTGCTCGGCGTCGACGACCGGGCCCGCCACCAGGTTGTAGCTGGCGAAGTAGCGGGTCACCTCGCCGAGCCCGGCCTCGGGCCCCAGCTGCGGCAGGTCGGCGTCGACCATGCCCGCGACCAGCTCGAACGGTGCCGCCCGCAGCAGCTGCTGGGCGTGCACACAGCCCAGGTAGCGCCCGGTCGGGGTCGCGGTCGGCGGGCGGACGACGAACACCATCGACGCCAGCGCCGGGGGCACCTCCGGGTTGCGCACCCGGGCGAGTGCCTCGGCGACGGTCACGTCCGGCCCCAGCGTGATCGGCTCCGGGGTCATCAGGCCGCCCGCGGTGTCCCACTCGTAGCGCAGCAGGCGGCGCACGGGCTCGGACTCGTCGGGCTCCATGAGTTCCAGCAGCCGGCCCGCCTCGTCGTCGTCGAGCTCGCCGAGCAGGTCCGCCGCGTCGTCCGGGCTCATCGCCTCCAGCACATCGGCGGCACGGTCGTCGTCGAGGTAGCCGAGCAGCTCGCGCTGATCGGACTCGGACAACTCCTCGAACACGTCGGCGAGCCGCTCGTCGTCCAGGGCGTCGACGACGTGGCGCTGCCGGTCGTCGGGCAGCCGCGACAGCGCCGCGGCGACGTCGGCCGGGCGCATCGAGTCGAACACCGCGAGCAGCCGGTCCGCGCCCTGCGCGGCGGCGACGTCGAGCCCGGACACGGCCTCCCAGCCGTACACCTCGACCCGCGGCCTGCGCGCCAGCCGCGTCCGCCGGAACCGCAGCGCCACCTTGGTGATCACCCAGTCCCGGGTCCGGCTCGGCTCGACCGCGACGTCGACGACCGAGCCCTCGGTCCCGGCCTCGCGCACCGTCGCGGGGGAGTTCAGTAGCTGCCCGAGCACGAGGGTCTCGTTGGGGCGCTGGTCGAACGAGCGCAGGTTCACCGAGCCGCTGGCCAGCGTCACCGCGGTCGGCGCGATGTCGGCGACCCGCAGCATCGGCACGAAGATGCTGCGGCGTGCGGACAGGTCCACGACCAGGCCCAGCACCCGCGGTGGATGACTGTCCACGCGCAGTGACACCACGACGTCGCGGACCTTGCCGATCCGCTCACCGTCCGGGCCGTAGACGGCCAGGCCGGCCATCCGCGCGACGAACACCCGTACCGAGGCCATGGCGCCGAGACTAGAACCCCCGGCGGTACCGCGACCGCCCCGGACGTGTGACTAGGCTCGCCCGCCGTGAACGAGCCGCAGCACGATCCCGGCCAGGGCCCCGAACCCCTCCGCTACGACATCGTCGACGTGTTCACCGACCGTCCGTACGCCGGTAACCCGCTGGCCGTCGTGCACGGCGCCGAGGCGCTGTCCACGGCCCGGATGCAGGCGATCGCGCGGGAGTTCAACCTGTCGGAGACGACGTTCCCGCTGGCCCCGACCGGCGACGGCGAGAGCGGCGCCGACTACCGGGTGCGGATCTTCACCCCGCTCGCCGAGCTGCCCTTCGCCGGGCACCCCAGCGTCGGCACGGCCTGGGTGCTGGCCCGCGACGGCGTCATCGGCGAGGGCGACCGCGTGCAGGAGTGCGGGGCCGGGCTGCTGCCCGTGCGGGTCGACGACACCGGCGCCCGGGTGTGGGGCGGCGCCCCGTCGGTCGGCACCGAGCTGAACGCCGTCCGCCTCGCCGCCGCGCTCGGCCTCGGCCCCGACGACGTCGACGGCGCCGCCGTGCCGGGTGTGGCCGGTGCCGGGACCGACTTCGCCATCCTGCTCGTCGTCGCCGGTGCGGTCGCCCGCGCGGTGCCCGACCCCGCGGCGCTGGCCGCCGCGGTCGCCGACAGCGGCGCGACCGGGCTGCTCGTCGCCGCCGTCGACGCCACCGCCGAGCGGGTCCACGCCCGCATGTTCGGCATCGGGATCGGGGTTCCCGAGGATCCGGCGACGGGCTCGGCCGCCGTCGCGCTCGGGATCTTCCTCGCCGACCGCGGCCTGGTCACCGACGACGGCGAGCACTCCTTCGTCGTGACCCAGGGAGTGGAGATGGGCCGTCCGTCCACGTTGTACGCCGGCGTGCGCACCGAGGGCGGCCGGGCCGTCGGGAGCTGGGTCGGCGGGACCGTCGTCGCGGTGGCCAGGGGCTCCCTGACCCCACCTCCCGAACAGGGGTGACCGACGGGTAACCCCACCTGACCACCGGCGGGTGAGAAACCAATCACCTGGACGGGGCGCCGCGGCCGTCGTCGTGCCAGCATCAGTCCCCAGCCCGAGCGCCCGTGTCGTGACGACGTCGTCGCCGCGACGCGGGCGAGGACGATCTCGACGAGGAGCCCGCCTGTGAGCACCACCCTCCGCGCCCGCCGGTCCTGCCTGGCCGTGCCCGGATCGAGCCAGAAGTTCATCGACAAGGCTCGCACGCTGAACTCCGACCAGGTCTTCCTGGACCTGGAGGACGCCTGCGCCCCGCTGGCCAAGCCCGGTGCGCGGACGACGATCGTCGAGGCCCTCAACGAGGGCGGCTGGGGCGAGAAGATCCGCGTCGTCCGGGTCAACGACTGGACCACCGAGTGGACCTACCGCGACGTCGTCGAGGTCGTCGAGGGCGCCGGCGCCAACCTCGACGCGATCATGCTGCCGAAGGTGCAGACCCCCGAGCAGGTCGTCGCGCTGGACCTGCTGCTGACCCAGATCGAGAAGACCAACGGTCTCGAGGTCGGGAGGATCGGCATCGAGGCGCAGATCGAGAACGCGCTGGGCCTGACCAACGTCAACGCCATCGCCACCGCGTCGCCGCGGGTCGAGACGATCATCTTCGGCCCGGCCGACTTCATGGCCTCGATCAACATGAAGTCGCTGGTCGTCGGCGAGCAGCCCCCCGGCTACGACGTGGGAGACGCCTACCACCACATCCTCATGTCGATCCTGATGGCGGCCCGCGCGCACGACAAGCAGGCCATCGACGGCCCGTACCTGCAGATCAAGGACGTCGACGGGTTCCGCCGGGTCGCCGGCCGGTCCGCGGCACTGGGCTTCGACGGCAAGTGGGTGCTGCACCCCGGCCAGATCGACGCCGCCAACGAGACCTTCTCCCCGGCGCAGAGCGACTACGACCACGCCGAGAACATCCTCGACGCCTACGAGTACTTCACCTCCGAGGCCGGTGGCAAGCGCGGCGCGGCGATGATCGGCGACGAGATGATCGACGAGGCCAGCCGCAAGATGGCGCTGGTGATCTCGGGCAAGGGCCGCGCGGCGGGCATGACCCGCACCGACAAGTGGACCCCGCCGGAGGCGTGAGCGCAGCTCGCGCACCGAACCTCAGCGCTGAGGCCCCGACCGCCCGCCGACCGACGACG
This sequence comes from Pseudonocardia sp. UM4_GMWB1, assembly GCF_017312155.1. Taxonomy (NCBI): domain Bacteria; kingdom Bacillati; phylum Actinomycetota; class Actinomycetes; order Pseudonocardiales; family Pseudonocardiaceae; genus Pseudonocardia; species Pseudonocardia sp. UM4_GMWB1. Next base: position 5,393,571 of record NZ_QJPN01000001.1, on the reverse strand, counting down.
CTCACCGAGGAGTAACCAGCATGGCCCGGCTCGCCCAGACCGCCGGTCTGACCGACATCCAGACCGAGATCCTGTCCACCGTCCGCTCGTTCGTGGACAAGGAGATCATCCCGCACGCGACGGCGCTGGAGCACGCGGACACCTACCCGCAGGACATCGTCGACGGGATGAAGGAGATGGGGCTGTTCGGCCTCATGATCCCGGAGGAGTACGGCGGCCTCGGCGAGTCGCTGCTCACCTACGCCCTGGTGGTCGAGGAGATCGCCCGCGGCTGGATGAGCGTCTCCGGCGTCATCAACACCCACTTCATCGTGGCGTACATGCTCCGCCAGCACGGCACACAGGCGCAGAAGGAGAAGTACCTGCCGAGGATGGCCACGGGCGAGACCCGTGGCTCGTTCTCGATGTCCGAGCCCGACCTCGGCTCGGACGTCGCGGCGATCAAGACCCGCGCGAAGCAGGACGGCGACGACTACGTCATCGACGGCGCCAAGATGTGGCTGACCAACGGTGGCACGTCGAACCTGACCGCGGTGCTGGTGAAGACCGACGAGGGCGCCGAGCGTCCGCACCAGAACCTCACCACGTTCCTGGTGGAGAAGCCCACCGGCTACGGAGAGGTCGCCCCCGGCCTGATCGTCCCGGGCAAGATCGACAAGATGGGCTACAAGGGGGTCGACACCACCGAGCTGGTGTTCAAGGACCACCGGATCTCCGGCGAGCAGATCCTCGGCGGGGAGCGTGGCAAGGGCTTCGCGCACATGATGGACGGCGTCGAGGTCGGCCGCGTGAACGTCGCCGCCCGTGCCTGCGGCATCGCGATCCGGGCGTTCGAGCTGGGCGTCGAGTACGCCCAGCAGCGCTCGACCTTCGGCAAGCCGATCGTCCAGCACCAGGCGATCGCGTTCAAGATCGCCGAGATGGCGACCAAGGTCGAGGCCGCGCACCTGATGATGGTCAACGCCGCGCGCCTCAAGGACCGCGGCGAGCGCAACGACGTCGAGGCCGGCATGGCCAAGATGCTCGCCTCGGAGTACTGCAAGGAGGTCACCGAGGAGGCGTTCCGCATCCACGGCGGTTACGGCTACTCCAAGGAGTACGAGATCGAGCGCCTCATGCGCGAGGCGCCGTTCCTGCTCATCGGCGAGGGCACCTCGGAGATCCAGAAGACGATCATCTCCCGGGGTCTGCTGCGCGACTACAAGCTGCGCTGACCGCGCCCGCGTCGACGGCCCCGTACCCCGTCCCGGGGTGCGGGGCCGTGTCGTCCGGTCGGTGGGGTGTGACCTGCGGCTCCGCGACTAGTGTTCGGGGCACGTCGCGGTCGGGTCGAACGTTGCACCGACGACGAGACAGGACATCTTCCACGAGGAGCGCGCCATGACCAACCCCTTCGGCGGCCAGACTCGTCCGGCTCCGGGCCTGCCGCAGCTGCCCACTCCGCCGACCGGGTGGCCGGTGGGCTCCTACGCCACCTACGAGGAGGCGCAGCGGGCCGTCGACCACCTCGCCGACTCCGACTTCCCGGTCGCCGACGTGACGATCGTCGGCGTCGACCTGATGCTCGTCGAGCGGGTCATCGCCCGCCTGACCTGGGGCCGTGTGCTCGCCTCCGGCGCGGCGCAGGGTGCCTGGCTGGGTCTGTTCGTCGGTGTCCTGCTGTTCGTGTTCTCCCCGGACGGCAACTTCCTGCCCATCGTCGTCGGACTGGTGTCCGGGGCGGTGTTCTTCATGGCCTTCGCCGCGGTCAGCTACAGCGCGAGCAAGGGCCGCCGGGACTTCCAGTCCGCCAGCCAGATGGTGGCGGGCCGCTACGACGTCCTGTGCGAGCCGCGCAACGCCGAGCGGGCCCGCGAGATGCTGGCCAAGCTGGCGATGGGCGGCCCCGGCGGGGGCTTCTGACCGGCCCCCGCCCCGCCCGCACGACCCCGCGGCCGTCGTCACCCGACCGGGTGGCGGCGGCCGTCGTGCGCCGGCAAGCGGACATCGGTTCCCACCGGGCACACCGCCTCCTATAGTTCGCGCGTCGGACATATCGGAGGGGCGCGATGACACAGGTGTCGGGCGGACCGGCGGGGCGCGAGCTCCCGCCGGCGGCGGTGGACGAGGAGGTGCTCCTCGCCGAACAGCGGGCGTGGACACCGTGGAAGATCGCGGTGTGGGCGGGGATCGCCCTGCTGGGCGGGCTGGCGTGGGTGATGCTCGCGCTGGTGCGCGGGGAGACGGTCAACGCGATCTGGTTCGTGTTCGCCGCGGTGAGCACCTACGCGATCGCGTACCGGTTCTACTCCCGCTACATCGAGAACAAGCTGCTGCGTCCGGACGACCGGCGCGCCACCCCGGCCGAGTACAAGGAGAACGCCCAGGACTTCCTGCCGACCGACCGGCGGGTCCTCTACGGCCACCACTTCGCCGCGATCGCCGGTGCCGGTCCGCTGGTCGGACCGGTCCTGGCCGCGCAGATGGGGTACCTGCCCGGCACGATCTGGATCATCGTCGGCGTCATCGTCGCCGGCGCGGTCCAGGACTACCTGGTGCTGTTCTTCTCGATGCGCCGCGGCGGGCGCTCGCTGGGCCAGATGGCCCGCGAGGAGCTCGGCCGGGTCGGCGGGATCGCGGCGATCATCGCGACCCTCGCCATCATGATCATCCTGATCGCGGTGCTCACGCTGGTCGTGGTGAACGCGCTCGGGGAGAGCCCGTGGGGCGTCTTCTCGGTGGCGCTGACCATCCCGATCGCCCTGTTCATGGGCGTCTACCTGCGGTACCTGCGGCCCGGGAAGGTCTCCGAGGTCTCCTGGATCGGCTTCGTGCTGCTGATCGGCGCGATCGTCGCCGGCGGCTGGGTCTCCGAGACCGGCTGGGGCCAGGCGCTGTTCACCCTGGATCGGACCACCATCGCCTGGGGCGTGATCGTCTACGGCTTCGTGGCCGCGGTGCTCCCGGTCTGGCTGCTGCTCGCCCCGCGCGACTACCTGTCGACGTTCATGAAGATCGGCACGATCGTGCTGCTCGCGGTGGCGATCATCGTCGTCCGCCCCGAGATCACGGCACCTGCGTTCAGCGAGTTCGCCGGCCGCGACGACGGCCCCGTCGTCGCCGGGTCGCTGTTCCCGTTCCTGTTCGTGACGATCGCCTGCGGCGCGCTGTCCGGCTTCCACGCCCTGATCTCCTCGGGCACCACGCCCAAGCTGGTCGAGAAGGAGCGCCAGACCCGCTTCATCGGCTACGGCGGCATGCTCATGGAGTCCTTCGTGGCGATCATGGCGCTGGTCGCGGCGCTGTCGATCGACCGCGGGCTCTACTTCGCGATGAACGTGCCCGCGTCGCTGACCGAGGGCACCGTCGAGGGCGCGGCCGCGTTCGTGAACTCGCTCGGCCTGATGAACGTCAACGTCACCCCCGACCAGCTGGCGACGACCGCGGCACTGGTCGGCGAGGAGTCGATCGTCTCCCGCACCGGGGGTGCGCCGACGCTGGCGGTCGGCCTGGCGAACATCATGCAGCAGTTCATCGGCGGGCCCGGGATGATGAGCTTCTGGTACCACTTCGCGATCATGTTCGAGGCGCTGTTCATCCTCACCGCCGTCGACGCCGGCACCCGGGTGGCGCGCTTCATGCTGCAGGACGCGATCGGCACCGTGGCCCCGAGGTTCAAGGACACCTCGTGGCGGCCGGCCGCCTGGATCTGCACCGGGCTGATGGTCGGTGCCTGGGGCGCGATCCTGCTGATGGGCGTGACCGACCCGCTGGGCGGGATCAACACGCTCTTCCCGCTGTTCGGCATCGCGAACCAGCTGCTGGCGGCGATCGCGCTCGCGGTCTGCCTGGCGATCGCGGCCCGGCGCGGGCACGTGCGTTACCTGTGGATCATCGTCGTGCCGCTGGCGTTCGCCGCCGTCGTGACGGTCACGGCATCGATGTACAAGATCTTCTCCTCGAACCCGAAGATCGGGTACTGGGCGCAGCACTTCGCCTTCCGGGAGGCCATCGCGTCCGGGGAGACGAGCTTCGGCACCGCGGGCACCCCGCAGGCGATGGCGGCCGTCGTCCGCAACACCTTCGTCCAGGGCACGCTGTCGATCCTGTTCGTGACGCTCGCGCTCGTCGTGATCGTCGCCGCGGTCCTGGCCGCCTGGACGTCGATCTCGACGGGCGGCCGCCCGGACCACGAGGAGGAGCCGGTTCCCTCGCGGCTCTACGCCCCGGCCGGCCTGGTCGCGACCCCGGCGGAGAAGGAGCTGGAGAAGGAGTGGACCGAGACGGCCGGCACCCCGGCCCGGTCGGGGCACTGACCGTGGCGGGACCGACCGTGGCGGCCGCGACGCTGGCCCGGCTGCGGGCGCTGCACGGCTGGTGGCGCGGGGTGATCGGGGCGGACCTGTACGACCGCTACCTCGACCACCACCGTCGCAGCGGGCACGACCACCCGCCGATGACCGAGCGGGAGTACTGGCGGGCCCGCACCGCGTACCAGGAGAGCAACCCGCAGGGCCGCTGCTGCTGAGGCGGCACCCCGTCTCCGGCCGACCCGCTGGGCCGCACGGGTGGCCGGAGCTCCACGTTCGGCCCAGCGCGCCCTCCCGGGCGGGTGTCACACCCCACCGGGGAGGGCGCGTCGGGTTCCGGACACGGGCTGCTGCGGGCAGGATCAGGCCCCGTGAGCGGCGAGGCGTGGCAGGAGAGCGACCAGATCCGCCCGGCCACGGTGCACCGTGCCTACGGGCGGGGTGCCGCGGGCTTCGACGCCTTCGTCGCGACCCTGCCCGGCTACCGCACCCACCTGCGGGTGTCGGCGTCGCGGATGGGCCTGGGCGACGGCCACGGTCTGCGTCTGCTCGACGTCGGCTGCGGCACCGGGGTGTCCACCGAGGCGCTGCTGACCAGCGTCGGAGGTGCCGAGGTGGTCGCGGTCGACGCGTCCGCGGAGATGCTCGCCGTCGCCCGGAAGAAGAACTGGTCGCCCCGGGTGACGTTCGTGCACTCCCGGCTGGAGACCCTCGCCGAGGCCGGCATCGAGGGCCCGTTCGACGGGATCCTCGCGTCCTTCCTGGTGTCCAACCTGCCCGACGCCGAGCACGGCCTGCGCCGGCTGCTGAGCCTGCTCGCGCCCGGCGCCCCGCTGGCGGTGCACGACTACGCCGTCGGCGGCCGGAGCCGGATGCGCTGGACGACGGCGAACTGGACCTGGATGCTCCCGATGGCCTCGCTGCGCTGGGGGGCCGCGGACCTCGCCCGCTACCGGGCCAGGCGCATCGCGACGGCCGGCGGGCCCGAGCAGATGGTGCACCGGATGGAACGGGCCGGGTTCGACGACGTCCGCGTCCAGACCGTCGGCGGGGTCCAGCAGCACCTCGTGCACACGTTCCTGGGACGGCGCCCCGACGAGCCCGACGTGGTGGGGGAGCGCCAGGAACGCCGCGCCCGCCGCTCGGCCATCGCCGCCGCGGGGTGGCGGCCCCTCCGGGACGAGCCCGCCCCGGCTCCCGGGGACACGACCGAACCCGTCGACGAGGGCGGCCCCGAGGACCCCGGCTACGCCGAGACACTCCCGGAGCAGGTGCTCGAGGACGACGGGGTGGAGGTGGGGGAGGGTGACGCCGACGGCGCCGCGGACCCGGCCCCGTCCGGTGCGGCGGACGACCCCGCCCCCACCGAGGACGACGACCCGGACACCCGCCCGCGCGGGCACGCCGTGGCCCGGGCGCTGCGGTACGGGCTGCCGGACCCCCGTCCCGAGCCCTCCGACCGTCCCGAGCCCTCCGACCCCGGTGCCGCGGAACCCGGCCCCGGTGCCGCCGAATCCGAGTCCGGTGCCGCCGAGTCCGACCCCGGTGCCGCCGGACCCGACCGCGGCGCTGCCGAGCCCGGACCTGCCGGACCCGGCACCACGGGCCCCCGGCGCCCCACACCCGGCCCCCGTCCGCGCCGCCCGGTCGGGCTCCGGCGCCCCGGCCCCCCGCGGCCACGCCCCGGGGACGCGCTCCCGCCCGCCGGGGACGACGAGCCGCCGACCCCGCCGACGGGCACCCGCCGGGTCTGACCGGCGGGCGTCCCGGGCCTACAGCCAGCCGTTGCGGCGGAAGTTGCGGTACAGCAGCCCGCACAGCGTCGCGATGACGATCAGGACCATCGGGTACCCGAAGTCCCAGTGCAGCTCGGGCATCGAGTCGAAGTTCATGCCGTAGACGCCGGCGATCATCGTCGGCACGGAGATCAGGCCCGCGTATGCGGTGATCTTCCGCATGTCGTTGTTCTGCCGCATGCTGATCTTCGCGAGGACCGCGTCGACCAGGGTGGTCAGCAGCTCGTTGAAACCGGCCACCTGCTCGGCGACGCCGCCGAGGTGGTCGTCGACGTCGCGGAAGTAGGACCGCACGTCGTGCGGGACCAGCGCGCTGTAGCCCTCGGCGAGCTTGCGCATCGGCCCGACCAGCGGCATCACCGCACGACGCAGGTCGAGGATCTCGCGCTTCATGACGTAGATCTGCTCGGGGTTCATCGTCGAGCGCGGCGAGAACACCTCGGCCTCGACGGCGTCGATGTCGTCCTCGATCTGCCCGCAGACCTCGATGTAGGAGTCGACGACGTGGTCGGCGATGGCGTGCAGCACCGCCGCCGGGCCGAGGGACAGCTGCGCCGGGTCGTCCTCGAGCCGCCGCCGTACCTCCCGCAGGCCGGTGTGGCGGCCGTGCCGGACGGTCACGACGAAGTCGCGCCCGAGGAAGGCCATGACCTCACCGGTCTCGACGATCTCGTTCGACGTCGTCGGGTCGGCGTGCCCGACGTAGCGGACGGTCTTGAGCACCATGAACAGCGTGTCGTCGTAGCGCTCGAGCTTGGGGCGGTTGTGCGCGTGCACCGCGTCCTCGACGGCGAGCTCGTGCAGCCCGTAGGTCTCGGCGACGCCGGCGATCTGCTCGGAGTCCGGCTCGTGCAGCCCGATCCAGACGAAGCCCTCGCCGCGCTCGCGGACCTCGGCGATCGCCTCGTCGTGGGTCCAGCGGCCGGGGAGCCGGCGGCCGTCGACGTAGACGGCGCAGTCGACGACGTAGGCGGACAGCGGGACACGCAGCCGGACGGGCGGGCTCGCGGCGGCCCGCGCCGCGGCGCGCTCGGCGCGGCGGGACGGGCGGATGGTGGGGCGGAGCTGGGAGAGCGAGGGCATCACGAGGACCACCTCCGGGCGTGCCGGTGCGGCTCGGGGGCGAGCGGCACCGGGGAACGGTGCGACCGCGCAGGGCGGCCGCCGGGCCGGAACTCGCCTCCCGCCGGGATCAGCCCGTGACGTACTCCGGGGCCGTGTGCAGCGGGAGGCGGCACCTACTGCTCGCCGGTGTCTGGGACGCGGACACCGCACTCACCTCCCTAGCTGTTCCGGTGGACGTCCTGTGTCTCGTCCGTGCGCCGGCGGATGTCACTGTGATGTGACATCCCCGACCGTGCACGTGTGAGCCGGACCGCCCTTCCTCGTGCGGGCCACCGGATAGATTACTCCCGCAACGAATCGACAGCGTGATGGGAGCGTGAACGGTGCAGTTCGGGCGCTACTACGAGGAGTTCGAGGTCGGTGCGGTCTACAAGCACTGGCCCGGCAAGACGGTCACCGAGTACGACGACCACCTGTTCTGCCTCCTCACCATGAACCACCACCCGCTGCACATGGATGCGCACTACGCGGAGGAGACGACCGACTTCGGCAAGAACGTCGTGGTCGGCAACTACATCTACTCGCTGCTGCTGGGCATGTCCGTGCCGGACGTGTCGGGCAAGGCGATCGCGAACCTCGAGGTCGAGTCGCTCAAGCACACGAAGCCGACCTTCCACGGCGACACGATCTACGGCGAGACCGAGGTCCTCGACAAGACCCCGTCGAAGTCGAAGGACGACCGCGGCGTCGTGTACGTCGAGACCCGCGGCTACAAGCAGGACGGCACCGTCGTGTGCACCTTCCGCCGCAAGGTCATGGTGCCCAAGCGGTCCTACGGCGACAGCCGCGGCGGGGAGCAACCCGGCCGCCCCACGCCGCAGGTCTGACCCGCGGCACACCACGCCGGCACCGGCCCCCGACTCCGTCCCGGAGCGGGGGCCGTCGTGTGTCACCCACACGCATACCGCGGGGCCGGACGGGCACCCGCCGTGGCGGTCAGGTCCGGGGCAGGCAGTCCCAGCCGCCGAGGGTCTCGGTCAGGCCCTCGACGACGGCCAGCGTCGCGTAGTCCGCCCGGTCGACGAACCGGGCGTCGGTGGCGTCGTCGCCGGCCCGCGGGATGCCGTCGCCGGTCGCGAGGGTGCAGAGGTAGTCGGCGATCCGGTACTGGCCGCGGAGGACCACCCCGGCCAGGCGCCCGGGGACGACCGTCAGACCGGTCTCCTCGGCGAGCTCGCGGACCACGGCCTCGTGCTCGCTCTCGCCCGCCTCGACCCGGCCGCCGGGGACCGACCAGAGCCCCCGACCAGGCTCGTTCGCCCTGCGGACGAGCAGCAATCGTCCGTCCGGGTCGAACACGATTCCACCCACGCAGGCGACGTGTCGGCTACTGTCGGTCATCCGGAACGACGGTACGCTGCTCGGGTGCCGGTACCGGGGCCAGTCGGCCCTCCGGTACCAATGACATGTCTGTGTGTCCGACACACCGAGAAACGGGTGGGCAGGGAACGTGAAGAAGATCCTGATCCTGGTAGCGGTGGCGCTGGGGATCTTCCTGGTGATCACCAATCCCAATGGTGCGGCCGGTTCGGTCTCGAACGTGGGCAACATCCTCTACGACGCGGCGCAGTCCGTCTCGACCTTCGTCACCAACCTGATCTGAGCCCGTGCTCGCGCCCCGGGAGATCGACGAGTACCTGCTCCCCACGGAGCGGCGCGTCATCCGTGTGCGCCAGCACTGGGCGGTGATGGTCAAACACATCTGGCAGACGGCGCTGTTCATCCTCGTGGTGATCGGTGTCGAGCAGCTGCTCGACCGGCCCGGGGTCGACCCGGTGCTGGACGTCGTGGTCGACAACCTGGCGTTCTACCTGGTCGTCGTCGCGGTCCTGCGCTACACGGCGCTGTCGATCCTCTGGTGGATCGAGCGGATCGTGATCACCGACAAGCGGGTGATGATCGCCCAGGGGATCATCGTGCACAACGTCGGCATGATGCCCCTGGGCAAGGTCACCGACCTGACGTTCCAGCGTTCGCTGTCCGGGCGCATGCTCGGCTACGGGACGATGGTCGTCGAGTCCGCGGGCCAGATCCAGGCGCTGAACCGCATCGACTACATGCCGCGCCCCGAGGAGATCTACGAGGCGCTCTCCGAGCTGGTCTTCGGGGAGAAGGGCAAGACCCGCGCGACCGGCATGCTCGCCAAACCGCGCTGGCGGCGCTGACCCGTGTGTCCCGTCGCGGGATGCGCGCGCGCCGCGCGGCGCTAGTGTCGGTCACGTGTCCGTCATCGATCTGCACGCCCACTCCACCGCGTCCGACGGCACCGACTCCCCGGCCGGGCTGGTCCGGGCGGCCGGCGCCGCGGGGCTCGACGTCGTCGCGATCACCGACCACGACACCACCGCCGGGTGGGCCGAGGCGGGGGCCGCGCTGCCGGCCGGTCTCGCGCTGGTGCGCGGCGCGGAGTTCTCCTGCCTGAGCCCGACCGGCCGCACGGGCGAGCCGCGCTGCTCGGTACACCTGCTCGGCTACCTGTTCGACCCGGAGCACGCCGCGATCGTCGCGGAGCAGGAGCGGCTGCGGTCCGAGCGCGTGCAGCGACTGGAGACGATGATCGGGCGGATGGCCGCCGACGGGTACCCGGTCGACGTCGACACCGTGTTCGCACACCTGCCCGAGGGCGGCAGCGCGGGCCGGCCGCACCTGGCCCGGGCGCTCGTCGCGGCCGGCGTCGTCGGGTCGGTCGACGAGGCCTTCTCCGAGCTGCTGCACAACGACAGCCCCTACTACGTGCCGCGGGCCGACACCCGGGTCGAGACGGCCGTCGAGATGATCGTCGCGGCGGGCGGGGTCGCGGTGTTCGCGCACCCACTGGCCCGCAAGCGCGGTGTGGTCGTGGAGCCGTCGGTGCTCGTCGACCTCGTCGGCTGGGGGCTGGGCGGGATCGAGGTCGACCACCCGAACCACGCCCCGGCCGACCGCGAGCTGCTGCGCGGGATCACCGTCGAGCACGGCCTGCTCACGACCGGCTCCAGCGACTACCACGGCACGAACAAGACGACCCCGCTCGCCGAGGAGACGACCGACCCGGAGGTCTACGCGGCACTGACCGAACGGGCCACCGGCGTCCCCGTGCTGCACGGCGGATCCGGCGGCACCGCGTGACGGTGCGTCGCCGGGAGTGATCGACGGTCGGTGACCGTCCCGGAGTACCGTGGCGCCCATGGCCCGGACCACCGCTCCCGCCACCGGGACCCCGGACGGTCAGCTCGGCCTGGACCTGCTCGACCCCGGCTTCGGTGCGACCGCGCTGCACCGGGTCACCCCGGCCCGGCTCGACACCTGGGACGCCTGCCCGCGCCGCTACCGGATGTTGCACGTCGACCGCCCGGCCCCGCCGCGCGGCGGCGGGTTCGCCCACACCACGATCGGTGCGGTCGTGCACCTGGCGCTGCGGTCGCTGGCGGCCCTGCCCGCCGAGCGGCGCACCCCGGAGCAGGCCGCGTCCCTGGTGGACCGGCACTGGACCGGCGAGGGGTTCGCCGACGACGCCCAGGCCGCCCGGTACCGCGAGCGCGCCCGGGACTGGCTGGCCGCCGCCGTCGACGGCCCGGCCGGGCGGGACGAGCCGCTCGCCGTCGAACGGTGGGTGCGGGCCCCCGCCGGGCCGCTGCTGGTCGAGGGCCGGGTCGACCGGATCGACGCGCGCGACGGCGAGGCCGTCGTCGTCGACTTCAAGACCGGGCGCCGGGTGCCGACCGCGGCCGACGCCGCGGACTCCCGGCAGCTCGCGCTCTACGCCGTCGCCACCGCCGCGGTGTTCCGCCGCCCCTGCCGCACGGTCGAGCTGCACCACGTGCCGACCGGGACCGTCGCCGCGCACACCCACGACCAGGCCTCCCTCGACCGGCACGTCGCCGCGGCCGCGGAGTCCGCCGACGCCGCCGCCGGGGCGACGACCGCGCTGGCCGACGGCGGCGATGCCGCCGCGCTCTTCCCGGCCCGCACCGGCGCGCACTGCGGGACCTGCGCGGTCCGCCGGAACTGCGCCCCGGGCCGCGCCGCCGTCCCGGAGCCGCGACCGTGGGACCTGCTCGCACCGTGACCGCCGACCCGCAGTTCCCCGGCCCGCCGCCCCGCGGCCGCCCCCCGCTCCCGCCCCGCCCGCCGGGCCCGCCCGCCCCGTACCGCGCCGGGCCGTCGCACGGACGCCCGCACCCCGGCCCCGACGGCTACGGCCCCCGCCCGCCGGCCCTGCCGTCCGGCCCGCCCGGGCGGCGCGGCGGCGTCGGGCCTCCGGCCGGTCCGCACCCCACCGAGGCCCTGCCCGGGTCCCGCCGCGCACCGCGCCGCGGCGACGCCGGGTCCCGCCGCGGGCTGTCCTCCGGCGCGGGCGAGCCACCGCGCGCCGACGAGCACCCCGCCGCCCGCGCGCCCGGCCGACGGGCCGACCGCCGCCGCGCCGAGGAGGGCCAGCGGCGGGCGCGGCGCCGCACACCCGGACCCGACGTCGACGGCGCCGGGGCCCGGCTGGTGCGCGGCCTGGCCGGCGTGCTCGCCGGCGGGCTGGTCGTGCTCGCCCTCGGGCTGGTCGCCGTGGAGTGGGCGGCCGGGAACAGCGGGGTCCCCGGTCCCGGATCCGGCGCGATCGTCGCGCACGTCGGGGCGGCGGTCGTCGCCGTCGTCGGCCAGGTCGTCGCGGACCGGCGGCGGGACCGCACCGGGTTGCTCGCCGCGCTCGGGGTGGTCGTGACGGCGTCGCTGGTGCTGGGGTTCGGCTGGTTCCTGTAGCCGCGCGGAGCCGACGCCGGCTCAGCCGGCGGGCCCCAGCACGACGAGTTCGTCGCCGCGCAGCTCGACCAGCAGGGTGCCCTGGGTGGCGAGCAGGACCGGCGCGGTGACCGGGCCGCGGTCCACCGGCAGGGTCCGGGCGACGACACCCGTGGCCGGGTCGACGTCGGCGATCCCGCCGGGGACGGGCACGAGCAGCCGGTCGCCGTAGCGGGTCCCGGGGCCCAGCGTGCCGGTCAGGCTCCAGCGCGGCTGGAGGCTGCGGGTCTCCAGCGCGACCGTCGCGCCGCCGGTCCACCAGTAGCGGTGCCGGTCGTCGGCCGTGGTGCGGGCGACGCCGTCGGCGGGGGCGGCGACCGTCGCGCCCGCGTCGACCGGGAACTCGCCGATGCTGCGCCCGGACCGGTCGTAGAGGGCCAGGCGGGGTGCGCCCGGGAGCAGGACGGCGACGCGCTCGGACGACGCGGCGACCACCTGGGCGCCGTCGGTACCGGTGACCGACGACGAGTCGAACGCGGGCCGGTCACCCTCGGTCCCGCTGGGGCGCAGCACCGTCAGCCGCTCGGACGGCTCGCCGGGGCAGCGCTCCAGGATCGCGGCGCGGTCCTCGGCGGCGGCGAAGGAGCGGAACGTGCACCCCGACCGCGGCTGCGAGTCGGGCTCCTCCAGCGCGCGCACCGTGCCGTACTCGGCGGTGCGGACCAGGTCGGAGCGGAAGGTCTCGACGTAGTCCTGGCCGGTCGCGACCACCGGGTCCTGGCCGATCAGCCGGGTGCCGGGCCGGGCGTCGAGGGTCCGGGCCGGTCCACGGGCCCCGGAGTCGGGCTGGAGCGTGGACAGCTCGGAGCAGTACTCGTCGTTGCGGTAGAGCGCGAGCACGCGGCCGTCGGCGAACCCGGTGGTGCACAGCGGCAGGTCACGGGAGTAGCTCCAGCGCTCGGCGCCCGTGCGGGCGTCGTGCCCGGAGACCCGCGACCCCGCGGCGACGACGACGCCGTCCCCGACCGCCAGCGGCACCGGGGTGTCCGGGCTGGCCGCCCGCCACAGCTCGGTGAACCCGGCCGGGACCGGGCCGACCGGCGGCGGTGGGGTGGGCGCGGTCGCTGCCGTCACCGACTCAGTGTGTGCGGCCGGGCTCTGCACGGCGTAGAGCACCGCGACCCCGGCCAGCAGCAGCACGAGCACCGCGGCGACCAGTCGGTCGCCGCGGTGTCGTCGTTCGGCGGGGACGCCCGGGAGCGGGAGCCGGTCCCGCAGGGGTCGGCCGCGCACCACGCGTGGTGTCAGCTGGCGGCCGCGTCGGCCCCGTCGGCGGACTCGCCGCCGCCGGGTCCGCGCCGCGACCCGCCGCGGCGACGACGGCGGCGCGGCTTGGCCGCCCCGCCCTCGGCCGACGCGCCGGCGTCCGGCCCGTTCTGCGGGGCGCCCTCGGCGGAGCCCGCGGAGGCGGCACCCTCGGCGGGGGCCGAGGCACCCGCCTCGACCGCGACCCCGCCGCGGGTCCGGGAACGGGACCGGTTGCGCCGCGGGCGGCGACCGCCCTCGTCGCCGTCGCCGTCGCGGCTGCCCTCGCGGCCGCCGCCGTCGCGCCCGGCGCCGTCACGACGGCTGCCGCGCGGCTTGCGGGCGCCCTGGTGGTCGCCCTCGGAGTCGATGTACTCGGCGTCGAGCCCGGCGCGGGTGCGCGCGGACAGCGGGAGCCGCCCGGACGCCGTCGTCGGGATGTCGAGGTCGGTGAACAGGTGGTCCGAGGTCGAGTAGGTCTCGACCGGCTCGTCGATGCCCAGCGACAGGTCGTCGGAGATCATCTTCCAGCGGGGGGTCTCGTCCCAGTCCACCAGCGTGACCGCGACGCCCTCGCGCCCGGCGCGGCCGGTGCGGCCGATCCGGTGCACGTAGGTCTTGGCGTCCTCGGGGCACTGGTAGTTGATGACGTGCGTGACGCCGGTGACGTCGATGCCGCGGGCCGCGACGTCGGTCGCGACCAGCACGTCGACCTTCTCCGCGCGGAACGCGCGCAGCGCCTGCTCACGGGCGCCCTGGCCGAGGTCACCGTGCACCGCGGCGGCGGCGAAGCCGCGCTCGGCGAGGTCGTCGGCGACCCGCTGGGCGGTCCGCTTGGTCCGGGTGAAGATCATTGTCAGGCCGCGGTCCCTGGCCTGCAGGGCCCGGGTGACCAGCTCGACCTTGTCCATCGCGTGCGCGCGGTAGACGAGCTGCTTGGTCCGCTCGTGGATGGAGCCCTGGTCGGCCTCCTCCGCGCGGATGTGCGTCGGGCGGGTCAGGAAGGCGCGCGAGAGCTGCACGATCGGGCCCGGCATGGTGGCCGAGAACAGCATCGTGTGCCGCTCCTCGGGGAGCATGCGCAGGATCCGCTCGACGTCGGGCAGGAAGCCCAGGTCCAGCATCTCGTCGGCCTCGTCGAGGACGAGCGCCTTGACCCGGCCGAGGACCAGGTGGCGCTGCTCGGCGAGGTCGAGCAGCCGGCCCGGGGTGCCGACGATGACGTCGACGCCCTTGCGCAGGGCCTCCAGCTGCGGCTCGTAGGCACGGCCGCCGTAGATGGCGACGACGCGCACGCCCAGGTTCTTGCCCGCGGCGGCGATGTCCCGGGCGACCTGCACGCACAGCTCGCGGGTCGGGACGACGACGAGCGCCTGCGGGACGTCCTTGGTGCGGTCGGCGGCCTCGCCCTCGGCGGTGGCCGCGGCACGCTCACCGGGCGGGGTGATCCGCTGCAGCAGCGGGACGCCGAAGCCCAGCGTCTTGCCGGTGCCGGTGCGGGCCTGGCCGATGACGTCCTCCCCGGCGAGCGCCAGCGGGAGGGTGAGCTCCTGGATCGCGAACGTGCGCACGATGTCGTTCTCCGCGAGCGCGGAGACGATCTCGGGCCGGACGCCGAGCTCGGCGAAGGTCGGGGGGAGCTTCTCGCCGCCGGGGTTGGTCACGCCGAGCGGGGTCTCGCTGGGGGTGATGCCGGTGGGCAGGAAGCCCGGGTCGGCCTCGGGGGTGTCGGTGCTGTCGACTCGGGACAGTGTGATCGCCTCTCTCCGCGCACAGGAGCCGTGGCGTGGCTCGTCGACCGGCCCCGGGCCGTCGGGGACGGTCCGGGCGGGAGAGCCGCCGAGGCGCTGCGCGCACCAGTTCGGGTGCGGGTCCCGGTGAGACGTGCTCGGCCGTGTCGGCCGCTCGTCCCGTTACCCGGTCCCCGCGCGGTGGGCGCGTCCGCATGGAGTTCCATGAGCCCGAAATCCGGTGACGCGCTGCCCGCATGGTACCCGTCGCGGCGCGCGAACACGACGGCGCGGGCGTCGCCGGGTGTGGTGAGTTGTCTCGCCCCGTGGCCCGGGCGGCCGCCGCGGGCCGCCCGGCGGGCCCGTACGGCCCGGTTAGGGTGACGGTCATGACCACTGGAGGCGACGCGCCGACGGCCGCGACCGTGGAGCTGCTCGGCGTGCTGGCCTACGGCGAGCTGTCGGCGTTCGACCGGCTCGCCGAGGATGCCCGGGCCGCGCCGACGCTGGCCGGCCGCGCGCAGCTGTCGACGATGGCGGCCGCCGAGATCGGCCACTTCCGCCTCATCGAGGACCACCTGGGTCGCAGCGGGATCGCCGTCGCCGACGCGATGGCGCCGTTCGTCGCGCTGATCGACAGCTACCACGCCTCGACCGCCCCGCGGAGCTGGTTGGAATCGCTGGTCAAGGCCTACCTCGGCGACGGTCTCGGCGCCGACTTCTACCGTGAGGTCGCGGGCTGGGTGGACCCCGGCACCGGCGACCTGGTGCAGCGGGTGCTCGCCGACACCGGGCACTCCGCCTTCGCCGAGCGCGAGGTGCAGGCCGCCTGCGCCGCCAACCCGGCGCAGCGCGACCGGCTGGCCCTGTGGGGCAGGCGGCTGCTCGGCGAGGCCGTCACCCACGCCCAGCGGGTCGTCGCCGAGCGCGACGAGCTGGCCGAGTTCATCGTGCTCGGCTCGGGGGAGAAGGGCGGTGTGGCCGGGCTCATCCGGACGGTGCAGACCGCGCACGGCCGCCGGATGGGCAGGCTCGGACTCTCCTGAGCCCCGGCCCGGCGGTCCGCTCCCGGCTCGCCGATGCTCCGGCCCGATCTGGACTAGCCTGGCGAGGGCAAGGTGATCAGAAGTGACGGATCGGGAGGACCACCGGTGAAGGTCAAGATCGGCATCGCGGAGACCCCGCGGGAGCTCGTGGTGTCCAGCGACCGCACGCCGGACGAGGTGGCCCAGCTCGTGAGCGGGGCGATGAAGTCCGACGACGGGCTGCTGGACCTCACCGACGACGAGGGCCGTCGCTACGTCGTCCCGGTCGCCCGCATCTCGTACGTGGAGATCGGCCCGACCGAGGAGCGCCGGGTCGGGTTCGGCCTCAGCGGCTGAACGCACACGGAGTCGTCCGGGCCCGGTACCCGTCCGCGGGACCGGGCCCGACGCGTGTCCGGAGCCGGTGTGCGCGGGTCAGTCGGTCTCCGGCGGGGGCGGCCCGTCCAGCGCGAACGGCGGCCTGCCGGTGCCGGTGATCCGGAACCGGTCCCACACGTCCGGCTCGGACAGCGTGCCGACGGCGGCGTGCCCGGGCGTCCGGACCTCGGCGGTGCCGCCGCGGCTGCCGAGCAGCGCGGTGAGCCGGGGGTGCGCGGCGACCCGGCCGGACCAGTGGAGCCTGCCGTCGAAGGGCTCGTGCCGGGCGTCGAGGAGCACCTCGACGTCGACGGTCTCCCCGCCGAGCACCAGGGTGGCGGGCCCGCGGTAGCCCTCGTCGTGATCGCCGCTCACCGGTCGCGCCCCGAGGCGTCGTGCACCTGCGGCTCGGGGACCAGCCGCAGGATGTCGGCGTTCGCGGTGGGGGAGTCGATCCCGGCGACGCCGGCGATCCCGCCCCAGATCAGCGCGGACAGGTAGTTGGTGAGCGCGTCACGGCTCATCGTCCGGCGCTCCAGCCACCACTCGCCCGCGGTCTGGACCATCCCGATGATCCCGTGCGCCCACGCCTCGGCGCCGCCGGAGTCGCGGCCCTCGGCGCGCAGCCGCTCCCCGAACAGGGTGGTGAGCAGGGCGCCGATCTGGCCGCGGACGTCCTGCGCGATCTCGGCGCCCGGCACCGGCTCGGCCGGGTTCGCGACGACGAACCGGTACAGCTGGGGCTCGTCCTCGATCATCCCGAGGTAGGCGTCGATGACGGCGGCGACGTGCTCGATCGGCTCGGCATCGATCGCCAGCACCGGGTAGATCCGCTGCATCAGCATGTCCGCGGCGTGCTCGCTGACGGCCCGCTGCAGGTCGGCGCGATCGGCGAAGTGCCGGTAGAGCACCGGCTTGGTGATGCCGGCCGCGGCCGCGATCTGGGCGACCGAGACCCCCGGGCCGTGCTCGCGGATCGCCTCGACTGCGGCGGAGACCATCTCGGTCCGCCGTTCCTCCCGTCGGCGGCTGCGCGCGTCCGGCTTGACATCCCTCGTGTCCTGGGGCACGTTACCAGTGGTAACCGTTACCGGCGGTAACAGCAAGGGTTCCGGGTGTGGAACCCGCCACCGCAGGCCCCTCCCAGCAGGAAGGCGCGACCGATGAGCGCTCCCGCCCGCACCGGCAGCAAGACCAACCTCGCCGACCGCGAGGACACCGCCCGACGGCTGCTCAAGAGCTCGGTCACGACCTCCTACGACCCGTCGATCGACATCGACTGGGACGCCCCGCTGGTCGAGGGCAGGTACGGCATCGTCCCCGAGCGCGTGTCGCTCTACGGCACGCCGCTGTGGGACGGCCTGACCGAGGAGCAGCGGATCACGCTGTCGGTGCACGAGTTCTGCAGCGTCGCCCGGATCGGGCTGTGGTTCGAGATGATCCTCATGCAGATGCTGCTGCGCTACGCCTACGACCGCGACCCGCGTCGCGCACACATCCAGTACGCGCTGGTCGAGATCGCCGACGAGTGCCGGCACTCGATGATGTTCGCCAAGGCGACCGAGCGCTACGGCGTGCCGGACTACGCCCCGCGCCGGCTCACCCACGAGCAGGGCCGGCTGATGAAGACCATCGGCACCGGCCCGGCGATGTTCGCCGGCACCCTCTACGTCGAGGAGATCCTCGACCAGCTCCAGCGGGAGGGCATGCGCGACGAGCGCGTCCAGCCGCTGTCCCGCATGATCAACAAGATTCACGTCACCGAGGAGGCGCGGCACGTCCGCTACGCCCGGGAGGAGCTGCAGCGGATCATGCCGAGGACCAACCGCGCCGAGCGCGCCTGGGCCCGCTACCTCACCGCGCGGATCGCGTTCGTCGTCGCCCGCAACCTCGTCCACCCCGAGGTGTACCGCAGCGTCGGGATCGATCCGGCCGTCGGGCGGAAGGCGGCGCTGGCCAACCCGCACCACCACGAGATGCTGCGCTGGTCCTCGCGCAAGCTCGTGCCGTTCCTGCGCGAGCAGGGGATCGTCGGCGGCCCGACGGAGACCCTGTGGAAGCGCGCCCACCTGATCTGAGGAGGCATCCCGCGATGAGTACACGGATCGTCACCCGTGACGGGACCGGCCTGTTCGCCCGGGTCTCGGGCCCGGAGTCGGCGCCGGTCACGGTGCTGCTGGCGCACGGCTGGACCCTCGACGAGCGCTGCTGGGCCCCGGTCGCCGACGCCCTCGCCGTCGGTGCGCCCGGCGGCGGCCCCGCGCCGCGGGTGATCCGCTACGACCACCGCGCGCACGGCCGCTCCGACGACACCCCCGACGAGCTCAAGACCCTCGACGTCCTCGCCGACGACATGGCCGAGGTGATCACCCGGCTCGCCCCGACCGGGCCGCTGGTGATCGCCGGGCACTCGATGGGCGGGATGACGGCGATGGCGCTGGCCCAGCGCCACCCCGACCTCGTCGCGTCCCGGGTCACCGGTGTCGCGCTCGTCGCGACCGCCAGCGGCGGCCTCGGGGCGGCGGCGACGCTCGGGATGACCGGGCGGCCCGCGAAGATGTTCCTGGCCGGCAAGGACAAGGTGACCGTCAGCCCGCTGTGGACCGGGCGCCGGTCGCTGTCGACCCACCCCACGCTGCTGCGGGCCGGGCTGCAGCCGTTGCTGCTCGGCACCCGGCCGGACCGGCTCGCCGTCCGCGCGACCTGCGAGGCGATTGCCGACTGCCGCCCGACGACGGTCTCCGGGTTCACCCCGACCCTCACCAGCCACGAGCGCGACGAGGCGCTGGCGGCGTTCTCGTCGCTGCCGGTGGAGATCCTCGTGGGGACCCGGGACCGGCTCACACCGCCGCGGTTCGCCCGGCGGATCCATCGCAGCCTGCCGCGCGCCGAGCTGACCGTGTTCCCCGGCGCCGGGCACATGCTCCCGGTGGAGCGGGTCGGCGGGGTCACCGGCCGGATCGCCGCGCTGGTGCGCCGCGCCGGGGCGGAGCAGGCGGCCTGAGCCGCTCGCCCCGCCGCCGGGGCCGGGTCGTCAGATCTGGTCGAGGCCCTGCTTCGGGAACCCGGCGATGCCCCGCCAGGCCAGCGAGGCCATCAGCGCCACGGCCTCGTCGCGCGGGACCCGCTGGTCGGAGTCCAGCCAGAACTGGGCGCCGACCTGGCTCAGCCCGACGAGACCGACGGCGAGCAGCCGCGCACGGTCCTGGTCCAGGCCGGCGTCGGTGGTGACCGCGCCGGCGACCGCGTCGATGCAGCGGTCCAGCGCGCTCTCCACCAGCGCCGCGGCCTCCGGGTCGCCCCGCAGGTCGGACTCGAACACCAGGCGGTAGGCCTTGCCCTCGCCGGCGACGAAGTCGAAGTACGCCGCGACGGCGGCCTGCACGCGCTCCTTGTTGTGCTCGGTCCGCTCGATGGCGTTGGAGACCCGCTCGACGAGCTCCTCGGCGTAGGTCGTGAGCAGCGCCTGGTACAGCTCCAGTTTCCCGGGGAAGTGCTGGTACAGCACGGGCTTGGAGACGCCTGCCCGCTCGGCGATGTCGTCCATCGCGGCGGCGTGGTAGCCCTGGTCGGCGAACACGTCGCGGGCGGCCAGCAGCAGCTGGGCGCGCCGCGCACCGCGGGACAGTCGTGCGCCCCGTGGCGTGGCGGTTCCGGTCATGGGCCCCCTACCTCTCACCCGTCGTGGGAATACCCTACTAGCAGGTAACCGCGTTGACGAACGATCCGTGAACGGGCTTCTCCGCAGAAGGGTGACAACCTCTCACGATCGGCGGTGCGGGCCCCGGGCGGCGAGCCCGAGCGCACCCAGGACCGGCACGGCGGCCACCACGACCGCGGGCGTCCCCAGTACGGCGAGGACCACGCCGGCCACGGCGAGCACCACGGCCGCACGGACGTACGAGCGGACCTGAGCCCGCGCACGGCGGGCGATCAGCAGGGCGGCGGCCACCTCCGCGGGGCCGCCACGGGCGCAGATCCTCTCCGATCCGGGTGCGGGCACCACGACCGGGTCCGGCCGCGCGTCCGGAACGTCGTCCGGGCCGTCCGCGGACCCGGGTCCGGCCCCGTCGGCGGCGGGCCAGGGGACCAGCTCCACGGCCAGGTCGGCGGCGGCCAGGGCGGCCTCGTCGGTGGCCGGGTCGGCCGCCACCGCGACCGTGCGGCCGCGTACCCGCAGCCCGGCGACGGCCGCGGCCCGCGCCGCCGCGTCCAGCCCCGGGCGTACGGCGTCGGGGTCGGCCGGGTCGAGACCGGACGCCGCGGCGAGGGCGCGGGCGGCGCCGTCGTCGTCGGGAGTGAGCAGGACCGGCGCGACCCCGGCCGCGGCCAGTTCCGCCACCCCCGGTCGGGCCGCGGGGTGCGGTGCACGCGGTAGCGCGAGCACGGCGCGCGCGCACCCGTCCCAGGCGACGACGAGCACGGCGCGGCCCTCGGCCACCGCCCGCTCCCGCTCCACCGACAGCGGAGGGGGCACCCGGATCCCGTGCTCGGCCAACCAGTCCGGGCCGCCGAGCAGGACCGCGTGCGCGACGACGGTGGCCGTGGCGCCGCCGTCGCCCGGGCCGGGCTCCCGCAGCTCGGCCACCAGGCCGGACACCCCGAGGCCGGGCTGCTCGTCGGCCTCGGCGACGTCGGGCACCGGGCCGTCGACGGCGCCGGCCAGCGCCCGCTCCGCGACGCGCAGGTCCGACCCGGGTCGCGCGCCCGCCGCGACCGACGCGGCCAGCCGCAGCACCAGCGCCGGGTCCTCGCCCCGGCCCGCGTGCACGGTGACCGTCCCGGGGCCGGTGCCGGTCAGCACGTCCGGCCCGGCCAGCGCGACGGTGTCCACCCGGCCCACGAGTCCCGGGCCGCCCGCGGGCCCGGTCCAGCCCACCGGCTCGCGACGCCCGGGCAGTGGCGACGGCAGCCGCACCGTGTCCCCGCCCGCCCGGTCCGCGGCCCGCAGCGCCGCCGGCAACGCGGCCAGCAGCGGTACCGGGCAGGCCCCGACCAGCACCGCGATCCCGGCCGGGACCGCGACGGGCCACGGGGTGCCGGTGCCCGCCGCGAACGCGGTCACCGCGACCGCGGCCAGCGCCGCGGGCGGGGTGAGCAGGGCGCTCCACCGGTCCGCGACGGTGCGCAGGCCCGCGCGGACCTGGTCGGGGTCCCCGTCGGCCGGGCGCCCGGTGCGCTGCACCGCGGCCGCGACGACGGTCAGCACCGCGGCGACGCCGGGCAGCAGTACGGGCCCGGCGAGCGGGTCCGCCGGTACCGCGTGCGGACCCGCGGGCGAGACCGCCGCGACGGCCAGCACCGCGGCCGACCACCCCAGCGCGGCGAGCACGGCCGCCGCGACGCCGGTCTCGGCGGTCACCGTGCCCTCCCGCAGGCCACGCCCGGCGACGCGCAGACCGGGGCGCCCCGTCGTCGCGACGACGGCGAGGGCGACCAGCAGGGCCGCCGCCGCGCCGGGCGGGGCCCACGCCGCGCCGGCGAGTGCCGGGCCGGCGAGCGGCAGCAGCAGGGCGAACAGGGCCGCCACCGGCGGGGCGACGGCCCGCAGGACCGGACGCAACCGCCGTCAGCTCCCCGGGGCGGTCGGGAGCGTGAACTCGCACGACCGCAGCACACCGCCGGAGCGGTAGTCGAGGAACAGCCGGTAGCTGCCCGGGGCGGGGAGCGACACCGCGAACGCCACCCCGGGGCCGGACCGGTCGGTCGGGGCCGCGCCGGTGATCTCGGGACGGACCGGGAACCGGGCCAGGTCGCCCTGGCGGACCGCGGTCATCCGGCCGAACGCGCCGCCGTCGACGGGCTCGAGGTCGGTGACCGGGGTGCCGTCGCGCCCGACCGTCGCGAACAGCCGGGACTCCCCGCCGGGGACCAGGGCGCCGTCGAGACGGACCTGCTGGTCACTGCCCCCGCAGAGCCCCGCCCGGTTCTCGGCCGGGAAGGTGAAGGCACCGTAGGTGCCGGGGACGTGCAGGTCGGTCCCGAGGTCCAGGTGCGGGCCGCCGGTCGGGGTGAACCCGGCGTACAGCCGCCACACGCCCTGGCCGGGGAACCGGACCGGTGCCCGCCACACGCCGTCGGGGCCCTGGGTGGCGCGCAGCCGCATGTAGCCGGCGACGTCGCGTCGCAGCACGGCGACGTCCATGACCCCGGAGCCGTCGGCGGGGGCGTCGAACCGGGTCACCGGGGCGCCGTCGGAACCGGTCACGGTGAACGCGACCTCGGTGGGCTCGCGCCAGGGGTGGACGGTCCCGACCGGGGTCAGGGTGTAGCCGGCCGCGGTGGTGAGCACGCCGCCCGCGCCGGTCGTCGCGTCGCCGGTGGCCAGGCCGGCCGCGAGGACGCCGTCGTCGCCGCGCTCGTCGCCGGGGTCGCCGCCGGCCCGCGCGTCGGCGGCCGGGGTCGCCGAGAGGGTGCCCACCGCACCGCCCGCCGTCCAGGCCGCGGTGAACACCAGCACCGACGCGGCGCCGAAACCGGCAAGCCGGGCCGCGGCCGATCCCGCGATCCGCCCCATGCCCACCTCCTCCGTCGCGTCGTCCACGGGGTACAACGTCCGGGGCGCGATCTCGTTGCGCTCCGTGGAGTGCCGGATGCGGACGGTGATCACAGCGAGACGGGGATCACCCGGCGCGGCGGGTGACGCGCACGACACGTCATGCTGGTCGGATGGTCGCCGCCCCGTCGATGTCCGTTCACCCGCCCGTCACCGTGCCCGCCCCGGTGACGGCGCCGGGTGCCGCGACGTCCCCGGGCACCGCGGGACCGGCGGACGCGGAACGGGCCGCGGCGGAGCGCCCGCCGTGGCCGGGCCGCGCGGTCACCTCCGGCGGGGTCACCCTGCACGTGCGCGAGACCCCCGGCTCCGGCGACGCCGACGCCGTCTACGTCCACGGGCTCGCCGGGTCGGCCACGAACTGGACCGACCTCGCCGGGCTCCTCGCCCCACGGGCGGCCGGCCTGTCCGTCGACCTGCCCGGGTTCGGGCTGTCCGAGCCGACCGCCGTCGCCGACTTCGGCCCGGACGGCATGGCGGACGCGCTGCTGTGCTGGCTGGCCGGGCGCGACCGCCCGGTGCACCTGGTCGGCAACTCCCTCGGCGGCGTGATCGCGACGACGGTGGCGGCCCGCCGTCCCGAGCTCGTCCGCAGCCTCACCCTGGTCTCGCCCGCGGTGCCGGACCGGCGCCCCGACCCGCGACGTCTGTCGGACCCGCGGATGGCGCTGGCCATGGTGCCGCTGCTCGGGCGCGGCGCGCGGCGGGCGCTGGCCGAGGAGCCGCTGCGGACCCGCGCCGAGCGGATCGTGAAGGTCTGCTTCGCCGACCCGCAGCGCGGCTCCGCCCGCCGGCTCGAGGAGCTGATCTCCGAGCACGAGCACCGCGCGACGCTGCCCTGGGCCGGCGCGGCCACCGACGGCGCCACCCGCGGTCTGCTCGGGCTGTGGGCCGGGCGCGAGATCTGGCGCCGGATGGCCCGGGTGCGGGTGCCGTCGCTGGTGGTGTGGGGCGAGCAGGACCGCATCGTGTCCCCGCGGCTGGCCGCGCGGACCGCGGCCACACTGCCCGGGGCGCGGCTGCTGGTGCTGCCCCGGGCCGGGCACGTCGCGCAGATCGAGCGGCCCGCGGCGGTGGCCGACGCCGTCGCCGCGCTGTGGGACACGGTGCCGGTCGGAGCGGGTGCGGGAAGATGACGCGCACGTGGCGCGTTGAGACGCCCTGAGACCCGCACGCAACCCGCGAGGAGTGGACGAGATGGCGCTACCGCCACTGGTGGAGCCGGCAGCCGAGCTCACCAAGGACGAGGTGGAGCGGTACAGCCGCCACCTCATCATCCCCGACGTCGGGATGGACGGGCAGAAGCGCCTGAAGAACGCGAAGGTGCTGGTCGTCGGCGCGGGCGGCCTCGGCTCGCCCGCCCTGCTGTACCTGGCCGCCGCGGGCGTCGGCACCCTGGGCATCGTCGAGTTCGACGTCGTCGACGAGTCGAACCTGCAGCGTCAGGTCATCCACGGGCAGTCCGACGTGGGCCGCCCGAAGGCCGAGTCGGCCCGCGACTCGATCCGCGAGGTCAACCCCTTCGTCGACGTCCGCCTGCACAACGAGCGCCTCACCAGCGAGAACGTGCTGGACGTCTTCCGGGACTACGACCTGATCCTGGACGGCACCGACAACTTCGCCACCCGCTACCTGGTGAACGACGCGGCGGTGCTGCTCGGCAAGCCCTACGTCTGGGGCTCGATCTTCCGGTTCGAGGGCCAGGCGTCGGTCTTCTGGGAGGACGCCCCGAACGGGCAGGGCCTCAACTACCGCGACCTCTACCCCGAGCCGCCGCCGCCCGGGATGGTCCCGTCCTGCGCCGAGGGCGGCGTGCTGGGCGTGCTCTGCGCGTCGATCGGCTCGATCATGGTCAACGAGGCGATCAAGCTGCTCACCGGGATCGGTGAACCGCTGCTCGGCCGCCTGGTGATCTACGACGCGCTGGAGACCACCTGGCGGCAGGTGAAGATCCGCAAGGACCCGGAGACGCCGAAGATCACCGAGCTGATCGACTACGAGGCGTTCTGCGGCACCGTGACGCAGGAGGCGCAGGACGCGGCCGCCGGCAGCACGATCACCGTCGGCGAGCTCAAGCAGATGATCGACGCGGGCAAGGACTTCCAGCTCATCGACGTCCGCGAGCCGCACGAGTACGAGATCGTGAGGATCCCGGGCTCGGTCCTGATCCCGAAGGACCGGATCCTGTCCGGTGCCGCGCTGTCGGAGATCGCCCAGGACAAGCCGGTCGTGCTGCACTGCAAGTCCGGCGGCCGGTCCGCCGAGGCCCTCGCCGCGCTGCACAAGGCCGGGTTCCGCGACGCCGTCCACGTCGGCGGCGGGGTGCTGTCCTGGGTCAAGCAGATCGACCCGTCGCAGCCCACCTACTGACCGGGGCCGACCCGCTCCGCCCTACACCGACGGCCGCCGTCACCGGTACACCCGGGACGGCGGCCGTCGCCGTTCCTGGTGTGGCACAGCGTGACCGCTCATCGATCGCACGCGACTGTCCGAGTGAACATCGTCCGTTCAGCCCTGCATTTCGCCCGTTGGGCGAAACATGTCGACCGATCGCCGCGACATGGGGATGCACGCGATCACTAGGTCGGGAGGACGCTCGGTGGAGGACTCGCTGCGCACATGCGCCCTGCAGGGGTGCGACGCACCGTTGGAGCCCACGGGGGACGTGTCCGGCGACCGTCCACAGCGGCGCTACTGCTCCGCCGCCCACCGGCTGGCGGCCCGCCAGGTCCGCCGGGCCGCGGCACAGGCGGCGGGGGACCAGCGGCTCGCCGACACGCTGCCGTGGCTGCGTGAGCCCGAGGCCGTCGAGGCCGACGAGCGCGTGGAGCCCGCCCGGCGGGGGACGGCGACCCGCCGTCCCGTCGTGGCGCGGCCGGTCGCGTCGGCGGGCCCGGACCGACCCGGACCGCTGCGTGCCCCGCGCAGCCCGCTGCGGCACCGGCGCACGCTGGCCCTGATCGGGGCGACGGCCGTGCTCCTCGGCGGGTACGCCCTGACGACCTCGCCGGCGGTGACCGGGGTCCCGGCGCCGCAGGACCGCACCGCCGACCAGTGGGCCGGGCAGGCCCGCATCGCGCTGGCGGCGCTCGACGACGAGCTCGGGACGCTCAACGCGAGCGAACGGACCTGGCAGGCGTCCGCGCACGAGTCGGACCGCACCCCGGCCGCGGTCGCGAAGCTGCAGCAGCAGCGCGACACCCTGCTCCAGCAGCGTGCCGCCCTGCAGTCGCAGCTGCAGGTCTACACGTCCCGGCAGGACGCCGTGGACGCGCTGGCCGCCGCCGAGCAGCAGCTCGCCGAGATGGACCAGATCGTCGCCGACCTGCCGCCGGCCACCCGCCGGACTCCCGACCAGATGGCCGCGGCCGCGTCGCTGGAGGAGCAGCGCGACCTGCGCGCCCGCAACCGTGACGCCTGCGCGGAGCGGCTGGCCGCCATCGACGACGGCATCGACCGGGCCCGCACCGCCCCGCTGCCCGGCGACGGCGACGAGACCGAGAAGGTCTCCGACGACGTGCTGGCCCTCGCCCGCGGCGAGGACCCCGCCACCCCGGAGCCGTCCGGGGTGCGCCGCAACCCCGAGGTACTGGCCGGGGGCCGGGAGACCGCCGGGGACCGCGAGCGCGACGACGTCGGCACCAGTGGCCCGCCGGACCCGCGGGGCCCGCTGGACGAGACCCGGCCGCGGGCCGAGGGGCCGGAGGGCGCCTCGGCCCGCGGCCCGGGCAGCACGCCCGGCCGTGACGCAGGCCCGGGGGAGAAGCTGGGTGGTGCCGTGTCCGGTGCCGCCGACGGCGTCGCCGGCCTGACCGGTGGCGAGCCGGGCCCCGGGGACGGCGCGGGCTCCGGTGCGGGTCCGGGTGCGGGTTCGGGCGCCGCGAAGAAGGCCGATCGGCCCGAGGTCGTACCGGCGTCGTCCGAGGGGCCGGTCAAGAAGGTCGGAAACGGCGTCGGCGAGGCCGCGCAGGGCGTCGGGGACACCGCCGAATCGCTGGGCCGGGGCGTCGACGACGTCGCGGGCGGGCTGACCGGGAAGAAGTCCGGCTCGGGTTCCGGCGGCTCGGACGCCGGGTCCTCCGGCTCCTCCGGTCCGTCCGACGAGGCCCCTGCCCGGTCCGCCCCCGCGCCGCGGAAGGACCCCGCGCCGCGGGAGGAGCCCTCGCCGCGCGCGGCCGCGTCCGCTGCGAGCCCGCCCGCGTCGACCGCACCGTCGGAGAGCTCCGGCACGGAGCGCTCCGGCTCGGGAGCGCAGGGGTCCGGCGGGAGCCGCGGCTCCGGCGGCATCGTCAGCGCCGTGGCCGGGTCCTACGTCGAGTCCGCCATGGGGCGGGAGGCGGCGGCGCCGGTGCTGGCGGAGGCCGACCGGCAGGCGGCGGAGCAGATGGCCGAGCGCAGCGGGTCCTCCGGGGCCCGGTCCGGCGGCTCGTCCGGCTCCTCCGACGGCTCGGGATCGGACTCACGGTCCTCCGGGTCCCGCTCCTCCGGATCGGACTCCGACTCCGGGTCCTCGGGGTCGCGGTCGTCCCGGTCCTCGGACTCCGGTTCGTCCGCCCGGTCGTCGGACTCGGGCTCGTCGTCGTCCCGGTCGTCCGGCTCGGGCTCCTCGTCCTCCTCGGACTCGGGGTCGTCGGATTCGGGGTCGTCGGACTCGGGGTCGTCGCGGAGCAGCAGCTCGGACGGCTCCCGCTCCTCGTCCTCGGACTCCGGCTCGCGGTCGTCGGGGTCGTCGGGGTCGGACTCGGACCAGGGCGGCGGCAGCTCCTGGTACTGACGGGGCCGCCCGCGGCCGGCTCGTACGGAGCCGTCCACCTGGAGGCCGTGGGGAGCGCCCCCGCGCGCGGCCCGGTGGCCGCTCCACCGGCCCCGATCGGTCCACCGTTCACCCGATCGGTCGTGGCGCGTCGCGCGGTTCGGGCGTGGCGCGACGATCGCGGGCCGATGACGCGGGTACCGTTCCCGCTGTGACCGCTGCCCGCACGCTCGCCACCGCGCCGGCCGCGAGCGTCCTGCCCGAGCACGTCCGCACCGCCTTCGGCGTGCGCGAGACGTCCCCCCGTCCCGTCGTGTGGGCGGGCCAGCGGGCCTGGCAGTGCGGCGACGTGCTGCTGCGGCCGGTGTCCGACCACGTCGTCGCCGCCTGGTCGGCGACGGTCCTGGAGAACCTCGAGGTCGACGGCGTCCGCCTCGCCCGCCCCGTCCGCAGCTCGGACGGCCGGTGGGTCGTGGGCGGCTGGGCCGCGTCCCGGCACGTGCCCGGCGTCCCCGAGCCGCGGCACGACGAGGTCGTCGCCGCGTCGCTGCGGCTGCACGCCGCCACCGCGACCGTGCTGCGCCCGCGCCTGCTCGACGACCGCGACGACCTGCTGTCCCGGTCCGCGGCCGCTGCGTTCGGCGAGCGCCGCCTGGACCTGCACCCCGAGACCGGCGGCCGGCTGTTCGCCGAGCTCGCCGCGCACCGCCGCACGATCCGGCTCACCCCGCAGGTCGTGCACGGCGAGCTGTTCGGCGCCATGCTGTTCGACCCGACGGGGCGGCCCGCGGTGCTCGACCTCGTGCCGTTCTGGCGGCCCGCGGAGTGGGCGGCGGCGGTCGTCGTCGTCGACGCGGTCGCCTGGGGCGGTGCCGACGAGGAGCTGATCGAGCGCTGGTCGGAGCTGCCCGAGTGGCCGCAGTCGCTGCTGCGGGCGGTGCTCTACCGGCTGGCCCTGCACGCCCAGCACCCGGACGCGACGACCGAGTCGCTCACCGGGATCGAGCGGGTCGCGAGCCTGGTCAGCCGCCGGCTCTGACGTGGCCGTTCCCAGCACGCTGCTGCTCACCGGCGCCGCGGGGAACATGGGGACGTTGTTACGTCCCCGGCTGGCCCGCGACGGCCGGATCCTGCGCCTGCTCGACACCGCGGAGCTGCAGGCCCGTCCCGGCGAGCAGGTCCGCACCGGCTCGGTGACCGACCCGGACGCGGTCGCCGCCGCGACGGCCGGTGCCGACGCCGTCGTCCACCTCGCCGGGATCAGCGGTGAGGCGGGCTGGGACGACATCCTCGCCGTCAACGTCGAGGGGACCCGCACCGTGCTCGACGCGGCGGTCGCCGCCGGGGTGCGGACCGTCGTGCTCGCCTCCAGCAACCACGCCGCGGGCTTCCGCACCCGCGACGACGGCGTCCCGCTGCCGGCGACCGTCGGGCCCGCCCCGGACACCTACTACGGCTGGTCCAAGCATGCGATGGAGGGGCTGGGCAGGCTCTACCACGAGCGGTTCGGCCTGACCGTGGTCTCCGCGCGGATCGGCAGCTGCTTCGCGCGGCCGTCGAACGCCCGGATGCTCGCGACCTGGCTGTCCCCGGACGACGCCGCCCGCCTGGTCGAGGCGGCCGTCGCCCCCGGCACCCGCGGCCACCACGTCGTGTGGGGCGTGTCGGCCAACACCCGTCGCTGGTGGTCGCCGGCGGAGGGCGCCGCGATCGGCTTCCACCCGCGCGATGACGCCGAGGTCTTCGCCGAGGAGCTCCTCGACGGCGCGGAGCCGGACCCGGCCGACCCGGTGCACCACCGGGTGGGCGGCGCGTTCTGCGACGCCCCGCTCGGCGTCCCGATGCGCTGAGGCGGCTCACAGCCGTCGCGACACCCGTGTGAGATAAGCGTTGCGGGGGTGTCACACGGGGCCACCCGTCGGAAACTGGGGCTCCCTAGCGTCGTCGTCGACGTGACCGCCGGCGATCAGGAGACCGATCCGTGACCACCACCTCTGCCCCGGGGCGCCGCATCGGCGGCCGCTGGATCGACCACTGGGACCCCGAGGACGAGGGGTTCTGGCAGCGCACAGGCTCGGCGATCGCCCGTCGCAACCTGTGGCAGTCGATCTTCTCCGAGCACATCGGCTTCTCGATCTGGACCATCTGGTCGGTCCTGGTGCTGTTCATGGGGCCCGAGTACGGGTTCACCGCGGCGCAGAAGTTCTTCCTGGTCGCCGTACCCACGCTGGTCGGGTCGATCCTGCGGCTGCCCTACACCTTCGCCGTCGCCCGCTTCGGCGGCCGCAACTGGACGATCTTCGCGGCGTCGTTGCTGATCGTGCCCACGATCCTGGCGATGGTCGTGCTGGAGCCGGGCGTGTCGTACACGACGCTGCTGGTCGTCGCCGCGGTCGCCGGGGTCGGCGGCGGCAACTTCGCGTCGTCGATGGCGAACATCAACGCGTTCTTCCCGGAGAAGGAGAAGGGCTGGGCGCTGGGGCTCAACGCCGGCGGCGGCAACCTCGGCGTGCCGGTCGCACAGCTGCTCGGCCTGCTCGTCATCGCCACCCTCGGCGCGGGCTCCCCGCGGGTGCTGCTGGCGGTCTACCTACCGTTCATCGCGATCTCGGCGTTCCTGGCGTGGAAGCGGATGGACAACATCGCCGCGATGTCCAACGACACCGGCGCCTTCACCGAGGCCTGCCGCGACCGCCAGACGTGGATCATGTCGTTCCTCTACATCGGGACGTTCGGATCGTTCATCGGCTACTCGTTCGCCTTCGGCCTGGTCCTGCAGAACCAGTTCGACCGGACGCCGCTGCAGGCCGCCGCGGTCACCTTCATCGGCCCGCTCATCGGGTCGCTGATCCGCCCCTACGGCGGCAAGCTCGCCGACCGGTTCGGCGGCGCGATGGTCACCCTGTGGAACTTCGTCGGCATGGCCGTCGCCACGCTGGTGATCATCTTCGCGTCGGGGATCGAGTCGCTGACGCTGTTCACGATCGGCTTCATCGCCCTGTTCACGCTGTCCGGCGTCGGCAACGGGTCGACCTACAAGATGATCCCGGCGATCTTCACCGGGCGGGCGCGCGTCGCGATCGCCGGGGGCGCGGACCGCGGGACCTCGTTCGACACCGCGCGACGGCTGTCCGGCGCCGTCATCGGCATCGCCGGTGCGGTCGGCGCGCTGGGCGGGCTGTTCATCAACCTCGCCTTCCGTCAGTCGTTCATGACGGTGCAGTCCGGCACGCCCGCGTTCTGGGGCTTCCTGGCCTTCTACGTCCTCTGCATCGGTGTCACCTGGGCCGTGTACCTGCGGCCGCGCCCGGCACTGGCCGGGAGCACCGAGGCCGCCGCGATGGCCCGGGTCTGAGCCGTGGGTCCGGAGGACCGGACCGCCACCCACTGCCCGTACTGCGCCCTGCAGTGCGGGCAGTGGGTCGGCCCGTCCGGCGAGGTCGACGCCCGTGACTTCCCGACCAACGCCGGGGGCATGTGTCAGAAGGGCTGGACCTCCGGCGCTCTGCTCACCCATCCGCAACGCCTGACGTCGCCGCTGGTCAGGACCTCGCGGACGGCCGGTTTCGTCGAGACCGGCTGGGACGACGCGCTCACCGGCGTCGCCGCTCGGCTCGCCGCCCTGCGTGCCGAGTACGGACCAGACTCGGTCGCGGTGTTCGGCGCGGGCGGGCTGACCAACGAGAAGGCCTACCTACTCGGGAAGTTCGCCCGGGTCGCGCTGGGCACCAGCCAGATCGACTACAACGGACGGTTCTGCATGTCCTCGGCGGCCGCCGCGGGCAACCGGGCCTTCGGCGTCGACCGCGGGCTGCCGTTCCCCGTCACCGACCTCGACGACGCCGAGCTGGTCGTCCTCGCCGGCGCGAACGTCGCCGAGACCATGCCGCCCCTGATGTCGCACCTGACCGGCGCGCGCCTGGTCGTCGTCGACCCGCGGCGCACCCCGACCGCGGAGCGTGCGCTCGCCTCCGGCGGGCTGCACCTGGCGCCGCGCCCGGGCACCGACCTGGTACTGGCGCTGGGGATGCTGCACGCCGCCGTCGTCGACGGGCACCTCGACCTGTCCTACGTGGACGACCGGACGACCGGTTTCGACGACGTCTGGGCGATCGCCTCGCAGTGGTGGCCCGAGCGCGCGGAGCGGGTCTGCGGCGTCGCCGCCACCGACATGCGCACCGTCGTGCGCTGGCTCGCGGAGTCCACGCGGCGCTACGTGCTCACCGCGCGCGGTGCCGAGCAGCACGCGCACGGCGTCGACACCGTGACGGCGTGGATCAACCTGTCGCTGGCGCTCGGCCTGCCCGGCCGCCCCGGCTCCGGGTTCGGGACGATCACCGGGCAGGGCAACGGCCAGGGCGGGCGCGAGCACGGACAGAAGTCCGACCAGCTCCCCGGCTACCGGCACATCGCCGACCCGGCCGCCCGCGCGCACGTCGCACGGGTGTGGGGGGTGCCGGAGCCCTCGATCCCCGGGCCCGGCCGCAGCGCGGTCGAGCTCCTCGACGCCCTCGGCCGCCCCGGCGGTCCGCGTGCGCTGCTGGTGTTCGGCTCGAACGTGCTCGTCTCCGCGCCCGACGCCCGCGCCGTCGCCGAGCGGCTCGACGCACTGGATCTGCTCGTCGTCGCCGACGTGCTGCCCGGCGAGACCGCGCTGCGCGCCGACGTCCTGCTCCCCGTCGCCCAGTGGGCGGAGGAGGAGGGGACCATGACGAACCTGGAGGGACGGGTCCTGCGCCGCCGTCGCGCGCTCGCCCCGCCGCCCGGGGTGCGCACCGACCTCGAGGTGATCGCCGCACTGGCCGCGGCCCTCGACGCGCCGGGGGAGTTCCCCGCCGACCCGCGGACCGTGTTCGACGAGCTGCGGCGCGCCTCGGCCGGTGGGATCGCCGACTACGCGGGCGTGTCCTACGACCGGCTCGACGCGGGCGAGGCCCTGCACTGGCCGGTCCCCGCCGACGACCACCCCGGGACCCCGCGGCTGTTCACCGAGCGCTTCGGCCACCCCGACGGACGTGCCCGGATGCTGCCGGTCGACCACGCCGAGCCGGACGAGGGCACGGGCGGCGGCTTCCCGCTGACCGTGACGACCGGGCGGGTGCTGGTGCACTACCAGTCCGGCGCGCAGACCCGGCGGGTCGCCGAGCTGGCGGACGTCGTGCCCGAGGTGTTCGTCGAGGTGCACCCGGACACCGCCGCCCGGCACGGTCTCGCCGACGGCGACCTGGCCGACGTCGTGTCCCGTCGCGGGACGACGACGGCGCGCGTCCGCTGCGTCGCCTCGCTGCGCCCGGACACGGTGTTCCTGCCCTTCCACTTCGGTGGGGCGGGGGCGGCGAACAACGTCACCAACCCGGCCCTGGACCCGGTGAGCCGGATGCCGGAGTTCAAGGTGGCCGCGGTGCGGCTGGAACCCGCCTCGCCGGGCCGGAACCCGTCCGACGGATCCGGGACCGGCACCGCCGCCGAGCTGAGCCCCACCGGCGCGGGTCGGTCCGCGCGCTGATCCGCTGCTCGCGCGCGTCGGGACACGCGCGAGCAGCGGATCACCGCGCGCTCTGCGGATCACCGCGCGGGCGGTGGGCGCCGCCCCCGCTGCGACAGGCGCACCTCGCACGGTCCCGCCCCACCTCGCACACCCTGCAGAGGCTGCGAGGTGGGAGGAACCGCTGCGAGGTCCCGGCTCACGGACGCCGCCCGCCGAGAATGAGGACCTCGTAACGCCCGTGCAACGGCCGGCGTTCTGCCCGTAACCCCCCGTTCCTACCGTCGGTGTCATGAGCAGGCGCGTGGTGGTGATCGGGCACGGCATGGTCGGTGCCCGTTTCGTGGAGGAGGTCCGCCGGCGCGACCCGGACGGCGAGCGGGTGACGCTCACCGTCCTCGGCGCGGAGTCCCGCCCCGCGTACAACCGGGTGCTGCTGTCCACCGTGCTCGCCGGCGGGCTGCGGCCCGCCATGGTCGCGCTGCCCGCCGTCGACGGCGTCGACCTGCAGACCGGCGTCGCGGCGACGGCGCTCGACCGGACCGCGCGCGTCGTCCACGCCGACGACGGCACCGTCCACCCCTACGACGAGCTGGTTCTCGCCACCGGCTGCCGCGCCTGGCTGCCGCCGGCCGACGGTCTCGCCGACCCCGGGGCCCCGGAGGTCCCGGCCCGCGGCGTGAGCCTGTTCCGCGACCTCGACGACTGCGGGCGCATCCTCGCCGCGGCCGCGCCGGGCGCGCGGATCGCCGTCGTCGGGGGCGGGCTGCTAGGGGTCGAGGCCGCCCGCGGGCTCGCCGGACGCGGTGTCGCCGTCACGCTCGTGCACCCGCGCACCCACCTGATGGAGCGCCAGCTCGACGCGGGCGCCGGCGAGGTGCTCGCGACCGCGCTGCGCGGGCTCGGGGTCGACGTCCGCTGCGGTGTCGGCGCCAAGGCCTGGGACCCCGAGGCCGGCCTGGACTGCGACGACGGTTCCCGGATCGCCGCGGACCACGTCGTCGTCGCCGCCGGGGTGCGTGCGAACACCGGGCTGGCCGCCGACGCCGGGCTCGCGGTCGACCGGGGGATCCTGGTCGACGACCGCCTCGCCACCGACGACGGCCGGGTGCACGCCCTCGGCGACTGCGCGCAGCACGCCGGCGCCCCGGGCGGGCTCGTGCAGTCCGGCTGGGAGCAGGCCGCCGTCCTCGCCGACCTGCTGACCGGCACCGACCCGGCCGCGCGCTACCGCGGCACCCGCCCGGTCACCCGGCTCAAGGCCCGCGGCATCGACCTCGCCGCCCTCGGCGACCCCACCGCGGGCGACGAGGAGCTGCGCGTCTCCGACCCCCGCCGCGGCCGCTACGGCGTGCTCGCGCTGCGCGACGACCGCGTCGTCGGGGCCGTCCTCATGGGACTCCCCGACGCCGCAGCCATGATCACCGAGCTGTACGACTCCGGCGCCCCCGCTCCCTCCGACCGGCTCGCGCTGCTGCTCGGCCGCGCCCTGCCCGGCGAGACGTCGCCCGCCACCGACCCGGTCCGGATGCCGGGAAGTGCCGTGGTCTGCCGCTGCAACAGCGTCACCAAGAACGCGCTGGTCACCGCGTGGCGCGCGGGCGCCCACGACGTCGACGCGCTGTCGCGGCGCACCCGGGCCGCCACCGGCTGCGGGAGCTGCCGCGACGTCGTCTGCGGGATCCGGGACTGGCTGGCCGACATCGACCCGCCGCAGGAGAGCGCGGCATGAAGGAGCAGAGCA
Organism: Pseudonocardia sp. UM4_GMWB1; assembly: GCF_017312155.1. Lineage (NCBI taxonomy): Bacteria > Bacillati > Actinomycetota > Actinomycetes > Pseudonocardiales > Pseudonocardiaceae > Pseudonocardia > Pseudonocardia sp. UM4_GMWB1. The sequence continues at coordinate 5,358,672 of NZ_QJPN01000001.1, read as the reverse complement.
TGAGCCGTCTGGTCGTCGTCGGGAACGGCATGGTGGGCCACCGCCTCGTCGCCGCGATGCGGGACCGGGACACCGCCGGGGACTGGGAGATCACCGTCCTCGGCGAGGAGACCCGCCGTGCCTACGACCGGGTCGCCCTGTCGTCCTACGTGGACGGACGCTCCGAGGAGGAGCTGCGCCTCGACGACGACGACCTGCGCGGCGACCCGCTGGTCACCTACCACCTCGGCGACGCCGTCGCCTCGATCGACCGCGACGCCCGCCGGGTCACCACTGCGTCCGGCCGCACCCTGACCTACGACGCGCTGGTGCTCGCCACCGGCTCGTACCCGTTCGTCCCGCCGGTCCCCGGCAAGGACCTTCCCGGCTGCTTCGTCTACCGCACCCTCGACGACCTCGACGCGATCAAGGCCGCCGCCGCGGCCGCCGCCGACGACCCGGCCCGCAAGGGGCGGCCGTCGGCGATCGTCGTCGGCGGCGGGCTGCTGGGCCTGGAGGCGGCGCGCGCGATGCGGCTGCTCGGGCTGTCCCCGCAGGTCGTCGAGATCGCGCCGCGGCTGATGCCGGTGCAGGTCGACGCGGGCGGCGGTGCGCTGCTCGAGCGACTGGTCACCGCGCAGGGCATCGCCGTGCGGACCGGGGTGTCGCTGGCCGCGGTGTCCACCGACCGCGGCAGGCTGGTCGGGACGCTGTCCGACGGCGTCGAGCTCGACGCCGACCTGGTCGTGTTCTCCGCCGGCATCCGGGCCTCCGACCAGCTCGCCCGCGACTGCGGCCTGCCGGTCGGCGAGCGCGGCGGCGTCTGGGTCGACGACCGCTGCCGCACCCGTGACGACGCCGTCTGGGCGATCGGCGAGTGCGCCGCGCTGGAGGGCCGCACCTACGGCCTGGTCGCACCCGGCTACGCGATGGCCGAGGTCGTCGCGGACCGGCTGCTCGGCGGTGAGGCCCGGATGACGCCCGAGGAGCTGGACATGTCCACCCAGCTCAAGCTGCTCGGCGTCGACGTCGCCAGCTTCGGCGACGCGCACGCGGTCACCGAGGGCGCGCTGGAGATCGTCGTCAACGACCCGGTCGAGGGGACCTACTCCAAGCTGGTCGTGTCCGACGACGCGTCCACCCTGCTCGGCGGTGTCCTGGTCGGCGACGCGTCGCGCTACGGCGCGCTGCGCCCGCTGGTCGGGTCCCGGCTGCCCGACGACCCGGTCACCCTCATCTCCAAGGGCGGCGCCGAGCCCGACGCGTCCGCGCTGCCGGACTCGGCCCAGATCTGCTCGTGCAACGCCGTCACCAAGGGCACGCTGTGCGCGGCGATCGCCGACGGTGCGCACACCGTGCCGGAGCTGAAGGCGTGCACCCGCGCCGGTACCACCTGCGGCTCGTGCGTCCCGGCGCTCGCCCGGATCCTGGCCCAGCAGGGCGTCGAGGTCTCGAAGGCCCTGTGCGAGCACTTCGACCACTCCCGCGCCGAGCTCTTCGAGATCGTCGCCGGGGCGGGCATCACCTCGTTCTCCGCGCTGATCTCCCGGTACGGCCGCGGGTCGGGCTGCGACATCTGTAAGCCGGTCGTCGGGTCGATCCTCGCGACGCTCTACAACGAGCACGTCCTCGACGGCGAGCGGGCGACCCTGCAGGACACCAACGACCACTTCCTCGCGAACATGCAGCGCAACGGCACCTACTCGGTGGTGCCGCGGATCGCCGGCGGCGAGGTGACCCCCGAGGGCCTGATCGTCATCGGCGAGGTCGCCCGCGACTACGGGCTCTACACCAAGATCACTGGTGGACAGCGGATCGACATGTTCGGCGCCCGCGTCGAGGACCTGCCGGCGATCTGGCGCCGCCTGGTCGACGCCGGGTTCGAGTCCGGCCACGCGTACGGCAAGTCGCTGCGCACCGTGAAGTCCTGCGTCGGCACGACCTGGTGCCGCTACGGCGTGCAGGACTCGGTCGGCCTCGCCGTCGAGCTGGAGCTGCGCTACCGCGGGCTGCGCAGCCCGCACAAGCTCAAGTCCGGCGTCTCCGGCTGCGCGCGCGAGTGCGCCGAGGCCCGGTCCAAGGACTTCGGCGTGATCGCCACCGAGCACGGCTGGAACCTCTACGTCGGCGGCAACGGCGGCTTCACCCCGCGCCACGCCGAGCTGCTCGTGTCCGACGTGGACACCGCGACGCTGGTCCGGACGATCGACCGGTTCCTGATGTTCTACGTCCGCACCGCCGAGCGGCTGCAGCGCACCGCGCCGTGGATCGAGGCGATGGAGGGCGGGCTGGACCACCTGCGCGCCGTGATCGTCGAGGACTCGCTCGGTATCTGCGGCGAGCTCGACGCCGCGATGGCCCGTCACGTCGACTCCTACGCCGACGAGTGGGCCGGCGTCCTGGCCGACCCGCAGAAGCTGGAGCGGTTCGTCTCCTTCGTCAACGCGCCCGACACCCCCGACCCCACCGTCCGGTTCGTCGAGGAGCGGGGACAGAACGTCCCGGCACCCGGCCGTCCCGACGAGCCCGTCCTGATCGGCCTCCCGGAGGTGTCCTCCCGATGACCACCCGGCTCGACGCGACCACCACGACCGCCGCGCCCGCCCCGGCCGGGACCGAGCCCACCGGCTGGCTCACCGTCTGCCCGGTGGACCGGCTGCAGCCCGGCCGGGGGGCCGCCGCACTCGTCGGCGACACCCAGGTCGCGTTGTTCCGTCTCGCCGACGGCTCGGTGTACGCCCTGGGCAACATCGACCCGTTCACCGGGGCCGCGGTCGTCTCGCGCGGCATCGTCGGCGACCGCGGCGGCGAACCGACCATTGCCTCGCCGCTCCACAAGCAGGTCTTCGCCCTGCGCGACGGCCGCTGCCTCGACGGTGCCGACGGCGACGCTGTGAGCCTGCCCGCGTTCGCGGTGCGGGTCATGGGCGACGCGCTGCAGGTCGGGCTACGGTGAACGGGCCTTCCCACGCCGTCGTGCCCACCACCACCCGCGACGCTCCCGGCGACCTCCGCGCGTCCTCCGCGCCGGCCGGCCGGGGTATCGGAGGAACGGAGAACCGGTGACCCGATCCGCCGCACGAGACACCGCCGCCGCGCCCGACGCGGCCGCGGTGCCACCGCTGGCCGGGTTCACCGTCGGCATCACCGCCGCCCGGCGCGCCGAGGAGCTCGCCACGATGCTGGAGCGCCGCGGGGCAACCATCCAGCACGGGCCCGCGCTGCGCATCGTGGCCCTCGCCGACGACGCCGACCTCGAGACCCGCACCCGCGAGCTCGTCGCGGCACCACCGGACATCACCGTCGCGACCACCGGGATCGGCTACCGCGGCTGGATCGAGGCCGCCGACGGCTGGGGGCTGGGCGAGGACCTGCTCGCCGCGCTCGGCCGCTCGGAGATGCTCGCCCGCGGCCCCAAGGCGCGTGGCGCTATCCGCGCGTCGGGCCTGGTCGACGCCTGGTCCCCCGAGTCGGAGTCCACCGCCGAGGTGCTGGAACACCTGCTCGACCGCGGCGTCGAGGGCAGCCGCATCGCGGTGCAGCTGCACGGCGAGCCGCTGCCCGACGTCGTCGACGCCCTGGAGATGGCGGGCGCCGAGGTCGTCACGGTGCCGGTCTACCGGTGGGCGCCGCCGCTGGACCTCGGCCCGCTGGACCGGCTGATCGACACCACCCTGGCCGGCGGGATCGACGTCCTGTCGTTCACCAGCGCTCCCGCCGCGGCCGGGATCCTCGCCCGCGCCGGGGAGCGTGGGCTCCGCGAGGACCTGCTCACCGCGCTGCGCGGCCCCGTGCTGGCGCTGTGCGTCGGCCCGGTCACCGCGGCGCCGCTGGAGGCGCTCGACGTGCCGACCGTGCAGCCGCAGCGCTCCCGGCTCGGCGCGATGGTGCGGACCTGCGAGTCCGTCGCCCCGGCCCGCGCCCGCAGGCTCCCGGTCGGCGGCCACCAGCTGGAGCTGCGCGGACACGCGGTGCTCGTCGACGGCACGCTGTGCCCGTTGCCGCCGACGCCCATGGCGCTGCTGCGGCTGCTCGCCAAACGTCCCGGCCGTGTCGTGTCCCGCGCCGAGCTGCTCGCCGCGCAGCCCGGTGGGGCGGGCGACGAGCACGCCGTCGAGAACGCGATCGGCAGGCTCCGCGCGGCGCTCGGTGTCCCCGGCCTGGTGCAGACCGTGGTGCGCCGCGGCTACCGGCTCGCACTCGAACCCGAGCACGGCGCGCACTGCGCCGAGGACCCGGAGGTGACCCGGTGACCGGGCTCCCGCTGCTCCTCGTCGCGCACGGGTCGCGCTCCGACGCCGCCGACGCGGTGATCCGGTCGCTCGCCGCGGCCGTCGCCGCACGCGGCCCGCAGGTCGAGGTCTGCTACGTCGACGTCCGCGGTCCCACGGTCGTCGACGCCGTGATCGGGCTGCGGGACCGCGGCCACGACGGTGCCGTCGTCGTCCCCGCGTTCCTCGCCGCCGGCTACCACGTGCGCACCGACCTGCCCGCCCAGCTCGCCGAGGTCGGCGCCGACCCGGCCCGGTTCCCGGTCACCCGCTCCATGGGTCCCGACCCGCTGCTCGCCGCCGCGGCCCTGGACCGGCTGCGCACGGCCGGCTACCGCGACGGCGACGCCGTCGTCCTCGCGGCGGCCGGCTCGTCGGACCCGTCCGCGGTCGCCCAGGTGCACGCGAGCGCCGGAATGCTCGCCCGCCGGGTCGGCCGTCCGGTCCCGGTCGGGTTCGCCGCCACCGGCAGCCCGTCGGTGACCGAGCTGGTCGCCCGGCTGCACGACGCCGGGGAGCGGCGGGTCGCGGTCGCGTCCTGGCTCCTGGCCCCCGGGGTCTTCCAGACGCGGCTGCTCGGATCGGGGGGCGACGTCGTCGCCGACCCGCTGGGAGTGCACGACGACGTGGTGACCGCCGTCCTCAAGCGCTACGCCGCCGGGGCCGCCGCGGTGCTCGCCGCCTGACCGTGCCCCGGCCCGACCCGGACCTGGTCGCCCGGCTCCGGGCGGCGGGCTGTGTGTTCGCCGAGGACGAGGCCGCGCTGCTCGCCGCGGCGGCCGACGGGCCGGAGCTGGAGGTGCTGGTCCGCCGCCGCATCGCCGGGGAGCCGCTCGAGCACGTCCTCGGCCGGGTGGACTTCGACGGGCTGACCGTGCGGGTCACCCCGGGGGTGTTCGTGCCGCGCCGTCGCAGCGAGGCGCTGGTGCACGCGGCCGTCGCCGCGCTGCCGGGATCCGCGCATCCCGGGCGCCCGCTCGTGGTCGACCTGTGCTGCGGCTGCGGGGCGCTCGGGCTCGCCGTCGCGCGCCGGGCCGCCGTCGACCTCCACGCCGCCGACGCCGACCCGGTCGCGACCGTCTGTGCCGCGGAGAACCTGGCCGGGGTGGGGACGGTGCACACCGGTGATCTGTTCGCCGCGCTGCCCACCGGGCTGCGGGGACGCGTCGACGTGCTCGTCGCGAACACCCCCTACGTGCCCAGCGGCGCGATCGGCTCGATGCCCCCGGAGGCCCGCGACCACGAGCCCCGTACCGCACTCGACGGCGGCCGCGACGGCCTCGACCCGGCCCGCCGGGTGGCCGCGGGGGCGGGGGAGTGGCTCGCGCCGGGCGGGGCGCTGCTGATCGAGACGGGCACGGCCCAGGCTCCGGTGCTGGCGGAGGTGTTCGGCGGGCACGGTCTCGTCGCGCACATCGGGCACGACCAGGACCGCGACGCGACCTGGGTGGAAGGTCGCGCGGCGCCCTGATCGGCCGCCCTTTGCTCTGCTCACCGATACGCAGCAGCCCCCGACGCCCCGTCGAGCCTCATGACGTCGCTCGGCCCGGCGCATCGAGATACACGTTCCCGCCCCGGCGAGGGCGAGAACGTGCGCCTCGATCGGGCGGCGGGCCACGTGCTGCGTCATGGTGAGCAGAGCGCTCAGGCTGTCGTGACCACCAGACGTCCGGGAGCGTCCGCGGTCCAGGCCCGCTCCACGTCGCCCAGCTCCGCCACCCGCAGCGGGATCCGGAGCCCTCGGTCGCGACGGCGTCGAGCAGGCGCGGCAGCTCCGCGAGGCCGAGGACCGGCTCAGCGTCTGCGGTGCTCGCGGGGCAGCCGGCCGTCGACCATCAGGATCCCCTCGGCCCGCAGCCGGGCCGCCTGCTCGGCGGCGATGTGCGGGGCCGAGCGCCCGTCGGAGCGCAGCACCCGGTGCCACGGCAGGTCGTGGCCGTCCTCGGCGAGGATCCGGCCGACCAGGCGCGCCGAGCGGATCCCGGCCAGCTCGGCCACCTCGCCGTAGCTGAGGGTCTGCCCGGGCGGGATCGACCGGACGACCTCGCGCACCCGTTCCAGGGTCTCGGAGTCCACGCCTGCAGTCTGACGCTGTCGGTGCCCCGTGGTCTCATCGCCCCATGAGCCGAACAGCCCCCGAGCAGGCGTCGCCGCGCCTGGTGCGTGCGGACCCCCGGCCCGCTCCCGTGCGGGAGTGGACCGGTGCCGCCTCGCGGGTGCTCGCGCACGAGCGCGGCGCGCTGCGGGTGCTGGGCGGCCCGGGCACGGGCAAGACGAGCCTGCTGCTCGACGCGGTCGTCCGCCGCATCCGGGCCGGGGAGCCGCCGGGGTCGGTGCTGCTGCTGGTGGGCAGCCGCCGGGCCGCGGAGGAGCTGCGTGGCCGGCTCACGTCGCTGCTGACCGCGGGAGGGGGTGAGCTCGCCGGGGACTTCGGGGTGCGCACCACCCGCGAGCTGCTGGTGCGGACGGTGCACTCCTACGCGTTCGGGGTGTTGCGGCTGCACGCCGCGCGCTACGAGGACCCGCCCCCGCGGCTGCTGGCCTCGGCCGAGCAGGACGTGGTGGTCCGCGAGCTGCTCGCCGGGGAGATCGACGGCTGGGGCGGCACCGTCCCCGGCTCGGGCTGGCCGGAGCGGCTCGACCCGGCCCTCGGGCTGCCCGGGTTCGCCGCGGAGCTGCGGGAGCTGCTCCTGCGGGCGGCCGAGCGCGGACTGGGGCCACGCGAGCTGGCCGAGCTGGGGCGCGAGCACGGGCGCGAGGAGTGGGTCGCCGCGGCCCGGTTCTTCCGCACCTACGAGGAGGTCACGCTGCTCCGCGGGGCGGCGGGGCGGGGCGCGCCACAGGCGACGGCCCCGGCGCTGGACTCCGCCGAGCTGGTCGCCGCCGCGCTGGACACCCTGGCCGCGGACCCGGACCTGCGGGAGCAGGAGCGGCGCCGGGTCCGTCACCTCCTGGTGGACGACGCGCAGGACCTCGACCCGCAGCAGATGGAGCTGGTCGCGGCGCTGGCCGAGCACGCGGGGTCCACGCTGCTCGCGGGCGACCCCGACCAGGCGGTCCTGACCTTCCGTGGTGCGGACCCGCAGGGCCTGACGGTGCTCGACGCGCCCACCGAGGTCCTCACCGTCGACCACCGCCAGCAGCCGGGGGTCCGCGCGGCCGGGCTGCGGGTGGCCGAGAAGCTGCCCGGTGCCGGGGTGACCCGCACCCGTCGCGGTCCCGGGCCCGCCCCGGGGGACCACGCGGTGCCGGACCCGATCCCGGACGCGGTACCGGAACCGGTGCCCGACGCCGTGCCGGATGCGGCGGGCGCCGGGGTGGGGGAGTCCCTGCAGGTCCGGGTGTTCGGGTCGCCCTCCGCGGAGGCCGGCTGGATCGCCGACCGGCTGCGGCGCGCACACCTCGTCGACGGGGTGCCGTGGTCGGACATGGCGGTGCTGTCCCGGTCCGCGCGGCGCACCCTGCCCGCGCTGCGCCGGGCGCTGGCCGCGGCCGGGGTCCCGCTGGCCGCACCACCGGACGAGGTGCCGCTGCCGCGCCAGCCCGCCGTCGTGCCGCTGCTCCTGGTGCTGCGCGCGGCATGGCGGCCGTCCGCGGTCGACGCCGACCTCGCGACCTCCCTGCTCACCTCACCGCTGGGCGGCGGCGACCCGATGCGGATGCGGCGGCTGCGCCGCGGCCTGCTGCGGATGCACGCCGCCGCGGGGCACGACGTGCGGACCTTCGCCGACGACGAGCGCGTCGAGGCGGGTGAGGTCGACCCGGCCGCGGCGAGCAGCGACCCGTTGCTGGTCGGGATGCTGCGCGACGCCGTCGCGGGCCGGCCCGACCCGCTGCCGATGCTCTCGCCCGCCGAGGCCGCCCCGATGCGCGACGTGGGCCGCCTCCTCGACACCGCCGCCCGCTCGATCGGCGCGGGCGAGCAGGTCGAGGAGACGTTGTGGAAGGTGTGGCGGCGCACCGGCCTGGCGAAGCGCTGGAGCGAGGCCAGCGCCCGCGGCGGCCCCGGCGGAGCGGCCGCCGACCGGGACCTCGACGCGGTCCTGGCCCTGTTCGACGCGGCCGCCCGCTACACCGACCGGCTGCCCGGCGCCGACGTCGGCGGGTTCCTGGAGTACCTGCTCGACCAGCAGCTGCCGGGGGAGACGCTGGCCCCGCAGGCGCCCCGGGGCGGCGCGGTCGAGCTGCTCACCGCACACGGCGCCCGCGGCCGGGAGTGGACGGTCGTCGCGGTGCCCGGGGTGCAGGAGGGGCTGTGGCCCGACGTACGGCTGCGCGGCAGCCTGCTCGGCCACGAACGGCTCGTCGACCTCGTCGGCGGGGTCGCCGCCCCCGACGACGCGGTCTCCCGCACGGCGCCACTGCTCGCCGAGGAGCGGCGGCTGTTCTACGTCGCCTGCACCCGTGCCCGGACGACGCTGCTGGTCAGCGCCGTGCAGGGGGAGGACGAGCAGCCCTCCCGGTTCCTCGACGAGCTCGACCCCCGCCCCGCCGACGCCGCCGAGGCCCGCCCGGTGCACCGGCCCGAGCGCTCCCTGGTGACGGCCGAGCTGGTCGGGGAGCTGCGGCGCGCCGTCACCGAGCCCGACCACGGCGACCCGGGACGGGCCGCACGTCGTCACCGGGCGGCGACCCAGCTGGCCCGGCTCGCCGCGGACGGCGTCCCCGGAGCCCACCCCGACGACTGGTACGGCGTCGCCGACCTGTCCGACGGCGCCCCGCTGCGCGCCGAGGGCGAGCTCGTCCCGATCTCGCCCTCCGACGTCGAGACGATCGCCGGCTGCCCGCTGCGCTGGGTGCTGTCCCGGCACGGCGGCGACGAGACCGGCGCGCTGTCGGCGGTCACCGGGTCCCTGGTGCACGCGCTGGTGCAGGCCCGCGCCGCCGGGGCCGACCCGGTGGAGCTGGAGGAGGCGCTGCGCTCGGCGTGGCGGCGGCTGGACTCCGGGGCGCCGTGGTTCGGGCGCCGCGAGCTGGTCCGGGTGCGGGAGATGCTCGCCGCCTTCGACGACTGGGTCCGCCGCAGCCGTACCGAGGGGCTGGAGCTGGTGGCCGTCGAGCAGCCGGTGCAGCTGGACCTGGACGGCGAGGACGACGGCGAGGGCGACAGCGAGGGCGACGACCCGGGCCTGCCCCTCGGCGGCATCGGTGCGGGCGACGACGACCCGGCGGGGGCCGCGCTCCTGCCGGTCGACACCGACGGCGACGGCGCGGCCGGGCGCGGCGGCGGGGCCGCGCGGGCGGCCCGGCGGGTCCGGCTCCGCGGCCGGGTCGACCGGCTCGAACGCGATGACCAGGGGCGCCCGGTCGTCGTCGACGTCAAGACCGGGAAGACGGCCACCTCGGCCCGGGCCACCGCCGAGCACCACCAGCTGGCCGTCTACCAGCTCGCGGCCTCGCTCGGCGCGTTCGACCAGCTCGTCGGGGGTGGGGTGGAGCCGGGCGGGGCGCGGCTGCTGTTCCTGGCCGACCGCAAGGCCAACGGGGAGGCGAAGGAGCCGCAGCAGGCGGCGCTGCGCCCGGAGGAGATGGGGCACTGGCGCGACGTGCTGATGACCTGCGCCGAGGACTCGGCGGGTGCGGTGTTCGTCGCCCGCGCCGGGCCGGACTGCGACCGGTGCCCGGTCCGCACCAGCTGCCCCGCGGTCGAGACCGGCCGGACGGTGGTGGACGGGTGAGCGGGTCCGGTCCCGTACCCGGACGGGCCGCACACCCGGCCGTGCGGACCCGCGGTCAGGTCGTGCAGCCGGCCCGGGCCCCACACCCGCGGTGCCGGGCCCCGGTCAGGTGGTGCGGAGGGGCCGGACCCGGCGGTCGGCGCCCCGGTCGCTCCGCCCCGGCGGTCGCATCGCCGCGGTAGGCCCAGGCCAGGACCGCGACGACGGCGACGGCCGCCGCCACGATCAGTGGCGCCGACCGTCGCAACGGTCCCAGCAGGGACGGGTCGTCGGGGGTGGGGCGCACCCGGCCCGGGCTAGCCCGCGCTGCCGAGCCCCAGCGCGCTCGCCAGCCGCCGCAGGTCGCCCTCCGGCTCGGCCATCCCGCGCGTGATGACCTGGGCACAGACGTGGTCGGCGCCGGCGTCGAGGTGCTCCTCGAGCCGGGCCGCGACCTGCTCGGGGGTGCCGTGCGCGACGAGCGCGTCGATCAGGGCGTCGCTGCCGCCGTCGTCGAGATCGGACTCGGCCCAGCCGAGCCGCTTCAGGTTGTTCCGGTAGTTGACCAGGCCCAGGTAGGGCTTCTCGACGGCCGGGCGGCCCAGGGCGCGGGCGGCGGCCGGGTCGTCGTCGAGCACGACCTTGTGCTCCGGCGCGATCAGCGCTCCGGCGCCGTAGCGCTCGCGCGTCGAACGGGTGTGCTCGGGCGTGGTCAGGTACGGGTGCGTCCCGGCGGACCGCTCACGGGCCAGGTCGAGCATCTTCGGGCCCAGCGCCGCGAGGGCACGCCCCTCGGTGGGGACGCCGAGCTCGTCGAGCCGGTTCACGTAGGCGACGAGCGCTGCGTACGGGCGGGTGTAGTCGCTGGTGGCCTCGGGGTGCCCGACGCCGATCCCCAGCAGGAACCGGCCCGGGTGCCGCGCCTCGATGCGGTGGAAGGACTCCGCGACCTCGTCGGCAGGGGTGGCCCAGATGTTCACGATGCCGGTGGCCACGGCCAGCGACGTCGTCGCGTCGAGCAGCGACTCGGTCAGCGCGAGGTCCCCGGGCGGGGAGCCGCCGACCCACACCGCACCGAACCCGAGCTTCTCGATCTCCACGGCGAGATCGGGGGACAACCCGGTCTCGTGCCGCCAGACGCCGTACCTGCCGAGGGAAACACTCATGGTGGTGAGTACCACCGCGCGGGCCCGATCATTCCCGGTCCTACGATGGCCCCTCCACTACGCGAGAGGCTGGAACAGCAGTGATCGACCTCAAGGCGGCCCGACAGGACCCGGACACCTTCCGCACGGCGCTGTCCCGTCGCGGCGCGTCCGCGGACTTCGACGCCCTGCTGGAGGTCGACGCCCGCTGGCGGGAGGCCACCGACCGCGTCGGCAGCCTGCGCGCCGCGGCCAAGCAGCGGCCCAAGGGCAAGCCCACCCCCGAGCAGGTCGAGCAGTTCAAGCAGGAGAAGGAGGAGCTGCGCGCCGCCGAGGACTCCCTCGCCGCCGCCGACGTCGAGCGCTCCGAGCTCCTCGCCCGCATCCCGAACCTGCCCGACCCGACCGCCGCCGACGGCATGGCCGAGGAGGACGCGGTCACCGTCCGCACCTGGGGCGAGCCGCCGGTCTTCGACTTCACCCCGCGCGACCACCTGGATCTGGCGTCGTCGACGGGCCGGGTCGACATGGCCCGCGGCGCGCGGCTGTCCGGGTCGCGGTTCGCCTACCGCTTCGGCGACGTCGCGCGGCTCGAGATGGCCCTGTTCCGTTACGTCATGGACAAGCTCGCCGGCGAGGGCTTCGTCCCGGTGCTCGGCCCGGTCCTGGCGAACGAGCGGGCGATGTACGGCACCGGCTTCCTGCCCACCGAGGCGTCGAACCTCTACGAGCTGGAAAAGGACGGCCTCTACCTCACCGGCACCTCCGAGGTCGCGCTCGCCGGGATCCACATGGACGAGATCGTCGAGCTCGACACGCTGCCCGCGCGCTACGTCGCGTTCTCCACGAACTTCCGCCGCGAGGCCGGCGCGGCCGGCAAGGACACCAAGGGCATGTTCCGGGTGCACCAGTTCGACAAGGTCGAGATGTTCGTCTACTGCCTGCCGGAGAACTCCCAGGACGTGCACGAGGAGCTGCTCGCCCACGAGGAGTCGATCGTGCAGGAGCTGGGGCTGCCCTACCGGGTGCAGAACATCGCCGTCGGCGACCTCGGCAACCCGGCGGCGAAGAAGTACGACATCGAGGCCTGGTTCCCGGTCCAGGAGCGCTACCGCGAGATCACCTCGTGCTCCAACACCACCGACTACCAGGCACGACGCCTGAACGTCCGGTTCCGTCGCGAGGCCGGAGCGCCGACCGAGAACGTGCACACGCTCAACGGGACCGGCGCCACCGCCCGCGCCATGCTCGCGATCATGGAGAACTTCCAGGACGCGAACGGGACGGTCACGGTGCCGGAGGTCCTGCGGTCCTACGGTGCCCCCGCGACCGTCGGGAACCCGCCGGCCTGATCCCGGGTCGCAGGCGGGGTGACGCGCGCGACCTCCTGACGGGGCAACCGAACGGGGGCCCGCGCGTCCTGCTTGCGTGGAGAAATCGGGGAGTGGTGTGTCGCGGGCCGGGGAGCGCCCGGACCCGTCGCGCCACGCCGCCCCCGCCGGGTCCGACGCCCGCCGTCCCGGCTCCCACCGTTCCGAGGACCGGCCGGACACCGCGGACTCCGGTCGGCACCGCTCGCCCGAGCCGCCCGTCGACGGGCGTCGTGCCGCCCGCGGACCCGTCGCCCGCCCCGAGGACATCGTGGCGTCGACCGTCGCCCTGCCCGCCGCGGACCGCGCCCCCGTCGACCGAGTCCCGGAGTCCCGCCGCTCCGTACGCGGGGTGCCCGCGCCGTCGCACGCCGCCCCGGGGACGCGTACCGCCCCGGGGACGCGTACCGCCCCGGACCCCGTCCCCGGCCCACGCCGAGCGCCCCGGCCTCCGGCGGCAGCGCAGGCACCCGCGGTCCGGCCCCCGGTGGCGAGGACCCCCGTGGTGCGTGTCTCCACGACGCCGGAGCCGGTCGCCGCGACCTCCCGTATCCGCCCCACCGACCGCGGAGCCCGTGCCACGGTCGTCCGGGCCGAGATCCCGGACGGTGCCGGACGGGCGGACCGTGCCGGGCGGACCGAACGTCGTGAGCGCCCGGACCGCGCCGTCACCGGCCTGCGCCGCCGCATCGCGCACGGCACCGGCGCGATGGCGCTGGTGCTCGTCGCCGTCGCCGGGCTGACCTGGACCGTGCTCGTCCCGCCGGACGGCACGGCCGTCGCCGCCGACCCGGCGACCTCCGCACTGGACAACCAGCTGCCGCCCCCGCCGCCCCCGCCCCCGCCGCAGCAGTGGCGCCAGGTCGGTGGCGACGAGTTCGACGGCTCCCGCGTCGACCGCTCCACCTGGAGCGTCTACAACTCGCCCGGCGGGTTCGGCAACGGCCTGCGCCGCCCGTCCGCGGTCGGCGTCGGCGACGGCCTGCTCACCGTGACCGCGCGCCCCCGGGCCACGGGCGGGGGCGTCTCCGGCGGTGTCGCGATGCACGACGGTCAGCTCTACGGCCGCTGGGAGTTCCGCGCCCGCACCGACGTCGGCAACGGCTACAGCCCCGCGATCCTGCTCTGGCCGGACTCCGAGCGGTTCCCCGACGACGGGGAGCTCGACATGATGGAGATCCCGTTCGGCGACCGGCATGCGGCCACCGCCTTCGTCCACTACGGCGCGCAGAACCACATCCTGTCCACCGACACCCCCGGCGACTTCACCCAGTGGCACACCTTCGCCCTGGAGTGGCTGCCGGACCGGATCACCTGGTACGTCGACGGGGTGAAGAAGTGGGAGGTCACCGACCGCCGCGCGATCCCCACCACCCCGATGCACCTGGCCATACAGCTCGACCAGGGCCCGGCGTCGGGGTGGATCCCCGGCCCGGACGCGACCACCCCCGACGAGGTACGCCTGCAGGTCGACTGGGCCCGCGTCTACGCACCGGTCGACGACGCCGGCCGCTGATCCGCCGCCGGGGCCGGGCCGGGACTGCGCCGGGTGGCGGACCTGTCGGTGACGCCGGGTAGAACGGTCCGCGTGGACCCCACCCCCGCCGAGCTGGCACACGCGCTCGGTCTGCACCCGCCGACCGCGGAACAGGCCGCGGTCATCGCCGCGCCCACCGGGCCGGCGCTCGTCGTCGCCGGGGCGGGGGCCGGCAAGACCGAGACGATGGCGGCCCGCGTCGTCTGGCTGGTCGCGACCGGCCGGGTGCTGCCCGAGCAGGTCCTCGGGCTCACCTTCACCCGCAAGGCCGCCCAGCAGCTCGGCACCCGCGTCCGGTCCCGGCTGCGCCGCCTCGCCGGGGCCCGGCTGCTCGACGACCTGGACCCGTCGGGTGCCCGGCGCGCCGCGCTGCTGGCCGGCGAGCCCACCGTCGCGACCTACCACGCCTACGCCGGTCGCCTGGTCGGTGAGCACGCGCTGCGGCTGCCCGCCGAGCCCGCCGCCCGGCTGCTCGGCCCGACGGCGGCCTGGCAGCTGGCCCACCGGGTCGTCTCCACCTGGGCCGCGGACCTGGAGATCGACCGGGTCCCCGCGACCGTCACCGGCTACCTGCTCTCCCTGGCCGGGGAGCTGGGGGAGCACCTCGTCGAACCGGACCAGGTGCGGCGCCTCGCCGAGCGGATGCTGCCGGTGCTGGAGCACGCCCCGCCCGGCAAGCGGCAGCGCGCCGAGCCCTCGGCCGGGTACAAGGCCCGCATCGCCGGGCAGCGGATGCGCTGCGAGCTGCTGCCGCTGGTCGAGGAGTTCGCCCGACGCAAGCAGGCCGAGCAGGCCATGGACTTCGCCGACCAGATGGCCCTCGCGGCCCGGATCGCCGAGGCCGACCCGGAGGTCGGGCGGATCGAGCGTTCCCAGTACCGGGCCGTGCTGCTCGACGAGTATCAGGACACCGGGCACGCCCAGCGGGTGCTGCTCCGCGCCCTGTTCGGCGTGCCGCCCGGGCTCGCCCCGGAGCCGGACGACGGCCCGGACCACCGCTCGGTCACCGCGGTCGGCGACCCCTGCCAGTCGATCTACGGCTGGCGGGGCGCGAGCGCCGGGAACCTGGCGCGCTTCCGCACCGACTTCCCCGCCGCGGGCGGTGACCCCGCGCCCGTGCACGGGCTGCTCACCAGCTTCCGGAACCCGGCCGAGGTGCTCGTCCTGGCCAACCGGGTCTCCGAGCCGCTGCGGACCGCGCCCGGCACCGTGCGGGTGGGGGAGCTGCGCCCGCTCGACGGCGCCGGCCCCGGCGACGTCCGGGCCGCCCTGCTGCCCGACGTCGCGGCCGAGGTGGCCTGGACCGCCGACGGCATCGCCGAGCGCTGGCACGCCGGCCACGACGAGGGCACCCCGCCCACCGCGGCGGTGCTGGTCCGGCGCCGCTCCGACATGGACGCGCTCGCCGCCGCGCTGCGCGACCGGCGGGTCCCGGTGGAGGTGGTCGGACTCGGTGGGTTGCTGTCCACCCCCGAGGTCCGCGACCTCGTCTCCGCGCTGCGGGTGGTGTCCGACCCGCTCGCCGGGCCGGCCGCCGTCCGGCTGCTGACCGGGCCGCGGTGGCGGCTCGGGATCGCCGACCTGGCCGCGCTGTGGCAGCGCGCCCGCGAGCTCGTCCCGCACCGCCCGGCCCGCCCCGGGCCGCTGTCGGCCGCCGACCTGGCCCTCGGTGCACTGCCCGGCGAGCAGGCCGAGCAGGCCGGTCTCGTCGACGCCCTCGACGACCCGGGTGGCCCGGAGCGCTACTCCCCGGCCGGGTTCGACCGGATCCGGCGGATCGGCCGTGAGCTCGCCCAGCTGCGCGCCCGCACCGCGGCCCCGCTGACCGACCTGGTGGCCGACGTCGAGCGGACCTTGCTCCTCGACGTCGAGACGATGGCCCGCCCCGGCCCCACCGGCCGGGCGCACCTCGACGCGTTCGCCGACGTCGTCGCGGACTTCGCCGCCGGTGCGGACGTGCCGTCGCTACCGGGTCTGCTCGACTATCTGGAGACCGCCGAGCAGGCCGAGGAGGGGCTGACCCCCGGCGAGGTGGAGGTCGCGCCGGACCGGGTGCAGATCCTCACCGTGCACGCGGCGAAGGGGCTGGAGTGGGAGGTCGTCGCCGTCCCGCACCTGGTCGCGCAGGTCTTCCCCGGCCGCAAGATGTCCGGCTCCTGGCTGAAGGACCCGGCCGCGCTGCCGGTCCCGCTGCGCGGCGACGCCGACGACCTGCCCGGCCTGCACCTGCCCCCGCCCGGCGCCGACCGCAAACAGGTCGAGACCGCGCTCGACGACCACGACGACGCCCTCGACGAGCGCCGCCTCGCCGAGGAACGCCGGCTGTTCTACGTCGCGCTCACCCGGTCCGAACGGGTGCTGCTGGTGTCCGGGCACCGCTGGCCCGCGACGGGGGAGAAGCCGAAGGAACCGTCGGTGTTCCTGACCGAGCTCGCCGAGATCCTGGAGGGCCCCGGCGGCTCCGAGGTCGGTGTGCTGGAGCAGTGGGCACCGCCGCCCGAGCTGGACACCGGCAACCCGGCGCTGGGCGTCGAACGGACCGCGCAGTGGCCGCCGGACCCGTTCGGCGACCGCGCCGACGACGTGCGCTCCGGGGCCGACCTGGTCCGTACCGCGCTGCGGGCCCGGCGCCCGAAGCGGCCGCGCCGCGCCGCGCCCGCCGACCAGCTCGCACTGGAGCTGCCGGCGGCTCCCGACGCGGAGCCCGGGGCCGGCGTGGTCGACGCCGAGGGTGATCCCGAGGGCTGGGCCGCCGACGTCGACGTCCTGCTCGCGGAGCGGGCCGCCGCCGCGCAGCGGCCCACGGTGTCGCTGCCCGGGCGGCTGTCGGTGAGCCGGCTCGTCGAGCTCGCCGACGACCCGGACGCGCTCGCCGTGCGGCTGCGCCGTCCGGTGCCGATGCCGCCCGACCAGCACGCCCGCCGCGGCACCGCGTTCCACGCCTGGCTGGAACAGCGCTTCGGCGCGGAACGCCTGCTGGACATCGACGAGCTGCCCGGCGCCGCCGACGAGTCGGTCTCCTCGGAGGCCGATGCGACCGAGCTCGCCGAGCTGCAGGCCGCGTTCGAGGCGTCGGAGTGGGCGGACCGGCGGCCCGTCGACGTCGAGGTGTCGTTCGAGACGGTGCTGGCCGGGGTCGCCGTGCGCGGCCGGATGGACGCGGTGTTCGCCGACCCCGACGGCGGCTGGACGGTCGTGGACTGGAAGACCGGTCGCCTGCCCGCCGAGGACCGCAGGCAGGCGGTCGGGGTGCAGCTCGCCGCGTACCGGCTGGCATGGGCGGCACTGCAGGGCGTCGAGCCGGACCGGGTGCGGGCGGCGTTCCACTACGTCCGCGACGGCGTCACCCTGCGCCCGGCGGACCTGCTCGACGCCCGCGCGCTGCACGACCTCGTCGCCGGGGTGCCGACCGTCTCCGCCGCCGAGGTGTAGCCGCAGGACGCGGAGAGCCCGCGCCCCCGGGGACGGGGACGCGGGCTCTCCGCGTGGGGTGGCCTGCGGTCAGTGCGCCTCGGCCTTGGCGATGCCGGCACCGGTCAGGGACCGGACCTCCATCTCGGCGTACTTGCTGCCGTCGTGGCGCTTCTGCCCGATGTAGGTCCCGACCACGCCGAGCAGGAACGACAGCGGGATCGAGACCAGGCCGGGGTTGGCCAGCGGGAACCAGGCGAAGTCCACACCCGAGAAGATCGACGTCTCGGCGCCCGACACCACCGGCGAGAAGACGATCAGCACCAGGGTGCTGATCAGACCGCCGTAGATCGAGAACAGGCCGCCGGTGGTGTTGAACCGCTTCCAGAACAGCGAGTACAGGATCGTCGGCAGGTTCGCCGACGCCGCCACCGCGAAGGCCAGCGCCACGAGGAACGCGACGTTCTGGTCCTTCGCGAGGATGCCACCGACGATCGCGACCACGCCGATCACGATCGCGGTCCGCCGGGCGACCCGGACCTGGGTGGCCTCGGTGTCCTCGACCTCGCCCCGCTTGATCACGTTGATGTAGACGTCGTGCGCGAACGACGCCGACGCGGTGATCGTCAGCCCGGCGACGACCGCCAGGATCGTCGCGAACGCGATCGCGGCGATGATGCCGAGCAGCACCGGTCCGCCGAGGGCTGCGGCGAGCAGCGGCGCGGCCGAGTTCACCTTGCCCGGCGCGGCCTGGATCGCCTCCGGCCCGACCAGCGCACCGGCCGCGAAGCCGATGACCAGCGTGAACAGGTAGAACAGGCCGATCAGCCAGATCGCGACCTCGACCGAGCGGCGGGCCTCCTTGGCCGTGGGCACGGTGTAGAAGCGCATCAGCACGTGCGGCAGGCCCGCGGTGCCGAGCACCAGGGCGATGCCGAGCGAGATGAAGTCGATCTTCGAGGTCAGCGACGCGCCGTACTGCTGGCCGGGGGCGAACAGGCCCTCGCCCTTGGGGGAGCCGTCCGCGGCGGCCTGCATGATCGACGAGAAGTTGAAGCCGAACAGCGCCAGTGCCCAGATCGTCATGACCAGCGCGCCCACGATGAGCAGCACCGCCTTGATCATCTGGACCCAGGTGGTGCCGCGCATGCCGCCGATGAGGACGTAGGCGATCATCACGACGCCGACGACGGCGATCACGACGCCCTGGGCGAACCCGCCCGAGATGCCGAGCAGCAGCGAGACCAGTGCACCGGCACCGGCCATCTGCGCGAGCAGGTAGAAGAACGACACCGCCAGGGTGGAGGTGGCCGCCGCGGCGCGGATCGGGCGCTGCTTCATCCGGAACGCCAGGACGTCGCCCATGGTGAAACGGCCGGTGTTGCGCAGCAGCTCCGCGACCAGCAGCAGCGCGACCAGCCACGCGACCAGGAAGCCGATCGAGTAGAGGAAGCCGTCGTAGCCGTTGATCGCGATGGCGCCGGCGATGCCCAGGAACGACGCCGCCGAGAGGTAGTCACCGGCGATCGCGAACCCGTTCTGGGTGCCGGAGAAACCCCCGCCCGCGGTGTAGAAGTCGGCGGCGGTCTTCCTCGCCTGCCGACTGTTGACGTAGAAGACGATCCCCAGCGTCACGATCACGAACGCCAGGAAGATGGAGATGTTCAGCGCCGGGTTGCTGTCCGCGGTCGCCGCCAGGACGGTCGGGCTCATCGGGTTCCCTCGATCTCTCCGCGGAGCTTCGACGACAGCGGGTCGAGCACACGGCCGGCGAAGCGGATGTAGACCACGGTGATCGCGAAGGTGGACACGAACTGCAGCAACCCGAGGACCAGACCCAGGTTGATGTTGCCCAGCACCGGGATCGCCATGAAGTCCGTCGCGAACGTCGCGAGCAGCACGTACAGCAGGTACCAGGCCAGGAACCCGGCGGTGACCGGGAAGACGAACCCACGCAGACGCCTGCGCAGCTCCTGGAAGTCGGGGCTCGCCTGTGCGGCGGCCCAGTCGGGAGTTCCCGGCGTCGGACCGCCGGGCTGCTCGTCGGACTCGGTCGTACTCACGTATGCCTCCTTGCACAAGCCACGCACGGCCACGGGACCGGACCCAGGAAAGGGCCTTCGGGCCGTGTGCGGAACCCCACACGCACGCTCCGGGCGGCCCAAGATGCAAGCGGCCGACGACCGGACGATCGAGCGCGGCACCGAACGACGAGCGGTCTTGACTCCGATGTCGCCGCTACGCTAAAGCGCTCACTCCCGATCGGCCAGATGGAGCCGCAGCATCGTAGCTTCCGCGTCCGACGGAACGTGATCGCCCAGTGACACGGCGATCATGACGAGGAACGCGCAGGGCACCGACCACAGCGCGGGCTGGGCGAGCAGCATGCCCGCCGTCCCGCCGAGCCCGAGCGCGGCGCCCAGCGCCATCGACCCGACCGTCGCGAGCAGCCCGGTGACCATCCCTGCGTACGCGCCGCGCGCGGTCAGCCCCTTCCACCACAGGCCGAGCACCAGCAGCGGGCAGAACGTCGACGCCGCGACGGTGAACGCCGAGGTCACCGCCGCGCTGACGTCGACGCGCACCATCAGCAGCGCCGCCGGTACGACGGCCGCCGACGCGGCCAGCGCGGTCAGCCGCAGCCGGCGCAGCCCCGAGGGCATGAGGTCGTGGGCGAGCGCCCCGGACAGCGCGAGCAGCAGCCCGAGCGAGGTGGCCAGGAACGCGGCGAACGCCCCCGCGGTGAGCATCGCGGTCAGGGCCGCCGCGGTGCCGCCGCCGGTGACCCGGCCGGGCAGCGTGACGATCGCGGTGTCGGTGCCCTGCGACAGGTACAGCTCGGGGGTGAGCACCGTCCCGAGCAGCCCGTAGACGATCGGGAACAGGTAGAACGCGCCGAGCATCGCGACGGTGATCGCCGCGGTGCGCCGGGCGCCGCGCCCGTCCGGACTGGTGTGGAAGCGCACGATGATGTGCGGCAGCCCCATCGTCCCCAGCGCTGTCGCGACCAGCACCGACCAGGTCGTCAGCAGCGGCGAGGTGTCGGCGGTGCCGAGCAGCGGCAGTGCCCACTCGGCGCCGCCGGGCACCGGCAGCGACGCCCCGTCGCCGCCCAGCTCGGGCACGGCGGCACCGTCGGGGAAGACCCAGACGGCGTCGGCGGCGGCGTGGTGCGGGCCGGGGGTGAGCGGGACCGGCATCCCGTCGACGACCACGACGGTCGGCTCGGTCAGCACGAGCTCGGTGTCGAGCCGGAAGTCCACCGGGGTCTCGGCGGTGAACCGGGTGAACTCCGGCGGGGCGACCATGTCGGCGCGCAGCTGCGGCCCGGCGAGCAGCAGCAGCCAGATCGCGGGCCCGGCGAACAGCAGGAGCTTGAGCGCGAACTGGAACGCCTGCACGTAGGTGGCGGCGCGCATCCCGCCCAGCGCCAGGGTCAGGCCGACGGCGAGCCCGGACACCACGACCCCGACCCAGTAGTCGACGCCCGACACCAGCGTGAGCAGCTGCCCGGCCGCGACGATCTGCGGCACCAGGTAGAGCACCGCGATCACCACGACGACCACCGCGCAGAACCGGCGCAGCGACCGCGACCCGAGGCGGGCCTCGGCGAACCCGGGCACGGTCAGTGCCCCGGAGCGGCGCATCGGCGCGGCGACCAGCGCGAGCATCAGCAGGTAGCCCGCGGCGAACCCGACCGGGTACCAGAGCGCCCCCGTGCCCTCCTTGATCACCAGCCCGGCGACGCCGAGGAACGACGCCGCCGACAGGTACTCCCCGGAGACCGCGGCTGCGTTGAGCATCGGCGAGGTCCGCCGGGACGCGACGAGGAAGTCCGAGGTGGTGCGCATCGCCGCGACGCCACGTGCCCCGATCAGCACCGTGACCAGCAGCAGGGCGACGACCGCGGCGGCCGTCACGGGCGTTCCGCGCGTTCGGCCCGGCGCAGATGCCACCACGCCAGCCCGCCGAGCAGCGGGTACGGGAGCCAGGCGACCGCGATCCAGCCCAGCGGGAGCCCCCCGACCCGCCACTGGGCCAGATCCGGCGCGAGCCGCAGCAGCACCGGCAGCCCGAACAGCAGCACCGCGGCGCAGGCCAGGGTGACCACGGCGCGCCGCAGCTGGGCCCGGCGCAGCCCGCGGGCCCGCTCGGTCAGCCCCGGGTCGAGCGCCGCGGCCGGCTGTGGGCGCGGTACGGCGGTACCCCGCTCGGGCGGTGCGCTGACCGCGACCCGGCGCGGGCGGGCGGTCACGGCCGCCCCCGGCCGCTTCCCGGGCCGTCGCCGTCGGGGGCGCGGTGGCCGTCGAGCGCCCCGGCGGTGGCCGCGGCGAGCAGCTGGTCGCGCAGGTCCCGGGCGTGGCGACGACTGACCGGCACGTCACCGGCATCGGTGTGGGCGAGCAGGCCGCCGCCGGCGTCGCTGCGCAGCTCGCGGACCGCGGGGAGGTGCAGCAGGAAGCTGCGGTGCACGCGGACGAAGCGGTGCGGGTCCCAGTGCTCCTCCAGCCGGGACAGCGGGATCCGCACGAGGTGTGAGCCCCCGGGCAGGTGCAGCCGCACGTAGTCGCCGTGGGCCTCGACGAAGCGGACGTCCTCGCGGCGGACGTAGCGGGTGCGCCCGGCGGCCTCCACCGGCAGCACGGCGAGCTCGTCGACGCGGGGGAGCGCGGGCCCGGCCGGTTCCGGTGCGGTCCCCCCCGCGGTGCCCGGCCCGGCGGCCGAGCGGCCCGCCCGGGCCCGGTGCACCCGGCCGAGCGCGTCGGCGAGCCGGTCCGCGCCGACCGGTTTGAGCAGGTAGTCGACGGCGCCGAGGCCGTACGCGGCGACGGCGTGCTCCTCGAACGCCGTCACGAAGACGATCTCCGGGGGCGTGGCCATCGCGGCCAGCACACCGCCGAGCTCCAGGCCGTCCATCCCGGGCATGGTGATGTCGAGGAAGACGGCGTCGAACCGGCCGGTGGGGATCGCGCGCAGCGCCTCCACCGCGCCGCCGGCCCGTGCGACCTCGCCGACGTCGGGCGCGTCGGCCAGCAGCGCGCAGATCTCGTCGAGGGCGGGGGCGACGTCGTCGACGGCCAGTACGCGCAGTGGCTCGGCGGGGGGTGTCACCTCAGATCACCACCCCGGGCTGGAACCGCGGGATCCGCAGCACGATCCGGGTGCCCGCGCCGGGCGCGGTCTCGATGACCAGGCCGTGATCGGGGCCGTAGACCGCGCGCAGCCTGCGGTCGACGTTCACCAGCGCCAGCCCGGCGCCCTCGGCGGTGCCGGCCAGTACGGCGCGGGCGTGCTCGGGGCTCATGCCCGGCCCGTCGTCGTCGACGGTGATCACGCAGACGTCCCCCTCGGCCTCGCCGCTGACCTGTACCAGCCCGCCGTCGGGGGAGCGCTCGACGCCGTGCTGCACCGCGTTCTCCACCAGCGGCTGCAGCGCCAGCACCGGGACCGGCACCGGCAGCACCTCCGGCGCCACCCGCACCTGCACCCGCAGCCGCTCGCCGAGGACGGCGCGGGCGAGGGTCAGGTAGGCCTCGACCGAGCGGAACTCCCCGGCCAGCGGCACGTAGTCGCCGCGTGCGGCGAGCGAGTGCCGGATGAACTCGGCGAAGGTCTCCAGCAGGTCGCGGGCGCGCGCCGGGTCCGAGCGGACGAACGAGGCGATCGTGGTGAGCGCGTTGTAGACGAAGTGCGGCGAGATCTGGGCCCGCAGCGCGCGCAGCCGGGCGGCCTCGGCCTCGGCCTCGCCGTCGGTCAGGCGGGCGCGTTCGAGGGCGTCGGCGACGAACGCGGCGGTCCGGCGGGCGGCGGCCGACCCGACCCCACCGGCCAGGACGAGCACCGGCCCGTCGCCGACGGGCAGCGCGGTGCGGCCGGCCTCGGTGAGCCGTCGCCCGCGGGCCCGCCCGGCGAGCGCGACGCCGTCGGCGCGGCCGGGGCCCCACCACGAGTCGGGCAGGCCGGGCCGGACCAGGCCCGCCGCCTCGGCGCCGCAGAGCCCGGCGAGCCGGCGCAGCGCCTCGGTCGCGGCGGCGGACCCGGCGGGCTCGCGCAGGCCCGCGGCCACGGCGACGCCCGTCTCGAGGGCCTCGGTCGGGTCCGGTCCGGGTGCGGCACCGCCGCGGAACCGGCGCGCGCTCAGCCGCGGCCGCAGCGACGTGCGCGCAGCAGGCGTCACACGTTCGTGGTCCCCCTCGGCCGACACCTGAGTGAGGATAGGGCCCGGGCGGTCGGTGCGGCGCGACCTGGGCGCTAGCCTTCGCACGTGATCGGCTCCACCCGGCTCAGCGAACTCGATCCCCAGGTCGAGGGTGCGCTGCGGATGCCGGACCCGCGGTCGGGCCCGGTGCGCTCGCTGGTGACCCGCCTGGCGATCGCGGTGTTCGCGCTCGGCGCGACGACGTTGATCGTCTTCTTCGGGCGCGACGGCTACCTCGACAACAACGGTACGGGCGAGATCTCGCTGCTCGACGCCCTCTACTACGCGACGGTGTCGCTGTCGACGACCGGCTACGGCGACATCGTGCCGGTCAGCCCGATGGCCCGCTCCATCAACATCGCGGTGATCACCCCGTTGCGGGTGCTGTTCCTGATCGTCCTCGTCGGTACGACCGTCGAGCTGCTCACCGAGCGCTCGCGGCAGTCGTTCCGGATCCAGCGCTGGAGGTCGCGCGTGCGCGAGCACATCGTCGTCGTCGGCTACGGCACCAAGGGGCGCGCGGCGGTGGAGACGCTGCTCGGCGACGACGTGGACCCCGGGAAGATCGTCGTCGTCGACACCGACCGGGCGCGGCTGGACGTGGCCTCCGGGCTGGGCCTGGTCACCGTGTCCGGCAACGCGACCCGCTCCGCGGTGCTCCGCATCGCCGGGGTGCAGCTGGCGACGACGCTGGTCGTCGCCCTGGACCGCGACGACACCGCGGTGCTGGTCACCCTGACCGCCCGCGAGCTGTCCAAGTCGATCTCGATCGTCGCCGCGGTGCGCGAGGCGGAGAACGTCCACCTGCTCCGCCAGTCCGGCGCCAGCTCGGTGATCGTGTCCGACGAGACGGCCGGGCGGCTGCTGGGCGTCGCGACCCGCTCGCCCGCCGTCGTCGAGGTGGTGGAGGACCTGCTCACCCCGGACGCCGGCTTCGCGATCTCCCAGCGCCAGGTCGAGCCGACCGAGGTCGGCGGCTCCCCGCGGCACCTGCCCGACATCGTGCTCGGCGTGGTGCGTGGCGAGCAGCTCCACCGGGTCGACTCGGCCGCCGTCGACGCGCTGGAGCGGGGTGACCAGCTGCTCTACGTCCGCAAGGCGACCCCGCCGGACGAGGAGTAGCTCGGCCCCTTGACCTGAAGTCGGCTTCAGGTCACAGAGTGGTCGCATGCGATCACCGACCGGCTACGCCGACCTCGCCGGGCTGATGACCCGGATGACCGGCGACGAGAAGCACGAACCCGCCGCGACCTCCACCCTCGACGTCCTGTGGGTCCTCTACGACCGCATCCTGCGCGTCGACCCGCAGCACCCCGACGACCCCGACCGCGACCGCTTCCTGGTCTCCAAGGGGCACGGCCCGATGGCGCTCTACGCCGTCCTCGTCGCCCGCGGGTTCCTCGACGACCACCTGCTCGACCGGTTCGCCGGGTACGACTCGACCCTCGGGCACCACCCCGACCGCACGCTCGTGCCCGGGGTGGAGATCTCCTCCGGCTCGCTCGGCCACGGGCTCGGACTGGCCGTCGGCACCGCGTCGGGGCTGCTGCTGCAGGGCCGCGACGCGCGCACCGTCGTCCTCGTCGGCGATGCCGAGCTCGACGAGGGCTCCAACTTCGAGGCGATCCAGTACGCGGGCCGTGCCGGGCTGTCCGGGCTGAGCGCCGTCGTCGTCGACAACAGCTCGGCCTCGCACGGCTGGCCCGGCGGGATCGCCGGCCGCTTCACCGCGGAGGGCTGGGTCGCCGTCGACGCCGACGGCCGCGACCACGACGACCTGGAACGCGCCTTCCGCACCGCACACCCCGACCGACCGCTCGCCGTCGTCGCGCACGTCGAACCGAAGGGGAGCCACCGATGACCGGCTTTGCTCTGCTCACCGATACGCAGCAGCCCACTCCCTCCGACCCCGTGACCCCGCCCGACCTGCGGGAACGCTTCTATGCGCTGCTGCCGGAGCTGATCGCGTCCGACCCGCGGGCCGTCGCGCTGCTGGCCGACATCGGGGCCGGCTACGTCGACGTCCCGCCCGACCTCGCCGACCGCGTGATCAACGTCGGCATCCGCGAGCAGCTGCTCGTCTCCACCGCCGGTGGGCTCGCGCTGACCGGGATGCGCCCGGTCGTGCACACCTTCGCGCCGTTCCTCGTCGAACGGCCCTACGAGCAGCTCAAGCTCGACCTCGGGCACCAGGGCGTCGGGGCGCTGCTGGTGTCGGCCGGCGGGTCCTACGACATGGCGGGCGCGGGGGAGACCCACTTCGGCCCGCGCGACGTGCCGCTGCTCGACACCCTCGACGGTTGGACCGTCCACGTGCCCGGGCACGCCGACGAGGCGGAGGCGCAGCTGTGGGCCGCCCTGCCCGGCGACGACCGGGTCTACGTCCGGCTCTCGGGCGCGTCCAACGCGCGGCCGTACGGGGCGGGCCCGTCGATGACGGTGCTGCGGCGGGGGCGCCGGGGGACGGTCGTCGCGGTGGGGCCCCTGGCGGACCGGACGCTCGCCGCCGTCGCCGACCTGGACGTGACCGTCCTGTACGCCGGGACCGTCCGCCCGTTCGACGCGGCCGGCCTGCGCGCCACGCTGTCCGAGCCGGACGTCGTGCTCGTGGAGCCCTACCTCGCCGGGACCTCGGTGCGGCACGTCTCCGACGCGCTCGCCGACCTGCGGCACCGGGTCCTCGGGCTCGGGGTCGGCGCCGCCGAGCTGCGTCGCTACGGCAGCCCGGAGGACCACGACGCCGCGCACGGCCTGGACGTCGCGGGCATCCGCCGGTCGGTGACGCGCTTCCTCTCGTAGGGTCGGGGCGTGCGTCTGGCCACCTGGAACGTGAACTCCGCGAAGTCCCGGCTGCCGCGGCTGCTGCCGTGGCTCGACGAGCGGGAACCCGACGTCGTCTGCCTCCAGGAGACCAAGCTCTCCGACGACGACTTCGCCGCGGCCTTCGACGAGGCACTGGCCGAGCGCGGCTACGCGAGCGCGCACCACGGCCAGGGCCGGTGGAACGGCGTCGCCCTGCTGTCGCGGGTGGGTCTGGACGACGTCGTGCGCGGCCTGCCCGACGAGCCCGTCTTCACCGAGGGCGGGCTGGAGGTCCCGGACGCGCGCGCCGTCACCGCCACCTGCGGCGGGCTGCGGGTCACCTCGGTGTACGTGCCGAACGGCCGCAGCCCCGAGGACCCGCACTACGCCTACAAGCTGCGCTGGCTCGGTGCACTGCGCGAGCTGGTCGCGACGGGCGACCCCGCGTCGACCGTGGTGGCCGGGGACGTGAACATCGCCCCCACCGACGACGACGTCTGGGACCGTTCCCTGTTCGACGGCGCCACCCACGTCACCCCCGACGAGCGGGCCGCGCTCGCCGCGCTGCTCGGGACCGGGCTGCGCGACGTCCTGCGCGAGCGCTGGCCCGACGAGCGCGTGTTCAGCTACTGGGACTACCGGGCCGGCCGGTTCCACCAGGACCAGGGGATGCGGATCGACCTGGTGCTGGCCGGGTCGGGCCCGGCCGACCGTCGCGCGGCGGTGTGGGTGGACCGCAAGGCACGCAAGGGGAAGCTCCCCAGCGACCACGCCCCGGTCGTCCTGGACCTCGACGAGGCGCCCGACGGCGACGTCGGCCCGGTCGTCCCGCCGCCCTCGGCCCCGGCACCGCTCAGCCGTCGGCGATAACCACTCGCCGCCCGCGTGGGACCTGTCGTGTGGTTCGAGTTGCAACGTCCGGAGTAAGCCGATAGCCCATCAGGCGTACACCGCTACCTCCGGGGGATGACTCGCATGACGACGACCACGAACCACCCGCGCCGGATCAGCCGCACCGTCGGTGCCGCCGTCGCCGCGGCCGCACTCGTGGGGCTGACCGCCTGCGGTGGCGAGACGCCGCAGGTGCCGAACCTGCCCGACAACCTCCCGCAGGTCCCGGGCGTCGGCGACCCGCGCCAGGCGTTCGGCGACGCGCACCAGAAGGCGCTCGGCCTCGCCGCGCTCGGCGGCATCGGCCTGGAGCAGGGCGTCGGGGACAAGGTCAAGGAGCTCGCGCCGCAGGTGCAGGGCGAGGGCCAGCAGATCAACGACAAGCTGCGGGGGCTGGCGTCGTCGATCGGCGTCTCGCTGCCCGACCAGGTCTCCCCGGAGATCCAGTCCCAGGTCGACGACCTCAAGGCCCGCACCGGTGAGCAGTTCGACCAGGGCTGGCTGCAGGCCGCGCAGGAGCAGGTCGGACAGCTCAGCGACCAGGCCCAGCAGCTGCTGAACGTCCCCGGCCTGCCGCCGGAGCAGCTCGATCAGGCCCGCGCGCAGCTCACGAACCTGGGTGAGCTGAAGACCAAGCTGGACCAGGCCGCGGCCGAGGCCGGGGCCACGACCCCGGGCTCCGGCTCGGACAACCCCGGGAACGGCACCGACGGGAACGGCACCGACGGGAACGGCACCGACGGGAACGCCGCCGGGTCCGGCGACGGGACCGCGCCCGGTGCGGGCACCGGCAACGGTACCGGCAACGGCTCGGCCTCCGGTTCCGGTGACGCCGCGGGCCGGGGCGGCTCCGGCGCGCCCGCCGTCGACGCCGGCACCGGCGGTCAGGCCGCGTCGGCGTCCGACGCCGCGCTGCCCGTCGCGCTCGGCGGTGCCGGGCTGCTGCTGCTCGTCGCCGGCGCCGTCCGGCTGCGTCGCGCCCGCGCGTGACACCGCGGCGCCGGCGCCCGGCCGGGGGCGTACGGGGAGCGGCCGCGCTGCTGCTCCTCGGCGCCGCCCTGCTGGGCGCCGGCGCCGGTCTCGCACTCGGTGACGACGCCCGCGTCGAGGCGAGCGACCTCGGCGCCGTGCCCGCGGGAACGGCCCCCGCCGCGACGCGTGCGGTGCCGGTGGCCCGGGCGTTGCCGGTCCTGGCGCCGCCGGACCCGGCTCCGGTGGTCGGGGCGCCCGACGCCGCGGCGCTGCCGGGGGCGGCTGTTCCCGGTCCTTCCGGCCCGCCCGCACCCTCGGTCCCGCCCCCGCCCCCGCCCGCGTCCGCCGGGCTCCCGGCGGGCCCGCTCCCCGGCCCCGGCGACCGCACCGGCCCCCCACCCCGCTCCACCGGCCCGGCGCCGATCGCGCCGCGCGAGCCGTGGACCGTCTCGGCGGTCTACCCGCTGCCCGTGGCCGAGCCCGGCGCCGCGTCGCCGCCGGTCGTCCCGTCCGTCCTGGAGCTCCCCGCCCGCGGCCTGTCCGCCCCCGTCGACGCGGTCGGCACCGCCCCGAACGGCGGGATGGTCGTCCCCGACCAGGTGCGCACGGTCGGCTGGTGGGCCCCCGGTGTCCTCCCGGGCGGCGCGTCCGGGAGCGCCGTGATCGCCGGTCACGTCGACTCGCGCACGCAGGGCATCGGGTTCCTGTCGGTGCTGCCGCAGCTCGTCGCGGGCGAGCCGGTCGTCGTCCGTGGCGGCGACGGCCGCACCGCGGCCTACCGGGTCGTCGCGCGTCGCGAGTACGGCAAGCACGACCTGCCCCGCGAGGTGTTCCGCCGCGACGGCGACCCGCAGCTCGTCCTCGTCACCTGCGGCGGGGTGTTCGACCCGGCGGCGGGGAGCTACGAGTCGAACATCGTCGTCTACGCCGTGCCGGCCGCTGCGCCCTGAGCCGTCCTCACCGGATACCCGGTCGGGCCCGCGACGGCGACCGCCTAACCTGACCTGCGTGAGCAGCACCGTGACCACCCCGCAGGAGACGACCGAGGCGCCGGAGTTCGCCGCCGTCCGTGAGGCCGCGCAGCGCGCCCGGGCCGCCGCCCCGGCCGTCCGCGCCGCGGGCGAGGGCCGGATCGACGACGCCCTGCGCGCCGCCGCCTCGCTGATCCGGGACCGGGCACACGAGCTGCTCGACGTCAACGCCGCCGACGTCGCCGCCGCCGAGCGGAACGGCATGGCGGCGGGCCTGCTCGACCGGCTGCGGCTGGACCCCGAGCGGCTCGCCGGCATCGCCACCCAGCTCGAGGTGCTCGCCGCGACCCCCGAGCCGCCCACCGAGTGGCCGGTCCGCACGCTGGAGACCGGCGAGCGGGTGTTCGAACGGCGCATCCCGGTCGGCGTCATCGGCGCGGTGTTCGAGGCCCGGCCGAACGTGACCGTCGACGTCGCCTCGCAGGTCCTCAAGGCCCGCAGCGCCGCCGTCCTGCGCACCGGGTCCGCCGCGCTCGGCAGTGCCACCGCGCTCGTCGAGCAGGTGCTGCGCCCCGCACTGGCCGACGCCGGGCTCCCCGAGGCCGCCGTGCAGCTCGTCCCGCTGCCCGGCCACGCCGGCGCCGAGGCCCTCGTCGGGTTGCCCGACCTGGTGCCGCTGGTCGTCGTCCGCGGGTCCGGGGACGTCACCCGCAAGCTGTCCGTGCTCGGCGCGACCGCGGGCACCCGGGTGCTCGCCCACGCCGACGGCGGCGGCGTCCTCTACCTCGACGCCAGCGCCACCGAGGCCGACGTCACGCGCCTGGTCACCGACTCGACCGACCGGCTCGGCGTCTGCAACCGGCTCAACCTGCTGCTCGTCGACCGGCCCGTCTACGACACCCTGCTGCCGGTCGCGAAGGCCGCCCTCGACGCCCGCGGCATCGCGCTGTCGCTGCCCCCGCACGACCACCCGCTCGGTCACGAGTGGGCGCTGGACTCCGGCGCCGAGGCGCACGTGACGGTCGCCGTCGTCGACGGCCCCGACGACGCCGCCGACACCGCCGCCCGGGAGACCTCCGGCCTGGCCGCGACGATCTGCGCCGCCGACGAGCAGGTCGCGCACCGTTTCATCGACCGCTACACCGGCACCGGGGTGTTCTGGAACGCGCCGTCGCGGCTGCTCGACGGCTACAAGCTGCTGGGCCTGCCCGAGACCGGCATCAACGTCGACCACACCCCCGGCCCCCGCGGCCCGGTCACCTACCGCGACCTCGGGCTGCGCCAGTTCGTGATCCTGCCGCCCGAGCACGCCTGACCGGGCAGGTTGTCGGGGGTGGGGGATAGCCTCGCTCCCGTGTCCGTGATCGCCGACAAATCCGCTCTCGAGCTGCACCGGGCCACGCTGGCCAACGGGCTGCGCGTGCTCGTCGTCCCGGACCCGGCCACCCCGGTGGTCGGGGTCTCGGTGCACGTCGACGTGGGCTTCCGTTCCGAGCCGGAGGGCCGCACCGGCTTCGCGCACCTGTTCGAGCACCTGATGTTCCAGGGCAGCGAGAGCCTGGAGAAGCTGGAGCACTTCCGGCAGGTCCAGTCCGCGGGCGGGATCTTCAACGGCTCGACCCACCAGGACTACACCGACTACTTCCAGGTGCTGCCCGGTGCGGCGCTGGAGCGGGCGCTGTTCCTGGAGTCCGACCGGCTGCGCGCCCCGAAGCTCACCGTCGAGAACCTGCGCAACCAGGTGGACGTCGTGAAGGAGGAGATCCGGCTCAACGTCCACAACCGCCCCTACGGCGGGTTCCCGTGGATCCTGCTGCCGCCGGTCCTCTACGACACCTTCCCGAACGCGCACAACGGCTACGGCGACTTCTCCGAGCTGGAGCAGGCGAGCCTGGACGACGCGGCCGCGTTCTTCGACACCTTCTACGCGCCGGGCAACGCGCTGGTCACCGTGCACGGTGACCTGTCCGAGCACGGCGTCGACGGCACCCTCGCCCTGGTCGAGCGGCACTTCGGGGACATCCCCGCCCGGCCCGTCCCGCAGCGGCCGTCGTTCGCCGAGCCCGCTCCCGGCGCGGAGCGGCGGCAGACCGTGGCCGACGCCCACGCCCCGCTGCCCGCCCTGGCGCTCGGCTACCGCGTCCCCGACCCGGCCGCGGAGCCCGACGCCTACCTGGCCCACGCCATGCTCGCCACCGTCCTGGCCGACGGCGAGGCCTCGCGGCTGCAGCGCCGCCTGGTCCACGGCGGCGCCGACGGAGCCGGCCTGGTCACCGACGTCTCGGCGTCCAACGGCCTGATGGGCGGCCCGTTCGACGCCCGCGACCCCGACACCTTCACGATCACCGCCGTGCACCCGACCGAGGTGTCCGCGGACCGGGTCACCGCCGCGGTCGACGAGGAGCTGGACCGCCTCGCCGAGCAGGGCCCCGGCACCGAGGAGCTGGAGCGCCAGACCGCCCGCTGGGTCGCCGCGCTGCACCGCGAGGACGACCGTGTCATGTACCGGATGCTCGGGCTC
The DNA here is from genome assembly GCF_017312155.1 of Pseudonocardia sp. UM4_GMWB1. Lineage (NCBI taxonomy): Bacteria > Bacillati > Actinomycetota > Actinomycetes > Pseudonocardiales > Pseudonocardiaceae > Pseudonocardia > Pseudonocardia sp. UM4_GMWB1. The sequence continues at coordinate 5,326,946 of NZ_QJPN01000001.1, read as the reverse complement.
GGCGCCCGCGAACTGCTCTACGGCCGCGCCGAGCTCGCCGTGGAGCTCCCCGGCAGGCTGGCCGCCCTGACCGGTGCCGACGTCGCCGCCGCGGCCGCCCGGCTGCGTTCCTCCGGGCGGGCCGTCCTGCTGGTCGAGCCGGCCGCCGAACCGTCCGGGGACGGCGACGCGTGAGCGCTCCGACCCGTCCCGGCACCGTGAACCACACCGAAGGGGGCTCCGCGTGAGCGCCGCCCGCACACACCGCAGCGCGGAGGAGATCGGCCGCACCGAGCGCGGCCCCCGCCCGTTGCCCGCGCTCGGCCGCACCAAGGAGGTGCCGCTGCCGGACGTGCTCACCGAGACCCTGCCGAACGGGCTGACCGTCCTGGCCGCGCGCCGCCCCGGGGTCCCGCTCGTCGAGACCGTCCTGCGTATCCCGGCCGCCTCGCCGGAGCCGGTCGCCGACGCCGCCCGCACCGCGGGCACCGAGGTGCTCGCCGAGACCATCCTGACCGGCACCGCGGGCCGCGACCGGATCGGCATCGACGACGCGCTCGCCTCGGTCGGCGGGGAACTCGGCGTCGCCGTCGACCCGGAGTACCTGCAGGCGGGCGGCTCCGCGCTGGCCACCGGTCTGCCGACGGTCCTCGACGTCCTCGCCGACGTCCTCACCGCCGCCACCCACTCCGACGTCGAGGTCGCCCGCGAGCGGTCCCGGCTGGCCGAGCGGATCGCCGTCGCCCGCGCGCAGCCGCGCACCGTCGCCCGCGAGGCGCTGATGCGCCGCCGCTTCGGCGACCACCCCATCGTCTCGGAGATGCCGACCGCCGAGGCCGTCGCCGCGGTCACCCCCGAGCGCGTGCGGGAGCTGCACGCCGACGTCGTCGTCCCGGACGGGGCGAGCCTGGTCCTCGTCGGGGACATCGACCCCGAGGCCGCGATCGCCGAGGTCGCCCGCCGGCTCGGGGGGTGGACCGGAGACCACCCCGCCCGGTGGCTGTCCGCCCCGCCGGTGCCGCAGGCGGGCGACCTGGAGCTGGTCCACCGGCCCGGCTCCGTGCAGTCCCAGCTGCGTCTCACCGCGCCCGGCCTGGACCGCACCGACGAGCGCTACACCGCGTTCCAGCTCGCGAACCTCGTGTTCGGCGGTTACTTCTCCTCGCGCTGGATGGAGAACATCCGCGAGGACAAGGGCTACACGTACGGCGCGCACTCCGGGCAGGAGTTCGTGCCCGGTGGCGCGGTGCTCGGTCTCGACGCCGACGTCGCCTCCGACGTCACGGCCGCCGCCCTGCTCGAGACCCGCTACGAGCTCGGCCGCATGGTCGCGGTCCCGCCGACCGAGCAGGAGGTCACCTCGGCCCGTCGCTACGCGATCGGCTCGCTGCTGATCTCGCTGGACAGCCAGTCCGCGCTGGCCGGCACCCTGTCCGCGCTGCACGCCGCCGGGCTCGACGTCGACTGGCTCCGGGACCGGCCGCGCCGGCTGGAGGCGGTCACCGTCGACGAGGTCGCCGCGGCCGCCACCGCGCTGTTCGCGCCGACCCGGTTCACCGGGGTGGTCGTCGGGGACGCCGACGTGGTCGGGCCACCGCTCGCCGCGCTCGGCGGCGTGGTCCGCGGAGGCGGGCGATGAGCCCCGGGGACTTCTCCCTGACCGAGGAGCCGGTGCTGTCGCGCAACGCGCTCTCCCGCGACGAGAACCGGCGCCTGGACCCGGCCTACGTGCGCGACACGTGGGCGACGGCGCGCGTGGTCGTCGTCGACGAGTCCGGACGCACCCCGGTGGACTGGGAGGTCGAACCGGGCCGCGAGTTCCGCGAGGTCGACGCCGCCGCCTGGGACGACGCGGCGGGCCGTGGCGGGCACGTCCGGACCCGCGCGGGCACCGACGTCGCCGCGGAGCCGCCGGCCGAGGCCGTGCTGCTCGGCGAGCGCGAGGGCGTCCCGTACTGGGCGGTGCGCGTCGGGACCGAACGCACCGCCGACAGCGACATCTTCACCGGCGAGGGGGAGTGGGCGGACCTGCGCGCCGCGGGCGCGTTCCTCGACCCGCTCGGGTCCGGGCTGCTCACCGGCGCGGTCGCCACGCTGAACTGGCACGACCGGGCCCGGTTCTGCGCGATCGACGGCACCCGCACCCGCCCGCACAACGCGGGCTGGGCCCGGGTCTGCGACAACGGCCACGAGGAGTACCCGCGCACCGACCCGGCGATCATCTGCCTGGTGCACGACGGTGCGGACCGCGTCCTGCTCGCCCGCCAGCCGGTGTGGCCGGCCGGGCGCTACTCGGTGCTCGCCGGGTTCGTCGAGTCCGGCGAGTCGCTGGAGGCGTGTGTGCACCGCGAGATCTCCGAGGAGGTCGGCATCGCCGTGTCCGACGTGCGGTACCTCGGCAGCCAGGCGTGGCCGTTCCCGCGGTCGCTGATGGTCGGCTTCCACGCGATCGGGGACCCGGAGGTCCCGCTGACGCCGCAGGACGGCGAGATCGCCGACGCCCTGTGGATCACCCGGGACACGCTGCGGGCGGCACTGGCCCGCGGCGACTGGGGCACCCGGGACGAGCCCGAACCCACCGACGGACCGGTGGTCATGCTGCCGGGGAAGGTTTCGATCGCACGCACCATGCTGGAGTCCTGGGCCGCCGCCGGGGGCTGACCCCGCAGACGAAGCGGCGGCCCGCCCCCGGTGAGGTACCGGTGGCGGGCCGCCGCGCTCCGTGGTGGGAGATCAGAGGGAGGTGTCAGACCCCGAGCCGGGTCTTCACCTCGGAGAAGCTGGGGTTCGTCGCGACCGACTCGTCCGGGAAGACGACGGTCGGCACCGTGCGGTTGCCGCCGTTGGCCTTCTCGACGAACGCCACGGCGTCCGGCTCACGCTCGATGTCGATCTCGCGGTAGCCGATGCCGGCCTGGTCGAGCTGCAGCTTGAGACGACGGCAGAAGCCGCACCAGCTGGTCGTGTACATCGTCAGGTCCGCCATACCGGGTACAACGGGCCCGCTCGCGGGATTCTTCCCGCCCCGCTGTGACCTGCCCGGCACCCGGACGGGCGGGACGGGCGACCCGTGACCGTCGGGGGTGGGTGTCAGGATGGGTGGGTGCCGTCCCGATCCACCACCCGCCCCGCCCGTGCGACCCGCGCCGTGCCGGACCCGGCGGCCCCGATCGGCGCGGACGGTCTGGACCCCGAGCAACGGGCCGCGGTGCACGCGCCGCGCGGCCCGGTCTGCGTCCTCGCGGGGGCGGGCACCGGTAAGACCCGCACGATCACCCGGCGGATCGCCCACCTGGTGACCTCGGGCCACGTCGCCGCCACCCAGGTCCTCGCCGTCACCTTCACCGCCCGCGCCGCGGGGGAGCTGCGCACCCGGCTGCGCGCCCTCGACGCCTCCGGGGTGCAGGCCCGCACCTTCCACGCCGCGGCGCTGCGTCAGCTGCGCTACTTCTGGCCACAGATGGTCGGCGGCAGCCCGTGGCCGCTGCTCGACGGCAAGCTGCGGCTCGTCGGCCAGGCGGCCGCCCGCGCCCGGGCCGGCACCGACTCCGACGCGCTGCGCGACCTCGCCTCCGAGATCGAGTGGGCGAAGTCGACCCTGGTCGCCCCGTCGGACTACGCGGGCGAGGTCGCCCGCCGTCGCCGCGACACCCCCGGCCCGGCCGAGCAGGTGGCCGCCGTCTACGCCGCGTACGAGGAGCTGAAGAACGCGAGCGAGCAGCTCGACTTCGACGACCTGCTCCTGCACACCGCGATCGCGCTGGAGGAGCACGGCGGCGTCGCCGAGGAGTTCCGGTCCCGTTACCGGTGCTTCGTCGTCGACGAGTACCAGGACGTCACCCCGTTGCAGCAGCGCCTGCTCGACGCCTGGCTCGGCGACCGCGACGACCTCACCGTCGTCGGCGACGCCAACCAGACGATCTACACTTTCGCCGGCGCCTCCCCCCGGTACCTGCTGGAGTTCCCGCGCCGTTTCCCCGACGCCGCGGTCGTGCGCCTGCAGCGCGACTACCGCTCCACCCCGCAGATCGTCGGCTGCGCGAACCAGCTGATCGGCGCCGCCCGCAACCGGCCCGCCGGGTCCCGGCTGCAGCTCATCGGGCAGCTCCCGCCCGGCCCCGACCCGGACTTCTCCGAGCACGACGACGAGGCCGGGGAGGCCGCCGCCGTCGCGGGCCGGATCCTGACCCTGATCAACGACGGCACCGAGCCGTCGGAGATCGCGGTGCTGTTCCGGATCAACGCCCAGTCCGAGGCGTTCGAGCAGGCCCTGTCCGACGCCGGCGTGCCCTACCAGATCCGCGGCGGGGAGCGGTTCTTCAACCGGCCCGAGATCCGCCGGGCGATGCTCGCGCTGCGCACCGCAGCGCCGGACCAGCGGCCGGGCACCGATCTCGTCGACGTCACCCGCGCGGTGCTCACCGCCCGCGCCGGGCTGACCGACGAGCCGCCGAAGGGCGCGACGCTGCGCGCGCAGTGGGAGTCGCTGCTGGCGCTGGTCGGCGTCGCCGAGGAGCTGGCCGCGGTCGAGCCGCAGGCCGACCTGCGCCGGTTGTGCGGGGAGCTGGAGACCCGCGCCGACCACGCGCAGGCGCCCGTCGTCAACGGCGTCACGCTGGCGTCGTTGCACGCAGCGAAGGGCCTGGAGTGGGATGCGGTGTTCCTCGTCGGACTCGCCGACGGCACCCTCCCCATCGGTCACGCCGGGGACGACGAGGCCGCCGTCGAGGAGGAACGCCGGCTGTTCTACGTCGGCGTCACCCGCGCCCGGCGGGTGCTGTCGATGTCGTGGTCGCTGACCCGGGCCTCCGGGCGCGGTCCGAAGCGACGCCGCTCGCGGTTCCTGTACGGACTGATCCCGGACTCGCACCCGGCGTCCCGGGTGGCCGGCGAGCGCCGGCCCGGGGGTGCCCGGCCCAAGTGCCGCGTCTGCGGGACCCCGCTGTTCGGGACCACCGCCACCAAGCTCTTGCGCTGCGACGACTGCCCGTCCGATGTGGACCTGGAATTGCTGGACCGCCTCAAGCAGTGGCGGTCGGCGGCGGCGAAGGCGCAGGACGTGCCCGGCTTCGTCGTGCTCACCGACGCGACGCTCACCGCGATCGCGGAGCAGCGGCCCGCCGGACCGTCGGCGCTGGTGGGCATCCCGGGGATCGGCGCGGCCAAGCTGGACCGCTACGGCGACGACGTGCTGCGGGTGCTCGCCGAGCACGCGGCGGAGGGTTCACGACCCCCTCTTCGGTAGGGATCGGCGTGAACTTCCGGCGAGACTTCGAATAATCGGTTGCCGTGCCGTGCGCAGCACTTCTACTGTCGTCGGCACCAGGTGGAGCGCCATGCTCCCGACACAGACGCGTCGCGCGGGAGACCGCGGACGGAACCGGAGGAGGTGACGAGATGGGCACGATCGACACGACCGACCTGATCGGCATGACCCTGTCCGTCCCGGCCCCGGTGTGCGTCCCGGAGCAGACCGTCGTCGCGCACGACGTCGCTCACGCGGGCATCGCGGTCACCGGGGAGTCCGGCGTCCGTCGTCGCCACCAGGGGGTGGCGCTGCTCGCGCCGTCGACGCTCCGCGCCACGGGTGAGGTGTACCCGCTGGGCGGCATGCCGGTCGCGGTCACCGGCCCGATCTTCGATGACAAGTGCACAGCTGCGTTCGTTCCCGGGCGCCGAGGGGGTACCTGACCCTCAGCACCCAGCGAGTCCCATCGGGGCCGCGGAACCCACGCACACGGGTTCCGCGGCCCCGATTTTTTTGTCCCCGATTCCGTCCCGAGAGATGACAGATCCCGACCAGGCCGGTCTGACCAGTTACAGAGAAGTTCGATCGAGGAGGTCGATCGTGTACGTGCGATCCGTTCCGTGTGACGGCGGAATGATCACCGAGCAGTCCGGCGGCGGCGCCGGACCCGACGAGGTGCGGCTGCGGTCCGTGCCGAGCGTGGGCTCAGCCCTGCCCTGCCGCAACGGCGACGCCGACCTGTGGTTCGCCGAGGCCCCGGCCGAGCTGGAGGAGGCGAAGTCCCGCTGCGGCGGCTGCCCGCTCCGGCAGGCCTGCCTGGACGGTGCGCTGGAGCGCGCCGAGCCGTGGGGTGTGTGGGGAGGCGAGATCTTCGACCACGGTCGGGTGATCCCACGCAAGCGCCCGAGGGGGCGTCCCCGCAAGGCCGACCTGGAGCGCGACCGGGCCCTGGCCCTGGCCGCGAGCCGCTGACCACAGCTGCACGGGCGCGACGCGCACCGCGGCGCCGCCGACCCACCAGACCCGAGGAGACCGAGACATGAACGACCTGAAGCCGGCACCGGCCGTGCGACCGATTCCCCGCACCGACCGTTCGTCCCACCTCGTGAACCAGGAGAACGTGATGACGCTCATCCAGGAAGCGCTGGCGAGATCCCATCAGCAGGAGGCACAACGGGCGGCGGCCGAGCACCGGCTCGCACGCCGGCTCACCGCGGGCCGCGGCTGGTCCCGGATCGCGGCCTGGGCCGCCTCCCGCGCCGAGCGGGCGCGGCTGCGCGCCGGCTGATCCCGCCGCCGACCGATGCGATCGGTGCCCCGTCCGGACCCGACGTCCGGGCGGGGCACCGTCGTGTCCGGGGCCTGCCGGTCCGCCGGTGGGAGAGGGTGCCTCCTCGTCGCTTTGCTCTGCTCACCGATACGCAACACCCCAGTTCAGGGCGCTGGCGACTCCGTGAAGGCGTCGGCGAACTCCGCCGACGGGACGATCTCGGTGATCACGTCGACCAGTACCCCGTCCGGCCCGGCGACGACGAAGTGCCGCTGCCCGAAGTCCTCGTCGCGTACCGTTAGCAGCGCCTCCAGCCCACCGCGGACGACGAGACGGTCCCACTCGGCGTCGACGTCGTCGACCTCGAGGTTCACCAGCGTCCCGGCGGCGGACCGGCCGCGGTACGCCGCCGGGATCGTCGGATGGTCCCGGTCGAGGACGGCGAGCTCGAAGCGTCCGCGACGGAGGCTGACGTACCAGTCGGTGTCGAAGACGACCTCGAATCCCATCGGACCGGTCCAGAACGCGCGGGCGGCCGGGACATCGGCCGTCGCGAGGACCGGGTAGCAGCTGCGGAGCACGGCACCCTCCCATTCGCATACATACGGTATGTGAAATCTAGTGACGTACCTTCGGTACGTCAATCGGGGAGGGGGCATGGCGTTCGGTCCGGACAGCGCGAGCGGACCCGGTAGGCGCTGCTGGACGAGGCGGAGTGCCTGTTCGCCCACAACGGGTACGGCGCGGTCGGGCTGCCGACCGTCGTCGCCGGGGCCGGGGTGACGACGGGCTCGCCCTCCCATCAGTTCGACGGCAGCGCGGCGCTGTTCGCCGCGGTCCTGGAGCGGTGGCGGACCGGGTGGCGGATCGGGTGGTCGACGCGGGGAGGCGGTCCCCGACCCGTGGGGGCGGCTCGTCGCCGGGTGCCGGGTGTTCCTCGGCGCCGCACGGAGCCGTCTGCGGCGCGGATCATGCTCGTCGACGGGCCCGGCCTGCTGGGCTGGGGCGCGCCGGCGCGAGCTGGGCGCCGAGTCGTCGGGACGGCACCTTGTCGAGGCGCCGGCCGATCCCGGCGAGCGCGGGGCGCCGGTGCGCAGCCGGTCGAGCCGCTGGCCCGACTGCTGTCGGGAGCCATGAACGAGCACGCCATGTGGCTCGCGGAGCCCGGCACGGCCCATGGGGAGCGAGACCCGGAGCCGGCGCCGACCGGGAGCGGCCCGGTGCCAGCGACCCGGGGCCGGCGCGGAACCGCCGACCGGCGGGTCGGACCCACGACGGGGTGGCGGGAGGACGACCGGACCGGGGAGCGCGGGCGACCGGGGCGCGGCGCGGGCCGCGCTCGACCGGGTACTCGACGGGCTCCGCGTCCGCCCCTGACCCCACGACGCCCCCGAAGACCCCGCCAGTGGCGCCGACCTGCGCTGCTGCGTATCGGTGAGCAGAGCAAAGCGACGACAGGACACCCCCGTCCCGCAGGACCGGAGTAGCGAAGGGAGGTCAGCCGGTCGGGGCGTCCGGCTCGAACATCTCCGGCTGCCACTCGGCGACGATCTCCCGCAGCCGCACGTGGGAGTCGAGCTGGCACAGGATGCCGACGGTCCCCATCGTCACCCGGTGCACCAGCAGGAACCGCGGGGGCAGGTTCAGCGACCGGCCGATCGCCGCCTCCGGGCTACGGAGATCACCGACCCGCTCGGCCTGCTTCTGGATCCATCGGCGGCTGAAGTGGAACTCCTCGGACCCCAGCGGCTCGGTGAAGGGTGCGAGGTAGCCGAGGATCTGCTCGGACTCGATCCGGGCGCCGTCGCGGACGAACCCGGCCGAGCGCATCAGGGCCATCAGGTCGCCGCTGCGCCCCTCGAGCGCGTACTTGGTCATCGTGACCAGCTCGGGGGGCATGCCGTCGGGCATCCGGGCGACCGCACCGAAGTCGAGGACGAGCAGACGGCCGTCGTCGAGGATCCCGAAGTTGCCGGGGTGCGGGTCGGCGTGCAGCAGGTGCGCGCGGTCCGGCGCAGAGTAGTGGAAGCGGGCCAGCTGGTTGCCCGCGTGGTCGCGCTCCTCGCGGGTGCCGTCGCGGATGATCGAGGCCAGCGGGCGGCCCTGTACCCACTCCGTGATGACGGCCTTGGGGGCCGAACCGACCACGCGGGGGATCTTCACGTCCGGGTCGTCCTCGTAGAACGCGGCGAACTCGCGCTGGTACGCGGCCTCGTCGCGGTAGTCGAGCTCCTCCTCCATGCGGTCCTTGAGCTCCGCGACCAGCGGCTTGATCTCCATACCGGGGACCAGCGGCTGCAGGATGCGGCTCATCCGCCCGAGCTGACGCAGGTCCGAGCGCAGCGCCTCCTCGGCGCCGGGGTACTGCACCTTGACCGCGACCTCGCGGCCGTCGCGCTTCCAGACCGCGCGGTGCACCTGGCCGATGCTGGCCGAGGCGGCGGGCGTCTCGTCGAAGTCGGCGAACCGGGACCGCCAGGACCGCCCGAACTGCTGGGTGAGCATGTAGTCGACGTCTGCCATGGGCATCGGCGGCGCCGCGGACTGCAGCTTGGTGAGCGCCTCGCGGTAGGGCTCGGCGTACTCGTCGGGCACGGCCGCCTCGAACACGCTGAGCGCCTGCCCGAACTTCATCGCGCCGCCCTTGAGCTCGCCGAGCACCTCGAACAGCTGCTCGGCGCTCTTGGTCGCGAGCTGGGCCGCGATCTCGTCGCGGTCACCACCCGTGAGACGGCGCCCGAACCCTGCTGCGGCACGTCCGGCGACGCCGAGCGGGAGGCCGGCGAGCTTGGCGGTGCGCGAGGCGGTTCTTCGGGGAATGTCGCTCACACGGTGATTGTCCACCCGGCCGGGGGATTCCCGCACGGCGCGGTGGGCCCCGGTGCGCTGTCCGGTACCGCCGCAGCCGCTGTGCCGCAGGAACAACCGGGTCGTCGGAACCCCGGACGGGTGACGACCGTCGCCGCGTCCGCGTCGACCTCCAGCACCGCTCCCCACGACGCGGGCGGCCGGCCGCCACGCACCGGCCCGTCGACGGCGGCGAGCACCTGGCCGACCGCCACCGCCGCCGTCGCGACCAGCACGTGCGGTGCCGCCGACGACGGTCCGCCGGCCGCACCGGGCGCCCCCGCGCAACCGGGACACGGCCCCCGACCCGGCAGGACGAGCGGCCCCACCACGCCGCGGCCGTCGCGCAGGGCCACGAACAGGTGCTCCGACGGAGCCTCCGGCGGCATCGGCCCGTCGTCGGCGAGCACCACCAGGTCCGCGGGCACCCGCCGGGGCGGATCGGTGTCGACACCGGCGTCGCGCAGGAACGTGCGCAGCTCCTCCCCGCGGTCCCGGCCCGGCCCCACCGGCAGCCCGGCCAGCACGTCGTCGGCGCCCGTCACCCCGCCGACCTGCGGGTACAGCTGTCCGATCCCGGCCCGGGCCAGTCCGGCGACGACCGCCACGGCGAGCGCGCCGTTGCCGCGGACCTCGACCAGCGTGCCCTCCCGGCGCCGCCGGACCCGGTCCACGACGTCCGGGTCGGCGAGCAGCCCCGCCCGCCACAGGACGGCGAGCAGCACCGCGACCTCGTCGTCGCCCCGGGTGAGCGCACCGGTCGGGCACGGGCCGTCGGCGAGCCGGTCCAGTGCGTCGACGGCGGCGGGGGACAGCTCCTCCAGCAGCCGGGCCCGGGGTGGGCCGGACCCGATCCGGCGGGCTCGTGGCCCGGCCGGGAGGACGGCGAGGTGGGCGGCGAGCGCGAGCCGTGCGGGCAGTCCGGTCACCGGTGCCACGGTGCCCGCTCCGTGCGGCGACGGGGCCGGAACACGTCCGCGCCGTTCGCATCCGCGAACCGGGGCGGCCTACCCTGGAGCCATGGCGAGTCCCCCGGTAGAGGTCCGACGCAGCGCCCGCCGGAAGCGCATGGTCAGTGCCCGGCGGGAGGGGGAACGGCTCGTCGTGTTCATCCCGGGCTGGATGTCCGCCGAACAGGAACGCGATTGGGTCGCGGAGATGGTGCGGCGCGTCGAGGCGAGCGAGGCCCGCCGCCGCTCACCGGGCCGCAACAACGACGAGGCCCTGGCGCGCCGCGGCCTGGAGCTGTCGAAGCGATGGTTGGAGGGGCGCGCGCGGCCGTCGTCGATCCGGTGGGTGCCGACGATGCGCACCCGCTGGGCGTCCTGCACCCCCGACGACGCCACGATCCGGATCAGCGAGCGCCTGCGGGACGCGCCGGGCTGGGTCGTCGACTACGTGCTGGTGCACGAGCTGGCCCACCTGCTGTCCGCCGCGCACGACGACGTCTTCTGGTCCTGGGTGCGCCGCTACCCGCGCACGGAGCGGGCCATCGGCTACCTGGAGGGCCTCAACGCGGCCGCGGAGCTCGGCATCACCGGTGTCGACGGCGACCCGGCCACCGCCGACGAGCCCGACGGGGTCGCCGACGCCGACGGTGAGGTCGGCGGGTTCGGCGGGACCGGCCCCGGGATGGAGCCGGTCCGCGCGACCGGGACCTGAGCCGGGCTCAGGAGTCCTTCCGGTCCGTCCCGTCCTCGCCGTCGGTGTCCTCCGCGGAGGACTTCTCCGTCCCGGGCTCCTCCGGGGTCCCGGACGCCTCGGTCTTCCCCTTCTCCGCGTCGGCCGCCATCTGGCGCTCCAGCTCGGCGATCGGGTCGTCCGGGACCGCCCCGCCGGTCGCACCGCCGCGCACGAAGGCGGCCGGGTCGTCCAGGTCGTCGGCCGACGGGATCAGGTCCGGGTGCGCCCAGACCGCGTCGCGGCCCTCGACGCCGCGCTCGGCGCCCAGCAGCTTCCAGAGGTCCGCAGCGGCCCGCAGCTTCCGCGGCCGCAGCTCCAGCCCGACGATCGTCGCGAACGCCTGCTCCGCGGGCCCGCCCGAGGCACGGCGGCGGCGCATCGTCTCGCGCATCGCCTCGGCCCCGGGCAGCCGCTCGGTCAGCGCCTCGGCGACGACGGTGTCCACCCAGCCCTCGATCAGGGCGAGGAGGGTCTCCAGCCGGGCCAGCGCCGCCTTCTGCTGCGGTGTGTCCTCCGGCTCGAACATGCCGGACTGCATGGCCTCCTGGATCGACTCCGGGTTCGACGGGTCGATCCCGCGGGCGAGCTCCTCGATCCGCGAGGTGTCCACGGTGATGCCGCGGGCGTACTCCTCGACGGCGCCGAGCAGCCGCTCGCGCAGCCAGTGCACGTGGGTGAACAGCCGCTGGTGGGCGGCCTCGCGCGCGGCGAGGAACAGCGTGACCTCACCGGCCGGGCGGTCCAGGCCCTCGGTGAACCGGGCGACGGCTTCGGGCAGCAGTGCGGAGGTGCGCTCCGGGCCGACCGGGATGCCGAGCTCGGTGGAGGTCAGCACCTCCTTGCCGAGCTGCGCCAGGCCCTGGCCGAGCTGGCTGCCGAACGCCATCCCGCCCATCTTGCCGAGCATCCCCAGCATCGGGCCCGCCGCGCCGCGGACCTCCTCGGGCAGACCCTCGACCCAGGCCGACGACAGCCGCGTCGCGACCGGGTCGCAGAGCCGCTTCCAGGTCGGCATGCCGGCCCGCACCCAGTCCGACGGCGTCCAGGCCTTCACCTCGCCGCCGGAGGAGGGGAACGACGTCGCCGGGTCGAGCCACAGCTCCGCGAGCTTCACGGCCTCGGCGACCCCGGTGCGCTGGGCGTCGGTGAGCGACGACGTCGACTGCGCGAGCTGCTGGGTGGCGATCCGGGCGGCGAGGTCGTAGTCGACGGGGCCGTCGTCGGAGGAGCCGCTGCTGGAGAGCATCTGGCCGAGCTGGGACAGCATCTGCCCGAGCTGGCTCATGTCGAACTGGCCCCCGCCGGGCATACCCGGCATGCCGGGGATCCCGCCCATGCCGAACGCCGCGAACGGGTTCTGGCCCGCGCCGCCGGACGCGCCCGACGGGTCGTCGGACTGGGGGTGCGACCCGAAGCCGAACGGGTCCTTCGGGCCCTCGGGCTCGCCCTTCCCGTCCTTGCCCGACGTGCCCCCGTCCTTGCCGGAGGCGTCGCCGGAACCCGAGTCGGGCTGGTCGCCGGGCTCGCGGTCGCGGTCACGGTCGGCGGGGCCGAAGCCGAAGGGGACGTCGCTCATGGCGTCCACCGTACGCGGGCCCGGGGGGTGGTCGCCGCCCCGACAGCCGGTGGATCGGGCCTGGTGGGGCGGTGTTCGCCGGGAGCGGACCGGGGAACTACGAGCAGCCGGCCGGCGTACCGCCGGTGTCGAGGGTGGTCAGCGCCCCGACCGCCTCGTCGAGGGTCCCGACCCGCACGAGCCGGAGCCCGTCGGGCGCGTCCTCGGCGGCCTCGGTGCAGTTCGCGGCGGGCACCAGGAACGTCTGCGCACCGACCTCGCGGGCCTTCAGCATCTTGAACCGGATGCCGCTGATCGGCCCGACCCGGCCCTCGGCGTCGATGGTGCCGGTGCCGGCGACGAACCGGCCGCCGGTCAGCGGACCCGGGGTCAGCTTGTCGACCAGCGCCAGGCTGAACATCAGCCCGGCCGAGGGGCCGCCGACGTCGCCCAGGGTGATGGTCAGCTTCTGTCCCTCGGCTGGGGAGGTGGCCGGGGTGATGCCCAGGAAGGCCCGCGCCGGGTCGTCCGGGTGGGCGGCCGGGGTGACGGCGACCTGGCGCGGCGCGGCGTCCCCGCGGCGGACGGTGAGAGTGACCGGCTGCCTGGGGCGGGCGGTCCCCATGGCGTCGAGCAGGCCCTGGACCGAGGTCACCGGGGTGGCGCCGACGGCGCGGATCTCGTCGCCGGGTTCCAGCACCCCCGCCGACGGCGAGCCGTCGGTCAGCGCGCCGACCGTGACCCGGGTCGGCAGGCGCAGGTGGGTCAGCGCCGCGGCCTCGGCGTTCGCGATCGAGCCGTCGAACTCCTGCTGGTTGGCCTGGGTGACCTGTTCGGTGGACTCGCCGGGCGGGTACAGCGACCAGCGCGGCGCGAGCCGGTAGGTGCCCGAGGCCCACATGCCCAGCGCCCGCAGCGTCGAGATCCCGTCGGTGACGCCGACGGTGGTCATGTTCAGGTGCCCGGTCGTCGGGTAGGTCGGCAGGCCCTCCGCGGACACGACAGGCGTGCCCTCGACCTCACCGAGGGTGTCGAAGGTCGGCCCCGGCCCGAGGGCGACGACCGGCGCGGGGACCACGGTCCCGACCGCCGTGAGGGCCAGCAGTACGAGGACCGCGGTCACCCACGTCGAAGATCGAACGCCCACGGGAGGGAACCCTACGATCGTGCGACGACGACGGCGCGCCCGACCCCGGCCCGTCCTGCGACGATGCGGTCGGAGAGCCCGGTGGGTGCCGCCCGATGTGTCGTTTTCGTCCCGACACACCGGGACCCGACCGCGACTTCACCGAACCTCCGTACAGTTGCCCTCGGAGAACCGTGCCGTCGCCCCAGCCGGCCGCGCTCTCCACGAGTCGTACCCGAACTGTGGAGTGTGCCCGTGTCGTCCATGCGGCCCCCTGTGGGAGCGCCGTCGCTGACCCGCCGAACCCGGATCCTGCTGGTCGCCGCGGGCGTCCTCGTAGTGCTTCTGCTCGGTGGCTCGCGGCTGCTGAACTTCTATGTCGACTACCTGTGGTTCGGCGAGGTCGGTTTCCGGAGCGTCCAGCTCACCCGGCTGTTCACCCAGATCGTGCTCTTCGGGGTCGTGGCCCTGGTGGTGGGCGGCCTGGTCGCGCTGACGCTGTGGCTGGCCTACCGCTACCGCCCGGTCTTCGTGCCGGTGTCCGGACCCGAGGACCCGGTCGCGCGCTACCGGACCACGATCATCCAGCGCCTGCGCCTGTTCGCCGTCGGCGTTCCGGTCGTGATCGGTCTGATCGCCGGGCTCGCGGCGCCGACGCAGTGGCAGACCGTGCAGATGTTCCTGCACGGCACCCCGTTCGGCCGCGCCGATCCCGAGTTCGGCAACGACATCGGGTTCTACGCCTTCACCCTGCCGTTCCTGCGGATGAGCCTGAACTGGCTGTTCGTCGCCGTCGCGATCTGCTTCGTGCTCGCGCTGGTGACCCACTACATCTTCGGGGGCATCCGGCTGTCCGGCCGCTCCGGCTTCGTCTCCACCGCCGCGCGTGCCCAGCTCGCCGTGCTCGCCGGGGTGTTCGTGCTGCTCAAGGCCGTTGCGTACTGGTTCGACCGCTACGACCTGCTGTGGTCCAACCGCAATGCGCAGACGTTCTACGGCGCCACCTACACCGACCTCAACGCGGTCCTGCCGGCCAAGCTGATCCTGCTGGTCATCGCGGTGATCTGCGCGCTCGCGTTCTTCGTCGCCGCGTTCCGCCAGAACCTGCAGATCCCGGCGGTCGCCGTGGTCATGCTGGTCGTCTCCTCGATCCTGGTCGGCACGGCGTTCCCGCTGGTGCTGCAGCAGTTCGTCGTCGCGCCCAACGCGAACGTCAACGAGGCCCCGTCGATCGAACGCAACATCGCGGCGACCCGGGACGCCTTCGGCATCGGGCCGGACAAGGTCGACATCGCGCCCTACGCGGGCACGTCGGAGGCGACACCGGCCCAGGTCCGGGCCGACACCGACACCATCCCCAACATCCGGCTGCTCGACCCGGGCAAGCTCAATCGCACGTTCACCCAGCTCCAACAGCGACGGAACTTCTACGGGTTCTCGCCCAACCTCGACATCGACCGCTACACCGTCGACGGCGAGACCCGTGACTACGTCGTCGCGGCGCGCGAGATGAACGCCAACGGCCTGGTGAACAACCAGCAGGACTGGATCAACCGGCACCTGGTCTACACCCACGGCAACGGGATCGTGGCCGCTCCGGCGAACCAGGTGAACGAGGCCCTGGAGGATGCGGGCGGCTCCGGCGGCCTGCCGAACTTCCAGGTCTCCGACACCCAGCAGCAGGGCTTCGTGCCCGTCCAGCAGCCCCGCATCTACTACGGCGAGCTGCTCGACAACCAGTACTCGATCGTCGGTGCCGAGCCGGGTACCGCGCCGCGGGAGTACGACTCCGACGAGGCGCAGTACACCTACACCGGCGCCGGCGGCGTCCCGATCGGCGGGCTGTTCAACCGCTCGGTGTTCGCGCTGGCCTACGGCGAGCGGAACATCCTGTTCAACAACTCCATCAACGCCGACTCGAGGATCATGTACGTCCGGAACCCGCGGGACCGCGTGCAGGCGGTGGCCCCGTGGCTGACGCTGGACAACGACCCGTACCCGGCCGTCGTCGACGGGCGGGTGCAGTGGATCGTCGACGGTTACACCACGCTGCAGAACTTCCCCTACGCCGAGCGCGTGCAGCTGGGCGACGCCACGTCGGACTCCCGGCTCGGGCCCAATGGCCAGCAGCTGCCGAACGACACGATCAGCTACCTGCGCAACTCGGTGAAGGCCACGGTCGACGCCTACGACGGCACCGTGAAGCTCTTCGCCTTCGACGAGTCCGACCCGGTGCTGCAGACCTGGGAGAAGGCGTTCCCGGGCACGGTCGAGCCGCGCTCGGCGATCACCCCGGACCTGCAGGCCCACCTGCGCTACCCGGAGGACCAGTTCAAGGTCCAGCGTGAGCTGCTGACCCGCTACCACGTCGACGACCCGAACGAGTTCTTCTCCACCGTGTCGTTCTGGGACGTCCCGTCCGACCCGACCGTGCAGGGCGGCAACGGCGGCAGCCAGGACGCGCAGCCGCCGTACTACATCTACGCGGGTCTTCCGGGGCAGGAGGGCGCGTCGTTCCAGCTCACCAGCGCGCTGGTGAGCCTGCGGCGGCAGTTCCTCGCCTCGTACGTCTCGGCCAGCTCGGACCCGGACACCTACGGGAAGCTGACCGTGCTGCAGCTGCCGAACGAGACCCAGACGCTCGGCCCGCAGCAGGTCCAGGCCCGGTTCCTCGGCTCGCCCGAGGTCTCCTCCGAGCTGAACCTGCTGCGGCAGAACCAGACCACGATCGACTACGGCAACCTGCTGACGCTGCCGGTGGCCGGTGGTCTGCTCTACGTCGAGCCGGTGTACATCGAGCGGGCGGGCGGTCAGGACAACTCGACCTATCCGCAGCTGGCCCGCGTCCTGGTGTTCTACGGCGACCGGCTCGGCTACGACGCGAGCCTGTCCCGGGCCCTCGACGAGGTGTTCGGCGCCGGAGCCGGTGCCGCCGCGGGCGGTGCCGCTCCGACGACCGGGCAGCCCGCCCAGCCGACGACGCCCACGACGCCGGCCACGCCGAACGGACAGGGCGCCCAGACCCCGGCGGCGCCCAACGCGGCGCAGGCGACCGCGGCGCAGCAGATCCGCGCGGCGCTGAACGAGCTCAAGGCGGCCCAGCAGTCCGGTGACTTCGCCAGGCAGGGCGAGGCGCTGGCCGAACTGGACCGTGCGGTCGCGGCGTTCCAGGGCGCCGGCGGCTGATCATCGTCGGGCCGGACCCCCCTGCGGGTGGGGTCCGGCCCGGCGTGTAGGGTTGCTCTTACAACACAGACGGAACGCACGTGGTTCCGTTCGGCGCGGGGTGGAGCAGCTCGGTAGCTCGCTGGGCTCATAACCCAGAGGTCGCAGGTTCGAATCCTGCCCCCGCTACCACCCACGAAGGCCCCCAGGATCTCCTGGGGGCCTTCGTTCTTCGTGGGGTCCGGCCCCGTCGCCGGGAGCGACCCCCCTCGGAGGTCCGGTGAACGGCCGGTGTACGGTGGTGACACAACACAGACGGGATCGCACGCGGTCCCGGACGGCGCGGGGTGGAGCAGCTCGGTAGCTCGCTGGGCTCATAACCCAGAGGTCGCAGGTTCGAATCCTGCCCCCGCTACCACTCACGAAGGCCCCCGGGGAGCACCCCGGGGGCCTTCGTCCTGTCAGGGGACCCGCGCGTACTCGGCGACGATCACTCCGGAGCGGTACGGCGTCGACCGCACCAGGTCCCACGACTGCGGCCGGTACCCGCCGCCGTCGTCGAACAGGGGCTTGCCCGCCCCGAGCACGACCGGGTTCACCTTGAGCACCAGCCGGTCGATCTCGCCCGCCAGCGCGGCCGCGAGCCGCCCGCCCCCGCAGAGCCAGATGCCGGCGCCGGTGCGTTGCTTCAGCTCCCGGACGAGCTCCACCGGGTCGCGCCCGGTCAGGGTGATCCCGGCGGGCACCGCGTCGGCGGGACGGCTGCGCGACAGGACGTACTGCTCCAGGTGCGGGTACGGGTCGGCGGTGACCGCCAGGCCCGCGGCGTAGGTGTTCCAGCCCATCAGCACGGTGTCGAACCGGCTGTTGTCCGCGGTCAGCCCGAGCACCTCCAGCCCGACGGCCGGGACCGTGTCGGTCCACTCCCGCAGGATCATGTCGATGTGGTCGCCGGTCTGCGGGAAGGCGTCGAAGGTGTCGTCGGGGGCCGCGACGCGGCCGTCGAGCGAGACCGCGACGTAGTAGACGAGCTCGCGCATGCGCAGACCTCCGGGTCGAGACAACCACGACGGGTGTCGTGGTCGTCGAAAGTACAACAGGCGTCGTGGTTCGTCTAGGGTGCCCGCATGGCACGCAACGACGACCGCAGGCAGCGGCTGGCCGACGCGGGGCTGGCCGTCCTGGCCCGCGAGGGCGCCCGGGGGCTGACCCACCGCGCGCTGGACCGGGAGGCCGGCGTCCCGACCGGCACGGCGTCGAACTACTTCCGGACCCGTGCCGAGCTCGTCCGTGCGCTGGCCGACCGGATCGGGCAGCGGCTGGCGCCGGACCCGGACACCGTCGCCGGGCTGCGTACGGGGGAGGCGGGGCCCGCGATGTTCGCCGACCACGTCCGCGACATCGTGCGCCGGCTCGGTGCGGAGCGGGAGGTGACGCTGGCGCTGTTCGAGCTCCGCCTGGAGGCCGCCCGGCGCCCGGAGGTCGCCGAGGTCATGGGGGAGTGGCTGCGCACCGGGTTCGCCGCCGACGTCGCCTACAACCGGGCCGCGGGACTGCCCGGCGGGCCCGCGGAGATCGCGCTGTTCCACTACGCGGTCGACGGCCTGCTCCTGGACCGGCTGACCCTGTCCATCGACCCGGACACCCCGGCCGACACCGTCGTCGACGCACTCGTCGACGGGCTGCTCCCGCCCGCTCAGGGCGCCGGTGCGACCTCCAGCACCCGGTAGCCGCGCTCGGAGGCCAGGCGGGTCGTCGGGAAGCCCTGCTCGTCGCTCAGCCACCGTTGCAGCGAGTCCGAACCCAGGTTCTTGGCCACCACCAGGTATGCCCGCCCGTCCGGGAGGAGCCGCGGGAGCCAGCGCAGCAGCAGCTCGTGCAGCGCGGTCTTGCCGGAGCGGATCGGCGGGTTGGAGTAGATCCCGGCGAAGGTGACGTCGTCGGGGACCTCCTCGGGACGGCAGGCGGTCACGTTGCCCAGCCCGGCCGCGTCGGCGTTCTCCCGGGTGAGGCCCAGCGCGCGCTCGTTGAGGTCCACCGCCCACACCGGAAGCCGGCGGCGCCGGCTGGCCAGGGTGAGCGCGATCGGGCCGTAGCCGCAGCCGACGTCGAGCAGCGGGCCGCGGACCGGCGGCATGGGTGCGGTGTCGAGCAGCACCCTCGTCCCGCGGTCGAGGCGGCTGTGCGAGAAGACCCCGGTGTCGGTCACCAGCGACAGGTCCACGTCGGACGTGTGCAGGCGGACCGACCCGCGGTGGCTCGCGACGGACGGCGTGGCGCTGAAGTAGTGGTCACCCACGCCGGGTGATGCTACGGCGGGGACACTGGGGACATGAGGACGCCACAGCCCCCGCAGGACGTGCCCATCCGCGAGGAGCCGATCCGGGTCGGTCAGTTCCTGAAGCTCGCCGGGCTCGCCGAGGACGGCGTGCACGCCCGCGAGATCCTCGAGGCGGGCGAGGTCACGGTCAACGGGGCACCGGAGCACCGCCGGGGCGCCCAGCTCCGTCGCGGCGACGTCGTCTCGGTGGCCGGGCGGAGCGTCCGCCCGGTCTGAGGCTCACCAGCCGAGGTGGTCGAACGCCGTCGCGAGCGTCGGGGCGAGGGTCTCGGCGTAGGTCGCGGTCAGGTGGTTGTCGTCCATGTAGACGAGCACGTTGCCCACCTCGCTGCGGCAGACCGCCGGATCGCAGATGCCGTCGGCCATGTCGGCGAACACCACGTTCGGCGGGACGCCCGGGACCGCCGACCACGGCGGGTACGGCTGGTACAGCGTGTGCCGGTCGATCTCGCAGGCCGGTGCGCCCCGGCCCTGCGTGGCGACGCAGTCGACCACGTTGAAGTCGAAGCGCGGGTTGTCGCGAACGGCGACGACCGGGATCCCGGCCGCGTCGAGCCGCTGCCAGGCCTGGACGAACCCCTCGGGGGTCTGCTCGTGCAGCCCGGGCCGCACGTCGCGGCTGGCCAGTGTCAGGACCGCGTCGGGGTGCATCGCGACCAGCTGGTCGTGCACCGCGGCGTTCCAGTCGGTGCAGCCCTGGTCGTCGGCGACGGTCTCCGAGCGCACCGACATCGGGCAGGCCCCGCGGAACATGCCCACCATCGACCAGTTGCGCTGCTCGGCGATCACCGCGAGCGAGGCGGCGTACTGCTGGGCGTGCGAGTCGCCGACCACGGCGACCGTCCGCTCCGAGGTCTCCGGGTCCGGCGCGGGCACGGTGCAGACCTCGAGCTCCGCGCCGTGCTCGGAGGGCCCGCAGTCCCAGTGGGTGCCGCGGTAGCTCCAGTCGTCGGGCGCCTGCACCAGCGACGGGGTCAGCTCGGCGTCGGCCGGGTCGAGCGAGGCGAGGTCGAACTGCGGGGACAGCGCCACCGCGCCCGGGTGCGACGGCGAGCCCGCCAGTACCGGCGTCGACGCCCGCGCGGCGGCCAGCCCGTACCAGGAGCCCGCCGCGACGAGCACGGTCAGCGCGAGCACCCCGCCGGTCCGCAGCGCGTGGCGCACGTCGAGCTCGGCGATCCGCTGCTCGACGAACCGGTGGGTCAGCCAGGCCAGCACGAACGACACCGCGATCACGGCGGCGCCCTGCTCGAGGTCCAGCCGGTCCTGCCCGGTGCGCACCAGCGTGAGCGTCAGGATCGGCCAGTGCCACAGATACAGCGGGAACGAGATGTCGCCGATCGTGCGCAGCACCCGTCCCGACAGCAGGCGGTCGACGCCGAACCGGTGCCCGGACCGCCCGGCGACCAGCACCATCGCCGCGGCCAGCGTCGGCCAGAGCGCCGCCCAGCCGGGGAACGCGCGGTCGACCTGGAGCAGGATCCCGCAGGAGACCAGCGCGGCCACACCGCCCCAGCCGAGCACCGCGCGGGTGCCGGGGGTCAGCTCCGGCCGGTCCTCGATCCGGGAGATCCACAGCGCGAGCAGCCCGCCGAGCGCGAACTCCCAGATCCGCGTCGCGGAGTGGAAGTAGGCGAGCGGCTGGTTCACCAGCGTCAGGTACACCGAGTACGCGAACGAGGCCGCGCCGACGGCGAGCAGCGTGCCGGTGAGCCGCCGGTGCAGGTCGGCCCCGTCGCGCCGGGTCGCGATCGCGACACCGGCCACGACCAGCGGCGCGAGCAGGTAGAACTGACCCTGGATGGACAGCGACCAGAAGTGCTGGACGATGCTGGCCGCGTTGTCGCGGGCCGCGTAGTCGACCGAGTTGTGTGCCAGTTCCCAGTTCTGCAGGAACAGCAGCGACGCGACCGTCTCCCGGACGGTCGGCATCCAGCGGTTCTCCGGCAGCAGCCAGAACCCGGCCACCACGCCCGCGACGAGGACGACCGTGACCGCCGGTAGCAGCCGGGAGAACTGGCGGCGCCACGTGGCGAGTACGTCGACCCCGCCCCGCGCCGCCGCCCGGTGGAGACCACCGGTGATGAGGAAGCCGGTGATCAGGAAGAACACGTCGACGCCGCCGGAGACCCGGCCGACCCAGACGTGGTAGACGACCACCAGCACCACCGCCAGGGCGCGCAGACCCTGCAGCTCCGGACGGAACCGGGAGCGCGCGACGCCCCCGGCCGTCGTCGTGGTGCGGCTGGCGGGGGCTCCACCGGGGGACGACACGAGTGGCAGCTCCTCGTTGCGGGCACGATCGGGTAAAGGAAAGTTTACGATTCGACCCCTACAACGACGACGGCGGTCACCGGGTTCCCCCGGTGACCGCCGCTCGTGGGGTCAGGGTCTCGCTCAGTATCCGATGTATCCGCCGTGGCTGCCGACCCGGCCGCCCGCGTCGAGGGTGTCGATGCCGTAGCGGTCGATCATGTAGCGGACGCCCGCGGTGATGTTCGCGATCGGGTCGGTGATCGACCGGTCCGCGAAGTCCGGGTGCACGTAGGCCGCGAACGTCGAGGGGATGACCTGCATGAGGCCCTCGGACGGGTTGCCGGCCGCGGCGTTGGAGTCCCAGTTGTTGATGGCGTGCGGGTTCCCGTTGGACTCCTTGAGGATGATCCGCTTGAGCCCGCTCGCGTAGGCCTGGGACAGTCCCATGTGGTCCAGGGCCTCGGCGATCCAGCCGTCCAGCCCGCCCTGGGCGACGATCGCGTCGATCCGTGCCTTCTCGGCCTGGCGTGCCTTCTCGGCAGCGGCGGCCTTGGCGTGCTCGGCGGCGATCTTCGTCGCGATCTCGTGCGCCTTGCCCATGGACGCGAGGTCGGCGTCCTGGGCGGGGGCGGCGGCCTGCAGCGCGCCCGACGCGGCGGACGGCTGGGCGAAGGAGACCGGGCTGAAGAAGCCGGAGGTCGATCCGTCCGTGGCCTTCGTGGCCGAGGGGATGTTCGCGGAGTACGCGGCCAGCGTCGTGGCGGCGGTGGTGCCGCCCTCCTCGGCGTCGGCCTGCGTCGAGGTCCCGTCCAGAGTGGTCGGGACGATCGCGGCGAACGCACCGGAGGCGAGCACGCCGAACGCGGCGCCGGTGGCGGCCGTGCGGGTGCCCGCACGACGCGCGGCGTGCGCGGGGCCGCCGTGCCGCGAGGAACCGAGGGACGGTGCAGCGGCCGTCGCTGCAGGTGTGGTCGCCACGGGTCGGGGGAACCCGTGGTGGCCACCGGGGGAGCGGTGTCCGGGCAAGGAAACGCCTTTCAGATCACGGACGGCGCCGCGCACGAACGGCCGGGTCGGGGGTCCCGGGTGAGCCGGTCGGGGAGTCCGGCTCCAGCCCGCTCGTGATCGGGCCGTGATGACTGGGGACGACCGTAGAGGGCCCCGCCGCGGGGGTCCAGCCCCGGGGTCGTCGGTCGCCGCGCGACAGACACCGTTCACCGGTTCCGTGATCTTGATGGCGTGCGGGGCGCAACCCGGTGGACGGTGCGCCTCGGCCGACGGACGGCGGTCCCCGCAGGTGGCGGGCTCGCGACGAACGGCGCAATACTGGAGTCGGCTCGAGGTTTGCACGGGCCGTCCCGATGCGCGGACCGGCGTGTGGGGGCGGCCGCGGCGGGGTGACAGGACGGGGACGGGCATGGACGCGGGCGACCTGCTGACCATCGGGGAGATCGTCGAGCGCAGCGGGTTCCCGCACTCGGCGTTGCGCTACTACGAGCGCGAGGGGCTGATCTCCGCGACCCGGACCTCGGGCAACCAGCGCCGCTACCGGCGCAGCGTGCTGCGCCGGCTCGCCTTCGTCCGGGCGGCCCGGTCCATCGGGGTCGGGCTGGAGGAGGTCCGCTCCGCCCTCGACGCGCTGCCCGCGGACCGGACGCCGACCCGGTCGGACTGGGCCCGGCTGTCGCGGTCCTGGCGCGGCAGGCTCGACGAGCAGATCGACGCGCTGACCGCCCTCCGCGACGGACTCGACGGCTGCATCGGCTGCGGCTGCCTGTCGATGACGACCTGCCGGCTGGTCAACCCCGACGACGCCGCCGCCGCGTACGGCGACGGTGCCCGGGTGCTGCCCGCCGCGCTGCGCCGCCCGCCGGTGCACGGCCGGTGAACCCTGCCCTGCGACCGCTGCCGTGGCGCCCCGGGCTGCCTAACCTGGGGTCGTGACCGATCTCGTACCGGACCGCTGGTTGACCGTCGACGGCCTCGCCAACGCTCGTGACGTCGGCGGCCTCCCGCTCGACGGCGGGGGCCGCGTCCGCACCGGCGTCCTGCTGCGCACCGAGTCCCTGGAGGGGCTGGGGCTGGCCGCCGTCGCGTACCTCACCGACGAGCTGGGTGTCGCGCAGGTGCTGGACCTGCGCACTGACCACGAACGCACGACCTACGGCCTCGGTGCGCTCGCCGCAGCCGGGGTGCCGGTGCACCGGCTCAGCTTCATCCCCGAGACCGGGATCGCGCTGCCCGAGGTCGACCTCGGCGACTCCCATCCGATGCTCGGCCACTACCTCGCCTACCTGGAGGGACGCGGCGAGTACGTCGTCGACGGGGTCCGCCGGATCGCGACCCTGGACTCCGGGACGACCGTCGTGCACTGCGCCGCGGGCAAGGACCGGACCGGGGTGCTCGTCGCGCTGGTGTGCGCCGCGGTCGGGGTACCGCGGGAGGAGATCACCGCCGACTACGCGCTGTCCGCGACCCGGATCGACGCCCTGTTCCGGAAGTGGACGACCGCCTCGGGCGAGCCGATGCCCGGTGTCGACGAGCTGGACCGGCACCGCCCGCGGGCCGAGGTCATGGCCGAGTTCCTGCGGCTGCTCGACGAGCGCCACGGCGGTCCGGTCGGCTGGCTGCGCGAGAACGGCCTCACCGACGACGAGCTGGCGCGTCTCCGGACCCGGCTGCGCGACGGGAGCGCCTGAGCACGCTCAGGGCAGCTCCTCGATCGGCACCATCGGGTCGAGCTTGCGCAGCGCCCCCGGGTCCCCGGTGACCGCGGGCCAGCCCCGCCGCCGGGCGGCGGTGACGACCTGGCCGGTCACGATGTCGTCGAGCCCCTGGGAGGCCAGCAGCAGTCCGGCCTCCTGGGCGCTCTCCGGGGACAGCTCGTGGATCACGGTGTTCGGCAGACCCAGCAGAACCTGCAGTGCGGCGTGGTGCTCGGCGTCGACCATCGACCAGGCGCGACCGAGGGCGGCGCTGGGCACCGCGAGCACGATGTTCTCCTCCACCGCGGCCCAGACCAGGGCACGCATGTAGACGGGGCGACCGGTCGCGAAGGCCGCCAGAGCCGAGGAGTCGAGTACGCGTCCGCCGATCATCGCGGGCTCAGCCGACGGCCACGGGCGGGACCGGGCGCAGCGAACGGCGCGCGGCATCCAGCTCGTCGGCCGGCGGGGGACCGCCGTAGAGGTCGGCCAGGGTGGCCAGGGAACGGTCCCGGTCCTGTCGTGCCTGCACGGCCTCCGCCACGTAGGCGGACAGGCTCGACGCCGATCCGCGGGACACCGCGTCCCTCGCCTCGGCCACCAGCTCCGCCGGCAGCGTGACCGTCACCCGCTCGCTGCGCATACCGAAAGGCTACTCCCTGCATACCGCCCGGGCCACGGACACGCCGCGGGAAGCAGGTTACCGGCGGGTATGGAAGGCTCCGGGGCGGGACAGTGCCGACCTCACACGAAGAACGGGTGCTCATCCATGGACCTCACCTTCACTCCGGCCGAGGAGGAGTTCCGCGCGGAACTGCGCTCCTGGCTCGGCGCCCACATCCCGCAGGAGTGGACCCGCCCCGGGTTCTGGGAGTCCCTCGAGGACTCCGAGAGCTTCCGGCTGCGGCGCGACTGGGAGCGGGACAAGGCCGACGCCGGGTTCGCCGGCATCCAGTGGCCCGTCGAGTACGGCGGCCGCGGCGGCACACCCGGCATGAAGGCCATCTACGACGAGGAGACCGTCCGCGCCCAGGCGCCCCGTACGGTCAACCCGCTCGGGCTGACCTTCCTCGCGCCGACGGTCATGGCGATCGGCACCGACGCGCAGAAGAAGGAGATCATCGGCCCGCTGCTGCGCAACGAGGTCGTGTGGTGCCAGGGCTTCTCCGAGCCCGGCGCCGGCTCCGACCTCGCGGCGCTGTCCACCAAGGGCGTTCGCGACGGTGACGACTTCGTCGTCAACGGCCAGAAGGTCTGGACCACCAACGCCGTGCACGGCGACAAGATCTTCACCCTGGTCCGCACCGAGGCCGGGTCGGAGAAGCACCGTGGCATCTCGATGCTGCTCATCGACATGGACCAGCCCGGCGTCACCGCGCGCCCGTTGCGCCAGATGAGCGGGGCGAGCGAGTTCGGCGAGGTCTTCTTCGACGACGCCCGCGTCCCGGCCGCCGACTGCCTCGGCGAGATCGGCGACGGCTGGCGCACCGCGATGCTGCTGCTCTCGTTCGAGCGCGGCGCGTCCGGCATCTCCCAGTACACCGAGTTCCGTCGTCAGTACGACGAGATCGCCGCCGTCGCCCGGCGGCTCGGCCGCGACACCGACCCGGTGATCCGCGACGACCTGGCCCGCGTGCTGATCGAGCTGGAGTGCCTGAAGCTGCACTCGATGCACGTGCTCACCCAGGTCGAGCAGGGCCGCGATCTCGGCTTCGAGGCGTCGATGACCAAGCTCCAGTGGTCCGAGGCGTTCCAGGACCTCTGGGAGGTCTACGACCGGATCCTCGGCGAGGACGCCACGCTCGACGCGCTGCCCGACGGCACCGACCTGCGCCCGCTGCACGCCCAGGCCATGTGGTCGCGCTCGGTCACCATCTGGGGCGGCTCGTCGCAGGTGCAGCGCAACGTCACCGCCGAGCGCGTGCTCGGCCTGCCGCGGTAAGGGGAGCGGACACATGTTCTTCGCACTCACCTCCGACCAGCAGGAGTTCGGCGCCGCGGTGCGCGACTACCTGGCCGAGCGCTTCGACCTCGCCGCCGTGCGGACGGTCGTCGAGAACCCGTCCGACGACGGCAACCCGGCGTCGTTGTGGCGCGCCGCGGGCGAGCAGGGGTGGACCGCGGTCACCGTCGACGAGGAGCACGACGGCCTCGGTCTCGGCCTGGTCGAGGCCCAGGTGATCGCCCGGGCGCTCGGGGCGGGTGTCGCCCCCGGCCCGTGGCGCGGCACCGTGCTGGCCGCCGACGCGATCCGGCTCGCCGGCTCCGACGAGCAGAAGGCGGCCTGGCTGCCGAAGCTCGCCGCGGGCGAGGCGGTCGGTGCGTTCACCACCCGGGGCAGCGCCGCGACCGGTCTGTCGGTGGTGGAGTACGGCGCGCTCGCCGACGTCGTCGTCGCCCCGGCCGAGGACGGCCTGCCCGGGCTGGCGCTGATCACCGGCGCCACGGCGTCGCCGGTCGGCAGCTACGACGGCACCACCCGGCTCGCGTCGCTGGACGGCGGGACCGCCGAGGCGCTGCCCGGCACCACCGTCGAGCTGCAGAAGCAGCTGACCGACCGGGCGACCGTGCTGGTCGCCGCGGACCTGGTCGGCATCGCCCGCGAGGCGTTGACCCGCACCGTCGCCTACGACCGCGAGCGCACCCAGTTCGGTGTGCCCGTCGGGTCGTTCCAGGCGCTCAAGCACGCGCTGGCCGACCTGCACGTCGGGGTCACGATGGCCGAGCACGCGGCGCTCTACGCCGCGCACGCGGTGGACGCCGGGCTCGACGGTGTCGAGCTCGCCGTCGCCGTCGCCAAGGCCAAGAGCAGCGACGTGGCGCTCCAGGCGACCGCGGCGATGATCCAGTTCCACGGCGGCATCGGTTACACCTGGGAGCACGAGGCGCACTTCTTCTACAAGCGCGCCAAGCGGCTCGCCGGCCAGTACGGCGACGTCGCCGTCTCCCGCGAGCGGATCGCCTCCCTGACCATCGGGGCCTGACCCCTCCGTGGGCCGCGTGAGGCCACAGTGCACCCCGTCTGCTCAGGGAGGATGTGCGCTGTGGACTCGCGCGCCCGGCGCGGACGTGGGACCGTCGGACGATGGCACCCGTCACACCGGTCAACGCCACCGCCGCCGCCCTCCTCGGTCTGCTCCACGGCGGGCCGATGACCGGTGGGCAGCTGGTGGCGGCGGCCGGTGAGCGGTTCGGGCTGTTCTTCTCGGTCACCCGCAGCCAGGTCTACCGCGAGCTGCCCGCGCTGACCGAGGAGGCGTTGCTGCGCCTGGGCAAGCAGGGCCCGCGGGCCAGCCAGCAGTACGTGATCACCGCCGCCGGCAAGCGGTCGTTCAAGCACTGGCTCGCCACCGGCGGCGACGCCGACGCCGTCCGCAGCCCGCTGGTGCTGCGGCTGCTGCACGCGGGGACGCTGACGGTCAAGCAGCGCACCGAGCTCGTCGCGGCTGCCCGCGAGGCCTACGCCGAGCGGCTCGCGGTGGCCCGCGCCGCCGCCCGTGCGACCGACGACCCCTACGGCCGTCCGGTCGCGGACTTCGCCGTCGCCCACACCCGGGCGATGATCAAGCTGATCGACGCGATCCCCCAGGACTGAACCGGGTCCCACCCCCGCGTACCCTCGACCGTTGTGAACTCCGACGTCCAGGCCGACCTGAAGGACCTCGACACCACGCTGTCCAGCATCGAGGCCGTCGCCGACGTGCCCCGGCTGCGCCAGGAGATCGAGGAACTGTCCGAGCAGGCGGGCCGGCCGGACCTCTGGGACGACGTCGACGCCGCCCAGCAGATCACCAGCCGGCTGGCCTACGCCCAGGGCGACCTGCGCCGCCTCGACGACCTGCGCCGCCGCCTCGACGACGTGCCGGTGCTCTACGAGCTCGCCGAGGACGAGGGCGACGAGTCCGCCGTCGCGGACGCCGACGCCGAGCGCGCGAAGCTCCGCAGCGAGATCTCCTCGCTGGAGGTCCGCACCCTGCTCTCGGGCGAGTACGACGAGCGCGAGGCCCTGGTGACCATCCGGTCCGAGGCCGGGGGCATCGACGCCGCCGACTTCGCCGAGATGCTGCTGCGCATGTACCTGCGCTGGGCCGAGCGCCACGGCTACGGCACCGACGTCTACGAGACGTCCTACGCCGAGGAGGCCGGCATCAAGTCGGCCACCTTCGCCGTCCACGCGCCGTACGCGTTCGGGACGCTGTCGGTCGAGGCCGGCACCCACCGCCTGGTGCGGATCTCGCCGTTCGACAACCAGGGGCGGCGCCAGACGTCGTTCGCCGGTGTCGAGGTGGCCCCGGTCGTCGAGACCTCCGACCACATCGAGATCGACGAGAAGGACCTGCGGGTCGACGTGTTCCGCGCGTCCGGGCCCGGCGGCCAGGGCGTCAACACGACCGACTCGGCGGTCCGGCTGACCCACATCCCGTCCGGGATCGTCGTCGCCTGCCAGAACGAGCGCTCCCAGCTGCAGAACAAGGCGTCGGCGATGGCCGTGCTGCAGGCGAAGCTGCTGGAGCGGCGCCGGCAGGAGGAGCGCGAGCTGCGCGACTCGTTCAAGGAGGCCGGGTCCTCCTGGGGCAACCAGATGCGCAACTACGTGCTGCACCCGTACCAGCTGGTGAAGGACCTGCGCACCGAGCACGAGGAGGGCAACCCCTCGCAGGTGCTCGACGGCCAGATCGACGAGTTCATCGAGGCCGGCATCCGCTGGCGCAAGCAGACCGAATCGGCCTCGTGAGCCGGGGTCGCCGGGCGTCCGCCGTCTGCGGCGCCCTCCTCGTCCTCGCCCTGGCCGGATGCACGACGGGGTCCCCGGAGCCGGCCGCCGACGGGGCTCCGGCCGCGTCCACCGCGCCGTCGGCGCAGGACACCGTGGCCGCCGCGGGCACCGCGCTCGCCGGCGCCGGGTCGGCGCGGGTCGACGTCGAGCTGGACTCGGTCACCGGCCCGGTGCGCGCCTCCGGCCCCGCCCGCTTCACCCCGTTCGCCGCGGACCTCACCGTCGCCGTCGGCACCCGTGGTGCCCAGGTCAGGGTGCTCGACGACCGTGCCTGGGCCCGGTTCGGCGGCAGCGACCGCTGGCAGCCGCTGTCCACGGGGCTCCTCCCGGTCGGTGCCGTCGGCGGGATGCTGCACGCCGCGCCCGGGCTGCGCGACGTCGTCGCCGCGCCGGGGGCAGCCGACGTCGACGGCGTCGCCGCGACGACCTACACCGGGTCGGTGGATCTCGCCGCCGCACGGGCCGGCGCCCCGGACCCCGCGGTCGGGGCCCGGCTCGACGAGCTCGCCGGGCTGGTCTCGCCGACCCCGCGGTTCACCGCCTGGCTCGGTGCCCCCGACGCCGCCCCCGCCGACCGCGGACGGCTGCTCCGGCTGCGCCTGGAGCCGCAGGCCCCGGCCGCCGGGATGCAGAACGCCGGCGCCGCGGTCCCGGGTGCGGTGACCGTCTCCTTCGGCGACCCCGGGCTACCGGTGGAGATCACCGCCCCCTGACGACGGCCCCCGCATTTCGCGCTCGCGCCTCGCGGCTCGCGGCTCTCAGGGCGCGGGTCGTGCCTCGCGGGTCACGCCTCGCACCGACCCGGCCGCGGTGCGTCGAGATGCAGCTCAGCGGGCCGCGGAGATCGACAACTCCCGCTGAGGTGCATCTCGGCGTCGCGAGCCGGGCGGGCGGGACGGCGGTGCCGGCTCAGCGCGGCGCGGTCGCGCCGCGGGTCAGGGCGGTGAGCGACACGGCGGAGAGCGTGGCCGCGGTCAGCATGGTCACGGCCATCGCCGTCGCGCTCGACCCGACCAGCGGCGAGACCAGGGCGCCGAGGCCGAACTGGGTGGCCCCCAGCAGGGCCGAGCCCGTCCCGGCGCGGTCGCGGACCTCGCCGGTCGCCAGCGCCGCGCTGTTGCCCATCACGAACCCGAGCGTGGCCAGGGTCGCGAACAGCAGCACGAGGACGGGCCAGCGGGCGGCGCCGAGCAGCACCACGACGAGCAGAGCCGCGCACAGCACGACCAGCCCCCCGACGGCGACGACGAGCTGGCGGCGCGGGGCGACCCGCGCGGCGAGCCGGCTGCTGACGATGTTGCCCAGCACCAGCCCGGCCGCGTTCGTCCCGAAGGCCAGGGCGTACTGCGTCGTGGAGAGGCCGAGTGTCTGCTGCAGCACGAACGGCGATCCGGAGATGTAGGCGAACATCATCGAGAACGACGTGGCGAACGCGAGCACGTAGCCGACGTAACGACGGCGGCGCAGAAGCGCGCCGACGTCGGCGAAGGTCCGGCGCACACCGCCGGAGGTACGGGCCGGGGCCGGGAGCGTCTCGTGCACCGCGAGCAGCGACGACACCAGCATGAGCAGCGCCAGCCCGGCGAGCACGACGAAGATGCCCCGCCAGCCGACGACCCCGCCGAGCGAGCTGCCGATCACCGGCGCGATCACCGGCGCGATCCCGTTGATCGCCATCATCAGCGAGAACAGCTGCGCGGTCCGCGCGCCGGCGGTGCGGTCGGAGATCATCGCGCGGCTCAGTACCAGGCCGGCCGCCCCGCCGAAGCCCTGTAGGAACCGGGCGACGACGAGCACCGCGACCGACGGCGCGACCGCGCTCGCCAGGCAGGCGACGAACAGCAGGACCGTGCCCGCGAGGACCAGGCGTCGCCGCCCCCAGCTGTCCGAGAGCGGGCCGATCACCAGCTGCCCGACCGCCAGCCCCACCAGGAACGCGGTCAGGGTCAGCTGCGCCGCCGACGCCGACGCCCCCAGTTCGGTCGCCACGGTCGGCAGCACGGGCAGGTACATGTCGGTGGCCAGCGGCGCCACCGCCGTCAGCAGCGCGAGAACGCCGATCCACACGCCGTCCGGCACGGTGCGGCCGCGCGCGGTCCTCGGTGCGGCCTGCTCGGTACCCACGGTCATGGCGTCCTCTCTCCCACGGGCGATCAGTTATGAAAATATATATGAATGGTCGAGTAGTATCGCGTCTGTGACGGAGATCAAGGAGCGCGAGGACTGGGCGGCGCTGGTGGCCGCCGTCCACGACCTGTCGCGGGTGCTGCGGTCGTCGGGCGAACGCGCGGTCGGCCTGGACGCGATCACCGGATCCGAGCACGAGGTGCTCCGGTGGGTCTCGGCGCGGCCCGGGCATCCGGTGTCGGCGGTGGCCCGCGGTCTCGGGCTGCAGCCCAGCAACGTCAGCGCCACCGTCCGGTCGCTGGTCGAGCGCGACCTCGTCGAGCGCCGTGCCGACCCGGCCGACGGCCGTCGTGCGCTGCTGTACCCCACGGCCCGGGCGGTCCGGCACCGCGAGCTCCTCGACGCCGCCTGGACGCGGCAGATCCGGCGCGCGCTCGGCGACCTGGACGGTGCCGACGCGGTCGCGCTGCGTGCGGCGGTCCCCGTCCTGGACCGGCTCGCCGGTGCGCTCGACCCGTCGCGGGACCCGGTCGCCGCCGGACCGGCCTGACGGGCGTGTCGTCACGGCCCGTGTACTCCGGGCGGCGGTACCGTCCCGCTCCGTGATCGAGCTGCGGGACGTCTCCAAGCGCTACCCGGCGTCCGGGCGCCCGGCGCTGGACCGGGTCTCCGCGACGGTCGGTGCGGGCGAGTTCGTGTTCCTGATCGGGCCGTCCGGGTCGGGCAAGTCGACGCTGCTGCGGCTGCTGCTGCGCGAGGACGTCCCCACCTCGGGATCCATCCTCATCGACGGCCTCGACGTCGCCGGGCTGCCCCGGCGCAAGGTGCCGAAGCTGCGCCAGCGGATCGGCTGCGTCTTCCAGGACTTCCGGCTGCTGCCCAAGCGCACCGTCGCCGGCAACGTCGCGTTCGCGCTGGAGGTCCTGGGCCGCACGCCCTCGGAGATCCGGATCGCGGTGCCCGAGCTGCTGGAGATGGTGGGGCTGCAGGGCAAGGCGGAGCGGCTGCCGCACGAGCTGTCCGGCGGCGAGCAGCAGCGCGTCGCGATCGCCAGGGCGTCGGTGAACCGCCCACCGCTGCTGCTCGCCGACGAGCCGACCGGCAACCTCGACCCCGAGACCGGACGGGAGATCATGCAGGTCCTGGAGCGCATCAACCGCGCGGGCACCACGGTGCTGATGGCCACCCACGACTCGTCCATCGTGGATGCGATGCGCCGCCGGGTGATCGAGCTGGCCGACGGTGGCGTGCTGCGCGACGAGGCCCGCGCGGTGTACGGGGCGGGCCGGTAGATGCGCCCCGCCCTGCTCACCCGCGAGGTCTCCTCCGGCCTGCGCCGCAACGTCACGATGACCGTCGCGATGGTGCTGACCACCGCGGTCACCCTCATGTCGGTCGGTGCGGGCCTGCTCGTGCTGCGCACCATCGACGACATCTCCGCGCTCTACACGAACCGGCTCGAGATCCAGGTGGCGCTCACCCCGGACGTCTCGGAGACCGACCCGGACTGCAGCGGGCCGACGTGCGCGTCGGTGCGGAGCGCGCTGGAGGCCGCCCCGGGCGTCGGCTCGGTCTCGTTCGAGTCCCAGCAACAGGCCTGGACCCGCTTCCGCGAGCTGTTCGCCGGGCAGTCGGTCGCCGACGTCGCCCGGCCGCAGTCGCTGCCCGCCACGCTGCGGGTCACCCTGACCGACCAGCAGGCGGGTGCCGCGGCCGCCCGGGCCGCCGTCGAGGGCCGGCCGGGGGTGCGCGGGGTGATCGACCAGCGCGACGTCGTCGGGACCCTGTTCGACTTCCTCAACGGCGTGCGCAACGTGGCGTTCGCGCTCGCCGTCGTGCAGGCGCTCGCGGCGGTCCTGCTGATCTCCAACACGGTGCAGGTCTCGGCGTTCATGAGGCGCACCGAGGTCGGCGTGATGCGCCTGGTCGGGGCGACGCGCTGGACCACCCAGCTGCCGTTCCTGGTCGAGGCCGCCATCGCCGGGGCCGTCGGCGGGGCGCTCGCCGGGATCGGCCTGGTCGCCGCCAAGTACGCGGTCGTCGACGACCTGTTCGCCGCGATGGGTCAGGCCGGCGTGATCCCGCCGGTCCGGATCACCGACGTGCTGGTGGTCTCGGCGCTGCTCGTGCCCACCGGGGCCCTCGTCGCCGGGATCACCGGCTACGTGACCCTGCGCGCCTACGTGAAGGTCTGAGCGCTCACCCCGCGCCGTCGTCGTCACGTCCGCTTCTGTGATCATCGGTCTGATACGCGAGCATTGCTCTTGCGCTGAATCTGCACGAGGTGGCGCCGACGTGCACGGGCACTGCTCCGGGGCCG
Source organism: Pseudonocardia sp. UM4_GMWB1 (assembly GCF_017312155.1). Taxonomy (NCBI): domain Bacteria; kingdom Bacillati; phylum Actinomycetota; class Actinomycetes; order Pseudonocardiales; family Pseudonocardiaceae; genus Pseudonocardia; species Pseudonocardia sp. UM4_GMWB1. Next base: position 5,293,547 of record NZ_QJPN01000001.1, on the reverse strand, counting down.
CCGTGGTCGGATACCGGTGGCGGTACGCGGGTAGGCTGGTCGTGTGAAGGAACAGGGCCGGAAGGTGATCGCGCAGAACCGTCGGGCCCGGCACGACTACGCGATCCTGGAGGAGTTCGAGGCCGGGGTCGCGCTCAAGGGGACCGAGGTGAAGAGCCTGCGTCTGGGGCGGGCGTCGCTGGTCGACGCCTTCGCCACCATCGACGACGGCGAGATCTTCCTGCGCAACCTGCACATCCCGGAGTACGTGCGCGGCAGCTGGACCAACCACGAGCCGCGCCGCACCCGCAAGCTGCTGCTGCACCGCGGGGAGATCGACCGACTGATGGGCAAGACCCGCGAGGGCGGGCTCACCCTGGTGCCGCTGTCGCTGTACTTCAACGACGGCAAGGTCAAGTGCGAGCTCGCGCTCGCCAAGGGCAAGAAGGACTACGACAAGCGCCGCGACCTGGCCAAGAAGGACGCGCAGAAGGAGATCGCGCGCGCCGTCGGCCGCGCGGCCAAGGGGCGGGCCCGGGACCTGCGCGGCTGAGCCACGGCCCGCCTAGGGTGGGGCCGTGGATCTCCCCCTGCCACCGGTCGACGACGCCGACGTGCCCCGCTGGACCGCCGAGCTGGACCTGCCCGGCCTGGTCGACGTGCACGTGCACTTCCTGCCCCAGCGGATGCTCGACAAGGTCTGGGCCTACTTCGACGACGCCGAGACCCACTACGGCACCCCGTGGCCGGTGCAGTACCGGCTACCCGAGGAGGAGCGCTACGCGATCCTCGAACGCCTCGGAGTGCTCGCGTTCGCGCCCCTGACCTACCCGCACAAGCCGGGCATGGGGGAGTGGCTCACCGGCTGGGCCGGCGGGTTCGCCGACGCCCACCCGCGCGCGGTGCGCACCGCGACGCTCTACCCGGAACCGTCCGTGGTGGACTACCTCGGCCGTGCCGTCTCCGACGGGGCGCGGATGGTCAAGGTGCACGTCCAGGTCGGCGGGTTCGACCCGCGCGACCCCCTGCTGCGCGACGCCTGGGGCCTGCTGGCCGACGCGGGCGTGCCCGCCGTCGTCCACTGCGGCGACGGCCCGATCCCCGGCGAGCACACGGGGCTCGGGATCTTCGCCGAGGTGCTGGCGGCGCACCCTGATCTGCGGATCGTGCTGGCGCACGCGGGCATGCCGGACTTCCGGGGCGCGCTGGAGCTGCTGGACCGGTTCCCGAACCTGGTGCTCGACACGACGATGGTCGGCACCGCGTTCTCCCAGCGGATCGCGCCGCTGCCGCCGGACTGGCCGGCACGCCTGGCCGAGCACCCGGGGCGGATCGTGCTCGGCACCGACTTCCCCAACATCCCCTACGCCTACGCCGAGCAGCTCGCCGCGATCGCCGGCTGGGCCGCCGCCGAGCCCCGCCTCGGCGCGGCGTTCCTGCGCTCGGTCCTGTACGACGCCCCGGCCGCGCTGCTGGGCGTCGACCCCGTCCGACACGCCGCCCCCGGCCCCGCGGCCGAGACCCCGAGGAGCTCCTAGACATGGTCAGCCCGCAGAACGACGGGAACGGCGCGGCCGCCCCGGTCGACATCGCCCTCTACGGCGCGACCGGCTTCGTCGGCGGCCTCATCGCCCGTCACCTCGCCGAGCACGCCCCGCCCGGGGTGCGCATCGCGCTGGCCGGCCGCTCCGAGGCGAAGCTCGCCGCGACCCGGGCGGGGCTGCCCGCGTCGGCGCGGGACTGGCCGCTGATCGTCGCCGACGCCGCCGACCCGGCCGCGACCGACCGGCTCGCCGCGGGCGCACGCGTCGTGCTGAGCACGGTCGGCCCGTACGCGAAGTACGGACTGGGACTGGTCGGGTCGTGCGCGAGGGCCGGCACCCACTACGCCGACCTCACCGGCGAGGTGCTGTTCGTCCGCGAGGCGATCGACCGCTTCCACGACACCGCCCGCGCGAGCGGCGCGCGGATCGTGCACTCCTGCGGCTACGACTCCGTCCCCTCCGACCTGGGGGTGTTCCTCGCGCACCGGGCCGCACAGGCCGACGGCGCGGGTGGGCTCACCGAGGTCCGCACGGTCGCGACGATGCGCGGCGGGGTCTCCGGCGGCACGGTGGACTCGTTGCGCGGGCAGCTCGACACCGTCCGCACCGACCGCGACGCCCGGCGCCTGGCCGCCCGCCCGCACTCGCTGAGCCCCGACCCGTCGGCCGAGCCGACGCCGTCGCAGCCGGGTGACGCGGGACCGCCCGCCCGGCTCCCGGACGGCACCTGGACCGCGCCGTTCGTGATGGCGTCCTACAACACCCGGATCGTGCGCCGTTCCAACGCGCTGCTCGACCACGCCTACGGCCGCGGACTGCGCTACGGCGAGCTCCAGGGCTGTGGTCGCGGGGTGTCCGGGGCGGTCACCGCGGGTGTGGTCACCGGCGGGCTCGGCGCGCTGGTCGGTGCGTTCATGGTGCCGCCGATCCGCCCGCTGCTCGACCGGGTGCTGCCCGCGCCCGGGACCGGGCCGTCGGAGCGGACCCGCGAGCGCGGCTGGTTCCGGATGGACGTGCGTGCCGAGACCGAGTCCGGACGTCGCTACCGGGTGCGGGTCTCCGGCCCCGGCGACCCCGGCTACGGGGCCACCGCGGTCATGTTCGGCGAGGCGGGCCTCGCACTGGCCCTGGGCGGGTCCGCGCTGCCCGACCGTGCGGGCTGCCTCACCCCGGCCACCGCGCTGGGTGACGTGCTGGTCGACCGGCTGCGGGCCGCGGGGCACACCTACGACGTCGCGGCGGGATGACACGCCACCGGGAACCGGGATGATCGGGCGGGCGTGGGGCGTTATGCTGTGCGTCCGCCCGGGTACGTCCGTGCGGAGTGCAGGTGGACTGCGGGTCCTCCGGGACCCGACCAGGGGGTGAACGGTTTCGACTCCGATCGTTGATCGAGGTGAAGCGTGCCGAGGAAGGCGACGATGATCTCGTTAACCATGCGTCGCAAAAAAATAAGTGCCGACAACAGTCGCACTGCCCAGAGCGCTTACGCGCTCGCTGCCTGATCACCAGGTAGGGGCTGTCGGGCCGGAGGCGTCCCCGCTCCGGTTCCCGACATCATTCAGGGGACTCACCCTGCGGTTCGGCCGCGGAATCGCAGGGAACATCCAACAGTGGCTGGGATCGTCACACCGGCTTGTTCGCGTGACCGGTGGATCCGAGTAGAGACAGAGCGGACTGCGCACGGAGAAGCCCTCGTGAACCGACGGAGGACCCGGGTTCGATTCCCGGCACCTCCACCGCCCAGCGGCCCCGTCCCGATCCCGGGACGGGGCCGTTCCTGTCTCTGCTCTCTGCACAGATCGTTGCGCAATGAAACTGAGCATTGCTAACATTCTCGGCGGGAGTGATGCCGATGACCGCCGTGACCGACCCCGTGCCCACCTACCCGATGACGCGCGGGTGCCCCTTCGATCCGCCCGCCGAGCTCGCCCGCATCCGGGACGACGAGTGCCCCGCCGAGCCGGGGGTCGCCCGGGTCAGGATCTGGGACGGCAGTACGCCGTGGCTCGTCACCCGCTACGACGACGTCCGCGCCGCGCTCGCCGACGAGCGGCTGTCCGCCGATGCCGACCGCGACGGCTACCCGGCCGCGTCGCGGTCGCGCCGCGTGCGCTCCCGGGGGCGCCGGCGCAGCTTCATCATGATGGACGGCCCCGAGCACGCCCGGCACCGGCGGATGCTCATCGGTGAGTTCACCGTGCGCCGTATCGAGCGCCTCCGGCCGCTGGTCGAGCAGACCGTCACCGCGCTGCTGGACGCCATGGAAGCGGGGGAGAACCCGACCGACCTGGTGCAGGCGTTCGCGCTGCCGCTGCCGTCGCTGGTGATCTGCCACCTGCTCGGGGTCCCCTACGCCGACCACGCGTTCTTCGAGGCGCAGAGCCGGATCATGGTCGACCTGACCTCGGGCGCGGAGGCGTCGGCCGCGGCGTCGGACGCGCTGCAGGACTACCTCGCCGGCCTCGTCCGGGAGCGGCTGGACGAGCCGCGCGACGACGTGCTCGGCGGGATGGCCGCCCGGGTCGCGGCCGGGGACCTCACCGTCGACGAGGCGAGTGCCTCGGCGCTGCTGCTGCTCGTCGCCGGGCACGAGACGACGGCGAACATGATCGCGCTCGGCACGCTGACCCTGCTGCACCACCCCGACCAGCTCGCCGTCGTCCGCGACGGCGACGCCGCGCAGGTCCGCGCCGCGGTCGAGGAGCTGCTGCGGGTCCTGACCGTGACCCACGTCGGCCGCCGCCGGGTCGCGACCGAGGATTTGGAGATCGGCGGGGTCACGATCCGCGCGGGGGAGGGCGTCGTGCTCGCCGCCGAGGCCGCCAACCGCGACCCCCGCCAGTGGCCGCACCCCGACGAGGTCGACGTGACCCGCGGGACGAACCGGCACGTCGCGTTCGGGTTCGGGGTGCACCAGTGCCTGGGGCAGCCACTGGCCCGCCTCGAGCTGCAGATCGCCTACCCGGCGCTGCTGCGGCGCTTCCCGGGACTGCGGGTCACCGTGCCGGACTCGGAGATCCCGTTCCGCGACGACATGGCCGTCTACGGCGTGCACGCGCTGCCGGTGGCATTCTGATGGCCATGCGCGTGATCGTGGACAAGGAACTGTGCATCGGGGCCGGCCAGTGTGTCGTGACCGCGCCCGACGTCTTCGACCAGGACGACGACGGGATCGTCGAGCTGCTGACCGACTCGCCCGCCGAGGGCGACCGGGACGCGGTGAAGGAGGCCGAGCACGTGTGCCCGGCCCGGGTGATCAGTGTGGAGGACTGACCCTCAGGCGGCGCTGACGCCGATCAGCATGCCGACCAGGTACGTGGCGCCGGCGGCGATGGCGCCGAACGCCAGCTGGCGCAGCGCCGCCGACCACCACGACCGGGAGGTGAACCGCGAGGTCAGCGCCCCCGCGGCGAGCAGGCCGACGCCGCCGACGGCGAGGCCGAGCGCGAGCGAGCCGTAGCCGAGCAGGAACGTGATCAGCGGGATCAGCCCGCCGACCGCGAACGCGGCGAACGACGACACCGCCGCCACCCACGGCGACGGCTTGTCGTCCAGGCTGACCCCCAGCTCCTGGCTGATGTGCATCCGCAGCGCCAGCTCGGGGTCGCGGTGCACCTCCCGGGACACGGCGTCGGCGGTCTGCTCGGACAGGCCCATCTCCCGGAACCGGGCGGCCAGCTCGTGCTGCTCGGCGCGGGGGTGCTGGGCCAGCTCACGGCGCTCGACGGCCGCCTCGGCGTCGAGCGCGTCGTTCTGGGTGCCGACCGAGGCGAACTCGCCGAGCGCCATCGAGAACGCCCCCGCGACGACACCCGCGAGCCCGCTGAGCACGATGACGTCACGGCCCGCCCCGCCGCCCCCGACGCCCGCGATCAGTGCGATCGTGGTGACCAGGCCGTCCATCGCACCGAAGGTGGCCGCGCGCAGCCAGCCGCCGGAGACGTCACGGTGGGAGTGGTCGTGGCTGTGGTCGGCGAGCTCCGCCTCCAGCTCCGGATCGTTCACGTCTGCAACGATAGGACGACCGCGCTCGCCGCGCGGCGCTGTGCGACCACCCCGACACTGGGTCGATGTCGTCCGATGACACGGCTCCGCTCTGGCTGTTCGCCGACCAGCTCGGCCCCCACGTGTGGGACACCGAGGAGTTCGCCGGCCGCGAGATCGTGATCGTCGAGTCCACCCGGGCGCTGGGCCGGCGGCGCCACCACCGCCAGAAGCTGCACCTGGTGCTGTCCGGGATGCGTCACCTCGCCGAGCAGCTCGGCGACCGGGCCACCTACCTGCGCACCGACACCTACCGCGAGGCGCTGGAGCAGGTCGGCCGCCCGGTGGTGGTGCACCAGCCGACGTCGTTCCCGGCCTCGGACATGGTGCGCCGTTTCGTGAAGGAGGGTCTGGTCACCGAGGTCCGGCCCACCCCGACCTTCGCGCTGGGCAAGGACGAGTTCGACTACTGGGCCGGTGACCGCGAGTCCTTCCGGATGGAGGAGTTCTACCGCGCCCAGCGCGAGCGGTTCTCCGTGCTCATGGACGGTGAGAAGCCCGTCGGCGGGAAGTGGAACTACGACCACGACAACCGCGAGTCCCCGCCGAAGGGCGCCGAGCGCCTGGAGGTGAAGGCGCCCTGGAAACCCCGCGAGGACGGGATCGACGAGCAGGTCCGCGCCGACCTCGACGCGGCCGGGTACCCCACGGTCGGTAACGACGGGCCGCGCCGCTTCGCCGTCACCCACGAGGAGGCCACCCGGGCGCTGCGGCACTTCGTCCGGCACCGCCTCGACACCTTCGGCCCGTACGAGGACGCGGTGCTGGAGCAGGACTGGGCCATGGCGCACTCGCTGCTGTCGGTGCCGATGAACCTGGGCGCGCTGCACCCGCTGGAGGCGGTGCACGCCGCCGAGCAGGCCTACCACGACGGGGACGCCCGGCTGTCCAGCGTCGAGGGGTTCGTCCGGCAGATCCTCGGCTGGCGGGAGTACGTCTGGCAGCTGTACTGGCGCTTCGGGCGTGGCTACACGCGTCGCAACCACCTGCGGGCCCGCACCCCGCTGCCGGACTGGTGGACCGACCTGGACGCCGACGCCGTCACCGCGAACTGCCTGTCGCACGCCCTGGGCGGGGTCCGCGACCGCGGCTGGACCCACCACATCCCGCGCCTGATGATCCTCGGCAACCACGCCATGCAGCGTGGCTACCGGCCGGCGGAGCTCAACGACTGGTTCGCGACGGCGTTCGTCGACGGGTTCGCCTGGGTGATGCCCGCCAACGTGATCGGGATGAGCCAGCACGCCGACGGCGGCCGGATGGCCACCAAGCCCTACGCCTCCGGCGGCGCCTACATCGACCGGATGACCGACCTGTGCTCGGGCTGCGCGTTCGACCCGAAGGTGCGGGTGGGGGAGAAGGCCTGCCCCTTCACCGCGGGCTACTGGCAGTTCGTGCACCGCCACGAGGAGATGCTGGCGGGCAACAACCGCACCGCCCGCGCCGTCGCCACGATGAAGCGGCTGACCGATCTCGACGCGCTGCTGGAGCAGGAGTCCGCCCGCGAGGAGTTCTGAACCGGCGGGATCGCTAGGCTCCCCGGTCGTGACCGCAGGCCGCCCGCTCGACGTGCTGGGCACCGTGCTGCGGCTGGGGCTGGCCGCGGTCTGGCTGGTGTCGGGGGCGGTGAAGCTGTCCGAGCCGTTCACCACGGCCGTCGCCGTCGCCGCCTACCGGGTGCTGCCGGACGCGCTCGTCGTGCCGGTCGCGACCCTGCTGCCGCCGCTGGAGATCGCACTCGGCCTGCTGCTGCTCGCGGGCCTCGCCACCCGGCTCGCCGCGGTGGTGGGCACCGTGCTGCTGCTCGCGTTCGTCGCGGGGCTGGTGCAGGCGTGGGCGCGCGGGCTGGCGATCGACTGCGGCTGCTTCGGCGGTGGCGGGCCGGTCGACCCCGACGACACCGGCTACGGCCTGGCCCTGCTGCGCGACCTCGCCTTCCTCACGGCCGCGGTGTACCTGGTGGTGCGCCCGCGGACGCTGTTCTCCCTCGACGGGCGCGGGGACCGGGCCGCGGCACACGACCACGACCGGCGGGCGCCGGCGGACGCGACGAAGGAGCACTGATGGGACAGAGCGAGCGCGAGCGCCGGCAGGCCGCGCAGGCCCGGCTGCAGGCGGCGGGGATCAGCACCGCACGCACCTCGAGCGGGCTCGGTCGCAACCTCGGGATCGGCGCGCTCGTGCTGGTCATCGCCCTGGCCACGGGCGTCTACGTGCTGTACCAGAACTACCAGAAGGCGACCGTCGCGACCTACCCGGTGACCCGCGACGGCGTCGTCGTGAAGGCCGGGAACCAGGCGGCCCCGGTGACCGTCGACCTCTACGAGGACTACCTCTGCCCAGCCTGCAGACAGCTGGAGAGCGGTGTCGGGAACCAGCTCACCACCGCGGTGAACGAGGGCAAGGCGAAGATCAACTACCACCACATCGTGATCCTCGACGAGCGCTCGACCCCGCCCGGTTACTCGACCCGCGCCGGCAACGCCGCGCTGTGCGCCGCCGACGCCGGGATCTTCCCCGCCTACCACTCCCGCCTGTACGCCGACCAGCCCGCCGAGGGCAGTGCCGGCAAGACGGTGCAGGAGCTGACCGCGCTCGGCACCGAGCTGGGGGCCACGGGGGACTTCGCGGGCTGCGTCACCCGCCAGGCGAACACCCAGGCGATCGCCGACGCGACCGAGGCGGCCGTCGCCGACCCGGCGGTGGCGCCCGGCGGCCGCTTCGGGACCCCGACGGTGATGGTGAACGGGGTCAAGATGGATCTGAGCAACGGGGACTGGCTGTCGAGGGTGACGGGCTGACCGCACCCACGGTGAAGCGCGGCAGGAACCACTGCACCAGCGGCCCGACGGCGAGTGCGTAGACCACCGTCACCGGGCCGAAGACACCGCCGAGCGCCCACCCGACGAGCACGACCGTCACCTCGATCGCGGTCCGCACCAGCCGCACCGACAGGCCGGTGCGGGCCGCGAGCCCGGTCATCAGCCCGTCCCGCGGGCCCGGCCCCAGCCCGACCCCGATGTAGGCCGCCGTCGCCGCCGCGTTCAGCACGATCCCGGCGACGGCGTACGCCATCCGCAGCCACAGCGCCTCCGGGGCGGGCAGCACCGCGAGCGCGGTGTCCACCGTGGCCCCGATGACGACGACGTTCGCCACCGTCCCCAGCCCCGGTCGTTCCCGCAGCGGGATCCACAGCAGCAGCACCCCGACCGCGACGACCACGGTCACCGCGCCCACCGACAGGGCCGTACGACCGGCGACGCCCTGGTGGAACACGTCCCACGGCATCGAGCCGAGGGCCGCGCGCATCATCAGCGCCATCGAGACCGCGTAGGCGACCAGGCCGGCCACGAGCTGGGTGAGCCGCCGGGTGCGCCGCGGCATCCGCAGCGACCAGCGGGAGCTGTCGATCGTCACGAGATGGCATGCTGCCTCGATCGGTGGCCTGTCGTCACCGTGCCACTCGAGCGAAAGTGGATCGGGAATGACGCAGGGGGTCGGGGCGGAGCGCCTCGCCGCGCTGTGCGGTGACGTCCACGGCGGGCGCGGCCCGGCGTACCGGGTGCTGGCCGACGCGGTGCGGGTGCTGACCGGCGACGGCAAGCTGCCGTCGGGCACCCGGCTGCCGGCGGAGCGGGCGCTGGCCGAGGCGCTGGGGGTCAGCCGGGTCACCGTCGCCCGCGCCTACCGCGACCTGCGCGACGACGGCTGGGCCGACGCCCGGCACGGGGCGGGCACCTGGGTGCGGCTCCCGGACCGCACCGGGGGCGTCGACGGGGTCTGGGCGCCCGGGCCGGTGGACTGCGGCACGATCGACCTCGCCCACGCCGCGCCCGCCGCGCCCGCGGTGCTGCCCGACCTGGTCGCCCGCGCCGTCGAACGGGGCGCCGCGGAGCTGGCCGGACACGGCTACGGCCCGGACGGCCTGCCCGCGCTGCGGGCCGCGATCGCCGACCGGTTCACCGCCCGGGGGCTCCCGACCGGGCCGGAGCAGGTCGTCGTGACGGGCGGGGCGCTGCAGGCGATCGGGATCGTCGTCGCCGAGCTGGCCGGGCCCGGCGACCGGGTGCTCGTCGAGCACCCCACCTACCCGTCGGCGCTCGACGTCGTCTCCGACGCGGGGGCGGTCGCCGTCCCGGTGTCGGGGGACGGCGCCGACGCGACCCCGCAGACCGTGCTGCCGCGGGCCGCCCGGCAGACCGCGGCGCGGGTCGCGTACCTGATGGCGGACTTCCAGAACCCCACCGGCCGCCTCCTCGACGACGGCGCCCGCGCCCGGCTCGTGCAGCGCCTCGCCCGCCAGGGCACGGTCGCCCTGGTCGACGAGACCTTCGCCGAGCTGGACCTGCGCGAGGGCGCCACGGGGCCGCTGCCGTGCGCCGCGCACGCCGCCGGTCCCGACGACGTCGTCACCGTCGGAGGGCTGAGCAAGATCGCCTGGGGCGGGCTGCGGATCGGCTGGATCCGGGCCGGCCGCGAGCGGGCCGCCCGGATGCGACGACGGCTGGCCCGCGCCCAGCTGGCGCTGCCGGTACTGGAGCAGCTCGTCGCCGTCGAGGTGCTGGAGCGGCTCGACGTGCTGCGGGCCGAACGGGTCGGGGTGCTGCGCACCCGGCGCGACCTGCTGGTCGCCGAGCTCGCCGCGGCCCTGCCGGACTGGCGCTTCACCGTCCCCGACGGCGGGCTGGCGCTGTGGTGCGACCTCGGTGCGCACGTCTCGACGGCGCTGACCGCTGCCGCCCCGCGACACGGCCTGGTGCTGGCGCCCGGCCCGCGGTTCGGGGCCGGGCACGCGTTCACCGACCGGTTGCGGGTGCCCTTCACCCACCCCGGTCCGGTGGCGGCCGAGGCGGTACGGCGCCTGGCCCGCACCGCCCGTGACGTCGCCGGGCCGGGCCGGACGACCGGCGCCGACCCGGCGACCCGGGCCGGCGTCGTCGTCTGAGCGGGGTCAGATCACCAGGTCGATCACCAGCACCAGGACCAGGCCGGAGACCGAGATGACGGTCTCCATGATCGACCAGGTTCTGATGTTCTGGCCGACGGTGAGCCCGAAGTACTCCTTGACCAGCCAGAACCCGGCGTCGTTGACGTGGGAGAAGAACAGCGAGCCCGCGCCGATCGCCAGTACCAGCAGCGAGGTCTGGGTCGGGTCGAGCGTCGGCAGCAGCGGGACGAGGATGCCCGCGGCGGTCACCGTCGCCACCGTCGCCGACCCGGTCGCGAGCCGGATCGCCACCGCGACCAGCCAGCCCAGCAGCAGCGCGGAGATGCCGGCGCCGGTGGCCCAGCCGGCGATCATCGCGCCGATCCCGGTGTCGACCAGGGTCTGCTTGAACCCGCCGCCCGCGGCGACGATCAGCACGATCCCGGCGATGGCGGGCAGCGACCGCTCCAGCGAGCCCATGATCCCGGCACGGTTCATGCCGGATCCGGTGCCGAGGGTGACCATCGCGACCAGCACCGAGAGCAGCAGCGCGACCAGCGGGGTACCGACGAAGTCCAGCGCGGCGCGTACCGGGTTGCCCTCGGGTGCGGCGATGTCGCCGACGGCCTTGCCCATCATCAGCACGACCGGCAGCAGCACGGTGAGCAGGGTGGCGGCGAACCCGGGGCGCCGGGTGGGCCCGCCGTCCGGGGCGTCGCGATCGACGACGGCGTCGCCGCCCGAGCCGCTGCCGGAGCCGGTGTCCGGGTCGGTGCCGGTGGTGGCACCGGCCGATCCGCCGGACGGGGTGCTGGTCCCGGCCGCGACCCGGGATTCGAAGAGCGCCGGCGGGGACACGTCGACCCAGCGGGCCGCGACCTTCGCGAACAGTGGTCCGGCCAGGACGACGACCGGGATCGACACGAGCACGCCGAGGGCCAGGGTGATGCCCAGGTCGGCGTCGAGGATGCCGATCGCGGCGAGCGGGCCGGGGTGCGGCGGGACCAGGCCGTGCATGGCGGAGAGCCCGGCCAGTGCCGGGATGCCGACGGCGATCAGCGAGACCTGGGCGCGGCGCGCGACCAGGAAGATGACCGGCATCAGGATGACCAGGCCGATCTCGAAGAACATCGGCAGGCCGATCAGTGCGCCGACGGCGGCCATCGACCACGGCAGCGTCCGCGGGCCGGAGCGGGAGACGATCGTGTCGACCAGCCGGTCGGCGCCGCCGGAGTCGGCGAGCAGCTTGCCGAACATCGCGCCCAGCGCGATCAGCGTGCCGACGCTCGCGGCGGTGGAGCCGAAGCCGTCGGAGAAGGCCTCCACGGCGTCGCCCATCGACATACCCGCCACGCCCGCGACGAGCAGCGAGCCGATGGTCAGTGCGAGGAACGGGTGCAGCGAGAACTGCGTGATCAGCAGGACCAGCGCGACGATGCCCACCAGCGCGGCGGTCACCAGGCGACCGGCGGAGGCGACCGGCTGGGCCTGCTCCGCGGCCAGGACGAGTGCGGGGTGCAGTGTCATCGCGGGGCCACCTCCGGCCCGGTGACGGCGACGGCGACGGCGCCCGCGACGATCTCGTCGACCGGCCGGCGGATGTCCAGCGTCGTCGCGGCCTCGTCGGCGGCCGGCGGCTCCAGGGTGGCCAGCTGGGAGTCGAGCAGCGCGGTCGGCATGAAGTGCCCGGAGCGCCCGCCCATGCGCTCGGCGAGCACGGCGGCGTCGCCGGACAGGTGCACGAACACCGTCGACGGCGCGTGCGAGCGCAGCCGGTCGCGGTAGGCGCGGCGCAGCGCCGAGCAGGCGACGACGAGCCCGGTGCCGGTGTGCTCGGCCAGCCGGGCGCCGACGGCGTCGAGCCAGGGCTCGCGGTCGGCGTCGGTGAGCGGGATCCCCTGGGCCATCTTCGCGACGTTCGCGGCCGGGTGCAGGCCGTCGGAGTCGGTGAAGGGGACACCGAGGGCGTCGGCGAGGGCGGCGCCGACGGTGGACTTCCCGGAGCCGGACACCCCCATCACGACGACGAGCGGGTGGGGTGGTGGCTGCTGTGTCGCCGGCTGGTGCGTCACTGCATCGGCTCCTCACGGGTGTGGCGGCATCGGCACGCGGACCGGGACTACCCGGACCGTGGTGGGACCAGCGTCGGTTATTAGTAGTACTTTTTCAACACCGAATCGGTTCAGGTATGGTCGTATCGTGTCGCCGGGCCCATGCAGTGGCACGATTCGGGGCGTGGGTGGCGCACCGGAGGGTCTGCACGGGGACGTCCTGGACCGGCTCGGTACTGCGATCGCCGCGGGGACCATCGGGGCGGGCGAGGTCCTGCGGGCCGAGGAGCTGGTCGCGCGCTACGGCGTGTCACGCACCGTCGTCCGGGAGGCCGTGCGCGTACTGGAGTCGATGGGCCTGGTGCGCAGCAGGCGCCGGGTCGGCACGACGGTCGCCCCGCGGGAGCAGTGGAACGTGCACGACCCGCGGGTGATCCGCTGGCGGCTGGACGGTCCCGGCCGCGACGAGCAGCTGCGGTCGCTGTCCGAGCTGCGCTGCGGGGTGGAGCCGCTGGCCGCGGAGCTGGCCGCCGACCGGGCCACTCCCGAGCAGTGCGGTGTGCTCGTCGGCGCGGTGATGGACATGGCCGTGCACGGGCGGTCCGGAGACCTGCTGGCCTACCTGGAGGCCGATGTCGTGTTCCACCGCACGCTGCTCGCGGCCTCGGGCAACGAGATGGTGGCCGCGCTGGGCGACGTCGTCGCCGAGGTGCTGGCCGGGCGCACCCGGCACCACCTGATGCCCAGCCGGCCGGAGCCCGACGCGATCCGTCTGCACCGCGACGTCGCCGACGCCGTCCGGTCCGGTGACCCGGCGGGTGCCGGAGCGGCGATGCGCGAGATCCTGCGTGAGGCGGACGCGGCGATGCGGGCCGGTGTGGCGCGCGCTCCGGGTCCTCGATTGTGATGATGGTGCGGATCCGGACGTATCAATCCGTCGTCCGCAACCGATCATAGGGAGACCGTCGTGTGCGACGGGGCCGCGGCACCACGTCGCGGGACGGTGCCGAATGAGTGAGATGATCTCGCAATGTCCGTGCGGCGGGTGACGGAAGAACTGCAACGGCTGGGCATGTCGGGGTACGAGGCGAAGGCCTATGTCGCCCTGGTCGGTGCCGGCGAGGCGGTGAACGGCTACGAGGTGGCGAAGCGGTCGGGGGTGCCGCGCAGCACCGTCTACGAGACGCTGGGCAAGCTCGTCGGCCGCGGCGCGGCGTTCGAGGTGCGGGCCGCCGACGGCACCGGCTACGTCCCGTTGCCGCCCGCGACGCTGCTGGAGCGGATGCGCCGCGACTTCGACCGCACGCTGGGCATCCTGCAGAACGAGATCCCGCGGCTGACCGCGCCACCGCAGGTGCGGCTGGTGCACTCGCTGACCGAGCGCCGGATGCTTCTCGAACGGGCCGAGGACGTCGCCGCCGCGGCCCGCTCGGAGCTGTACGTGCTCGGCTGGCCGGAGGACGTCGAGGCGCTCAAGCCCACGATCCGCCGGGCCGAGGAGCACGGCGTCGACGTGGCCACGGTCGTCTTCGGCGCCGACGACGACCCGGTCGGCTGGCACACCGAGCACCGCTACTCGGCCCCGTCGGCGGTCGAGGACAACCTCGGCCGGCGGATGCTCATCGTCGTCGCGGACCGGGACCAGGCCGTGATCGGGGGGCTCACCGCCGACCGCACCTGGGGCCTCTACACCGACGACCCGGCCGCGGTGCTGCTCGCGCACCTCTACGTGCGTCACGACATCGCGATCCACCGCGTCGCCGACCGGTTCGCCGAGCACGGGTTCGACGAGTTCTGGGCCGGCGACCCCGCCCTGCGACGGCTGCGTGAGCCCGTCGGCGAGCCGGTCCGGGCCGTCGACGGCGCGCCGCGGTCCGTCGGCCCGGAGACCGACGACCAGGGTGTCGACATCGAGGACCTGGGCGACGACGAGGACGGGCGCAGCCGGGCCGGCTGAGCGTCGCAGCTCAGCCGGCGGGGACCTCCTCCGGCCTGCGCCCGCCCAGGTGCCGGCCGAAGAAGTCGAGGACGATCTGCGCCCGCTGGACGCGGTGGCGCGGCGACCCGTCGCGCGACATCCCGTGGCCCTCCTCCGGGAACCGCCAGTACTCCACCGGCCGCCCGAGCAGCCGCAGCGCGACGAACAGCGCGTCGGCCTGCTCGACCGGGCACCGCAGGTCGTCCTCGGAGTGCAGGATCAGCATCGGCACGTCGATGCCGCGGACGTGGTGCAGCGGGGACATCCGCCGGTACTCCTCCGGCGCGTCCAGCAGCGAGCGGCCCAGCTCGTGGCCGAACCACCCGGCGGCGTCGGAGCTCCAGTCCAGCGACTCCAGGTTGTTCACCGCCCGCTCGCTGCACGCGGCGGCGAACCGGGCGGAGTGGTGGGCGGCCAGCCACGAGGTGAGGTAGCCGCCGTAGGACCCGCCGAGGACGCCCACCCGGTCCCGGTCGAGCCGGTCGAAGGCGGCAAGGGCGCCGTCGAGCGCGGCGAGCACGTCGTCGGCGTCGATCCCGCCCCAGCCGGTCCCGGGCGCGGTCTGCGCCAGCGGGCTGCGGATCGACCGGACCCGGTCCTGGGTGTAGCCGGTCGAGCCGTGCGGGTTGCACCAGACGACCGCGTAGCCGGCGCCCGCCCACAGCCGGAACTCGTCGAACCAGGCGTCGGCGTACTGGGTCATCGGGCCGCCGTGGATCGACAGCAGCACCGGGATCCGCCCGCCGTCGCCGGTGGCGGGCTCGTCCGGCAGCAGCACCCAGGTGTCGACGTCGCCGTCCCCGGCCGGGGACGGCACGGCCAGCCGCACCGGGGTCCGCCCGCGCGGCACGGCGTCGTGGAAGGGCTCGGTCAGCGAGGTGAGCCGGCGCAGCGACCCGTCGTCGGTGACGTGCAGCTCGCCGAGGTGGTCGTGGTCGGTGACCAGGACGACGGTGGTCCCGCCCGCGCGGTCGTAGGCGGTCACCGCCCGATCGCCGGTCAGCAGCGCCTGCGCGGTGCCCGCTCCGGCGCCGTCGGCCGCGACCCGGTACAGGTGGACCCCGCCACGGTCCTCGCAGGACACGAGCAGGTGCCCGTCGTCCCAGATCGGGGCGCGGGCGCCGGGGAACGGCCGCCAGGTGCGGTCGACACCGGTCGCGAGGACGTCCTCCCGCCCGGTCGCGACGTCGACCACCGCCGGCGACGCGTGCGCCGGGGACGCCAGGTGGTCGTCGGAGGCCAGGGTGGCCAGCCGGGTGCCGTCCGGCGACCAGGACGGGTGCGTGTGGTGGCGCCCGGTGCGGGTGAGCCGCCGCGGCCCGCCCCCGCCACCCGTGGCGTCGACCAGGTAGATCCGCGCGGTCTCGTCCAGGTCCCAGTCCGGCTCGCGGTCCGCGACGACGGCCAGCGTCCGCCCGTCCGGCGACCAGGCGGGCGACGAGTGCTCGTACGGCCCGCCCGCGACGGCCACCGGGTCGCCGCCCCCGGCGTCGACGACGAACACCGTCGACGGGCGGTCGATGATCCAGCCCTCCCCGTCCAGCCGGCTGAACAGCCGGTCGATCCGGCGCGGCTCACGGGCCCGGTCGTCGTCGCCGGTGGCCCAGCGGGCCGCCCGCTCCCGGGACACGAACGCGATCCGCGTGCCGTCCGGCGACCACACCGGCTCGGACACCGGCTCCGGACGCTCGCAGACCACCACCGGCTCGCCCGGGACGCCGATCGGCAGCACCCGCAGCTGCGCGCCGCCGCCCTCCCGCCCGGTGACGACGGCCAGCCTCGTCCCGTCCGGCGACCAGGCGGGGGAGGAGTCGCCGTGCTCGGAGCCGGTCAGCCGGCGCGGTGGGCTGCTCCCGTCGGTCGGGGTGAGCCAGATCGCAGTGCGGTACCGGTTGGCGCCGAGGTCGACGCGGCGGACCGCGACGGCGACGACCGTGCCGTCCGGGGACACCGCGGGGGCGCCGAGGGTGACGAGTCGTCCGATGTCAGAGGGCTGCACGGGGCCGACGGTAGGTGTCGGCTCCGGGAGGGGCACCCCCCTTTCCGGGCCGGAGACCGGCCCGTGTAGTGTTCTTCATGTCGCAAGGGGCTGTGGCGCAGCTGGTAGCGCACTTGACTGGCAGTCAAGGGGTCAGGGGTTCGAATCCCCTCAGCTCCACCCGATACGAAAAGCCAGGACTCCGGTCCTGGCTTTTTTGTCGGTCCGAAGGGGACCGTACTGCCTCGAGGGCATCGACGCCCCTCACATCCCGCTCGGTCGTACCCGGTGGTCCCGGACGGTGGGCACGACCGCGACCACGGCCTGCGCCACGACGTGGCCCAGGACGAACGGCGGCATAACCGGCGCCGGATGCGTCGTCGCGGACGGCAGCAGCGGGACCAGCCAGGCGAACACCACGACGTGGCCGCATCGGTCGGCGTCGTGTCGGGGAGCGGCTCTGGGCTCCGCTCCGGAGGACCATCCTGATCAGGGGCGGGCCCGCCACCTCCCCCGACGACGGGTCCGCACGCCCGATCGTCGCGATACGCTCCCGCCCGGCACCGCCTGCCCGGTCGAAGGGGTGGAATCCCGGCCTGTGACGCAGTCGTGACTGCACACGCCCGGTTCCGGCATTACCTTCCGAAAGGCCCGCGACCAGCGTGAGCGACGGAGCGCGCGCGAGATCGAGGAGAGTGCATGAGCGACAGCCCTGACCCGTCGGGACCGGCGATGCGGATCGGTGTGGCCGCGGAGGCGGAGCCCGAGACCCGCGTGGCGATGAGCCCCGAGACGGTCGCGAAGGTCGTCGGCCTCGGTTACGCCGTCACGGTCGAGTCCGGGGCGGGTGCCCGTGCCGGGTTCACCGACGAGGCGTACGCCGAGGCCGGTGCCGACGTCGTCGACGGTCCCGTCTGGGACACCGACATCGTGGTGCGGATCAACGCCCCGGAGCCCGACGAGATCGGCAAGCTGCGCGAGGGGGCCGTGCTGATCGCCATGCTCGCGCCGCGCTTCGAGGCCGAGCGGACCGAGGCGCTCACCGCCCAGGGCGTCACCGCCCTGTCGATGGACGCGGTGCCGCGGATCTCGCGGGCCCAGTCGATGGACGTGCTGTCGTCGATGGCCAACATCGCGGGCTACCGGGCGGTGATCGAGGCGGCCCACGTGTTCGGCCGGTTCTTCACCGGTCAGGTCACCGCGGCGGGCAAGGTCCCGCCGGCGAAGGTGCTCGTGGCCGGGGCGGGCGTCGCCGGGCTCGCCGCCATCGCCGCGGCCAACAGCCTGGGCGCGGTCGTGCGGGCCACCGACCCGCGCTCCGAGGTCGCCGACCAGGTGCGGTCGCTCGGCGGCGAGTACCTGGCGGTCGAGGTCGAGCAGGAGGCCTCCACCGACGGCTACGCCAAGGCCACCTCGGCGGACTACGACAAGCGCGCGGCCGAGATCTACTCCGAGCAGGCCGCGGACTGCGACATCATCATCACCACCGCGCTGATCCCGGGGCGCCCCGCGCCGAAGCTGATCACCGCCGCGGACGTGGCGTCCATGCGCCCGGGCAGCGTGGTCGTCGACATGGCGGCCTCGCAGGGCGGCAACGTCGAGGGCTCGGTGGCCGGCGAGGTCGTCGTGACCGACCACGGCGTGACGGTCGTCGGCTACACCGACCTGGCCGCCCGGCTGCCCGCGCAGGCCTCGCAGCTCTACGGCACGAACGTGCTCAACCTGCTCAAGCTCATGACCCCGGAGAAGGACGGGCGGCTCGCGCTCGACCTCGACGACACCGTGGTCCGCGGCATCACCACCGCGCACGCGGGGGAGACGCTCTGGCCGCCGCCCGAGGTCACGGTGAGCGCGGCGCCCGCCGCCCAGCCGGCCGAGGAGCCGAAGGAGAAGGAGCCGGAGAAGCCGCGTTCCCCGTACGCGGGTCTCGCCGCCGGGATCGTCGGCGCGCTGGCGCTGTTCGCGGTCACGGCTCTGGCCCCGGCCGAGCTCGCCGGGCACCTCACGGTGTTCGTGCTGGCGATCGTCATCGGCTTCTACGTCATCGGCAACGTGCACCACGCGCTGCACACGCCGCTGATGTCGGTCACGAACGCGATCTCCGGGATCATCGTCGTCGGCGCGATCCTGCAGATCGGCACGGGCGGCGACGCCCTGGTCATCGGGCTCGCCGCGGTCGCGGTGCTGCTCGCCGCCATCAACATCGTCGGTGGCTTCGCGGTGACCCGCCGCATGCTGCAGATGTTCACGAGGAGCTGAGCCGTGCAGACGTGGACCACTGCGGCGTACCTGATCGCCGCGATCCTGTTCGTGATCAGCCTCGCGGGGCTGTCGAGGCACGAGACATCGCGCTCCGGTGTGCTGTTCGGCATCGCCGGCATGACGATCGCGCTGGTCGCCACGGCCGTCGTCGCGCTCGGCCAGGCGTCCGGGCTGGGCGTCGCCCTGCTGCTGGTCGCCGTCGTCGTCGGCGGGGCGATCGGGCTCTGGCGGGCCCGCGTCGTCGAGATGACGGGGATGCCCGAGCTCATCGCGCTCATGCACAGCTTCGTCGGCCTCGCCGCGGTGCTGGTCGGCTGGAACGGCTTCCTCGAGGTCGAGTCCGGTCACCTGCAGCTCGAGGGCTCGCTGCTGGGCATCCACCACGCCGAGGTCGCCGTCGGCGTCTTCATCGGCGCGGTGACCTTCACCGGCTCGGTGGTCGCCTACCTGAAGCTGTCGGCGAAGATCAAGTCGGCGCCGCTGATGCTGCCCGGCAAGAACGTCCTCAACCTCGGCGCGCTCGTGGCGTTCGCGGTGCTGACGGTCGTCTTCGTCCTCTCGCCGCAGATGTGGATCCTGGCCGTGCTCACGGTGCTGGCGCTGCTGCTCGGCCTGCACCTGGTCGCCTCGATCGGCGGCGGTGACATGCCGGTCGTGGTGTCGATGCTGAACTCGTACTCCGGCTGGGCCGCCGCGGCGGCGGGCTTCCTCCTCGGCAACGACCTGCTGATCATCACCGGCGCGCTCGTCGGGTCCTCCGGTGCCTACCTGTCCTACATCATGTGCAAGGCGATGAACCGGTCGTTCGTCTCGGTCATCGCCGGTGGCTTCGGCGCCACCTCCTCGGCGGCCGCCGCGGTGGAGGGTGAGCACCGCGAGGTCGACGCCGACGGCGTCGCCGAGCTGCTCGCGAACGCCGAGAGCGTCGTGATCACCCCCGGCTACGGGATGGCGGTCGCCCAGGCCCAGTACCCGGTGGCGGAGCTGACCCGCTCACTGCGCGACGCCGGCGTGAACGTGCGCTTCGGCGTCCACCCGGTCGCGGGGCGGCTCCCCGGGCACATGAACGTGCTCCTCGCCGAGGCCCAGGTGCCCTACGACATCGTCCTGGAGATGGACGAGATCAACGACGATCTCGCCGAGACCGACGTCGTGCTGGTGATCGGCGCCAACGACACGGTCAACCCGGCCGCGTCGGAGGACCCGGGCTCACCGATCGCCGGGATGCCGGTACTGCGGGTGTGGGACGCCAAGGACGTGATCGTGTTCAAGCGGTCGATGGCCACCGGCTACGCGGGAGTGCAGAACCCCCTGTTCTTCCGCGACAACACCCAGATGCTGTTCGGCGACGCCAAGGAGCGCGTGCAGGACATCCTGTCCTCGATCAAGAGCCTCACGAAGACGGGCTGACCGGCGGGCGACTTCACCCGGGCGGGGCGCAGGTGTTACCGAGCCGACTCCTGCGCTCCGCTTGCCCGGAACGTCCGGTGGGCACTCTGTGTCCATGAGTGAGAGCAGCACGCAGCACGCGAACACGACCTGGCCCCACCCCGAGAGCGAGCAGGCCCGCCACGACGGGCGCTACACCCCCGTCGCCCGCGCGGGACACCGCGGACACCGGTCCGACGACCCGTCCGCCTCCATGCGGGACTGACCACCGCACCACCACGCCCGGTCCGCAGCCGGATCGGGCCCGATGAGAACCGGTCGCCGTCACCCGCCCTCGGGCGTGGGGTGCGGCGACCCTGTCGTTGCAGGGGTCCCCGGGAGCGGGGACGGGTCAGGACGCCGGGACGCAGAGCCCCGGACAGCGGCCGATCCGCCCCTGGAACGAGACGGTGGTCCCGTCGGGACCCGGCACCACCCGTACGTCCTCCGCGACCGCCTCGATCATCCCGATGCCCCGTCCGCGGTGGCCGGGGTCGGTGGGCGGGTCGCGCCAGCGCCCGCGGTCGCTGACCTCCATCCGCACCCGGTACCCCTCGGCGTCACCGCGCAGCAGGACCGTCGCGTCCCCGCCCGGGCCGGTGGTCCCGTAGGCGTGCTCGATGCAGTTGGAGACGGCCTCGTTCACCGCGAGGACGAGATCCTGCACGGTCGGGCACTGTTCGTCGGTCCCGCACAGCGACGCGAGCCACCTCCCGGTCTCCCGGCGGGAGCGGCCTGCCGACCCGGGTTCGACGGGCAGCTCGACACGCAGAGTCGGGGACATGGGAGAGCAGTACCCACCACGTCGCCGTGAAACTCATCGGAGTGACCGTCGATCGACAGTTGACCAGGTCACGCGACGTTCGACATGCGGGCCCGCGCCACCCGGCCTACCGTCGGTCGGTGATGACAGTCGATCATCGCCGGCCGCGGAGACGGCATGGCTGAGCCGAGCACGGACGCCGCGGGAGCCGAGGCGTCGCGGGCCGACGACACGGTGGGGGACCCGGTGGACGGCACGAGCGGGCACGTCGGGACCGTGCACACCGGTCCCGGGCACCCCGTGGACGAGGCCGCCGGGAACGCCCACGAGACCGTGGACGCCCGTCCCGACGAGTACGCCCACCTCCTCGCGCCCCTGCACGCCTTCGCCGCCGCCGGACCCGACGACCCGGAGCGGGAGCGGCTGCGCTCGGAGCTGGCGAGGGGCTTCCACCCGGTGGTCCGGCACATCGCCGGGCGCTACCGGCACCGCGGCGAGCCCGTCGAGGACCTGGAGCAGGTCGGCACGATCGGGCTGATCAACGCGCTGGACCGGTTCGACCCGGGCCAGGGCACCCCGTTCCTGGCCTACGCCGTCCCCACGATCACCGGGGAGATCCGCCGGTACTTCCGCGACCGCACCTGGTCGATGCGCGTGCCGCGGCGGCTCAAGGACATCCAGAGCCGCATGACCCGCGCCCAGGAGGAGCTGGCCTCGCGGCACGGCCGTGCCCCCCGGGTCTCCGAGCTCGCCGAGCACCTCGGCATCAGCCGCGAGGAGGTCATCGAGGGGCTGCAGGCCCAGGACTCCTACCGGTCGGACTCGCTCGACCAGCTCGTCGGCGACACCGACAACCCGCTCGGCGAGATCGTCGGGGGCATCGACGCCGGGATGGACGCGGTCGAGGCCCGCGAGTCGCTGCGTCCCGCGCTGCGCAAGCTCCCCGAGCGGGAGCGGACCATCCTCATGCTGCGGTTCTTCGGCAACCAGACCCAGACGCAGATCGCCGCCCAGGTCGGGCTCTCGCAGATGCACGTGTCGCGGCTGCTCGCCCGGACCCTGGTGACCCTGCGCGGGCACCTCGCCGACGAGCAGACCCACCACGACGGGGTCCCCGAGGCCGGCTGACGCCCGCCCGCTACGACGACCGGGTGGCCGTGGTGGTCCGACCGGGGCAACCGGACCGGGCCGGATCACCTCGCCGTCACCTGCGCGTTTCCCCACCGGTCTTCCGGGGCACCCTGTCGTGTTCCGCGCACGCCGTCGTCCGTCCACCGGGCCACGGTGTGGCGCATACCGAGACATCAGCGAGACCGTCGTCCCGCGACCCGTCACCCGCGTTTCCACGGCCGGTCGGTGCTCCCACCGACCGGTCCCGCGCCGTGCCGCCGGTCGGGACGACAGGAGAGGAACCGGGCATGGCCGTGCAGGAGAAGACGTTCGCCACCGAGCGTGACGGCAAGCAGGCGGAGCGCTCGGCGGCCGCGGCCGCCGGGCGCGCCGAGGTGGCGGCCGCCAGGGCGGAGCGGGCCGCCGCGACAGCGCAGCAGGCCGCGCTGACCGCGGCCGGTGCCGCCGGCTCGGCCCGGGAGGCCGGGACGTCGGGCCCGTCGGCGAAGGACGCGAAGGCCGGGAAGAAGGCCGACGCGAAGAAGGGCAAGAAGGACGGGAAGAGCGGCCGGAAGGCCGTCGAGGCCGCGAAGGCCGACACGAAGAAGGCCCGCCGCAAGGAGGAGAAGGACGCCGAGAAGGCCGTCCGCGCCGCCGAGAAGGCCGAGAAGAAGGCCCGCAAGCAGGCGAAGGCCGAGCGGGCCGAGCAGGAGAAGGCCGCGGCCGCGGAGAAGAAGGCCGCCCGGAAGGCCAAGGCCGCGCGGCTGGAGAAGGTCGCCAAGCGCGACGCCGCCGCGAAGGCGGAGAAGAAGGCCCGCAGGCTGGCGAAGGAGCAGGTCGTCGCCGGCCGGCCGGGCAGCGGGGTCGGTACGCCCGAGACCACGCCCGCCGAGCGGGAGAACCGACGTCGCGAGGCCGAGCAGGAGGCGGGCCGCCTGGCCGCCGCGGCCGAGCACAAGGCCACCGCCGAGCGCCCCGCCGAGGTGCACCACACCAACGGCCTGCGCCTCTGACGGCACACCGCAGCCACCGGCGACGCCCGGACCCGGCCGGGTCCGGGCGCCGCCGTGTGTCAGAGCCTGCACACCTGACCGGATGTTCAGGCTTGCACGATCGAACGACGTGGCCGTAGCGTTCGCCCGTGCACATCGCCGAGGGGTATCTGCCGCC
Source organism: Pseudonocardia sp. UM4_GMWB1 (assembly GCF_017312155.1). Taxonomy (NCBI): domain Bacteria; kingdom Bacillati; phylum Actinomycetota; class Actinomycetes; order Pseudonocardiales; family Pseudonocardiaceae; genus Pseudonocardia; species Pseudonocardia sp. UM4_GMWB1. The sequence continues at coordinate 5,270,310 of NZ_QJPN01000001.1, read as the reverse complement.
GCTGCACGCGGCGGCCTGGACCGTCGTCGCCGCGCCGTTCGTCGTGCACGGCGCCCGCGCCGTGGTGCGCCGCGTGCGGGAGGACCCGGACACCAAGCTGCTGCTCGCCGCGGCGGGCGCGTTCACCTTCGTTCTCTCGGCGCTCAAGATCCCGTCGGTGACCGGGTCGTCGTCGCACCCGACCGGAACCGGGCTGGGCGCGGTGCTGTTCCGACCACCGGTGATGGCCCTGCTCGGGACGGTGGTGCTGTTCTTCCAGGCCGTCCTGCTCGCCCACGGCGGGCTCACCACGCTCGGCGCCAACGCCTTCTCGATGGCGATCGCCGGGCCGTGGATCGCCTACGGCGCCTACATCGTGGTCCGCAGGATCGGGGGCTCGCTGGGGCCCGCGGTGTTCGCCGCGGCCTTCCTCGGTGACCTCGGTACCTACACGATCACCAGCGCGCAGCTCGCGCTCGCGTTCCCCGACCCCACCTCCGGGTTCGGCGGAGCGTTCGTCACCTTCGCATCGATCTTCTCGATCACGCAGATCCCGCTGGCCGTGGCCGAGGGGCTGCTGACCGTGCTCGTCGTGCGGCTGCTCGTGCGCATCACCCCGGACGAGCTGCGCCGCCTCGGCGTGCTGCGCCCGGCCGCGGGAACCGACACCGGCGGCCCCGCCCCGGCCGCGACCGCACAGGGCCCGGAGAAGGAGGCGTCGGCGTGAGCCGCTCGACCGTCGTGAACATCCTGCTGGTCGTCGCCGTCGTCGCGTTGTTCGCGGTGCCGGTGCTGTTCGTGCCCGGCGAGTACGCCGGGTCCGACGGCCAGGCGGGCGAGGCCATCGAGGCCACCGGCTACCGGCCGTGGTTCAGCCCGGTGTGGGAGCCGCCGTCGGGCGAGATCGAGTCCGGCATCTTCGCGATGCAGGCCGCGGCCGGCGCGGGCGTGCTCGGTTACTGCATCGGCGTCGCCCGCACCCGCAGCCGGGAGAAGGCCGCGCGGCAGAGCTGATGCTGCTGATCGACGAGACCGCCCACGCCAACCGCTGGCGATCCCGGCACCCCGGGGAGAAGGCGTTCCTCGCCCTGGGGCTGCTGCTGCTCGCCGTCGCGCTCCCACCGTGGCCGGGGGCCGTGCTGACCGGTACCGCGGCGCTGGCGCTGCTGCTGGGCGGGGCCCGGGTGCCGTGGCGGACCGCGCTGCGGCTGCTCGCGCTGCCCCTCGGGTTCGTGATCGTGGGGGCGCTGCCCCTGCTGGTGACCGTCGGCGGGGATCCGTGGCTCGCGCTCGCGCCGGGCGGGCCGGCCCGGGCGGCCGCTCTCGTCGGACGCTCGCTGGCGACGGTGACCTGCCTGATCCTCTTCGCCGCGACGACGCCGCTCGCCGACACCCTGCCCCGGCTGCGGTGGGTGCCGCCGGCCGTCCTGGAGATCACCCTGCTCGTCTACCGGATGCTGTTCCTGTTGCTGGACTCGCTGACCGCGGTCCGGGAGGCCCAGTCCCTCCGGATGGGATTCCGGACGCGGCGGACCACCTTCCGGTCGCTGGCCGGGCAGGGCGTTGCCGTGTTCGTCCGCGCCTTCGACCGTGCCCGCCGCCTCGAGGCCGGCCTCGCCTCCCGCGGCTACGACGGCTCGCTGCGCGTCCGGGTACCCGCCCGCACCGTCTCGCCCGCCTTCGTAGCGGCGAGCACGGTGCTGCTCGTCGCCGTGCCCATACTGGCCCTGGTGGTCGTCCCGTGACCGCGGTCCTGGAGGCCCGCGGGCTGGTCTTCGCCTACCCGGACGGCCCGGTCGTGCTCGACGGGGCGGACCTCGTCGTCGACCCGGGGCGCAGGCTCGCGGTGCTCGGCCCCAACGGCGGCGGCAAGACCACCCTGTTCCGGCTGCTGCTCGGGCTGCTCGCCCCGTCGGCCGGGCAGGTCCTGCTCGACGGCGAGCCGGTCCGCCGCACCCGCCGCGGGCTGGTGCGGCTGCGCGAGTCCGCCCAGCTCGTCCTGCAGGACCCCGACGACCAGCTGTTCTCTGCCGACGTCGCGCAGGACGTGTCGTTCGGCCCGCTCAACCTCGGTCTCGACGAGACCGAGGTCGACGCCCGGGTGCACGACGCGCTGTCCGCCGTCGGCATCGCCGACCTCGCCGACCGGCCGACGCACCGGCTGTCGTTCGGGCAGCGCAAGCGGGTCGCGATCGCCGGGGCACTCGCCGTCCGGCCCCGGGTGCTGGTGCTCGACGAGCCGACCGCGGGCCTGGACCCGGCCGGGGTGGAGGAGCTCGTCGTCGTGCTGGCGGACCTGCAGCGCGCCGGGACCGCGGTCGTGCTGTCCACACACGACGTCGACCTCGCCCACCGCTGGGCCGACGACGTCGCCGTCGTCGCGCGCGGGCGCGTCCGGCGCGGCCCGGCCGCGGAGGTCCTCGGCGACGCCGCGCTGCTCTCCGACGCCCGGCTCGGTCCGGCCTGGGCGCCCGCGGTCGCGCGGCTGCTCGCGCTGGCGGGCCACCCCGGCGTCGCCGCCGGCACCGCGGCGGAGCTGCACGATGTCCTGTCGGGACTTGCGACCCGGGAGACACCGGCGAGAGGGTGACGCCCATGACCGTCCCGGAGCCCGTGCCCGACCCGGTGGACGAGATCGACCTGACGCTCCCCAACCCGGCCCGCGTCTACGACTACATGCTCGGCGGCGCCCACAACTTCGCCACCGACCGGGAGTTCGCCGAGCGTGTGCTCGCCGCCCTGCCCGACACCCGGGAGGTCGCGCTCGCCAACCGGGCCTTCCTCGGCCGGGCCGTGCGGGCCTGCCTGGACCGCGGGGTGCGCCAGTTCCTCGACCTCGGGTCCGGCATCCCGACCGCCGAGCCGGTACACGAGATCGCCCACCGCGCCGACCCCGCGGCGCGCGTGGCCTACGTCGACGTCGAGCCGGTGTCGGTCGCGATGAGCCGCCAGATCCTGACCGGTGTGGACGGTGCCTCGATCACCGCCGCCGACCTCACCGACGCCGGGGCCGTGCTCGCCGCGCCGGGTGTCGCGGGCCTGCTCGACCCGGCCGAGCCGGTCGCCGTGCTCGCGGTGTCGGTGCTGCACTTCGTCCGCGACGACGACCTGCTCGGCGCCCTGTTCGACCGCTACGTGACGGCGTTCGGGCCCGGCAGCATGCTCGTCGTGTCGCACGGCAGCACCGACGTCGACGACCCGCACACCGCCGAGCGGATGCGCACCATCGAGCGGTTCACCCGGGACACCGCGCAGCCGGCGCGCTCCCGCGACCGCGCCCTGCTGCGCCGGCTGTTCGTCGACCGGCCCGGGCACCGGCTGGAGCTGCTGGAACCGGGCCTGGTCGACGTCAGCGACTGGCGGGCCGAGGACGGGCAGCCACCCGCAGGGATGTACGCGGTCGTCGGGGAGGTCGTCGGGCGACGGTAGGGCGGGTCAGTCCCGGTAGACGCCCTGGCGCTTCTCCATGAACGCGCTGACGGCCTCGGTCAGGTCGGCCGAGACCAGCTGGCCGCCGTTCCAGGTGGCGATCTGGTCGAGCCCGTCCGCGACCGAGTGGTCGCGGGCGTAGGTGATCGCGTGCTTGGTGCCGCGCAGGGCCAGCGGCGACTTCGCGGCCAGCGACGCGGCCAGCTCGGCGACGCCCGCCTCCAGCGCCTCGGCGTCGGCGTACACGCCGTTGACCAGGCGCAGCTCCTTCGCCTCGGTGCCCGACACCGGCCGGCAGGTGTAGGCCATCTCGCGGGCCACACCCTCGCCGACGATCCGCGGCAGCCGCTGCAGCACGCCGACGTCGGCGGCCAGGCCCATGTCGACCTCCTTCAGCACGAACGACGCGTCGGCGGTCGCGTAGCGCAGGTCGCAGGCGACGGCCAGGTCCAGGCCTGCCCCGAGGCAGACGCCCTGGATCGCGGCGACGACCGGCTTCCGGCAGCGCTCGATCGCGGTGAGGCAGTCCTGCAGGTCGAGGATGGTGCGGCGCAGCGCGTCGGCGCCGTGCCCCACCGAGTCGTCCGACGCGGTCTCGCGCAGACCGCCCAGCATCGACACGTCGATGCCCGAGCAGAAGTGCCGCCCGTTGCCGCTGATCACCACGACCCGCACGGCGGGGTCGGCGTCCAGCTCGCGCACCGCGTCGCGCAGCCCGAACCACATCGGCTCGTGCAGCGCGTTCGCCGCCTTCGGGCGGTCCAGGCGCAGCCGCGCGACCCCGTCCGCCACCTCGACCGCGATCCCCGTCGGTTCACCCATGTCGCGTCACTCCGTCCTCGTCGCCGGTCCTCGCTGCGGAGGCTACCGGTAGGTAACCCCCGGCTGGCAGGATGCGACGGTGCGGCAGGGAGGCCGGGGGGACCGGACGTGGCTCGCGGCCTGCGGGCTGCTGTTCGCGACGGCCTTCGGCACGAACGTCCCGACCCCGCTGCTGCTGGTCTACCGGGACGAGCTCGATCTGTCGGCGAGCACGCTCGCCGCGATCTTCGGGGTGTACGCGCTCGGGCTGGCGCCGTCGCTGCTGCTGGGCGGGCCGGCGTCGGACCGGTTCGGGCGGGTGCGGGTGCTGCTGCCGGTCGCCGCCGGGGTCGCCGGGGCGTCGCTGCTGTTCCTCGGCGGGGCGTCGGCGCTGTGGCTGCTGTTCGCGGCCCGGTTCCTGCAGGGGCTGGCGTCGGGTGCGGTGTTCTCGGTGGGCAGCGCCTGGCTGCAGGACCTCGCCGGGCCGGACGGCGCGCCGCGGGCCGCGCGGGCGGCGTCGGTCGCCCAGACCGCCGGCTTCTGCCTCGGGCCGCTGACCTCCGGGCTGCTCGCGACCTCCGGGCCGCTGCCGCTCGCCCTGCCCTACCTCGTGCACGTGGCCCTGGTGGTGGTGGCGGTCGCCGCGGTGCTCGCCACCGTCGGGACGGGGACCCGCCCGGCCGGGCCGCCGTCCCGCGGCCTGCTGCCCCGGCCGGGCCTGACCCCGGCCGCGCGGCGGGTGTTCGTGCGGGTGGTCGTGCCGACCGCGGTGTGCGTGTACGCGTTCCCGTCGGTCGCGGTGACCGTGCTGCCGCTGCTGCTGCCCGGGATCTCCGGCGCGGTCGCGTTCACCGGGCTGCTCGCCGCGCTGACCCTGGGCACCGGGACGCTGGTGCAGCCCTTCGCGCACCGCCTCGGCCGCCGCACCGGGCCCGCCGGGGCCGGGCTGGGCGCCCTCGGGGCCGCCGCCGCGACGGTCACCGCGCTGCTCGCGCCGCCCGGACCGGCCGCGGTCGCGGGTGTCGCGGTGGCCGGGGTGCTGTTCGGCGCGGGCGGCGGGCTCTGCCTCAACGCCGGGCTCACCCGCGTCGGCCGGCTGGCGCCGGCGTCCGGGCGGGGCGCGGTGAACGGGCTGTTCTACACCGCCGCCTACTCCGGGTTCGCCGCGCCGTGGCTGGCCACCGCATTCGTCGCGACGACGGCGCTCGCCGCCCCGCTGGCGGTGCTCGCCGCCGCGGCCGCGGTCACCGCCGGGTGGCTCGCGGTCCGCTCCGGAGACCCGGACGGGGCACCCGGTCCCGGCCGGTCCCCGGACACCCCGCCATCCTAGGCTCGTCGGGTGCCCGACCTGACCAGTACCGCCAACCCGCGTGTCAAGAACCTGGTCCGGCTGCGCACCCGCCGCCACCGCGACGCGGCGGCCGTCACCGTGATCGAGGGGCACGACGAGCTGGCGCTCGCGCTCGACGCCGGCGTCGAGCCGACCGAGGTGTACTGGGCGCCGGACCTCGTGCGGTCGGACGCGCTGCTGGCCCGGATGCCGTCGGCGCGGGTGTTCTCGGTGACCCGCGAGGTGTTCGCCCGGATCGCCTACCGCGAGTCCCCGGACGGCTGGCTCGCCGTGGCCCCGGCCCCCGGCCGCCCGCTCGACGAGCTGGACCTCGGCCCGGACCCGCTCGTGCTCGTCGCCGAGGGTGTCGAGAAGCCCGGCAACGTCGGGGCGATGCTGCGCACCGCCGAGGCGTGCGGGGTGGACGCGGTGGTGATCGCGACCCCGGAGCGCGGTGGCACCGACTTCGCCAACCCCAACGTGGTGCGGGCGTCGAAGGGGACGGTGTTCGCGGTGCCGGTCGCGTCCGCGTCCACCGCCGAGGTCCTCGACTGGCTCGACCGGCGCGGCATCGCCACCCTCGTCACCACCCCGGCCGGGACGACCGGGCTCGCCGGCACCGACCTGACCGGGCCGACCGCGCTGGTCATCGGGACCGAGGCCACCGGGGTGACCGACGCGTGGCTCGACCGGGCCGACGCCACGGTGGTCATCCCGATGCGCGGGCGGGTCAACTCGCTCAACGCCTCGATCGCCGCGGCCGTGGTGCTCTACGAGGCGGTCCGTCAGCGCGGCTGACCGACGAGCTCGGCGCGCAGCCGCTTCTTGTCGGTCTTGCCGATCCCGGTCAGCGGGATCCGCTCGACGAACTCCACGGTGTCCGGCACGTACATCGCGCCGGCGCGGTCGGCGACCAGGCCGGTCAGCTCGTCCGGGCTCGGCGCCGGGGAGTCGGTGACGACGGCGGCGTGCACGGTCTCGGTGCCGTCGTCGTCGGGCACCCCGAAGACCGCGGCGTGCCGGACGGCCGGGTGCTCCATGAGCAGGTCCTCCAGCTCGGAGGTGTACACGTGCCCGCCCACGACGACGATCATGTCCTTGACCCGGTCGAGCAGGTGCAGGTAGCCGTCGGCGTCCTGGCGGGCGACGTCGCCGGTCCGCACCCACCCGTCGACGACGGTGGCGGCGGTCAGCTCCGGCTGCTTCCAGTAGCCGTCCATCTCCATGCCGGTGTGCACCCACAGCTCACCGCGCCTGCCCGGGGCGACGGGGCGGCCGTCGGCGTCGGTGATCGCGATCGTGGTGGTGGGGATCGGCCGCCCGACGGTGCCGAGCAGGTCGGGGTTCCGGTGCTCCTCGGCGGTGAGCACGCTGATCCCGCCGGCCTCGGTCTGGCCGTAGAACTGGGTGAACACCGGGCCGATCCGGCGCAGCGCCTCGGCGATGCGCCGCGGGTTGGCGGGGGCACCGCCGTAGACCAGCGACCGCAGCGACGACAGGTCGGTCCGGTCCAGGTCGGGGTGGTCGAGCAGGCGGTAGATCAGCGGCGGCAGCAGGAAGCCGTGGGTGATGCGCTCCCGCTCGACGGCGGCGAGGTAGGCGCCGGGCTCGAAACCGTCCTGCAGGACGACGGTGCCGCCGTCGGTGAGGGTGCGGTCGGCGAGCGACCCGCCGACGTGGGCGACCGGCGTGGCGACGAGCAGGCGCGCGCCGGCGTCGCCGCTGCCGAACCCGCCTGTCCCGCGGCGCATCGCGGCACCGCGACGGTGGTGGTCGAAGGTGTAGGTGATGCCCTTCGGGTGGCCGGTGGTGCCGCCGGTGTGCCGGATCTGCTCGATGGCGTCCGGCCGGGCGCGGCCCCGGACCGGCTCGGTGGACGCCGTCGCGGCCTCGGCCGTCACGTCGGTATCGGTGCCGTGCGGGCCGAGCCAGAGCACGTCGACGCCGGGGACCAGCGCGAGGACGGGCTCGGCGGCCGCCGCGGCGTCGGCGTCGGCGAGGACGAGCGGCGCCTCGACGTCGTCGACGATGCGGGCCTGCGCGGCGGCGGACAGGCCCTCGTGCGGCTGGGCGATGCCCGCCCCGAGCAGTGTCACCGCGAGCCGCGCGACGACCGCCTCGGGCGTGTTGCCGGCCAGCAGCGCCACGACCCGGCCCGGCTCGACCCGGCCGTCGAGGACGTGGGCGAGCCGGTGCACGGAGTCCACGAGCTCGCCCGCGGTGATCCTGCGGTCGCGGTGCACCAGGGCCTCGCGGCCGCGGTCGGCGGCGAGGGCGTCGAGGAGCTCCTCGACGTCGCTGTGCAGCGCGGCCCCGCTCTGCGTGGCGGCACCGTTGCGCGGCGCGGTGGCGCTGTCCAGATCGGCGGACATGTCCGGGCTCCTCTCGACGGGATCGTTGTCTTACGCAACGATCAACTCGAGGGCAGGCTTCCCGGAGGTGATCTGATCGACACCTCTCGCTTGTGTGACCTACCAGGCGATCCTCAGGCGGCCAGGGCGAGCTCCTCGCGCCGCTCGGAGCGCTCCATCCGGACCGCCACACCCAACGCGGCCAGCCCCAGCAGCGGCAGCACGGTGGCGACCGCGGCGGGCGCGGTCCAGCCCCATCCGGCGGCCAGCACCAGGGCGCCCAGCGCGGCCCCGAGTGCGTTGGACACGTTGAACGCGGCGTGGTGCAGTGCCGCGCCCAGGGTCGGACCCTCGCGACCGGCGTCCATCAGTCGGGTCGCCAGGGCCGGGGTGGTCGCGGTGGTGGTGAACGCCAGTGCGAACAGCGTGATCAGCGCGAACACCGGCGAGGACGCGGTGAGTGCGAACAGGGCCATCGACACCGCGGCGGCGGCGAGCCCCGAGGCGATCGTGCGGACCGGCGCAGCCTCGGCGAGCCGGCCGCCGACCTGGTTGCCCAGCGTCATACCGAGCCCGAACACGGCCAGTGCGAGCGGCACGGCCGCGGTGGCGAGCCCGGACACCTCGGTGAGCACCGGGGTGATGTAGCTGTACACGGCGAACGAGCCGCCGAACCCGGTCGCGATGACCGCCATCGTGATCCAGACCTGGCCGCGGCGCAGTGCCGACAGCTCGCCCAGCACCGAGCCGCGGCGCTCGTCGCGGACGTCGGGGACCAGTCGCCAGACGGCCAGCATCGTGAGCGCCGCGACGGCGCCGACGGTCAGGTAGGCCGCCGGCCAGCCCGCGTTCTGCCCGAGCCAGGTCGCGCCCGGGACGCCGACGATGTTGGCGATCATCAGCCCGCTCATCACCGTCGCGATCGCCCGTGGCCGCCGCTCGCGGGGGACCAGGGAGGCGGCGAGCACCGATGCGGTGCCGAAGTAGGCGCCGTGCGGCAGCCCGGCCAGGAACCGGGTGGCGACGAAGGTGCCGAACGTCGGGGCGAACGCCGACAGCACGTTGGTCACCGCCAGCGCGCCCGCCAGGGCCAGGACGAGGTGCTTGCGGGGCCACCGCGCGCCGAGCACGGCGAGCACCGGCGCGCCGACGACGACGCCGAGCGCGTAGGCGCTGATGGCCGTGCCTGCCTGCGGCACGGTGGCACCGAGGTCGGCGGCGAAGGCCGGCAGTAGACCCATCGAGGCGAACTCGGTGGTGCCGATGGCCAGACCGCCGAGGGCCATCGCGGCGAGCGCGGGCCCGGGGGTGGAAGACTGGGACGAGGTGAGAGCCTTTTTCATCGTGACACGAGGATAAATCTCGGGAGGCCGGAGGTGTCAAACCGGATGACGTCGATGTCGGCCGGTTCACGTTCCGGCACGGATGCGCCCGGGCGCGCCGAGACCGACCGCTGGCGCGCCACCGCCGAGGTCCTGGACGAGGTCCGCCGCGAACCCGGCCTCACCCGCGTCGAGCTCGCCCGGCGCCTGCGCCTGGCCAGCGGCTCGGCCACCGAGATCGCGGCCCGGCTGCGCGACCTCGGCTGGGTCACCGAGGAGCGCGCCCCCTGCGGCGGGCGCGGGCGACCGACCACGACCCTGACGCCCAACCCGGACGGGCCGGGCGTCGTCGCCGTCGACGTGCGGTTCGAGGGCTGGCGGGCCGGGTTCGCCGGACTCGACGGGACCCCGGTCGCGGTGCGCTCGGGGCGGCACCGCCGTCGCGACCCCGACGCCGTCGCCGCGGAGCTGGCCGGGGTGGTCGGCGAGCTGGTCGCGGACGCGCCCGGAGCGGTCGTGGCGGTCGGGATCGGGGTCGCGGCGACCGTCGTCGACGAGTACCTGGCCGAGACGGGCGGCGGGCAGGGCTGGAGCCCGCTCGACGTGCGCCGGATCGGCGCCGGGCTGGGCCTGCCCGTGCTGGTCGGCAACGACGCGAACCTGGCCGGTGTCGCCGAGGTCCGCGACGGTGCCGCGGCCGGTGCGGGCACGGCGTTGTTCCTCACCGTCGAGGTGGGCATCGGCGGCGCGCTGCTGCTCGACGGGCGTGCCCAGGCCGGTGCCCGGGGCGCGGCGGGGGAGCTGGGGCACCTGCCCTTCGGTGACCCGGCCGCCCGCTGTGCCTGCGGTGCCCGCGGCTGCTGGACCACCGGCGTCGACGGCCGGGCGCTCGCCCGGATGCTGGGCGAGCCCGAGCCGGACGCTCCGTACAGCTACGCACGCACCGTGCTCGACCGCGCCTCGGCCGGTGAGCCCGGCCCGTCGGCGGCGGTGACGAGCGCGTCGGCGGCGCTGGCCCGCGGCGTCGCCGGCCTGGTCAACGCGCACGACCCGGAGGTCGTCGTGCTGGCCGGGCTCGGGCCCGCCCTGCGCGCCGCGGCGCCGGAGGCGTTCGCCGTCGCCTATGACGACGGTCTGATGGCCTTCCGCCGCGCCCTCGCGCCGCCGGTGCACGACGACGCGCACGGCGAGGACGGCGTGCTCCGGGGGGCCGCCGCGATCGCGCTGGACCACGCGGTCTCGGCTCCCGGGCTCGCCGCCCGCGCCGGCTGAGGCGCCCTGCTCAGGGGCGGGGGATCGACCGCAGGTTGCTGCGCGCCAGCTCGACCATCTTCCCGACGCCGCCGTCGAGCACCGTGCGGGTCGCGGCGAGTGCGAACCCGCGGACCTGCGCCGCGGTGATGTGCGGCGGGATGGACAGCGCATTCGGGTCGGTGCGCACGTCGACCAGCGCCGGACCGCGGTGGTCCAGCGCCCGGCGCAGCGCCGCGCGCACGTCGGACGGGTCGTCGACGGCCTCGGCGTACAGGCCGGCGGCGCGGGCGATCCCGGCCAGGTCGGCCGGGCCGTGGTCGGTCTGGAAGGACGGGTAGCCCGCCACCATCATCTCCAGCCGGATCATGCCCAGCGATCCGTTGTTGAACGCGACGACGGTCAGCGGCAGGTCGTGCTCGGCCGCGGTCAGCAGCTCGCCGAGCAGCATGGTCAGCCCGCCGTCGCCGGACAGCGACACCACCTGCCGGTCCGGGTGGGCGAGCTGGGCGCCGATCGCGTGCGGCAGGGCGTTGGCCATCGTCCCGTGCCGGTAGGAGCCGATGATCCGGCGCCGGCCGTTGGGGGACAGGTAGCGCGCCGCCCACACGTTGCACATCCCGGTGTCGACGGTGGCGATCGCGTCGTCGGCCATCTCCTCGTCGAGGACCGCCGCGACGTGCTCGGGGTGGATCGGGCGCAGGTCGGAGACCTTGTGGGTGTAGGCGCCGACCACCTTCTCCAGCGCCTCGGCGTGGCGGCGCAGCATCCGGTCGAGGAAGGAGCGGTCGGTCTTCTCCGCGATCCGCGGCAGCAGCGCGTCCAGGGTGGACGCGGCGTCGCCGTGCACACCCAGCTCCAGCAATGTGCGCCGGCCGAGGCGCGCGGGGTCGGTGTCGATCTGCACGGTGCGGGCCTGCGGCAGGAACGAGTCGTAGGGGAAGTCGGTGCCGATCAGGACCAGCAGGTCGGCCTCGTGGGTCGCTTCGTAGCAGGCGCCGTAGCCGAGCAGCCCGGACATGCCGACGTCGTGGGCGTTGTCGTACTGGATCCACTCCTTGCCGCGCAGCGAGTGGCCGATCGGCGCCTTCACCTTCTCGGCGAGGGCGAGCACCTGCTCGCGGGCGTGCTCGATCCCGGCGCCGACGAACAGCGTCACGGTGTCCGCGGCGTCGACGAGCCGGGCCAGCTCGGCCACCTGCTCCTCGGACGGCCGCACGACGCCGGTGGGCGGGGCCAGGTGCGAGGTGCCGGTGTCGTTCGGCGCGTCGAGCGCGCTGACGTCGCCGGGCAGGACCAGCACCGCCACGTCGGACTCGGCGAGCGCGGTCTGCATGGCGATCCGCTGCATCCGGGGCATCTGCTCGGGCCGCGAGATCAGCTCGCAGTACGCCGAGCACTCGGTGAACAGCCGCTCCGGGTGCGTCTCCTGGAAGTAGCCGGTGCCGATCTGGGTCGACGGGATGTGCGAGGCGATCGCCAGCACCGGCGCACCGGTGCGGTGGGCGTCCATCAGGCCCTGGATCAGGTGCGTGTTGCCCGGGCCGCAGCTGCCGGCGCAGACCGCGAGCCGCCCGGTGAGCTGGGCCTCCGCCGCGGCCGCGAGCGCGGCGGCCTCCTCGTTGTGGACGTGCACCCACCGGATGCGGCCGTCGCGGCGGATCGCGTCCGCGATCGGGTTGAGACTGTCACCCACCAGCCCGTAGATGCGTTCGACGCCGGCCTGGTGCAGCAGCTCGATCATCTGGTCGGCCACGGTGCGGCTCATGTCGTACCTCCTCGCGCTGGGGTGCGAGGGCCGTGTTCCCGGTCCGGCACCGGCCCGAACCGTTCCGTCGTGTGACGGCGCTCGCGCACCGTCCGGCGCACCGCAGGTCACGACACGCGCATCGGAATCGATTCCCGCACTGCACGGGAACCCGTATGTGAGTACTTTCCCCTCACATTCCTGGGAGGGGACACGAAATGATCATTCTTGGTCTGATCCTGTTGCTGGTGGGGTATTTCGCCGGCATCCAGCTCCTCTACTACATCGGCGGTCTGCTGGTGATCGTCGGTGTGGTCCTGTTGATCCTCGGAGCGATCGGACGTCCGGTGGGTGGGCGGAAAGCCTGGTTCTGACCGGGCCGGCCGGAGCCGGCCGCGGGAATCCGCGGACCGGCTGACGGTCGGCGTCGCCGAATTCCCCGCGGGGATGTGTGTCCGGGTCGACCGGAAACACACCCCCGCGGTGTGTCACGGTGAAAGGATCACCCGTGCGGCCGGATTCCGAGAATGTCGCGGGCGGCCGCGGGGGAGGCGGGTGTCGCGCCCACCCGGTCCAGCACGCGCAGGGCACCGTCGAGCAGCTCCCGGTTGGACGGCGCCGTGCCCCGGCCGTCGTCGAAGTCCTCCAGGCCGACCCGCAGGTGCCCGCCGCGGCGCACCGCCAGCTCGGCCAGCCCGGAGGCGACGACGTCACCGCCCAGCACGGCCACCGACCACGGCAGGCCCGAGGGCTCCAGCAGCTCCAGGTAGGCCTCCAGTGCGGCGGGCGTCGGCGGCAGCCCGAACTGCAGCCGGTCGGCGAAGTACAGCTTCACGATCGCGCCCGGCGGGACCCGCCCATGCCGGTGCAGGGTCAGCGTGGTGCGCAGGAACCCCGGCTCGAAGATCGAGATGCTCGGGGCGGCGCCCAGCTCGGCGGTGCGGGCGAACATGTACTCGGTGTCGGCGACGGAGTTCTGGTACGGCTCCGGCGCCGCCGCGTCCGGGCAGGTGCCGTCGTCGAGCAGGCCGACGTTGACCGAGCCGGGGTCGACCAGTGTCATGTGTCCGCGCCGGCCCAGCTCCTCGACGTGCGCCCACCGCCGGGTCACCGGGATGTCCCGGGCCCCGGCCGCCATCGTCGGGTAGAGCAGCGCGTCGGGGTGCGCGGCCACGACCGGGTCCCAGGCCGCCAGGTACGGCTCGACGGCGTGCACTCCGTCGACGGTGAACATCGGCTCGTCGTTGTGGTGGTGCACGATCGCCGCGCCCGCGTCGAGGACGTCGGCGGCCTGCTCGGCCACCTCCGCCGGGGTGCGGGGCACGTGCGGGTTGCGCTCCCGCGTCGTCGTGCCGTTCAGCGCCACTTCCAGGATGACCGCGGTGTCCACGCCCGCCAGCATCGCCGCAGGCGGCGGTGGGGCGCGACCGCTGCGGTCGTAGGCTCGCCGCTGTGATCGGCACACGCGGTACCGCACTGGCCGGGGCGCTCCTGGTCCTGGGCCTGCTGGCCGGGTGCGGCGACCAGCCCCTCCCGCTGACCGAGGGGCCGCCCGGCGCGTCCCCGGCCGACGGGCTCGTCCGGGTCGTGCAGCTGTCCGCGCAGCGCGCCCAGGTCTCCGACCAGGTCGCCGCGGCGAAGTTCGGCACCGGGGCGGCCGTCACCGACCCGGTGCGGGAGGCGGCCGTCGTCGCGCAGGCGCGGGCGGACGCGGCCCGCGACGGCGTCGACCCCGACTGGACGGCCCGGGTCGTCGCCGACCAGATCGCGGCGAGCACCCAGGTGCAGAACGACCTGATCCGGCAGTGGACCGACCGGCCCGACACGCTTCCGGCGCAGCGGCCCGAGCTGGCCCGGGTGCGGCCGCAGCTCGACCGGATCGGCGACGAGCTCGTGGCCGCCCTGAAGCTGGCCGGACCGGCCCGGGCGAACGAGGAGTGCCCGTCGACCCTGGCCCAGGCCGCGGTCGAGCAGGCGCAGGGGCTCGACGAGGTCCACCGCAACGCCCTCGGGCGGTCGCTGAAGTCCGTCTGCGACGGCGCCCCCGGCTGATCCGCCCCGTGTGACGGTGCCGTTTCCGCCCGTCCGAAGGTCTTGCGTATCCGGATAGTACGTGCTCGGATTAATAGGACGAGACACGGAGGTGCGCGATGGACCAGAACCTGTTCAACGACATCTGCCTGCAGCAGCTGACGCTGTCGGGCGTGCACGAGGGGGAGACGGTCGTCGTGCTCACCCGGGGCGCGGAACGGACCGAGTACGCCGACGCGTTCCTCTGGGCGATCCAGAAGCTGGGCGCGACCGGCTATCACATGCGGCTGCCGTCGCCGGCGAGCGCGGGCGGTGCCTGGGCGGTCGGCGACTCCGGCCTGGGGAACATCCCCCTGGCCGTGGAGGCCCTCAAGGCCGCGGACATGGTCGTGGACTGCACGTTCCTGCTGTTCAGCAAGGAGCAGTTCGCGATCCAGGACGCCGGCACCCGGATCCTCACCGCCGTCGAGCCGCCCGAGCTGCTCGCCCGGCTGATGCCGACCACCGAGCTGCGCGAACGCGTCGAGACCGGCGCGGAGCTGCTGGCCAAGGCCTCGACCATGCGGATCACCAGCCCGCACGGCACCGACGTGACCTACCAGCTCGGCATGTACCCGACGCTGAGCGAGTACGGCTACACCGACACCCCCGGTCGCTGGGACCACTGGCCCGCGGCGTTCGTGTTCACCGGCGGCTCCGACGACGGCGTCGACGGGAAGATCGTCCTCGCCCCCGGGGACGTGCTGCTGCCGTTCAACACCTACGTGCAGACCCCGGTGGAGATCACCATCGAGCAGGGCTTCATCCGCGACATCCGCGGCGGCGCCGGCTCCTCCGGTCTCGACGCGGACCTGCTCCGCTCCTACATCGAGTCCTTCGACGACCCGCGCGGCTACGGCATGAGCCACGTCGGCTGGGGTCTCGACGAGCGCGCCCACTGGCACGGCCTGACCCAGTTCGGCGGCGGCATGGGCATGGAGCTGCGCAGCTTCTACGGCAACGTCATGTTCTCGATCGGCCCGAACAACGAGCTCGGCGGCCCGAACGACACCGCCTGCCACTTCGACATCCCGATGCGCGGCAACTCCCTGTTCCTCGACGACGAGCTGATCGTCGACGCCGGTGAGCTGACCGTGCCGGAGATGAAGCCGGTGGCGCGCCGATGACGCGCGACCACCACATCGGCATGATCGTCCCGTCCTCGAACCTGACGATGGAGACCGAGCTGCCGCGGATGCTGCGCGCCCGGGAGGACGTGCTGCCCGACGACCGGTTCGTCTTCCACGCGGCGCGGGCCCGGATGCAGCACGTGACCCCCGAGCAGCTGCGCGCGATGAACGCCCAGGCCCAGCGGGCCGCGGCCGAGCTGGCCGACGCCCGGCCGGACGTCGTCGCGACGGCCTGCCTGGTCGCGATCATGGCGCAGGGCCCCGGCTACCACTGCACCGCCGAGGACGACATCACCGCCGCACTGCGGGCGGAGGGCTCCGACGCCCCCGTCGTCTCCAGCGCCGGAGCGCTGCTGTCGGGGATCGCCGCGCTCGGTGCGACCCGGGTCGCGATCATCACCCCGTACATGGAGCCGCTGACGAAGGCGGTCGTGGACTACCTCGAGGACGCAGGGGTCGAGGTCGTCGACTCGCTGTCGCTGCAGGTTCCCGACAACCTCGCCGTCGCCCGGCTCGATCCGGCCGACCTGCGCGAGCACTGGCGCAGGCTGGATCTGACCGGCGCCGACGCGCTGGTGCTCAGCGCATGCGTGCAGATGCCGTCGCTGCCGTCGATCGAGGCGGTGCAGGACGAGGCCGGCATCCCGGTGCTGTCCGCCGCCACCGCGACCACGCACCGCATCCTCACCGGGCTCGGGCTGGAGCCACGGGTGCCCGGGGCGGGGGCGCTGCTCGCCGGCTGAGGCCGTACGACCGGGACCCGCGTGCCGCGCCGGCACGCGGGTCCTCGTCGTGTCCGCGGGCCGGATGCCCACATGGTCCTTCTCCGGGGAGTGTCGACGTCCCCGGAGAGCACTCCCGGCTCCACGGAGAAGGATCACCGGTGTCGGCGGGCCGGTGGAGGGGGTGGACGCGGCCTGCCCCGTGCTGTACATGTTTGTACATGTCTGAACAGGGTGGGCGTTCCAAGAGGGCGCGCCTCGTCGAGGACCTCGCCGGGCGGATCCGCTCCGGCCGGTTGCCGAACGGTGAGCAGCTCCCGGGGGAGAACCAGCTCGCCCGCACCTACGCCGTCTCCCGCGGCACGGTCCGCAGCGCGCTGGCCGAGCTCGCCCGGCGCGACCTCATCACCACCGAGACCGGCGTCGGCTCGTTCGTCACCTTCGACGGGTCGCCCCTGGACCAGCGGCTCGGCTGGGCGCAGGCCTTCGCCGCGTCCGGCGCGGCCGTCGGCACCGAGCTGCTCGGCATCACCGCGGGCGGCGACCCCGGTCCCACCGGGTACGAGGGGCCACTGGTCACCGTGCGCCGGCTGCGGCGCGCCGGGGCCGTCCCGGTCTCGCTGGAGACCGCCTCGCTGCCCGCCACCGGTCACCTCGCGCGGCTCCCGGAGACCGGGCTCGTCGACGGCTCGATCACCGCCACCCTCGCCGCGGCGGGCCTGCTCGGCATCGCGGGGGAGCAGTGGATCGCGGTGGCCCCGCTCGACACGGCCGACGCCGTCACCCTCGAACGCGAGCCCGGCGAGCTGTTCCTGCACGCCGTCCGGGTCACCCGCGACGCCCGCGGCGGGCTCGTCGAGCACGTCGTCAGCCTGCTGGACCCGCAGCGCTTCCGGTTCCACCTCGCGTTCGGGGAGACCCGGTGAGCGACCCGCACGACCGCGCACTGGGCGCGCTGCTCGGCCTCGCCGTCGGCGACGCGCTCGGCATGCCCACCCAGTCGCTGTCCCGGTCCGCGATCGCGGAGCGCTACGGCGTCGTCGACCGGCTCCTCGACGGCGCCGACGACCAGCCGATCGCCCCGAAGCTCCCGGCGGGCACCGTCACCGACGACACCGAGCAGGCGCTGCTGCTCGCCCGCATCCTGCTCGACCACGACGGCCACGTCCCGGCCCGGGTGTTCGCCGGTGCCCTGGAGACGTGGGAGCAGGACATGATCCGGCGCGGGTCGCTGGATCTGCTCGGCCCCTCCACCCGCCGGGCCCTGACCCGGCTCGCGGACGGCGAACCCCCCGAGCTCGCCGGCCGCGACGGCGTCACCAACGGCGCCGCGATGCGTGTCGCGCCGGTCGGCATCGCGCACACCGGCCCGCGGCTCCTCGACGCCGTCGTCGAGTCGGCGGTCGTCACCCACCACACCGCGCCCGGGATCGCGGCCGCCGCCGCGGTGGCCACCGCGGTGTCGGCCGGGGTGTCCGGCGCGGGGCTCCCTGCCGCGCTGGACGCCGCGCTCGACGCCGCCCGGGCCGGTGCGCGACGCGGCGGCTGGGCGGCCGGCGCCGACGTCGCCGCCCGCCTCGACATCGCGTTCCGGGTCCTGCCCGGTCTCGACCGGGCCGCGCTCGCCGACACCGTCACCGACGTCGTCGGCACCTCGGTCACCGCGACCGAGTCCGTCGTCGCCGCCCTCGGTCTCGCCGCCGCCCTCGGCGACGACCCGCGGGCCGCGCTGGTCACCGCCGTGTCCCTCGGCGGCGACACCGACACCGTCGCCGCGATCTGCGGCGCGGTCCTCGGGGCGGTGCACGGCGCCGCCGCACTGCCCGCCGACCTCGTCGGCACCGTCCGCCGGGTCAACGCGCCCCTGCTCGACCCCCTCGACGACGTGGTCGAGGGGCTGCTCCGCCTCCGCCTTCCCTCCTGACAGGAGGCCGCCATGGCCACCAGTACGACCGACACCGGCACCGCCGGGAACGGGACGCTCGAGACCCGGGGCATCGAGCCCGTCCCGGTCGCCGAGCGGCACGGCCGCCCGGGCCAGCTCTTCTGGGTCTGGTTCGCCGCCAACATCTCCATCCTCGGCCTCCCGCTGGGCGCGACGCTGGTCGCGTCCGGGCTCAACATCACCCAGGCCGTGCTCGCCGCGGTGCTCGGCAGCGTCGGGTCGTTCGCGATCGTCGGCGCGGTGTCGATCGCCGGTCGGCGTGGCGGGGCACCCGGCCTGACCCTGTCGCGCGCGGTGTTCGGCGCCCGCGGCAACATCGGACCGACCCTGGTGTCGCTGCTGTCGCGGCTGGGCTGGGAGACGGTGAACACCACCACGGCCGCGTTCGCGTTGCTGTCGCTGGTCACGATCGTCGCGGGCACCAGCCCGTCGGCGAAGGACCACCCGGTGATCACGATCGTCTGCATCGCGGTGTTCGTGCTGTGCACGGTGCTCGTCGCCGGGCTGGGGCACGCGGTGCTCGTGGCGGTGCAGCGCTGGGCGACCTGGGTGTTCGGTGCGCTGAACATCGTCGTCGGCGGGTTCCTGGTCGCCACCGTCGACTGGGCCGCGGTCGCCGCGGCCGCCCCCGCCCCGTCGGGTGCGGTCGTCGCCGCGGTCGGGGTGATCGCCGCCGGCACCGGGATCGGCTGGGCCAACGCGTCGGCCGACATGTCCCGCTACCAGTCCCCGTCGGTGCGGGCCGGTTCCCTGGTCGCCTCGGCCGCGGCCGGTGCGGGCATCCCGCTGGTCCTGCTCATCTCGCTGGGCAGCCTGCTCGCCGCCGGGGACCCGACCCTGGCGACGGCCGACGACCCGGTCGCCGCGATCCGCGACCTGCTCCCGGCCTGGATGGCGATCCCGTACCTGGTCGCCGCGTTCGGCGGGCTGCTGCTGTCCAACCACCTGTCGGTCTACTCGGCCGGGCTGACCACGCTGACCCTGGGCGTGCGGCTGCCGCGGGTGTACGCCGTCGTCGTCGACGTGCTGGTGACCTTCGCCGGTGCGATCTACTTCATGCTGATCGCCGACGGCTTCTACCCGCCGTTCATCGCCTTCATCAGCGCCCTCGCGGTCCCGATCACCGCGTGGGTCGGGGTGTTCGCCGTCGACATGCTGCGTCGCCGCCACTACGACCCGGTGGCCCTGATGGACACCTCGCGCGGCAGCGGCTACTGGTACCGCGGCGGGATCGAGCCGCGGGCGACGGCGGCCTGGGCGCTGGCGATCGTCGTCGGCTACCTGTTCGCCACCGTCGGGCCGTCGGCCGAGCCGTGGTTCACCGGGCCGCTCGCCGGCACCTGGTTCGGCGAGAACGGGCTGGCCTGGGTGATCACCTTCGTCGTCGCCGCCGGGGTGTACGCCGCGCTGGGCGGGGCCCGGGAGCAGCGGTGACCGGCAGGCTCGTCCACTCCGGACAGGTCCTGGTCGACCTGGTCATGCGGGTGCCCGCGCTGCCCCCGCCCGGCGGCGACGTGCTCGCCACCGCCACCACGATGCTGCCCGGCGGCGGGTTCAACGTCGTCGCCGCGGCCGCCCGGGCCGGGGCCGAGGTCCTCTACGCCGGCGGGCACGGCACCGGTCCGCACGGTGACCTCGTGCGGGCCGCGCTGGCCGCGGAGGGCGTCACGGCGACCGCGCCGCCCGATCCCGGCGGCGACACCGGCGTCTGCGTGACCCTGGTCGACCCGTCCGGGGAACGGACCTTCGTGACCGGCAGCGGGGTCGAGACCGCGCCGCCCGCCGGGCTCCCGGCGACCACCGCCGACGACGTGCTCTACGTCTCCGGCTACAGCCTGCTCGTCCCGGACAAGGCCGCGTCGCTGGTCGCCGCGGCCGAGGAGTCCTCGGCGACGGTCCTGCTCGATCCGGGGCCCCTGGTCACGGACGTGCCGGACGCGCTGTGGGAGCGGATGCTCGCCGCCACCGGGGTGCTGAGCACCAACGCGCGGGAGGCGCGGCTGCTCACCGGGGAGCCGACCGCGGCGCGTGCCGCCGGGGCCCTGGCCCGGCGGTTGCGCGACGACGCGGCCGTGGTCGTCCGCGACGGTGCCGCGGGCTGCGTGGTCGTCCGCGACGGGGCGGTGGAGGCCGTCCCGGCGCCGGTGGTCGACGCCGTCGACACCAACGGGGCCGGGGACGCCCACTGCGGGGTCCTGGCCGCGGAGCTGCTGCGCGGCACCGCATGGTCCGAGGCGGTCGCGCGGGCCGGTGCGGCCGCGGCGCTCGCGGTCACCCGGTACGGGCCGGCCACCGCGCCGACCCGGGCGGAGCTCGACGCGTTCCTCGCCGGGGCCGCCGCGGGGTGACGCTGCGACTCCACCGGTTCATGATCACCGGTTGTGGAGCGCAGAGGTCGTCGAGTGCACTCCGGACTCCACAACCGGTGATCATGGACGGGCAGGGTCCTCAGGTCCCGGCGCCGGCGGCCGTCGCCATGCCCTGGGCGGTCTCCTGGACCGCGTGGAAGGCCGGGCCGCAGACGGCGGCGTCGCCCTCGGCGAGGGTGCCCGGGTCGGCCTGGCAGCCCTTCGCGGCGAAGTCGTCGAGCGCCTTCCCGACGAGGTCGGCCTGCGCGGCCGCGGCCGGTGCGTCCTGGCGGACCTGGGGCAGGGCGTTGCGGATCTCGGTGGTGAACCGGCCGCAGCGCGGGAAGACCGTCGCCGGGTCGCTCGACCAGCAGGGGTCCTGGGCGTAGAAGCGGAACTTGGTCCGCAGCGCCTCCAGCCCCGGGGCGCCGACGCGCTCCGAGGCGGTCTGTCCCGGCCAGGGCGCGGTGTCCTGCGCCGACGAGGCGGCGGGGCGGCCGGCGGAGCAGCCGACGAGGAGCAGGGCGGCCACCAGCAGGGTGGCCGCCCGCAGCAGGGACGTGGTCGGGCGCGGGCACGGTTGCACACCGAGACGTTAGGCCCGCGCCGATCATCGTGCCGCGCCGGCCCGGCCCCGGCTGGGCGGGACCGGTCGGGCGCCGGAGGAGGGGGGCCGGCCCCGGCCGGGCGGGACCGATCCCGGGAGCCGGTGCGGGGCGGGCAGGGCGGGGTCAGCCCCTGAGGAGCCCGGTGAGCATCGTGCGCAGCAGCTCCAGCGCCTCGGCCGGGTTGTCCCAGAACACCATGTGCCCGGCGTCCGGGACGGCGACGAGCCGGGCGTCGGGCCGGGCGGCGGCGATCTCGGCGACCCCGGACGCGGGCACGACGGGGGAGTCCGCGCCGTGGAGCAGGGTCACCGGCGCCGGGACGTGCGGCCACGCGTCGAAGAAGTCCTCGGACTCGAATCCGGCGTGCGTCGCGGCGATCGCGGCCTCGTCGCAGGAGGACAGCCAGCGCGCGCGCAGCTCCTGCTCGCGGCGTGGCCAGCGCGGCCAGGACCGGGCCACCCCGTCGGCGTCGGTGCCGCGCTGTGCCTCGTGCAGCTGGCCCAGGAACGCCTCCAGCGTCGTCGGGTACGGCGCGCGGCCGGGGCCGGACAGCGGCGGGTCGACGAGCACGGCGCCGCCGACCGGCCGTCGCGTCGCGGCGACGGCGGCGATCCGGGCGCCCATCGAGTGCCCGAACAGGATGGTGTCGGGGCCGAGCTCCAGCGCGTCGAGCACGGCCAGGACATCGGCGGCGTAGTCGTCGAGGGTCCACGAGGTGCCACTGTCGGACAGCCCGCGGCCGCGGACGTCGAGCACCACCGGGCGGCACAGGTCGACGAGCTCGCGGGCGACGAAGTCCATCGTCACCGCCGGGCTGGTGATGCCGGGCAGGACCAGGACGGGGACGCCGTCGCCGCCGTAGTCGAGGGCGTGCAGCGCGACGTCGCCGTGCCGGGCCCAGCGGGACACGGCTGGGACGTCGGCGAGGTCGGCGAGCGCGTCCTGGCGGACCTGCCGGACCAGGGTGGACGTGACGGTCACAGGAGTCCCTTCAGATAGGCGAGCGCGTCGTCGAGACCGACCACGTCGCCGTACTTCGCGTGGATGTCGAACAGGTTCGCCTCGTGCGGCCCGGCCGCGCGGTCGCCGACGCAGTCCCGCGGCACCAGCACACCGAACCCGGACTGGACGGCGTCGACGGCGCTCGCGCGGACGCAGCCCGAGGTGGTGGCCCCGCACACGAGCACGGTGTCCACACCGGACGACCGGAGCAGGGTCGCGAGCCCGGTGTCGAAGAACGCCGACGCGCCCTTCTTGGTGAGCGTGTGGTCGGTGCCGCGGACGTCGAGCCGGGGGTCGAAGCCGACGGCGGCCGAGCCCTCGACCAGCGAGCGCATCCCGGGCGCCTTCACCAGCCAGGGCAGGGTGTCGAGCTCGGCGGGGGTGTAGGCGATCGTCGTCCACACCACCGGCGCGCCGAGCGTGCGGGCCGCCTCGACCAGCGTCGAGGTCGCGGCGACGACCTCGGACAGTTCGCTGCCGGTGGGCAGCGCGGGGTCGGTGAACCCGACCGTCAGGTCCACGACGACGACCGCGGGCCGGGTCCCGCGCCGGGCGGCGGCGCCGAACCCGGCGGTCGCGTAGGTCGCGTCGGTACCGGCCCCGTGCAGACCGGTGGAGTTCGGGCTCATGCGGATGCTCCGTCCAGTGCGGACTGCGGTGCGGACTGTGTCGCGTGCTGCGGGGCGGAGTCCAGTGCGGACTGCAGCGCGGCGCGGCGGCGGCCCGCGCAGTCCTCCACGGCGTCGACGATGGTCTGGTAGCCGGTGCACCGGCACAGGTTCGACGCCACGACCTCGCGGATCTCCTCGCGGCTCGCGTCGGGCTCCTCGGCGAGGTAGCCCTCGGCCAGCATCAGGAACCCTGGCGTGCAGAACCCGCACTGCAGCCCGTGGTGCTCACCGAAGCACTGCTGCAGGTCCGACAGCCCGCCGTCGGGCCCGGACAGCGACTCGACCGTGCGGATCGCGGCGTTCTCCACCTGCACGGCGAACAGCAGGCAGGCGCGGGCGGGCGCGTCGTCGACGAGCACGGTGCACGCCCCGCAGATGCCGTGCTCGCAGCCGACGTGGGTGCCGGTCAGCCCCAGGTCGTGGCGGAGCACGTCGGCCAGCGTGCGACGCGGCGGGATCGCCAGCTCGTGACGCTCCCCGTTGACGGTCAGCTCGACCAGCTGGATGTCGGTCACGGTGCCTCCCGGTTCAGCGCGGCGAACAGGTCCGCGCGCGACAGTGGGGTGGAGTCCAGCTCGACGCCGGTGGGGCGCAGCGCGTCGTTGACGGCGTTGAGCACGGCCGCGGGCGCGCCGATGGTGCCGCCCTCACCCGCACCCTTCGCGCCGTCGGCGGTGAACGCGCACGGCGTCTCGAGGTGCTCGATCCGCACGTCGGGGATCTCGGCGGCGGTCGGGACCTTGTACTCCATGAAGCTCGGCGCGAGCGGCTGGCCGAGCTCGTCGTAGACGACCTGCTCGAACAGCGCCCCGGCGATGCCCTGGGCGATGCCGCCGCGGGCCTGCCCCTCGACGACGCGCGGGTGGATGGCGACGCCGCAGTCCTCGACGCAGACGTAGCGCAGGATCTCCACGCCGCCGGTGCCCGGGTCGAGCGCGACGACGCAGCCGTGGGTGGCGTTGGAGAACGTGCCGTCGCCGCCGACGTCGAAGCTCGCCGTCGCCGTCAGGCCCGGCCCCACCTCCTTGGGCAGCAGGTGCGCGCGCAGGTAGGCGACGTCGGCCAGCTCCGCGTAGGAGAACGTGCGGTCTCCGGCGCGCACCCCGCCGCGACCGTCGAGCTCGGCCGAGTCCACGTCGGCGTCGGCCAGGTGGGCGGCCAGCGCACGCAGCTGGTCGCCCAGCTTCACCGCCGCCGCGGCCGCCGCGGACCCGCCGATCGTCACCGAGCGGGACGCGAACGAGCCCCAGCCGTAGGTGATCCGGTCGGTGTCGCCCTGGACGATCTTGACCTTGTCGTAGGGCAGGCCGAGCCGGTCGGCGACGATCTGGGCGAAGGTCGTCTCGTGGCTCTGGCCGTGCGACAGCGTGCCGGTGGTGACGGTGACCGTGCCGTCGAGGTCCATCGTGATCTGGGACAGGTCGAACCCGGGGACGACCTGCATCCTCCGCGCCGCGAACGCGCCGGAGCCGTAGCCGGTGCGCTCCGAGAAGCAGGAGTAGCCGATGCCCAGCACCCGGCCGTCGGGCAGGGTGCGCCCGGGCCAGCCCTCGTCGCGCAGCACCTGCTCGCACAGGTCGAGGGACTCCCGGTAGGAGCCCGGGTCGTAGGTGATGGCGTTGACCCCGCGGTAGGGGAACTCGGTGATCAGGTTGCGCCGGCGGACCTCCAGCGCGTCGAGCCCGAGCTCGCGGGCGGCGCGCTCCATCAGCCGCTCCATCACCATCACGTACTGCGGCCGGGACACCCCGCGGTACGGCGCGGTCGGCGCCTTGTTCGTGGTGACCGCGCGCCCGCGCACCCGGTAGGCGGGGACCCGGTAGACGCCGGGCATCTCCGCCGAGGCCATCAGCGGCTCGATCCCGGCCGTGAACGGGTAGCAGGAGTAGGCGCCCATGTCGCAGACGACGTCGGACTCCAGGGCGAGGATCTCCCCGTCGGCGGTGAATGCGGCGCGGGCGGTGTAGTGCTGCTCGCGGGCCAGGAAGCTCGCGGTCAGCGCCTCGCGCCGGTCCTCGATCCACTTCACCGGACGGCGGAGGCGCCGCGCGGCGGCCGCGGCGGCGATCTCCTCCCGGCCGACGACGCACTTCTGCCCGAACCCGCCGCCCATGTCCGGCACGACGACCCGGACCTGCTTCTCGTCGAGCCCGGCGCAGCGGGCCAGGACCGTGCGCACCTGGTGCGGGACCTGGGTGCAGGTGCGCACCACCAGCTGCTCGTCGCGGTCGTCCCAGTCGGCGACGACGCCGCGGGTCTCCAGCGGCAGCGCGTTCTGCCGCCCGGTGCGGGCCTCCACGGTGACCACCGTGTGCGCCTCGTCGAAGATGCCGTCGATACCCTCGGTGGCGAACAGCGACACGTCGACGAGCACGTTGCCGGGGGCCTCGTCGTGCACCGGGGGACCGGCCGCGGCCAGCGCGGCGGCCTCGGTCACCACCGGGTCGAGCGGGTCGAGCTCGACGACGGCGGCCTCCACCCCGTCCTCGGCGGCGTAGGGGTCGGTGGCGATCACGACGGCCAGGGGCTCGCCGACGTAGCGGACCTTGTCGCCGGCCAGCACGGGCATCGAGGTGGGGACGAACTCCTCGAGCGGCCGGTCGAGGAGTGCGGTGATGTCGCCCAGGGCGAGATCGGCGGCGTCGAACGCGGCGACGACGCCGGGCACCTGCCGGACCTCGGACAGGTCGACGTCGACCACCCGGGCGTGCGCCTCGGAGCTGCGCACGAACGCCGCGTGCAACATCCGGGGCAGGGTGATGTCGTCGACGAAGCGGCCGCGGCCGGTGAGCAGCCGCGGGTCCTCCCGGCGCGGGACGGACGCGCCGACCCAGCTGCCGTCGCGGCGGAATCCGGGCTCAGCCACGGGCGGCCTCCTCGCGGGCCCGGGCGACGAGGGTGCGGACCAGCCCGCGGCGGTACTCCGCGGGGATCCCGGCCTCGTCGCGCAGCTCCAGACCGTCGGCGACCTCGGCCGGCGTGCCGGCGTCGGGCACCCGCACCGGGACGGCGCCGACCCCGCCGAGCACGACCTCCCCGGTGCCCAGGTCCACCCCCGCCGCGACGACGGCGAAGTCGCCACGGCGGTCGGCGTACTCGGTGAGCGCCGCGCGTGGCGCGGGACGGGGGAAGACGATCTCCACGATCACCTCGTCGGGGTCCAGGGCGGTGGTGAACGGGCCGAGGAAGAACTCCCGCGCCCGGACCTCCCGGCGCCCGCCCGGCCCCTCGGCGACGACGACGGCGTCGAGCAGCACGGCCAGCAGGCACCACTCGGCGGTGGCGTCGCCGTGCGCGATCGACCCGCCGACGGTGCCGCGGGTGCGGATGGGCAGGTGCCCGACCCAGCGCATCGCGGCCGACAGGACCGCGAAGTCCGGCCCGAGGTCGGCCCGCTCGACGGCCCGGTGGGTGGTGAGCGCGCCGATCCGGAGTGCCCCGTCGGCGTGGTGGATGCCGGCCAGGCCCGGCACGTGGGTGAGGTCGATCAGGTGCCCGGGCCGGGCCATCCGGTAGTTCATCATCGCGACCAGGCTCTGCCCGCCGGCGAGCAGCTTGGGCTCGTCGTCGGCCAGCTCGGTCAGCAGGTCGACCGCCCCGCGCACCGACGACGCCCGGTGGTAGGTGAACGCGGCGGGCTTCACGCCTTCTCCACCCGCTCCACGGCCGGTGCGTCGAGGGTCTGCTCGTCGCCGGTGATGCGGTCCAGCTCGCGGCCGCGGGTCTCGGGGGCGCCGAGGGCCATGAACGTCACGGCGGCGAACACGAGCAGCGCCATCAGGGTGAAGGTCAGCGGCAGGCCGAGCACCGGCCACAGCAGGCTGCCGAAGATCAGCGGGACGAACCCGGTGACCGCCCGGCTCGACGACGACGCCCAGCCGAAGCCCGAGGCCCGCAGCTCGGTCGGGTAGAGCTCGGAGACGTAGGCGTACATCACCGGGATGACGACCAGGGCGAAGAACCCGAACACCGCGATCATCGCGACCGCCGCCGTCGGCGAGCCCATGACCAGCGAGAACACGACCAGCGACAGCGCGGCGCACGGACCGGCGACGCCGATGACCCACTTGCGGCCGACGACCTCGACCAGCAGCACCGAGGTGATGACACCGAGGATGCCGACCGCGTTCATGACGGTGGTGGAGGCGAACGCGGCGACCTCGCCCATGCCCTGGGCGCGCAGGATCGACGGCATCCAGGACAGCGCGGCGTAGTAGACGACCATGACGGTGATGAACAGCGACCACGCGACGCCGGTGATGCGCGGGTTGAACGCCCACACCATTCTCAGCTGCTCGCCCAGCGCGCCGAGACCGCGGCGCCGCGAGGTGGTCGGTTCCGGTGCGGCGGCGGTGATCGCGTACTGCTCCACCGGGGCGCCGGTGCGGCGGACCATGTCGTCGATGACGGTGCGGGCCTCGGCCTCGCGGCCGGTCCGGGCCAGGTAGATCGGGGACTCCGGGACACCGCGGCGGATCCAGAACAGCAGCAGCGCGGGCAGCACCATCAGCGCGAGCATCCAGCGCCAGTTGCCCTCGACCGGCACGAGCAGCGTCGCCGAGAGCCCGGCGAGGGTGGTGCCGACCGGCCACCAGCCGTCCATCGCGGCGAGCACCTTGCCCCGGTAGCGCCGGGGTGAGAACTCGCTGACGATCGCGTAGTCGACCGGGATGCAGCCGCCGAGCCCGATGCCGGCCAGGAAGCGCAGCGCCAGGAAGATCTCCCAGCTGGGGGAGAAGGCGCCGAGCACCGAGAACAGGGCGAAGATCAGCAGGGTGATGCTGAAGACCCGCTTGCGGCCCATCCGGTCGGCGATCGTGCCGAACGCGACGGCGCCGACGGCCATGCCGATGAGGTTGGCCGTCGCGACGAGGCCGCGCTGGCCGGTCGAGAGGTCGAACTCGACGCCGAGCAGCGGGGTGAGGAAGCCGTTGAGGGCGACGTCCCAGGCGTCGAACATGTAGCCGAGGCCGCCGATGAGGAAGATCTTCCCCTGGACGCCCCAGCGCCAGGGCAGGTCCTGGACGACCTGGTCTCCGGTACGCATGTCGGTGCTCCTCTATCGGGCGAAGGGGTAGGTGACGGACTCGTCGTCCGGGTCGTTCAGCGGGGAGCCCCGCCACAGCCAGTCGTACGACACGTCGGACTCGCCCTGGAAGCGGCGCAGCTTCTCGTCGCGTTCGCGCTGCTCGGGGCCGTCGGGCAGGTGGTAGAAGTCCATGTTCTGCAGCGAGGCGTCCTGCACGACGCCCGCGTGCTTGGCGCGGCGCTGCACGTAGCGGGCGAGCGCGGTGTCGATCCCGCCGCGGCCGACCGCGCCGAGCTCCTCGGCCAGCACGGCGGCGTCCTCCATCGCCTGGGAGGCGCCCTGGGCCTGGTAGGGGAGCATGGCGTGGCAGGCGTCGCCGAGCAGGGCGACCCGGCCGTCGATCCAGACCGGATCGCGGCGGCGGCGGTGGAGCGCCCACACCGAGACGTCGTCCTTGGCCTTGGACAGCATCGCCGGGACGCGGTCGTCCCAGTCGGCGAAGTCGGCGACGAGGTCCTCGGCGGTCGCCGGGGCGCTCCAGTCGCGCTCGACCTGCTCGGTGCAGGGCACGATCGCGACGACGTTGAGGTACTCGCCGTGGCGGATCATGTAGTGCACCAGGTGCTTGCCGGGGCCGTACCAGATCGTGGAGTGGTAGCGGTCGAGCAGGAACCGGGTCGCCGGGTCCGCGGCGATCAGCTCGCCGGGGATCAGGGCGCGGTAGGCCATCTCGCCGGAGAAGACGAGGGTGTCGTCGAACCCGGCGAGGTCGCGGACACCGGACCGGATGCCGTCCGCGCCGACCAGCACGTCGCCCGCGACGCGCAGCCCGCGCGCGGTGACGGCGACCGGGCGGTCCGGGTCGGTGCGGTCGAGCTCGACGACCTTCGCGTCGGTGTGCACGGTGACCGCGGGGCCGGGGCCGTCCGGGTCGAGGCAGGCCTCGAGCAGGATCCGGTGCAGGTCGGCGCGGTGGTAGTGCCAGTACGGGGCGCCGTAGGTGTCGACGACCTGCTGCCCGAGCGGGAGCTGGGCGATGATCGAGCCGTCGGCCCAGCGGCGCCGCACCTGGTCCTGCGGGGCGGTGTGGATCCGCTCCAGCGACCGGCGCAGCCCCAGGCCGAACAGGATCCGGCTGGCGTTGGGGGCGGTCTGGATGCCGGCACCGACCTCGCCGAGCTGCGGCGCGGCCTCCAGCACGGTGGCCCGGAAGCCCTGACGGCGCAGGGCCAGTGCGGCGGTCAGCCCGCCGAGACCGCCGCCCGTGATGGTGATCTCCAGGGACTGGCTGGGTGCCACGACTACCTCCTCGCGTCCGTCGGGCCTGTGACGTGGCCCGCACGAGAAGTAATCCGAGCACGTACTATCCGGATACGCAAGGTTTTCGTGCGAACGACCCGGAAGGGAAACCGGGACGTAACCCGGGCGGCCGGGCTCAGTCGTTGCCGGGCAACGACGTCCGCTCCGCGACCGCCTCCCAGTGGGCGCCGAGGGTGTTGAGCAGACCGGCGATCTCCGAGCGCCGGTCGTCGGGCACCGCGGCCAGTAGCTCCGCGTCCAGGCGCCGGGTCCGGCGGGTGACCTCGACGAGGGCGGCTGCGCCGTCGTCGGTGAGGGAGAGGATCTTGCGCCGGGCGTCGCGGGGGGACTCGGTGCGCTCGATCAGTCCGCGGCGCTCCATCCGGCGGCAGACGTCGGCCATCGTCGAGGTGTCGAGGGCGACGGCGCCGGCCAACGAGCTCTGGTCGGACTCCGGGTAGGCACGGATCGCCGAGAGCACCGCGAACTGCGGGCCGGTCAGCACCGGGTCGACGTGACGGCTCCAGGCGGCGAGGTAGGCCTGGTACATCCGGCGCGCCCCGTAGCCGGGGGCGGCGACGAGGTCGGCCGGGGGAGCGGGTGCGACGCCTGTTCCGCCGCGCAACAGCTCACCCATCATGCCTCCGTGCTCGTCCGGGCCGGGGCCCTCGTCCGCGGGAGATCCTACGTGTCCGGACGATCACGCGGGGTGGCCGGGCCGGGGCTCAGCGCGGGCGCAGGCCGTCGACGAGCAGGTCCAGCAGGCGTCCGGCCTGCTCGCGGCCCTGCGGGTCGGCGACGGCCATGCAGATCCCGCTGGTGCCGACGAGCACGTCCGCGGCGTCGACGTCGGCACGCAGGGTGCCGTCGGCGATGCCTGCCTTCTGGAGCAGGCGGACCGCCTCGACCATCCGCTCGCGGCTCTGCGCGAACGGGTTGTGCCCGCAGGCCACGAGTGCGTGCAGCGAGTCCGCGAGGTGCTTCTTGGTGATCACGTAGTCGACGAAGCGGTCCATCCAGGCCCGCAGTGCCCGGTCCGCGGGCAGCTCGGTGCGCAGCTGTTCGGCGGCGGCGCAGAGCCGGTCGAGCTCGTTGCGGTACACGGCCTCGACCAGGGAGTCCCGGTTCGGGAAGTGCCGGTAGAGCGTGCCGATGCCGACGCCGGCGTCCTTCGCGATGCCGTCGAGGGTCGTGGCGGGGCCGCCACGGCTCTCCGCGGTGAACGCGCGCACGGCCGCGGCCAGCAGCAGCTCACGGTTGCGCGCGGCGTCCGCACGCAGGCCGGAACGTGTGCTGGTGCCCATGACGGTGCCTCCTCGGGTGGGACTGACGATCCCACGATACGTCTTGCGATCCGGAGGATGCTCCGGATAGAGTCCCGAGTCATACGGAGGATCCTCCGTTTACTTGTCCCCGGGACACGGCGACGCAACGACGACGTCACCGACCGCGTACCCGGTGCTCAGAAGGGATCACGCCATGCTGTTCCGCTCCACGACCGACCGATCCCGTCCGCTGTCCACCACCGCCACCTCCCGTGTCATCCTGCCGGCCGCACCGGCCGGGACCACCGCCTCCGACGTGCTCGCCGGCGTCGACCTCACCGGCCGGCGCGCCGTCGTCACCGGTGCGACCACCGGGGTCGGCCTCGCGGCCGCCCGCGCACTGGCCGCCGCCGGGGCCGAGGTCACCCTCGCCGTCCGCGACGCCGAGGCCGGTGCCGCCGCCCGTGACGGCATCGTCGCCGACACCGGCAACGAGCGCGTCGCCGTCGGCGAGCTCGACCTCTCCGACCAGCGCTCCATCGCCCGCTTCGTGCGCCTGTGGGACGGACCGCTGCACATGCTCGTGCACGCCGCGGCCGTCACCGGCGCCCCGCTGACCCGCACCGTCGACGACTGGGAGCTGCACCTGGCCGTCAACCACCTCGGGCCGGCGTCGCTCACCTCGGGACTGCACTGGGCGCTCACGGCGGTCGATGGCGCGCGGGTGGTCACCGTGACCTCCGCCGCCCACCGGGACGCGGCGTTCGACCCGGAGGACCCGCACTTCTCCGACGAGCGCTACGACGGCCACCTCGCCCACGCCCGTTCCCGCAGCGCGGCGCTGCTGCACGCGGTCGAGGCCGCGCGTCGCTGGTCGGGCGACGGGATCGCGGTGAACGCCGCCGACCCCGGCCCGGCGGGGACCGACCCCGAGCGGGGGGCCGCCACGGTCGTGCTGGCAGCGGCGTCGCCGCTGGTCGGGGGGATCAGCGGGCGCTACTTCGCCGGGCTCGCGGAGGCGGGACCGGCCGGGCCGGGCGTGGCGGGCGGGGTCGCCACGCACGCACTGGACCCGGTCGCCGCGCGGCGGGTCTGGCGCTGGACCGAGCGCACGCTGCGCGAGGTCTGGTTCGCCGGGCTGCCGATCGTGGCCTGACCCCGGGGGGCTGCCCCGAGGGGAACCCTCGTAGCGCTCAAAGCCACGAGAGTCCCCCTGGGGGCGTCCGGGACGGGCGCGCCGGTCAGTGGCGCAGCCACACCGCGGTGTCGGCGGGGACCTCGCCGCGGGCGGTGAGCGGGCCGCTGGACAGCATCACCTCGGCGTCCTCGGGCAGCGACACCGGCGCCGAGGAGACGTTCACCAGGCAGGTGAAGCCGCCGTCGCCGGAGTCCGAGGTGCGGGCCAGGGCCAGCGTGCCCTCCGGCGACTCCTGCCAGGTCAGCGCGCCGCCGCCGAGTGCGGGGTGCGCGCGGCGGATCGCCAGGGCGTCCCGGTAGAGGTGCAGCACCGATTCCGGGTCGGCCTCCTGCACGTCGGCCGCGTGCCGGGCGAACACCTCCGGCTGCGGCAGCCACGGTGTCCCGGACGGGCCGAACCCGAAGCCGGGCTCGCCCGCGGCCCAGGGCAGCGGGACGCGGCAGCCGTCGCGGCCGCGCAGCGTGTGGCCGGACAGCTCCCAGGTCGGGTCGTCGAGCCGGTCGGTCGGGATGTCCTCGACCTCGGGCAGTCCGAGCTCCTCGCCCTGGTAGAGGTACGCGGTGCCGGGCAGCGCGAGCATGAGCAGCGTCGCCGCGCGGGCCCGGCGCAGGCCGAGCTCGGGGTCGGCGGGCAGGGCGATCACGTCGTCGAGGTTCCAGCCGCGCCCGGCCTCAGGCTTGCGGGCCAGCCGGCTCGGGTGCCGGCAGACGTCGTGGTTGGACAGCACCCAGGTCGCCGGCGCGCCGACCCGGGTGTTCTCGGCGATCGCGTCGTCGATGTTGTAGCGCAGGTCCTCGGCCAGCCAGGCGGCGGTCAGGAAGTTGAAGCTGAACGCGGTCTGCAGCTCGTCCGGGCGCAGGTAGCGGGCCAGGCGCTGCGGGTCCGGCACCCAGGCCTCGGCGACGAACACCCGCGGCGGGTCGTAGGCGTCGCCGATCCGGCGCCACGACCGGAAGATGTCGTGGACGCCGTCGCGGTCGAGGTAGGGGTGGCCGCCGTCCTGGGCGTCGTTCACGCCCTCGACGACGTCGGGCAGCCCGGGCTCCTTCACCATCGAGTTCGCGACGTCGACGCGGAACCCGTCCACGCCCCGGTCGAACCAGAAGCGCAGGGTCTCCTCGAAGTCGGCGCGGACCTCCGGGTGCTCCCAGTTCACGTCCGGCTGACGGATGTCGAACAGGTGCAGGTACCACTGCTCCGGCGTCCCGTCGGGGGCCACGACCCGCTCCCACGCGGGCCCGCCGAACATCGACTCCCAGTTGTTCGGCGGGAGCTCACCGTTCTCGCCGCGGCCGTCGCGGAAGAGGTAGCGCTCGCGCTCGGGCGAGCCGGGGCCCGCGGCCAGCGCCTGCCGGAACCACAGGTGCTCGTCGGAGTGGTGGTTCGGGACGATGTCGAGCAGCACCCGGATGTCGCGCGCGTGGGCCTCGGCGATCAGGGCCTCGGCCTGGGCGGTGTCGCCGAACATCGGGTTGATCGCGCGGTAGTCGGCCACGTCGTAGCCGCCGTCGGCCAGCGGCGACGGGTACCAGGGATTGATCCAGATCGCGTCGACGCCCAGGCGGGCGAGATGGTCGAGCCTGCTGCGCAGACCGGCGAGATCACCGGTCCCGTCGCCGTTCCCGTCGGCGAAGCTGCGGATGTAGACCTGGTAGACGACGGCGTTGCGCCACCAGTCCTGCTCGTGCACGGACATGATGCTCCCGGGTACGGATCGTGGGGCGGGGCGGTGTTGCAGAGTGTTTCATCCGGTTGCAACCGCTGTCGAGGCGCGGGCACGATGACCCCCGTGACGGACGAGCCGGTGCGCGAGGTCGTACGCCGGGTGGGTGTCCGGCGGGTCGCCGAGCTCGCCGGGGTCTCCCCGGCGACGGTGTCGCGCGCCCTGCGCGAGGGCACCCCCGTCTCGCACGACACCCGCGAACGCGTCCGCCGGGCGGCGGCCTCCCTCGGCTACTCCGTCCCCGTCCGGCCGCTGACGGTCGCCGTGCTCGCCCGCTTCCCGACCCGCTGGTTCTTCGCCGAGGCCGTCGCCGGGGTGGAGGGCGTGCTGTCCGCGGCCGGGCACGTCACCCAGCTCCACAACCTCGGCGACCCGGACGCGCGGGCGCACTTCTTCGCGACGCTGCCGGTGCGCGGGCGCGCCGACGGGCTGATCGTCGTCGCCTCGGCGATCGACACCACCGAGGCCGCGGCGCTGGACGCGCTGGGCATCCCGGTCGTCGTGCTCGGCG
The DNA here is from genome assembly GCF_017312155.1 of Pseudonocardia sp. UM4_GMWB1. NCBI lineage: Bacteria > Bacillati > Actinomycetota > Actinomycetes > Pseudonocardiales > Pseudonocardiaceae > Pseudonocardia > Pseudonocardia sp. UM4_GMWB1. Next base: position 5,236,579 of record NZ_QJPN01000001.1, on the reverse strand, counting down.
GGGACATGCCCGGACGGCCGCGGATCGGCATCGACGACCGCGCCGGAGCCCGCACCGCCGTCCGGCACCTGCTCGGGCTCGGCCACCGCGGCGTCGCGCTGGTGTCGTTCGACCCCGACGAGGCCAACGGCCGCGCCACGACGACCGACCGGCGCGACGGCTGGGCCGACGCGCACGCCGAGGCCGGGCGGCCCCGCGGCCCGGTCGTCGCCACCGGGGCCGGGGTGGCCGACGGCGACGCCGCGGCCGCCGAGCTGCTCTCCCTCCCGGTGATGCCGACCGCGGTGTTCGCGATGTCCGACGAGCTCGCCGTCGGCGTGCTGCGCACCCTGCGCCGTGCCGGCGTGGCGGTGCCGGGCCAGGTGTCGGTGGTCGGGTTCGACGACCACGACTCGGCCGCCGTCGCCGAGCTCACCACGGTCGCCCAGCCGGTCCGCCGCCAGGGCGAGCTCGCCGCCCGGGCACTGCTCGCCGCGCTGGACGGCGAGCACCCCGGCGACGTCGAGGTCCCGACCCGGCTGGTGGTCCGGGCGACGACGGCGCCACCCCGGGTCAGCTGACCAACCGGTCCGGGCGCAGCTCCACCCGGCGCAGCAGCTGCGCGTTGAGTGCGACGACGACCGTGGACAAGCTCATCAGCAGCGCGCCGACCGAGGGCGGGAGCACGAACCCGACCGGGGCGAGCACCCCGGCCGCGAGCGGCACCGAGACCAGGTTGTAGCCGGCCGCCCACCACAGGTTCTGCAGCATCTTCCGGTACCCGGCGCGGGACAGTGCGATCACCGACAGCACCCCGCGCGGGTCGGAGGAGGCGAGGACCACCCCGGCCGAGGCGACGGCGACGTCGGTGCCGGCCCCGATCGCGATCCCGACGTCGGCCCGGGCCAGCGCCGGGGCGTCGTTCACGCCGTCGCCGACCATCGCGACGACCGCGCCGCGGTCCTGGAGCCGGGCCACCGCCTCGTCCTTGCCCTCGGGCAGCACCTCGGCCACCACCTCGTCGACCCCCAGGTCGCGGGCGACCGCCTCGGCCACCGGGCGCGCGTCACCGGTGAGCATCACGACCCGTACGCCGCGGGCGTGCAGGGCGTCGACCGCGGCCCGGGACTCCGGGCGGACCGCGTCGGCGAGGGCGAGCGCGCCCACCACCTCGCCGGGGTCCGCACCGGCCACCACGTACAGCACGGTGGCACCGTCGTCGCCCCACCGGTGCACGTCGCCGGTCAGCTCGGCGGGCACGTCGAGACCGCGCTCGCGCAGCAGCGCCGGACCCCCGACGGCGACCGGCCGCCCGTCGACGGTGGCGGACACCCCGCGTCCGGTGTGTGAGCGGAACCCGTGTGCGGCCGGGACGGCACGCCCGTCCGCCGCGGCGACGACGGCGCGGGCGAGCGGGTGCTCGCTGTCGGCCTCGACGGCGGCGGCCAGGGCCAGGGTGTCCGCAGCGCCCGCGGTCCCGACGACCCGCGGGCTGCCGGTGGTGAGCGTGCCGGTCTTGTCGAACAGCACGGTGTCGACGGTGCGGGTGCGCTCCAGCGCGAGCCGGTCGGTGACCAGCACCCCGGAGCGTGCCGCGCGGGCCGTGGAGATCGCGATGACCAGCGGGATCGCCAGCCCGAGCGCGTGCGGGCAGGCGATCACGAGCACGGTGACGGTGCGGGTGACCGCCTGCGCGGTGTCGCCGAGCAGCGTCCACACGGCGAAGGTCGCCACCCCGGCACCCGCGGCGAACCAGAACAGCAGCGCCGCCGCGCGGTCGGCGAGTGCCTGGGCCCGGGAGCGCGAACCCTGCGCGTTCTCCACCAGGCGACGGATGCCCGACAGCGCCGTGTCCTCGCCGACGGCGTCGACCCGGACCCGCAGCGCCGAGTCGGTGGCGACGGTGCCCGCCACCACCCGGTCGCCGGTGCCGCGCGGGACCGGCCGGGACTCACCGGTGATCATCGACTCGTCCACCTCGGCGGCACCGTCGACGACCGTGCCGTCGGCGGGCACCCGGGCGCCCGACCGGACCAGCACGACGTCGCCGACGGTCAGGTCGGCCGGTGCGACCGTACCGACCGTGCCGTCGGCGCCGACCCGCTCGGCGGAGTCGGGCAGCAGCGCGGCCAGCGCGTCGAGGGCCCCGGACGCCTGCCCGAGCGCACGCATCTCGAGCCAGTGCCCGAGCAGCATGATCACGACCAGCAGCGCCAGTTCCCACCAGAAGTCCAGCCCGCCGACACCGAGCGAGCTCAGCAGGCTCGCCACCCACGCGACGCCCACGGCCATGCCGATGAGCAGCATCATCCCGGGCCGGTGCGCCCGGATCTCGGCGACGGCGCCGGACAGGAACGGCCACCCCGGCCAGAAGAGGATCACGGTGCCGAGCACCGGGGGGATCCACGCCGACCACGCCGGGGGCGAGTACCCGAGCAGCATCCCGGTCATCGCGCTGAACCCGACGACGGGGACGGCGAGCACCAGCGCGACGACGAACCGGTCCCGGAACACCGCCGCGTGGTCCGCGTGCCCGTGTCCCGCGTGGCTGCCGTGGGCCCCGGGGCCGCCGCCGGGGTGCGTCCCGTGCTCCTGCGGGGCGGAGGCCGCCCGTGGCTCGCCGTGCATCGTCTACCTCCCGACGTCGTGGACACCGGCTGCAGCGATTATACCCCCCCAGGGTATTCCCGGCGGCCGGGTCGCGCGAGGTACCGTCGTGGTCGTCCCGCGGGGACACCGCGGGAGGTGGTCGGCGTGGTCCGGGTCGAGGGGCACTGGCGCAACCGCAGCTGGGTCGCCGCGCACCACCGGCACCCGATGCGGCCCGGTGCCGACCAGACGATGCTCGTCCTGCCGCCCGCCCGGTCGGTGTGCATCGACCTGTCCGCGCACGGCGGACCGTTCCCCGCCGAGCCGGTGGACGGGCGCCCCGCACCGGCGCTGCCCGCACCCCGGCCGCCCGCCGCGCGCTGAGGCGGCAGGATGGTGTCGTGCCGAAGCTGATCGAGAACGCCAGCCGGGTCACCGCCGCCGGGACCCCGCCGAAGACCATCGACGAGTACGTCGGGCGGGTGAACTCCGGCGACGGCCGGGTCTCGGTCGCCCACATGCGCAGCCCGTCGGGCTGGGCCGAGCCCGGCCAGACCCCGCAGTTCGACGAGTACACCCTGGTCCTGCGCGGCGCACTGCGGGTCGAGTTCGACGGCGGGGAGCTCGACGTCGCCGCCGGGCAGGCCGTGCACACCGCGCCGGGGGAGTGGGTGCGCTACAGCTCACCCGGCCCCGACGGCGCGGAGTACGTGGCCGTCTGCCTGCCCGCCTTCGAGATCGGTGCCGCGCACCGTGACGACGAGCCCGGGAGCTGATCCGGTCCCGTGCCGCCGCCCGGGGCCCGGCGGTCGACGACGGCGCCTGGTGCCGCGCCGCGGGAGCGGCCGGGAGCTCCGATCCGGTACACCTGGGGCGTGACGATCCGGACGGTTGCCCTCACCGCCCTCGCCGCGCTCCTGCTGGCCGGATGCGGCACCGGCGGCGCCACGGCCGCCGGTGCGGGCACCACCGGTCCGCACGCGGCCACGGCCGCCGACCTCACCGGCGTCCGCTGGCTGCCCGCCGACGGCACCGCGCAGGGCCGGGCGTTCGCCGAGTTCGCCCCGGACGGCACCTGGACCGGCTCGGACGGCTGCAACGGCCAGAGCGGTGAGTGGACCCTCGGCGACGGCGGTGCCCTGCGGGCGACGGCGGGCCTCAGCACGATGATCGGCTGCGAGAACGTGCCCGTCGCGCGCTGGGTCTCCGAGGCCGTCCACGTCGAGACCGAGGGCGACGCCCTGCTCCTGCACCCCGCGACGGGCGAGCCCGTGCGCCTGGTGCGCGCACCCCGCTGACACCGAGGCGCACGTTCCCGCCCCGCGGAGGGCGCGAACGTGCTCCTCGACGCGGGTGCCGGTCGTCGAGCGTCGCGGAACCGTGCCGCCGACCACGGGAGCGCAGCGCCCGGTCCGGGACGGGTCAGCGGGGCAGCGGCAGCCAGTCCAGGACGTCGCGGATCCGGGCGTCCCAGTAGCCCCACTCGTGCTCGCCGGGGCCGAACGCGGTGCTCACGGACACCCCGGCGGCCCGGGCCAGCTCGGCGAAGCGCACCGACTGCGGGTGCAGCGGGTCCTCGGTGCCGGCGCACACGTACAGCGCGGGCGCCGCGGCCGGGTCGAGCCGGGCGAGCAGGGTGGACAGGTCGGCCTCGGTGCCGGCCACCGGGGCGCCGTCGAGGATCCGTTCCCAGATCCGGGGGTCCTCCTCGCGGGGCGGGCCCGCGGCCAGCGCGGCGAGGTCGAGCGCCCCGGACAGCGACGCCGCGGCCGCGAACCGGCCGGGCTCGGCCAGCGCCCAGGACAGCGCGCCGTAGCCGCCCATCGACAGCCCCGCCACGAACGTCTCCGCCGGGTCGGCCGACACCCGGAAGAACCGCGCCACCAGCGCCGGGAGCTCCTCGGTCACCCAGGTGCGGTAGCGGCCGCCGTAGGCCTGGTCGGTGTAGAAGCTGCGGTGCACCTGCGGCATGACGACGGCGAGCCCCAGCTCGTCGGCGTACCGCTCGACGGCGGTGTAGCGGGTCCAGGCGGTGTCGTCGTCGGACAGGCCGTGCAGCAGGTAGAGCACCGGTGGCGGGGCGTCGAGGTCGCGCACCCCGGCGCCGATCCGGGTCCGCGACGGCTGGGGCAGCAGCACCGTGACCGAGGTGGCCAGTCCGAGGGAGTCGGCGACGACGTCGCAGCGCAGCCGGGCCATTCCGGTGATCCTCGTCGGCGCGCGACCGGCCGGTCAAGGCACACTCGGGTCGTGCACGTCCTCATGTCGACCACCGCCGCGCACGGCCACGTCCACCCGAACCTGCCGGTGATGGCCGAGCTGGTCGCCCGCGGCCACCGCGTCACCTACCCGGTCCCGGAGCGGTTCGCCGAGGCCGTCGCCGCGACCGGGGCGACGCCGCTGCGGATCCGCACCGACCTGCCCGACCCGGCGAAGGGCGAGCAGTGGCCCGACGGCGGGATCGAGGCCATGCGGCTGTTCTCCGCCGAGGCCCGCTCCGCCTACGACCAGATCGCCGACGCGCTGCAGTACGAGCACCCCGACGTCGTCTGCTATGACGGCAGCGGCTGGGCCGGGCACGCGTTCTCCCGGGTCCGGGGCATCCCGCGGGTGGAGCTGTCCCCGCACATGGTGGCCTGGGACGGCTTCGAGACCGACATGGCCGAGGCCTTCGCGTTCCTGGAGACCCCCGAGGGGCTCGCCTGGCGCGGCGAGCTGGACGCCTGGCTGGACGAGGTCGGCGCCGGCGTCGGGAACCGGGAGTTCCTCGGCCGCCCCGACCGCTCGGTGGCGCTGATCCCCGAGGCGATGCAGCCCGAGCTCGACCGGGTCGACCGCGACCGCTACACCTTCGTCGGCCCGGTCATCGGCGACCGCTCGCACCAGGGGCTGTGGCCCAAGCCGAAGGCCCCGCTGCTGCTGGTGTCGCTCGGCTCGGCCTACACCGACCGGCCGCAGTTCTGGCGGGCCGCCGTCGAGGCGATGACCGGCACCGGCTGGCAGACCGTGCTCGCCACCGGCCCGCACGTCGCCCCGGCCGACCTCGGCGCGGTCCCCGACGACGTCACCGTCCGGGAGTGGGTGCCGCAGCTGGCGGTGCTGGCGCACGCGTCGGCGTTCGTCACCCACGCCGGGATGGGCGGCTGCACCGAGGGGCTGTGGCACGGCGTCCCGATGGTCGCGGTCCCGCAGGCGGTGGACCAGTTCGGCAACGCCGACCGGATCGCCGCGCTCGGCGTGGGCGAGCACCTGCCCGCCGACGCGGTCACCCCGGAGACGCTGCGCGAGGCGGTGCTGCGGGTGTCCTCGTCGGAGGAGGTCGCGCGCCGCTGCGCCGAGGAGAAGGCGACCGCCCGCGCGGCCGGCGGGGCCGCGGCCGCCGCGGACGTCGTCGAGGGTCTGGTGCCGTCCGCGCTGTGTGCGGCGTGCGCTCTCGTCGGTGGCTGCGGGGGACGCCGCTGAGCCCGTCCCGACCCGCGCTGGTCCGTTCGGGGCACCGTCGGGCGTGGCGATTGTGGACACAGCGTTGCCAATGGCAACGTCTGCCTCTCGGTCGGGGGGCGGGCGCGTGCGCCCGGAGAGGTGGAGCCGGTGCGCAGGACGATCATCACGCTGCTCGTCGCCGTCGGGGTGACGCTCGGGACGGCCGGGCCGGCCCTGGCCGCGCCCGCGCCGCCGCCGCCGGGGCAGGGCATCACGTGGGGTCCGTGCACGAGCCCGTCGCTGCAGCAGGCCAAGGCCGAGTGCGGCTTCCTGAAGGTCCCGCTGGACCACGCGCAGCCCGCCGGCAAGAAGATCGAGATCGCGGTGTCGCGGATCCGGCACACCGTGCCGCAGGCGCAGTACCAGGGCGTCGTGCTGGTGAACCCCGGTGGCCCGGGCGGCCCCGGGCTGGGCCTGTCCCGGCTCGGCGGCGCCGTCCCGAAGAACGCCGGCGCCGCCTACGACTGGATCGGCTTCGACCCGCGCGGGGTGGGCATGAGCCGTCCCGCCCTGACCTGCGACGCCGACTACGGCGGCTACGCCCGCCCCGACTACCGGCCGGAGAACGGCGCCGAGAAGGCGTGGCTGCCGAAGGCCGAGGCCTACGCCCGGGCGTGCGGCAAGGCCGGCGGCGACCTGCTCGCGCACCTGCGCACCGAGGACACCGTCCGCGACATGGACCTGATCCGCCGGGCCCTGGGCGCACCGCAGATCAACTACTACGGCTTCTCCTACGGCACGATGCTCGGCCAGGTCTACGCCACGATGTTCCCGGACAAGGTCCGCCGGATGGTTCTCGACGGCGTCGTCGACCCCCGTGACTGGTGGTACCGGGCCAACCTGAAGCAGGACGTCGCGTTCCAGCGCAACATCGAGACCTTCTTCGACTGGGTCGCCAAGAACGACGCCACCTATCACCTCGGCACCACCGGCGACGCCGTCGAGAAGCGCTTCTACGACCTCGCCGCGGAGTTCCGGAAGGCCCCGCTGGGCGGGCGGATCGGGTCCTCGGAGTGGACCGACATCTTCCTGCGCGCCGGCTACAACGTGGGGGAGTACACCTCCGTCGCCGACGCGTTCGTCGCCGGCACGAAGAAGGACGCGGCCGCGCTCAAGGCCGCCTACGACCAGGCGGGCTCGCCCACCGACGACAACAACTACGCCGTCTACCTCGCCACCCAGTGCACCGACGCCCCGTTCCCGCACGACTGGGCCACCTGGAAGCGCGACAACACGGCCACCGACCGGAAGGCGCCGTTCGAGACCTGGGGCAACGCCTGGTACAACGCGCCGTGCCGGGACTGGCCGGTGAAGCCCGGGCCCGCACCGAAGGTCGCCGGGACGCTGCGGACCGGCCCGCTGCTGATCTCCGAGACCTACGACGGCGCCACCCCCTACGAGGGCGCACTCCAGGCCCGGCGGACCTTCCCCGGCTCGTCGCTGGTCGAGGGCGTCGGCGGGCACACCCACTCGTCGTCGCTGTCGGGGATCGCGTGCACCGACGACACGGTCGCCGACTACCTGCTCACCGGCGCGCTGCCGAAGCGCACCGGCGGGGACCGGTCGGACCGGCAGTGCCCGCCGCTGCCGCCGCCGTCCCCGGCGGCCGCGGGCGGGTGAGCCGGGCTCAGCCGGCTCAGCTGCCGACGAGCACGAGCACCAGCGGCACCGGGACGGCGACGAGGGCCAGCAGCACCGCGTTCGCCACCCGGTACTCCCGCAGCACCGCGACGAACTCGCGCAGCACCGCGCTGGGCCAGTAGTAGCCGGCGGTCGGCGCCCCCACGGCCTGGGCGTCGACGCCGAGCCGCCGGGCCAGCAGCGCGGCCCGGAACGCGTGGTAGTTGCTGGTCACGATGACCCCGGGGCCGTCGCCGACCAGCGCCGAGCTGAACCGCAGGTTCTCCTCGGTGGTCCGCGAGTCGGTCTCCGCGGTCAGCACCGCCGGGTCGGCGCCGTGCGCCGCGGCCCAGCGCGCCATCGCCTCGCCCTCGGCGAGCCGCTCGTCGTCGCCCTTCCCGCCGGACAGCACCAGCCGTCCGGCCCCACGCCGGGTCAGCTCGTCCATCCCGGTCGCGATCCGCGACGCCAGCAGCGGCGGCACCTCGCTGCCGTGCAGCCCGGAGCCGAGCACGACCACCCAGTCCGCGGGCCGGTCGCGCACCAGCCACCGGTAGAGCCGCGCGTAGCCGAGGAAGGCGGCGAACTGGAACGCCAGGAACGCCGCCGCCGCCAGGCAGGCCAGCCACAGCGCGCGCAGCACGAGCGAGTGCAGCGCCAGCACCGGCCAGACCGCGACGAGCAGCCCGATGATCGCCAGGCCGGTGAGCAGCGACAGCGAGTTGCCGAGTGAGAAACGCTCCCGGCGCAGCATCACCGCGCCGTTGAGGACGCAGAACACCGCGAACACCACCGTGATCAGCGGCGACAGCACCACGGCGAGCACGAGCGCACCGAACACGGGGTTGCCGCCCGACCCGGCGAGCGCGAGCACCCACCCGAGGCTCACCGCCGCGGCGAGCAGCCAGTAGGCGTTGCCCAGCCGTCGGGGGTCGCGCCGGATCCGCCGCACGGTGAACACGGTGACGACGACCGCGAGCACGACGGGCAGCACGACCGCGAGGACGGTCACGAGCAGGGTGAGGAACGAGTCGGACATCGACGACGATCCTTCTCCCCGCCCCACGGACCGGCCCCGGACGGCCCGGGCGGCCACCCGGTCGTGGCGGCCGGCGGTCGGCCCGGTGCGCCGGACCGGGTCCGGCGACGGCGACGCCCGGCGTCGGGGAGGATGACGGCACTGTGTCGTCCCTCTTCGCCCCCACCGTGCGCGTGCCCGGTGGCCGTTTCAAGCCGGACCCACCGGTCCCCGCGCGCGACGTCGCCCGCGCCGACCGCCGGGTCCGCCGCGCGACGGGGGTGCTCGCCGCCCTGGCGGTGCTGCTCGTCCTCGCCTGGTGGGTCGACGGCGGCGGCCCCGCCGGGCTGCTGGAGGGCGGCACCCGCGCGGTCGCCGAGACCGGACGGCTCTGCGGGCTGCTGGCGTCGCTGCTGCTGCTCGGGCAGGTGCTGCTCGCCGCCCGGATCCCACTGCTGGAGCACGCGTTCGGCCAGCGGCATCTCATCGCACTGCACCGCGGTACCGGGATCGCCTCGTTCGCCGGGATGCTGGCGCACGTCGGCTGCGCGAGCTGGGCGCACGGCCCCGCCGGCGCGGGCCGCGTCCCCGCCGGGTTCTGGCAGCTGACGTGGACCCGGCCCGGGATGGTCGCGGCCTCGCTCGGCACCGTCCTGGTGGTGCTCGTCGTCGTGACCAGCGCGCGGTGGATCCGCACCCGGCTGCGCTACGAGTGGTGGCACCTGCTGCACCTGTGGGGCTACGCCGGGGTGTTCCTCGCGCTGCCGCACCAGCTGTGGGCGGGGCGGGAGTTCACCACCTCGCCGTCGCGGACGGTGTTCTGGTGGGGGCTGTGGTCCGCCGCGGTGCTCGCCGTCGTGGTCTGGCGGGTCGCGGTCCCGGTGCTCCGGTCGCGCCGCCACCGGATCACCGTCGCCGCGGTGCTGCCCGAGGGCGACGGCAGCGTGTCGGTGCACATGACCGGCGACCGGCTGCGCGAGCTCGGCGCCTCGGCCGGGCAGTTCTTCGTCTGGCGGTTCCGGTCCGGGCGTGGCTGGCCCGCGGGCAACCCGTACTCGCTGTCGGCACCGCCGACGGCCCGCTCGCTGCGGATCACCGTCAAGCAGCTCGGCGACGGCAGCGCCGCCGTCCCGAACCTGCGGCAGGGCACCCGGGTCTACATCGAGGGCCCCTACGGCAGGCTCACCCCGCGCACCCGGACCAGCCCGCGGGTCGCGCTGATCGGCGCGGGCGTCGGGATGACCCCGTTGCGGGCGCTGGCGGAGAAGTTCCTCAACGAGTCCGCCGACGTCGTGGTGGTGCACCGCTTCACCCGCGAGCCGCTGTTCGCACGGGAGTTCACCCGCCTCGCCCGGGAGCGGAACCTGCACGTGGTGGCCTCGCCCGGGCGTCGCCGGGGGGCGGGGTCGTGGTGGGGCGCCGACGCGGGCCGGGCCGACGACCTCGCCGCGCTGCGGACCCGGATCCCGGACATCGCGGTGCGCGAGGTGTACGTGTGCGGGCCCGGCCGGTGGACCGCGATGGTCCGGCGCACCGTGCTCGACGCCGGGGTGCCGGAGCGGCGCGTGCACGTCGAGAACTTCGGCTGACGACGCGTCGGGAGCCCGGGTCGGGAGGCCCGCAGGGCGCGCGGTCTGCGTCCGGTCGGGCGGGGCGGACGGGTCAGGGCGCCAGGCGCTGCAGCAGGGCCATGACCTCGCCGAGGGTCGTCTCGACCACCCGCAGGCGCTGCCCCTCCTCGCCGCCGGGCGCCGCGGGGGCGCCCGCCGCACCGGGACGACGCCGGGGCAGCGCGGCCGGGGCGCCGGTGCCCGAGGTGCCCGGAGCGTTCGATCCCGTGTCCGGTGAACCCGTACCCGCGACCTCGGGGAACGCGGCCTCCGGGGACGCGGCCTCCGGGGACGGAGGGATCGGGGACGCAGGGGCCGGGTCGTGCCGTCGTTCCAGCTCGTCGAGGCGTTGCAGGGTCGCCTGCAGGGTGGCCTCCGCGCTGTCCGCCCGGACGGTCTCCCGGCGGCCCTGTTCCACGAGGCGGGCGACCCAGCTCGCCCAGGCGTCGACCCCGGCCCGCCGGTAGCCCCACGGGGCGGTGCCGAACACCGGGGGCGACGCGTCGTCGGCGGCGTCGCGGCCGAACCGGGCGGCCACACCTGCGCCGCCGACCCGGTCGTCGACCCGGTCGGCGGTGTCGCCGTCGCGTTGTGTGCCCGCCGCACCCCGTCCTGTGATCACGGGCTCAGTCAACGGGCCCGATCCGGGGGCGCGCGAGCGCGACGGGCGGCGAACGGTCACCCGTTCGGCGAACGGTGACCACTCTCGGTGAACGGTCCGCTGTGGACGATCAGGCGAGGTGGACGTACTCGTACTCGAAGGGCTTGCCGTTGATCCCGTTCGACGGCGGCGCGATCCAGCCCGCGATCTTCCCGGGCTCGTAGACCGGGCGCATCAGGTTCTGCACGAACGTCCGGTCCGCCTCCGACGGCAGCCAGTCGTCCTGCCGGGACGCCCACACATCGGCGGAGATCAGGTCGCCCTTCGGGGTGAGCTCGTGGGAGGAGAACAGCCCGACCTGCCGGTTGAACCCGACGTGCGGGAGGTAGACGCGGTCGTCGAACCCGTTCTTCTCCAGGATGCGGTTCCAGCGCTTCAGCCCGGACTGGCAGTCCTTCACGTACTCGTTGCGCAGGTCCAGGTTCAGCGCCAGCAGGGCCGGGACCTCGTCGGTGACGACGCCGCCGTCGCGGACCTGCTCCATGCCGTAGCCGTCCTCGGTCAGCACGTGGTCGTCGCGACGCCGCTCCTCCTGCCAGCGGCCCTTGAGCCCGGCGGTGAAGTAGTTCGCCGCGTTCGTCGACTGCTCGGAGCCGAACAGGTCGAGGCTGACCGAGTAGTGGAAGTTGATGTACTTCTGGATCACGTCCAGCGGGATGCCGCCGTGCGGGGCGATGTCGGCGGTGTCGTGGGAGCGCATCAGCTCGCAGGTCCGCTGGATCACCCGGTCGATACCGGTGGTGCCCACGAACATGTGGTGGGCCTCCTCCTTCAACATGAACTCGCAGGTGCGCGAGAGCGGGTCGAAGGCGGACTCCTTCAACGTGCCGAGCTGGTACTTGCCGTCCCGGTCGGTGAAGTAGGTGAACATGAAGAACGACAGCCAGTCCGGGGTCTCCTCGTTGAACGCACCGAGGATGCGAGGGCTGTCGAGGTCGCCGGAGTTGCGCTGCAGCAGCGCCTCGGCCTCCTCGCGGCCGTTGCGGCCGAAGTAGGCGTGCAGCAGGTACACCATCGCCCAGAGGTGGCGGCCCTCCTCGACGTTGACCTGGAAGAGGTTGCGCAGGTCGTAGAGGCTGGGGGCGGTCTCGCCGAGGCGGCGCTGCTGCTCGACCGAGGCCGGCTCGGTGTCGCCCTGGATGACGATCAGGCGCTGCAGGTCGGCGCGGTACTCGCCGGGCACCTGCTGCCAGACCGGCTCGCCGCGGTTCTCGCCGAAGGCGATCCGGCGGTCGTCGGAGCGCTCGGCGAGGAACACGCCCCAGCGGTACTCCTCCATCGCGACGTGGCCGAACTGCGCCCAGCCCTCCTTGCCGACGTCGACGGCGGTGCGCAGGTAGACGTCCTGGGTCGGCACGGCCGGGCCCATCGTCTTCCACCAGGTGAGGAAGTTGGGCTGCCAGGACTCCAGGGCGCGCTGCAGCTTGCGGTCCCCGGCGAGGTCGACGTTGTTGGGGATCTTCTCGGAGTAGTCGATGCTCATGGCTCACACCCGCTTGCGGTCGAAGTCGGCCCTGCGGCCCGTCCCGTACTTGCGCAGTGCGCCCTCCGGCCCGGAGGCGTTCGGGCGCACGAAGATCCAGTTCTGCCAGGCGGTGAGCCGGCCGAAGATGCGGCTCTCCATCGTCTCCGGCCCGACGAACCGGTGGTTGGCCTCCATCCCGGTCAGCGCGTCCGGCGAGAGCGAGGCCCGCTCCTCGAGCATGATGCGGACCTCGTCGTCCCAGTCGATGTCGTCCGGGGCGTCGGTGACCAGGCCCAGCTCCAGCGCCTCGCCCGCGGTGAGGCGGCGCCCCACCTCCTTGCGGAGCGTGGCGACGTGGTCGTCGTCGCCGTGGAAGCGGCTCGCGAGCCGGGACGGCCCGTTGGGCATCGGGAAGGTGCCGAAGTTCGACGCCGTGAGCATGATCTGGGCCTCGTCGCCCTGCTCGTCGCCCTCGATCGTGCCGTCGAGCATGTACTGGCGGTCACACGCCAGGGCCAGCTCCAGCAGCGCACCGGCGAAGCAGGAGCCCGGCTCGACCAGCGCGATCAGGCTGCGGCTGGTGACGTCCAGGCGCTTGAGCGTGCGCTTGAAATAGTGCCGGATCTCGTTGACCAGCCAGTCGTCGCCCGAGTGCTGCTCGATGACGCGCTCGAAGGCCAGCGCGTCCTCGACGTCGCCCCGGGTGCGGATCACCCAGGTGCCCAGCTCGGGTTCGTTGCTGCGCAGCCGCAGGATCAGGTCGTCGAGCTGGCGGGTCATGGCCAGCGGCCAGAAGTCCGCGCCGAGGGCGTGCACGCGCTCGATGCTCTCCGGGACACCGCCCCCCGGCCCGTCGACGGTGATCTCCACCAGGCCCCGGTCACGGTCGAACTCCGCGCGCACGTGCGGGTAGGTGATGCCGTCGGCGGTCTCGGTGCGCTCCAGCGGGGGCAGCTCGATCCCGTCGTCCGCGGGCAGCCGCGTCGACGCCGCCGCGGCCTCGACGGCCCGCTCGGCCACGGTCTCGTCCCAGCGGCGCTTGGGGATCACCTCGTCGACGAGCTTCCACTCGACGGCCTGCTTCCCGCCGAAGCCCTCGGACCTCGTGGCGAACACGTCGGCGCGGTCCTTGCGGACGCGGCGCTTGTCGGTGACGCGGGTGAGGCCGCCGGTGCCGGGCAGCACGCCGAGCAGCGGGACCTCGGGCAGTGCGACGGTGGAGGAATTGTCGTCGATCAGCAGGATCCGCTCGCAGGCCAGCGCCATCTCGTAGCCGCCGCCGGCGGCCGTGCCGTTGACGGCGGCGATCCAGGTCTGGCCGGAGTACGCGGTCGCGTCCTCGATGCCGTTGCGGGTCTCGTTGGTGAACTTGCAGAAGTTCACCTTCCACGGGTGCGAGGACCCGGCGAGCATCCGGATGTTCGCGCCCGCGCAGAAGTTGCGGTCCTTGGCGCTGGTCAACACGACGGCCCTGACCCGGGGATGGGTGAACCGCAGCCGCTGGGTGATGTCGTAGAGCTCGATGTCGACGCCGAGGTCGTAGGAGTTCATCTTCAGCTCGTAGCCGGGGACGAGGCCGCCCGCCTCGTCGACGTCGAGCTTCACGTACGCGACCTTGGGGTCGTGCGGGTCGAGCGCGAGCTGCCAGTGCCGGTAGCCCGACGGGTCGCGGTCGAAGTCCACCGGCGGGACGTCTCCGTCGTCCGGGTCGACGGACGGGTCTGCACTGCTCATGGACTCCGCTCCTCCACGCGTCGTTGCGGCCATCAAAGACTACAACCAGATGACGTGGCGACGGAAGAGTGTGGAGTGTCGGGGTGTGGCCCGGCCGGCTCAGCCCTGGTTCTGCACCAGCGCGGCCGGGACCTGCTTGCGCAGCTCGCCGACGTCGTTGCGGGCGAAGCCGCGTGCGGTGAGCCAGGCGGTCACCGGCTCGGGGTCGGGGTGGCCGTGCGGCACGACGTTGTAGAGGTAGTTCAGCCGCCGCCGGCCCGCCTCGGCCTCCAACCGCTCCAGCACGAACGAGCCGACGCCGGAGTGCCGGGCCGCGGGGGCGACGAGGACCAGGATCTCGGCGTCACCCCAGCTGCCGTCGAGCCGGCCGTAGGCGACGGCCGTGCCGTCGGTGTCCTCGACGCGCCACCACTCGTCGCCGAGCGGGTCGCCGTCGCCGGGACGGCCGAGGCCGAACAGCGCGGGGTCGAGACCGTCGAGCACCCGGCCCTTCCGGTCGTCCCAGGTCGCGGGGGTCTCCGGGATCCAGTCCCACGTGTCCACGCCGGCCTCCTCGCCGTCGGTGTGTCCGCCGAGTGAACCCCGGCGGAGCGGCCCGGGTCGAGCGAACGTCCAACATCGAGACACCCCGGACGGTCCTCAGACCACCGTCTCCGGATCGCCGGGGTGCCCCGTGGCCCCCGGCAGCGCGGCGGCGTGCGCGCGCAGCCGGTAGCGCTGGATCTTCCCGGTGGGGGTCTTGGGCAGCTCGTCGACGGTGACCACGGCGCGCGGCCGCTTGAACGAGGCCAGCCCCTCGCGGCAGAACGCGACCAGCTCGGCCTCCGACGGCGCCGCCGCCGGGTCGCGGGGCACGACGAACGCGACCGGCTTGTCCAGCCCGTCGTCGTCCGGGATCCCGACGACGACCGCCTCCGCGAGCCCCGGATGCTCCAGCAGGCGGGTCTCGACCTCGCCGGGGGAGACCCAGATACCCCCGACCTTGAGGACGTCGTCGGCCCGGCCCAGGCAGGTCCACGACCCGTCCTCGCCGCGGACGTACTGGTCTCCGGTGCGCATCCAGCGGCCCTGGAACACCGCGCGGTTGATCTCCGTACGGCACCAGTAGCCGGTGCACACCGAGTCGCCCGCGACGTAGAGCATGCCCTGCTCGCCGGGGCCGTCGATGACGCTGCCGTCCGGCCGTCGCAGCTCCACCTCGTAGCCGGGGACCGGGAAGCCGGAGCTCCCCGGCACGACCTCGCCCGGCCGGTTGGAGATGAAGATGTGCAGTGCCTCGGTGGAGCCGATCCCGTCCAGGACCTCGAAGCCGTAGCGGCCGAGGACGCCGTGGAACATCCGCGCGGGCAGCGCCTCGCCCGCCGACGCGCCGCGGCGCACGGTGGCGAACCGCTCGCGCGGCAGCTCGGCGGCGATCATCGGGCCCCAGAAGCTGGGGACGGCGAAGAACAGCGTCGCGCCGTGCTGCTCGGCGAGGCGGGAGTAGTGCTCGGGGTTCGGCCGGGACGGTTCCAGGACGGTGCAGGCGCCGACCGAGAGCGGGAAGAACATCGAGTTGCCGATGCCGTAGGCGAAGAACAGCTTCGCGACCGACAGGCAGACGTCGTCGCGGTGGATTCCGAGGACCTGGCGGCCGTAGGTGTCGGCGACGAACCGGATGTCGTCGTGGCGGTGCATGGCGCCCTTGGGCTTGCCGGTCGTGCCCGAGGTGTAGAGCCAGAGCGCCTGGGACTCCCCCCAGGTCGGGTGCGGCTCGGGCAGCGGGTCGGCGCCGTCGAGCAGGGCGTCCCAGGTCAGGGAGGTGACCCCGGCGACCAGCGGGTCGGCCCCGGTCAGTACGACGCGCTCCAGGTCGGGCGCCCCCGCGACGGCCTCGGTGAGGTGCTCGGCGAACGTCTCGCCGCCGATCACGGTGGTCGCCCGCGAGTCCCGGACGAGCACGGCGAGCTCGCGTCCGGTCAGCATCGTCGAACACGGCACGGCGACCGCGCCGGCCCACAGGGTCGCGAGGATCGCGGTGAACAGCTCGACGTCGTCGGGCATCACGAGCAGCACGCGCTGCTCGGGCCGCACGCCGGCCCGGCGCAGGGCCCCGGCGACGAGCCGTACCCGGTCGGTCAGTGCGGCGTAGGTGAGCGAGCCACCGGGGAACCGGACGGCGGTGCGGTGTCCGTCCCCGGCCTCGACCCGCGCGGCGGTGAGGTGCGCGGCGGCGTTGAACGCCGCCGGCGCCTGCTGCGCGCTGCGGGGGACGGGCACGGTGGTGTGGGCGGGATCGACGTTGTCGACGCTGACGACATCGGCCATGGTGGGTGGCTCCTGTGCCGGTTCGGGGACCTGTGATGCTACACACATCGGACGGCGCGTCAACGGTGTGTAGATCGACGACGGGCCGGTGCGGGGCGGCCGGGACCGGCTCCTAGGCTCACCGTCCGTGGGGACCCTCGTCAGCTTCCATGCCCATCCCGACGACGAGTCGATCGGCACCGCCGGCACGCTCGCCAAGGCCGCCGCGCTCGGCCACCGCGTCGTCCTCGTCTTCGCCACCCGTGGCGAGCTGGGGGAGCCGGTACCCGGCGTCCTGGCCGAAGGGGAGCAGCTGCCGGTCCGCCGCTCCGCGGAGTGCCACGCCTCGGCCCGCGCCCTCGGCGTCGCCCGCGTGGAGTTCCTCGGCTACGTCGACTCCGGGATGATGGGCGAGCCCAGCAACGACGCCCCCTACTGCTTCTGGCAGGCCCCGGTGGAGCATGCGGCCAAGAGGCTCGCGCTGATCCTCGAGGAGGAGGAGGCCGACGTCCTCACCACCTACGACGACAACGGCGGCTACGGCCACCCCGACCACATCCAGGTGCACCGGGTGGGCGCCCGCGCGGGCGAGCTCGCCGGGGTGCCGGTCGTCGCGCAGAACACCACCAACCGGGACTGGCTGCTGCGCGGGATGAAGGGGCTGCGCGCCGACGGCGGCGCCGACTTCTCCCTCGACATCCCCGACGACCCGTCGTTCGGCAAGCCCGAGTCCGAGATCACCCACCGGGTCGAGGCCGTCGAGTACGCCGAGACCAAGCGGGCCTCGATGCGGGCGCACGCCAGCCAGATGGGCCCCGACCACTTCATGCTGACGATGCCGGACCCGGTGTTCGCGATGGGGCTGGGCACCGAGTTCTACATCGTCGACGCGCAGCCCAACCCGGCCACCGCGCCCGAGATCTGGACCGAGGTCTTCGAGCCGCTCAGGTGACGCCCGCGCGCCGGTCCCACGCCCGCATCAGCGCGGCGTGGGCCGGGCGTTCCACCAGCCGGGTCAGCACCCAGCCGAGCAGCACCGCCGTCGCCAGCATCGCCGCGGACTGCAGCAGCGGCCCGGCGCCGAGGTCCTGCAGCCGGCGCATCAGCACGTAGCCGACGGTCTGGTGCACCAGGTAGACGCCGTAGGAGATGCCGGCGAGCCTGCGCGCCGCCGTCGCCAGCGGGGCGGGCATCCGCGAGCCCCGCCGGGGCAGCCGGGCCACCACGGCGACGAGCGCGATCCCGGCGCAGACCAGCGCGGCGGCGACCGCGTCGAGGTGGTCGAGGTCGATCCGCACGACGCCGTCGGGCCCCGGCTCGAGGCCGTGCACGAACTGGGCCAGGCCGCACACCGCGAGCAGGGCGATCGCGTGCGGGGTGCGCATCCGCCGGGTTGACCACAGCCACACCGCGATCCCGGCCACGAACAGGTGCAACCGGTGGAACCCCAGCCCGTCGACGACGGTCCGGTACCACCACGGCGGGTCGGCGACGTCGCCCGGCCGCGCCCGCAGCGGCCACAGCAGCAGCGGGACGACCACCATCGCCCACAGCAGCACCCGCAGCCGCGGCCCGTACCCCCAGCGCGTCACGCTCAGCACCGCGGCGGCGGTGAACGCCATCAGCTGCAGCGGCAACGTCCAGAACGCCGGGTCGAGCCACGGGTAGCGCTCGGTGTCCCAGTTCCCCAGCATCAGCCAGTTGACGACCATCTCCCGTGCCGGCGGCGACGCCCAGTCCGGCGGGGACACGAAGCGCAGGGCCACCCAGGCCAGCGGCACCGCGACGACGAACGCCGGCAGCAGCCGCGCGACCCGCCCCCACCAGTAGCGCCCGGGGGAGTGGCGGCCGAGCGTCGCGCAGGCGAAGTAGGCCGAGACGACCAGCAGCAGGCTCGCCCCGACCTGGTGGTCGAAGGAGACGCTGCGCGGCGCCAGCTCCGGGTGGAGCACCGGGCCGAGGTGCGTGGCGTGGTAGAGCACGACCAGCAGCACGAAGGTGCTGCGCAGTACGTCCCAGCCGGGCTCCCGGCGACGGGTCCCCGGCGGGGGTGTCGGAACCACCACATCTCCACCGTCGCACACCGCCGGCGACCTGTTGATCCGGGTGAAGGGCGCCCTGAGTGCGCGGTCGGGGGCTGTCGGTTCTACTCTCCGTAGAGCACAATCGGCGCGCGCCGTGCGACGAGCCGGGACCCACGGAGTGGATCTCCCGGACCGGACGGGCGCCGCTCGCCGGTCGGGAAGTAGAGTCTGCCCGTCCGCGAGGACGTGCTCAGGTCAGGCAAGTGCATGGAGGCCCAGGTGACAGCCGTCGAGCCCAAGCCGATCTCGACGCGCCCGTATCCGGCGCGGCGTGAGGGCAAGGGATCCACGTTCCTCAAGATGTTGAGGACGACGGACCCGAAGGACATCGCGATCCTCTATCTGACGACGTCGTTCGGCTTCTTCGCCGTCGGCGGGGTCATGGCGCTGCTGATCCGCGCCGAGCTCGCGCGGCCGGAACTGCAGTTCCTGTCGACCGAGCAGTACAACCAGCTGTTCACCATGCACGGCACGATCATGCTGCTGCTGTTCGCGACGCCGATCGTCTTCGGTTTCGCGAACTACATCGTGCCGCTGCAGATCGGTGCCCCCGACGTCGCGTTCCCGCGGCTCAACTCGTTCTCGTACTGGCTGTACCTGTTCGGCGGCCTCATCGTCGTCTCCGGCTTCCTGACCCCCGGTGGTGCCGCCGACTTCGGCTGGTTCGCCTACACCCCGCTGTCGGACGCGGTGCGTTCGCCGGGGCCGGGCGGTGACCTCTGGATCATGGGGCTGGTCGTCTCCGGCCTGGGCACGATCCTGGGTGGCGTCAACTTCGTGACGACCATCGTCTGCATGCGCGCGCCCGGCATGACGATGTTCCGGATGCCGATCTTCACCTGGAACATCTTCATCACCGCGCTGCTGATCCTGATCGCGTTCCCGATCCTGACCGCCGCGCTGCTCGCGCTGGCCGCGGACCGCCACCTCGGTGCGCAAATCTTCAACCCGGCCAACGGTGGTGTGGTGCTCTGGCAGCACCTGTTCTGGTTCTTCGGCCATCCGGAGGTCTACATCGTCGCGTTGCCGTTCTTCGGCATCGTCTCGGAGATCTTCCCGGTGTTCGCCCGCAAGCCGATCTTCGGCTACAAGGGCCTGGTCTTCGCGACCATCGCCATCGCGGCGCTGTCGGTCGCGGTGTGGGCGCACCACATGTACGCCACCGGCGCGATCATGCTCTCGTTCTTCGCCTTCACCACGTTCCTCATCGCCATCCCGACGGGCGTCAAGTTCGTCAACTGGATCGGCACCCTGTGGAAGGGCAAGATCACCTACGAGACGCCGATGCTGTTCTCGGTCGGCTTCCTCGTCACGTTCCTCTTCGGCGGCCTGACCGGCATCCTGCTCGCGATGCCGCCGGTGGACTTCCACGTGTCGGACACCTACTTCGTCGTCGCGCACTTCCACTACGTGCTCTACGGCACGATCGTGTTCGCGACCTTCGGCGGGATCTACTTCTGGTTCCCGAAGATGACCGGCCGCTTCCTCGACGAGAAGCTCGGCAAGATCCACTTCTGGCTGACCTTCCTCGGGTTCCACCTGACCTTCCTGGTGCAGCACTGGCTGGGCAACGAGGGCTACCCGCGTCGCTACGCGGACTACCTGCCCTCGGACGGCTTCACCACGCTGAACACGATCTCCTCGATCGGCGCGTTCATCCTCGGTGCCTCGACGCTGCCGTTCTTCTACAACGTGTTCAAGAGCTACCGGTTCGGCCGGGTCTGCACCGTCGACGACCCGTGGGGCTTCGGCAACTCGCTGGAGTGGGCCACCTCGTCCCCGCCGCCGCGGCACAACTTCACCGAGCTGCCCCGGATCCGCTCCGAGCGCCCGGCGTTCGACCTGCACTACCCGCACCTGGTCGAGAAGGCGCGCGCCGAGGCGCACGTCGGCAACCGGGCGCACCCGACCGAGGTCCTCGCGCAGCAGGTCGGCAAGGAGTCCATGCCGGACGACGACCCCAAGTCGACCTGAGGTGTCGGCGGCTCACCCCGTCCCTCCCGGTCCGGCCCGGCCCACCGTGCTTGTCACGGTGACCGGGCCGGACCGGCCCGGTGTCAGCTCCGTGCTGTTCACCGCGCTCACCACGGCCGGCGTCGAGCTGCTCGACCTGGAACAGGTCGTGGTGAACGGCCGGCTCACCCTGGGCGCGCTCGTCGTGCCGGCAGGGGATCCGGAGGACCTGCAGGAGACGGTGGGCGCGGCGATGGACTCCATCGCCATGACCGTGCACATCGAGATCCAGCGTGACGGCCGTCAGGCCGCCCGGACGCCGTCGACGCACGTCGTCACGGTCCTGGGCAGGCCGATCACGGCCCGCGCGTTCGGCGCGATCGCCGCGGAACTCGCCGCGGTCGGCGCCAACATCGACTCCATCCGCCGGGTCGCCGACTACCCGGTGACCGGGCTGGAGCTGCTCGTCTCCCCGGTCCCCGAGGGCGACGCCGACGACTACCCGCCCGGCACGCTGCGCAGGCGGCTGGTCCGGGTGGCCCGGCAGGCGGGCGTCGACGTCGCGGTGACACGGGCCGGGCTGGCCCGGCGCAGCAAGCGGCTCATCGTGTTCGACGTCGACTCCACCCTGATCCAGGGCGAGGTCATCGAGATGCTGGCCGCCCGCGCGGGGGCCGACGTCGAGGCCGAGGTCCGGCGGGTCACCGAGGAGGCCATGGCGGGCAGGCTCGACTTCACCGAGTCGCTGACCCGCCGCGTCGCCGCGCTGGAGGGGCTGCCCGCCTCCGTCGTCGACGAGGTGGCCGCCGGGATCGAGCTGACCCCCGGCGCCCGCACCACGATCCGCACGCTGCGCAGGCTCGGCTTCCGCTGCGGCGTCGTCTCGGGTGGGTTCACCCAGGTCATCGCCGGTCTCGCCCGCGAGCTCAAGCTCGACTTCGTGGCCGCGAACGAGCTGGAGATCTCCGGGGGGAAGCTCACCGGGCGGGTCGTCGGCGAGGTCGTCGACCGGGCCGGGAAGGCCGTCGCACTGCGCCGGTTCGCCGAGGCCCACGGCATCCCGCTCGACCAGACCGTCGCGGTCGGCGACGGCGCGAACGACATCGACATGCTCTCCACCGCCGGGCTCGGGGTGGCGTTCAACGCCAAGCAGGCGCTGCGCGAGATCGCCGACACCTCGGTGTCGGTGCCCTACCTCGACGTCGTGCTGTTCGTCCTGGGCATCACCCGCACCGAGGTCGAGGCCGCCGACGCCGCCGAGGGTGTGCTCCGCCGGGTCCCGCTGGCGTGACCGGTCCCGCACCGATCCTGGATCTGCTCGCGGGCCGCTACGGGTCCGGGGCGCGGGAGCGCGACATCGCGCCGGAGGCCGACGGCGTCGTCCGGGCTATGCCGGTCGTGCTGCGGATCGAGCGCGACCCGCTCCCCGGACGCACCGCGCTGCTGGAGGCCGCCGCGACGGCCGCGGTCGCCGTCTGCACCGACCCGCGGGCCCAGCCCGGCGGCGAGTGGTCCGACGCCGTCGCCCCCTGGGTGGACGGGCGCATCCGCAAGATCGCCCGCCGGGCGCGCGGCGCGCACTGGCGTGCGGTCCAGGAGCTGCCCGGCGTGACGGTGCAGGTCGGCGACGCCGAGGCCCGCGCGCTGTTGCCCGGACCGGTCGACGAAGCGCCGAAGGTGGTGTCGCGGCTGCAGATCGGGGGCACCGAGCTGCCCGTCGACGAGCCGGGCCCGCCCGATCCGGGCGCCCCGCTGGTGCTGCTGTCCCCGTACGCGGAGATGACGGTCGGCAAGGCGGCCGCGCAGGTCGGGCACGCCACGATGCTGCTCGGTGCGGCCCTCGGCTGGCCGGTCGGTGCGGCACCGGTGTGCGCGGTGCGGACCGCGGACCGGGCCGCCTGGGACCGGCTGTGCCCGGTCGCCGACGACGGCACCGACGGCGTGGTCGGAGTACGGGACGCCGGCTTCACGGAGGTCGACCCGGGCACCATGACCTGCCTCGCGCTGGCCCGGGCCGCGTTTGCCGGGACCGCCGGGCGGTGATCCACCGGGTGTGACCACACACCCCTCCGCCGGTGCCCGCGACTGGGGCGGCCGGCTGCCCCGCAACGAGTCCCTCGACCTCGACGACGAGCAGCGCGCCACCGCCGAGCGGCTCCACTCCGGCTCGGTCCGGTGGGCCGAGGAGTCCGGCTTCGCCGCCACCGACGACGACGGCGGCCTCATCGGCCCGTTCAACGCCTTCGTGCTGCGGCCCGGCCCCGGGAAGGCCTTCAACCGATGGGTCGGCACCGACCAGCGGGACTCGTCGCTGTCGGCCACCGTGCGCGAGGTCGTGATCCTCACCGTCGGCGCGGCCTGGGGCGCGGCGTACGAGCTGTACGCCCACACCGCCGTCGCCCGGTCGGTCGGGCTGACCGAGGACGCGGTGCGGGCGCTGCACGACGGCGCCGCCGCCGACGTGCTGACCGGCGACGAGCTCGTCGTGCACCGGTTCGTCGACGAGCTGGTCCGCACCCACCGGGTGTCCGACGGGACCTACGCCGCGGCCGAGGCCGCGCTCGGCCGCGACGGGGTGCTCGACACCGTGCACCTCACCGGCATGTACCTGTCGGTGTCGGCGCTGCTGAACGCTTTCGAGATCCCGGCGCCGGAGATCCCCCCGGCACCGTGAGCACCCGGGCCCCGCGGTCAGACGGTCGCGGTGAGGGTGACCTCGACGTTGCCGCGGGTGGCCTTGGAGTACGGGCACACCTGGTGGGCTGCCTCGACGAGCTCGTCGGCGGCCGCCTGGTCCAGACCCGGCAGGTGCGCGGTGATGTCGGCGGCCACGTGGAAGCTCACATCGTCGGGCGCCAGCTGGATGGTGGCGGTGACCTGCGTGTCGTCGGGGACGGTGGTCTTCGCCGTGCGGGCGGCCAGCCTCAGCGCGCCGTGGAAGCAGGCCGCGTAGGCCGCGGCGAACAGCTGCTCGGGGTTGGTGGCGCCCCCGGGGCCGCCCAGCTCCGGCGGCATCGTCAGGTCCTGGTCGATGAAGCCGTCGTCGCTGCGGACGTGGCCGTCGCGGCCGCCGCCGGTCGAGGTGGCCTCGGTCGTGTAGTTCGCCACGGGTGCGCCTCCGGATTCGATTGGTTGCACACAACCTATATCGGGTCGGGGCCCGTCCGCCGTGTGGAGCCGGTCACGAGGACTCGCGCAGCCGGCGCAGTGCGCCGTGCACCTTCTCCCGGTCGGTGGTCTCCCAGAACGGGGGCAGGCTCGCCCGCAGGAAGCCGCCGTAGCGCGCGGTCGCGATCCGCGGGTCCAGGATCGCGACGACGCCGCGGTCGTCGGTGGCGCGCAGCAGCCGTCCGGCGCCCTGGGCGAGCAGGAGCGCCGCGTGCGTCGCCGACACCGACAGGAAGCCGTTCCCGCCGCGCGCGTCGGTGGCCTTCTGCCGGGCCGCGATCAGCGGGTCGTCCGGGCGCGGGAACGGGATCCGGTCGATGATCACGCAGGACAGCGACGGGCCGGGCACGTCGACGCCCTGCCACAGCGACAGCGTGCCGAACAGCGAGGTCTCCGGGTCCTCGGCGAACCGCTTGACCAGCAGCATCGTGGAGTCGTCGCCCTGGCACAGCAGGGGCGTGTCGAGCTTGCCGCGCAGTGCCTCGGTGGCCTGCTTCGCCGCGCGGGTCGAGGAGAACAGACCCAGCGTGCGGCCCCCGGCGGCGCGGACGAGTCCCTCGATCTCGTCGAGGGTCTCCGGCGCGAGGCCGTCGCGGCCGGGGCTGGGTAGCCGCCGGGCGAGGTAGAGGATCCCGGACTTGGCGTGCGCGAACGGGGACCCGACGTCGAGGCCCTGCCAGCGCGGCGCCTCCGGGTCCTGGACCGGGCCGTGCCCCTCGTCGACGCTCGACGGCGGGGTGGCCCCGGCCTCCCTGGGCTGCGAGGCCGGCAGGCCCCACTGACGGGCCAGCGCGTCGAACGACCCGCCCAGGGCCAGGGTCGCCGAGGTCAGCACGGTGGTGCGGGTGTTGAACAGCCGCTCGCGCAGCAGCCCGCCCACCGACAGCGGCGCGACCCGCAGCACCTTGTGGCGGGAGCCGTCGGGACCCTGCTCACCCAGCCAGACGACGTCGCGGCGCGTGGCCGCGTCGGTCTCGGAGAACGTCTCCAGCAGCCGCGCGGCGGTGTCGACGACCTCGTCGAGCACGGCCTGGGCGAGCTTGCGCGCGGCGGCGCCCTCGGGGTCGGCGTCGTCGCTGCGCTTGTTCGCGCCCATCGACTGCCGGCAGCCCGCCCCGGCCGACAGGATCGCGTTCAGTGCGCCCGCGGCGGCGGTGGTCAGCGACTCCCAGCGCCCGGGGGGCATGTCCTCCAGCACCGCGGCGAGACCCTCACCGGCCTCCGCGAGCCGGTCCGCGGTGTCCTGGTCGACGAGCTTTCCGCAGCGCCGGGCCGCGGTCGCGACGGTGCCCGCGGTCAGCTCGGCGGTGGCCGCGCCGGTGACCCGGTCGACGAGCTCGTGCGCCTCGTCGACGATCACGACGTCGTGCTCGGGGAGCACCTGAGCCTCACCCATGGCGTCGATCGCGAGAAGGGCGTGGTTGGTGACGACGATGTCGGCCCGCCCCGCCTCGGCCTTCGCCTTCTCGGCGAAGCAGTCCTCGCCGACCGGGCAGCGGCTCGCGCCGAGGCACTCCCGCGCGGTCACCGACACCTGCCGCCACGCGGAGTCCGGGACGCCGGGGACCAGCTCGTCGCGGTCCCCGGTCCCGGTGTCCGACGACCACTCGTGCAGCCGCTTCACCTGCCGCCCGAGCGCCGAGATGGCGAACGCGTCGAACAGTTGCTCGTCGCCCGGATCGTCGTCCATGTCGCCGTGGAGCTTGTTCATGCACAGGTAGTTCCGCCGCCCCTTGAGGATGGCGAAGGTGGGCTCGCGGCCCAGCACCTTCTTCAGGCTCTTCGCGACGCGCGGCAGGTCCCGGTCCACGAGCTGGCGCTGGAGCGCGATCGTCGCCGTCGAGACGACGACCGTGGTGTCGCGGGCGATCGCGTGCCGGATCGCGGGCACGAGGTAGGCCAGCGACTTCCCGGTGCCGGTGCCCGCCTGCACGGCCAGGTGCTCTCCGGACGACAGCGAGCGGCGCACCGCGTCGGCCATCCGGTCCTGGCCCTCGCGGCGGGAGCCGCCGACCGAGGTGACGGCCACCTCGAGCAGCTCGTGCACACCGGGCAGGTCCTGGGTCCGCACGGGGGCCGTCGAGGGGGGAGGCACGTCCGGCAGGTTACCGAGCGCCCCCGACAGGTCCGGCCGTGACCGTGCCGCCCGGCACCCGGGACCGCGCACCCGGCGTACCCGGACCGCTCACCGGGTGTGATACCGGACGGCCGGTTGCCGGTGAGCGGCGACACAGCGTCACGATGGGGGGGTGACAGCAACCATCACGACGCCGACCGTGCCCGAGCCGGGGATGTTCCCGGTGCTGATCGAGCACGAGGCCCGCTACGCCGACCTCGACCCGAGCCGCCGGATCGGCCGCGACGCCCTGGTGCGCTGGTTCGAGGACGCCCGCGTCGCCGTCGAGCGCGACACCTTCGGCGCCGACCTGGTCGCCCGCCTGCAGTCCCGCGTGCGGCTGCTGCTCGCCGCCATCCGGGTGGACGTGCTGGCCCCGCTGCGGGTCACCGGGTCCTACCGGATCGGCGTCGGCGTCAGCCATGTCGGTACCACGTCGTTCTCCTACCGGTACGCGGTCTTCGCCGGCGACGAGTGCGTCGCCACCGGCGAGTCGACCTCGGTGCACACCGACGGCGACGCCCCGACCCCGCTGACCGACGAGGTCCGCGGCGCGCTGACCACCCTGCGCATCGAGGCCCCCGCCCCGGTCCGTCCCGAGCGCGGCGACGCCCGCACCGTCCGCGAGAACTACCCGTTCCGCTGGGACGTCCGCACCCGCTTCACCGACCTGGACACCAACCGCCACGTGAACAACGTCGCGCTGGCCTCCTGGTACCTCGACGGCCTCGCCGAGCTGCACTCCGACGTGCTGGGCTACCCCGAGGGCGGCCCGCTCGACGGGCTCTCCCCGTCGACGCTGTCGGTCCAGTACCTCGCCGAGGTGCACTACCCGGGCATCTACCAGATGCGCGTCGCGGTCACCGAGATCGGCGAAGACACCGTCCGCTACGTCTGCGGCCTGTTCCACGACCGCGAGCTCATCGGCCTGGCCGAGGCCGAGGGCTTCCACCACGCCCCGGGTGAGGACGGCGACCCGGTCCTCCTCGCGGAGAAGCTCGCCCCGTTCCGCTTCCGGGACTGACCCCGCCACGATCCACCGAGATGCGGCTCAGCGGGAGTTATAGATCTCCACACCCCGCTGAGCTGCATCTCGGCGACGGAGGGCCGATTCAGAGGACCGCGCGGACGGCGGTCTCGAAGCCGACGACGTGGTCGCGGCTGACAGCCTCGGCGCGGTCGGCGTCGCCGTCGGCGATCGCGGTCAGCAGCGCCGCGTGCTCGTGCACGTGGCGGCCGACCTGGTCCATGCGGTCCAGGAACAGGCAGTGGATCCGTGTGGCCAGGTGGTAGTAGCGGGTGAGCGTGTCCTCCAGGTACGGGTTCCCGGCGGCCCGGTACACCGACCGGTGGACCGTCACGTCCCACCGCATGAGCTCGATCCGGCCCATCCGCGGCGCCTCCAGCGACGCCACCCGCCCGGCCAGCTCACGCAGCTCGTCGCGCCGCCACCGCGGGGCGACGACGGCGGCCCGCCGCGCGGCGGTCGGTTCCAGCACGGTCCGGACCTCGCACACGTCGCGCAGGTCGGAGATGTCGACGGCGGTCGCGAACGTCCCCCGTCGCGGGTAGGACACGACCAGGCGCTCGGTCTCCAGCCGCTTGAGCGCCTCGCGCACCGGGGTGCGGCCCAGGCCGAGCCGGGTCGACAGCGCCTCGTCGTCGATCGGGGCCAGCGGCGGGATCTCCAGCATGATCAGCCGGTCCCGGATGGCCACGTAGGCCCGGTCGGCCAGCGACCGCGGGCTGTCGAAGTCCACGAACACGTCCTCGGTGGTCGTCATGCGGGCTGCCCCTCGGGAACGGCCCGGCGGTCCAGACGCGACGCGACCGCGCCGGGCAGCCGGAACGACCCGGTCACCACGACGGGTTCACCCCCGGCGACCGCCCGGACTGCCTCGCCCAGGTCCTTGTCCCGGGCCGGCGCCAGTACCCAGGTCACCGGGCGTCCCGGGTGGGTCTCGGCCACCGTGGCGGCCAGCGCGGCCACCGAACGCGCGACGGCGGCGAGCCGGTCGTCGAGCACGTCCGCGCGGACCGGGAGGTCACCGGTGCGGAACCGCTCGCGGATGCCGTGGACGTGCGGCGAGACCTGCACGCCGACCCGGAACCCGTGCCGGGTCAGCAGCGACGCGACGAACGCGCACACCGACCCCTTGCCCGCCGTCCCCGCGACGTGCACGGTCCGCACGGCCTCCTGCGGGTCACCCAGCCCGGCCAGCACCTCGCGGGTGCGCTCACGGGGCGCGTCGGGTGCGGCGCCGTTGCGGCGCCCGGTGGCCGGGCGCGACAGCAGGAACCGCTCCAGCTCGTCCTGTCCGGAGAACACGGCTCAGCACTCGACGATGTTCAGCGCGAGACCACCGCGGGCGGTCTCCTTGTACTTGTCCTGCATGTCCGCGCCCGTCTCCCGCATCGTCGTGATGGCCGTGTCCAGCGAGACGTGGTGCATCCCGTCGCCGTGCGCCGACATCCGCGCCGCGGTGATGGCCTTGATCGAGGCGACCGCGTTGCGCTCGATGCACGGGATCTGCACGAGCCCGCCGACCGGGTCGCAGGTCAGCCCGAGATTGTGCTCGATGCCGATCTCGGCGGCGTTCTCGACCTGCTCCGGGGTGGCGCCCATGATCTCGGCGAGCCCGGCGGCCGCCATCGCGCAGGCCGACCCGACCTCGCCCTGGCAGCCGACCTCGGCGCCGGAGATCGAGGCGTTCTCCTTGAACAGCACCCCGACCGCGCCCGCGGTGAGCAGGAACCGGACGACGGAGTCGTCGTCGAAGCCGGGCAGGAAGCGCTCGGCGTAGTGCAGCACGGCCGGGACGATCCCGGCGGCGCCGTTGGTGGGGGCGGTGACGACGCGCCCGCCGGCCGCGTTCTCCTCGTTGACGGCGAGGGCGTAGAGCGTCACCCACTCCATCGCGTGCAGCGCGTCCGGCTCGCCGGTCGCGGCCTCCAGCCGCTCGCGGAGCGCCATCGCCCGGCGCCGGACCTTCAGGCCGCCGGGCAGCGTGCCGCCGGTGCGGGCGCCGCGCTCGACGCACTCCTGCATCACCGACCAGATGTGGAGCAGCTCGCTGCGTACCACGTCCTCGGTGCGCCGGGACAGCTCGTTGGCCAGCATGATGTCGGAGATCGACAGCCCGTGGGTGCGGGTGAGTCCGAGGAGCTCGTCGCCGGTGGTGAAGGGGTACGCGACCGGGGTCGCGTCCTCCACCAGGACGGGGCGGCCCGCCTCGTCGGAGTCGAGCACGAAGCCGCCGCCCACCGAGTAGTACTCGCGCTTGTCCAGGACGGCGCCGTCGGCGTCGAAGGCCTGCAGCAGCATGCCGTTGGAGTGGAAGTCGAGCCGGCGGTTGCGGTGCAGGACCACGTCGTCGTCGGGGGCGAAGGTGATCGCGTGGGTCCCGCCGAGGCGGATCCGGCCCCCGGCGCGGACGTCGGCGACCATCGGGTCGGCACCGACCGGGTCGACGAGGTGCGGCTCGTGCCCGGCGAGCCCGAGCACGACGGCCTTCACGCTGCCGTGGCCGTGCCCGGTCGCGCCGAGGGAGCCGAACAGCTCGACCCGCACCGACGCGGTACGGGGCAGCTCGCCCGAGTCGGCGAGCCGCGCGACGAAGCGGGCCGCGGCCCGCATCGGGCCCACGGTGTGCGAGCTCGAGGGTCCGATCCCGACCGTGAACATGTCGAACACGGAGATGCTCACGGCCGCTCCGATCCACGCCGGGCTCTGGTCATAGCGACGATGTTAGACTGATATATCAATCATGCCAAGAGGGGTGCGACGGTCGGTCCGCGGCGGGTCAGTGCGTGTGGTCGTAGGGCTGCTCGAGCGGCACGCCCTCGGGCGACAGCGGCGGCGGGGGCAGGTCCGCGCTGGAGGTCAGCGGGGCGGCCCCGGCCAGCGGGCGGCCCGCGGTCTCGGGCAGGAACACCACGCCGACCACGCCGACCAGGCCCGCGGCGACGAGGACGTACCCCGGCCAGTCGAGGTTGCCGGTGGCGGTCACGGCGGTCTCGATCAGCGTCGGCGCGGTGCCGGCGAACAGCGACACCGACAGGTTGAACACCACGCCCAGGCCGCCGTAGCGGACCAGCGTCGGGAACTGCGCGGGGAGTGTCGACGGCAGCACCGCGGCGAAGCCGACCAGCACCGTGGCCATCAGCAGCAGGCCCACGAACTGGCCGATCATGCCGTCGCGCATCAGCCGGACCGCGGGCAGCCCGACGGCCACCAGCGTCAGGCTCGTGACCATCAGGACCGGCTTGCGGCCCACCCGGTCGCTGAGCCTGCCCACCGCGGTGATCACGCACAGCATGACCAGCATGACCGCGACGAGCATGGCGCCGGTGGCGGCCCCGGAGGCGCCGTGCCGGCCGTGCCGGGGGAGCGTCCCGGTCAGGTAGGTGGGCATGTAGTTGGTCAGCACGTAGTTGGTGACGTTCCAGGCGACCACCAGCGCCGCGGTCACCAGGGCCGGTGCCCGGTAGCGGCGGACCAGGATCTGCATCGCCCGCCGGTAGGGCATCGTCGCGAGCGCGGGGGAGCGCTCCATGAGCTGCCGGAACGCCGGGGTGTCCTCCAGGCGCATCCGCAGGTAGATGCCGGCGATCCCGAGGGGGAGGGCGAGTAGGAACGGGATCCGCCAGCCCCAGGCGAGCAGGTCCTGTTCGGGCAGCACCGCGACGAGTACACCGCAGACGCCGGCGCCGAGGGTGTAGCCGGTGATCGTGCCGAACTCCAGCCAGCTGCCGAAGAACCCGCGACGCCGGTCGGGCGCGTACTCCGCGACCAGGGTCAGTGCGCCGGTGTACTCCCCGCCCGCGGAGAAGCCCTGCAGCATGCGGATGAGCAGCACCAGCAGCGGCGCGGCGATCCCGGCCGTCTCGTAGGAGGGCACGAAACCCAGCGCGAGCGTCGCGACGGTCATCAGCAGGACCGTGAACGCGAGCACCCGGGTGCGGCCGATCCGGTCCCCGAGCGGGCCGAACACGAACCCGCCGAGCGGCCGGACGACGAACGCGGCCGCGAACGTGGCGAGGGTCAGCACCAGCGACCACTCGCCGGCCTCCGGGAAGAGGACCCGGTTGAGCACCACCGCGGAGAGGAAGGAGAAGAGGCCGAAGTCGTACCACTCGGCGACGTTGCCGACCGAGGCCGCCGCGGCCGCCCGCCGGACCGTGCGCTCCTCCTCCACCGCCACCGGACCGCGGCGTCGGGGCCTGCGCGGTCCGTCGGGCATGGGGTCTCCTCGGATCGATCGGCCGCGCCGCGGCAGCCGCGCCGACGTGGCGATGCAGGATCGCCACACCATCATTCTCGCGGCCGTGGTGTCACCTGTCCACGAGTGATATATCTTTCGTCGACGGGCGGCCCGGAGTGTGCCGGTGCCGGTTTTCGGGGCTTTCCGGTCACCGGGGACAGCCGCTCACATTTCCACGTCGTGACGCCGATGCCTCGTCCGGGCCGGCCGAGAAATCGCTCGTTGACGGCTGCGACCTGCGGCCTCACCATACGGTTGCGCATGGCATGGCGAGTTTCGCGATAGGCAACAGTGGAGGAAGCATGATCTTCGTGGGCGAGCTGTCCGACCTCCCCGTCGGGGAGTCCGTTCGTGTCCAGGGGACGGTGCCCATCGCCGTCTTCAACGTCGACGGCGATCTCTACGCCATCGACGACACGTGCACCCACCAGGACGCCTCGCTGTCCGACGGATGGCTCGAGGACTGCGCGGTGGAGTGCCCGCTGCACGCGGCCTGCTTCGACCTGCGGACCGGGATGCCGAGCGGAACGCCCGCGAAGACACCCGTCCGCACACACCAGGTGGTGATCGCCGACGGTGTGGTCCACGTCGTCGAGTCGGTCCCCGCCTCCGGTGCCGCGACCGGCGTCCGCTCGGGCGTACAGGTCGGCACCTGATGCGTGACGTCACGGTCGTCGGCGCCTCGCTCGCCGGCCTCGCCACGGCGCGAGCCCTGCGCGCCCAGGGCTTCACCGGGACGATCACGGTCGTCGGCGACGAGAAGCACGTCCCCTACGACCGCCCTCCGCTGTCCAAGGAGTTCCTCGCCGGGATCTCCGACGAGGACGCCATCGCCCTGACCGAGGACGACGACGCCGCGCTCGACGTGGTCTGGCGCCTCGGCCGCACCGCACTCGCCCTCGACGGTCCGACCCGGACCGTCACCCTCGACGACGGCTCGACCCTCTCGGCGGACGCCGTCGTGCTCGCCACGGGCGCCCGCGCCCGGAACCTGCCGGGTGAGCTGCCCGGCGGGGTGCACACCCTGCGCACCCTCGACGACGCCCGCGCCCTGCGCGCCGACCTCGTCCCGGGCCGGCGGCTGGTGGTGATCGGCGCCGGGTTCGTCGGGGCCGAGGTCGCCTCGACCGCCCACGGCCTCGGTCTGGACGTCACGATCGTCGAGGCCGCCCCGGTGCCGTTGCAGCGGGCCCTCGGGCCCGAGATGGGCACCGCCTGCGGCCGCCTGCACGCCGCCGCCGGGGTGCCGCTGCACCTCGGCACGGGCGTGGCCCGGCTCGTCGGATCGCCCCGGGTCACCGGGGTCGAGCTCACCGACGGCCGCGCGCTGCCCGCCGACGTGGTCGTGGTCGGGATCGGTGCGATCCCGAACGTCGAGTGGCTGGAGGGCTCCGGCCTCGACCTCGACGACGGGGTCGTCACCGACGTCGCGGGCCGCACGACCCTGCCCGGCGTCGTCGCAGTGGGGGACTGCGCCAGCACCCATCGCGACTACACCGGCTCCCGGCTGCGCCTGGAGCACTGGACCAACGCGCTGCAGCAGCCGTCCGTCGCGGCCGCGGCGCTGCTCGGGACCGAGCACTCGCTGCCGACCCACCACGCGGTGCCCTACTTCTGGTCCGACCAGTACGGGCACAGCATCCAGTTCGCGGGACACCGGGTCGCGGACGGCTCGGTCCGGATCGACGACGGCGACCCCGGGGCCGACGGCGGGTTCCTCGCCGTGTTCCTCGACGCCGCGGGGGAGGCCGTCGGCGTGCTCGGCGTCGACCGTCCCCGGCCCTTCGGGCGGATGCGCCGGGAGCTGGCGAAACGGCTCGCCTGACCCGGCACGTCACCTGCGGCGCAGGTCCTCACGAGGACCTGCGCCGCAGGCGTGTCCGGACCCGCTCGCGCGCACCACGATCAGGCGCTTGACCTGCCGGGAGTGCCGTGCGAGGCTAACCGCAGACAGTTGATATATCAGTCTGCTGGAGAAGATATCTGGAGGTGCCCATGACGACGTTCGCCGTGGATCGGGGTCCGTCGAACGGTGCGACGGGGGTCCTCGACGGGACGCTCGCCGAGACCGACCCGGAGGTGCACGCGGCCGTCGCCGCCGAGCTGGGTCGCCAGCGCGGCACCCTGGAGATGATCGCCAGCGAGAACTTCGCCCCGCTGGCCGTCATGCAGGCGCAGGGCTCGGTGCTCACCAACAAGTACGCCGAGGGCTACCCCGGCCGCCGCTACTACGGCGGCTGCGAGCACGTCGACGTCATCGAGCAGCTCGCCATCGACCGCGTGACGGCGCTGTTCGGCGCCGACTACGCGAACGTCCAGCCGCACTCCGGCGCCCAGGCCAACGCGGCCGCCATGGCCGCGCTGCTCGACCCGGGCGACACGATCCTGGGCCTCGACCTGGCCCACGGCGGGCACCTCACCCACGGCATGCGGCTCAACTTCTCGGGCCGCCTCTACGACGTCGCCGCCTACCACGTCCGCGCCGAGGACCACCGCGTCGACATGGCCGAGGTGGAGCGCCTGGCCCACGAGCGCCGCCCGAAGCTGATCATCGCCGGCTGGTCGGCCTACCCGCGGCAGCTCGACTTCGCCGAGTTCCGGCGGATCGCCGACGCGGTCGGTGCGTACCTGATGGTCGACATGGCGCACTTCGCGGGCCTCGTCGCGGCCGGGCTGCACCCGTCGCCCGTGCCGTACGCCGACATCGTCACCAGCACCACCCACAAGACCCTCGGCGGCCCGCGCGGCGGCATCATCCTGGCCCGCGCCGAGCTCGCCAGGAAGCTCAACTCGCAGGTCTTCCCCGGCCAGCAGGGCGGGCCGCTGGAGCACGTGATCGCGGCCAAGGCCGTCGCGTTCAAGCTCGCCGGTGAGCCCGCGTTCGCCGAGCGGCAGCAGCGCACCCTGTCCGGCGCTCGGATCGTCGCCGAGCGGCTGGTGACCGAGCCCGGCGTCGGCGTGGTCTCCGGCGGCACCGACGTCCACCTGGTCCTGGTCGACCTGCGCGACTCCGAGCTCGATGGCAAGCAGGCCGAGGACCGGCTGCACCGGGTCGGCATCACCGTCAACCGCAACGCCGTCCCGTTCGACCCGCGCCCGCCGATGGTGAGCTCCGGGGTCCGGATCGGGACCCCCGCGCTGGCCGCCCGCGGCTTCGATGCCGAGGACTTCACCGAGGTCGCCGACATCATCGCCCGCGCCCTGCGCCCCGACGCGGGCGACGCCGAGCTCGACGAGCTCGCCGCCCGCGTCACCGTCCTCGCCGACCGCCACCCCCTCTACCCGGAGCTGACGGCATGAGCACCGAGAAGACCGGCACCGGGAACACGCCTCCCGGGGCGCACCTGCCCGAGCACCCCGACGTCCTGTGGCGCAACCCCGAGCCGAAGCGCTCCTACGACGTGGTCATCGTCGGCGGCGGCGGGCACGGGCTGGCCACCGCCCACTACCTGGTCAAGAACCACGGGATCACCAACGTGGCGGTGCTGGAGAAGGGGTGGCTCGCCGGCGGCAACATGGCCCGCAACACCACGCTGATCCGCTCCAACTACCTCCTGGACGAGTCGGCCTTCATCTACGAGCACGCCCTGAAGCTGTGGGAGGGGCTGGAGGAGGACCTCGGCTATCCGATCCTGTTCTCCCAGCGCGGCGTGCTGAACCTCGCCCACACCGAGCAGGACGTGCGCGACTCGGTCCGCCGGGTCGAGGCGAACCGGCTCAACGGGATCGACGCCGAGTACCTCGGCCCCGACGACGTCGCGAAGATCTGTCCGATCGTCAACGTCTCGCACGACATCCGCTACCCGGTGCTCGGCGCGACCTACCAGCCCCGGGCCGGCATCGCCAAGCACGACTACGTCGCCTGGGGTTTCGCCCGTCGCGCCGACTCCGCCGGGGTCGACCTCATCCAGGACTGCGAGGTGCTGGACTTCGTCACCGAGGGCTCGGTCGAGGACGGGAACGCCCGGGTCACCGGGATCCGCACCAGCCGCGGCGACATCGCGTGCGGGCAGGTCGCGCTCTGCGCGGCCGGGCACACCTCGACCCTGCTCGACCGGCTCGGCGTGGACACCCCGCTGCAGTCGCACCCACTGCAGGCGCTGGTGTCCGAGCTGCTCGAGCCGGTGCATCCGACGATCGTCATGTCGAACGCGGTGCACGTCTACGTCTCCCAGGCGCACAAGGGCGAGCTCGTGATGGGCGCCGGCGTCGACTCCTACAACGGCTACGGGCAGCGCGGCGCCTTCCACATCATCGAGCGGCAGATGGCCGCCGCCGTCGAGCTGTTCCCGGTGTTCGCGCGGGCGCACCTGTTGCGCAGCTGGGCGGGCATCGTCGACGTCACCCCGGACGCATCGCCGATCGTGGGCCGCACGCCGTACTCCAACGTGCTGGTCAACTCCGGGTGGGGGACCGGCGGCTTCAAGGTGACGCCCGGGCTGGGCTGGTGCCTGGCCCACACCATCGCCACCGACGAGCTGCACCCGCACATCGCCCCGTTCTCCCTCGACCGGTTCGTCACCGGCGCGCTCGTGGACGAGCACGGCGCCGCCGGCGTCGCCCACTGACCCCAGGAGCCACCACCGTGCAACTCATCGACTGCCCCTGGTGCGGCCCCCGCGAGGAGGTCGAGTTCCACTACGGCGGCCAGGCCCACGTCGAGTACCCGGCCGCGCCGGCCGAGCTCGACGACGAGCAGTGGGCGCACTACGTGTTCTTCCGGGACAACCCGAAGGGCCCGCACGCCGAGCGCTGGAGCCACTCCGCCGGCTGCCGCCGCTGGTTCAACGCCGTCCGTGACACCCACACCTACCGGTTCCTCGCCGTCTACCCGATGGGCGGGGTCCGGCCGCAGATCCCGGGGGCCCGAGCATGACCCGCGTCGACGGTTACGGTCGCATCGACCGGACCCGCACCCTGAACTTCGTCTTCGACGGCGAGAACTACTCCGGGCACCCGGGCGACACGCTGGCCTCGGCGCTGCTCGCACACGGCGTGCGCGTGCTCGGCGGGTCGGTCAAGCTCGGCCGCCCGCGCGGCATCGGCGGGGCCTGGACCGAGGACCCCGTCGGCCTCGTGCAGATCGAGGAGCCGTTCCCCGAGCCGATGCTGCAGGCCGCCACCGTCGAGCTCCACGAGGGCCTGGTCGCCCGCGGCCTGAACGGTCAGGGCCGGCTCGCGACGGTGCCCGACACCGCGCGCTACGACCGTCGCCACGCCCACTGCGACACCCTGGTGATCGGCGCCGGCCCGGCCGGGCTGCTCGCCGCGCGCACCGCGGCCCGCCGCGGCGACCGCGTGGTGCTCGTCGACGACCGTCCGGAGGCCGGTGGCGCGCTCGTCCCGACCGACCGGATCGACGGGCGCGCCGCGCACCGCTGGGTCGCCGACGTCGTCGCCGAGCTCGCGGAGAACCCCGAGGTGCGCCACCTGCAGCGCACCACCGCCTTCGGCCACTACGACGACGGGTTCGTCCTGGCCCTGGAGCGGCGCACCGACCACCTCGGCGCGGCCGCCCCCACCCACCGGTCCCGCCAGCGGGTGCACCGGATCCGGGCCGGGCGGGTCGTCGTCGCGACCGGCGCGATCGAGCGCCCCGTGGTGTTCGCCGACAACGACCGGCCGGGTGTCATGCTCGCGTCCGCGGCGCGGGAGTACCTGCACCGCTACGGCGTGCTCGCCGGACGCGAGGTCGTCGTGTTCACCACCGACGACGCCGCCTACCTCGCCGCCGCCGACCTGGCCGGGGCCGGGGCGCGCGTCACCCTCGTCGACGCCCGCGCCACGCCGCCCACCGAGCGCGCGCGGGAGTGCACCGAGGCCGGGGCGACCGTGACGGCCGGCGCCACCGTCGTCGGCTCCGACGGCGACGCCGCGGGCCGGGTGTCCGCCGCGCACGTCGCGACCGGCGACGGCACCGAGGTGCTGGCGTGCGACCTGCTGCTGGTCTCCGGTGGCTGGACGCCCACCGCGCACCTGTTCAGCCACGTGCGCGGACAGCTCGTCTTCGACGCCGGCCTGGGCGCGTTCCGGCCCGGCGCCGCGATCGCGGGCACCGAGGTCGTCGGCGCCGCGAACGGTATCCTCGACCTGGCGGGCTGCCTGGCCGAGGGCGCGGGCGGCGACGCCCCGAGCTGCGCCCCGGAGCCCGCGCGCACCCCCGGCCTGGTGCTGTGGCGCACCGCGGGTGACTCCGCGCGCCAGTTCGTCGACGTCCAGCGGGACGCGACCGTCGCCGACATCGAGCGGGCCGTCGGCGCCGGGCTCCGCTCGGTGGAGCACGTGAAGCGCTACACCACCATCGGCACCGCCCACGACCAGGGCAAGACCTCCGGCACCATCGCCTCCGGGATCACCTCGGAGCTGCTGGGCCGCCCGGCGGGCGACCTCGGGACCACCACGTTCCGCCCGCCCTACACCCCGGTGTCGTTCGCCGCGCTCGCCGGCCGCGAGCGTGGGGACCTGTTCGACCCGGTCCGCACCACCGCGGTGCACCCGTGGCACGTCGCACACGGCGCGGTGTTCGAGGACGTCGGCCAGTGGAAGCGGCCCCGCCACTTCCCGCGGGCCGGTGAGGACATGGATGCCGCGGTGCTGCGCGAGTGCGCCGCGGCCCGCCGCGACGTCGCGATCATGGACGGCTCCACGCTCGGCAAGATCGACGTCCAGGGCCCGGACGCGGACACGTTCCTCGACCTCGTCTACACGAACCTGATGAGCAGCCTGAAGGTCGGCCGCGTCCGCTACGGCGTCATGTGCGGCAACGACGGCATGGTCACCGACGACGGCACCGTGCTCCGCATCGCCGAGGACCGGTTCCTGCTCACCACGACCACCGGCGGCGCCGCCTCGGTGCTCGGCCACCTGGAGGACTGGCGCCAGACCGAGGTCCCGCACCTGAAGGTGAACCTCACGTCGGTCACCGAGCACTGGGCGGTGTTCCCGGTCGTCGGGCCCCGCTCGCGCGACGTGATCTCCGCAGTGTTCCCCGGTGTCGACGCCTCCGCCGCGGCGTTCGAGTTCATGACCTGGCGCGACACCGAGCTCGACGGGGTGCCGGTCCGGCTGGCCCGGATCTCCTTCTCCGGCGAGCTGGCGTTCGAGGTCAACGTCGACTCCCGGTACGGCCTGGCCGTGTGGGAGCGGCTGGTCGCGGCCGGCGAGCCGTACGGCATCACCCCCTACGGCACCGAGACGATGCACGTGCTGCGCGCCGAGAAGGGCTACCCGATCATCGGGCAGGACACCGACGGCACCGTCTCCCCGCACGACCTGGGGATGAGCTGGGCGGTGTCGAAGAAGAAGGTCGACTTCGTCGGCAAGCGCTCCTTCGCCCGCGCCTCCAACACCGACCCGATGCGCAAGCACCTGGTCGGGCTGCTCCCCACCGACCGCGGCACCCGGCTGCCCGAGGGGGCGCAGATCGTGGAGTTCTCGCCCGACGGCACCCTGCCCCCGCCGCCGGTCCCGATGCTCGGCCACGTCACGTCCAGCTACCTGTCCGCGGAGCTGGAGCGGCCGTTCGCGCTGGCCCTGCTCGAGGGCGGGCGCGACCGCATCGGCGACGTCGTGCACGTCCCGCACCAGGGGGCGCTGGTCCCGGTCGAGATCACCGGACCCGTCCTCGTCGACCCGGAAGGAGCCCGCCGTGACGGCTGAGCTCGCCACCACGCACCCGCTCGACACCCACGCCACGGCACTGACCGGGCTCGCCCGGGACACCGACGGCGGCCTCTCGGTCGAGGTCCTGCCGACCGCGCAGTCGGTGACCCTGCGTCTCGACCCGGCGGGCCCGGCCCGCGCCGGTGTCGACGCCGCGCTCGGCACCGCGCTGCCGACAGGTGCGAACACCTGGGTCGCCGCCGGTGACGGCGAGGTCGTCTGGCTCGGACCCGACGAGTGGCTGGTCACCAGCCGCTCCGGGAACGCCGCGGTCTCCGAGGCGGCGCTGCGCGCGCTCGTCGCCGGGGAGGCAGGCGGCGCCGCCGTCGACACCTCCGCCCAGCGGGTCGTGCTGCGGATCGGTGGGCGCCTGGCCCGCGAGCTGCTGTCCTTCGGCTGCTCGCTGGACCTGCACCCGCGCTCGTTCCCGGCCGGGCGCAGCGCCCAGACGCTGCTCGGCGGGGCGGGGGTGCTCCTCCTGGCCCGTGACGCCGCCGCCGACGCCGACGGGGGAGCGGTCCTCGACGTGCACGTCCGCAGCTCGTTCGCCGGCCACCTCGCCGACTGGCTGCTCGACGCCGCCCAGGAGTTCCGCGACGACCCCGCCGCCGACCCCGCCGCGTCGCCGGCCCTCGCCGGCTGACCCGCCCGACGACCACGCAGAAGGAGACCACCATGACCCCCCGTGTCGTCATCATCGGAGCCGGGATCGTCGGGGCGAACCTGGCCGACGAGCTCACCACCCGCGGCTGGACCGACGTCACCGTCCTGGACCAGGGGCCGCTGCCGCTGACCGGCGGTTCCACCTCGCACGCCCCCGGCCTGGTCTTCCAGACCACCGGGTCGAAGACCATGACCGCGTTCGCGACCTACACCGTCGAGAAGCTGAAGAGCCTGGACGTCGACGGCGGCTGGTGCTTCAACCAGGTCGGCGGCCTGGAGGTCGCGACCACCCCGGAGCGGCTCGCCGACCTGCACCGCAAGCGGGGCTGGGCGGTCTCCCGCGGGGTCCCGGCGTCGGTCGTGGACGCCGCCGAGTGCGCGCGGCTGCACCCGCTGCTCGACGCCGACCAGGTCCTCGGCGGCCTGCACACCCCCACCGACGGCCTGGCCAAGGCGGCCCGCGCGGTCGTCGCGCTGGCCCGGCGTGCCGAGTCCCGCGGTGCGGTCTTCCGCGGCTCGGTGCGCGTCACCGGCATCGCGCAGTCCGGCGGCCGGGTCACCGGCGTCGAGACCGCCGACGGCGAGACCGTCCCCGCCGACATCGTCGTGTCCTGCGCCGGGTTCTGGGGCCGCGAGCTCGGAAAGCTCGTCGGGATGCGGGTGCCGCTGCTGCCCCTGGCCCACCAGTACGCCCGCACCACCCAGGTCGAGCAGCTCGTCGGCCGCAACGACGAGCTGATCGAGGCGCGGCTGCCGATCCTGCGCCACCAGGACGCCGACCTCTACTACCGCGAGCACAACGACTGCATCGGCATCGGCTCCTACGCCCACCGCCCGATGCCGGTGTCGATCTCCGACCTGCCCGAGGTCGGCGACGGCGAGGTAGGCGAGCGCACCCAGCCCTCGATGCTGCCCTTCACCTCCGACGACTTCGCGCTGCAGTGGGAGCAGAGCACGCAGCTGCTGCCCGGTCTGCAGCGTTCCACGATCGAGCACGGCTTCAACGGGGTCTTCTCCTTCACCCCCGACGGCGGCCCGCTGATCGGCGAGTCCGCCGACGTCGCCGGCTTCTGGATCGCCGAGGCCGTGTGGGTCACCCACTCCTCCGGCGTCGCCCGCTCGGTCGCGCAGCTGCTCGTCGAGGGCCGCAGCGAGCTCGACCTGCACGGCTGCGACGTGCACCGCTTCGACGAGGTCGAGACCACCGACGCCTACGTCGACGAGACCTCGCAGCAGAACTTCATCGAGATCTACGACGTGCTGCACCCGCTGCAGCCGAAGCTGTCCCCGCGCGACCTGCGGACCAGCCCGTTCGTGGACCGCCAGCGCGAGCTCGGGGCGTTCTTCCTGGAGTCCCACGCCTGGGAACGTCCGCACTGGTACGAGGCCAACGCGGTGCTGGCGAAGGACCTGCCCGCCGAGTGGCGTGCCCCGTCCCGCGACGCGTGGTCGGCGATGTTCCACTCGCCGGTCGTCGCGGTCGAGGCGTGGCTGACCCGCACCGCGGTCGCGATGTACGACATGACCCCGCTGAAGCGCCTGGAGGTGTCCGGGCCGGGTGCGTGCGCGTTCCTGGAGGGCCTGACCACCGGCACGATGGACAAGTCCGTCGGCGCCGTCACCTACACCCTCATGCTCGACGAGGCCGGCGGCGTCCGCAGCGACCTCACCGTCGCCCGGCTGGGCGAGCAGCTGTTCCAGGTCGGCGCGAACTCCCACCTCGACCTCGACCATCTGCGGCGTGCGCTGCCCGACGACCACTCGGTGGTCGTCCGCGACATCACCGGCGGTACCTGCTGCATCGGCGTCTGGGGCCCGCTGGCCCGCGACCTGGTGCAGCCGCTGTCGGGCGACGACTTCTCCCACGAGGGGCTGAAGTACTTCCGCGCGAAGTCCGCGCACATCGCCGGCATCCCGGTGACGGCGATGCGGCTGTCCTACGTCGGCGAGCTCGGCTGGGAGATCTACACCAGCGCCGAGTACGGCCGGAAGCTGTGGGACGTGCTGTACGAGGCCGGGCGCCCGCTCGGCGTCGTCGCGGCCGGGCGCGCGGCGTTCAACAGCCTGCGGCTGGAGAAGGGCTACCGCTCCTGGGGCGCGGACATGTCCACCGAGCACAACCCGTACGAGGCCGGTCTCGGTTTCGCGGTCCGCCCGCACACCAAGGGCGACTTCGTGGGCCGCGCAGCCGTCGAGAAGATCGACCCCGACGCCGTCACCCGCAGGCTGACCTGCCTCACGATCGACGACGGCCGCAGCGTCGTCCTCGGCCACGAGGCGGTGTTCGTCGACGGCGAGCCCGCCGGCTACGTCACCTCCGCGGCGTACGCCTACACCCTGGGGACCCCGGTCGCCTACGCCTGGCTGCCCGCCGGGCTGCCGGTCGGGGGAGGGGTCGAGATCCAGTACTTCGACCGGCGGATCCGCGCCTCGGTCGCGGCCGAGCCGCTGTTCGACCCGGAGATGAGCCGCATCCGGCGCTGACCCGCACGGCCCGGGGCCGGCCCCCCCGGGGCCCCGGGCCCCGACGTGCCACCCCCGTCGCACCGCCGCACGGAAGGACCCCATGCGTTCCGACACCCTCGACCGGTTCCTCTGGGACCTGGCCGCCCGCGTCCCCGCCCCGGGCGGCGGCGCGACGGCGGGCCAGCACCTCGCGCAGGCCGCCGCCCTGCTCGGCATGGTCGCCCGCCACACCGACGGCGAGCGAGACGCCGGGCACACCGACACCGTGCTCGACATCCGCAACCGGGCCGACGCGCTGCGCATCACCGGCCTCGGACTCGCCGAGGACGACGCCCGCGCGTTCGGCGCGGCCTACACGCTCGCGCGACACCGAGGAGGCGGGTCGGGCCCGCACCGCGGCGATCGCCGCCGCACTGGTCGAGGCGGGACGGATCCCGGCGCAGGTCATCCGCGCCGCGGAGCAGGTGGGCGACCTCGCCGAGCGGCTGCGGCCGATCGGCAACCCCCACGTGATCAGCGACGGGGGAGCCGCGGCCGACGCCGCCCGGGCCGCGGCCGGCACCGCCCGGC
This sequence comes from Pseudonocardia sp. UM4_GMWB1, assembly GCF_017312155.1. NCBI lineage: Bacteria > Bacillati > Actinomycetota > Actinomycetes > Pseudonocardiales > Pseudonocardiaceae > Pseudonocardia > Pseudonocardia sp. UM4_GMWB1. Next base: position 5,194,188 of record NZ_QJPN01000001.1, on the reverse strand, counting down.
TCGACGTCGAGATCAACCTGGCGGCCTCACCGACCCGCCGGCGCGCGACGAGCTGTCCGCGGCACTGACCGGCGTCGACGACCTGCTGCGCCGGGCCGACACGGTGACCGACGACGTACGGGAGCAGATCCGCCGATGACCCACCCGCCCCACGTCTGAGCGGGCGCGCGGAGGCTCAGACGACCTCGCGGACGGCCTTCTCGAACCCGATGACGTGCGCCCGGGCCCGGTCGGCGGCCTCGTCGGCCTGCTGCCCCGCGATGGCCCGCAGCAGGCCCGAGTGCTCGCCGACGTGCTGGTCGAAGTGCGTCATCCGGTCCAGGAACAGGCAGAAGATCCGGGTCGCCAGGTTGTCGTAGCGGATCAGGGTGTCCTCGAGGTGCGGGTTGGCCGCTGCGGAGTAGATCGTCCGGTGGACGTGCAGGTCCCAGCGCATCAGCTCGTCGCGGTCCAGGGTGCGCACGTCGATCCGGTCGATCGTGTCGGCCAGCTCGGCGAGGTCGGCCCGGATCGCGGGGCCGGAGTACTCGGCGGCACGGCGCGCGGCGAGCGGCTCGAGCTGCACACGGATCTCGGAGATGTAGGCGAGGTCGGTGATGTCCACGCCGGTCGCGAACGTCCCTCGGCGCGGGTAGGAGACGACCAGCCGGTCGATCTCGAGCCGCTTGAGCGCCTCCCGGACGGGGGTGCGACCGACCTCGAGGGACTTCGCGAGGGCGACGTCGTCGATGGCCGTCATCGGCGGGATGTCGAGCATGATCAGCCGATCCCGGATCACCGTGTACGCCTTGTCGGCGAGGGACGTGTACTCCGGCTCGGCGTCGTCGGGAAGAGCGGTCACGGTCCCATATTAACGCGACGGACGTGCCTAACAGTCAGCGGACGTGCCCACACCTCTTGACCAAGACTGATATATCAATGCACTGTTTACGCCGTGCCGCGGTTTCCGCGGACCGCGTCCGACCGAGGAGAGGCCGCCGTGTCCCGTTCCTTCATCCTGACCCTGAGCTGCCCGAACCGCACCGGCATCGTGCGCGCGGTCAGCGCCTTCCTGTTCGAGCACGGCTGCGACATCGGCGAGTACCAGCAGTTCGACGACCCGCTGCGCGGCCGGCTCCACCTGCGCACCCGGGTCGGCGCGGAGCACGACGTGGACCTCGACGCGATCAGCCGGGACTTCGAGGCGGTCGCGGCCGAGTTCGGGATGACGTTCACCTTCCACGACGGCGCCCCCGCCCGGATCCTGGTCATGGTCTCCAAGCTGGGCCACTGCCTCAACGACCTGATCTTCCGGTGGCGGGCGGGCAGCCTGGGCGCCGACATCGTCGCGGTCGTGTCCAACCATCCCGACCTGCGCCCGATGGCCGAGGCCGCCGGCCTGCCGTTCGTGCACGTCCCGGTCACCGCCGAGACCAAGCCCGAGGCCGAGGCGCAGCTGCTGTCGCTGGTCGACGCCTACGACGCCGAGCTGGTCGTGCTGGCCCGCTACATGCAGGTGCTCTCCGACGAGACCTGCAAGGCCCTCGAGGGCCGGGCGATCAACATCCACCACTCGTTCCTGCCCGGCTTCACGGGTGCCCGTCCCTACCACCAGGCCTACGCGCGCGGTGTGAAGCAGGTCGGCGCCACGGCGCACTACGTGACCCCGGACCTGGACGAGGGCCCGATCATCGAGCAGGAGGTGATCCGGATCGACCACTCCTACGATCCGAAGGCCCTGCAGATGGTCGGCCGCGACGCCGAGGCGCTCGCCCTGTCCCGCGCGGTCCGCTGGCACTGCGAGCGCCGGGTGCTGCTGACCGGCGGCAGCACGGTCGTCTTCCGGTAGCGCCCGCTCCGCGAGCCCACGGCCCCGTCCCCGCACCGCGGGGGCGGGGCCGTTCCGCGCTCTCTCCGTCGTGCCTCGCCTGCCGCCGGCCGGCTCGGCGACGCCGCGCGTCTCGCGGCACCCGGTGCGTGGGGTGCCACGCGTTCTGGTGGGGTGCCACGGCGTCCGTGCGCTCCTGCCGGTGCCGGTGCCGGTGACGGGAAGGGGAAGGGGAAGGGGAAGGGGGTGCGCGACCGCCCCGCGCCGGCGGGCCGGGCGGGGCGGTCGTGGTGGTGCGGGCCGGAGCGGGGGTCAGCCCACCCGGTCGCGCACCCAGTCGTGGAACTCGCCGATGTGGTGCTCGCTGGGCACGAGCACGCCGCCCTTCTCGTAGGAGCGCGAGTCCATCGCGACCTGACAGCGCTCGCAGGCGTCGAAGTCCTGGACGTTGACCCGGTGGAACAGCTCCACCGAGCGGTCGATGTCGGCGCCGGAGTCGACGACCTCGGGCAGGTAGAGCCAGTCGCAGACGACCAGGGTCCGCTCGGCGGTCAGCGGGAACATGCGATGGAACACCACGTGGTCGGGGACCAGGTTGATGAACACCGACGGCCGCACGGTGATGGCGTAGTAGCGGCGGTCCTGCTCCTGGGCGACGCCCGGGATGCGGGCGAGCCCCTCCGAGCCGTCGACGGTGAACCCCTTGATCTCCTCGCCGAACTCGGCGCCGTGCCCGACGAAGTACTGGGCGGCGAGGCCGTCGGCGAACTCGGGCAGCACCTCGGTGAGCTCGGGGTGGATCGTCGCGCAGTGGTAGCACTCCATGAAGTTCTCGACGATCTGCTTCCAGTTCGCCTTGACGTCGTAGGAGATGCGCCGGCCGAGCTTCAGGTTCTCGACGTCGTAGCCGACGATCGCGTCCGGCGAGCCGAGCCGGGTGGTGACGTCACCGATCACCGTCTCGGTGAACGAGGGCGGCACCTCGGCCAGGCTCAGCCAGACGTAGCCCAGCCACTCGCGGACGTGCACGGTGTGCAGGCCGTACTCGACCTTGTCGACGTCGGGCATCGAGCTGAGGTTCGGCGCCGCGACGAGCTTGCCGTCCAGGCCGTAGGTCCAGGCGTGGTACGGACACTGGAAGGAGCGCTTGACCTCGCCCTTGTCCTCCGTGCACAGCCGCGCGCCGCGGTGCCGGCAGACGTTGAGGTAGGCCCGCACGGAGTAGTCCCTGGCCCGCGTGACGATCACGCTCTCCCGTCCGATCCGGACGGTCTCGAACGCGCCGGGCTTGTCCAGGTCCGTGGCCAGCACCGCGCAGAACCACGTCGTGTGGAAGATGTTGTCCTGCTCGGCCCGGAAGATCGCGGGGTCGGTGTAGTAGTGGCCGGCGAGGGTCTCTCGCAGGCTGTCCGGGAGGCTCTGCCCCTCGGTGGCGGGGATCGACAACTCGCCGGTCGTCATGGCGGTACTCCTCGTGGGCGACGGTCGGGCGTGCGGCTGCGGGTCTGACGCGAGGTCGGGTGCCGTCGACGGGTGTGTGCCCGGCGGGCCGAGCGCGGGATCGGTGCGACGGCATCGGGTGTGACGGGGGCCGGTGCCGCGGGACCGGGGGCCCGCGTGACGGCCGGGCGCCGGAGGCGACCGGCGTGCGGTCACGGTGGAAACGTTGCGGCACAGCGGATCAACTCCTGCAGTGGGATTCCGACGCGATGACGACGGCGCCGATCGGGGCCGCGGAAACACACGAGAAATATCGGAAACTGTTGCGTAACAAGCAACGAGTCGCTCTATGCGCACCACGATGGGAGCGCGTCCCCCGGGTCGGTGTCAAGGGGCCGTGGCGGTGGTGTTCGTGCAGGCCCGGGGTGTGGACCGGTCGCCGCGGGTGGGGGCGACGGAACTGCTGACGGCACGGTGGCGACTCCGGTGTCGTCCGACTCCGGGCGGCTGATCGGGTCTTGATCACCGCTTCGGCCTCAGAGTATCGTGCACAGATATATTATTCGAGTATCTGATGGGGAGTAGGTGCTGCCGGGTGTCGATCCCGGCCGATCGCCGCACGTCCGCCGCCCCCCGGGGCCGGCCGGCGGGCCCCGTTCCCCGTCCACCCGTCGCGTCGACGATCCCGGCCGCGGGACCGCACGGCTCACGGAGCGGCGTACGGACCGCACTTCCCCCGCGCCCGGACAGAGGTGGAGACGTCATGACGCCGGTCGATCCCCGGTCGTGTACCGAGGACCCCGGAGCACCCCCGGAACGCCCCCGCACGGACCAAACGGTCTTCGGGATCGGGGCCGCGCTGGCGCTTGATCGGGCAGAAGACCGCCGACGGGGCGATCGGCAGGGCGATCGACATCCTCGCGATCGTCGCGACGCTGTTCGGCTCGGCCGCGTCCCTCGGTCTCGGCGCGTTCCAGATCGGCGGCGGCATGCAGACCGCCGGCTGGGGTCGACGGGGTGCCGGGGGCCGGCGTGCTCGCGACGATCATCGTCGTGCTGACCGCGGCGTTCATCCTCTCCGCGGTGTCCGGCGTCGCCCAGGGCATCCAACTGCTGTCCAACACCACCATGGTGCTGGCCGGGGCGTTGGCGCTGTTCGTGTCCGGCGCCGACGCCGCGTCTATCGTCATGGGCACGCTGTCCCAGCGCGGCACCCCGGGGGTCAGGCGGTGCGCAGCTCCACGCCGGCCTCGGTCAGCGCGGCGAGCGCCCGTTCCGTCGTCTCCGGGGCCACCCCCGCGCAGTGGTGCAGCAGCACCGTCGTCGCCAGCCCGAGCCGGGACGCGTCGAGCGCGGTCGCCCGGACGCAATGGTCGGTCGCCAGGCCGACGACGTCGACCTCGGTCACCCCGCGCTCGGTCAGCCAGTCGCCCAGCGGGGTGCCCGACTCGTTCGCGCTGGCGCCCTCGAACCCGGAGTAGGCGCTGGTGTAGGCGCCCTTGTCGAAGACGCACTCGATCGGCGCCACGTCCAGCGCCGGGTGGAACGACGCGCCCGGCGTCCCCGCGCGGCAGTGGGGCGGCCAGGAGTCGACGAAGTCCGGGGTGTCGGAGAAGTGCGGCCCCGGGTCCACGTGCACGTCCCTCGTGGCGACGACGTGCTCGTAGACCCGCCCGTCGCGGCCGGCGGTCGCGAGCGGCCCGATCCCGGCGGCCACGGCGGCCCCGCCGGCCACCGCGAGGGCGCCGCCCTCGCAGAAGTCGTTCTGGACGTCGACGACGATCAACGCTCGTGCCATGGCTCAGCTCCCGGTGAGGAAGGTGGTCGGGATCGCAGGCTCGCCGCGGGACAGCTTCAGCCCCTCCCACGGTACGGCGACCAGCGCCGTCCGCAGCCGCTCCCGGGCGGCCTCCAGCCCGGTGACGACGTCGTCGGCGACGACCTTCCCGTCCCGCACCAGCGGCACCGGAAGCGCCCGGTCGTGCGGGCCGAGGACCGGGTCGGTGCCGTAGGGGTACACGACCTCCTCGACCGCGGTCCCGGTCGGCTTGAACCGGCGCAGCGCCGCCTTGCGCCCGCCGCGGGACTCCTTCGCACTCGACCGCTTGGCCACCGGGCGCCCGTCGACCTCGACGAGCTTGTAGACCATCCCGGCCGTCGGCGAGCCCGACCCGGTGACCACCGAGGTCCCCACGCCGTAGGAGTCGACCGGCTCGGCGCGCAGCGAGGCGATCGCGTACTCGTCGAGGTCGCCGGACAGCACGATCCGGGTGCCGGTGGCGCCGAGCGCGTCGAGCTGCTCGCGGGCCTGGCGGGCCAGCTCGCCGAGGTCACCCGAGTCGATGCGGACCGCACCCAGCCCGGGCCCGGCGGCCGCCACGGCGTGCTCGATGCCGCGGCGGATGTCGTAGGTGTCGACGAGCAGCGTGGTGCCGGTGCCCAGCGCGGCGACCTGGCTGGCGAAGGCGGCCGGCTCGTCGTCGTGCAGCAGGACCCAGGCGTGCGCGGCGGTGCCCGCGGTCGGGATGCCGTGCCGGGCGCCCGCGGCGAGGTTCGACGTCGTCGCGAAGCCCGCCAGGTACGCGGCCCGGGCCGAGGCCACGGCGGCCTCCTCGTGGGTGCGCCGCGAGCCCATCTCGATGAGCGGCCTGCCGGCCGCCGCGGTCACCATCCGGGCCGCCGCCGAGGCGATCGCGCAGTCGTGGTTGTAGATCGACAGGGCGACGGTCTCCAGGATCACCGCGTCGGCGAAGGTGCCGGTCACGGTGAGGACGGGGGAGCCGGGGAAGTACAGCTCGCCTTCCGGGTAGCCGTCGACGTCACCGGAGAAGCGGTAGTCGCCCAGGCGCTCCAGGGTCGCCGCGTCGACGACCGGGGCGAGGAACTCAAGGTCGGCGGCGGAGAACCGGAAGCGCTCCAGCGCCTCCAGCAGCCGCCCCGTCCCGGCGACGACGCCGTAGCGGCGCCCGTCGGGCAGGCGCCGCGCGAACAGCTCGAAGACGCAGTGGCGTTCCGCGGTGCCGTCGGCGAGGGCCGCCGCCACCATCGTCAGCTCGTAGCGGTCGGTCAGCAGGGCCGTGCCGGTCATGGCCGGGAGCCTACGGCTCCTGTGCCACCATGGGGTGCATGTCCGCGCCGTCCCCAGCGCCGTCCCCGGCGCCCACCGAGCAGGTCACGCCCGACCTGGACGAGTCCGCCGGCCCCGACACGCCGTGGCAGGCCATCGTCTGGAACGACCCGGTCAACCTCATGTCGTACGTGACCTACGTGCTGCAGAAGGTGTTCCACTACCCCGAGGCGAAGGCCACCGCGCTGATGCTCGACGTGCACCACAAGGGACGCGCCGCGGTGTCGGCGGGGGACAAGGACACCGTGGAGGGCCACGTCGCCCAGCTCCACGCGGCCGGCCTGTGGGCCACCATGCAGCGGGCCTGAGCGTGAACGGCTGGAAGCGCAGCGGCCGGGGCGACCGCGTCCGCTACACGTCCGGGTTCTCCGGTGAGGAGGCCGTCGTCCTGCGGGGGCTGTTCGTCGAGATCCGCCAGATGCTCGCCGGTCGTGCCGAGCTCGCGCCCACCGACGAGCTCGCCGAACTCACCGGCATCCGCACCGGTCCGACGTCGCGGCCGACCGACCGGGTGCTGGCCCGGCTGCTGCCGGACTTCACCACCGAGGACTCCGACCTCGCCGGCGGGATGCGCTCGCTGCACGAGCCGTCGCTGATCGAGGCCAAGGACACCGCCGCGGCGACCGTCCTGGAGACCCTGCCCGAGGCGGGCGGACGGCTCGAACTCACCGAGGCCCAGGTCGACGCCTGGCTGGCCGCCCTCAACGACGTGCGGCTCGCGCTCGGCACCGCCCTCGACGTGAACGAGGACATGCCCGAGCAGCTGTCCGACGACGACCCGCGGGCCCAGCACCTGGGCGTCTACCACTGGCTGACCTACGTGCAGGACTCCCTGGTCCGGGTCCGCGTCCGCGGGCTCTGACCCGCCCGGCCGACCCTCAGCGGCGCACGATCCGGTCGGTCGACGGCGCGGCCAGGCCCGGGTTCGCGCCCAGGTAGGCGACGAACGCGTCGAGGTCCACCGGGCCGCCGACCAGCTCGGTCCCGGCGGTGAAGGTGTCGAAGCCGTCGCCGCCCGCGGACAGGAAGTTGTTCGTCGCGACCCGGTAGCGGCCGTCGTCGGTGACTTTGACGCCGCCGATGGAGATGTCACCGACCCGGTTCCCGGCCACCACCGTGTAACGCAGGTTCGACGAGCTCTGCAGGACCGTCGGACCGTCGTCGACGGTGAACTGCTGGTCGAGCACCGCGCGCAGCTGGGCGCCGGTGAGCGTCATGGTCTGCAGGATGTTGCCGAAGGGCTGCACCGTGTAGGCCTGCCCGTAGGTGACCCGCCCGCCCGGGCCGGGCACCAGGTCCGCGCGCACCCCGCCGGGGTTGGTCAGCGCGAGCTGTGCGCCGTCACCGCGCGAGGCCGCCAGCTGGGCGTCGGCGATGACCGTGCCGAGCGGGGACAGCCCGGTCGGCGCGGCCGCACGCAGCAGCGGCCCGGTCACCGTTCCGACCGGCCGTTCGGCCAGCGGCCGCGACTGCGCGACCGCACGGTCGACGATGTCGGCGACGGCCGGGTCGGGCGCGACGTCGCGGGTGACGACCTCGTTGCGGGCCGTCGTCGCGCCGCGGTCCACGTCGCCGTCGCCGGTCAGGGCGAGCTCGACCACCGACAGCAACCTGCCGGACGACAGGCCCTGCACGAACGGCCGCGGGTTCCCGGCCGGGTCGGTCGCCGAGCACACGTACTGCTGGTGGGTGTGCGCGGAGAACACCGCGTCGACGTCGGCGGACACCGCGGCCGCGATCCGCGACCCCGGCCCGCCGGGCTCGATCGCACAGGCGTCCGGGCCGCCGTCGCCGGTCGCCTCGTCGCCCTGGTGCAGCAGCAGCACCTGTGCCCGCACCCCCTGCGCGGTCAGTTCGCGCGACGCCGCGTCGACCGCGGCGACCTCGTCGCCGACCTCCAGGCCGCGGATGCCGTCGGGGGAGACCAGGTCGGGCAGCTCGGACAGGGTGGCTCCGATGACGCCGATCCGGGCGCCGCCCGCCTCCACCACCGTCGACGCGGCGAGCGCGGGCTTCCCGCCCTCGGTCACGTTCGCCGACAGGATCGGGAACGACGCGCCGTCGTAGGACGGGGTGAAGCGGCAGCCGTCGGCCGGGTGGCAGCCGCCGCGCTGCAGCCGGCGCAGCTCGGTGATGCCCTCGTCGAACTCGTGGTTCCCCGCGGCGGACGCGGCGACGCCGATCCGCTCCAGGACCTCGACGGTCGGCTCGTCGCGGAACAGCGCCGACGCCAGCGGGGACGCGCCGACGTTGTCGCCGGTGGACAGCACCACGCTCGCCGGGGCCTGCGCCCGCAGCGCCGCGACGTGCGCGGCGACGAACGCGGTGCCGCCGGCCTCGACCTGCGCGCCGGCGTCGTCGGTCACCCGGCCCGAGGACCCCGAGGGCGGCTCCAGGTTGCCGTGCAGGTCGTTGAGCGCGATGAGCCGCACCGTGCCGGAGCCCGGCGCGCCCGCGGCGGGGCGACCCGAGAGCGTCACCGCCTCGACGGTGACCCCCACCGCGAGGACGACGACGAGCACGGCGGCGAGGACGAGTCCGACACGGCGACCGGAGGAGGGCACGCAGGGCAGTATGGACGCACCCCCGTACGCGAGGCCGTGGCCGGGATCACCGACCGTGGTGCCGAGTGCGTGAACGGGCGGTTCCGGCCCGGCGGGTGTTCGGTCCCGTGGCCGTGGCCGCGTATCCTCGGGTCGTGCTCGTCCTCCGGTCCGACCTCGTCGATGCGATCGTCGCGCACGCCCGCCGGGACTTCCCGGTCGAGTCGTGCGGGCAGCTCGTCGGTCCCGAGACCGGCGAGCACCCCGAGCGCTACGTGCCGATGACCAACGCCGACGAGGTGGCGAGCGACTTCGCCTTCGCCCCGGCCGAGGACATCCGCCTGGAGCGCGAGCTGGACGCGGCCGGTGAGCGCCGCATGCTCGTCGTCCACTCCCACACGCGGCTGCCGCGGCGCCCGGTGGCGCACACCGGCCTGCCCGAGGCCTACCCGTCGCCCAAGGACGTCGCCCAGATGGAGTGGACCCCCGACCAGCACTGGCTGATCGTGGGCCTCCCCACCGCCGACGCCGAGCCCGAGGTGCGCTCCTACCACCTCGCCGACGGCGAGGTCGTGGAGGACGAGCTGGCGGTCGTGGAGTCCTACATGTTCTCCCACACCGGCTCCGACGACGTGCCCGACCGGGCCTGATCGACCCTCTCGCGCACCCGCGCCGGAGGTCGCGCGGGAATGTCGCCGTACTCCGGCCGCGTTGTCGCGCGTGAGAAATCCACGCCAGAGCGACCCACCAGGAGTGATCACAGAGATGGCCGTCTCCGTCTCCATCCCCACCATCCTTCGCACGCACACCGACGGTGAGAAGACCGTCGAGGCGAAGGGCGACACCGTCTCGGCGGTCATCGACGACCTGGAGTCGCGGCACAGCGGCATCAAGGACCGTCTGATCACCGACGGCAAGCTGCACCGCTTCGTCAACATCTACGTCGACGACGAGGACATCCGTTTCGCCGGCGGCCTGGAGGCCCCGGTCTCCGAGTCCTCCACGTTCACGATCCTCCCGGCCGTGGCCGGCGGTCGCTGAGCCCCACCGGACCCCGGCACCGGGCGGCGTCCCCGCCCGGTGCCGTCGTGTGAGGAGAACCCGTGCGTTACGACTCGTTGCTGGACGCCGTCGGCGACACCCCGCTGGTCGGGCTGCCGTCCCTGTCGCCGTCGGAGGACGTGCGGCTGTGGGCGAAGCTGGAGGACCGCAACCCCACCGGCTCGATCAAGGACCGGCCCGCGCTGGCGATGATCACCGACGCCGAGAAGCAGGGGCTGCTCACGCCCGGCTGCACGATCCTGGAGCCCACCTCGGGCAACACCGGGATCTCGCTCGCGATGGCCGCGAGGCTCAAGGGCTACGAGATCATCTGCGTAATGCCGGAGAACACCTCCGAGGAGCGTCGCCAGCTGCTGGCGATGTACGGGGCACAGATCATCTCCTCGCCGGCGGCGGGCGGCTCGAACCAGGCCGTCGCCGTCGCCAAGCAGCTGGCGGCCGAGCACCCGGACTGGGTGATGCTCTACCAGTACGGCAACCCGGCCAACACCGACGCGCACTACCGCGGAACCGGCCCCGAGATCCTGCGCGACCTGCCGTCGATCACCCACTTCGTCGCCGGGCTCGGCACCACCGGGACCCTCGTCGGCGCCGGACGCTACCTGCGCGAGCACAAGCCCGACGTGCAGGTCGTCGCGGCGGAGCCCCGGTACGGCGAGCTCGTCTACGGCCTGCGGAACCTCTCGGAGGGCTTCGTCCCGGAGCTCTACGACGAGACCGTGCTGACCGGCCGGTTCTCGGTCGGCTCCTACGACGCGCTGCGCCGCACCCGCCAGCTCGTCGAGCAGGAGGGCATCTTCGCCGGGATCTCCTCCGGCGCGATCCTGCACGCCGCGCTCGGCGTCGCGAACAAGGCGCTCGACGCCGGGCAGCGCGCCGACGTCGTCATGATCGTGTGCGACGGCGGCTGGAAGTACCTGTCCACCGGGGCCTACTCCGGCGACCTGGGCACGGCCGCGCAGGGCATCGACGGTCACCTCTGGGCCTGACCGGGCCGAACCGGTACGTAACGGGCGAATCGGGCGGCCGGGCCGGTACCGTGGGTGACATGACCGCGCTCCCGGACGGCCGTCCCGCCCGCGTGCTGCCGCCGGCACCGGTGCGCGCCGCGGTGATCATGCTGGTGTTCACCGCCGCGCTCTACGTGTTCGAGGCGGTCGACCAGGCCTCCGGTGGCATGGTCGAGTCCGCCGCCGCGATCTACCCCCGCAGCACCGAGGGGCTCACCGGTGTCCTCACCGCGCCGCTGGTCCACGACGACTGGGCCCACCTCGCCGCGAACAGCCTGCCGTTCCTGATCTTCGGGTTCCTCGCGATGTCCGGCGGGCCGGTGCAGTGGTTCGCGGTCACCGCCACGATCTGGCTGGTGAGCGGGCTGGGGGTGTGGCTCGTGTCGCCGGCCCCGGTGATCGGCGCGTCCGGGATCGTCTTCGGCTGGTTCCTGTTCCTGCTCGTGCGCGGGTTCTACGCCCGCAACGGCAGGCAGATCCTGCTCGCCCTCGTGCTCTTCCTGTTCTACGGCTCGATCCTCTGGGGCGTGCTGCCGTCGGACCCGTCGGTGTCCTGGCAGGGTCATCTGTTCGGCGCGGTCGGCGGCGTCGTCGCCGCCTACTGGGTGGCCAAGGCCGACCGCCTACCCTCCTAGGGTGTGAGCGACGCGCCCGGTATCGACGCCCCGATCGGCATCTTCGACTCCGGAGTCGGGGGACTCACCGTCGCCCGCTCGGTCATCGACCTGCTGCCCGCCGAGCAGATCGTCTACGTCGGCGACACCGCGCACAGTCCCTACGGGCCGCGCCCGCTGGCCGACATCCGGCGCCTCGCGCTCGCCATCGGCGACGAGCTCGTCGACTCGGGGGTCAAGGCGCTGGTCATCGCCTGCAACTCCGCCTCGGCGGCCTGTCTCGCCGACTTCCGCGAGCGCTACCCGGTCCCGGTGGTCGAGGTCGTCCGCCCGGCCGTGCGCCGCGCCGTCGCCACCACCCGCAACGGCCGGATCGGCGTCATCGGCACCGCCGCGACCATCGCCTCGGGCGCCTACGCCGACGCCTTCGACGCCGCCCGCGACACCGAGATCACCTCGGTGGCCTGCCCCCGGTTCGTCGACTTCGTGGAGCGCGGCACCACCAGCGGACGCCAGGTCCTCGGCGTCGCCCAGGGGTACCTGGAACCGCTGCAGCGGGCCGGGGTCGACACCGTCGTCCTCGGCTGCACCCACTACCCGCTGCTGTCCGGGGTGCTGGAGATCGTCCTCGGCCCGGACGTGACGCTGGTGTCCTCGGCCGACGAGACGGCTCGCACCCTGGTCCGGACCCTGCACGCGCACGACCTGCTGCGCGACGACACGACTCCGCCCGCGCCGCACCGCTTCCTCGCCACCGGCGACCCGGAACCCTTCGCACGGCTCGGCCGCCGGTTCCTGGGCCCCGAGATCGGCTCGGTCGTGGGCCGCGCGGGCGCCGCGCTCCCGTCCGCCTGACAGCCACACCCGCTTCCCCGGACCCGCACCTGCCGCGGCAGGTGTGGGAACCGGTCGACAGGTGTGGATGCGGACCGGGCGCGGGCGGGTCCGGCGCGGCGGTCGGGGGAGGCGGGGGTAGCGTTCCCGCCGTGATCGGAACGCTCGTCCTGGTGATCACCGTGGCGCTCTCGGCCACCGCGCTGTTCGGGCTGGTCACGACGGCGCTGAACCGGCCCCCGAGCCGGGTGCACACCGTGGCCGTCGGGATCTGTGTGGCGCTCATCGTCGTGCAGGCGGCGATCGCGGCGTACCGGGTCCTGCTCGGCGGGGTCACCCTGCCCGAGCAGTCGACCTTCCTCATCTACCTCGCCGTCGCGGTCTGCGTCCCGGTGATCGCACTGCAGTTCGCCACCGCCGAGCCGAGCCGCTGGGGCGGCGCCGTGATCGCCGTCGGCGCGATCGGGACGCTCGTCGCCGTGCTGCGCCTGCAGGGCCTGTGGATCCCGGGGGTGCCCGGTGCCTGAGCCCCGCGCCACCGCCACCGGCCCCGGCCGCATCCTCATCGCCGTCTACGGCATCTTCGCGCTCTCGGCCTCGGCGCGGGCCGGTGTGCAGATCGCCGAACGGTTCGGCGAGGCGCCGCTCGCGTACTCGCTGTCCGCGCTCGCCGGCTTCGTCTACATCCTGGCCACCGTCGGTCTGGCGGGCACCGGCCCCGGCTTCCGCCGCCTCGCCTGGTCCGCCGTGGTCTTCGAGCTCGTCGGCGTGCTCGCCGTCGGCGCGTTCACCACGTTCGTCCCCGCCGACTTCCCCCGCGAGACGGTCTGGTCGCACTTCGGCGCCGGCTACGGCTTCGTCCCGCTGGTGCTGCCGTTCGTCGGGCTCTGGTGGCTGCGGCGTACCTCACGAACGGGTTAGGGTCGCGCATGCGGCTGATCGTTCTCGGGTGCTCCGGCAGCGGCCCCGGACCCGAGTCCCCGGCATCGGGCTACCTCGTCGAGGCCGGGGCGACCCGCCTCACGCTCGACCTCGGCAACGGCACCCTCGGCGCCCTGCAACGGCACGCCGACCCGTTCTCCCTCGACGCCGCGGTGTTCAGCCATCTGCACCCCGACCACTGCTCGGACTTCCCGTCGCTGGTGGTGCACCGTCGCTACCACCCCCGGCCCCCGTTCGACGCGACCGCGCACAAGCTGGTCGTGCACGCCCCGGCCGGTGCGCACACCCGCTTCGCCCGCGCCGACGCCGTCACCGAGTCCGACTATGCCCGCACCGATCTCACCGACGTCTTCTCCTTCCACGACCTCGTGGTGGGGGAGCCGTTCACCGTCGGCACCGGTGAGGACGCCGTCACCGTCACCGCGTACGAGGTCGTGCACGTCTGCCCCGCCTACGCGCTGCGCCTCGAGCACCGCGGCCGGGTCCTGACCTACTCCGGGGACACCGCCGCCTGCCCCGGGCTCGTCGAGGCCGCCCGCGACGCCGACCTGCTGCTCTGCGAGGCCAGCTGGCCGCACGCCGAGGCCGGGCCGCCCGGGGTGCACCTGTCCGGACGGGAGGCGGGCGAGCACGCCGCGGCCGCCGGGGCACAGCGGCTGGTCGTCACCCACGTCCCGGCCTGGTTCGACCGCGAGTCCCTCGGCGCCGAGGCCAAGGCGGCCTTCGGCGGGACCGTTGAGCTCGCCCGGCCCGACGCGGTGTTCGAGGTCTGAGCCGGCTTCCTACGATGGCCGGGTGACACGAACAGAGGGCAGGGCCGACGGCCGGACCGACGACGAGATGCGGCCGGTGACCATCACCCGGGGCTTCCAGAAGCACCCCGCGGGATCGGTGCTGGTGGAGTTCGGTGACACGAAGGTGCTGTGCGCCGCCAGCGTCACCGACGGGGTACCGCGCTGGCGGAAGGGATCCGGCCTCGGCTGGGTCACCGCCGAGTACGCGATGCTGCCCTCGGCCACCGACACCCGCTCGTCGCGGGAGTCGGTGAAGGGCAGGATCGGCGGCCGCACCCACGAGATCTCCCGGCTGATCGGCCGGTCCCTGCGCGCCTGCATCGACCTGCGCGCGCTCGGCGAGAACACGATCGCGATCGACTGCGACGTCCTGCAGGCCGACGGCGGCACCCGCACCGCGGCCATCACCGGCGCCTACGTGGCCCTGTGCGACGCCGTCACCTGGCTCGGCGAGCAGGGCAAGCTGTCGGACCCCAAGCCGATCTCCTGCCAGGTCGCCGCGGTGTCGGTCGGCGTCGTCGACGGCCGCGTCCGGCTCGACCTGCCCTACTCCGAGGACTCGCGGGCCGAGGTCGACACGAACGTCGTCGCCACCGAGACCGGCACCCTCATCGAGGTCCAGGGCACCGGCGAGGGCGCCACGTTCTCCCGCTCGACCCTCGACGCCATGCTGGACTCCGCGCTCGCCGGGATCGCCGAGCTGGCCCGCCTGCAGGTCGAGGTGCTCGCCGCGCCGCACCCGAAGATCGCCGCGCAGGCCGCCGACGCCCCGGACGCCGCGGGGGAGGGCGACGCGTGAGGATCCTGCTCGCCACCCGCAACGCCAAGAAGCTCGTCGAGCTGCGCCGGATCACCGAGGCCGCCGGGCTCTCCGGGGTGGAGATCGTCGGGCTCGCCGACGTCCCCGAGTTCCCGGAGGCCCCCGAGACCGGCGCGACCTTCGCCGCGAACGCGCTCGCCAAGGCCCGCGACGCCGCCGCCGCGACCGGGCTGCCCGCGATCGCCGACGACTCCGGCATCACCGTCGACGCCCTGAACGGCATGCCGGGCATCTTCTCCGCCCGCTGGGCCGGCCGGCACGGCGACGACGAGGCCAACCTGCAGCTGCTGCTCGGGCAGACCACCGACGTCCCCGACGAGCGCCGCGGCGCCGCGTTCGTGTGCGCCGCCGCGCTGGTGACGCCCGACGCGGCCACCGCAGGCCCCGACACCGACCCCGCCTCCGGCGACACCGTCGGCACCGATGGCCCCGACGCGGAGGCCTCCGTGCCCGGGCGCACCGTGGTGCACGGGACGTGGCGGGGCACCCTGCTGCGCGCCCCGCGGGGGGAGAACGGCTTCGGCTACGACCCGATCTTCGCCCCGGAGGGCGACGGCCGCTCCTCGGCCGAGCTCAGTGCCGAGGAGAAGGACGCCGCCTCGCACCGGGGGACCGCGCTGCGCGCGCTCGTCCCGCACCTGCAGGCGCTGCTCGCCGACGGCTGAGGACTACTCGGGAGCGGGCTCGGCCAGGACGCGCTGCGCGATCCGGAACGCCGAGTTCGCCGCCGGGACCCCGCAGTAGATCGCGGTCTGCAGGATGATCTCGACGATCTCGTCGCGGGTCAGGCCGTTGCGCCGGGCCGCCCGCACGTGCAGCTCGAACTCCTCCCAGTGCCCGTGCGCGACGAGCGCGGTCAGCGTCACCGCCGAGCGCATCCGGCGCTCCAGCCCGGGGCGGGTCCAGATCTCGTTCCACGCGTAGCGGGTGATCAGCTTCTGGAAGTCCGCGGTCGTGTCGTCGACGCGGCCCAGCGCCGCGTCGACGTAGCCCGAGCCGAGGACCTCGCGGCGCACGGCCAGCCCGTCGGCGTCCAGTTCGGCGGGGTCGATACCCGAGTCGCTCATGGTCGGCAGCCTCTCACGGCCGACCGCGACGGCACGCGCGCCGACCGCGGCCGGTGGCGCGTCCGGAGGTGCCCGGCCACGCCGGACGGCTGCGGCCGGCGGCGCACACGGGGGAGCCCGGTCACGTGCGACGACCGCGGCCGACGGCACCGGCACGGGTCTCGGTACCGTGATCTCCGTGCGGTGGTGGCGGTTTCTGCTGGGCTGCCTCGGGCTGGTGCTCGCGGCCGCACTCGTCGTACTCGTGGCCCGGTCCCTGGGGCTGTCCGCCGTCCCCCGGTTCGGTGAGCTGCGCCGGGCCGTGGAGTCCGCCGGGATCTGGGGCCCGGTCGTGTTCGTGCTGCTCCAGGTCGCGCTGAACGTCCCGCCCTTCCCCCGGACGGTGTTCACCGTGTCCGCCGGGGTGCTGTTCGGCGCCGTCGGCGGTGCGGCGCTGACCCTGTTCGCGACCGCGCTGTCCGCAGTCGTGGCGTTCGCGCTCGTCCGGGTCACCGGTGGGCGGCTCGTCGCCCGCTACGCCGGCCACCCGCGCGCGGTGTGGGTGCGCCGCAGGCTCGACCACCACGGAGTGCTCGCGGTGACGTCGCTGCGGCTGATCCCGATGGTGCCGTTCGCGGTGCTCAACTACCTGTCCGGGCTGTCCCAGGTGCGGTTCTGGCCCTACCTGGTCGGCACCGTGATCGGGTCGGCGCCGAGCACCATCGCCGTCGTCGCGCTCGGCGACGCCGTGACCGGGCATGTACCGCCGACCCTGCTGCTGGTCTCCGGGATCTGCGCGGTGCTCGGTCTCGGCGGGGTGCTGCTCGCCGCGCGGCGGCCACTGCCGGACGAGGCCGGCGGAGTCGCGCCCGGGGGGACGGAGCCGGCCGGGACCGCGCCGCCCGCCGGGTGAGGCGGGCGACGCGATGCGTGCCGGCGGCGGGATTCGAACCCGCACTTGCACGGACCTAAACCGTGTCTCTCTGCCAGTTGGAGTACGCCGGCTAGTTCTTTCGGCCGCACCAGGTATCGGTGAGGGCGTGGCAGTTCGCGCACAGGATACGAAGGTTCTCGAGCCGGTTGTCGGTGTGGTCGCCGTTCACGTGGTCGAGCTGGAGCGGGACGGGTCGTCCCTGCCACTCGGTCAGGCCACACCCCTCGCACCGCGCGGCCTTCAGCTCCTCCGCGACGAGCCGCCGGCGCAGGGTCGCGCTGCTGCGGTAGCTCGACCCGCGGACCAGGATGTCCGCCAGCGGGCGTGCCCGCCGCCCCGGGAAGGTCCGGCCCCGGGCCCAGGAACGCCCCGTGAAGTGTGTCGTGTCGAGCTCGGGCGTCCGGATATGCGCGACCACCGCCCGGAACATGCCGCCGCTGGGCTCGTACCCGAGCCGCCGGAGCACGGCGTGCACGCTGACCTCGGCCGCGACGGCCGCCCGCAGCTCGCCGTCGGTGTAGCGCCGTCGGTGGTTGCGGTGCCCGGGGTCGAGCGCGCCCGGGATGTGGCTCGCGTCCGCGCCGGTCCGGACGATGTGGGCTCGCAGCTGGTCGTACCGCCCGGGCCGGATGCCCAGCCGGTGACACACCTCGCTCAACCGTCGCGACACCGCCACCGCCGCGACCAGCTCCTCGTCGGTCCACCGGCGGGCGCGGGGCACGTCCGCTCACCCCGCGCCCGCCGGCCGGACGGGCATCAGACCTTCCAGTCCCGGCGCAGCTTCGCCACGTGCCCGGTCGCCTTCACGTTGTACTGCGCGTCGACGATCGTGCCGTCCTCGCCGACCAGGAAGGTGGAGCGGATGACCCCGGTGACCGTCTTGCCGTAGAGCTTCTTCTCACCGAAGGCGCCCCAGGCGGTGAGGACCTCGCGGTCCGGGTCGGACAGCAGCGGGAAGGTCAGCTCCTCGTTGTCGCGGAACGTTGCGAGCTTGGCGGGCTTGTCCGGGGAGATGCCCAGTACGTCGATGCCCGCGCCGTTCAGCTCGGCGAGGTTGTCGCGGAAGTCGCAGGCCTCCTTCGTGCAGCCCGGGGTGCTCGCCGCCGGGTAGAAGTAGACGACGACCTTGCGGCCGCGGTAGTCCGCCAGGGAGACGGCGGTGCCGTCGGCGTCGTCGAGGGTGAAGTCGGGGGCGGTGTCGCCCGCCTGCAGCCGTGTGCTCATGACGATCAGCGTGCCACCCGCCGGGCGGGCCGCGGAGCCGAGTGCGGTGCCTGTGGACGTACCGGCCGGTTGTGGACGGGATGCGGCGCGGACGACCATCGGGCCGACCCGATCGGCGGCGCGCCGGTGGCCGGGCGCGCGGACCGGACCATGCGGTGGCTACGGTGTGTGCCACGCCGCTCGCGGTGCCCGGACGTCGGTGTCGGGGCAGCGTCGGGCGCGAGCAGCAGGAGTCCCGGGCGCGGACGCGTACCGGCCGAACCGGAGGTGGACGTGGTGGCCCGCGACCCCGAGAACATCCAGCGCGAGATCGAGAAGACCCGGGACGCGCTGGCCGAGAGTCTGGACGCCCTGGCGGACCGGGCGAACCCGAAGAACCTCATCGAGGGCGGCAAGGAGCAGCTCGCGGAGCGGCTCGCCGACCCGAAGGTCAAGTACTCGCTGATCGCGGTCGGCGCGCTGGTCGGGCTGGCGATCGTCCGCTCGATCTTCCGCTAGACCGCCTGCACGCCACGCCCGGCCGGTGCCCGCACCGGCCGGGCGTTCGTGTGTCAGGACAGCGAGTCGCGCAGCTCCAGCGTCGCGGCGCGGTCGGCACCCTCGGCCAGCGGGCGGCGGTAGCGGGCGACGAGCCGGGCCGCGCCGAACCCGGCGACGGCGACGAGGTCGTCGCCGCGCAGGTAGCCGAGCACCGTGCCCTTCACCGGGCCGTCGTCGAGACCTTCGCCGTGCAGCGGCAGCAGCGAGTCCGCGCGGTCCGGCCGCCCGACGAGCTGGATCTTCATACCGAACTGGTCGGACCAGAAGAACGGCACCGCGGCGGGCGGCGGGGTCGTGCCGGTGATGTCCGCGGCGACCGCGGCGGCCTGGTCGCTCGCCGAGGTCCAGTGCTCCAGCCGGGTGCGCTCGCCGGTGTCCGGGTCGGTCCAGGCGGCCGCGTCGCCCGCCGCCCACACTCCGGGCAGCCCGTCGACCCGGCCGCGGTGGTCGCAGGGGATGCCGTCGGCGACGTCGACGCCGGTGGCCTCCAACCAGCCCAGGTCGAGCATGCCGCCGACGCCGACGACGATCTCGTCGGCGGTCACCGTCGACCCGTCGGAGAGCGTGGCGCCCGAGTCCGTCAGCTCCGACACCGACACCCCGGTACGCAGGTCGACCCCGGCGTCGCCCATCAGCCGGGCCACGACCGCACCGGCCTGCTCGCCCAGCAGCCGTGCCATCGGCACGCTGCCGGTCTCGACCACGGTCACCGTGACACCCCGGTCCCGGGCGGTGCTCGCGACCTCGGCCCCGATGAACCCGGCACCCACCACCAGCAGCGACGACGCCGAGGCCAGCGCGTCGCGCAGTTGCTCGGACTCGTCGACGGCACGCAGCAGGTGCGCGGAGTCGGGCTGGTCGTCGAGCACCCGGGAGGTGACCCCCACGGCGAGGACGACGGCGTCGGCGTGCAGGACGGTGCCGTCATCGAGCTCGACCTCGGAGCCGTCGGCCGGGACCTCGGCGGGCCGCAGGGCGACCGCGGAGCGGCCGAGGTGGGTGCGTACGCCGAGCTCGTCGAGGTCCTCGGCGGTGCACAGGTCGACCTTGGTGCGCTCCCACTCACCGGCCAGGAACTGCTTGGACAGCGGCGGGCGGTCGTAGGGGAGGTGCTCCTCGGCCCCCACCAGGCTGATCCGGCCCTCGTAACCGTCCCGGCGCAGGTTCTCCACCGTGCGCAGTCCGGCCAGCCCTGCGCCGACCACCAGCACGTGTTCCGGCACGCTCATCTCCTACCTCCCTGCTCCGGGCCCGGACGGTGCGCCGGTCCCGCCCCGATCCTCGCGGACGGGGCACGGCGTCGCCGCGCGGCCCGGGCGTCAGAAGGTGCGGTCCTCCGGGTCGAGCCGGTTGCGCAGCCGGGACAGCGTCTGCGCGAGCAGCCGGGAGACGTGCATCTGGGAGATGCCGACCTCCTGGGCGATCTGGGTCTGGGTGCGGTTGCCGAAGAACCGCAGCATCACGATGGTCCGCTCGCGGGGCGCCAGCTCGGCGAGCAGCGGGCGCAGTGACTCGCGGTAGTCGACCCGGTCCAGCTCCGCGTCGGCGTCGCCGACCAGCTCGCCGACGGTGGCGCTGCCGTCCTCCGACGACAGCATCTCGTCGAGCGAGGAGCTGCGGTAGGCCTCGGCGGCCTCCAGGCCCTCCAGGACCTCGGCGACGGGCAGGTCGAGGTACTCGGCGAGCTCCGAGGGCCGGGGCGCGCGACCGAGGGTCTGGGACAGCTCGGACACCGCGCCGTTGATCGACACGTGCATGTCCTTGAGCCGCCGCGGCACCCGCATCGACCAGCTCTGGTCCCGGAAGTGCCGGCGTACCTCACCGGAGATCGTGGGCACGGCGAAGGAGAAGAACTCACCGCCCTTCTCCGGGTCGAACCGGTCGATGGCGTTGATCAGCCCGACCGTCGCGACCTGCACGAGGTCGTCGAGGGGCTCGCCCCGGTGGTTGAACCGGCGGGCGATGTGCTGGGCGACGGGCAGGTAGCCGGTGACGAGCTGATCGCGCAGCTGTTCCCGACGGGGGTCGCCGTCGTCGAGACCCGCGTACTGCTCGAGCAGCGGGGTGAGGTGGGCGTACTGAGGGTCCGACGTCACGTCACAGCCCGTGACCCGCGAGCTTGTGCAGGCGGATGGTGAGGGCCGGGCGCCCGCCGTCCTCCTCACCGGACTCGACCGCGACGTGATCGGCCAGGGTCTGCAGGACCCGCCAGCCGAAGGAGTCGGTGGGCAGCTGCGCACCGGTGCCGGTCTCGACCCGGGCGGTGACCTCGATCCGCTCGTCGGAGACGGCGAAGGTGCACCGCAGCGGCGAGCCGGGAGCGGCCATCGCGACCAGCGTCGCGCACGCCTCGTCGACGGCCATCCGCAGATCGGAGACCGCGTCCAGGTCGAAGTCCGCGCGTGCGGCGAGGTCGGAGGCCACCGCACGGACCGTGGGGATCAGCGCGGGCCGCGCCGCGACCCTGATCTCGACGGTGTTGTCGGTGCCGGCGCCGTGCGCCGTGCCTGCCACGTCCTCCTGGGCCACGCTGACGAGTCCTTTCGTGCGACGGGGTGTCGGGCCGGATCATGTCGCCTCCGGCGGGGGTGTGCAGGACCGGGTGCCCGCTCAGGCGCCGGGAATGCCCTCCTGGTCGGGCAGGACGGTGAACAGCTGGGCGGAGCCGGTGACCTCGAGCGGCCGGAGCACGGCCCGGTTGGTGGCGACGACGAACAGCCGCCGTCCGTCCCGGGCGGCCCGCCGGGCGGTGTGGATGAGCACACCGAGGCCGCTGGAGGCGAGGAACGTGACGCCCTCCAGGTCCACGGCGAGGTCGCGGCCGTCGCCGTCGGGGGCGCGGTCCAGCAGCTCGTCGAGGGCGGTCTCGAGTCGCGGTGCGGTCAGGGTGTCGACCTCGCCGCGCACGGTGAGCACGGTCAGGCCGCTGCGCGGTGAGGAGAAGCCGACGCCGAGGTGGGCGGAGTCGGTGCCGTCCAGCTCGGCGTCCCCGTCCCCCCGGGACGGTTGCGCCGGCGCGGATCCGGGCAGGGTGATCACCTCCGTGTCGGGCGCCGGACGGCGCGGAAGCGTTGTGGAGCGCCGCCGTGCTCTCGACGGGCAGGTGTCTTCTCGCGCCGCACGACGCACCGGGGCCGCGGCGGGGCCGTCCTGGCCCGCGCCGGGTCCGGTCCACCCACGACAGGAGACCGGGCCCGACGATACCGGCCGGGCTCGGCGGGCCCGGCACGGCGCCTGCCCTTAGGCTCGCCCGGGTGACGCGGTACTCCGATCTCGGCCCCGGCGCCCCGGCCGGTCCCCCCGGCGACGCGGTGGACCGGGCCGTCGACCAGGCGGTCGCGACCTCGGTGGAATCCTTCGGGGAGCAGCCGAGCACCCCGGCCATGCCGCACGTGCGCGGCGGGGCGCAGGTGGCCGTCCTGATGATCGACCTCTCCGAGCGCCGGATCGTCTACGCCAACACCACCGCGCTGGAGCTGGCCGGTGACCGCCCGGTGCGGCTGCCCATCGGGGTCCGCGAGTGGAGCGAGGCCGCGCGGCTGACCGACCTGGACGGCCGTCCGTACACCGGCGAGGGGTCCCCGCTGGCCCGGATCGCCTCCGGCGAGGCGGTGTCCGGCGAGCCGGTCGCGCTGCACGGGCCGGGGCTGATGCCCGACCGCGACGGCGTCCCGGTCCCGGGGGAGGGGGCCACGGCCAGCAGCACCCTGGTCTGGGTGACCGGGTTCGCGCTGGCCGACCCCGGAGCCCAGGGGCAGGGCACCTACGCGCAGTCCTCGGCCACCGGGCCCGGCCGGGCGCTGGCCGTGCTGCTGCCGCTGTCGGACTCCGAGGCCGGCCAGGGCGAGGACCGCGACCGGATGGGGTTCCTGCGCGACCGTGCGGTGCTCGCCACCGAGATGTCGTTCACCATCTCCGACCCGCAGCGTGAGGACGACCCGCTGGCCTGGGTGAACCCGTCGTTCGAACGGCTGACCGGGTACCCCCTCGACGAGGTGGCCGGGCGCAACTGCCGGTTCCTGCAGGGCCCCAACACCGACCGGTCCGCGGTCCGCCGGGTGCGCGAGGCGCTGCGGGAACGGCGGGCGATCACCGAGGTGCTGCTCAACTACCGGCGCGACGGCACCGCGTTCTGGAACCAGGTGTCCATCTCGCCGGTGCACGACGGCGACGGCGAGCTGGTCAACTTCGTCGGTGTGCAGAGCGACGTCACCGAGCGGGTCGTCGTCGAGCAGGAGCGGCGGGCGGCGCTCGCCGACGCCGAGGCCGCGCGGGCCCAGCTGCGGCTGCTCGCCGAGGCGACCACCCAGATGACGACGGCGCTCGACGTGGCCGACGCCTGCCGCCGCTTCTCCCGGATCGTGGTGCCGGAGCTGGCCGACCTGTGCACGGTGGACCTGCTCGACACCCCCGACGGGGCGACCCGCGAACGGATGGCCGTCGCCGCCCGCGACGCCGACGACGAGGCGCTGCTGTCGCGGTCCGGTCCACTGGGGGCCGTGCGGATCGAGCAGCAGGCCGAGACCGCGGTGCGGACCGGCAAGCCGTACCTGGTGCAGGAGCTGCCCGACGACGGCCGCGAGGTCCACCCCGACGACCCGGAGGCGGCCGACGCCTACGAGCGGCTGCGGTTGCGCTCGGCGATGGTCGTCCCGCTGCTCGGCCGCGGCCGGGTGCTCGGCCTGGTGACGCTGTCCACCCAGTTCCCCTACGGCCGTCGCTGGACCCAGCGCGACCTGCACCTGGCCTCGGACCTCGCGGGCCGTGCCGGGCTGGCCGTCGACAACGCCCGGCTCTACGAGGTGGAGCGGGCTGCGGCGGCCACCCTGCAGCACAGCCTGCTCCCGGCGCTGCCGCAGGTCCCCGGGATGCGGGTCGCGGCCCGCTACCTGGTGGGCGCGGACGGCAACCAGGTGGGCGGGGACTGGTACGACGTGCTGCCGATGCCGGACGGCTCGGTCGGTGCCGCGGTGGGCGACGTCGTCGGCCACGACCTGTCGGCGGCCGCCGCGATGGGGCAGCTGCGCGGTGTGCTGCGCTCCTACGCCTGGGGCGGCGACGCGCCCGGGCCGGTGCTCGACCGCTGCGACCAGCTGGTGCAGGGCCTGGACATCGCCGCGATGGCGACCGCTGTGTACGCCCGGTTCGGGCCGGTGGGCCCCGACGGCGGACGCGAGCTGACCTACGCCAACGCCGGGCACCCGGCGCCGCTGCTGCGCGACCCCCAGGGCCGGCTGCACCGGCTCGACGCGCACCACTCGCCGATGCTCGGCGCGGTGCCGGAGTTCGGGCGGGCCGCCGGGGCGCACCGCGGCGGCGCCACGGTCCCGTGTGCCGCCGGGTCGCTGCTCGTGTTCTACACCGACGGTCTGACCGACATCATCGGTGAGGACGCCGACGCCCGCACCGAGCTCATCGAGCGCACGCTGGAGGAGCTGCCGTCCGACGCCGACCCCGAGCGGGTGGTGGAGCGGGTGCTCGAGGTGTGCCTGCCGGACCGGCTCGACGACGACATCGCCCTGCTCGCGATCCGTCTGGACCACCCGGCCTGACGGTCCGGTCGGCCGGACCGTCATCCGCCCGGACCCGGCTGCGCGGAGCGACCCGATCGGCCGCACCGGCCGACCCGATCGGCGGCCGGTCTGCCGTGTCGGCGGTCCCGGCCGGCCGAGTCGACCGCTACCGGCCGCGTCGGGCGTCCGGGGTCGACCGTCCGGGGCGGCCGCCCACCGGCGGTGCCCCGCCCGGCGGCGGGCCTGCGCCGTTCGACCGTCCGGCCCATCCGCGCTACCGGTGGTCGGGCCGAGGTCACGGTGGTGTTGCGGTCGACGCCGTCCGTGGGTTCCGTGCGCGGGGTCGTCGTCCGCTCGTGGACCGGGTGACTCCACTCGTCCGTCCGGGTGGGTAATCGGCACCCGAATCGGGGATCCGGGCGTTGTACTCGACGGACGACGACGTGTGGGATCGACGGGGGCGAGCGTGAGGCAGGGGACGACGCGACCGCGGAGGCTGGTCGCGGTGGCACTGACCGCGGCGGAGTCCGCCCGTGCGGGGGGCCCGCTCGCGGCGCTCTCCGGTGAGGCGGGGGAGACCGACCTGCTGGTCGTGCGGGACGACCCGGCCCCCACCCGGCGCCCGCTCACACCGGCCGAGGCGCGGGAGCTGCTGGCGGCCGAGGACGACACCGAGGACGTGCCGGTCGAGGCGCTGCCGGTCGAGCGGGTGCGGCTGCACCGGCTCGGGCTGCGCTGGGCGGTGCAGGACGGCGACGAGGCGGACCTCGTCGCGGCGCTCTCGGAGCTGGTCGGGTTCGACCCCGACGACGACACCTGGTGCGTGGCCCCGGCCGCCGTCGGGCCGGTGGACGACCCGGAGATCGAGGTGGTCCGTCGCGCGGTGCGCCGCGTCGCCCGGGTCTACGGCCTGCCGGTGCTGCCCTACCGGCCCGCCGGACCCGTCGCGGAGGACGTCACGGAGCCGGAGGCCCTGCCCTCGGCGGTGTGACGCCGGCCGGGTGGGCAGAACGGCCGCGCAGCAGAACGGCCCGCCCGGAACCCGGGCGGGCCGTGCCGGATCGGTGATCCGTCGTACGCGGTCCGTCAGACGACGGCGGCGAGGCCGGGGCCCTGCTCGGCGACGATGCGCTCGGCGTCGCGACGCTCGATGATGGCGCGGCGCTCGGACTCGCCCAGCCCGCCCCACACGCCGAACGGCTCACGGCTGGCCAGCGCGAAGCGGCGGCACTCCTGCAGCACGGGACATCCCCGGCAGACCTGCTTCGCGCGCTCGGTGCGACGCGACCGGGAGGGGTTGCGCTCCCCGTCGGGGTGGAAGAACACGGCGCTGTCCATGCCGCGGCACGCACCCAGTCGCTGCCACTGCCACACGTCGTCCATCGGGCCGGGAAGCCGGGAAACGTCGCTCACGTGCTCACCTCGTCGCTCGGGGCCCGGGAGGACCGGGTTGGCTCCTCACCCCGGTTCCCGAGGGGGTTCGAGATCAAACCTGCGCGCCGTCGGGATCGGTGCTAGCGACGGGCCGTGCGAGGTGCGCGGGGCCGGCCGCGCGGTCGGACGGACCGGGCATCGCCCCTGTTCACGACACCGCCACGCACCTCCGCGCCGCGCGCTGTGCCGGGCCGCCGGGTGGATCCGGGCACGCCAGGATGTGACTCAGGTCACTTTCTCAGGAGTCGAGTGCGGCCTGCACGTCGTCGTGGATGTCGAACAGATGGTGCAGCCCGGCGATGCCGATCGGGCGCAGGACACGCCGCTCGGTGCACGCCAGACGCAGCTCGACCCCGGCCCGGTGGGCCTGCTCCCGCAGCTCGATCAGCGCCGCCAGCCCGGAGGTGCCGAGGAAACGGACCCCGTCGAGGTCCAGCACGACCAGCGAGGCCGCGGAGATCTGCTCGGCCACCGCGTGCCGCAGCTCCGGGGCGGTCAGCATGTCCAGCTCACCGGTCACGGCGACGACGACCGTCCCGTCCGCGGGCCGGGAGGTCTCCAGCCGTAGCCCGTCGCAGGTGTCGGTGACATCGGGTGACGTCCCGCCCGAGCCGTCGGTGGTGCCGGCGGCGGGCGGACGGGGGTCGGTCATTGGGCCGACGGTAGGCACCGCGGCACGGCGTCGCCACTCGGAGCCCGCTCAGCGCAGGCGATGTGTCCCGTCGGGCATCCGCACCGTGAGGCCCCTGCGGGCCAGCAGCTCCAGCAGCGGCACGACGACGCGGCGGCTGCTCCCGAGCACCTCCCGTGCGGCGGAGACGGTGAACGCGCCGTCGAGCCCGTCGAGCGCGGCGACCGCCCGCTCCGGCGCGTCGGGGCCGAGCACGACCTCCGGGGCCACCCGCAGCAGTTCCCCGGCGCGGTCGAGCACCGCCAGCTCCCGCGGCCCGAGCCCCAGCTCCGCGAGCCGGGCAGCCCCCGGCGCGGCGAACGGGGCCCCGTCGAGGTCGGCGCGCACGCGGGCCGCGGCGTCGCGCAGGGCCGCCGGCGGGCCGGTGTCCGCTGCGGCCCGCACCCGCCCGTCGCGCAGGACGAGACCGGCCCCGCCGACGGCGGACAGCACGGCCTCCAATAGCGCGACGTCCGGCAGCCCCGCGGCGCGCCGGGCCGCGGCGAGCGGCAGCCCCGGATCGAGGGGGTCCTCGGCGTCGTGCGCGGCGACGGCGGCGGCCAGTGCGGCGGCCGACGACGCGGCGGTGGCCGGGTGCAGCAACCGGCCCGCCGCGCCGGGGACCCGGGCCGCGAGCGCGGTCACCTCGCCGGCAGGCACACCCCAGCGCACCAGGTCGTCGGCCCGGACGGTGCCGCGCCGGGCGAGCTCGGCGTCGGCGTCGGGGACGGCACCGACCCCCGCGAGCTCGTCGGCCCGACGGCGGGCCGCGCCGCGCCTGCGCAACGGCGGCGGTGCCGGGTCCAGCACCGTCACCCCGGCCACGATCCGCCCGGCACCCGGGTCACGCAGCACCGCCCGGTCCCCGATCCGCAGCGGCAGCGGCCGTGCCGGGGTCAGCCGCACGACCGGGTCGCCACCCGCCGGGCCGGGACCGAGCGGGCGGACCCGCACCGGCACGGCTGCCGAGCCGACGTGCAGGGTCAGCCCGACCGGCGACGACGGCAGCGGCACCGGCCCGCCGACCCCGTGCAGCGCGACGTCGGCCTCCCCGGTCACCGGCCACGCCCCCGGGCCGAGCAGCGCGTCGCCGCGGTCGACCCGGTCACGGGGGAGGCCCCGCAGGTTCAGCGCGACCCGCGCGACCGCGGCGGCGGCGTCGACCGGCTCGCCGAGCTCCTGCACCCCGCGCACGGTCACCGGTGCCCGCCCGGTGTCGCCGTCGAGCTCCAGGGTGTCGCCGGGGCGCACGGTGCCGCTGCGCAGCGTGCCGGTGACGACCGTCCCGGCCCCGCGGACGGTGAACGCCCGGTCCACCCACAGCCGCACCGGCCCGTCCGGGTCGGGTGCGGGCAGCCGTGCGGTGAGCGCGGCCAGCGCGCCGCGCAGCGCGTCGAGACCGGTGCCGGTGCGGGCGGAGACGGCGACCGAGGGCCAGCCGCCGAGCCCACGGGCGGCGAGCGCGGCGCGGGCGTCGTCGAGCGCCAGCTCGGGGTCGAGCAGGTCGGCGCGGGTGACCACGAGCAGTCCGTCGGTGACGCCCGCGGCCGCGAGCGCGTCGGCGTGCTCCCCGGACTGCGGCATCCAGCCCTCGTCCGCGGCGACGACGAACAGCGCCGCCGGGACCGGACCGGCCCCGGCGAGCATCGTGGCGACGAAGCGTTCGTGCCCGGGGACGTCGACGAACGCGACCGTGCCCGCCCCCGGCACCTCGGTCCACGCGAAGCCCAGGTCGATGGTCATCCCGCGTCGGCGTTCCTCGGCGTACCGGTCGGGCTCCATCCCGGTCAGCGCCCGGACCAGCGTGGACTTGCCGTGGTCGACGTGGCCCGCGGTGCAGAGCACGTGCACGGCTCAGGTCTCCGGACGCACGGGCACCGCGCGCACGGCCCCGGCCAGCGTCGCGTCGGCCGACGGCGGCAGCGCCCGCAGGTCGAGCAGGCAGCGCCCGTCGCCGACCCGGCCCAGCACCGGCGGGTCACCGGCGCGCAACGCGGCCGCGTACCGCTCGGGCAGCGCGACCGCGGCGCTGGGCAGCTCCACCCCGGGTGCGCCGCCCCCGCCGACCCCGGCGACGGTGTCCGTCGCGGTCGCGTCGATCCCGTCGGCGGCCAGGGCCGCGGCGAGCGTGTCGGCCCGCGCCCGCAGCGCGGCCTGGTCGGCGTCGAGGAACTCCCGGACGGGCGTCGGCGGACCGGCCACCGACGCCTCCAGCGACGCGAGGGTCAGCTTGTCGACGCGCATCGCCCGGGCCAGCGGGAAGCGCCGCACCCGCTCGACCAGGGCGGCGCCGCGGCCCCCGCCGCCGAGGAGCAGACCGGCCTGCGGTCCGCCGAGCAGCTTGTCCCCGGAGGCGGTGACGAGGTCGGCGCCGTCGGCGAGGGTGCCCGCGGCGTCGGGCTCGTCGGGCAGCAGCGGGTGCGGGGTCAGCAGCCCGGACCCGATGTCGACGACGACCGGTGGCCCCAGCCCGGCCAGCTCCCGGACCCCGACGGCCGAGACGAACCCCGTCACCACGAAGTTCGACGGGTGCACCACCAGCAGGAACGCGGTGTCCGGGCCGATCGCGCCGGCGTAGTCGCGCAGGTGGGTGCGGTTGGTGGTGCCGACCGGGCGGAGCCGGGCCCCGGTGGACTCGATCAGCTCGGGGATGCGGAAGCCGTCGCCGATCTCGACGAGCTGGCCCCGGGAGACCACGACCTCGCGGCCGGTGCCGGCGAGGGCGGCGCAGACCAGCGCGAGGGCGGCGGCGCCGTTGTTCGCCACCCAGGCCGCCCCCGCACCCGGGACGGCGTCGCGCAGCGCGGCCAGCGCGTCCGTGCCGCGCGGCCCGCGGCGCCCGGTGGCCAGGTCCAGCTCGACGTCGCAGGTGCCCGCGGCCACCCCCAGCGCGTCGACGGCGGCGGCCGAGAGCGGCGCCCGGCCCAGGTTGGTGTGCAGCAGCACGCCGCTCGCGTTGAGGACCGCCCGGATCCCGGTCGCGGCGGCGGGCAGCGACGCCCCGGCGACGGCGGCGACCTCCTCGGGTGCGATCCGGCCCGCCCGCGCGTCCTGCTGCGCCGCGACGACGGCGCGCTTGACCCGCGGCCGGCCCAGCCGTGCGGTGGCCCCGGCCAGCGCCGGGTCGGCCAGGACGACGTCGGTCCGGGGGACGCGCCGGCGCGGGTCGGGCTCGGCGGTGGTCACCGGTGCACCGTAACCCCCGTCACACCGTGCTGTCCCGTGCTCCGGGCCGTCGCGCTCCGGGGCCCGGGGTCAGGACGTCCGCTGCCCGCTGCCCTCGGCGGTGGCGGCGGTGCCGGTCGCCGGGGCCGCATCGGCCGGCGGCTCCGGCTCCCGCTGCTCGGGCAGCACCACAGCCGGCAGGTCGACGGCCTCCTCGTGGTCCACGACCGCGGCGGCGTCGTCGGCCGTGAGCTCGCCGGGCCCGGGGGATTCCCCGGTCCGCAGGGCGTGCGCCGGGCCGCCCACCGGGCGCCGGACACGCTCGCCCTGGTCGGCGCCGTGCGCGGCCCGGGTGGGCGCATCGAGCCTGCCGAGCTCGGACCCCAGCATCCCGTGCAGCCGGGCGATCTCCTCGCGCACCGACGACCGCAGCGCGGACACGTGGGCGTGCATCGACGCCGCGGTGTCCGCGACGAGCTCGCTGTCCCGCCGCGCGGCCACCCCGGCCGCACGCAGCCGGTCGACCTCCGCGCGGGCGTCGTCGACGATCCGGGCGGCCTCGTCGCGGGCGGCGTCCACCAGCTGCGCGGCCTCGGTCTCGGCGGTGCGCCGCCGCATCGCGGCCTCGTGCTCGGCCATCCGCAACACCTTGTCCGCGCGCATGCCGAAGGTCTCCGCGGGCCGGGACCGGGCGTCCTCGAGGGCGGCGGCGAGTGCCTCGGCCCGGCGCTCGGCGGCGTCGCGGGCGTGCTCGGCCGCGGCGAGGCGGCCCACCAGGTCCTCGACGGTGTGCCCGACACTGCGGGCGCCGTCGCCGCCGCGCGGGGCGCGCTGCGGCAGTCCGGCGGCCGTCGTCGGAGGGAGCACGACGTCGGGAACGGGCCCGGCCGGGGGGACCGCGTCCCCGGAGCGGGTCGTCTCGTCGTCGCGTACGTCCTCGGCCGTCACCTCGGCGCCGGTATCCGTGACACCGTCGGTCACCTCGTCGTACCCCCCGTGCAGCTGTTCACGGTGCGTCAGTCTCCGTGTCCCCGGCGCAGCCCGACAGCCCCCGTTCGGCGGACGGCGGCAGTCCGGCGGTCGACGGTGTGTGACGCGGGCGACCACGGAGCGACGCTGCCAGGATGGGGACATGTCCGACACCGGTGTCGCCCGTCGTCTCACCGAGTTCAGCCACGGCGCGGGCTGCGGCTGCAAGCTCGGACCGGCCCAGCTGGGGGAGGTCCTGGCGGCGGTCACGCCCCCGTCCCATCCGGACCTGCTGGTCGGCACCGACACCGGCGACGACGCCGCGGTCTGGCGGCTGTCCGAGGACCGTGCGCTGGTCGCGACCACCGACTTCTTCACCCCGATCGTCGACGACCCGGGGACCTGGGGCGCGATCGCCGCCACCAACGCCGTCTCCGACGTCTACGCCATGGGCGGCACCCCGCTGTTCGCGCTGAACCTGGTCTGCTGGCCGTCCGAGCAGCTCGGGCCGGACGTGCTGGCCGCCGTTCTGGAGGGCGGCGCCGGGGTGGGGCGGCGGTGCGGGTTCGCCGTCGTCGGCGGGCACACGATCGACGACCCGGAGCCGAAGTACGGCCTCGCCGTGGTGGGGGAGGTCCACCCGGACCGGGTCCTGACCAACGCCGGGCTGCGCCCGGGTGACGAGCTGGTGCTGACCAAGCCGCTCGGGATCGGCGTGACCACCACCGCGGTGAAACGCGGGGTGCCCGCGGACGTCGACGCCGCCGTCGCCGTCATGACCACTCCGAACGCCGACGCCGCGGCGGCCGCCCGCGAGGCGGACGCCACCGGCTGCACCGACGTCACCGGCTACGGCCTGCTCGGGCACCTCACGAAGATGACCGTCGCCTCGGGGGTGGACGCCCACGTCGACGTCGCTGCGGTGCCGCTTCTCGGCGGGGTGCGGGAGCTGGTCGCCGACGGCGTCGTCCCCGGCGGCACGCTGCGCAACCGCGCCTGGATCGACGACCGGGTCGTCGCGGGCTCCGCGGGCGAGGAGGACCTGCTGGTCCTGTCCGACGCCCAGACCTCCGGCGGGCTGCTGTTCGGCGCCGCCCCCGGCCGCGGCGACTCGGCCGTCGCGTGGCTGCGTGGGCGCGGGCACGACGCGGCCCGGATCGGCACCGTGACCGAGGGGACCGGGCTGGTCCGGCTCTGAGGCCTAGGGTCGGGGGCGTGCAGCCCGTCGACCGTTCCTGTGCCCGTACCCGCGCCTGGGTCGACGAGGCGATGCGCCGCGTCCAGGCCGACGCGAACCGTTCCGCCGACACCCACCTGCACGTGCTGGACCTGCCCGCCGAGTGGGGCGTGCAGGTCTACCTCAAGGACGAGTCGGTGCACCCCACCGGCAGCCTCAAGCACCGGCTGGCCCGGTCGCTGTTCCTCTACGCGCTCGCGTCGGGCTGGATCACCGAGGGCACCACGGTCGTCGAGGCCAGCTCCGGCTCGACGGCGGTCTCCGAGGCGTACTTCGCCCGGCTGCTCGGGGTGCCGTTCGTGGCGGTCATGCCGCGCTCGACCAGTCCGGAGAAGATCGCGCTGATCGAGCGGGAGGGCGGGCGCTGCCACTTCGTCGACCACGGCGGCGAGGTCTACGCCGAGGCCGAGCGGCTCGCCGCGGACACCGGCGGGCACTACCTCGACCAGTTCACCTACGCCGAGCGCGCGACCGACTGGCGCGGCAACAACAACATCGCCGAGTCGATCCTGGCCCAGCTGGCCGAGGAGCCGCACCCGGTGCCGGAGTGGATCGTCGTCGGGGCCGGGACCGGGGGCACCTCGGCCACGATCGGCCGCTACCTGCGCTACCGGCGGCTCGCGACCCGGCTGGCCGTCGTCGACCCGGAGGGGTCGGCGTTCCTGCCCGGGTGGACGGCGGGGGACCCGTCGTACGCGACCGGGGCGGCGTCGCGCATCGAGGGGATCGGGCGGCCCCGGATGGAGCCGAGCTTCGTCCCGTCGGTGATCGACCGGATGGTCCCGGTGCCCGACGCGGCCAGCGTCGCCGCCGCCCGGCACCTGCGCGACCGCACCGGCCGGTGGGCGGGCGGGTCGACCGGCACCAACCTCTGGGGCGTCTACCAGGTCGTCGCCGAGATGCTGCGCGCCGGACGCGCGGGCAGTGTCGTGACCCTGCTGTGCGACGGCGGGGAGCGCTACCGCCACAGCTACTACGACGACGCCTGGGTCGCCGCTCAGGGGATGGACCTGGCGCCCTACACCCGGACCCTCGACCGGTTCGTCGCGACCGGGGTCTGGTCGCCGCCCGCGGACTGAGCCTGGCCGGGGATCATTCCCCGGCGAGCAGGGCGGCGGTCGCGAGCAGCCGCCGCTCCGACCCGGGCCGGCCCACGAGCTGCACGCAGCCGTGCTCCCCGGGCCGGTACACCGGCGCGACCAGCGACGGCAGCCCGGCCAGGTTCCACGCGGCCACCCCGGTGGACCCGGCCCCGGACGCCCCGGGCGGGGCGGGCAGCAGACCGGCCTCGGCGCCGGCGTCGTCGAGCCAGGCGACCATCCGCTGCCGCCACGACGCGGGCGTCGCGGGACGCAGCCCGCCCAGGCGCCGGACGCGGCGGCCACGCCGGACCAGGCTGCGGGCGCTGCGCGGCAGCTCGGCGGGGTCGAGGCCGAGGTCCTCCACCCGGCGGGCGAGCCCGGCCTGACGGCGGCGGGCCGAGTGCACGACCAGCACGGCCCGGTACGGCGGGTCGGCTGCGACGAGGCCCAGCCCGGCGTCCTGCAGCAGCCGGATCGCCGCGTGCACCGCGGACGCCGAGTCCGGCCCGGCGAGCCGGGTACGGCCGGTGCGCAGCGAGGCGGCCAGCGAGGAGACGGGCGCCGCGGCCGGCCCGCTGCCGGCACCGGCGGGGGTGGTGAGCCGCAGCACCGACGACGGCGCGGGCGGCCCGCCGGTGCCGCGGGAGAGCGCGTCGAGCACCGCGGTGAGGTCCTCCGCGCGCCCGGCGAGCAGAGTGGGCTCGGCAAGCCCGGACCAGCGTCGCTCGGCGGCGTCGGGCAGCGGGAGCACCCGGCGGCCCGGCTTGAGCGCGGCGATCCCGTGTGCGGCGGCGGCGCAGCGCAGCGTGCCGTCGCCGTCGACACCGATCCCGAGCGGGACGACGCCGGAGGCGACCACGGTCGCGGTGGCTCGGCCACCCGGGGTGGCGTCGAGGCCCACCTCGTGCTCGGCGGTCCGCGCCCGCCCTGCGACGAGTGCACCCGCGGCCCGCAGCCTGCGCACGATCTCGTCGCCGCGCCCGGCCACGGAGATCCCGTCCTCGACGACCACCGGGACCCCTGCCAGCGGCAGGGCGAACCGGTCGGTGCGCCGGTCGAGCGCCGCGGCGGCCGCGCGCAGCGGCCCGGGGTCCACCACCAGCCCGGCGCCCACGGGGACCGCCTCGTCGGAGGTGGCGAGGAGCCGCTCGGCGACGGTGGCCGCGCTCAGCCGCCCCTCGCGTACCGCGGCCGCGAGCTCCGGCACGCCGGATGGGCCGTCACCCGAGGTGGGGGACAGCTCGTCCAGGTGCAGGATGCTCATCGCGGTGGGGCTCGTCCTCCCGGTCGTCGGGGGCGGTGGTCGGCGGAGGCGGACGGGAATCGAACCCGCCTGGCCGAGATGCTCGGCCACGTCGGTGTTGAAGACCGCGGGGGCCACCAGGCACCCATACGCCTCCGGGTCGTCAGGCCGTGCGGAGCGCCTCCGGCACGCCGTCGGCCACGTCGAACAGGGACATCAGGTTGGTCGCCTCGAGCGCGCGGGTGACGGCGTGCGAGCCACAGACCAGCCGCAGCCGGCTGCCGGCGTTCTCCGCCTTCTCCTTGCCCTCGACGAGCGCCGCCAGCCCGGCCGACCCGAGGAACGTGACCCGGGTCAGGTCCACCACCAGCAGGCTCGCGGAGCCGATCCGCTCGGCGAGTCGTTCGCTCAGCACGGGCGCGGTCATCGTGTCGATCTCGCCGTGCACTCCGACGACGACGGCGCCGTCACCGTGCTCGGTCACCTCGAAGCGGACGACCTCGCCGACGTCGGGGCCCTGGTCTCCCCCCACCCCGGTGGGCGTCTCACTGCTCATGTGTCGTGCTCCCTCGCGAGTCGTCGCCGTCGGCGCCGTCGGCGACGTCGACGTGCTCGTGGTCCGTTCCCGGACGCGCCATCGACGTCACCGTGAGTGACAACCGGCCGCCGTTGCTTGACGTACCGCTCGTGCTGCCTCCGCACCAGCCTAGTCAGCGCGGTCACCCACCCTACGACCGCGGTCGCAGGTGGCACAAACGTCCCGGGACACGGTCGGGCGCGCTGCCCGGGGTGGTCCGGCCCGGCTGGCAGGGTGTGGAGCATGAGCGTCGAGCAGTCTCCGCCGTTCGGGGTCCGGATCGGTGTCCGCAGCTACGAGATGGACGTGAACGGGCACGTCAACCATGCCGTCTACCACCAGTACGGCGAGCACGCCCGGATGGAGCACTTCCGTGCCGCCGGGCTGTCCCAGCACGCGCTCGGCGCTCACGGTCTGACGATCGTGCTGCTGTCGACGACGGTGCACTTCCGGGCCGAGCTGCGCGCCGGCGACGAACTGCGGATCGACTCGGTGATCGCGTTCACGGCGCGCAAACCGTTCACGATGAGTCACCGGATCGTCCGGGTGGCCGCGGCCGACGGGGCTCGCACGGACGATCTCGCGGCCGAGGTGGAGTGCACCCTCGGGGTCCTCGACACCACGACGCGACGGCTGGTCGCCGACCCGCACGGCAGGCTCGTCGCCGCATCGTCGGACCCGGCCCTGCTGGGGCCGGGTCCGGACGTCAGCACGTCCTAGCGCGGTCGTGGCGGAGGGTCGTCGCCGCGGACCTGCGGGCGGCTCAGCCGCGCCGGGCGGGGCCGGCGCCGTACGGGCCACCGGTGCGGGCGGGGACGGCCCGGTACCCCCCGGTGTCCTGCGGCCCGGGGGCGGCGGCCGGGTGGCCCCCGGTGCCCTGGGGCCGGGGCGGCGCGACGGTCGGGTGGCGCCCGGTGCCCTGGGGCCGGGCCGGTACGGCGGCCGGGTACCCGCCGGTGACGTGCGGCAGGGCGGGCGTGACGGCCGGGTGGCCGCCGGTCGCGAGGATCTTGTGCGGGGCGGTCGTCCCGGCCCGCGCTGGCCCGACCAGCGGCGGCACCGCTCCGCCGGCCCGCCGCACCGCGCGGCGCGACCGGAGGTAGGCCCGGGGGCCGTTCAGCAGACCCCGGTTGCGCGTCTGGTCGGCGTCGGCGGGCATCGCCACGCCGGCGCCTGCCTCGCGGTCGGAGATGTGGCGCAGCCGGGCGACCGCCGCCGGGAGCCGGCGCAGCGCGACCGACCGGCCCTGCGGCGACAGTGCCACCTTCGCCAGGAAGCTGCCCAGCCCGACGGCGTAGCCCTCCATCTGCTTGCGCAGCGCGGCCTGGTCGGGGCGGTGGTGGTGCCAGAGGTAGGCGCCGGGGGCGTAGCCGAGGACGTTGCCGGCCAGGATCATGCGGACGAGGAACTCGCAGTCCTCGCCGCCGTGGGTGGGGGTGCCCGGGCCCATGGCCTCGTCGAAGCCGCCGACGGCGCGGGCGGCCCCGGCCCGCACTGCGAGGTTGGCGCCGATGCCGAACAGGCCGGGTGCGAACGGGAAGATCGGGGAGTCCGCGGGGGGCTCGGCGAGGGTGAACCGGCGTGGGGTGAAGCCCTTGTTCCAGGCCAGGGCGACGTCGGCGGCGCGCTCCTCGGGGCTGCCCAGGCGGGCGGCCAGTACCGGGCCGGAGACGCAGGCGAGCTCGGGGTCCGCGGCGAAGGCGCCGGCGATGCGCGAGGCCCAGGCGGGGTCGACCTCGGTGTCGTCGTCGGTGAAGGCGACGATCTCGGTGCGGGCCTCGGCCAGGCCCCGGTTGCGCCCGACCGACGCGCCCCGGCGGGGCTCGCGCACGTAGCGGACCCGCGGGGACCCGGCGGCGGCGACGGCATCGCGGGTGAGCTCGTCCGGCGGGTCGTTGTCGACGACCACGACCGACAGCGCCGGGTGGTCGGAGGCGAGGACCGCGCGCAGGCAGCGGGCCAGCGACTCGGGCCGGTCGCGGGTCGCGATCACCACCGTCACCGGGTCACCCGCGACCGGAGCCGGGGCCACCCGCTCGGGCGACCCCAGGGTGATCAGTGCGGACCGCAGCTCCGCGATCGTGGCGCGACCGCCACGCAAGGGCACGGTCACCTGGCCCTGTGGAGTGCCACCGACGGTGACGAGCAGACGGGCGGCGCGGAAGGCCGGGTCGACCCGCAGATCACGCAGCGGGCCGAGCCGGTCCAGTTCACCGACCCAGGTCGCGGCGTCGTTCGGCGCAGACATCCCTGACATGGGACACAGTGTCGGGTATGCCCGCTGTGGTCACACTGAGAGTGCGCGGTTGCCGGACAACGGACACTGTGCGTGTGCGCGGTCGCGGAGTTCACCGGATGTGGTGCGACGGACGGCGTCGGTGCAGGTCGGAGCCGTGCCGTCCGATCGTGCGCCGTACGGGTGACGACGGCGGCCGCGGAGGGCGGTTGTCCGCGGCCGTCCGGGGGCACGACGAGCGGCATGCGCGAAGCGACGACACGCCGCAGTGATCCGATTCCCGGCGTGTCGTGCACCATCATCACCCGAACGGGTGGAGAATCCACATCGGACGGCGTCCCGACGCCCCGGACCTGCACCGATGGTGGCCCCGCGCACGACGGGGTGCGGACGTCCCGGCACGGGTAGGTTCGGATCATGAGCGAGTCCCGTCCCACCGCGTCGGTCCTGGTCACCGGGAGCGAGCTGCTCACCGGCCACGTCACCGACGCCAACGGTCCCTTCGTCGCCCGCTCTCTCGGCGAGCTCGGCTTCGCCGTATCGCGGGTCCTGCTGGTGGGGGACCGCCCGGAGGACCTGCGCTCGGCGCTGGAGTTCGTCGCCTCCGACGACCTCGTCGTCACCTCGGGCGGGCTCGGGCCGACCGCCGACGACCTGACCGCCGAGGTCGTCGCCGGGTTCGCGGGCGCGGAGATGGAGGTCGACACCGCGCTGCAGGGCCGGATCCACGACCGGGTCGCCGGCTGGGCGAGCCGCGCCGGCTGGGCCGGGCCCGCGCTCGACGCGGCGACGGCCAAACAGGCCAGGGTGCCGCGCGGCGCGAGCGTCCTCGAGCCGGTCGGGACCGCGCCGGGGCTGGCCGTGACGCGGCCGGGCGGGCCGCTGGTCGTCGTGCTGCCGGGGCCCCCGCGCGAGCTGCAGGGGATGTGGCCCGCCGCGCTGGAGTCGGCGCCCGTGGCGGAGCTGCTGACCCGGGTGCCCCGTGCGGAGGCCACGCTCCTGCGCTTCGCCGGGCTGCCGGAGTCCGAGATCGCCGAGACGCTGCGTGTCCTGGAGGCCGAGCTCGACATGTCCGGGGTGGAGGTGACCACCTGCCTGCGACGCTCGGAGCTGGAGGTCGACCTGCACCCGCTGCCCGGCGCCGAGCCCGTGGCCCGCGAGCTGGCCGCCCGCATCGTCGACCGCCACCGCCGCGCACTCATCAGCGACGACGGCAGCACCACCGACGAGCTGCTCGCCGCGGCGCTGGCCACGAAGGGCTGGACGGTCGCGACCGGCGAGTCCTGCACCGGCGGGCTGCTGGCCGGGCGGCTCGTCGACCGGGCCGGGTCGTCGGCCTACGTCGCCGGGGGCGTGGTCGCGTACTCGAACGAGGCCAAGACCGCGCTGCTCGACGTCCCCGCCGCGCTCATCGAGGCGCACGGGGCCGTGTCGCCGGAGGTCGCGCGGGCACTGGCGGACGGTGCGCGGGCGCGGTTCGGGGCGGACGTCGGCGTCGGTGTCACCGGCGTCGCGGGACCCGGCGGCGGTACCGAGGCCAAGCCCGTCGGCTACGTCTGCTTCTGCGTGACCACCGCCGACGGCCAGGTCATCGCGCGCGACCCGCAGCTGCCCGGCGGGCGCGCCGACGTCCGCGAGCGTTCGGTCGACCTGGCGATGCACCTGCTGCTGCGCGCCACCGGCGTCACCGGGCCGGGCGCGCACCGCTGAGGGTGCGACGCCCCGCCCGGGGTTCCCGGGCGGGGCGTGGTCGCGGTGGGGGAAGGCTCAGCCCTTCGCGGCGGCGAACCGCTCGGCGGCGTCGGCCCAGTTGACGACGTTCCACCAGGCCTTGACGTAGTCGGGCTTGACGTTCTTGTACTGCAGGTAGAAGGCGTGCTCCCACATGTCGAGCAGGACGATGGGGGTCTGGCCTGCGGGGAGCTGGGACTGCTGGTCGTAGAGCTGGTGGATGAGCAGGCGGTCGCCGAGCCGGTCGTGGCCGAGGATGGCCCAGCCGGAGCCCTGGATGGTGGTGGCGGCGGCGGTGAAGTGGGCCTGGAAGCCGTCGAAGGAGCCGAAGTCGGCGTCGATGGCGGCGGCGAGGTCGCCCGTGGGCTTGTCGCCGCCGTCGGGGGAGAGGTTGTTCCAGAAGGCGGAGTGGTTGACGTGGCCGCCGA
The DNA here is from genome assembly GCF_017312155.1 of Pseudonocardia sp. UM4_GMWB1. Classification (NCBI taxonomy): domain Bacteria; kingdom Bacillati; phylum Actinomycetota; class Actinomycetes; order Pseudonocardiales; family Pseudonocardiaceae; genus Pseudonocardia; species Pseudonocardia sp. UM4_GMWB1. The sequence goes on along the minus strand of NZ_QJPN01000001.1, from coordinate 5,155,166 downwards.
GGTTGAACGCGAGGGTCTTCTCGAGTCCGACGATGGCGCCGAAGTCGTTCTTGTCGCGGGCGTCGGCGAGCTTGTCGAGGGTGGTGTTGAGGCCCTGGACGTAGGTGTTGTGGTGCTTGGAGTGGTGCAGCTCCATGATCTCGGGCGCGATGTGCGGGGCGAGAGCGGAGTAGTCGTAGGGCAGGTCCGGAAGCGTGTACTCGGCCATGGGGCCTCTCCTCGTCGGGGATGCGCGGCGGGATGCCACGCGCGGTCATTTGCCACTATGTAGCAACTGCCGCCTACCCGCGACGGGCGACGCGCACGCATGGACGCAGCGATTCGCCACATGTACTCTTCTGCAAGTCACTTGCAGAAATGCGGGCGACACGGTGGGGATCGTTCTGGCAGCTCGAGTCCGCCGTCGACGGCGCCGTGCGTCACGTCCGACCGGACGCGGCCGCGGTGCCGTCGCGTGTCCGGCTCAGCCCAGGAGCTCGGCCAGCTTCACCACGGTCGCCCGGTTCCGCATCGTCCCGCCCTGGTCGCCGGCCCTCGTCCGGGCGGCCAGCCGGGTGGCGAGCTCGCTGCGTCCCAGTCCGTCGGGCAGGTGCAGCCAGACCACCCGCCCGCGGGCGACGGCGTCGCCCCGTCCGCCCTTCGCCCGCTCGGCCGCCAGCGCGGCCACGATCCGCTCGCGGTCGTCGTCGGACACCGGGCCGGCCCGGAACAGGGCGTGCAGCTGCTTCGGGGCGGTGACCTCCGGGTACGGGTTCGCGGCCACCGCGGCGAGGTAGTCGTCGCGGCCGAACACGACCACCGGGCGCTCGACCCCGAACTCCTCGACCAGCGCCGCGGCGACCGTCGCGGCGACCTCGTCGTCGCCCGCGGGGCTGGTCAGGGCGACGTTGCCGGACTGGATGTGGGTGACGACGTCGGCGCAGCCGCGCCCGCCGAGTGCCCGACGCAGGTCGGCCATCGGGACCGTGCCGTGGCCGCCGACGTTGATCCCGCGCAACAGCGCGACGTGGGTACGCACGCCGGGAATGGTGCCGTGTCCACGCAGCGGCCGGGAGGGTGAAGGGCGAGGCGGCCTCGCGGATGCGGTCGCCGGTGAGGCCCACCGGCTCGCGCAGCACCCGGCTGCTCGGCGGATGGTGGCCGACCGCACCGCGCAGGTCGACGACGAGCCGGTCCGACCCCGCGGGTCACGACGGGCGGTCGGCGAGCACTGCACGGTAGTGCGCGATGAGGGCCTCGTCGGGGCCCGTCGTGGTGACGAGGTCGCTCCCGCCGAGGTGTGCGGCGAGTGTCTCGAAGCAGCGGTCCCACCCGGCGGCGGTGTTCGCCGACCAGCGGGGGTCGAGCACGGTGTTGCTGAGACGCAGCACGCAGCCGTCGCCGTCGGGTTCGAGGGTCCAGCGCAGCTTCTCGTCGGCCCAGGTGAACCCGAACGCCGTCGGTGGCTCGAGCTCGGTGATCTCGGCGTGGTCCTGCTCGCCGCCCTCGAAGGTCAGCGTGATCGTTCCCCCGACGCGCATCTCCGCCTGCACCTCGCAGGGGAACCAGCGGCTCATCTGGGCGGGTTCGGTCAGCGCGGCCCAGACCTTCTCGATCGGATGCGGGTAGCGGCGCGCGAAGCGCAGGACCGGGCCGTCGGGATCGACGGTGACCTGGATGCTCATGACGGATCCTCTCCGTGGGGGCTGTCGAGGGAGTCGAGGTGTGCGCCCAGGGCGTCGAGTCGTTCCTCCCAGAAGGCGCGATGCGGCGCGAGCCAGGTCTCGATCTCGGCCAGCGCGTCCGCCCGGAGGACGTAGCGTCGGCGCTGGGACTCGACGACGACGTCGACCATGCCCATGTGACGCAGCACGCGCAGGTGTTTCGACACCGCGGTCTGGTTCAGCTCGAGCGCGGTCACGAGCTCGCCGACGACGCAGCCCTGCGGCGTCCGCAGCCGGTCCAGGATGGCTCGTCTCGTCGGGTCCGCCAGGACGTCGAAGGAGTCACGCACCCGCTGAACATGCCACGACAGGTATATGCCGGTCAAGGCATATACGTGCCACGACCCGGAAACGACGACGGCGCTGACCACGGGGAAAGATCCCCGCTGGTCAGCGCCGTCTCGGGGCCTGTGATCAGGCAGCCTGCTTGGTCTCCCAGAAGATCTTGTCGATCTGGGCGATGTAGTCGAGCAGCTCCTGGCCGGTGGCCGGGTCGTTCGAGCCCTTGGTGCCCGACGCGCCGGCGGCCTTGGTGGCCTTGTTGAACAGCTCGTGCAGCTCCGGGTACTTCTCGAAGTGCGGCGGCTTGAAGTAGTCGGTCCAGAGCACCCACAGGTGGTGCTTGACCAGGTCGGAGCGCTGCTCCTTGATCTCGATGGCGCGGGCCCGGAAGTCCACGTCCTCGTTACCCTGGTACTTCTCCTGGATCGCCTTGACCGACTCGGCCTCGATCCGGGCCTGGGCCGGGTCGTACACGCCGCAGGGGAGGTCGCAGTGCGCGGTGGCCTCCAGTCGCGGACGGAGAATGCGGGACAGCCGCATGAGTGTCCTCCCTGGTGGGGTGATCGTTCTGGCACCGGCGACCCTACCCTCGCGGCGGTGGTCGGGCAGGACGACCACGTCACGAGAGATCCACTCTGGAGGGAGTCCGTGATGCGTCTGCGGAGGGTGACGGTGCGGGGGCCGTCGATGTCCCCGGCCCTGTCCGACGGCGACGTCGTGCTGGTCCGGTTCGGTGCGCCCGTCCGGCCCGGCGACGCCGTCCTCGTGACCTGGGCGTCCCGCCCCGGACAGCTGTCGGTGAAGCGGGCCGTGCACCCCGACGCCGACGGCTGGCACGTCCGCGGCGACAACCCGTTCGGCTCCACGGACTCGGCCACCCTGGGCCCCGCCTCCGTCCACGCCGTCGCCCGCCACCGCCTCTGGCCCCGGCCCGGCCGGGTCCCCGGACCCCGCCACTGAGCCCCGCACGGGACCCGGCGTCCCCCACCGCTCCGGGCCCCGTGCGGGACGCCCGAACCGGTGCGGGAGCCGTGTGCTGACGTAGCGTCACCGTCCGTGGGTTCCGGTGAGGGTGTGCAGGTCGGGGACGGGCTGGCCGTCGGGCCGGATCTCGTCGGCGCCGCGGAGGTCGCGACGGGCCAGGCGCTGGCCGCGCTCGGCGTCGTCCCCGACCTCGTGGTGTTCTTCGTCTGCCCCGGTGTGGGAGCTGCCGCGCCGGTCGAGGAGGTCGAGGCCGCGGGGCTGCGGGTGATGGAGCTCGCCGCGCCCGGCGCGACGATCGGGACCACCGCGCACGGCGTGATGGCCGACGGCCGCGGCGTCGAGGGCGAGCCCGCCGTCGCCGTCTGGGCGGCATCGCTGCCCGGCACCCGGGTCCGGGCGATCTTCCCGGTCGCCGAGCGCCGGCCCGGCGCCGGACCGGACGGCCGCGACGCGATCGGCGTGCGCGGCCTGGTCCCGCCCGCCGAGGACGACCGCGTCGCCGTCCTGCTCGCCGACCCGTTCGCGTTCCCGGTCAGCGGGGTGCTGGACCGGCTCGCGTCGACGAACCCGGGCTTCCCGGTGATCGGCGGCCTGGCGAGCGGCCCCGGCGGCCCCGGGGCCAACCGGCTGTTCGCCGGCGGCACCGTGCACCACGGTGGCGCGGTCGGTGTGCTGCTCGGCGGCGCGTCCGGCGCGCGGGTCGTCGTCAGTCAGGGATGCCGCCCGATCGGGCCGCCGATGGTCGTCACCCGCGCCGAGCAGAACCGGATCGCCGAGCTCGCCGGGCGGCCCGCGGCGGAGCGGCTGCGCGAGATCGTCACCGCGCTGCCGCCCGAGGAGCAGCAACAGGCGCTGACCGGGCTGCACCTGGGCGTCGCAGTCGACGAGTACGCCGAGTCCCACGACCGTGGGGACTTCCTGGTCCGCGCGGTGCTGGCCGTCGACGTCGGCGACGGCGCCGTCATCGCGGGCGACGTCGTCGAGATCGGCACCACCGTGCGCTTCCAGGTCCGCGACGCCGCGGGCGCCGCCCAGGACCTGCACGAGCTGCTCGCCCCGGTGCGCCGCGCCGCGCCGGCCGCGGGCGCGCTGCTGTTCTCCTGCAACGGTCGCGGCGCCGGCATGTTCGGCGACGCCGACCACGACGTGCACGCCGTGCGCGTCGGCCTCGACCCGCACGCGGGCGGGTCCGGCGACGCGCCCGGCCCCCGGGTGGCCGGCTTCTTCGCCGCCGGGGAGATCGGACCGGTCGGGCCGGGCAACCACCTGCACGCGTTCACCGCGTCCGTGCTGGTGGTCTGAGACCTCAGCGCAGGGTGCGGAAGAACCCCCGCACCTCGTCGACGAAGGACTCGGGCTGCTCCAGCGACGGGAAGTGCCCGCCGACGTCGGGACGCGAGAACCAGCGCAGGTCGGTGTAGCGGCGCTCCAGCCAGGACCGGGGGAGCTTCACCATCTCGTGCGGGAACTGGGCGACACCGGTCGGGACCTCGACGTCGTCGAGGCGGCGGCGGGCGAAGCTCTCCCAGTAGATCCGCGCCGACGACGCTCCGGCCGAGCCCAGCCAGTACTGCATGACGTTGTCCAGCAGCCGGTCCCGGCTGATCACGTTCTCCGGGTGACCCGCGCAGTCGGTCCAGTCCCAGAACTTCTCCACGATCCACGTGCACTGCGCGGCGGGGGAGTCGGCGAGCCCGTAGCCGATGGTCTGCGGACGGGTGGACTGCTCGGCGGAGTAGCCGGAGCCGTAGCGGGAGAACTCCTTGGAGAAGCGGATGTCGGCCTTCTCCTGCGTGGTGAGCCCGGCGGCGTCGTCGGGCTTGGGCGCCAGCGCCATCGTCAGGTGGATGCCGTACAGCATCTCCGGGGCCGCGGTCCCCAGCGCCGAGGTGATCATCGAGCCCCAGTCGCCACCCTGCGCGGCGAAGCGCTCGTAGCCGAGCCGGTCCATCAGCTGCGCCCACGCGACGGCGATCCGCTCGACCCCCCACCCGGTCGTCGTGGGCTTGCCGGAGAACCCGAACCCGGGCAGCGTCGGCACGACGACGTGGAAGGCGTCGGCGGGGTCCTCGGGATCGGTCAGCGCGGGCAGCACGCCGAGGAACTCGACCAGCGAGCCCGGCCAGCCGTGGGTGAGCAGCAGCGGCATCGCGTCCGGGTGCTTCGAGCGGGCGTGCAGCACGTGGATCTCGACCGAGTCGTCGCCGCCGCCGTCGAGACCGGTGCGGAACTGCGGCCACGCGTTGATCTCGGCCTCGACGCGGCGCCAGTCGTAGCGCGTGCGCCAGTACTCGCACAGCTCGCGGGCGTAGTCCAGCGGGACGCCCTGGGACCAGCCCTCGACGGTCGCCGGATCCGGCCAGCGGGTGCGGGCGAGCCGCTCACGCAGGTCGTCCAGCTCGGCGTCGGGGATCTCGATCCGGAAGTCACGCACGTCGTCACGGTGGCACGGAACGCCACGACGGGCGTACCGGCCACGGCACGGAACGATCACGATGCGGCGAGCGCCCGGCTGATCCCGCGGGCCGCCGCGCGCACCGCGGGCACCAGGGTGTGCGGGTTCGTCGCGGCCGGCACGACGATCGACAGCCCGGCGACCACCGGACCGTCCCCGCCGCGCACCGGGGCGGCCACCGACATCGACACCTCCTCGATCTGCCGGTCGGACACGACGAACCCGCCGGTGCGGGCCTGGGCGAGCAGCGCCCGGACACCGTCGGCGCGGCACACCGTGAACGGGGTGAACCGGCGGATCGGGCGGGCCAGCACGGCCTCGACCGCGGCCGGGTCGGCGTGGGCGAGCAGCACGAGCCCGACCCCGGTCGCCGTCGACGGCAGCCGCGACCCGGTCCGGGTGACGATCGAGACGGCGTCGCGGCTGGACAGTCGCTCGACGTAGACGACCTCGCCGGCGTCGTCCGGGTCGAGCACGGCGAGCTGCACGTTGTGCCGGGTGACCTCGTGCAGGTCCTCCAGGAACGGCATCGCCGCCTCCCGCAGCCCGTGGCTGGCCGGGGCCAGGTGCGCGATCTCCCAGAGCCGCAGCCCGATCCGGTAGCGGCCGTCGTCGCCGCGGTCCAGCGCCCCGCCCGCGGCGAGCTCACCGGCGATCCTGTGCACCGTCGTCAGCGGGAGCCCGGTGCGCCGGGAGATGTCGCTCAGCCCGAGCACCGGGTCCTGCGCGCTGAACGCGCCCAGCACGTCCAGCACCCGCGCGGTGACCCCCGAGCGGACCGGACGCGTCGTCATGGCCGGGCATTCTTCCGTAGAGCGGAAGCCCGGTCGAACGGCCGTGCCGGGAACGGGAAGGTGACTCCCATGACGCAGCGACGCGAGTCCCGGACCCAGGTCGGCATCGTCGGGGCGGGCCCCGCCGGGCTCGTGCTGGCGAAGCTGCTGGCGCTGGCCGGTGTCGACTCGGTCGTGCTGGAGGCCCGCGACCGCGCCTACGTCGAGGCCCGGGTCCGCGCCGGGGTGCTGGAGGCACCCACGGTCGAGCTGCTGCGCGGGATGGGCGTCGCCGGACGGCTGGACCGCGAGGGCATGCCGCACACCGGCATCTCGCTGCGCTTCGCCGAGGCCCCCGGCGCCCCCGCCGCCGACCACCGGATCGACTTCGCCGACCTCGTCGGCACCGGGATCACCGTCTACGGCCAGCAGGAGGTCGTGAAGGACCTGCTCGCCGACCGCGTCGACGACGCGGGCCTGCCGGTCGAGTTCGGCGTCTCCGGCGTCGCCCTGCACGACGTCGACACCGACGCCCCGTCGGTCACCTACGCCGACGCCGACGGCGCCGAGCACGTCGTGCGCTGCGACGTGATCGCCGGCTGCGACGGCTTCCACGGCGTCTCCCGCCCGCTGGTGGCACCGGACATCGCCGAGCGGGTCTACCCGTTCTCCTGGCTCGGGGTGCTCGCGAAGGCCGCTCCCACCACCGACGAGCTCGTCTACGCCCACCACGACAACGGCTTCGCGCTCTACTCGATGCGCAGCCCCGAGGTGACCCGGCTCTACGTCCAGGTCCCGAACGACACCAGGCCGGCCGACTGGTCCGACGCCCGCATCTGGGACGCCCTGCACACCCGCCTGGCCTGCGAGGGCTTCACGATGAACGAGGGCGAGTTCCTCGAGAAGCCCTCGGTCACCCCGATGCGCAGCATGGTCGCCTCCCCGATGCGCCGCGGACGGCTGTTCCTCGCCGGCGACGCCGCGCACATCGTCCCGCCCACCGGGGCGAAGGGCATGAACCTCGCGATCGCCGACGTCCGGGTGCTCGCCGAGGCGGTCGTCCGCGCGCTGCGCGACGGCGACACCGGCGGCCTCGACTCCTACTCCGACACCTGCCTGCGCCGGGTCTGGCGGGCCGAGCACTTCTCCTGGTTCATGACCTCGATGCTCCACCGTTTCGACCCCGCCACCGAGGGCGGCGACGCGTTCGGCGTCGGCCTGCAGCGCTCCCAGCTGCGCTACACCGTGACCTCCCGCGCCGCCGCGACGAGCCTTGCCGAGAACTACGTCGGCCTCCCGCACGGCGCCGTCTAGATCCCACCCACCACGAGGAAGGACCGCCGATGCAGGGCTACGCCCCCGTCCCGGCCGGGACCCACGCACCGCTGCTCTCACCGGACTACCGCAGCACCGCGCTGCGGGCGCCGTCCGAGCAGCCGGTGATCCTGCCCCAGCGGCTCACCGAGATCACCGGCCCGCTGCTCACCGGCCCGGTCCGCCCGGGCGACGACGACCTCACCGTCGGCGCCGGCGGCGAGGCGCTCGGCCAGCGGATCGTCGTCGCCGGGCGGGTGCTCGACTCCGACGGCCGCCCCGTGCCGGACACCCTCGTCGAGGTCTGGCAGGCCAACGCCGCGGGGCGCTACGCCCACCGCTGGGACAACTGGCCCGCCCCGCTCGACCCGAACTTCACCGGCGGCGGCCGGGTCCTCACCGACGCGCAGGGCAACTACTCGTTCACCACGATCAAGCCCGGCGCCTACCCGTGGGGCAACCACCACAACGCCTGGCGCCCCGCCCACATCCACTTCTCGCTGTTCGGGCGTGCCTTCACCCAGCGGCTGGTCACCCAGATGTACTTCCCGGACGACCCGCTGTTCGGCCAGGACCCGATCTACAACGCGACGCCGGAGGAGGCCCGGGGGAGGCTGGTGTCCACCTTCGACCTCGACGCGACCCGGCCCGAGTGGGCGCTGGCCTTCCGCTTCGACATCGTGCTGCGCGGCCGCGGCGCCACCCCGTTCGAGGAGCCCCACGCATGAGCCTGCCGCTGACCCCCACCCAGACCGTCGGCCCGTACCTGTCGCTGGGGCTGCCCTGGCCGGACGGCCCGGACGTCGTGCCCGACGGCACCCCGGGTGCCGTCCTCGTCGGCGGGACCGTGGTCGACGGCACCGGCGCGCTCGTGCCCGACGCGCTGGTCGAGACCTGGCAGGCGGATCCGGACGGCCGCTTCGACCATCCCGACGACCCGCGCGGCGCGGCGAAGTCCACGGTGGAGGGCTTCCGCGGCTTCGGCCGCTGCCCCACCGACGACGAGGGCCGGTGGCGGATCCGCACCGTGCTGCCGGGTGCGCTGCCCGACGAGGCACCCCACATCGACGTCTCGGTGTTCGCCCGCGGCCTCCTCGACCGCGTCGTCACCCGCATCTACTTCCCCGAGCACGCCGACGCCCACGCCACCGACCCGCTGCTCGCCGCGGTCCCGGAGGCGCGCCGGCACACGCTCGTCGCCGTCGCGGAGGGCCCGGGCCGGTACCGGTTCGACATCCGCCTGCGCGGCGAGGGCGAGACGGTGTTCCTCGCACTGTGACGGTGCCCGGCCGCGCGCGCACCCGCCCGGGGCATCACCCCGTGAAGGTGTGACGCGTCCGGTTGATTCCCGGTGATCCGTCGGGGGTACTCCTGCGAAGATCTACCCAGCGGGGGGCGGGAGGACCGGTGGACGCAGCACAGTCGGCGGCACACGTGCCGTTCGGGGACCCGGCGACCTCCGCGGCCCGGGTCCCCGGGCGCGTGAACGGTGCCGTCGTCGCGTTGTCGCGGCGGTACCCGCTGGCCGTGCAGCTCGCCCGCTACGCCGCCGTCGGCGGTGGGGCGACGGCGCTGAACGCCGCGCTGTTCCTGCTGTGCCGCCCGGTGCTCCCGGCCGTCCCGGCGAACCTGGTCGCGCTGGTCCTCACCACCGCGATCAGCACCGAGGCCAGCCGCCGTTTCGCCTTCGACGGCGCCCCCGCGCACCGGCTGCGCGAGTGGGTGCAGGACGCGGGCACCGTCGCGTTCTACGCGACCTACACCTCCGCGGTGCTGCTCGCACTGCACCAGCTGGCCGGGGCCACCACGCCGGGGGAGGAGGCCGCGGTCGTCGCGGTCGCCAGCCTCGCCGGCGGGCTGCTGCGGTTCGCGGTGCTGCGGTTCTGGGTGTTCGATGTGGCGCGGCCGGCCGCCGCCGGCGCGCGACCCGACCAGGGAGGACGGCACCCGTGCCCGGAACAGTCGACTTCGACGCCTTCGACCTGACCGTCGGCCCGCCCGAGGAGCGGGTCGTCGTCCACGGGGTGCGCGGCGGCGAGGGTCCGCCCGTCCTGCTGCTGCACGGCTTCCCACAGACCCACGCCATGTGGGGGCCGCTCGCGGCGGACCTGGCACGTGACCACACCGTCGTCGCCACCGACCTGCGCGGCTACGGCGAGTCCGGCCGCCCCACCGACGGCGAGAACCACGCCGGCTACTCGTTCCGGGCGATGGCCGCCGACCAGGTCGACGTCATGGCGCGGCTCGGGTTCGACAGCTTCGCCGTGGTCGGCCACGACCGCGGCGCCCGTGTCACCCACCGGATGCTGCTGGACCACCCCGAGCGCGTCGCGCGGGCCGCGCTGCTCGACATCCTCCCCACCGCCTACGTCTACGCCCACACCGACCGGGCGCTGGCGACGGCGTACTACCACTGGTTCCTGTTCATCCAGCCCGCCGACCTGCCCGAGCGACTCATCGCCGGGGACCCGATCGGCTACCTGCACTCGCTGCTCGGCGGCTGGGGCTCCGGACTGGACGCGCACCCGCCCGAGGCACTGGCCACCTACGAACGCGCGTTCGCCGACCCGGCGGCCCGGCACGCGATGCTGGAGGACTACCGCGCCGGCGCCTCGATCGACCTGGAGCACGACGCCGCCTCCGACGTGGCGGGCGAGCGGATCGCCGCGCCCACCCTGGTGCTGTGGGGCGAGCGCGGCGTCGTGGGCGCCAACAGCGAGAGCCCGCTGGAGGTCTGGCGCCGCGCGGCCGCCGATCCCGGTCTGGTCACCGGGGAGGCGGTCACCGGGGCCGGGCACTTCCTCGTCGACGAGCAGCCCGCCGCCACCACCGCGGCGGTGCGTGCCTTCCTCTGCGGCTGACCGGGCGATCGGGAAGACTCGTGCGTATGCGACGAACCACCCCTCTCCGGGCGCTGCTCGGTACCCTCGCGGCGCTCGCGCTCGTCCTCACCACCGCCGCGTCCTGCGGCGGCGGGTCCGCGACCCCCGAGCCGGCCCCCCAGCAGCAGCAACAGCAGCAGGGCACGGACGACGACGACCGCGACGGCGACGACGACCAGGACGGCCGGCAGGACGGCGACGACGGCGGCAACGACGCCGACGACGGCTGAGCGCGTCCGGCCCGGGTCCCGCGCGAGGCCCGGGCCGGACACCGTCCTCAGGTCCGGACCGCGTGCACGATCCCCCAGGTGAGCTTCCCGGTCCGCCCGCCGTCCACCCAGTGCTGCAGGCCCGCCTTCATGGCGCTCAGGTAGGGACCCGAGATCGACGACGAGAGCTCCTCCTCGTGCGCCACGAGCTCCTCGCGTACCCGGCGGTAGTGGGTCGGCAGGTGCTCGGCGTGGTCGAGGAATTGGACGCCGCTGAAGCCACGCTGCGCCAGCCCGTCGGTGTAGAAGCCGGGCGTGGCCATCGTGGACAGTGCGATGCGGTCGAGGATGGGCTGGATCGAGGACTGGTCGAGCCCGTCGACGGCCATCGGGTCGGTGAACACCACCTGCCCGCCGGGGCGCAGGACCCGGGCGATCTCGTCCAGCACGGTCTCGCGGGAACCGGAGTGCAGGAACGCGTCCTGTGACCACACCAGGTCGATCGAGGAGTCCTCGACCGGCACGTCCTCGTAGCTGCCGGTGGTCACCTCGACCCGACCGTCCAGACCCTGCTCCCGGGTCATCCGCTCGTTGCGGGCGTTCTCCACCGGGGAGAGGTTGAGGCAGTGCACCGTGGCCCCGTGTGCGGCCGCCAGCCGGCGGGCCGCGCCGCCGTACCCCGCCCCGAGGTCGAGCACCCGGGTGCCGGGGCCGACCCCGGCGACCTCGGCCATCCGGGTCACCGTGCGGGCGCTGGCGACCGAGATCAGCTCGTCCGGTGCGCTGTAGATGCCGACGTGGATGTCCTCGCCGCCCCAGACCCGGGAGTAGAAGGTGTCGGCGTCGTCGGAGTCGTAGTAGGACCGGGCGGTGTGCTCGGCGGCGTCCTGGGTCGTCCGTGTCACTCGGCGTCCTCCTGGTCGAGGTAGGCCTTCTCGGCGATGTGCACGAAGAAGTCGGGCTCGTCGTCGGCGTAGGTCGACTGGAAGTCGCCGTAGGTCTCGACCCGCTGGAACCCGACCTCGTGCATGAGGCGGCGGGTGTAGTCCTTGCGCAGCGGGAACATGTTCAGGTGGTACTGGGACCCGTCGGGGAACCGGTAGCGGAACCGGGCGAGGCCGTCGTCGACGTACTCCGGCTCGGCCACGACGTCGTCGCCGCAGTAGTAGTACTGGTGCTTCGAGCTGAAGCCGTTGTCGAGGATCGCGTCGTAGTTGCGCTGGTCGAGGATCAGCACGCCGTCGTGGGAGAGCATGGCGTAGAACTCGGCGAGCGCCCGGCGGCGGTCACGCTCGGAGAACAGGTGTGTGAACGAGTTCCCGAGGCAGATGATCGCGTCGTACTCGCCGTGGACGTCGCGGTTGAGCCAACGCCAGTCGGCCTGCACGACGCGCAGCACGTGCCCGCCGAACTTCATCCCGTTGTCGAAGGCCTTCGCCAGCATCTCGGCGCTGCCGTCGGCGGAGACGACGGTCTCGAAGCCCTCCTCCAGCAGCCGGACGGAGTGGAAGCCGGTGCCGGTCGCCACGTCGAGCACACTGGTGACACCGCGCCTGCGGAGCTGCTCGACGAAGAAGCTGCCCTCGCTGGCGTAGCGGGCCCGCCAGTCGATCAGCTCGTCCCACTTGTCGACGAACGTCTGCACGTACTCGTGCTTGTAATGGGTGGACTCGCGGACCTCCGTGGGGGCGTCGCCGAACTCCTGCACGGTGCTGGCGGGCCCCCGGAGCCCGCTGCGGTGGTCTGCCGTCATGGGGCGCGCCTCCTCGGCGCTCGGGTGCGGGACGGCCCTGACGGTAGGTGTCCCCGCGGCCCCTGTCCCCTCACCCAGGGTGAGACTGGAACGGCCGCCGGGGTTGTGCTATGCGCAACTCGGCCGGTCATTCGGGGATTTTCCGGGCGGCGGCGAGCGGACCCGGGCGGTGACCGGCGGCGTGCGGGCCCACCAGTGACGTCATGTGGTCGTCACACATCGTGGGTCCGGAGTGGACGCCGTCCCGCTGCCGTCCGGCCGGCGGTGGCCCGCGGCCGGGACGTCGGTGATCCGTTCACCCCGGGTGATCTGTGGTTCCGGTCACACCGTGGATCGGAGTTCACACGTCTGGCGTAACGGCGCCGCCCCACAGGGCGCTCAGCGCGCGTCGCCGCTCGGCGCGGCCGAGCCCCCGCAGGTCCGCCGTGCCCCGTTCGGTGACGACCACGTCGACGTCGTGCGACGGCGTCGTCACCGGTCCGCCGAGCCGCTCGACCAGCGTCGGGCGCCCGCGGTGCGCCGCGGGCAGCGCGATCACCGACAACCCCGGCCCGCGGACCGCGGCGGCCGCGAAGTCCGGGTGCCCGCCGATCATCCCGGCCGCCGAACCGGCGACGCCCTCGACGTTGACCTGGCCGTCCCGGTCGATCTCCAGCGCGGTGTTCAGCGCGACCAGCGGCCCCGGGCCGGTGCTGAGCCGGGACACGTCGTGGGTGTGCTCGACCGGGCGGACCGTGCCGCGGCCGGCCCGGCCCAGCCGGTCGGCCCAGTCGTAGAGCCGGGGGCTGCCGTAGAGCGCCGTCGACGACGGTGTCCCGCGCAGCAGCCCGCGCTCGTCCAGGTCGACGACCGCGTCGGCGAGCAGCCCGGAGTCCACCGCGACCGGCACGTGCAGGGCCTCGACGAGTGCCGCGGCCAGCCGCCCGGGGCCGAACTGGATCCGCGCCCCGGCCGGGACGAGGCCCGCGACCGCGGCGGCCACCGCCCGGTCGGCGTCGCCCGGCGCGGGGGTGGCGACGGTGTGCGGCGCGCCGTCCGGGCCGTCGACCTCACCGAGCACCGCCACCCCGGCCAGCGGGGGACCGGCGTCGGCGTGCGGCGCGGAGCGGGACACGACCGCCGCGACCGGGACCCCGGCGTCGTACAGGCCGCGCATCCAGGACGCCTCCGCGCCGAACCGCAGGTCGCCGCGGTCGTCGCGGACGACGGTCGCCAGCAGCAGGTCCGGGCGCAGCGGACCGGCCAGCAGCGCCGGCGTCGCCGAGAGCCGGGCCGGGACCCGGTGCGCGCGCCCGGACTCGATCAGCGTCCGCGCTCCCGGCCCCCCGACGACGGTGCGGATGTCGGCGAACGCGTCCGGCTCGAGGTCCGGGGCCGGGCCGGGCACCCAGCCCAGCACGAGCCGCACACCCCCGGCACGGGCCGCGACCGCCGAGAGCGGGCGGGCGAGCGCGTAGGGGAGCCCGCAACCGTCGGCCAGCGCCACCCGGGAACCCGGCGCGACCAGCTCGGACAGACCGCGTGCGAGGTCACCGTCGACGCCCATGCGCCCATCCGACCACAGGGCTAGCGTCGGCGGCATGGGGACCGACCAGGACAGCGGTGAGTTCGTACGGGAGGCGCTCGGGGTGGCCGAGCGGATCACGGCCGACGGGTCGTCGCCGTGGCCGGTCGAGGCGGGCCGCTACCGCCTCGTCGGCGCGCGCGCCTGCCCGTGGGCGAACCGGGTGATCATCACCCGGCGGCTGCTCGGGCTGGAGGACGCGATCTCGATGGGCATCGCGGGCCCGCTGCACGACGAGCGCAGCTGGCGCTTCCACCTCGATCCGGGGAACGTCGACCCCGTGCTCGGCATCGAGTACCTGCGCGAGGCCTACGAGAAGGCCGTCCCCGGCTACGACGAGGGTGTCACCGTCCCTGCCATGGTCGAGGTCGCCTCGGGCAAGGTCGTCACCAACGAGTACGCGCTGCTGGAGCGCGACCTGTCGACCCAGTGGCGGGGGCTCCACCGCGACGGCGCCCCGGACCTGTGGACCGACCCGGAGGCGATCGACGAGATCGGGGAGGGGATCTTCCACGACGTCAACAACGGCGTCTACAAGTGCGGGTTCGCCTCGTCCCAGCGCGCCTACGACCGCGCCTACGACGCCCTGTGGTCGCGGATGGACGAGCTGTCCGAGCACCTGTCGACGCGCCGCTACCTGGTCGGTGACTCGATCACCCAGGCCGACATCCGGCTGTGGGTGACCCTGGTCCGCTTCGACGCCGCCTACCACGGCCACTTCAAGGCCAACCGGCACAAGCTCACCGAGCTCCCCGTGCTGTGGGCCTACGCCCGGGACCTGTTCCAGACCCCCGGCTTCGGCGACACCATCGACTTCGAGCAGGTCAAGCAGCACTACTACGGCGTGCACGCGTCGGTGAACCCGACCGGGATCGTCCCGAAGGGGCCCGACACCGCCGGCTGGACGACCGCGCACGGCCGCGAGGAGCTGGGCGGGCGCCCGTTCGGCGACGGCACCCCGCCCGGCCCGCCGCCGGAGTCCGAGCGGGTCCCCGCGGTCGGCTGAGCCCCGCACCCGGCGGAGCGGGTCGGGCCGGGGGAGCCGGTGACCGCGGCGCGGCGGGGACGCCGGGCCGGGACGGGCCTGTCACGATGGTCCCGATGCGAGTGCCTGGACGACCCCACCCCGTGATCCGGCAGCGACGCCGTCGCAGCACCGGACTGCTCACCGCCGCCGTCGTGGGCGCGCTGACGGCGGGGCTCGTCGCCGTCGCCGGGCCGCAGCTCACCGCGAACAGCACCGCCGCCGCCCCGCCGGGTGCACAGCCGCAGGCGGCGCCGGCGGCACAGCCGGACCCGGACACCTGTGCCCCGATGGTGGCGGCGCTGTCCCCGCGCGACCGGCTCGCCCAGCGCCTGATGGTCGGGGTGGACGCCGCCGACCCGGCCGGCGCCACCGCGATCGTGCGGGGGTCGCAGGTCGGCGGGGTGTTCCTCGGCGGCAACGCGACCGCGCTGCTGCAGGACGACCGGCTCGCGGCGCTGCAGAAGGCGTCCCGCACGCCGCTCGCCGTCGCCGTCGACGAGGAGGGCGGCCGTGTCCAGCGCATCGACGAGCTCGACGGCGAGGTCCCCAGCGCCCGGCAGATGGCCGCGTCCGGCAGCCCCGAGGAGGTCACCGAGATCGCCCGCGAGCGCGCCGGACAGCTGAAGGCACGTGGTGTCACCTGGAACCTCGCGCCGTCGGTCGACGTCTCCGACCAGCCGCGCACCGCCGTCATCGGGGACCGCTCGTTCTCCGACGACCCGGCCACCGTCACCCGCTACGCCGCGGCCTGGGCCGAGGGACAGCAGGCCGGGGGGGTGTTCGGGGTCCTCAAGCACTTCCCCGGCCACGGGCACAGCTCCGGTGACTCGCACAAGGGCTCGGTGAGCACTCCGCCGCTGGACCAGCTGCGTGCCGGTGACCTCCGGCCCTACTCCGACCTCGTCGGACCGGGGAAGCCGCTCGACGGGCGGGTCGGGGTCATGCTCGGCCACCTCGACGTCCCGGGCCTGACCACCGACGTGCCCACCAGCATCGCCCCGGCCGCCTACCGGCTGCTGCGCGAGGACTACCGGTTCGACGGCCTCGCCATGACCGACGACCTCGGTGCGATGAAGGCGATCACCGATCGCTTCGGGCTCGCCGAGGCCACCACCCGGGCCCTGACCGCCGGCGCGGACATGGCGCTGTTCTCCAACGTCACCCCGGTCGCCCCGCTGCTCGACGCCGCGGAGAAGGCGCTGGCCGAGGGGCGGATCACGGCGCAGGCCAACGACACCGCCGTCGCGCGGGTGCTGGCGGCCAAGGGGCTCTGCAGCCGCGGCTGAGCGCCCCTCAACCGGCGAAGAACGCCCGGATGTCGGCCGCCACGTCGGCCGGCCGCTCCAGGGCGGCGAAGTGCCCGCCCTCGTCGAAGGTGCTCCAGTGCTCGATCCGGCTGTTGTCGCGCTCGGCGAACACCCGGACGGTCCGGAAGTCCGAGGCGAACACGGCCACCCCGGTCCGGGCGTGGTTCACCCGCGGCTCCGCGCCGGCGCGTGCGTCCTCGAAGTAGATCCTGGCCGAGGTCGCCGCGGTGTTGGTCAGCCAGTACAGCGACACCTGGGTCAGCAGCTGGTCACGGGTCACCAGCGCGGTGCCGTTGCCGAAGGACGCGAACAGCTCGGAGTAGGCCAGCTGCCCGACCGGTGAGTCGGCCAGCGCCGCGCCGATCGTCTGCGGGCGGGAGGCGTTCATCCCGTTGTAGCCGCCGACCGAGGAGAACCACTGCATGAACTCCAGCGCGGCGTGGTCGTCCGGTCCCAGCCGCTCGAACTCGGCCGGGTCGCCCGACGGGAACGAGAACAGCTGCAGCACGTGCAGCCCGAGGAACCCGGGCGGGTCGAGCAGGCCCAGCTCCCGCGCGACGAGCGCCCCGGCGTCGCTGCCGTGCGCCCCGTAGGAGGGGTAGCCGAGCCGGCGCATCAGGGTGTCCAGCGTCGCGGCGATCCGGGCGGTGGTCCAGCCGCCCTCGGCGAGCGGGGTGCTGAAGCCGAACCCGGGCAACGAGGGCACCACCACCGAGCAGGCGTCCTCGGCGCGGCCGCCGTGCGCGACCGGGTCGGTCAACGGGCCGATCACGTCGAGGAACTCCGCGAACGAGCCGGGCCAGCTGTGCAGCAGCAGCACCGGCGTCGCGCCGGGCTCGGCCGAGGGGACGTGCAGGTAGTGCAGGACCTGGCCGTCGATCTCGGTGCGGTACTGCGGGTGGGCGTTCATCCGGGCCTCCTGGGCCCGCCAGTCGAACCCGTCGCGCCAGTACGCGACGGTCGCGGCCAGCCACGCGTCCGGGGTGCCGTAGGTCCCGTCGTCGCCCGGCGCGGGACGGGGCAGCCGGGTGCGGGACAGACGGTCGGCGAGGTCGTCGAGGTCGGACTGCGGGATCTGCACGGTGAACGGCGTCATGGGTACTACGGTGCCGGTTGAACAGGCACGTTCCCTTCCTGTTCGCGACCGGATCCGGAGGTTCTCGTGGCCGACACCGCCGCCCGCATGCTCGCGCTCCTCGGGCTGCTGCAGAGCCGGCCGGAGTGGACCGCGCCGGAGCTGGCGGAGCGGCTCGGCGTCAGCACCCGCACCATCCGCAACGACGTCGCCCGGCTCCGCGGACTCGACTACCCGGTGCACGCCGTCCGTGGCGGCGCCGGGCACTACCGGCTCGGGCCCGGCGCGCGGCTGCCCCCGCTGCAGCTCGACGACGCCGAGGCCGTCGCCGTGGCGATCGGGCTGCGCACCGTGAGCGCGAGCGGCGGGCGGCTGGGGGACAGCGGCGACCGCGTCCTGGCCAAGCTCGACCAGGTGCTCCCGGACCGGCTGCGCCGCCGCGTCGCCGCGATCCACGACGGCACCGTCGCGGGGCCGCGCAACACCGACACCGTCGACCTGGATCCGGAGGTCGACCCGGCGGTGCTCACCGAGCTCGCCACCGCGATCCGCGACCACACCTGCGTGCGGCTCGACCTGCCCGGGCAGGAGTGGCCGGTCACGGTCGAGCCGTACCGGATGGTCTCCTGGCAGGGCCGCTGGTACCTGGTCGGGCGGCTCGACGGCGGGTGGCGGACGTGGCGGGTCGACCTGGTCCGCCCGCGCACGGCGACCGGCCGCCGGTTCGTCCCGGACCCGCTGCCCGGCGGGGACTACCCGGCCCTGGTCCTGCGGGAGGCCGCGTCGACCGGGTGGCAGGTGCACGTCCGCATCACCGTCGACGCATCGGCGGCGACGGTGCTCGCCCGGATCAACCCGGCCGTCGGCGCGGTCGAGGAGGTCGACGACACGCACTGCGTCCTCGTGACGGGGGCGGACAGCATCGAGACCGTCGCGGTGTACATCGGGCTGCTCGACCTGGACTTCCACGTCACCGAGCCACCGGAGCTGGTGGCGCGGCTGCGCGCACTGGCCGACCGCTACACCCGGGCGACCACGGGCCCCTGAGCACGCACGAGGGCCCCGCACGACACTGTGCGAGGCCCTCGGCCGGGGAGAACGACGGTCAGGACGCCATGTCCAGCCCGCCGTTCACGCTGATCACCGAGCCGGTCACGTAGCCGGCGCGGTCGTCGACGAGGAACTGCACGGCGCGGGCGATCTCGTCGGCCTGGCCGAGGCGGCCGACCGGGATCTTCGAGACGATCTTCTCGAGCGCCTTCTCCGGCACGGCGGCGACCATCTCGGTCTCGATGAAGCCCGGCGCGACGCAGTTGACGGTGACGCCCTTGCGGGCGACCTCCTGGGCCAGCGACTTCGAGAAGCCGATCAGGCCGGCCTTCGACGAGGCGTAGTTGGCCTGGCCCATCGCGCCGGTCTGGCCGATCACCGAGGAGATGTTCACGATCCGGCCGAACTCGTTGCCGGTCATGTGCTCCAGCACGGCCTTGGTCATGTAGAACGCCCCGGACAGGTTGATCCGCAGCACGGCGTGCCAGTCGTCGACGGTCAGCTTGCGGACGGTCTTGTCGACGGTGATGCCGGCGTTGTTGATCAGGTAGTCGACGCGGCCCCGCTGCTCCAGGACCTCGGTGACGACCCGCTGGCAGTCCTCGGGCGAGCCGACGTTGCCCCGGTGCACCGAGATCGACGCGCCCTCGGCCTCCAGCTTGCCCTTCAGCTCGTCGGCGGCCTTGGAGTTCGACGAGTACCCCGCGGCGACGTGCACCCCGGTGCGGGCCAGCGCGGTGGTGATCGCGGCGCCGATCCCGCGCGCACCCCCGGTCACGATGGCGACGCGCTGCTCCGGGTGGGTATCGGTGATCGCGGTCATGCGTTTCCTCCAAGGGTGTCGAGAGTGCGCTTCATGCCCCGCTGGACCGCGTCGGCCAGGTACGGCCGGAGCTGGTCGGGGGAGACGATCCGGTGCACCGAGCCGACGGACTGCGCCCGCTCGATGGAGTGCTTGGTGTCGAACTCGTCCGCGACCTGGCCGAGCTTCTCGGAGCGGACGTCGGGGCGGAGTGTGGCGAGGTCGCCGCGCAGCCGTGCCGCCGTCGCCTCGTCCCCGTCGGTGACGGCCTGCTTGATCCGGGTCTCCAGGTCGGTGACCCGCTCGTCCTTGGCGGTGCGGTCGTTGACCTCGCCGGCGAACACGACGGCCGCGGCGGGCGCCCCGCCGAGCACGGAGGCGTAGGAGCCGGTGATCGCGGCGACCTCCATGTTGTCGTTCAGCGTTCCGGAGAACACCACGAACGCGCCGCCGTGGTAGCGGGAGACCACGCAGAACACGATCGGGCCGTCGAAGTTGACGATGGCCCGGCCGATCTCGGCGCCGTTCTCCAGCTGCAGGCCGCGCAGCGACTCCGGCGAGCCGTCGAAACCGGACAGGTTCGCCAGGACGACCAGCGGCCGGTTGCCCGACGCGGCGTTGATGGCCCGCGCGCACTTGCGCGACGAGCGCGGGAACAGCGTCCCGGCGGTGAACTGCGACGGCCCGTCGACCGGGCGCGGCCCGCGCCGCGGCAGCGGCCGCGACTCGATGCCGATCATCGCGATCGGCTGGCCGCCGAGGTGGGCGTCGAGCGCGACGACCGAGTCGGCGTCGTGCATGTCGGCCCACCGCTCCGACGTCGGGTGGTCGGCGTCGGCGACGCCGCGCAGCACCGAGCGGATGTCGAACGGCTTCTTCCGCTCCCGGTTGGTCTCCGGCGCCCAGATCTCGCCGAGCGTGGTGAAGTCGCAGTTCGGCCCGGAGTGCGGCGCCGTGGTGACGTCGCGGGAGACCGGGTCGGTGGTCGGCGCGGGTCGCGGGAACCGCTCGCCCGGCTGGGTCCAGGTGTGGGCGTAGTGCTGCAGCAGAACGCCCACGGCGCCGCCCAGGTCCGGCGCCCAGTACTGCGCCTGCCCGTTCGGGCCCATGATCCGGTCGTAGCCGCCGATGCCGAAGTTGTCCTCGGCCGAGACGCCGCCGGAGAAGTCCAGCGAGTGCTTGCCGGTCAGCACCATGGCCGAGTCCGGCGTCATCACCAGGATGCCCCTGGTGTGCATGAGCATCGTCGCCTCGGCGTTCCAGTAGGGCTGGGCGCCGACGTTGATGCCGGTGACGACGACGTTGATCTCCCCGCCGTCCTGGGTGAACTCGATGATCCCGCGCAGCACCCGGGAGATCCAGTCCATGTTCTCGGTGCCGGAGTCCATCGCGATCTTCGCGCCCGCCGAGACGGCGAACCACTCGATCGGCACGTCCAGCTCGCGGGCCAGGTGGATCGCGGCCATCACGCGGCGGCACTCCGGCTCGGCGATCGCGCCGAGCGCCCGGGTCGGGTCGCCGAGCAGCACGACCCGCTTCATCCCGTCCGGGTAGCGCCGGGTCGGCACCGAGACGACGCCGAGCACCAGGTTGGCGCTGTTGCCGCCGGGGGCGCGGTCGACCGGCACCGGCAGCGCCGGGTCGGCCGGGTCGACGAGGTCGTACTCCTGCCAGGTGCCCGGGCCGGCGTCGACCGGGGCGGTGAGCAGCGGGACGATCTCGTAGGGGTAGACGGCGCCGCGGCGACGGGCCTTGAGCACCTTCTGGTCGTAGGCGTCGAGCTCGCGCATCGGCTCGGTCGGGGGCTGGTCGAGCTTGACCGTGAGCCCCGCGCCGGGCGGGCGCGACATGCGCAGCAGCATCGAGCGCGGACCGCCCTGGCCGCCGGTGACCTGCGGGTCGGCGGTGCGGAACTCGACGAGGACCTGCTCCAGACCGAGGTTGGCCGTGCGCGGCGCGAGCCGGCGGACCACCGAGTCCAGCTCGGCGAGCGGGACGTCGACCTCCGGCCACACGTAGAGCGCGATCCGGTTCCACGACATCCGGGCGAGGGTGCGGTCCCCGGCGCGTGCGGCACGCAGCGAGTTGATGCAGGCGTCGAGCGCGCGCTCGAACTGCGGCAGCGAGCGGACCTTCCCGGTCTCCTCGTCGCGCAGCACGGTCAGCTCGCGGACATCGGCCATCGCGACCAGCCGGTCGTCGGCGGTGACCTCGCGGCCGGTGGCCCGGAACAGGTGCACGTCGGTGGCGGCGGGCAGTCGGTGCAGCTCGAAGTTGCGGAAACGCCACAGCCGCAGCCGGTCCGCGACCAGCGGGTGCATGCCCCGCAGCGTGCGGTCCTCGACCAGCTCGCCGGTCTCGTCGGGCCGGAAGGTGAACCAGGTCGGCGGCTCGGCCTCCTCGCTCGCCGTCCCCGCGGCGCGCGGGTTCGGGCGGACGGCGACGGCGACCCGGTGCAGGTGCGCGGGCACCTTCCCCAGTGCGGCGCGGACGCGCTCGGCGCGGGCGTCGGGGTCACCGCCGTCGTCGGCCTTGGTCGAGGTGACGTAGAGGTCGACGAGCGCGGTGCGGTCCCCGTCGAGCTCGCCGACGCGGCGGCGCAGCTCGTCGGACACGGCCTGCGCGGCGGCCGGGTCGTTGTTGTCGATCACCGAGGCGAAGACCGTGCGGTCCCGGCCCAGGTGCTGGTAGCGGGCGGTCAGCAGCGGCTTGCCCGCGTGCTCGACGAGCTCCAGGTCGCGCAGCACCCGCACCCGGTAGTAGCGCCGGGTCATGACCTCGAGCAGCACGGCGTCGTGCCGCTCCCCGAACACGCCCAGGATCGGCTCCGAGGACCCGACGAGGGTGTCGATCCGGCGGGCCCGGTCCGCGGTCTCCGGGTCCGAGGCGAGCACGTCCAGGCTCTCCCGGACCTCGGCCAGCGCCCGGTCCCGCTCGGCGGCGACGACCGGGGCGTCGAACGCCCGGTAGCGGGCCAGCCGCGCGGTGTCCCCGACGACGGGGTGCCGCAGCTGGGTGGCGACGACGACCTCGTCGAGGGTGCGCAGGTAGTCCTCGCGCGCCGCGGGGGAGAGGTTCGCGACCGACTCCGGGTGGCGCAGCCGCCAGTTCAGCAGGTCCAGCACGACCGGCACCTGCTGCGGCGCGCGGCGGTGGGCCAGGAACATGCGGTACAGCGCCGGGCCCAGGTCGTCGGCACGGCCGGTCCCGCCGTCGATCTCGGTGACGCCGTAGTGGGCCAGCGCCCGGCGCAGCTTGGCCTGGAACGACTCGGGCAGGCCCTCGTCGTCGGCGTCGCGGGAGCGCAGGTAGGCGTAGAGGTACTCCTGCGGGTTGCGCTCGGTCTCGCCGGTCTCGTCGTCGGTCTCGGACCGGTTGCGCGAGAGCTGGCACAGGTCGGCGAAGATCTGCAGGACGGCGGTCTCCCCGGCCAGCACGGCCGGGTCGTCGGCGGCCAGCTGGTCGCGGGCGGCGGTGAGGCGGCGCAGCTGCGGGCGGGCCTGGCGCTCGTCGACGTCGAAGCCCAGCACCTGGAAGCGCAGCGCGGACAGCGCGTCGGCCGCGGTCGCGGCGGCGTCGGTGTCGGCGCCGGCCGCGGCGAACGCGGACAGGTCGGCGCGCTCCCCGCTGGGGCCTGCTGCGTCCGCGTCGGCCGACGGCTCCAGCCGCACGAGCTTGGTGCCGCCGTCGACCTGGGTGTTGGCCGGGACGAGGATCTCGGCGACGGTGCCGTCGAACGGCGCCCGCAGCGAGGTCTCCAGCTTCATCGACTCGACGATGGCGAGGGTGTCGCCCTCGGACACGGTCTGGCCCGCGGTGACCGGCAGCGCGACGACCATCGCCGGGGCGGGGGCGCGGACGATGCCGGCCTCGCCGCCGGAGATGCGGTGCACGGCGCCGTCGACCTCGACGAGGTAGTCCGCCTCCTGCGCGACCGACAGCACGGTCCAGGACAGGTCGCCGACGGTGAGCCGGCGCTCGTAGGCGCCGTTGCGCTCGACGTCGACGTCGACCGACACGCCGTCCAGCTCGACGGTGTAGCGGCCGGCGCGGGTGCGGGCGACCGTCAGCTTGTAGGACTGCCCGGCGACGGTGACGTCGGTCTGGTGCCAGGTCTCGTAGCCCACCTCGGGCCGGCCGGCCTCGGCGGAGCGGAACAGCCGCTCCTGCTGGCGGGCGACGTGGCCGTCGTGGCTCTGCACGGCGGTGGCGAGCAGCGCGACGTCGAGGCGGCGCGGCGGCGCGTAGCCGTCGGCCATCATCGTGTCGAGCCAGGTGGTCTGCAGCTCGCCCGAGCGGAACTCGTCGCGGTCGAGCAGGTCCAGCAGGAACGCCTTGTTCGTGGAGCCGCCGTCGATCACCGCGGAGGTCTGGCGCAGCGCACGGGACAGCCGCGCGCGGGCCTCGTCGCGGTCGCGGCCCCACGCGATCACCTTGGCGATCATGGAGTCGAACTGCGGCGGGATGACGTCACCCGCGGCGACGCCGGTGTCGACCCGGATGCCCGGACCGGACGGCAGCGCCAGGTGCTCGATGCGCCCCGGGGCGGGCGCGAACTCGCGCTCCGGGTCCTCGGCGGTCAGCCGGGCCTCGATCGCCCAGCCCTGGGCCGCCGGGACCCCGCGTGCGACCTCGGCGAGGGTGCCGCCCGCGGCGACGTGCAGCTGCAGCTTCACGATGTCGACGCCGGTGCACGCCTCGGTGACCGGGTGCTCGACCTGCAGCCGGGTGTTGACCTCGAGGAAGGAGAGGAGCTTCTCCTCGGGCTGGTAGAGGAACTCGACGGTGCCGGCGTTGACGTAGCCCGCGGCGCGGGCCAGCTCGGCGGCCGAGCTGCGCAGCAGCGCCTCCTGCTCCGCGTCGAGTGCGGTGGACGCCGACTCCTCGATGACCTTCTGGTTGCGCCGCTGCACCGAGCAGTCGCGTACCCCGAGGGTCCAGACGTCGCCGGTGGCGTCGGCGACGACCTGCACCTCGACGTGCCGTCCGCCCGACACCGCGCGCTCCAGGAACACGGTCGCGTCCCCGGCGGTCCTCGACGCCTCCGACGCGGCCCGCTCGAAGGCCTCGTCGAGCTGCTCGGGGCCCGGCACGTAGCGGATGCCGCGTCCCCCGCCGCCCGCGGTCGCCTTCACCATCAGCGGGTAGCCGACGGTCTCGGCGGCCTTGCGCGCCGTCTCGACGTCGGCCACCGGACCGCCGGACCACGGCGCCATCGGGACGCCGACCGACTCGGCCAGCTGCTTGGAGGCGATCTTGTCCCCGAGCCGGCGCATCACCTCGGCCGACGGGCCGACGAAGGTGATCCCCAGCCGCTCGCACAGCTCGGCGAAGTCGGCCTTCTCCGACACGAAGCCCCAGCCCGGCCAGACCGCGTCGGCGCGGGTGGCGCGCAGCGCGCGCTCCAGCTCGGCGTGGTCGAGGTAGGGGCTGGTGCCCATGTGGTCCGGGTCGTCCGGCCCGATCAGGACGGCCTCGTCGGCCTCACGGACGTACATCGCCCGCCGGTCGACGGCAGTGTGCAGCGCGATCGTGCGCAGGCGGCGGTCGGGCCCGTTCTGGGCGTTCCACTCACGGACGGCGTTGATCAGCCGCATGGCGGGTTCGCCGCGGTTGACGATGGCGATGCGCGAGAACATGGCTGGGCTTCACTGCTCCTACGGGTGCTGCGACGGGACGGCGGCGGTGTGCCGCATCGACATCGTCGTCGTGCGGTCGGCGGATCGGTGCGGACGGTGGCCCGGTCGGTGCCGGAATGCGGGCGGGCTCACCTCTCGGACAGGGATCTTCCCGCCCACTGTGGCCCGTGTCACCCGGTCGTGGCTACTCGCCGAAGGCGATGCGGACGTCGTCCGAGGTCGGTGCGACGGCCGGCTCGGCCAGTGCGGCGGCGGTCGGGTCCAGGTGGACCTCCGGTGCCATCACGGCCGGGTCGACCTCCAGCACCGCGTAGCCGCCCACCGCTCCGGCCCCGAAGCCGGGCGCGAAGACCCGGGTCCGGCCGGACACGACGCCGTCGGCCACGGAGTCGAACAGCGCGATCGGGATGGACGCCGCGGAGACGTTCCCCATCGACTCGATGTTGAAGTACAGCTGGTCGGCCGAGAGCCCCGCCTTGCCCGCCAGCTGCAGGATCATCGTCTTGTTGGCCTGGTGCGGGACGATCAGGTCGACGGCGTCGAGCATCGAGCCCTCGCCGTCGGGGCCGGCCTGCTCGGTGAGCTCGCCGATCATCTGCGACAGGTAGCGGGCGACGAGCGCCTTGACCTCGGGGCCGTAGACGGTGATGTCGTTGTCGAACTCGGGGTTCGGCCAGATGATCGAGTTCACCTGGGTGTCCGGGCCCGACGCGTAGGTCTGCAGCAGGTCGATGTCGCCGGGCTCGCCCTCGGCGGCCGGGGCGATCACCATCGCGGCCGCGCCGTCGCCGAAGATCATCCGCGAGGTGCGGACGTTGCCAATCTTGTCGGAGAACTTCTCGACGCAGACCAGCAGGACCGGCCGGTTCACCTCCTGCAGCTGGCGCACGGCCTCGGACAGGCCGTAGGGCAGCCCGGCGCAGGCGGCGATGATGTCGGCCGAGCAGTGCGTCTGGAGCAGCCCGAGCCGCCCGGACAGCCACGTCGACAGCGACGGGATGAGCCGCTCGCTGGTGCAGGTGGCGACGAGTACGGCGCCGATCTCGGAGCGGTCACGGCCGGAGTGCTCCAGCGCGCGTACCGCGGCGGCCCAGGCCAGGTCCTCGATGTCCAGCTCGGTGTAGCGGCGCTGGTCGATCCCGGTCTTGGCGGAGATCTCGTCGGCGCTCATCGGCGACCAGGAGAACGCGGAGTTGCGGACGACGTCGTCGTTGGAGCAGACGTGTTCGCCCCGGACGACGGCGAGCGCCTCGACCTTCGGCTGCACCGCGAACGCCTCACGGACCCGGATCGGCGGCAGTGGGGTGGCGGGCTCGACCGGGTCGGACTGGGTCGAGATCCGGCCCCGGCGCGCCGGACGGGTGCCGGTGGCGCGGTCCAGGAACTGCTCGACGTCGCGGTTGCGGGGGTGGAAGGCGATGACGTACTCGTCGTCGCCGATCTCGTCGGCGGTCCGCAGCTCGGTGGCGGCACGGTCCCAGGGGTACTGGTTGTGCAGCACCATGGCCCAGCGGGTCAGGGCCTCGAGCTCGGGACGCTCGGCGTGGGCGTCGAGGATCTCGGTGAAGGAGAAGACCGGGTAGTCCGGGTCGTGCTGCGGCACGACGAAGGTCTGCGCCCCCGGTGTGGTGAGGAACTGCTCGACGGTCGGCTTGACGGCCGGCAGCTCGGTCGCGTGGTGGCGACGGTTGCCGTAGACGTCGAAGAGGAGGTCGAAGATGCGGCGCTCGGTCGCCTCGTCCCAGGTGCTGGGGAGCGCGGCGAAGGCGTCGGCGACGGCCCGGACCTTCTTGTCACCGTCGCGCCACGGGGTGAGCAGCGGGAGGAAGACGTCGCTCCGGTGGCGGGGGAGGTCACGCCAGCGGGTCGGACGCTTCTCGAACATGGTGAGCGTGTACCGGTTGACCCAGAACAGGTTCTGGCTCATGTCGCGCAGCAGTGCGAAGCGGCTCTCGTAGGCGCCGCTGGTGACCCGCTCGAGGATGTCGGTGCCGGTGGGCGCCTTTGCCTCGAAATCGCGACCGACGATGGCGGTGAACTGCTCCATATCGTCGATGACGGAGAAGTCGAGTTCTCCGAGAAAATTGGCGGGAAAGACCAGTCGGTCGTGGTTGTTGACCACGAACGGTTTCATGTGACGACCTCCAGCAGCGGCGTCGACCGGCGGAATCGCCAGGCGGGACGCGGTGCGGCCTGGTCGATCGGATCGGTTGCGGTGCCTGCAACGCTATCGATGAACAGTCACGATCGGAATGTGATCCGGCCGCCGAGTGTGCGCTCTCACGGATGGTCGGTCAACTCGGACTGTTACCGGCGAGAATGTTACCGGTCGGTTCTACTCGTCGGTTCCCCGAAAGAATTCCGCAGATCCGCAGGTTGGCGGGCGGAGGTCGTCCACAATGGAATGATCACCGGGCGTGGCCGGTCGGTCCCGACGCGTGCACATGCAGGCGGGAGCGTGGTCGTCGGCGTCACAGTCCGGGCGGCGATCGTCACCCGCACCTGGTGGGGTCCACCATCGTCCGAACGGGGGAGGACGGTGTCGAGCCTCCGATGTGGACGATCCCGCACGGGGTCGCGACGGGCGGGCCGGACCGGCGGGCGGCATCCGGGAGGGAATGCGTCGGCGGAATGCGGTCGCCGTTTCCGGGTCACCGTTCCCGGGTGGTCCGGTGTTCAGCCGTGGGCGGTGGCCGGGGCCGGGGCCGCGACGGTCTCCGCCGCCGGTGCGGGCGTGAGCAGCACCAGCACCGTGGCGAGCAGCCCGGCGGCGCCCGCCGCGACGAAGGAGATCGTGTACGCCGTCGCCGAGGGGGGTCCGCCGTCGCCGAGCACGTACGTCGCCGTCACGGCCGCGACGACCGCGGTGCACGAGCTCGTGCCGAGCTGGCGGGCCAGGGTGTTGAGGCTGTTCGCCGCGGCGGTCTCCGACTCCGGCACCGCACGCATGATCGTCAGCGGGATCGCCGAGTAGGCGAGCGCGGCGCCGACCGCGGCCACGGTGGAGGCGGCCATCAGCAGCGGCACCGTCGAGGGCATCGCGGCGAAGGCGAGGTTGCCCGCCCCCAGCAGGAGCGTGCCGATCACCAGCGTGGTGCGCGGGCCGCGCAGCCGCGACAGCCGCGCCGAGGCCGAGGAGAACACCACCATCGACCCGCCCATCGGCAGCAGCACCAGCCCGGCGACGACGAGCGAGAGCCCGAACCCGTAGCCGGTCGTGACCGGCGCCTGGAGGATCTGGGTGGCGAGCACGAACCCGGCGAACATCGCGAAGCCCACCAGCACCGAGGCCAGGTTGGTGAGCAGCACCGCGGGCCGTGCCGAGACCCGCAGGTCCACCAGCGGTGCGGCGACGCGCAGCTCGTACCGGACGGTCACGGCCACCAGCACCACGGTGCCGGCGAACAGGCCGAGCACGGTCGGGGAGGCCCAGCCCCAGTCGTTGCCCTTGGAGATCGCCAGCAGCAGGCACACCAGGGCCCCGCCGACGCCGAGCGCCCCGGGCACGTCGAACCGGCCGCCGGTGCGCAGCCGCGACTCGGTCACCAGCCACCGGACCAGCAGGATCTGCACGACACCGAGCACCGCGGCCCCGGCGAACAGCCAGCGCCAGCTCGCGAACTGGGCGACGACGCCGGTGATCGGCAGCCCGATGGCCCCGCCGAAGCCGAGCGAGGACGACATCAGCCCGACCCCGGACCCGACCCGGTCGGCGGGCAGGACGTCGCGCATCAGGCTCATCCCGAGCGCGATCACCCCGAACGCGGCGCCCTGCAGCACCCGGGCGACGAGCAGCAGCCCGATCCCGGGCGCCAGCGCGCCGAGCAGCGACCCCACCCCGACCAGGCCGAGCGCGACGAGCAGCATCCGCCGCTTGCCGAACATGTCGCCGAGCCGCCCCAGCACCGGCGCCGACACCGCGCCGGCGACCAGGTTGGCGGTGATCAGCCACGACGCGGTCGACCCGCTGACGTCGAGCAGCTCCGGGAACCGCGGGAGCAGCGGGACGACCATGGTCTGGACCAGCGAGACGAGCAGCCCGCAGGAGGCCAGGACGGCGATCGCGACGCCGGGGCGTGGCGGCACCGGTGCGGATCCCTCGGGGTGGGTGCTCTCGGGCTGCTGGTGCGGACGGCGTGCCCGGAACACTCGACCTCCGTGGTGGGTGACAGATCGTGCCGGCGGACGACCCCGCTGAAGCGGGAGTCACCCATCAGATGAGCACGCCGGTCACCCGTCCGGCAAGCCGGGTCACCTCCCGCGTGCGGGGACCGGCTCGGGCGCCGGCGGGCCGTCGTAGACCGCGGAGGGCCGGATCAGGCGTCGCTGCGCGGCCTGCTCCAGCACGTGCGCGCACCAGCCGACGACCCGGCTGACCGCGAACGTCGGTGTGAACATGCTGCGGGGGATCCCGCAGCCCTCCATCACCACGCCCGCGTGGAACTCGACGTTCGCGAACAGTGGGTGGTCCGGGCGCAGCTCCGCGAGGGTGGCGGCCACCCGCCGTTCGACGTCGGCGGCCCGCGCGGGCAGCGGCCCGCCCAGCTCCGCGGCGACCTCGCGCAGCAGCGCCGAGCGCGGGTCCGGCCCGCGGTAGACGGCGTGGCCGAACCCCATGATCCGCATCCCCGCGGCGAGCCGGTCGGCCACCCAGCGCTCCGGCGAGCCGCCGGCGTCGCGGTCGATCGCGTCGAGGCTCTCCAGCGCCCGGTCGGGGGCGCCGCCGTGCAGCGGCCCGGCGAACGCCCCGAGCGCGGCGACCACGCAGGACGCGACGTCGGCGCCGGTGGAGGCGACCACCCGGGCGGTGAAGGTGGAGGCGTTGAAGCCGTGGTCCACCGTCGCGACGAGGTAGGCGTCGAGCGCGCGGACGTGCGCCGGCGCGGGCTCGGCCCCGTCCAGCATCCACAGCCAGTTCGCGGCGGAGGACAGGTCGGTGCGCGGCCCGACCGGGTCGAGGCCGTGCCGCAGCCGGTGCAGCGCGGCGAGGACGGTCGGTGTCGCGGCGCAGACGGTGGCGGCGTCGCGGGTGCCCGCCGCCGGGTCGTCCCAGAGCGGGCGCATCCCGTGCTGCGGGCCGAGCAGCGACAGCGCGGTGCGCAGCCCGGCGAGCAGGTCGGGCCCGCAGGCGTCGGCGATCGCGGGCAGCTGCGCGGCGACGGCGTCGGGCAGCGCCCGGCGCTCCGCGGTGGCGGCGGCGAACTCCGCGGCCTCGCCCGCGTCCGGGAGACGGCCGTGGACGAACAGGAACCACACGTCGTCGAAGGTGCGGGTGCGCGCGAGGTCGACCGCGGAGTACCGGCTGTAGTGGTAGAAGCCCTCGTCGCCGCGGACGTCCCCGATGCGCGTGCTGGTGACGGCGACGCCGCGCAGGCCCGGTGGGACCTGCCCGGCGGCGGCGCCGATGCTGTCGGTGCTGGTCATGACCGGACCGTCCGCTCGTCGGGAACCATTGTCAATATT
Source organism: Pseudonocardia sp. UM4_GMWB1 (assembly GCF_017312155.1). Lineage (NCBI taxonomy): Bacteria > Bacillati > Actinomycetota > Actinomycetes > Pseudonocardiales > Pseudonocardiaceae > Pseudonocardia > Pseudonocardia sp. UM4_GMWB1. Next base: position 5,124,884 of record NZ_QJPN01000001.1, on the reverse strand, counting down.
GATCCAGTCAATGTTGATACGGTCCACGTCGTGGAGTACCTGACCGTCGCCGAGACCGCGGAACGCCTCGGGGTGAAGCGGGAGACCGTGTACGCCTACGCCAGCCGCGGGCTGCTGACCAGCGTGCGTGGCGCGCAGCGGCGGGGCAGCCGGTTCGCCCAGGACGAGGTGGAGGCCCTCGCCGCGCGCGGCCGCGAGTCGGGCGAGCCGTCCGGGACGGTCGAGCGCATCAGGACGCGGATCACACTCGTCGCCGACGGCGGGCCGTGGTTCCGCGGGCGGGCGGTGCCCGCGCTCGCGGGGTCGGAGGACCTCGAGCACGTCGCGGCGCTGCTGTGGGAGGTCCCCGGCCGGGTGCCGTTCGACGCCGACCCGGACCTGCTCGCCCCGGCGCGTGCCGTGCTCGCCGCCGCACCCGCCGGGGCCCGGGCGACCGACCGGTTCCGGCTCGCCGTCGCCGCGGTGGCCGCGGCCGACCCGCTGCGCGCCGACGCGCGGCCGGGAGCGGTGGTGGCGACGGCGTCGTCGCTGCTGGGGACGGTCGTGACCGCGCTCGCCGGGGACCCGGGAGCCGCGGGCGGGCCGGGTGTCTCGGGGGCCGGCCTGGCGGAGCGGCTGCTTCCGGCTCTGGTCCGTGACCCGGACCGGGCACCCGCGCCGGCAACGGCCGGACACGTCCGCGCCGCGCTGGTCCTGCTCGCCGACCACGGCCTGGCGTCGTCGACGGTCGCGGCCCGGGTCGCCGCGAGCACCCTGGCCGACGTGCACGCCGTCGTCTCGGCCGGGCTCGGCGCCCTCGACGGGCCCCGGCACGGACTGGTCAGCGGGCTCGCGCACCGCTTCCTCGCCGACGCCCTGGACGACCCGCCCGGCGCGCTCGCCCAGCGGCTGCGGGCCGGCGAGCGGGTCCCGGGCTTCGGCCACTCGGTCTACCGGGGCACCGACCCGCGGGCCACGGTGCTGCTCGACCGGCTGCGCGCCGACCCGGCCGCGGACGACGTCGTGGCCTGCGTCGACGCCGTCGTCGCGGGGATGGACCGCGGCGGCGACGGCCCCGCCGCGAACGTCGACCTCGCGCTCGCCGCGCTGATGCACGCCCACGACCTGCGCCCCGACGCCGGCGAGCTGCTGTTCGCCTGCGCCCGGACGGTCGGCTGGGTGGCGCACGCCCTGGAGGAGTACGCCGAACCCGGTCTGCGGTTCCGGCCGACCGGCGTCTACACCGGGCCGCGGCCCGGGTCGACCAGCGAGGCGAGCACCACGACGTTGTCGGTGTAGCTGCGCACACCCCGGTCGAACGTCCCACCGCAGGTGATCATCCGCAGGCCCGCGCCGGGCAGGTCGCCGTAGACGGCCGCGGTGGGGAAGCGGTCCTTGGCGTAGCGGCGCACCGCCTGGACCTCGAAGGTCGCGGTGGTGCCGTCGGCGCGGTCGACCGACACCAGGTCACCGGGGGCCAGTGCGTGCAGCCGGTGGAACGGGCCCGGCTCGTGGTCCCAGTCGACGTGCGCCGCGAGCACCGCCGGTCCCCGGGCGCCCGGGGCGGGGGCGCCGGTGTACCAGCCGGTGTCGGCGCCGTCGGGCGGCACCTCGAGGGTTCCGCGGCCGGTCAGGCCGAGCGGGACGAGCCCGCTGTCGAGCCCGATCGAGGGCGCCCGCACCCGCACCGGCTCCGACGGCGGCAGCGGGGCCGCCGCCGGACGGAGCGTGGTGGTGGGCAGCGGCGGCACCGCCCCGCCGACCGCCACCGGCGGCGCCCCGAGCGGGACGGCCAGCGCCAGCACGACGAGCACCCCCCACCACACCCGTCGCACGGCACGGGGCCCGAGCGGCCCCCGCGGACCTCGGACGCGCGCGGGGTCGGAGGACGCGTTCCCGATCGGGAGCGCGTTCTCCGGAGCGGCGCGCGTGCTGTGTTCCCTCGGGGCCGCCGGAGCGGGGGCGGGGGTCACGAGTGGCGGGTGGTCAGGGGGAGCGCGGCGCGGCCGGTGCGACGCCCGCTCCACACGACGACGCCCGCCCCGGTGGCGAGGACCGCGCCCGTCCCGAACAGCAAAAACACCGTGGGGTCGACCCCGGCGCCGCCGGAGCCGTCACCGGCCTCGACACCACCACCCGGGACCGCGCGGACCTGCCCGGTACCGGCGGCCGCGACGAGGTCCGAGCCCTCGCAGGCCCGGCCGTCGTCGTCGCGGTCCAGGTTGTTCGGGTCCGACGGGTCGGCGGCGAGCACGGCCTGGGCCTGTGCCCGGGAGAGATCGACGCAGTCCAGGTCGCTGCCGCGCCCGGCGGCGGGGGCCCCGGCCGCGGGGGTGGTCGCCTCCGGGGCCGCGGCGGTCTCCGCGGGCGCCGACTCCTCGGGACCGGTCGCGTCCGGGGCGGTGGCCTCGGGGTCCTCGTCGGCCGGCGTCGCGTCGTCCGCGGGCTCCTCGGCGGGCGGCTCCTCGGTGTCCTCCTGGGCCGGGGCCGTCACGACCAGGCCCGCGGTGGCGACGGCGGCCGGTGCCGTGACGGCGCCCGCCACCGTGGTGACGGCCGGTTCCGCGGCCGACGCCGCTCCGGCCAGCGGGACCCCGGCGAGAGCGGCGAGGGTGAGGGACGCGGCGACGGCGCCGGTGCGACGGACGAGCGAACGTGCGGTCATGATCCACTCCCTGTGACGAACGTGATCCTGGTGACCGGTGGGGCGAACGGGACGCCCTGTCCGATGGCGGAGAGTGAAGCGACACCCCGTCGACAGGGCCAGGGAAGTCGCCCGTACGGGGATCACCGGGGCGGGTGGCGTCGCCCGGAGTGACCGGCGCCTCGGCGTGCCGGGGCGCGCGGGACCCGGCACGACGTCCAGGATGGCGACCGTGACGACCACCCCCGAACCGCCCCGGCGCCGCCGCCGGTCCCTCGACGACGGTGTCTCCGACGCGTTCGTCGAGCTCTGGTCCCAGCGCCGCCCGTGCATCCTGGTGACCCCGCGCCGCGACGGGACCCCGCACGCGGTACCGGTGGGGGTGACCGTCGACGTGGCCGGGCGCACCGCCCGGGTGATCTGCGGCGGCGGGTCGCAGAAGGCGCGCAACGTCGCCGCGGCCGGGCCGGACGGGGCCCGGGTCAGCGTCACCGTCGTCGACGGGCGCACCTGGTCCACGCTGGAGGGCCGCGCCGTCGTGCGGGACGAGCCCGACGTCGTCGCCGACGCCGAGCGCCGCTACGCCGCCGAGTACAAGCAGCCCCGGGAGAACCCCGCGCGGGTGGTGCTGCAGATCGCGGTCGATCGGGTCCTCGGCAACGCCTGAGGGGATACTCGACGGTGTGGACCTGCCGGAGACGACCTTCCTCGGCCACAGCACCCTGCGGCTGCGGATCGGCGGGCGCACCGTCCTGACCGACCCGGTGCTGGGGCCCTCGGTCGGGCCGCTGCGCCGCACCGCGCCGGCCGTCGACCCGGAGGGGCCCGCCGGAGCCGACCTGGTCCTGATCTCCCACCTGCACGCCGACCACCTGCACCTCGCCTCGCTGCGCCGGCTGCCGCGCGCGGTGGAGGTCGTGGTGCCCGCGGGCGCCGGCGACTGGCTCCGCCGCCGCGGCGTCGCCCGGGTGTCCGAGCTCGCCGTGGGGCAGACCCGTGTCTTCGACGGGCTGCGCGTCACCGGCACACCGGCCGACCACTCCGGGCACCGGTGGGGGCCCCGGTTCACCCACGGCCCGCAGGCCGACGCGATGGGACACCTGCTGGAGGGCGACGGGCTGCGGGTCTACGTCGCCGGTGACACCGGCCTGTTCCCCGGGCTCGACGACGTCGCCGCCCAGGGCCCGATCGACCTCGCCGCGCTGCCGGTGTGGGGGTGGGGCCCGAACCTCGGCCCCGGCCACCTCGACCCGGCCGGTGCCGCCGAGGCCGTCCGTCGGCTCGCACCGGCCGTCGCGCTGCCGGTGCACTGGGGGACCCTCGCCGTCGCCGGGCTGTGCTCGGTCCCGGGGCGGACCGGGTCCCGGATGCGGGAGCTGCTCGTACGCCCGCCGCACGACTTCGCCGACGCCGTCGCCGCGGCCGGGCTGCCCACCCGCACCCTCGTGCTCCCGCCCGGCGCCGCCGTCGGAACGACGGCGTGAGCGCGCCGCACCTGCTGGCCGCGTCCGCGCAGGAGTGGTTGGACGCCGAGCTCAGCCCGGACGCCGGGCGGATCGCCTACCTCGTCGTCGCCGGGGGAGTGCTGCTCGGGTCGGTGCTGCCGGTCGTGCCGACCGGCGCGATCGTCGGCGCCGCCGCCGCGACGGCGATGACCAGCTCCGCGCTGTCGCTGCCGGTCGTGCTGCTGCTGTCCTTCGCCGCGGCCCTGCTCGGTGACGTGGTCACCTTCGCCGTCGCCCGGCTGGCCGGGGACCCGGTCCGTGCCGCGGTCGCGGGCGGGCGGCTCGGCGGCGAGCGCACCGCGGTCCGGATCGAACGGATGCGCGGCGCGTTCGCCGAGCGCGGCTGGCTGGTCGTGCTGGTCGGACGGGTCGCCCCGGCGGGCCGGGTGCCGACCCTGATCGCGGCTGCGGTCTCCGGGATGACCTGGGCGAAGCTGGTGCCGGCGGTCGCGGCGGGGGCGGTGCTGTGGACGCTGCTCTACGGCGTGCTCGGCGTGCTGACCGGCAACCTCACCGACTCCCCGCTGGTGGCCGCGCTGCTCGCGGTCGGGCTGGTCGCCGTCGTCGCACTGGTCACGGCGCTGGCCGGGCGGGTGCGGACCCGGCTGCGGGCCCGGCATCCCACCGGCTGAGGGTGCGTGGTCGGGCCGAGCCCGCCGGCCGTGCCGCGCTCGGAGCGTCGGGAGGAACCTCGGAGTGCACCGGCCGGACCGCGACGCCCGCGCCGGCGGCGGGCGCCACGACGGAGCGCCACACGGAACCGGCCGGGCGCGACGGGAGGGGGGATGTCGCGCCCGGCCGGAGCAGGGCCCGGGGCGTGGCGTCGCCCCGGGGGGGGGGGGGGGGGGGGGGGGCGGGTCAGTTGCCGCCGCCGAAGGGGTTGATGCCGAACGGCAGCTCACCGGTCGAACCGCCGCCCTCGGGCACGGTGCGCGACCCGTTCTGGGCGGTCGCGGCCGCGGTGTCGCGCACGCTGCCGAGGGTGACCGGCACCTCGCGGGCACCGGACCCGCTGCCGACGGTCAGCGTGACCTGCTGGCCGGGCGTGAAGTTGCCGACCCGGGCGATCAGGTCCGCGAAGCTCGACACCGGGTACTCGTTGACCTTGGTGACGACGTCGCCCGCCGTGATGCCCGCGGCGGCCGCCGGCGAGTCCGGCTCCACCGTCGTGATCTGGGCGCCCGCGGTCCCGCTCGGGGCGCCGCCGGAGGCCGACACCGAGCCCTGCACGCCGAGCTGCGGCTTGGTCGCGACGCCGGAGTCCATCAGCTCCTGGGCGACCCGCTTCGCGGTGTCGACCGGGATCGCGAAGCCCAGCCCGATCGAGCCGGAGCTCTGCCCGGCGGTGGCGATCGCGGAGTTGATGCCGACGACCTGCCCGGCCAGGTTGACCAGCGGACCGCCGGAGTTGCCCTGGTTGATGGGGGCGTCGGTCTGCAGGCCGTTGTAGACGACCGGGGCCTGGCCGTCGCCGCCCGCGGTGACGGTCCGGTTGAGCGCCGAGACGATGCCCGCGGTGACGGTACCGGACAGGCCCTGCGGCGAGCCGTTCGCGACGACCTGCTCGCCGACCTGCACGCTCGAGGACTCCCCGAGAGTGGCGGGCTTCAGGTCCGTGGCGCCCTGCAACTTGATGACGGCGAGGTCGTAGCTGGGGGAGGTGCCGACGACGGTCGCGGGGTACTGCTTCCCGTCGGCGGTGGACACGGTGATCCGGCCGCCGTCGGTGGCGTTGCCGACCACGTGGTTGTTGGTGAGGATCTGGCCGTCGGAGGTCAGGATGACCCCGGAGCCCTCGGCGACGCTCTGCGCGGTGCGGACCTGGATGTCCACCGTGCTCGGGGTGATCGCGGCCGCGGCACCGGCGATCGAGCCGTCGGCCGGGGTGGCCGGGGTGCCGGGGGCGGCGGCGCTGGTCAGCGTGGCCGGGGTGGAGGAACCGTCGAGCACCAGGTAGGCGCCGCCGACACCGGCCGCACCGCCGACGAGGGCGGCCGTCAGCGCGACGGCGGCCAGGCCCGCACCGAACCGGCGCGGCGGCCTCGGTGCCGGACCCTGCTGCGGGAACGGCGGGTACACCGAGGTGGGCGGGCTCCCCGCGCCGTAGGCCGGGATCGTGGGGTTGCTCGTCGTCGCCCACGGCGGCGGAGTCTGGGTCCCGTGGCCGCCGCCCGGGTCGCCTCCCTGGCTGCCGCCCTGCTGCCGGTGGTCGGTGTCGGTCACGGTGGTCGCCTCCTGTGCGTGGGTGCCGTCGTCGCCGGCCGGGTGGGCGGGGACCGCCCCCTCGTGACGCCGCGCGGGCCGGACGGGGTCGGTGGCGCCGCCTCCGGTGGAGGTCCGTCCGTCGGACGACTCGCCCGTTCCCGGCCCGTTCTCGGTCATGGGGCAACTGTGCGCCGTGACCCTGAGACGACCCTGTGACCGCGCTGGGAATCGCTCGGGCATCGGGTGAGAGTGCCCGGCACGCGGGTCCTCGCCGGCGGTCCGGGCAGGTCAGGAGATCGCGCCGGCCACCGTGAGCACCAGTCCCAGCACCGCGAGGGCGGCCCCGCCGCGGGCCCACAGCCGCTGCGCGCGCCGGTCGGAGTCGGTCAGCTCGGCCTCGGTGCGGGTGGACAGCACGAAGGTCCCGCCGGCGTCCTGCGGCGGCCGGATCACCAGTGGCCCGTCCCGGTCGTCGACCTCGCCGAGGACGTACATCGCGACGCCGGGGCGCAGCACCCACTCCTGGTTGCGGTAGCCGACGGTCCGGTCCCCGCCCCGGCCCCGGTCGGCCGGATCGAACCGGTCCAGCACCCGTTCCACCGGGTCCGGGTGCCGCCCGCCCGGGTCGACGCCGATCGTGTGCCCGTCGCGCAGCAGCGCCCAGCCGTGCGGGGACGTCCGCTCGGACACGGTCTCGGTGTGGGTCTGCGTCCGGGTGCGGCCCTCGTCGTCGCGCTCACGGCGCTCGAACCGGCGCTCGACCCGCTGCATGTGCCACACGCAGTCGACGCCCGCGAGGTCGGAGCGCAGCACCCCGACCGGGGCGGGCGCGGTCTGCCCGACGACCTCGCAGACCTTCCGGAACGTGCCCGGCCGCCCGGCGAGCTCCGCCGCGACGCCCGCGAGGTCGAGCAGCTCGGGCACCGACAGCGTCTCGGCCGCCATCATCGCGTGCACCCGGCGCTGGGTGCGGACCGCGACCCAGATGCAGGCCGCCCCGGCCAGCAGCGCGACGATCCCCACCCACAGCACGGGCGGAACCTAGCAGGTCAGGAGACCAGCTCCACGATCGTGGCGTTGGCGGTGCCGCCGCCCTCGCACATGGTCTGCAGCCCGTAGCGGATCCCGCGGTCGCGCATGTGGTGCACCAGGCGGGTCAGCAGCACGGTGCCCGAGGCCCCCAGCGGGTGCCCGACGGCGATCGCCCCGCCGAGCGGGTTCAGCACGGCGTCGTCGGCGCCCAGCTCGGCCTGCCAGGCCAGCGGGACCGGCGCGAACGCCTCGTTGACCTCGAACGCGCCGATCTCGCCGATCGACAGCCCGGAACGCTTCAGCACCTTCTGCGTCGCCGGGACGGGCCCGGTCAGCATCCGCAGCGGGTCCGCGCCGGAGACGGCCCCGGAGTGGTAGCGCACGATCGGGGTCAGGCCGAGCTCGCGGGCCCGCTCCGGGGTGGTCACGAGCACCGCCGACGCGCCGTCGGAGATCTGCGAGCTGTTCCCGGCGTGGATCACCCCGTCCGCGGAGAACGACGGCTTCAGCGCGGCCAGGGTGTCGGCGGTGGTGCCCCGGCGCAGGCCCTCGTCGGCGGTGAACCCGGGCGCTCCGGGCACGTCGACGAGCTGGTCGTCGAACACGCCGGCGTCGATCGCGGCGGCGGCGAGCTCGTGGCTGCGTGCCGCGTACTCGTCGAGCCGGGTCCGCGACAGTCCCCAGTCCCGGGCGATCCGCTCGGCGCCGACGCCCTGGTTGAAGTCCCCGTTCGGGAACTCCCCGGACTCCAGGTCGGCGCGGTAGCGCTCGCGCACCAGCGGCCCGTAGGGGCGTCCCAGGTCGCGGCCCGCGCCCAGCGGCACCCGGGTCATCGACTCCACCCCACCGGCGACGACGACGTCGTACTGCCCGGCCAGCACCATCCCGGCCGCGAAGTCGAACGAGGACTGGCTCGATCCGCACGCGCGGTTCACCGTCACCCCGGGCACCGTCTCCGGCCAGCCCGCGGCGAGCAGCGCGTAGCGGCCGATCTGCGCGGCCTGGTCGCCGACCTGGTTCACACAGCCCCACACGACGTCGTCGACGACGGCGGGGTCGATCCCGGTCCGCTCGGCCAGGGAGCTCAGCACGGCGGCGGACAGATCGACCGGGTGGACCTCGGCCAGGGACCCCTTCCGCTTCCCGATCGGTGTGCGGACGGCGGCACAGACGACGGCCTCGGGCATGGGGTCCTCCTCGGTCACCGGTGACACGACTCGTTCGCGACGCTAAGCCATCGGAGGGGGTCGGCGCTGAGAGGGCGATCACAGCGCCGGATGCGCATCAGGTGTCGAGACGCTCTGGATCGATGAGGTACCGTCTCGGTCGTACACGAAGGGGAGTAGCTCCCAACGCTGCGCTCGACATACTGGTCCGCCTCGCACTCCGACGGCCGACCCGGGCGCAGCGGCCTGACCACCACCAGGCGAGCGAGACCTTCGATCCGGATACACCGGGTCGAGGGCACCCGAACCTCGGTCCGGTCGAGATCGAGGGATGGACATGGACGGATTCCTGATCGCGTTCGCGATCAGCTTCGGCGTCATCTTCGTGGCCGAGCTGGGCGACAAGTCGCAGCTCATGGCCCTCACGTTCGCGACCCGCTTCAACGCGATCCCGGTCCTGATCGGGATCACGATCGCCACCTCGGTGACCCACCTCGTGTCGGTCGCCGTCGGCTACGGCCTGGGCGCGTCGATCCCGACCGGCTGGATCGCACTGGTCGCCGCGGTCGCCTTCCTGGCGTTCGGGGCCTGGACACTGCGCGGCGACAGCCTCTCCGAGGACGAGGAGGCGAAGGCCAAGCGGGCGGGCGGGTCCGCCGTCGTCGCCGCGTCGGTCGCGTTCTTCCTCGCCGAGCTCGGTGACAAGACGATGCTCGCGACGATCACCCTGGCCGCCCAGCACGGCACCCTCGCCGGGTCGATCGGCATCTGGGCCGGGTCCACGGTCGGCATGGTCGCCGCGGACGGGCTGGCCATCGTCGTCGGCCGTCAGCTCGGCAAGCGGCTCCCGGAGCGGGCCATCTCGGTCGGCGCCGCGGTGATGTTCTTCGTCTTCGGCGCCTGGCTGCTCTACGAGGCCGTCCCGCAGGTGTGGGGCGAGGACGCCTGGGGCCGCGTGGTCGACGTCGCCGGGCACCACGGGCTCGGCTGGGCCGCGCTGGTGCTGGGGGCCCTCGCCGTCGGCGCCGGGCTGTGGTTCCGCGGTCGTGCGCATCGCGCCCGCGGGGAGCGCAGGCTCGACGTCGCCCGGACCCCGGGCAGCCCGGCCTGGTGGGCCCGCACGCTGTTCGTGCTGGCCGCGGTGCTCGGGTTCGGTGCGCCGCTGCTGGTCGCCCTCGACGTGCTGCAGCCGATCTCGGTGCTGGCCCGGCCGGCGGTCGCCGTCGTCGGGGCGGGGCTGCTGCTGCTCGGCTTCGCCGTCGTCGCGGTCGCGATGCTGCAGCTCGGCACGGTGTGGCGCCGCTCGGCCACCGAGGCCGGGGCGGCCGCGGCCGGTGACCCGGACGCCGCGCGACGCCCGGTGCTCGCCACCGGCGGGATCTACCGCCGCGTCCGCAACCCCGCGCTGACCGGCCTGATCGTCGGGTGCGCCGGGATGCTGTTCATGGCCCCGACCCTGCTCGGCGTGCTCGCCGGGGTGCTGATCCTGGTCGCGGTGCAGATCCAGGCCCGTGCGGTCTACGAGCCCGGCCTGGGCAGCGCACTGGGCGCCGAGTACGACGAGTACCGCGCCCGGACCGGCCGGTTCCTCCCGCGGGTCCGCGCCGACCGCACCCCCGCGGGTGAGGGCGACCGCACGACCGTCGGCTGAGCGGCCCGCCGCGAGCCACCGCGGCGACGACACCGTCCGCCCCGGCGCGACCGGGGCGGGCGGTGTCGTCTGCGGGGACCGGGGTCCGCAGGCGGGTCAGGAGTACCAGGTCGGCTCGGGCAGCTCGTCGCGCAGCACCCACGCCCCGACCTCGCGCCGCTTGTAGGCGACCGGGTCGTGGAGGGTGTGCGTGCGGACGTTGCGCCAGAACCGGTCGAAGCCCAGCTCCGTGGTCGTCGCGCGGGCCCCGAGGCCCTCGAAGATCCCCGAGGTGATCTCCAGCGCGACGTCGGTGGCACGCGCCTTCACCGCGGCGACCCGCACCTCGTGCCGGCCGCGCTGCTCGGCGGTGACGCCGTCGGCGTCACGGTGGATCACCTGCTGCTCCTGCGCGACGGCGTCGGCCAGCGCCTCCACCGCCCACAGCTTCGCGTGCAGGTCGCCGTAGAGGTCGAGCTGGTAGGGCTCGTCGACGGCGCGCTCGTGGCCGCCGTGGAGCCACGGCCGGGTCCGCTCGCGGGTGAAGCGCGCCGCGGTCTCGAGCGCCCCGCGGGCGATCCCGAGGTAGAACTCCACGAAGACGAGCTGGATGATCGGCACGTTGAGCGTGTTGTAGACCCGCGGCGTGAACACCCTGTCGGTGAACCCGGCGGCCGCCGCCCACGGCACCCGGACGTCGGTGATCGTGACGCTGCCGGACTCGGTGAGGCGCTGGCCGATGTTGTCCCAGTCGTCGCCGAAGACGATGCCCTCCTGGTGGCTCGGCACGATGGCGAAGACGTGGGTGTCGGTCCGCTCGATCACCCCCTCCAGCACGGTGACGTCGGAGACCCTGCTGCCGGTGGAGAAGGACTTGCGGCCGGAGTAGACGAGCTCGTCGCCCTCGTCGCGGATGGTCAGCTCGGCGTCGCGCGGGTTGACCGCGCCTCCGAAGAACCAGCGGTTGCGGGTGGCGTCGGCCTCGACCGCCGCGATCTGCTCGGGCGTCCCGACCAGCCGGGCGGCCCAGAACCAGAGCAGGTGGTAGCCGAGCAGCTGGCCGATGGAGCCGTCGCCCGCGGCGACCTCGCGGATCACCCGGTAGGCCAGCGGCCACTCCTGTCCGCCGCCCCCGTGCTCGACCGGCCCCAGGATGGTGACCAGGCCGGAGTCCTTGAGCAGGGCGACCTCGTCGTGCGGGGTGGCGCCCGCCCGGTCGCGGGCCGCGGCGTCACGCTCCAGGACACGGCGGACGTCGCGGGCCCGGGCCAGCCAGCCCGGGGCGTCGGTGGGCGTGGTGGACCAGTCGAGCGACTCGACGGTGGTGGGCTCGAAACGGTTCTCGGTCGTGGTCACGGTGTGTCTCCTCGTCGTCGGAGAAAGGTGTCCGGGCGCGGCGGCGCACGATTCGGCGGATACGCGCGGGAATGCGCACCGGATCGGCGGAGGAACGGTGGGCCCGGACGGGAGGGAACTGTCGGGGCGGTCACCGGCGACCGGGGTCGCCGGCCGCGGCGCAGGTCAGGGAGCCTGCTCCGCGGGGATGCCGGTCAGCGACAGAGCGACGAGGTCACACGCGAGAGGTCGACGTGGCGTCGACGGGTGAGCTCGGTGAACAGCACGACCCCAGTGTTCGGGGAGATCACGGTGGAAGTCAACGAGACGTTCCCGGGAATGGGACGCGGCGCGGGATGTCCGGTCAGGACGGGCCCCGGGAACGCGGACGGGCCCGGCGACGACGGTCGCCGGGCCCGTGCGGACGGTGTCGCTCAGACGGTGGTGAGCTGCGGCTCGCGGGCGGCCAGCTCGGCCTCCTTCTCCCGGATGATCGGCAGCACCTTCGCGCCGAAGTACTCGACCTCCTCCTGGAAGTGCAGGAAACCGAGCAGCAGCAGGTTCGCGCCGCGCCGCTTGTACTCGATGGCGCGGTCGGCGATCTGCTCCGGGGTGCCGATCAGCTGGGTCTTGAAGCCGTCGTTGTACTGGACGAGGTCCTCGAACGAGGAGTCCGCCCACATCCCGCGCTTGTCGCCGGTGGAGTTGCCGGCCTGCTGGACGGCGTCGCGGAAGCCCTCGACGGCGGGCCGGTTGGCCTTCTCGATGATCTCGCGCAGGGTGTCCCGGGCCTCCTTCTCGCCGTCCCGGGCGATCATGAAGCCGTTGAGGCCGAACCGGACGGGCTGCAGCCGCTCGGCGGTCTTCGCGTGGCCGAGGACCTCCTCGACCTGCTCGGAGAAGCCGTCGTAGTCCTTGCCGTTGGAGAAGTACCAGTCCGACACGGCGCCGCCGTTGTAGCGGGCCGCGGTGGAGTTGCCGCCCTGGAAGATCTCGGGGTGCGGACGGCCGGGGACGTCGACCGGGCGGGGCTTGAGGTCGAAATCGCGGATCCGGTAGAAGTCGCCGGCGAACTCGGCGCCGCCGTCGGAGGTCCAGATCTCGCGCAGCACCCGGATGAACTCGTTGCTGCGGCGGTAGCGCTCGTCGTGCTCGAGCCACGGCTGGCCCATCGCGGTGAACTCGGCCTTCAGCCAGCCGGAGACGATGTTGACCGCGATCCGGCCGTTCGTCAGGTGGTCGGCGGTGGCGACCCACTTGGCCAGCACCGAGGGCTCCCACAGGCCGGGGTGGACGGCGGCGATCACCTTGAGCCGCTCGGTGGCCAGGCCCAGCGCGAGGGAGAACGCGGTGGCCTCGTGCTGGTGGTCGGCGCCGTAGCTGGCCATGTAGCGGATCTGGGACAGCGCGTACTCGAAGCCGTTGTTCTCGGCGGTCTGCGCCAGCTTCTTGTTGTACTCGAAGCCCCAGTCGGTGCGCTGTTCGATGGTGCTGGTGACCAGCCCGCCGGAGACGTTCGGGACCCAGTACGCGAACTTCAGCGGCTCCTGGATCCGGGTGTTGGGCGTGGTGGCGAGAGCATCGGACACGGGAGACTCCTCGGGGGTGTGCCGGGCACGGCAGACGGGCACACGACGGCGCCGGAAAGAGACGGAAGAGGAAGGAAACGGACCTGCGGTGACGCGATCAGCGACAGGCCTGGCTCACGACGACGAGGTTGTCGACGTGACGGCGTCGGGTCAGCAGGAAGCCGGTCACGTTCCCACCGAACCCGCGGAGCCCGTGGTTGTCAACCGTATGCAGGGGAGATCACCACGGGTCCTCACCGGTGGACCGGGTCGACGCCGAGCAGACCGTGCGCCAGCCCGCCGAGCAATCCCACCAGCCGGTGCTGGTCCAGGCCGCTGCGGAAGAACAGCGTCGACTGGATCGCGCCGACGCAGGCGTGCACCAGCACGCGCAGCTCGCCGTCGGACAGGTCCGGACGCAGCGGGGTGAGCACGTGCACCCAGTCCTCGACGTGGTGGCGCTGACGGCGCCGCAGGTCGCGGCGGGCCTCGGCGGGCAGGGTGTGGACCTCGCCGTAGTAGACGGCGAACTCGGTGCGGTTCTCGGTCACCAGCCGGATGTGGTCGGCCACCAGCACGGTCAGCGTCTCGCGCTCGGGGGTGCCCGCGGCCAGCGCCGCCGCCGCGGAGGCCTCCAGCCGGGCCATGCCGCGGTCGAGCAGGGCGAGCAGGACCGCCTCCTTGGAGGCGAAGTGCCGGTAGATCCCGGACCCGACGATGCCGGCCTCGGCGCCGATCTCGGCCATCCCGACGGCGTGGAAGCCGCGACCGGCCGCGAGCCGGGCCGCCGCCTCGAGGATCCGCTCCCCGCGTTCCGGGTCGCGCCGCCGCGGGGGTCCCGCGGTTCCGGAGCTGGTTCGCGTCGGCATCTTTCCAGCATCGCATCCGCGCGGTACGGTCCGCCACAAGTGAACAACGGATCACTAGGGAGTCGGCGTGGACTTCACCGAGACCGACGAGGAACGCGACCTGCGGGCGGCCGTCGCCGCCATCGCGGCCTCCTACGGCAGCGAGTACTACCTGCGGTGCGCCCGGGAGGGCAGGCACACCCACGAGCTGTGGAAGGCGATGGGGCAGGCGGGGTTCCTGGGCGTCAACGTCGCCGAGGAGCACGGGGGCGGTGGCGGCGGGCTCGTGGAGCTGTCCATCGTCTGCGAGGAGGCCGCGGCGCAGGGCGCCCCGCTGCTGCTGGTGCTGGTATCCGCGGCGATCTCGGCCGAGGTGATCGGGGAGTTCGGCTCCGAGGAGCTGCGCCGTCGCTGGCTGCCCGGGCTCGCCGACGGCTCCACCAAGGTGGTCTTCGCGATCACCGAGCCGGAGGCGGGGTCCAACACCCACCGGATGGCGACCCGCGCCGACCGCGACGGCGACGACTGGGTGCTCACCGGCACCAAGCACTACATCTCCGGCACCGACGACGCCGAGGCCGTGCTGGTCGTCGCGCGGACCGGGAGGGCGCCGGACGGGAAGGCGCGCCTGAGCCTGTTCGTCGTGCCGGTCGACTCGCCCGGGCTGACCCGCACCCCGCTGCCGGTGGACCTCATCGCCCCGGACAAGCAGCACGTCCTGCACTTCGACGACGTCCGCGTCCCGGCGGGCAACCTGGTCGGCGCCGAGGGCGACGGGTTCCGCCAGGTCTTCCGCGGCCTCAACCCCGAGCGGATCACCGGCGCCGCGCTCGGCGTCGGCATCGCCCGGTTCGCGCTGGCCAAGGCGGCCGACTACGCCCGCACCCGGCAGGTCTGGGACACCCCGATCGGTGCCCACCAGGGCGTCTCGCACCCGCTGGCGCGGGCCCGGATCGAGACCGAGCTCGCGGCGCTGATGACCCGCAAGGCCGCGTGGCTGCACGACCGCGGGATGCCCGCGGGCGAGGAGTCCAACATGGCCAAGTACGCGGCGGCCGAGGCGGCGACGCACGCCGTCGAGGCGGCCATGCAGACCCACGGCGGCAACGGTCTGGCCGGCGAGTACGGGCTGATCCCGTACTGGGGGATGGCCCGGCTCATGCAGGTCGCGCCGGTGAACCGCGAGATGATCCTCAACCACGTCGCCCAGCACGGGCTCGGGCTGCCGAGGTCGTACTGATGGGTGCCGGCGAGCTCGACCGGAACCTGATCGGGCGGGTCAACGTCGCCGACGCGCTCGGCCGCAGCGCCGCTGCCCGGCCGGGGCGGACCGCCGTCGTCGACGGGGAGCGGTCCTGGACCTACGCCGAGCTGGACGCCTGGGTGGACCGGCTGGCCCGCGGGCTCGCCGCGCGCGGCTGGACCCGCGGCGACGCGCTCGCGCTGGCCTCGGGCAACAGCGCCGAGTTCCTCGCCGTCTACTACGCCTGCGCCCGCCTCGGCCTGGTCTGCGTGCCGGTGAACCTGGGCTGGCGCCCGGACGAGGTCGCCTACGTCCTGGGCCACTCCCGGGCCCGCGGGATCGTCGTCGAGGCGCAGCTGGTCGCGGCGCTCGCGCCGGCCTGGGAGCAGGTGCCCGCGGTGACCGAGGTGTTCGTCGCGCCCGGAACCGGCGGGCCGGCCGGCGCCCGGGTCCCGCTGGCCGACGTCGAGGCCGGGGGAGGGGACGGCGCCGGGCCGGTCGAGGTGCTGGTCGAGGACCGGGACCCGCTGTCCTATCTGTACACCTCGGGGACGACGTCGTTCCCCAAGGGCGTCGTCACCTCGCACCTGGCGGTCACCCTGGAGTCGTTCTCCGCGGCGCTGGACTCGGGCTGGTCGGCGGCGGACCGCTTCCTGGCGATGATGCCGATGTTCCACACCGCGCAGCTCAACGCGTTCTGCACCCCGGCGGTGCTGGTCGGGGCGACGATCCACCTCTCCCGGGGGTTCGAGCCCGCCGCGTTCCTCGACACCGTCGAGCGCGAGCGGATCACCCAGGTGTTCGGACTGCCGATGATGTACCGGGCGGCGCTGGAGCACCCGTCGTTCGCCGGGCGGGACCTGTCGTCGCTGCGGCGCGCCGTGTACGCGATGGCGCCGATGCCCGAGCCGCTGATCCGGGCCTGCCTGGACGGCTTCGGCTGCGACTTCGCGCTGCTGTTCGGGCAGACCGAGATGAGCCCGTGCACCACCCTGTTCCGTCCCGAGCACCAGCTGACCCACATCGGTGCGGTCGGCACCCCGATCACCGGGGTCCGGGTCGCGGTCATGGACTCCGGCGGGACCCTGCTCGGCCCGGGGGAGGAGGGCGAGATCGTCTACCGCGGCCCCTCCACCATGAACGGCTACCTCGACGACGACGCCGCGACCGACGAGGCGTTCCGGCACGGCTGGTTCCACTCCGGCGACGTCGGCCGGCTCGGCGAGGACGGCGTGCTGTGGTTCGCCGACCGGGTCAAGGACGTGATCAAGACGGGAGGCGAGAACGTGGCCTCGCTGGAGGTCGAGCGGGCCGTCTACGCGGCCGCACCGGACGTCGCGGAGGCGGTCGTGGTCGGGCTGCCGCACGAGCGGTGGAGCGAGGCGATCACCGCGGTGGTCGTGCCCCGGCCCGGCGCGACGGTCGACCCGGAGGCGCTGCTGGCCGCCCTGCGCGGGCACCTCGACCCCTACAAGGTCCCGAAGGCGGTGATCGTCGCCGACGAGCTGCCGCGCACCTCGACCGGGAAGATCCGCAAGAACGTCGTCCGCGAGACCCACGCCGGCCACTACGGGCCGCCCTAGCCGACGTGCACCACGGGGCGCCGGGCCACGTCGGGCCCGGCCTCCCGCAGGATCTCCCGGATGATCGGGGCGACCTCGCCGACGCCGGTGACCTTGCACCGGGCGTGGCGCGGGTGCTCCGGTTCGGGCCGGGCGTGCGGTCCCTGCCGGTCGGGCGGTGCGCGTCCTGCAGGAGCCAGGAGCCCACCCGGTCGCGGACCCGCCGCGGGGCCTCGGTGATCGCCACCTGCCCAGGATTGCGCTACGACACGGTCTGCGCCGCTCGTGCGGGCGGATCGTCCGTATCCGGTGGGGTGAGGGTGGCCGCGTCGGTGCAGGCGAGCAGCGCACCGGCGAGCGGGCCGTGCCCGGCGACGAGCTCGACGACCCGCGCGTCGTAGCCGCGGACCTCGAGGAACCGGGCGGCGTCGCGCTGCGGGTCCCCGGTCCGGCGGGCGACCGGCGAGTGCCCGATGGGGTGCAGCACCGCGGCCGTCATCAGCAGGTCCCGGTCGTGCCCGCCGTCCTCGGCGGCGGCGCGGGCCGCGATCGCCGCCCGCTGCGCGCGCTCCCACAGCTCCGGGCGCTGGTGGGCCAGCAGCGTCTCGGCGAGCGCGCGGGCGGCGTCGAACCCCATGACCCGATCCTGCCCCACCGCGCCGTGACGTGATCCGCTGCGCGCGGTGATCCGTGCCGCGCGTGCGTCCGGACGCGCGCGGCGCACGGATCACCGCGCGGACGACGACGCCCCGCGGCCGGTGCAGCCGCGGGGCGTGTCGGGGCACCGACCGGGTCAGACCGTCTCGGACTCCCGGTCGCCCCGCTGGGCGCGGACCGCGCGGAGCACGACCGGGGCGACCAGCAGGATCGCGATCAGCGAGTACACGACGATCGCGAGCGGGGTGGAGACCAGCGTGGTGACGTCGCCGTCGGCGATCTGCAGGGCGCGGCGCAGCTGCAGCTCCGCGTCCGGGCCGAGGATGACGCCGATGATGGCCGGCAGCACCGGCAGCCCGAACCGGCGCATCAGGAACCCGATGCCGCCGATCGCGAGCAGCACCAGCAGGTCGACCGGCTGGCCGGACACCGCGTAGGCGCCGACGCAGGCGAAGAACAAGATGCCCGCGTAGAGGTACGGCCGCGGGATCCGCAGCAGCTTCGCCCAGGCCGGGGCCAGCGGAAGGTTCAGCACCAGCAGCATGACCAGGCCGATGAACAGGCTCGCGATGAGCGTCCAGACCAGGTCCGGCTCCTTCTGGAACAGCAGCGGGCCGGGCTGGATGCCGAACTGCTGGAACGCGGCGAGCATGACGGCGGCGATCGCCGTCGTCGGCAGGCCGAGGGTCAGCATCGTCGCCAGCGTCCCCGCCGACGACGCGCTGGCCGCGGACTCCGGCCCGGCGACGCCCTCGATGGCGCCCTTCCCGAACTGCTCCGGGTGCTTCGAGAGCTTCCGCTCGGTCACGTACGCCATGAAGGTCGACATCTCGGCGCCGCCGGCCGGGATCGAACCGAAGCCGAACCCGATGAACGGGCCGCGCAGCCACGGCTTCCAGGTCCGCTTGAGGTCCTCGCGGCCCAGCCACGGACGGCCGACCGGGATGACCTCCTGCGTGCGTCGTCGCAGGTGGGCGGCCACCCACAGCGCCTCGCCGATCGCGAACAGCCCGACCGCGACGATGATGACGTCGATGCCGTCGGCCAGCTGCGGCACCCCGAAGGTGAGCCGCGGCTGCCCGGAGATCGGGTCGAGCCCGACCAGGCCGATCGTGAGGCCCAGCGCGAGCGCGGCGAACCCGCGGACCCGCGAGGCACCCAGCACGCCGCTGACGGCGACGAAGGCCAGGACCATGATCGCGAAGTAGTCCGGGGCGCCGATGTCGACGGCCACCGAGGCGATCAGCGGGGCGACCAGGACCAGCCCGGTCACGCCGACGATGCCGCCGATGAAGTGCCCGATCGCGGCGGTGGCGAGCGCCTGGGCGCCGCGCCCGGACTTCGCCATCGGGTTGCCCTCGATGGCCGCCATCACCGAGGCGGACTCGCCGGGGGTGTTCAGCAGGATCGACGTCGTCGACCCGCCGAACATCGCCCCGAAGTAGATGCCGGCGAACATGATGAACGCGCCGGTCGGGTCGAACGCGTAGGTCACCGGCAGCAGCAGTGCCACCGCCATCGCCGGGCCGATGCCCGGCAGCACACCGATCGCGGTGCCGAGCAGCACCCCGAACGCGGCGAACAGCAGGTTCTGCGGGGTCAGCGCGTGCGCGAACCCGTTCATGAGCAGGTCGAACGTGCCCATCAGCCGAACACCCCCATCAGCGGGCCGCCCGGCAGGTCGACGCCGAGCACGGCGTCGAACAGCACCCAGGTCAGCAGCGAGACCGCGGCGGCGATGCCGAGGTCGCGGAGCACCGCGCGCGAGCCGAGCGCGTAGGTGGCGCCGGCGAACAGGACGGTCCCGGCGATCGGCCAGCCGGCGAGCGGGATGAGTGCCGCCGTCGCGAC
The DNA here is from genome assembly GCF_017312155.1 of Pseudonocardia sp. UM4_GMWB1. NCBI lineage: Bacteria > Bacillati > Actinomycetota > Actinomycetes > Pseudonocardiales > Pseudonocardiaceae > Pseudonocardia > Pseudonocardia sp. UM4_GMWB1. The sequence continues at coordinate 5,105,659 of NZ_QJPN01000001.1, read as the reverse complement.
GATCACCCCGGCCAGCATCCCGACCGTGCGCAGGTCCACGGCGGTGTCGAGGTCGACGTCCTCGCCGCCCTCGGCCTCGCCGCGGCCGCCGCGCAGGACGTCGACGGTCAGCAACGCCGCCAGCACCAGCAGCGCCGCGCCGAGCACGAACGCGACGGTGCGCGGTCCGAGCGGGTCGGACGCGCTGCCGCCGCCGCCCTCGGCGAGGGTGTCGCCGAGCACCAGCAGGCCGGTGAGGGCCAGCAGCACCGACACACCCAGCTCCGAGTGCTCCGTCCACCAGGAGCGAGCGGTCCCGGTGTCCCCGGTGTCCCCGATGGTCGTCACGTCAGCCCCAGCCCGGTCAGTACCCGCTCGACGCGGGCGTCCTCGTCGGCCAGGAACCGGCCGAACTCCGGCCCCGGCAGGTACGCGTCCTGCCAGCCGTTGCGTGCCAGCACCTCGCGCCACTCCGGCGTCGTGTGCAGCTCGGCGTAGGCGCGCTCCAGCTCGGCGACGCCCTCGGGGTCCAGCCCCGGCGGCGCGACGACACCGCGCCAGTTGGTGAACTCGACGTCGATGCCGGACTCGCGCAGCGTCGGCGCGTCGAGGCCGGGGATCCGCTCGCCCGCGGTCACCGCGAGCACCCGCAGGTCGCCCGAGGCGATCTGGTCGGCGAACTCGCCGAGCCCGGACACCCCGAACGCGACCTTGCCGCCGAGGACGGCGGCGAGCAGCTCGCCGCCGCCGTCGTAGGAGACGTAGTTGACCGTGCGCGGGTCCACGCCGGCGCCCTCGGCCATCAGCATCGGGGCCAGATGGTCCGGGCCGCCGGGGGAGGAGCCGCCGCCGACCGGGGTCTTCCCGGGGGCCGCCCGCCAGGCGGCCAGCAGGTCGCCGAGGTCCCGGTAGGGCGAGTCACCGGGGACGACGACGATCTCGGTCTCCTCGGTGAGCCGCGCGATCGGTGTGGTCTGCTCGAGCGTGGCCGGCGAGTCGTTGGAGTACACGCTCCCGACCACGCCCAGGCCCATGCTCATCACCAGCCGGTCGTCGCCGGCCTCGTTGACGGTTCGGCCGAGCCCGACCGTGCCGCCCGCACCGGGCAGGTTGAAGACCTCGACCGACCCGGTCAGCCCGGCGTCCTCCATGGCCTTGGCCGCGCTGCGGGCGGTGACGTCGTAGCCGCCGCCGGGGGCGTTCGGGACCAACATCCGCAGCCCGCGGAGCTGGGTGCCGTCGCCGCCGCCCCCGATCGCGCCGACCGCGGGCGGGACGAGGAGCAGGGCGGCCAGCACGGCCACCACCGTGCCGAGGAGAGGTCCGACCCGGGGCCGCGGCACGGGCGGCGTGGGGGCGTCCGGCGGAGGCCGGTCCTGCATTCGTGGAGGAGCCGTCTGAGGCATCTGCGTCCGATCTCACCGTTGCGAAGCGAACGCGTTGCAGTGTGCGGAGTCACCCGTCCGATGTCTCCGTAACGGCCACAACGGTCGTTGTGGTCGTTGCGGTCACCGCGGACCGGGTGCGCGGGTCAGCGTGCCCGCAGCCCCAGCTCGCCCAGGACGTGCTCCACCCGCTCGTTCTCGGCGGCGGTGAACCGGGCGAAGTCCGCGCCCGGGAGCCAGGCGTCGCGCCACCCGTTCGCGGCCAGCACCTGCCGCCACTCGGGTGTGTCGCGCATCGCGGAGACGGCGTCGGCCAGCGCGGCGCGGTCGGCGTCGGGCAGCCCGGGCGGCGCAACCAGCCCGCGCCAGTTGCTGAACTCGACGTCCACCCCCGACTCGCGCAGCGTCGGCACGTCGAGGCCGGGCACCCGCTCGCCCGCGGTCACCGCGAGCACCCGCAGGTCACCGGACCCGATCTGGTCGGCGAACTCGCCCACCCCCGACACCGCGAAACCCACCTCGCCGCGCAGCACCGCCGCGAGCAGCGGACCCCCGCCCTCGTAGGACACGTAGCGGACCCGGGCGGGCGCGATGCCGGTGCCCTCGGCGAGCAGCATCGTGGCGAGGTGGTCCGGTCCACCGACGCTCGAGCCGCCGCCGGCGGTGAGCCCGCCGGGGGCGGCGCGCCAGGCGTCGAGCAGCGCGCGGACGTCGCGGTAGGGCGAGTCCGCGGGCACGACGACGATCTCCGACTCCTCGACCAGCCGCGCGACCGGAGTGGTGCCGGCGAGCGAGAGCGGGGTGTCACGGGAGGCGGTCGCCCCGACGATCCCGAGCCCCATGCTCATCAGGAGCCTGCCGTTGCCCGCCTCGCCCTCGACCCGGCCGAGCCCGGCGATCCCGCCGGCCCCGGACAGGTTGAACACCTCGACCGGGCCGGCGATCCCGGTGTCGGACAGCACCTTGGCCGCGCTGCGGGCGGTGACGTCGTAGCCCCCGCCGGGTGGATTGGGGACCAGGATGCGCAGGTCGGACAGCGGCCGCGGCCCGTCGGTCAGCACGATCGGGACGACGACCGCGGCGAGAGCCAGCACGAGCACCACGACCAGCGAGACGACCGGACCCCGGCGGGCGCGGCGGGCGATCGGTGCCCCGCCGGGCCGCGTCGCCGTCCCCGCCATGTCCACCCGCCCGTCGCCGTGCCGCCGCCGTGCCGCCGCCGGTGAGTCTGCGCGTCCGCGGCCGGGCCGGTCCACCCAGCGTGAGCCGCGCGACGCGTCGTGGCCCCACCGCCTCGCGTGGCCGCTGCCGTCGTCGCACGTCCTACGCTGGGCGCATGCGACGGCGCGCCGGGGGGACGGGTGGGCCGCTGGCCCGCCAGTTCCTCGTCTGGCAGCTGGTGGTCGTGGTCGTACTGCTCGGCGCGGTCGCGGCGCTGGCTGCCGTGCAGTCCTCGGAGTCGTTCCGCGAGACCCAGGGACGCCGGATGCTGTCGGTCGCCGAGGACGTCGCGTCCGTACCGACCGTGCGCGAGGCGTTGCAGACCCGCCGCTACGACCTGCTGCCCTCGTTCGCCCGCAGCGCGGAGAACCTGTCCGGGGCCGACGAGATCGAGATCGTCGACGCCGGGCTGGTCGTGCGCACCTCGCCGGACCCGTCCCGGGTCCGGCAGCGCTTCGACCCCGGCGCCAGCACCGCGCCGCAGGGCCGGGCCTGGGTCGGCAACCCCGACGGGCGCACCGTCGTCGCCCAGGTGCCGGTGATCGACGACCGCGGCGCCGTCGCCGGACTGGTGTCGGCCGGGATCCGCGCCCCGTCGCTGTGGGAGTCCCTCGCCGGAGCCCGCGCGGAGACCGGCGCGCTGCTGGGGCTGGCCCTGGTCGTCGGCTTCCTCGGGTCGCTGCTGCTCGCCCGGCGGGTCCGCCGCCAGACCCTCGGCCTGGAGCCCGACGAGATCGTCGAGCTGGTGCAGCGCCGCGAGGCGATGCTGCTCGGTATCAAGGAGGGCGTGGTCGGGCTCGACACCGCCGACCGGATCACCCTGCTCAACCCGGTCGCCCGCGAGCTCCTGGAGCTGCCCGGCGCCCGCGAGGGCGACGCCGTCGCCGACCTCGGCCTCGACGACCGGCTCCGCGAGGTCCTCACCGGTGCCGCCGACGGCGAGGACCAGCTCGTGCTGCGCGACACCCGGGCCCTGGTGCTCAACCGCCGCCCGATCCGCGTCGACGGCCGCGACGTGGGCGCCGTGGTCACCCTGCGGGACCGCACCGAGCTCACCACCCTGCAGCACCGGCTCGACGCCTCGCACACCGTCACCGACACCCTGCGCGCCCAGGCCCACGAGTTCTCCAACCGGCTGCACACCATCGCCGGGCTCACCGAGCTCGGCGAGCACGACGAGGTCCGCCGGTTCGTCGCCGGGATCGTCGCCGCCTCGGAGGGATGGCGCCGCGAGGTCACCGCCAGCGTCGGAGACCCGGCGACGGCCGCCCTGCTCGTCGCGAAGAACAGCCAGGCCGCCGAGCGCGGCGTCGAGCTGGCCCTGGACCCGGAGTCCCGGCTCGACCCGACCGATCCCGACCACGACCCTGACCTGTCCGCCGACCTCGTGACCGTGCTCGGCAACCTGATCGACAACGCGATCGACGCGACCGCCGGGCGGGACGGCCCGCGCCGGATCGAGATCGGGCTCGCCGGCGGCGGCGACACCGACGGCGACGAGGTCTGGATCGAGGTCCGCGACTCCGGCCCCGGGATCGCCTCCGAGCTGGCCGAGGAGGTGTTCCGGGCCGGCTACTCGACCAAGGCCGCCGAGATCGGCGGCCGCGGGCTCGGCCTGGCCCTGGCCCGGCAGGCGTGTCTGCGCCGGGGTGGCACCATCGCGGTGCGGCCGGCGCCGGCGGGCCGGGTCGGTGCGGTGTTCGAGGCGGTGCTGCCGGTGGCGCCGACGGGGGTGCGGGTGTGAGGGTCCTGGTCGTCGACGACGACTTCATGGTCGCGAAGGTCCACTCCGGCTACGTGGAGCGGATCGAGGGCTGCACCGTGGTCGGCGTCGCGCACAACGGCGCCGACGCCCTCGACGCCGCCGCCCGGCTCCGTCCGGAGCTGGTGCTGCTCGACGTCTACCTCCCCGACATGTCCGGCCTGGAGGTGCTGACGCGGCTGCGCACCGGGGCCGCCGACGACCCGTTCGTGCTGGTCGTGACCGCCGCCGACGACTCCGACACGGTCGCCGCCGCCCTGCACGGCGGTGCGCTGCACTATCTCGTCAAGCCGTTCGACTCCGCCGCGCTCGCCGCCCAGGTGCACCGCGCGACGCGGATCCGGCGCGACCTGGACCGGGTCCGCGACCAGTCCGACATCGACCGGCTCTTCGGCGGCACCGGTGCCGCCCCGGCCCGCACCCCCGGCGGCCCCGAACGGATGCCGAAGGGGCTGACCACCCCGACCGCGGAGCTCGTCGCGGGCACCCTGCGCGCGCACTCGGGGACCGACGCGGAGGCGGACCTGTCGGCGACCGAGTGCGCCGAGGCCACCCGGCTGTCCCGGGTCAGCGCACGCCGCTACCTGGAGCACTTCGTGTCGACCGGGCAGGTCACCGTACGGCTGCGCTACGGCGGCACCGGCCGCCCGGAGCGCCGCTACCGCTGGGTCGGCTGACCGGCCTCCCGCAGCCCCTCCGCCCGCGGCGCCACCGGCTCGGCCTCCGCCTGCGGTGCCACCGGGTCGGCCCCCGCCTGCGGTGCCACTGGGCCGGCCTCCGCCTCCTCGGCCTCGGCCGCGTGCTCCAGCAGCACCGCCGCGATCGGCTCGCACAGCAGGTCCGGCAGGGCGTGCCCCATCCCATCCACCGTGACGAGCTGCGCGGCCGCCCCGATCCGCGCCGCCAGGTGGTCGGCGTGCGGCGGCGGGTGCACCGGGTCCTCCGGCGCCTCGACGACGAGCGTCGGCACCGTGACCGAGCCCAGCTCGGCGCCGCGGTCCAGCCCGTCGGGATCGGCCTGGGCGTGCGCGGTGCACGGCTCGACCCGCCCGGTGTGGTCCATGATCCGCCGCTCCCGCGCGGCGAACTCCGCGGTGTCGAACGGCAGCACCCCGCCGGAGACGCGTCGCCAGTACTCGACCCGCCAGGCCAGCTCGCCGGCCTCGTCGCGCGGGTCGCCCAGCTCCTGCCACATCCGCTGCACGTCCCGGGTCGGGCCGGGCAGGTCGGCGTCGCCGGTGTCGAGCGCCGCGGTGCACAGCAGCGTCGCGCTGACCATGCGGTGCGGCGCGTCGAGCGCGAGCAGCTGGACCAGCGTCCCGCCCAGCGACATCCCGACCAGGTGCGCCCGGTCGATCCCGCAGCCGTCGAGCACCGCGAGTGCGTCGGTCGCCAGGTCGGCGACGGCGTAGGGCCGGTCCTCGAACGCGTGGGTCGAGCGGCCGGTGTCGCGATGGTCGTAGCGGACCACCCGGTGCCGCTCGCGCAGCCCCTCGACCAGCGCGTCCGGCCAGCCGTACCCGGCCGAGCCCGCCCCGTTCACCAGCAGCACCGGCGCCGCCGGCGTCGGCCGGTGTGCGGGCAGGTCCTGCACCCAGAGGGTCACGCCCGGCTCGGTCTCGACCTCGCGTACGGTGCCGGCGATCTCCACATGCGCAGGCTGCCAGACCGGTGACGACCCGCCTCCGCCGACCGGGTGGGGGATTGGTCCGGTGTGCGTAGAGAATGCCGGTCATGGGTTTCTGGGAGTATCTCTCCACGAACTGGGGCGAGGTGCTCGGTCACACCCTCGAGCACGCCGCGCTCGTCGTGGTGGGGCTGGCACTCGCGGTGGTGGTGGGTGTGCCGCTCGCCGTCGCCACCTACCGGACCGACCTCGGCCGGGCGGCCGCCGTCAACGGGTCGTCGCTGATCATGACGGTGCCGTCCTACGCGCTGTTCGGGCTGCTGATCCCGCTGCTCGGGCTCGGGTGGGGGCCCGCGGTCGTCGCGCTGATGCTCTACGGCCTGCTGCCGGTGGTCCGCAACGCGATCGTCGGGCTCCGCGCGGTCGACCCGGCGGTCACCGAGTCCGCTCGCGGCGTCGGGATGGACCGCACCCGGCTGCTGCTGGGCATCGAGCTGCCGCTGGCCTGGCCGGTGGTGCTCGCCGGGGTCCGGGTCGCCGCGCAGCTGCTGCTGGGCATCGCCGCGATCTCCGCGGCCGTCAACGGGCCGGGGCTGGGCAACCTGATCCTCTCCGGCCTGTCCAGCGCGGGCACCCCGTTCGCGATCTACCTGACCGTGCAGGGCATCGCCGGGATCGTCGTGCTGGCGGTCCTGTTCGACGCCGCGATCGCCCTGCTCACCCGCCTGACCACCTCGAGGGGGATCCGTGCCTGAGCCGATGATCCGGCTGGAACAGCTCACCAAGCGCTACCCGGGGCAGGAGCGACCCGCCGTCGACCGCCTGGACCTGGAGGTGCCGCGCGGCGAGCTCGTCGTGTTCCTCGGCCCGTCGGGCTGCGGCAAGACGACCACGATGAAGCTCATCAACCGGCTGATCGAGCCGACCTCGGGCCGGATCCTGCTCGACGGCGACGACGTCACCTCCGTCGACCCGGACCAGCTGCGGCGCCGGATCGGCTACGCCATCCAGCAGACCGGACTGTTCCCGCACCGCACCGTCGCCGAGAACGTCGCGACCGTGCCGACGATGCTCGGCTGGGACCGCCGCCGCATCGCCGAGCGCGTCGACGAGCTGCTCACCCTGGTGGGACTCGACCCGGGCGAGTTCCGCGGCCGCTTCCCCAAGCAACTCTCCGGTGGCCAGCAGCAGCGCGTCGGCGTGGCCCGCGCGCTCGGCGCGGGCCCCGAGGTGATGCTGATGGACGAGCCGTTCGGCGCGATCGACCCGCTGACCCGCGAGACCCTGCAGAACGAGCTGCTGCGCATCCAGGCCGAGCTCGGCACGACGATCGTGTTCGTCACCCACGACATCGACGAGGCCGTCAAGATGGGCGACCGGATCGCGGTGTTCAACGCCGGTTCCGGGGTGGAGCAGTTCGACACCCCCGAACGGCTGCTCACCGAGCCCGCCAGCGACTTCGTCGCCGACTTCGTCGGGGCCGGGGCCACGATCAAGCGGCTCACCCTCACCCGCGTCGCCGACGTCGGCCTCGCCGACTGGCCGACGGTCGGGCACGACGCCACCCGCGACGAGCGCGTCGCCGCGCTGCGGGCGGGGGAGCGGGAGTTCGTGCTGCTGCTCGACGGCGAGCGCCGCCCCCGGGGCTGGCTGCCCCGCGACGCCGCGGGCGACGTGCTCGACCACGGGTTGCCCGTCGTCACGCGGATCGGGCCGCAGGACACCCTGCACACCGCGCTCGACGCGATGCTCGCCGGGAACGCGAACGCCGTGGCCGTCGTCGACCGGGACGGGGTGCACCGCGGCGTGCTCGACCTCGACACGATCCTGGCGACCGTGCACCGGCCCGCGGGCGCGGCCCCGGCCGGCCAGGACACCCCGAGCGTCGCCCGATGACCGTCACCGCCGCCCGCCCGGGCGCGACGACCGGGCCGCGGCCGGACGGGACCGCCCGCCCGGCCCGGCGGTGGGCGGCGCTGCTCGCCCGGCCGCTCGTGGTCGTCGTCGCGCTGACGACGCTGTACCTGGTCGTGTCCTCCCGCGAGCTCGACTCGATCGAGGCCCGCAGCCTCGACGCCGCCTACATCGCGAGCCGCACCTGGCAGCACGTCTGGCTGACCGCCGTCGTGTCCGTGCTGGTGCTGGTGATCGCGGTGCCGCTGGGCGTGCTGCTGACCCGCGAGGCCACCCGCCGCTTCGCCGGGCCGGTGCTGACCGTGGCCAACATCAGCCAGGCGATCCCGTCGATCGGTCTCATCGTGCTGTTCGCGGTGGCGTTCCTGACCCTGCCGGTCACCGTGATCGCGGTGCTCGCCTTCGTCCTCCACGGGATCCTGCCGATCGTCCGGAACACCATCGCCGGGCTGGAGCAGGTCGACCGCTCGGTGATCGAGGCGGCCCGCGGGATGGGGATGACCCGGCGCGGTGTGCTGTTCTCCGTCGAGCTGCCGCTCGCGGTCCCGGTGATCCTGGCCGGCGTCCGGACCACGCTGACGATCACCACCGGCACCGTCGCGCTCGCGACGTTCATCGGCGCCGGCGGGCTGGGCGACATCATCTCCAACGGTCTGGCGTCCAACCGCACCCTCGTCCTGGTCACCGGCAGCGTGCTGGTCGCGGCGCTCGCGCTGCTCATCGACTGGCTGGCGGGCCTCGCCGAGGACGTCCTGCATCCGAAGGGGCTCTGAGATGACCACCCGTTTCCCGCGCCGCGCGCTGCCCGGCCTGCTCGCCGGGGTCGCGGCACTCGTCTCGGGCTGCGGCGCCGCGGCCGCCGTCGCCGGCCCGTCGCCGCAGCAGCTGCGCGGCGGGTCCCTGGCCCGCGACGTCGACCTGTCCGGCGCCGAGCTGGCCGTCGGCTCGAAGGAGTTCACCGAGCAGCGGGTGCTCGGCGCGATCACCCTGCTGGCGCTGCAGGCCTGCGGGGCCCGCACCGTGGACCGGACCGGCCTGTCCGGCTCCACGATCGTCCGTGCGGCCCTGGAGCAGGGCGACGTCGACGTCTACTGGGAGTACGCCGGCACCGGCTGGACGTTGTTCCTGGGCAACGACACGACCATCCCCGGTGAGCGGGCGCTCTACGACGCTGTCGCCGCCCAGGACCTCGAGCGGAACGACGTCGCCTGGCTCGGGCCCGCCCGCTTCGGCAACCAGTACGCCGTCGCCCGCCGCGGCGACGCCGACGGCCCGCTCGCGCAGGTCCGGACGCTGTCCGACCTGGGGCCCTACTTCGCCGCCGATGAGTCGCGGGCGACGTTCTGCGGGGCCGCGGAGTTCCTCGACCGCGAGTTCGCCGACATGCAGGCCGCCTACGGCATCACGTTCCCGGCCTCGCAGACCTACCAGAACGACTTCGCGCTGAACTTCGTCAACGTCGCCCGGTCCAGCCCGTGCGACCTCGCGGAGGTGTTCACCACCGACGCGCGGATCCGCTCGCTCGACCTCGTCGTGCTGGCCGATGACCGGGACTTCTTCACCACCCAGCTGGCCGCGCTGACCTGCCGGGCGGAGACCGTGGACCGGTACCCGCCGCTGCGGGCCCTGGCCGCGACGCTGGGCGAGCTGCTCACCGTCGAGGTGATGATCGAGCTCAACGGGCTCGTCGACCTGGAGGGCCGCAGCGCCACGTCGGTCGCCCAGCAGTTCCTCGCCGGCCACGGCCTCATCGGGGCCTGACCCGCGGAACGCGCGACGGCCCGGTCCGCACAGTGTGCGGACCGGGCCGTCGCGAGGAGCTGGGGGAAGGTCAGCCGACCTTCTCGATCAGCGCGGCGCGCTGACGGTCGCCGAGGCCGGCGGCACGGCGCGACACGTCGATGCCGGCCTCCTCCATCACCTTGGAGACCTTCGCCGGGCCCCAGCCCGGGACGCTCTTGAGCAGGTCCGCGACCTTGGTCTTCCCGACGATCTGGTCGGTCTTCGCGCGACCCAGCACCGCGGGGATGGTCTCCTCGCCGCTGGCGATCTTGTCGCGGAGCTCCTTGCGGGCGGTACGGGCCGCAGCCGCCTTCTTGAGCGCCTCGGCGCGCTGCTCCGGGGTCAGGGTGGGCAGAGCCATCGCTGACAACTCCTCTCGGTTCACGCACCCCGCTCACCGGGGTGGACTGCCATCTCCGATCGCGGTACAGACTGGCAGAGACATCGCCACGACCTGCGGGAACCCCCTCCTCAGGGCGTGTCGGCCCTGTTCGACGCCGTCCGTGGCGCTGCTCACCGCACCCGGGCGACCGCCCGTCGCACGGCGCGGGGGCGGGACTGTTGCCGCAGGTCAGCGGCATGAAAGCGCGAAAGCGGTGACGATGGGCTCACCCGTCGAGCACGGAGCGCAGTCCCGTGACGTCCCAGAGGGTGCGGACCTCGTCGATCCGGCCCTGCCGCACCCGCACCAGCTGCACCGCCAGCACCTCCGCCGCGCGTCCGGTGGGGGCGAGCCCGGGCACCAGCCACGGCAGTTCCCGGTCGTGGGTGAAGCCGACGCGGACCTCGTCGACCACCCGGCGGACGTCGACGGTGCGCGACACCCGGGTCCGGGTCAGCCCGGACGGCCGGGCCGCGGCGAGGGCGGCCAGGTGCGCGACGACCGCGTCCCGGCCGTGGCCCCCGGCGCCGGTCGGCAGTTCGGTCCAGCTCACGTCGGTGGCCAGCGCGGCCGTCGCCGGGCCGGGGTCGCCCGCGTCGTAGAGCGCGTCGGCCGCGGTGTCCCAGAGCCGTGCGATGTCGCGCATCAGGACCTGCATCGCCGGGGTCACCCGATCACGGTGCCACGCCCCGGCCCACCCGCGCACGCGACGACGCCCGGGGGCACGTGCCCCCGGGCGTCGGTCGTGGTGCGTGGCCGGCTCAGCCCGTGGCGGCCGGGCGCTCGGGCGCGGGCGGCGTGCCGGGCGAGACCCGCGGGTCCAGCTCGGCGCGCTCGTCGGTCTTCTCGCCCAGCGGCTTCTCCGGGTCGACCGCCTTGTCGTAGGACGCGGTGACGCTGATCAGCCGGTGCCCGCGGAAGCGGGCGTAGCGCAGCGACCGCAGCCAGTTGTAGAGCGTGCCGAAGCGGTTGCCCCAGCCGATCAGGAACATCACGTGCACGTAGCACCAGATGAAGTACCCGAGCCAGCCGGTGAGCTTGATGCCGCGGACGTCGGCGACGGCCTCGCGGGCGCCGATGGTCGCCATCGAGCCCTTGTCGAAGTACTTGAACGGGGCCGGGGTGGTGTCGTCGCCCTTCGCCCGTGCCTTGATCAGCTTGCCGACGTAGGTGCCCTGCTGCATCGCGACCTGCGCGACGCCGGGCAGCCGGTCGATGGTGGAGACCATGTCGCCGATCGCGAACACGTCGCGGCGGTCCGGCAGGCTGCAGTCCGGGTCCACGGTGAGACGGCCCGCGCGGTCCACCTCGCCGCCGGAGGCCTTCGCCAGCAGCTCGCCCAGCGGGGAGGCCTGGACACCCGCGGCCCACACCTTGGTGCGGGCGGTGATGCGCTCCTCGCCGTTCGGGCCCTTCACCGTGATGGAGTCGGCGTCCATCCCGGTCGCCATGGTGTTCAGGCGGACCTCGATGCCCTTCTTCTCCAGGGTCTTGCGCGTGTAGTTCTGCAGCTTCTTCGCGAACGGCGGCAGCACCGCCGGCGCCGCGTCGAGCAGGATGATCCGCGCGGAGCGGGTGTCGATCGACCGGTACTCACGCGGCAGCACGTACTGCGCCAGCTCGGCGAGCTGACCGGCGAGCTCGACGCCGGTGGGGCCGGCGCCGACGACCACGAAGGTCATCCACGCCTGCTTCTCCTCCTCGGTCGTCGCGACCTCGGCGAGCTCGTAGGCACCCAGGATGCGCGAGCGCAGCAGCCGGGCGTCCTCGATCGACTTCATGCCGGGCGCGTGCTCGGCCCACTCCGGGTGCCCGAAGTAGGCGTGCGTGGCGCCCGCGGCGACGACGAGGGTGTCGTAGGGCAGCACGATCCGCTGCCCGTCCGGCGCGGCCGCGTGGACGACCTTGGCCTCGAGGTCGATGTCGCCGACCTCGGCGAGCAGGGTGCGGACGTTGCTCTGCTTCTTCAGCACCCGGCGCAGGGCCGGGGCGATCAGGCCGGGGGACAGGATGCCCGTCGCGACCTGGTAGAGCAGCGGCTGGAAGAGGTGGTGGTTCGTGCGGTCGACGATCGTCACGTCGACATCGGCGCCCTTGAGCGCCTTGGCGGCCTGCACACCACCGAACCCTCCGCCGACGATCACGACCTTGTGCCGGCCCTGCCGCTCGTCGTGCTCTGCCGTGCTCACCTGAGTCCGCCCCTTGTCGGTCGGTCCTGGCGCGGCATCACCGCGCACCTGCTCGATGGCCGGTGTCGGTCCCCGCCTCCGGACCCTGAGTCCTGGTGTCGGCGGTGGACGGCGGCCGTCCTGGCCGGTCTCCGACCGTACGAACCCACGGCCGCCGGGGCAATTCGGATCGCTCCGGAAACGCCTTTCAGAGTCCGAACTCACACGGTGGGGGAGCGGAAGCCGGGATGCGGGTTCGCGCGACCGTGCGACGATGGAGCCCATGTGTGGGATCGTGGCTGCGTTCGGTGGACCCACGGCGTGGCCGGGCGGTGAGCCCGCCGACCCCGGGAAGTACGAGCGGATGCTCGCCCGGGTGGCGCACCGCGGCCCCGACGACACCGGCGTGCAGGTCGTGGGGAACGCCTGGCTCGGGCACCAACGCCTGTCGATCATGGACGTCAGCGGCGGGCACCAGCCGATGTCCGACGCCGCCCGCACCGCGTGGATCGTCGGCAACGGCGAGATCTACAACCACGAGCGCATCGCCAAGGCGTTCCCGGACGGCACGGTGCGCACCAAGTCCGACACCGAGGCCGCGCTGCACGCGGTGATGTGGGACGGCCAGGCCGCGGTCGCCTCGCTGAACGGCATGTTCGCCGTCGCCATGGGGCGCACCGACGGCGCCGGGCTCGTCGCCCGGGATCCGTTCGGCGTGAAGCCGTTGTACTGGGTGCCGCCGGCAGAGCTCCGTGACGGCGGCGGCGGTGCGTCCGGGGCTGTCCCGTACACCGCGCCGGACCCGTCGGAGACGGTGCTGTTCGCCAGCGAGCTCCGCGCGTTCGACCCCGAGGACCGCCCGTACGTGCGCTCGTTCCCGCCCGGCTGCCTGTGGAGCCCGTCGTCGGGGCTGGTGCGGTTCGCCGACGCCGTGCCGGTCGAGGTCCGCCCGGCACGCCGCGCGATCCGCCCCGGCTGGGACGACGCGGACCTGTCCCGGGTGCGCGAGGCCGTGGTGTCCGCGGTCCGTCGCCGGATGATGTCCGACGTCGGTGTCGGCGTGTTCCTGTCCGGTGGCCTGGACTCGGCGCTGGTCGCGGCCATCGCCGCGCAGGAGGCCCGGGCCCGAGGCGAGCAGCTGCCCACCTTCGCCGTCGGGACCGCCGAGTCCGGTGACCTGATCGCGGCCCGCAAGGTCGCCGCGCACATCGGGTCGGACCACCACGAGATCCTGGTGACCCCCGAGGACATCGCCGAGGCCCTCGACCACGCCGTCGAGGTCATCGAGCACTACGACCCGGCCCTGGTCCGCAGCGCGGTGCCCAACCTGATCCTCGCCCGCGAGGCGGCGAAGAAGGTCAAGGTCGTGCTCACCGGGGAAGGTGCCGACGAGCTGTTCGCCGGTTACTCCTACATCCACGGCCCCGAGTACGCCGACCCGGACACCCTGCAGGCCGAGCTGGTCCGCTCGCTGGAGCAGCTGCACCACCTCAACCTGCAGCGCTGCGACCGCACCACCATGTACTTCGGCCTGGAGGCCCGCGAGCCGTTCCTGGACTCCGGCCTGGTCCGGGCCGCGCTGGCGCTGCCGCCGGAGTGGAAGCAGTGCCCGGACGGCCGCCCCGAGAAGGCGATCCTGCGCGAGGCGTTCGAGGGCTGGCTGCCCGAGGACCTGCTGTGGCGCGGCAAGGAGCAGTTCGGCGACGGCTCCGGCGCCGGCACCGTGCTCGCCGAGCTGGCCGCCCGCAAGGCCGCCGCCGCGGCCGACACCGGGGTCACCGACGGGGTGCCCGAGCACCCGTCCGACTCCTGGCCGCTGCGCAGCGAGGAGGAGGTCCTCTACCACGGGATCTGGCGCTCCCACTTCGACGGGATCCGGCCGGACCACGTGCTCGGGGCGTTCGCGACGGCCTGAGCGGCGCTCTGCCCCGGTCGCCCGACCGGTGCGGCGGGCTCGGCCGCGGAGGGCTAGTTCTGGTCGGGACGGAGGCCGTCGACCTGATCGGAGCCGGAGACCCCGCTCGAACCGGTCGCGGACGGGTCCTGCGACGTGCCGGGCTCGCCCCCGGCGGGGACGTCGGCCGCGCCCGTCGACGCGCAGGACTCCTCGACCGACTGCGGCAGCGCCGCGGCCGGGTCGGGGGTCGGCGACGCGCTCGCCGAGGACGACCGCGACGACTCCGTGCTCGGGGACGGCTGCGCCGTCGGGGCGGCGAGCGCCGGGGCGGTCCCGGGCGCCGGCTCCGGGGCCGGGTCGGCGATGGCGTTGCGGACGACCTCGCGCATGTAGGAGACGTCGGGGTCGGCGGTGACGAAGTAGCCCGTCGAGGAGTTCGGGTCCGGCAGCGACGGGTCGAACGCGACGCTCTCCAGCCGGAACCCCTCGTCGGCCAGGACGGCCAGCGCGGGCAGCACCTGCTGGGGCATGTCGGTGGCGACGTTGTCCCGGGTCACCGCGGCGATGCTCTGGAACCGGGAGATCAGCTCGGTCGCGGTCGTCTGCGAGATGACCGCCTGGATCAGGCAGCGCTGGCGGCCCATCCGCTGGTAGTCGGTGCCGTCCCGGCGGGAGCGCGCGAACCACAGCGCGTCCTCGCCGCCCAGGGTCTGCACCCCGGGGCTGATGTAGCGGTCCGGGGTGACGTGCCTGCCGAACGCGGTGACGCCACCGACCGGGATCGGCTCGGGCCCGACGTTCACGGTGACTCCGCCGACGGCGTCGATCATCGAGGAGAACCCGGCCATGTTGACCTCGAGGTAGTAGTCCAGCGGCAGGCCGGTCATGTACGCGATCGAGGACTGGAGCAGGTTGATGCCCGGCGACGACGTCGGTCCCGACGGCGCGATCTCCGGGTGCTGCTCGGCATAGGCGTAGACGGCGTTGAGCAGGTAGTCGCCCGACAACGGCTGCGACGGGTCGTGGAAGCCGTCCGGGAACTCCTCCGCGGCCGGGCTGCCCGGCGGGAACTCGGCCCGCTGGATGTTGCGGGGCAGGCTGAACAGCGTCGTCCGGCCGGAACGGGTGTCGATGCTGGCGACCATCATGGTGTCGGTACGGGTACCGGTCCGGTCGTCGCCGGCGTCGCTGCCCAGCAGCAGCACGTTCAGCCGGGGCTTGCCCAGCGCCTCGGCCGCCGAGGTCCCGCCGCCCTGGAACAGCGAGTTCAGCAGCCCGCGCTGGGAGTTCATCAGCTCGACGCCGTAGCCGAAGGGCACGGCGACGGTGAGGCACAGCAGGGCCGCGGTCCCGGTGCCGAGGATCTTCCGGCCGAGCGGCATCCCGCGCGGCCGGGCCAGTGCGTAGGTCCGCGCGACCTGGGCGATCCAGGCGATCCCGGCGACCACCAGCGCCACCGCGATGACGGTCAGCGTGGTCGTCGACAGCAGGTTCTGGAGCAGCGTCGAGCGCCGGGCCAGGAGCACCACCGCCGCCAGCCCGACGACGATCGCGACCACCGTGCCGAGGATCAGCCCACCGGTACGACGGCGGCGCAGCGCGAGGTGTCCGCTGCCGGGCACCACGGTGGACGCCACGGTGAGTCCGAGCGCGGCGGCGAGGGTGCGCCGCGCGGGGTCGGGTGCGGCCGACCTGCCGGCGGGCGGGGACAGCGTGCTGTTCCCGTCGCGCCTCTCACCGCGGCCGCCCCGGGCCTTCGCCGCGGAGCCTCCCGCCGCCGAGCCTGCTGCGGCGGTTCCTGCTGCGGCGGTGCCTGCCGCGGCACCGGCGGCGAGACCGGTGTGCGGTGGCCGAGGAGGAGCGGAACGCGAGGTGTCGCGCGGGGCCTCCGGCGCGGACCCGCCCGGACCTGCCGGGCGTGTGTCGGCGGGGCGCCCCTGCGGTCCGTCCGGTCTGCCGGTGTCGGGCCGACCGGGGGCGCCGTCCGGGCG
This sequence comes from Pseudonocardia sp. UM4_GMWB1, assembly GCF_017312155.1. NCBI lineage: Bacteria > Bacillati > Actinomycetota > Actinomycetes > Pseudonocardiales > Pseudonocardiaceae > Pseudonocardia > Pseudonocardia sp. UM4_GMWB1. The sequence goes on along the minus strand of NZ_QJPN01000001.1, from coordinate 5,089,551 downwards.
GGCGGTGCCGGACGACCGCGCACCGGAGGGGGGCGCGGTGGCGCCGCCGGGCTGCCCGGTCGCGGTGGAACGGCCCGGTACGGCCTGCGGGCCGCTGTCGGGCCGGCCGTCGGACCGAAGGTCGGGGGCACCTGGACGGGTCTCACCTGGGCGCCGGGGGCCACCCGGCGGCAACGGCCCCGGACCCGCCTGGCCCGGACCCGACCGACCCGGGCCGCTCGGGACCGCGGGGCCCCCGGGGCGCGACGGTGCGTCCGGACGCGAACCCGTGTGCGCGGACGCACCGGCGGCGCCGGGCACTGCGTCACCGGAGACCGGGCCACCGGGCCGGCGCGGGACGATCGGCAGCTCGCCGCTGAGCCGGGCCGCGCGGTCACGCTCCTCCGGCGGGGCGTCGGGCTCGGAGGCGCGGTGCCGCCGGTGCTCCGCGGCGGTGTCCGGCCGGCCGGGGACCTTCACGGTGTCACCGATGCCACGACGGGTCGCGCGGATGGAACGGATGTCGGTGGGCCTGCTGTCGCTGTGCCCACCACGGCCCGGGGTCTCCTCCCGGGTCGGGCGGGACGACCAGGCGGCGGCCCGCCGGGCCGCGGCCCGGGCCTCGCGCTCGCGTCGGGGGAGCCAGGACTCGTCCTCGGCGGGCCGCCCGGCACCGTCCGGCGGGCCGGGGGGCCTGCCACCGGGACGCGCCGCGGGGCCGGTTCCGCGGCGCGGGTCACCGGCGGGCGGCCGTGGCGTACCGGGGGCGGGCGGACCGGGTCGTCGCCGGGGGCCCGACGGCTGCTCCTGGGGAGGCCTGCCGGACTGCGGGGACCTGCGGTCACCGGGCCTGCCGGACTGCGGGGCCGGGGGCCCGGCGGGGCCGGGCGGTGGTGTGGCACCGCCACGGGCGGGCGGCGGGGTGTCGCGACGGTCGTTCGGCGGCGGGGTCTCACCGAGGTCCCGGGGCGGGGTGCCGCGCCGGGCCTCGTCCCGCAGGTGCGGGCGGTCGTCGCGGCGGGCGCGCTCGGGAGGGCCGGGTCGTCGTGGCCGGTCCGGACCGGTCGGGCGGGAGCCCTCCTGCGGTCGTTCGTCCACCCGGGGCACCCCCTTCACTGGTCGGCACGGGCGGGGCGGCCGTGCCGCGCGGAGGAGCCGCGGCACGTGCCTGCGCACCCGGCGGCGACGACGACGCTCGGGTCCCGGTGAGGGTACTTGCCGTGATCACGATCTCGGTGAGCGGCCACCCACCCCGGTGGGTGGCGCCGGGCAGGGCGGACATACCCGTCACTGGTACGACACGAAGACGGGTGACTCGGGCCGGACGGCGTAGGTCTCGCGCGGGGTGAAGGTCGGCTCGTCCTCGTCGATGAAGTTCTTCCAGCCCCACCACAGACCCGGCGGACGGGGTGCGGCGTGCAGTGCGTTCCAGGTCTCGGTCTTCTCCTGGCGGGTGCCGTAGCCGTCGGCGTGCAGCACGGTCGCGAGCTCGCGGTGGGAGGTGACCACGGTCTGCCGGTCGGAGATCATCGAGACCCGGAACTGGTGGATGAGGAACACCTTCTGCGGCAGCTTCTTCTCGCGCACCAGCCCGGCCAGCCACTCCGAGGTCCGGTTGATCTCGGCCGCGGTCACCGAGCCGACCTGCACGCCGTGGCGCCGGCCCGGCTCCAGCCGCCACTCGGGGTCGAGCGCGAGCCCGACGTGCGGCTGCGCGAGCAGCTCGGCGTAGCGCTTGGCCTGGGTCAGGAAGTCGGTGGTCCCGGGCTGCAGGTCCAGCACCACGTAGACGCCGGCCTTCCCGGCCTGCTCGACCCACGGTCGCAGCTCGTCGACGCTCATCTCCGCCGAGTAGTCGCCGTCCGGGCCGGGGGCGCGGTCGGCGACCGTCGTGATGATCTCGAACGCCGGCACGACGGGCTCGCGCACGAGCGGCTGGAAGTCGGCGGCGAGGTCCTTCGCGCGGGCGATCGAGCGCGGCAGGTCCTGCTCGCCGAGGACACCCATCGACGGGGTGCCCGGGTGGCCGTAGAGCGCTGCCATCCGGCGGCCCGGGAAGACCTCGGTGCCACCCCCGGGAAGCTCCGGTACCGCGGGCGCGGCGGAGGTGGGCGCCGGTTGCGCGGGGGACGGCGGGGCGGCCGGAGCCGGGGCGGGGGCGGCGGCGCTCGCGGAGCAGCCCGCGACCAGTGCGCACGCGGTCAGGAGCGCCACGAGCAGCGCAGGCGGACGCGCGCGGCGACGACGGTTGGTGACGGACAGGACGTGCGAGGACTCACCCGAGATGGACACCGGTCACCAGGCTAGGCGACAGGATCGCGCACGGCAGAACCGAAGGTGACCGGGCGTGTCGGCCACGCGACGAGCCGTGACCCGCCGCGGTCGGCGACCCCGCGTCAGCGCGGGACGACGGGTCCGTCCGGGCCGTCCTCCGGCCCGCGGTGCGGACGCGGCGGACGTCCGCGCAGGATCCGCTTGAGGCCCGCGGTGTGTCGCCGGCTGACGGGCAGCTCGACCGCACCCGGCCCGTTGCCGAGGCGGACCACGTACCCCGACCCGGACATGCGCAGCTCGGTGATGAGCGGCAGCGACACCAGGTAGGCGCGGTGGATCCGCACGAACCCGGCCTCGCCCCAGCGGTCCTCCAGCACCGAGACCGGGATCCGGACCAGGTGGCTGCCCTCGCTGGTGTGCAGCCGGGCGTAGTCGCCCTGGGCCTCGACGAACCGGATCGAGGAGCGGGGGACGAGTTTCGTGGTGCCGGCCAGCTCGACCGGCACCACCTCGTCGTCGGTGGTCGCGGCGGGGGCGCCCCGGCGGGCGGCCGCGGGATCGGGCCTGCCGCCCTGCTCGACGCCGTGGCGCGGCGGTGCCGGCGGCGGGCCGCTCTCGGTCCGGCGGGCCGCGCGCAGCGCCATGGTGCGGTCCAGCGAGCCGGACAGGCGCTCGGTGCGCAGCGGCTTGAGCAGGTAGTCGACGGCGCCGACCTCGTAGGCGTCGACGGCGCGGTCGTCGTGGGCGGTCACGAACACCACCGGCGGCGGGTCGGCCATCGCGTTCAGCACCCGGGCGAGCTCCAGGCCGTCGAGGCCGGGCATCCGGATGTCGAGGAACACCACGTCGACGGTCGGGGTGTTCGCGTCGGCCTGCGAGCCGTGCAGGATGCGCAGCGCCTCGGTGGCGTCCGGCGCGGTCAGCACGGTCGCGACCCGCTGGTCCTCGCCGAGCAGGTGCGCCAGCTCGAGCAGGGCCGGTTCCTCGTCGTCGACGGCGAGCACGGTGAGCCGTGTCCCCGCCGGGGCGGCAGGCGGTGGTTGCGGCGGCTCCGGGGCGCGGAGCTGTCCCGGGACCCCGATGGGCCGGTGGTTGCTCGCGGCGCCGTACCCGGGTTGCAGCACGTGGCCGACCGGGCCGGCGGGCGTCGCGCCCGAAGCGTGCCCACCCCGCGCGTGGCTGTACACGGCTCCTCCTTGCCGCGGGCACACCGCCCGCTGACCGGTGACTGCGGGCACACCGTATCGAGACAGCGGAGCGTCACCGACGGCCGGTCCGGCCTCCCGTCCCACACGATCCGGGGTGGGCCTTCGGAGTGGGCCTGACCGCGGAGCGTCACGAGTCGTGGCAGCCGGTCGTGGACGCGGTCCGTTCTCCGGGCGTGGGACGGCGTCGTGGCTGGTCGGGCGGAGGGTCGTTCCCCCGCCGATCGGACGGGCTGCGGGCGGGTGTCATTGTGGCACTCGGTGCCGAAACGCTACCGTGCCGTGAGACCCGCCACGTGGGACCGTCTCGTACCCGGTCGGCGTGTCGGGCCGGCCGCGACCGACGGTGGCCGGGCGCACACCTCCGACTGCGAAGGGGCAGGCATGGCGAGCACGAAGGACTGGTTCGAGACGGTCGCGGAGGCGCAGCGACGGGCGCGCAAGCGCCTGCCGAAGTCGGTCTACTACGCGCTGGTCGCCGGCGCGGAGCAGGGGATCACGCTGGCGGACAACGTCGCCGCCTTCGACGAGCTCGGTTTCCGCCCGCACATCGCGGGGCTGCCGCCGCAGCGGGAGCAGAAGACCTCGGTGATGGGCGTCGACATCGACTTCCCGGTCATGATCTCCCCGACCGGTGTGCAGGCCGTCGACCCGGAGGGCGAGGTCGCGGTCGCGCGCGCCGCGCACAGCTCCAACATCCAGAATCCGCTCAACCCCGAGCAGACCGTGTCGACGGCGATGGGCCTGTCGTCGTTCGCGTCCCGCTCGGTCGAGGACGTCTGCGCGGTCCACGACAAGGTCTTCTTCCAGGTCTACTGGGCCGGGTCGAAGGAGGACATCCTCGAGCGCGCCCTGCGTGCGAAGCGGGCGGGCGCCAAGGGCCTCATCGTGACCCTGGACTGGACCTTCGCCACCCGCCGCGACTGGGGCAGCCCGCCCATCCCCGAGAAGGTCGACGTCAAGGCCGCGCTGCAGTTCGCGCCCGAGATGATCACCAAGCCGCGCTACGTGCTGGACTGGGCGAAGTCCGGGAGGATCCCGGACCTCAAGGCCCCGAACATGGCGCCCCCCGGCGGCGGCGACGCCCCCACCTTCTTCGGCGCCTACGGCGTCTGGTGGACCACCCCGCTGCCGACCTGGGACGACATCGCCTGGCTCCGCGAGAAGTGGGGCGGCCCGTTCATGATCAAGGGCATCATGCACCCCGACGACGCCCGTCGCGCCGTCGACGCGGGCGCCACCGCGGTCTCGGTGTCCAACCACGGCGGCAACAACCTCGACGGCACCCCGGCCGCGATCCGGGCGCTGCCCGCGATCGTCGACGCCGTCGGGGACCAGGTCGAGGTCGTGATGGACGGCGGCATCCGCCGCGGTGCCGACGTCGTCAAGGCGCTCGCGCTCGGTGCCCGCGCGGTCCTGATCGGCCGCGCGTATCTGTGGGGGATGGCCGCGCAGGGCGAGCGCGGGGTCACCAACGTCCTGTCGATCCTCTACAAGGGGATCGACGAGGCGCTGCTGGGCCTGGGCAAGAAGTCGATCCACGAGCTCTCCCGCGACGACCTGATCGTCCCGGAGAACTTCACCCGCGTCTCGAAGCTCTGAGACACCCGGTGGTGCGGGGGCCCGGCGCGACCGGGCCCCGGCACCACCGTCCGCTCACAGCGGGTACGTGACCCGGGTCAGCTCCTCGGCGCGCTCCCAGAGCGCCCGCTGCATCCGTCGGTCGTGCGAGGCCGCCGTGGACCCGACCGGACGCGGGTTGCCACGGGCCTCGCCGATGCCGTCCGGTCCGATGTAGGCCCCGCCGGGCAGGTCCGGGACGGTTGCGGCGAACAGCGTCGGCAGCGCCCCGGCCGCCGCGGACTGGGCGACCACCTTGTTGAGCACGCCCATCAGCGCGTCCTGGACGGACTCGGTGCGCGACTGCAGGTTCGTCGCCGCGTACCCGGGGTGCGCGGCCATCGACCGCAGCCGCGACCCGGCCGCCACGAACCGGTGTTCCAGCTCGTAGGCGAACATCAGGCAGGCGAGCTTGGACTGGCCGTAGGCAGTCCAGCGCTCGTAGCGGCGGCGCTCGAAATTCAGGTCGTCGATGCCGATCCGGCCCATCCGGTGGGCCACGCTGGACAGCGTCACCACGCGGTCGGTGATCCGGTCGGCCAGCAGACCGGTCAGCGCGAAGTGGCCGAGGAAGTTGACCCCGAGCTGGGTCTCGAATCCGTCCGCGGTGCGGGAGAACGGCACCGCCATCAGGCCGGCGTTGTTGATCAGCACGTCGGCGGTGCCCTCGAACCCGGCGGCGAACTCGCGGACCGAGGTGAGGTCGGCCAGGTCGAGCCGGCGTACCGACACCGCGCCACCGAGCTCGGAGGCGATCTCCTCGCCGCGGAGGGTGTCCCGTACGGCCAGCACGACACGCGCACCGGCGTGCACCAGGGCCCGGGTGGTCTCCAGCCCGAGGCCACTGGTGGCGCCGGTGACGATCACGGTCCTGCCCTGCTGGGGCGGGATGTCCGCCGTCGTCCAGGGGGCGGGTGAGGTCCGGAACACGGGAGGACTCCTTCGCGGGGAACGGGACCCCAGGTCTACCCGCTCGCGCGGGGCCTTGCGCGCCCGCGCCCCGGACGGGTCAGCCCGCCGGCTCGCCGGTCTGCCGGTCCCGCCGGGCCGCGACCAGGGCGTCGACGAGCAGGAACAGGATCAGCGAGACCCCCAGCACCGGCAGCACCAGCCCGGCCGCCACCGCGGCCAGCCCGACCAGCGCCACCGCGGCGGGGGAGGGCCGTTCCCGGGACCCGGGCGGCCCGGCGAGTCCGCGCGACCCGTCCGGCCGGGTCGGCCTGCGCAGCCACCACATCCGGTAGCCCCACACGACCAGCACGACCACGGCCGACGCGAGTGCGGCGAGCGCGACCAGGTTGACGGTGCCGAACAGCAGGCCCATGTGCGCGTCGATACCCCAGCGGGCGAGCTTCGCCGCGACCGGCCAGTCCGCGAAGGCGAGCCGGTCGGTGATCGTCCCGGTCGCCGGGGCCACGGCGACCGAGTCCTGCTGCGACGGCCAGCTGCGCACCGTCTGCTGGACCGTCCAGGCCTCGCCGGGCTCGCCCGGGGTGAGCTCGACCGGTCCGGAGAGGCCGTCGGCGCGCGCGGCGTCCAGGACCCGCTGGGCGACGGCCGGGACCGCCCGCGGGGCCACCGGTGCCGTCGCGGCACCCGTCACGGGCGCGGCCGCGTCACCACCGGCGGCGGGCAGCGTGCTGCTGACCGACGGCGTCGTCCAGTCCAGGGCGGTGCGCAGCGCGCCCACGTTGGCCCCGGCGAACTGCGACCAGGTCAGGCCGGTCGCGGCGAGGAACAGGAACCCGACCGAGGCCCAGACGCCCACCGCGCCGTGCCAGGACCGCAGTCGCGACCGCGACGACCCGCCGGTCCGCGGCAGCAGCCGCTCCCGGCGTCGTCGTACCCGGCGGGTCACCTGCACCACGAGGCCGGACAGGGTGAGCACGGCCAGCCAGGACGCCGCGAGCTCGGTGTAGACCTGTCCGGGGGCGCCCAGCAGCAGTGAGCGGTGCAGATTGTCGATCACGCCGCGGGCCGGGAGCCACTCGGCGTAGGTGTCGAGGGTGGCCCGCACCTGCGCGGTGTACGGATCGACGAACACGGTGCGGCTGTAGCTCTCGGGCAGGTCGGCGTCGAACGACACCCGGGTCGTCGCGCCGGGCTCGCGCGACGGCCGGATCTCGGTGACGGGCAGGCCGGGCTGGGTCGCGACGGCCGCCTCGACCTGCCGGGACAGCGGGAGCTCCGGGCCACTGACCGGGGCGGTCAGCGCGTCCGCGTACATCCAGCGCTCGATCGGTGGCGACAGCGTGTAGAGCAGCCCCGTCAGCGCCGCGACCAGCAGGAACGGGCCGACGAACAGGCCCGCGTAGAAGTGGATCCGGGTGACGAGTCCCTTCAGGCCCCGGAACAGCGGGGGCCGCTCCGGCGGCGGGACGGGCGCCCCGGGCCGGGTGTCGAGGCCGGCGCTCACCAGCCCGCCACCATCGCCGCGAGCATGACGACCATGCCGACGCTCATGGCTGCGTGGCAGGCGGCGTCGGAGCGCGCGCCCAGCCGGCCCGCCGTCCGCGCAGGGGCCCCGGCCCGCTCGGCGAGCGCCGTGGCCGCCCCCGCCGTCCCGGCCGTGGTCGCCGTCCCGGCCGGGGCCGGCTGCGCGGAACGGGCCTGCGGGGCCGCCGCGGGGTCGGCGCAGTCGCAGGCGGCCGGGTCGGTCGCGGCACCGGTCGTGGACGCGTCGTCGGGCGTCAGCGGGTCCCCGGCGTCGCGGTCGTGGCTCAGCGCGCGGGCACCCCAGTACCCGGCGGCGGCCAGGAGCACCGCGCACAGCGTCACGGTCACCGCGATCGCCCACCCGGCCGGGCCCGCCGCGCGGGCCGTCCCGGACATGTCCATGGCGGCACCGCCGCCGTGGTGGGCGTGGGCACCGCCGCCGCCCGCGGCCTCCGCCGGTGAGGCCATGATCAGCGGCATCGCGGCGAGCATCCAGACCATCGCCGCGGCCATCAGTGCGTGCGCCGCACCCGCGACCCGCCCCGAGGGTCCGCAGGGCACCCCGCGTGACGCGGTGACCAGGAAGAACACACCCAGCACGGAGAACAGGACGATCTGGGTCCACAGCCCGGCGCTGCCGTACCAGGTCCAGGTCATGACGACCATCGCCGCGCTCATCAGCAGGTGCGCGAGCTCCGCGGTGCGGTGCGCGGCGGAGCGACGCTCCGAGACCGCGGTGGCCCAGCGGGTCAGCGCGTAGAACCCGGTGGCGGCGAACACCGCCGTCAGGGCCCAGGCCAGCGGCAACGACGAGATCACAGGTACTCCTCGGGGGCGGGGGAGGTGCGGGGGCGCACGCCGGAAGTGGTCGCCGGTGGGGCCTGTCCGGTTCCCGCCCGTACCGGTCCGGTGGGTGCGACGCCGGTCACTCCCGTCGTGATCGTCGGACGGCGGTGGTCGGGTGGCGCGGAGGCCCGGACGCCGCGACGGTCGGGTGCCGCGACGGCCCGGGTGCAGCGGCGGTCGGGTGCAGCGGCCGGGGGCGTATGCGGCCGGATGCCGCTGTGGTCGGATGCCGCTGTGGTCGGATGCCGCTGTGGTCGGATGCCGCTGTGGTCGGGGCGGCGGCCCGGTGGGACGCGTCGGGTGCGGCGCGGTCTCAGGGGCGGGCGGCGCGCCGGACGCCGGGCGCGGCCGCCCCGGCGGTCCCGGTTCCGTCCTCGCCGAGCGCGCGCAGCAGGTCCTCGCGTGCCCGGGCGACCCGGGACCGGATGGTGCCGACCGGGCAGCCGCAGACCTGCGCGGCCTCGGCGTAGCCCAGGTCCAGGACCTGGGTCAGGACGAACGCCTCACGACGGTCGTCGGGCAGCGCGTCGACCAGCGTCCGCAGCAGGACGGCCTCCTGCGCGCCGGTGCGGGGCACCGCGCGCTCCAGCACCTCCTGGGTGTCCTCGCCCAGGTCCCGCACGCGGGGCCGGCGGACCGCGGTGCGCACCGCGTCGACGGCGACCCGGCGGGCGACCGACAGCAGCCAGGTGCGCGCGGTGGAGCGGCCCGCGAACGAGGGCAGCGACCGCAGGGCCCGCAGGAACGTCTCCTGGGTGAGGTCCTCGGCGTCGTCGCGGCCGAGGTGGACGAGGAAGCGGTGGACGTCGACCTGGGTCGCCCGCACGAACTCCGCGAGCGCGGCTGTGTCACCGGCACCCGCGGCCAACGCCCACGCCGTCACGGTGGCGTCGTCGTGGCGTTCGGGCACGCTGGTCACGGTAGCCGTCGGCCGTGCGGGGCAGAAGCCCGACCCGGTCACCGTCCGCTCGGTGGGAGCACGGTGTGTGACCGGATCGGTGCTGTCCGGACGCTACCGTCGCAGGGTGTCCGACATGTGGGTCAGCTGGTCCGGGGGCAAGGACGCGGCGACGGCGCTGGCCGCCGCGCGGCGGGCCGGAGCGCGGGTGACCGGGCTGCTCAGCACCGTCACGGCAGGGCCCGGTGGCGCGGAGATCGCGGTGCACGGCGTGGGGGCCGCGCTCGTCGCCGCCCAGGCCGACGCGCTGGGCCTGCCGCTGCACCGGGTGGAGTTGCCGCCGTCGTGCCCCGACGGCGAGTACCGGGCCCGGCTGCGGGCCGCGCTCGCGCCGGCCGCCGCGTCCGGTGTCACCGGGCTGGTGCACGGCGACCTGGCGCTGGCCGACGTCCGTGCGTTCCGCGAGGAGGTCCTCGTCGGCACCGGGGTCACCGGGGTGTTCCCGCTGTGGGGCGCGGCGACCGGTGCGCTGGCCGCCGGGATGCTCGACGCCGGGTTGCGGGCGGTCGTCGTCGCCGTCGACCCGGGCCGGGTCCCCGCGCGGCTCGCCGGGGCCGTGTTCGACGCCGAGTTCCTGGCCGCGCTGCCACCGGGGGTCGACCCGTGCGGGGAGAACGGCGAGTTCCACACCTTCGTCACCGGCGGGCCGGGGTTCGCCCACGACGTGCCGGTCGCGGTCACCGGCACCGTCGCCCGCGACGGCCACGTGCAGGCCGTGCTGGCCCCGGCCGGCTGAGACCGGGCCGGGCCCGCCGGGCGGCTCAGCCCGCGGTGCGGGAGGCGAGCAGCCGGAACGCCGGCGTCGGCAGCTCGGGGGCGAGGTCGACCACGCAGGTCCGGGCCAGAATCTCCAGGGTGCGCGGGCAGGCGCCGGGGCCGTGGTCGATCTCGGTGCCGTTGGCCGCGTACGGGTCGAACCCGGGGTGCAGCGGGTTGCGGGCCCGCAGCGAGCGCCAGTTCGTGTAGACGTGCCGGCCGGTGTCGATGAGCCGGTGCACGCCGCGGCGGGCACCGAACTCCGCCGCCGCCTCGGCCGACGGGAAGGCCAGCGCCAGCCCGGCGGCGTGCGCCGGGTCGTGGTGCGGCACCGGCTCCAGGTCGCGCCCGATCCGGTCCGACAGCGCCGACAGCATGATGTCGCGGTGCCGCCCGCGCCGGGCGAGCTGCGCACGCAGGCCGGCCAGCTGCGGACGCAGCACCGCCGCGGACAGCTCGGGCATCCGCAGGTTGACCCCGACGATCAGGTCCGCGTCGGCCCCGGCGAATCCGGCGCGTTCGTAGCTGCCGACGTCGTGGTACATCGACGCCCGCTCGAACAGCTTCGGGTCCCGGGTGACCAGGGCGCCGCCCTCGCCGGAGCGGATGTTCTTGTGCTGATTGAAGCTGAAGGCGCCGGCGTGGCCGATCGACCCGGCCGGGCGCCCCCGGTACGTGACGCCGATGGCCTGGCAGGCGTCCTCGATCACCACGAGGTCGTGGGCGGCCGCGACGTCCATGATCGCGTCCATGTCGGCGACATGGTTGAGCATGTGCACCGGCAGCACCGCCCGGCTGCGCGGGGTGATCCGGTCCTTGAGGTCGGCCGGGTCCATCGTGAGCGAGGCGTCGACCTCGACCAGGACCGGCACGGCGCCGACGGCGAGTGCCGCGGCGGCCGTCGACACCCAGGTGTAGGCGGGGACGAGCACCTCGTCGCCGGGGCCGACCCCGGCGCCGACGAGTGCCGCGACCAGGGCGCTGGTCCCGCTGTTGACGGCCAGTGCGTGCGAGGTCCCGAGGAACCCGCCGAGCTCGGACTCGAACCGTGCGACCTCCGAGCGGTCGCCGCCGGTGAAGCGGCCCAGCTCCCCGCGCCCGAGGACCCGGACCGTCGCGGCCATCCCCCGTGCGGTCGTCGCCATGGCGGCGAGTCCCATACCGTGCTCCTCCGGATGCGAACCGTGTGAACCGGACACGACGGTACCGGGCGGGTCGGCACGCCCCCGGCGACGGGAGGCCGGGAGCAGCCACAGCGTCCTCACAGCCGAGCCGGGGCACCATCGGTGGCAGTACCGCACCACGTTCGGAAGGAACCGCCCTCCATGCTCATCGACACCCGGCGCGCGCTCCCCGGCTCCATCTTCGAGGCCGAGGTCTGCGTGATCGGCAGCGGTCCGGCCGGGGCCGCGGCCGCGACCGAGCTGGCCGACCGCGGCCTGCGCGTCGTCGTCCTGGAGGGTGGCGGCCCGGGTCTGAGCCGCACCGCCCGCGACACCTACCGGGGCATCACCGGGCGGGGCAAGCACGACCCGGTCGACGCCGTCCGGCAGAAACGCCTCGGCGGCACCTCCCTGGTGTGGGGCGGGCGCTGCGCCCCGCTCGACGACGTCGACTTCTCCGACCGCGAGTGGATGCCCGGTGCCGCGTGGCCGATCCGGCACGAGGAGCTGCGCGCCTGGTACCCGGCCGCCCAGCGGCACCTCGACGCCGGCGCCTGCGAGTACTCGGCCCCGGAGTCGGGCTTCCCGGCTGCCCCAGCCGGGATCCACAGCGACACCCTGCGCTGGGACGACCTGTGGCGCTGGAGCCCGCCGACGTCGTTCGCACCGACCGTGGAGAACATGGCGAAGGCGGGGCGGATCCGGCTGTTCCTGCACGCCACCGTCGCCCGTCTGGAGCGCGACCCGGTGTCGGGCACCGCGACCGAGGCCGTCGTCGTCCCGCGGCCGGGATGCGACATCCGGATCCGGGCGCGGCACTTCGTCGTCGCGGCGGGGGGCCTGGAGTCGGTCCGGATCCTGCTCGCCTCCGACGGCTACGGCGGCACCGGGACCGGAGCCGGGATCGGCGACGAGTACGGCCAGGTCGGGCGGCACTACATGACCCACCCGGTGGGCGAGGTCGGGCGGCTGCGGCTGACCACGGCCGGGCGCACGCTGGGCCTGGGCTACCTGCCCACCGACGACGGCGTCTACGCCCGCCGGATGCTCTCGCTGTCCCCGCAGGTCCAGGCCGACCACCGTCTGGGCAACCTGAAGGCAGCGCTGTGGTTCGCCGACCCGAAGGACGCCGAGCACGGCGACGCGCTGCTGTCGACGTTCGCGCTGACCTACTGGGGCCTGGGCAAGCTCCGCACCGGGTTCAAGGCCGCCGGGACGCACGCCCAGTACAGCCACACCACCGACATCGGCCACCACGTGCGCAACGTCGCCGCCGACCCGCTGCGGGTGGCACGCTTCGCCCGTGGGTGGGCCCGGCCGCGGATCACCGGGGAGCGGCGGGTGCCGTCGTTCATGCCGCTGGACTCCGCGCACTGCCGGCTGCGGTTCGACGCCGAGCAGACCCCCGACCCGGGGAACCGGGTCACGCTCGACCGCGAGCGCGACGCGCTGGGCCAGCACCGGCTGCGGGTCGACTACCGGGTCTCCGCCGCTGACCGGGAGGCGATCGTGACGTCGCTGTCCCTGATCGGCAAGGAGCTGGAGCGGACCGGGCTCGCCCACGTCGACCTGTCCGACGTGGAGCACGTGCACGACATGGACATGACCGACGGCACCCACCAGATGGGGCTGCTGCGCATGTCGGAGTCGCCGCGCACCGGCGTCGTGGACCCGGAGTGCCGGGTGCACGGCACGCCGAACGTGCACATCGCCTCCAGCGCGGTGTTCCCGTCGGCCGGCGCGGTCGGGCCGACGCTGGCGCTGGTCGCGCTGGCCTGCCGGACCGCGGAGCTGATCGCGGCCGACGTCCGGGGCTGAGCCCGCGCGGTCAGCCGCGCAGCAGCGTGACCCCGGTCCCGGCGTCGTCGAGCGCCGCCCACATCTCCTCGAGGGGAAGTGGGCGGTGCCGGGTCCGGGTGATCACCGCGTGCGACGGCGTCGGGACGAACGGGAACACCGCCGCCAGCCCGGCGACGGTCTCGCAGAGCCGCTGGGCGGCCGCGGCCAGGGACCGGACGTCGGCGCCGGGCAGCAGGAGGAGGAATTCCTCGCGCCCGACGCGCACCGGCCGCCCGGCGGACCCGACCTGCCCGGTGAGCAGCCGGGCGATCCCGCGGAGCACCGCGGTCTCGGCACGGAACCCGTGTCGCCGGGTCATCGACCCCAGCCCGTGCACCCGCAACAGCACCAGGCCCAGGGGCAGGGTGCCCGGGGCGGACCCGTCGAGCCAGCGGTCCAGGAACGCCCGGGTCGGCAGCCCGCTGCGCGGGTCGCGCTCGGCGCCGGGTTCGAGCTCGTCGAGCCGGGTCTGCGCGGCGTCGGCGCGGCGGCGTTCCAGCGACAGCTCACGGGCGAGGGCGTCCGCGGCGGCGTCGTAACGGTGGTCGGTGGCCGTGCCGGGGATGGGGACGACCCGGGAGAGCACCTCGTCGAGGCCGCCGGTGTGCCGCGAGCCGAGCCGCGCGCCGAGCTGGTGACGCAGCCGCAGCAGCTCGGAGTGGGCGTCGGCGTGCCGGAACGACCAGCGGGCGGAGAACAGCCTGCCCCGCTCCAGCGAGCGCGCCGCCCCGTCGACGGCCTCCAGGTCGTGGGCGACGACGGTCGCCCCGGACCGCGGCGTCAGGACGGTGACGCTCCACTCGCGGGCCGCGTCCTCGCCGTCGGTGAGACGGACGTGCCCGAGGCCGTCGGGGAACCCGTCGGGGGCGTCGCCGACGGTGGCGACGACGGCGCCGTCCCCGCAGACGGCGGCGAGCCGGTCCCAGACGCCGAGTGCCGGCCGGAGGTACTCCGACCGCTGGACGAGCCCGACGACCGCCATCGGCCGGTCCCGGGACGGGGCGAGGGCGAACTCCTCGATCGCCAGGGCGAGCGCGTCGAGCAGCGGCTTCGTGACGGTCCGTGAGGGGCGGTGCGCGACGCCGGGCATGAGTGTGGAGTCCCCGGCACTGATCACTCACGCCTCACTCATTTGCAGTAACGCTTGTCACAGAGTTATACGTGTGTGAACGGTTAAGCGGTTGCCTGTGTGATGCGAGTCTCGGTCCCTCCCCGTAACAGTGCGGCGGCAAGTACCGCACCGATCACGAGGAGTGATGATCCGATCCACATGGCGCTCGTGAACCCCGGCCCGAACGACGCCGGGTCGGCGGGGGCGTCCCCGCGGATCCCCGCGATCGCGGGTACGGCCGCGACCGCGAGCAGGCCCGCGGCCCGCGCGATCGCGTTGTTGACCCCCGACGCGACGCCCGCGTGCCGGTCCGCCGCCGCGTCGAGCACCGCCGTGGTCAGCGGCGCGACGGCCGCGGACAGCCCCAGCCCGACCAGCGCCGTCGCCGGGAGCACGTCGGTGAGCCAGGTCGCGCCGGGCCCGATCCGCGACGCCAGCAGCATCCCGGCCGCGGCCAGCAGCAGCCCGCCGGTGACCAGCGGTGCCGGGCCCGTGCGCGTCGCGAGCCGCCCGGCGCGGGCCGACAGCAGCAGCATGAGCACGGTGACCGGCAGGGTCGCGGTCCCCGCCAGCAACGGGGAGAACCCGGCCACGATCTGCAGCTGCACGGCGAGCAGCACGAACAGCAGCCCCAGCGCCGCATAGACGGCGACGGTCACGACGTTCGCGCCGGTGAACCGGCGCCCGTCCCCGGCGTCGCCGGTGCCGGTGAACAGCTCCGGTGGCACCAGCGGGGACCGGCTGCGCCGTTCGACCAGTGCGAACGCCACGAGTGCCGCCACTCCGGCGAGGCCCGCGCCCCACACCTGCAGTCCGGGCGATGCACCGGCGCCGGCCGCCGTCCCGGCCCAGGTCAGCAACGCCAGCCCGGCGACCGCGAGCACGCTGCCCGGGACGTCGAGCCGGTGCGCGGCGTCGGGGTCACGCGACTCGGGCACGTGCCGCACCGCCACCGCGACGACGACCGCCGCGAGCGGCAGGTTGATCAGGAACACCGCCCGCCACGACCACTCCACGAGCGTCCCGCCGACGAACGGGCCCAGCGCCCCCGCGACCCCGCCGAGCCCGGACCAGGCCCCGATGGCCGCCGCCCGGTCCGCCCCGTGGAACGACGCCGAGATCAGTGCCAGGCTGCCCGGGGTCAGCAACGCCCCGCCCACCCCCTGCAGGGCCCGGGCCGCGGCGAGCACCTCGACGCTCGGCGCCAGCCCGCACAGCAGTGAGGCCAGCGCGAACCAGACCGCCCCGGTCACGAAGATCCGCCGCCTGCCGAACCGGTCGCCCAGCGAGCCGCCGAGCAGGATCAGCCCGGCCAGGGTCAGGGTGTAGCCGTTGACCGTCCACTGGAGACCGGCGAATCCGGCGCCGAGGTCCTCGGCGATGCGGGGCAGGGCGATCGTGACGACGGTGTTGTCGAGCATCGCCATGCCCGAGCCGAGCACGCAGGCCGTGATGACCCAACGGCCGGCCGCGGTGCCGGTGCGCAGTCCGGTGTCCATGGTCGGCGAACACCGGGACGTCCTGGTCTCTTCCGTCGCCGGGCCTCGGGGTCAGCCGGTGACCACCCCCGCCCGCCGCCCGGCCTCGGTGAGCCGCTCGGCCAGCAGCGCCGCGCCCGCCTCGTCCACCCGCCCCACCGACAGCCGCAGCATCTGCCGGTCGTCGGGCAGGAACGCGGTGCCCGGGATGGTCAGGGTGTCGTGGTCGAGCAGCAGCGTCCGGACGACGTCGAGGGTCGGGCGGTCCGGGAACGGGTGGCGCACCCAGGCGAAGAACCCGCCGAGCGCGGCGACCTCGAACCCGCCCGGGCGGTCGGCGAGTGCGGCACCGACCCACTCCCGCCGCCGGGCGATCTCCGCGACCCGGTCGGCCCGCCACACCCCGGCGCGGGTGAGCCCGGCCACCGCGGCCTCCTGCCCGGTCCGCGGTGCGCAGATGGCGATGCAGTCGAGCAGCTTGAGCACCTGGCGTCGCAGCTCCGGGCCGGCGACGACCGACCCGACCCGGTACGCCGGGATCGCCAGGTCCTTGGAGTAGGAGTGCAGACCGACCACGGTCGAACGCCACGCCGGGTCGGCGAACAGCGTGTGCGACGGCTCGGTCGTGTCCGGGCGGAACGAGCGGTAGGTCTCGTCGAGGACGAGCGCGATGTCGTGGCGTCGGGCCAGCTCGGCGAACGCGGTGATCTCCTCGGGCGGGACCGTCACCCCGCTCGGGTTCCCCGGCGTGACCAGCACGATCGCCCGGGTGCGCGGGGTGAGGAGCGCCTCGGCGTCGGCGGCGCGCGGGACCAGGTCGGCGTCGGGCTCCAGGTACACCGGCGTGACGCCGCGCATCCGCAGCCACATGTCGTGGTTGAAGTAGTAGGGCAGCGGCGAGATCACCTCGTCGCCCGGACCGGCGAGCGCGTCGGCGACCACGGCGAACGCCTGGTTGCAGCCCGCGGTGACCACGACGTCGTCGGGGGTGAGGTCGCCGCCGTGCTCGCGGGCCAGCTCGTCGGCGATCGCCCGCCGCAGCGGCGGGATGCCCGGCACCGGCGCGTAGCCGGACAGGCCGGGGTCCCGTGCGACCTCGACGACGCGCTCGACGACCTCGGGTGCCGGCGGGTACGGCGGCGCGGCCTGCGACAGGTCCAGCAACGGGTGCGTCGCGTTCCGTGCCGGGTCCCGCTCGCCGGCCAGCGCGAGGGCCGCACCGATGGGGGAGTCGCTGCCGGCCGCCGTCGTGGGGTCGAGTCGCACCGTCGGATGCCGCCTTCCGGGTCGTCCTGCGTCGGTCCTGCGGTCCGATCGTCGCCGACGCGGCCCGGGGCGGTCCAGCGACCCTCGGGATACGGTCGCCGCAGCAGGCGTTGCGAGGTGGCACGGTGGTCGAGGTCCGGACGGCGCCCGGCGCGGGGTTCCGCCGCCGGGTCCTGCTCGTCCTGTGCCTCACCGAGATCACCAGCTGGGGCGTCCTCTACTACGCGTTCCCGGTGCTCGCCCCGTCGATCTCGGCGGACACCGGCTGGTCGGTGAGCGCGGTGACCGGCGCGTTCTCCGCGGGCCTCGGGGTGTCCGCGCCGGCCGGGATCGTCGTCGGACGGCTGTTGGACCGGTGGGGCCCGCGCTGGGTGATGACGGCCGGGTCGCTGCTGGGGGTGCCCGCCGTCGTCGGGATCGCCGTCGCACCGTCCTGGCCGTGGTTCCTCGCCGCGTGGCTGGTCGCGGGGCTCGCGCAGTCCGCGACGCTGTACCCGCCCGCGTTCGCGGCGCTGACCCGCTGGTGGGGAAGCGACCGGGTGCGCGCGCTGACCGGGCTCACCCTGGCCGGCGGCCTGGCCAGCACGGTGTTCGCGCCGCTGTCGGCGGCGCTGCTCGGCGGGTTCGGCTGGCGCGGCACCTACCTGGTGCTCGCCGCCGTCCTGCTGGTTGTGACGGTCCCTGCGCACCTGCTCGGGCTGCGCGGCCCGTGGCCGGGGGCCCCCGCCCCGCCCGAGCACGCCGACCCGGGCGCGATCGCGCGCAGCCGCCCGTTCCTGCTGACCGTGGCCGCGGTGTTCCTCGGCACGTTCTGCGGGTTCGCGGTCGCGGTGAACCAGGTGCCGCTGCTCATCGAGCGGGGACTCGACGTACAGACGGCGGCCTGGGCGCTCGGGCTCGGCGGGGTCGGGCAGGTCGCCGGGCGGGCCCTCTACACCCGCGTCGTGGGACGGCTGGCCCCACCGGCACGGGCGGTGCTCGTCCTGGCGGCGCTGGCCGCGTCGACCGCGCTGCTGGGACTGCTGCCCGGCCCGGCGTGGCTGCTGGTCGGCGCGGCGGTGCTGACCGGCGCGGCCCGCGGGATCACGACGCTGCTGCAGGCCACAGCGGTGTCGGACCGGTGGCCGTCGCGGTTCTACGGGCGGCTCGGCGGGCTGCTGTCGGCGCCCGCGACGGTGGCGGTGGCGGTCTCGCCGTGGGCCGGCGCGGCGCTGGCCGGGCCGCTCGGGGGCTACCCGCAGTTGTTCGCGGTGCTCGCCGGGGCCGCGGCGGTGGGGGCGGTGCTGGCCGTCGGCACCCGGGTCCGTGATCCGCGCTGACCCGGTTGTGGGGCCGTGCCCGTCCCCCGGGACCTGCCGCCGGTGGTGGCGCGCCGTGTCTGTCCCGCCCGCCCGGCGACGGGCCCGGCGCGCCGATCCACCCTCACGGGTGGGCGACGGGCCCGGAACGCACGAAACCGGCCACGGAGGACCGTGACCGGTTTCGGAGGATGTGTGTCCGAGGGGGGACTTGAACCCCCACCCCCTTATACGGGGACTAGCACCTCAAGCTAGCGCGTCTGCCATTCCGCCACTCGGACGTCGCGATCTCTCGATCGCGTCGTGAGGGAAGCATAGCCGAGGCCCACGGCCGGGTTGCGGCGGGGTCGGCACGCGTCGCCGGTGGTAGAACGACGCCCATGACCGCTTCAGCGAACGACGACCCGACCAGCGCCGAGGACGAGGTCGTGCAGCTGTGTTCGGAGCTGATCCGGATCGACACGACCAACACCGCCGACCCGGAGACCCTCGTCGGTGAGGCCGAGGCGGCCGACTACGTCGCGGACAAGCTGCGCGAGGTCGGCTACGAGGTCGAGCTGGTCGAGTCCGGTATGCCCGGGCGGATGAACGTGATCGCCCGGCTCGAGGGCGCCGACCGCTCCCGCGGTGCACTGCTGATGCACGGCCACCTCGACGTCGTCCCCGCGGACGCGCGCGAGTGGTCGGTGCACCCGTTCTCCGGGGCCGTGCAGGACGGCTACGTCTGGGGCCGCGGCGCCGTCGACATGAAGGACATGGACGCGATGATGCTGGCGGTCGCCCGCCGCTTCAAGCGTGAGGGCGTCGTCCCGCCGCGGGACATCGTGTGGGCCTTCGTCGCCGACGAGGAGGCCGGCGGGAAGTGGGGCGCGCAGTGGCTGGTCGAGCACCGGCCCGATCTCTTCGAGGGGTGCACGGAGGCCGTCGGAGAGGTCGGCGGGTTCTCGCTGACCCTCGGTGAGGACCAGCGGGCGTACCTGATCGAGGCCGCGGAGAAGGGCATCGCCTGGATGCGGCTGCGGGCCAGGGGCAAGCCCGGCCACGGCTCGTTCCTGCACGACGACAACGCCGTCACCATCCTGGCCGAGGCCGTCGCCCGGCTCGGGAACCACACGTTCCCGCTCACGATCACCGACACGGTGCAGGCGTTCCTGGACCGGATGACCGAGCTGACCGGCGTCGAGTACCCGGAGGACGACCTCGAGGGCGCACTGGCCAAGCTCGGCCCGATCTCGCGGATCATCGGCGCGACCGTCCGGGACACCGCGAACCCGACGATGCTCGACGCCGGGTACAAGGCCAACGTCATCCCGTCGACGGCCGAGGCGGTCGTCGACTGCCGGGTGCTGCCGGGCCGCGAGGAGGCGTTCCTGCGCGAGGTCGACGAGCTGCTCGGCCCGGACGTCGAGCGCGAGTGGGTCACCGACCTGCCCGCCGTCGAGACGCCGTTCGAGGGTGCACTGACCGACGCGATGCAGGCCGCGCTGCGCACCGAGGACCCGACCGCCGAGATCGTCCCGTACATGCTGTCCGGGGGGACCGACGCGAAGGCGTTCTCGACGCTGGGCATGAAGTGCTACGGCTTCGCGCCGCTGCGGCTCCCCCCGGAGCTGGACTTCGCGTCGCTGTTCCACGGCATCGACGAGCGGGTGCCGGTGGACGCGCTGAGGTTCGGCACCCGGGTGCTCGACCGCTTCCTACGCACGGTGTGACGGGGACGCCGGGCCCGGCCGGGTCCGGCACCCCGCTCCGTGACGGCACCGGCCGCCGGGTGGCAGGGTGGCGGCATGGATCTCTCGGGCAAGGTCGCCCTGGTCACCGGAGGCGCGTCGGGCATCGGCGCGGCCGCGGTCGACCGGCTGGTGGCGGCAGGTGCGCAGGTCGTGGTCGTCGACCGGGACGCCGACGGCGCCGCGGCCGTCGCGGAGAGGGCCGGTGGGCTCGCCCACGCGGCCGACGTCACCGACCCCGCGGCGATGGCCGCCGCGGTGGCCGCGGCCGAGGAGCGTTTCGGGCGGCTCGACATCGTGCTGCTCAACGCCGGCATCACGGCGGGCCAGTCCGGCGTCACCGACCTCGACCTGGACGGCTACCGGCGCATCCTCGGCGTGAACCTCGACCACGTGGTGTTCGGGCTCAACGCCGCCGTCCCGGCGCTGCGCCGCGCCGGGGGCGGGCACGTGGTGGCGACCGCGTCGCTGGCCGGGCTGATCGGCCTGCCCGGCGACGCGCTCTACACCGCGACCAAGCACGCCGTCGTCGGCTACGTCCGGGCCGCGGGCCCGGCGCTGGCGGGGGAGGGTATCCGGGTCACCGCCGTGTGTCCCGGGTTCGCCGACACCCCGCTGATCGGCAACGTCCGCGCCCAGTTCGGCGACTTCCCGCTGCTGGGTGCCGACGACGTCGCCGCGGCCGTCGAGCAGATCCTGGAGCGGGGCGAGCCGGGGGAATGCTGGTACGTGCAGCCCGGCCGCGAGCCCGCGCCCTACGGCTTCCGGGGGGTGCCCAGCCCGCGCGGGGCGGGCACGCCGCCGGACGTCGGCTGGCAGGACGCCTGAGAGGGGTCTTGACCTGAACCGCGGTGCAGGTCACATCCTGGGCGCATGGCCGAGCTGAACCACACCATCGTCCACTCCCGTGACAAGCGCGCCGGGGCGGCGTACCTCGCCGAGATCCTGGGACTGCCCGAGCCGACGTCGTTCGGGCCGTTCCGGGTCGTGCGTGTCGCCAACGGCGTCGACCTGGACTTCATGGACGCCGACCCGGCGACGATCGTCCCGCAGCACTACGCGTTCCTGGTCTCCGACGACGAGTTCGACGCCGCGTTCGCCCGGATCACCGCCCGCGGCCGGCAGTACTGGGCAGACCCCGGCGGGAGCCGTCCCGGCGAGATCAACACCCACGACGGCGGCCGGGGCGTGTACTTCGACGACCCGTCCGGGCACCGCCTGGAGCTCATCACGGTGCCCTACGGCGGCTGACGGGCGGGGACCGTCAGAAGGTGGGCTCGGGCAGCAGGCCCTGCTGGGCGCCGAGCCGTCGTCGCAGCACGATCTTGCGCACGCCGCCGGGGTAGAGGCGCAGCCGGGACAGCTCCCAGCCGGAGAACTCGGCCTGGATCGCCAGCCGCACCGACGCCGTCAGCCGGGAGACGTCCCCCTCGATGCGGACCGGGCGGTACTCGTACCGGTCGTCGGTCCAGCCGTCGCCGTCCCGAGTCCCGGCCACCCGATTCCCGGCGGCGGAGTCCTCCGACCCGTTCCCAGCGCCCTCGGTCATGCGTGCCTCCCGGTCGTGCCGTGCTCGTCGGTGCCCACCGGGTGAACGGTGGGTGTCGCGTCGGGCATTCCCACTGTAAAGGGCACCCGGGCCGGCGGGGGAGGCTCAGACGGGGTCGCTCACGTCGTCGAGCGCGGTGCGGATCTCGGCGGGCAGCACGAGGTCCTCGGCTGCGAGCGAGGCCCGCAGCTGGGCCGCGTCCCGCGCCCCGACGACGGCCGAGGCCACCCCCGGGCGGTCCCGCACCCAGGTCAGCGCCACCGACAGCGGTGAGGTGCCGAGCCCGTCGGCGGCGGTGAGGACCGACTGGACGATCCGTGCCGAGTGCTCGGTGCGGCGCGCCTCCACGTACGAGGCCAGCAGCGCGCTCGCGCCCCGCGAGTCCGCCGGGGTGCCGTCGGTGTACTTGCCCGTGAGCACCCCCCGGCCCAGCGGGGCCCAGGCCAGCAGCCCGAGGCCGTGGTACCGGGCGGCGGGCAGGAGCTCGGCCTCCGGCTCCCGGGCGAGCAGCGAGTACTCCACCTGCGCCGACACCGGACGGCAGACGGCCGGGTCGGGCCCGGCGGTGGCGCCACCCGCGACGGTCGCCAGCTGCCAGCCGGCCGGGGCGACCAGCCCGGCGTAGCGCACCCGTCCGGAGTAGACGGCGACCTGCACCGCGGACAGCGTCTCGTCCAGCGGCACCCGGGGGTCCCAGCCGGGGAACTGCCACAGGTCCAGGTGCCCGGTGCCCAGCCGGCGCAGCGTGCGGTCCAGTGAGCGCAGCAGCGCGGTCCGCGAGGCCCGTTCACCCGCGTCGGGGGCGGCCGTGCCGCGTCCGGCGAGGACGACGTCGTCGCGACGCACGGTGCCCCGCAGCAGCCCGCCGAGCACCTGCTGGGCGGCGCCGCCGCCGTAGTCCTCGGCGGTCTCGACGAGGGTCCCGCCGACGTCGACGAACGCGCGCAGCTGGTCCGCGGCATCGGCGGGGGAGGTGTCCTCGCCCCAGGTCATGGTGCCCAGGCCGACCCGCGACACCTCGAGGCCGCTGCTGCCCACCGGTCTGCGTTGCACGGTCGCCGAGCCTAGGCGCGCGGGCCCGCGGGACCGGTGAGGGCGCGCAGAGTGACCCCCGTCTCGGCGAGTACGGTGACGGCCCGTGATCATCCAGGAGCCGAGCCGCCAGGACCGGACGACGCCGGACCGGGGCGCCCCGGCCCGCGGCCGCGACGGGAGCCGGTCGTGAGCTGGCTCGAGGTCGTCGTCCTCGGGATCGTCCAGGGGCTCACCGAGTTCCTCCCGGTGTCCTCCTCGGCGCACCTGCGGATCGTCTCGGCGGTCGGTTTCGGCGGGGACCCGGGGGCGGCGTTCACCGCCGTCTCCCAGCTCGGCACCGAGGCCGCGGTGATCGTCTACTTCGCCAAGGACATCTGGCACCTGTTCCTCACCTGGGTGCGCGGGTTCCGCGACGCCGAGGTCCGCGCCACCGACGACTACCGGCTGGCCTGGCTGGTCATCATCGGGTCGGTCCCGATCGCGGTGCTCGGGGTGCTGTTCAAGGACCAGATCGAGGGCGTCGCCCGGAACCTCTGGCTGGTCGCGACCACGCTGATCGTGTTCGGTGTCCTGCTCGGCCTGGCCGAGCGCTTCGGCAAGCAGGTCAAACCGGTCGAACGGATCACCGTCAAGGACGGCATCCTGCTCGGCTTCGCCCAGGCCATGGCGCTGATCCCGGGCGTCTCGCGGTCCGGTGGCACGATCACCGCCGGCCTGTTCCTGGGGCTGACCCGGCCCGCGATCGTGCGGTACTCGTTCCTGCTGGCGATCCCGTCGGTGTTCGGGGCCGGCCTGTTCACGCTGCCCGACGTGTTCGCCGGCGACGGCCCGTCCGGGGCGCAGATGCTCGTGGCGGTGGTGGTCGCGTTCGTCGTCGGCTACGCGGTGATCGCCTGGCTGCTCCGGTTCGTGCAGAACAACACCGTCTACGTGTTCGTCGCCTACCGGATCGCGCTCGGTGTCGCCCTGCTCGCCGCCCTGTCGCTCGGCGCGGTCAGCGCGTACTGACCGCCGTCACTCCCGTAGCCTCGGTCGGCGTGACGACCTTGATCCTGCTGCGGCACGGCCGGTCCACCGCGAACACCGCGGGCGTGCTGGCCGGGCGTACCCCGGGTGTGGAGCTCGACGACCGCGGCCGGGAGCAGGCGGCGGCCGTCGTCGACCGGCTCGCGGCCCTGCCGATCGCCTCGGTCGTGACCTCCCCGCTGGAGCGGTGCCGCCAGACCGTCGCGCCGCTCGCGGCGGCCCGCGGGCTGGAGCCGGTCGTCGAGGACGACCTGGCCGAGGTCGACTACGGCGCGTGGACCGGGCGGAAGATCACCGACCTGCTCAAGGAGGACCTGTGGAAGGTCGTCCAGGCGCACCCGTCGGCCGCGACCTTCCCGGACGGCGAGTCCCTGGCCGGGATGCAGGCCCGCTCGGTCGCGGCGGTGCGTCGCCACGTCGCCCGGGTCCGGGCCGAGCACGGCGAGGACGCGATCGTCCTGGCCTGCAGCCACGGGGACGTGATCAAGGCGATCCTCGCCGACGCGCTGGCCAGCCACCTCGACAACTTCCAGCGGATCGTCGTCGACACCTGCTCGGTGAGCGTCGTCACCTACACCGAGCTGCGGCCGTTCGTCGCGCGGATGAACGAGCAGTCCGGCGACGTCGCGAGCCTGGTCCCCAAGCCGAAGCCCGCCGAGGGCGAGGAACAGCCGGTGAACGCCTCCGACGCCGTGGTCGGGGGTTCCACGAACGCGTGAGGCGGGGTGATCCACCTCGCATCGTCCCTGGTGGACGCACCCACAGGTGACCGCGGGGATGCCCCCGCAGCCGGATACGCCTACCCTGGGAAGGGTCATGGCACGCGTCATCCACGTCTTCCGCCGACCCGACCGCTTCGTGGCCGGGACCGTCGGCGAGCCCGGCGATCGCGCCTTCTACCTGCAGGCGATCGAGAGCAGCCGCACGATCAGTGTGCTGCTGGAGAAACAGCAGGTCTCGGTGCTGGCCGAACGCATCACGGCGCTGCTGGGCGAGGTGTCGAAGCGCTTCGGCGAGGACAACCTGCTCGGCGCGACCGTGGCCACGGGGTCCTCGGACAGCGACCCGCTCGCGGTCCCGCTGGAGGAGGAGTTCCGGGTCGGGACCATGGGCCTGGGCTGGGACGCCGACTCGAGCTCGATCGTCGTCGAGCTGCTCGCGGTCACCGAGGAGGAGATCGACGAGTCGGTCGTCCTCGACGACACCGAGGAGGGCCCGGACGCGCTGCGCGTGTTCCTGTCCCCGACGGCGGCCAAGGCCTTCGCCGAGCGCGCCGAGAAGGTCGTCGACGCGGGCCGTGCCCCGTGCCCGCTCTGCGCCGAGCCGCTCGACCCCGAGGGCCACGTCTGCGTGCGCCTCAACGGCTACCACGACCGCAACCCCGTGGCCGGGACGGAGTGACGCTCGACCTGCGCGACCCCGCCGTGTTCGAGGTCCTGCGCACCGGCCGCATGGACATCACCGGCCGGATGGTCGACGCCTCCAACGCCACCCTGTTCGGCACCGTCTCCCTCGACGGCGTCGAGCTGCGCTGCGTGTACAAGCCGGTGCGCGGGGAGCGCCCGCTGTGGGACTTCCCGGACGGCACCCTCGCCGGGCGCGAGGTCGGCGCCTTCCTCGTCTCCCAGATCTCCGGGCTCGACGTCGTCCCGCCCACGGTGCTGCGCGACCAGGCCCCGTTCGGGACCGGCATGGTGCAGGCCTGGGTCTCCTCGGGGGACGAGAGCGCCCTGTCCGAGCCGCCCGCCGACGACGCGGGCGACGAGCTGGACGGCGACATCACCGAGGAGACCGTCCAGCTCGCCACCGAGTCGCTGGTCGAGCTGTGCGAGCCGCACGAGATCCCCGGCGGCTGGCTGCCGGTGCTCCGTGCCCGGGACGGCGCGGGGGACCCGGTGGTGCTGGTCCACGCCGACCACCCTCAGCTGCGGGACATGGCGCTGTTCGACGTCGTCGTCAACAACGCCGACCGCAAGGGCGGGCACGTGATCCTCGCCGGGGACGGCGACGTCTACGGCGTGGACCACGGCCTGACCCTGCACACCGAGCCGAAGCTGCGCACCGTCCTGTGGGGCTGGGTCGGGGACGAGCTCGGCGAGGAGCACACGGCCGTCCTCAAGGAGCTGCGCGCCCGGCTGGCCGGTGAGTTCGCCGACGTCCTCGGCGAGCACGTCACCCGCCGCGAGGTCGCGGCGCTGCGCTCCCGGATCGACCACCTGCTCGCCGAGCCGCGCTTCCCCGGCCCGGACGGCTACGGCCCGGCCATCCCCTGGCCGGCGTTCTAGCCGGTCACCTCCAGGAGCCCGAGCCGCTGCGTCGCGCGGGTCATCGCGACGTAGAGGTCCGCCGGGTCGGCCGCCCGGATCCGCTCCGGGTCGACGATCACGACGGCGTCGAACTCCAGGCCCTTCGACGACACCGGGGTGTGCACCGGCACGCCGGGGGCCCCCAGGTCGGTGCCGGGCGGGGCGATGACGGTGACCGTCCCGTCGGCGGTGCGGGCCCGCTCGTCGTCGACGGCGGCGCGGACCGCGGCGCCGAGCTCCCCGGCCGGGACCGTGCGCGTCCACGGCTGCTCACCGGTGCTGCGCACCGACTCCGGCGGGCGACGGTCCGGGGCGTAGGTCGCCAGCACCCGCGCGGCGGCGTCCATGATCTCCGACGGCGTCCGGTAGTTCACCGTCAGCGTGCGGTGCGTCCAGCGTCCGGCCAGGTGCGGGGCGAGCACGTCGGCCCAGGCCCGGGCGCCGGCCGGGGCGCTGCGCTGGGCGAGGTCGCCGACCGCGGTGATCGACCGCGCCGGGCAGCGCCGCAGCAGCACGTGCCAGTCCATCGCGGACAGCTCCTGCGCCTCGTCGACGACGAGGTGCCCGTAGCGCCAGTCCCGGTCCGACGCCGCGCGCTCGGCCACGGTCAGCGGCACCCCGGCGACGTGCCGCTGCGCGAGCATGTCCGCGGTCACGAAGTCGGTGGGCCGCAGCTCGTCCGGGTCCTCCCCGGCGAGCGACCGGTCCGCGGACTCCAGCACGGTCAGCACCTCGGCGGCGTAGGCGCCGTCCGGCTCCGGTGCCGTGGCGGGTGTCCCGTCGGGGACCGGGCCGAGTAGCTCGGCGAGCTCGTCGAGCAGGGGCGCGTCGGCCACGGTCCACGGCGTGCCCGGTTCCCGCCGCAGCGACTCCGGAGCACCCGCGGCGGCCAGCCGGTCCGGGTCGGCGTACAGCTCGGCCAGGGCCCGCTGCGGGGTCAGCACCGGCCACAGCTGCTCGACGGCCGCGTGGAACCGGGGGTCGGTGCGCAACGCGTCGCGCAGCTCGGCCCGCATCTCGGCCGACACCTCGGCCGCCCCGGCGGGCTCGATCTCCGGGATGTCCAGCTCCGCCAGCAGCTCCGCGAGCTCCGGCGGGTCCTCCAGACCGACCTCGAGCCGCTCCAGACCCTGGTCGACGAGCAGCCGCCCGAGGGTGTCGCGGAACGTGGCGCGGGCGATGTTGTGCGGCTGCCCGGTGGCACGGGCCCGGCGGCGCGCCTCGGCGGCCGGCGCCGTGCTGATCTCGACGGTGACGTCGTCCATCTCGATCGCGACCGGTGCCTCGGGCAGCTCCTGGCGGTCGTCGACGGCGCGGCGCAGCACGTCGACCATCGCGAGGTCGCCCTTGAGCCGGGCCGTCCCCGGCGGGTCGGTCGCCTCCGCCACGACGCCGTGCGCGAGGCGTCCGGGGGTGGTGAACACGACCGCGGACTCGCCGAGCGCGGGCAGTACCCCGCCGACGTAGTGCACGAACCCCGCACTCGGCCCGACGACGAGCACGCCGCTGCGGGCGAGCCGGTCGCGGTGGGTGTAGAGCAGGTACGCGATCCGGTGCAGCGCGACGGCGGTCTTGCCCGTCCCGGGGCCGCCCTCGATCACGACGGTGCCCGACAGCGGCAGACGGATGATCTCGTCCTGCTCGGACTGGATGGTGGTGACGATGTCGCGCATGCGGGTCCCGCGCGGCGCGGTGAGGGCGGCGAGGAGCGCGGGGTCCGACGCCGACACGGTCCCGGTGCCGGGCCCGTCGCCGTCGAGGAGGTCGTCGTGGAAGCCGGCGACCCGCTCGTGCGGCGCGGTGCCGGCGACGGTGTAGTGCCGGCGCCGGGTCACACCGAGCGGGGTGACCGGGGTGGCGCAGTAGAAGGGCTGCGCGGCCGGCGCCCGCCAGTCGACCAGCGCGCTCTCGCCGTCGGCCGGGTCGGTCAGCCCGATCCGGCCGACCCGGGTCGGGGCGGCCCCGTCGACGTGGTCGAGACGCCCGAAGCACAGTCCCGCGCGGGCCGCGGTGAGCGTGCGCACCCGCTCCGAGGCGCGGTGCACCGACACGTCGCGTTCCCAGCGGGCGCTGAGCTGCTCCCCGGCACGCTCGGCGGCGGCGCCCCGGGCCTGCGCGCCCGCGGCGGCGAGCTCGTCGTCGAGCAGGGCGTGCAGCCCGCGGAGGTGCCGGGTCTCGCGGGTCAGCTCCGCCTCGTAGGCGGAAGCGGAGGTCGCCGGGGTCTTGCCATCCGTGTTATACTTTGGGTGCTGGTCCACGTTCTCGTGTTCTGAGCGCACCCTGAAGGGTAGCGCGTTCCGGGTCGTCTGCGCACTCATTCCCGTCGTCGGCGGACCAGTCCGACGGTCTCGCGCGCCGCCATCGCGGTCGCGAACGTGCCGAACACCAGCCCCAGCACGACCGCGTCGAGCGCCAGGCCGAGGACCGCGCCCGCCACCGTGCCCGGCGCGGCGGTCACCGCCAGTACCGTGCCCCACCTCCCGGACGCGGTGCCCTGACGCAGGTGCACGACCGTCCCGACGATCGAGTTCGGGATGAACATCAGCAGCGAGGTCCCGGCCGCGACGTGCAGGTCCGTGCCGAACAGCAGCACCATCGCCGGCACCGCGAGCAGCCCGCCGCCGAGTCCCATCGCACCCGCCCAGGCGCCGATGACCAGGCCGACCACCGTCGCCGTCGGATACAGGAACCAGGGATCGGCGACCAGCGACGCCGGCACCACCGCCCCGCCGAGCAGCGGCACGCCCAGCGCGTCGACGAGCAGCTTCGCCGCCGTCAGCACCAGCACGGCCACCAGCAGGACCCGCAGCAGCGTCTCCGACGCGCGCGCCAGCAGCTTCGGGCCGATCCACCCGCCGACCGTGCCACCGACGATCAGCCCGGCGCCGGTCCGCAGGTCCAGCGACCCGCCGCCGAGCGCGTAGGCGGCCGCACCGGCGACGCAGACCCCGATGTTCGCGATCGTCGACGAGCCGTGGATCCGGGTCCGCGACATCGCGGTGAACCGGTCGAGCGCGGGCACGAACAGCACTCCGCTGCCGCCGCCGATCAGCCCGCCGACGACGCCGCCGACCAGGCCGATCACGCCCACCGGCACGGCCCGGCCGTCCCGGTCCGTGTCGGGGGAGAGGCGGACCATCGGGCCAGTGTCACCCCACCGGCGGTCCCGCCGTGCGCGGCGTCCCAGCGGGCGGGAACCGGGGATACGGTCGGCCCATGACGCTCCCGGCCCCGCAGCGGATCACCGTCCCCGGCACGACCCTGCCCGAGATCACCCTGTCCGTGCACGACACCGGCGGCGACGGCAGCCCCGTCCTGCTGCTGCACGGCTGGCCGGACCGGGCCGCCCTGTGGACCCACCAGGCCGCCGCGCTCGCCGGGGCCGGGTACCGGGTCGTCGTCCCGGACCTGCGCGGCTTCGGGGACTCCGACCGGCCGGCCGAGGTCGAGCACTACCGGATGCGGGCCCTGGCCGCCGACGTCCTCGGCGTCGCGGACGCGCTCGGCATCGACCGGTTCGCCCTCGCCGGGCACGACTGGGGCGCCTCCCTCGGCTGGGCCCTCACCCTCGCCTCGCCGCGGGTGACCCGCTACGCCGCGTTCTCCGTCGGGCATCCCGCCGCGTTCGCCACCGCGGGGTTCCGGCAGAAGGCGATGTCCTGGTACATGCTCTGGTTCCAGTTCCCCGGCGTCGCCGAGCAGGTGATGCCGGCCGACGACTGGCAGTTCCTGCGCGGCTGGCTGCACGCGACGCTGCCCGAGGGGCACCCGATGGCCGCCCGCCAGCTCGCCGACCTGTCCCGGCCGGGCGCCCTGACGGCGTCGCTGAACTGGTACCGCGCCAACATCGACCCGGCGACGTTCGTGCCCACCACGATCCCGCAGCCCCCGCGGATCACGGTGCCGACGATGGGGGTGTGGAGCGACGGCGACCTCGCGCTCACCGAGGGGCAGATGCGGGGCTCCTCGGCGTACGTCGACGACTTCCGCTTCGAGCGCGTCGAGGGCTGCGGGCACTGGATCCCGGAGGAGGCGCCGGAGACCGCGAGCGCCCTGCTCGCCGACTTCCTCGCGGGGTGACCGAGGGGACACGCGCTCCTCGCTGCGCCGCCGGGGGCCGCGGGCCAGGATGGGTCGGGTACAGCGGCGTCCGAACGACACGGAGGAAGCACTGATGGCGGAGAAGAGCCGGATCGGGGTCACCGGGCTGGCGGTGATGGGGGCGAACCTCGCCCGCAACATGGCCCGCCGTGGCTTCCCGGTGGCGGTGCACAACCGCACCACCTCGAAGACGACCGAGTTCATGAAGGACTACGGCGACGAGGGTGCCTTCACCGGCACCGAGTCGCTGCAGGAGTTCGTCGACGCGCTGGAGACCCCGCGCAAGATCGTCGTCATGGTGAAGGCGGGCAAGCCGGTCGACGCCGTCATCGACGAGCTGGCCCCGCTGCTCGACAGCGGCGACATCATCATCGACGCCGGCAACTCGCACTTCCCCGACACCGACCGCCGTGCCGCGTACTGCTCCGAGCGCGGGCTGCGCTTCATGGGCATCGGCGTGTCCGGCGGCGAGGAGGGCGCCCTCAACGGGCCGAGCATCATGCCCGGCGGCCCGCAGGAGGCCTACGGCGAGGTCGAGGAGATCCTCACCGCGATCGCCGCGAACGTCGACGGCACCCCGTGCTGCACCCACGTCGGCCCCGGCGGCGCCGGGCACTACGTGAAGATGGTGCACAACGGCATCGAGTACGCCGACATCCAGCTCATCGCCGAGGCCTACGACCTGCTCACGCACGTCGCCGGGCTGTCCGCGCCGGAGATCGGGAAGATCTTCGAGGAGTGGAACTCGGGCGACCTCGAGTCCTTCCTCATCGAGATCACCGGCATCGTGCTGGCCAAGACCGATGAGAAGACCGGGAAGCCGCTCGTCGACGTGATCGTCGACCAGGCCGAGCAGAAGGGCACCGGCCGCTGGACGGCCATCGACGCGCTCGACCTCGGCGTCCCGTTGACCGGCATCACCGAGGCCGTGTTCGCCCGCACGCTGTCCAACCTGCGCGACGAGCGCCGGGAGGCCTCGACGACTCTGGGCGGCCCGACCCCGGGCTCGGGGAAGAACCGCGACGAGCTCGTCGAGGACATCCGCCAGGCGCTCTACGCGTCCAAGGTCGTCGCCTACGCCCAGGGCTTCGCGCAGATGCGCGCCGCCTCGCAGGCCAACGACTGGGGCCTCGACCTCGGCGCGATGGCCCGGATCTGGCGCGGCGGCTGCATCATCCGCGCCCAGTTCCTCAACCGGATCACCGAGGCCTACGAGTCCCACCCGGACCTGGACAACCTGCTGATGGTCCCGTACTTCACCGAGGCCGTTGCGAACGCACAGGACGCGTGGCGCCGGGTCGTGGTGACCGCGACCGAGCAGGGCGTGGCGATCCCCGCGTTCTCCTCCAGCCTGTCCTACTACGACGGCTACCGTCGCGAGCGCGGCCCGGCCAACCTCATCCAGGGGCTGCGCGACTACTTCGGCGCGCACACCTACGCGCGCACCGACGCCGACGGCAAGTTCCACACCCGCTGGAGCCAGGACGGCAGCGAGGTCGCCGCGGACTGACCCCCGCGCCGTGACACCCCGGCCCCGGCACCGCCGGGCCGGGGTCGCGGTGTGCCGGGCGGGCCTCAGCCGCGGGTCGCCGCCGGCCGCGCCGCGCCGGTCGCGTCGCCGTCGGTCACCACGGGCCCGTCGACGTGGTGGTACTTCCCGCCGCGCAGTGCGCTCGCCACCGCGGCGACCAGGCAGGCGACGGCGGCGAACCCGAGCGCGAAGGTCAGCCCGTCGGCGAACGGGCCGGAGATCAGCTGCGGGAAGAACTCCCGCCCGGTCAGGTACGCCGACTGTGCGGGCGCCAGCGTGCCGAGGACCTGCGGGCCGAGCAGCGTCGCGATCGGGTTGTAGCCCAGCAGCGCCGCGAACAGGATCCCGACCGGCGGCAGCGCCGCGACCCGGTCCGCCGCGAGCTCCGGCACACCCTGTGCCACGAGCCCGTCGTGCAGCGACGTGGGCAGCGTCGTCGACAGGCCCGCGATGAGCAGCGAGAAGAACACCCCGATCGACAGCACCGTCGCCGCGTTCTGGAACGTCGAGGTCATGCCGGCCCCGGCGCCACGCTGGTGCGCGGGCAGCGAGTTCATGATCGCCGCCCGGTTCGGGGAGCTGAACAGACCCATCGCCAGGCCGTTGAGTGCCAGCAGCAGCGCGAACGCCCGGTAGTCGAAGTCCACCGGCAGCGCCAGCAGCGCGAGGAACGTCGCGGCCGCACCGAGCATCCCGACCGTGGCGAAGGCGCGGGCGCCGTAGCGGTCGGACAGGATGCCCGACACCGGTCCGGCGACGAGGAACCCGATCGTCAGCGGGACCATGTAGATGCCCGCCCACAGTGGCGTCGTCTCGAACGGGAAGCCGTGCTCGGGCAGCCAGATGCCCTGCAGCCAGATGATCAGGATGAACTGCAGCCCGCCGCGGCCGAGCGCGGCCAGCAGGCTCGCGATGTTGCCCGCGGTGAACGCACGGATCGAGAACAGCGAGACGTGGAACATCGGCTCGGGCACCCGGCGCTCGATCCAGGTGAACAGCGCCAGCACCGCGATCCCGCCGAGGATCAGGCCGAGGACGAGCGGGCTGGTCCAGCTCATGACGTCGTCGCCGTAGGGCTGGATGCCGTAGGTGATGCCCATCAGGACGGCGACGAGCCCGACCGCGAACGTCAGGTTGCCCCACCAGTCGATCCGCGCCGCGCGGCGGGCGCCGGTGTCGCGGAGCCGGGCGTAGGCCCAGATCGTGCCGAACACCCCGACCGGGACCGACACCAGGAACACCAGGTGCCAGTTCACCGGGGCGAGCACCCCGCCGACGACCAGTCCGAGGAACGAGCCGGCGATCGCCGCGACGGAGTTGATCCCGAGCGCGAGCCCGCGCTGGTGGACTCCGAACGCGTCGGTGAGGATCGCGGTCGAGTTGGCGAGCAGCAGCGCCCCGCCGACACCCTGCAGCACCCGCATCGTGATCAGCCAGACCGCGCCGGCGTCGCCCTGCATCCAGGTGGCGGCCAGCAGCACCGAGAACACCGTGAAGACGGCGAAGCCCAGGTTGTACATGCGGGTACGGCCGTACATGTCGCCGAGCCGGCCGAAGCTGACCACCAGCACCGCCGTGACGACGAGGTACCCCATGATCAGCCACAGCAGGTAGTCGATGTTGTCCGGCGCCAGCGGGTCGATCCCGATGCCGCGGAAGATGTCCGGCAGCGCGATCAGCAGGATCGACATGTTGATCGTCACGATCAGCACGCCCATCGTGGTGTTCGACAGTGCGACCCACTTGTACCGGTCGGCCGGTCCCGATTTGTTGAGCATCGCTAATAACTGTAGCGCCCCGGCGCGTGTTCGCGCCACGGTCTCGCCCGGCTCGTCCGGTCCGTCCCGATCCTCCCTCGGGTCACCGAATTCGCAGGTCGGGCAGGGTCTACAGTCCGCGGCGTGGGGTCGCGAGGGGTGGAGCCGTCCGCCGGGACGTCCCGGGCGCGAGGTGCTGCGCGCGGCGGCCGCCGCAGCCCTGCTCGCGGTGACGGAGGCGCTCCGGCGGATCCCCGGGAAGGTGGGTCCCGACATGGGTAACGTCTCGGCCGACGGCCGGACCCTGTGGCCGTCCGGGCGCTACGACCGGGAGGTGTACGTGCTCTCCGCCGACGACGGCCATCCGATCCGGCGGATCCCGGTCGGTGACGGCCCGCGCGGGCTGTGCATGTGGCCGCAGCCCGGCCGCTACCCCCTCGGCCACACCGGGATCACCCGGTGACCGCCGGACCGACGGCGACGACGACCTCGGCCCGCCGGACCGAGCAGCTGTTCCGCGTCGCCCTGGTCGTGAAGGGCATCGACGGGGCGGCGGAGCTGCTGGGCGCCGTCGCGCTGGTACTGGTGTCGGGGGACTGGCTGCACCGGGTCGTCGCGCAGATCCTCGCCCGCGACCTGATCGGTCCGCCGGACGGCACCCTGGCCCGGCACCTGACCGAGGGCGTCGACCGCTTCGCCGGCGGGGACCGCACCTTCGTCATCGTCTACCTCGGGCTGCACGGCGTGCTCAAGCTCGGCCTGGTCGCGGCGCTGCTGACCCGCTGGCGCCCCGCCTACCCGCCCGCGGTGGTGATCCTGGCGATGTTCGTCGTGTACGAGCTGGTCCACGCCTGGCACACGCACTCCGTCGTGCTGCCGTTCCTCGCCGCGCTCGACATCGCGATCATCGTGATGGTGATCCGGGAGTACCGGCTGCTCGGCCGGGAGGCCGCCGACTCAGGCGCCGGCCGCGACCGGTAGCCGCTCCAGGACCGCGCGCGCCGCGGCGCGACCGGCCCGGTCGGCGCCGATCGTGCTCGCCGACGGGCCGTAGCCGACCAGGTGCACCCGCGGGTCGGCGACGACGCCGGTGTCGCGCGGCCCGCCCATGACGATCCCGCCGCCCGGTCCGCGCAGCCGCAGCGGGGCGAGGTGGCCCAGCGCGGGCCGCCAGCCGGTCGCCCACAGCAGCACGTCCGCGGGCTCCCGGGTGCCGTCGGACCACTCCACCCCGTCCGGCGCGACCCGGGTGAACATCGGCCTGCGCGCCAGCACCCCGCTCGCGATCCCGGCCTGCACCCCGGGCGTGAGCCCCAGCCCGGTCACGCCGACGACGCTGCGCGGCGGCAGCCCGGCCCGGACCCGTTCCTCGACCCGGGCGACGGCGGCGCGTCCCTGCTCGGGCCCGAACGGCGTGCTGTGCCACTCGGGCTCCCGGCGGGTGACCCACGTCGTCGCGGCGGCGTACGGGGCGATCTCCAGGAGCAGCTGCACCGCGGTGATCCCGCCGCCGACCACGACGACCCGCTTCCCGGCCATGGCCTGCGGGCCGGGGTAGGAGCGGGCGTGCAGGCTCGTACCGCGGAAGGTCGCGAGGCCCGGGTAGGCGGGGACGAACGGGCGGGTCCAGGTGCCGGTGGCGTTGACCAGGTGGTCGGCGACCCAGGTGCCGCGGTCGGTGTCGACAGCCAGTGACCCGCCGGTGTCGACGGCCGGCGGCCCGCCGGTGTCGACGACCGGGGACCCGCCGGCGTCGGACACCCGGGTGACGTGCACCGGGCGGACGACCCGCAGGTCCAGCTCGCGTTCGATGCGGCCGAAGTAGGCGGGGACGGCGTCGCGCGCGGGGAGGTCCGGGTCGGCGCCGGGGTCGTCGAATCCGGAGCGGACCCCGGCGACGTCGTGGATGCCGTTCACCGTGCGCATCCGCAGCGTCGGCCAGCGGTGCCGCCACGCGCCGCCGGGGCCGTCCTCGCCGTCCAGCACGACGAACCCGGGGCCCGGCTCCAGCCCGCCGCGCCGCAGCCCGGCCGCCGCCGACAGGCCCGCCTGGCCCGCGCCGATCACCACGACCCCGGTCCGCTCCACACCCGGGCCAACGCCCCGGCCGCACACGGTCATCCCGCGGTGATCACCGGTTGCGGAGCATCACGCCCGCCTCGCGGACGCTGCGCTCCACGACCGGTGATCACGGCCGCGCCGCGTCGCGGACCACGTCGGCGACGTCGGCGTTGCCGCCGCAGACCACCAGGGCGAGCCGGGCGTCCGGGTGCCGCTCCACGATCCGGCGGGCGGCCGGGACCAGGCAGCCCGCGGCCGGCTCGGCCCAGATCCCGGCGTGCTCGGCGAGGGTGAGGGTGCCGCGGTGGGCCTCGGCGTCGTCGACGACGAGGA
Organism: Pseudonocardia sp. UM4_GMWB1; assembly: GCF_017312155.1. Classification (NCBI taxonomy): domain Bacteria; kingdom Bacillati; phylum Actinomycetota; class Actinomycetes; order Pseudonocardiales; family Pseudonocardiaceae; genus Pseudonocardia; species Pseudonocardia sp. UM4_GMWB1. The sequence continues at coordinate 5,053,893 of NZ_QJPN01000001.1, read as the reverse complement.
CCTCGTGCACCAGCGCACGGACGTGGTCGTAGGTCAGCTGCGACGCCGACGGCGCGGACAGCGTGGTGATCGCCGACGAGATCGTGACGGGCGTCGGGCCGCCCGCGGCCAGGGCGGCGGACATCGCCTCGGCGCCGACGGTCTCCACACCCCAGACCCGGGTGCCGGGCAGCAGCGCGCGGACCGCGGTGGCGACCCCGGAGATCAGCGCCCCGCCGCCGATGGAGACCAGCACGTCGGTCGGCGGCTCGCCGAGAGCGACGGCGTCGCGGGCCAGCTCCAGCCCCACGGTGCCCTGCGCGGCGACGATCACCGGGTCGTCGAACGGGTGCACCAGCGTCCGTCCTGCCCGCTGCAGCTCCCCGGCCTGCGCGAACGCGGCCGCGATGTCGGAGGTGAGCTGTACGTCGGCACCTGCGGCGCGGGCCGCGGCGACCGACCGGGCCGGCGCGGTGCGCGGCATGACGACGACCGCGTCCACCCCCGCGGCGCCCGCGACCTCGGCGACGGCCAGCCCGTGGTTGCCACCCGACACCGCGACGACGCCCGCGGCGCGCTCGGCGTCGGTCAGCGACGCGAGCTTGGCCAGCACCCCGCGCGGCTTGAACGACCCGGCCCGCTGCAGGTGCTCCAGCTTGAGCAGCACGGGCGCGCCGAGGGCCGCGGACAGCCCGGGGGAGGGGACGGTCGGGGTACGCACCACGCCCCCGGCGATCCGCTCCGCCGCCGTCTCGATGTCTGCGATGCTCACCTGGTCCGCCACCGCCGCAACGTAACCCCGGCGCCGGGCCCGCGCGGTCCGGGGCCGCCGGAGCCACGCCGCCCCCGGAGCCTGCCTACCGGGGCTCAGCCCATCGTGCGCGCGCCGTCGATCGCCTCGCGGATGATGTCGGCGTGCCCGGCGTGCTGGCTGGTCTCGGCGAGCATGTGGATCGCGACCCGGCGGACCGACCAGGACGTGTTCGGCTCGAACCACGGCGCGACCGGCAGGGCGTGCGAGGAGTCCAGGTCCGCGGTCCGCAGCACCTCCTCGGTGCGCGCGGCGACCTGCTCGACCCGGGCCCGCAGGTACTCCAGGGTCTCGTGGTCGGCCAGGACGAACCGGGTGTCCACCCACTCCTCGCCGGAGGCGGACCAGTCACCGCCGTTCGCGTCGGCCTCGGCGTCGACGGCGTCCCAGTCGACGGAGTCGTTGTAGACCTCGACGTCACCGAACGCGGCGGCGCCCTCGACGGCGAAGCGGAACCACTGCTCCTCGGTGTCCGCGACGTGCTTGAGCAGCGAGGCGATCGTCAGTGCACTCACCGTGCTGCGGGTGCGCGCCTGCTCGTCGGTCAGCCCGTCGGCGGTCTGCAGCAGGAAGCCGCGGTGCCGCTCCAGGGTGGCGATCAGCTCGGCACGCTCGCCGGTCAGGGCCTGCTTCTCGTCGGTGGCGTTCATCTCCGGGGCCGCCTCTCGGGGTCCGCGGACCGGGGCCGTCCCGGTCCGACGGGAACGACGATAGGACCGATCGCGGACGGATCCGGTCCTCGATCAGGAACTGCCGGCGGGTCGGTCGCCGAGGTCGTGCAGCGCGGTCTCCCAGCGCTCCCGGCGGGCGTCGTCGTCCAGGTCCCACCAGGGCGTGCCGCGCTCGCCGAGGCCGTGCTTGGCCGCGGACACCCGCGTCCGGGCGGCGGCGACGCGGTCGTCGTCGCCGGTCCGCCTACCGGCACCGACCTCGGCGCGGGCCTTTCCGAGGTGCTGCTGCAGCGCGGACCGCACGTCGTCCGGGATCGTCGGGTCGGTGGCGCGCCACCGGCGGCCCCGGACGACGATGTACCGCCCGTCCGGGGTCCGCTCGGGTTCGCTCACGGGGTGGCGGCGGTGCTCAGCCGCTGACCGGTACCACGTCCGGCGCGCCGAGCCGGGCGGCGTCGGCGGTGGCGTCGTCGGGCATCTTCTGGCTCTCCCGCTCGGCCTCGACCCGCTTGACGTAGTGGTCGACCTCGCGGGCGATCTGCTCGTCGTTCCAGCCCAGCACCGGGGCGACCAGTGTCGCGGTCTCCTCGGCGGCACCCACGCCCCGGTCGAAGGTCTCGATCGAGATCCGGGTGCGGCGGGCGAGGATGTCCTCCAGGTGCCGCGCGCCCTCGTGCGAGGCGCCGTAGACGACCTCGGCCCGCAGGTAGTCCTCGGCGCCGGTGAGCGGCTCGGCCAGGGTCGGGTCGGCGATGAGGAGGTCGAGGACCTCGTCGATCAGCGAGCCGTACCGGCCGAGCAGGTGCTCGATCCGCACCGGGTGCAGCCCGCTGCGCCCGGCGAGCTGGTGGGTCGAGTTGCGCAGCGCCGTGAAGCCCTCGGCGCCGAGCAGCGGGACCTTCTCGGTGCAGGAGGCGGGCACCTTCGCGTCGAGCGAGTGCACGGCAGCGTCGACGGCGTCCTTGGCCATCACGCGGTAGGTCGTGTACTTGCCCCCGGCCACGACGACCAGACCGGGCACCGGCGTGGCGACGGCGTGCTCGCGGGACAGCTTCGAGGTCGCCTCGGACTCGCCGTGCAGCAGCGGGCGCAGACCGGCGTAGACGCCCTCGACGTCCTCGTGGGTCAGCGGCTGCTCGAGCACCTCGTTGACGTGCGCGAGCAGGTACTCGATGTCGGCCGCGCTCGCCGCCGGGTGCGCCTTGTCCAGGTCCCAGTCGGTGTCGGTGGTGCCGATGATCCAGTGCCGGCCCCACGGGATGACGAACAGCACCGACTTCTCGGTGCGCAGGATCAGCCCGGCGTCGCCGCGGATCCGGTCGCGGGGGACGACCAGGTGGATGCCCTTGGACGCGCGCACCTTGAACTGGCCGCGCTCGCCGGCGAGGCCCTGGGTGTCGTCGGTCCACACCCCGGTGGCGTTGATGACCTCCTTGGCGCGGACGTCGAACCGGTCCCCGGACTCCAGGTCCTGCACGGTCGCGCCGATCACGCGGCCGGAGTCCTTCAGCAGTCCGACGACGCGGGCGCGGGTCGCGACGTGCGCGCCGTAGGCGGCCGCGGTGCGGGCGATCTCCATGGTGTGGCGGGCGTCGTCGACCTGGGCGTCGTAGTACTCCAGGGCCCCGACCAGGGCGTCGCGACGCAGCGAGGGCACGACCTTGCGGGCGCCGCGACGGGTGAGGTGCCGGTGGTGCGGCAGGCCGCGGGCCCGGCCGGACAGCAGCCCGAGAGAGTCGTAGAGCGCGACGCCGGCACCGGCGTAGAAGCGCTCCCACACATGGTGCTTGAGCGGGTAGACGAACGGCACCGGGCGGACGAGGTGCGGCGCGAGGGTCTGGATCAGCAGCCCCCGCTCCTGCAGCGCCTCGGCCACCAGGCGGAAGTCGAGCATCTCCAGGTAGCGCAGACCGCCGTGGATGAGCTTGGAGGAACGGCTCGACGTGCCGGACGCGAAGTCGCGGGCCTCGACCAGCCCGGTCGACAGACCACGTGTGGCCGCGTCGAGGGCGGCACCGGCGCCGACGACGCCACCGCCGACGACCAGCACGTCCAGTTCGCGGTCGCCCATCGCCTGCAGCGCCGTGGTACGGGCCTCCGGAGAGAGCGCCACCGATTTCATGATCAGACCTTCCTGAGTGGTTCGTGCTCGTGCTGTCCCGCCGGGGGACTACCCGTTGAACACCCGTCCGATCGCGGGTGTGCCCGGTGTCGCCCTCACGTGTGGTGAGGGCGACACCGGGCGGGTGGCCCTACTGGACGTCGACCCAGTCCAGGGTCCGCTCGACGGCCTTCTTCCACCGGCCGTAACCCTCGTTGCGCTGCTCCTCGGACCAGGTCGGCTCCCAGCGCCGGGCCTCGTTCCAGTTCTCCCGCAGCTCGTCGGTGTTCTTCCAGAACCCGACGGCCAGCCCGGCCGCGTAGGCCGCGCCGAGCGCGGTGGTCTCGGCGACGACGGGCCGCGAGACCGGCACACCCAGCACGTCGGCCTGGATCTGCATGCACAGCTCGTTCTGGGTGACGCCGCCGTCGACCTTCAGCGTCTCCAGGGTGACCCCGGAGTCCTGGGTCATGGCGTCGCTGACGTCGCGGGACTGGTAGCAGATCGCCTCCAGCGTGGCCCGCGCCAGGTGTGCGTTGGTGTTGAACCGGGACAGGCCGACGATCGCGCCGCGGGCGTCGGAACGCCAGTACGGCGCGAACAGGCCGGAGAACGCCGGGACGAAGTACACGCCGCCGTTGTCCTCGACCTGGCGGGCCAGCGACTCCGACTGCGAGGCGCCGGAGATGATGCCGAGCTGGTCGCGCAGCCACTGCACGGCCGAGCCGGTGACCGCGATGGAGCCCTCCAGCGCGTAGACCGGACGCTCGCCCTCGAACTGGTAGCACATCGTGGTGAGCAGGCCGGACTCCGAGCGGACCAGCTCGGTGCCGGTGTTGAGCAGCATGAAGTTGCCGGTGCCGTAGGTGTTCTTCGCCTCGCCGGGGGCGAAGCAGACCTGGCCGACGGTCGCGGCCTGCTGGTCGCCCAGGTCGCCGGTGATGGGGACCTCGCCGCCGAGCGGCCCGTTCGCCAGGGTCTTCCCGAACGCGGTCGCCGACGACGACGGCTTGATCTCCGGCAGCATCCGGCGCGGGATGCCGAAGAAGCCGAGCAGCTCGTCGTCCCAGTCGAGGGTCTCGAGGTCCATCAGCATGGTGCGGCTGGCGTTGGTCACGTCGGTGACGTGCAGCCCGCCGTTGGTGCCGCCGGTGAGGTTCCAGATGACCCAGGTGTCGGTGTTGCCGAAGACCGCGTCGCCGTTCTCCGCGGCCTCGCGGACGCCGTCGACGTTCTCCAGGATCCACTGGATCTTGCCGCCGGAGAAGTACGTGGCGGGCGGGAGGCCCGCCTTGCGGCGGATGACGTCGCCGCGGCCGTCGCGGTCGAGCGCGGTCGCGATCCGGTCGGTGCGGGTGTCCTGCCAGACGATCGCGTTGTAGTACGGGCGCCCGGTGCGCCGATTCCACACGACGGTGGTCTCACGCTGGTTGGTGATGCCCAGCGCGACCAGGTCGGACGCGGACAGCCCGGTCTTGGTGAGTGCCTGCTGCAGGCAGGTGTTGGTGCGCTCGATGATCTCGATCGGGTCGTGCTCGACCCAGCCGGCCTGCGGCAGGATCTGCTCGTGCTCCAGCTGGTGGCGACCCACCTCGTTGCCGCTGTGGTCGAAGATCATGAAGCGGCTGGAGGTGGTGCCCTGGTCGACGGCGCCGACGAACTCGGCCATTGAGCTCTCCTTCTTGCGGGGATCGGGGCGGGGGGTGGGGCGGGCGGACGGGGGTCGGCCGGGTCAGACCCGCCCGACCTCCTGCGGAGCGTCCTCCGCGGGGATGTACCGGTCGATGAGGGCCTTGAACAGGCCGCCCCCGATCAGGGCGCCGATCAGCGGAGCGACGATCGGAAGCCACCAGTAGGGCGTGCCGTCGCGGGTCACCCAGGCGGTGTCGTAGCCGGTGACCCAGGAGGCCAGCCGCGGCCCGAAGTCGCGGGCGGGGTTGATGGCGTAGCCGGCGTTCGCACCCCAGGCCATGCCGATGCCGACGACCAGGATGCCGATCATGAACGGCGCCATGTTGGCCATCGGGCCCTTGTTGCGGGGGTGGACCAGCGCGAAGATCACGAACACCAGGATCGCGGTGCCGACGACCTGGTCGAAGAACGCCGTGGTGATGGTGGTCGGCGCGCCCGGCGAGGTCGAGAAGATGCCCTGGGTCTCGGTGAGGTTCGGGTCGACCGACCGGATGAAGTCGGCGTAGACGAACCGCACGATCAGCGCGGCGACGAACGCGCCGAGGGTCTGGGCCAGGACGAACGGGCCGACCTTGCGCCACGGGAAGCCCTCGTACACGGCGAAGGCCAGCGTGACCGCCGGGTTGAGGTGCGCGCCGGAGATCCGGCCGGCGACGTAGACGCCCAGCATGACGCCGAAGCCCCAGGCCCAGGCGATGGAGTCGTACTGGCCGTTGGAGCCGTCCGGCGTGGTCGTCACCTGCGCGACGACGCCGACGCCGAACAGGATGAGGATCATCGTGCCCGCGAACTCGGCGCTCAGCTCGCCGAGCAGCGAGGGCGCCTTCTCGGTGGTGGCGGGCGCGGCCGCGGTGTTCTCGGAGCTCGTCATCGAACCCCCTTCTGGGTGAGTCCCCCTCGCGGGGCCGGGCGGCCCCGCCGTGTGCGACGCGACGCTAGGAGCGCGCCGGGCGCCGGGCAACGCGATCCGTTCGACGATGCCGAACGTTGCGGGTCGATCGCCCCATGATCGAGTACACGTGGCGTCCGTACGGCCTACGATCGCGGCGTGGCGCGGGCGATCCAGTCGGTGGAGCGGGCGGCCGCGCTGCTGCGGCTGCTCGGCGGTGCGGGGCGACCACTGGCGCTCGCCGAGCTGGCGGCGGCGCTGGACCTGCCGCGCCCCACCGCGCACGGGCTGCTCCGCACGCTGCGCGAGGAGGGCCTGGTGGCGCAGGAGCCGTCGTCCGGCCGCTACCTGCTGGGCGAGGGACTGGGGCGGCTGGGCACCCCGTGGGACCGGCACGACCTGCGCGCCCGGGCGATGAACTGGGCCGATGCGCTGGCGGCGGGCACCGGCTGCGCGGTGTACCTGGGAGTGCCGTCCGCCGACGGGGCCGGGGTCGACCTGGTGCACCACGTGTTCCGGCCGGACGACACACCGCAGCGGCTGCGGACCAACACCACGCAGCCGTTGCACGCGACGGCGTGGGGGCGGTGCCTGCTGGCCTTCGCGCCGGCGTCGGTGCGGGCGGTCGAGCCGCTGGAGACCTACACCCGCGCGACCGTGACCGACCCGGCGGTACTGGCCCGGGAGATCACGACGACGCGCCGCCGCGGCTGGGCGGACGACGCAGGCGGCTGGGAACCGGGGGTCGGGGGCCTCGCGGTACCGGTGCGCAGCGGGGGTGGGCTGACCGTCGCGGCGCTCGGGATCGGTGCGCCGGTGGAGGAGCTGTTCGCCGCCGACGGGCGGGCCCGGCCCGAGCCCGTCGTCGAGCTGGTCGCCGCGGCCGGGGAGATCGCCGACGGGCTGGAGGGACTGACGTGAGCACGGTCGCGGCGGGGGAGCGGGTGGTCGCCGCCATCGACCAGGGGACGACCTCGACGCGGTGCCTGCTGTTCACACGCTCGGGACGGATGGTCGCCGTCGCCCAGCGCGAGCACCGCCAACACTTCCCGAGCCCGGGCCGCGCCGAGCACGACGCCTCGGAGATCTGGCGTGCGGTGACCCGGGTCGTGCCCGCCGCGCTGCGCCGCGCCGGCCTGGGGCCGCAGAACGTGGTCGCGCTCGGGATCGCGAACCAGCGCGAGACGACGGTCGTCTGGAACCGCCGCACCGGGGTCCCGCTCGCGCGGGCGATCACCTGGCAGGACACCCGGACCACCGACATCGTCGCCGGGCTCGCCGCCGACGCCGACGCCGCCCGCTGGGCCCGGGTGAGCGGGCTCGGCCCGGCGACGTACTTCGCGGGCCCCCGGCTGCAGTGGCTGCTCGACCACGTGCCCGGTGCGCGCGACGGCGCCGAGCGCGGCGAGGTCCTGTTCGGGACCATGGAGTCCTGGCTGATCTGGAACCTGACCGGCGGCCCCGACGGCGGCGTGCACGTCACCGACGTCACCAACGCCAGCCGCACGATGCTGATGGACCTGCGCACGCTGGAGTGGTCCGACGCGCTGTGCTCGGCGTTGCGGGTACCGCGGGCGATGCTGCCGACGATCGTGCCGAACTCCCGGGTGTACGGCCGGTGTGCCGGTCTGCTGGACGGGGTGCCGGTGGCCGGGGCGCTCGGCGACCAGCAGGCCGCGCTGGTCGGCCAGACGTGCTTCGCGCCCGGCGAGGCGAAGTGCACCTACGGGACGGGTGCGTTCCTGCTGAAGAACACCGGCTCGCGCATCGCCGGGTCCGAGGCCGGTCTGATCCCGACCGTCGGTTACCTGCTCGGGGACCGGCCGGTCTACGCGCTCGAGGGCTCCATCGCGATGACGGGCTCGTTGGTCCAGTGGTTCCGCGACGCGCTGGGCATGATCTCCACGGCGGCCCGGATCGAGACGCTCGCACTGACCGTCCCGGACAACGGCGGCTGCTATGTCGTCCCCGCCTTCTCCGGTCTCTACGCCCCGCACTGGTACCCCGACGCCCGCGGGGTGATCGTCGGCCTGACCTCCTACATCCACCGCGGCCACCTCGCCCGCGCGGTGCTGGAGGCGACCGCGTGGCAGACCCGTGAGGTGCTCGACGCGATGAACGCCGACTCCGGCCTTCCCGTCACCCGCCTGAAGGTCGACGGCGGCATGACCGCGAACCACCTGCTCATGCAGTGCGTCGCCGACGTCCTGGACCTCACGGTGGAACGCCCCCTGGGTTCGGAGGCGGTGTCGCTCGGCGCGGCGTACGCGGCCGGCCTGGCCGTCGGCTACTGGCCGGACCCGGAGGTGCTGCGCCGCAACTGGCACCGAGCGGCCGCCTGGGAGCCGAGGATGGACCCGGGTCTGCGCCGCCGCGAGCACGACAACTGGAAGCGGGCGGTGCAGCGGAGCACGGGGTGGGCGCGCCCGGACTGAGCCTCGCGGGACGTGCCGCGGACGCCTCAGCGTTCTGCCGCCCGCTGCCGACGCCGTCGGACCCGGTCCCGGTACTGGTGGTCCCGCATCTCCTGGAACCGGCGCACGGCGACGTCGAGGATCCGCCCGGTCACCGGCGCGAACCAGTCGATCCACTCCCCGGGGACACCGGTCACGATCCGCCGGGCGCCGGTGTCGGTCACGTCCTTCCAGAGGATCTCGTGGGCCCGGGCGGACGCCAGGACGAGCAGCCGGCGACCGTCCTCGGGATCCGGCTCGCGTTCGATCAGGTCGCGCTCCTCCAGCCGCGCGAGCAGCCGGGTGGTGCCTCCGGTCGCGAGCCCGACGGTCTCCGCGACCTCGGCGCCGGTCATGGCCCGACGGGCGAGCAGCAGCTCGGCGAGCACCGTGTACTCGTGCACCGTCAGCCCGAACCGCTCGGCGACGGACCGGATCCGGTAGAAGCCGAGCAGCTCCGCCCTGGCGAGGAGCGGTCCGAGCACCTCCGCGGTCTCGGCCCGGATCCGGCGGTCCTCCTCCGCCTCCGTCCGCCACGCGCGCGTGTCCCGTCCGACGGCCCCGATGTCCCCGATGTCCCCGGCGGGCCCGGTGCCCCCGGCGGCCCCGATGTCCCCGGCGGCCCCGGCGGCCCCGGTGTCTCCGGCTGCCCCGGTGACTCCGGCGTCTCGGACGGCCTCCGATGATCCGAGGCCATCGGGGAGCGGGCTCCCCGGAGTGGAGTCCGAACGGATTCGCTTACCGGGTAAGCGAGTTCCGCGGACCTCCCCACCCGACGCGACGGTCGACCGGTCCTCGCCGCGTGGCCGGGCGGAGCCGGGGTCGGAGCCGGGGTCGGGGTCGGAGCCGCCGGCCGGATCCGACGACCCGTTCCCGCGAATTCGCTTACCCGGTAAGCGAATTCGCGGAACAGCGATACCCCAGGAGCCCCGGTCGGGTCCGCCGAGCATGTCGTGGGCCGTGTCGTGGGAGGTGTCGTGGGAGGTGTCGCGCCGCATGGGGAAGCGGTAGCAGACCGGGCGGTCCACCACTGCAGATTCCGCTGAGCGGTTCGCGATCGTGGCGCCCGGTCAGCGGGTGAACGCCCCGGCGTCGGTCAGGTCGGCGGTGCGGGTCTCGTGCAGGCCCCACACGCACAGGCCCGACACGGCGGCCAGTCCGGCGATCAGCAGCGACACCGGCCAGGAGGCGCCGGTCGCGGCGACCAGGCTCGTCGCGAGCAGCGGCGTGATGCCGCCGCCGACGATGCTGGAGGCGTTGTAGCCGATCGACGCGCCGGTGTAGCGGTAGCGGGTCGCGAACAGTTCCGGCAGGAACGCGCCCATCGGGGCGAACACGCCGGCGAAGGCGATCATCGCGACCGAGAAGCCGACGGCGATGAGGACCCCGTCACCGGTCCCGAGCAGCCAGAACAGCGGGAACGCCCACAGCACCGCCAGGATGCAGGCCCATAGACACACCCGGCGCCGTCCGACCCGGTCCGAGAGCACCGCGAGGACCGGGGTCGCCACGCCCATCACCGCGGCCGCGACCATGGCCGCGACCAGCAGTGTCGTACGGGACAGACCGAGCTCGGAGGTGCCGTAGGACAGGCTGAACGTGGTGACCGTGTAGAAGATCGTGTGGGTGATGATCATCCCGCCGGTCGCGAGGAGCAGGGACCGGGGCTGGCGGCGCACCACCTCGGCGACCGGCGCCTTCTCACGCTCCTGCTCGCGCATCGCCTTCTCGAACACCGGGGTCTCGGCGATCCGCAGCCGGATGTAGAGCCCGACGACCACCAGGACCGCGCTGGCCAGGAACGGCACCCGCCAGCCCCAGGCGGCGAACTGGGCGTCGGTCAGGGCTGCGGAGAGCGCGAGGAACGCCCCGCTCGCGATGATGAACCCGACCGCCGGGCCGACCTGCGGGAAGCTCGAATACAGCCCGCGACGTCCCTCGGGCGCGTGCTCGGTGGCCATCAGGACCGCACCGCCCCACTCGCCGCCGAGCCCGAAGCCCTGCAGGAACCGGCACAGCACCAGCAGGACGGGCGCGGCGATCCCGATCGTCGAGTACGTCGGCAGCAGTCCGATCGCGACGGTGCCGACCCCCATCGTCAGCAGCGAGACCACCAGGGTCGCCTTGCGGCCGACCCGGTCGCCGAAGTGCCCGAAGGCGACCGCGCCGACCGGGCGTGCGACGAACCCGACGCCGAAGGTCGCGAACGCCGCCAGCGTGCCGACCAGGGGGTCGAGGTCGGGGAAGAACAGCGTGCCGAAGACCAGGGCCGCGGCGGTGCCGTAGATGTAGAAGTCGTAGAACTCGATCGCGGTGCCGATGAAGCTGGCGACGGCGATGCGCTGCGCCGACATGGTCGGAGCGGCGGTCTCCGCGTCCGGCCCCCTCGTCGCACCCGGTCCGGTCGATGCGCCCGGTTCGGTCACTGGTCCCCCTCCTCGCGCGGCATCCGCCGCAGCAGCTCCGGTCCGAAGCGGGTCACGTGGGCCCGCGCGGCGGCCTCGGCGCGGGCCGGGTCGCCGGAGGTGATGTCGTCGAGCAGCGTGCGGTGGCTGTCGGCGATGTCGCCCAGGTCGTCGTAGAGGTCGCGGGACAGCCGGAAGACGTGCTGCAGCGGCGCCGAGATCGTCTCCCAGATGTGCAGCAGTCGTCGTCGTCCGCAGAGCTCGTGGATCCGGCGGTGCAGTGCGAAGTCCAGGCTCACCGCGGCGGCGCTGTCCCGCGCGGCGCAAGCGGCGTGCAGGTCGTCGACGATCCGGCCGAGTTCCCGGGCGTGCCCCGCCGATCCGGTCGTGGCCAGTGCCCGCACGGCCAGCGGCTCGGTCGCGGCGCGCAGCGCGATGATCTCCTCGGCGTCGTCGGCGGTCAGCATCGCGACCCGGGCGCCGCGGCGGGGGAGCAGCACGACCAGCCCCTCGGCGTCGAGCCTGCGCAGCGCGTCGCGGACCGGGCCCCGGCTGATCCCCAGCCGCGTGGCGAGCTCGCGCTCGACCAGCCGGTCGCCGTCGCGCAGCTCGCCGGACAGGATCAGGCCCCGCACCCGGTCGGCCGCCGCGTCGCCGAGGCCGGGATGCGCGGCGAGGTCCCCGACCTCCGGCGTCGGGCCGGTCACCCGGCCTCCAGCTCCGCCCGCAGCCGGTGGGCGACACCGGACCCGGTCACCGGCTCGACGTCGTCGCGGGTCACCGGGGCGCCCGCGGCGACGGCGCGCCGCAGCACGACACCGTCGGCCAGCCCGATCGGCAGGAACCCGCCGGTCCGGGCCGCGGCGGCCGGGCGGACGACCCCGTGCACGGTCGAGCCGCCCTCGCCGTCGAGCCGGTCCCCGGGGACCAGGTCGCGCTTGGCGGTGGCGACGACGTCGGCCACCCAGCCCCGCGGCCGCCCGGAGTCCGCGCCGCGGGCCCCCGCGGCGCACACGCTCTGGGCCAGCTCCAGCCCGATGAGGTGGTACGGCCGGTACATCGCGGTGTAGCGGCCCGAGGGGTCGGTGCGCAGCCCGTAGTTCGCGAAGCAGGCCGCCACGTAGTCGCTCGGCGCCTCCAGCGTCACGTAGACGCCCCACCGCAGGTCCCGGTCCACGGGGCTCCCGTCGCGGTGCAGCGACGACACGACCTCCACCGTCCCGGTCCGGTCCAGCACCCCGCCCGCCTCGCGCGGGATGCACACCTGCTGCAGGTCGTCGGTGCCCGCGGGCGGGAAGGCGAGCCCGTCCTCCGGCGGGAGCAGGCCGGTCGCGTTCGCGACGGCGGCCATCTCGATCGCGGACTTCGTGCCGTCGAGGAAGGAGTTGAACATGACCGGGTTCAACCCGGACCCCGCCGCGTGCTCGGGGGTGAACCCGTAGTGCCCCCACACCGTCTCCGGCGTGGAGCGGTGGTACTCCGGCAGGTACTTGGTGCCCTTCCCGGCGGCGACGACAGCGAAGCCGTTGGTCCGCGCCCAGTCCACCAGCTCGCAGATCAGGCTGGGCTGGTCGCCCGAGGCCATCGTGTAGACCACGCCCCGCTCGGCCGCGCGGGCCGCGAGCACCGGACCGACGAGCACGTCGGCCTCGACGGTCACCATCACGACGTGCTGCCCGGCCTCGATCGCGCCCAGCGCGTGCGCGGCGCCCGCGACGGGGGAGCCGGTCGCCTCGACGACGACGTCCACGTCGTCGGCCCCGAGCACCGCGTCGACCGAGGTCGCGACCCGGGTCCCGGTGAGCCCGGCGGTGTCCAGTGCGGCGCGGCCACGCTCCTCCGAGAGGTCGACGACGGCGCTGACCTGCAGGTTCGGCACCCGGGCCGCCTGGTGCAGGAACATCGTCGCGAACGTGCCCGCACCGATCACGCCGGCCCGGACCGGTGTGGAGCGCTGCTGCATCGTCTCGAACAGACCCATCCGGTGCCCCTCCACGCCGTCGCCGTACCACCCCGCTGTGACCGACGGGGGCACCGTGCGCCGGTCCGCGGTCGGCTGTCAACGGTTGACCAGACTGTGGAACACCGCGATGTGGTCGCTTGCTCACGATGTGGGTCATCTGTCACGGTGTCGTCCGGCCCGGTCACCGCCGTCCGGGCCGGTCGACACCGAGGAGCGAGGCCGATGGGGCCCGAGATCATCGCGATCGCCGTACTGGTGGTCATGTTCGTGATCGCCACGACGATGCCGGTCAACCTCGGCGCACTGGGGTTGCTCGGCGCGGCCGCGGTCGGGATCGGCGTGCTGGGGCTGAGCCTCGACGACGTCCTCGCGGGCTTCCCCGGAGACCTGTTCCTGCTGCTCGTCGGGCTGACCTACCTGTTCGCGCTGGCGACGGCCAACGGCACCGTCGACCTGCTGGTCCACTGGGCGATGCGGGCCGTCCGCGGGCGGCTGGTGCTCGCGCCGTTCGTGTTCTTCGCGATCTCCTGCGGGCTCTCGGGGCTCGGGGCGTTGTTCGCGGTCGCGATCGTCGCACCGCTGGCGATGCCCTTCGCCCGGCGCTACGGCATCAACCTGCTGCTCATGGGCATGATGGTCGTGCACGGCGCGCTCGGCGGGGCGTTCTCGCCGATCACCGTCTACGGCGCGTTCGTGAACTCGACGATGGCGGGCGTGGGCCTGCCCAGCGACCCGATCGCGCTGTTCCTGACCCCGCTCGTGGTCAACGTCGTGATCGCCGTCGTGATCTTCGTGGTGCTCGGCGGCCGGTCGCTCGTCGGGCGCACGGTCGACCCGGTCGAGGCGCCGGACGCCGACGCCGCCCCCGCCGGGGGCACCGGCACCGCGACCGGCACGATGACCGAGGCCCCGGTCGCCGGCCGGGTCGGGCTGGAGCAGGGCATCACGCTGGCCGGCATCGCGCTCATGGCCGTCGGCTCCGCCGCGTTCGGCTGGGACGTCGGCGTCGTCGCGCTCGCCGTCGCGATCGTGCTGCGGCTGGTCGCCCCGCGCCGCCCGGACGTCGTCGGGAGGATCTCCTGGTCCACCGTCCTGCTGATCTGCGGTGTCGTCACCTACGTAGGCGTGCTCCTGGAGGCCGGCGCGGTCGACCTGGTCTCCTCGGGGATCAGCGGGATCGGCGCACCGCTGCTCGCGGCGCTGCTGCTCTGCTACGTCGGCGGCGTGCTCTCGGCGTTCGCGTCCTCGGTGGCGATCCTCGGCGTCGCGATCCCGCTGGCCCTGCCGTTCCTGCAGCAGGGCGAGGTGTCCGCGGTCGGGATGGTGGCGGCGCTCGCGGTGGCCGCGACCGTCGTCGACGTCAGCCCGTTCTCCACGAACGGGGCGCTGGTGCTCGCCAACGCGCCCGCCGACGTCGACCGGGACCGCTTCTACCGGCAGATGCTCGCCTACGCCGGCGTGGTCGTGCTGGTCGGTCCGCTGCTGGCCTGGGCACTGCTCGTGCTGCCCGGAGTGCTCTGAACGGGTTAACGTCCGGGCATGAACGACGCCGCCGTCGCCGCCGGGCGCCTCGCCCGTGGGCTGGAACCGCTGCACTCCCAGGTCTACTTCGCCCCCGAGGGCGAACCGGCCTACACCGCCGCCGGGCTGGAGCCGGGCCGGATGAGCTACTTCGCCCCGCGGGCCGCACCGATGGGCGCGGTCGGCGCCTCGGTGGTCACCGCGACGTTCTACAACTTCTCCCCGCGCCTGGTCGCGAAGTCGGTCCCGCGGGCCTGGGAGCTGGTGTCCGCAGCGGACCTGCTCGACGTGCGGTTCGCCGTCGCCGACGCCTCGCTGCGCCGCACCCTGGGCGACGACGCCGTCGCCTCGCCCGAGATGGTCGAGGCCGCCGGGCTGGCCCGGACCGCGGCCGGGGCCGTCACCCCCGACGGGCGCCCGCTCGCCGCCGGCCACCTCGACGTGCCCTGGCCGACCGAGCCGCACCTGGTCCTCTGGCACGCACTGTCGATCCTGCGCGAGCACCGCGGCGACGGGCACATCGCGCTGCTGGTCGAGGCCGGGCTGTCCGGGCTGGAGGCGCTGGTCACCGCGACCGCGACGGGCACCGGGTTCACCGTGGCCTTCGCCCGCGGCAGCCGCGGCTGGTCGGCCGCCGAGTGGAACGCCGCCGTCGCCGGGCTCGCGGACCGCGGCCTGCTGCAGCCGGCCGACACGGCCGGGGACGACGCCGTCGAACCGGTCCTGACCGAGGAGGGCACGGCACTGCGCAAGCGGATCGAGAACGACACCCACCGCCTCGGCGCCGCCCCGTGGTCCGCGCTCGGCGCCGACGGGGCCACGCGGCTCGGGGAGCTCGGCGGGGCGTTCGTCCGGACGGCCCTGGCGAACGGGGCGTTCCCCGCCGAGGGGGTCTTCGCGGCGCGTCCGAAGGGCTGATCGCGGTCCGCGCCCGGCCTCAGGACGGGCGCGGTGTCCTGACTGCCCGATATGGTGCGCTCCGCAACCGACCAGCGTGGTCGGTGTGGTGACCTGCAGGAGGACCCGGTGCTCGAGATCAGCGGCCTCGAATGGGCCGTCACGATCGGCGTGATCATCGCGCTGCTCGCGTTCGACCTCGTCCTGGGCTGGCTGCGGCCGCACCGGGTGGGATTCAAGGAGGCCACCGCCTGGTCGGTGTTCTACATCCTGGTCGCGATCGCGTTCGGGCTGGTGTTCGCGACGATCCACGGCTGGGACTTCGGCACCCAGTACTTCACGGGCTACATCGTCGAGAAGAGCCTGTCGGTCGACAACCTGTTCGTCTTCGTCGTGATCATGACGACGTTCGCGGTGCCGGAGGAGCACCAGCAGAAGGTGCTGACCTTCGGCATCGTGCTCGCCCTGATCATGCGCGCGATCTTCATCGCGGTCGGGGCGACGCTGCTGAACCTGTTCTCGTTCATGTTCCTGGTCTTCGGTCTGCTCCTGCTGTGGACCGCCGTGCAGCTCTACCGGCACAAGGACGAGGACCCCGACATCGAGGACAACCTGGTCGTGAAGGGCGCGCGCAGGCTCTTCCCGGTCACCGAGGAGTACGACGGCGGGAAGCTGTTCACCCGGGACAACGGCCGCCGGGTCGCCACCCCGATGTTCATCGTGCTGGTCTCGATCGGCGGCATCGACCTGCTGTTCGCGCTCGACTCGATCCCCGCGGTGTTCGGCGTGACCCAGGAGGCGTTCATCGTCTTCACGGCGAACGCCTTCGCCCTGCTCGGCCTGCGAGCACTGTTCTTCCTGGTCAAGGGCCTGCTTGACCGCCTGGTCTACCTCTCGACCGGCCTGGCGGTCATCCTGGGCTTCATCGGGGTGAAGCTGGTGCTGCACTGGGCCCACGTCGACATCAACCCGGCCGTCCCGGAGATCCCGACCATGGCCAGCCTGGTCGTGATCCTGGGGATCCTCGCCGTGGTCACCGTCGCGAGCCTGATCAAGACGCGCAACGACCCGTCGATGACCGCCCACGCCGGGTCGCTGCGTGCCCGCAAGGAGCGCTCCGACCGCGACTGAGCCGGCCCGGCCGGCCCGGCGCTCAGCCGGGCAGGCCGGTCAGGCC
Organism: Pseudonocardia sp. UM4_GMWB1; assembly: GCF_017312155.1. Lineage (NCBI taxonomy): Bacteria > Bacillati > Actinomycetota > Actinomycetes > Pseudonocardiales > Pseudonocardiaceae > Pseudonocardia > Pseudonocardia sp. UM4_GMWB1. The sequence continues at coordinate 5,037,334 of NZ_QJPN01000001.1, read as the reverse complement.
GGGCCCGCCGAGCGGGGTGACCTCGATGTAGTCCGGCGGGGCGGTGAGCAGCGCCAGCACGTCGCCCAGGCCGCTCTCGCCGATGTCGCGGCTCAGTGCCGCCTCCGACGACGCCGCGTCGGACCACATCTCGGTGACCCAGACGACGTCGGGCTCGTCGGGGGTGGCGTTCACCACGTAGGCGAGGCAGCCGGGCTGGGCGGCCATGTCGTCGGCGACGCGGAGCAGCGCGCCCGCCAGTTCGGTCCCCTGCCCCTCCAGGGCCACCATCCGCACGTACCGGCCGACCCGCTCGCTCGTGTCCACGGCGGCGACCGTAGACGGCCCCTCCCGGCGTCCCGGGGCCGGGGCGGGCTCAGCCCGCGGGCTCGTCGGCGTCGCCGCGGCCGCCCCTCCACACCGGAGGTGGTGCCGACGATCTCCTCGGATGCCGTGGTTCCGGTCTGCTCCGCTCCGTCCGCCGCCATCCAGGACAGGATCCGACCGGAATCGGCGGCACACTGGTCGTCGTGATGGGGACATCGGCGCGGCTGCTGCGCCTGCTCGGGCTGCTGCAGGTGCCGCGCGACTGGACGGGGCCCGCCCTGGCCGAGCGCCTCGACGTCGACGTGCGCACCGTCCGCCGCGACGTCGACAAGCTCCGCACCCTCGGCTACCCGGTCCACTCCACACCCGGAGTGACCGGCGGCTACCGGCTCGGCGCCGGGGCAGCGCTGCCACCCCTGCTGCTCGACGACGACGAGGCCGTCGCCGTCGCGGTCGGGCTGCGGACCGCCGCGGGCGGATCGGTCTCGGGCATCGAGGAGACCTCGGTCCGGGCCCTGGCCAAGCTGGAGCAGGTCCTGCCGAACCGGCTGCGTCGCCGCGTCGCCGCGCTGGGCACCGCGACGTCCACACTCGCCGCGCGCGGCCCGACCGTCGACGCGGACGTGCTGTCCGCGCTGGCCGCCGCCTGCCGCGACCACGAGGTCCTGCGGTTCGACTACGTCGCGGGGGACGGGACCGAGACCCGCCGGGTCGCCGAGCCCGAGGGTCTCGTGCACACCGGACGCCGCTGGTACCTCGTCGCCTGGGACACCGGCCGCGACGACCGTCGCACCTTCCGGGTGGACCGGATGCGGCCCAAGCTGCCCGCCGGGCCGCGCTTCGTCCCGCGCCCGGAACCGGAGGGCGGGCTCGCCGCGTTCGCCCAGCGCGGCATCTCCTCGGGTGCCTACCCGCACCGGGCGCGGATCGTTTTCCACGCCCCGGCGGAGCAGATCGCCGAGCACGTCACCCCGGCGTCGGGGATCGTGACCGACCTCGGCGGGGACCGCTGCGAGCTCGCGGCCGGGGCCTGGACCCTGGAGTCGCTGGCGGTGTGGCTGTGCTTCTTCGGCGTCGACTTCGAGGTGGTCGAGCCGGTCGAGCTGGTGGAGCACCTCGACGCGGTCGCCGCCCGCCTCGGGCGGGCCGCGGACCACACGCGCGCGAACGGCGGCGGCTGACCGGACCGCTCAGAGCAGGGCGCGGACCGCGCCCACGGGCGAGCCGTGGCCGAGCACGTCGGTGCGGGTCGCGGCGGTGAGCGCGTCGGACCCGGCGCCGAGGGACTCCAGCACGGCGCGGGCGACGACCGGCAGTGGTCGCGGCGACCCGTCCAGCACGGTGACGGCGAACGCCCGCCCGTCGGGCAGCGCGGCCGCCAGCACACCCTCGGCGCCGTCCTTGGCGACCAGGCCCGGCACTGCGCCGGTCAACCGGGTCACCGGCCGGTCCGTGCCGCCGACCCACCACGGGTGCGCGCGGACCGCGGCCGCGACCCGCCCCTCAGCGGTGTCCGGGGCGGCCGTCGCCAGCGTTGCGAAGGCCCTGGCCAGCCCGGCCGGGGTGGTGCCGAACAGCGGGGCGCCGCAGCCGTCGACGGTGGTGACGCCGACCGGCACCCCGGTCAGCTCGGCGACGGTCTCCCGGACCAGCCGCTGCAGCGGGTGCGCGGGGTCGCGGTAGCCGGCCGTCGGCCACCCCGCGGACACGCAGGCGGCGAGCATCGCGGCGTGCTTGCCCGAGCAGTTCTGCAGCACCGGCGACGGTCCCGCCCCCGCCGCGCGGACGGCCGCCGCAGCCGCCGGCCCCAGCGGAAGGTCCGGGGTGTTGTCCAGGTCGGCCTCGTCCAGCCCGGCACCGGTGAGGATGCGCCGGACACCGTCGACGTGGCCGGGCTCGCCGGAATGCGAGGCGCAGGCCAGTGCCAGCAGCTCGCCGTCGAGGTCCAGCCCGGCCCGCAGCATCGCCACCGCCTGCACCGGCTTCAGCGCCGAGCGCGGCAGGAACGCCACGTCCGGGTCGCCGGAGCCGGTCACGGTGCCGTCGCGGTGGTGCACCGCGACGGTGCCCAGGTGCACCGACTCGACCGTGCCGTCCCGCTCGACGACGGCCAGCGGGACGGCGGCCGCGAGGACGGGCAGGACGGTCGGCGCGGTGGCGGGTCCGGGGGTGCTCACCGGCCCGACGCTACGTCCCGCACCGTGGGCGCAGCCGTCGGCCTCGGGCGGGAACCGGTGCCGGGCCGAGCCCGAGCGCCCGCTCCAGCTCCGGAGACGGGTGGACCGGTACCGGGCCGTAGGCGTTGCCGCGGGCGGAGCGCCGGCGCACCGCGGGCACCCGCATCAGCAGCCGGACGAACGCCGGCGGGGTGATGGTGCGCCCGCGCTCGCGGGCCCGTGCCACCCCGCGCTCGATGCGGACCTGCTGGGCCTGCACGGACACGATCGCGGGCTCCCGCTCGGCCTGGACCGCGGCGAGCGTCGCGGTGCCGACCGTGCCCGCCCGCAGTGCGGGGACCAGGTGGTTCGCCGCGGCGAGCGCATCCTGCAGGGCCATCAGGATCCCGTTGCCGCCGACCGGGGAGATGACGTGCGCGGCGTCGCCGATCAGCAGCAGCCCCGGTCGGTGCCAGGTCGGGACGCGCGAGATGTCGACCGACAGGAGCGTCGCCTGGTTGAGATCGGTGAGCAGCCCGACCCGGTCGGCGAGCCACGGCACGCGCTCGGCCACCTCGCGCCGCACGTACTCCACGCCTGCCTCGCGCAGCGCCGGGTAGCCGCCCTTGGGCAACGACAGTCCGACCTGCCAGCGGCCCGGGCCGCCGAGCAGCCCGACGTAGTGGCGGGTGCCCAGGAACAGGTCGACGTCGGCGTCCGGCGGGTCACCGTCGCGGTGGGGGAGCGCGAACCACAGCAGGTCGGTCGTCGCGCCCTGCGACCGTGCGGTCAGCCCGGCCAGCGACCGGATCCTGGAGAACCGGCCGTCGGCGGCGACGACCAGGCCCGCCGCGAGCTCCTCGCCGGACCGCAGCCGCACCCCGCGCACCGGGTCGTCGGCGGTGCCCGCCCCGAGCAGTCCGGTGACGGCGGCCCCGGTGCGCAGCTCGAAGGCCGGCAGCGCGGCGGCCTCCGCGGCGAGGAAGTCCAGGAAGCGGGCCTGCGGCATCAGGGCCACGTAGTCGTACGGGGTGTCGAGCAGGCCGTAGTCGGTGGTGGTCACCACGCCCCTCGGCGTGCGGAACCGGAACTGACGGGCCGGCACGTGGGGCAGCGCGAGCAGCCGGTCGGTCAGCCCGAGGCGGTCGAGCAGCTCCAGGGTCCACGGGTGCAGGGAGTCGCCGCGGAAGTCGCGGTCGAAGTCCCGGTGGCGTTCGAGCAGCGTCACCGGCAAGCCCGCCCGGGCCAGCAGGTAGGCGAGCAGCATGCCGCCGGGGCCACCGCCCGCGACGATCGTCCGTTCCGCGGTCACTCGGCAATGTTAGCTCACTGAACGAGTATCTTGCTCGTCGAGAGAGTTGAACTGGGGGAGCGGTCGGCGACACAGGAAGGTGCGGGCGGGCGGCGGGTTGCGCCACTCGGTCGCGGTCTCCACGACCTCGTCGAAGTGGGTGTCGAGCAGGTCGCGCAGCACCCGCACCCGGTTCGGCAGCGCCATCCAGGTGATGATCATGCTCATCACCCCGCCCGGGACCAGTCGGCGCGCGATCGTGCCCATGACCTGCAGGCGCAGGGTCTGCGGGAACACCGCCCACGGCAGGGTCGAGACGAACGCGTCGACCTCGGTGATGCCGGCCTCGTCGAGGATCCGGTCCAGGTCGGCGACGTCGCCCTGGACGACCTCCAGCCACGGCTTGTGCCGGCGCAGGTGCGCGACCAGCTCGGAGTCGATCTCGATCGCGAGGTAGCGCGCGTGCGGCCCGAGCCGCTCGCGGATCGGCTCGGCGAGCACCCCCGGTCCGGCGCCGAGTTCGACGACGACGCCGTTCGTCCCGCGCGGGACGACGGCGGCGAGCTGGCGGCACAGCCGCCGTCCGGTGAGGAACGGGGTCGCGAGCTGGTCCATCTTCGAGAACGAGCGTTTGAGGAAGACGGCGTGGTCGGGTCGGGCCATGGGGTCCATCGTGGCGGGCGCGGGCTCCGCGGTCATGTCGGGGCGACCCGGGTCACCCGCCGCGGCCGCGACGATCGTGCGTCCTCCGGCGCCGCACCCGTCGAGCGCGACGCCGGGGGCGTCCGTGCACGCTGTACGTGTCCCGACACCGAAGGAGAGGTACCGCTGTGCCCGCACCGACCACGGAGACCCCCGCGACCCCCGCGACCGTCACGTCCGTCCGCCCGCCCTTCCACCTGGCGATCCCGGTGGACGACATCGAGGCGGCCCGGGAGTTCTACGGCACGCTGCTCGGCTTCGGCCGCGGCCGCTCCGCCGAGCGCTGGACGGACTGGAACGTCGCCGGGCACCAGGTCGTCACCCACCAGGTCGGCGAGCCGTCGGACACCCCGCGCGCCGGCGTGGCCGGGAGCAACCCCGTCGACGGCCACGACGTGCCGGTCCCGCACTTCGGCCTGGTCCTGAGCGTCCCGGAGTTCCGGGCGCTGGCCGAGCGGCTCACCGCCGCGGGCACCGACTTCGTCATCGAGCCCTACGTGCGGTTCGAGGGCGAGCCGGGGGAGCAGTGGACGATGTTCTTCCTCGACCCCGCGGGCAACGCGCTCGAGTTCAAGGCCTTCGCCGACCTCGGGCAGCTCTTCGCCGTCTGAGGTCGGGGAGGCTCCTCCCGCTCAGGACGCGCGGGCGGGGGACGGGGCCGCGGGGAACAGCGCCGCGACCCGTGCCGCCGAGGCACGGGCCCGCGCCGTCGTCCCCAGCACTCCGAGCACCACGACCGCCACCGTCAGCGGCGTCACGACCGCCCACGCCGTTGCGACCCCGGCGGCGGTGCTCGCCGCGGTGGCGACCACGGTCCCGCTGACCGCGACGCCGAACGACTGCCCGGCCTGCCTGCTCGTCGAGGCCACCGCGGCGGCGACCCCGGCCCGCTCCGGCGGCATCCCGTTCACCGCGGTGTTCGTGATCGGCGGGTTGAGCAGGGCGAACCCGCAGCCGAACACCCCGTGCGCGAGCAGGATCAGCCACAGCGGCGTCGTCGGGGAGAGCTGGGAGAAGGTGAGCGCGACCAGCACCATCGCGCTCCCGCCCAGCACCAGCGGCAGGCGTGCCCCGCGGGCGGCGACCATCCGCCCGGACAGCGGCGCGACCACCGTGGTGGCGACGGCGGCCGGCAGCAGGGTCAGACCGGCCTGCAGCGCACCGAGCCCGCGGACGTCCTGCAGGTAGAGCGCGGACAGGAACAGCAGCGAGCCGAACGCCGCGAACGCGCAGACCGCGATCACCGTCGCCGAGGCGAACGGGGCGCTCCGGAAGAACCGCAGCTCCACCAGCGGTTCGGGGTGGCGCCGCTCCCAGACGACCAGGGAGACCAGCGCGACGACGGCCAGCACCGCCAGCCCGAGCACCCCCGCCGACGACCAGCCCAGCCGCGGCCCCTCGATCACCGCTGCCACCGTCGACCCGAGCAGCGCCACCACGAGCAGCTGCCCCACCGGGTCGGCCCGCCGCGGACGGGCGGCCCGCGACTCCGGGACGAGCCGCGCCGTCAGGATCCAGGCCGCCAGCACGACGGGGATGTTCACCCAGAAGATCGCCCGCCAGCCGACGGTGTCCACGAGCAGCCCGCCGAGCACCGGGCCGACGCCGAGCGAGATGCCGACCATCGCGCCCCACACCCCGATCGCGCGGGCCCGCTCCCGGACGTCGGTGAAGACGTTGGTGATGATCGACATGGCGACCGGGTTGAGCATCGCGCCGCCGAGCGCCTGGACCACCCGTGCCCCGATCAGCCAGCCGACCGTCGGGGCCAGGCTGCACAGCAGCGACCCGACCCCGAACAGGACGAGCCCGGTCTGGAAGACGCGGCGGCGCCCGACCCGGTCGGCCGTCGCACCGGCCAGCATCAGGAAGCAGGCCAGCACCACGGTGTAGGCGTCGACGGTCCACTGCAGCTCGGTGATCGAGGCGCGCAGGTCGGTGACCAGGGCGGGGAGCGCCACGTTGATGATCGTGACGTCCATCGAGACGATCAGGATGCTGGTGCACAGCACGGCCAGGATCAGCAGCCGGTGCCGCCGCCCCGCGGGACCGGCCGGCACGACGACGTCGTTTCCCACGGCATCTCCTTGTCCGGAGCTAACGAACCGGTGTCGACCCTAGCCCGCCTCGCGGCGCAGGGTCCGGCGACGGCGACCGGGCGCACCCTCCGGCCCCGGCGGGTGGGTGACGGCGTGCCGGGCTCCAGGCGTCCACAGGTGGGCGGTGCAGAACTCGGCGAGCGGGTCGACCGCGGCGTCGACCACCGTGAGGTGGCCGGAGCGAGGCTTCCGCCCCGGACGTGCCGGACGGTCCGCCCGGTGCCCCCGCGACGGATGACGTAGATCGGGCCGGGGTGGGTGACGCCCGCCGGCCGGGTCGGCATGCTGTCGGCAGGGGCGTGGGCGCGGGAGGAGCATCGATGGTGGAGGCGGGGCCGTTCGTGTCCTGGTCCACGCTGGCGCGCCACGCCCCGGACGGTCTGGCGGTCGTGGACCCGGACGGTCTGTTCCTTCAGCTGAACGACGCTGCGGTCGTCCTGTGCGCCCGCCCCCTCGACGATCTGATCGGGATGCCGGCGCCCTTCGAGCTCTCACGGAACCCACAGGTCGATCCCCTCGCCCTCCTCGACGAGGGCGGGACGGAGCAGGTCTGCCTGTGGGCTCCGGTCGCGGGGGTGCGTCGGGAGTTCGCCTACCGCACGCGACCGCTGCCCGACCACTCCGGGCTCACCGTCGTGACCTTCCGGGACGTGGGCGAGGAGCGCCACCGGCAGCGGCGGGTGACCGCCATCGCCCGCGCCTCGGCGACGCTCGCCTCCGAGGGGTCGATCACCGCCACCCTGGACGCCCTCGCCCGGGAGGTGCTCCAGGCCGATGCGCTGGCCGGGGTGCAGATCCTGACCCTGGACCGGTCGGGCGAGGCTCTCCGGATCATGGGCTCGGCCGGCTTCCGGCGCTGGCCGGACTTCTTCGAACGCCTCGTGCAGTGCCGGGAGCGCGGCGCCGGACTGCGGATGCTGGACGCGTTCGAGCAGCGCGAGCCCGTGGTCGTCGCCGACCGCTGGGCGTCCATCCAGGAGGACCCGGCCTGGCAGCCCCTGCACGAGTATCTCGGGGAGCTCGACTGGAACTGGTTCGCCAGCGTCCCGCTCCTGGTCCGGGGTCGCTCGGCGGGCATCCTCAACGCCTTCTTCGCCCCGGGACAGGTCGTCGGCGGTCGCGCGGTCGAGTTCCTCGAGGCGATGGCCGAACAGGCCGCGGTGGCGGTGGACTACGCCTCGCTGCTGCAGAACGAGCGGGAGCTGGCCCGGCGCGGGGAACGCCAGAAGCTGGCGCGCGACCTGCACGACTCCATCGTGCAGCAGGTGTTCTCGATCGGGATGCAGGCCAAGTCGATGGCCGTCCTCGGCGGACGTGGCGACACCGTGTCCGCGGACAGCGTGCGCCGGATCGCCGACGAGGTGGGCCTGCTCGCCCGCACGGTCCTGGCGGACCTGCGAGCGATGGTGCACGAGCTGCGGCCCTCGGCCCCGCCGCAGCCGGGGTTGGAGGAGGCGGTCCGGGCCCTCGTGGAGAGCAGCACCAACCGGACCGGGCTGCGCTTCAGCCTCAGGATCCAGCAGGGACTGGCCAGGGTGCCGCCCGAGATGGCCGAGGACGTCTACCGCATCCTCGCCGAGGCCGTCCACAACGTCGTCAAGCACGCGAAGGCGGGCCGCGTGACGATCCGGATGGGCGTGCGCGACCACACGCTGACGATCACGGTGGCCGACGACGGCCGCGGCATCGGGGCGGGTCGTGCCGGCGGCGAGGAGCTGGGCGGCGACGAGCTGGGCGGCGGCTACGGCCTGACGAGTATGCGCGAGCGCGCGGAACGCTGGGGCGGCACCGTGTGCGTCCGGCCCCGGAAGGCCGGTGGCACCGCGGTGAGCGCCGTCCTGCCCCTGACGCCGAGCGACGAGGAGGGCGCCCCGGCGACGCCCGTGGACCGAGGGAACGAGGCCAGACCATGAACGCTCTCGACGGTACGACCGCGGACCGGCCCGAGGTGGTGACCCGGGTCCGGGTCCTCATCGTCGACGACCACGCCGTGGTGCGGCGGGGGATCCGGGCCTACCTGGAGGTCCTCGACGACCTCGAGGTCGCCGCGGAGGCGGCGGACGGTCAGGAGGCGCTCGAGGGTCTGGAGTCGATGGCGGCGCACTCCGAGCTGCCCGACGTGGTCCTGATCGACCTCCTGATGCCCAGGATGGACGGGGTGGTCGCGACCTCGCGGATCACCGAGCGGTTCCCCGGGGTGCGCGTGGTGGTGCTGACCAGCTTCGGCGAGATGGAACGGGTGCACGCCGCGCTCGCGAACGGTGCGTCCGGCTACCTGCTCAAGGACGCGGAGCCGGGCGAGGTGGTCGCCGCGATCCGGGCGGCGGCGAAGGGGGACGTCTTCCTCGACCCGGCCGTCGCGCGGCAGTTGACCCGGGAGATCGTCGCGCCGCCGACCGGCATCAGTGCGCTGACCGGCCGGGAGCGGGACGTGCTCATCCTGGTGGCGCAGGGCCACTCCAACCAGGCGATCGCCGACGAGCTGGTCATCAGCGAGCGGACGGCACGCACCCACGTGAGCAATGTGCTGCGCAAACTGCAGTTGACCTCGCGGACCCAGGCTGCGCTGATCGCCGTCCGGCAGGGGCTGCTGCCGCCCCAGGCCTGACGCCCGTCGCAGGAGGTCCGGCCCCCTCGCCCGATGCCCGGTTCCGGGACGGCCACCTGGACGGGCACGAGGACGCCGGCCACGGGTGACCCGGGGCCGGCGTCCTCACGACCAGTATCAGCCCGTGGCTGCGGTGCGCCACCCCGTCTGGTAGGTCTCGCGGGCCATGGCCGCGTAGGGGGCGGGGCTGACGATCGCGCGGACGGCGAGCTGTTCGTGCGGCTGCACCGTGGTCTTGCCCGAGCCGCCGTCCGGCTCGCCCCAGATCACCGAGACCTCGGCGCCCAGCGGGACGTCCGGGTTGACGGTGGCCAGCGAGAGGGCCTTGCGCTCGTTGGCGCTGTAGCCGGTGAACAGCGAGAGACCGACGGTGTTGCCGTCGGCGTCGGTGACGGCGTCGTAGTTCGAGGAGCCGTAGTTGGCGTTGGGCAGGTCGAAGAACTGGTAGCCGGGTCCCTCGGTGACCGGTGAGGCGAGGAGCCTCGCGACGTCCTCGGTGTTCCACTCGAGGGTGACCTTGCGGCGCTGGGTGGCGGGGTCGACGGCCTCCAGCGCGCTGCGGCCGATGAAGTCGTGGTCGAACTTCACGAATCCGCCGTAGCCGAGCTCCCAGGGGTTGAGGTAGTAGTCCTCGATCCGGTCGGAGACGAAGCTGCCCGCGAGGGCGTTGATGGCCTCGTAGCTGTTAGGACCGAGCCACTCGCGGTAGGGCCGCAGCTCCTCGCTGGTGTAGACGGCGGGCAGCGGCGAGGGGATCCATCCGGACTCGAGGGTGTTGCACGAGTAGGCGCGTGCCCCGGCGGGCTCGATGCCGAACTCGCGACCGGCCTCGAGGATCGCGTCGCGGACCTTGTCGTAGGTGCCGTACGGGCCCCAGATCTCCAGGCCGGGCGCGCCCGCCATGCCGTGGCGCAGGGTGCGGATGCGCTCCCCGGCGATGGTCATGTAGCCCATCCTGAAGAACGCGACCTGCTCGACGGGACCGCCGTTGACCTTCTCGATGACCTCCCAGGCGCGGGGGCCCTGGATCTGGAAGCGCCATACGTCGCGGGTGACCTGCTTGCCGTAGGGCCGCGACGGCGAGCGGTCGTCGTAGCGGACCTCGACGTCGTAGCTCTCGCCCTGGAACTGCAGCCAGGTCGCCACCGGCGCGCGTCCGACGAAGACGAACTCCTCCTCGTCGAGGCGGAACAGGATGCCGTCGCCGATCACGCCGCCTTCGGGGGAGACCGGCACGAACTGCTTGGCGGAGTCGACCGGGAACGTCGCGGTGGAGTTGACCCCGGTGTCGGTGAAGAGCTTCAGGGCGTCCGGTCCGGAGACCCAGAGGTTGACCATGTGGTGCGACTGGTCGAAGAGCACCGCGGTGTTCTGCCAGGCGGTGACCTCGCGGCGGAAGTTGGTGAACTCGGCCGGCACGACCGGGTAGATGTAGGCACCCAGCTGGGAGTTGCGGAGCAGCTCGACGGTGCTCCCGGACCGGTCCAGCACTTCCTGGAGATTCTTGGCGCTCATCTGCCACCCGTTCTGGTCTCGGTTGTGTTCTGCGCTGACACACGGCCGGACATGGGGGTCGACGGCCATCGTCGCCCACGCTAGGGAGGCCGGAGGGCCCGGCGGCACCGTGGAATGGCGGGAGCCGCACGGCCGGGACGGGCCGGTGCGTCTACGTCATGTGTCCCGGACGGGTCTCGACAAGCGGGCGATGGCCTGTGCGGGTCGCCGTCCTAGCGTCGGAGGGGACCGTACGGCGCGACTGCGGCGCGGGCCCGAGCCAGGGAGCATGACATGACGAGCCAGAGCAGGCCGGAGCTGCCGGGGACCTATGTCTTCGACGGGCCGACCAGCCGTCGCGGTCGCCACATGAACAAGCTGTTCATGTCGCTGGTGAGCGGGACCGCCCGCAGCGAGTTCGTCGCCGACGAGGCCGCGTACTGCGCGCGCTACGCGCTGTCCGACGAGCAGACGACCGCCGTCCTGGAGCGGGACTGGCAGGCGATGCTCGACCTGGGCGGCAGCATCTTCTACGTCTACAAGCTTGCCATGATGGACGGGCTGTCCATGCAGTACCTCGGCGGTGTGTTCACCGGGATGTCCGAGGACGAGTTCGAGGCCGCGATGCTGGCCGGAGGGCGCACCGATGTCTGAGGTGATCTGGGGGCTGGCCACGTCGCACGTCCCGTCGATCGGCGCGGCGATGGACCGCGGGATGACCGGCGAGCCGGTGTGGGCACCGTTGTTCGAGGGCTACCGGCCCGCCCGCGAGTGGCTGGCGCAGCACACGCCGGACGTGGCGATCCTCGTCTACAACGACCACGCCAACGGCGTGGACCTGGACATCGTGCCGACCTTCGCGATCGGTACCGCCGAGAGCTACGAGGTCGCGGACGAGGGCTTCGGCAGGCGCGCCGTCCCGGACGTCGTCGGTGATCCGGACCTGTCGTTCCATCTCCTGCAGAGCCTGGTCGACGACGGCTTCGACATGACCGTCTTCCAGGAGCTGGACGTCGATCACGGCTTCACCGTGCCGCTGTCGGTCTGGACGCCGGAGCCCGGTGACGCCTGGCCCTGCCCGGTCATCCCGATCATGGTCAACGTGATCCGCTACCCGCAGCCCACCGCGGCCCGGTGCTACGCCCTCGGCCGCGCCCTCGGGCGGGCGATCGCGAACTACGACGGCGTCGGCACGGTCGGGATCCTCGGCACCGGTGGCATGTCCCACCAGCTGGCGGGCGCGCGTGCCGGGTTCATCAACCCGACGTTCGACCACATGTTCCTCGAGGCGATCGGGAACGACCCGGAGAAGCTCGCCCGGCTCACCCGCGAGGAGCTGATCCGCGAGGCGGGTTCGGAGGGCATCGAGCTGATCATGTGGCTGGTCATGCGCGGCGCGCTGAACGAGCAGGTGCGCACGGTCCACTCCGCTTACCACGTCCCGGCCTCGAACACCGCCGCGGGACTGGCGCTGTTCGACAACCGGGCCTGACCGCCGGTCCGGGGCCGGCCACCAGGAGGAGCCGTGTCGATCGAACTGCCGGACCGTGTCCCCGCGTCCCGCACGGCGCTGCCGCGCACGGACCGGTGCCTGGTGATGGGGGTCCTCAACGTCACCCCGGACTCGTTCTCCGACGGCGGGCGCTACGACCGGACCGCTGCCGCCGTCGACCACGGTTCGCTGATGTGGGAGTCGGGTGCTGACTACGTCGACGTCGGCGGGGAGTCCACGCGGCCGGGCGCGGAGCGTGTGCCGGTGACCGAGGAGCTCCGTCGGGTCGTCCCGGTCGTGGAGCGGCTGGCGGCGGCCGGCGTCGCGGTCAGCATCGACACCACCCGGGCCGCGGTGGCGGAGGCCGCCGTGGCCGCGGGGGCGGTGCTGGTGAACGACGTCAGCGGAGGCCTCGCCGATCCCGCCATGGCCGGGGTCGTCGCCGCGGCCGGGGTGCCGTGGGTGCTCAACCACTCCCGCGGCGGCAGCCGGGACATGTACGCGGCGGCGGTCTACCGCGACGTGGTGCGCGAGGTCGCGGACGAGCTCCGGATGCGGATCGACGACGCCGTCGAGGCCGGTGTCGACCCGGACCGGCTCGTGCTCGACCCGGGGCTGGGGTTCGCCAAGCTCACCGAGCACAACTGGACCCTGCTGGCTCGCCTCGACGAGCTGCAGGAGCTCGGCTTCCCGGTCCTGGTCGGCTCCTCACGCAAGCGCTTCCTGGCCGACGTGCTCACGGGTGGGCGCGCCGAGGGCCCGGCGCGGCTCCGGGACGCCGCGACGGTCGCGACCACGGTGCTGGCGGCCCGGTCGGGTGCCTGGGGGGTGCGGGTCCACGACGTGGCGGCGTCGGCGGATGCGGTGCGCGTCGTCGGCCGCGCGTCCGCGACGCTCTCACGGCGCTGACCGGGCGGTGTCCGGGGCGACCCGCCGGACTCCGTCGAACCGGGTGCCGGTCCCGGCGACGAGGTCGTCGAACCGTCCCCGGGGCGCGGGTGTCTCGGGCATCGTGGGTCCTTCCCCAGATGGGGCACCCGCGATCCTGCCCGGCCCACGGGACATCGGGATCGGCGCCCGGTCGGCCGCCGCCGGGCCGTGCGTCGCGCCCCGGGCAGGACATCCGACGTGGTCGCGCCGGGTCTACGTCACTTGTCCCGGTCGATCCGCGACGGCCGGCGATGCCCGGTCCGGTCATCCGCGTGATCCCTGGTGACGGGCTCGTTCCCTAGCGTCGTAGTAGGTCCGCACGACCCGGACCGGTGGCGCTGCCCGAGGTGGTCTCGCAGGCGGTGCACCGAACCAGGCCACCCAGGAGAGGTTCATACACGATCATGACGTCCGAGAGTCTTGCGGCGGCCCTCGCCCGCGTCGGGAACCCTGTCGAGCTGCTGCGCAACACCGCGGCCCGCGCGCACACGTTCCCGGTCGCCCCGGAGTTCAGCAACTGGCGTTCCGAGCAGCGGGCCTGGGCGGAGTCGTGCGCGCTGCTCGACCAGTCGCACCACATGACCGACCTGTTCCTCGAGGGTCCGGACGCGCTGCGGCTGCTCAGCGACCTGGCGGTCAACACCTTCGCGAACTTCGGGGTGAACAGGGCCAAGCAGTTCGTGGCGGTGAACCCGAGCGGGCAGCTGATCGGCGACGCGATCCTGTTCCACCTGGAGGAGGAGTTGTTCGACCTCGTCGGCCACCCGATGGTCATCGACTGGGTGCTGTTCCACCTCGAGCGCGGTGACTACGAGGTGACCGCCGAGCGGGACGACAACTCCGCCGTGCGCACGGACGGCCCGCCGAGGTTCTACCGCTACGAGCTGCAGGGCCCCACGGCGGCGGCGGTGCTCGAGCAGGCCACCGGCGCCGCGCTGCCCGACACGAAGTTCTTCCACATGGCCGACTTCACCATCGCGGGCCACGCCGTGCGCGGGCTGCGTCACGGCATGGCGGGCCAGCCCGGGTTCGAGCTGTTCGGACCGTGGGCCGACGGCGAGGCCGTCCTCGCCGCGCTGCTCGAGGCGGGCGAGGACCACGCGCTGGTCCGGGCCGGGGCGAAGGCCTACTCGACGGCCAACCTGGAGTCCGGCTGGGTGCCCGCGCCGATCCCGGCGATCTTCGGGGACGACCCGCTGCTCCAGGCATACCGCGAGTGGCTGCCTGCGTCCGCCGTGGGTGCCATCGGCGGCAGCGTCGACTCCGACGACATCGCCGACTACTACCTGACGCCCTACGACATCGGCTACGACCGCAACGTCAAGTTCGACCACGAGTTCGTCGGTCGCGCAGCCCTCGAGGAGCTGGCGACGAACCCGCCGCGCACCAAGGTCACGCTCGTCTGGGACAACGACGACGTCACCGCCGCGATCGGCTCGCTGCTCGGCAAGGGGCCCGGCGCCAAGTACCTCGACCTGCCGAAGATCCGCTACGCGCTGCACCAGGAGGACAAGGTCCTGCGCGACGGGAAGCAGGTCGGCATCTCGCTGGACTGCGGCTACATCGCCAATGAGCGCGCCATGGTCTCGCTGGCGACCCTGGACAAGGAGCACGCCGAGCCCGGCACCGAGGTCACCGTCGTCTGGGGTGAGGAGCCCAACTCGGCGAAGCCGCAGGTCGAGGAGCACACGACCTGGACGGTCCGGGCCACCGTCGCGCCGGTGCCGTTCGTCCGGTTCGCACGCAACGACTACCGGAGCACGTGATGACCTCGGTACAGAATGAGCGGACCCCCGCGGCCGGGCGTCCGACGGGCAGACAGGCCCTCGCCCGTGCCCTGCGCGACGCGACCTACGAGATCCTCCCCTTCAGGAGCGCCGAGGAGAAGGTGCTCGCCCACGTCCCCACCGACGTCGCGCTCACCGTCACCACCACCGAGGCCAAGGGGCTCGGCCCGACGATCGACCTCGCGGTGAGGCTCGGCGAGGCCGGCTACCGGGCCGCTCCGCACCTGGCCGCCCGGCAGGTCAGGGACCGGGCGCACCTCGAGGACCTCGTCGCGCGGCTGCGCGAGGCGGGCACCGACAGCGTGTTCGTCATCGGCGGCGACGCGGCCGAGGCGGGGGAGTACCCCGACGCGCTGAGCCTGTTGCAGGCGCTGAAGGAGATCGGGCACCCGTTCTCCACCGTCGGGATCGGCGGCTACCCCGAAGGGCACGGGAAGATCAGCGACGAGCTGATCGAGGCGGCTCTGAAGGCCAAGGCGCCGCACGCCACGCAGGTCATCACCCAGCTGTGCTTCGACGGCGACACCACCGTCGACTGGGCCCGCACGGTCGCCGCCGACGGTATCGGCCTGCCGATCCGCGTCGGCATCCCCGGCGCCGTCAGCAGGCAGAAGCTGATCCGGGTCTCGGCGGGCCTCGGCCTGGGCCAGTCCGCCAAGTTCCTGAGCAAGCAGCAGAACATGCTGTGGCGGTTCTTCCTGCCCGGTGGGTACAGCCCGAACAAGCTCGTCGAGCGGCTCACCCCGGCGTTCGCCCGGCCGGACAACAACCTGGCCGGCTTCCACGTCTTCACCTTCAACGACCTGGACAGCACCGAGGCCTGGCGGCAGCGCTGGCTGGCCACGCTCTCCTGACCCGTCCACGCCACCCGAGGAGTCCTGCAGCGATGAGTGCCCAGGTGATCGACGGGCGTGCCTGCGCCCGCGCCCTCAAGGAGAGCCTGGAGGTGGACGTCGCACGCCTCCGCCACGAGGGTCTCGGTATCGGGCTGGCCACCGTCGTGATCGGTGACGAGTACGGCTCCGGCGCCTACGAGCGGCGCCTGCGCCGGCTGGCGGACGAGCTGGGCGTGACCTACTCGCCGCAGACGCTGCCCGGCGACACCGATCAGGAGGCGCTGCTCACCCGGATCGGCGAGCTCAACGCCGACCCCGCGGTGTCTGGCATCCTGGTCCTGCGCCCGCTGCCGTCACACATCGACGAGGCCGCCGTCTTCCGGGCCATCGACCCGATGAAGGACATCGAAGCGGTCCACCCGGAGAACGCCGGGCTGCTCGCCCTCGGCGTCCCACGGTTCGTGCCCTCCACGGCCGCGTCCTGCTTCCACCTGCTCGACACCTGGCTCGACTCCGTCGGCGAGGACCGTGCCGACTTCTACCACCGCGCGAACATCGTGGTGGTGGGCCGTTCGAACAACGTGGGCAAACCCGCGATCTCGCTCGGCTACGAGCGCCAGGCCACCGTGCAGTCCGTCGACGAGTGGGCCGACCGCACCACCGGGATCGGCCGGTACACCCGGTGGGCGGACGTCCTGATCGTCGCCGCGGGCAAGGCCGGGCTGATCAGGGCCGAGCACGTCGGCGAGAACGCCGTGGTCATCGACGTCGGCATCAACGCCGCCACCGGACCGGACGGCAGGGTGCACATGGTCGGCGACGTGGACCACGACGCCGTCGCCCCGCGTGTCCGCGCCCTCACCCCGGTGCCGGGCGGTGTCGGCCCGGTCACCGACGTCTGGCTGCTCCGCAACACCGTCACCGCGGCCCGCCTGCTCGCGGGCCGGCCGATCGACCTGGCCCGGCCGTCCCTGCCGACGCCGGCGCGCGTACTCCTGGAGGCATCGTGACCCCGCCCCTGGGCGCCCAGCACGGCGCTCTGCTGCTGTCCTGCCCCGATGCACCCGGCATCGTGCACGCCGTCACCGGCCTGCTCGCCGAGGAGCGGTGCACCATCGTGCAGAGCGCGCAGTTCGGCAGCGCGACGAGCGGCACCTTCTTCCTGCGGGTCGAGTTCGCCCGCATCGACGGCTCCCCGCTGGACCTCGACGCCCTGGGCCGCCGCGTCGGGTCGCTGGCCGAGCGGTTCGACATGACCTGGCAGCTCGCCGACGCCGCCCGGCGGCAGCGGGTCGTCATCATGGTCAGCAGGTTCGCGCACTGTCTGAACGACCTGCTGTTCCGCAACTCCATCGGCGAGCTGAACCTCGACGTCGTCGCGGTCGTGTCCAACCACCCCGATCTCGGCCGGATCGCGGACAGCTTCGGGGTGCCCTTCCGCCACATCCCGGTGACCGGGGAGACGAAGGCCGAGGCCGAGGCCGAGCTGGTCAAGCTCGTCCGGAGCGAGGACGTCGATCTCGTCGTCCTCGCCCGCTACATGCAGATCCTGTCCGACGACCTGTGCACGCAGCTCGACGGCAAGGCCATCAACATCCACCACTCGATGCTGCCGAGCTTCAAGGGCGCCAAGCCCTACCACCAGGCGCACGCCCGCGGCGTGAAGTTCATCGGCGCCACCGCGCACTACGTGACCGCGGACCTGGATGAGGGCCCGATCATCGAGCAGGAGCTCATCCGGGTCGACCACTCGCTGAGCCCCGACCAGCTCGCCGCCCGCGGTCGTGAGGCCGAGAGCCGGGCCCTGGCCCGCGCGGTGCGGTGGCACACCGAGAACCGGATCGCCGTGATCGGCAACAGGACGGTCGTGTTCTCGTGACCTCCGGGGACCTGGCAGACACCACGATCGGCGGGTTCCTCGACTCCCTCGCCGCCCGCGCGCCCGCCCCGGGCGGCGGAGCGACGGCCGCGCTGCACGCCGCGCAGGCCGCGGCACTGATCAGCATGGTCGCCCGCTACACGAGCGGCCCGGCCTACGCCGACCACGCCGACCTGGTCTCCAGGATCCTCGAGGACGCCGAGGCCGACCGCGCCGTGGCCCTCGCGCTCGCCGACGCCGACGCCGACGCATTCACCGCGGTCACCGAGGCGTACGCCCTGCCGCGCGGCACTGACGACGAGCAGGCCCGCCGCAGCGAGGCGATCGCCGACGCGCTGGTCGGCGCCGCCGGCCCGCCCGCGGACGTCATCCGCACCGCCGTTGCGCTGGTCGCCCTGGCCGAGGCCCTGCTAGCGGTGGCGAACCGCAACGTCGTCACCGACGTCGCCGCGGCCACCGAGGCGGCCCGGGCCGCCGCCACCACGGCCCGGCTCAACGTGGAGATCAACCTCGGCGGCATCCGGGACGAGAAGGTCCGCACCGAGCTGGTCGGCATCGCCGATCGGGTGCCCGAAGTCGTCGACCGGGCGGCCGCCGTCGAGCTGCGCGTGCGCGCCCTGCTCCGCTGACCCGGTGGCAGCTCGTCGAGGGAGCGCCGGTGCGTGGTAGGTGGCCACGCCGGCGGAACGAGGGGAGTCGACAACGATGTCAGAGCGCAGCGGAGAGATGTGGGCGGCGTGTCCGCCCGCCCGTACCTGGGAGGAGCACCGTGTCGCGTGACCGCCGGCGGGGTCCCCGGGAGTCCCGGCGCCTCCCGCGGTGGAGCGAGATCGCGCCGCTGCTCGCCTCGGCCCCGCGCGACCGCGACCCCGTGCGGCGCAGGCTCGCGCGGGCCCACGACATCGAGGACCTGCGGGAGATGGCGCGCCGCCGCACGCCCCGTTCGGTGTTCGACTACGTGGACGGCGGAGCGGAGACCGAGAGCACCCGACGCCGCAACGCCTCGGCCTTCGACGACGTCGAGTTCCTCCCGCAGGTCCTGCGCGACGTGAGCCGGGTCGATCCGGGCACCACGATCCTGGGCCGCCCCGTGTCGATGCCGTTCGTCTTCGCCCCGACCGGCTTCACCCGCATGGTGCAGCACGAGGGCGAGGCCGCGGTGGCCCGGGTGGCCGAGCGGGAGGGCGTGCCGTACGCGCTGTCGACCATGGGCACGATCTCGCCGGAGGACCTCGCCGCGGCGGCGCCGGGGGCCGACCGGTGGTTCCAGCTCTACGTCTGGCGCGACCGTGCCGCGTCCCGCCGACTGCTGGAGCGCGCGGCGGCGGCCGGCTTCACCACCCTCGTCGTGACGGTCGACGTCGCCGTCCCCGGAGCACGGCTCCGCGACCTGCGCAGCGGCATGACCATCCCGCCCACCCTGACCCTCCGCACCCTGGCGGGGATCGCCCGCAGGCCGCGGTGGTGGATCGACGTGGTCACGCACGAACCGCTGCGGTTCGCCGCTCTGGAGGAGGCGGGGGGCGGCTTCGCGGAGGTCGTCGACGGGGTCATGGATCCCGGGGTGGACTTCGGGGACCTCGAGTGGATGAGGGAGCACTGGTCCGGCGATATCGTGGTCAAGGGCGTGCTCCACCCCCGGGACGCGCGGACCGTCGTCGACTGCGGGGTCCAGGCGGTCGCGGTCTCCAACCACGGGGGCAGGCAGCTGGACCGTGCCGCGTCGACGCTCGCGGCGCTGCCCGAGGTCCGGGCGGCGGTCGGGACGGACGCCGAGGTCTACCTGGACGGCGGGGTGCGGTCCGGGACCGACCTCGCGGCTGCGCTCGCGCACGGGGCGGACGCCGTCCTGGTGGGACGGCCCTATCTCTACGGACTGATGGCCGGGGGTGAGCAGGGGGTGAGCCGGGTCCACGACCTCTACCGGCAGGGCTTCCTGCGTGCCCTCGCCCTGCTCGGGGTGACGTCCGTGGGAGAGCTGGGACCGCACCTGCTGCGGTGCCCGCCCGCCCACGGACCCCGGGTCACGACGCCGGTCGAGTGACCGTGTGCGGCTCGGTGAAGGCGTACAGACCGTCCTGACCGAGCTCTCGGCCGATCCCGCTCTGCCGGAACCCTCCGAACGGGGCGCGGTCGTCCGCCGCGGTGGCGTTCGCCTGGTTGACCCAGGTGGTCCCGGTCCGCATCCGTCGCGCGACGGCGGCGGCACGGTCCGGATCGGCGGACCAGACCGAGGAGCACAGCCCGGACCACTCCTCGTCCAGACCGGCGAGCAA
The DNA here is from genome assembly GCF_017312155.1 of Pseudonocardia sp. UM4_GMWB1. Lineage (NCBI taxonomy): Bacteria > Bacillati > Actinomycetota > Actinomycetes > Pseudonocardiales > Pseudonocardiaceae > Pseudonocardia > Pseudonocardia sp. UM4_GMWB1. The sequence goes on along the minus strand of NZ_QJPN01000001.1, from coordinate 5,017,478 downwards.
CGGCTCGAGGTCGTCGTAGGCGAGCACGGGCAGGGTCGGGCCGAACTGCTCCTCGTGGACGATCGCGAGGTCCGGATCGGGGTCGACGACCAGCGACGGGCGGAGGAAGTGGCCCGTACCCACCGCGTCGGACAGGCTGCCGTACTCGCGGACCTCCGCCCCCCGGGCGCGCGCCTCGTCGAGCTGGGCGAGCACACGGTCGCGTCCGGCGGCGGTGTGCACGGGACCGTAGGTGCTGGCCGGGTCGAGGCCCGGCCCGGTCCGCTGCCGGTCCAGCTCCGCGCCCAGGGCCTCGATCACCTCGTCCCGGCGGCGGCGCGGGACGTAGAGCCGCTTGACGGCCATGCAGACCTGGCCCGAGGTCATGAACGTCGCCCCGACCAGGGCGGACACGGTGCGTTCGTCGAGCTCGACGTCGTCGAGCAGGACGGCCGGGTCGTTGCCGCCCAGCTCCAGGGTCACCGCGGCCAGTGACCGCGCCGCCAGCGCCATCACCGCGCGACCGCCCGCGGTGCTGCCGGTGAACACGACGTGCTGCACGCGCGGGTCGACGAGCAGCGGCTCGACGGCGTCGTTGGTGCCGGTGACGACGTTCAGCACGCCCGGCGGGAGCCCCTCGGCGAGCGCCCGCACCGTCTGCACCACCGACAGCGGGGTGGTGGGCGGCGGCTTGACCACGACGGTGTTCCCCGCCACCAGCGCATAGGGCAGGCTCGCGGCCAGGATGGCGAGCGGCCAGTTGAACGGCACGACCACCGTCACGACACCCACGGGCAGCCGCAACACCTCCGTGTGGAAGGGCGGGGCGGGCAGGGTCCGGGACGGTTCGAAGGTCGCGGCCAGCGACGCGGCGTGCCTGCAGCGCATCTCGAACACGGCCAGGTCGGCGAAGGACTCTCCGAGGACCTTCCCGTTCTCGGCCGTCAGCACGGGCGCGACGGCCGGGGCCAGCCCGGCGAGCGGTGCGAGCGCCCGGAGCAGGATCTCGGCACGCTCGGCCGTGTCCCGCCGGGACCAGGCCGGGAAGGCCGCGTGGGCGGTGGCGACGGCGTGCTCGGCGTCCTGCGGGGTGGCGGACGCGGCGCGCCCGACGACGCGCTCCGGGGCGGCCGGGTCGTGGACGTCGAAGAACTCCGCGGTGGGCAGGTCCTGCCCGCCGATGTGGAGCAGGGCGGTGACCTCGGGGGCCGCCACGTCGGACGTGGTCATGGGGTACCTCCGGTGAGGGGTGGGATCGGGCCGGACAGCGGATCAGGTGAGCGCGGTGCGGGCGCTCTCCCGCGAGAGGAGGACGGCGAGGAAGCCGGCCGCGCACAGCGCGGCGTAGTAGACGAGGGAGGCGGTGAGCCCTCCGGTCGCGGCGACGAGCGCGGCCGAGACGACCGGCAGCAGCCCGCCGCCCAGGACGGTGCCGATCTGGCGGCCGAGGGCGATCCCGGACAGGCGCACCCGGGCGTCGTCGAACTGTTCCGGGTAGAAGCTGCCGGTCACCGCGAGGCTCATGGGCTGCAGCACCGCGCCGGGGATCGCGAGCGCGAGCACGACGAGGGCGGGATCGGCGGTACGCAGCAGGGGGAAGAACACGGCCACCACGTAGAGGCAGCCGAGCGCGTAGGCCAGCAGCAGCAGCGGCCGGCGCCCCACCCGGTCGCTCAGCCAGCCGAACAGCGGGTTGGTCAGCATTCCCAGGCCGTTGCCGATCACGATTCCCAGCAACGGCAGTGCCGGGCTCAGCCCGAGGGTGCCCGTCACGTAGGACAGGCCGAAGATCGCCGTGAAGTAGAAGACCGAGGACTCGGCCACCGCGGCGAACAACACCCGGGCCGTGGCCGCCTTGTGGCTGCGCAGCACGACCAGCAGCGGCATCCGTTCGGCACCCGCGGCGCCTACGGCCCGGGTGAACAGTGGCGACTCCGCCACCCGCACCCGCATGTAGAGGCCGACGAAGAAGATCACCGCGCTGGCCAGGAAGGGCAGGCGCCAGCCCCACGCGAGCAGGTCCTCCCGCGGCATCAGTCCCACGAGCAGCACCGCGGTCGCGCCGAGGACCGTGCCCCCCGCGGCGCCACTCTGCACGATCGCGGCGAACAACCCGCGGCGGCCACCCGGGGCGCTCTCGGTGGCGAGCAGGGGCCCCGCCGCGGACTCGCCGCCGAGCGCGAGACCCTGGACGAAACGCAGCACGACGAGCACGACCGGGGCGAGGAGCCCGATGGTCGTATACGTCGGCAGCAGCCCCATCGCCGTCGTCGCGGCGCCGGCCAGGGCCATCGTCCAGATCATGATCGGTTTACGGCCCACCCGGTCACCGAGGTGACCGAACACGATGCCGCCGAGCGGACGGGCGAGGAAACCGACCGCGAACACGCTGAAGGCGGCGATGGTGCCGACCAGCGGGCTGAACTGGGGGAAGAACAGGACGTCGAGCGCGACGGGGGCCAGGAAGCCGTAGACCAGGAAGTCGTACCACTCGATGGTGGTGCCGAGGAACGTCGAGGCGAGCATGCGACGCGAGCCCTTCGCGTCCCCGCCTCCCGGTGCGGGGTCGGCGGCGGCTCCGGCCGCGGTGTTCTCCGAGTAGGTGGACATCGTCGTCGTTCCTTCCCAGGGTCAGCGGACGTGTACGTCGAGGAGCACGGGGCCGGACGAGGTCAGTGCCCGCCGCAGCGCGTCCGCGAGCTCCGCGGGGCGCTGCACCGTCACGCCGGCGCACCCCATGTCGCGGGCCAGTCCGGCGTAGTCGATGCCGGTCACCGCGGTGCCGACCGGCTTGTCGATCCCGAAGTGGGCGGCGAACCCGTCGAGGGCGGCGTAGCCGCCGTTGTTCACCACGACGAAGGTGACCGGGGTGTTCTCGTGCGCCGCCGACCACAGCGCCTGGACCGCGTACATGCTCGACCCGTCGCCGAGCAGCGCGATCACCCGCTGTCCGGGCCGGGCGAGCGCGACACCGACCGCGGCGGGCATGCCGTGCCCGAGCCCGCCGCTGGCGCAGGTGAAGAAGGTCTCGGGACCGGTGAACGGCAGCCGCTCCTGCATCACCGCGCGGGTGCTGGGCGCCTCCTCGACCACGATCGCCGACTCCGGTCGCTCGTCGGCGAGGGTCTGCAGGAGGAAGGCCTCGGTGAGCTCCGCGGGCGCGGTGAGCCGCGCGGGGCGTGGCCTGCCCGGCGGAGCGGAGCGGGCGGGCGGGGCGCTCGCGGCCAGCACCTCGGTGACCGTGGCGCGGACGCCGCCCACGAGCGCCGTCCCCTCCGGCGTCCACGCCGCGGTGTCGGGGTCCTCGACGACCTGGAAGAGGACGCAGCCGGCCGGCAGCAGGGGACCGCGCCCCTCCACGTGGAAGGTGAAGACGGGGGCGCCGAGCACCACCACCAGGTCGTGGCCGGCGAGCCGTTCCCGGATCGTCTCGCGCGCCGCGGGCAGGAACCCGGCGTACAGGGGGTGGTCCTCCGGGAACCCGCACCGCGGGGACAGCGGTGCGGTCCACACGCGGGCCCGGTGTCGTTCGGCCAGCGCGACCACCTCGGCGAAGGCGTGGTCACGGTCGACCTCGGCGCCCACGACCAGCGCGGGGGAGACCGCCCGGTCGAGCGCGGTGACGAGTCCCGCCACGAGGTCGGGGTCCGGTCGCGCCGCCGCGCCGACGGGGCGCGGCCGGGGCTCCGCCCCGGGCTCGGCGGGTACCTCCCAGTCGTCGACCGGGATCGAGAGGAACACCGGGCCACGCGGTGGCGTCATCGCGACGTGGTAGGCGCGGGCGAACGCCGCGGGGACGTCCTGCGGTCGGGCCGGCTCGCAGCTCCACTTGACGTAGGGGCGCGGCAGCTCGGTCGCCCGCTCGTTCATCAGGAACGGCTCGCCGACCAGCAGCGACCTCGCCTGCTGTCCGGCCGTGACGACCAGCGGCGTGCGGTTGCGCCACGCGGTGAACAGGTTGCCCATCGCGTGACCCACCCCCGCCGCCGAGTGCAGGTTCACCAGTGCCGCGGTGCCCGAGGCCTGGGCGAAGCCGTCGGCCATCCCGACGACGACGGACTCCTGCAGGCCCAGGACGTAGTCGAAGTCGTCGGGGAAGTCCCGGAACATCGGCAGCTCGGTCGAGCCCGGGTTGCCGAAGACCGTCGTCATGCCGCGGGCTCGCAGCTGCGCCACGACGACGTCGCGCACGGTCGTGCTCATGCCCATCCCTCCGTTGCGGGTGCAGAGCGCCGGTCCGATGGCCGGCCGGGCCCGAGGATCCTGGATCGCGGACAGGCAACCAATGCATAGGACCGTCGAGAGTCATAACCTCTGGGCATGACCTTCGAGGCAGGGCAGCTGCGGGCCTTCCTGGCGGTGGCCGAACACGGGGGCGTCGGGCGGGCGGCCGCCGACCTCGGCCTGACCCAGCCCGCGGTGAGCCGGTCGCTGCGCCGGTTGGAGGTGGCGCTCGGCGCACCGCTGTTCGAGCGGCACAGCACCGGCATGCGCCTGACCGAGTACGGCCGCGCGCTGGCCCCGCGGGCCCGCGCCATCGAGGAGGAGGCCCAGCGTGCAGTGGAGGAGATCCACACCATGCAGGGCCGGGGCCGGGGCACGCTGCGGGTGGGCAGCGTCGGGTCGGTGATCGCCCACCTGGTTCCGCGGGCCGTCGACGCGCTGCTGGTCGGGCACCCGGGGCTGGAGGTCCACATCCTCGAAGGGGTCGAGGACGTGCTGGTCGAGGCGCTGGCGGCCGCCGAGATCGACGTCGCCGTCGGCGCTGAGCTCGACGCGGACGAGCGGATCGCCGTCGTGGGCAGCCTGCGCTGGCAGGACCACGTCACGGTGGTCGCCGCGACCGGGCACCCGCTGCGCGCCGAACCGGGAGTGGAGCTCGCCGACCTGCTCGACCAGCGCTGGGCGATGCCACCGGCGCGGACGGCGCCCCGCCGCGCCCTCACCGAGATCTTCCGCCGCGCCGGGCTCGACGAGCCGCGGACCACCGTGACGACCCGCTCGGTGGTCGCGCTGAAGGCGCTGGTGGCCGACGCGGGATTCCTCAGCGTCATGCCCCGGCCGCTCTTCTCCGCCGAGCGCCGGGCCGGGACGATCGAGTCCCTCCACGTGCCGGGGGGGACCCGGGCGCGCCGGTTCGGGGTGTTCCGCAGGCGCGGCGGAGCGATGACGGGGCCCGCCGAGTCCTTCGTGGAGGAGTTGCGGCCGATCATCGTCGCGCTGCGGACCTGAGCGCGCGCGCCTGCCGACGACCTCGGTCCGGCTGCCCGTCATCGCCGGGCCGGTTCAGGCGGAGGCCTCGTCGGGCAGTCGGCAGGCGGGCTCGGGCTCCTCGGCGTGCAGCACGCGCCGGCTCGCGGACAGGATCGCGACGAGGCTGATCAGCGACACCGCCCCGAGCAGGACGGAGACGGCGATCGAGCTGTCGAACTCGGCGAGCAGGGCGGTGGCGGCCAGCGGGGTGAGCCCACCCCCGAGGATCGACGCGATCGTGTAGGCGATGGAGGCGCCGCTGTAGCGCAGGCGGATCGGGAACATCTCGGTGATCAGCGCCGGCTGTGGCCCCGCCATGATCGAGTTCGCGGCGGTGATGACGAGCAGTGCCAGGACGATCAGCGGTACGGAGGCCGTGTCGACGAGCCAGAACAGCGGGAACGCCCAGAGGACTCCGATACCGGCGCCCAGGGCGAAGGTGGCCTTGCGGCCGAAACGGTCGCCCGCCAGGCCTGCGCCGAGCATCATCAGGATCCAGCCCACGCTGACGCCGACGAGGATCCACAGCATCGTCGAGGTGGGAAGGCCGAGCCTGGTCGTCCCGTAGGAGACCATGTTGACCGAGACGAGGTAGCCGATCGCCGGTGCGGCGATGGAGGCGAGGCTGCCGATCAGGATCTGTCGGGGGCTGCGCCGGAACACCTCGACGATCGGCATCTTCTCGACGGTGCCGGAGTCACGGACCTTCTCGAAGTCCTCGCTCTCCTCGATGGCCAGCCGGATGACGAGTCCGACGATGATGAGCAGCGCGCTGCTGAGGAATGCGACCCGCCACCCCCATGCGGCGAACGCCTCCGGGGACATCAGGCTGGTGAGGAGCAGGAAGGCCAGCTGCGAGAGCAGGATGCCGGACGGCAGGCCGAGCTGGGGGAAGCAGCCGTAGAGCGAACGGCGCTTCGGTGGGGCGTTCTCGACGGCCATGAGTACCGCGCCCGCCCACTCGCCACCGACACCCGCACCCTGGATCAGCCGCAGCACCACGAGCAGGATCGGCGCCCAGATGCCGATGGTCTCGTAGGTGGGGATGAGACCGATGAGGGTCGTGGCGACGCCCATCATGAGCAGGGAGACGACCAGCATCGACTTGCGTCCGACACGGTCGCCGAAGTGCCCCATCACGATGCCACCGACGGGGCGCGCGATGAATCCGACGGCGAAGGTACCGAGTGCGGCGAGGGTCCCCGCGGTCTCGGAGAAGCCGGGGAAGAACTGCGTGCGGAAGACCAGCGTGGCCGCGACTCCGTAGATGAAGAAGTCGTACCACTCGATGGTCGTGCCGATGTAGCTGGCGAACGCGACCGTACCGGGCTTGCGGCGGGCGGCAGTGCCTCCCGACCGGGCCGACGTGCTGGTGGCCATGAGGCTCCTCGTTGAGCAAGCCGGTCCTCTCGGACCGGGCGGGGACGGAGATGGATGCGTGGCGTGCGTGACCCGAGTGGGCCACGGTGATCAGTGCAGAAGACCGCCGCCGTCACAGACGAGCGACTGGCCCGTGATCCGTGCGCCGTCGGCGGAGGCCAGGAACGCGATCAGCCCCGCGAAGTCCTCCGGTGTCACGAACTCCTGGATCGCCTGTTGGGACATGGTCCGGGCGAAGACCTCGTCGCCCGAGTGCGCGCGGGTGCCGGGCGTGGCGACCTGGGCGGGCAGCACCGCGTTCACGCAGATGCGGTGCTCGCCCAGCTCACGGGCCATGACCCGGGTCATTCCGAGCAGTGCGCCCTTGCTGGCGATGTAGCCGATCTGTCCCGGTGCGCCGGTGAAGAACGTCCGGGACGCGACGTTGACGATCCGGCCGCGGTGCGCGCTGTCCCGCAGGTGGGGAAAGCAGGCCTGCACCATGAGCAGCGGGCCGACGGCGTTGACGTCGTAGAAGCGGTGCAGCTCCTCAGGCGTCGCCTCCAGCAGGCTCGCGCGGCCGGAGAGGAGCCCGGCGTTGTTGACCAGGACGTCCACGCCGCCGAACCGGTCGGCGACCTCGCCGACCGTGCGGCTGACGGCTGTACGGTCGGTGACGTCGCAGGCCCGGTGGACGATGGATCCCGGGAAGTCGTCCCTGCGCAGCTCCGCGGGATCGGTCGCCAGGTCCAGGGCGGCGACGGTCGCGCCGTCGGCGGCGAGCCGCCGCGCGATCGCGCTCCCCAGACCGCCCGCCGCGCCGGTCACGATCGCGACGACGCCGGCGAGCCGGGCGGTCACCCCTTCTTCTCCTGCGGGTGGGTGGCCAGCGCCTCGACGGTGACGTCCATCCACGTCCACATGGGCAGGGACACGAGGGCGTCGTGCAGGGCGGCGGGATCCTCGGCCTCGTAGAGGCCGATCGTGGCGTTGCGACCGGGCACCCGCCAGAGCCGCCGGAGGACACCGGCCTCGCGCAGCTCCGTCGCCCGCTCCCGCTCACCCTTCCTGAGCCGGTCCCGGATGTCGGCGGGAGTATCGTTCGGCAGCCTGTTCTCGGTGCGGACCAGGAATTCCATGACGTGTCCTCTCAGCTCGGGGCGATCTCGAGCAGCAGCGCGGCGAGCTCGTCGGGCGCGGTGACCATGGCCTCGTGACCGGTGGCGAGCCGGTGCGTCGGCCAGCCGCGGACCGCGGCACGTTCGGCGTGGGCCGCGAAGACCCGCATCCACTCCACGCACTCGATGAACACGGCCGGGACCTGGTCGCCCTTGCCGGTCAGCCGGAGCGGTTCGGTGTAGGTGAGCCAGGGGTGCGGGGTGAGCCGGGGGGTGAGCCAGTCGATGTCGGCCTGCTCGGTGACGCCGAGCTTTGTCAGCGACCGGGGTGGGACCAGCCACCCGAACCCGGGGCCCTCGGCGGCCTCGCGCCAGTGCCCGGCCACGGTGGCGGGCTGCAGGTCGATGGCGGCCTCTCCGTCGTCGCCGACGAAGGCGTCCAGGTAGACCCGGGTGGCCAGGCGCTCCGGGACCCGGTCGGCCGTGCCGGTGACGATCTGCCCGGCGTAGCTGTGCCCGACGAGCACGACCTCGCGCAGGTCGTAGGCCTCGATCATCCCGACGACGTCCTGGACGTGGGTCGAGAGCCCGACCTGCGGGGTGAGGGTGTGGGCGCGGTCGGACAGCCCGGTCAGGGTCGGGGTGTGGACGTCGTGGCCCGCGGCACGCAGGGCCGGGACCACCCGCTCCCACACCCAGCCGCCGTGCCACGCGCCGTGGACCAGGAGGAACGTGCTCACGGGGTCTCCTCCCCGTCGGCGAGGTCGTCGACGTAGCGGACGCCGAGCCGTTCCAGCAGGGGGCGCATGCCGTAGACGTCGAGACCCAGCTCGCCGTCGCGGAACCGGCGACGCTTGGCCTCCTCGTTCGCCTCGCGTTCCGCCGCGGCCGCGACGACGGTCCCGCCGTCGGCCAGCGGGACACAGAGCACTCCGTCGTCGTCGGCGACGATGATGTCGCCGGGGTGGACGAGCTGACCGGCCACCACGACCGGCACGTTGACCGATCCCGGGACCGCCTTCGCGGTGCCCTGCGCGTGCACGGCCCGCGACCACACCGGGAAGCCCATCGCCTGCAGGTCCGCGATGTCGCGCACTCCGGCGTCGGTGACCAGGCCACGCACGCCGCGGTGCAGCAGCTGGGTGGCGAACAGGTCGCCGAACATCCCGTCGGTGCACCGCGAGGTGGTGGCGACCACCAGGACGTCGCCCGCCCGGCACTGCTCGATCGACGCGTGGATCATCAGGTTGTCCCCGGGATGCGACAGGACGGTCACCGCCCGTCCGGCGATCCGGGCACCGGGGTAGATCGGGCGCAGCTCGGGACCGAGCAGCCCACGACGGCCGTGGGCCTCGTGGGCGGTGGCGACGCCGCTCGTCGCCAGCGCGTCGACGACCTGCGGTGACGGCCCCCGCGTCGTCCGGACGATCACGTGGCCGGTCACAGCAGCACGTCCCCGACGATCGGGAACACCCGCTGGTAGGCCTCGGCCTGCACGATCGACCTGGCGCCGCCGTTCCGCACGGCCTGCACCCCCCGGCGCAGGCCGAGATCGGTGTAGTACTGCACGAGGTGCGCCTGCGCTCCCATGCACTCCATGGCCTTGCGCTTGCGGTCGAACACCGGGGTGATGTCCAGCAGCAGGTTCGGAGCGAAGCCGCACTGCTCGGGCTGGTGCGGCTCGAACTGCAGCACCTGCGGTGCTCCGATCGGGCTCGTCGAACGGTCGTGGCCCGCGGCCTGCGCGACCTGCCGGGCGAGCAGCGTCGCCTCGTGCGCGGCGTCGTGGTCGCGGTTGTACGGGTCGTTCGCGACATGGGTGAGCAGCAGCTCGGGTTGTGCCGACCGCATCGCGCCGACGATGCGGTCGAGCCCGGCGTCGTCGATGCGCAACGGGTAGTCGCCCAGGTCGAGGAAGGAGATCGCGGCGCCGAGCGCCTCCGCGGCCCCCTCGGCCTCGGCGCGCCTGCCAGCCTTCGCCTTCTCCAGGGTCATGCCCTCCTGCCGCCACAGGCCCTGGGACTCCCCGCGCTCGCCGTAGCTCAGACAGACGATGCGCACGTCGTAGCCGCGCTCGGCGTAGAGGGCGAGCGCTCCCCCCGCGCGCCACACGAAGTCACCGGAGTGGGCACTGACCACCAGTACGGAGGGTCGTTTCTCGTCAGCCATCGCTGCAGCCATCGCCTTCCTCGGCCGATCGGGACCGGCCACCGCGCGTCCGCGATGGCGCCGAGCACGACGCTAGAGACGGGCCCGGAACGGGGTAACTCGCGAATGACCGGACCGGTGCGGAGCCTCGGCCGGTCCCGCCTACGTCATTCGTCGTGGTGCCGGCGCGCCGCGACGGCCCGGTACGCGCGGGGGGCCACGGTGTAGCGCGCGCGGAAGAGCCTGCTGAAGTGGGAGGCCCGCGGGATGCCGACCGCCACGCCCACCTCCTGGACGGGGCGCGCGGGATCGTCGTCCAGCAGCTGCCGCGCGCGCTCGAGCCGGGCCTCGCGCAGCCAGGTCGCCGGTGTGGAGCCGACGTCGGCGAAGAGGGCGAACAGGTACCGCTCGGAGATGGGGATGGAGGCGGCCACACAGGCGGGGGAGAGGTCGGCCTCGTGCAGGTGGTCGCTCATGAAGCGGCGGGCCCGGCCGAGGAGCGCGGCCCGCGGGTTCGGCTGTCGCGAGGGACCGTCGACGCGGTCCAGCAGGGCCCCGGCGGTCAGGTCGGCCGCCGCACGGGCCGCTATCCGTGCGGAGGGGTCGTCCCGGTCGGTGGGCTGGCGGATCAGCGCCGTCAGCGCCGACGAGGCGACGGCGGCGGGGCCCGAGCGTCCGCTCATGGTCCACGCGGTCACCGGCCTCACCTGCCCGACCACGCCCTCCGGCGAAGTAGATGTCGGTGAGGGTGGTGCGTCAGAACTCCTGCTGGTCGGCGCGGGGGACGCTCGGAACCGGCGTGACGACGGCCCTGGCCTCGGGCGCCGCGGCCGTCGGCCTGTTCTGCTACCCGCTGCTGCAGGAGACGGGCGGTGCGGGCGGCGCGATCCTGGTGACCGCGCTCGTCCCCGCCGCCGGAGCCCTGGTGGCGACCGTGATCCGCTGGGACCCGGAACGGGATCCGGCCCCCACCGCCCCCGCCGCCGGCGGCCGCCGCTGACGGGCACGGGGAGTACGTCATCCGTCCCGACCGTGCGCGGCGGCTCCACCGGGCGTGATCGGTCATTGCTCGGTGGCCGCCCTCCGATGCTCCTTGCAAGCATCGTTGCGGCGCCGGAGTGGGGCGTCGTCGTGCCACCTCAGTGAAGAGGAGCAACATGAGCGAGCCGGCCTCCGCGATGTCCGCACGCCAGTCCCGACGGGTCGCCTTCGCGACACTCATCGGGACCACGATCGAGCTCTACGACTTCTTCATCTACGCGACCATCGCCTCGCTGGTCTTCTCCCAGGTGTTCTTCGCGCCCGCGGGGGCCGGTGTCGCCCAACTCCTGTCCTTCGCCACCATCGGCATCAGCTTCGTCTTCCGGCCGCTGGGTGCGTTCCTGTCGGGCCACCTCGGCGATCGGGTCGGCCGGCGCACGATGCTGGTCGCGACGCTGGTCCTCATGGGTGGGGCGACCACGGCCATCGGCCTGTTGCCGACGTTCGAGACCGCGGGCGTGCTCGCCCCCGTCCTCCTGCTGCTCCTGCGCATCCTCCAGGGCATCGCCGCAGGTGGCGAATGGGGAGGCGCCGTGCTGATGGCGGTCGAGCACGCCCCACGCGGGTGGCGCGGCCGCGCGGGCGCCTTCCCCCAGCTCGGTTCGCCGCTCGGCATGATCCTCGCCTCCGGCGTCACGGCCCTGATGACCGGCGTGATCTCGCCCGGCCAGGCCTTCCTCGACTGGGGGTGGCGGATCCCGTTCCTGTTCAGCGTGGTGCTGATCGTGATCGGCTTCGTCGTGCGGCTCTCGGTCGACGAGAGCCCGGTCTTCACCGAGATGGCCGCGAAGCGGGCCCGCAGCAGGACCCCGGTCGTCGAGCTGTTCCGCAGGCACTGGGCGCTCGTGCTGCTCGCCGCGCTGATCATGGCGGGCAACAACGCCGGGGGCTACGTGACCATGGGCGGCTTCCTCTCGGCCTACACGACCGACCCGGACGGACCCTTCGGGCTCGACCGGACGTCCGTGCTGCTGGCGATCACGGGCGCGGCCGTGGTCTGGGCGTTCACCACGTACGCCGCGGGGGTGCTCGCCGACCGCATCGGCCGCAGGCGGATCAACCTGATCGGCTACGGCTGTCTGATCCTGGCGGTCTTCCCGATGGTCGCCCTGGTGTCCACCGGCAGCGTCTGGCTGCTGTTCCTCGGGGTCTCCCTGTTCACGTTCGGCTCCGGCCTCGCCTTCGGCGGGCAGGCGGCCTGGTACACGGAGCTCTTCCCGGCGTCGGTGCGGTACTCCGGTGTCGCCATCTCCTTCGCGATCGGCTCGATCATGGGCGGCGCGTTCGCCCCGCTCATCGCCTCGGCCGTGCTGCAGTCCAGCGGGACCCTGTACGCGGTGGCCTTCTACCTGCTGGGCATGTTCGTCCTCGGGACGATCGCCTGCGTCCTGCTCCGCGACCGGCCCGACATCGACCTCGGCCCGGACAACCAGGCCGAGCAGGAACGCGGCGCCACGGTGTTCGACCGACAGGCGCCGCAGCACGCCGAGACCTCCGTGCCGCGGTGACCGCGTTCCGCACGACCGACGGCGGGCCTCCCCGTCGTCTCCCGACCAGCGAAGGGCACTGGTGAACCCGTGGTGACCGAACCGACCCGGTCCGAACCCACCGTCGCGGCCGCGGCGGCCGAGATCCTCCGGTCCGAGGGGGTGACCCACCTGCCCGCCTACCCGCTGAACCCGCTCATCGAGGCCGCGGCGGGCCTGGGGATCCGTCCGGTGATCGTCCGGCAGGAGCGGGTCGGCGTCCACATGGCGGACGCGATCAGCCGGCTCGGCGACACCGTCGGCGTGACCTGCATGCAGTCGGGGCCGGGTGTCGAGAACGCGTTCGGTGCCGTCGCGCAGGCCTACGCCGAGGGTGTCCCGCTCGTCGTCATCCCGGGGGGAGCGCCCCGGGCCGAGACCTGGGTCCCGCCCGCGTTCAACGCGGCGCTGAACTTCCGGCACGTGACGAAGGCGACCGAGCAGGTCACGACGGGTGCCGGGCTCGTCCCGGCGCTGCGCCGCGCGTTCGCCCAGGCCCGCAACGGCCGCCCCGGGCCGGTGCTCGTCGAGATCCCGGCGGACGTCTGGGACGAGGCGGCGCCCGGCCTGGAGACCTACACGCCGTCGCGCCGCGCCCGTTCGGCGCCCGACACCGGGTCGGTGGAGGCCGCGGCCCGCGCGCTGGTCGAGGCCGACCGGCCGCTGCTGTACGCGGGCCAGGGCGTGCACCGCGCGACGGCGTGGCGGCAGCTGCGCGAGCTGGCGGAGCTCCTCGAGGCGCCGGTGACCACCAGCATCGAGGGGAAGAGCGCGTTCCCCGAGACCCACCCGCTCGCCCTGGGCTCGGGCGGGGTCGCCATGCCGCGGGCGGTGTTCGAGCACGTGCGGGACGCGGACGTCGTGTTCGGTGTCGGGGCCAGCTTCTCCGCGACCCCGTTCGGGATCCGGTTCCCCACGGCGGGCACGTCCTTCATCCACAACACCGCCGACCCCGGCGACCTGGACAAGAACATCCCGGCCGAGCACGCCCTGCTGGGGGACACCGCGCTCGCCCTCGACCTCCTGCTCGAGGCGGTCGCCGACCGTCTCGGCCGTCCCCGCGGCCGCGCCGAGGAGGTGGCTGCACGGATCAGGGCGCAGAACGGCCCGTGGCTCGAGAAGTGGCGGCCGCTGCTGACCAGCACCGCGACCCCGCTGTCGCCCTACCGCGTGATCTGGGACCTCCTGCACACCGTCGACGTCGAGCGGACCACGATCACCCACGACGCGGGCAGCCCGCGGGACGAGCTGACCCCGTTCTGGCGGTCGGTGGCCCCCCACAGCTACTTGGGCTGGGGGAAGTCCACCCAGCTCGGCTACGGCCTCGGCCTTGCGATGGGCGCCAAGCTCGCGCAGCCCGAGCGGCTGTGCATCAACGTGTGGGGCGACGCCGCCATCGGCATGACGGGCATGGACCTCGAGACCTGCGCGCGCGCCGGCATCCCGGTCCTGTCGATCCTGTTCAACAACTCCGCCATGGCGATGGAGGACCGGATCATGGCGACCTCCCGCGAGCGCTTCGCCAGCACCGACATCACCGGCGAGTACGCGGAGATGGCGCGGGCCTTCGGCCTGCACGCCGAGCGCGTCGCCACGCCCGCCGAGATCGTGCCCGCGATCCGCAAGGCCGTCGCCGCGACCGAGGACGGCACACCGGCGCTCCTGGAGTTCGTCACCACCCGGGAGAAGACCTACTCGACCTTCGACTACGCCACCTATCAGGGCTGAGGAGGAACCGTGCGCGCAGCACAGATGGTCGCTCCGGGACGTCTCGAGACCGTCGAGGTCCCGATCCCGGAGCCCGGGGAGGGCGAGGTCCTCGTCCGCACGCATCGCGCCTCGATCTGCGGAAGCGATCTCCACGTCGTCTTCGACGGCTTCTACGCGGGCGAGTACCCCGCCCCGCCCGGCTTCCCCGGCCACGAGGGGGTCGGCGTGGTGGAGCGGTCCCGCTCGGCCGGGTTCGCCCCCGGCGACGCGGTCCTCGTGGCGCCGGTCCCGCACGCGGCGGGCTGCTTCGCCGAGTGGCAGGTCGTCTCCGAGCGCTCGCTGGTCACCCTGCCCCCGGGCGGTGACCTCGACCGGCTGCTGATGGCCCAGCAGCTGGGCACCACGATCTACGCCATGCGCCGGTTCTGGCCCTCGACCATGGGCAGCGGCGAAGGGCGCTCGGTGGCGATCTGCGGCGCCGGGTCGGCCGGACTGTTCTTCACCCAGCTGGCCCGCCGGGCGGGGTTCAGCTCCGTGCTCATCGCCGACAAGGCGCCGTCGCGGGTGGCGCTCGCGGCCGCGTTCACGGTGGACGCCGCGGTGGACGTCGCGCAGACCCCGTTCGTGGACGCCGTCGCCGAGATGACCGGCGGCGTGGGGGCCGACCTGGTCATCGAGGCCGCGGGCTACGACGAGACGCGCATCCAGTGTCTGCGCGCCGTCCGGCCGCAGGGCCGGATCGGGCACTTCGGTTTCCCGGAGCGGCCCAGCGGGCCGACGCCCTGGGACTTCGCGGAGGCCTGGGCCAAGCAACCGTCCATCGAGCACAACCACAGCACCCAGCTCGAGCCGGGCCTCACCGCGTTCCGCGAGGCCGTGGACCTCATCCACTCCGGTGCCGTCGACGTGACCCCGTTCCTCGAGCCGGTCTACCGGCTCGAGGACACCCAGCACGCGCTCGAGGCTGCCCGCGACCAGCGGGGCGGGAAGGTCACGGTCGACCTCTCCGGCGGGGTCTGAGGGACCCGTCCGGGCGCGGTGCCGACCGCGAACGCCGCAGGGGGTAGGACGACGACGTCCTACCCCCTGCGGATCACATGGTGCGCCGTCAGGGACTTGAACCCCGAACCCGCTGGTTAAGAGCCAGCTGCTCTGCCAATTGAGCTAACGGCGCATGTGTTCACTTGTGGTCCTGCGTGCGCCGTCAGGGACTCGAACCCCGAACCCGCTGGTTAAGAGCCAGCTGCTCTGCCAATTGAGCTAACGGCGCGTGTGGAGTTGTCGTGCCTCGCCCACGCACGGAGGATCGATCCCGGGCGTGCGGTGGGATCGATCGCCGAGGCGGCGACCGGGTGAGTGACGGGACTTGAACCCGCGGCCCCCTGGACCACAACCAGGTGCTCTACCAACTGAGCTACACCCACCATGCGTTCTCCCGGGCACTCCCGGAAGCGCTGGACTACTGTAGCCCGCCCGCTCCGGGGGGTGTCAGGCGGGGGTCGTACCGCCCTCCGGGGGTGCCGCGACGTGCGCGACCGCGGCCGCCGCGGCCTGCGCCTGCTCGGTCGTCGGACCGGGCGGGGCCACGAACAGCGCCTGCCGGTAGTAGGCCAGCTCGCGGATCGACTCGCGGATGTCGGCGAGCGCGCGGTGCGCGAGGCCCTTCTCCGGCTTCGCGTAGAACACCCGCGGGAACCAGCGCCGCGCCAGCTCCTTCACCGAGCTGACGTCGATCATCCGGTAGTGCAGGTACCCGTCGAGCTCGGTCATGTCCCGAGCGATGAAGCCGCGGTCGGTCGCGATCGAGTTGCCGGCCAGCGGCGCCGAGCGGGCGTCCGGGACGTGGGTGCGGACGTAGTCGAGCACCATCTTCTCGGCCTGCTCGATCGTGACCGTCGCGCGCCGGACCTCCTCGGTCAGCCCGGACCGGGCGTGCATGTCGCGCACGACGTCGGGCATCGCGTCGAGCTTCGCGTCGTCACAGGCGATGACCACGTCGACGCCCTCGCCGAGGATGTTGAGGTCGCCGTCGGTGACCAGTGCCGCGATCTCGATCAGGGCGTCGGAGCCCAGATCCAGCCCGGTCATCTCGCAGTCGATCCACACCAGCCGATCGGTCATCGTCACAGCCTAGGTGACGTCGTCGCGACCGGCGCGAGCCTCGGCCGTCACCGTCGGGGGAGTGCCCTAGGCTCGCGCCGTGGCTGACGACACACCTGCCCGCACCATCGCCGCCGGATACGCCACCGACGGAGCTGGGCTCGAGCTCGGCACCGTCATGGTCGACGGGGTGTGCGACCCGCAGGCGCGGGTCCGGATCCCCCTTGCGACGCTGAACCGGCACGGCCTGGTGGCCGGGGCGACCGGCACCGGCAAGACCAAGACACTGCAGGCCCTGGCCGGGCAGCTGTCCGACGCCGGGGTCCCCGTCCTGCTCGCCGACGTCAAGGGCGACCTGTCCGGCATGGCCCGCGCGGGCGAGCCGGACGACAAGGTCACCGCCCGCGCGACCGACACCGGCGACGACTGGAGCCCGACCGCGTACCCGGTGCAGTTCCTGTCGCTGGGCGACGGCGGCGTCGCCGTCCCGGTGCGGGCGACGCTGACCCAGTTCGGCCCGATCCTGCTGGCCAAGGTGCTCGGCCTCAACGCCACCCAGGAGTCCACCCTCGGCCTGATCTTCCACTGGGCCGACCGGCGCGGGCTGCCGCTGCTCGACACCAAGGACCTGCGCGCGGTCATCCAGCACCTCACCTCCGACCAGGGCAAGGCCGACCTCAAGGGCATCGGCGGGGTCTCCCCGGCGACGGCCGGGGTCATCCTGCGCGCGCTGGTCAACCTGGAGGCCCAGGGCGGCGAGGAGTTCTTCGGCGAGCCCGAGTTCGACCCCGCGGACCTGATGCGTCAGATCGACGGCAAGGGCGTCGTCACCCTGCTGGAGCTGGCCGAACGCGCCGCGAACCCGGTGCTGTTCTCCACGTTCCTGATGTGGCTGCTCGCCGAGCTGTACGAGGAGCTGCCCGAGGCGGGCGACCTCGACCGGCCCAAGCTGGTGTTCTTCTTCGACGAGGCGCACCTGCTGTTCACCGACGCGTCGAAGGCGTTCCTCGACCGCATCGAGCAGACCGTCAAGCTCATCCGGTCCAAGGGCGTCGGCGTGTTCTTCTGCACCCAGCTGCCCACCGACGTGCCGAACGAGGTGCTGTCCCAGCTGGGCGCGCGGATCCAGCACGCGCTGCGGGCCTTCACCCCGGACGACCAGAAGGCGCTGTCGCGCACCGTGCGGACCTACCCGAAGTCCGACGTCTACGACCTGGAGTCGGCGCTGACCTCGCTGGGCACCGGTGAGGCGGTCGTCACGGTGCTGTCCGAGCGCGGCGCGCCCACCCCGGTCGCCTGGACCCGGCTGCGGGCCCCGCGCTCGCTGATGGCGGCCCTGCCGGTCGACGACGTCCGCGCCGACGCCGCCGCCTCACCGCTGCAGGCGAAGTACGGGCAGATGGTGGACCGCGAGTCCGCCTACGAGAAGCTCACCGCGAGCATCGCGGCCGGGCCGGGCGGCGAGGCGACGCCGGTCGAGGCGCCCCCGGCACCCGCCCCGGGGCCGGGCCAGGCCCCGCCGCCCCCGCCGCAGGACTCGCCGGGCGGCGGGTTCTTCTCCAAGATCGGGGACTTCCTGCAGTCGCCGACCGGTCGTCAGCTCACCAACACCGTGACCCGCGAGATCACCCGCAGCCTGTTCGGGACCCGCCGGCGTCGCTGACCCACGGGTCAGGCCCGGAACGGGGTGACCGCGTCCGGGGTCACCGCGGCCATCAGCGCGACGGCGTCGGCGGGGTCGAGGTCCAGCACCTGCACCGCGCCTCCGCCCGCGGCGGTGGTCGCCTCCAGCGTCAGCACCCCGGCGCGGCGCTGGAACAGGCTCTGCCGCACCCGCCATCCGATGACGCCGTCGCGGCGCAGCGCGGTCGTCGTGCGCAGCAGCGACCCGTGCCGGGCGACGAGGTAGCGCTCGTCGAGCCGGTGGCCCAGGGCGCGGTAGCGGTCCAGCGCGAGCGGCACGGCCACCACGACCAGCGCAACGCCGACGACGACCGGCCAGACCGCGGCGTCGAACCAGGCGAACACCCCGAGGGCGACGGCCGGGACGAGCGCGGGGCCGACCGCGCGCACCAGGCGCCGGGCCCGGGCCCGCGCCGGGTGCGCCCGCAGCGGACCGTCGGTGACCGGATCGGTCGCGCGTGCGGCCGTCGCGGCGACGGCGTGGGCGTGCGCGCGGCGCACCGGCGGGCCGAGTGCGCCGCCGCCGGAGTCCGTGTCCTCCCCGGCGAGCCCGACGGTCAGCGCCCCGGCCTGGGCACCGCCGCCCAGGGCCCGCACCAGCAGCGGCTCGGACACCGTCACCCCGCGCAGCCGCTGCTCGGACACCGACAGCGACCGCTTGGTCAGCAGGCCGCGTCGCACCCGCAGCGTGCCGTCGGGCTCGCGGCTGAGCCGGTAGTCCCACCAGCGCTCCACGAACAGCACGATGCTGCCGGCGACCATGACCGGCAGCAGGAGCGCGACCGCGACGAGCACCGTCGCCCAGACCGGTGCGGCCGACAGCTCCCCGGCGACGGCGTCCGCGCCGGGCAGCGAGCGCGGGTCGAGGCCGGTCTCGTTGAGCACGTTCCAGCCGGCGCCGGCCAGCGCACCGATCGCGGCCAGCGAGCTGACCGTCAGCGGGGCGAAGCGCAGCGAGGACCAGTCGATCCGGTCGAGCTCCTCGCCCGCGGGGTCGACGGGATCCGCCGGGCCGACGGTCCCGTCCCCGCCGGCCGCGTTCCCGTCGGCACCGTTCCCGTCGGCACCGTTCCCCTCGACCCGGGCCCGGTCCGCCCCGGTCCCGCCGGCGACCGCGGCCGGTCCGCGTGCCGGGGCGGGGCGGGCGAGCAGCTCGCGGCGCAGCCGTTCGGCCTCGTCGGTGGTGACGGCGTCGAGGTCGAGGCCCGCGTCCGACCCGCTCTGCCCGGAGCCGACCTTCACCACCGACAGCCCGACGAGCCGGTGCAGCAGCGGTGCGGTCAGGTCGACGGTGCGGATCCGATCCCGCGGCACCGAGCGACGCTGCCGGTTCAGCAGCCCGCTGTGCAGCTCGACGCGTTCGTCGGTGATCCGGTAGCGGGTGGTGCGCCAGCGCACGACGCCCACCGCGACCGCGACGACGACCGCCGCCCCCGCGATCCAGACCTGGGTGGAGTTGCCGCTGCCCGCGCCGAACAGGACCAGCACGACCAGTGCGGGGGCCAGCCGCAGCAGCGCGGTGGCCGGGCCGACGAGCAGCATCCGGCCCGGCAGCCGTCGCCAGCCGACCTCCTCGGGGGGCGTGCCGGTGCCGTCCGCGGGGGCGACGGGTACGGGCTCGGTCACGTCGCGTCCCCGCTGTGCCGCCCGGTCGTCTCGGTGAGCCTGCGGGCGAGCTCGGCGGCGGCGGCGGCGTCGAGCCCGGCGATGCGTACCGGGCCGCGGGCCGACGCGGTCGTGACGGTCACCGTCGCCAGGCGCAGCGCCTGCTGCAGCGGGCCGTGCTCGGTGTCGACGGTCTGCACCCGCGGGATCGGCGCGATCCGCCACTCCCGCACCAGCCAGCCCGACCGGGTGTAGACGGCGTCCTCGGTCACCTCCCAGCGGTGCAGCCGGTACCGCAGACCGGGCACGACGAGCGTCCCGACCAGCAGCCACAGCACCGTCAACACCACGGTCGCGACCAGAACCCCGTGCCACGGGACCGCGGGCAGCAGGAACCACGCGACGACCTGGCCGCCGAGCAGCACGAGCGGGACCGGCACCGCCGAGAGCCGCCACCACCAGATCGCGCGGGGGTCGACCCGGTTCGCGGGTGGGCGCAACGGGAGCGGCAGCGCGTCGGTCGGGATCCCGGGTCCGGGGTCGCCGGTGCGGGGGCCGGTGGCGGTCATGGTCCCACTCTGCCGAACCGCACCCGGCGGGAGCATCCGAGCACGCCGTCGGAGACCCCACTGTGGCCGAAAGAGGGGGCGTGGCCGACAGAGGGGTGCCGCCGAGTGGCACACCACGTGCGTCTGGAATCCGGGTCCGGGTACGTGGTGTGCCACTCGGCGGGCGACGACGGTCAGTGGGCCGGCGCGGACAGGTCGTAGACCGTGGTGCCGTCGACTGTCGTCGCGGTGTAGTGCTGTGCGACCCAGGCGGTGATCTCCGCGCCGGTGCCGCGGCCGCCGCCGGGGCCACCCCGCTCGCCGCCGCTGACGAAGTACCGGACGTCGCCCTGCGCGACGTACTGCCGGAACTGCTCCAGGGTGGGGGAGTCGTCGCTGCCGGAGAAGCCGCCGATCGCCATGACGGCGGTGTCCCCGCCCGCGACGAGCATCATCGACGCCGCGCCCTGCGAGCCGATCGTCGCCGCCGCCCAGCGGGACGGTCCTGCCTCACGCAGCAGGGCCACGACCTGGGCGCTGGTCCGCTCGCCTCCCGGACCGCCACCGGGCATCCCGCCCGGCCCGCCCGCGCCGGGCTGCCCGGCACCATCCGGCGCGGCACCGGCAGGCAGCCCACCGGCATCGGTGGCGCCGGTGCCCGACGGGCCGGCACCGGTCGTGGTCCCCGGTATGCCCGCGTCGGTGCCGTCGGTCCGATCCGCCCCGCCCCGTCGGTCGCGGGGCCCGCCCATGCCGCGGTCGGCGCCGGCGCCCGACGGCCCGGCCATCGGTGTGGAGCCCTCGTGCGTGGTCGCCGCGGTCTGGACCGCGTACGCGGCCGGCGCGGCGACCCCACTCAGGACCGCGACGCCGAGGACCACGGCGAGCCACCGTCGCCCCCGGGCGGGGACCAGCAACGCCGCGCCGGCGGCGACGCCCGCCACCAGCACCACCCACCGCAGCCACGGCAGGAACTGCGGCGACCCGCCGAGCAGTACGAACGCCCACACCGTGGTCCCGGCGGAGGCGACGGCGAGCACCCCACGGACCCACCGGCGGTCCCGGTACCGCAGGAGCTCGCGGGCGCCGACCGCGACCAGCGCCGCGATCCCGGGCGCGAGGGCAACCGCGTAGTACGGGTGGACGATGCCCTCCATCAAGGACAGCACCAGCACGGTCACCAGCGTCCAGCCGCCCCACACGATCAGCGAACCGCGGACCGCGTCGGTGCGCGCGGCTCGACCACGGAGCACCAGCGCCGCGACGAACAGGAGCAGCGCGGCCGGCAGCAGCCAGGAGACCTGGGTGCCGAAGGAATCGCCGAACATCCGCAGGAACCCGGCCCGGCCGCCGAAGGCCGCGCCCATACCGCCCCCGGGCCCGCCCGGTGGCATGCCGCCCCCGGGCACGGCACCGGCCGCGCCGCCCGGGAGACCGGCGGCGTCGGGCATCCCGCCGCCGAACGCGGCACCGGGCCTCCCGCCACCGCCGGGTCCGCCGCCCTCGCCGCCGACGATGCGGCCGAGACCGTTGTAGCCGAACGCCAGTCCGAGCGGGGTGTTGTCCCCGGACCCGCCGATGTACGGGCGGGCGTCGACCGGCCACAGCGCGACGGCGAGCAGCCACCAGCCGGCGCCGACGACGATCCCGGCACCGCCGACGAGAAGCTGCCACACCCGTCGCCACGGACGGCCGGGCGCGGCCCACAGCCAGGCCAGTGCCAGACCGGGCAGCACCAGGAACGCCTGCAGGGACTTGGTCAGGAACGCGAAACCGAGCACCAGCCCGACCGCGGCGATCCACCGCGTCCGGCCGTCCTCCAGGCCCCGGACGAGCAGGTACGCCGCCGCGACGAGCAGCAGCGTCAGCAGCGCGTCGGGGTTGTCGAACCGGAACATCAGCGCCGCGACCGGAGTCAGCGCCAGCAGCGTCCCGGCGAGCAGGCCGGCGCCGTGCCCGGAGACCCGGCGCACCGCGGCGTAGAGCAGTCCGACCGCGGCGATGCCCATCAGTGCCTGGGGGACCAGCAGGCTCCAGGAGTTGAACCCGACGATCCGGGCGGCGAGCGCCATCGGCCACAGCGACGCGGGCGGCTTGTCGACGGTGATGGAGTTCTGCGGGTCGAGCGAGCCGAAGAAGAACGCCGTCCAGTCGTTCGCCCCGGCCTGGACCGCGGCGGCGTAGAAGGAGTTGGCCCAGCCCGAGGAGCCGAGGTCCCACAGGTAGAGCAGGCCGGTGCCGGTGAGGAGAGCGATCACCGATGCGGCCCGGAGCCTGCGGTGCGAACCGCCGGCCGGGGGTGGAGAGGCGTCGGACCGTGTGGGGTTCCGGTCGAGGGTGCTGGTCACTGCAGGGTCGCCTTCTCCATCGGGATGGTGGCGGAGGCCCGGGGACGGAACACCCAGGAGCGGAACAGGACGAAGCGCAGCACCGTCGCGACCAGGTTGGCCCCGACGATCACCGCCACCTCGACGGCCGGGTGCGCGCCGGGCGCGACCGCTCCGAGAACGGCGAGTGCACCGGTGGTCAGCCCCAGTCCCAGGGCGAACACGACAAGGCCCTGGAACTGGTGGGTGACCGCCCGGCCCCGGCCGCGGACGCCGAAGGTGAACCGCCGGTTCAGCGCCGTGTTCACGACCGCGCACAACAGCATCGCGACGACGTTCGCCGCGATCGGCCCGAGCACCCCCCGCAGGGCGAGGAACAGCACCAGGTTCGCCGCCGTCGAGGCGACGCCGATCGCGGCGAAGCGGGCCAGCTGGAACGGCATCGCCCGGGGCACCCCGGGCACCTCCGGCGGGGCCAGCGGCGCCCGCCCGAGCTGCGCGGGGACCTCGGCCAGCGGCAGCGCACCCGTCGCCAGTGCCCGGCCGACCCGCCACACGCCCTTCAGGTCCGCGACGGCCGTCGCCACGATGTCCACGCTGGAGTCCGGGTCGTCGACCCAGTCGACCGGCACCTCGTGGATGCGCAGCCCGGACCGCTCGGCCAGCACCAGCAGCTCGGTGTCGAAGAACCAGCCGGTGTCCTCGACCAGCGGCAGCAGCCGCCGGGCCACGTCGGAGCGGATCGCCTTGAACCCGCACTGGGCGTCGGAGAAGCGTGCCGAGAGCGCACCGCGCAGGATCAGGTTGTAGCTGCGCGAGATGAACTCCCGTTTCGGGCCGCGCACGACCCGCGAGCCGCGACCCAGCCGGGTCCCGATCGCGAGGTCGGAGTGCCCGGACACGAGCGGGGCGACGAGCGGGAGCAGCGCGCCGAGGTCGGTGGACAGGTCGACGTCGCAGTAGGCGAGGACATCGGCGTCGGAGTCCGACCAGACCCGGCGCAGGGCGCGGCCGCGGCCCTTCTGCTCCAGGCGCACCGTGCGGACCTCGGGGATCTCGGCGGCCAGCCGCCGGGCGATCACCGGGGTGGCGTCGGTGCTGGCGTTGTCGGCGACGGTGATCCGGAACGAGTAGGGGAACCCGGAGGTGAGGAACGCGTGCAGGCGCCGCACCGAGGACTCCAGCTCGCGCTCCTCGTCGAAGACGGGGACGACGATGTCGAGCACGGTCCGGCCGCGGTCGGACGGACGCGCCTCGGGGTGGCCCGGGTGGGTGCCGGTCGCGGGGCCGGCGACGACTGTGGTCATGGGATCGACGATCGGGGCCTGCGCTGTCGCAGCCGTGTGATCGACCTGTGCGTCGGCTGTGAGCCTGTCTGCCGCCCGCCGGGTCACGACGCGCTCAGGTCGTGGAGGGTGACGCCGTCGACGGTGCGGGCCGGGAACGTCGCCGCGACCCACTCGGCGATGAGGCGCGCCTCGTCGCTGCCGCCGGAGGCGGTGGAGATCATCCCGCTGCCCGCGGAGCCGATGAACCAGTGGATCCGGTGCTGCGCCACCATCTGCTGGAACTGCGCGAGCGTCGGGTAGGGGTCGGTGCCGTTGAACCCGCCGACAGCGAGCACCGGTGCCCCCGACGCCAGCTGGTAACCCGCCGCCTGCATCGAGGTCACCGTGGCCGCGGCCCAGGTGAAGTCGTCCGCGTCCGCCGCGATCAACCCTGTGACCTGCGACGACGGCGTGGGGGCGCTGAGGATGCCCCCTGGGCCCCCGCCGGCACCGCCCGGCCCCCGGGTGGGTCCGCCACCGGCCCACCGGCCGCCCGGCCCGCCCGCCGTCGCGGCACCCGGGGCGCCCGCGGACCCATCGTTCCCGGCCGCACCCGCACCCGCAGCCGCGCCGCCCCCGGTCGCGCCCGGTGCCCCGGGGGCCCCACCGCTGACGGTTCCGGCCGGGCCGGGTGCGCCACCCGGGGCGCCGGACCCGGAACCGGCCCACGGCCCGCGCATCGTTCCGGGGCCACCCCGGGCCCCGCCCGGTCCGGACGCGTAGCCCTCCGGCCCGGAGCTCGGGATCGCGCCGGTGTGCGGGGTCGCCGCCGTCCCCAGCGCCCAGGCCGTCGTCCCACCGGCCCCTGCCAGCAGGGCCGCGGTGAGCACCCCCGCCGCGAGCACCCGCGGCATCCGGTGCACCCCGAGCAGGGCGAGGGCCGCGCCGAGCCCGATGACGAGCACCGCCGGGCGCAGCCACCCCAGCCAGGCCGTGGGCAGCAGCGCGTAGGCCCACACGGCCGTCGCCGCGACCGCCGCGGCCAGCCACCAGCGGGCGGCCGCGGACGCACGGTCCCGCCACAGCGTCGCCCCGCCGATCCCGACCAGCGCGGCGACCGCCGGAGCCAGCGCGACGGTGTAGTAGCTGTGCACGATCCCGCCCATCAGGCTGAACGTCAGCCCGGTGACCAGCAGCCAGCCGCCCCACAGCACGGTCGCCGCACGCAGCGGGTCGGTGCGCGGTGCCCGCCGGGTCCACCACAGCAGCACGACCGTCAGCACGAGCGCGGCCGGCAACAGCCAGGACGCCTCACGACCCATCTCCGACCCGAACAGCCGCAGCAGCCCGGTCTCGCCCCAGCCACCGGCACGTCCGCCCGCGCCGCCGCCGACGGAGCCGACCTCGTCGCCGGTGAGCCGGCCGAAGCCGTTGTAGCCGAAGACCAGCTCCAGCACGCTGTCGCCCTGGGAGCCGCCGATCCAGGGCCGGTCCGCGGCCGGCCACAGCTCCACGACGAGCACCCACCAGCCCGCCGAGAGCAGCAGCGCGGCACCGGCGACGAGCAGCGCCCGGATCCGCGGCCACCAGGCGAGCGGGGCGGCGAGCAGCCACACGGCGGAGAACGCCGGCAGCACCAGGAACGCCTGCAGCATCTTGGTGAGGAAGCCGTAGCCGACCAGGAGGCCGACGAGCACCAGCCACCGGGTGCGGCCCTGCTCGACCGCCCGGGTGAGCGCGTAGGCGGCGCCGGTCAGGACGAGCACGAGCATCGCGTCGGGGTTGTCGAAGCGGAACATCAGCACCGCGACCGGGGTGAGCGCGAGCGCCGCCCCGGCGACCAGCCCGGCCCCCGGCCCGGCGACGCGCCGGACCGCGGCGTGCAGCAGCGCGACCGCGCCGACGCCCATCAGCGCCTGCGGCACCAGCACGCTCCAGCTGGACAGCCCGAACAGCCGCACCGACAGCCCGATCGGCCACAGCGCACCCGGCGCCTTGTCGACGGTGATGCCACCGGCCGCGTCGGAGGCGCCGAAGAACCACGCCGACCAGCTCTGCCCGCCTGCCTGCGCGGCCGCCGCGTAGAACGCGTTGGCCCAGCCCGAGGCCGACAGCCCCCACAGGTACAGCGCGGCCGCCGCGGCGAGCAGCACCGCGAGCGGCAGGTGCCGCCACCGGCGGGTCGGCGGCGGGGACGGTGCGCGGGCGGGCCGGGGCCGGGACAGGGTGCTCGTCACCCGGGCGACGCTGCTCCGCCGCGCTGTGCGGAACCGGTGATCGACCTGTGAACCACCTGTGCCGGTCACCCCCGGTCCGTCGATCAGTACCTGAGCGCTGCGAGCCCGGGCCGTGCCAGCCCTCATGTACTGATCGACGCAGGGACGCAGGGACGCAGGGACGCAGGGACGCCGGGCGGACGCGGGCGGTGTGACGCGGGACGGCGCCGCGGTGCGGGGTGGGCGGGTGCGGGGGAGGATCGGCGACGTGCCGGTCCCCGCGTCGACCCCGGAGCCGGTCCTGGCCGGCCCGCGGCTGCTGCTGCCCGGGTGGACCCCGCAGGTCGCGGCCGCGGTCGTCGCCGGCACCCGGCACCCGGACTGGGCGCCGGACTTCCCGGCCGAGGGCGACCGGATCGTCGCGGTGCTGCTCGCCCGCGATCCGTCCGGGCCGGGCTGGGGCGAGCTCGGGCACCGGCTGCTCGTCGAACGCGACGGCGGTACGGTCGTCGGCGGCGCGGGCCTGTTCCCCGCCCCCGACGAGGGCCCGGCCGCCGTCGAGCTCGGTTACGGCGTGGTGCCGTCGCGCCGCGGCCGCGGCTACGCCGTCGAGGCCGCCCGCCTGCTGCTCGCGCTGGCCCGCACGGCCGGGGCCTCGCCGCTGGTCGCGGGTGTCGAGCCCGGCAACCCCGCCTCGGAGCGGGTGCTGGAGCGGATCGGGATGCGCCCCACCGGGACACGCGACGGCGTCACACGGTTCCGGCTCGACGTAGGGTCGACCCCGTGATCAGGCTCGTCGCGCTCGACATCGACGGCACCATCGTCCACGGGCGCAGGCCCCCGAGCCCCGCGGTCCTCGACGCGATCGCGCTCGCCGGGACCCGGGCCGAGGTGATGCTGTGCACCGGCCGGACCGTCGTCGGCGTGGCCGGCGCGCTGGACGCGATCGGGCTGCGCGACGGCGTCACCCTGACCTCGAACGGCGCGGTCGAGATGGAGACCGCGACCCGCCGGGTCCTGGCGATGGAGCGGCTCGCCCCCGAGGCCGTGACCGCGGGCCTCGACGCGATGAGCGAGCTGTTCCCGGGGGCGGTGTTCGCCTGCGAGCACGTCGGCGTCGGGCAGCGGGTCAGCGCCCCGTTCCCGGACGGCGTGCTCGCCGGCACCGTCACCGAGGTCGGCCGCGCCGGATTGCTCGACGAGCCGACGCCCAAGCTCGTCATGTACTGGCCGGGGCACGACCCGGACGAGACCGCCGCCCGGGCGGCCCGGCTGCACGTCCCCGGCACCGAGCCGACCCTGGACCACGAGCTGCCGTGGGTCACGCTGGTGCCGGCCGGGGTGTCCAAGGCGTCCGGGCTCGCGCGGGTCGCGGCCCGGCTCGGCGTCGACCGCTCCGAGGTACTCGCCGTCGGCGACGGCGACAACGACCGCGCGATGCTGCGCTGGGCGGGCCGCGGGATCGCGATGGGGCAGGCCCCGCCGCAGGTGCACGCCGACGCCGACGAGTCCACCGGCACCGTCGCGGAGGACGGCCTGGCCCGCGCCCTGGAGCGCGCGTTCGGCTAGTTGTACTGCCCGGACAGGTTGGTCAACCTGCTGATCGGTGGGAGACCACCGATGGCGGTGTGGGGCCTGTGGTGGTTGTACTCGTGCAGCCACCCGGGTAGCGCCTTTCGGCGTTGCGACTCGCCGGTGTAGAGCCGGGCGAAGGCCCAGCCGTCGGCGAGAGTGCGGTGGAACCGTTCGATCTTTCCGTTGGTCTGTGGGCGGTAGGGACGGGTGCGTTTCGGGGTGATCCGCAGCGCGTGGCAGGTGTCGCGCCAGGCGTGGGAGCGGTAGGCCGAGCCGTTGTCGGACAGGACTCGGCGGGTGGTGACCCCGCGGGCGGAGAACCAGGCCACCGCGCGGCGCAGCACAGCGATCGCGGTGGCGGCGGTCTCGTCGTCGTGGATCTCGGCGTAGGCCAGGCGGGAGTGGTCGTCGAGCACGGTGTGGACGAACGCCGTGCCCATCTTCGCCTGGTGGTGGGCGTTGCGAAGTTTCCCAGGGGTCGCGGCCCGGTTGCGGTCTCCCTGGGCGCGCCCGACATAGCGCCAGCCGCCGCCGTCGGGGATGTTGCCCAGCTTCTTCACATCCACGTGCAGCAGATCCCCGGGGGCGGGGTGTTCGTAGCGACGCACCGGTTCTCCGGTGGCGCGGTCGACATGGGCGAGGCGGTTGATCCGACACCGCACCAGCACCCGGTGCACGGTCGAGGCAGCGACACCGACCCGGTCGGCGATCTGGACCGGGCCCAGGCGCTTCTTCCAGCGCAGGTGCACGATCCGGCGCACCACCGGTGCCGGCGTCGCCCGCGGCGAGTGGTGCGGCCGGCTGGAGCGATCGGCCATGCCGGCCGGGCCGTCGAGGCGGTAGCGGTCGGCCCAGCGTTTCGCGGTCGGCCAGGCCACCTGGAACCGGGCAGCGGCCGCAGCGATCGGCACGTCGCCCTCGACGATCAGACGCGCCAGGCGCAGTCGGCCGCGTTCGGACAGTGGAGCGTTAGCGTGGACCACGAGGACCTCCTGTGGTTGTGGGTGCGGGTGCCTTCGACAGCTCCACACCCTCCGCAGGAGGTCCTCACCCTTCAAGATCAGCTAGATCGTGTCGTCACACGAGTTCGACCAACGTCTCCGGTCAGTACAGCTAGTGCTCGACGGGGGTGCCCGCGACCAGCGGCGTCGCCGCCTCCAGGGCCGCCCCGCAGGACGGCGGCCGTGGCGGCAGCGAGGAGTCGATGACCACCGGCACCGTCCAGACCCGGCCGTCGCGGGACCGCACGGTCACGTCCCCCGGGCCGTCGACGGCATCGAGGAGCAGTGCGGACGCGTCCCCGATGCCGGTGTGCTCGCGCACGGCGAGTTCGGCGAGCTGGCGGACCGGGTCCAGCCCGGTGTGCCCGCGGCAGCTCCACGGGTCGACGCCGCCCCCGGCCGCGGCCTTCAACGCGGCCAGCGCGCCGCCGGTGTCGAGGCGGCCGTAGGCGTAGCCGGTGGGCAGCACCAGCGCGGTCGGCGCGAACCGGTGCCCGCCGAGGTGGGTGCACTCCCAGACGTCGGCGCCCTCGGCGGCCAGCTCCCCGGCGAGCGCGCGGCCGCGGACGGCGCAGCAGACGTCGCGCCTGCCGTGCGCGCACACCAGCATCACCGGGTCGGTGACCGGGGTGCCCGCACCCGGGTCGAGGTCGATGCGGGCGAGGTCGTCGGTGCCCCGCACGGTGCGCGCCCACACCCGCGAGCCGCCCGGGGCGAGGTCGGCGACGTAGACGGTGCGGTCGCCGTCGGCGTCGCAGCGGCCCTCGCGACCGGGGCGGCGGATCAGGAGGAGGATGACGTCGTCGGCGCGGAGCCGGTCGCAGAGCGCGGTGACCGCCGGGTCCGGGTGGTCGGCGACCTTCCGCGGCCACGCCCCGATGTGCTCGACGGCGACGAGGCGGCGCACGTGCGGCGCGGTGCCGGTCATCGGCTCGCCGACGGCCTCGCTCAGCCCGGCACAACCCCCGGCGGGCGCCCCGGCGGGGGGACCGCCGAGTGCGCCACGTGCCGCGGTGACCGTCATCGGGCCATCTTAGGGAAGGTTTCCCTGACTTCAACCCGGGACGCCCGGTCGGGTCACTCCCGGCCGGGGAGCTCCGTGCGCAGGACCTTGCCGGTCTGGTTGCGCGGCAGCTCGTCCAGGAAGTGCACGTCCCGTGGGGCGGCGAACTTCTCCAGGTCGGACTTCACCCGGCTGCGGATCGCGTCCGCGGTGACGTCGGCTCCCGGCTCGAGCACCACCCAGGCGGCGAACCGCTGGCCGTACTCGTCGTCGTCCACCCCGAGCACACAGGCCTCGCGCACCCCGTCCATCCCCGAGACGAGCTCCTCGACCGGGCCGGGGTGCAGGTTCTCCCCGCCCGAGACGATCATGTCGTCGGCCCGGCCGGTGAGGAACAGCCGTCCCTGCTCGTCGAGGTGCCCGACGTCGCCGGTCCCGAGCAGTCCGTCGCGCTCCTCCAGGCCGTCCTCGCCGCCGGTGTAGCCCTCGAACGGCAGGTCGTTGCCGACGAACACCCGGCCGTCGACGCCCGCCGCGGCCGGGGTGTCGTCGTCGAGGATGACCAGGGTGGTCCCGGCCGGGGCGCGGCCCGCGGTGCCGGGGGCGTCGCGCAGGTCCTCCGGTCCGGCGATCGAGACCCAGGAGACCTCGGTGGAGCCGTAGAGGTTGTAGAGGCAGTCGCCGAAGCGGTCCATGAACCGGTTGGCCTGTCCGCCGGGCAGCGCCGACCCGGAGACGGCCACGATCCGCGGGCCCGCCGGGTCGTCCCCGCCGTCGCCCCAGCCGTCGGCGTCGGACTCCAGGACGCGCTGCAGCATCACCGGCACCGCGAACACCGTCGTGCACCGGCGCTCGCGCACGGCGTCGAGGAACCCCTCGGGGGTGAACCTGCGGCGCAGCACGACGGTCGCGCCGTGCAGCGAGGCGAGCAGCAGCCCGGCGTTGCCCCAGGTGTGGAACAGCGGCGCGGCGATGTGCGTCGGCTCACCGGCGCGCAGCGGGATCGTCGACAGGATCGACGCCGCCGGGGCGAGGGTCGAGGGGTGCGGCCGCTTGGCGCCCTTCGGCGTCCCGGTGGTGCCGGAGGTCAGCACGATCTGCTTGGACGGCTCCGGCTTGAACGGCAGCTCGCCCGGCCCGCCGCGCTCGACCATCGCGTCCAGGTCGTCGAGCGCGCGGTCGCCAGCGCGGCGCGGCCCGTCCGGGGTGCGGGTCAGCACGACGCGCGGCCCGTCCGGGACGATGTCGAGGAAGTCCGGGTCGGCGACGAGGGTGTGCAGCTGCTGCTGCTCCTGCACCCCGCGCAGCTGCTCGGCCGAGAGCCCGGTGTTCACCAGTACGACGTCGGCGCCCGCCTTGCCCGCCGCGACCATCGCCTCGATCGGCGCGCGGGCGTTGCGGCACAGCACGCCGACCGGGGCGCCCGGCCCGGCGCCGGAGTCGAGCAGCGCCAGCGCGAGGCTGTCGGTGCGGGCCTCCAGCTCGGCGTAGGTGGTGACCCCGTCGTCGTCGACGACGGCGAGCCGGTACGGGTGGCGGGCCGCTCCGACGGCGAACGCGGCGGTGATGCTGTTGCCGTAGCGGACCAGGGCCCGGCCCATCCCGTACAGCTTCCCGGGGCCGAGCGGGCGGACGACTCCCGAGCGGGTCAGGGCCACGGCGGCACGGGCGGTGCCGCTGCCCAGCTCGTAGGCGGTACGGGCGGTGCCGGAGAGGTTCTGGAGCAGCGGGGAGCCAGCCATGCGGCGCAGTCTGGCAGGGCCACCCGTGGGGTCGCCGGGTCCGGTGCGGGGATCTGTGTCAGAGGTCACTGAGCATGTCCGTCATGTTTCGTAGGGTGAAGACGATGTGTCTCTCGGTGACCCACAGGTCGCCGAACTCTCCACCACACCGTCGGGGATCCTGATGCGCCTCTACCTGCCCACACGCACGTCCACTTCCGGCCGCACCCTGGTGCGCGCGGGACGTCCGACCAAGTCGATGCCCGGGTTCGGCGGCCTCGCCGGCGTCTGCCGCTGCGGTGCGGCCCGGCCCGCCGACGCGCGCGCCCTGCCGTGGCGGGACTGTCCGTCCTGCACGCCGCAGCGGGCCCGCGCCGGGCGCTGACCGCGCCGGCCTCGTAGGTTTCCGGGTCGACGGGCATCGGGTCCGTCGCCCGCGGAGGCCCCATGAGTACGCCCACCCCCGAGATGCGGCTGCGCGCCCTCGAGCGCGAGGACCTGCCGTTCGTCCACGGGCTGTCGAACGACTCCGGGATCATGTCGTACTGGTTCGAGGAGCCCTATGAGTCGCTCGTCGAGCTGCAGGAGATCTTCGCCCGGCACGTGCACGACAACCGCGAGCGGCGGTTCGTCATCGACTGCGCGGGCGAGCGCGCCGGCCTGGTCGAGCTGGTGGAGATCGACTACATCCACCGCAACGCGGAGTTCCAGATCATCGTCGCCCCCGCCTTCCAGGGCCGGGGTCTCGCCGCCCGCGCCACCTCCGCGGCCCTCGACTACGCCTTCGGCGTGCTGAACCTGCACAAGGTGTACCTCGTCGTCGACGTCGACAACGCCCGTGCGGTGCGCGCCTACGAACGCACCGGCTTCGTCGTCGAGGGCGAGCTGCGCGAGGAGTACTTCGCCAGCGGCCGCTACCACGACGCCTACCGGATGGCGGTGCTGCAGCGCGAGCACCTCGGTCGCGCCGTCGACGGACCGCGCTGACCGGACCGGACCGGCCGGCAGGGAGGGGGACCCGTCGGCCGGCCCGGCGTGCACCGGTCGCGGGCATGCGACCGGGGTCGGGCGCGTCGACCGTGATGACGACGACACCCATGAACAGTACTATCCCGTCACGTACTCGTGTCAACGTTCCGCTACGCTGCGCCCATGACCAGCAGGAACCGGGTGTGGGTCGGTGTCAGCTCGATGTCGCGGTGCGGATCGGGCAGCCGATGACATCGTTGATCGTCGGGTGAGTGCCCGCGACCGTCGTCGCCACGGGTCACGGGGTGGTTGCGGCCCGCCCGTCGTCGCCGTGCGCGCCCGGCTGCCCCGGGTAGGATCCGCCCCGATGTCCGGAACGCCGACGGCCGGGGACGAGTTCCCGATCGACACGCTCGCCGCGCGTGCCGGTATGACCGTCCGCAACGTGCGTGCCCACCTGTCCCGCGGGCTGCTGCAGCCGGGGGAGATGCGCGGGCGCACCGCCTGGTACGGCCCCGTCCACCTGGCCCGGCTGGAGCTGATCGCCGGCCTGCAGCGGCGCGGGTTCTCGCTCGCCGCGATCGGTGTGCTGATCAACCAGACCCCCTCCGGCAGCGCGGAGGAGGCGCTGCGCCTCTACCGCGGCATGCTCGCCCCGTGGCAGCCGGAGGAGCCGGTCGAGCTCGCCGAGGAGGACCTGGCCGCGTGGGCCGGCGCCCGGACGTCCCCGGAGTTCGTCGGGCAGCTGGTCGCCTCCGGGATGATCGAGCGCACCGGCCCGGGGCGGCTGCGCGTGCTCAACCCGTCGATGGTCCGATCCGGGGCGCACGCCGTCGCCCTCGGTCTGGCGCCGGAGGCGGTGCAGCAGGTCGGCGACGAGCTGCTGACCCGCACCCGTGAGATCGCCGAGATCTTCGTCGAGCTGTTCCGGGAGCAGGTCTGGGCGGCGCACGTCGCGGCCGGGCTGCCCCGCAGCGGCGTCGCGGACCTGCGCACGGCGGTCGAGGCCCTGCAGCCGGTCGCCACCCAGTCGCTGCTCGGCGCCTTCCGCCAGACGATGCAGGAGGCGATGGACGACTTCATCCGCCGGCTGTCCACCGATCTCGCCCCGGCCGACCCGCCCGTCGACCCCGGGGCCGCGGAGCCGCACTCAGACCGGTAGGTCGACGGTGAACACCGTCCGGCCGGGGGCGCTGTCGACCCCGACCGTCCCGTCGTGGGCGGCGACGACCGCGACCACGATCGCCAGGCCCAGCCCGGTGCTGGGGGTGTCGTTCCCGGCGCGGGTGCGTCCCTCGGCGCCGCGGGCGAACCGCTCGAACACCCGCGGCAGGACGTCCGGGGCGATGCCGGGGCCGTCGTCGGCGACCCGCAACCGGACCCGGCCGGGGACGGGCCGGTCGAGGGAGACGGTGACCGTCGTGCCGGGCGGGGTGTGGGTGCGGGCGTTCGCGAACAGGTTGGTGACCACCTGGGCGAGCCGGTGGGCGTCGCCGGTGACCGTGACCGGCTCATCGGGCAGCCGCGGGAACCAGCGGTGGTCGCGGCCCGCCACGTGGGCGTCCCCGACGGCGTCGAGGACCAGCCGGGTGAGGTCCACCTCGGCGCGCTCCAGCGGGCGGCCCGCGTCGAGCCGGGCGAGCAGCAGCAGGTCCTCGACCAGGGTGGACATGCGTTCGGCCTGCGAGCTGATCCGGGCCAGTGCGTGCGTGGTCCGCTCCGGGACCGGGTCGCGCTCGCGGCGCGACAGCTCGGCGTAGCCGCGGATCGCCGTCAGCGGGGTGCGCAGCTCGTGGCTGGCGTCGGCGACGAAGCGCCGCAGCCGGGTCTCGGACTCCTGGCGGGCGGCGAGCGCGCTCTCGACGTTGTCGAGCATGTGGTTGAGCGCGGTGCCGACCTGGCCGACCTCGGTGCGGGGGTCGGGGTCGGGGACGCGGGCGGCGAGGTGGACCTCGCCCCGGTCCAGCGGCAGGTCGCCGACCTGCGCGGCGACGCCGGCGACGCGTTCGAGCGGGCGCAGCTCGCGACGCACCAGCACGGCCGCCGCGATGCCCGCGAGCACCACCGCCCCGCCCAGCACGACGAGTTCGGTGACGACGAGCCTGGTCACGGTGGCGCCGGCGTTGTCCGGCTGCGCGATCAGGTAGGTCGTCGTCCCCTCGGTCCAGCCGATCGCCCGGTAGTCGCCCAGGGACAGCGTGACGTCGTGCGGCGCGGTGTCGGCGGGCACCGACCGGAGCGCGCCGAGGTCGTCGTCGGACACCGTGGTGCTGGTGCCGCCGCGCTGGGCGAGCCGGGCCATGACGACACGGCCGTCGTCGAACACCGCACCGATCGCGTTCGCGCTCGGGCCGGGGCCGAGGAACACCCCGTCGGGCGGACCGGGGCGCCGGCCGCCGTCCCCGGGCGGTGCGCCGGTCCCGTCGCTCCCGTCCTGGGTCAGCCGCCCGGGGGCGCGCCCGGTCTGCTGGGCGACGAAGCCTTCCAGGGAGAACGACAGCTCGCGGTCCTGCCGGGTGGACAGGTAGCGGTCGAGCGAGAGCGTCGTCGCGACGCCGATCGCCACGCACGCCACCGCGAACAGCAGCAGCACCGTGACGACCAGCCGGGCCCGCAGCGAGCGGACCCGGCCGGAGACGCGGGTGACGACCACCGGGTCACTCCGCCGCGGGACGCAGCACGTAGCCCGCGCCGCGCACCGTGTGGATCATCGGCCGGCGTCCGGCGTCGATCTTCTTGCGCAGGTAGGAGACGTAGAGCTCGACCACGTTGGACTGGCCGCCGAAGTCGTAGTTCCACACCCGGTCGAGGATCTGGGCCTTCGACAGCACCCGGCGCGGGTTGCGCATGAGGTAGCGCAGCAGCTCGAACTCGGTCGCGGTCAGCTCCACCGGGTCGCCGGCGCGCGACACCTCGTGTGCGTCCTCGTCGAGCACCAGGTCGCCGACGACCAGCTCCGAGGAGCGCTGGGCGGCGGCCATCCCGGCGCGGCGCAGCAGCCCGCGCAGCCGCGCGACCAGCTCCTCCAGCGAGAACGGCTTGGTGACGTAGTCGTCGCCGCCCGCGGTGAGCCCCGCGACCCGGTCCTCGACGGCGTCGCGCGCGGTCAGGAACAGCACCGGCACCTCGGGGGTGTCGGCGCGGACCCGGCGCAGCACCTCGAAGCCGTCGACGTCGGGCAGCATCACGTCCAGCACGATCGCGTCCGGGCGGAACTCGCGGGCGTGGCGCACCGCGGACATGCCGTCGGCGGCGGCGCGGACCTCCCAGCCCTCGTAGCGCAGGGCCATCGACAGCAGGTCCGACAGCGTCGACTCGTCGTCCACCACGAGCACCCGGATCGGGCCGCCGTCGGCGCGGCGCAGCGGGTCGGCGTCCCGGTCCATCACCTCGGTCATGCTAGGAGCACACCGCACGAACCTGTGCGACAGCTGTGCCCCGGCTGTCGGTTCACCGGGCGCGCCAGTACCCCGTGGCGTAGACGGCGCGCCGGTCGAACCCCCGCTCGCCGAGCAGGTGCGCGCGCAGCTCCTTGACCGCGGCGGACTCCCCGGACAGCCACGCCTGGCCGCGCCCGCCCGGCAGCTGTGCGGCCCGCACCGCCGCGACCAGCGGCTCACCCGCCGGGGCGTCGCCCCGGTGCACCCAGGTGACGGCGACGTCGCCGGGCAGGGTCTGCTCCTCGCCCGCGTCGGCGACCTCGGCGACGACCCGGACCGGCACCCCGGGGGCGGCCTCGGCGAGGGTCTCGCAGACGGTCGCGATGGCGGGCAGCGCGGACTCGTCGCCGATCACGAGGTGGTGCACGGCGGCCGGGTCCGGCTCCCAGCGCCCGCCGGGCTCGGACACCCCGACCCAGTCCCCGGGGGCGGCCGACACGGCCCAGGCGGCGGCCGGGCCGTGCCCGGCGTGCACGACGAAGTCGACGTCGAGTTCACCGTGGCCGCCGGCGTCGGGGGCGAAGCGGCGCACCGTGTAGGTGCGGATCGCCGGGCGGGCCTCCCCGGCGGGCCAGACCGGTCCGCCGGTCGAGGCGCGCGGGACGGCGGGCCGTTCCTGGCCCTCGACCGGGAAGAACATCTTGATCCGGCGGTCCGGGCCGTGCCCGGGGAACCCGGCCAGCTCCTCGCCGGTCAGGGTCACCCGGACCATGCCGGGGGTGACCCGCTCGGTGCGGGCCACCTGCAGCAGGCGTGGTGCGGTCGTGCTCATGGCCGGGAATTGTCCCGGACGCGCTCAGGCCCGGTGGCCGAGGCCCGCCAGGCCGGTCCAGACCAGGTCCATCAGGTACTCGGTGGCCTGCTCGGCGGTGACCGACTCTTCCTGGCCACGCCAGACGGCGAGCCGCTCGCAGGCCCCGACGATCACCTGCGCCCAGCCGGTCAGCCGGGCCGGTTCGGTGCCGGGGACCTGCGCGGCCAGCAAGGCGGCGGTGAAGTCGGTCTGCTGGGCGCGGATCTCCTCCAGCGCGGTGTCGGTGACCCCGGCCTCGGAGCAGAACAGCTGCCAGGCGGGCGCCCGCCGGTCGAGGTAGCGGAAGAAGGCCAGCGTCCCGCCCCGCAGCATCGCCTCCGGCGACTCCGCGGCCCCCGCCGCCTGTGCGACGACGTCGAGCAGCTCGGACCGGGCCCGCGCGATCGCGGCCAGCAGCAGTCCCTCCTTGGACCCGAAGTGGGTGTAGAGCACCGGCTTGGTGACCCCGACCCGCTCCGCGACCTGTTCCATCGAGACCTCGGCGTAGCCCCGCTCGCCGAAGACGGCGACGGCCGCGTCGACGATCTGACGCTCCCGCTCCGCCCTGGGCACGCGGCGGCGGGGGCCGGGTACGGTCTGCGCGGTCACGTCGGAGACTTTACCCGCAGTAAGTTACTGGCGGTAGGAAGCGAGTGGGAATGGACGTCTACTCCCTGCCGATGACCACCCGGTTCCGCGGGATCACCGTGCGCGAGGGCCTCCTGCTGTCCGGCCCGGCCGGCTGGGGGGAGTTCTGCCCCTTCCCCGAGTACGACGACCGCGAGGCCGTCGCATGGCTGGCCGCGGCCCGCGAGGCGGCCCAGGTGGGCTGGCCGGAGCCGGTGCGCGACCGCGTGCCGGTCAACTGCACCGTGCCCGCCGTCGGCCCCGAGCACGCGCAGCGGATCGTGCGCGCCTCCGGCTGCACCACCGCGAAGGTCAAGGTCGCCGACGCCGGTGCCCCGTTGTCCGGGGACATCGAGCGCGTCGCCGCCGTCCGCGACGCGCTCGGCCCCGCCGGGCTGGTCCGGGTGGACGCCAACGCCGCCTGGGACGTCGACACGGCCGTCGCCGCGATCGGCGAGCTGGACCGGGCCGCCGGGGGACTGGAGTACGTCGAGCAGCCCTGCTGGGAGGTCGAGGACCTCGCCGCCGTCCGCCGGAAGGTGGACGTGCCGATCGCCGCCGACGAGTCGATCCGCCGCGCCGAGGACCCGATGCGGGTGGTGCGGGCCGGGGCGGCCGACGTCGTCGTGCTGAAGGCGTCGCCGCTGGGCGGGGTGCGCCGGGCCCTGCGGATCGCCGAGGAGGTCGGGCTGCCGGTCGTCGTGTCCTCGGCGGTGGAGTCGAGCGTCGGGCTCGCCGCCGGACTCGCGCTGGCCGGGGCGCTGCCGGAGCTGCACCACGCCTGCGGGCTCGGGACGGTCCCGCTGCTGGCCGCCGACGTCGTCGCGGAGCCGCTCGCCCCGCAGCGGGGCTTCCTGTCCGTGCCGCGGGTCGCGCCCGAGCCGGTGCACCGGGCCGCGGTCGCCGCCGCCCCGGACCGTGCCGCGTGGTGGCGCGACCGGCACGACCGCGTCGCCGCCCTGCTCGACGCGGCCACCGGCGCCGGCCGGGTCAGTACTGGTTGACCCGCCCGTCGCGGCGCAGCGCCGCGTCGATCGCCCGCGCCGGACCGGGCACCCGGTACTGGCCCTTCACCAGCTTCCCGGCGCTGGGCACCGCGCCCGTGCCCGGCCACGTCGCCGTGTCCCACAGCGACGAGCGCAGGAACGCCTTCGCGCAGTGCAGGAACAGCTCGTCGATCTCGACGACGATCGCCACCTCGGGCGTCGAGCTCTGCACGGTGAGCCGGTCGGCGAAGTCCGGCCGGTGCACGATCCGGGCCCGCCCGTTGATCCGCACGGTGTCGTTCGACCCCGGCACGACGACGATCATCCCGACCCGGGGGTCGTGCAGGATGTTGCGCATCGAGTCGAGCCTGCGGTTCCCCTTGCGGTCGGCGAAGGCGATCGTGTGCTCGTCGAGGACCAGCAGACAGCCCGCCGGGTCGCCCCGGGGCGAGACGTCGACGCCGTCCGGCCCGGTCGTCGCCAGCAGGAAGAACGGCGCCGCGGCCAGGAACTCCGCGGTCACCGGGTCGACCCGGTCGCGTGCCTTGTCCCGGATGAACCCGGGCACCTCGCCGATGATCTCCCGGAGCCTGGCCTCGTCGGTCACGTGTTCCATCGCATCCCCCTCGTTGTTAGGTCACCCTAACCGTGGGCGTGCTCCCGGGGCGACCCCCGCCTAGGGTCCCGGTGTGGGCGTGATCGTGATCGGGGCCGGCATCGCCGGGGTGACCTGCGCCGCGGAGCTGGTCGCCCGCGGCGTGGACGTGACGGTGTACGAGCGGGCCCGCGGAGCCGGGGGACGGCTCGCGGTGCACCGCCACGACGGCCGTCCCGCCGACATCGGCGCCGCCTACTTCACCGTCTCCGACGACCGGTTCGACGCCCGCGTCCGCCGCTGGCGCGACGACGGCCTGGTCCGCCGGTGGACCGACACCCTCGCGGTGTTCGACGGCGCGGTCCGGGGCGCGGACAACCCGGGTCCGCTGCGGTTCGCGGCACCGGCCGGGCTGCGGTCGCTGGTCACCGACACCGCCCGTGACCTCGTCGTCCGCACCGGCCGCACCGTCGAGCGGGTCCGCCCCGGACCGGACGGCCCGACCGTCGACGGCGAGCGCGCCGACGCCGTCGTGCTGGCGATGCCCGACCCGCAGGCCGCCTGGCTGCTCGACCCGGACACCCCCGCGGGCGCCGCGGTCGCCGGGCGGGAGTGGAACCCGGTGCTCGCCCTGACCGCCGGGTTCGCCGCGCGGGACTGGCCGCGGCTGCCCGCCGCGTTCGTCAACGACCACCCCGTCCTGTCCCTCGTCGCCGACGACGGCGACCGCCGCGGCGACGACGCCCCGGTACTCGTCGCGCACTCCACCGGCGACCTCGCCCGCGCCCAC
This sequence comes from Pseudonocardia sp. UM4_GMWB1, assembly GCF_017312155.1. Taxonomy (NCBI): domain Bacteria; kingdom Bacillati; phylum Actinomycetota; class Actinomycetes; order Pseudonocardiales; family Pseudonocardiaceae; genus Pseudonocardia; species Pseudonocardia sp. UM4_GMWB1. The sequence goes on along the minus strand of NZ_QJPN01000001.1, from coordinate 4,978,097 downwards.
GACCCCGACCCCGCCGGCGCGGTGCCCGCGATGACCGCCGCCGTCCGGGAGCTGCTGGGCATCACCGCCGAGCCGGACTGGACGCACGTGCACCGCTGGCGCTTCGCCTCCCCCGCCGGCACGCGGGAGCAGACCTTCCACCTCGACGACGACGGCGTCGCCCTGGCCGGGGACGGCTGGGGCCGGTCCCGGGTGCAGACGGCCTGGCTGTCCGGGCTGGAGCTGGCCGGGGAGCTCGCGGGACGCCTGGGTCGCTGAGCCCTGGCCGCGTCGGTGTCGGCGACCTACCGTCGTGGGCATGCCCGACCGCGCCACCGCTGCCGCCCCCGTCGTCGTCGAACCGGAGGGACGGCCGTTCGGCGGGTCCACCGTGCCCGCGGAGCTCGACGCCTCCGGCCCGGACGCCGCCGGGCGCGCGGTGCTCGCCGAGCTGGCCGCCGCGCTCGACGCCGACCGGGTCCTCACCGACCCCGATGTCGTGCGCCCCTACGTCCACGACGAGGCCGAGTGGGCCGAGTACGGAACGCCGCTCTGCGTGGTGCGGGCACGGACCACCGCCGACGTCGCCGCGACCGTGCGGGCCTGTGCGGCCCACCGGGTCCCGGTCGTCGCGCGGGGCGCGGGCACCGGGCTGTCCGGCGGGGCGAACGCGGTCGACGGCTGTGTCCTGGTCAGCCTGGAACGGATGACCGCGATCCGGGAGATCTCGGCGGGGGAGAGGCTCGCCGTCGTCGAACCGGGGGTGGTCAACGACGACCTGCGGGCCGCCTGCGCGGAGCAGGGCCTCTGGTACCCGCCGGACCCGGCGTCGGCGCCCTGGTCGACGATCGGCGGCAACGTCGCGACCAACGCGGGCGGGCTGTGCTGCGTGAAGTACGGCGTCACCCGCGACTACGTGCTCGCCCTCGAGGTCGTCACCGCCACCGGTGAGGTCGTGCGGCTCGGGCGGCGCACCGCGAAGGGGGTCGTCGGCTACGACCTCGCCGGTCTGATGGTCGGCTCGGAGGGGACGCTCGGGATCATCACCGAGATCACCGTGAAGCTGCGCCCGGCCCGCCCGGCCGCACCGCGCACCGTCGTCGGGTTCTTCGACTCCCTCGCCGACTGCGGGGCCGCGGTCGCCGCCGTCACCGAACAGGGGCTGCAGCCCGCGGTGTTCGAGCTGGTCGACCGGGAGTGCCTGGCCGCGGTCAACGCGTGGCGCAACGCGGGCCTGCCGACCGGTGCCGCGGCGCTGCTGATCGCCCAGACCGACCTGCCCGAGCCCGCCGCACAGGCCGAGGCCGACGCGATCCTGGCCGCGTTCACCGCGCACGGGGCGACCGAGGCGATGGCCTCGACCGACGAGACCGAGTCCGAGGCGCTGTTCGCCGCCCGCCGGATGGCCTACCCGGCGCTGGAGCAGCTCGGGATGGGGATGCTGACCGAGGACGTCTGCGTCCCCCGGCCGCGGATGGCCGAGATGCTCGCCCGGATCGAGGACATCGGCCGTCGCCGCGGGGTCCGGATCGCGACCGTCGCGCACGCCGGCGACGGGAACCTGCACCCGCTGATGCTCACCCCGCACGACGACCCGGACGCCCGGGACCGCACCCGCGCCGCGTTCGACGAGATCATCGGCGCGGCCGTCGAGCTGGGCGGGACGGTCACCGGCGAGCACGGCGTCGGCCTGCTCAAGCGCGACGGGATGGAGCGCGAGCTCGGCCCGGAGGTGCTCGCCCTGCAGCGGGCGGTGAAGGCGGCCCTCGACCCGGACGGCATCCTGAACCCGGGCAAGGCCGTCTGAACCGGCCGCATCGCCCGGATGGCCGCGCGTGATCGTCCCCGTACCGGGGAACTCCGGAGGATGAGTACGACCGACCCGGCCCTGGTCCCGTCCGCGCTCGCCCTGACCTACCGGGGTCCGGCGCACACCGGTGCGCCGCGGCTGTCCGGCGTGGACGGCGTGCACGAGGTGGTGCCGGTGGTGGCGGCCGAGGTCCGCGAGGTCGAACGCCTCGACACCGCCGACCTGCGGCTGTTCTCCGCGGGCATCGAGCTCGTCGTCGAGCACGTGGTGCCCGACCGGGCCTCGGTGGTGGCGCCCGGCTCGACCTGGGTGCTGCGGCTGCCCGACGCCGGCCCCGACGACGACCTGCGCGTCCCGCTGTCCGGCAGCGAGGTCGAGGGCGTCGCCGACCGGTCGGTCCCCGACGGCATCGACGCGCTCGTCCGCCGGGTTCGCGGCGACGCGCCGCTGGTGCCGGTGGGCCGGGTGCACGTCACCCGCACCGTCAGCAGGATGCGCGACGGCGCCGGGCGCGACCTGGCCACCCTGACCCGCGAGCAGGTCGACGTCGCGACGCTGGGCGGGTCCGCGACCGTCGAGAGCTGGACCGAGGCCGTCGTCGAACCGGGGACGGCCGGGACCGCCCTGCTGCAGCAGCTCGACGACGCCCTGCGCACCACCGGCCTCGTCCGCGCCCCGCGCGGCGGGTACGCCCGGCTGACCGCGCTGCTGGCCGAGGCGGCGCCCGTCGACCCGCCGCGGCGGACCGGGCGCAGGGGCAGCGCGGGTGCGCTGCTGCTGCGTTACCTCGGGGACCAGGTCGACGCGCTCGCCGCGCGCGAGCAGGACCTGCGCGCCGAGCGCCCGGACGCGGTGCACCAGATGCGCATCGCCGCCCGCCGGATGCGCAGCGCGCTGCGCACCTACGCGAGGCTCCTGGAGGGCCCGCGGGCCGCGCACGTGGTCGCCGAGCTGCGCTGGCTGGGCCGGGCGCTGGCCGGTGAGCGCGACGCCGAGGTCCAGGAGGAGCGCCTGAACGCCCGGCTGACCGCACTGGAGCCGGAGCTGCTGCTGGGACCGGTGCAGGCCGCCGTCACCCGGCACTTCGCCCGCACCCGCGCCGAGACCGGGGCGGCGGTGCTCGACGTCGTCGACGGGGAGCGCTACGCCGCGCTGCAGGGCGCGCTGCGCCGGCTGCTCGCCGACCCGCCGCTGTCGCGCCGGGCCCGCAGGCCCGCGACCGCGGTCCTGCCCGCGATGGTGGGCCGCACGGCCCGCAAGCTGGAGCGGCGGATGGAACGCGCGCTGGCCGACCTCGACGCCGGTCGGGTCGCCCCCGACTCGCTGCACGCCGCCCGCAAGACCGGCAAGCAGCTCCGCTACGCCACCGAGGTCGCCCGGCCCGGCGTCGGCAAGGACGCGCGGGCGTTCGCGAAGCGGCTCAAGAAGGTCTCCGACGTGCTCGGCGAGCACCAGGACGCCGTCGTCTCCCGGGAGACCCTGCGGACCCTCGGGGCCCGCGCCGGCGCCGAGCGGGACAACGGGTTCACCTTCGGCGTGCTGCACGGCCGGGACACCGCGACGATGCTCGAGCTGGAGCGCAGGCTGCCCACGGTGTGGGAGACGGCGTGGACGCGGCGCGCCCGCCGGTGGATGCGCGGCTAGCCTGCGCGGGGTGAGAGACGCCGTCGCCGACCTCCGCCGGATCGCGTTCCTGCTCGAACGCGCCCAGGAGTCGACCTACCGGGTGCGCGCGTTCCGGACCGCGGCCGCCGCGCTGCGCGGCCGCGACGCCGAGGAACTGGCCCGGCTGCACGCCGCGGGCGGCCTCACCGACCTGAAGGGCGTCGGCGAGGTGACCGCGCGCTGCGTGGGGGAGTCCGTCGCCGGGGAGGAACCGGTCTACCTGCGACGGCTGGAGGACGCCGTCGCCCGCGCCGACGCCACCGGGGTGCCCCTGGCCGAGGCAGCGCTGCGGCTGCGCGAGGGCCTGCGCGGGGACTGCCACAGCCACACCGACGCCTCCGACGGCGGCTCCCCGCTCGCCGAGATGGCCGAGACCGCGATCGGGCTGGGCCACGACTACCTCGTCGTCACCGACCACTCGCCGCGCCTGACCGTCGCGAACGGGCTGTCCGCGGACCGGCTGCGCCGCCAGGTCGAGCAGATCGCGCAGCTCAACGAGCGGATCACCGCGTCCGGGTCGGACTTCCGGGTGCTCACCGGCATCGAGGTGGACATCCTCGACGACGGCGCCCTCGACCAGTCCGAGGACCTGCTCGCCTCGCTCGACGTGGTGGTGGCCAGCGTGCACTCGAAGCTGCGGATGCCCCGCGACGAGATGACCGAGCGGATGCTCACCGCCGTCGCGAACCCGCACGTCGACGTGCTCGGGCACTGCACCGGCCGGATGGTCACCGGCCGCCGCACGCGCCCCGAGTCGGAGTTCGACGCCGACGCCGTCTTCGCCGCCTGCGCGGAGCACGGCGTCGCCGTGGAGATCAACGCCCGGCCCGAGCGCCTCGACCCGCCGAAGCGGCTGCTGCGCCTGGCCGTCGAGGCCGGGTGCGAGTTCACGATCGACACCGACGCGCACGCCCCCGGCCAGCTCGACTGGCTCGACCACGGCTGCGCCCGCGCCGTCGCCTGCGGGGTGGACCCGGAGCGGATCCGCAACACCCGCGACCTCGCGGGCCTGCTGCGCCGCTGACCTCCTGTGCCGGCGGGCGCCCGGCTCAGCGCAGCTCGAAGTCGGCGAAGTCGAAGCCGGGGGAGACGACGCAGCTGACCAGGACCGCCCCCGGCCCCGCCGGCTCCGCCCGCTGCCACACCCCGGCCGGGACCTCCTGCTGCGGGCCGGCCGGCCCGAGGCGCAACCGGGCCCCGGGGACGGGGTCCGGCCCGTCACCACCGAGGACCAGGTCCGCCTCCGGGCCGGAGTGCCGGCACCACAGCTCGGTGGACCGGACGCGGTGCCAGCGGCCGGGTGCGTCGAAGAGGTAGAGGATCGCCGTCGCCGAGGGGCGCGGACCGTACGGGGTCCCGACGACGACCGGCGAGGTCCAGGTCCGCCGGTACCAGCCACCCTCCGGGTGCGGGGCGAGGTCCAGCGCGACGGCGAGGTCGGGGCGAGCCACGTCGCCACTGTGGCAGGCGGACGCGCCGTCCGTCCTCGGATCCCACCTCGTGGCGCCCCGGGAACATCGGCCCCGGGGCGCGTCGCACCCCTGGTGCGGTCGCCCCACCCGTCGCTGCGGGTGCGGGAGCCCCCGCCGGGGTGCGAGACCTCCGTGCGCGGGGCGCTCCGCGCGGCGACGCGTGCCACACCCGCTGTCGCGCGCCGGCCGGTCACCCGACGTCACCGGTGCCCGCAGGAATATCACCGTCCGTCCACGGGCGACCGCATCCCACCCGTCCGCGCGCTCCCCGGACGGGTGGTTCGACTGGTGCTCCTCACCCACCGCACGTGAGATGGGACCGCAGGTGACCGAGTGACGGGAGTGATCCACGGTGCGGACCAGGACCAGGACGACGGTGGCGGTGCTCGCCGCGACGCTCGCGCTGTCGGCGGTCACGACGGCCGGTGCGTCGACGGCGTCGGCGGCACCCGCGGCTCCGGCGGACGCCGTGACCCGGACCGTCGCCGACGACCCGGCGCCCCCGCGGGACGACAGCGGCGCGGCCGCGCCCGCCCCGACCGGCCCGGCCGGCCCGGCCGGCGGAGACCCGACCGGCCCGGCCGCGGGCACCGCGACCCCGGGAGGCGACCCGGCCGGCGGGACGGCGAAGGCGACCCCGGCCGACCCCGCCGCACCCCCGGCGTCGTCGCACTGCACCGAGACCGCGGCACAGGAGCTCGGCTGGGGCGCGCCCGCCCGCGAGTCCGGCTTCGACGGCACCACGGTCCCGCCGGACTGGCACCCCTACGGCCCCGAGCCCGGCCACAACAGGAAGGGCACCCGCACCCCGGAGGCGGTCACCGTCGCCGACGGGGCGATGACCATCTCCGCCGACGCCGACGGCAACACCGGCGCCGTCAGCTGGCACCCCGGCCAGAAGTACGGCCGCTGGGAGGCCTGCGTGAAGTCGGACGAGGGCCGGGGCGGGATCAACGCGCTGCTGCTGCTCTGGCCGGTGGCCGAGGACTTCCCGGTCGGCGGCGAGGTCGACTGGATGGAGATCATGGACGACTCCCGCCAGAAGACCAGCTTCTTCCTCCACTACGGACCGGGCAACGACCAGGACTACGGGTCGGTGAAGCACGACTCGACGCAGTGGTCGGCCTACGCGCTGGAATGGACCCCGGAGAAGATCACCGCGTACGTGAACGGGAAGGAGTGGTACTCCAACACCGACACCGACCAGTTCCCGCCGCGCCCGATGAACATGACCATGCAGCTGGACTACTTCGGCAACGCGGGCGGCCCCACCGCGATGCACATGGACTGGGCCCGGCAGTGGGCGCTGCCGCAGAGCACCGTGGCCACGCTGAGCCTGCCGCCCGGCTCGGCCGCGACCGGGCAGCCCCGCGACTTCCCCGACCGGAAGCCGCGCGAGCTGTCGGAGCCCGAGCAGCAGGCGCAGACCGCGATGCTCGCCCGCGAGCACCGCTGAGGCTCAGACCGCGGCGTCGAGCTCCGCGCGGGTGGGCGGGTTCGCGCCGTGCCGCGAGCAGGTGATCGCCGACGCCGCGACGGCCTCGGTCAGCACGGCCTCCAGGGTCGGCCGGTCGACGCGGTACAGGTCGTCGCGGGCGGTCGCGCCGAGCAGCCCGCGCCGGTGCAGACCGGCGAGCAGCGCCGCGGAGAAGCTGTCCCCGGCACCGACGGTGTCGACGACCTCGACGGTGCGGCCGGACAGCACCAGGTGCAGCCCCGACGACGTCCCGGCCAGCACCCCGTTCGCCCCGAGGGTGACCACGACGACCGCCGGACCGAGCTCGAGCCACTCGCCGACGACGTCGCCGGGCTCGCGGCCCGGGTGCAGCCAGCCCAGGTCCTCCTCACTGACCTTCACCACGTCGGCCACGCCGAGCAGCTCGTGCACGCCGGGCAGGATCTCCTCCGGCGTGCCCATCAGCAGCGGCCGGAAGTTCGGGTCGTAGCTCACCGTCGCGGTGTCCACAGCGGAGGCGAGCAGCTCGCGCAGCGCCTCGTGACCGGGCGCGGTGGTCAGCGCCAGCGATCCGGAGTGGACGGCGACGACCGGGCCTGCCGGGCCGTCGTCGAGGGCACCGGCGAGCTCGTCGTCGGTCCACTGCCAGTCCGCGGTGCCCGCGATCCGGAAGTCGTAGGACGCCTGCCCGTCGGCGGCCAGCTCCACGATCGCCAACGACGACGGCTCGTCCGCCTCGACCGAGTGCGACAGGTCGACGCCGTTGTCCTCGAGATGGTCGCGCAGCTTGCGCCCGAGCAGGTCGTCGGCGAGCCGGGCCAGCATCCGGGCCGGCACGTCGAGGCGGGACAGCCCGACCGCGACGTTCGCGGGGCTGCCGCCGGGCGCGAGCTCCCAGTACTGCTGTGTCGATGCGCGGTCCGCCTGCGCTTCCCGCTGCGCGGTCACGGGGACGATGTCGACGAGGGCTTCTCCGGCGACGGCGATCACTCCGCGTGGCGGGCGTCCGGCAGCTGTGTCGGGCATGGCCGCACTGTAGTGGCCCGATCGGGGTCCCCGGACAGGTCCGTGACGGGTCACGACCACGTCACGGTGCGTCGACACGCACGTGGTAGGCATGACGGATGCCCCGGAAGATCCCGGTCGTGGTGCTGGCCGGATTCCTCGGAGCCGGCAAGACGACACTGCTGAACCACCTCCTCGCCGCGGGCGGGGACGCGCGGATCGGCGTGGTCGTCAACGACTTCGGGTCGGTCGGCATCGACGCGATGCGTGTGGCCGGTCAGGCCGGCGACGTCGTCGGGCTCGGCAACGGCTGCCTGTGCTGCGAGGTCGGTGAGGGTGGCGTCTCCTCGGTGCTGGAGAAGCTGACCCGCCGCCGCGACGAGATCGACGTCGTCGTCATCGAGGCCAGCGGCATCGCCGAGCCCGGCACGCTGGTCCAGCTCGTGCTCGACGCACTGGGCCAGCACCTGAGCTTCGGCGGGCTCGTCGAGGTCGTCGACGCCGCGGAGTTCGAGGACTCGCGGCGCCGCCACCCCCAGCTCGACAAGCACGTCGGCATGGCCGACCTCGTCGTCCTGAACAAGATCGACCGGGTGGGACCGGGGCCGCTGTGGCGGGTCCGGCGGCTGTGCCGCGAGGCGAACCCGCGGGCCCCGATCGTGCCGGTCCGCGACGGCGCGGTGGACCCGGCGCTGCTGTTCGACATCGAGATCGTGCCGGGCAGGCAGCTGATGCTGGGCGAGCGCGTCGACGAGCCGCACTCCCACCACCTGCACGCCGGCTACCAGAGCCTGACGTTCCTGTGCGACGAGCCGCTCGACGCCGCCCGCCTGCAGGACCTCCTCGACGCCCGGCCGTCCGGGCTGTACCGGATCAAGGGCTCGGTGCGCTTCGCCGCCGCCCCGGACCGGGAACGCTGGGACCTGCACACCGTCGGCCGGTACGTGCGGTTCCGCCGGAGCCGGTGGGACCCCGACGAGCCCCGCCGCACCACCCTGGTCCTGATCGGGACCGGGCTGGACGAGGCCGCGTTGGAACGTTCGCTGCGCGCCTGCGTCGCGACCGACTCCGCCGCAGCGACGCCGACGCCCTGCTCCCCGTCGCCCGCTACGCCGTCTGACCCGTCCTCCCCTGCTGCTGTTGCTCCGAGGGTCACTCTCGGGGCGTAGAGCGCTACGAGGGTGACCCTGGGGACACGACGCGGGGCTCGGTCGGCGGGTGGGGGCAGACCCGAGCTCAGACCGGGGTGAGGTCCGGGCCCGTCGCTGGCTCGGCCAGCTGGGTCAGCGCGTCGGCGGCCCACGCCTCCCCACCGGCCACGGCGGTCCACAGCAGGACACCGAGGGTGCGGGTCGGGTCGATCCGTCCCGCCTGCCACGACGGCGTCGCCGCGAGCCGCTCGGCGCGTGCGCAGAGCTGCCAGGAGGCGGGGTCGGTCGCGGCGATGTCGCGGGCGAAACGGGTGTGCCCGGTGCGGGCGCGGTAGGCCCGGACCGGGTCGGTGACCGCGTGGATGATCGAGAGCACCCCGATCGCCAGCCCGAGCGCGACGGGCAGGCAGACGAGGAACGCCAGCGCCGACCAGGACCAGCTGTTCTCACCCACGGTGAGCGCCACCACGGCGGCGGCGACGACGGCGGTGCCGGTCATCGCACCGGCCGGGAGCTTCGTGTAGACGAGGTCGCCCGCGTCGTCGACGACGTAGTCGGTGCCGGTGATCAGGGCCGGGTCGTACACGCGGTATCCGGTACGGGTGCGGACGAGGGTGGGCAGGCGGTCGGCGGGGGCGCCGGTGACGAAGTCGTTCATGGTCGTGCTCGATCTGTGAGAATGCTGCTGCTCGCGGCCCACCTGGTGGCCGTCTCGCCCGGTCAGTCGCCCACGATGCCGGTCGGTGTTACAGATTCACAACGTTCCTCGGCGCGTCCGGTCTGTGACGTTCGCCTCCCCCGCTTGCGAGCAACCCGGAGGGCTCACCCGGGTGGCCAGGCGTCGCCCCACGCGGTGTCACGGGCGTGCCGGAACAGCTCCTTGCGACTGCGTGGGACGGGTGTGTCCCGCAGCGTCCCGTCCGCCTCGCAGACACGCAGAGTCACCAGGCCCTTGCGTGTGTGCGGGTGCCGGACCACCCGGCCCGGGGCCCGTCCGACGGTGCCGTCGTCGTCACGCACGGCGGCGACGTAGGAGAACTTCTCGTCCTCGTGGCCCAGCGAGCCGGCCTTCAGCACCCGGTGGCGCGAACTGCGGCCGACGCGCACGGCGAAGTGGCACCAGTCGTCACCGGTCACCGGGCAGGCGCCGTCGTGCGGGCAGGGCGCGGCGACGGTCAGGCCCGCGGCGAGCAGCCGGGCACGGGCGTCGAGGATGCGCGCGTGCCCGGCCGGCGTCCCCGGCTCGACGAGCACGACCACCCGCGCGGCCCGGGCGGCGGCGTCGACGACGGCGTCGCGCACCGGGACCGCCAGCTCCCCGAGCAGGTAGCAGGCGGTCAGCAGGTCGGTGTCCGGCAGCGCCGGGGCGGTGCCGAGCACCGCGGCCTCCCAGTGAGCGCCGCGCAGCAGCGCCGACGGAGCTCCGCCCGCGAGCCTGCGCCCCAGCGCCCGGGCCGGCGCCGCGGCCTCCAGCACCGTGGCCTGCTCCAGCGACGGCCACACCTGCGCCGCGGCCCACACCGCGGCGCCGGTCCCGCCGCCGAGGTCGAGCAGCGACACCGGCTCCGGTACCCGCGCTGCGGCCCGCTCCAGCACGTCGACGACCGCCGCGTGCGTCGCGGGCATCCGGTACGCGGCGTAGGCGGCCGCGTCGTCGTCCGTGCGCAGGATCGGCGCGGTGGGCACGGTGCCGCTGCGGTAGTCGCGGATCAGCCGGTCGACCACCGGCGCGAGCCGCGCGGCGGGGACCCGGTCGAGCGCGTCGTCGAGGGCGGCACCGAGCGCGCCGGACAGGTCGGGGGACAGGTCGGGGACCACCCGCCCATTCCACCAGTCCCGGGCTCAGCCCCGGGCGCCGACCAGCAGCGGGTCGGCCAGCACGTCGAGCAGCGGGGCCTGCATCCGCGCCCACGGCGACAGCCCGGAGGCCGGGTCGTCGGCGGCGGCGCGGAAGCGCGACCAGCTCCACCAGGCCACGTCCTCGACCTCGTCGGGGCGCGGCTCGGGCTCGCCGCTGATCCGGGCGACGAACACCGGGCAGAGCTCGTTCTCCTCGATCCCGTCCTGCGACGCGCGGTAGCTGAAGTCCGGCAGCACCATCCGCAGCTCGGTCGCGCGGATGCCCAGCTCGTCGGCCAGCCTGCGGTGCACCGCGTCGGCCATGTCCTCGCCGGGGGCGGGGTGCCCGCAGCAGGTGTTGGTCCAGACCAGCGGGAAGGCGGTCTTGGTGCGGGCACGCCGGGTCACCAGCAGCCGGCCGGCGTCGTCGACGCCGTAGCAGGAGAACGCCAGGTGCCGCGGGGTGCTCGCACCGTGCACGGTGGCCTTGTCCGCGACGCCGACCGGGTTGCCCTCGTCGTCCAGCAGCACGACCTGTTCCATGCCGTCCTGTCTACCGGAGCCCGGCGGCCGCGGCCTGTCGGCCGGTACCGGCTCACACCCCGGAGCGGGCGGCTGCGCGGCCCCGGACCGCGCCGCCGAGCGCGGCACCCGGCAGGTGCGCGGCGACGACCGCCAGTGCGGCGGGGGAGACCGTGCCCCGCGCCAGCCCCAACCCGACCGCGCAGTCGAACACCCGCCGGCTCCGGGCGGCGGCGCCGATCGCGGCGTCGAGGAACGCGGGACGCGCGGCCAGCCGGGCGAGCGCCCCGACGTGGCGGTGGTGGCGGGCGAAGGTCCGCTCCATGGCGGCGCGGTGGGCGGCGCCCGCGTCGTCGCCGCGCAGCGCGCTGCGCCCGGCGAGGATCCCGGAGGCGACGGCGTCGAAGATCCCCTCGCCGGTCAGCGGGTTCACCTTCGCCGCGGCGTCGCCGGCCAGCAGCACCCGGCCGTCGGGCTGGAACCGGGGCGCGGTGGACAGCGGCAGGTGGTGCGCGCGCAGCGTCGCCGGGTCCGGTTCCTGGCCGGGCAGCAGCGCGGCGAGCCGCTCCAGCAGCGACGCCCGGTTCCCGGCGCCGCGTTCGTCGAACACGCCGTAGCCGACGTTCGCGCCGCCGCCCGCGATCGGGAACGACCAGGCGTAGGCCGGGACGGCGCCGCCGGCGTACTCGATCGACAGCGTCCCCGGTTCGGCGGCGACCGGGGTGTACCCGCGGATCGCCACCGCCGTCGACGACGGCGGCACCCCCGGCGCGCCGAGCGCGCGGCGGACCACCGAGTGGGCCCCGTCGGCGCCGATCACGGCCCTCGCGACGATGTCGTCGTCGAGCAGCACCCGGTCCCCGTGCGGGACGACGGTGCGGACCCGGTGGCGGCGCAGCTGCGCCCCGGCCGCGACGGCCGCGTCGACCAGCGCCGCGTCCAGCTCCAGCCGCGTGACGACCCGGTTCGGCCGGGGCGCGGTGCGGTGCACGACCCGGCCCTGGGGAGTGCGCAGGCGCAGCCGCGGTGCCGCGGCGCCGAGGGCCCGGACCCCGGTGGCACCCAGCTCGTCGAGCAGGTCGAACACCTCGGCCGCGACGCCGTCGCCGCAGGTCTTGTCGCGGGGGAAGGCCGCGGCGTCGAGCAGGAGCACCGACGCCGACGGCCGCAGCCGCAACACGTTGAGTGCCGCGGCGCAGCCGGCGGGACCGGCCCCGACCACGACGACGTCGTAGGTGGACATGGCGCCATTGTCCCCTCCGCACCCGGGCGGAAACGGCTCGCCACCGCCCGCCCGGCCGTGGTGCACTCGCACACCGCCACCCCGTCGCCCGGCCGCGCCGTGTGCCGGCGCCGCGGGTGGGCGCGTCCGTCACGTACCGAGGAGCACGCTGTGACCACCGAGCCGGCCGCCGGCCGCGACGCCGAGCGGCTGCCCGCCGGAGCCCTGCTGATCATCTCCCTGCTCGTCGGCTCGGCGTTCGTGATGATCCTGAACGAGACGATCATGAGCGTGGCGCTGCCCGCGCTGATCGCCGACCTGCGGGTCACCCCGGCCACCGCGCAGTGGCTGACCAGTGGGTTCCTGCTGACGATGGCGGTGGTCATCCCGATCACCGGCTACCTGCTGGGGCGGTTCCCGCCGCGGGCGGTCTACCTCGCCTCGATGGGCCTGTTCAGCACCGGGACCCTGCTGTGCGCGGTCGCGCCGGCGTTCGGGTTCCTGCTGGCCGGGCGGGTCGTGCAGGCCACCGGCACCGCGGTGATGATCCCGCTGCTCATGACGACGATCCTGCGCCTGGTCCCGGCGAGCCGCCGCGGGCAGACGATGGGCACGATCTCGATCGTCATCGCGGTGGCGCCCGCGGTCGGCCCGACGCTGTCCGGGGTGATCCTCTCCGCGCTGGGCTGGCGCTGGATGTTCTGGATCGTGCTGCCGATCGCGCTGCTCGCCCTGGTCGCGGGGGCGCTGCGGCTGCGGGTGGCCGCGGAGACCACGCGGGCCCCGCTCGACGTCGCCTCGGTCCTGATCTCGGCGGTCGCGTTCTCCGGGATCGTCTACGGGCTGTCCGCGATCGGCGAGTCCGCCGCCGGGGGCGCGCACACCGCGGTGCCGCCGTGGGTGCCGCTGGTGCTCGGGGCGGTGGCGCTGGCGGTGTTCGTGCACCGCCAGGTCCGGCTGCAGCGCGGCACCGGCACGGCCCCGCTGCTGGACCTGCGCCCGTTCGCGGTCCGCCGGTACTCGCTGTCGCTGGTGCTCGTCGCGACCGGGTTCATGTCGCTGTTCGGCGCGATCATCCTGCTGCCGCTCTACATCCAGGAGGTGCTGGGCGACAGCGCGTTCGTCGCCGGCCTGGTGGTGCTGCCGGGCGGGCTCGTGATGGGGCTGCTGGGCCCGTTCGTCGGCCGGGCCTACGACCGGGTCGGCGCCCGTCCGCTGGTGCTGCCCGGGTCGGTACTGCTCGCGATCGTGATGTGGGGGTTCACCACCCTGGCCGCGGCGACGCCGATCTGGCTGGTCGTGGTGCTGCACGTGGGCCTGTCCGCGGCGCTGGCGCTGATGTTCACGCCGCTGATGACCGACGCGCTCGGCTCGCTGCCCGGCGAGCTGTACTCGCACGGCAGCGCCATCCTCACCACGCTGCAGCAGGTCGCCGGCGCGGCGGGGACGGCGCTGTTCATCACCGTGATGACGCTGGCCTCGGCCGGCGCCGGCGTCGACGCGGCCGGGGTGCACGCGGCCTTCCTGGTCGCGGCGGGCGTGTCCCTGGTGACGGTGGTCGTCGCGCTGGCCGCGTCCCGCCTGCCGGCACCCGCCGCGGCCCCGCAGGACGCCCGGGCCTGAGGCCCGCCCGCCGGGTCAGCGGGTCGCGGTCCTCCCGGTGGTGCCGGCGGGGGCGGGGACGTCCGGGTCGTCCAGCCCGTCGCGGGAGGTCTCGCGCAGGGCGAGCACCGACCCGACCGAGACCAGCGCCAGCGCCCCGATCACCGCCGACAGCGTCCCGGTGCCGAACCCGGCGGCCTGCAGCGACGCGAACAGCACCGGCGAGAGGCCCGCGCCCATCCCGGAGATCTGGTAGCCCAGCGAGGCCCCGGTGTAGCGCGAGCCGGTGGAGAACATCTCCGAGTACAGCGCCGCGGACGGCCCGAACCAGGCCGCGTGCGTCACGCCCTGACCGACCACCACGGCGAGGGTGAGCAGCACCGCCGAGCCGGTGTCGATCATCGGGAAGACGGCGACGCACCACAGCCCGGTGGCGACCGCCCCGCCCAGGACGACCGGCCGTCGTCCGACCCGGTCCGACAGCGCGGAGAAGCCGATGATCCCCACGATGGCGACCAGCGAGGACAGCGTCAGCGCGTTCAGCACGGTCTGGCGCTCGAACCCGGCACCGACGGCGTAGGAGATCAGGAACGTGGTGAGCGTCCCCTGCGCGACGAAGGCCCCGAACCCCACGCCGACGGCGAGCAGCAGGTTGCGCGGCCGGGACAGCACCTCCAGCAGCGGGGCGCGGGCCGGCGTCGTCGGCTGTGCGGCGGCCGCCGCGGCGAACACCGGGGTCTCGGTGACCGACAGCCGGACGAACAGGCCGATGCCCAGCAGCACCACGCTCAGCAGGAACGGGATCCGCCAGCCCCAGGTCAGGAACGCGTCCCCGGTCAGCGACGCCGACAGCGCCAGCACCAGCGTCGACAGCACCATGCCGCTCGGCGCGCCCGCGTTGGTGAAGCTCGCCCACAGCCCGCGCCGCGACGACGCGTGCTCGGCCGACATCAGCACCGCGCCGCCCCACTCGCCGCCGACCGCGATGCCCTGCACGACCCGCAGGACGATCAGCAGCACCGGGGCCAGCGCGCCGACCTGCGCGTAGGTCGGCAGCAGGCCGATCAGGGTGCTCGCCACGCCCATCACGACCATGCTGATGACCAGCATCCTCTTGCGCCCGACGCGGTCCCCGAAGTGGCCGAACACGATCCCGCCGAGCGGGCGGGCCAGGTAGCCGGTGGCCAGCGTGCCGAAGGCGGCGACGGTGCCGACCAGCGGGTCGAGGTCGGAGAAGAAGACCGCGTTGAACACGACGGCCGAGGCCGTCGCGTACAGCAGGAAGTCGTAGTACTCGATCAGGCTGCCGAGGTAGCTCGACAGGACCGCGCGCCGGCGCTGGGTCGAGGAGAACCGGGGGTGCGTCATCGCAGCTCCCTGCCTTCCGTGAGATGGAAAGCAGCTTTATAGCAAGTTACTTGTGATCAGCGCCACGATCGTTAGGATCGCACACGTGACGGATGCGGCGTCGGTACCGACGGGGACGCGGGGACAGCGGCTGACCTACCTGGTCAAGCGTCTGCAGATGGCCGAGCGGGCCCGGATGGAGGAGGCGCTGCGCCCGCTGGGCGTGACGCTGGCCCAGTACACCGCGCTCAGCGTGCTGGAGCGCCGCGGCGGGCTGTCCTCGGCGCAGCTCGCGCGACGGCACTTCGTGACCCCGCAGGCGATGCAGCAGCTCGTCGCCGCGATGGAGCGCGACGGGATCGTCGAGCGCCGGCCGGACCCGGAGAACCGCCGGATCCTGCAGGTCTGGCTCACCCCGCACGGCGACGCGACGCTGGCCCGCTGCCACACCGCGGCCGGGGTCGTCGAGCGCCGGATGCTCGACGCGCTGGAGCCCGACCAGGCCGAGGTGTTCGCCGACGCCCTCGAACGGTGCCTCGCCGCCCTGGCCGGTCGCGACGGGGTCCCGCCGGACGGCGATGCTTGACCCCATGGCAAGCACCTTGCTATCAACTTGCTTGATATGAAGGAGCGAGGGAGCCCCATGAGCCCGATCACCGGTCCCGGCCTCGGGCTGGGTACCTGGCCCGCCCGCCGCGCGCGGATCAGTCCGCACGCCCCGGCCCTGTCCGACGGGGAGCGGGCGGTCGACCACGCCGAGCTGGCCGGGCGCGCAGCCCGGATCGCCGGCGGTCTGGCGGAGCGGGGCGTCGGGCCGGGGGACCGGGTCGCCTGGCTCGGGGTGAACGCCGTCGCCACCCTGGAGACCTGCTTCGCGGCGTGGCGGCTCGGCGCGGTCGCGGTCCCGCTGAACTACCGCCTGGCCCCCGCCGAGGTCGGCTACATGCTCGACGACTGCGGCGCGACGCTGCTCGTGCACGGCGCCGATGCCGACGACCTCGTCGCCGCGACCGCGCCGCGGATCCCGGTCGTGCGCGGCGTCGAGGACCTCGCCCGCGGGCCCGCCCGCGACGACGCCGGTGCCGGTCTCGACGCCCCGGCCGTGCTGCTCTACACCTCTGGCACCACCGGTCGTCCGAAGGCGGCGGTGCTGACCCACGGCAACCTGACCTGGAACACGGTCAACCAGCTCGCCCACGTCGACGTCTGCTCGGACGAGCGCACGCTGTGCATCTCGCCGCTGTTCCACTGCGTCGGGCTCTCCCAGGTCACGCTGCCCACGCTGTTCAAGGGCGGCAGCGTCGAGCTGGTCGCCCGGTTCGACCCGGCGGCGGTCCTGGGCCGGATCGCCGAGGCCGGGATCACCAGCTTCGCCGCCGTCCCGACGATGCTGCAGATGCTGTGCGAGTCCCCGTCGTTCGCGGGCACGGACCTGTCGTCGCTGCGCACCGTGGTCTACGGCGGGTCCCCGGTGCAGGAGCGGGTCGCCAGGGCCTGGCTGGAGCGCGGCGTCGCGCTGCAGCAGGGCTACGGGATGACCGAGGCCTCGCCCGGGGTGCACATGGCGACCCGCGACGGTACGGCCGCGCACCCGCCGACCTCGGTCGGGGTGCCGCACTTCTTCACCGACGTCGCCGTCGAGCGCGACGGCGAGCTCGCCCCCCTCGACGACGAGCCCGGCGAGCTGCTGGTCCGCGGGCCGCACGTCAGCCCCGGCTACTGGAACCGCCCGGACGAGACCGCGGCGTCGCGGCGCGGGGAGTGGTTCCGCACCGGCGACGTGCTCCGGGCCGGCGAGGACGGCTGGGCGTTCGCCGTCGACCGGGTCAAGGACATGATCATCTCGGGCGGCGAGAACGTGTACCCGGCCGAGGTCGAGGCGGTCGCGGTCACCCATCCCGACATCGCCGACTGCGCCGTCGTCGGGGTCCCCGACGAACGCTGGGGCGAGGTCGGCGCGGCCTACGTGCAGCTGCGCCCCGGCACCGACCTCGACGCCGACGCGGTGCGCGCGCTGCTCGCCGGGCGGCTGGCGCGCTACAAGGTCCCGAAGTACGTGCGGTTCGTCGACGAGCTGCCCCGCAACGCGTCCGGCAAGGTCCGGCGCGTCGACCTGCGTGCGGCCGCGGCCGTCGCCGAGGAGCTGTCGTGAGTTCTCTGCCGGAGTCGCTGATCGTGGAACGCCAGGGCGAGGTGGCCGTGCTGCGCCTGTCCCGGCCCCGCAAGCGCAACGCCCTCGACGACGCGACCGTGCTCGGTATCGAGGACTTCTTCGCCCGCCCGCCCGAGGGGGTGCGCGCCGTCGTCCTCGACGCCGAGGGCGACCACTTCTGCGCCGGGCTGGACCTGTCCGAGCTCGGCGACCGCGACGTCGTCGCGGCGATGGAGCACTCCCGGATGTGGCACCGCGCGTTCGCCCGGCTCGCCGAGGGACGGCTGCCGGTCGTCTCGGTGCTCAAGGGCGCCGTCGTCGGCGGCGGGCTGGAGCTGGCCTCGGCCACCCACCTGCGCGTCGCCGAGGACTCCACCTTCTACGCGCTGCCCGAGGGCCAGCACGGCCTGTTCGTCGGTGGCGGCGGGTCGGTGCGGGTGCCGCGGCTGATCGGCGTGCACCGGATGACCGACATGATGCTGACCGGCCGCGTCCTCGACGCCGACGAGGGCCACACGCTCGGCCTGTCGCACTACCGCACCGGTCCGGGGGAGGGCCTGGCCCGCGCCTGCGAGCTGGCCCGCACCGTCGCCGGGAACTCGGCGATCACCAACGTCGCGGTGCTCCAGGCGCTGCCGCGGATCGCCGAGGCCTCCCCGGACCACGGTTTCATGATGGAGTCGCTGGTCGCCGCCGTCGCCTCGTCCAGCGCCGAGGCCCAGGAGCGGATGCGGGCCTTCCTCGACGGCCGCGGCGGGAAGGTGAGCCGGTGAGCGAGCTGCTGCGCCCCGTCGCCGACGACGTCCGGGAGACCACCGAGATCGGCCGGTTCGTCACCGCCGTCGAGCGCGGGCACGGCCTGACCCTGCCCGACTACGCCGCGCTGCACCGCTGGTCGGTGACCGAGCCCGAGGCGTTCTGGTCCGCGGTCGCGACCCACCTCGGCGTCCGGTTCGACACCCCGCCCCGGGCGGTGCTCGGGCGGCGGGGGATGCCCGGCGCCGAGTGGTTCCCCGGCGCGACGCTGAACTACGCCGCGCACGCCCTGGACGGCCCCGAGGACGACGTCGCCGTCGTCGCGTACTCCCAGACCCGCGACCGGGTGGAGCTCACCTGGGGCGGGCTGCGCGAGCAGGTCGCCCGCGCCCGGGCCGGGCTGCGCAGGCTCGGCGTCGGCCGCGGCGACCGCGTCGCGGCGTACCTGCCGAACCTGCCCGAGACCGTCGTCGCGTTCCTCGCGACCGCCTCGCTCGGCGCGGTCTGGACGAGCTGTGCCCCCGAGTTCGGCGCCCGCAGCGTGCTCGACCGGTTCGGCCAGGTCGACCCGGTCGTGCTGCTCACCGTCGGCGGCTACGGCTGGGCCGGGCGCGACGTCGACCGCCGTGACGAGGTCGCCGCCCTGCGCGCCGGGCTGCCCGGGGTGCGCCACGTCGTCGCCGTGCCGTACGGGCCGCACACCGTGCCCGACGCGATGACCTGGGACGAGCTGCTGGCCGCCGACCCGGAGCCGGGCGCCGACCCGGTCCCGTTCGACCACCCGCTGTGCGTGCTGTTCTCCTCCGGCACCACCGGGCTGCCCAAGGCGATCGTGCACGGCCACGGCGGCATCCTGGTCGAGCACCTCAAGAACCACGCCCTGAGCTGGGACCTCGGCCCCGGCGACCGGATCCTCTGGTACTCCACGACCGCCTGGATGATGTGGAACGCGCTGGTGTCCGGGCTGCTGCGGCAGGCCTCGATCGTGCTGATCGACGGCAACCCGGCCCACCCCGACCTCGGGTGGCAGTGGCGTCTCGCCGCCGAGACCGGCGCGACGCTGCTGGGTGCCAGCCCCGGGTTCCTCATGGCCTCGCGCGCCGCGGGCCTGCGCCCGGCCGCCGAGCACGACCTGTCCGCGGTCCGCCAGATCGGCGCCGCCGGAAGCCCTCTCCCGCCGGAGGGCTACCGCTGGGTGGCCGAGCAGTTCGGCCCCGAGGTACTGCTCAACGTGGGCAGCGGCGGCACCGACGTCTGCTCCGGCATCGTGCAGGGGAGCCCCTTCCAGCCGGTGTGGTCCGGCGAGATCTCCGGGCCCTGTCTCGGGGTCGACGCCGCCGCCGTCGACGACGCGGGCCGCCCGGTCGTCGACGAGCTCGGCGAGCTGGTCATCCGGGCCCCCATGCCGTCGATGCCCGTCGGCTTCTGGGGCGACGACGACGGCAGCCGCTACCGCGACACCTACTTCGCCACCTGGCCCGGGGTATGGCGGCACGGCGACTGGGTCCGCTTCTCGGCCGACGGCTCCGCGGTCGTCGCCGGCCGCTCCGACGCCACCCTCAACCGGGGCGGCGTCCGGCTGGGGACCGCCGAGTTCTACCGCGTCGTCGAGGAACTGCCCGAGGTCGAGGACTCGCTCGTGGTGCACCTGGAGGACCCCGCGGGCGGCAACGGTGAGCTGCTGCTGTTCGTGCAGCCCGCCGACGGCACCCCCCTCGACGACGCCCTGGTCACCCGGATCCGCACCGCGCTGCGTGGCGAGCTCACCCCGCGCCACGTCCCGGACCGGATCGAGGCGGTGCCGGTCGTGCCGCGCAACCGCACCGGCAAGAAGCTGGAGGTCCCCGTGAAGCGCATCCTGCTCGGCGCCGCCGTCGACGACGTCGCCTCCCGCGACGTGCTCGCCGACCCGACCGCGCTCGACGCGTTCGTCCACTTCGCCTCCGGGACGCCGGCGTGAGCGCGCCCGGGACCCCCGGCGGCGCCGGTGCCGCGGCCGGGGTCGGCACCGTCGCCGTCGTCGGGACGGGGGTGATCGGCGTCGGCTGGACGGCGCTGTTCCTGGCCCGCGGCCTGCACGTGCGCGCCTTCGACCCCGCACCGGGCGCCGAGGACCGGCTGCGTGCCGACCTCGCCGCGCTCGGCCCGTTCCCCGGCCACGACGGCCCGCTGCCGGTGGCGAACCTGGTGTTCGCCGGCAGCGCCGCTGACGCCGCCGGGCCCGCCGGTTTCGTGCAGGAGAACGGCCCCGAGCGCGAGGACCTCAAGCACACCCTGTTCGCCGAGCTGGACTCCGCCGCCGCCCCCGGCGTCGTGCTCGCCTCCAGCTCCTCGGGCCTCCTGCCGACGACGATCGCCCGCGGCGCCGCCCGGCACCCCGAGCGGGTGCTCGTCGGGCACCCGTTCAACCCGCCGCAGGTCATCCCGCTGGTCGAGGTCGTGCCGGGGGAGCGGACGGCGGAGTCCGCCGTCGAGGCCGCGCTCGCCTTCTACACCGCGCTGGGCAAGCGGCCGGTCCGGCTGCGGGCCGAGGTGCCGGGCCACCTGGCCAACCGGCTGCAGGCCGCGCTGTGGCAGGAGGCGTACTCGCTGGTCGAGCGGGGTGTCGCGACGGTCGCCGACGTCGACGCCGCCATCTCCCACGGCCCCGGCCTGCGCTGGGCGGTGCTCGGCCCGTTCGCCAACCAGCACCTGTCCGGCGGCCCCGGCGGCCTCGCGCACATCCTGCAGCATCTCGGTCCGCCCACGGAGCGGTGGTGGCGCGACCTCGGCCGGGTCACGCTCACGCCCGAGCTGGCCGCGACGCTCGTCGACGGCGTCCGCGACGAGCTGGGCGACCTCGACGGCCCCGTGCTCGCCGCCCGCCGCGACAGCGTCCTGGCCGCGCTGCTCGAGGCCAAGTCCCGTACCGAGCTCCCCTGACGGAGGTTCCCCATGCCCATCGACCTCGCTGCCGTCGACGCGATCGACGTGCACGTCCACGTCGAACAGGACGGCCACGGCTGTCTGGCCCTCGACCAGGAGCTGCTCGACGCCTCGGCGAAGTACTTCAAGGCCGACCAGGACCGCACCCCGACCATCGACGCGATCGCCGAGCACTACCGGGCACGCCGGATCGCCGCGGTGGTGTTCACCGTCGACGCGCCGTCGGGCACCGGGCACCCGCCGCTGTCCAGCGAGGAGATCGCCGACGCGGCCGCCGCGCACGACGACGTCCTGATCCCGTTCGGCTCGGTCGACCCGCACACCGGCAAGGCGGCCGTCGCCCGCGCCCGCCGGCTGGTCACCGAGCACGGGGTCCGCGGCTTCAAGTTCCACCCCAGCCTGCAGGCCTTCGAACCCGACGACGTGCGCTTCTACCCGCTCTACGAGGCCATCGCCGAGCTGGGCGTGCCCGCGCTGTTCCACACCGGACAGACCGGGATCGGCGCCGGACTGCCGGGCGGACGTGGGATCAAGCTGCGCTACTCGAACCCGATGCTGCTCGACGACGTCGCCGCCGACCATCCCGACCTCACCGTGGTGCTCGCCCACCCGTCGGTGCCCTGGCAGGACGAGGCGATCTCGATCGCCACCCACAAGTCCAACGTGTACATCGACCTGTCGGGCTGGTCGCCGAAGTACTTCCCGCCGCAGCTGGTGCGGGCCGCGAACACGATGCTGCGCCGCAAGGTGCTGTTCGGCTCGGACTACCCGGTCATCACCCCCGACCGGTGGCTCGCGGACTTCGAGACCCTCGAGATGAAGCCCGACGTCCGGCCGATGATCCTCAAGGACAACGCGGTGCGGATGCTCGGACTGGGGTGATCGTCGACGGTGAGGGGTCCGGTGCCGGATGCGGCACCGGACCCCTCGCTCGTGCCGGTCACGGGATCGACGGCCGCCCGGGTTGTCCGGACGGGTTCCCGTACGGCCCGTCGCGTCGTACGTCGTCCCAGGTCAGAGCCTCGAAGCGAACCGGTTCCCGACGTCGTTGACACGATCAGGTGATTCGTTTCGCCCTGTTCCGGCACCGCGGGGCGGGTCGTCCCGGTCCGTACGGAGTAGCCCAGGTCACTCCCCGCGCCCGATCTCGCGGCTCTGCGACCCCGTTCCCATGATGTGGACCTGTCCGGTGTCGAGTTGGCCCGAACGGGTCTGTTTACTGATTCCCATGCACCTCGTCTCCCGGTTCGCGGTTCGGCGCCACGTCGACCTGCGCCGCCAGGCGAGCGCGCTCTGTTCCGGCGTCTGACCGCGCCCGGCTCCCGGGGCGCGCCCGCGCTCCGCCGCACGCCGTCCCCGGCACGGGGTCCGCAGCCGCGGTAGCCACGGGACCGCCCCCCGCACTCCCCGACACCACCGCGCCCCCGCGCGGACCTCCCGCCCCGTCCCCCCCCGGCGGCCCGGGAGGGCGGGGTCCGACGGCCCCTCGTGGCGCACGCCCGCACCTGCCCGCGCCCCGCGGCGCCGTCCACGACGGACGACGTCGCGGCTCGCCGCTCGGCGGATGTCCACATCGGACTCCACTTCACTCCCCGTCACGAAAGAAGGAGACACGTCGTGCCTCAGCACCGCGCACGGTCCGCGTCCCGGGCCCGGCTGATCGCCGGCGGCGCCGCTCTCGCCGGCACCGCCCTGATCGGCCTGTCCGGGGCGGCCCAGGCGGCCACCCCGGACCTGGTCCCCGACCTCGGCCCGATCCTCAGCGCCCCGAACGACGACCAGCCCGACCCGGCGCCGACCGCGCCCCCGGTCGAGTCGTCCTACGAGGCGTTCGACTCCGACCAGCCGATCCAGCAGCTGCGCGACTTCGCCCCCGCGGGCGTCCCCGCCGCCGGCCTGGTCGACGTCGTGTCGAAGGCGCCGAAGCAGATCACCCCGACCTTCCTGTCCGGCGGAGCGGGCGAATGAGCCTGCTCCCGCAGTCCCGCTGGGCGCGGCGGGGGCTCATCGCCCTCGCGAGCGCCGCCGTCGTCGCCGGGGTCGTCGCGATCCCCGCGTCGGCCCAGGGAACGATCGACAAGGTCAAGTCCGAGGTCACCGGCGCCGACGGCAAGAACTACTGGGTCGAGAACAACCTCACGCCGGAGGCCCGTCAGCAGTCCGCCGACGGGCCCAAGAAGGAGTACGCGCTGGTCTGGGCCGGTGACGAGAACGTCGCCGACACCGCGGTCGCCGACGTGCGCAACCTGCCGGGGTCGCTGCTCGACCCGGTCGACAAGGTCCGCGACGCACTCCCCGGTCCGGACTTCCTGGCCGTCGTCGACGTCACCAAGGGCACCCCGGACTACGGCAAGGTCGTCAACACCGCGACCGTTGGCCCGCTCGTGGAGAACGAGCCGCACCACATGCAGTACTCGTGGCGCAAGGGCGACAAGATCTACGCGGGCGGCCTGTTCTCCGCGGCCACCTACGTCTTCGACGTCGCGGCGCTGCCGGAGATCAGGCTGTCGGGCATCTCGCTGCCGTCGCAGACGCTCTGCGGCTCGGTGCCGGACGCCTACTGGGTCCTCAAGGACGGCACCGCCTACGGCACCTACATGGGCGGCCCCGTCGCCCCGGGGCCGTGCCGTTACTCAGGCGGCGAGGTCCGCACCGGCAACGGCTTCGCGGGCTCTCCCGGCTCGGTGATCCGGTTCGACGAGGAGGGCAGGAACCTCGTCGAGGCCCCGGCCGCGACCGAGACGCCCGAGGACCCGACCCAGTGCCTCAACATGCCGGCCCTGGGCAACCCCACCTGCGCGAACCCGCACGGCATCCAGGTCCGCGAGGACCTGAACACCATGGTCACCAGTGACTACGCGGAGCCGCGTTCGATCATCCTCGACCCGGTGAAGAACCCGTCGCCGTACCTGCGCCGGCCCACCGTGCGGACCTGGGACATCTCGGACCTGAACAAGCCGAAGGTCACGTCGGTGCAATACCTGCCGACCGGTCCGCGCAGCAACGGCGTGGACCCGCTGCGCAATGAGAACCGCGCCGTCATGGAGACCACGGTCACCAACCGGCCGGAGAACCGGGGCGCGTTCGCTCAGACCATGCAGGGTGGCGCGATCTTCTACACGCCGGACATCACCGCCGAGAACCCGGAGTGGAAGGAGGTCTTCGACCTGGGGACCTCTGCGCCCGAGCTGGGTGTCGGTGGCGAGAACGGCGGCCCGAGCGCCAACGGCGGCTGGATCCAGACCAGCGCCGACGACACGACGCTCTACCACGCCACGATCGGTCGCAAGGCCGGCACGCTGGGCCCGGACGACAAGGGCACCGCGGGCGGGGTCATCGCACTCGACATCGAGAAGCTCCTGGCCTCCGGCAACGCGCCGCAGTGCTCGATCGACACGATCGAGGAGACCACCGCCGGTGGCGCCGAGAGCGACTGCCCGACGATCAAGGGCACGGTCGGCATCAACCCGGACCGGACCGGCGCGGGCCCGCACTGGGGCGCGCTGGACAATCTGGAGCGCGGTGACGACGGCTACTACCGCCACACGGACCGGCCCACGCGCCTCGCGACCGCGAACTACTTCGTGGCCCGCACCGGGCTCGACGGCGACCACCGCCTGTGCATGACCGACGTCGCCCCGGACGGCACGCTGAGCCTGGACGAGTCGTTCACGGACGAGGACACCGGCGACACGTGCGTGAGCTTCAACCGCCGGCACTGGCCGCACGGCGACTTCGGCAACGCCAAGCCGCACTCGATGCTGTTCGTCGCGGCCGACGAGGACATCAAGGACTGATGATGTCCCCCTCGTCGATCGTGACGCTCGTGCCGGCCGGCGGGCTCCTGCCCGCCGGCCCGGCCGGGGACGACGCCCCCGCCCTGCTCCGTGCAGTGGCGGGGGCCGCCCCGGCGGTCCTCGCCCGAGGACCCTTCGACGGCGTGCCGTTCGCGGACACGGCCCTGCGGCTGGTCCTGCTCATCGCGCTCGCCGTGGTGGCCGGAACCGGTCTGGTCCGGGTCCTGGCCGGTGCGCCCGGACGCGCCGAGCGGGTCGTCGCGGGAGTCGCGGCGCTCGTCGCCGTCTCCGCCGCGGTTGCCGCGGTGACCCGGTCCGGCGCCGGGCTCACCGGCTGGACCCTGTTCCTCCTCCTGGTCACGGTCGCGGTACCGGCGCTGCTCGTCGGTCCCCGCCCGGTACTCGCCGTGCTGCCCGCAGCCGCCGTGACCGCGCTGCTGGTCCTCCAGCTCGCCGGCACCCCCGGCGCTCCGTGGTTCGCGCCGGACGCCGGGTACGCCGTCGCCGGGTCCCTGGCCGCCGGTGCGGCGGTGCACCTGGTCACCACCCGCACCGATGACGACACGCGGCCCGCCCGGGTGCGCGTGCTCGGCATCGCGGCGGGCACGGTGGGGGCCGTGCTCGCCGCGGTGCGGCTCGCCGTCGCCGGGCCGTTCTCGCTCACCGACGTGCACGGCACCGGCTTCGGCCGCGCCGCGCTGGTGACGGTCGTGGCCCCGGCCGCGGTCGCGGCCCTGCTGCTCGCCGAGACGCTGCTGATCCGCCGCGCGGCCAACAGGGTCCGCGCCGACGAGGTGCGCGACCGCGTCCGCACCCCCGCCGCGCTGGCCGCGGTCGTCGCCGTCGGTGCGGCGTCGCTGCTCGCCGCCCTCCCGGCGCCGGCGCCCGCGGCCGTCCCGGGACAGGCCCTGCTGCGCTCGGTCGACCTCGGCGCCGGACCGCTCACCCTGGCGGTCTCCCCGATGCGCCCCGGCCCCAACCTCGTCCAGCTCACCGGCGCCGGGGGCACCGTGACCGGGCCCGACGCCACGATGCCCGCCGGGCACGGGGACACCGGCGCCCCCGCCGGCTACGCCGTCCGCACCGGTGACCGCGACGTGCCGTTCACGGCCCGCTCCGGCGCCCCGGGCGGCTGGGCACTGGTCGACCTGCCCGAGGGCACCACCTCGATCACCCTCACCGCCGGGGGACTGGCCCGCGCGGTGCCGGTCGACGTCGGCACCGACCGGACCGCCCCCGCCGGCGCGAGCGGTGCCGACGGGCCGGAGTGCCTGTCCGCCGCCGTCGGGCGGATCCTGGCCGGGGGCGACCCCGCACCCGGCCCGTGCCCGTCGGAGGGGCTCGACCCGGCCGACGCCCTGGCGCTGCGCGGCACCGTCCGCGCGCTCGCCTCCCAGGGGGCGCCGGGTCTGGCGATCGCCGGTGACGTGTCGCCCCGCTCCCGTGCGGCCGCCGACGTCGTCCGCACCGCGGCCGGTGCCGCCGGGCTGCCGGTGCGCCCGGCCCCCGGCCCGGACGACGCCCTGGTCGTCGTGTCCGGCTGGCAGCACGCCGCGACGACGGTCCGCGACACCGCCCGCGCGGCGCAGACCACGCCGACCGCGCTCGGCGGGACCTACCTCGCGCCGTGGCTGCTGACCGGGGGAGTGCTCGGGCAGAGCCCGGGCACCCTGCTCCCGCTGGACTTCGGCCCGCAGGAACAGGTCCCGCAGCGCTACGTCCGGACGCTCGCCGCCGTCGCACCGGGATCCGCCCCGTCGCTGTCGGGGCTGCGCACCTGGGCGGCGACGACCGGAGAGGCCTACACCGACCCGGCACCGGCTCTGTACGGTGCCGCCCCGGTGAGCGTGCCGATGACCGCCGCCGACGACGACGGCGGGCACCACGGTGCCCCCAACGAGGCCGCCTGGTTCCCGGGCGGCGCGATCGTCCGGATCGGCTCCGCGCTGACCGGGCCCGGGCGGGCGGACACCGACCCCGGGACCGGCGCCCCCGCCGGACCCACCCCCTGACCAGCACCACCCACGAGGAGGCTCCCGTGTCGATCACGAAGGACCCGCCCGGCCGGTCGCCGGGCACACTGGCCCGCGCGTTGCGCGAGCTGCCCGGCAGCGGGCGCACCGCGTTCGGGCCGCAGGACCGCGCCGCCGCCCCGCCGCAGTGGCGGGTCGTCGCCGTCGGCCTGGTCCTGGCCGTGCTGTTCCTGGTCGGGGTGGGCACGGTGGCCCCGGCGACGATGGTCGGCACCGCCGCGCTCGGCCTGGCCCTGGGCTTCACCCTGTTCCACTCCCGGTTCGGCTTCACCTCCGGCTGGCGCCAGCTCGTCGCCGTCGGGCAGGGCGCCGCGATCCGCGCGCACATGGTCATGCTGGCGACGGCGTCGGTGCTGTTCGCGGTGATCCTCTCGTCCGGGTTCGCCCTCGCCGGCGAGCCGAAGGGGTTCACCAACCCGATCGGCATCGGGCTCGTCGTCGGCGCGTTCCTGTTCGGCGTCGGCATGCAGGTCGGCGGGTCGTGCGCCTCGGGCACGCTGTTCGCCGTCGGCAGCGGGCAGTCCGCGATCGTGCTGACCCTGCTCGGGTTCGTCGTCGGCTCGATGTTCGCGGTGTTCACCCACACCTTCTGGACGCAGACCGTGCCGCAGGGCCCGAGCGTCAACCTGGCCCAGCTGCTCGGCTACCCCGGCGCCGTCGCCGCCACCCTGCTCGTGACGGCCGCGATCACCGCGGTCACCTGGGTGGTCGCCCGGCGCCGCACCCCGCCGCCGGTGGAGCGCCCGCCGTCGGCGCGCGGCGTCGCGCGGATCCTGCGCGGATCGTGGCCGATGTGGGTCGGCGCGGTCGTGCTCGCCGTGCTCAACGCGGCGGTCCTGTTCGTCTCCGCCGCCCCGTGGGGCGTGACCTCGGCGTTCGCGCTGTGGGGCTCGAAGCTCCTGCAGGCCGTCGGGTTCGACATGGCGGGGCTGGCGTACTGGCAGGCCCCGGCGAACGCGCGGTCGCTGGCCGCCCCGGTGCTGGCCGACCGCATCTCCAACCTCGACGTCGGCATCATGATCGGCGCGCTGGTGGCCTCCGCGGTGGGCGGCGCGTTCGTGCTGCACAAGCGGATCCCGTGGAAGCTCGCCCTCGGCGCGGTCCTCGGCGGCATCGCCATGGGCTACGGCGCGCGTCTCGCGGGCGGCTGCAACATCGGTGCCTACTTCTCCGGCATCGCCTCGTTCAGCCTGCACGGCTGGATCTGGGCCGTCGTCGCACTCGGCGGCACCTGGGTCGGGCTACGGCTGCGGCCGCTGTTCGGCCTGACCAACCCCAAGCCTGCCGACTCGCTCTGCTGAGCCGGCCGGACGCTCCCCCCACGAGAGAGGTTCACACGATGACCGCACGTACCACCGTCCGCGCGCTGGCCGCCGTCGCCGGCGCGGGGGCGCTGGCCACCCTGGCCGGCGGCCTCGCGCACGCCGACGAGGGCCACCACGGCAGCCGCCACGGCCACGGCGATGCGCACTACGACGGCTCCGTCTGGCACTACGACGGCGAGGCCCACCCCTCCGACTCGGCCGACCTCAACGAGTCCGCAGGCGACCGCGCGGACGGCAACACCCCGGTGTACCTGCTGAAGGACGTCCCGGCGGCGGTGGCGCCCGAGGACCTGCTGAAGCCGGTCGACCTGACCGCGCCCGCGTTCGGCGTGCTGGACGGCCTGAGCTGAGACCCGCCCCGGGCTGCTGTGCACAGGGCCGCCCGGGCCGAGCCGGCCGCCCCGCCCGGACCGCGGGTCCGGGCGGGCCGGTCGTGCGCCGGGGGTGGGTCAGTCCTCCTGCAGGACGGCCTGCACGTCGAGGTCGATCCGCAGCGTCCGGCCGACGGCCAGGACCCCGGCCAGCACCGACTGGTTCCAGTCGATCGCGAATTCGTCGCGGGAGATCTCGGTGGTGGCGGTGAACGCCGCCCGGGTGCCACCCCACAGGTCGGGGCCGGTGCCGCCGTAGGTCATGTGCAGGTCGACGGGGGCCTTGACGCCCTTGAGCGCCAGCATCCCGTGCACCGTCCAGCGGGTGGCGTCGACGCGGGTCAGGCCGTCGCCCTCATAGCCGATGGCCGGGTGGGCCCCGACGTCGAGGAAGTCCGCGGTCCGCAGGTGGGTGTCGCGGTCGGGGTCGTCGGAGTCCACCGAGCCCGCGTCGATCGACACGCTCACCGAGCTGGCCTCGAACGGGTCGGCCACCCGCAGGTCGCCGGAGAACCGGCGCAGCCTGCCGTGGATGCGGCTCATCCCGAGGTGTAGCGCGGTGGCCCGGATGCTGGAGTGCTGCGGGTCGATCCGCCACAGGCCGGGGGTGGGCAGCACCGCGCCGCCCGCCCGGGCGAGCTCGACGCGGCCCAGGTCGGTGCCGTCCCCGGCCAGTGAGACCGCCCGCGCGGACGGCTCGTACCCCGCCGCGGCGACGACGACCGTGTGCGGCCCCGCGGCCAGCTCCGCCACCGCGAACCCGCCGTCGGCCCGGCTGGCCCCCCGGCCCCGCTGCACGCCGGTGGCGTCCATGACGGTGACCGTCGCGCCGGTCACCGGCCAGCCGTCGGGGGTGCTCAGCCGTCCGTAGAGCTCAGCCACGTCCCTGCTCCGTCCTCGTCGGGTCGCCGATCCGGTCGTCGGTCGGGTCCGGGGCGCCGAAGCGCACCTCGACCGGTGTGGTCGCGCCGCGCGCCACCTGCACCGCGACGACGACCGGCGCCCAGCCGCTCGCCGTCAGCTCGTGCCGTCCGGGCGGGAGCCCGTGCAGCTCGTAGCTGCCGTCCCGGCCGGTGGTGGTCTCGGCGACGGTGCGCCCGTCGCTGTCACCGATCACGATCCGCGCCCCGGGGACCGGGCGGCCGTCGCCGCTGCGCGCGACGCCGGCGATCCCGGCCAGGGCCGGGAAACGCAGCTCCACCGGCGGCCCGGCCGGGTCGGCGTCGACCGTGCGGGCCAGCGGCCCGTGCCCGGGTGCGGTCGCGGTGAGGGTGTGCGGGCCGGTGCCGGGGGTGTCGGCCAGGAACCGGCCCGCCGGGTCGGTCGGCGTGTGCGCGACGACCTCGCCCGCGGTGTCGATCAGCGTGACGGCGGCGCCCCCGACCGGGCGGCCCGCGGCGTCGGTCAGCGTGCCCCGCACCGTGCCGCCGCCGGCGACGGTCACGTCGTGCCGCGCGGGGGAGGCGACGACGGCGACGAGCCCGGCGTCGGGCCCGGCGCCGTCGGTGCGGGTCACCACCAGGTAGGTCCCGCCGGTGGTCAGGGCCACGGCGTAGGTGCCGTCGCCGCCGCTGACGGCCCGCCCGTGCTGGCGCCCGTCGAGGTCGGTGACGGTGACGGTCGCGCCCGGCACGGGGGTGCCGGACCGCCCCCGCACGGTGCCGACGACCGCAGGTCCGTCCCGTTCCGGTGTCACGTCGCGACCTCCCAGGTTAGTTGCGCATCGCAACGATAACCCTCCCGGGTGGACGGTGCGTCACCCGCACCGGTGTCGGCGGCCGGTGATCGTGTCGTGCCGCATCCCGGGACTTGCGTCACGTGTAACCAGTGGTAACGTTACCGGCGGTTACAGCACCTGACGTCGTTGTCTGCGAGGAGTCGCCATGACCGCCACCGTTCCGGAGCACGGGCTCGAGGCCGGGGACGTCCGGCACGCCGCCGACCGGCACGACACCGCCGAGCGTCTCCTGCGTTCGTCCGCGGAGCTGTCGTTCGACCCGTCCACCCAGGTGGACTGGGAGACCCCGCTGAACCTCGACGACCACGGCATGAGCCCGGAGTGGAGCAGCCTCTACGGCACCGACTACTGGGCGGAGCTGTCCGAGGCGAAGCGCAAGGAGCTGACCCGCCACGAGGCCGCCTCGGTCGCCTCCACCGGTATCTGGTTCGAGATGATCCTGCAGCAGCTGGTCCTGCGGGACTTCTACGCCAAGGACCCGACCGACCCGTCGTTCCAGTGGGCCCTGACCGAGATCGCCGACGAGTGCCGGCACTCGATCATGTTCGCCCGCGGCTCGGCGAAGCTCGGGGCCCCCGCGTACGTCCCGAAGCGCTCCACGGTCGCGCTCGGCCGCTTCTGCGCCGCCACCTGGCGGGGCGAGGCCGCCTACGCCTCCATCCTGGTCGCCGAGGAGGTCCTCGACGTCATGCAGCGCGACTGGATGCGCGACGAGCGGGTCGCCCCGTTCGTGCGGACCATCTCCAACATCCACGTGGTGGAGGAGTCGCGGCACATGAAGTTCGCCCGCGAGGAGACCAAGGAGAACCTGCGCGGCGCCGGCCCCGTCCGTCGTCACTGGCAGGCGCTGGCCGTCGCGATGGCCGCGTACTTCATCGTGACCAGCATGTGGAACGAGAAGGTCTACGCCAACGTCGGCCTCGACACCCGGCGCGCCCTGCGCGAGGCGGCCGCCAACGAGCACCACAAGGCGCTGCTGCGCTCCTCCTGCGCCGGGCTCATGGAGTTCCTGGGATCCTGCGGCCTGCTGACCAGGCCCGCGCTGTACTTCTACCGTCGCGCGAACCTGATCTGACCCGGAGCCGGCCGTGCCCTTCGCGATCACCCAGACCTGCTGCACCGACGCGTCCTGCGTCGCGGCCTGCCCGGTCAACTGCATCCACCCGACGCCCGACGAGGCGGACTTCGCCACGACCGACATGCTCTACATCGACCCGCGGGCGTGCATCGACTGCGGGGCGTGTGCCGACGCCTGCCCGGTCGACGCGATCTTCCCGGTGGAGAGGCTGAGCGCGTCGCTCGCGGGGTACGCCGAGGTCAACGCGGACTACTACGAGGGCAAGCCGGTCGCCGGGAAGCTGGAGGGCGACTCACCGCTGTTCCACGAGTGGTACCCGCTGAAGTTCACACGGTCGCTTCCCGCGGACATGGCCCCGCTCGACGTCGCCGTCGTCGGGACCGGGCCCGCCGGGATGTACGCCGCCCAGGACCTGCTCCTGCACACGTCGTCGACGGTCACGCTCTACGACCGGCTCGACGTCGCGGGCGGTCTGGTGCGGTTCGGGGTCGCGCCCGACCACCCGTCGACGAAGGGGATCGGGGAGTCCTTCGCCCGCTTCCACACCCACCCGCGGGTGCGGATGCGCCTGGGCACCGAGGTCGGCCGCGACGTCACCGCCGACGAGCTCGCGCAGCGCCACGACGCCGTCATCTGGGCCGTCGGGGCGCCCGTGCCGCGCGACCTGGGCCTGCCGGGGGAGGGGCGAGTCGGCAGCATCGCCGCCGACACCGTCGTGGGCTGGTACAACGGCCACCCCGACGTGCCGCGTGACGCCGTCGACACCGCGGCGGGACGGGTCGTCGTGGTCGGCACGGGCAACGTCGCGATCGACGTCGCCCGGGTCCTCACCGCGCCCGCCGCGGACCTGGCGGGCACCCCGATCGATCCTGCCGCGCTGGCCGCCCTGCGCACCGGTGCGATCACCGAGGTCGTGCTGCTCGCCCGCCGTGGCCCGGAGGCGGTCGCCGCGACCGCGCCGGAGCTGCGCGAGCTGCTGGGCCGCAGCACGGTCGAGGTCGTGGTCGACGAGCACGACCCCCGCATCGCCGAGTCCCTCGACGGCCCCGCCGCGTCCCCGTCGCACGCGCTGCTGCGCGGCGCCCGCCGGGAGAAGATCGACTGGTCGGTGCCCGCGGAGCGCCCGCGGGTGGTGTTCCGGTTCCACTCGGCGCCCGAACGGGTCGACGGCACCACCCGGGCCCGCGGGGTGCACACCGCCGACGGGACCGACATCCCGGCCGACCTGGTCGTGCGCGCCGTCGGGCACCGAGGCCGCCCGGTCGCCGGCCTGCCCTTCGACGACGACCGCGGCGTCGTCCCGCACGACGCGGGCCGCGTCGAGGGCCGTCCCGGCCACTACGTCGTCGGCTGGATCAAGCGGGGCCCGTCCGGGGGGATCGGCACCAACCGCACCTGCGCGGCCGAGACCGTCGGGTCCCTGCTCGACGACGCCGTCGCCGGCCGGCTCCCGTCGCGCCGCCCGGCCTCGCGCCTGGGCGCCATCACCCGGCGGCTCCGCCGGAGCTGACCGCCCCTGGTCAGCGGCTCAGGTCCAGCAATGACAGCGCGCCGCGCAGCACGTCGTCGATCCGCGCGAGCGGGACGGTGCGGCGCCACCCGTCGAGCCCGCCGCGCACCAGGATCCGCCCGGGGGTCAGGTCGATCCCGTGCAGCTGCAGCGCACCGGGCAGCCCGGGCAGCTCGACCCGGCCCGAGCGGATCGCCGCCAGCGGGCTGCGGTCGACCATCGCCCGCACCGAGCGACGGGTGTCCGCCGACCGGGGTGGCCCCATCCACCGCCCGGCGACGGTCAGACCGATGACCTTCCAGGACAGGGTGTGCCCGTCCACCGACACGGCGAGGTCGGCGGCCCCGAGCCCGGGACGGCGACGCAGCCGGGCGCGGGCGACGCCGTCGGCGTCGACACCCACCTCGACCTGCGGCACGTGCTCCCGCAGCCGCCCGGCGACCCAGTCCGGGTCGAGCTCGGCCTCGATCTCCACCGGACCGGCCACCAGCTCCGGGGCGAGCCCGGGGCGCAGCCGCACGTCCGCGGCGGTCACGGTGAGCCCGCGCAGCGCGAGGCCGGGCCGGACGACGTCGCGCGCGGCCAGGGTGACCGTGGCGAACCGCCCGGTCGTCAGCGCCCGGGGACCGAGCCCCGACGACGCGACGGCCGTCGGCACCAGCCGTACCTCCGACCCACGGGAACGCAGCGTCATCGGGCGTCCGACGTAGCGCAGCCGCGCGGCCTCCAGCAGCGCGCGCAACAGCAGCGCCGACCCGGGCGCCGTGCCCGCGTCCAGCAGGGCCGACGCCGCGGAGACCCCGGCCGGCGTCTCGACTGCCATGGCGCTGGAGGCTCCCTCGGACGGTGGACGGGGTCGGTCCGAGCCTCGCAGGCCCGGCGGCGACCCGCCCGGCCGCGGCCGGGGTGTGCGACGACCCGCACGGCGTGGTCGGCCGGTGGTGCGACGGCGGTCGCGCGGTGCCGGTGCACCGGCACCGCCGGCCGTGCCCGGTCGTCCGGTCGCGGACGGCGGGGCCGCACCGGCATAGCGCGGGGGGATCGTCGTCCTGCCACTGTCCCGCAAGGCCTTCCGAGTCCCGGGAATGGCCTCATCGGGTTGTTTACGGGTGCTCGTGAGAGTGACCGACGGGCTCCGGTCTGGACATGTGCACAGGTGGGATCGGCACCGTCTGTCATGGCAGTGATGCGCTCTCCGGTCCCGGAGACCGACGTGATCGCCGGCCGCTACATCCTGGCGACCCACGTCGGTATCGGGTCGACGGCGACGGTGTACCGGGCGTGGGACCCGCACGAGGACCGGGTGGTCGCGGTCAAGCTGTTCCTCGACCGCTACGACGCCGATGGCGTGGACCGGCAGTGCCGTGAGCTGCGGACCATGGCCCACCTGGACCACCCAGGCCTGGTGCGGCTGCTGGGCGGGGGCGTCGACCGCGGCCGGCCCTTCCTGGTGGCCGAGCTCGTCGAGGGGGAGACGCTCGCGGCCCGGCTGGCCGGTGGCCCGCTGCCGGTCGAGCGGGCAGCCGCGATCGGCGCCGACATCGCGTCGGGGCTCGCGCACCTGCACAGCCGTGGGGTGGTGCACCGCGACGTGAAGCCCGCCAACATCCTGCTCTGTTCCGACACCGGCCGGGCGCGGCTCACCGACTTCGGCATCGCCCGCGTGCTGGGCCACTCCGTGCTGACCCGGACCGACGCCGTCCTGGGCACCGCGGCCTACCTCGCGCCCGAGCAGGTCGCCGGTGAGACCGTCGGGGTTGCCGCGGACGTGCACGCCCTCGGCCTGGTCCTGCTCGAGGCGCTCACCGGGGAGCGGGAGTACCCGGGGACCACGGTGGAGTCCGCCGTCGCCCGGCTGCACCGGCCTCCGCGTGTCCCGGACGAGCTGCCGGCCCGGCTGCACCGGGCGTTGTCCGACTCGACCCGCCGGCACCCGGGGGACCGGCCGGCCGCCGCCGACCTCGCCCTCCGCCTCCGGCACCCCCGACGACCGCCGGAACTTCGGCGAGACGACGGGTCCGGACCGTCGTAGCCTGCGCGGGTGCCGGACATCACGACCTTGATCCTCGACGACCACGCCTGGTTCCGCCGACAGTTCGCCGCGCTGGACGAGCTCCAGGCCCGCGACTCCGACCCCCGTGAGCTCGCCCGCCTCTGGGAGCCGCTCGCCGCGCGTCTCGACGTGCACGCCCTCGCCGAGGAGAAGATCTTCTACCCGCAGCTCCTCGCGCACGGGGAGGACCCGGAGGACGAGACGCTCGACGCCATCGGGGACCACAACGAGATCCGCGACGGCGTCGCGCAGGCCGAGCGCAGCCCGGTCGGCAGCGGCCAGTGGTGGGAGGGCGTGTGGGCCGCCCGCCGCGCCAACGACGAGCACATGGGCGAGGAGGAGAACGAGGGCCTCGCCAACTTCCGCCTGAACGCCACCACCGGCCTGCGCGAGTCGCTCGGCCGGCAGTTCGCCGAGTTCCTCGACGCCCACCCCACCACCGCGGGCCTCGACAACTCCGACAAGGACCCCGAGGCCTACGTCGACGAGGTCCAGGCCGAGATCGACCCGTCCGACCCGACCCGTGACGGGCTCGGCATCGGCAGCCTGAAGGGGAAGTAGCCGTGGCCGTGCACGACCACCTCCTGCGGGAGAAGGCACCCATCCCCACGACCGCGTGGAAGGCCGTCGACGACGAGGCGCGCGAGCGCCTGACCCCGCTCCTGGCCGGGCGACGCCTCGCCGACTGGACCGGGACCGCGGGCTGGCAGACGTCGTCGGTCGACCTCGGTCGCTCGCAGCGGCTCGACGGGCCGCCGCCGGGCGTGGCCGTCGACGGCATCACGGCCCGCCTGCGCCGGGTGCAGCCGCTCGCCGAGTTCCGGGTCCCGTTCACGGTGTCCCGCGACGAGATCGACGATCTGCAGCGCGGCGCGCAGGACCCGGAGTTCGACGACCTCGCCCGCGCCGCCCGCGCGGCCGCCGCGATCGAGAACCGCGCGATCTTCCACGGCTGGCCGGAGGCCGGCTTCGCGGGCATCGCGGACGTCTCGCCCTACGACACCGTGGCCCTGGGCGACAACCCCGACACCTACCCCGGCGCCGTCGCCCGTGCGGTGGACCAGCTGCGCCGCAACGGCATCGAGGGCCCCTACGCGATGGCGATCGCGCCCGAGGGCTACACCCGCATCGTGGAGACCGCCGAGCACGGCGGCTATCCGCTGTTCGAGCACCTGAGCCGCATCCTCGGCGGGCAGATCCTGCGCGCCCACGGCCTCGACGGGGCCGTGGTCGTCAGCCAGCGCGGCGGGGACTTCCTGCTCGACGTCGGCCAGGACCTGGCGATCGGCTACTCCGACCACGACGCCCGCGAGGTGCATCTCTACCTGGAGGAGAGCTTCACCTTCCGCGCCGTCGAGCCGGACGCGAGCGTGCGCCTGCGCTGACCCGCGGACCCCCACCGGCCGTGCCCCGTCGTGATCCGGCGGGGCACGGTCGTGTGCGGAAACTGTGCCCCCGGCAGGACTCGAACCTGCGACCTAGAGATTAGAAGGCTCTTGCTCTATCCATCTGAGCTACGAGGGCCGGCCGCCCCGGACCCCGTCCGGTGCGCTCCCACCGTAGCGAGGAGGGCAAGCGATCACGGCTGCGGCACCGTCGTCACGAACCACCCGATCCGGCCCGTGTGCTGGACGGAGTGCCATCCGACCGGTTGAAGCACACGCCGAACGGGCCTCGCCTGCGACGCTGACGGACCGTGACGTCCATACTGTCCCCATGGTGCTGGGACTGCGATCCGCGATCGGGTCGGATGTGGGCCGTCGCCGGACGTCGAACCAGGACTCCGGAGCGACGACCGGCCGACTGCTGATCGTGGCCGACGGGATGGGCGGTCACGCCCACGGCGAGATCGCCAGTGCGACGACGGTGTCGGTGTTCACCGAGCTGGAGGCCCGCCTCCCGCAGGACCTCAGCGACATCGACCTCGCCGCCGAGCTGACCGAGGCGCTCAACGACGCCACGGATCGGCTGGCCCGCCGCGCCGCGGACGAGCCGGAGATGCGGGGGATGGGCACGACCGTCGTCTCGCTGCTCCTCACCGGTGACCAACTCGCGCTCGCCCACATCGGCGACTCGCGCATCTACCTGCTGCGGAATGGCGAGCTGAGCCGTCTCACGCACGACCACACGATGGTCCAGCAGCTCGTCGACCAGGGCCAGATCACCCTCGAGGAGGCGGCGCACCACCCGCGCCGCTCCGTCCTGATGCGTGCGCTGAGCACCGACCATGCGCCGGACCCGGACCTCGACCGTGTCGACATCCTCGCCGGGGACCGCTATCTGCTCTGCTCGGACGGGGTCACCGCGGTGCTCGACGACGAGGCCCTGCACCGCGAGCTCGCCTCCGGCGCCGAGCCCGACCAGGTCGTCACCCAGCTGATCGCACTCGCCAACGAGGGCGGCGGGCCCGACAACATCACCGCGATCGTCGCCGACGTCGTGGAGATCGACGACGTCGACGCCCCGGGTCAGGACCTGCGGATCGCCGGGGCCGTCGCCGAGATCGCCACCGCGGACTAACCTTCAACGCCGGGCCACCACCCGGCGCAGCCGCACCGTGCGGACCGCCGAACGGTGCGCGGCGAGCTCCGCCCGGGCCCGCTCCGGCAGATCGGGCGGATAGACGCCGGCCGCGCACAGCTCGTCCGCCCCCTTCGACGGCTCGACCCCGTCGAGGGTGAAGTCGAGACGGTCGTCGGCGAGTACGGCGAAGTCCGCGGCGGCCGCGAGCCACTCCGGGTGTTCGACGGCCGACCGGTGCCGCCACGCGTCACGCACCGCCTTCCGCAGCGCGCCCCCACCCCAGCCGAACGACCGGGGCGCCGGCACCAGGACCGAGATGAGCCCGTGCGGGGCGAGTACCCGCCGCAGCTCCGCGAAGAGACCGTCGATGTCCCGTAGGTGTGGGAGCAGCATCGGCACGGCGACGCGGTCCACCGACCGCGTCCGCAGCGGGAGCGCCACGGGCGACGACGTGATCCACAGGGGCTCACTGTCCCCCGCCTCCGCCACCAGCCGCCCGGCGACGACGGTCGCCCGGACCCGACTCGTCGCACCCGGGGTTCGGCACCAGGCCGCCGCGGTGAGCTCCGCGCCGGCACGCAGCCGGTGCAGGACGGGCGGGAGGACGTCTCCGTCGGGGTGCACGCGCCGAGTCTCGCGTGCCGACGGACGGCTCCCACGAGGCACCACGACGAACGGCCACCCGCGGACGACGATCGTGATCACCGGTCTCCGCCCGTCCCCGTCGAGGACGAGCCCCCGCCTGCCGACCGCTCGTCGCGGCCGGGTGTCACGACGGACGGTCGAAAAGAATCTTGAAATTAGTTGGCGGGCAGGCGGGCGCGGGACGAACGACGGGTGGAGCGCCGGTTCCGGCCCCCGTCGCGAGCTTCCACTTGCGCGATCGGCGCTGGTCAACCAGTATCCGGAGTGAGCTCGTCAGGGCGACCGTTCGTCGCTCGACAGGGTCGGGCTCGACCGTGGTGCTGTGCGGCCCGGAGACGGGTTTGCCCAGGTCAGCGCGGGTTTCCGACCCCGGTTTGACGTGCCCGAATGCCATGCCGTAACTTTCTTCCTGTCAGCGAGTGAGCCGGACAGAACGGGCCCTGAGAGGCCCGGTCAACAGGCCCCGCGGACAGCGACCCCCGGTGGTTCATCGAGTTTCTCGGTGTGGTTGTCTTGGTGGGTCAAGGCGATCCGTCTTCAGGATCCCGCTTCCTTTTCAGGGGGTTGGGTGAGTGCGGTGCGGGTGTCTTTTGAGAACTCAACAGTGTGTCGAGCTATTTTGATTCGGTTTGGCGTTTTGTGCCAAATTGTTTGTTTGGTTGCAGCATTCGATCCCGTCGGGTGTTGTGGCCAGTTGTTTGTTGCAAGTCAGGGTTTTGTTGGAGAGTTTGATCCTGGCTCAGGACGAACGCTGGCGGCGTGCTTAACACATGCAAGTCGAGCGGTAAGGCCCTTTCGGGGGTACACGAGCGGCGAACGGGTGAGTAACACGTGGGTGACCTGCCCTCCACTCTGGGATAAGCCCGGGAAACTGGGTCTAATACCGGATAGGACCACTGATCGCATGGTTGGTGGTGGAAAGTTTTTTCGGTGGGGGATGGGCCCGCGGCCTATCAGCTTGTTGGTGGGGTGATGGCCTACCAAGGCGGTGACGGGTAGCCGGCCTGAGAGGGCGACCGGCCACACTGGGACTGAGACACGGCCCAGACTCCTACGGGAGGCAGCAGTGGGGAATATTGCGCAATGGGCGGAAGCCTGACGCAGCGACGCCGCGTGGGGGATGACGGCCTTCGGGTTGTAAACCTCTTTCGCCAGGGACGAAGAGCAATTGACGGTACCTGGAGAAGAAGCACCGGCCAACTACGTGCCAGCAGCCGCGGTAACACGTAGGGTGCGAGCGTTGT
Organism: Pseudonocardia sp. UM4_GMWB1; assembly: GCF_017312155.1. Classification (NCBI taxonomy): domain Bacteria; kingdom Bacillati; phylum Actinomycetota; class Actinomycetes; order Pseudonocardiales; family Pseudonocardiaceae; genus Pseudonocardia; species Pseudonocardia sp. UM4_GMWB1. Next base: position 4,938,877 of record NZ_QJPN01000001.1, on the reverse strand, counting down.
CCGGAATTATTGGGCGTAAAGAGCTCGTAGGCGGTGTGTCGCGTCGGCCGTGAAAACTTGGGGCTTAACTCTGAGCGTGCGGTCGATACGGGCATCACTTGAGTTCGGCAGGGGAGACTGGAATTCCTGGTGTAGCGGTGAAATGCGCAGATATCAGGAGGAACACCGGTGGCGAAGGCGGGTCTCTGGGCCGATACTGACGCTGAGGAGCGAAAGCGTGGGGAGCGAACAGGATTAGATACCCTGGTAGTCCACGCCGTAAACGTTGGGCGCTAGGTGTGGGGACCATTCCACGGTTTCTGTGCCGCAGCTAACGCATTAAGCGCCCCGCCTGGGGAGTACGGCCGCAAGGCTAAAACTCAAAGGAATTGACGGGGGCCCGCACAAGCGGCGGAGCATGTGGATTAATTCGATGCAACGCGAAGAACCTTACCTGGGTTTGACATGCACCAGACATCCCTAGAGATAGGGCTTCCCTTGTGGTTGGTGTGCAGGTGGTGCATGGCTGTCGTCAGCTCGTGTCGTGAGATGTTGGGTTAAGTCCCGCAACGAGCGCAACCCTTGTTCCATGTTGCCAGCACGTAATGGTGGGGACTCATGGGAGACTGCCGGGGTCAACTCGGAGGAAGGTGGGGATGACGTCAAGTCATCATGCCCCTTATGTCCAGGGCTTCACACATGCTACAATGGCTCATACAGAGGGCTGCGAGACCGTGAGGTGGAGCGAATCCCTTAAAGTGAGTCTCAGTTCGGATCGGGGTCTGCAACTCGACCCCGTGAAGTTGGAGTCGCTAGTAATCGCAGATCAGCAACGCTGCGGTGAATACGTTCCCGGGCCTTGTACACACCGCCCGTCACGTCACGAAAGTTGGTAACACCCGAAGCCGGCGGCCCAACCCTTGTGGAGGGAGCTGTCGAAGGTGGGACTGGCGATTGGGACGAAGTCGTAACAAGGTAGCCGTACCGGAAGGTGCGGCTGGATCACCTCCTTTCTAAGGAGTCCCATCATGTGATGGGGCACCACACGCTCTTTATTGGGTGTCTGTGGTTCCTTCATTGAATCGCATTTGCGGCCCCGTTCGTGGGTCGGGTGCGTTGGGTGGAACGCAGCACGTCGGACCGTCTGGCTTGGCACACTGTTGGGTCCTGAGAGGACATCCTGGGTTCTTCGGAACTGTGGGTTGTTTTCTTTGGCCGCTCTGGTCGAGGGCTTCCTAACGCTTCCTTGTGTGGGTGGTGGTGGTTGTTTCTTGGTCGGGTGTGGTTGTGGGTTGAGTGTTGCATAGTGGATGCGAGCATCTTGTTGTGGTCAAGTTGTTAAGAGCACATGGTGGATGCCTGGGCATCAGGAGCCGATGAAGGACGTGGGAGGCCGCGATAGGCCTCGGGGAGCTGTCAACCGAGCTGTGATCCGAGGGTGTCCGAATGGGGAAACCCAGCGCCCGTCATGGGGCGTTACCCGTACCTGAATTCATAGGGTGCGTGGAGGGAACGTGGGGAAGTGAAACATCTCAGTACCCACAGGAAGAGAAAACAATAGTGATTCCGTGAGTAGTGGCGAGCGAAAGCGGAAGAGGCTAAACCGTGTCCGTGTCAAGCCGGCAGGCGTTGCGGGTGCGGGGTTGTGAGACGTGTCGTTCATCTTCTGCCGAGGGTGGGACAGCAAGTGCCTGTGTTAGCGGAACGACTCTGGGATGGTCGGCCGTAGTGGGTGATAGCCCCGTACGCGAAAACACTGGGTTCTGTTGTGGGCGTGTTCTCGAGTAGCAGCGAGCCCGTGAAATTCGCTGTGAATCTGGCGGGACCACCCGTCAAGCCTAAATACTACCTGATGACCGATAGCGGACAAGTACCGTGAGGGAAAGGTGAAAAGTACCCCGGGAGGGGAGTGAAATAGTACCTGAAACCGTGTGCTTACAAGCCGTCAGAGCCTTTCGGGGTGATGGCGTGCCTTTTGAAGAATGAGCCTGCGAGTTATGCTTCGTGGCGAGGTTAACCTGTGTGGGGTAGCCGTAGCGAAAGCGAGTCCGAATAGGGCGTGTGAGTCGCGGGGTGTAGACCCGAAGCGGAGTGATCTACCCATGGCCAGGGTGAAGCGTCGGTAAGACGTCGTGGAGGCCCGAACCCACCAGGGTTGAAAACCTGGGGGATGAGCTGTGGGTAGGGGTGAAAGGCCAATCAAACTTCGTGATAGCTGGTTCTCCCCGAAATGCATTTAGGTGCAGCGTCGTGTGTTTCTCACCGGAGGTAGAGCACTGGATGGCCTAGGGGGCCGACAAGCTTACCGAAGTCAGCCAAACTCCGAATGCCGGTGAGTGAGAGCGCGGCAGTGAGACTGCGGGGGATAAGCTTCGTGGTCGAGAGGGAAACAGCCCAGATCACCGGCTAAGGCCCCTAAGCGTGCGCTAAGTGGGAAAGGATGTGGGATCGCCCGGACAACCAGGAGGTTGGCTTAGAAGCAGCCACCCTTGAAAGAGTGCGTAATAGCTCACTGGTCAAGTGGTCCTGCGCCGACAATGTAGCGGGGCTCAAGCGCACCGCCGAAGCCGTGGCAATGACACTTAGGTGTTGTTGGGTAGGGGAGCGTCCTGCATCTGGTGAAGCCCGGGAGTGATTTACGGGTGGAGGGTGTGGGAGTGAGAATGCAGGCATGAGTAGCGAATGCAGAGTGAGAATCTCTGCCGCCGGATGACCAAGGGTTCCTGGGCCAGGTTGTTCCGCCCAGGGTGAGCCGGGACCTAAGGCGAGGCCGTCAGGCGTAGTCGATGGACAACGGGTTGATATTCCCGTGCTCGTGATAGTGCGTCCATGCCGAGGCTGGTGATGCTAACCATCCGAACCCACCTTCGCTCCTTCGGGAGTGTTGTTTGTGGGGGAGCGTGGGATCCGATCTGGTAGTAGGCAAGTGATGGGGTGACGCAGGAGGGTAGCTCCGCCACGCGGTGGTTGTCGTGGTGTAAGCCTGTAGCCCGAGTCCTAGGTAAATCCGGGGCTCATCGAAGGGTGAGAGGTGATGCGTAGCCGATTGAGGCGAAGAGAGTGATCCCATGCTGTCGAGAAAAGCCTCTAGCGAGTGCTGTTGCGGCCCGTACCCCAAACCGACACAGGTGGTCAGGTAGAGAATACCGAGGCGATCGAGCGAACTGTGGTTAAGGAATTCGGCAAAATACCTCCGTAACTTCGGGAGAAGGAGGGCCGGTTGTCTTGAGGCTCCTTGCGGGCTAGGGACGGCCGGTCGCAGAGACCAGGCCCAAGCGACTGTTTACTAAAAACACAGGTCCGTGCGAAGTCGCAAGACGATGTATACGGACTGACGCCTGCCCGGTGCTGGAACGTTAAGAGGACCTGTTAGCTCTTCGGGGCGAAGCGGAGAATTTAAGCGCCAGTAAACGGCGGTGGTAACTATAACCATCCTAAGGTAGCGAAATTCCTTGTCGGGTAAGTTCCGACCTGCACGAATGGCGTAACGACTTGGGCGCTGTCTCGACCACAGACTCGGCGAAATTGCACTACGAGTAAAGATGCTCGTTACGCGCGGCAGGACGGAAAGACCCCGGGACCTTTACTATAGCTTGGTATTGATGCTTGGTTCGGCTTGTGTAGGATAGGTGGGAGACTGTGAAGCTATCACGCCAGTGGTGGTGGAGTCGTTGTTGAAATACCACTCTGGTCGAATTGGGTGTCTTAACCTCGGGCCATGATCTGGTTCAGGGACAGTGCCTGGTGGGTAGTTTAACTGGGGCGGTTGCCTCCCAAAGAGTAACGGAGGCGCCCAAAGGTTCCCTCAGCCTGGTTGGCAATCAGGTGTTGAGTGTAAGTGCACAAGGGAGCTTGACTGTGAGACTGACGGGTCGAGCAGGGACGAAAGTCGGGACTAGTGATCCGGCACCACCTTGTGGAAGGGGTGTCGCTCAACGGATAAAAGGTACCCCGGGGATAACAGGCTGATCTTGCCCAAGAGTCCATATCGACGGCATGGTTTGGCACCTCGATGTCGGCTCGTCGCATCCTGGGGCTGGAGTAGGTCCCAAGGGTTGGGCTGTTCGCCCATTAAAGCGGTACGCGAGCTGGGTTTAGAACGTCGTGAGACAGTTCGGTCCCTATCCGCCGCGCGCGTTGGAGACTTGAGGAAGGCTGTCCCTAGTACGAGAGGACCGGGACGGACGAACCTCTGGTGTGCCAGTTGTCCCGCCAGGGGCACGGCTGGTTGGCTATGTTCGGGAGGGATAACCGCTGAAGGCATCTAAGCGGGAAGCCTGTTCCAAGATGAGGTCTCCCACCACCTTCGAGTGGGTAAGGCTCCCAGTAGATGACTGGGTTGATAGGCCGGAGATGGAAGCCCTGTGAGGGGTGGAGTTGACCGGTACTAATAGGCCGAGGGCTTGCCACAACGAGTTGTTCGCATCCACTGTGTGACCCTGAGTCCACAACCGTCCATGTTCCCGGTGATCCGGGGATCGTGGGGTCGGTTTGTGTGCTCGACCCCCGCCTCTCGGGGTTTTCTGGGGGGTGGGGTGATAGTTGGATAGTGTTGTCGGTGGTCATTGCGGTAGGGAAACGCCCGGTCCCATTCCGAACCCGGTAGCTAAGCCTTCCAGCGCCGATGGTACTGCACTCGCCAGGGTGTGGGAGAGTAGGTCGTCGCCGACATTCAACTTCATGGGATGTGCCCCGGACTGTCGAGTCCGGGGCATTTCTCATTTCCGGACTTTTTTCGGTCCGATGCGTGATGCCGGCCCGGCCGGGCATGAGTGTGTCTGTTTGTGGTCCCTGGCGCGGGTCCCTCGGGGCCGGTGGTCGGGGCCGTGGAGCTCTCTCGTGGGAGTCGCATCCGGTCCTGTCGTGCCGGTGGGTCGGCGCACCTGGCATGCCTTCCTGTGACCTCGCACCCTCTGCAGGGGCTGCGAGGTCGCAGCAACGTGTGCGACGTGGGGCGCCCGGTGCGTCGTACGAAGAAGCTCGGTCGTCGGAGCGCGGTGTCGGGGCCCGTTCCACCCAGGGAGTCCCTTCGCAGGCGAGAGCGGAGACGGCGGCGAGGAGGGGTCCGTCCCGGCTGCGCTCACCCGCGGAGCGTGCGAGGTGGACGAAGCTGTGGGAGATGGCGCACGGTGGCCCGGAGAGCGTTGTGTGCATCGCGGGGCCCGTCGGGCGCTGCCGGACACGTCCGTCGGGTGCGGTGCCCGGCTCGTGGCGTTCGCACGGTTCCGCCACCGCGGCGGCGCCCCTGGCTTCCGTGACGTCGACGGCCGGCGGCCTACGACGGACCGTGCCGGGGCTTCCCGCAGATCGTCGGACACCCGATGCTGTGCGATCCGGAGTCCGCGTCCGGTCCGCGAGAGAGCGGAAAGGTGCCGGGCGAGCGATGGTGTCCGCTCCGATCAGGCGGCGGGGTCCGTCGGGCCCGTGTCTCCGCCCGTCAGGGGATAGGTGATGTGACCAGGGGATCCGTGCGGCCGCGGTGCCACCGCCGCGGGATGCCGGCCACGGGGATGGACAGGTCGGGGTGGGAGAAGCACACCGGACCGACAGTCGTCGTGGCCGAACCAGGTTGGAACGGCCGGTCATCCCCAACGGGCACGGTTGTCCACAGGCTCTGAAGTGACCTCGTCGACAGGGCGTGGCCGGGTGAAGCTCATGGGGACAACACACCCCAGAGCCTCGGAGGATCCGATGAGCGACAACACCGCCACCATCGTCGGCAACCTGACCCGCACCCCCGTCCTGCGCTACACCCCGAACAGCATCCCGGTTACGGACCTGACGGTCGCGGTCAACCACCGTCGCAAGGACCCGATGACCGAGCAGTGGCACGACGTCGCGTGCACCTACTACACGGTGACGTGCTGGCGGACCCTGGCCGAGCACGCGGTGCGGACGTTCGAGAAGGGGCACCGCGTGATCGTCATCGGCCGGATGTATGTCGAGGAGTGGACGGGCCGGGAGGGCGACGTGCGGCAGAGCATCCGGATCGAGCCGTCCAGCGTCGGGCTCGACATCCGCTTCTCCCCGGCGGCCGTCGCGCCCCGTCCGTCGGTGTCACAGGCACCGTCGGTGCCGCAGGCCCGGGACACCGACGACGCCGCCACGCGGTGGGGCGCCCCGCCCATCGAAGAGCCGGACCACGACGGGTACGGCGACACCCCGGACGAGGGCGAGACCGCGGAGCTCGACGAGCTCGCGAGGCTGGCGACCGCACCGGCCTCGAGCGGCTGAGCGGGCCCGATCTACCATCGCATCGTGGCGGATCTGATTTACACGATGCGGAACGTGCGTAAGGCGCACGGCGACAAGGTCATCCTGGAGAACGCGTCGATCAGCTTCCTGCCGGGGGCGAAGATCGGCGTCGTGGGCCCCAACGGCGCCGGGAAGTCGACCGTCCTCAAGATCATGGCAGGGCTGGAGAACGCGAACAACGGCGACGCCTTCCTCAAGCCCGGGGCGACGGTCGGCATCCTCCAGCAGGAGCCCCCGCTCAACGAGGAGAAGACCGTCCTCGGGAACGTCGAGGAGGGCCTCGGCGACGTGAAGGTCAAGCTCGACCGGTACAACGCGATCGCCGAGGAGATGGCGACCAACTACACCGACGAGCTGATGGAGGAGATGGGCCAGCTCCAGGAGGAGCTCGACCACGCCGACGCGTGGGAGATCGACTCCCAGCTCGAGCAGGCGATGGACGCACTGCGTTGCCCGCCCGGGGATGCCGAGGTCTCCCACCTCTCCGGTGGTGAGCGCCGGCGTGTCGCGCTGTGCAAGCTGCTGCTTTCCCAGCCCGACCTGCTCCTGCTCGACGAGCCCACCAACCACCTCGACGCCGAGAGCGTCCTCTGGCTCGAGCAGTTCCTCGCGAACTACCCGGGCGCCGTCCTCGCGGTCACCCACGACCGGTACTTCCTGGACAACGTCGCGGGCTGGATCCTCGAGCTCGACCGCGGACGCACCTTCCCCTACGAGGGCAACTACTCCACCTACCTGGAGAAGAAGGCCGAGCGCCTCGCCGTCCAGGGCAAGAAGGACGCGAAGCTCCAGAAGCGCCTGAAGGAGGAGCTGGCCTGGGTCCGTTCCAACCCCAAGGCCCGCCAGGCGAAGAGCCGCTCGCGGCTCGACCGCTACGAGGAGATGGCGACCGAGGCCGAGCGGCACAAGAAGCTCGACTTCGAGGAGATCCAGATCCCGCCGGGCCCGCGCCTGGGCAGCCAGGTCGTCGAGGTCTCCCACCTCGACAAGGGCTTCGACGGCCGCCAGCTGATCAAGGACCTCTCCTTCACGCTGCCGCGCAACGGCATCGTCGGCGTGATCGGTCCGAACGGTGTCGGTAAGACGACGCTGTTCAAGACGATCGTCGGTCTGGAGCACCCGGACTCCGGCGAGGTCAAGATCGGCGACACGGTCAAGCTGTCCTACGTCGACCAGAACCGCGGCGGGATCGACCCGAAGAAGACCGTCTTCGAAGTGGTCTCCGACGGGCTCGACTACATCCAGGTCGGCAACACCGAGATGCCGTCGCGCGCCTACGTCGCGGCGTTCGGCTTCAAGGGGCCGGACCAGCAGAAGCCGGCCGGGGTCCTGTCCGGTGGTGAGCGCAACCGCCTCAACCTGGCGCTGACGCTCAAGCAGGGCGGCAACCTGATCCTGCTCGACGAGCCGACGAACGACCTGGACGTCGAGACCCTCGGTTCGCTGGAGAACGCGCTCGAGCAGTTCCCCGGCTGCGCCGTGGTCATCTCCCACGACCGCTGGTTCCTCGACCGGACCTGCACGCACATCCTGGCGTGGGAGGGCACGGACGAGAACCCGGCCGAGTGGTTCTGGTTCGAGGGCAACTTCGAGGCCTACGAGAAGAACAAGGTGGAGCGGCTCGGCGCGGAGGCGGCGCGACCGCACCGGGTCACCCACCGTAAGCTCACCCGCGACTGATCACCGCCCGGTCCGGACCTCCCCATCCGGTCGGGCCGGTCCCCGGCGACGGGGAGACCGGCTCCCTCGGGAGGTCCGGACGGTGGTGTCACTCACGGGAGGCGATGTGACGTTCGACCTGCAAGGTCGGGCCGCCGGCGCGACGACGGCCGAACTGCGCACGGCGGCGGCCCTGCGCTGGCAGCGGCCCCTGCTCACCGCGGAACTGGCCGAGCAGGCGTGCGCGCGAGCTGTCGCAGACGGTGACGATCTGCGCTGGCTGCAGGCCGCGGGCTGGCTGCTCGACGGCCACGCCGCCGGTGGGGACGCCCGCGACGTCGCCACTGCCGTCGTCGCCGGGGTGACCGGTCATGCCACCCCGGGTGACAGCACGGTCCCCGTGCCCGTCCGCGCGCCCGGTACCGAGGTCCTCACCCGCCCCGAGGGTGCCCGCCTGCGGGTGGAGCTGGCCGGGGTCGCCCAGGCCGACGGAGAGCTCGAGGCGGCTCGGGCACTCGTCGTCGGCCTGCCGGACGACGCCCCGGGCGAGGACCCGGGGCTGCTACGCCTCGACCGGCTCGCGGTCGAGGTGCGCTGCGCACTCGCCGGCGCCTCCGCCGCCGAGCTCGAGCGGCTGCGCCGCGACGTCGACGACTGCGGGTCCGGCTTCGGTGGCGAACCCGCGGCGTACGCGGACCTCGTCGTCGGGTCGGTGCATCGGGCCCGGCGCGAACACGATGCCGCCGTGGACCGCGCGTTGCGCGGTCTGGCCCAACTCGGGTGGACACCGGAACGGCCCGGGTCCCGCCCGCTGTCGACCCACCTCGCCGCGGCACTGCTCAGCCAGTGGATCACTGCGCTGCTCGACTCCGGGCACGTCCCGCCCGACGCGGTCGCCGCGGCCGCCGTGCAGCGCGAGGCCGGGGACGCCGGTCGTCAGGGTGTGCTGCTGCGGCTCACGCTCGCCCGGGTGCAGGCGGGACGTGCGGACCACGCGGCCCGCGCCCTGGTCGAGGCCGCCGATGGCGCCGAACAGGCGGGTGTCCCCGCGCTGGTCGCGGCCTGCCGAACCGCCCAGTCCGAGCTGCACGAGGGCTCGGGCCGGTACCGCGAGGCCCTGGAGACCATGCGCGCCGCGACGGAGGCCGACCAGGTCGACCGCGACCGCGGGACGCGCTTCCGCGCCGCGGTGGCGGCGTTGCTGCCGCTCGCCGCCGTCCGCACCAGCACCACCGAGCGACCCACCCCGTTCCCGCGCACGGGCGGGTCACCTGCCGTACCCGCCGAACGTCCGCCCGCGACCGGAGGCACCGTTGCCGGTGCTCCCACGGGCGGGCCCGGTGCCGGTAACCGGGACAGCGCCGGTCGCAGTACGCCGGAACCAGGGTTCGCCGCGTCTCGCCCCGCCAGCGCGGACCCGCCCTCCGGCGCGGACCGGCGGGACGGAGCCGCCCCGCCCGCCGGGACGCCCGTCGAGGAAGGCGAGGTCGGTGCCGGGACCGACCGACCCGCCGGAACCGGCCACACCGAGCCCGACCACGATCGCCCGACCGACGATCGGCCCGGGGACGACCGGTTCACCGGCACGGAGAGCAGGAACGGTCGCTCGGACGGAGCCGGGGCCGGGGACGACCATCCGACCGGGCCCGGGAACGACGGCGCCACGGGAGCCGGGGCCACGAACGGCCTCCCGGCGGCCGGACGCTTCCCGGTGCGCTGGGCGCCGTCGGAGAGCCTGCTCCTGGACCCCGGCACGATGAACGGCGCCGGATCCGCCGACCCGTCGCCGGACGACCGGACCGTGGGCCGATCCACGGGCGCGGACCGGAACGGTCATCGTCCCGGCGAGGCCGGCCTCGCGGCGGATGCGTCGTCGGCGAGCGGTACGCCGGGCACTACGGACACCACCGGTACGCCGGACACGGCGAACGCCGCAGGGTCGTCCGACCGGGCGTCGGGCGACACGACGAACGCCGGAGGTCGACGACCCGCGGGCATCGACCCCGCCGACCCGCTGGGCGTATCCGGGCTCCTCGCGGACGGGCCGGCACCGACGGCACCCCGGGACCCGTCGTGGACCGGCCCGTCGTGGACACCCGACGCGGCAGGCGGGTCGCCGCTCGCCGACGCCCTCCTGGCCGAGTGGCGTGCCCCCGAGCCGCCCGCGGCCGCGCACCGCAACGGGTCCCACGGCCCGGCCGACGCCGCCCCGCGGAACGGAGCACGGCACGACGCGGCCCACCGGCCCGGCGACAGCCACGGGGCCGAGCCGGCAGCCGGGCCAGGCTTCGTCGACAGCCGCCGGAACGGGGCTCCCGCTCCGGAGCCGGTCGTGGCTGTTGAGCGGGCTGCGGGCGAGCCGACCGTGGCCGTCGAGCGGGCTGCGGGCGAGCCGACCGTGGCTGCCGAGCGGGCTGCGGGCGAGCCGAACCCCCCGGAGGCCGACACGAGGTCCGATCGGGCGAGCGCGTCCGCCGCGGCCCGTGTCCGGGACAGCGGCCCGGCTGCGGCACCGACGGCCCCCGCGGCCCCGACGGGGCCACCCGGTACGGCGGAGCGGTCGATCGTCCTCGACCTCGTCGACGGCGACCTCGAGACCGTCACCGGTACGGCGACGGTGGGAGCCCTGCACGACATGCTCACCCGGGCCCGCCGGTTGGTTCCGCCGTCCGGAACCACACGTCGCGACGACGACACGGTGCGGGTCACCCTGCCCGACGTCGACCACGTCACCGTCCTGCTCTGGGCACGGTCGCTCGCGACGCACCTCGGCGGCCGCGTGCGCCGGGGCGGGCTGCCGGCGGGGACGTCCCTGCGGATGCAGGCCGTCGGACCGCACGGCGTCGAGGGCGACGAGATCGTCACCGAGCTGACCGGGCCGGACACGCCGGCGCCCCTCCCCGAGGCCCCCTCGGCCCGGGCCGGCGGGCATCCCGGCGCCGCGCAGACCGGCGCCGCGGGGCCGGGTTCCGGTGAGCTGTCGGCCGCCCCGGAGCCGGTCGCGGGGCCGGCGCTGGCGACGCCGCTGGACCTGTCCGGCGAGCGAGCGGCCCGAGGTGGGCGGCGACGGGCCGCCGGCGACGGGACGGCGTCGTTGAGCGCCGTCGGTCTCACCGTCCGGCCCGGGAGCGGCGGGCGGCGGCGCTCCGACGGAGCCGTCCGGGACCCGGCGGCCCGCGACCGGACCGGCCGGCCCCCGGCCGCCCACGACTCCGGTGCCCGCGATCATGACCCCGGACACCCCGCCGCGCCGCACCCCTCCGCCCGCGACGAGGCCCGCGACGAGGCCCGCGACGAGGCCCGCGACGAGGTGGGCGGCGACTCCGCCGGGCGGGCGACAGACGAGCCGTCGCAGGTGTGGGGCGGTTCCGCCCCGGCGGACCCCACGTCGGTGCCGGACCCGCTGGACACCCGGTTCGCGTTGCCCCCGGAACCGGACCGGCGCCTCGCCGAGGCAGTCCGGGCCCACCTCGACCTCCCCGTGCCGGATGGCGCCGCCTCCCGCTACGACGGCCCGGCCCGGGAACGTTCCGGGCTGCCGGTGCGGTGGTCCGGGATCGACGACGGCGGAGTGGGGGAGTCAGCGCTGCCGCGTCGTCGTGGGCGGGTCGTCACCCCACCGGCCGATGACGGACACGGCGGGGCCGCCGGTCTGTTCGACGGGGGCAAGAGCACGTCCGCCGGCGGCCACCGTGCGTCCGGCGAGCCCGACGGCAGTGGCGTGGGCGCGGGGACCTGGACGTTGCGTACCGCGACCGGACCGACCGTGGTGCGGGGTGCGGCGGCCGTCTTCGCCCCGGCGACCGGTGACGCTGCCGCGACCGGTGACGCTGCCGCGACCGGCGACGACGAGCCGTCGACCGGCGCCGTCCACGCACCGATGACGGACCTACGACCCGGCGGGAACCGACCGGACGCAGGCGGGCGGACGCCGGACGTCGGCACCGCGACCCGACGGGCTCGCTCCCGCCGAGCGGTCCCCGCGGACGGATCGGAGCCGTCGGACACCGCGATCCGGGAGGACGGCCCGGCCACGAGGCACGAACCGCCGACCGGCCCCCCGCGCGACGACGCCCCGCCCGCGACGCCCGCGACGCGGGACAGCGCGTCACCCCTGCCGCCCGGACGGCAGGACAGCGCCGCCGACGCCCCGGGGACGACGTCGTCACCGGGCGACGGCACACCGGGCGCCCCGGCCACGCCGGCCCCGTCCGAGCCCGCAGGCATCCCCGAGGACATGGGCCTCGCCGATCTGCTCGCCGGGGCCCTCGCGGCCTACCGCGAGATCTGACCGGCCGCCGGGAACCGCTCGCCCGGTCAGCGCGGACGCGGCCGTCCCGGTCCGCCGATGGCGTCGGTACCGCGGGATAGGGTGACGGCCGTCAACACACGCACGGGGCCGGAGTGGATCGTGAGCAGCGGGACGACGGGGCAGACCGGGAACACCACGAGCACCGACGGGCCGGGCGGTGATCCCCGCCCCGGGAGCGGTGCCGCCGCGGAGCTCGTCCGTCTCTACGCCCGGCACACCCCGGAGACCGACGCGACCGGCGGCGCGGAGCTGCCCGGGCCGGCGACCGTCGTCGACACCCATCTCGCGCTCGGCGCGCACCGCGAACCCGGCCGGGCCGCCGTCCGGGTGGCCGCCGCCGGGGGAGACGCGGTGACGGTCGACATCGTCACCGACGACATGCCCTACATCGTCGAGTCGGCGCTCGCCGGGATCGGCCGGGCCGGCGGCACCGCGCGGCGCGTCGTGCACCCGATCCTGGTCGTGCACCGCGCCGCCGACGGCACGCTGACCGGCGTCGACACCGCCGCCGACCCGACCGACCCCACCGAGGGGGCCTCGGTCGAGTCGTGGATGCACGTTGACCTCGTGTCCTCCGGGGACCTCGACCCCGACGCGCTGCACGCCGAGCTGGAACACACGCTCTCCGCGGTCCGGCAGGTCGTCGACGACACCGCTGCGATGACCCTGCGCGCCCGCGCCCTCGCCGACGACCTCTCCGGGACCGGTGCCGCCACGGCCGCCGACACCGACGAGGACGACGTGCACCCGGCCGAGGTCGCGGACCTGCTGCGCTGGCTCGTCGACGACCACTTCGTGTTCGTCGGCTACCGCCACTACTCCCGACGCACCGATGACGGGGGTGGCCCGGACGGGCGCCTGCGGCCCGACACCGACACCGGTCTCGGCGTGCTGCGCCCCGGCGACGCCGGCGCGAACGTCTTCCTCCCCGAGGAGACCGGCGCCGCCGACCCCGCGGGCCTGCTCCTGTTCACCCGGGCCAGCGAGCGCAGCCGGGTGCTGCGTGCGGTGCACCCGTACTACGTGGGGGTCCGCACCCGCGACGCCGACGGGACCGTCACCGGCGAGCACCGCTTCCTCGGGATGCTGACCGTCCCGGCCCGGCACGAGTCGGTCCTGGACATCCCGGTCGTCGCCCGCCGCATCCGCGGCGCCATCCGGCGCGCGGGCTTCCCGGCCGACTCCTACTCCGGGCAGCAGATGCTCGAGGTGTTCTCCCAGCTGCCGCGCGCGGAGCTGTTCACCTCGTCGCAGAATCGGCTGCACGACACCGCCGTCGGTGTGCTGGAGGCGGGCGCCCGCCGCGCGGTGCGGCTGTTCGTCCACCCCGACCCGTACCGCCGCTTCCTGTCCTGTCTGGTCTACCTGCCGCGCGACCGCTACACGACCGCGACCCGGCTGAAGATCACCGACATCCTGCGCACCCGGCTCGGGGGCACCGACGTCAGCTACACCGCGCAGGTCGGCGACGTCGAGCTGGCGCTGCTGCACCTGACGATCACCACCGATCCCGGCGCCGAGCCGGTCACGGTGGACCTGGCCGAGCTGCAGGTCCACGTCGCCGAGGCGACCCGCACGTGGGACGACCTGCTCGTCGCCGCGCTCGGAGACGCCGGGCCCGCCGCCCGCCCGATGCTGGCCGGGGTCCCCGAGTCCTACAAGGCGACGGTGACCCCGCTGCGCGCCGTCGAGGACCTGCGGCGGCTGATGACGCTGGGGGAGAAGGGCGAGGACGCGTTCGACCTGCGGCTGTACCGCAGCATCGAGGGCGACATCCGGTTCGCGCTCTATGTCGGCGACGACCCGGTCACCCTCACCGGTGTGCTGCCGCTGCTGCAGCAGCTCGACGTCGAGGTCGTCGACGAGCGGCCCTACGAGTTCCGCCGCCCCGACGGCCGTCGCTGCTGGCTCTACGACTTCGGGCTCCGGCCCCCGCAGCCCGCCGGAGCCCCCGCGGTCCCGACGGTCACCGTCGAGGACGCCGGGCGACGGTTCGAGGAGGCGTTCGCCGCGGCCTGGCGGGGCGACGCCGAGTCCGACCGGTTCTCCGCGCTCGTCCTGCGCGCCGGTCTGCACTGGCGCGAGGCCGCCGTCCTGCGGGCCTACAGCCGCTACACCCGCCAGCTCGGCGGGCTGTTCACCCTGCAGTACACGGCCGGCGTCCTGGTCGCCCACCCGCAGGTCGCGCAGGGTCTGATCGCCCTGTTCCGCGCCCGGTTCGACCCGGCCACGGCCGACGCCGACGAGCGCGATGCCGCCCACCAGCGGGCACTGGAGAACGTCACCACCCTGATCGACCAGGTCTCCGGCCTCGACGCCGACCGCATCCTGCGTGGCCTGCTGGCCGTCATCGAGGCGACGCTGCGGACCAACTGGTTCCGGGGCCGCCCGTTCTTCTCCTTCAAGCTGGACCCGGCCGCCGTACCGGACATGCCGCTGCCCCGTCCGCGGTTCGAGATCTTCGTGTACTCGCCCGCGGTGGAGGGCGTGCACCTGCGGTTCGGCCCGGTCGCCCGCGGCGGTCTGCGCTTCTCCGACCGCCAGCAGGACTACCGCACCGAGGTGCTCGGCCTGGTGAAAGCCCAGGCGGTGAAGAACGCCGTCATCGTCCCGGTCGGGGCGAAGGGCGGGTTCGTCGTGCGCAGGCCCGGGCCGGCGCCCGAGCACGTCCGGGACTGCTACCGGACCTTCATCTCCGGGCTGCTCGACATCACCGACAACCTGCTGACCCACGCCGACGGCGCCACCGAGACGCTGCCGCCCACCGACGTGGTGCGTCACGACGGCGACGACTCCTACCTCGTCGTCGCCGCGGACAAGGGCACCGCCACGTTCTCCGACCTGGCCAACTCCGTCGCCGAGTCCTACGGCTTCTGGCTGGGCGACGCGTTCGCCTCCGGCGGCTCGGTCGGCTACGACCACAAGGCCATGGGCATCACCGCCCGCGGCGCGTGGGAGTCGGTCAAGCGGCACTTCCGCGAGCTGGGCGTCGACACCCAGCGCGAGGAGTTCACCGTCGTCGGCGTCGGCGACATGTCCGGCGACGTGTTCGGCAACGGGATGCTGCTGTCGGAGCACATCCGGCTCGTCGCCGCGTTCGACCACCGGCACGTGTTCGTCGACCCCACCCCGGACGCCGCGACCTCCTACGCCGAGCGTCGCAGGCTGTTCGAGCTGCCGCGCAGCTCCTGGGCCGACTACGACACCTCCCTGATCAGCGCCGGTGGCGGGGTGTGGCCGCGGACGGCGAAGAAGGTGCCGGTCGGGCCGGAGATCCGGGCCGCGCTCGGGCTGGCCGACACGGTCACCGCGATGTCCCCGCCCGAGCTGATCCACGCGATCCTGCTCGCCCCCGCCGACCTGCTGTGGAACGGCGGCATCGGCACCTACGTCAAGGCGTCCGGCGAGACCGACGGCGAGGTGGGGGACAAGGCCAACGACGCCATCCGCGTCGACGGCCGTGCCCTGCGGGTGCGCGTCGTCGGCGAGGGCGGCAACCTCGGGCTCACCCAGCGCGGGCGGATCGAGTTCGCCCGCCACGGCGGCCCGGACGGCGCCGGCGGCCGGGTCAACACCGACGCCATCGACAACTCCGCGGGTGTCGACTGCTCCGACCACGAGGTCAACATCAAGATCCTGCTGGACCGCCCGGTCGCGGACGGCTCCCTGGACCGCGACGCCCGCAACGAGCTGCTCGCGTCGATGACCGACGAGGTGTCCGCCCTCGTGCTCGCCGACAACGTCGCGCAGAACCAGGTGCTCGGCGTCGCGCGCGCCCACGCCCCGGGCATGGTGGGTGTGCACGCCCGGATGGTCACCGACCTCGCCGGGCGCACCGGGCTCGACCGCACGCTGGAGGTCCTGCCCGACGAGGCGGGGTTCGCGCGCCTGGCCGCCGACGGTCTCGGTCTCACCGGCCCCGAGCTGGCGACGCTGCTCGCCCACACCAAGCTCGACCTCACCCACCGGCTGCTGCAGACCGACCTGCCCGACCTGCCGGCGTTCGCGCCGACTCTGCCCGGCTACTTCCCGCACCCGCTGCGGGAGCGCTTCGACCACGCCGTGCGCAACCACCCGCTGCGTCGCGAGATCATCGGTACGTCGCTGGTCAACGACATGGTCGACGGTGCCGGGATCAGCTACGCGTTCCGGCTGGGCGAGGAGATCTCCGCGGGCCCCGACGACGTGCTGCGCGCCTACACCGTCACCACCCGCGTGTTCGGGCTGCCCGCGCTGTGGGAGGCCGTCCGCCGGGCCGAGGTCGGAGTCCCGATCGCCGACGCGGTGGTGCTGGAGTCGCGGCGGCTGCTCGACCGGGTGTCGCGCTGGTTCCTGACCAACCGGCCGCAGCCGCTCGCCGTCGGCGCGGAGGTCAACCGGTTCGCCGGCCCCATCGCGGAGCTGCGGGCGCGGCTGCCCGAGCTGCTGCAGGGCCGCGAGCTCGACGCGGTTCAGGAACGTGCCGCGGAGCTGCGCGCCTGCGGGGTGCCCGAGGAGATGGTGGAGTCGGCCGCGCTGTCGCTCTACGCCTACGGGCTGCTCGACGTCGTCGAGCTGGTGGAGCTGTCCGACCGCGAGGCCGAACCACGGCCCGGCGCCGAGGTGGCCCGCCTGTACTACGCGCTGTCCGAGCACCTCGGCGTCGACCAGGTGCTGACCGCGGTGTCCCGGCTCGACCGCGGGGACCGCTGGCACGCGCTGGCGCGACTCGCGCTGCGTGACGACCTCTACGGGTCGCTGCGCTCGATCACCCTCGACGCGCTGCGCGAGACCCCGCCCGGCACGGGTGTCGACGACGCGATCGCCGCCTGGGAGCAGGCGAACTCCTCGAAGCTCGCGCGCGCCCGCAGCGCGCTGGAGGAGATCGGGGCGTCGGCGTCGCTGGACCTCGCGACCCTGTCGGTGATCTCGCGTCAGCTGCGCGGACTGGCCCGGTAGGAGCTCCCCGTGACCGCCTTCGTCGCCGAGGTCCCGCTGCGCTGGACCGACCAGGACGCCTACCGCCACGTCAACCACGCCCGGATCGTCACGCTCGTCGAGGAGGCCCGCGTCGCGCTGGCCTTCACCGCCGCCGGGCGGGAGGGGCTCGCCGGGTTCTCCTCCGGGCTGCTCGTCGCCGGGCTGCACGTGGAGTACAAGCGGCAGCTGCCGTGGCGGCCCGAGCCGCTGCGGTGCGCGATCACCGTGCGGGAGCTGCGGGCCGCGTCGTTCGTCCTCGACTACGCCCTGCACGACGGGCCCGGCGCGGGCGACCCGGTCGCGGTCACCGCCTGGACCCGGATGGCCCTCTACGACCTCGAGGCGGACCGGGTCCGCCGGCTCACCGTCGACGAGCGGAACTTCCTCGAGCGCCACCTGGGAGGCGTGTCGTGACCCTGCGACTGGCGGACGCGACCGAGCGCGACGACCTCGGCGCGTTCACCGCGCGCGTCGCCCGGCTCGACCAGAGCGCCACGATCCGGCTCACAGCCGGTTCCGGCCGGGTCACCGCGTGGGCCCGCACCCCGTTCGACGTGCTCGTGACCCGATCGGTGGCCGGGGAGCTCGACCCGGCGCTGCCGGTCACGGCGCAGGCGTCGACGCTGCTGACGGCGCTGGCCGTCGACCGTTCCGCCGCGGTCGACCCCGGCCCGCCCGCGCCGTGGCTCGACGAGCTCCCGCCCGACGACGGCTGGTCCCGGGTCGACGACGTCCCCGCCGCGGAGCTCGACGAGCTCGCCGACCGGGGGCTGGCACTGGCCCGCGAGCACGCAGGCCCGATGGGGCCGCCGGCGTCGCTGCTGGACCAGACGGTACTGACGGTGTCCCCGCCGGACGCGGGCCGCCCGGTGACCGTGCCGATGCGGGTGCTGTTCGCGATGTCCGGGATGGGTTTCCTCGGCTCGGCGCCGCAGGAGACCGACGGGCCGCGGGTGCGGGTGTCCGCGTCGGGGTCGTGGATGCGGCTCGACGCCCGGTACGGGGCGGTGGTGAAGCGGCGCGTGGTGTCGCTGCCGCTGTCGGTCGCGCGCTGACGGTCCGAGCCCGCAGCCGGGACGGGTCAGGTCAGGTTCAGCACGCTGACCGCGCCGTCGCCGGTGACCCAGCCGGTGCGGCCGTCGGGGGCGACCGCGACGGCGGTCGGGTTCGGGGCGACGTCGGTGGTCCCGGTGACCTGCCAGGACCCGGTGTCGACCGTGACGAGAGCCTGCCGGGTCGCGACGTAGAGGTGGCGGCCGTCGGGGGCGAAGGCCATGCCGGTGGCGCCGCCGTCGACCTGCACGGTCGCGATCTCGCGGCCGTCGGCGGGGTCCAGGACGGTCACGGTGCCGGACTCCGGGCCGCCGACCGCGACCACGGTCCGCGGGACCGACGCGGGGCTGACGGCCAGGGACTCCGCGCCGCCACGCACCGGGAAGCTGCCGAGCACGGTGAGGCTGTCCGGGTCGAGGACGGTGAGCTGGTCGGCGCCGCGGGTGGCGAGGTAGACGCGGTCTCCCGCGTCGTTCGTGGCGCTCGCGTACGGGTCGCGGGACACCGGCACGGTCCGGGTGACGGTGCCCGCGTTCGGGTCGAGCTCCTCCACGGTGGCGTCCGCGCGGGACGGCACGTAGAGGAACCGGCCGTCGGGGGACACCGCGGCCGCGGCCGGGTCCCCGCCGACGGCAGCGGTCGAGACGACGGTCCGCCCCGGCACGTCGACGACGGCGATCTGCCCGCCGCCCTGACCGGCGGTGCTGACGTAGGCGCGGGTGCCGTCCGGAGAGGTCACCACCCCCTGCGGGGCGGCCGGGAGCTCGATCTCCCCGGTGACGGCGTCGGACGCGGTGTCGACGACCGCGAGCCGGTCCGCGTCACGGACCGCGACGAGGGCCGTCGAGCCGTCCGGGGCGGCCGCGACGGCGACCGGGGCGCCGCCGAGGGGCACGGTCGCCCGCACCGTCGGCTGTGCCAGGCTCGCCCCGGACGCGACCGCTTCCGGACGCGGCCCCGTGCCCGGACCGGCCGAGACGGCGGGCCGGGTCGCGTTCGCGCCCGGGTCGGACTGGCTGGGCGACAGCATCGCCCACAGCGTCAGCGCGCCGAGCAGCACGATCGCCAGCGCGATCGCGAGCCCGGCCGCGGACGGGCTGCGACGGCCGTTGCGCGGCTTCGCCGACATGATCGCCTCGCGGCGCGGGGTGACCGGCGGCTTCTCGCCGGTCACCGCGGCGTGGGCGGCGGCCTCCGCGGCCGCGGGCTGGACCGCGGTGCCCGGACCGGTGTCGCTGACCGTGCCGTCCCGGCCGGACGCGGCGCGGGCGGCGGCCACCGAGACGGCCCCGACCGAGGCCGCGGCGGCCGCGTTGCGGCTGGTCGTCGAGGCGTCCGACCGGTCCGGGTCCGAGAGGCCGGTCGTGTCGTCCGCCGCCGGGGCGTCCGGGTGTCCGGTGACTGGGGTGAGGCCCTGCAGCGTGGGTGGCTCGCCGTCGGTCCCGACGGGCCGCAGGACGACGGTGGTCTCGTTCTCGGACGGGGCGTCCGGTCGCGGTGCGGGCCGCCCGTCCGGTCCTCCGGGGCCCAGGCGGTCCGGGGCGGGGGCCCAGGAACGGGCACCGGGGGCGCCGTTCGACGGGTGGGCGCCGGTACCGGGCCCGTCCGGGCGGCCACCGGCCCCCGGGGCACCGGGCCGGTCGGTCGGAGACGAACCGAAGCCCTGCCCACCGGGGCGGTCGACGGGGTACGCCCCCGTGCCCGGACCACCGGAGCGGTCGGTCGGGAACGCGCCGGTGCCCGGTCCCGTGGGCCGGTCGGTGGGGAGTGAGCCGGTGCCCGGTCCGCCGGGCCGGTCGGTGGGGTACGCCCCGGTGCCCGGCCCGCCGCGCCGCTCGTCCGGGCCCGCGCCGGGGGCGGGGAACGTCCCGGTCCGCGCCGGTCCGGAGAACGCAGCGGCTGCGTGACCCGGGGCCGACCCGGAGCGCGACGGCGGGTCGCCGTACGACCCCGGCGTCGGGAACGCGACGTTGCGGGACGGTGCGGCGTCGTCCGTGGGCGGACGGCCGGTGTCCCACGCCGGGGCGTCCCGGTCCCACGCGGACGGCCCGCCGACGGAGGAACCCGGACCGCCGTCCGGGCCCCAGGCCGTGCCCCGGGGGGCATCGCCGTCCCGCGAGGAGTCGTCCCGGGCGGAACCCTCACCGGTGGTGTCGTCACGGTGGACGTCGTCGGAGGAGGGCCCGTCGCTGTCGGGCGCGGAGGCCGCGGTGTCGGCGCGGGAGCGCCACGGGTCGTCGGCGCGGCCCGGGAGCCGGCCGAAGCCGCTGCCCGAGTCGCCGCCGGCGGTGGCGAACAGGTCGTTGCCCGACAGCCCGGCCATCGCCGGACCGGACGGGGCCCCACCCATGGCCGGACGGGGCACCGGACGCTGCTCCGGGCCCGCGGGCGCGGGAGGTCTGCGACCGGGCATCGTCGGTCGGTTCCCGGACGGCGGGGTCGAGGGCCGCGCGGGCGGCTGCTCGGTCCGGTCGTCGGAGGAGTCCGCGCTCGGGTAGTGCCCGATCAGTGCGCCGGGCGGCAGGATGTCGGTCTCCGGGCCGTCGGCGCCGCTGCGCGCCGGGCGGGGCGGCCACCGCTTGGTGGTGTGCTGTCCCGCGGCGTCGCGGTCCCCGGCGCCGGAGCCGCCGGACTCCGTGGTGTCCCCGGCCGAGGGCGACGGGGCGGCGTCCTGGTCCGGGGT
Source organism: Pseudonocardia sp. UM4_GMWB1 (assembly GCF_017312155.1). Lineage (NCBI taxonomy): Bacteria > Bacillati > Actinomycetota > Actinomycetes > Pseudonocardiales > Pseudonocardiaceae > Pseudonocardia > Pseudonocardia sp. UM4_GMWB1. Next base: position 4,917,977 of record NZ_QJPN01000001.1, on the reverse strand, counting down.
GGAGCCGGCGGTGGGGCGGGTGCTGTCGCCGAGCGGCCGCGGGGTGGGCGCGATCGGCGGGACGACGGTCGGTGCGGGTGCGGTCACCGGGACACCGTCCGGCCCGGGACCGGCATCGGTGCGACGACCGCCCTCCGCGGGGGTGGCGGCGGGGTCGGGCCGGTTCGCACCGGGCCCGGGGCCGGGACGTCCCGTTTGCGTGGGGTCCGGCCGGGGCGCCGACGGGACGGTGCCCGCCGCGTCCACCCCGGGAGCCGACGGGGAGACGTCCGACGAGCCGGACCGGGGAGTCGCCGGAACGGCGTCCGCCGGGCCGGGACGGGGTGCCGCCGGGCCGCCGTCCGTCGGGTCCGGCCGCGGTGACGCCGGCGTGGCGTCGGCCGGGCCGGGCGTCGGCGCGGCCGGGATGCCGCCGGTCGCGGGCGGTGTCCCGCCCGGTGTGCCCGGCGCGAACGACGGCGGCGGCGCGAAGCGGTCCGCCGGGGTGTGCAGGGGGTCGAGACCGTCGTCGCCGGGTTCGTCGGGCAGCGGCCCGACGCCCAGCGGGTCGTCGCCGAGGTCGCCGAGATCGGCGTAGTCACCCGCATCCGACGGCGGTTCGGGGGCAGCGGGCCGCGGTCCCGGGGTGGGACGTGGGGCGGGCGCGGGATCCCGTTCGCGGGACACCAGTTCGGTGAACCCGGTCGGGGTCGGCTCGCGCCGGGCGCCGTCGTCCTCGGACGTGGCCTCCGGCTCCGGGGGCTCGCCCGAGCCGGACCGCATGACCAGGTCGACCAGGGAGCCGGGGACCACCGGCACGCGGCCGGTCCGGATCGCCTCGCCGAGCCCGTCGGGGTTCGGTTCGGGGTCCGGCGGGCCGTCGGCACGCCGGGGGGAGCGGTCGTCGGGGCCCGGGTGACCGGGCGCCGACGTCATGCGTTCTGCGGCGGTCGGGTGCACATAACGATTCGATTATCGCGAGCGTCGCCCCGGGCCCGGACCCCGGGTGGCCCCCCGGCCCGTCCTGGTCGTCCCACCTGCGACGTCCGTCCTGGTCCGGGGCTGGTCACGCCCCGTTCCGAGATCACCGAACGGGAGGACCCCGATCGAGGTGAGCGAGATCGGCGGGATGCGGCCGACGGTGGTGCTGTCGGGGTCCTCCTCGGCCGGGCGGTGCCCGGGACCGAGGAGCAGGGAACCGGTGGCGGGCGCGTCCTCGTCCTCGTCGTCGGCGGGATCACCGGCCTCCGAGCCGGCGGCGTCGGCCGACGGCCTGCTGCCGAGCTCCGACACCGAGGCGATCGAACCCTCGTCCGACGCCGGCGCCGAGGTCGAGGACGGCAGGGAGACGGGCGGCAGGGAGACGGGCGGCAGGGAGACGGGCGCGGGGCCGAACAGGGCGTCGTCGAGGGCGGCCGAGACCGGCTCACGGTCCAGCTCCTCGGCGAGGGTGCGCTGCACCCTTGTCAGCTCGTCCCGGACGTCGTCGCGCAGCGCGGCGAGCCGCTCGACGTCGCGCACGACCGCCGACCGTCGCTCCCCGGCGCCCTGCTCGGCGTCGCGCAGCAGCGCGGCGGCCTCGGCGCGCGCGGTGGACAGCGTCTGCTCGGCGTCGGAGCGGGCGTCGGCGAGGATCCGCTCGGCCTCGGTGCGGACGCCGGACAGCCGGTCGGACACGGTGCGCTCCCGCTCGGCGAGGTCGCGCTCGCGGCGGTCGGCGTCGTGCTCACGGTCGTCGAGGGTGCTGCTGCGGGAGGCGAACTCGCGGTCCAGGGTGGCGGCGCGGCCGAGCAGCGCCTCCTCGGTGCGGGAGCGACGGTCCTCGGCCTCGCGGCGAGCGCGTTCCACGATCTCCGCGGCCTCGTCGGCCGCACGATCGCGCAGCTCGGCCGCCTCCTGCTCGGCGGCCTGGAGGACGCGTTCGACGCGGCGGCCGAAGCCGGCTTCCTCGGCGCGGCGCTCCTCACCGGCCCGGGCGGCGGAGTCGTTCTCCAGCTGCTCCTGCAGTCGCCGGACCTGCGCGCGGGCCGCGGACAGCGACTGCTCGGCCGCGTCCGCGCGGCGGATCTCGTCGTGGATGCGGTGGTCGAGCTCGGCCAGCCGGGTGTCGACCTCGCCGCGGTCGTAGCCGCGCAGGACGACGGTGAACCAGGAGCCGTCCTCGCCGTCGTGGCGGTCGGGGTGGGCCCCGGAGTCACCGCCGCGGTGCGTGTGCCGCGACGACCCGTCGACCGGCTCGTGCCGATGCGGACCGGACAGCGAGGGAGAGACGCTCACGATGAACCCCCAAGACGGGTGACTACGAGCCGCCCGACGTGCCGGGGCGGCGTCCCGTCCAACGAGACCGGACGCATTCGGTCACGTTCAGCGCTGGATCAACCCGGAAAGCGCCCGAATGCCACTCGAATGGCCGCCGGACGGCCGGGCCGGCGATCACAGTGTGTGGTAATACCCCTACTCGGGTCAGAACTCCGAGTTCTGCATGCTCGCCGCGGCGTACTGCAGGTAGTTCCACAGCTGCTCGCGGTGCTCCGGAGAGAGGTTTTCCTCGTCGACGGCGATCCGCATGCAGCGCAGCCAGGCGTCGCGCTCGATCGGGCCGATCGTGAACGGCACGTGCCGCATCCTCAGCCGGGGGTGGCCGCGCTGGTCGGAGTAGGTGCGCGGACCTCCCCAGTACTGCTCCAGGAACATCCGCAGGCGGTCCTCGGCCGGGCCGAGATCCTCCTCCGGGTACAGCGGCCGCAACACCTCGTCCCGGGCCACCTCCTCGTAGAACCGGTGGACGATCCGGTGGAAGACCGGGGCGCCACCCACCTCGGCGTAGAAGTTCTGCGGTGCACTCACGCCGACCAGTCTCCCAGGAGTCGTCAGTTCTGCTTCTGCGCCTGGCCGTCGAAGGCCGCGCCGGGGTAGACCATCGGCCGCGGGATGCCGTGGTCGTCGAACGCGTCGGTGATCGCGCCGTTGAGCGCGCGCTGCACCGCCCACTGCCGGCCGGGACTGACCCGCACGGTGATCCGCAGCGTGACGCCCTCCGGGCCGATCTTGTCGACGCCGAGCACCTCGGGGGCCTCCAGCACGTCACCGGCGATGTCGTCCTGGGAGGCGCGCTCGGTGGCGGTGCTCCCGGCCAGCTCGGTGGCCTCCTCGACGTCGGCGTGGTGGGCGATCGGCAGGTCGACCACCGCGACCGCGTAGCCCTGGCTCATGTTGCCCACGCGCAGGATCTCGCCGTTGCGGACGTACCAGACGGTGCCCTTGATGTCGCGGATCGTGGTGATCCGCAGGCCGACCGCCTCGACGGTGCCGACGGCCTCCCCGACGTCGACGACGTCGCCGACGCCGTACTGGTCCTCCAGCAGCATGAACATGCCGGACAGGAAGTCGCGCACCAGGTTCTGCGCACCGAAACCGATGGCGAGCCCGATCACCCCGGCACCGGCCAGCAACGGGCCCAGCGGGTAGCCGAGCTCGTTCATCACCATCATCACCGCGACGAGCAGCACGACCGCCGAGACGATCGAGCGCAGCACCGAGCCGATCGTGCGTGCCCGCTGCGCCCGTCGCTGCGTACCCGGGTCCGCCGCCGGCGCAACGGCGGCGCCGCCACCCGGACGCAGCCGGCGGGCCCGGCCCACCAGCGCGGTGAACCGGCCGTTGGTCGCGCCGTCGACCATCCGCGCGATCGCCCGGTGCGCCAGCCACCGGAACAGCACCGCGACCACGACGATCACGGTGATCGCCACGGTCCTGCTGACCAGGGTGTCCGCGTGCTGGGCCAGGAAGTCGTTGCTGGTCCAGCGGTAGAGCGTGGCGCACCACGAACCGGCGTCGTGCACGCAGTCCGGCATCAGCGTCACGTTCTGCAGGGGTACGTCGGGCAGCACGACGGGGGTCACGAGTCCTCCTCGGGGGGCGGTGAGGGCTGCGTCGGAACCCCCGAGGCTACGTCACCCGCCGGTGTGACGACGGTCGCGCACGTGGTCCGGAACCGACCGGTGTCGTTGCAGGTCAGGGGCGGTCTCCGGAGGCCCGGCGACGGTCCGCAGCGGCACCACGCCGGCCCAGGCGAGACCGGCGGCGACGTCGGCCTCGTCGTCGGACGGCGGCCCGGAGCGGCTCTTCACGCTGGCCTCGGTCAGGTCGAGCGCGAACACCGCGGTGGCGGCCAGCTCCCGGCGGTCCGGGCGGCGGGCGTGGTCCCATGCGCCCGGGGTGAGGTGCTCGACGATCACCCGCAGCGCGTGCAGACGCTCGTCGTCGCCGGTGACGCGGCGGGCGTCGCCGTGCACGACCGCGCTGCGGTAGTTCATCGAGAAGTGCATGAGCGCGCGGGCGTGCACGATGCCGTCGAGGTGGGTCACGGTCACGCAGCAGGGCAGCGTGTCGCCGGTCAGGTAGCGGGCCCCGGACGAGCCGTGCAGGTAGAGCGTGTCGCCGTCGCGGCCGTAGGCGGTCGGGAGGACGACGGGTGCGTCGTCGCGGACGAAGCCCAGGTGGGCGACGAGGCCGTCGTCGAGGACCGCGTGCAGGTCGGACCGGTCGACGGCGGCCCGGTCGCGCTTGCGGCCCAGCGTGCTGCGGGTGGTGGGGGAGAGCGTCACCAGCCGAGGATGGCTCTCGACAGTGGCATCCTGGAACGGCCACTTCCGGTCGCGGACGAAAGGCCACTGTGCAGGATCTCCCGATCGTCCTCGACCGCGCCGCGGCGACCCCGCTGGCGGTCCAGCTCGCCGACGGTCTCCGCGCCGCGGCCGTGGGCGGGGCACTGCGCCCCGGCGACCGGCTGCCGTCGACCCGGGGGCTCGCGACGACGCTGCGGGTGAGCCGGACGGTCACCGCCGCCGCCTACGACCAACTGCTCGCCGAGGGCTGGGTCGCCGGCCGGGTCGGCGCGGGGACGTTCGTGACCGCGGTCCCCGGGCCCGCCCCGGCGGGCCCGGCCGCGCCCGCCGGGCCCCGTCCGCATGCCGAGCCGTCGGTGCTGGACCCGGGGCGGCCGTGTGTCGCCGCGCTGGACCCCGCGATGTGGCGCCGCGCCTGGCGGGCCGCCGCCGATCCGCCCCCGGACGACCGGCCCCGCGCCGACGGGCTGCCCGCGTTCCACGACGCCGTCACCGGCCACCTGCTGCGTCACCGCGGGCTCACCCCGCCCGCGGGCACCGTGCTGGCCACCGCCGGGACCTCCGCCGCCGTCGCCGAGCTGGCCCGGCTGCTGCCTGCGGGGGCCACCGTCGCCGTCGAGGAGCCGGGGTACCCGCGGGCGGTCAGCGCGCTGCGGGCCGCCGGGCTGCGGGTCCTCGGCGTGCCCGTGGACGACGACGGCCTGGTCGTCGACGCCGTCCCCGCCGGCTGCGCGGCCGTCTACACCACGCCCGCGCACCAGTTCCCCACCGCGGTGCGTCTGTCCGCCGCCCGCCGGGTCGCCCTGGTCGGGCGTGCCCGCGCCGAGGACTTCCTGGTCATCGAGGACGACTACGACGGGGAGCTCCGCTACGACGTCGCCCCGCTGCCCCTGCTCGCCGCGCTCGCGCCCGCCCACGTCGTGCACCTGGGCACCGCGAGCAAGATCCTCAGCCCGACGCTGGGGGTCGGCTGGGCGGTCGCGCCGCCCGCCGTCGTCGCCGCGTGGCGGGACCTGCGCGCCCGGACCGGCACCCGGCCGTCGCCCGCGGGGCAGCTGGTCCTCACCGCGCTCGCCACACACGGCGACCTGTCCCGGCACCTGCGACGGCTGCGCCGCGAGCTGCGTGAGCGGCGGGCCCTGGTCCTGGACACCGCCCGCACGGCGGGCTGGGCCGCGCAGGGGGACCCGGCCGGGGCGCACCTCGTGCTGCGCCCTCCCGAGGGGGAGCGGGCCGCGATCGCCGCGGCCGCCCGGCGTGGCGTCGCCGTGCGCGGGCTGGCCGACTACCACCGGGACGGGCCCGGCACGTCCGGCCTGGTCGTCGGGTACGCCGCCGGGACCCGGGCCGAGCTGACCGCCGCGCTGGCGGCGCTGGTGGGGTGAGCGGCCCGCCCGGCCGTGCCGAGGGCCGGGCCGACGCCCGGCTGTGCCGAGGGCCGGGCCGACGCCCGGCTGTGCCGAGGGCCGGGCCGACGCCCGGCTGTGCGACCCGGCGGAGCCGCCGCCTACCCTCGGGCCCCATGAGTGCCGACCGGGTCAAGGTCGCCGTCGTCTTCGGCGGCCGCAGTTCCGAGCACGCGATCTCGTGCGTGTCCGCGGGCAGCGTGCTGACCCACCTCGACCCGGAGCGGTTCGAGGCGGTCCCGGTCGGGATCACCCCGCACGGGGCGTGGGTGGTCGGCCCGTCCGACCCGGTCCGGCTGGCGATCTCGGGTCGCGAGCTGCCCGAGGTCGACGGGACCGCCGAGGCCCTGGTGCTGCCCGGCGAACCGGGTCGCGGCCTGGTCCGCCTCGACGCGCGCGAGGCGCTGACCTCGGTCGACGTGGTCTTCCCGATCCTGCACGGGGCCTTCGGCGAGGACGGCACCATCCAGGGTCTGCTGGAGATGGCCGGGCTGCCCTACGTCGGCGCCGGCGTGCTGGCCTCCGCGGTCGGCATGGACAAGGAGTTCGCGAAGAAGCTGCTGCGCGCCGAGGGCCTGAACGTCGCCGACGGCGTCGTGCTCCGCCCCGGCACCGATATCGGGTTCGCCGACCGCGACCGGCTCGGTCTGCCGCTGTTCGTGAAGCCGGCCCGCGCCGGGTCCTCGATGGGCGTCACCCGGGTCACCGACCCGGCCGCGCTCGACGCCGCCGTCGCCGAGGCCCGCCGGCACGACCCGAAGGTGCTCGTCGAGGCGGCCGTGCCCGGCCGCGAGATCGAGTGCGCGGTGCTGGAGTTCCCCGACGGCAGCGTCCGCGCCAGCCTGCCCGCCGAGCTGCGCTACAACGGCGAGTTCTACGACTTCGAGTCCAAGTACCTCGACACCTCCGAGCTGCAGATCCCCGCCAAGCTCGACGACGAGATCACCGAGTCGCTGCGCTGGAAGGCGATCACCGCGTTCCGTGCGCTCGACGTGCAGGGCCTGGCCCGGGTCGACTTCTTCGTCACCGACGACGGCGACATCACCGTCAACGAGGTCAACACGATGCCCGGGTTCACCCCGAGCTCCGCGTTCCCGAAGATGTGGGCGGTCACCGGGCTCGACTACTCCGAGCTGCTCAGCACCATGGTCGACACCGCGCTGGCCCGCGGGACCGGGCTGCGGTAGCTACCGGACCCGCACCGGCTGCGGCGGGAGGGCGTCGACGACCGCGTCCGACACCGCCTGCAGCGGCCCCGGACCGGTCTCCGCGGGCGCGGACAGCTCCAGGTACACCCCGCGGTCGACGACGGCGTAGGTCGTCGCGAGCGCGCCCTGCGGGGTCGCCAGCGGCAGCCAGCTCACCCCGTTGACGACGATCAGCGGCGAGGTCGGCCCCAGCTCGGCCGGCCGTTCGGTGCCGCAGCGCAGCACCACCGGCTCCGGCTCGGCGACCCACGCCCGCGCGCCGGGGACCGGCGGGTCGATCTCGCGCGGCGCGAGGTCCCCGGTGTCGCCGGGGATGCCGGCCGGCAGCGCGCGCAGCACCGCGTCGCACGACGTCGACGACGCCTGCGGTGCGGCCTGTGCGGGAAGCTCCAGGGGGCCGGTGTCCGGCCCCGTCGTCAGGCGGGCCCAGACCGCGAGCCCCGCCACGACGAGGGCGAGCAGCAGGGGCAGCGCGATCGCCACCACGACCGGTGGTGACATGCGTGCCCCTGCCACGTCCGCGCCCGTCTCAGCTCAGCTTGACCACGGGGCAGGTGAGCGTCCGGGTGATCCCGTTGACGTTCTGCACCCGGGCCACGACCAGCCGGCCGAGCTCGTCGACGTCGTCCGCCTCGGCGCGCACGATCACGTCGTACGGGCCGGTGACGTCCTCGGCCGAGACCACGCCCGGCAGACCCCCGATCTCGGAGGCGACGGAGGCGGCCTTGCCGACCTCGGTCTGGACGAGGATGTATGCCTGCACCACGGCGTGCCCCTTTCCGGTAACTGCCGACCTGCCGGATGGTTGGCGGCAGGAATGTCGGACGCAGAACCTACCGGAGGCCGCCCCCGTGTCCCCATCCGCGATCACGCCCGAGGGCGGTTCCGAGACCGGTGTCTCACTCCGGGAGGTCGGTGAGTTCGCACTGATCGACCGGGTCACCACGGACCGTGTCCAACCGGCTACGACGGAGCTCGGTCCCGGGGACGACTCGGCCGTCGTCACCGCCGCCGACGGGCGGGTCGTCGCCTGCACCGACGTGCTCGTCGAGGGCGTGCACTTCCGGCTCGACTGGTCGAGTCCCGAGCAGGTCGGGCGCAAGGCCGCGGCCGCGAACCTGGCCGACATCGCCGCGATGGGGGCGGTGCCCACGTCGCTGCTGGTGGGGCTGGCGTGCCCCTCGTCGACGCCCGCGGCGCAGCTCGAGCAGCTGGCCGACGGGCTGTGGGCCGAGGCCCGCTCGACCGGGGCCGGGCTCGTCGGGGGCGACCTGACCTCGGCGCCGGTGATCGTCGTCTCGGTGACGGCGCTGGGGGACCTGCAGGGCCGGGCCCCGGTGCTGCGCTCCGGGGCCCGGGCGGGGGACCGGATCGCGGTCTGCGGGCGGCTGGGCTGGTCCGCGGCCGGGCTGGCGGTGCTCGGGCGCGGGTTCCGCTCCCCGGCGGCGCTGGTCGACGCGCACCGGGTCCCGGAACCGCCCTACTCCGCCGGTCCGCAGGCCGCCGACGCCGGCGCCACATCCATGATCGACGTCTCGGACGGCCTGCTGGCCGACCTGGCACACGTCGCGCGGGCCTCGGGGGTGGCGCTGCGGCTGCGGTCGCGGCCGTTCACGGTGGCCCCGCGGATGGCGGAGATCGCGTCCGCGCTGGGCCTGGACCCGCTGCGCTGGGTCCTGACCGGTGGTGAGGACCACGCGCTGGCGGCGACCTTCCCCGGGGACGCGCCGCTGCCCGAGGGCTGGACCGAGGTGGGGGCGGTGGAGGCACCGGACGAGGCGGGCCCGGGGGTCACCGTCGACGGCCGTCCCTACGACGGCGACGGCGGCTGGGTCCACTTCGCGAAATACTGATTCCACATCGTGCTTGCGCGGCGCCGGGACGGGTGACATCGTGCCCTCACGATCGGGCGATTCGGGCACGTGTCGCGATTCGCCCCGCACCGGAGGGGTGTCACCGTGGACAACCTGGGCGTACTCAGCCTGCTCGCTCTCACCCCCATCCTCGTCGTCGCGGTTTTGCTGGTCGGGCTGCGCTGGCCCGCGAAGTACGCGATGCCGCTCGGCTTCGTCGCGGCGGCCCTGATCGGGTCGCTGGTCTGGGGGATGGGCACCACCGCGATCGTCGCGTCGACGATCGAGGGCCTGATCATCGCGGTCGGCCTGCTCTACATCATCTTCGGTGCGCTGCTGCTGCTGCAGACGCTCACCCAGAGCGGCGCGCTCGCGACGATCCGTGCCGGGTTCACCGGCATCAGCCCGGACCGGCGGGTCCAGGCGATCATCATCGGCTGGCTGTTCGGGTCGTTCATCGAGGGTGCGTCGGGGTTCGGGACCCCGGCAGCCGTCGTCGCGCCGTTGTTGCTGGCGCTCGGCTTCCCGGCGCTGGCCGCGGTGCTGGTCGGCATGGTGATCCAGTCGACGCCGGTCAGCTTCGGCGCCGCCGGGACGCCCGTACTCACCGGCATCGGGCAGGGGCTGTCCGGGTCGGCGGAGGTCGACGCGCGCACCGCTGCGCTCGGCCTGGACGCGACCGGCTACCTGTCCGCGATCGGGTTCGAGGTCGCGGCGCTGCACGCGGTCGCCGGGACGCTCATCCCACTGTTCCTGGTGTGCCTGCTGACCCGCTTCTTCGGGGAGAACCGCAGCTTCGCCGAGGGCCTCGCGGTCGCCCCGTTCGCGCTCTACGCCGCGTTCGCGATGACCGTGCCCTACGTGCTGGTCGCCGCGCTGCTCGGCCCGGAGTTCCCGTCACTGCTCGGCGGGCTCGTCGGGCTGGCGCTGGTGATGTTCACCTCCAGCCGCGGCTTCCTCATGCCGCGCACGGTGTGGGACTTCCCGCCGCGCGAGCGGTGGCTCGACCGCTGGACCGGCACCATCTCCGCGGGTGCCGACGACGGCGTCACCGGCACCCGGATGAGCACCTGGCTGGCCTGGTCGCCCTACGTGCTCGTCGCGGCGGTGCTGGTGCTGACCCGCACCGTCGCGCCGGTGAAGGACGCGCTGTCGGGAATCACCGTCGGACCCGCGGACATCCTCGGGACCGGCATCGACGAGACGCTGCAGCCGCTCTACTCGCCGGGCGCGGTGTTCCTGCTGGTCTGCCTGGTCACCTACGGCCTGCACCGGATGAACGGCCGCCAGGTCGCGACGTCATGGGCCGTGTCGGGACGCCAGCTCGCCGGTGCCGCGGTCGCGCTGCTGTTCGCGCTGCCGCTGGTCCGCATCCTGATCAACTCCGGTGCCGAGCTGAACACGACCGGGCTGGCCTCGATGCCGCTGACGCTGGCCGAGGGGGCCGCCGCCGTCGCCGGGCCGGCCTGGCCGGTCCTGGCACCGTGGATCGGCGCCCTGGGGGCCTTCGTCGCCGGGTCGAACACGGTGTCCAACCTGACGTTCGCCCTGTTCCAGTTCGCGACCGCGGAGAACATCGGCGCCACCCCGGAGACGGTGGTCGCGGCCCAGGCGGTCGGCGGCGCCGCCGGGAACATGATCACCGTGCACAACGTCGTCGCCGCGTCGGCGACGGTGGGGCTGCTCGGCCGGGAGGGCGACGTGATCCGGATGACGATCATCCCGATGACGTACTACTGCCTGCTCTCGGGCGGGCTGGCGTTCGTGCTGATCCACGGCGTCGGGCTCAACACCGGCACGGTGCTGCTCACCCTGGTGCTGCTGACACTGGCCGCGATCGTGGTGGGCCTGCGGCGGGCGGCGACCCGGCTGCCGGCCTGACCCGGAGACGACGACGGCCCGGTCCCCATCGCTGCGGGGACCGGGCCGTCGTCGTGTGGATCAGGAGCCGCGACGCCAGAACAGCAGCACCCGGCGCAGCCGGCTCCGCAGGCTCGGGTGACCGGGCACCGACCGCTGCGGGGCCGGGAACTGCCGGAACTCCGCGGGCGGCGGGGTCAGGTGGGCCGCCGGGAGGGTGGGCGGGTCCATCGCGACCAGGGTCTGGGGGAAGTGGCGCGCATCGGGCGACGGGGTCTTCTCGGGGTGCACGGTCGTCTCCTCCACGGCCGGTCCATCGCTCGCGGTGGTCGGGTCGTTACCGACGGCCTGCTGCATCTCCGGCCTCCTCACGGTCTCGGGCGGGGCGCATCGCCGGGACCCGTACCCGCCGGGGCCGGGGTCCACCCGCACGGGCCGCATCCGGGACGGGCCACCGCCGGGCCCGGGAGGCGAGCGCGGGGCGGCGGTGCCTGCACACCCAGGGTACCGACGTGACGTGCTCCGGAGACGTGTGCGGTGGCTCACCCGGCACGCCGTCGGAGACCCGGGTGCTCGCTACGGTGAGTGCCGAGCAGGTGGGACGGGTGGACGGAGCGGGCGTGTCGGGGCTGGTGGCGGTGGTGGCGTGGGCCGCCCTGGCGGGGTGGATCGCCGCCGGTGTGCTGCTCGTGCTGGCCCACCGGCGGCTGGAGCGGCTCGAGCGGGAGCACACCGCCCGCAAGTGGGACATCGTCGCGCTGCGTGCCCAGCTGCGGGCGTTGCACCGGCGGCCGGACGAGCTGTCCGACCCCGCCACGTCCACCGGTGCCGGCCCGTCCGTCCCGCGGCACCCCGGAGGTGACCCCGGGTCCCCGGTCCCGGCCGGCGGGACGCCCGGGCGTACCCGGACGGCCGGCGCCACGGCATGGCGCCGGTCGCACCGGCGCCCGGTGGGCCGTACCCGGCGGCGTCCCTCCTGACAGGGGGCGGGGTCAGCGCCGTGGCACCGCCGCCCCCCGGATGCTCGCGTCCAGCAGCTGCACCGGGTGCAGCAGCGGAACGTCGGCGAAGTCCTCGTTCGGCAGGTACTTGCCGATCTGCAGCAGACAGCCCGGGTTCGCGGTGACCACGACGTCCGGCTTCGCGTCGCGGATCTTCTCCGCCTTCCGCACGCCCAGATCCGCGGCCGCGTCCGGCTTCACCATGTTGTAGATGCCGGCCGAGCCGCAGCACAGCGACGCCTCGGCGATGTCGACGAGCTCCAGCTCGGGGATGGTCCGGAGCACCTCGCGCGGCTGGTTGCGGACGCCCTGGGCGTGCCCGAGGTGACAGGCGTCGTGGTAGGCGACGCGGCCGGTGACCGGGGTCCGCGGGGCGCGGGGGCCGCCGTCGTCCTCCCGGGAGTACAGGTCGGCCAGGACCTCGTGCACGTCGCGGCAGCGGGCGGAGAAGCGCGCCGCGCGGTCGGCCCAGGCGGGGTCGTCGGCGAGCAGGTGGCCGTAGTCCTTCATCGACGAGCCGCAGCCCGCGACGTTCGTGACCACCGCGTCGACGTCGAGGGTCTCGAAGCGGGCGATGGTGCGCCGGGCCCGGTCCAGCGCGGACTCCTCGCGCCCGGCGTGCACCTCCAGCGCGCCGCAGCACTGCTGGTCGCGGGGGACGAGCACGTCGCAGCCCTCGGCGGCGAGCACCCGCACGGTGGCCTCGTTGACCCGGTGGAAGAACACGTCCTGCACGCAGCCGGTGAGCAGTGCGACCCGGGCCCGGCGCGTGCCGACCGCGGGGGTGTGCACCGGGAGCGTCGCGAACGCCTCGCGCACCGAGACCGGCGGCAGCAGCGACTCCATCGCCGCGAGCTGACCGGGCAGCTTCTCGGCGAGCTTCCGGATCGCGGGGACCTTCCGCAGCTGCTGGTACAGCGCGCCGGGCAGGGCGGCCGCCCGCAGCCGTCGCTTGTAGGGGAACAGCGCGAAGATCGCGTCGCGGAACAGCTTGTCCGACGCACTGCGGGGCACGTTGCGCTCGATCTGCGGGCGCACCGACTCCAGCAGCTTGTCGTACTGCACCCCGGACGGGCAGGCGGTCACGCACGCCATGCAGCCCAGGCAGTTGTCCATGTGCTCGGTGAACGGCCCGTCGAGGCCGATGTCACCCTTCTCGGCCAGGTCCATCAGCAGGATCCGGCCGCGCGGGGAGTCCATCTCCTCGCCCCACAGCACGTAGGTGGGGCAGGTCGGCAGGCAGAAGCCGCAGTGGACGCAGTCGTCGAGCAGCTCGCGCTGCGGCGGGTGGACGTCGTCGAACGCGCTCGGGCCCTGCTGGGGGATCTTGGTCTCGGCCGCCCCGGTCGGGGTGCCTGCGGGCTCGTGGGTGCTCGTCATGCGTGCCTCACATCCAGGGAGCGAAGCGACCGGCGGCGAACCGGGCCTCGGGGTCGAGCTGGGTCTTGACGGCCCTGAGCAGGGCGAGTGCGGACGGTGCGGGGCCCCACGCGGGGGCGTCGAGGGTCTCGGGCCGGTCACGCAGCACGCTGGTGCCGCCGACCGCGGCGACGGCGTCGTGCACCTCCGCGACGGCGGCCCCCGGCACGGTGACGGTCGCGACGCCGGTCGCGAGGCCGGCCGTGACGGCGGTGGCGGGCAGCTGCTCCACCAGCGGCGCCAGCCGGGTCGGTGCGCACCCGATCCGGACGACGGCGCCGTCGAGGGCGGGTCCGTCGCCGTCACCGCCGGCGTGCGGACCGTCGGTCAGCGACGTGTGGGCGTCCCACGCGTCCGCGCCCACCTCCCGGGCGTCGGCGCCGAGCAGCTCACGCAGCCGCTCCACCCGTGCGGGCAGGGTCTGGGCGCCGCCCTCCAACCGGACCAGCAGACGTCCCGGGTCACCGGACACCCACTCGACGGCGATCGGCTCCAGCGGGCTGGCCATCAGCTCCAGCACCCGCGACGCGGCCTCGGCCACCGGGCCGTCGACGCCCACGCAGGCGACGGCCTTCGGGACCGGGTGCAGCCGCAGGACGACCTCGACCAGCGGGCCGAAGGTGCCGTAGGAGCCGTGCATGAGCTTGGCCATGTCGTAGCCGGCGACGTTCTTGATGACGTGTCCGCCGGAGCGGACCATCGTGCCGTCGGCGAGTACCGAGGTGGTGCCGATGACCAGGTCCCGCAGACCGCCCCAGACCAGGGCGGACGGGCCGGCGTCGGCGGTGGCGAGCAGCCCGCCGACCGTGGCGCCGCGGGCGACCCGGGCGGCGTCGAACGCGAGGCGCTGACCGTGCTCGGCCAGCTGCTCCTGCAGCGCGCGGACCGGGGTCCCGGCGTGCACCGAGACGGTCATGTCGCCGGGGTTGTGGTGGATCACCCCGGACAGTGCGGAGAGGTCGAGCGTCGCGGCGATGTCGTCGCCCGCGCGGCCGGCCCAGCCGGTGGCGGTGCCGGCGCCGGTGATCGCGAGGCGGCCGGGGGTGTCCAGGACGGCGTCCCGGACCTCCTTGGCCGAGGTGGGGCGCAGCGTGGTGGGAGCAGCGCGTGTCATGTCGTCGGGCCCTTCCGGGTCTCGTACGGGTCGGTCGGACAGGTCGGCCGGACGGGTCACAGCCGTTCGATCAGGCCCGCCTCCTCCAGCGGGTGCGGCCGGTAGAGCCCCGGCTTCTCACCGCACAGCCGCGGGGTGGGCAGGAGCTTGCCGGGGTTGCAGATGTGGTCGGGGTCGAAGCCGTCGCGGATGCGGCGCATGACGGCCAGGTCGTCCTCGCCGAACATCCGCGGCATGGAGCAGGCCTTGTCGGTGCCGATGCCGTGCTCGCCCGACAGCGAGCCGCCCATCTCGACGCACAGCTCCGCGATCTGCGCCGACAGGTGCTCGGCCTGCTCGGTCTGGCCCTCGGCGGCGGAGAACAGGACCAGCGGGTGCAGGTTGCCGTCGCCGGCGTGGAAGACGTTCGCGACGCGCAGCCCGGCGTCGGTGCCCATCTCGTCGATCCGTTCGAGGATCTCGGCGAGCCGGGTCCGGGGGACCACGCCGTCCTGGACGATGTAGTCCGGCGAGATCCGGCCGACCGCGGCGAACGCGGCCTTGCGGCCCCGCCAGATGTTCGCCCGCTCCTCGGGGGAGCCCGCGATGTGCAGCCGGGTGCAGCCGTGCCGGTCGCAGATCTCCTTGACCAGCGCGAACTGCTCCTCGCACTCCTCGACGGTCCCGTCCAGCTCGACGACGAGCGCGGCCGGGGTGTCGAGGGAGTAGCCGGCGCCGGTGGCGCCCTCGGCGGCCTCGATGGCCAGCGCGTCCATCATCTCGACCGCGGCGGGCACGATCCCTGCCGCGACGATGTCGGACACGACCCGGCCGCCCGCCGACACCGACGGGAAGTCCGCCAGCAGCGTGCGCATGACCTCGGGGGTGCGCAGCAGCCGGACGGTGACCTTGGTGACGATGCCGAGCGTGCCCTCGGAGCCGAGGAACACCCCGCGCAGGTCGGGCCCGGACTGCTCCATCGTGTCTGAGCCGAGGGTGACCACCTCGCCGTCGGGGAGCACGACCTCCATCGACAGCACGTGGTTGGTGGTGAAGCCGTACTTGAGGCAGTGCGCGCCGCCGGAGTTCTCCGCGACGTTGCCGCCGATCGTGCACACCTGCTGGCTCGACGGGTCCGGGGCGTAGTAGAGCCCGTACGGCGACGCGGCCGCGGTGATCTCGAGGTTCGTGACGCCCGGCTCCAGCACCGCGCGCCGGTTCTCCGGGTCGACCTCGAGCACCCGGTTGAGCCGGTTCAGCCCGATGACGACGCCCTCGGCCACCGGCAGCGCGCCGCCGGACAGGCCGGTCCCGGCGCCGCGGGCGACGAACGGGATCCGGTGCCGGGCGCAGATCCGCACGCACCCGGCGACGTCCTCGGCGGTGCGGGGCAGCAGGACCAGCTCGGGGACGACCCGGCTGCCGGTCAGGCCGTCGCACTCGTAGGTCCGGGTACGGACCGGGTCGTCGAGCACGTCCGCTGCGCCCAGGAGGGCGACGAACTCGTCGTGGATCGAGCGGGCCAGAGGCATCGCTGCACTCCCTTGCTGCGCGTGGCGGGGCTCACGGGAGGGTACGTCGACACGGTGACGCCACGCCTGTTCGACGTCACGGACGGGGGCCGTGTCACTTCCGTGATGCGGAAAAGATAATCCACTGGTAGAAATACGACCAGTCCTGACATCCACACGGAGAGGGTGGTCACAGATGGCCGACACCGCCGGCCTGCAGGTCGACGAGCACCTGAGGTCCTTCGTCGAGGGCGAGCTCCTGTCCGACGTCGACCTCACGGCGGACGACTTCTGGGCGACCCTGGCCCGGCTCCAGGAGCGCTTCGCCCCGAGGATCGCCGACGCCCTGGCCCGTCGCGACGAGATCCAGGCGCGCATCGACGAGTGGCACCGCGAGCACGGGGCCGGCTCGGTCGAGGAGTACGAGAAGTTCCTCACCGACCTCGGCTACCTGCTCCCGGAGAAGTCCCCGACGATCGACGTCGACCGGGTCGACCCGGAGATCGCCGAGGTTCCGGGCCCGCAGCTGGTCGTGCCCTCCACCGTGCCGCGCTACGCGCTGAACGCCGCCAACGCCCGCTGGGGCTCGCTGTTCGACGCCTTCTACGGCACCGACGCGCTCCCGCAGGACGGTGAGCTCGCGAAGGGCTACGACGAGCGCCGCGGCGCACAGGTGATCACCGCCGCCGACGAGCTGCTCGACGAGCTGTTCCCGCTCGCGAAGGGCAGCCACGCCGACGCCACCGCCTACCGGGCCTCGGCCGACGGGCTCGTCGTCGACACCGGCGCGACCGGCACGGTCGGGCTGGCCGACCCCGCGCAGTTCGCCGGGTTCCGCCCGGTCGACGGCGACGGCCGCGGCGCGGTCCTGCTGACCCGCAACGGGCTGCACCTGGAGATCACGATCGACCCGACCACCCGGGTCGGCACCCAGCACCACGCCGACGTCGCCGATGTCGTGCTCGAGTCCGCGGTCACCACGATCGTCGACCTCGAGGACTCCGTCGCGACCGTGGACGGCGAGGACAAGGCGCTGGCCTACCGCACCTGGCTCGGGCTGCTGCGCGGTGACCTGACCGCCGAGTTCCGCAAGGGCGGGAAGACGGTCACCCGCCGGGTCAACCCGGACCGCGAGTACACCGCGGCCGACGGCTCCGACCTCACCCTGCCCGGGCGCTCGCTGATGCTGGTCCGCAACTGCGGCCACCACATGACGACGAACGCGGTCCGCACCGCCGACGGCGCCGAGGTCGCCGAGGGCGTGCTCGACGCGCTCGTCTCGGCCGTCGCCGGGCTGTACGACCTGCAGGGGAAGGGGCCGCACACCAACTCCCGCGCGGGCAGCGTCTACATCGTCAAGCCCAAGCAGCACGGGCCCGAGGAGGTCGCGCTCACCGTCGAGCTGTTCGGCGCCGTCGAGGAGGCCCTCGGACTGCGGGCGAACACGCTCAAGATCGGCATCATGGACGAGGAGAAGCGGACCACGGTCAACCTCTCCGCCTGCATCGCCGAGGCCGCGAACCGGGTCATCTTCGTCAACACCGGTTTCCTCGACCGGACCGGCGACGAGATCCACACCTGCTTCACCGCGGGCCCGGTCCTGCGCAAGGGCGACATGAAGTCGACGACGTGGCTGAAGACCTACGAGGACCGCAACGTCGACGTCGCGCTGGCCGCCGGGTTCGCGCACACCGCGCAGGTCGGCAAGGGCATGTGGGCCAAGCCCGCCGCGATGGCCGAGATGATCGAGCAGAAGATCGGCCACCCGAAGGCCGGCGCGAACTGCGCCTGGGTGCCGTCTCCGACCGCCGCGACCCTGCACGCGCTGCACTACCTGCGCGTCGACGTGCACGGGGTGCAGGACGAGATCGCCTCCCGCGCCACCGCGGACCGTCGCAAGCTGCTCGAGGTCCCGGTGACCGACGCGGCGTCGCTGTCGGCGCAGGACGTGACCCACGAGCTGGAGACCAACGCCCAGTCGATCCTCGGCTACGTGGTGCGCTGGGTCGGCATGGGCATCGGCTGCTCCACCGTGCCGGACCTGGAGGGCGTCGGGCTGATGGAGGACCGCGCCACCCTGCGGATCTCCGCGCAGCTGGTCGCGAACTGGCTCCAGCACGGTGTCGTCGACGAGGGGACGGTGCGCGACACCTTCGCCCGCATGGCCGCCGTGGTCGACGAGCAGAACGCCGGCGAGGACGGCTACCCCGCGATGGCGAAGGACCTGGAGTCCAGCGAGTCGTTCCAGGCCGCGCTGGAGCTGGTGTTCAGCGGGGCGACCGAGCCCAACGGCTACACCGAGCGGACGCTCACCCGCTGGCGTCAGCGGGCCAAGGCCGCGGCCTAGGCCGCACCACCACCGTCGACGACGACGCCCCCGGGACCGGTTCCCGGGGGCGTCGTCGCGTTCCGAGGAGGAGACCGATCGTGAAGCCGTGGGTGCGGCCGGCCGCCGTGCTGTTCGGCGTCGGTTACGGCGCCAACCAGTTCAGCCCGCTGATGGTCATGTACCGCGAGCAGGGGCACTACTCGCCGACCGTGGTCGCCGCGTTCTTCGGCGTCTACGTGCTCGGTCTCGCCCCGGGCCTGCTCGTCGGCGGGCCCGCGTCGGACCGCTGGGGCCGCCGCCGGGTGCTGGTGCCCGCGACGGCCGCGTCGATCCCGGCCAGTGCCGTCATCGCGCTCGGTGCGTTCTCCGAGATCCTGCTCTACGCCGGCAGGCTGCTGTTCGGCCTGTGCATCGGCGTCGCGATGGCGGTGGCGACGACGTGGGTCAAGGAGCTGTCCGGCGAGGGGGAGGGCGCCCGGCGGGCGGCGCTCGCGCTCACCGCGGGCTTCGGCCTCGGACCGTTGGTCGGCGGGCTGCTCGCGCAGTTCGCACCGCTGCCGATGGAGCTGCCCTACCTGGTCCACATCGCGCTCATGGTCCCCGTCACCTGGTGGCTCGTGGCGGCCCCGGAGACGGTCGTGCCGGGCCGCTCCCGGTCCTGGCTGCGCGACCTGCGGGTGCCCGCCGCCGCGCACCCCCGCTTCCGGTGGCTGGTGCTGCCCGCCGCGCCGTGGGTGTTCGGCGCCGCCGCGCTGTCGTTCGCGGTGCAGCCGACCGCGCTCGGCGACGTCGTCGGCGGCTACGGGCTGCTCGTCGCGACGCTGCTCACCGCCGTCACCCTGGGCTGCGGCTTCCTCGCCCAGTCCGCGGCCCGGACGATCGACGCCCGCTCGGCGCTCGCCGCCACCCGGATCGGGCTCGTGCTCGTCGTCGTCGGGACGGTGGTGGCCGCGGCGGGTGCCGCCGGCCGCTCCGTCCCGGTCGCGTTCGGTGCCGCCGCGTTGCTCGGCGCCGGCTACGGCTTCGTGCTGCTGTCAGGACTGCAGGAGGTCCAGCGCATCGCCGCGCCGGAGCACCTGGCCGGGCTCACCGCGGTGTTCTACTCGCTGACCTACGCCGGTTTCCTGCTGCCGATGCTGCTGTCCGCCCTGACCGGGGCCGCGGGATACCCGGTCCTGCTGCTCGTCGTCGCCGGGGTGCAGGCGGTCTGCCTGGGCCTGGTCTGGGCGGGGGCGCACCGGGTGCGCCGGTCCCCACGGGAGCGGACCGCGGTGCCCTGACCCGTGGCCACGGCCCCGGTGTGGTCGCGGTCCGCGCGCTGATCCGCTCCGCGCGCGCGTCCAGGTCCGCGCGCGGAGCGGATCACCGCGCGCGGTGCGGATCACCCCGCCGTCCGAGCCGGGAGGCCGTCGGGGTCGGCGCGCGCCGCCGCCCCCGGCCGGGGGGTCCACCCGATGTCCACCCCGGGACGGAGGCGGCCACCGGCCGGCGCTCGTACCGTCGGGCGGGTGACCACCACCACCGGTCCGGACGCCACGGACCTGCCGCGCCTCCCGTTCCCGCGCCACGACGTCCTCGAGCTCCCGCCGCTGTTCGACCGGCTGCGGGAGCGGTCCCCGATCACCCCGGTCCGGACCCCGGCCGGTGATGTCGCGTGGCTGGTCACCGGTTACGACGAGGCCCGCGCCCTGTTCGCCGACGACCGGCTCGGCCGCAGCCACCCCGAGCCGGAGCGGGCCGCGCGCATCTCCGACTCGATGATCTTCGGCGGGCCGAGCGGCGACTCACCGGAGACCGAGCGCGCGAACCACACCCTGATGCGCAGACTGCTCGCGCCCGCGTTCTCCGCGCGCCGGATGCGCAGGCTCTCCGGACACGTCGCGGAGCTGGTGGCCCGGCAGCTCGACGTCGTCGAGGCCGCCGGTCCCGGCGCCGACCTGCACGAGCTGTTCTCCTTCCCGCTGCCGGTGCTGGTCATCTGCGAGCTGCTCGGCGTCCCCTACGACGACCGCGAGGAGTTCCGGCGCTGGTCCGGCGAGCTCGGGCTGCTCCACGACCGGCCCCGCGCCGAGGCCGCCGCGCAGGCACTGTTCGCCTACGTCCGCGGCCTCGTCGACCGCAAGGACGACGAGCCGGGGGAGGACGTGCTGTCGGACTTCGCCGCGCTCGGCTCGGCGCCGGAGCAGCGCGACCGGCTCGCCGCGCTCGGTGCCGGACTGCTGTTCGCCGGGCACGAGACGACGGTCGGGCGGATCGACACCGGCACCGTCCTGCTGCTGGACCGCCCGGGGGAGTGGGCGGCGCTCGCCGCGGACCCGGAGCGCGCCCCGGGGGCGGTCGAGGAGGTCCTGCGGCTGGCCGTGCCCAGCGGGGGCAACGGCGGCATCCCGCGCTACGCGCACGCCGACGTCGACATCGCCGGGGTGCACATCCCGGCGGGCGACGCGATCCTGCTCGCCCCGGGCGCGGCGAACCGGGACCCGCGGCACTTCGACGGGGCGACCGGGTTCGACGCCGGGAGGAAGTCCTCGCACCTCGCGTTCGGGCACGGGCCGTACTTCTGCGTGGGCGCGAGCCTGGCCCGGGTCGAGCTGACCGAGGTGTTCCGGGCGCTGCCCGCCCGGTTCCCGTCGCTGCGCCTCGCCGTGCCGCGCACCGAGCTGGAGCTGCGCTCGGACGTGCTCACCGGAGGGCTGCGTGCGCTGCCGGTCACCTGGGGCCGATCATGAGGACGTGGGGGAACTCGAACTGCGGGTGGCGGGGCTCGACCATCCGGACGTGACGCCACTGATGCGGCGGCTGCAGGCGTTCTACGGCGAGGTCTACGGCGACGGCGACGCCACCCCCGTCGACCCGGCCGACTTCCGGACCCCGTCCGGGTTGTTCCTGGTCGGCTACGACGACGGCGTCCCCGTCGCGACCGGGGCGTGGCGCGCCGTCGACGCCGACCCGGCCGACCCGGCGCGCCGTGACGGCGACGCCGAGCTGAAGCGGATGTACGTCGAGCCCGCCGCCCGCGGCCGGGGACACGCCCGGGCGGTACTCGTCGCGCTGGAGCGTGCGGCCGCCGCCGCCGGGCGTCGTCGCATGATCCTCGAGACGGGTGACGGCCAGCCCGCTGCGATCGCGCTGTACGAGACCAGCGGATACCGTCGGACCAGCAACTTCGGTGCGTACCGGAACGACCCCCGCTCCCGGTGCTTCGCCAAACCGCTCGCGGCGTGAGACTCGGTACGGTCACGGGCGAAACGTCCGGTTGCGCCGATAGGATGACCTCGGCGTCGTCGCCGCGTCCCTTCCGGTGATCGTGCGGCGGCCTCTTCCGGCGCTCCCCGGGTCCGGCCGTGACGTGAGCGGAACCGCTGGTCCGAACGACCCCGTGACTCCAGGAGGTGTCGGTGCTCGCCGTCGTGGCCGCCCATCTCGTCCTGGCGCTGTGCCTGCCCGCGCTCGCCCGGTACCACCGGCGGCTGGCGTTCGGCGCCGGCGCCGCCCTGCTCGCCGCCACCCTCGTGTGGGCGATGACGCAGGCCTCGACCGCACTCTCCGGCGGGGTGACCGACCGCGTCGAGTGGGCGCCCGAGCTGGGGCTGACGCTGAGCCTGCGGATGGACGCGCTCGCGATCGCGATGATCGTGCTCGTCTCCGGCGTCGGAGCGCTGATCATGATCTACGCGGCCTGGTACTTCGGACCGCGCTCCACCGACGCGGCCCGCTCCGCGGCGCTGCTGGTCGCCTTCGCCGGGATGATGCTCGGCCTGGTCCTGGCCGACGACCTGCTGACCCTCTACGTGTTCTGGGAACTGACGTCGCTGACGTCGTTCCTGCTCGTCGGGCAGGGCGGCCAGTACCGGGAGAACCGCCGCGCCGCGGTCCAGGCGCTCGTCGTGACCGTGTTCGGCGGGCTGGCGATGCTGCTCGGGATCGTGCTGCTGGGCCAGCTGGCCGGCACGTACTCGATCCCGGAGATCACCGCGGCCGCGACCTCCGGGACGCTCGCCCCCGACAGCCCGCTCGCGCTGTCGGTGTCGCTCGTGCTGATCCTGCTGGGCGCGCTGACCAAGTCCGCGCAGCTGCCGTTCCACCCCTGGCTCCCGTACGCGATGGCCGCCCCGACGCCGATCTCGGCGTACCTGCACGCGGCGTCGATGGTGAAGGCCGGGGTCGTGCTCGTCGCGCGGCTCGGGCCCGCGTTCTCGGTGCACCCCGTGTGGTGGGCGCCGGTCATGGTGCTCGGCCTCGCGACGATGGTGCTGGGCGGCTGGCGCGCGATGCGCCAGACCGACCTCAAGCGGCTGCTGGCCTTCGGCACCGTCTCCCAGCTCGGGTTCCTCATGGTGCTGTTCGGGTCCGGCTCGCGGGTGGCCGGGCTCGCCGGCATCGCGATGCTGCTGGCGCACGGCCTGTTCAAGGCGCCGCTGTTCATGGTGGTCGGGGCTATCGACAAGGCCTGCGGCACCCGTGACCTGCGGGAGCTGTGCGGTCTCGGGCGCCGCCGGCGCGGGCTGGCCGTCGTCGCCACGCTCGCCGGGCTGTCGATGGCGGGGCTCCCGCCGATGCTCGGCTTCGTCGGCAAGGAGGCCGCGTTCGAGGCGTTCGTGCTCGAGGGCGGCGTCCGCGGCTGGATCGCGGCGATCGGACTGGTCGCGGGCTCGCTGCTGACCGTCGCCTACACCGCACGGTTCCTGTGGGGCGCGTTCTCCACCAAGGGGCTGCACCCCACCGGCGGCGACCCGGTCCCGCTCGGCCTGTCCGGCCCGGCGTGGCTGTGCGCGCTGACCGGGATCGCGGCCGGGTTCGCCGCGCCGCTGGTCCAGCAGCTCGCCGCCTCCTACGCCGCGTCGCTGCCCCCGCTCGGCGACGCCTACGCCGCCCGCTACGAGCTGGCCCTGTGGCACACTCCCGGGCTGCCGCTGCTGTTCACCGGCGTCGCGCTGGCCGGCGGGCTCCTCCTGCACCGCTACGGACAGACCCTGACCGGGCACCTCTCGGTGCCACACGTGTCCGCCCAGCGGGGGTACGAGGCCGTCGTGACCGGGCTGGAGCGCTCGGCGATCACGGTCACCGGCCGGCTGCAGATCGGCTCGCTGCCGGTCTACCTCGGCTGCATCCTCGCGACACTGATCGCGCTGCCCGGCCCGGTCCTCGCCGTGACCGGCACGTTCCCGACCGACCAGGCGCCGTACCACTCGATCATGCAGGTCCCGGTCGGGCTGATGGTGATCGTCGCGGCGATCGCGCTGTGCCTGGCGCACCGCCGGTTCACCGCGGTGCTGCTGGTCGGCGCCGTCGGCTACGGCATCGGCGGCCTGTTCGTCATCGACGGTGCCCCCGACCTGGCGCTCGCCCAGTTCCTGGTCGAGACGCTCACCCTGGTGGCGTTCGTCTTCGTGCTGCGACGCCTGCCCGCCCACTTCGACGAGCCGGACAGCGAGCGCCGCGTCCGCGCCCCCAAGGCCGCGGTCGCCGCGGTCGGCGGACTGCTCGTCGCGGGGATGGCCGTGGTGCTCTCCGGGGCCCGCACGCTGCCGCCCGCCACCACCGGGCCGTTCATCGCCGGCGCGCCGGAGGCCGGTGCGACCAACCTGATCAGCGCGATCCTGGTGGACTTCCGCGCGCTCGACACGGTCGGTGAGATCACCGTGCTGCTGATCTGTGCCGCCGGCACCGCGAGCCTGGTGCTCGCGACCCGTTACGACAAGAAGAAGGGCGGCACGGTCGTGCGCAGCGGCTCGGGATCGCCGAAGCACGAGCAGGAGGTGCTCGGATGACGGCCTCGCAGGAGAAGCCCGCACCCCCGCCGGGGGACGCCGAGAGCTGGGCCCGGATGGACCAGCCCAGCGGGCGGTGGATGCTCCCCGGCGCCTGCCCGGACGTCCGCGAGCGGACCCTCGTGCTGGAGGCCGCGGCCCGGCTGCTGTTCCCCGTGGTGCTGGTGTTCTCGGTGTTCCTGCTGCTGGAGGGCCACTACGGCCCCGGCGGCGGGTTCTCCGGCGGCCTGGTCGCCGGGCTCGCGTTCGTGCTGCGCCACATCGCGGGCGGCGACGACAACCTGGGCTCCCGGTTCCGGATCCGCCCGCCCGTGCTGGTCGGCACCGGGCTGATCGTCGCGGTGCTCACCGCACTGGCCCCGGTCGCCTGGGGAGATCCGGTGCTCGCCTCGGTCAAGTGGACCATCACCTTCGGCCCGTTCGGCTACCTCGACATCGTGACCAGCCTGCTGCTCGACGTCGGCGTCTACCTGCTGATCATCGGCGTGGTGCTCGACCTGCTGCGCTCGCTCGGCTCCGGCATCGCCCGCGACGCCCGCGAGGCCGGCGAGGACGTCCCGGGCGGAGGTGGCCGCGGATGAACACCACGATCAACCTGAGCATGGCGATCGTGCTCGCGGTGCTGTACTCGGTCGGGTTCTACCTGCTGATGCAGCGATCGCTCATGCGCATCCTGATCGGCATCGTGGTGCTCGGGCACGGCGCGAACCTGCTGCTGCAGGTCTCCGGCGGCCCGCCCGGCCGCGCCCCGATCCTCGACGCGGTGCTGCCCGAGCAGATCACCGACCCGCTCCCGCAGGCGCTGGCGTTGACCGCCATCGTCATCACCTTCGCCCTCACCACGCTGCTGCTGGCCCTGGGCTACCGCTCCTGGGTGCTCGTCGGGCACGACGAGGTGCAGGACGACGTGGAGGACCGCCGCATCGCCGACCGGCAGAAGCCCAAGGGCGCGATGGAGGAGGGCACCGCGGACGAGACCGACGCCGAGCCCGAGGACACCGCCGACTCCCACGAGCTCGAGGAGGGCCGCCGGTGACCCCGCTACAGGCCCTGGTCACGCTGCCGGTGCTGCTGCCCATGCTCGGTGCCGCGACCAGCGTCGTCGTCAGCCGCCGCGCCTCGGCCCAGCGGGTCATCGGCGTGGTGACCCTGACGCTGGTGTGCGTCGTCGCCGCCGTGCTGCTGGTCGCGGCCGACGCGAACGGCCCGGTCGTCGCCGAGCTCGGCGGCTGGTCGGCCCCGATGGGCATCGTGCTCGTCGCCGACCGGATGTCGGCGCTGCTGCTGCTCATCTCGACGGTGGTGACCCTCGCGGTGCTCGTCTACGCGATCGACCAGCGGATCTCCGACTACGGCCGGGAGACCGCCAGCACCACCTTCCACCCGATCTTCCTGCTGCTGTCGACGGGGGTGTCGCTGGCCTACCTGACCGGCGACCTGTTCACCCTGTTCGTCGCGTTCGAGATCATGCTGGCGTCGAGCTACGTGCTCATCACCCGGCGGACGTCGGCGTCGCGGATCCGGTCCGGCATGACCTACGTGATCGTGTCGCTGACCTCGTCGCTGCTGTTCCTCACCGCGGTGGGGCTCGTCTACGCCGCCACCGGCACGGTCAACCTGGCCGACCTCGCCGGGCGGATGGGTGCGCTGCCGGAGGGCCTGCGCGCGGTCCTGGCCCTGGTGCTGATCGTGGTGTTCGGCATCAAGGCGGCGATCGTGCCGCTGCACTTCTGGCTGCCCGACAGCTACCCGAACGCGCCCGCCCCGGTCACCGCGCTGTTCGCGGGCCTGCTCACCAAGGTCGGCATCTACGCGCTGCTGCGCACCCAGACGCTGGTGTTCCCGCAGGACAGCCCGTCGACGCTGCTGCTGGTGATCGCCGCCGTCACGATGGTGGTCGGGGCACTCGGCGCCGTCGCCCAGGACGACCTCAACCGGCTGCTGTCGTTCCTGCTGGTCAGCCACATCGGGTTCATGGTGTTCGGGCTCGCCCTGCACACCCCCGACGGCATCGCCGGGACCGGGCTCTACGTCGTCCACCACATCACGGTCCAGGCGACGTTGTTCCTGGTCAGCGGGCTCATCACCCGGCGGACCGGGACGGTGTCGATCTCCCAGATGGGTGGGCTGGCCCAGCGGGCACCGCACCTGGCCGTGCTGTTCGCGATCCCCGCGATCACCCTCGCCGGGCTGCCACCCACCTCGGGGTTCGTCGCGAAGCTCGCGCTGCTGCAGGCCGGTGCGGGCGCGGGCCCCGCCGGGGCGCTGGTCGCCGCCGTCGTCGTGCTGGCGAGCCTGCTGACCCTCTACGCCGTCGCCCGGGTCTGGGTGCGGGTGTTCTGGGGCGCCCCCAAGGAGCCCCTCGCCGACGACGACCCGAACGACGAGCTCGTCGTCGGGACCGCGCGCAGCGCCCGCGGCATGTACGTCGGCGCGTCCGCGCTGGTCGTGGTCAGCGTCGCGATCGCCCTGTTCGCCGGCCCGCTGTCCGGGGTGACCGCCCGGGCCGGGGTGGACCTGCACGACCGGACCGGCTACACCGACGCCGTCCTCGGGCCGGGCGCCGACCCCGGCAGCGGTGGGACCATCAGCGCCGACGGCCGGCCCGGCGACGTCGACGGGAACACGACCGTGCGGACCGCGGCCGGCGACACCCCGGAGGTGACCCCGTGAGCGAGCAGACCCCGAGCCGCGGTGGCGCGGGCACGGCCGACGGCCCGGACCCGCAGGACCGCCCCGACGGCGACGACCGCGAGGACCGGGTGCTGTCCTCACCGGAGGCTCGCCGGGAGGCCGAGATGGGAGCGGCCGAGGTCGGCGACCCGCCCGACCACGTCCCCACCCCCGCCCGGGTGCCCCCGCCGGCCCCCGACTCCGTCGCCGAGCCGACGGGTGGGAGCTCCCGGGGCGGGAGCGTGCGCAGGCGGGTCCCGCAGGTGCTCGCGCTGGCGCTGGTGTGGGTGCTGCTGTGGGGGAGTCTCTCCCCGGCTGCGATCGTGGGCGGGCTGCTCGTCGGTGCCGCGGTCACGGCGGTCTTCCCGCTGCCGCTACTGCCCGAGCCGCTCCCGATCCGTCCGTGGAAGCTGCTGCGGCTGCTGGGGTTCCTGGTCTCGGACCTGGTCGTCTCCGGCATCCGGGTCAGCATGGTGACGCTGCGGCACGGGCCGCGCGCCCGGTCCGGGATCGTCGGGCTGCCGCTGTGCACCGGCTCGGACCGCACCGCGACGACGATCGTCGCGGCCTGCGCGCTGTCCCCGGGCAGCTTCACGCTGCAGATCGACCGCGCCCGGCACCGCTGGTACGTCTACGCACTCGGCCTGCACCGACCCGGCGCCGTCGAACGGACTCGCCGGGACATGATGCGGCTGCAGATGCGGGTCATCGACGCCGTCGGCAGCCAGGAGGACCGGGATCGGTGCGCCGCCGCGGTCACCGCCGAGGACGCGGGGAGGAACGACCGGTGACCGTCGTCCACACGCTGGTACTGATCATGCTGACCGCCGCGGCGGCGCTGACGATGTGGCGGCTCCTGACGGGCCCCACCACGCTGGACCGCATCGCGGCCCTGGACGTGTTCGTCGTGCTGATCGTGGCGGCGGCCGCGGTGTACGCGGCGATCTACTCCGACGGGTCGAACATCCCGCTGCTGGCCGCGGTCGCGCTGATCGCGCTGGTCGGCTCGGCGACGGCGGCCCGCCTGGTCGAACGATGGGAGCGGCACCGCTGATGGGCGTGCACGACGTGCTCGACGTGGTCTCCGCCGCGCTGATGCTCGCCGGCGGGCTGTCCTGCCTGCTCGGCGCGCTCGGGCTGGTCCGGCTGCCGGACCTGCCCGCCCGGCTGCAGGCCACCACCAAGCCGCAGACCCTGGGTCTGCTGCTGATCCTGCTGGGCGTCGCGGTGAACCTGGAGTTCGAGAACTCCTCGACGCTGATCCTGGTGGTGCTGTTCCAGGTGCTGACGGCGCCGGTCATCTCGCAGGTGGTCGGTCGCTCGGCCTACCGCAGCGGCGCGATCGACCGGGACGCACTCGTCGTCGACGACCTGGGGGAGGACATCGACGCCGACGCGCGCGCCCGGGAGGTGCGGACGGTTCAGCCGTCGTCGCCGGAGCCGGGTCCGTCCTCGCGCAGCGTCGACGGGGTCGACCGGGCACCGGAGCGGTAGGACGGCCGCCCCGGGGGGCGACGCACACGGTTCGGGGCCCCCGGCGTGGCGGTCCGCGGGCGCTTCGTACCCTCGCGGTGTGCCTCTGTACGCGCTCGGTGACGCCGAACCGGACATCCACCCGACCGCCTACGTCCATCCGGACGCCGTCGTGATCGGCAACGTGACGCTGGGCCCGGAGTCCACCGTCTGGCCCACCGCGGTGCTGCGCGGCGACGACGGCCGGATCGAGGTCGGTGCCCGCAGCAGCATCCAGGACGGGTCGATCATCCACACCACCCTGGAGCAGCCGACGATCATCGGGGACGAGGTGACCGTCGGGCACAACGTGCACATCGAGGCGGCCACCATCGGCAACCGGGCGCTCATCTCGTCGGGCTCGGTGGTGCTGAACGGCTCGACGATCGGCGAGGGCGCGGTCGTCGCCGCCGGCGCGGTGGTGTCGCCGAAGGCCGACGTGCCCGCGTACCGGATGGCGCTGGGCGTGCCCGCCCGCGTCCGCGACGGCTACGAGGTGCCCGCCGACCGCTGGCGGTACGCCGTGGAGTCCTACGTCGACCGGGGCCGCCGCTTCGCGTCGCAGCTGCGCCGGCTGGAGGGCTGATGGCCAAGCCGCTGAACGAGGTCGTCGAGGCCGGGTGGGCCCAGGCCCTGGAACCGGTCGCCGAGACGATCACCGCGATGGGCGAGTTCCTGCGCGCCGAGATCGCCGCGGGCCGCCGTTACCTGCCCGCCGGGGCGAACGTGCTGCGCGCGTTCCAGCAGCCCTTCGACGAGGTCCGGGTGCTGCTCGTCGGACAGGACCCGTACCCGACCCCCGGCCACGCGGTCGGGCTGTCGTTCTCCGTCGCCCCCGAGACCCGCCCGCTGCCGCGCTCGCTGCAGAACATCTTCCGCGAGTACGCCGAGGACCTCGGGCACCCGGCGCCCACCTCCGGCGACCTGACCCCGTGGACCGAGCAGGGCGTGCTGCTGCTCAACCGGTGCCTGACCGTCGCCCCCGGGGAGCCGGCCTCGCACCGCAACAAGGGCTGGGAGGAGGTCACCGAGCAGGCGATCCGCGCCCTGGTGGCCCGCGACGCCGAGCCGATGGTCGCGATCCTCTGGGGCCGCGACGCCCGCAACCTCGCTCCGCTGCTGGAGGACGTGCCGACGATCGAGTCGGCCCACCCGTCGCCGATGTCGGCCGACCGCGGCTTCTTCGGGTCGCGGCCCTTCACCCGGGCCAACGACCTGCTGGAGGAGATCGGCGGGGAACCCGTCGACTGGAAGCTGCCCTAGGCTGGACCGGGTGGACGACCCGGGGGACATGCGCATATCGGACGCCGACCGCGAGGCGGCGGCCCGCCGGCTGCACGACGCGGTCGGCGAGGGCCGCATCACGTTGAGCGAGCTGGAGGAACGGCTCGACGCGGTCTACGCCGCGCGCGTCGCCCGGGACCTGGAGCCGCCGCTGGCGGACCTGCCGGGCGGGCTGCCGCCGTCGGTCACCGCTCTGGCGCCCGTCCCCGCCCGTCCGCCCGCGCCGTCGGAGCGGGTGCGGCTGACGACCGCGGCGGGGACGATCAAGCGCACCGGGGACTGGCAGGTTCCCGCGGCGCTGCACCTGTCGTCGTCGATGGGGACCATCCACCTCGACCTGTCCGAGGTGCGGTCGCTGCCGCCGCGGATCGACGTCGAGGTCGCACTCGGGATGGGCGAGGTCGTGCTGGTCCTGCCCGAGGGCGGCACCGCCGACGTCGACGGCACGAAGGCGTCCTGGGGCGAGGTGAAGACCCGGGTGCCCTCGACGCCCGGGGCGGCCGGGCCGCACCTCGTGGTGCACGGCAAGGTCGGCATGGGGTCGGTCACCGTGCGCGGGGTACGCCGCAGCTGGTGGCGCTCCGTGGTCGGCTGAGCCGGCCCCGGGAACGACGAAGGCCCGGTCCCCAGGGGACCGGGCCTCGATCGTGGTTCGGGTCTCGCGCACTCAGACGCGGGTCACCTTGCCCGCCTTCAGGCAGGAGGTGCAGGCGTTGATCCGACGGCGGTTGCCGCCGTTGATCGCGGCGCGCACCGTCTGGATGTTGGGGTTCCAGCGGCGGTGGGTGCGGCGGTGCGAGTGCGAGACGGACATGCCGAAGCCCGGACCCTTGCCACAGACGTCGCAGACGGCAGCCACGTCGGACACTCCTCGGGTTGACGAACAGATTCACGAACAGATTCTCGGCACGGACGTGCCGAGGCTCGGCCTTCAATTCTAGCCACGCCCGTGTGGTGACCGGCGCGCGGGGCCGTCCCGCGGCACCGGAGGCCTCCGCGCACCTAGTGTGGGGCCCGTGGCCTCGCCGTTCGACCCCGCGCTGCTGCGCCGCTGGATCGACGCCGCCGCCGAGCGGCTCACCGCCGGCCGGGCCGAGATCGACCGCATCAACGTCTTCCCGGTCGCCGACCACGACACCGGGTCGAACCTGCTGCTGACCGCCCGTGCGGCGGCCTCGGCCCCGTTGGACGGGGACTCCCCGGCCGCCGACGCCCCCGCCGCGGACCCCGGCGCCGAGGACGTCCGGCCGGTGCGTGCCGCGGCGGTCCTGGCCGCGGCCGCGGTGCGCGGGGCCCGCGGGAACTCCGGCCTGATCCTGTCCCAGCTGTTCCGGGGCCTGGCCGAGGAACTGGAGGCCGCGGCCGCACGACGGCCGAACACCCCGGCCGGTGAGCTGCTCGCCGGGGCGCTGCGGCGGGCCGCGGCGCTGGCGGCCGTCGCGGTGTCCGCGCCGCGCCCGGGGACCGCGCTCACCGTGCTCGACGCCGCCGCCGCGGCCGTGGCGGCGCGGGTGGCGGCCGGGGCGGCCACCGGGCCGTCCTCCGCCGGTGCGGAGCTCACCCGGGTCGCCGACCTGCCCGACCCGTCCGGCCACGCCGACCCGTCCGGCCGCGCCGACCCCGACGGCGGGGGCCTCGACACGACCGGTGCGCTCGCCGAGGCCGCCCGGGTGGCCGCGGACGCGGCCCGGGCCGCGCTGGCCCGGGCCACCGGGCGCCCGCCCGAGCTGGTGCGGGCCGGGGTCGTCGACGCGGGCGGACTGGGCCTGGTCGTCGTGCTGGACGCGCTGGTCGCCGCGGCGGGCGGTGATCCGGGGCCGCCGCCGTCGTCGCAGGTGGGGACGCCCGGTCCGGCCTCGACGGTCACCGCCGACGGCGAACTCGTGCCGTGGGTGCCCCAGCCGGTCTACGAGGTCACCTACTGGCTGCCCGGGCCCGACCCGGCCGCGCTGGAGACGCTGCGTGCCCGGCTCGCCGGGCTCGGGGACTCGGTCGGTCTCGCCGGGGACGGCGGTGGCGGGGTGATGGTGCACGTGCACACCACCGAGGCCGGGCCCGCGGTCGAGGCGGGACTGGCGGTCGGGCGCCCGTCGGGGATCCGGATCGAGGCGTTGCCGCCGGCGCCGCCGACCCGGGACCGCGCGGTCCTGCTGATGATCGAGAGCAGCGGGGCCGGGGCGCTGGCCCGGGCCGCGGGCGGGAACGTGCTGGTCGCCGACCCGGACCCGACCGTCGACGAGGTCCTGGCCGCGATCCGCGCGACCGGCGCCGAGCACGTCGTGGTGCTGCCGTGCGCGACGCACCGGCGCACGGTCACCGAGACCGCGGCCGAGCGGGTGCGGTTCGAGGGCATCGACGTGGTGGTGATCCCGGCGAGCTCGGTGCTGCAGGGCCTGGCCGCGCTCGCGGTGCACGACCCGGCCCGTCGCGCCCCGGACGACGTCGTCGCGATGGCCGAGGCCGCGGCCGCCACCCGGACCGGTGGGCTGGCCGTCGCGGAGGCCGAGGCGCTCACCTGGGCCGGTCCCTGCCGCCCGGGGGAGATCCTCGGGATCTCCGACGGCGAGGTCGTGCTGATCGCCCCGGATCTCGCTGTCGGTGCCCTGTGGTTGGCTCACCGCATGCTCACTCCGGGTGGGGAGCTGGTGACCGTGCTGCTCGGCTCGGCCGCCCCCGACGAGCTCGGGGAGCGGTTCGCCGAGGACCTGCGCCGCACCCACCCGGAGGTCGACGTCGTGGTGCACCGGGGGGAGCAGGGCGACTACCCGCTGGTGCTGGGAGTGGAGTAGATGGACGACGGGTTCGACCTCGACAGCAGGCTCGACGGGCCGCTCGGGCGCAAGGCCGCCGACGCGCTGGCCCCGCTCGGGCTGGAGACCGTCGGGGACCTGCTGCGGCACTACCCGCGGCGCTACGTCGACCGCGGCCGGCTCACCGAGATCGCCGGGCTGGTCGCGGGCGAGCACGTCACCGTCGTCGCGGCGGTGGCGCGCGCCGAGCTGCGGGAGATGCGCAACCGGCGCGGGAAGATGCTCAAGGCCGTCATCCGGGACGAGAAGGGCGGCGAGCTCGACGCCACCTTCTTCAACGGCTGGAAGCTGCAGGGCTTCATCAAGCAGGGCGTCGTCGGCGTCTTCTCCGGCAAGGTCGGGGTGTTCAACAACCGGCTGCAGCTGACCCACCCGCAGTTCGAGGAGATCGAGGAGAGCGACTCGCTGCGCCCGTTCCTGTCGGTCTACCCGGCGAACGCGAAGGTGACCTCGCAGGCCATCGCGCGCTCGGTGCGCCAGGTCCTGGAGCAGATCGACGACCCGACCGACCCGCTGCCCGAGTCGCTGCGCGAGCGGGAGAAGCTGCCCGAGCTGGGGCGGGCGCTGCGGCGCATCCACGTGCCGGAGACCGAGGCCGACCTGTTCGCCGCCCGGCACCGTCTGGTGTGGGACGAGGCGCTCGGTGTGCAGCTGGCGCTCGCGCTCCGGCGGGAGGCCGCCGTCGCGCGGCCTGCCCCGGTGTGCCCGCGCCGCGACGACGGCCTGCTCGCCGCGTTCGACGCGGGCCTCCCGTTCCCGCTGACCGAGGGCCAGCAGGAGGTCGGCGAGCAGGTCGCCGCGGACCTCGCCCGCGAGTACCCGATGAACCGCCTCGTGCAGGGCGACGTCGGCGCGGGCAAGACGATCGTCGCGCTGCGGGCGATGCTGCAGGCCGTCGACGCGGGCACCCAGGCCGCGATGCTGGCCCCCACCGAGGTCCTCGCCGCCCAGCACGCCCGCTCGCTGCGCGCGATGCTCGGCGCGCTCGGTCGCGGCGGCGAGCTCGGCGCGGGGGAGGACGCGACCGCGGTGACACTGCTGACCGGGTCGATGGGGGCGAAGGCCAAGCGGCAGGCGCTGCTCGACGCGCAGTCCGGGGCGGCGGGGATCGTCGTCGGGACCCACGCGCTGATCCAGGACACCGTCGGGTTCGCCGAGCTGGGGCTGGTCGTGGTCGACGAGCAGCACCGGTTCGGGGTGGAGCAGCGCGACGCGCTGCGCGCCCGCGGCGAGAAGGCCCCGCACATGCTGGTCATGACGGCCACGCCGATCCCGCGCACCGTGGCCATGACCGTCTACGGGGACCTGGCGGTGTCCGAGCTGAAGGGGTTGCCGAAGGGCCGCTCCCCGGTCGCGACGACGGTCGTGCCGCTGGCCGAGCACCCGTCGTGGATCGAGCGGGTGTGGCAGCGGATCCGCGAGGAGGTCGAGGCGGGCCACCAGTGCTACGTCGTGTGCCCCCGGGTCGGCGGGACGGAGAAGGAGGACGCCGAGGAGCCCCCGCCGGACGACGACGGCGGCGAGGAGCGGCGCGCCCCGCTCGCGGTGCTCGACATCGCCCCGCTGATCGAGGAGAAGCTGGCCGGGCTGCGGGTCGGGATCCTGCACGGCAAGCTCCCGCCGGAGGAGAAGGACACCGTGATGCGGGCCTTCGAACGCGCCGAGCTCGACGTGCTCGTCGCGACCACGGTGATCGAGGTCGGCGTCGACGTGCCGAACGCGACCGGGATCGTGCTGCTCGACGCGGACCGCTTCGGCCTGTCCCAGCTGCACCAGCTGCGCGGCCGGGTCGGCCGGGGCAGCGCACCCGGCCTGTGCCTGCTGGTCACCGACATGCCCGCCGCGACCGCCGCCCGCGAACGGCTCGACGCGATCGCCGGGACCACCGACGGCTTCGAGCTGGCCCGCCTCGACCTGGAGCTGCGCCGCGAGGGCGACGTGCTCGGGTCGAGCCAGTCCGGCTCCCGCTCGGGGCTCAAGCTGCTGTCGCTGCTGCGCCACGGCGAGGTCATCGAGAAGGCCCAGGTGTACGCCCGGCACCTGGTCGCCGACGACCCGGGCCTGGCCGGCCACCCGCGGCTGCGGGACCTGGTGGGGGAGACCCTCGGCGACGAGGAGCGGGCCGCCTACCTGGACAAGTCCTGACCGGTCACGGCCCGGGGAGCTCGCCCCGGGCCGCGGCGTCCAGCCGGGCGCGGGCCGGGCGGGGCAGGTGTACCCGTCCGGACCGTTCCAGCCGGTCCAGCTCGACGCGGGCGCGGCCGTAGGCGGCGAGCCGCTCGGGTTCGGAGTCGGAGTCCCGCGCGGTGGTCAGCAGCTTCACCACCCGCTCGACGGTGCGCCGCTCCCCGGGGTCCAGCCCGGCGAGCCGGATCCGGTCGGCGGCGTCGACCGCGGCGGTCCAGGCGCGGCGGGCGGCGTCGACGGCGCGCACGTGGGTCCCGGCGTGCGGCTCGCCCGGGTAGCCGTCGGTGTCCAGCGCCTGGGCCTCGGCGAACGCGTCGACGAACCGGGCGGTGGCCGCCACCGTGGTGTCCGACAGCGCGGGGCGGCGCAGCACGGCCAGCGGGTCGGCCTCGTGCGCGGCGAACTCCGCGCGCAGCCGCTGGAACTCCGCCCGCGCGCGTCGCCACGCCTGCTCCGCGGCAACGGCCTCGGACGACAGCACGGGACGTGCGCTCGGTTCCGGGGCGGGGCCGGGACCGGGGCCGCGGTCGGCGCGCAGCCGCCGGTAGGCGCCGACCACGGCCATCACCAGCAGCGCGAACGACAGCAGCTGGAACACCACGGCCACCACGCCACCACCTCCCCGCCGCGCCGGCCGACGGGGCCGGTACCCGCCCCACGGTGCCCGAGGTGTCCGGATCTCGCCACGCACCGGCCCCGCGACGGCACGTCGTGCCACGCCACCGGGCACCACCGGCACGGCGGGACCGGACGACGTCCCGCTGTGTGGGCACCCTGTCCCGAGCAGTGGTCGGGACCTGGCCGGTCGTGTCAGGATCACGCGTCCGTCGCGCGGGAACCCCCGCCGCCACGGGCGTCGTCGCCGATCGTGATGAGGAGAACGATGTTCCGCAAGGTGCTGGTGGCCAACCGGGGCGAGATCGCCATCCGGGCGTTCCGGGCCGCGTTCGAGCTGGGTGTCTCGACGGTGGCGGTGTTCCCGTACGAGGACCGCAACTCGCTGCACCGCGCGAAGGCCGACGAGTCCTACCAGATCGGGGAGCCGGGGCATCCGGTCCGCGCCTACCTGTCGGTGGAGGAGGTCATCCGGGCGGCGAAGAAGGCCGGCGCGGACGCGGTCTACCCCGGCTACGGCTTCATGTCGGAGAACCCCGATCTGGCCCGCGCCTGCGCCGAGGAGGGCATCACCTTCGTCGGGCCGCCGACAGAGGTCCTGCACCTGACGGGCAACAAGTTCCGCGCCGTCGCCGCCGCCCGGGAGGCGGGCGTGCCGGTACTGGAGTCCTCCGAGCCGTCCTCGGACGTCGAGGAGCTGCTCGCGGCGGCCGAGGACATCGACTTCCCGATCTTCGTCAAGGCGGTCGCCGGGGGTGGTGGACGCGGGATGCGCCGGGTCACCGAGCCCGGCGACCTGCGTGACGCGATCGAGGCCGCGAGCCGGGAGGCGGAGTCCGCGTTCGGCGACGGCACCGTGTTCCTGGAGCAGGCCGTGGTCAACCCGCGGCACATCGAGGTCCAGATCCTGGCCGACGCCGACGGCAACGTCGTGCACCTGTTCGAGCGCGACTGCTCGGTGCAGCGCCGCCACCAGAAGGTCGTCGAGATCGCCCCGGCCCCGAACCTGGACCCGGGGCTGCGGGACCGGATCTGCGCCGACGCGGTGAACTTCGCGCGGACGATCGGCTACGTCAACGCGGGGACCGTGGAGTTCCTGCTCGACGAGCGCGGCAAGCACCACTTCATCGAGATGAACCCGCGCATCCAGGTCGAGCACACCGTCACCGAGCAGGTCACCGACCGCGACCTGGTCATCGCCCAGCTGCGGATCGCCTCGGGCATGACGCTGCCCGAGCTGCGGCTGACCCAGGACGACATCACCCTCACCGGTGCGGCGATGCAGACCCGCATCACCACCGAGGACCCGGCCAACGAGTTCCGGCCCGACGTCGGCACGCTGTCGGTCTACCGCTCCCCGGGCGGCCCGGGCGTGCGGCTGGACGGCGGCACCGTGCACGTCGGTGCCGAGGTCTCCGCGCACTTCGACTCGATGCTGGTCAAGCTGACCTGTCACGGCCACGACTTCGCCAACGCCGCCCGGCGCGCCCGTCGCGCGCTGGCCGAGTTCCGGATCCGTGGCGTGGCGACGAACCTGCCGTTCCTCGCCGCCGTGCTGGAGGACGAGGACTTCAAGCAGGGCCGGGTCACCACCAGCTTCATCGAGGAGCGCCCGCACCTGCTCAAGGCCCGCCCGTCGGCCGACCGCGGCTCGCGCATCCTGCAGTACCTGGGCGAGGTCACGGTCAACAAGCCGAACGGCGACCGGCCGCTGGTCGTGGAGCCGGTCGACAAGCTGCCCGCCGGCGTCGACCTGGAGACGCCCGCGCCGGACGGCTCGGCGCAGCTGTTGCGCGAGCTCGGGCCCGAGGGCTTCGCGCGCCGGCTGCGTGAGCAGACCGCGGTCGCGGTCACCGACACGACGTTCCGCGACGCCCACCAGTCGCTGCTGGCGACCCGGATCCGGACCCGGGACCTGGTCGCGGTCGCGCCCTACGTCGCGCGGACCATGCCCGAGCTGCTGTCGCTGGAGTGCTGGGGCGGCGCGACCTACGACGTCGCGCTGCGCTTCCTGGCCGAGGACCCGTGGGACCGGCTCGCCGCGCTCAAGGCCGCGGCGCCGAACATCTGCACCCAGATGCTGCTGCGCGGGCGCAACACCGTCGGCTACACGCCCTACCCGACGGAGGTGACCGACGCCTTCGTGCAGGAGGCGGCGGACACCGGCATGGACATCTTCCGGATCTTCGACGCCCTCAACGACGTCTCCCAGATGCGCCCGGCCATCGACGCCGTCCGGAACACCGGCACGGCGCTGGCCGAGGTCGCGCTCTGCTACACCGCGGACCTGTCGGACCCGGGCGAGAAGCTCTACACCCTGGACTACTACCTGCGCCTGGCCGAGGAGATCGTCGACGCGGGCGCGCACGTCCTGGCGATCAAGGACATGGCCGGCCTGCTGCGCCCGCCCGCGGCGAAGAAGCTGGTCACGGCGCTGCGGGAGCGGTTCGACCTCCCCGTGCACCTGCACACCCACGACACCGCGGGCGGCCAGCTCGCGACGCTGGTCGCGGCGATCGACGCCGGGGTCGACGCCGTCGACGGCGCGGTCGCCTCGATGGCCGGCACGACCAGCCAGCCGTCGCTGTCGGCGCTGGTCGCGGCCACCGACCACACCGACCGCGCGACCGGGCTGAGCCTGACCGCGGTCGGGGACATGGAGCCGTACTGGGAGGCGGTGCGGAAGGTCTACGCGCCGTTCGAGTCCGGCCTCGCCAGCCCCACCGGACGGGTCTACCACCACGAGATCCCCGGCGGGCAGCTGTCGAACCTGCGCCAGCAGGCGATCGCGCTCGGCCTGGGCGACCGGTTCGAGCTGATCGAGGACTGCTACGCCGCCGCGGACCGGATGCTCGGCCGGCTGGTGAAGGTGACGCCGTCGTCGAAGGTCGTCGGCGACCTGGCCCTGCACCTGGTCGGGGCAGGGGTGGACGCCGCGGACTTCGAGAAGGACCCGGCGGGCTTCGACATCCCGGACTCGGTGATCGGGTTCCTGCGCGGTGAGCTGGGCTCGCCGCCCGCGGGCTGGCCGGAGCCGTTCCGGACCCGCGCGCTGGAGGGCCGCAGCCCCGAGGCGGAGAAGGCGGAGCTGTCCATCGAGGACCGTCGCGGGCTGCGGGACGAGCGTCGCCGCACGCTGAACCGGCTGCTGTTCCCCGGCCCGACCAAGGACTTCGACACCCACCGCGAGCAGTACGGCAACACCGCGGTGCTGTCGTCGAAGGACTTCTTCTACGGGCTGGAGGAGGACCTCGAGCACACCGTGGACCTGGAGCCCGGCGTCACCCTGATCATCGAGCTGGAGGCAGTCTCCGAGCCCGACGAGCGCGGCTACCGCACCCTGCTGACCACGCTCAACGGGCAGCTGCGCCCGGTGGCGGTGCGCGACGAGTCGGTCGCCACCGAGGTGAAGGCCGCGGAGAAGGCGGACAAGGACGACGACGCGCACGTCGCCGCCCCGTTCGCCGGTGTCGTGACGTTGCAGGTCGCCGAGGGCGACACCGTCGACGACGGCCAGACCGTCGCCACCATCGAGGCCATGAAGATGGAGGCGTCGATCACCGCGCACCGGGCCGGCACCGTCAAGCGGCTCGCGATCGGCACGGTCACCCAGGTCGAGGGCGGGGACCTGCTGGTCGAGCTGGACTGAGCCGCACGGCACCATGGAGCCATGACCAGGCTGATCGCGGGCACGGCGGGCGGACGACGGCTCGCCGTGCCGCCGTCGGGGACCCGGCCGACCTCCGACCGGGTCCGTGAGGCGCTGTTCTCCGCGCTCGACCACGATCCGGGTCTCGGCGGTGCCGCCGTGCTGGACGTGTGCGCCGGGTCGGGCGCGCTCGGGCTGGAGGCGCTGTCCCGGGGCGCGACCGACGCGGTGTTCATCGAGTCGGACAAGCGGGCCGCGGGGGTGCTGCGGCGCAACCTGGCCGCGGTCGGGCTCGGCGGGTCGGTCGTCACCGGGCGGGCCGGGACGGTGCTGGCCGGGCCCGCGCCGCGGGCGTTCGACGTCGTGTTCGTCGACCCGCCCTACGCGGTGCCCGACGACGAGGTCGCGGGCTGGCTGACCGCCGCCACCACCCACGGCTGGCTCGCGCCCGGTGCGGCGGTCGTCGTCGAGCGGGCGAAGTCGTCGGGGGAGTTCGGCTGGCCCGCCGGGTTCACCGCGGGCCGGTCCCGCCGCTACGGCGACACCGTCCTGCACCACGGCTCGCTCGGGAGCTGAGCCCGGATCAGGCCGCCGGGCCCAGCAGCCGGCCGGGCGTCAGGTCCGGCACCGTCCGGTGTGCCCCGGCGGCGGTCAGCTCCGCGTCCCCGGCCGTCGTCCGGACCCCGACGATGGTGCCCATCCCGGCCGCGACCAGCGAGGACACCCCGGCAACGGAGTCCTCGAACGCGACGCAGCCGGCCGGGTCGGCGTCGAGGCGACGGCACGCGGTGAGGTAGCCCTCCGGGTCCGGCTTGCCGCGCACGACGTCCTCGGCGGTGACGACGAGCTCGACCAGCGGTGCCGCATCGAGCACCTCGCCCAGCACCCGGTCGGCCCAGCCGCGGCGGGCGCTCGTCACCACCGCGAGCCGGTGCCCGCGCCCGGCCAGCGACCGGAGCAGCGCGGGAGCGCCGGGGACGACGTCGACGTCGTCGGCGAGGGCGGAGCCGTGCCCGGCCAGCTGCGCGGCGAGCTCGTCGGGGTCCGCGTCGCGCCACGGCCCGTCGACCTCGCGCAGCGTGTCGGCCGCGCGGCGGCCCATGAACCGGTGCCGGTAGGTCTCGTCGTCGACCTCGGCGTCCCACTCGGCGAAGAACCGGGCCCAGGTCCGGCGGTGCACGTGCTCGCTGCGCACGAGGGTGCCGTCGAGGTCGAACACGACCGGGGCGCCGTCGGGAACGGTGCCCGTCACAGGCGGAACAGCTCGTCGCCGGCGCGGACCGTGTGCCCGGTGGGGGCGCTCACCGAGCCGGCGGGGGAGTCCAGCACGACGACCGGGCAGGTCGGCGCGAGGCCGGCCGCCCGCACGGCGGCGAGGTCCACGGTCAGCACCGGCGCGCCCCGCTCGACCGCGTCGCCCTTCGCGACGTGCGTGGTGAACCCGGCCCCGCCGAGCGAGACCGTGTCGATGCCGACGTGGACCAGGATCCCGGGGCCACCGTCGGCGGTGATCACGAAGGCGTGCGGGTGCAGCGCCGCGACGGTGCCGGCGACCGGGGCCAGCACGACCGCCTCGGTGGCGTCCGCGGGCGGCTCGACGGCCGTCCCGCCGCCGAGCAGCTCGTCGCGGAAGACCGGGTCGGGCACCCCCGCGGGGCCGACCACCGCGCCGTCGACCGGCGCGACGACGGACGTCACAGCAGGTCCCGGACGTCGTCGCAGAGGTTCTCCGCCTCCGGCCCGATCACGACCTGCACGACGGTCCCGGACCGGACCACACCGTGCGCCCCGGCGGCCTTCAACGCCGCGTCGTCGACCAGGCCGGGGTCGCCGACCTCGGTCCGGAGCCGGGTGATGCACGCCTCGATGTCGGTGATGTTCGCGGACCCGCCCAGCCCCGCCACGATGTCGTCGGCCCTGCTCATAGGAGGTCTCCCTCTGGTCGCAACTGGTTATGACCAGTGTCTTGACAGGGTGTCGTCCAGCCCGCACCCTCACTGGTTATAACCAGACCGTACCGGCTGACGCGACGGCTCCACAACGCCCGCGCACCGGCCCCGGTCGCCGACACCCTCACGAGGAGTGCGAGCCCATGAGCACCTCCACAGCGGAACCGGTACGACGACGGGCCGGGCTGGCCGGCCTGCAGCGTCTCGGCCGGAGCCTGATGCTCCCGATCGCCGTCCTGCCCGCGGCCGGCCTGCTGCTGCGCCTCGGGCAGGACGACCTGCTCGGCGGCGTCGAGGCGCTGAAG
Source organism: Pseudonocardia sp. UM4_GMWB1 (assembly GCF_017312155.1). NCBI lineage: Bacteria > Bacillati > Actinomycetota > Actinomycetes > Pseudonocardiales > Pseudonocardiaceae > Pseudonocardia > Pseudonocardia sp. UM4_GMWB1. Next base: position 4,876,935 of record NZ_QJPN01000001.1, on the reverse strand, counting down.
CAGCCCGCGGCCGTGCTCGCCGCGGCAGGCGGCGCGCTGTTCGACCACCTCCCGATGATCTTCGCGCTCGGCATCGCGATCGGCTGGGCGCGCCGCTCCGACGGGTCCACCGCGCTGGCCGCCCTCGTCGGCTACCTCGTGATGGACGGCGTGTTCACCGCGCTGTCCCCGGTGCTGCTGCCCGGGGTGCTCGACTCGAAGGGCGAGCAGGCCACGATCGACTTCGGGGTGCTGGGCGGCATCGTCGCGGGCCTGGTCGCGGCACTGCTGTGGCAGCGCTTCCACCGCACGACGCTGCCGACCTTCCTCGGCTTCTTCAACGGCCGCCGGCTGGTCCCGATCCTCACCGCCGTGTCGATGATGGTGATCGCGTCGGTGCTGAGCCTGGTCTACCCGGTGTTCAACGCCGGGCTGACCGGGCTGGGCAACGCGGTCGGGGAGAACGCCGTCGTCGGCGGCGGGGTCTTCGGCCTGGTCAACCGGCTGCTGCTGCCGGTCGGGCTGCACCACATCATCAACTCGGTCGTCTGGTTCCTGGTCGGCGACTTCAACGGCGTGCACGGCGACCTGTCCCGGTTCTTCGCGGGCGACCCGACCGCGGGCACCTTCATGACAGGCTTCTTCCCGATCATGATGTTCGCGCTGCCCGCCGCGGCGATGGCGATCTGGCACGAGGCCCGTCCGGAGCGGCGCAAGGTCGTCGGCGGGATCATGGTCTCGGTCGCGCTGACCTCGTTCGTCACCGGCATCACCGAGCCGCTCGAGTACGCCTTCGTCTACGTGGCGTGGCCGCTGTACCTGATCCACGCGGTGCTCACCGGCACCTCGCTGGCGCTGGTGAACGCGCTCGACATCCACAGCGGGTTCAGCTTCTCCGCAGGCGCCATCGACTACGTCCTCAACTTCGGCCAGTCCACCCGGCCACTGTGGCTGATCCCGATCGGGCTCGCCTACGCCGTCGTCTACTACGTGCTGTTCCGCTTCGTGATCCGTCGCTGGAACCTGCGCACCCCCGGCCGGGAGGACGACGAGGCCACCGGTACCACCGGCACCGACACCACCGAGACCACCGGCACCGCGGGCAAGGCCGACCGGTGACCGCCGCCGAGGAGCAGGAGAGCACCGTGCACACCCGCACCGCCGTCGTCGCGTCCCGGGTGGGGCTGCACGCCCGCCCGGCTGCGCTGTTCGCCCGCGCCGCCGCCGCCACCGGGCTGCCCGTCACCGTCGCGACCGACGGGAAGGACCCGGTCGACGCGCGCAGCGTCCTCGGGCTCATGACCCTCGGCGTCGTCTTCGGCGACGAGGTCGTGCTGCGGGCCGACGGCGACGGCGCCCCTGCTGCGCTGGACGGCCTCGTGACGCTGCTCGAGACGGACCACGACGCGTGATGCGTGACCGCGTGCTGCGCGGCACCGTCGTCACCGACGGCCGGCTGCTCCCGGACTCGGTCGTCGCGGTCGCGGGGGACCGGATCGTCGCGGTCCTCCCGGCCGCGGCGTACGACGGTCCGCTCCCGCCCGCGTCGTCGTCGCTGCTGCTGCCCGGGCTGGTCGACGTGCACGACCACGGCGGCGCCGGGCACGGCTTCCCGGACGCGACGGCGACGGGGGCGGCGGCCGCCGTCGCCCACCACCGCGCCCACGGCACGACGACGACGGTCGCCTCGCTGGTCTCCGCCCCGCCGACCGTGCTGGCGGAGCGGATCGCGACGCTGCGCCCGCTCGTCGTCGCCGGGGACCTCGCCGGGATCCACCTGGAGGGCCCGTTCCTGGCCGCCGCGCGGTGCGGCGCGCACGACCCGCGCGCGATCCTCCCGGGCGACCCCGCGCTGCTCGACGAGCTGCTCACCAAGGCGGACGGGGCCGTCGCGTCGGTGACCTACGCGCCGGAGACCGCGCACGCGGCGGACCTGCTCGCGGTGCTCGCCACGCACGGGGTGCTGCCGAGCATCGGCCACACCGACGCCGACGCCCGCACCACCGCGACCGGGATCGCACGGGCGGGCGGCGCGCCGATGAGCGCCACCCACCTGTTCAACGCGATGCCCCCGATGCACCACCGGGCGCCCGGGCCGGTCGCGGCGTGCCTGGCCGCGGCCGCCCGGGGCGAGCTCGTCGTGGAGCTCGTCGCGGACGGGGTGCACCTGTCGCCCGACACCGTCGCCGCGGTGTTCGACCTGGTCGGGCCGGACCGGGTCGCGCTGGTCACCGACGCGATGGCCGCCGCCGGGATGCCCGACGGCCGTTACCACCTGGGCACGATGCAGGTCCGGGTCGACGACGGCGTCGCCCGGATCCCGGACGGGCCCATCGCGGGCGGCACCGCGTGCCTGGTCGACGTCGTGCGCGCCACGGTGCGCGACGCGGGGGTGCGGCTGCAGGACGCGGTGCTCGCCGCGACCCGCACCCCGGCCCGGCTCCTCGGGCTCGACGGCGAGGTCGGGTCGCTGGCCCCGGGCCACCGCGCCGACGTGCTCGTCACCGACGCGGACCTGCGGCCGCAGCAGGTGCTGCGCGCCGGCCTGCCCGTCACCGACGGGGGTGCGTGATGGAGATCGTGGTCCTCGACGACCCGCGGGCCTGCGGGCGGGCGGTCGCCGACGCCGTCGCCGACGTCCTGGCCCGCGGCACCGGCCGGCCGCCGACCCTCGGGCTCGCCACCGGCAGCTCCCCGCTGCCCGCCTACGCCGAGCTGGTCCGCCGTCACCGCGACAAGGGGCTGTCCTTCGCCGGGGCCCGCGCCTTCCTGCTCGACGAGTACCTGGGCCTGCCCGCCGGGCACCCGCAGTCCTACCGCGAGGTCATCCGCCGCGAGCTCACCGACCATCTCGACATCGACCCGGCCGCGGTGCACGCCCCGGACGGCACCCGCGCGGACCCGGCCGAGGCCGCGGCGGACTACGAACGGCTGCTCGCCGCGTGCGGCCCGGTGGACCTGCAGATCCTCGGTATCGGCGGCAACGGGCACATCGGGTTCAACGAGCCCGGCTCGGCGTTCGGCTCGCGCACCCGGGTCGCGACGCTGACCGAGCGGACCCGCGCCGACAACGCCCGCTTCTTCGACCGTCCCGCGGACGTGCCGCACCGGGTGCTCACCCAGGGACCGGCCACGATCATGGAGGCCCGGCGGATCGTGCTCGTCGCGACCGGGGAGGGCAAGCGCGCGGCCGTGGCGGCGACGGTGTCCGGACCGGTCACGACCGACGTGCCCGCGACCGTGCTGCGCGACCACCCGCGCTGCACGCTCGTGCTCGACCGGGCGGCCGCCGGGGACCTGTCCGGGCCCGTCGTGACCGGACAGGTCGGCGCACCGGGACGGGGGCGGTAGTGGCTACGGTGGACAGCACCATGAACGGCGAGGTCCGGATCGGCGACGGGGTCGTGCCCAAGCACGAACAGCTCCGCATCCTGCTCGCGGAGACGATCGCGCGGGACTTCGCACCGGGCGACGCCTTCCCCAGCGAGCGCAGGCTGTGCCTGGACCACGGCGTGAGCCGGGTGACGGTGCGGGCCGCCGTCGGCGAGCTGGAGCGCGACGGGCTGCTGACCCGGGTCCGTGGCAAGGGCACCTACGTCGCCGCCCGCACCGCGCGCTCCCGGCTGCACCTCGCGTCCTTCCACGACGACATGCGCAGGCTCGGGCTGACCCCGACCACGGTCGTCCTCGAGGTCGCGCTCACCACCGGACCGCCGGAGGCCGTCCGCGCGCTCGGCCAGGGGCCCGACGGCCTGTGCTGGCACCTGCGGCGGCTGCGGGTCGCCGACGGGGTGCCGATGTCGATCGACGACGCCTGGTACGACGCCGAACAGGTCCCCGACCTCGACGTCCACGACCTCAGCGGCTCGGTCTACGGGATCCTGCAGGAGCACTACCGGCTCCCCATCGACCGCGCCGAGCAGACCGTCGCCGCCCACCAGGCCGACGAGGCCTCGGCGGTCCTGCTCGGGATCCCCGCCGGGCGCCCGATCCTGGTGTTCGACCGGACCTCCAGCTCCGGCGACCGGCCGGTCGAGTACACCGTGTCGCGCTACCGCGGTGACCGCTACGAGCTGCACATGTCGCTGGACCGCAGCTGGGCCTGACCGGTGATCACCGGCTGATAGGTTCCGGCCATGCCCGAGGTCCGTCGCGCCGTCTGCCCCGGTTCCTACGACCCGCCGACGGTCGGTCACCTCGACGTCATCGCCCGCACCGCGGCGCTGTTCGACGAGGTGTTCGTCGCGATCCTGGTGAACCCCCGCAAGGAGGGGCTGTTCTCCGTCGACGAGCGCGTCGCGATGCTCACCGAGATCACCGCGGACCTGCCGGGCGTGCGGGTCGAGTCGTTCCAGGGTCTGGTCGTCGACTACTGCCGCGAGCGCGGCGCCCAGGCGATGGTCAAGGGTCTGCGCGGGGCGACGGACTACGACTACGAGCTCCCGATGGCGCACATGAACCGGCACCTGACCGGGGTCGAGACGCTGTTCCTGCCCGGTGCGCCCGGTCAGGTCTACGTGTCGAGCTCGCTGGTCAAGGAGGTCGCCCGCGGCGGCGGCGACGTCACCGCGTTCCTCCCGCCGAGCGTGCACACCCGGCTGCTGGACCGGCTCGCCTGACACGCGGGAGCGGCGCCCAATAACGGGTCCGCGCCCGCGACGGTGAGAGGATCCGTCTCGTGTACCGGGTCTTCGAGTCGCTGGACGCGCTGGTGACGATCGTCGAGGAGGCGCGCAGCGTCCCGATGACGTCGAACTGCGTGGTCCCGCGCGGCGACGTGCTGGAGCTCCTCGACGACGTCCGCGAGGCGATCCCGGGCGAGATGGACGACGCCCAGGACGTGCTCGACCGGCGCGACGACGTCGTGTCCGAGGCCGAGCGCGAGGCGGAGGAGACCCGGACCGCGGCGAACGCCGAGGCCGAGGAGACGCTGCAGAACGCGCGCACCGAGGCCGAGCGGCTCGTCGCCGAGGCGCAGGAGGAGGCCGGGCGCACCCTGGCCGAGGCCCGCCACGAGGCGGAGCGCGCGGTCGCCGAGGGCCGCCGCCAGTACGCCGAGGTCACCGACCGGGCCCGGGACGAGGCCGAGCGGATGAGCCACGCCGGCCGGGCCGCGCACGACCGGCTCATCGCCGACGGGCAGAACGAGCAGACCCGGCTGGTGTCCCAGACCGAGGTCGTCCGTTCCGCGCACGCCGAGGCCGGCCGGATCGTCGACGGCGCGCACGCCGAGGCCGACCGGCTGCGCCGGGAGTGCGACGACTACGTCGACACCACCCTGGGCGAGCTGGAGACCACCCTGAACAACGCGCTCGGCGTCGTCGGGCGCGGGCGCAGCCAGATCTGGCGCGGCCAGTACGGCCCGAACTACGGCGGCGCACGGCCCCCGGAGCAGGGCCGCACCGGCACCGGGATGGACCTCATCGACTGACGGCGCGGCGGCTCGGGCAGTCCCGGCCGGGCGCCGACGCGGCGCTCACCCCGGGTCCACCGAGCCGCGGAGCCGGAGCGCGGCCCCGGCGGCGCCCACGACCGACATCACCACGACCACACCGCACAGGACCGACGCCACCGGCGCCAGGCCCCACACGTCGACCGCGGCCCCCGCCAGCAGGCTCGCCACGGCGGCGGCGAGGTAGCAGTACAGGTAGACCGCGGCGAGGGTGCCGGCGCGCGTGCCCTCCGGGCTCCGGTCGAGCAGGACCCGGATCGCGCCGGCGAACGCGACGCCGAACCCGGCCCCGGCCGCGACCGCGGCGGCGAGGTAGGCGGCGAAGCTCCCGAGGGCGATCGCGCCGACGAACCCGGCGGTGCCGGCCGCCAGCACGAGGGCCCCGCCGGCCAGCGCGCGTGCGGCGGGCAGCCGGGCGGCCGCGAGCCCCGCCGCCGGTCCCGCGAGGTGGTAGACGGCGACGGCCAGGGCGCCGCTGAACAGGTCGTCGCGGCCCAGTACGGAGGCCGCGAGCGACGGGGCCAGCGCCTGGGTGAACCCGCCGAGGACGTAGGTCGCCGCGACGACGACACACACCATCGGGAACAGCGGGCGCGCGGCGCGGGGTACCCGGACCTCCGGCCGCAGCGACCGCAGCGCCCCGGGCCGCCGGGCCGCGGTCTCCGGCAGCAGGGCGAGCGCCGCGGCGGCCACGACGAGCAGTCCCGCTGCGACGACGAAGGACCAGACGGGTGCGCCGTCCGGCGCGAGCTGCACCGCGGCTCCGGAGGCGAGCGCGCCGAGCGCGATGCCGCCCGGCGGCGCGCCGCTCGTGATCGCCCCGGCCAGCCCGGGACGCGCCGGAGGCGCCAGGTCGACGACGTAGCCGCCGAGCGCGGCCAGCGCGAGCCCCACCGACACCCCCTGGACCGCGCGCCCGATGATCAACGGCGCGGACGAGTCGACGGTGGCGAGGACCAGGCACGCCACCGCGCCGACGATCAGCGCGGGCACCGCCACCCGGCGCCGGCCCACGTGGTCGGACAGGCTGCCGCAGCACAGCAGGGCGACCAGCAGCGGCACGACGTAGACGGCGAACGCGCCGGTGAGCGCGACCGTCGAGATGCCGTAGGACCGCTGGTAGACGACGTAGAGCGGTGCCGGCACCCCGGCCGCGGCGCAGACCACCACGAAGGACACCGATGCCGTCGCGAAGGCCGGCGGGAACGATCGGGACCGGAACACCGGTCTCAGGTCGCCGGGACGACGGACAGCAGAGCAGTGAAGATCACCGTCCGAGACTAGGCGCTCCGCAACGATGTCCAGGAGCACAGGGGCGTCGGCACACCGTCCGACGACCGGCCCCCGCAGCGCGACCCCGGCCGGCCCCGTCCCCGACGTCCACCGCCGCCGGCGCCGACCGGGCCGCCGCGTCCTCAGCCCTGCTGCGCTGCCCACTCCTCGACCCGGCGCCCGCTCTCCTCCGGCGACAGGTCCTCCACCCGGGTCATCACCGCCCACCGCACCCCGTACGGGTCGACGACCGAGCCGAACCGGTCCCCGGACACGAATGTCGAGACCGGCTCGCGCACCGTCGACCCGGCCTCCACCAGCGTCGCGACGGCCGCGTCCACGTCGGGTACGTACACCGCGAGCGACAGCGACACCGGGTGGTCGCCCGCCGGGGCGGCGACGAGGCCGTGGTCGGGCATCGCGTCGGAGACGGTGAACCGGCCGGCCGCCAGCTCCAGCTCGGCGTGCCCGACCATCCCGCCCATCTCGGTGACCGAGAGCACCCGGGCCCCGAAGGCGGCGCAGTAGAGTTCGATCGCCGCGCGGGCGGGCGATGCCACCAGGTGCGGGGTGAGCGAGGTGACCCCGTGCGGACGGCCGTCGGTGGTGTGGGCGCCGGTGACGCTGCTCGTGAGCTCCATACGACGACTCTCCCCGCCCCGCGACGGCGCGGATTGAACATTGCCGACAGGGGGTTGGTCGATGACCGTCGAGTCGCGCGGACACCTGAACCCGGGTGCCCCCGAGGTCACGCTCGACCGGGCGCCCATCGGGCTCGACGACCTCGTCCGGTGGGTGTGGACCGCCCGCTGGGACGTCCCGCCGGGGCGCACGGTGCGCCAGCGGGTGCTGCAGTACCCGGCGTTCAACCTCGTCACCGACCCGGTCACCGCGACGCTGCACGGGCCGCGCACCGGCGTCGACGTCCGGGAGCTGGCCGGGCGGTCCTGGGTCGTCGGTGTCCTGCTGCGGCCCGGCGCGACCCCCCTGTTCACGGCCACCGCACCCGCCGCGCTGCGCGAGACCGCCGAGGAGGTCCGCGGCGCGCCGGTGGCGGAGCTCACCGCGGCCGTGGCGGGCGGCGACCCGGCCGCGACGGTGCGGGACTGGCTCGCCCCGCTGGCGGACCGGGTCACCGACGCCGGGCGCCTGGTCAACCGGGCCTGCGCGTTGGCCGAGTCCCGCGCCGACGTCCTGCGCGCCGACCAGCTCGCCGAGCTCGTCGGTGTCGCACCGCGGACGCTGGAACGCCTGGTCCGCGGCCACATCGGACTGACCCCGCTGTGGCTGATCGAGTGCCGTCGCCTGCAGCACGCCGCCGCGGTGCTCCGGACCGACCCGGGCACCGCACTGGCCGGGCTGGCCGCCGATCTCGGCTACGCCGACCAGGCCCACTTCACCCGTCGCTACCGGGCGGTGCTCGGCGAGACGCCCGGCGCGACCCGGCAGGCGGCCCGCGCGGCCGGGTGATCACGGGTACTGCTGCGACAGAAGGTGCTTCACCACGCGCAGTTGCTGTGGTCGGATACGCCGGACGCAGGAATCCAGGTCACCCGCCGTACTACCCTCCCGCGCATGGCACGCCGGCCCGAACCCGACCCGACGACCTGGTGGGCACGCTACGGGCACCGGCTGGAAGGACCCCCTGTGACGAACCCGGCGCAGCCCCCGGCTGCCGAGGTCCCGCGTCCCGAGCTCCCACGTTCCGAGGCCCCGCGCGGGAACCCCGGGGCGGCCGCGGCGGACCTGCGTGAGGACACCGTGCTGCGCGCGCGGCCCGACCGGCCGCGCACCGGCTGGCGGCGCGCGCTCTACGACGTCACCGGCGGCCGTGTGAACCCCGGCCCGAGCGACGCCGAGGAGCTCCGCTCCGGGCTGCTGGCCCGGGTCCGCGCGCCGCTGGCCGGGGCGCACCGGGTGGCGGTCATGTCGGTGAAGGGCGGCGTCGGCAAGACCACGGTCGCGGCCTGCCTCGGACAGGCGCTGGCCGAGCACCGCGGGGACCGGGCCGTCGTCCTCGACGCCAACCCCGACGCCGGCACGCTCGCCGACCGCCTCACCGGCGACTCCCGGATCACCGTCCGCGAGCTGCTGAACGATCTGGACTCGGTCGGCACCTGGACCGACGTGTCCCGCTACACGAGCCTCGCCGGGCGCCTGCAGGTCCTGGCCTCGGAGCAGGACCCCGCCTCGGGCGAGGCGTTCTCCCGCGACGAGTACGAGCGCGTGGTCGACCTCCTGGGCCGCTTCTTCAACATCATCATCACCGATTCCGGCACCGGGATGGTGCACTCCACGATGCAGGGCACCCTCGCGCGCGCCGACTCGGTCGTCGTGGTCGGGGCCCCGACCGTCGACGGCGCGGGCCGGGCCAGCAAGACGCTGGACTGGCTGGTCGCGCACGGCCACGGCGACCTCGTCCGCGACGCGGTGGTCGTGCTGTCCTGCGACCGGCGCAGCGCCGAGGTCGACGCCGCCCGGATCCGCGAGCACTTCGCCCAGCGGGTGCGCGGCGTCGTCGAGGTCCCGCACGACCCGCACCTGGCCACCGGCGGCCGGGTCGACCCGGCCCGGCTCCGCCCGGCGACCGCGGACGCGTTCCTGGAGCTGAGCGCCCTGGTCGCCGACGCGTTCGACGTGCGACGACGCGACTGAACGGGCCGCGTACGCTGGTCCGCGAGATGAACACCGCGCGCAGCCAGAACCGTCCCGACGACAACCCCTGGGTCCTCTCCACCCGCGAGCTGGCCCGCCGCCCCGGCAACCAGCGCACCGTGGCCCGTACGGTCCCCGCGCCGTCGGGCGACGCCGAGATCGGCCTGACCGGGGTGATCACCGTCCCCGGCGGGTCCGACGTCGAGCTCGACGTGTCCCTGGAGTCGGTGACCGAGGGCGTCTACGTCTCCGGCACGGCCGACGCCCGGCTGGCGGGGGAGTGCTCGCGCTGCCTGGAGCCGATCGGTGAGGACGTGCAGGTCCGGATCGGCGAGCTGTTCGCCTACCCGGACTCGGTCACCGAGGAGACCACCGACGCCGACGAGATCCCGCGCCTGGTCGACGAGCGCATCGACCTCACCCAGACCGTGCGCGACGCGATCGTCACCGAGCTCCCGATGGCGCCGCTGTGCCGCGAGGACTGCCCCGGTCTGTGCGTCGAGTGCGGCGAGAGGTGGGCCGATCTCCCGTCGGATCACGGGCATGAGACACTGGATCCTCGTTGGGCGGCGCTCCGTGAGCGCCTGCCCTCCACCGACTGAGCGGCGGCTCCTCGTGAGCCCGCTCCCCGGTGGGCAGACCTGATCGTTCGAAGTACCGAGGAGTGTCATCATGGCCGTTCCCAAGCGCCGGATGTCGCGGTCGAACACGCGTGCGCGCCGGTCGCAGTGGAAGGCCACTGCGCCGACCCTGGTCGCCTGCTCGAACCGCGCCTGCCGTGAGCCGAAGCTGCAGCACATCGCCTGCCCGACCTGTGGGCAGTACGACGGCCGTCAGGTCACCAGCCCGGCCTGATCGCAGCAGTGGGCGACAAGAGCGTGACCGGTCCGGTGACGGACCGGTCACCTCTGCTGTCCGCACTCGGTGTGGACCTGGACGAGGCGCTGCTCACGCTGGCGCTGACCCACCGGTCCTACGCCTACGAGCACGGCGGACTGCCGACCAACGAGCGCCTGGAGTTCCTGGGCGACTCAGTGCTGTCGATCGTGATCACCGAGCGGCTCTACCGGGACCACCCGGACCTGCCCGAGGGGCAGCTGGCGAAGCTGCGCGCGAGCGTGGTCAACATGCACGCGCTCGCCACCGTCGCGGTGGCGCTGCCGACGCCGGACGACGGGCCGCACGGTCTCGGCGCGTACCTGTACCTGGGGCGCGGTGAGGAGCTGACCGGTGGCCGGTCGAAGGCCAGCATCCTGGCCGACGCCACCGAGGCGCTGCTCGGCGCGGTGTATCTCGCGCACGGCCTCGAGCCGTCCCGCGAGCTGATCCACCGGCTGTTCGCGGACCTGCTGCACAGTGCCCCGCTGCTCGGTGCGGGCCTGGACTGGAAGACCAGCCTGCAGGAGCTCACCGCCGCCGGCGGGCACGGCGTGCCCGAGTACCGGATCGACGAGGAGGGCCCGGACCACCTGAAGGTGTTCACCGCGACGGCCGTCGTCGGGGGTCGTGACCTCGGCAGCGGTGAGGGGCGCACCAAGAAGGAGGCCGAGCAGAAGGCGGCCGAGATCGCCTGGCACGCGCTGTCCGACGAGAGTGCCGGCTCCGGGCGGTAGCCGTCGATGCCGGAACTGCCCGAGGTCGAGGTCGTCCGCCGCGGCCTCGCCGACCACGTGCTGGACCGGCGGATCGCCCGCGTCGAGGTGCTGCATCCGCGCGCGGTACGCCGGCATCCGACCGGCGCGGACGACTTCACCGGCCGGCTGACCGGTCGCACGCTGTCCGCGGCGGCGCGGCGCGGCAAGTACCTCTGGCTGGAGCTGGACACCGCGGGCCCCGGCGACGACGCACTGCTCGCGCACCTGGGGATGTCCGGGCAGATGCTCGTGGAGCCCCCGGACGCGCCCGGCGAGAAGCACCTGCGGGTCCGTGTCCGGTTCGACGACGACGGCCCCGAGCTCCGCTTCGTCGACCAGCGCACCTTCGGCGGGCTGTCGGTGCACCCGCTCGCCGCGGCCGCGGGCGGCGGCCTGGTGCCCGAGTCGGTCGCGCACATCGCGCGCGACCCGATGGACCCGGCGTTCTCGGCCGACGACGCCGTCGCGGCGCTGCGTCGCCGTCGCACCGAGGTCAAGCGGGCGCTTCTCGACCAGACCGTCGTCTCCGGGATCGGCAACATCTACGCCGACGAGGCGCTCTGGCGGGCCCGGCTCCACGGCGCCCGGCCCACCGAGAAACTCACCCGGGCCCAGGGTCACGCCGTCCTCGACGCCGCGACGACCGTCATGCACGAGGCGCTCGCCCAGGGCGGGACCTCCTTCGACGCGCTGTACGTCAACGTCAACGGCGCCTCGGGCTACTTCGACCGCTCCCTGAACGTCTACGGCCAGGCGGACCGGGCGTGCCGTCGCTGCGGCACCCCGATCCGCCGGGACGCGTTCATGAACCGCTCGTCGTTCACCTGCCCGCGGTGCCAGCCGGCGCCGCGGCCGCGTCGCTGAGCGGCGCGGGGGTCAGGAGCAGTCGCGTCGCAGCAGGTCCTCCGGGGTGTCGCGGCGCAGCAGCGGCAGCGACGCCCCCGCGGCGACGGCGACCACCGGCGGGCGCGGGACCTGGTTGTAGGTCGAGGCCATCGACGCGTGGTACGCGCCGGACACCGGCACCGCCAGCAGGTCCCCGGGCGCGACGTCGGCGGGCAGCCGGACGCCGTCGGCGATCACGTCGGAGGACTCGCAGTGCCGCCCCGCCACGCGGACCGTCTCCAGCGGCGCCCGGGTGGCGCGCCCGACGAGCCGGACCGGGTAGCGGGCGCCGTAGAGGGCGGGGCGCGGGTCGTCGCTCATGCCGCCGTCGACCAGCACGGTGGTGCGGCCGTCGCCGCAGCGCTGCACCGCGCCGACCCGGTAGAGCGTCACCCCGGCCCGGGCGACGACCGCGCGCCCCGGCTCGACCAGCAGCCGCGGCTCGTCGATCCCGTGCGCCGCACAGGCCCGGGCCAGGGTGCCCCGCACGGCCCGGCCGAAGAGCGCCGGGTCCAGGCACGGCTCGCCCTCGGCGTAGCCGACCGCGTGCCCGCCGCCCAGGTCCAGCTCGGCGACGCTGATCCCGTACCGCGCACGCAGCGCCGCGATCACCCCCACCATCCGGACCGCGGCCCGCTCGTAGCGCGACACCGACGGCACCTGCGAGCCGAGGTGGCAGTGCAGCCCGGCCAGCTCCAGCTCGGGGCGGGCCAGCACCCGTCCGGCGACCTCGCACGCCTCGGCGGGCGGCATCCCGAACCACGACGACGCGGTGCCGGTCGTGAGCCCCGGGTGGGTGCCGGCGTCGACGTCCGGGCTGATCCGCAGCAGCACCTTCTGCCGGTGCGGCGCGAGCGCGGCGATCCGGTCGACCTCCGCCGCCGAGTCCAGCACGATCCGCCCGACGCCCGCGGTGAACGCCGCCTTGAGGTCCTCGTCGGTCTTGACGGTGCCGTGCAGCACGATCCGGTCGCCGGGCAGCCCCCCGGCCGCGGCCACCGCGACCTCACCGCCGGAGCAGGCGTCGACCGAACAGCCCTCGTCGGCGACCAGGCGGGCCATCCCGCGGCAGAGGAACGCCTTGCCGGCGTAGACGATCTCGGCGTCGGGCAGCGCGGCCCGGTAGGCGCGGCAGCGGGCGCGGACGTCGGCGGTGTCGAGCACCTGCACCGGGGTGCCGAAGCGGGCGGCGAGTCCGGCGAGGTCGACCCCGCCGATCTGCAGGGTGCCGTCGGAGGTCGTGCGGGTCGTGACCGGCCACAGGCCCGGCTCGAGGCGGGCGGCCAGCGTCGGGCGGAGGGAGGGGAGCAGGTCGGCGAGGGTCACCGGGATGACTCCTTGGTGGCGGGCGCCCGGTGCGGGCGCCGTGCCCCTCCGTTGTCACCCTGCGGGCGCGTCCGTGCCCGCTCCCGCTACGCCGCCCTGACGCGGCCGGTGCCACCACTGGCGGCACCTTGACACGCACCGGGTGCAGTGGTGCGCGCACTACTGCGCACTGCGTAGTACTCTTCGGTGCGCAAGGAGGTGCGATGGACACCAGTCAGCTGCTCAAGGGAGTGCTCGACCTCGCGGTGCTCGCCGTGCTCGACCGCGAGGACGGGTACGGCTACGAGGTCGTCCGCGCGCTGCGCGCGGCCGGGCTCAGCGAGGTGGGGGACGCGTCGGTCTACGGCACGCTGCGCCGGCTCTACGGTGCGGGCCTGCTGACCTCCTACGTCGTCCCCAGCGAGGAGGGGCCGCACCGCAAGTACTACGCGATCAACGGGCCGGGCCGGACCCGGCTGCAGGAGACGACCGACCGGTGGCGCACGTTCGCCACCACGATGGAAGGCCTGGTGGGCACGTGAGCACCGACGGCACCGGCGGCCCCGACGGCGCCGCCACGACCCGGATCGGCGACCCGGTCGGCATCGAGTACCTGCTCGGGCTGCGGGAAGCGCTGTCCGACCTGCCCCCGGCGGAGGTCGAGGAGATCGTCGAGGACGCGCGGGGCCACCTCGCCGACCTCTCCGACGAGCTGGGCCCCGGCTTCGACCGGGCCGCGGTCCGCGAGCGCCTCGGCACACCGGAGGCCTACGCGGCGGAGCTGCGCGCGGCCGCGGGCTATCCGGCCCCGCAGGCGCCCGCCGAACGCCCCCGCACGGGCGGGGCGTGGTTCGCGGTGGCCGCGCTCCTCTGCGCCACCGGCCTGATGGTCCTCGCGGGTCCCGCCGTGTGGCAGGTCGGGCCGTCGGCGTCGTTCCCGATGTTCCTCGCGGCCCTGGCCGCCGTGGCCGGGGTGCTCGCCGTGTGGTCCGACGGGCCGGGGCAACCGTCGGTCGCGGCGCTGCCGTCGGTGGTGGCGCTGCGGGAGCGGATCGCCCGGGCCCGGGCCGACGGCGGGATCGGCGGGTTCGTCCTGACCCTCCAGCCCGGCTGGTGGGTGCTGCGCGGGCTGGTCGCGGCCGGGCTCGTCGGATGGGTGTTCGGCGGGGGCGGGTCCGCCGGGCTGCTGATCACCGTCGTCCTGGCCGTCGCCGCGGTGCCGCTGTCGGTGCTGCTCGGCCGCCGCAGTGCGGCCGATCGCCGGCTGCTGTGGGCCGTGGTGCCGCTGAACGCACTGGCCGCGGGCCTGCTGGTGGCCGGGGTGCCGGCCCAGGGGCAGGACCGCACCACCGACGTGTCGTCGTACTCGCCGCCGCCGGGCCTGACCCTCGACGGGAACACGGTGTCCGACGTGCGGCCCTTCGACGCGAAGGGCAGGCCGCTGACCGGGGTCTTTCTGTTCGACGAGAACGGCCGCCCGCTCGCCGTCGACGACGGCTACTGCCCCACCGACGGCTCCGCGGTCACCTCGACCGCCCCGGCGCCCGGGCCGTACCCGCAGGGTGTGCGCACGACCGACCCGTCGTCGGGGGAGTGCGTGACCGTGCCCCCGCCGCCGCTGGTCGTGACGATCCCGCAGACCACGGCGGCCCGTCCGAGTACGCAGGCGTCGCCGACCGCGGCGCCGGCGACCCCGGCACCGGCCACGCCCGGAGCCGGCAGCTGAGCCGGGGGCCGGGCGTCCACGGGGGGTGGGCGCCCGGCCCTCAGAGCCAGTCGTTGTGCTTGAACGCCAGGTACAGCCCCAGTCCGAGCAGCAGCATCAGCCCGATGGCCATCGGGTAGCCCAGCGCCCAGTGCAGCTCCGGCATCTCGTCGAAGTTCATGCCGTAGATGCCGGCGATCAGGGTCGGCGCGAACAGGATCGCCGCCCACGACGACACCCGCTTCATCTGCTCGTTCTGCGCGAAGCCCGCCTCGGTGAGCCGGGTCATCTCCTCGTTCTGCCGCTGCGCGACCAGGGTCGAGTTGACCGTCAGGATGTTGCCGAGCAGGTCGCGGAACCCCTCGACGCGCTCCCGCACCCGCGTGGCGTGGTCGATCACGTCGCGCATCGCCCGGCGCAGCTCCAGGTCCGGGGCGTCGCCGGACTTGGCGAACCGGGCCCGCAGCTCGACGAAGATCTCCTGAAGCGGCTCGACGGCCCGCTGGAACGCGATGACCTGCCGGGTCAGCTGGTAGATGCGCCGTGACACGTTCGGGTCGCCGCGGAAGACCTGCACCTCGATCTCGTCGATGTCGTCCTGCAGACCGTCGAGGACGGGGAAGTAGTCGTCGACGACCCGGTCCAGCACCGCGTAGAGCACCGCCATCGGTCCGTGCGAGAGCAGGTCCGGGTCGCCCTCCAGCCGGTCGCGGACCTCGCCGAGCTGCGGCTCGGCGGCGTGCCGGACGGTGATGACGAAGTCCGGGCCGAGGAACAGGTGCACCTCGCCGATCTCGACGACCTCGTCGGAGTCGACGTAGCGGGCCGGGCGCAGCACCACGAACTCGGTGCTGCCGTAGCGCTCCAGCTTGGGGCGCTGGTGGGCGTTGACGGTGTCCTCGATCGCCAGCGCGTGCAGCCCGAACTCCGCCGCGACCTGGTGGATCTCGTCGACGCCCGGCCGCAGCATGCCGATCCAGCAGAACGCGGGTGCGTCCCCGCCGTGGTCGGCACGGCAGCCGTGCAGCGCCTCGACCGCGCTGTCGACGGAGTCGGGCGCCGCCGCCCGCTTGCCGTCGACGTAGACCGCGTTGTCGATCACCGACATGCACAGACCTCCCCGCCGGGCCGGCCGGGCGGGTGCCCGGACCGTCACCGAGCAGGGTAACCAGCGCTGTGCCGCGCAACCGCCGGGACGAGGTGGGCGACCAGCGCGGTCGCCGGCAGCCCGGCAGGGGCGGCGGGACCGGACGAGCGGGGCGGCGCTGCAGCATGCGCGGGAGCGTGCGCCCCCGGCAGCGGATCGGCCCGGCCCCTGACGCGGTGTTGGCGTCGTCACGCGCGTGTGGTGACGGGTTCCTGAGATCGACCGCCCGTCCGGGGGACGTGATGGCCACCACCGGGCGTCAAGAACGCGTCAACGCGCGACCCGGTGGGCGTCAATCCGCCGTCATCGCCGCGGGCGCGACCCCCGGTGCGGCGCACGATCCCCGCAGCCCGCCGGACATGCCGGCGGGTGGGCACGACCGAGGAGAGTCCCGTGGCCGACCTGGCCTGCACCACGTTGCTGGTGGCGTCCTTCGCCGTCCTCGCGCTCACCCTGCGCGGGATGGAGAAGCTGTGATCGCGAACATCGCCGGGGGTGTGCTCGCCCTGGCCCTGCTGGTCTACCTGGTGATCGCGCTGCTCCGGCCGGAGCGGTTCTGATGGCGGGGCTCGCGCAGGCGGCGGCGCTGGTGGCGCTGCTCGCCGTGACCTGGAAGCCGCTGGGCGACTGGATGGGGCGGGTCTACACCGACACCCGGCACTGGCGGGTCGAGCGGTTCGTCTACCGGGTCTGCCGGATCGACGCCGCGTCCCCGCAGCGCTGGACGACCTACGCCGCGGGTGTGCTGGGATTCTCGTTCGTCTCGATCGCGCTGCTCTACCTGATGCAGCGGCTGCAGGCCTTCCTCCCGCTCGGGTTCGGCCGCGGCACCGACGGCGCCTCCTCGGTGTCGCCCGCGATGGCGTTCAACACCGCGGTGTCGTTCGTGACCAACACGAACTGGCAGTCCTACGTGCCCGAGCAGGTGCTCGGCCACACCGTGCAGATGGCCGGCCTGACCGTGCAGAACGTCGTGTCCGCCGCCGTCGGCATGGCGGTCGCGGTCGCGCTGGTCCGCGGGTTCGTCTCCCGCGGCGACGACGACGGCCGCATCGGCAACTTCTGGGTCGACCTCACCCGCGGCGTCACCCGGATCCTGCTGCCGGTCGCCGTCGTCGCCGCCGTCGCCCTCGTCGCGACCGGCGTCGTGCAGTCTCTGCGCTCCGGGGTGGAGATCACCACTGTGGACGGCTCGGTGCACACCCTCCCGCTGGCCCCGGCCGCGTCGCAGGAGGCGATCAAGGAGCTCGGCACCAACGGCGGCGGGATCTTCAACGCGAACTCCGCGCACCCGTTCGAGAACCCGGGCCCGGTCGCGAACCTGCTGGAGATCTTCCTGCTGCTGGTGATCCCGGTCGCGCTGACCCGGACCTTCGGGGTCATGGTCGGCCGGGTCCGCCAGGGCGTCGTCCTGCTGTCGGTCATGGGCGGCCTGTGGGCGCTCATGCTCGCCGCCGCCTGGCTCGCCGAGACCCACCCCAACGGCCCCGCCGCGCTCGCCGCAGGTGGTGCGCTGGAGGGCAAGGAGGTGCGCTTCGGCATCCCCGGCTCGGTCCTGTTCGCGGTGTCGACGACCGGGACGTCCACCGGCGCGGTCAACTCGATGCACGACAGCTACTCCGGCGCCGCCGGCGGCGTGACGCTGCTGAACATGCTGCTCGGCGAGGTCGCCCCCGGCGGGGTCGGAGCGGGCCTCTACGGCCTGCTCGTGCTCGCCGTCATCGCGGTGTTCCTCGCCGGACTGATGGTCGGCCGGACCCCGGAGTACCTCGGCAAGAAGCTCGGCCGCCGCGAGATCACCTACGCCGCGGTGTCGATCCTGGTTATGCCGGCGTTCGTGCTGCTGGGGGCCGGTCTGGCGATCGCCCTGCCGGGCACCGCCGACGCCCTGAACAACGACGGGGCGCACGGCTTCTCCGAGGTCCTCTACGCCTGGGCCTCGGCCGCCAACAACAACGGCTCGGCGTTCGCCGGGATCACCGTGACCAGCGACTTCTTCCAGGCCGGGCTGGGGATGGCGATGCTCTTCGGGCGTTTCGTGCCGATCCTCGCCGTCCTCGCGCTGGCGGGTGCCCTGGCCCGCCAGCGCCGCGTCCCGGCCGGGGCGGGGACGCTCCCGACCGACGGCCTGCTGTTCGCCGGGCTCGTCGGGGGCACCGTGCTGCTGGTCTCGGCGCTGACGTTCTTCCCGGCGCTGGCGCTCGGCCCGATCGCCGAGGCCCTGTCGTGAGCCGGCGCCCCACCCCGCCCCCCGCCCCCACTCCGACCCCGTCGCCCGCCTCCGGCGGTGCCCCCAGGGGAACCTTCGTGGCTTACAGCGCTACGAAAGTGACCCTCGGAGCAGACGGCGGTGGGGGGACCCCTCGACCGGAGGAGACCGTGTCCGTGTCCCACGAGCGGCCCACCGGGCCGCAGGCGTCCGACCCGGCGCCCGCGCCCGTCGCCGCGGGGGCCTTCGCCCCGGGGCAGCTGCTGGCCGCGCTGCCCGAGGCCCTGCGGAAGCTCGACCCGCGCGTGCAGGCCCGCAACCCGGTGATGTTCGTCGTCTGGGTCGGGTCGGTGCTGGTCACCGTGCTCGCCGTCGTCGACCCCAGCGTGTTCGCGGTGCTCGTCGCGGTCTGGCTGTGGTTCACCGTGCTGTTCGCCAACCTCGCCGAGGCCGTCGCGGAGGGGCGCGGCAAGGCCCAGGCCGCCTCGCTGCGGGCAACCCAGCGCGACACCGTCGCCCGCAGGCTGGTCACCGACGCTCCCGCCGACCGCGACGCCGCCGAGGAGCAGGTCCCCTGCGCGCAGCTGCGCCTCGGCGACCTCGTCGTCGTCGAGGCGGGGGAGACGATCCCCGGCGACGGCGACGTCGTCCACGGCATCGCCTCGGTCGACGAGTCCGCGATCACCGGCGAGTCCGCGCCCGTCATCAGGGAGGCCGGCGGCGACCGCTGCGCCGTCACCGGCGGCACCACGGTGCTGTCGGACCGGATCGTCGTGCGCATCACCACCCGGCCCGGGGAGTCCTTCGTCGACCGGATGATCGCGCTCGTCGAGGGCGCGGCCCGGCAGAAGACGCCGAACGAGATCGCCCTGACGATCCTGCTCTCGGCCCTGACGATCATCTTCCTGCTCGCGGTCGTCGCGATCGCCCCGATGAGCGCCTACGCCGGCACGCAGGTCCCGCTGCTCGTGCTGACCGCGCTGCTGGTCTGCCTGATCCCGACCACCATCGGCGCGCTGCTGTCCGCGATCGGCATCGCCGGCATGGACCGGCTGGTGCAGCGCAACGTGCTCGCCACCTCCGGCCGCGCCGTCGAGGCCGCCGGTGACGTCGACACGCTGCTGCTCGACAAGACCGGCACCATCACCTTCGGCAACCGTCGCGCCACCGCGCTGCACGGCGTGGGCGGCACCGGGACCGACGAGCTCGCCCGCGCGGCCCGGCTGTCGAGCCTGGCCGACCAGACGCCCGAGGGCCGCAGCATCGTCGAGCTCTGCGCGTCCGAGCACGGGCTCGCCCCCGAGGCCGACGCCGCGGAGGCCGTCGCGGAGTTCGTGCCGTTCACCGCGCAGACCCGGATGTCGGGTATCGACCTCGACGGCGAGGTCGTCCGCAAGGGCGCCGCGGCCGCTGTCCTGGAGTGGGCGCAGGCCGCCGACCGGGCCGAGGTCGACCGCATCGTCGAGACCGTGTCCGACGACGGGGGGACCCCGCTGGTCGTCGCGGCCGCCGACGCCCCGGACGGGCGCGGTGCCCGCGTGCTCGGCGTCATCGAGCTGTCCGACGTCGTCAAGCCCGGCATGGCCGAGCGCTTCGCCGAGCTGCGCGCGATGGGTATCCGCACGGTGATGGTCACCGGCGACAACCCGCGCACCGCCGCGGCGATCGCCGCGCAGGCCGGCGTCGACGACCACATCGCCGAGGCCACGCCGGAGGACAAGCTCGCCTACATCCGCCGTGAGCAGGAGGGCGGCCGGCTGGTGGCGATGACCGGCGACGGCACCAACGATGCGCCCGCGCTCGCCCAGGCCGACGTCGGCGTCGCCATGAACACCGGCACCTCCGCCGCTAAGGAGGCCGGGAACATGGTCGACCTGGACTCCGACCCGACCAAGCTGATCGAGATCGTCGAGATCGGCAAGCAGCTGCTCATCACCCGCGGTGCGCTGACGACGTTCTCCGTCGCCAACGACCTCGCGAAGTACTTCGCGATCCTGCCCGCGATGTTCGTCGCGCTCTACCCGTCGCTGGGACTGCTCAACGTGATGGGCCTGGCGACGCCCGAGTCCGCGATCCTCTCCGCGGTCGTCTTCAACGCGCTGGTCATCGTCGCGCTGATCCCGCTCGCCCTGCGCGGGGTGCGGTACCGGCCGTCGTCGGCGGCGTCGCTGCTGCGCCGCAACCTGCTCGTCTACGGCCTCGGCGGGGTCGTCACCCCGTTCGCCGGGATCGCGTTCATCGACCTGCTCGTCCGTCTCGTCCCGGGGATCTGATGCTCACCACCCTGCGCCGCCAGACCGCCACCGGTCTGCGCGTGCTCCTCGTCATGACGGTCCTGTGCGGGATCGTCTACCCGCTCGCGATCTGGGGCGTCGCCCGGATCCCGGGCCTGGAGGCCCGGGCCGAGGGCTCGGTGCTGCCGGGCGGCACCGGGTCGTCGCTGATCGGGATCGACCCGGTCGCGCCCGACCCGGCCGCCGACCCGTTCTTCCACACCCGGCCCGCGGCGTCGGCGGAGGCCGAGGACGGTCTCGGCCCGGCCGACACCGCCACCTCCGGCGGGTCGAACAAGGGCGGCTTCGACGACGGGCTGCTGGCCGCCGTGCAGCAGCGCCGCGCGGTGATCGCCGCCCGCGAGGGCGTCGCGCCGCAGGCGGTCCCGGCCGACGCGGTGACCGCGTCGGCGTCCGGGCTCGACCCGGACATCAGCCCGGAGTACGCGGCCCTGCAGGTGCCCCGCGTCGCGCGGGTCACCGGGCTGCCCGTCGCGCGCGTCGGCGAGCTCGTCGCCGCCGCGACGTCCGGGCGCACCCTCGGGTTCCTCGGGGAGCCGCGGGTGAACGTCACCGAACTGAACCTGTCCGTGCGGGACGCGCGCGGGTGAGCAGCGCCGACAATGGCCGGATGAGGGGTGAGCTCCGCATCCATCTCGGCGCCGCGCCCGGGGTCGGCAAGACCTTCGCCATGCTCGGCGAGGCCCACCGCCGCCTCGGGCGCGGCACCGACGTCGTCGTCGGTGTCGCGGAGACCCACGGCCGCGACCGCACCGCCGCGCTGCTCGACGGGCTGGAGGTCGTCCCGCGCCGGGCCGTGGAGCACCACGGCACCCGGCTGGAGGAGATGGACCTCGACGCCGTCCTGGCGCGCCGCCCGCAGGTCGCGCTGGTCGACGAGCTGGCCCACACCAACGCGCCCGGCTCGCGCAACGCCAAGCGCTGGCAGGACGTGCAGGAGCTGCTCGCCGCAGGCATCGACGTCATCTCCACCGTCAACGTGCAGCACCTGGAGTCGCTCGGCGACGTCGTCGCGACGATCACCGGGGCCCGCCAGCAGGAGACCGTGCCCGACGACGTCGTGCGCGCCGCCGAGCAGATCGAGATCGTCGACATCACCCCGGAGGCGCTGCGCCGCAGACTCGCCCACGGCAACATCTACGCCGCGGAGAGGATCGACGCCGCCCTCGCCCACTACTTCCGGGTCCCCAACCTGGTCGCGCTGCGCGAGCTGGCCCTGCTGTGGATCGCCGACGAGGTGGACACCGCGCTGCGCCGCTACCGCAGCGAGAAGCAGGTGGACGAGATCTGGGAGACCCGCGAGCGCGTCGTCGTCGCGCTGACCGGTGGACGGGAGTCGGAGACGGTGCTGCGGCGCGCGGCGCGGATCGCGAAACGGTCCGGCGGCGCGGACCTGATGGCCGTGCACGTGCTGCGCGGCGACGGCCTGTCCGGCGGCCAGGTCGGCGCCGCCGACCGGGTGCGCCGGATGGCCGAGGGCGTCGGTGCGTCGTTCCACACCGTCGTCGGCGAGTCGGTCGGGGACGCCCTGCTCGACTTCGCCCGCGGCACCAACGCCACCCAGGTGGTGCTCGGCACGTCGCGGCGCTCGCGCCTGGCGCGGGTGTTCGACCCGGGCATCGGCGCGCGCGTCGTGCAGGAGTCCGGGCCGATCGACGTGCACATGGTCACCCACCGTGAGGCCGGTCGCGCGCTGCGCCTGCCGCGACTGCGCACCGCTCTGCCCGCGTCCCGCCAGGCGCTCGGCTGGGCCGTCGCCGTCGCGGGCCCGGCCGTCGCGACGGTGCTGGGCGTCGTCCTGTCACCGTGGGTGGACCTGTCCACCGACGTCGTCCTCTACTTCCTCGCCACCGTGCTCGCCGCTCTCGCCGGCGGGCTCGGCCCGGCCCTGCTCGCCGCCCTGCTCGGCGGGCTGCTGCTGAACTTCTTCCTCTCCCTGCCGCTGTACTCCCTGGTCATCGCCGACCCGGGCAACGTCCTCACCGTCGCGACGATGCTGCTGGTCGGGGTGCTCGTCGCGCTGGTCGTCGACCGGGCGGCGCGGCGCGCGGAGCAGGCCGCGCGGGCCCGGGCGGAGGCGGCGCTGCTGGCGTCGTTCGCGCGGACCGTGCTGACCCGCTCCGACCCGCTGCCGCGGCTGCTGGACAAGGTCCGCGAGACGTGGGCGCTGCGGTCGGTCGCGCTGCTCGAACGCGGCGAGGACCGGGTGTGGCGCCGGGTCGCCTGCACCGGCGACGCCGGGGACTGCGCGCGGCCCGACCAGGCCGACGTCGACGTCGTCGTCGCCGAGGGGCTGCACCTGGTCGGGACCGGCCGCACCCTGCCCGCCGCGGATCGCAGGCTGCTGGAGGTCGTCGGCGGGCAGGCGCTGCTGGCGCTGCGCGGGCAGCGCGCCGAGGCCGGCGCCGCCGACGCCGAGCGGCGCGCGGCGGCCAACGAGACCCGCGGGGCGCTGCTGTCGGCCGTCGGGCACGACCTCCGTAGCCCGTTGACCTCGATCAAGGCGGCCGCGGGCAGCCTGCGCGACGAGCACCTGCCCCTCGACGACGCCGACCGCGCCGAGCTGCTCGCCACCGTCGAGGAGTCCGCGGACCGGCTCACCGCGCTGGTGGACAACCTGCTCGACTCCTCGCGGCTCGCCGCGGGCGCGGTGACCCCGCTGCTCGCCCCGGTCGGCTACGACGAGGTCGCCGCGACCGCGCTGCTCGGCCTGGAGGGCGCCGACCGGGTCCGGTTGGAGATCGGCGAGGACGTGCCCGACGTGCTCGCCGACGCCGGGCTCCTGGACCGGGTCGTCGCCAACGTCGTGGACAACGCCCTGCGCCACGGCGGCGGGTCCGAGGTCGCGCTGCGGGCCAGCGCCTACGGCGACCGGGTGGAGCTGCGGGTGGTCGACCACGGCCGCGGGGTGGCCCCCCGCGAGCGGGACGCGCTGTTCGCGGCGTTCCAGCGGCTCGGCGACCGCGACGCCGTGGCCGGGCTCGGGCTGGGACTGTCGGTGGCCCGCGGGCTGACCGCGGTGATGGACGGCGAGCTCACCGCCGAGGACACGCCCGGCGGGGGCCTCACCGTCGTCGTGTCGCTGCCCGCCGCGGCCGTCGTGGTGGCGTCGTGAACGCGCCCGCGCGCGGCGCAGCGAACGGGGTGCGGGTGCTCGTCGTCGACGACGACCCGCAGATCCTCCGGGCCCTGCGGATCAACCTCACCGCGCACGGCTACACGGTGCTCGTCGCCGCCGACGGCTCGGCCGCGCTGCGGGCGGCCGCGGACGGGCATCCGGACGTCGTCGTCCTCGACCTGGGGCTGCCCGACCTCGACGGCACCGAGGTCGTCGAGGGGCTGCGCGGGTGGAGCACGGTGCCGGTGATCGTGCTGTCCGCGCGCACCGACTCCACCGACAAGGTCCGGGCGCTCGACGCCGGCGCCGACGACTACGTCACCAAGCCGTTCGGGATGTCCGAGCTGCTGGCCCGGCTGCGGGCCGCGGTGCGCCGCGCCGCCGTGTCGACCGTCGACGGCGAGGCCGTGGTCACCACCGCGGACTTCACCGTCGACCTCGCTGCCAAGACGGTCGCGCGCGCCGACGGCGCCGAGGTGCACCTGACCCCGACCGAGTGGGGGATCCTGGAGCTGCTGGTGCGCCACCGCGGCAAGCTCGTCGAGCAGAAGCGGCTGCTGCGCGAGGTCTGGGGTCCGCAGTACGGCACCGAGACCCACTACCTGCGGGTCTACCTCGCCCAGCTGCGGCGCAAGCTGGAGCCGGTGCCGTCACGGCCGAAGTACCTGATCACCGAGGCGGGGATGGGGTACCGGTTCGACGGCTGAGCCGGCCTCAGCGGCCGAAGTCCTGGGTCCAGTACCCGTCGGCCAGCCCGATGCCGATCGTGGTCAGCGAGCAGTCCAGGATGTTCTTCCGGTGCCCGGGGGACTCCATCCAGTCCTGCACGACGGTCGCCGCGTCCGGCTGGCCCATCGCGATGTTCTCCGCGCCGGGGGAGTCGTAGCCCGCCGCGGTGATGCGGTCGGTGAAGTCCCGGCCGTCGCGGCTGTCGTGGGCGAAGTAGCCCTGGGCGGCCATGTCCTCGCTGTGGCCCTGGGCGGCCGCGCTGATCCGCGGGTCGGCCCGCAGCGCACCGCAGCCCGCGGCGGCCCGCTCGGCGTTGGTCAGCTCCACGACCCGGGCGAGCTCGCCGGACAGCCCGGCCACGGCGCCCCTCGCCGACGGGACCGCCGGACGGGCCGCGGGGGCCGGCCCGGAGGTGCGGCCGGTGACGGGCTCGGCGGTGGCGGCCGCGGCGGTGGCCGCCTCGTGCGCGGAGAGCGCGTCGAGCGCGGTCCGGGCGGAGGAGCCCGGGTCGGCCGGGGCGGCGGCGAGCGCACCGCGGACGAGCTCGGCGCCGTCGACCGGGGCGCCGTCACCGGCCGGGGCGGTCGTCGCGTAGGCGGCGCCGACCGCCCGGAGCGGCTGGGTGTCGGAGACCGGTCCACCGGGCCGTTCGGCGTCGGGCGAGCCCACTGCCGTGAGCGCCGGTGCGGCGAGCGGGGCGGCCATGGCCAGCACGGCGCCGGCCCCCACCCCGCCGAGCACGGCGCTCGCGGCACGCGGTGTGCGTCGTCGGGTCACGGCCGCGTAACGTACCAGCACTGTGAGTGGCAACACGGATTCGACCGTTCGGCTGATCGCATGGGTCCAGGGGCAGGTGCAGGGCGTCGGTTTCCGCTGGTGGACGCGGTCGCGGGCGCTCGAGCTCGGCCTCGTCGGCCAGGCCCGCAACCTGTCCGACGGCCGGGTCGCGGTGACCGCGGAGGGTGACCGCGCCGCCTGCGACCGTCTGCTGGAGCTGCTGCGCGGCGGGGACACCCCGGGGCGGGTGACGTCGGTGTCGGAGCAGTGGGCTGAGCCGTCCGGAGCATTCTCCGGGTTCATCGAGGCCTGACCGCTCAGTTCTGTCGGTGCGGGGGTCTACACCTGTGCCCACACCGACCCCGGAGGTCCCGATGCCCGTCCAGATGACCCCGTACCTGCACTTCGACCACCGTGCGCGGGAGGCGATGGAGTTCTACCGCTCCGTGCTGGGCGGCGAGCTGCAGATCATGACCTTCGGTGACATGGGCGCCGAGGGCCCCGTCCCGCCGCCGGACGGCGTCATGCACGCCTACCTCGGCACCCCCGACGGCTTCGCGCTCATGGCCTCCGACGGCGACCCGCGGCACCCCACCGGGGCCCCGTCGGGCATCTCGGTCAGCCTGTCCGGCGACGACCCGGAGAAGCTGCGTGGCTTCTTCGCCGGGCTCGCCGAGGGCGGCGTCGTCGACGTCGCGATGGAGAAGCAGATGTGGGGCGACGAGTTCGGCCAGCTCACCGACCGCTTCGGCGTCCGCTGGCTGGTCAACGCCTCCGCCCCCACCGGCTGAGGGTGCGCGGGCGGGCCGTCGGGCACGGCGGCCCGCCCGGCTACCCTGGTCGCCCCCGCGCCCCTGGAGATCCCCGCCCGTGCACCTCAAGACGCTGACGATGAAGGGCTTCAAGTCCTTCGCCTCGGCCACCACGCTGCGCCTGGAGCCCGGGATCACCTGCGTCGTCGGGCCGAACGGCTCGGGCAAGTCCAATGTCGTCGACGCGATCAGCTGGGTGCTCGGCGAGCAGGGCGCCAAGGCGCTGCGCGGCGGCAAGATGGAGGACGTGATCTTCGCCGGCACGTCCGGCCGGGCGGCGCTGGGCCGCGCCGAGGTCACCCTTACCATCGACAACTCCGACGGCGCCCTGCCGATCGACTACTCCGAGGTCTCGGTGACCCGCCGGATGTTCCGCGACGGCGCCGGCGAGTACGAGATCAACGGCTCCCGCGCCCGGCTGCTCGACGTGCAGGAGCTGCTCAGCGACTCGGGCATCGGCCGGGAGATGCACGTCATCGTCGGGCAGGGCCAGCTCGACGGGGTGCTGCAGTCCAAGCCGGAGGACCGCCGCTCCTACATCGAGGAGGCCGCCGGGGTCCTCAAGCACCGCAAGCGCAAGGAGAAGGCGCTCCGCAAGCTCGACGCGATGCAGGCCAACCTCACCCGGCTCACCGACCTCACCGCCGAGCTGCGCCGCCAGCTCAAGCCGCTGGGCCGCCAGGCCGAGATCGCCCGCCGCGCCCAGGCCGTGCAGACCGAGCTGCGCGACGCCCGGCTCCGCCTCGCCGCCGACGACTACGTGACCCTGTCC
The DNA here is from genome assembly GCF_017312155.1 of Pseudonocardia sp. UM4_GMWB1. Lineage (NCBI taxonomy): Bacteria > Bacillati > Actinomycetota > Actinomycetes > Pseudonocardiales > Pseudonocardiaceae > Pseudonocardia > Pseudonocardia sp. UM4_GMWB1. Next base: position 4,850,190 of record NZ_QJPN01000001.1, on the reverse strand, counting down.
GAGGAGACCCGGCGTGAGGAGGCGTCCCAGGAGCAGGCGCGGCGCCGCCGCGCCGAGGTCGAGGAGCAGCTCGACGTCGCCCGCGAGCGCCAGGACGAGCTGGAGACCGCGCTCGCCGCGGACGCGCCGCGGCTGCAGGTCGCCCAGGACACCTGGTACCAGCTCTCCGCGCTGGCCGAGCGGCTGCGCGGCACCGTGCGCCTCGCCGAGGAACGCGTCCGCCACCTCACCTCCTCGGCCGAGGCGGGGCGCACCCCCGGCCGCGACCCGGACGAGACCGAGGCCGAGGCCGACGCGGTCGCCGAGCAGGAGGACGAGCTGGTCGCCGCCGTCGCCGACGCCCGGCGCCTGCTCGACGAGGCCGTCACCGAGAAGGCCGAGCGCGAGCGGACCCTCGCCGCCGCCGAGCGCGAGCACCTGGCCGCCGTGCGCGCCATCGCCGACCGCCGTGCCGGGATCGCCACCCTCGCCGGGAAGGCCGACGCGCTGCGCTCCGGCGTCGCCGCGACCGCGGAGGAGATCGAGCGGCTGTCCGAGGCGCTCGCCGAGGCGGGCGCCCGCACCGCCGAGGCCGAGGCCGAGCTGGAGACCGCGCGGGAGTCCCTCGGCGTGTCCGGGGACGACGCGGACGCCGACGCGCTCGCCGCCCGGGTCGAGCAGGCCGACGCCGCGCACCGCAGCGCGGCCGAGCGGGTCGCCGAGCTGGTCGCCGCCGAACGCGACGCCGAGCAGCGCCGCGCGCACTGGCGCGCCCGGGTCGACGCCCTACAGGTCGGCCTGGTCCGCCGTGACGGCACCGGCGCCCTGCTCGACTCCGGCGACGACGGGGTGCTCGGCGCCGTCGCCGAGCTCGTCGAGGTCGAGCCGTCCGGGCGGGCCGCGGTCGCCGCGGCGCTGGGCGAGCTCGCCGAGGGCGTCGCCGTCGCCTCCATGGTGTCCGCGGCCGAGGCGCTGCGGTCCCTGCGCCGTGGTGACGCGGGCCGGGCCGCGCTGCTCGTCGGCGCCGGGGCCGCGGGGGCCGACCGCTCCGCCGGGCGGGTGCCGGTCCCGGTCCCCGAGGGCGCCCCGCCCGCCGGGCGCTGGGCGGCCGCGCTCGTCACCGCCCCGCCCGCGCTCGCCCCGGCGCTGGGGGAGCTGCTGGCCGGGGTGGTCGTCGTCGACGGCCTGGACGCGGCGGCCACCGCCGTCGGGGCCCGGCCGGGGCTGACCGCGGTCACGACCGAGGGGGACCTGCTCACCGCGCACGCCGTCCGCGGCGGCACCGGCGCAGGGGAGGGCGCGCTGCAGCTGCAGGCCGCCGTCGACGACGCGGTCACCGCCCGCGACGCCGTCAACGCCGAGCTGGAGTCGCTGCGCCCCACCTGCGAGGGGGCCCGCGCCGAGGAGACCGCCCGCGGGGCCGACCTGACCGCGGCCCGCGCCGCCGTCGCCGACGCCGACCGGCGCCGCTCGGCCGCCGCCGCCCAGCTCGGGCGGCTCGAACAGGTCGTCACCTCCGCCCGCGCCGAGGCCGAGCGGCTGCGCGACCGCCGCGACACCGTCGAACGGCGGCGGTCGGACTCACTGATCGAGCTGGAGGCCGCCGAGCACCAGCTGTCGCTGGCCTCCGACGCCCCGGTCGACGACGAGCCCGACACCGAGCTGCGTGACGAGGCCGCCGAGCGGGTCGAACAGGTCCGCTCCGAGGAGGTCGAGTGCCGTCTCGCGCTGCGCACCGCCGAGGAGCGGGCCCGCGCCATCGCCGGGCGCGCCGAGACCCTGCGCCGCCAGGCGCACGGTGAGCGCCTCGCCCGGTCCCGGGCCGCCGCCGCGGCCGCGGAACGGGAGCGGGCTTCCGAGGTCGCCCGGCTCGTCGTCGACGCCGGGCACGTCGCCGCCGGGCGGATCGAACGCTCCCTGGCCGCCGCGGCCGCCGAGCGCGACGAGATCCAGGCCGCCCGCGCCGAACGCGAGCGGGCCCACACCGAGGCCCGCGACACCACGACGAAGCTCACCGCGCTGCTGGAGAAGCTCACCGACGCCGTCCACCGCGACGAGATGGTGCGCCAGCAGACCCGGATGCGCCTGGAGCAGCTGACCGAGAAGATCCTGGGTGACCACGGCATCGGCGTCGACGACCTTGTCGCCGAGTACGGGCCCGAGGTCCCGGTGCCGCCGTCGGCCGCCGAGACCGCCGAGTACGAGGCCGCACGCGAGCGCGGCGAGCAGGTCTCCGCGCCGCCGCCGGTCCCGTTCGACCGGCCCACCCAGGAGCGCCGCCTCAAGCGGGCCGAGAAGGACCTGTCGCTGCTCGGCAAGGTCAACCCGCTCGCGCTGGAGGAGTTCGCGGCGCTGGAGGAGCGCTACAAGTTCCTGTCCACCCAGCTCGAGGACCTGAAGAACACCCGGCGTGACCTGCTCACCGTCGTCCGCGAGGTCGACGACAAGATCCTCGAGGTCTTCACCACCGCCTACCACGACGTCGCCGCCGAGTTCGAGACCGTGTTCGCGACGCTGTTCCCCGGAGGCGACGGCAGGCTCGTGCTCACCGACCCCGACGACATGCTCACCACCGGCATCGAGGTCGAGGCCCGCCCGCCGGGCAAGAAGGTCAAGCGGCTCTCGCTGCTGTCCGGCGGGGAGCGCTCACTGACCGCGATGGCGCTGCTCGTCGCGATCTTCCGGGCCCGGCCCTCGCCGTTCTACGTCCTCGACGAGATCGAGGCCGCCCTCGACGACGTCAACCTGCGCCGGCTCATCTCGCTGATGGAGGAGCTGCGCACCACCAGCCAGCTCATCGTCATCACCCATCAGAAGCCGACGATGGAGGTCGCCGACGCCCTCTACGGTGTCTCGATGCGCGGCGACGGCATCACCCAGGTCATCTCCCAGCGCCTGCGCCCCGCCTCCTGACCGGCTGACCGGCCCGTCCTGCACGGCGGGTCGGCCGGGCGTGGCAGGGTGGCGTCGTGACCACGCAGACCCTCTGGATCGTCGTCGCGATCGTCGTGGCGGTGTTGCTGATCGCCGTCGTCGCCGGGCTGGTGATCGCCCGCCGACGGCGCATCAGCCTGCGGTCCGACGAGCAGCAGCGCGAGCTCGGGACCGGTACGGACGAGCCACCGCGCACCGGCGGCAGCTACCAGGCCGGGGGCGGGTTCGCGTTCTCCTCCGGGACGGCCACCGCGCCCGAGCGGCCGCGCGCCCCCGGCGACGACGCCCCGACCGCCGCCACACCGACCCCCGCCACCCCGGCCGCGCCGGCGCCGCCCGCCGAGGCCGCCGACGCACCGACCGCCGACGAGGTCCGGACCCCGCCCGGCGGTACCCCCGTCGTCGACGGGGCGACCGAGGCCCGCACCCCGCCCGGGGGCATCCCGGTCAGCACCGCCCCGCCGGTCCCGTCGACCGCGCCGCCCAGCAGCCCGACCGTCCCCACCGAGCAGACCGGGACCGTCACCGGCACCCCGGACGCCCGCGTCATCGACACGGCCGAGGCCAGCAAGGACCCGGCCACCCGCCAGCTCCGCCGCCCCGAGGGCTCCTCCGGGGCTGCCGGGACCGTGGCGACGCCCGACGGGGGCACCACCGAGCAGGTCCCGGCCCCACCCGCCGCGAGTGCCCCGACCGAGCCGGTCGCGCGCCCGGAGGCCGCCGCGAGTGCCCCGACCGAGCCGGTCGCGCGCCCGGAGGTCGCACCGAGCGCCCCGACCGAGCCGGTCGCGCGTCCGGGGGCGGCGGACCCGCAGGCGCCGGTCGCCCCGGGCGCGCCCACCGAGGACATCGCCCCGGCCGAGGGCCGGATCGGCCGGCTGCGCGGGCGGCTGTCCCGCTCGCGCTCCGGGCTCGGACAGAGCCTGCTGGGCCTGCTCGGCGCCGGTGACCTGGACGAGGAGTCCTGGGAGGACATCGAGGCCACTCTGCTGCAGGCCGACCTCGGCCCCGAGACGACCGCCGAGATCGTCGAGAAGCTGCGCGAGCAGATCGCGACCCGCGGCGTCCGCACCGCCGAGCAGGCCCGCGCCGCACTGCGCGACGTGCTCGTCGAGGCCCTCGGCACCGGCCAGGACCGCTCGGTACACGCGCTGCCGCACGACGGGCGGCCCGCGGTGCTGCTGGTCGTCGGCGTCAACGGCACCGGCAAGACCACCACCACCGGCAAGCTCGCCCGGGTGCTGGTCGCGGGTGGGCACCGGGTGACACTCGGCGCGGCCGACACCTTCCGGGCCGCCGCCGCCGAGCAGCTCGTCACCTGGGGCGAGCGCTCCGGTGCGGGTGTCGTCCGCGGGCCCGAGGGCGCCGACCCGGCCTCGGTCGCCTTCGACGCCGTCAAGCGCGGCACCGACGACGGGGTGGACGCCGTCCTGCTCGACACCGCGGGCCGGCTGCACACCAAGACCGGCCTGATGGACGAGCTGGGCAAGGTCAAGCGCGTCGTCGAGAAGCAGGCCCGGGTCGACGAGGTCCTGCTCGTCCTCGACGCCACCACCGGCCAGAACGGGCTGACCCAGGCGCGGGTGTTCGGTGAGGTCGTGGACGTCACCGGGGTGGTGCTCACCAAGCTCGACGGCACCGCCAAGGGCGGCATCGTGTTCCGCGTGCAGCGCGAGCTGGGGGTGCCGGTCAAGCTCGTCGGGCTCGGTGAGGGCCCCGACGACCTGGCCCCGTTCGAGCCCACCGCGTTCGTCGAGGCACTGCTCGACTGAGGTCACGGTGCGGGCCGTCGCGGACGGCCCGCACCGTGCGTCATGTCACGAACCGGACCATCCGGATGACCTTCGATCCTCCGGATCCGGTTGGGTAACCCAACCGTCATCCGGCGCGGCTGCCTGTTAACCGTTACGAAACGGACAGGCGCCGAATGCGAAACACGCGATCACCATTCTTCCTCCCCAGTCAGCCAGATGGACGGACATGGGAGGAACAGTGCCTGCAGAGGCCCTCAACGGCGGCGACACCGCCTGGATCCTGGCGAGCGCCGCGCTCGTACTGCTCATGACACCGGGGGTCGCGCTGTTCTACGGCGGCCAGGCCCGGTCCAAGAGCGTGCTGAACATGATGATGATGTGCTTCAGCTCGCTGGGCCTCGTCGGTGTCCTCTGGATCCTGTTCGGCTATTCGATGACCTTCGGCCCGGACCTCGGCGGCGGCCTGCTGGGAGACCCGTTCGCCTACTTCGGCCTCACCGCGATCCTGGCGAACGACCAGGCCGCCGAGACGCTGCCGCAGCTGGCCTTCGTCAGCTTCCAGGCGATGTTCGCGATCCTGACGGTCGCGCTGATCGCCGGTGCCGCCGCCGACCGCATGAAGTTCGGCGCGTGGATGCTCTTCTCCGGCCTGTGGGCCGTCCTGGTCTACTTCCCGATCGCGCACTGGGTCTTCGACCTGGAGCAGGGCTGGATCGCCACCTCGCTGGGCGCACTCGACTTCGCCGGTGGTACCGCCGTCCACATCAACGCCGGTATGGCCGCCCTGGTCCTCTGCATCATCCTGGGCAAGCGCCGCGGCTGGCCGCGTGAGGCCATGCGCCCGCACAACCTGACCATGGTCATGCTCGGCGCCGGTCTGCTCTGGTTCGGCTGGTTCGGCTTCAACGCCGGGTCGTCCGGTGCCGCCGACTGGGCCGCCGCCTACGCCTTCACCAACACCATCGCCGCCACGGCCGCCGCCATCCTCGGCTGGCTGCTGATCGAGAAGATCCGCTACGGCAAGGCCACCTCGCTCGGCGCCGCCTCCGGCATCGTCGCGGGTCTGGTCGCGATCACCCCGGCCTGCGCCTCGGTCTCCCCGCTGGGCGCACTCGCCATCGGTGTCCTCGCCGGTGCACTGTCGGCCTACGCGGTCGGCTGGAAGTACAAGCTCGGCTACGACGACTCGTTCGACGTCGTCGGCGTCCACCTCGTCGCCGGCCTCTGGGGCACCCTGGCCATCGGGTTCTTCGCCACCGACATCGCCCCCGACGAGACCAACGGTCTGTTCTACGGCGGCGGCGTCGACCAGCTCTGGCGCCAGGCCGTGGCCGCGCTCGCCACGCTGGTCTACTGCGGCATCGTGACCGCGATCATCGCCTTCATCGTCAAGGCCACCCTGGGCCTGCGCGTCGAGGACGAGGCCGAGCAGGCCGGCATCGACGAGGCGGAGCACGCCGAGACCGGCTACGAGTTCTCCGGCCTGCGCGGCGGCAGCGGTCTCGGCTCCTCGCCGAAGCCCGCCACCGAGGCGAAGGCCACCCCCGTCGCGAAGCAGGAGGTCTGACCCGTGAAGCTCGTGACCGCCATCGTCAAGCCGTTCGTCCTGGAGGACGTCAAGGGCGCCCTGGAGCAGATCGGCGTGCTCGGTCTGACCATCAGCGAGGTCCAGGGCTACGGCCGCCAGAAGGGCCACACCGAGGTCTACCGGGGCGCGGAGTACTCGGTCGACTTCGTGCCGAAGGTCCGCGTCGAGGTCGTGGTCGACGACGCGCTGCAGGACAAGGTCGTCGACGCGGTCGTCGAGGCCGCCCGCACCGGCAAGATCGGTGACGGCAAGGTCTGGGTGACCCCGGTCGAGACCGTGGTCCGCGTCCGGACCGGAGAACGCGGCGCCGACGCCATCTGACCGACGGTCCCTCGCGACGGCCCGTCGCGCTCCCTTCCCGGAGTGCGGCGGGCCGTCCGCCGTCCGGACTCGAATCGGACATCACGGCATGTAAGCGGTCCACTACTCGAACGAACAGGAAGCGGGTGGCGCGGGGCGATGACGGTCCTCGGGTCGGGCGAAGCGGCGGACCTGGTCAAGGCGAAATCGGTCCTCCTGGAATCCAACGGCCGGCACCACCACGGCCCGGAGGCGTTGCGGGCCGCGCTGGTCGACCTGCACGACTTCTGGCTCTCCTCCCGGTGCGCGGCACTCGGGGTCGGCGGTGAGGGCAGCGGGACGGCGCTGGCGGCCGTCGGTGCGCTCGGCCGGCGCGAGCTGTGCCCCTGGTCCGACCTCGACCTCGTGCTCCTGTACGACGGCCGGACCGACGTCGACGCGCTCGCGGAGAAGCTCTGGTACCCGCTCTGGGACGCCGGGATCGGGCTCGACCACTCGGTGCGCACCCCCGGACAGGCCGTGCAGATCGCGGCGACCGACCTGCGGGCGGCCCTCGGGCTGCTGGAGCTGCGGCACGTCGCGGGGGACGCGACGCTCACCGGCAAGGTCCGCGACGCCGTCCGTGCGGCCTGGCGGGCCGGGATGCGCAGCCGCTTCGACGAGATCGTCGACACCACCACCGACCGCTGGCGGCGCAACGGCGACGTCGCCCACCGCATCGAGCCGGACCTGAAGAACGGCCACGGCGGCCTGCGGGACGTGCAGCTGCTCGACGCCCTGGCCACCGCCCAGCTCGTCGACCGGCCGGGGCCCGACGTCGTCGCCGCCCGTGCGCTGCTGCTGGACGTGCGCACCGAGCTGCACCGGCTCTCCGGCCGGGCCCGCGACGTCCTGCGCGCCCAGGAGGCCGACGACATCGCCACGATCCTCGAGGTCGGGGACCGTTTCGACCTGGCCCGCGCCCTGTCGGGTGCGGCCCGCGCGGTCGCCTTCGCGGCCGAGGTCGGGCTGCGCCAGGCCCGCAACGCGCTGCCTCGCCGGGGGCTCGCCGCGCTCCGCCGCCCGCCGGTGCGCAGACCGCTGGACTCCGGCGTCGTCGAGCACGCGGGGGAGGTCGGGCTCGCCCGCGACGCGTCCGCGGCGAAGGACCCGGCCCTGGTCCTGCGGGTCGCCGCCACCGCAGCCCGCACCGGGCTGCCGATCTCCGCGGGCACTCTGTCCCGGCTCGCCGACACCGCCCCGGAGCTGCGCGCACCCTGGCCGCGGACGGCGCTGGCCGAGCTGCTCGCCCTGCTCGGGACCGGCAAGGCCGCCGTCGCGGTGGTCGAGTCGCTGGACCGCACGGGGCTGTGGGGGCGGCTGTTCCCCGAGTGGGGCGCTGTCCGCGACCTGCCGCCGCGGGACCGCACGCACGTCTGGACGGTCGACCGCCACCTCGTCGAGGTCTGTGCCGAGGCCGCCCGGCTCACCACCCGGGTCGCGCGCCCGGACCTGCTGCTGGTCGGCGCGCTGCTGCACGACATCGGCAAGGGCCGCGGCGGTGACCACTCGGTGGTGGGCGAGTCGCTGGTCCGCCAGATCGGCGAGCGGCTCGGGCTGCGCGAGGGCGATCTCGTGCTGCTCGCGGCGATGGTGCGCCACCACCTGTTGCTGCCCCACACCGCGACCCGTCGCGACCCGGAGGACCCGGCGACGGTGTCGCGGGTGCTCGAGACGCTGCGCGAGGCGGTCGCACCGACCGGCCGGGGCGACGCCGACGTGGCGCTGCTCCTCGAGCTGCTCGGCGCGCTGGCCGAGGCCGACTCGCTCGGCACCGGGCCCGGCGTCTGGAGCCCGTGGCGGCGCACCCTGATCCAGGGGCTGGCCGGGCGCTGCCTGTCCGCGCTCGACGGCCGCCCGTTCGTCGAGCCCGGCCCGCCGGACCCGGCCCACCGGGAGATGGTCGGCGCCGTCACGGCGGCGGGGGAGCCGCAGGTCCGCTTCGCAGGCGACGACGACGTCGCGTCGGTCACCGTCGCGCTGCCCGACGGGCGCGGGGTGCTGTCGGCCGTCGCCGGGGTGCTCGCCCTGCACTCGTTGCAGGTGCACACCGCCGACGTGAACGTGTCCGACGGGGTCGCGGTCGAGACGTTCGCGGTGACCCCGCGGTTCGGCGGCCTGCCCGACCCGGCGCTGGTCCGCTCCGACCTGGTGCGGGTGCGCGCCGGGTCGCTGGACCTGGTGCAGGCGCTGGCCCGCAAGGAACGCGACTACGCGCCGTCGACGCCGGAGGTGGAACGGACCGCCCCGCCGCGGGTGCTGTGGTTCGACGACGAGGCCACCGGCGCGGTCGTGCTGGAGCTGCGCGGCACCGACCGCATCGGGCTGCTCCACCACGTCACCGCCGCCCTCGAACGGACCGGGGTCGACCTCGTCTGGGCGCGGGTCGAGACCCTGGGCGCCTCGGTCGTCGACTCCTTCGGCATCGGCGGGTCCCCGGACCGGTCGGCCCGCAGCGAGATCGAGAAGGCGGTCCTCACGGTGGCCGCCGGGCGCGGGGAGGCCCGACCGACGACGTGACGCAGGTCGTGTCGCCTTGCAACAGCGGCCGCCCGGCGACGATCATGCTCGTCGCCGGTGCGGGCCCGCCCGGTGCAGCGTGCGACGAGGAGTGTCGACGTGGACACCGGGAACACCGCCTATCTGCTCGGCAGTGCCGCCCTGGTCATGCTCATGACCCCGGGGCTGGCGCTGTTCTACGGCGGCATGGTCCGCGCCAAGAGCGTGCTCAACATGATGATGATGAGCATCGTCTGCCTCGGCGTGATCGGGCTCGTCTGGGTCGTGTTCGGGTTCTCGCTGGCCTTCGGTGACTCGCACGGGGGTCTGATCGGCGGGTTCGAGCTGGCCGGGATCACCGACCCGGACGCGCTGGTCGGCGACGTGCCGGTGCAGGCGTTCGCGATGTTCCAGCTGATGTTCGCCGTGATCACCGGGGCACTGGTGTCCGGCGCCGTCGCCGACCGTGCCCGGTTCCGGGCCTGGACGCTGTTCGTCGCGGTCTGGGTGGTCGTGGTCTACATCCCGCTCGCGCACTGGACCTTCGCCGTCGACGGAGCGGTGTCGCAGCGTGGCGGCTGGCTGGTCAACACCGTCGGCGCCCTCGACTTCGCGGGCGGCGCCGCGGTCGAGGTGAACTCCGGCGCCTCGGCGCTCGCGCTCGCGCTGGTCCTCGGCGCCCGCCGCGGCTGGCCGCGCGAGCCGATGCGCCCGCACAACCTGCCGCTGGTGCTGCTCGGGGCGGGCCTGCTGTGGTTCGGCTGGTTCGGGTTCAACGCCGGGTCCGCGCTCGCCGCCGGGGCCACCGCGGCCAACGCCTTCGTCACCACGATGACCGCCGCGTCCGCCGCCGTCGTCGCGTGGCTGGTCCTGGAGGACCGGCTCGACGGCCGTCCGACCAGCCTCGGGGCCGCCTCGGCCGCCGTCGCCGGGCTGGTCGCGATCACCCCGGCCTGCGGCTACGTCGACACCTGGGGTGCGCTGGCGATCGGCGTGCTCGCCGGGCTGCTGTGTCAGCTCGCGATCCGGCTGAAGTACCGGTTCGGTTACGACGACTCGCTCGACGTCGTCGCGATCCACGGGATCGGCGGGGTCATCGGCATGCTGATGCTGGGTCTGGTCGCGACCGACGCGGTCAACCCGGCGGGCGCCGACGGCCTGTTCTACGGCGGCGGCCCCGCCCAGCTCGGCAGGCAGGCGCTGTCGGTGCTGGTCGCGGCGGTCTGGGCGTTCGGGATGACGGCGCTGATCGCCTGGGTGGTGTCGCGGACGATCGGCTTCCGCGCCGCCCCCGACGACGAGCACGGCGGCATCGACGAGTCCGAGCACGCCGAGACCGCGTACGAGTTCAGCACGATGCGCACGGCGGGCCGCGGGCCGGCCGGGCGGATCACCGAGGAGGGGGACCGATGAAGCTGGTGACCGCGATCGTCAAGCCGTTCGTCCTGGGCGAGGTGAAGGAGGCGCTGGAGCGTCTCGGCGTGCTGGGACTCACGGTGACCGAGGTCCAGGGCTTCGGCCGCCAGAAGGGCCACACCGAGGTCTACCGGGGCGCGGAGTACTCCGTCGACTTCGTCCCGAAGGTCAAGGTCGAGGTCGTCGTCGACGACGAGCAGGCCGACCGGGTCGTGCAGGCGGTCGTCGACGCCGCGCACACCGGCCGGATCGGCGACGGCAAGGTCTGGGTCGTCCCGGTGGAGAACGTCGTCCGCGTCCGCACCGGGGAGCGCGGCACCGACGCCCTGTAGCCCTGCGGCCGACCGGGTGATCATCACCGGCCCCGCCGCCCCGGCCCACCCCGCGCCCGCCCCACCCGCACCGGGGCGTTGATCAGCACGTTCGCGCCCCGCGGAGGGCGGGAACGTGCGTCTCGCGGCCTGGCGGACCGGGCCGGGGACGGTCCGCGGCGGGCCGGACACACCGGGTGATCGGAACGATCCGGGCGACCGGACCGTTTCACCACACATGACCACCGCCCGTGCCGTGCCGACCGGCGCCGTCCCGCCGACCCGCGACACCGAGCACCGCCCCACCGAGCATCGCCGCGCCGATACCGACGGCACCGGCGTGCCCGTTCGCCCCGGCCCTCCGTCCGACGACGGCCCGGCGGCGCCGCTGGTCGTCGTCCTGCCGGGGCGGTCGCTGCTGCTGGTCGCGGGCCTGCCGGGGGCGGGCAAGAGCACGCTGCTCGCCGGGCTCGACGCCCCGGCGGGTACCCGGGTCCTCGACTCCAAGACCACCCGGGCCGTGCTCGCGCGGCTGCTCCCGGCCGCGACGCCGTACCCGGCCTACCGGTGGCTGACCCACCTGACCCACCGGGCGTCGGTGGTCACCGCGGCCCTCGGCCCCGCGGACACCGTCGTGGTCCACCTGCCCGCGACCGCGCCCCGGGTGCGCGCCGCGATCCGCGCGCTGGCCCGTCTCGGCGGCCGCGCACCGCACCTGCTGTGGCTCGACACCGCCCCCGACCAGGCACTCGATGGCCAGCACGCACGCGGACGGGTGGTCCGTTCGCGCCCGTTCGCGGCGCACGCGCGGCGCGCCCGCGACACCGCCGACGCCCTGCGGGCGGGCACCGAGACCGGCTGGTCCTCGGTCCGTCGCACCGATCGCTCCGGTGCCCGTGGGGGACTGGCGCTGGCCAAGTAGGCTGGTAAGGGTGTTCGACTCCCTCTCCGAGCGGCTCGGATCCACGCTGCGCGACCTGCGCGGCAAGGGCCGGCTCTCCGACGCCGACATCGACGCCACCGCGCGCGAGATCCGGATCGCGCTGCTGGAGGCGGACGTCGCCCTGCCGGTGGTGCGCGGGTTCATCACGCGCATCAAGGACCGGGCCAAGGGGACGGAGGTCTCCCAGGCCCTGAACCCGGCCCAGCAGGTCGTCAAGATCGTCAACGAGGAGCTCGTCGCGATCCTCGGCGGCGAGACGCGGCGGCTGCACCTGGCCAAGGAACCGCCGACGGTCATCATGCTGGCGGGTCTGCAGGGTGCCGGTAAGACGACCCTGGCCGGCAAGCTCGCGCGCTGGCTCCGGGGGCAGGGGCACACCCCGCTGCTCGTGGCCTGCGACCTGCAGCGTCCCAACGCGGTCAACCAGCTGCAGATCGTCGGTGAGCGCGCCGGCGTCCCGACCTACGCACCGCATCCCGGCGCCACCGGCTCCGGTGAGCTCCCCGAGGGCCCCGGCGACCCGGTCGGCGTCGCCCGCGACGGCATCGCGCACGCCCGCGACAAGCAGTACGACGTGGTCGTCGTCGACACCGCGGGCCGTCTCGGCGTCGACGAGGAGCTGATGCGCCAGGCGTCCGACATCCGGGACGCGGTGCAGCCCGACGAGGTCCTGTTCGTCGTCGACGCGATGATCGGTCAGGACGCCGTGGCCACGGCCGAGGCGTTCCGCGACGGCGTCGGCTTCACCGGTGTCGTGCTCACCAAGCTCGACGGCGACGCCCGCGGTGGTGCCGCGCTGAGCGTCCGCGAGGTCACCGGCCAGCCGATCCTCTTCGCCTCGAACGGCGAGAAGCTCGAGGACTTCGACGTCTTCCACCCCGACCGGATGTCCTCGCGCATCCTCGGGATGGGCGACCTGCTCACCCTCATCGAGCAGGCCGAGCAGGTCTTCGACGCCGAGCAGTCCGCGGCCGCTGCCGCGAAGATCAGCTCCGGTGAGTTGTCCCTGGAGGACTTCCTCCAGCAGATGCTGCAGCTGCGCAAGATGGGGCCGATCGGCAACATCCTGAACATGCTCCCGGGGATGAACTCCGGGCAGGCGAAGGCCGCGCTCGAGCAGGTCGACGACCGTCAGATCGACCGCCTGCAGGCGATCATCCGCGGTATGACCCCCGCCGAGCGGGAGGACCCGAAGATCATCAACGCGTCGCGCCGCCAGCGCATCGCGAGCGGGTCCGGCGTGTCGGTCTCCGATGTGAACGACCTGGTCAACCGCTTCTTCGAGGCCCGCAAGATGATGAAGCAGATGGCCGGCCAGTTCGGCTTCGGCGGCGGCGGGCGCAGCGCGACCAAGAAGGTCCCGAAGAACCCGCGCAAGGCCCGGCAGGCCAAGAAGGGCCGGCGCAGCGGCAACCCCGCGAACCGTGCCGCGGCCGGGGCGCCGGACCTGTCGAACCTGCCGCCGAGCCTGCAGCAGCTCCCGCCCGGACTGGGCAACCTCGACCAGCTGCCGCCCGGGTTCGACCCGTCGAAGCTGAACTTCGGCAAGAAGAAGTAGCTAGGGTCGCCACCCATGACCGATCTTCCGGCCGCGGGGTGGCGGCTCCGCGGAACGCTGCTGGGCCCCGACGGTGCCGCGGGCGCCGACCTGTACGTCGACGGCTCCGGGCGGGTCAGCCCGGAGCCGCTGCCCGGGGCGGAGGACCTGGTCACCGACGGCTGGATCGTCCCCGGCCTGGTCGACGCGCACTGCCACGTCGGGCTCGGCCCGGACGGCCCGGTCACCGACCTGGAGGAGTGCGCGGCGCAGGCCCGCGCCGACCGCGACGCGGGCACCCTGCTGCTGCGCGACTGCGGGTCCCCGGTCGACACCTCGCCGCTGCAGGCCCGCGAGGACCTGCCCGAGATCATCCGGGCCGGGCGGCACGTCGCCCGCCCGAAGCGCTACATCCCCGGGCTCGCCGCCGAGCTCGACGACCCGCGCCTGCTCGTCGACGAGGTCCGGGCCCAGGCCGCCCGCGGCGACGGCTGGGTGAAGCTCGTGGGGGACTGGATCGACCGCGCGGCGGGCCCCGACGACGCCGACCTCGCCCCGCTCTGGCCGGACGAGGTGCTCGCCGAGGCCATCGACGCGGCGCACGGGGCCGGCGCCCGCGTCACCGCGCACGTCTTCGGCACCGAGGCGCTGCCCGGGCTGATCCGGGCCGGGATCGACTGCATCGAGCACGGCACCGGGCTCTCCGACGAGCTCATCGAGGAGATGGCCGCCCGTGGCACCGCCCTGGTGCCGACCCTGATCAACGTCGAGACCTTCCCCGGGATCGCGGAGAAGGCGACGCGCTACCCCCGCTACGCCGGCCACATGCGCGACCTGCACGCCCACGCCTGGGAGACCGTCGGACGCGCGATCGAGGCCGGGGTCCCGGTCTACGCGGGCACCGACGCCGGCGGCGGCATCCGGCACGGCCGGATCGCCGACGAGATCGCCGAGCTGGCCCGCGCCGGGCACCCGGACCCGATCGGCGCCGCGAGCTGGGCCGCGCGGTCCTGGCTGGGCCGCCCGGCGGGTCCGGTGCCCGGTGCGCCGGCCGACCTGGTCGTGTACGACCGCGACCCGCGGGGGGATCTCGGCGTGCTGCGGGCCCCGTCGGTGGTCCTGATCCGCGGACGTCGGGTATCAACGGGGGCATGAGCAGTTCGCCCGGGTCGCCGCCGGGACCGCCCGGAGCCTCCGCCGACGACCCGGCCGGCTCCACCCCGTCCGACGCCGCCGGTCCGCCGCCCGCCGGGTGGCCGCCCGCGGGGTGGCCGGGCGGGCCTGCGCAGTACGGCCCTGCCGGGCCCGGGCAGTACGGCCCTGCCGGGCCCGGGCAGTACGGCCCCGCCGGGCCCGGGCAGTACGGCACCCCGGGTGCACCCGGGCAGTACGGCCCGGGTGGTCCGGCGCCCTACGGACCGGGCGCGCCGTACGGTCCGCCGCCGCGGCGCGGGCTGTTCGGGATCGAGCCGTCGCCGCCCCCGCCGCGACCGTTCCGCGGGCTGCTCGCCTTCCTGGTCGTCGAGATCGTGTTCCTCGGCTCGTCGTTCCTGCTGGCGCTGGGCCTGGGGGAGGTCGACTCCGCGCAGGAGGTCCTGCTCGCGATCGTCGTCCCGACGATCCTGGCCGCGCTCACCTGTGTCGTCTGGACCCGGGTGTTCGGCAGCGGGCCGCTGGCCGACCTGGGCCTGCGGTTCCGCTGGGAGGACGTCGGCATCGGGCTGCTGATCGGCGTCGCCGGGCTGTTCGTGACGATCCCGGCCGCGCTGGCCTACCTCTACCTGGTCGGCCCGGACCTGACGACCTCGGTCGGCGTCGCCTTCGAGGGCATCCGCACGACGTGGCCGGTCGCGCTGGCCGTGATGGTCGGCGTCGTGGTGGTCGCCCCGGTCTGCGAGGAGATCGTCTACCGCGGCCTGCTGTGGAACGCCATCGCGCACTGGGTCGGCAACCGATGGGTCGTGTTCGTGCTGACCACGGCGGTGTTCGCGCTGGCCCACCTCGAGTTCCTGCGCGCGCCGCTGCTGTTCGTCGTCGCCCTGCCGCTGGGGGTCGCACGGCTGCTGACCGGCCGCGTCACCGCCGGGATCGTGGCGCACGCGGTCAACAACTTCCTGCCCGGGCTGGCCCTGGCCCTCATGCTGGTCGGGGCCTTTCCCGCGGTCTGAACGACGTCTGGCAGAATGGCCGATCGGGTCCGTGGCCGGCCCTCTACCTGCCACGGCCGACACCTACGAGTGAGCGAGCCCGTAACCCCACGCGAGGCCGGCTGACTCATCGCAGCACGAATCGACATTCGCGAGGAGCACCACAGCGTGGCCGTCAAGATCAAGCTGATGCGTCTGGGCAAGATCCGTCAGCCGTACTACCGCGTCGTCGTCGCGGACTCCCGTACGCGCCGCAACGGCCGGGCCATCGAGACGATCGGCAAGTACCACCCGAAGAACGAGCCGAGCCTGATCGAGATCGACTCGGACCGTGCGCAGTACTGGCTGGGTGTCGGCGCGCAGCCGACCGAGTCGGTGCAGAACCTGCTCGAGATCACCGGCGACTGGCAGAAGTTCAAGGGCCTGCCGGGCACCGAGGGCACCCTGAAGCCGCAGGCCGAGAAGGCCGACAAGCTGGCCCGCTTCAACGAGGCGCTGGCGGCGGCGAACGAGGAGCCGACCACCGCGGCCACCACTCCGAAGAAGAAGGGTGGCGACCGCGTCGGCAAGACCGCTGACGCCGCCCCGGCCGAGGCCGCGACGAAGAGCGACGACGTCGCCGACGCGACCAAGGACGCGGCCGAGCCGGCCACCGAGTCGACCCAGTCGTGACTCTCATGGCGGACGCGCTCGAGCACCTCGTGCGCGGCATCGTCGACCACCCCGACGACGTCCGGGTGGACCTGGTCACCGGGCGTCGCGGTCGGATCCTCGAGGTCCGGGTGCACCCCGACGATCTCGGCAAGGTGATCGGCCGGGGTGGCCGCACCGCCACCGCCCTGCGCAACGTCATCGGTGGTGTGGGCGGTCGCGGCGTGCGCGTCGACGTCGTCGACACCGACCGGTGACGAGCTCCGCACCCGACGACGCCGGCCAGGTCCTGGTCGGCGTCGTCGTACGTGTGCACGGTCTGCGCGGCGAGGTCGTCGTCGAGCCCCGCACCGACGCACCGGCGGAGCGGTTCGCGCCCGGTGCCGTCCTGCAGGGCCACCGGCCCCGCGCGGCGGGCCCCGGGCCGCTCACCGTCACCGGTGCGCGCGCCCACTCGGGCCGCTGGCTCGTGCTCTTCGAGGGCGTGGCCGACCGCGACGCCGCCGAGGCCCTGCGCGGGGTCCAGCTCCGGCTGCCGACCTCCGCGCTCGCCGAGCCGGAGGACCCGGAGGAGTTCCACGTCCACCAGCTGACCGGTCTGCGGGCCGAGCTGGTCGACGGGACCGAGGCGGGCACCGTCACCGACGTCGTCCACGGCCCCGGCGGGTCCCTGCTGGTCGTCCGGCGGCCGGCCGGGCACGAGGCACTCGTCCCGTTCGTCGGGGCGATCGTGCCCACCGTCGACGTGGCGGGCGGACGCGTGGTCCTCGACCCGCCCGACGGGCTGCTCGACCCGCAGGACTGATCCCGGCCCGGCACCCCGTGGTGCCGGGCCGTTCTCGTGGTCGCAGTGTCAACCAGAGTTGACATCCTCGCGGTGTCAATCTATGTTGACGGTTATGAGTGATGCGACGGCGGTGGCCGCGGCGGCGTCCAGCACGGACCCGGCCGTGGGGCTGCGGGCGGTGGTGGCACTGCGCGACCTGCAGGACTCACTGGAGGAGCTGCAGGTCACCAACGCCCGCGACCAGGGATGGTCCTGGCAGCAGATCGCCGACGCACTGCGGATCAGCCGGCAGGCGGTGCACAAGAAGTACCGCAGGCTCGGCCTGTAGACGGGAGACGCACGTGTTCGAACGGTTCACCGGCGAGGCCCGCAGGGTGGTCGTCCTGGCCCAGGAGATCGCACGGACGAGGCGCGCGGGGCGGATCGGGACGGAGCACCTCCTGCTCGGGGTCCTGCGCACCCCCGGTACACCGGGGGAGGAGCTCCTCGCCGCGGCCGGGATCGACGCCCGCACCGTCATCGAGGAGCTCGACCGGGCGGACGGCGCACCCGGTCGCGACGCCGACGCCCTCGCCATCCTGGGCATCGACCTCGACGCCGTCCGGAGCGCGGTGGAGGCGGGCTTCGGGCCCGGCGCGCTCGACCGACCGCGGCGCAGAGGGTGGCGGGCCGGGCACATCCCGTTCGAGCGGTCCTCGAAGAAGGCCCTCGAGCTGGCGCTGCGCGAGGCGATCCGGCTCGGTGACCGGTCGATCGGTACCGAGCACGTCCTGCTCGGGCTGCTGCACCCGGACACCGCGGCCTCGCAGCTGCTCGACCGGTGCGGGACGACGCTGTACGGGACCCGGCGCGCCGTCGAGCGACGGCGGCCCCGCCGGGCGGGCTGAGCCGGGCCCGGTCGTCGGCTCAGTCGTCGGCGCGGTCGGGGTCGTCCGGGTCCTCGGTCGGGTCCACCCGGGTCTCCGCCGAGCGCACCCCGTCGGTCTCCGACAGCGCGGCGGCCAGGCCGGGCAGGTCCCCCCGGCCGTCGAGACGCAGGGTCAGCGCCGCGACCCGGACGCCGTCGGCGGCCACCGAGCCGCGGTGCACGGCCACCCCTGCCACCGAGAATCCGGCCGCGGTGCAGCGCTCCAGGACCCTGCGCAGGACGCCGTAGCCGTCGTCGTAGCGGATCCGCAGCACCGGCGGGCGACGACGGTGCCGCCGCACCACCCGCGCGACCGGCTGCAAGCCCCGGGTCACCAGGAAGTGTGCCGCCGTCGTCAGGACGGCCAGCGGGGCGAGGCCCGCACCGCACGCCGTCCCGACCGCGGCGGCCAGCCAGATCGTGGCCGCGGTGGTGAGCCCGCGCACGACGTCCTGCCGGACGAAGATCAGCCCGGCACCGATGAACCCGATCCCCGACACGATCTGGGCCGCGATCCGGGACGGGTCCAGCGCGACGTGCTCGGTCGCGAGCAGGTCGGCGAAGCCGTACTTCGAGATGACCATGAACACCGCCGCGCCGACGCCGACCAGCACGTGCGTGCGCAGACCGGCGCTCTTCGCGCCGGCCTCGCGTTCCAGGCCGATCGCCGTCGTCAGCAGCAGGGCGAGCAGCACCGGCGGCAGCAGGCTCCACTGCGCCGCCGTCGACCAGAGTGGCTCGGCCCAGGATTCCGGCATCGCACGACCTCCTTCTGCACGGGGGGACGGGCGCCTGCGACGATCCGCGCCGTGCGGATCGACGTCGTCACCATCTTCCCGTCCTACCTGCAGCCGTTGCGCGAGGCACTGCTGGGGCGGGCGATCGACCGCGGGCTGCTCGAGGTCGCGGTGCACGACCTGCGGGACTGGACCCACGACGTGCACCAGGCCGTCGACGACTCCCCGTACGGCGGCGGGCCGGGCATGGTGATGCGCCCCCAGGTGTGGGGCGAGGCCCTCGACGACGTGCTGGCCACCCCCGACCTGCCCGCCCGGCTGGTCGTCCCGACCCCGGCCGGACGGCCGTTCACCCAGGCCACCGCGCACGCCTGGGCTGCCGAGGAGCGGCTGGTGTTCGCCTGCGGCCGCTACGAGGGCATCGACGAGCGTGTGCTGCTCGACGCCCGGGCCCGCGGCATCACCGTCGACGAGGTGTCGATCGGCGACTACGTGCTCGTCGGCGGGGAGGTCGCCGTGCTCGTGATGGTCGAAGCCGTCGCCCGGCTGCTGCCCGGGGTGCTGGGCAACCCGCGCTCGGCCGCCGAGGACTCCTTCTCCGACGGGCTGCTGGAGGGCCCGTCCTACACCCGTCCCGAGGTGTGGCGGGAGCTGGCCGTGCCGGACGTGCTCCGCGGCGGCAACCACGCCGCGATCGCCCGCTGGCGGCGCGACCGGGCCCTGGAACGGACCCGGGACCGGCGTCCCGACCTGCTCGACGCGCTCGGGCCGGACGCCCTGGACGCCGCCGACCGCGCCGCACTCGCCGCCGGGCGCCCCGACGACGACGCCGACCCCCCCACCGCCTGAGCGTTCCCGCCGGTGGGCGGCGCCGGCCCGGCTCCGGGGCCGGCGCGGGGGACCGTTCCGCCGTCGCCCGGCGGGCCCCCACCGGCGACCGGCGGTGCCCGGTCCGTCCGGTACGACCGGGCCCGCTGAGCCGCTCCGGGGCCCTCGCACCACCGGGTGTCCGGAGCGATCTGCCCGTCTGGCACTATGGACGGGTTGCCAGCGCCGCGTGTGGTGCCCGGTGACGGTCACGTGTGCCCCCGGTCCCGCCGGTGGTGCCGGCCGTGCCGAGCCCGCCACGTGAGGAGCGTGGTCGCCGTACGGCACACGCCCCGTGGCCCGGGCGCGATCCCGGATCGACCCGGGACCGGCACCGCACGACCCGCACGAACGACACACGAGGACGGACCGTCGACATGAACACCCTGGACGCACTGGACGCGGAGACCCTGCGCTCCGACATCCCGAACTTCCGGCCCGGGGACACCCTCAAGGTGCACGTGAAGGTCATCGAGGGCAACCGCACCCGTACTCAGATCTTCCAGGGCGTCGTCATCCGCCGCCACGGCTCGGGTGCCCGCGAGACCTTCACCGTCCGCAAGATCTCGTTCGGCGTCGGCGTCGAGCGCACCTTCCCGGTGCACACGCCGAACATCGAGAAGATCGAGGTCGCCACCCGCGGTGACGTCCGCCGGGCGAAGCTGTACTACCTCCGCGACCTCCGCGGCAAGGCCGCGAAGATCAAGGAGCGTCGGGAGACCACCGCGTCCTGACCGTCACCCTGTCGTGACGGACCGGTGACGTAATCTCGACGCGTGGCCTTCCCCGAGCTCCCCGACGACCGCCGGGCCCGCCCCCGGCGGTATCGCGGCAGCGATGTTCCCGAGCGCCCCGGTCGGCGGCGGGCCCCCGAGGACCCGCCGCCCGCCGGTGGTGAACCGGGCGGCGACGAGCAGCAGTGGCTGCTCGGGACCGCGCTGCAGCACGGGGTGCCGGCCCGGGACGGCTTCGCGGACGGTGAGCCCGAGGGCGCACCGCGCGGGGTCCGTACCCGGCACGCGGGCCCGGAGGACGGCGCCGACGAGGCCCGTCCCCGCGGGCGTCGCTACCGCAACGGTTTCGACGAGCTCGCCGCCGGACGTTCCGGGCGACACGGCGTCGACGCGGGCGGCCCGCTCCCCGAGGAGCGGCCCGCCCCGGCCACCGAGGGCCCGGACACGCTGCGGGCCCGCTACGCGGCCCGGCTCAACCGGCCCGACGCCTCCGAGCCCGGCGCCGCACCGAACGGCAGGCCGTGGCCGCCGCCCGGCAGCCGCCCGGAGCAGGCCCCGGGCCCCCGTCGTCCGGCGCCGCCGGCCGGGCGCCCCGAGGGCACCGGTCGTCACGGCGTCCGCCCGGGCCCCGACCAGCCCGCCCCCGACGGCGGACCCGGTCGCCGGGCCTCCGGGGTCGACCCGTCCGCGGCCCCGTCCGCCGGGTTCGATCCGTCCGCCGCACCGCCCTTCCGCGGCCCCGATGCGCCCCGGCGCAACGGCCGGCCCCCCGCCGCCCCCGGCTTCGGCCCGTCCGTCCCCGCGCCCGGCGCCCCCGACGGCCACGCCCCCCGCGGCCACGGCGTCGACGGCTACCCGGCGGACGGTCGTGCGCCCGAGGGCCACGGGCCCGACGGGTACGCGCCCGGGGGCCCCGGCCGCCCCGACCCGCGCGGTCGCGCCCCCGGCCGGCCGGCCGGCCGCGGCCGGTCCGCCGAGTACTCCGACGGCGCCCGCCCGGAGCCCCGCCCCGGCGGTGGTGCCCCCGGTCGCCGGCCCGTCGGCCCGCCCGTCGACGGTGCCGCACCGACGACCCGCCGTCCCGTCCCACCGGACGCCGACGGGGCCCCGACCACCCGTCGCCCGGCCCCGCCGGACCCCGACGCCGCCGCGACCACGCGTCGCCGGGTGCCTCCGGAGGCCGACCCGCGGCGCACCCGCGCGGCCGCCGCCCCGGTCGGCGACGACGTCGACGTCGACGCCGGGACCGCCGCGGGCCCGTACCCCGGCGCCGACGCGCCGGCGCGACCCCCGCGCCGGCGTCGCCCGGCCGTCGCCCCGGCGGAACCGGCAGAGGACCCCGACGACGTCCCCGCCGACCCGCAGGACGCGTCGGACGAGCCGGAGCGCGCCACCGGTGGCCGCGCCGCGCGCCGCAGCGGCCCCGTCGGCGTCGGCGGCCGGATCGCCGCCCTGACCGGCCGCGGCTCCGCCACGGCCGCGGCGGGCGACGAGAAGCCCAAGACGGCGTTCTGGAAGGAGATCCTGCTCCTGGCCGGGGTCGCCATCCTGCTGACGGTCCTCATCCAGACCTTCCTCGCGAAGGTCTACGTCATCCCGTCGGGCTCGATGGAGACGACGCTGCACGGCTGCACCGGCTGCAACAACGACCGCGTGCTCGTCGACAAGGTCACCTACAACTTCACCGACATCACCCCGGGCGACATCGTCGTGTTCCGCGGCACCGACGGCTGGGCCAGCGAGACCTACAGCGGCGAGGGCAGCGAGAACCCGCTGCTCAAGGGTCTGCAGTCGCTCGGCTCGCTGGTCGGCATCGCCCCGCCCGACGAGAAGGACTTCGTCAAGCGGGTGATCGCCGTCGGCGGCCAGACCGTCTCCTGCTGCGACGCGCTGAACCAGGTCGTCGTCGACGGGCAGCCGCTGGAGGAGCCCTACATCTACTACCTGCCCGAGGCGGGCCCGGCCCGGCAGATCCCGTTCGGCCCGATCACGGTCCCCGAGGGCCAGTACTGGATGATGGGCGACTCGCGGAACAACTCCGCGGACTCCCGGGCGGCCGGGCACGGCCCCATCCCCGAGGCCAACATCATCGGCAAGGTCCGGCTGATCGTGCTGCCCTTCGACCGGTTCGGCTGGGTCAGCGCGGTCGACCCGCAGACCACCGCCGAGGCGGCCGGGCTCCCGGGGCTGCCCGGCGGGGTGCCGCTGGCGCTGGGCATCCTGGGGACCCTGCCGCTCGCGGCCGGCCGGCGACGGGCTCTGCTCGCCCGTGCCGAGGCCGAGCGTTTCCTGCCCGCGACGCGCCCCCCGCACGGGTGGCGCCGGAGAGCCTGACCGGGAGCACCGTGCCGGTTCCGCCCAGCCGCGCCCGTCCCACCGGACGGCCGCGTGCCCGCCGACGTCCCGTACGGGTCCTGCCCGACGGGCTGCGTCCGCCGCGCGCCGTCGTCCGCGACGGCGGCACCTGGACCCTGCAGACGGTCCTGCAGCGCCACGGGCTCGGCCCGGTCGCCGGCGTCGACGAGGCCGGTCGCGGTGCGAGTGCCGGACCGCTGGTCGTCGCCGCGGCGGTGCTGCGGCCCGCGGACGCGAAGGCCCTCGACGGGTTGACCGACTCCAAGCTGCTGACCCCGGCCGCCCGCGACCACTGGTACGACCGCATCCGCGCCCGGGCGCTGGACCACGCCGTCGTCGTGATCCCGGCGGCCGAGGTCGACCGCCGCGGGGTGCACGTGGCCAACATCGAGGGCATGCGCCGCGCGGTGGCCGCGCTGGGCGCGGTCCGGCCCGGCTACGTCCTGACCGACGGCTTCCCGGTCCGCGGCTTCGGCCGCCCCGCCCTCGCCGTGCCGAAGGGGGACCGGGTGGCGTCCTGCGTCGCGGCGGCGTCCGTGCTGGCCAAGGTCACCCGGGACCGCATCATGACCGCGCTCGACGCCGAGCACGACCGCTACGGCTTCGCCGTGCACAAGGGCTACAGCACCCCGGACCACGAGGCCGCGCTGCGCGCACACGGGCCCTGTCCGGAGCACCGGTTCTCCTTCGCGAACGTCGCCGCGGTGGCCGGGCGCGAGGTCCCGGCGGGGCTGGTCCACAATGGGGCACTCCCCGAGCAGGAACCCGACCCCGGAGACCCGGAGGACACGGTCGGGGCGTGGGAGCCGTTGGAGATCGTCACAGGAGGAGCGGGCCGGTGAGCGCCGAGGATCTCGAGAAGTACGAGACCGAGATGGAGCTCACGCTCTACAAGGAGTACCGCGACATCGTCGCCCAGTTCTCCTACGTCGTGGAGACGGAGCGTCGGTTCTACCTGGCCAACTCCGTCGACGTCGCCCCACGCAACGCCGACGGCGAGGTCTACTTCGAGGTCCGCATGTCCGACGCGTGGGTGTGGGACATGTACCGCCCGGCGCGGTTCGTCAAGAACGTGCGGGTGGTGACGTTCAAGGACGTCAACATCGAGGAGCTCGACACCCCTGACCTGCGACTCCCCGACGACGACCAGTTCCCGGGCTGAGCGCGTAGCAGACCCCACCGACGGACCCGCCGCTCCGGCGGCGCGGCCGGCGGTGCCCATCCCCAACCGGCGGATCCGTCCACAGCCGGCCGATCCACCCCCGCGGGCGGCCCACCCGGCCCGATCGTGGACCCATGGCAGCGAAGGACGAGCTCGGCCGTCGCGGTGAGGACACCGCCGCCGAGTACCTCGAGCGGGCACACGGGATGGTCGTGCTCAGCCGCAACTGGCGGTGCGCGCACGGCGAGATCGACATCGTCGCGGTCGACCCGCAGCAACGGCTGGTGTTCTGCGAGGTCAAGACCCGTTCCGGGCTCCGGTACGGCGAGCCCGCCGAGGCGGTGACCCGCCGCAAGACACGCCGGATCCGGCTGCTGGCGAAGGCGTTCATGGCCGCCCACCGGGTGAGCTGGGTCGAGATCAGGTTCGACGTCGTGGCGGTCCTGATCCGGCCCGGCCGGCCGGTCACGCTCACCCACTACCCGGCGGCGTTCTGATGCGGCCCCCGGCACGGATCTGGTCGGTGGCGCTGCACGGCGTCGACGGCGTCCCCGTCGAGATCGAGGCGGTCATCGGCGGCGGGATGCCCGGGGTGCACCTCGTGGGCCTGCCCGACGCCGCCCTCAACGAGTCCAAGGACCGGGTCCGGTCCGCGATCGTGCACTCCGGCCGCACCTGGCCCAACGAGCGGATCGTGCTCGCCCTCTCCCCGGCGACCCTGCGCAAGACCGGCAGCCGGTTCGACCTCGCACTGGCCCTGGGTGTCCTCGTCGCCGCGGATGCGGTGCCACCCGACCGGCTGCGCGGCACCGCGCTGCTCGGCGAGCTCGCCCTCGACGGCAGGCTGCGACCGGTGCTCGGCGTGCTGCCCTGTCTGCTCGCCGCGCGCGACGCCGGGATGGTCCGCGCCGTCGTGCCCCGTGCCGCGCTCGCCGAGGCCGCGCTGGTCGACGGGATCGAGGCGTTCGGTGCCGACAGCCTCGGCGACGTCCTGGACTGGGCGTCGGGCAACCGGCTGCTGCACCGGCACGACGGCGCGCAGGAGGCGGCCCGGGCCGTCGCGGCGCCCGAGCTGGCCGACGTGCTCGGCCAGCACGACGCCCGGCGGGCCCTGGAGATCGCCGCCGCCGGCGGGCACCACCTGCTGATGGTCGGCCCACCCGGCACCGGCAAGACGATGCTGGCCCAGCGCGTGGTGGGGCTGCTGCCCGCGCTCGATCGCGCCGAGGCGCTGCAGCTCGCCGCGATCCGCTCGGTGGCCGGCCGGCTCGGCGACAGCGGGGCACTCAGTACGTGTGCGCCGTTCGTGGCGCCGCACCACTCGGCGTCGACCGCGGCGCTGCTCGGCGGGGGCAGCGGCGTCGCCCGGCCCGGTGCGGTGTCGCTGGCCCACCGCGGGGTGCTCTTCCTCGACGAGTGCCCGCACTGGCCCGCCTCGGTCCTCGACGGGCTGCGCACCCCGCTGGAGGAGGGTGAGGTCCGGCTGTCCCGCGCCGACGGCACCGTGCGCTACCCGGCCCGGTTCCAGCTCGTCCTCGCGGCGAACCCGTGCCCGTGCGCACCGCCGATCGACCGCGACTGCACCTGCCGCCCCGACGTCCGCCGACGCTACATGTCCCGGCTGTCCGGCCCGCTGCTCGACCGGGTCGACCTGCGGGTGGCGATGGAGCCGGTGACCGCGTTGCGGGTGACCGAGCAGCGGGGCGAGGACACCGCGACCGTCCGCCGCCGGGTGCTCGACGCCCGCGCCGCCGCCGTCGCGCGCTGGTCGGAGCACGGGTGGCGGTGCAACGCCGAGGTACCCGGCCCCGCCCTGCGGACCCGCTTCCCACTGCCCGCCCGGGTGATCGCACCGCTGGAGGCCCGGCTGCGGGCCGGGGATCTCAGCGCCCGCGGCGCGGACCGCGCGCTGCGGGTCGCGTGGACGCTCAGCGACCTCGCCGGGTCCGAACGGCCCGACCGAGGCCTGGTCGACGCGGCGCTGTACTTCCGCGAGCGGGGTGCCGCGTGAGCGCCCCGGTCCCGGCCGTCCGCCCGGGTACCGACGCCGGCACGGTGCCCGAGGAGGTCCTGCGCGCCCGCGCCTACCTGCTGCGCTGCGTCGAACCCCCGAACCGGCACCTCGTCGCCCTGGTCGACCGGTACGGGCCGGTCGAGGCGGCCGACCGGCTGCGTCGCGGAGCCGTCCCCGACGAGCTGCTGCGCGCCGCGGCGGCCCGCCGGGGCACCGACCGCTCCGGCGCCGACCTGGAGGCGGCCGCGGCCGCCGGGGCCCGGCTGCTCGTGCCGGAGGACCCGGGCTGGCCGTCGTGGCCGTTCCGGTCGTTCGCCGAGGCCCCGCGGGCCGACCTCGCGCCCCCGATCGCGCTGTGGGCCCGCGGGCCGGGGGAGATCGCGACGCTCGCCGACCGGTCGGTCACCGTCGTCGGGTCGCGTGCCGCGACCCCGTACGGGCTGAACGTGGCCGCGGACTTCTCCGCGACGCTGGCCCGGCGCGGCGTCGCGGTCCTCTCCGGCGCCGCGTTCGGGATCGACGCGGCCGCGCACCGCGGCGCGCTCGCCGTCGACGGCGCGACGGTCGCGGTGCTGGCCTGCGGCCCGGACCGCGTCTATCCGGCCGCGCACACCGGTCTCCTGGAACGGATCGCCGCGACCGGTCTGGTGCTCACCGAGTACCCGCCCGGCACGATCCCCGGGCGGCTGCGGTTCCTCGTCCGCAACCGGCTGCTGGCCGCACTCGGTGTCGGGACCCTCGTCGTCGAGGCCGGGGCACGCAGCGGGACGAAGCGCACCGCCGCCGACGCGACCGCGCTCGGGCGCCCGCTGATGGCGGTGCCGGGCCCGGTGACCTCGGGGATGTCGGTCGGCTGCCACGAGCTGGTCCGCTCCCACCAGGCGGGCCTCGTCGGGCGGCCCGAGGATGTCCTGGAGGTCGTCGGCCGGCTGGGTGTGGACCTCGCCCTGCCGCCGCAGGGGGAGTCCCGCCCGACCGACGGGCTCGACCCGCGGGTGCTGGCGGTCCATGACGCGCTGCCCGCCCGGGCCGCGTGGCCGCCGGGACGGATCGGGGAGGCCGCGGGCGTCGGACCCGACGAGCTGCGCGCGGCGCTGACCGAGCTGGAGGACCGTGGGCTCGCCGAGTACCACCAGGGGCTGTGGCAGCGTCCGGCACGCCGGGCGGGTCCTTGACCGGGGCCCCGTGGCGGCGGACCGTCCGGACATGGCGCGCACAGAGTCCTCCGGTCCCGCGACCACCGGACCGGTCCCCGGTGCGGTCGACGGACCGGCCGTGGGCCCGGCGGGCGCCCCTGCCGCGGGCGCCGGGTCCGCAGGGAGCGCCGGGTCCGCAGGGGGTGGCGGGGCTGCAGGGGGTGACGGGGCAGCAGGGGGTGACGGGCTCGCGCCGGACGTCGCCACCGCGCTCGAGGAGTTCACCGGGCACCTGCGCCACGAGCGGAACCGTTCGCCGCACACCGTCCGCGGCTACCGCTCGGACCTCACCGACCTGCTCCGCGGGCTCCCCGGCCTCGGTGCGCTCGACCTGGACCACCTGCGCCGGCGGCTCGGCGCGACGCACGCCGCAGGCGCCGGGCAGGCCACCGTCGCCCGGCGCACCGCCGCGGCCCGCACGTTCTGCGCCTGGGCGGTGCGCACCGGGCGGCTCGACCACGATCCGGCCGCCCGGCTCGGGTCGCCGCGCGCGGGCACCGTCCTGCCGGAGGTGCCTGCCGCGGCGGAGACCGCGGCGGTACTGGCCGCCGTGACGTCCGGCGCGGCGGAGGACGCCCCGGAGGCGCTGCGCGACCTGCTGGTCCTCGAACTGCTCTACGCGACCGGGATCCGGGTCGCGGAGCTGTGCGGGCTGGACGTCGGGGCGGTCGACGAGTCCACCCGTACGCTGCGGGTCCGGGGCAAGGGCGACCGGGAACGGACCGTCGTGTTCGGGGTCCCCGCCGCGCGCTCCCTGCGCCGCTGGCTCGACCACGGCCGACCGGCGCTGGCGACCCCGTCGTCGCCGCCGGCGCTGCTGCTGGGCGTGCGGGGCGGGCGGCTGGACCCGCGCGTCGCACGGACCGTCGTGCACCGCGCGATCCGGGCGGTACCGGGCGTCCCCGACGTCGGACCGCACGGTCTGCGGCACGCCGCGGCGACCCATCTGCTCGAGGGCGGAGCAGACCTTCGTTACGTACAGGAGTTGCTCGGTCACGCTACGCTGTCGACGACACAGCTCTACACGCATGTGACCGTCGACCGGTTGAAGGTGGTTCATGACCAGGCGCACCCTCGGGCCTGAGGCGTCCCCCACGACGCCCCGCCGTCCCGACGCGTTCCCCACCGCCCTGGCCACGGCCCTCGACCGGAGGGCCGCAGGCGCCGACATGCCCCGCGCGGCCGTCCTCGTACCGGTCCCCGACCCACCCGGGCACCCGCGCCGCGGCCCCCGCGACGTCACCACCGGACGACCGTCGGCGGGCGTGGCCCCGGCGTGCATCGCACTCGTCCCGGCGACGGGCCGGGCGCCCCGCGACACGCCCGACGGCGCACCGGATCACCTGAACGAGACCGTCGAGCCGGCTGTCGTGCCGCTGTGGCGCGAGTTCCTCGCCACCCGCGCCCCCGCCGCGCGACGATGCCTGGTCGAGCACCACGCCCCGCTCGTACGCGGTGTGGGGACGAAGCTGGCGGTGCGGTTGCCGTCGTCGATCGAGCTCGCCGACCTGCTGCAGTCCGGGACGTTCGGTCTGATGGAGGCCGTCGACCGGTTCGACCCCGGCCGCGGGATCCGGTTCGAGGCCTACGCGGCCCAGCGGGTCCGGGGCGCCATGCTCGACGAGCTGCGTTCCCAGGACTGGGTGCCCCGCACCGTGCGGGCGCGCAGCCGCGAGGTCGAACGGGCCCGTGAGGCGGTGCAGTTCCGCTCCGGGCGCCCCGCGACCGACGGCGAACTCGCCGCGGAGCTGGGCGTCGCGGTGCGCGACCTCCGTCAGGCCCGGCGGCCGATGTACCTGGTCAGCGCCGAGGACCTCGGCGCGGGCGGCCCGGCGGGCTCGCCGCTGTGGACGCTCCCGGCCGACGACTCGGTGGACCCGGTGACCGCGGCGGTCCGGAGGGAGACCGGGGCGGAGCTGCGTGCCGCGATCGGGCTGCTGGGGGAGCGGGACCGGCTGGTCGTGCGTCTCTACTACGTCGAGAACCGGACGCTGGCCGAGATCGGCGGGGTCCTCGGGGTCACCGAGTCCCGGGTCTGCCAGCTCCACGCCCGGGTGATCACCCGGCTGCGGGCGTCGATGCAGCCGGCGCTGGCGGGCTGACCCGGTCCGGAGCGTCCTCCGCGGTCTCCGGCGCCCCCTCCCAGGGGAGCAGCCGCACCCGGGGAGGCCGCAGCAGGACCAGTGGGTCCAGGTGGTCGAGCCGCTCCCGGCGCACGCCCCAGTGCAAGCAGGCCGCGATCGGGCACCCGATGTGCCCGGGTTCCAGCGTCCCCACCGGGTCGCCCCCGGCGAGCCGCGTCCCGGCGACGACAGCGGCGGTCACCGGCTCGTAGGTGCTCCGCAACCCGTCGGGGTGGTCGACGGAGACGACGCCGCGCCCGGCGATCCGCCCGGCGAACACCACCACCCCCTCCCGTGCGACGAGCACCGCCTGCCCGGGGGAGCCGCCGAGGTCGGCGCCGCGGTGCCCGCGGCCGTAGCGGAACGCGGGCTTGCGGAACACCGCGGTGACCGCCGGTGGCGGGAGCAGCGGCCACGCGTAGTCCGCCCCCGGGGCCGGGATCCCCGCTCCGGGCGGCCGCGGCGGCGTGGGCGCCGGGCCCGCTCCGTCCGGGGGCCCGCCCGGAGCGGGCCCGTGGCCGGGCGGAGGCGGGATGCCGTCGGCCCCGGGAGGTGGCTCCGTGGTCGGGACGACGGTCTCCGACGCCGCGACCGCCGCTGAAGGGACCACCGCTGAAGGGACCACCGGTGCGGCGACCGCCGCCCCCGGCGGCACGAGCGCCACTCCGGTCACCACCACGGCGAGCAGCACCGCCCCCGCCCGTAGGCCGGCCCGCCATCCCGGCAGGGACGCGTGACACGGGCCCCGGGGCGGGGGAGCGGGCGGCGAGGGGAGAGGCACCCGTCCAGCCTGCGGCGACGACCGCTCGTCGCCGGGGTGGACCGTCGTCCTGTGGACGTACCGGCCGGTTGTGGACAACCGCCGCCGGAACCGGGCTCCGCCGCGATCGGCCCGAAGGCCCCGGCGTACACTGGAGGCCGCACCACGTCCG
Source organism: Pseudonocardia sp. UM4_GMWB1 (assembly GCF_017312155.1). Taxonomy (NCBI): domain Bacteria; kingdom Bacillati; phylum Actinomycetota; class Actinomycetes; order Pseudonocardiales; family Pseudonocardiaceae; genus Pseudonocardia; species Pseudonocardia sp. UM4_GMWB1. Next base: position 4,820,278 of record NZ_QJPN01000001.1, on the reverse strand, counting down.
TCGTGGTGACTTCGCGCGCCCGCTCGCCCGTCGCGCCGTTCCCCCAGGGTACGGCGTCGGGAGCGGAGGCCGGGCGGTCCTGCCATCTGACGTCGCACGCACGTGCGACCCGGGGGGCGGGTCCGGCTCCGCCGCGGGCGCCAGGGTGGTCCGCCGACCGGTGGGCCCACGAACCGCCTGCGCGGCATCCGCCGCGCCCGACCGAGAGGTGAACGCAGGCCATGGCCGTCGTCACCATGAAGCAGCTGCTCGACAGCGGCGTGCACTTCGGGCACCAGACCCGTCGCTGGAACCCGAAGATGAAGCGCTACATCCTCACCGAGCGCAACGGCATCTACATCATCGACCTCCAGCAGACGCTGTCGTACATCGACCGCGCCTACGAGTTCGTGCGCGAGACCGTCGCGCACGGTGGGACGATCATGTTCGTCGGCACCAAGAAGCAGGCCCAGGAGGCCATCGCCGAAGAGGCGGCCCGGGTCAACATGCCGTACGTGAACCAGCGCTGGCTGGGTGGCATGCTCACCAACTTCCAGACCGTCCACCGTCGCCTGCAGCGCCTCAAGGAGCTCGAGGCGATGGAGCAGAACGGTGGCTTCGAGGGCCGCTCCAAGCGCGAGATCCTCACGCTGACCCGGGAGAAGGACAAGCTCGAGAAGACCCTCGGCGGTATTCGCGACATGTCCAAGGTCCCGTCCGCCGTCTGGATCGTGGACACCAAGAAGGAGCACATCGCCGTCGGCGAGGCCCGGAAGCTCAAGATCCCGGTCGTCTCCATCCTGGACACCAACTGCGACCCGGACGAGGTCGACTTCCCGATCCCGGGCAACGACGACGCGATCCGCTCGGCCGCGCTGCTGACCAAGGTCATCGCCAAGGCCGCCGCCGACGGACTGGTCTCTCGTGGCCAGCGCCGGGGCGAGGGTGGCGAGGCCGCCACGGAGCAGCCGCTCCCGGAGTGGGAGCAGGACGTCCTGGCGGGCAACGAGGTCGGCTCCGACGGTGCCAGCCTCTCCGCCGCGGGTGGCGACGGTGCGGCGGTCGCGACCGCCCCCGCGTCCACCAGCAACGGCACCCAGAACTGAGTGCGCGCACCCGGCGGGCCCGCACACCGCGGGCCCGCCGGGTGCGACCCGGTGACCCCCTTCCCGTCACGACCCAGAGGACGAGAGACACCCGATGGCGAACTACACCGCCGCCGACGTCAAGCGGCTCCGTGAGCTCACCGGCTCCGGGATGATGGACTGCAAGAAGGCGCTCGAGGAGTCCGACGGCGACTTCGACAAGGCCGTCGAGCTGCTCCGCATCAAGGGCGCGAAGGACGTCGGCAAGCGCGCCGAGCGCGCCACCGCCAACGGCCTGGTCGTCGCCGACGGCGGCACCCTGGTCGAGCTGGACTGCGAGACCGACTTCGTCGCCAAGTCCGACGACTTCATCGCGCTGGCCGAGAAGATCCTGGCCGCCGCGGTCGCCGAGAAGCCGGCCGACCTCGACGCGCTGCGCGAGACCAAGCTCGAGGACGGCACCGTGGGTGAGGCCGTGCAGGCCCTGTCCGCCCGCATCGGCGAGAAGTTCGAGCTGAAGCGCTACGCCCGGGTCGACGGCCAGGCGGCCGTCTACCTGCACAAGCGCGCCACCGACCTGCCCCCGCAGATCGGCGTCCTGCTCGCCTACGAGGGCGGCGACGCCGAGGCCGCCCGCGGCCTCGCGATGCAGGTCGCGGCGGCCCGGCCGGAGTACCTGACCCGCGAGCAGGTCCCCGCCGAGATCGTCGAGAACGAGAAGAAGATCGCGGAGGCGACCGCCCGCGAGGAGGGCAAGCCCGAGCAGGTCCTGCCCCGCATCGTCGAGGGCCGGGTCAACGGCTACTACAAGGACGTCGTGCTCCTGGAGCAGGCCTCCGTCGTCGACCCGAAGAAGTCGGTCAAGGCCGTCGCCGACGAGGCGGGTCTGACCATCAACGACTTCGTGCGCTTCGAGGTCGGCCAGAACTGATCCGTCCCACCCCCGCCCGGGTGGTGCTCCGCGCACCGCCCGGGCGGAGGGTGAGAGGATCGTGACCGCCAGCGAGTACGACCAGGCCGGGGGATGCAACCGTGATCGAGGAAACCCTCTTCGACGTCGAGGAGAAGATGGAGAAGGCCGTCACGGTCGCCCGTGACGATCTGGCGTCGGTGCGAACCGGCCGGGCCACTCCGAACATGTTCTCCCGGATCGTCGTGGACTACTACGGCGCGTGGACCCCGCTGAACCAGCTCGCCTCGGTGTCGATCCCCGAGGCGCGGATGGCGGTCATCAAGCCCTACGACGCCAGCCAGCTCAAGCAGCTCGAGAAGGCGATCGCCGACTCGGACCTCGGGGTCAACCCGTCCAACGACGGTCAGATCATCCGCGTGATCATCCCGCAGCTCTCCGAGGAGCGGCGCCGGGACATGGTCAAGGTCGCCCGCGGCAAGGGCGAGGACGCGCGCGTCGTGCTCCGCGGCCTGCGCCGCAAGGCGATGGACGAGCTGCACCGCATCCAGCGTGACGGTGAGGCCGGCGAGGACGAGGTCGCCCGCGCCGAGAAGGAGCTGCAGGGCGTCACGGACCGCTACGTCGCGCAGATCGACGAGCTGGTCAAGAACAAGGAATCCGAGCTCCTCGAGGTCTGAGCCCGGTGCCCTCCTCCTCCGACGCCGCCGTCCCCGTGACCTCCGACCTCCCCGGTGACGGTCCGGCCGGCGTGCCGGTCGAGCCGAAGCCGGTCCGTGGGCAGAGGGGCTACAAGCGCTCCCGGATCGGGCGCAACCTGGTGGCCGCGATCGCCGTCGGCGTCGGGCTCGGCGTCGTCATTCTGGTGAGCCTGCTGATCGAGCGGCAGGGCTTCGTGCTGGTCCTGGCCGGCGTCACCGCGGTCGGCACCTGGGAACTCGCGGGTGCGCTGCGTCGCGGCGCCGACATCCGGGTGTCGCTGCCCGTCCTGCTGGTCGGCGGCCAGGCCGTCGTCTGGCTGTCCTGGCCGTTCGGCCTGCGGGGCGCCGCGATCGCCCTCGCCGCGACCGTGCTGGGCTGCCTGCTGTGGCGGATGCGCAGCGGCGCCGCCCACTTCGTGCGCGACATCAGCGCGTCGCTGTTCGTGGCCGTCTACGTCCCGCTGCTCGTGGCCTTCGCCGTGCAGTTGACCGTCGCCCCGGACGGCGTGGGCCGGGTCCTCACATTCCTGCTCTGCGTGGTCGCCTCCGACGTCGGCGGGTACGCGGCGGGCGTCGTCGCGGGCCGGCACCCGATGGCCCCCACGATCAGCCCGAAGAAGTCCTGGGAGGGCTTCGCGGGCTCGATGGTCGCCGGCATGCTCGTCGGCTCGCTCTGCGCCGCGCTGCTGCTCGGCACGGCCTGGTACTGGGGCTCGGTCGTCGGGGCGCTGCTGGTCGCCACCGCGACGCTGGGCGACCTCGTCGAGTCGCTGGTGAAGCGCGACATCGGCGTCAAGGACATGGGGCACCTGCTGCCCGGGCACGGCGGTCTGATGGACCGCCTGGACTCGCTGCTGCCGACCGCGTTCGTCGCCTGGGCGATCCTCGGGATCGTCGTCCCGATCGCGTGAAGCGCACCTACCAGGGGTTCGGCGGCCGGCCGAAGCCCGGCCCGGCCATCCCCAGCCCGAACATCTGGAACTGGCCCGAGGTCTACGAGACCGAGAACCGTGCCCAGGACGCCGACGGCGAGCTCTGGGCCGCGCTGTGGGACGGGACCGGCGGCTGGGCGGGGGCCGACGTCGTCGACGTCGGCTGCGGGGACGGCTTCCACCTGCCGCGTTTCGCCGAGCAGGCCGCCACCGTCACCGGTGTCGAGCCGCACCCGCCGCTGGTCGAACGGGCACGACGGCGGGTCGCCGGAGACGACCGCATCACCCTGCACACCGCGGGCGCCGAGCGGCTCCCGCTGCCCGACGCCTGCGCGGACCTGGTCCATGCCCGCACCGCGTACTTCTTCGGGCCGGGCTGTGAACCGGGGCTCGCCGAGGCCGAGCGGGTACTGCGCCCGGGCGGGGTGCTCGCCGTCGTCGACCTGGATTTCACGGTGCGGCCGTACGGGACGTGGCTGCGTGCCGACCTGCCCCGCTACGACCCGCCCGCGGTCGACCGGTTCTTCGCCGCCCACGGCTTCGCGCTGCGCCGGGTCGTCTCGACCTGGCGGTTCGACACCCGCGCGGACCTGGAGGAGGTTCTGCGCATCGAGTTCTCCGCCCGCACCGCGCGCCGGGCGATCGACGACGTCGCCGACCGCACCGTGCGCGTGGGCTACCGGCTCCACACCCGGCGCCGCGCCGACGGCCTCGTCCTGCCGCCCTGAGTCCGCGGCGCCGGGAGCGGCCTCAGGCCAGGGTGATCGACCCGTCCGCGACGGTGACCTGCCGCGGGTCGAGCGGCCGCTGGGCCGGCCCGTCGACGACGGCGCCGTCGAGGGAGAAGCGGCTGTTGTGACACGGGCAGACGATCTGACCGTCGGTGACCTGGCTGACGGTGCAGCCCTGGTGCGGGCAGATCGCGGACAGCCCGGTGAACGTCCCCTGCTGCGGCTGGGTGACGACGACCTGCGCGTCGGCGTAGATCGCGCCGCCGCCGACCGGCACCGCGGACGCCGGGCCGAGGACGGTGCCGGGGGAGCCCTGCGGGGCGTCCCCGGTCTGGGCCTGCCCGCCGCCTGCGGTGGTGGAACCGCCGCCACCGCAGGCGGCGACCGCGCCGATCGCGGCCACGCCGGCACCGGCGATCATCGCGCGGCGGCCGAGTGCGGGCCCTCCGGCGCGCGGGGCGGGATCGGGCGCGGTGGAGGACGTCGTGGGGAGGGTCATGGCTCTCCTGGGGGAGGCCGGGCGGGGGCCCGGCGGTGTGGTGGTGGCGGCCCGGGGTTCGGGGACCCGGGCACGTGACGAGCCTCCCATGATGTCCGGTTCGAGGTGGGGCGGGTGTGTCGTTCCGCCACACCTGCGCCGTGTCCCGGGCCGCTCTCGCTACCGTGGGTGCATGCCGTACACGATGCGCCAGCCGTCGCTGGGCGTTCCCGTGCCGAGCCTGGAGATCGTCCTGGGCCTGCTGGCCTGGGTGGTCGGTGCGGGCGGTCTCGGGAACGGGTTCGCCACCGTCCTCGTCGCGCTCGGGATCTTCCTGACCGCGTACCTGTGGATCGTGCGCCGGCGCAACGCGGCGATGGCGGTGACCCTGCACCCCGAGCGGAAGCGGCGGATGCAGCGGCTGATCGTGATCGGCGTCGCCGGGGTCGTGCTGCTGCCGTCGCTGCTGTCCCTGGTCGACTACGGCGAGCTGGCCACCGCCCTGTCCGCCGCCCTCGTCGGGGTGCTGCTGATCCAGGCCTCCACCGTGCTGGAGGAGCGCAGCCTCGTCGCGACCGGCGGCCTGGTGCTGCTCCTCGCCGCGTTCGGCGCCTTCCTGGCCCTGACCTACCAGGGGCAGGGGACCGGGTCCGCGGTGCCGGTCACCGGGCTCTGCGCCGGGATCGTGCTGTGGCTCGCGGCCGCGCGCAGGCTCGGGATCCTGGAGGACCTGTCCCGGCGCTACAACGTGCGGATCCCCGGGATCCGCTGACCCGCGGCCGGGCTGGCACACTGGAGGTGCCATGTCCAGCCTCCCGCTCGTCTTCGACGCACCCCGCCGCGGTACTCCGCCCCGCCACCTCGCCGACGTCGACCCGGCCGACCGTGCCGCCGTCGCGCAGGAACTCGGCGTACCGCGGTTCCGCCTCGACCAGTTGGCCCGCCACTGGTTCGGTCGTCTCACCGACGACCTCGACACCATGAGCGACCTCGGCGGTGACGTCCGGGAGAAGCTGCGCCCGCTGCTCCCGCCGCTGGTCACGCCGCTGACCGAGAAGGCCTGCGACGGCGGCGCCACCCGCAAGACGCTGTGGCGCGGCCACGACGGCGTGCTCGCCGAGAGCGTGCTGATGCGCTACCCCGACCGGGCCACGGTCTGCATCTCCAGCCAGGCCGGCTGCGGGATGGCGTGCCCGTTCTGCGCCACCGGCCAGGGCGGCCTGCAGCGCAACCTGTCGACCGCCGAGATCGTCGACCAGGTCCGCCGCGCCGCCGCCCAGGCCCGCGACGGCGTGCTGGACGAGCCGACCCGGCTGTCGAACGTCGTGTTCATGGGGATGGGCGAGCCGCTCGCCAACTACAAGCGGGTCGTCGCCGCCGTCCGCCGGATCACCGAGCCGGCCCCGGACGGGCTGGGCATCTCCGCGCGCGGGGTCACCGTGTCCACCGTCGGGCTCGTCCCGGCGATCGACCGGCTCCGCGAGGAGGGGATCCCGGTCACCCTGGCCATCTCGCTGCACTGCCCGGACGACGAGCTGCGCGACACCCTCGTCCCGGTCAACAACCGGTGGAAGGTGGCCGAGGTCCTCGACGCGGGCCGGCGCTACGCCACCACGACCGGCCGCCGCGTCTCCATCGAGTACGCGCTGATCCGCGACGTGAACGACCAGCCGTGGCGCGCCGACATGCTGGCGAAGGTCCTGCGGCAGCACATCGGCACGTCCCGGGTGCACGTCAACCTCATCCCGCTGAACCCGACGCCGGGCAGCGAGTGGGACGCCTCGCCGAAGCCCGTCGAGGACGAGTTCGTGCGCCGGGTGCGCGCGGCCGGCGTCGCCTGCACCGTCCGCGACACCCGCGGCCAGGAGATCGACGCGGCCTGCGGACAGCTCGCCGCGTCGCATCCGGGCTGACCCGCCCGGCGATCCCCTCGGCAGCTCGCCGCGTCGCGTCCGGGCCGACCCGCCCGGCGACCCCCTCGCGTCGCCGGGCGGACCAGCTCAGAGCCGGTCGCCGCTCTCCGGGTGGAACAGGTGCAGCCCCTCGGCCGACGGCGTCAGTGCGACCCGGTCCCCGCGCCGCGCCCCGGTGCGCCCCGCGGTCCGCACGACGACGGCGTCGTCGCGCGAGCCGGTGAGCGACGCCGTCGCCGACAGGTCGCCGGAGGACTCGGCCAGGGTGCCGTAGAGGTAGGCGTCGGACCCGAGCTCCTCGACGACGTCGACCCGGGCCGGGATGCCCTCGCCGCCGTCGGGGGAGACCGTCCACTGCTCGGGACGGATGCCCAGGGTCACCTCGGTGAGCTGGTGCGCCCCGATCGTCGACCGGACGTCCTGGGGCAGCGCGACCTCCCGCCCGGCGAGGGTCACCCCGCGCTCGGTCACCTTCGCGGTGAACAGGTTCATCGCCGGCGAACCGATGAACCCGGCGACGAACGCGTTCTGCGGCCGGTCGTACAGGTCGGCCGGGCTGGCGAACTGCTGCAGCTTCCCGTCGGCGAGCAGCGCGACGCGGTCGCCCATCGTCATGGCCTCGACCTGGTCGTGGGTGACGTAGACGGTGGTGACGCCCAGACGTCGCTGCAGTGCCGCGATCTCGGTGCGGGTCTGCACCCGCATCTTCGCGTCGAGGTTCGACAGTGGCTCGTCCATCAGGAAGACCCGCGGCTCGCGCACGATCGCCCGGCCCATCGCGACGCGCTGACGCTGGCCGCCGGACAGGGCGCGCGGCTTGCGGTCGAGGTAGTCGGTCAGACCGAGGATCTCGGCGGCCTCCTTGACCTTGACCGCCCGCTCGGCCTTGTCGATCCCGGCCATCTTCAGCGGGAACGCCATGTTCTCCCCGACGGTCTTGTTCGGGTAGAGCGCGTAGTTCTGGAACACCATGGCGATGTCCCGGTCGCGGGAGGCGACCCCGACCATGTTCTCGCCGTCGATCCGGATCGAGCCGCTGTCGATCTCCTCGAGGCCCGCGAGCATCCGCAGCGCCGTCGACTTGCCCGATCCGGACGGCCCGACGAGCACGACGAACTCGCCGTCCTCGATCGTCAGGTCCAGCCGGTCGACGGCCGGCTTGGCTCCGGGGGTGTAGATCCGAGATGCCTGGTCGAACACCACGTCAGCCACGGCGGGCTCCCATCCTGTTCACGAACACGATCACTTGACGGCCCCGAAGGACAGGCCCTGGACCAGCTTGTTCTGGGCGATCCAGCCGGCGATGACGACGGGCAGCGCGGCCACGGTGGCCGCCGCGCAGAGACTGGCGAAGTACAGGCCCTCGGAGGTGATGAACCCGACGAGGTACACGGGCACGGTCGCGGCCCGCGAGGCGGTCAGGTTCACCGCGAAGAAGAACTCGTTCCAGGCGAAGATCATGCAGATCAGCGCGGTGGCGGCCATGCCGGGCGAGATGATCGGCAGCACGACCTCGCGCAGCGAGCGCCAGAGCGACGCCCCGTCCATGCTCGCGGCCTCCAGGAGTTCCTTGGGGACCTCCAGGAAGAACGACCGCATCATCCACACCGCGATCGGCAGGTTCATCGCCGTGTAGAGCACGACGAGCGTCCAGATGTTGTCCAGGGCGCCCAGATAGTTCACGACGACGTAGATCGGCACGATCGCCGCGACGACCGGCAGCATCTTGGTCGAGATGAAGAAGAACAGCACGTCCTGGGTCTTCTTCACCGGCCGCAGCGACAGCGCGAACGCGGCCGGGGTGCCCAGCAGGAGCACCAGGACCGTCGAGGCGACCGTCGCGAACAGCGAGTTGAGCAGGTAGGGCCCGACCCCGCCGCCGAACACCTCGGCGAAGTTGTCGAACGTGGGGACGAAGAACACCGTCGGCGGGATCGTGACGGCCTGCGCCTCGGTCTTGAAGGCGGTCATCACCATCCACAGCACGGGGAAGAAGAACCCGAGCCCGACGATCCAGGCCAGCACGCTCAGCAGCGGCCCGGCCCCGCGCGGGGCCTTCCGCGGCGTCGTCGTCGCGGGGGTGGAGGTCCGTTCGGCGACTGCGGTCATCACGCCTCCTCGGCGGCGGAGAAGCTGCGGAAGATCAGGCGCAGCGCCAGGGTGGCGACGATGATCGTCGCCACCACGGTGACCACGCCCATCGCGGCGGACTCGCCGATGTCGAAGCCCAGGAACGCCCGCTGGTAGATGTAGAACGGCAGGTTCGCCGACGCCGTACCCGGACCGCCCTGGGTCATCATGTAGATCGTGTCGAACGTGTTGACCAGGTAGATCGCGCCGAGCACGACACCGAGCTCGATGAACCGCTGCAGGTGCGGCAGCGTCACCTCGCGGAACACCGCGAACCCGGTCGCCCCGTCCATCCGGGCGGCCTCGAGGACCTCCTGCGGCTGGGAGCCGAGCCCGGCGAGGATCAGCAGCATCATGAACGGCGTCCACTGCCACACCAGCGCGACGATCACCGCGGCCCGCGGGAAGGTGGACACCCAGTCGGTCTGCCCGGCGCCGAACGGCGAGAGCAGGAAGTTCACCAAGCCGTAGGTGGGGTCGAACAGCACCGACTTCCACAGCAGCGCACCGGCGACCGGGGTGATCAGGAACGGCGTGATGATCAGCGTCCGGACGATGCCGCGGCCGACGAACGCGCGGTTGAGCAGCAGCGCGATCAGCAGCCCGAGCACCATCGCGATCGCGACCGCGCCCAGGGTGAGCAGGATCGAGTTCAGCGCGACGCCGCGGAACTGCGAGTCGGTGAACACCGTCGCGTAGTTCTCCAGCCCGACGAAGCGCTGGCTGCCGGGGCGCACCAGGTTCCAGGACTGCAGCGAGTACCAGATCGTCACCAGGAACGGCAGCTGCGTGACGATGATCGTGAAGATCAGCGCGGGCAGCAGCGGTGCCCGGCGGATCCAGCCGTCGCGACGCTCCGCGGCCGGTGAGGTCTGCCGTTCCGGTGCCGCCTGCGGTGGTGCCTCTGTGGTCGTCACCGGTCGCCCCCGCTATGCTGGTAGGACTCGCTGACGGTCTCGGCGTACTGCTGGGCTTGGTCGAGGGCCTCGTCAGCGGTCTGCTGCCCGGCGATGGCCGCGGAGATCTGCTGGCTGACCCGGGTCCCCAGGTCCTGGAACTCGGGGATCCCGACGAACTGCAGCCCGGTGTACGGGACGGGGTCGCGGGTCGGCCGGTCCTGGTTCGCGGCGTTGATCGCCGCGATGGTCTGCGGCGCGTAGGCCTGCGAGGCGGCGACGTACTCGGGGATCTCGTAGGTCGACTGGCGTGCGCCGGGCGGGACGGAGGTCCAGCCGAGTTCCTCGCCGACCATCTTCTGGTACGGCTTCGAGGTCATCCAGGACAGGAACTTCCAGGTCGCCTCGACCTGCTCCGGGCTCTTGTCCGCGGTGGTGCGGGGGATGGCCAGCGCCCACGAGTACAGCCAGCCCGAGGACAGCCCGTCGACGCCGGTGGGTGCCGGGGCGTAGCCGACCTTCCCGACGACGTTGGACTCGTCCGGGTTCTCCAGCAGGCCCGCGGCGACGGTGGCGTCGAACCACATCGCGGTGTTGCCCTGGCTGAACTGGTTGCCGCACTCGGAGAAGCCGGAGCCCGCGGCACCGGCCTGGCCGTCGCGGCGGACCAGGTCGACGTAGAAGTTGACCGCCTTCCGCACCTCGGGTGAGGTCAGCTGGGCGTTCCAGTCCTGGTCGAACCAGCGGCCGCCGTAGGAGTTGATCATCGCGTCGACCGGGGCCATGACCTCGCCCCAGCCGGGCTTGCCGCGCAGGCAGATGCCGCCGCGGCCCTGTTCGCGGTCGGTGAGACGGTCGGCGAACTGCGCCACCTGGTCCCAGGTCGGCTTCGCGGGCATGGTCAGGCCTGCCTGCTCGAACAGGTCCTTGCGGTACATCAGGAACGCCGACTCGCCGTAGAACGGCACCGAGTACATGTGTCCGTCCGGGCCGGAGAGCGCGCCGCGGATGGTCGGGGTGAAGTCGTCCCGGTCGTAGCCGGGAGTGGCGTCCATCAGCGGGTCGAGGTCGACCAGCCAGCCGTTGCGGGCCCACTGCGGGGTCTCGTAGTTCGAGATCATCACCGCGTCGAACTCGTCGCCGCCGGTGGCGACCGATGCGGTGATCTTGGCGCGGGCCTCGTTCTCCGACAGGCTCACGAAGCGCACGGTGATGCCGGGGTTCTCGGCCTCGAACCGCGGGCTCAGCTCGATCGCGTCCTCCATCTGCGGGTTGGACACGATCGCGATCGTCACGATCCGCGTACCCTCGGGCAGGCCGAACGTGCCGGCACCGGCGCAGCCGGTGAGGGCGAGACCGATGACCGCCAGCAGTGCGGTGAGGACGGCGGGACGCGACCTGGTTCTCGGGCGCACGGACACTCTCCTCGTCGTCGAGGGCTCCGACGGGTGTGCAACGGTGTGGTCCGGGACACGTCCGTCCGGTATGACCGGTGCACGGTATGCGTGGAGCAACCGCTTGCGCAACCGGTTGCCTGTACGCTGTCGCCAACCCGTGACCCGCCTCGGAGGTGCGTGATCGCGACCATGGCCGAGGTCGCCCGGCTCGCCGGGGTCTCCACCGCGACCGTGTCCCACGTCCTGAACGGCACCCGGCCCGTTCGGGAGACCACCCGCGAGCAGGTGCTGGCCGCGATGGCGCAGGTGCACTACACGCCCAACGCCGCCGCACGCTCGCTCGCGACCGCGCGCACCCGGACCGTCGGGCTCGCGCTGTCGGCGATCTCCAACCCGTACCTGGGCGAGCTGCTGCACGCGATCGAGGACGAGTCCGCCGCGGCCGGGCACACCCTGCTGCTCGCCGACCCGCACGACGACCCGGGCTACGAGGCGACGGCCGTCGCGCAGCTCCGTAGCCGGGTGGACGGAGTGCTGTTCGCCCCCTCGGGGGGGTCCACCGCGACCCTGGAGGCGCTCGCCGCGCAGAACGTGCCGACGGTACTGGTCGACCGGATGCTGGACGGGCGGCTGGACGAGGTCGGCTCGGAGAACGTGGAGCCCGTCGCGGGGCTGGTGACCCACCTCGCCGGGGCGGGGCACGACCGGATCGGCTTCGTGATGGGCCTCCCCGGTTTGTCGACGACCGTCGAGCGCCTGGAGGGCTACCGCCTCGGGATGCGCCGGGCCGGCCTCCCGCCAGGACCGGTGGTGGAGGGGCGTTCGGACAGCGAGCCCGCCCGCGTCGCGGTGCGCGAACTGCTGGCCTCGCCCGGACGGCCTGCCGCACTGGTCACGGGCAACAACGCGATGACGATCGGCGCCGTCCAGGCGGCCCACGACCTGGGGCTGAGCATCCCCGGGGACCTGGCGCTGGCCGCGTTCGACGACTTCCCGTGGGCCGACGCGTTCAGCCCGCGCCTGACCGTCGTCGCGCAGCCCTTCGCCGAGATCGGGCGGGAGGCGGTCCGGCTGCTGCTGCGGCGCATGGCAGAGCCCGACGCGGAACGGCGCTCGCTGCGGCTGCCGACGACCTTCGTGCACCGGGAGTCCTGCGGCTGCCGACCATGATCCTTCACTGCGGAGCGTGCGATGTCCCGCAAGGTGCCCCGGGCTCCACGGAGAAGGATCACCGCAGCGCCGCCGACCGGATCCGGCCCACCGTGTCGCCCGGCCGGTCCCGGACGTCCTGCCAGGTGAACCGCAGCACCGTCCATCCCGCGGCGACCAGTGCGTTCTGCTTGCGCCGGTCGGCCCGGAAGCGGGCCGGGTCCGAGTGGAACGCCCAGCCGTCGATCTCCACCGCGAGCCGTTCCGCCACGAACGCGACGTCCACCCGCCACGGACCGAAGGGCCACCCGAGGACGAACCCGGTGAGCCCCGCCCGTCGCAGGTGCGCGACGAGGCGCCGCTCGGCCCGCGAGTCGGCCCGGTCGGCGGCCTCGACGACGAGCTCGCGGGCCCGGGCCCAGCCGTGGGCGCCGACGCCGCGCTGGAACGCGGCGAGCAGCTCGGGGAAGGGCAACCCCCGCTGCAGCACCCGGTCGAGGAAGGTGGTGCCGTCGGTGAGGGCGACGGCCGTCTCCAGCGCGGTCAGGGCCGGTGCCGTGACGGCGACACCGCGCCGTTCCGTGCGGTCCGCCGCGTCCAGGGTGCGCCGGCGGACCCGGATCCCGTCCGGTGGTGTGCGCCGCGCGGGCGCGGGCACGGTCACCCCCACGACCGGGAACGCGGTGGTGGGCACCGACATCCGGTGCAGGAACGCCGCTGCGGGCCCGTCGACGACGGCGCCCGGCCCGGCCCACAACGCGGCGGCCACCACCCGTCCCCATGCGGTGGGCCGGTGCGACGACGCCCGATACACCCCCGGTGCGACGATCACCAGGGCGCCGCGGATGACCCGGGCGTGCAGTGCCCTCGCCGAGATCCCGCACGCCAGCGCCTGCCCTCGGGAGAACACCCCGTCCTGGCCGCGCAGCACCGTGTCCAGGTCCATGCGGCGCACCCTGGCCGGGAGCCGCGCGCGCCACGGGCGAACGCGGGGGAGCCGTTCGCAGTCGTGATCCTTCTCCGGGGAGTCCGGGGTCCCCCGCAGGGCGGTGCGGGTTCCACGGAGAAGGATCACCCGCGCCCGGCGAGCACCTCCGCGAGGTCGAAGTTCACCGGGCGCTCCAGCTGCTCGTAGGTGCACGAGGCAGGATCGCGGTCCGGGCGCCACCGCACGAACTGGGTGGTGTGGCGGAACCGTGCGCCCTCCATGTAGTCGTAGCGGACCTCGACCACCCGCTCCGGGCGCAGCGGGACGAAGGACAGGTCCTTGCCGGCGTTCCACCGGCTCGTCTCGGACTTGCGCGGTGTCCGCTCGCCCTCCAGCTGCTTCGCCCAGGCCCACGGGTGGTCGTCGAAGTCGGTGACCAGCGGCTGCAGCTCGGTCATGAGCTCGCGGCGCCGCGCCATCGGGAACGCCCCGACGACCCCGACCGACACCAGTACCCCGCGGGCGTCGTGCAGGCCCAGCAGCAGCGACCCGACGGCGTCCGGGCCGGACTTGTGCACCCGGTAACCGGCGACGACGCAGTCCGCGGTCCGCTCGTGCTTCACCTTGGTCATGACGCGCTTGTCGGGCTGGTAGGTCCCGGCCGGGTCCTTCGCGATGAGCCCGTCGAGCCCGGCGCCCTCGAACTTCTCGAACCAGCGGCGTGCGGTGGCGGTGTCGTCGGTGACGGGGGTGAGGTGTACCGGCGGCGCGACGCCGGCGAACGCCTCCTCCAGCAGCGCGCGGCGCTCGGCGAACGGGCGCGCGGTGAGGTCGTCGTCGCCGAGCGCCAGCAGGTCGAAGGCCACGAACGACGCCGGCGTCTCGGTCGAGAGCAGCGTCACCCGGCTGGCCGCGGGGTGGATCCGCTGCTGGAGCGCCTCGAAGTCCAGTGCGTTCCCGGAGGCGACGACGAGCTCCCCGTCGACGACCGCGCGCGGGGGGAAGTGCGCCTTCACCGCCTCGACGACCTCGGGGAAGTAGCGGGTCATCGGCTTCTCGTTGCGGGAGCCGATCTCCACCTCGTCGCCGTCGCGGAAGACGATCGAGCGGAAGCCGTCCCACTTGGGCTCGTAGAGCCTGCCCTCGGGGATCGACGGGGCGGGCTTGGCCAGCATCGGCTTCACCGGGGGCATCACGGGCAGGTCCACGGCGGACGAGTCTCCTCCCGATCGTCGGCGCGAGCATCCCGGCTCGCCCGTCCGAGGGGGGACCGGCCGGGTGCGCCAGACTGATCGGTGTGGGACGACTGCCCGACCGGGAGGCGCTGGAGCGGGCGCGGGACGCGACGATCGACGACGTCCTGCCCGGGCCCGGCGACCCGCCGCTGCGGGTCCTGTTCTGCGGCATCAACCCGGGTCTGGTGTCGGCGGCGACCGGGCACCACTTCGCCCGCCCCGGCAACCGGTTCTGGCCGGTGCTGCACGGGTCCGGGTTCACCCCGCGCCTGCTGGCACCGGCCGAGCAGGGCGAGCTGGCGCGGCTCGGGCTCGGCATCACGAACATGGCGCCCCGGGCCACCGCGCGGGCCGACGAGCTGTCCGACGACGAGGTCGTCGCCGGTGGGGAGCGGCTGCGCGCGCTGGTCGCGGCGCGGGAGCCGGGCTGGCTGGCCGTCGTCGGGATCGGGGCGTACCGGACCGCGTTCGGGCGGCGCGACGCGGCGGTGGGGGAGCAGCCCGACCGGCTGGGGACGGCCGGGATCTGGGTGCTGCCGAACCCCTCGGGGCTCAACGCGCACTGGTCGCGCGCGGCGATGGTCGCCGAGTTCGCGCGGCTGCGGGCCCGTGCCCGGGAGCAGGGGCCGGGCCAGGTGTACTGCTAGGACTCCGGGGTCGTCGCGCGCAGGAACAGCCCGAGCGCAAGGCCGACGGCGAGGAAGACCAGCAGCCACCACCACGTGCCGGACAGCACCCACACGGCGGAGCCGACGGCGAGACCACCGCCGATCCCGTACCCGAGGCGGTTCAACCTGTCCTTGCGTGGCCCGTCGTCCATGGGCGCCGAGCCTAGCGGCCGTCTCCGTCGAGATCGGGCAGATCGGGCGTCTCCGCACCGTCGCGCTCGTCGCGGTCGGCCCACTCCAGCAGCGGCTCGATGCCGAACTCGGTCTCGTCGATGCCGGCGTGCAGGTCGCCCAGCTCGGCGTAGCGGGCCGGGACGGTGGCGATCGTGAAGTCCCGGGGCTCGCAGTCGTCGATCTCGTCCCAGGCCACCGGGGCCGACACCCGCGCATCGGGGGTGCCGCGCACCGAGTAGGCGCAGGCGATCGTGTGGTCGCGGGCGTTCTGGTTGTAGTCGACGAAGACCGTCGACGGGTCGCGGTCCTTGCGCCACCAGGACAGGTCGACGCGGTCGCAGCGACGCTCCACCTCGCGGGCGAACGCGTGCGCGGCGCGGCGGACGTCGGCGAACCCGTGGTCCGGCGGGATGCGCACGTAGACGTGCAGTCCGGAGCCGCCGGAGGTCTTCGGGAACCCGGTCGCGCCCAGCTCGTCGAGCACCTCGTGCACCACGCCGGCGACGCGGCGGACATCGGCCCAGGACGCGTCGGGCATCGGGTCCAGGTCGATGCGCCACTCGTCGGGGGACTCGACGTCGGCGGCGCGGGAGTTCCAGGGGTGGAACTCGACGGTGGACATCTGCACCGCCCAGACGACGTCGGCCGGGTGGGCGACGCACAGCTCGTCGGCGGTGCGGTTGTACCGCGGGAAGGTCACGCGGACGGTGCGGACCCAGCCGGGGGCGCCGCGCGGCAGCCGTTTCTGGTGCACCTTCTCCCCGGTGACACCGGTGGGGAAGCGGTGCAACATGCACGGCCGGTCGCGCAGCGCGCGGACGACGCCGTCGCCGACGGCGGTGTAGTACGCGGCGAGGTCCCGCTTGGTCTCGCCCCGCTCCGGGAAGTAGACGCGGTCGGGGCTGGACAGCCGCACGACGCGGTCGCCGATCGTCAGCTCGACCGGCTCACCCGCACCGCGCGCGGCCACCCGACGGGGTCAGAGCCGGCGACGCCGCTGGTAGACCGGGAGCGCGACCGCACCGATCAGGCAGACGACGGCGGGCACGGCCGAGAACAGGAACTCGGTCCAGCTGGTCGGGTGGCCGATCGTGAACAGCAGCAGCGCGATGCCGGCGACGGCGGCCGCGATCGGCAGACCCTTGGAGAAGTTCTGGTGCCAGCCCCAGTCGACCGAGGGCTCGTCGGCCGGGTCGACCCCGGACGCGACCGCGATCTCGCGGGTCTTGCTGGTCGTTGCGCTGTGCGCCACTGCCTTGCTGGCCACCGTGTGTCCTCCTGCTCCGGCTCCGTGCGGGGTCATCGTCGCACAGCTCGCGGGCCGAGGATGATGTGCGGTGATGAAGTCACTCGTCGTGTTGGGCAGCACCGGGTCGATCGGCACCCAGGCCCTGGACGTGATCACCCGCGCCGGCGGGTTCACGGTGTCCGGGCTGGCCGCGGGCGGATCGGACGTGGACCTGCTGGTGTCCCAGGTCCGCACGCACCGCGTCGGGCGGGTCGCAGTCGCGTCCGCCGCGGCGGCGGTGCGGCTGCGGGAGGAGCTGCCCGGCGTCGAGGTGCTCGACGGCCCGGACGCCGCGACCGAGCTGGTCACCGCCTGCGGCGCCGACATCGTCCTGAACGGCATCACCGGCTCCCGCGGCCTCGGCCCGACCCTGGCCGCGCTCGCCACCGGTGCCCGGCTCGCGCTGGCGAACAAGGAGTCGCTGGTCGCGGGCGGCCCGCTGGTGTCCGCGGCGGCCGCGCCGGGGCAGATCGTGCCCGTGGACTCCGAGCACTCCGCGCTCGCGCAGTGCCTGCGCGGTGGACGGGAGTCCGAGGTCGACCGGCTGGTCCTCACCGCCTCGGGCGGCCCGTTCCGCGGCCGGTCGCGCGCGTCGCTGCGGGACGTGACCGTCGAGCAGGCACTGAAGCACCCGACCTGGGACATGGGCCCGGTCATCACGATCAACTCGGCGACGCTGGTGAACAAGGGCCTCGAGGTGATCGAGGCGCACCTGCTGTTCGGGGTGCCCTACGACCGCATCGACGTCACCGTGCACCCGCAGTCGATCGTGCACTCGATGGTCACCTTCACCGATGGCTCGACGATCGCCCAGGCGTCGCCGCCGGACATGCGGCTGCCCATCGCGCTGGCGCTCGGCTGGCCGGACCGCATCGCCGGCGCCTCGGCGCCGTGCCGCTGGGACACCGCGCAGAGCTGGACCTTCGAACCCCTCGACGACGACGCGTTCCCCGGCGTGCGGCTGGCCCGCGCCGCCGGGACCACGGGCGGCTGCCTGCCCGCGGTGCTCAACGCGGCCAACGAGGAGCTCGTCGAGGCGTTCGTCGCCGGGGCGATCGGCTACACCGACGTCACCGACCTCCTCGGCGGGGTGCTGGAGGCGGCCGACGCCTGGACGGGTGACCCGGCTACCGTGGACGACGTGCTGGCTGCCGAGACCTGGGCCCGCGCCCACGCGCGCGAGAAGGCGGGAACGTGACCATCGTCTGGACGGTCGTCGGTATCGCGATCTTCTTCCTCGGGCTGCTGCTGTCGATCGCCTGGCACGAGCTCGGGCACTTCACCACGGCCCGCTGGTTCGGGATCAAGGTCCCGGAGTTCATGGTCGGCTTCGGTCGCACCCTGTGGTCGGTCCGCCGCGGCGAGACCGAGTACGGCATCAAGATGATCCCGCTGGGCGGCTATGTCCGGATGATCGGGATGCTGCCCCCCGCGAAGGGCGGGACGCTGGGCCGCAGCCGTCGCACCGGTCCCTTCCAGGGGCTGATGGACGACGCGCGGCGCCAGTCGCAGGCCGACGTGCTCCCGCAGGACGCGGACCGGCAGTTCTGGACCCGGTCGCCGTGGAAGCGGATCATCGTCATGTTCGCCGGGCCGTTCATGAACCTGATCCTGGCGATCGCGCTGTTCTTCGTGACGTTCATGGGCGTCGGCATGGTCGCGCCGACCACCCAGATCGCCGCGCTCGAGGAGTGCGTGCTCCCGGCAGTGGCGGTGCAGGGCCAGGCCCCGGAGAAGTGCCCGACCGGGGCGCCGCTGGCGCCCGCGCTGGCCGCGGGTGTCCAGCCCGACGACCGCATCGTCGAGGTCGGCGGGCAGCAGTTCGGGCCGGACGACGGCATGGCGGTGCAGGACGCGATCCGCGCGTCGTCGGGGCCGACCCCGATCGTTGTGGAGCGCGGCGACCGGCGGATCCCGCTGACCGTGGACGTCATCCCCAACACCCTGCCGGACCGGAACTCCTCGGACCCGCAGGCCACCGTGACCGCGGGCTACCTGGGGGTCCTGCTCAACACCAGCTACCAGCCGCTGACAGCGGGGGAGACCGTCGCGCAGATCGGCGACGGGGTGGCCCGCACCGCAGAGGCCGTCGTCGCGATCCCGGCGCGTATCCCGGCGCTGTTCGGCGCCGCGTTCCTCGGCGAGGAGCGCGGGCAGGACAGCCCGATGGGCGTCGTCGGCGTCTCCCGGATCGGCGGCGAGATCCTCGCTCAGCAGGACGTGCCCTGGCAGCAGGACGTGGCGTTGTTCCTGAACATGCTCGCCGCGGTGAACCTGTCGCTGTTCCTGCTCAACCTGCTCCCGGTCCCGCCGCTGGACGGCGGCCAGATCGTCCCGGCGATCTGGGAGGCGATCAAGCGCAACACAGCGAAGCTGCTCGGACGCCCCGACCCCGGGCCGGTCGACGCGGCCAAGCTCCTGCCCGTCGCCTACGTCTTCGTGATCGTCTTCCTGGGGTTCTCGGTCATGGTCGCGATCGCCGACATCGTCAACCCGGTGCGGCTGTTCGGGTGAGCGCAGCACCCGAGGGCGCACGCCCGCTGGCGGTCTTCGACATCGACGGCGTCCTCGCCGACGTCTCGCACCGGCTGCACTACCTCGACGTGCACCGGTGGGAGAAGTTCTTCGCCGCCGCGCACGCCGACCCGCTGCTCGACGAGGGCGCGGACCGGCTGCGCGCGGCCCAGGACGAGCACGACGTCGTCTACCTGACCGGCCGCCCCGAGCGGAACCGCAGGCTGACCGAGACCTGGCTGAGGGGCTTCGGCCTGCCGACCGGGCCGCTGTTCATGCGCCCCGACGACGACCACCGCCCCGCCCGCTACGTCAAGCGCGAGGTCCTGCGGCTGCTCGCCCGCGAGCGGGAGATCGCGATGATCCTCGACGACGACCCCGCCGTCGTGCGGGTGCTGACCGAGGACGGCTGGCCGGTGGAGCTGGCGACCTGGCTGCCGCACAGCTCGACGCTGCAGGACGCGCAGGAGAACCAGGGCCGCACGTAGTGCCCCTGCTCACCGGGTACGGCGGGTCCTGCGGCGCGGTGGGATAGTGGAGGTCGTGAGCGTCTCCCTGGGTATGCCGTCCGCGCCCGCGCCGACCCTGGCCCCGCGCCGCAGGACGCGGCAGCTGCAGGTCGGCCCGGTCGGTGTCGGATCCGACCACCCGATCTCCGTCCAGTCCATGACGACCACCCTGACCTCCGACGTCAACGCGACCCTCCAGCAGATCGCCGAGCTGACCGCGGCAGGCTGCGACATCGTGCGCGTCGCCTGCCCGTCCGCCGACGACGCCGAGGCACTGCCCGCGATCGCGCAGAAGTCGCAGATCCCGGTGATCGCCGACATCCACTTCCAGCCCAAGTACGTGTTCGCCGCGATCGAGGCCGGCTGTGCCGCGGTGCGGGTGAACCCGGGCAACATCCGCAAGTTCGACGACCAGGTCAAGGAGATCGCGCAGGCCGCGAAGGACCACGGCACGCCGATCCGGATCGGCGTCAACGCGGGCTCGCTCGACAAGCGCCTGATGGAGAAGTACGGCAAGGCGACGCCCGAGGCGCTCGCCGAGTCGGCCATGTGGGAGGCGGGCCTGTTCGCCGAGCACGACTTCCACGACATCAAGATCTCGGTCAAACACAACGACCCGGTCGTCATGGTGCGGGCCTACGAGCTGCTCGCCGAGCAGTGCGACTACCCGCTGCACCTGGGCGTCACCGAGGCCGGGCCCGCGTTCCAGGGCACGATCAAGTCGGCCGTGGCGTTCGGGGCGCTGCTGCGCCAGGGCATCGGCGACACCATCCGGGTCTCGCTGTCCGCGCCGCCGGTCGAGGAGATCAAGGTCGGCCAGCAGATCCTGGAGTCGCTGAACCTGCGCCCCCGCAAGCTGGAGATCGTGTCCTGCCCGTCCTGCGGTCGGGCCCAGGTCGACGTCTACACCCTCGCCGACGAGGTCACCGCCGGGCTGACCGGCATGGAGGTCCCGCTGCGCGTGGCCGTCATGGGCTGCGTCGTCAACGGTCCCGGCGAGGCCCGCGAGGCCGACCTCGGCGTCGCCTCCGGCAACGGCAAGGGCCAGATCTTCGTCAAGGGCGAGGTCATCAAGACCGTCCCCGAGCACAAGATCGTGGAGACGCTGATCGAGGAGGCCATGCGGCTCGCCGAGGAGATGGGCGAGAGCGTGGACGGTGTGACGGGTGAACCGCAGGTGACCGTCGGCTGAGCGAGTGCCGGTACCGGACGGGCGTCGGCGTGGCATCATGAACCCGTGCTGAGGGTGGCCGGAGCACGGCTTCTCGACGATCGTCACCGCTCCGGGGTGCACGACGTGCTCGACGCCGACCCGGTCGCCGCGTGCATGGTCGCCTCCCGTATCGAGGCGGTCGGCCTCGACCCGTGGCGGCTGGGTGGTGAGCTGTGGTCCCACGGGGCCCCGGCGGACGGTCTGTGCTTCTCCGGGGCGAACCTGGTGCCGTTGCGCGGTGACCGGGCGGCGCTGCGTGCCTTCGCCGACCGGGCCCGCCGGGCCGGACGGGTGTGCTCGTCGCTGGTGGGGCGGGCCGAACTCGTCCTGCCGCTGTGGGAGGACCTCGCACCGGGCTGGGGCCCGGCCCGCGAGGTCCGGCCCGACCAGCCGCTGATGACCCTCGAACGGCCGCCGATGATCGCGCCCGACGCCCGGGTGCGTCCGGTCCGGATCTCCGAACTCGACCGCTACCTGCCGGCCGCCGTCGCGATGTTCACCGAGGAGGTCGGCGTCGACCCCCGCGAGGGCGACGGCGGGGCGGGCTACCGGGCCCGGGTCGCCGAGCTGATCACGTCCGGGCGGGCGTTCGCCCGGTTCCACGACGGTGAGGTCGTGTTCAAGGCCGAGATCGGCGCCCTGTCGCGCACCGTCGGCCAGATCCAGGGGGTCTGGGTGGACCCGGCCTGGCGCGGGCACGGGCTCGGCACGGCCGGGACGTCGGCGGTCGCGGTCGCGCTCGCCGGGATGGGCCGCCGCGCCAGCCTGTACGTCAACGCCTTCAACGCACCGGCCCGGTCCGCGTACCAGCGGGTCGGGTTCGTGCAGGTCGCACGGTTCGCCACCGTCCTGTTCTGAGCACGATCGGGTCGCGGTGCTTGACCGTGCCGCAACGGCACGGTGTCGACTCGGCCGTGGCTGCGGACATCCGCCGCGCCACCACGAGCAGGGAGGTCGTCGTGTCCCGTTCCAGCTCCGCGTCGCCGGTCGTCACCGGGACCGGTCCGCGCCCGGGGTGGGTGGAGGTCGTCGTCGGCCTGGTCGTGCTGGCCGCCGTCGCCTACGGGGGCGGACCGCTGGTGCTGCGGACCCTCGACCCCGGTCCGCTCGCCGGGGGCCTGTTCCTCGCGGCGCTGTCGGGGATCGCGGGCATCGCCGGGTTCGCCGCGGCCGTCGCGGTCCGGCGTCGCCCGCTGCCGGAGTTCGGCGTGCGGGCGACGACCGTGCGCTGGCTGCTGCTCGGCGCCGCCGGGGCGGTGCTGGCGTTCGTCGTCAGCCGGCTGCTGGTGGTCGGGATGGTCGCGCTCGGGATCGAGCCGGAGAACATCCAGGGCGCCTACGCCGACGCGGGCAGCGGCGGGGCCTGGTCGGTGGCGCTGTCGCTGCTGTTCCTCGCGGTGCTGACACCGCTGGGGGAGGAGCTGCTGTTCCGCGGGGTGGTCACCTCGGCGCTGCTGCGCTACGGCGCCGTCGTCGGTGTGCTGGGCAGCGCCGTGGTGTTCGCGCTGGCGCACGGGCTGAATGTGGTGTTCCTGACGGCGCTGGTCGTCGGGCTGGTCGCGGGTGAGCTGCGACGACGCAGCGGCTCGGTGTGGCCGGGGGTGGTCACGCACCTGGTGCACAACGCCATGGCCCAGGTCGTCGCGCTGGCGTTCGCCGGGGTGCTGTGAGCGACGGGCAGATACCAGGCGCCTGATAGCGTCCGGTCCGTGCCCGACGAGGACGTGCCGCTCTGGGAGCTCATCCGGACGGCCCACGTCGTCGCCCGGGGATTCCACCGGGTGTTCGCCCGGGCCGGCCTGACCGCGACCGGCTTCGGCGTGCTCGCCGAGCTCGCCGACCGCGAACGGACGGGCGGGCCGCCGCCGTCGCAGGCCGAGCTCGCCCGGATCGTCCTGCTGCGCCCGCAGAGCGTGGGGGAGCTGGTCACCGACCTCGTCGCCCGCGGCCTCGTTCGCCGCGACGGGCCTGGCGGCCGTGGCCGGCGGGCCGGTCTGGAGCTCACCGACGACGGCCGTGCCGCGCTGGAGCGGGCCCGGCCGCTGGTGCAGGGTTTCTCCGCACCGGAGGCGATCGGCCTCGACGCGGGCCGGACCGCGGAGCTGACCGCGATGCTGCGCACCGTGCGGGAGACGCTGGCCGCGGCGGAGGACTGACGGGGCGCCCGGACACCCGGGCCTCACACCGGGCGCGGCATACTCGCTGATCGTGATCGCCACCCTGCGGAAGCGCCCCCTGGTCCTGGCCGCCGCGATCGTCGTGCTCGTCGCGGTGGGTGTCGTGGTGGCGCTGCTGCGCCCCTGGGGAGGTGCCGGGACGACCGCCGAGCGGTATGTCACGGCCTGGGCCGCGGGGGACGCGCCGGGCGCGGCCGTCTACACCACGGACGCGGAGACGGCGGGCGCCTACCTGCAGAAGTCCCGCGACGATCTCGCCCCGGCCGGCATGACCGCCCGGGTGACCGGCACCCGCACCGACGGCGACCGCGCGACGTCGACGGTGGAGGTCGCCTGGGACCTGGGGCAGGGCCGGGCCTGGAACTACACCCTGGACCTGCCGCTCGTCGCCGCCGACGACGCCGCGGGCAACGACACCGGCTGGGCGGTCGACTGGTCGCCCGCCGCGTTCGCGCCGGGGCTCATCGACGGCCAGCGCCCGGTGACCCGCACCGTGACCGCCGCCCCGGCGCCCGTCCTCGACGCCGGCGGGGCCACGCTGCTCGCGCCCACCCCGGTCGTCACCGTCACCCTGGACAAGGCGCAGGTCGGGCAGGCCGCGGGTGGGCTCGGCTCCGCACTGGGCACGATCGACCCCGCGATCACGGCGTCGAGCATCACCGCGGGCGCGAACGCCGTGCCGGACGGGCAGGCCTACACCGTCGTCGTGCTGCGGGAGCCCGACTACCAGCGGGTCCGCGACCGGATCTACGACCTGCCCGGCGTCCGGTTCGTGTCCTCGACGCGCCTGCTGCCGCCCGACCAGGGCTTCGCGGGGCAGCTGATGCAGGGCGCCCGCGCCGACATCGAGAAGGCCGCCGGCGGGACGCCCGGCTGGTCGGTCGACGTCGTCGGCGCCCGCGGCGAGACCGTCCGCTCGGTGGCCGGGCAGCCCGCTGGGCCGGGGAAGCCGGTCACCCTGGAGCTGGACCGCACCGTGCAGGACGCGGCGCAGGCCGCCGTCGACGCCGACTCCAGGCAGGCCATGATCGTCGCGATCCGGCCGTCCACCGGGGCGGTGCTCGCGGTGGCGCAGAACGCGGCCGCCGACCGCGACGGCGCGCTGGCCCTGACCGGCCGCTACCCGCCCGGCTCCACCTTCAAGATCGTCACCGCGTACGGGGCGATGCCGGCGGAGAACCTCACCCCGCAGTCCCCGGTCGAGTGCCCCGGCACCACCGTCATCGACGGGCGCACCATCCCCAACGAGGACTCCTTCGTACTCGGCACCGTGCCGCTGACCGAGGCGTTCGCGCAGTCCTGCAACACCACGTTCTCCCGGCTCGCCCTCGGCCTGCCCCCCGGCGGCCTCCCGGACGCCGGGAAGGCGCTCGGCTTCGGCGCGGACTGGAAGATCCCCGGGATGACGACGATCACCGGCACCGTCTCACCCGCCACCGAC
The DNA here is from genome assembly GCF_017312155.1 of Pseudonocardia sp. UM4_GMWB1. Taxonomy (NCBI): domain Bacteria; kingdom Bacillati; phylum Actinomycetota; class Actinomycetes; order Pseudonocardiales; family Pseudonocardiaceae; genus Pseudonocardia; species Pseudonocardia sp. UM4_GMWB1. Next base: position 4,795,830 of record NZ_QJPN01000001.1, on the reverse strand, counting down.
GACCTGCAGCGGGCCAGCGACGGCTTCGGCCAGGGCGACGTCCTCGCCTCCCCGTTCGGCATGGCGCTGGTGTCGGCGACGGTCCAGCACGGCGCGCCCGTCACGCCGTCGCTGATCCGCGGGGCGACGACCGAGGCCGCCGTCGCGCCGGGCACCCCGGACCGCGCGGTGCTCGACCAGCTGCGCCCGATGATGCGGGCCGTCGTCACCTCCGGGACGGCGCGGGCCGCCGCCGGGCAGGGCGAGGTGTACGGCAAGACCGGCACCGCCGAGTACGCGGGCCCCGACGGCGGCAACCGCTCGCACGGCTGGTTCACCGGCTACCGCGGTGACCTGGCCTTCGCCACCCTCATCGTCGACGGCGGGTCGTCCGGGCCCGCGGTGCAGATGACGGCGCGCTTCCTGGCGGGCGTCCCGCGCTGAGCGACCGGCCGGGCGGCGGCGGGACGGCGTGGCGCCGGGCGCCCTACCCTGGTCGTCGTGCACCCCAGCCGGATCCCCGCCCTGGCGTTCGTGGCCGACCTCGTCGCCGTCGTGGTGTTCGCCGCCCTCGGGAGGCTGAGCCACGCCGAGGCCGACAGCGTGCTCGGCCTGCTCGGCACCGCGCTGCCGTTCGCGCTGGGGGTCGCGGTGGCCCGGGCGACGCCGTGGGTGCGGTCGGCGCCGGCGTCGCTGCGCGCCGGGGCGGTCGTGCTCGCCGGGGCCGTGGTCGTCGGGCTCGTGCTGCGGCTGGGGTTCCTGGGGCGGCTGCCGCTGTCGTTCGCCGTCGTCGCGACGATCTCGCTGGCGGTGCTGCTGCTGGGCTGGCGGGGGATCTCCGCCGCCGTCGCGCGGATGCGGGCCCCGCGCACCCCGACCCGCTGAGGGCCCCGGACGTACGATGGGGGTCATGTCGACCCGCACGCTGCTCGTCCCCGGTACGCCGACCCCAAGCCGCGAGGTGCCGTCGCACATCCCGCGTCCGGAGTACGTCGGCAAGCCGGCCCCGGCACGCAGCCGCCGCGGCGACATCCAGACGCCCGAGACGATCGAGCTGATGCGCCACGCCGGGAAGATCGCGGCCCAGGCGCTGCAGCTCGCGGGGGAGACCGTCCGCCCCGGCATCACCACCGACGAGATCGACCGCGTGGTCCACGAGTTCCTCGTCGACCACGACGCGTACCCCTCGACGCTGGGCTACCGCGGCTTCCCCAAGTCCTGCTGCACCAGCCTCAACGAGGTCATCTGCCACGGCATCCCGGACACGACCGTGATCGACGACGGCGACGTGCTCAACGTCGACGTCACCGCGTTCGTCGGCGGGGTGCACGGCGACACCAACGCGACCTTCCTCGCCGGTGACGTGTCGGAGGAGGCGCGGCTGCTCGTCGAACGCACCCGCGAGGCCACGATGCGCGCCATCAAGGCCGTCCGCCCCGGGCGTGAGCTGAACGTCGTCGGCCGGGTCATCGAGTCCTACGCCAAGCGCTTCGGCTACGGCGTGGTCCGCGACTTCACCGGCCACGGCATCGCCCACGAGTTCCACTCCGGGCTGGTCGTGCTGCACTACGACCAGCCCGACGTGCACACCGTCCTCGAGCCGGGGATGACCTTCACCATCGAGCCGATGATCACCCTCGGCGGTATCGACTACGACACCTGGGACGACGACTGGACGGTCGTCACCAAGGACAAGTCGTGGGTCGCGCAGTTCGAGCACACCATCGTGGTGACCGACGACGGCGCGGAGATCCTGACCCTGCCCTGAGGCGGGTCCGCCCGGCGTGGGAGGTCAGGCGGCGGCGCGTTCGCGCAGCAGGGCCAGCGCCTCGTCGGCGTGCTTGTTCATGTCGGTCTCGGACCCGATCTCGGCGAGGACGGCGCGGTCCGGGCCGATCACGAACGTCCTGCGGCGGGTGTGGAAGTTCCCCGGGAGCCAGGCGCGGTAGGCACCGAAGGACTTCGCGACGGTGTGGTCGGCGTCGGACAGCAGCGGGAACCCGAGGCCGTTCGCGGCGGCGAACATGTTCTGCTTGTCCGGCCGGTCCGAGGAGATCCCGACCGGCTGCGCCCCGACCTCGGCGAACTCGGCCGCGAGGTCCCGGAAGTGGCAGGCCTCGGCGGTGCAGCCACCGGTCATCGCGGCCGGGTAGAAGAACAGGACGACGGGCCCCGCGGCCAGCAGGTCGGACAGCCGACGCGGTGCGCCGGCCTCGTCGGGCAGCTCGAAGTCGGTGGCGGTGTCGCCGACGGCCATGGTGTCTCCTCGGGTCGCGGGTGCGGGGTGGGTCAGGAACGTGGGGGCAGCGGGAGGAACCCGCTGGTGCGGCGGACGTAGTCGGCGTAGCCGGGGCGCCGGTCGGCGATGTCGCGTTCCAGCAGCGCCGCGCCGGTGCCCTTCATCAGGTTCGCCGTGATCACGGCGACCCCGACGAGGCCGATCAGCCCGGCCGGGTGGTGCAGGGCGAGGATGCCCAGGCCCCACCAGACACACGCGTCGCCGAAGTAGTTGGGGTGGCGGGTGAACCGCCACAGGCCGCGGTCCATCACCTCGCCGCGGTTCGCGGGGTCGGCGGTGAACCGGGCCAGCTGGGCGTCGCCGACGGACTCGAAGGTGAACCCGACCGCCCAGACGAGCACGCCGACCACGGTGACGGCGACCAGCCATCCGGTGGTCGCGGTGCCGTACTGGGCGACCTGCACGGGGAGCGAGACGACCCACATCACCGCGCCCTGGGTGAGGTAGACGCGCCGGCCGATCGAGCCGCGCTCGCGCAGGTCGACGTAGCGCCGGTCCTCGGGCTTGCCGTGGTTGCGCCGCGCGATGTGGCGGGCCAGTCGCCCGCCCCACACCGCGACGAGCACGACCACCAGGGCGCGCCGCCAGCCGTCGCCGGTCGGGTCGAGGGCCGTCGCGGTCACCGCGGTGACGAGTGCGACCCACACGAACCCGAGCCCCCAGACGACGTCGACGCCGTCGTGCCGGCCGCGCCGCACCCCGATCGCGTACGCGAGGGCCATGAGCACGGCGACGGCGACGGCGGTGACGCCGAGGTTGACGGCCCACGCCGCCCAGGGGAACGGGTTCACTCCGGTCATGCTGTCGCGGCCGGCGACGGCGCGCCCGCCGGGGCGGACCCGACGGCCGGGTCGAGCCCCAGGATCCCGGTGCGGCTGCGCGGGAGCCCGGAGGTGCCGTCGACGCCGGGGCGGACGGTGAGGATCTGGTGCACGCCCATCCGGTTCTCCTCGAACGCCAGCGCGGCACCGGCCAGGTACAGCAGCCAGATCCGCCACTGCTCCTCGCCGATCATCCGGACCGCGGTGTCGCGGTGCGCCTGCAGCGTCTCCAACCAGGGCCGGACCGTCCACACGTAGTGCTCGCGCAGCGAGTGCACGTCGACGATCTCGTGCCCGGCCTGCTCCAGGAACCCGAGGGTCTCACCGAGCGGGCGCATGTACATGTCCGGCGCGACGTAGGCCTCCATGAACGCGCCGCCGCCGGGTGCGGTGTTCGACCCGACCGACCCGCGCGACATCTGCTGCAGCAGCAGGCGTCCGTGCGGGCGCAGCATGCGGTGCAGCTGTGCGGCGTAGACGCCGTAGTTCTCCTGCCCGACGTGCTCGCCCATCTCGATGGAGGACACGGCGTCGAAGGGCTGCTCGGAGATCTCGCGGTAGTCCTGCAACCGGATCTCCACCCGCTCGGACAGCCCGGCACGGCGGACCCGCTCGACGCCGTAGTCGCGCTGCTGGGCCGAGAGCGTGACGCCGGTGGCGTGCACGCCGTAGTGCTCGGCCGCGTGCACGAGCAGCGAGGCCCACCCGCAGCCGACGTCGAGCAGCCGCATCCCCGGCGCCAGGCCGAGCTTGCGGCAGATCAGGTCCAGCTTGTCGCGCTGGGCGTCGACCAGGGTGTAGTCGGGGCCCTCGTCGCGGGTCCAGTAGCCGCACGAGTACGCCATCTGCGGGTCGAGCAGGAAGGCGTAGAACTCGTTCGACAGGTCGTAGTGGTGGCTGATCGCGTCGCGGTCGCGGCGGCGGCTGTGCCGCCGCCCGCCCAGCCGGGCCTCCGACGCCGGCGGCCGCGGCGGGGTGCCGACGGCACCGAGCCGGGCCGCGGTGCCCAGCGCACCCAGCTTCTGACGCAGGTCGAGCGTCGCCGAACCGGTCCCCGGCTTCGCGAGCGCCCAGAACCGGGACAGCCCGTCGGCGACGTCACCGTCGACGGACAGGTCACCGGAGACGAACGCGCGGGCCAGGCCGAGCTCACCCGGCGCCCACAGCAGCCGGCGCAGGGCCCGGCGGCGGTTCACGATCACCGTCGGTGGGTTCGGGTCGGCGGGGGTGCCGGTCCGACCGGCCTCGCTGCCGTCCCAGGCGCGGAGCCGCACCGGGAGCGGGGCGCCGAGGACGTCCTCCAGGAGCGAGGTGAGGCGCTCCGCGGGGGTGGTGGTCATGGGGGCACCTCTCAGAAGGACGGGCGGCGCTGCAGCGAGAACTGGACGACGTCGAGGTAGCCGACGCGGAACCCGGCCTCGCAGTAGCCGAGGTAGAACTCCCACATCCGCCGGAACGTCTCGTCGAAGCCGAGCGCCTCGACCTCGTCCCACCGAGCGAGGAAGCGGGTGCGCCAGTGGCCCAGGGTGCGGGCGTAGTCGTAGCCCAGGCTCCGGCGCTCGGCGACGTGCAGCCCGCCGGTGTGCCGGGCGAGGTTGTCCTCGATGGCCTCGACCGACGGGATGATCCCGCCGGGGAAGACGTACTTGTGGATCCAGGTGTAGTCGTTGCGGGCGACCATCATCCGGTCGTGCGGCATCGTGATCGATTGCAGGCCGACCCGCCCGCCCGGCTTGAGCAGCCGGTCCAGTGCGGCGAAGTACGTCGGCCAGTACTCGACGCCGACGGCCTCGATCATCTCGACCGACACGACGGCGTCGTAGGAGCCCTGGGCCTCGCGGTAGTCGCGCAGCAGCACCTGCACCCGGTCGGCCACGCCCGCCTCGGCGAGCCGCGCCTCGGCGAGGGTCTTCTGCTCCTGCGAGATCGTCAGCGTGGTGACCCGGGCGCCGCGCTGCGCGGCCCGCGTCGCGAGCCCGCCCCAGCCGGTGCCGATCTCCAGCACGTGCATCCCGGCCTCGACGCCCGCCATGTCCAGGATGCCGTCGATCTTGCGTTCCTGGGCGAGGACGAGGTCGTCGGAACCGTCGGCGAACCAGCCGGCGGAGTAGGACATGGTGTCGTCGAGGAACAGCGAGAACAGCTCGTTGGACAGGTCGTAGTGGCGGTGGATGTTCTCCCGCGACCCCTCGACCGAGTTGACCTCGGCGGTGGGCCGGCGGGCCTCGGCGAACCGGCGGCCCAGCCGCTGCAGGGCGGGCGGCACCAGCGTCGACAGCCGGGCGGCGAACGGGGTGAGCAGCCCGGGCAGGTCGGTGGTCGTCCAGTCGCCGACCATGTACGACTCGCCGAAACCGATCTTGGAGTTCGCGCCGAGCCGGTGGAAGAACGCCGACGGGCGCTCGATGCGCATGACCGGCGAGGTCGGGCCGCCCGCACCGAGCCGCTCCCCGCCGGGGAACACCACACGCACCGGCAGCGACCGGACCGCGTTGCGGAACAGCGACTCCGCGATCCGGGCCTTGGCCGGAGCCACGGGCGGTGTCGCCAGACCGGGCCACACACCCTCGTTGGGGCGGGGCACGGCGTGCGTGCGGGGCCGGGTGCCGCGCGCGCCACCGGAGGTGGGCACGGCGATCCCGTCGTGCTGCATGGTCATCGCGTGACCCCTTCCTGGTGCTGATCCTGTGTGGAGTGTTCGTCGGGGAGGCCTGCGCGGTTCTGTGGTGGCCGGGCCGGTTTCGGCACGACCGGCAGCTTCGTCCACAGCGCGATGCCGTGCCGCCGGATCAGCGCCGCGGTCCGCTGGGTGACGAGCGGGCGGCGCAGCACCGTGCGCGCCACCTGCCGGGTGGTCGCGGGCCTGCGGATCCCCGCCAGGGTGGCGACGAACGCGGGCGCACCGTCCTGGTGCAGCGTGATCGCGATGCCGAGCCGGTCGTCGGGCTCGGGCAGGCGCATCGTGTAGTGGCCGTCGACCGTGAGGAACGGCGAGACGTAGAACTCCTTGTCCACGCCCGCCCGGCCCGACGGGTCGGGGTGCAGCAGGTAGCAGTGCCGCTCGCCGTAGGTGTTGTGCACCTCCGCGACCACGCAGGCGAGGGTGCCGTCGGCGCGGTGGCACCAGAACACCGAGATCGGGTTGAACACGTAGCCGAGCACCCGGGCGTGGGCGAGCATCAGGACCCGGCCCCCGGCCAGGTCGATGCCGTGCGCGGCCAGGTAGGTGTCGACGTTCTCCCGGATCCCGCGCTCCGGGTCCCCGAGGTGGTCGCGGGCGTCGAAGCGCGCGAACGGGCGCAGCCAGAACGGCAGCCGCGGCAGCGCGTCCAGGTCGACGAGCCAGTAGTAGATCGGGTGCGAGAACGCCGTCTCCAGGTCGCGCCGGCGGGCGTGACGGACCTCGGCGTCGTAGAGCGCCGGGGTGCTCACCAGCTCACCCCGAGCGCGCGGGCGGCGCGCACGCCCGAGGCGCAGCCGTCCTCGTGGAAGCCCCAGCCGTGGTAGGCACCGGCGTAGGCGGTGACCGGGGTGTTCAGCTCCGGCAGGCGGCGCTGGGCGGCCACCGAGTCCGGCGTGTACACCGGGTGCTCGTAGGTCATCCGCGCGACGACGGCGTCCGGGTCGATCCGCCCGGCGCCGTTCAGCGTGACCACCCAGTCGTCGGGGTCGGTGAGGCGCATCAGCCGGTTCATGTCGTAGCTGACCAGGACCGGGGCCGCGGTGCCCTCGGATCCGCCCGGCCCGCCCGTGGCGTCCGCGCAGGCGGGCTTGAGATAGTTCCAGGACGCCCGGGCGCCGGGTCGGCGCGGCAGCAGCGAGGTGTCGTGGTGCAGCCAGGTCTCGTTGCGGGAGTAGGTGAACGCCCCCAGCACGGCCCGCTCGTCGGCGGTGGCGCCGTCGCCGAGGACCGCCAGCGCCTGGTCGGGATGGGTCGCGAGCACGACGTGGTCGAACGCGGCGACGGCGTCGGCGTCGTCCCGGACCTCGACGCCCGCGGTCGAGCGCAGGACCGAGCGGACCGGCGTCGCGGTGCGCACCGCCGGGAGCTGCTTGACGACACGGTCCACATAGGAGCGGGACCCGCCGGTGACGGTCCGCCACTGCGGAGAGCCGCCGATCCCGAGCATGCCGTGGTGGTCGAGGAAGGTGAACAGGTAGCGCGCCGGGTAGTCCAGCGAGAGCGCCGCGCCCGCCGACCACACGCAGGACACCACCGGGATCATGAAGTGCTGCACGAAGTAGCGGGAGTAGCCGCCGATCGCGAGGAACGCCCCGAGCGTGGTGAGATCCGGCGCCGCCGCCCGCTCCTCGTACGCGAGAACCCGGCGTGCGTGCCGGTGGAACCGCACGACCTCGCCGAGCATCCGCAGGTAGGCCGGCCGGGCCACGTTGGAGGCCTGCGGGAACAGACCACCCAGCTTGCGGGCACCGGCGTACTCCAGCCCGCAGCCGTCGCAGCGCACCGACATCGACATGTCGGAGTCCTGGGTGGACACCCCCAGCTCGCCGAACAGGCGCAGCAGGTTCGGGTAGGTGCGGTCGTTGTGGACGATGAACCCGGAGTCGACGTGGGTGGTCCCGCCGTCCGACGACGCCAGCTCGTGGGTGTGGGCGTGCCCGCCGGGGCGGGCGTCGGCCTCGTACAGCGTCACGTCGTGGCTGCGGGACAGCAGGTAGGCGGCCGTCAGACCGGACACCCCGCTGCCGACCACGGCGACGGTCGGACGCGCCTGCGGTGCACTCACCTGTCAACTCCTTCGAGGGCGACCCGCAGCCCGGCCGGGGCGGGTTCCGCCATGGCGTTCGCGATGACCGGGTCACGGGGTTCGGCCCCGAGCTCGCCGAGTGCGAAACGTCGCACCAGGGAGGTCCAGTCACCGGCGCGGCGGAGCATGGCGTGGCCGTCGCCGAGCACGTCGAAGCGGGCGACCCGGTCGGTCACCGACCGGGCGCGCAGGGCGTAGGCGTAGGACGCCGCGGGGTCGGTCATCCGCTCCCGGTCACCGTGGGCGATCAGCACCGACCGCCCGGCGAGCTGGTCGACCGGGTCGGAGCCCTCCAGCCAGGGGGCGAGCCCGCACACCGCGACGACGCCGGGGGCGCCCGCCGCCCGCAGCACCGCGCGGGCACCCATCGAGTGCCCGACGAGCACGACCGGGCGTCCCGGGTAGCGGCGCGCGAGCTCGTGGACGGCCCACTCGGCGTCGCGGTAGGCGTCCATGGCCGGGCCGTTCCAGCCCTTCAGCCGGTAGCGCAGCAGGTGCACCGCGACGCCCGAGCCCACCTCGGTCCGATGGGCGCGCCCGCCGCGCTCCAGGGAGTGCGCGAACGGCAGCATGCGCAGCAGTGCCAGCCCGCGCCGGGCGGGCGCCGTGGAGTGCGACTTCCCGCCGTGGGCGACCAGCACGACACCGGCCGGTTCGGGGTGTCGGTCGCCGGCCTTCTCCAGCCACGGACTCGGATCGGGCACGGGGCGCCTCGCAGGGGACGGGGTGCACGGGGCACCGGGACGGTCTCGGCGCGTGTTCGTCCGGCGGCCCGGTGGTGGCCGGTCGGTGGGACCGTCCTCACATCGGGTCGGCCCGGACACGGTCCGCGACCGGTGCGTACCCGTCGACCCTAGATCGGGTCCGCAGTACCTTGCTCGTCGAGACATCTCGGCGCGCGGGGATCGCTCGAACGGGTGAGGTCTGTGTCACCCCCGGTGGTCACGGCCGGGGTGGGTAGGACCACGGGCACACCCGGTCGTCGTGAGGGGCGAAGATGGTCGTGCGCCCGGGACCGGGCGCTGCGGACGGACGGGCGGGGAGAGGACGACGACGATGGGCGTGCCACCGGAGCTGACGGTGTGGCAGAAGGTCGTGGCGACGGTGCGACGCCGGCGTCGCGGGTCGGGCTTCTGGTTCGGGCTCGCGATCGCGGTGATCTGGCCGTTCGTCGTCTTCGGGACCCGGCTGGGCTGGCGCGGCGCGGAGCACCTGCCGCGCGCCGGCGGCGCCCTGCTGGTCGGCAACCACGTCTCGTTCTCCGACCCGATCTTCGACATCGCCTTCGGCACGGCGCACGGCCGGATCCCGCGGTTCCTGGCCAAGGGTGAGCTGTGGTCGGTGCCGGTGGTGAAGTGGGTACTCGGGCACGGCGGGCACATCCCGGTGTACCGGTCGTCGAAGCGGGCGGCGGAGTCGTTCACCGGCTCGATCGACGCCCTGGAGCGCGGGGAGATCGTCGCGATCTACCCGGAGGGCACCTACACCCGCGACCCCGGGCACTGGCCGATGAAGCCGAAGAACGGCGTCGCCCGGATCGCGCTGCGCTCCGGCGCCCCGGTGATCCCGATGGCGAACTGGGGCACCCAGGACTTCCTGCCCGCCGACGGGAAGCCGACGCCGTTCCCGCGCAAGCGGGTCACGGTCGCGCTCGGCCCGCCGGTGGACCTCTCGGAGTTCGCCGGGAAGCCGCTCACGAAGACCACCCTCGACGCGGCCACCGCGAAGATCATGGACGCGGTGACCGGGCTGCTCGAGGAGCTGCGCGAGGAGACCCGCCCGGCGACGCCGTACGACCCGGAGGCGCGGCCGCGCCCGGAGGCGCCCGGCGACCCGCTCGACCCGGCCGAGCGCGCCGCCGGCTGAGCCTCAGATCTCCAGCCCCAGCAGGGCGTTCTCGATGACCTCGGGCAGCGCCGGGTGGATCCAGTGCTGCCCGGTCGCGATCTCGGAGACCGTCTGGCCGAACACCATCGCCTGGATCAGCTGCTGGACCAGCGTCGACGCCTGCGGCCCGAGCAGGTGCGCGCCCAGCAGCCGTCCGGTGCCCTTCTCCGCGACCAGCTTGCAGATGCCGGTGCGGTCCTCCATCGCCCAGCCGTAGGCGACGTCGCCGACGTTCTGCACCTTGACCGCGATGTCGAACCCGGCGTCGCGGGCCTCGGTCTCGGTCATGCCGACCGAGGCGATCTGCGGCTCGGTGAACACCGCGGCCGGGACGACGTCGTGGTTGGTGGCGCTCAGGTCGTCCGGGTGCGCCAGGTTGTGCCCGACGATCTTGGCCTCGTGGTTGGCCACGTGCTTGAGCTGGTGGGGCGAACTCACGTCGCCCAGAGCCCACACGCCCGCGGCGGAGACGCTGCGCTGGTACTCGTCGACGGCGACCCGGCCGTCGGCGTGCACGGTCACGCCGCCCCGGTCCAGGTCCATCCGGTCGCCGTTGGGCATCCGGCCGGTGGCGACGAGCAGCGTGTCGGCGACGACGGTGGAGCCGTCGTCGAGGGTGATCTCCACCTCGCCGGGGCCGCCGCTGCCGTCGCCGGACAGCGCGGTGACCTGACGGCCCAGCCGGCAGTCCCAGCGGGCGGTGGCGACCTCGGTGAACCGGTCGGACAGCGTGTCGTCGAGGTGGCGCAGCAGCTTCGGTCCGCGGGCGATCACGGTGACCTCGGCGCCGAGCGCGGAGAACACGTGCGCGAACTCGGACGCGATGTAGCCGCCGCCGAGGATCGCGAGCCGGCGCGGGACGTCGTCGATCCGCATCACGGTGTCGGAGGTCTCGAACGGCACACCGGCGTCGCGGACCAGCGGCGGGATGCTCGGCCGCGACCCGGCGGCGATGACGATCCGGTCGCCGGTGACGGTGTCGGTGCCGGAGCCGTCGGTGCGCTCGACGCCCAGTTCGCGCTCGCCGGTGAAGCGGGCGTGCCCGAAGTACACGGTGACGTTGGGGCTGCGGTCGACCCGGTAGGAGCGCCCACCGTCGGAGATCGGGTCGATCCGGCCGAACACCCGGTCCCGGATGTCGGCCCAGCGGATCTTGTCGACGGTGCCGTCGACGCCGTAGGTGTGCGCGTGCCGGATGGTCTCGGCGACGTCCGCGGCGTAGACGTACATCTTGGTCGGGATGCAGCCGACGTTCAGACAGGTCCCGCCGAACACCCCGTGCTCGACGATCGCGACGTCGAGATCGGCGAAGCGTTCGTCGATGAAGGTGTTTCCGGAACCGGTGCCGATGACGACCAGATCATGGTGGGCCACGTCGCGAGGCTAACCGCTTCCGCGGGCCCGCGACGCTCTGGTACCCCTCTGCGGATGACCGTTCCCACACCGGCCGCGGCGACCCCGACCCTGCACCGCGCCTGGGCCGCCGACCTCGACCCGGCCACCCTGTACGCGCTGCTCGCGCTGCGCACCGCGATCTTCGTCGTCGAGCAGGGGTGCCCCTACCAGGAGCTCGACGGGCGCGACCTCGAACCGCGCACCCGGCACCACTGGCTGGCCGACGGCGGCACGGTCGTCGCGACCCTGCGGCTGCTGGCCGATCCCGGCGGGGTGCTGCGGATCGGCCGGGTCTGCACCCGCGCCGACGCGCGCGGACGTGGGCTGGGGCACCGGCTGATGGACTCGGTGCTCGCCGAGGTCGGGGACCGCCCCTGCGTGCTCGACGCCCAGGAGGTCCAGGAGCCGTTCTACGCGCGGCACGGATTCGTGCCGGCGGGGGAGCGGTTCGTCGAGGACGGCATCCCGCACGTCCCGATGGAGCGCCGCCGCTCCTGAGCGGGGCTCGGCCCGCGGCCCGCCTGCGTGCACCGCGACCGGTTCGAGCGCGTCGCGCAGCCGGCGGGCCGGCGCGCCGCCGGTCACCGCGCCGGCCGGCCCGACCCCGTCCGGTGCGGCGGCGAAGAAGATCCGGACGGCTTCGGCGTGGTCCACGTGCGGTCCTCGCGGGGTTCGGCGTCGCTGCCGGCCCGACGGCAGGTCCTCGGCCGGTGGGGCACGACCGGACGACGGGCGTGCCCCGCGCGTCGTCGTCGCCGGGACGCCGAGTGCGCGATACTCCCGCGCGTGCCCGGACCCAGAGGGTGCACGAGCGGACACGCTGGGAGAGGAAGGCGGAACGGATGAGCGACGACCGACGGGGCGGCGACTCCCCGGCCTGGGGGCGGGTCGGACCGGAGGACCCGACGGCGGACCCGGCGACCCATCCGGCGCTGCGCACACCCGACCCCACGGCCGATCAGCCGACCGTGGCGGTGCCGGTGGAGGGCGGCGGCCCGGACTCCGAGGCCACTACCGAGAAGCGCGCGATCCCGCACACCCGCACCGGCGGGCTGTGGGCCGCGCTGATCCTCTCGGCGGTCGTGCTGATCTTCCTGCTGGTGTTCATCCTGCAGAACACCGAGCCGGTCGCGATCAACTTCCTGTGGCTGACCGGGACGCTGCCCACCGGGGTGGCGCTGCTGTTCGCCGCGATCGCCGGGATCCTGCTGGTCGCCGTGCCCGGGACGGGCCGGATCCTGCAGCTGCGGCGGCAGGCGCGGCGAGGCTGACCCACACGGGTCGCGGCCGGGGCGCCGGCCGCGACCCGGGGGAGGTCAGCGCCGTCGGCGCGGCCGGTCGGTGCGCGCGGTCCCGCCCGCGGCCGGGCGGCGGCGGGGTGTCGGCTTCGGCGGCTTGGCGACGACGATCGGCTCGCCGGACGGCTCCCGCGAGCCGGTCACGCGGACCAGGTCCGGGTGCCCCGGGCGGACCGTCGAGACCTCGGCGGAGACCCCGGCCTGGCGGGTGAGCAGGTCCACCTCGGCGCGCTGCTCGGGCATCGCCAGCGTCACGACGACGCCGTCCTCACCGGCCCGGGCGGTACGCCCGGCACGGTGCAGGTAGGCCTTGGGGTCGGCGGGCGGGTCGACGTGCACGACGAGCCCGACGTCGTCGATGTGGATGCCGCGGGCCGCGACGTCGGTCGCGACGAGCACCGGCACCGCGCCGGAGCGGAAGTCGTCGAGCGCGCGGTTGCGCTGGCTCTGCGAGCGGCCACCGTGCAGCGGCCCGGCGGCGACGCCCTCGCGGCGCAGCACCCGCACCATCCGGTCGGCGCCGTGCTTGGTGCGCACGAACAGGATCGTGCGGCCCTCCCGGGCGGCGATCTCGGCGACGACGCGGGACCGGTCGTCGCGGTCGACGACGAGCACGTGGTGCTCCATCGTCGCGACGCTGCCGGTCGGCGGGGCGACCGAGCGGGTCACCGGGTCGGTCAGGTGGCGCCGGACCAGGGTGTCGACGTCGCCGTCGAGGGTCGCGGAGAACAGCAGTCGCTGCCCGTCGGCGGGGGTCCGGTCGAGGATCGCGCGGACCTGGGGCAGGAAGCCCATGTCGGCCATGCGGTCGGCCTCGTCCAGCGCGGTGACCGTGACCTCGGACAGGTCGCAGGTGCGCTGCTGCAGGTGGTCGGACAGCCGGCCCGGGGTGGCGACCAGCAGGTCGACCCCGCGCCGGAGCTCGGCGACCTGCTTGTTCATCGACATCCCGCCGACGATGTCGGTCACCCGCAGGTCGACCGCCTTCGCCAGCGGCGCGAGGACCTCGACGACCTGGGTGGCGAGCTCGCGGGTCGGGACCAGCACCAGGCCGCGCGGGGCGGTCGGGCGGGAGCGCTCCCCGGCCAGGCGGGCCAGCAGCGCGAGCCCGAAGGCGAGGGTCTTGCCGGACCCGGTCTGGCCGCGTCCGAGCAGGTCGCGCCCGGCGAGGGTGTCGGGCAGCGTGGCCGCCTGCACCGGGAACGGGGCGGTGAAGCCCTGCTCGGCCAGTGCCTTGGTCAGGCGCTCGGGCAGGCCCAGCTCGGCGAACGACGGCATGCCGTCCTCGGGCTCGATCCACTGCGGCTCCGGCTCCGCCTTCGGGGCGGCGACGGCGGCGGCGCGGGCCGGGGCCGGACGCGACGCTGCGGCGGCGCCACCACCGCGGCGGCCGCGGCGGGCGGCCGGACGGTCACCGCCGCGCTGCGCGGACCGGGCGGGGCCGCGGTCGACCCGGCTCCCGTCCTGGAGGTGCTCGCGACGCTCGGCGCGGTTGCCACCGCCGTCGCCGGAGCGCTCGCCCCGGGCGGGGCGGGGCGCACGGGGGGCGCCGGAGCGCTCGCCGCGGGCGGGGCCGCCGGTGCGGGCGCCCCGGGCCGGACGCGGGGCGTCGCGGCGGTCGTCGTCGCGGGCGGGACGGTCGCGGCGGTCGTCGCCGCGGGTCTCGGTGCGGCGGTCGTCGCGCCGGGCCGACCCGCGGTGGGCGCCACCGTCGCCGGACGGGCCGGACGGGCGGGTGGCCCGCCGGCGGGCGGGACGGTCGGACGTGGTGCCGGCGTCGGACGACGGCGGGCGGAACTGCGGCCTGGTCAAGACAGGTCTCCTCGAGAACGTGGCACGTCCTGCGGAGACCTCGGGGGAGGTGTGCTCGGCCGACGGGCCCGGGCGCGGCGGCGCGTCGTCGCGGTGCGCGCTCCGTGATGGAAGGGCTCGGCCCGGCGGCTCTGGCGGCCGGGCGCTCGTCGATCCACACTACGCGCCATACCCGTGCTGCCCGGTGCCGGGCCGCCGGGACGCGACGCGTGACGCCGCGTCGCGCCCCGGGGGAGCGGCGGGCCGGGTCAGCCCAGCAGGGTGCGTTCCCGCAGCTCGGTGAGGAGTCGCCCGGGTGCGGCGGGGTCGAGCCCGCGGGCGACGAACCACTCGCCGATGCGTCGGACGTCACGGTCCAGGAACTCCGGTCCCTGCGGGTTCCCGACGACGTCGACGACCTGTGGCAGGTCGATCAGCACCGCCCGGCCGTGGTGGACGAGCACGTTGTAGGCAGACAGGTCGCCGTGCGCCCAGCCGAGGTCGGCGAGCACGCCGAGGGCGTCGACGAGGTCGTGCCACAGCGCGGTCAGCGCGTCCGCGTCCGGGCGCAGCGCGGCGAGCCGGGGTGCGGCGCGCCCGTCGGGCGTGCCGAGGAACTCCAGCAGGACCTCGGTCCCGTCGACCGACACCGGGTAGGGCACCGGGGCGCCCGCGGAGTGCAGCCGGGCGAGTGCGGCGAACTCGGCCGCCGCCCACTGCCCGGCGATGAGGTCGCGGCCCAGCGCGGTGCGCTGCGCCATCGCCCGGGTCTCCCGGGAGCGGCGGACGCGGCGCCCCTCCAGGTAGCCGGCGTCGCGGTGGAACATGCGGTGCGCGGGGTCGCGGTAGCGCTTGGCGGCGAGCAGCACCCCGTCACGGCCGGGGAGGCCGCGTCCGACGAGGTGCACGTCGGCCTCCTTGCCGGTCTTGAGCACCCCGCGCTCGTGGTCGACGGCGCCGGCGTCGGTCACCAGCCAGCCGGGGTGGGGGTGCGGGCCACGGGCACCGGCGGGCAGCCCGGGCCAGGTGGACCAGCGGTCGCCACCGCCGGGGACCTCGGCGGTGTCGGGGTCGTGCCCGGCCCGGCCGTCCAGGGCGAGCGCGGCGGTGTCGGCGCGGCCGGGACGGGGGCGGGGCTCGTCGTCGTCGAAACGGCGGCGACGGCGGACGGGATCGGGACGGTCGGAGGAGTACACGTGCGGCTCCGGAGGCGGCAGGGGGTGCCGCGCGGAGCCGGTCCTCAGGGACCGGTCGTGCCGCGCGACGGGGACGGTGCGGGCGGGCACGCGCTGCGCACCCGGACACGACGGACGGCCATCGGTACGCACCTCCCCGCTCGCACCGCGCGGCCCTGCCGCGCCACCGGTCCCTCCGGCCGGTGGCGACCCTGCCGGACGCCGTCCCGGCCCGCCACCGGTTTTCCGTGCCGCGCGGACCCTGCGCTCAGCCGAAGGCGCTGAGTGCGCCGAGCCCGATCGCGGCGAACAGCGCCGCCCACACCACGACGGCCACGACCTGCCAGACCACGACCTGCCGCCGGTCCAGTCCGGCAGCGACCATCCCGAACGCGGTCACCGAGATCGCCATCAGGGTCGGGCCGGCAGCGAGGCGACCGGGACGCCGTAGCGGTCCACCCGGGCGGTCACCTTCTGCCGCCGTTCCGACGGCGGCCGCGACGCGCGGCGGCCGAGTCCCCGCCGGGCCCGGTCGCCCAGCCGCACCGCGACGACCAGGGCCAGCACGTTGCCCGCGATCGCCCCGGCGGCGGCGAGGAGCACCGGCATGCCGGTGACCGTCCCGACCAGCGTGCCCGTGTAGGACTCCAGGAACGGCACCACGCCGATCACGAACACCGCCAGGAACTGCCACACCGGGTGCAGGGCGGCGACCCACAGGTTCAGCTGCTCGACCATGCCCGGATCATGCCGTATGTCCGACTCGGTGTCCGGGGTTCAGGCCGGGATGACGAGATCCAGGTGGTCGCCGTCGCGCTCGACGACGTGTCCCGCCCGCCGCGCGATCCGGGCCACCGCGCCGGCGTCGGCGGGCTCGGCCCGGGAGGTCGCCAGCAGCCGGGCCAGGCCTCCCTTGTGCGACTTGTTGTGGTGGCTGACGACCGACCGGCTCCCGTCCGGTCGCCGGGCCAGCACGTTCACCGTCACCGCGCCGGGGACCGTCCCGAGCGCGGCGTAGCCGCCGGAGCGGAGGTCGACGACGAGCTCGCCGTCGGCGATGCGGGCCAGCAGCGGGTCGAGCGCCGGGCGCCAGCGCGCGGCCAGGGTGCCCGAGCCGGGCAGCTTCGAGCCCGCCGAGAGCCGGTAGGGCGGGATCGGGTCGTCGGCCCCGAGCAGTCCGAACAGCGCCGAGCACACCGCGAGCCGGGATCGGGCCCGGTCCCGGGTGGCGCGGGTGAAGGAGCCGGAGTCGAGGGCGTCGTAGAGGACCCCGGTGTAGCGGTCCAGCGCGGGCAGCGTCGGGTTCGTGCGCAGCGCGGCGTTGCGGTCGATCTCGGCGTCCTGGCGCTGCGACACCCCGAGCGCGGCGCGCGCGGCCGGACGGTCGCCTGCCAGTGCGACGAGCTCGTCGCAGAGGTCTGTGCGGACGGGGCCGAGGTCGGCGTCGTGGGAGAGCCCGGCGAGGTCGAGCGGCGGGCCGTCGCCGCCGTCACGCTTGGTCTCCGAGGGCGGCAGCAGGACGAGCACGGCGCATCAGACTAGTGATCGCCGCGCGCGGCCGTTGTGCCCGCCGGGGGACCGCACTAGGTTCGGGCCCGTGACCTGCCTGGTGGCGCGCATCCACGTCGACTGCATGCGGATCACGAGCGCGGCCTGTCGCCCCTGCCGCTGACCCGCGCTCGTCCGAGGGCCCACGCACGCGTCCGCCCCGCCACAGCCCCTCCACCGCCGCGATCGACCGACCCGGGCCCGGCCCGCCTCGGCACGCTCACACCGGCGGTCGACCCGAAGAGGAGTCCCACCGTGACCGACCCCGACACCACCGCCAACTGGTCGTTCGAGACCAAGCAGGTGCACGCCGGCGCCGCACCCGACCCGACCACGAACGCCCGGGCCACGCCGATCTACCAGACGACGTCCTACGTCTTCCGCGACACCGACCACGCCGCGAACCTGTTCGGGCTCGCCGAGTTCGGCAACATCTACACGCGGATCATGAACCCCACCCAGGACGTGCTGGAGCAGCGCGTCGCCGCGCTGGAGGGCGGGGCCGCGGCCCTGGCCGTCGCGTCCGGGCAGGCCGCGCAGGCGCTCGCGGTCCAGAACATCGCCGAGGCCGGGGACCACATCGTCTCCAGCGCCTCGCTCTACGGCGGCACCTACAACCAGTTCCACTACACCTTCCCGAAGATGGGCATCGAGGTCACCTTCGTGGAGGACCCCGACGACCTGGAGGAGTGGAAGGCCGCGATCCGGCCGAACACCAAGGCCCTCTACGGCGAGACGCTGGGCAACCCGCGCGGCAACATCCTCGACATCGCCGCCGTCGCCGGTGTCGCGCACGACGCCGGGGTCCCGCTGATCGTCGACAACACCGTCCCGACCCCGTACCTGGTGCGGCCGATCGAGCACGGCGCCGACATCGTCGTCGAGTCACTGACCAAGTTCCTCGGCGGCCACGGCACCTCGGTCGGCGGCATCATCGTCGACTCCGGGACGTTCGACTGGGTCGCGAACAAGGACAGGTTCCCCGGCCTGACCAGCCCGGACCCGAGCTACCACGGCGCGGTGTTCACCGACGCCGTCGGCCCGATCGCCTACATCATCAAGGCCCGTGTGCAGCTGCTGCGCGACCTCGGCCCGGCGATCTCCCCGCAGAACGCGTTCCTGATCATCCAGGGCATCGAGACGCTGTCGCTGCGGATGGACCGGCACAACCAGAACGCCCAGGCGCTGGCCGAGTGGCTCGAGGCCCGCGACGAGGTGGAGCAGGTCCACTACGCCGGTCTCCCGTCCAGCCCGTGGCACGCCCTCCAGCAGAAGTACCTGCCCAAGGGCGGCGGCGCGATCGTGGCCTTCGAGCTGCGGGGCGGTGTCGAGGCGGGCAAGAAGTTCGTGAACGCCCTCGAGCTGCACAGCCACCTCGCCAACATCGGCGACGTCCGCAGCCTGGTCATCCACCCGGCGTCGACCACGCACAGCCAGCTCTCCGCGGAGGAGCAGCTCGCCTCCGGCGTGACCCCGGGCCTGGTCCGGCTGTCGGTGGGCCTCGAGGGCATCGAGGACCTCAAGGCCGACCTGGACGCCGGTTTCCGCGCCGCGAAGGGCGCCTGAGAGCGGATCTGATTACCTGGTGTCCGTGAACGACTTCGAGCTCCCTCCCGCCAGCGGCGCCTGGCGGGAGGGGGACGACCCCGGCCGCCGCCACTTCCTCGACCTGCCCGCGCCGCTGAAGCTGGCGGCCGGCGGGGAGCTGCCGGGCGTGCGCCTGGCCTACGAGACCTGGGGCGAGCTCGCGCCGGACGGCTCCAACGCCGTCCTCGTCCTGCACGCCCTCACCGGCGACGCGCACCTGGAGGGTCCGGCCGGCCCCGGGCACCCGACGTCCGGTTGGTGGCCCGGGCTGATCGAGCCGGGCGGCCCGCTGGACCCGGCCCGCTGGTTCGTCGTCGCGCCGAACGCGGTCGGCGGCTGCCAGGGCAGCACCGGTCCGGCGTCCCGCGCGCCGGACGGGCGGACCTGGGGCAGCCGGTTCCCGACGGTCACCGTGCGGGACACGGTCGTCGCCGAGCAGTACCTGGCCGACGCGCTCGGCATCGACGCGTTCGCCTGCGTGATCGGCGGCTCGATGGGGTCCATGCGGTCCCTGGAGTGGGCGGCCACCGAGCCCGACCGGGTACGGCGGCTGTTCCTGCTCGCCGGGCCCGCGGCGTCGACGGCGGACCAGATCGGCTGGGCGAGCCCGCAGATCCAGGCGATCACCGGCGACCCGCACTGGCACGGCGGCGACTACCACGACACGCCGGAGGGGCCGTGGCGCGGACTCGGCGTGGCCCGCCGGATCGCGCACCTGTCCTACCGCTCGGGCTACGAGCTGGCGACCCGCTTCGGCCGCGGCCCGCAGCCGGGCGAGGACCCGCTCGACGGCGGCCGCTACGCCGTGGAGTCCTACCTGGACCACCACGCGCACAAGCTCGTGCACCGCTTCGACGCCGCGTCCTACGTGCGGCTGACCCAGGCGATGAACCACCACGACGTCGGCCGCGACCGGGGCGGGGTGACCGCGGCGCTGTCGCGGGTGAGCGCCCGCACCTACGTCGCCGGGGTCACCTCCGACCGGCTCTACCCGCTCGCCGACCAGCAGGAGCTGGCCGACGGCATCCCGCGCGCCGACCCGCTCAAGGTGATCGACTCGCCGTACGGGCACGACGGGTTCCTGGTGGAGACGCCGACGGTGGCCCGGCTGCTGGCCGAGCTGCTGGACGAGGCGGTCTGAGCCGCCGGGACCGCGTCCACCGGGCGCGGCCACGGCCGGAACGCCGTCAGCCCAGGTTCTCCCCGTAGACGCGCTGCACCCGCATCGTCATCAGCACCCGCCGGTCCCGGACCATGACCTCGCGGTACTCGTCCCAGTCCGGGTGCTCCCCGGCGGCGGCGCGGTACCAGTCGACCAGCGCCTGCACGGCCGGTCCGTCGGGCGAGTCGTCGGGACCGACGAGCTCGACCGGGCCCTCGGCCGTCGCCCAGGAGCGGCCGTCGGTGCTCTCCACCGACAGCGCCGCCCGCGGGTCCCGCCGCAGGTTCGCGGTCTTCGCCCGCCCCTCGGTCATCGACACCTGCACCGTCCCGGCCGCGCGGTCGTAGTACGGCGTCACCGGCGACAGCTGGGGCATGCCACTGCGCTTGATCGTCGCGAGGACGCCCTGGCGTGCCCCCGCGAGCAGCTCGTGCTGTTCGTCTCCCATGCCCCGAGTCTGCCCGCTCCGGAACCGGGATGAGCGGCTCCGGGGTCCCTCGCTACCCTTCTGCAGGTGTTGACCCGGATGTCGTCGCTGTTCCTGCGCACCCTGCGTGAGGACCCGGCCGACGCGGAGGTACCCAGCCACAAGCTGCTGGTCCGCGCCGGTTATGTCCGTCGCGTGGCCCCGGGCGTGTACTCCTGGCTGCCGCTCGGTCTCACGGTGCTCCGCCGCGTCGAGAAGGTGGTGCGCGAGGAGATGGACGCCATGGGCGGCCAGGAGATCCAGTTCCCGGCGCTGTTGCCGCGCGAGCCCTACGAGACGACGAACCGGTGGACCGAGTACGGCCCGAACCTGTTCCGCCTCAAGGACCGCAAGGGCGGCGACTACCTGCTCGGCCCGACCCACGAGGAACTGTTCACCCTCGCGGTCAAGGGCGAGTACTCGTCCTACAAGGACTACCCGGTCATCCTCTACCAGATCCAGAACAAGTACCGCGACGAGGAGCGCCCCCGCGCGGGCATCCTGCGCGGCCGCGAGTTCCTCATGAAGGACTCCTACTCCTTCGACCTCACCGACGAGGGACTGTCGGAGTCCTACCGCAAGCACCGCGACGCCTACGTGAAGATCTTCGACCGGCTCGGGCTGCGCTACGTGATCGTGTCCGCGACCTCGGGTGCGATGGGCGGCTCGGCGTCGGAGGAGTTCCTCGCCGAGTCCGAGACCGGCGAGGACACCTTCGTCCGCGGTCCCGGCGGCTACGCGGCCAACGTCGAGGCCGTCACCACGCCCGCGCCCCCCGCGGTCCCGCTCGACGGGCTGCCCGCCGCGCAGGTGCACCACACGCCGGACACCCCGACCATCGAGTCGCTGGTGACCTTCCTCAACGCGCACACCGAGCGCACCTTCACCGCGGCCGACACGCTGAAGAACGTGCTGGTGAAGACCCGGCAGCCCGGCGCGGACGAGTGGGAGCTGCTGGGGATCGGCGTCCCCGGCGACCGCGAGGTCGACATGAAGCGCCTGGAGGCGTCGCTGGAGCCCGCCGAGGTGGCGCTGCTCGACGAGGCCGACTTCGCCCGCAACGGGTTCCTGGTCAAGGGCTACATCGGGCCGGGCGCGCTCGCCGCGAACGGCGTCCGCTACCTCGTGGACCCGCGGATCGTCACCGGCACCGCCTGGGTCACCGGCGCGGACAAGGCCGACCACCACGTCGTCGACCTCGTCGCGGGCCGCGACTTCACCCCGGACGGCACGATCGAGGCCGCCGAGGTCCGCGCCGGGGACCCGTCCCCGGACGGCACCGGCGTGCTGGAGGCCGCCCGCGGCATCGAGATCGGGCACATCTTCCAGCTCGGCCGCAAGTACGCCGACGCCTTCTCCCTCGACGCGCTCGGCCCGGACTCCAAGCCGGTCCGGATCACGATGGGCTCCTACGGCATCGGTGTCTCCCGGCTGGTCGCCGCGATCGCCGAGCAGTCCCACGACGGCTCCGGCCTGGTGTGGCCGCGGTCGGTGGCGCCGTTCGACGTGCACCTCGTCGTCGCGGGCAAGTCCGCGGAGCTGCTGGCGGGCGGCGAGGCCGTCGCCGCCGAGCTGGAGGCCCAGGGCCTGTCGGTCGTGCTCGACGACCGCAAGGCGAGCCCCGGCGTGAAGTTCGCCGACGCCGAGCTGATCGGCGTGCCGACGATCGTCGTCGTCGGGCGGGGGCTCGCCGACGGGAAGCTGGAGCTCAAGGACCGCGCCACCGGCGAGCGGAGCGAGATCGACCGCGCCGGTGCCGCCGAGCTCGTCGCGGGGATCGTCCGCGGGGCCTGAGCGGCACCGCCACCGCACGGGCGGGTCCCTCGCCGGAGAGGCCCGCTCCGTGCGTTCCTCCGGTCAGCCGGGGCGGACCGCCGAGGCGGCGAGGTCGGTGAGGGCCGAGCGGGGTACCGCGTCGCCCGGACCGCCGCCCGCATCCGCAGCGACGACCAGCATCGCGACGCCGACCGACCCGTCCCGGGCCTGGGTGCGGGGGACCGCCAGCACACCGACCGCGCCGTCGGTGGCGCGGCACCCGCCGGCCCCCGACGCGGTGCCGTCGGTGCGGACCGTGGCCTCGACCCACGTCCCCGGTTCACCGCTGCCCGGACGTGGTCCGGGCGGCCCGACCGCCACCTGCGGTGCGGAGCCGGCGTAGGCCGACTCCCCGGCGCCGCGGGCGAACGCCTGCGCGGCCTGCTCGACCGTCGTCCCGGCCGGGACGGCGACGAGTGCGGCCGCGGCGACCCCGCGTGGCGCGGCGCCGACGGGGCAGTCGCCCGCGGCGAACGGCGGCGCCTCGGCGAGCCGGGCGAACGGCACCCCGAACACGTCCAGGGCGGGCGCGCCGGCGGTCGGGGCCGTCCACCCCGGCGGGGGCGTGACGGCGAACGCGGCGGGCTCCGCGGCCGGGGCCGGTGCGGCCGGGGTGGCCGTGGTGGAGTCCGGGCGGATGCCGCCGAGCCCGGCCACCGCGCCGGCCACGACCAGCACGGCGACGGCGGCGGCCAGCGCGGGACGCAGCCGTCGCCCGGATCCGGGGGAGGGGTCGCCCGGGCGCGACGGTGTCGCGGGAGCCGGGCGGTCGGTCGTCGTCGTCCGGCCGGAGGTCACCGGCGCAGCGTACGGCGGTGTCGCGCGACCCCGACGCGGTGTTCCGGCGGGCGGCCGACCGCGGTCGCCCGGCGGTCCGGGGCGTGCGGCGGGGCTCAGCCCGGCAGCAGCGTCAGCCGCACCGAACGCGTCGGGTTGTCGATGTTGGTGTCGACCAGGCAGATCGACTGCCAGGTCCCCAGCGCGGGGCGGCCGTCGATCACCGGCACCGTCGTCGACGGCGGCACGAACGCGGGCAGCACGTGGTCGCGCCCGTGCCCGGAGCTGCCGTGCCGGTGCCGCCACCGGTCGTCGGCGGGGAGCAGCTCGCGCAGCTGCTCGAGCAGGTCGGAGTCGCTGCCCGCGCCGGTCTCGATGAGGGCGATGCCGGCCGTCGCGTGCGGCACGAAGACGTTGAGCAGGCCGTCACCGGCACCGCAGTCGGACAGGAAGCGTTCGATCCGGTGCGTCAGGTCCACGACGGTCTCCTCGGAACCGGTCCGGATCTCGATCAGCTCGCTGTGCACGACCCCGACACTAGGACGCTCACTACGCTCGGGCAGCGTGGACGACACAGTCACCTTCGCCGGGTGGGAACTGCCACACCGGCCCGGCTACCTGAACACCGCGAGCATCGGCATCCCGCCGCTCCGGGCGTCGGCGGTGGTCGCCGACGTCGTGGCGCGCTGGGCGGTCGGCGCGGCCTCGCCGAAGGACTTCGACGACGACGTCGAGGCGGCCCGCGCGGGGTTCGCCGCGATCACCGGGGTGCCGGTCGCCGACGTCGCGCAGGGCGCCACGACCTCCGGCCTGATCGGTCCGCTCGCCGCGTCGGTGCCCGACGGCACCCGCGTGCTCGTCGCCCGCGGTGAGTTCTCCTCGGTGACCCGGCCGTTCGCGGTGCAGGCCCACCGCGGGGTCCGGGTGACCGAGGTGCCGCTCCCGGAGCTGGCGGCCCACGCCGGTGACCACGACCTCGTCGCGGTGTCGGTGGTGCAGTCCGCCGACGGCGCGATCGCCGACGTCGACGCACTGCTCGCCGCCCGCGCCCGCAGCGGCGTGCGGCTTCTGTTCGACGTCACCCAGGCCGCCGGGTGGCTCCCGCTGCGTCTGCACGACGCCGACGCCGTCGTCGGTGCCGGGTACAAGTGGCTGCTCGCGCCGCGCGGCACCGCCTGGCTGGCCCGGCGTCCGTCGTGGGTGGACGGGCCGCCCGCCGGGGCGTGCTGGCCGGAGCCCGTCCCGCACTCCGCGGGCTGGTACGGCACCCGGGACCGCTGGGGCGGCGGGCTCTACACCCCGGACCCGCCCGCGCGGCCCGGACCGGCCGGCGGCGAGGAGGCCCCCGTCTGGTTCGCCCACGCCGGCGCCGCGGTGACGCTGCCCTGGCTGGCCTCGCTCGACGCCGACGGCCTGCGCGCGCACTGCGTCGGTCTCGCCGACACCCTGCGCGAGCGGCTCGGGATGCCGCCCGCCGGGTCGGCCATCGTGTCGGTGCGCGCCGAGGGGGCGGCCGACCGGCTGGCCGCGGCCGGGGTCACCGCCGCCGTGCGCGACGGGGCCGCCCGGCTGGCGTTCCACCTGTCGACCACCCCTGACGACGTCGAGGCGGCCGCCGCGGCGCTCCGCTGAGCGCCGCGACCCCTCAGCTGCGGCCGGGGAACACCGGTACGACGGGGGACCGCTCGGTGACCCCGCGCCAGTACGCGAGCCGGCCGGTGCACTCGACCATCGCCTTGAGCCCGGCCTCGCGCAGCGGGACCGACGACGACCGCTCGGTCACCGACCGCCAGGCGGCGATCGCGTCGGTCTCGGCCGACACCAGCAGCGCCCCGGCCGACACCCCGTCGACGACGGGCTGCGGGGCCGCGTACGCCGGCTGCGCCGAGACCGGCCGCTGCCCGATGTCGGACAGGGTCTGGGTGATCTGACCGCGCAGGGTGGTGTGGGCCTCGATGTCGCCGCGGGCCCGGGTCGCCCACTCCGGCGGGATGAACGCGAGCGCCATCTTGTACGCCCACAGCGCCGCGTGCTCGCAGGCGAGTGCCCGCTGCAGCGCCTCGACGGTGACCTGGGGGACCTGCGGCTCGTCGTCGGAGGACTGCCGCGGCCGCGGACCCGCGCTCACGCCGGCGCCCCGGTCAGGACCGCCGCGTAGGTGGCGCAGCAGGCGGCGACCTCGGCGACCAGACCCACCTGCAGCGCCGAGGCGCGGGGGACGACCTCGCCTGCGCTGCGGGCCGACCCGGCGACGGCGTCGCGCACCGCGGCGAGGTCCCCCGACGGCGGTGTCGCGGGGGCGGCGATCTGGCCCGGAGTGCGTCCGCCCGCCTGGTCCAGCGCGGCGGCGTGCTCCATCCGGGCCGCGCGCAGCGGCTCCAGCCGGCCCGCGAGCGACGGGTCGCCGGTCACCGCGGCGACGACCAGCGCGGCGTCGGACCGGGCTGCGTCGGCGAGCGCGAGCAGGGCGTCGGAGGCGTCCTCGGTGCGCGTCGTCGCGCTCGAGCAGCCCGCCAGCGGCACCATCGCGGCCACCGCGGCCGTGGTGGCCAGCACCTGGCGCCGCGTCGGGCGGGCACCGCCGCGGCGGGTCACCGGTGACGGGGTCACCGACGGCGGCGGCCCGGCCGGGGACACCCGGGGCGACACGGATGGCTCGCGGTCGTTCACGTCGGGTCATGCTGCCAGCACGTGCCGGGCCGCCCGGCACCGACCGTGCCCGCCCGGGCCGCGGACGACCGCCCACCGACGGGCCACCGACCGGCGGCCCGCCGGGCCGACGCGCTAGGCTCGTCGGCCGTCCCCACCGTCACCGGCACCGTCCGGTCCCGTCCGGACGCGTCGCGGTGTGCGGCGCCGCCGTCGTATGCCGTCCGCAAGCGACCGACGTGCCCGCCCACCGGCGGTCGCGGCACCACGATCGACGCCCACCCGAAGCCCCGCCGACCGGCCGCCGCCCCGGCGGGCACCCTGACACGAGGAGAGTCACCCGATGCGCAGTCCGGACCCCGCACAGCTGGCAGACCAGCTGCGCGGCGTGCTCGAGCCGGTGGTCCACGGGGCCGGGCTGGAGATCGACGCCGTGGAGGTCCGCACCGCCGGGCGACGGCACTCGGTCAAGCTCGTCGTCGACCTGCCCGAGTCCTCGCCCGCGACCGGCATCGATCTCGACGTCATCGCCCGGCTCAGCCGCTCCGCGGCCGCCGAGCTGGACCCGCACGAGCACCTCATCGAGGGCTCGTACACGCTCGAGGTGACCTCGCCCGGGATCGACCGGCCGCTCACCGAGCCCCGGCACTGGCGACGGGCCTACCTGCGCCTGGCGCGGATCACCCTGACCGACGGCACCGTCGTCGAGGCCCGGGTCGGCCGGCTCGACGGCGACACGGTCGCCGTCGCGGTCCCCGGCCGGAAGGCGCCCGAACGCCGGGACATCCCGCTCGCGGAGATCCGCCACGCCCAGGTGCAGGTCGAGTTCAAGCCCGCCCCGCCCGCGGAGACCGCACTGCTCGACCCGGACGCGCTGTCCGGCAGCACCGACGGGGCCGACGGGGCCCCCACGAACCACGACGACGGCGGCGCCGTCGAGACCGTCCGCGACGAGGAGAACCGGTGAACGTCGACATCCCCGCGCTGCGCGCGATCGAGCGGGACAAGGAGATCCCGTTCGAGACGGTCCTCTCGGCCATCGAGACGGCGCTGCTCACCGCCTACCGACACACCGACGGCCACCACCCGGACGCCCGCGTCGACATCGACCGCAAGACCGGTGTGGTGCGGGTCATGGTCCGCGACGCCGCCGACGCCTCCGAGGACGGCACCCCCGGCCCGGAGTTCGACGACACACCCGAGGGCTTCGGCCGGATCGCGGCGACCACCGCCCGCCAGGTCATCCTGCAGCGGCTGCGCGACGCCGAGCACGAGCGCACCTACGGCGAGTTCTCCACCAAGGAGGGCGAGGTCGTCGCGGGCATCGTGCAGCGCGACGCGCGCGCCAACGCCCGCGGCGTCGTCGTGGTCGAGCTCTCCGGCGGCACCGAGGCCGTGCTCCCCGCCGCCGAGCAGGTGCCGGGCGAGGTCTATCGGCACGGCGACCGGATCCGCTGCTTCGTCATCGGCGTGAACCGCGGCCCGCGGGGCACCTCGATCACGCTCTCGCGGACCCACCCGAACCTGGTGCGGAAGCTGTTCGCCCTCGAGGTGCCCGAGCTCGTCGACGGCTCCGTCGAGATCGTCTCGGTGGCCCGTGAGGCCGGGTTCCGTTCCAAGATCGCGGTGCGCTCGACCCGCTCCGGGCTCAACGCCAAGGGCGCCTGCATCGGCCCGATGGGTGCCCGCGTGCGCGGTGTGATGGGCGAGCTGGCCGGCGAGAAGATCGACATCATCGACTGGTCCGAGGACCCGGCCGAGTTCGTCGGCAACGCGCTCTCGCCGTCGAAGGTGGTCTCGGTGACCGTGCTCGACGAGCGCGCCCGGATCGCCCGCGTCGTCGTGCCGGACTTCCAGCTGTCGCTGGCGATCGGCAAGGAGGGGCAGAACGCCCGCCTCGCCGCCCGGCTCACCGGCTGGAAGATCGACATCCGCAGCGACGCCGACCCGCGTGACCCGGTCACCCCCGACGGTGGGCCGGTCGACCCCGCCGGGGAGCCGTCCTGACCGACGGAGATCAACAGCAGGGGCCGGGCGAGGGAATGCCCGAGGACCGCTCTGCGCTACACTCGTCACCGGCCCGCGGTCGCGGACCGTCGCCCACGCACACCCGGTCGGTTCCGATCCGGACCTGTGTGGGGTGCCGGACCCGGGAACGGGCCGACGTACTGTTGCGGGTGGTCGTGGAGAACGGACGTTGCATTCCGGATCCGCGCCGCCGTCTCCCCGGACGGGGTGCCTGGTTGCACCTCTCGACGGGGTGCCTGGACAGGGCCGAGCGACGCTCGGCGTTCGCCCGGGCGTTACGCGTCCGCTCGGCACCGGACGTCACCGCCGTCAAGCGGTGGCTGCAGGAGTCGCGCGACCCGCTGGGGCCCGGGAACCTCTCGGACCCGTCATCGGAAGAAAGCAAGGTCGACCAGTCATGAGCCAGCAGTGAAGATCGCACCATGAACGTGCTTCGACACTAGGTTCGAGGTCGAGCGGGATGCTGCCGCCCGGCCTCCGGTCAGGATGAGGAGAGCAGTGGCAGGCAAGGCCCGCGTGCACGAGCTCGCGAAAGAGCTCGGAATCAGCAGTAAGCAGGTCCTCAGCAAGCTGCAGGACCTGGGGGAGTACGTGAAGTCCCCCTCCTCCACCGTGGAGGCCCCGGTCGCGCGCAAGCTGCGCGACGCGATGGCCTCCGGTGGGGGCGCCGCCGGCGGTCAGCGCCGCGGTTCCGGTGCGCCCGGTGGCGGTCGTCCGCGCGCCGGTGGCTCCGGCGCCCCGTCGCCGTCGCGCCCGACCCCGGGTCCGGCCCCCAAGCCCGGCCCGCGTCCGGGTCCGCCGGCCCCCGCGGCACCCACCCCGGGTGCCCCGTCGCCGGCGCAGCCCGCGGCGCGCACCGACGTCCCGAAGCCGGGACCGGCCGCGCCCAAGCCCGGCCCGCAGGCCCCGGCGGCTCCGGCCGTCGAGACCCCCGCCGCGGCCGCCGAGGCCCCGGCCGCGCCGCGGCCCGGTTCCGCCGCGCCGAAGCCCGGTCCGGCGGCCCCGAAGCCGGGTCCGGCCGCGCCGAAGCCCGCCCCCGCGCCCCGTCCGGGCCAGGGACAGGGACAGGGTGGCCAGGGCGGCGGCGCCCCGCGTCCCGCCGGCCAGCCCGGCGAGCGTGGCGCCCGTCCGGGCCCGCGCCAGCCGCGCGTCGGCAACAACCCGTTCGGCGTCGGCCAGGGTTCGCCCAAGCCGGGCCCGCGTCCCGGCCCGCCGCAGCCCCAGCAGGGCGGTGGCGGCCAGCAGGGCGGCGGCCGTCCCGAGGCTCCGGCCGCGCGTTCCGGTGAGGCCCCGCCGCGTCCGCCCCGTCCGGGCGGCGCTCCGGGTTCGGGCGGTCCCCGTCCGAACCCGGGCAACATGCCTCCGCGGCCGAACCCGGGCATGATGCCCGCGCGTCCGGCTGCCGGGCGTCCCGGCGCCGGTGCCGGTGGCCGTGGTGGCCCCGGCGGCGGTCGTGGTGGCCCCGGCGGTGGCCGTGGTGGCCCCGGTGGCGGTCGTCCCGGTGGCGGTGGCGGCGGTTTCCGTCCCGGTGGCGGCGGTCCCGGTGGTCCGCCCCCGGCCGGTGGATTCCGTGGTCGTCCCGGTGGCGGCGGTCGTCCCGGTGGCCGCGGCGGTGCCGCGGGTGCCTTCGGCCGTCCCGGCGGACCGGCCCGCAGGGGTCGCAAGTCGAAGCGGCAGAAGCGCCAGGAGTACGACGCCATGGCTGCTCCCTCGGTGGGCGGCGTCCGCCTGCCGAAGGGCAACGGCGAGACCGTCCGGCTGCCGCGTGGCGCGTCGCTGACCGACTTCGCCGAGAAGATCAACGCCAACCCGGCCTCGCTGGTGCAGGTGTTGTTCCACCTCGGTGAGATGGTCACGGCCACCGCGTCGGTCTCGGACGAGATCCTGGAGCTGCTCGGCCAGGAGATGAACTACCGCGTGCAGGTCGTCTCCCCCGAGGAGGAGGACCGTGCGCTGCTGGAGTCGTTCGACATCGAGTTCGGTGACCCGGGCGACGAGGACGCGCTCGAGGCGCGTCCGCCGGTCGTGACCGTCATGGGTCACGTCGACCACGGTAAGACGCGACTGCTGGACACGGTCCGCAAGGCGAACGTCCGCGAGGGCGAGGCCGGTGGCATCACCCAGCACATCGGCGCCTACCAGGTCGCGGCCGAGCTCGAGGGCGAGGAGCGGCTCATCACGTTCATCGACACCCCGGGTCACGAGGCGTTCACCGCCATGCGTGCCCGTGGTGCCAAGTCCACCGACATCGCGGTCATCGTGGTGGCGGCGGACGACGGTGTGATGCCGCAGACCGTCGAGTCGATCAACCACGCCCAGGCGGCCGGTCTGCCGATCGTCGTGGCGGTCAACAAGATCGACGTCGAGGGTGCGAACCCGCAGAAGATCCGTCAGCAGCTCACCGAGTACAACCTGGTGGCCGAGGAGTACGGCGGCGACACCATGTTCGTCGACATCTCCGCGAAGCAGGGCACGAACATCGAGGCCCTGCTCGAGGCGATCCTGCTGACCGCCGACGCGGCCCTCGACCTGCGGGCCAACCCCGAGATGGAGGCGCAGGGCGTCACCATCGAGGGTCACCTCGACCGCGGTCGCGGCCCGGTGGCCACGGTGCTGGTCCAGCGCGGCACGCTCCGGGTCGGCGACTCGGTCGTGGCCGGCGACGCCTCCGGGCGCGTCCGGCGCATGGTCGACGAGCACGGCCAGGACGTCACCGAGGCGCTCCCGTCGCGTCCGGTGCAGGTCATCGGTCTGACGTCGGTGCCGGGTGCGGGCGACACGTTCCTCGTCGTCGACGAGGACCGGGTCGCGCGCCAGATCGCCGACCGGCGGCGTGCCCGCGAGCGGAACGCCGAGCTGGCGAGCCGTCGCAAGCGCGTCAGCCTGGAGGACCTGGACGCCGCGCTGAAGGAGACCAACACCCTCAACCTGATCATCAAGGGTGACAACTCGGGCACCGTCGAGGCGCTCGAGGAAGCCCTGATGAAGCTGGACGTGGGTGAGGAGGTCGAGCTGCGGGTCATCCACCGCGGCGTCGGCGGTATCACCGAGGGCGACATCAACCTCGCCATCGCGGACAACGTCATCGTCATGGGCTTCAACGTCCGTGCCGAGGGCAAGGCCACGGAGCTGGCCAACCGCGAGGGCGTCGAGATCCGCTACTACTCGGTGATCTACCAGGCGATCGACGAGATCGAGGCGGCCCTCAAGGGCATGCTCAAGCCGGAGTACGAGGAGGTCGAGCTGGGCCGCGCGGAGGTCCGCGAGGTCTTCAAGTCCTCGAAGTTCGGCACGATCGCCGGTTGCCTGGTGATGAGTGGGGAGATCCGCCGGAACGCCCGGGCGCGCCTGCTGCGCGACTCGAAGGTGATCCACGAGAACCTCCCGATCTCCTCGCTGCGCCGGTTCAAGGACGACGTGGTCGAGGTCCGCGAGGGCTTCGAGTGCGGTCTGACGCTCGGTACCTACGGCGACATCAAGGTCGACGACGTCATCGAGACGTTCGAGATGCGGGAGAAGCCGCGCGACTAGCGGCTGACGAACGCGCTCCGACGGGGCGGCCGGTCACCGGCCGCCCCGTCGGCGTCAGCGGAGGTGTGTGTGTACGTCGGCTCCCTGGAGTGTGACGTGCTGCTCGGCGACGTCCGGTCGCTGAAGCAGAAGCGCTCGGCGGTGCGTCCGCTGCTGGCCGAGCTGCGCCGGTTCGAGGTGGCGGCGGCCGAGGCGGGACATCTGGACCTGCACCGGCGTGCGCTGATCGGTGTGAGCTGTGTCGCCGCCGACGCGGGGCACGTCCGTGCCCTGCTGGAGCGGTGCGAGCGGCTGGTGGCCGCCCGCCCCGAGCTGGAGCTGTTGTCGGCCCGGACCCGGCTGTTCGGCCCCGACGACGACTGAGTCCCGGCGGTCGGGGGACGGACGCAGCGGCACCGCGTCCCGGCGGTCGGGAGACGACGCAGCGGCACCGCGTCCCGGCGGTCGGGGGACGAACCGGCAGGACCGAGAATCGAACGCGGCGTGACCCCGCGACCCGTGCCTAGACTCGGGCTCGCACGACCCGCTGGAAGGAGCAGGACATGGTCGACCAGGCCCGCGCGCGCAAGCTCGCGAAGCGGATCTCGCAGATCGTCGCGGAGGCCCTCGAGCACGAGGTGAAGGATCCGCGGCTGGCGATGGTGACGATCACCGACACCCGTGTCACCGGCGACCTGCGCGAGGCGACCGTGTTCTACACGGTCATGGGTGCCTCGCTGGAGGAGGAGCCGGACACCGCGGGGGCAGCCGCCGCGCTGCAGAGCGCGAGCGGGGTGCTCCGCAGCCGGGTGGGACAGCAGACCGGGGTGCGGCACACGCCGAGCCTCGCGTTCGTGCTGGACGCGGTGCCGGACACGGCCCGCCGGATGGAGGAGCTGCTGGCCCGCACCCGCGCCTCCGACGAGGAGGTGGCCCGGCTGGCGGCCACGGCGTCGCCGGCGGGGGACGCGGACCCGTACAAGGCCCCGCGGGAGACCGACGCCGAGTGACCGGCGGCGCGCACGAGACCGTCCCGGGTCCCGGTCCGGTCGACCCGGCCGGGGCAGCGGCAGTGCTGCGCCGGGCCCGTGACGTGCTCGTGGTCGGGCACGTCCGGCCCGACGCGGACGCCGCGGGCAGCGCCCTGGCCCTGGCCACGGCGCTGCACCGCGCGGGGATCCCGGTCACCGTGTCGTTCGGCGGGCCGGACCCGGTGCCCGCCGGGCTGGTCGACACCCTCGACCCCGCCGGGCTGGTCGTCGCCTCGGTGGACGCGCCGCGCGCGCCGGACCTGCTGGTCTGTTGCGACATCTCGTCGTCCCCCCGGCTGGGGGACCTGGAGCCGGTGCTGGACACGTCCGGGTCGTCGCTGGCGGTGGACCACCACGCGTCGTTCGTGGCGTTCGCGGACCGGTACCTCGTCGACCCGGGCGCCCCGGCGACGGTGACTCTCGTCCGGGCGGTGCTCGCCGAGCTGGGCGTCCCGCTGGACGCGGTCCTCGCCCGGTCCCTGTTCGCGGGGCTCTACACCGACACCGGCGGTTTCCGGCGTGGTGGTGCGGATGCGCTCCGGCTGGGCGCCGAGCTCGTCGACGCCGGTGTCGAGCCCGCTCCGCTGCTGCGGGACATCGGCGGTCCGGTGCCGTTCGCCTGGCTCGCCGCGCAGGCCACGGTGCTGGCCGGGGCCCACCGGGAGGAGGACGTCGCGGCGGGGGCGGACCTGGTGTGGGCCGCCGTCGACGTGGCGACCGCGACCCGGTTCCGTGACCGCACGGTCGCCCTGGTCGGGCCGCTGCAGGCCGCGGCCGGGGGCGGGGTGGCGGCGCTGCTGACCGAGACGGCACCGGGGGAGTGGTCGGTGTCGCTGCGCGGCAACGGGTCCCCGGACCTGTCCCGGGTGGCGACGACGCTCGGCGGCGGCGGGCACACCGGTGCCGCCGGGTTCGAGCGCTCCGGTACCCGCGACGAGCTCCTGGAGCTGCTCCGGGCGGAGCTGGCCCGCTGAGCACGTGCCCGGTTGATCGGGTTCATCCGGGGTACATCGCCGCGACACCACGATCGGATGGACCTCGGGGCGGTCCGGTGTCGCAGCACCGGGGCACGTAGCGTGTCCCGCGAGACCAGGAGGTGAGCGGTGCGATCCGAGCCCGCTGCGGCCCGCGGGGGCGACGACAGTCACGGCAACGAGCCCAGCGGGTGGCCGGAGTTCCTCCGGGCCTGGCTGCGCAACCCGGCCCAGGTGGGTGCGGTATGGCCGAGCTCGCCGCGGCTGTCGGCGAAGCTGGCCCGTATCGCGCCGGGTCACGGCGCGCCGGTCGTCGTGGAGCTGGGGCCGGGTACCGGGGCGGTGACCGCGCAGGTCGCGCGCCGGCTGTCCCCGGAGGGGCGGCACCTGGCCGTCGAGCTGGACCCGCGGATGGCGGACTACCTGCGCAGCCGGCACCCGGGCGTCGAGGTCGTGAACGGCGACGCCCGCAAGCTGGGGGCGCTGCTCGCCGAGCGCGACATCACCTCGGTCGACGCGGTGATCTCCGGGCTGCCCTGGTCGCTGTTCGACCGGACGATGCAGCAGGAGATCCTCGACCAGGTCGTCGGGGCGGTGGGGGAGACCGGTGCGTTCGCGACGTTCGCCTACTCCCACACCCTGCCGATGCCCTCGGCGCGGCGGTTCAAGGCGGCCCTGCACGACACGTTCGACGAGGTCGTGATGACCCGAACGGTGTGGCGCAACCTGCCGCCCGCGTTCTGCTTCCTCTGCCGTCGTCCCCGTCGGTGACCCGGCCCGCCCCCATCGCGGGCGGGCCCCGTGACATCCTCCGGCTCGCCCTGCCCGCGCTCCCGGTGCTGGCGGCCGAGCCGCTGTTCCTGCTGGTCGACACGGCCGTCGTCGGACGGCTGGGTGGGCTGCCGCTGGCCTCGCTCGCCGTCGCGGCGGTGCTGTTCGCGCAGGTCACGACCCAGCTGACGTTCCTGTCCTACGGGACGACGGCGCGCGCGGCCCGGTTCTACGGTGCCGGGCGCCGGTCGGCCGCGGTGGCGGAGGGTGTGCAGGCGACCTGGCTGGCGCTGGGCGTCGGGCTGCTGGTCGTCGTGCTCGGACAGCTCGCCGCGGCACCGCTGGCGGGGCTGCTCGCCGGGGACCCGGTGATCGCCGAGGGCGCGGTGTCGTGGCTGCGGATCGCGCTGTTCGGCGCCCCGCTGGTCCTGGTGACGCTGGCCGGCAACGGCTGGATGCGCGGGGTGCAGGACACCCGTCGCCCGATGTGGATCGTGATCGGCGGCAACCTGCTGTCCGCGCTGCTCTGTCCGCTGCTGGTGCACGGGGCGGGGGACTGGGCGGGCTGGGGGCTGGAGGGCTCGGCGATCGCCAACGTCGCGGGGCAGGCCGTCGCGGCGTCGCTGTTCCTGCGGGCGCTGGTCGTCGAACGACGGCGCGCGCCCGCCGGTGACCCGGTCCGCTTCGCGCCGGACGCCGCGGTGCTCCGTTCGCAGGCGACGATGGGCCGCGACCTGATCGTGCGGTCGCTGGGGTTCCAGGCCTGCTTCCTGTCCGCGACGGCGGTCGCCGCCCGGTTCGGGTCCGAGTCCGTCGCCGCGCACCAGATCGTGCTGCAGCTGTGGGTGTTCCAGTCCCTCGTGCTCGATGCGGTCGCGATCGCGGCGCAGTCGCTGGTCGGGGCCGCCCTGGGTGGCGCGGACGGCGGACACGGTGCGGACCGTGACCGTGCGGACACCGGACCGGCGCGGTCGCTCGCCGCCCGGGTCACCCGCTACGGCCTCGTGCTCGGCTGCGGGTTCGGCGTGCTGTTCGCCGCGCTCTACCCCGTCCTGCCGCCGGTGTTCACCCGCGACGCGGCGGTCCTCGCGGCGATCCCCGCGGCGTGGTGGTTCTTCACCGCGCTGCAGCCGATCGCCGGGGTGGTGTTCGCCCTGGACGGCGTGCTGCTCGGCGCCGGTGACGCGGCCTTCCTGCGCACCACGACGCTGCTCGCCGCGCTCGGCGGGTTCCTGCCGATGATCTGGCTGTCGCTGCTGTTCGGGTGGGGACTGGCCGGGATCTGGACCGGGCTCGCCGCGTTCATGGTGGTGCGCCTGGTCGCGGTGGGGCTGCGGGCGCGGTCGGGGCGCTGGGCGGTCCCGGGGGAGGTCCGGGCCTGACGCGCGTGGCCCGTCGACGGAGCCCGGGCGGCCGAGCGGCACACCAGGCACCCGGTGACGAGGTCCGGAGGTGCATGACGTGCCACTCGGCGGTTCCGGGACGGGGCACCGAGCCATGTCCCGCGCGGCGTTCCTCCCCGGCGCGCCTGGGGCCCGGTGGTGGCGGCGGGGTTCAGCCCCGGTCGGTGGCCGGGGTCTCCGAACGGTGGACGGCGGCACCCGGCCGGTGGAGCGGCGCCCCGGGGTCCTCCGGCGACCCGGTGTTCCCGTCGTCCCCGGGGGACCCGGCCGGGAGCGGCAGCCGCACGGTGAACACGGCGCCGCTGCCGTCGTCGCGGGTACCGACCGTCACCGACCCGCCGAGGCGGCGGGCGATCCGGTCGACCAGGGCCAGCCCGATGCCGCGGGGGCGGCCGCCGCGCGTGGCCCGGGTGCTGAACCCGAAGGTGAACAGCTCGCGGGCGGTGTCCTCGGGCACGCCGGGACCGCTGTCGGCGACCTCCAGCCGCAGCTCGCGGCCGTCCGGAGCGGTGCTCAGCGCCACCGCGACCGACCGCTCCCCGGTGCGCCCGGCGACCACCTCGATCGCGTTGTCGACGAGATTCCCGGCCAGCGAGACCAGGTCGTCCGCGGCGAACGGCAGCCGCAGGTCCGGCAGGACGTCGGGGTCGCAGGTGTCGGTGACGGTCAGGGTGACGTCCTGCTCGGCGGCCTGCCACGCCTTGTCCGCGAGCAGCGCGGCGAGGACCGGGTCGTAGACCGCGGCCACGACCTGCGCGGCGGGGCCGCGGGTGCGGTCGAGCGCGGCGGTCCCGGCCTTCGCGGCGTCGACGGTGTCGCCGAGCTCGATCAGGGTCAGGACGGTCTGCATCCGGTTGCCGAACTCGTGTGCCTGGCCGGACAGCGCGGCGACGGTGTCGCGGGCCTCGTCGCGCTCGCGCAGCACCCCGGCCAGCTCGGTGCGGTCGCGCAGCGTGAACACCCGCGTCCCCGGGCCCGCGGCCGGCCCGGCGTGCCTGCTGTTGACCAGCAGCACCCGCTCCCCGGCCAGGGCGGCCCGGTCGCGCAGGTCCGAGCGCAGCCCGCTCGTGAGCACGGCGGCGACGGCGGGGTCCATGCCGAGGCCTGCGAGCGGCCGCCCCGGTACGGCGGGGTCGTCGGGGGAGTCGTGGCCGGGCAGGCCGAGCAGCCGCCGGGCCTCGGCGTTGACGACGACGAGCCGCCCGTCGCCGTCGACGACCAGCAGCCCCTCGCCGACGGCGTGCAGCACCGCCTCGTGGTGGGTGTAGGCGGCGGTGATGTCCTCGGGCTCCAGCCCCAGGGTCTGGCGGCGCAGCCGCCGGGCCAGCAGCACCGCCAGCCCCGAACCGACGAGCACCGCCCCCGCGGCGGCCGCGACGATCCCGGGCAGCGAGCGCAGGGCGAGGTCGCTGATCCGGGTCTGCAGCACGCCGACGGACACGACGGCGGCGATCCGGCCGTCGACCAGGACCGGGGTGACGGTGCGGACCGAGGGCCCGAGGGTGCCGGTGTAGACCTCGGTCGAGGTCCGCCCGGCCAGCGCGGGGGCGATGTTGCCCTGGTAGGGCAGCCCGATCTCGTCGGGGTTGTAGTGGCTGTAGCGGATGCCCTGCGGGGACATCACGACGATGAACCCGGTGGTGGTGGCCCGCCGGACCCGCTCGGCGATGGGCTGGAGGCGGGCGGAGAGGGCGGCGAGACCGCCGCCGTCGCGGACGGCGTCGACGACCTCGGGGTCCGAGGCGAGCGACAGCGCGATCCCGGTGGTGAGCCGGCCCGCGGCGTCGTGCTCCAGGCGGCTCGCCCCGTAGCCGCCGAGCGCGGCGAGCCCGCCGACGGTCAGCAGCACGGTGACGACCTGCAGCAGGAACAGCCGCCGCACCAGCCGCGAGCGGCGCAGCGGCGGGGAGGAACGGAGCGGCCGGCGCACGGGCCCAGCCTGCCACCGCGGGGGCGGCAGTGGGACCCGTGCACCGGCCGGGACGTCGACACCCCCGCGGGCCTCGGGGCTCCGCGGGGGTGCGACGGTCATGGGAGGAGGACGTGCCCGGTCAGGAGCCCGCGCCGACCTTCTCGCGACGGGACTCGTCGGCGTCCGGCTTCGCGGCGCCGTCGGCGGCCTCGTCGATCTCGGCGTCCGCGGCCCCGCCACCGTGCGCGGCCTCCATGTCGGCCTCGACCAGCGTCGGGTCGTCGAGCACCGCGGCCAGCCGCTCACGGTCGAGCTCGCCGTTCCAGCGGGCGACGACCAGGGTGGCGACGACGTTGCCGATCGCGTTGGTCAGCGCCCGGCCCTCGGACATCATGCGGTCGATGCCGACGATCAGCGCGAGGCCGACGACGATGGCCTCGGGGGTGAAGAACTCCCCGCCGAAGGCCTGCAGCGACGCGGCCAGGGTGACCAGCCCGGCGCCGGTGACACCGGCGGCGCCCTTCGAGGTCAGCACCATGAGCACGGCCAGCGCGATCTGCGCGCCGATCGGCAGTACCTCGCCCCCGGCCTGGATGATGAACAGCGCACCCAGGGTCAGGTAGATGCAGGTGCCGTCGAGGTTGAACGAGTAGCCGGTCGGGATGACCATGCCGACGGTCTGCTTCGACGCACCGGCGGACTGGAGCTTCGTGAGGAAGCGGGGGAGCACCGACTCCGACGACGAGGTGCCGACGATGATCAGCAGCTCGTCCTTGATCAGCCGGATGACCTTGAGGACGTTGAACCCGGCGGCCCAGGAGACCGCGCCGAGGACGACGACCACGAACACCGCGCAGGTGCCCCAGAACACGGCCATCAGCTTGAGCAGGTTGACCAGCGACCCGCCGCCCATCTGGCCGACGGTGTAGGCCATGCCGCCGAACGCGGCGACCGGTGCGGCCCACATGATGATCTTGATGATGCCGAAGATGACCTGGGCGATGCCCTCGATGCCGCCGACCAGGCGGCTGCGCAGGGCCGGGTTCAGCGAGGAGATGGCGCAGGCCGACAGGATCGCCAGCACCAGGACCTGCAGCACCGAGTTCTCGACGAACGGGCCGAAGAAGCTGTGCGGGAGCAGCGAGTCCTGGATGAACGGGATGACACCCGACTCCTGACTGCCGGTCGCGGCCTGGTCGGTGGCCTTCGCGAGGTCGGACGCGCTCGGCTGGCCGGTGAATCCGGCGCCCGGCTGGAACACGTTGCCCGCGATGAGCCCCATCGTCAGCGCGATGACGGTCATGACCAGGAAGTAGCCCAGCGCCCGGGCGGCGAGACCGCCGGCGCGGGCCAGGTTGCCCAGCGAGGCGATGCCGACGACCACGGTGCAGAAGATGACCGGGCCGATGATGACCTTGATCATCTGGACGAACGTGTCGGCCAGCCACTTGGTCTCCTTGGCGAACCCGGGGGCGAGGAAGCCCACCAGGATCCCGGAGACGATGCCGACGATGACCCAGAACCAGAGCTGGGTGTAGACCTTCTTCTTGGTCCGGGTGGGGGTGGTGGACCCCGTCCCGGACGAGCCGTCTGCGTTGGCGACCTCGGCCATGTCCGTCCTCCTCGACGTGTGCGGTGGGGAAACGATGGGGTCGGGTCGTGTCGTGGGGCAACCGCGGGGACACCGGGCTTGAGGAAGCTTTGAGGAAAGCGTGGCTAGGGTGGGCGGCGTGCGGGTGCTGCTGGTCGAGGACGACGCGATCCTCGGCGACGCGTTGCGCCGCAGCCTCGTCCGCGAGGGCTACCCGACCGACCTCGTGACCAGCGGGTCCGCGGCCATCGCGGCCGTCGCCGAGCGGGAGCCCGACGTGGTGCTGCTCGACATGGGCCTGCCCGACCGCGACGGCATCGGCGTCTGTCGGGAGATCCGGGAGCGGTCCCGGGTGCCGATCCTGGCGATCACCGGCCGCGGCGACGTCGCGGCGCGGGTGCAGGGCCTGCGCTCGGGCGCCGACGACTACCTGGTCAAGCCGGTCTCCACCGAGGAGCTCGTCGCCCGGATCGAGGCCGTCCTGCGTCGTGCCACCGGCTCGGCGGTGGCCGCGACGGTGAGCGTCGGCGACGTCGTCGTCGACCTCGACCGGCGCGCGGTGACCGCGGGCGGCGCCGAGGTCGCGCTGACCCGCAAGGAGTTCGACCTGCTCGCCGCGCTCGCCCGCCGCGAGGGCGCGGTGCTGCCGCGCACCGAGTTGCTGGAGCAGGTGTGGGGGATCGCCGACGCCTCCGCGGCACGCACGCTGGAGGCGCACGTGGCGTCGCTGCGGTCGAAGCTGGGCACCCGCGACGTCGTGGTGACGGTCCGTGGAGTCGGGTACCGGCTGGCGCGTTAGCGTCCCGGCGTGCCCGCACGCAACCCGCCCCCGCCGCCCGGACTCGTGATCGTCGACAAGGACCGGGGCCCGACCAGTCACGACGTCGTCGGGAAGCTCCGCCGGATCATGGGCACCCGCAAGGTCGGCCACGCCGGGACGCTGGACCCGATGGCGACCGGGGTGCTGGTCGTCGGCATCGAGCGGGCCACCAAGCTGCTCGGGCACCTGTCGCTGGACACCAAGGCCTACACCGCCACCGTGCGCCTCGGGCAGGCCACCGACACCGACGACGCCGAGGGCACGCCCATCGGCGAGCCCGTCCCGGTCGATGCCGACGACGCCGCTCTCCGGGCCGCGACGGCCGCGCTGACGGGCGAGATCATGCAGGTCCCCAGCGCGGTCTCCGCGGTCAAGATCGACGGGAAGCGCGCCTACCAGCGGGTCCGCGACGGCGAGACCGTCGAGATCCCGGCCCGCCCGGTCACCGTGTCCGCCTTCGAGCTGCTCGCGGTGCGCCGCGAGGGGGCGTGGTGCGATCTGGACGTCGCCGTCGACTGCTCCTCGGGCACCTACGTCCGCGCGCTCGCCCGCGACCTCGGCGCCGCGCTGGGCTCCGCCGGGCACCTGACCGCGCTGCGGCGCACCCGGGTCGGACCGTTCACCCTGGAGCACGCGCGCACCGTCGAGCAGCTCGCCGAGGACCCCGGGCTGTCGCTGGACCTCGCCGCGGCCGTCGCGACGGCGTTCCCCCGCGTCGACCTCGACGCCTCCGCCGCCACCGACGTGCGGTTCGGCAAGTCGCTGCCCGCGGCCGGGATCGAGGGCACCTACGGCGTGTTCGCCCCGGACGGCGCCGCGCTGGCCCTGATGGCCGACCGCGGGCGCGACGCGCGCCCGGTCGTCGTGCTCGCCCCGGCGGGCTGACGGCCGGGGCCGGTCGCGGTCGCCCGCTGCACGGGATCCCACCCGGTTCGCCTAGGCTCGCGACCGTGCAGCGGTGGCGTGGTCTGGAGGCGGTTCCGCCCGGCTGGGGCCGGTGCGTCGTCACCGTCGGCGTGTTCGACGGGGTGCACCGGGGACACCGGCAGCTGATCGCCCGCGCGGTGGAACGGGCGCACGAGCGCGGCCTGCCCGCCGTCGTCGTGACGTTCGACCCGCACCCGGCCGAGCTGATCCGGCCGGGCACGCACCCGGCGCGGCTGTCCACACTCGACCGGCGGGCGGAGCTCGTGGCCGAGGCGGGCGCGGACGTCTTCTGCGTCATCCCGTTCACCGAGGCGCTGTCCCGGATGGCCCCCGCCGGGTTCGCGCACGAGGTGCTGGTGGACCGGCTGCACGCGGCCGTCGTCGTCGTGGGCAGCAACTTCACCTTCGGCCACCGGGCCGAGGGCGACGTCGGGACCCTCGCCGAGCTGGGCCGTCGCTTCGGGTTCGCCTGCGAGGCCCTCGACCTCGTCTCCGACCACGACGTGACCTTCTCCTCCACCTACATCCGGTCCTGCATCGACGCCGGGGCCGTCCGCGACGCCGCGCACGCGCTGGGCCGCTGGCACCGGGTGGACGGCGTGATCGTGCACGGCCACAAGCGTGGCCGTGACCTGGGCTATCCGACGGCGAACGTCGCCAGCCCACCGCACACGGCGATCCCCGCCGACGGCGTCTACGCGGGCTGGTTCCGCATCGGCGACCGCCGCCTGATGGGCGCCGTCTCGGTGGGGACCAACCCCACGTTCTCCGGGCGGGTGCGCACCGTCGAGGTCTACGTGCTCGACGTCGACGAGAACTTCTACGGCCACGAGGTTGGCGTCGAGTTCGTCGAGCGGCTGCGCGGCCAGGAGCACTACGACGGCATCGAGGCGCTCGTCGCGCAGATGGGTCGCGACGTCGCGACCTGCCGCGAGATCCTCACCGCGGCCGGCGACGCGACCGGACCCGACGGGGCGCCGGGTTAGGTGAAAACCCCCTGCCGGGGCCGAACGTCCACGCCCGCACCGCGTGGTCGCCGAGGCTGTGCGGCATGGACGACCCCCGCACCGCGGACCCGGTGGCGCAGGAGATCGCGCGTAACCGCGACCGCCAGAGCGCGATCTACGGCGAGCCCCTCGACGAGCGCATCCGCCGGCTCACGACCGGTCTCGGCATCACCCAGGCCCGCCTCGCCGCCGCGGTCGGGCTGAGCCCGGCGATGCTGTCCCAGCTGGCGGGCGGGCGCCGGGTCAAGATCGGGGACCCGGCGGTGCTGGGCCGGATGACCGCGCTGGACCGGCGGCTCGCGCACGGCCCGGTGTCCGACGCCGAGCGCGACGTGCTGCTGGCCCGGGTCCGGCAGGAGCCGACGCCGTGGGGACCCACCGGCGGCTGCCGCTGCGCCGGGCAGGCCCCCGCCTCCGGGCCGGCGGTGCCGCAGCCGCGACGGGCCCCGGCCGAGCCGACCGCGGAGGACGCGCTGCGCGGGGTGAGCGCGCCGGCCCGGCTCGTCGCGGCGGCGGCCGAGCTGGCCCCGGCGTTCCCGGAGATCGCGGAGGTGCTGCGCCGTGCCGCCGCCGGACGGCGCTGACAGGCTGTGCGGATGCGGCTGTTCAGCGCGCTGTGGCCGCCGCCCGGGGCGGTGGCGGCGCTGACCCGTGCCCTCGACGGGGCTCCGTCCCCGCTCCCGGACGGCGCGCGCCGGGCCGACCCGTCGACCTGGCACGTGACGCTGTGTTTCCACGGCGACGACGACCCGGACGCCCGCGCCGCGACCCTGGACATCGCCCTGGCCGGTGCCGTCGCGCCCCGGCTGCGGATCGCCGGCACCGGCACCTTCCCGGGCGTGCTGTGGGCCGGGGTCGAGGAACGCGACGGCCCTGCCGCGGGCGCCCTCGCCGACCTGGCCGCCCGGGCCGGTGCGACGGGGCCCCGGCCGTACCTCCCGCACGTCACCCTGGCCCGGTGGGACCGGCGCCGCGGGGACGCGACCGTGGGCGGCGACGGCATCGCCGCGGGCCCCTGGTGGACACCGGGGGAGGCGGTGCTCGTGCGCAGCGAGCCCGGTGCGCGCTACACCGTGCTCCACCGGGTCCCGCTCCGCCCCGGCATGCCGGACCGCACACCGGGGTGACACGGGTCGGAGACGGTCGGCGCACCCGTCGCTGGTACCGTTTCACACCGGGTCCGGCTGCAGTCCGTGGCGGCCGAGACCGACTTCCTGCCGTCCCACCGGTTCACCCGGGTGTCGTCGGACGTCATGGCCCCACGGACCGTCTCAAGGATGAAGGAGTTGAGCAGTGGCACTGACCACCGCCGAGAAGAAGAGCACGCTCGAGCAGTACGGCACCCACGCCACCGACACCGGGTCCCCCGAGGCCCAGGTCGCGCTGCTGACGAAGCGCATCGTCGGCCTGACCGAGCACCTGAAGCAGCACAAGCACGACCACCACAGCCGGCGCGGCCTGCTGCTGCTGGTCGGTCGTCGTCGCCGGCTGCTCAAGTACCTGCGCGAGGTCGACGTCACCCGTTACCGCGCGCTGATCGAGAAGCTGGGTCTGCGCCGCTGACCCGCCCGGCCGACCCGGCACCGGTTCCCGGTGCCGGGTCGTTCCGTGACACCGAGCGACACAACTGAACAGAGCCCGCCACTCGGGCGACCGGACATCCGCCGGTCCTCGGTAGT
This sequence comes from Pseudonocardia sp. UM4_GMWB1, assembly GCF_017312155.1. NCBI lineage: Bacteria > Bacillati > Actinomycetota > Actinomycetes > Pseudonocardiales > Pseudonocardiaceae > Pseudonocardia > Pseudonocardia sp. UM4_GMWB1. Next base: position 4,752,759 of record NZ_QJPN01000001.1, on the reverse strand, counting down.
GGCCCCCGGAGCGCGACGCGCGGCCGGGGGCTTCGATCGAAGACCGGCCCAGCAGGGGATCGAGCCGGCGCCACGGTGGTGGGGGTAGACGAAGACCACTCCCAACGACGAGGAGAACACCCCCGTATGACTGACGTCATCTCCGAGGACGGCGTGCACGAGAGCACCGCCGTCATCGACAACGGCACCTACGGCACCCGCACCGTCCGGTTCGAGACCGGCCGGCTCGCCCGCCAGGCCGCCGGGTCCGTCGTCGCGTACCTCGACGACGAGACCATGCTGCTGTCCGCCACGACCGCCTCGAAGCGGCCGAAGGACCAGTTCGACTTCTTCCCGCTCACGGTCGACGTCGAGGAGCGGATGTACGCCGCGGGCCGGATCCCCGGCTCGTTCTTCCGCCGCGAGGGCCGCCCGGGCACCGACGCGATCCTGACCTGCCGCCTCATCGACCGCCCGCTGCGCCCGTCCTTCGTCGACGGCCTGCGCAACGAGATCCAGGTCGTCGTGACGGTCATGTCGCTCGACCCGAAGGACCCCTACGACGTCGTGGCGATCAACGCCGCGTCGGCGTCCACCCAGCTCGCCGGCCTGCCGTTCTCCGGTCCGGTCGGCGGCGTCCGCGTCGCGCTCATCGCGAACGAGGCGGGTACCGACACCCAGTGGGTCGCCTTCCCGACCCACGACCAGCTCGACCGCGCCGCGTTCGACATGGTCGTCGCGGGCCGCATCGTCGGTGACGACGTGGCGATCATGATGGTCGAGGCCGAGGCCACCGAGAACACCATCGACCTCGTCGCCGGTGGGGCCACCGCTCCGACCGAGGGCGTCGTCGCGGACGGGCTGGAGGCGGCCAAGCCGTTCATCCGCAGCCTGTGCGTCGCCCAGCAGCAGCTGGCCGACGTCGCGGCCAAGCCGACCGCCGACTACCCGGTGTTCCCGGCCTACCAGCCGGACGCCTTCGAGGCGGTCTCCGAGGCCGTCGAGCAGGAGCTGGCGCAGGCACTGACCATCGCCGGCAAGCAGGAGCGCGAGACCCGGACCGACGAGATCAAGGCGTCGGTGCTGGACAAGCTCGGCGAGCGTTTCGTCGGCCGCGAGTCCGAGCTCGGCAACGCGTTCCGCTCGCTGAACAAGAAGCTGGTCCGCCGCCGCATCCTGACCGACCAGGTCCGGATCGACGGCCGCGGCCTGACCGACATCCGGCCGCTGTCGGCCGAGGTCGAGGTCGTCCCGCGGGCGCACGGCTCGGCGCTGTTCGAGCGCGGCGAGACCCAGATCATGGGTGTCACCACGCTGAACATGCTCCGGATGGAGCAGCAGATCGACCAGCTGGGGCCGGAGACGCGCAAGCGCTACCTGCACCACTACAACTTCCCGCCGTACTCGACCGGTGAGACCGGCCGCGTCGGCTCGCCGAAGCGCCGCGAGATCGGCCACGGCGCGCTCGCCGAGCGGGCCCTGATCCCGGTCCTGCCGAACCGCGACGAGTTCCCCTACGCGATCCGGCAGGTCTCCGAGGCCCTGGGCTCGAACGGCTCGACCTCGATGGGCTCGGTCTGCGCGTCCACGATGTCGCTGCTCAACGCCGGTGTGCCGCTGAAGGCGCCGGTCGCGGGCATCGCGATGGGCCTGGTGTCCGACGAGGTCGACGGCCAGACGCGCTACGTCGCGCTGACCGACATCCTCGGTGCCGAGGACGCGTTCGGCGACATGGACTTCAAGGTCGCCGGCACCAAGGAGTTCGTCACGGCGCTGCAGCTGGACACCAAGCTGGACGGCATCCCGTCCGAGGTGCTCGCCGCTGCGCTGAACCAGGCCAAGGACGCCCGCCTGACCATCCTCGAGGTGATCGGCGAGGCCATCGACGGCCCGGACGAGATGAGCAAGTACGCGCCGCGGGTCACCGCGGTGAAGGTCCCGGTCGACAAGATCGGCGAGGTCATCGGGCCGAAGGGCAAGATGATCAACTCGATCACCGAGAAGACCGGCGCCGACATCTCGATCGAGGACGACGGCACGATCTACGTCGGTGCGAACGACGGCCCCTCCGCGGAGGAGGCGATCGGCATGATCAACGCGATCGCCAACCCGCAGCTGCCGAAGGTCGGCGAGCGGTTCCTGGGCACGGTGGTCAAGGCCGCCGCGTTCGGTGCCTTCGTCTCGCTCGTCCCCGGCAAGGACGGCCTGGTCCACATCTCCAAGCTCGGCAGCGGGAAGCGGATCAGCAAGGTCGAGGACGTCGTCAAGGTCGGCGACAAGCTGCGCGTCGAGGTCACCGACATCGACAACCGCGGCAAGATCTCGCTGATCCCGGTCGTGGAGGAGTCCGCCTCCGCAGACGTCACCGAGGCCCCGGCCGCCGAGGGCGCCGTCGACGCCGAGGCCCCGGCCGAGGCCGCCAACCCGAGCTGAACTGTTGGCACCTGAGAACGACCACGCGGCGGCGGCCCGGGACCTTTCCCGGGCCGCCGCCCGCGTGTCCCCGGCGCCCGTGACCACCGCCGACGACACCACCGACACGGTCCGCCGCAGCGACCTGCCCGGCGGGGTCCGGCTCGTCACCGAGACGGTGCCCGGCGTCCGCTCGGTCGCGCTGGGCATCTGGATCGGGATCGGCTCGGTGGACGAGACCCCCGAGCAGGCCGGCGCCGCGCATTTCCTGGAACACCTGCTCTTCAAGGGCACCCGGCGGCGCACCGCGGCAGGCATCGCCGAGGAGATGGACGCCGTCGGTGGTGAGCTGAACGCGTTCACCGCCAAGGAACACACCTGCTACTACGCCCACGTCCTCGACACCGACGTGGCGCTGGCGGTGGACGTGCTGGCCGACGTCGTCACCGACGCCGAGCTGGCCCACACCGACGTCGAGCTGGAACGGGGCGTCGTGCTCGAGGAGATCTCGATGCGCGACGACGACCCGGAGGACCTGCTCGGCGACATGTTCGACGAGACCCTGTTCGGCGACCATCCGCTCGGGCGCCCGGTGATCGGCTCCGAGGACTCGATCCGGGCGATGAGCCGCGACACCCTGCACAGCTTCTGGCGCGGGGAGTACACGACGCCGCGGATGGTCGTCGCCGCGGCCGGGAACCTGGACCACGACCACGTCGCGGAGCTCGTCGCCGCCGCGCTGGACCGTGCGGCGCAGGGCCACACCGGCGCGCGCCCGGTGCCGCCGCGGACGGCGACCGGGGCCCGCCCCGTGCGCACCGGCGCCCTCGGCCTGCTCGACGACGACTCCGAGCAGGCCCACATGATGCTCGGCGTGCCCACCGCGGGTCGCGCCGGACGCGGCCTGCCGGTGCTGGCGGTGCTGAACTCCGCCCTCGGCGGGGGACTGTCGTCGCGGCTGTTCCAGCAGGTCCGCGAGCAGCGCGGACTGGCCTACCAGGTCTACTCCTCGACCGTCCGCTACGCCGACGCCGGCGCGCTGTCGGTGTACGCCGGGTGCGCCCCGGAGAGGCTGGGCGAGGTCGTCGCGGTCGTGCGGGACGTGCTCGCCGAGGTCGCGGCCGACGGTCTGACCGAGGCCGAGGTCGTCCGCGCCCGGGGCGCCCTGCGCGGGGGACTGGTGCTGGGCTGCGAGGACACCGCGTCGCGGATGAACCGGCTCGGCCGCGCCGAGCTGGACCACGGGCGGCAGCGGTCGCTGGCCGACAGCCTGGCCCGCATCGACGCCGTCACCCCTGCCGAGGTCGCCGCACTGGCGGGGGAGCTGCTGGCCCAGCCGCTCACCGCGGCCGTGGTGGGTCCCTACGGCGACGTGGACGACCTCCCCGCCGCGCTGCGCGACCTGGCCTGACCTCCCCCGAACCTGCTCCGAGGGTCACTTTCGTGGCTTCTACGGCCCCGAGAGTGACTCTCGGGGCATCCGGGGTGGTGGGTGAGACGGGCAGAGCCCCGGACCGGGCGGTCCGGGGCTCTGTGCCGTCACTGGGTCGAGGACGACGACCGCGACGTCGGCGAGCATGGCGCCGACCGCCGTCGTCACCGCACCGAACGCCGCCGTGGCGACGACGCCGTGGATGTCGTTGGTCGAGATGGTGCGGATGAAGTAGTCGCCCATGCCCTGCCAGGCGAAGGTCTTCTCGGTGATCACCGCGCCGGTGAACAGCGCCGGGATCGCGAACGCCACCTGGGTGGCGACCGGGATCATCGAGCTGCGCAGCCCGTGGCGGCGGATGGCCTGCCTGCGGGTCAGCCCCTTGGCCCGGGCGGTCCGCACGTAGTCGGAGTTGACCACGTCGAGCAGCATCGAGCGCTGCAGCAGGTGGTAGCCCGCGTAGGAGATGATCAGCAGCGAGATCGTCGGCAGCACCAGGTGCTGGGCCCGGTCGAGGAGCAGCGGCCAGAACCCGGTGACCCCGGGCGACTCGGACCCCGCGACGTAGAACAGCGTCCCGCCGACACCCTGGTTGATCGCGATGGCGACGAATACGACCGCGAGCGCCGCGACCGCCGACGGGATGTTCAGGGTGAACACCGAGGTCAGCTGGGCGGCGCGGTCACCGAGCCGGTACTGGCGCTGGGCCGAGTAGACCCCGAGCGCCACCCCGATCACGATCGACAGCAGCAGCGAGAAGAACACCAGCTGCCCGGACACCACGACGCGGAACGCCACCTGCGCGTTCACCGGGTCGCCGATCGGGCTGGTGCCCCAGTCCCACCGGGTCACGATCCCGGTGACCCAGATCCACCACCGCTCCAGGACCGGGACGTTCGAGTCCAGGTTGTACTGGCCCAGCGAACGGGCGATCTCCGCGTCGGTGCGCGGCGGCCGCAGCTGCAGGTAGTTGACCCGGGGGTCGAGGAACGAGTTCGCGAGGAAGTAGACCAGGTTGGTCGCGACGACGATCATCGCGAGCCACCCGGCGCCCCTGCGCAGGAGGTACCGGAGCACGCTGCTCTTCTCTGTTCGTCCGCGGTGCGGTGGTGGTGACCGGCACGCGCGGGTGGTGGGACGACCGCAGGTGAGCGGGTGTCACTGTTTCGGGTGACATCGAGGCTGGCACGGCAGTACCAGAAATCGGTAGACCCGGCTCACAGCGTTTACCCATTCGTGACGATGACAGCCGGCCGTCACCGCGGGTTCGTCCGCTCGACGCGTGTGACCTGCTGGCAGGCTGGGCGTCATGACCGCCCTCGCCGTCGTCGCCGGCCTGATGATGCTCGTCGGCCTGGCCGGGACCGTGCTGCCGGTGCTGCCCGGGCCGCTGCTGATCGTCGGCGGGGTGGCGGTCTGGGCGGTCCCGCGCGGCGACGCGGTCGGCTGGTGGGTGCTCGGCATCGCGGTGCTCGTCACCGTCGCCGGTCAGATCGCGAAGTACCTGCTCCCCGGACGCCGGCTCAAGGCAGCCGGGGTCCCGACCCGCACCCTGTTCGCGGGGCTCGTGCTGGGGGTCGTCGGGTTCTTCGTCGTGCCCGTCGTCGGGCTGTTCCTCGGGTTCGTGCTCGGCGTGTGGCTGGCCGAGCTGGCCCGCCTGCCCGACGCCGCCACCGCCTGGCGCTCGGCACGCGAGGCGCTCACCGCCGTCGGCTGGAGCATCCTCATCGAGCTCGCCGCCGGGCTGGTGACGGTCGCGGTGTGGATCGGCGGCCTGGTCGTCGGCTGAGCCCCGGCCGACCGTGGCCCCGTGATCGTGGATCGGGCACCGTCCGCACCGGCGTGCGACCGGTCCGGTGCCGGATCCGTGATCACGGTCGGCCGCTGCATAGACTCCGCGGCGGTCCACGACGTCGAGGTGCGCGAGGTGTACGGGTGAGCGGGACGATCAAGGTGGCGGTCCTCGGGGCGAAGGGCCGGATGGGCTCCGAGGTGTGCCGGGCGGTCGAGGCCGCCGGGGACACCGAGCTGGTCGCCGCGCTGGACGCGGGCGACGACCTGTCCGCCCTCGACGGCGCCGACGTCGCCGTGGACTTCACCCACCCCGGCGCCGCGATCACCAACATCCGCGAGTGCCTGGCGCGCGGGGTCGCGCCCGTCGTCGGGACCAGCGGCTTCGACGCCGCCAGGTTCGACGAGGTCCGCGCGATCCTCGATGAGCGCGGCTCCGGCAGCGTGCTCGTCGCCCCGAACTTCGGGGTCGGCGCCGTGCTGATGATGCACTTCGCGGCGCAGGCCGCCCGCTTCTTCGACTCCGCCGAGGTCGTCGAGCTGCACCACGCCGGCAAGGTCGACGCGCCGTCCGGTACCGCCGCGCGGACCGCGTCGGTGATCGGCGCGGCACGACGCGAGGCCGGGCTCGGCGAGGTCCCCGACGCCACCACCGACGACCCGCACGGCGCCCGCGGCGCGGTCGTCGAGGGCGTCCACGTGCACGCGGTCCGGATGCCCGGGCTGATCGCGCACCAGGAGGTCATCCTCGGCACCGACGGCGAGGTCCTCACGCTGCGCCACGACTCGATGAACCGGACCAGCTTCATGCCGGGCGTGCTGCTCGCGGTGCGCGCCGTCCGCGACCGCCCGGGCCTGACGATCGGCCTGGAGCCGCTGCTCGGGCTCGGCTGAGCCCTCAGCCGACCAGGTGCAGGTCCAGCGTTCCGGCGTGGCGGACCTCGCGCAGCGTCGACGTGCCGGTGTCCAGCGTGCGCACCGCGCCGTCGGGTGCCCAGCCGGCGCGGCCGTAGAAGTTCCGTGAGGCGGTGTCGGCCTCGGCCACCCAGGTGCGCCCCGAGTCCGAGCCGGACTCCCGCAGCGCGGCCGCGGCGGCGGCGAGCAGCCGTCCGCCGTGCCCGCGCCTGCCCCAGCGCGGCTCCACGAGCAGGGTGCTGACCTCGGCGATCGCCATGCCGTCGGCCCCGGCATAGCGGGCGGCGGCGGCGAACCCGACGGTCTCGTCCCCCTCGACGGCGACGAACAGGTGGAAGCCGTCCCCGGCGTGCACGGCGTCGCTCCAGTGCGAGCGCGCGGCGTCGGAGGTGAGCCCGGCGAACGCCTCCTCGGGCAGCAGCCCGGCGTAGGCGGTGCGCCAGGTGCGGTCCTGGATCGCCATGATCGCGCCGACGTCGTCGTCGGTGGCGGGGCGGACGGTCGCGGTGGCCATGGGTCATGCCTACCGTGCGACCCCGCGGGCCGCGTCACCGCCCGGGTCCACAGCGGCCGCACAGGTCGTTGCGATCCGCGCCCCATGCCCGGTCCCTACCGTCGTCATCGGTTCTGCACGAGAGTCCGTACGACGACGCACCGGAGGATCCCGCCATGCCCCGCTACCAGGGCCGTGACCTGCCCCGCCCCGACGACGAGGTCGTCGACCAGGGCCTCGGGTTCGACCTCGGCACCCTGCTGAGCAGGCGCCGCATGCTGGCCGTGCTCGGCGTCGGCGCCGTCAGCGCCGGGCTCGCGGCCTGCGGTACCGCGGCTCCGTCGGCGACGACCGCGACCACGACCGGCGAGATCCCGGACGAGACGGCCGGCCCGTACCCCGGTGACGGCACCAACGGTGCGAACGTGCTGACCGAGTCCGGGGTGGTCCGCAGCGACATCCGGTCGAGCTTCGGCACCGGCTCGGCGACCGCGGCCGGGGTGCCGATGACCCTCGAGCTGACGATCACCGACATGGCCGCCGCGGGCATGGCGGGTGCCGCGGTCTACGTCTGGCACTGCGATCGCGACGGCCGGTACTCCCTGTACTCCGAGGGGCTGGAGGACGAGAACTACCTGCGAGGGGTCCAGGTCGCCGGCAGCGACGGGAAGGTGCGCTTCACCAGCATCTTCCCGGCCTGCTATAGGGGGCGCTGGCCGCACATCCACTTCGAGGTCTACCCCTCCGAGGCCGACATCACCGACGCCGCCAACGCGGTCGCCACCTCGCAGGTCGCCCTGCCGCAGGCCGACTGCGACACCGTCTACGCCACCACGGGATACGAGCAGTCGGTGTCCAACCTGGCCGAGCTGAGCCTGGCGTCCGACAACGTCTTCGGCGATGACGGCGGCGCCCTCCAGCTCGCGACCGTCACCGGCGATCCGGCCACGGGCTACACGGTCGCACTGACCGCCGCCGTCGACCTGTCCACCGAGCCGACCGCGGGTGCCGCCCCGGGCGGGGGCGGGCCGGGCGCCGGCGGCCCCGGCGGCCCACCGCCCGGCAGCTGACCGGCCGGATGTCACCCGGCGCGGTGCCGCGGGTCCGGTGCCGCCCGTGTGGTGCGGCCCGGCCGCCGGTCCGGGCGGCACCGGATCCTGTCGGTGCCCCGTGGCAGCATCCCGGCCGTGCGCACGCTCTCAGCCGATGTCGCCCGTCGGACGTTCCTCGCGGCCCAGGGCTTCACCGACCCACGGCCGTCCGGGCCGGTCACCCGTCGTCATCTCGGACGGGTGCTGGACCGGGTGAAGCTGCTGCAGCTCGACTCGGTCAACATCGCGGTGCGCGCGCACTACATGCCGCTGTTCAGCAGGCTCGGTGCCTACCCCGCCGCCCTCCTCGACGACGCCGCCTGGTCGCCCGACGCGCGCCGCCCACGGCTGCTGGTGGAGACCTGGGCGCACGAGGCGAGTCTGGTCCCGGTCCGGGACATGCCGCTGCTCTCGCACGAGGCGTTGCCGCGGCGCTGGTGGAAGCACTACGGCCCGCTGCTGGAGAAGCACCCGGCCCTGGCCGGGGACATCCTCGACGTCGTCGCGGAGTCCGGGCCGCTGGGTGCCGGTGCGATCGAGAAGGCGCTCGCCCCGCACGGACGGGCCGGTGAGGTGCGCCCGCGCCCCCCGGGCGCGACGTGGTGGGAGCGCTCGGAGGTCAAGCGGGTCTGCGAGTACCTGTTCGCGACCGGCGAGCTGTCGGTCGGCACCCGTGTCCACTTCGAACGCCACTACGACCTGCCCTCGCGTGTGCTGCCCCCGGAGGTCCTCGCGCAGCCCGTACCGGACCCGGCGGACGCCGCGCGCGAGCTCGTGGCCAGGTCCGCGTCCGCGCTGGGCATCGGTACCGAGACCGACCTGCGCGACTACTACCGGCTCGGCCCGGAGCGCACCCGCACCGCGATCGCCGAACTCGTCGACGCGGGTGCCCTGGAACCGGTGACCGTGCGCGGCTGGGCCCGGCCCGCCTACCGGGACCCGGAGGCCCGGGTGCCGCGCGCGGTGACCGGCCGGGCGCTGCTGTGCCCGTTCGACCCGCTGGTGTGGGAGCGGGACCGGACCGAGCGGATCTTCGGGTTCCGCTACCGCATCGAGATCTACGTGCCGGAGCCGAAGCGGGAGTACGGCTACTACGTCTTCCCGTTCCTGCTCGACGGTGAGCTCGTCGGACGGGTCGACCTCAAGGCCGACCGGGCGGCCGGGGTGCTGCGAGTGCCCGGCGCGTTCGCCGAGCCCGGGGCGAGCGCCCCGCGCCTGCGGATCGCGGCCGAGCTGGCCGGGGAGCTCGCGACGATGGCGGGCTGGCTCGGGCTCGACGGCGTCGCCGTGGGGGAGCGCGGCGACCTGGCCGCCGAGCTCCGGGCCGAGGTCGCCGCCGCCTGAGCCTTCAGGCGGGGTCGAGGCGGAACACGGCGATCGTGTCCAGGTGCTCGGCGACCTGCTCCTCGGTGGCGTCGGCCGGCACCGGGAACGCCGACAGCGCCCACGGTACGTCGCGTGCCCGCAGGTAGCCGACGACGACGGCCGCGGCCTCGGCGCGCCCGGGCTCGACCGCGCGGTGCGGCTCGTCGCCCGTGACTGAGCGGATCGCGCACTCCGGCGTGCTGTCCACGACGCCGAGCCTACGCCGGTACCTCGCTCGCCGATCATCTCGATGAACGAGGTACCGGTCGCAGGGTCAGACCGCGCCGGCCGACGCCCGGGTCACGAGTACGTCGCCGCTGCCGGTGCGTCCGGACAGCCGCACCGCGGGCGCCGTGGACGGGGTGTCGTGGCGGACGTCGAGCTCGGATCGGGCGCGGCCCGACCCGGTCGACAGGTCCAGCTCGGCGGCCACACCGGAGTGCACCCCGACCCGGACCGACCCCGACCCGGTGCCGAGCCGGACGTCACCGGAGACCGCGTCGGCGACGACGACGTCCCCCGACCCCGAGCGCACCTCGAGGTCCGCGGTGAGCTCGCCGACGCGGACGTCGCCGCTGCCGGTCCGGATGCGCGACGCGCCGCCGAGCGACCCGGCCTCGACGCCGCCGGAGCCGGCACGCAGATGCGCCCGGCCCGAGCACGTGCCCAGGTCGATCGACCCCGAGCCGGTGGTGACGTCGGCGTCGCCGTGCACCTGGGCCACGCGGGCCGCGCCGGACCCGGTCCGCACCGCGGCCCAGGACGCCCGGCCGGTCAGCTCGACCGAGGCCGCGCCGGTCCGTACCGCGGGCCGCGACCCGGCGGGGGCGGAGACGGTGACCACGAGCGGCACCGCGCCGAGGGCCGGGTCGTCCGCCCCGCGGACCACCAGGCGTCGCGACGAGGCCGACCACTCGATGGTGACGGCGTCGACGGCGTCCGCCGACGGGTCGCCGGTGGCCTCCCAGGGGGCACCGACGATCGGGTCGAACCCGCGGCCGGACCAGCCCGCCCCGGCCCGGGGCACGCCGGAGCCGCCGGTCATCGAGCTGCCGATCCAGTCGAGCAGCCCGCCGAGGCCGCCGGACCACGGCGCGGTGCTGCGGTCGGCGGTGACCTCCGCGCGGACCTCGTCGGCCCCGTCGACCAGGTCGATCCGGACCCGGCCGGCGCCGGTCGTCACCTCGATCTCGGCGGCGCCGGCGCAGTCGAACCGCTCGCTGCGGGAGGGTGTGCCGGCGCCGCCCGTGGAGCCGTGGCCGCCGCCTGTGCTGTCGCCGCCTGTGCTGCCGGTGCCCGCGCTGCCGGTGTCGCCGGTCGGCGTGTGGCCGGTGCCATCGCCGTCGCCGCCACTCGCGCCGGTGGAGGCGCCGCTCTCCCCGGTGGGGCGGCTCCGGGAGCCGGTGTGGGCGTCGCCGTCGTGCGTGGCGTCACCGCTGCCGTCGTCCGGTCCGGGGCCCGTCTGTCCGTCGCTCATCCCTGCACCCATCCCCTCAGGTTGCGCCCGTCGCGGTGCGGACGGCCGGCGCGTCCCTCCGCGCCGGCCAGTGCCCCCTGCACCGCCTGGGACACCCAGGTGTTGAGCGAGACGCCCTGGGACTGGGCGGCACGCTCGGCCTGGGCCTTGATCTGCTCGACGATGCGCAGGGTGACCCGGCTGATGTCCCCGGCGTCACCGGAGAACGGCGAGCCACCGGAGGCCGGGCCACCGGAGCCGCCGCCGCCGAACGGGAAGCCGCCGAACGGCGAGGTCCCCTCGCTCGCCGGGGCCGGGTCCGGGGTGGCGGAGTGTCCCGGCTCCGGGTCGCCCCCGGACACCGACACGCGCACCTCCCGGCCGTGCAGGCGGACCTCGACCGAGCGGTCGCCGAGCGCGGCGGTCGCCTCCGAGGCCAGGTCGGAGAGGGCGTTCATGATCGCGAGCCGGGCGGCGGGCTCGATCGCGGAGCCGAGCAGAGCCGCCGTGCGGCGGGTCTGCTCGTCGCCCGCGGCCGCCGCGGCGGCGAGGTCGTCGCGCAGCTGCGCGACATACGGCGTGAGGTCCATGACACCACTATGGCGTCACTCCTGACATCACGCCACTCGTTCGTGGCGTCGGTGGCGACGTCGCAGCGCACCGGGGGTGCCGCGGCCGCCACCGTCGGTGCGGGCGCGGGGCCCGGCGGGTGCCGGAGACGCCGGTCGTTACCCTCGCGGCATGCCGGAGACCGCGCCGAAGACCGTCCCGCTGACCGTGCAGCTCGTCGCGAAGACCGAGTTCACCCCGCCCGCGGACGTCCCGTGGTCCACCGACGCCGACGGCGGCCAGGCGCTGGCCGAGTTCGCCGGCCGCGCCTGCTACCAGTCGTGGACCAAGCCGAACCCGCGCACCGCGACCAACGCCGGCTACATCGCCCACATCCTCGAGGTCGGGCATCTCTCGGTCCTCGAGCACGGCTCGGTCAGCTTCTACCTGACCGGTATCTCGCGCTCCCTGACCCACGAGCTGATCCGGCACCGCCACTTCTCCTACTCCCAGCTCTCGCAGCGCTACGTCCCCGAGCGTGACGCCGCGATGGTGGAGCCCGACGTCATCGCCCAGGACCCGGAGCTGCACGAGCTGTTCCTGCAGGCCTCGGCCGACGCGCTCGCGTCCTACGAGAAGCTCCTCGAGGGTCTGGAGGCGCGCTTCGCCGACGTGCCGAACGGCACGCTGCGGCGCAAGCAGGCCCGCCAGGCCGCGCGGTCGGTGCTGCCGAACGCCACCGAGACCAAGATCGTCGTCACCGGGAACTACCGGGCGTGGCGGCACTTCATCGCGATGCGCGCCTCCGAGGCCGCCGACGTCGAGATCCGCAACCTCGCCGTCGAGTGCCTGCGCCAGCTGCAGGTCGAGGTGCCGAACGTGTTCGCGGACTTCCAGATCCAGACCCTCGCCGACGGCACCGAGATCGCCTCCAGCCCACTGGTGGCCGAGGGCTGAGCGAGGCTCACCGAGCGGGTACCGGCGCCGAGCACCGGCTCAGGCCAGGACGGCGTGCACCCGTCGTCGCAGGTCCGGCAGGTCCCGCACGACGAACCCGCGTCCCTCCTTCTCCAGCAGGCCCTCCGCGACCAGCCGGGACAGCTCACGGCTGGTCGTGACCCGGGTGAGCCCCACGAGCAGCCCCAGCTCGTCGACGGCGGGGCGGATCGACAGCCGGGCCACCTCGTCGAGCGCGATCTCGCCGTAGGCCTCCACCAGGTGGCCGAGCAGCAGGATGATCCGCTCGCGGGCGGGCAGCCCCTCGATGAGCACGTGCAGCTGCATGACGCGCTGCTTGTAGGCGATCCGTCGGGTGATCTCGAGCAGCAGTTCCGGCTCCTCGCGGGCGGCGCTCAGCAACGCGTCGCGGGTCACCGAGACGATCTCCGACGGCCGGGTGCAGACCGAGGCGAGGTGGCGCGGCCGTCCGTCGACGCAGGCCGCCTCGCCGAGGCTGGCGCCGGGCTCGGCGTAGGCCAGGGAGCGTTCCGAGCCGTCGGGCCGGTGCAGGTAGATCCGCACCCGCCCGGACACGACGAGGTGGAACCGCGACGACAGCTGGCCCTGGGTATAGACGTGCTCGCCGCGGGCGTAGTGGCGGGGGTTGCCCAGCTGCGCGATCCGGGAGGTCAGCGACGTCCACGGGGCGGTCAGGAACGGTGAGACCGGGTGGTCGTCGGGGTCGGGATCGGGCAGCGCGCGCACGGTGCCGTCGGGCCGCCGCGCCGCGCCGCTGCTCATGGTCCCGCCTCCCGGCCGTCGCCGATGGTCCGTCCGGACGGTAGCGGGCTGGGACGCCTGCGGGTAGGCGGGACGGCCCGGACGCCGAGGGGTGCGTCCGGGCCGTCGGGGTCCGGGGGTGCCGGCCGGCGGCCGCCGGCACCGGGTGGGTGCGGTGCGGCCCGCCCGGACGGGCCGCACCGGTGGCCGGTCAGGCGGCCGCGAGCTGTGCGTCCTGCTCGGCGAGGGAGTCCGCGTCGGTCCGCGGCAGGGCCAGCGTGCAGAGCAGGCTGATCAGCGAGACCGCCGAGAGCAGCAGGCCGATGCCGAGGCTGCCCAGAGACGACGCGGCCAGCGCCGCGGCGAACAGCGGGACCACGCCGCCGCCGAAGACGCCGGCGAGGTTGTAGGCGATCCCGGCGCCGGTGTAGCGGAACCGGGTCGGGAACAGCTCCGGCAGCTGGGCGCCGATCGGGCCGTAGGCGATGCCGACGACGCCGAGCACCAGCGACAGGCCGAGACCGAACGACCACACCGTGCCGATGTCGATGATCGGGAACGCGACGAGCCCGGCGACGACCGAGGCGATGTTGCCGCCGACGACCATCTTCCGGCGCCCGACCCGGTCGGACAGGATCGCCGAGGCGATCGTCGTCAGCGCGAAGACGATGCCGCCGACGATGCCCATGGCCAGCACCGACGGCCGCGGCAGCTGCAGCTGCTGGGTGCCGTAGCTGGTCAGGTAGGTGACGCCGATGTAGAAGAAGGCGAAGACCGCGGTCGTCGAGCCGGCGCCGAGGAACACCGCGGCCGGACGGCTGGTGAAGACCTCGGTGATCGGGAGCTTCGTCGAGACCGGGCCGCTGTTCTTGAAGCCCGCGGTCTCCTCCAGCGCGAGCCGCACGTAGAGCCCGACGGCCACGAGCAGCACCGACCCGATGAACGGGATGCGCCAGCCCCAGGCCAGGAACGCCTCGTTGCTCATGGTCAGCGCGGTGACCAGGAAGGTCGCCGACGCCAGCGCGAACGCGACCGACGGGCCCAGCTGCGGGAACAGGGCGTACTTGCCCCGCGCCTTGGTCGGCGCGTTCTCCGCGGTCAGCAGCGTGGCACCGGCCCACTCGCCGCCGACGGCGAGGCCCTGCAGGATGCGCAGCACCACGAGCAGGATCGGCGCGAGGACGCCGATCGTGCCGGTGGTGGGCAGCAGGCCGATGGCCAGCGTCGAGAAGCCCATCAGCAGCAGCGTGGTGACCAGCGTGCCCTTGCGGCCGAGCCGGTCGCCGAAGTGGCCGAACAGGACCGACCCGAACGGGCGCGCGACGAACGCGACGCCGAAGGTGGCCAGGGCGAGCGCGGTACCGGCCGCCGCCCCGAGCTCGGGGAAGAAGACCTTGTTGAACACCAGGGCCGCGGCGGTGCCGTAGATGAAGAAGTCGTAGAACTCGATGACCGTGCCGGTCATGCTCGCGAGCGCGATCCGGCGCATCGACCGCGGCGGCTGCGTGGTGGCAGCGTTCGTCACGTGTGTTCTCCCCGTCGAGAAGCGTGTAGTGGGACGGACCGGAGTATCCGGACACGGACAGGTGAGATCTGTATCACCGGCTACAGATGGCCTGCGTTCCGTCAGCCGTTTGTCGACCGTTCGTCGCGCGGTGCGGCCCGGGGCGGGCCGGACTAGGTTGGGGGCGGTGAGCCTCGCCACCGCCGAACGTGCCGCCCTGTGTGCCGAATTCGAACGCTCGGGCCCCGACCGCCCGACGTTGTGCGAGGGTTGGAACGCCCGGGACCTGCTCACCCACCTGCTGGTGCGGGAGCGGCAGCCGTGGAACGCCGCGGGGATCGTGGTGCCCGCCCTGTCGGGCATGACCGACAAGGCGATGGACGGCTACGCGTCCGCGGCCTGGCCGAACATGATCGACGACCTGCGCAAGGGCCCGCCCGCGTGGTCGCCGTTCAAGGTCGGCAAGGTCGACGAGATCGCCAACGGCGCCGAGTTCTTCGTCCACCACGAGGATCTGCGCCGCGGGGAGCCCGGCTGGGAGCCCCGCCCGTCCGACCCGGAGCGCGACGGACAACTGTGGAACCTGCTGCACACCCAGGCCAAGCTGCTGTTCCGGCGCAGCCCGGTCGGCGTGGTCCTGGCCCGCCCGGAGGGCGCGACCCAGGTCGTCGCGACCGGTTTCGGCGTGGTCACGGTGACCGGCGAGCCCGCCGAGCTCGTGCTGCACGCCTTCGGCCGGGACGCCGCGCGGGTCGAGGTGACCGGTCTGCCCGCCGACGTGGAGGCCTACCGCGGCGCCCCGTCCGGGATGTGACCGGGATCCGTCGGCCCCGGGCGGTACCGTCACCAGTCATGAGCACCGGTCCCGAGCCCGCCCCCGGCGGGCAGCAGCACCCGCCGCGCCGACCGTTCGGCGAGGTGCTGACCGCGATGGTCACGCCGTTCGACGCCGACGGCGAGCTGGACCTGGCGAAGGCCGAGGAGCTGGCGAACCACCTGGTCGATCTCGGTAACGACGGGCTGGTCGTCAACGGCACGACCGGTGAGGGACCGACGACGTCGGACATCGAGAAGTCGGAGCTGATCCGCGCCGTCGTGTCGGCGGTGGGGGACCGGGCGACGATCGTCGCCGGGGCGGGCACCTACGACACCGCGCACTCGATCGAGCTGGCCCGCAGCGCGGAGCGCGCCGGTGCGCACGGACTGCTCGTGGTGACGCCGTACTACTCGCGGCCGCCGCAGGAGGGCCTGCTCGCCCACTTCACCGCCGTCGCCGACGCGGGCGACCTGCCGGTGATGCTCTACGACATCCCGCCGCGCAGCGTGATCGGCATCGATGTCGACACCTTCCAGCGCCTGGCGCAGAACCCGCGCATCGTCGCGGTGAAGGACGCACGCAACGACCTGCGGGTCGGCACCGAGGTGCTCGCCACGACCACGCTGGCCTACTACTCCGGCGACGACCCGGTGAACCTGCCGTGGCTCTCGGTCGGGGCGGTCGGTTTCGTCAGCGTGATCGGCCACGTCGTCGCCGACCGGCTGCGCGCCATGATCGACGCCTACCACGCCGGTGAACACCAGCGGGCCCGTGCGCTGCACTACGCGATGCTCCCGGTGATCCGCGGGATGGGCCGGGTCGGCGGCGCGGTGTTCGCCAAGACGGCACTGCGGCTGCGCGGCATCGACGTCGGCGACACCCGGCTGCCGCTGCCGCCCGCCACCGAGGACCAGGTCGCGGCGATCGCCGGCGACCTCGCCGTCGCCGGGGTGGCGCTGGACCCGCAGGCCCGCCCGAACGCCCCCACCTACCAGCCCGGCCACGGCGCCCTGGGCGGACGCACCGCAGCCGACGTCGGCGCCGAGGTCGCATACCACCGCACCTGAGCAGGTGCGCCGGCTCCGCACCCGAGCGGGCCCCCAGAACGCGAACCAGAGAACACGAACCCATGTGAGGCACGAACCCCTGTGAGTCCCCAGCGCAACGACCGACGCAACCGGCCCGGCCGGACGCTCTCCGCGCCGCCGGAGAACATCGAGCGCCCGGAGCTCCCGGACGCCCCGCCACCCGCCCTCGCACGGGGCGGCCTGCGCGTCTACGCGCTCGGCGGCATCGGCGAGGTCGGTCGCAACATGACCGTCTTCGAGTACGAGGGCCGGCTGCTCGTCGTCGACTGCGGCGTGCTGTTCCCGTCCGACTCCGAGCCGGGCATCGACCTGATCCTGCCCGACTTCCGGACCCTCGAGGGCCGCCTCGACGACATCGACGCGCTCGTGCTGACCCACGGCCACGAGGACCACATCGGTGCCGTGCCGTGGCTGCTGCGCATGCGCCCGGACATCCCCGTCGTCGGGTCCCGGTTCACGCTCGCCCTGGTCGCGGCCAAGTGCAAGGAACACCGCCTGACCCCGCACCTGCAGGAGATCAAGGAGGGCGACCGGGTGTCCCACGGCGGGTGGGACTGCGAGTACTTCGCGGTCAACCACTCGATCCCCGACGCCGTCGCCGTCGCGATCCGCACGCCCGCCGGGCTGCTGCTGCACACCGGTGACATCAAGCTCGACCAGCTCCCGCTCGACGGGCGGCTCACCGACCTGGGCGGGTTCTCCCGGCTGGGCGAGGAGGGCGTCGACCTGTTCCTGGTCGACTCCACCAACGCCGAGGTGCCGGGCTTCGTCACCCCCGAGGCCGACATCGGGCCGGTCATCTCCGACCTGGTCCGCCGGGCGCCGTCGCGGATCATCCTGGCCTGCTTCGCCAGCCACGTGCACCGCGTCCAGCAGGTGCTCGACGCCGCGCACGCGCACGGCCGCAAGGTGTGCCTGACCGGGCGCTCGATGGTCCGCAACATGGGCCTGGCCGACGACCACTCGCTGCTGAACATCCCCGACGGGCTGCTCGTCGACATCGACGAGGCGATGCGCCTGCCCGACGAGAAGCTCGTGCTCGTCTCCACCGGATCGCAGGGTGAGCCGCTCGCCGCGCTGTCCCGGATGGCGCGCGGGGACCACCGCAGCATCACGATCCGCCCGGACGACACGATCATCCTGGCCAGCTCGCTGATCCCGGGCAACGAGACCGCCGTGTTCGGCGTGATCAACGGGCTGACCCGGCTCGGCGCGACCGTCGTGCACCAGGGCAACGCCAAGGTGCACGTCTCCGGGCACGCCCCGGCCGGCGAGCTGCTGTTCCTCTACAACGCGGTGCGCCCGTCGAACGTCATGCCCGTGCACGGGGAGTGGCGCCACCTGCGGGCCAACGCCGCGCTCGCGCGTCGCACGGGAGTACCCGAGGAGTCGGTGGTCATCGCGGAGAACGGCGTGGTCGTGGACCTCGTCGACGGCCGCGCGGCGATCACCGGCCGGGTCGAGGTCGGGCAGGTCTACGTCGACGGGCTGTCGGTCGGTGACGTGGGCGAGACCACTCTCGGCGACCGTATCGCGCTCGGCGAGGGCGGCTTCATCGCGATCAACGTGGCGATCGACCACAAGACCGGCCGTGCGCTGTCGCGTCCGACGCTCTCCGGGCGCGGGTTCTCCGACGACCCGAAGGCGCTCGACGCCGCCCAGTCGCTGGTCGAGGACGAGCTGTCCCGGCTGGAGAACGAGGGCGTCACCGACCCGCACCGGATCGCCCAGGGCGTGCGGCGCGTCGTCGGCCGCTGGGTGTCGGACACCTACCGCCGCCGCCCCATGATCGTCCCCACGGTCATCGCCGTCTGAGTGTGTGGAGGGGTCGTCGACCCCTCCACACCCGCGTCGGTCCCCGGTTCGATCACCGAACCGGGCTACCGTGTGTGACATGGCGGGACGCACGGGTACGGGCAGGACCACCACGACTGCGGCCGCGGGCCGCGGCTCGGGGCGGTCCGGCTCGCGCGCGTCCACCGCCCGCAAGCGCCCGTCGGCAGGCCGCAGGCCGCCGGCCCGGCGCCAGGGCCCGGACCTGGTCGACCGCGGGATCGACGCGGTCGGCCGGGGCGTGGCGAAGACCGTCCGCGCCTCCGGGCGCGCGGTCGGGCGCACCCGCGAGATCGACCCCGCGCACCGCCGTGACGGCATCGGCTTCGGCATGCTCGTGCTCGCCGTCATCGCCGCCGCCGGGCTGTGGTGGCAGGCGGGCGGCTCGGTCGGCTACTGGTTCACCTTCCTCGTGCAGGCGGTGATGGGCCAGGCCGGCGTCGCGCTGCCGGCGATCCTGCTGGGTATCGGCATCGTGCTGGTCACCACCGAGGGGCACCCGGAGGCCCGGCCGCGGATCGTGACCGGCAGCCTGCTGCTCGCCCTCGGCGTGCTCGGGTTGGTGCACCTGGGTGCCGGAGCACCCGCCGAGCCCGACGCCTGGCGCGCCGCGGGCGGCGCGCTCGGCTACGTCGCGGGGACCCCACTGAAGGCAGGGCTCAGCCTGTGGACGGCCGTACCCGTTCTCGTCCTCCTGACGCTGTACTCGGTCCTGCTGGTCACCGGCATCCCGGTGCGGGAGCTGCCGGATCGTTTCCGCAGGCTCACCGGACAGCTGCCGCCCGAGCAGGACGACGAGGAGGACACCGGTGCGGGCCGCCCGCGCACGGTGGCCGACGCCGTCGCCGAGCGGGACGGGCAGGCCGGGGATGCCGAGGAGGCCCCGAAGAAGCGGCGCCCGGCGCGGCGCAGGCAGGGGGCCGCGGAAGCCGACGCGTTCCGGACGGAGGACGGCGAGCACGCCCCGGCCCCGGTGGACCCGTCGCTGCCCGGCGTCCCGGACGAGGAGGTGCCCGCCGCCGTCCCCGCCGCGGCCGCACCGCCGGCGACGAAGCCGCGCAAGCCCGTCGTCGAGACGCCGCAGGTCGCGGACGAGCCGCTCGAGGGGGAGCAGCTCTCGATGGCGATCCGCGAGCCGCAGTCCGACACCGAGTACATCCTGCCGCCGGCGGACACCCTGGAGGCCGGGCCGCCGCCGAAGTCCCGCAGCTCCGCCAACGACGCGATGATCGAGGCGATCACCGGGGTCCTCGACCAGTTCAACGTCGACGCCCAGGTCACCGGCTTCACCCGTGGCCCGACGGTCACCCGCTACGAGATCGAGCTCGGCCCGGCGGTGAAGGTCGAGAAGATCACCCAGCTGCAGCGCAATCTCGCCTACGCCGTCGCCAACGACAACGTGCGGCTGCTCGCGCCGATCCCCGGCAAGTCTGCGGTCGGCATCGAGGTCCCCAACACCGACCGCGAGATGGTCCGCCTCGGCGACGTGCTGCGCTCGGGCAACGCCCGCGCCGAGCAGCACCCGATGGGGATCGGGCTGGGCAAGGACATCGAGGGCCACTACCTCGTCGCGAACCTGGCGAAGATGCCGCACCTGCTGGTCGCGGGCTCCACCGGTTCCGGTAAGTCCAGCTTCGTCAACTCGATGCTGGTGTCGCTGCTGACGCGGGCCACGCCGGACGAGGTCCGGATGATCCTCATCGACCCGAAGATGGTCGAGCTGACGCCCTACGAGGGCATCCCGCACCTGATCACGCCTATCATCACCCAGCCGAAGAAGGCCGCCGCGGCGCTGGCCTGGCTGGTGGAGGAGATGGAGCAGCGCTATCAGGACATGCAGGCCAACCGGGTCCGCCACGTCGACGACTTCAACCGCAAGGTCCGCACCGGGGAGATCACCGCCCCGCCCGGGTCCGAGCGGGTGTACCGGCCCTACCCGTACATCATGTGCATCGTCGACGAGCTCGCCGACCTCATGATGACCGCGCCGCGCGACGTCGAGGACGCGATCGTCCGGATCACACAGAAGGCGCGTGCGGCCGGGATCCACCTGATCCTGGCGACCCAGCGGCCGTCGGTGGACGTCGTCACCGGTCTGATCAAGACCAACGTCCCGAGCCGGCTGGCGTTCGCGACGTCGTCGCTGACCGACTCGCGGGTCATCCTCGACCAGCCGGGCGCGGAGAAGCTGATCGGCATGGGCGACGCGCTCTACCTGCCGATGGGCGCCGGCAAGCCGGTCCGCATGCAGGGCGCCTTCGTCGACGACGACGAGATCTCCAAGGTCGTCGCGTTCACCAAGGAGCAGGCCGAGCCCAGCTACACCGAGGGCGTCACCGCGCAGAAGGCCGGCGAGAAGAAGGAGATCGACGCCGACATCGGTGACGACCTCGACCTGCTGCTGCAGGCCACCGAGCTGATCGTCAGCTCGCAGTTCGGGTCGACCTCGATGCTGCAGCGCAAGTTGCGGGTCGGGTTCGCGAAGGCGGGCCGGCTGATGGACCTGCTCGAGACCCGCAACATCGTCGGCCCCTCGGAGGGCTCGAAGGCCCGCGACGTGCTGGTCAAGCCGGACGAGCTGGAGGGTGCTCTCCTCCTGATCCGCGGCGGCGGGACCGCCGACGGCGGCGAGATCGCCGACGACGACGAGTGACGCCGCGGGTGACGGCTGCGGGGCGGTGATGATCCCGACACCGTCGGTGATCGACTTTTCGGGCCGACGGGTTAACGGAACGGTCACGTTCGTGCCAGAGTGACCAGGGGTCGCCGGCCGGCGACCGTACGTCGTGCTGCCCGTCGTCGCCGGGCAGGGGAGGTTCTGGCTGGTGTTCTGGAGGAAGAAGGACCGTCGTCGCCCGGCGCGGGGCACCACCGACCGGCACGCGCTCGTCCCGATTCCGCTGACCGGCGGAGTGCTGTCCGGCCAGGTCCGCGACCAGCAGGGCGGTGCCCTGGCCGGTACCGAGGTGTCCGTGATGGACCCCGCCGACCGGCGTGCGGTGTACGTCGAGACCGACCCGTTCGGCCGGTTCGCCGCGTCGCTGATGCCCGGCCGGTACCGGGTGCGCGTCGAGGCGGGCGGCTACCAGCAGGTCACCGACGTCGTCGAGGTGTCCTGGGGCGAGCACGCCGACATGGGCCACATCGTCCTCGGCGAGGACCCGGCGCTGCGCCCGCCGCGCCCCGGCGTCTTCGTGATCGACGGCGACCACAGCTCGGTGCGCTTCGTCGCCCGGCACATCGGCATGTCCAAGGTGTACGGCCGGTTCAACCGGTTCCAGGGCCAGATCCGGATCGCCGAGCCGTTCGAGGAGTCCTCGGTCGACGTCGTGATCGACGCGGCGAGTGTCGACACCAACGTCCCCGCCCGGGACACCCACCTGCGCTCGGCCGACTTCCTCGACGTCGAGCGCTTCCCCGAGCTCCGCTTCTCCAGCGTGCGCTTCGTCGCGCACGGCGGGAACCGGTGGACCGTGGACGGCGACCTCACGCTGCACGGCCTCACCAGCGACGTCTCGCTGGACACCACGTTCCTGGGCGCCGCGGAGTGGAACGGTGACCGGGTCGGCGCGGTCGCCACCACCCAGCTGCACCGCGAGCACTACACGCTCAACTGGCAGCAGACCATCGCCAAGGGCCTGCCCGTGGTCGGGTCGACGATCCAGATCCAGCTCGACGTGCAGGCGATCCGGCAGTCCTGACCTCCGGTGCTCGGTACCCCGGGAGCGTGAGGGCCGTCGCGGCGGTCGCGGCCCGGTGCTCGGCGAGCCCGGGAGCGGCCGCGGCGACGGATCGGGGACCCGCCTTACGACCTGCTGCGGATCCTCGACACCGGGATCGCCCGGTTCCTCGACGGGATCAGCTGAACCCCTGCTGCCGCCACGCCTCGTAGACGGCGACGGCGGCGGCGTTGGCCAGGTTCAGCGAGCGGTTCGACGACCGCATGGGCAGTGCCACCGTGCCCGTCACCCAGTCCGCGCCCGCCACCTCCGGCGGCAGCCCGGTCGACTCGCGGCCGAACAGCAGCACGTCCTCGTCGGAATAGGCGACGTCGGTGTAGCGGACCGGCGCGCCCGGCACGAACGCGAACACCCGTGCCCCCGCGGCGCGCACCCAGCCGGCGAACGCGGCCGTGTCGTCGTGCACGACGACCTCGGCGAGGTCGGCGTAGTCGAGCCCGGCCCGGCGTACCGAGCGCTCGTCGAGGGAGAAGCCGAGCGGCCGGACCAGGTGCAGCTCGGCGCCGGTGTTCGCGGCGAGCCGGATCGCGTTGCCGGTGTTGGGCGGTATCTCCGGGGTGTGCAGGGCGAGGCGGACCACGCGCTACTCGTACCAGGTGCCCCCGCTCCAGTGGTTGCCGTCCGGGTCGGCGACTGCGAACAGGCGGCTGCCGTCGTCGGCGTCGAAGGGCGCGTGCACGACGGTGGCACCGCCCGCGACGGCGCGGGCGAACAGGGGGTCCGGGTCGTCGCAGACGAGGTGGACGGCCGCGCCGCCGGGTGGGCGGCACCCGTCGTGGGCGGGGCCGAGCAGCACGGCGGCGGGGGCACCGGTGGCCCCGGTGCGCACCAGCTCGGCGTGGACGATCGCGCCGTCGTCACCGGTGTGGACGGCGCGCTCGGTGAAGTCCGGTGCCGAGGTCAGGAACGTGACAGGACGAGCGGGCCGGGGCTGGACAGACTGGGCCAGTCGCTCATGGGGGCGAGGGTGCCGGGGACGGGCGCCGCGGTCGTGGACGAATCGGAGCCGCCGGGCGGACCCGCTCGGCCCGCCAGGTGAGCGCGGTGGTGCCCGCGAGGTCGCGGAAGTCGCGGGCCAGGTGCTGCTGGTCGGCGTAGCCGCAGATCGCGGCCAGCTCGGCGAGCGGGGGAGCCGACGGGCGGCGCAGCAGCGTGCACGTCCGCTCGAACCGGATGACCCGTGCCGCGGCCTTCGTCGCGAGCCCGGTCTCGCGTCGTAGCCGCTCACCGAGGTGGCGCTGCGACCAGCCGACCTCCCCGGCGACGTCCGCGACGCGCGCGGTCCCGCCGCTGCGGGCCAGCAGCTCCCAGGCGCGCACCACCTCCGGCGGCGGGTCGCCCGGACGGTCCCGGGCCTCGGCGACGGCGCACAGTGCGGTGTCGAGCAGTGCGCAGCGCCCCGCCCACCCCGGCTCGGCGCGCAGCCGGTCCAGCAGGGTGTCCAGGCCGGGGAGGAGCAGTGCGAGGTCGACCACGTCGCCGGCCAGCTCGCCGGCGGGCAGCCCGAGCAGCGTGCGGGCGCCGCGCCAGGTCATCTCCAGCTGCATCCCGGCCTGCCGGGTGCCGGTCGCGAGCACCGCGGGTGCGGCGTGCAGGCCGGCAGCCGAGGCGGTGAACCGGCCCGGGCCGCGTCGCGGATCCGGGGCGGCGAGCAGGTCGACCGCACCGTCCAGGCAGAGCACGACGGTCAGGTGGGCGCTCGACACGCCCTGGTGCGTCCCCGCCGGGCCCGCGGGGGAGGACCAGCACCAGATCCCGGACACGAGCGGGCGCAGACGGGCGGAGGTACGCCAGCGGCGGGCCCCGTCGGACATGCGGGCCAGGGTAGCGCCGCCGGGACGGGGCGGCCGGGAGTCCGGAACGGACGGTCGTCGGCGACGCCCGGACGCGCCCGCGCCGCCAGGTGTTCCGTGGTCGTTCGTCGAACGGTCGACGGGGTCCACCGGGGGTGCCCGGCGATCCTGAGAACGGCCGCGGGGTCGAAAAGTGAGCGGTTGTCGCACCCGGCCGTCCGCCGTAGCGGACAGGCCCTTTCACAGAATGGATCTTAGAGCGGTCGTCGCCCAATCGCTCCGTTCGGATGAAACATTTCCTTAATCGGTCCCACGTCCATTCGATCACCGTGGTGATCGAATGGTCACCGGATGCGCAAGATCGGAATTGCACGATCTGCCGATCCGTATTCGTCGGGGGGGGCAGATCGGTTCGTGGTGTGTCATGGTTCCGATTCGGTGTGGGGAACGCGGGGCGTTCCGGAGTGCTGTCCGGTAATCGCTCAATGGAGAGGGACGGGGTCATGAGCAACGCCTCCAAGATCGGAATGGCCGTCGTCGGCGGCTATGTGCTGGGAAGAACGAAGAAGGCCAAGCTGGCGATCATGCTCGGGGGTGCGCTCGCCGGGCGGAAACTGAATCTGACGCCTGCCGGAATCGTGTCGCAGGCGTCCAAGGTGGTGGCGGGGTCGCCGGAGCTGACCCGGCTGTCCGACGCCGTGCGTGGCCGACTGTTCGAGGCGGGTAAACAGGCCGCGGTGTCCGCGGCCGGCAACCGGCTCGAGGCGCTGACCAGCTCGCTCGTCGAGCGGGTCGAGAATCTCGGCAAGCCGGTCGAGCAGGTCGCCGGCGCCGCCGGTGACGCCGCCGGGGCGGGCGTGGAGAAGACCGGTGACGCGGCCGGTGCGGCCGTCGAGGGCGCCGGTGCTGCCGCCGGCGGCACCGGGGACACCACGGAGCGCGCGACCGACGCCGTCGGGGACACGACCGACGCCGCCGGCGACGCCGCCGGGGAGGCTCCGGTGGTCGGCCGGGCCGCGAAGAGCGCCACCCGCGCGGCCGGGTCGGCGACGCGGGGAGCGGGCCGGGCGGTCGCGGGCACCACGTCGAAGGCGCGCCGTCCGCGGTCGGCCGACGCCGACTCCGAGGACCCCCCGCGCCGGCGGCCCGGACGGTCATCGGGCTCGGGATCGTCGTCGGGACGTGCGGGATCGTCGAGCCGGTCGTCATCGGACGGCGCGGACTCCGACTCCGAGGGCCGCGCGGCCCCGGCCCGGCGGACCGCGCGGTCCTCCTCGGGCCGCAGCTCCGAGTCGTCGTCCTCCTCGTCCTCGGACTCGTCGGGCAAGGGCGGCTCGCGCAACGGCCGGGCGCCGCGCTCGGGCGGGCGTGCGACGAGGAAGGCGGAGGCGCGGGCCGATGGCTGAGGAGCAGAACGGCAGCACCTCGGTGCTGGACCAGCTGCCCACCGACCGCCTCAAACAGGCCGGGCAGCTGCTGTTGAAGGCCGCCGCCGACCGTGCGGTCGGCGCCGCGATGAACCAGGTGGAGGGACTCACCGAGCGGCTGACGGGCGTCGCCGAGAACGGCGGGACCGGTCTGGGCGCGGCTCTCGGCGGGGGTGGCTCGGAGGAGGGGGGCAATCCGGTGACGAACGCGGTGAAGGGCGGGTTCTCGGCCGTCAAGGACAAGGTGATGGGGGCCGTCGGGCTCGGCGGCGACGAGGACTCCGAGGACTCCGAGGGCGGCGCCGGCGGCGGTGGTTCCGGCGGGGGCCGCGGCAAGTTCAAGTTCATGAACATCGTCGAGCACCTCGACGTCGGTGTCCCGGTGCGGGTCGCCTACGACCAGTGGACGCAGTTCGCGGACTTCTCGACCTTCATGAAGAAGGTGCAGTCGGTCGACCAGGAGTCCGACGAGAAGACGAACTGGAAGGCCCAGGTGTTCTGGTCGAAGCGCACCTGGAGCGCGACGATCATCGAGCAGATTCCGGACACCCACATCATCTGGCGTTCGCAGGGTGCCAAGGGCTATGCCAACGGGTGCGTGTCGTTCCACGAACTCGCGCCGAACCTGACCCGCGTCGTGCTGATCCTCGAGTACTACCCGGTCGGCCTGTTCGAGAAGACCGGCAACATCTGGCGCGCCGTCGGCCGCCGGGCCCGGTTGGAGTTCAAGCACTACGGCCGGCACGTGATGGTCGAGACCCTGCTCAATCGCGAGGAGCTGGAGGGCTGGCGCGGGGAGATCCGCGACAGCGAGGTCGTCAAGACCCACGAGGAGGGGCTCGAGGAGGAGCGCGAGGCCGAGTACGACGACGAGGACGACGAGTACGACGACGACTACGAGGACGCCGAGTACGACGAGGACGACCTCGACGAGGACGACCTCGCGGAGGAGGACGACCTCGCCGAGGAGGAACCGGCCGAGGACGACGACTACGCGGAGGAGGACCTCGACGAGGACGGCCTCGACACCGACGCCGACGCCGAGGCCGCGGACGAGGAACCGGCCGACGAGCCCGACCCGGAGTACGACGACGCCGAGTACGACGACGCCGAGCCGGAGGACGCCGAGGCCGGGGAGCCCGAGCCGGAGGAGGACGGCGGCCGACGGGCCGGGAGCCGTCGCCGTCGCACGGCGGGCTCGCGTGGCTGACCCGGCCCGGCACCTGCGAACGGAGGGACGTACACCGTGACCGTCAGCCATCGACAGGGGGGCGGTGGCCGGGTCGACCGCGCCCCGCAGGGCGACCTCGCCCAGGTCATCGACCTGATCCTGGACAAGGGTCTCGTCATCGACATCTTCGTGAAGGTGTCGCTGGTCGGTATCGAGCTCGTCACGATCGACGCCCGCATCGTCGTCGCCAGTGTGGACACCTACCTGCGGTTCGCGGAGGCCACCAACCGCCTCGACCTGCACCAGAAGGGCGGCAAGGACCTCGGCGAGGTCGTCAGCGGCATCTCGGAGGGCGGCTCGAAAGGGGTCTCGAAAGGAGCCACCAAAGGAGTGATCGAGGCGGGCAAGGAGAAGTTCGACGACCTCCGGGGTGAGCGTCGCTCACGGAAGGAGAAGAGCGGGTGAGCAGCGCGACCTACGTCTACGCCGTCGTCGCCGCCGACATCGACCTGCCCGAGGGGCTGACCCCCGTCGGCGGCGGCGAGGAGGTGGCGGTGATCGACCACGGGCGGCTCGCCGCAGTCGTCAGCGACGTCCCGCGCGACGCCCCGCTGGGCAGCCGCGAGGACCTCCTGGCCCACGAGCGCACCGTGAACACCCTGGCCGGGAGCACGACCGTGCTGCCGATGCGGTTCGGCGGCGTCGTCGACGACGACCGCGCCGTCGTCGACGAGCTCCTCGCCGCGCACCAGGAGTACTTCGCCTGGGCGCTGGAGCAGCTCGACGGCTGCCGGCAGTTCGTGCTGACCGGCCGCTACGACTCCGACCGCCTGGTGGCGGACATCGTCGAGGCCGACCCGGAGATCCAGCAGCTCGGTGAGGCCGTGCGCGGCAAGGACCCGGACGCCACGTACTACGAGCGCATCCGGCTCGGTGAGGCGATCGCGGGCCACGTCGAGCGCATCCGGTCCGACGACGCGGACCTCGCCGTGGAGCGGCTGGGCCCGTTCGCGGTCGCGACGTCGGTGAAGGAGCCCGCTGCCGAGGACGGCGCCGTCGAGCTGGCGCTGCTGGTGCACCGCGACCGGGTCGGCGACTTCGAGCAGGCCGTCGACGCGCTCGGCGACGAGTGGGACGAGCGGGTGCGGCTGCGCCTGATCGGCCCGGTCGCACCGTACGACTTCCTGCCCGAACCACCCGAGGCCGAGGGCTGATGGGGCTCTTGCGCGGCCTGCTCGGGCTGCCGCTCGCACCGCTGCGCGGCGTCGTCTGGGTGGGGGAGCAGCTGCAGGACCAGGCCCACGCCCGGCTCTACGACCCGGTCGCGGTGCGCCGGCAGATCGACGAGGTCGAACGGGCCTACGAGCAGGGGGAGATCTCCGAGGCCGACCGCGACGCGCGTCAGGAGGTCCTGCTGGCCCGGCTGACGGGGCGACCGGGGGACGGCCGTGGCTGAGCCGGAGGGCCGGTCGTCCGACGAGCGACCACGTCGTCGCGGGTCGGAAGAGCCGGCCCGTCGGCGGGACGGATCGGAGGCTCCGGTGCGGCGACGAGCGGGTGAGGCTCCACGACGCCGTCGCTCCGGGGACGACGATGCTCCGCCGCGTCGTCGCTCGGTGGACGACGACGCCGCGCCGCGCCGTCGGTCGGCGGACGGGGAGCAACCGCCCCGGCGGCGACGTCCGGCCGACGGTGGGTCGTCGCGCCGCCGCTCCGACACCGCGCAGGACCGGGCCGCCGACGCGCCGTCGGAGCGGGGCGGACGCGGTGCACGGGACGGCGGGTCCGGGCGGCGTCGCGACACCGGCGAGCGGCCGGTGCGTCGTCGCTCCGCCGGGGACGAGCCCGCCCGTCGTCGCCGGTCCGGCGACGACGGTGCGACCGGGGAGCGGCCCGCGCACCGGACCCGGCCCCGCGACGACGACCGTGCCCCGGCGGCGCCGCGTCGTCGCCGTGACGACACGGAGGAGCAGCCCCCACAGCGGCGGCGTCGCCCGGCGGGCGGAGGCCCGCGGCGGGGACGTGCCGGCCGCGACGAGCCGGACCGGGAGCCGGTGGGCGACCGGGACGAGGAGGTCCTGGACGACACGGGAGCCGACGACGGGACCGGGGACGAGGCCGACACCGATACCGGGGACGACCGGGAGACCGACCTCGACTCCGACGACGACTCCGACGACGAGCCCGATCCCGATCCCGATCCCGAGTCCGAGGAGGAGAGGGAGCCCGAGCCCGAGGTGATCGTGGACCAGCTCGGTGACGACGAGGAGGACGGCTTCGACGAGGACGACTCCCCCGAGGACGAGGGACCGGACGACGAGGTGACAGAGGGCGAGGAGCCTGAGGACGCGGAGCCGGAGGCGCGACCCGACCCGCCCCGGCGTCGCATCGGCGCCCGCGCGGCCGCCCGCGCCGCCGTCGAACAGATCGCGGAGATGACCGGCCGCGCACCGGAGGGGGTCACGTTCGTCCGCAGGCAGGACGACAGCTGGCTGGTCGGTGTCGAGGTCGTCGAGACCGAGCGCATCCCCGACTCCTCCGACGTGCTCGCCGTCTACGAGGCCGAGCTCGACGACGAGGCCGAGCTGATGTCGTACCAGCGGGTCCGGCGCTACCCGCGCGGCCGCGGCGACGACGACTGAGGGAGGACCATGAGCGACGCCGTCCGCTGGAGCAGTCCCGGTGCGCCGCAGCGCCGCACCGAGCGACCGCCCCGGCAGTCGGGCACCGACCTGGCCGACATCCTCGAGCGCGTCCTGGACAAGGGCATCGTCATCGCCGGCGACATCCAGGTGAACCTGCTCGACATCGAGCTGCTGACCATCAAGATCCGGCTGGTCGTGGCCTCGGTGGACCGCGCCAAGGAGATGGGCATCGACTGGTGGGAGCGCGACCCGACGCTGTCGGGCGGCCGCGACGAGTTGGAGGAGGAGAACGCACGGCTGCGTGACCGGGTGGAGCGCCTCGAACGCCTGCTCCCCGCCGACGAGCGGTCCGCGCCGTCCGACGACACCCACGACGGTCCTGACGGGGCATCGGCCCGGGCCGACGACGCCGCCGTCGAGAGGTCGATCGACCGGGCCGTCGCCGACGCCGAGACCGACGCCGAGACCGACGGGACCGCCGCCGACGACGCGGCCGACGGACCGGCCGACGGACCGGCCGACGAGACCGATGACGACGGACCCGGCGAGGACGGACCCGGCGAGGACGAACCCGGCGAGGACGAACCCGACGACGGACCAGACCCGGCCGGTCACCGGGGCCGGGCCGGCGCGGAACAGGACGGGGACGGACCCGAGGCCCCACCCCGTCGCACCCGTCCCGCCGCCACCCGGCGGCGCCGCACGACCACCACCCGTCGCCCGGCACGCGGGAAGGACTGAGCCGTGGACCTGACCTACGTCTACGCCGTGGGCGACGCTGCCCCGCCCGACCTGGCCGGGCTAACGGGCATCGGCGGCCGCCCGGTGCACACGGTGACCGGCGGCGACGCGCTCTGGGCTGCCACCGGCACCGTCCCCGAGTCCGACTTCGGCGAGAGCGCCCTGACCGCCCGGCTGGAGGACCTGACCTGGCTGGCGACCACCGCGCGGGAGCACCACGCCGTCGTCGACGCGCTCGGTGCGCGCACCGTCGTCGCGCCGCTCGCCCTCGCGACGGTCTACCGCGACGACGACCGGGTCCGCGCCGTGCTGACCGAACGGCACACCGCGTTCGCCGAGGTCCTGGACCGGCTCCGGGGCCGCACCGAGTGGGGCGTGAAGGCCTACGCCACGACGCGGCCGGAGCGCCGCGACGTCGGGCGGGCGTCGTCCGGGGCCGAGTACCTGCGCCGCCGTCGCCGGGAGCTCGACCGCGTCGCGGGCGACGACGACACCGCCCACGCCGCGGCGCAGCGGCTGCACGAGGCGGCGGCGCGGGCCGCGGTGACGACGCGACGGCACCGGCTGCACGCCCCCGCGCTGACCGGACGCACCGAGCCGATGGTCCTCAACGGCGCCTACCTGGTCGACGACGCCGACCGCGACACCTGGCGCGCCGCCGTCACGGGGGCCGCGGACGGCGCCGGGCTCACCGTCGAGGTCACCGGGCCGTGGGTGCCGTACTCGTTCGTCGAGGAGGAGCGGTGAGCACGGGGGAGACCGGCCTCGCCCACCGCGAGGTCGCGCTGGTCGACCTGCTGGACCGGCTGCTCGCCGGCGGGGTCGTGCTGGCCGGTGACGTCACCGTCTCGCTGGCCGGGGTGGACCTGATCCGCATCTCGCTGCGCGCGCTGATCGTGTCGATCGCCCCGGCCGGGCGGCAGGCGGGGGAGGAGCCGCCCGATGACGCCTGACCCGCGCCCCGGCGGCCGGATCGACATCGACCGCGACGCCGTCCGCCGGGACCTCATGAAGCTGGTGCTGACGATCGTCGAGCTGCTGCGTCAGCTCATGGAGCGCCAGGCGCTGCGCCGCGTCGAGCAGGGCGACCTCACCGACGACGAGGTCGAGGACCTCGGCAGCGCCCTCATGCACCTCGAGGAGGCGATGGACGAGCTCACCGCGGAGTTCGGTCTGACCGCGGCGGACCTGAACCTCGAGCTCGGCCCGCTCGGTCCGCTGCTGCCCCGGCACCGCTCGTGACACCCCCGCCGGGCAGCACCGCGCGCACCGCCCGCACGTGCGCCTCGAACTCGCGGGTCCGC
This sequence comes from Pseudonocardia sp. UM4_GMWB1, assembly GCF_017312155.1. Taxonomy (NCBI): domain Bacteria; kingdom Bacillati; phylum Actinomycetota; class Actinomycetes; order Pseudonocardiales; family Pseudonocardiaceae; genus Pseudonocardia; species Pseudonocardia sp. UM4_GMWB1. The sequence goes on along the minus strand of NZ_QJPN01000001.1, from coordinate 4,721,494 downwards.
GACCGCAGCACCCGCTCCCCGCCCGGGGTCAGCCGGTACCCGCGGCTCCCGGCCGGGCGTCGCACCAGCCGGTTCCGTTCGAGCCGGTGCAGCGCCCGGTACACCGAGCCCGCCGACAGGGCCAGCGCGCCGCCGGAGCGGTCGAGCACGGCGTCGCGGACCGCGGCCCCGTCGCCGGGGGCGTCGTGGACCGCGCCGAGGAGCAGCAGGTCCAGCGTCGACCGGTCCGGTGGCCGCATGGGCGCGCTCCCTCCGCACGTCGGCTCGAACTGCAGCGTTCCCCCGCCCGGGCGGGCGGAAACCGACACACACCCGGAACCGAGAGGACCGATCGTCATGGCCGTCCCCGCGAGGACCCGATGAGCATCGCGACGCAGGAGGCCCCCGCGGTCCCGCAGGCCCGGGAGCCGCGCACGGCGACCCCGCCGGCGCCGCCCGACCCGATGACGCAGTTGCGCGCCGCCGGGGAGCGGATCCTGGCCGCACTCGTCGACCGGATCGCCGCGCTCGCCTGCGACCAGGTCGACCGCCTGGCCGACTCGCTGGAGCGGATGGCGGCCGACGGCGGGCCGGGTCTCGGCGCCGCGCTCGGCGCGGGCAAGGCCCTCGCCCGCGGTGACAACCCGGTGTGGGGCGCGATCAAGGGCGGGTTCGCCGCGCTCGGGACCGCGGCGAAGGTGCTGATCGGCGTCGTCGTGGCGCTGGCGCCGGTGCTGCTGCTGGTGGCACTGGTCGTCGCGATCGTCGCCGCGCTGGTCTGGGCCGTGGTCGCGGCCGTGCGGGCCGCCACCGGCTGAGGTCAGAGGGTGAGCAGCATCCGCACGTTGCCCAGGGTGTTCGGCTTCACGTGGGCGAGGTCGAGGAACTCGGCGACGCCGGCGTCGTAGCTGCGCAGCATCGCCGCGAACACCTCGGCCGACACCGGCGTCCCGTCGATCTCGGCGAAGCCGTGCCGGGCGAAGAACTGCTTCTCGAACGTGAGCACGAACAGCCGCTCCAGCCCGAGGTCGCGTGCGCCGTCGATCAGGGCGGCGACGATCCGGTGCCCGACCCCGCGGCCCAGCACCGACGGCGACACCGCGACCGTGCGGATCTCACCCAGGTCCTCCCAGAGCACGTGCAGGGCGCCGCAGCCGACGACCGTGCCGTCGACCTCGGCGACGAGGAACTCCGGGACCGCCTCGTACAGGGTCACGGTCTCCTTGGCCAGCAGCACCGTGCCCGCGTACTCGTCGACGAGCTCGCGGATCCGGCGGACGTCGCGGGTGCGGGCACGGCGGACGATCACGTCGGGAACCGGGGCGGGGACGGGCTCGGGCACGGCAGGAGAGCCTAGACCGGGGCCGTCGGACCCGGCGTCTACCCTGGTACCCGTGGCTTCCCCCGAGAACGCACCCCGGCGCGCCGCCCTGCTGACGCTGGGCTGCGCGCGCAACGAGGTCGACTCCGAGGAGCTCGCGGGCCGCCTGGCCGGGTCCGGCTGGGAGCTGGTCGACGCCGAGGACGGCAGCCCCGACGTCATCGTCGTCAACACCTGCGGATTCGTCGAGCAGGCGAAGAAGGACTCGATCGACACCGTGCTGGCCGCCTCGGACGTGGCCCGTCCGGCGGGGGCGAAGGTCGTCGCCGTGGGCTGTCTCGCCGAGCGCTACGGCGCCGAGCTGGCCGCCGACCTGCCCGAGGCCGACGCGGTGCTCGGCTTCGACGCCTACCCCGAGCTCGCCGAGCGCCTCGGCGACGTCCTGGGCGGGCACGCCCCGGCCCCGCACGTCCCCACCGACCGCCGCACGCTCCTGCCGATCTCCCCGGTCGAGCGCCCGGCCGCGACCGCGGACGTCTCGGTCCCCGGTCACGACTGGGTGCCCGACATCGCGCGCACCCGCCTCTCCGGCGGGCCGGTCGCGTCGCTGAAGCTCGCGTCGGGCTGCGACCGCCGCTGCGCGTTCTGCGCCATCCCGAGCTTCCGCGGCAGCTTCGTGTCCCGCCCGCCGGCCGACGTGCTCGGCGAGGCCGCCTGGCTCGCCCGGCAGGACGTGCGCGAGCTCGTCCTGGTCAGCGAGAACTCCACCAGCTACGGCAAGGACCTCCCCGGCGGCACCCGCGCACTGGTCGACCTGCTCCCGCAGCTCGCCGGGATCGACGGGGTCGAGCGGATCCGGGTCGCCTACCTGCAGCCGGCCGAGCTGCGGCCCGACCTGCTCAGGGTCATCGCCACCACGCCGGGCGTCGCGCCCTACTTCGACCTGTCGTTCCAGCACGCGTCGGCGCGGGTGCTGCGCCGGATGCGCCGCTTCGGGTCGCGCACCGACTTCCTCGACCTCTGCGAGCGCATCCGCGCGCTCGCCCCGGAGGCCGGGATCCGCTCCAACGTCATCGTCGGGTTCCCCGGCGAGACCGAGGAGGACCTCGCCGAGTTGGAGGCCTTCCTCACCGGCGCCCGGCTCGACGCCGTCGGTGTGTTCGGCTACTCCGACGAGGACGGCACCGAGGCCGAGGGCTACGACGGCCACGTCGACCCGGCCGAGGTGCAGGCCCGTGTCGCGCGGATCTCCGCGCTGGTCGACGAGCTGATGGAACAGCGCGCCGAGGAACGCATCGGCACCGAGGTCGTCGTGCTCGTCGAGTCCGGGGAGAGCGACGAGGACGACTGCACCGGCCGCGCCGCGCACCAGGGCCCCGACGCCGACGGCGAGTCCACCGTCGTCGGGGCGGCGCAGGACGGCCCGGAGCCGGACTCGCTGCGACCCGGTGACCTGGTCCGCTGCCGCGTCGTGGACACCGAGGGTGTCGACCTGCTGGTGGAGGCCCTGGAACTGCTCGACCCGCGTATGCCGGCCGCGGCCGTCCCGGCGGCCTCCGCAGCCGGATGAGCTCGCACCCGGCCGGGGGCACCGCCGGAGTCGGTGACCCGCCGCTGCTGAACATCGCGAACGCGCTGACCGTCCTGCGGCTGCTGCTCGTCCCGGTGTTCGTCGTCGCGCTGTTCGTCGACGGCGGCGAGGACGTGATGTGGCGGCTGGTCGCGTTCGCCGTGTTCGTGATCGCGGCGGCCACCGACCGGCTCGACGGCCAGCTGGCCCGCAGCCGCGGGCTCGTCACCTGGTTCGGTGCGCTGGTCGACCCGATCGCGGACAAGGCCCTGATGGGCGCCGCCCTGATCGGGCTGTCGATCCTCGGGGTGCTGCCCTGGTGGGCGACGATCGTGATCGTCGTCCGCGAGCTCGGCATCACCGCGCTGCGCTTCGTCGTGATCCGCCGTCGCGGGGTCATCCCGGCCAGCCGCGGCGGCAAGGCCAAGACCGTCGCCCAGACCGTCGCGATCGGGCTGTTCCTGCTCCCGCTGCCGGAGCTGCTGGGCCCCGGCGCCGCCGCGACCGCCGTGCTCGTCCTCCAGTGGGCGGTGATGGCCGCCGCGCTGGTGCTCACCGTGGTGACCGGCGCCGACTACGTCCGCAAGGCCGTCCGCCCCCGGCCCGCCTGACCTGCGGGGACGATCCGGGGCCCACGCGGCGTTGAGGTGTTCGCCGTGGGCGGACAGCGTCACGGCGCGTGGGAACCGGGGAAGTCGGTACGGTGAGACATCACCGGGTGTCCGGGGAGCAGTCGAGGAGGGCACATGCTGCTGCGGGAAGCGATCGGCAGTGGGCTGCGTGAGGTGCGTACCGCGCGCCGGCGCACGCTGCGCGACATCTCGCGGGCCGCGCGGGTGAGCCTCGGGTACCTCTCCGAGGTCGAGCGCGGGCGCAAGGAGCCCTCCAGCGAGCTGCTCGCGGCGATCTGCGAGGCGCTCGGGGTCTCCGTGCCGGACCTGCTGACCATCGTCGCCGCCGAGATGGCGACGGCGACGTCCGCCGCGGCCGCGGGCCGTCGCGACGACGTGCTCGTCCCGATCGGGCAGCGGCACGCCGAGCTGCGGTTGGCCGGGCGGCCGGGTTCCGTGGTCGCCGCGCCGGCGTCCTCGGGCGGGCCGGTGGCCTCGGCTGCCTGATCGCACGGCCCGCCCCGGCCGACCGCTCCTGCGCGGTAGGGTGCGGACAGACCGGCAGCGATGCCAGGATGGACAGGGCCGGAGGTCCGGTGCCGACCACGGGGGGAACGCGGGGTCGGTCCGGGGTCCGCACGCCCGCCGTGGTGGCGGGCACGGTCGCGAGCGAACGCAGGCGGAGGACGCGCAGAGATGGCCAACGGATTCACCAAGTTCTTCAGCTATCTGTCGGCCCTGTTCTCGTCGAAGGTCGACGAGCACGCCGACCCGAAGGTGCAGATCCAGCAGGCCATCGAGGACGCCCAGCGCCAGCACCAGCAGCTGTCGCAGCAGGCGGCCGCGGTGATCGGCAACCAGCGTCAGCTGGAGATGAAGCTGAACCGGCAGCTGGGCGAGATCGAGAAGCTGCAGTCGTCGGCACGCCAGGCGCTCGTGCTGGCCGACCAGGCCCGCTCCCAGGGCGACGAGCAGAAGGCCCAGCAGTACGAGCAGTCGGCGCAGACCTTCGCGACGCAGCTGGTGACCGCGGAGCAGGGCGTCGAGGACCTCAAGACGCTGCACGACCAGTCGATCGGTGCCGCCGCGCAGGCCAAGCAGGCCGTCGAGCGGAACTCGATGATGCTGCAGCAGAAGATCTCCGAGCGCACCAAGCTGCTCAGCCAGCTCGAGCAGGCCAAGATGCAGGAGCAGGCCGCGAAGTCGCTGCAGCAGATGAGCGAGCTCTCCGCGCCGCGCAACGCGCCCTCGCTCGACGAGGTCCGCGACAAGATCGAGAAGCGGTACGCGACCGCGCTCGGGTCCGCGGAGCTGGCCCAGAACTCGGTGCAGGGCCGGATGCTGGAGGTCCAGCAGTCGACCACCGACATGGCCGGCATGTCGCGGCTGGAGCAGATCCGGGCGTCGATGTCGGGGGCGCCGATCGCCGGGGGTCAGCAGGCCCCGCAGGTGGGCCAGGGGGAGGCGCAGCAGCAGCTGCCGTCCTCGCCGGCGCCGGCCCAGCAGCAGAACACCCAGAACCAGCAGCAGCCCGGCACCGCCTGAGCCGCTCGCCCGTTCCGTCCCGTCCGCCGCGGTCCCGCCCAGGGACCGCGGCGGACGTGTGTCCGGGCCCGGGCGGCTGTCCGCAGGCCCGGCCGCCGGTGGCGCCCGTGGCAGCAGGGGTCAGCGGGTGCGGGCGGCGCCGGGTGGCGGTCGCCCGGGGGCACCGCGGCGCGGGCCGGTCGCCCGGCGCACCGGGCGCGGGGACGGTCCCGTCTGGCAGCGCGGGCACCAGTAGGTGATCCGGGCGCGGTGGTCGTCGCCCTGGTCGGCGGTCCGGATGCGGGTCCCGCACCGGCGGCACGGGCGTCCGGGCCGCTCGAACACCCAGTGCGCCTCGCCGGCGGCCAGCGAGCCGGTCGTCGTCTGCTCCGGGCGGTCCTTGTTCGACGACAGCAGCCGCCGCGACAGGTCGATGACCCCGGGCAGGTCGGGCACGTCGCGGATCGGCACCCAGGGCGTGAGCCCGAGCAGGAAGCAGATGTCGTTGCGGTAGAGATTGCCGAGACCGGCCATGACCCGCTGTTCGAGCAGTACCAGCCCGAGCGGGTGGCCGGCCCGGGCGGTCATCCGGCGCAGCGCCTCGGCGTCGTGGCCGGGGCCCCAGTCCGGGTCGAGCAGGTCGGGCCCGAGATGACCGACGAGGGTGTGCTCGTCGTCGGTGGCGAGCAGCTCCAGGTCGTGCAGGGCGAACCCGACCGCGACCCGGTCGGCGGTCTCCAGCACCGCGCGCGCCTCGTGCGCGACCCGGCGCCACCGCATGCCCGGCCGGTACAGGTGCCAGGAGCCGTCCATCCGGAAGTGGCTGTGCAGGCTGCGGCCGTCGTCGAACCGGGTGAACAGGTGCTTGCCGACCGGGACGACACCGGTGACGGTCAGCCCGGCCAGGTCGTGCTCGACCAGCCGCGGGTGGCGCAGCTCGCCGCGCAGCAGCTCGTGCCCCGCCAGCGCGCTGTGCAGCCGCTTACCGGCCAGGTACACGGTGTCTCCCTCGGGCACGTCCGCGACGCTACCCGGGCGGGCCGGGTCCGGCCCGGGCTCAGTCGACGACGAGGGTCCGCAGCTGCGGCCACACCTGCGACCACGGACGCGTCATGCCCTCGCCCAGCCAGATGCGGTTGCCGTCGCCGAGGTCGGTGACCGGTCGCAGCGCCACCCCGGTGGGCGCCAGCAGGCCGGGGTCCCGGCCGAGGAAGATCACGACGTCGTGGTCGTCCGGGGGCGGGTCGAAGTAGCCGTAGCTGCGGTTGCCGCTGTACCCGGGCGGCAGGCCGAGCGCGGGGTCGGCGGTGTCGACGTAGGCGGCGAAGATGTACGAGCCGCCCACCACGACGGCGCGGTCCCGCTGGTCCGGGGGCAGCCCGTCGCGGACGCGGGCGACCTCGCCGACGATCCGCTCCGGTACGGCGGGGTCGGCCGCCCCGGCGCTCGCGGACAGCATCGCCGCGGCGAGGGCGACCGACAGCATCCCGGCCGGCCACGCCACCCAGGACCACCGCCGTCGCCCGGCCCCGCGCCGCTCCTGGAACCACACCGCCCCGAGCGCGGCGACGGCACCGTGCAGACCGCACAGGTAGTAGGCACGCCCCACGGTCACCGCGAACACGATCCACAGCACGAGGAAGGTCACCGCGACGAAGCGGTACGGCCGCAGCCGCGGCGTCGTGAACGCCGCGACCGCCCCCACCACGACGAGCACGGTGCCGAGCAGCCCGGCCAGCAGCAGCATCGCCACCGCGTTGGGGCCCGGCCCGCCGAACAGGACCGACTCCTGCGCGACGACCGAGGTCATGCGCAGCTGAGGCCAGCCGTGCATGGCCTGCCACACCAGCGTCGGTGACGCGATCAGTGCACCCAGCAGAGCGGCCCACCAGAACGCGGGCCGTCGCAGCATCGCCCGCGGCCCGGCCACGCCGATCGCGAGGACCAGCACCGCGCCCAGCAGGATGACCTGGAACTTCGTCAGCGCGGCCAGGCCGAGCAGCGGGCCGACGGCGAGGAGCAGCCGGTCGTCGCGGACCCGGGTCCAGCGCACCAGCAGCCACAGCAGCAGCGCCCACTGCAGCGGTTCCAGCGAGTACGGCGTCAGGAAGTGCCCGAACAGCGTCACCCACAGCCCGGTGGCCTGGGCGAGCGCGGTGAGGACCTGGGCGCGGCGGTCGCCACCCAGCTCGCGGGCGATCAACGCGGCGACGACGACCGCGCCCGCCGTCGCCAGCGACGGCACGATCCGCAGCACCCCGTTCACCCCGGGTGCGAGGACGTCGGCGAGCCCGGCCAGCGCCGGTGCGACCGGGGGCTGGTCGGCCGACCCCCAGTCGAGGTGGTGCCGCCCGATCGCCAGCATCAGCGCCTCGTCGAACCAGTACCCGCGCCCCAGCGCCCCCATGACGAGGTGGACGACGGCCACCACCCCGGCGACGATCCCGACGGGCAGCCGCGCGAGCCGCGGAACCGCCGTGGGCGCAGCGCCGGAGTCCCGGACCGTGGTCGACGACGTCATGTGTCCCCCCGAGCGACGACGTGGACGCCGGCGGTCCCGGGCCCGGCGCCATCAGACCCCGGGGGGTCCGTCCGGTGCAGCGGGCATCGGGCGGTGGACGATCGACTTCGGTCTACCGGCGGCCCACCCTCCGGTCAGCCGCGCGGGGCGCTGCGGGCGATCCGCAGTGCCCACAGCACCAGCGGGACCTGCAGCGGCAGCCGACCCCAGCCGATCGCCCGGTACAGCGGGTCCTTGCGGTTCCAGTGCAGCGCCATCGACACGTTCGCCGGGAACACCGCCGCGAACAGCGCTGCCGCGGCCCAGCCGCCGGCACGCCGGGTCCGCGGATGCGCGACCGCCGCGGCGACGGCGCCCTCGGCGGCCCCGGAGGCGTAGGTCCAGAACCGGGGCTCCCCGGGCAGGCTGCGCGGCACGATCGAGTCGAACGGCTCGGGCCGCACCACGTGCAGGACGGCGGCGGTGCCGAGCAGCCCCGCGAGCCCGAGAGCGAGACGCCGGTCACGGGACGGGGTGCCGGGGGAGCGACGGAGCATGACAACGATGGTGCCACCCGATACGGGCGGCGGCCGCGCCCGCCGATGCGGCGGGCGTCACGGCCGGCGCCGGGTGCCCGCAGGCGATCCCGGCCACGTCCACCGGGCCTGCCGACCGGTCGCCGTCGGGCGGCCGGTCAGCCGATCGGCTCCGGGAGCCGGTCGACCTCGTAGGTCAGGCCGATCGTGTCGCCGGTGGCCGGGTCGTGCAGCTCCACCCGCCAGGCGTCGGCGAACTGGTCGACCCCCGGCCTCATCGCGACGGTCCCCGACAGCAGGACGGTGCCGGGCACCAGCCAGCCGCGCTCGCGCAGCAGGTCGACCCAGTATCCGGGCGGGAGGAGGGCGGCCAGCGTCGCGTCCTGCACGAGCTCCTCGCTGCCGCCGTGACGGACCCACGCGCGCAGGCTGATGTCGTCGAGCCGGTCGGCGACCTCCGACAGCCGCCAGGCCTTCCGGCCCAGGACGTCGAGACCCGCGTTCTTGCTCCACGCGACGCCGTGCACCTCCAGGGCGCGGTCGGTGTGGTCGCAGGCGACGGTCAGCAGCGGGTCGGTCACGTCGTCGCCGACGACCAGGGCGCACTCCGCCTCGCCGGAGGTCCGGTCGTGCTGGGCGGGGACCCGGTCGGTCTGCGACGCCAGGTACGGCGAGACCGGGTACAGCGCCGGCACCGTGTCCGGGGCCGGCACGCCCAGCTCGGCCAGCTCGGCGACGTGCGCGGCGACCTCCTCCTGGGCGCGTCCGGCGTACCCGGCGTTGAAGACCCGGTGGACCTCCACCGAGCGGGTGCTGCCGTCGGGCAGGGCCAGTTCGAGCGTCACGGGGGACCTCCGTCAGATGTGTACCGACTCCGGCCGCCCGCGCGCCTGCCCCGGCCGCACCCCCCCACGGTCCGGCCGCGGGCGTCCGACGGGGGTAGGTGCCCGGTCAGGCCCGCAGCCGCAGCCCCTTCGGCGTCACCCGGAACCCGGCCTCGGTGAGGACCTCGGACAGCGCCGAGACCAGCGAGTCCTGCCCGTCGGCGCGTTCCACGGCGAGCGACCCGAGCCAGCCCTCGTGCACCGCCCCGGCGAGCGACTCGGCGCCGGCGCGCAGCTCGTCGCGGTCCTCGGTGAACGACAGCAGCGACTTCCCGCCCCGTTCGACGTAGAGCGCGGGCGCCCCGTCGACCAGGGTGACCAGGGCGCCGGCCTTGCGACCGGGGCGGTGCCGGGTCTCGCTGGTCGTGTCCGGCCAGGGCAGGGCCGCGCCGTAGGGCTGGGCGGGGTCGGTTGCGGCGAGCACCACCCGGGACAGCTCGCGCCACGCCTCCCGCGGCGCCTGCGGGCGGCGACTGGCGCCGTCGAACTCGCCGTGGCGGCCGGCGCCGCCGAGCCCGCCCAGGCCGCCGCGCAGGTCGTCGGGCACCCCCGCGTACGGGTCGTCGCCCGGCTGGAGCCCCGCAACGTCGCCGGAGAGGTCGGAGCCCGGCAACCCGGCTGCGTCGTCGGAGAGGTCGTCGGGCAGGGGCTCGCCGTCCCCGGTCGGGTCCACGGACCCGGCCGGGTCGGCGGAACCGGCGCGGTCGGTGGGGTCGGCGACGACCGCGCCCGGCCCGGCCCCGAGGCGGCGCGGACCGGTCGGCGGGGCGGGGGAGGGGCCGCCGTCGCTCCCGGCGAGGGCCCGGACCCGGTCGATCGCGCCCGGTACAGCGAACTGCGCCGCGCCCAGCCCCTCGACGATGTAGCCGCGCCGGCACCGGCCGGACTCCTCCATCGCCCGGAGCACCTTGTAGACCGCGGCGAACCCGCCGGTGACCCGTTCGGTGCCCAACGCGCCCCGGGTCAGCACGCCGTGGCGCTCCAGGAACGCCTCCGCGGTGGCGTGCGCACGGCGGGTCGGGTCGGGCTCGCGCGGCACGGCCACCGACCAGCGCCCGCCGACCGACGGCGGCCCGGTCCGGCTGGGCATCGACGGCCGCCCCGCACGCAGCTGCGCATAGCGCCCGCGGGCCGGTCGGCGTGCCGTGCGGTGCGCCCCGCCCTGCCGCCCGGACGCGCCACGCCGCCCGCCGCCCCCGGACAGCCGGGCCCGCAGCGGGCCGAGCGTGTCGTTGGTGAGCGCACCCGCCCAGACCAGGTCCCAGACGGCGGCGACGACGTCGTCGTCGGAAGGGGCCGGTTCGTCCTGCTCGGTCAGCAGCACCCCGGCCCGGGTCGCGAGCTCGCGGAAGAACAGCGCACCGCCCCCGGAGTCCGGTGCGGCCTCCGGATCGGTCAGCGCGGCCGGGTCGGTCAGCCCGAGCGCGGCCAGTACCGCGGTGTGCAGCGGAGTACCCGCGGTGTCCAGGTCGGGGGCGGGCAGCAGCAGATCCGCCACGTCGGCCGGGGCCAGCGCCAGCCAGCCGTCCTGCCCGGACAGTGCGCCGCACCCGACCCAGGTCACCTCACCGGAGGCGGTCAGCTCGTCGAGCAGCGCGGGGGTGTAGCCCGGCAGCCGGGCCGGCAGCACCAGCGACTCGACCGCGCTCGCCGGCAGCGGCGCCCCGGCGAGCTGCTCGACCACACCGAGCACGTCCTCGGCACCCGGTGCGCGGCGCACCCGGCCTCGCCGCTCGGAGCCCGACCGCACCTGGACGCCCTGCCACTGCGGCAGGAACCGGCCCAGCGCCCGCTGCTCGACGGGCTCGACCTCGTGCCGCAGCTTCGCCAGCGACGCGCGCCGCAGCCGTCGCAGCACCTCGGCGTCGCAGTACTCCAGCTCGCCGCCGGAACCGGCGGGCACCGACGCCTGCGGGCGCAGCTCGCCCTTCATCAGCCGACCGGTGCCGGTGAGCCGCTCCAGCACCCCGGCGACCACGGCCACGCCCAGCCCGAAGCGGCGGGCGAGCTCGGCGGCGGTGAACGGCCCGTGCGTGCGCGCCCAGCGCAGCACGAGATCCCCGAGCGGGTCGGGCACCGGCTCGGTGAACGCCTCCGGCACCCCGACCGGCAGCGCCGTGCCCAGCGCGTCCCGGATCCGGCCGGCGTCCTCGATCGCGACGAACCGTTCCTCGCCGGCGATCCGCACCCGCAGCGCCCGGCGGTCGCGCTCCAGCTGCGCCAGCCACGCCGGGTCGACACCGCGGGCCCGCCCGTCGGCCTCGGACAGGTCACCGACGAAGCGGAGCAGGTCCGCGGCGCCCTCCATGTCGCGGGCGTGCCGGTCCGGGTCGGTGCGCTGCAGCTGGCCCTCGATCTCGGCCAGCATCTCCGGATCGAGCAGCTCCCGGATCGCCTCGGAGCCGAGCAGTTCCGCCAGCAGCGTCGAGTCCAGCGACAGCGCGGCCGCGCGGCGCTCGGCCAGCGGCGCGTCGGCCTCGTAGAGGAACATCCCGACGTAGCCGAACAGCAGGCTGCGCGCGAACGGCGACGGCTGCGACGACTCGACCTCGGCGACCTTCACCTTCCGCGCGGCGACGTCGCCCATCAGCTCGCGCAGGCCGGGCAGGTCGTAGACGTCCTGCACGCACTCCCGCATCGCCTCCAGGGTGATCGGGAACTGCTCGAACTTGCCCGCGACGCTCAGCAGCTGCGCCGATTTCTGCCGCTGCTGCCACAACGGGCTGCGACGGCCCGGGTCGCGCCGGGGCAGCAGCAGCGCCCGCGCGGCGCACTCCCGGAACCGCGACGCGTACAGCGCCGAGTTCCCCAGCTCCGCGACGACGATCTGCTCGATCTCGCCCGGCTCCAGCAGCACGTCCTCGGCGCTCGGGACGACCTCGGTGCCGTTGTCGTCCACGGCGTCCGGGAGGCGCAGCACGATCCCGTCGTCGGCGCCCGACGCGCTCACCTCGACCCCGCGGCGCTCCCGCATCCGGGCGGCGATCGCCAGCGCCCACGGCCCGTTGACCTGCGCCCCGAACGGCGAGTGCACGACGAGGCGCCAGTCGCCCAGCTCGTCGCGGAACCGCTCCACCAGGATCGTGCGGTCGCTCGGAACGTGCCGGGTCGCCTCGCGCTGCTCGCGCAGGTAGGACAGCAGGTTGTCGCAGGCCCACTCGTCGAGCCCGGCCGCGGCGGCGCGCTCCCGGGCGTCGGCGTCGGCCAGCCCGGACATCTCGCGCACGAACGCGCCGACGGCCCGGCCCAGCTCCAGCGGCCGCCCGATCGACTCGCCCTTCCAGAACGGCATCCGGGCGGGCACCCCCGGCGCCGGGGTGACGATCACGCGGTCGTGGGTGATGTCCTCGACCCGCCACGACGAGGTCCCCAGCAGGAACGTGTCCCCGACGCGGGACTCGTAGACCATCTCCTCGTCGAGCTCGCCGACCCGCGACCCGGCGCCGTCCGCGCCGCCCGGCGTCATCACGGTGAACAGGCCGCGGTCGGGGATGGTGCCGCCGGAGGTGACGGCCAGGCGCTGCGCGCCCGGGCGGCCGCGCAGCTCGTCGGTGACCCGGTCCCAGGTGATGCGGGCGCGCAGCTCGCCGAACTCCTCGGACGGGTAGCGCCCGGCCAGCATGTCCAGCACCGAGTGCAGCGCGGAGTCCGGCAGCGCCGCGAACGGGGCCGCCCGGCGGATCGTCGCGGCGAGGTCGGACAGCTGCCACGACTCCATCGCGACCATCGCGACGATCTGCTGGGCCAGCACGTCGAGCGGGTTGCGGGGGTAGCGCGTGGACTCGATCGACCCGGTCGTCATCCGTTCGGCGACGACGGCGCAGGACACGAGATCGCCGCGGTACTTCGGGAACACGACGCCCTCGGACACCGCGCCCACCTGGTGCCCGGCGCGCCCGACCCGCTGCAGCCCGGACGCGACCGACGGCGGCGCCTCGACCTGCACGACCAGGTCGACGGCCCCCATGTCGATGCCCAGCTCCAGGCTGGACGTCGCGACGACGCACGGCAGTACGCCGGACTTCAGCTCCTCCTCGACCAGGGTCCGCTGGTCGCGCGACATCGAGCCGTGGTGGGCCTTGGCCACCGTCGGCGCGGCCCCGCCGCCCACCCCGGACTGCCCGACCGCCTCGGCCGGGAACGCACCCGGGGCGTCGGCGTCGAGGTCGGCGGCCTCCTCCAGGGCGGCGGCCTCCTGCTCGGCGGCGAGCTCGTTGAGCCGGGAGGTCAGCCGCTCGGCGAGCCGGCGGGAATTGGAGAACACGATGGTCGAACGGTGCTCGCGCACCAGGCCGAGCAGCCGCTCCTCCACCGCGGGCCAGATCGAGGGCCTGCGCGCCGTGCCCGCGGCGGACCCGACGACCTCCTCGTCGGTGCTGCCCGGGGCGGGCCGCTCGTCGAGCGCGGCCAGGTCGGGCACCGGGACCTGCACCTCGACCCGGATCGTCTTGGGGATCGCGGGCTGCACGACCTCGACCGGGCGGGTGCCGGACAGGAACGTCGAGACCTCGTCCACCGGGCGCACGGTCGCCGAGAGCCCGATCCGCTGCGGGGTGGCCTCGGTGATCTCCTCGAGGCGTTCCAGCGACACCGCCAGGTGCGCCCCCCGCTTCGTCCCGGCGACGGCGTGCACCTCGTCGAGGATCACCGTCGTCACCCCGCGCAGGGACTCCCGCGCGGCCGAGGTGAGCAGCAGGAACAGCGACTCCGGGGTGGTGACCAGCACGTCCGGCGGGGTGCGCTGGAACTGGCGTCGCTCGTCGGCCGGGGTGTCGCCGGTGCGCATCCCGACGGTGATGTCGGGGACCGGCTCGTCGAGCCGCTGCGCGGCCTGGCGGATGCCGGTCAGCGGCGAGCGCAGGTTGCGCTGCACGTCGACGGCGAGGGCCTTGAGCGGCGAGACGTAGAGGACCCGGCAGCGGTGCTTCGGCTCGGCGGGCGGCGGGGTGGCGGCGAGCCGGTCCAGCGCCCAGAGGAACGCGGCGAGGGTCTTGCCGGACCCGGTCGGCGCGACGACGAGCGCGTTGCGCCCGGCCTGCGCCGCGGACCAGGCGCCCTCCTGGGCCGCCGTGGGCGCGGCGAAGGCCCCCTCGAACCACTGGCGGGTGGCGGGGGAGAAGCCCTCGAGTGCGGTCACGCCGACCATCATGCGGGTGGGGTCCGACAGTCACCCGTCGAGCGCCCGTCGGACCGGGCGTGACCTGCGACGTCAGCGGGCGGCGTCGGCCCTCGTGCGGGGCCAGACCTCCGCGGTGTCCTCGGCCGGGAACTCGGCGACGACCGCCGCGACCGTCCAGACCATCGACGCCAGGAAGTCCACGCCCAGCGCGTCGACGTAGTGCGAGGTCTCGCGGGCGTCGGCCGGGTCGACGAGCGGGGCGACCGTGTAGCGGGCCCGGGCCGCGTAGCGCGGGCCCAGGTTGCTCCCGATCCAGCCCAGTGCCCGCTCGGAGCGGTCGTCGTGGTCGGCCAGCGCGGTGCGGGCGGCGTCGTACCAGTCGGCCAGCACCAGGAAGGCCAGCGACCAGCCGGGCGGGGTGGCGTCCGGCGGCATGTCCCGGTCGACCGCGGTCAGCCTGCGCACGGCGAACCGGGCCGGGTCGGGCCCCGGCGCGGCGAGGGTCTCGCGCACCGCTCCGGCCAGCACGTCGGAGACCATGCGGTAGGCGTTCTGCAGCTCCGCGTCGTCCGTACCCGCCGACCTGCGTGTGTTCGGGGTCGTGCCCGCCATGTCCACCGTCCTCCGCTCGCGTGGCCGGGCCGGAGCGTAACGCCCTGGCGCGCGGCGGTCGTGGCACGGCAGCATCCGTCCGTGACCGCCGCACCCGACGCCGCCTCCCCGCCGCAGGACCCCGCCCAGCCCCGCCTGCTGGCGGTGCTCGCGATCGGGCAGGTGCTCGGCGGGACGGCCGTGGCGACCTCGATCGCCGCGAGCTCGCTGGTCGCGTCCCGGCTGTCCGGCTCGCCCGCGGTCGGTGGCGTCGCGTCGACGGCGAGCGTGCTGGGCGCGGCGGGTGCGGCCGCCGTCGTCGCACGCGTGGCCCAGGCCCGGGGACGGCGTCCCGCGCTGGTCGGCGGTCACCTGGTGGGACTGCTCGGCGCGGTCGGTGCGGTCGTCGCGGTCACGACCGGCTCGCTGGCGCTGCTGCTGGTGTCGTTGCTGCTGATCGGTTCGGGGACGGCGGTCGGGCTCGCCGCGCGCTACGCCGCCACCGACCTGGCCGCGCCGGCGCGGGCCGGCCGCGCGCTCGCGCTGGTGGTGTGGGCGACGACGGTCGGTGCGGTCGCCGGGCCGAACCTGCTCGGTCCGCTGGACGCCGTGGCCGTGTCGGCCGGGCTGCCCGGTGTCGCCGGTCCGTACCTGCTCTGCGCGGTCGCGTTCGCCCTGGCGGCCCTGACCGGGTGGCTGGGTCTGCGGCCCGACCCGCTGCTGCGGGCCCGGGAGCGCGCGGGGACCCCGGCCGGCGCGCCCGGGGCCGCGGCGGTGCGGCCGTGGGCGGTGCTGCGGGCCTCGCGCCCCGCGCTGCTCGGCGCGGTCGGCATCGTGCTCGGGCACGCGGTGATGGTCGGGCTGATGTCGATGACCCCGGTGCACATGGACCACGGCGGCGCGGCGCTGTCGGTCGTCGGGCTGGTGATCAGCCTGCACATCGCGGGGATGTACGCGCTCAGCCCGTTGTTCGGGTGGCTCGCCGACCGGCTCGGTCCGGCGCGGGTGCTGGCCGGTGCCGGGGTGCTGCTGCCGCTGGCGGGGGTGGTCTGCGCCCTCGCCGCGCCGACCTCGACCGGCCTGCTGTCGGTGGGCCTGGTGCTGCTCGGTCTGGGCTGGTCGGCAGCGGTGGTGGGCGGGTCGGCGCAGCTCACGGCGTCGCTGGCGGTGGCCGACCGGCCGCGGGTGCAGGGCTCGGTGGACGTGGCGATGAACCTGGTCGGCGCCGCCGCCGGGATCGTGGCCGGGGTGCTCGTGACGGTGTCGTCCTACGCGCTGCTCGGCGCGCTGGTGGTCGTGGCGACGGTGCCGTTCCTGCTGGTGGCAGCACGCTCGGCCCGCACGGGACGCCCGGCGGCCGGCTGAGCGGGACCCTCAGCGACGGCGCTGGTGGAGCCACCAGCGCACCAGCACGACCAGCGCGGACAGCAGCGCGAGCAGCGACACGACCTGCCACGCCAGGGGCGACCCGATGCCGGTCGTCGCGAGGACCTCGTCGGCGACGTCGACCGGGACGGTCGCGAGCAGTTCGGACATATCACCCAGGCTACCGGCTCCGGGGCCGTCAACGGGCGGACACCACACGGAACGGGTGACCCGTCTACCCTCGCGGGCGTGCGACTGAGCCACTTCCGGGAACTGATGGAGGGCGAGTTCGGGCCGGTGCGGGCGGCGTCGCTGTCCCGCGACCACGTCTTCGCCGACCTCGGCGGCCGGACCGTCGAGCAGGCGATCGAGGCAGGTCTCGACCTGCGCCGGGTCTGGCGCGCGGTCTGCGCGGCCTACGAGGTCCCACCCGCACGGCGGTAGCGGCGCCCGGGCGGTCGTGGTGACCGCTCGGCTCCCGTGGGTGCCCGGTCGGCGTGTCGCGGTGTCGGATCGAACGCGTGTTCGTCTACGGTTCCGCCAGGGCTCGCGGTACCGGTCCTGCGGCGCGGTGTCGGACGAGTTGTCCACAGGCGCCGATCCGGGCCCGTAACTGTCAGGGGTACCCCATACCGTTGTGGTGTGCCTCCCCGAAAGACACCAGCAGGACCCGATCGTCGACCACCAGCGAGGAGTCAAGAGATGTCCGCTCCGGACCGCGGCAAGGCGCTCGAACTCGCCCTCGCCCAGATCGAGAAGAACCACGGCAAGGGATCGGTGATGCGCCTGGGCGACCAGACCCGCGTCCCGATCAGTGCCATCTCCACGGGCTCCATCGCGCTCGACGTCGCGCTCGGCGTCGGGGGCATCCCGCGCGGCCGCGTCGTCGAGATCTACGGCCCGGAGTCCAGCGGCAAGACGACCGTCGCGCTGCACGCCGTCGCGAGCGCGCAGGCCGCCGGAGGCGTCGCGGCGTTCATCGACGCCGAGCACGCGCTCGACCCGGAGTACGCCAAGGCGCTCGGCGTCGACACCGACGACCTGCTGGTCTCCCAGCCGGACACCGGTGAGCAGGCGCTGGAGATCGCGGACATGCTGATCCGCTCCGGCGCGCTCGACATCATCGTCATCGACTCGGTGGCCGCGCTCGTGCCGCGCGCCGAGATCGAGGGCGAGATGGGCGACAGCCATGTCGGCCTGCAGGCCCGGCTGATGAGCCAGGCGCTGCGGAAGATCACCGGTGCGCTCAGCAACTCCGGCACCACCGCGATCTTCATCAACCAGCTGCGCGAGAAGATCGGCGTGATGTTCGGGTCCCCGGAGACCACGACCGGTGGTAAGGCGCTGAAGTTCTACGCGTCGGTCCGCATGGACATCCGCCGCATCGAGACCCTGAAGGACGGCACCGACATGGTCGGCAGCCGGACCCGGGTCAAGGTCGTGAAGAACAAGGTGGCCCCGCCGTTCAAGCAGGCGGAGTTCGACGTGCTCTACGGCGTCGGCATCTCCAAGGAGGGTTCGCTGATCGACGTGGGCGTCGAGCAGGGGATCATCCGCAAGTCCGGTGCCTGGTACACCTACGAGGGCGACCAGATGGGGCAGGGCAAGGAGAACGCCCGCAAGTTCCTCAAGGAGAACCCGGACGTCGCCGCCGAGGTCGAGAAGCGCATCAAGGAGAAGCTGGGGATCGGCGCCGTCGTCGACGCAGAGGAGACCAGCCCGGTCGAGCCCCTCCCGGCCCCGGTCGACTTCTGAGCGTGACCGGCGAGCGCGACGGGTCCGGAGGCACGTCCGGACGGGACGGTGCGGAGCCGACCAGGCCCCGCACCGTCCCGCTCGACGACCTGTTCGGCGTGACCCCGTCGGTCACCGACGAGCAGGATCCGCCCGCGATCCGGACCGCCGACCCGACCGGCGGTGAGCCGGACGAGTCCGTCGCCGAGCCCTCGGGGGTCCCCGGCTGGGACACGAGCCCCCACCAGGTCTCGTTCGCCGCGCTGAGCGGTGCCGACGAGGCCCCCACGACGGCGACCGAACCGCCGGTTGCCTGGTCCACGGGACCGGCGGCGGACGGCGCGACGGACGGGGCGGCGGCCCCCGCCCCGGTCCGCAGGCTGACCCTCGACGACCCCGACCCCCACCCCGACCCGGCTTCCGGTGGGAGCGCCGACGACGGCGTCGACGATGCGGGACCCGGCTCACCCCGTGTGGTCTCCTTCGAGGAGCTGTCCGGACGGGGCGCCCGCCGCAGCGGACCCCGTCGCGACCGCGCGACCCCGCGTCGGCGTCCGGCCGCCGCGGCAGGCGCGACCGACCGGGACGCCACGGCCGCCGTGCCCGAGGGCACCGGGCCGGACCCGGTCGAGGAGAGCACCACCCCCCGTGGCCGGCGCCGCGGAGAGGGCCGTGGCCGGGGGAGACGTCGGGGTGAGGACGTCACCCCACGCGTCGAGACACCGCAGGAGCAGGAGACCCGCGCCCGCGACATCTGCCTGCGCCTGCTCACCGACCGCGCCCGCACGGTCAAGGAGCTCGGCGACGCGCTGCGTCGCAAGGAGGTCCCCGACGAGGTCGCGCACCGCGTCCTCGACCGGTTCGACGAGGTCGGACTCGTCGACGACCAGGCCTTCGCCGAACAGTGGGTCCGGTCCCGCCACCGCCACCGCGGCCTCGGCAAGCGGGCGATCGCGATGGAGCTGCACCGCAAGGGCGTCGACCGCGAGATCGCCGACGAGGCGCTCACCGGCATCGACGACGACTCCGAACGCGACCGGGCCCGCGAGCTCGTCGTACGGCGGCTGCGGAGCCTGCCCGTCGGGAGCCGCGAGGAGCGGCAGTCCAGCGCCCGCAAGCTGGTCGGCATGCTCGCGCGCAAGGGTTACGGGCCCGGGGTCGCCTACGGGGTGGTCAAGGAGGAGATCGCCGCCGCCGGTGCGGAGGCCGACGAGCTGGGCGAGGCCCCGCCCGAGGACTGACCGTCCCGGGACGGGGCCCCCGCCCGGTCACGACCGCACCACGCGCCCTCCCGGGCAGCGGGGCGACCGCCGCGACCCCCGCGCCCGCCGCGACCGGCGGCGTCGTCGCCGGGTCGGACAGCGCACCCGGAGCCCGCGGGATCCCGCCGGCCGGGGTACCGCCCTCGGACGGCGCGTCCACGGCGCACTGGAGCTGCTCCAGGCCGGTGACCAGCCAGTTCAGCCCGTGGTCGCGGGCCCGCTCGGCGGTCGCCTCGACCGGCCCGGTACCGGGGGCGCAGCCGACGTCACGGCGCCCACCCCGGCGCCCGCGCCGCCGAGCAGCACCACGAGCACCCCGGCACGGCACCCGCCCGACGCCTGCGGCGGCGACGCCGCGACGGCTCCGGTGCGATCTCGACGGTGGTCTCGACCGCGCTCATCGCCGCACCGCCGGACCCGGGGTGGACCGGTCCCGCCCGCGGGTCGCCCCACCGCCGTCGTCCCCGGGGTCGGGGCCCCCGGCGGGACCAGCGTCTCCAGCGCCATGCACCGTCTCCTGCGTCATTGCGGCACGATCCGCCACCGCGGGTGCCCCTTCCGGTCGTTGCGCAGAGCAAGCCCAGAGGACGCTGAGCGATCACCGAGAGTCCACATTCGAGCCGCACGGCGGAGATCCGGTTCTGCGTGCCGATCAGGGGTGCGTAACCGGTGACTGCGTGCATAGGATGCCCGCTGATCCGCAGTTCGTGATCGGCGAACGGCGCGGGGAGTCGATCCCGGGAGGGTGTTCGTGAGGATCCGAGGACGAGTGGCCGGCGCCGCGCTGGCGGTGACGGCGCTGTTCGCGCCGGCGGGCTGCGGCGGGGGAGCCGGGGGCGGCGGGACCGCCGCGCAGCCGGGCGGCGAGGCGCAGGGCGGCACGCTGACGGTGTTCGCCGCGGCGTCGCTGACCGGTACGTTCGGTGACCTGGAGAAGAAGTTCGAGGCCGCCAACCCGGGCACGGACGTGGTGTTCAACTTCGCCGGGTCCTCGGCCCTGGCCCAGCAGATCAACCAGGGCGCCCCGGCCGACGTGTTCGCCTCGGCCGACCAGAACAACATGACCAAGGTGACCGACGCGGGCAACGCCCAGGGGCAGCCCGAGGTCTTCGCCACCAACACCCTGCAGATCGCGGTCGCGCCGCAGAACCCGAAGCAGATCGCGTCGCTGCAGGACCTGAGCAGGCCCGGCCTGCGGACCGTGGTCTGCGCCCCGCAGGTGCCGTGCGGCTCGGCGACGGAGAAGGTGGAGAAGGCCGCCGGCGTGGACATCACGCCCGTCTCCGAGGAGCAGGACGTCAAGTCGGTGCTGCAGAAGGTCACCACCGGCAACGCCGACGCCGGGGTCGTCTACCGGACCGACGTCGCCGCGTCGACGGGGCAGGCGCAGGGCGTCGACATCCCGCAGGCGTCGGAGGCGGTCAACCAGTACCCGATCGTCGTCCTGAAGAACACGAAGAACGCCGAGCCGGCGCAGAAGTGGGTGCAGTTCGTGAACGGCGACGAGGGCCGTCAGGTCCTCGGGGCGGCCGGGTTCGGCGCCCCCTGACCCCGGTTCAGGGCACGGGGACCGACACCCGTCCCACGAGCCACGGATAGGAGTCCGACAGGGCCTGGGAGAACAGGTCGAAGTCGTGCCCGCCCCCGGGCACGATCACCAGCCGGTTCTCGACACCGGCCCGGGTCGCCACCGCCGACAGCGTGTGCGCGGCGGCGGCCGGATCGGTGTCGGCGTCACCCGCCTCGAACCAGCCGGCGATCCCGGGGGCCCGGTTCGCGGCCAGCAGCGTCGCCGGGTCGTGTGCGGCGAACGCGGCCTGCGACCCGCCGAACAGCCCGGCGACGGTGTCCGGGACTCCGCCGTTGGAGTCCCCGACCCGCGGGCCGAGCAGTCCGGCGTAGTCACCGAACGTGGCGAACACCGTGGGATGGCGCAGCGCCAGCATCGCCGCGCAGCTGCCGCCCTCGGACAACCCCGCCACCGCCCACGACGGCCCCGGCGGCCGCGTCCCCAGGAGCCTGCTCACCACCCGGGGCACGTCGCGGGTCAGGTAGGTCTCGACCTTCGCCGTCGGGGTGTCGACGCACTCGGAGTCCGCGGTGTAGGTGCCGTTGACGTCGGGCATCACCAGGATCGGTGCCACCCCGTGGTGCTGGGCGGCCCAGGCGTTCGCGACGTCGGCGGCGCCCCCGGAGTCCACCCAGTCCACCGGACGGCCGGGGGTCCCGTGCAGCAGCACGATCACCGGCAGCTGTGGCCGGGGCCGTTCGTACCAGGCGGGCGGCACCCACACGACCGCGGGCCGGGCCGCGAAGTGCGACGCCGTCCCCGGGATCGGGATCTGCACGACCTGACCGGTCGCCGGGACCTTCCGGCTCAGCAGCAGCTGGGCGACCCCGATCCCCTCCGCCGGTCCGGTCCCGGCCACGTCGCCGACGGTCCGCAGGTAGTCCAGACCGGCGTTCACCCCGACCAGGGCGCTCGCCGGCAGCACCACCGCGACGACGCCCGTCGCGCCCAGCCGGGCGAGGATCCGCAGCGACCGGTGGTGACGACGGTACGGATCGGGGACTCCGGGGCGCGTGCCGCGTGGACCGGCCAGGTCGCCGAGCAGCCGCTGGGCGGGTCGCAGGGGGAACCGGACGGCGGCTGACCGCCCGCCCCCTGACACCCCGGCGCGCCGCTCAGCGTGGCGCGCCGTGCCAGCGCCACCGGGCCGGCGCGGGCACACCACGCCACGACGCCCGGCCGGTGTGGTGCAGCAGCGCCCCGGCCGGGTCGTCGCCCGCGTCGATGTCCGGCCACAGCCGGGCGAGTACGCCCCGGCACGGCGCCGCGGGCAGCGTCCACGCCGGATCGGTGGTCCGGGTGATGTCGTGGGTGTGCATCAGGACCTCGGTGACGCCCATCGCGGCGAACCCGGCGGCGTCTGCGTCGCCGTAGGGGTGCCAGCCGCGCACCCCGCCGGGTGCGGTCCGGACGGCGGCGGCGAGCATCGCCCCGCCGGTCGCGACGACCTGCAGCAGCCCGGCGGTGCCGACGGTGTCGGGCACCACGATCTCGAACGGCGGATAGTCGTCGGGCGGGGCGATCGCCACCTGGGCGGCGTAGCCGAACAGGTCGTCCGCGACGTGCACCACGGTGTCGCGGCACGACCAGTCCAGCGGTCCGGCCGGGGCGGACCAGCCGTCGTCGGGTACCGCCCCCAGGGCTCCGACCATCATCGTCACCGCGTTCTCGACGTCGTCCGCGCGCATCGGTGAACCGTGCCCTGCGGGCGGGCACCCGGGCCAGCGCATTAGGCTTCCGCGGTGGCCCACGAGGACGAACGCATCGCACTGCTGCTCGACTACGAGAACCTCGCGATCGGCGCCCGCGACGGGCTCGGGGTCGTCCCCTTCGACTTCGGCCCGGTGGCCGACGCGCTCGCCGAACGCGGGCGGGTGGTGGTCCGCCGCGCCTACGCCGACTGGTCCTCCTTCGACGAGGACCGCCGCCTGATGGCCCGCGCCCAGGTGGAGCTCATCGAGATCCCGCAGCGGATCGGCGGCTCCCGCAAGAACGCGGCGGACATCAAGCTCGCCGTCGACGCGATCGAGCTCGCCTACGAGCGGGAGTTCATCACCACCTTCGCCATCGGCACCGGCGACTCGGACTTCACCCCGCTCATGCACAAGCTGCGCGAGCTGGACAAGCGCGTGATCGGGATCGGGGTGCAGTCCTCGACCTCGGCGTTGCTGCCGCCCTCCTGCGACGAGTTCCTGTTCTACGACCGGCTCCCCGGTGTCGAGCCGACCCAGGCGCCCGCACCGCCGCGTCGTCGCCGGGGGAGTCCGCGCCCCGCCCCGGCCCCGGCCGCGGGACCGGTCGCGACCCCCGCCCCGGTCGCGGTCCCGGAGCCGGAGCCGGTCGTTCCGCCGGACCCGTTCGACGTCACGTTCTCCGACGGGCGCGACGACACCGCCACCACCGGGGCCGAGGAACGCGACGTCGCGGGCCTCGTCGTCAGCACCCTCGTCGGACTGACCCGCCAGGCCGACGGCCCGGTCCTGGCGTCGCGGCTCAAGCGCGCGATCCTGCGCAAGGACCCCACGTTCGACGAGGCCGACCACGGCTTCCGCGGTTTCGGCGAGCTGCTGCGCCATCTGCAGGATCGCGGTGCGGTCACGCTGACCACCGGTGCGGCGCAGGGTGACCCCGAGGTGGCGCTGCCCGACGACCCGGACGCCGACCACGACGCGTTCGCGCTGCTCGTCG
The DNA here is from genome assembly GCF_017312155.1 of Pseudonocardia sp. UM4_GMWB1. Classification (NCBI taxonomy): domain Bacteria; kingdom Bacillati; phylum Actinomycetota; class Actinomycetes; order Pseudonocardiales; family Pseudonocardiaceae; genus Pseudonocardia; species Pseudonocardia sp. UM4_GMWB1. The sequence goes on along the minus strand of NZ_QJPN01000001.1, from coordinate 4,698,240 downwards.
ACGTGGTGCGCGGGATCGCCGCGGCTGGGGACCCGCCGCAGCTGTCCGGGCTGAAGAACCAGCTCCGCAAGCGGGTCCCGGACTTCTCCGAGAAGCGCTACGGCTTCGGCAGCTTCCTGTCCTTCGCGAAGGCGGCCCGCGCCCGGGACCTCATCGCGATGGAGTGGAGCGACGACACCGGCGACTACGTGCTGCGTCCGACGTCCTGACCGCAGACGACCGCGCCCCCGCCGACGTGGTCGGCGGGGGCGCGGTCGCGGTACTGCGGGGACTCAGCGGCCTGCGGCCTTGCGGGTCCCGCGCTGGAACAGCTTGCCCGCGCGCGAGGTGACCGCACCGGTCACCCCGAACGCGGTGGCGACCGCCCCGGCGGCGACGCGGCTGGTGAACCGGATCGGGTTCAGCGGCTTGTAGACGCGCAGGGCGAAGTCGTCCAGCTGCGAGGCGGCCCGCTCGCCGTTCTCGTAGAGCCGGCGGGCCAGGCGGGCCCCGGTGTCGTCCAGGTCGTCCTCGACGCGGGCGCTCACGCGCGCGGTCCGGTCCGCGGTGCGCACCGCGGAGTCGGCACCCTGTTCGGCGACGGCCTTGACGGTGGCGGCGGACCGCTCCGCGGACGACGATACCTCGCCGGCGACCTGCTTGCCGGTGCGCTGGGCGTTCCCGGCCAGCTGCTCGCCGGTGGCCTTCGCGGCCTCGGCGGCGGCCTTGCCCGCCTTCTTCGGGTCCTTACCCTGGTCATCGACCTTGCGGGCTTCGGCGGCGACCTTGTCGGCGCCCTTCTTGACGGTCTCGCCGGCCTTCGCCGCGCTGTCACCGGTCTCGCCGGCGACCTTCTTGGCGGTGGTCCGCGTGTCGGCACCGATCTTGTCGGCGGCCTTGCCGGTGGTCTCGGCGGCCTTCGACGCGGTGTCACCGGCCGCGGTGGCGGTGGTGCTCGCGACGGCCTTCGTGGCGGTGCCGGCGTCGGCGTCGGCGTCGATGGAGCGGCGTTCGCGCACCGAGCCGTCGGTGCCGTACACGACGAGGTTGCCGCCGCCGTCGTTGGCGATGATCTCCACCGCCCGGGTGATGGCCTCGGCCTGGGTGCTCGTACGGGCACTCGGGCGCTGGGCGTCTTCCTTCTCGACGGTCCAGCCGTCGTCGACCGGCTTGACGTGGCGGTCGGCCATGGCGGGTTCCTCCCCTTTGCGGGACTCACGCGGGCGAACCGGGGTATCCGGATCGGTCTTCTCTCCCCGGAAATGCCCGATGATCGCTGTGCGTAAACGCAGGTCAGCGAGGGGTGGTGAGCGTCTCGTTCCGTCGCGCGACCGCGACCACGGCGGTCAGGGCGCCGACGACCAGCGGTGTGACGACCAGCGCCCCGCCGTGCAGGACGAATGCCTGGGTGAGCGCCGCACCGACCATCAGCAGGACGAGCCCGATGGCGGCCGGTACGGCCGAGCGCCGGGTGCACAGGCCGATCCCGCCGGCCAGCTCGAGGAACCCGACGACGTAGCGCAGCCATTGGCCGAGGCCGATCCCGTCGAAGATCGCGACGGCGAACGGGTCGCCCCAGAACTTCGGCAGCGCCGAGGCCAGGACGAAGAACAGGCCGAGCAGGATCTGCAGCACCCACAGCGCACGATGTGCGGCGACCGGCATACGACGGGTGGGGGAGGGGGCGGTCATGGTGGCCTCCGCGGGCACGGCCCCGGCGGTTCCGGAGCACTCACCGCCTACGACCGGCTGGCCCCGGAGAACTCATCGCCTCGCGCGGCGACCGGGCGGGATACACCACCGGGCATCGGGCCCGCGGCGCGTGGCCGCGGTACCCGATGACCCGATGGTGCCCGGCATCGACAGGGGCTCCCGGTTCTGCAGATGCCGGTCACGGGGTTCAACGCCCGACCCGCCGTCGGGTTGTGGGTGCAGTGGCTCCTGTCTCGCCCGCCACCGTGAGCGGCGCCGCCCCCGCGACGGGCGGGAGCGGATCGCGGCGTGCGTCCGATGAGGAGCACTCCGTCACGATCGCCGGTAGAAGACCGGCGACGGACGGAGAGATCCAGGCCATACTCCTCGTATGCGCGATGAGCGGTGGCGGGTCGAGGTCGGTACGGAGAACGCGACGTGGCTGGCGACGCAGTGCCGCACCGCGATGCTGGCCCGGGAGTACCGGCCGGTCGACGTGGGCGACGGCGTCGTGGAGTTCGACCGGCTCGCCCTCGGCGCGATCCGCGAGCTCGGCGAGGAGGAGGACGGCTACATCTCCGACGACGCCGAGGGCGTGCGCATCTGGATCGGCGACGACGCCTACGAGCTCGAACGCCTCGACTGAGCCCGGGGACGATCCCGGGACGACGAAGGGCCCGGCCGCGAACGGCCGGGCCCTGTCGTCACGCCGGGTGGATCAGGCGATCTGCCGGTCGGTGGGGTCGATCGGGCGTGGCAGCACGGTGCGCCCGGTCAGGTACTCGTCCACCCCGGCGGCCGCGGACCGGCCCTCGGAGATGGCCCACACGATCAGGGACTGGCCGCGGCCCATGTCACCGGCGACGAACACGCCGTCGGCGGAGGACATGTAGCGGTCGTCGCGGGCGACGTTGCCGCGCTCGTCCAGGTCGACCTCGAGGTCGTTCAGCAGGGCGCCCTTCTCCGGGCCGACGAAGCCCATCGCGAGCAGCACCAGCTGCGCGGGGAGCTCCTGCTCGGTGCCCTCGACGGGCTCGAAGCCGTTGTCCCCGCGCTTGACCTCGACGATCCGGATGCCGGCGAGCTTGCCGTCGGCGTCCTTCACGAACTCGGTGGTGTTGACCGAGAACAGCCGGTCGCCGCCCTCCTCGTGCGCGGAGGACACCCGGTAGACCGTCGGGTAGGTCGGCCACGGCATGTTGTCGGTGCGCTGCTCGGGCGGGGTCGGCATGATCTCCAGCTGGGTCACCGAGCGCGCACCCTGGCGGTGCGAGGTGCCCAGGCAGTCGGCGCCGGTGTCACCGCCGCCGATGATCACGACGTCCTTGCCCTCGGCCGAGATCGGCGGCGCGTCCAGGTCGCCCTGCTGCACGTGGTTGGCCCACGGCAGGAACTCCATCGCCTGGTAGACGCCCTCGGCGTCGCGGCCCTCGGCGGGCAGGTCTCGCCACGCCGTCGCACCGCCCGCGAGGACGACCGCGTCGAAGTCGGCCCGCAGCTGCTCGACGGTGACGTCGGTGCCGACGTCGACCGAGGCCCGGAAATGGGTGCCCTCGGCGACCATCTGCTCCAGGCGCCGGTCCAGGCGCGCCTTCTCCATCTTGAACTCGGGGATGCCGTAGCGCAGCAGTCCGCCGATGCGGTCGGCCCGCTCGAACACGACGACGTCGTGCCCGACCCGGGTCAGCTGCTGGGCGGCGGCCAGCCCGGCCGGCCCCGACCCGATGACGGCGACCTTCTTGCCGGTCTTCACCTCGGGCACCTGCGGGGTGACCCAGCCCTCGTCCCACGCCTTGTCGATGATCTCGATCTCGACCTGCTTGATCGTGACCGCGTCGTCGTTGATGGCCAGCACGCACGCCGCCTCGCACGGGGCGGGGCACAGCGTCCCGGTGAACTCCGGGAAGTTGTTCGTGGCGTGCAGGCGCTCGATCGCCTCGCGCCAGTCGTGGCGGTAGACCAGGTCGTTCCACTCGGGAATGAGATTCCCGAGCGGACAGCCCTGGTGGCAGAACGGGATGCCGCAGTTCATGCAGCGCCCGGCCTGGGACTCCAGGGTCTTCGTCGGGAAGTCCTCGTAGACCTCGCGCCAGTCCATCAGCCGCAGGTCCACCGGCCGCCGGGTGGGCGTCTGCCGGGGAGTGGTCATGAAGCCCTTGGGGTCACCCATGAGCAGCCTCCATGATCGCCTGGTTGACATCGCGGCCCTCGCGCTCGGCGTTCTCCGTCGCGAGCAGCACGCGCTTGTAGTCCTTGGGCATGACCTTGCCGAACCGCTCGACCGCGTTGTCCCAGTCGGTGAGCAGCGCGTGCGCCACCGCCGAGCCGGTCTCGGCGTGGTGCCGTTCGACGAGGTCGTGCACGATCGACCGGTCCTCGTCCGAGAGCGGGTCGAGGTCGACCATCTCCGGGTTGACCCGGTTCTTGTCGATGTCGAGCAGGTAGGCCACGCCCCCCGACATCCCGGCCGCGAAGTTGCGCCCGGTCCGCCCGAGGACGACGACCCGGCCACCGGTCATGTACTCGCAACCGTGGTCACCGACGCCCTCGACGACGGCCACCGCGCCCGAGTTCCGGACGCAGAACCGCTCGCCGACGACACCGCGGATGAACATCTCGCCCGAGGTCGCGCCGTAGCCAATCACGTTGCCGGCGATGACGTTCTCCTCGGCGGCGAACGGCGACGACGGGTCCGGCCGCAGGGTCAGCCGGCCACCGGACAGGCCCTTGCCGAAGTAGTCGTTGGTGTCGCCGACCAGCCGCAGCGTGATGCCCTTGGGCACGAACGCACCGAAGCTCTGCCCGGCCGCGCCGGTGAACGTGATGTCGATCGTGTCGTCGGGCAGGCCCTTGCCACCGTGCGCCCGGGTCAGCTCGGACCCGAGCATGGTGCCGACCGTGCGGTTGACGTTGCGCACCGGCAGGTCCAGGCGGACCCGGTCGCCGTTGCGCAGCGCGCCCTCGGCCAGCTGGATCATGGTGTTGTCCAGCGCCTTGTCCAGGCCGTGGTCCTGCTCGCGGGTCCGCTTGCGCGGCGCGTCGTCCGGCACGTCGGCGATCCGGAAGATCGGCGAGAGGTCCAGGTGCTTGGACTTCCAGTGCTGGGCGGCGGAGTCGACGTCGAGCACGTCGGCCCGGCCGATCGCCTCGTCCAGCGAGCGGAAGCCCAGCTCGGCGAGGATCTCGCGGACCTCCTGCGCCACGAACTTCATGAAGTTCACGACGTACTCGGCCTTGCCGTTGAACTTCTTGCGCAGCTCCGGGTTCTGCGTCGCGACGCCGACCGGACAGGTGTCCAGGTGGCAGACGCGCATCATGATGCAGCCCGAGACCACCAGCGGGGCGGTGGCGAAGCCGTACTCCTCGGCGCCGAGCAGCGCCGCGATGACGACGTCACGACCGGTCTTGAGCTGGCCGTCGGCCTGGACCGTGATCCGGTCGCGCAGCCCGTTGGCCATCAGCGTCTGCTGGGTCTCGGCCAGGCCGAGCTCCCAGGGACCACCCGCGTGCTTGATCGAGGACAGCGGCGAGGCGCCGGTGCCGCCGTCGTGGCCCGAGATGAGCACGACGTCGGAGTGCGCCTTGGACACGCCGGCCGCCACGGTCCCGACGCCGACCTGGGACACCAGCTTCACGTGGATGCGGGCCCGCGGGTTGGCGTTCTTCAGGTCGTGGATGAGCTGCTTGATGTCCTCGATCGAGTAGATGTCGTGGTGCGGCGGCGGCGAGATGAGGCCGACGCCCGGCGTCGAGTACCGGGTGGTCGCGATCCACGGGTAGACCTTGCCGCCGGGCAGCTGGCCGCCCTCACCGGGCTTGGCGCCCTGGGCGATCTTGATCTGGATGTCGTCGGCGTTGACCAGGTACTCGCTGGTGACGCCGAACCGGCCGGACGCCGCCTGCTTGACCGCGCTGCGGCGCGAGTCGCCGTTCGGGTCCGCGGTGAAGCGGTCCGGGTCCTCGCCGCCCTCACCGGTGTTGGACCGGCCGCCGATGCGGTTCATCGCGATCGCCAGGGTCTCGTGCATCTCCTGGGAGATGGAGCCGTAGGAGATCGCACCGGTCGCGAACCGGGTCATGATCGACTCGATCGACTCGACCTCGTCGACGGACACGGGCTCGCGCAGGCCGTCCTTGAACGTGAACAGGCCGCGCAGCGTCATCAGCTTCCGCGCCTGGTCGTCGACGGCCTTCGTGTACTCCTTGAAGACCTCGTAGCGCCCGGCCCGCGTGGAGTGCTGCAGCTTGAAGACGGTCTGCGGGTTGAACAGGTGCAGTTCGCCCTCGCGACGCCACTGGTACTCGCCACCGACCGGCAGCGCCCGGTGCGAGGCACGGACGTCGTCGGCGGGGTAGGCGCGGCGGTGGTGGGAGAGGACCTCCTCGGCCAGGACGTCGAAGCCGACGCCGCCGATCCGCGACGCGGTGCCGCGGAACGCCGAGTCGATGACCTCGGAGCCCAGGCCGACGGCCTCGAAGATCTGCGCGCCGGTGTAGGACGCGACCGTCGAGACACCCATCTTCGACATGGTCTTGCGGACGCCCTTGCCGAGCGCCTTGACCAGGTTCTTCGCCGCGGTCCGGCCGTCGACACCCGGGACGTCGCCGCGCTCGGCGAGGTCCTCGACCGTGGCCATCGCCAGGTACGGGTTCACCGCGGAGGCGCCGTAGCCGAGCAGCAGCGCGATGTGGTGCACCTCGCGGGCGTCCGCGGACTCCACGACCAGCCCGACGCGGGTGCGCGAGCGTTCCCGGACGAGGTGGTGGTGCACGGTGCCGGTGAGCAGCAGCGACGGGATCGGCGCGTGCTCGGCGTCCACCCCGCGCTGGGACAGCACGATCAGGCGGGCCCCGTTCTCGATCGCGCGGGACACCTCCTGCTTGATCTCGGCCAGCCGCGACAGCATGCCCTTGCCGCCGTCGCGGGCGGTGAACGTGCCGCGGACGACGTGCGAGGCGAAGCCGGGGAACTCCCCGTCGTCGTTGATGTGGACGATCTTCGCCAGGTCGTCGTTGGTCAGCACCGGGAACGGCACGACGATCGTGCGGCAGTGCGCCGGCGTCGCGTCGAGGAGGTTCTGCTCCGGGCCGAGCTGGCTGAACAGCGAGGTGACGAGCTCCTCGCGGATCGCGTCCAACGGCGGGTTGGTGACCTGGGCGAAGAGCTGGATGAAGTAGTCGTACAGCTGACGCGGACGCTCGGCGATGGCCGCGATCGGCGCGTCGTTGCCCATCGAGCCGATCGGCTCGGCCCCGGTGACCGCCATCGGGCGGAGCAGGACGTTGAGCTCTTCCTCGGTGTAGCCGAGGGCCTGCTGGCGCAGGTTGAGCGTCTCGTGGGTCGGGGTCTCGCGGGTACGCGCGGGCAGTTCGTCGAGCCGGATCAGACCGGCGTGCAGCCAGTCGGTGTACGGCTGCTCGGCGGCCAGCGCGCCCTTGACCTCGTCGTCGTCGACGATCTTGCCGCGCTCGGTGTCGATGAGGAACATGCGGCCCGGCTCGAGGCGGCCCTTGCGGACGACCTTGTCGGGCGCGACGTCCAGCACGCCGACCTCGGAGGCGAGCACGACCAGGCCGTCCTCGGTGACCCAGTAGCGGGCCGGGCGCAGTCCGTTGCGGTCGAGGACCGCACCGATCTGGGTGCCGTCGGTGAACGCGACCAGGGCCGGTCCGTCCCACGGCTCCATCAGCGTGGAGTGGTACTCGTAGAACGCCCGCCGGGCGGGGTCCATCTCGGTGTTGTGCTCCCAGGCCTCCGGGATCATCATCAGCACCGCGTGCGGCAGGCTGCGCCCGGACAGGTGCAGCAGCTCCAGGACCTCGTCGAAGGTGGCCGAGTCCGACGCGTCCGGGGTGACGATCGGGGTCAGCCGCGACAGGTCGCCGGGCAGGTTCGCGGACTCCAGCAGCGACTCGCGGGCCGCCATCCAGTTCCGGTTGCCGCGCAGGGTGTTGATCTCACCGTTGTGCGCCACGTAGCGGAACGGGTGCGCCAGCGGCCACGCCGGGAACGTGTTCGTGGAGAACCGCGAGTGCACGATCGCCAGCGCGGAGGTCACGCGCTCGTCGTTCAGGTCCGGGTAGAACGCGGCGACCTGCGGCTCGGCGAGCATGCCCTTGTAGATGACGGTGCGCGGCGACAGCGACGGGAAGTAGGTCTCGGTGTCGTGCTCGACCCGCTTCCGGAAGCAGAACGCGCGGCGCTCCAGCTCGATGCCGGCGGGCGCGTTCTCCGGGGCGTCCCCGGTCAGCTCCACGCCGCCGACGAACAGCTGGCGGAAGCCGGGCATCGCGTCCCGGGCGATGGAGCCCAGGTCCGCGGCATCGGGGTCGGTCGGGATCTCGCGCCACCCGAGGACCGTGAGGTCCTCCTCGGCGGCGAGCGCGTCGATCCGCTCGATCGCCGCGGCGGCCTCGTCCTCGTCACGCGGCAGCATCGCGATGCCGGTGGCGTAGGCGCCCTCCGCGGGCAGGTCGAAGTCGGTGACCTCGCGGTAGAACGCGTCCGGGACCTGGATCAGGATCCCGGCACCGTCACCGGTGTTGTACTCGGCGCCACGCGCACCGCGGTGTTCCAGGCGCAGCAGGGCCTCGATGGCCTTCTGCACGATGGCGTGGCTGCGCTTGCCGGTGACGTCGGCCAACATGGCCACACCGCAGGCGTCGTGCTCGTGATCGGCGGCGTACAGCCCACCGGGCGAGGGGCGACGCGTCTGGTCACTGATCGCGGCCAACTGCTCCTCCTGTCGTCTCGGTGCACCTGGAGTCACCCGCATCGGACGACCCGGACCGGGCAGCTCGCTGCGGTCCGAAGAAAGTTCTCAGAATACAGCGCGCAGCCCGAGTGGGACGTGCGACGAGGGCCGTTCAGGTGCACCGTGCCGCCGGGTGGGTGACCGGCGGACGGAATCCTCCTCCGGGCACGCCGAGCGGCCGGGCGCTGACTTCCAGTACCCGGCCATTCCTGCGGCACGGTTCGACCACACACCCCGGCGAGTGCGGTCTGGCGAGTGCACAGAGTCGCACGCCGCCACCGCGATGCGCTACTGAGAGCGGCCCACCGGTCCCGTGATGTGGATCGCTGACCATGCGAGCAGGTCGACGTTGCCGGCCCGTGTCCGGACGGTGAGCGAGGCGTGACCATCCGTCGGGAGCGGCGTGCTCCTGCATGGGATCGCCGCGGGCGTCCGAACCGTTACGCAGCGCGTCCCCGGGTCGGGCAGACTGCTCCCTCGTGAACGTGCCCCCGATCCGCGTCGCCACACCCGGGCCGCCGCCGACTTCACCCGAGCGGGTGACCGGCGGCCGGGTGGTGGAGGTACTCGCCGACGTCGCGACCATCGGTCCCTGGTTCGCGGTGGCGACACCCGCCGCCTCCGGGACCGTCCGGTGGGCCGACCTCTACGCCGCGCCGGTCCCCGGCGGCCCGGACCCGCTCGGCCGGCGGATCGGCGAGGTCACCACCGCGCTCGGCGGGGACCGGCGGATCGGGGCCTCGGTGGCGGTCATGGGGCTCGCGGCGCGGATCGTGTCGATGCCCTTCGCGACCGTGGCCCTGCACGGTGTGCTCCCGTCGCTCGGCGAGCTGCGCCGCGACCCCGGCGCCGCCGACCCGTGGGCGCCGAGCCTGTCCGCCGGGCCCACCGGCGTCGCCACCCCGGACGTCGCCGACGACCCGGCGGGCGCCGCGGACCTGCTCGCCCGCGAGCTCGCCGCCACCCACCTCGATCCGCTGTACGCCGCCGTCGCCGCCCGGGCCGTGGTGTCGCCGCGGGTGCTGCGCGGCAACGTCGTGTCCTCGATCGGCGGGGCGGCACGGGTGATGGAGGCCATGCGACGCCCGGACCGGCGCCGCTATCTGGCCCTGCTCGACGCGCTCGCCGACCACCCGGTGCTGCGCGGGCCGCTGCCGTCGGGGGCCACCGGCCGGCTGCTCCGCCTCGATGACACCGACGCGGACACCGAGTGGGCGTTCCGGCGCCGCTCCTGCTGCCTCTACGTCCGCGCCCCCGGCGGCGGGACCTGCGGCGACTGCGTGCTCGTCGGCCGGGCCTGATCCGGACCCACCGGACCAGGTCCTCCCGCGCACACCGCGTGGGGGGCGGAGGGGATCAGGCAGGCAGCGCGATGTCGGCGACGGTCACCCGCACCCGGGCGTCGAGGCCGCAGACCGTCGCGACCTCCTCGGTCACCTCCCGGCGCACCCGCTCGGCCAGCTCGGCGCAGTGGGTGCCGAACCGCACCCCGACCGTCACCCGGATCTCGGCCTCGTGCCCGTGCACCGACGCGACCAGGCCCTGCACCCGCAGTTCCTCGGGGACCGGGTCACGGGGCAGCCAGTCCGCGGCCAGCCCCAGCAGGGTCTGCGCGACGTCGCCCATCAGCGCCGCCACCCCCGGCACCCGCCGGACCCGCCGCGCCGCCACCCGTGCGACGGCCAGGTCGGAGACGGTGACCGTCGTGCGCCCGCTCATGCCGGTTCCTCCCACAGGTCCTCGACCAGGATGTCGACCCCGGCGATCGGCACGCCGAGGGTGCGGTCCCCTGCCGAGATCATCATCTGCCGGACGCGCGCGGTGACCGAGGCGAGGTCGACCCCGAACCGGGCCGCGACGGTCACCCGCACCCACACCGCGGCCGGGTCGTCCCCGGAACCGTCCGGGGCGCGCAGCTGCTCGATCCGGCACCGACGGGCCCGCAGCCCGTCCATCGTGTCCACGACGTGCCGCAGCGCCGCCTCCGCGGTCGGCCTGCCCAGCCAGGCGTCCGGCCCCAGGGCGAGCAGCTCGTGCGGGCGCAGGTCCGCGACGACCGCGCCCATCACCTGCTCCAGCACCGACGGCGGCGGTCGCAGCGGCTCGGCCGCCATCCGCGCCACCAGCCCGCCGAGCCGGTCGTGGTCCGCGTGCGCGCGCATGCAGTGCGGGCAGGTCAGCTCGTGCTCGTCGAGCACGCCCGCCTCCGCGTGGTCCCAGACGTCGGCGGCGTCCCGGCCGCAGGCCAGCGGCTCGACGCGCTCCGCCCCGCTCCTCTCTACCGCCATGCCCGCATCCTCTCCGCCAGTGCCCCGCGCGCCCGGTGGATCCGGCCGCGGACGGCGGTCTCACCCGCCCCGGTGATCTGCGAGATCTCGCTGTAGCCCAGCCCCTCCAGCTCCCGCAGCACCCAGGCCGTGCGCTGGTCCTCCGGCAGCGACGCCACGGCCCGCGACAGGGCCGCCATCTCCGCGTCCACCTCGGCGGCCCGCTCCGGGGTGGGGGAGCGGTCGTCGGCCGGGGCGCCGGGCCCGTCGTCGGTCGGGAGCGGTTCGGTCCGTCGCCGCCGCCGGACCAGCGCGGTGCAACGGTGGGTGACGATCCGGTACATCCAGGTGGAGAAGGCCGCCTCGCCGCGGAAGGTGCCGATCCGCCGCCAGGCGTCGACGAGCGCGTCCTGCAGGGCGTCCTCGGCGTCGGTGGCGTCGCCGAGCACCCGGACCGCGACCCGGAACAGGGCGTTCTGGTGACGGCGGGCCAGCTCCTCGAACGCGCCGACGTCGCCGTCCTGGGCCCGGACGACCAGCGTGGTCTCGTCCAGCGCGGCCCGCGACGGCACCCGCGCCGGCCGTGCCGACGGCACGCCGGGGCCCGGGGGCCCGGCGGCCGGTGGGCCGCTGACCTGTGCGTTCGCCATGGACGCCCCGTCGGGGTGTGGGAAGTGGAGGGTGGGGTAGTCCACCCGGTCAGCGACGGTAGCGACCGGCTCGCACCCTCGCCCGCCGGACACGCGATCAGGAAGCAGGTGAGCCCCATGGGTCTCGGAGACAAGATCAGCAACAAGGCCGAGGAGCTGGGTGGCAAGGCCAAGGAGGCCACCGGCAAGGCCACCGACGACAAGGACCTGCAGGCCGAGGGCAAGGCGGACCAGGCCACCGGCAACCTGAAGCAGGCCGGCGAGAAGCTCAAGGACACCTTCACGAGCTGACCCGCGCACGACGACGGCGGCGACACCCCGCAGCGGGGTGCCGCCGCCGTCGTGTGTGGCTAGGGTCCGAGCCGTGACCGACCCCGCCGCAGGACCCGGCCCGCAGGCCGTCGCGGACGCCGTGCTCGCCCACCCGTCGGTGCTGCGGCTCGACGGCGGCCCGTTCGGCTCGATCGCGTCGTACCTGCCCGGGCACCGGGTCCAGGGTGTGCGGCTGGCCGACCCGGTGGAGATCGCCGTCGTCCTGCGGCTGGGCAGGCCGTTCGCCGTGGTCGCCGACGAGGTCGCCGACCGGGTCCGTGCCGTCCTCGGTGACGACACCCTGGCCGTCGACGTGACCGTCGCCGACGTCGGTGCGGGCGGGGCTCCGGGCGGGTCCGTCGCACCGTGACCCGCGCCCGGGCCGTCGCACGGTGACCGGGCTCGCCTAGACTCGCGCGAGCCCCGCCGTCACCGGGCGCGTCCCACGTACCCGGCGGCCGGTGGCACGGGACGCCCGGCGCAGAGCCGGGATCGTCCGGCGCCGGCGGGCGGGGCCACCGACCGGGGGCCGCGCGAGCCGCGGCCCGTTGCAGCACTCGTACCGCCCAAGGAGTTCCACCGTGAAGAGCACCGTCGAGCACCTCAGCCCGACGCGCGTCCGGATCAACGTCGAGGTGCCGTTCGACGAGCTCAAGCCCGACTTCGACCGCGCGTACAAGAAGATCGCCCAGCAGGTCCGCATCCCCGGCTTCCGCCCGGGCAAGGCGCCGGCCCGCATCCTGGAGGCCCGGATCGGCCGTGGCCCCGTCCTGGACGAGGTCGTGAACGCCGCGATCCCGGTGAAGTACCAGGAGGCCGTGGTGACGTCCGAGGACGTCAAGCCGATCGGCCGGCCCGACATCGAGGTCACCGAGATCGCCGACGGCGAGCGCATCGCGTTCACCGCCGAGGTCGACATCCGCCCCGAGATCACCCTCCCCGACCTGGACGGCCTGACCGTCGAGGTCGACGAGACCGAGGTGACCGAGGACGAGGTCACCGAGCAGCTCGACCAGCTGCGCGCCCGGTTCGGCACCCTGGCAGGTGTCGAGCGTCCCGCGCAGTCCGGTGACTACGTCCAGATCGATCTCTCCGCCGCCGTCGACGGCGAGGAGATCGAGGAGGCCACCACCACCGGCTTCTCCTACGAGGTCGGCCAGGGCGGTCTCATCGACGGCATCGACGAGGCCCTCGAGGGCATGTCGGCCGACGAGGAGAAGACCTTCACCTCGAAGCTGGTCGCCGGTGAGCACGCCGACAAGGATGCGGAGATCACCGTCAAGGTGACCACCGTGAAGGAGCGTCACCTCCCCGAGGCCGACGACGAGTTCGCCCAGCTGGCCTCGGAGTTCGACACGCTCGACGAGCTGACCGAGAACCTGCGCGAGCGTCTGGGCCGGTCCAAGCGGATGGAGCAGGCCGCGCAGGCCCGTGACCGTCTCCTGGACAAGCTCGTCGAGGACACCGAGGTGCCGCTGCCGGAGTCGGTCGTCGCCGCCGAGGTCGAGACCCGCACCCACGACGCGGTGCACGCCTTCGACCACGACGAGGACAAGTTCGGCGAGTTCCTCTCCTCGCAGGACAAGACCCGCGAGCAGTTCGACACCGAGACGCGCGAGGAGGCCGAGAAGGCCGTCCGCTACCGCCTCGTGCTCGACACCCTGGCCGACCGCGAGGAGATCTCGGTCGGGGACCAGGAGCTCACCGAGCGGATCGTCTACCAGGCGCAGCAGTACGGCATGGCCCCGGAGCAGTTCGTCCAGCAGATCCAGCAGGCCGGCCAGCTCGGCGTGATCTACCAGGACGTCCGCCGCTCCAAGGCGCTGATCACCGCGGTGCGTGCCGCCACCGTCACCCTGCCGGGTGGCGAGGCCGTCGACCTGTCCGACCTGCTCGGGCCGGACGAGGACGAGACCACCGTCGAGGAGATCCCCGCGACCGACGTGGACGGTGCCGACGACACCGCCGACGACGCCGCGGACACCACCGCCGACGAGACCTCCGACAAGGCCGACGCGAAGGCCTGATCGGCAGTCGTCGCGCGGTCCCGCACGACTCGTCGTGCGCTGTCGGCGAACATCGGGCGTCGTTCCCTACGCGGGGCATCCGCTCCGCGTAGGGTCGGCCCCGAACCGGTCCCCAACCGGACCGTGAACGGGTTCGCAAGACCCGACACCGGAGAACCGAGAGCGATCCAGAGGAAGACTCCGGGACCCTCTCCCGCGGCGTCCGCGCCACGGGGCGGGCCCGACTTCGGAAAGCAGGGTGAAGTGAGCCAGCAGGACACCGGCCCGTCCGCGGGCCGCGGCACCGGGCCGCAGATGCGGTCCGGCATCAGCGCGATGTCGCTGTCCGACTCCGTGTACGACCGCCTGCTCCAGCAGCGCATCATCGTGCTCGGTCAGCAGGTGGACGCGGAGATCTCGAACCGCATCGCGGCGCAGATGCTGCTGCTCGCGGCCGAGGACCCGGACAAGGACATCGAGCTCTACATCAACTCGCCCGGTGGCTCGGTCACCGACGGCATGGCCATCTTCGACACGATGAACCTGATCCCGTGCGACGTGGCGACCACGGCGATGGGCATGGCCGCGTCGATGGGGCAGTTCCTGCTGTCGGCGGGCACCCCGGGCAAGCGCTCGGCGTTGCCGCACGCACGGATCATGATGCACCAGCCGTCCGCGGGCGTCGGGGGCACCGAAGCCGACATCACCATCCAGGCCGAGCAGTTCCGCCGCACCAAGCGGGAGATGGCGGAGCTGATCGCCCAGCACACCGGTCAGTCGGTCGAGACCATCGAGCGGGACTCCGACCGGGACCGCTGGTTCTCCGCGCCGGAGGCCAAGGACTACGGCTTCGTCGACCACGTCGTGACGCACGCCGGGCGGATCGGCGAGCAGAACGGGAGCGACAAGTGAGCACCTTCGACCCTCGCCACCCGGAGTCGATGACCGACCTGCGCGGCCCCGGAGGCTGGGCGCCGGACCCGGCCCGCTCCCGGTACGTGCTCCCGTCCTACGTGGAGCGCACCAGCTACGGGGTCAAGGAGTCGAACCCGTACAACAAGCTCTTCGAGGAGCGCATCATCTTCCTCGGTGAGCAGATCAACGACACCTCGGCGAACGACACCATGGCGCAGTTGCTGGTGCTCGAGTCGCTCGACCCGGACCGCGAGATCTCGCTGTACATCAACTCGCCGGGCGGGTCGTTCACGTCGCTGATGGCGATCTACGACACCATGCAGTTCATCCGTCCCGACATCCAGACCGTCTGCCTCGGGCAGGCGGCGTCGGCCGCGGCGGTGCTGCTGTGCGCGGGCACCCCGGGCCGCCGCATGGCGGTCGAGAACGCCCGCATCCTGATCCACCAGCCGGCCACGCAGGGCGTGTACGGCCAGGTGTCGGACCTGGAGATCCAGGCGGCGGAGATCTCCCGCATCCGCAAGCGGATGGAGGAGGTCATCGCGCGGCACTCGAACCGTTCCGCGGACCAGGTGCGCGAGGACATCGACCGGGACAAGATCCTCACGGCCGAGGAGGCCAAGGAGT
Organism: Pseudonocardia sp. UM4_GMWB1; assembly: GCF_017312155.1. NCBI lineage: Bacteria > Bacillati > Actinomycetota > Actinomycetes > Pseudonocardiales > Pseudonocardiaceae > Pseudonocardia > Pseudonocardia sp. UM4_GMWB1. The sequence goes on along the minus strand of NZ_QJPN01000001.1, from coordinate 4,683,037 downwards.
ACGGCCTGGTCGACGAGATCGTGCAGAGCCGCAAGCTGTCCGGTACCGCCGGCGGCAAGTGACACCCGGGTCACCGGCGGCCGGTTCCGGCCGCCGGTGACCGCCCGGCGACCCGCCGGGGAACCGGACACCGCTTCCGGTCCCCGTGCGGGCCGCGGGCAGGTACCGTCAATCCGCACGGGGCGACGGGCGCGACGCGAGAACGCCGGACCAGGACTGGGGATCGACACCTATGGCACGCATCGGCGACGGCGGGGACCTGCTCAAGTGCTCGTTCTGCGGGAAGAGCCAGAAGCAGGTCAAGAAGCTCATCGCCGGCCCCGGCGTCTACATCTGCGACGAGTGCATCGATCTCTGCAACGAGATCATTGAGGAAGAGCTGGCCGAGGCCGGTGAGGTCAAGCTCGACGAGCTGCCCAAGCCCACCGAGATCCACGAGTTCCTCGACCAGTACGTCGTCGGTCAGGCCACCACCAAGCGCACGCTGTCGGTGGCGGTCTACAACCACTACAAGCGCATCCAGGCAGGCGAGCGCAGCCGTGCCGCGGGCGGCGACGCCTCCGACGGCATCGAGATCGCCAAGTCGAACATCCTGATGCTCGGCCCCACCGGGTGCGGCAAGACCTACCTGGCGCAGACGCTGGCCAAGATGCTCAACGTCCCGTTCGCCATCGCCGACGCGACCGCCCTCACCGAGGCCGGCTACGTGGGCGAGGACGTCGAGAACATCCTGCTCAAGCTCATCCAGGCCGCCGACTACGACGTGAAGCGCGCCGAGACCGGCATCATCTACATCGACGAGGTCGACAAGATCGCGCGGAAGTCGGAGAACCCGTCGATCACCCGCGACGTGTCCGGCGAGGGTGTGCAGCAGGCGCTGCTGAAGATCCTCGAGGGCACCACCGCGAGCGTCCCGCCGCAGGGCGGCCGCAAGCATCCGCACCAGGAGTTCATCCAGATCGACACGACGAACGTCCTGTTCATCGTGGCCGGCGCCTTCGCCGGGCTGGAGCGGATCATCGGCGAGCGGGTCGGCCAGTCCGGTATCGGCTTCGGCGCCGACATCCGCTCGAAGAAGGACCTGGACTCCGCGGAGCGCTTCGCCGAGACCCTCCCCGAGGACCTGATCAAGTTCGGCCTGATCCCCGAGTTCATCGGCCGGCTGCCGATCGTCGCCTCGGTGACCTCGCTCGACAAGGACGCTCTGGTCAAGATCCTGACCGAGCCGCGGAACGCCCTGGTGAAGCAGTACCGCAAGCTCTTCGAGATGGACGGCGTGGAGCTGGAGTTCGCCGAGGACGCCCTCGACGCCGTCGCCGACCAGGCGATCCTGCGCGGCACCGGCGCCCGTGGCCTGCGGGCGATCATGGAGGAGGTGCTCCTCCCGGTCATGTACGACATCCCCAGCCGCGACGACGTGGCGAAGGTCGTCGTGACGGCACAGACGGTCAAGGACAACGTCAACCCGACGATTGTCCCGCGCCAGCCGCAGCGCCGGGAGCGCCGCGACCGCTCGGCCTGAGCCGCGGCCGGAACCGACCCGACGCCGGTCCCACCTGCAGGTGGGACCGGCGTTGTCGTTTCGAGACCCGCTCGGGTTGCTGCACCCCTCCGCACTACTTAGCGTTGCTCCGTCAACTACGACGGAGGGCGACATGTCCGGATTTCTCACGCGGGAGCGCATCGTTGCTCCACCCGGATGGAGCCGGTGGCTCGTCCCACCGGCCGCGCTGTCCATCCACCTGGCGATCGGCCAGGTCTACGCCTGGAGCGTCTTCAAGACCCCGCTGGCGAACGCACTCGACCTGTCGGGCGTCGCCACGGCGCTGCCCTTCACACTCGGCATCATCATGCTGGGCCTGTCCTCGGCGCTGTTCGGTACGAAGGTCGACAGCAACGGCCCGCGCTGGGCGATGGTCGTCGCGTCGAGCTGTTTCGTCGCCGGGTTCCTGATCTCGGGTCTCGGCCTCTACGCCGAGCAGTACTGGCTGGTCGTGCTGGGCTACGGCTTCGTCGGCGGCATCGGCCTGGGCATCGGCTACATCTCGCCGGTCTCCACACTGATCAAGTGGTTCCCGGACCGCCCGGGCCTGTCCACCGGCCTGGCGATCATGGGCTTCGGCGGCGGCGCGCTCATCGCGACCCCGCTGACGAACTCGCTGCTGTCGGCGTTCGGCGGTTCCGGTGACGGGGCCACCTCGGCCGGCATCGGGTCCACGTTCCTCACGATGGGCCTGATCTACCTCGTCTTCATGTCGGTCGGCTGGATCCTCATCCGGGTGCCCGCCGAGGGCTGGACGCCGCCGGGCTGGGACCCGTCGACGGCCAAGAAGAGCGGGATGATCTCGACCGGCAACGTCTCGGCGAACACCGCGATCCGCACGCCGCAGTTCTGGCTGCTGTGGGTCGTGCTGTGCTTCAACGTCACCGCTGGCATCGGCATCCTGGAACGGGCCTCGCCGATCTTCCAGGACTTCTTCGCGGAGAACGGGGCCACGGCCACCCTCGCCGCGGCGGCGGGCGGGTTCGTCGCGATCCTGTCGCTGGCGAACTCGGCCGGGCGCATCGCCTGGTCGTCGCTGTCGGACGTGCTGGGTCGCAAGAACATGTACCGCATCTACCTGGGCGTCGGCGCGCTGCTGTACCTGCTGATCACGCTGATCCCGAACCAGTCGCGGGCGCTGTTCATCGTCGCCGCGGTGCTGATCCTGTCGTTCTACGGCGCCGGGTTCGCCACCGTCCCGGCGTACCTGCGGGACCTGTTCGGCACCTACCAGGTCGGCGCGATCCACGGCCGGCTGTTGACGGCGTGGTCCACCGCGGGCGTCCTCGGCCCGCTGATCGTCAACGCGATCGCCGACGCGCGGATCGAGGCCGGTGTCGAGGGCCCGGCCCGGTACACGACCGCGTTCATCATCATGATCGTGCTGCTGGTCATCGCGTTCGTCTGCAACGAGCTGATCAAGCCGGTCGACGCGAAGCACCACGAGCCGCCCGCGCAGGCGGCCCGCACCCCGACCCAGAAGGAGACCGCGTGAGCAGCGTTGCCGAGACCGGCGGGTCGTCGACCTGGGGGCCGGTGCAGTGGATCGGGGCCGTCCTGGCCTGGGTGTGGGTCGGCGTGCCGTTCGCCTACGGGCTGTACGAGCTCGTCCTGAAGATCCCCGCCCTGTTCGGCTGAGTCTTCGCCCGCCGTTCACCCGGACGGTCCGGTTCGTCATCACTCGTCCGGGTTAGAACGGCGGGCGTGGCTCTCTCCCGACGCTCCCTGTTCCGCACCGCGGCCGCCGGCGGTCTCGCCGGCGCCGCGACCCTCGTCCTGCCGGGGGCGGCTGCGGCCGCACCCGCCCTGGTGCGCTCCGGCCGGCCGGTCCTGACCCACGGTGTCGCCGCCGGTGACGTCCGGCCCGGCTCCGGGCTCGTCTGGACGCGCGCCGACCGGCCGTCGCGGATGGTCGTGGAGGTCGCGGGCTCGCCGGACTTCCGGCGGGCGCTGCGGGTCCCCGGCCCGGTGCTGACCCCGGACACCGACCTCACCGGGAAGCTGCGGGTCCCGGCGACGCGGGGGCGGGTGCACTACCGCGTCGTCGCCGAGCCGCTCGACGGCGGTCCCGCGAGCGCGCCGCTGACCGGCTCCTTCCGGGCGGTCCCCGGGCGCGGCGAGCCGGTGCGGATCCAGTGGTCCGGCGACGTCGTCGGGCAGGGCTGGGGCATCGACCGCGCCACCGGCGGCATGCGGATCTTCTCCGCGATGGCCGACCGCGACCCCGACCTGTTCCTGCACTCCGGCGACACCGTCTACGCCGACGGCCCGCTCACCGAGACCGTCACGCTGCCCGACGGCCGGGTGTGGCGCAACGAGATGACGCCCGAGAAGGCGAAGGTCGCCGAGACCCTGACCGAGTTCCGCGGCCAGTTCGCCTACAACCTGCGCGACGACAACCTGCGCCGGTTCGCCGCCTCGGTCGGTCAGATCGTGCAGTGGGACGACCACGAGGTCACCAACAACTGGTACCCGGGGGAGATCCTCACCGGTGAGGTGGGGGAGCGCTACACCGAGAAGCGGGTGGACGTGCTCGCGGCCCGCGGGTTCCGCGCGTTCCACGAGTGGCAGCCGGTCGACCCACGCACCGCCGTCGACGGACGGGTGTACCGGCGGGTGCCGTTCGGCCCGCACGTCGAGGTGTTCGTGCTGGACATGCGCACCTACCGCAGCGCGAACTCCGCCAACACCGGACGCGGCGAGCGGATCCTGGGGGAGGCCCAGGCCCGCTGGCTCGTCGACGCGCTCGCGTCCTCCCGTGCGACGTGGAAGATCGTCGCCTCGGACATGCCGATCGGGGTACTGGTGCCCGACGGCGACACCGCCTGGGAGGCCGTCGCCAACGGGGTGCCGGGGCCGCCGAGCGGGCGCGAGTCCGAGATCGCCGGGGTGCTCGCCGGGATTCGCCGGCGGAGGGTCCGCAACGTGGTCTGGGTGACCGCGGACGTGCACTACACCGCCGCCCACCACTACGCCCCCGAGCGCGCCGCGTTCACCGACTTCGACCCGTTCTGGGAATTCGTGTCCGGCCCGCTGCACGCCGGTGCCTTCGGTCCGAACGAGCTCGACCCGACCTTCGGTCCGCGGGCGGAGTTCGTGCGCGGACCGTCCCGGCAGGGGGCGAGCCCACTGGAGGGGTTCCAGCACTTCGGGGAGCTCGACGTCGCCCCCGACGGGACGACCCTGGAGGTCCACCTGCGCGACCAGGCCGGCGCCTCCCTCTGGACCACCACCCTGCGCCGGACCTGACGACCGCGTCCGCGGCCTCCGGCGTGGCCGGCAGCGGTGCGCCGACCCCGGCCGGGGTGCGACGACGTCTCCGGCTGCGTCCACACCCTCCGGCGGGCTCCCACACCTGTTGCGACGGGTGTGGGAGCCCGCCAGGGGGTGTGGATCCAGGGGACGGCTCCGTGGTCAGCGCCGGGGTGCGGTGTCCGGCTCCGCGGGGAGCCGGACGGTGGTGGCCGGTCCGGGGACGGCGGTGGTGGCCACGGCCACGGCGACCGGGGTCGCGGGGACCGCGGCCGGGCTCGGAGGGGCCGCGGGCGGGGTGGCCCGCCCGGCGTCCGGGCCCGTGCCTGTCCCCGTGACCGCGCCGGGCACGTCGGTACCACCGGCCGTGTCGGGCCCGGCGGGCCCGGCGGCCGCGTCGGACCTGTCGGCCGCGTCGGACCTGTCGGCCGCGTCGGACCTGTCGGCCGCGTCGGACCTGTCGGCCGTGTCGGACCTGTCGGCCGCGTCGGGCGCGGTGGCCGCACCCTCCGCGGCGGGTGTGACGGACCCGGTGGGCGTGGTCGCGTAGGCGGCGGACAGACGACGGTAGGGGCGGCTCGCCAGGGCTGCGAGGGTCAGCACCACGCCCAGGGCGCCGCAGACCACGAACACCAGGGCGATCGCGCGGGCGGTGCCGGTGCCGAACCAGGAGCCGATCGCGGCCGCACCGGCGCCGCCGTCGCTCATGTAGGGAACCACCACCAGCTCGGTGAACGGGGCCAGCAGGAACGCGGTCAGCGGCGACGCGGCCTGCTCCACGCTCTGCGCGAACCCGAAGACCCGGCCCTGCCGCCCGTAGGGCACGACCCGCTGCAGCACGGTCTGCTCGGCGGCCTCGGCGAACGGCATGAGCAGCATGAACACCGCCATGCCGAGCGTGAGCATCAGGATCGAGGCCTGCAGCGGGAACAGCATCGTCGAGGCCCAGAGCACGGCGTTGACCAGCAGCAACGTCCGGACCGGGCGGCTGCCCAGCCCGATCCGGGCGACGAGGAGCCCGCCGACGATCACCCCGGCGGACAGCACGCCCCACAGCAGCCCCCAGGCCGCGACCGACATCATCGACAGGCCGTAGGGGTCCATCAACGCCATGAACGCCCCGCCGAGCAGGTTGTTCACACAGGAGAACACGATCAGTGCGGGCAGCCCCGGCACACCCGCGACGAGCCGGACGGTGCCGCGCAGGTCGAGGCCGCCCCGCTCCTCGACGGTCACGGGGACGGCCGGGCCGGCCGGTGCGGGCACGACCGGGATCCGGACCCGTGACAGGTGCACCAGCGACACGACCAGCACGACGAGGGCGGCGACGAGTACCGACCGCATCCCGTCCACCGCGACGAGCAGCCCGGACGCGACCGAGGTGACCAGGAAGCTCACCCCGGTCGCGGTCCCGACCAGCCCGTTGGCGCGGTCCCGGACCGCGGCCGGGACGAGCAGGGTGACCAGCGTCGGCAGCGCGATCGTGCGCAGGTTCCCGGCGATCACACCCAGCATCAGCGCGACGACCAGCGTCCACAGCAACGGGTCCGTCGGGTCGCGGAACGCCCCCTCGGGGGCGAGCAGCAGCAGGACCAGGCACAGCGCGTAGACCACGGCGGACACCGCCGCCGAGACCTGCATGACCGCGCGCTTGCCGAACCGGTCCACGACCCCGCCGAACGGGATCCCGGTCAGCGCCGTCGCCACCAGGAAGATCCCGGCGATGATGCCGGTCGCCGCGACCGACCCCGTCTCCAGGAACACCCAGAACGTCACGGCGAACCACACCGTGAAGTTCACGACCGACACCACCAGGGTGCTCACCAGCAGGTGCGCGAAGACCCGTTGCGTGCCGTGCCGGAGGTCGAGCTGCGTCATGGTCCACCGTCCTCTCGGGGTGATGGACCGACGCCGACGGCCGAACTCATCGCCCGCCGCGACGGTGGACGATGAACCGGACTTCAGGTCAACCGATCATGCCGTCATGTCGAGGTGGGCGACCACCTTCGACGGGCGGATCCGGACGACGAGCTCGCCGGGGACGCCGTTGCGCCGGCCGAACTCCTCGGCCCGGTCGGCGCCCATGTAGCGGCCTCCGAGCGCGGTCGCGGTGCGCAGGAGCTCGTCGGGGTCCGTGCTGATCTCGGCGACACCCTGCACCTGCACGAAGGCGTACGGCGGTGCGGGCAGGTCGGCGGTGAGCACGACCCGCGGGTCGCGGACGATCGCCCGTCCCTTCGCGGTGTCCGCCCCGGTGTCGAAGACGATCGTGTCGTCCTCGACGAGGAACCAGACCGGCGCGACGAGCGGGCGCCCGTCCTTCGCCGTCCAGCCGAGCATTCCGGTACGGGTGCCGTGGTTGAGGAACTCGACGACCTCGGGTGTGAGAACGGGCATGTCGCCGAGCCTAGGCCGGGAACCCGCCCGACCACCCGGGCGACACCGGGTCGGGCCCGCCCGGACCGGCCGTGACCACACGCGCCCACCGCCGGGGCCGTGCCGGCAGGCAGCCGTGGCCGTAGCCGCGTGGCGGTCCCGAAGACCCGCCGGGGGTGCCGCGTCACCCGCCGCCGGGGGAGGGTGTCCGCCATGGACGAGCTCACACCCGGCACCCTGCTCGGCCGCCAGGTCGACGGCGTCACGTGCGGACCCTCGGTGCTGGTGGTGACCGCGGTGCTGGCCGGCTCGGGGTGGCCCGGCGTGGTGGCGGACCGGTTCGCCGCCGCCCAGCGGACCGCGCACCGCCAGGCCAACCGGCTCTGGCCGCGCGCCCTGGGGACGACGCCGTGGGGGATGCGGGCGTGGCTGCGCCGGCACGCACCCGCCGCGGGACCGTTCCGGATCCGCCCGGCGACCCGCGACGCGCTCGCCGCGGTGCCCGCCGCCGTCGGTCCGGTCCCGCTGCTGGTCGGGTCCCGGTGGCTGCCGCGGCACTGGGTGCTGGTCCTGGGCGTGGACGACGACGGCCGGTGGCGCGTCTACGAGCCCGGCTGCGGCCGGGTGCGGGCGTTCGACCCGGCGTTGCTCCGGCGGGGCGACCCGGCGGCCGTCGGCGGGGTGCTGGGGTGGCCGCGGCCGTGGTGCCTGCTGCTGCCCGTGGGCCGGGCGTAAACGAGCGGTGATCCGGACGTAACGGACGCGGGTGAGGGTGGGGACATGGCTCCCCCCGATCCCCGCCCGCTGCTCGCCGCGCTCGGCCGGCGCGACTTCCTCCGCGCGGCCGCCGCCGTCACCGCGGCCGGAGGGCTGGCCGGCTGCGGCACGTCCGCCACCGTCCCCGGATCCGTCGCGGCGACGCTGCCGGACGGTCCGCTGCAGCCCGGTGCGGGCGACATCCCCGGCGACCACTACCTCGGGTCCGACCCGGCCGACGTGCGCTGGGGCTACGTCCCGGCGATCGGGGCCGCTCCGGTGCTGACGATGCGGTCGGGGCAGACCGTCACCATCGACACCGTCTCCCACGAGGGCATCCTGGAGGACCAGGGCCGGGACCCGGTCGCGTGGTTCGGGCGCCACGGGGTCGCGGCCGACGGTGTGCTCTCCGATGCCGTCGCGGTCGCCCGGGACTACCGGCGCACACCGCGCGACTTCGACGCCGACGGCCCGCACGTCATCACCGGGCCGGTGTTCGTCGAGGGGGCGCGCCCCGGCGACGTCCTGAAGGTCGAGACCCTGTCCGCGGTGCCCCGGGTGCCGTACGGCGTCGTCTCCAGCAGGCACGGGAAGGGGGCACTCGGGCGCACCGCGTCCGGCGCGCCGCCCGCCGGGATCGTCCTCGACGAGGTCATGCCGCCGCCGGCCACCGACGGTCGCGCCACCGGCGACCCCGCGCGCTACGGCAACGTCTCGGTGTTCACCCCGGTCCGCGACGGGGCGGACGGCCCCGAGGCCCACCTGGCGTTCGGCGAGGGCCAGGAGGTGTCGTTCGGGCTGCGACCGTTCATGGGCACCATGGGGGTGGCCCACGCCGCGGCCGACGCCGAGAACGCCCCGGAGCTGAACTCGATCCCGCCGACCCTGGGCGGCGGCAACATCGACATCCGGCTGCTCGGCCCGGACTCGGCGTTCTACCTGCCCGTCCGCGCGGAGGGGGCACTGTTCCACGTCGGCGACCCGCACCTGGCGATGGGTGACGGGGAGGTCGCGCTGACCGCGCTGGAGGGCTCGCTGCGTGCCACGTTCCGGCTCACCGTGTGCCGGCCGGGGGAGGGCACGGCGCCGTCGGTGGCCTTCGGCCACCCGTTCGGCGAGACCCAGGACGCCTGGGTGCCCATCGGGCTCTCCGACCCGGACGGGAGCGTCGGCGGCCAGAAGGGAGACCTGGACGTCGCGATGCGCCGGGCCGTGGTCAACGCGCTCGACTTCCTGCAGGAGGACCGGGGCATGGACCGGGCGACGGCCTACGCCTACCTCTCCGCGGCGGCGGACTTCGCGGTCTCGCAGGTGGTGGACCGGACCGTCGGGGTGCACGGGGTCATCCCCAAGGCGCACTTCCGGTCCTGAGCGCGCGGGTCCGGGGGCCGGGAATCGTGTCGGTGTCGACTCGTAGACTTGACATGTGACCGAGACCCTGCCAGCGCGTACCGCCGACCTGCCCGCGAAGTGGACCCCGGGCGAGGTAGAGGGCGACATGTACCGCCGCTGGGTCGACGCCGGGTACTTCCGGGCCGACCCGTCGTCGGACAAGGACCCGTTCTGCATCGTCATCCCGCCGCCGAACGTCACCGGCAGCCTGCACCTGGGCCACGCGATGGACCACACGCTCATCGACGTACTGACCCGGCGCGCCCGCATGCAGGGCCGTGACGCGCTGTGGCTGCCCGGCATGGACCACGCCGGCATCGCGACCCAGTCGGTCGTCGAGCGGCGGATGGCGGCCGCGGGCGAGCCGGACCGGCACACGATCGGCCGTGCGGCGTTCGTGGAGAAGGTCTGGCAGTGGAAGGCCGAGTCCGGCGGCTCGATCCTCGGGCAGATGGAGCGCCTGGGCGACGGTGTCGACTGGTCGCGCGAGCGCTTCACCCTCGACGAGGGCCTTTCCCGCGCCGTCGCCACCGTCTTCAAGAAGATGTTCGACGACGGGCTGATCTACCGGGCCGAGCGCCTGGTCAACTGGTCCCCGGCGCTGCGCTCGGCGATCTCCGACATCGAGGTCGACCACATCGAGACCGAGGGCGAGCTGGTCTCCATGCGCTACGGCGACGGGGACGCCTCGCTCGTCGTCGCCACCACCCGGGTCGAGACGATGCTCGGTGACACCGCGATCGCGGTGCACCCGGACGACGCGCGCTACGCGCACCTGGTCGGCACCGAGGTCGAGATGCCGATCACCGGGCGGCGGATCCCGGTCGTGGCCGACGACTACGTCGACCCGGAGTTCGGCTCCGGCGCCGTCAAGATCACCCCGGCGCACGACCCGAACGACTTCGAGCTGGGCCGCCGCCACGACCTGCCGATGCCGACGATCATGGACGAGGCCGGCACCATCGCCGGGACCGGTACCCGCTTCGACGGCATGGACCGCTTCGAGGCGCGCGAGGCCATCCGCGAGGAGCTGCGCGCGCAGGGCCGGATCGTCGCCGAGAAGCGCCCCTACCTGCACTCGGTCGGGCACGACTCGCGCACCGGGGTCCCGATCGAGCCGCGGCTGAGCCTGCAGTGGTTCGTCAAGGTCGAGCCGCTGGCCCGGTCCGCGGGCGACGCGGTCCGCTCCGGCGAGACCGTCCTGCACCCGAAGGAGCAGGCCAAGCGGTACTTCGACTGGGTCGACAACATGCACGACTGGACCATCAGCCGGCAGCTGTGGTGGGGCCACCGCATCCCGGTCTGGTACGGCCCGGACGGCGAGGTCGTGTGCGTCGGACCGGACGAGGAGCCGCCGTCGGGCGAGGGCTGGCGCCAGGACCCCGACGTCCTCGACACCTGGTTCTCCTCCGGCCTGTGGCCGTTCTCCACGCTGGGCTGGCCGGACGAGACCCCGGACCTGGAGCGCTACTACCCGAACTCGGTCCTGGTCACCGGCTACGACATCCTGTTCTTCTGGGTCGTCCGGATGATGATGTTCGGGACCTACGTGATGGGGAAGGCCCCGTTCCGCGACGTCTACCTGCACGGGCTCATCCGCGACGAGCACGGCAAGAAGATGTCGAAGTCCAAGGGCAACGTCATCGACCCGCTGGCGCTGATCGACTCCTACGGCGCGGACGCGCTGCGGTTCACCATCGCCCGTGGCTCCAATCCCGGCACCGACATGTCGCTGTCGGAGGAGTGGGTCGCCGGGTCCCGCAACTTCACCACGAAGCTGTGGAACATCACCCGGTTCGCGCTGGCCAAGGGCGCGGACGCGAGCCTGCCGCTGCCCGTCGAGGCCGAACGCACCGACGCCGACCGCTGGATCCTGGGCCGGCTCGCCGAGGTCCGCGAGCAGACCGACGAGCTGCTCGACGGCTACCAGTTCGCCAAGGCGACCGAGGGGCTGTACCACTTCGCGTGGGACGAGCTGGCCGACTGGTACGTCGAGCTGTGCAAGACCCAGCTCGACGACCCGGCCACCGAGCCGGGCACCCGGGCCGTCCTCGGACACGTCCTCGACGCGCTGCTGCGGATGCTGCACCCGATCGCGCCGTTCGTCACCGAGGCGCTGTGGACCGCGCTGACCGGCGGCGAGACCGTCGTGACCGCGGCCTGGCCGACGGCCGACGGCACCGGGGCGCCGGTCGACCCGGCCGCCGCGGTCCGGGTCGCCGACGCGCAGAAGGTCATCACCGAGGTCCGCCGGTTCCGCACCGAGCAGGGCCTGCCCGACCGCAAGGCCGTCGCCGCCCGCCTCACCGGCCTCGACGCCGCCGGGCTGACCGCGCACGAGCGCGCGCTGCGCTTCCTCACCCGGCTCGACCCGGCCGGTGACGACTTCGCCGTCACCGCGAGCTTCGAGGTCGCCACCTCCGGTGGGCCGGTCACCGTCGAGCTCGACACCTCGGGGGCGATCGACGTCGCCGCCGAGCGCGCCCGGCTCGGCCGCGACCTGGCCGCCGCGGAGAAGGAGCGCGACGCCGCGGACAAGAAGCTGAACAACCCCAAGTTCACCGAGAAGGCACCGGCCGAGGTCGTCGACGGGATCCGTGCCCGGCACGCGACCGCCGTCGCCGACATCGACCGCATCACCGCGCGGCTCGCCGCGCTCCCGGAGGCCTGATCCCGCCGTGGCGAAGGAGTACGACGAGTTCGACGACTTCACCGAGGCCGACTCGCCGACCTACGGCGGCGACCGGTGGGCCGAGGGCGGGTTCGGCGACTCGCCCGACGGTGAGCCGTCCGGCGGCGACGCCGAGCAGGAGCAGGACGACGAGCCCGGTGGCGAGGACCGCTCCGACGCCCCCGAGGCGTCCGACGCGGCGCCGGAGGACACCCAGGAGGCCCTGATCGCGGCCGTCCTGGACGAGATCCGCGGCGGGGGAGACCCCGACGTCGTCCCGGCCCAGTCCACCGTGACCGGCTACGCCGAGTTCCTCGCCGTCGACGCGGCGCTGGACCGGCGCTGGCCGGAGTCGGTGATGGAGCCGTCGCTGGAGCGCATGCAGGCGCTGTGCGACGCACTGGGCGACCCGCAGTGCGGCTACCCGGTCGTGCACCTGACCGGGACCAACGGCAAGACCTCCACCTCCCGGATGGTCGACGCGCTGCTCACCGAGATCGGGCTGCGGACCGGGCGCTACACCAGCCCGCACCTGCAGCGCGCCACCGAGCGGATCAACCTGGACAACCGCCCGGTCACCCCCGAGCGCTACGTGGCGGCCTACCGCGAGGTGGAGCCGCTGGTCGAGCTCGTCGACGCCGGGCGCGGCGACGCGCCCGCGCTGAGCAAGTTCGAGGTGCTCACCGCGATGGCCTTCGCGGCGTTCTCCGACGCCCCGGTCGAGGCCGCGGTCATCGAGGTCGGGCTCGGCGGGCGCTGGGACGCCACCAACGTCGCCGACGGGAACGTGGCGGTGGTCCTGCCGGTCGGGCTCGACCACGCCGAGTACCTCGGTGACGACATCACCGACATCGCCCGCGAGAAGTCCGGGATCATCAAGGAGGGCTCGGTCGCCGTCCTCGCGGCCCAGGACAAGCGGGTCGCCGAGGTCCTCCTGGAGCGCTGCGCCGAGGTCGGCGCACAGGTCGCCCGGGAGGGCGCCGAATTCGGCGTCGTGGAGCGGGAGCTCGCCGTCGGCGGGCAGCGCCTGGAGCTGCAGGGCCTGTCCGGCCGCTACGACGAGATCTTCCTGCCGCTGCACGGCGAGCACCAGGCGTCGAACGCGGCGGTCGCACTGGCCGCGGCCGAGGCGCTCGTCGGCGCCGGCACCGCGCAGCCCCTCGACCCCGACGCGGTCCGCGCCGCGTTCGCCTCGGTCCGCTCACCCGGGCGGCTCGAGCCCGTCGAGGGCGGGCCTGACCGGCCGACCGTGCTGCTCGACGCCGCGCACAACCCGGCCGGAGCCACCGCGCTCGCGGGCGCGCTGGGCTCGGAGTTCCGCTTCACCCGGCTCGTCGGCGTGATCGGGGTGCTGCAGGGCAAGGACGCCCGCGGCATCCTGGAGGGGCTGCAGCCGGCGCTGCACGAGGTCGTCGTCACCACCAACTCCTCGCCCCGTGCGATGGACCCCGACGAGCTCGGCGCGCTCGCTGCCGAGGTCTTCGGGTCCGAGCGGGTCAGTGTCGAGCCGTCGCTGGCCGAGGCCGTCGAGCAGGCCCGCGAGATCGCCGAGGAGGCGGGCGGGTCCGGGGTCGGCGTCGTCGTCACCGGGTCGGTCGTCACCGTCGGCGAGGCGCGGGCGCTGTTCGGGAAGGAACCGGAGTGAGCGACGTGCCGGGTGTGCCCGAGGGTGTGCGGCCGCCGCCCACCGACCCCATGAAGGGTGCCCGCGGCGTGTTCGCCGCGACGCTGATCCTGGAGGCGATCGTCGTCCTCCTGGCGCTGCTGGTGCTCCCGCGCTTCGGCACCGGGTCGACCGCGCTCGGCTTCGGGGTGGTGGCGGGCATCGCCGTCGCCATGATCCTGGCGTCCGGGGTGCAGCGGCGGCCGTGGGGGCTCACCGCGGCGCTGGTGCTGCAGGTGGCGCTGCTCGTCGCGGCGCTGGTGTTCCTGTCCTCGCTGGTCGTGGTCGCGGTGGTGTTCATCCTCGTGTGGGCGGTCCTGGTCTGGATGCGGCGCGAGGTGGCCCGCCGGATGGCGGCGGGGACGCTGCCGTCGCAGCAGCAGGACTGACACACGGCGGTCCGGGCGCACTCGTGACGGTGGGTGCCGGACCTCCGGCGGGTCGTCGCTACCCTGTCGCGCGTGACTGAACGCACTCTCGTCCTGGTCAAGCCCGACGGCGTCGCGCGCAAGCTCGTCGGTGAGGTCGTCTCGCGCATCGAGCGCAAGGGCCTCGGTCTGGTGGCCCTCGACCTGCGCACGGTGGACCGTGAGCTGGCCGCCCAGCACTACGCCGAGCACGACGGCAAGCCCTTCTTCGAGGAGCTGCTGTCGTTCATCACCTCCGGCCCGGTCCTGGCCGCGGTCGTCGAGGGCCCCCGCGCCATCGCCGCCTGGCGGCAGATCGCCGGCGGCACCGACCCGGTGGAGAAGGCCACCCCCGGCAGCATCCGTGGCGACCTCGCCCTGGAGACCGGTTCCAACCTGGTGCACGGCTCGGACTCCCCGGAGTCGGCCGACCGGGAGATCAAGCTCTGGTTCCCGAACCTGTGACCGCAGGCGTCCCGGCCGTCCGCCGGGTCGTCGACCCCCACCCCGGCGCCGCCGCCGCGCTCGGTGACCTCTGGATCGCCGTGACCGAGGCCGGCGGCGCCGTGGACTTCGTGCCCGGCGCCGACCCGGACGAGGTCCGCGCACTGGCGGTCGAGACCGTCGACGCCGCCCGGTCCGGCGCGTCCCGGATGTTCGTGCTGGGGGAGGACACCGCCCCGCTGGGCACGGTCTTCCTGGTCCCGGGCACCGGCATCGCCGCGCACCGCGCCGACGTGCAGCGCCTCATGGTCCGCCCTGACCTGCAGGGACGTGGTCTCGGCACGGTCCTGCTCGACGCCGCCGTCGCCCACGCCCGGGAGACGGGCCTGGCGATGCTGACCCTCGGCGCCCGCGGCGGCACCCCGCTGCCCGCGTTCTACGCCGCCCGCGGCTTCGTCGAGTACGGCAGGCTGCCCGGCGGGGTGCTGCTCTCCCCGGAGGACGCGCGCGACGTCCACCTGTTCTTCCTGCCGCTCGGCTGACCCCCGGCCCGCGGGAAGATCGAATCCTCCCGACGGCCGGATGGCAGAGGCCGTCCCCGCGGTCCACCATGTGGGCCATGACCGTGCTCACCCCGCGCCCGACGACC
Source organism: Pseudonocardia sp. UM4_GMWB1 (assembly GCF_017312155.1). Taxonomy (NCBI): domain Bacteria; kingdom Bacillati; phylum Actinomycetota; class Actinomycetes; order Pseudonocardiales; family Pseudonocardiaceae; genus Pseudonocardia; species Pseudonocardia sp. UM4_GMWB1. The sequence goes on along the minus strand of NZ_QJPN01000001.1, from coordinate 4,667,884 downwards.
GCGGACCTGGTCCGTGGAGTCGTCGTGGCGGTCCTGGCGATCCTGCAGGTACTCGTGTCGGCGCTCGGGGGGTCGGGGATCGGCGCCGTCGCGCGCGACTACGACACCCCGCTGCTGGCCGCGGGATGGGCGTTCTCGATCTGGGGTCTGATCTACCTGGGCGTGCTGGTCTACGCCGGCTACGCCCTGCTGCCCGGCCAGCGCGGCCGCGAGGTGCACCGCCGCGTCGGCTGGTGGGTCGCGGCGACCGCGGTGCTCAACCCGCTGTGGATCGCGGCCTTCTCGAACCGCTGGGTGGTCACCGCCGAGGTGCTGCTGGTCCTGCTCGTCGTCGCGCTCGGTGTCGTCTACGGACGGCTGTCCCGCAGCGTCGCCGACGGCTGGGCGGAACGGCTGGCGATGCGACTGCCGCTGGCCGTCTACCTCGGCTGGTCCTCGGCCGCGCTGGTGCTGGGCCTGATGGCGGCCGGCGTCGCGGTCGGGCTGCCGTCCGACGGGGTGCTCCCGCAGGTCGCGGCGATCCTGCTGCTCGTGATCCTCACCGCGGTCGTGCTGTCGGTCGTCGGCTCCACCGCCGGGTTCGCGGGCTTCGCGGGGGCGCTGTGCTGGGCGCTGCTGGGCGTCGTCGCCAACGACCGGCCGATCGCCGTCACCGTCGTCGCGACCGTCGCGGCGGGGATGATCGCGGTGCAGGCGGTGCGCCGGATCACGCGGTCGGTCCAGCCGGCCCGGCTGGCCCTGGGCTGAGCCGGCGGCTGAGAGGAAACCCGCACCGGGACGTCGGTCCCGCTTGCTACGGTCGCACCGGCAGGAGCAGCGGTACCAGGGAGGCCCGGCATGATCACCGGAAGCATCGTCGCGATCGTGACCCCGATGCACGACAGCGGCGAGGTCGACCACACGGCCCTCGGCGAGCTCGTCGAGCGGCAGGTCGACGCGGGCACCGCGGCGATCGTCTCGGTCGGCACGACCGGCGAGTCGTCCACGCTGTCGGTGCTCGAGCACACCGAGGTCATGCGGCGCACCATCGAGGTCGCGAACGGCCGGGTCCCGGTCATCGCCGGCACCGGGGCGAACTCCACCGCCGAGGCGATCCACCTGACCCGCGCCGCGCGGGCGGCCGGCGCCGACGGCGCGCTGCTCGTGACGCCGTACTACAACAAGCCTCCGCAGGAGGGCCTCTACCAGCACTTCAAGCGGATCGCCGAGACCGTCGACATCCCGCAGTACCTCTACAACGTCCCGGGTCGCACGGCCTGCGACATGCTGCCGTCGACGGTGGCCCGGCTGGCGGAGATCCCGAACATCGTCGGCCTCAAGGAGGCCAAGGGCGACCTGGACCGGGTCCGCGAGCTCGTCGCGCTGGGCCTGGACGACTTCGCGCTGTACTCCGGTGACGACGGCACCGCCCGCGCGTCGATGCTCGCCGGGTTCCACGGCGACATCTCGGTGACCGCGAACGTCGCCCCCGAGACGATGGCCCGGATGTGCAAGGCCGCCGTCGCCGGTGACGCCGAGACCGCCTCCGCGCTCGACGCCGACCTCGCGGGCCTGCACGCGGCGCTGTTCTCCGAGCCGAACCCGATCCCGGTGAAGTGGGCGCTGGCCGAGCTGGGACTCATGCCCGGCGGGATCCGGCTGCCGCTGGTGCCGCTGGACGAGTGGCACCACGAGGACGTCCGCGCCGCGCTGCGGGCCGCGGGCCTGCTGTCCTGAGCCCCGCCCTCCCCGGGGCGCTGCTCGTCGCCAACCGCGCCGAGATCGCCGTCCGGATCATGGAGACGGCGTCGGGGCTGGGCGTGCGCACGGTCGCCGTGCACGCGGCCGACGACGCCGCCTGCGCACACGTCGCCCGCGCCGACGCCGCCGTCGCGCTGCCCGGCACCGGCGCCGCCGCCTACCTCGACGTCGACGCGCTGGTGCGGGCCGCCGTCGACGGCGGGGCCGGTGCGCTGCACCCCGGCTACGGGTTCGCCTCCGAGAGCCCGGCGCTGGCCCGGGCCTGCGCGGACGCCGGCGTGGTGTTCGTCGGGCCGTCGCCGCGGACGCTGGAGCTGTTCGGGGACAAGGCCGCCGCCCGCGACCACGCGGGGGCGCTCGGCGTACCGGTGCTGGAGGCCGTCGAACCCGCCGACGGCGCCGCGCTGCTGTCCCGCCTCGGCCCCGGCGGCGGCGTCATGGTCAAGGCCCGCTCCGGCGGCGGCGGGCGCGGGATGCGCCCGGTCACCGACCCGGCCGACCTCGACGACGCCGTGCGCCGCTGCTCGTCCGAGGCACTCGCCGCGTTCGGCGACGGTGCGGTGCAGGTCGAACGTCTTCTCCCGGCCGCCCGGCACGTCGAGGTGCAGGTCCTCGGCGACGGCACCGGCGTCGTCGTGCTGGGGGACCGGGACTGCTCCGCGCAGCGCCGCCGGCAGAAGCTCGTCGAGATCGCGCCCGCCCCCGCCGTGCCCGCCCCGGTGCGCGCGCGGCTGCACGAGGCCGCGCTGCGCCTGTGCGACGGCTACCGCGGCCTCGCCACCGTCGAGTTCCTGCTCGCCGGGCAGGACATCGCGTTCCTGGAGGTCAACCCGCGGATCCAGGTCGAGCACACCGTCACCGAGGAGACCACCGGCCTCGACCTCGTCGAGCTGGGACTGCGGGTCGCGTACGGCGCCCGGCTCGCCGACCTCGGCCTCGCCACCCCGCCCGCGCCGCGCGGGGCCGCGGTGCAGGCCCGGGTGACGACCGAGACCGTCGGGCCGCTCGAGACCCTCGTCCCGGCCGCCGGGACCCTGACCCGCTTCCAGCCGCCCGCCGGGCGCGGGGTCCGCGTCGACACCCACGGCTACGCCGGGTACCGGGTCGGGCCCCGCTACGACCCGCTGCTGGCCAAGGTCATCGCCCGCGGGGCGACGCCGGAGGCCGCGGCCGCCGCCGCCCGGCGTGCCCTCGCCGGGTTCGACGTGGCCGGCGTCGCGGTCACCCTGGGGCTGCTGCAGGCCGTCCTCGCCCGCCCCGAGCTGGTCGACGGGACACTGGACACCACCTTCGTCGACCGGCACCTGGCGGAGCTGGCCGCGGCGCCCCGCGAGACCGTGCTGCCCGCGACCGGTGCGCCCGCGACCGGTGCGCCCGCGACCGGTGACGCCGCCGGGAACGGATCGGCGCCGGGCCCGGCGGTCGAGGTCCCCGCGGACCGGACCGCCGTGCGCGCGTCCCGGCCCGGCGTCGTGGTGGCGCTGCCCACCCCGGCCGGGCAGGTCGTCGCCGCGGGCGGCGAGGTCGTCGTCCTCGAGTCGATGAAGATGGAGCACCCGGTCATCGCGGAGCGGCCGGCCCGGGTGGAGACGGTCGTCGTCGCCGTCGGGGACGCGGTCGAGGAGGGGGAGCTGCTCGCCGTCCTCGCCGACGCCGACGCCGCGGACGCCCCCGGCCGTGGCGAGGACGTCGACCCCGACCGGATCCGGCCCGACCTGGCCGAGGTCCGCGACCGCCACCACGGCGGGCTCGACGCCGGCCGGCCCGCCGCCGTCGCACGCCGGCGGTCGGCGGGGCGGCGCACCGCCCGGGAGAACGTCGCCGACCTGCTCGACCCCGACAGCCTCGTCGAGTACGGCGCGCTGACCCTGGCGGCGCAGCGGGCCCGGCGCAGCACCGCCGAGCTCGTCGCCCGCACCCCCGCCGACGGGATCGTCACCGGCACCGGGACCGTCGGCGGACGCCCGGTCGCCGTGCTGGCCTACGACTACACCGTGCTCGCCGGCACCCAGGGCGTGCTCAACCACCGCAAGACCGACCGGCTCCTCGAGCTCGCCGAGCGCGACCGGCTGCCGGTCGTCGTGTTCGCCGAGGGCGGCGGCGGGCGGCCGGGGGACACCGACACCTCCGCCGTCACCCAGCTCGACGTGCCGACCTTCCGGCTGTTCGCCCGCCTGCGTGACCGGGTCCCGACCGTCGCGGTCGTCGCCGGCTACTGCTTCGCCGGCAACGCGGCCCTGGCCGGGGCCTGCGAGCTGATCGTCGCGACCGAGGGCAGCAGCCTGGGCATGGGCGGCCCGGCGATGATCGAGGGCGGCGGGCTCGGCGTCGTCGCCCCCGGTGACGTCGGCCCGATGCCGGTGCAGTGGGCGAACGGCGTGGTCGACCTGCTCGTGCCCGACGACCGGGCCGCGGCCGCCGCGGCCCGCCGGTACCTGCGCCACGTCGCCGGGGACCCGGTGGCCGGCGGGCACGCCGACCAGCGGCTGCTGCGCCACCTGGTGCCGGAGAACCGGCTGCGCGCCTACGACGTCCGCCGCGTCGTCGACACCCTGTGCGACACCGGCTCCGTCGTCGAGCTGCGCGGCGGGTTCGGCGCGGGGCTGGTCACCGCACTGGCCCGGCTCGACGGCCGCGCCGTCGGCGTGATCGCCAACGACCCCGAGCACCTCGGTGGCGCGATCGACGGCGACGCCGCGGACAAGGCCGCCGCGTTCCTGGCGCTGTGCCAGGCCCGCGGGCTGCCGGTCGTGTCGCTGTGCGACACCCCGGGGTTCATGGTCGGCCCGGACACCGAGCGCACCGCGACCGTCCGCCGGTTCGGGGCGATGTTCGTCGCCGGCGCACGGCTGACGGTGCCGCTGGTGACGGTCGTGCTGCGCAAGGGCTACGGCCTCGGCGCGATGGCGATGGCCGGCGGTGACCTGCACGCGCCGGTGCTGACCGTGGCCTGGCCGACCGGCGAGTTCGGCGGGATGGGCCTGGAGGGTGCGGTCCGCCTCGGCTTCCGCGACGAACTGGCCGCGATCACCGACGAGACCGCGCGGCGGGCCCGCTACGACGAGCTCGTCGCCGGGTACTACGAGCGGGGCAAGGCGCTCGGCGTGGCGACGGTGTTCGAGATCGACGACGTCATCGACCCCGCCGACACCCGGGCCGTGGTCTCCCGCGCGCTGCGCGGGCGCTGACCGGCGCCGGTGGTCAGGACGGCTCCGCCCCGTCCGTGGACGGCTCCGCGGCGTCGGGTGCGACCGTGGGACCCGCGCTCGTGGTCTTCACGTTGCGCACGATGTCGCGGCCGAAGGTGACGTCGACCCGCTCGGCCACGGCCAGCTCCAGCACGGCGATCATGACCTCGCCGGAGATGCGGCGCATCCGCTCGATCGTCTCGTAGACACGCGGCCACTGGTCGTCGGGACGGCCCTCGGCGTCGAAGGGCTGCCAGATCTCGCCGAGGAACAGATCGACGTAGAGCCGGGCGACGGCGTCGGCGTGCTTGCGCAGCTGCTCGACGACGTCGAGCGAGCGGGTGATCGGGATGCCGAGACCGGTCAGCTCGGCCGCGGCGTTCATCAGCCGCGGGCTGATCTCCTCGTAGGTGTCGTCGCCCAGCTCGCGCAGCAGGCCCATCTTGACCCCGCGCTTGGCGACGCCGACGTCGGTGCTCTCGTACCGTTCGGCGAGCTCGGCGAGGTGCACGATCTGCCGGTCCTCGGGCGCGAACAGCGCGCGGACGGTCCGGATGAACTGCACGACCTGCTCGGTGGAGCCACCGGTGGTGTCGAGCAGCTTCTTGATCGTGTCGAGCTTGACGCCCTCGTCCTGCAGGTCCTGGATCAGCTCCAGACGTGCCGCGTGACCGGGGCCGTAGTAGCCCGTCCGGGCCTTGACCTGCGGCGGGGGCAGCAGCCCCCGGGACTGGTAGGCGCGGATGTTGCGCACCGTGACACCGCTGGACCGCGCCAGCTCGTCGATGGTGCGCCAGTCCGCCGACTCCGGGTCCTCGACCATGACACGGAGAATAACAGGCGAGCATGTGACACAGGATCCAGGCGACCCCGGTTGCTATGTGACATCGAGCAGTGCACTGTTGATGTCATGTTCCGATCCGCTCCTGGCACGACCTCGCGCCGCCGGGGCCTGCTGGCCGCCGCGAGCGCCCTCACGACCCCGCTGCTGCCCGAGGACTTCCTGACACTGGTCGACCCGCTCTGGTCGACCACGTCGCTGCGCGGCCGGGTCGTCGCCCGTCGCCGCGAGACCGGCCGTGCGGTCTCGGTGACCATCGAGCCCGGGCGCGCCTGGGCCGGGCACCGCGCCGGCCAGTACGTCGGCATCGGCGTCGAGGTCGACGGCGTCCGGCTCACCCGGAGCTACTCGCTGACCTCGCCCGAGGACGCCGAGCACCTCACCGTGACCGTGCAGGAGGTCGACGGCGGCGCCGTGTCGCCGACCCTGGTCCGCGACCTGCCGATCGGCACGATCGTCGAGCTCGACCAGGCGGCGGGCGGTTTCGTCCTGCCCGACCCGCTCCCGGAGAAGCTGCTGTTCGTCACCGCGGGCAGCGGCATCACCCCGGTGATGGGCATGCTGCGCACGCTCGACCGCGCCGGGACGATGCCCGACGTCGTGCTCGTGCACGGCGCCCGCACGTCGGAGGACACGATCTTCCGCGCCGAGCTGGCCGGCCTCGCCGCGCGGCACCCGTCGCTGCGGGTCGTGCTGCGCCACAGCGCCGTCTCCGGGCGGCTCGACCCCACGACCCTCGACGCCGCCGTCGCGGACAGGGCCGACCGGGCCGTGTACGCCTGCGGCCCCGACGGCCTGCTCGACGCCCTGGAGGGTGCCTGGGACGGCGTCACCGCCGAGCGCTTCACCCCGCCGGCCCGCGCCACCGAGGGCACCGGCGGCACCGTCGACCTCGGCGGCGACGACGTCGTCGTCGAGTCCGGCCAGAGCCTTCTCGAGGCGGGGGAGGCCGCCGGGAAGCTCATGCCCAGCGGCTGCCGGATGGGCATCTGCTTCGGCTGCGTGCTGCCGCTACGCGAGGGCCGGGTGCGCGACCTGCGCACCGGCGAGGCGCACGGCGAGCCCGGCGACCTGGTCCAGACCTGCATCAACTCCGCGTGCGGGCCCGCCCGCATCGACCTTCCCTGATCCACCCGCTCCGACCGAAGGAGGTCCTCATGACCGCCGTCCTGGAGAACCCCACGCACGCCGAGCCCGGCCCGGAGGAGACCGGCCGCGAGCAGCACCCGCAGCGCCCGGTGCTGGAACTCGTGCCGTCGTCGCGCCGCGAGGACGTGGCCGCGACCACCGACCTGACCGCCGAGCAGATCGAGGAGCTCGGCCGTCGCCTCGACGCGATCCGTGACCGGGTCCTCGCCGAGCGCGGCGCCTCGGACGCCGAGTACATCCGTGGCGTCATCCGCAAGCAGCGGGCGCTGGAGATCGGCGGCCGCGCGCTGCTGTTCGCCGGCGTCCTGCCCCCGGCCTGGATCGCCGGGACCGCCATGCTCTCGATCGCCAAGATCCTCGAGAACATGGAGATCGGGCACAACGTCATGCACGGCCAGTGGGACTGGATGCGCGACCCGAAGATCCACTCGTCGACCTGGGAGTGGGACAACGTCTCGTCCTCGGCGGAGTGGAAGCACTCGCACAACTACATGCACCACACCTACACCAACGTCGTCGGCAAGGACCGCGACGTGGGCTACGGGATCCTGCGGCTGTCCGAGGAGCAGCGGTGGACGCCGTACTACCTGGGCAACCCGCTGTACAACTTCCTGCTCAGCCTGTTCTTCGAGTACGGCGTCGCGCTGCACGACCTCGAGGTCGAGAAGGTCGTGGCGGGGCAGAAGCCGCTGAGCCGGGTGTGGCAGCAGATCAAGTCGATCGGCCGCAAGACCGGTCGCCAGATCCTCAAGGACTACGTCGCGTTCCCCGCGCTGGCCGGGCCGTTCTTCCTGCCGGTGCTCGCGGGCAACCTCACCGCGAACCTGGTGCGCAACGTCTGGACGCACGCGGTCATCTTCTGCGGCCACTTCCCGACCGGAGCGGTCCAGTTCACCGAGGAGCAGCTGGAGGACGAGAGCCGCGGCGAGTGGTACGTCCGCCAGCTGCTGGGCTCGGCCAACCTCGACGGCGGCCGGTACTTCCACCTGATGACCGGCCAGCTGTCCTTCCAGATCGAGCACCACCTGTTCCCGGACCTGCCCAGCAACCGCTACGCCGAGATCGCCCCCGAGGTGCGGGAGCTGTGCCGGGAGTACGGGCTGGAGTACACGACCGGGCCGCTGTGGAAGCAGTACATGCAGGTCCTGGGCATGATCAACCGACTGGCCCTGCCGAACGGGAAGCGCTGATAGCTTCCGATCCGTCCGGATCGGCGGAGGGGGCGGTCGTGCGGCACCTGGTGGGGATCCTGGTCGGGCTCGTCGGGACGGCGGTGGCGCTGCTCGTCGCCGGTGCGGGGATGGGCATCGCCTACGAGTCGATGATGCGGATGGACCTCGACCGGGTCCCCGCCGGCTCGGGCCTGCTGCTCGTCGGCGGGCTGCTCCTGGGCGCGGTGGTGCTCGCCGCCCGCCTGTCCCCGGGTGCACCGCTGACCGGGGCCGTACTGCTCCTGGCCGGCTCGGCGTGGACGCTGGTCGACCCGCAGGCCCCGTTCGCGCTGGGCCGGGGGCTCGGCTACCTGCTGAGCCTGCAGTACGGGATGCTCCTGGCCGGGCTTCTGGCCGTGGCCGCGTTCATCGTCCCGCGGCGGCGGGCCGAACCCGGCCCGCCGACGACGCCACGCGCGCCGCCCTCACCGCCCGCGCCGGCCGGTGAGCCCCGCTCAGCCCGCGACGCCCGGGGACAGCGACAGCACCGGCACCGTCCCGTTCAGCGCGAAGGCCCCGACCACCTGCTGCTTGTAGACGATCGGGTTGTGCACGGCGAGGGTGCGCGCGTTGCGCCAGTGCCGGTCCAGCGCCCGGTCGACGTCGACGGTGGACGCGCCGCCGACCTCGAACAGCTCCGAGGTCGCGTCCAGCACCAGCTGCGGCACCGTCGACTGGGCCCGGTACACGTCGAGCTCGGCGGCCGGGCCGTGGCCGGGCTCGGACAACGCCCGCTCCAGCGAGGCGGCCGCGGCGTCGACGACGGCGGCGACGGTGAACGCGGCCGCGTCGACCTTCCCGACGACCTGCTGTACCAGCGGGTCGTCCCTGGGCAGGTCGGCGTTGCCGTAGGGCCAGTTGCGGCGCCGGTCGCGGACGTAGGCGGCGGCGTCGTCGGCGGCGCGGCGGGCGATCCCGGCCAGCGCCGCCAGCTGCACCAGCTGCAGGAACCCCTGCCGGACCGGCTGGTGGGCATCGGTCGGCGCGGGCCGCACCTGGGCCGGGTCGACCTCGACCGCGGTGAACCGGGTCGTGCCGCTGGCGGTCAGCTTCTGCCCGAACCCGCGCCAGTCGTCGACCCGCTCGACACCGGGCGCGGAGGTCTCCACCAGCACGCTCACCCGGCTGCCGTCCTCGTCGAGCGCGACGACGTCGACGAGGTCGGCGTAGAGAGTGCCGGTGCAGTAGAACTTCTCGCCCTCGAGCAGCAGCCTGTCCCCGTCGCGGCGCAGCACCGTGGTGGAGGAGTTGCGCACGACGCCGCCGCGCTCGGAGATGGCGTTGCCGACGAGCCTGCCGGCCGCGACCTGCTCCAGCCGACCGCGCAGCACCGGGTCGTCGGCGGCACCGGCCGACCACAGCTCGGCGAACAGCAGGTGCGTCCGCAGCGCCTGCGGGATGTTCGAGTCCGCCGCGCCCAGCTCGACGAGCAACGCGAACAGCTGACGCAGCGACGCCCCCGCGCCGCCGGCCTCCACCGGCAGCCGGACAGCGCCGAACCCGGCGTCGCGCAGGGCGGCGATCTCGTCGACGGGCAGCCTGCGGCTCAGCTCGCGCTCCACCGCGCCGGCGGCGATCTTCTCGAACAGCGGGCGGAACCGGGCGTGCAGCTCGGCGTCGGTCACGGGCACGGGGGTCTCCTGGGAGTTCGGGGACGCGCGTGGGGAGCAGGTCGGCGCCAGCGTAGGTGCCCGGCCCGCCGGTCCGCCGTGACCCGTGCCTCAGCGGGCGTGCGCCCGGGAGGCGGTCCGCACGATCCCCTCGACGAGCTCCGGCCAGACCCACCGCGGCAGGTCGTGGCCCATCCCCGGCACCTCCACCAGCTCGGCGCCCGGGACGGCCGCGGCGGTCGCACGGCCCCCGTCGGGGCGGATGACCCGGTCCGCGCACCCGTGCAGTACCAGCGCCGGGCAGGTCAGCGCCCGCAGGTCCGCGGTGCGGTCCCGCTCGGCGACGATCGCCGCCAGCTGCCTGCCGGCCCCGCTGCCGTCGCCGGTCTCGCGGGCCTGCGCCCGCCGGAACGTGACGCGGACGTCCTCGTCGTCCACGGCGGTCCGGTCGTGGGAGCCGATCCGGCGGAACGACCGGACCAGGCCCTCGACCGGGTCCGCGGGCGGCGGGCGCAAGAACTCCGGGATCATCCGCGGTGCGGTCCGCCCGGTGCCGTCGCCGGGGCGGCCCATCACCGAGGTCAGCGACCGGACCAGGCCGGGGTGGCGGATCGCGGTCTCCTGGGCGACCGAGGCCCCCAGCGAGGCGCCGACCACGTGCGCCCCGGACGGCGCGACCCGGGCGATCAGTCCGCCGGTGTCGTCGGCCATGTCGGCCAGGGTGTAGACCGGCCGGGCCCGGCGCGTCAGGAACCCCCAGGCCGAGATCCCGGGGCCGGACAGGTGCGTCGAGCGGCCGACGTCGCGGTTGTCGAACCGCACCACCCGGAACCCGCGGCCGGCCAGGGCGGCGCAGAGGTCGTCGCGCCACCAGTCCAAGGACAGACCCAGGCCCATCACCAGGACCACCACCGGGTCGGCCGGGTCGCCGAAGGACTGGTGGCACAGCCGGACCGCGCCGACGTCGGTGTACTGCTCGGGTTCCACACCCCGCGTTCGGCCGGACGCGACCCGCCGGTTCGTCCCGAACGGACGTGGCTACCCTGGTGCAGCGTGGCACCCACCTCCGTATTCCCCGCCCTGGAGCCGATCCTGCCCCGCGTCGCCAAGCCGGTGCAGTACGTCGGCGGTGAGGGGAACTCGCAGGTCAAGCCGTGGGACTCCGCGGCCGTCCGCTGGGCACTGCTCTATCCGGACGCCTACGAGGTCGGCCTGCCCAACCAGGGCGTCCAGATCCTGTACGAGGTCCTCAACGAGCGCGCCGACGCACTGGCCGAGCGCTGCTACGCGGTCTGGCCCGATCTCGAGGCCCTGATGCGCGAGTCGGGGGTGCCGTCGTTCACCGTCGACGCCCACCACGCGGTCGGTGACTTCGACGTCCTCGGCGTCTCCTTCTCCACCGAGCTCGGCTACACCAACCTGCTCACCACGCTCGACCTGGCGGGGATCCCGCTGCACGCCCGGGACCGCGACGAGAGCCACCCGGTCGTCGTCGCCGGTGGGCACGCGGCGTTCAACCCGGAGCCGGTCGCGGACTTCGTCGACGTCGCCGCGCTCGGTGACGGCGAGGAGGTCGTCGGCGACATCACCGACGTCGTGCGGGACTGGAAGGCGCAGGGACGCCCGGGCGGGCGCCGGGAGCTGCTGCTGCGGCTGTCGTCGACGCCCGGCTGCTACGTGCCGTCCCTCTACGACGTGACCTACGCCGACGACGGTCACATCGCCGCCGTCACCCCGGCCGACGAGCGGGTCCCCGCGAGCGTGCAGAAGCGCACCACGATCGAGCTGGACGACTGGCCGTACCCGAAGAAGCCGCTGGTCCCGCTGGCCGAGACCGTGCACGAGCGGGCCAGCGTCGAGATCTTCCGCGGCTGCACCCGCGGCTGCCGGTTCTGCCAGGCCGGGATGATCACCCGCCCGGTGCGGGAGCGGTCGCTGCAGGGCGTCGGCGAGATGGTCGACGCGTCGGTGCGCGCCTCCGGTTTCGACGAGGTCGGCCTGCTGTCGCTGTCGAGTGCCGACCACTCCGAGATCGCCGAGATCACCAAGGGCCTCGCCGACCGCTACGAGGGCACCAACACCTCGCTGTCGCTGCCGAGCACCCGGGTCGACGCGTTCAACATCGACCTGGCCAACGAGATCTCCCGCAACGGCCGCCGCTCGGGGCTGACCTTCGCCCCCGAGGGCGGCTCCGAGCGCATCCGCCGCGTGATCAACAAGATGGTCTCCGAGGACGACCTCATCCGGACCTGCGCCGAGGCGTTCTCCCAGGGCTGGCGGCAGGTCAAGCTGTACTTCATGTGCGGGCTGCCCACCGAGACCGACGAGGACGTCCTGGAGATCGCCGGGATGGCCTACCGGGTGATCGAGGCCGGGCGGAGGGCGTCGGGGCGCAACGACGTCCGCTGCACCATCTCCATCGGCGGGTTCGTCCCGAAGCCGCACACCCCGTTCCAGTGGGCCGCGCAGTGCCACCCCGAGGTCGTCGACTCCCGGCTGCGCAAGCTGCGCGAGGCGGTCAACGCCGACCGGAAGATCGGCCGCAACATCGGCATGCGCTACCACGACGGCGAGCCCTCGCTGATCGAGGGACTGCTCGCCCGTGGCGACCGCCGGGTCGGCGCCGTCATCGAGAAGGTCTGGCGCGACGGCGGCCGGTTCGACGGCTGGTCCGAGCACTTCTCCTACCGCCGCTGGGTCGACTCCGCCGCCGAGGCCCTGGAGCCGCAGGGGGTGTCGCTGGACTGGTTCACCACCCGCGAGCGCGACGCCGACGAGATCCTGCCCTGGGACCACCTCGACTCCGGCCTGGAGCGCGACTGGCTCTGGGAGGACTGGCAGGACGCGCTCGACGGCCGCGAGCAGGACGACTGCCGCTGGACGCCGTGCTTCGACTGCGGCGTCTGCCCGTCCACGGGTACCGACATCGAGGTCGGCCCCAGCGGGACCACCCTGCTGCCGCTGACCGTGGTCAACCCGACGGCCTCGGCCGCGGGGCCGCTCGGGGGCGCACACCCGGGTGGCTGAGAACGGACTGTCCTCGATCCCGGACCCGGCCGTCGCCGACGCCGACGGGTCCTCCTGGGAGTACGGCGGCAGACGCCTGCGGGTCCGGGTCGCCGACGAACGCGACGTCGCCGCGCTCGCCCGGCTGCGCCGCCTCTGGCTGGAGGAGCGCGCCGGGCGGCCGGTCGAGGACCCGTCGTTCGCCGAGTCGTTCGCCGCCTGGTGGCGGGTCGAGCAGCCGCGCCGGGCGTTCTGGGTGGCCGAGGCGGGCAGCGACCGCGCCGGGTGGACACCGGTCGGGTCGATCAACGTGCTGGAGACCGTGCAGATGCCCCGCCCCGGGGGCCGTGGCACGCGCACCGGGCAGGTCGGGAACGCCTTCGTCCTCGCCGCGTTCACCGAGGCGGGGGTGCCGCGGGTGCTGCTGTCGGCGGTCGTCGCGCACGCCAGGGCCCGCGGGTACCGGCGGCTGATGCTCGCCCCGACCGCGGGGAGCGCCGCGTTCTACCGGCGTGCCGGGTTCCGGCCCGCCGGCGACGCGCTGCTGGTGCTGGAGCAGTAGGTCTGCTGGAGCAGCCGACCGGAACGTGCGAGATCGCGCCGGCGGCCGTGCAGCCAGGCGGCGAACTCCGGCACGTCTGGCTCGCGGCCCTCCAGCAACGGGAGCGTCGCCTCGCCGAGTGGCCAGAACCGCGGCCGCCGCCCGGCCAGGACGTCGAACACGTCCACGACGGTCCCCGCGACGGGTTCGACGCGCAGGGGATCCCCGCCGAGCCGTACGGCACCCGGTGGCCCGCCGCGCCCGGCTGAGCGTCCACCGCAGCGCCGCCCCCGGATCGCCGGCGTCGGGGAACAGGAGCCCCACGGCGCGGCAGCGCGGGACCGGGCCGCTGCTGCACAGCACGAGCGCCAGCAGCGCCCACGGCTTGCGGCCCCGGACCGGGTCCACACCGCCCGCACGGGGCGGGCCGAGCAGCCGGACGACGGTCACACGGCACCTCCCTGTCCGCGGCGAGGGAGGATGACACCGCCGCCGTGCCGCCGGAACCGGCCGTTCGACCCCTCCTGTCAGAGGCGAACGGCCGTGACCAGCAGGTATTCGGATTCCCAGTGGTCGCCGGTCCGGGTGGCGGTCAGGTGGTCGAGGAACGCGGTGTCCAGCTCCGCGGTCCGTTCCGGGGCGTCGGCGATGCGGGCATACGTGGTGACGATCGGCCCGTAGCGCTGCTTCCACCAGTCGCGGAACGCGGCGGGGGAGTCGGTGACCGCGAACCGGGCGGACCCGAGCGAGGTGTGCAGGTCCCGCACACCGTCCCCGAGCAGCGTGCGGAGGTACGCCTCGTCGCTCCAGCGGACCGGGGGAGACGCCCCGGGCGGCGGGGCGGGCACGAACGGGCGCAGCGTCGCGAGCAGCCCCCGACGAACCCTCCCGGGGTCCAGGCGAGCAGCGCGATCCGGCCGCCGGGGCGGCAGACGCGCAGCAACTCGGCCGCCGCCCGCTCGTGGAACGGGGCGAACATCACCCCCACGCAGGACAGCACGACGTCGAACGCGGCGTCGGGGAAGGGCAGCGCCTGGGCGTCGGCCTCGACCCACTCGAGCGCGGCCCCGCGGTCCGCGGCGAGCCGCGCGCCGACGGCGAGCAGCTCCGGGGTGAGGTCCGCGGCGACGACGTCCGCGCCACGCAGCGCGGCCGGGACGGCCGCGTTGCCGGTGCCCGCGGCGATGTCGAGCACCCGGTCGCCCGGGCCGACGGCCGCCGTGTCGACGACGACCTCGCCGAGGCCGGGGATCAGCTCCGCGGCGACCGCGGGGTAGTCGCCGGAGGCCCACACGGCGCGGTGGGCCGCGCCGAGCGTGCCGAGGTCGGGGATGGTGGACATGGTGGGTGCTCCTTCCGGTCCGCCGGTCGCGCCGAGGATGCGCGCGGGCCGTGTGCCCGACCGTGTGCACGCCCCTCCTAGACTCCGGCGCATGGCGCGCGTGAAGGCAGGAGCTGCGGCGAACCCGGCACCCCCGACGGTGCAGCGGATCCGCCTGCGCTTCGCCAAGCGCGGCCGGCTGCGGTTCCTCTCGCACCGCGACGTGGCCCGCAGCTTCGAACGCGCGGTCCGCCGGGCCGGTGTCCCGGTCTCGCACTCGCACGGCTTCAGCCCGCACCCGCGGCTGTCCTGGGTCGGTGCCGCCCCGACCGGGGCGGCCAGCGAGGCCGAGTACGTCGAGATGGGGCTGACCCGCGAGGTCGACCCGGAGCTGGTCCGGGAGGCCATGGACCGGGCGCTGCCCGACGGGCTCGACGTCGTCGCGGCGGCGGTCGCGACGCCGCCCGCGCTGGCCGACCGGATCGACGCCGCCCGCTGGCGGCTCGAGATCCGCGGGCTCGACCCCGCCGAGGTGCGGTCCGCGGTCGAGCGGTTCCTCGCCGAGACCTCGGTCGTGGTGACCCGGGTGACCCCGTCCGGGCGCAAGGAGATCGACGTGCGCGCCGCCGTCGTGACTCTGTCGGTCGAACCGCAGGTGAACGGCACACCGGCCGATCATGACCCGTCCGGGGCGGCGGGTTCCCCGGGTTCGGTCACCGACTGTGCGATACTGACGGCGGTCGTACGGCTGACGACACCGACCGTCCGACCCGATGACGTACTGGGCGCGCTCACCGTCGTCGCAGACCTGGCGCCGCCGGTACCGGTGACGGCCACCCGGTTGGCGCAGGGCCTGCTCGACGACGGGGGCGACCTGGTGGATCCGCTCGGTGCGGTCCCGGCGACCCGGGCCCGGCCGGACGGTTCCTGACACGGACGGCACTTCCCGCCTCCGGTCCGGCGTCGAGCACCATCCCCGAAGACCGGGGAGCGACACCAGATGTGCCGTACCGCGCAACCCGCGCGAGCTGCGGAACGTACGCGCAAGGTCCCTGAGCGGCCGCCTCCGACGTGAGGCGCCCGGGGGCGAAGGAGCTGAATGTCCGTGAACGACGCGCCCGCCGGTAGCACCGGCGGGCTCTCCGAGCTGCCGGAGAAGATGCGGGTCCATGCCCTGGCCAAGCTGCTGGGCACGGCGAGCCGCGATGTCCTGGCGACCCTGGTCGGTCTGGGCCAGGAGGTCCGTAGCGCCCAGTCCAGCATCACCCGTGCGACGGCCGAGCAGGTCGTCGCGGCGCTGCGCCCGGTCACGGACGCCGCCGGGGCCACCTCCCCGGACCCCACCGACGGGGCCGAGCCCGCCGGGGCGGAGGCCG
Organism: Pseudonocardia sp. UM4_GMWB1; assembly: GCF_017312155.1. Classification (NCBI taxonomy): domain Bacteria; kingdom Bacillati; phylum Actinomycetota; class Actinomycetes; order Pseudonocardiales; family Pseudonocardiaceae; genus Pseudonocardia; species Pseudonocardia sp. UM4_GMWB1. The sequence continues at coordinate 4,651,901 of NZ_QJPN01000001.1, read as the reverse complement.
CCCCCGCGGCCGACACGCCGGACGCCGCACTCGCCGAGGCCGCGGCCGTACTCGACATCGACTCGGCCGACGCCGGGGACGCGACCACCGAGGTCCGGGCGAACCCGTTCGACACCGGTTCCGGTGCCTCCCGGGGCGGGTCCGCGCCCGCACTGGCGCCGGTCTTCGCCGTCCCGATGTTCCAGGCCCCCACCGCCCAGGGCGCCGCGCAGACCGCCCCGGCGGCCGCCGAGCCCGCCGTCGACGACGCGGCCGAGCAGCCCGGTGGCGAGGACGGCACCGACGGCGGCCCCCGCCGCGGCCGTAAGAGCCGCCGTCGCAAGGACCGCGACACCGACACCACCGCGTCCCCGGCCGCGGACTCCGGGGCCGCCACCCCGGCGGCCGACGACGCCGACCCCGACGGGACCACCGACGCCGACGACCGGGGCGACGGCTCCGACGACGACGGCGAGGACGAGAACGGCAACCGCCGTCGTCGCCGCCGGGGCCGTCGTGGCCGCGGCCGCGGCAAGGGCGGCGAGGACTCCGGCGAGGACGGCGACGACTCGGAGGACTCCGACGAGTCCGGTTCCGAGGACGCCGGTTCCACCGGGGCCGACTCCGAGGACTCCGACTCCGACGACGCCGACGACTCCGACGAGCAGTCCCCGGGCGGCTCGCGCCGCCGGCGGCGCCGTCGTCGTCGCGGGGGGTCCGACGTCGAGGACCGTTCCGAGGACGACCCGCCCAACACCGTCACCCGGGTCCGCGAGGCCCGGAGCGAGTCCCGCCAGGACTCCGGGTCGTCCTCCGACGACCAGGTCCAGGGCGTGCGCGGCTCCACCCGGCTCGAGGCCAAGCGTCAGCGGCGGCGGGACGGCCGCGACGCGGGCCGCCGCCGTCCGCCGATCCTGTCCGAGTCGGAGTTCCTGGCCCGGCGCGAGTCGGTCGACCGCCAGATGGTGATCCGCCAGCGCTCCGACCGCACCGAGATCGGCGTGCTCGAGGACGACATCCTCGTCGAGCACTTCATCACCGGCGGCAACTCCGGCAGCTCGATGGTCGGCAACGTCTACCTCGGCCGCGTGCAGAACGTGCTGCCCTCGATGGAGGCGGCCTTCGTCGACATCGGGCGCGGCCGCAACGCCGTGCTCTACGCCGGTGAGGTCGACTGGGACGCCGCCGGCCTCAACGGCAAGGCGCGCAAGATCGAGCAGGCGCTGTCCTCCGGCGACCAGGTGCTGGTGCAGGTCACGAAGGACCCGGTCGGCCACAAGGGCGCCCGGCTGACCACGCAGATCTCCCTCGCCGGCCGCTTCCTGGTCTACGTGCCCTCCGGCGGCGCCGCGGGGATCTCCCGCAAGCTGCCCGACACCGAGCGCAAGCGCCTCAAGGAGATGCTGAAGGAGATCGTCCCGGCCGACGCCGGTGTGATCATCCGGACCGCCTCCGAGGGGGTCTCGCACGAAGCCCTCGAGCGCGACGTCCGCCGCCTGCAGGCGCAGTGGGAGGTCGTCAAGGAGAAGGCGAACAAGACCGGCCCGGGCGCACCCAAGGCCCCGACGCTCCTCTACGAGGAGCCGGACATGCTGGTCAAGGTCGTCCGCGACCAGTTCAACGAGGACTTCTCGAAGCTGATCGTGTCCGGCGCCGACGCCTGGGACACCGTGTCCGGCTACGTCGGGCACGTCGCGCCCGAGCTCACCGACCGGATGCACCGCCACACCGGCCCGTCCGACGTCTTCACCGAGTACCGGATCGACGAGCAGCTGCTCAAGGCGCTGGACCGCAAGGTCTGGCTGCCCTCGGGCGGCACCCTGGTGATCGACCGGACCGAGGCGATGACCGTCGTCGACGTCAACACCGGCAAGTTCACCGGCTCCGGCGGCAACCTCGAGGAGACCGTCACCCGCAACAACCTGGAGGCGGCTGAGGAGGTCGTCCGCCAGCTGCGGCTGCGTGACATCGGCGGGATCATCGTCGTCGACTTCATCGACATGGTGCTCGAGGCGAACCGGGATCTGGTCCTGCGCCGCCTCACCGAGTGCCTCGCCCGGGACCGCACCCGCCACCAGGTCGCCGAGGTGACCTCGCTCGGCCTGGTCCAGATGACCCGCAAGCGGGTCGGCGGCGGGCTGCTGGAGCACTTCTCCACCACCTGCGAGCACTGCCGCGGGCGGGGCGTGATCGTCTCGACCGACACCGGTCCGGACCACCAGCACGGCCGTTCCGGCAACGGCGCGCAGCACGGGAACGGCTCCGGCAACGGGAACGGCAACGGCGGCGGATCCGGCAACGGGTCCGGCTCCGGGAACGCCGGCAACGGCGACTCCGACGGCGGCGGGCGTCGCCGTCGTCGCCGCGGTGGCAACGGCAACGGCGAGCCCGGCAACGGCGAGTCCGGCAACGGCGAGTCCGGCCACGGCGGCTCCGGGAACGGGGACGCCGACCGCCACGACGCCGACCGCCACGCTCCCGACCGCAGCGGCTCGGGACACCGCAACGGCTCCGACCGTGCCGGGGACCGGGACGGCTCCGGCGACACCGCGCGCGTCGACGCCGCCGCGGGTGCCGCGGCCGTCGCCGCGGGCAGAAGCCCGAAGGGCGACGACGGCGCGGCCGCCGGGTCCACCGGGGTCTCCGTGCCGGCCACGGCCGACACCACCGTCACCGACGCCGCACCCGCACCGGCCCCGGCCGACGACGAGACCGTCGTCGCCGAGCCGCGCGGTGAGCTGACCGGTTCGGCCGCCCCGGTGGTCGCCGAGCCCACCGGGGCCCCGCAGGCCGCGACACCGGCCCAGGACGTGGCCCCGGCCCAGGACGTGGCCCCGGAGCCGGCGGGGACGCCCCCTGCCGCCCCGGAGCCCGACGCACCCGCACCGCGCCGCCGCCGGGTCAGCCGCTCCGGCGGCGCCCCGGTCCGCGGTGGTGAGGCGGTGGTCATCACGACCGCCTCGACGCCGGAGGAGTCCGCTCCGCCGGCGGCCACGACGGCACCGGCCGGCGCGGGAACGGCGGCCGCTCCGGCCGTCGCCGCGCAGCCGGAGCCCGCCGCGGCCGTCACCCGTACCCGCCGTCCACGCCGGGCGGCCTCCCGTCCGGCGGGTCCGCCCCAGGACGGAGGGTGACGGCGACCCCGGCGGAGAGCACTCCGACGGGGTCGCGTAACCTTGACCGACAGAAGCCACGCCTCTGCACACGACAGTGTTCGGCACGGGGGCCGTGGTGTGCGCGCCGGGGACCGGCGCGAGCTGTGAAAGCCCGAGCGCACCAGATGCGCCCCCGATGTTCAGGAGTCGTGCGTCAGCGATGTACGCGATCGTCAAGACCGGCGGCAAGCAGTACAAGGTGGCCGTCGACGACGTGGTCACCGTCGAGAAGCTCGACGGTGAGCCCGGCGCCGAGATCATTCTGCCCGCCGTTCTGCTCGTCGACGGCGACCAGGTGACCACCGACGCCAGCGGCCTCACCTCCGCGGTGACGGCCACCGTCGTCGAGCACACCAAGGGTCCGAAGATCCGGATCCACAAGTTCAAGAACAAGACCGGGTACCACAAGCGTCAGGGGCACCGTCAGCCCCTGACGAAGGTCCAGGTCACCGCGATCGGCAAGTAAGGAGCCCGCGTCATGGCACACAAGAAGGGTGCGTCCAGCTCCCGTAACGGTCGCGACTCCAACGCCCAGTACCTGGGTGTGAAGCGTTTCGGCGGCCAGTCGGTCAAGGCCGGCGAGATCCTCATCCGTCAGCGCGGCACCGCCACCCACCCGGGTGTCAACGTCGGGCGCGGCAAGGACGACACGCTGTTCGCCCTCGCCGCCGGGACCGTCGAGTTCGGTTCCAAGCGCGGCCGCAAGACCGTGAACATCGTGCCGGCCGAGGTCTGAGCGACCCGCCAGCACAGCGACGCCGACGGCGGGTCACCCCGGTAACGGGGGGCCCGCCGTTCGTCGTGTCACCACCCACCGCGGCCCCGCCGCGGTTACGACAACGACAGGAGCACCGTCATGTCCCGGTTCGTGGACCGCGTCGTGCTGCACGCGACCGCGGGTGCCGGGGGCAACGGCTGCGCCTCGGTACACCGCGAGAAGTTCAAGCCGCTCGGCGGCCCCGACGGCGGCAACGGCGGCCGGGGCGGCTCGGTCGTGCTCGTCGTCGACGCGGGTGTGCACACGCTGCTCGACTACCACCACCGCCCCCGTGCGGAGGCGAAGAACGGCACCCAGGGGCAGGGTGCGTTCAAGCAGGGCGCGAACGCCCCGGACCTGGAGCTGCGGGTCCCCGACGGCACCGTCGTTCTCGACGCCGGCGGCGAGGTCGTCGCCGACCTGGTCGGTGTCGGCACCCGGTTCGTCGCCGCCGAGGGCGGACGGGGCGGGCTCGGCAACGCCGCGCTGTCCTCCGCCGCCCGCAAGGCCCCCGGCTTCGCGCTGCTCGGTGAGCCCGGCGACGAGGTCGAGCTGACCCTGGAGCTGCGCAGCCTCGCCGACGTCGGCCTCGTCGGGTTCCCCAGCGCGGGCAAGTCCTCGCTGGTGGCGGCCCTGTCCGCGGCCCGCCCGAAGATCGCCGACTACCCGTTCACCACCCTCGTGCCCCAGCTCGGCGTGGTCAGCGCGGGGGACGACACCTTCACCGTCGCCGACGTCCCCGGCCTCATCCCGGGTGCCGCCGAGGGCCGCGGCCTCGGCCTGGAGTTCCTGCGCCACATCGAGCGCTGCTCGGTGCTGGTGCACGTCGTGGACTGCGCGACCTTCGAGACCGAGCGCGACCCGGTGTCCGACATCGAGGCACTGGAGACCGAGCTGGCGCACTACGCCGAGGCCCTCGGTACCAGCGCGCTGGGGGAGCGGATCGACCAGCGCCCGCGTCTGGTCGCGCTGAACAAGATCGACGTCCCGGACGCCGCGGACCTGGTCGACATGGTCCGCGAGGACCTGACCGAGCGCTTCGGCTGGCCGGTGTACGCGATCTCCACCGCGTCCCGGGCCGGGCTGCGGGAGCTGAGCTTCGCGATGGCCGAGCGGGTCGCCGCGGCCCGTGCCGCGCGCCCGGAGGCCGAGCCGAGCCGGATCGTGCTGCGCCCGCGCGCCGTCGACGACACCGGCTTCACCATCACGCCCGACCCGGAGCTCGACGGCGGGTTCATCGTGCGCGGGGAGCGCCCCGAGCGGTGGATCCGTCAGACCGCGTTCGAGAACGACGAGGCCGTCGGCTACCTCGCCGACCGGCTCGCCCGGCTCGGCGTGGAGGAGGCGCTCGCCAAGGCCGGAGCCGTCCCCGGCTGCCCGGTCACCGTCGGCCAGGTCACCTTCGACTGGGAGCCGTCCACCCCGGCCGGCGTCGCCGCCCTGCTCACCGGGCGCGGCACCGACATCCGGCTGGAGGGCAACGACCGGGTCGGCGCCGCCGAGCGCAAGCGCGCCCGGGGCGCGCGCCGGAACCACCTGTCCGACGCCGAGCTCGCCGCGGGCGCCCGCTACTCGTCGGACCACGAGATCGAGGAGTGAGACCCGCGTGAGCACGCGCGCCGCACTGGGTGCGGCGAAGCGGATCGTGGTGAAGGTCGGGTCGTCGTCGCTGACGAGCCTGACCGGTGGTCTCGACCCGGCCCGGCTCGACGCCCTGGTCGACGCCCTGGTGGGGCGTCGCGCCGCCGGTGCGCAGGTCGTGCTCGTCTCCTCGGGGGCGATCGCGGCCGGCCTCGCGCCGCTGCAGCTGCGACGCCGGCCGCGTGACCTGGCGACCCAGCAGGCCGCCGCGTCGGTCGGGCAGCTGCTGCTCGCCCACGCCTACTCGGCGTCGTTCGCCCGGCACGGGCAGGGCATCGGGCAGGTGCTGCTCACCGCCGACGACATGATCCGCCGCTCGAACTACCGCAACGCCCAGCGCACGCTGGAGCGGCTGCTGCAGCTCGGGTCGCTTCCGGTGGTCAACGAGAACGACACCGTCGCCACCGCCGAGATCCGGGTGGGCGACAACGACCGGCTCGCCGCGCTCGTCGCGCACATCGTCGGCGCCGACGCGCTCGTGCTGCTCTCCGACGTCGACGGCCTCTACGACGGCCACCCGCGCGACCCCGGGACGTCGCTGATCACCGAGGTCGACGACCCGGCCGAGCTCGCGGGGGTCAGCGTCACCCGCCCCGGGTCGGGACTGGGCACCGGCGGCATGGCCACCAAGGTCGAGGCGGCCGCGATGGCGTCGGCGGCCGGGATCCCGGTGCTGCTGACCTCCGCCGACCGGATCGCCGATGCCCTGGCCACCACCGAGGACGGCCCGGAGGTCGGCACCGTGTTCCGCGCCGCCGGGACCCGGATGGGTGCCCGCCGGTTCTGGCTGCGGCACGCCGCCGACGTCCGCGGGGCCCTCGACCTCGACGACGGCGCGGTCGAGGCCGTCCGCCGCCGTCGCCGCTCGCTGCTCGCCGCCGGGGTGCACGGCGTGTCCGGTGACTTCGACGCCGGCGACGTCGTCGAGCTGCTCGCCCCCGGTGGGCGGGCCATCGCACGGGGTGTCGTCTCCTACGACGCGACCGAGCTGCCGCACATGATCGGCCGCCGGACCCGCGAGCTGCCGCCCGAGCAGCGGCGCGAGCTCGTCCACGCGGACGACCTCGTTCTGCTCTAGACGGCGGCAGGGCACAATGCCCGCATGTCGGCCGACCGCGCCCGTTCCGCGCTGGTCGCGTCCCTGGTCCGCGACGGCCGGGTGCGCACCCCCGCGGTCCGCGCGGCACTGGAGACGGTGCCGCGCCACCTGTTCCTGCCGGCCCTCGACCCCGGCGGGGCCTACGCCGACGTCGCCGTCCCGATCAAGGTCGACGACGGCGTGACGGTCAGCTCGGTCTCCCAGCCGTCGATGGTCGCGATCATGCTGGAACAGCTGGAGGCCGGGCCGGGACACCGGGTGCTGGAGATCGGTGCGGGGGCCGGCTGGAACGCGGCGCTGCTGGCGGAGCTGGTCGGTCCGGACGGGGCCGTGACCACCCTCGACATCGACGACGACCTGGTCGCCGGGGCCCGGGCGAACCTGGACGCCGCCGGGTACGACGACGTCGACGTCGTCGTCGGGGACGGGGCGCTCGGGTACCCGCCCGCGGCGCCCTACGACCGGATCGAGCTGACCGTCGGCTCCACCGGCGTCCGGCCGGAGTGGGCCGCCCAGCTCGCGCCCGGCGGCCGGCTGCTGCTGCCGCTCACGGTGCGCGGCAGCCAGCTGTCGGTGGCGTTCGCCCACACCGCTCCGGGACGGCTGCACTCGCGGTCGGTGCGCAGCTGCGCGTTCGTCCGGCTGCGCGGGGAGGGTGCCGACCCGGGCGCCGAGGTCGCGCTGCCGGACGGCCGGTGGCGGGTGCAGCCCGCCTGCGGCTCCGATGACGCCGACGTCCCGGACCCGCGGGCGCTGGCCCGCGCGACCACGGGTGCGGGCTCCGACCGGCCGGTGGCAGCGGCGGGCACGGTGGCGGATCTGTGGGACGGGCTCGGGCTGTGGTGCGCGGTCGCGGACCCGGGGGTGGTGCGGCTGTTCGGCCCGGCCGGGGGTGGGGCGGCACCGGCGCTGTTCGACCTCGGTGGTGTCCGCGCGACGCTGGGCCTGGTCGCGGGCGACGGGTGCGCGGTGCTGCTGGCGGACCCGGAGGCGACGGTGCGGGCCTGCGGGCCGGACGGTGACCGCGCCGCCGAACGGCTGGCCGGGCTGGTCGCGGGGTGGGTCGACGCGGGCCGGCCGCACGCGGCGGACCTGCGGATCGAGGCGGTCGTCCCGTCGCTCGCCGGTCCCGGTGGCGGTGCGGAGCGCGGGTCCGTTGTGGACCGGGCCGGGCCGGCGGGCGTGGTGGTGGACGGCGCGGGTACCCGGCTGACGCTGCGCTGGGGCCCGGCCTCGGCCTGACACGCGGGGACACGGCCCGGAGCCGGGCCCGGGGCGACACGGTCCCGCACCGCTGCGGCGGCGCGGAGCCCGTGGCCCGGTGCCCCGGCCCACCCGGCGTCCCCGGGCGGGCCGCCGGCGGACCCCGCGCCCGCCGGCGGCCGGCCCGCGGTGACCGGGGCACGGTGCTCACCGGGACCGGGTCGTCCGTTTCGGACTCGTCGTCGTCTTCGTCGTGGTCCTCGTCGTGGTCCGCGGCGCCGCGGTCGCCCGGGGGGCCGGGGTCCGCGCGACGGTGGTCCGCGGTGTGCCCGGGGACCGGGCGACGACCGTGCGGTGGTGGTCGTGGCCGTCGTCGAGTGCGGACACCGGTACCCACCGCGGCCCGGCCGGTGACACGACCGCCTCGGGCGCAGGGCAGGCGGCCGGGTCCACCTCGAGGTAGTCGTCGCCGTCGGCCTCCAGGACCCCGCACACCTGCCGTTCCGGCCCGGTCGAGCAGGCGGTCAGCGGGGCGCCGGCGACGAGGACCAGTGCGAGCGCGGAGAGCCAGGTCGCGGTCCGCACGGCTCAGACCTGCTCGACGTCGAAGTTGACCAGACCGCCCTGGACCTCGGTCACGGTCGCGCGGACGTCGATCGAGTCCTCGCCGGAGGTGACGCGGCAGCCGACGGCCTGGCCGGTGGTGGGGGCGAGGTCGCCGTCGCAGGTGGTGGCGTCGATCGGGACGCCGGCGTTCTGCGCGACGAGCGAGCCGACGGTGTCCTGCAGCAGCGCCTTCGGCACCGGGCGGGGCTCGGTGGTGATGTCGAAGGAGACGTTGTCCCCGTCGACGGCGGTGACGGTGACGACGGCGCCGACCGGCTGGCCACCGGAGTGGAACTCGCAGGTCCGGCTCGCCCCGACGGTCGCGTCGAGGTCGGTGGCGCAGTCGGCCTTCCCGTTGTCGAGGGAGACGCCCTGCGCACCCAGCTTGCTGACGATCTGCTGCTCGACGCTGTCCGCCGGGACGGAGGCGAGGCTGCAGGCCGTGGTGCCGAACAGGACGGTGCTCGTCGCCGCAGCGATCAGGCCGAGCCGGGCGAGGCTGCGCAGGGTGGCGTTCATGGTGTCTCCTCGGGTGGCGGCCCCGGCGGCCCGGGCGGCCGGTGGGGCGAACACCACGAACTCTGCGGTGGGCCACTGGCACTCCACTTGCAGCGGCCTTGCAGGGGCCTGCACGCGGTCCCGCGGAGCGCGGCTCAGGCGCTCCGGCCCACCATCCGGGTGGCGACGGTGCCGCCGTCACCGAGCTCGTCGAGGACCGCGGCGATCGCCGCCCGCCCGCCCGCGACGCCCTCGGTGAACGCGGCCGCGTACCGCTCCGCCGAGCCGCCGAGCGCGGCCCGGACCAGGGCGGCGTTGCGCTCGGAGTCCTGCGGGTCCATCTCCTCGGGCCGGTAGCCGACCTCGCCGCCGACCGCGGACACCGCCCCCAGCAGCCGGGCGCCCCGCGCTCCGTCGCCGGACTGTCCCAGCGCGCCCGCGAGCGTGTGCACCGCGACCAGCCAGGACGTCACGTCGGGCTCGCCACCGAGGAACCGCACGAGCGACTCCGCCTCGTCCAGCGCGGCCGGGTCGCCGCGGTCGAGCAGGGTCTTCACCAGGTGCCAGCGCGAGGACCCGTCGGCGAACCCGTGCCCGGCCCGCCGCGCGACGGCCACCGCGGACCGCAGCACGTCCAGCGCCGACGCCGTGTCCCCGCCGAGGCGCGCGAGGTGCCCGGCGGCCATGAGCGTCTCGGACTCACCGGGGCCGTCCCCGGCCGCGCGCGAGACCGCGAGTGCCTCGCCCAGCAGGGCCTGTGCGGCCGCCGGGTCGGCCGCCGCGGCCAGGTAGGCGCGGAACGCGAGCCCGCGGGCGACCTTCGTCGGGTGCCGGGCCGGGTCCATCCGTTCCAGCCCGGCGGCGACGTCGGCGGCCGCACCGGCCGGGTCACCGGCCAGGTAGCGCAGGGGGCCGGAGGCGAAGTGCGCCAGCCCGACGGCCTCCGGGTCGGCGTCCGGCCCGGCCGCGGCCAGCGCGGCGGTGGCCCACCCGATGCCCTCGGCGACCCGGCCGAAGCGGTACCAGTACCAGCCCAGCACCCCGGCCAGGCGCAACGCGTCGTCGACCGCGGCGGTACTCCCGTCGGCGAGCGCGGCCCCGAACGCGGCCCGCACGTTCGGCTGCTCGGCGCGGACCCGCCCGAACCAGCGGGCCGCGTCGTGGCCGAGCCAGGCGGCGTCGGCCTCGGTGACGACGCCGAGGACCCAGCGCCGGTGCGCGGTGCGGGCCGCGGTGCGCGCGGCGTCGTCGAGCAGGGTGTCGCCGAAGGCACGCAGGGACTCCAGCAGCGCGAACCGGCGGGGGCCCGGTGCGCCGGTGTCGACGCCGACCAGGGACTTCGCGACGAGCGTGGCCAGCCCGTCGCGGACCGGCACCCCGGCGACGTCGGCGGCCGCGGCCGCGTCGAACCCGCCGGTGAACACCGACAGCGCCCCGAACAGCCACCGATCGGACGGGCCGAGGTCGTCGACCGACAGCGCGATGGTGTGCTCCAGGCTCCGGTGCCGGGCGGGGGTGCCCCGGCCGGCCCCCACGAGCAGGGAGAACCGGTCGTCGAGGGCGTCGGCGATCTCCCCGACCGACAGGGTGCGGCTGCGGGCGGCCGCCAGCTCGACGGCCAGCGGAAGCCCGTCGAGCCGGGCGCAGACCTCGGCGACGCGGGCCCGGTCGTCGCCGGTGGGGGCCACGCCGGGCGCCGCGGCCGACGCGCGGTCCAGGAACAGCTGCTCGGCCGCGGCGGGGGACAGCGGCGCGAGGTCCAGCAGCTGCTCACCGGGCAGGTCGACCGGCTCGCGGCTGGTCGCGACCACCCGCACACCGGGGCACGCGGGCAGCAGCGTGGTGAGCAGCTCGGCGACGGCGTCGAGGACGTGCTCGCAGTTGTCGAGCACCAGCAGGCCGGGGGTGCCGGCCAGGGCGGCGGCGAGCTGGTCGGCGCCCTGCGCGGTGAGCACCCCGGCGGCCTCGGCGACGACCGGGGCGAGCAGCGCGCCGGAGGTCCCCGGGGCGAGGTCGGCGAGCTCGGTCCACCACACCGGACCGCCCGCGTCGGCGGCGACGGCCAGCGCGACGCGGGTCTTGCCCACCCCGCCGGGGCCGACGACGGTGACGAGCCGGTGGGCGTCGAGGGCGGCGCGCAGCCCGGCGAGGTCGTCGTCGCGGCCGAGCAGCGCCGTCGACGGCACCGGCAGCGGCCTGCGGGTGGCCCCGGCGGCGGGCGCCGGGGCGTCGGCGGCGGGGGCCCGCTGCAGCAGCTCCGGGTCGTGGGCGAGCACCGCCCGTTCGGTCGCGGCGAGGCCGGGCCCCGGGTCGACGCCGAGCTCCTCGGCGAGCAGGTCCCGCGCGGTCCGCAGGACGGCGAGGGCGTCGGCCTGGCGCCCGGCGCGGTAGAGCGCGCGGGCCCGCAGCTCCCACGCGCGCTCGCGCAGCGGGTACTCGGCGGTGAGCGCGGCCAGGTCGTCGAGCAGCGTCACGTCCTCGCCGGTGGCGAGCGCGGCGGCGGCCCGGTCCTCGCGGATCCCGGCGCGCAGCTCGGTCAGCGCGGCCACCTCGGCGGCCAGGAAGGCGCGGTCGGCGAGGTCGCCGAACGGGGTGCCGTCGCCGGTGGCCAGCGCCAGGTCCAGCACGGACACCGCCTCGTGCGGGCGTCGCTGCGCCAGCGCGGTCGCGCCGCGGGCGGCGAGCTCGCGCATCGCCCACACGTCGACCTGCTCGGGCCGGACGGCCAGGGCGTAGCCGCCGCTGCCGCGGACCAGCACCGTCGCGGCCCCGCGGGCCGAGCGGCCGGGCTCCAGGACACCGCGCAGCCGGGCGACGTAGGTGTGCAGCGCCTGCTTCGCGGCCGGGGCGGGTTCGGAGTCCCAGACGGCGTCGATGAGCAGGTCCTCGGTGGCCGGACGCCCGGCCGCGACGACGAGCGCGGCGAGCAGTGCCCGCGGGCGCGGCCCGCCGAGCGCCAGGTCGTCGCCGTCACGGCTCGCCCGCACACCACCGAGGACCGAGAGCTGCAGTGACGACGCCTGCGGGGAGACCGCCTCCGCAGGCACGGCAGGACCGGACATACCCCGACCCCACGAAGATGATCCGGATCTCCGGAATCATCTGCTCTGATGATGCGTGGCCGGTCAGCCGCGCGGCTCCAGGTGGACCAGCGGGATCTCCCGGGTGGTGCTGCGCTGGTAGCCGGCGTAGTTGCGGTACTTCCCGGCGATCTGCGGCCAGAGCGTCGCGCGGTCGGCCGGGTCGGCGATCCGGGCGCGCATGGGCACGCGTGGCCCGCCCTGCACGGCGACCTCGACGTCCGGGTCCGCACGCAGGTTGAGGAACCAGGCGGGGTGGCGGTCGTCGCCGCCCCGGGAGGCGACGACGACGTAGCTCCCGTCACCGTGGACCGGTGCCGTGAGCAGCACCGTGCGCGGCTCGCCGGAGCGCCGGCCGCGGGTGGTCAGCTCGACCACGGGCATCCCCATCGCCGAGTGGCCGACCTTCCCACCGGTCAGCCGGATCAGTAGACGGTGGCCCGCGTTCATGGCCTTGAGGGCGATGTCGGGTGGGTTCACGACCCCGAGCCTACCGGCGGGTAGCCGGGCTCGTCAGCTCGTCGCGACCTTCTCCAGCGCGGGCTGCAGCCCGTCGAGCAGCCAGCCCACAGACACCACGTTCGGCGCCTGCAGGGCGATGGCCTGGTCCAGTGTCACTGGTGTGTAGGTGCCCTGCCGCACCGCGCGCACCCGGCGCACCAGCTCGTCGCCCTCGAACCTCGCGCGGTCGCCCGCCCCCGCGAAGGTCATCAGGAGCAGGTCGGCCTCCGACAGCCTGCCGACCTCCTCGTAGGACACCCCCACCGTGCCCGGGGCCAGCGCGTCGCTCGCCGGCGCCTCCCGGAACGACGCCGGCACCTCCAGACCCAGCGACCGCAGGAACACCGTGGACTGGTTCTGCTCGCCGACCACCATCGGCAGGATCTCCCCGCGCGCCTGCCCGTAGAGGTAGGTCCTCCCCACGAGCCCGGGCAGCCGGTCACGGGTCTCGGCGATGCGGCGGTCCGCCTCGGCGATCAGCGTCTCGACGGCGTCCCCGCGGCCCAGCGCCCGACCGATCTGGCGGGCGTCGTCCTGCATGGAGGAGGTGTACAGGCCCTCGGCGTAGGTGACGGTCGGCGCGATCCGCGACAGGGCCTCGTAGCCCGCCCGGTCGCTGATCTGGAACGCCGAGACCCCGAGGACCAGGTCGGGCCGGAACGCCGCGATCTGCTCCAGCGGCAGCGTCCCGTCGGGCTCGATCGCCAGCACCTCGGGCGGGAGGGGGTCGAGGTAGGGGAGCACGGGACCGCTGTCGCCGGAGCTGCGGACCGCGCCGACGACCGGTGCGCCGACGGCCTGGGCGACGGCCAGGTCGTTCATGCCCAGCGCGACGACCCGCTGCGGGGGTGCGGGCACCGTCGTCTCGCCGAAGGCGTGCCGGACGGTCACCGGGAACGCGGCCCCGTCGGACGGCGTCGCCGGGGCGGTGCCGGTGCCGCCGGGGGACGCACCGCAGCCGGTCAGGACCAGGGCCGCACCGAGCAGCGCCGCGAGCAGCGTGGTTCCACGGGGCCTCATCGTTCTCCTCGGATTAGGTGAGGCTCACCTTCTATCAGAGAACGGGCGCGGCGAGGAAGTCTCACCCGGCGGACGGAACTGCTCCGGCCGGCTCCCTGGCCCGGGCGATCTCGATCCTGCCGGTCGGGGAGCGGGGCAGCTCGTCGACGACGACCACGCCGTCGTCCGCCGTGGGGTCCGTGCCTTCCTGGAGTCCCTCGACGACGTCGGGGTGGTCGGCGAGACCGGTTCCGGCAAGTCCACGCCGGCCCGGTCGCTGATCCAGGCGCCGCGCCCGCAGTCGGGCGAGATCGAGTTCCAGGACGTCGACCTGATGGGGCTGCGGCGGCGGGACCTGGTGCGGGCCCGGCGGTCGCTGCAGATGGTCTACCAGGATCCGCTCGGTTCGCTGAACCCGCGCCGGCGGGTCGCCGAGCTGGTCGCCGAGCCACTGGTCGGCTACCGGGGGGCACCGCCGCTGCGCGCCCGCCGCGTCGACGAGCTGATCAGCGTCGGACCGGACGCCTGCGCGGACCGTCTCGTCCCGAAGGACATGATGCGAGCCGTCCTGCACTCGGCGCCGGGCGTCCCCGAGGAGCGGATCGAGATCGGCTATCCCGGCGAGACGCTCGAACCGGGCGGCGAGTGACCGCATGATGGTGCGGTGCACACCGATGTGACGACCGTCCCCGACCGCGACGAGCCGGGAGCGGCCGCGCTCGTCGCGGTGTGTGCGGACGGCCTGGTCCTGCTCGACGCCGACGGCCGGTTCCGTTCGCTGAACCCGGCCGCCCTCCGGCTGCTCGGCCGCCCGGCCGACGAGCTCGTAGGCGTCCGGGCGCCGTTCGTCCCCGCCCCGGTGGGCCCGTGCGGGACGCGGACGGTGCGCTGGACCGGGGCCGACGGGTCGGCCCGCGACCTACGGTACCGGGCCGCGCCGGACGGCACCGGCGGCCTGGCCGTGTGGTTCAGCGACGTCACCGACCTGCTGGCCCGGCAGGAGCGGCTGACCGCGATCGTCCGGGCCGCCTCGGGGGTCGCCGAGGCGGGGTCGCTGGCTCGCACGCTGGACGCCATCGCCCGCGAGATCATCGGCACCGCGCACATCGCGGCCGCCCAGATCCTGGCGGTCGACGACCCGGCGGCCGACCTGCAGGTGCTCGGGATGGCCGGGTTCGGCGCGGCAGCCGACTTCGTCCGGCGGCTGCGGGCCTGCCGGGAGGGCGGCGCGGACATCCGGTTCCTGGAGGCGTACACGCGGGGCGAGGCGGTCGTCGTCCCGCACCGCCGGGCGGCGATCATGGCGGACCCGGCGTGGGAGCCGCTGCACGAGATCATGGACCGGCCGGACTGGGACGGGTTCGTCGCGATGCCGATGGTCGTCCGCGGCACCACCGTCGGCGTGATCAACGCCTACTACGAGCCGGACGAGGCACCGGACCCGTCGTCGCTGGCGTTCCTAGAGGCGATGGCCGCGCACGCCGCCGTCGCCGTGGACACCGCCCGGCTGGTGGCCCGTTCCCGATCCGACGCCCGCACGGCGGAGCGCCGCAGGCTGGCCCGGGACCTGCACGACTCGGTGGTGCAGCAGCTGTTCTCGATACGCATGCAGGTCTCGGCACTGCAGGGTCGCCTGGACCGCTCCGACCCGGACCCGGCCCGCGTGCTGGGCGCCGCGACCGAGCTGTCCGCGATGTCCGCCGACGCGCTGGACGACCTGCGGCTGCTGGTGCGCGAGATGCACCCGGCCGCACCGCGTGACGGTGACCTGGTGGAGGCGGTCCGCACGCACGCCTCCGAGGTGCGGTCCCGGACGGGCCTGCGGGTGGACGTCGTCGCCCCGGAGGACCCGCGGCTGGGCCCAGGGGTCGCCGACGACCTCTACCGGACCGTCCGGGAGGCCCTGCACAACGCCGTCAAGCACGCCGGGGCGGACACGGTGCGGGTGCGGATCGAACGCTGCGACGGCGACCTGGTGGTGGAGGTCGCCGACGACGGGTCCGGGACCCGGCCCGCGGATCCGCCGGCCGGGGTGCCCGGCGGCCTGGGGCTGGTGTCGATGCGTGAGCGGGCCGAACGGTGGGGCGGCGCCTGCTCGGCGGGCCCGCGCCCGGACGGCGGTTGGACGGTCCGGACCGTGCTCCCGGTCGCGGGCCTGGACGAGCAGGAGACCTGAGGTGCCCCGTTCCGCGACGGCCGCGCTGGCCAACGTCGACCTGAACCTGCTGGTGATCCTGCGCGAGCTGTTGCGCGAGCAGAACGTCACCCGGGCGGCCGAGCGGGTCGGGGTGACCCAGCCCGCGGCGAGCGCCGCGCTCGCCCGGCTGCGCAGGCACTTCGACGACGACCTGCTCGAACGCACCCGCGGCCGCTACGTTCTGTCCCCGCTGGGGCGCCGGCTCGCCCTCCAGGTCGAGCCGCTCTGCCTCGGTCTGGAGCGGTTGTTCGCGCCGGAGGAGCCGTTCCGGCCGGAGATCTCCGAGCACGAGTTCACGGTGATGACCACCGACTACGTCCTGGCGGCGATGGGCGAGTCGCTGTCGCGCGTGGTGCACGAGGCCGCACCCGGGGTACGGCTGCACGTCCCGGTCGTGAAGGGCAGGCTGCCCGGCGACCTGCCGGAGACGCTGCGCACGCTGGACGGGATCATCTCCGCGCCGAAGGCCGAGTTCAAGGTCGACGAGCTGTGCGGCCAGGAGCTGTTCCGGGACCGCTGGGTGTGCGTCGTCGACGCGGAGAACCCGGTGCGGGACCGGATCGAGCTGGCCGACCTCGAACGTCTGCCGTGGGTGATCCCGAACCAGCCCGACCCGCAGTACCCGGCGAGCTCCCCGCTCGCGCCCCTGCTCGCGATGCTCGGCACCCGGCCGCGGGTGGCGGTCCGGGTCGACAGCTACGCGGCCACCCCGTGGTTCGTCGCCGGGACCGATCGGGTCGCGGTCATGCAGGGTCGGCTCGCCGCCGGTTTCGCCGACCGTCCCGACCTGCGGATCCTTCCCTGCCCGGGGGACCCGCCGCCGATCGTGGAGATCTTCTGGTGGCACCGGCTGCGCTCCGACGACGCCGCGCACACCTGGCTGCGCGCGATGCTGGACACCGCCTCGCGCTCGTTGCGCCCCGGTCCATAGACGCGGTGGATGATCCGCATCCGAACTTCCTCTTTCCGTCCGGGGTGACCTGCGACATAGCGTCGGGAGCATGCGGATCGTGGTGGCCCGGGTGGACGACTTCCCGCCCGGCGAACGAAGGATCGTGACCCGTGGACGGCGCTCCATCGGGGTCTTCCGGGTCGGTGACCGGTTCTACGCGCTCAACAACCACTGCCCCCACCTGGGCGGACCGTTGTGCCAGGGCCGCACGCAGGCGCGGGTCCGGTCGAGCACACCCGGACGGTACGAGCGCGACGACGAGCACGCCCTGATCGCGTGCCCCTGGCACGGCTGGGAGTACGACCTGGCCACCGGGCAGTCGTTCCTCGGCCCGGGGGAGCCGCCGGCCCGGAGCTACGAGGTGAGTGTCGAGCCCGCCGACGTGTCCACTGCGGAGCCCGCGCCCGGGGAGCGCAGGCCCGGCCCGTTCGTCGCCGAGACCTTCGACGTGACGGTGGAGCGGTTCGGCTCGGGCGACCACGTCGTCGTCGACACCACGCCGCGGCCCGCCCGCACCGTTCCGAGCCAGGGGGAGAGTTCGTGACCACCGCACCCGAGGCGCCCGCGGCGCCGGCCCGCCGGCGTACCGGCTTCACGATCGTCGACACCGACATCCACCCGGCCTGCCCGCCCGGCGAGCTGATGCCGCGCCTGGACCCGGCCGCCCGGCGCCGCTACGAGCTGTTCGGCAGCCGCGTCCCCGCCCCGCCGGACGTCTACCCGCGGGTGCGCAACTCCGGCTACCGGCTGGACGCCTGGCCGGAGGGCGCCTTCCCGGGCAGCGACCTGCAGCTCGTCCGCGACCAGCTGCTCGACGAGTTCGACATCGACCACGGCGTGCTCATCCCGCTGCAGTCGCACAGCTGGGGCGCCGAGACCCCGGAGTTCGCCGCGTCGCTGTGCCGGGCTCTCAACGACTGGGTCGCCGAGTGCTGGCTCGACCGCGAGCCGCGGCTGCGGTCGTCGATCGCGGTGTCGCTGGAGTCCCCGGAGCTGGCCGCGGCGGAGATCCGCAGGCGCTCGGGCGACCCGCGGTTCTGCCAGGTACTGCTGGCCACCGGTGGCGAGTCCGGGTTCGGCAGGCGCCGGTACTGGCCGATCTACGCGGCCGCCGCCGAGGCCGGGTTGCCGATCGCCGCGCACACCGGCGGGCTGGAGCAGCACCGCGGCGCGGGCTGGCCGTCGTTCTACCTCGAGGAGCACGTCTGGAACGGCAACATGATGGGCGCGCTGGTCACCAGCCTGCTCTGCGAGGGCGTGCTCACCGAGTTCCCCGAGCTGCAGGTGGTCTGTGTGGAGGGCGGGCTGGCCTGGGCGGCGCCGTTGATCTGGTCGCTGGACGACGGGTGGGCGGCGCTGCGGGAGGACGTCCCGCACCTGGACCGGCCGCCGTCGGAGATCCTGCGTGAGCACCTGTGGTTCACCACGCAGCCGATCGAGGAGCCGCGCGACCCGGCGGACCTGGCCACGGTGATCCGGCATCTCGGCCTGGGCGAGCGGATCATGTTCGCCTCGGACTACCCGCACTGGGACTTCGACTCGCCGACGGCGGCGCCCCGGCTGTTCCCGGCCGACCTGCGTGAGCCGATCATGGGATCGAACGCCTGCCGGCTCTACGGCCTGCCCGAGCGGGTGGTGTCGTGAGCGCCCCGGTGGTGGGGGTGGTGGTCGACACCGACGTCCACTGTGTCCCGTCGACACTGTCCGACGTGGTCGCGCACATGGACCCCTACTGGCGCGACTACACCGCCGACGGCGGGGTGTCGCTGTCGCCGACCCAGGGCGGCGCCTACCCGCCCGGCATCGGCCCGGGTGGCCGGCCGCTGTCCGAGGTCGGCGAGCTGGGGGAGCGCGTGCTCTCCCCGGACGGCACGGACCTCGCGATCCTGACCTGCACCAGCACCTTCCAGACCAACCGCAACCCGTACTACGAGGCGGCGCTCTGCCGGGCGCTCAACGACTGGCTCCTGGAACGGTGGCAGGCCCACGACCCGCGGCTGCGGGTGGCGATGGTCGTGCCGACCCTCGACGTCGACGCCGCGGTCGCCGAGATCCACCGGATCGGCGACCGGCCGGAGGTCGTCACCGCACTGCTGCCGGTCCGCAACGACACCCGCTGGGGCAACGTCGGGAACCGGCCGGTGCTGCGTGCCGCCGCGGAGCACGGTCTCGTCGTCACCCTGCACGCGTGGGGGCGTGCAGGGCAGGCGCCGTCGTCGAGCGGGATGACCCACAGCTACCTGGAGGACTACCTGGCCAACGGGAACGTCGTCGCGCAGGGGCAGCTGGTGAGCCTGGTGACCGAGGGCGTGTTCGCCGAGCTCCCCGGACTCCGGGTCACCGTCGCCGAGTGCGGCTCGACCTGGCTCCCGACGCTGCTGTGGCGGTTCGACAAGGACTGGAAGGGCGTCTGGCGCGAGGTGCCCTGGGTGGACCGGCCGCCGTCGGAGATCGTCCGTGAGCACGTCCGGTTCACCACGGCGCCGATCCACCTGCCGTCCGACCCGGTGCAGGCCCGGGAGGCGGTCGACCTGCTCGGCCCCGAGCTGCTGATGCACGCCGGGGACCACCCGCACGACCACGGGCCCGGTGCCGACCGGCTCGCGGCCGTGCTGGACGGCGACGAGCTGGCCGCGGTGCGCGGCTGGACGGCCGCCGCGTGGTACCGGCTCGGGTGAGCGGGATCGGGCTGCCGGGGAGCCCGCAGGACGTCCCGACGCCGTCCGGGGGGACCGTGCGGGTCCGGCAGGCGGGGGAGGGCCCGCCGGTGCTGCTGCTGCACGGGTGGCCGCAGACGTCGGTGATGTGGCACCGGGTGGCCCCCGGCCTGCTCGACGGCCGCACCCTGGTGCTGGCGGACCTGCCCGGCTACGGCGACAGCGCACTCCCGGCGGGCGCCGCCGTCGCGGTGTCGGGGAAGCGGACGATGGCCGCCGACCTGGTGGCGGTGATGGCGGCCCTCGGGCACGAGCGGTTCGCCGTCGTCGGGCACGACCGGGGTGCCCGCTGCGCCTACCGGATGGCGCTGGACCACCCCGGCGCGGTGAGCGCGCTGGCGGTGCTGGACGTCCTCCCGACGGCCGACGTGCTGGCCCGCGCCGACGCCGGGTTCGCCCGGGGGGCGTTCCACTGGTTCCTGCTGTCGCAACCGGCGGACCTGGCGGAGCGGCTGGTGGCCGCGGAGCCCGACGCGATCCTCGGACGGGGTCTGGCGGAGGTCTGCGACCCGGCGGCGCTCGCCGCGTACGCGTCGGCGTGGGCGCGCCCGGAGGTGGTGCACGGGATGTGCCAGGACTACCGGGCCGGGTTCGACGTCGACGCCGCCGACGACGAGGCCGACCGCGGCCGGCGCACGATCACCGCGCCGACACTCGTCCTGTGGGGGCGCCGCGGCCCGCTCGGGCGGGCACCGGCGGTGCTGGAGGACTGGCGGGTCTGGGCCCCGGCCGCGACCGGGCGGGCACTGGACGCCGGTCACCTGCTCGCCGAGGAGGCACCCGACGGGGTTCGGGCGGAGCTGGCCGCCTTCCTCCCCACGACCAGCCGGTACCGACTCCGTCGACGAGCAACCGGGGAACCCGGGACCGCCACGGATCGCAACGACGCGAGGAGACGTGAGCCATGACCACCACATCCACCAGGAGCGTCCGGGGAGCCCGCCGCGTGGGCCGGACCTGCGCCGCGGTACTGGCCGTCTGTGCGGTACTGGCCGCCTGCGGCGGGAACGACGGGGGTGACGCCGGCGAGCCGGTCACCTTCCTCAACGTGCTGCCGATGGAGAGCCTGTCGTTCGCCCCGGAGATGATCGCCGACACCCGGGGACTGTTCGAGGCGCGCGGGCTGGACGTCACGTTCGAGGCCACCCAGGGCTCCGCTCCGGCGATCCAGACGGTGCTCGCCGGCGGCGCGCAGCTGACCCGGATCGGCGACATCGAGACGATGATCGCCGCCGGTGAACGCAACGCACCGCTGCTCGCGTTCGGCGAGCCGATCCACACCGGCACCATCCGGATGATCTCCACCGAGGCCTCTCCGGTCACCCGGGCCGAGCAGTTCCGCGGCCGGCTCGTCGGGACCCCGTCGGAGGGCGGCACCAGCTCGATCACCCTGGACCTGGTGGCCGGGTCCGCCGGGGTGCCGCCGGAGGAGGTGTCGCGTCAGGTCGTCGGGCTGAGCCCCGGCGTGTTCGACCTCCTGACCTCGGGCCGGGTCGACTCCTACATCGTGTCGCTGGACACCTCCGTGCTGCTCGACCACACCCGCCCCGAGACGGTGGTCTACGACCCGAACCAGGACATCGACGCCGGCGCCCAGATGTACGTCACCTCCGCCGCACAGATGGCCGACCCGCAGACCCGCGACCGGCTGGAGCGCTACGCCTCCGCCGTCGAGGAGGCCATGCAGTTCATCGTCGACGACGAGGCCAACGGCTTCGCCGAGACGATGCGGCTGATCGACTCCGAGTACGAGGTCCCCGCGCTGGGCGATCCGGACGTGGCGAAGGCCGCGCTGGCCGCCTACGTGGACGCCTACACCTCCGGTGACACGTTGCTGGGGATCTCGCCGCAGCGCTGGCAGGCCGCCTACGACGAGATCGTCGGAATCGGTCAGCTCCCGCCCGGCCTCGACCCGGCCGCCTGGCTGGACACGACCCTGACCCCGGCTCCCGCCCGCTGACCCCGGACCACACCGCCCGCTGCTCTCGCCGCCCGTCCGCCGGCCCGGCCGCGGTGTCCGGGCGCCGAGATGCGGCTCAGCGGGCTCCGGGGTGCCGGGGACCCCGCTGAGCCGCATCTCGGTGACGCTGTACCGAGCCGAGCCGAGCCGAGCCGAGCCGAGCCGAGCCGAGCCGAGCCGAGCCGAGCCGAGCGGGTCCGGTCCGGTCAGCAGGCGGCGGCGCGGGTGCGGGCCTCGGCGATCTCCGCGGCGGTGAGCAGCGGCAGCCAGGCCGACTCGCGGGCCGAGCCGACCAGGTTCTGCCGCACCCGCATCAGCGCCACCGGCCGCCCGTCGGGCGCGATCCGCAGGTAGGGCCGCGGGTCGGCGACGCCGAGCGGGCTCCACCCCCGCAGCAGGACGACGTCGCCGACCGCGATCCGGCTGCGGTGCAGCACCTCGGCCCGGTCAGGCTCGGAGTGCTCGGTGAGCGTCCCGCCTCCGGCGAGGACCACCCACGCGGTGCAGCCCAGGTAGAAGCGCCGCTCCCGGCGGGGCTCCGTGGCATGCCGGGTCACCCAGCCGACCTCGGTCGGGGCGAACGGTGATGCGAGGTGCCGGGACTCCGCCAGCCGCGCGAGGCGCTGTGCGACGTCCGAGGTCACCGGGCGGCGCGGCGGTACGAGGCCGCAGATCCGTCCGTCCGCCGCGGCCTCGGCGCTCAGCGCACGGAGGTCGTCGTCGCCGACGGTCCCGGGCACCACGACGAACCGGCGGCCGAACAGCGAGCCGGGAACCGGGTCGGCGAAGGAGCGGCTCATGGGTGCTCCTCCTCCGGCGGAACGGCGACGGCGCCGAGCCTAGGAGCGGTCTCCGGCCCGGGCGAGCCGCTGCTGACCCGGTCCGGCTACGTCGTTCGTCGCGGTGGCCGCATCCTCCGGCGGACGGGGCACCGCCCGGGACGGCCCGGCCGGGGAAGCGCCGGCCGCCGATCACCCGGCGACGGCCAGCACGAGCGGCAGCACCTCCGGAGCCCCGGCCCGCCGCAGCGCCCGCGCGGCGACCGTCATCGTCCAGCCCGAGTCGACGACGTCGTCGACCAGCAGCACCGGCCCGTCCACCCCGGACAGGTCCGGCACGGTCGCGCTGTCGAGCCCCTCCCACACCGCGGCCAGGCGCTGGGCGGAGTTCTCGGTCGCCGCGGGGCGCTCGCCGGCGGGGGACAGGGTGCCGAGCAGCGGCAGCCTGCCGATCTCGGCGATCCGCCGGGCGAGGTGGTCGAGCTGGTGCGGGCGGGTGCGTGAGCCGATCCCGACCACGCCCACCGGGCGCTGTTCCCAGCCCCACCCGGCGAGCACCCGGACCAGCGCGTCGAGCACGTCGGCCGGCACCGGGTCGTCGCCGCCGGTCACGAGCTCGCGCAGCCGGGTGCCCCACCCGATGTCGGACAGCCGTCCGATCGCCCGGCCGGACGCGGCCTGCTCGCCCGCGCCGATCCTCCCGGACAGCGGGACCCCGATGTCCTTCATCCCGGACGGCCACATCCTCCGCGGCGCGACCTCGATCCCGGGCCGGGTCAGGCGCTCGGCGGCGGCCTGCTCGCCGTCGGCGGACACCTCGTCGGACCAGACGGTGCCGGTGCAGGTGTCGCAGCGCCCGCACGGCGTCGGGTCCGGGTCGTCGAGCTGGCGGCGCAGGAACACCAGCCGGCACTCGGTGGTCGCGATGTAGTCGAGCATCGCCTGCTGCTCGGACCGGCGGGCGGAGTTCACGCGCTCGTGTCGCTCGGTGTCGTAGACCCACTCCTGGCCGGTCGCGACCCAGCCGCCCTTGACCCGCTTCGCAGCGCCGTCGGCGTCGAGGACCTTGAGCAGCATCTCCAGCCGGGTGCGGGACAGGTCGACCCGGGTCTCGATCGAGGCGGTGGACTGCGGCCGGTCCGACAGCACGGCGAGGGTCTGGCGGACCAGCGGCTCGGGCGGGAACGCCAGCGACGCGAAATAGGCCCAGATGTCGCGGTCCTCGCGGCCGGGCAGCAGCACCACCTCGGCCCGGTCCAAGGCACGCCCGGCACGGCCGATCTGCTGGTAGTAGGCGACCGGCGAGGCGGGCGCGCCGAGGTGCACGACGAACCCGAGGTCGGGCTTGTCGAAGCCCATGCCCAGCGCGGAGGTCGCGACCAGGGCCTTCACCCGGTTCTCCATCAGGTCGGACTCGGCGGCCAGGCGGTCCTCGGGGTCGGTGCGCCCGGAGTAGGAGCGCACGGCGACACCGCGCTCGCGCAGGAACTCGGCGACGTCGTCGGCCGCCTGGACGGTGAGCGTGTACACGATCCCGGCGCCGGGCATCTCGTCGAGCCTGGCCGCGAGCCAGGCCAGTCGCCGCGCCGGGCTCGGGAGCCGGACCACCGCCAGGCGCAGCGACTCGCGGTCCAGCGAGCCGCGCAGCACCAGTGTGTCCTGCTGGTCGCGCCCCATGCCGAGCTGCTCGGACACGTCGGTGACGACCCGGTCGTTCGCCGTCGCCGTGGTCGCCAGCACCGGGATCCCCGACGGCAGCTCGGCGATCAGCGTGCGCAGCCGCCGGTAGTCCGGGCGGAAGTCGTGGCCCCAGTCGGAGACGCAGTGCGCCTCGTCGACCACCAGCATCCCCGCGCTCGCCGCCAGCTCCGGCAGCACCCGGTCCCGGAAGTCGGGGTTGTTGAGCCGCTCCGGGGACACGAGCAGCACGTCGACGTCGCCGTTCGCGATGTCGGCGTAGACCGCGTCCCACTCGTCGGCGTTCGCCGAGTTCACCGTGACCGCCACGATCCCGGAGCGGATCGCGGCGTCGATCTGGTTGCGCATCAGCGCCAGCAGCGGCGACACGATCACCGTCGGCCCGGCGCCCTGAGCGCGCAGCAGCGCGGTCGCCACGAAGTAGACCGCGGACTTGCCCCAGCCGGTGCGCTGCACGACCAGCGCGCGGCGGTGCTGGGCGACGAGCGCCTCGATCGCCCTCCACTGGTCCTCGCGCAGCCGGGCCTGCGGGCCGGCCAGCTGCTGCAGGACGGTCTCGGCGCGCTCGCGCAGGTCGGTGCTCGATGCGGTGGTCACGGCACCCATGGTGGACCCGACCCCCGACAACGACCCGACGCGGGCCGCCGGGGTGTGAGCCGGGCCACCCGTCCGACGCGCGGCGGGCCGGGCGTGCAGGATGATCGCGTGTCGTCCGACAGCCCCGCCCACCGCCCGGTCTTCGGCTCCGTGGCGGACGTGACCGCCCGGCTCGCCGACGCCGGCTACCTGGCCTCGACCGCCGTCGCGACGACGGTGTTCCTCGCGGACCGGCTCGGCAAGCCGCTGCTCGTCGAGGGCCCCGCAGGCGTCGGTAAGACCGAGCTGGCCAAGGCCGTGGCCGCGGCGACGGAGTCCGGGCTGGTCCGCCTGCAGTGCTACGAGGGCATCGACGAGGCCCGCGCGCTCTACGAGTGGAACCACGCCAAGCAGCTGCTGCGGATCACCGCCGGTCAGCGCGGTGACGACGGCGCGGACTGGGACGCCACCCGCGACGACGTGTTCTCCGAGGAGTTCCTGCTCCCGCGCCCGCTGCTCACCGCGATCCGGCGCACCGACCCGACCGTGCTGCTGATCGACGAGATCGACAAGGCCGACGTCGAGGTCGAGGGCCTGCTGCTGGAGGTCCTGTCCGACTTCCAGGTCTCCATCCCCGAGCTGGGCACGGTCACCGCGAACCGGCGCCCGTTCGTGCTGCTGACCTCGAACTCCACCCGTGAGCTGTCCGAGGCGCTCAAGCGCCGCTGCCTGTTCCTGCACCTGGACTTCCCCGACGCCGACCTGGAGCGGCGGATCGTGCTCACCCGCGTCCCGGAGCTGACCGAGCAGCTCACCGACGCCCTGGTGCGCACCGTGCGGGTGCTGCGCGCGATGGAGCTGCGCAAGGCCCCCAGCGTCGCCGAGACGATCGACTGGGGCCGCACCCTGCTCGCCCTGGGCCTCGACACCCTCGACGACGACGCCGTCCGCGCCACCCTCGGTGTCGTGCTGAAGCACCGCTCGGACGCCGACAAGGCCGCCGCCGAGCTGCGGCTGAACTGAACGGCCCAGTCACGCACCGCTGATCGACTGTCAAGGTCTGCACCCCTATGGAGTGAAGATCGGATCGATCGGGGCACCGGGCGTAACCGGGACGCGTGGCGCGAGTTGTTCCGATTACACGCTCTCCAGCGACCGGAGGTCCACCGATGACCGCCCTCCCGGAACTGCCCCGCACCGCCCGCCGCCTGCTGCGCGCCGGACTGGCCGCCGGCGCCGTGCTCGCGCTCGGGCTCTCCACCGCCGGCACCGCGTCGGCGCAGGACGGCGCCCCGGACGCCGGCGTGCACCCGGGGGTCATGACCCGTACCGGACCCGAGGGCGCGCAGTGCACCGCGAACTTCGTCTTCACCGACGGGTCCGCGACCTACCTGGGGCAGGCCGCGCACTGCGCGGGCACCGGCGGATCCACCGAGGTGGACGGGTGCGAGGCCGGGTCGCTCCCGCTCGGCACCCCGGTCGAGGTCGAGGGCGCCGCCGCACCGGGCCGGCTCGTGTACTCCTCCTGGCTGAGCATGCAGGAGCGGGGCGAGACCGACCCGGAGACCTGCCGGTTCAACGACTTCGCGCTGGTCGAGCTCAGCCCGGACGACGCCGCTCGCACGAGCCCCACGGTGCCGTTCTACGGCGGCCCGACCGGGGTGGCCGCCGACGGCGTCGCGACCGGCGGGATCGTCTACGGCTACGGCAACTCCTCGCTGCGCCAGGGCGTGCGCGCGCTGAAGCCGAAGACCGGCACCTCGACCGGTACCGGGGGCGGCGGCTGGACGCACACCGTCGTCACCGTCCCGCCCGGCGTGCCCGGTGACTCCGGCTCGGGCTACCTGACCGCCGACGGCCGCGCCCTCGGCGTCCTCTCGACGCTGAACCTGGCTCCGGCTCCCGGCACGAACGGCATCAGCGACCTGCGGAAGATCCTCGACTACGCCAACGGCCCCGGCGGCCACGGCGGAGCACTGCGCCTGGTCGAGGGCGACCGTCCCTTCACCCCGCAGCCGGTGCCGATCGACCCCGCCTTCTAGGCGGAGGACCCCCGCGGTGTGGGACCGCGGTGCACCCCGGCGCTCCGGTCGTGGCTCGGCGGCTCGACCGGAGCGCCGGTGTACGTGCTCCGCGACGACTCGGCGGGGTCGACGCCGTCCGCACCCGGTACCCGGACCCGGCGCGACCACCGCGACCTACGCCTGGAGCCTGGGGACGGTGGGCCGGCCACCCTCGCTGATCACGCCCGCGTCACGCATGATGGACCGGTGACGATCCCGCCCGCCACCGCGCTCGCCCCCGAGCACGGCCTGCCCGGGCACCTCGTCGACTTCGTCTCCGCGCTGCGCCGCCACCACGTCGCGGTCGGTCCCGGGGAGACCGTCGACGCGGCCCGCGTGCTCGGCGCCCTGGATCTGCTGCACCGCGACCAGCTGCGGGAGGGGCTCGCCGCGGCGCTGCTGCGCCGCTCCGGGCAGCGCGGCACCTTCGACGCGCTGTTCGACCTGTGGTTCCCGCCCGCGCTGGGCGCCGGGTCGTCCGACGTCGACGTCCCGCGGATCGACGACGAGTCCGGGGAGGGCACCGGCCCGGTCGACGTCGACGCGCTGCGCGAGATCCTCGCCGACCTGCTCCGCGACGGCGACGAGGAGACCCTGCGCGAGCTCGCCCGCGCCGCCGTCGACGCGATCGGGACCTCCGGTGCGGCCGGGCAGGGCGTCCGCGGGCAGACGGCGAAGCCGAACTGGTCGGCCTACCAGGCGCTGGGCGCGCTGTCCCCGGACACGCTGCTCGCCCGGATCCTCGACGGGCTGCGGGAGGAGGGCGACACCGACTTCGTGTCCGAGGTCCGCCGCCGCGAGATCCGCGACCGCATCGCCCGGTTCCGCGACGTCGTCCGGGAGGAGGTCCGTCGCCGCACCGCCGAGCAGCGCGGCCGCGAGCAGATCGCCCGCACCACCACCCCCACCCAGACCGACCAGGTCGACTTCCTCACCGCGAACGCCACCCAGCTCGCCGACCTGCGCCGTACCGTGCAGCCGCTGGCCCGGCGGCTCGCGTCGCGGCTGTCGGCGCGGCGGCGCCGCTCGAACCGCGGCCGGCTCGACCTGCGGCGCACGCTGCGCCGGTCGATGTCCACCGGCGGTGTGCCGATGGACCCGGCGCACAAGGTGCGCCGTCCCGGCCGCCCCGAGCTGGTGCTGCTGTGCGACGTGTCCGGGTCCGTCGCCGGGTTCAGCCACTTCACGTTGCTGCTGGTCCAGGCGCTGCGCGAGCAGTTCTCCAAGGTGCGGGTGTTCGCGTTCATCGAGCGCACCGACGAGGTCACGCACCTGTTCGAACCCGGCGCGGAGCTGTCCGGGGTGATGCAGCGGGTGCTGCGCGAGGCCACGCTCACCGCGTTCGACGGCCACTCCGACTACGGCAGCGCGTTCGGCGACTTCCTGGAGCACCACGGCGACGCGCTCACCCCGAAGACGTCGTTGCTGGTGCTCGGCGACGGCCGCACCAACTACCGCGACCCCAACCTGCGGGCGCTGGCGATGATGGCCGGGCGGGTCCGGCACGCGCACTGGCTCAACCCCGAGCCCGAGCGCAGCTGGGGCTCCGGCGACTCGGCCGCCACCCGCTACGGCGAGGTGCTCCCGATGCACGAGTGTCGTACCGCCGCGCAGCTCACCGACGTCGTCCAGGCGCTGCTGCCGGTCTGATCCTCCGGGCGATCACCCCGGAAGGGCTGACACCGGCGTCGCCGCGTCCTAGATTGCCGGGGTGCAGGAGGTCACGGTCCGGGTCCTCGGCCCGCTCCGTGTGACGGCCGGCGCCGCGGCGGTCGAGGTCGGCTCCGGCCGCCGCCGCGAGCTGCTCGCCCGGCTCGCCGCGGCCGGCGGCGAGGTCGTCGCCGTCGACACGCTGGTGGAGGACCTGTGGCAGGGCGCCCCGCCCGCGCAGGCGCACGGCGGGCTGCAGGTCCACGTCTCCCGGCTGCGACGGGTGCTCGAACCCGACCGGTCCCCGCGGGCGGTCCCGACGGTGCTGGTCAGCCGCCCACCCGGCTACGCGCTGGCACTCGGCCCCGACGGGCTCGACGCGCGCGCCTTCACCGACCTCCTCGACCGCGCCGCCGCGGCCGCACCGGACCGGGCCGACGCCCTGCTCGGCGAGGCCCTGGCGCTGTGGGACGGTCCCGCCTACGCCGAGTTCGCCGACGCCGCCTGGGCGCGCGCCGAGGCCGAACGCCTCGACGAGCTGCGTCAGGTCGCGGTCGAGCGGCGGGCCCGCGCACGGCTGCGGCTGGGCCGGGCCGACGCCGTCGTCCCGGACCTGACGTCGCTGGTGGGGGAGCACCCGCTGCGCGAGGACGCGGTCGGGCTGCTGGCCGTCGCGCTGTACCGCACCGGCAGACAGGCCGACGCGCTGGCCGTGCTGGCCCGCACCCGTCGCCTGCTCGCCGACGAGCTGGGAGTCGACCCCGGCCCCGGGCTGCGCGCGATCGAGGCGGACGTGCTCGCCCACCGCGACCCCGGTGGCGACCCCGGCGGGGGAACCGGCGTCGGTCCCGCCGGCCGCACCGACGCGCCCGCGCCCGCGACCGGGACCGCGCCGCGCCCGCCCGGACCGGCGGACACGTCCCCGCGGACCCCGGCCCTGCTCGGACGGGCGGCCGAGCTCGGCAGGCTCGCCGCCGCCGCGGAGCGGGCCCGCGGCGGCGGGCAGCTGGTGCTCGTCGCCGCCGACGCGGGCGCGGGCAAGTCCACGCTGCTCGCCGCGTTCGCCGCCGCCGCGACCGCCGACGGCTGGACTGCCGTCACCGGCCGCTGCCCGGAGATCGACGGCGCCCCGCCGGCCTGGGCGTGGCGGGAGATCGTCGACGCGCTCGTCACGGCGCACGACCCGCCCGCCGAGCTGGTCGAGCGGCTCGCCCCGCTGCGCTCCCCGGCCGGACCCGGCGGCGCCGAGGTCACGTTCTGGCTGGCCCGGGCGGTGGTGGAGCTGCTCGCCGTCGCGGGGCGGGAGCGGCCGCTGCTGCTGGTCCTCGACGACCTGCACCGCGCCGAGTCCGAGACCCTCGCTCTGCTGCGCGCGGTCGTCGCCGGGGTCACGGAGCTGCCCGTGCTCGTCGCCGCGGGCCTGCGCCCGGCCGAGGCGGGTGCCGAGCTGCAGGCCGCGCTCGCCGCCCTCGCCGAGCCCACGGCGGACCGCATCGAGCCGGCGCCGATGACCGCGGGCGACGTCGCCGGGATGCTGGACCGGCACGGCGTGCCCGCCGCCGCGCCCGAGCTGGTCGCCCGGATCACCGAACGGACCGGCGGGAACCCGCTCTTCGTCCGCGAGCTGGCCCGCCTCGTCGCCGCCGAGGGCCCGTCCGCCGCGGCCGACGCCGTCCCGGCCGGGGTCCGCGAGGTGCTGCGCCGGCGCCTGGCCCGGCTGCCCGCGACCACCCGCACCGCGCTGGCCCGGGTCTCGGTGCTCGGCCGCGACCTGGACACCGACGACGCCCTCGACCTCGCCGCCACCGCCGACGGCGTCGACCCGCTGGACGCCCTGGAGCCCGCGGTGCTCGGCGGGATGCTGCTCGAACCCGGGCCGGGACGGCTGCGGTTCTCCCACGACCTGGTCCGGGACACCCTCTACGGCGACATCCCGCAGCTGCGTCGCGCCCGGCTGCACGCCGCGGCCCACGCGATCCTCACCCGCAGGCGGCCCGACGACCCGGTCCCGCTGGCCCACCACGCACTCGCCGCCGGGTCCGCCGTCGAGCCGGACCGTGCCCTGGCCGCGGTCCGTGCCGCCGCCGCGGCCGCCGCCGGATTCGGCTCGCACCGCGAGGCCGCCCGGTTCTACGGCCGCGCCGTCGAGCTCGCCGGACGGGCCGGGACCGGCGTCGACGACGAGCTCGCCCTGCGCTGCGCGCTGGTCGCCGAGCTCGCCCGCGGCGGCGACGGCCACACCGCCCTCACCGAGCGCCGGACCGCCGTCGACCAGGCGACGGCCGCCGCACCGCAGTGGCTCGGCGCCGTCCTGACCAGCTACGACACCCCTGTCAGCTGGACCATCCGGCCGGGCCAGAACATCGACGCCGAGCTGATCGACCTCATCGAGACCGAGCTCGCGGCGACCCCGCCCGACGCCGTCGACCGGCGGGTGCGGCTGCTCGCCGCCCTGGTGTTCGAGATCGAGGGGCACGACGACGACCGGGTCCGCTCCGCCTCGGCGGAGGCCATGGCGCTCACCGGGCGCGGCGTCGACCCGCTGCTGCGCTGCCGGGCGCTCAACGCCCGGTTCTTCGCCGTCCTCGCCCCGGACCTGTGGCACGAGCTGGCCCCGGTGGGGGAGGAGCTGGCCGAGCTCGGCGGCCGGGCCGGGCACGCCGGCTACCGCACGCAGGCCCACCACCTGCAGCTCATGGTCGCCGCCGGCCGCCACGACCTCGACGCGGCGACACGGCACGCGGAGGCCGCCGTCGCCGGGGCCCCGGGCGGCCAGCTGGAGTTCACGCTCGGCTGGGCCTACATCTTCTCGGCGCTGCGCGCACTCGTCGCGGGGGAGCTGGACACCGCCGAGGAGCGCTACTCCGAGCTCGCGACCCGGCTGGTCGGTGCCGGCCAGGTCAACGGGGCGCTGATGGGGCTGCTGGGGCGGTTCGTCGTGCGGTACGACCAGGGCCGCCTCGGCGAGCTGGTCCCCGAGCTCGAGGCGCTCCGCGACGCGCTGCCGCCGACCTTCGGTGACTTCCTCGCGCTGGCCCACCTGCACGCGGGCGACCCCGTCCGGGCCCGCGAGGTGTGGGCGCCGGACGCGGAGCTGGCCCGCAGCTACTACTGGCTGATCTGGACCTGCGTGCGCGCCGAGGTGGCGGTCGGCCTGGCCGACCGGGACGTCGCCGCGCGGTACCGGGAGCAGCTGCGCCCGTGGACGGGCACGGTCGCGGGGCTGTCGTCGGGCACGATCGCGCTCGGCCCCACCGACCTGGTGCTCGCCGGTCTGGAGGGGCTGCTCGACCCGGCAGGCGGCGGCCGGGTCCACCACCTGCGCGAGGCCGAGCGGGTCGCGGCGGAGCTGGGTGCCCCGGTGTGGCGCGACCGCGCCCGGCGGCTGCTCCCGGCGGCCGTCGCCGACCACTCGACGGCACCGGCTCCCGGGGCTCAGGACGTGCCGAACACCAGCGCACAGCGCCTGCGGTAGCCGCCGCGCAGCAGCCGCTCCATCAGCACGACCACCGGCCCGGCCTCGCGGCGCATCCCGGCCCACTCCTGCGGGGTGGTCACGGCGACGATCCGCGGCAGCATGAACCGCAGGCCCGGCCCGGACTTCTGCACCTGCGCGACGACGGCGTCCCAGTCGTCGGCGGGCACGTGGCGCTCGATCACCGGGAACAGGTCGCGCTCCTCGGCGTCGAGGTGCTCGTCGATCTCGTCGCGGACGACGGCGAGCCGGTCGGCGAGCACGCCCGCCGCCCGCGCCCGGGCCGGTCCCTGTGACGCGGCGACGACGGCGGCCGCGGCCTCCCGCACCGCGGCGAGCAGCGGGTCGAGGCGGCCGTGGTCGTCGCTGAGCTCGTCCAGGTCGACGGCGTGCCCGGCGTGCCGGGCGATCACCGGCCAGGCGATGTCGTCCTCGGCGGTGTGGTGGCCGTGGATCTCGTGCTCCAGCTGCTCCAGCCAGGTCCGCAGCGCGCGGGCGCGCCGGTCCGGGCAGGGCGCGCCGTCGGCGATCGCGCGGGCGGCGTCGGCGAGCCGGTGCAGGTCGACCCGCATGACGCGGTGGGCGAGGGTGATGCCGACCAGGTCGGCGGTACGGGTGTCGCGGGCGGTGGTCACCGGGATCTCCTACGGGTTCGGGGCGGTCGGTCTCTCGACACCGCAGACCGTGCGCCCACCCGCCGGCCGGGGACTTGCACCTCACTTGTGCCACCGTTCGCCCGGCTCTTGACCGGCCGGCCAACCAAGAGTAGACCGGAGGTATCCCCACAGGGACCTCACAGGAGAAGGTGACTGACGATGGCTGGGACCACTGGTCGTACCTGGCAGCGGTGGCAGGACTGGGCCGCTCTCGTGATCGGTGTGCTGACGGCCCTCTCGCCTCTCGTGACGACGACGAATGCCGCCGCCGCGTGGACGATGGTCGTACTGGGCGTGGTGCTCGCCGCCACGTCGCTCTGGTCGCTCGCCGTGCCCGGCTCGGTGGCGAGCGAATGGGTGCACGGTGTGCTCGGCGTGCTGCTGTTCCTCGCCCCCTGGGTGATGGGCTACAGCGCGCTGACCGGGGCGTCGTGGACGTCCTGGGTGGCGGGCGTCCTCGCGGTCGTCGTGGCGGCCTCGGCGCTGCCCGCGGCGAACGCGGAACACCGCACGCTCGCCACGCACTGACCGTCCGGCAGCACGACGACCAGGTGAGGGGCCGCGACCCGGAGGGGTCGCGGCCCCCGCCGCGTCCGGGGGAGGATCGCACCGTGGACCACGAGCTCGACCCGGACGCACCCGCCCGGGACCGCATCCTCGACGCGGCCGAGGGGCTGTTCGCCGAGCACGGCTTCGACGCGACGCCCACCTCGCGCATCGCCGAGCGTGCCGGGGTGCCGAAGGGGCTGGTGCACTACTACTTCCGCCGCAAGCCCGACCTGCTCGAAGCGCTCGTCGAACGGCTCCCGCACCCGGTGCGCGGGGCGGACGTCGCCGTCGCCGGGGACGTGCTCGCCGGGCTGCGTGCGCTGGTCACCGCGCTGGACCGGGCGCTCGACGCGTCCTCGGTCCTGTCCCACCTGCTGTGGCGCGAGGCCGACGCCCACCCGGTCGTCCGGGACGCGCTGCTGCGCCGCTCCGGCGAGCTGGAGGACGCGGTGCACGAGGTGCTGCACACCGGCGGCGGGGCACCGGATCGGATCCGCGGCGCCGCCCGGCTGCTGGCCGCGGCGATCGGGCACCGCTACGCCCTGGACCGGCACGGCGACGACGCCCGCACCGACATGGAGGCCGAGCTGTCCTTCGTCGCCGCGGGCCTGTAGCGGCGCCCCGGAGCGGTGGTCAGGGCCAGGGGCGCCAGGGCGCGCCGGACTCCTCGTAGCGCGGGACGGTGTGCCTGCGGTCGGCGAGCCGGTGCAGCGCGTGTGCGGCCCACGTCCGCCATCCGACCAGCACCAGTACGACGACGATCAGCCCGGCGGTGAGCGGCCCGGCCCAGCCGAGCGGACCCGAGGCGTTGACCGCGGCCATGACCAGCGGGCCGAGCAGCGCGAACACCGCGCCCGCGACCTGCGGGAGCCGGGCGTCGGCGAGCACGTCGACGGCGATCAGCCTGCGCTGCTCACCGTCCGGGGTGCCTCCCGAGCGCAGCACCTTCCGTGCGGCCGCGCGGTCGCGCACCAGTCCCATGTCCGGCCCGCGGGCCGGGGCGACCCGCACCGGGATCCGCGACGCCGACAGCCACAGCAGCACCACGCCGAGCAGGCTCAGCAGCCCGCCGACGACGATCGCGGCCAGCAGGTGGTCGGCGCGGGCGTGGACGTCGGTGGTGATCGAGTAGACGACGCCGAACCACGCCGCCGCGACCCCGGCCGCGACCCGGCCGATGACGACGGCCCGCAGGGACGGCGGTCGCACGGTCGGCCACGGCCCGGCCGGCGCGACGGCGGCCGGCTCGCCGGGCCGGTCGACGGGACGGCTCTCGGGCACCGGCGGTGCGGGCGGGGACAGCACCGGGCCGGGTGCACCCGGGGGACCCGCGGGCGGCGGGGCCGCGGACTCGTGCAGCCGCTGACGTCCGCCGGGCGCGGGCGGAGGGGCCGGGGGACCGGGCGCGGGGGAGCGGGGGCCGGCGTCGCGGTCGGCCCGGTCGCCGGTGTCCGGAGCACGCATGGTCGCGACGCTACCCGCGGGTCCGGACGCTCCGGCCGGGGTGTCGGCCCCGCGCGACGGGTGCGGCCCCCGGGGCGCCGAACGAGCGATGCGGATCACGCAGAGACGACAATCAGGTCAGGTTAGGCTCGCCTTCCCAAGTCGAAGGAGGCCTGCCGTGCCGCGTGCCGCAGCACCCCTGTCCGTCCGTTCCGTGAGCCGTCGCGGCGTCCTCGCCGGCGCCGCCGGTCTGCTGGTCCTCGCCGGGTGCGGGACCCGGCCGCAGGACGGGCAGGGCGCCGAGGGTGTGGCCGCGGAGGGCTACCCGGTGACGGTGCGGCACGCGCTGGGGGAGACGGTCGTCCCCGACCGGCCGCAGCGCGTCGTCACGCTGAGCGCGGCGAACACCGACGTCGCGCTGGCGATGGGGGTGCTGCCGGTCGCGATCCCGCGCACCGTCTACGGCGGCGACGCCGAGGGTGTGCTGCCCTGGGTGCGCGACGCGATCACCGCGCACGGTGGCGCGTTTCCGCAGGTCATCGGCTCCGACGACCTGTCGGTGACGCCGATCGAACAGGTCGCTGCGGCCCGGCCGGACCTGGTGCTGGCCACCTACTCGGGGCTGACGCGGGCCGAGTACGACCAGCTGTCCGCGATCGCCCCGACCGTCGCCTACCCCGACGCCCCCTACTCCACCGGCTGGCAGGACCAGACCCGGATCGCCGGTCAGGTGTTCGGCGACCCGGCGCGGGCCCGGCAGCTGATCGACTCCACTGGGCAGCGCCTGCGCACGGCGGCCCAGCGGTACCCGCAGCTGGCGGGCGCCACGTTCGTCTACACCGGAGGGATGGACTCCGGTGCGCTCGGTGTCTTCCGGGCGGGCGACGTCCGCGTCCAGCTGGTCACCGACCTCGGGCTCACCCTGGCGCCCTACGTCGAGCAGAACGCGCCGGGCGGTGGGGAGGTCTACTACACCGTCAGCGGTGAGCTGCTCTCGCGCGTCGAGTCCGACCTCGTCATCGGCTTCTTCGCGACGCCGGCCGAGGAGCAGGCCTTCCGGAGCGCGCCCGGCGTCGGGCTGCTGCCGGCGATGGCCCGTGGCGGGTTCGCCCCGGTCGTCGGGGCCGACCGGGTGGTGGCGACGTCGGCGCCGTCGGTCCTGTCGATCCCGTGGGTGCTCGACGCGTACCTGCCGATCCTGGCCGCCGCCGCTCGCTCGCGCGGCTGATCCGGTCACCCACCTGCCGTAGTCGACATCTGACT
The DNA here is from genome assembly GCF_017312155.1 of Pseudonocardia sp. UM4_GMWB1. Classification (NCBI taxonomy): domain Bacteria; kingdom Bacillati; phylum Actinomycetota; class Actinomycetes; order Pseudonocardiales; family Pseudonocardiaceae; genus Pseudonocardia; species Pseudonocardia sp. UM4_GMWB1. Next base: position 4,616,405 of record NZ_QJPN01000001.1, on the reverse strand, counting down.
ATCAGTTATCTCCGCAGGTGACGCGAACGGGTGAATGCGCGTTGCGGGCGCGGTCGCCCCTCGTTGAGTGGGCAAGACCGTTTGCGACGGTCTAACGACCAACCATGGAGGTTGTGAGATGCGGAAGTCCGTTCGCGGCGCGCTCGTCGGCGCAGCGCTGCTCCCCCTGGCCGTCGCGGCGCCCGCCGCGGCCTTCGCCGGCACCACCGGCTACGACGAGGGTGGCAAGGACAAGGGTCACTCGAAGCACGAGGGTGACAAGGACAAGGGCCACCACAAGAAGCACGGTCACCACAAGAAGTGGGACCACAAGAAGCACGACGACAAGAAGCACGACCTCGCGCTGCCGGCCCCGCTGGACAGCGTCGTCGACATGATCACCGGCGCCACCGGCGGCGACCTGCCGTCGGCGCCGGCGACCCCGGTCGGCTGACCGACCCCGGTCCCGCGACGGGCCGGTCCGGACCCTCGAGGGGTGTCCGGACCGGCCCGTCCGCCGTTGCGGGGCCGGTGCCGTACGGGCGGGTCAGATCACCGGCGCCGGGTCCTGCGTCGGTGGGTCCTTCAGGATCGTGTCGCCCTTGACGAACCACGCGACACCGAAGGCGAGGATCGCGACGGCCTCCAGCCAGAACAGGGTGTGGAACCGCTCGGCGACGGCGTCGGGCACCAGTGCCGCGTCCAGTGCGGCCAGCACCAGGCAGATCACGATCGTCGCGCCGCAGACCCGGTAGACGAGGTTGCGGGCGGCCTTGCTCCGCGTCCCGGATCCGCCGCGGGTGAACAGCACCAGGCAGAACCAGGCCAGGCCCGCGAAGAACACCGTCGCCGCGGCCAGGTGGAGGTACCCGACGACGGTCGCCGCCGTCGTCGCCGCGCCGTCGGGCCGGGTGGGCAGCAGTGCGACGGCGATCGCCGCCGTCCCGGTGATGTTGGCGAGCCGGTTGTCCGGCCGCTCGTAGCGGTAGCAGAAGAGGAACACGCCGACCGCGCACAGCGAGCCGACGAACACGTCGCGCATCGGCGAGTAGTAGTAGCGGCTGATGGAGTCCTGCAGCCCGTCGCCGCCGAGGGCCAGGTCGCCCGTCACCAGCACGAACGGGAGCAGGATCCCGATCACGCCGACGGCACGCCGCAGACCCAGGTAGGACAGCACGGCACCGTCGGCACGCGAGGACATGACGAAGATCGTCGCAGAGACGTCGCTCGAACTCTCGTTCGATCGGGCGTAGCGTTCGGGAGGTGGACGTCGGCGGGCAGGCTTCGCTCTTCGCGACCGGGGGTGTGGCCCCGGCGTACCGGCACGAGCTCACCGGTGGGGCGTGGGTCGACGTCGCGGTCGGCTGGGCCCCCGATGCGGACGAGCTGTTCGCGCTGCTCCGCGCGACCGTGCCGTTCCGCGGCCACCGCCGCCGCATGTACGACCGCGTGGTCGACGAGCCGCGCCTCACCCACCGCTGGGTCCTGCCCGACGACGCGGTGCCCCACCGGCTGCGCGACATGGGCCGGACGCTGGGGGAGCGCTACGGCCACGACTTCACCCAGATCGGCGTGAACCTCTACCGCGACGGCGCCGACGGCGTGGCCTGGCACGGCGATCGGGTCGCCCGCGAGCGGCCCGAGGCCGTCGTCGCGCTGGTCGCCCTCGGCGCGACGCGGCCGCTGCGGCTGCGCCCGACCGGCGGCGGGGCGTCGGTGTCGTTCCCGCTCGCCTCGGGCGACCTGCTGGTCATGGGCGGGACGTGCCAGCGGACCTGGCAGCACAGCGTGCCGAAGGTGGCGCGCAGCGGTCCGCGCATCAGCGTCCAGTTCCGCCACCTGTATCCGGGGATGCCGCCGGGTGGGCGACCGACATAGTCTGCGTCGATGCAGCGCAAGATCGGCGTGATGGGCGGGACGTTCGACCCCGTCCACCACGGCCACCTCGTCGCCGCCAGTGAGGTGGCGGACCGCTTCGCCCTCGACGAGGTGATCTTCGTGCCGACCGGGCGACCGTGGCAGAAGACCGGCCGCGACGTCTCGCCGGCCGAGGACCGCTACCTGATGACGGTCATCGCGACGGCGTCGAACCCCCGGTTCTCGGTCAGCCGCGTCGACGTCGACCGTGACGGCCCCACCTACACCGCGGACACCCTCGCCGACCTGCACGCCACCATGCCCGACGCGCAGCTGTTCTTCATCACCGGCGCCGACGCGCTCCAGCAGATCCTGTCCTGGCGCAAGGTCGACGAGCTGTTCCGCTACGCGCATTTCGTCGGCGTGACCCGGCCCGGGTACGAGCTGGCCGACGGGCACCTGCCCCAGGGGTCGGTGACGACGGTCGAGGTGCCCGCGATGGCGATCTCGTCCAGCGAGTGCCGGGCGCGCGTGGGTGCGGGGAGGCCGGTCTGGTACCTCGTGCCGGACGGGGTGGTGCAGTACATCTCCAAGCGCAGTCTGTACCTGAATCCGGACGTCTGAACTGCGGTTTCTCCGACGGGCACCCCTGCGGGTACACATCCGGTACACGATCACCTGACTCGGATCGTCAGCGCAGACCCGCACCGAGCGCGGTGTCGACGAGCGTCCGGGTGCGGTCCAGGGCGTCCGGCTACCGAGATGTCAGCGTGCATGGTGCCGTCCTGCCGGTCGGCGTCGACCTTGCACTCGAACAGGCAGCCCGCCGGTCGAGGGAGTCCAGTCGGCGCTCAACCTCGGTGGGGCGGAACCGGACGTGCTTGCCGACCTCGACCCCGCGCGGGCCGTAGTCCTTGTTCCGCCACTGGTGGACGGTCTGGACCGGTACGCCGAACCAGTCGGCGAGATCCTGGACGCTCCACAGCGTGCTCACGCCGGACCTCCACGGTCCGGGGACTGCGGCTGTCCGCGTCGTCGTTCGGCGATGCCGAGTGCGATCCCTCGTTCGGCGTCGTTGACCGCGCGATCCTCACCGACCTCGACGCTCACGGTGGCCCGCTACCTCCGTGACGACCGGTGCGGCGAGCTCGACTGCGAGCAGCAGGTCATGGAACCGGTGCGGTCGGCCCAGGGTCGCGCGGGTCGCGAGCCGTCCGATCCCCCCGAGGGCCATCAGGCCGGCGAGGAGCCGCATGCGGTCCAGGTCCGGTTCGTCGTCGGCCACGGCGTCGAGCCAGGCGACCCCGTAGCCGGGGAAGACAGGCCCCATGAAGCGAACGTGTGAGTCGACCGTCGCGTCGTCGGTCATGCCCGGCTCCCCGCGTGCTCCGCCGGCGAGCTGGATCCCACCGATCGCTATGCATGCCCACCCGGTCAGACGTCCCACGGTTCGCAGCGTCGACATGAGGTGATCCTGGCATGAGCGACGGAGGTGGTCGGACTGAATATCGACGGACTGCAGTGGCGTGGGAGGCGGTCGCCAGCTGTCCAGGAATGTGCCCGATGTCGACGATCGCAACGGGGTCGATGGACGTGGCTCCCTCATGACTCGCGGAACGAGTCGGGCCGGGTTCCCTGCGACAAGAACGCGGTCGGACACATCGCGCGTCACAATGCTTCCTGCCCCGACCACGGCATCCGCCCCGATGGTCACGGCGGGGCATCCGGTACATGCCGGCCCGGCCGGCGAGGCCCGACGACGACCGGTCACCACCACGGGGCCGGGGACCGCCGGGTGGACGGGAACTCGGCCGGCCTGTCGGTGCGCCGGGTGTGATCGCCACGGTGGAGGTACCGGTGCACCCCTGCACCGCGGGAGGAGTGCGGATCCTGCCCCATCCACCCCGGGCGACGACGAGGTCCCGTCGATCAGTACAGGAGTGCTGTGCGCGCCCCACGCGAGCGCGCTCAGATACTGATCGACAGGCGACCGGCCGGCCACGCGGCGGGCCTGAACCGGGGTGCGGGCTCAGGTCCGCTGCAGCTCCAGCACCGGGATGGTCCGCTCCGTCGAGCGCTGGTACTCGCCGAACTGCGGCTCCAGTTCGACCTGGCGGGCGTAGACCTCGTCCCGCTCGGGACCGGTGACCTCCCGCACCCGCACGGGCAGGGTCTCGGTGCCCAGCTCGACGCGGGTGTCGGGGTTCGCCAGGAGGTTGTGGTACCAGTCCGGGTTGGTGTCGGCGCCGCCCTTACTGGCGAAGATGAAGATCCGCTCGCCGTCGAGGAGCGGGACCAGGGGCGCGATCCGCTCGGTGCCGGACCGGGCTCCCGTGTGGTGCACCAGCACGAGCGGCTTGCCCTCGAACATGCCGCCCGCCCGTCCTCCGGTCGCCCGGAACTCCTCGATCACGGCGCGGTTCATCGCCGCCATGTCGAACGGGGCCGACGCGTCACTCATCTCGTGCTCCTCCCACGGGTGTCCGGCGCCGTCCGGCACCGCTCCGGTCAACCTCACCCCGTCGTCGGCCATTCCGGTGGGCCGCAACCCGATCGACGGACCCGGCCGCGTCGGGTACCCGGGACCCGTGGAGGCCGTCGAGTTCGAGCGTGTGTCCGACGCGCTCGTGTCCCGGTTCCACCGCGAGGCGTCCGACGCGGACGGGCCGCCGGTCCACCGGCGGCCGGACCGGGTCGTGTGGCGCCGGTGGCTCGACGGTGCCGGCCGGTGCGTCGTCGACGGCGAGGGCCGGCCGGACGGGTGGCCGATCGGCGCACGGCCCCGGGAGACCCGGGGCACCGCTACCCGGCCGCCTCCATGGCCACGTCGCTCCCGCGCCACTCCGCCGCCAGCTCCTCCAGTGGCACCCCGAGCGCCTCGCCCAGGCACACGATCGTCCCGAACCCGGGCGACGGCAGCCGTCCGGTCTCGAGCTTGCGCAGCGTCTCGGGGGAGATGCCGGCCGCCCGCGCGACGTCGACCGGGTCGCGGTCGCCCCGGGCCCGGCGCAGCAGCGCGCCGAGACGGCGGCCGGCCTCGATCTGCTCGGGCGTGAGGGGCTGACGGACCATGCGTCGAGGGTAGGGTCGGTATTACTGTACCGGCAAGCCGTGACGGTCCGGTATAGTAATACCGTGATCGAACTGAAGACACCGGCCGAGATCGACCGGATGCACACGACCGGCAGGTTCGTCGCCGAGGTGCTCACCGAGGTCGGCCGGATCGCCGACGTCGGCGTGAACCTCCTCGACATCGAGCAGCACGTGCGCGGCATGATCGCCGAACGCGGCGCCGAGTCCTGCTACTGGGACTACGCCCCGTCCTTCGGGCGCGGCCCGTTCCGCAACGTCATCTGTCTGTCGGTCAACGACGCCGTGCTGCACGGGCTCCCGCACGACTACGTCCTGCGCGACGGCGACGTCCTCAGCGCCGACATCGCCGTCAGCATCGACGGCTGGGTCGCCGACTCCGCCCGGACGGTCGTCGTCGGCACGACGGCCGACGAGGGCGACCTGCGCGTCATCCGGGCCACCGAGGACGCCCTGGAGGCCGCGATCGACGCGGCCCGGCCGGGCAACCGGCTCGGCGACATCTCCGCCGCCATCGGCGGGGTCGCCCGCGACTACGGCTACCCGGTCAACACCGAGTTCGGCGGGCACGACCTCGGCCGCACCATGCACGGCGACATCCACATCCCGAACGCCGGGCGGGCCGGTCGCGGCCTGACCCTGCGCCCGGGGCTGACCCTCGCACTCGAGCCCTGGTTCGCACGGACCACCGACAAGATCGTGTTCGACCCGGACGGCTGGACGATCCGCTCCGCCGACGGCTCGCGCACCGCGCATTCCGAGCACACCGTCGCGATCACCGAGGACGGCCCCACGGTGCTGACCCGCCGCGGGCAGGACTGATCGGCCCGTGCGTGTCGCCCTCGACGCACTGACCGTGCCGGTCCCGCCGGTCGACGCCGAGCGGACCCGGGCCTTCTACGGTTCCCGTCCGGCGGGCCGCGGCCCCGCCGACGCCGACGAGCTCCGCGCGGTCCGCGCCGCGGCCGCCACGCCACCGCCCGCGGTGCCGCCCGCGGTGGGGGAGGTCGCCGTCGCCGACGGCCGGCGGGTGCCGGTGCGGATCTGCCGCCCGCCGGGCACGGCGCGCGGGGTGCTCCTGCAGATCCACGGCGGCGGCTCCTACCTGGGCTCGGCCGCGCGGGACGACGTCGGGAACCGGGCGCTGTCCGAGGCGCTCGGCGTCGCGGTCGTCGCTGTCGACCACCGGCTCGCCCCGGAGCACCCCTGGCCCGCCGCCCCCGACGACTGCGCGACCGCAGCACTGTGGCTGCTCGACCGGGCGCCGGAGCTGTTCGGCACCGACCGGGTCGCGTTCACGGGCGTCTCCGCCGGGGCCACCCTGGCCGTGACGACGCTGCTGCGGTTGCGCGACCGCGGTCTGGCCGATCGGGTCGCCGGGGCCGATCTGCGGTACGGCACCTACGACCTGAGTGCCCGCACCCCGGCCGGTCGCCGCATCGCCGGCGAGTACTTCCTGCGCGCCCACGCCGGCCACGTCGCCGACCGGACCGTCCCGGACCTCTCCCCGGTGTTCGCCGACCTCACCGGCCTGCCGCCGCTGCTGATGACGGTCGGTACCGACGACGTGCTGCTGGAGGACGACCTCGCGATGGCCGCCCGGCTCGCGACGGCCGGGGCCGAGGTCGACCTGCGCGTCCACCCGGGCGTCCCGCACGGCTTCGCCGGGCACGACACCCCGGTCGCCGCGACCGCGCTGCGGTACGCACGGGACTGGCTGTCCGCCCGGATCGACGGCGCGTCCCCGCCGCCCGGCGTGTGGCGACACGACCCCGCACACCGTGCCCCGACCTCGCAGCCACTGCGGGGGCTGCGAGGTCCGGGAAGCCTCTGCGAGGTGCGACGCCGCGACCCGACCGATCACGGTGAGTCATGCAACGCGTGTTCCCGGTCTACGGAAAGTGAACCCGGTGGGTGGACGTGAACCACCGTCCGCGACATCGATCTTCCTGCGGCACACGAGAGACGGGGACGCAGTGCCTGCGACCCGTCTCCGCGCGTTACCACCATATGAACTCCGACGACCTGACCGTGCCCATCCTCGACCCCGCCCAGCTCGCCGAGCTGCGCCGCAGTACCGACCCGGCCCCCGCCGCGGCGCCACCGAACGCCGCGGCCTGGCTGCTGATGACGGTGCTGGGACTCGGCATCGTCGTGACGATGCTGGTGCTCGTCGTCGCCTGGAGCTGAGCACGGCCCGGTCGGGATCTTGTGCCACGCGTCACAAGGGAGAAGAGTCGGCCCCGGTCCGCGTCTTCGACGGAGCAGGAGCGTGACAGCAGTGACGACCGGGACGACAGCGCAGCCGACGGCGATCGAGAATCCCTATTACACCCACGAGTTCCACGGCGACTACGACCTGATCAGCCTGGGGGAGTTCGCGCTGGAGGAGGGCGGGGTGATCCCCGACCTGCAGCTCGCGGTGGCCACCTTCGGCACGCTGAACGCGGCGAAGGACAACGCGATCCTCGTGACGACCTGGTACTCGGGCACGCACCAGATCTTCCGCGACGTCTACATCGGCCCGGACCACGCGCTGAACCCGGAGCGGTACTTCATCGTCGTGGTCAACCAGATCGGCAACGGTCTGTCGACCAGCCCGCACAACGCCTCGGGTGCCAACGCGGGCATCGCGATGTCGAACTTCCCGCACGTCCGCATCGGCGACGACGTCCGTGCCCAGGAGCAGCTCCTGCGCGAGCACTACGGGATCGACCGGCTCGCGCTGGTCGTCGGGGGGTCGATGGGCGCGCAGCAGACCTACGAGTGGATGGTCCGGTTCCCGCAGAAGGTGCGCCGCGCCGCGCCGATCGCCGGGACCGCGCAGAACACCCCGCACGACTTCCTCTACACGCAGGCCCTGGTCGAGGCGATCACCTCCGACCCCGGCTTCGCCGGCGGCAACTACCGCAGCAACACCGAGGTCGAGGCCGGGCTGAAGCGGCACGCCGGCATCTGGGCGGTGATGGGGTTCTCCACCGAGTTCTGGAAGCAGGAGGTGTGGCGCGCCCTGGAGTTCGAGTCCCGCGAGGCGTTCATGGCCGGCTTCCTGGAGCCGTACTTCACCGCGATGGACCCCAACGACCTGCTGTGCATGGCGTGGAAGTGGCAACGGGGCGACGTCGCCCGTCACACCGGCGGCGACCTCGCCGAGGCGCTCGGGCGCAACGAGTCCGTCGCCCGGGTCATCCCGATCAACGAGGACATGTTCTTCCCGGTCCGTGACCACGAGGCCGAGCTGGAGCTGACCCCGCACGCGACGATCCGCGTCGTCGACGACCTGCTCGGGCACCTCGCCCTGTTCGGCGTCGCGCCCACCTACATGCCGCAGATCGACCAGTACCTGCAGGAGCTGCTCGACAGCCCGGCGTGACCGCGGGCCCGGACCGTCCCCGACCCGCCCGTTCGGGGACGGTCCGGCGCACTCCGGACACATTCGTGGCAGATACTGCCAATAAATCGTAGGCTGGGGATCACCACCACGACCCCAGGAGTGTCGATGACCCTCGCCACCGAGCGTCCCCGCCTGCCGTTCACCCGACCGAACCTGCTCGACCTCGCGCCGTTCTACGAGGTCCTGCGCCGCGAGGCGCCGATCGCGCCCGTGACCACCCCGGCCGGGGACCCGGCCTGGCTGGTGACCCGGTTCGCCGAGGTCCGCGAGCTGCTCGGGGACAAGCGGTTCGGCCGGTCGCACCCGGAGCCGGAGAAGGCGTCGAGGATCAGCACCGCCGCCGTCCAGGACGGGCCGACCGGCACCTACGAGAACGAGGCGGAGGAGCACGGCCGGATGCGCCGGCTGCTCACCCCGGCCTTCTCCGCCAAGCGGATGCGGACGCTGTCCGGGCACGTGCAGGACCTCGTCGGCGGCTACGTCGACGCGATGGTCGCCGAGCACGACGCCGCGGGCCCGGGTGCCACCGTGGACCTGCACGCCCACCTCGCCTTCCCGCTGCCCGTGGCGGTCATCTGCTCGCTGCTCGGCGTCCCCGAGTCCGACGGCGAGTACTTCCGCGCACTGTCCGACCGGATGGCGACCTTCTCCGGGGAGGACGCCCACGTCGCCCGCGAGGAGTTCGGCCGCTACATGGCCGGGCTCGCCGAGGGCAAGCGCGCCGAGCCGGGCGAGGACGTCATCACCGACCTCGTGCAGACCCAGGCCGAGGACCCCGGGTTCGGCTACCCGGAGATGGTCCGGCTCTGTGTCGGGCTGTTGTTCGCCGGCCACGAGACCACGGTGAACCGGATCGGGCTCGGCATCCTGTTCCTGATGACCAACCGCGACCAGTGGGACAGGCTCGCCGCGGACCCGGACGGCCGGGTCGACGCCGTCATCGAGGAGGTCATGCGCCTCGGCGCGCCCGGCGACCTGGGGCTGCTGCGCTACGCCCACGAAGACGTGGAGATCGCCGGGGTCACGATCGCGCGCGGCGACGCGGTGATCCTCTCGGTCAACGCCGCCAACCGCGACGTCGACGTCTTCGACCACGCCGAGACCTTCGACCCCGACCGCACCGAGCGCGGGCACGTCGGCTTCGGCCACGGGCCGCACTTCTGCATCGGCGCGAGCCTGGCCCGCACCGAGCTGCGCGCGGTGTTCGCGACGCTCGCCCGCCGGCTTCCCGGGCTGGACCTCGCCGTCGGCATGGACGAGCTCGACGTGCGCACCGACCACATCACCGGCGGCGTCCGCAGCCTGCCGGTCCGCTGGTGAGGGAGGGGACCGCGATGAAGGTCGAGGTCGACCAGCACGCGTGCGTCGGCTCGGGGCAGTGCCTGCTCACCGCCCCGGACGTGTTCGACCAGCGCGATTCCGACGCCGTCGTCGAGCTGCTCACCGACACCCCGCCGGACGGCCAGGAGCAGGCCGTGCGCAACGCGGCGCGCGGCTGCCCGGCGTCGGCGATCACCGTCGTCGACGGCTGAGCGGAGCGATGAGTCCGGGACGCCTCCGCGGTCGACCCCGGTGTACGACGCACCGACGACCGTGGAGGCACCTCCCGTGCGCACCCTCGCGATCACCCAGAACATCACCCTCGACGGCGCCGTCGAGTTCCTCGGCGACTGGTTTGACCCGAGCGCCGGGTCCGGAGGAGACGACGGCGGCGACATGCTGGCCGAGCTGCACCGCCAGGACGCCGCGTCCGACGCGACCCTGCTCGGCCGTCGCACGTTCTGCGACTTCCGCGGCTTCTGGCCCGCGCAGACCGACGACGCCACCGGCATCACCGACTACCTGAACCAGGTCGACAAGTACGTGGTGTCCTCCACGCTGACCGACCCGGAGTGGCAGAACTCCACGATCCTGTCCGGGGACCCGGTGGCCGAGGTGGCGGCGCTCAAGGAGCAGCCGGGCACCGACATCGTGCTGACCGGCAGCATCACGCTCTGCCACACGCTCATCGCCGCCGGGCTCGTCGACGAGTTCCGGCTCTTCCACCACCCCGTGGTCCAGGGTGCCGGCCGGCGGCTGTTCCCCGACGGCTGGAACGCCGAGGGGCTACGGCTCCTCGACGCCCGCTCGTTGGGCGGCGGGATCGTCTACACCGCTCACGCGCCGCGCTGATCGGCGCTCAGGTCGCCGTCTCCTCCCGGGCGGCGGCCCGCTCGACGCGGTGCCGCACGTACCGCGACACCAACAGCCCGCCCACGACGGCGACGAGCAGCCCGATCCAGGAGAACCGCTTCAGCCAGGTCTCGGCGACGATGCCGAGCAGGTAGATCAGGGCGACCGTGCCGCCCGCCCACAGCACCGCACCGGTGGCGTTCGCCGCGAGGAACGCGGGATAGCGCATCTTCATCGTCCCGGCCAGCGGCCCGGCCAGGATCCGCAGGATCGCCACGAAGCGGCCGAACAGCACCGCCCACACCCCGTGCCGGTCGAAGATGCGGCGGGCGACGGTGAGGTGGGCCGGGCCGAGGTGCTTCGGGAAGCGACGGCCGAGCCGGTCGAGCAGGCCGGTGCCGTAGCGGCGCCCGACCGAGTAGCCGATCGAGTCACCGACGATCGCGCCCGCCGTCGCCGACGCCGCGACGGCGACCGGGTCGATGTGGGACCCCGGGCGCGCGGCCAGCAGCGCCGCGCCGACCAGCACGATCTCGCCGGGGAGCGGGACCCCGATGCTCTCCACCCCGACCACACCCGCGCACAGGAAGTAGATCGCGAGCGGGGGGATCGCCATCAGGAGCATGTCGACGTGCACCACTCCATCATGCACACGTTCCGGTGGTGCGGTGACGGCCCGGTGCGGGCATCATGCGCGGGCGTGAGCACACCGCTGGAGCAGGTCTTCCTGGCCGCCCACGACGACCTGCCCCGTGAGGCGCCGGGATCGGAGGAGACGACGGCGCTGCTGCTGCGGCTGGCCGGTGACCTGCCCGAGCGGCCGCGGATCGTCGACATCGGCTGCGGGACGGGCCCCTCGACGCTCCCGCTGGCCGCGGCGACCGGTGGTGAGGTCGTCGCCGTCGATCTGCACGAGCCCTTCCTCCGGCGGCTGCGGACCCGGGCCGCGACGTCCGGGCTGGGGGAGCGGGTGCGTCCGCTCGTCGCGGCGATGGACGACCTCCCGCTGCCCGACGGCGAGGCCGACCTCGTCTGGTCCGAGGGAGCGGCCTACATCATGGGGTTCGACGCCGCGCTGGCCGGCTGGCGGCGCCTGCTCGCCCCGGGCGGTGTGCTGGTCCTCACCGAGGCCGAGTGGACGACCACCGAGCCGTCGCCCGGCGCGCGGGAGTTCTGGGACAGGAGCTACCCGGGGATGCGGACGACCGCGGAGAACGTCGCCGCCGCGGAGCGCGCCGGGTACACGGTGCAGGCGGTCTACCTGCTCCCCGACTCCGACTGGGACGCCTACTACCGGCCGCTGGCCTGCCGGATCGCGACCCTGCGTGAGGACGGCGTCGACCCGGCGGCGCTGGACGAGGTGGGCGACGAGATCGCCGTGCGGGAACGGTTCGGCGCCGAGTACGGCTACACCGGCTACGTCCTGCGTCCGCGCTGACCCGGCGTCCGGACGTGGTCGTACGCCCCCGCACCGACGACGACCTGCCGGGCTGCGTCGCGGTACTGCGTGCCGTGCACGCCGCCGACCGTTACCCGTCGACCTGGCCGGCCGACCCGGCGGCGTTCCTCTCCCCGCCGGGACTGGTCACCGCACTGGTCGTCACGGTGGGGGAGCGGGTCACCGGGCACGCCGCGCTCCTCACCGACGATGTCGACGCCGCGGGCGACTCCGGTGCGCTGCGGCTGACCCGGGTGTTCGTCGACCCGGCGGTCCGTCGTGCCGGGCACGCCCGCGCCCTGCTGGCGGGCGTCGCCACCGCGCTCGCGGCCTGTGGCCGCGACGGGGTGCTCGACGTCGTCGAGTCCGTCCCGGCCGAGCGCCTCTACCGGGCGGCCGGCTGGGTCCGCACCGGGGCCGCGCCCGCCGGATGGCGCTTCCCGGACGGTCGCGAACCGGTCGCCGCGCTCTACCGGCTGCCGATCACGCAGCGCCGAACGGGTGACGACGCAGTGCAATAGTCGACCATTGGTCACGCTGTGCTGCGCCGATCGGGCTACGGTGATCCTCGTGATCGAGGTCCCCACCCCGACGGTGGCCGGTCTGCTGCTCCGCGCGGTGCCGCAGCCCGTCCGCCGGGACGCCCACGCCGCGATGCACACCCTCGCCCCGTGGGGCGCGGTGTCGGCGCAGCTCGTGCAGGACTCCGGCGGCGGCGTCGCCGACCACGACGTGCACGTCGACGGCGACCCGGTCCACATCCCGTTCCGGACGTCGTTCCCCTGGCCGTCGTCGGCCGTGCTCGCCCGGATGGGCACGCGCCGCCGCGCCGTCGTCGCCGCGTGGATGTCGCGCAGCGAGAACGCCGGGCACCGCCAGCGCGCCGTGCGCGACCTGCTCTGCGTGCACGAGGCGTGGGTGGTGCCGTTCGTCGTCGCCCCCTGCGGGGAGTACGTCCACGAGATCGGCGCCGACATCGACCGGTTCGTCCGCACCGAGCTGGGCCGCCACCCCGCGCTCCGGCACGCCTACGCCCGCTTCGTGCGGGACAACCCGCGCTTCCTGGCCACCACGCGGCACCGCGCCGTGACCTTCCGCCACCTGGACCACCGGTGGCCGCACCGGGGCGACCCGGACCGGACCTACCCGCAGCTCGCGGCACTCGACGCGCTGTGCGCCCTCGCCTATCGGGGAGGTCAGGACTACCCGGGGGACCCGGCGCCGCCGCGGGTCACCGCGGCGGCGTCCTGATCGCTCAGGCGGACGGGGCCGCCGCCGTGACCTCCGCAGTGCCGCGGTCCAGCACCACCTCGCCGTCGACGGCGGTCCGGAACGCGACCGTGCCGTCGCCGGTGTCCCACACGGAGACGGTCAGGGACTGCCCGGGTACGACCGGCCGGGTGAACCGGGCGTCCATCGCGACGAGGCGACGGGCGTCGCCGTCGCAGACGGTCGCGACCAGCGCACGCGTGGTGAACCCGTACGTGCACATGCCGTGCAGGATCGGCCGGTCGAAACCGCCCTTCGCGGCGAACTGCGGGTCGCTGTGCAGCGGGTTGCGGTCCCCGGTCAGCCGGTACAGCAGGGCCTGGCCGGGCGTGGTCCGGTAGGCCACCTCGTGGTCGGGTGCGCGGTCGGGGACGGGGCTCGGCGCGCTGTCACCGCGGGTGCCGCCGAAGCCGCCCTCGCCGCCGAGGAACAACGTCTTCGTGCTGGTCAGCACCGGCTCGCCGGTGCCGGCGTCGACGGCCTCGGCCTCGGTGCGCACCAGCGCCCCGGACCCCTTGTCGAGCACCTCGGTGACCGTCGCGGTCACCCGGACCCGCCCCTCCACCGGCAGCGGGCCGACCACCCGGAACGCCTGCTCGGCGTGCACGACGCGCGAGGCGTCCACGTCACCGAGGTCGACCTTCGCGCCCGCTGTGACGATCTCTGCGAACGACGGCAGCACCGCCGTCCGCACGCCCCCGGTGTTCTCCGTGGTCAGCGACAGCTCGGCGGTGGGGTCCTCACCCCCCGCGCCGACGGCGACCGCGTAGAGGAGCACGTCGTCCCGTGCCCACGCGAAGCTGACCGGTTCGCACTGCGTGCCCTCGAGATCGGGCGCCAGGGGCATGGGGAGTCTCCTTCGACGTTCCACCGTGAGGCGGAAACCTATCCCGCCCGGTGCCCGCCGCCCAAGCCCCCGGTGCCCGGCTGACACACTGTCGAGGTCAATCGTGGTCGTGAAGGGAAGAGTGTGGTGACGGCATCACCGGAGGCGGTCGAGCTGGCGAAGGTGGCCGCGGCCGCCGCGGCCGACAAGAAGGCCGTCGACATCGTCGCGCTCGACGTGTCCGACCAGCTCGCGCTGACCGACTGCTTCGTGCTGGCGTCGGCGGCCAACGAGCGTCAGGTCCAGGCCATCGTCGACGAGGTCGAGGAGAAGCTGCGCGAGCGCGGCAGCAAGCCGACCCGGCGCGAGGGCGACAAGGACAACGGCTGGGTCCTGCTGGACTTCAACGACATCGTCGTGCACGTCATGCACACCGAGCAGCGCGGCTTCTACGGCCTGGACCGGCTCTGGAAGGACTGCCCGGCGATCGAGGTGCCCGACCCCCAGGGCGCCCCGGACGGCACTGCATGACGCTGCGCCGGGTCACCCTGCTGCGGCACGGGCAGACCGAGTACAACTCCGTCGGCCGGATGCAGGGGCACCTGGACACCCGGCTGACCGACGCCGGGCGCGCGCAGGCCGCGGCCGTCGCGCCGCGGCTCGCGCAGGAGCGGTTCGACCGGATCATCACCTCGGACCTGACCCGTGCCCACGACACCGCGACCGCCGTGGCCGGGGCCGTCGGGCTGCCGCTGTCGGTGGACAAGCGGCTGCGGGAGACCCACCTCGGGGACTGGCAGGGGCGCACCATCGCCGAGATCGGTGCCGACGACCCGGGCGCGATCGCCGAGTGGCGGTCCGACCCGCGGTTCACCCCGCCCGGTGGGGAGTCCCGGGTCGACGTCGTCGTCCGGTCGCTGCCGGTCGTCGAGGAGCTGGACCTCGAGTACGCCGCCGACCCGGAGGAGCGCTCCGTGCTGCTCGTCGCGCACGGCGGGATGATCGCCGGGATGGTGTGCGGGCTGCTCGACCTGCCGCAGTCGTCCTGGCCGGTGATCGGCGGGCTGGGCAACACCCGCTGGGCCGTCGTCGCCCGTCGTGACGACCATCCCCGCTGGCGCCTGTCGGGGTACAACATCGGTGCCTGACCTGCTGGTCGTCGGGGACTCGCTGGCCTTCCACGGACCCGAGCGGCCCTGCCCGGCCGACGAGCCCAGGCTGTGGCCCAACATCGCCGCCGCCCGGCTCGGGGGCCGCGCCGAGATCGTCGCGCGTGCCGGGTGGACCGCCCGGCACGCCTGGTCGGCGATCACCGGGGACCCGCGGGTGTGGGCGGCGCTGCCGCGGGTCGGAGCGGTCGTGCTCGGGGTGTCCGGGATGGACTCGCTGCCGTCCCCGCTGCCGACCGCGCTGCGCGAGCTGATCCCGGTGCTGCGCCCCGCCCCGCTGCGCCACGCCGCTCGCACCGCCTACCGGCGCGCCCAGCCGCGGCTGGCCCCGGCACTGGCGCGGCTGCCCGGCGGTGGACCGGCGACCCTGCCGCCCCGCCTCACCGCCGCCTACCTGGAACGCTGCCGCGCCGGGGTGCACGCGCTGCGCCCCGGGCTGCCGGTGGTGGCGCTGGCACCGTCGGTGCACCGCGCCGCCGACTACGGCCTGGCCCACCCGCACCGCGCCGCCACCGACGCCGCGATCCACCGCTGGGCGGCCGGCGCCCCGGCGGTGACGGTGCTCGACGTGCCCGCCCTGGTCGGCGAGCACGTCCTCGGTGGACACGGCAACCCCGACGGGCTGCACTGGGGCTGGGCGGGACACGCCGCCGTCGGGGAGGCGCTGGCCGGGCTCCTCGCGACCGTGGGGGACCGGCCGTGACCCTGCTCGGCATCGACCTGGGCACCACCTCGGTCAAGGCCGCGGTGTTCACCGGCGACGGCGCCCGGGTCGCCGCGGCCCGGGCCGCCCACCCCACCGCGCGGCCCGCACCCGGGCACGCCGAACAGGACCCGCACGACTGGTGGTCCGGGCTCATCGAGGTGGTCGGCGCGCTCGGCCCGGCACTGGCCGGGGTGACGGCGGTCGGGGTGTGCGCCCAGGTCAACACCCATCTGTTCGTCGACGACGGCGGTGCCCCCGTCCACCCGGCGATCACCTGGCAGGACGGCCGGTGCGGCCCGGTCGCGGCGGCACTGACCGGGCGGCTCACCCCCGCCGACCGGGCCCGGGTCCGGGGCGGGCTGGGCACCGTCGACGCCTCGCACGCGGCCGCCCGCGCCGCCTGGCTCGCCGCGCACCGGCCCGACGCGTGGGCCCGCGCACGGAGGCTGCTCGCCCCCAAGGACTGGCTGCTCGAGCGGCTCACCGGCACCGCCGTGGCCGACCCGTTGTCCTCGACCGGTCTCCTCGCCCCCGACGGCCGGTACCCGGACTGGCTCGACCTGCTCGTCCCCGGGCTGCGCGCGATGCCGGCGCCCTTGGCCGACCCGGCGTCGGTCGCGGGGGAGACCACCGGCGCGGGCGGGCTCCCGGCCGGGCTGCCCGTCGCCGTCGGGACGATGGACGCCTGGGCGGCGCTGCTCGGCGGCGGGATCGCCGCCCCCGGAGACGCGATCGACATCGCGGGCACCTCGGAGGTCCTGGCCCTCGCCGCGACGCCCGGCGGCAGCGCCCCGGGCATCGTCACGTTCCCGTCGTGGCGCGGGCTGCACGTGCACGCCGGGCCCACCCAGGCCGGCGGCGACGCCCTGACCTGGGCGTCCGCGGTGCTCGGCGTCGCACCGGGCGAGCTGCTGGACCGCGCCGCCGGCGCCGACCCGGGCCAGGTCCTGTTCCTGCCCCAACTCGCCGGGGAACGGGCCCCGCTGTGGGACCCGGACCTGCGAGGGCACTGGCTCGGCGCGGGCTTCGCCACCGGGCCCGCCGAGCTGGGCCGCGCCGTGCTGGAGGGCGTCGCGCACGCCGCCCGGCACGTCCTGGGGCCGCTGGAGGCCGCCGCCGGACGTCGCGCCGACACGATCGCCGCCTGCGGCGGCGGTGCGGCGAGCGACCTCTGGTGCCAGATCAAGGCCGACGTGCTGGACCGGCCGCTGCGCCGCACCGCCGAGCGCGACGCCGGGGTGCTCGGTGCCGCGATGCTCGCCGCGCTCGCGACCGGCGACGCCGCCTCGGTCGACGAGCTCGCCGGGCGCATGGTGCGGGTCGACCGGGAGTTCACCCCCGACCCGCGCACCCGCGGCCGCCTCGACGACGCGCACGGCCGCTACCTCGCCGCGCAGCGGGCACTGGCACCGCTGTTCCGCCCGACGGGTGGATAGGGTCCGGCCGTGCCCCCCTCGCCGGTCGCCGTGGTCACCGACTCCACCGCCCACCTGCCGCCCGGCGTCGCGGAACGGCGGGGCATCCACGTCGTCCCGCTGGAGGTGCGGCTCGGCGAGCGCACCGCCCGGGACGGTGTCGACGTCTCCGCCGCCGAGCTGATCACCGCCCTCGCCGACCGGACCCTGCTGGTGCAGACCTCGCGCCCGACCCCGGCCGCGTTCGCCGAGCGCTTCACCGCCCTGCTCGACGACGGCGCCCCCGCCGTCGTGGCCGTGCACCTGTCCCGGGAGCTGTCCGGCACCTGGGACGCGGCCCGGCTCGCCGCACAGGAGGTCGCCCCGGACCGGATCCGGGTCGTCGACTCCGGCGCCATCGCGATGGGTCTGGGCTTCGCCGTGCTGGCCGCCGCCGACGCCGCCGGGGCAGGTGAGGCCCCGGAGGAGGTCGAGGCCGTGGCCGGTGCCGTCGCCGCACGGGCACGGGTCCTGTTCGCGGTGCAGGACCTGGAACGGCTGCGCCGTGGCGGGCGGATCGGTGCCGCGTCCGCGCTGGTGGGCACGGCCCTGTCGGTCAAGCCGATCCTGCACCTGCGCGACGGCCGGATCGCGCCGCTGGAGAAGGTGCGGACGACCTCGCGCGCGACCGAACGGCTCGTCGCGCTCGCGGTCTCCGCGGCGGGCCCGGGGGCGCACGTCGCCGTGCACCACCTCGGTGCCGAGGACCGGGCCGAGGACATCGCCGATCGGCTGCGCGAACAGCTGCCCGACGCCGCCGGGATGCACGTCTCCGAGGTCGGCGCGGTGATCGGGGCGCACGCGGGACCGGGGCTGGTGGGGGTCGTGGTGGTGCCGGCGGGCTGACCGCCTCGTCGAGGGGGGGCCGGCTCCGGCCGCCCTGCCACGGGCCGACGGGCCCCGCCGGTGTGTAGCACGGACCGCCGACGATTCGGCACCGTGACGGCCCACGGGATGCCGTCTGTCCCCAAGCGACGGATCCGTCCACAGGCCGGACACCGGCCGGTCGGAACAGGTGTCACGGACCTAGCGTCGGATGCGTGACCAGGACCGACACCGCCCTCGACCCGGCCCGGCGGCTCGCCGGGATCGGGAGGCGCGGGCGGCCGGACACGGTCGCGGACCGGCTCGAACCCCCGACGGTCCCGTTGCCCGCGCTGCCGGTGCCTCCCGGTCCGGCCGGGTCACGCCCCGGACGACCGCCCGCACCCGGGCCACTCCCGCCGCACGATGTCAGCGGTGCCGTTCCGCCGGGTCCGATGCCGTCCGCCTCCCGACGCGACACCCCGCACCGTGCGACACCTGTTCGGCACGCCGACCCCGACGCCTCGCACGGTGCGGGACCGGAGTGGCCCGCCGACCCTCAGGGCGCGAGGCCGGTGTGGACCGCCGACCCCGACGCCGGCCACCCCCTGGCCCTGCTGGCCCGGGACGACCCCGCCCCGCCCGAGGAGACTCTCGCCGACGACGGCCCGCACGGCGGACGCCCCTCCTGGCTGCGCCGCCGGGCCCAGCGGTGGCTGCCGTCGTCGCTGGCCGGGGCGCGGGTCGACCCGGGCCGCCCCGGTGCGCTCGCGCTGGTGGCGGTGGTGCTCGTCGGTGCGCTCGTCGCCGGGGCGGGTGTGTGGCTCGACCGCCCCACCGTGCAGCCCGTCGGCGGCCTCCCCGAGGTGACGGCGGTGCCCGGCGGGGCGGCGGCCGGGGAGACGGACCGGTCGGCGGACGCGGGCGCACCGGCACCCGTCGCGGCGGCCCCGGTCACGGCGGGGCCGCTCGTCGTCAGCGTCGTCGGGCGGGTCGTCCGGCCCGGCCTCGTCCGGGTGCCCGACGGGTCGCGCGTCGCCGACGCCCTCGACGCCGCGGGGGGCCCGCTGCCCGAGGTCGACCTCAGCGTGCTCAACCTGGCGCGGCGGCTCGGGGACGGCGAACAGATCGCGGTCGGCGTCCCACCGGCCGCCGACGCCGCCCCGGTCCTGCCCGCCCCGGGCTCCGAGCCCGCGTCGGGCACCGAACCGGGCGCGGCCGCCGCCCCCGCCCCGCCCGGCGCCCCCGGCGGGAAGATCGACCTGAACACCGCGACCGCGTCCGACCTCGACGCCCTGCCCGGCGTCGGCCCGGTCACCGCGAAGAAGATCATCGACTGGCGCAATGCCAACGGGCGCTTCAGCCGGGTCGAGCAGCTGCGGGAGATCGACGGCATCGGCGAGCGCCGCTTCGCCCAGCTCCAGGAACTGGTGCGGGTGTGACCCGCGCCGGAGCCCGCCGGGCGGATGCGGTCCACGGGGAGCTCGACGACGAGCTCGACGAGCCGGCCGAGCGTCCCGCCCCACCCGACCTGCGCCTCGTCCCCGCCGCGCTCGCCACGTGGGCCGCCGTCCTCGCCGGGCTGCTCGGCGGCACCACGGGTGGGATCACCGCCGCCGTCCTCGCGGCGCTCGCCCTGCCGGTCGCGCTGCTCCGCGCCCGGACCAGCGCCCGTGCCGCGGCACCGTCGTCGATCGTGCTCGCCGCGGCCGGGTGCGCCCTCGTCGCGGCCGTCCTGGTCACCGTCCACGCGGCCGCGCTGGCGTCGCACCCGCTGCGGGCACCCGCCGACCGCGGTGCCGCCGCCGAGGTCCGCGTCCGGCTCACCGACGACCCCCGGCTCCTGCGCAGCACCACCGGCGGCGGCGACGAGTCCGGCGCCGCCCGGGCGATGGCGCTGGTACCCACCGAGCTCGTCACAGCCACCGTCGGCGGGGACCGGGCGACCACCGGCGGGAAGCTCCTGCTCCTGGCCCCGGCGGCGAGCTGGACCGGGCTGCTCCCCGGCCAGGAGGTCTCCGCCGCCGGGCTGCTCATGCCCGCACAGCGCCCCGACCTCACGATCGCCGTGCTGAAGGTCCGGGGTGCGCCGCAGGACGTGACCGCGCCGCCCTGGTGGCAGACCGGGGCCGGGGCGCTGCGCGACGGCCTGCGCGACGCGGCGGTCTCCGCGCTGCCCGAGGCACCCGCGGGACTGCTGCCCGGGCTCGCGATCGGGGACACCCGCGCCCAGCTCGCCGAGACCGAGCAGGACTTCCGCACCGCCGGGCTCGCGCATCTCACCGCCGTCTCCGGGGCCAACGTCGCGATCATCACCGGGGCGGTGCTGCTCCTCCTGCGCCTGTTCCGGACCGACCCGCGGATCGCGGCCGCGGCCGCGATGCTGGCCCTGGTCGGGTTCGTCGTGCTGGCCCGGCCGTCACCGTCGGTACTGCGGGCGGCGGTCATGGGCGGGGTGGTGCTGATCGCGTTCGCGGCCGGCCGCGCCCGGTCGGCGGTGCCCGCGCTGGCGGTGGCCGTGCTCGGCCTGCTGCTGGCCGCCCCCGACCTGGCCGTCGACGCCGGGTTCGTGCTCTCCGTCGTCGCCACCGGTGCACTGGTCCTGCTCGGCCCGGGCTGGACGGCGGCGTTGCGACGGCGCGGGCTGCCGTCCGGACCGGCCGAGGCACTGGTCGTCCCGGTCGCCGCGGCCCTGGCCACCGCGCCGGTGATCGCCGGGCTCAACGGGGGAGTCGGGCTGGTCACCGTGGTGGCGAACCTGCTCGCGGCGCCCGCCGTCGCCCCCGCGACGGTGCTGGGCGTGCTCGGTGCGGTGCTGTCCGCGGTGAGCCCGGCCGCCGCATGGTGCTGCGCCTGGCTGGCGGGACCGTTCGTGTGGTGGCTGGTGGTGGTCGGGGACCGGGCCGCCGCGGTGCCCGGTGCCACCGTGCCGTGGCCCGCGGGGGCGGGCGGCGCGCTGCTGCTCACCGGGGTGCTGGTCGTGCTACTGGCGATGGGCCGGGTGCCCCGGCTGCGGGCGCTGTTGCTGGCCCTGCTGGTCGGGCTGCTCGTCGTCCTCGTCCCGACCCGGTTCGCGCCGCCCGGATGGCCGCCCGCCGGGTGGCGGATGGTGGCCTGCGACGTCGGTCAGGGCGACGCGCTCGTCCTCGCCACCGGTACCCCCGGGCACGCCGTCCTGGTCGACACCGGGCCGACCGACGACGCCGTCGACACCTGCCTGGACCGGCTCGGCGTCCGGGTCCTGGAGCTCGTGGTGATCACCCATTTCCACGCCGACCACGACGGCGGACTCGCCGGCGCGCTGCGTGGCCGCGCCGCGGGCGGCATCGCCGTCGGGCCGGTACGGGAGCCGGCGTCCGGGCTGCGTGACATCACCCGGCGTGCCGAGGAGGCCGGTGCCCCGGTGGTGGGGCTCGCGCGCGGGATGGCGCTGGGCTGGCCGGAGCTGCGCCTGCAGGTCCTCGGTCCGGTCCACCCGCCCCTGACGGTCGACGGCAGCGACGGGACGGCGGTCAACGACATCTCGCTGCTGCTGCGCGCGACCACCCCGGCCGCGACGATCCTGCTGACCGGCGACGCCGAGCTGGTCGCCCAGGACGACCTGCTCGACTCCGGGGCCGACCTGCGGGCGGACGTGCTGAAGATGCCCCACCACGGGTCCCGCAAGGTGGTCCCGCGGCTGATCACGGCCGTCGCGCCGCGGGCGGCGGTGATCAGCGTCGGAAACGGCAACAGCTACCGGCACCCCAACGCGGAGCTGGTGGACCGGCTCGCCGGGGCGGGGATCGTCGTCGCACGCACCGACCGGTCCGGCGACCTGGCCCTGACCGGCGACGACCCGGCCGGGCTGACGGTGGTCGCGCGGGGCGACCCCCGTCCGGCGCCCGGCTGGCGGGGCCGGTCAGCCTCGGTTCGCCAGCGCCTCGCGGACCGCGGCGGACGTCGACGGCACGGTCGCCGTCGGGCCGACCTCGCCGGAGACGGCGTCGAGGGTCTTGAGGCCGTCTCCGGTGATCATGAGGACGGTCTCGGCGTCGGGGTCGAGTGCCCCGGCCTCGAGCAGCTTCCTGGTGGTCGCGATGGTGACCCCGCCCGCGGTCTCGGCGAACACGCCCTCGGTGCGGGCCAGGAGCCGAATGCCGGCGACGACCTCCTCGTCGGACACGTGCCCCACCGAGCCGCCGGTACGGCGCACCGAGTCGAGGACGTACGGACCGTCGGCCGGGTTCCCGATCGCCAGCGAGCGCGCGATGGTGTCCGGCTTCTGCGGCTGGATCACGTCGTGGCCGGCCTCGAAGGCCCGCGCGACCGGTGAGCAGCCGGTGGCCTGGGCGCCGAACACGGTGTACGGGGTGGGCTCGACCAGACCCAGGGTGCCGAGCTCGGTGAACCCCTTGTCGATCTTGGTGAGCTGGGAGCCGGACGCCACCGGGACCACGACCTGCTGCGGGAGCCGCCAGCCGAGCTGCTCGGCGACCTCGTAGCCCAGGGTCTTCGAGCCCTCGGCGTAGTACGGCCGGACGTTGACGTTCACGAACGCCCAGTCC
Source organism: Pseudonocardia sp. UM4_GMWB1 (assembly GCF_017312155.1). NCBI lineage: Bacteria > Bacillati > Actinomycetota > Actinomycetes > Pseudonocardiales > Pseudonocardiaceae > Pseudonocardia > Pseudonocardia sp. UM4_GMWB1. Next base: position 4,593,700 of record NZ_QJPN01000001.1, on the reverse strand, counting down.
TCGTGCTCGGCGGCCAGCTCGGTGGCGAGCCGGTTGACGTCGTCGTAGTTGCCGTCGACGGCGAGCAGGGTGCCGCCGTAGACGGCGGTGGTGACGATCTTCGCCTGCTCCAGCGAGGACGGGATCAGCACGACCGAGTCCCAGCCGGCACGGGCGGCCGCGGCGGCGACGGCGTTGGCCAGGTTGCCCGTCGAGGGGCAGCACAGCACCGAGAAGCCGAGCTCACGGGCGGCGGCGAGTGCGACGGCGACGACGCGGTCCTTGAACGAGTGCGTCGGGTTGCCCGTGTCGTCCTTGATCCAGATCTTGCGGACGCCGAGCGCGCGGGCCAGGTTGTCGGCCTCGATCAGCCGGGTCAGGCCGGGCTCGGTGTTCGCATGCTGCTCGACGGTCGACGGGACCGGCAGCAGGTCCTTGTAGCGCCAGATCGACTTCGGCCCGGCCTCGATGGAGGCGCGGGTGACCGTCGGGAACTCGTAGGCGACTTCGAGGGGGCCGAAACAGCGCGGGCACGCGAACTCCGCGGCGAGCGGGATCTCGTGGCGGCACTCGCGGCACGCGAGAGCGCGCGCGGAGCCGAGGTCGTAGGCGGAGGTGGTTTCGGGCGCAGCAGTGAGAGTCACGAGATCTCCTCATCTGTCCCGCCGGATGTGGCGGGCCGGAATTGGCACCGTGTTCGTCGACGTCCTCGCCACGCGGAATGCGCAGGTCTGGGCGGATCGTCGTGCGACGCCGGTTGCCGGGGCTTCAACGGGCCGTTCCCTCTGCCCCTCTGGATGAGCCATATGCGGTTGTGGTGCTCCGGACGCCGGGCGCCGGAATCGACGACGACCGTACGCGAGCGGGACACCCCACCGCCAGGCGACGTTCTCCGGTCGGGACGCGACTCACCCGTTGTCGGAGGTGTGGGCCACCATGGGGGTGTGAGCAGCACGAGCGAACCGGGCCCGCTGCAGCTGGTCGTCGGGGACGACGAGTTCCTGGCCGAGCGGGCGGTGTCCGACCTGGTCCGACGCGCCCGGCAGCGCGATCCGGAGACCGAGCTGCGCCGCTTCCGCACCTCCGAGGTGGCACCCGGCGAGCTCGCCGGGCACCTCAGCCCCTCGCTCTTCGCGGAGGGCAGGGTGATCGTGCTCACCCACGGTCAGGACGCGAACAAGGACATGACCGCCGCCATCGCCGACTACGTGAAGGACCCGGCCGACGGGATCGTGCTCGTGGTCCAGCACGCCGGGGGAGCGAAGGGCAAGGCGGTCCTGGACCTGATGCGCAAGGCCGGGGCGCACACCGTCACCTGCAACCGCATCACCCGCGCCGACGAGCGGTCGGACTTCGTGCGCGACGAGGTCCGCCGCCACGGCGGCACGATCACGCCCGGGGCGCTCGCGGTGCTGGTCGAGGCGGTCGGGTCGGACCTGCGGGAGCTGGCGGCCGCGGCCGGGCAGCTCGTCGCGGACACCGGCGGCGCCGTGGAGGAGGCCGGGGTGCGGCGCTACCACCGCGGCCGGGCCGAGTCCTCGGGCTTCGCGGTGGCCGACGCGGCGGTCGCGGGGGACCGGCGGGCGGCGATGGAGGCGCTGCGGTGGGCGCTGGTGCTCGGTGTCCCGCACGTGCTGATCGCCGACGCGCTCGCGGACTCGGTGCGCACCCTGGCCAAGGTCGGCTCGGCCGGGCGGGGCGACCCGAACCGGCTGGCCGGGGAGCTGGGCATGCCGCCCTGGAAGATCCGCAAGGCGCAGCAGACGGTCCGGCAGTGGCGCCCGGAGCAGCTCGCCGTTGCCATCGCGGCGACGGCGCGGGTGAACGCCGACGTCAAGGGCGTCGCCGCGGACGCGGGGTACGCATTGGAGCGGGCCGTGCTGGCCGTCGTGTCCGCGCGCACCCCGCGCTGACCCGGCCGGACCCCCGAGCGCTCGACAGCGCCGCCCCGCGGGACCCGGGAGCGACAACGGTGCCGCCCCGCGGCCCCGGGAGCGGCGACGGTGCCGCCCCGCTCGGCCCCGGGGACACCGGCCGTGCCGGGCCGCCCGGGGTCCGGAAAGACGACGACGGCGCCGCCCGGGTGGGGCGGCGCCGTCGTCGGAAGAACCGGGGTGGCTCAGGCCTGGACGTCGTTGAGACGCTTGGCCAGGGCCGACTTGCGGTTGGCCGCCTGGTTCCGGTGGATGACGCCCTTGCCGGCCGCCTTGTCGAGGGCCTTGGCCGCCTTGCGCTGCAGCTCCACGACGTTGTCGGCGCCGGAGTCGGCGGCCTCGCGGAAGTGGCGGATCGCGGTCTTGACCGACGACTTCACCGACTTGTTGCGCTGCCGGCGCTTCTCGTTGGTCTTGACTCGCTTGATCTGCGACTTGATGTTGGCCACGTCTGCCTCTGGTCTTCCTGCCTGCTGGTCGGCTGGTGAGTGTTCTCGTCCGGGTCCGCTCCGGCGGCACCGAACAGCATCACTGGAGAGAGGGTCCAGGCCGTTTCGGGCGAGCACGCCGAGCGCTCGACGCACAAGGTTACCAGCGGTGTCGTCGCGCCCTGTGCCGGGTCACCAGACGCGGTAGGGCAGGAACTTCCCGTTGAGGGTGATCACGGCCCGGTCGCCCTTGGGGTCGGGCACCCGCTGCAGGTCCAGCTCGAAGTCGATGGCCGAGACAATGCCGTCGCCGAACTCCTCACGGACCAGCTCCGAGATCGTCGTTCCGTACACCTGGACCATCTCCGAGAGCCGGTAGACCAGTGGGTCGGTGAGGTCCACCGCGGCCGCGCCGCGGACCGGCGGGAGGGTGAGCGCGTCGACGACGTCGGGGTCCAGGTCGAGCAGCGAACCCGCGGTCTCGGCCTGCTCGCGGGTCAGCGTCTGCTGTCCGAGCAGGGCCGAGGTGGACCACTCGACCGGGTGGCCCAACGCCTCGGCGATCTTGTCCCAGGTGAGGCCCAGCTTCTTCTTGCGGGCCAGTACGACGCGGGCGGCGCCCAGTCGGTCGAGCGGGGGGACGGGGGTGACCGACACGGTGACTCCTCCGGGTGGGGGTGGCGTACCCGTTCGATCGTGCGCGATCGGCGGGCGGGCGGCAACGCCGGGACGCGTCGCGTGAACGGCGTGTGACGATCTGCGGTGCCACCACGGCGGTCGCCCGGCCCGACATGGGACGATGGGACCCAGTGCCCCGAGCCCCGAGTGCCCTGAGCACCCGAAGTGCCCGAAGCCCCACGCATGAGCGAAAGCCGAGTACAGCCGAGTGACGACGTACGCCGACCGCACGTTCACCCCGCCGGAGCGCATCCGGAACTTCTGCATCATCGCCCACATCGACCACGGGAAGTCCACCCTGGCCGACCGGATGCTGCAGGTCACCGGGGTGCTCAGCGCGCGTGACGCCCGGGCCCAGTACCTGGACCGGATGGACATCGAGCGCGAGCGCGGCATCACGATCAAGGCGCAGAACGTCCGACTGCCGTGGACCGCGAAGAACGCCGACGGCGTCGAGACCGAGCACGTCCTGCACCTGATCGACACCCCCGGCCACGTCGACTTCACCTACGAGGTCTCCCGGGCGCTCGAGGCGTGCGAGGGCGCGATCCTGCTGGTCGACGCCGCGCAGGGGATCGAGGCGCAGACCCTGGCCAACCTGTACCTGGCCATGGAGAAGGACCTGCACATCATCCCGGTCCTGAACAAGATCGACCTGCCCGCCGCGGACCCGGAGCGCTACGCCGCGGAGATCGCGCACATCACCGGCTGCGAGCCGGAGGACGTGCTGCGGTGCAGCGCCAAGACCGGTGAGGGCGTGGAGGCGGTGCTCGACGCCGTCATCGCGCAGGTCCCCGCCCCGGTCGGCGACGCCGACGCCCCCGCCCGCGCGATGATCTTCGACTCGGTCTACGACACCTACCGCGGCGTCGTCACCTACATCCGGGTCGTCGACGGGAAGCTCTCCCCGCGCGAGAAGATCAAGATGATGTCCACCGGTGCCGAGCACGAGCTGCTCGAGATCGGCATCGTCTCCCCGGAGCCCAAGCCGTCCGCCGGCCTGGGGGTCGGCGAGGTCGGCTACCTCATCACCGGGGTGAAGGACGTCCGTCAGTCCAAGGTCGGCGACACCGTCACGTCCAAGCGCAACGGGGCCACCGCGCCACTGACCGGCTACCGCGAGCCGCAGCCGATGGTCTACTCCGGGCTCTATCCGATCGACGGGTCGCAGTACCCCGACCTGCGCGAGGCGTTGGACAAGCTGCAGCTCAACGACGCCGCGCTCACCTACGAGCCCGAGACCTCGGCCGCGCTGGGCTTCGGCTTCCGCTGCGGCTTCCTCGGCCTGCTGCACCTGGAGATCACCCGCGAGCGGCTCGAGCGCGAGTTCGACCTCGACCTGATCTCCACCGCACCCAACGTCGTCTACCAGGTCACCACCGACGACGGCGAGGAGATCGAGGTGACCAACCCCAGCGACTGGCCGGTGGGCAAGGTCGCCGAGGTCCGCGAGCCGATCACCAAGATCACCATCCTGGCGCCGTCGGAGTTCGTCGGCACCATCATGGAGCTCTGCCAGAGCCGGCGCGGCCAGCTCGGTGGGATGGACTACCTGTCCGAGACCCGCGTCGAGCTGCGCTACACGATGCCGCTCGGCGAGATCATCTTCGACTTCTTCGACAACCTGAAGTCCCGCACGCGCGGCTACGCCAGCCTCGACTACGAGGAGGCCGGCGAGCAAGTGGCCGACCTGGTGAAGGTCGACATCCTGCTGCAGGGCGAGGCCGTCGACGCGTTCTCCGCGATCGTGCACAAGGAGTCGGCGTACTCCTACGGCACCTCGATGGCGACCAAGCTGCGCGAGCTCATCCCGCGCCAGCAGTTCGAGGTGCCGATCCAGGCCGCCGTCGGCGCCCGGATCATCGCCCGCGAGACGATCCGCGCGATCCGCAAGGACGTCCTCGCCAAGTGCTACGGCGGCGACATCTCCCGCAAGCGCAAGCTGCTGGAGAAGCAGAAGGAGGGCAAGAAGCGGATGAAGACGATCGGCCGCGTCGAGGTCCCGCAGGAGGCCTTCGTCGCCGCGCTGTCCACCGGTGGCGGGACGGCCACCGAGAAGCCCAAGAAGTAGCCCCCCGGACGCGAAGCGGGCCCGACTCCCGGCTGGGGGTCGGGCCCGACGTGTACGTGGTGGGGGGCGGGGGAGCGCGGGGGCGGTCTACATGACCGAGCCCGCCCGGGGGCCGGGGATCGGCCCGTCGCACGACGCGGGCCGGGCGGCGGGGGCACGGCGCGGCGACAGGATGCGCTGCACCCGCTGGCAGACGGACTCGACGACCGTCCGGCCCTCGGCCGACAGGTGCACCAGCACGCGGCGCCGGTCGAGCGGGTCGGCCGACCGGTAGGCCAGCTTCTTCTCGACGAGGCGGTCCACGATCCGGGTGGCCGTGGGGGCGGGCAGCGACGTGTGTCCCGCGACCTCGCCCATGCTGCGGCCGGTGCCGCGGGCGAGCATCAACAGGACCCGCCAGCCGTCACGGCTGACGTCCGTCGAGGACGGGTTGGTGGACAGGGCTGTGGCCACGGCGTGGTCGACCCGGTCCAGGAACTCGACGACACCCGCGGCTCCAGGCGTCGGGGCAGCCATGGTGGCAGTCCCCGACGCCCGTCGACTGAAAGGCTCGGTCACGATGACGCACTGTACTTGCCGAACGGGCGAAATCCGACCCTGTCCTGGGCAAACGTCCCCCGAGCGCCGGGCGGTCGTCACGCAGCGATGACCGACAGGCCGACGACCAGCGATTACGTAGACCGCTTGACGTTCACCAACGACATCACGACTGCATCACACCCGGATCACGTAACGCCCTAGCGGGTCAGGACGATCTTCCCCGCCGTGCGCCCCGCGGCCATCGCCTCGAACGCCTCCTTCGCGGAGTCCATCGGCAGTTCTGTCCCGATCTCCGGCGCGATCCCGGCCGTCGCCACGAAGTTCATGAGATCCGCGAGCTCCTGCCGCGTCCCCATGGTCGCGCCGACCACCTCGAGCTGGAGGAAGAACAGCCGCTGCAGGTCCGCGGGCGGGTTCGGGCCCGAGGTGGAGCCGCAGACGACGATGCGGCCACCGGGACGCAGCGCCCGCATGGAGTGCTTCCAGGTGGCCTCGCCGACCGACTCCATGACGGCGTCGACCTTGCCCGGCAGCCTCGCCCCGGACTCGAACGTGGCGTGCGCGCCGAGCCGCTCGGCCAGTGCGCGCTTCTCCTCGTCGCGGCCGGTGACCCACACCTGGAAGCCCGCGGCGCGGCCCAGCTGGACCAGCGCCGTCGAGACGCCGCCGGAGGCGCCCTGGACGAGCACCGTCTGGCCCGGCTGCAGGCCCGACTTGGTGAACAGCATCCGGTACGCGGTCAGCCAGGCGGTGCCCAGGACGGCGCCCTGGCCGGGGGTGAGGCCCTTCGGGGCGGGGACCGCGTTGCGCGCCGGGACGATCACCGTGTCGGCCATCGTGCCCTGGTGGCGCTCGGTGAGCAGGGTGCGCTTCGGGTCGAGCGTCTCGTCGCCGCGCCAGTCAGGGTCGCCGATGATCGGGTAGAGGACGACCTCGGTGCCGTCGTCGAGGGTCCCGGCGCCGTCGCAGCCGAGGATCATGGGGAACTGGTCGGGCTTGATGCCGACCCCGCGCAGCGTCCACAGGTCGTGCATGTTGAGGCTGGCGGCGGAGACGTTGACGGAGACCCAGCCGTCGGGGACCTCCGGGGCGGGCCGCTCGCCCACGACGAGGGAGTCGAGGGGAGCGTCGGCGTTGGGCTCCTGCGCATAGACAGCGAACATGGCCCCGAACCTAATGCCTGGGCCCGGGGACTACCGTGTGGAGTGTGCGCACGATCATCGACGGCTGGGACGCGTTCGAGCTGTGGCTCACCGGCCTGCCGTTCGTGGTGCAGGTCGTGTTCGTGACGGTGGTGGTCCTGCCCGCGTGCGCGCTGGTCGCGATCGGTGCCGACCGGGCCACCCGGCGCTTCGACACCCCCCGCGGGCGTCGCGGCGGCGGGGCCTGAGCGCTCAGACCGGCTGGGCCGCGAGTGCGGCGAGCGCCTCCGAGCAGCCCGCGTCGACGCGCAGGTCGGCGAGTTCGTCGCCCCGGGTCGCCCCGCGGTTGACGATCACGACCGGCACCTCCGCCCGGTGCGCGGCCCGGACGAACCGCAGCCCCGACATGACGGTGAGCGAGGACCCGGCGACGAGCAGCGCGCCGTCCTCGGGGGTCAGCGCGGCCACCATCGCGTAGCAGCGCGCCACCCGGTCCTTCGGCACGTTCTCCCCGAAGAACACGACGTGCGGTTTGAGGACCCCGCCGCACGACGCGCACGGCGCGATCCGGAAGCCGTCGGTGATCTCCACCGCGGCGTCGCCGTCGGGGGCCGTCTCGACCTGCGCGCTGTGCGCCTCGGTGAAGCCGGGGTTGAGCGCGGTGAGCCGGGCCTGCAGCGCGTCGCGCGGGGTGATGCGGCGGCAGTCCAGGCAGACGACCTCGTCGATGCGCCCGTGCAGGTCGACCACGCCGCGGCTGCCGGCCACGGAGTGCAGGCCGTCGACGTTCTGTGTGATCAGTCCGTCGACGACGCCCGCCGCCCCCAGTGCGGCCAGCGCGCGGTGTCCGGGGTTGGGGTCGGCGCGACGCATCCGGGCCCAGCCGACGTGGCTGCGCGCCCAGTACCGTCGCTGCGCGGGCTCCCCGGACACGAACTCGGAGTAGGTCATCGGGTTGCGCGGTCGTGAGCCCGGGCCGCGGTAGTCGGGGATGCCGGAGTCGGTGGACAGCCCGGCCCCGGTGAGGACGACGAGGCGCCGCCCGGCGAGCAGGTCCGGTGCCGCGCCCGGGTCGGTGCTGACGACGGGGACGCTCATGCTCTCCAGGGTAGGCGCGCCCGGTGGCTCCCTGCCCCTCGGCGGCCCGCCCCACCGCCCCACCGCCGCACCTCGCCCCGCCGCCGCGGAACCCCTTCGCCGAGCCGCAGCAGGACCCCCTCGCGGCACACCCCCCCAGGCTCTCCGGGCCGCCCGGCCCGCTTTGCCGAGTGGCACACCGTGGACCCGTCGGGGCCGGTCCCGGGTCCGTGGTGTGCCACTCGGCGCACTCCGGCGACCGGACCGGTTCGCGATCGCACACCGGCGACGCCGAACGGCCCCGCCCGGCGCGGTGTCCCCGGATCCTGCGTCGGTGGACGTGCCGGGGTGGCCCCTCATCTTCCGTGGCTCGGCCGCCGTCGGCGCGGGCCTCGTGACGGCGCGACGGCTGCAGGGCCCGGCGTTCGTCCGGGTGCTGCCCGACACCTGGGCCGCCCGGCACCTCGTCCCGCTCGGACACGCCGACCGGTGCCGGGCGGTGTTCCGCTGGTCCGGCGGTCGCGGGGTGATCGCGGGATGGGCCGCGGCTGAGCTGTCCGGCGCACCGTGCGCGCCGGCCGGGGCGCCGGTCGACGTGGTGCTCCCGGTCCGGGCCCGGGCCCCGGCCGGGGTGCGCGTGCGCCGCGACCGGCTGCACCCCGGTGAGATCGGGTGGTGCGACGGGGTCCGGGTCACCACGCCGCTGCGGACCGCGTTCGACCTGGCCCGGGGTCGCGACGAGACCGCCGCCGTCGTCGCGGTGGACGCGCTGGCGTTCCGGCACGGGTTCGCTCCGGACCTGCTGCTGAACTTCGCGGTCCGCTACCGGGGGCTGCGCGGGGTGGCCGGCGTTCCCGGCGTCCTGGGGCTCGCCGACCGGCGCGCCATGTCCCCGCCCGAGACCCGGCTGAGGTTGCTCCTGGTCCGGGCCGGCCTGCCGCGACCTGAGGTCCAGCACCCGGTGCTCGACGACGCCCGGCGCCGCGCGGTGTGGCTCGATCTCGCCTATCCCGCGCCGCGCGTCGGCATCGAGTACGAGGGCGCCGACCACACCGGCCCCGACCGGGTCCTGCGCGACGCCACGAGGGTGACCCGCCTCGTCGACGCCGGGTGGCGGATCTACCGCTACACCCGGTTCGACCTGCGCGACGAGCCCGGGCGCATCGTCGCGGAGATCGGCAGGGCGCTGGACCACGCCCCGACGAGTGGTACGCCGTGAACCTGCCCGAGGGGGTCCGAGGTGCCCGGTGTGCCACTCGGCTGTCCGGGCCGGGATGGACCCGGGCCGTGGCGAGCCGGGCCGTCGCGGGGCGAGCCGGGCCTGGTCGAGCCGGAGCGGGCCTGGGCCGGGGCGAGCCGGGCCGGGGCGCGGGGCTCAGCCCTCCGGTACCCAGGACGGCGTCCGCTTCTCCCCGAAGGCCAGGATGCCCTCCTGCCCCTCCTCGGAGGCGAAGTACGAGGCGGACAGCGTGTTCATCGCGGCGAAGTCCTCGGACATCGTCGCCGGGCGCTCGCGGCGCAGCATCGCCTTCGCCCCGGCCAGGGCGCCGGGCGCACCGAGGCGCAGCATGCCGGTGTAGCGGGCCACCTCGTCGTCGAGGGCCTCCGCCGGAACGGCGCTGTTGATCAGCCCGACGGCCGCCGCGCGCCGCGCGTCGAAGGTCTCTCCGGTGAGGAAGAGCTCGTGCGCGGCGCGGGCGGACAACCGGGGCAGCACGGTCACCGAGATGACCGCGGGCACGACCCCGATGCGGACCTCGGAGAAGGCGAAGGTGGCCGACTCGGCGGCGACGGCGATGTCGCACGCCGCCACGATCCCGACCCCACCGGCGCGGGCCGGGCCCGACAGCCGGGCGACGACCGGCTTGGGGGAGTCCCACAGCGTCGTCAGGATCCGCGGCACCTCGGTGACGCCCTGCTGCTCGGCGCCCGCACCGCGGGACTCCTTGAGGTCCATGCCCGCGCAGAACACCGTGCCGGTGTGGGTCAGCAGGATCACCCGCACCGCGTCGTCGGCGATCGCCGCGTCGAGGTGCGCGATCAGCTCCCGGCGCAGCTGCGCCGAGAGTGCGTTGCGGTTGCGCGGGGAGTCCAGGGTGATCGTCGCGATCCCGGCCTCGACGGCCAGGTGGACGAGCTCGGGGGAGTCGACGGTGTCTGCCACCCCCGCAGACTAGGACCTCAGGCCTTCGTCCAGGTGCTGGTGATCGACACCCCGGCCAGGGCGAACAGCTGCGACACCGGGCAGCGGCGCTCGGTCTCCCGGGCCAGCTGCGCGACCTGCTCGTCGGTGCCGTCGGTGGTGATCACGGCGTCGACCCGCAGGTTCTGGAAGGTGGTCTCACCGTCGCGGTGGGTGCCGGTGGTCATCGTCGTCGGGTTGAAGTCGGCGGCGACGTCGAAGCGCACGTGCTCGATCGTGATGCCGAGCTCCTTCGCGACGATCGAGCTGGTCACCTGGTTGCACGACGACAGCGACGCGAGCGTGTAGGCGAGCGGGCTGGGGTGCTCGTCCTTGCCGCCGAAGGCGGGGTAGGCGTCGGTCTCGATGACGTAGCCGGCGCCGTCGACCGCGACGGTCTGCGCGACGCCGGTGCCCTGGCCGCTGACGGCGAAGGTGACGAGAGGCATGGGTGATCTCCTGTACGAGGGGGTGCGGGGGACGGGTCAGGAGCGGGGACAGAGGGCCCCGGCCGTCCGGCCCAGGTCGATGTGCAGCCTCCGCACGAGCGCGATCACGGGATCAGTGAACCGCACCGAACGGTTGTGCGCGACGTGACGGAGCCGACCGAACCGGCGACGCCCGCGGTCCGATGGGCGCGGTGGCGCCGGTCGCCGGGAGAGGGCTACGCTCGAAACGGAGTTGGCTCCGTTTACGAGAGGACATGCCGTGGAGATCGGACTGCACATCGCGGACTTCACCTACCCGGCCGGGCCGACGGGCCTGGCCGACGACCTGTCCCGGATCGCCGTCGCGGCCGAGGAGCAGGGCTTCTCCCGGGTGAGCGTCATGGACCACCTCTGGCAGATCCGGCCGGTCGGGCCGGTCGAGACCGACATGCTCGAGGCGTACACGGTGCTCGGCTACCTGGCCGCCCGCACCGAGAAGGTCGACCTGCTGGCCTGGGTGACCGCGGTGACCTACCGCGACCCCGGCCTGCTGGTGAAGGCCGTGACCACTCTGGACGTGCTGTCGAAGGGTCGCGCGATGCTGGGTATCGGTGCCGCCTGGAACGACGAGGAGGCCACCGGGCTCGGGCTGTTCTTCCCGCCGACCGCGGAGCGGTTCGAGCGGCTGGAGGAGACGCTGCGCATCGCCCGTCAGATGTGGAGCGACGACGACGGCCCCTTCGAGGGCGCCCACTACCGGCTCGGCGCCACGCTGAACACGCCGCAGCCGCTGCGCAGGCCGTACCCGCCGATCCTGATCGGCGGCGGTGGGGAGCGGAAGACGCTGCGCCTGGTCGCGCAGTACGCCGACGCGTGCAACCTGTTCGGCGGCCCCGAGCTGGAGCGCAAGCTGGACGTGCTGCGCACCCGCTGCGAGGAGGTCGGGCGCGATTACGACGAGATCGAGAAGACGGTCATGGCACGGCTCGACCCGGCCGACCCGAAGGCCGCGGTCGAGGAGCTGCGTGGCTACGCGGCACTCGGTGTGCAGCACGTGCACACCGTGGTGCCGGACGTGGCGGCGATCGAGCCGCTGCGGGTGTTCGGGTCGGAGATCATCCCGGCGGCAGCCGAGCTCTGACCCGAGCGGTCACCTGCCGGGTTGGCGGGGCATCGTCCGCAGGATCGCGACCTGCTGGTCCAGCTCGGCAGCGATCAGCTCGGCGTGCAGGGCGGCGGAGGCGCCGTCGTGCGCGGCGAGCGCGCGGTGCCGGCGCACCAGGTCGTCGATCGAGTCCAGCAGCCGGTCCACGGTCGAGCGGCCGGCCTGGGGTGCCGGGAGCTCCACGGGTGCGGGAGCCTCGGGCAAGGGGTGAATCAGCTCTGCGGTCATGCGACGTTCTCCGTTGAACGTGTCGGGATCGGGGCGTGTCATGCGCAGTCGTTCCTGGTCTCTCGAGCTCCGTTGTACCCGCTTCAACGCCCTTTTACTGCGCGTAGAACAGGGGTGCGACGCAGGACACGGTGACCGGGCGCACCTACGCGGTGACCGGTCGTGATCATGGCCCGTCACGGACCCGCCGATGCGGTCGGCGGTCGAACGGAGGGTGGTCGTCGCGGCAGCCGTGGAAACGGCGGGTGACGGGACGGTGGCGGTTCGTCGCGACGTCTGTACCCGAACGGGTGACCCCACCTAGCGTCCGGACCATGATCATTCGACCGGATGCGCGGTCCGGGCCGCGTGCCCTGATCGTCGGGGCACTCGTCGCCGTTCTGGCCGCCCTCGGCCTCGCCCTGCCCGCCGCGGCCGCCGCCGCACCCGCTCCGGCCGTGCCGGCCGCCGTCGCCGCTCCCGTCGCCCCGGCCGCCGTGCCGGGGGAACAGGAGTCCGGGCTGCCGGTGCGGGCGCTGTCGTCGCTGCCGTCCCAGGCCACCGACACCTATCGGCTGATCCGCTCCGGTGGGCCGTACCCGTACAGCCAGGACGGGACGACCTTCCAGAACCGGGAGGGGATCCTGCCCGCGACGTCCTCGGGCTACTACACGGAGTTCACCGTGCCGACCCCCGGCGCGAGCACCCGCGGCGCCAGGCGGATCGTCACCGGATCGGGCGGGGAGTACTACTACACGGCCGACCACTACGCCTCGTTCGTCGTGGTAGACGTCTCGAGGTGAGCACCCTTCCCCGTGAGAGCGCCGGAACCGCCCCCGCCGTCGACGCGGCCCGGGGGCGGGCCGGTGGCTCCGGTCTCGTCGCCGTCGTCGAGGGGGTCGCGGACCGCGCCGCGGTCCTGTCCGCCCTCGGCCGGGCGCTGAGCTTCCCCGAGTACTACGGCCACAATCTCGACGCGCTGGCGGACTGCCTCGGCGACCTGTCCTGGCTGCCCGCCGGACCGGTCGAGCTCGTCGTCGCCGACGGTCCGCTCGCCGCGGCCGACCCCGGCACCCACGCGACGGTCCTGGAGATCCTCGCCGAGGCCGTCGCCACGACGGCAGGGACCGACCGGCCGCTGCACGTCACCCTGGCCGGCCCGGCCGCCTGACGACCGTGCCGCCACCGGTCCCGCGCTCGCGGGCGGGGTGCGGAATCCCGGGGGCCCGGTGCGGCGTTGAGGCCGGTGGACCGACCGTGGCGGGTGGCCACGGCGAGGGAGGCGACCTACCGTGGCATCCATGGGTCTCCGGCTGGTGAGGCGCAGGCACGTCGATCTGTGCCGCCTGCGGTGGGCGCCGTGAGGGGTCGTCAACCTCCGCCCGCCGACCCAGGAGCGCCCCGATGTCCCATGGCCCGCACGCCCCGTCCATCGTGATCGTCGGCGCCGGCCCCCGCGGGGCCGGCGTGCTGGAACGCATGGTCGCGAGTGCGCCCGAGCTGCTGTCCGACGCCCTCGCCGGGCCCGGCATCGACGTCCACCTCGTCGACCCGTTCCCGGCCGGGGCGGGTCGCATCTGGCGGCACGCGCAGTCCCCGCTGCTCGCGATGAACTCGATGGCCGCCGACGTCACGATGTGGACCGACTCCTCGGTCGTCTGCGACGGCCCGGTGGCACCCGGCCCGTCGTTCTGGGACTGGGCGCAGGACCTGCGCGAGCACGGCGACCCGCGGGCCGAGCTCGGCCCGGAGCTCGCCGACGAGCTGGCACAGGTCACGGCGTCGACGTTCCCGTCGCGGCGGCTGCAGAGCCACTACCTCGCCGCGGTGCTGCGCGAGGTCGTCGGCCGGGCGCCGGCCGGGATGCGGGTGCACGTGCACCGCACCACCGCCGAGGCCCTCGACGAGGCCGACGGCAGGCAGGTCGTGACCCTCGCCGACGGCACCGTCCTGCGCGGCGACGCCGTCGTGCTCGCCTCCGGGCACCTCGACGCCACCCCCACCGACGACGAGATCGCGCTCGCCGCCCGCGCCGACGAGTTCGGCCTGCGCTACCTGCCCCCGGAGCAGACCTCCGACTCCGACCTCTCGGTGATCGCGCCGGGCGAGACCGTGCTGGCCCGCGGGCTGGGGCTGGCGTTCGTCGACCTCGTGGTGCTGTTGTTCGAGGGCCGCGGTGGGCGCTTCGTCGCCGACCCGGACGACGCCGACCCGGGCCGGCTGCGGTACGAGCCGTGCGGGCGGGAGCCGGTGCTCGTCGGCGGGTCCCCGCGCGGCGCGACCTACCACTCCAAGACCCACTACCAGCTACGGGCCGGGCTTCCGCCGCTGCCGCGGTTCCTCGGCCCCGACGTCACCGACGACCTCATCGCCTCCGGCGGCCCGGTCGACGTCGCCACCCGGGTGTGGCCGCTGATGGCCAAGGAGATCGGCTGGGGCTGGTACCACGAGCTGTTCGTCGGCCACCCCGACCGCGTCCGCGCCGGGTGGGACGAGTTCGCCGGGCGGTTCGCCGCTGTCGCGCACGGCTCGCCCGAGGAGGCGGCGCTGATCGCCGAGCTGGTGCCCGACCCGCTCGACCGGCTCGACCTGACCGCGCTGGACCGCCCGCTCGACGGCGTGCACGCCCCGGACCTCGACGCCCTGCAACCCCTGGTGCGCGAACGCATCGCCGAGGACCTGCGCCGGCACGTCGACGAGCGGCACACCCCGCACCTCGGCGCGTTCGTCGCGATGCTGTCGGTCTACACCGAGACCACCCGCCTGGCCGGGTCCGGGGTGCTCTCGCCGCGCTCGAAGGCGAGGGACATGCCGTGGTGGCAGTCGTTCTTCAACTCGGTCGCCTCCGGCCCACCCGGTTTCCGGGTCCGCCAGATGCTCGCCCTGTCCCGTGCCGGGTACCTGCGGTTCCTCGGCGCCGGGATGAGCGTCGACATCGACGCCGACGGCTTCCACGCCACCAGCACGACCCTGGCCGGGGCGGGGCCGGTGTCGACCCGGGTCCTGGTCGACGCCCGGCTGCCCGACCCGAGCGTCTCGCGCACGGTGGACGGGCTGCTGCGCGGCCTGCTCGCCCGCGGCGAGGCCGTCGAGGAGGTCCTGTACGACGACGACGGCGCCCCGCTACGCAACACCGGTCTGCTGTCGGTCCGTCCGGCCGACGGCGCGCTGCACACCGCGGACGGCGGGGTGCACGAGCGACGGTTCGCCGTCGGGCCGCACACGACGGTCAAGGTCGCCGGGGCGTTCACCCGGCCCGGGATGAACGCGCAGAGCCTGCGCTACAACGACGCCGTCGCCCGCGCCGTGCTGGGCGCCCTGCGCGGCGCCGCGTCCCGCGCCGTCCCGGCGGCCTGAGCCGTCCCGGGGGAGCCGGACCCGGTCGGTGTCAGTCGCGGGCGCCGACCGGCTCGGGGACCCGCTCCGGCTCGGCGACGACCGGGCGGCGGCGCGGCAGCAGGGCCACGGTCACGACGAGCGCGATCGCCGTCGCCACCAGCACCCACGGGCCGGGGACGCCGAGCAGTGCGAGCGCCGAGGCGAGCAGCACCGCGGTCACGACCGGCTTGATGAGCCGGCCAGTGCCCCCGGAGGACAGCCGCGCGCCGAACCACACGCCGGGCAGGGCGCCGACGAGCAGCGCCGCGGCGAGGCCGAACTGGACGTCGCCGAAGAACAGGTGCCCGACCGTCGCGGCGGCGACCAGCGGGATCGCCTGCACGATGTCGGTGCCGACCAGCCGCGACGGGTGCAGCTGCGGGTAGGCGAGCAGCAGCATCGCGATGATCAGCGACCCGGCGCCGACCGAGGTCATCCCGACCGCCAGCCCGCCGACGACGCCGATCAGCACCGTCCGCAGCGGACGGACGTCCACCGGCGCGTCGGCGTCGACGGCGTTGCGGCTGCCGCGCCGGTCCATGACCTGCCGGAACAGCGTGGTCAGCACCGAGGCGACCAGCGCGATCCCGATGAACACCTTGAGCCGGTCCTCGACGCCGACGCCCTTCCCGATCATCCCGATGACCACCGCGCCGGCGAACCCGGCGGGGACGGCGCCGAGCACCAGCCACCCGGTGAGCCGCCAGTGCACGGTGCGCCGCCGGGCGTGCACCGCGGCGCCGACCGGCTTCATCACCAGCGAGGTCAGCAGGTCCGAGGAGATCGCGGTGAGCGGGTTGACCTTGAACACCAGGACGAGCAACGGGGTCAGGAGCGCACCGCCGCCCATTCCGGTGAGGCCGACGAGGAAGCCGACGAGCAGGCCGGCGAGCGCGAGCGAGGGGTCGAACATGATCCTGCTTCCTGCGCACGCCGGGCGTGCGGGAGCGTCCGTGACCCGTGCGAGGGGTACGCGGTACGTGGTGGGAGGTCGGTCGGGGGAGGTGCCTCAACCCCGGCGACAGAACTCGTCGAACGCGTCGAGCCGGCGCGACGGCCAGAACCGCTCGAGGTGCGCGACGAGGTGCCAGGAGACCGCCGGGTCCGACTGCGCGCGGCCGGACGCGAGGGTCCGGTCGGCGGGGGCGGCGGTCGTGGTCACCCGACCATGGTGGAACGGATCGAGGGGGTCGACAAGTCGTCGTCCGCTGGTCGGGACGACGGGAAACCTGTCCGGACACGTGGCCGCCGCGGGGCGCTGAGCTGCAGGGACGCGCCGCGGCGGGTGCCTCCTCGGCGCGTCCGGGTGACCCGGGCCACGACCGCCCGGTCCGGGCACCCCGCCCGGCACGACACGGCCCCCGCACCCGGAGCGGGTGCGGGGGCCGTGGACGGCGCGGCGCGGTCAGCCGGCGGCCGGCACCGCCGCGAGCGGGTCGCCCACCAGGCCGGCGGCGAGCGTGTTGCCCGTCGGCGGGTCGATCAGCAGGAACCCGCCGGTGGTGCGGACCCGGGCGTAGGAGTCGACCGGCAGCGGGTCGGCGACGCGCAGCGACACCCGACCGATGTCGTTGATCTCCAGCTTCTCCGGGGCGGCGGCGTAGGACATCCTCTCGGTGTCCAGCCGCGACCCCAGCGTCCCGACGATCACCTGGGTGGTGCGGGTGCCGTGCTTGAGCAGCAGCCGCGCGCCCGGGAGCAGCGGCTTCTCGGCCAGCCAGCACAGCGTCGCATCGATCTCGGAGGTGACCTCCGGGACGTCGGACGCGGCGGCGATCAGGGCGCCGCGGGGGGCGTCGATGTCGTCGGCCAGCAGCACCGTCACGCTCAGGCCCGCCCCGGCAGCGGCCAGCGGGCCGTCGGCGGTCCGGACCTCGGAGACGGTGGTGCGGTGCCCCTCGGGCAGGACGACGACCTCGTCGCCCGGACGGACGGTGCCGGAGGCGACCTGGCCGGCGTAGCCGCGGTAGTCGTGCAGGTCACCGAGCGAAGCGTCAGCCGAGCGAGACTCGGCACCGTTCCTGGGGCGGATCACGTACTGGACCGGCATCCGGAACGGGGCGTCGGCGTCGGGGCCGTCGACCGGGACCGACTCCAGGTGCTCCAGCAGCGTCGGCCCGGTGTACCAGGGCGTGTTGTCGCTGCGGAACGCCACGTTGTCCCCGACCAGCGCGGACACCGGGATGACCTGGACGGCGTCGTCGGTGAAGCCCAGCGAGCGGGTCAGCTCGGTGAACTCGCGCTCGATGTCGGCGATCTTCGCCTGGTCGTACTCGATCAGGTCGATCTTGTTGATCGCCAGGACCAGGCGCGGGACGCGCAGCAGCGACAGCACCGCGGCGTGCCGGCGGGTCTGGGAGACCACGCCGTTGCGGGCGTCGACCAGCAGCACCGCCAGCTCGGCGGTGGACGCGCCGGTGACGGTGTTGCGGGTGTACTGGACGTGGCCCGGGGTGTCGGCGAGGACGAACTCCCGGGTCGGCGTGCCGAAGTAGCGGTAGGCGACGTCGATGGTGATGCCCTGCTCGCGCTCGGCGCGCAGGCCGTCGACGAGCAGCGACAGGTCCGGCGTCGACATCCCCTTGTCGACCGAGGCGCGCTCGACGGCCTCGATCTGGTCGGCCAGCACCGACTTGGTGTCGTAGAGCAGGCGCCCGACCAGGGTGGACTTGCCGTCGTCGACGGAGCCCGCCGTGGCGAAGCGCAGCAGGGACCGGGAGGTGGTGTCGGCAGTGCCCGTCATCAGAAGTAGCCCTCCTTCTTCCGGTCCTCCATCGCGGCCTCGGACAGCCGGTCGTCGGCCCGGGTCGCGCCGCGCTCGGTGAGCCGCGACGCGGTGACCTCGGCGATGACCTCGTCGAGGGTGGTGGCGGTGGACTCGACCGCGCCGGTGCACGAGCCGTCGCCCACCGTGCGGTAGCGGATGGACCTGCGCTGCAGCTGCTCGCCGTCGCGCGCTCCGCCCCAGGGTCCCTCGGCGAGCCACATGCCGTCGCGCTGGAAGACCTCGCGCTCGTGGGCGTAGTAGATCGACGGCAGCTCGATGCCCTCGCGCCGGATGTAGCGCCAGACGTCGAGCTCGGTCCAGTTGGAGATGGGGAAGACGCGGACGTGCTCACCGGCGGCGTGCCGTCCGTTGTAGAGGTTCCACAGCTCCGGGCGCTGCTTGCGCGGGTCCCAGCGGCCGAACGCGTCGCGCAGGCTCATGATCCGCTCCTTGGCCCGGGCGCGTTCCTCGTCGCGGCGGCCGCCGCCGAACACGGCGTCGAAGCGGTGCTCGGCGATCGCGTCGAGCAGCGGCTGGGTCTGCAGCGGGTTGCGGGTGCCGTCGGCGCGCTCGACGAGCCGCCCGTCGGCGAGGTAGTCCTCGACGCGGGCGACCTCCAGGCGGAGCCCGTACTGCGCGGCGATCCGGTCCCGGAACTCGATGACCTCCGGGTAGTTGTGCCCGGTGTCGACGTGCAGCAGGCCGAAGGGCACCGTGGCCGGCGCGAACGCCTTGATGGCCAGGTGCACCAGCAGCGTCGAGTCCTTGCCGCCGGAGAACAGGATCACCGGGCGGTCGAACTCGCCGGCGACCTCGCGGAACACGTGGATCGCCTCGGACTCCAGTGCGTCGAGGGCGTCCAGCGCCGGGGTCGTGACGGCGGCGGTCACGGGGGTCTCCTCCACGGTCGTCATGCGTGCAGCCCGCACTCGGTCTTGGCACGTCCGGCCCAGCGGCCGGAGCGGGGGTCCTCGCCGGGCTTCGGCTTCGCGGTGCAGGGCGCGCAGCCGATGCTCGGGTAGCCGGCGTCGACCAGCGGGTTCACCAGGATCCCGTGCTCGGCGATGTAGGCGTCCATGTCCTCGTCGGACCACGCGGCGATCGGATTGATCTTGACGAGGCCGAACTTCTCGTCGTAGGTGACCAGCGGCGTGTTCGCCCGGGTCGGGGCCTCGACGCGGCGGACGCCGGTGACCCAGGCGTCGTAGCCGGACAGCGTCCGCTCCAACGGGACGACCTTGCGCAGCGCGCAGCAGCGGTCCGGCTCGCGGGCGAACAGGTCCTTGCCGTACTCGGCGTCCTGCTCGGCGACCGTCTGGTCCGCCTGCGCGTTCACGATGCGCAGCTGCGGGTAGACGGCGTCGACCGCGTCGCGGGTGCCGATGGTCTCCGCGAAGTGGTAGCCGGTCTCCAGGAACAGCACGTCGATGTCCGGCCGGGCCCGCTGGGCCAGGTCGACCAGCACGGCGTCCTGCATGTTGGAGGCGACGATCAGCCGGTCGCCGAAGGTCTCCGCGGCCCAGTCGAGCAGCTGCTCGGCGGTCGCGTCCGGGCCCAGCTCGGCGGCACCACGCTCGGCGGTGGCGCGCAGGTCGGTCTCCAGGGCAACACTCATGATTCCGCTCCCGAGGTCTCGGGGACGCCGATCCCCACGAAGGTCACGACGAAGGTGCGCAGGCAGCCGGCGCACCACCAGGCGGCGCCGGGGACCTTCTCGGACCGCTCGGCCGGGCGCAGGTCCTCCTCGCCGCAGTACGGGCAGTGGAACGGCGTGACGCGCCCGCTCACTTCAGGTCCTCCTCGTCGGCCCGCAGGACCCACTGGGCGAACCGCTCGTCGCCGTCGCGCTGCTCGGCGAAGCGGCGCACCACGCGCTCGACGTACTCGCCCAGCTCGGCGCTGGTGACCTTGAGCCCGCGCAGCTTGCGGCCGAAACCGGAGTCCAGCCCCAGCCCGCCGCCCAGGTGCACCTGGAAGCCCTCGACCTGGTTGCCCCCCGCGTCGGTGACGATCTGGCCCTTGAGGCCGATGTCGGCGACCTGGGTGCGGGCGCAGGCGTTCGGGCAGCCGTTGAGGTGCAGCGAGATCGGCACGTCGGGGACGACGTCGGCGAGGCGCTTCTCCAGGTCCTCCACCAGCCGGATCGCCCGCTCCTTGGTCTCGACGATCGCGAGCTTGCAGAACTCGATGCCGGTGCAGGCCATCGTCGAGCGGCGCCAGGTCGAGGGCCGGGCCGGCAGGCCGAGCCGGTTCAGGTCCTCGATCAGCCCGTCGAGCCTGTCGTCGGCCACGTCCAGCACGACGATCTTCTGGTACGGGGTGAACCGGATGCGGTCCGACCCGGCGCGCTCGGCGGCGTCGGCGACCGCGAGCAGCGTCGTGCCCGACACGCGGCCCGACGGCGGAGCGACGCCGACGTAGTTGCGGCCGTCCTTCTGCTTGTGGACGCCGACGTGGTCGATGGGCCGCTCGGGGACCGCCGGGGCGGGGCCGTCGACGAGCTTCCGGCCCAGGTACTCGTCCTCCAGGATCTGGCGGAACTTCTCCGGGCCCCAGTCGGCGATGAGGAACTTGATGCGGGCGCGGTGGCGCAGGCGGCGGTAGCCGTAGTCGCGGAACACCTGGACGACGCCGTGCCACACGTCGGGGACCTCGGCGAGCGGGACCCAGGCGCCGAGCCGTTCGGCGATCCGCGGGTTGGTCGACAGCCCGCCGCCGACCCACAGGTCGAAGCCGGGGCCGTGCTCGGGGTGCTCGACGCCGACGAAGGAGATGTCGTTGATCTCGTGTGCGACGTCCTGCTGCCAGGAGATCGCGGACTTGAACTTGCGCGGCAGGTTCGACAGCTCGCGGTCGCCGATGAAGCGGCGCACGATCTCGTCGATGGCCGGGGTCGGGTCGACCACCTCGTCGGCGGAGACTCCGGCGACGGGGGACCCCATGACCACACGGGGGCAGTCACCGCAGGCCTCGGTGGTCTGCATGCCCAGCGGCTCGATCAGCTTCCAGATCGCCGGGACGTCCTCGACGCGGATCCAGTGGTACTGGATGTTCTCCCGGTCGGTGACGTCGGCGGTGTCGCGGCCGTAGCGCTGCGAGACCTCGCCGAGGGCGCGCAGCTGCTCGACCGAGACCGAGCCGCCGTCGAGGCGCACGCGCATCATGAAGTACTCGTCGTCGAGCTCCTCGGGCTCCAGCGCCGCGGTGCGGCCGCCGTCGATCCCGGGCCTGCGCTGGGTGTAGAGCCCCATCCAGCGGAACCGTCCGCGCAGGTCGGCGGGGTCGATCGAGTCGAAACCGCGCCGGGCGTAGACGTTCTCGATCCGCGCGCGCACGTTCAGCGGATTGTCGTCGCGCTTGCTGCGCTCGTTGGGGTTCAGCGGTTCGCGGTGGCCGAGTTTCCACTGCCCCTGCCCCTTCGGGCGGCGGGGTGCGGTCTTCGAGGGCGCCATGTGGTGGGTGCTCCGATGTCGGGCGAACCGGGCACACCCCGGCCCGGGACAGGGCACGGAGCGGCCCGGGGCGGTTCGGGAGGGGCCGTCGGATCAGCGACGACGACAGAGCGCGCTACGAGTCCGGTTCAGATCCACGTGGCGACGCGCCACGAGGCGGAGACGGAGTGCGGGCACGGACACAGGGTGCCACGGTGTCCGGACCTGCCACAAAGTGATGTTCGCATCCTGGGAGGGAGGGGCGGATAGGTCCGGACGTTCGCCGCGCGGTGTCCGGTTCACCCGGAATCCCCGGGTCACGGGCCCGGTGGAACCCGTCGTCCACCGCGGGCCCCCCGGATGCCACCCCGTCGCGACCGGCCCGTCCCGTGCGCCCCGGACCTGTCGGGGAGCGGTCCGGGCCCGAGGTGCGCCCGGCACCGACCGGCCCGGCGGTGGCACACTCGCCGGACGTGACCTCCGTGCCGCCGGCCTTCGGGCTCTACGTCCACGTGCCGTTCTGCGCGACCCGCTGCGGCTACTGCGACTTCAACACCTACACCGCCTCCGAGCTCGCGGGCGACGCCGCGTCCCCGGACGGCTGGCTCGCCGCCGCCCGCGCCGAGATCGCGCTCGCCGCCCGCACGGTGGGGGACCGCACCGTGGAGACGGTGTTCGTCGGCGGCGGCACCCCGTCGCTGATCGGCGCCGACCGGCTCGTCGCGGTGCTCGACGCGGCCCGCGAGCACCTCCCGTTCGCCGACGACGCCGAGGTCACCACCGAGTCCAACCCCGAGTCGGTCTCACCGGAGTTCTTCGACCGGCTCCGGGCCGGCGGGTTCACCCGCATCTCGCTGGGCATGCAGTCCGCCGCCCCGCACGTGCTCGCCGTACTGGACCGCACGCACACCCCGGGGCGCGCGGTCGCCGCCGCTCGGGAGGCCCGGGCCGCCGGGTTCGGTCACGTCAACCTGGACCTGATCTACGCCACCCCCGGCGAGACCGACGACGACCTGCGCGCCTCCGCCGACGCCGTCCTCGACGCGGGGGTGGACCACGTCTCGGCCTACGCGCTGATCGTCGAGGACGGCACCGCCCTGGCCCGCCGGGTCCGCCGCGGGGAGCTGCCCGCCCCCGACGACGACGTCGCCGCCACCCGCTACGAGCTGCTCGACGCGCGGCTGCGCGACGCCGGGTTGTCCTGGTACGAGGTGTCGAACTGGTCGCTGCCCGGCGCCGAGTGCCGGCACAACCTGGGCTACTGGCGCGACGGCGACTGGTGGGGGATCGGCCCCGGCGCCCACTCCCACCTGGCCGGGACACGCTGGTGGAACGTCAAGCACCCGGCGCGCTGGGCGGGCGCGCTCGCCGCGGGGGAGACCCCCGAGGGCGGTCGCGAGGAGCTCACCGCGGACGAGCGGCACACCGAGCGGGTCATGCTGCGGCTGCGCCTCGCCGAGGGCATGGCCCTGACCCTGCTGCATGACGGCGGTCGCGGGGCCGCCGCCCGCGCCGTCGCCGAGGGGCTGCTGGACCCGGCGGCGCACGCCGCGGGCCGTGCGGTGCTGACCGACCGCGGACGGCTGCTGGCCGACCGGGTCGTCACCGACCTGCTGATCGCCGACGACACCCCGGCGGCCGGCACCCCGGCGGGGGCCCGGTGAGCCCGCGCCGCCGGGCGCTGCTGGTCGTCGCCGCACTGCTGGTGGCGCTGGGCGTGGTGGCCGCGGTCGTCACGGCCCTGCCCGAGGGGCCCCGCGGCGCCGGCGGGCCCGTCGCCCAGGACCGGCCGGGCCCGGTCCTGCTCGTCCCCGGCTACGGCGGCGACCGCACCGGCCTGGAGGTCCTCGCCGGGGCCCTGCGCGCCCAGGGCCGCGACGCGCGCGTCCTGGCCCTCGACGGCGACGGCACCGGCGACCTCGACCGGCAGGTGGCGGTGCTGGACCGCGCGGTCACCGTCGCCACCGACGCCGGGGCGCCGTCGGTCGACGTCGTCGGCTATTCCGCGGGCGGCGTCGTCGCGGGGCTGTGGGCGATCCGCGACGACGGCCCGGCCCGGGCCCGGCGGATCGTGTCGATCGGCTCCCCGCTGGCCGGGACGACGGTGGCCGGCTCCGCCGCGGCCGTGTCCCCGGAGGCGTGCCCGCAGGCGTGCCGTCAGCTCGCCCCGGGGTCGGCACTGCTGGGGGAGCTCGCCGGGGCCGGGACGGCGGTGCCCTGGCTGTCGGTGTGGACCGACCGTGACCAGGTCGTCACCCCGCCGACCTCGGCCCGCCTCGACGGTGCGGTCAACGTGGAGCTGCAGCAGCTGTGCCCGGGCTCGACCGTGGGCCACGGCGGCCTGCCCGCCGACGACGCCGTGATCGGCCTGGTCGTCCGTGCCCTGTCCACCGCACCGATCGACGAGGCCCCGGCCGCCTGCGGCACCCTGCGCGCCGCGGGCTGAGGCGGCCCGGCGCGGCGGGCACTCAGCTCGCGATGTCCTTGGTCGCCAGGTTCGCCCACGCCGCCCCGACGGCGACGGCGACCCAGCCCGCCTGCACCCACGCCCCGGTGCGGGCGGCGTCGTAGAGGACCGGGTCGCGGTAGAGGTCGATCCAGGCCAGCCAGTGCGCCGTCGGCAGGAAGTCGACGAAGGCGGCCGAGGCGTCGAGGGCCTGCAGCGACGCACTGGTCACCACGACCGCGAGCACCGCCAGCGCCGCCGCCAGCGGTGAGTCGGTCAGGGTGGAGAAGAAGATCCCCAGCGCGCCCAGGGTGAGCATGCACAGCGCCAGGTAGGCCACGGTCAGCCCGGTCCGGGTCGCCAGGTCCACCGGTTCGATCACCGTCCCGGACAGCGACGCGACCGAGCCGGGCCCGGCGTCGACCGGGGGCAGGGTGAGACCACCGGTGGCGGTGGTGGTGCCGGTGCCGAACACCGCGATCCCCACCGCGTAGGACGTCAGCACCACCAGCGTCACCGCGGTGACCACGAAGAACGCCACCGACACCAGTTTCGCCACCAGCAGCCGCAGCCGTCCGACCGGCCGGATCAGCAGGTAGCGCAGGGTCCCCGCGGCGGCCTCCCCGGCGACGGTGTCCCCGGCGACCACCGCCACGGTGATCGGCAGCAGGATCGGCAGCACCAGGGCCAGCGCGAACGCCGGGAAGATCTGCCCGTTCGTCGCGACCGCGGACAGGAACGCGGGCCCCTGACCGGGCGGCGGGAGGATCCCGGTGGCCGACACGACCACCGCGACGAGCGCCGGCAGCGCGCACAGCAGCAGCCAGCACAGCCACACCCGGGTGCGGCGCAGCAGCAGCGCCAGCTCGACGAGGATCACCGCGCCACCGCCCGCCCGGCCGTCGACACCCGGTCCGAGCCGTCACCGGTGCGTTCCAGCACCACCTGTTCCAGGGTGCGGCGCTCCGGTTCCAGCGACGCCACCGGCACCCCGGCCCGCACCAGGTGCGCGTTGAGGTCGGCGGGGTCGACGGCGCGGACCACGAGCCGGTCGCCGTCGGCGGACTCCAGCGCCCGGCCGAGCGCCCGCGCCGCGGCCGCCGGGGCCGGGGTGCGGACGACGACCCGGCCGGTCGGTGCCCGCAGCTCGTCGAGGTCCTGGGTGAGCACGAGGTGCCCGGCGTCCATCACCCCGACCCGGGTGCACAGCGTCTCCACCTCGGTGAGCAGGTGGCTGGACAGCACCACGGTCGTGCCCCGTTCGTTCAGCGCGGTCAGCAGGGTGCGCATCTCGCCGATGCCCCGCGGATCCAGGCCGTTGGTCGGTTCGTCGAGCAGCAGCAGCGCCGGGGCGCGCAGCAGCGCCGAGGCGATGCCCAGGCGCTGGCGCATCCCCAGCGAGTAGGCCCGCACCGGGCGGCGGTCGACCCCGCCCAGGCCGACCTGCTCCAGGGCCTCCTGCACGCGTCGTCGCCGGTCGGCGGGCCGGTGCAGCGGGCCGCCCACCGAGCCCGCCGCGTCGAGCAGGGCCAGGTTCGCCCGGCCCGACAGCCCCGGCCAGGCGGCGGGGGACTCGACCAGCGCACCGACCCGCGGCAGCACCGTGCGGGCGGCCCGCGGCATCGGCGAGCCCAGCACCTCGATCGACCCCGAGGTGGCGTGCACCAGCCCGAGCAGCATCCGCACCAGCGTCGTCTTGCCGGAGCCGTTCGGGCCCAGCAGCCCGAACCGGGAGCCGGCGGGCACCGCCAGGTCGACGCCGTCGACGGCGGTGACCCGGCCGAACCGCTTGGTCACCGCGTGCGTCGCGACCACCGGGTCGTTCACCGGCGGGTCCCCATCAGCTCGACGGCGGCGGACTCCAGGACCCCGGGTCGCACCGTCCCGGCCAGCAGCACCCCGCGCCGTCGCCGACGGGCGACGACGAGGCTGAGCAGCGGCGTCGCCACCCGGGCGGCCGAGCCGCCGGGCAGGCCGGCCACGTCCACCCCGCCCGCGGCGGCCGAGCCGCGCACGATCCCGTCGACGACCTCCGGCCCGGCCGGGACCAGCACGAACCGGCCGACCCCGGTGCCGTAGACACCGACCCCGGGCAGCAGCTCGGCGGCCGGGACGTCCCCGGACACCGGCAGCTCCACCCGGTCCCGGCCGGCGAGCCGGTCCGGCGGGGGCGCCGCTCCGGCCCCGCGCAGCGAGCCGGTCAGGTCGTCGGGACGGGCCCGCACCCGCTCCGCCGACGACGGCGGCGCCGGGACCAGCGCCGCGGCCGGCGGCGCGGCGGTGTCCACCGCCTCGAACGCCGTCTCCAGGAGCGGGCCCGCGCCGTCCCGGGCGGCGATCTCGACCGCGACCGGGAGGGCGCCGTCGCCGACGGGGACCGACCACACGTCGATCCGCCCGGCCAGGCTGTCCGGGTCGGCCGGGGTCACCCGCAGCCCGGCCGCGGCCCGCCCGGCGACCCGCCGTGCCGGCAGCGCCGTCACCGGGTCGTCGGGGGTCGCGCCGAGCAGCCGGCGGGCCAGGTCGGCCGGGGCGAGGTCCGAGGCCCGCGGGAAACGCACCGGGGCGAGCGGGGAGACCGTGGTCAGCCGGTTCGCGCCGTAGTCCCAGATCCGCTCGACCTGTCCGTCGCGGTAGGTGTCGACCTCGCCGACCGGGGTCAGCTCGTCGACCCGCCAGCGGCCCGCGTCGGCGACCTGGACGCGGATCCGGGTGGTCGTGGACAGCAGCCGGGCCGCGGACCCGATCGGCGCGACGGTGGGCAGCCCGAGCCGGCCGGTCGCCGTCGCCAGGCCGGAGTGGGGGACGACACCCGCCAGGATCCGGGCCCGCAGCGCGGCCGGGTCCGGGGTCCCGGCGACGTCGCCGACGGGGAGCCAGCGGTCGGTCGTACCCACCGCGACCAGGGCGACGGCACCGGCACCGACGAGCAGGGAGCGCCGGCCGAAGCGGCGTGCGGACATCACCCCACCCACCGTGCCACGCCGCGTGCCCCGGCCGCGCGGCCACGAGGGCGCCTAGGATGGACGGGGCACAGCGGGGGAGGTGTGAGGAGATGAACGCCGACGAGCGGCGGTTCGCCGTGCTGCGGGCCATCGTGGCCGACTACGTCTCGACGCAGGAGCCCGTGGGCTCGAAGGCCATCGTCGACCGGCACAACCTCGGGGTGTCGAGCGCGACGGTGCGCAACGACATGGCCGTCCTCGAGGAGGACGGCCTGATCGCGCAGCCGCACACCAGCGCGGGCCGGATCCCCACCGACAAGGGCTACCGCCAGTTCGTCGACCGGATCTCGCAGGTCAAGCCGCTGTCGTCGGCCGAGAAGCGGGCCGTGCAGACGTTCCTGGACGGCGCCGTCGATCTCGACGACGTGCTGCGCCGCTCGGTGCGGCTGCTCGCGCAACTGACCCGCCAGGTCGCCGTCGTGCAGTACCCGACGCTCACCCGTTCCACGGTCCGCCACCTCGAGGTCGTGCAGCTGACCCCGGCCCGGCTGATGCTGGTGCTGATCACCGACTCCGGCCGCGTCGACCAGCGCGTCGTCGACCTGGGCGACGTGCTCGCCGACGCCGACGTCGCCCGGCTGCGCGAGATGCTCGGCAACGCCCTGGGCGGGCGCAAGCTCGCCGAGGCCTCCGCGGCCGTCGCCGAGCTGCCCGACACCGCGCCGGAGGACCTGCGCACCCCGCTGCTGCACCTCGCGACGGTGCTCATCGAGACCCTCGTCGAGCACCCCGAGGAGCGGATGGTGCTCGGCGGCACGGCCAACCTGACCCGCAGCCACGCCGACTTCCCCGGCTCGCTCCGTCAGGTCCTGGAGGCCCTGGAGGAGCAGGTCGTGGTCATGCGGCTGCTCGCGGCCTCGCAGGACTCCGGCCTGGTCACGGTCCGGATCGGCGAGGAGAACGAGGCCGAGGACCTGCGCACCGCGTCCGTGGTCACGGTGGGGTACGGATCGGGTACCCCGCTGGGCGGGATGGGCGTCGTCGGACCGACCCGGATGGACTACCCGGGCACGATCTCGGCGGTGCATGCGGTCGCCCGGTACGTGGGTGAGATCCTGACCGGTCGGTAGACCTTTCATCGTTGTTGTACGTACTTCCCAGAGGAAAAGAGCCAGGTGGCACGCGACTACTACGGGATCCTGGGCGTCGAGCGCGGCGCCGACGCCTCGGAGATCAAGCGGGCGTACCGCAAGCTCGCCCGTGAGCTGCACCCGGACGTCAACCCCGACCCCGCAGCACAGGAACGGTTCCGGGAGGTCAGCGCCGCCTACGAGGTGCTGACCGACCCCGAGAAGCGCCGGGTCGTCGATCTCGGCGGCGACCCCCTCGACGCCCGCGGCGGCGGGGGTGGTGGCGGTGGCGACCCGTTCGCCGGGTTCGGCGGGTTCAGCGACATCATGGACGCGTTCTTCGGCGGCACCGCCGGCGGCGGACGCGGGCGCGGCCCGCGCAGCCGGGTCCAGCCCGGCGCCGACGCGCTGATCCGGATGGAGCTGACGCTGGAGGACTGCGCCGCCGGTGTGCAGCGCGACCTCGCCGTCGACACCGCCGTCCTGTGCACCCAGTGCCAGGGCTCCGGCTGCGCCGAGGGCACCCACCCCACCGCCTGCGACACCTGCGGCGGCTCCGGGGAGATCCAGAGCGTGCAGCGCTCGTTCCTCGGGCAGGTCGTCACCGCACGGCCCTGCCCGACCTGCCGCGGGTTCGGCGAGGTCATCCCCGACCCCTGCCGCCAGTGCGCGGGCGACGGCCGGGTCCGGTCGCGGCGCACCGTCGCCGTCAAGATCCCGGCGGGCGTCGCCGAGGGCATGCGGGTGCGCCTGTCCGGCCAGGGCGAGGTCGGCTCCGGCGGCGGTCCCGCCGGTGACCTCTACGTCGAGGTGGAGGAGGCGCCGCACGAGCTGTTCACCCGCGACGGCGCCGATCTGCACTGCACGCTCCCGCTGCCGATGACCGCGGCCGCGCTCGGCACCACGTTGCCGTTGCCGCTGCTCGACGGCTCGGTCGCCGAGATCGACGTCGAGGCGGGCACCCAGCACGGCACGGTCCGCACGCTGCGCGGCAAGGGCATGCCCCGGCTGCGCTCCACCGGGCGGATCGACGGCCACGGCGACCTCCTCGTGCACGTAGAGGTGGCGGTGCCGACCCGGCTGGACAAGGAGCAGACCGACCTGCTGCGCCGGCTCGCCGAGCTGCGCGGTGAGGAGCAGCCGGACCTGATCGGCGGCTCCCGCAACGGGCACGGCCTGTTCTCCAAGCTGCGCGACAGCTGGACCGGACGCTGACCCGGTGACGACGGCGCCGCTGTTCCTGGTCGACGACGTCGGCTCCCTCCCGGGCCCGGGCTCCGACACGGTGCTCGACGGCCCGGAGGGACGCCACGCCGCGACCGTGCGACGGCTGCGCCCCGGCGAGGCGCTGGTGCTGTCCGACGGCCGGGGCGGTGTCGCCCGCGCCGAGGTGGTCGACGTCGCCGGGCGGGACGCGCTGACCGTGCGGCTGCACGAGGTGACCCGGGTGGCTGCACCCGCGGTCCGCGTCGTCGTCGCGCAGGCGCTGGTCAAGGGCGACCGCGGCGAGCTCGCCGTGGAGACCGCCACCGAGGCCGGCGCCGACGGGTTCGTCCCCTGGAAGGCGGCCCGCTGCGTCACCCGCTGGGACGACGGCCCGCGCGGCGCGAAAGCCCTCGAACGCTGGCGTTCCACCGTCCGCGAGGCCGCCAAGCAGGCCCGCCGCCCGTGGCAGCCCGACGTCGCAGGCCCGGTGACCACCGCGCAGCTCGCCGCCCGTGTCGGTGCCGCCGACACCGCGCTGGTGCTGCACGAGTCCGCGGGCGAGGACCTCGCCTCGGTCGCGCTGCCCGCGGCGGGGGAGGTGCTGCTCGCCGTCGGACCGGAGGGCGGCGTCGACGACGCCGAGCTCGACCGCCTCGCCGAGGCCGGCGCCGTCCCGGTCCGGATGGGGCCGGAGGTGCTGCGGGCCTCCACCGCGGCCTGCGTCGCGCTCGGTGCGCTCGCCGTGCGCACCGGCCGCTGGGCCCGCTGAGCCCCCTCGCCGACCCGTCCCAGGGCGCCCCCAGTGTCACTTTCGGGGCTTAGAGCGCTACGAGGGTGACCCTGGGAGCAGGGCGGGGAGGGACGCGGACGCCGGTCACGATCCGGCGAACCGGTCGTCGGGGACCGGGCGCGGGTGTCATCATCCGCCGCGTGAGTGACCACGCTCCCCGGATCGGACGCCGCACGCTGCTGGCAGGCCTCGCCGCCACCCCGCTGCTCGGCGCCTGCGGCAACGACGCCCCCGCGGCCCCGCGGCGGCCCCCGCGCGACGAGACCGCCCCGCGGACCGAGCGGATGGCCTACGGCGGCCAGCCCGACCAGTTCGGCGAGCTGACCTTCCCGGCGAGCCGGGACCTGCCCCGCGGCACCGTGATCGTCGTGCACGGCGGGTTCTGGCGGGCAGGCACCGACCTCACGATCATGCGTCCGGTCGTCGACGCGCTGGTCGCGGCGGACTTCGCGGTCTGGAACATCGAGTACCGG
Organism: Pseudonocardia sp. UM4_GMWB1; assembly: GCF_017312155.1. Lineage (NCBI taxonomy): Bacteria > Bacillati > Actinomycetota > Actinomycetes > Pseudonocardiales > Pseudonocardiaceae > Pseudonocardia > Pseudonocardia sp. UM4_GMWB1. The sequence goes on along the minus strand of NZ_QJPN01000001.1, from coordinate 4,563,303 downwards.
AAGGTGGGCGCCGGCGGTGGCTGGCCCTCCACCTTCGACGACGTCGCGATGGCCGCCGACCACCTCGCCACCCTGCGCTCCACCCGGCTCGACCTGCGCCGGCTCGTCGTGCTCGGGCACTCGGCGGGCGGGCACCTCGCGGGCTGGCTGGCGATGCGCGCGACGCTCGCCCCCGGCGACCCGGGCGCGACGCCCGTGGTCCGCCCGGCCGGGGTGGTCTCGCTGGCCGGGGTGCTCGACCTGGCCGGCGGGATGCTGCTCGGCGACGGCGCCGTCGCCGACCTCGTCGCGGCGACCCCGGGCGCCGACCCGGCCCGCTTCCGGGCGACCAGTCCGCTGGAGGCCGTCCCGCTCGGGGTGCCGTCGGTGTGCGTGCACGGCACCGCCGACGAGGTGGTCCCGCTCTCCCAGAGCGAGGACTTCGTCGCCGCCGCGACGGCCGCCGGTGACCGGTCGGAGCTCGTGCGGGTCGAGGGCGCGAACCACCTGCAGCTCATCGACGTCGCCCACCCCGGCTGGGCCGCCGCGCTGCAGGCCGTGGAACGGCTGAGCGCCCCCGCCTGATCCGCGGGAGAATCCGCGGGTGCCGTCGGCGGTCCGACCGGTACGATCGGCGCAGTCCGGCGACCCGACGTACGAGGCAGGCGAACACACTCTTGACCGGCACCGAACCCGGCTCCACCCCCCGGACCGACCTGCGGTCCACCGCGGCACCGGGCGGGACCGTCCGGTCGAGGATGGCCGTGCCGGACACCGCGGTCCTGTCCCTGCTCGGCTCCCGCGACGACAGCCTGCGCGCGGCCGAGGAGGAGCTGACCGCCGACGTCCACGTCCGCGGTAACGAGCTGACCCTGTCCGGGGACCCGGGCGACGTCGCGTTCGCCGAGCGGGTGTTCGCCGAGCTGATCACCCTGGCCGAGCGCGGCCAGCTGGTCGGTGCGGACGACGTGCGCCGCACCGTGCAGATGCTCTCGGCGGAGAACACCGCCGACGAGCGCCTGGGCGAGTCCCCGGCCGAGGTGCTGAGCCTGGACATCCTGTCCCGGCGCGGGAAGACCATCCGCCCCAAGACGCTCAACCAGAAGCGCTACGTCGATGCCATCGACGCCTTCACCATCGTCTTCGGGATCGGCCCGGCCGGTACCGGCAAGACGTACCTGGCGATGGCCAAGGCCGTGCAGGCGCTGCAGGCCAAGCAGGTCAACCGGATCATCCTGACCCGGCCCGCGGTCGAGGCGGGAGAGCGGCTGGGCTACCTGCCCGGCACGCTGTTCGAGAAGATCGACCCGTACCTGCGCCCGCTCTACGACGCGCTGCACGACATGATCGACCCCGAGTCCATCCCGAAGCTGATGGCCGCCGGGACGATCGAGGTCGCGCCGCTGGCCTACATGCGGGGCCGGACCCTGAACGACGCGTTCATCATCCTCGACGAGGCGCAGAACACCACGCCCGAGCAGATGAAGATGTTCCTCACCCGGCTCGGCTTCGGTTCGCGGATCGTGGTGACCGGCGACATCACCCAGGTCGACCTCCCGGGCAACGCCCGGTCCGGCCTGGCCGTCGTGCAGGACATCCTCGACGGCGTCGACGACGTGCACTTCTCCCGGCTCGAGAGCGCCGACGTGGTCCGGCACCGCCTGGTGTCCGACATCGTCGACGCCTACGCCCGGTTCGACGCGTCCGAGCACCGCACGGCGGCCGTCGGCAACGGCGCACCCCGCAACGGTCCGGCGCGGCGTCCCGACCGGCGGCGGTGACCGGGGGGCGGGTGGCACCGGGACCGTCGGTACGGCCGTCTAGGCTGCCCCCTACATCCGTATCGGCGAGCAGGGGCAGGGCAGCGGCGGCGTGAGCATCGAGGTCGTCAACGAGTCCGGGATCACGGTCGACGAGGCGCAGGTCGTGTCGGTGGCCCGGTACGCGCTGGACGCGATGAAGGTGAGCCCGTCCGCCGAGCTGGCGATCACCGCCGTCGGGCTGGACGCGATGGAGGAGCTGCACGTCCGCTGGATGGACGAGCCGGGTCCCACCGACGTCATGGCGTTCCCCATGGACTCCCTCGTCGAGGACACCCGGCGCCCCGATGCGCCGGACCTGGGTCCGGCCCTGCTCGGCGACGTCGTGCTCTGCCCGGCCTTCGCCCGGGACCAGGCGCGCAAGGCCGGGCACACCCTGGCCGACGAGCTGCACCTGCTGACCGTGCACGGCATCCTGCACCTGCTGGGGTACGACCACCTCGAGCCCGAGGACGAGCGCGAGATGTTCGCACTGCAGAACCGGCTGCTGGTCCGCTGGCGGTCCGACCGGGCCCGCGAGCGCGCCCGGGACGCCCAGAAGCGCAGCGACGACCGACTGCTCGGTGCCGCCGGCTTCGAGGACGAGTCCGGCCGGTGACCGGAAGACCCACGACCACGTTCTCCGAGGAGCAGAAGTGACCACCGTCTGGCTGATCGTCGCGACGGTCCTGCTCGTGCTGCTGGCCGGGGTGTTCGCCGCCGCGGACTCGGCCCTCATGTCTATCTCGCGCGCCCGGGTGGACGCCGTGGTGCGCGCCGGCCGCGCCGGCGCGAAGGCGCTCGCCGCCGTCGTCGCGGACCGGCCGCGGCACGTCAACCTGCTGATGCTGCTGCGGGTCACCTGCGAGACGGTCGCGATCATCCTGCTGGCCGTCGCGCTCGCGCCGCTGTTCTCCGCCACCTGGATCGGGCTGCTGCTCACCGGCGTTCTCATGGTGCTCGCCAGCTACGTCCTGATCGGGGTCGGCCCGCGGACGCTGGGCCGCCAGCACCCGTACCGGATCGGGCTGCTGCTCGCGGGCCCGATCCGCGCGATCGGCGTCGTGCTGTCCCCGCTGGCGAAGCTGCTGATCCTGCTGGGCAACGCGATCACCCCGGGCCCCGGTTTCCGCGACGGCCCGTTCTCCACCGAGGTGGAGCTGCGCGAGCTCGTCGACATGGCCAGCAACCGCGGCGTGGTCGACGAGGGCGAGCGCAAGATGATCCACTCGGTGTTCGAGCTGGGGGAGACCCCGGTCCGCGACATCATGGTGCCGCGGCCGGACCTCATCTGGACCGAGCGCGACACCCCGGTGGAGAAGGTACTGCGCCTGGCGCTCAAGAGCGGCTACTCGCGCATCCCGGTGCTCGGCGAGGGCGTGGACGACGTCATCGGCATCGCCTACCTCAAGGACCTGGTCCGGGCCCGCGAGGAGGCCCGGCGCGGAGAGCGTGAGGTCCCGCTGCTCGACATCCTGCGCCCCGCGGCCTTCGTGCCGGACTCCAAGCGCAGCGACGACCTCATGCGCGAGATGCAGCGCACCCGCAACCACATGGCCGTCGTCGTCGACGAGTACGGCGGCACCGCGGGCGTGGTGACGATCGAGGACATCCTGGAGGAGATCGTCGGCGAGATCACCGACGAGTACGACACCGAGGAGGTGCCCGAGGTCGCCGAGGCCTCCGACGGCGCCTTCCGGGTCTCCGCCCGGCTGCCCGCCGAGGACCTCGAGGAGCTGTTCGCCGGGCGGTTCCGCGGGACCCCGCGCGAGGACGAGCTGCACGAGGCGCTGGAGAACGCCGACGTCGACACCGTCGGCGGGCTGCTCGCCCAACGGCTGGGCAAGGTGCCGCTGCCCGGCGCCACCGCCGAGCTGGACGGCCTGCTGCGGCTGCAGGGCGAGGGCGGCAAGGACGCCCGCGGCCGTGTCCGCATCACCTCGGTGCTGGTCAGCCCGCTGGAGCCGGCCGAGACCGAGGACACCGACGACGAGCCGCGTCGGGACACCCGGGAGTCCGACGTGCCCGACCACGTCGCCGGCGACCCCACCGAGCACGCCGGCGCCGACCGGCACTGACCTGGCCGCCCCCGGCCACGGGGAGCGACCGACGGACGTGACCGTCCCGCCACGGGCGGGACGCGAGGAGGACCTGATGGCTGCCCGCACGACCTTCCCCGCGGAGCGTGCCCGGTGACCGGGCTGCCCGCGACACCGCGCTACGACCTGGTCGTCGTCGGCGGTGGGATCGTCGGCCTGGCCACCGCGTACGCCGCCACCCGCAACGGGCTCAGCGTCGCCGTCGTCGAGCGTGAGCAGCGCCTGGCGAACCACCAGACCGGCAACAACTCCAACGTCGTGCACTCCGGGCTGTACTACGCGCCGGGCGGCTACAAGGCACGTCTGGCCGTCGCCGGGTGTGCCGAGACCATCGCGTTCTGCCGCGAGCACGACCTGCCGCACCAGGTGTGCGGCAAGCTCGTCGTCGCGACCGAGCCCGAGGAGCTGCCCCGGCTCGACGAGCTGGCCCGCCGCGGCGCCGCCAACGGCGTGGAGAACCACCGCCTCGACGAGCACGGCATCCGCACCTACGAGCCCGACGTCCGCGGTCTCGCCGCGCTGTGGGTGCCCTCGACCGGCATCACCGACTACCGGCTGGTCGCGGAGAAGCTCGGCGAGCTGGTGGAGAAGAACGGCGGCGAGGTCCACCTGGGCCGCACCGTCACCGGGTTCGCCCGCCGCCCGTCCGACGTCGTCGTGCGCACCACCCGCGGTGACCTGCTCGGCACTCGCGCGGTCGTCTGTGGCGGCCTGCGCTGCGACGAGCTCGCCCGCCTGGCCGGTGCCGACCCCGGGGTGCGGATCGTGCCGTTCCGCGGCGAGTACTCCGGCTTCTCCGAGCGGGCCGCCTCGCTGGTCCGCGGCCTGATCTACCCGGTGCCCGACCCGGCGTTCCCGTTCCTCGGGGTGCACGCCACCCGCGGCATCGACGGCACCGTCCACGCCGGCCCGAACGCCGTGCTCGCGATGGCCCGTGAGGGCTACGACTGGCGCACGATCAGACCGAAGGAGCTGCTGGGCACGCTGACCTATCCCGGCATGGTCAAGGTGGCGCGCACGCACTGGCGCTACGGCATCGGCGAGGTCCGCCGCTCGCTGTCGACGCGGGCGATGGTCCGCCAGATCCAGCGGATGCTGCCCGACGTCACCGCCGCCGACCTGCACCCGGCCGGCGCCGGGGTGCGGGCCCAGGCGGTGAAGGCCGACGGCACCCTGGTCGACGACTTCCTGTTCCTCGACCAGGCCGGCCCGGACGGCGCGGGCCGCCCCGGCTCGATCCTGCACGTGCTGAACGCACCGTCCCCGGCGGCGACGGCGGCCCTGCCGATCGGCCGCGAGATCCTCGACCGGCTGGGTGCGGCGTGACCGGCGCACAGCCCGAGGGCTTCCGGTCCGGGTTCGCCTGCTTCGTCGGCAGGCCCAACGCCGGCAAGTCGACGCTGACCAACGCGCTGGTCGGGGAGAAGATCGCGATCACCTCCTCGCGCCCGCAGACCACCCGGCACGCGATCCGCGGGATCGTGCACCGCCCGGACGCCCAGATCGTCCTGGTCGACACCCCGGGGCTGCACCGCCCGCGGACCCTGCTCGGGTCGCGGCTCAACGACCTGGTGCGCGAGACCTGGTCCGAGGTCGACGTCGTCGGGTTCTGCGTGCCCGCCGACGAGAAGGTCGGCAAGGGCGACCGGTTCATCGCCGAGGAGCTGCGGCGGATCGCCGCGCACACCCCGGTGGTCGCCGTCGTCACCAAGACCGACACCGCCCGCCCCGAGCAGGTCGCCGAGCGGCTCACCGAGGTGTCGGCCCTGATGGAGTTCACCGAGGTCGTGCCGACCTCGGCGCGGTCGGGTTTCCAGGTGTCGCTGCTCTCGGACCTGCTGGTCGGGCTGCTGCCGGAGGGCCCGCAGCTCTACCCGGACGGCGACCTCACCGACGAGCCGACCGACGTGCTCGTCGCCGAGCTCGTGCGGGAGGCGGCGCTGGAGGGCGTGCGCGACGAGCTGCCGCACTCGATCGCCGTCGTCGTCGAGGAGACGATCGAGAGGAAGGACCTTCTGGAGATCTACGCGATCATCTACGTCGAGCGGTCCAGCCAGAAGGGCATCGTGATCGGCAAGGGCGGTGCCCGGCTCAAGCAGGTCGGCAGCGACGCCCGTCGCCAGATCGAGAAGCTGCTGGGCACCCGGGTGCACCTCGACCTGCACGTGAAGATCGCCGAGGACTGGCAGCGGGACCCGAAGCAGCTGCGCAAGCTGGGGTTCTGAGCAGGACCTAGACTGGGTGCGTGGCCCAGCTCTACCGCGACACCGGGATCGTGCTCCGGGTGCAGAAGCTGGGCGAGGCGGACCGGATCATCACGATGCTGACCCGCCGGCACGGCAAGATCCGGGTGGTCGCCAAGGGCGTGCGCCGCACCCGGTCGCGGTGGGGCGCGCGGCTGGAGCCGTTCAACCACGTCGATGTCCAGTGCTACACCGGGCGCACGCTGGACGTGGTCACCCAGGCCCAGACCGTCGACGCGTTCGCCCCGGCGATCGTCGCGGACTGGTCGGCGTACTCCTGCGGCTGCGCGATCCTGGAGACCGCGGACCGGCTGGTGTCCGAGGAGGGCGAGCCGAGCCTGCGGGTGTACCTGCTGCTGCTCGGCGCCACCCGGGCGCTGGCCGACGGCGCCCGTGAACCGGCCCTGGTGCTCGACGCGTTCCTGCTGCGGGCGATGAGCCACGCGGGGTGGGCGCCGTCGCTGTCGGAGTGCGCGCGCTGCGCGACCCCCGGCCCGCACCGGTCGTTCACCGTCGCCGGGGGCGGCATGGTGTGCCCGCGCTGCCGCCCGCCGGGCTCGGTGACCCCGTCGACCGAGACGGTGGCCCTGCTGTCCGCGCTGCTGCACGGCGACTGGGACACCGCGGACGCCTCGGGCACCCCGACCCGGCGTGAGGCCAGCGGCCTGGTCGCGGCGCACCTGCAGTGGCATCTGGAGCGGCAGTTGCGCTCGCTGCCCCTGGTCGACCGCCGCGCCCGGGTCCGGCCCGCCGCCGTCGTCGCATCCGGGGTGCCGGGGCCCGCCCCGGAACCGCCGGACGGCGGAGAAGCGACACCCCCGGACGCTCTCCCCGGCTAGTCCGGTCGGACGTGTGTCCCGGCGTGGGGTGCCGTGAGCGGCCCGTCCGCTTCGTCGAGCGGTTGACGTACCGACGCGCCGCCCGTCGTGGTGCCGCCGGTCGCGTCGCACGGGACTTCCGCCGACTCCACCGGGTGATCATCGCTTTCGATGGGCAACCGGTTCCGCGGTCTCGTTACGCTCCTGTGATCGAGGGGACCCCAGCCCCGTCGGAGAGGCAGTCGTGAACCGACCCCACACCCCGCCGCCGGACGACGACCACACCGGTCGTACCCACCGTCTCCCGGCCGCCACGCAGCGCATCCCGGTGGCGCCGACCCAGCAGTTCCCGGTCCGCACCGAGGCGATGCCGGAGTCCCCGCAGGACGGGCCGACCCGCGCGATGCGTCAGGTCCGGGCCCGCACCGAGGACGGCGCGTGGCCGGCGATCCCGATGTTGCCGGTGATCCGGCCCGACGAGTCCGAGCCGATGACGGAGGCCGACCGGATCCGCGGGCACCGCGGGATGCGCCGGCTGCGCGAGACCATCGAGCGGCTGGAGGACCCGGCCGTGCCGGCCTGGCCGCAGCCCGACCACCGCGACTGAACCCGTCCGCCGTCCCCGACGTAGGGTCGGCGACGTGCCGTTCCAGCCTCCCGCACCGCACCCGTCCGGTGCCCGGCCCCCGGTGATCCCGCCGGAGCTGGTGCCGCGCCACGTCGCCCTCGTGATGGACGGCAACGGCCGCTGGGCCAACGCCCGCGGCCTGCCCCGCACGGAGGGCCACAAGCGGGGCGAGGCCTCGCTGATGGACGTCGCCCGCGGATGCATCGACCTGGGCGTGCGCTGGCTGTCGGCGTACGCGTTCTCCACCGAGAACTGGCGGCGCAGCCCCGATGAGGTCCGGTTCCTGATGGGCTTCAACCGCGACGTGATCCGCCGCCGCGTCGACGAGATGGACGCGATGGGGGTCCGGGTCCGCTGGGCGGGCCGGCGCCCGCGGCTGTGGCGGTCGGTGATCAAGGAGCTGGAGATCGCCGAGGAGCGCACCCGTGGCAACGACGTGCTGAACCTGACCATGTGCGTCAACTACGGCGGCCGCGCCGAGATCGTCGACTCCGTGCGGCATCTCGCCCGCCTCGCCGCGGAGGGCCGGATCAACCCCGACAAGATCGACGAGCGGATGCTGGCCCGGTACCTCGACGAGCCGGACATGCCCGACGTCGACCTGTTCGTGCGCTCCTCGGGGGAGCAGCGGACGTCGAACTTCCTGCTCTGGCAGAGCGCCTACGCCGAGATGGTCTTCCTGGACACGCTGTTCCCGGACTTCGACCGGCGCCACATCTGGCAGGCGATCGAGATCTACGCGCGCCGGGACCGGCGTTTCGGGGGAGCTTCCGAGCGTCGCGGAGCGGGCGCGAGCATCGACACGGCCGCCGCCGTCCCGAACGATGGAGTGACACCGTGACCACCGATGTGATCTCCGGGATGCTCACCACCGCCAGGAGGGCGCTGGAGCGGTTCCACGACGTCACCACCGACGACGACGGCGCGCTGACCTTCGCCCACGGCGGCGTGCTGTGCGTGGTGCAGGGCACCGAGCTGGAGGAGGGCCTGCCCGTCCTCAACCTGACCTGCGTCGTCGCGTGGGACCTGCCGGAGTCCGACGACCCGGAGCACGACGTGCCGCGCCGGGTCGGCCTCGGGGTGGGGGAGGGCCTGTTCGGCACGCCCCGGGCGGTGCGCGGCGAGCGCGGCTGGGACGTGACCCTGCGCTACGCCTTCCCCGCGGCCGGGCTGGATGAGGGGCCGATGGGCACCCTGCTGATGCTGGTCGTGTCCTCGGCGTCGAGCATGCGCGCGGAGCTGGTCGAGAGCTGAGACCGGCCGGCCGGGGGCGCACCCCCGGCCGTGGCCCGGTCACTTCTTGCGGTTGGTCCCGAGCTCCTCGGCGATCGGGTTGACCGGGTCGGCGTCCGTGCCGGACTCCGACAGGCCCGAGGCGTTGTGTCCGGTGCGTCGCTGCCGGCGCAGCTGCTCGGTCTCCTCGCGGGTCTCCCCGTCGGTGTCGCCCGCGGTCTGCGCGGCCGGGTCGTCCTCGCGCAGGTCGGTGGCGGAGACCACGGCACCGATCGAGGTGTAGTACTCCTCGGCCGGGACCGCCCGCAGGGCCTCGACCGTCGCGGCGTCGGCGCCGTTGCGCTCGGCGGTCCACGCCAGGTCGTCCTTGGAAGCGGGGAACTCCAGACCGTGCAGGGCGCTGCGGACGGCGTCGGCGGTCGTCGTACGGGCTGTCATGGGTCACCTCTCGTCGTGGACGTTCGGTGACCGGGTAGCCGGTGTGCGGCCGTCCATGCACGGACGGCCGCACCCGTCAGCCGTCGGTGTCCGTGGTCTCCCCGGCGGCGTCCCCGGAGTCGCTGAGGTGCACGATCGGCAGCGCCGCCAGCTGGCCCGCGGTCATCGCGTGCGCCACGCCCAGCACGTCGTTCTGGGCCTTGGTCATCCGCGCGTCCACCAGGCCGGACAGGCTGTAGGCGACCCGGCCGAGCAGCCGCACCGTGGTCTCGTCGACCTGGGGGCGCGGGGTGGAGACGACCGCGACACCGCGCGGGTCGCCGTCGTTGGACTGGGCGACGCCGATCTCGTAGGACTCACGCGGGTTGACGTGCCGCGACGCGTAGTGGTCGCGCAGCGTCGACATCATGTCGTGGAACCCGGTGACGTCACCCTCGAGCTCCAGGGTGGACAGGTCGTCCTTCGTGAGGGTCTTGGTGCGGCCGGAGAAGCAGCGCACGTAGCCGATCACCGCGCCGGTCCACAGTGCCTCGACCAGGGCCGGGTCGGCGGCCACCCGGACCGGACCGGACTCCGGACCGCCGAGCGCGGTCACCAGGTGCTCGCAGCACTGCAGCACGTACTGCAGGTCGTCGAACACCGCCGCCAGCTGGGCAAGCTCGCCGGACTCCGGGACGTCGATCCGCCGTACCGTGCCTGGGGCGGGTTGCGTGTCGGTCATCGTTCAGACGCTATCCGGGGTGGCGACGGTCACGGTGTCTCCTTCTGAGACGGTCTGCTAGCTTCGGCCGCGAAGGTCACGAGTGCCAGCGCGAAGCCCCGGCTCGCTGGACGGCAACCCTCCTCCGCGGTGGGGTGCCCCGGGTGATGACCGGGCCGACGCGACACCCGCAGTCGGCAAGCGCGGATCCGTGCGCCACGCCGGGTCCCCGAGATCGGCCGGAGGCCCGATCATGACCCTCGCCCTGTCGCGTCCCGTCCAGCACGCGCTGCCCCGTGTCGTCGGCGCGGACCTCACCGTCCCGCTCGTCGACGGCAGGTGGGCCCGCTACTGCGACCTCGACTCCGCCGCGTCGGCGCCGGCATTGGAGAGCGTCGCCGCGCACGTTGCGCAGGTGCTGCCCTACCACGGCAGCGTGCACCGCGGCGCCGGCTGGACCTCGAAGGTCTGCACTGCCCTGGTGGAGAACGCCCGCGCCGACGTCGCCCGGTTCGTCCGGGCCCGCGCCGACGACATCGTGGTGTTCACCCGCAACACCACCGACGCGCTCGGCCTGCTCGCGCGCGCCGTGCCCGGCCCGGTGGTGACCCTCGACCTGGAACACCACGCGACGCTGCTGGCCTGGCGGGGCGGTTCCGGTGGCGCCGAGCACCGGGTCGTGCGGGCCGGCCACAGCATCGCCGCGACCCTCGACGCGCTGCGGGCCGAGCTCGCCGCCCGTCCCGACGCCGCGCTGGTCGCGGTCACCGGTGCGTCCAACGTGACCGGCGAGCTCCTCCCGGTCGCCGAGATCGCCCGGATCGCGCACGCCGCGGGCGCCCGGCTGTGCGTCGACGCAGCGCAGCTCGCCCCGCACCGGCGCATCGACCTGGCCGGGTGGGGCGCGGACTACGTCGCGCTGTCCGGGCACAAGCTCTACGCGCCCTTCGGTGCCGGGGTCCTCGTCGGCCGCCGGGACTGGCTCGACGCCGCCGAGCCGCACGTCGCGGGCGGGGGAGCGGTCCGGTCGGTCGGCGTCACGGCCGACGACGCCGTCGACGGCCCGGGCGGCACCGTCACCGAGTGGCTGCCCGCGCCGCAACGCCACGAGGGCGGCACCCCGAACGTGCTCGGCGCCGCCGCGCTGGGCGCGGCCTGCCGCACCCTCGAGGACCTGATCGACGACGCCGTGCCCACCCACGAGCGCGAGCTCGCCGCCCGGCTGCGCGCGGGTCTGGCGACCGTCCGCGGCCTGCGGATCCTGTCCTGCTTCGACGACGGGCCCGACGCCGACCGCACCGCGACCGTCTCGTTCACCCTCGGCGAGCTGCCCGCCGGCCTCGTCGCGGCGGCGCTGTCCGCCGAGTACGGCATCGGCGTCCGCGACGGGCGGTTCTGCGCGCACCCGCTGCTGGAGCGGCTCACCGGCGGCCGCGACGCGGTGCGCGCCTCGCTGGGCCTGCGCACCGGCTCCTCCGACGTCGACCGGCTGGTCGACGCGCTGACCGACCTGGCGCGGCGCGGTCCGGCCTGGACCTACGCCCTCGTCGACGGTCGGTGGGCGCCCACCCCGGACCCGCGCCCGGCCGACCCGTTCGCCCGGGACCGGGAGCTGCAGGCCGTCCCCGGCTGCGGGGACTGAGCCCCGGGAGTCACCCCGCCGAGCAGCGGCCGCAGAGGCCGAAGATCTCCAGGGTGTGCGACACCTCGGTGAAGCCGTGCTTCTGCGCGACCGACTCGGTCCAGGACTCCACCGCGGGGCCCTCGATCTCGACGGCGGCGCCGCACCGGCTGCACACCAGATGATGGTGGTGGTGCTCGGTCTCGCAGCGCCGGTAGACCGCCTCGCCGGACGCGACCCGCAGCACGTCGACCTCGCCGCCGTCGGCGAGGGTCTGCAGCGTCCGGTAGACCGTGGTCAGACCGATGCCCTCACCGGCGCGCCGCAGCTCCTCGTGGATCTCCTGGGCGGACCGGAAGTCCTCCAGACGGTCGAGCAACGCGGTGACGGCGGCCCGCTGCCGGGTGGCGCGGATGCCGCGCGGCCCGGCGGTGGACCGCTGCGTCATCGTCGCCGTGGTCGTCCGGTCGGTCGTCTCCGTCACGTGTCCTCCTCGACGTGGGCGACGGCGTCCACCACGATGTGCGCCAGGTGGTCGTCCACCAGCGAGTACAGCACCTCACGGCCCTTCCGCTCGCCCTCGACCACCCCGGCGGCCTTGAGGACCCGCAGGTGCTGGCTGATCAGGGGCTGGGTGACCCCGAGCGCGTCCACCAGGTCGTGGACGCACCGGGAGTGTTCCAGCAGCTGCAGGACGATGGCGATCCGGACCGGTGCGGCGAGTGCCCGCAGCAGGTCGCCCGCGGCGGCCAGGGTGCGCGGGTCACGGGTCGGGCCGGGCTCGGGCGCGGGGTGGTGGTCGTCGTCCGCACCCGGGCCGGCTCCCGGTGCGTGCGTGGTCTGGGCTGCGGCAGACATGTGGTGGACCCGTCCGTTCCCCGGAGGCGGCGGCCACACCCCCCGGCGCTGCTGTGCCGTGCCGGCCGCACCCCACATGGTAGGCGTGTTCGTTATCGTCGCGCCGTGCTGCTGGTCTGCCGCTTCCGCGTGTCCCCCTCCGAGGAGGCCGCGTTCACCGCGCGCGCGGCCCGCGCGCTGGAGCTCCTGGCCGCCCGGCCGGGCTGCCGCGGGGGTGAGGCGGGCCGGGCGATCGAGGATGCCGGGCAGTGGGTCCTGACCGTCCGGTTCGACTCCGTCGACGCCTACCGGCGCGCCCTGGGGCCGTTCGCGGTCCGTGAGCACGTGCACCCGCTGCTGGCCGAGGCCGACACGACCACGGAGGCAACCTACGAGTCCCTGATCACGGTGACCGCCGGCGCCGCCCCCGTCCACCACCCCAGCCTGCTGAGCTGACCCCCGACCTCGCACACCGTTCCTGCGACCTCGCAGCCGATGCAGACGGTGCGAGGTCGCAGGAACGTGTGCGAGGTGCGGCGGGGTCGGGTTGTCCACAGCGCGCGCTCGACGCCCGTCGTGAGCCGGGACCGTCCACAGCCGGACGGGTGACGGGCTTCCCCCGCTCCCGGCACACGGCGACGGTGGGGGGTATGGACCCCGACCCGCGGCCGGCGCACGGTTCGCCCGCCCCCGTGCTGCGCCGGGACCTGGTCGCGGCGGGCGTGGGCGACGACGAGCTCCGCAGGCTCCGGGCCTCGGGCCGACTCGTCCGGCTGCGCCGCGGCGCCTACGTCGGAGCCGGTGACCTCGGGCCGGTGGAACGACACCGGCAGACCGTGCGTGCGGCGGTCCGCACCCTGTCCCCGGACGCGGTGTCCAGCCACGTCTCGGCGGCCGCGATGCACGGGATCGGGCTGTGGCGGGTCCCGCTCGACCGGGTGGAGGTGACCAGGAACCGGCGCAGCGGTGCGCGGACGGCGCCGTCGGCGCGGTTCCACGCGGCGACGCTCGTCGCGGACGAGATCACCGTCGTCGACGGCGTCCCGGTGACGACGGTCCCGCGCACGGTCGTCGACCTGGCCCGCGCTCTGCCCTTCGTCGTGGCGGTCGCGGTCACCGACGCGGCGCTGCACGCCGGAGCCGTCACCGCCGACGGACTCGCTGCCGCCGTGGCCCGGTCCGCGCGGCGTCCCGGCACCCCGGCCGCCCGCCGGGTGCTCGCCGCGGCCGACGGCGGCGCGGACGGCCCGGGGAGACCCGCAGGAGGGTCTTCCTCCACTCCTGCGGCCTGCCCGCACCGGCCACCCAGCAGGAGCTGCGGGATCCGGCGGGACGGGTCCTCGGCCGGGTCGATTTCTGGTGGGAGCAGGCCCGGGTGGCGGGGGAGTTCGACGGGCGCATCACGTACGGCCGGCGGCTCGACCCCGGCGGCGACCTGGAAGCGGTCCTGTGGCGGGAGAAGATGCGGGAGGACGCGATCCGGGCCGAGGGTGTCGCGGTGGTGCGCCGGGTGTGGGGCGACCTGCACAGCGCGGCGTCGTTCGCCCCGACCGTCGCCCGCCTGCACCGTGCCCTGGACCGTGCCGCGTGAGCGCTCGACCTCGCAGACCGTTCTGCGACCTCGCAGCCCCTGCAGGGTGTGCGAGGTCGCAGGAACCTGTGCGAGGTCGGCCGGTCGGAGCCACCGCGGCGGAAGTGGGATGGGGCAAGGGGTGGGGATGCACGGCGGGTCGGTAACCTGGGACGCCCCGTATCCGGGGGACCTCCGAACCACCTTCTCTGGAGTACCGCCAGTGGCCAGCAAGCCCACCTCCGCCAAGATCGAGACCATCGTCGCGCTGACCAAGCGGCGCGGATTCGTCTTCGCCTCCGGTGAGATCTACGGCGGTACCCGGTCGGCGTGGGACTACGGGCCCCTCGGCGTCGAGCTGAAGGACAACATCAAGCGCCAGTGGTGGAAGACCATGGTGACCGGCCGCGACGACGTCGTCGGCCTGGACTCCTCGGTCATCCTGCCGCGCCAGACCTGGGTCGCGTCGGGCCACGTCGGCACCTTCTCCGACCCGCTGGTCGAGTGCGAGTCCTGCCACAAGCGCTACCGTGCCGACCAGCTCGCCGAGGAGTTCGCCGAGCGCAAGGGCCGCGACCCGGAGCAGGCCGACCAGAACGACCTCTCCGAGGTCCCCTGCCCGAACTGCGGCACCCGCGGCCGGTTCACCGCGCCCCGCGAGTTCAACATGATGCTCAAGACCTTCCTCGGCCCGGTGGAGTCCGAGGAGGGTCTGCACTACCTGCGCCCGGAGACCGCGCAGGGCATCTTCGTAAACTTCCTGAACGTGCAGACGACCTCGCGCAAGAAGCCGCCGTTCGGCATCGGCCAGATCGGCAAGAGCTTCCGCAACGAGATCACCCCGGGCAACTTCATCTTCCGCACGCGCGAGTTCGAGCAGATGGAGATGGAGTACTTCGTCGAGCCCGGCAGCGACGAGGAGCTGCACCAGTACTGGATCGACGAGCGCACCCGCTGGTACACCGACCTGGGCATCTCCCCGGAGAACCTGCGGCACTACGAGCACGCCAAGGAGAAGCTCTCCCACTACTCGAAGCGCACCGTCGACATCGAGTACCGGTTCAACTTCACCGGCCAGGAGTGGGGCGAGCTCGAGGGCATCGCGAACCGCACCGACTTCGACCTCACGGCGCACTCGAACCACTCGGGCGTCGACCTGTCGTTCTACGACCAGGCCTCCGACACCCGGTACAAGCCGTACGTGATCGAGCCCGCGGCCGGTGTCGGCCGGTCGATGATGGCCTTCCTCATCGAGGCCTACACCGAGGACGAGGCGCCCAACGCCAAGGGCGGCGTCGACAAGCGGGTCGTGCTGAAGCTCGACCGCAGGCTCGCCCCGGTCAAGGCCGCGGTGCTGCCGCTGTCGCGCAACGCCGACCTGTCGCCCAAGGCGAAGGACCTGGCCGCGCAGCTCCGCAAGAACTGGAACGTCGACTTCGACGACGCCGGCGCCATCGGCCGCCGGTACCGCCGCCAGGACGAGATCGGCACCCCGTTCTGCATCACGGTCGACTTCGACACCCTCACCGACCAGGCGGTGACGATCCGCGAGCGCGACTCGATGGCGCAGGAGCGGGTCGCCCTCGACCAGGTCGAGACCTACCTGGCGACGCGCCTGCTCGGCTGCTGAGCAGGGTCCGGACCCACGAACGCCCCCGCCCGGGATCCGGGCAGGGGCGTTCGTCGTGAGTCGGTCAGCGTCGGTAGGCCAGCAGCTGCACGCCCAGCTCGGACTCGGCGCGGCGCACCTCCTCCAGCTGCTCGGCGGTCAGCGCGGCGTAGGGCGACTCGGGCCGGTAGGCCACGAGCGGGCCGCCGATGCGGTCCTCGAGCTGCTTGAGCCTGGCCAGCGCCGTGTCGTCGAGATCGGCGGGGCGCAGCGTCGGAGCGGTCATCACAACCTCCGTGGGTGATCGGGAGGCGACCCAGAGTAGGACCGCCCCGGACCGGGCGCAGCGCGGGTACCCGGTCCGGGGTCGCTCCTACACCGGCTCGGGAAGGAGCCGTTCGACCAGGTCGGAGAGGGTGACGATGCCGACCGGGCGGTCGTCGGACTCCACCAGCGCCAGGTGCGCACGCTGCTCACGCATCGTGTTCACCGCAGTGTGGTACTGCGTGTCCGCCGGCAGGGTGAGCACCGGGCGCATCAGGTCCCGGGCCCGGGTCCCCGGCTCGCGCGTCAGCGTGTCGCGGACGTGCACGTACCCGATCGGGGTGTCCCCGTCCCGCACGACGAGCCGGAGGTGACCGGTCCGGCGGCAGGTCGCCTGGATCGCCACGACGTCGTCGTCCGCGGCCACCGCGGACGGCTTGCGGGCGAGCTCGCCCAGCGGGGTCCGCTCCAGCTCCAGCGCCGTGACCAGCTGGTCACGGCGCCCCTGGTCCAGGGTGCCGGTCTTCGCCGAGTGGTCGACCAGCTGGCGCAGGTCGTCGGCGTTGCGGCCCGAGGCCATCTCGTCCACCGGCTCCACCCCGCACCAGCGCAGGCAGCGGTTGGCGGCGCCGTTGAGCAGCAGCAGCACCGGGCGGGCGGTCACCATGAACGCACGCATCGGGATCGCGAGCATGATCGCCGAGCGCTCCGGGTGCGAGATCGCCCAGGACTTCGGCGCCATCTCCCCGACGACCAGGTGCAGGAACGTCACCACGATCAGCGAGACGACGAACGACGCCACCCCCGCGACCCCGCCGGGGACGCCCCAGCCCTCCAGGACCGGGCGCAGCGCGTCGTCCACGGCCGGCTTGGTGATCGCACCGAGCCCCAGCACGCACAGCGTGATGCCCAGCTGGGACCCAGCCAGGAGCAGCGAGATGTCCTTGGCGCTGCGCAACGCCGCCCGTGCCGACGCCGAGGTCAGCGCCGCCTCCTCCAGCCGGTAGTTCCGGGCTGCGACGAGCGCGAACTCGACGGCCACGAAGAATGCGCTCGCCGCGACGAGCAGGATCGACACCACGATCTCGAAGGCACTCATGCCCGCACCTCCCGCTCGTCGCTGTCCTGCTCGGAACCGGCGGTCACCGGTTCGGTCCACTCCAGGCGGACCGCCGACGGGACCCGCCGGTCGACCTCCTGCACCACGAGACGCAGGGCGCGGTCCCCGTCGTCCGGGCTCTCGGCCGGGATCGTCACGACGACCGCGTCCCCGGCGTCCGGCAGCCGCTGCAGCTCGGCCATGACCAGACCGCCGACGGTCTGGTAGTCGCCCTCGGGCAGCTCGGCGTCGATCAGCCTGCCGACCTCGTCGACGTGCCGGTCACCCGGCACGACCCAGCCGTCGTCGGACCGCAGTGCCTGATCCGTCCCGGCCTGGTCGTGCTCGTCGGTGATCTCACCGACGAGCTCCTCGGCGACGTCCTCGACGGTGATGACGCCGGCCAGGCCGCCGTACTCGTCGAGCACGCACGCCAGCTCCTCGTCGTCGGCACGCAGCTGGGCCAGCACCTGCGGCAGCGGCAGGGACGACGGCACCAGCACCGGGGCCCGCATCAGGTCCGACACCAGCACCTCGTCGAACGGCCGGTCGTCGCGGTCGGCGAGGGCCAGCACATCCTTCAGGCAGACCACGCCCACCAGCTCCAGCGCGTTCTCCGTGTCCGTCGCCTCGGCGGGCGGCCCGAGCACCGGGTACCGCGAGTGCTGGACGGCCATCTGGCCGACCAGACTCTCGACGGTCGCGTCGGCGCGGACCCACGACACCCGCGGCCGCGGGATCATCGCGGCCCGCGCGGTGCGGTCGCCGAAGTCGACGGCGCGGTCCAGCAGCACCGCGAACTCCGGGTTGAGGTCACCCGAGTCCTTCGAGTCGTCGATGATCGCCTCGAGGTCGCGCGGGGTGGCCGAGTGCTCGACGTCGTGCACCGGCTCGATCCGCAGCGCACGCAGCAGCAGGTTCGAGGCCGCGTCGAAGATCCGGATGAGCCACCCGAACAGCGCCAGGTAGGTCTTGGTGGACAGCGCCAGCCACCGCGCGACCGGCTCCGGCCGTGCGATGGCGAGGTTCTTCGGGAACAGCTCGCCGAACACCATCTGGACGACGGTGGCGAACAGCAGCGCGATCACGGTGCCGATCGCGACACCGACGCCGAGCGGGACGTCGACCAGGCCCAGCAGCTCACCGATGCCGTTACCGATCAGCGGCTCGGCGACGTAACCGACCAGCAGACCGGTGACGGTGATGCCGAGCTGGGCGCCCGACAGCATGAACGAGGTGCGACGGGTGATGTCGAGGGCACGGGACGCTCCGGTGTCGCCCTCGGCCGCACGGGCCTTGAGCCGGGAGCGGTCGACGGCCATGAAGCCGAACTCCTGGGCCACGAAGTAGCCGGTCAGGGCGGTGATCACGAGGACGACCAGGATGCCCAGGAGGATGCCGAGGATCGTGCCGATCACCGGGAGGTCACCGCCCGGGTCTCGGGCCCGGCCGGGATGTGCACGGCGGGGGCGGGGACGAGGACGATGCGGGGTCGCCGGCCGTCACGGGGACGGTCGGCGCGCGGACTGCAGGTGGGGTCCATGACTCCTGACTCGCGGTCTGATGGGTGTCTGACGCGTTCAACGCGTGCCGGAATCGTACGGTTCCGGAACGCAGCCGTCGCGGTGGTCACCCTGTGATGGCCCGAACGGCGGTACCGGTGTTCGGTGCAACGCCGGGGCGGGTCATCCCCGTCCGTGATCACGTCCCGCCCGGGACAGGCCGGTCCGCCCTGGTCCGGGGCGGTGATGGGGACCGGGTTCGTCGCGGTCGCGACCACCTCGTTCCCGGTGCCGGAGCCGGGCCTGCGCGTCGTGGGGACCGTGCTGTGGCTGCTCGCGGCGGCGTCGCTGGTGGCGCTGGGCGTGCTGCGACGGGTGCTGGTCCGGCTCGGCACGGCCGGGCTCGCCCTGGCCGACACCCCGACCGTCGTCATCGTGCTGGGGCCCTTCGGGCAGTCGGTGACGGCGGCGAACCTGCTCGCGGGGGAGGCACAGGGGCTGCTGCCCGAGCCGTTCGCCGGCCTCGCGATCGGTGCGGGACTGCGCTACGGCGCGCCCGCCTGGGGCTTCGCGGCCGGCTGGACGGTGCTGTCGGCGGTGCTGATCGGCCACGCCCTGCGCCGGGGGATGCCCTTCAGCGCCTCCTGGTGGGCGGTGACCGTCCCGTTCGGCACCCTGGTGCCCGGCACGAACGCGCTGGCCGCGCGGACGGCGCTGCCCCCGGTCGTCGGGGCGGCGGTGGTGCTGTTCGCGGTGCTGGTCCTGGTTGGGTGGTGGTCGCGGCCGCCACCGTGCGGTCGGCACCGTCCGACGCCGCCGACGAGATCGGGCCACCGCGACGGACGGTCCTCGTGAGCGGCGCGCTGTAGCCCGTTCTCAGCTCACCGTCAGGCCCCGTCGCTACCCTGGCGACCGTGAGCACCTCGGCGACCTCCTCCGCGGCACGGCCACCGGCCGACCCCCGTCGTGACCTGGGCGCGGCCCTGCGCCGCTGGGCGGTGACCGGCGGCCCGGGGATCGGCGTCGTCCGGGTGCTCGACCGGCACGGGTTCGGCTCCGTCGAGTCCGGCCAGCTGGTCGCGGGCACCACCGACGGCGAGGTCGGCGGCCTGCTCTACCTCGGCGCCCTCGACGACTCCGCGCACCCGCTCGCCGCCGAGGCGGCGTCCGGGACGGCCACGGTGCGCGAGGCGCACGTCGGGGAGTCCTCCGCGGTCGCGGCCGGACTCGCCTGCGCCGGCGGGGCGACGCTGCTCGCCCACCCGCTGCCCGCCGCTCCCGCCGCCGCGCTGGGGGAGGCGCTGGAGGCCGGTCGGCCCGCCGCGCTGCTGTCGGTCGTGGACACCGGCGCGGCCCTCGTGCTCACCGGGCCCGGCCTGGAGGAGCCCACCGGTGACCTCGGCGGGGTCACCGCCGCGGCGGCCGAGCAGGCCCGCGCCCTGCTGCGCCGGGGGGCCACGGCCACCGAGCGGCTCGACGTCGACGGCACCGCGGTCCTGGTCGACCTGCTGGTGCCGGTCCCGTCGGTGCTGGTCGTCGGCGAGGGTGCGCTCGGGGCCGCCCTGCACGCCCAGGCGGGCCTGCTCGGCTGGAGCGCCCGCACCGTCACCACCGTCGACGACGCGCGCGCCGCCGTCGCCGCCTTCACCGAGGCCGACGTGCTGGTGCTGCTCGACCACGACCCGGCCTTCGACGCGGCCCTGCTCGACGGCCTCGCCCACGGTCGCGGGTTCCTCGGGGCGCTCGGGTCGCGGCGCACCCAGGCCGCGCGCCGCGAGCGGCTGCTCGCCGCCGGGGTCACCGAGGACGCCCTGTCCGCGGTCCACGGGCCGGTCGGTCTCGACCTCGGTGCCCGCACCCCGGCCGAGACCGCGGTGTCGATCGTCGCCCAGGTCGTCGCGCTGCGCGCCGGGCGCTCGGCGTCGGCGCTCGCCTCCTCCGCCGGTCGGATCGGCGGATGACCGGCACGTCGTCGCGGCGCGGGCTCGGCGGCGCACCGCCGGAGCCCGGTCCGGACCGGCGCTCCGTGCGGCGCCCGGTGCGGACCGGCATGACCTGGGGCGCGCGGCTGCTCGTCGGCGGGCTGGTCATGCTCGTCGCGGTGGTCGGGGTGACCGCGCTGCGGGTGTGGCAGGTCGCCCGGGTCGACGACCAGCGCCCCAGTGACGCGGTCGTCGTGCTCGGCGCCGCCCAGTACAACGGCGAGCCCAGCGCGGTGCTGGCCAACCGTCTCAAACACGCCGAGCAGCTGTGGCGCGACGGCGTGGCCCCGCGGATCGTCACCGTCGGCGGCGGGCGGACGGGGGACCGCTACACCGAGGCGGAGGCCAGCCGGGACTGGCTGATCGAGCAGGGCGTGCCGTCCTCGGCGGTCGAGGCCGTGCCCGAGGGCGCGGACACGCTCGGCAGCCTGCAGGCGGTCGCGGCGACCGCGCGGCAGCAGGGCTGGTCCTCGGCGCTGCTGGTGTCCGACCCGTGGCACAGCCTGCGGGCCCGCACCATGGCCCGCGACGCCGGGCTGAAGGCCTACACCTCCCCGACCCGCAGCGGCCCGATCGTGCAGACCCGTGAGACGCAGCTCCGCTACATCTACCGCGAGACCGGTGCGCTGTTGTTCTACGAGCTGACCCACGCCTCGGTCGACACCGCGAGCAGCGGTCTGGGATGAGCGTCCAGCACGCCCCGGCCGATCCGGGCTACACCGCTGCCGACGCGGAGCGCCGCCACCCCGAGGCCCCGAAGGGGTCCGGGCTGGGGGAGCGCGGCCGCGTCGAGCGGCGCAGCCCCTACTCCCGGGACCGGGCCCGGGTGCTGCACTGCGCGGCGCTGCGCCGGCTCGCGGGCAAGACCCAGGTGGTCGGGCCGGGGGAGGGCGCCGAGGTCAGCGGCATCCCGCGGACCCGGCTGACCCATTCGCTGGAGGTCGCTCAGATCGGCCGCGGCGTCGCCGAGGAGCTGGGGCTCGACCCGGACGTCGTCGACGCCGCCGGGCTCGCCCACGACATCGGCCACCCGCCGTTCGGGCACAACGGCGAGCGGGCGCTCGACGTCGCGGGTGCGGAGTGCGGCGGGTTCGAGGGCAACGCCCAGACCCTGCGCATCCTGACCCGCCTGGAGCCGAAGGCACGCTCCGGCGACGGTCTCGTCCCCGGTGGGCTCAACCTGACCCGGGCGACGCTGGACGCCGCCACCAAGTACCCGTGGGCGCGGCGCGGCGCGGAGCGCAAGTTCGGTGCCTACACCGACGACCTGCCCGCCCTGGAGTGGCTGCGCGCCGGGGCCCGGCCGGGGGTGCGGAGCATGGAGGCCCAGGTCATGGACTGGGCCGACGACGTCGCCTATTCGGTACACGACGTCGAGGACGCGGTGCACGCCGGCCGCATGGACCTGGCCGTGCTGTCCTCGCCCGCGGAGCGCGCGGCGCTCGCGGTGGAGGCGTCGCTGCGCTTCGGCGAGGACGATTGCGCCTGCGCCGAGGCCGCCGCCCGGCTCGACGCGCTGCCGGTGGTCCGTGCGGTCCGCGGGTTCGACGCCGCCACCGCCGCGGGCGACGACCTGGTCGCGATGAAGCGGATGACCTCCGAGCTGGTGGGCCGGTTCGCGCTGGCCGCCACCGACGCGACCCTGGACACCTACGGCGACGCACCGCTGGCCCGGCACCGCGCCGACCTGGTGGTCCCGGTCGTCGCGGCGGCGGAGGTCGTGGTGCTCAAGGCGCTGGCCACCCGCTACGTGATGAGCGACCCGCGGCGGCTGGAGATGCAGTCCCGCCAGCGCGATCTGCTGCACGACCTCGTCGCGGCGTTGTGCGCCCGGGGGCCCGGTGCCCTGGACCCGGCCCGCGCGGAGGACTGGACGGCCGCCCCCGACGACCGGGCGCGGCTGCGCGTCGTGATCGACCAGGTCGCGACGCTGACCGACCCGCAGGCGCACGCCTGGCACCGCACGCTCTGCCGGCCCTGAGACCACACCGGCCCCGGGACGCCGACCGGCCCCGCCGCCCGGTCGGACGGCGGGGCCGGGTCGGCAGGGGTCAGCGCAGGGTGACCGCGGGCTTCGCCGCGTCGGCCTCGCTGGTCACGGCGCGGGTCGGGCAGGTCCCGAGGACCCTGTCGATCGCGTCGCGCTCGGCGCTGGTCACCCACAGCTTGTACTTCTTCTTCACCGCGACCTGCCGCGCGACATAGGCGCAGCGGTAGCGGTTGTCCGGCGGGAGCCAGGTCGCGGCGTCGCCGTCGCCCTTGCGGCCGTTGGTCGGGCCGTCGACCGCGATCAGGTTCAGCGGGTCGTTCCCGATCTTCTCCCGGGTGGTCGCGTCGAGCTGCTGGGCGCCCTTCTGCCAGGCGTCGGACAGCGCGACGACGTGGTCGATCTGCACCTTCTCGCTGGTGCCCTGACCGCGGGTGAAGGAGATGGTGGTGCCGGTGTAGGAGTCGCGCAGCGACCCGGTGAGCACGACGCAGTCGTGGGTGCCCGCCTTGAACGTCTCGCGGTCCATGTCCCGGGCGAGGACCTGGTTGCGCTGGTCACAGCCGTCGCGGTCGATGTCGGTCCAGCGGCGTCCGAACTGCTCGCGGGTGTAGCCGGTCTTCGGCGCCCGGCCCTTCACCGCCAGCGTCTTCAGCGTCGTCGACGCGCTGCCCGCGGCCGCGCCCTCCACGGTCCCGGGTGTCACCGGGGCGACCACACCGACGTCGACGGCGCCGGTGTCGAGCGCCGCGTCCAGCACGTCCACGAACGACCCGGGGGATCCGCACCCGGCCATGACCATCATCGTCGCCAGAAGCCCGGCGACCCGCACACCTCGTACACGCACGCCGTAGATGGTCGCGAACGCGCGCGCCGGAACCGCGCCAACACGCCGCGTGTTCGTCACTCAGGGTGAAGTAGCTTGCCAGGAGGCTCCCGGTCCGTTCACAGGGTCGGGGCGGACCGCGGGGGCGTGATCACGCTCATCGACCTGTCGTCCACCACGGCCGGGGCGGCCGGGGGAACGCTCGGGGTACTCGTGCTCGCGCTCGTCGAGATGACGCCATGGCCGGCCCGGCACGCCCAGGACGGGCTGCCCGCCCGGCGCGTGCCGGGACAGGCAGGGCAGCCCGCCTTCCGCGCAGAGCGGTGGCCCGGACCCGGGCGCGGTGACGGCTGCGGCCGCCCGGTGCCCGGGCCCGGCAGTCGGCCGGGCCCGGGCACGGGGGTCAGGTGCCGATCCTCGGCCGGTCGGCATCGTGCCCGGACTCCACGGTGATCGTCCGCGGCTTGGCCGCCTCGGCGACCGGGATGCGGATGCGCAGCACTCCGGCGTCGTACGACGCGTGGATGGCGGACGTGTCGAGGTTGTCGCCCAGGAGCAGCTGACGGGCGAACACGCCGTAGGCCCGCTCGGAGGCGACCCACTCGACCTGGTCGGTGGTTCCGGTGTGGGTGGGCCGTCGTTCCGCCTTCACCGTCAGGGTGCTGCGCTCGACGGAGAGTTCGACGGCGTCCGGGTCGATGCCGGGCAGGTCGAACTCCACGACGAACTCGTCACCGTGACGCCAGGCGTCCATCGGCATCGCCGCGGGGCGCGACCAGGTGCCGCCGGACTCGAACGCCTGCGCGGCGAGCCGGTCCAGGGCCCGGAACGGGTCGGTACGCAGCAGCATCGTGAACCACTCCCTTCCAGCCGTGCCGGTTCGCGACCGGGCACGGCTGACTCCTCGTCGTCCTTCGTCGGATCGGTACTCCGGAGAGGAGCTCCGGATATCTCCAGTTATAGCTTGAGATTTTCTGCTGTCAAGCGATCGGGGGCGCGGCGTCGCCGAGCTCGGTCTGCAGCTGCGCGAGCTCCGTGCGCAGCCGCTCGATCTCGCGGTGCGCGGCGCCGAGGCGGTCCTCGCTGTCGGCGAGCTCCCCGCGCAGCCGGTCGATCCACGACGCCGACCCCAGCGGGTGTCCCTCGTCCAGCAGGGTGCGCAGGCGGGCGGCCTGCTCCAGCTGGTTGCGCGAGTAGCGGCGGTGCCCGCCGGCGGAGCGGTGCGGATTCACCACGCCCGCGCTGTCCAGGCTGCGCAGGAAGGCGGGCTCGACCTCCAGCAGGTGCGCGGCCTGGCCCATCGCGACGGTCGGGTAGTCGGGGTCGTCGAGTCGGTCCAGTGCCATGGTCGGTCCTCTCTCGCGGCCCGCGGCGCACTCCCGGACACCCGGGCCGGTCGTCCGTCGACTCCGAGTGTAGCTGCTCAATGGCGAAAATTTTCACCATGCGCTACAGATATGAGGGAGACGACGATCCGGGAGGAGAGCGTGATGAACGAGAGCAGGGTCCGCACCGACCGTCCCCGGGAGGACGTCCTCCGCATCCGAGTGGAGGGCGAGCTGGACGCGGCGGCGGGCGCGTCGCTGCTGCGTCAGGTCGATGCGCACCTCGCCGTCGCCGGCGCCGGGTGGGTGCCGGTGCGGCACGTCCTCGTCGACCTGGGCACCGGGGTCACCGCGCGCGGGGCGCGGGCGCTGCACCACCTGCGCCACGTGGCGCGGAACCGCGGCCTGGACGTCCGGCTGATCGGCGCCGCACGCGTCGCGCCGCGCATGGTGCCGGGCGCCCGCGCGGTCCTGCACGGGATGCGCAACCACCCGGACCTGGCCTCGGCGCTCGCCGACCTGGAGCCACCGGCCGTCGTCGCGGCCTGACCGGACCTGGGGGTGAGGCTCCCGCCACCCCGGCTTGCCCCGATCGTTAGCACTGCGATGGAGTGAGGGCGTGACCTCCTCGCGTTGGCTCGTCCCGGTGCTGGCCGTGCTCTTCGTCCCGCTGTGGGCGTCCGGCTTCATCGCGGGCAAGATCGCGACCGGGTCGACCGACGTGCCCGCGGTCCTGTTCTGGCGGTTCGTGATCGCGCTGGTCGTGATGCTCGCCGCGGTCGCGGTGCTGCGACCGGGCCTGCCGCGCGGCCGGTCCTGGCTGCACCTCGCGGTCACGGCGTTGCTGCTGCAGGTCGGGCAGTTCACCTTCGTCTACAGCGGGCTCGCCTCCGGCGTCCCGGCCGGGCTGTCGAGTCTCATCCTCGGGATGGCGCCGCTGCTGGTCGGACTGCTGACCCCGTTGCTGCTGGCCACCCGCCTGGGCGTCGGACCGGTGCTGGGTCTCCTGATCGGCGCCACCGGCGTCTACGTCGTGCTGGCCGACGACCTCGGCGCCGGTCTCGGCGGCAACCTCGTCTTCCCGGTGCTGGGCATGCTGTCGCTGGCGGCCGGCACGCTCTACCAGAAGCGGTTCAACGACAGCACGCCCGTGGTGACCAGCGTCGTGGTCCAGATGGCGACCTCGCTGGTCGCGACCCTGGTCGCCTGGCCGTTCCTCGGTGCGGACTGGCTGCCCCGCGCGCCGTCGGGCTGGGCGGCCGTGGCCTTCCTGGGAGTCGTGAACTCGGCGGGCGCCTTCGTGCTGATGTTCGTGCTGCTGCGACGCCGCTCGACGGTGTTCGTGTCGTCGCTGCTCAACCTGGTCCCGGCGACGACGGCGCTGGTCGCCGTGCCCGTGCTCGACGAGCCGCTCACTGTGCAGGCGGTGCTGGGCCTGGGCATCGCCCTGGTCGGCATGTTCGTCGGGCTGGGCCGGGTGCCCGGCCTGCGCGGCCGCCGGGTGGTCGCCGTCGCCGCCCCGTCCGGGCAGCCGGACGGAGACGCCGTCGCACCGGCAGCGGGCGGACCGGGGCGCCGGGCCGGGGACGCCTAGACTGGCCGGCGTGGCAGGACGGATCCGGGACGCCGACATCACCGAGGTCCGCAACCGCACGCGGGTCGAGGAGATCGTCGAGGAGTACGTGGCCCTCCGCCGCGCCGGGGCGGGCTCGCTGAAGGGCCTGTGCCCGTTCCACGACGAGAAGTCCCCGTCGTTCACCGTCCGCCCCTCGCACGGCACGTTCCACTGCTTCGGCTGCGGCGAGCACGGCAGCGTCATCGACTTCGTCATGAAGATGGAGGTCATCGGGTTCCCCGAGGCCGTCGAGCGGCTCGCCGAGCGGTGCGGGGTCCGGCTGACCTACGAGGGCGGCGGGTCCTCGGTGCAGCGCGACCGCGGCACCCGCAGCCGCCTGCTGGAGATCAACAAGAAGGCCCAGGCGTTCTACGCCGAGCAGCTCGCCACCCCCGCGGGCCGCGCGGGCGTGCAGTTCCTCGCCGACCGCGGCTTCGACGCCGCGGCCGCGGAGAAGTTCGGCTGCGGCTACGCCCCGGCGGGCTGGGACACCGTCACCAAGCACCTGCTGGCACAGGGCTACCAGCTGGACGAGCTGATCAAGGCCGGCATCTCCAAGGAGGGCAGGCGTGGTGCGATCGACCGGTTCCACCGGCGTCTGCTGTGGCCGATCCGCGACCTGGGCGGCGACGTCGTCGGCTTCGGCGCGCGCCGGCTGTTCGACGACGACGGCATCGAGGCCAAGTACCTCAACACCTCCGAGACGCCGGTCTACCGCAAGACCCACGTGCTGTTCGGCCTCGACCAGGCCAAACGGGAGATCGCGAAGACCCGGCAGGTGGTCGTCGTCGAGGGCTACACCGACGTCATGGCGATGCACCTGGCCGGGGTGACCACGGCGGTCGCGTCCTGTGGCACGGCGTTCGGCAGCGAGCACGTCTCGGTCATCCGCAGGCTGATCGGCGACGACTCCTTCGACCGCGGTGAGGTCGTGTTCGTCTTCGACGGCGACGCGGCCGGTCAGAAGGCCGCCGAGAAGGCCTTCGACGGTGACCAGAGCTTCGCCACGCAGCTCTACGTCGCCGTCGCGCCGGACAACCAGGACCCGTGCGACCTGCGCCTCGGGCACGGCGACACCGCGGTGCGCGACCTCGTCGCCCGCCGGGAGCCGCTGTTCGAGTTCGTCATCCGCACCGAGCTGGACAAGCTCCAGCTGGACACCGCCGAGGGCCGTGTCGCCGCCCTGCAGCGCTGCGTACCGATCGTCGCGAAGATCAAGCGGGAGGACCTGCGCGACGAGTACGCGCGGCGCCTCGCCGGCTGGGTCGGCTGGGACGACATCGCCGTCGTCGTGCGACGGGTGCGCGAGAGCGCCGGCGTGTCGCCCGAGGGGGGCCGCTCCCGGCGCCGCGCCCCGCTGCCCGCCCCGAAGCGCGACGACACCCAGCTGCACCTGCAGCGCGAGGCGCTCAAGGCGGCCCTGCAGATCCCCGGCGTCGTCGGACCCGGCTTCGACGAGCTGCCCGAGGCCGGGTTCACCCATCCGCAGCTGGCCGCGGTGCACCGGGCGAT
This sequence comes from Pseudonocardia sp. UM4_GMWB1, assembly GCF_017312155.1. Lineage (NCBI taxonomy): Bacteria > Bacillati > Actinomycetota > Actinomycetes > Pseudonocardiales > Pseudonocardiaceae > Pseudonocardia > Pseudonocardia sp. UM4_GMWB1. Next base: position 4,535,617 of record NZ_QJPN01000001.1, on the reverse strand, counting down.
CATGGCCGCGGGCGGGGTGTGCGCCGGGCTGGACGGGTCGGACTGGCTCGACGCCGTCGTCGCCGAGGGCGCGGGCGACGACGTCAAGCGCCTGGTCAGCGAGCTGGCCGTGGAGAACCTGGAGCTCCCCAAGCGCAACACCGACGAGGTCCGCTACGTCAACGGCGTCCTCGCCGGGGTCCGGCTCGGCCTGGTCGAGCGCGAGATCGCCGACCTCAAGTCGCAGCTGCAGCGCACCAATGCCGAGACCGACCATGACGAGTACATGGACCTGTTCGGCGTGCTCGTCCCGCTGGAGCAGTACAAGATCCAGCTGCGCGAGCAGGCGTCCGGGGTCGCGTCGTGACGGGCTTCTGGGCACGGCTGCTCGGCCGCGAGCCGGTGCCCGACGCGGTCGCCGACGCCCTCGCCGACTCCGAGGCCGTCGTCGCCACCGCGCAGGCCCCGGACGGGATGCTCGTGGTCACCTCGTGGGGGATCTGGCCGCCCGGCGGCGAGCGGCTGGGCTGGCACGAGATCGCGAAGGCCACCTGGGACAAGACCAGCCTGGTCGTGACACCGACCTCGGCCGAGCAGATCGCCCCCGGCACCGAGTTGCTCGCCGACGGGCGCCCGCTGCGGTTCCGCCTCGTCGAACCGGGGAAGGTGCCGCAGGCCGTGCAGGAGCGGGTCACCCAGTCCATCCGCACCCGCAACCGGCGTGAGCTGCCCGGGGGAGGGTCTGGGTGCTGCAGCGCCGGGTCCCCGGCCGCGACGGGCTGGTGCTGCAGGTCCGGCCCGACCCGGGGACCGATCCGGTCGCCGCCCGGAGGCTGGCCGAGGGCATCGCCGCACGCCTCCCGGAGGAACCGTGACCACGACCAGCTGGGACCCGGAGCTCTACCGCGCCTTCGACGACCACCGCTCGCGCCCGTTCCTGGACCTGCTGGCCCGGGTGGGCGAGATCGACCCCGCGCTGACCCGGGTCGTCGACGCCGGCTGCGGCCCCGGCCACCTGACCGGGCTGCTCGCCCGTCGGTGGCCGACGGCGACGGTCGAGGCGTTCGACTCCTCCCCGGACATGGTCGCCGCGGCCCGCGCCGCCGGCGTCGACGCCACGCAGGTCGACGTGCGCGACTGGACCCCGCCCCGCGACACCGGGGTGCTCGTCACCAACGCGGTGCTGCAGTGGGTGCCGGAGCACCCCGACGTGCTGCGCCGCTGGATGGCCTCGCTCGCGCCCGGCGCGTGGATCGCGGTGCAGGTCCCCGGCAACTTCGACGCCCCCTCACACGTGCTGACCCGCGAGGTCGCGACGCTCCCGCAGTGGCGGGACCGGATCCTGCTGCGCGGCACCGAGACCGTGCTCGACCCGCTCGGCTACGCCGACATCCTGGCCGCCGCGGGCGCCGACGTCGACGCCTGGGAGACGACCTACCTGCAGCGGCTCGACGGCGACGACCCGATCCTGCGCTGGATCTCCGGCACCGCCCTGCGCCCGGTCCGCGACGCCCTCGACGACGACGCCTACGACGCGTTCGTCCGCGAGCTCGCGCCCCGGCTGCGGGCGGCCTACCCGCCGAGCGCCGACGGAGGCACCTGGTTCCCGTTCCGCCGTGTCTTCGCGGTGGCCCGCACACGCTGACCCGCCCGTCCCGTGGCCCGGGGACGGGTCACGGGACGGGGCGAGCCCTCAGTGCCCGGTGTTCTGGCCGCCGCGCACCTTGTCGAGCGCACCCTCGACACCCGCCCGCGCGACGCCCGCGGCGCCCTGCACCGCGGGGTGGTCCGCCGCCCGGTGATAGGCACGGACGAGCTGTTCGTAGCGCTCGTGACCGGCTCTGGTGCCGAGGACGTACCCGACGGCGACACCCACGAGGAATTTGACCATTCCCCTCACCTCCGACCGCGACCGTACCCGGACCGCGGCCGCTGTCCGACCGCCACCCGGATGGGGCTCCGACCTGCGGGAACAGCGGCCGAACGGGGGGTTGCGAGAGGGCTGTACGGGGTGTTGTAGAGTTCTTCTCGTCGCCGGGAACACCACCTGGAACGGCGTGAACGGTCCTCCGTAGCTCAATGGCAGAGCACCCGACTGTTAATCGGGCGGTTATTGGTTCGAGTCCAATCGGAGGAGCTTTCCCCGAGGTCAGTGAAGTGACCCGGATAGCGACTCAAGATCGACCCCCAGGAAACCCTCACTAGTGGGTTCCGGGGGTCGACGTCGTTCCGAAGACCTCCAGGACCTCCTTCGTCCCGCTCGCGGCCACCGTGCGCCCGCAGTAGAAGTCCTGCGCCATCGAGATCGTCGAGTGGCCGAGCTGGTCCGCGGCCTGGCGGGCCGAGAGTCCGGCGTCGGCCATCAGCGTCGCGACCGTCCCGCGGTACACATGCGTGGTCACCTGACCCCTTGATGCGGATGACCGTGCCCCGCACCTCCACGGTCCCGGACTCCAGATCGAGCGCATCCCAGGTGACCGCGGTCGCCTCGCCGATCCGCAGGCCCGTCGCCAGCCTGACGTCGGTCAGCTCGACCAGGTCGAGGTCACGGCACTTCTCGTCCTCGTGCAGCGAGGCCCGCAGCGCGTCGTGGCGCACCGCGAGCCCGACCATGCCGCTCAGCACGGTGCGCACGGTCGTGGCCGCCGCGCTCCCGTGACGGTCGTGCACCTCGATCACGAGCCGGTCGAGACGGCCGGTACTCAGCTCCCGCACCCGGAGGCGTCCGAGCCCGTCGCGCACATGTCGAACCGGAGCCGGTAGAGCGCGAGCGTGTTCGGCGACCGCCTGCACAGCGAGACCGCCCGCTCGATCTCCGACAGCCACAGCACACCCAGCTCACGAATCGTCGAGTCCGCGGAGATCTCCCCGCTGCGCGTCGCACGGCCCCGGTCACGAAGCGCTGCGAGCGACGTCTGCTCCGCGCCGGCCGAACTGGACCCCACCCGCTCCACGTGCCGGATGACGCCGTCATGGTCGCGGAACTGCGTCCGGGCCCGGTACCGCTTCGGGCCCAGCTTGTAGATCCGGATGCGGCCGTGCGTGCCGATCAGTAGGGGAGGGCGGGCCATCACGCCACCTCGTCCCGCAGCGACGCGACCCACTGGCGGACGTCGTCGGGGATGTGGCGGAGCATCTTGCCATCCGTCGGCCGAGGGGTCCCCAGCCCTGGCAGCGCCAGCGGTAGAGCGCCGGGGCGGGGATGCCGAGTGCGATCTCTCGTTCCGCGTTGTTGCGGTGCCCGATGTGGACCACCGACCAGTCGTTGACCACCAGCACCGCCCCGGGCTCGGTGGGGGTGTCAAGGGCGGCGAGGGTCTCCCCGAGTCGGTAGGTGCGTCGGTCGCCGCGGATCGCGCCGAAGGTGGTCGGGTAGGGGCGGGACGTGGTGAGGAAGTGGCCGCGGAACCCGAGCATGTGCGCCCACGGGCGCAGGATCAGCCCCTCGTACTCCTCGCGCCCGCCGCCGCCGCGCTCCCAGGCCGTCTCGATCAGCCGCCGGTGGTGCGGGGGTGATGTCGAGGCGGTCGAGGTGGGCGATGTCGCGGATAGGTCGGACGGTGGTTTCGCTCTTGCCGGTGCCCTTGGTGGCGTACTTGGCGACGTAGGCGGCCAGGGCGGAGTCGGTGATCTCGCCGTCGTCGTTCGCGGCCGGAAGAAGTGGATCGTGTCTCCGCGGATTCCGGGTTCGGGGTTCAGTGAGGTCTAGTTCAAGGACGGGGCCCGGCGCTGTCGTAGTAGTGGCGCCGCGCGGCCTTGACGACCTGAAGAGCGGGCCCGGCGGCGTGGTCAACGTTGAGGGGCGGGTGCAGGATCCCAATGATGTGGGCCTCCACTTCGTGCGGTGTCGGGTACTGACACCAGGAGACGCGGAGGTTGTCGCCCATCCATTCGGTGAGCCGGGCTTCGTCGTCGTCGACCAGGACGACTCGGTCGGTCCAGCAGGTCCGGTATCCCTGCTCATCGAGCAGAAGGCCGGCGAGGGTGCGCCGGAGGGTCGAGCTGCCGCTTCGGCGGAGGTGGTTCGAGGCGAGCCGGGAGCGGAGCTTCGTTGCGAGGCCGACGTAGAGCAGCCGGAGATCCGGCACCGTGGAGTGGGCGGGGCCGACGAGCTCGGGCAGGATTGCCGGTGGAGCCCACCAGGCGTAGAGGCCTGGAGCCGACGGCGCCTGCGTTCGGACCTCCTCCGTGCGAACGGGGGTCGCGAGCAGCTCGTCGACGACGGAGCGGATCGGCGGGAGAGCGGTTGACATCCTCGCAGTCTGCCGGGGGCGGCCAGAAGGCCACACATGTTCGTCAGCCCTTCGTCAGCGCGCCCACCACCTGCGACAGGCAACGACAGGTGCCCGGCCACGGTCACCCAGCTCAGACCCTGTGCGATCGCGAACACCGCAGGTCCGCGGATCGTGCTGATTCGTTCCGCTTCAACGTCTGGATGGGGGCGAAACCCGCCCGCGGTTACGAGTTGTTGCTGGGGTCGGTCGCGCCGCCGACGGACTCGATGATGTCCGGGATCTCCTGGCGTGGGCCGGTGGTGAGGTCACCAGGTGGGCAGAACACGAGGTTGCAGCCGGGTGGGGCGTACGGACCGATCCCGATGCCGTTGCCGAGGATCTTCGGATCGAGGTAGTTGGCGGGATCGAGGTTCGGGCTCGCCGCATCGGCGACGTACGGCCCGGGGTCGGGGACGTCTTGGTCGCGGACTCCGCGCATGAGGATGCGGAAGAAGTTGTAGTACAGGTCCGCGCTGGGGCTGGCGCTGGCGATGGCCTGCGGGTCGGGTGCCTTGTCGCCGAGGACTCCGGTCCAGGTGACGGTCATGTCGAGGCTGGGGATGATGAAGTTGTTCTGCTGCAGGGCTCCGACCATGGCGTACATGTCCCGGGGCGCGCTCGGGGTGAGCTGGTGGTCCAGAACTCTGCTGGCGGGGATGTCGGTGGTCTTACAGGTGTCGCCGCGGTTGGTCCAGAAAAGCAGTCCGTAACAGGGGTTGGGCGCGGAGGGGACGCTCACCTGTTCGACGTAGTCGGCCGGGACGACCTGCTCACCGTTCCAGCGCCCGCCGTTCTGCATGAGCAGGCCGAGGCGGGCGAACTGCTCGCTGGGGATGAACAGGTTCGCGTAGCCGTAGGTGTTGCCCGAGCGGTCGCGCAGCCAGAAGTAGCTGCTGCGGTCGATGCCGACCGGGTCGAACAGGTTGTCCTGGACGAAGTCCTGGAAGTCCTGTCCGACGGCGCGGGCGACGACGAAGGCGACCAGGTCCGGGGTGCGCTGGCTGTAGTCGAAGTTCGTGCCGGGCTCGTGAGTGATCGGCAGGGCGAGTGCCTGACGTGCCACATTCGGGTCGTTGCCGACCGTGGCGAACTCACTGAGGATCGCCTCGTCCAGCCCGCCGGCCTCGTTGAGCAGGTTGCGGATGGTGATCGCTCGGTGCTCGGCGTCGCCCCAGCCGGGCCCCTCGGGTAGGTACTTGCCGATCGGGTCGTCGAGGGCAAGCTTGCGCTGACCGTAGGCGACGCCAGTGGCCATCGACACGACGCTCTTGGTCGAGCTGAACACGTTGAACGGCACGTTCTGAGTGGCCGGGTCCAGCGGTCCGGTCCCGACCAGACAGTTGTTGCGGTAGATCCGCACCGAGAGCCGCATGTTCGCCTGGGCGTAGGCCACGGCATCGCGCACGGCGGCCGGGTCGAGTTGCTGGGCGCCCGGGTCGGAGCGGCCTGGTGCGGCCGAACCGGACGGCAACGGGCAGGCGGTCGAGGCATCTGCGGCCGGGGCCGGGTCGGCCTGGGCCTGCCCGACCATCACGAGGCCGGCCAGTGCGGCGCAGGTAGCTGCTGCGGCCAGCGGCCGTACCGCTGCCTTCTTCATCATGCCCGTCCTCCTCGACCGGTGATGGCCTTCACTGAGTCAGAACGAGCGGTATAACTCAGGGGATACGGGTGGGCCGTAGATTGGCTCCATGAGTCCGGCCGAGGAGGGCGCCCGCACCCGCAACGGGATGCGGTGGCGCACCGACGATCTCCTCGACGCCGCCGTCCTGGTCTTCGGCGAGAGTGGCTATCACGGCGCGACGATGAACGCGATCACCCAACGGTCCACGGCCACCAAAGCCACGTACTACAGCCGGTTCGGCAGCAAGGACGACCTCTACACCGCGTGCCTGCACCGCGAGGCCGAGCGAATGCGCGTCCACCTGGTGACCGCATACGAGTCCGCCGACGTACTGAGCGTGTCCGAGCAGCTCGAAGGCGACATGCTCGCCTTCTTCCACCACGCCGCCACGAACCCCGCCGGCTTCATGTTGCTGTTCGGCCCCGAGGCCGCCGGACCCGCCGCACGCATCCGTCAGACGCTGCTCGACACGATCCGCGATGAGGTCGCGCGGCGGGTCCGCCGGACCCTCGACGCTCGCCACCCGCACGCCTCAGCCTCCGCCGACATGATCGCCGCGATGATCATCGGTGTAGCCGTCCATGGCACATACCAAGCTGTCGTCGTCGAACGAACGAGCCCGGAACGAGCCGGCGCGATGGCAAGCTCGTTCGTCATCGCCGCCTTGCGCAACATGGAACCCGGGGCAATTGTCTACACAACCGGGAGCACGGCGATCGAGTGACCGCCCCAAGGCAACCGTCTCGCGACGGCGCAGACCAACTCGGACATCGGCGGCCGCGCCACCAACACGAACGGCTCCGGGAGTCGATCTCGTTTACACCTCGCAAGTGCCTAATGCAACGGGGTGGTCCGTTCGGCCGATGTCGGGGGTAGATGCCCCTACGCATGACGGAGTCGGTCGTGGCGCTCTTCAAGCTAGACGAAGCCGTCGCAGCTCAACGAGAGGCTGAGAAGGTCCGCCGCTCGGCGGAGCGAGCGCAGCAACAGTCACAGCAGGCTGCGGAGCGGGAGCGTCAGCGGGTGGCGGACCAGCAGTGCAAGCAGGAGGAGACGTACCGCCGCTCGCCGAGCGGGGAGCCGACGTCCGCGAAGCGGAGGGCTGACCGCCGCGCGCGACGGTGCACGGGCCCGCCGGGGCGGTGTAACGCGATACCGCGGCGATTCGACATCGGGGCCGCAATCACCCACACCGGACGTGGAGGACCCGCGATGTCGAACCTCGTGCTCAAGCTCGCCCAGGCGATCGGGATCGTCGTGCTCGCCGTCCTCGTCGTCGGCACGGTGATCGGCGTCCTGCAGTGGCTCGTGGTCGCCGCCGGTCTGGTCGCGCTGCCGGTGGCGGGCATCTGGTTGTACTTCCGCCTGTCCGGCCGCTCGACGGCGCGCCCCGCGCGGCGGTCGGCCCCGCGGCCGACCCGCGCCGACCGTGCAGTCACGGCCCGCCGGGCCGAGTTGGAGGGCCGGGCGGTCTACGACGCGGTGGGCCGCTGCGGGTGGTGCGGGTCGGGGACACGACACCAGGACCGTTACGGGTTCCCCGCCACGCCGCTCGCGTTCCACCGCAGCGAGATCGACGCGATGCTGTAGCGGTCTCACCCCACGTCGCGCGCCCGGATCCCCGCCTCGTGCGGATCCACCTGCTGATCCTCGGGTGACAGCGCGAGGGTGAGGACCCGCGTCGGGTGGATCCGGATGATCGGTCCCGACCTCGTCGTCTGCCCCGCGGAGTCCGTCGGCTCGGTCAGCGCCTCGCCCCGTCCCCGGATCTCGACGAACCGCACCCGCCACGGGTCGGTCGACAGCACGTCGTCGACGACGAACGCGACCTGACCGTTGGCGGCGACGTTGCCGAACTTGCGGCTGCGCTCCATCCGGAACCCGCCCACGTCGATGGTCCCCAGCGTCGTGTTGACGCCGAATCCGACCGGGTTGACCTGCAACGTCCCGTCCGGTCGGGCGGTCGCGAGCCGGCCGATCCGCTGGCCGCGCAGGTAGCTGATCTCCTCGTCGGTGAACATGCCGGCGACCGTAGGAGCTGGAGTCGGGTCGAGGTCAAGCCGCGGTCGCCCGGGCGACCGCGGCACGCGCGTCGGCCACGGGGACCCCGAGGGTCAGCAGGTGCCCGAGGGCGACGTCGGCCTCGTCGCCGTCCCACCGCCCGTCCTGTGCGGCGTGCTGGTAGGCCATCGACCCCGCCTGCAGTACCTCGGCCAGCACCGGGGCCGCGACGTGCCGGGAGAACACACCGGCCCGCTGCCCGTTCTCCAGCAGCCGGATCATGATCGTGTGGAACGGCGCCATCGCGGCGCGGATCTCGTCGTCGGCGGTCCGGCGGGCCAGTGCGATGACCGGGCCGTAGCGCCGCGACGTGCTCCAGGTGCGCAGGAGGGTGGCCGCGAGCTCGCCGGCCGGGTCGGGTGCGTCGGGGTCGACCTCCCCGATCTGTCCGACGAAGTCCGCCGACGCCGCCCGGACGAGTGCGACCACCAGGTCGTGACGGCTGGTGAAGTGACCGTAGACGGTGCGCCTGACGACGCCGGCGCGGGCCGCGACCTCGTCGAGCGAGGCGTCCGGGTCCTCGCGCAGCACGGCCTGCGCGGCGTCCAGGATGGACCGCCGGTTCCGCTCCCGGGCCGACGACCGCCGTTCCGTCCCTTTCCTCACAAGTGCATTTTTGCACGAGGAGTGCAATCCTGGCGAGAGCCGAGGTCACCCAGGACGAGGAGCCGACGATGACGATCGACCACGACACCCGGCCGGTGGTGCTGGACCAGGACTTCTTCGACGATCCCGATGCGCTCTACCGCGAGCTGCGCGACGCGCGTCCGGTCACCCGTGCGACCGGCCCGAACGGGCTGACGTTCTGGATGATCACCCGCTACGACGACGCCCGCGCCGCGCTGAACGACCCGCGGCTGCGGAAGAACTCCCGGCGGCTGCCCGAGGTGCTGCAGCGGCACGGTGCGACCTCGTTCCGCCAGTTCGCCGACTCGCTCGTCGGGCACATGCTCAACGCCGACCCGCCGGACCACACCCGGCTGCGCAAGCTGGTCGGGCGGGCGTTCACCGTCCGCGCGATCGCCCGGCTGCGGCCGCGGATCGAGCAGATCGCCACCGAGCTCGCCGACGCCGCCGAGCAGGCGGGTCCCGAGCTGGACCTGCTGGACCACTTCGCGTTCCCGCTGCCGATGACGGTCATCTCCGAGATCCTCGGCGTCCCGGGGGAGCGTCGCGAGGACTTCCGGCACTGGTCGAACCTGCTGCTCTCCAGCGGCCCCGACGAGGAGCGCGCCGCGGCCGCCGCGTCGATGGCGCAGTTCCTGTCCGAGCTCGTCGCCGACAAGTCCGCCCACCCCGGCGACGACATGCTGTCCGAGATCGTCCGCGCTTCGGAGGACGGCGACTCGCTCAGCTCCGCCGAGGTCACCGCGATGGCGTTCCTGCTGCTGGTCGCCGGGCACGAGACCACGGTCAACCTCATCGGCAACGGCATGCTGGCGCTGCTGCGCGACCCCGGCCAGCACGCCCGGCTGCGCGCCGACCCCGACCGGGTGCCGCAGGCGGTCGAGGAGTTCCTGCGCTACGACGGGCCGGTCAACCTCGCCACGATCCGCTTCACCGACGAGCCCGTCGAGTACTCCGGCGTGACGATCCCGGCCGGCGAGGTCGTGCTGGTCTCGCTGATCGGGGCCAACCGCGACCCCGGGCGCTACCCGGACCCGCAGCGGTTCGACCCCGATCGCGACACCTCCGGGCACCTCGCGTTCGGCTACGGCATCCACCACTGCCTCGGCGCCCCGCTGGCCCGCCTCGAGGCCGACGTCGCGTTCCGGACGCTGCTCGCACGGTTCCCGGACATGGCGCTCGCCGGCGCCCCCGGGCAGCACCGGGAGAGCACGCTGATCCACGCGCTCACGGCGCTCCCGGTGCGCCTGAACGCATGACCGGTACCCGGTTCAGCCCGCGCTGAACTGCTCGCTGCCGATCACCCGGAGCAGCTCCAGGCGTCGTTCGGTCTCGCTGCGCGGCGCCGCGGTGAGCACGAGCAGCGCCTGGGACCGGTCCTCGGTGAACAGTGCCTGGCAGTCCACTTCCAGCTCGCCGAGCTCCGGGTGCAGCAGCGTCTTGTGGTCGGCGAACCGGCGCCCGACCTCGTGCAGCTCCCACAGGGCGGCGAACTCGGGGCTGCGCTCCGACAGCACCCCCACCAGCTCCCCGGCCCGCGACCGGGGCCCGAGCATCGCCAGTGCCGCCCGCAGCGTCGCGACCTGCGCGCGGCTCTGGCGCGGCCGGTCGTCGGGCGGGTACATGCGCCGGGCGTCCGGGTCGGTGAACCAGCGGAAGACCTCGCTGCGGGCGAGCCCGGTGTGGTGGGTGTGGTCGCCGAACAGCGCCCGGGCCATGTCGTTCTGCACGAGCGTCTCGCCGAGCACGGTCAGTATCAGGGCCGGGCTGTCGTGCAGCCGGTCCAGCACCCGCAACAGTGCCGGGGCCACATGCTCGGACACCGGGCCCGACGCCGGCGCGTTCCGGCCCGCACACCGGAACAGGTAGTCGCGCTCCTCGGTGCCCAGCCGCAGCGCCCGGGCCAGCGACGCCAGCATCTGCTCGCTCGGCTGCGGGCCGCGCTGCTGCTCCAGCCGCGTGTAGTAGTCGGTCGACATGACCGCGAGCGCCGCGACCTCCTCGCGGCGCAGCCCCGTCGTGCGCCGGCGCGGCCCGTCGGGGAGCCCGACGTCGCCGGGGCGGAGGCCGGCGCGGTGCCGGCGCAGGAAGTCGGCCAGGGCTGCTCGGTCCACGGCATCGAGTATCCGTGGGCACCCGCCGGGCGACCAGGGACCCGCGATCCCCCGATGACCGGTCTCTGCCGTCCCGTCCGCCGCGCGGCGACGGTGGGGACATGCAGATCACCGGACGCACCGTCTTCATCCCCGGCTCGACGAGCGGCATCGGACTCGCCCTGGCCCTGGCGCTGCACGAGCGCGGCAACACCGTGGTCCTCGGCGGACGGCGGCGCGACCTGCTCGACGAGCTCGTCGCCGCCCACCCCGGCCTCGACGCCGTCGAGATCGACACGGCCGACCCGGCGAGCGTCACGACGGCCGTCACCGAGGTCCTCGACCGGCACCCCGACCTCGACGTGCTCGTCGCGATGGCCGGGATCATGCGGGTCGAGGACTGGCACGGCCCCGAGGGCTTCCTCGCCTCGGCCGAGCAGGTCGTCACCACCAACCTGCTCGGCCCGATCCGGCTGATCGGCGCGCTCGTGGAGCACCTGCGGGGACGGCCGGTCGCGTCGGTGGTCACCGTGTCGTCCGGTCTGGCCTTCGTCCCGCTCGCCGCGACGCCCAGCTACAACGCCACCAAGGCCGCGGTGCACATGCTCACCGAGTCGCTGCGCCTGCAGCTCGCCGACACCACCGTCGAGCTCGTCGAGATCGTGCCGCCGTCGGTGGCGACGGAGCTGATGCCCGGCCAGCAGGACAGCCCGATCGCGATGCCGCTCGACGACTTCGTCGCCGAGGTGCTGACCCTGCTCCAGTCCCCGACACCGGGCGGGGAGGTGCTCGTCGACCGGGTGCTGCCGCTGCGCCACGCGGAGGCCCGCGGCGAGTACGCCGAGGTCGTCGCCCGCCTCAACGCGGCCGACCCGCACTGACCACCACGCCGTACCCGACCGTCCACCCGGAACAGGAGACACCCGTGCCGTTCGCCGACCTCGAGGTCCCTGCGGGCCTGCTCGACGCCGACGCCAAGCGCGAGCTCGTCGAGAAGGTCACCGACCTCTACGCCGCCACCTTCGGCGACGACGTCCGCGCCAACATCATGGTCCTCGTCGACGAGGTCGCCGACGGCGGCTGGGGGATCCGTGGGCAGGTCCTGGCCCTGGCCGACCTGCGGGGACGGTGACCGTCCGGCCCACCGCCCCCTGGACGCGGTCCGGTCCCGCGTCCGTCCGGGGCGGGCGGCACGGCCCGTAGGCTGACCGCGCGACGACGGGGGAGGGCGCCATGACGGCACCGGGCCGGGCTCGGCAGGAACGGATCTACCGCGAGGGCGTCTCCGGCGCCCGTCCCCGGGTCCCGACCGGTCCCGACGAGCTGGAGCGTCGCGCGCGGCGGGCCATGAGCCGGCGCGCCGACGCCTACGTCACCGGCGGCGCGGGCGCCGAGACCACGATGCGCGCCAACCGGGCGGCGTTCGCCCGCCGGGAGATCGTTCCGCGGGTGCTGCGCGACGTGGGCGAGCGCGACCTCGCCGTCGAGCTGTTCGGCCGCACGCTGCCCGCCCCGCTGCTCCTCGCCCCGATCGGCGCGCTGGACCTGGTCCGGCGCGGCGCCGACCTCGCCGTCGCCCGCGGAGCCGCGGCCGCCGGGGTCCCGATGGTGATCTCCAACCAGGCGGGGACGCCGATGGAGGACATCGCCGCGGTCGGCGGCCCCACCTGGTTCCAGCTGTACTGGTCCACCTCCGACGAGCTCGTCGACAGCTTCCTGCGCCGCGCCGAGGCCTCCGGCTGCGACGCCGTGGTCGTCACCCTCGACACGACGATGCTCGGCTGGCGCCCCCGCGACCTCGACCTGGGCCACCTGCCCTTCGCCCGCGGAATCGGGATCGCCCAGTACACCTCCGACCCGGTGTTCCGCGGCCTGGTGGAGCAGACCCTCGCCGCGCCGTCGGCCGGGGCGCCGCCGAGGGTCACCCCGCAGGCCGTGCGCACCCTGCTCGAGATCACCCGCAACGCCCCGGGACGGTTCCGGGACAACCTGCGCTCGCCCGTCCCGCGGGCGGCCGTGGAGACCTTCCTGCGGGTCTACTCGCGACCGCGGCTGTCCTGGGAGGACCTGGCGACCCTGCGCTCGCGGACCCGGCTGCCGATCCTGCTCAAGGGTGTCCTGCATCCCGACGACGCCCGCCGGGCCGCCGACGCCGGTGTGGACGGTGTCGTCGTGTCCAACCACGGGGGCCGCCAGATCGACCACGCTGTCGCCTCACTGGACGCGCTGCCCGGTGTCGTCGACGCCGTCGGCGACGCGCTGCCGGTGCTGCTCGACTCCGGGGTGCGCACCGGGGCCGACGTCGCGACCGCGGTCCGGCTCGGCGCCCGCGCCGTACTGCTGGGGCGCCCGTTCGTGCACGGGCTCGCCCTGGACGGGGCCCGCGGCGTCGCGCAGGTGCTGCAGAACGTCGTCGCCGAGCTCGACCTGGTCTGCGGGCTGGCGGGGGCCACCACCCCGGGCGGGATCGAGCTGCGCGAGCGTCCCTGACGGGGCACCCGGCGGTGCGGTCCGGCGCGCCCGCCCGCCCGGGTCGTGGCACGGTCGGAACATGACGCGCACGACGGCCACCCGCACCCGGCAGGACGTCGCCCGCCTCGCGCTCGGCGCGATGCTGGTGTTCGCCGGGACCTCGCACCTCACCTTCGCCCGCCGCGAGTTCCGTGCCCAGGTCCCGCCGTGGGTCCCGATGGACACCGACGACGTCGTGCTGCTCTCCGGGGCCGCCGAGATCGCGCTCGGCGCCGCGCTGGCCGGCCTCCCGAAGGAGCGCCGCCGGGTCGGCGGCCTGGCCGCCGCGTTCTTCACCGCGATCGTCCCCGGCAACGTCTCCCAGTACCGCAACCGCGTCGACGGGTTCGGTCTCGACACCGACACGAAGCGCGCCGCGCGGCTGGCCGGGCAGCCGCTGCTGGTGGCGTGGGCGCTCTACGCGGGCGGGCTGATCCCGCGCCGGTGAGCCGGTGCCGGTCCGTCGCCGGTTGACCGTCATGATCACCGGATGGACGCGATGGTGCGGATCGGGCTCGTCGAGCTCGCTCTCGGTGCGATGCTGGGCTGGGCGGTGGTCGTGTCGGTGACCCGCCCCGACGCGTGGCGGCGGATCGGGATCGTGGAGCCGCGCCGGCTGCTGCAGGCGCATCTCGACGTCGTGTTGATGGGGCTGATCCTGGTCGCCGTCGGGCTGGCCGCGCCGGACCTGCCGGGCTGGCTCGTGGCGGTACTGGTGTTCGGGACCTGGGTCAACCCGGCGCTGTTCGTGCCGATGGCCTGGAGACCGGACGTCGTCCGGCACCCGGTCTTCCGGGTCGTCAGCGGACTGTCTTTCGTCGCGACCAGCGGCGGGCTGGTGCTGGCCGCGATCCTCGGCTGAGCGCGCCGGGGGCCCGGAAAAACGGGCGAACGGGACGCCCGACGCGACGCGCCGGTACCCGATCGCACGTCGCCTGTAGCACGGCGGGCTCTGGTGCGGCTAATGTCCACCCCGTAGGAACCGGCAAGACGCGAGGAGACATCCGGATGCCACAGGGAACCGTCAAGTGGTTCAACGCGGAGAAGGGGTACGGGTTCATCACGCCGGACGGAGGCGGGCAGGACCTGTTCGTCCACTTCAGCGCGATCCAGTCCTCCGGATACCGCAGCCTCGACGAGGGGCAGACCGTGACCTTCGAGGTCACCCAGGGTCAGAAGGGTCCGCAGGCGGACCAGGTCGTTCCCACCTGACCGCCTGATCCGACGCCGACGCCCGGGGTGCTCACGCGAAGCACCCCGGGCGTCGTCGTGTCGGGGGTCAGGACGCCAGACGGGTCTCCAGCCCGGCGACGACCAGCTCGACGCGGCTCAGCGTCCAGCTGCGCGGTGGGTCGTCGATCCGGTCGCGGAACACCGCCCGGATCTGGGCGTCGAACGGCTCGGCCGACTCCAGCACCTGGTCGCGCCGGCGCGCGTCCCCGGTGCCGGAGGAGCTGGCCGTCAGCCACGGCTGCATTCCCATGTGGATGGCGGTCGAGGCGCCCAGCGCCGCGTCCTCGGCGGTGAAGCCCGCCTCCAGCAGCCGGTCGGTCAGTCGCCGGAACGCCGACATCATCGCGTCGGGTGACTCCGGCAGCCGCACCATCGCGGGGGCGAGGCCCGGGTGCTCGGCCATCACGTCGAACGTCGCCGCCGCGAACGCCAGCATCTGCTCCTGCCACCGGCCCTCGTCGGTCGCGGGGAAGACGTCGTCGGTCACCACGTCGTCCACCAGCGCGGCGACGAGCGCCTCCAGGCTGGGGAAGTGGCGGTAGAACGTGGAGTACTTCACGCCGACCCGGGCGGTCACCGCGCCGACCGTCAGGTCGGAGAAGCCGAGCTCGCGCGCAGCGGCCAGCAGTGTCGCGCGGTCGGTCAGTGGCGGACGGCCGGTGCGCCGTGCCGGTCTGCTCTCGGTCTCGGTCACGCCCGCATGCTACTGCCCGTGCCCACGTCCGGGACAGGCTAGTCGCGGTTGGTCTGACGACTACCTGTGACCTGGCCCATCTCTGGTTCGTTGAGCGGTCGTTCGTTCGGCCGGACGGCCGTGCGGTGGTCTCGCAAAGCGGATCGATCACGACGGAGTGTCACGGCGGAACGGATGCTCCGGCGACGATCCGGCCCAGGGTGCGCAGGCTCGGCGAGCCGGGGTCCCAGTAGCCGCCGTGCGCGGCGGCGAACGCGGACTCGTCGTTCGGGGTGGCCGGGTCGTCCGGGCGCGGGAGCGCCGACCCGGGGGCCGAGTCGAACACCCGTGCACCGAACCCCGGTGCCGCCGGGTCCGGGCCGTGCAGGAGCCCGGTCGGGGCGAGACCGCGCGAGGTCGCGAAGACCTCGACCCCGGGCACCCGGCCGATCGGGTCGTGCCGCGCGGTCGTCGCCCAGACGTGCCCGGGTGCGCTGCCGAGCTCGGAGGCGTGCCCCGTGTCGGTCCCGGGGCTGCCGACGAACACGACGTCGTCGGCGTCGAGGCCGCCGCCCCGGGCGGCGTTCCCGAGCACCGTCGAGCCGTAGGAGTGCCCGACGACGGTCAGGTGCACCGGTCCGGCGTGCCCGGCCCGCAGGCCGTCCTGGAAGGACCGCAGGTCCCCGGCGGCGGCGCGGGCGGCAGCGGGGTCCGCCGCCGCGAGCAGGTCCGGGGGAGCGTCGTAGCCGGTCCACAGGACCGCGGCGACGGCACCGTCCGGCGCGGCCGCCCGGGCGGCGGCGCGGGTCGCCTCGACCCGGGCCAGGTCACCGGGCACCGTGCCCCAGCCCGCGGTCGTCCCCGGGACGTGGGTGAGCACGTGCGCGGCGCGGTCCGGATCGCCGACGGCGAGCACGAGCCGCCCGCCGGTGTTCCCGCGCTCCAGGCGGAGCAGGTACGCGTCGCCGGCGTCCAGGCGTCGACGGGTGGTCTCCAGTCCGGCCGAGGCCCGCCGGGCGCGGTCCGCGCCCGCGGTGTCCCCGGCCCGGTCCAGCAGCGCCGCCCGGGCCCGCAGCCGGGACAGCTCGGCGTCGAGCAGGACCCGGTTCGCCCGATCCCGGTCGGCGACCGGCACACCGTCCAGCCCGCCGACGAGCCCGGGCCGGGTGTGCAGCAGCTGCTCCCGGTCGGCCCCGGGCAGCCCGGTCCACCAGGACCGCACGGCGCCGCCGTCCGCACCGGCGGGCGGCGCCGCGGCGGACGCGACCGGGCGGGGCACCGCCGCGGGGGCGGGGCGGAGCGCGTCGAGCGCGGCGGCCGTGGCGCGGTCGGACCGGGCGGCGGCGCCGACGGCGTCGGCGACCGCGGTGGACAGGCGGACCAGGTCCGCTCCGAAGCGGGCGACCATCGCCGGCAGCCGCCACACACCCGGCGGGTGCGCGCCGAGGCCGGCGCACAGCGTGCCGCGCTCGAGGTCGACGACGAACTGCGGGTGCACCGCGAGCGCGGCGACGACGAGCCGGCGCTGGGCGTCGAGCACCTCACCGGCGTGGGTGCCCAACACCTGCGCGGCCCGGGACGCGGTACCCGCGTCGGCACGCAGCCTGCGCACCTGCTCGGCGCGGGCGAGCGCGGCCGCGTCGGCGTCGGCCCCGCTCCACGACCCCGGTGCGCAGCGGTCCAGCTCGGCCGCGCGGTCGGACAGGGCCCGGGACACCCCGTCCCAGGTGCCGGCGCGGCGCAGCCACGCGCCGGGGTCGGCGGTGACGAGGTCGCCCAGCGCGGGTCCGGCGCTCACGAGGCGCGTCCGGCGAACGCCACCGCGGCGTCGTCGTCGGCGGCGCGCCAGGCCGCGGCGGCCGCGCGCAGGGCCGACGCCGTCGACGCGGTGTGCCCCGCGTGCTCCCGGACGGCCCGCACCATCGCGTCCTCCCAGGCCGCGGCGGCCGTCCCGGCCGCGAAGCCGGGCACCGGCACGGCGGGGCCGACGAGCGCCGCGTCCCCGGTGAGGCCCTCGGCGACGCGGTCGAGCGCCGTCGCGGCGACGTCGAGACCGTCCGGGTCGGAGTGCGCCGTCCCGTCCGACGACGGGCGCGGTCCGGGGCGGGGCCCGCCACTCGTCCACGGCGTCCCCGGTCGGTCTCGGTCGTGCACCGCGGCACCTCCGTCGTCGGTGGCGGGCCCGCCCGGCCCGCCCGCGTCGGGAGGAGTGTGCGTGCCGCGCGCCCCCGGCACGGGCGTTCCGGGGAAACCGGCACGGGGCCCGCGATCATGACCGGTCGCCGTGAGACCATCTGCGCCGGTCGGGAGCAGCGGGCCGGGTCCCGAGCGGCGCCCGGTCGGGGAGAGGAGCGTCGTGGTCGGCGTCCAGCGGGTGATGACGGTGTCCACCCCTGCCGAGACGGTGCTCGGTTACCTGGCCGACCACGGGCACAGCGAGATCTGGGACCCCACCGTGCGCTCCAGCACCCGCTCCGACGGCGGCGGCCCGGTCGCGGTCGGCGCCGCCTGGCACACGGTGTCGGTGTGGGGCGGACGGGAGAGCGAGCTCGACCACACGCTGCGGGAGCTGACGGCCGGTCGGGTCGTGTTCGTCGGGGAGAACCCGACGGTCACCGCGACCGAGGAGATCGTCGTCGAGCCGGCCGAGGGTGGGGGGAGCGTCGTGAGCTTCCACGCCCGGGTACGGCTCAAGGGTCTGCTGAAGCTGGCGGCGCCGTTCCTGCGGCGCGAGTTCGAGCGGCACGGCGACGAGCTGGAGCGCACCCTGCCGCCGGTGCTGGAACGCCTGCAGGGGCCCGCGCCGGCCCCGCCGCCGTAGGCCCGCGGCTCAGCGGTCGCGCCAGAACCCCATGCGACGGCTGATCTCACGCCCCGCGGCGACGACCTCCGGGGTGATCCGCTCGATCCGCTCGGCGGAGAGCCGGTAGGCGGGCCCGGACACGGAGAGCGCGGCCACCACCGCACCGCCGTGGTCCACCACCGGCGCGGCGACGGCGTTGAGGCCGGTCTCCAGCTCCTCCAGCGACCACGCGTACCCGTGCCGGCGGACCCGGCGCAGCTCCTCCACGAGCGTGTCGCGGGCCTGCTCCGGCACCGTGTCCGGCATCGTTCCCGGGTCGTCGAGGACGACCGAGGCGAGCAGCACCTTGCCGCTGGAGGTGTTGTGCATCGGGGTGATCCGGCCGAGCCAGTTGAACGTGGTGACCATCGACGGGCCGCGGGCCTGGTCGACGTTGACCGCCCACCCGCGGTCGGGGATGGCGATGTTGACGGTCTCGCCGAGCCGCTCCGCGAGCGTCTCGCAGACCGGATGGCCCTGGGTGGTGACCTCCAGGCGCTCGGCGACACGGCCGGCGAGCGGGATCAGCCCGAACCCGAGGCGGTACTTGCCGCGGTCGGCGATCTGCTCGACCAGGCCGCGCTCCTCCAGCGCCCCGAGCAGCCGGAAGGCGGTCGACTTGTGGACGTCGAGCGAGGCCGCGAGCTCGCTGACCCCCGCCTCGCTGCGGTCGGCCAGCAGGGTCAGCAGGGTGATGGCCCGGTCGACCGACTGCACCCCGGGCTCCCGTCCGCGCACCGTGTTGCTCATTGCGCAACCCTAACCCGGCATTCCGTACGTCGCCACGTGGGGCGGCTGGAAAGCGGGACCGTGTCCCCGCACACGGGTGCCCGGCCCGGGTTTGCACACCGACCGGTTCCCGGTGAAAGCTCGCGCCGTGCCGAGCCTCTACATCGACGGAAGCTGGACCACCGGGTCCGCCGGGACCGCCCCGGTGATCAACCCCTACGACGCCTCGACGGTCACCGAGGTCGACCAGGCCGGACCCGACGACGTCGACCGTGCCGTCGCCGCCGCGCGCCGTGCCTTCGACGACGGACCGTGGCGGCGGACCACGACCGGCGAGCGCGGTGCGCTCCTCGGGCGGATCGCCGACCTGCTGGTGCGGGACCGCGAGAAGATCGCCCGGCTGGAGACCCTCGACACCGGCAAGACGATCGCGGAGGGCCGCCAGGACGTCGACGACGTCACCGCCGTCTTCCGCTACTACGCCGGGCTGGCAGACAAGGACGCCGGCCGGATCGTCGACACGGGCAACCCGGCCGTGGTGTCGCGGATCGTGCACGAGCCGGTCGGTGTCTGCGCGCTGATCACCCCGTGGAACTACCCGCTGCTGCAGCTGTCCTGGAAGGTCGCCCCGGCGATCGCCGCCGGCAACACGATGGTGATCAAGCCCAGCGAGGTCACCCCGCTGACCTCGATCGTGCTGGTGGAGCTGTGCGAGGAGGTCGGGGTCCCGGCCGGCGTGGTGAACATCGTGCTCGGCGACGGGCCGTCGGTCGGCGCCCCGCTGACCGAGCACCCGGACGTGGACATGGTCAGCTTCACCGGCGGCCTGTCCACCGGCCAGAAGATCATCCGAGCGTCGGCCGAGACGGTGAAGCGCACCGCCGTCGAGCTGGGCGGGAAGAACCCGAACATCGTCTTCGCCGACACCGACTTCGAGCTCGCCGTCGACTACGTGATGCTCGCGGTGTTCCTGCACTCCGGTCAGGTCTGCTCCGCGGGGGCCCGACTGATCATCGAGGGCTCGGTCGCCGACGCCGTCGTGGACGAGGTGGTGCGCCGCGCGCAGCGGATCCGGCTCGGCAACGGTCTCACCGACGGCGTCGAGGTCGGCCCGCTGGTCTCCGCCGCGCACCTGGCCAAGATCGAGGACTTCGTCGCGGCCGCCCGCGCCGAGGGCGCCACGATCCGCTGCGGCGGCGCCCGCCCGGACGACCCGGACCTCGGGAAGGGCTACTTCTACCTGCCGACGGTGATCACCGACCTCGCGCCGGACTCGCGGCTGATCCGCGAGGAGACCTTCGGCCCGCTGCTGACCGTCGAGCGGTTCACCACCGAGGAGGAGGCCGTCCGCCTGGGCAACGACACCGAGTACGGGCTGGCCGGTGCGGTGTTCACCGCCGACATGGGCCGCGCCCACCGGGTCGCGTCCGCGCTGCGCCACGGCACCGTCTGGATCAACGACTTCCACCCGTACTTCCCGGGCGCGGAGTGGGGCGGCATGGGCCGGTCCGGCAACGGCCGCGAGCTGGGCCCGACCGGGCTGGCCGAGTACCAGGAGATCAAGCACGTGTGGACCAACACCGCTCCGCAGCCCCAGGGATGGTTCTCGGGCCGCTGAGGCCGCCATGATGACGCGACGCAACGGCCCAGGAGGTCCACGATGACCGTTCCCGAACCGACCCGGCGGGACCGCTCCCCGGGCGCCGACGGCGACGGGGGAGGGCTCGCCGAGTTCGGCTACAGCCAGACCCTCGACCGCAGCATCGGCAAGTTCGCCAGCTTCGCGGCCGGGATCAGCTACATCTCGATCCTGACCGGCACGTTCCAGCTGTTCTACTTCGGCTTCGGCACCGGCGGCGCGGCCTACTGGTGGTCCTGGCCGATGGTGTTCGCCGGCCAGTTCATGGTCGCGCTGTCCTTCGCCGAGCTGGCCGGGCGCTACCCGGTCGCCGGGTCGGTCTACAACTGGTCCAAGCAGCTGGCCGGGCCGACCGTGTCCTGGCTGGCCGGCTGGATGATGTTCACCGCCTCGGTGGTGTCGCTGGCGGCGGTCGCGCTGGCCGCGCAGCTGACGTTCCCGCAGATCTGGTCGGGTTTCCAGCTCGTCGGCGACACCTCCGACGCGGGCGACGCCGCCGTCAACGGCGTGCTGCTCGGCGCGATCCTGATCGTGCTCACCACGGTGATCAACGCGGTCGGGGTGAAGCTGATGGCGCGGATCAACTCCACCGGGGTGTTCATCGAGCTGATCGCCGCCGTCGTCATCGTCGTGGCGCTGCTGCTGAGCATCCGCAACCCCGTCTCGGTGCTGTTCGAGACCCCGGCGCCGGCGGCGGGCGGCGGCGGCTACTTCGGCACGTTCCTGGTCGCGGCGCTCGCCTCGGCCTACGTGATGTACGGCTTCGACACCGCCAGCTCGCTCGGCGAGGAGACGGTCGACCCGCGGCGCACCGCCCCGGCGGCGATCCTGCGTGCGGTCGTCGCGTCGTTCGTGCTCGGCGGGCTGATCCTGCTCGGGATCATCCTGGCCGCACCGGACCTGGCCGACCCGCGCCTGGGCAGCAAGGACGGCGGCGGGCAGCTCGTGCTGCTGGAGGTCGCCGGCGGCACCATCGGGCGGGTCTTCCTGATCACCATCAGCATCGCGGTGATCGTCTGCCTGCTCGCGGTGCACACCGCGGCGATCCGGCTGATGTTCGCGATGGCCCGCGACAACGCACTGCCCGCCGGCTCCGTGCTGGCGCGGATCGACCCGAGGCACAAGACGCCGGTGGTGCCGGCGATCGTCGTCGGGCTGGTCGCGATCCTGATCCTGGTCGCGAACGTCGGCGTGCCCGAGGTCTTCACCGCGGTCACCAGCGTCGCGATCATCATGATCTACATCGCGTACCTGCTGGTCACGGTGCCGATGCTGGTGCGGCGGCTGCGCGGGCAGTGGCCGGACGAGGGCCAGAAGGGGTACTTCTCGCTGGGGCGTCTCGGCCTGCCGGTGAACGTGCTCGCGGTGCTGTGGGGCGCGGCGATGGCGATCAACCTGGCCTGGCCGCGCGAGGAGGTCTACGGCACCGGGTGGCTGCGGTTCATCGCGTTCCTGTTCATCGGGGTCGTGGCACTGGCCGGGCTGGCGTGGTTCCGGCTGCGCGGCCGCCACGGGCTGGGCTGTCTGCCCGAGCACCGGGCGAAGGAGATCGAGCAGGGCATGGGGGAGACGGCGTGACCGACCGGTTCGACTACATCGTGGTGGGTGGCGGCTCGGCGGGCTGCGCGCTCGCCGCGCGGCTCTCGGAGGACCCCGCGGCGCGGGTGCTGCTGCTGGAGGCGGGCCCGTCCGACGTCGGCGACCCGAACATCCTGCGGCTCACCGACTGGATGGCGCTGCTCGACTCCGGCTACGACTGGGACTACCCGGTCGAGCCGCAGGAGCGCGGCAACTCCCACATGCGCCACGCCCGCGCGAAGGTGCTCGGCGGCTGCGGCTCGCACAACTCCTGCATCGCCTTCTGGACCCCGCGCGAGGACCTCGACGAGTGGGCCGCGTCCGGCCTGACCGGCTGGTCCGCCGACGAGTGCTGGCCGCTGATCCGGCGCCTGGAGACCAACGACGGCGACTGGGACGGCCACGGCCGCTCCGGCCCGGTCAACCTCATGCAGATCCCCGCGAAGGACCCCTGCGGCGACGCCGTGCTGGCCGCCGCCGCGCAGGTCGGCATGCCGACGGTGCGGTTCAACGAGGGCCACACCGTCACCGACGGCGCCGGGTACTTCCAGATCAACTCCTTCCCCGACGGCACCCGCGCCTCGGCGTCGGTGTCCTACCTGCACCCGATCCTGGGCTCGCGCCCGAACCTGGAGGTGCGCACCGACTGCTGGGCCTCGCAGGTGCTGTTCGACGGCACCCGCGCCACCGGCGTCGAGTACCAGCGGGGCATCGGTCCGGGCCGCGAGACCGCGCACGCCGAGCGCGAGGTGATCCTCTCCGCGGGGGCGATCGACACCCCGAAGCTGCTGATGCTCTCGGGCATCGGCCCGGGGGAGCACCTGCGCGAGTTCGGCATCGAGGTCCGCTCGGACCTGCCCGGTGTCGGCTCGAACCTCGACGACCACGTCGAGGGCCTGGTCTTCTGGGACGCGGCGAAGCCGATGGTCACCGAGTCGACGCAGTGGTGGGAGATCGGGCTGTTCGCCCGTACCGACCCGGCCCTGGACCGGCCGGACCTGATGATGCACTACGGCTCGGTGCCGTTCGACATGAACACACTGCGGTGGGGCTACCCGACCACCGACAACGGGTTCTGCCTCACCCCGAACGTCACCCGTGGCCGGTCCCGGGGGACCGTGCGGCTGCGCACCCGCGACTTCCGGGACCGGGCCCGGGTCGACCCGCGCTACTTCACCGACCCCGAGGGCCACGACATGCGGGTGATGACCGCGGGCATCCGGCTGGCCCGCCGCATCGCCGAGCAGCCGGAGCTGAAGGAGTGGATCGCCGCCGAGCTGGCGCCGGGCCCGGACGCCGTGACCGACGACGAGCTCGCCGACTACATCGGCAAGACCCACAACACCGTCTACCACCCGGCGTGCACCGCGCGGATGGGCGCCGACGGCGACCCGGGCGCCGTCCTGGACCCGCAGCTGCGGGTCCGCGGGGTGCAGGGTCTGCGGGTCGCCGACGCGTCGGCGATGCCGTTCCTGCCGGCGATCAACCCGAACATCACCACGATGATGATCGGGGAGAAGTGCTCGGACCTGGTGCGGGCCGCGCACGCCGGCTGACCCGACCGGCCCGGCTCAGCCGGGAACGGCCGCCAGGTGCCGGTCGACGAGGTCGTCGACCGGGACGTCGTCGGCGGAGTTGTCCAGCGTCACGTGCGTCGCGCCGGTCCGGTGGACGAGGTCACGCTCGAGCCCGCCACGGGCTGACCGCTCAGCCCTCGCCGACGACCTCCACCGTCGCGTGCAGCGGGGTGTCGGACACGGAGAACCCGAGGTGCAGGTCGTAGGTCCCCGGCTCGGTCGCCCACGTCCCGCCCGCACGGTGGCGGAACGCGCGCCGTGACACCGCCACGGTGGCCGTCGTCGTGCCGGGGGCGGCGTCGACGACCGCCCAGCCGACCAGCCGGCGGGCGGGCCGCTCGACGTCGGAGCCGGGCCGGGACAGGTAGGCCTGCACGACCTGGCGGCCCGCCCGGTCGCCGGTGTTGGTCAGGGTGACCGTCACCGCGACGCCGTCGGCCGACCAGGGCCCGGCGACGGCGTCGTCGAGGGTCCAGGTGGTGTAGCCGAGCCCGTGCCCGAACGGGTAGGCCGGCGTCTCGCCGTGGCGCAGCCAGTTGCGGTGCCCGACGTGCACGCCCTCGTCGTAGCGCAGGACGCCGCCGGTCGGGCGCCCGGAGAGCACCGAGCGCTCCTCGCCGGTGGCGGGCCAGGTGGTCGGCAGCCGCCCGCCCGGCTCGGCGTGCCCGAGCAGCACGTCGGCGACGGCGTCGCCGAAGCGCTCGCCGCCGAACCAGCCGAGCAGCACCGCGGCCACCTCGTCGCGCCAGGGCAGCAGCACCGGGGCACCGGAGTTGACCACCACCACGGTGCGCGGGTTGGCCGCGGCGACGGCCCGGACCAGGTCGTCCTGGTGGCCGGGCAGGGCCAGCGAGGTGCGGTCGAAGCCCTCGCTCTCGATCCGGTCACTGGTCCCGACCACCACGACGGCGACGTCGCAGGCCGCCGCCAGCGCGGCCGCCGCGGCCACCTCGGCCTGCGGGTCGGCGACGACGGTCTCGGTCCCGACGGTGAGCGCGAACAGTGCCATGCCGGCCTCGCCGCCGGACGGGCGGAACCGGAACACCAGGTCGACCGGTCCGTCGGTGCCGACCTCCCCGGTCACCGAGGGGGCCTCGAAGATCGCCGCGCCCGGACCCTCGTCGCCGGTCAGGACGGCCTCGGTGTCGAGCACCGCCGTCCCGTCGGCGTGCACCGTCACGTGCCCGACGGCGGCGGCCCCGACCCGGTGCGTCCCGGGCTCGGGTGCCCACCGTGCCGACACCTCGACGGTCTCGGCGCCGTCGGGGATCTCGGCGCCCATCCAGATCAGCGAGGCGCCGAGCCGGTGCTCGCTGCGCAGCGCGGAGCCGTCCGCGGCGCGGAACACCGCGCGCAGTCCGGGTTCCCCGGTGACCGGGTCGGTGACCGTGGCCGGGTCGAAGGGCTGCACGCCCTCGGCGACCTGCGCGCCCAGCCGGTACCGCACCCGGTCCTCGCCGAGCGCGGCGCGCAGCCCGTCCAGCGGCGCGACGACCGCGGCGGGTCGGACCGTGGCGCTCCCGCCGCCCTGGGTGCGGGCGAGCGCGGCGTTGTGCCCGAGCACCGCGACCGTGCCGAGCGACGAGGCGTCCCACGGCAGCTCGCCGGTGTTGCGCAGCAGGACGCTGCCCGCGGCGGCGAGCCCGCGGGCCACGGCGGCGCCGTCCTCGGCGGCCGGGACGGCGGGCGGCGTCGGTGCCCCCTCCAGCGCGCCGACCCGGGCGGCCAGGCGCAGCAGCCTCCGCAGCTTGCCGTCGACGACGGATTCCTCGACCTCGCCGTCGCGCACCGCGGCGACCAGGCGCTCGCCCCAGGCGCCCACCGGGCCGGGCATCACCAGGTGCTGCTCGGCGCGCGCCGACGCGACCGTGGTGCGCACCGCGCCCCAGTCCGACATCACGAGCCCGTCGAAGCCCCACTCGCCGGTGAGCGGCTCGGCGAGCAGCGGGTTCTCGCTCATCGTCGCGCCGTTGACGGCGTTGTAGGCCGACATCACCGCCCACGCCCCGGCCCGGGTGACGGCCGGTTCGAACGCGGCCAGGTACAGCTCGTGCAGCGCCCGCTCGTCGACCGCGTTGTCCACGGTGAAGCGCTCGGACTCGGCGTCGTTGGCGACGTAGTGCTTCGGTGTCGCGGCGACCCCGTGCGCCTGCAGCCCCTCCACGTAGGCCGCGGCGAGCTCGCCGGTCAGCAGCGGGTCCTCCGACAGCGCCTCGAAGTGGCGGCCGCCGAAGGGGGTGCGGTGCAGGTTGATCGTCGGCCCGAGGACGACGTCGGCGTGCTGCCGGCGGGCCTCGGCGCCCAGGGCCGAGCCGTAGCGGCGGGCGAGCTCCGGGTCCCAGGTCGCCCCCAGTGCCGTCGACGACGGCAGCGACAGTGACGGCGACCGCTCGTCGAAGCTCTCCCCGCGCACCCCGGACGGGCCGTCCGACAGCACCATCCGGCGCAGCCCGATCGCGGGCTCGGCCGGGGTGGACCAGAAGTCGGCCCCGGTCAGCAGCCGGACCTTCGCCTCCAGATCGAGCCGGGCGATGAGTGTGGTGAGCAGGTCCTCGTCGACGGAAGGCATGGGGCCACCGTACCCGTGAAAACCTAGTGACACTCGGGATTCGTGGGTTAGCCTCGACCGGTGACGACGGCACGCGGGCGCTACGCCAAGGGGCGGCAGCGGCGGGAGCAGATCCTGGACACGGCGCTGGAGGTGTTCGCGACCGGCGGGTTCCACGCGTCGTCGACGAAGGAGATCGCGCGCCGGGTCGGGGTCAGCGAGCCGACCCTGTTCCACTACTTCGGGTCCAAGCAGGCGCTGCTGGTCGCGGTGCTGCAGGCCCGCGACGAGCGCTCCGCCGCCGCGCGCGCCGAGCCCGGGAGCGGCCCCGAGGCGCTGCTGGAGACCGTGCGCGACAACGGGTCCGAGCCCGGTCTGGTCCGGCTGTACGCGGTCACCTCGGCCGAGGCGACCGATCCGGGTCACGCCGCCCACGACTGGTTCGCCCGGCGCTACGACCGGCTGCGGACCGCGCTCGTCGCGGAGCTGGAGCCCGGAGCGGGTCCGGGTGCGGACCCCGGTGCCGACCCCGGAGCCGGCGCGGCGCCCGCCGGGGAGCTCACCCCGGACCGGGTGGCCCGGCTGCTGCTGGCCGCGGCCGACGGGCTGCAGGTCCAGTGGCTGCTCGACCGCCCTCCCGGCGGCGCCCCGGTCGCCCCGGCCGACCCCGCCGACCCCGGCGGGTTCGACATGGCGGCCGACCTGCGTGCCCTCGTCGCGGCGCTCGTCCCGCCGCGGTGACGACGCCCGGGGGCGCTCAGCGGGTCCCGAGCGCGGCGGGCAGCTCCCGCGCCGCCTCCACCAGGCTCGGCCCGTACCAGGTCAGCAGCCGCCCGCTGACCAGCGCCGACGGCGCGTCGAACGCCTCGGGCCCGTCGTCGGCGGTGAACAGGTACGGCTCGTCGGGCAGCACGACGAGGTCGTGCTCCGGCAGCGCCGCGGGGTCGATCCGCGGGTAGCGCTCGGGGGAGCCGGCGAGTGCGTTGTCGATCCCGATCCGTTCCAGCACCGCGCCGGTGAAGGTGTCCGAGCCGACGGCCATCCACGGCCGCCGCCAGATCGGCACCACGGCGCGCCGCCGCGGCGACGCGGGCTCGACGTCGGCCCACAGCTCGCGGGCCTCGCGCAGCCAGCCGGGTTCGCCGAGCCCACAGGCGTCGAGCAGTCGGCCCAGCGAGGCGAGGCCGCCGTCGACGTCGCGGATGTCGGTGACGTAGACCGGCAGCCCCGCGGCGCGCAGCGCGTCCAGATCGGGGAGGCGGTTCTCCTCCTGGTTGGCGACGACCAGGTCCGGGGCCAGCGCGACGATCCGCTCGACGTCGGGGTTCTTCGTTCCCCGGATCCGTTCCGCGCGGAGGTCGCCGGGGTGGGTGCACCAGTCGGTCGCGCCGACGACGATGCCGGGCGCGGTCGCCTCCAGTGCCTCGGTCAGCGACGGCACGATCGACACGACCCGCCGCACGCTGCCCGGGACTCCGACCTCGCGGCCCTCGTCGTCGACCGGTGCCGCAGTCCGCGCAGTCATGGGGCCGACGGTATCCCGGGGCCGGGCCGGACGCGTCCCTGTCCAGCACCGCGGCCGTCCGCCGGGCCCGCCGACCCCGGTTCACCCGTGGTCGGCCAGCCACCGTGGCCCGTGCCGGACGACGAACGCCCGCAGGTCCCGCACCGGCGCCGTCGGCCGCGGGTCGGCCGCGTGCACCATCCCCAGCGTCCGCACGGTGTGCGGGCTGCGCACCGGCACCTGCACCACCCCCGGCACGTCCGGCCCGGCGGGGAGCAGCGCGACGCCCAGCCCGGCCCCGACCAGACCGCGCAGCGTCGCCGTCTCCCCGCCCTCGAACGCCCGGCGCGGGCGGAACCCGGCCTGCGCGCACCACGACTCCACCACCCCCTGCAGCCCGTAGCCGCGGGCGAACAGCAGGAACGGGTCGTCGGCGACCTCGGCGAGGTCCGCGGCACCAGCGCCCGCCAGCCGGTGCCCGGACGGCACCGCGAGGCGCAGCTCCTCCTCGGCCAGCGGGGTCGCGACCAGGCCCGGCTCGTCGGGCACGGGGGAGGTGAGGGCAAGGTCGACCCGGCCGTCACGGACCCGTTCCAGCAGTGCCGCGTGCGGCACCTGCACCAGCTCGATCCGCACCCGCGGGTGGTGCTCCCGGAACTCCCGCAGGATCCCCGGCACCGCGAAGGTGCCCATCGTCCCGAGGAAGCCGAGCGCGACCCGGCCGGTGACCGGGTCGGCGTCGCCCGCCAGCTCGGCGACGCCCGCACCGAGCTCGGCCAGCGCGGCCTCGGCCCGCGGCAGCAGCGTCCGCCCGGCCGCGGTCAGCGCCAGCCGGCGCCCGGACCGCCGGAACAGCGCGACGCCCAGTTCGCTCTCCAGCCGGGCGATCGCCCGCGACAGCGTGGGCTGCGGGACCCCGATCCGCTCCGCGGCGCGGGTGAGGTGACCGTCGCGCGCGACCGCGACGAAGCGGTGCAGCGCCGGTGCCAACGACTCATGCATCGATGCATGCTACGTCGACGACGCATGCATTGGACGCATCCGACGCCGACGCCTACGGTCGTGTGCGATGACAACGACCGAGCGCCCCCCGGCTCCGACCGCCACCCGGTCCGCCCCGCCCCACGAGCGCGGCACCCCCGGCTACCGGCGGCTCGGCATCGCCCTGTGGCTCTCGGGTCTGGCGACGTTCGTGCTGGTCTACAGCGTGCAGGGGCTGCTGCCGACGCTCTCGGCGGAGTTCGGCGTGCCCTCGTCGACGGCCAGCCTGGTCCTGTCGGCGACGACCGGCACCCTCGCCCTCGCCGTACTGCCGCTGTCCGCGCTCACCGAGTCCTGGGGCCGCGCGCGGGTCATGACCTGGGCGCTCGCGGCGTCGGCGGTCCTCGCACTGCTCGCCCCGCTGGCGCCCACCTTCGAGACCCTCGTCGTCGTCCGCGGGCTGCAGGGCATCGCCCTCGCGGCGCTGCCCGCCCTGTCGATGGCCCACCTCACCCACGAGGTCGCGCCGCGGCACCTCGGCGGCGCGGTCGGTCTGCTCATCGCCGGCAACACCCTCGGCGGGTTGTCCGGGCGGCTCGTCGCGTCCTGGGTCGCCGAGCTCGGCGGCTGGCGGGCCGGACTCGCCGCCGTCGGTGCGGTCTCGGTGCTCGCGACCGTCGCATTCCGGCTGCTCCTGCCGCCCGCGACGGCGCCCGCCCCGGCCCGCACGCGGCTGCGCGACCTCGGCGGACCGCTGCGCCGGCACCTCACCGACCGGGGCCTGCTCTGTCTGTTCGGGATGGCGTTCCTGCTGATGGGCGCGTTCGTGACCGTCTACAACTACCTCGGGTTCCGGCTGCTGGCCCCGCCGTTCTCGCTGCCCGGCACCCTGGTGGGGCTGGTGTTCCTCGGCTACCTCGCCGGCAGCTGGGCCTCCACCGGCGCGGGCAGGCTGGGGGACCGGTTCGGGCGCCGCCCGGTGCTGTGGGTGGCGACGCTGGTCGCGCTCGGCGGGATCTGGGTGACCCTGCCCGACCTGCTCCTCACCACCCTGGCCGGGCTGCTGCTGGTGACCGTCGGCTTCTTCGGCGCCCACTCGGTCGCCAGCTCCTGGGTGGGGCGGCGCTCGGCGATGCTGCCCGGTGCGGTGCCGGCCCAGGCGTCGTCGCTCTACCTGGTCGGCTACTACGCCGGGTCCAGCATCGGCGGCGCCGTCGGCGGGGTCGCCTACGACCACGCCGGCTGGGCGGGCGTCGTCGGCTACGTCAGCGCCCTGCTGGCCGGGGCGCTGGGGCTCGCCCTGGTCCTGCGGCGCACCCCGGCCCCGGCCTGAGCCCGGTTCAGAGCAGCAGGAGGGCCACGACCGCGCCGAGCAGCAGCAGCGCGGCCAGCACCAGCAGCAGCGCTCCGGCCCTGCGACGGCGGTCCGCGGCGGCACCGTCGTCGTGGTCGACCTCGGCCAGCGTGCTGTCCAGCGCGTGCGTCCCCGCCCCGTCCCCGGGTACCCCCGGCGCGGCCGGGACGGTGTCGTCACCGGCGGGTCGCTCCCGGGTGCCGACCGGCGGGGGAGCCGGGTCGCCGTGCACCGCGCGCAGCCGGGCGGCGAGTGCCGCGGCGTCGCGCGGGCGCCGGCCCGGGTCCTTGGCCAGGGACTGCAGGAGCACCTCCTCCAGCGCGGGTGGGACGCCCGGGCGCAGCGACGACGGCCGTGGCGGCGTCTCCCGCAGGTGCGCCACGACCACCGCGAGCGGGTCGGCGTCGGTGAACGGCGGCCGTCCGGTGAGCGCGGTGAACAGGCAGCAGGCCAGCGCGTACAGATCCGCACGGCCGTCGAGGTGCGCGGCGCCGCGGCCCTGCTCGGGGGCCAGGTAGAGCGGGGTGCCGATCACATGACCGGTCCGGGTGCGCCCGGCGCCGTCGCCGAGGCGCGCGATGCCGAAGTCGGTCACGACGACGGTCCCGTCCGGGCGCAGGATGATGTTGCCGGGGGTGACGTCGCGGTGCACCACCCCGGCCCGGTGCGCGGCGGCGAGCGCCTCGGACACGGCCGCCCCGATCCGGGTCACCTCCCGCGGCTCCAGCGGGCCGGTCCGCCCGATGCGCCGCGCGAGGGTCTCGCCCTCGACGTAGGACATGACGACCCAGGCCGTGTGACCGGTCGTGCCGGTGTCGTGCACGGTGACGACGCCGGGGTGGTCGATCGCGGCGGCGGCGCGGGCCTCGTCGCGCAGCCGGGCGACGTCGCCGTGGTCGCCCGCGCGCAGCAGCAGCTTGACCGCGACCGGGCGGTCCAGCTCCCGGTCGTGGGCCAGGTGCACCGTCGACATCCCGCCCCGGCCGAGCACGTGGCGCAGCTCGTAGCGCCCGCCCACCACGTCACCCGCGCCCGGCAGGCCGGACGGGATCTCGTCGGTGCGTTCCGGTCCGGCCGCGCCCGGCAGCTCGGCCGTCCCGCTCACGACGCCGGCAGCGTCCGCTGCGTGCTCTCCGGGTGCCCGGCGCCGATCAGCTCGTCGAACAGGTAGCCGTGGTCCAGCATCGCCCGGCGCAGCGACTCCGTGTCGGCGTCGTCCTCGGCGACGGCGACGGCGTGTGCCGCACGGTAGTGCCCGACCAGGTCGGGGTGGTCGACCGAGATCATCTCCTCGCGCTCGGAGAAGTGCTCGACCGGGTAGCCGCGGGTGCGCATCACCTGCTGCAGCAGGAGGTCGGTGTCGCGCAGCCCGGCCCGCGGGGTGCGGACGAAGGCGTTCTGCGCACCCGCGAAGTCCCCGGCGAACCGCTCGCGCTCGTCGGCGTCGAGGTCGCGTACGTCCAGCTCCCGGCGCCGGCTCAGCCGACGGCGCAGCTCGGTCTCGCCGCGGTCCTTCCCACCGGACTGCTCGACGACGTGGTCGTACTCCTGCCCGAAGTGCCGGCGCAGGGCGGCGGTCCTCCGGCGGCCGCGCACCCGGGACCCGACCACGAGGGCCAGGCCCAGCACGACCAGTACCACGACGGCGACGACGACCCACAGCATGACGTCCGGTGACATCGGTGATCCCCCTCCGGGACGAGACCCGTCCGAGCAGCATCCCGCCCCGCCGGCGATCACGCGCGGTGAACACAGGCAGGTCCCTCCGCATGGAGGAGTGACGCTCCGGAACGCGGGGCGCGCTGCTCCGTCCGCGTACGCAGGTGTGCGACACGCCGGGAGACGGTGCTCCGGGCAGGTGGAATCGTCTTCGGAACGGGAGGACATGTGTCCGTTTCGTCACCCGTGTGGAGCACACCCCCGCCGTCCGGCACGCTCCGCCGTCTGCCACGGTGGAGAAGCCCCCATCACCCCAGCAGCACCCCGGGAGGACCCCCGATGAAGAAGGCCGGTCGCAAGCTCTCCAAGGCCGCCGAGTCGTTCGTCGAGGCCATCGGCATCCTCGGCGGGTGGAACCGCGGGCGTCGCCGGAGCCGGCCCCGCCGCTGACGTCGGTGGGCGTTGCCACCGCCCGACTGTTTAGCTTGTGGTAAGCACATCATGTCCGGTTCCTCCGGGAAGACAGGTGTGCCCACCACGTGACCGACGCCGCCCACGACACCCACCGCCCGGCCGGGGACGGCTCCGCCGGGCCGCCCGGCGAGGACCCGCTGCCCCGGCGCGTGCCGGTCTTCGCCGTCGTCGGTCTGGCGCTGTTGATGTTCTCCCTCGACGGGACGTCGGTCGCCACCGCGCTGACGACGATCAGCGGCGACCTCGGCGCCGACCTGGCCTGGACCGGCTGGGTCGTGACCGTCGCCGCCGTCGGGCAGATCCTGGCGTTGCCACTGGGCGGCTGGCTGTCCGACCGCTTCGGCGGCCGGCGGATGTTCCTGGCCGGGGTCGCCGTGTTCACGGTGATGTCCGGGCTGAGCGCGCTCAGCCCCTCGATCGGCGTGCTCATCGCCTGCCGGCTGGTGCAGGGCCTCGCCGGCGGCGTGATGCTGCCGGCCGCCAACGGGATCGTCGCGCACCAGTTCGGACGTGACCGGGACCGGGCGCTCGCCCTGTTCACCAGCGTCTTCCCGATCGGCGCGATCCTCGGACCGCTGGTCGGCGGGCTGGTGCTCACCACCTGGACCTGGCACGGCATCTTCCTGGTGAACGTGCCGATCGGGATCCTGCTCGTCGCCGTCGGGCTGGCCCTGGTCGACGACCCTCCGCACCGGCGGACCGCGCGGATCGACGCCGTCGGGATCGCGCTGCTCGTCGTGACCCTGCTGGCCACGATGCTCACCATCACCCGGCTCGGCTCGCCGGGGTCGGGGCCCGGCTGGACCGTCCTGGCCGCTGTGGTCGCGCTGACGACGGGTGCGGTGTTCGTCCGGCACGCCCGGCGGCGGCCCGACGCGGTCGTCCCCGTCCACCTGCTCGCCGGACGCGGTCTGGGCATCATGAACGTCACCAACGTCGTCTTCGGCGCCGTGGTGATCGGGTTCTCGGCGACCCTGCCGCTCTACGCCCAGGTCCGCTACGACCTGCCCGCGTTCGTCGCCGGGGCGCTGCTGACCGGCCGCGCGATCGGCACCATCGTCACCTCGGCGGCCGCGGTCGCGCTGCTGCGCCGGCTGGGCTTCCGGCCGCTGCTGCTCGGGGGCCTGGTCGCCGTCGTCGCCGGGCTGGTGGTCACTGCGGTCGCGCCCCTGTTCGGCGGGCCCACGGTGTGGCTGCTCGCCGGCTCCACCCTGCTCGGCCTGGGCACGGGCCTGTCCGGGCCGGCCGCCAACAACGCCGGTATGCACCTGGTGCCCGACGAGGTCGCTGCGGTGTCCGGGCTGCGCATCATGTTCCGGCAGATGGGCGGCATCGCCGCGGTGTCGGTGCTGACCGCCGCCGTCACCGCCGCCGAGGACCCGGGCGTGGCCGCCGGGATCGCCTACGGGGTGCTGGCGGTGGCGCTCGCGGTGGTCGGCCTGGCGGCCGCGCGGATCCCGAACCGGCGCGGCCGCTGGTGAGGGAGGCGGGGCCGGGTGGACCGGCCCCGCCCGCCGTCACATGTTGCGCCGGTACTGTCCGCCGACCTCGAAGAACGCCGTCGTCAGCTGACCCAGCGAGCACACCCGCGCGGCCCGCATCAGCTCGTCGAACACGTTGCCGTCACCGGTCGCGACGTCCTGCAGCCGCCGCAGCGCCTGCTCGGCCTCGGTGCGATGCCGGGACTGGAAGTCCGCGAGCCGGTCGAGCTGGGACTGCTTCTCGGCCTCGGTGGCGCGGGCCAGCTCGATCTCCTGGTGCGCCTCGTCCGGGTCGGCCGGCTTGAGGAAGGTGTTGACGCCGACGATCGGCAGCTCACCGGTGTGCTTGCGGTGCTCGTAGAGCATCGACTCGTCCTGGATCCGGCCGCGCTGGTAGCCGGTCTCCATCGCGCCCAGCACGCCGCCGCGCTCGGCGATCGACTCGAACTCGCGCAGCACGGCCTCCTCGACCAGGTCGGTGAGCTCGTCGACGACGAACGAGCCCTGCAGCGGGTTCTCGTTCAGCGACAGACCCCACTCCTTGTTGATGATCATCTGGATGGCCATCGCGCGGCGCACCGACTCCTGCGTGGGCGTGGTGACCGCCTCGTCGTAGGCGTTGGTGTGCAGGGAGTTCGCGTTGTCGTAGAGCGCGCAGAGCGCCTGCAGCGTGGTGCGGATGTCGTTGAAGTTCATCTCCTGCGCGTGCAGGGACCGTCCCGAGGTCTGGACGTGGTACTTCAGCTTCTGGGAGCGCTCGTTGGCCCCGTAGCGCTCCTTCATCGCGACCGCCCAGATGCGGCGGGCGACCCGGCCGATCACCGTGTACTCGGCGTCCATGCCGTTGGAGAAGAAGAACGACAGGTTCGGCGCGAAGTCGTCGACGTCCATACCGCGCGCCAGGTAGCTCTCGACGAAGGTGAACCCGTTCGCGAGGGTGAAGGCGAGCTGGCTGATCGGGTTCGCCCCGGCCTCGGCGATGTGGTAACCGGAGATCGAGACGGAGTAGAAGTTGCGCACCTTGTGCGCGATGAACCACTCCTGGATGTCGGCCATCATCCGCAGCGAGAACTCGGTGGAGAAGATGCAGGTGTTCTGGCCCTGGTCCTCCTTGAGGATGTCGGCCTGCACCGTGCCCCGGACGTTCGCCAGCGCGTAGGCGACGAGCTCCTCGCGCTCACCCCCGTCGGGCTCGCGGCCCTGCTCGTCGCGGAACCGGTCGACCTGCTGGTCGATCGCGGCGTTGAGGAAGTAGGCGAGGATCGTCGGCGCCGGGCCGTTGATCGTCATCGACACGGAGGTCGTCGGCGAGCACAGGTCGAAGCCGTCGTAGAGGGCCTTGAGGTCGTCCAGGGTCGCGATCGAGACGCCCGAGGTGCCGACCTTGCCGTAGATGTCGGGGCGGGTGTCCGGGTCGTGGCCGTAGAGGGTGACCGAGTCGAACGCCGTGGACAGCCGCTTGGCGTCCGAGCTCTCCGACAGGTACTTGAACCGCCGGTTGGTGCGGAACGGGTCGCCCTCGCCGGCGAACATGCGGGCCGGGTCCTCACCCTCCCGCTTGAACGGGAACACCCCGGCGGTGAAGGGGTAGAAGCCGGGCAGGTTCTCCCGGCGCAGGAAGCGCAGCAGCGCGGCGTCGTCGTCGAACTTCGGCAGCGCGACCCGGCGCACCGGGTTGCCGGACAGCGTCTCGCGGGTCAGCTTCGTGCGGAACTCCTTGTCCCGCACGGTGTAGACGTACTCGTCGCCGGAGTAGTCCTCGACCCGCGACGGCCAGGACTCCAGTAGCTCGGCGGACTCGGCGGGGACCTTCTTCTCCGCGGCGCGCAGCGCCTCGTCGAGGTCGTCGCCGCCGACCAGCTCGGCGGCGGTGCGCAGGTGCTGCGCGGTGCGGACCGCCCGGGCGTGGGTCTCGGTGTCGGCGTGGTAGTCCCGCACCGCACCGGCGATGTCGGCGAGGTAGCGGACCCGCTCCGGCGGGATGACGGCCGCGTAGTCGCTGGAGGTCTTGGTGTCGACGCGGGGGAGACGTCCCTCGCCGACGGTCAGGCCGCCCTCGGCGAGCAGGTCGCGCAGGTGCTGGTAGAGCGCGGTGACGCCGTCGTCGTTGAAGGTGGCGGCCGAGGTGCCGTAGACCGGCATGTCCTCCCAGGTCGCGCCGAACTCCTCGCGGTTGCGGACGAGTTGGCGGCCGACGTCGCGGCGGGCGTCCTCGGCGCCACGGCGCTCGAACTTGTTGATCGCGACGACGTCGGCGAAGTCCAACATGTCGATCTTCTCGAGCTGGGAGGCGGCACCGAACTCCGGCGTCATCACGTACAGCGAGTGGTCGACGAACGGGACGATGCCCGCGTCGCCCTGGCCGATGCCGGGCGTCTCGACGACCACCAGGTCGAACCCGGCGGAGCGGAGCACCGCGATGGTGTCGCCGAGCCGCTCGGGCAGCGAGCCGCCGTCGTTGCCGCGGGTGGCGAGGCTGCGGAAGAACACCCGGTCACCGGACAGCGCGTTCATCCGGATGCGGTCGCCGAGCAGTGCGCCACCGCCCTTGCGTCGGGTCGGGTCCACCGCGAGCACCGCGATGCGGAGCTTGTCCTCCTGGTCGAGCCGGAACCGGCGGACCAGCTCGTCGGTCAACGAGGACTTGCCGGAGCCGCCGGTGCCGGTGATGCCGAGGACCGGCACCGGGCGCTCGGAGGCGGCGATGCGCTCGCGGACCTCGTCGGGCAGCGTCCCGGTCTCGGCCATCGTGAGCGCGCGGGCGAGGGTTGCGGTCTCGCCGGAGAACACCCCGTCTGCGAAGGCGGAGCCGACCGCGGACGCCGACGACGCGCCCTCGGCGGTCAGGTCGGTGTCGCACTCCCGGATCATGATGTTGATCATTCCGGGGAGGCCCAGGTGCTGGCCGTCCTCGGGGGAGAAGATGCGCGCGACACCGCGGGAGTGCAGCAGCTCGATCTCCTCGGGGACGATCACGCCGCCGCCCCCGCCGTAGACCCTGATGTGGCCGGCGCCGCGCTCGCGCAGCAGCTCGACCAGGTAGGAGAAGTACTCGACGTGCCCGCCCTGGTAGGACGAGATGGCGATGCCCTGCACGTCCTCCTGGATCGCGGCGGTCACGACCTCGTCGACCGAGCGGTTGTGGCCGAGGTGGATCACCTCGGCGCCCTGTCGCTGCAGGATCCGGCGCATGATGTTGATGGCGGCGTCGTGCCCGTCGAACAGGCTGGCCGCGGTCACGAAACGGACCGGGTGCGTGGGGACGTGCAGCTCGGCCTGTGCGTTCGTGTCCGTGCTCATCGGGGACGTTCCTCCCGCCGGGCGGACGGCGGTGTCCCGGCCGGTTTAGTTTGACATCCTAGTATCGGACGTACAAGGAACTCGGCGAGCGTCACAGGGGCCGTACGTGCGGATCAGGCCGCGTCGCGTGCCGCGGGCTCCCCGGTGGCCGGAGCAGGCTGCTCGCGGACCCGGCGGGCGTGCCGGCCGGTCGGCCAGGACGTCTCCGAGCCGATCGCGTCGGGCTCGTCCTCGTGCGCGACGAGGTCGTCGTCGGCGGGTAGAGGGGGGTCCACGACGTCGGACAGCGCGCGACGCGCCCGGGCGAGCTTGCGCGCCCGCCAGCGCTTCCCGGCCAGCCCGGCGACGAGCCCGAGGGTGGGCAGCAGGATCCCGGAGGCGATGACCAGCACCACGGAGTACGCGGGGAATGCGGCCACCAACAAGAAGGCCGTCAACGGCCAGTACAGCAGTGCCCGCCCCGCGCCCCGTCGCGTCCAGTCGCGATGAGGCGGCATGATCCTTACCTACCCGAACTCCGCGATCGTCATGCACGACTCGCCGCAACCCGCCCACATGTTCCGCGACCGGGGGTACGAATTCATGACCACGACACCGGACCGCACCGCGGTCGACCCGTACGCCGCCGTCCTCCTCGCGGAGAACGACCGGCTGGCCACCCTCCTGACGACGGCCGATCCGGCCACCCCGGTCCCGACCTGTCCGGGCTGGTCTCTGCTGCAGCTGCTCCGCCACGTCGGGCGCGGGCACCGGTGGGCGGCCCGGATGGTCGCCACCGGCGCCACCGAGGCCCTCGACCCCCGCGAGGTGCCCGGCGGGAAGCCGCCAGAGGGCGGCCCGGAGGTCGCGGCGCAGTGGCTGCGCGACGGTGCGACCGAGCTGCTCGACGCCGTCGTCGCGGCCGGGCCGACCGCGCCGGTGTGGACCTTCACCGGTCCGCAGCCCTCGGCGTGGTGGGTGCGGCGGCGGCTGCACGAGGCGACGGTGCACCGCGCCGACGCCGCCGTCGCACTCGGGGTTCCGTTCCCGATCGACCCGCAGGTCGCCGCCGACGGCGTCTCGGAGTGGCTGGGCCTGCTCGCCGCCCGCCCCGCCGCCGACGAGCCACCGCTCGCCGACGGCGCCACGCTGCACCTGCACTCCACCGACGACGTGCCGGACGCGGCGGGGGAGTGGATGGTGCGTGGCGCGGGCGGGCGCGTGGTCTGGGAGCACGGGCACGGCAAGGGCGACGCCGCCGTCCGAGGCACCGCCGCCGACCTGCTCCGGGGCGTCACCCGCCGCATCCCCGCCGACGACGACCGTCTCCAGGTCCTCGGCGACGCCGAGGTCTGGACGGGCTGGCTGGCCCGTACCGGGTACTGACGGGCCGTCGCCGCCGCCCCGGTCAGACCGCCGGGGTGGTCCCCCTCCGCTGCCGCGCCGCCAAGGGCGGGGCCTGCGGGGTCAGCACGACCTCGGCCGCGGTGTCGAGCACCGCGGCCGAGCGCGGCCGCTCGAACCGGCACGACGCCCGTCGTCCGTCGGTCTCCAGGGTCGCGACGAGGTTGCCGAACAGCGGACCGGTCGTCCGCTCCCAGGCCACGCCCGCGCCGCCGGTCCCGGTCCGGCGGGTCCAGCGGGTCGTCATCCTGCCCAGCAGACGCGACCAGGTGATCCGGAACATCACCCGCATCACCGCGGGGACCACGTTGTGCACCGGTGAGCAGGTCAGCTGGTGGACCCGGGTGCCCTCCGGACCGCGGCCCGGCCGGTCCCCGGGGGTGTGGGTGTGCACGTCGGCGACCGCGGCGTAGGAGTGGTGGACGTCGCCGGACAGCACCGACACCGTGGCCGGCGGGGCGTCCCCGGCGCGCGGGCGGCACGCCTCGCGGATCAGCTCGGCGAGCCGGGCGAAGGAGTGCCCGAACGCGGGCCAGTGCTCCAGGTCGGCCTCCTGGCGGGCCCACTCGGCGACGGCGGCGACCCGGCCGGACCCGTTTGCGCCCTTCTCGGTCGCGGCCTCCAGGTCGGAGATGACCTGGGGCATCAGCCAGGGCACCGAGGTGCCCAGGACGAGGTGGTCCATGTCGCCGGGGGCGAGCGCCTTCGCCGAGATCCAGTCGAACTCGGCGTCGGACACCATCCGGCGCGGTGTGGACTCGACGATCCGCCCGTTGCGGGAGTCGATGACGATCAGCCGCGTGCGGCCCAGCTCCCAGCAGAAGGAGAACCGCTCGTCCTTGTGGGTGTCGTCGCCGTCGCCGGTCTCGCGGTCCCACAGGGCGGCCCGCTCGGACAGCAGCGGCCAGACGTCGCCCTCCGCGGCCTGCACCTCCTGCCAGGTCCGGTCGGCGGCGAGCTCGCCGGGGGACAGGTTGCCCAGGTGCTGGTGGACCCAGTAGGAGGCCAGGCCGGAGCAGATGCGCTCGGACCACCAGGGCGTGCGGGCGATCTGCTCGCGCCAGGCGCCGGAGGTGTTCCAGTCGTCGCGGACGTCGTGGTCGTCGAAGATCATCGCGGTGGGGACGGTGGAGAGCATCCACCGCACCTCGGGGTCCGACCAGGTGTCGCGGTAGAGGCCCGAGTACTCGTCGAAGCCGACGATCTCGTCGTCGGGCCAGTCCGGGTGCCGCTCCCCCCGCCCGGCGATCCGCCGCCGGGTCTGTGGGGTGAGCTCGTCGGCGTAGACCTGGTCGCCGAGCAGCAGCAGCGTGGTCGGCCACGTCTCCGGGGGCAGCCCGGCCATCCGGCCGGCGTAGGCGTCGAGCGCGTCGAGGCCGTACTGCCGGGCCAGCTTCGGGTCGGCCGGCTTCACGTAGCGGCAGGAACCGAAGACGATCCGCTGGTGTGCGTCGGTGTCCGCGCCGCGCGTCGCGATCAGGCTCGGCGGGAACGGCGAGTGCGGGAGCGGCCAGACCTGCTCGCCGTCGAGGTGGACCTCGTAGGCGGTGCGGGTGCCCGGGGTCAGCCCGGTCACCTGCACCAGGGCGAAGTGGTGGCCGGCCACCTCGAAGGTCGCGGCGTCGCAGCCGAGTACCGAGACGCGGCACGGGTCGGAGGTCTGCACCCAGACCAGTGCGCTGGTCTCGTCGACGTGCCGCAGCACCGGTCCGAGCAGGAGTGTCACCCGTCCGAGCGTAGTCGTGTCCCGAACCGGTCGCGGAGCGAGATCACGTCTCCTCGAGGGCCAGCAGCCCCGCGCCGATCTTCCCGGCGTCGCCCTTGTAGGTGGCGGGCAGCACCGGCGGGATCGGACGGACCTCGGGCGGGCCGTAGTGGAACTCCCGGGCCGCCCGGCGCGCCGGCTCGAGCAGGAGCTCGCCCGCGTCGACCAGGCCGCCGCCGATCAGCACGACCTCGAACTCGAAGATCGCGTTGATGCTGGCGATGCCGATCCCCAGCGACCGCCCGAGCCGCTGGAA
This sequence comes from Pseudonocardia sp. UM4_GMWB1, assembly GCF_017312155.1. Classification (NCBI taxonomy): domain Bacteria; kingdom Bacillati; phylum Actinomycetota; class Actinomycetes; order Pseudonocardiales; family Pseudonocardiaceae; genus Pseudonocardia; species Pseudonocardia sp. UM4_GMWB1. Next base: position 4,495,475 of record NZ_QJPN01000001.1, on the reverse strand, counting down.
CAGCGACGCCGCCGTGCTGTCGCCCGCCATCGCAGCCATCGTCACGTGCTGGCCGGTGACCTCGCCCCCGGCCTCCGCGGCCAGGGTCGCGATCATGCCCCGCGGGTCGTGCAGGGCGGCGCTGCGGCCCATCCGGGTCAGCGCGGTCCCCGACGCGACCGCCTCCAGGCAGCCGTAGTTGCCGCAGCCGCACTGCGGGCCGTCCGGGTTGACGTTCATGTGCCCGACCTCGGCACCGAGCCCGTGCGGGCCGCGGTAGATCTTCCCGTCGAGCACGATCCCCGCCCCGACGCCGGTGCCGACGGTCAGCAGCACCATGTGGTCGTTGCGGGTCCCGCCGAGCCGGGCCTCGGCCAGACCGGCGACGTTGCCGTCGTTGTCGACGACCACCGGCAGCCCGCACGCGGACTCCAGCAGGCCGCGGACGTCCCAGTTCTCGTAGTTGTTGTTGGGTGCCCAGCGGATCCGGCCGACCGGCCACTCCACGGTCCCCGCGGCACCGACGCCGATCGCGGACACGTCCGCCCCCTCGGCGTCGCCGCGCAGCTCCTCGACCATCTCCCGCAACAGGGTGGTCATCGTGTCCGCATCGGACGTGTCCGGGGTGTTGCGCCGCAGCTCGGCGTGGACCGTGCCATCCTCGCCCACGATCGCTCCGGCGACCTTCGTTCCTCCGATGTCGAGCCCGATGGCCCGCCGTCCGTTCGTCACCCGGGCATGATTGCCATCCCACGGCGGTGACGCCACACCCACCCCGGGTTTGCGGACGGACGAGCCGGGGAAAGGTGCCCCATGCCAGTCTTGCGACGTGTAGCCCGACCCGCCCTCGCGGCCGTGTTCATCTACGGCGGAATCAACGAGCTGCGGAACGCCGACGCGTTGACTCCCGCCGCACAGCCCGTCCTCGACCAGGCCGCCCCGGCCATCGACAAGGTCGTGGAGAACGCCCCGCTGGACCGTCGCCCGGACAACGAGACGCTGATCAAGGTCGACGCCGGGGTCAAGATCGTGGCAGGCTCGCTGCTCGCGCTGGGCAAGTTCCCCCGCCTGTCGGCCACCGCGCTGGCCGCCTCGCTCGTCCCGACCACGCTGGCCGGGCACCCCTTCTGGGAGGAGACCGACCAGCAGAAGCGCGCCGACCAGCAGATCCACTTCCTGAAGAACGTCGGCCTGCTCGGCGGGCTGCTCATCGCGGCCGCCGACACCCACGGCAAGCCGTCGCACGCCTACCGGACGCGCCAGGCCGCCGGGCGGGCCCAGGCCCGGCTGTCCGGCTCCGGTTCCGACACCGGTGCCCAGCTCGCCGCGGGACTGGCCGGCGCGGGCACCTCGATCGCCGCGGCCGCCGCGGGCAGCCGGGAGAAGCTGACCGGGGCCGTCGAGGAGTACGGCCCGGTCGTGCGCGAGCGCGCCACCGAGTGGGGCGGCAAGGCCTCCGAGCAGGCCGCGCACCTGTCCGAGGTCGCCTCGGACAAGGCGTCCACCTGGTCCGAGCAGCTCTCGGCCGCCGCCGAGCGCACCTCGAAGGCCGCCCAGAAGCAGGCCGCGGCCGCCGAGAAGCGCGGCGCCAAGCTGGCGAAGGCGGCCGAGAAGCGCGGTGCTCAGCTCGAGAAGGTCGTGGACAAGAAGGGCGCCCGGTACCGCAAGGCCGCCGGGCGCACCGGTGACAGGTGGGTGCGCGAGGCCGAGAAGCGCCGCGTCCGCTGGGAGAAGCAGGCCCGCAAGGCCGCCGCCCGCGCGGAGAAGCGCGCCCCCGAGTACGCCGACCGCTTCTCCACCCTGGTCACCCAGGCCCAGTCGCAGGCCGCGAAGCTGGGCTCGGACCTGGCCGACCGCGCGTCGGTGGCCGGTGCCGAGGCCGCCAAGCAGGCCAAGGCGTCGGCGAAGGACGCGCGCAAGCGCGCCAAGGCCGTCGCCCGCTGACCCACCGCGACACCCGTCCACGGCCCTCCCGTCCGGCTCCGCGCCGGACGGGGGGGCCGTGACGTGTCCGGGGTCAGACCGGGCGCAGCACCTGCAGCTCGCCCGAGTCGAGCGACCGCACCTCGACGACGACCCGGCCGTCCCACACCGGGGAGCGCAGCGCGTTCGCCATCCGCGTGAACAGCGCCTGGCTGCGTGCGTTGGCCGCCGCCTGGTCGGCGATCAGGTTCGGCATCATCCCGCCGGAGCGCTTGCGCACGGTCTGCGGGAGCGTCGACAGCGTGGTCAGCAGCCGGTGCAGCCGCGCGACGTCAGCGGCCCGGCCCGCGAGGTCGCTCTCGACCAGGGGCCGCAGCGCGGTCAGCGGCCGGTTCGGGGCGCGCAGCAGGTGGTCGGCCGCGGTGAGCAGGATGCGCCGGGCGTCCAGGACGAGTGCCTGGTAGGCGCCGTGCACCGCGGCCGGGAACCCGGTCCAGCCGAGCTTGCCGACCTCACCGAGCGCGTCGCGCAGCGCCAGGCCGGGCGTGCCCGACGGGTCCGCCCCGGCGACGACCCGCTCCCAGCCCGCGATCCAGGCGTGCGTCTGGTGGCGCAGGACCGACAGGTTCGCGACGGCCGTCTCGAGCCCGCGCGACGGGGAGCCGCTGCCGGTCGCGTCGCCGTCGACGACGAGCGAGCCGCGTTCGAGCAGCTCGGTCTGGGCCTCGCGCAGCGACTCCTCGGCCGCGCGGAGCCGCGAGTCCAGCCGCATCACGCACGCCGGGGCCAGCTGGTCGACCGCGGCGGTCAGCTCGTCGAGCACCCGGGTCTGGGTGCCCGTCGCGGCGATCTCGGCCGCCGTGGTCAGGGTGAGCAGGCCCAGCCCGGCGCCGTGCCGGTCACCGGGTGCGGTGGGTGCGACCGGTACCAGCGCCGACGACCCGGGGGCCGCCGCGGCCGTCTCGCCGCCGGCCAGGCGCAGCAGCGGCTCGGCGCCGAACGCCTCGGGCAGCGCGAGCCGGAAGGTGAGCCCGGCGGCGGGTGCGCGGCCGGCGTCGGGCGCGAGCCGCCGAGCCAGCTCGCTCGACGCCGACAGCGTCGCCCAGGTGCGGTCGTCGTCGACGGCCGGCGTGGGGGTCCAGCTCAGCAGCAGTGCCGGGCCGGGGGGAGGGGCGCCGTTGCGGAGGGGACGCGGGCCACCGTTGCGGTCGGGGGCGCCGGTCTCCGTTCCGCCGGGCCGCCCGTCGAGCGGGAGCACGATGCCTCGCGGGTCGTCCGGTTGACCGAGCATGTCTCTCCAACGACGTCACGGGCCCCGAGGTCACGAGCCCGGCGGAAGGGGGCGTGTCCATGGTGCCCTGCGCCGTCCGGGCTCCGGCTCTCGCCCCGGGTGCCCGGGTCCGGGTAGAACTCCTGTGTGGGGACCGCATACGTGATCGGCACGTTCGACACCAAGGGCGCCGAGCTGGCCTGGGTGGCCGAGCTGATGGCCGCCGACGGCGCCGACGTGCGCCGGGTGGACGTGTCCACCTCCGGTGCGGCGTGCCCCGGTCCGGACGTCACCGCGGCCGAGGTCGCCGCCTGCCACCCCGGTGGCGCCGAGGCGGTGTTCACCGGCGAGCGCGGCAGCGCGGTGGGGGCGATGGCGCAGGCGCTGCGGGCCTTCCTCGCCGGCCGCGACGACGTCGGCGGCGTCCTCGGGCTCGGCGGCTCGGGCGGGACCGCGCTGGTCACCCCGGCGATGCGCGACCTCCCGGTCGGGGTGCCCACACTGATGGTCTCCACGGTCGCCTCCGGCGACACCGCGCCCTACGTGGGGGCGAGCGACGTCGCGATGCTGAACGCCGTCACCGACGTCGCGGGCCTCAACCGCATCTCGCGACGGGTACTGGGCAACGCCGCGCACATGCTGGCCGCCGCCGTCACCGCCCCGCCGCCGGAGACCGGTGCCGACCTGCCCGCCGTCGGGCTGACCATGTTCGGGGTGACCACGCCGCTGGTCACCGCGGTCCGCGAACGGCTCGGCGACGACGTCGACGCCCTGGTCTTCCACGCCACCGGCTCGGGCGGGCCGTCGATGGAGAAGCTCGTCGACTCCGGCCTGGTCGACTCGGTGCTGGACCTGACCACCACCGAGGTCGCGGACCTGCTCGTCGGCGGGGTGATGGCCTGCGGCCCCGACCGGCTCGACGCGATCGCCCGCACCGCGGTGCCGTGGGTCGGCTCCTGCGGCGCCCTGGACATGGTCAACTTCGGCGCACGCGCGACCGTCCCGGAACGCTTCGCCGGCCGCCTGTTCCACGAGCACAACGCGAACGTCACCCTGATGCGCACCACCGTCGACGAGAACCGGGAGATCGGGGCCTGGCTGGCGGCGAAGCTGAACGCGCTGACCGGGCCGTGGCGGTTCCTGCTCCCGCTGGGCGGGGTGTCCGCACTGGACGCGCCGGGCGCGGCGTTCCACGATCCCGAGGCCGACGCGGCGCTGTTCGCCGCGATCGAGGCCGGTGTGGACTCCCCGGACGGTGTCCGGCGGGTCGCGCACCACGTCAACGACCCGGAGTTCGCCGACGCGGTGCTCTCGGCCTGGCAGGAGGTACGGCGATGAGGCGGTTCAGCCGCGCGGAGCTGATGGAGCGGTTCGGCGGGATGGCCGCCCGCGGCGAGCCGATCGTCGGCGGCGGCGCGGGCACCGGGCTGTCGGCCAAGTGCGAGGAGGCCGGCGGGATCGACCTCATCGTCATCTACAACTCCGGGCGCTACCGGATGGCGGGCCGCGGCTCGCTCGCCGGGCTGCTGGCCTACGGCAACGCCAACGACATCGTCGTCGAGATGGCGGCCGAGGTGCTGCCGGTGGTCCGCCGCACCCCGGTGCTGGCCGGGGTCAACGGCACCGACCCGTTCCTGTTCACCGACCGCTTCCTCGACGAGCTGTCCTCGCTCGGCTTCGCCGGCATCCAGAACTTCCCGACCGTCGGGCTGATCGACGGCACCTTCCGGGCCAACCTGGAGGAGACCGGGATGGGCTACGCGCTGGAGGTCGACCTCGTCGCCGCTGCGCGGGCCAAGGACATGCTCACCACGCCGTACGTCTTCTCCGCCGACGACGCCCGCGCCATGGCCCGGGCCGGCGCCGACATCGTGGTGTGCCACATGGGGCTCACCACCGGCGGCGCGATCGGGGCGGGCACCGCGAAGACCCTCGACGACTGCGTCGCGCTCGTCGACGAGTGGGCGCAGGCGGCGCTGGAGGTCCGCGACGACGTGCTCGTGCTCGTCCACGGCGGGCCGGTCGCGATGCCCGAGGACGCCGCGCACGTGCTCCGCACGGCGAAGGTCTGCCACGGCTTCTACGGGGCCTCGTCGATGGAGCGGCTGCCGACCGAGACCGCGCTGACCGAGCAGACGCGCGCCTTCAAGAACGTGCTGGAGCGGTGATGGCGCGCGGGATGGACGCTCCGCCGCCCGGCGGGGACTGGCGGCGACGGACGGCGGTGCGCGGGGGCAGGGTGTCGCACGCACTCGCCGCGCACGGGTGGCTGGGGCTCCTGCTGGCCGGGGCGGCCCTCGGTGTGCTGATCGGGGTGATCGTCGGCATCACGCAGGTGGGGCAGTACCCGGCCGACGAACTGCTCGGCCGGACGCTGGGCTACGCGATCGCCTCGGCGGTGTTCTGCGCGGTCCCGGCGGTGCTGTTCGTCGGGCTGCCCGCCCAGGCGCTGGCCCGCTCCTACCTGCGCTCCGCGAGCCCCGCCGAGCGCGAGGCCATGCGACGGGCCGCCGGGAACGCCCCCGCCTCCGTGCCCGACGGCCTCGTCGCGGGGTCGCGCTGGGCCCGCGCCTACTCCGGCTGCGTCGGCTCGGTGACCGCCTTCCACGGCGTCGTGCGCACGGTGCCCGACGGCCCGGCGAAGGACTGGCTGCACGACATCGGCCGCAACCTCGACGCCGAGCTCGCCGAGGCCCTGCGCACCGCGCGGATGGGGGAGAGCCTGGAGGGCGCGGGCCAGGGCAGCGAGGTGGCCCGCACCGTGGGCGCCCGCCTCGAGGTCGCCCGCACCGCCTTCCACGACACCGCGGAGCTGGCCGCGTCGATCGCGCTGGACCTGCGGGTCGACAGCGGCTTCGACGACGTCCGCAGCCAGCTCGACCAGCTCGCGGCGCAGGCCCCCCACCTGCGCCGGCAGTCCTGACACTCCCGAGGAGGAGTCCCCGATGCCCCGTCCCTACTCCAGTGCCGTGATCACGGCACCGCTGGCCGAGGTGTGGCCGCACGTCCGCGACTTCGGTGGCCTGCACCGCTGGCACCCGGCGATCGCGACCTGCGAGCTGATCCGCGGCGCCTCCGGCAGCGAGATCGGCGCGCAGCGACGCCTGACCCTCGCCGACGGCGGCGGCACCGTCGTCGAGGAGCTGACCGCACTCGACGAGCGCGGCCACGCCCTCACCTACGAGATCCTCGAGTCGCCGTTCCCGGTGCGCCGCTACGTCTCCACCGTGCGGCTGGCCCCGGTCACCGCGGTCGGGCACACCTTCGGCGAGTGGTGGACCGAGTTCGACGCCGACGGCACCGACGAGGGCGACCTCGCGGGCCTGTTCGCGAACGGCGTGTTCGGTGCGGGCCTGGCGGCGCTGGGGGAGAGGTTCGGCCGGTAGGCCTCACCAGCCGCGCAGGTCGACCGCCCAGGTCTCCAGCACCTCGTCGCCGTCGACGAGGTGCATCCGCTCGTGCAGCGCGACGGTCGGGTCGACGTGCGCCGGCACGACCCGCACCCGGTCACCGGTGCGCGGCGGGGCGTCGGCGGCGAACACCAGGTGCTCGTCGGAGCAGAACCACACGTTCCCACCGGGCACCGTGGGGTTGCCGTGGTCCATGCCGAACGCCTTGAGGCCCGCGTCGGCGACCGCCCAGCCGGGCATGTCGCCGTCGGGTGCGGTCGTCGAGACCACGGTGGACAGCACCGTCAGCGCCTGGCGGAACGGCAGCCCGGCGGCGGTGTAGGCGGTGTCCATCAGGGCGTAGGACCCGGCCTGGATCTCGGTGCAGGCGGTGTTCATCGCGTGCGTGCCGGTGCCGCCGCCGGAGACCACCTCGCCGCCGACGTCGGCGTGCGCGGCCAGCAGCCGGTCGGTGCACTCGGTGGTGAGCCGGGCGCGTTCGGCTGCGTCGTCGAGCATCTGCAGGTGGCCCTCGTAGCCCATCACGCCGCGCACGACGAGCCCGGCTGCGCGGGCGGCGTCGGCGAGCGCCCCGGCCCGCGCGGGCGCGATGCCGCAGCGGGGCAGGCCGACGTTGACGTCGATGAGCACCTCGCGGACGCCGCCGTCCACGGCGGCCCGCAACGTCTGCTCCGAGTCGATCGCGACGGTGACCCGCGCGCCCGACCCGACGACGGCGCCGAGCCGGCGGGCGTCGAGCACCTCGTTGGCGAGCAGAAGGTCCGCGCCCAGCCCGGCCGCCGCCATGCCCTCCACCTCCCGCACGGTGGCGCAGGTGAACCCGGTGTGGCCGTGGGCGGCCTGCCGCCGGGCCAGCTCGGTCGTCTTGTGCGCCTTGACGTGCGGGCGCAGCCGCGGGCCGGGCAGCAGCGCGGCCATGTCGGCGAGGTTCGCCTCCAGCGCGGCGGCGTCGACGAGCAGCGCGGGTGTGGTCAGGTCGTCGACGTGCACGGCACTCCCAGGACCCGGTCGAGGTAGGGGTTGCGGAACCGGCCCGCCGGGTCGAGCCGGTCACGTGCGGCGACGAACGCGTCGAACCGCGGGTAGCGGGGCCGCAGCTGATCCGCGGTGCGGGTGTGCAGCTTGCCCCAGTGCGGCCGTCCGTCCAGTGCGGACAGCACCGACTCGACGGCGCCGAAGTACGCCTCGTGCGGGCGTCCCGAGTGGACGTGCACGGCGAGGTAGGCGGTGTCCCGTCCGTACGCGGTGGACAGCGCGATGTCGTCGCCGCGCAGGATCCGCACCTCGACCGGGAACGCGACGTCGTGGGCGTGCCGCGCGGCGGCGGCCCGCAGCCCGTCGAACGCCTCGGACAGCGCGGCCCGCGGCACGGCGTACTCCATCTCCAGGAACCGGACATGGCGCGGGCTGCAGAACACCGCGTACGACGGGGCCACGTACTCCCCGGCGGCCATCTGCCCGGCCATGACCCGGTTGAGCCGCGGGACCAGCGGTGGGGCGAGCGCGGCGACGCGCTGGACGAGCCCGAACGCGCCGTTGCCGAGCACCTCGTCGTCGACCAGCGCGGCGACCCGGCCGCGCCCGGGCGAGCGCCGTTCCGTCCGGTCGTTCGTCTTGAGCACCGCGGTCGTGGTGTGCGGGAACCAGTAGAACTCGACGTGGTCGTGGCCGGCGGCGAGGTCGTCGAGGCCGTCGAGGACCTCGGCGAGCGGGCGCGCGGACTCGCGGGCGTGCAGGTGGAACGCGGGCACGGTCGCCAGCGTCACCTCGACCAGGACACCGAGCGCCCCGAGCCCCACCCGCGCCAGGTCGAACAGGTCGGGGTGGGCGGCCGGGCCCAGCTCGTGGAGCTCCCCGAGCCCGTCGACCAGGCGCAGCCCGCGCACCCCGTCGGCGATGCCGAGGTACCCGGCGCCGGTGCCGTGGGTGCCGGTGGAGATCGCGCCGGCGACGGTCTGGGCCTCGATGTCGCCGAGGTTGGGCAGGGCGCGGCCGTGGGCCCACAGCCACCGGTTCAGCGTGTGCAGGGTGATCCCGGCCGGGACGGTGACGAGCCCGCCGTCGAGCCGGATCGCGGCGGGGTCGGCGGGGACGGTGAGGGCGACGCCGTCGGGCACGCCGATGCCGGTGAAGGAGTGGCCGCTGCCGAGCGGGCGGATCCGCAGGTCCCTCCTGGCGGCGTCGCGCACCGCCCGGACGACGTCGTCGGCGTCGCGGGCGTGGACCGTCCTGATCGGACGGGTGCGCTGGTTGCCCGCCCAGTTGCGCCACCGGTCCGTCACGCTGCGAGCCTGCGCGGCCCGGCGGGCACGGTCAAGACCGGCACGCGTGTCGGCGGCCCGGCGTCACGGTGTCGCGCGGTTACCCTCCGTGTTCGTTCGGAAGGGGTTGGGGTCACGATGATGGGGCGTACGCACGCGTTGTCGGGCGCGGTGCTGGGGCTCGCGGTCTGTTCGGCGGTCCCGCCGCCCCCGGTACTGGTGCCGGTGGTCGTGGTGGTGTGCGCGCTGGCGGCCTTCGCGCCCGACCTCGACCACCCGTCGAGCGTTGCCGCGCGGTCGCTGCCACCGGTCACCTGGCTCCTGTGCCGGGCGATCCGGTGGCTGTCCCGGGTGACGACCGGGGTCTCGCACCGTGGCCTGTCGCACTCGCCGGTCTTCGCGGCCGCGGTCGGGCTGCTGGCGTGGTGGGGGACCGGTTTCCTGCTGTCCGGGGAGACGGCGGTCTGGACCGGTGTCGCGGCCGGCGCGGGCTGCTGGGTCGGGGCGATCGGCGACGAGCTGACCTCGAACGGCAACCGGTTCGCCTTCTGGCCGCTGGAGGGGATCCGCTGGCCGCGGGCGCTGCGGTTCCGCACGGGTGGGACGGGGGAGCACGTCGTCGTCGGGCTGCTGGCGGTCACGGGGGTCGCGCTGATCACCGGCACCTGGGCGTTCTGAGCGGCCCCGGTCGACATCGCTCTGTATGACTGATACACAGGAATATACAAGCGATACATTCGATCTGGGAGGACGCATGACCACGCAGTCGTTGCAGGGCCGGAACGTGCTCGTCGCCGCGGGCGGCAAGAACCTCGGTGGCCTCATCAGCCGCCAGGCCGCCGAGGCGGGGGCGAACGTCGCGATCCACTACAACTCCGCGTCCTCGCGCGCCGAGGCCGAGGAGACGCTGAAGGCGGTCGAGGCGGCGGGTCGCGAAGGGGTGCTCCTGCAGGGCGACCTGACCGTCCCGGCGCAGGTCGAGCAGCTCTTCGCCGACGCGACGGGGTCGCTCGGGCCGATCGACGTCGCCGTCAACGCCGTCGGCAAGGTGCTCCGCAAGCCGATCGTGGACACCACGGAGGCCGAGTACGACGCGATGTTCGACATCAACTCCAAGGCCGCGTACTTCTTCATCAAGGAGGCGGGCCGCAGTCTCGCCGACAACGGCGCGATCATCACCGTCGTCACGTCGTTGCTGGCGGCCTTCACCGACGGCTACTCCACCTACGCCGGCGGCAAGGCCCCGGTCGAGCACTTCACCCGTGCGGCCGCCAAGGAGTTCGCGGACCGCGGCATCTCGGTGAACAACGTCGCTCCCGGCCCGATGGACACGCCGTTCTTCTACCCGCAGGAGACTCCGGAGCGGGTCGAGTTCCACAAGTCGATGGCCATGGGCGGGCGGCTCACCGAGATCGAGGACATCGCGCCGATCGTGCGCTTCCTCGCGACCGAGGGGCGCTGGATCACCGGCCAGACGATCTTCGCCAACGGCGGCTACACCACGCGCTGAGGGTGATCCGGTGGGCGCCGGGGGAGGGCGGTGGCCGGCCCACGGTCCGCGCCCCGGCCCCGGCCGGGCGTCCTACAGTGGGCCCGTGGCAGATCAACCGGCCGAGGTCGGGACCCGGGACCGGCTCCTGCGTGCGGCCGCCGACCTCATCGCGGCGTCGCCGGGGGAGACCGTCCCGCTGCGGGCCATCTGCGACGCCGCCGGCGTCCGCCTCCCCACGCTGTACCACTTCTTCGGTAGCAAGGAGGGCCTGCTCGACGCCGTGGTCGAGCACGGGTTCGAGCAGTACCTGTCCGCGAAGCGGGCCCAGGAGTCCAGCGGTGACCCGATCCAGGACATCCGCGACGGGTGGGACGCCCACGTCGAGTTCGGCCTCGCCAACCCGGGCTTCTACGCCCTGATGTACGGGCAGGTCACCCCCGGGCGGCGGCCGTCCGCCCAGGACGGAACCGCCGCCGCCCTGCTCGGCCTGACCCGGGAGGCCGACCGCCGGGGCCGGCTCACCGTGCGCCCGGAACGCGCCGCGGCCCACGTCCTCGCCGCCAACGTCGGCGTCACCCTGCGGCAGATCATCACCGCGCGCCCGGACCCCGGGCTGTCGGCCGACATGCGCGAGGCCACCCTCGCCGCGATCACCGGTGGGCATGCGGAGCACGCACCCGGCGGGCCGGGGGTCGGCGACGCCGCGGCCGCCCTGCTCGCGCTGCCCGACGACAACGACGTCCTCGGGGCGCCGGAGACGGTGCTGCTCAAGAAGTGGCTGGCCGAGCTCGCGCGACGGGGGTGAGCGGTCGCCACGACCTACCGGTGCGGCCGCACCACCGGCCGCGGTCGCATCGCGGGCGTGGGCTCGTCGGTGTCGACCTCCTCGACGACCGAGGGCCCGTGCGCCGGCCCCGCCACCCCGAGGAACGGCCGCACGAAGCGCGCGGCCCGCTCCATCACCTCGTCGTGCACGTCGGCGCGCACGGTCGACGGCTGAGCCTGCACGACGATCTCGCCCGCCCACGGCAGGGCGGGGTCGGCCAGCAGGTCGTCGATGATCCGGCCGGTCGAGTGGCCCGCCGGCAGCGGCCGGGACAGCGCGACGCGCGGGACCCCGCGGGCGTAGGTCCAGTACCGGGCCAGCTCGGACACGACGTCGCCGTCCGACGACGGCGGCCTGCCCGACAGCACACCCACCCCGCGGGCCGCGGCGGCGTCCACGGACGACGGCGTCGCCGTCGCCCACCACACCCGTTGCGCGGCGAGCGCGGGCGGCAGCATCTCCAGCAGGACGTCCAGCGCGGCGACGGTGTCACGGTGCCGGTCGTCGTGGTGACGCCCGAAGCGTCGCGCCGCGTCGGGGTCGGCACCCGCGCCGATGCCGAGCTCCAGGCGCCCGCCGGAGAGCGCGTCCAGCACGCCGGCGTCCTCGGCGAGCCGGCGCGGGTCCTCCAGCGGCAACGCGACGACGGCCGTCCCCAGTCGGATCAGCCGGGTGCGTTCGGCGACCGCGGCCAGCAGGACCAGCGGCGACGGCAGCCGCCCACCGAGATGCCCGTCGTGGTGCTGGGCCACCCAGAACGAGTCGTACCCGAGCTCCTCGGCCCGCTCCGCCAACCGGATCGTCTCGCGGTAGGCGCGTGACGGATCGTCACCGGTGACGTGCGTGAGGTAACCGAGCCGCATGGCGTCGCAGCCTAGGCCGGGTCCCCTGCGGCCCTGGCGGAGGACCGGGGTGACGCGGGTGCGGGGTGTCCCGGCTCCGGTACTCTCCGGCTCGCCGCGGCGGTAGCTCAATTGGTCAGAGCAGCGGACTCATAACCCGTCAGGTTGCCGGTTCGAGCCCGGCCCGCCGCACAGAGGTGCAGCTCAGAGGCCGGTGCTGTTGCCCCGTTGCGGCGGCCTTCGACGATCGACACCGATGGACATCCGTCGGACGTCAGCCGGGCGCGGACGGCGTGGTCGTCGTCGGCGGGCAGGCAGCCCCGGCCCCGGGACGCCGTGTGCCGGCACCCGCGGGGAGCGGGTACCGGCACACGGAGGTCGGTCAGGGACGCCCCGGTCGCGTGGGTGGGGTCCCGTCCCGACGTCGTCGGGGGTCCTGGCCTGCGGGGTCAGAACACCCCGGGCAGGACCAGGACCGCCCACGCGGCGAGCGGGCCGAGGGCCACGATTCCGCAGGTGTAGGTGATGACCTGGCGGTAGAAGCGGGTGCGGTCGACACCCCGGGCGTTGGCCAGCACCAGGGCGCCGTTGGTGGAGAACGGCGACACGTCGACGATCGTGGTGGAGATGGCCATCGCCGCGATCACGCCCGCCGCGGGCAGCGACCCGGTCAGCAGCAGCGGGATCGCCATCGGGATCACCGCGGTCAGGATCGCCGTCGAGGACGCGAAAGCCGAGGTGATGCCGACGACCAGGCACAGGACCAGGGCCACCAGCAGCGGGGCGCCCAGGTGCACGGCACCCTCGGAGACCCACTCGATCGTCCCCGCGTGCTCCAGTACACCGACGTAGGTGACCATGCCCGCAACCAGCAGGATCGTCGGCCAGCTGATGCCGTCGATCGCCTTGCCGAGGTTGTCGCGGTCCATCAGGGCCAGCACGGCACCGGCGGCCAGGGCCAGGAAGCCGATCTGCAGGTGGAAGGCCAGGGCGCCGACGACGAGGCCGACCAGCGCGACGAGCGTGGCGCGCTGCTGCCAGGTCACGACGCGGGGCTGCGTGCGGACCATCGTCGCCACACCGCCGCCCCCGGTGGGGAGCTCGTCGGCGGCGGGCTCGGGCCGCTCGACGAAGCTCTCCTCGCCACGACGGCGCAGCAGCAGGTAGGTGATGCCGCCGAGCAGGGCGTTGAACGCGAGGCTGGCGAAGAACAGCACGGCCTGGGACACGGCGAGGCCGGAGTCGGCGACGATCCCGAAGACCAGCGCCCCGGAGACGGCCATCGGAGAGAACGCCCCGGCGTGCGCGCCGCAGATGACCATCATGCCGATCATCAGCGGGCTGATGCGGTACCTGAACGCGAAGTTCATGCCGACCGGGACGAGCAGCGCGACGGCGGCCGGGGTGAAGGTGCCGAGTGCGGTGAGCACCGCGGCGACGGCGAACAGCACCCAGGGCACCTGGATCGCGCGGCCCCGCACCAGGCGGATCCCGGCGTCGACGAGCAGGTCGATGGTGCCGTTCAGCTTCGCCACGGAGAACAGGTACGTGACACCCACGACCGTGATGAACAGCGAGACCGGGAAGCCCTCGAAGATCTCCTTCTCGTCGAGGCCGAGGGCGAACGTCCCGACCACGAACGAGGCGACGAAGGCGAGGATCCCGATGTTGATCGGCAGCATCGTCGCGACGACGAACATGCCGGCCAGGACCAGGATGGAGAGAAGTTGCGGAGACATCGTTGTCCTTCGTGGCTCGGAGCGGTCCGGGTGTGGGCGGGATCCGGCCGGTGGTGCCGGTCCCGGGGCGGTGTCAGGCGGCGTGCACCGCGGCGGTCGAGACGGTGGCGGCGGGCGCGGGCTCCGGCAGGGCCAGGAGCGCGTCCGCGATCCGGCGCGCGGTGCGGCGGACCGCGACCGCGGGCAGACCGTCACGGCAGCCGTACACGGTGGCGATCACGCCGGCCGGGGTGTCGATCAGCAGGTCCTCCCGCTCCGTCGCGACGAGGTCGTGCAGGACGGTACCGGCGGTGCGGGTCGCAAGGGTGAGCGCGATGCTGCCGGTCACGGCGAGTGCCGGGTGGGTGCGCCCCATCGACAGCATGCGGACGGCCACGTCGGACCGGCCCGGCGCGCCCTCGGCGACCAGCGCCAGCTTGGGGACGGCGCGGGCGGCGTCGCGCGGGGTGTCGGCCAGGCCCATGCGGACGGCCGCGGCCCGGCGGAGCACGTCCAGCCGGTCCAGCAGGCCCGGCAGCGCGTCGATCTCGGCGGGCGACTCGTGCCCGGTGATCCCGACGGCCGCCGCCGGGACGACGACGACCGGGGCGCCGGCGTCGACGAGGGTGACCGGCACGCCGTGCACGACGTCGGCCGGGTTCCCGCTGGGCAGCAGCGACCCGGTCGTGCGACCGGCCGGGTCGACGAACCACATGCGGATGCCGACGCCGGGGGTCGGGACCCCGGGGATGTGCTCGTGGCCCTCCTCGACGACGCGCCCGCCGGGGGTCGGCACCTCCAGCACGATCAGCTGGCCGGTGTTGGTGTTGTGGACGCGGACCTCGGTGACGTCCCCGGTGGGGACGACCCACCCGCGGCGCAGCGCCCACGGCCCGACGACCGCGGAGCAGTTCCCGCAGTTGCTGGTCCGGTCCACCCGGCCGTCGGCGATGCCGACCTGGGCGAAGGTGTAGTCGACGTCCGCGCCGGGGCGGGTGCTGCGGGAGAGGATGACGGCCTTGCTGGTGGTGGACGTCGCGCCGCCGACGCCGTCGATCTGGCGCGGGTCCGGGCTGCCGTAGAGCCGGAGCAGCACCTCGTCCGCGGTGCGGCCGTCGACCCGGAGGTCGTCGGCGGCGAAGACCCAGCACTTGCTGGTCCCACCGCGCATCCACGTGGCGGAGATGTCTCGCATGGCTGCTCCCGGAGTTACGGCGCGGCCGCCGGAGGTCGGCGACGTCGTCGACGGTGACGCCGACCGACGTGCAGCACAATCACGAGTTGTGGCACCCTCGTGAAGTCCTGCTTCATGCTGGTGACGGCCGGAACGGAGCGACAGACCGGCATCAGATCGAGACCGTCCAGCTCCGCTGTGTGAAGCAGAACTGCACGACCCCCAGTACAACGCCGATTCACCGACCCCTCGTCATCGGTCGCTTCGA
Organism: Pseudonocardia sp. UM4_GMWB1; assembly: GCF_017312155.1. Taxonomy (NCBI): domain Bacteria; kingdom Bacillati; phylum Actinomycetota; class Actinomycetes; order Pseudonocardiales; family Pseudonocardiaceae; genus Pseudonocardia; species Pseudonocardia sp. UM4_GMWB1. The sequence goes on along the minus strand of NZ_QJPN01000001.1, from coordinate 4,480,312 downwards.
GCGGCCGACCGGCCCCCGGAGGCCCCGTGCTCGACGTCCGACGGCTCGCGCTGCTCGCCGCGGTGCTCGACTCCGGCTCCATGACCGCGGCCGCCGAACAGCTCGGCTACTCACCGTCGGCGGTGTCGCAGCAGCTGCGCCGCCTGGAGAAGGAGGCCGGCCAGCCGCTGCTGCAGCGCCAGGCCCGCGGGGTGCTCCCCACCGAGGCCGGCGCGGTGCTCGCCGGGCACGCCCGGCACGTGCTGCGCCGCCTCGAGGCCGCCGAGGCGGACCTCGCCGAGCTGGCCGGGCTGCGCCGCGGGACGCTCGCGATCGGTACGTTCCCGACGATCGCGAGCGCGCTGATGCCGCGGGTCGTCAGCCGCTTCCGCCGCCAGTACCCCGACATCCGGCTCGACGTCCGCAGCGCCCGCCACGACGAGCTCATCGCGATGCTGGAGAGCGGCCGGGTCGGGATCTCGCTGCTCTGGGACTACGCCTGGGACCGGGTCGACCCGGGGCAGTTCTCGCTCACCCCGCTGCTCGACGACCCGACCGTCCTCGTCGTCGCCGACGACCACCGCCTCGCCCGCCGCCGCAGCGTCACCATGCCCGAGCTTGCCGACGAGGACTGGATCGTCCGCGCGCACGACCACCCGGTGGCCGAGGTGCTGGAACGCAGCTGCCGGGCCGCCGGGTTCTCACCGCGCATCGCCTTCGAGGCGAACGACTACCAGGAGGCGCAGGCGATGGTCAGCGTCGGCGTCGGAGTGGCGCTGGCCCCGCGGACGGCGGTCAGTGCACCCCGCCCCGACGTGCGGGTGCTCGGCCTCGGACGGGAGGCGCCGTCGCGGCGGGTGCTGCTGGCGCACCGGCCGGACCGGCTGCGGGCGCCGGCGGAGCTGGCGATGCACCAGATGCTGGTCGACGTCGCGCGGGAGTACCAGACGCAGCCGTGAGCCCGGACGGTCGCGTCCGGTGTCCCCGTACGTCCCGGGCCGGCGCTCTCAGCGCCGCCACAGCACCGGCGCGGGACAGTTGCGCGGTGAACACCGCCGATGCACAGCAGGCCGCGGGACTCGTCCTGACACTCGGATGGCTGCTCGTCGCGGCCGTCCTGTTCGCCCACCGGGTGGGCCTGGTGACGTCGGGCCCGCTGATCGGTCGCGACGTCCGTGTCCCCGGCCCGGTGCTGTGGGGGTCGGGTGCGGCGGTGGCGTTCTACATGGCGCAGGCCGTCGTCGTCGACGCGGTGGAGGACGCCCCGAACCGCATCGTCGCCGGGGCCGACCGGCCGGTGCTGGACTGGATGGTCGCCCACCGCACCCCGGACCTGACGTCGCTGATGGAGGCGGTCAGCCGCTACGGGGGGACGAACGGGACGCTGCTGCTCGCGGCGGCGGCCGTCGCCGTCCTGCTGGTGATGCGTCGCTGGTGGGACGCAGTGGCCGTCGCCGTCGCGACCGGCGGCGTGGCGGTGCTGGTGCCGACCTTCAAGGACGTCTACGGCCGCACCCGACCACCGGTGGCGACCCAGCTGGTCGTCGAGCCCGACCTGTCGCTGCCCTCCGGCCACGCCCTCGGGGCGATCGTGGTCATCGGGATCGTCGCCGTGGTCCTGGGGCGCGCGGTGCGGTCCCCCGGATGGCGGGTCGTGGTCGGCGCCGTCGCCGCCGCCGCGATCCTCACGATCAGCCTCAGCCGGCTCTACCTGGGGGTGCACTGGGTCACCGACGTCGCGACCAGCTGGACGCTCGGCGGAGCCTGGCTCGCGGTCGTCGTCACGGGTCTGATGTGGGTGACCGGACGGGGCTCCGAACGACCCTGACCTGCAGATCCTCGTCGACGAGGTGAGCGGCCGACTCACTGCCGGGTACCGACGCGCTCCCTGCCGCCCGGGTCCCCGGTAGAGGGTTCCGGGCCGACGCCACCGGGCCCGGGCCTTTCGGCCCTTCGCCTCCCCGCCGGCCCCGAGCACCATGGAGGCATCGGGGGGATGCCGTCCACCCGCCGCTGGGGAGCAGGCGGGTGGACGAGGGCCGGGGCCGGCCACGCTCAGGGAGAGTGGCCGGCCCCGGTGTTCCCCTGAGCGCCGGGGGAACGGCTCTCTCCGATTCCGAGATTGCAGCACGGCGTGAGGTATGTGTTCCGTGCAAGCCGGTCGCGACGATTCTCCGGCGACATTTCTCCGGGACGGATCGGCACCACCACGGACGACACGTCCGGTGCTGACGTCGCACTCGACGCGCACCTGGGGTGGACGCTGTACCGGGTGCTCGACGGGCTGCGGTTCCCCGGTGCCGCGCCGGCGCGTCCTCGCGCAGGCCGACGCCTGAGGGTCGGCGGCAGCCTCCGTCTCTGGCTGACCGACCTCCCCGAGGGCAGCTACGCCGGCGTCCACACCGTCGTCGCGGAGATCCGTCGGAGCCGGCGGACCTCGACGTCGGTGGTGGCCGGACCGCAGGCGTCCCGACGGCTCAGCCCGGCGCCACCGTCCGTCGCCGGACGCGCCCTCCGGCCCGGCCGCGGGGGCCCTTCGGCCGGGGCGCGGACGGCGGGCAGTGGGCCAGCCTGGGGGACGAGGGAGGGAGCCCGATGAACGATGCGAACGAGTCCCCCGAAGTCGTCGGTGTCGACGGGTCGGAGTCCGCGCTGAAGGCGGTGCGGTGGGCGGCCCGGGACGCGGCCGCGGCCGGACGCCCCCTGCGCCTGGTCGCGGTGGCCACGGACCCGCCGCTGCTTGCCGACGCCGGACCCCAGGTGTGGGCCGAGCTGAGGGCGGCCACCGTCGCGGCGGCCGAGGACCACCTCCGGGCGGCGGCCGCGGCGGTGGCCCCGCTCCTGCCCCCCGAGCGGGTCGGGACCGTCGTCCGGGACGGGAGACCGGCCGCGGTGCTCGCCGACGAGTCACGGCACGCCGCGGCCGTCGTGGTCGGCAACCGCGGACGAGGTGGCTTCCGCGGTCTGCTGCTGGGGTCGACGGGTGTCGCACTGACCGCGTCGGCGCACTGCCCGCTCGTCGTCGTACGGGGGAACGAGGCCGCCGACGGCCCCGTCGTCGTCGGGGTGGACGGGTCGGACGGCTCCGAGGCGGCACTCGCCTACGCCGTCGAGACGGCCGCGCAGCGGCGGACCGCACTGGTCGCCGTACGGGCCTGGGGGGAACCGGCCATGGATCCGGCGGTCGCGGTGCTGCTCGACACGGTGGAGCTGCGCCGCGCGCAGGCCGAGGAGCTGGAGCAGGCGGTGGCGGCGCTGCGCGAGAAGTACCCGGACGTACCGGTCACGACGCACGTGACCCACGGCTCGCCCGCGGCGGCCCTGAAGGGGGCCTCGGCCGAGGCGGGGATGGTCGTCGTCGGTGCGCGTGGACGGGGAGGTCTCGCCGGTCTCGTCCTGGGCTCGGTCGCCCAGTCCCTGGTGCACCACGCCGCCTGCCCGGTGGCCGTCGTCCGTCCCGAGGTCTCCCGGCGGGTGGCGGGATGACGGGTCCGGCGGCGGCCGGCCCCCGCGTGCTGGTCGGGTTCGACGGGTCGCCTGCCGCGATCGCCGCACTGGGGGTGGCCGCCGACCTGCTGCCCGGCGCCGACGCGACCGTGCTGCACCTGTGGACGCCACCCTTCGCCGGGGACGTCCTGCGACGCCGGCTCGTCGACCGGGCCCGCACCGTCGACGAGCTGATGGGGCTCGTCGAGCAGGAGGGTGCCGCCGAGGCCCAACGGGTGGCACGGCTCGGCTGCGTCGTCGCCCGGGCGGAGGGGTGGACGGCCACGGCGCGGGTGGCACGCAGCTACGGCGGCGACGGCCTGCGCTTCGCGGCCGTGGCCCAGGAGAGCGGTGCGGACCTGGTGCTCGTCGGGGCCCGCGGCCTGAGCGGCGTCTCCGCGGTGCTGGACAGCACGACCGACCTCGTCGTCCAGCACAGCCCCGTTCCGGTGCTCGTCGTGCCGTTCCCGATGCTCGTCGACGAACGCGAGCGGGCCCGGACGGGGCCGGTGGTCGTCGGGTGGGACGGGTCGCCGGGGGCGGCGCAGGCGCTGCACGAGGCCGAGGCGCTGCTCCCCGGACGGCCCCGGGTCGCCGTCGTCGTCGGCGACGACGATCGGGGCGCGGTGCCGCTCGACGGCGACGGCCGCGGGGTGACCCTGCGGCGGGTGCCGGCCCCGCACCCGGTGCCCGGCCCGGCGCGGGCGACCGCCCGCGCCCTGGCCGAGGCGGCCCGTCGGGAGGCGGCGTCGGTCGTCGTGGTGGGGTCTCGGGGGCGGTCCACCTGGCGGACGGAGCTGCTCGGGAGCACGGCGCTGGCCGTGCTGCGGCGTACCCACGTCCCGGTGCTGGTGGTTCCGGCGGCGGCACGGGTCACCTGCGGTGCCGAGCCGGTCGGGTCGGGCGCGGAGAGCAGCTGAACCGCTCGGCCCGCCCCGCCGGGGCCAGGTCTCCGTCGCCCGCGGGGCGGTCCGCACCCGCAGCGCCGCCTCGGCCCCGGGTGGAGCGCCCGATGGTCAGGAACCCCGCGCGCTGCGGGACGGTCTCGGCGACGGCGGGGACTCAGCGCCCGAGCGCGTCCGATGCCGCCGAGGCGGCGTCACGGACCATCTGGATGATCTCGGTGCGGCGGACCTCGTCGACCCGGAACGCCGGGCACGGCGCAGAGATCGCGGCGACGACGTGCCCGTCCTCGTACACCGCTGCAGCAGGTGCCCAGACCCCCTCGTCGATCTCCTCGTTGCTGACCGACCACCCGCGTGCCACGTCGCGTTCGACGTCGTCGAGGAAGACCTCCGGTCCGTTCACCGGGGGCAGCGCGCCGGACTCCAGCGCCTGGTCCAGATAACGCCGACGGTCCTCCGGAGCGAGGGATCCGAGGAGCAGGCGGACGCTCGCGCCGCGGAGGGCCGGCAGCAGCTGGCCCGGCTCGAAGGACAGTCTGAACCGGCTCGGCGTCTCGATCCTGTGGATGCAGACCGGGGCGCCCTGGACCAGCCGCATCAACAGCACCGACTCCCCGATCCGCTCGGAGAGCCCTCGCATCAGCGGCTCCACGGTGTCCACGATCGGGGCGGCCCGGCGCGCAGACCGCCCGAGGGCGGCCACCCGCATCGACAGGTGGTAACGCCCCCGCGACGCCTCTTCCAGCAACCCCATGTCCCGCAGCAGTGAGACGTAGCGATGCACGGACGGGACCGGGATCGCCAGGGTCTCGGCGAGTTCGCGCACGGATAGCACCGGTCGTTGCTCGGTGAAGGCGAACAGCACCTCCAGAGCCCTCCGGCCGCTGTCTGCGCCTCGTGCCGCAGCCATCGTCGTTCCCTCCGTTGACGCCCGTCGGGTGGCGCCCTAGTGTCTGTATCGTCAGATGATAACAAAATATCACACAGCGATAGTAAGGGCAAACATGGGTCTCAGCGAGGTGACACGGTTCCTGCCCGCCACGGCTCGCGCGAGCGTCGCCGTGCCCGGCGGCGGCTGCGAAGTGCAGGAGCTGCCCGTGCCCACACCCGGCCCGGACTCCGGCTGGCTGCGGGTCGCCGCGTCGGGGGTCTGCGGCACCGACGTCGCGCTGCAGGCCAGGGGAGTCGCCGAGCCGACGGTTCTCGGTCACCACGTGGTCGGGGCGATCGCCGCGGTCGGGGAGAGGGCCGCCGGGCGCTGGGAGGTCGGGTCGGGGTCCCGTGTGGTGGTCGAGGAGTACCTGCCGTGCGGTGCCTGCCCGACGTGTCGTACCGGGCCGTACCGGCTCTGTCCCGAGACCGACATCTGGGGTGGTGGCCGCCGGATCGGGACCGTGCCGGTCGCCGAGGCCCCTGGTCTGTTCGGCGGCAACGCCGAGTACCTCCACCTCCCCGCCAACGCCGTCCTGCACCACCTGCCGGACGCACTCGGCGACGAGCTGGCGACCTGGGTGCTGCCCTATGCCAACGCCCTCGACTGGACGCTCGGTGCGGGCCGGCTGCGCTCCGGCGAGACCGTGGTCGTCCTCGGCCCCGGATACCACGGTGTGGCGGTCGCGGCGGCCGCGCTGGCCGGGGGAGCGGAGCGCGTGATCGTCACCGGACTGCCCTGTGACGCCGAACGGCTGGGCATCGTCGAGACTCTCGGCGCGGTCCCGGTCGTCACCGACGACCCGGCCCGGCTCGAGAGCGAACGCCCTGATCTGGTGGTGGACACCACCGGGGGCGCTCCCGGTGTCGTCGATCCCGCGATGGGGCTGCTCGGCCACGGCGGCCGTCTCGTCCTGACCTCACCCAAGTCGCCCGCAGCGGTCCCGGTCGACACCGCCCTCATGATCCGTCGCGGCGTCTCGGTGCACGGGGTCCGCGGGCGCTCGCCGGAGGCGGTCGGAGCCGCGATCGCAGCCCTGGCCGGCGGCGACTCCCGGCTGGATCGGGTCCCCGTCGCCACGGTCCCTCTCGACGGTGTCGGGGACATGCTGGCCCGGCTCGCCCTCGGCGACGGGCCGCGATCCCCGCACGTCCTTGTCCGTCCCCACCACCACACGACGTCCTGACACCCGGCTGGAAGGAACCACCACCGTGCTGACGCGCGAGCAGAACGAACGACTTATCCGGACCGACCGGGGCACCGAGATGGGTGACCTGCTACGTCGCTACTGGATCCCGGCGTTGCTGACCGAGGAGCTCCCGGAGCCGGACTGCCCCCCGGTGCGGGTGCAGCTGCTCGGGGAACGCCTGATCGCATTCCGGGACAGCGAGGGCAGGCTCGGCCTGCTCGACGAGTTCTGCAGCCACCGGACGGCATCACTGTTCTTCGGTCGCAACGAGGAATGCGGCCTGCGGTGCGCCTACCACGGCTGGAAGTACGACGTCGACGGAAACTGTGTGGACATGCCTTCGGAGCCGCCCGAGAGCAGGTTCCGGGAGAAGATCAAGCAGAAGGCTTATCCGTGCATCGAGCGCGGCGGGGTCGTGTGGACCTACATGGGCCCGGCCGAGCACCGACCCGACCTCCCCGAACTGGAATGGGCGATGTTGCCCGGCTCCCAGGTGTTCGTGTCCAAGCGCCTGCAGGAGACCAACTACATGCAGGCCATGGAGGGAGGCATCGACTCCAGCCACGTGTCGTTCGCGCACCGCTTCAACATGGACGACGACCCCATGCACGCCGGCACCGAGGGCCTGACCTACCTCAAGGCCGACACCCGACCGAAGTTCGAGGTCATCGAGTCCAACGGCGGTCTGCTGATCGGAGCCCGCCGTAACGTCGACGACGAGCGCTACTACTGGCGCATCACCCAGTGGATCATGCCGTGGTACACGATCATCCCTCCGTTCGGGACTCACAACCCGCTGGGCGCCCACGCCTGGGTACCGATCGACGACGAGACCTGCTGGGCGTGGAGCATCAACTACCACCCCACCCGCGACCTGCGTGACGACGAGCTGGAGTCGATGCGCCGCGGCGACGGGATCCACTCCCGCAACATCCCGGGTACCTTCCGCACGGTCGCGAACAGGTCCAACGACTACCTCATCGACCGTGAGGCCCAGCGCGCGAAGCGCAGCTTCTCCGGCGTCGAGGGCATCGCGGCCCAGGACTTCTCCCTGCAGGAGAGCATGGGCCCGATCGTGGACCGCACTAAGGAGCGTCTGGGCACCAGCGACGCCGCGATCATCCTGGCTCGCCGGCGCCTTCTCGCAGCCGCCGAGGACGCCGCCGGAAACACCGCGGACCTGCCCGGCGACGACGCCGAGCACCACAGGGTCCGGTCCGCCTCGGTGCTGCTGCCGAAGTCGGTCCCCTTCCAGGAAGGTGCGCAGGACGCCCTCGTCGTGAAGCCCGGTCAGGACTTCGTCTCCATCTGACCTGTCCCCGGAAAGGAGGGTCGTGCCGATGGCGCCGATCCCCACCCGACGGTCCTACGAAGCGGCCGTTCTGCTGGTTCCGCTCGATCACACCGCCCGGCTCTGGGTCGACGGTCGCGACGACCTCGAGCTCGCCGGCATCACCGTGGCCGGCTCGCAACCGGCCACGGCGTGCACGGACGGGGCCGGCTCCGACACGGGCGGACCACCGGTGGGCAACCCGCTCGAGCACACCGTGCACGCCACCGACGTGGTCGTGTTCCTCACCCACGACCTCGCCCGGGTCGACCGCGACTCGGTCACCCGGATCGGCGACGCCACCAGGGCGAACGGGGTCCTCCTCGGGGCGGTCATCGTGAGACCCGGTGCCCGATGGGACGAGCCGGAGGCGGAACGGTCGGCGACCACGATCCGCGAGGCCGCCGACAGCGTCGTCGTTCTCGGCGACACCCGGTTCACCGTACCCTTCCTTCAGGTCCTGCGCGGCGGTGCCCGTGACGGCGAACCTGCAGGGACACAGTCGTGAACAGCGACGATACGTTCGACGTCCTCGTGACGCAGGCTCGCCACGAAGCGAACGGTGTGCTGTCGCTGCGACTGCGCGGCGCCATCCCCCTCCCGGCCTGGACGGCGGGTTCCCACGTCGATCTGACGCTGCCGTCGGGGCTGGTCCGCCAGTACTCGCTGTGCGGCGACACCGCCGACCCGGACTACACCGTGGCCGTACTCCACGAGGCGGACGGGCGCGGCGGTTCCGCGGAGATCCACACCACCGGCCTGGTCGGGAGACGTCTGCAGATCCGCGGACCCCGTAACCGATTCGTTCTCGGACCGGCCACCTCCTACGTGTTCGTCGCGGGTGGCATCGGGATCACCCCGCTGCTCGCGATGATCCGCACCGCCGTCGACGACGGAACGCCCTGGACGCTGCACTACGGCGGCCGGCGGGCGGACACGCTCGCGTTCACCGAGGAGGTGCAGCGGCTCGCGGGCGTGTCGGCAGGAGCGGTCTCCCTGCACAGTGACGACGTCGACGGTCCGCTACCACTTGCGGAGATCCTCGCCGCCGCTCCCGCCGGCGCTGCCGTCTACAGCTGCGGGCCACCCGGCATGCTGCGAGCTCTCGCCGACGTCGCGGAAGCCTCCCGTCCCGAGCTGCCGGTCCGCATCGAACGCTTCGTCGCCGACCCGGGCCCCGACCGTGCGACGGACCCGGTCGCAGACCCGGCCGGCGCCTTCGAGGTCGTGCTGGCCTCCACCGGCGAGACAGTCCCGGTTGCAGCGGGCCGATCGATCCTCGATGCCGTGCGCACGGTCCGCCCCGACGTCATGGCCTCCTGCGAGGAGGGATTCTGTGGGACCTGCGAGACACAGGTCCTCGACGGAACCCCAGTCCACCGGGACACGATCCTGTCCCCACGGGAACGCGCCCGCGGCACCTCGATGATGATCTGTGTCGGCAGCTGCTCGTCGCCACGACTCGTGCTCGACCTCTGATCACGGCCGCACCGTGACCGCACAGCTGAACGCGGCGCCGTGTTCCGCCCCCACTCCCACCACGGAGGCTCAACGATGAGCACTGTCCCTGTCAGCCCGGCGGGCACGGCGACACTGTCGCCCTACCGCTGGGTGGTCCTGTTCGCCTGCTGGCTCTCGTTCACCCTGACGTCGGTCGATCGCTCGACCTGGGGTCCGGCGTCGGTCTTCGTCGGTGAGGATCTGGCCGTTCCGCTTGCCAGCCTCGGTGTCTTCGCCACGGCCTACTACGTCGGCTACGTCATCTCGAACGCGCTCGGCGGGGTCGGGACCGACCGACTCGGCGGGCGCTGGATGCTGTCCATCTCGCTGTTCGGCGCCGGCGCGTTCATGACGCTGTTCGGCTCCACCACCTCGGCCACGGTCGGTATCGCGGTCCAGGCCCTGGTCGGTCTCTTCGCCGGGGCCGACTACTCGGCCGGAATCCGGCTTGTGGCCAGTTGGTTCCCCTCGACCCAGCTCGGGCTGCCGATGGGCATCTTCGTCACCGCCACATCACTGGGCACCGCGATCGCCAATTCCGTCGTCCCGGCGATGATCGCCTGGCACGGCTGGGGCACCTCGTACCACTTCTTCGGCGTCGTCTCGATGGTGCTCGCCGTACTGCTCTTCTTCATCCTGCGACCGGGCCCGATGCTCGACCCGGCCGCGGCGGAGGTGCCCCTCGCGAAGGGGCAGCGGTCGGACTCGAGCTGGATCGCGATGCTTGCCAACCGCAACCTGGTACTGACCGCGATCGCAGGCTTCGGCGGGTTCTGGGGGCTCTACGGGTTCATCACCTGGGCCAATGCACTCATGATCAAGGGGCACGGCATCACGCCCGGCACCGCCGGAGCAGTCGTGGCGATCTTCGCGATCACCGCGGTCGTCGTGAAGCCGATCGTCGGCTTCGTCAGCGACCGGTTCTACGGTGGCGCCCGCCGCATGCCCGCCGTCCTCATCCTGGTCCTGTTCGTCGTCACGCTGCTCGTCTTCGGCAACCTCACCTCCGCGACGGCCTTCCTCTGGCTCGCACCGCTGCTGGGCGCCGCCGCCTACGGCTGGACGACGCTGCTCGTGGCGCTGGTGCCGCGGCTGGTGCCCAGTGCCGTCACCGGTACCGCGTCCGGGTTCGCCAACGCGTTCTGGCAGCTCGGCAGCGTCATCGTCCCGCTGGCGGTCGGCGGAGCCTTCGCCGCCACCGGCTCTTTCACCGTCGCGTTCCTGACCCTCGCCGCCGGGCCGGCACTGGGTGCGCTGGTCATGCTCGCGGTCCGGGAGCAACGCCCTGATCCTGCCGGTGTCACCACCGTGGCGCGGCGGGAACGCCTGAACTGACGGAGGGCCACGTCGTGCCGGACCTGAGCAGGCACTGCGGGTCGTAGCGAGACCGGGCGAGCCCGACGAGCCTCGGCGCCGGGTCGTGCGCGGTGGGCCCGGAAGCCGGGCGGAGCGCTCAGCCAGAGGCGGCGACGGTTCCGGCCGCCTCGGCGTCGGAGGTCTCGTAGAGGTCGCGGCGGTAGCGCTCCTTCAGCGTCACCACCGCGACGAAGGTGACCACGGCCGTGGCGATGATGTAGAGCGCGACCGACCAGGAGGCACCCGTGCCCGCCAGCAACGCGGTCATGATGAACGGGGCGAGACCGCCGGCGAACACCGAGGCGAACTGGTAGCCCAGCGAGGCACCCGAGTAGCGGACGTCCGCCGGGAACATCTCGGCGTACAGGGTGGCCTGGGGGCCGTACATCGTCGCGTGGATGGTGAACCCGACCAGCAGGGCGAGGAACACCAGCGGCAGCGAGCCGGTGTCGATCAGCAGGAACATCGGGAAGGCCCAGACCGCCATCAGCACCGTGCCGGTGAGGTAGAGCTTCTTCCGCGAGCCCATCCGGTCGGTCAGACCGCCGAAGAACGGCATCGACACGACCTGTGTCAGGCCCGCGCCCATGACGCACCACAGGATCGCCGACCGGGACATGCCGACCTGTGTGGTGGCGTAGCTCAGCATCCCGCTGATCAGGATGTAGAAGGTGGCGTTGACGACGAAGAACGCGCCCGCGGCCTGGAGGATCTCGCGCCAGTAGTGCCGCACGGCCTGGACGAGCGGTGCCTTGCGCAGTCCGGCGTCGCGCCGGGACTCCGCCGACCGTTGCTGCAGGTCGTGGAACACCGGGGTGTCCTCGATCTTGAGCTGCACGTAGGCGCCGATCAGGACCAGGGCGAGGCCGGAGAGGAACGGGACGCGCCAACCCCAGGCGATGAACTGCTCCTCGGACAGGATGGTGGTCAGCAGGAGGAAGAAGAGGTTGCCCGCGACCGCTCCTGCGATGGCGCCGGTCTGCACGAGCGACCCGTAGAACCCGCGCCGTTCGACCGGGGCGTGCTCGGTGAGCAGCAGCGCGGCGCCGCCCCACTGGGCGCCGACGCCCAGGCCCTGGACCAGGCGGGCGACCACCAGCAGGATCGGTGCCCAGATCCCGATGGTCGCGTACCCGGGCAGGACGCCGATCGCGAACGTCGCCACGCCCATCAGCAGCATGGCGGCGACCAGCGGGGGCTTGCGGCCGAAGCGGTCGCCGACGTGCCCGGCGATGATGCCGCCGAGCGGTCGCGCGACGAAGCCGACGGCGAACGTCGCGAAGGAGGCCAGGGTGCCGGCCACCGGGCTGACCGAGGGGAAGAACAGGTGCCCGAACACGAGGGCGGCGGCCGTGGCGTAGATGAGGAAGTCGAACCATTCGAGCGCGGTGGCGAAGACCGCCGCGGCAGCGAGCCGGCCCATCTTCTTCGGGGGAGCGTGCTGGTCCATCCGGGTCCACCTCCAGGCCGCAACGGTGCGGCGGTGAGGGTGCCGGAGAACGAGGGGCTCCGACACGAGTACGAACGATCGTTCTTAAGACGCTAGCGACTCGGGTCACAGCGGACAAGAGGCATCTCGCCGGGTCGCCCCCCGCGGCGGGCGTCAGTGCGTGAGGGGGGCCTCGAGCAGGGCGAGGGCGTAGCGCGCGTACTGCTCGGCGAGCTGGCCGCGGCCCAGTGCGCCGTCCGGGCGGTACCAGCTCGCGATCGCCGCGACGGCACCGAGGATCGTGCGTGCCGCGTCGGTGGCGTAGGGCGTGCGGAAGGCTCCGTCGGCGACGCCCTGGGCGACGATGCGCTCGAAGGCGTCCTGGGTGGCGTCCCGGTCCTCCACCAGTGCGGCGCGGTCCTCGGGGTCGAGGTAGCGGAGCTCGTTGGTCGCCACCAGGGTCGCCGTCTGGTGTTCGACGACGAACCCGACGTGCGCGCGGACCGCCTCGCGCATGCGGGACGGGGCGTCGTCGCCGGCCAGCTCCACGGCCGACAGGACGCGGCTGCGCAACTCGGCGTTGGCGTGTTGCAGCGCCGCGGCGAGCAGCTTCGACTTCGACGGGAAGTAGTTGTAGAGGTTGGACAGGCTGGTCTCGGCGCCGCGGGCCACGTCGCGCATCGAGGCGCCGTTGAAGCCCTGGGTGCCGAAGGCGTGGATCGCGGCGTTGAGGATCGCGGCCTCGTTCCGCCGCCCCGTCTCGGCGACCAGGGTCGGGGAACGGTCGTTCATGTCGCTCACGGTAGCGCACCCGCTACGGCGCTCCTGCTCTTGACGGGCCGGGAAGCTGCTGATTGCATGGCAGGCGTAAGAACGTTCGTTCGTGTCGTCGCGAGCTCGTCGGGTACGACGATCGCGACGGCCCGTCGGAGAGGACGGTCGATGAGCACCAGTGCCACCACCGGGTCGCCGGTGTACGCCGGTGGGCCCGGGGCAGGGGCGGCCGCGCCCCACTTCGAGGACTTCGAGGTCGGGCAGGTCTACACCGGCCCGGCACGGAGCTTCTCCGCGGCGGTGGTCGCGGCCTTCGCCGAGGTCAGCGGGGACCGGGCCGCGCTGCACACCGAGCACGGCCGGTCCGCCGACGGCCGCCCGCTGGTCCACGGTCCGCTGGGCCTGGCCGGCTTCTTCGGCTGGCACCACGAGCGCGGCCTGTCGGGGCACGTCGAGGCGGCGTTCGACACGCACTGGGAGTTCGTGGCGCCGATCCACGTCGGCGACTCGGTCACCTACGAGATGACGGTGACCCGCACCCGTCGCACGTCGGCACTGCGCAACGGTGTCGTCGGCAGGCACGTGGTGGTCCGCAACCAGCACGACGAGATCGTGCAGGTGGGCCGGTCGGCTGCGCTGGTCACGGCGCGCGAGGCGGTCGACGACCGCCGCGCCCGGCTCGGCCGGTCCTTCCCGTCCGTGGAGTGGGCGCGGGCACTGGCCCCCGCGCTCGGCGAGTCGGCCGCGTTCACCCGGGCCACCGGCACCTGGGACGGCACCCTCGGCCTGCGCCTCGGCGGCGACCTGGTGGTGTTCCGTGTCTACAAGGGACGGGTGCTCGAGGCCGGGACCCGGACACCGGACGGGCCGACGTTCGTCGTCTCCGCGCCCGACGTCGTGTGGGCCGGGCTGCTGACCGGTCCGCGGAACGACTTCACCGAGCGGACCCTGCGCGACGAGTTCGAGGTCGAGGGCAGTGCCTACGAGTACCTGCGGCTGACCGCGGCGGTCGTCGCGCTGGTCGACGAGGCGCGGGCGTTCGCCCGCACGGAGGGGACACGATGAGGGCCGACTACGTCGAGGTGGGCGGGACCCGCGCCTTCGTGCTGGAGGAGGGCGCGGGGCGGCCGGTGCTGTGCCTGCACACGGCGGGTCAGAACGGTGTGCAGTGGCGGGAGGTCCAGCCGCGGCTCGCCGAGCTGGGCTACCGGGTGGTGGTCCCGGACCTGCCGGGGCACGGTCGCTCGGAGCCCGCCCCCGGCGGCCCGGTGCGGGACCTGGGTGTCTACGCCCAGTGGTGCGAGGAGCTCATGGACCGGCTCGGGATGGACCGGCCCTTCGTGGTGGGTTGTTCCATCGGGGGCGCCATCACCCTGCAGCTCGCGGTGCGCCGCGGCGAGCGCCTGGCCGGCGCCGTCGCGCTGGCGGCGCACGGCGGCACCGACTCGACGATGCTGAGCGTGCGCGGGCTGGAACGTGAGCTGGTCGACTCGGCCGCGCCCAGCCGGTCGGACCGGACCTACTTCGGGACGCTCGCCGTCGTCGGGCGGCGGGTGGCGGCCGAGCGGGCGGAGCTGATCGCGCGCATGCACCGCCGCGAGGACCCCGAGATCTCCACCAGCGACCTCATCGGCTGGGCCACCCACGACGTGCTGGCGGAGCTCGACGGCGTGGCCTGCCCGACCCACCTCGTCGTCGGGGACGACGACCTGTGGCTCGACCCCGCGGACGTCCGGCGCGCCGCCGAGCTCATCCCGGACTCCCGCTACACCCTGCTGGAGGGCATCGGGCACTACCCGATGGAGGAGGTCGAGGGCTTCGCCGACGTCCTGCACGGCTGGCTCGGTGAGCTGGGCGCCCGCGAGAGCCGGGGTGCCGCATGACCGGCCACACGACCACCCTGGCCGACCTGCTGGCCGACACCGCCGCGGCCGCCCCGGAGAGCACCGTGGTCATCGACGGCGGGCCCGCGCCGCGCCGCGTCACCCGGGCGGAGCTGGTCGCACGCGTCCTCACGTTGCGCGAGGACCTGCGGGCCCACGGCGTCGGCGAGGGCGACTGCGTGGGCGTATGGCTGCCGAACTGGTCCGAGTCGCTGGTGGCGCAGTTCGCCGCGGCCGCGCTCGGCGCCCACGTCATCGGCATCAACACCCGTTACGGCGTGGCGGACGTCGCGCACGTCCTGGACCGGGCCCGGCCGCGGGTGGTGCTGATCGCCCACGACTTCCTCGGCCTGGACCTGCGGGCGAGGCTGCGCGAGGCGGTCGCCGAGGCGGACGTGCCCGCCCCCGGCATCGCCGTCGTGACCGGACCCGGCCGCCCGCCCGCGGACCAGGCCGCCGCCGCGACCTACGACGTCGGCGCGGGGGCCTGGGTGCCGAGCCCGCCGCCGGGTGCGGCCGACCCGCAGGCGCTGCGCGGCACCCGGGACGCCCTGGCCGTGGCGTTCACGACCTCCGGCTCGACGGGTATGCCGAAGCTCGCTGCCCACCTCGGCAGCGGCGTGGCCAGCCACGCCCGGAACGTCGCCGCCGCGGGCGGCTGGGACGCGGAGTCGGTCAGCCTGGTCGTGCTGCCGCTGTCCGGGGTCTTCGGCTACGTCCCGGCGCTCGCCGCGATCGCCGCTGGCGGGGCGGCGCTGCTGGAGCCCACGTTCGACGACGACCTGGTCGTGGCCCACATGGGCGAGTTCGGGGTGACGCACCTGGCCTGCGCGGACGACGTGGCCGGGCGGCTGATGGAGAGCCACCGCGCCCACGGCGGCGACCTGTCCGCGTGCCGCCGCCTGCTCATCGGGGACTTCTACGGCAAGTCGATCCAGGTCGCGGAATGGGCCGAGAAGGAGACCGGCACCCCGACCATGGGGATCTTCGGCTCCAGCGAGCTGTTCTCGCTGCTGTCGTTCTGGCTCGAGCACGACCCGGCGCCCGCGCGCTGGCGGGCGGGCGGTCGACCCGTGTCCCCGGACATCGAGGTGCGCGCCGTCGACCCGGCCACGGGCGGGCCGCCGCCCGCGGGCGAGCCCGGTGAGCTGCAGTTCCGCGGCTACGCCGTGGTCGACGGCTACCTCGGCGACACCGACGGTGCGATCCGCGCGCGCTCGTTCACCGCCGACGGCTGGTTCCGCTCCGGCGACCTGGGCACGGTCCACCCGGACGGCGCGTTCGACTACGCGGGCCGGATGGGCGACTCGTTCCGGCTGCGCGGCTTCCTCGTGGAGCCCGCCGAGATCGAGATCCGCCTGGCCGAGCACCCGGACGTGGCCCGGAGCAAGGTCGTCGGCGTCACCGTGGACGGGGACACCAGGGCCGTCGCGTTCGTCGAGGCCGTGCCCGGCACCACCCCGGACCCGGCCGCGCTGCGGGCCTGGTGTGCCCAGGCCCTCGCGACGTTCAAGGTGCCCGACTCCGTGCACCTCGTCGAGCAGATGCCGACCACCGTCGGCACCAACGGTTCCAAGATCAAGGCTGCCGCGCTGCGCGAGCTCGCGGCGCGGCTGTACAGCAGCACGGAGGTCCCGACGTGAGCCCGTCCGATGTGGTCGTCTGCGACCCGGTGCGCACGCCGGTCGGCGTCGACGGCGGGGTGTTCGCCACCCTGACCGCCGCGGACCTGGCCACCCAGGCCCTGCGGGGGCTGATCGCCCGGACCGGGCTGGAGGAGGGCGACGTCGACGACGTCGTGCTCGGCTACTGCTACCCGACGAGCGAGGCGCCCGCCATCGGCCGGGTCGCCGCCCTGAACGCGGGCCTCGGCGTCGGCGTGGCCGGCATGCAGCTCGACCGCCGCTGCGGCTCCGGGCTGCAGGCCGTCCTCCAGGCGGCGCTCACCGTCGGGCAGGGCTGGGCGGACCTGGTCGTCGCCGGCGGTGTCGAGGCGATGAGCCAGGCCGAGTACTACGCGCTGGGCCTGCAGGAAGGGATCCGCGGCGACGAGCTGCGGATGGTCAACCGGATCACCCGGGGCCGCACCACCGCGGGCGGGGTGCACTTCCCGGTCCCCGGCGGCATGCTCGAGACCGCCGAGAACCTGCGCGCCGAGTACGCGATCAGCCGCACCGAGCAGGACGAGTTCGCGCTCCGGTCGCAGCAGAAGGCCGTCGCGGCGACGAAGGAGGGCCGGTTCGCCGAGGAGATCGTGCCGGTCACGGTGCCCGGCACCCGCCGCACGCCGGAGACCGTGGTGACCCTCGACGAGCACCCGCGCGCCGGTCTCACCCTGGACGACCTGGCGCGGCTGCGGCCGGTCCGCCGCCACGAGGACCCGGACGCCACGGTGACCGCGGGCAACGCCTGCGGGCAGAGCGACGGGGCGTCGGTCTGTGTGGTGACCACCGCCGCGCGGGCGGCCGAGCTGGGCCTCACCCCGTTCCTCCGCATCGTGACCTCCGCGCTGGCCGGGGTGCCGCCGCGGACGATGGGGATCGGGCCGGTGCCCGCGGTCGCCACGGCGCTCCAGCGCGCCGAGCTGGAGTGGGCGGACATCGACCTGATCGAGGTCAACGAGGCGTTCGCGGCCCAGGTCATCGCCTGCCTGCGGGAATGGGGACTCCCCTCGGACGAGCCGCGGCTCAACGTGAACGGCTCGGGGATCTCCCTCGGTCACCCCGCAGGCGCCACCGGCTGCCGGATCCTCACCACCCTGGCGTACGAGATGCGTCGCCGCGGGAGCCGCTACGGCCTGGAGACGATGTGCATGGGCGGCGGCCAGGGCCTGGCCGCGATCGTCGAGCTCGTGGCGTGAAGGTCCTCTGGGTCCTCGCCCACCCCGAGCCCCGCTCGCTGAACGGTGCGTTGAAGGACGCGGGCGTCGCCGCGCTCGAGCGGGCCGGGCACGAGGTCGTCGTCTCCGACCTGCACGCCATGGCCTGGAACCCGGTGGTCACGGCGGCGGACTACGGCCACGACCCGGACGAGCGGTTCCGGGTCGGGCCGGTGTCGGCCCAGGCCCGCACCGCCGGGACGCTGAGCGCGGACGTGCGCGCCGAGCAGGACAAGGTCGCGGCCGCCGACACGCTCGTCGTCCAGTTCCCGCTGTGGTGGTACGGCATGCCCGCGATCCTCAAGGGCTGGTTCGACCGCGTGTTCCTCAAGGGCTTCGCCTACGGCGTCGTCGATCCCGACCACCCCGGCCGCACGCTGCGCTACGGCGAGGGCCCGCTCGCCGGCAAGCGGGCCCTCGTCCTGACCACCGTCGGCGGGCGCGGACCGGACCTCGGACCCCGCGGCGTCCACGGGCACCTCGAGGAGCTGCTCTTCCCCCTGCAGCACGGCACCCTGTTCTACGTGGGCTACGAGGTCCTGCCGCCCGTCGTCGTCACGGGCGCGAACCGGGTGTCCGACGACGAGTTCGCCACGGCCGCGAGGGAGCTGTGCGAGCGGGTGCTCGCCGTCCCGCACACGACCCCGCTCCCGTTCCGCAGGCAGAACGGCGGGGACTACGACGACGACCTCGTCCTGCGCGACCACCTCGCCCCCGGCCGGGCCGGGCTCGGGATCCACCGGCGCGATCGACCCACGGAGACGGAGAGATGACCGAACCGTTCCTCACCGAGGACCGCCTGGCGATCCAGGCGATGGCCCGCGAGTTCGCGATGAAGGAGGTCCTGCCCGTCGCCAACGAGCTCGACCCCGAGCACGGCGAGATCCCGATGGCCCTGCGGGAGAAGATGGCCGGGCTGGGCTTCTTCGGCATCCTCATCCCGGAGGAGTACGGCGGGCTCGGCCTGGGCCTGTCCGAGTACGCGATCATCGTCGAGGAGCTGGCCCGCGCCTGGATGAGCGTGGCCAGCCTGATCGCCCGCGGGCAGCAGTTCACCGCCGGCTTCGACGCCGACCAGCGCGCCCGCTACCTGCCCGCCATGGCGCGCGGCGAGTTCCTCAGCGCGTTCGCGTTGTCCGAGGCCGAGGCGGGCTCCGACGTCGCCAACCTGAGCTGCCGCGCCGTCCCGGACGGCGAGGGCTGGCGGATCACCGGTCAGAAGATGTGGTGCACCTTCGCCGACGGCTCGGACTATCTGCAGGTCTTCGCGCGGACCGAGCCCGTCGACCCGGCGCACCGCTCGCGCGGGGTGACCTGCTTCCTCATGCCCAAGCAACGAGGCACCCTGCCCGAGGGCGTCACCGGCACCCCGGTCCGCAAGATCGGGTACCACGGCTGGAGGACCTGGGAGCTCGCCTTCGACGGCGCCTGGGCGAGCGAGATCGTCGGCGAACCGGGCAAGGGCTTCCGCATCGCCATGGGTGACCTCGACACCGCCCGCATCCACACCGCGGCCCGCGCGATCGGGCTGGCCCGCGGGGCGCTGGAGGACTCGATCGCCTACGCCGGTGAGCGGGTCCAGTTCGGCCGCCCGATCGGCGTCAACCAGGCGCTGCGGTTCACGATCGCCGACATGGCGGCGCAGGTCGAGGCCGCGCGGGCCCTGATGTACCAGGTGTGCACCGCGGTCGACGCCGGCCGGCCCAGCCCGACGCAGGCCTCGATGGTCAAGCTCGTGGCCTCCGAGATGGCCGAGCGGGTGACCAGCGAGGGCCTGCAGATCCACGGCGGCGCCGGCTACACCACCGACTTCCCGGCCGAACGCTACTGGCGGGACGCGCGGCTCACCACGATCTTCGAGGGGACGTCGGAGATCCAGCTGCGGATCATCTCCGACGCTCTGCTGGGGAGGACCGACCGTGCCTGAGACGCACCGCTCCTGAGACACACCGCCCGTCGTCCCTCCGCCGCGGCAACCGGATCGGTGGGGCACGCCCACCGATGCACGACGCCCGGTTCGCCATCAGACTGCGCGGTGGGCCAGGGCGCGAGCCGCGGGCCCCGACGGTTCGGCGCCGGCTGGGCCGTGGACCGCTGTCCCGTCAGGCGTCTGCGCGCGAGCTCGGATGCAGCCCAGGCATCCCGGCGGGGCTGCCGTGCGGGATCCACCGGGCCAGCAGGTCCCGGCCGAACAGCTCGTCGACGACCATGCAGCCCGCTCCGGTCGGGCCCGCTCGTTCGCCCAGCGACGCCCGCGCGATCTGCAGGTCGCGGGTGGCCAGCGGCAGAGACCGGCGGTAGACCGACTGGCGAACCCCGGCCAACAGCAGATCGCCGGAGGTCCCGACCCGGCCGCCGAGCAGGATCGTCGACGGGTTGAAGAAGTTGACGATGGCCGCCACGGTGTCGCCGACCAGGCGACCGGCACGCGACAACAGCTCGACCGCGACCCGATCGCCGAACTCGGCGGCGCGCACGACGTCGTCGGACGTGATCTCGCCCGCCTTCGCCAGCCGCTCGGTCAGGTGCTCCCCCCGGTTGTCCAGGGCGGCCGCCGTCGCATCCCGGGCCAGTGCGGCGCCGCCCGCGAACGCCTCCAGGCAGCCGACGTTGCCGCAACGGCACACCACCTGCTCCGCGCCGGGGACCGATCCGGTCAACCCGACGTGTCCGATGTCGCCCGCCGAGCCCTGCGCACCGCGGTGCAGCCGTCCGCCGGAGATCAGTCCCGCCCCGATCCCGGTACCGATCTTGACCAGGACCAGGTCCGGGGATCCGACCCCCCGGCCCGCCCGGTACTCGCCCAGCGCCATCAGGTTGACCTCGTTGTCCACGAACGCGGGCGCGTCGTAGCGGGTGGCCAGCCGGTCGCGGACCGGGTAGCCGTCCCAGCCCGGCATGATCGGTGGCGCCACCGGACGGCCGGAGGCGAACTCGACGGGGCCCGGCACCCCCAGACCGACGCCCCAGACGGCGGGAGCGCCCCGGTCGGCGAGCAGCTCGTCGAACAGGCTCTCCACCCGGCTCAGGCTGGCCTCCGGCCCGGTGGCGATGTCCCAGGCGCGACTCCGGTGGTCGACCAGACGTCCGCTCAGGTCGGCCACACCGGCGTCGAATCCGGTCACCCCGAGCGAGGCCACCAGCAGCACCCCCGCATCGGCACGGAAGCGCAGCTCGCGCGGCGCTCGGCCGCCGGTGGACGTGCCGAGGTCGCCTTCGGTCACCAGACCCGCTGCCTCCAGCTGCCCGAGCCGCTGCGAGACGACCGTGCGCCCCAGCCCGGAGCGACGGGCCAGCTCCGGACGTGTGCGCGCGCCGCCGGAACGAACCAGGTCGAGCACGGTGACCAGCGTGTCCAGCTGGTCCGGCGCGACCCCTTGCACGGACGGTCCCACTCGGCGACCTCCTCGTTTCGCCTCGGCCAGGCTTCCGAGGATAGTCCATTGACTTCTGTGTAGATCAAACTTTACTGTCATCGCATCGATCGCAAGTGCGGCGCCGTGGCCGCACCGAAGGAGGTGGGTCGTGCGTCTCGGCTATCACTCGATCACCTGGGGCGGCGTCACTGGCGCCGCGGCCGGGGTGACCAGCGTCAAGGACCTCGTCTACCGGGTCCCCGGAGACATGGACCGGGCGCTGCGCGAGATCTCCGCCGCCGGCTACCGGGGCGTCGAGATGTTCGACGGGAACGTGCGCGAGTTCGCCGAGGTCCGCGACGACCACCCCGGCTCACTGCACCGGCTGCTCGACGAGACCGGGCTGTCGCTGGTCGGGGTCTACACGGGCGGGAACTTCGTCTACCCCGAGATCCTGCCCGACGAACTGCACCGGGTGCGCCGGGCCGCTGAGGACGCCGCCCGGTTCGGCGCGGCACAGCTGGTGGTCGGTGGCGGTGCGCCGCGAGCGCAGGGGATCGCCGACGGCGACCACGACCGGCTCGCCCGGGCCCTCGACACGGTCGCCGGGATCGCGGCGGAACACGGCCTGTCCGCCTGCTACCACCCGCACCTGGGCACGATCGGCCAGTCCCCGGAACAGATCGAGGCCGTGTTCTCCCGGTCCACGATCGGCTTCTGCCCGGACACCGCCCACCTGGCCGCCGGTGGTGGCGACCCGGCCGCGCTGATCCGTCGCCACGCGGACCGGATCCGGCACGTGCACCTCAAGGACCTCGGGGCCGACGGTGCGACGTTCCTGCCGCTCGGCCGCGGCGTGCTCGACCTGGACGGTGTGCTCGCCGCCGTCGCCGAGGTCGACTACGACGACTGGCTGGTCGTCGAGCTGGACTCCTACGACGGCGACCCGGCCGAGGCGGCACGGATCAGCCGCGCCTGGCTCGACGGCGCGCTGGACCGGGCCGGGCTGACCGTGACGACGAGTTGAGACAGGAGCAACCGATGGCGGACAGGCTCCGCGCCGGGATCATCGGCGCCGGGTTCATCGGCGGCGTGCACGCACACGCCGTCCGGGCGGCCGGGGGCGAGGTGACCCGCGTCGCGGCCTCGCGCCCCGACCGGTCGGAGGAGGCCGCCGTCCGCCTCGGTGCCCGCACCGCGGCCGTGAGCGGCGACGCCCTGATCGACGCCGACGACGTCGACGTGGTGCACGTGTGCTCCCCGAACTCCACCCACGTCGCCCTGGCCCGCCGGGCGCTGGCCGCGGGCAAGACGGTGGTCTGCGAGAAGCCGCTCGCGACGACGCTGGACGACGCGCGGGCGCTGGTCGCCGCGGCCCGAGGCCGGGTCGCGACGGTGCCCTTCGTCTACCGCTTCCACCCCGCGGCCCGGGAGATCCGGGCCCGGGTCCACGCGGGCGGGGCCGGGCCGCTGCACCTGCTGCACGGTGCCTACCTCCAGGACTGGCAGGCGGCCGGAGCGCCGGCCGGATGGCGCGGCGACGCCGCCGAGGGCGGCGCGCACCGTGCGTTCGCCGACGTCGGTGTGCACTGGTGCGACCTGGTCGAGTTCACCAGCGGGCACCGGATCACCCGCCTGCTCGCCGCGACCGCGGGCGGGGGCACGGCCAGCACCGTCCAGTTCGAGACCGACAGCGGCGCCACCGGCTCGGTCGTGGTCAGCCAGACCGCGCTCGGCCGGCGCAACGCGCTGCGCATCTCCCTCGACGGCGAGCGGGCGGCCTACCGCTTCGACCAGGAGTCGCCCGAACAGCTGTGGATCGGTGACCGCGACGGCGACCGGGTGCTGCACCGCGGCGCGCCCGCGTACTCGCCGGCCGCGGCACGGTACTCACTGCTCCCGCCCGGCCACCCGCAGGGCTACCAGGACTGCTTCAACGCGTTCGTGGCCGACACCTACTCCGCGGTCCACGGCGATGCACCGGACGGGCTGCCCACGTTCGCCGACGGCCTGCGTGCTGCCGCACTGACCGACGCGGTGATCCGCTCGTCGGAGTCCTCGACCTGGGTGGAGGTGCCCTCGTGAAACTCGGAATGCTCACCGCCTGTCTGCCCGACCGGCCGCTGGACGAGATCGCCCGATGGGCCGCGGGAGCGGGCTACGAGGCCCTCGAGGTGGCGGCCTGGCCGGCGATCGGCGACCGGCCGTTCACCGCCAGCCACCTCGACGTCGCCGCGTTCGGCGAGCGCGAGGCCGACACCACGCGCGCGCTGTTCGACGAGCACGGTCTGACGCTGAGCTCGCTGGCGTTCTACGACAACAACCTGCACCCCGACCCGGCCGAACGCGCCGCCGTGCACGCCCACCTCGCGGCCTGCATCGACGCCGCCGCGCTGCTCGGCTGCCCGACCGTCGGGACGTTCGTCGGGCGCCATCCCGGCCGGACGGTGGCGGAGAACCTGCGCGACGCCGAGGAGATCTTCCCACCGCTGGTGGAGCGGGCCGGCGAACACGGCGTCAAGCTGATCGTCGAGAACTGCGTGATGGAGGGCTGGCACCCGGACGGCTACCCGGGCAACCTCGCTTACTCCCCGGAGCTGTGGGAGTGGATGTTCTCGCTCGGGCTCTACCTCAACTACGACCCCAGCCACCTGGTGTGGATGGGCATCGACCCGGTCGAGGCCCTGCGTCCCTACGTCGACAGGATCCCGCACGCCCAGGCCAAGGACATCCAGCTCTTCCCGGAGCGGCGCCACCGCTACGGCTGGCCGGGCAAGGCCGTGCGGCGCGAGGACCCGTTCGACGTCGGCTGGTGGCGTTACCGCGTGCCCGGACTCGGCGACGTGGACTGGCGCCGGGTCGTCGACACCCTCTACGAGGGCGGCTTCGACGGCGTGCTCTCGGTCGAGCACGAGGACCCGGTCTGGGGCGGCACCGAGGACCGGATCCACACCGGCCTGGAGGTCGCCCACCGCACCCTGCGGCCGCTGATCGTGGCCTGAGTCGCTCGGCGGGGCCCGGCCGGGCCCCGCCTGCACCCCCGCACCTCGATGAGAAGGGCGGGACCACGGCCGGCCCCGTCCGGGGCCGGCCCCCACCCGTGCACTGCCCGCAGCAAAGGAGCTAGGGAGATGGGCGAGACCTTCGACGTCGTCGTGGTCGGCGGCGGGACGGCCGGCTGCATCGTGGCGGCCCGGCTCAGTGAGGACCCCGGCCGGCGGGTGCTGCTGATCGAGGCCGGGCCCGACTACGCCACCGCGGTACCGGCCGCCGTGCTCGAGGGCCGGGTGGTCCCGATGCGCGGACACGCGGCGGACGTCGACCCCCGCCACGACTGGGGGCTGGCCGCGGAGGGGGCCGGCGGCGCACCGATCTCGGTGCCGCAGGGCCGGCTGATCGGGGGCGGCTCGGCGATCAACGGCATGATCTCGCTGCGCGGCGCCACGGCCGACTTCCGGGAGTGGGCCGAGCGGGGCAACCCGCGCTGGGACTGGGCGCACGTGCTGGCCGCCTACCGCGCGCTGGAGGACGACCCGGCCCCCGGCCCGGACATCCACGGCCGCGGCGGCGCGTTCCCGATCGCACGCGCCGAGGAACACGAGTTCGCCCCGCTGCAGGCCGCGTTCGTGCGGAGCTGCCGGGCGCTCGGGGCCGGGTACCAGCCGGACTTCAACGCCCCGGACGCCGAGGGCGTCGGTCCCGCCCCGATGAACCGGGTCGGCACCACCCGGATGTCCACCGCGGCGACCCACCTGGCGCCGGCCCGCGGACGGCCCGGCCTGACGGTGCGCGGTGACCTCCACGTCCGGCGCGTCGTCCTCCGGGGCACCACCGCGACCGGCGTCGAGCTGACCGACGGCACGGTGATCGACGCGGGCGAGGTGGTGCTCACCGCCGGCGCGATCCAGACCCCGGCCCTGCTGCAGCGCTCCGGGGTGGGTCCGGCGGCGCTGCTGTCCGGGCTGGACGTCCCGGTCGTCGCGGACCTTCCGGTGGGGGAGAACCTGGGCGACCACTTCTCGGTGCCCCTGCTGGCCGCGCCGCGCGAGGGCACCTGGGCTCCGGAGGACTTCAGCCTGCAGACGGTGCTGCGCACCTCGACCGCGGCGCAGCCGGGCGCCCTCGACGCGCAGCTGACCATGTTCACCTACCTCGACGTGTCCACCACCGAGGCCGGTGCGCGGGGGCTGGCCGGCACCGGCGGGACGGGCCACGGCCAGCTCGCGGGGATGGGGTGCGTGCTGAACAAGCCCCGTTCGGTCGGCACGGTGCGGATCACCTCCACCGACGCGACGGTGCTGCCCCGGGTCGCACCGGGCTATCTGACCGAGCAGGTCGACCGGGACGCGATCCGCGAGATCGTCCGGCTCGGCTGGGCCGTCATCACGGGCGAGCCGCTGGCCGGGATGCTGCACGAGCCGATCGGGCTCGACGCCGCCACCGTCGCCGACGACACCGCCCTGGACGCTGCGATCGAGACCATGACCGCGTCGGGCTACCACTTCACCGGAACCTGTGCCATGGCGCCGGCCGAGCGCGGTGGTGTGGTGGACCAGGACGGCAGGGTGCACGGACTGACCGGGCTGCGGGTCGCCGACGCGTCGGTGATCCCGGTGGAGCCGGCGGCCAACACGATGCTGCCCACCGTGATGACCGCAGAGCGGCTGGCCGCCGCGGCTCGCGGGCGCTCCTTCCCGGAGGCGTCGTGAGCACCCCGGTGGTCGAGCTGTCCGGAGTCGCGAAGCGCTTCGGCGGCGTGGTCGCGGTCCGCCACGTCGACCTGGCGCTGTTTCCCGGTGAGGTGCACGCGCTGCTCGGGGAGAACGGCGCCGGCAAGAGCACGCTGGTCAACATGCTGGCGGGCATCCACCGGCCGGACGCCGGCACGATCACCGTGGACGGCACCGAGGTGACGATCCCGAACCCGCGCGTCTCGCGGTCCCTGGGTATCTCCGTGGTGCACCAGCACCCGGTGACGTTCCCCGACCTGACGGTGGCCGAGAACATCATGCTGGCCGGTCCCGCGCCCCGCAGGCGCACCCGGCTGCTGGACCGGGGCGCGGTCCGCCGGCACGCCCGCGAGGCACTGGCCCGCCTGGACGTCCGGCTCGACATCTCGGCCGAGGTCAAGCTCCTGTCCGCGGCGGACCAGCAGCTGCTCGAGATCGCCAAGGCACTCGACGCGGACACCCGGCTGCTGGTACTCGACGAGCCCACCGCGGCGCTGTCCACCCGGGAGGTGGACCGGCTGATGGAGATCATCGCCCGGCTCAAGGCCGACGGCGTCGCGGTGCTGTTCGTCGGCCACCGGCTGAACGAGGTGTTCGCGCTCGCCGACCGGGTGAGCGTCTCCCGCGACGGGGCCACGGTCGTCACCGGTCCGGCGCACGAGTTCACCCCGGAGTCGGCGGTCGGGCACATGGTCGGCCGTTCGGTGGAGACGGTGTTCCCGAAGACCGACGTCGAGCTCGGGCCGGTGCGCCTGGAGGTGCGCGGCCTGGGCAGGCGGGGCGCCTACACCGACGTGTCGTTCACCGCGCGCCGCGGCGAGATCCTCGGCCTGGCCGGGCTGGTCGGCGCCGGTCGGACGGAGATCGCCCATGGGCTGTTCGGACTCGAACCGGCCGACACCGGCGAGATCCTGCTCGACGGCATCCCGGTGGACATCGCGACGCCGCAGCAGGCGATGCGCCACGGGATCGCCTACGTGCCCGAGGACCGGCAGTCCGAGGGCGTGGTGCTGGAGCACTCGATCGCCTTCAACCTGCCGCTGGCGCTGCTGGAGCGGCGGCCCCGGTTCGGTCTGCTCTCCCCGCGCGCCGACCGGGCGCTCGCGGACGACTACATCGAGCGGCTCGGCATCCGCACCAGCGGTCCGGACCAGCTGCTGGGCCAGCTGTCCGGGGGCAACCAGCAGAAGGTCGTCATCGCGAAGTGGCTGGCCACCGACCCGTCGGTGCTGATCCTCGACGACCCGACCAAGGGCATCGACGTCGGTGCCAAGGCCGAGGTGCACCGGCTCGTCTCCGAGCTGGCCGGACGCGGCCTGACCATCCTCCTGATCAGCAACGAGCTCGAGGAGCTGCTGTCGGTGTCCGATCGCGTGGTCACGTTCTACCGCGGTGCCCAGGGGCCCGGGTTCGACCGGCGTCCGTTCGACGCGGGACAGGTTCTCGCCGCGATGACCGGGCAGGTGGCCGATGTCCACATCTGACACGCGCACCGCGCCGGAGGCGGGACCCACGCCGGGGATCCGGCGGCGGATCCCCCGGGAGGCGGGCCTCGGCGTCGTCCTGGTCGTGCTCGTGGTGTCGTTCGCGACGTTCACACCCCGGTTCGCCACCGGTGACACGTTCGCCCAGATCGGCACCGACCTGGCCATCGTGCTCATCGTCGCGGTCGGCCAGGCCCTCGTGCTGTTCACCCGCAACATCGACGTCTCGGTCGGGTCCACGGTCGGGCTCACCGCCTACCTCGCGGCCGGTCTCACCGCAGCCGTCCCCGGGTTGCCGGTAGCGCTGTCGGTACTGGCCGCCTGCCTGCTCGGGGCGGCCCTGGGTGCGGTGAACGGCGCCCTGGTCGCGACGCTCAAGGTGCCCTCGATCATGGTCACACTGGGCACGCTCTACATCTTCCGCGGGCTCAACTCCGCATGGGCGGGCAGCTCGCAGATCACCGCGCAGAACCTGCCGGCCTCCTACTCGGCGATCGCCACCGGGACGGTGCTCGGGATCCCGCTGATGGTCCTCTACGCGCTGGCCGTCGCCGCGCTGGCGCACCTGGTCGTCCGGCACACCGTCACCGGCCGCGCGATGCTCGCCGTGGGCAGCGCCCCCGCATCGGCCGAACGGACCGGCATCGCCTCGAAGCGGCTGGTGTTCGGGGCCTACACCGCCACCGGGCTGCTCTGCGGCCTCGCCGGGGTCCTCTGGGGCGCCCGCTACGGCACGGTCGACTCCTCCGTGGCGACCGGCTTCGAGCTCGTCGTCCTGGCCGCCGTCGTCGTCGGCGGCGTCAGCATCACCGGCGGGGTCGGCACCGTCGGCGGGGTCGTGCTGGGCGCCGCGATCCTGTCCGTGATCGGCACCGGACTGGCGCTCGCCGACGTCTCCGCGTTCTGGCTGCAGGCCGTCCAGGGACTGGTGATCATCCTGGCCATCACCCTCGACCTGGTCCTGCGGCGCCGCCTGGAATCCCGAGGAGTGTCCACATGACCGCGCAGACGACCGAGCTGCGACCCGTCGCCACCCCCGTGCGACGACGGCTCCCGACCTGGTTCGGCACCTGGGAGATCACGCTCTCCGCACTGGTGGTCCTGGCCCTGCTGGCCGCCTCGGTCACCAGCCCGTACTTCGCGACCGGCCAGAACTTCTCCATCTCGGCGACCGGCGCGCTCGGGCTGAGCCTGATGGTCGTGCCGATGGCGTGGCTGATGGTCGCCGGGGAGATCGACCTCTCGGTGGCGTCGACGTTCGCGCTCTCCGCGACGGTGTTCGGCCTGGCCGTGTCCGGAGGCCTGGGCACCTGGCCCGCGATCGGGCTGGGTGTGCTGACCGGGGCGCTGGCCGGGCTCGTCAACGGACTGCTCGTGGTGGACGTCGGGCTGCCGTCGCTGATCGTCACGATCGGGACGCTGGGCCTGTACCGCGGGCTGTCCTACGTGCTGCTGGAGAACCGGGGCATCAGCGACCTGCCGCCCGGGCTGACCACCTTCGCCCAGGAGAACCTGCCCGGCACCCTGGTGCCCTACGGCTTCGTGGCCTTCGTCGTGCTGGCCGTCGCGGCGGCGGTGCTGATGCACCGCGGCACGGTGGGCCGGGCCGTGTTCGCGATCGGCAGCAACGCCCGGGTGGCCCGCTTCTCCGGGCTGCGGGTGGGCGCGGTCAAGCGTGGCCTGTTCGTGGTCTCCGGCGTCGTGGCCGCGGTGGCGGGCATCGCCTACGCCGGATACGTCAGCACCGTCCGTGCCAGCAACGGCACCGGCCTGGAGCTGATCGTGGTGGGCATCGTGCTGATCGGCGGGATCAGCATGTACGGCGGGAAGGGCTCGTTCGTGGGGGTGCTGCTGGCCCTGCTGCTGGTCACGGTCCTCACGAGCTGGATGACGCTGGCCGACGCCGAGACCGCCGTGCAGTACATGGTGACCGGGTTGCTGATGGTCGGCGCGGTCGTCGTGCCCGCGGTGTCCCGGCGGGTGACCGCGTGGCGGGAACGCCGCCGCGCGGCCGGGAGCGTCCGGTGAGGCGCCCCGGCGTGGGAGCCGCCGTCGCGGTGGCGGCGCTGCTGACGCTCACCGCGTGCGCGGCCGCCGAGCCGTCCGGACCACCGCCGCCGCGGCCGGTCGCGGACTGCAACCTGACCATGATCCCCAAGAGCACCGACAACCCGTACTTCGCCGCGGTGCGCACCGGGATGGTCGACGCCCAGCGCGAGCTCGGCGGTGACCTGTCGTTCGTCGGCCCCGCGGCCGGCGACGTCACCGGGCAGATCCAGCGCATCCAGAGTGGACGCCAGCGCGGTTCCTGCGTGATCGGCATCTCCGCGGTGGACTCGTCGGCGGTCGCGCCGGCGCTGGACGCCGCCCGCGCCGACGGGTCGCGGGTCATCAGCTACGACGCCGACGTCAGCGACGGCTCTCGGGGCCTGTTCGTCAACATGGCCACGGCCGACGAGCTCGGCCGCGCCCAGTTCGACATCCTCGCCCGAGCGATGGGCGGCACCGGCGAGTTCGGCATCGTGTCCTCCCAGAGCACGGCCGAGGTGACCAACGGCTGGATCGACGTCATGAAGGCCCAGCTCGCCACACCGCAGTACCGCGGCATGCGCCTGGTCAAGACCTCCTACGGCGACGACGACGCGAAGAAGAGCTACGACGCCGCCGTCGCGCTGCTGCGGGCCCACCCGGACCTGCGGGGGATCATGGCGCCGACCCCGATCGCGATGGAGGCCGCGGTCAAGGCCGCCACCGACCTGGGTGTGGCCGACCGCGTGGTGGTCACCGGCCTGGGCAACCCGGGCACCCAGGCCCAGCTGCTCACCAGCGGCCGGGTCCCGGCCTACGTGCTGTGGAGCCCCCGCGACCTGGGCTACCTGACCTACTACGCGGCCGCCGCCTACACCGCGGGCGAGATCACCGGCCGGCCGGGCGAGACCTTCGACGCCGGGCGCCTGGGGCGCCGGACCGTCGGGCCCGGCGGGGAGATCGTGATGGGCCACCCGATCACGTTCACCCGGGACAACGTCGGTCGCCACCTGCATGACTTCGAGACCACCGGCTGAGCGAGGAGACATGTTCCGCTACACGTACAACACCCTGGCCTACGGCCGGGAGCCGCTGTCGGAGGGGATCGCCCGGCTGGCCCGGTACGGCTACGACGGCGTCGAGCTCGTCGGGGAACCCGCCGAGCAGGACCCCGGACGGATCCGCGCCGACCTGGACCGGCACGGCCTGGTCGCATCCTCGATCATCAGCATCTTCACGCCCGAGCGCGACATCGTGAGCACCGATCCCGCCGTGCGACGACGTGCCGTGGACTACGTGCGCGGCAACGTCGACCACGCCGCCGCGCTCGGTGCCGAGGTCGTCACGTTCACCCCGACGGCCTGCATGAAGATCGTCCCCGGCGCCGATCGCGCTCGGGAGTGGCAGTGGGCGGTCGAGGCCGCACGCGCGGTCGGCGACCACGCGGGGGAGCGCGGGGTGCGGATCGCGGTCGAGCCGTGGAACCGCTACGAGACCTACCTGATCAACCGGATGGACCAGGCCGTCGCCTTCGTCGACGAGGTCGCCCGCCCGGCCGTCGGCGTCATGGCAGACACCTTCCACATGGCCATCGAGGAGACCGACATCGCGGCCGCGATCCGCCGTGCCGGGGCCCGCCTGACCCACGTGCATCTGGCCGACTCCAACCGCGCCGCCCCGGGCTACGGGCACCTCGACTTCGCCCCGGTCCTCGCCGCGATCGCCGACATCGGTTACGAGGGCTGGATCTCCTACGAGCTGCTGCCCGCGGCCGGCGACGTGTGGGGGGTGCTCTCCGGTGCGGGCGCCCCGGAGTTCGGCGACCTCTACACCGGGGCCGCGATCGCCCACACCAGGGCCGTCCTGGCCGGGCTGGGGGAGCGCACGTGAGCCGTCCACTCGGTCTGAGCACGTTCCTGCTGGCGTCCCCGTTCTCCGACGACGCCGTGCGGCCGGCGTTCGAGCAGGTCGCGGCGCTCGGCTACGACCTCGTCGAGGTGTGCGTGGAGGACCCGGCGGTCCTGTCGGCACCGGTGCTGAGCGCGGCCGCCCGGGAGACCGGTCTGGCCGTGGGCGTGTGCGGCGCGTTCGGGCCCGAGCGCGACCTGTCCCACGACGACCCGGCCCGGCGCCGGCAGGGGGTGGACTACCTGCGCGGCTGCATCGACCTCGCCGCCGAGGTCGGTTCGCCGCACGTCGCCGGGCCGATGTATGCGACGACCGGCAGGGCCCGGATGCTCCCGCCGGACGAGCGTGCCCGGCAGTTCCGGTGGGCCACGGACAGCATCCGGGAGGCCGCCGACCATGCCGCGGAGCGCGGCGTCGCGCTGGCGGTCGAACCGCTGAACCGGTTCGAGACCGACCTGGTCAACACCGTCGAGCAGGGCCTGGAGCTGTGCGCCGCCACCGGCCGGGACAACGTCGGCCTGCTGCTGGACACGTTCCACATGAACATCGAGGAGAAGCACCTGGGCGACGCCGTACGGCTCGCCGGTGACCGGGTGTTCCACGTCCAGGTCGCCGAGAACGACCGGGGGACGCCGGGCAGCGGGCACGTGCCGTGGGCGGAGTTCTTCGGCGCGCTCGACGACATCGGCTACCGCGGCCAGGTCGTCGTCGAGTCGTTCCTGCCCACCGTGGCCGAGATCGCCCGCGCCGTGTCGCTGTGGCGCCCGGTCGCGGACTCGCCGCACGCACTGGCCCGCGACGCGATCGCATTCCTGCGCTCGGCGGACGTCCGCCGGGCCCGGTCGTGACGGCCCCGGAGCAATGACCACCACCTACGAGGGAGCGAACCCCATGGAGATCGTCGACCACCACGGTGAACGGGTCCGGCACGGCCGGGCCACGGTCAACGGCGTCCGTCTGCACTACCTGACCGCGGGCGAGGGCGAGCCCGTCCTGCTGCTGCACGGGGTGCCCAAGACCTCCTACCACTGGCGGCACGTGATTCCGTTGCTGACCCCGCACCACCGGGTCGTGGTGCCGGACATGCGCGGCCTCGGCGACTCCGAGCACGCCGTCGGTGGCTACGACATGGCGAACGTCGCCGAGGACTTCGCGGAGCTGATGACCGAGCTCGGCCACGACCGCTTCCGGGTGGTCGGTGAGGACTGGGGCGCCGCGGCGGCGTACCAGCTCGCGGCCAACCACCCCGACCGCGTCCAGCAGCTCGTCTACCAGGAGATGATCCTCCCCGGGTTCGGGCTCGAGGACTACTCGTTCCTGACCCCGGACAACGTGCGCAGCTACGTGTGGCTGTGGCACATCAACTTCTACTCCGTGCCCGAGTTCCCCGAGATGCTGATCAGCGGCCACGAGCGGGAGTACTTCTCCTACTTCATGAAGCACGAGACCCACGACCCGTCGGCGATCACCCCCGACGCGCTCGACGAGTACGTGCGCTGCTACTCCTCGCCCGGTGGCGTCCGGTGCATGTGCGAGATCTACCGGGCGACGCTCACCGACGGCGACCAGAACCGGGAGTCCGCGCGGACCCGGCTCCCGATGCCGGTGCTGGCCGTGGGCAGCGAGCACTTCATCGGTGCCGACAACGAGCGGCAGATGCGCGAGGTCGCCGATGACGTCCGCGCGGTGATCCTGCCGTGGGGCCACCAGCTCGCCGAGGAGTCGCCCGCGGAGCTGGCCGGGCACTACCTGCGCTTCTTCGCCGGGGAGACGGCATGACCTACGCGGTCCGCGACGGCCGGCTCGTCGGCCCGGACGGGAACCCGTTCCTGTCCCTCGGCCTCAACCACACCGACGAGGCGGCACTGAAGTTCCCCCGCGCCGTCGACGTGTGGCGCGAACGCTACGGGTCGCGGCAGCGCTGGATCCGTGACGGCGTCGTCGCGGACCTGCGCGGGTGGGGGTTCAACACGCTGGGGTGGACGAGCGAGTACGTCGCGGGCGGCTGGGGCGAGGCGCTGGACTGGTTCGGCGACCCGATCGACCTCAAGCACTCCGAGCAGTGGACCGCTGCCGAGCTGCGCGGCGCGGGGATGCCCTACGTCGCCCAGGTGCGGGTGGCCGAGATCGAGGACTGGAACGGTCACCCGGCGTTCCGGCCGCTCGACGACGACTTCGTCGACTGGTGCGACCACCTTGGCCGCGCGATCGCTGCGGAGCACGCCGACTCGCCGGACCTGCTCGGCTACTTCCTGGTCGACATCCCGGCCTGGTTGCCGCACGCGTCCGGCCGGGACTTCGCCGAGCTCGCCGGCCTGGAGCCGGGCGCACGGGAACGCGCGCTCTACGACGTCGCCAGCCGCTACTACGAGACGATCGCGACGGCCCTCCGCCGCTACGACCCGCACCACCTGATCCTCGGCGACCGGTTCAACGGGAACAAGGGGATCCCGGAGCCGGTGCTGCGGGCCATGGCCCCGCACGTCGACGTCCTGTCCGTGCAGTACTTCACCGAGCCGACCGACGCGTCGCGCCGGGGGATGCGCGACGACCTGGCCCGCTGGCGTGCCCAGTGCGGGGACAAGCCGGTGATCGTCGCCGACATCGGGAACTGGACCCCGACCGAGCTCGACCCGCACCGCGAGGGCCTGCCCGACCACGCCGCCCGCGGCGCGGACTACGGCGCCGCGATGGAGGTCCTGCTCGACGAGCCCTGGTTCGCCGGGTGGCACTGGTGCGGCTACGTCGAGAACACCGGTGGGCGCGGCTGGGGGCTCAAGGACCCGTGGGACGAGCCCTACCGGCCCCTGACCGACGCGATCACCGAACACAACCGCCGCGCCGCGGCGTACCGGAAGGGGAACTGAGATGGGACAGCTGGACGGCAAGGTCGCGGTGATCACCGGCGGTGGGCGCGGGCAGGGACGGGCGCACGCGCTCCGTCTCGCCCGCGAGGGCGCCGACATCGTCACCTGCGACATCACCGAGCAGGTGCCCACGGTCCCGTTCGCCACCGGGCGCCCCGGCGACCTCGAGGAGACCGTCGCGCAGGTGGAGGAGCTGGGTCGTCGCTGTATCGCGCTCGAGGGCGACGTGCGCCGCACCGCGGACATGGCCCGGCTGGCGGACACGGCGATGAGCGAGTTCGGCCGCATCGACATCCTGCTGGCCAACGCCGGGATCCTGAGCCTGTCGGACAACACCTGGGAGCTCACCGACGAGGCCTGGGACGACATGATCGACATCAACCTGACCGGCGTGTTCAAGGCCTGCCGGGCGGTGGTCCCGCACATCCGGGCGGGCGGCGTCGGCGGCTCGATCGTGATCACGTCGTCGATCGCGGGGCTGCGCGGCGTGGCCGGCTGCACGCACTACACGGCGGCCAAGCACGGCATCGTCGGCCTGATGCGCACGCTGGCCACGGAGCTCGCGCCGGAGTCGATCCGGGTGAACACCATCCACCCCACCGGCGTCGCGTCGCCGATGTCGAACAACGACTTCTTCCCGCAGTGGCTGACCGAGCACGAGGAGCTGGGCAACGCCATGCGGTTCAACCTGATGCCGGTGGACGCCCTGGCCGAGACCGACGTGTCCGAGGTGATCGCCTTCCTCTGCTCCGACGCCGGGAAGTGGATCACGGGGACGACCGTCCCCGTGGACGCGGGCTTCCTGCTCAAGTAGGCCGCACCGGTGGTGCTCAGCCACCGGACCGCGCGTCCTGCTGTGGCGTCCTGAGATCGATCGGGTAGTCGATGACGGCCCGGTCGACGCAGGCCTTGCCGCCGTGGAGGGCGATGCCGTGCTGGGCCGCCTCGACGGTCAGCGAGACCGTCGGCCTGGGTGGCCCCCCGGCCGGGTCGGTGAACCACGGGGTGGTCCGGCTCGGCGGCCCGGGCCACCCGTACCCGTAGTCGGTCGGTCCACCGGGGCGACCGGGGTCGAGGAACGGGGCGGTGCTCGGGGGCACCACCGATAGCACTCCGAGTCGAGAGCCCCCGGGAGCGACCGGCGGGGGCACGTCGTCTCCCCGGCACCCGGGGCCGCGGGGAGGGGGTCAGTAGACCCGCAGCTCCCAGCGGGGGAGTCGGTGGTGGGGTTGCCGTTCCCGATGCAGGTGAAGGTGGTCAGGGCCCCGGGCGCCGCGTTGACGATCTTGGCGCCCTGCTGCTGACAGACCGTCTTGTTGTTGTAGTAGCCGACCGTCTCCTCGAACGCGGGTGCGGCCACGGCGAGCGATGCGCCCATGGCGATCGCCGCCCCACCGACGAGGATGCCCAGTCGCTTCGTCACCTGCTCTCCTGCCTCGTCGCGGCGTCATCTCCGAGGTGCGCCGCCGGTCGTCGTCGCGGACGGACCGAAGCTGGATCGGTGGTCCCGGGACCCCGCCCGAGACGGGACCGGTCCGGCCGCGGACGGCTCCGAGGCCGTCGACGTCGTCGCCCGTCCCGCCCGGTGGTCGGCGGCGTCCGGCTTCCGCCGGCGTGAGGGACGGGGCGAGTCCGGCGGCTGTCCGAGCCGTCGCCGCCGCAACCCGCCGACGAGCATCCCGACGACCACCGGCAGCAGGGCGAGGAGGAACAGGTGCGCAGTCGCCTCCTGCGCCGCGACCAGCCGGGCGGCGGTCGCCGAGCCACGGGCGAGCAGACCCCCCAGGGCGAACGTGGCGAGCCCCCACACGGAGGCCACCGGGATGCTGACCGCCGCGAACCGGTGGTACGGGAGGACACCGCTCGTGACGCGCGGGACCAGTGTGCGGACCACCGCGAACCACTGTCCGAGCGCGACCGCGAGAAGCGGGCGACGCTCGGCCAGCGGGAGCGCCCGGCCGGCCGCGGCCGGCAGGCCGCGCCTGCTGTGCAGCGCCGCCGGGCCGCCCCGGCGACCCCGCCAGTAGCCCACGCTCGGTCCGGCGGCGCCGGCGACGGCGGCGGTGAGACCCGCGGCGACACCGGGCACCGTGCCGGTGCCGGCGAGCACGCCGAGTCCGACCGTCACGCTGATGCCGGGCAGCACCACGCCGATCAGCAGACCCGACTCCACGACCAGCGCGACCGCCGCGACGACGAGCAGACCCGTCCCGAGCTCGCCCGCGAGCACCGCCATGCCTTCCGCGATCACGCTGCCCCGCGGTTCCCCGGCCGCCGGCCCGCGTCGCGCTCGGACATCGGGCGGGACGCTAGCAGGGCGCTCCGGCGTCGAGCGGGACCCTCTCCACGTGGTCGGCCGCCGCCGGCGGGTGCCGGCCCGGTGCGTCAGGACGGGGGCCGCAGCGGTGTCGTGCGTGGGCGACCGCCGGCCCGGCGCGCGACGACGCCGACGACGTCGGAGGCGGTGACGATGCCGTCGATCCGGTCGCCGTCCGCGACGAGGACGGCGTCCCGACCGTCGGCCGCCATCGCCGCGGCGGCCGCCGACAGGGGCGCCGAGGACGGCAGTACCGCGACCGGGCCGTGGACCTCGGCGACGGTGAGGACGGCCGGGCCCAGCGGACCCCACTGGGCGGCGACGCCCCGGAGCAGGTCGGACTCGGTCACGAGGCCGATGCAGTGCGGACCTGCGAAGACGGGGAGGTGGTGGACGTCGTGGGCCAGCATCAGGTCCAGCGCGGTCCGGACCGGGGTCTGCGGGGTGACCGCGACCAGGCGTGAGGCGACGACCGCGTGCAGCGGCGGGTCGTCGTCGACGGTCTCGGGCGGGGCGTCGAGCCGGAATCCCGCGCGGTCGTCGTGCTGGCTCATCGTGATCCCTCCGTCGGCCGACACGCGCAGCCTGCCCCGTCACCGCCCCGGGGGGACGGGCCGGAGGTCCCGCTGCGCCCCTCGGTCCGGCCCCTGTACCGGGCCACCGACCACCGTCAAGTCGATAACGACATTCGCTACTGTGTCTCCTCCGTCGTCGGCCGGGCCGGGCCGTCGGTACCACCCTCGCCCGCGACGGCATCTACCACCGCGCCCCGACCCGCCCCGGCACC
Source organism: Pseudonocardia sp. UM4_GMWB1 (assembly GCF_017312155.1). Classification (NCBI taxonomy): domain Bacteria; kingdom Bacillati; phylum Actinomycetota; class Actinomycetes; order Pseudonocardiales; family Pseudonocardiaceae; genus Pseudonocardia; species Pseudonocardia sp. UM4_GMWB1. The sequence goes on along the minus strand of NZ_QJPN01000001.1, from coordinate 4,443,195 downwards.
GCGCCGGCCGGGAGCCTCGGCGCGACCGTGCTCGTCGACGGCACGATCGCCGTCGACGAGTGCGGCCGGACCTCGGTCCCGGGGGCTCCGCCGCCGGCGACGCGGCCCGTCAGCCCGGGCTGCCCGACGGCGTGACTCTGGTGGGCGTGGGCGCCGGGAGCGGCGTCGCCGCGGCGGTGTGGCTGGAACAGGAGCTGTTCCGGACCGGTCTGCCGGTCGCCCCCGGCCAGGGGTGAGCCCGCCGGGCGCCGTCGGCGTAGCGCGCCGACGCGACCACGTGCGCCGTCGTCGTGACGACGAGGCTGGTCGTCGGCTCCGGAACGTCGTACCGTGCCCCGGAACATCTCGCCCCTGCCCCCGGCGAACCCGTCAGCAGTGTCCGTGACGTGCCTGGACGACATCCGTCCCGCGGCGCGGACCCGGGTTCGGGGGCCGTGCGTCGGCACCCGCCCGTCACCGACCGGCCGGCTCCTGCCGCGTCCGGCGACGAGGGGGCAGTCCCATGATCTCCGTCCTGGATCGAGCACGTCGTCTCCGGCGGCGTCATGGCTGAGCTCCGGCGGCTCCCTGCTCCGGTCACCACCATGTGGGACTGGCAGATGCACGCCGCCTGCCGCGAGACCGACGCCGGCGTGTTCTTCCACCCGTCCCGCGAGCGCGGTCCGGCCGCGGCCGCCCGCGACGCCGCCGCCAAGCGGGTGTGCGCCGTCTGCCCGGTGATCGAGGAATGCGGCCTGTACGCCCTGCTCGTGCAGGAGCCCTACGGCGTGTGGGGCGGTCTCACCGCCGGGGAGCGCCACGAGCTGCTGCGCGCCGGGCGGGGTGCCCTCCGGCGCCTGGCGGGCCGGACCCGTACCCGCCCCGAGGAGCGCGTACCGCTGACGGCCGAGTTCCGTGCGAGCACCACCGTGAACGCCGACGCCGCGGCGCTGTTCGCGTTCCTGTCCGACGTCCGCAACCTGCCCCGCTACGTCTCCCGGATGACCGCGGCCCGGACCGGCGACGGGAACGAGGTGCTCACGGAGTCGGAGACGCCGGACGGCACCCGCGCCGAGGGCGAGGCCTGGTTCGACGTCGACCGGGACGCCCTGCGCATCGCCTGGGGTTTCGAGGGCCCCAGCGACTACCGCGGCTCCCTGGAGGTCACCGATATCGGGACCGCCGGCGGGCCGGGCTCGCAGGTGACGGTGTGGCTGCACACCACGCGCGTCCCCGAGCACGACGGGATCGTCCAGGGCGCTCTCGACGCGACCGTCGCCGCGGTCGGAGCGCTGGCCGAGGAGCACTACGCGAGCACGTGAGCGTCCCCGTCCCCGTCCGGGCCCGACCGATGCGAGGTAGTCCTGTGACCGTTGCGCCACCGCCCCGCCGCGTACCGGCGCCGGTCCTGCGGAAGGTCCCGGCGTGAGCCGGGTGTGGTTCGACCCGGCACCGGGGCCGTGGTCCCGCAGACCGGGGCGGTTCGGCGCGCTGCACCGGGTGGCGGCCACCGTGTCCGGGCTGGTTCTCTGCGTCGTCGGTGTCCTGGTGCTGCCCACCTCGTGGAACATCCTCGCCTTCGGCACGTCCAACGTCGTGTTCAGCCTGGTGTCCGGTGCGTTGCTGCTGGTCCTGGGTGCGTGGGGCCGGTTCACCGGCGGGCTGCCGCCGGGGAACCCGTACCGCCGGGAACGTCGCCCCGGGGAGGACCGCGACGGCGTCACCGGGACCGGGGCGACCGGGCGGGGGGAGGACCGGACCGCCGGGCGGCGCCGGACCCGCCTCGGGGACGACGGCTGAGACCGGCCCCGCCCAGGAGAACCGTGCACGCCCCCTCTCCACCGACGAGGAGAGCCGTGACGAGCACGCAGTCGAACGGCCGCAGCGGTACCATGGACGTCGCCGAGTTCGGACACGAACTCCGGTCCTACCTCACGGGGAAGGGCGCGGTCGTCGAGTACGGCTTCGACCACCGGTCGGTCGCGGTGCCGACGACGACCGGTCCGGACGCCGGGTGGGCGACCTGGAAGCTCGACGGCACGATCAGGATCAGGACGACGGACCGGGACATCCCCGGCTCGGTCGGCCACGCCGGGCCCGGGGCCCGACCCGCCGCCCCGGGGGACCACCCGGGCGCCGGCGAGGCCGTCGGAGGACGTCCGCGACCACAGGTCGCCTACCACGTGGCCCAGTCGCTGGACCACGCCGACGTTGCCGACCGCGACGCCCTCGCGGCGAGTGCGTTGGCCGCCGCGGCGGCCGGCGCCGGGATCATCGTCGGCCACAGCGGCATCTCCTGGAGACGACCCGTCAGCTCGTCGACCACCTGCCCGTCGTGATCTGCCCCCGCTGGTCCGGACCCGCACCCGGCCGATCGCGGTCGCCGACGTCCGGACCGGTCGGTCGCTGATCGACTCGATGGGGAACGAGGTCGTCGTCTACGACGACACCGTCCGGGAGCTCGTCCCGTTCGACCGCATGGGCTACGACGACGCGGTGCGCGTCGCGCTCGCCGAGCGGCGCGGCCTGAGCCGGGCACGGGAGGCCGTAGGGCTCCCCGTGCCCGGTGCCGGGCGTGTGGTGCTCAGCGGTTCTTGGCGCAGACGCACCCCTGCGAGGACCCGCCCGCGATCTTCGCCGAGCAGAACCTCCGGTCGATGGCGTCGTGGTCCGCCCAGGGGTGCGGGCAGACCGGGCAGAGGTCGTCCGGGCGGGTGTCGTCGGTGTCGGGTGCGGGCTGCCGGTCGTCCATGCTGGTGGTGCTCCTTCGGGGGGTCGCCCCGAGCGGACCCGGGGACGGGTCAGGGGGCAGGTGGCCCGGTGGGGCGGCGCAGCGGGGCGCCGACCGCGTGCAGGTGACGCAGGACCTCGGCGTAGGAACGCAGGGGCCCGGTCCGGGTGTAGGGCAGGTCGTGGGCGGTGCAGAACGCCTGCACGATCGGCTGAGCGCGGCGCAGGTGCGGGCGCGGCATCCGCGGGAACAGGTGGTGCTCGACCTGGTAGTTCAGGCCGCCCATCGCGAGGTCGAGCACCCGGCCGCCGAGCACGTTGCGCGAGGTCAGCACCTGCTTGTGCAGGTGGTCCAGCCGCCGGCCCGCCGGGATGACGGGCATGCCCTTGTGGTTCGGCGCGAACGCCAGCCCCATGTACACGCCCCACAGCCCCTGGTGGACGACGACGAAGACGACCGCCTGCAGCGGGTCGAGCACCCAGAACACCGCGCCCAGGTAGCCGACGGCGTGCGCGAGGAGCAGCGTCGCCTCCAGCCGCGGGCGGGGGACCTCACGACGGACGACCGCCCGGACGGCGGTGATGTGCAGGCTCCAGCCCTCCAGGAGCAGCAGCGGGAGGAACAGGTACGCCTGGTGGCCGACCATCCAGCGGACCGGGCCGCGTGTGGCGGCGGCCTGCTCGGGGCTGAAGGCGAGGACCGGGATGTCGATGTCCGGGTCGTCGTCGGCGTGGTTGGGGTGGGCATGGTGGGCGGTGTGCTGGGTGACCCAGGAGCCGTAGCTCAGCCCGACGAGCCCGCCGTGCAGGTAGCCGACGACGTCGTTGGCGCGCCGGCCGGTGAAGATCTGACGGTGGCCCGCGTCGTGGCCGATGAAGGCCAGCTGCGTGGTCACGACCGCGAAGAACACCGCGAGCAGCAGCTGCCACCAGGACGGGCCGAGCCACACGAACACGGTGAGGCCGCCGGCGAGCAGGACCGCGTTCGCCGCGAACAGGAGCAGGTAGGTGCGGCGGGCCTGCTGCAGCAGCCCTGCCCCGGACACCAGGGCGGCCAGCTCGCCGAACCCGCCCGCCGTCGTCGGACGGGTGCCGCGGGTGGACGGTTCGGTGGATGGGGACGTCGTCATGCGTGTTCTCCGGTCGACCCTCGGGGCACGTGGCGGGCGGTCCTGACGACCGCTCGGTCGCGCGTCGGAACGAGCCGCCGGGGACAGGGGCGACCACGGGACCGGAGCCGGTCCGGGAACGATCGGAACCGCGCCACGGGACGGGACGGTCACGCCTCCGTAATGTGGCACACGGCGGGTCGGGCCGCACGTCCGGGCGTCACGGCCTGTTCCGGGGCTTCGACGGGACCTCCGTGCTGAACGTCGACGGTGACAGCTCCCCGGTGACGATCCGGCCTGCGACCTCGGACAGGCGCAGGTTCTGCCGCCGGCAGTACCGCCGGAGCCGGTCGAACGCCTCGTCCATCCCGAGCTGCAGCGCGTGCGCGAGGACACCCTTGGCCTGTTCGATGGTCACCCGGTTGTTCAGCGCGGTCTGGAGCTGTTCCTGCACCGTCTCGCGTTGCCGGATCGTGCGCTCGGACAGGATCCCGATGGTGGCGACGTCGGCCAGCGCCTGGCCCAGCCGCAGGTCGGCCTCGGGCAGCGGGCCCGGCCTGCGGTGGAACAGGTTCAGGGCGCCGATCGCCCGGTGCCGCAGCCGCAGCGGCAGCGCGTGCACCGACCGGAACCCCCCGTCGGCCTGCGCGGCCTCGACGAAGCGCGGCCAGCGACGGGCGGCCTCGGTGGAGCCGGCGATGTCGGGGATCAGCACCGGCATGCCGGTGCTGAAGCAGTCCATGCACGGCCCCTGGTCCGACTGGAGCTGGAGCAGCTCCATGGTCCGGGCGTCCTCGCTGGAGGCGGCGACGGCGCGCAGCTCACGGCGGGAGTCGCCGAGCAGGATCCCGGCGGCCTCGGCGTCGAGCAGCGACACGCAGTGCGCCGCGAGGCGGTCGAGAAGGTCGATGACGTCGTAGTCGTCGACCAGGGTGTCGGCGAGCGCGACGAAGGCGAGGGCCACGTCCTGCTCGCGGTCCGGTGTGCTCATGACGGTCCTCCTGGGTGTGTGCGCGGCATGGTCACAGGGTCTCCTCGGTGAACGCGAGCCGTCGCGCGACGACCTCGCGGGCGACGTCGGCGAGCAACATGTCGTGGCCGAAGGCGTAACCCCGCATGCGGGCGAGCGCCTCGGTGGGCGAGCACCCCAGCTGGGCGAGCACCATGCCGGTCGCCTGGTGCACCTCGGCCCGGTACCCGGTGGTCTCGTCCAGCCAGCGCTCGGTGTGACCGACGGAGCCGTCCGGTGCCACCGGGACCTCCCGGGCGGGCACCGGCATGGTGCGGTTCCCCAGGAACAGCCAGGTCGTCGTGTCGGCGACTGCGGACAGGTCGCTCCACTGGTCGTCGGTGAGCTGTCCCGGCGCGATCCGGTACAGGTCGAGCACACCGAGGGTCACCGCCCCCCACTGCAGGGGCAGCGCGAACAGGGCGCCGACCGCGGTCCGCTCGGCGACCGCGGCGGCGAACAGCGGCCACCGGGCCGTGTGGTGGTCGTGGTGCAGGTCCGGGACCAGCACGGGGCGGCCGCTGTGGGCGGCCTCCATACAGGCGCCCTCGTTGAGGCTGAACTGCAGATCCTCCAGCAGACGGGCGGTCGCGTCGGTTGCGGCCAGGATGGTCCGGGTGGCGGCGGTGGGCAGCAGCGAGATGGCCGCACCGTCCACGTCGAGGCCGTCGACGCAGGCCCGGCAGACCTGCTCGGCGAGCTCGCGCTCGTCGGCGGCACCCGGGGCGTTCGCGACGACGGCGCGGGTCACCGCCCCGCGCTCACCCACGCCGGTCGGCGATCGGAGCGGCCGGGCCGGAGCGTGGAGCAGGGCACGGATGGGGTCGACGGTCGGGCATCAGCACCGGCTCTCCGACCACGCCCGTGCGGAGCACGGCCGGGGGTCGATCGTCGTTCGCCGGGGACGGCGGGCGCCGCTCACGACCGGCGCCGGGCGCCGTGGAGCCGTGATGACCTCGGTGGGCGCTCACCGTAGCCGTTGCGCCGGGGGCGTGGTCGTCGCGGCCCGCGGGCGTCCGGGTGGGCCGGCCGGTCGTCGCTCACCGAAGTGGGGCCGGGCGTGGACGGGCCGCGCGCACCGCGTCGAACCGCCCGTCGTCGAGGTCACCGGGCACTGACATGGTCCGGCGGGCGCTCAGCGCTGCCGGACCGGCCGGACGAGGATCTCGTTGACGTCGATCTCGGGGGAGGTGCCGACCGCGTAGGCGACGGCGTCGGCGACGGCCTCCGGTGCGATCGCGTGCCTGCGGTAGACGGCCATGGCGTCGCGGGCGGTCGGGTCGGTGATGCCGGCGGCGAGTTCGGAGGTCACGACACCGGGGGACACCGTGGTGACCCGGATGCCCGGCGACGACTCCAGACGCAGGCCCTCGGTGATCGCCCACGCCGCGTGCTTGGTGCCGGCGTAGACCGCCGCCGTCGCATCCACCTCGTGGGCGCCGACCGAGGCCGTCGTCACGAAGTGGCCCCGGTCCGCGGAGGTGAAGTGCCCCAGGACGGCGTGGATCGTGTGGAGGAGCCCGCGGATGTTCACGTCGACCATGCGGTCCCACTCCTGCACCAGGCCGGCGTCGAGGCGCGACAGCGGCATCACCCCGGCATTGGCGACGGCGACGTCGATCCGGCCGTGCCGGGCGACGACGTCGTCGACGAGCGTGACGAGGGCGTCGCGGTCCACGACGTCGACCGGGTGCGGTTCGACACCGGGCACCTGCGCGGCGAGGTCGGCGAGCCGGTCGGCGCGCCGGGCGGTGGCGATCACGTGGTGGCCGTCCTGGGCGAGCCGGGTCGCGATCGCGCGGCCGATGCCGCTGCTCGCGCCGGTCACCAGGGCCACGGGGGTGGGGTTCGTGTCGTTCATGGCCTCCTTCCTACGAGCCGCGGCGACGGCGCGGCAGGGCGCGACGGTCGTGGGAGTGCCACACCCACCCCGGCCGGCGCGGGGTCGCCTAGGGTCGCGTCCATGGTGGCCACACCGCTCGGCGAGTACCTGCGGACCCGGCGCGCACGGGTGACCCCCGACGCCGTCGGCCTGGTCGCGGCGGGGGCCCGTCGTGTCCCGGGGCTGCGTCGTGAGGAGGTCGCGCTGCTGGCCGGGATGAGCGCCGACTACTACGTGCGGCTGGAGCAGGGCCGCGAGCGGAACCCGTCGGCGCAGGTGCTGGAGGCGCTCGCGGCCGTCCTGCGGCTCGACGACGACGCCCGGATGCATCTGTTCCGGCTGGCGGGGGCGGCGCCGCGGCCCCGGGCCCCGATCGCGGACGAGCGGCTCGACCCGCAACTGGCTGCCCTGCTGGACAGCTGGCCGGGCCGGCCCGCGATCGTCCTCGGCCGCGCCTACGACGTGCTGGGCGCCAACCGGCTCGGGGCGGCGCTCGGGTTCGCCCCCGGGACCAACCTCGTCGAGAAGGTCTTCGAGGACCCGGCCTCCCGCACCTTCTACGCCGACTGGACCGCCGCGGCGGCGAACACCGTCGCCGGGTTCCGGGTGCTGCACGGCCAGGCCCCGGACGACCCCCGTGTCCGGCAGGTCCTCACGGCGGTGCTGGACCGCAGCCCCGAGTTCGCCGAGCACTGGGCCCGGCACGACGCGCGGGGCAAGGGTGCCGAGCACAAGCGGCTGGTGCACCCCGACGTCGGCGCGCTGGACCTGCAGCTGCAGTCGTTCGACGTCCGGTCGGCGCCGGGACAGCAGCTCGTCGTCTACGGGTGCGAGCCGGGTCGGAGACGGCGGACCGGCTGGAGCTGCTGGGGATCGCCGCCGCGTCCCGCGCCTGACACCGTCGCCGGCCCGGGGCCTCAGTGCGCCGCGTCCACCACGTCCTCGCGGGTCAGCCGCCGCCGGAACACCCAGAACGTCCAGGCCTGGTAGGCGAGCACGACCGGCGTGACGACCGCGGCCACCCAGGTCATGATCGTCAGCGTGTAGGGCGTCGACGCCGCGTTCACCACGGTCAGCGAGAAGGCCGGGTCGGTCGTCGACGGCAGCACGTCCGGGTACAGCGACCCGAACAGCGTCACCGCAACGGCGACGATCGCGACCGTCGTCGCGGTGAACGACCGGCCCGACCGGCCCCGGACGGCGGCAAGGGTCCCGCCCGCCAGACCGAGGGCCGCGACCAGGACCGGGGCGACGATCCACACCGGGGCGCCGTCGACCAGCGTCCAGACCAGGAACGCCGCACCCGCCGGGATCGCGCCCAGCCCGGCCGTCACCGCGACGGTGGCCGCGCGCTCGCGCACCGGGCCGTCGGTCTTCAGCGCCAGGAAGGCGGCTCCGTGCAGGGCGAAGACCAGGACCGTGGTGACGCCGCCGAGCAGCGCGTAGGGGTGGAGCAGGGTGAGCAGCGTGCCGGTGAACTCGTGGTCGGCGTCGAGCGGGACACCGTGCACGATGTTCGCCAGCGCCACCCCGAGCAGCAGTGCCGCGGCGAGCGACGAGCCGGTCAGCACGCGGTCCAGCACCGGGGCCCAGCGCGGCTCCTTGGACCGGTACTCCAGCGCGATCCCGCGCAGGATCAGCGCGACGAGCAGCAGCAGGAACGCCAGGTAGAAGCCGGAGAACAGGCTCGCGTACCACTCGGGGAACGCGGCGAAGGTCGCCCCGCCCGCGACGAGCAGCCACACCTCGTTGCCGTCCCACACCGGGCCGATCGTGCCGAGCGCGACGCGACGGTCGGCCTCGTCGCGGGCGACGACGGGCAGCAGCATCCCCACCCCGAAGTCGAAGCCCTCCAGGCAGAGGTACCCGGTCCACAGGACCGCGATCAGGACGAACCAGACGTCGACGAGTGCCATGGCGCTCTCCTCCTCAGTAGGTCGCCACGGGGGCGGAGGTGCCGGACGGTTCCGGGACGGCCGGGGCCGCAGGGGGCGGCGGACCGGCCTGTACGGCCCGGACGAGCAGGACGACCTCGACGACGGCCAGCGCGCCGTAGAGCAGCGTGAACACGACCAGCGAGGTGAGCACCGACGCCCAGCCGACGCTCGGCGAGACCCCGTCGGCGGTCCGGAGCACGCCGTAGACGACCCAGGGCTGGCGGCCCGCCTCGGTGAAGATCCAGCCCGCGGTGTTCGCGAGCAGCGGTGCGGCCAACCCCAGGCCGGCGGCCGGGCCGAACCAGCGCGGCAGCCGCCGCGTCGCCCGCGAACGCCGGGTCAGCCAGAGCCCCGTGACGGCGAGCAGCCCCGCCAGCACCCCGAAACCGATCATGAGCCGGAACATCCAGTAGCTGAGCGGGATGTCCGGTGTGTACAGACCCGGCCCGAACGCGGCGACGGCCTCCTCCTGCAGCTGGTGGATGCCCTCCACCTCGCCGTCCCAGGTGCCGGTGGCCAGGAACGACAGCAGCCGCGGGACCCGCAGGCTCCACAGCTCGCGGGTGCCGTCGAGGGAGCCGATGGTGAACACCGAGAACGACGCCGGCGCGGCGGTGTCGTAGAGCGCCTCCGCCGCGGCCATCTTCATCGGCTGCTGCTGGGTCATCAGCCGGGCCTGCAGGTCCCCGGTGAGGGCGACGCCGAGGCTCCCGGCGAGCGTCGTCCACAGCCCGACCCGGATGGAGGGGTGGAACACCTCCGGGTGGCGGCCGCGCACCAGGTTCCAGGCGCTGATCGCGACGAGGAACATCCCGGCCGTCACCAGGCACGCGGTGAGGGTGTGGGTGAACGCGCCGACCGCGGTGGAGTTGGTCAGGAGCGCGCCGAAGTCGGTCAGCTCCGCCCGGCCCGACACGGGGTTCACCGCCGACCCGACCGGGTGCTGCATCCAGGAGTTCGCGGCGAGGATGAAGTAGGCGCTCAGCACCGTGCCGGTCGCGGCCAGCCAGATGCAGGCCAGGTGCACGCCCTTCGACAGCCTGTCCCAGCCGAAGATCCACAGACCGAGGAAGGTCGACTCCAGGAAGAAGGCGAGCAGCCCCTCGATCGCCAGCGGGGCACCGAAGACGTCGCCGACGAAGCGGCTGTAGTCGCTCCAGTTCATCCCGAACTGGAACTCCTGCACGATGCCGGTGACGACGCCCATCGCGAAGTTGATCAGGAACAGCTTCCCCCAGAACTTCGTGGCGCGGAGCCAGCGCTCGTCGCGGGTGGCGTACCAGGTGGTCTGCAGGCCCGCGACGAGCAGGGACAGGCCGATCGTCAGCGGGACGAACAGGAAGTGGTAGACGGTGGTGATCGCGAACTGCCACCGCGCGAGGTCGAGGTCCATCACGCCCTCCGGAGCCGGCGGGTCCCGTGTGGACCCGTCACCCGATCGTCGTCCGCGACGGGTGGACGGGGCTCCGGGCGAAGGGCGGTCCGCGGCCCACCGGAGGGCCCGCCGGCCCGGGACGAAGGTCCCGGGCCGGTGCTCCGGGTCAGCCCGGGTCGATCAGGTCGGCGGCCGGACGCCGCGGAGTCGCCGGGACGGGGACCCCGTGGCCCAGGCGCAGGACGACCTGCGGGGGCCGGTCCCGGGCGAGCGAGCGGCGCACCCGCTCCCGCACGTCGGGGACCTCCACCAGCTGGGACACCGGCGAGGCCGACAGGCCCTCGGCGGTCGCGGTCAGCAGCACCCGCGCCAGGGCCTCGCCGGCACGCAGGTCGTCGCGGGGGCCGTCGAGGTGCGAGGTCAGCACCGCGATCAGCGGCGCCGACTCGAACGCGGCCGGCGCGGGCCGCGGGTGGGCGGGGCCGCCGAAGTCCCGGGTCACCCACGGGTGGTTCGGGGCCGGCAGCGGTCCGCCCGCGGAGGCGGGTACACCGTCGTCGTGGCCGCCGTGCCGCCCGGTCCAGGCCGCCATCTCCGCGACGAACGCGGGGTCGGCGGACTGGCGGGCGTGCGCCTCGCGAGCGAGGCGGCCCAGTACGGCGAGGTCGTCCGGGTCGGTCACCAGCTGCAGCCAGGCGCCCTCCTCGTACGCGGCGCGGGTGAGCGCGGTGCGGGCCGGGCCCGGCACCGGGACGTCGGAGAACGGTCGCCGGTTCGTGTGCCGGCGCGGCACCGCCTCCAGCAGCCGTCGCTGCTCGGGGGTGGGCGGCATCGCCGCGCCACGACGGACCACCGCCAGCAGCTCCGGGTCCGACGGGTCGGGGAGGCGGGTGACGAGCGGGCGGATCCCGGCCCCGGCCAGCGCGAGACGCAGCGAGTACAGCGCCGCCCCGCAGCCGATCCGCAGCTCGCGGTCGGTCGGGTCGGCGACCGGCAGCCGTCGCGCGGGGTCGGCCCGCAGCTCGACGTGGTCGGCGCCGGTCCGGAACCGCCACGGCTGGGCGTTGTGCAGCGACGGCGCCCGACCCGCCGTGGCCAGCACCCGGGCGGTCGTCGCGGCGTCGAGACCGAGGATCGGGGTGACCGGCGCGTCCGCATCGACGGTGTCCATGGTGTGCGTCCTTCCCGGGACCGGGCGTTCACCGGTGCCTGCGGGGGCGATGGTCGGCGCTGCCGGTTCCGGTCGGACAGGTGCGAAGGTCCCGGTCCTCGACGGCCGTATCGTCGGGGTGGGGCGGCCCGGGACGCGGCCTCCCCGGGGAGGCGGTGCCAGTGACGACCGACGACGCCGGTGACGGGACCGGGGAGATCTCCGGGATCCTGGCCGGGCTGCGCCTGGACCACCTCATCGCCGAGGTGCAGGAGCGTCTCGCCGAGATCGCCTCCACCCGGCGCCGGACGCAGCGGCTGCTCGACGCGGTGCTCGGGGTCGCGGCAGGCCTCGAGCTGGACACCACGCTGCAGCGGATCGTGCAGTCCGCGGTCGACCTGGTCGACGCCCGCTACGGTGCGCTGGGGGTGCTCGCCCCGGACGGCAGCATCGCCCGCTTCATCGACGTCGGCCTGGACGAGGCGACCCGTACCGCGCTGGGGCGCCCGCCCGAGGGCCGTGGCCTGCTCGGCCAGCTGATCGCCGACCCCCGGCCGTTGCGCCTGCAGGACCTGTCGACGCACCCGGCCTCCGTCGGCTTCCCGCCGCACCACCCGCCGATGCGCAGTTTCATCGGCGTCCCCGTGCGGGTCCGTGACGCCGTCTACGGCAACCTCTACCTCACCGAGAAGCGCACCGGCACCGAGTTCACCGCCGACGACGAGCTGATCCTGATGGCGCTCGCCGCCGCGGCCGGGATCGCCGTGCAGAACGCCGACCTGTTCGAACAGGGCCTGCTCCGGCAGCAGTGGCTGGAGGCGCTGGCCGAGATCCGCGGAGAGGTGCTGGCCGGAACCGGCGAGGCCGACACGCTCGCGCTCATCGCCCGGCGCAGCCTGGAGCTGTCCCGCGCCGACGGGACGCTGCTCGCGCTGGGCCCCGACCACGACGGCGGTTTCCGGGAGGGCGCGACCGCGGGCCGCCCGCCGCTCGTCGGCGGCCCGGAGAACGCACTCCTGCACCGGGCCGTCGAGCTCCGTCAGCCGGTCCTGGCCGACGTCTCCGAGACCGCGGTCAGCGGTGACGGCGCCAGCGGGCCGGTGGTCGCAGTGCCGATGGGGGCCATGGCCCGGGTGAGCGGGGTCCTGGTCGCCCGCCGTGCCCCCGGCGATCCGCCGTTCCGGCCGTCGGAGGTGCCGCTGCTGGTGTCGTTCGCGGAGCAGGCGGCGCTGGCCCTGGAGCTGGAGGAGAAGCAACGGACCCAGCGCGAGGTCGCGGTGCTCGCCGACCGCGACCGTATCGCCCGCGACCTGCACGACCACGTCATCCAACGGTTGTTCGCGGTCGGCCTCACGCTGCAGGGCTCGCTGCGCCGCCTCGGCCACGACCCCGCGGGCGGCGGGGTGCGCGAGCAGGTCGAGCAGGCCGTCGGCGAGCTGGACCGCACGGTCCGCGACATCCGCACCTCGATCTTCGACCTGCACACCGCGGATCAGGAGGAGGGCGGTCTGCGGCGGCAGCTGCTCGACGCGGTCGCGCACGCGACGGCCGCATCGGGGATCGACGCGACCGTCGACACCGCGGGACCGATCGACACCGTCGTGCCCGCGCAGGTCGCCGTGCACCTGATGGCCGTGGTGCGCGAGGCCGTGTCGAACGCGGTCCGCCACTCCGGTGCGAGCACGTTGCACGTGTCCGTCGACGCCGGTCAGGAGCTGACCGTGGAGGTCACCGACGACGGCTGCGGCATCGCGCCCACCGGCCGGCGCGGCGGACTGCGCAACCTCGCCGACCGCGCCGCCGAGCTCGGCGGCACCTCGGTCGCCGAGAGTGTCGCGACCGGTGGCACCCGGCTGCGGTGGCGGGTCCCGCTGGACTGAGCGGGTCAGTGCCCGTGGCGGCGCTCGACCGCGTAGACGGCGGCCTCGGTGCGCCGGGAGAACCCGAGCTTGTGCAGGATCGAGGACACGTAGTTCTTCACGGTCTTCTCGGCCAGGTGCAGGGTGGCGCCGATCTGACGGTTGGTGAGCCCGTCGGCGACGAGCCCGAGGATCCGCTGTTCCTGTGGGCTGAGGGTGTCGTAGCGGGGGTCGGTGTCGGCGTCGGAGCCGCCGGTGCGCAGCCGCTGCAGCACCGCGGCTGTCGCCCGCGGGTCGAGCAGTGAGCCGCCGTCCGCGACCGTGCGCACGGCACCCACGAGGTCGACGCCCGCGACCTGCTTGAGCAGGTATCCGGCTGCCCCGGCCATGATCGCGCCGAACAGTGCCTCGTCGTCGGAGTACGAGGTCAGCATCAGACAGGCCGGCGGCGGGACGACCGCGGAGCGCAGGTCGCGGCACACCGAGACGCCGTCGCCGTCGGGCAGCCGGACGTCGAGCAGGGCGACGTCCGGTCGCAGCGCGGGGACACGGGCGAGGGCCTGCGCCGCGGTCGCGGCCTCGCCGACGATCTCGATGTCGTCCTCCATGCCGAGCAGCTGGGCCAGCCCGCGGCGGACGATCTCGTGGTCGTCGAGCAGGAACACCGAGATCGTCATGGTCGTCCTCCGGGGCCGGTCCGTCGTCGGCCCCGAGGCTAACGGGCGTTCCGGGCACCGGGCGGGTCGAAGGTCCCGGGGCCCGGGTGCCCCCGGTCACGGCGACGCCGGTGCCGCGGTCGGGTGGCGCGGCCGGTGCCGCAGTCGGTGCAGCAGTCAGTGCAGCAGGACGTCGGCGGGGCTCCGGCGCGGTGTCTCCGGCAGCTCCGCGTCGTCCTGGGGCCGGCCGACGCGCAGCAGCAGCTGCGGGTGGTCGGTGGTGCGCAGGACCTGCCGGGCAAGGTCCGCCCGGGTCCGCGAGGTTTCCAGCACCCGCGAGAGCGGGCAGGTCGAGAGACCGAGTGCGGTGGCGGCGAGCAGCACGACCCCGGCCGCCTCCCCGGCGGCGAGCCGGGCCGGGTCGTCGTCGGCGTGGGTGGTCAGCACCATGATCGTGGCCTCGTCGCGGACGGCGGCCCGGGCCGGCAGCGAGCCGCCCGGGAAGCGCACGCCCAGGTCGGGGCCCGGCCGCCACGGGGCGCCGCGGGGGAGCGACCCGGCCGGGACACCGTCGTGGGAACCCGGGTAGCGGTGGGTCCAGACCAGCAGCTCGGCGGCCTGGCCGGGGCGGGCACGGATCTCCCGCGCGGCCGTGTCCTCCAGCGCGGCGAGGTGCTCGCGGGCGACCGCGTCGGTCACGGTGTGCAGGGTGGTGCCGTAGCGCGCCGCGTGCTCGCCGAGGACCGCGCGCGCGTGCCGCGAGGCCACGCCCTCGCGGAAGGGCCGCCGGTCGGTGCGCCGGTGCGGGATCGCCCGGGCCAGCGCCGCGACGGTGTGGTCGGCGGGGTCCGGGGCCGCCCCGGTGAGCCGGACCGTCGCCAGGTGGTTCCGGTCCCCGGTCGGGAACCGGACGACCTCGTGGCCCGCCCCCAGCGCGGCGAGCGCGACGTGCAGGAAGCCCAGCGCGGACCCGCAGCTGACCAGCTGGTCGCGCCGGTCGGGGTCGGTGTAGGGCAGTCGTCGGTCGGGGTCGGCGTGCAGCTCCAGCCGGTCGGTCGTGACCCGCCAGCGCCACGGCTGGGTGTTGTGCACCGAGGGCGCGCGCACCGCCGCCGCGAGCGCACGCCGCAACACTTCCGGCCCGGCCGGCGACGCCGTCACCGCGACACCGCCGCGGCGGCGGGCCCGACCGCCCTCTCCCGCCCGCCGTGTGTCCGGGCGGTGTGCAGCCGCACCGGGAGCTCCAGATCCGACGCCGGCACCGGGTGGGGGTGCCCGTCCCCGGCGGGCGCGGCGTCGACCATCCACAGCGGACGGACCCGCAGCACGGTCGCGTGCCGGTGCAGGAACCGGCTCGCGGCGGCGCGGGCCCACGGCCTGCCCCACGCCCCGACGAGCACGACCCCGGCGACCCCGGCGAGCGTGTCCGCGTCGCCCGCCCGGACGAGGAGTGGTCGCAGCCCTTGCCCCGCCAGCTCGCCACCGATCGCGGCCGCGGTGCCCAGCGACCGACGGTCGGCACCGGCCAGCGCGACCATCACCGTGAACTGTTCGCGCACCCCGGCCTCGACCATGGTGACCTCCTCCGCCGTCCCCGATCCGATGCTCCGCCGGGCGCCCGGTGCAGGGCAGGGCCGGGCGGCACGCCCGGCCCTGCCGAAGGTCCCGCACTACGACTTCGGTCGGAGCCCGTGGCCGTTCGATCGATGTGCGGAGCCGGACGGCGTTCCTAGCGTCCGTCCCGACCGCGACGAGGGGACGGGAACGATGCGAGGACGACGGAGCCTCCTACGGGCGACGGTGCCGGCGCTGCTGGCCGGGCTGACCGGTGCGGCGGTCGCCGCACCCGCGGGGGCGGCGGAACCCGCGGCGGGGCCGGAGTGGGGCCCCTGCCCCGCGGACGTGGTGGCGCCGCTGGTGGCGCTGCAGTGCACGCGGATCCCGGTGCCGCTGGACCACGGCAGCACCGACGGCGCGCAGATCACGATCACGGTGTCGCGGCTGGCGAGCACGAAGCCGGAGAAGCGCCGCGGGATCCTGATCCTGAACCCCGGGGGGCCGGGCGGGTCCGGGCTGGCGTTCGCGAACGACCTGGCGAAGCGCGGTCTGCCGGCGAGCGTGCAGGACAGCTACGACATCATCGGGTTCGACACCCGCGGGGTCGGCCACTCGGACCCGGTGAGCTGCGGGTTCACCACCGACCAGGACTACATCGGCAACATCCCGCCGTACGCCGCCGACGACGCGGCGGTCCTGCGGACGGCCGAGGTCGCGCGGGAGGTGGCGCAGCGGTGCGCGGCGAACGACCGCAACGGGCACCTGCGGCACGTCACGACCGCCAACGTCGCCCGGGACATGGACCGCATCCGGGCCGCGCTCGGCGAGGAGAAGGCGAGCTTCCTCGGCTTCTCCTACGGGTCGGCGCTCGGGGCGGCCTACGCCTCCCTGTTCCCCGACCGCTCCGACCGCGTCGTACTCGACAGCAACGTCGGTGACACCCACCTTGACCCCGACGGCATCCGCCGCTACGCACTCGGCGCCGAGGAGACCTTCGGGGACTTCGCCCGCTGGGCCGCCGACCGGCACGGCACCTACGGGCTGGGCGCCACCCCGGAGGAGGTGCGGCAGACCTATCTCCGGCTCGCCGCGCGGCTCGACGACCGGCCATCGGGCGGGGTCGACGGACGGGTGTTCCGGGCGGCCACCTTCGTCGGTCTGTACGGCCCGACGCTCTACGGCAGCACCGCCGCGGCCTGGCAGTCGTTGCTGTCCGGCGACGCGTCGCCCGCCCCGGCGCCGCCCGCCCTGGCGCCGCCCCCGGGCCCGTCGCCGCAGGACAACGCGTACTCGGCGTTCCTCGCCACCACCTGCAACGACGTCGCCTGGCCGCGGGACGTCGCGGTCTACCAGCGGGCGGTGGCGCAGGACCGCGAGCGGTTCCCCGTGTACGGCGCGGCGAGCGCGAACGTGCTGCCCTGCGCCTTCTGGCCGTACGACCCTGCCGAGCCGCCGGTCGCTGTGCTCGACGAGGGCCCGGCGAACGTGCTGGTCGTGCAGAACCGCCACGACCCGGTGACCCCGCTGCGCGGCGGTGAGCTCCTCCGGGAGAAGTTCGGCGACCGGGCCCGGCTCGTCGTCGAGAACGGGAGCGGCCACGGCGTCTACGCCGGCGTCGGGGACACCCCGTGCGCGCTGGGGGTCACGACGTCGTACCTGGTGGACGGGACACTCCCGCCCGACGACGTGGTCTGCCGCTGACCCGCTCGCGACGGCTCGGCAGGCAGCTGTGTGCCGGGCCGCCGGGGCCCTCACCCCAGGAGCGTGAGCAGCCCGGAGAGCTCCAGCGCGTGCCGCGCCGGGCCCGGCGGCACCTCGACCCGCAGCCGGTGCCCGCGGGCGCCCGCCCGGTCGGCGGCCTCGGCGAGCAGGGCGGCGCCGTTGCTCGCGACGTAGGTCGGTCCGTCGAGGACGAGGAGCACCGGCCCGGCGGCGACCAGCTCCAGGAGCCGGTCGCGGATCTCAGCGGCCCCGGCGAGGTCGAGGTCGCCGGCCAGGGTGAGGCGGCGGGCGTCGCCGCTGCGGCCGTCGTCGTGCAGCTCGGTGCGCCGGCGTCCGGGGGAGGGCCGTACGGGCGGCGCGGGCTGCTGCGCCACGGCGGGCGTGCGCGGGTCCGGGGTGATCTGCATGCGCACCACGGTGCCCCCGCCCGCCGTGTCGATCTCGGCGGTGGTGGCGATGGCGCGGATCATCTGCAGGCCGCGCCCGCGGTAGCCGGGGTCGGGCGGCGGCGGCCGCCAGCGGCCGGTGTCGGCGACCCGGGCCCGGACACCGTCGTGCGGGGTGTACCCGAGACGCAGGTGCACCTCACCGGGCGGGTCGAACTCGGCGTAGCCGTGCTCGACGCTGTTGGCGGCGGCCTCGTCGATCGCGCGGACCAGGTCGTCGCCGAGGTCCTCGCCCAGGCCCACGTGGCCGGCCCAGCGCCGGACCCGGCGGCGCATCGCCGGCAGCTCCCGGGCGGACCCGGGGACGGTGAGGTACGGGCCGGGCAGCCAGCGCAATCATGATGCCGGTCGCCGGGGATCCAGGTCGCGAACTCGTCGAGCGCCGAGGCGAGGTTGCCGGCCAGCGCGCGCCCGACCGCCGCGTACACCTGCGCCCCGGTGCGGGTCGGCCCCAGGTCGGCGGCGAGGTCGCGCAGGGTCTGCATGCGCCGTTCGCTGAGCACGCGGTCGGTGTTCTCGGTGACCACGCACAGCATCCCGGCGATGGCGCCGTCCTCGTGCAGCGGGCTGTAGGAGAAGGTGTGGTAGGTCTCCTCGGGGTGGCCGCTGCGTTCGAGGAACAGCAGGAGGTCCTCGTCCCAGGTGGCCCCGCCGCCGGCGAGCACCGACCCGATCAGCGGGCCGACGTCGTCCCAGACCTCGGCCCACACCTCGCGCGCGGAGCGGCCGAGCGCCCACGGGTGCTTGTCGCGCAGCGTGTCGCCCCGGTAGGCGTCGTTGTAGAACATCGTGAGGTCCGGGCCCCACGCCATCCACATCGAGAACCGGGAGTCGAGCAGCATCCGGACGACACTGCGCAGGTCCGGTGACCAGCGCTCGGGCGGGCCGAGCGGGTGGGAGGACCAGTCGTGGGCCGCCATCGCGGCGTGGACGAGGTCGGACCGCGTGCTCTCGACCGCGTCGTCGTCGCCGCGCACGAACCACCTCCTCGGCCCCGTCGGGCGGTCGTGGGAAATCTAGCCGACCCCGTCCGGACGTGCGCCACTCGTCTCCGCGGCGCGACAGCATCTGCGACGCCGTCGTCCAGGTGAACGGGCTCGTCGACGGGCCGTTCGACAGCCCGCTCGACCACGCGGCGGACGGGCCGTTCGCCGACGCCCGCCCACGACCACCTCGTTAGGAGCGCCTCCGTGGCGACCGAGCGGTCGTGGACGCGCCCGCCGGGACGCTGCCGGACCGGCTCGTGGACCGACGTCGACGCCGGGCCGGTCCCGCGTGTCGGACCGGCCACGCCGGGGCTGCCGGGCGCCCTCGGTAGGCTCGGGGTCATGTCCGGAGCGACCGTGAACGACCCCATCGCCGAACTCATCGCGTGCCGGGACTGCGGCCAGGACTGCCTGCTGCAGGTCGCGGACCTCTGCGCCGACTGCATCGCCCGGATCGGGACGGCCGCCGACGATGCCGACTACCGCGCCTGGCGGACGGAGAACGAGCGCCGCGTGGTCACCGGGGAGCTGACCGGCGCGATCTGACCGGCCGGTCGGCGGACCGCGCTCACCCCCCGGTCGGTGCCGCGGTCGCCGGTGCCGCCGGGTTCCCGGGAATCGACCGGAGTGCGCGTGTCACCGGTCGTAGTCGATGGTCACCTCGTCGGTGGTGGGCCGGGACTGGCAGGTGAGGATCGCGCCGCAGGCCACCTCGTCGTCGGTGAGGGCGTAGTTCTGCTGCATGTGCACCGCGCCGGTGACGACCTGCGCACGGCAGGTGCCGCAGATGCCGCCCGCGCACAGGTACGGGGCCTCGACCCCGGCCTCGAGTGCGGTCTCCAGCAGCGACGCGGTGCCCCGGCTCCGGGTGACGGTCTCCCGCCCGCCGCGGCGCACGGTGACCACGGCCGGACGGGTCGGGACGGCGTCGCCGTCGTCGCCGGTGGGGGCGACGAAGAACTCCCGGTGGATCCGGTCCGGGGTGACGCCGTGGGCGTCGAGGACGCCGACGAGCTCGTCGAGCATCGGCGGCGGCCCGCAGAGGAACCAGTCCGCGTCGTCCACCGGCAGCGTGGTGAGGTGCTCGGCGAACCGGTCCGCGCCGAGGCGGCCCGGGACGACGGTGCGCGTCGTGCCGTCCGGTGCGGACCCGTCGGCGGACCCGGCGGCACCGGACCGCGAGTGGTGGTGCACGACGGTGAGCCGCCCCCCGGAGCGACGGACGAGTTCGTCGAGCTCGTCGGCGAACATCGTGTGCTCGGTGTCGCGGTTGGCGTAGAGCAGGACGGCGCGGCGGTCGGGGTCCTCGTCGAGGGCGGCGGTGAGGATCGCGATGACCGGGGTGATGCCGCTGCCCGCGGCGACCGCGGCGACGGTGCGGCCCCCGCGGGGGCCGGCGGGCAGGACGAACTGCCCCGAGGGCGGCGTGACCTCGAGGGTGTCGCCGACGGCGAGCGCGGAGCCCGCCCACGTCGAGAACCGTCCGCCGTCGACGCGGCGCACGGCGATGCGCAGCGCCGACCCGTCGGTGGAGCAGATCGAGTAGCTGCGCCGCACGAGCTCGCCGTCGATCCGCGCGCCCACGGTGACATGGCGGCCGGGGCGGTGGGCGAACACGTCGCGCAGCTCGCCGGGCACCTCCAGGGTGACCGCGACCGCGTCCGGGGTGAGCCGGTCCACCGCGGTCACGCGCAGCGGGTGCGGGCGGGTCGGGAGGTCGGCGTCGCGGTCGGTGTGGGAGGTCAGCCGTCGCCACGCCCGGTACTCGGCGGGGGACAGGTCCGAGCCGAGGACCGTCGTGATCGGGACCGGGCGGTCGAGCCAGTCCGACATCGCCCGGCGCCACACGTCCTGGTAGCGGTAGAACGGGACGGTCGGGTGGATGTGGTGGACCAGGTGGTAGTTCTGGCCGAGCATCAACGGGGTGACCAGGCGTTCCCAGCCGACCCGCATGCGGGTCGCGGCGAACCGGTCGGACCGGGCGGTCTCCCCGAGGTCGTGGTGGGGCAGCCAGTCGAACCACCAGGCGAGCAGCGCGATGCCCAGCCGCTGCGGGATCAGGTAGATCACCAGCAGCTCCCAGCCGTGGCCGGTCACCGCCGTCGCGACGAACGCGGAGACCACGACGAGGAACACCACGGCCTGCTCGACGAGCTCGGCCCGCGGCCTGCTCGGGATCCGGGGCAGGTAGAAGCGCACGTACCAGAGGTCGATGGTCATCCAGCGCAGCGGCCAGCTCCACGCCGGGCCCGACTCGGTCCACGCGTCGGGGTCGCGGGAGGTGTCCTCGTTGGTGTTGCGGTGGTGCTCGATGTGCAGGTAACGCAGCATCGGGAACGCGGCCCAGGCCACCACGAACAGCATCGACAGCCGGCCGAGCACCTCGTTGACCCACCGCAGGCGTCCGCCCGCGAGGTGGACGGTCTCGTGCAGCACCGTGAACATCGCGAACGTGACCAGGGCGTGCACCGGCACCGTGACCAGGTAGCGCCACGGGTCGGTCCCGGTCAGGACCAGGGCGGTCGCCCCCACCCAGGCCGCGAGCGAGCCCAGGAACAACGCCAGGGTCGGCAGTGCGACGACGGGGAGCGTGATCCCCGGGGTGGGTACGGGCCGCCCGGGGTCCGCGGGCCGGTCGCCGCCGGCTCCCTCGCGTGTGGTTCCCGCCGCCGTGCTCATGGCTGCCTCCTGACCGGACGGAGCGCGGTCGTCGTCGACCGCCCGTAGGAATAGTTGACAATCACGGGTCATCTGTCAACAGATCAGTCATCGGTGGTTGCTCTGTACAGTGCAGGCGTGGCGGGCTCGGGTGCGTTCCGGCGGGAGCGGCGGGAGGTTCTCCGCACGCGGCTCCTCGACGCCGCGCGGGACATCACGACGGAGTCGGGGTGGTCGTCGCTGACGATGAGCGCCGTCGCCGGGCGTGCGGGAATCAGCCGCCAGCACCTCTACAACGAGATCGGCACCAAGGCGGAGCTGGGCAGCGCACTGGTCGGCCGCGAGACCGACGGGTTCGTCGCGGTGATGTGCGAACAGATGCGCGCCCACCCCGCGGACGCCGTCGCCGGCGTGGTGGCCGCGGTCCGCGACGTGCTGGAGTACGGGGCGCGCAACGCGCTCCTGACGTCGATCCTCACCGTCGACGAGGGCGTGGGGGAGAGCCTGCTCCCGCTGGTGACGGCCCGGCCCGACGTGGTGCGCGACCGGGCGGCGACGGCGCTGCTGCGCGAGATCTCCGCGCTCCACCCGGCCCTGGCCGGGGTCGCGGACCTGCCCCGGCTCGTCGACGGGGTGGTGCGGCTGGTGGTCAGCCACGCCACGTCACCGGGGGACTCCACCGAGCCGGCGGTCGCGCAGGCCGGGTGGCTGCTCCGCGGCTTCCTCGGCGGCGCCGCCGGGCCGGGCGGGGCCGGGGTCAGCCCCGGCTGAGGACGTCGAACCCGGTCGTGACGACGCCGTCGCCGACGCAGCGCTGGATGTGCGGCCGCGCGACGCCGATCGCTGCGACGCCGGGCACCGAGCCGCCCGCACCGAGCAGTGCCCGCCCGGCGGCCCGCAGGACCGCTGCGCCCCCGCGCCGGTGCCCGTCGCGGGACGGGACCACCGACAGGCACACGCGCTGGCACACCGTGCCGGCGGCGGCGGCGCGCGGCGGCGACCAGGTCAGGGCGAGCACGTCCTCGGTCGCGCGGGCAGGCACGGCGTACGACCCGCCGATCCCCGGCAGCGCGACGACGCTCGCGAAGGTGACACCGGACCGGGTGAGGGCCGGGTCGCCGGCGAGAAGAAGCAGGGTCTGGTCGCGGGCGAACTCGGCGGGTCCGACGAGCTGCAGATCCGGCTGGATCATCGGGCCTCCGGGGACGGTCGTCGCTGTGTCCCCGACGCTAGGACGCCCCACCTCAGCCCGCGGACAGCCCTGGGGAAGCCGACGGTAAAAACGGGCCGGGCTCAGCCGAGCAGGTGCTCGCCGAACCGGTCCCGGGCCGGGCGCCCGGAGGCGGTGAAGCCGTCGGCGTGGCCGCCGGGGCGCCCGTCACCGGGTCCGGGCGCCCCGGCGGGGCTCAGGCGTGGATGTCCGACGGGTGCGTGGCCAGCGGGGTCACCTGCATCGTCATGTACGGGAACAGCGGCAGACCCCACAGGATCTCATGGAGCTGCTCGTTGTCGCGCACCTCGAAGATCGAGAGGTTGGCGTACTCACCGACGCAGCGCCAGATGCTCACCCACTCACCCGATCGCTGCCACTGCTGGGACCAGGCCTTCTCCCGGGCCAGCAGGTCGGCTTTGGCGTCGGGGTCCATGTCGGCGGGGAGGTCGACCTCCATCCGGACGGCGAAGCGGGCCATCAGGCGGGGTCCAGCGCGAAGTCGTAGGTGACCTCGTTGCCGGTGCCGCTCGCGGCCGGGCCGGGGTGCAGGATCAGATCGGGCTTGACGGCCTGGGCGACGTCGTCGGCGACGTAGTCCCCGCCGTCGAAGTAGAGCTGGGTGGTGACGGGCTGCTTGCCGGGCGCGGACACCTTGAGGTGCAGGTGCGCGGGCCGCCACGGGTGCCAGCCCGCCGCGTCGATGAACGCGCCGGTCGAGCCGTCGGTCGGGATCTGGTAGGGCGCGGGCTGCATGGTGTGGAACGCGAAGCGCCCGTCGGCGCCGGTGTGGACGACCGCGCGCAGGTTCCACTCGGGGATGCCGGGGGCGAACTGGGAGTAGTAGCCCTCGTCGTCGGCGTGCCAGAGATCGACCGTCGCGCCGGCGACCGGGGTGCCGTCGAGGTCGGTGACGGTGCCCTGGAACAGCAGCGGGGTGCCCTTCTCGTCGGGACGCATCGGCATCGCGGACCCGGACTCGATGACCGGGGCGCCCGGCACGTAGTACGGGCCCTCGATGGTGCCGACGGCGCCGCGGCGGTCGGCGTTGGCGACCTCCTCCACGACGTGCTCGACGAACACGTCGAGGAACAGCGGCCACTCGCCGTCGGCGCCGACCTGGATCAGCCACGCCTTGAGCGCGTCGTACTCGGCGTAGGTCACCTCGTGCTTGCGGATGACCTCGTGCAGGGCCTGCAGCGTGTCGGTGGCGATGGCGGACACCCGGGCCGGGTCGGCGGCGGCGCCGATGCGCTCCTTCTTCGCGAAGGTGGCGGTGGCGTTCGCGCCGGAGCCGGCGGCGGTGGCGGTCTCGGACATGTCTCTCTCCTGTGGTGGGGCGGTACTCAGGTGTCGGTGCGGTAGTGGGCGAGCTTGTCGGGATCGACGTCGACGCCGATCCCGGGCCCGCCGGGGACGCGCAGCTCGCCGCCGCTGATCCGCAGCGGCTCGGTGAGCAGGTCGTCGCTCATGTCGAGGTAGTTCGACAGCTCCCCGGCGCGGGCGCTGGTGTGGCGGTGCGCCGCGCCGAAGGCGACCGTGCAGGCGGTGCCGAGCTGACCGTCGACCTGATTGCCCATGACCACCTCGGTGCCGAGTCCCTCGCACAGGTGCAGCACCCGCTGCGAGCCGGTGAACCCGGTCCGCGCGGTCTTGATGCTGATCATGGTGGCGGCGCCGTCGAGCAGCTCGCGGGTCACCTCGCCGGGTCGGGTTGCGGACTCGTCGGCGACGGTCGGGACGGTGGTGCGGGCGGTGAGCCAGCGTCGCCCGAGCACCTGGTCGGCGGGCATGAGCTCCTCGGACAAGGTCAGGCCGAGGTCGGCCATCTCGTCCAGGGCCCGCGCCGCCTCCGACGCGGTCCAGCCGCGGTTGCCGTCGACGTAGAGCTCCACGTCGGGGCCCAGCGCCTCGCGCAGCGCCCGGCAGGCGCCGGTGTCCAGCGCGACGGGGCGGCGGCCGACCTTGACCTTGAAGGTGGTGACGCCGTGCTCGTCGCGCATCCGCTGCGCCTCGGCGACCATCACGTCGTCGGGGGCGAAGCCGACCATGTGCGAGACCCGCATCCGGTCGGTGTATCCGCCGAGCAGCTCGGAGACGCCGACGCCGAGCCGGCGCCCGATGACGTCCCAGACGGCCATGTCGATCGCGGCCTTCGCGGTGGGGTTGCCGATCGTGCGGTCCAGGACGGCGTGGATCCGTTCCCGCTCGAACACGCTCAGGCCCACGATCTCCGGGGCGAACACGGTGTCGACCACAGCGCGGATGGAGGCCTGGGTCTCGCCGTAGGTGTAGGGGCGGGGCGGGGCCTCGGCGACGCCGACGACGCCGTCCTCGGCGTGCACCCGCACCAGCACGTGGTCGGCGGTGTGCACCTCGCCGGAGGCGAACCGCAGCGGTTTGCGGTAGGGCACGGCGAACGGGATCGCCTCGACGGCCACGATCTTCACTGCGGTCCTCCGGGGACGGTGGCGGGGCGGGGGTCCAGCTCGTGGGCGCGCTCGGCGAGCACGTCGAGCAGCCGGACGAGGGCGGGGGAGTCGTCGTCGGTGCGCCAGGCCAGGGCCAGGTCGACGCGCAGTTCGCGGTCCAGGTCGGCGTAGACGACGCCCTCGGTGCCCAGGGCGCGCACCGACTCGGGCAGCAACGCGACCCCGGCACCGGCGGCGACGTGGGTGAGCAGGATGGGGGTGTCGCGGGCCTCGGTGCGGCGCCGCGGGAGGAACCCGGAGTCCAGGCAGCCCTGGGTGGCGACCGAGTCGACCACCGACCCGGGGGCGCCGTAGGCGACGAAGTCGTCGCCGCGCAGCTCGGCCAGCGCGACCGTCCCGGCCCCGGCGAGCCGGTGCGTGGCCGGCAGCGCCGCGAGGAGCCGTTCCTGGGCGATCGGGCGGACCGACATCTCCGGGCGCACCACCGGCGGGCGCAGCACGGCGAGGTCGATGCGGCGCTCGTCGAGCGCGTCCTCCTGGGCGGCGGTGAGGAGCCCGGGCAGGAACCGCAGCGAGACGCCCGGCATCCGGCGGGCGGCGACCCGGGCCAGCCGCGGCAGCAGCCGGTAGGCGGCGAGGTCGGTGGCACCCACGGTCACCACGCCCTCGGTGCCCGCGGCGACCTGCTCGACGCGGCGGCGCGCGTCCTCGACGCCGGCGAGGATCCGCCGCGCGTCCTCCAGCAGCGACGTCCCCGCCGGGGTCAGGTCGACCCGGCGGGTGGTGCGCTCGAACAGGGTGGCGCCGACCTGGCTCTCCAGCTGACGGATGGCCTGGGAGAGCGGGGACTGGGCCATGTGCAGCCGCTCGGCGGCGCGGCCGAAGTGCCGCGTCTCCGCGACCGCCACGAAGTAGCGGAGCTGCCGCAGATCCATTCCCGTCACCTCCCTCGCATCCGGCGCGTGATCTGACGGTAGGCGCGCGACTCTGTAGACACAAAGACCGGAAAGGGTCCGATTCAGAGGTGAATCAGCTGAATCCCGGGTCAGGCCGGTACGGGCCGGGTGTCGGCCCGCGCGTCCACGCCGTGGATCCAGGTCAACCACGGGTCCAGCCCGGTCAGCCCCGCGTTGCGGGCGTCGGCCGCCGGGCCGTCGGGCAGGTGCAGCAGTCCGCTGGTGACCAGCGAGCTGCGCTGGATCGACCGGGTCCGCGCCCGGCGCAGCCGCTGGTAGCGGTCGAACACCGCGGTGTGGCCGCCGTCGAGCGCACCGGGGGCGGCGAGCAGGTCGGCGAGCACGGCCGCGTCCTCGATGGACTGGTTCGCGCCCTGACCGTGGTGCGGCAGCATCGTGTGCACGGCGTCGCCGAGCAGGACGACGCGGCCGCGGGACCAGCGCGTCATCGGGGGAAGCGTGTACAGCGGCCAGCGCGGGGACTGCGGCACCGCCGTCAGCATCTGCACGACGCCCGGGGACCAGCCGTCGAAGGCCCGCGCCAGAGTGCCGGGGTCGGTGTCGGTCGGCCCGGTCTCGCCCGTCCACGGGTCGGGGCCCTCCAGCACCGCGAAGAAGTTGATCTGCTCGGCGTGCGGGCCGATCGCGTAGTGCAGCACGTGCGCGTCCGGGCCCATCCAGAACTGGATCGCGCCGGGGTCGGGCAGCAGCGGGGCGTCGGCGACGTCGACGATCCCGCGGAAGGCCGACGTCCCGGTGTAGCGGGGGCGGGCCGCGGGGTCGACGACCGAGCGCACCCGGGAGTGCACCCCGTCCGCACCGACGACGACCGGGCCCCGGACGCGCTCCCCGGAGGCGAGGGTGACCGTCCCGTCCGGGTCGACCGCGGTCACCTCGCAGCCGAGCCGCACCATCCCGGCGGGACAGGCGCCGGCGAGTACCCGCTGGAACTCGGCGCGGTGGATGCCCAGGTAGGGGGCGCCGAAGCGGCGCCGGTAGCTGCCGTCGGAGCCGACCGGGAAGGCGGTCACCCGCTCGTCGTCGCGCCAGCCGCGGTGGATGAGCGCGGTCGGCTGGGCGGACACCTTCTCCAGCTCGCCCAGCAGGCCGAGCTCGTCCAGCGGGCGCAGCCCGTTCGCCGACAGCGCGACGGCGGCGCCGACCTCGCGCAGTTCGGCCGCCCGCTCGAGCACGGTGACCCGGACGCCGCGGGCGTGCAGCGAGAGGGCCAGCGAGAGGCCCCCGATCCCGGCACCGACGATCACCACTGATTCGTCCATGACTCTGATCCTGACACGGATACCGAGGGGGTATCTCTCCACGGATCGTCTCAGTCGGGACCCCTTTCGGCACGACCCGCACGGCCTCTTCTCCGGGCCCCGCCGGTCCGCCAGGCTCACCCGCCGGGGGCCGTTTCCCCGTTCCGACCTCGACGAGGAGTGAGCGATGTCCGAGACGTTCGTGCTGGTGACCGGTGCCTGGCACGGGGGCTGGGCCTGGCGCCCGGTCGCCGAGCGGCTGCGTGCGGCGGGGCACCGCGTGCTGACCCCCACCCTGCCGGGGCTGCACGACGGTGACGACCCGACCCGCGACCGGCTGTCCGACACCGTGGACGCGGTCGTCGACCTGATCGAGTCGCACGACCTGACCGACGTGACTCTCGTCGGGCACAGCTGGGGCGGCTACGTGATCACCGGTGCCGCGCACCGGGTCTCCCCCCCGGCTGCGCAAGCTCGTCTACTGGAGCGCGTTCGTGCCCGCCGCGGGCCGCTCGCTCAACGACGAGGTGCCCCCGCAGTACCGCGAGCTGTTCGAGGGCCAGGCCGCCGCCTCGGGCGACAACTCCGTGGCGCTGCCGTTCGAGGTGTGGCAGGGCGCATTCATGAACGACGCCGACGAGCCGGTCCAGCGCCTGGTGCACGAGCTCCTGGTGCCGCAGCCGCTGCAGTACTTCACCGAGACCGTGGAACCGATCGACCCGGCGACGCTCGGGGTGCCGGTGGCCTACGTGCTCTCGACCGAGGACGTCGCGCTGCCGCCCGGCGAGTACGGCTGGGATCGCTTCCCGCAGCGGCTCGGGGTCACCCCGGTCACCGTGCCGGGCAGCCACGAGGGCTGCTTCACCCGCCCCGACGCCCTGGCCGAGGCCCTGCTGAAGGCCTGAGCCGCGTCCCGACCCACCGGAGCGGGCCCCCGGGTGTCCCGGGGGCCCGCTCCCGTGCCCGTGCCCGTGCGGAGGGTCAGCCGGTCGGGGACTCCTGCGCGCCGTCATCGGGCGCCGGGTCCTGGCCGAGCTGGTTCGGCGGGAACCGCAGGGGCGGGAGCTCCTGCAGCGGCGCCTGCGGGGCGTTGCCCACCTCCGGCGGGAGCGGCGTGCCCTGCGCCGGGTTGCCGAGCGGCGCCAGCGGGTCGGCGGGCGCGAACGTCGCCGGCTTCGCCAGGCCACCGGAGTCTGCCGTCGAAGGACTCGGTCCGGCCGCAGCCGTCGAGCATGACGGTCAGCGGGCCGTCGGTGTGCACGTCGAGGCGGGCGTCGCACCCGACGCCGGCGCGCTCCGGATCGACGGTCACGGTGCCGACCCCGGCCGATCGGATCTCCAGCACGTCCTCGGCGTCGGCGTCGACCGGCGCGTCGAGGTGGTGGAACTCCCGCAGGTACGGGTTGACCGGCGAGAACGTCCCGGAGAGGTCGTCGTCCGCGATCGCGCGCTTCTGGTTCCGATAGGGCGCCTCGAAGGGCTCGTAGAACCGGAACCGGAAGGCCGCGTCGGAGAACGCCGACGGCGTCGGGTCGCCGACGACGGCGCCGCCGGGGTGCGTCGCGTCCGCGGTGACCTGCGGAGGAGGTCGGCGTCGGCGTCGCTGTCCCACAGCCCGGTCGCGGCGGCGAGTCGCTGCGCCCCGTCGGCGGGGTCCCACGCGGAGTGCGGCACGCGGATCCCGACCTGGCGCCGCTCGACGTCGACGTGCACCTGTGGTGCGTCGGGGTGGGGCCGCCCGGTGGGCGCGTCGACGATGTCGCCCCCGCTGCCGTGCACCGTCACGAACCGCCGGGCCGGCATGACGGTGTTCGCGCCGTGCGGGGCCTCGCGCGGGGTGTCCGAGCCGCCGAGCGCGAGGGTCAGACCGAGCAGCCCGGTGACGTGCGACGACGACTTATCGTTAGCCCGAATGGACTAGGATCGTCCGGATCTGGTTCGGCCAGCATGGTTCTCCTGGTGTAGAAAAAACGTGAGCTGACACGAGGAGCGACCGTGCCGAAGCGGGTGGACCACGAGCAGCGCCGGGGCGAGATCGCCGACGCCGCCTGGCGGCTGATCGCCGAGCGCGGTCCGGACGCGGTCACGCTGCGGGAGGTCAGCGCGGCACTGGGGGTTGCCCACGGGGCGCCGGCGCACTACTTCGCCGGCCGCGCCGCGATCGTGGAGTGCGCGTTCCGGCGGGCCCTCGACGACCTCGACGCCCGGGTGGCGCGGCGTGCGGCCGGGCTGTCCGGGGTGGCGGCGCTGCACGTGTTCTGCGAGGAGGTCATCGCGCACACCGGGACGCCGTTCGCCCGGGTCGCGGCGTCCGGCCCCGGGCCGGCCGCGGTCCTCGCGGAGGTGACCGCGCGGTGGCGGACCCGGCTGGCGGCCCGGATCGAGGAGGGCCGGCGGGCGGGCGGGATCGTCGCCCCGGCCCCCGACGGGGTGCTGGTGGAGCAGCTGCTGGCCCTGCTCCACGGGGTGCAGGCACTGGCCGAGCCGGGGTCCGGCGGAGCGGGGACGTCGCCGGGGTCGGGCGGAGCGGGGGCGGCGCCGGGCGAGGTGGTGGCCGCGTTCCTCGCGGGGCTCGGCGGCGGCGCGGCCCGGGCCGGGACCGCCGGGCCGGGCGGGGACCCGCCGGCAGCCGGGGCGCGGTCACCGGGCCGGGCGGCGATCGCACGGGGCGGGGCCGACAACAGCATGGGCAGCGTGGACGGCAGCGTGGACGGCAGCGGGAACGGCGCGGACGGGTTCCTCGCCTTCACCGACGTCGCGCTCGCCCGCGCCGGCGATCGGCTCCCCGGTACCGACCGCGAGGCCATGGCGCTGGTGCTGAACCTGCACCGGATCGCCGGCTCCCTGGTCTACGACCTCGAGTCGACCGTGCACCGCCCCGCCGGATGGAGCTGGTCGGCGTTCCGGCTGCTGTTCACGCTGTGGGTCGCGGGCGGGCAGGAGGCGGGCCGGGCGGCGGAGCTGTGCGGGATGAGCCGGGCCGCGGTGTCCAGCCTGGCCAACACCCTCGCCGCCGGTGAGCTGGTCCGGCGCACGCCCACCGCCGGGGACCGGCGGACCGTGCACCTGTCGCTGACCGACGCGGGGACCGACCGGCTGGTCGCCGCGTTCGGCACCCACAACCGCCGTGAGTCGGAGTGGGCGGCGCTGCTCGGCGCCGACGACCTCGCCGCCCTGAACACTCTGCTCGTCCGCCTCGCCCGGGCGGCGCACCGGGCGGACTGGATCAACCGGCGGACCTGAACTGAACTACTCGGCGCGCGCCGCCGGATCGGCCCTGGCGCCGGGCGGCGCGGCCCTCTACGGTCCTGCCAAGTGATTCAACCTTTGATCGTCGGGCGTGCCCGGCCGGTCGGAGGTCCCGACGACGGGTCGCCGCGGTCGCCGCCCGTCTTCCGGCTCCGAGAGGACACCCGCCGTGGCCAAGCCCTTCGCCTCCTCCGCCGACACCGCCGCCAAGGAGCAGACCCTCGAGGTGCTCGCGGACGGCGTCTACGCCCTCACCGCCGAGGGCGACCCGAACATCGGCGCGATCGAGGGGGAGGACTTCGTCGTCTGCTTCGAGGCCCTCGCCACCCCGGTCGCCGCCCGGAAGTGGCTCGCGATGCTGCGCGAGCACACCGACAAGCCGGTCCGGTACCTCGTGCTGTCGCACTACCACGCGGTCCGGGTGCTGGGCGCGAGCGCGTTCGACGCGCAGACCGTCGTCGCGCACGAGACGACCGCGGCCCTGATCGCCGAGCGTGGCATGGAGGACTGGGCCTCGGAGTTCGCGCGGATGCCGCGGCTGGCCGAGGCCGCCGACTCCGTGCCCGGACTCACCTGGCCGACGCTCACCTTCGCCGACCGTCTCACCCTCGACCTGGGCGGTGACCGCGGCGAGCTGGTGCTGCAGTTCCACGGCCGCGGCCACACCGAGGGCGACATCACCGCCTGGCTGCCGCGGCACCGGATCCTGTTCGCCGGTGACCTCGTGGAGGCCCGGGCCGCGCTCTACACCGGCGACGCGTTCCACCGCGACTGGGCGGGCGGCACCCTCGACCGGCTCGCCGCGCTCGGCGCCGAGCAGCTCGTCGGCGGGCGCGGCGCGGTCAGCCGCGTCCGCGCCGAGGTCGACGCCGCGATCGCCCAGACCCGCGGGTTCCTGCAGGTCATGATCCGGGAGGTCGGCGCGGTGCAGGGGCGCGGCGGCACGCTGAAGGAGGCGTTCGAGGCGACCCACGCCGCACTCGTCGACGACTACGGGCACTGGCCGATCTTCGAGCACTGTCTGCCGTTCGACGTCTCCCGGCTGTGGGACGAGCTGTCCGGTGTGGAGCGTCCGGTGATCTGGACCGCGGAACGCGACCAGGAGGTCTGGGCCCGGCTGCAGGGCTGAGGCACCGGCGAGGGGAGGGAACCCATGTCGACGCCCGCCGCGCCGGCCTGGCCGTCGTCGCCCGTCCTGGTGCTCGGCGCCGGGCCGGTCGGGCAGACCACCGCGCTGCTGCTGGCCCGCCACGGCGTCCCGACGGTCGTGCTGGACCGCCGCCCGGAGCGGGACCGGGCCGGGTCGAAGGCGATCTGTCAGCAGCGCGACGTACTCGACGTCTGGGAGTCCGTCGGCGCCGGGCGCCGGATCGCCGACGAGGGCGTCACCTGGACCACCGCGCGCACCTTCCACCGCGACACCGAGCTGTTCGCCCACACCTTCGCCGAGCCGGGGCGGCCCGCGTTTCCGCCGTTCGTGAACCTCTCGCAGGCCCGGACCGAGCAGATCCTCGACGAGCGGATCGCTGACGAGGCCCTGGTGGACCTGCGCTGGGGGCACGACGTCGTCGGCGTGGAGCAGTCCGCCGACGGTGTCGCCGTCACCCTCGACGGCGGTGGACGGGTCGCGGGGAGCTTCGTGGTCGTCTGTGCCGGTGCCCGCGGCGAGGCGCTGCGCGAGTTGCTCGGGGTCACCTTCGAGGGCACCAGCTTCGACGACCGTTTCCTGATCTGCGACGTCCGCGCCGACCTCCCGGGGTGGGCCACCGAGCGCCGCTTCCACTTCGACCCGGCCGCGAACCCGGGCCGCCAGGTGCTGGTCCACCCCTGTCCGGACTCGACGTTCCGGATCGACTGGCAGGTCCCGGCCGGGTACGACCTCGACGCCGAGACCGCGTCCGGCGCGCTGGACGCCCGGATCCGCGCGGTCATCGGGGACGTCGACCACGAGGTGGTCTGGTCCTCGGTCTACCGGTTCCACTCGCGCGTGGTGGACCGGATGCGGTGCGGCCGGGTCCTGCTGGCGGGCGACGCGGCACACCTGGTGTCCCCGTTCGGTGCCCGCGGGCTGAACTCCGGCGTCGCCGACGCCGAGAACGCCGCCTGGAAGATCGCCTGGGTCGGCCGCGGCTGGGCGCCGGAGGAGCTCCTGGAGAGCTACCACGCCGAGCGGCACGCGGCCGCCCGGGAGAACGTCGCCGTCACGACCGCGACGATGGACTTCCTGGTCCCGCGGGACGCGGAGCGGGTGCGGGCCCGCGCCGAGGTCCTCGCCGCGGCGGCGACCGACCCCGCGGCCCGGGCGCGGGTCGACTCGGGCCGGCTGGCCGAGCCGTTCTGGTACGTCGACTCCGCCCTGACCACCGCCGACGCGCGTCGCCCGTTCGCCGGGCGCCCCGCCCGCGGCGAGGTCCCGCCCGCGGGACCGGGGGTGCTCGTCCCGGACGCCCCGGTGCGCTCCCCAGCCGGTCCGGGACGGCTGCGCGCGCTGGCCCGCGACGGGTTCCTGCTGCTCACCGGCCCACTGGCGGACGCGGACGCGGTCGCCGCAGCGGCGGCCGGTGCGCCCGGCCCGGTCCGGGTGCTCGCCCTCGCCGAGCTGGACGGCCGCACGGGCACCGGAGCCCTCGACGAGGACGGGGACGAGGACGGAGACGGGGACGGAGACGGACGCGGTCCGACGGTGACGGCCGCCCTGGCCGCCCGGCCCGACGAGGTATGGCTGCTCCGCCCGGACGCCCACGTCGCCGCCGTGCTCGCCGCCCCGTCCCGCGACGACGTCGCGGCCGCCCTCGCCCGCGCGACCGCCCGCGGCACGACGGCGCCACCGCCACGGGCACGGACATCGAACGGACCGGAGGAGGGCCACGATGGCGTACTACAGGCGAGCCGGTGACGTCCCGCCGAAGCGGCACACCCAGCACCGGCGTCCCGACGGGACGCTCTACTACGAGGAGCTGATGGGGGAGGAGGGCTTCTCCTCGGACTCCTCGCTGCTCTACCACGCGGGCGTCCCGTCGGCGATCGTCGACGCCACCCCCTGGGACCCGGGCGACCAGTCGCTGACCGACAACCGGCCGCTCCTCCCGCGCCACCTGCGGCTGCACGACCTCGGCACCCCGGACTGGAAGTCGGTCGACGTCGTGACCGGGCGCCGGCTGGTGCTCGGCAACGCCGACGTGCGGATCTCCTACGTCGTGGCGGGGGAGACCAGCCCGCTCTACCGCAACGCCGTCGGCGACGAGGTCGTCTACCTGGAGTCCGGGGCGGCGATCGTGGAGACCGTGTTCGGGGCGCTGGACGTGGCCGGGGGCGACTACGTCGTCCTCCCGCGGGCGACGACCCACCGCTGGGTCCCCACCGGGTCCGAGCCGCTGCGCGCCTACGCGATCGAGGCGTCGTCGCACGTCGCCCCGCCCAAGCGGTACCTGTCGCGCTACGGCCAGCTGCTCGAGCACGCCCCGTACTGCGAGCGCGACCTGCACGGACCGGGGGCGCCGCTGCTCGTCGAGCAGACCGACGTCGAGGTGCTGGTGAAGCACCGCGGCGGGCCCGACGGGATCACCGGCACCCGCTACGTGGTGCCCACCCACCCGTTCGACGTCGTCGGCTGGGACGGCTGCCTGTACCCGTACACGTTCAACGTCGCCGACTTCGAGCCGATCACCGGCCGCGTGCACCAGCCGCCGCCGGTGCACCAGGTCTTCGAGGGCTCCGGCTTCGTGATCTGCAACTTCGTGCCGCGCAAGGTCGACTACCACCCGCTCGCCGTGCCGGTGCCCTACTACCACGCCAATGTGGACTCCGACGAGGTCATGTTCTACTGCGGCGGCGACTACGAGGCCCGCAAGGGCTCCGGGATCGGGCAGGGGTCGATCTCGCTGCACCCGGGCGGGCACAGCCACGGCCCGCAGCCCGGCGCGGTCGAGCGGGCGCTCGGCGCGGAGTCCTTCGACGAGCTCGCGGTCATGGTCGACACGTTCCGGCCGCTGGCCCTCGGTGAGGGCGGACGGGCCTGCGAGGACCCGTCGTACGCGTGGAGCTGGGCGGGGCGCGGTCCGGCCCGGTGACCGGGCCGACCGCTCACCGGGCGGGGACGAGCACCGGCACCAGCCGTACCAGCACGACCAGGGCGACGAGTTCGACCAGGGTCTGGGTGACGACGGCGAGCGGGGCGAGGGCGAGCGCGCCGGGCAGCGCCAGCGCGAGCGGCAGGACGACCAGCGAGTTGCGGGTCGTCACCGAGAACACCACCGCCCGGGTGGCCGGCACGTCCAGGCGGGCCACCCGGGCGGTGAGCAGACCGATCACCACGGCCGCGACGACGAACGCCAGGTAGAGCGGCACCAGCCGCACCAGGGTGAGCGCCTGCGCCCCGACGGCGGCGATCTGCGAGCCCACGACCGCGGTCAGGGTCGCCGCCATCAGCGGCACCATCGCCCCGGCGACGGCGCCCTCGACACGGGCTGCGCGGCCGGTCGGGCGCCGTCGTCGCAGGCCCTGGACCAGGGCCGCCGCGGCCAGCGGGGCCAGGACCAGCACGAGGAACGCGTGCAGGAACGGCCCGGCCTCGACCACGGCGAGGACCTCCGGTCCGGCCGCGAGCCACAGGTAGCCGGGCAGCAGGAGCATCTGCGCGACCATCAGCAGCGGCGTCGCGGCGAGCATCTGCGCGCGGGCGCCGCCGGCGAGCCCGGTGAACACGACGACGTAGTCGATGCACGGCGTCAGCAGCACGAGCAGGACGCCCACGAGCAGGCCGCGGTCGTCGGCGACCCATCGCGACAGTCCGATCGCGACCGGCGGGACCACCACGGCGTTCGCCACCAGCACGACGACCGGGAATCGGGTGCCGGTCAGGGCCCGCACGAGGTCGACGAGCGGGACCGCGAGGAACGTCGCGAACAGCAGCAGCGCGAGCAGCGGGGTGACCGACGCGGCGAGCGCGGGCGCGACCCGCGGCGCGAGGAGACCGAGGAGCGCCCCGGCGAGGATCGCGGCCAGGTACAGCGCGACCTGGTGGCGGTCCCACCAGGCGACGAGCCGGCTCAGTCGGTGCCCCCGGCCGAGCGGTACGCCGACTGCACGGCCGGGCCGAGGTCGGCGCCGTGGGAGACGTCGGGGGAGTCCCCGCCCTGCTGGTAGCCACCGGTGACGGCCAGGATCTCCGAGTCGTCCGGGCCGGTCGGCCACAGGCCGCCGCTGGAACCCTGGTCGAGGCCGGGCCGGTCGAGCTGCCACTGGTCCTCGTCGAGCGTCCCGGCGGTGCCGGACACCGTCGTCGCGTCCGCGTCGCCGTCGGCGACGCAGTGCGCGGCGGTGACGACGAGGTCGCCGGTGGTGGACTCGACCACCGAGGCGGAGCAGAAGTGGTCACCGGGGTCCTCGGCCGGCCCGTCGAACAGGGCGCCGGTCGCGGGCCGCGCGAGCGCGGCGCCGAGCAGCCCGGGTACGTGCCACCGCGGGCGGGAGGGGCCGTGGCCGGGCCGGGTGTCGGTCCGCACGTCCACCTCCCACGCTCGTCCCGCTGACCGGATCAACGGTAGAGGGCACTCCTGTGATCCGTCGGCCGGACCGCTGTGACGCGCTGCGAATCCCGGTCCGGTCGGTGGCCGGCCCCGCCCGCGGGCGGACCGGTGGCCGGTGTCCGACGACCGGTCCGGCGTGTCCGTCTGCGTGTCGTCGTTGCGTCGACGGTGGGAGCCGACCGTGCCCCGACCGGCTCACCTGGTGATGCTCCGAGTGGGTCATCAGCTCTGATGAGGTCGTGTAGCGACCGTAGCCGCCGCCACGACACAGGGGCCGTCGGGAGCGCAGAGGCCCCGGCGACGACGGCCCGGGGACGGGCGGAGCGGTGGAGGCAGTCATGGCGCGTCGGATCGGGGAGCACGGAGCACGGGTGGGCGGACGGCGCCTGCTGGCGGCCGCGCTGGTGGCGGCGGTCGGGTTCGTCCCGCTCGTCGCCGGGACCGCCGCCGCCGCCGACGGCGTCCGGGTCTCCGACGACCAGATCCCGGCGTGCGGCGCGACGGTGAGCCCGACCGGGTACTGCACGGCTGTCCGCAACGCCGGTACGGCCGCCGTCGTCGACGATGCCAGGGCCCGCACCGGACACGGCTACCTGCGCCTGGACACCCCCGGCGGCGGTGACAAGGTCACCGTGTACGCCCAGGCCTTCGACGGGCGCAAGCTCTCGGAGATCACCGACCTCGAGTACCAGACCCTCGTCGAGCAGGTGGGCGGCCCGCAGCAGGCACCCGCCCTGAACATCCCGGTCAACCCGATGAAGGACGGCTCGACCTTCACGACCCTGGTGTTCGAGCCGGTCTACACCGGAACCGCCCCGGTGCAGACCGGGGCGTGGCAGACGTGGCCCGCGTCGAGCACCCCCGCGGGCAGCGGCGGCTGGTGGGCCAGCGGCAGCATCACCGGCACCGGCACGCCGAACCGGTACGGCTTCGACACCTACACCGCCGACTTCGCCGCGGTGAAGGCCGCGCTGCCCGACGCCGTCGTCATCGGCGGGATCGGGATCAACCAGGGCAGCGGCAACCCGGGGCTGCGCTCGGGCGTCGACAACCTGCGGATCAACGGCACCACGGTGGACTTCGACAACCCGGTCGTCCCGACCGCGCTCGCCGCAACCGGCGGCAACGGGCAGAGCGCCCAGGTCCGCACCGTCTTCGCCCAGCCGCTGTCGGCCACCCTCACCGGAGCGGGCAACGCCCCGGTGGCGGGCCAGAACGTCACCTTCACGGTGACCGGCGGCAGCGCCGCCTTCCCCGGCGGGGCCACCGCCACCGCCACCACCGGCGCCGACGGCGTCGCCACCGGCCCGGCACTGTCCGCCGGTGACACCGCGGGCCCGGTGACGGTCACCGCCACCGCCGGCACGATGAGCACCACGTTCGCCCTCACCGTGACCCCCGCGCCGGTGATCCCGCGGGAGGCCGACCTCTCGATCAGGCTCGGCGTGCCGGGCACGATGAAGGCGGGCACCACCGCCCCCGTCACCGTGACCATCCGCAACGCGGGCCCGGCCACCGCGACCCGGGTCGCCGGTGCCGTCACCCTCCCGACCGGTCTGCGGGCCACCGCGGCCCAGGGCGGGATCGTCAGCGGCGGCCGCAGCGTCGCCTACCTGGTCCCGAGCATCGCCGCGGGCACCGAGCGGACCTTCACGATCACCGTGACCGTGGACCGCACGGCGGCCGGGGTGCGGACCCTCGACGCGGGCGTCGCCCCGTCGCAGGTCCGTGACCCGAAGCTCGCCAACAACGCCACACGGGTGACCACGACCGTCGTGCGCTGACCCCGGGGCCCCGGCGGGCGGGTCGCGGCGCACGGGTGCCGCGACCCGCCCGTCACCCGTTCCCGGGTGCGGATCTGATACCTCTGTGCGTACCGGCCGCCCCTGCCGGGGTGCGGTGGGCCGGCGACGAACGGGAGTGGCATGGACGCGGACGTGATCGTCGTCGGGGCCGGGCTGGCCGGTCTGGTCGCCACCCACGAGCTGACCCGGCGGGGCCGCCGGGTCGCCGTCGTCGACCAGGAGGGGCCGGTCGACCTGGGCGGGC
Source organism: Pseudonocardia sp. UM4_GMWB1 (assembly GCF_017312155.1). Taxonomy (NCBI): domain Bacteria; kingdom Bacillati; phylum Actinomycetota; class Actinomycetes; order Pseudonocardiales; family Pseudonocardiaceae; genus Pseudonocardia; species Pseudonocardia sp. UM4_GMWB1. The sequence continues at coordinate 4,405,457 of NZ_QJPN01000001.1, read as the reverse complement.
AGGCGTGGTGGTCCTTCGGCGGCATCTTCCTCGTCGACAGCCCCGAGCAGCGCCGCATGCGGGTGCACGACTCGGTCGAGCTGGCCTGGAGCGACTGGCAGGGCAGCGCCGGCTTCGACCGCCTCGACGACGAGGACACCCACGCCGCGCGCTGGGCCCGCGCCTACGTCGAGTTCGCCGCGGGGGAGAAGCGCGCCTACCTCACCGAGCTGGGCATCTCCTTCCTCCCCACGGTCGGCTGGGCCGAGCGCGGCGACCTCACCGCCACCGGCCACGGCAATTCCGTGCCCCGCTTCCACGTGAGCTGGGGGACCGGTACGGGCGTCGTCGGACCGTTCGTCGACTCCGCCCTGCGCGCCGCCGAGGCCGGGCTGGTGACCTTCCACCACCGGCACCGCGTCGACGGGCTGGTCCGCACCGACGGCGCCGTCACCGGCGTCCGCGGCGCCGTCCTCGCCCCGGACGACTCGCCGCGCGGCGCACCCAGCAACCGCGACGTGACCGGGGAGTTCACCCTCTCCGCGCCCGCGGTCGTCCTGGCCACCGGCGGGATCGGCGCGAACCACGAGATGGTCCGCCGGTACTGGCCCGGGCGGATGGGCACCCCGCCGTCGTCGATGATCACCGGGGTGCCCGCCTATGTGGACGGCCGGATGCTCGACATCGCCGCCGACGCGGGTGTGCGGCTGGTCAACCGCGACCGCATGTGGCACTACACCGAGGGCGTCGTGAACTGGGACCCGGTCTGGCCCGGCCACGCCATCCGCATCCTGCCCGGGCCGTCGTCGATGTGGTTCGACGCGCTGGGGCGGCGGCTGCCCGCGCCGTACCTGCCCGGCTACGACACCCTCGGCACCCTGCGCCACCTGCGCACCACCCCGGACATCGCGCCCTACGACCACTCCTGGTTCGTGCTCACCCAGAAGATCGTCGAGAAGGAGTTCGCGCTGTCGGGCTCCGAGCAGAACCCCGACATCACCTCCGGTCGCCGCAGTGCCTTCCTCCGCGAACGGCTGCTCAGCCGGGGTGCGCCCGGCCCGGTCGAGGCGTTCACGACCCACGGGGAGGACTTCGTCGTCGCCGACACCCTCGACGAGCTCGTCGCGGGGATGAACGCCCTCACCGACGCCCCGCCGCTCGACCCGGCCCTGATCCGCGGCCAGATCGAGGCCCGTGACCGGCAGCTGGCCCACCCCTACAGCAAGGACGCCCAGGTCCAGGGCATCCACAACGCCCGCCGCTCGCTCGGTGACCGGATCGGGCGGGTCGCGGCGCCGCACCGGATCCTCGACCCCGCCGCCGGTCCGCTGATCGGGGTGAAGCTGCACGTGCTGACCCGCAAGACCCTCGGCGGGATCCAGACCGACCTCGACTCCCGCGCCCTCGACGCCCACGGCGAACCGATCCCCGGGCTCTACGCGGCGGGGGAGGCCGCCGGGTTCGGCGGGGGCGGGGTGCACGGGTACAACGCGCTGGAGGGCACGTTCCTCGGTGGCTGCATCTTCTCCGGCCGGGCCGCCGGCCGGAGCCTGGCGGGAACCGCCTGAACCCGGTCTCTCACTGAGCGAGAGTCGCCTTCCCGGACGGTGGCCTCGCGACGGATGCTCGGCTCCTCGACGACGAGGGGAGCAGCGGTGACCGGTGCCGAGAACCGCACGGTCCGGGTGGCGGGCCGCCACCGGGAGTCCGACGGCGTGGTGTCGCTGGAGCTGGTCGCCGCCGACGGCGGGCGGCTGCCGGACTGGACCCCCGGTGCGCACGTCGACCTCGTCCTGCCCGGCGGGCACACCCGCCAGTACTCGCTGTGCGGGGACCGGTGGGACGCCCACCGCTACCGCGTCGCCGTACTGCGCGAGCCCGCCGGACGCGGCGGCTCGGGCTGGGTCCACGACCGCCTCGCGGTCGGGGACGAGATCGGTCTCGGCGGGCCGCGCAACAACTTCCCGCTGGTCCCGGCCCCGCGCTACCTGTTCGTCGCGGGCGGCATCGGGATCACCCCGATCCTGCCGATGATCACCACGGCGGACCTGCTCGGCGCGGACTGGGCGCTGCTCTACGGCGGCCGTACCCGCGCATCGATGGCGTTCACCCGTGAGCTCGCGGTCCACGCGGACCGGGTCCGGATCGTTCCGCAGGACGAGCACGGCCTGCTCGACCTCCCCGGCTTCCTGGGGCGGCCCACCCCGGACACCCGGGTGTACGGCTGCGGTCCCGCCCCGCTGCTCGCGGCGCTGGCCGAGACCACGGCCGGGTGGCCGTCGCACACGGTGCGGACCGAGCGCTTCGTCCCGCGCGCGACCGGCCCGGTCCGCGACACCGCCTTCGCGGTCCACCTCGCCCGCCGCGGGACCGAGGTGACCGTGCCGCCCGGGCGCAGCGTGCTCGACGCGGTCGCCGACGCCGGCGTCGACGTCCTGTCCTCCTGCAGGCAGGGCACCTGCGGGACCTGCGAGACGACCGTGCTGGCGGGCGAGCCGGACCACCGCGACTCCGTCCTCGACGACGACGAGCGCGCCGCCGCCGACTGCATGCTCGTCTGCGTCTCGCGCTCGGTCGGCCCGCGACTGGTCCTCGACCTCTGAGCCGTACCCCGACCCGATCCGACCGGAAGGCAGCGCCCATGACGGCCGCGCTCGACCACCTGCCCACCACCGACGTCGACCCGTTCGCCCCCGAGGTCCTCACCGACCCGCTCGCGTTCCACGAGGAACTCCGCGCCGCGGGCCCGCTGGTCCGGCTCACCCGCTACGACGTGCTCGCCCTCGGCCGCTACACCGATGTCCGGGCCGCGCTCGTCGACTGGCAGTCCTTCCGTTCCGGGGCCGGGGTCGGGATGCTGAACTTCCACACCGAACCACCGTGGCGGCCGCCGTCGCTGCTGCTGGAGGCCGATCCGCCGCACCACGACGCGCCCCGCCGCGTGCTCGGGAAGGTCCTCGGCCCCCGGGCGTTGCGCGTGCTGCGGGAGCGCTGGGCGGCCGACGCCGAGATCCTCGTCGACGAGGTGCTGGCCGGCGGGTACGAGTTCGACGCCGTCCCCGCCGTCGCCGAGGCGTTCCCGCTGCGCGTGTTCCCCGACGCCGTCGGGCTGCCCGAGCAGGGCCGGGAGAACCTGCTGCCCTACGGCGACCTGCTGTTCAACGCCTTCGGCCCGCGCAACGCGCTGCTGGAGGAGAAGCTTCCGCGGCTCGGGGAGCTCTCGGCCTGGGTGAACGCCCAGTGCGCCCGCGACGCCCTGGCCGGGGAGGGGTTCGGTGCCGACATCTGGGCCGCCGCCGACCGCGGCGACATCACCGCCGAGCAGGCTCCGCTGGTCGTGCGGTCGCTCCTGTCGGCCGGGGTCGACACCACCGTCACCGGGCTCGCGGCGGTGCTGCACGCCGTCGCCCGGTACCCGGATCAGTGGGCGCGGCTGCGCGCCGACCCCGGGCTCGCCCGGGTCGCGTTCGACGAGGCGGTCCGCTGGGAGTCACCGGTACAGACCTTCTTCCGCACGACGGCGACCGACACCGAGCTCGCCGGCGTGCGGGTCCCGGCCGGGCGCAAGGTGCTGATGTTCCTCGGCTCGGCGAACCGGGACCCTCGGCACTGGGGCCCCGGCGCGGGCACCTTCGACCTCGACCGTGACCCGTCGGGCCACGTCGGGTTCGGGATGGGGCTGCACCAGTGCGTCGGCCAGCACGTCGCCCGGCTGGAGGCCGAGGCGGTGCTGGCCGCGCTCGCCGCGCGGGTCGCGACGATCACCCCCGCCGGGCCACCGCGCCGACGGCCGAACAACACCATGCGCGCCTGGGCGTCGATGCCGCTGCGGGTCACGCCGGCCTAGGTGGTGGTGGGATCGGACAGGTGTCGCAGGCGCTCGGCGCTGGCGACGAAGTCCGCGACCAGCGGGTGCGCGGCCAACCGGGGCCAGGCCAGCGTGATCGGTACCCGTGGCGAGTCGGAGACGAGCCGGTAGCGGATCTGCGGGTGGGTGTAGAGCCGTCCGGTGGACGCGGGGGTGAGCCCGACGCCCCGCCCGGCCGCGATCGCCTCCATCCATTCGTCGACGTTCCGCACATGCACGACGGTGTCCGGGCGCCGGGCCGGCTCCCAGAGATCGAGCGTGGTCGTGCCCGACACCACGTTGATCACGATCGCCTCGTCGGCGAGGTCGTCCAGCACCACGGTCCCGCCGTCCACCAGCCGGTGGTCCGCCGGCAGGGCCACGACGCGGGGCTCGTCGGCGAGCACCAGCGTCCCGAACCGGGGGTCACCGGGGTCACCCGGCAGGAAACCCACGTGCGTACGCCCGTCTGCCAGACCGGCCACGGTGTCGTCGTAACGCCGGATCTCCACCGTCACGTCCGGGTGGGCACGTTCGAAGTCGCGCACGATCGGCGCGGTGTACTCGGCCGTGGAGCCCCAGGTGAAGCCGACCCGCAGGGTGGGAGGTGCGCCGGTCGCGGCGCCGACCGCCTCGTCGAGCGCCGCCAGCACCCGGTGCACGTGTGGCAGGACCTGCTGACCGGCGGCGGTCAACTGCACCGTCCGGCGGTTCCGTGCCAGGAGCGTGGTGCCGAGCAGTCGTTCCAGCGAGGCGACGGTGCGGCTCAGAGCAGGCTGGGTGATCCGGAGATGGTGCGCAGCGCGGGTGAAGTTCCGCTCCCGGGCAACGGCCACGAAGGCGCGGAGATGCCGGAACTCCACTCCGTGCTCCGCAGGAATCTCTGTCATGCACCGGAAGCATAAGCGGTGCTGAAACGGCATTTCATCCCGCATGGTCGACCGGCCTAGCGTCGGTGTCAGCGCGCTGATCCGACGAGGAGAAGCCGAGCCGACGACGAGAGGACGGAACCGACGATGGTCTCCTTCCACGGGGTGATCCCGGCGCATCTGCTCCCGTTCACCGACGACCTGCAGATCGACGAGACCAACCTCCGCCGCCACCTGCGTGCGCTGCTCGACGTCGAGGGCGTCGCGGGCATCACGACCAACGCGCACGCCTCCGAGGTGGCCACGCTGACCGCGGACGAGCAGCGCCGCCAGCTCGACATCGTCCTCGACGAGGTCGCCGGGCGGGTCCCGGTCATCTCCGGGGTGTACCAGGACGGCTCGGCCAAGGCCGCGCGGATCGCCGCGGATGCCGAAGCCGCCGGAGCCGACGGGCTGCTCGTGTTCCCCACAGTCGTGTTCGAGGGCGGGGCACAGCTGCGCCCGGAGATGGCGGTGAGCCACTACGCCACGATCGCCGATGCCACGTCGCTCCCGATGATCGCGTTCGTCTACCCGGCGACGTCGGGACTCCGGCTGGACACCGACACGCTGGTCCGGATCTGTTCCGAGATCGACAGCGTGGTCGCGGTGAAGGAGTGGTCGAACGACATCGTCGCCTACGAGCGCAACCTGCGGGCGCTGCGAGCGCTGGACCGGCCGGTGTCGCTGCTGTCCAGCTTCAGCCGCTCGCTGCTCGCCTCCCTGGTGCTCGGCGCCGACGGGATCCTCTCCGGGCACGGCAGCGTCGTCGTGGACCTGCAGGTGGAGCTGTTCCGCGCGGTGGAGAAGCAGGACCTGGGTGAGGCACGCCGGGTCTGGGACCGCATCCAGCCCTTCGCCGAGGCCTGCTACGCGGATCCGTTCCTGGACGGGCACAACCGGATGAAGGTGGCGCTGGCGCAGCTGGGCCGGATCGACGCCGCGCACGTCCGCCCACCCCTGCAGCCGGTGCCCGACACCGAGCGGGCCACGCTGCGGGCGGCCGTCGAGCGGGCGGAGCTGCCCCGTGGCTGAGGTCCCCGGCCTGTTCGACCCGATCGAGATCGGGGGCGTGCGGCTCCGCAACCGCACGCTGCTGCCCTCGATGACCACCCGCCTCGCGGACGACGCCGGGCACGTCACCGAGGCGACGCTCGCCTACTACCGGGCCCGCGCCGACGGTGGTGTCGGCCTGGTCACCGTCGAGATGGCCTCACCCGAGATCGCCGGCAAGCACCGGTTCCGCGAGCTGGGCATCTACGACGACATGTTCCTGCCCGGCCTGCGCCGGCTGGTGGACACGCTGCACGAGGCCGGGGCGCGGGCGTCGATCCAGCTCGGGCACGGCGGCAGCCGGGCGCGGTCCGTCGTTTCCGGCACCACCCCCGTGGCGCCGTCGGCGGTGCCCACCCCGGTCTTCGAGATCGACGCCGAGCTCGCCGTCCCGGAAGCCATGTCGGCCGCCCGGATCCGCGAGACGGTCGACGCCTACGTGGCCGCGGCGGCCCGCGCACAGCGGGCCGGGTTCGACATGGTCGAGCTGCACGGCGCACACGGCTACCTGATCTCGCAGTTCCTGTCCCCGCTGGAGAACACCCGCTCCGACGCCTACGGCGGGTCGCTGGAGAACCGGGCACGGTTCGGGCTGGAGATCCTGCGCCGCATCAAGTCCGAGGTCCCGGGCCTGCCGGTGATCTTCCGGATCGGGGTGGAGGACTTCTTCCCGGGGGGGCTCACCGCCGACGAGGGCATGCAGGTCGGCCGGTGGGCGGAGCAGAACGGTGCCGACGCGGTCAGCGTGACCGCCGGGCACTACCGCTCCCTGCCCGCCGCCGAGCGGATGATCCCACCGATGGCGTACCCCGCGGCGACGTTCGTCGAGTACGCGGCACGGATGAAGCAGCTCGTCGACGTCCCGGTGATCGGGGTCGGGCGGCTCGGCGACCCCGACCTCGCCGCCCGCGCCGTGGCCGACGGCAAGCTCGACATCGTGGCCCTGGGCCGCCCGCTGATCGCGGACCCGCGCTGGGTGGCCAAGGCGCAGGCCGGAGTCCCCGTCCGGCGTTGCCTGGCCTGCAACCACTGCATCACGAACATGCGCTCCGGCGCGCAGCTGTCCTGTGTGGTCAACCCGGCGACCGGCCGGGAGGACGTCTACGCCGGCACGAGCGCCCCGGGAGGCCGCCGGATCGTGGTGCTCGGCGCCGGACCGGCCGGGCTGACCTACGCCTCCCAGGTCGCCGAGGGCAACGACGTCACGGTGATCGACAGGGCGGAGCGCCCCGGCGGGGCGTTCCGGCTCACCGGGCTCGCCCCACGGTTCAACGACGTCGCCGCGGCCGAACCGACGTTCACCGCCTACATCGACGAGCTGGAACGGACCTGCCGGCTCGGCGGCGTCCGGTTCCGCTACGGCTCCGAAGCCGCCGGTGACGACCTGCGCGGCGCCGACCTGGTGGTCGTGGCCACCGGCGCGCACTACCGGTTCGGCCTCGGCGCCGTCGTCCCCCGACTGCTGCGCACCCGTGCCGCCCGCTCGCGGGCGGCTGCCCGCCTGTTCGCCTCCCCGCGGATCCGGGACGCGCTCTACTACCGGCTCCGCACCGGACGCGGCGCCGAACTGGCCCGCCGACTGCCCGTCGACCCCGGGAGCACGGTGCTCGTCGTCGGCGACGCCGCCCGGGCCGGCAAGGCCCGCGAGGCCATCACCAGCGCCTTCGACGCCGCCCTGGCGCCCAGCGCTCGATCCGCCCCCACCCCCTGACATCGATCGACAAGAGGTCCCGTGCCATGACAGAGCCGTCAGTGAGCGCAGTACACGCACCACCGGGCAACCGGCGGCAGAGCAGCAAGGTCGCCTTCGCCAGCCTGATCGGCACCACCGTCGAGTGGTACGACTTCTACATCTACGGCACCGCCGCAGCGCTGGTGTTCCCGAAACTGTTCTTCCCCGAGTTCTCGCCGGGTGCGGGCCTGCTCGCCTCGCTGTCCACCTACGCGGTGGGCTTCGCCGCCCGCCCGCTCGGCGGCATCGTGTTCGGTCACTACGGCGACCGGGTCGGCCGCAAGAAGATGCTGGTGGTCTCGCTGCTCGCGATGGGCCTCGGGACCCTGGCGATGGGTCTGGTCCCCGGCTTCGCCGAGATCGGCATCCTGGCCCCGGTCCTCATCGTGGCGCTCCGGTTCGTGCAGGGCGTCGCCGTCGGCGGCGAATGGGGCGGTGCGGTGCTGATGGCCGTGGAGCACGCGCCGCCCGGCAGAGCAGGCTGGTACGGGTCGTGGCCGCAGGTCGGCAGCCCGCTCGGGCTCGTGCTGTCCACCGCGGCGTTCTCCGCGGTGAGCAGCCTGCCCGACGAGGACTTCCTGTCCTGGGGCTGGCGGGTGCCGTTCCTGGCCAGCGCGCTGCTCATCGTCGTCGGGCTCGTCGTGCGGCTGCGGCTGATGGAGTCCCCGGTGTTCGCGCAGATGCAGTCGGCCGGGGAGACCGCACGGCTGCCCGTGCGCGACGCACTGGCCCGGCACCCGGGCAGTGTGCTCGGCGCCGCCGGCGCGTTCATCGTGATCAACACGGTCTTCTACCTGGTCACCGTGCTCGGGCTGTCCTGGGCCACGTCGCACCTGGGCATCCCGCGCGGCACGTTCCTCGCCGCCGTCCTGGTCGCCGCCGTGATCATGTGCGGCACCGTCCCGCTGTTCGGCGCGCTGTCGGACCGGGTCGGCCGACGACCGGTGTTCGCGGCCGGGGCGATCCTGGTGGCGGTGTTCGCGTTCCCGCTGTTCTGGCTGATCGAGACGATGTCGACACCGCTGCTGTTCCTCGGTGTCATCGTGATCATGGGCATCGGGCACCCGTTGATGTACGGGCCGCAGGCGGCGCTGTACTCGGAGATGTTCCCGCCCGCGCTCCGCTACTCGGGTGCCTCCCTGGGTTACCAGATCGGCGGCATGCTCGGCGGGCTGGTCCCGCTCGTGGCCAGCGCACTGCTGGTCGCCTACGACCAGGCGTCCTGGCCGATGGCCGCGCTCCTCGTCGCCACCGCCGTGATCAGCCTGGCGTCCCTGCTCACCATGCGGGCCCGGTACGCCGACCACACCACCGGGGAGGTCGCGTCGTGACCGCACTCGATCTCACCGGTCGCACCGCCGCCGTCACCGGCGCGGCCCGCGGCATCGGCCGGGCCATCGCCACGGCGCTGGCCGACGCCGGGGCCCGGGTGGCGGTGATCGACAAGGACGCCGACGGCGCGCGGTTGGTCGCCGAGGAGCTCGGCGGCGTCCCGGTGTCGGCCGACCTCACCGACGCCGACGCCGTCGACCGGGCGTTCGCCGAGGTCGTCGAGCGGCTCGGGGCACCCGAGGTGTTCGTCAACAACGCCGGCATCCTGCGGGCCGGTGACCTGGTCACCTCCGCCGTCGAGGACTGGGACGCCCAGTTCGCCGTCAACACCCGGGCGGCGTTCCTGTCGGTGCGCGCCGCGGCGGGCCACATGCGTGCCCGCGGCGGGCCCGGCTCGATCGTCGTGGTCACCTCGAACTGTGCCCGGACCCCGCGGATGGACCTGGGTGCGTACTGCGCGTCCAAGGCGGCCACGGACATGATGGCCCGCTGCCTGGCGCTGGAACTCGCCGCCGAGCAGATCCGGGTCAACACGCTGTGCCCCGGCTCCTGCGACACCGAGCTGCAACGCGCCCAGTGGCGTGAGCTCGGCGTCGGCCCGGAGCGCCAGATCCACGGTGACCCCGCGAAGTACCGCACCGGCATCCCGATGGGACGTCTCACCACCCCGCAGGACGTCGCCGACCTGGCCCTGGTGCTCGCCTCGGACACCAGCCGGTTCGTCACCGGGCAGTCCTGGCACGTCGACGGAGGACAGACCCTGCCATGACCGACACCACCACCGACCCCCGCGCGGACTTCGCCGGGCTGACCGCCGTCGTCACCGGCGGGGCCTCCGGCATCGGCGCAGCCACGGCGGCCCTGTTCGCGGCGCGCGGCGCCCGGGTCGCCGTGCTCGACCTCGATCCGGGCGATGTGCCGAGCCCGCTGCTCGGCGTGCGCGCCGACGTCACCGACGACGACTCCGTCACCGCCGCCGTCGACGAGGTCATGACGGCGTTCGGCCGGATCGACATCCTGGTCAACAACGCCGGTGTCGGCGCGGCCGGCACCGTCGAGGCCAACGACCTCGACGAGTGGCGTCGGGTTCTCGACGTGAACCTGCTCGGGCTGGTGCGCACGACCAGGGCCGCGCTACCCGCACTGCGCCGCGCGGGCTCGGCCTCGGTCGTGAACGTCGGCTCCATCGTGGCCACCGCCGGACTGCCCGACCGGGCGTTGTACTCGGCGAGCAAGGGGGCCGTGCTGTCCCTGACGCGGGCCATGGCCGCCGACCACGTCCGCGACGGCATCCGCGTCAACTGCGTGTGCCCCGGCACCGTGGACACCCCGTGGATCGGCCGGCTGCTCGACGCCGCCGCCGACCCCGACACCGAGCTCGCGGCGTTGCGCAGCCGCCAGCCGACCGGGGGCCTCGTGGGGATGGAGGAGGTCGCGCGGGCCATCCTCCACCTCGCCGACCCGCACCAGCGCTCTCTCACCGGCGCCGTCCTAGCGGTCGACGGCGGGATGTCGGGCCTCCGCGTCCCGCAGGGCTGAGCCACGGGGCGGTATCCGTCCGACGGTCCGTACGGGGCACCCGCGACGACGGGCCCGGGCCGGCCCGCCCGTCGCGGCGTCACGGGCAGGTGATCGCCACCGGGCCGCGTGACCGGGGAGGCACCCTGGGGCAGACTCGACCCGTGGTCGGGGGCGAACCGGTGCTGGCCCGGGCGGTGCGGATCCTGTCGGTGTTCGAGCCCGGGCGGGCCGAGCTGGGCGTCGCCGAGATCGCCCGCGCCTCGGGGCTGCACGTCGCGACCGCGTCACGGCTGGTCGGGCAGCTCGTCGAGCAGGGGCTGCTCACCCGCACCGGCTCCGGGCGGCTGCGGATCGGGATGCGGCTGTGGGAGCTGGGGCAGCGGGCGTCGCCGACGCTGACCCTGCGGGCCGCGGCCCTGCCGTTCCTCGGGGACCTGCACGCGGTCGTCGGGCACCACGTGCAGCTGGGTGTCCTCGACGGCGACGAGGTCATCTTCCTGGAGCGGCTCTCCGCGCCCGGGGCGGTGGTCAACCTGACCCGGATCGCCGGGCGGCTGCCGCTGCACGTCTCGTCATCGGGGCTGGTGCTGCTCGCCCACGCGCCGCCCGAGCAGCAGGAACGGGTGCTCGCGGCGCCCCTGGAACGACGGACCCCCGCCACGGTGACCGACCCGGACCGGCTGCGGGTCCTACTCGCCCGCGTCCGGCGCGACGGCCACGTCGTCACCGAGGGCCACGTGCACCCCGACGCGACCGGTGTCGCGGTCCCGGTGCGCGGCCGGGACGGGGCCGTCGTCGCGGCGCTGTCGACGGTGCAGCCGCACGACGGCCGGGCCCGCACCCTCGTCCCGGCGCTGCGCGCCGCAGCGCACGGCATCGCCCGGGCACACGGCGGGAAAGACACCGCGCCGGACTGAGTGCCGGCTTCAGGCCCCGGCGCCCGCGCCGACCGGCGCCGGGCGCAGGGTCAGTGGCAGCAGGTCGCGCACCTCGGTGCGCAGCGTGTCCAGCGCGTGCGGGTCCTCGCCGCTCAGGAACCCGAGCAGCGCCTGCTGGAACACCCCGTCGACCATCCCGTAGGCGGCGTGCCGGCCCAGCGCGACCTCGGTGCCGGCGAGTTCGGCGTAGCGGGTCACGACCCGCCACACCATGTCTTCCAGGGTGCGGTCGATCTGGCCGACGGCCTCGCGCAGGTTCGGCTCGAACATGCTCTGGGCGCGCAGGTCGTACCAGAGGCGGTGCATCGGGGCCTCGTCGACGACCGTCTCGCACAGCTTGTCCGCGAACGCGGTGACCAGGCCGTCGGCCGTCGTCGCGTCGGCGACGGCGCCGTCGTAGCGGGTCACGCACACCGCCTTGTACTGACGCACGCAGTAGACGATCAGCTCCAGCTTGTCGGCGAAGTAGTAGTGCACGACGCCGTGGCTGTACGGGGAGTTCTGCGCGATCTCGCGCAGCGACGCCCGGGCGTAGCCGAGCTCGCCGAGGGTCTGCAGGGCCGAGTCCGCCAGCGCGCGCCGGCGCGCGTCGTGCTTGTCGACCGGGTTCGCCCGTGCCACGCGGCCCCCTCCCGTCGTCCGCTCGACAGCCACTGTAACCGACCGTTGCGCCTCCGACGCCCTCGTTCTGGACGCCCGCCCGACGATATCTTGACAACTGGTCAGAGATCGCGGCAGGGTGTGGCCCCCATCACCGATCGACACTGGAGTCGCCGTGACGCAGATCGACCTGACCGGACGCACCGTGCTGGTGACCGGAGGAGCACAGGGACTGGGCGAGGGGATGGCCCGCGCGATGGCCGACTCCGGCGGCCGGATCGTCGTCGCCGACCTGCAGGACGAGGCAGGCGCCACACTGGCGAAGTCCCTCGGCGAGCAGCACGGGTTCGTGCACCTCGACGTCACCGACGACGCGTCCTGGACCGCCGCGGTCGCCGAGACCGTGGAGCGGTTCGGCGCCCTCGACGTCGTGGTCAACAACGCGGGCGTCGAAGTCACCCAGCTGCTGGTCGACACCGAGCCCGACGACGTCCGCCGGATGCTCGAGATCAACCTGCTCGGCACGATGCTCGGCATCAAGCACGCGTTCCGGGCGATGCGCCCGGGTGGCCCGGCGGGCCGTGGCGGCGCCGTGATCAACGTGTCCTCGGTCGCCGCCACCATCGCGTTCCCCGCGATCGCCGGCTACTCCGCGACCAAGTCCGGCGTCGACCGGCTCACCCGGGTCGCGGCGATGGAGTCGGGCAAGCTCGGCTACGGGGTACGCGTCAACTGCGTCTACCCCGGGCTGGTGCCGACCGCGATGGGGCAGAAGCTCGCCGTCGAGACCGCCGGTCTCGGACTGTTCGAGAGCCCCGAGGCCGCGGTCGGGGCGGTGGTCGAGCTGACCCCGTCCGGCCGGCTCGGCGAGGTCGCCGACATCGCCGACGCGGTCACCTTCCTCGCCTCCGACGCCGCCCGGTTCGTCAACGGCGCCGGCCTGCCGGTCGACGGCGGCATGGGCATGTGACCGGCAGGTCCGCACCGCCCGGGATCACCGGTCCCGGGCGGTGAGGACCTCGTCGAGCACCACGGTGGCGCGGAACCCGCACAGCACCAGGATGTGCAGCAGGTAGAGCCACAGCGCCAGCGCCGACACCGTCCCGACCACGGGCAGCCCGGCGAACGGCGCCGACCACTCGATCGGGATGGCCAGGAACAGCAGGAAACCCTGCAGGAACCCGGCCAGCACCGACCCGGTGCCGAACGCGCCGAGCACCAGCGCGCGCCGGCCCAGCCGCCCCGGCCCGACCAGCCCGAACACCGCGAGCAGCGCGGTCGACAGCGTCACCCACACCACGTGGAACGCGACCACGACGCCCCACACCAGCGACCAGCCACCCGCGGCGTAGAGCGGCCCGACGTAGGGCGCCGCGCCCAGCACGACCAGCACGAGGAACGGCGCGACCGCCGCGACCCCGAGCAGCCCGGCGCGGCCGCGCCAGCCGGTGAGACGGTCGCGGGCTGCGGACATCTGGACGAACGCGCGGCGCAGGCCCTCGCCGTAGAGGCTGGCCGGGAACAGCACGACCAGCGCCTGCCACCAGGCCATCGACAGCGACACCGCGGCCAGTGTGCGCAGCGCCTCGGGCGTGCCGTGCCCGCCGGGGAGCCCGCCGATCGCCGCCTCCATCGCCGTGGTCACCGTCCCCGGCCCGGCCAGCGCGCCGACGCCCCACAACGCCACCATCGCCAGCGGGACCAGCCCGATCACCCCGAAGTAGGTCGCACCGGCGGCCCACAGCGCGATGTCGCTGCCGGGGAAGGTGTTCCCGAGCCGGCGGGCGAGGGCGCGGGCCCGGTTCACGGCGCGCCCCCCGTGCGGCGCTGGCACGCTGGTCCGATGACGACCGGGGACGACGACGGCTGGTCGGCCCTGCACGGCGGCATCCGGCCCTCCCCGGTGGTACGCGGCTGGCTCCGGATGGTGCGGGTCCTCTCCGCGGGCCCGGTCGCCCGGGTCCCACCGGACGTGCTGTCGCTGTCCGGCGTGGTCGTGCTGGCCGGGGCATGGGCGGTCGCGCCGGCCGGGGCGCCGTGGACGGCGGTGACAGCCCTGCTCGTGGTCGCGGCGGGGGTGCTCGACGGCCTCGACGGTGCCGTCGCGCTGCGCACCGGGCGGGCCCGGCCGCTGGGTGCGGTGGTCGACGCCGTCGCCGACCGCCTCGGGGACCTGCTGCTCGGGGCGGTGCTGGTCGCGCTCGGCGCCGCGCCCGGCTGGGTCCTCGCGGCGCTCGCGCTGGTCTTCGTGCACGAGTTCCTGCGGGCCCGCGCGCAGTCGGTCGGCATGCCGGGGGTGGGCGCGGTGACCGTCGCCGAGCGGCCGACCCGGCTGGTCGTGGTCGCCCTGCCCGCACTCGGTGCGGCGGTGCTCCCGGCCGGCCCGCCACTGGTCGGGGTGTCGTGGGGGACCGTCTTCGCCCTCACCTGGACGGTCCTGGGTGCGGTCGGGCTGGTGCAGCTCGCGGTGGGCGTGGTCCGGACGACCCCGCCGCGGTTCCCGGAGTCCCCGCCGGGCCGATGAGCCCGGCGACGATCTCGGCCGACATCAGCACCAGCGGGATGCCGCCGCCCGGGTGCGCGGACCCGCCCACCAGGTAGAGGCCCGGCACCGGGCCGCGGTTGGCGGGCCGGCGCAGCGCGGCCCGGGGGCCGTGCGAGGCGGTGCCGTAGATCGCGCCGCCCGGCGAACCGGTGCGCCGCTCCAGCTCGGCCGGGGTCAGGACCTCGGCGAACCGCAGGCGGTCTCGCACGTCGGCGCCGCGGGCGGCGAGCACGCCGAGCACCCGGTCCCGGTAGCGCTCCGCGAGCCCGGGGGCGTCCCAGTCGACACCGCGCCCCGGGGCGTGCAGGGGCGCGTTGACCAGCACGAACCAGCCCTCGGAGGCGTCGTCGGGGCGCAGCGCCGGGTCGTCGGGGGTGTGCACGTACACCGTCGGGTCGGGCACCGGGCGGGGCTCGCGACCGAAGATCGCGTCGAACTCGGCGTGCTGGTCGCGCGGGAACCAGACCCGGTGCGCCGGCCCGGGCTCCCGGCCGGACAGCCCGAGCAGCAGCACGAACCCGGCGGTCGAGCGGGGCGTGCGGTGCAGCCGCCTGCGGGCCCGGCGCGCGACGTCGCGGGGGAGCAGCCGCTCGTGCAGCACGTGCGCGTCGACCCCGGACACGACGACGTCGGCCCGCACTTCGCGGCCCCCGGCCCGGACCCCGGCGGCACGGCCGCGTTCCACGAGGACCTCGTCGACGGGGGTGCCCGGGTGGAGCGTGACGCCGAGGGCGACGCAGCGGTCCACGACGGCGTCGACGATGCGGCGCAGCCCGCCCGGCACCCACCACGCGCCGAACTCCTGCTCGACGAAGGCGGTCACCGCCAGCACCGCGGGGGTGCGGCGCGGGTCGGAACCGGAGTAGGTGGCGTAGCGGTTCAGCCAGGTCCGCAGCCGCGGGTCGGGCAGCAGCCGCGCGCCCAGCCCGTCGAGGGTCCGCCACGGCGCGACCGCGCGCAGGTCGGCCGGGCGGGCGCTCATCCGGGCGAGCGCGGCCGTGGTGAGCGGGCGGCGCAGGACCGGCTCCCCGACGAGGTCCCACAGCCGTCGCGAGTGCTCGTGCAACGCCGTCCAGGACGCGCCGGCGCCGTCGCCCAGGGCGGCGTCGAGGGCGGCCGGGACCGCGGCCACGGCGTGCGGGAGGTCCAGCCGGGTGCCGTCGGCGAAGACGTAGCCGCAGGCCGGGTCGACCGGCGTGACCGGCAGGTCCGCGGGACCGCCGGTCGCGGCGAACAGGTCGTCGAGCAGGTCCGGCATCGTGAGCAGCGACGGACCGGTGTCGAAGGTGAACCCGTCCCGGGTGACGACGCCGAGCTTCCCTCCCGGGGTGTCGGCCCGCTCGAACACGGTGACCGCGTGCCCGGCGGCGGCGAGCCGCGCCGCCGCCGCGAGCCCGCCCAGCCCGGCGCCGACCACCACGACCCGGCTCACAGCGCACGCCCCTTCCAGCTCAGCGTGCCGCGTAGCCTGCCCGCCCACGACGACGCGAGTAGCCCGAGCAGGGCCAGCACCGACACCGGGTGGGCGAGCGCGTCGACCGCGCCGCCGCCGCCCGACGGCCCGGTGACCCACCGCGCGGCGGGCACCCGCCCGGCGACGGCGGCGGCGTACCCGAGCAGCCCGGCCCGCGACCCGGTCAGCGCGGCGAGCGCGGGCAGCACGTAGACCAGCACCAGCCCGGCGCCGACCGCGACCGCCCCGGCGGGCGAGCCGAACGCCGCCCACAGCGACTTGCGGTAGCCCGCCCGCAGCTCCGCGCCGGACGCGTACATCCGGCAGGACGCGACCTGCGACCCGTCGGCGATGCCGGTCCGGCCCCCGGCGGCGCGGACCGCCCGGGCCAGCCCGATGTCGTCGAGCACGGCGCCCGACACCGCGGCCCAGCCGCCCGCCCGGGCCAGTGCGGCCGTCTCGACCAGCAGGAACTGTCCGTTCGCGACGGCCATCGACGCCCGTCCGGACCGCTCGGCGACCGACAGCGGCAGCGTCGTCAGCCACGACCAGGCCAGCAGCGGTTGCACCAGCCGGCCGAGCGGGCCGGAGGCGACCTGCCGCGGCCACGGGCACAGCAGGTCCAGCGGCCGGTCCCGGTCGCGCAGCAGCGCCACCGCGGCCGCGACGGCGTCCGGGACGAGGACGACGTCGGCGTCGACGAAGACCAGGATCTCGCCGCGGGCCGCGGCGGCCAGCGCGGCGCAGGCGTGCGGCTTGCCGACCACGCCGGGCGGGGGCGGGGTACCGGTGAGCACGCGCAGCCGGGGGTCGCCGGCGGCCGCGGTGCGCACGACGTCGGCGGTCCCGTCGGTGGAGCCGTCGTCGAGGACGAGGATCTCGACGTCGGCCAGCCCGCGCTGCCCGGTCAGCGCCCGCACCGTCGGTGCGATCCGGTGTGCCTCGTCGCGGGCCGGGACCAGCACCGACACCGGCACGGTCACCGTGGGCGGCGCGGCGGGCGGGCGACGCAGCCCGGCCCGGTTCACCCAGGCCTGCACCGTCCCGGCCGCGGCGAGGACGGACCCGGCGGCCACGAGCGGACGGACGGCGCGCAGCGGCCGGCGGAGGAGCACGCAGGCGACCCTACGGAGGGGGCGGCCCGGCCGCGCGACGTCGCCGCGGCCGCGGACGACGCGCGGGCGTGCCCGGGTGGTGGCACCGTGGGACCACCCCCGACCGGACCGTGTGGAGGTTCCCGCGTGGCGTTGGCCGCTTCCCCCCGGGCACTGCGCACGGCCCTGCCCGCCTGGGTGCTGGTCGCCGGAGCGGTGACCGTACAGATCCTCTACCCGCTCACCCCCGCCCCGCTGCGGACGTCGGTGACGGTGCTGAGCGTGGCGGTGTTCTTCCTGGCCGCGGTCGCCGACGTCGTCCGGGTGCACGGCACCCGGGGCGGGCTGGTGCTGCTCGGCGTCGCCGGCGGTGGGGGACTGGTCGCCGAGTCCGTCGGGCTCGCCACGGGGTGGCCGTTCGGTGACTACGCCTACACCGGCACCCTCGGCGCCGAGGTGGCAGGCGTCCCGCTCGTCGTGCCCATGGCGTGGACGATGATGGCCTGGCCCGCGCTCGTCGTGGGCCGGGCGCTGGCCCGGCGCGGACCGGGGGTCGTCGCCGTCGGGGCGTTCGCCCTGGCCGCCTGGGACGTGTTCCTCGACCCGCAGATGGTCGACGCGGGCCACTGGGTCTGGGCGCGCCCCGACCCGGGTCTCCCGCTGGTGCCCGGCATCCCGCTGACCAACTACGCCGGCTGGCTGGTCGTCTCGCTGCTGATCGTCGGGACGCTGCACCGTGCGCTGCCCGGCGGCCCACGACGCTCGGGGCCCGCGGCCGCGCTGTACCTGTGGGTCTACGCCTCCTCGGTGCTCGCCCACCTGGTGTTCTTCGGCCTGCCCGGCTCGGCCCTGGTCGGCGGGGTGCTGATGGGGCTGGTCGCGGTCCCGTACGCGCTCGTCCTGCGCCGCGACCGCGCGGCCCACCGCCCCGGGGCCCGTCACCGCGGTGCCCACGACTCCGCTGCCCACGACTCCGCTGCCCACGACTCCGCTGCCCACGAATCCGCTGCCCACGAATCCGCTGCCCGCCACCCCGGCGGACACGGTCCGCACGTCCGTCCCGGAGGGACCCTGTGACCGACCCGCTGCGGCGCCGCGCCGCACCGCTGCGCATGCGCCGACGACGGCTGGTGACACCCGACCCGCTGCTGCCGCGTGAGGTGCCCGCCGGGTCGGAGGCGGTCGTCGTCGGGGGCGGGATCGCCGGGGTGTCCGCGGCGGTGGTGCTGGCCGAACGCGGGGTGCGGGTCACCCTGCTCGAGGCGGCCGACCACCTCGGCGGACGGCTCGGGGCCTGGCCGCACACCCTGTCCGACGGCACCGTCGCGCAGGTCGAGCACGGCTTCCACGCCTTCTTCCGGCAGTACTACACCTGGCGGTCGATCCTGCGCCGCGCCGACCCGCAGCTGTCGTTCCTGCGGCCGGTCGGGCACTACCCGGTGATCTCCGCGCGGTGGCCCGACGAGGACCTGTCGGGGCTGCCCGCCGCCCCGCCGTTCAACCTGCTCGCGCTGGCGCTGCGCAGCCGGAGCCTGTCGCGCCGCGAGCTCACCTCCGCCGACCCCGACGCCGGACGCGCCCTGCTGGCCTACGACCGGGCCACCACCACCGCCGAGCTCGACGGCGTCGACGCCGCGTCGTTCCTCGACCGGCTCGGGATGACCGAGCGCACCCGCAGCATGCTGTTCGAGGCGTTCGCCCGGTCGTTCTTCTGCAACCAGGGCGACCTGTCCGCCGCCGAGCTCGTCGCGATGTTCCACTACTACTTCCTCGGCAACCCCGAGGGCATCGCCTTCGACGCCCCGTGCACCGACCACGCCACCGCCGTCTGGCAGCCGCTGTGGCGATACCTCACCTCCCTCGGGGCGCAGGTCCGCACCGGGGCGCGGGTCACCGCGGTGCACCCCGACGGCGCCGGCTGGCGGATCGAGGGCCCCGCGGCGACCACCACCCGGCACCTCGTGCTCGCCCTCGACCCGGGCGCGCTGCGTGCGGTCGTCACCGGCTCACCCGCGCTGGCGACGACGGCGCCGCGGCTGCACGCACAGTGCGCGGCGCTGCGCGTCGCGCCCCCGTTCGCGGTCAGCAGACTGTGGCTGGACCGCGACGTCGACCCGGGACGGGCGGTGTTCAGCGCCGTCAGCGGGCAGCCGACCCTGGACTCGGTCACCGTCTACTCCCGGCTGGAGGAGCCCTCGTCCCGGTGGGCCGCCGGGACCGGCGGGTCGGTGGTGGAGCTGCACTCCTACTCCTGCGCCGAGCCCGACGTGGGGTCCGCCGCGGCCGCGCTGCGCGCCGAGCTGGCCGTGCTGTGGCCCGAGACCGCGGACGCGACCGTCCTCGACCGGTACGACCGGCTGGAGGCCACCGCGCCCGCGTTCCCGCCCGGGACGGCGGGCACCCGGCCGGGGGTGCGGACCGACGCGCGCGGCCTGCGGGTGGCCGGTGACTTCGTGGAGACGCCCTACCTCGCCGGGCTGATGGAGCGCTCGTCGATGTCGGGCGTGCTCGCCGCGAACGACGTGCTCGCCGAGCTGGGGGCGGCCGCCGAACCGGTCGACGGGATCCCGCAGCGCGGCCTCCTCGCCGGTGTCCCGGCGCTGCGCGGGGCCCGCGGACGCCACGCCGCGGCCCGCTGACCGCGGCCGTGCGGGTCGCGTCGCTGAACCTCGCCTCCGGACGTGGGGCGGACGGGCGGTGCCTGACCGGCCCCGCGCTCGGGGCGGCCGTCGCCGGGGTGGGCGCCGACGTCGTCGCGGTGCAGGAGGTCGACACCGGCCAGTCCCGCTCGGCGGGTGACGACCAGCCGTCGCTGCTCGCGGCCGGGCTCGGTGCCGTGGACTGGCGCTCCGCCGCGACCATGCACGGCGAGCCGCGTCCGGACCCGCTGCCGTCGTGGACCCCGCTCGACCCCCCGGTCCTGCGCGGCCCCGGCGACCCGGCGACCGGGCCGCGCTACGGCGTCGCGCTGTTCTCCCGGCTCCCGGTGCGCCGGTGGCACGTGCTGGGGTTCGAGGCCGGACGGGGCCGGCTGCCGGTGCCGGTGCCCGCCCCCGGCGGGGGGACCCGGCTCGCCTGGTTCCCCGACGAGCCGCGCGTCGCCGTCGCCGCGGAGCTGGGGACGCTCACGGTGGTGGCGACCCACCTGTCCTTCGCCCCGCCGACGGCCGTCCGCCAGCTCCGGGCGCTGCGGCGCTGGGCGGCGGGGCTGCCCGGGCCGGTGGTCGTCGCCGGGGACCTGAACCTGCCCGGCTCGCTCCCCGCGATGGTGACCGGCGGCCGGCGGCTCGTCGACGGGCGGACGTTCCCGGCGGCGACGCCGCGTGCCCAGCTCGACCACCTGATCGCGCTCGGCCGCCTGACCGGGCGGGACCCGGCCGTGCTGCCACTCGACGTCGGTGACCACCGCGCCGTCGCCGCGACGGTCGGGCCCGGCTGAGCCCTCAGCCGTTCGCGGGCGGGTCGGCGCGCGAGCGGGTCGGCCGGCGCCGGGCCAGGACGACCCCGGTCAGCACGACGACCCCGAGCCCGGCCACCGAGACCAGGAACGGCAGCGACCCGGGGTCGGTGCCGAACGCGCCGACCGCGACCAGCGCCGTCGTGCCCGGGGTGACCCCCAGGACGGTGCCGAGGAGGTAGTGCCGGAACCGGACCGCGGTCAGCCCCCACAGCAGGTTCAGCACCGAGTACGGCAGGACCGGCGCGAGCCGGACCCCCACCACGGCCAGGACGCCGCGACGGCGCACCAGGTCGTCGACCACCGCCATCCGCTCCGCGCCCCGGCCCGAGCGGTCCACCAGCCGCAGCACCGTGTCCCGGCCCAGCCGCCGCGCCAGGGCGAACCCGACCGCCGCGCCGACGAACTTCCCGGCGAGCGTGGCGGGCAGCCCCTCGCCGAACCCGAACAGCACCCCGCCGAGCACGGCGAGCAGGCTGACCGGCACCGGGGTGAGCGACAGTCCGGCGTACAGTGCCGCCCACAGCAGCGGTCCCGCCCATCCGGTCCCGGCCAGGCCGTCGTGGAGCTGCTCCACCGAGGGCACCCCGACGGCGATCGCGACGACGACCGCGACGCCCACCAGCGCCACGAGCAGGACGGGACGCCAGAGGCGGGCGACGACGGGCCCGGTCACCGGGCTCCGGCGGGCGGTCGGGGCCCGGCAGCCCGGGGGATCTCCGGTGCGGTCGGCATCGTCGTGAGTATCCCCGCCGGGGCGCCGGCCCGCCGGGGGAGCGGACCGCACCCTGGACACCCGGTGCCGGCGACGGCTACGGTGACGGACCGGGCCGTCGACCGTGACGACCCCGGTCCAGCTCGACACATCTTCGGGCGACGCCTCCTCGGAGCCGTCGCCGTTCGGCCGTCCGGTACAGCTCAGTGCCCCGACGGCACCACGGGCCGACCGTTCCCGCAACGGGACCGGCCACCTCCCTCCTGGCGGACCCATGACCGCGCCCACGCCATCCCGTCGTCTCCTCCTCGTCCCCGAGCCCGAGCCCGCTCACGCCGGCCCGCAGGTCGAGGTCGGGTGCGGTCCCGCCGCGACCGTCGTCATCGGCGTGTCCGGCGACCTCGACCTCGCCACCGGACCCGCGGTCGAGGTGCGCGTGCTCGCCGCCGTCGACCTCGCGGCGGGTGGCCGGGTCGTACTCGACCTCAACGCCGTCCGTTTCCTCGGACTGCGCGGGGTCACGATCCTGCGCGCGGCCGCCGACCGCGCCCGTGCCCACGGGACCGCGGTCGTGGTGGTACTGGACCCGGCGGCGCCTGCGGCCCGGGCCCTGAGGCTGGTGCCCTCCCTCGGTCTCACCGTGGTCGCGGTCGACACCCCGGTGGCCGACGCGTCCTGACGGGGCGGGTGCCGGCGTCGCCGCTCCACGCCCCCGGTGCCACCGGCGGAGTCAGCGGGTCGCCGGGGCCCGCCGCGGGGCCGTCGGCGACGTGGGCAGTCGCGGTGCGGCGGGGGCGTCGAACCAGGGCTCGTCCGGAATCGACGGGTCCGGCGTCTCCCGGACCGCCGGGTCCGGGACGCCGTCGGTGGCCTGCGCCGGTCGGGTCGCGCCGAGGTAGTCGTCGCCGCGCCACCGGTACCAGGAGGTCTGCACCGGCAGCCCGAACGTCGGAGCGCTCACCATCCGGTCCTGCCCGACGAACAGTCCGACGTGGTGGACCTTGTCGACGGTGCCGTAGAAGACCAGGTCACCCGGGCGCAGCGGGGAGCCGGCGGGGACCCGCGGGCCGCGGCGGTACTGGGCGTGCGCGGTCCGTGGCAGGACGACGCCGGCCTTGCCGTAGGCGAACGCGGTCAGCCCGGAGCAGTCGAAGCCGCGGTCGCCGTTCTCCGGCCCGTTGCCGCCCCACACGAACGGCAGCCCGATCTGGCGCAGTGCGGCCTCGACCGCGGTGGCCGCACGCTGCTCGGGCGTCGCCGCCGGCCCGGCCGCGGCAACACCGCCGGTGACGAGCAGCAGGACCACGGCGACGAGCGTCGTCGCGAACGGGGACCGAAGCGGCACGGCGTTCCTCCCGGTCGCCCGCGGTCGGCGGGTGCGACGGGGCCACCGGGCGGTGACCTGCGCCGAACCTAGGGACGGGACCGCGGCGACCGGAAGCGGAAGCGATCGAGCGGGTGAACGGGGTGACCCGGTCGGTGCCGCGGTGGGTCCGGGGACCGGCGCGGGTCACCGACCGGGGCGGGTCAGCCCAGGCCCGGGATGCCCGGCATCTGCGGGAGGACCGGCGTCGAGGCGAACAGGTCCAGGTACATGCCGCCGGAGACCAGCAGCCCCAGGACGCCGAGCACCAGGCCGCCGAGGGCGACCGGCCGGACCCAGGCGCCCGCGGCGGGCCGGGCGGCCGGGCCGAGGACCAGGACGAGCCCGACGAGGACCGCGACCAGCGCGACGACGCCGTTGACCACGGCGGCGACGTCCCAGGGCGCGCCGTAGAAGGACTCGATGGTGTCGCCCGGGCTGCCGGTCGCGGCCTGGATCTGCCCGACGAGCGACTCGCGCTCGCGCAGCATGTCGCCGACGGAGGTGCCGGTCAGCGAGGCGAGACCGAGCCCCGCGGCGACGACGGCGCCCGCACCGGCGAGGCCGCCGCCGGAGGCGGTGTCGGCCGGGGGCCCGGCGGGGGTGGCGGCCGCGGTGCGCACGGGGGCGGCGCGGCCGGTGGTGGCGGAGTCGTCGGTGGCCGCGCCCGCGGTCGCGGCGGAGCCGGTCGCGGTGCCGTCGGTCGCGGTGCCGTCGGTGGCGGTGCCGTCGGTGACGGTGGAGCCCGCCGTGGTGGAGCCGGTGGCCGTCGTGCCGGTGGCCGCGCCGTCGGCGGCGTCGGTGGCGGTCGTGGCGGGGCCGTCGGCGGTCGCCCGGTCCGTCGCGACGGAGCCGGCCGCATCGTCGGTCTCCGGGGTACCGGTCGCCGTGCTGCCGTCCGTGGGCCTGCTCGTGTCGGAAGCCATGGGCCGCACCGTACGCGAGGTCAAGATCGCCGTGACGGCCCCCCACCTGGGCGGATACGCCGTCGTGTCCGTTCCGCCGGGCCCGTCACGGATGGGGGCGGTGACCGGTCGCTACCCGACGGTCGCGCCGGCTGCGGTCCGGCCGGCGGGCTCGCCGGTGCCGGCGAGCACGGTGACACCGTCCGCGGGGGACCCGGCCCCGACCCGTCGCACGGGGCCGTCGCGCAGCCCGGACAGCACGACCTCGATCCGGGCCAGCACCGCCGTGCGGGTGCGTCCGTCGACGCCGACGACGTCGACGACCACCGTGCCGAGCGCCGCCGAACCCGACGCCGCCCACTGCCCGGACCAGCCGAGCACGATGCCCGGCCCCGCGGGCGGGGACGCGGACCCGACGGAGCGGTGGTCGAACCCGAGGGTCCGCAGGACCGGGTCGGCGGTGAGGGCGTCGCGGATCCGCTGGTCGGGCGTCGTGGTCATGCGGGCCTCCCGGTGCCGACCGTCGTCGATCATGTCCGGTACCGACGGTAGGGAGCCCGTGTGCCACGGGGAATGAGGTGGAGGTTAGAAGGAGGTAAGCGATCGGCCGTCCCGGGCCGGTTCCAGCGGCAGCAGCAGGGTGACCACCGACGGCGACCGGCGGGCGGTGAGCCGTCCGCCCTCGGCCTCGGCGAGCCGCCGGGCGAGGGCGACCCCGAGGCCGCGCCGGCCGTCGCTGCCCGACAGGTCCTCCTCGGCCACCCCGGGCCCCTCGTCGGCGACGTCGACGGCCACGGCGTCCGGCCCGGCCTCCCGCGCGGTCAGCGCGACCGCGCCGGCCCCGTGCTGGACGGCGTTGTCGAGCAGGGCGGCGACGATCTGGCGGACCGCCGCGGCGGAGGCGGGCGGATCGGGCAGGGCGCCGTCGCGGGACACCGAGAACGACCGCCCGGCGCGGGACAGCCGGTCGCCCCACTCGGCCTGCGCCTCGTCGAAGAGCCGGGCGAGGTCGACCGGAACGGCGTCACGGCTGCGTTCGCGGGCGAGCAGCAGCAGCTCGTCGATGGTGCGCTCCAGCCGGTCGACCGAGGCCAGCCCGTCCTCCACGGTCGCGGGCCGCAGCAGCGCCGGGTCGTCGAGCGCGGACTCCAGCCGCAGCCGCAGCCCGGCCAGCGGCGTCCGCAGCTGGTGCGAGGCCTCCGCGGAGAACGCCCGCTCGCGGGCCAGCAGGTCGTCGAGGCGGCCTGCGGTGTGGCCGAGCGCGGACCCGACACGGTCGAGCTCCCCGATGCCGGTGGGCGCGGGACGGACCCCGAAGTCGCCCTCGCCGAGCCGGGCCGCGTCGCGGGCCATCGACTCCAGCGGCGCCGACAGGTGCGCGGCCAGGCGCATCGCGAGCGCCCACACCGCGACCAGCACCAGCCCGGCCAGCGCGACCATGCCGAGGTAGAGCGGCACGAGCGAGGACCACACCGCCGAGGCCGGGCGGGCCGCGCGCACCACCCCGACGACGTCGTCGCCGTCGGTCACCGGGGACACCGCGACGAGCTGCCCCGGCGGGGACGACGACAGACCCCGGTCCAGGACCCGGTCGACGCCCTCGTCGCCCTCCGGCGGGCCGTCGCCGGTGGTGCGGTCGCCGTCGGAGTCGTAGAGCGCGACGGCGGTGTCGTCGTCGCGGCCGTCGGGCAGCCGGGCCGGGACCCGGTCGTGGACGACGTCGTCGTAGACCGAGCGGGCGGCGAAGTCCGCGATGCGCTGCAGCGACTCGCGCTGCTGGGCGACGGTGTAGCGCTCCAGCCCGACGGCCAGCGGGACCCCGAACAGCACCAGCGTCACCCCGACCGCGACGAGGGTGAGGCGCACGATGCGGCGTCTCACCGGAGGCCCCCGGGCAGCTCCAGGCGGTACCCGTGCCCGCGCAGGGTGGTGATCAGCGGGACCCGGGGGCCGTCGTGCGCGGCGAGGTGGCGGCGCACCGCGGCCACGTGCACGTCGAGGGTCTTGGTGGAGCCGAACCAGTGCGCGTCCCACACGTCGGTCATCAGCACCTCGCGGCTCAGCGCGGTGCCCGGGTCGGTCGCGAGCCGGGCGAGCAGGTCGAACTCGCGGGTGCGCAGGACCAGCTCCCGCCCGGCGACGGTGGCGCGGCGCGCCCCGGTGTCGACGCGCAGGTCCCCGACCTCCAGCACGTCCCCGGTGCGGTCGCCGCCGGCGCGCCGCAGGTGCGCCCGGATCCGGGCGAGCAGCTCGGCCAGGCGTACCGGCTTGGTCAGGTAGTCGTCGGCGCCGGCCTCCAGTCCGAGCACCACGTCCATCTCCGCGGTCCGGGCGGTCAGCACGACCAGCACCGCGTCGGGGCGCAGCGTGCGCAGCCGACGGCACACCTCGACGCCGTCGAGGTCGGGCAGCCCGAGGTCGAGCAGGACCAGGTCGAACGGGGTGTGCCCGGCCGCCGCGAGCGCCGGGCCGCCCGCCTGCTCCCACCGGACGTCGTAGCCGTGCCCGGTCAGGCTGCCGCGCAGGACGTCACCGATCGTGCGGTCGTCCTCGACGAGCAGGATGCGGGCGTTCACCGGCCCGATCATCGTCCCTCCGGCCGGGCCGGCGCACCCCGTGCGGCCTAGGAACCGCCGTAGGGCGGCTCCCCCGTCTCCGGGACGAGCACCGGGGTGTCCTCGTCGAGGGTCTCGCCGCGGAAGAACGGCCGCAGCCGCACCGCGCAGGCCAGCATCAGCGGCACACCGAGCGCGATCATGCCGACGCCGATCACGAACACCCCGCCGACCGGACCGAAGGAGGTCTCGCCGTAGGCGGGGTCGAGCATGTCGACCGAGCTCTGCACGAACGCCCACACCATGACCACGCCGCCGAGCAGCGGCAGCAGGCCGCGCAGCAGCAGGTCGCGCGGCGAGCGGAGCAGGGTGCGCCGGAAGTACCAGACGCAGGCGAAGGCGGTGATGCCGTAGTAGAACGCCACGGCCAGGCCGAGCGAGGCGACGGTGTCGAGCAGCGCGTCGGAGCTGACCAGTCCCAGCACCAGGTAGAACACCACCGCGGACAGCCCCATGACGACGGTGGCGAACCCGGGCGTCGCGTAGCGGGGGTGGACGCTGCCGAAGCGGCGCGGGACCGCCCCGTAGACGGCCATCGCCAGCGCGCCGCGCGCGGTGGGCAGGATTGTGGTCTGGGTCGACGACGCCGCCGACACCGCGACGGTCAGCAGCAGCACCGCGGTGAGCACCGTGCCGCCCATCGGGGCGCCGAGCAGGGTGAGCACGTCCTCGGAGTGCTCGGGGTTCGCCAGGCCGATCCCGGTCGCGCCGAACCCGGCGTAGGACTGCAACGCGACGGCGACGACGACGTAGATCGCCAGCAGGATCACCGTGGCCAGCAGCGCCGCCCGGCCGGGGGTGCTCGTCGAGCCGCGGGTCTCCTCGCCGACGGCCAGACAGGCGTCCCAGCCCCAGTACACGAAGATGCACAGGATCAGCGCCTGCGCGGCGGCGGAGCCGGTGATCCCGGTCGGGTCGAACCAGCTCCAGCTCGGCAGCACGGCCTGCGGGCCGGCGTCGCCGGAGTACACGAGCCACAGCGCCCCGGCGGCCAGGACGGCGAGCACCACGATCTGGAAGACGATCAGCGCGTTCTGGAACCGCTCGGACAGCACGATCCCGCGATGGCTGACCCAGGTCATGACCAGGATGAACAGCACCCCGACGCCGACCTTGACCAGCGTGTTCTCGGCGGCGGCGACGAACCCGAGCGCGCGCAGGGTGTACACGGCGGCGATCTCGGCCACGTTGGCCAGCACGATGATCGCCGACACCGCGACGCCCCAGCCGCCCATCCACCCGACCCACGGCCCGAAGGCCTTGGTGCCCCAGGTGAACGTCGTCCCGCAGTCGGGCACCGCGCGGTTCAGCTCGCGGTAGGCGACGGCGACGAACAGCATCGGCACGAACGCGACGAGGAACATCGCGGGCGCCTTCTCGCCGACGGCGAGGACGACGTAGCCGAGCGTCGCGGCCAGGCTGTAGGCCGGCGCGGTGGCGCCGAGCCCGATGACGGTGTTGCCCCACAGACCCAGCGCTCCGGTGCGGAGACCCTTCGGGCCGGCCTCCACGAGGGGAGGCGGTGCGGCGGCGGTCAACCGCCGTTCTCGGAGGTGAGGATGGTCAGCACGGTGGTCGTTCCCCGTCTCGTCGGCTCCCGCCCGGGCCGGCGGCGGCACACAGGATGCGGCACGGGCGCGCCCGAACGGAAACAGCGGTGGCCCGTCTCACGCCGCGACCCCGCCGCGGGGGTCAGCACTGCCGGTGCGGCGTGCCCCGCACGCTGAACCAGTAGGCGCCCGCCTCGGCGCCGGAGATCCCGGTGCGGACCTCGGCGGTGGCCGGACGGCCGAAACGGCGCCGGATCGCCTTGCGGGCCGTCTTCTCGATGCGGGCGGCGAGCCGCTCCGGCTCGGAGCACCCGGACATGGTCAGCACGGCGACGAAGGCGTACCGGGCGGGTCCGCGCCGCGGCCAGGGGCCGGTGCCGTCGGCCAGGGACAGCTCGACGGTCATCGGACGCTTGCGGTGCGTGTACAGGGCACGGGTCAGCTCTGCCTCCACGACGTCCGCCTCGACGCCCGCGGGTGCCTCGACCCGGACGACCGCCATCACGGCGTTCGCCGCGGCCCCACCTGTCACCACGGTCACGGTCATGGACTCCTTCCGGGTGCGCGTCACCCCCGACGGAACGCGCATCACGGACATTCATCCCCGGTCCCGGGGGGTCTAAACAAGGACTTGACCGAAAAAGACGCCTCAGGATCACGAGAATCGCTCATCGAGTCACCCGTTCGAGCACCTCCAGGACGTGCTCGTAGTCACGCCCGGTAGCACGGCTCATGCCGAGCTCGCAGGTCCTGTTGCAGGAGGCGTGGGCGTCGGCGTCGACCCCGGCGAGCTCCCAGGCCTGCGGTGCGGTGGCCGCCGCGGTCAGCTCCGGGTGCAGCATCCCGCGGTCCCCGGCGAACCCGCAGCAGCTCCACGAGTCGGGGACGACGACGTCGTCGGCGACGGCCCCGGCCAGGCGCCGCAGCGGGTCCAGCAGGCCGAGCTGGGTGGCCGAACAGGTCGGGTGCAGCACGAGCCGGGCCAGCCGGGCGGGCACGGTGAGCGCGGGCAGGATCCGGTCGGCGGTGAATTCGACGGCGTCGAGGACCCGCAGGCCGCGGTAGCGCTCGGGCCCGGCCGCGACCATCACCCGCAGCCCCTCGGTGCACGACGACGCGTCGGACACCACCGGGAGCGCCCCGGCGCGGGTCGTCGTCCACAGCGCGGGGAGGACCCGCTCGGCCATCGCCGCGGCGCCCTCGGTGAGCCCCTTGGACTTCCACGGCGTGCCGCAGCACAGCGACCCCAGGCCGGCGGGTGCGCTCGCCCGCAGGCCCGCCCGCGCGCAGAGCCGGGCGAACGCCTCGCCCGCGCCGGTGCCCGCCGAGCCGAACATGGCGCCGGTACAGGAGGAGAACAGGACGAGGTCGGCGTCGGTGGACACGAGCCCGCCGGGGACCCGGTTCCCGCCGCCACGGGGCAGGTCGGGGCTCCACTGCGGGACCTGCTCGCGGTCGGCGACCCGGCGCAGCGCGGCCGAGACGGGTGCGGCGCCGGGTACGGCCCGCGCGACGGTGAGGGCCAGCCCGGCGGCCCGGGTGGTGGCGCCCCAGTGCTTCGCCGCGAGGGTCCAGCCCGCGCCCGCGGCGCCGTGGTCGCGTTCGCCGCGCAGCCGTCGCACCAGGTCGCCGGTGTTGATCAAGACCGGGCAGGCGGTGCCGCACATGCCGTCGACGGCGCAGGTGTCGACGCCGTCGTAGGCGTAGTCGGCCTCCAGCTCGGCGAGCAGGGCCTCGTCGCCCGCGGCCCGGGCGGCGGCCATCTCGCGGCGCAGCACGATCCGCTGCCGCGGGGTGGTGGTCAGGTCACGGCTGGGGCAGACCGGCTCGCAGAACCCGCACTCCACGCAGCGGTCCACCTCGGACTCGACTGCCGGGGCGGACTTGAGTCCGGCCAGGTGCGCGGTCGGGTCGTCGTCGAGGACGACGCCGGGGGAGAGGATCCCCTGCGGGTCGCAGAGCCGCTTGATCTCCCGCATGACCTCGTAGAGCTCGTCGCCGTACTGGCGGCGGACGAAGGGCGACATCATCCGGCCGGTGCCGTGCTCGGCCTTGAGCGTCCCGCCGTGGGCCAGCACGAGGTCGACCATGTCGTCGGTGAACCGGCCGAAGCGGTCCCGGCCGCCCGCCGTGCCCGAGTCGTCGAGGTCCTCGGTGAGCATGAAGTGGACGTTGCCGTCCTTGGCGTGCCCGAAGATCACGGCGTGGTCGTAGTCGTGCTTCGCGAACAGCGCGATCAGGCCCTCGCAGGTCGCGAGCAGGTCCGGGACGGGTACGGCGACGTCCTCCAGCAGCGCCGCGGTGCCCGGCGGGCGGGCGCCGGCGACCTTGGCGTAGAGCGCCTTGCGCAGCGTCCACAGCCCGGCCTTCGCGACCGGGTCCGCGGACAGCTCCCGCGGGCCCCGCAGCGGCAGCCCGGAGATCAGCCCGGAGGCGTCCCCGGCGAGCTGGGTGACCTCCTCGACGGTGTGCCCGCGGTACTCCACGAGGAACGCGGCGTGCTCGTCGACGGTCAGCGAACCGAGGAGGGGGACGGCGTCGACCGCAGCCCCATCGCCCTGTCCGACCCGCAGCGACGTCGCGTCCAGCAGCTCGATCGTCGCCGCGCCCGAGTCCACCAGGCCGGGCAGCGCGCGGTTGGCGGCGGCGAGGTCGTCGAACACCAGCAGCCCGGTGCGGGTGTGGGCGAGCACCGGGACGGTGCGCATGGTGATCGAGGCGAGAAACGCCAGCGTCCCCTCCGAGCCGACGAGCAGCCGGGCCAGGATCTGCACCGGGTCGTGGTGGTCGAGGAAGGAGTTCAGGCCGTAGCCCATGGTGTTCTTCAGCGAGAACTGGCGCTCGATCTCGGTGCGCAGCGCCGCGTCGCCGCGGAGCCGGTCGCGCAGCCGCGCCAGACCCGCCCACAGCCGGGGCTCGCGGGCGCGCAGCTCGTCGTCGGCGCCGGGGGCACCGGTGTCCAGCGTGGTGCCCGAGGGCAGGACGAACTCGACGGAGTCCAGCAGCGCGTAGCTGTTCGCGGCGGTGCCGCAGGCCATGCCCGAGGAGTTGTTCGCGACGACCCCGCCGAGGGTGCAGGCGACCTCGCTGGCCGGGTCCGGGCCGAGCATCCGGCCGTACCGGGCCAGGCGGGTGTTGACCGAGCGCACCGTCGCGCCCGGCCCGACCCGCACCCGGGCGCCGTCGCCCTCGATCTCGATGCCGCGGAAGTGGCGGCGGACGTCGACGAGGATGCCGTCGGTGACGGCCTGGCCGGACAGGCTCGTCCCGCCGGAGCGGAAGGTCACCGGCACCCCGCCCGCGGCGCGGAACAGCGCGGCGACCTCGGCGGCGCTCGATGCCGTCACCACCGCGGCCGGGGTGCGGGCGAAGTGCGACGCGTCGTGCGCCATCCGGAGCCGGTCGATCGCCCGGGTGGCGACGGCGGCGGGCCGGACCGCGGCGGCGAGCCGGTCGTGCAGGGCGTGCAGGGCCGGGCGGCCTGCCGGGTCGGTGGGCGGTGTCTCCGCGGGCGATCCGGTGAGGGTCACGGTGGTGCTCCTGGCGTGTGGTGGGACGCGCGTGCACCCACCCTGCCCCAGGGTCAGCCCCGTGCCGAGGGGAAGTTCGGGGGACGCTTCTCGCGCAGCGCGGCGGCGCCCTCCACCACGTCGGGGCCCATGAAGGTCAACATCTCGTAGGCGGCGGACTGCTCGAAGGCCGGTCCGGCGCTGCGCAGCCACGAGTTCAGCGCCCGCTTGGTGAGCCGGATGGCCTGCTGGGAGCCGGTGCCCAGGGCGTGCGCGACCCGCAGCGCCTCGTCGAGGACCTGCTCGCGCGGCACCGCCTTGGCGACCATCCCGAGCCGCTCGGCCTCGGCGCCGGTGACCATCTCGCCGGTCAGCAGGTAGTAGCGGGCCTTCGCCATCCCGGCCAGCAGCGGCCAGATGATCGCGGCGTGGTCCCCGGCGGCGACGCCGAGCTTCACGTGGCCGTCGCCCAGCTTCGCGTCCTCGGCGGCGATCGCGATGTCGGCGAGCAGCGCGACGACCACCCCGGCGCCGACGGCGACCCCGTTGATCGCCGACACGACCGGCTTCTCGCAGTCGATGATGTTCCAGACCAGGTCGGACATCTCCCGGAGCATGTGGGCGACGCGCTCGTGGTCGCCGGCCATCCGCTCGACCATGCCGAGGTCCCCGCCCGCGGAGAACGCCCTCCCGGCCCCGGTGATCACCGCGACCCGGGTGGCGGCGTCGGACGACACGTCCCGCCAGACCCGCGCGAGCTCGCCGTGCAGGACCTCGTCGGCGGCGTTGTACTTGGCCGGGTTGTCGATGGTGATGAGCAGGACGCCGTCGTCGCGGCGCTCGAACCGCAGCTGGGTGTAGGTGCTCGGGTCGAGGGTCATGGGGGTCCTCCCGGGGGCTGCGGTCAGAGCATGGACAGGCCGCCGCTGACGCTGACGGTCTGCCCGGTGAGGTAGTCGGCGTCGGGGGAGGCGAGGAAGGCGACGGTGGCGGCGACGTCCTCGGGGCGGGCCAGGCGGCGGAACGGGATCGCCTTCACCAGGGCGTCGCGCAGCCGGTCGTTCCCCTCGACGACGTCGGCGAACAGCGCGGTGTCGGTGGGCCCGGGGCACACGCAGTTGACGTTGACACCGTGCCGGGCGACCTCGCGGGCGAGGGTCTTGGTGAACGCGATGACCCCGCCCTTGGCGGCGGAGTAGACCGCCTCGCCGCTGGACCCGACGCGGCCCGCCTCGGAGGCGAGGTTCACCACCGTCCCGGACCCCTGCGCGATCAGGTGCGGGACGACGGCGTGCGCGGTGTGCAGCACCCCGAACAGGTTGATCCGCACGATCCGGTCCCAGTCGGCCGGGTCGGAGTCGACGAACGCGCCGACCTTGTCCCAGCCGGCGTTGTTGATCAGCACGTCGATCCGGCCGAGGTCGCCGCGGACCCGCTCGACGGTGTCGCGCACGGCGTCGGGGTCGGCGACGTCGAGGGCGTACGCGGTCCCGGCCCCGCCCAGCTCCGCGGCGGTCGCGGCGGCGGTGTCGCCGTCGAGGTCGGTCACCGCGACCCGGGCGCCCTCCCCGGCGAGCCGCAGTGCGGTGGCGCGGCCGATGCCGCGCCCGGCCCCGGTGACGAGCACCGTCCGGTCGTCCATCCTGCCCACGGGCCGGTCCACCTCCTGGTCGCCGACACCGGTGTCGGACCCCGCCCACGATGACGACACCGGCCCCCTTGGTCAATCTTCGCCGGCGGGTCCGTGACGCCGGGCCGGGTCAGCGCACCACGGGCAGCGGGCCGGAGGGCCGGTCGAAGAACAGCGGGAGGGTCTCCTCGCGCGGGTCGGGGGTCCGGGGGAGGACCCCGGTCGTGGGCTCGGCGTCCCGGCGCGGACGACGCATCCGCGGGAGGACGCCGGTCGGTGGCTCGGGCTCCTCGGACGGCGGGCGCATCCGCGGCAGGACGCCCGTGGGCGGCTCGGGTCCGTCGGCGGGGTCCCCGGCGGGCCGCACGGCGGGACCGGCGGTGGGACCGGCGGTGGGCCCCGCGGCCGGTCGCACGGCGGGACCATCGGTGGTCGCCGTGGTGGGTGCCGTGACGTGTCCCGCGGAGTCGGCCGCGGCGCGGCAGTCGGTGAGCAGCTCCCGCACGTCGTCGGTCACCGCGTGCCCGGCGCCGAGCACCCGCTCGGCGATCTCGAGCGTGGCGGCGAGCAGGCCGGCCGCGCCGCGCAGGTCGCCGGTGTCGGCACGGGCGAGCGCCAGCGCGGCCCGGGACGCGATCGTGCAGGGGTGGGTCCCGCCGAGCACCCGCGCCCGCCGGGTGATCACGTCCTCGTGCCGGCGGACCGCCTCCTCGGCGTCGCCGGTCACCCGGTGGGCCGCGGCCAGGGCGTCGGCGGCCGCGAGCGACGCCGGGTGGTCCGGGCCCAGCAGCGCCTCGCGGGCAGCGAGGTTGCGGGTGGCGATCTCCAGCCCGCCGGTACGGTCGTAGCCCAGCAGCAGCGCGACGGCGAGGCTCCCCTCGGCGACGAGCGTGTCGGCGTCGTCCGGGCCGAGGTCGCGACGGGCGGTGGTGAGGACCTGCTGGACGCGACGGGTCGCGTCCAGCAGCGCGGGCATGTCGCCGCTGCGTCCCGCGGCGCGCACGTCGGTCGCGGCGCGGTCGTGACGGGAGCGCAGGGCCTCGCGCAGAGGGTCGGCGGTCGTCGACCGCTCCGCACCGTGGTGCGGGACGGTCACTCGCCGGTCGGCCACGGACACCCGACCTCCCCTCCTCACCGCGACGAACCGTCCGGACTCACCCGGACGGCCCACTGAGTCGTGACCGAACGTACCTGTAACCGGCGGTATCGCGCGCTCCGAACGAGCATCCGACGCGAAGGCCACCCTTACCGATCACTGTGCGTCGCAGGAGGCGTACCGACGGTCCGAGGTCGGCGGGCCCGTCCGGACGGGGTCACCCGGCCGTGCGGTCCACGCCCCCGGACGGGTGCACGTCCGTCGCGGGGCCTGGAGTGCGGTGTCCGGGGGCTCGACAATCGCGCGCACGCCGTGCGGAGAGGGGGCCTCGTGTCGGGGCAGGGGGACGCCGACCACACCGATGGTGAGGTCGCGGACGACGCAGGGGCGGTGAGGCGTCGAGACACCGGCGCCGACCCCGCCACCGGAGACCCAGCGGGACGGCCCGCGCGCCGACCGTCCCGGCCGCCGCCTCCGCGGCCCCCGCTGCGGCCGACCTCGCCGTTCCTGGGGGTGGCGCCACCCGTCGCACCGCCCGCGGACGAGCCCGGTCCTCCGGGCACCGAGGCCTTCGGGGCGGGAGGGACGCGACCCCGGGCGGTGCCCGGTGCTCCGGCCCCTGCCGACCCGGTGTCCGCGGCCCCGGGCGCCGCAACGCCGGCCCCGGCAACCCCGGACCCGGCGACCTTCGCTTCGGCAGGCCCGGCGCCGGACGCCGCAGCGCCGGACGCCCTCGCACCCGACGCCGACGACCCGGCGTCCGCGCATCCGATGTCCGCAGTGCCGACGCCGGCCCGCCCGGCCACCGCGCCGGGGTCCGTCGACCCGGGCCCGCAGGCGCCGGATCCGGACGTGGAGCACCCGGGTGCCCCACCGTCGGGTGCCGTCGTGCCGGACGGTGCGCCCCCGGGCGTCGCGACGACGGATCCCCCGGTGCCGGGCAGCGGTTCCCCCACGGCGGACAGCCGGCCGACGGCGCCGGACAGCGGCTCCACCGGATCGGGCAGCGGCTCCACGGGACCGGGCAGCGGCTCCACCGGATCGGGCGGCGGTTCCACGGGACCGGACAGCGGGACGACGGTGCCCGCCGACCCGGACCCGATCCCGTCGACCGGGAGCGAGGCATCGGCGGCCGCCGCGCCGGACAGCACCGGGACGGGCGCGACCGTGGCGACGGCCGTCCCACCTCCCGACGCGATCCCGCCCCGGCCACCCACGACCGACCCCGACCCGACCCTGCACGGTGTCCCCGCGGTCACGCCGCGCCCGATCCCCCGGCTCACGGCCGTGGTGCTGGTCGGGTCGCTGCTCGCGGCCGCCGGCGCGGCCGCGGGCGCGGTCGCGCTGGCCTCCCGGCAGAGCGACGGCGCAGGCTGGCCCGGCACGACCGACCCGACCGCGGTGACCCGCCCGGACGGGGTGACCGCCGGCCTCCCGGGGGCCCCGGCTCCTCTCGTCCCGGTGCCCGAGGGCTCCTCCGGGGCCGGGGAGCGCGACCGGGCCGTGTCGCCGGAGCCGCGCCGGACCGACCCGGACACCGACCGCGCGTCCCGCCCGGGCCCGTCCGCGGGGCCGGGGGAGCGGCGGGCCGATCCCACGGCACCGCGCCCGGCGCCGGGCGTCGGCCGTACCCCGGCGGCACCCGCCGCTCCGCAGGCACCGGATGCACCGGCCCCGGGCGGCCCTGCGGCCCCGGGCGGCCCGGGTAGCCCGGTCGCTCCGGCGCCCGGCGGTTCCGGGACCGTCCCGGCAGAGCCCGGCGCCCCGGCCGGGGGTGCGCCCCCGGGGTCGCCCGGCACCCCACCGGGCGGTTCGGACCCGGGCGGGCCCGTCACACCCGGTGCGGGCACGAGCCCGTCGGACCCCGGCGGCTCCGGCGCGGGTCAGCCCTCCGACGGCGGCGCGGGACCCGGCACCGCGCCGGGTCCCGAGCCCACGGCGGGATCCGGTCCCACCTCGGGTCCGGGCACCGCACCGGGATCGGGGTCGGGATCCGGCCCGGGTACCGGGAACGGTGCCCCGGACGCGACCGGCACCGGGCCGGACGAGGGCGCGGGCAGCGGCGGCCCGTCGACCGGCACCCCGCAGGCGGGCAACGTCGACAGCCGCGGCAGGGACGGCGGCGGCAGGGACGGCGACAACAGGACCGGCGGCGGCGTCGACAGCGGCAGCACCGGCGGCCGCGGCACCACGACCCCATCAGGATCCTGAGTCCGGAGGGCCGACGGACGTGCGGCGGCGGGCGACTCGGCCCGCCGCCGGCACTTGTTCCCGCGGGACGGCGGTGTGCCCGCGGCGGTGCGCAGGGCCTGCCGGTGCAGCCGGCGCACAGTGACCGGGCGCGACGACCATCACGGAGGAGGGGTCGCCCACGAGGGCGGCCCTAGGACCGTGGTCGGACAGCGCAGATCGTTCCCCGCTCCGACGCGCCCGGGGCGCCCCGGCCCGCACCGTTGCGGCATGACTACGACAGACCGGGCCCCCGTCCCACCGTCGGCGCCACCTGCCGGACCGGGCAGCGGGTCGTGGCCGCGCGGCCGGCACCGTCCCGGGCGCGCCCGGGTGGCCGGTGTCGACGCCGCCCGCGGCCTCGCCGTGCTCGGCATGATCGTCGCGCACGTCGCCGTCGCCGCGGGGTCGTCCTGGCCGGTCCAGGCGGTGAACGGGCGCGCGGCGGTGCTGTTCGCGGTGCTCGGCGGGGTGTCGCTGGCCCTGATGGCCGCGCCCGTCCTCGCCGCGCCGACCGCGCGGAACCGGGTGTGGCTGCGCCGCCGGATCGCGGTCCGCGGACTGCTCCTGGTGGTCCTCGGGCTGCTCCTGGCCGAGATCAGCAGCGGGCCGATGGTCATCCTCGTCGTCTACGGGGTGCTGTTCTGGCTGCTCCTGCCGGTGCTGTTCGCCCCGGCCCGGGCGCTGGCGGTCGCCGCCGCGGTCTGGGCGGTCGCCGGGCCGCTGCTGTCATGGGTGCTGCGCGCCCGGTTCGGGTCACCGACCGACGCCGGCGGGCAGACGGTGCTCGGCGCGACCGTGCACCTGTCCGACCTCACCTCGGCCGCCGGGCTCGTGCACGCGCTCGACACGGTGCTGCTCAGCGGCGCCTACCCGGTCCTGACCTGGATGCCGTTCCTGCTGCTCGGGGTGGCGGTCGGCAGGCTCGACCTGCGTACGGCTGGCACCCGGCTGCTCGCCGGCGGGGCCGCCGGCGCGGTGCTCGGCTACGGCGGGTCCTGGCTGGCGCTGGACGTCCTGGGCGGCCGCGACGCGCTCCTCGCGTCGGTCGCGCCCGTCGCCGACCGGCTCGGTGTCCCCGCCGAGCTCGCGCTGCAGCTGCTCGGCGGCAGCGCCCTGGGCACGGTCGCCACCACCACGCCCGCCTGGCTGCTCGCCGCGACCCCGCACAGCGGCAGCCCGTTCGACGTCGTCGGTGCCGCCGGGGTCGCGGTCGCCGTGCTCGGCCTGTGCCTGCTCGCCGCCCGGTACGGGGGCCGTCTGCTCGCCCCGCTCACGGTGACCGGCGCGCTCGCGCTGACCCTCTACGCCGGGCACATCGCGCTGCTCGCCTCGCTCGGCGAGTGGCCGCAGACCGCGCCGTGGGCGGCGACGGCGCTGGTCGCGGGCCTGGCCGTGGCCTCCGCGTGGGCCTGGCGCGGGCTCGTCGGGCGCGGTCCGCTGGAGGCACTGGTGCACAGCGTCTCCGTGCGCGCGGCCGGTTCTCCGCCCACGGTCGGAGACCGGGGATCGGACCCCGCTCCGATGCCCGGCGGGTCCGCCGCGCGGGAGGCTCGGGACATGCAGAACGGCACGACGGGCCGCGCGCCCGACACGATCGGGTACCGGGGATCATCGGACCCGGCGCGGGAGGAGGCACGATGAGCATCGCGACCCGGATGCGGGACTCCCTGCGTCGCCTGCCCGCACTCCGGTCGAGCCCGTCGGAGGCACCCACGCTGGTCGAGCGGGCCGTGGCCCTCGGGCGGCGCAACCCCGTCGTCGTCGACGCCGTGCTGGCCGCGCTGCTCATCTGGGTCGCGGTCAGCTGGACCCTCGAGGGCAAGGGTGTCCGCTCGGACATGCGGATCGAGGCGCTCGTCGTCTCGGTGCTGGCGGCACTTCCGGTGCCGCTGCGCCGCGTGTACCCGATGCCCGCCGCGATCGCGACCGCGGTCGTCGCACTGGTCTGCTCCTTCGCGCTGCCCGGCACGATGGCCGCGTTCCTGCTGCCGTCGCTGGTCATGGGGTACTCGGCCGTGGCCTACGGGCCCCGCTGGGCCGGCTGGCTGGCGCTGGTCGTGCTCACGGTCGGGGTGTTCGGACCGTTCGTGGCGCGCGGTCCCGCGGCGCTGTTCGCCTCCCCGGACATGACCCCGCTGGTGGTACTGGCCCTGTTCGGCGCGATGGCGACGGTCCCGCTGCTGGTGTGGCTGCTCGGGTCGCTGCGCCGTGCCGCCCACCGCCGCACCCTGGACCTGCGCGAACGCAACCGGCTGCTGCAGGAGGCCCGCCGCCAGGAGGTCCGCCTCGAGCTGCTGGCCGAGCGGTCGCGGATCTCCCGCGAGGTGCACGACGTCGTCGCCCACTCGTTGTCCGGGATCATCGCCCAGGCCGACGGCGGCCAGTTCGCCGCGCAGCGCGACCCGGCGAAGGCCGTCGAGGTGCTCTCCGGCATCGCGTCGACGGGCCGGTCCGCGCTGTCCGACGTCCGCGGGCTGCTGTCGATGCTGCGCGACACCGGCCCGGACGACGACACCGACACCGACCCGGCGCGTCCGCAGCCCGGCGCCGGCGACGTCCCCGCACTCGTCGAGCAGGTCCGCACCGGCGGGCTGCCGGTCGACCTGCGGACCATCGGCACCCCGCGGGAGCTCCCGACCGGTCCCGGCCTGACCGTCTACCGGATCGTGCAGGAATCGCTGACCAACGTCATCAAGCACGCCGGGCCCGGCGTGCCCACCCACGTCGACCTGCGGTGGACCACCGACGAGCTGACCGTGCGCGTCCACGACGAGGGAGCCCGCGGCCCCGTCCCCACCCCACCGCGCGGCGGCCACGGCCTGACCGGCATGCGGGAGCGCGCCGCCCTGCACGGCGGCTCGGTCGAGGCCGGTCCACACGCCGACGGCGGCTGGACGGTCCGGCTGCGCCTGCCCCTCACACCCCCGGCTCGAGGAGAACGGTGAATCCCGTACGACTGATGCTCGTCGACGACCAGGAGCTGGTCCGCACCGGCTTCGCGATGGTGCTCGACTCGTGTGACGATCTCGCCGTCGTCGTCCAGGCCGGTGACGGCGAGGCCGCGCTCGCCGAGCTGGACCGCACCGAGGTCGACGTCGTGCTGATGGACGTACGGATGCCCCGCCTCGACGGCATCGCCGCCACCCGCCGGGTCGTGGCCGAGCACCCGGGGGTGCGGGTCCTGGTGCTCACCACCTTCGACCTCGACGAGTCCGTCACCGAGGCCATCGCCGCCGGTGCCAGCGGCTTCCTGCTCAAGGACGTGTCCCCGCAGGACCTGATCGAGGCCGTCCGCACCGTGCACCGCGGCGACTCGGTCGTCGACCCCGTCTCCACCCGGCGGCTGCTGCGCGCCACCCGGCCGCTGCTCACCGCACCCGAGCCGGCCGCCGCGGAGCCGTCGGTGGACGCCGTCGCCGCGCTCGCCGACCTGACCCCGCGGGAGCGGGAGGTGCTCGTGCTCGTCGGCAACGGCCGGTCCAACGCCGAGATCCGGGCCGACCTCGTCGTCTCCGAGGCGACGGTGAAGACCCACATCGGACACCTGCTCGCCAAGACGCAGTCGCGTGACCGGGTACAGCTCGTCGCACTGGCGTTCCGGGCCGGCCTGGTCAGCTGAGCGGCGTGGTGAAGCCGGGGTGGTCGCGCAGGTTGACCTGGTCGCAGGTCAGCGCGAACGCGTCGACCTCCTCCGCCGACGGCGGGGTCGCCCGCGCCGCGAACTCCGCCAGCCCCCGGAAGTAGCGCTCCCGCGGTGCGCCGGGCACGAACAGGATGAGGAACCGCGCGTCGCTGTCCGGGCCGGTGCGGAACGCGTGCACCCCCCGGTGCGGGACGTGCACCAGGTCGCCCGGCCCGGCTTCGGTCCAGGTGTCGCCGGTCATGACCCGCAGTGCACCGTCGAGGACGTAGAAGCTCTCGGTGAACCCGGTGTGCAGGTGCGGCAGCGCACCGGGGGAATCCGCCGGGATCCACGACTCGAACAGCCCGAACCCGCCACCGACCTCCGCGCCGGGTGCGGCGAACCGGGTCCACGAGCCGGTCGGGGAGGTCACGGCGCGTTCGGTGGTCGTGGCGGGGCGCCACACCGCGCCGGGCTCGGGGAAGCTCACGCACCGAACGTAGCGGTCCGGCGACCGGGCGTCCCGGCGCGGCGGCCGGTCGCCACCCGCGCGGGCCGTGGGGGAGCACCGGGGCGGCGAGGGCCCCTCGGTATCGTCGTGGGCGCTGCCGGAGGCGTCCGGCCGTGGTCGGAGCGGAGAGGTGGGGTGAGCACGTGCGCGTCCTCGCCCCGATGGCGTTGCTGGTCCTGGCCCTGGTGCTGTGCGCGGGCCCCGCCGTCGCGACCGCCCCGGGCGCCCACGGCGCCGCCCCGGCGGTCGTCGTCGGCTCGGACTGCTCGCAGCACCCGCTCACGCTGATGCACGCAGGGGACTGCGAGCAGGCCCCCCGCCGCGACGACGACGTGCCCGCCCCGTCGCTGCTGCCGGTCGCCGTGGTCGCCGTCCTGGCGGCCGGGCACACCGGCACCGCGCCGCCCGCCGCACCGGAACGGACGCTGTGCGCGCCGTCGCCGGTGGAACACCTCTGCGTGGACCGCAACTGAGGCGTGCGGTCACCCCGCCACCGCGTCCCCGCACCCGTTCCGACCCGGCCACCGCGCCGGGCCCCGTGGAGGAAGACTCCCGATGACCCGCAACGTCAAGATCTCCCTGGCCGTCGTCGGCGCGTTCGCGCTGATCGTGGCCGCGCTGCTGTTCGCGACGCGACCCGGCACCCCGGAGACCGGCGCCGCCGCCGGTGCGCCCGACAGCCTCGTCACCGCCGACGCCGCCCGCCTCAACGACGCCCCGAACGCCTCGGCCACCCTGGTCGAATTCGCCGACTTCCAGTGCCCCGCCTGTGGCCAGGTCCAGCCGATCATGGACCAGCTGGTGCAGCAGTACGGCGACCGCGTGCAGTTCGTGTTCCGCAACTTCCCGCTGCCGATGCACCAGAACGCCGAGGCCGCCGCGCTCGCCGGCGAGGCCGCCCGCGCCCAGGGCGCGTTCCACCCGATGTACGAGCGCCTGTTCCAGACCCAGCGCGACTGGTCCGAGTCCCCGGACGCGGCGACGGTGTTCCGCGGCTACGCCCAGGATCTCGGCCTCGACCTGAACGCCTACGACGCCGCCGTCGCCGACCCGGCGACCGCCGCGAAGATCCAGGCCGACAAGGACGCCGGGCTCGCCGCGGGCGTCGAGGGCACCCCGACGATCTTCGTCAACGGTGAGAAGGTGCAGCTCCGCTCGGTGCAGGACATCACCGACGCCCTCGACGCCGCGGTGAACCGGTGAGCGTCCCCTCCACGGCGCGGACCGAGGAGTTCTCCCGTGTCACCACCGGCGCCCCGGCCGTGCCGGGGCCGGTACCGCGGTTCCTGCCGTGGCTGCTCGTCGTCGGCGGCGTGCTGGGGCTGATCTCGGCGTTCACGCTGACCGTCGAGCGTATCGAGCTGTTGATCGACCCGGCCTACACGCCGTCGTGCAGCATCAACCCGGTGCTGTCCTGCGGGTCGGTCATGACGACCCCGCAGGCGGCGTTCTTCGGGTTCCCGAACCCGCTGCTCGGGATCGGGGCGTTCGCGGTCGTGGTGACGACGGGTGCGGCCCTGCTGGCCGGGGCCCGCTTCCCGCGCTGGTGGTGGGTGGGGCTGACGGCCGGGTCCGCGCTCGGCGTCCTCTTCGTGCACTACCTCATCGTCCAGAGCCTGTACCGGATCGGCGCGCTCTGCCCGTACTGCATGGTCGTGTGGGCCGTGACGATCCCGATCTTCTGGTACGCGCTGCTCGCGACCCTGGACGCCCTCGGCGGCGGCGCGCGTGCGCTGCACGCCCGGCTCACCGGCTACCACGCGGTGCCGGTGGTGCTGTGGTTCCTGGTGGTCGTCGGGCTGATCCTGCAGCGTTTCTGGACCTACTGGTCCTCGCTGCTCTGAACCGGCCCGCGGGGCCGGGGACGTGCGTCCCCGGCCCCGCGACGGTCAGCGCTCGCCGGTGGTCCGTTCCTCCGCGACCCGCTCCCGGGCCGCCGGCTCCCCGGCGGGCCGCTCCTCGAGGGCCCGGTCCTCGGAGCGGGCCGCGCCGTCGTCGGGGGTCCCGCCCAGCTCGGACTTCAGGATGCGGGTGGACCGGCCCACCGAGCGGGCCAG
This sequence comes from Pseudonocardia sp. UM4_GMWB1, assembly GCF_017312155.1. NCBI lineage: Bacteria > Bacillati > Actinomycetota > Actinomycetes > Pseudonocardiales > Pseudonocardiaceae > Pseudonocardia > Pseudonocardia sp. UM4_GMWB1. Next base: position 4,363,193 of record NZ_QJPN01000001.1, on the reverse strand, counting down.
GTCGGGCAGCTTCTTCGCGCCGAACAGCAGCACGACGACCAGCAGGACGACGAGCAGCTGGGTCGGTCCGGGTGGGGTCATCGGATCCTCTCCTTCTCCTGCCGGGAGTCCGCGGCGCGGATCCCCAGCACGTGACGCAGGTACAGCGGCCGCGTCGCGGCCACACACGACAGGAACGGCAGCACGACGGCGGCCAGCAGCGGCCACACCGCGGGCGGTGGCGCCGCCATCCCGAACAGGGGGGCGAGCGGGGTGAACGGCATCGCCAGCCCGGCCAGGACCACGGCCGTCACCGTCGCCACCACCGGCCGGGCGGCGCGCCCGGCCCGCGTCCGCAGCAGGAGCAGCACCAGTACCTGGGACAGCACCCCCTCCATGAACCAGACGGCCTGGAACACCGCCTGCTCCTGCGGGGTGTCCAGGCCCAGGAAGCGCCACACCGCCCAGAACGTGACCAGGTCGAACGCCGAGGCCAGCGGCCCGAGGACCGCCATGCACCACAGCATCCCGCGGGTGTCCCAGCGCCGGGGCCGCGCCGTCCAGCCCGGCTCGACCCGGTCGAACGACAGCGACAGCGCGGCCACCCCGAACAGCACGCCCTGCAGCAGCAGCTGTGCGGGCAGCAGCGGCAGGAACGGCAGCACCGCCGAGGCGACCAGCACCGACAGGGCGTTGCCGACGTTCAGCGCCGCGGTCACGGTCAGGTAGCGGGTGGCGCGGCCCAGGGTCCGCCTGCCCTCCTCGACCGCGGAGACGACGACGTCGGGGCTGCGGTCGGCCAGCACGATGTCCGCGGCCGCCCGGGCGGCGGGCACCGCCCCGTCGACGCCGATCCCGACGTCGGCGATCCGCAGCGCGCCGACGTCGTTGAGGCCGTCGCCGAGGAACCCGACGGTGTGCCCGCGGGCCTGCAGTGCGGCGACGACCCGCTCCTTCTGCAACGGCCCGAGCCGGGTGAACAGGGTGGTGCGCGCCACCGCTCGGGCCAGCGCGACGTCGTTGAGTGCGTCGAGCCCGGCGCCGTCGAGCACCCCGGTGACGGCGATCCCGGCCCGCGCGCACACCTGCTCGGCGACGGCGGTGTCGTCGCCGGTCAGGACCTTCACCGCGACGCCCTGCTCGGCGAAGCGCTCCACCGCGCGGGCCGCGGACTCCCGCACCGGGTCGACCATCCCGACGAAGCCCAGCAGCAGCAGGTCGCGCTCGGGGTCGTCGTCGTCACCGGCGCCGAGCGGACGCAGCAGCGGCGTCCGGCGGGTGGCGACGGCGACGACCCGCAGCCCGGTCGCGCGGTGCCCGGCCGCGGCGTCGGCGGCCGCGGTCCGCAGCGACGCGGTCAGCTCCACGGCCCCGCCGTCGCGGGCGACCCGGGTGCAGCGGGGGAGCACGGTGTCCGGGTCGCCCCGCACGATCACCAGCTCACCGGGGTCGTGCGCGTCGCGCAGCACCATCGCCGAGCGCCGCCGGGAGTGGTCGAACGGCAGCTCCTCGACCCGGGTGAGCAGGCCGTGGGCCAGCAGCGCCGACCCGTCCCGGTCGGCGGCGGACACGGCGTCGTCGAGGCCGTCGCGCGGGGTGGTCTGGAAGCGCACCGCGACCGCGGCCGCGTCGGCCGGGGCGGGGTCGGGGCGGCCGTCGACGTCGACGGAGTGGGTGAACACCACCCGGTCCTCCGTGAGCGTGCCGGTCTTGTCCAGGCAGGCGACGTCGATCGAGCCGAGGTCGTGGATGGCCTCCGGGCGGGTCACCAGTACCCCGGACTCGCGCAGCCGGGCCGCGCCGCGCAGCAGCGTGGTCCCGACGATCAACGGCAGCAGCTCCGGGGCCAGGCCGACCGTCACGACGACGGCGAACAGCAGCGCCTGCCGCACGTCACCGGACACCTCGACGTTCACCAGCAGCACCAGCGGCGCCGCGAGCAGCATGCAGCGCACCAGCGCCCGCCGCACCGACCGCAGTCCCCGGTCCACCTCGGACTCCGGACGGGGACGGCGGCCGCGCCCGGCCAGCTCCTCGGTGTGGGTGTGCGCCCCGGTGGCCAGCACGACCGCCGTCGCGGTGCCGCGGACCACGGTGCTCCCGGCGAACAGCAGCGCCGGGAGCGCGGTGAGCGGGCGGTCGTCGGTCCCTGCCCGCGACGGCCGTCGCCGCGGCGCCGGGCGCGGCTCCCGCGACGACGGGGGCGCCTTCGTCACCGGCAGCAGCTCCCCGGACAGCGACGACTGGTCGACCAGCAGGTCCCGGGCGTGCAGCAGCCGCGCGTCGGCCGGGACGGGGTCGCCCGCGCCGAGCAGCACGACGTCGCCGGGCACCAGGTCCTCCGGCGGCACCTCGCTGTCCCGCGGTGCGGTCCCGGGCGCCGGGCGGCGGCGGACCGTCACGGTGGTCGCGGCGTGCGCGCGCAGCTCCCGCGACAGCCGGTCGCTGCGGGCGGCGTGCCACAGGCGCAGCCCGACGCCGAGCGCGGCGACGACGAGCACCAGCGTCGCGCTGCCGGGGCTGCCCGCGACGGCGAGCAGCACCCCGAGCACGGTCATCAGGCCGGAGAACGGGCCGGCGAGCGCGCGGCGGGCCCACACGGCCGCGCCCGGGCGCCGGACGGCATCGGTGGCGTTGTCACCGTGGGCGTGCAGGCGCAGTGCGGCGGTGTCCTCGCACAGTCCGCGGCGCGCGGACTCCAGGCCCCGGAGCAGCGCGAACGCGTCGGCGCCCGCCCAGTGCCGCAGTGCGGGCCCGCCGGGCGTGACGGGCGGATCGGCCGGCGGGGGCGGTGGCCGCGCCGCGGCACCGTCGCGCCCGATCGTCCGGTCCAACGGTGCCCCTCCGGTCCCCGGCACCGCGCCCGGCGCCGCCCGGTACGGTAACAGTTGCGTAAGTGACGCAACTGTCTGGAGGCCCGGTGGAGACCGCCCCCGAGGACCCGCAGCCCCTCGACCCCGAGCTGCTGGCAGACGCGGCCGCGGCGTTCGGGATGCTCGCCGCGACCTCGCGGCTGCAGATCGTCTGGCTGCTCGCCGACGGCCCGCGCGACGTCGGCACCCTCGCGACGACCCTCGGCCAGCCGGTGGCGACGGTGAGCCAGCACCTGGCGAAGCTCAAGCTCGCCGGGCTGGTCCGTGCCCGCCGCGAGGGCCGCCACCAGATCTACGTCATCGCCGACGCCGGCGTGGTCGAGGTGGTCCGGACCGTGGTGGCCGCGCAGGACCGCAGGCGTGAGCCGGGCGCCGTCCGCGGGCGGGGGATCGCGTGACGCCGCCGCCGGGCCCGGTGCCCCCGGACCGTCCGCGTCCGGACCGGGCCGGGGCACCCCGTGTCCCCGGCGTCCCGCCGGCTCCGGGCGCGCCGCGGGCCGGGACCCGGGGTACGGCGCCGCGGGACACCCGGTCGCCGGGCGTGTGGCCCCGCTCCGGCGGCCCGCCGGCGGCCCGCCCCGGCGCCCCGGCCGGCCCCCGTCCGTCGCGCGCGGTCCCCGGTGCTCCGTCGGGCGGCCCGGCCCGGCCCGCCGGACGCCCCGCGTCGGCCGGCCCGCGGGCCCGGCCCGCCGACCCCGGCACCCGCCCCACCACCCCGATCCGCCCGGTCGCCCCCTGGCCCCGCGCCGAGCAGCGCGCCCCCGCCCCGTTGCGGCACCGCGCCCGCGGTCTCGTCGCGGCACTGTCGGTCGCGGTCTTCCTCGCCACCGGCGCCGGCTGGGCGATGGTCGGCGGCACCAGCGGTCTGACCACCGCGGACGTGACCGGACCGCACGTCGCCGACGGCGCGACCGACATCCTGCTGGTCGGCAGCGACTCCCGGGTCGACGCCCGCGGCAACCCGCTGCCCCGCGAGGTCCTCGACGCCCTGGACGCGGGCGACGCCGACGGCCAGGACAACACCGACACCCTGATGCTGGTCCGCATCCCGGACGACCCCGACCTCGGCGCCTCCGCGGTGTCGATCCCGCGCGACTCCTGGGTCGACGTCCCCGGCCTCGGCACACACAAGATCAACTCTGCGCTGGCGCGCGGTGCCGCGATCGCCCGGCCGGACCTGATCCGGCGGGGGCTGAGCGGGCCGGACCTGGAGCGGGAGGCCAACGCCGCGGGCAGCAGGCTGCTCGTGCGCACCGTCGAGGAGCTCACCGGCGTCTCGATCGACCACTACGCCCAGGTCAACCTGGCCGGGTTCGCCGAGATCACCCGCGCGCTCGGCGGCGTCCCGGTGTGCCTCAGGGCCCCGGTGCGCGACAGCTACTCCGGCGCCGACTTCGCCGCGGGCCCGCAGACCGTGCAGGGCGCCCAGGCCCTGCAGTTCGTCCGGCAGCGGCACGGGCTGCCCGAGGGGGACCTCGACCGGGTCCGCCGCCAGCAGGCGTTCCTCGCAGGACTGACCCACCGGCTCCTCTCGGCGGGCACCCTCACCGACCCGACGGCCGTCGCCGACCTGATGCAGGCGGTCAACGGTGCCGTCGTGCTCGACCAGGGCTGGGACCTCACCTCGATGCTCGCGCACGCCGCGCAGCTGCGCGGTGACCGGGTCACCTTCCGCACCATCCCCACCGGCCGGGCCGACTACCGGACCGGCAGCGAGGGTGTCGCGGTGGAGGTCGACCCGGGGCAGGTCACGGCGTTCTTCGCCGGGCTGGCCGCGCCCGGGGCACCGGCCGACCCCCGGGGCGGCGACGACGCGGACAGCGCCGCGCCGGCGACACCGGCCCCGGCGGAGAGCGGGACCGGACGGGCCGCGGCGCCCCGGGGCGACCCGACCCCGGCCGCCGACACCCAGCCCGAGCTGACCGCCGACGGGGTGCCCTGCGTCGATTGACGCGGCCCCGTCACCCCGGCCGAGGAGCCTCCCATCACCGAGATCATCGACTTCCTGACCTCCGTCCCGTTGTGGGTGGTGGTGCTCGTCGCGGGGCTGGTCACCCTCGGCGAGACCACGATCGGTGTCGGGCTGGTCCTGCCCGGCGAGACCGTGCTCATCGCCGCCGCGATGGCCGTCCCGGACGTCCCGGCCGCGGTGCTGGTCACCGGGGTGGTCGCGGTCGCCGCCGCCTGCGGCGACGCGATCGGCTACGCGATCGGCCGCCGTTTCGGCCCGCGGCTGCGCGAGTCGCGGGTCATCGGCCGGATGGGCCGCGACGCCTGGGACGACGCCGCCCGCACCCTGCGCCGCTGGGGTCCGTGGGCGGTGCTCGGCGCCCGGTTCCTGCCGGTGGTGCGCACGATGACCCCGGCCGCGGCGGGGGCGTCCGGGCTGCCGCTGCGGCGGTTCCTGCCCGCCGTCGTCGTCGGGGCGACGGTCTGGTCGGCCGTGCACGTGACCGCCGGGTTCCTGCTGCGCGAGGCCGCCGAGCAGTTCGAGAAGGCCTTCGGGATCGCCGGCTGGGTGGTCCTGGCGGTCGTGGTCGTCGCCGGCGTTGTCGGGTGGCGGGTGCGGCGTCGTCGCGCCGAGGCCCGCCGGGCCGCCGCCCGCGAGACCGTCGCCGCCCTGGCCGAGGAGCGCCGCGACGCCGCCTGACGCCGGTCGTGCCGCACCGGGTGCGGGCCCGGACCGGCGACGGCAGGATGGCCCGGATGAAGGCAGCCGGCTACTCCCGTGAGGGCACCGCCCGCGACGTCCTGACCGTCGGTGAGATCGACACCCCGGAGCCCGGTCCTGGCCAGGTCCGGGTCCGGGTCCGCATCTCGGCGGTCAACCCGACCGACACCAAGACCCGCGACGGCACCACGTCACGGCCCTTCGACGGGGTCCGCATCCCGCACCAGGACGGCGTGGGCGAGATCGACGCCGTGGGGGAGGGGGTCGACCCGTCTCGGATCGGGCAGCGGGTCTGGACCTGGCTCGCGTCGCCGGGCGGCGACGGCGGCGCCGCGCTCGCCGAGTGGGGCACCTGCGCGCAGTACACGGTGCTGCCGGCCGAGCAGGCCACGGTGCTGCCCGACGGCGCGCCGGACGACCTCGGCGCCTGCCTGGGTGTCCCGGCGATGACCGCCTACCACTGCCTGTTCGCCGACGGCCCGGTCGCCGGACGGACGGTGCTGGTCACCGGCGGTGCGGGCGCGGTCGGGCACTACGGCATCCAGCTCGCCCGCTGGGCCGGGGCGACCGTGGTGACCACTGTGTCCGGTCCGGAGAAGGCCGAGCTGGCCCGGGCCGCCGGCGCGCACCACGTCGTCAACTACCGCGACGGCGATCCCGGCGCCGCGATCCTCGACGCCGCCGGACCGGTCGACCGGATCGTCGAGGTCTCGCTCGCCCACAACCTGGCCCAGGACCTCGCGGTGCTGCGCAACGGGGGCGCGGTCGTCTCCTACGCCGCCACCCCGCAGGACCCGTCGATCCCGGTCCGCGCGCTGATGGGGGCGAACGCGGTGCTGCGGTTCGCGCTGCTCTACACCGTGCCCCGCCCGGTGCTGGCCGACGCGGCCCACGGGCTGGGCGTCGCGGCCGCGCACGGAGCGCTGACCCCGCTGCCGGTCACCCGGTTCGGGATCGACGATGTCGTCGCCGCGCACGAGGCCGTCGAGGCGGGGACGACGGGCAAGGTCGTGGTCGACCTCTGACCTGTTCCGGTCGGCCACCCCCGCCGGTCCGGCGCGCCCTCAGCGCCGGATCGGCGGGTTCCGGTCGCGCCGGGCCAGCAGCACGGCCGCCCCCGCCGCGACGACGACGAGCCCGGCCAGCAGCAGCGACCAGCCCAGGATCGACGGCGCGTTCGGATCGGTCGAGATCACCGAGGCGTTGATCTGCGATACCTCTCCGGGGACGAACTCCCAGGTGACGGTGCCGCCGTCGGTCTCGCCGTCGGACTCGACGACCTCGCCGGGAAAGCTCATCGCGAGCCGCACGTCGGCCCGGTCCACCGGCATCGTGGTCAGGTCGGCCCGGCCCTGCACGGCGATCCGTTCCCCGACCCGGCGCAGCTCCAGGTTCGCCCGCCCCGACGCGTTCCCGCCGAGCAGGTTCAGCTGCGAGACCTGGGCGAAGGTCAGGTTCTCGAAGGCCGCACGGGTGCCGACGAAGCCGTCCTGGTCGTACGGCGACAGCTCGACCTCGCCCGCGAGGTCGGCCGGGACCGCCATCTGCGGGCCGCGGCCGTCCGGTGCGCCCTCGGGCGTCGCGACGACGATCGTGCCGTCGACGGTGTCGTCCGGCTGCACGGCGAGGGCCACCTGGACCCGGGTGCAACCGGTCAGCGCGAGGAGGGCCAGCACCGCGAGCAGCACGAGCGCACGCGTCCGGGATCGACGGCGTGCGGGCGGCGCGGTGCGGTGCGGCGGCATGGCGTCATCGTGCCACCCGGGTACGACGGTCCCGGCGTCACTCGGGGGCGTGTGTCGGGTGATCCGTGGGAAGCAGCGGCAGCTCGCGTCCGAGCACGGCGAACGGGCGCGGGTCCCCGGTGAACAGGTGCTCGCGCAGCACGTCGACGAACCCGGCACGACGGTAGAGCCGCCACGCCCGGCCGGGCGTGGCGCGGCCGTACTCGGGGGTGGACAGCAGCATCCGGGCCCGGGCGGCGTCGCGGGCCAGCGCCCGCAGCAGCGACTCGCCGATGCCCGAGCCCTGTGCCTGCGGGTGGACGTGCAGCTCGGTCAGCTCGAAGTAGTCGGTCAGCCAGTCGGCGCTCACGGCCCCGGGCTCCCCGCGACGGGCACGCAGCCCGCGGCGGACCTCCTCGAACCACCACTGCCCGGGGCCGCCCCAGTAGCCGTAGCCGATGCCGGTGAGCCGGTCCTGCTCGTCGAGCCAGCCGACCGAGCGCCAGCCCGGCCGGTAGGAGTGCTCGAGCCACAGCGAGCGGCGCTGGCGTGCGGTCGACCGCGGGTAGCCCATCGCGGTGACGTAGACGTCGATCGCCTCGCCCAGCCGGTCGGCGAACTCGCTGCGGCCGAGGCCGACCAGGCGCGCCCGTGACGGTGCGGCGGTCACCGCGAGCACCGGCCCCGGCGGGGACCGCACGCCCGCGCCGGGGCGGGGTCGGTGTCCGGGTACATGTCCCCATCACACCACGCCCGGCCGGTCCCGGCGGGTCCGGACCGCGCACCCCGCCACGGTGCCGGTGGGTGAGTGGCGCCACCCGGTCACCCGACTTGACGCGACGATCGAACACGCGTTCTACTGGCGTACATCGAACGCGTGTTCGACGCCGGGCGTCCGGTGGGCGGAGTGGGGGAAGCACCCCGTCGCCGGGCGTCCCGGAGACCGATTCCGGTGGTGGGAACCGAGGCCCGGCCACCGGGTGGAGGGCGTGGTGATGCCAGTGGGCGGCTTCTCGCGTTTGTTCCGGTCCCGCCAGCCGGCGGCGATCGACGTGCGCTGGCAGAACGGTGAGCCGGTCGAGTTCTCGCGGCGTCCGTCGCGCCGCGGGGAACATTTCCTGGTCACCGGGGTTCGGGACCAGTGGATCGAGGAGTCCCCGTGGCCGTTCCCGTCGCCGATGCCGGTGGGCGGGGATCGGCTGAGCTGTTGGCGGGTGCTCGCCCGGTCGGTGCAGGACCCGCAGGAACCGCCGCGTGAGGTGGTGCTGCGGATGCGGTCCGGTCCGGGCGTGTGGGACCTGGTGAAGGTCGACTGAGAGGTGCGGGAGATGCGGGAGGTGCGCGTGCGGAGCAGGACGATGGAACTGGACCTGGCGCTGCCGTCGCCGCGGTCCGCCGGGGCGCGACGGCCGGGCGACGCCCCGGCGGGCGCCGCGCGGCCGGAGCGGCGGTCCGGCCGGGTGCGGCCGGTCGCCGACGGGCTGTGGCCGCTGGACTGCGGCGCGGCCCGGGGCGCGGGACGGGGCGCCGCCGACCGTACGGGGGCCGCCGCCGGGGCGGCGCCGTCCCGGCGGGGGAGCGGCCGGACCGGTGCGGACCCGGCCGGGACCGGGTGCACCGGCCGGCCCGGTCGGGCCGGGGAGACCGGCGCCGCCGGCCGGTCCGGGCAGGTGATCCCCCTGCCGGGCGCATCCGTGCCGGCGGACGGGGGCACCCCGCAGCGGACCGGGAGCACCGCGGGGTCGGCCGGGGGCACGGCCCGTCCGGCCGGGGGCACGGCCCGCCAGGCCGGGAGCGCTGCCGGGTCGGACGAGGGCGCGGCCCGTCCGGCCGGGCCGGTGCCCCTCCGGTCGCCCGCGCCCGCCCCGCCGTCGCGGGATGCGCTCGGGCTGCTGCGCCAGGCCGCCGAGCAGCTCGCCGAGGCGCACCGGGAGACCGAGCCGCTGCATCGCTACCCGGCCGCCTACCTCGCCGCGCTGCGTGCCGGGGCGGCGGTGCTGGCGATGCGGGCCCGGCCCCGGACCCGCCGGGGCGCCCCGCGTGACGTCTGGCGGCTCCTCGCCGAGGTCGCTCCGGAGCTGGAGGAGTGGGCGGCGTTCTTCGCCGGGTGCTCGCGGCTCCGGATCGAGGCCGAGGCCGGGATCGGGCGGCACATCGACCGGCGTGCCGCCGACGACCTGCTGCGCCAGGCCGAGCAGTTCGTGACCCGGGTGCAGCTGCTGCTGCCCCGGTGAGGTCCGTCCGCCGGAGCGGCGGGCCGCACGGGGGAGCGGATCGGCGGACGGCAGGAGAGCGGGAGCGGGCGGGGCCGAGGAACGGACCGGGAGGGGCCGGTCAGGCCGAGGCGGCGGGGCGCGAGGCGCTGCGCAGCACCCTGCCCAGCAGCGCGGTGAACACCGCGGAGATCTCCCGGGCGCCCGGGGTGTCCCAGGCCTGGATCGGCAGGCAGGCGCCCTGGGCCTGCTGGACCGCCGAGCGGTCGGGCAGGACGCTGTTGAACACCAGGGGGCCGAACAGCTCGCGCAGCTCCGAGATCCGGAACTCGTGCTCGGTGTTGCGCGGCCGCACCCGGTTGACCAGCACGCCCAGCGGCTGCAGGCGGTCGTTGGACCGCTCGCGCTCGGTCTGGACCGCGTCGAACGCGCGCTGCACGCCGGACACCGAGAACATCGTCGGGTCGGTCACCAGGATCGCCCGGTCCGCGGCGGACAGCGCGCTGCGGGTCAGCTGCCCCAGCGACGGCGGGCAGTCCACGATCACCAGCCGGTAGCGCTCCTCGGCGTGCTCGGAGCCACCGGAGTCGTCGGTGATCAGCTCGCCGGCCAGCCGCTGCAGGGCGCGGTCCAGCCGGTACAGCTGCGCCGCCCCCGGGTCGGGGTGGTTGTGCCGCTCGGTCTGCTCCGCGCCGACCAGCACGTCGAGGCCCTCGCCCCACGCCGACGGCGCGATGGCCCGTTCGACCACCGCGCGGCGCGGCTCGTCCAGCACGTCGGCGACGGTCGCCGTGGTGGGCTCCGGGTCGAGCGCGGTGGTGGCGTTGGCCTGCGGGTCGAGATCCACCACGAGGGTGGAGACGCCGTGCCGCTGCGCCGCGCCGGCCAGACCCAGTGCGACCGTGGTCTTGCCGACGCCACCCTTGAGACTGAGCGTGGCGACGACCTGCACCCACCCAACGTACCGTGCGGTCCGGCACGGTCGCCGAGCGGAGTGCAGGTGATCGTCGGGCGCCCGGTCGTGGGCGTCCCGGCGGGCGGGCGGGCCGGGCACCGGCGGGGGCCACTAGTCTCGGTGCCGTGGGATCGCCGACACGCGAGCAGGCCGGAGCAGCGCGCGGGGCCGCCGTGTTCCGGGTGCTGGACAGGGAGATCGACCGTGTCCGCCGGGACACCGGGGCCGCGCCCCGGGTGCTCGACGTCGGCGGGGGCAGCGGCACGTGGGCGGTGCCGCTGGCGATCGCCGGCTGCGCGGTGACCGTCGTCGACACCAGTCCCAACGCGCTGGCGACGCTGGCCCGGCGCGCCGGTGAGGCCGGCGTGACCGACCGGATCACCCCGGTGAACGGCGACGTCGACACCCTCGCCGAGGTCGCCCCGGCCGACGGCGCCGACCTCGTCCTGGGCCACGGGCTGCTCGAGGTCGTCGACGGCCCGGGCCGGGTGCTCGCCGCGCTCGCCGCGGCCGCCGCCCCGGGCGGGGCGGTGTCGGTGCTGACGGTCGGGCGCTACGGCGCGTTCATCGGGCGACTGGCCACGGGCCGGCTCGCCGAGGCCCGTGCCCTGCTCACCGACCACGAGGGCCGCACCGGTACCGACGACCGGCTGCTGCGCCGGTTCGACGCGCACCGGCTGCAGGAGCTCACCGCCGAGACCGGACGGCTGCGGACCGAGATCCTGCAGGGTGACGGCACCCTCGAGGCGTGGCTGCCCGGTCCCGGCCAGGAGGGCGAGACGGCGGGCCGCGACGAGCGTGACGAGCTGGACGCGCTCGCGTCGCAGGTCGGCGCCCTCGCCGAGGTCGCCCCGCGGTTGCATCTGCTCGCCCGGCGGTACTGACACCCGTCCCCGTCGCCGGTGACCGACGGTCGCCTTCCGGCTGCCGTCGGTGACCGGTCGTCCGACGTTCACCCGGCTGCCCACCCCCGTCCGGGTGGGTCTGCGACAGTCCGGGTGAGCGACGACACGCCGCGCCACGCCGTCCGCTCGACGATCAGCCGAGCGGGTTGGACGGTCCGGGTGGTCGCGGCACGATTCGCCTCGTACTCTGGACATCAGACGCCCAGGTTGGGGCGCCCGTCGTACCGGCCGGGGCGAGGAGGCCCGGGTCGACTGCGGCCTACCGTCCGATTACGTGTGCCGGAGGTGAAGGCATGCCGCTCTCCGAGCACGAGCAGCGCCTGCTCGAACAGATCGAACGCGCCCTCTACCAGGAGGACCCCAAGTTCGCGTCCTCGGTCAGCGGTAGCCGGCGGAGCAAGCCCGCCCGGCGCCGCCGCATCCAGGGCGCCGTCCTGTTCGTGGTGGGCCTCGTGCTGCTCGTCGCCGGGATCCCCTTCCGGGCACTCTGGCTCGGCGACCTGCCGATCCTCAGCATCGTCGGCTTCCTCGCCATGCTCGGCGGCGCGCTGCTGGCGGTCACCTCGATCGGCGCCCGTCGCGGCGGCGAAGAGACGACCGGTCAGGGCGGGGCCGCCCCGAAGGACAAGCAGTCCGGCGAGAGCGGCGGTGGCTTCACCGGCCGTATGGAGGAGCGCTTCCGGCGCCGCTTCGAGCAGGAGTGACACCGGGCGGCCTACCCGGCCGCCCGTACGACGCCCGGCGGGGCGGGACACCGACTCGGTGACCCGCCCCGCTGTCGTGTGCCCGGCACCGGCTGCCCGATGTGCCGACCGTCGGCACCAGCGGTCGCCGGTGGACGGGAGCCGCCGCACGGGCCGGACCGGCGCCGTCGACCGCCCCCGGCCGGATGACGCCGCCGACCGGACGCCGGCCGCTGGTCGGGGCGCTGGGGGCTGCGATCCCCGCGCCCGCGCGGAGATCCGCGGCCCGCGTGCGTCCGGACGCACGCGCGGAGCGGATCATCGCGCGGACGGTGGGCGGGCCGGCGGCGCTCGCCGGGCGGGTCAGCCCCGCTCGGCGGGCTCTCCGGCCGTGTCGATGTCGGCGGCGCCGTCGTCGGCCGTCGGGTCGTCGTCGGACGGACGGCGCCCGCGCCGGACCGCCTCCGGAACCACCGAGGCCGGCAGCACCCGGGCCCGCAACGACGTCCCGCCGGCCGCGATCGCCGTCCGCACCTCGTCCACCGGGCCGTCGAGCGTGCCGGGCTCGGGCAGCATCCCGCCGTACCAGCTCGCCTCGACCCGGCCCGCCAGCTCCCGCAGCGCCTCGGCGGGGCGCCCGGACAGGCCGTGCCGCTCGGTGATGCGGTCGGCGGCCGCGCGGACGGTGTCCCCGGGCGGCACCGGGACCCCGTGGTCGCGGGAGGCGGCCAGGACCTCGTCCCATGCCGCCGCCGCAGCGCCGTCGCCGCCCGCCCGGGCCAGCCCGGCCCGGCGGGAGTACTGGTGCCGGCGCCACAGGCCCGGGGTCAGCACGACGGCGAGCACCGCGGCCGCCAGCAGCAGCGCCACGACCAGCGGCCACCAGGACCCGGTCGCGGCCGACGGCTGGTCGGCCGCCTGCTCCTCGGTGGGCGGAGGCTCGGGGGTGGGGCCACCGGCCTCGGGGGGCGGCGGCGTCGCGGACGGCTCGGGCTGCGGGGTCTGCTCGGCGGCGGTCGTGCCGCCGTCCTGCTCCCGGGCCTGCTGGACGTAGGCCGGGTCGATGGTGCGGCCGTCGGCGAGCGGGGTCGGGTCGAAGGTCATCCAGCCGTAGCCGGGGAACCACGCCTCGACCCACGCGTGGGCGTCCTCGGTGGTGATCGTGCGGGCCCCGGAGCCGTCGGCGTCGCCTGCGGTGAAACCGACCGCCACCCGGGCCGGGACGTCGACGGCGCGCAGCATGACCGCCATCGCCGAGGCGTACTGCTCGCAGTAGCCGGTCCGGCCGCGGGTCAGGAAGTCGACCAGGGCGTCGCCGTTTCCACCCGGCGCGGTCGCCAGGCTGTAGGTGAACGGGGAGCCGGGCCCGGTGAAGTGGTCCTCCAGCGCCATCGCCCGGTCGAACGGCGTCGTGGCCCCGGCGGTCACCTCCCGGGCGATCGCGGTGACCCGCGGGTCGACACCGTCGGCGTCGAGGTAGGCCCGGTCGACCGTGGTCGGCCCGGACGCCGCGCGCAGCTGGTCGGCCGACGGCTCCGGCAGCCGCATCGACTGGGTCCAGCCGTCCTCGGACTGTGCGCGCTCGCTGTAGACGATGCCGCCGTCGGTGTCGTAGGCCCAGCTCGGTGAGTTCACCGCGATCCGGGTCGGGTCGCCGAACACCGGGAGCCAGTAGTCGCGGAAGCCCAGGTTCTCGACCTGCACGTCCTGCGACGCAGCCGGCCCGGACGTCGACGGCGGCAGCGGCCCGGTCAGCGGCACGCCCGGCAGCGGGCGCCCCGCCTTCCAGCCCTCCTGCGGCACGTAGGTCTGCAGGGTGAGCGCGCGCAGGTAGGTCGGGGTCTGGAGTCCACGGACGCCGAACAGCGGCCGCGGCTCGCTGCGGGTCAGCTGCCCGCGCAGCGAGGTGAACGGGTTCAGCCCGATCGAGCCGTCGGCGTCGCCCCCGGTCCCGCCGGTGGCGTCGAAGCGACCCGAGGTCCCCACCGACGATGCCAGCAGTCCGGCCAGCAGCGAGCCCACGACGGCGACCGCGACGACCGCGGCCCCGGCCGGGATCTGCCGCAGCCGGTCCGGACGCAGGAGCAGCAGCACGCCGTAGCCGAGCGTCGCCGCGACCACGGTCCACCAGGGCAGCAGGCCCGGCTGCAGCGCCGTCGGCACCGCGAACACCACCAGCAGCGGCACCCCGGCCGCGGCCGGGGCGGCCACGGTCACCGCGAGCCCGAACACCGCGATCGCGATCGTGCCGAACCCGAGGGTGACCAGCAGCAGGATCTCCGGGCTCGCCGCGACCGGCGGCAGGCCGCTGTCGATCTGCTGCCCGGCCCCGCCGAGCAGCCCCGACAGCTCGGCGAACGCCGACGGCCCGGGGAGCACCCCGAGCACGCCGCTGCCGGTGAACCACGCGGTCACCAGCAGGACCAGGGCCAGCAGCTGGCCGGGCGCGACCAACCAGGCCCGCAGCGGCAGCAGCAGGCCGCCGACCAGCGAGACCAGCACGACCGCGACGGCGGCGTGGGCGAACCAGGCCGCGCCCTGCACGACCGAGCTCATCGCCGTCCCGGCGAGCAGCACCGCGACGGCCGTCGCGACCGGTCCCAGTACGACCGTCCAGGCCGGGGCACCCGGCGTCCGGCCCGCGGGCGCGGCGTCGGGGACGGGCGCGTCGGGCGGCGGCGCGGGCCGGACGGGGGGCCGGGTCGGCGCGCTCATCCGGTCGCCCCCGCGATACCGGGCGAGCCGCAGGCGTCCGCCCAGGCCCGCTGGACGGTCATGTCGGAGGTGACGACGGTGGCGTGCCACCCGGCACGGCGCAGCGCGGCCGCCGCGACCGACGCCGGGCGGGACCGCGTCGCGGCCGACCAGGTGTCGACGTCGAGGACGACGGCGTGCCCGCCGCGCGGCCAGGCCGAGACCAGCGCGGTGACGTCCTGCGGCGCGGTCCCGCCGAGCACCGCGAGCACGCCCTCCGGGTGCCCGGGACCGGGGCCGGGCGCGGTGAACCCGGTGCTCGCCGAGGGCCGCAGCAGCGCGAGCGACTCCAGCCGCGGGGGGACGGCGTCCGCACCGGTCACACCGGGCGGCACGTCGCCGACGGTGTCGCCGGACTCGTCGACGAGTGCGACGGCCTCGCCGCGCTGCAGCAGATGGACCGCGACACTGGCGGTGAACGCCACCGCCCATTCCAGGCTGGAGGCGGGCCCGTGTCCGCGGTGGGCGCTGTCGCGCCGGTCGATCAGCAGGGTCACGCCGGACGGGTCGGGACGGTCGTCGAGGCGGACCATCAGCTCGTCGCGCCGGGCGCTGGAGCGCCAGTGCACACGGCGCAGCTCGTCGCCCTGGCGGTACGGGCGGATCAGCACGTCCGGGGTGCCGGGGCCGGGACGGCTGCCGCCCTCGGCGCCGCGCCCGGCGGCGGTGGAGGTCAGGGCCGGGCGCCCGGTCAGCGGGGTGACCCGGGGGAGGACCAGCAGCCGGTCGGCGGGCAGCAGGTCGTGGCGGAACTCGGCGAGGCCGAGCGCGTCGGTGCCGCGACCGCGCAGCGGACCGATCCGGTACGCGCCACGGACCGCGGGCCGCACCGGGTAGCCGACCCGGGCACCGCGCCGGCCGAGCCGGTGCACGGTGAACCGCGGCGGGTAGCGGTCGGCGGGACCGGCGGCGTCGGGCACGTGGTCGGCGATCCGCAGTGCGCCCAGCAGGGCGCCGCCGGCGATCCGCAGCAGCACCGTGCCGCCGCTGCCCGCCTCCAGCCGCGCCGGCTCCAGGGTGCGCCCGACCTGCAGCGAGCGGCGCGACCGCAACGCGACGACGAGTGCCAGCAGCGGCAGCAACAGCACGAACGCCCCGATCCGGACGAGGTCGCGCTCGTCGAGCACGATCGCCGAGACGACCATCGCGGCGCCGCCGGCGAGCAGGCAGCGCCCGCGCACGGTCAGCCCGGCCCGCCGTTCCCGGCGCGGCGCGCCGCCGGCCGCGAGCGGCGCCGACGACCCGGACGACCCGGGTGCCGCCGGGTCACCGGGCTCGGTGGGAGCCGGTGACCCGGACGGCGCGGTCGGCGCCACCTCAGCTCCGCGGCGGGGACGGCACCGCGACCCGCGCGACGGCGGCCCGCACCAGGTCCGCCGGTGTCCGGCGGGCCGCGACCCCCTCGGGGCCCAGCACCAGCCGGTGCGCGAGGACGGGGACGGCGACGGCCTGGACGTCGTCGGGCACGACGTAGCCGCGCCCGGCGGTCGCCGCCCAGGCGCGGGCGGCCCGCAGCAGGTGCAGGGTCGCGCGCGGCGACGCACCGAGGCGGACCTCGGGCAGCCGCCGCGTCGCCCCGACGACCTCGACGCAGTAGCGGCGCACCTCCGCCGCGGTGTGCAGGCCGCGGACCCCGGCGATCATCGACCGCAGCGTGCGCAGGTCGGTCACCGGCCGCAGCCGCTCCAGCGGGTCGGTCGAGCCGTGCTCCTCCAGCATCGCCAGCTCGGCCGCCGGGTCCGGGTAGCCGACCGAGACGCGGACCGTGAACCGGTCCTGCTGGGCCTCGGGGAGCGGGTAGGTGCCGTCCATCTCCACCGGGTTCTGGGTGGCGACGACCATGAACGGGTCACCCAGCGGGTAGGTGCCGCCGTCGACGGTGACCTGGTGCTCGGCCATGCACTCCAGCAGCGCCGACTGGGTCTTGGGCGAGGCCCGGTTGATCTCGTCGGCGATCACGACGTTGGCGAACACCGGGCCGGGCCGGAACTCGAACTCCGAGGTCTGCCGGTTGTAGACCGACGAGCCGGTGATGTCGCCGGGCAGCAGGTCCGGGGTGAACTGCACCCGGCTCACCGCCCCGTCGACGGCCCGGGCGAGTGCCTTGGCCAGCGTGGTCTTGCCGACGCCCGGCACGTCCTCGACGAGCAGGTGCCCCTCGGCGAGCATCGCGACCAGGGCCAGCCGGATGGTGTCGGGCTTGCCGACGATGATCCGGGCCATCGCGGCGGCGATCCGGCCCGCCGCGTCGGCGACGGCGGCGGCGTCCATCGGCTCGGGCGCGTAACCGGGGTGCGCACCGCCGGCCTCGGCCCGGCGGAGGGGACCACCGGACGGCGACGGGACGGGTGGCACGGAGGGCGCGGACGGCGCGCTCGACGACAACGGGCCTCCTCAGGAGACGGCTCGGGTGACCCCAGTCTGTCAAACGTCCCCCGATCGGGACCGGGCGCCGCCACCCGGCCTCGACCCGCTGCCCCGTACGGCCGAACGCGACGCGCTCCGGGTCTCGCCGGCGGCCCCGGGCGGAAGGTCCCCACGAGGTCCCCCCGCGGCGCCCCACGGTGGTTCCCCACGCCGCTCCGCCGCGCGGCCGCCGATCCCCCACCGCCCCCCACCCGGGCTCACCACGGTCCCCCACCGTCTCCCCACCCGTTCCCGCACCGGATGACCCGATCGGCCCGGGAAACGTCTCTGACCAGGGACGACGCCGGCGGGGGAGCGGTGGGGCGCAGGTGCGGCCGGAGCGGCCGGAAACGGCCTCCGGGCGTCGCGCGACCGGGTGGCGCGTCGCGCGCCCCCACTGTCCCCCACCACCTCTGACCTGGGAAAACATCGGACCGGTGGTCGGAGATCCGCCCGTCTCGGGTTGACGGTGGGTGAGTGTGGGGTAGTGTGGTGATCGCTGGGACGAACAGGGGTCCCAGGTGGAGGTGGGGTCGGTGTTCCTCGGCACCTACACCCCGAAGCTGGACGACAAGGGGCGGCTGACGCTGCCCGCAAAATTCCGCGACGAGTTGCGAGGCGGCTGCATGATCACGAAAGGGCAGGACCACTGCCTCTACGTGTTCACCCGTGACGCCTTCACCGAGATGGCGCGCAAGATCGCCGCGGCCCCGCTGACGAACGAGTCGGCGCGGGTGTTCCAGCGGAACCTCTTCTCGGGCACCGACGAGCAGAACCCCGACGGCCAGGGCCGGATCGCGATCCAGTCCGAGCTGCGCCGGTACGCCGGACTGTCCAAGGACTGCGTGGTGATTGGCGCGTTCACGCGCGCCGAGATCTGGGACGCGCAGGCCTGGCAGGAGTACCAGGAGCGGCACGAGGACGAGTTCGCCAAGGCCCAGGAGGAGGTTCTGCCCGGGCTGTTCTGAGTTCCGCTGGCGGGCGGGACGACGGACGGCGGCAGTACCTGAGCAGGACAGTACGACCGACAGCGGACGACACCACCGTCGCCGCCCCGACCCGGGTGCCGTGATCGAGTCGGCCCTGGCACACCTTCCCCGGTGCCAGGTCCGTCTCGGCACGGCCCCCGGGTGGGGACGGCGCCGGCGCCCACCCCGACTGGGGAGTTCGGGTGGCGCGGTGGCGCCCGCGCGTCTTCGGGCGTGGAGCGGACCGGTTGTGGGAGCCGGCACGCCACACCCACGGACATCGACCCTCCCGGTCCCGGCCCCCGTGGCCGGGACCGGGTACGGCCGCCGCACCGGCGGCCCGCACGACACGCACGCACCACACGGGGACGGACGGCGCACCGGGGGGTGGGACGTGGACGGTACTTCCGGCGACGGCGCCACCCCGCGCGACGAGCGCGCGCCCGGTGACCGGCACACCCCGGTCCTGCTGGACCGCGTCTCCGAGCTGCTCGACCCCGCGCTGCGCGACCGCGACGCCGTCTACGTGGACGCCACTCTCGGCATGGGCGGCCACGCGGCGGCGCTGCTGGCCGCGCACCCCCGGCTGACCGTCGTCGGCATGGACCGCGACCCGCAGGCCCTCGAGCTCGCGGGCCGCAGGCTGACCGCCTACGCCGACCGGCTGCACCGGGTGCACACCGTCTACGACGACGTCGCCGGCGCGCTGGAGCAGGCGGGCGTGCCCGCCGCCGACGGCATCCTGTTCGACCTGGGAGTCTCCTCGCTCCAGCTCGACGAGGACGCCCGTGGCTTCTCCTACTCCCGCGACGCCGACCTCGACATGCGGATGGACCCGACCACCGGGCCGACGGCCGCCGACGTCCTGAACTCCTACGCCGCCGGCGAACTGCGCCGGATCCTGCGGGAGTACGGCGAGGAGCGGTTCGCCGGACCGATCGCCAACGCGATCGTCCGGACCCGGGAGAAGCGCCCGTTCACCCGCAGCACCGAGCTCGTCGAGCTGCTCTACGGCGTGGTCCCGGCCGCGTCCCGGCGCACCGGCGGGCACCCGGCGAAGCGGACCTTCCAGGCACTGCGCATCGAGGTGAACCGCGAGCTCGAGGTCCTGCGCGACGCGCTGCCCGCGGCACTGGACGCGCTCGCCCCGGGTGGGCGGATCGTCGTCCTGTCCTATCACTCGCTGGAGGACCGGATCACCAAGCGCGTGCTCGCCGAGCGCGTCCGCTCGCGGACCCCGGTGGACCTGCCGGTGGAGCTTCCCGGACACGGACCGGAGTTCCGGCTGCTCAGCCGGGGCTCCGAGCAGGCGTCCGACTCCGAGATCGCCCGCAACCCGCGGGCCGCCCCGGTACGGCTGCGCGCGGCGGAACGCGTGGAGGACGGGCCGTGAGCACCCGTGGCACGGATCCGAGCACGCAGGCAGCACCGGCACGGCGGAGAGGCAGGAACCCCCGATGAGCACACCCGTCATCGAGCGCCCGGGCACCCCGGGCGGTGGCCGGCAGCGGCCCGACACCCGCCAGAGCCGTCGTACCGCGGCACCTCCGCGGATCCCGGCCCAGCGCGGCCCCGGCGACGCCCGACGGGTGGCCGACCAGCGCCGCCGTAGCGCGGCCAGGGAGAACACCGGCCGCGCGAAGTTCGTGCTGGTCGTGATGGTCCTGCTGGTCTCGGGCCTGATCGCGACGCTGTGGCTGTCGACCGCCGCGGCGGCCGACTCCTACTCGCTGCAGGCGGCCCGGGAACGGACCGCGTCGCTCACCGAGCAGTCCGAGGCGCTCCGCAAGGAGGTCACGGTGCTGCAGAGCCCCGGCTCGCTCGCCGACCGCGCCGCGGCCCAGGGCATGGTCCGGGTGACCGACCCGGCACGCCTGGTGGTCGCACCGGACGGACGCGTCGACGTCGTCGGGGAGCCGAGTGCCGCCGTCGCCGCGGCGCCGCCCGCCCCGCCCGCCGCCGACGCCCCGCAGGCCCCGCCCGCGCAGCAGACGCAGCAGCCGGGCGCGGCCACCACCGACCCGGCCGCCGAGGGCGGCGACGCCGCTCCGGGCGCCGCCGGCGCCGGTGAGGGCACCGAGCACGAGGTCCCGGCCGACACCCGGGCGGCGGGCGGGAACTGATGGTCTACGCGCCGCCGCGCCCCCGGCCGCGGGGGCAGGGTCCGCGGGGCGGCCGGCGCCGGTCCCCGGCCGACGACCCGCGGTTCCGGCTGCGCCTGGCCTGGGTGGCGCTGGCCGCCCTGCTGCTGGTGTCCGGGGCGAAGCTCGTCGTCGTCCAGACGGTGCAGGCGGGCACGCTGACCGCGGACGCGGAGAAGCAACGCGCCAGCCGGATCGTCATCCCGGCCGAGCGCGGCGCGATCAGCGACCGCAACGGCGCCGTGCTGGCGTTCTCCACCGAGTCCAAGGCGCTCGTCACCAACCCGCGCCTGATCAACTCCACCAAGGGCGCGGACGCGGTCGCCTACAAGAACCGGATGGCCGACGCCGTCGCGGCGGTGACCCACGGCGACCCCGAGGAGCTGAAGCGGGCGCTGAACAGCGACCGCGGTTACGTCGTGATGGCCACCGCGGTCGACCCCGGGCCCGCCCGTGACCTCCGGACGCAGTTCCCGGAGATCGCCGAGGAGAGCCGCGAGGCGCGCCAGTACCCCAACGGGACGCTGGCCTCGAACATCATCGGCGCAGCGACCTGGAGCGCCGACGCGCAGAAGCTGATCGGCCGGATCGGCCTGGAGTCCTCCGACGACGAACTGCTCGCCGGTCGCGACGGCTTCCAGATCGCCGACACCGCCGAGGGCAGCGGCACCGTCATCCCCGGCAGCGTGCGCTCCGAGCAGGCCGCGGTGTCCGGCTCCGACGTGCAGCTGACGATCGACTCCGACCTGCAGTTCCAGGTGCAGCGGATGCTCGCCGACTACGCGGGCCGCGCCGAGGCGCGCAGCGGCTCGGCCGTCGTCCTCGACCGGGCCACCGGGCAGGTGCTCGCGCTCGCCGACAACACCTCGTTCGACCCGGCCCAGCTGCTGTCCGCGGACCCGAACTCGCTGGGCAACAAGGGCGTCACCACGCCCTTCGAGCCCGGCTCGGTCAACAAGGTCGTCACCATGGCCGCCGCACTGGAGGCCGGCGTCGCCAAGCCCGACGACGTGCTCGACGTGCCCGGCAGCATCGAGGTCGCCGACCGCACGATCAAGGACGCCTGGGCGCACGGCGTCGACCGCTACACGCTGACCGGTGTGCTGGCGAAGTCCTCCAACGTCGGCACCCTGATGACCGCGCAGAAGGTCGGCGAGGACCGCTTCTCGGACATGCTCGCGAAGATGGGCGTCGGGCAGAAGACCGGTGTCGGGCTGCCCGGCGAGAGCGGCGGACGGGTCCCGGCCCGCGCGACCTGGTCCGGCTCCACCTTCGGCAACCTGCCGATCGGGCAGGGCCTGTCGATGACCGTGCTGCAGATGGCCGGGATGTACCAGGCCATCGCCAACGACGGCGTCCGGGTCCCGCCGCGGATCGTCGCCGCGACGACCGGCCCGGACGGCGTCCGGGTACCGACCGAGGCGCCCGAGCCGGTACAGGTGATGTCGCCGCAGACCGCGCAGACCCTGCGGACGATGCTCACCGCCGTCACCCAGAAGGCGCACGGCCAGTCCGGCACCGGGCCCGCCGCCGCGGTGCCCGGCTACGAGGTGGCGGGCAAGACCGGCACCGCCCAGCAGGTGGACCCGGCGACCGGGGCCTACTCGCGCTCCCAGTACTGGATCACCTTCGCCGGGATGCTCCCGGCCCAGGACCCGCGGTTCGTGATCGGGATCATGCTCGACGCCCCGAAGGGCGGGACGAGCGCAGCGCCGCTGTTCCACGACATCGCCTCCTACCTGGCCCAGCGCGACGCCGTGCCGGTCCAGACCGCGCCGCAGCCGGTGCAGACCCTGCAGATCCGGTGACGGCGCGGCCGGGTGCGGTCCGGCTGCGTCGGACGGTCCCGGCCGCTGCCCACCCGTACGGGGCCCGGCCGGGCCGCCGTGCACCCCGCCCGACGAGCCGCCCACCGGCCCGGAACCTGCGCCGGATGGCCGTATCCGGCTCGTCGGACGGCCGTGTGCCGGTCGTCGTTCCGCCGCCCGCCGCGACCGCCTCCGCGAGCGGTCGCGGGCGCCTGACCGGGACGAGGGGCGGCCCGCGCCGGTCGGTAACCTCCGGCCTGTGCCCGACCTCCACACCGCAGCCACCGCCCGCTCCCGGAGCACCGGCGGATCCGCGCTCGGCGGCGGGCCGGGTGGCGTGCAGGGCGACCGGACGGGGACGGGTGACGTGGCGGGATCCCTCGAGTCGCTGCCGGACCGCCCGTCGCAGGTGCGCCCGGTCGACGTCGCCCTGCTCGGGCGGCTCGCCGGCGCCGAGCTGAACCCGCGCACCGCGGGCAGCGGGCCCGGCCCGCTGCTCGACCCCGCGGCCGGACCGCACACCGTCACCGGCGCCACCCTGCGGGCGGGCTCGGTGCGCCCCGGCGACCTGTTCGCGGCCCTGCCCGGCGCCCGCGCCCACGGCGCCGACTTCGCCGCACAGGCCATCGCCTCGGGCGCCGGCGCGATCCTCACCGACGGCGCGGGCGCGGACCGCCCCGAGATCCGGCACTCCCGGCTCCCGGTGCTGGTGCACCCGAACCCGCGCGAGGTCCTCGGCCCGGTCTCGGCCGCCGTCTACGGCGAGCCCACCGCCCGCCTGCGGGTGCTCGGGGTGACCGGCACCTCGGGCAAGACGACCGTCGCCCACCTGCTGGAGGCGGGCCTGACCGCGGCCGGGAGGGCCACCGGTCTGCTCGGCACCGTGCGGACCCGGGTCCAGGTCCCCGGCCACCCGGCCCGGGCACTGCCCAGCGCGTTCACCACCCCCGAGGCACCGGACCTGCAGGCGCTGTTCGCGGTCATGGTCGAGGCCGGCGTGACCGACGTGGCCATGGAGGTCTCCAGTCACGCGCTCGCGCTCGGCCGGGTCGGCGGGTCCCGGTTCACCGCCGGGGCCTTCACCAACCTGTCCCAGGACCACCTGGACTTCCACCCCACGATGACCGACTACTTCGAGGCCAAGGCCCGGCTGTTCGGCGGCGGCGGGGCGGGCGTGGAGGCCGCGCGGCACGGCGTCGTCTGCGTCGACGACGAGTGGGGCCGCCGGCTGGCGGCCCGCCACCGGGACGCGGTCACCGTCTCCTCCGACCCGCGCGGCGCGCCCGCCACCTGGACGGTCCGCGACCTCACCGCCCACCCCGACGGCACCCAGACCTTCACCGCGGTCGGCCCCGGCGGGCTCGCGGTGCCGGTCACGCTGAGCCTGCCCGGCCGCTACAACGTCGCGAACGCGCTCGTCGCGCTGGCCGTGCTCGACGCCGACGGGATCGACCCCGAGGTGGCCGCGGCCGGGTTCGCCCGGGCGTCGGTGCCGGGCCGGATGCAGCGCGTCGACGCCGGTCAGCCCTGGCTGGGCGTGGTCGACTACGCGCACAAGCCGGCCGCCGTCGCCGCGCTGCTGGACGCGCTGCGCCGCCAGGTCCGCCCGCACGCGCGGGTGATCACCGTGCTCGGCTGCGGCGGGGACCGCGACACCGGCAAGCGCCCGCTGATGGGCGCCGCGGCCGCGATCCGGTCCGACGTGCTCGTCGTGACCGACGACAACCCCCGCAGCGAGGAGCCCGGCGCGATCCGCCGCGCGATGCTCGACGGCGCGTTCGGCGAGCCCGCCCGCGGTGACGTCATCGAGATCGGCGACCGGCGCAGCGCGATCGTCTACGCGGTCCGCTCGGCCCGCCCGGGCGACGCGGTGGTGGTCGCCGGCAAGGGCCACGAGGCCGGCCAGGAGATCAACGGCGTCAAGTACCCGTTCGACGACACCGACGAGCTGGTGGCGGCGATCCGGGCGGCGACGTGACGCGCCGCGGGGCGGGAGGGCAGGGCGTGCCGGCACCCGGCACGCGCTGCGCACGGGCAGGAGGACGGATCGGACCGGTGGAGGCGAGCGGGCGATGATCGAGATGACGCCGGCGGAGATCGCGGCCGTGACCGGCGGCCGCCTGCACCGCATCGACACCGGGACCGCCGCCGCGCCGGTCACCGCCGTCGAGTTCGACTCCCGGAGGATCGGGCCGGGCGGACTGTTCCTGGCGCTGCCGGGGGAGCGGGCCGACGGCCACGACTTCGCCGCGCAGGCCGTCACCCGCGGTGCGACCGCGGTGCTGGCGGGCCGCGAGGTCGACGCCCCCGCGGTCGTCGTGCCGCCGGTCGAGGTCCGCGACAGCCACACCCACCTCGGTGCGGTCGACCCCGACGGGACCGGCGCCGCCGTCCTGGCCGGGCTGGGCCGCCTGGCCCGGCACGTGCTGGGCGCCCTGCCGGGGCTCGCCGTCGTCGGCGTGACCGGGTCGGCGGGCAAGACCTCCACCAAGGACCTGCTGGCCGCGGTGCTGTCCCCGCTGGGGCCGACCGTCGCGCCGCCGGAGTCGTTCAACAACGAGCTCGGGACGCCGTACACCGCGCTGCGCGCCGACGCGGGCACCCGCAACCTCGTGCTGGAGTTCTCCGCCCGCGGGATCGGCCACATCGCCGCGCTGTGCGCGGTCGCGCCACCGCGGATCGGGGTCGTCCTCAACGTCGGGTCCGCCCACCTCGGCGAGTTCGGCTCCCGCGCCGCGATCGCCACGGCGAAGGGCGAGCTCGTCGAGGCGCTGCCGCCGGGTGACCTGCCCGGCGGGCGGGGCGGCGTCGCCGTCCTCAACGCCGACGACGAGCTGGTCGCCGCCATGGCGACCCGCACCCCCGCCCGGGTCGTCACCTTCGGACGCGCCGCGGACGCCCACGTGCGGGCCACCGACGTCACCCTGACCGCGGGCCGGGCGTCGTTCCGGCTGGTCACCCCGGCCGGTTCGGCCGACGTCGCGCTGCGGCTGGTGGGGGAGCACCAGGTCTCCAACGCGCTCGCCGCCGCCGCGGTCGCCCTCGAGCTGGGCGGCACCCCGGACGGGATCGCGGCGGCGCTGTCCGCCGCGACACCGGCGTCGCGCTGGCGGATGGAGGTCACCGACCGCGCCGACGGGGTGACCGTCGTCAACGACGCCTACAACGCCAACCCCGAGTCCGTCCGTGCCGCGATCGTCGCGCTCGGGCAGATCGCCGGCCCGGACCGCCGGGCCTGGGCGGTCCTCGGCCCGATGGCCGAGATCGGGGACGGCGCGGCCGCCGAGCACGCCGCGGCAGCGGAGAACGCCCGCGCCGCCGGGGCCCGGGTGGTCGCCGTCGGCGCACCCGACTACGGGCCCGGCGCCGAGCACGTCGCCGACGTGCCCACCGCCCTGACCCTGCTGCGGGAGCGGACCCGGCCCGGCGACGTCGTGCTGGTCAAGGCCTCCCGCAGCGCCGGGCTCGAGCGGCTCGCCGCCGGCCTGCTGACGACCGAAGGACTGGTGTGCCGGTGAGGGGCCTGTTCCTGGCCGCGGGTCTCGCGCTCGCGGTGTCGATCCTGCTCACCCCGTACCTGATCCGCTTCTTCGCGCGGCAGGGCTTCGGCCAGGAGATCCGCGAGGAGGGCCCGCAGAGCCACCAGTCCAAGCGCGGTACGCCGACGATGGGCGGCGTGGCGATCCTGCTCGCCATCTGGGTGGGCTACCTGGGCTCGCACGCGTTCACCCGGGAGCCGATCACGGCCTCGGCGCTGCTGGTGCTGTTCCTGACCACCGCGCTGGGCGTCGTCGGGTTCCTCGACGACTTCCTCAAGATCCGTCGTCAGCGCAACCTCGGGCTGAACAAGACCTCCAAGATCGTCGGCCAGGTCCTGACCGCGACGATCTTCGGTGTGCTCGCGGTGCGCTTCGTGAACGAGCGCAACCTCGCGCCCGCCTCGGAGAGCCTGTCGTTCGTCCGCGACATCACGGTGCTGAGCTTCGGCGTCGTCGGGTTCGTGCTGCTGTGCAACCTGATCGTCGCCGCCTGGTCGAACGCGGTGAACCTCACCGACGGCCTCGACGGCCTGGCCGCCGGTACCGCCGCGATGGTGCTCGGCACCTACGTGATCATCGCGTTCTGGCAGTTCCGCAACAACTGCGCGATCGCCGCGACCGCGGGCTGCTACGAGGTCCGCGACCCGCTCGACGTCGGCCTGGTCGCCGCCGCCGCGATGGGCGGCTGCATCGGGTTCCTCTGGTGGAACGCCGCCCCGGCCCGCATCTTCATGGGCGACACCGGGTCGCTCGCGCTGGGCGGCCTGCTCGCCGGGCTGTCCATGGTGACCCGCACCGAGCTGCTGCTCGTCGTCATCGGCGGCGTGTTCGTGGTCGAGGCGCTGTCGGTGTCGCTGCAGATCATCGTGTTCCGCACCTCGCGCCGCCGGCTGTTCCGGATGGCGCCGTTCCACCACCACTTCGAGCTCGCCGGATGGGCCGAGACCACCGTCATCATCCGGTTCTGGCTGCTCGCCGCGATCTGCGCGGCGATGGGGCTGGGCATCTTCTACTCCGAGTGGCTGTCCATGTCGGGTTCCGGGTGAGCGGCCCGTTCGGCGGGGACCCGGTCCTGGTCGCGGGGGCCGGTGTCTCCGGTCTCGCGGCCGCGACGGCCCTGGTGGATGCGGGGGCCCGGGTGCTCCTGTCCGACGACCGCGCGGACGCGCTGGCCGCGCTGCCCGACGGCGTCGAGCCGTGGCGTGGCGGCGGGATCCCCGAGCGGGTCCGCACCGTCGTCACCTCGCCCGGGCGCCGGCCGGACCACCCGCTGGTCGCCGAGGCCACCGGGCTCGGCGTCGAGGTCATCGGGGAGCCCGAGCTCGCCTGGCGGCTCGGCGCGCTGCGCGACACACCGCCGTCGTGGCTGGTCGTGACCGGCACCAACGGCAAGACCACCACCACCGAGATGCTCGCCGCGATCCTCGCGCGCGCCGGGGTCGACGCCGTCGCCTGCGGCAACATCGGCCACCCGGTGGTCACCGCGGTCGCGGGGGGCCACGCGGTGCTCGCGGTCGAGCTGTCGAGCTTCCAGCTGCACTGGTCGCCGTCGGTGCGCCCGGCCGCGGGCGTGGTGCTCAACGTCGCCGAGGACCACCTGGACTGGCACGGCGGGACGGACGCCTACGCCGCGGCCAAGGCACGCGCACTGCTGGGCGACGTCGCGGTCGGCGGGGTCGACGACCCGGTGGCCGCACGGCTGCTCGGGGAGTCCCCGGCACCGCGACGCGTCGGGGTCACCCTCGGCCGGCCCGGACCGGACCAGCTCGGCGTCGCCGACGGGGTGCTGACCGACCGCGCGTTCGGCGGCGGGGCACTGCTGGCGGCCGACGCCGTCGTCCCCCCGGGGCCGCCCGGGATCACCGACGCGCTCGCCGCGGCCGCGCTGGCCCGCGCGCACGGCGTGGACCCGGAGCACATCGGCGCCGCCCTGGCGGCGTTCACCCCCGGCCCGCACCGCAGCGCCCCGGCCGGCGAGCACGCCGGTGTCACCTACCTCGACGACTCCAAGGCGACCAACCCGCACGCCGCCGGGGCCGCGCTGGCCGCCGTCGCCGCCCGGCGGCCCGGTGCCCGCGCCGTCTGGGTGGTCGGCGGGCTGCTCAAGGGTGTCGACCCGGCCGAGCTCGGCAGGCTCGCCGCCGCGCACGCCGAGCGGCTGGCGGGGATCGTCGTGATCGGGACGGACCGGACACCGATCGTCGAGGCGCTGACGCGACACGCGCCCGGCCTCCCGGTCGAGGAGGTCGCGCCGGGACACGATGGTCCGATGGCGCCCTCCGACCCGCAGGACCCGATGCCGGCCGCGGTCCGCCGCGCGTCCGGCCTGGCCCGCCCCGGCGACGTCGTGCTGCTCGCCCCGGCCGCCGCCTCGATGGACCAGTTCCGCGACTACGCCCACCGCGGCGACGCGTTCGCCGCCGCCGTCGCCGGCCTGGCCGCCGCCGGGGTGTCCCGGTGAGCCCGGCCGCGCCGGACCGCACGCTCGGCCAGGCCGCCGTGACCGGCACCCGCGGGGCCGTGCTGCGGCTGCGGCGCTGGCTGCGCCGCCCGCTGACCTCGCTGCACCTGATCCTCGGCGTCTTCGGGCTGCTGACCCTGTTCGGGCTGGTGATGGTGCTGTCCGCGTCGTCGGTCGGCGACGGCTCGTCGTACTCGGTGTTCACCCGTCAGCTGATGTTCTGCGCGGTCGGGCTGGTGCTGTTCTACGTGGGCCTGCGGGTCCCCCCGCGTCGCCTGCGCGCCGCGGCACCGGTACTGCTGATCATCGGCCTGGTCGCGCTGGTCCTGGTGCTGATCCCGGGGATCGGTGCGCTGCGCGGCGGCGCCCGGTCCTGGTTCGCGTTCGGCCCGGTCTCGCTGCAGCCGTCGGAGGGCGTGAAGATCGCGCTGACGCTGTGGGGCGCCCACGTGCTCGCCGCCCGCCGCGCCGTGATGCACCGCTGGAAGCACGCCCTCAACCCGGTCGTCCCGGTGACGCTGGTGATCTTCACGCTGCTCGTGCTGGAGCCCGACCTCGGTATGACGATCTCGGTCGGGATCATCATGCTCGCGCTGCTGTACTTCGGCGGCGCCCCGGTGAAGCTGCTCGCGCTGATCGCGGGCGGCGGCCTGGCCGGCGCGGTGATCCTCGGGCTGACCGCCGGGTACCGGGCCAGCCGGATCACGGCGTTCCTGTCGTCGTCGGCGGACCCGCTGGGCCCGGCCTACCAGGCGACGCAGGCGCTGTACGCGCTCGCCGACGGCGGCCTGTTCGGCGTCGGCCTCGGCCAGGGCCGGGCGAAGTGGGACTACCTGCCCAACGCCCACAACGACTTCATCTTCGCGATCATCGGCGAGGAGCTGGGCCTGGTCGGGGCGGGTGCGGTACTCGCGCTCTTCGCGACGCTGGCCTACACCGGCATGCGGATCGCCGCCCGCAACACCGACCCGTGGCTGCGGATCGTCGTCGCGACGTCGACGGCGGGCATGGTCGTGCAGGCGTCGATCAACATCGGGTACGTCGTGGGACTGCTGCCGGTGACCGGGCTGCAGCTCCCGCTGATCTCCTCCGGCGGTACCTCGCTGGTGGTGACCATGTTCCTGTTCGGGCTGCTCACGAACGCGGCCCGGCACGAGCCGGAGGCGGTCGCCGCGCTCCGGAAGGACGGGCAGGGGCGGCTGGCGAAGCTGCTGCGCCTGCCGTTGCCGCAGCCCTACCGCGCACCGGCACCGGTGTCGCGGTGGGCGGCGCGCTAGGGCGCTCCCACTCCGAGTGGGAGCGGACACGACGGACGACGCAAGGGGCACGAGAGCGTGACGGGTACGGATCAGACCGGCGGGAACGACGGCACCGGCTCGGGCCGGGAGCCCGGCCGGCGTCCGACCATGGGCGGCCGTGCTCCCGGGCCCCACGAGGTTCGGCCGGACGGTGTGGTCTTCGGTGGCCCGGACGGGGCGGGCGGCACGGGCGGCCGGCCGGGCTGGCCCACGGAGTCCCCGTCGGGTGCCGACCTGTTCGATGCCTCCGCTGCTCCGGAGACCCCGTCGGCGCAGGTCCCCGCGTCGCAGCCGTCCGTGGAGCCGGGTCCGCGTGGCCCGCAGCGGCTGCCCGGTACCGGGTGGGACCCGCACGCGCAGTCCCGCCGGCCGGGCGCCCCCCGCAGCGGCGACGGGCCGCAGGGGACGAACGGCGTCGCGCACGGCGACCGCAGCGCGGCCCGGCCGGCGAACGGCGCCCCGCACGAGGGCCTCGGGCCCGACGGCGCCGACCGCCACGACGGCCCGC
Source organism: Pseudonocardia sp. UM4_GMWB1 (assembly GCF_017312155.1). Classification (NCBI taxonomy): domain Bacteria; kingdom Bacillati; phylum Actinomycetota; class Actinomycetes; order Pseudonocardiales; family Pseudonocardiaceae; genus Pseudonocardia; species Pseudonocardia sp. UM4_GMWB1. The sequence continues at coordinate 4,333,307 of NZ_QJPN01000001.1, read as the reverse complement.
GGAACGGCATCGCACGCAACGGTGCCGACCGCCACGACGCCCCGCGCAACGGTGACCTGCGCAACGGCACCCCGCAGAGCGCCGCTCCGCAGAACGGTGCCCCCCGGAGCGGCGGCTCCCGGAACGGCGCCCCGCGCAACGGTGTCCCGCGCGGCGCTGCCGAGGGCGGGGACCAGGGCGCTCCGCAGGGCCCGAACGGCGTGTCCCACGGACCGGACGGCGTCGCCCCGGACGGTGGTCCGCGCGGCCTGGACGGCGCACCGCGACCCACCGAGGACGCCGGAGAGCAGCCGGGCGGCCTGCCGCGCCGCCGGCCCGGGGGGCCGGTGCCGCCCGGAGCGATGCCGTCGCGTCCCCGCGCGGCCGACGACCTGTTCACCCCTCGCGGGAGCACCGGACGCAGGGGCCCGGACCCGACCCGGTCGGGTGCCCCGGCGGACGGCGTGCCGCGCACCGGCCCGGGGGAGGACGGCCCCGCCGTCGGCCCCGCCCCCGCCGGTCCGGGGCCACACGTCCCCGGCGCCCCGACGACGGACACCGGACCCACCGTCACCACGCCGCACACCACCGGACCACACGCGGCGGCCCCGCACGGCGCCGGCGTGAACGGTGCCGCCCTGAACGGTGCTGCGCCCTCCGGCGCCGGTACCGACGGCACCCGGACCCCCGGCGGCCGCAGCGACGCCGCCACCGGCCCGGACACGGTCGACACGACCGGACCGGACGCCGGGACGGGCCCGCAGCAGCCCGTCGCCGACGGCCGGGGCACCGCAGGGGCCGAGGACCCCACGGCGACCGACCCCGGTGGGAGCACCCCGCAGCGGACCGGCCCGCAGGAGCCCCGGCAGACCGGCCCGGCGACCCCGGGTCCGGACTCCACCGGATCCACCCCGGCCCGCCGGGAACAGTCGGCCGGCGAGCCGCCGACCGTCGCGCACCCCGCGGGCGACGCCGCCGCGCTCCCGGCCGCCGCCTCGGCGGACGCGCCGTCGGGCACCGGGTGGCAGCAGGCCCGGACCCCGTCGGCCCCGCAGCAGCGCCCGGCGCAGCCCGGCGAGCGTGAGCACGCCGGCGTCACCGCCACCGGTCCGCAGAGCGGGCCCGAGCCGGGCGCGCTGGCAGCGACCGGTCCCCGTGGCCCGGTCCCGCCGCACGGCAGGTCCGCCCCCGGTCCGTACGCGCCCGGACGTCCCGGCGCCGGTCCCCACGGCCCCGTCCCCGGTGGCCCCGGCCCGCAGCAGTTCGGGCGTCCCGGCCCGGCGGGCCCGAACGCCCTGACCGGCACCGGCCCGTACCACCCCGCCGCCCCCGGACGGCAGGGCCCCGGACAGCAGGGCCCCGGACAGCAGGGCCCCGGCACCGCCCGCCCGGGTCCGCAGGGTCCCGGTCCGCAGGCGCCGGGTCCGCAGGGCCCCGCACGTCAGGGGCCCGGGTACGCGGGCCCCGGCCGACCGGGGCCGGCGGGAACCGGCCCGTTCCGCCCGGTCGGCCCCGGCGGGTTCGGTCCGGCCGCCCCCGGCACCCCCGCGCCGTACGGCCCCGGCGGGCCCGGTGCACCGGGGTGGCAGGGCCCCGGTGGCCCGGTCGCACCCGGACCGCAGAGCCCGGTTGCCCCCCAGGGGCCCGGCGGTCCGCAGCCCCACGGCCTTCAGGGACCCGGCCCCCAGGGACCCGGCCCTCAGCCGAACGGCCCGCAGCAGATCCCGCAGGGCGATGGCGTGCCCGGGCCCGGCGTGCCCGGACCCACCGGCCCCGACGCGACCCGCACCTTCGGCCCCGCCACCACGCGACCCGCGGGGGAGCAGGCGCCGGCGCCGGTGCGGGGCGGCCTGTCGGTCGTCGTCGCCGGGGGTGGGTCGGCCGGGCACATCGAGCCCGCGCTGGCCGTCGCCGACGCGATCCGGCGGCTCGTGCCGGGAGCCCGGGTCACCGCGCTCGGCACCGAGAAGGGCCTCGACACCCAGTTGATCCCGGCCCGCGGCTACCCGCTCGAGCTGATCCCGCCGGTGCCGCTGCCCCGCAAGCCCACCGCCGACCTGTTCAAGCTCCCCGGCAACGTCCGGGGCGCGGTGAAGCGGGTCCGGGAGGTGCTGGAGGCGGCGGAGGCCGACGTCGTCGTCGGGTTCGGCGGGTTCGTCTCGCTGCCCGCCTACCTCGGCGCCCGCGGCCGGGTGCCGATCGTCGTGCACGAGGCCAACGCCCGCGCCGGGCTCGCCAACAAGGTCGGTGCGCGGTTCGCCTCCGCCGTCTGCGTCGCGGTGCCCGGCACCGGACTCGCGAACGAGGAGGTGGTCGGGATGCCGCTGCGCCGCTCGATCACCACCCTGGACCGGGCGTCGCTGCGGCCGGAGGCCCGGACGTACTTCAACCTCCCCCCGCACGGCCCTGTGCTGCTGGTCTTCGGCGGCTCCCAGGGCTCCCGGACCCTGAACGACGCGGTCGCCGGGGCCCTGCCCGCCTTCACCGAGCGGGGCATCTCGGTCCTGCACGCGTACGGGAAGAACGGCACCCCCGCCGACCCGCGGCCCGGCTACGTGCCGGTGCCCTACATCGAGCGGATGGACCTCGCCTACGCCGCCGCGGACGTCGTCCTCGGCCGGTCCGGCATGACCACCGTCGCCGAGCTCACCGCCGTCGGGCTGCCCGCGGTGTACGTGCCGCTGCCGCACGGCAACGGTGAGCAGGCGCTCAACGCCCGCCCGGTCGTCGAGGCCGGGGGCGGCAAGCTCGTGCAGGACGAGGACATGAACGGCGAACGCGCGATCGACGAGCTGATGCCGATGCTCACCGACCCCGACCTGGCCCTCGCGATGGGCCGCCGCGCCCGCGCCGCCGGGCACGGCGAGGCCGACGAGAAGATCGCCCGCATCGTCATGGAGGTGGCGGGCCGGTGAGCGTGCTCTCCGACCACGTCCACCTCATCGGGATCGGCGGCGCCGGGATGAGCGGGATCGCGCGGATCCTGCTCGCCCGCGGAGCGACCGTCTCCGGGTCCGACGCGCGGGACTCCCGCACGGTCACCGCGCTGCGCGCGCTCGGCGCACGCGTCGAGACCGGGCACGACGCCGGCCACCTGCGCCACGACGGCGAGACCCCGCCGACCGTGGTCGTCTCCACCGCGATCCGGGAGACCAACCCGGAGCTGGCCGCCGCCCGCGAGCGCGGCTACGACGTCGTCCACCGGGCGGTCGCACTGGCCGCGCTCACCGAGGGACGGCGGCTGGTCGCCGTCGCCGGGACGCACGGCAAGACCTCGACGACGTCGATGGTCACCGTCGCCCTGCAGCACGCCGGGGCCGACCCGTCGTTCGCGATCGGCGGCGACCTGTCGGTGTCCGGGTCGGGCGCCCACCACGGGAGCGGCGACGTGTTCGTCGTCGAGGCCGACGAGAGCGACGGCTCGTTCACCGCGTTCGCCCCGTCGGTCGCGATCGTCACCAACGTCGAGCCCGACCACCTCGACCACCACGGCGACGAGGCCGCCTACCGGGCGGTGTTCGAGCGGTTCCTGGACCGGCTGGTTCCCGGCGCGACGCTGGTCGCCTGCGCCGACGACCCGGGGTCCGCCGAGGTCGCGGTGCGAGCGGAGGAGTCGGGCGTCACCGTGCTGCGCTACGGCCGCACCGCGACCGGCCCGCACGACGCCCGGCTGCTCGAGTTCACCCCGGACGGCACCGGCTGCCGTGCGCGGTTCCGCACCGGCGACGCCGAGCACGAGCTCACCCTCGGCGTCCCGGGCGAGCACATGGTCCTCAACGCGCTCGGTGCGTTCCTCGCCGGCGTCGCCGTCGGGACCGACCCGGCCGTGCTGCTGGAGGGCCTCGCCGGGTTCGGCGGGGTGCAGCGCCGGTTCGAGTTCAAGGGCCGCGCCCGCGGCGTGTCGGTCTACGACGACTACGCCCACCACCCCACCGAGGTCGCCGCCACCCTGCGCGCCGCCCGCGAGGCCGCGCCGGTCCGCGAGGGGCGACGCGGCCGCGTCCTGGTCGCGTTCCAGCCGCACCTGTACTCCCGCACCCGGCTGTTCGCCGCCGAGTTCGGCGCGTCGCTGTCGCTGGCGGACGAGGTGATGGTGCTCGACGTCTACGGTGCCCGGGAGGATCCCGAACCCGGCGTCGGTCCGGCGCTCATCACCGACGCGGTGACGTTGCCGGCCGGGCGGGTGCACCGAGCCCCCTCGTGGGAGCGGACACCCGCGGCGATCGCCGCGCTCGCGACCGACGGCGACGTTGTGCTCACCATGGGCGCCGGTGACGTCACCGCGCTCGGGCCGGAGATCCTGCGGGAGCTCGCCGGCGAGGGGTGAGCGCGCGACACGGCGGCGGCACAGCGGGGGCACGATGAGCAGCGACGAGCAGGACACCGGCGACGACCGGGCCCGGGACGGTGCCCGCTCGCCGGGCCGCCGTGATCCCGAGCAGGAGCGGCGCGCCGCCGAGCGCGCCCGTCGCATCCGGGAGCGCCGCGCCGCCGAACGCCGTGCCGCCGCCGGGACCCCCGCCGCCGACGGCCCCGACGAGCCCGAGGACGCCGGCGACCGGGCCGCCGACACCGGCGAGGTGGCCGAGCCGGCGGACCGGGGGAGCGGACGCGGCGCGGCTGCCGCGGTCCGGGAGCGCACGGCGGCCCGCGCGGCCGAACGGTCCCGCAGCCGCGACCCGCGCTACCGGCGCCGTCGCCTCGTCGCTCTGCTGGCCACCGCCGCCGTCGTGCTCCTCGGGGTGTCCGCGGCCGGCTGGTGGGCGCTGGGCCGGTACGGCCCCCCGGTGGCCACCGTGCGGGTCGACGGCACCCGCCAGATCCCCGTCCGCGACGTCGAGGCCGCCGCGGGCGACCAGACCGGTGTCCCGCTCGCCGCGGTCGACACCGACGGCGTCGCCGCCCGCGTGTCGGCCATCCCCGGCGTCGCCGCGGTGGAGGTCGACCGGTCCTGGCCGGACACCCTGGTGGTGGCCGTGACCGAACGCACCCCGGCCGCGCTGCTCGACACCCCGGACGGACCGAAGCTCGTCGACGTCACGGGATTCGTCTACCGCGACGCCCCGCCCGACGTGCGGCTGCCCCGGCTCCAGCTGCCGCGCGTCGCCCCGGACGACCCCGCCACCCTCGCCGCGGTCGGTGTCCTGCAGGCACTGCCGGTCCCGGTCCGCGACCAGGTGCAGTCGCTGTCGCTCGGCGGGGGCGGATCCACTTTCGAGCTGGGGCTCACCGAGGACCGGCGGGTCCTGTGGGGCCCGTGGCCGGACACCGACCGGACCGCCGCCCGGGCCCGGGTCCTCGGACCGGTGCTGCAGCGCGAGGGCGCCGTCTACGACGTCTCCAGCCCGTCGCTGGTCACCGTCCGGCAGCGCTGACCCGCCGCACCCGACCCGATGGTCGCGGCGGGTGACCGTACGACGACCGTACGGGTTTCCACCGGCAGCGAGGTCGAACCACCCGGGCGGGGTGTTGTCGTCGTGCGGCGCGCCTGCTGGACCCGGGCACCGCACTCCACTTAGCGTGCGCACCCGAAGGCCCGGGGCACCCGGAGCTTGACCCACCCGAACCCCGGACCCCGAGCGACTGGAAGGTGCCGCGCATGACGCCCCCGCACAACTACCTGGCAGTGATCAAGGTGGTCGGCATCGGTGGCGGCGGCGTCAACGCCGTCAACCGGATGATCGAGGTCGGCCTCAAGGGCGTCGAGTTCATCGCGGTGAACACCGACGCCCAGGCCCTCCTCATGTCCGACGCCGACGTGAAGCTCGACATCGGTCGTGAGCTGACCCGCGGCCTCGGTGCCGGCGCCAACCCCGAGGTCGGGGGCAAGGCCGCCGAGGACCACGCCGAGGAGATCGAGGAGGTCCTCAAGGGGGCCGACATGGTCTTCGTCACCGCGGGCGAGGGCGGCGGCACCGGCACCGGCGGCGCACCCGTCGTCGCCTCGATCGCCCGCAAGCTCGGCGCGCTGACCATCGGTGTCGTCACCCGCCCGTTCACCTTCGAGGGGCGCCGTCGCGCGGGGCAGGCCGAGGAGGGCATCCAGGCGCTCCGCAACGAGTGCGACACCCTCATCGTCATCCCGAACGACCGGCTCCTGCAGCTCGGCGACGTCGGCGTCTCGCTGATGGACGCCTTCCGCTCCGCCGACGAGGTGCTCCTCTCCGGTGTCCAGGGGATCACCAACCTGATCACCACCCCCGGACTGATCAACCTCGACTTCGCCGACGTCAAGTCGGTCATGTCCGGGGCCGGGTCGGCGCTGATGGGAATAGGGTCCGCACGCGGCGAGGGCCGCGCCGTGCAGGCCGCCGAGAAGGCGATCAACTCGCCGCTGCTCGAGGCGTCGATGGACGGCGCGCAGGGCGTGCTGCTGTCGATCGCGGGCGGCTCGGACCTCGGTCTGTTCGAGATCCACGAGGCGGCGTCGCTGGTCCAGGAGGCCGCGCACCCCGAGGCGAACATCATCTTCGGCACCGTGATCGACGACTCGCTCGGTGACGAGGTGCGGGTCACCGTGATAGCGGCCGGCTTCGAGGGCGGCACACCGACCCACAAGAAGCTCGAGCCCGCCGTGTTCTCCCGCGGCACCCAGAAGTCCGCCGAGCCCGCCCCGCAGGCCGCGCCGCCGCAGCAGGCCGAGCAGACCCAGCAGCACCAGACCCAGCAGCACCAGACCCAGCAGCACCAGACCCAGCAGCACCAGGGCCAGCAGCCGCAGGGCCAGTCCCGCTGGGCCGCGACGACTGCTACCACCCCGTCGGCGCCGCACCTGCCCGCCACGGCGCACGCCCCCGAGCGCACCGGGACGCTGCCGCCCGCGCAGCCCACCGCCCCGGCCCCGCGCCAGGGCGACACCCAGCACCACGGCGGCGACGGCGTGGCCGTTCCGAGCGGCCCGATGTCCGCGCCGGCCTCGCCGACGTCGGCCCCGGCCCAGCACGGGACCGTCGGCGGGAACCCCGCGGCGCGTCCGGCCGAGCCGGTCGAGGACGAGGTGGACGTCCCGCCGTTCATGCGGCGCTGACCCGCGTGCCGGACTCACCGACACCGGCCACGGCGGCCCGCGCGGACGGCACCCGCCGCGCGCGGATCCGCCGGGTCACCACCACCCGGGCCGGTGGCCGGTCCGAGGGCCCGTTCACCTCGTTCAACCTGTCGTCGGGGGTCGGGGACGACCCGGCCGCGGTGACCGGGAACCGGGCTCGCGTCGTGCGTGAGCTCGGCCTGTCCGGACTGGTGTTCCTGAACCAGGTCCACGGCCGCGACGTCGCCGTGCTGCGCGAGCCCCCGCGGGCCCGCCCCGGCACCGGTGGTGTCGCCCCGGACATCGCCGACGTCGACGCCGTCGTCACCGACGTGCCGCTGCTCGGCATCGCGGTGCTCGCGGCCGACTGCGTACCGGTGCTGCTCGGCGACCCGGTCGCCGGCGTCGTCGGGGCCGCCCACGCGGGCCGCGTCGGCGCGGCCGCGGGCGTCGTCGACGCCGTCGTGACCGAGATGACCGCACTGGGCGCGCAGCCCGCACGGCTGGAGGTCCTGCTCGGGCCGTCGGTCTGCGGCCGCTGCTACGAGGTGCCCCCGGCCATGCGCGCCGAGGTCGACGCCGCGCTGCCGGGCAGCGCGTCCACCACCCGCACCGGCACCGCCGGCCTGGACCTGCGCGCCGGGCTCACCCGCCGCCTCGCCGACCTCGGCGTCACGAAGGTCGCGACCGACCCGCGCTGCACCGTCGAGGACCCGGACCTGTTCAGCCACCGCCGCGACGGCCGCTGCGGCCGCCAGGCCGGGATCACCTGGCTCGACCCGCGCTGACCGGCGGCCCGGTCCGGCGATCCACGCCACGCGGGGCTCGCGGGCGCCCCCGCGGGCGGGAACGATGGACGCCGTGTCCGATCCCCGCACCCCCACCGCCGACCGTGTCGGCGAACTGACCGACCGACTGGCCGCCGTCCGCGAGCGGGTGGCCGAGGCCTGCCGCGCCGCCGGCCGCGACCCCTCCGAGGTCGGGCTGCTCGCCGTCACCAAGACGATCCCGGCCGCCGACGTGGCCGCGCTGGTCGACCTCGGGCTGGACGCCTTCGCCGAGAACCGCGCGCAGGAGGCGGCGTCCAAGGTGGACGAGGTCCGGGCGCTGCGCCCGGACGCCTCCCCGGACTGGTTCTTCGTCGGCGGGCTGCAGCGGAACAAGGTACGGACGGTGCTCCCGTGGGTGACACGGATCGACTCCGTCGACTCGCCCCGGCTGGCCCGCGCGATCGACAAGGAGGTCGCGAAGGCCCGCGACGCGGGGGAGCGCGGCGGCCCGCTGCCGGTGCTCGTGCAGTACAGCGTCGACGGCGACGCCGACCGCGGCGGCGTCGCCCCGGAGGGGCTCGTCGAGCTGACGGACCTGGTCACGGAGCTGCCGGGGCTGGAACTGGCCGGGCTGATGGCCGTCGCGCCGCTGGGCTGGGAGCCCGATGCGGCGTTCGAGCGGATCGCCGAGGCGCACCGGGAGACCGTCGGGCGGCACCCCGGGGCGACGGTCCTGTCCGCCGGGATGAGCGGGGACCTGGAGTCGGCGATCGGTCACGGATCGACGGTGGTGCGTGTCGGTACGGCCCTTGTGGGGGATCGGCGGATAGCCTCCGAGTAATCGCTGGTGGGTGTGGGTACTGAGCAGGTGGCGGAGACCGCACCGTCGGCGAGACCGTCGCCAGAACGCGGGGTGCGCGTGCGGTTGGGACGCGTACGGAGTCGAGCAGTACTGCGAGGGGACAGCGGATGAGCGCGATGTACCGGCTGAAGGCGTACTTCGGCATGGTCCCGGCCGACGAGATGGACTATGTGGACGAACCGGATCACTACCGGGGCGGCCACGAGCACCACGCCGGCCCGCGCGGTGACCGTTGGTCCGCCGGGGCCGGTCGGTTCGCCGACCAGGCGTCCTACGACGGCGACCGCTACGAGACCGCGGTCCGCTACGAGGACGGATGGGGCGCCCGCCCGGCGCGGGAGGCACTCCGTCCGGCGCGCGCCGTGCGGCAGGATCCGCGCGGCGAGCGGGAGACGCTCGGGCTGGTCCCGGAGCGCGGGAACCTTCCCACTCCCCTCGGAGGCGGCCCCGGAGCGGCCGTCCGCGGGGCGCTGGCGATGGACCCGGAGACCCTCCGGGGTCCGGCACGCGAGGAGCGGAACGAGCCCGTCGTGGCCCCCGCGCCGGTGCCGGAGCAGCGCGACCGGGCGGCCGCGGGACCGGCGTCGATCACGACGCTGCACCCCCGCAGCTACAACGAGGCCCGCACCATCGGTGAGCGCTACCGCGACGGTGTGCCCGTCATCATGAACCTCACGGATCTGGACGGCGCGGCAGCGAAACGCCTGGTGGACTTCGCCGCGGGCCTGGCGTTCGCCCTGCGCGGGAGCATCGACAAGGTCACCGATCGGGTGTTCCTTCTCACGCCGGCCGACGTCGAGGTCTCCGCGGACGACGCGCGGAGGCTCGCCGAGCGCGGAGCTTTCCGACAGGATTGAGTCGTGGCCGACCCGATCCTGACGCTGATCTATTACGTCCTGTTCTTCTTCTGGCTGCTGCTCGCGGCCCGCATCGTCGTCGAGATGGTCCGGTCGTTCGCGCGCCAGTGGCGACCCGCCGGAGCGCCCGCCGTGGCGCTCGAGGTCGTCTTCACCGTGACCGACCCTCCGGTCAAGTTGCTGCGGAGAGTGATCCCTGTGGTCCGTATCGGAGGCGTAGGACTGGACCTGTCGATTATGGTTCTGTTGCTGGTGGTGTTCATCTCGATGAGCGCCGTCAGATCACAGCTCCTGGGATGAGCCCCAGTCACCCGGGAGTGCCGCCGAGGACCGCATGAGGTGATCCGATGCCGCTGACGCCCGCCGACGTTCATAACGTCGCGTTCAGCAAACCCCCGATCGGGAAGCGGGGTTACAACGAGGACGAGGTCGACGCCTTCCTCGATCTGGTCGAGGCCGAACTGGCCCGGCTGATCGGGGAGAACGACGACCTGCGCGACCAGGTCGCGCAGCTGGAGCAGCGTCTCGGCGATGCCGAGGCCGACCTGGAGGAGGCACGGAGCCAGCCGGCTCCGGCGCAGACCCAGGCCCTGGCCGCCTCCCCGTCGCCGATGGGCCGTGGTGCGGGTGCTCCCGCTCCGCAGCTGGCCGGTGCCGGCCCCGCCGATGCCGACGGCGGTGACCACCACGTGCAGGCCGCCAAGGTCCTGGGCCTCGCCCAGGAGATGGCGGACCGCCTGACCGCGGAGGCCAAGAACGAGGCCGACACGATGCTGTCGGACGCCCGGAACAAGTCCGAGCAGCTCCTGTCGGACGCCCGGACGAAGGCCGACGGCCTGGTCAACGACGCGCGCTCGCGTGCCGAGACCATGCTCAACGACGCCCGCACGCGGGCCGAGACGCTCGAGCGCCAGTCGCGCGAGAAGGCGTCCGGCCTGGTCAGTGAGGCCGAGCGCAAGCAGAACGAGATCATGGGCGCCATCCAGCGCGACAAGTCCGTTCTGGAGAAGAAGATCGACGAGCTCCGGACCTTCGAGCGGGAGTACCGCACCCGTCTGAAGACCTACCTGGAGTCGCAGCTGCGTGACCTGGAGGGTCGCGGTTCGGCTGCCCCGTCGGACGGCACCGGTGCCACCAGGTCGGGCTCGAACGGCGGGTACGCCGCCTCCGGGTACGGCCAGCGGGCCGACACCGGGAGCTGACCGCCCCACGGCGCCTCCGAGGTGCCGGGGACGACCGACGACGACCGGGTAGCGGACAGGTGCCGCTGCCGACCGACGGAGTTCGCCGATGCTGGTGCTGGTCCTGATCCTCGTGGTCATCGCGCTGGTGCTGCTGCTCGCAGGATGGTTCCTGCACGTGGTGGCACTGGCGTGGACATCGGTGGTCATCAGCCTGATCGCGGGCCTGGTGCTCGCCTACGACTGGTGGCAGACCCGTGCCGCGGTGAAGGCCGGTGACCGGGCGGAGGCCGACGCCTCCGGTCGTGGCACCGGTGCCCCCGCGGCGCCGGACCGGGCCGACCGGGCCGACATGGAGGCGCGCTACGGCGCCGACATGGAGCCCGCGACGCAGGTCCTGCCGGTCGTCCGGCCGGACAGCGGCGCGGCCTCGGGTACGCCCGAGGCGGCGCAGAACGCGACCGACCAGACCATCCAGATGCCGGTTGTCAGGCCGTCCGGCTCTGCGGAGGGACCGCCCGGCGCATCTCGATCGGGTGGACTTTCGTCACGCACGGTGACTGAATCCGGTGCCGAGGACGCGGCCGACCCGAGTGGGGTGGCCGCGTCGCACGCGGGCGCCCCGGCGGGACCGGACGGGGAGGACGGTGCGGGTCGTGGCGGCGACCCGGCACGGTCCGGCCCCGGCGAACCCGGCACCGCGGAACCGCCCGCCGAGGCGACGACGCGGGCGACGGACTCGCGGCCGACCGGAACCGGCGCCGCCGGCACGACGTCGGCCGTGACGGCGGCAGCCGCAGGCGCGGTCGCCGCCGGGACGGCCGGTGCCGTGGCAGCCGGCCGCGACGGCGGGTCGGGCTCCGACCCGGCAGCACGTTCCGGTGCCGACGACCCGGGCTTCGGCTCGGGGTCGGGCACCGGCTCGGGCGCCGACGGCACGGGAGGTGCCGGCACGGGCACCCCGCCCGCCGCCGGATCCGACCGGCCGGACAGCCCGGAGGGCCGGTCCGGCCCCTCCGACGCGACCACCGCGACCCGTACCCCGGGAACGGCAGACACGACCACCGCGAACGGCGCTCCGGGAGCGGCGGACGTCACCACGGCGGACCACGTCCCGGGGGCGGCGGACGCGACCATTGCGACCCGCACCCCCGGAGCGGCCGACGCCACCACGGCGACCCGCGCCGCGGGCGCAGCCGGCGGTCCGGACGCGGGCAGCCCCGGCGGACCGGTCGGAGCGGGCGGCCCGTCCGGCGCAGGCCTTCCCGACGCCGCTGGCCCCGTGGGCGCCGCGGCCGCCGGATCCGGGGCCCCGGCCGACGACGACCGGGCCGGGACACCGGCGGGCACGCCCGCCGGAGCCGGCGTGGACACGAACGGCACCCCGGCCGACGCCGTCGGCGCCGACGCGCCCACCGGGACCGACGGCGACTCCCCGGAGGAGCCGCGTGACCCGACCCTCGCCGCACTCGCCGCGCGCCTGCCCGACGAGGTGCTCGTCATCGACGAACACCCCCGGTACCACGTGCAGACCTGCCGGGCCCTCACCGGTCGCCCGGTGATCCCGCTGCCGGTCAGCGAGGCCGTCGAGCTCGGGTTCACGCCGTGCGGCTGGTGCGCACCGAACCGGACCCTCGGCGACCGCCACCCCGCCCAGGCCCGCTGACCAGCAGCGCGGCGCGCCCCACGGAATAACGGGGCGCGACCGCGCGCTACCCTGGTTCCACAGGCACCGATCCGGCCATCACCGGGGAGCCTCCGGAAGAAACGGCCCCGGGCCGGAGTAGAACCGGACGGGTGCGGCCCGTCATCGCCGTCGAAAGAGAGGCCCGTGCACCCGTGCACGGGCAAGCGGGGTGGTACCGCGGCCCGGCTCTCCAGAGCCGTCGTCGTCCCCGTGCGAAGCGAGAGCACGCACGAGGAGCGACACACGTGAGCGGCTATCCCGACGTCCCGGCGCACCCGTCGTTCCCGACGCTCGAGCAGGACGTGCTCGCGTCGTGGGACACCGACGAGACCTTCCGCGCGTCGGTCGACCGGCGCCCCGCCGGCGAGAACGGGGCCGACGAGTACGTCTTCTACGACGGTCCGCCCTTCGCCAACGGCCTCCCGCACTACGGCCACCTGCTGACCGGTTACGTCAAGGACGTCGTCCCGCGGTACCGCACCATGCGCGGTCACCGGGTCGAGCGCCGCTTCGGCTGGGACACCCACGGCCTGCCCGCCGAGGTCGAGACCGAGAACCAGCTCGGCATCAAGCACAAGTCCGAGATCGACGAGATGGGCGTCGCCGCGTTCAACGAGGCGTGCCGTACGTCCGTGCTGCGCTACACCGGCGAGTGGCGCGACTACGTGACCCGCCAGGCCCGCTGGGTCGACTTCGACAACGACTACAAGACCCTGGACCTGGACTACATGGAGTCCGTCCTCTGGGCGTTCAAGTCGCTGTGGGACAAGGGTCTCGTCTACTCCGGCTTCCGGGTGCTCTGGTACTGCTGGCGCTGCGAGACGCCGCTGAGCGCCACCGAGACCAAGATGGACGACGTCTACACCGAGCGGCAGGACCCGGCCGTCACCGTCGGGCTGCGCCTGTCGACGCCGGACCGCCCGGAGACCGACGGCGCCCTCGCCCTGGTCTGGACGACCACTCCGTGGACCCTGCCGTCGAACCTCGCCGTGGCCGTGCACCCCGACGTCGACTACGTGGTCGTGGAGGCGAACTCCGAGCGCTGGCTGCTCGCGGAGGCCCGGGTCGCCGCGTACGCCCGCGAGCTGGGGGAGGAGCCGCCGGTCCTGGCGCGGGTGACGGGGTCGGACCTGCTCGGCGCGAGCTACACCCCGCCGTTCGACTTCTTCACCGGCCGCGAGAACGCCCACCGCGTGCTCGCCGCGGACTACGTCACCACCGAGGACGGCACCGGGCTGGTCCACATCGCCCCCGCCTTCGGTGAGGAGGACAAGGAGGTCACCGACGCGGCCGGCATCGAGGTCGTCAACCCGGTCGACTCCCGCGGCGAGTTCACCACCGAGGTCCCGCCGTACGCCGGCATGCAGGTGTTCGACGCGAACCCGCAGGTCATCCGCGACCTCAAGGACGGCAACGCGCACGCGCAGGGCGTCCTGCTGCGCCACGAGACCTACGACCACCCGTACCCGCACTGCTGGCGCTGCGGCAACGCGTTGATCCAGCGCGCCGTCGACTCCTGGTTCGTGCGCGTCACCCAGTTCCGGGACCGGATGGTCGAGCTCAATCAGGAGATCGACTGGACGCCCGCGCACGTGCGCGACGGCCAGTTCGGCAAGTGGCTCGAGGGCGCCCGCGACTGGGGCATCTCCCGCAACCGCTACTGGGGCAGCCCGATCCCGGTGTGGCAGTCCGACGACCCGCGCTACCCGCGCACCGACGTCTACGGCTCGCTCGACGAGATCGAGCGCGACTTCGGCGTGCGCCCGACCGACCTGCACCGGCCCTACGTCGACCAGCTGACCCGGCCCAACCCGGACGACCCGACCGGGCGCTCGACCATGCGCCGGGTGCCGGAGGTGCTCGACTGCTGGTTCGAGTCCGGCTCGATGCCGTTCGCGCAGGTCCACTACCCGTTCGAGAACCGCGACTGGTTCGAGCACCACTACCCGGGCGACTTCATCGTCGAGTACAACGGCCAGACCCGCGGCTGGTTCTACACGCTGCACGTGCTGGCCACCGCCCTGTTCGACCGGCCCGCGTTCCGCAACTGCGTCGCGCACGGCATCGTCCTGGGCGACGACGGCGCGAAGATGTCCAAGTCGCGCAAGAACTATCCCGACGTCAACGAGGTATTCGACCGCGACGGCAGCGACGCCATGCGGTGGTTCCTCATGGCGAGCCCGATCCTGCGCGGCGGCAACCTCGTCGTCACCGAGCAGGGCATCCGCGAGGGCGTCCGCCAGGCGATCCTGCCGCTGTGGAACACCTGGTACTTCCTGTCGCTCTACGCCGGCGGGGAGCGCGGCACGTTCCGCACCGACAGCCCGCACGTCCTCGACCGGTACGTGCTGGCCAAGACCGCCGACCTCGTCGACGGCGTCACCGCGGCGATGGACGCCTACGACATCGCCGGGGCCTGCGACCGCATCCGCGACCACGCCGAGACCCTCACCAACTGGTACGTCCGGCGGTCCCGGGAGCGGTTCTGGTCCGGGGACGCGGCCGTGCGGCAGGACGCCGTCGACACCCTGCACACCGTGCTGGAGGTGACCTGCCGGGTCGCGGCGCCGCTGCTGCCGCTGACCACCGAGGCCATCTGGCGCGGTCTCACGGGGGAGCGGTCGGTGCACCTCACCGACTGGCCCGCCGGGTCCGACCCGTCGGTCTCGCAGCGCGAGGCCGGAGCCGGGCTGCCGCACGACGCCGACCTCGTCGCCGGGATGGACCGGATCCGGCAGGTCGCGAGCGCGGCGCTGTCGCTGCGCAAGTCCGCGAAGGTGCGGGTGCGCCAGCCGCTGCCCGCGCTGACCGTCGCCGCGAGCGACGCCACGGCGCTGGAGGACTTCACCGGGCTGCTCGCCGACGAGGTCAACGTCCGCTCGGTCGAGCTGACCGACGACGTCGCCACGCACGGCCGGTTCGAGATCGCCGTCAACGCCCGGGTCGCCGGACCGCGCCTGGGCAAGGACGTCCAGACCTGCATCCGCGCGGTCAAGGCGGGGGAATGGTCCCAGGAGGGCGACACCGTCGTGGCCGCGGGGATCGCGCTGCAGCCGGGCGAGTTCACCGAGAAGCTCGTCGCCGCCGACCCGGAGCGGACCCAGGCCCTGCCCGGGAACGCGGGGCTCGTCGTCCTCGACACCACGGTGACGCCGGAGCTGGCCGCGGAGGGCACCGCCCGCGACGTCGTGCGCGTCGTGCAGCAGGCCCGCCGTGACGCGGGTCTGGACGTGTCCGACCGGATCGCGCTGACCCTCGACGGGCCGGACGCGGTGCTCGACGCCGTCCGGACCCACGAGGCGTTCGTCGCCGGGGAGGTGCTGGCGACCTCGGTCGCCTACGGCGCCGCCGGGGACGGCGGGTCGAGCGGGCAGGTCGTCGGCCCCGACGGCGCGTCGGTCACGCTGTCGGCCGCGGTCGCCCGGGCCTGACCGGTACCGGCGCCGACCACCGCTCAGGGGCGGGGTGCCACCGTGAGACGGACGCGGTGGTCGGCGCCGGAGACCGGGGTGACCTCGACGGTCGCCGGGACCCCGTCGATCCGGCACGCGACCGTCGCGCCCTCGGGCACCGGCGGGCAGCGCGGGGACAGGAGCACCGCGTCCTGGCCCGCAGCGCGCAGCGGGTCGCGCACGGCGGACATCAGGACCCCGGCCGACGTGTCGGTCCCGGTCGGGCCGGGGCCGGGGACGACCACGTCCAGCTCCGCGACGCCGTCGGCGGACACCGGGACGTCCCAGCGGGTCCGCACGACCTCCTGCGGGGTGCGCCCGCGGTAGCCCTCCACCCACGTCCCGTCGACGCGCACGGTGCGCCAACCGTGGCGGTCCTCGTCGTCGTGCATCCGGCAGCCGAGGACCGTCCAGGACCGGGCAGTCGGCGGTGCCGCCGGAGTGCTCCCGGCCCGTCGCCGCCTCGACCGGCAGCGCCGCGCCCTCGGCCGGCGACGGCAGCGGTTCGCGCTGCGCCCACAGCACCAGCGCGGTCGGGAGACCACGACGAGGACGGTGAGCGGCAGCCACCACCGGGGTGGGCGGGGTCGATGGTGCACGGGGACGGCCTGTCCGGCCGACCGGGACCGGCCGGAACTCCACAGAACCACCGGGCCCTATCCTCACCTCATGGGTGACGCGGCGGAACGGTGGCGGGAACGCCAGCTCGGCCGCGGGATCCCCGACCACGTCCTCCGGTACGCCCCCGCCGACCCGTGGACCCACGACCCCGCCGACTTCACCCCGCCCGCGGAGCCGGCCGACACGCCGTCGCACCGGGCGGCGCGGGCGATCGCCGAGCGTGCCGCCGCGTGGACCTGCGCCGGGGCGTCGGTGCTCGACGTCGGCTGCGGGGGCGGGGACGCCGTGTTCGGAGCGGCGTGGCCCGAGCCGTCGCCGGTGGCGCGGGTGGTCGGCGTCGACCGGCAGGCCGACATGCTGGCGGTGTTCGCCGCGGCGGCTCGCGCCCGGGGCCTGCCCCACGGCACCGTGCACGGCAGCTGGCCCGACGCGGCCGGGGACGCCGGGCGGCACGACGTCGTCGTCTGCCACCACGTGCTGCACAACGTCGTCGACCTGCCCCCGTTCCTCGCCGCGCTGACCGGCGCCGTCCGCACCCGCGGCGGGATCGGCGGCGTCGTGGTCGAGATGCTGACCGAGCACCCGCTGGCCTGGCTGGACCCGCTGTGGGAGCGCTTCCACGACGTGGTCCGGCCGCCGTCGGCGACCCACGACGACGCCGTCGCGGTGCTGCGCGAACAGCAGGGCGTCGCGCCGGAGGTCCTGACCTGGACCCGTGCGGCCCGCCTGCCGCACGACGCCGCCTGGGTCACCCGTCGGCTCTGCCTGCCCGCCGACCGCGTCGAGGAGGTCGCCGCCGCGCTGGTGGACCTCCCGCCGCGGCGCACCGACGCCGTCACCCTGACCTGGTCGCCCTGAGCGGGGGGCCCCGGTGAGTCTGGAACTGATGCTCGGCATCTCCGCGGGGGTGCTGCTGCTCGGCGTGCTCGCGGTGCGCGTCTCGGTGCGGCTCGGCCTGCCGTCGCTGCTGCTCTACCTGGGCATCGGCGTGCTGCTCGGCGAGTCCGTGCTGGGCATCCGGTTCGACGACACCGGCCTCACCGAGTCCCTCGGCCTCACCGCGCTCGTGCTGATCCTCACCGAGGGCGGGCTCACCACCCGCTGGTCGGCGGTGCGGCCCGCGCTCGGGCTCGGGCTGCTGCTGTCGACGCTGTCGGTGCTGGTGTCGATCGCCGTCGCGGGCGGGCTGCTGCACCTGCTGCTCGACCTGGAGTGGCGCACCGCGCTGCTGTGGGGCGCGGTGCTGTCCTCCACCGACGCCGCAGCGGTGTTCTCCGTGCTGCGCGGGGTCGCCGTCCCGCAACGGCTCGCCGGGACCCTGGAGCTCGAGTCCGGGATGAACGACGCGCCGGTGGTGATCGCCGTCGTCGTCCTGGCCGGGACCGAGGCCATCAGCTGGACGACGCCGCTGCTGGTCGTCTACGAGCTCGTCGCGGGCGCCGTCGTCGGTGTGCTGCTCGGGCTGGGCGCGGCCTGGGCGCTGCGCCGCGCCGCGCTGCCGTCGACCGGCCTGTACCCGCTCGCGGCGATCGCGTCCTGCCTGCTGGCTTTCGCCGCCGGGCAGGGTGTGCACGCCTCGGGGTTGCTCGCCACCTACTGCGCCGCGCTGGTGCTGGGCAACTCCCGGCTGCCGCACCGCAGCGGCGTCGTCTCCTTCGCCGAGGGCACCGGGTGGATCGCCCAGATCGGGCTGTTCGTGCTGCTCGGCCTGTACGCGGTGCCCGAGCGGCTGCCCGCCGCCGTGGTGCCCGCGCTGATCTGCGCGGCGGTCGTCCTGCTCGCCGCGCGGCCGCTGTCGGTGGCCGCCGCCGCACTGCCGTTCCGGGTGCCCTGGCGCGAACAGGCGTTCCTGTCCTGGGCGGGGCTGCGCGGAGCCGTGCCGATCGTGCTCGCCCTCGTCGCGGTCACCGAGGGCGGCGGCCAGAACCAACGGCTGGTCGACGTCGTGTTCGTGCTGGTCGTGCTGCTCACCCTGGTCCAGGGCACCAGCCTGCCCTGGGTGGCGCGGCTGCTCGGGGTGGTCTCGCGCACCGACACCCGCGGCGTCGAGGTCGACGCCGCCCCGCTCGACGAGGTCGACGCCGAACTCCTGCAGGTGAAGGTGCCCCCCGGGTCCCGGCTGCACGGCGTCTACCTGCGCGAGCTGCGGCTGCCCCGCGGGGCCACGGTCAGCCTGGTCGTACGCGACGCCGAGGCGTTCTCCCCGGGCGGGGACACCCGGCTGCGCGAGGGGGACCAGTTCCTCGTCGTCAGCACCCGGGAGAACCGGGAGGACACCGAGCGGCGGATCCGCGACGTCGACCGCGGCGGCAAACTGGTCCGCTGGCACGAGGGCCGGGGCCGGCCGAGCGGGCGGGCCGGCTGACCGGCCGGTCGGCGGTGTCGGGGCGACCCGCATAATCACGGGTGTGAGTGCCGACCCCCCACCCCCCACCGCGCCGATCGACCCCGCCGTACGACGGCGCGGTGTGGCGCTGCTGGCGGGCATCGCCGCGGTGTGGCTGGCGCTCGACCTCGTCACCAAGATCGCCGCCGTCGCCACGCTGGAGGGGCAGCGGCCGGTCACCGTGATCGACGGGTTCTTCTACCTCACGCTGCTGCGCAACCCGGGCGCCGCCTGGTCCATGGCCACCGGCTACACCTGGGTGCTGACGATCGTCGCCGTGGTCGTCGTCGGCGTGATCATCCGGATCGCGCGGCGGCTCGCCTCGACCGGCTGGGCGATCGGCCTCGGCCTGGTCCTCGGCGGTGCGCTGGGCAACCTGGTCGACCGGTTCTTCCGCGCGCCCGGGCCGATGCGCGGGCACGTCGTGGACATGCTGGCCTTCTTCTCCCCGGACGGGAGCGTCTTCCCCGTGTTCAACATCGCCGACACCGGCATCGTGTGCGGCGGCATCCTGCTGGTGCTGATGGCCGTGCGCGGCATCGAGATCGACGGGAGCCGCGAACGTGGGTGAGGTACGCAGCATGCCGGTGCCCGACGGGCTGGACGGCATGCGGATCGACGCCGGGCTGTCCCGGCTGCTGGGCCTGTCCCGGACCGTCGTCGCGACCCTGGCCGAGTCCGGCCGGATCTCGGTCGACGGCCGCGAGGCCGGCAAGTCCGACCGGCTGCCCGGCGGGTCCTGGCTGGAGGTCGAGCTGCCCGACGCCCCGGCGCCCGCGGTCATCGAGGGTCCGGCGGAGGTCGTCGCGGGCCTGACGGTGCTGCACTCCGACGACGACATCGTCGTCGTCGACAAGCCGGTCGGGGTGGCCGCGCACGCCTCCCCGGGCTGGACCGGGCCGACCGTGACCGGCGGGCTCGCCGCGCTCGGGTTCCGGCTGTCCACCTCCGGCGCCGCCGAGCGGCAGGGCATCGTGCACCGGCTCGACGTCGGCACCACCGGGGTGATGGTCGTCGCCACCTCCGAGCACGCCTACACCGAGCTCAAGCGGGCCTTCAAGGAACGCACCGTCGACAAGCGCTACCACGCCGTCGTGCAGGGGCACCCGGACCCGTCGTCGGGCACGATCGACGCCCCGATCGACCGGCACCCGCGCCACGACTACCGGTTCGCGGTGATGCAGAGCGGCAAGCCCAGCGTCACCCACTACGACACCATCGAGGCGTTCCGTTCGGCGAGCCTGCTCGACGTGCACCTGGAGACCGGGCGCACCCACCAGATCCGGGTGCACTTCTCCGCACTCCGCCACCCCTGCGTCGGCGACATCACCTACGGCGCCGACCCGACGCTGGCCAAGCGGGTCGGGCTGTCCCGGCAGTGGCTGCACGCCCGCACGCTCGGGTTCGCCCACCCCGCCGACGGTCGGCACGTCGAGTTCACCAGCCCCTACCCGGCCGACCTCGACGCGGCGCTGGACGTCCTGCGGGACTGAGCGGCGTGAGGGGGCTGAGCACCCGCGCGCTCGCGTGGATCGCCGCGGTCATGGCGGTGGTGTTCCTCGGCGCCGTCTGGGCCGCCGGGTCCGGGCCGTCGGCCGGGCCCCCGGCGGCGACGGGGTCGGTGCGGCTGGGTCCCGACCCCGGCCAGGACGTCGCCGGCTACCTCGCCGGGCTGCCCGCGACGCTGCCCGCACCGGGGGTGTCCGTGCCCGCGCTCGTGCAGTTCACCCGCCCGCTGGCCCCGTCCGACGCCGCGGCCGCGGGCTCCGGGACGACGACCACGACCGCGGTGTTCCGGGTGCCGTTCGACCGGGTGCAGACCGCGCTGCGGTTCGAGCCGGTCACCGGCACCGGGGACCCGTCGGCCGCGCTCGGCGTCGCCCGGGAGCGGGCCGCCTACGCCGCCGAGGCCGACGCCGACCGCGCCACCCGCGACGGTGGGGGAGCGGCCACCCCGGAGGCCCGCGCGGCACTGACCCGGCGGGCCGCCGTGGCCGCCGCCGAGCGACGCGCGCTCGCCGACCCGGGCTGCGCCTGCGTGGTCGCGCTGGTCGTGACCGCCGACCGGGCCGGGCTCGAGGCGCTCGCCGCGCGCCCGGGCGTGCGCGGCGTGCAAGCCGCGCCGGCCGGGACCAGCGCACCGGAACTCGCGCTGTCGCCGCTGCTGCCCGAGCAGACCACCACCGCGAGCCCGCCGCCCGACGACGGTCCCGTCCCCTGAGCCGCGCTCGTCCCCGGGCCGCGTTCCCGGCCCTCGTCAGGTCCTGGCCCTCGTCAGGCCCGGGTCCTCGTCCGACCCGGGCCCCGGCCGGCCGCGGACCTCGTCCGGCCTCGCGGTCTCCGGCCGGCCCCCGGCCTCCGGGCACCCCCCGGGCTTCCACCCGCCCGGGCCCGGGCCCGTCCGGCCGCGCGGCCACGGTCGCCCCGGCTGCCCGCCCATGATCAGCACGACCGAGCCGATCGGTGCCGGACGTGGCACCGATCGCTGCACAGACGTCGATCACGGGGTCGCTGCTCCGGTCCCGGCCCGGCAGCCCGGCCATGATCGCCGTGATGGAAGTGATCGGTGCCGGATGGGGCACCGATCGCTGCACGCGTGGCGATCATGAGCCCGACGGTGCCCGGGGTCCGCGGATCCCCTGGCCGCAGTGCACGGCGGTCGCCGGCGCCGGGTCCCGGGGGACCGGTCAGCCCAGCACCCCGCGCTCGCGCAGCACCCGCACGGCCCGGGCGGCGCCCTCCCATCGGTGGGCGTCCCAGCCGTGCGCGGACGCGGCGCGGACGTTGTCGACGCGGTCGTCGAAGAACAGCACCTGCTCCGGTGCGGTGCCGAACTCGACGTCGGCGCGCCGGAAGATGTCCTGCGACGGTTTCGCGGCGCCCACGTCGGCGGAGAACAGCAACCGGTCGAACGGGCTGCTCCAGGCCGCGGCGCGCACCGCGGAGGCCAGCCCGCGCGGCGCGTTGGACAGCACGGCGAGGCGCACCCGGGCCCGCGCGAGGTCGGCGATCAGCATCGACGACGACGGCGGCAGTGTCGACCAGAACGTGACGTCCACCCGCTCGGCGGCGTCCATCCGGGCGCGCTCGGGTGCCAGGCCCAGGTCGGCGCAGACGGCGGTCCAGTAGCGGTCCGGCGGGTCGCCCAGGTCGTGCCGGGCGCGGTGGCGCCAGTACGCCTCGCGCAGCACGGGTTCGGGTACGGCGAACACCCCGGCCAGCCGGCGCTCCAGGCCCACGGACGGCACCAGCACCTCACCGAGGTCGAACACCACCGTGGTCGGCGGTGTCGTCGGCTCGGGGGCGGTGGGCATCGTGGCCCGACCCTAACCCGCCGCCGGACCGTCCGCGACACGCCGTCGTCCGGGGTGGACAGGGGGTGAGCAGGCCCGACACGCGGAGCCCGATCGTGCCCGGCCGCCGTCGCCGAAACCGTCGGACCCCACCGTTACGCTGGGCCCCTCACCGATCCGGTCGGTCCGGACCCGCAGGGTCCACCGGCTCCGGCGAGCGGGCCCCGCCAGGTCCGCGCACCGGCGCCGATGTCCCTGCCCGTCCGCGCCGCCGGCCCGGTGTCGGCACGTCCGCCCCGACGGGCGTGCGCACCAGCGGAGGTCCGCGCCGTCCCAGCGGCGCGGGAGAGGAGCGCGGGACACACATGGGCAGTGCCGGATCCGGGAGTCGCTCCTTCGTTCATCTGCACACGCACACCGAGTTCTCGATGCTGGACGGTGCCGCCCGGCTCGACGACCTGTTCTCCGAGGCCGCCAAGCACGAGATGCCGGCCATCGCGATGACCGACCACGGCAACGTCTACGGCGCCTTCGAGTTCTGGCGCAAGGCGAAGGCGCACGACGTCAAGCCGATCATCGGCATGGAGGGCTACCTCGCGCCCGGGTCGCGGCACGAGCGCAAGCGCACCGCGCTGGGCAACGGCAGCGAGAACAACCCCGACCTCATGTACACCCACATGACGCTGCTCGCGGAGAACACGGAGGGGATGCACAACCTCTTCCGGCTCTCCTCGCTGGCCAGCCTCGAGGGCTACTACTACAAGCCGCGTATGGACCGCGAGCTGCTGGAGAAGTACGGCAAGGGCCTGATCGCGACGACGGGCTGCCCGTCCGGCGAGGTCGCGCGCCTGCTCCAGCAGCACGACTTCGACGCCGCCTGCCAGGCCGCGAGCGACTACCGCGACATCTTCGGGAAGGACAACTTCTTCCTGGAGCTGATGGACCACGGCATCGAGATCGAGAAGCGGGTCCAGGAGGACCTGTTCCGGCTCAAGGACAAGCTCGACCTGCCCGGCCTCGCGACGAACGACCTGCACTACACCTACCCCGACGACACCAAGGCGCACGAGGTGCTCCTCTGCGTCCAGACCGGCAAGACCCTCGCGGACCCGAACCGGTTCAAGTTCGACGCGCAGGACTTCTACCTCAAGTCCGCCGCCGAGATGCGCCAGCTCTGGGACCCGATCCACCCCGAGGCCTGCGACAACACGCTGCTCGTCGCCGAGCGCTGCAACATCGACTTCACCACCGGCCAGGACCTCCAGCCCAAGGCGCCCGTCCCCGAGGGGGAGACCGAGGAGTCCTGGCTGATCAAGGAGGTCGAGCGGGGACTGCACATGCGGTTCCCCGACGGCGTCACCGAGAAGTACCGGCAGCAGGCCAACTACGAGGTCGGCGTCATCATCAAGATGGGCTACCCCGGCTACTTCCTGGTGACCGCGGACCTCATCCAGCACGCCAAGTCGGTCGGCATCCGCTGCGGCCCCGGCCGTGGCTCGGCGGCGGGCTCGCTGGTCGCCTACGTCCTGGGCATCACCGACCTCGACCCGATCCGGCACAAGCTGATCTTCGAGCGGTTCCTGAACCCGGACCGTGTGTCGATGCCCGACATCGACATGGACTTCGACGAGCGGCGGCGCGGCGAGATGATCCGCTACGTCACCGAGAAGTACGGCGAGGACCGGATCGCGCAGATCATCACCTACTCGACGATCAAGGCGAAGGCCGCGATCAAGGACTCGGCGCGGGTGCTGTTCGGCCAGCCCGGCTACTCCGTCGCCGACCGCATCTCCAAGGCCATGCCGCCCGCGGTGATGGGCAAGGACATCCCGCTGTCGGGCATCTTCGACCCGTCGCACAAGCGGTACTCCGAGGCGACCGAGGTCCGCGCCCTCTACGAGGCGGACCCGCAGGTCAAGGAGATCGTCGACACCGCGCGGGGCCTCGAGGGACTGAAGCGGCAGTGGGGCGTGCACGCCGCGGGCGTGATCATGTCCTCGACGCCGCTCATCGACGTGATCCCGATCCAGCGCCGCGAGTCCGACGGCGCGATCATCACGCAGTTCGACATGGGCGTCTGCGAGACCATCGGCCTGCTGAAGATGGACTTCCTGGGGCTGCGCAACCTCACCATCCTCGACGACGCCCTGGAGAACATCGAGCTCAACGGCAAGCCCGCCGTCGACCTGGACGAGGTCGAGCTCGACGACCGCAAGACCTACGAGCTGCTCTCCCGCGGGGACACCCTGGGTGTGTTCCAGCTCGACGGCGGCCCGATGCGGGATCTGCTGCGCCGCATGGCGCCCAGCGAGTTCGAGCACATCTCCGCGGTCGGCGCGCTGTACCGCCCGGGCCCGATGGGGGCGAACGCGCACAACGACTACGCCGACCGCAAGAACGGCCGGCAGGAGATCACGCCGATCCACCCGGAGCTGGCCGAGCCGCTCAAGGACGTCCTCGGTGAGACCTTCGGCCTGATCGTGTACCAGGAACAGGTCATGTCCATCGCGCAGGTGCTGGCGGGCTACACGCTCGGCCAGGCGGACCTGCTCCGCCGCGCGATGGGCAAGAAGAAGAAGGAGATCCTGGACAAGGAGTACGCCGGCTTCGCCCAGGGCATGAAGGACAACGGCTACTCCGCCGACGCCGTCAAGACTCTCTGGGACATCCTGCTCCCGTTCTCCGACTACGCCTTCAACCGCGCCCACTCCGCCGCCTACGGCGTGGTGTCCTACTGGACGGCCTACCTCAAGGCGAACTACCCGGCCGAGTACATGGCCGGCGTGCTCACCTCGGTGCGCGACGACAAGGACAAGGCCGCGGTCTACCTGGCGGAGTGCCGCCGGATGGGCATCACGGTCCTCCCGCCCGACGTCAACGACTCGGTGCGCAACTTCGCGCCGGTCGGCGACGACATCCGCTTCGGCCTCGGCGGCATCCGCAACGTCGGGCACAACGTCGTCGACGCGATCGTCGCCGCGCGGCGGGAGAAGGGGAACTTCGTCGACTTCTCCGACTTCCTGCGCAA
This sequence comes from Pseudonocardia sp. UM4_GMWB1, assembly GCF_017312155.1. Classification (NCBI taxonomy): domain Bacteria; kingdom Bacillati; phylum Actinomycetota; class Actinomycetes; order Pseudonocardiales; family Pseudonocardiaceae; genus Pseudonocardia; species Pseudonocardia sp. UM4_GMWB1. Next base: position 4,308,164 of record NZ_QJPN01000001.1, on the reverse strand, counting down.
GGTCGACGCGGTCGTCTGCAACAAGAAGGTCGTCGAGTCGCTGATCAAGGCGGGCGCGTTCGACTCGCTCGGCCACTCCCGCAAGGGCCTGCTGCTCGTGCACGCCGACGCCATCGACGCGGTGATGAGCACCAAGAAGGCCGCCTCGCTGGGCCAGTTCGACCTGTTCGGGTCGCTGGACGGCCCGGGCGAGGGCGACGACGGCGGTCTCGGTGGCATCTTCGACGTGAAGGTGCCCGACGAGGAGTGGGACACCAAGCACAAGCTCGCCGTCGAGCGGGAGATGCTCGGCCTCTACGTGTCCGGGCACCCGTTGCAGGGCCTCGAGCAGGCGCTCGCCGCGAAGTCCGACACCTCGATCGCCGACATCGTCGAGGGCTCGGTCGCCGAGGGTGCGCAGGTCACCGTCGGCGGCATCCTCGCCAACGTCAACCGCCGGGTGAACAAGAACGGCGAGCCGTGGGCGTCGGCGCAGATCGAGGACCTCGCCGGCGGCATCGAGGTGCTGTTCTTCCCGCGGGCGTACCAGGTGGTCGGCGTCGACGTCGCCGAGGACGCGATCGTGCTGGTCAAGGCGCGGGTCAACAAGCGCGACGACCGCGTCTCGCTGATCGCGAACGACCTCGCGGTGCCCGAGCTGGCCACCGGCGAGGCCGGGCTGCCGATCCGGGTCAGCCTGCGCACCGACCAGTGCACCCCCGAGCGCGTCGCGAAGCTCAAGGAGGTGCTGACCCACCACCCCGGTACCTCCGAGGTGCACCTGACCCTGGTCTACGGCACGAAGATGACGGCCCTGCGGCTGGATGACTCGCTCAAGGTCATGCACACCTCGGCGCTGATGGGGGACCTGAAGGCCCTGCTCGGCCCCGGCTGCCTCGGCGGCTGACCGCCCACACCCCTCCCCGGGCGTCCACACCCGTTGCCACGGGTGTGGGCGCCGGGCAACGGTTGTGGGTGCGGCGCCGACCGGTCCGTGCCGCCGGCGCGCGACGGGTGGCCCGGGTGTGGCGGGGTGTCGCGGTGGGCAGGGCTCAGGCCCGGCGGGCCAGGTCGGCCCAGGCTGCGCGGGCGGGGGCGTCCCAGCGCTCGTGCAGCGTGGTGAACAGCTCCGCCGCGCGGGACCCGGCCCACTGCTCGGGCAGCAGCTCGGCGGGCAGCTCGGGGTCCAGGAACGGGAACCGTCGCCAGGCGTGGACCAGGCGGACCTGGCGGGCGAGGACGTCGCCGCCGTCGTGGGCGGCGGGCCCGGCGGCGCCCGGGGCCGAGGTGGCGGCGGCTGCGGAGGACGCGTCGGAGGCCGGGTCGAGGTGGGGGCCGAACTCGTCGAGGAACTCCGAGTAGGCCCGTTCCACGACGTCGAGGTCCCAGGCCTGGGCCACGATGTCGTCGGCGCGGCCGATGCCGCCGTAGTGCCCGACGAAGGAGTACCCGGACCCGGCGAGGTCGAGCTCGTCGAGCACCGCCGCGACCCGGGCCTCCTTGCCGGGGTCGGGGCTGACCCACACCCCGGGGGCGGGGGAGCCCAGCCCGGCCCAGGCCAGCCGGGTGCGCAGCCGGTGGCGCAGGCGTCGGCGGGATTCCGGGACCGAGGCGAGCAGGACCAGCCAGCGGCCGTCCCAGCCGGTCGTCGGACGGCCGAAGCCGTAGATGCGGGCGGCGCCGTCGGACAGCAGCTCCGACCCGGCGGGGGTGAGCGACCAGCGGACCCGGCGGCCGTCGCGGTCGGAGGTCAGCAGACCCTCGCCCGCGGTGCGGGCCAGCGCCTGGCGGGCCGACTTGGCCTCCACCCCGAGCGCTCCGAGCACGTCGAGCAGGGCCCGGGTCCAGACCGGTTCCCCGGCCGGGAGGACGAACTCGCCCAGCACGGTGAGCAGCAACGATCGTGCGGAGGTCTGCCCGAGCTCGCGACGGCGCAGGGCCGACCCGTCGGGCCCCTCCGGCTCGTACACGGAGTCGGGCGTGGCCATGGTCGGGCCAGCGTAGAGGGTCGGCACTAACGTGGGCGTCCGTGACCACCGCAGGCCCCGGGCGTGTCCCGGACCCGACCCTCTCCGGATCCCCGCTCGACACGGGGGCACTGCTCGCCACCGACCGGGACCACGTCTGGCACCCCTACGCGCCGATGCCGGCGACCCGGGCGCCGATCGTCGTGGAGTCCGCGCAGGGGGTGCGGCTGAGGCTGCCCGACGGCCGTGAGCTCGTCGACGGGATGTCGTCGTGGTGGTCGGCCATCCACGGCTACCGTCACCCGCGGCTCGACGCGGCGGTGCGCGACCAGCTCGGCCGGATGAGCCATGTGATGTTCGGCGGCCTGACCCACGGCCCGGCCGTCGACCTGGCCCGGCTGCTCGTGGACGTCAGCCCGGAGGGGCTGGAGCACGTGTTCCTGGCCGACTCCGGTTCGGTGTCGGTCGAGGTCGCCATCAAGATGTGCCTGCAGTACTGGCGGTCCCGCGGCCGGCCCGGCAAGCACCGGCTGATGACGTGGCGGCGCGGCTACCACGGCGACACCTTCGGCGCGATGAGCGTCTGCGACCCCGACGGCGGCATGCACTCGCTGTGGTCCGACGTCCTCCCGCAGCAGGTGTTCGCCGACGCCCCGCCGGAGGACTTCACCCACGACTACGTCGCCCACCTCGCCGAGCTCGTCGAGACCCACGCCGACGAGCTGGCCGCGGTCGTCGTCGAGCCGGTGGTGCAGGGCGCCGGGGGGATGCGCTTCCACGACCCCCGCTACCTGCACGTGCTGCGCGAGCTGTGCCACGCCCACGACGTGCTGCTCGTGTTCGACGAGATCGCCACCGGCTTCGGCCGCACCGGCGAGCTGTTCGCGGCCGACCATGCCGCCGTCGCCCCGGACGTGATGTGCGTCGGCAAGGCGCTGACCGGCGGCTACCTGACGATGGCCGCGACCCTGTGCAGCACCCGGGTGGCCCGCGGCATCACCGACGGCGAGGCCGGCGTGCTCATGCACGGGCCGACGTTCATGGGCAACCCGCTCGCCGCCGCCGTCGCCCACGCCTCGGTGTCGCTGCTGCTCGAACGTGACTGGCGGCGCGAGGTGAAGGAGGTCGCCGCCGGGCTACGCGCCGGGCTGGCCCCCGCCCGGTCGCTGCCGGGCGTGCGGGAGGTCCGGATCCTGGGCGCGATCGGTGTCGTCGAGATGGCCGAGGAGGTCGACGTCGCCGCCGCGACCGCCGCCGCGGTGCTCGCCGGGGTCTGGCTACGGCCCTTCCGCAACCTCGTCTACGCGATGCCGCCGTTCGTCAGCACCCGCGACGACGTGGCGCTGATCGCCGCCGGGATGCGGGCCGCAGCCCTTGCCGGGCAGCGGGACCAGCGCTGAGACCGTGATCCGGACCACCGATCCGGTGGACTTCGGTGTGTTCCACCTCACGTTACGCAGAGGTGAACGGCGCTGACCGGGCGTTTCGTCGTGGACGTCCGAAACGATGAGAAGCGCTCTCATCATGATCCGTTTCCGTGGTCGGGGTGAAACGGTGTCGGCCGATCGCATTCGTCCGGCCGGCCGCACCCGCTCCGCCGGTCGCGCACCGCGCGACCCGCCTCAGTCGACCGCACCGTCGCGGTCCGGCGCCCCCCACGGACCGACACGGAGGATCCGGTGCCCACGCGCAGTCACTCCAGCACCACCAGCCCCACCAGTAACACCGAACACCGTGTGGAGGACCACGAGCACGCCCCGGCCGAGTCCGGCCGCGGTGAGCACTCGCCCCCGGGCGGCTCCTGGTTCGGCCGCACGTTCCCGCACGCCCGGGCGGATTTCTCCGCCTCGATCGTCGTGTTCCTCGTGGCGGTGCCCCTCTCGCTGGGCATCGCCGTCGCCTCCGGCGCCCCGATCCTGGCCGGCCTCATCGCCGCCGTCGTCGGTGCCGTCGTCGCCGGTCTGCTCGGCGGCTCCAGGCTCCAGGTCTCCGGTCCCGCCGCCGGTCTGACCGTCATCGTCGCCGAGCTGGTCAACACCTTCGGCTGGCAGGTCACCACGCTGATCACCGCGGGCGCCGGTGTCCTGCAGATCGTCTTCGGGCTGACCCGGCTGTCCCGGTTCGCCCAGGCCATCCCGCCCGCCGTCGTGCACGGCATGCTCGCGGGCATCGGCGCCACCATCGCCCTCGGCCAGCTGAACGTCGTGTTCGGTGGTCAGGCGCAGACCGGCGGCGTCAACTCGATCGCCGCGCTGCCCGGCGCGATCGCGAACCTGTCCTGGCCCGCACTGCTCCTCGGCGGCATCGTCATCGCGATCATGCTGACCTGGAACCGGCTGCCCGCGAAGCTGACCGTCGTCCCGGCCGCGCTCGTCGCGATCGTCACGGCCACCGTCGTCTCCCTCGCCTTCGCCGACGTCGTCCGGGTGCAGCTGGGGGGCTCGCTCCTGGACGCGCTGTCGCTGCCAGCGCTGCCGGAGTCGAACTGGGGCGGCGTGCTGTTCGGCATGCTGACCATCGCGCTGATCGCGAGCGTCGAGTCGCTGCTGTCCGCCGTCGCGGTGGAGCGCATGAGGCCCGGGACCCGTACCGACACCGACCGCGAGCTGCTCGGCCAGGGTGCGGCCAACACCGTCTCCGGCATGATCGGCGGCCTGCCCATCACCGGCGTGATCGTCCGGTCCGCCGCGAACGTCAAGGCCGGTGCCGAGACCCGCGCGTCGGCGGTGCTGCACGGCGTCTGGATCGCGTTGTTCGCGATCGTGCTGATCGGCGTCATCGAGCTCATCCCGATGGCCGCGCTGGCCGGTCTGCTGGTCATGATGGGTGTCGGGCTGGTCAAGCCGGCCGAGATCCGCACCGCGCGGCAGCACGGTGAGCTGGCCATCTACGCCGCCACCCTGCTCGGCGTCGTGTTCCTGAACCTGCTCGAGGGCGTCGTCCTCGGGCTGGTCCTGGCCGGGCTGATGCTGCTCTGGCGCGCCGTCCGGTCCCGCCCGCACCTGGAGCAGGCCGACGACGGCAGCTGCGAGCTCGTCGTCGAGGGCTCGCTGAGCTTCCTGGCCGTGCCGCGGCTGTCCCGCGAGCTGAACTCCGTCCCGCGCGGCTGCGACGTCACCGTCCGGCTGGTCACCGACTACCTCGACCACGCCGCCTACGACCACCTGCTCGCCTGGAAGGCCCGCCACGAAGGCACCGGCGCCACCGTGACCGTGATCGAGCCCGAGCAGGCCCGCCGCACCGCCGCGCCCGGCGCCGGCTTTCTGACCTGGGGCGAGTGGCAGGGCGGGGAGACCGAGGGGCACGCGTCGGGGACGCTGATGGCGGGCGTCGCCGCGTACCACGACAACACCTCCGAGGCGATCCTCCCGACCATGACCGGGCTCGCCGACGGGCAGTCCCCGTCCGCGATGATGATCACCTGCGCGGACTCCCGGGTGCTGCCGCACGTCATCACCCACAGCGGCCCGGGCGACGTGTTCACGGTGCAGAACGTCGGCAATCTCGTCGTCGGGCCCGGCACCGCGGCCGCCGTCGAGTTCGCCACCGGCACCCTCGACGTCCCGATCGTCGCCGTCTGTGGCCACTCCGGCTGCGGCGCGATGCAGGGGCTGCTCGCCGGCGGCGCGAACGGGGACTCCGCGCTCGGCCAGTGGCTGCGCGAGGCGCGGCCGGTGCTGCGTGCCTACGAGAACGGTCACCCGGTCGCTGTCGCCGCCGCGCAGGACGGTTTCGGCGAGGCCGACCAGTTGGCGATGGTGAACGTCACGATGCAGCTGGAGATGCTGCGGGCGCAGGACTCCGGCGCCGAGGTGCTGGGCCTGTTCTACGACATCCGCAGCGCCCGTGTGCTCGTCCTCGACGAGGCCGCGGGCCGGTTCGTCGAGCCCCGCGCCGACCTCGGCGCCGGGGGCTCGGACCTCGACCGGATCGCCGCCGGGCACGGGCACGGGGCCACCGCCGCCGCCCGCCGGCTGCTGAAGGTCTGAGCCCGCGCATCCGGGAACAATCCGCACCCACGACGTCGTTGGGGACCGTATGGCCACCGTGGAACTGACCACCGACAACTTCGACGACGTCGTGGGCGCGCCCGGGACGACCGTGCTCATCGACTTCTGGGCGTCCTGGTGCGGGCCGTGCACCCAGTTCGCCCCCGTCTACGACGCCGCCTCCGAGAAGCACCAGGACGTGACCTTCGGCAAGGTCGACACCGAGGCCCAGCAGGCGCTGGCCGGCGCGTTCGGGATCTCCTCGATCCCGACCGTGATGGCCGTCCGCGACGGCGTGGTGCTCTACTCCGAGCCGGGCGCGCTGCCCGCCGAGGCCCTCGAGGACCTCATCGGTCAGGTGAAGGCGGTCGACATGGACGAGGTCCGTGCCGCCGTCGCCGAGCAGGAGAAGCAGCAGGGCGAGGCGCCGCAGGCCTGACCCGGCGTCCGCACGACCCACGGAGCCCCGCACACCCCAGGGTGGGCGGGGCTCCGTCGTGCCTAGGGTGTGGGCGTGACCGGCCCCGACCCGACGCCGCCCGGACCCCGCCCGCTGGCCTGGCTCGACACCCACGCCCGCGCCCGAACCGAGGCCGGTCTGCGCCGCAGGCTGTCCCCGCGTCCGGCCGGTCCCGCGGGCGGGCCCGCGCTCGACCTCGCCGGCAACGACTACCTCGGGCTCTCGACCGACCCGCGGGTCGTCGCCGGGGCGACCGAGGCGCTGCGTACCTGGGGTGCGGGCGCCACCGGGTCACGGCTGGTCACCGGCTCGACCGCGCTGCACGCCGAGCTGGAGGCCGAGCTCGCCGCGTTCTGCGGACACGACGACGCCCTGGTGTTCTCCTCCGGCTACACCGCCAACCTCGGGGTGGTCACCGCGCTCACCGGCCCCGGCGCGCTGATCGTGTCCGACGCCGCCGCGCACGCCTCCCTGGTCGACGCCTGCCGGCTCTCCCGGGCCCGGGTGGTCGTCGTGCCGCACGCCGACGTCGACGCCGTCGACGCCGCGCTGGCCGCCCGCACCGAGACCCGCGCGCTCGTCGTCACCGACTCGGTCGGGTCCGCCGACGGCGACCTCGCCCCGCTCGCCGCGCTGCACCGGGTCTGCCGGGCCCGCGGCGCGGTGCTGCTCGCCGACGAGGCCCACGGTCTCGGGGTACGCGGTCCGGGCGGGCGTGGCCTGCTCGCCGAGACCGGGCTGGCCGGGGCGGACGACGTCGTCGCCACCGTGACCCTGTCCAAGGCGCTCGGCAGCCAGGGCGGTGCGGTACTCGGCCCGGCCGCGGTCACCGCGCACCTGGTCGACTCCGCGCGCTCGTTCATCTTCGACACCGGCCTCGCCCCCGCCGCGACGGGCGCGGCGCTGGCCGCGCTGCGGGTGCTCGCCTCCGAGCCCGAGCGGGCCGCGGACGTGCTGCGGGTCGCCGGTGCGCTCGCCGCCGCCTGCGACGCGGCGGTGCCGGTGTCCGCGGTCGTCCCGGTGGTGCTGGGCGAGCCCGGCCCCGCGGTCGCCGCGGCCGCCGCCTGCCTGCGACGCGGTCTGCGGGTGGGCTGCTTCCGGCCGCCGTCGGTCCCGCCGGGCACGTCCCGGCTGCGGCTCACCGCCCGCGCCGGGCTGACCGGGGCGCAGCTGTCGTTCGCGACCGGCGTGCTCGCCGAGGTGCTCGCCGACGCCCGGACGGGGGCCCCGGCGTGACCGGGCGGTTCGTGGTCGTCACCGGTACCGGCACCGGGGTCGGCAAGACCGTCGCCACCGCCGCGCTGGCCGCCGTCGCGGTCGCGGCGGGGGAGCGGGTGGCGGTGCTCAAGCCCGCCCAGACCGGGGTCGGCCCGGACGACCCCGGCGACGTCGACGAGGTCGCCCGCCTCGTCCCCGAGGTCACCACCCGGGAGCTGGCCCGCTACCCCGACCCGCTGGCCCCGGCGACCGCGGCCCGGCGCTGCGGGGCGCGCCCGGTGACCCCGGAGCAGGCCGCGGCGACCGCGCGGACGCTGGCCGACCACCACGACCTCGTCCTCGTCGAAGGTGCGGGTGGGCTGCTGGTCCGGTTCACCGACGAGGGCGGCACCCTCGCCGACGTCGCCCGGCTGCTCGACGCCCCGGTCGTGGTGGTCGCGGCGGCCGGGCTCGGCACGCTCAACCACACCGCGCTCACCGTCGAGGCGCTCCGGGTGCGCGGCCTGACCTGCGCGGGGATCGTGATCGGGTCCTGGCCGGCGGAGCCGGACCTGGCCGAGCACTGCAACCTCCAGGACCTGCCGATGATCACCCGGGTGCTGGTCCGGGGCCTGCTGCCCGAGGGCCTCGGACGGGTGACACCGGACCGTTTCGCCGCGGTGGCCCGGGACACACTGGGTCCGATCCAGCCGGGTGACTGGCAAGATCCACGGGCATGACGACCGCCCGGACCGACGTCCTCACCGTCGCGCGTGACCAGGTCCTCGACCAGGGTCGCGGCCTCACCGTCACCCAGGTGCGCGAGGTGCTCGACCTGCCCGACGACCGTCTCGACGACCTGCTCGAGCTGGCCCACCAGGTGCGGATGCGCTGGTGCGGGCCGGACGTCGAGGTCGAGGGGATCATCTCGCTCAAGACCGGCGGGTGCCCGGAGGACTGTCACTTCTGCTCCCAGTCGGGCCTGTTCGCCTCGCCGGTGCGCTCGGCCTGGCTGGACATCCCGATGCTCGTCGAGGCCGCCAAGCAGACCGCGAAGACCGGGGCCACCGAGTTCTGCATCGTCGCCGCCGTCCGCGGGCCCGACGAGCGGCTCATGTCCCAGGTCGCCGCCGGCATCGCGGCGATCCGGGACGAGGTCGACATCAACATCGCCTGCTCACTGGGGATGCTCACGGCCGAGCAGGTCGGCGAGCTCGCCGCGATGGGCGTGCACCGCTACAACCACAACCTTGAGACCGCCCGCAGCCACTTCCCGAACGTGGTCACCACCCACACCTGGGAGGAGCGCTGGGACACCCTGCGCATGGTCCGTGAGGCCGGCATGGAGGTGTGTTGCGGCGGCATCGTCGGGATGGGGGAGACCCTGGACCAGCGCGCCGAGTTCGCCGGGCAGCTCGCCGAGCTGGAGCCCGACGAGGTGCCGCTGAACTTCCTCAACCCGCGCCCGGGCACCCCGTTCGGGGACCTGGAGCCGATGTCCGGGCCGGACGCCCTGCGCACCGTCGCCGCGTTCCGCCTGGCGCTGCCGCGCACGATCCTGCGCTTCGCCGGTGGCCGCGAGATCACCCTCGGCGACCTGGGCGCCCGCAAGGGCCTGCTCGGCGGGATCAACGCGGTGATCGTCGGGAACTACCTGACGACCCTGGGGCGTCCGGCCGAGTCCGACATCGACCTGCTCGGCGAGCTGGAGATGCCGATCAAGGCCCTCAACGAGACGCTGTGACGGCGCCGGTGGGCACGCCGACCCGCGAGGACGGGGACCGGTACTGCGACCAGTGCGGGTCGCCGGACCCCGCGGCCGGGCACGACCGGTGCGCGGCGCGCCGCGAGCTGGAGCCGCCGCGGTTCTGCCCGGACTGCGCACGGCGGATGGTGGTGCAGGTCCACCCGGTCGGCTGGACGGCCCGGTGCAGCCGGCACGGCGAGCGCGCCTCGTCCTGACCCGCCGCCGCGCGCGGCCCCCGCGGTGGCGGGGGCCGCGCCGGTGTCCGCGCAGGTCAGGGCTTGATCAGGACCTTCAGCGCCTCGCGGTCGTTCATCGCGCGGTAGCCGTCGGGGACCTCGTCGAGACCGATGGTGCGGTCGAAGACCCGTCCGGGCTGGATGCGGCCCTCCAGCACGTCGGGCAGCAACTCCTCGATGTAGGCGCGCGCCGGGGCGACGCCACCGTGCACGCCGACGTTGCGCATGAACTCGCCGACGCCGAGCGGGATGTCGGAGTACTGCGAGACGCCGACGCGACCGACCAGCCTGCCGTCCTTGGTCACCTCGATGGCGGTGCGGATCGCCTCCACGTAGCCGACGCACTCCAGCGCGGCGTCCACGCCGTCGCCGCCGGTCAGCTCGCGCACCTTCTCGACCGCCTCGTCGCCACGCTCTGCCACGACGTCGGTGGCGCCGAACTCGCGGCCCAGGTCGGTGCGGTCGGTGTGCCGGCCGAGCAGGATGATCCGTTCGGCGCCGAGGCGCTTCGCCGCGAGCACCGCGCACAGCCCGACCGCGCCGTCGCCGACGACGGCCACGGTGTCCCCGCGGCGGACCCGCGCCGAGACCGCGGCATGGTGGCCGGTGGAGAACACGTCGGACAGGGTGAGCATCGACGCGAGCAGCGCGTCGTCCGGCTCGCCCGGCATCGGGACCAGGGTGCCGTCGGCGAACGGGACGCGCACCGCCTCGCCCTGACCGCCGTCGGTGCCGTCGGAGCCCCAGCCGCCGCCGTGCCGGCACGAGGTCTGCAGCCCCTGCGCGCAGAAGTCGCAGGTGTTGTCGGCCCAGACGAACGGTGCGACGACGAGCTGGCCCGCAGTGCGGTTCCGCACCCCGGACCCGACCTCCTCGATCACGCCGAGGAACTCGTGGCCGATCCGGTCGCCCTGCGGGTTGTCCTCGGCCGAGTTGTACGGCCACAGGTCGCTGCCGCAGATGCAGGAGCGCAGCACGCGCACGATCGCATCGGTGTCGTCACGGATGACCGGGTCCGGTACGTCGGACGAGACCCGTATGTCGTGCGTGCCGTGGATCAGAGTCGCCTTCATACCCTCGGGCTTCCCGTATGCGGAACCGTTCATGCGCGCCCGGTGGTCGTGACGTGCCGCACGTGCGGCAGGCTGGGCGGCATGGCGATCAACTGGGGCTCGGTGCTGCGCAAGGCCGCGGATCTGGCGGTGCAGTTCCTGAAGGACTCGCAGAAGGACGGACGGGCCCCGCGGCGCGGCCACGGCGGCGGCGCCCGGCCCGGCCCGCCGCCGACGGCCGGGCGGGTACGCACCGCGCCCACCGGCGACCGTGCCCGGGAGGTCACCTACGCCCCCGAGCCCGACGGGGCCGCGGACCCCGGCGAGATCGTCTGGACCTGGGTGCCCTACGAGGAGGACGCGAGCCAGGGCAAGGACCGGCCGCTGCTGGTCGTCGGGCGCTCGGCCGGCGAGCTGCTCGCGCTGATGCTGTCCAGCCAGGACAAGCGGGCCCACGACCCGGACTGGGTCGGGATCGGCTCCGGCGCCTGGGACCGCGAGGGCCGCGACTCCTACATCCGGCTCGACCGGGTGCTGGAGGTCGAGGAGCACGGCATCCGCCGGGAGGGCGCGGTGCTGGACCGGGCACGGTTCGACCGGGTCGCGGACGAGCTGCGGGCGCGCTACGGCTGGCGCTGAAACCCGGGTGCGCCGCACGGGCGCACCCGGTACCGTCGCCGTCATCATGAGGCACTGACGACCCCCTCGACCGCGGACGCGGCACACGCCCCTGCGGTCCTCCTCCGTCTCCACCGGAGTCGTCGTCGTGTCATCGACCGAGCAGGTCCACGCCGTCACCGCCCGCGGGCTGGTCCGTTCCCACGCCACCCGCGCCGGCCGTCCGCCGGTGCTCGACGGCGTCGACCTCGTCGCCGCGCCGGGCACCCGGGTCGGCCTGATCGGGGAGAACGGCTCGGGCAAGTCCACACTGCTGCGGCTGCTCGCCGGCGTCGACACCCCGGACGGCGGGACGCTCACGGTTCCCGCGGACCGGGTGTACCTGCCGCAGGAACCCGACCTGGGCGACGGGGGGACCGTGGGCGACCTGCTCGACGCGGCGCTGCGCCCGCTGCACGACGCCGTCGCCGAGCTGGAGCGCCTGGCCGCCGGTCTGGCCGACGGCAGCGGCGCCGCCGCCTACGACCGGGTGCTGGCCTGGGCGATCGCCCACGACGCGTGGGACGCCGACCGGCGCGCCGAGGTCACCGCGGGCACGCTCGGTGTCGCCGACCTGGAGCGGGACCGGCCGGTCGCGACCCTGTCCGGGGGCGAGCGCACCCGGCTCGCGATGGCCGCCGCCCTGGTCCGCCGCCCCGCGGTGCTGCTGCTCGACGAACCCACCAACCACCTCGACGACGCCGCCCTGGAGCTGCTGGAACGCTCGCTGGTGGAGCTGCCCGGCGTCGTCGTCGCAGCGAGCCACGACCGCACCTTCCTCGACCGGGTCTGCACCGAGCTGCTCGATCTCGACGCCGGCGAGCTCGGCACCGACGGGTACGGCGGGCGCCGGTTCGGAGGCTCGTTCACCGAGTACCTCGACGCCGCCGCGGCGAGCCGCCGCCGCTGGGAGGAGCGCTTCGCCGCGGAGCAGGAGGAGATCGCCGCGCTGCGGGAGAAGGCGCGGGCCGGGCTGTCGACGATCGCCCCCGGGCGCGGGCCGCGCGACAACGACAAGTTCATCCACGCCTTCAAGGGGGCGGGCGTCGAACGCACCCGGGCCCGCCGGGTCCACGACGCGCAGCGCCGCCTGGAGGTCGCCGAGCGCGAGGCGGTCCGCAGGCCGCCCCGGCCGCTGGAGTTCGCCGGGCACCTCACCGGCGACGCCGCGGCCGGCGGGCTCGCCGTGTGCGTGCGGGACCTGCGGGTCGACGGCCGGCTGCGGCTCGACCTGCTCGACCTGGCCGTGGGGGAGAAGCTGCTGGTCACCGGCCCGAACGGGGCCGGGAAGTCGACCCTGCTGGCGGTCCTGCACTCCGACCTCGCACCGGACGCGGGCACCGTGGACGTGCGGGCGCGCCGGGTCGGGCTGCTGGCCCAGGACCCCGACGTCGGCCCGCCCGACCGCAGCGCCGCGACCGCCTACGCCGACGCCGTCGGCGTGCAGCGGGCGGAGACCGTCCCGCTGCGCGAGCTGGGGCTGCTGCACCCGCGTGAGCACGGCACCGCGGTCGGAGAGCTCAGCCTCGGCCAGCGGCGGCGGCTGGCGCTGGCCGTCGCCGTCGCCGACGCCCCGGACCTGCTGCTGCTCGACGAGCCGACCAACCACGTCTCGCTGCGGCTGGCCGGGGAGCTGGAGTCGGCGCTCGGCACTGCGCCGGGGAGCGTCGTCGTCACCTCGCACGACCGGTGGCTGCGCCGGCGCTGGGAGGGGCCGCACCTCGCCGTCGGCGGGTGAGCTCAGTTCGGGCTGTGCTCGTCGGAGAACGACCCGAGCGGCGCGGGCACCGCCCGCAGGGTCTCCAGCAGGCCGCGCTCGCGGGCGAACAGCCTGCGGATCTCCCGGAGCCGCTGCACCGCGCTGGTCTGCTCCAGCAGGAGCTGGCGGTCGCCCAGGGGCAACAGGCAGTCCCCGGCCAGCAGGTGCGCGAGGTCGGCGGTGGGGGTGTCGGCGGCGGGCTCGGACCAGTCACCGGTCCGCCACGCGGTGTCGCAGTACTCGCGGTGCGCCGCGCGGGCGGAACGCTCCAGCATCGCCACCAGCCGCGGGTCGGCCTCGTCGCCGGTGTCGTCGGGCAGGAACTCGACCTCGCCGCTGAGGTAGGAGTGCGAGCCCGTGTCGAGGTCGAGCAGCCGGAAGCGGCGGGCCCCGCGGGTGACGACGTCGTAGCGGCCGTCGGGTAGCCGGCGGGCGTCGATGAGCACCGCCGTGCAGCCGACGGCGTGCATCCCGGAGGCCCCGGAGCGGTCCGGCGAATGGCCCTCGCGCACCGCGACGACACCGAACTCGCGGTCGGGGACGGCACCGGTGAGGAGGTCGACGGTGAGCTGGCGGTAGCGGGGCTCGAAGATGTGGAGGGGAAGCGCCGCACCCGGCATCAGCACCGTCCCCAACGGGAACAGCGGAAGCATGGCGGACACCGGCTCACGGTAGTACGCCGTCGCGGGGCCCGCCGGGTCGCGCAGGTGGCCGGAGCACGGCGAACGCGTCGGTGACGCGCATCCCGCGGTCGGTGAACCGGAACACCGCGGCCGGGCGGCCGCCGGAACGGCCCGACGGGACGACCTCCCCGGTGGGCTCCAGCAGGCCGCGACGGGTGAGGACCCGCTGCAGGTTCGTCGCCGACACCTCGTGGCCCAGCGCGGCGACGTAGTGCTCGCGCAGCGCCGAGATCGTGAACTCCGCGGGGGCGAGCGCGAACCCGAGGTTGGTGTAGGACAGCTTGGCGCGCAGGCGGTCCCGCCCCGCCGCGACGATCGCGGCGTGGTCGAACGCGGTCGCGGGCAGGTCCTCGACGTCGTGCCACGCGGTGTCCCCGGGCAGCTCGGGGTCCGCGTCGGAGGGGACCAGGCCGAGGAACGCGGTGGCGATGCGGCGCTTCCCGGACACGCGGGCCGGGTCGGAGAAGACCGACAGCTGCTCGACGTGGGCGACCTCGCGGACGTCGACCTTCTCGGCGAGCTGGCGGCGCACGGAGGTCTCGACGTCCTCGTCGGGGCCCAGGGTGCCGCCCGGCAGTGCCCAGCGTCCGGCGTCCGGGTCCAGGGCCCGCTGCCAGAGCAGGGCGCCCGCCCGGCCCTCCCGGATCCTGAGCACGACGGCGAGGACCTCGTGCAGGGCGGGTGGCGGTGTCACGGGGCCAGCCTAGGGCGGACCGGCCGCGGCACCGGGACGTGACGGCGGGGTGTCCGTCGGGTGAGGTCCCGGTCACGACGGAGGTGCCGGTGGCGCGCGAGCGGTGCTACCATCCGACCAGTTTCCGCCCGCTAGGCGAAAACCCGACACGGCCCGGGAGGGCGCAATGACCGGAACGCTGACGGCACCCGGCGGCACGGGGACCGACCCCGGCTGGGCCGACGAGGTGCGTGCGCTGGCCCGCGAGCGGGACGCGGTCCTGCTGGCGCACAACTACCAGCTGCCCGAGATCCAGGACGTCGCCGACCACGTGGGGGACTCGCTCGCGCTGTCCCGGATCGCGGCCGAGTCCCACGCGTCGACGATCGTGTTCTGCGGCGTGCACTTCATGGCCGAGACCGCCAAGATCCTCAGCCCGGACAAGACCGTGCTGATCCCCGACGCGCGGGCCGGCTGCTCGCTGGCCGACTCGATCACCGCCGACCAGCTGCGGGAGTGGAAGGCCGAGCACCCGGGCGCCGTCGTCGTCTCCTACGTCAACACCACCGCCGCGGTGAAGGCCGAGACCGACATCTGCTGTACCTCCTCCAACGCCGTCGAGGTCGTCGACTCGATCCCGCGCGACCGCGAGGTGCTCTTCCTGCCCGACCAGTTCCTCGGCGCGCACGTCCGGCGCACCCTGGAGCGGGAGAACATGCACGTCTGGGCCGGGGAGTGCCACGTGCACGCCGGCATCAACGGCAAGCAGCTCACCGAGCGGGCCGCGGCCCACCCCGGCGCCGACCTGTTCGTGCACCCCGAGTGCGGCTGCGCGACCTCGGCGCTCTACCTGGCGGGCACCGGCGCGGTGCCCGCCGAGCAGGTCAGGATCCTCTCCACCGGCGGGATGATCGACGCGGCCCGCGCCACCGGCGCGACGGAGGTGCTCGTCGCGACCGAGGTCGGGATGCTGCACCAGCTGCGCCTGGCCGCCCCGGAGATCGCGTTCCGCGCGGTGAACGAGAACGCGTCCTGCCCCTACATGAAGATGATCACCGCCGAGGCGCTGCTGCGGTCGGTCCGCGAGGGCACCGACGAGGTCCACGTCGACCCCGACCTCGCCGCCCGCGGCCGTGCCGCCGTGCAGCGGATGATCGAGATCGGTCAGCCGGGAGGTGGGGAGTGACGGCGCGGGGGGTGAGCTGGGAGGCCGGCGCCGACCTGGTCGTCGTCGGGTCCGGGGTGGCCGGGCTGACCGCCGCGCTCGACGCGGCCGCGGCCGGGCTGCGCGTCGTGGTGGTCACCAAGGACGGCATCGGCGAGGGCTCGACCCGCTGGGCGCAGGGCGGGGTGGCCGTCGTGCTCGGCGACGTCGCCGGGGACTCGCTCGGGGCGCACGTCGCGGACACCCGGGCCGCGGGCGGCGGGCTCAACGACGCCGACGCGGTCGACGTGATCGTGCGCGGCGGGCCCGGCGCCGTGCGGCGGCTGCGCGAGCGCGGCGCCCTGTTCGACGCGCGCGGCGCCCGCCTGGACCGCACCCGCGAGGGCGGGCACTCGGCGTTCCGGGTGGTGCATGCGGGCGGCGACGCCACCGGCGCCGAGGTCGAGCGGGCGCTGGTCGCGTCGACCCGGGAGGCGGGCGTCACCGTGCTCGACGGGCACGTGGCCGACGACGCGCTGCGCGACGTGACCGGCCGGGTCGTCGGGCTCTCCGTCCTGGCCGGGGACGGCGGTGCGGAGACGGGCGTGCTGCGCGCCCCCGCGGTCCTGCTGGCCACCGGTGGGTACGGGCAGCTCTACTCCTCGACGACCAACCCGGCGACCTCCACCGGCGACGGCGTCGCGATCGCGCTGCGTGCCGGGGCGACGGCGGCCGACCTGGAGTTCGTGCAGTTCCACCCGACCGTGCTCTGGACCGGCCCGGCGGTCGGGCGCCGCCCGCTGGTCACCGAGGCCGTCCGCGGCGAGGGCGCGGTCCTGCGCGACCGGGCCGGGCACGCGTTCATGGCCGGGGTGCACCCGCTGGCCGACCTCGCCCCGCGCGACGTCGTCGCGGCGGCGATCACCCGGCACACCGCCGAGACCGGCAGCGAGTGCGCCTGGCTCGACGCGACCGGTCTGGCGGGCTTCGCCACCCGGTTCCCGACCGTGTTCGCCTCCTGCCGGGAGGCGGGCATCGACCCGCGGACCGAGCCGATCCCGGTGAACCCGGCGGCGCACTACGCCTGCGGCGGCGTCGTCACCGACACCTGGGGCCGCACCGGCGTCCCGGGGCTGTACGCGGCGGGCGAGGTCGCCCGCACCGGGCTGCACGGGGCCAACAGGCTCGCGTCGAACTCGCTGCTGGAGGGGCTGGTCGTGGGGGAGCGGGTGGTCCGCGCGGTCTGCGAGGACCGGGCCGCGGCCGGGCCCGCGCTGCTCACCGCGCCGGTCGAGCCCGCCCCGGCGCTGCCGGTCGCGGACCGCGCGACCCTGCAGCGCGCCCTGTCGCGCCACGCCGCCATCGGACGGGACGCGACCGGGCTGGCCGCCGCGTCCGACGCGGTCGAGGCCGCCACCGTCGTCGGTGTCCCGGTGGGCCGCGCGGGGGTGGAGGACGCGGCGCTGACCCTGCTGGCGCAGGCGGTGCTGGCCGCGGCGGGGACCCGGCGCGAGTCGCGGGGCTGCCACGTGCGCACCGATTTCCCGGACCGCGACGACGTGCACCAGGCGTCGTCGCTGCGGGTGCGCCTCGACGCGGCCGGCCGGCCGGTGGTCGTCGCCGACGCCCTGGTGGGTGCGGCATGACCCGGGTCGCCGCCGGGGTCGGCGGGGCCACCGGCATCGGGGCCCCCGACGCGGCGGACCTGCGGCGCGTGGTGCGCACGGCGCTGGAGGAGGACCTGCGCTACGGCCCGGACGCGACGTCGGCGGCCACCGTCCCCGCCGACGCCGTGGCCCTCGCCTCGTTCACCCCGCGCGCCGACGGCGTGCTCGCCGGGGCCCCGGCCGCGCGCGCCGTGCTCGACGAGGTGCTGGGGGCGGGCGGCTATGCGGTGCTCGCCGAGGCCGCCGACGGTGACCGGCTCACCGCCGGCGCCCCGGCACTCACCGTGCGGGCCCCCGTGCACGGGCTGCTCACCGCCGAGCGCACGGCGCTGAACCTGCTCACCCACCTGTCCGGGGTCGCGACGGCCACCCGCGCCTGGGTGGACGCCGTCGCGGGCACCGGCGCCCGGATCCGGGACACCCGCAAGACGCTGCCGGGCCTGCGGCTGCTGGAGAAGTACGCCGTGCGGTGCGGCGGCGGGGTGAACCACCGGCTCGGCCTGGGCGACGCGGTGCTGGTCAAGGACAACCACGTCGCCGCCGCGGGGTCGGTGTCCGCCGCCCTGACCGCGGCCCGGGAGCTGGCCCCGGACCTGCCGTGCGAGGTGGAGGTCGACTCGCTCGACCAGCTCGACGAGGTCCTCGCGCTCGGCGCCGAGCTGGTCCTGCTCGACAACTTCACCGTCGCGCAGACCGCCGAGGCGGTGCGCCGGCGCGGCGCCGGACCGACGCTGCTGGAGTCCTCGGGCGGGCTGTCGCTCGACGTCGCGCGGGACTACGCGGCGACCGGGGTGGACTTCCTGGCCGTGGGCGGGCTGACCCACTCGGTCACCGCGCTGGATCTGGGGCTGGACCTCGTTCCCGGATCCTGACGATCGACCTCGCGGCGACTCTGCGTCACGGAACGTCGAGGTGGGACCACTGACGGGTACGGATCGCGGACACGTCGCGAACCGCGTCCGTGATCTTGGGCGATGGTGTCACAATCCCGCATGGCCATCGCTCCCCCCGAGTTCGCCGACCCGTTGCGGTACCGGACGGCAGCTGCACCGGCACGGCGCCGTCGCCGTCCGTTCCGGCCGCTCGTGCCGTCCGTGCCGTTGCTCGTGGCGGCGGGTGCGGGCGTCACCACGCTCGCGGTGTTCCCGCTGGTGTCCGGGGCGTTGGTTGACGACGCCTACATCACCCTCACCTACGCCCGGAACCTCGCGTTCCACGCGCACTGGGGGGTGAACCTCGACGGTGTCGCCCACACCGCGACCTCGCCGTTGAACGTGCTGCTGCTCGCGGCCGTGGCAGCGGTGGTGCGGCAACCGGTCGTGGCGGCGGGAGTCGTGTTCGCGCTCTGCGTCGCGGCGACGGGCTGGTGGGCGGCGAGGACCGCCTCCGTGCGGAGCTGGCCGGTGTGGACCGGGCCCGTGGCCGCGGCGGTCGTGCTGGTGAACCCGCTGCTGCTGTCCACCGTCGGGCTGGAGACCCACCTCGCGGTCGCGCTCCTGGTCGGGCTCTGCTGGGCGGCGACCGCGGGACGGCCCGGTGCGGCCGGGGTGCTGGGCGGGCTGCTCGTGCTCACCCGCCCGGATCTGGCCGTGGTCGTCGTTGCCGCGACGGCCGCGGTGCCGGCGCTGATGCGCCGGGCCCAGGTCGTGTTCGCCGCCGCGGCGGCGACCGCCCTGCCGTGGTTCGTGCTGGCCTGGATCCTCCTGGGGTCGGCGGTGCCCGACACGATGCTGTGGAAGGTGGGGGCGGACTGGGGTGGCACGACCGTCCTCAACGGTCTCGGTCTCTATCTCCGGGTGTTCCCCGTGGCGACCCCGCTCGCGCTGATCGGTCCGGTCGCCGGGGTGGTCGCCGGGGTGCTGTGGGTGTTCGCGCAGGGAGTGCGCGCGGTTCCCGCACTGGTGCTGGGCGCGGGTTCCGCCGCGCACCTGCTGGTTTTCTGCTTGCTCGGCACGGCGCCGTACCACTGGTACTACGGTCCCGCTGTCGGTGCGCTGTCGGTACTGGTCGTGTTCGCGCTCGCCGCGGTGTCCGGCTGGGCCTGGGCGCACGCGCCCGAGATCGCCCCGGTCGTGGTCCGCGCGGGGTGCGGGGCGGTCGTCCTGCTCGTGCTCCTCTCGGCGGGTTACGCGGGGCACGACGGGGCGCGCTGGCGGATCGCGCCGATCTCCACCAACCACGCGACGTCCGAGGAGTACGCACGGGTGGCGGGCGGGCTGCACGGCAAGGTCGTCAGCGCGGGGGAGGTCGGGGCGCTGGCCTTCTTCTGTGAGGACCGGTGCGCGATCGACGATCCGTTGTCCGAACGTGCCGCCCTGCTGGGGCGGGTCCGGGACCGGATCGACCGCTCGGGCCCTGTCCTGGGCGCCGTGCTGCGGGTCAACTACCTCTTCGTGCGCCCTGCTCGGTACACCCCCGGGACGAGCACGCTGGTGATGCGGCGTGGGACCTTTCCCGACGGGGTCGACGTCGCCACACCGTGGAGCGGAGCCGGCAACCTGGTCGTCCTCCCGCGGTGAGCACCCGGCTCACGGCCCCGCCAGCAGCTCCGACTGCACCGGGGCCGGGAAGCGGGCGGAGACCCGCGCCCCGCCCAGCAACGCCCGCAGGCGCTCCGCGGCGTCGTCGACCGCCCGGCGGGCGGCTGGGTCGACGTCGCCGAACAGCCGGGTCACGACGGCGCCGTCGGGCCGCTGCACCCAGGTCCCGGCGACGGCGCCGTCCACCCAGACCGCGGGGCCGCCGTTGCCGTTGCGGTCGAACAGCAGCGGTGCGTGCGCCGGGTCGAGGTACCAGCCGCGGGCCTTCCACCCCATCGTCGTCGGGTCCAGGCTCGGCAGCAGCGCCACCGACGGCCCGGGGTCGGCGACCGGGTCGAGGTCGTCGGGGAGCAGGTGACCGGTGCCGCCGTCGTCGAGCCCGACCTCGACGGCGCCGACGTCGGCCAGCGCGGTGCGGGTGGTGGCGACCGTCCAGCCGGCCCACCACCGCAGGTCGTCGCGGGTGGCCGGGCCGAACGCGCGCAGGTGGGCACGGGCCAGCCCGGCCGCCGCGGCGCGGCGCACGCCGTCGTCGGCGGTGGCGGGCGGGGGAGCGCCGATGCCGCCGGGCACCCAGTCGTCGGCGGCGGCCCACCGGTACTGCCCGTTGACCCAGGTCCCGACCGGCTCGCCGCGCAGCACCCGCCCCTCGAAGCCGAGCACCAGCAGCACCCGGCCGTGCGCGGGCTGGGTCCCGCCGCCGGGCAGCGTGACCCGCCGGGCGGCGAGGTCGGGCAGCGCGGCGCCGACCGCGCGGGCCGGGGTCGGGCCGTGCTCGCGCAGCAGCGTCAGCACCCGGTCGGCGGCCTCGGCGTACCAGGCCTGCGGGTCGTCGACGCCGTCCGCCGCGAGCTGCCGCAGCAGGTCACGGCGCTGCACCGCGGCGACGTCCACGGTGGCCGCGTGGTGGGCCAGGGCGGCGTGGGCACGACTGAACACCCACAGCGTGCGGCGCATCGCGTGGTGGCGCAGCAGGGTCCGGTCCTCGTGCAGCGCCGCCGCGACCGGCGCCAGCGACGGCGTCGCCATCCGGGCCGCCGCCGACAGGTACACCGAGACCGGGTCGGTGGAGTGCAGCGCGACCAGGTCGTCGCTGATCGCGACGACGTCGTCGGTGCGGGTGTGCGGGGCGAGCCGGTGCCGGGTCACCAGCCGGGCCCGGCGTTCGGCGTCGCTCACGTGGCGGGTCACGCCGCGGAGACTGCCACGGCCCACCGACGGCGAGGACGTGGCTCACCCCGCCGGGATGGGACCGTGCCGGACCGCCGCCGTATCCTGGGGGCCATGCTCCGCCGCCTCGACCTGCGAGCCGAACCGCTGCCCCGTCCGGCCACCCTGCGCGGCATGATGCCGCGCGCCGAGCTGGACATCGACGCCGCTCTGGAGCGTGCCCGCCCGCTGGTGGAGGACGTGCGCGACCGCGGCGCCGCCGCCGCGCTGGACGCCACCGAGCGCTTCGACCGGGTCCGTCCGGAGACCGTGCGCGTCCCGGCCGAGGCGATCTCCGCCGCCCTGCGCGATCTCGACCCGGACGTGCGCGCGGCACTGGAGACCTCGATCGAGCGCGCCCGGATCGTGCACGCCGAGCAGCGCAGGCCCGACGTGGTCACCCAGGTCGTCCCCGGCGGCACCGTCACCGAGCGGTTCGTCCCGGTCCGCCGGGTCGGGCTCTACGCCCCGGGCGGGCTGGCGGTCTACCCGTCGAGCGTGATCATGAACGTGGTCCCGGCGCAGGCGGCCGGCGTGGAGTCGCTGGTCGTCGCCTCCCCGGCGCAGGCGGAGTTCGGCGGACGCCCGCACCCGACGATCCTGGCGGCGGCCGCGCTGCTCGGCGTCGAGGAGGTGTGGGCCGTCGGCGGCGCCCAGTGCGTCGCGCTGCTGGCCTACGGCGGCACCGATACCGACGGCGCCGAGCTGGAGCCGGTCGACATGGTCACCGGCCCCGGCAACGTCTACGTCACCGCGGCCAAGCGGATGCTGCGTGGCCTGGTCGGGATCGACGCCGAGGCCGGCACCACCGAGATCGCGATCCTCGCCGACGACACCGCGGACGCCGCGCACGTCGCCGCGGACCTCATCTCGCAGGCCGAGCACGACCCGAACGCCGCATCGGTGCTGGTCACGACCTCCGACGCGCTGGTGGAGCGGGTCGAGGCCGAGCTGGAGACCCGGGTCGGCGCGACCAAGCACACCGAGCGGGTGCGCACCGCGCTGACCGGGCCGCAGTCCGGGGTCATCCTGGTGTCCTCGACCGCCGACGGGGTCGCCGTCGTCGACGCCTACGCCGCCGAGCACCTGGAGATCCAGACCGCCGACTCCGGGGGCGACGCGGCGAAGGTCCGCAACGCCGGTGCGGTCTTCGTCGGGGCCTGGTCGCCGGTGTCGCTGGGCGACTACTGCGCCGGGTCGAACCACGTGCTCCCGACCGGGGGCTGCGCGCGGCACTCCGGCGGGCTGTCGACGGCGACGTTCCTGCGCGGCATCCACGTCGTCGACTACGGACGCGCGGCGCTGGCCGAGGTCGCCGGCCGGGTCGTGACCCTGGCGAACGCCGAGGACCTGCCCGCCCACGGCGAGGCCGTGACCGCCCGGTTCGAGGGGGCCGGGGCGTGACCGCCGGGTCGACGGTCCGGCTCGCGGACCTGCCGCTGCGCGAGGACCTGCGCGGGAAGAGCCCGTACGGCGCGCCGCAGCTCGACGTCGCGGTGCGGCTCAACACCAACGAGAACCCGTACCCGCCGCCGCCCGAGCTTGTCGCCGACGTCGCCGCCTCGGTGGAGGAGGCGGCCCGTGAGCTGCACCGGTACCCCGACCGCGACCTCGTCGCGCTGCGGGGCGATCTCGCCGCCTACCTGTCCCGGCAGACCGGGGTCGAGCTGACCACGGCGAACCTGTGGGCCGCGAACGGGTCCAACGAGATCCTCCAGCAGATCCTGCAGACCTTCGGCGGTCCCGGCCGGACCGCGCTCGGCTTCGTGCCCAGCTACTCGATGCACCCGATCCTCGCCTCCGGTACGCAGACCGAGTTCGTCCCGGTGCCGCGCCGCGACGACTTCACCCTCGACATCGACGCGGCCGTCACCGTCCTGGCCGAGAAGGCCCCGGACGTCACGTTCGTGACCAGCCCGAACAACCCGACCGGGCAGTCGGTCGCCCCGGCCGACCTGGCCCGGCTGGTCGACGCCGCCCCCGGCATGGTCGTCGTCGACGAGGCCTACGCCGAGTTCGCCGAGGCCACCGGCCGCCCGAGCGCCACGACCCTGCTGGCGACGCACGGCCACAAGCTCGTGGTGTCGCGGACGATGAGCAAGGCGTTCGCCTTCGCCGGCGGTCGGCTGGGCTACCTCGCCGCCGCGCCCGCGGTGATCGACGCACTCCAGCTCGTGCGACTGCCCTACCACCTGTCGGTGCTGTCGCAGGCCGCCGCGCGGGCCGCGCTCCGCCACGCCGAGGCCACCCTCGGCTCGGTGGCGCTGCTCGCCGCCGAGCGGGACCGGATCTCCGGCGAGCTGGCCGCCGCCGGCTACGACGTCGTCGCCTCCGACGCCAACTTCATCCTCTTCGGACGCTTCGCCGACGCCGGCCGCGCCTGGAAGGGGTTCCTCGACCAGGGCGTGCTGATCCGCGACGTCGGCATCCCCGAGCGGCTGCGGGTCACCGTGGGCACGCCGGAGGAGAACGACGCCTTCCTCACCGCCGCCACCGACCTCGCCACCCAGGAGCTGTTGTGATGACCGACAAGGTGAGCCGCATCGGACGCGTCGAACGCGTCACCAAGGAGACCCGCATCGTCGTCGAGATCGACCTCGACGGCACCGGGCGCACCGACATCACCACCACGGTCCCGTTCTTCGACCACATGCTCGACGCGTTCGGCAAGCACGGCAGCTTCGACCTGTCCGTGCACGCCGAGGGCGACATCGAGATCGACTCCCACCACACCGTGGAGGACGTCGCGATCGTGCTGGGACAGGCGATCCGCCAGGCGCTGGGGGACAAGAAGGGCATCCGCCGCTTCGGTGACGCCTGGATCCCGATGGACGAGGCCCTCGCCCAGGCCGTCGTCGACGTCTCCGGCCGGCCCTACACCGTGTGCACCGGCGAGCCGGAGATGATGCGCGGCTTCGTCGTCGGCGGGCACTACCCGACCGTGCTGAACAAGCACGTGTTCGAGTCCCTGGCCTTCCACGGGCACCTCGCCCTGCACGTCCGGGTGCTCGACGGCCGCGACCCGCACCACATCACCGAGGCCGAGTTCAAGGCCGTCGCCCGCGCGCTGCGGGCCGCGACCGAGCCCGACCCGCGGGTCACCGGGGTGCCGTCCACCAAGGGCGCCCTCTGACGGAATGTTGAGCCCTCAACTTCTGTTGCAGAGGGCATGACGAAGATCGGGTTCCTGTCGTTCGGGCACCACGGAGAGGTCCCCGGGTCACGGACCCCCACCGCCGCCGACGCGCTGCGCCAGACCGTGGAGCTGGCGCGTGCCGCGGAGGACATCGGCATCGACGGCGCCTTCGTGCGCGTGCACCATTTCGAGCGCCAGCTGGCCGCGCCGTTCCCGCTGCTCGCAGCGATCGCGGCGACCACCAGCCGGATCGAGATGGGCACCGGTGTGATCGACATGCGCTACGAGAACCCGCTCTACATGGCCGAGGAGGCCGCCGCGACCGACCTGCTCTCCGGCGGGCGGCTGCAGCTCGGCGTGAGCCGGGGCTCGCCCGAGATCGCGCTGAACGGCGCCGAGGCCTTCGGGTACCGGCCCGCCGACGGGCAGACCCACGCCGACGCCGCCCGCGCCAAGGCCGAGGTGTTCCTCGCCGCGATCCGCGGTGCCGGGGTGGCACCCGCCGACCCGTCCCGCACCCGCGGGCGGCACGTCGCGCTGCCGGTGCAGCCGCAGTCCCCGGGCCTCGGCGACCGGATCTGGTGGGGCGCGGGGACCCGGGCCACCGCCGAGTGGGCCGCGACCCAGGGCATGAACCTGCAGAGCTCGACGCTGCTCACCGAGGACACCGGCGAGTCGTTCGACCGGCTGCAGGCCGAGCAGATCCTGCGCTACCGCGAGGCCTGGGCCGCCGCCGGGCACGACCGCGCCCCGCTGGTGTCGGTGTCGCGCAGCGTCATCCCGGTCACGACCGACCTCGACCGCCGCTACTTCGGTGAGCGCGGCGAGGACGACCAGGTCGGGGTCCTCGACGGCGCCCGGTCCCGGTTCGGCCGCAGCTACGTCGGCGACCCGGACCGGATCGCCGCCGAGCTCGCCGAGGACGTCGCCGTGCGGGAGGCGGACTACGTGCTGTTCACCGTGCCCAACCAGCTCGGTGTCGAGTACAACGCGCACCTGCTGCGCTCGATCGCCGAGCGGGTCGCCCCGGCGATCGGCTGGGCGCCGGCCGGTCACCAGGTGGCGGCGGCGGTTCCCAGCAGCTGAGGCGGGCCGGGCAGCGGCGCGGGCCGGCCGTCGAACTCCAGGGGGAGCACGGGTTCGACGAGCCGGCCCATCGGCCCGTCGACGGCGTGCCGCCCGATGGTGGCCGCCCCGGGCCGGGGCAGGTCCGCTACCTCCGACGCGGCGAACATCCCGAGCCCCCGGACCGCACAGCTCGCCGGGCAGGTGACCGTGGAGCGCGACGGCACGCCCGGCCTGCCCGACGACGTCGCCCATGCCCTCGCCGTCCCCGGCGCCCGGATCCCGCTGCCGACCGTGCTCGTCGTCGGAGGACCTGCGGGACCGACCGCCGTCGACGCGGTCGGGACCGCCGACCCCGGCCTGGTGCAGCCGGGGGAGGTGGTCCTGTCCAGCCCGACGGCCGCCGCGCTCGGCCTCGCCGGGGGCGCGATTCTCGACGCCCGGTTCGCCGACGGCAGTGTCGTTCCGCTGCGGGTCGCGCGCATCCTGCCACCCGACGAGCAGCGCGGAGACCTCGTCGTCGACCGCTCCCAGGTGCGCGCGCACAATCCGGCGGCCCTCACCCGCACGGCGTTCCTGCCGGCGGGCGCGGTGCCCGACCCGCCACCGGCCGGGGTCACCGTGCGGGACGCGGCGGCCCACGCGGCCGCCGGGTACGCCGTCGACGCCCGGCTGACCGGCCTGCTGGCGACGCTGCTGGTCGCGGTGTCGGCGGGCCACGGCGCGCTGGCCGTGGCGGCGGGCGTCGTGGCCGCCACCGGGACCCGGCGGGCCGACCTGGCCGTCCTCGTCGCGGCCGGGGCTACCCGGGCCCGGATCGTCGCGACCGTCGCCGTCGAGACCGGTACGGCCGCGACGCTCGGGATCGTGCTCGGCCTGGCGGTGGCCGTGCCGCCCCTGGCCGCCCTCGCCTCAGGGCTGTCAACGGCCACCGGCACCGCGGTGGCCCCGGTGCCCGACGTCGGCGTGACCGCCCTCGCCGCCGGAACGTGCCTGCTCGTCGCCGTCCTCGCCGGTGCGGTGACCGCGGCGCGCGCGGTCCGATCGTCATCATCAGTACCTGAGCGCCGTCACCGGTCGGGCCGAGCAGCGCACAGGTACTGATGATCACGGCGCCGCCCCCGGGCCGCGGGGAGCCGCGCGAGGCGGCGACTACGCTGGTCGCGTGGCACGCATCGTCGTCCTCGACTACGGCTCCGGGAACCTGCGCTCCGCCGAGCGCGCCCTCGAACGCGTCGGCGCGGACGTCACCGTGACGTCCGACTTCGACGCGGCGACCGAGGCCGACGGTCTCGTCGTCCCCGGGGTGGGCGCCTTCGCGGCGTGCATGCAGGGCCTGCACGCCGTCCGTGGCCCGCAGATCATCGGGCGTCGGCTCGCCGGCGGCCGCCCGGTCCTCGGGATCTGCGTCGGCATGCAGATCATGTTCGAGCGTGGCGTCGAGTTCGACGAGGACACCGAGGGCTGCGGCGAGTGGCCCGGCACGGTCGAGCGGATCCAGGCCGACGTGCTGCCGCACATGGGCTGGAACACCGTCCGCATGCCGGAGGAGTCCATCCTGTTCGCGGGGATGGACGCCGACACCCGCTTCTACTTCGTGCACTCGTTCGGCGTCCGGCGCTGGACCCTGGAGCCCTCGCACGCGATCGCCCCGCCGAAGGTCACCTGGACCCACCACGGCGAGGACGTCGTCGCCGCGGTGGAGAACGGGCCGCTGTCGGCGACCCAGTTCCACCCGGAGAAGTCCGGTGACGCCGGCGCCGCGGTCCTGGAGAACTGGCTGCGGTCGGTCACGGGCTGAACGGGTCGCCCGGTCAGGACGCGGCGAACACCGCGACCCCACTGCCGTCGGGTCGCGCGGTCACCGTGCCGCGCCGTGCCGAGCCGTCCGTGCAGGTGATCTCGACGGCCGGGCCCGAGCCGGGGTCGAACACCATCAGCCGCACGGAGCGGGCGCCGGGCACACCGGTCGCGCGAGGTGCGCCGGCGAGCAGCCCCGCGAGGGCGGTCGTGTCGAGGTCGCCCAGGTCGACGGTGCGCTGATCGGGGTCACGGGCGATCGCGGACACGACGTCGAGCCTCGTGAGCCCGGCCCCCGGCGTCCAGGTGTAGGTCCGGTCCGCGCGCGGGTTCCCCGGCTCGGCGATCCGAACCCCGCCGTCGTCGGGGCCGCGTACCGACAGCGAGTCGACGACGGTGCCACCCGAGACGCGGCGGACGGCCGCGACCAACTCGGTCAGTCCCCGGTCGGTCCGCAGATCGACCGGCTCGACGACGACCGGGGCGGTGACGGGGACGGGCGCGGCCGCCGTGGGAGGCGGCACTGGTGGCCGGTGCACCGGACGGGAGACGACGGCGTGCGCGACGGCCATCGCCGCGTCCAGCGCGACGGCCACCCCGATCCGCACCGGCCAGTAGCCCGGCGCGTCCCGGTCCGGCCGTGTGGGGGAGGCCGCCACGCTCCGGGCCGGCGACGGCCCTCGCCGTACTCGCGCGACGCCGGGAAGCTGCAGGTCAGCGGTGAGCGTGGTGAGGTCACCGATGTGCGCCGCCCGCAGCGCGGCGGCGACCCGGGTCCGGTGCTCGACGCCGTCGATCTGGCCCTCGGCGAAGGCGACGTCGAGCCGGTCGCAGGTCGCGGTCCGGTCGGAGTCACGGGCCCGCTTGCGGGAACGGAGGGAAGGCACGGCGGCGAGTGTGACGACCGCGCACGACGACCGTGGCCGTTCCGCGGAACGCGCCTCAGCCCAGCGCGTACTCCCCGGAGCGCAGGTCGAAGGTCACCGTCCGCCTGTCCGAGCGCAGCGCCTCGAGCACCTGTCCGACGAGCGTCGCGACGTCGGAACCCGCTCTGATGCCGGACGGCACCGTCCCGGCGACGGCGCGGTCGGCGAGCCCGGTCTCGATGTGCGGCGGCCGTACGTCGAGCACCCGCACGCCCTGCTTGCGCACGCCACCGCGGGTCGCGGTCAGCCACGCCGACAGCGCCGCCTTGGACGCCGAGTAGGCCGCCATCCCCGGCGTCGGAACGTCGGCCAGGATCGCCGAGATCATCGCGAGCGTGCCACCGGAGTCGGTGAGGTGCGCGAGCGCGGCCCGGCCGATCGCCATCGGCGCCTGTGTGTTGACCGTCAGCAGGTGCTCGGTGACGACGTCGTTCTCCGACTCCTCCCCGAACCCGGCCACCCCGATCGCGACGAGCACCAGGTCCAGCCCGCCCAGGGCGTCCGCCGCCTCGTCGACGACGGCGGCGCAGCGCTCCAGGTCGAGTGCGTCGACGGTGAACGTGGGCTCGCCGCCGGTCCCGGAGGGATCGGTGCGGCCCGCCAGCGCGAGCGTCGCGCCCTGGTCGCGCAGCGCCTCGGTGAGCGCGCCGCCCAGCACACCCGTCGCCCCGACCACCAGCGTCCGCGCCCCGGAGAGTTCCATGATCCGACGGTAGGGCGAACCGGCGACGGCCGCGCGCTCACCGCTGGCAGCGCGGGCACCACCAGGTCTCGCGACCGTGCGGGGTGCGCTCCGGCGGCGCGAACGCCACCGCGGTCCCGCAGCGCAGACAGGGCCGCCGGTAACGGCCGTAGACGAAGTGCGGCGGCCGGACCCGGCCGGTGGTGTTCTGCGCGGGGTTGCGGACGACCGCGTCGCGCAGCAGCGCGCGGCCGCGCCCGAGGAGGGTGCCGGGGTCGGAGACCGCGGAACACTCCCGCCACGGGGAGATCCGCTCCAGGAACAGCAGCTCCTGGGCCCACATGTTCCCCAGCCCGGCGACGACGCGCTGGTCCAGCAGCGCCGCCAGCACCGCCCGGCCGGGGTCGGCGCGCAGCCGGGCGAGGGCCGCGTCGCCGTCGAAGGTGCCGCCGAGCAGGTCCGGGCCCAGGTGCCCGACGACGGTGTGCTCGTCGCGGGTCGGGAGTACGGCCAGCACCGGCAGCCCGATCCCGGCCACGGTGCGGCCGTCGACGAGGTGCAGCGCGATCCGCAGGTCGGCCGCGACGGCGCGGGGGAGCCGCCTCCCGGGCCGCAGCACCGACCACCGCCCGGACATCCGCAGGTGCGAGTGCACGGTCCAGCCGCCCGCGGTGCGGGCCAGCAGGTGCTTGCCGCGCGGCGCCCAGCCGGTGATCTCCTCCCCGGCGAGGTCGGCGCCGGCGAAGCGGGGGTGGCGCACGTCGGAGCGTGCGATCACCGCGCCCGCGGTGGCCGCGTCCAGCCGCGCCGCGAGCCGGAAGATGCTGTCCCCCTCGGCCACCCCCGGAGGCTACGAGCGGCGCGGATACCCTGGCGCGGTGAGCTTCACGTTGCTTCCCGCGGTGGACGTCGTCGACGGGCAGGCCGTTCGGCTGGTGCAGGGCGAGGCCGGCACCGAGACCGGCTACGGCTCGGCCCTGGAGGCGGCCCTGAACTGGCAGTCCGGCGGCGCCGAGTGGGTCCATCTGGTCGATCTCGACGCGGCGTTCGGCCGCGGCTCGAACGCCGAGCTGCTGGCCGAGGTGGTCGGGAAGCTCGACCTGAGGGTCGAGCTGTCCGGCGGCATCCGCGACGACGAGTCCCTGGAGCGCGCGCTGTCCACCGGCGCGGCCCGGCTCAACCTCGGCACCGCGGCGCTGGAGCAGCCCGAGTGGTGCCGCAGGGTCCTCGCCGAGCACGGCGAGAAGATCGCGATCGGCCTCGACGTCAAGATGATCGACGGCAGGCGCCGGGTCGCGGGGCGCGGCTGGACCTCCGACGGCGGCGACCTCTGGGAGGTCCTCGCCCGCCTCGACGCCGACGGCGCCACCCGCTACATCGTCACCGACGTCTCCAAGGACGGCACCCTCCAGGGCCCGAACGTCGAGCTGCTGACCGAGGTCGCGACGGCCACCACGGCCCCGGTGATCGCCTCCGGCGGGATCTCCGAGGTCGCCGACCTGGTGCGGCTGGCCGAGGTCGCTGCGACCGGGGTGAACATCGAGGGATCGATCATCGGCAAGGCGCTCTACGCCGGCCGGTTCACCCTGCCCGAGGCGATCGAGGCCGTCGACGCGGTGAGCGCCTGATGGGCGTCGCGGTCCGCGTCATCCCCTGCCTGGACGTCGACGCCGGGCGCGTGGTGAAGGGCGTCAACTTCAAGGAGCTCCGCGACGCGGGCGACCCGGTCGAGATGGCGCGGGTCTACGACGCCGAGGGCGCCGACGAGCTGACCTTCCTCGACGTCACCGCGTCGTCGTCGGAGCGCGGCACCATGATCGACGTGGTACGCCGCACCGCCGAGCAGGTGTTCATCCCGCTGACCGTCGGCGGCGGCATCCGCACCCCCGACGACGTCGACCGGATGCTCCGCGCGGGCGCGGACAAGGTCTCGGTGAACACCGCCGCGATCGCCCGGCCCACGTTGCTGCACGAGATGTCGCGGCGCTTCGGCAGCCAGTGCATCGTGTTGTCGGTCGACGCACGTCGCGTCCCCGAGGGCGGGGAGCCGCAACCGTCGGGCTGGGAGGTCACCACGCACGGCGGGCGCCGTTCCGCCGGGATCGACGCCGTCGAGTGGGCCCGGCGCGGCCAGGAGCTCGGCGTCGGGGAGATCCTGCTCAACTCGATGGACGCCGACGGCACCCGCGCCGGGTTCGACCTGGAGATGCTGACCGCGGTCCGGAAGGTCGTCGACGTCCCGGTGATCGCCTCCGGCGGTGCCGGCGCGGTCGAGCACTTCGGCCCGGCCGTGCGCGCCGGGGCGGACGCGGTGCTCGCCGCCAGCGTGTTCCACTTCGGACAGCTCCGGATCGGCGAGGTCAAGGACGCGCTGCGGGGCGAGGGGGTCGAGATCCGATGACCGCACAGAGCGTGCGCGTCTCCGCGGCCGAGTCCGCGCTGGACCCGGCGGTCGCGGCCCGGCTCAAGCGCGACGCCGACGGCCTGGTCTGCGCCGTCGTCCAGTCCCGCGCCGGTGAGGTGCTGATGGTCGGCTGGATGGACGACGAGGCGCTGCACCGTACGCTGACCACCGGCCGGGGCACGTACTGGTCGCGCTCGCGTCAGGAGTACTGGGTCAAGGGCGGCACCTCCGGGCACGTGCAGCACGTGCACGAGGTGCGGCTGGACTGCGACGGCGACGCCGTGCTCGTGGTCGTCGACCAGGAGGGCCCGGCCTGCCACACCGGGACCCGGACCTGCTTCGACACCGACGTCCTGCTCGCCGGGGACGGCGCATGAGCACCGACGTCCTGCTCGCCGGGGACGGCGCCCGGGTGTGAGTCCCCCGGTGCGACGACGGGGCGGATCGGGCACCCTCGGGAGATGGATCCCGAAGAGAACGCGCAGGACGGCGACGACCCGCGTGCCCGCTGGCGGACCATGCCCGAGCCGATCCGTCCGGAGCAGTGGGTCGCCGAGCACGACACGGACCCGATCCCGGAGTCGCTGGCCGAGGCCGAGGCACGCCGCGAGGAGCAGGAACGGACCTACCTCGTGACCCGGCTCGGAGGCGGGGGCGGGGTCTGACCGCTCACGGGTGCACCGGCGGCATCGGTGGCGGCTGGGCGGGTGCCGAGGTGACCCACCGGATCCCGGCGGTGATCGCGTGCCCCCCGGCCCGCACCACGGTGGCCTCGGCGACGGGCAGCCACGGCAGCCGCAGCGGCAGCCGCGTCCAGCGCGGCATCAGTCCCACCGACGCGGCGGCCAGCACCGAGTAGGGCACCCGCGCGGAGAGCGGCAGCGGCGGCTCCCACAACAGGAACCGCGCGGCGTCGCGGGCCGCGGGGGTCCCGGCCAGCTCGGGCCGGTAGCCGTCGAGCTGTGCCCGCAGCTCCGCGGTGGACTCGGGCGGGTCCGGCACGCCCAGCTCGCGGGCGACGCGTGCGGTGTCGGCCACGTAGGCGTCGCGGCCCGCGGCGTCGAGCGGGGTGCTGCCGTAGCGGTCGTGCGCGGTGAGGAAGCTGTCGATCTCGGCGACGTGCACCCAGCGCAGCAGGTGCGGGTCCGACGCCGAGTACGGGCGCCCGTCCGGCGCGGTCCCGCGGACGTGGACGTGGGCCCGCTTGATCCGCGCGATCACCCGCTCGGCCTCCTCGGCCGGCCCGAACGTCGTCGCGGCCAGGAAGTACGAGGTGCGCTGCAGTCGTCCCCACGGGTCGCCGCGGAACCCGGAGTGCCCGGCGACCCCGGCCATGGCCAGCGGGTGCAGGGACTGCAACAGCAGCGCCCGCAGCCCGCCGACGAACATCGACGCGTCGCCGTGCACCGTCCGGATGGCGGCGTCCTCGGCGAACCAGCGCGGTCCCTCGGCGCCGAGGATGCGGGCGCGCCGGCCGGAGCCCTCGTCCCCGGCGACCCGGCTGAACACCGCCGACCCGACCCGCGACCGCAGGGCCGCGAGCCGGTCGGTGACGGCGTCGGGGAGCCGGGCGGAGAGATCGACCATGGGTCCAGTGTGCGGCCGGGCCCGGACGGCGGCCACCGGTCCCGCGGCACCCGACCGACGGTGCCCGGATCGTCCGCCGGCCGCGGCACCGTCGGTCAGATGACGGCGCCCATCCGCTGGGTGCGCGGGGTGCGGGTGACCGCCATCGATCCGACGACGCAGATGACGACGTTGGCGGCGAGCCCGACCAGCCCGGCGGGGACGCCCCCGAACGGCCCGAGGTCGAGCAGCGTGGCGCCACCCGCGACGACGGCCCCGGCGAGCATCCCCCAGAACGTGGGGCCGGGCGCCATCCGCCTCCAGTACAACCCGAGGATGAAGACCGGGGCGAGCTGGACGATGAGTTCGAACTTCAGCACGAAGATGCTGAACAGCGTGCCGGGCGGGTTCCAGGCGATGGCGAGCAGGCCGAACACCATCGCGACACCGACGAGCTTGCCGACCAGTACCTTGCGTCGGTCGGTGGCCCCGGGTGCGACGTGGCGGCCGTAGAGGTCGCCCGCCACGATCGAGGAGAACGCCAGCACCGCGGAGTCCGCCGTCGAGACGATGGCGCACACGACACCGCCGAACAGGAGGATCATCAGCAGGTAGAAGACCGTGTTCTGGGCCGCGACCTCGTTGGCGATCAGACCGACGAGCTGTTCGGACGCACCGGTGTCCAGGCCGGGGAACAGCTGCAGGCCGGCGATGCCGACGACGAACACGACCCCGGTCGTGGCCAGCGGCATCCAGGCCATCAGCGCCAGGGACCGCTTCAGCGTCCGCTCGCTGCGGGCGGAGTACACCCGCTGGATCGCGTGCGGGTAGACCGCAGCCCCGAAACCGATCATCACGATCATCGCGAGCCAGTTGACGGCGTCCGTGGTGCCCGGGACGCCGACCAGCTCCGGTGAGGTCTCGGTCAGGTACGTGGTGAGGGTGCCGAGCCCGCCGGTCAGCGTCACCACCCCGGTCAGGAGGGCGCCGATCCCGACCAGCATGGCGATGCCCTGGAGGACGTCGGTCATGGCCACGGCACGCATCCCACCGGTCCACGAGTAGACCAGCATGATGACGATGAAGCCGATCACGCCGACCTCGTAGGGGATCGTCTCGCCGGTCAGCCCGGCGATGCCGTGGCCCATGGCGACCAGCTGCTCCAGCACGTAGTTGCCGAGTCCCCACAGCATCAGGGCCACGGTGAGCAGTGACAGCTTCGTCGAGCCGAACCGGTCCCGCACGAAGTCGGTCGGCGTGACGAAACCCCTCTGCTTCGCCACGACGTACAGACGGGGTGCGAACAGCAGGTACACCGCGATGACGGCGATCATGAAAGGGACCGACTGCCACCACAGGAAGCCCGACCGGTACGCCTGGGGCGGGTACCCGACGACGGAGTTCCCGCTGTACTGGGTCGCGTAGAGGGTGAAGAACAGCGTCACCATGCCGAGGCCGCCACCCGCGGTGAAGTAGCCGCGTGCTGTGCCGGTGGATCCGCCGCGGCCCGCGTACCACCCGATCAGCAGCATCACGACGGCGTAGACGCAGAGGATGGCCACCCCGCTCGGGCCGGCGAAGACGAGCTCGGTCACCGGTCGGCCTCCCCGCTCCGCAGGGCCGCCTCTTCGGCCGGTTCGACCAGGTTCCACTGCCGCAAGCAGATCCAGGAGACGAACGCCGCGAAGGCGAACGTGCTCGCCACGGAGATCGCGAACCAGAGCGGCACCCCGAGAACGACGGGCCGGATCGTCCCGGTCGGGTACCAGAGCGGGGTACCGGCCAGCACGATCACCAGCAGCACGGCGAACAGCCACGGTCGGCGCACCGGTTCGCGGCCGCCGGGGACGATGACGGGATCGGGTGGTGTGGTCTCGGCACTGTCGGCGGTGGGGTGGTGCTGGTCCACGGTGCTCCTCGTCGTCGTCGGCGGAGAGTCGGTGGTCACGGCCGCCGGTCGGCGGCCGCGGTCCGGTCGGGAGGGCCTGCGCGGTCGCGGACGACCTCGCGGGCCGCGCGGAGGTGCGCGGTCATGACGGCGCGGGCCCACTCGGGGTCGCGGGCGGCGAGGGCTGCCACGAGCTCGCGATGCTGGGCGAAACTGCGGGCCAGCCGCTCGGCGGTGTAGCGGCGGAAGGTCGTCCGTACCAGCGGGGCCTCGACCACTCGTCCGACCAGCTCACGCAGGGCGCGCCGCCCGCCTGCCCGGTGGATCTCGTGGTGGAGCGCCAGATTGAGACGGGTGATCTCGGCGTGATCGGGCGGGTCCTCGACGGCCTCCATCGCCGCGCACAGATCCCGCATCCGCGCGAGGTCGGCCCGCCCGGAGACTGCCGCGCGGGCCGCCGCGTGGCCCTCGAGCAGCACGCGCAGGTCGAACAGCTCGTCGAGGTCGTCGTCGTCCCACGCCAGTACGACGGCGCCGCGTCGTGGGGTCAGCTCGGCCAGACCGTCGGCGGCGAGGCGACGGATCGCCTCCCGGGTGGGGGTGCGACTGGTGCCGTGGGCCTCGGCGATCTCCTCCTCCCGCAACCGGGACCCCGCGGGGCGCACACCGTCGAGGATCTCGGCCCGCAGAGCGGTGTGCACGCGGTCGACCGCGGGTGCTCCGTGGTTCGCCGTCATCACCCACCCCTTCGTGATTGTGTACAAAGTAGGAGGGCGGAAGATCCTTATCAAGGGACTGGTGCCGCTTTCGCCGCGCCGGCGGCGTCGATTGTGTACGAGACGTCGGTCGCTCCCGCCCGCCGCGCTTCCGCGGCGGGTCCCGGGACCGTCTCGATCTGCGACGATCGTCGCCGTGGATGTGGGGCGGACCCGTCGCCGGCACGTCGGCGTGGCGGGACGGGGACACACCGACGGGCGCGGTAGGGCGGGGACGGGCCCCGGGGGGAGCGATGACGGGTGACGCGAGCATCGGCGTCCTGCTGGTCGACGACGATGCGCCGATCCGTACCGGTCTGCGCGCGGTGCTCGATGCCGACCCCGGCATCACCGTCCTCGGCGAGAGCGCCGACGGCGCCGAGGTGCCGGGCCTGGCCGGTCGGCTGGCGCCGGACGTCGTGGTGATGGACGTCCGCATGCCCGCCGTCGGCGGCGGCACCGCGGCCCGGGCGCTGCTGCGCCGCCCCGGCCCGCCCCGGGTGCTGGTGCTCACCACCTTCGGCCACGACCGGCACGTCCTGGACGCGGGGCCGGTGGCTTCCTGCTGAAGCGGACCCCGCCGCGCGACGTGGTCCGGGCCGTGCACACGGTCGCCGCGGGGGAGTCGCTGCTGTTCCCGGCGGCGGTGCGCGAGCTCGTGGCCGGGTTCGCCACCGACGACGGCGACCGGCTCGCCGCCGCCGGGCTGACCGCGCGCGAGGGCGGCGTGCTGCGACTGATGGCGCGCGGGCTGTCCGACGCCGAGATCGCCGGGGAGCTGGCGCTCGACGTGGGCACGGTGACGACCGACGTCGCCGCGGTGCTGGCCAAGACCGGGTCGCGGGGCCGGACCCAGGCCGTCGTCGCCGCCTACTCCTCGGGGTTCGTCGACCCCAGGTTCCCGGTCAGGTAGCGCTGCACGGTCGGCCCGACCGCGGCGACGACGTCCTCGCGCGGCGCCGAGGCCAGCGGCTCCAGCCGCACCACGTAGCGCATCATGCCGAGCCCGATCAGCTGGGAGCCGACGAGCGCGCCCCGCTCGTCGGGCCGGTCGGGGGAGTGCGCCCGGGTGACCGGGCGCAGGATCGCGCCGCCGACGAACTCACGCAGCATCCGGGCCGCGATGTCGTGACCCGCGACGCTGCGCAGCACCGCCGCCATCGGGGCGCCGCCGCCGGTGTCCCAGACCGTCAGGAACCCCCGCACGATCCGCTCGCCGACCCGGTCGGCGGGGCCGTCCAGCACCATCCGCCGGATCCGTCCGGGGTCGACCGGCAGGTCCAGCGCGGCGAGGAACAGCTTCTGCTTGCCGCCGAACCAGTGGTTCACCATGGCCGGGTCCACCCCGGCCCGATCGGCGATCCGGCGGACCGTGGCGCCGTCGAAGCCGCGGTCGGCGAACTCGGCGCGGGCGGCCGCGAGCAGCCCGGCGCGGGTGTCCGCGCCGCCGGACCGGCGGCCACGACGCCGTGGCGACGCCCCCGGGTCCGGGGGTGCGGTGGCGCTCGGATCGGTCATGCGCCCCATCCTCACCCGCGCGAGGGCGGCCGTCACTGCTCGGGGACAATGAGTCGCATGACCCAGCGGACCCAGAACGCATCCGGTGGCGCGACGACGACCGGGGCCCCCGCCCCCGCGGCTCCCGCGGCCGCCGCCCTGGGCGCGGTGAGCCCCACCCGTGAGGAGTTCCGGGAGCTGGCGCGCGCGCACCGGGTCATCCCGGTGACCCGGCGGCTGCTGGCCGACGACGAGACCCCGGTCGGGGTCTACCGCAAGCTCGCGGGCGGGACCGCGGGCACGTTCCTGCTGGAGTCCGCCGAGAACGGCCGGTCCTGGTCGCGGTGGTCGTTCGTCGGGGCTCGCAGCGCCGCCGCGCTCACCGCCGTCGACGGCGAGCTGGTCTGGACCGGGGAGGTGCCCGACGGCCTGCCCACCACCGGCGACCCGCTCGACGCGCTGCGCACCGTGGTCACCGAGCTGCACTCCGAGCCGCTGCCCGGGCTCCCGCCGCTGACCGGCGGCATGGTCGGCTACCTCGGCTACGACATCGTCCGCCGCGTCGAGCGCATCGCGGACCCGGACGACCCCGCCGTCGACGACCTGGCGCTGCCCGAGCTGGTCATGCTGCTGGCCACCGACCTGGCCGCGCTCGACCACCACGAGGGCACCGTCACCCTGATCGCGAACGCGATCAACTGGGACGCCACCGACGAGCGCGTCGACCAGGCCTACGACGACGCCGTCGCCCGGCTGGACCGGATGACCGGCGAGCTCGCCGTGCCCGCGCCCAGCTCGGTCGCGGTGTACACCCCGACCCGCCCGGAGTTCCTCCGCCGGCGCACCCCCGAGCAGCACCACGCCGCGATCGAGGACGCCAAGGAGCAGATCCGCGCCGGCGAGGCGTTCCAGATCGTGCTCTCGCAGCGCTTCGAGATGGAGTGCGACGCCGACCCGCTCGAGGTCTACCGGATCCTGCGCACCACGAACCCGAGTCCGTACATGTACCTGCTGCGTCTCGACGACGCGGCGGGCGGGCCGCCGTTCTCCATCGTCGGGTCCAGCCCGGAGGCGCTGGTCAGCGTGCTCGACGGGCGTGCCACCACGCACCCCATCGCGGGCACCCGCTGGCGCGGCGCGACCGACGAGGAGGACCAGCTCCTGGAGAAGGAGCTGCGCGGCGACGAGAAGGAGCGCGCCGAACACCTGATGCTCGTCGACCTCGGCCGCAACGACCTCGGCCGGGTGTGCGAGCCCGGCACGGTGACCGTGCGGAACTTCTTCGAGATCGAGCGCTACAGCCACGTCATGCACCTGGTGTCGACGGTGACCGGGCTGCTGCGCGGCGACCGCACCGCGTTCGACGCCGTCGTCGCCTGCTTCCCGGCCGGCACCCTGTCCGGGGCGCCGAAGGTGCGGGCCATGCAGGTCATCGACCGGCTGGAGCCGACCCGGCGCGGTCAGTACGGCGGCATCGTCGGCTACCTCGACTTCGCGGGCAACGCCGACACCGCGATCGCCATCCGCACCGCGATGATCCGCAACCGGACCGCGTACGTGCAGGCGGGCGGTGGGATCGTCGCCGACTCCGACCCGGCCGCGGAGGACATGGAGTGCCTGAACAAGGCCCGGGCGGTGCTCTCGGCCGTCGCCGCGGCCGGGTCCATGTCACCCCCGCCGGTCCCGGGCAGCGCGTGACGGCGCCCGGCGACGACGGCGCCGCCGCGCCCACGGCGGGCCGCACCGACCGGCGGGCACTCGGCCTGACCGTGCTCGGCCTGCTGCTCGGCGCCGGTGCGCTGTGGGGTGCCGGTGCGGCCGAGTGGTTCGTGCTGGAGGTGCCCACCGCGACCCGCGGCACCGTCGAGCTCGGCGCCACCGGCGCGCAGCTGCAGCCCGCCGTCACCGCGGTCGCGG
Source organism: Pseudonocardia sp. UM4_GMWB1 (assembly GCF_017312155.1). NCBI lineage: Bacteria > Bacillati > Actinomycetota > Actinomycetes > Pseudonocardiales > Pseudonocardiaceae > Pseudonocardia > Pseudonocardia sp. UM4_GMWB1. The sequence goes on along the minus strand of NZ_QJPN01000001.1, from coordinate 4,269,569 downwards.
CGCTGCTGGTGGCGGCCGTCGCCGCGCTGGTCGCGCTGTCCGGGATCGCCCGCCGCGTGCTGGGCGTGCTGGTCGGGCTCGCCGGGGCGGCCGCGGTGGTGCTGACCCTGCGGCTGGTCGCCGTGCCGCCGTCGGCGGTGGAGCTGGCCTCGGCCCGTTCCGGGCTGACCGCCCCGAACGCCCCCGCGGGCTCCGGTGCGGTCTCGGCGACGCCGTGGCCCTGGCTGGCCGTCGCCGGCGGGGTCGTCGCGCTCGCCGCGGCGGTGCTGCTGGTGGTCCGCGAGCCGCGGCTGCCGCGGCTCGGCGCCCGGTACGCCGCACCGGGGACGCAGGCGGCCACGACACCGGCCGACCCCGACCGGGCGGCCTGGGAACGGCTCGACGCCGGCGGCGACCCGACCGTCGGCCCGCGTGAGGGGGAGAACTAGCATGACCTCGACGTCCGGGCGACGCGCGAGCGGAGGAGGAGTCGGCCCTGTGAGCACTACGGGCACTGCCGGTACTGCCGGACACCCGAACGGGACACCGGGTCGCGTACCCAGCGTCCTCGAGTCCATCGTGGACGGAGTCCGGGAGGACCTCGCCGAGCGCGAGAGCGTCGTCGACCTCGCCGAGATCAAACGGCGGGCCGCGGCCGCGCCGCCGCCGCGGGACGCGATGGCGGCCCTGCGCGAGCCGGGTGTCGGCGTCATCGCCGAGGTGAAGCGGGCCAGCCCGTCGAAGGGGTCGCTCGCCGACATCCCCGACCCGGCCGACCTCGCCGAGGCCTACTCCGCCAACGGTGCGCGGGTGATCAGCGTGCTCACCGAGCAGCGCCGCTTCGGCGGCTCGCTGGCCGACTTCGACGCCGTCCGCGCCCGGGTCGACACCCCGCTGCTGCGCAAGGACTTCGTCGTCACGCCGTACCAGGTGCACGAGGCCCGCGCGCACGGCGCGGACGTCGTACTGCTGATCGTCGCCGCGCTGGAGCAGCCGGTGCTCGCCTCGTTGCTCGACCGCGTCGAGTCGCTCGGGATGACCCCGCTGGTCGAGGTGCACACCGAGGAGGAGTGCGACCGCGCCCTGGAGGCCGGCGCCACCCTGATCGGGGTGAACGCCCGCAACCTGCACACCCTCGAGGTGAACCGGTCGGTCTTCGGTGAGATCGCCCCCGGGCTGCCGTCGCACGTGCTCAAGGTCGCCGAGTCCGGCGTCCGTGGCCCCGGTGACCTGCTCACCTACGCGGGCTGGGGAGCCGACGCGGTGCTGGTGGGCGAGGGCCTGGTGACCAGCGGTGACCCGTCGGCCGCGGTGCGCGGGCTGGTCGCGGCCGGGTTCCACCCGTCCTGCAGCCGCAACGGCGGCTGAGCCGTGCTCGTCACGCTCGCCGCGGCGCTCCCGACGTCCATCCCCAGCCCGGACCGCGGTGTCTGGCACCTCGGCCCGGTCCCGATCCGGGCGTACGCGCTGTGCATCATCGCCGGCATCGCGGTCGCCCTGTGGTGGGGCGAGCGTCGGCTGCAGGCGCGCGGCGGGCGGGCCGGGACGGTGCTCGACGTCGCGGTGTGGGCGGTGCCGTTCGGCCTGCTCGGCGGGCGGCTCTACCACGTCGCCACCGACTGGCGGACCTACTTCGGCCCCGGCGGCAACCCGTGGGGTGCGCTGGAGATCTGGAACGGCGGGCTCGGGATCTGGGGCGCCATCGCGCTCGGCGGGGTCGGGGCCTGGATCGGCTGCCGCCGCCACGGCGTCCCGCTGCCGCTGTTCGCCGACGCGGTCGCGCCCGGCATCATCGTCGCCCAGGCGATCGGGCGGCTCGGGAACTGGTTCAACCAGGAGCTCTACGGCGGCCCGACCACGCTGCCCTGGGGCCTGGAGATCTACCGCCGGGTCGACCCCGCGACCGGGCTGGACGACCCGCTCGGCGGCGTCGCGCTCGACCCCACGCCGATCGCGGTCGTGCACCCCACCTTCCTCTACGAGCTGCTGTGGAACCTCGTCGTCGCCGCGCTGATCGTGCTGGCCGACCGCCGGTTCCGGCTCGGCCACGGCAAGGTGTTCGCGCTCTACGTCGCGGGCTACACCCTCGGCCGGTTCTTCATCGAGCTCATGCGCACGGATCCGGCGACCCGCGTGTTCGGCGACGTCCGGATCAACGTCGTCGTCTCGGCCGTCGTGTTCGTCGGGGCGGTGCTCTACGTCGCGTTCGCCCGGCGCGGCCGCGAGGAGTTCGTCGCGCCCGAGCCGGAGGACACCACCGCTCCCGGGGAGCAGGGCACGCCCCAGGAGCGCGAGGACGCGTGAGCGCGTTCGCGGGCTTCGGCGACGGCGCCGTCGAGTTCTACGACGGCCTGCTCGCCGACAACTCCCGGGCGTACTGGACCGACCAGCGCGAGGTCTACGAGAGCGACGTCCGCGGCCCGATGACGGCGCTGCTCGCCGACCTCGAACCGGAGTTCGGGGCGGGCAAGGTGTTCCGGCCCTACCGCGACGTGCGCTTCGCCGCGGACAAGACGCCGTACAAGACCCACTGCGGCGGCTTCGCCGAGCCGTTCTACGTCGAGGTGTCCGCGGACGGGATGCTCGCCGCGGGCGGCTACTACTACATGGCGACCGACCAGCTGACCCGCTACCGCGAGAGCGTCGACGACCAGCGCCGCGGCGAGGACCTGCGGGCCCGGCTCGACACCGCCCGCGCCGCCGGGCTCACCGTCGACGGCGCGACGCTCAAGACCCGCCCGCGCGGCACCGACCCCGGCCATCCGCGGCTGGACCTGCTGCGGCACAAGGGGCTCTACGTGTCGCGGAACTGGCCGCCGGACGACGTGCTGCACGGCCCGCGGGCCCGGGACCGGGTCCGCGCGGTGTGGCGGGCCTCCCGCCCGGTCACCGAGTGGCTCGACGACCACGTCGGTCCCAGCGAGCTCCCGCGCCGCTGACCCGCCGACGGTCCGGGCGGCGCCCGACGGGTTTCCGTGACACGGTCGACAACCTGCGCGGTGATCCGGACGACGGCCGGGGTACGAACACAGCGGACGGGCCGACGCGGTCCGGGGCGACGCACGGGGGAGTGGGCATGGGAGTGCAGGGGCGGACGCGGGGCCGGCGCACCCGTGACGGGCTGCTGGCACTGGTGACGGCGGCGTTCGTCGTCGCCGGGTGCACCGCGGCCGGGCCCGCCACCGCGCCGCCGCCCGCCGGGGCGCTGTCCCAGCAGGTCACAGGCGCCGCGACCGGCGAGGCCGCGGTGCCGCACCTGCGGGCCCTGGAACGCATCGCCGACGACAACGGCGGCAACCGCGCCGCCGGGACCCCCGGCTACGACGCGACGGTCGACTACGTCGCCGGCGTGCTGCGCGACGCCGGCTTCGACGTCACCACCCCCACCTACGACGCCGGGGACGGCCGCGAGCTGCGCAACGTCGTCGCCCGCACCCGCGGCGGCGATTCCGCCCGGATCGTGCTCGCCGGCGCCCACCTCGACTCCGTTCAGGCCGGCCCCGGCATCAACGACGACGGCAGCGGCATCGCCGGGCTGCTCGCCGCGGCGACCGCGCTCGGCCCGCAGCCGGGCGTCGGCGCCACCGTCTCCTTCGGGTTCTGGGGCTCGGAGGAGGACGACCTGCAGGGCTCGACCGGCTACGTGCGGTCCCTGTCGGAGGAGGAGCGCGAGCACCACCTGCTCTACCTCAACGCCGACATGCTCGGCTCGCCCAACGGCGGCTACTTCGTGCAGGGCGGCCGCGGCGAGGACGACGAGGAGCGGGGCCCGCCCGGGTCCGGCGTCGTCGCCTCGGTGCTGGCCGAGGAGCTGGCCGCGGCGGGCGCCCCGCAGCCCGAGACCATCGGCCTCTACGGCGACGACGACGGCCCCTTCGCCGAGGTCGGCATTCCGGTCGCGGGCGCGGTCACCGGCGACGAGGACACCAAATCCCGCTCCCAGGCCCAGCTCTGGGGCGGTGAACCGGGCCGGGCCTACGACGGCTGCTACCACTCGGCCTGCGACCGGATCGGCAACGTCGACACCGTGAAGCTGGACCGCTACACCCGGGCGATCGCGGCGACCCTGGCCCGTTTCGCCGACGCCACCCAGCGCCCCTCCGGCTGAGCCGACCCGACCGGGTCCCACGGGCGGCCGTGGGGACCAGTCCGCCTCAGAGCCGCGACGACGTCTCGCGGCCCGGCCGGCGGCGCGCCACCAGCACGGCCAGCCCCACCCCGAGCGCCGCCCCGGCGACGTCGACGAGCGCGTCGAGGACGTCCCCGCTGCGCCCGATCGGCAGCAGCGCCTGCGCGACCTCCGACGCCGCGGCGTAGACGACGAGCCCGCCCAGCAGCTGCCACACCCGGATCCCGGCGGCCCGCCCGGTCCACGCCAGCAGCGCGAACAGCAGCAGGTGGACGACCTTGTCGGTGCCCGGAGGTGCCGTCGGGACCCCGGACGCCGGGGTGAACAGGACCACCAGGCTCAACAGGACCGACAGGACGAACGGCTGGACACGCACGCCCCCAGTCTGCTCCACCGGTGACCGCCGGGATGAACACCGTCGAACCGGACGCCGACAGGCCGGGTTCCCGTCGTCCTGATCGTTCCAGACAGCGCTACCCTGATAGCCGTGACACGTCGAACCAAGATCGTCTGCACCATCGGTCCGGCCACGGCGACCCCGGACCGGATCCGTGACCTCGTGGAAGCGGGCATGGACGTGGCCCGGCTGAACTTCAGCCACGGGGACCGCGCCGACCACAAGCGCGTCTACGAGATGGTCCGCGACGCCGCCGACTCGACCGGGCGCGCCGTCGGCATCCTCGCCGACCTGCAGGGCCCGAAGATCCGGCTCGGCCGCTTCACCGACGGGCCCACCGAGTGGGCGACCGGCGAGGAGGTGCGGATCACGGTCGACGACGTGGCCGGCACCCCCGACCGGGTCTCCACCACCTACAAGGGCCTCGCCCAGGACGCCCAGGTCGACGACCGGTTACTCGTCGACGACGGCAAGGTCGGCCTGCGGGTCGTCGCCGTCGACGGCAACGACGTGGTCTGCCGAGTGACCGAGGGCGGCCCCGTCTCGGACAACAAGGGCCTGTCGCTGCCCGGGATGAACATCTCGGTGCCCGCGCTGTCGGACAAGGACATCGCGGACCTGGAGTTCGCGATGTCGCTGCGGGTCGACGTCGTCGCGCTGTCGTTCGTGCGCAGCCCCGCGGACATCGACCTCGTCCACAAGATCATGGACAACACCGGCGCCGGCCGCGTCCCGGTGATCGCGAAGCTGGAGAAGCCGGAGGCCGTCGACAACCTCGAGGCCGTCGTGCTCGCCTTCGACGGCATCATGGTCGCCCGCGGTGACCTGGGCGTGGAGCTGCCGCTGCAGAACGTGCCGCTGGTGCAGAAGCGCGCGGTGCAGATCGCACGGGAGAACGCCAAGCCGGTCATCGTCGCGACCCAGATGCTGGAGTCGATGATCACCAGCTCGCGCCCGACCCGCGCCGAGGCCTCCGACGTGGCGAACGCCGTCCTCGACGGCACCGACGCCGTGATGCTCTCCGGTGAGACCAGCGTCGGCCGCTACCCGATCAAGACCGTGCGGACGATGGCCGAGATCGTCGAGGCCGTCGAGGCGGGCCCGGCCGACGTGCCGCCGCTCAACCACGTGCCCCGCACCAAGCGTGGCGTGCTGTCCTACGCCGCCCGCGACATCGGCGAGCGGCTCTCGGCGCGGGCGCTGGTCGCGTTCTCCCAGTCTGGTGACACGGTCCGCCGCCTGGCCCGGCTGCACACCCGGCTCCCGCTGCTGGCGTTCACCCCGGAGCCCGCGGTGCGCAGTCAGCTCGCGATGACCTGGGGCGTCGAGACGTTCCTGGTCGACAAGGTCGACTCGACCGACGCGATGATCCGCCAGGTCGACCACGCGATCCTGTCGATCGGCAGGTTCAAGCCGGGTGACCTGGTGGTCGTCGTCGCCGGGTCGCCGCCCTCCACGGTCGGTTCGACCAACCTGATCCGGGTGCACCGCCTGGGCGAGAACGACCACGCCTGAGGCCGGTTGGGCATACTCACCGACCGTGAGTGCCGAATCCGCAACCGCGCAGACCGCAGCCGACGGTGAACCGCGCGGCCAGGCCGTCCTCGACGACCTGGTCGCACTGCTGGACCTGGAGCGGCTGGAGGACAACCTCTTCCGCGGGGTGAGCCCGCCGGTGTCGCTGCCCCGTGTGTTCGGCGGGCAGGTCGCGGGCCAGGCGCTGGTCGCCGCGGGCCGCACGGTGGCGGCCGAGCGGGGCGTCCACTCGCTGCACGCCTACTTCATCCGGCCCGGGGACCCGAGCATCCCGATCGTCTACGAGACCGAGCGGGTCCGCGACGGCCGGTCGTTCACCACCCGCCGGGTGCTCGCCATCCAGCGCGGCGAGCCGATATTCTCGCTGTCGGCGTCGTTCCAGCTGCCGCAGAACGGCCTGGAGCACTCCCAGCCGATGCCCTCGGACGTCCCCGCGCCGGATGCCGTCGACGACCTCGGCACCCGCGCCGCCCGCGGCGACGGAGGCTGGATGGCCGGGCTGCCGCGCCCGCTGGACATCCGGCTGATCGACGAGCCGTCCTGGTCGCAGGACCACCCCGGTCCGTCCGACGACCCGATGCGGCTGTGGCTGCGCGCCGACGGCGAGCTGCCCGACGACCCGCTGCTGCACGTGTGCCTGCTCACCTACGCCAGCGACCTGACCCTGCTGGGGTCGGTCGTCGCCCGCCACGACGTGCCCCGGACCGGGCTGCAGATGGCGAGCCTGGACCACGCGATGTGGTTCCACGCGCCGTTCCGGGCCGACGAGTGGCTGCTGTACTCGTGCTTCTCGCCGGCCGCGTCGGGCGGGCGCGGTCTCGCGAGCGGCCGCTTCTTCACCGCCGACGGCCGCCTGGTCGCCACCACCATGCAGGAGGGACTCGTCCGGGTCCCGCGCGCCGGGAGGGACGCACGCCCATGACCGTCGAGTCCGAGATCTCACTGCCCAGTGTCAACGGCGGCAGGCTGCCCGGCTTCCTGGCCCGCCCCGAGACCACCACCCCGGGCCCGGCGATCGTGATGATCTACGAGATCTTCGGGATGACCCCGGAGATGCGCCGGGTCGCCCGCGATCTGGCCCGCGAGGGCTACACCGTGCTGATCCCGGACCTGTTCGCCCGCGGCCGGGTGAAGCCGCTGTGCATCGCCTCGACGGTGGCGACGATGGCCACCGGCCGCGGCGCCGCGCTCGGCGACTGCGAGTCCGCGCGGCGCTGGCTGGCCGACCAGCCCACCGTCGACGCCGACCGGATCGGGGTCATGGGGTTCTGCATGGGCGGCGGGTTCGCGATGCTGCTGTCCCAGAGCGGTCTGTACCGGGTCGCGGTGCCGTTCTACGGCCGCGCCGGCGTCGAGGTGGAACCGGTCTGCCCGGTCGTCGCCAGCTTCGGCGGCCGGGACGCGCAGTTCGCCGACGGCTACCCGCAGCGCCTGGAGGCCGACCTGACCGAGCGGGGGATCCCGCACGACGTCGTCGTCTACCCCGAGGCCGGGCACTCGTTCATGACGCGCACGCCGGGTGTGAAGGGCGCGGTGGCGCGCCGGACGCCGCTGCACGCGGAGTACCACGAGCCGTCGGCGACGGACGCGACGGAGCGGGTACGGGCCTTCCTGCGCGACCACCTGTAGCCGGGGCAGGATGGGGGGTGTGAGCGAGCGCGATGATCAGCAGGACCGGGCCTGGGGCTTCCGCACCCGGGCCGTGCACGCGGGGACGGTGCCGGACGCCGCGACCGGTTCCCGGGCGGTGCCGATCCACCAGACGACCAGCTACGTCTTCCGCGACACCGACGACGCCGCGGCGCTGTTCGCGCTGCAGAAGTACGGGCTGATCTACTCCCGGATCGCCAACCCGACGGTGTCGGCGCTGGAGGAACGCCTGGCCAGCCTCGACGGGGGCATCGGCGCGGTGTGCACGGCCAGCGGGCAGGCCGCCGAGTTCCTCACCTTCGCCGCGCTCGCCGGGGCGGGGGACCACGCCGTCGCCGCGGCCGGGCTGTACGGCGGCACCATCACCCAGCTCGACGTGACGCTGCGCCGCTTCGGGGTCGACACGACCTTCGTGCCGGGCACCGACCCGGCCGACTACGCCGCCGCGATCCGCGACAACACCAAGTTCGTCTTCGCCGAGGTCGTGTCCAACCCGGGCGGCGAGGTCGCCGACATCGCCGGGCTCGCCGAGGTCGCGCACGCGGCCGGGCTCCCGCTGATCATCGACGCGACGCTGGCGACGCCGTACCTGTGCCGGCCGCTGGAGCACGGCGCGGACATTGTGATCCACTCGGTGACGAAGTTCCTCGGTGGGCACGGCACCACCCTCGGCGGCGTCGTGATCGAGTCCGGCCGCTTCGACTGGGGCAACGGTCGCTTCCCCGGGATGACCGAGCCGGTCCCGTCCTACGGCGGGCTCACCTGGTGGGGCAACTTCCAGGAGCTCGGGTTCCTCACCAAGCTGCGTGCCGAGCAGCTGCGCGACGTCGGTGCCACGCTGTCCGCGCACTCGGCGTTCCTGCTGATGCAGGGCGTCGAGACGCTGCCGCAGCGGATGGAGTCCCACGTGGCAGGAGCGCAGAAGGTCGCCGAGTGGCTCGAGGCCGACCCGCGGGTGGAGTACGTGACCTACCCCGGGCTGCCGTCGCACCGCCACCACGAGCGGGCTCGCCGGTACCTGCCCGCGGGACCGGGCGCGGTGTTCGCGTTCGGGGTGCGCGGTGGCCGGGCCGCCGGGGCGCGGTTCATCGAGTCGGTGCAGCTGTGCAGCCACCTCGCCAACGTCGGCGACGCCCGCACCCTCGTCCTGCACCCCGGGTCCACCACCCACCAGCAGCTGACCACCGAGCAGCTGGAGCACGCCGGCGTCCCCGAGGACATGATCCGGATCTCGGTCGGGCTGGAGGACCCGGACGACATCGTCTGGGACCTCGACCAGGCCCTCACCGCCTCGCAGAAGGAGACCGCGTGACCTGGGAGAACCCGCCCGCGTGGCGGCGGCAGCAGATCCTGCGCGACACCCGCACCGTCGCCGTCGTCGGGGCGAGCCCCAACCCGGCCCGGGCCAGCAACTTCGTCGCCACCTACCTGCTGGCCTCGACCGGGTTCGAGGTGTACTTCGTCAACCCGAACGCGACCACGATCCTCGGGCGCCCGGTGTACCCCTCGCTCGCGGAGCTCCCGGTGACGCCCGACCTGGTCGACGTGTTCCGGCGGCCCGAGGACCTCGGCGGCGTGCTCGACGAGGCCCTCGCCCTCGACCCGGTCCCGTCGACGTTCTGGCTGCAGTTCGGGCTGTTCGACGAGGACCTGGCCCGCCGCGCCGAGAGCGCGGGCCTGACCGTCGTCATGGACCGCTGCCTCAAGGTCGAGCACGCGCGGTTCGCCGGTGGACTGCACCTGGCCGGGTTCGACACCGGAGTGATCACCTCGCGGCGCCGGGACTGACCCGGGTGCCCCCGGCGGTCAGATCCGTTCGGGGGCCCGCCCGGCGTCGTCGACGACCTCCTCGCTCGCCGCCGGGGGACCGGCCTCGGCGCGGGCCTGCTCCGCCGCCTCGTCGGCCTCCTCCCGGGTGGCGTACTCGGTGAGGACCCCGCACCCGCAGTCGCAGCGCACCACCCACCGGTCGGCGACGTCGGCCATCATCAGCACCTGCGGGTCGTGACCGTCCACGGGGGCCTCCTTCGGTGGCGTGACGGGCATCATTGCGCGCCGCAGCGACGTGCGCCATTCGTGGCGCGGGTCCGGTCCGCCGTCGTCAACCGTGACGAAATCCGGGTCGGGACCGTGACAGCGGCTGTGACGGGGGACACGGTGGACCGCCGTCGTCCATCGACCCGCAGATCCGGGGGAACCGCTATGACCGCCACCGTCGACCACGTCGCCCTCCTCCGCGCCCGGGTGCGGGGCCCCGTCCTCGGACCCGCCGACCCCGGCTACGACGCCGCGCGGCGGGTCTGGAACGCCGCGATCGACCAGCGACCTGCCGTCCTGGTCCGCTGCGCCGACGTGGAGGACGTCGTGACCGCCCTCGACCACGCCCGGAGGTCCGGGCTGGAGGTCGCCGTCCGCGGTGGCGCACACAACTCCGCCGGGCACAGCGCGGGGGACGGCGCCCTGGTGATCGACCTGGGTGACCTCGACGCCGTCGTCGTCGACCCCGACGCCCGCCGGGTGCGGGTGGGCGGTGGCGCGTTGCTGAGCGGGATGGACGCCGCCACCCAGGAGCACGGGCTCGCGGTCCCGGCCGGCGAGATCGGGCACACCGGTGTCGGCGGGCTGACCCTCGGCGGTGGCATGGGCTGGCTGACCCGGCGGGCCGGGCTGACCGTCGACCACCTGGTGTCGGCGCAGGTCGTGCTCGCCGACGGCCGGGTCGTGCGGGCCGCCGCCGACGAGCACCCCGACCTGTTCTGGGCGCTGCGCGGCGGGGGCGGCAACTGCGGCATCGTCACCGAGTTCGAGTTCACGGCGGTACCGGTCGGCCCGCTCGTGTCGGTCGGGATGTTCTTCTGCGGCCTCGACGACGGGCCGGCCCTGCTGCGCGCCGCCCGCGACGCGATCGGGCGGCTGCCGTCGACGGTCGGGTTCCAGGTCGTCGCCGTGAACGCACCGCCCGCCCCGTTCGTCCCGGAGGAGGTGCGCCTGCGTCCCGGATGGGCGGTGATGGTCGTCGGCACCACCGGAGCCGTCCCGGACCCGGACGCGGAGCAGGTGCACGACCTGCTCCGCGTGACGCTGCCGGACCGGCTGTTCGAGTTCTGCACCCCGATGCCCTGGACGGCGCTGCAGCAGATGTTCGACGAGCCCAACGGCTGGGGCGTGCACTGCTACGAGAAGGGCTGCTTCCTGCCGTCGCTGACCGACGCGGCCGTCGAGGACCTCGCCGCGCACGTCGCGCGGAAGGTCTCGCCGATGTCGGTCGTGCACCTGTACACCCTCGACGGCGCCTTCTCCGCCGTCGACGACGACGCGACCGCGTTCGGCGGCGGCCGCAGCCCGCGGCTCGGGCTGTTCGCGGTCGGGCTCACCACCGACCCGCAGGGCCTCGCCGCGGAGCGGGAGTGGGTCCGGGGCCTGGCCGCGGCGATGGCCCCGCACGCGCTCGGCGCCGGCGTGTACGTCAACTCGATGATGGGCGACGACGCCGGTCGGGTCCGCGCCACCTACGGCCCCAACTATGCACGGCTCGCTGCGGTCAAGGCGGTCTACGACCCGGACAACGTCTTCCACCGCAACGTCAACGTCCCTCCGGCGGGCTGATCCGGCTCACCAGCCGAGCAGGCCGACCAGGAACGCGTGGACCAGCCAGAACGGGGCGAACGCCAGGGCGACCAGCCCGCCGGGCCCCACGCCGCGCCGGGCCGGGAACACCAGTGCGACGGCGGCGAGCCCCCAGGGGACGAGCAGGGCGACGCCGCGCAGCGGCCAGGACGCGACCCCGGTGGCCAGCGCGAGCAGCAGTGCCACCGCGACCCAGCCGGCCGTCGCGGCCAGGCACCGGGGCAGCACCGCGGCCGGCCGCGGGAGCGCCGCCGGCCGGTCGGCGACCGCGGCCCGCTCGGGCTCGGTGCCCGGCGGGTACGGCGGCGCGCCGGGCAGCGGGGCGTGCGGCCCGACCTCCGCGGACCCGGACGGCAGCGGGTCCACCCCGGACCAGCCGGTCGCGCCCTGCCACGCGGGCGGCGGACCGTCCGGCCCGGAGCCCGGGACGGCGGCGCCGCCGTCCCGGCCGTCGTCCGCCCGGTCGCCGTGGGTGCCGTCGCCGCGGGTGCCGCTCATGCGGCGAGGGTAGCGAGGCGGGCCGCGGCCCCGCGGCCGTCGACGCCGGCCCGGGCGGACCGGCGCGGGGTCAGCGGGCCGCGGCGGGCGCGCGGCCGTAGGTCAGCCGCCGCAGCAGCACCTCCGCGGGCCCGCGCCGGCTGCGCTGCCGGGACACCACCGCCGCGACGACGGTCAGCAGCCACACCCCGGCCCCGCAGAGCGTCGCCGCCCACAACGGCAGACCGGCCCCCAGCCCCAGCGTCCACGCCGGGAACAGGCCGACGAACACCACCGACTGCGCCAGGTACCCGCTCAGCGACCGTCGCCCGAGCGCCACCAGCGCGCCCGCGACCGGCCGGGTCGCCGACCCCCGGGCCACCACCAGCGCCGCGGCGGCGGCGTACCCGGCCCCGGCCGCGTAGCCGGTCACCGCGTGCAGCACCCCGACCACGAGCGCCACCGGCTCCGAGGGCACCCACACCCCGGCGGCGACCAGACCCAGCGGCAGGCCGCCCACGACCCCGGCCCCGATCCCCGCGACGGCGACCCGGCGCAGCGCCCGCCGGTGCCGGGCCGGGGCGTCGAGCCACCCGGCGCGGGCGACGAGCACCCCCGCGACCGCCGCGCCCAGGAGCCCGAGCGCGCTGATCAGCAGGTTGCCGAACAACCACTCGCCGAACCGCTCCACCGCCGCCGACAGCACGTCCGGCGCGACCAGCGAGGGCGACGCCGACGCCGCGTCGGACCGGGTCAGCGCGACGGGGGCGTAGAGCAGCGCCAGCAGCGTCGTCGCGCCCACCCCGGTGAGCACCAGCACCGCGGTCGACCCACGGACCAGCACCGGCGCGAGAACCACCGCGATCAGCCCGTAGGCGGCGACGAAGTCCCCGTGCCACAGCAGCACCGCGTGCGCGGCACCGACGGCGAACAGCGCCCCGCCCCGGCGACGCACCAGGGCCAGGACCTGGTCGGGCCCGGCACCGTCGCGGGCCGCACGGCGGGCGAGCCCGGCGATGCCGTAGCCGAACAGCAGCGCGAACAGCGGATAGGCCCGGCCGTCGACCAGGGTCAGCTGCGCCGCGGCGAGCCAGGCGTCGACGCCGGTCGGGTCGAGCGGGTAGGCGCGCACCCCGATGCCGCGGTGGGTGACGAAGGTATGGGCGTTCGCGACGGCGATCAGCAGCAGCGCCGCGCCGCGGGCCAGGTCCGGCGCCGGTGCACGACCGGTCACCGGGACGTCACGCATCACGCCCTACGCTACCGGCGGTGTGGTTCCCGCCACGCGTGGCGGTGGGTGTGCTCCCCGTCGCGGTACGCGGGCGCGATCAGGGCTAGGGTCCGTGGCGTGTCTGCTACCCCCGTTACCGTTACCGTCACCGGAGCCGCTGGCCAGATCGGTTACGCGCTGCTCTTCCGGATCGCCTCCGGGCAGCTGCTGGGGCCCGACACCCCGGTGAAGCTGAACCTGCTGGAGATCCCGCAGGCCGTGAAGGCCGCCGAGGGCACCGCGATGGAGCTCGACGACTGCGCCTTCCCGCTGCTGCGCGGCATCGACATCTTCGACGACGCGAACGCCGCGTTCTCCGGCACCAACGTCGCGCTGCTCGTCGGCGCCCGTCCCCGCAGCAAGGGGATGGAGCGGGGCGACCTGCTCGAGGCCAACGGCGGCATCTTCGGCCCGCAGGGCAAGGCGATCAACGCCGGTGCCGCGGACGACGTCCGCGTCCTGGTCGTCGGCAACCCGGCCAACACCAACGCCCTCATCGCCCAGGCCTCGGCGCCGGACGTCCCGGCGGACCGGTTCACCGCGATGACCCGCCTCGACCACAACCGCGCGCTGGCGCAGCTGTCGAAGAAGCTCGGCGTCGGCCTCGACGAGATCAGCAAGCTCACGATCTGGGGCAACCACTCGGCCACCCAGTACCCGGACCTCTTCCACGCCGAGGTCGGCGGCAAGATCGCCGCCGAGCAGGTCGAGCGGGAGTGGCTGGAGAACGACTTCATCCCGACCGTCGCCAAGCGCGGTGCCGCGATCATCGAGGCCCGGGGCGCGTCCTCGGCTGCGTCGGCCGCGAACGCCGCCGTCGACCACGTGTACGACTGGGTCAACGGCACCCCGGCCGGTGACTGGACCTCCGCCGCGATCCCGTCGGACGGTTCCTACGGCGTCCCCGAGGGCATCATCTCCTCGTTCCCGGTGACCTCCGAGAACGGCGAGTGGAAGATCGTCCAGGGCCTGGAGATCGACGAGTTCTCCCGCGGGCGGATCGACGCGAGCGTCGCCGAGCTGGTCGAGGAGCGCGACACCGTCGCCACGCTCGGCCTCATCTGAGACCGCCACCCCGCACGGGCCGCGGACGGACGCCGTCCGTGGCCCGTGCGCTGGCCCCGGCGGTGCCCGGACCCGGTCGCAGCCCGTGTTCGGTCTCGACCAGCCGGGCCGACCGCGGAGCCGACGCCAGCGTCAGCGACCGGGTGATGACGCGCCCTGCCCGAACCCGCACACCACGCAGCAGGGTGCCGTCGCCCACCGCGGTGGCGCAGAACACGACCCCGCCGCTCCCCACGAGGTCCTCGGCGCGCCGCAGACCGCCGGCACCGGTCCGGAACTGCACCGAACCACCCAGGCACCTCACCGCGGCCGCCGCGAGGACGGCCTCTGCGGCGGGACCGTGCCCGAGCATCAGGTCCACGGGCCGCGTCGGGCACGCGGCCGTGATGGCTCCCTCCAGGACGCCCCCGGCCGGGACGACGGCCCGCGCGCCCTCGGCACGGACGGCGTCGGCGGGTCCCCGCCCCGCCGTGTCCGCGCACGCGACCACCAGGTCGGTGACGCGGACCCCTCGCGCCGCGGCCACAGCCCGCAGGATGTCGGGCACCGGGTGACCCACCTCCGCACCGTGGACGCCGGCGCCCACGGCGAGGACCAGACCGTGCTCGCCGGGGGGCAACACCCGGACCGCTCCGGACCGGGCCACGACCGCGGCGGCGAACGCGGCCGGCGCCCCTCCACCGGCCGACGGTGTACCGCGCGTCAGCCCGAACGCCGCGGTGCACGCCGGCGCGCACCCCGACGGGCCGTCACGTCCGAGCGCGACGGCGGTGGGCAGGCCCACGTCGGCGAGACGGGCGCGCATCGCGGCGACCGCCCGGTCCCGGTCCGGGTCGCGGTCGTCGCCCCTGGTCCCGGCGGCGCCGTGGTGGCCGGAGCACCGCCCGGCCACCACGGCGCCCGACTCGGTCGCGCGGACGAGTTCCAGCATCAGCACCTCGTCGGGTGGCGGGTCCACCCCGTCACCGTGTGCCGTCCGCACCACGCGGCGCCGGTCAGCGCGCCGCGGCGTTGGCCACGGCACGGGCGGACAGGGCCGACTGGGCGGCGTCCCGGTTCTGCTCCTGCCCCCGCCACGCCTCCAGCGCGGGCCCGACCAGCGCCCGGCCGAAGGAGTAGGTGAGCTCCCACGGCAGCGGGTCGAGACCCTGCATCGCCCCGAGGTGCTCCGTCGCCACCTCCGGGTCCTGGCCCCCGGACAGGAAGGCGATGCCCGGGACGGCCGGGGGCACGGTCTCCCGCAGTGTCTCGACCGTGGCCTCGGCCACGTCGGCGACCGTGACCTGCTCGCCGCTGCCGGAGCCGGGGACCACCATGTTCGGCTTCAGGACGATCCCGTCGAGCTGTACCTGCAGGAGGTCGAGCTCCTCGAACAGCTCCTCGAGGGTCTCCGTGGTCACCTGCCGGCACCGGGCCAGGGAGTGGTCGCCGTCCATGAGCACCTCCGGCTCCACGATCGGCACCAGCCCGCCCTCCTGGCACAGGCCGGCGTAGCGGGCCAGTGCGTGCACGTTGGCGCGCACCGCGCGGTCCGACGGCAGCCCGTCGCCGATGGTGATGACCGCCCGCCACTTCGCGAAGGTCGCGCCGCGCCGCACGTAGTCCGCGATGCGCTCGCGCAGCCCGTCGAGTCCCTCCGTGATCTTCTCGCCGGACGCCCCGGCGAGCGGCTTCGCCCCGGTGTCGACCTTGATGCCCGCCAGGATCCCGATGTCGGACAGGTACTCGGGGAACGACCGCCCGTCGTCGAGCTGCTGGTGGAAGGTCTCGTCCGCGAGGATGACCCCGCTCACGGACTCGGCGAGCCGCGGTGTGGTCACGATGAGCTCGCGGTAGACGCGGCGGTTCTCCTCGGTCGGGGCGACGCCGACCGACTCGAGCCGGGCGGACATGGTCCCGATGCTCTCGTCGGCGGCGAGGATCCCCCGCCGGTGCGAGACCATCGTGCGGGCGATCTTGTTCAGAGCTGACACTTCGTCCCCTCCTGGGAATTGACGGTCGCGGGCGGTCATGCGATCGCCCGGTGGCCTGCGTGGTCGCGTCCGGGCGTGCCTCCGGTCTCCGGGGCGTCGTGGGGGCCGGGCGGCGGCGAGCCCTTCGCCGCGGCGATCTCGACGAGGGCTTCCGCGTGCCCGGTGAGCCCGCGCTGCCGGTTCCAGGTCGCGCGGATGGGACGCCCGGGCATCTCGTGGTCCACGGCGACGAGGTGGAGCCGACCGTCCGCGATCTCGGTACGGACGGTCGACACGTTCAGGACGGTCACCCGTCTGCTCGTGGCGACGGCGAGCTTGAGCGCGCTGCTGGACGGCAGCTCGACCTGGCCGCCGGCGGGCCGGTGCGAGGCGAGGAGCTCGTCGGTGAACGCGCGCAGGCCCGACCCGCGCTCCCGCAGCACCAGAGGTGCACCCGCGAGCTCGGCGACGGTGACGGGTGTCCTCCGGTCCGCCCAGGGGTGCCGGGGCCCGACGACGACGGCCAGCCGGTCGTCGCAGATGTCTCGGGTCACCAGCTCGTCATGGTGCGCCGCGCCCGTCCGGTCGCCGGTACCGCACCATCCGTCGACGAACGCGAGGTCGACCCGGCTCTCCAGGACCAGGCGGTGGAGCGTCTCGAGGTTGCCGGTCCGCACCTCGACGAGGACGTCGTCGGTGGTGGAGCCGGCGTGGTTCAGCCAGTCGGGGATCAGGTGCTCGGAGATCGCGGGGCTGCCCGCGATGCGGAGCCTGCGGGCCTCCGTGGATCCCATGCGGGAGCCGAACTCGAGCAGCTCGTCGGCCGCCCGGATCACGTTGCGTGCATAGCGCGCCAGTACCTCGCCCTCCGTGGTCAGCGTCGACCCGGCAGGCGACCGCTCGAGCAGCCGGAGACCGAGTCGTCTCTCCATCGCACTGATCCGCGTGCTGGCGGCAGGCTGGGAGATGCGGTGTTCCTGCGCTGCCTTTCCGACGCTGCCACGGCTCGCCACCGACAGCAGGAGATCGAGGTCTGCGAGCTGAGGCATCCGGGACGGAATCACCAACGTTCTTGTCCTCTCGCTCCGCCCGCGAAACTCCGTCGAAACGCGGCGCCCGGCGATGATGCGGACCGGGGGAGAACGGGTCAACCGCACGGACACGAACGCACGTGATCCGTGTACGAGAGGCGGGATTCGCGTCTCCTGCGGTGCGGCACGAGGACCGGAGGGCATTTTCCGTCCCCGTTCTCCGCCGGTTCCCGATACTGCTTCGTTCGTTCCTCCTAGGTCGCCGTTCGTCCCGGAAAACGCGCATCGGGTGGCGGCGCAGCCAGGAGCTCCGGGACGGACCGACCCGGTCCGAACTGCGGCGGGATCTCCTCGCCGGCGCGACGACGCCCCTCCGGCACCGGGGTACGCCGACGGCCGTTCCGGTTGTGGGGGTATTCGGGGTGCGGATCGGGTGATCGGTTTTCCGGATGTGTGGTGGTGTTGTGGGTGGGTGTCGGCGGGGCGACGGTGGGGGTGTTGTTCTTCCTGTTGTCGTGGTGAGGAGTTCGTCGTGCAGTTGCAGGTGGCTTTGGATGTTCTGGATCTTCCGTCGGCGTTGACGCTGGCGAATCGGGTGTCGGAGTTCGTGGACATTCTGGAGTTGGGGACGCCGTTGGTGAAGTCGGCGGGTATCGCGGCGGTGACCGCGGTGAAGGCGGCGCATCCGGACAAGCTGGTGTTCGCGGACCTGAAGACCGCCGATGCCGGTGAGCTGGAGGCGGATCTGGCGTTCGGTGCGGGTGCGGATCTGGTGACGGTGATGGGGGTGGCCGACGACGACACGGTGCGGGGTGCGGTCGCGGCCGGTGCCCGGCACGGGAAGCGGGTCGTGGCGGACATGATCGGGGTGGTGGACGGGCGGGTCGAGCGGATCCGTCAGGTCGCGGAGCTGGGTGTGGCGTTCGTGGAGATCCATGCGGGTCTGGACGAGCAGGCGCGTCCGGGGTACTCGATCGACCGGTTGCTGGCCGACGGTCGGGCGGCCGGGGTGCCGTTCTCGATCGCCGGCGGGGTGAAGGCGGACACCATCGGGTCGGTGCGTGAGGCCGGGGCGGTGGTCGCGGTGGCCGGTGGGGCGATCTACAACGCCGACGATCCCGCCGCTGCCGCCGCCGAGCTCCAGAAGCGCATCGGCCGGTGACCGTCCGTACCGCGCCGCCGGGGGCGTCCGTGTCCCCGCCGCGCTCCGACGACGAGCTGGCCCGGTTGACCGCCCCCCGGGTCCCCGCCGACTGGACCGACCTCGACCGGCGCGCCGTCGACACCGCACGCGTGCTGGCGGCCGACGCGGTCGAACGGTGCGGGAGCGGCCATCCCGGGACCGCGATGAGCCTCGCGCCGGTCGCCCATGCGCTGTTCCAGCGGGTCCTGCGGCACGACCCCACCGATCCGGACTGGCTCGGCCGGGACCGGTTCGTGCTCTCCGCCGGTCATTCCAGCCTCACCCTCTACATCCAGCTCTACCTGTGCGGGTACGGCCTGGAGCTGGACGACCTGAGGTCCCTGCGGACATGGGGCTCGCGGACGCCGGGCCACCCCGAGCACGGCCACACGGCCGGTGTCGAGACGACCACCGGCCCGCTCGGGCAGGGCCTCGCCAACGCGGTCGGGATGGCGATGGCCGCCCGGCGTGAACGCGGCCTCCTCGACCCGGACGCCGAACCCGGCACCAGCGTGTTCGACCACCGGATCTACGTGATCGCCTCCGACGGCGACATCCAGGAGGGGGTGACCTCCGAGGCGTCGTCGCTGGCGGGGACCCAGCAGCTCGGAAATCTCACGGTGATCTACGACAGCAACGAGATCTCCATCGAGGACGACACCCGTATCGCGCTGTCCGAGGACACCGCGGCACGGTACGAGGCCTACGGGTGGCAGGTCCTGACCGTCGACGGCGGCGAGGACGTCGCGGCGTTCCTCGACGCCGTCGACCACAGCAGGGCCGACAGCACCCGCCCGACGCTGATCGTGCTGCGCACGGTGATCGGCTATCCGGCCCCCGGGCTGATGAACACCGGCGCCGTCCACGGCGCCGCACTGGGCGGTGCGGAGCTCGCCGCGGTCAAGCGCAGCGTCGGTGCCGACCCGGAGCTCAGCTTCCAGGTCGACGACGACGTGCTGCGGCACACGCGGGAGGCGGCCGACCGCGGCCGTACCGCCCGCGCCGCGTGGCAGGTCGAGGCGGACGCGTGGGCCCGGGCGAACCCGGAACGTGCGGCGCTGCTGGACCGGCTCCGGCGACGCGAGCTGCCCCCCGGCTGGGCGGACGCCCTGCCGGTCTGGGAGCCCGGTGATGCCGGTGTCGCCACCCGCAAGGCATCGGGGACGGTGCTGGCGGCGCTCGGCGACAGGCTGCCCGAGCTGTGGGGTGGTTCGGCGGACCTGGCGGGGAGCAACAACACGACGATCGCCGGCGCGGACTCCTTCGGCCCGGCCGGGATCTCGACGTCGAGCTGGAGCGCCCAGCCCCACGGACGGACGCTGCACTTCGGCGTCCGCGAGCACGCCATGGGGTCGATCCTCAACGGGATCGCGCTGCACGGGGGCACCCGGCCCTACGGCGGGACCTTCCTCGTCTTCAGCGACTACATGCGGCCCGCGGTGCGCCTGGCCGCGTTGATGGAGCTGCCCGTCGTCTTCGTGTGGACGCACGACTCCATCGGGCTCGGCGAGGACGGGCCGACCCACCAGCCCGTCGAGCAGCTGGCCTCGCTGCGCGCCGTCCCCGGCCTGTCCGTGGTGCGCCCCGCCGACGCGAACGAGACCGCGTACGCCTGGCGGACGGTGCTCGAGAACGCGGGCCCGGCCGGCCTGGCCCTGACCCGCCAGGCCGTGCCGACTCTGGAGGGCACCTCGCGGGAGGGCGTCGCACGGGGCGGGTACGTGCTCGCAGAGGCCTCGTCGGGACGTCCGGACGTCGTGCTCGTGGGCACCGGGTCGGAGGTCCAGCTCGCCCTCGGGGCGCGGCGGATGCTCGAGTCGGAGGGCGTCGCCACCCGGGTGGTCTCCCTGCCCTGCCTGGAGTGGTTCGACGGCCAGGACGAGGACTACCGGAACCGGGTACTGCCCCCGTCGGTCCGGGCGAGGGTCGTCGTGGAGGCCGGTGTGGCGCAGCCCTGGCACCGCATCGCGGGGGACGCCGGCGAGATCGTCTCGCTGGAGCACTTCGGGGCGTCGGCCGACGTCGCGACGCTGTTCGAGAAGTTCGGCATCACCGCCGCGGCCGTGGCCGAGGCCGCCCGGCGCAGCCTGGCATCGGTCGGCCGGGCATGACCGGGACGACGACGAGAGGGAGAACGCGATGACCCGCCAGATGACCCACGACCTGACCCCGGGCGAGTTCTCGGTCGCCACCCGCGCCGTCGTCGACGAGGTGCAGCGGGTCAGCGCCAGGATCGAGCCCGAGGCATGGACCCGTGCGGGCGCCCTGCTGCTGCGCGCCCGCACGGTCTTCACCGTGGGGACCGGGCGCAGCGGTCTGGCGCTGAACATGGCCGCGATGCGCTTCATGCACCTCGGGCTGCCGACCCACGTCGTCGGGGAGGTCACCGCTCCGGCGATCGGAGCGGGCGACGTCCTGGTGGCGGCGTCGGGCTCGGGCACGACGGGACGTGTGGTCCGGGCGGCCGAGACGGCCCGGGCCCAGGACGCGGACGTGATCGCACTGACCACGGCGGCCGGCTCGCCGCTGGCCGAGATCGCGACCGAGACCCTGGTGGTGCCGGCCGCCGACAAGCAGGACTTCGACGGCAGCGCCTCCGTCCAGTACGCGGGCAGCCTCTTCGAGCAGTCGGTGCTGCTGATCAGTGACGCGCTGTTCCACACGCTCTGGAAGTCCGGGGACAGCCAGGCCCGCGACCTCTGGCGGCTGCACGCCAACCTCGAGTGAGTCCGACCGCCGTGCCCGCCCGACCGACCCGAGGAGCCCGACATGTCGGCACCCGACATCAGCACACTGGAGGCGGTGGCCCTGGAGGCGACCCGCAGCGCCGCGGTGGCCGCCTACCCGTGGGCCGGCCGTGACGATCAGGATGCGGCCGACGCAGCGGCCACCGAGGCGATGCGCACAGCGCTGGCCCGCGCACCGGGGCGGGGGACGGTGGTCATCGGGGAGGGGGAGAAGGACGACGCCCCCATGCTGTTCAACGGCGAGATCGTCGGGACCGGTGACGGGCCCGACTTCGACATCGCCGTCGACCCCCTGGAGGGCACGTCGTTCTGTGCCCGGGACCTGCCCGGGGCGCTGGCGACGATCGCGTTCGGCCGGACGGGATCGTTCTGGTCGCCCGGCCCCGGCTTCTACATGGACAAGATCGTCGTTCCGCCTGCCGCGCGCGACGTCGTCGATCTGGACGACCCGCCCGAGCGCACCGTCGCCAAGGTGGCGGAGGCCGTGGGCAAGAAGGTCGGCGACCTGCGTGTGATGATCATGGACAAGCCACGCCACGCGGAGCTGATCGCCCGGGTGCTGCGGGCCGGTGCGGCGGTGCAGACCCCGGCCGGCGGCGACGTCGGCGGGAGCCTGGCGGTACTGATGCCGACCCTCGACGTCGATCTCCTGCTCGGCGTGGGGGGCACCCCGGAGGGTGTGCTGACGGCAGCCGCCGTCCGCGCGCTCGGCGGCGGGATGCTGGGCCGGCTCGCACCGCAGCGCGAGGCGGAGGCGGCGGCCCTGCGCGCCGCGGGCCGGTCGACCGACCGCATCCTGCGCTGTGAGGAGCTGGTGGCGGACACGGCCTTTTTCGCCGCCTCCGGGGTGAACGGGGGCCCGTTGCTCGGCAGGCCCCGCAGCAGCGGCGGCACCACCGTCGTCGAGTCCCTGCTGATCACCGACGGGCAGATCCGCCATGTCACCCACACGACCTTCGACCGGGCCACCGGGACGAGGAGGGAGCAGCCGTGACCCTGCACCGGGACGACCTCCGGGTCCGCGAACTGGGTGAGTGCCGCTACGACTCGCCGATGGCGGGCCTGCTCACCGCCAAACAGACCTCACCGCACTACGTGGCCGAGGGTGACCGGGTCCTCCTCGAGGACACCGTCTCGATGCTGGCCGAGCACGACCGGCCCTCCGTCGAGGCCGCGAGCTTCGAGGCGGCAGGTCCGCGTCGGCGGATCTACTTCCGGCCCGAGGGGGTCACCGCCGGGATCGTCACCTGCGGAGGGCTCTGCCCCGGCCTGAACAACGTGATCCGCGGCCTGGTGCAGGAGCTGACCGTGCACTACGGGGTCGAGCGCATCCTCGGCTTCCGCAACGGTCTGGAGGGACTGACGGCGGCCCGTGTCGACGACACGGTCGAGCTGACCCTCGACGACGTCCGCGACATCCAGAACTCCGGGGGCACGATCCTGGGCAGCTCGCGCGGCGGCCACGACCCGGACGAGATGGTCGACAGCCTCGTGTCCCGCGGTGTCGACATGCTGTTCGTGGTCGGGGGCGACGGGGGGATGCGCGCGGCCACCTGCATCAGCACGGCGATCCGGGCACGGGGCCTCGACATCGCCGTCATCGGCGTCCCCAAGACGATCGACAACGACCTGCCCTTCACCGACCAGTCGTTCGGGTTCCAGAGCGCGTTCGCCCGGGCCACGGAGTTCATCACCGCGGTCGCGGTCGAGGCCGCCGCGAGCCGCGACGGTGTCGGCATCGTCAAGCTCATGGGCCGCCACTCGGGGTTCATCGCGAGCTACGCGGCGCTGGCCTCGAGTCTGGCCGACATCGTGCTGATCCCCGAGGTGCCGTTCGCCCTGGACGGTGACGACGGCCTCCTCGCGCACGTCGAGAGGCACGTGCGGACCGCGGGACACGTCGTGATCGTCCTCGCCGAGGGGGCGGGTCAGGACCTGCTGGCGGAGCACCCGGCGGCCGGCTCGGCGACCGACGCTTCGGGGAACGTCCGGCTGGGCGACGTCGCCGAGCTCCTGCGGGAGCGCGTCGGCACGCACCTCACCGACGCGGGCCTCGCCCCCACGATCCGCTACATCGACCCCAGCTACGCGATCCGCAGCGTGGCCGCGAACGCCTACGACAGCGTCTACTGCCTGCGCCTGGCGCACGCCGCGGTGCACGCGGCCATGGCGGGACGCACCGAGGCCGCGGTCGCGCGCTGGCGTCGCCGGTTCGTCCACGTCCCGCTGACCCTGATGACCAGCCGTCGCAACCAGGTCGACCCGAACGGCGACATGTGGCTGTCGGTGCTGGAGGCGACCTGCCAGCCCGCCGGGTTCGGCGCGGCCGGCGCACACCCCCTCCACGCGGGGTTCTGCTGAGTCCGCCCGCCGCCGCGGGTACGGACCCGCCCGCGCCGGGGGCGGACATCGCACGACGGCGGCCCGGGACAGGTTGGCGGATTCAAGGGGTCGTTGCAACACCGCTGGTAGTTCAAGCGGACAGTAGTTGACGCAGACGCTCGGCTGGAGTCTTCCAGCCGAGCGTTTTGCGTGGGCGCCCGTTGAGCTGTTGAGCGACGTGTTCGAGGTCGGCCGGGTCGTGGACGGATAGGTCGGTGCCCTTGGGGAAGTACTGCCGCAGCAGGCCGTTGGTGTTCTCGTTCGAGCCGCGCTGCCGGGGCTGGCGGGGTCGCAGAAGTAGACCGGCATGTCCGTGGCCAGCGAGAACGAGACGTGCGCGGCCATTTCCGAGCCTTGGTCCCAGGTCAATGAGCCGCGTAGTTGCGCGGGCAGGGTCGCCATGGTGGCGACGAGTCCGTCGCGGACCTGTTCGGCGCTGCGCCCGTCGGGCAGGTGGACCAGCATCACGTAGCGGGTGGCGCGCTCGACCAGGGTGCCGATCGCGGAGCCGCCCTCGGCACCGATGAGCAGGTCACCTTCCCAGTGTCCGGGCACCGCCCGATCGGCGACCTCGGCCGGTCGTTCGGAGATCATGACCATCGGGTCGAGGAAACGGCTCTGCCTGGTCCGGGGGTCGCGGCAGGGCCGGCGACGGGCACGGCCGGTGCGCAGGGCCGCGGCGACCTCGCGGCGCAGCCCGCCACGGGCCTGCAGGTAGAGCGCCTGGTAGATCGTCTCGTGGCTCACGCGCATCTCGGGGTCGTGGGGGAACTCAGCGACCAGAGCGTGGCAGATCTGCTCGGGAGACCAGCGCACCGCCAGCTTCGCGGTCACGTAGTCGCGCAGTGGTGAGTCGAAGGCCAGCTTCGACGGCTTCGGTCGAGTTCGACGCATCGCGGCCGCGCGGTGCGCGGCGTGCGGCCGGTACTCACCTTGCTTGTCACTGTTGCGGGCGACCTCACGGCTGATGGTGGAAGGGTGGCGCCCCAGCCGGTTGGCGATCCTGCGGATCGACAGACCTTCCCGACGCAGGTCGGTGATGGTCTCCCGTTCGGCCAACGACACAAACCGTCGGTGGAGGACCTTCTCCACCTTGGCCATCGACAGCACCATCGTGATCATGCCCGTGGTGTAGTCTACCCGCCGTCCGTCGGGATGGACCCGACTGTTCCCGGTCTTGCGGCCCCCGTGGTCCCAGTCCCTGGCCGTCCGGATGTTCACTCCGACGACACGGGCAGCCTCAGCACGCCGAACCCCCTCACCACGCAGGCGCTCGAACTCGTCCCGCCCGGGATGACGCCCTCGCCCACCAGGACCATGCGACCGCTTCCCGGCCTGGCGAACCCACCCCGCCGCGGTGTGGCGGTTGACGCCCAGCTCCCGGGCGACCGTCGTCGCCGAGCCGACCACATCGAAACGGGCCAAGGACTCCTCACGCAGCCGAGCCAACTCGGCCCGCCCCTCACCACCACCTACAACGGCCACGGTCGCTGCAACTCCTCAGGATCGAGGTGTTGCAGCGACCGCTAGAACTTGCCGTTCCTGTCCCGGGCCGCCGTCGTCGCATCGGCCCACGGGCCGTCCGGGCTCAGGGGCGCCGTGGCCAGAGGCTCGAGAACTCCGGATTGTCGTCGTCGAGGATGCGGAACGCGAGACCGATGGCCTCGTTCGGGTCGATCTGATCGACACCGGAGTCGCCCCGGGCGAGCCGCTCGAAGAGGTCCGCCAGCTCGTCCGCCTCGGCGGGGGACAGCCGCGGGTCACGGGTGCAGCGGACGTAGCGCATCCGCACCACCCGTGCGGTCTGCAGCATCAGGTCGCCGTAGGCGTTCACCGGTGTCTCCGGACTCGTTCGTCGTATCTCCACGGGCGCTCCACTCACGAGACGATGCGCTTCTGGAGCTCGGCGGCGGCAGCGGCGGGATCGTCGGCGTTGTAGATCGCCCCACCGGCCACCGCGACCACCGCCCCGGCCTCACGCACCGACCCGATGGTGTCCGCCTTCACCCCACCGGCGATCGAGAACGGCACCCCGGCCGCCCGACCGTCGGCCAGCAACCGGTCGATCGAGTACCCCGGACGCGCCTGCTCGTCCAGACCCGCATGGATCTCCACGAACGCCACACCCAGCTCCGCGACCTGACGGATCCGCTCGACCCGCCCGTCCACCACCCCGATCATGTCCGCCACGACCCGCTTCCCGTGCCGGGCACCGGCCGCGACCGCACCCCGCACCGTGTCGTCGTCGGCCACCCCCATCACCGTCACCAGATCCGCACCCGCACCGAACGCCAGATCCGCCTCCAGCTCACCGGCATCGGCGGTCTTCAGGTCCGCGAACACCAGCTTGTCCGGATGCGCCGCCTTCACCGCGGTCACCGCCCCGATACCCGCCGACTTCACCAACGGCGTCCCCAACTCCAGAATGTCCACGAACTCCGACACCCGATTCGCCAGCGTCAACGCCGACGGAAGATCCAGAACATCCAAAGCCACCTGCAACTGCACGACGAACTCCTCACCACGACAACAGGAAGAACAACACCCCCACCGTCGCCCCGCCGACACCCACCCACAACACCACCACACATCCGGAAAACCGATCACCCGATCCGCACCCCGAATACCCCCACAACCGGAACGGCCGCCCTACGATCGAATGGTGTCGAGACATTCGTCGAGAAGAACGCTGTTCGCCCCGTCCATCCTCTCCGCCGATTTCGCCCGTCTCGCCGAGGAGGCGGACGCGGTGCGCGGTGTCGACGGCCGGGGCGCCGACTGGCTGCACGTGGACGTCATGGACGCCCATTTCGTGCCGAACCTGACCCTGGGTCTACCGGTCGTCTCCTCGCTGCTCGCCGCGACCGACCTGCCGCTGGACTGCCACCTGATGATCGAGGACCCGGACCGCTGGGCGACGGGCTACGCCGAGGCGGGTGCCCACAACGTCACGGTGCACGCCGAGGCCGCCGCCGATCCCGTGGCCCTGGCACGGAACCTGCGCGCGGCAGGCGCCCGCGCGGGGCTCGCGATCCGGCCCAGCACCCCCCTGGACCCCTGGCTCGAGGTGCTCCGGCACTTCGACACTCTGCTGGTGATGTCGGTGGAGCCCGGGTTCGGCGGTCAGGCCTTCGACCCGGATGTCCTCGACACGGTCCGCCGGGCCCGCACACTGGTCGACACCGGACACCTGGACCTGGTCGTCGAGATCGACGGTGGCATCAACGCCGACACGATCGAGCAGGCGGCGGAGGCCGGCGTCGACTGCTTCGTGGCCGGATCCGCGGTCTACTCGGCCGCGGATCCGGCACGGGCGCTGGAGGGGCTGCGCCGCCAGGTCGACGCCGTCCGCGACCGGCGTCGGTGATCAGATGCCGAACCTGCGCCGGACGTCCGGAGCATGGCGCCGGGAGACCGGCACGCCCTCGTGCGACCGGCCGTCGGTGATCAGGAACAGTTCACCGCGCGGACCCCGCTCGATCTCGGCCACACGGCGCAGGTTCACCAGGTAGCGCCGGTGGACCCGTCGGATCCCGAACGGGGCGAGAGCCTGTTCGACGTTGTCCAGCCCGCGGGTGGCGGACTGGATCCGGCCCCGCTCGGTGACCAGCCAGACGGTGTTGCGGTCGGCCTCGGCGTAGCGGATCTCCGACGGGGTCAGCAGGACCAGCCGGTCGTCACGCACGCCGATCACCCGCCGCGGGAGCACCTCGGAGGCCTGGCCACCGGCGTCACCGGGGGAGTAGGCCTCCCCGTCCGCGACCCCGACGGCGCACAGCAGTCCCACCACGCCCTGGCCGTCGACGACCGGCCACAAGGTGAGCGGGACCTCCGCCTCGCCGGGACACACCGCCAGGCGGGCGTGTCCGCACCAGTCCGGGCCGCACCCGGACCGTTCGATCGCCCAGCGGACCACCTCGGGCAGACCGGGGACGTCGGGCACCCGGCGCGCCGCGGTCGCGCTCGTCCCGACGACGGGTGCCGCGCCGGTGAGCCCCAGTGCCACGGCCGCCTCGTCGTCGGCGGCGATCACGCTGCCGCCCCGGTCCATCGCGACGAGTGCGCCCCGCGTCCGGGCCGCCCGCGTCTCGAACGCGGTGACGACGACATCTGCCTCGTACGCGGCCCGCCGGCGGATCACCTGCTCGACACAGGCGACGGCCTCCGTCAGCCACGGCAGAACGAGAGGCGGGAGGGACGCGTTCCACCGCGAGATGTTGATGGAGGCGACGGGTGCGCCGGTCACCACGTCCCGCACCGAGATGCCCGCGCACGCCCAGTCGTGGAACCCCTGGCACCAGTGCTCCGGACCGGTCACGGTCACCGGACCGTCCACCTCGAGCGAGGTGCCCATCCCGTTGGTCCCGGTACACGCCTCGGACCACGACGACCACGGAGCGAGGTTGTGCAGTTCGGCGCGGCGCCGCGCCGACGAGTCGCCCCAGGCGCCCAGCACCCGCCCCCGGCTGTCCGCGACGGTGACGACGCCCCCGTCGCGTTCGATCTCGCGGCCCGCCATCGCGCCCAGCCCACCGAGGGCGGTGAACACCACGCCGTCGTCCACCCGGGGGCTCTCCGCGCCGCTGCCGGCTCCGGGGGCGACGTCCAGGGTGCTGTCGACCCCGTAGCGGTCCCGGCACCGGTACCACGACGCGAGGATCTCGGGACGCACCCCGGTCCTGACCTCGTTGCCCGCGGCGAAGTCCTCCCAGGCCCGTGCGACCTCGCGGGCCGACGACGCCGCGACGAGCGGACCCCGCGGGGCGACGTTCCGGCTCCCGCTCCGCTCCGGAGCCAGGACCAGCGGTGGGACTCTCCCCGTCATCGCGACCTCCTTGTCGCCGGGCGCCGGGGTCAGTTCGCCCCGGCCACCCACATCCGTTCTGCATTTCCTCCCGCCGGCACGTACGGTGCCGGCGCCATGTGCCGGATCCGCGGGAACGTCCGCGCCGGCACACTCAGCCGACGACGTCCGGCATGCGGGGGAAGCGTGTGCCGTTTCGACGGCGCAGTGATCGGACGCTTCTCCCGGAGAGCGCGCCGCGCCCGCCTGTCACGCATTCCCCGCCGTTCGTGATCTCCCGGCGCAGTCCGCTTGCCCTCGATTCGACCGTGCGTTTAGCGTGCGAGTCAGGTTGCATCACCGCGCTCGATCGAGACAGACCAAAGGCGGTCGCCATGCCACAGGTAGTGCGTCCCGGCACCGGCCCGGAGGACGCCGACGTGCGGCGGGCCTGGGAGCGGTTCGCCGCCGGTGACGACGCGCTCAGCGGGATCCGGCCCGAGATCGCGGTGTCGTGGCACCGGTGCCGGGACCAGTACGGGGTCGACCCGCTCATCTCCGAGGCCCCGGCCGCCGTGACCGAGGTCGTCCACACCCTGGAACACGACGTCGTCATCGCCGAGCTCGGGTTCCGGGCCGGCCCCATCGCCCACGAGCTGAGTGGAGAGGGCGGGATCGTCACCATCGCCGACGCCAACGGCCGCGTGCTCGCGCAGTGGGGCGACGAGGCGACCCGTGCACTCGCCGCCGAGGCCAACCTCGCGCAGTGGTACTGCTGGTCGGAGAGCTCGGTCGGCACCAACGGCATGGGGACCGCGCTCGCGTCGCACACCCCCGTCACGGTCCGCGGCGCCGAGCACTGGTGCGGGGCGTTCCAGGACTGGAACTGCACCGGGGTCTCGGTCCGCGACGCGGTGAGCCGACAGCCGGTGGCGGTCCTGAACATCTCCTGCTGGCGGCGCGAGCTCCCCCGGTCGGCGCAGGGATGGCTCGGCACCGCGGCGTCCGCGACGCAGCGCATCCTGCGCCAGCGAGCGCGGGGCGACGGCACCGAGCTGATCGCCGCGGTCAACCACGCGCGGTCGTTGACGACAGCTCCGCTCGCCGGCGTCGACCCGGCCGGGCGGGTGGTCGTCGCCGACGACACCGCCGGGGTGCTGCTCGGCATCCCCGGCTCCACACCGGCGCCGGACCCGGCGGTCCGGTGGAGGCCCGAGCTGCCCGAGTTCATCCGGGCCGCCCGGTACGCCGCGGGGCAGGCGGGCAGGGACGCCGGCTGGACCGGCTCGACGCAGATCCTCACCCGGCTCTCCCGCGAGCCGATGACGATCAGCTTCCGTCCCGTGTTCCTCGCCGGGCACCTGGTCGGCAACGTCGTCTCCTTCGGTGTCTCGGAGGGCGAGCCGCTTCCCGCGTCGACGGACGCCCCGGACGCACCGGCCGCCCCGCAGACCCCGCCGCGCCGGCTCGTCGCGGCCCGCGAGAACAGGATGGTCCTGCTGCGTCTGGCGGAGGTCGCGTTCGCGCAGTCCGACGGCAACGAGGTGTGGCTGACCACCGAGGAGGGGCAGATGCGGTCCGCGTCGCTGGGGCTCGACCGGCTCGAGTCCGAGCTGAACGGCGCCGGCTTCCTACGGGTGCACCGCCAGTTCGTGGTGAACCTCAGCCGGATCCGGGAGGTCGAACGCCGGGAGAAGGGCGAGCTGGTGCTCGTCATGGACGACCCGGCCGAGACGGTCGTGCCGGTGTCCCGCCGCAACATCCCGACGGTCCGCCGCGCGCTCGAACTCTGACCCGGGCCGCGGCCTTCAGCCGCGGTAACGGTGCACGTCGCAGACGCAGTACATCAGCCGGCACTCGAAGCATTCGGGCTTCCCGACGCAGGTGATGCAGGGGCCGCACTCCACCGGCTCGGTGTGGCGGGCCATGTCCTCGGGCCCGAAGCGCTCGCCGCACAGCATGCACGGCAGGTTCTGCCGCGGTCGTGTGGCCGGGGTCTGGGTCATCGTCATCACCGTCGGTTTCCGTGGTCGGGCCGGTACACCCGGCCGGTGGGGCCGCAGACGCGACCACGTCCCCACCGGCCGGGTGCTGGTCAGAGGACCGGTGTCACAGGGAGAACACGATCAGTGATGCCCCGTGTCCCTGTCCGGACAGACCCGGCACGATGCCCTCCAGCCAGCCGCCCCATCCGACCGGGACCGCGATGTACTGCTTGCCGTCCACGGTGAAGGTGCTCGGGCTGCTGTGATGGCCGCTGCCGCACTGGAAGCTCCAGAGCTTCTCGCCGGTCTCGGCGTGCAGCCCCAGGAACTCGCCCGCCGGCGTGCCGGCGAACACCAGGTTCCCCGCGGTGCTCAGGGTCGAGGCGGCCATCGGCATGTCCTTGAGCCGGTAGCGCCACTTCTCCTCGCCGTGCGAGTCGAACGCGCTGACCGAACCGGCCATGTTGTCGATGTCGACCTCGACGGCGGCACCCCAGTAGGGCATGCCCTCCTTGAACTCACGGCGCCGGCGGGTGGCGGTGGCACCGACATCGGCGACCGGGACGTAGAACAGGTCGTGGTCGGGGTTGTAGGACGCGTGGGTCCACTCCTTCGCGCCCGCCGGTCCCGGGAAGAAGTGGCAGGGCTCGCCCTCCTTGTCCGGGTACTTGCGCGGGGTGACCTTGCCGTCGCGCGTGATGACGCCCCAGTCGATCCGGTCCACGAACGGGGTGACGTGCTGCAGCTCGCCGTTCGTCCGGTCCAGGACGAACATGTACCCGTTCTTGTCGAAGTGGGCCAGGAGCTTCTTCCCGTCCCGCTCGAACAGGGTCATCTCCATCGTGGAGTCGTAGTCCCAGAGGTCGTGCGGCGTGAACTGGTAGTGCCACTTGATCTCGCCGGTGTCCACGTCCAGCGCGACGACGCTGTCGGTGTAGAGGTTGTCGCCGGGGCGCACCTCGCCGTCGAAGTCCGGGGCCGGGTTGCCGGTGCCCGCGTAGTACAGGTTCAGCTCGGGGTCGTAGGTGCCGGTGACCCAGTGGTTCGCGCCGCCGCGCTGCCACGCCTCACCGTCGTCGGGCCAGGTCTCGGACCCCGGCTCGCCCGGCTTCGGCACCGTGTAGGTGCGCCAGCGCTGCTCGCCCGTCTCCAGGTCCCAGGCGTCGATGTGGCCACGGACGCCGTACTCACCGCCGGCGGAGCCGGTGATGAGGAAGTCCTTGATGACCAGCGGCGCGATCGAGGCGCTCTCGCCGGCGCGGACGTCGCCGATGGTCTTCTGCCAGACCCTGCGCCCGGTGGTGGCGTCGAGTGCGACCAGCTGCGCGTTCTGGGTCACCATGTAGACCTTGCCGTTGGCGACCGCGCAACCGCGGTTGACGTTGGCGCAGCACAGCGTCACGTCGATCGGGATGGCGTGCTTGTAGCGCCACAGCTGCTCGCCGGTCACGGCGTCGAGCGCCCAGATCTGGCCGTCCCAGCCCGTCACGAACATGACGCCGTCGACGACGATCGGGCACGCCTCGAAGGCGTAGGTGGAGGTCGAGGCGATCATGCCGGTGGCGCTCGCCTGGAAGATCCAGGCGACCTTCAGGTCCTTGACGTTCCCGGCGTTGATCTGGTCCAGCAGGCTGTGGCGCTTGCCGTCGTAGTCGCCGTAGTAGGTGATCCAGTTGTGCGACTCGCTGCGCGCCTGCAGGATCCGGTCGTAGTCCAGCCCGCGTGTCACGTCCGGTGCGCTGTGCGGGAGGTTCGAGAGCTTGCTGTGGTCGAACGCCTTGCCTGCGTCCACGTACTCGATGGTCATGGTGATTCGCCCTTCTTACGGTCGCGGCTGGGCAGGACGGTCGAGCTTCGCCTCCGGTGGGACCTCACCGGTCACCACGATCGCGGCGGTCAGACCGCGGCCCTCGTCGTTACCCGCCGGGGAGCCGTACCAGTAGCAGCCGGGACCGTCGAGCTCGATCGTCGCGCTCCCCTTGGAGTGGTTCACCAGGCCGATGAACTGCCGGTCCCCGTTGCTGGGCAGCAGGCACGCGTGGGTGTTCTTGTCGTCGTTGATGATGGTCAGCTCGAGCGTGCCGCTGTGCGGCATGATCAAGATCGCCGGATCCCACGTCATGGCGTCCTCGGGGATCCTGATCGTCGCCTCCATCACGCCGTCGGGACGCTCGGTCGCCCGGGCGACCGAGCCGGTCCCGAGCACCGCGCCGATGGTCGCGCGATTCTGCCCGCTGAGTTCGGCCAGGAGTTCCTCCCGGCTGTCCTGGGCCGAGTCCTCGCGGTCCTGTATGGATGTCATCGCTTCGCCTCCTCGTCGTTGAGAAAAAAGCAATTCGGCGGCGCCGGTGTGTGCGGAACACGCGCGTCCCGCGCGCCGGCCGACTGCGATACAACAGCCGCTGCGGGAATGGGACGATCATCCGGCCACCATTCCGGTGGTGATTGCCATCACCCGCCGCGCAACACACGTTACATCGCACGAGGGTGTTACGGTATGGCTCGCCGTTGACGGGGCAACAGACCCCGTTCGCCGGTCGCGGCCTACCGTTCGTACCCCCTCGGAGCCCGCGGAGCAGTCCCGGGGCCGCTGCCCCGGCGGTGTCGCCGCGGCCCGGTCCGGAGCCGTGGACACGGACGAACCGCACGTCACGGGGGTAACGAGGCCGTCGCGACCACTCCGGCCCGTCCTGGGCGCAGCCGATCTCCGGTCCTGCCGGTCGCGCCGGTCCCCGCCCGTGCGGAGACGACGTCCACAGGGTGGGAGCGGCCGGTCCGCCGCCGCGGCCGGCACCGCGCGGGACGACCTCCGGCGGTGCCGGCGTCGTGTGCCGGGGCCGCGTCCCGTGCGTCCGGCGGCGCCGGCCGGACCTGATCTCCCACACGGAGATCGCCGGTCCCGCAGACGCGTTCGGACGCAATTTCCCGGACCGCCCACGATCGCTTGTCCGGGCGCAGGATCAGATCAAGTCGAAACGGTCGAGCTCCATGACCTTGACCCATGCCGCGACGAAATCACGGACGAAACGGTCAGCCGCGTCGTCCGCGGCGTACACCTCGCACAGCGCCCGCAGCTCCGAGCTGGACCCGAAGACCAGGTCGACCCGGCTCGCGGTCCACCGCAGCTCACCGGTGTCCACGTCCCGGCCCTCGAACACGGACCCGTCGCCGTCGGGGCTCGCCGACCACCGGGTGCGACCGTCGAGGAGGTTCACGACGAAGTCGTTGGTCAGCGTCCCCGGCGACGTCGTCAGCACGCCCGTACGGGAACCGCGGTGGGTGGCTCCGAGTACACGGAGCCCGGAGACGAGGACGGTCATCTCCGGTGGGGTCAGCGTCAGCAGCGCGGCCCGGTCCACCAGCAGGTGCTCGGGCGCGATGCCGGAGGTGTCCCCGACCCAGTTGCGGAACCCGTCGGCGCGCGGCTGCAGGGCCGCGAACGATCCGGTGTCGGTCCACTCCTGCGTCGCGTCGGTGCGCCCGGGCCGGAACGGCACCACGACCTCGTGCCCGGCGTCCGCGGCGGCGCGTTCCACCGCCGCGCACCCGCCGAGCACGACGAGGTCCGCCATCGTGATCCGCCTGCCGCCGGTGTGCGCCCCCTCGAACCGCTCCCGGACCCCCTCCAGGACGGTGAGGACCTCGTCGAGCTGTTCCGGGTCGTTGACCTCCCAGTGACGCTGGGGCGAGAGCCGGATCCGTGCTCCGTTGGCGCCTCCGCGCTTGTCGGTGTCGCGGTAGGTCGAGGCCGACGCCCACGCGGTGCCGACGAGCTGGGCGACGGTCAGGCCGGACCCGAGGACCATCCGCTTGAGAGCGGCGACGTCGTCGTCGTCGACCAGCTCGTGGTCGACCTCGGGGACCGGGTCCTGCCAGAGGAACGGCTGCTCGGGGACGAGGGGACCCAGGTATCTGCGGGCCGGGCCCATGTCGAGGTGGGTGAGCTTGAACCAGGCCCGGGCGAAGGCGTCGGCGAACTCGTCCGGGTCGTCGAGGTAGCGACGCGCGATCGACTCGAACCCGGGATCGGCCCGGAGCGCGAGGTCGGTGGTGAGCATGACCGGGTGCGAGCGGACCCCGGGGTCGAACGGGTCCGGCACGGTGTCCGCGCCGCCGCCGTCGCGGGGGACCCACTGCCACAGGCCGGCGGGGCTCAGCTCGACGTCCCACTCGTACTCGAAGAGCGTCTCGAGGTAGGTGTGGTCCCAGCGGGTCGGGGTGCGTGTCCACGCGCCGTGCAGCCCGGCGGTCACCGTGTCCGGGCCGAGGCCGGTGCCGTGACCACCGCTCCAGCCCATGCCCTGGGCGGTCAGCGGAGCTGCCTCGGGTTCCGGTCCCGCGGTGACCATCGGGTCCGCCGGGCCGTGCATCCGGCCGAACGTGTGACCCCCTGCGATCAGTGCGACGGTCTCGGCGTCGTCCAGGGCCATCCGGCGGAAGGTCTGACGGATGTCGCGCGCGGACAGCTTCGGGTCGGGGTTGGTGGCCGGACCCTGCGGGTCGACGTAGATCAGCCCCATCTCGCTCGCACCCAGCGGCTCGTCGAGCTCGTGGAGACCGGTGTAGCGCCGCTCCGACAACCACTTGCGCTCGGGGCCCCAGTACGTGTCGTCCGGTTCCCACACCTCCGGGCGCCCGCCGGCGAACCCGAGCGTCGTGAGCCCCATCGACTCCAGTGCACGGTTGCCGGCGAAGATCATCAGGTCGGCCCAGGACAGGCACCGGCCGTACTTGCGCTTCACCGGCCAGAGCAGGCGCCGCGGCTTGTCGAGGTTGCGGTTGTCCGGCCAGCTGTTCAGCGGGGCGAAGCGCTGCATGCCGGCGGCGGCTCCACCCCGGCCGTCACCGGCGCGGTAGGTGCCCGCCGCGTGCCAGGCCATGCGCAGCACCAGCGGTCCGTAGTGACCGGAGTCGGCGGGCCACCAGTCCTGCGAGGTGGTGAGCACCTCGTCGACGTCCCGGGCGAGCTCGTCGAGATCGACGGTCGCGAAGCGCGAGGGGTAGTCGTCGTCACGCGGGTGCGGTCTGCGCAGCGGTGCGAGATCGAGCCGTTGTGGCCACCAGTCCCGAGGGCGCAGGTGGGTGGCCTCGGCGCCGGACCCTGCGCCGGCCAGGATCTGGTCGTAGGTGCGGTAGACGTGGGTGTCGGGGTTCTCGGGCATCGTCGTCCTCCCCGGGCCGACCGTCCAACGTGCCCCGCCGCCCCCGGTCGGACAGGGGCGTCGACGCCCCGGCCGGTCCCCGTGGGCATCGCGCCGCCGATGTCGGACCCGCTCCTGGCGGCCCCGGCCGCCCGGGGCCGGTTCCCGGTCCGTGCGCGGGGCCCTTCGGAGCATCGCTGGCGCGACGGGGCATCGCAAGGGGGCCGGTACCAGCGGTCGCCGATCGGTGCCGAACGGGGACGGGGCGAACGCGAACGGAGCAGCTGTGGGCCCCGTACGGCGCCGGGCGTCAGGCCAGGCGCCCGCCCGTCCCGCCGTCGAAGACGTGGATGCGCTGCGGGTCCGGGGCGAGCCGCAACCGGTCGCCGCGCCCCGGGGGGACCCGCGCGTCGGTACGGGCGACGAGCGAGGTCCCGGAGCCGTCGGTGAGGGTGCCGTAGACGTAGGCGTCGGCCCCCAGCTCCTCGACGACGTCGACGGTCACCTCCAGCCCGTCCCCGGCCCCGGCCGGGCGCAGGTCCTCCGGACGGATCCCGACCGTGACCGTGCCCGACGCCCCGCCGGGCACGGGGATCCGCACCCCACCGAGGGACACCGACCCGTCGGTGGGGGAGGGCACCGTCACCAGGTTCATCGCCGGTGACCCCACGAACCCGGCGACGAAGGCGTTCACCGGCCGCTCGTAGAGCTCGCGCGGCGTGGCGCACTGCTGCAGCACCCCGCCCGAGAGCACCGCGACGCGGTCGCCCATCGTCATCGCCTCCACCTGGTCGTGGGTGACGTAGACGGTGGTGACACCCAGGCGCCGCTGCAGCGACGCGATCTGGGTGCGGGTGGACACCCGCAGCTTCGCGTCCAGGTTGGACAGCGGCTCGTCCATGCAGAACACGGCGGGCTCGCGCACGATGGCCCGGCCCATCGCGACCCGCTGACGCTGCCCGCCCGACAGGGCACGCGGCTTGCGGTCCAGCAGCCCCTCCAGGTCGAGGATCGTCGCCGCCTCGGCGACGCGGCGGGCGATCTCGTCCTTCGGGCGGCCCGCGTTGGTCAGCGCGAAGCCCATGTTCGCGGCGACCGTCATGTGCGGGTAGAGCGCGTAGTTCTGGAACACCATCGCGATGTCGCGGTCCTTGGGCCGGACGTCGGTGACGTCGCGGTCGCCGATCCGGATGGCGCCGGCGTCGACGTCCTCCAGGCCCGCGAGCATCCGCAGCGACGTCGACTTCCCGCAGCCGGACGGCCCGACGAGCACGAGGAACTCGCCGTCGGCGATCTCCAGGTCCAGCCCGTCGACGGCGGGGGTGTCCGACCCGGGGTAGATCCGCGTCGCCGAGTCGTAGGTGACCGTTGCCATGTCAGCGTCCCGCCATCAGATGTTGGGCTTCACGTCGGTGTCGAAGATCCGGGTCAGCGTGCCCTTGAGGGTGGTGAGCTCGCCCTGCACGTCGGCCCGCTGGTTGAGGATGTTGGCACAGGTCCGCGCGATCTCCTGGTCGGCGCCCGGGAAGAACGCGCGCGCCCGGTCCTGGGTGCGGGTCCGGTCGAGCTGGTCGATGGCGATCTTGCGCAGCGGGGTCTCGGCGAGCAGCGGGCCGGTGTCGGCCGAGGTCCGGAGCGGCAGGTAGCCGGTGGCCTGGGAGAACAGCACGGTGTTCTCCGGGCTGGTCAGGAACTTCGCGAACGCCGCCGCGGCGAGCTGGCGCTCCGGCGGGACCCCGGCGGGGATCCCGAGCCCCGCGCCGCCGGTCGGGCACACCGGCCCGGCGACCGGGCCCGCGGGCAGGAAGCCGGCGCCGACGTCGAACCGGGCCGCGTCGAGCACGGTGACCAGCGAGCCGGTGGAGCCGACCGTCGCCGACACCGCCCCGGCACCCAGGTCGGTGGTGCCGTCGGTGGCGGCGACGCCGGCCCAGCCCGAGGTCACCGCGTTCTGCAGGGCCGAGACCGCGCGGACCGCCTCGGGGGAGTCGCAGGTGACGTCCCACTCGTCCGACCACGCACCGCCCTCGCCCCAGAGGTTGTTCTGGAACGACCAGCCGGCGTAGTCGGCCAGGGCGGGGAGCTGGTACGCCTTCTGCGCACCGGTGCCCGCGGCCTGCAGCCTCGGCCCCCACTCGGCCATCTCGGCCCAGGTCGCGGGCGCGCGGTCGGGCAGACCGGCCTTCTGCCAGTGCGCCTTGTTGTAGTAGAAGATCGGCGTCGAGCGGGCCCAGGGCAGCGCCCAGAGCTTGCCGCCGTAGCGGTAGTCCTCGATCAGCTGCTGCCGGTAGTCGGCGGTGTCGATGCCGGTCGCGGCGATCAGCGGGTCCATCGGCACGATGGAGCGCTGCATGTAGTAGCGGAACCACCAGACGTCGGAGAGCACGACGAGGTCGGGCAGCTGGGAGCCGCCGCCGGCCTGCGCGGTCTGGAAGCGCTGCGCGATCTCCTCGTAGTTCGCGCCCGCGGTCACCAGGTTGACCTTCGTGCCCGGGTTGGCCCTCTGGTAGGCGTCGATGATCTGGCGCGACACCGTCTCCGAGCTGCCCGGGTTGTTCGTCCACCAGGTGATCTCCTTCGCCGGCTGCACACCGGAGTAGTCGACCTCCGGGACGGCGGCGGGCCCGCCGCCGCCGGTGGAGGGGCCACCGCAGGCGGCCAGCGCCGCGGCGGCGCCGGTGATGCCGGCGAACTTCAGGAATCCGCGACGGTCGAGATGCATGGCAGCTGGCGTCCTTTCGGGGTGGGGAGGAGGAGCGGGGAGCGGTCTCAGTCCTTGACCGCACCCTGGGTCAGCCCGGCGATGATGTGGCGCTGCAGCGCGATGAAGACGATCAGGACCGGCACGATGACGGCGACCGACCCGGCCATGAGCTGACCGTAGGCCGCGGCCCGGTTGTCCACGTTGGCCAGCAGGGTGAGCCCGACCGGCAGCGTCATCATCTCCGGCTTCGAGATGATCACGAGCGGCCAGAGGTAGTCGTTCCACTCGTAGACGATGGTGATCAGCGCGACGGTGGCGACGGTCGGCGCGGACACCGGCAGGACGACCCGGGTGAGCCGGCGCCAGTGCCCGGCGCCGTCGAGCTCCGCGGCCTCGAGCAGACTCGGCGGCAGCGTGCGGAAGTGCTGGCGCAGCAGGAACGTGCCGAACGCCGTCCCGAGACCGGGCAGGATGATGCCCCAGTAGGTGTCCGCGCCACCGAGCGCGGTGATCAGCGTGTAGTTCGGCAGCAGCGCCACCTGCGGCGGCACCATCAGCGTGACCAGCAGACCGGCGAAGATCCAGTTCTTGAACGGGAAGCGGACGAACACCAGCCCGTAGGCGGTGAACACGGCCAGCGCCACCTTGAGCGCGGCACCGACCGCGGTGACCAGTACCGAGTTGAGGAACACCCGGCCGAACGGCAGGCGCTCGGCGACGGTGGAGTAGTTCTCCGTCGTCGGCGCGGCGGGCAGCAGCGCCGGGGTCTGGGTGATGATCTCGGTCAGCGGCTTGAACGACGACAGCGTCATCCACAGCAGCGGGAACAGCACGACGAGCACGGCGACCAGCAGCGGGACGTAGGCGCTGGTCACGACCTCGAACAGGGCCCGCGGCGACAGCGCGCGGGACGACCGGGGCTCCGGAGCGGTGGTGGTCATGCGTAGTGCACCCGCCGTTCCATCCACCGCAGCTGGACCAGGGTGAAGACCACCAGCACCACGAACAGGACCGTCGACACCGCCGCCGAGTAGCCGGCCCGGTTGCTCGACCCGAACGCCTGCAGGTAGGCCTCGTAGATCAGCGTGGTCGTGCCCTGCCCGAGCGGGGTCATGATCCGGATCAGGTCGAAGGCCTGCAGTGAGTTCAGCGCGCTGGTCACGACCAGGAAGAACGTGACCGGAGAGAGCAGCGGCAGCGTCACCCGGAAGAACGTCCGCGTCGACGACGCCCCGTCCAGCGCCGCGGCCTCCAGCAGGTCCTTCGGGATCGACTGCAGGCCCGCCAGGTAGATCACCGCGGCGTAACCCATGTTCTTCCAGACGTAGACGATGCAGATCATCGCCAGCGACATCGACGGGTCGTTGAAGAAGTCCGGTGCGGTCCCGCCGAAGGCGCGGACGACCGCGCCGAGCACCCCGATCGACGGGTCGAACACGAACAGCCACACCAGCCCGACACCGACCCCGGACAGCACGTACGGGGAGAACACCGCGGCCCGCGCGACGCCGGTCCCCGGCACCCGCCGATTGAGCGCCAGCGCGATCAGCAGACCCAGCACCATCGACCCGCCGACGGTCACGACGGTGAACACCAGCGTCGTCCAGACGATCTCCGCCGACGACGGCGAGGTCAGGAACGTGACGTAGTTCCCGAGCCCCACGAACGTCGCCGACGGTGACCCGAGGGTCCAGTTCAGCAGCGAGTACCGGATGTTCTCGATGACCGGGCGATAGGCGAAGGCGACGATCAGCGCGGCGTTGGGCAGCACCAGGGCGAGGAACACCCAGAAGTCGTGCCGGTCCCGGGCGGTGAAGCGTCGCCGTCGCCGCGGCGGGGGGTGCGAGGTCGTACCCGGCGCCGTCGGCGTCGAGGCGGACCGGGTGGGGGTGGACGTCACGTGACCTCACGTCTGTCGCAGGGGCGAACGCGGGATCGCACCGTCGCGACCTCGCAGACCCTCGCAGTCTCGTGTGGCCCGGCCGTGTCAGGTGTCCGGCGAACAGGTGAACGACGACACTCGGACGGGTGACGCGAGAGGCTCTCGCTACTCCGCCACGCGGCAGATGGCGAATGCCTCCGCCGGAACGGTGAACGAGGAGCCGTCACTCGTCGTCGGCTCGGACGCCAGCAGGATCCGGGTGATCTCCGACCCGAGCGACAGCGTCACCGGCTCCGGACCGAGGTTCACCACCACCCGCATCCGCCCGCGGGCGACGACGAGCGTGCGCGCCTGCTCGTGGACGTCGACCCCGATCCGGTCCAGCCACGGGTCCGACAGCTCCGGCCAGGCGCGGCGCAGCGCGATGAGCTCGCGGTGCATCCGCAGCAGCGTCGCGTGCGGCTCCTGCTCGGGCTCGGACCAGTCGAGCCGGGAGTCGGTGAAGGTGGACTCGGCGTTCGGGTCGGGCACCTCGGCGGTGTCGTCCCAGCCGTGGTCGGCGAACTCGGCGCGACGGCCGTCGCGGACGGCCTTCTGCAGGCCCGGGTCGCCGAAACGGGAGAAGAACTGCCACGGCGTTCGCGCGCCCCACTCCTCGCCCATGAACAGCATCGGGGTGAACCCGGAGGTGAACAGCAGCGCCGCGCCGCAGGCCAGCAGGCCGGGGGACAGCGTGTGGGTGAGCCGGTCGCCGGTGGCGCGGTTGCCGATCTGGTCGTGGTTCTGCAGGTAGGTGACCAGTCGCGAGCCGGGGATGCGGGCGGTGTCGATCGGGGCGCCGTGGCTGCGCCGCCGGAACGAGGACCAGGTGCCCTCGTGCAGGAACCCGCGGGTGAGCACGTGCGCGAGCCCGTCGAGGCCCGCCTCGGCGAAGTCGCCGTAGTAGCCCTGGGACTCGCCGGTGAGCACGGTGTGCAGGCAGTGGTGGACGTCGTCGGCCCACTGGGCGTCGAGGCCGTGGCCGCCGCCCTCCCGGGCGGTGATCATCCTCGGGTCGTTGAGGTCGGACTCGGCGATCAGTGACAGCGGGCGGCCGACGTGTGCCTCCAGCGCGG
Source organism: Pseudonocardia sp. UM4_GMWB1 (assembly GCF_017312155.1). Classification (NCBI taxonomy): domain Bacteria; kingdom Bacillati; phylum Actinomycetota; class Actinomycetes; order Pseudonocardiales; family Pseudonocardiaceae; genus Pseudonocardia; species Pseudonocardia sp. UM4_GMWB1. The sequence continues at coordinate 4,228,534 of NZ_QJPN01000001.1, read as the reverse complement.
TCACCTCGACGGCGAGCTGCTCCAGCACGTGCTGGGCCCGGGTGTCGCGCAGCGCGTGGACGGCGTCGATGCGCAGCCCGTCGACGTGGAAGTCGCGCAGCCACATCAGCGCGTTGTCGATCATGTAGCGGCGGACCTCGTCGGAGCCCGCGGCGTCGAGGTTCAGCGACGGGCCCCAGATGTTGGAGCCGGCGAAGTACGGTCCGAACCGGTCGAGGTAGGCCCCGGACGGCCCGAGGTGGTTGTAGACGACGTCCAGGACCACGCCCAGGCCGCGCGCGTGGCAGGCGTCGACGAAGCGTTTGAAGGCGTCGGGGCCGCCGTAGTTCTCGGTGACGGCGTACCAGCCGACGCCGTCGTAGCCCCAGTTCACCGGGCCGTCGACGGCGTTGACCGGCAGCACCTCGACCAGGTCGATCCCGAGCGAGACCAGGTGGTCGAGCCGGCCGATCGCGGAGTCGAACGTGCCGCCGTCGGTGAAGGTGCCGATGTGGCACTCGTAGAGCACCGACCCGGCCAGCGCGCGGCCGGTCCAGGTGTCGTCGGTCCACCAGAACGCGTCGTGGTCGTAGACGCGGGAGCGCTGGTGCACCCCCTTCGGCTGCCAGCGGGAGCGGGGGTCGGGCAGCGGCGTGGCGTCGTCGTCGAGCAGGAACGCGTAGTCGGTCCCGTGCCCGTGGTCGGGCTGGTCCGTGTGCCACCATCCCCCCGGGGCGGGGTCGAGCGCGATCCGCTGCTCACCCACCAGCACACTGACGCGGTTCCTGTCGGGGGCCCACACGGCGAACTCCGTCACGGACGCCGATCCTTCCGCACCTTGCGGCGCGTGGCGCGTCCGGCGGGGGTGGGTCGGCTCACGCGTCGCTACGCTGCTGTGATGAGTGACCCCGACTCCGGTGACGACCTCGACTCCGACGCGCAGCTGCAGCCCGAGGACACCCTCGAGTACGGCGGCGTCACCGACGTGCTCGACGAGGGCTACTCACCGCCCGAGCGCCCGTGGAACGACCGCGACGACGAGACCCTCGACGAGCGCCTCGCCGACGAGGAGCCCGACACCTGGGCGGCCGAGCTCGACGCGACCGCCGACGCGGAGGGCCGCGACGACGCCCGGGCGGCCGGGGTGGTCGGTGACCCGGACTCCCGCGAGGACTTCTCCGACGTCGACGACGCCACCGGCGACCTGCTCGGGGACGCCCCGGGCACCGACGGCGAGCTGCTCGCCGACGACGAGGTGGGCGAGCGCCGCGCCGGGCGACTCACGATCGACCACGCGAGCGTCGACGGCAGCGACGGCGGCGAGAAGGAGCTGGTGGCGGGCGACGCCGGGATCGACGGGGCGGGCGCGTCGGCCGAGGAGGCCGCCGTGCACGTCGTCGACGAGCCCTGACCCCCGCCACGGGTGCCCCCAGGGGAACCTTCGTGGCGTAGAGCGCTACGAGGGTTCCCCTGGGGACCGCCCGGAGGGTGGGCGGTGCCGGGTCAGGCCGGGCGCACCAGCAGCGCGACCGGGTAGCGCGAGAGCAGGTCCGACAGGGCGGGCGCGGGACCGTCCACCGGACGGTTCGCGATCATGTCGTGCCAGTCGTCGAAGCCGCCGGGCAGCGGCAGCCGGGTGTCGCCCCACCCGCCGCGGAGGGCCAGCCCCTCGGGCAGCCGGGTCGCGACGGCGACGAGCGCGCCCCCGCCGCGGGAGAACGCGACGGCGTGCTCCGCCGCGGTGCCCTGGGCGTCGACCCGGCCGTAGCCGCTGAACAGCTCCGGGCGGAACCGCCGCAGCCGCGCCGTCGCCGAGGTGACCAGCAGCTTCGCCGCACCGCCTCCGTCGACCGGTGGCTGCTCGCCGGCGTCGAGACGCTCCAGGATCGCGCGCCGCGCGTCCCAGTCGACCGGGCGCCGGTTGTCCGGGTCGACCAGCGAGTACTCGAACAGCTCGGTGCCCTGGTAGACGTCCGGCACGCCGGGCCCGGCCATCTGCAGCAGCTTCTGGGCCAGCGAGTTCGACCAGCCGGGCTCGGCGATCTCCGCGACGAACGCCTCGATCTCGGCGACGAGCTCGGTGTCGGCGAGGACCTGCTCCGGCCAGGCCGCGACCGCCTCGTCGACCTCGGAGACGGCGTCGATGTGCGAGGTCACCAGCTTGGCCTCCTTGGAGGCCTTGCCGAGGTAGCCCGCGAGCCGGTCGGCCGGGATCGGCCACGCCCCGACCAGCGACTGCCAGGCCAGCAGCTCCAGCGACCGGTCCGGCAGCGGGTGGCGCACCGACCACTCGCGGACCTTCGCCGCCCACGACGCGGGACGCTCGGCGAGTACGGCGAGCCGCGCCCGGACGTCCTCGGAGCGCTTCGTGTCGTGCGTGGACAGCGAGGTCATGGTGCGCGACCGCCCGGCCTCCCGGCGGGCGAGTCCGGCGTGGAACTCCCCGGGCGTCACCCCGAAGCGGGCCGGGTCGCCCCCGACCTCATTCAGCGCGACGAGCCGGTTGTACCGGTAGAAGGCGGTGTCCTCGACGCCCTTCGCGGTGACCATCCCGGAGGTCTGCTGCAGCCGGGTCGCGTAGTCCGACCCGGGCTCGCGGACCAGCCCGGAGTGCAGCGCACCCAGCACCGCGGCCAGGTCGGGGCGACGGGTGCGCGCCACCGCGACCGCGGTGTCGGCGGCCGCCCGGCCCTCGGTGATCTCCGGGGTGAGGTAGGAGCGGTAGACCGGGAACCCGCACAGCAGCTCGGCGACCGCGTCGTGCAGGTCCCCGGCGGCGACGTCGGCCAGGTCGAGCCCGGTGGTGCCGGAGTCGGCGCCGGGTCCCGCGCGGAAGGCGTCGGCGATCCGGCGCACCTCCGCGACCAGGATCTCCCGGACGACGAGGTGGCGGCCGTCGTCCTCGACGGCGTGCGCGGAGCGCTTCTCCCCGGTGTGCTCGGCGGCGAACTGGGTGAGCAGCCCCGCCCCGTCCGGGTCGACGAGCACCCCGCAGACCTCGCGCAGCGCCTCGTAGCCGGTGGTGCCGTCGACCGGCCAGGAGATCGGGAGCTCCTCGCCGACCCCGAGGATCTTCTCGACGAGCAGCCACCGGCCCGGGCCGAGCTCGGCGCGCAGCCGGCGCGCGTAGCCGCCCGGGTCGGACAGGCCGTCGGGGTGGTCCACCCGCAGCCCGACGACGGTGTCGTCGGAGCGCACGATGTCGAGCACCGTGCGGTGGGCGTCGGCGAACACCGCCGGGTCCTCGACCCGGACCGCGGCGAGGTCGCTGACGTCGAAGAACCGCCGGTAGGTCAGCTCCGCGGCGCCGCGCCGCCAGGACACGAGCCGGTAGTGCTGGCGGTCGTGCACCTCCTGCGCGGTCCCCTCGCCGGTCCCGGGCGCGACCGGGAAGCGGTGCTCGTAGTAGCGCAGCTCGCCGTCGGTCACCGAGAGCTCGGTGAGCGCCTTCTCCTCGTCGGCGTCGAGCACCGGCAGCAGGATCGGCCCGGCGCCCCAGTCGACGTCGAAGTGGCCCGCCCACCGGGACGCCTCGCCGTGCGTGAGCACGTCCCACCACCACGGGTTCTCCGCGGGCTTCGCGACGCCGACGTGGTTGGGGACGATGTCGATCAGCATCGTCAGCCCGTGCTCGCGCAGCGTCGCGAGCAACGACCGCAGCCCCTGCTCACCACCGCGCTCACCCGACACCCGGGTCGGGTCGGTCACGTCGTAGCCGTGGGTGGATCCGGCCGTGGACTCCAGCAGCGGCGAGGCGTAGAGCGCCCCGATCCCCAGCCGGTCCAGGTAGCCGGTCAGCGCGGCGGCGTCGGCGAAGGTCTGGTCGGCCGACAGCTGCAGCCGGTAGGTCGATCCCGGAAGGCGGGTCACGCCTCAGCCCTTCGATCGCAGGACGAGCAGGGAACGGGCGGGCAGGGTCAGCACCGAGCCCGCGGACACCGGGTCGAGGTCGGTCCCGGTGACGCCGGCGGCGTTCGGCGGGTGCACCTCGCCCGAGTGGGTGTCGACGACGATCTCCCACGCCTGCCCGAACTCGACGGGCGGCAGCGTGGTGTCGATGTCCTCCCAGAAGGAGTTGAAGCACAGCAGGAACGAGTCGTCGACGATCCGCTGGCCGCGCTGGTCGACGTCGGCGATCTGGCTGCCGTTGAGGAACACGACCACCGAGCGGCCCAGGTCGTTGTCCCAGTCCTCCTCGGTCATCTCCCGCCCGGCCGGGGTGAACCAGCCGATGTCGGCGACGTCCTCGCTGGTGGACGACCGGCCGATCGGACGGCCCGCGAAGAACCGGCGCCGGCGGAACACCGGGTGCGCGTGCCGCAGCGCGGCGACGCCCGCGGTGAAGGTGGTCAGCTCGTCGTGCTTGCCCGCGAGCTCCCACTCCTGCCAGGCGATCTCGTTGTCCTGGCAGTAGACGTTGTTGTTGCCGCCCTGGGTCCGCCCGGCCTCGTCGCCGTGCAGCAGCATCGGGGTGCCCTGGGAGAGCAGCAGCGTCGCCAGGAAGTTGCGCTGCTGCCGGGCCCGCAGCTCGACCACGGTCTCGTCGTCGGTGGGACCCTCGACGCCGCAGTTCCAGGACCGGTTGTGGCTCTCGCCGTCGTTGCCGTCCTCGCCGTTGGCCTCGTTGTGCTTCTCGTTGTAGGACACGAGGTCGGCCAGGGTGAACCCGTCGTGCGCGGTCACGAAGTTGATCGAGGCGTAGGGACGGCGGCCGTCGCCCTGGTAGAGGTCCGAGCTGCCGGTGATCCGGGACGCGAACTCACCGAGCGTGCCGGCCTCGCCGCGCCAGAAGTCGCGCACCGTGTCGCGGTACTTGCCGTTCCACTCGGTCCACAGCGGCGGGAAGTTGCCGACCTGGTAGCCGCCGGGCCCGACGTCCCACGGCTCGGCGATCAGCTTGACCTGCGAGATCACCGGGTCCTGCTGGACGAGGTCGAAGAAGGTCGAGAGCCGGTCGACGTCGTAGAACTCGCGGGCCAGGGTCGAGGCGAGGTCGAAGCGGAAGCCGTCGACGTGCATCTCGGTCACCCAGTACCGCAGCGAGTCCATGATCAGCTGCAGGGTGTGCGGGTTGCGGACGTTGAGCGAGTTCCCGGTGCCGGTGTAGTCCATGTAGTAGCGCGCGTCGTCGTCGACCAGCCGGTAGTAGGCGTGGTTGTCGATGCCGCGCATGGACAGCGTCGGACCCATGTCCGAACCCTCGGCGGTGTGGTTGTAGACCACGTCGAGGATGACCTCGATGCCCGCGTCGTGCAGGTCGCGCACCATCGCCTTGAACTCCGCGACCTGCGACCCGGACCGGACCGAGCCCGCCGAGTAGGCGTGGTGCGGGGCCAGGAAGCCGATCGTGTTGTAGCCCCAGTAGTTCGACAGGCCCTTCTCGGTGAGGTGGTGGTCCTGCACGAACTCGTGCACCGGCATGAGCTCGACGGCGGTGATCCCGAGCCGCTTGTAGTGCTCGATCATCGCCGGGTGCGCGACACCGGAGTAGGTGCCCCGCAGGTCCTCCTCGACGTCCGGGTGCCGGATCGTCAGGCCCTTGACGTGCGCCTCGTAGACGACGGTCTCGTTGTAGGGGATCTTCGGCGGGCGGTCCGAGCCCCAGTCGAAGTAGGGGTTGACCACGACCGACTTCGGCACGTGCGGCGCCGAGTCGGTGTCGTTGCGCGAGTCCGGGTCGCCGAAGTTGTAGCCGAACACGGCCTCGTCCCAGTCGACCGGGCCGTCGAGGGCCTTGGCGTAGGGGTCGATGACCAGCTTGTTCGGGTTGCAGCGCAGACCCTGGGCGGGGTCGTAGGGGCCGTGCACCCGGTAGCCGTAGCGCTGGCCGGGCTCGACGCCGGGCAGGTAGCCGTGCCAGACGAAGCCGTCGACCTCGGTCAGTGCCACCCGGGTCTCGGCGAGCCCGCTGGGGGCTCCCGAGTCGGGTTCGAACAGGCACAGCTCCACGCCCTCGGCGACCTCGGAGAACAGGGCGAAGTTGGTGCCGGTGCCGTCGTAGCTGGCACCCAACGGATAGGCGTGCCCGGGCCAGGCCTGCATGGTCTGCGTCCTCTCGTCGCGCGCCCCGGCCGCAGACCGGGGGCACGCTCACACTGTGTCGGGCGGGCACCGTTGCCGCATGGTGGGCGGGGCCGTCAGCGGTCCACGCCACATCACCCCCGCGTCCCGCAGCAGCTGCGGACGGGGGCGGTCGATCGTCCCAGGAACGGTCAGGAGTCGGCGAGCCGGGCGGGGAAGCCGCCGGTGGCGACCGGGCTCCACCGGGCCGGGGTGATGCGGATCAGGGCCTTCCCCTGGTCGGACATGGCGCGGCGGTACTCGTCCCAGTCCGGGTGCTCGCCGGAGACGGCACGGAAGTAGTCGACCAGCGGCTCGAGTGCGTCCGGCAGCGTGAGGAGCTCGGCGTCGCCCTCGACCTGCACCCAGGCGCCGTCGAACTCCTCGCTCAGCACGACGACCGCGGCCCGGCCGGCCTTCGCGACGTTGGCCGACTTGGCGCGCTCGGGGTAGGTGGCGATCACGATGCGTCCGTCGTCGTCGACGCCGCCGGTGACCGGGGAGGCCTGCACACCGCCGTCGGAACGGGTGGTCATCAGCACCATGTGGTGCCGGGGACGGATGAACTCGAGCAGCTCGTCCCGGTCGACGCGGTCGTTGCGGGCGATGGTGCGGGGCATGCCGGAATCCTAGGGCGGCCGGGGGCCCCGCGCCCGCCGTTCCTCATCCGCGCCGCGGGCCACTAAGGTCCGGCTCCGTGGCCACCGTCTTCACGAAGATCATCAACGGCGAGATCCCGGGCCGGTTCGTCTGGGCCGACGAGCAGTGCGTCGGGTTCCTGTCGATCAACCCGCTCGGCCCGGGGCACACGCTCGTCGTACCGCGGGCGGAGATCGACCAGTGGGTCGACGCCGACGCCGGGCTCGTCGCCCACCTCACCGAGGTGTCGCGGACAGTCGGGCTCGCGGTGCGCGAGATCTGGTCGCCGCCCCGGGTCGGTCTGCTGGTCGCCGGGTTCGAGGTGCCCCATCTGCACGTCCACGTGTTCCCGGCCTGGGACATGCGGGCCTTCGACTTCGCGAACGCGGCCGCCACCGTCGACGGCGCCGAGCAGGACGGGCACGCCGAGGCCCTGCGCACGGCGCTGCGGGCCGCCGGGCACGACGCGCACGTCCCGGGCTGAGCGGGTGCACCTGCTGCTCGTCCGGCACGCGCTGCCCGAGGCCGTCGAGCACGACGACGGCACCCACGCCGACCCGGGCCTCGCGCCGCAGGGCCGTGACCAGGCGGCCCAGCTGGTCGACGCGCTGGCCGGCACCCCGGTCGACGCGCTGCACACCAGCACGATGCTCCGCGCGGTCCAGACCGCCGAGCCGCTCGCGCGCGAGCGCGGTCTCACCCCGCACACCCGCTCCGACCTGCGCGAGTACGACGCCGAACGCTCCCTCTACGTGCCGGTCGCCCGGATGGCGCAGGCCGACCCGGCGGCGTGGGAGCGGATGCGGGCCGGGTACCTGCCCGAGCACGTCGACGGCGCCGCGTTCCGGGCCCGGGTGTGTGCCGGGATCGAGGAGGTCGTCGCGGCGCACCCGGGGCGGGCGACGGTGGTCGTCGTCGCGCACGCGGGCGTGGTCAACGCCTATCTCGCCGAGGTGCTGGGTATCGGCCGGGACCTGCCCTTCCCGCTGGACTACGTCGGGATCTCGCGGGTGGTGTGCGCCCGCGACGGGATGCGCAAGGTCCGGACGGTGAACGAGACGGCCCACGTCGCGGACCTGCTCTGATCCCGGTGCGGACCGTTGTGTGACGGTCGCGTCGACCGCTTGCCGTCGACCGTTTGCCGTCGACGATGGCGCACGTGGCGGGCCTGTGACGCCGCTCATACGCCGTTCGCCGCCGTCGTTGCGCCGCCCGGCTTCACGCGCATCATCCGGGGCGACGGCCGGGCGGGGTGTACCTAGGCTCGACGGGAACTCCTGCCCGCCACCGACGCCGAGGCGGTAGGCCCCGTGCCGAGGTCGGGTGCCGGGTCCGCAGCGGGCCACCCACGCCGGACTCCGAAGGGACCCCACGCCGATGGTCGAGCGCGGCGGCTCCGGGACGGGAGGCGACGAGCCTCGCGACCCCGATCCCGCCGCCGGCGTCCGCGGCCCCTTCTCCGTCCCGGACTTCCGCGCGCTGTGGACCGCGGAGATCCTGTCGGTCGCCGGCGACCAGGTCGCGCGGGTCGCGCTGACCGTCCTGGTCCTGAGCGAGACCGGCTCGGTCGCGTGGTCGGCGGGGGTCTACGCGCTGACCTTCCTGCCCGCGCTGCTCGGCGGGCTGCTGCTCGGCCACCTCGCCGACCGGTGGCCGCGTCGCCGGCTGCTGATCGGGACCGACCTGGTCCGGGCCGGTCTCGTCGTCGCCATGGCCGTGCCCGGTCCCGGGCTGCCGGTCCTGGGGACGCTGCTGGTGCTGGTCGTCCTGCTGGGCGGCCCGCACACCGCGGCCCGCTCGGCCCTGTTGCCCGACCTGCTGTCCGGAGACCTGCTCGCCCGAGGCCTGGCGCTGCGCCAGGTCTCGGTGCAGGTGGCGCAGGTGGCGGGCTTCGCGGGGGGCGGTCTGCTCGTCGCGACGCTGACCCCGCGCGGCGCACTGCTGGTCGACGCCGCGACGTTCGTCGGCTCGGCGGTGCTCGTCGCCCTCGGTGTCCGGTCCCGGCACGCGGCGGTCGCGGCCGGACCGTCGGCGGCGACCGCCGCGGAGACCGCGGCGGCGTCGGAGCCCGGGTCTGCGACGCGGTGGGCGGCCCGGTCCGGCGCCTGGTGGCGGTCGGCGCTGGCCGGCCTGCCGGTCGTGTTCGGCCACCCCCGGCGGCGCTCGCTGGCCCTCATGGCCTGGATGCTCGGCATCTTCGTGCTGCCCGAGGCGCTGGCGGCGGCCTACGCCGTCGCGATCGGGGCGGGCCCGGCGGCGACCGGGCTCCTGATGGCGGCCGACCCGGCGGGCAGCGCGGTCGGGGCCCTGCTCGTCGCCTACGTGTTGCCGGCCCGGCTGCGCGAGCGCGGCCTGGTGCCGTTGGCCGTCGGGGCGGCGCTACCGCTCGCACTGACGCCGCTGGCGGCCGGCCTGTGGCAGGCGGTCGCACTCTGGGCGGTGTCGGGAGCCTGCGCCACGGCCTGCCTGATCGCCGCCCAGTCGGGCTTCGCGCGGGCCACGCCGAGCGCGGTGCGCGGGAGCGCCGTGGGCGTCGCCGCGTCGGGTCTCGTGGCGACCCAGGGGGTCGCGGTCCTCGCCGGCGGGATGCTGGCCGAGTGGACCGCTCCGGCGACGGCGCTCGGTGTGTTCGGTGCGGTGGGGATCGTGCTCGCCCTCGGCGCGGTCCGGATGCTCCGGTCGGCCGGTCCGGGGGCGGTCGCATGACCCCGCCACGCGTGGTTCCCGGTGATCACCAGCCTCGGTTGCGCACGATGTCACCTCCTGTCGTCCGGTACGACGGCACCGCCGCCATTCGTGTCACTCAACGTGACGAATCGACGTCCATTATACCCGTTCGGGTGACATCGACGGTGTCGGACGAACGCGGTGTGCCGATCGGTCCCGTCCGTTCGGGTAGGTGCTCGTGACCGGGATCCGGAGTGGTGAGCCCGAACGTCCCCGCTGGCCCTTCCGCGGCCTGCCGGCGCGGGTGCTCGCCGTGCTGGTGCTCGTCGAGCTCACCGCCGTGGTGCTCGTCGTGACCGATGTGGCCCGGCTGCCGTGGGACCGCGACACCGGCCTGCTGGCACTGGGCGCACTCGGTCTCGCGGCGCTCGGCGCGGTGCACACCGAGCTGGCGACCGGCATCGAGCGGGTGCGCCGGCGGGTCGCACACGTCTCCTACTTCGACCTGTCGACGGTCTGGACCTTCGCGGCCGCGCTGCTGCTGTCGCCGGGGATGGCGGGCCTGGTGGTCGTGGCCGTCTACGGCCACCTGTGGTGGCGGGTCTGGCGTCCCGCCGGGGCGCACTTGTACCGGCACGCCTACACCACCGCGACCGTCGTGCTCGCCGCGATGGCCGCCTCGGTCCTCGTCCCGTCCGAGTCGCTCACCGCGGCCGCGGGGGTCGGCGGCGGGAGCCGGGTGGTCGGCTACCTGTCGCTGCTGCTGGCCATGGCGGTCTACGGACTGGTCAACCAGCTGCTCGTCGCGACCGCGCTGGCGCTGTCCTCGCCGCACCGCCCCCAGTGGCGACGGCTGGTGGGGGACTGGGACGACCACGTGCTGGAGGGCGCGACGCTGTGTCTGGCGGTACTGGCCGCGCTCGCCGTGCAGCGCCAGGTGCTGCTCGTGCTGCTGGTCCTCCCGCCGCTGCTGGTGCTGCACCGGGCGGTGCTGATCCGGCAGCTGGAGGAGCGGGCGAACACCGACGCCAAGACCAACCTGCTGACCGCCGTCGCGTGGCGGGGCCGGGCGCACCGGGCGCTCGCCCGGGCGCGGCGCCAGCGCGGTGCGGTCGCGGTGCTGATCCTCGACCTGGACCACTTCAAGGCCGTCAACGACGGTTACGGCCACCTCGCCGGCGACGAGGTGCTCTCCGCCGTCGCCGGGACGCTGAAGGCCCAGGTCCGCGAGGTCGACCCGGTCGGGCGCTTCGGCGGGGAGGAGTTCGTCGTCCTCCTGGCCGGGCTGCCGGTGGGGCCGGAGGGGCGCGAGCTCGCCCACAACGCGGCCGAGCGCATCCGGCGGACCGTCCGGTCGCTGGCCGTGCACGTCGACGGCCAGGGCGGCGGCATCACCATCTGCGACCTGTCGGTGTCGGTCGGGGTCGCGGTGACCGGCGGCGACGGCGAGTCCCTCGACGAGCTGCTGCAGGTCGCCGACCACGCCCTCTACGCGGCCAAGCGGGCCGGGCGCGACCAGGTCCGGACCGGACGCGACGGGAGCGTCCCCGGCCGCTGACCCCTGCGCGACCGGGTCCGCCGCACCGGCACCGGGACCCCGCGCCGGCGTGGGCGACGGGACGACGGGGGATACGCCACCGGGTCGCCGGGCACAGCGGGCTCCGGGCCGCCGGGCCGCCGGGCCGCGGCGGCTGATCGGCTCCGTCCCGGAGGGGGCGGCGTCGGCGCGGGAGCGTCAGGCGTGTTCGGGTTCGGCCGGGAAGGTGTGGCGCCCGATCCGCACGGCGTCGCGCCCGGCCCGCTTGGCCGCGTAGAGCGCGGAGTCGGCGACCTCGAGCAGGCCGGTCAGGGCGTGGCCGTCGTCGGGGAACAGCGCCCCGCCGATCGAGACGGTGATCCCGGCGCCGGCCCGGGGCGACGGACGGCCGTCGGTCCGGGCGGCGCCCGGGGACGGTGCGGGCAGCCGCTGGGCCGGGACCCCGTCCGGCGGAGCCACCGGGCCGGAGCCGCCCGCGATCCGCCTGCGCAGACGCTCGGCGATCTGCCGGACCTCCTCGCGCCCGTCGTTCCCGGAGAGCCGGGGGAGCAGCACGACGAACTCCTCCCCGCCGAACCTGCCGACGAGGTCGTGGTCGCGCAGCTCCTCGCGCAGCACCTGGGCGGTGGCGGCGAGGACCTGGTCTCCGTAGAGGTGGCCGTGCGTGTCGTTGATCTCCTTGAAGTGGTCCAGGTCGAGGATCAGCAGCGCCGCGGTCCGCCGTTCGCGATCGGCGAGGGTCAGCTCGTGGGTCCCGCGCAGGTGCCAGGCCGCGTGGTTGAGCAGCCCGGTCTTGGCGTCGGTGTCGGCCCGTTCGCGCAGCTGGCGGACCAGGATCGTGCGGTGCAGGGCCAGGATGGGCGGCACCGCGAGCAACGCGACGAACGGCCCGCTCGCGGCCAGCGCCCCCGCCGTCAGCGCCCCCAGGCAGAGGGTCGCCAGCTCCAGGGTGAGCTCGTCGCCGCCGAACAGGATGCGCACCACCCGGGTGTCCGGGCTGGCCACCGCCACCACGCCGAGGACCAGGCAGGTGTTGACGACGGTGTAGGTCAGCAGCGCGAGCAGCAGTGCGAGGGTGCCGGGCAGGCTGCCGTAGAGCTCGCCGGGCCGGGTCGCGGCGAGCACCCCGGCCGCCGCGTGCACGGACAGGATGACCGTCGCGGTGCTGTAGACCTCGCGGTAGACCGGCCTGCGGTCCGGGGGCGGCACCGGCCGCAGCACCCGGACGTAGAGGTGGGTGTAGACCACCACCACCACGAACGCGCCCAGTACCGGTGGCAGCAGCAGGGCCGAGGCGAAGGTCCAGACCGAGGTCAGGTTCACGTGGTGGGTCTCGGCGGTGTAGCGCCGGATGCGTTCGACGCCGGCCACGACCTCGGTGTGCAGGATCCCGGCCACGGTCAGCGTGGCGAGCAGCACCAGGGTCGCGTGGTCGAGCCGGGGCGGGTTCAGCAGACCGGCGAGCACCAGGCAGACCGCCAGCAGTTCCACGGCGAGGACCGGGCCGAGCAGCCGTCCCGGGATGGACCAGATCGGCCAGCGGGTGACCTGGTGCAGCCGGACCGGTTCCCGGGCCATACGTCCCTCCCTCGCCGGCGTCGTCCCACCCGATCCTGCCCGTCCGCAGCAGCGACCGGCGTGCCGCCCCTCCGTGATCCTAACCGCACTCGTCGCCGTCAGTGATCGATACGGCTTCGTGATCGCGTCGTAGCTGCTCGGACGAGTGGTGTGATCACGCTGAGTGCCGGCCGCACGGCCGGACCGGTGATTGTTGATATCGCAATGGTGCTCCCTGGTTTGTTCGCGGGCCGACGGCGGGCCACCCTTTTCGGCGGCGGCACCGGTGAATGCGTGAGAGACGATGTCGGTATGCCGGTAATTGCTGTCCCGTGATGTCACGGCGGCGCCGCGACGTGCGGGATGTCGATCAGGAAAGGGGTGTCCGATGCGCAACTGGGGTTGGTGAAGGCGTCCGCGGTAAGGGCTGCGGTCATTGTGTCGATCAACTGTGGGTCCGAGTGCGAAAGGAGATCGACAATGCGCAACTGGGGTTGGTGAGAACAGTGGACGTACCGCGTCGCAGCACGGGGCGCGGCGGGCCCCGTCCGGGTGACGGACGACGCCCGCCGCGCCCGGCAGCGCCATCGGGTCGCCTCGGCTACCGGTCCGTAGAGTGGGACCACGAGTCGATGCCGGTCCTCCCTGCGGTCCCTCCGCCGTGGAGGACGCCCGAACGGGACCGGCGGCGAGGAGGCAGTACGTGACGACGAACCGGGGACTCTCGGCGATCCGGCGCCCGGCCGATCTGCGAGGGCTCGGGCCCGACGAGCTGACCTCGCTCGCGGCCGAGATCCGTGGGTTCCTGATCAAGGCCGTGTCCCGCACCGGGGGCCACCTGGGGCCCAACCTGGGTGTGGTGGAGCTGAGTATCGCCCTGCACCGGGTCTTCGAGTCCCCGCAGGACACCCTGATCTGGGACACCGGGCACCAGGCGTACGTGCACAAGCTGCTGACCGGCCGTCAGGAGGGCTGGGACCGGCTGAAGAAGACCGGTGGGCTGTCGGGCTACCCGAGCCGCGCCGAGTCCGAGCATGACCACGTCGAGTCCAGCCACGCGTCGTCGTCGCTGTCCTGGGCCGACGGGATCGCCCGCGCGCACGCCCTGACCGGGGTCGACCGGCACGTCGTCGCCGTGATCGGCGACGGGGCGTTGACCGGTGGCATGGCCTGGGAGGCGCTCAACAACATCGCGGCCGGCGAGGACCGCAACGTCGTGGTCGTCGTGAACGACAACGGCCGCTCCTACTCGCCGACCATCGGCGGGCTGGCCGACCGGCTCGCGTCGCTGCGGCTGCAGCCCGGCTACGAGCGGGTGCTCGAGGCCGGCAAGCGCACCGTCCGCGGCACCCCCGTGGTCGGGCCCGCGCTCTACGCCGGCCTGCACGCGTTCAAGGCCGGGGTGAAGGATGCGCTCTCCCCCCAGGAGCTGTTCTCCGACCTGGGGCTCAAGTACTTCGGCCCGGTCGACGGCCACGACATCGGCCAGCTCGAGTCCGCGCTGCGCCGGGCGAAGCGCTTCGGCGGGCCGGTCATCGTGCACACGGTCACCCGCAAGGGCAACGGCTACCCGCCCGCGGAGAACGACGAGGCCGAGCAGATGCACAGCCCGGCCGCGTTCGACCCGGAGACCGGTCTGCCCACCGGTACCCCGGTCACCGGCTGGACCGACGTGTTCGCCGAGGAGATGGTGGCGCTCGGGTCGCGGCGCACCGACGTCGTCGCGATCACCGCGGCGATGCTCGGCCCGACCGGCCTGGCGCCGTTCGCGGCCGCCCACCCGGACCGCATCGTCGACGTCGGGATCGCCGAGCAGCACGCGCTGACCACCGCCGCCGGGCTGGCCCGGGCCGGGCGGCACCCCGTCGTCGCGCTGTACTCGACGTTCCTCAACCGCGGCTTCGACCAGCTGCTGATGGACGTGGGCCTGCACCGCGAGCGCGTCACGCTGGTGCTGGACCGCTCCGGGGTCACCGGCAGCGACGGCCCGTCGCACAACGGGATGTGGGACCTGTCGCTGCTGGGCATCGTGCCCGGTATGCGGGTCGCGGCCCCCCGCGACGAGGAGACGCTGCGCGAGGAGTTCCGGGAGGCCACCGCGGTGACCGACGGCCCGACCGCCCTGCGTTACCCCAAGGGCTCGGTGATCGGCTCGGTGCCCGCGCTGCGCCGCCTCGACGGCCCGGCCGGGGTCGACGTGCTGCACGAGCCGTCCGACGGGCGCTCCCAGGTGCTGCTCGTCTGCGTCGGCGCGTTCGCGACGTCCGGTGTCGCCGTCGCCCGGCGGCTCGCCGACCAGGGCGTCGACGTGACCGTCGTCGATCCGCGGTGGGTGCTGCCGGTCCCGCGGGAGCTGCTCACGCTGGCCGCCGACCACCAGCTCGTGGTCACCGTCTCCGACTGCGGCACGCACGGCGGGTTCGGCTCCGCGCTGTCCGACGCGCTGCGCGCCGCCGAGCTCGACGTGCGCCAGCGCGACCTCGCGCTGCCCCAGGAGTACCTGGAGCACGGCAGCCGCGACGACGTGCTCGCCGCGACCGGGCTGACCGAGCAGGACATGGCGCGCCGGATCACCGAGTGGGCGGCCGCGGCGGTCCCCTCGACCCCCGAGGGTGCCGTTCCCGGGCGGGAGCGCACCCGCTGATGCGCGTCATCGTCGTCGAGGACGAGCCGGCGATGGCCGACGCCGTCGTGCGCGGCCTGCGCCGGGACGGGATGGCCGTCGACGTGGCCTACGACGGCGACGAGGGCTCGGAGAAGCTGTCGGTGACCCGCTACGACGTCGCCGTCCTCGACCGGGACCTGCCCGGCCGCAGCGGCGACGACCTGTGCGACGAGCTCGTCGCGGCGGGCGGCCTGACCCGGGTGCTGATGCTCACCGCGTCGGGCACCCCGGCGGACAAGGTCGAGGGACTGTCCCGCGGCGCCGACGACTACCTGGTCAAGCCGTTCGACTTCCCCGAGCTGGTCGCCCGGGTCCGGGCGCTCGGTCGCCGGGCGACCCCGGCGGTGCCACCCACGCTGCGGGCCGGCGACGTCGTGCTGGACCCGGCCCGGCGCACCGTGCTGCGCTCCGGGCGGCCGGTCGAGCTGACCCGCAAGGAGTTCGGCGTGCTGGAGGTCCTGCTCGCCGCGGGCGGGGCCGTGGTGTCCTCGGAGGAGCTGCTCGAACGCGTCTGGGACGAGAACGCCGACCCGTTCACCACCACGGTGCGGGTCACCGTCATGACCCTGCGCAAGAAGCTCGGCGCGCCGGGGCCGATCGACACCGTCGTCGGTGCCGGGTACCGGGTGCCCGCCGACGGGACCCCCACGGCGTGACGGCGTGGGCGCCCTCCGGCCGCGGCTGACGCTGCTCGCGACGGCGCTCGTCGCCGCAGTCGCCGCGCTGCTGCTCTGGCTCGGGTGGATGCTGGTCGGCGCGGTGGTCGCGGGCACCCCGGCGCTGCCCGGGACGGTGTTCGTCGGCGGGGTCGCCGTGCCTGCCGAGACCGCCCGCGACGCGGTCGCGGCCGCGGCCCGCGCCGAGGTGCTGCGGGCCGGGCTGATCGCGTTCCCGCTGGTCGTCGCGGCCGGGGCCGTCACGTCCTGGGTGCTGGTCGGGCGGGTGCTGTACCCGCTGCGCCGGGTCGTCGAGACCACCTCGCGGCTCTCGGCGAGCTCGCTCGACGAACGGGTCGCGCTCGCCGGTGCCCGTGGCGAGGTCGCCGAGCTGGCCGCCGCCGTCGACGCGATGCTCGACCGGCTGCAGGCCGCGTTCGACGCGCAGTCCCGGTTCGTCGCCAACGCCGGGCACGAGCTGCGCACCCCGCTCGCGGTGCTGCGCACCGAGATCGACGTGACGCTCCAGGACCCCGACGCCGACGCCGAGGAGCTGCGCCGGATGGCCGGGGTCGTCCGGGAGGCGGGCCGCCGCTGCGACGAGCTGGTCAGCGGGCTGCTGCTGCTCGCCCGCACCGAGGCCGGGGGAGCGATGCCGGGCTCCGACCGGGTGCCGGTGGACCTGGCCGCGCTCGTCGCCGCGGAGCTCGCGGCCGTGACCGGGGACGTCGCCGTCCGCGGCCTGGTCGTGCGCACCGACCCCCGGCCGGCGACGACCCGGGGGAACGAGCCGCTGCTGCGCCGGATGGTGGCGAACCTGCTGGAGAACGCGGTGCGGCACAACCGCGACGGCGGCTGGATCGAGGTCGGCTGCGGGACCGGAACGCCCGGGCCGGGGGTCGTGCTGCGGGTCGCGTCGTCCGGGCCGGAGCTGGCCCCGGACAGGGTGGCCGAGCTGTTCGAGCCGTTCCGGCGGGGCCCGGTGGCCCGCACCGCCCACACCCGCGGCTCCGGCCTGGGGCTGTCGATCGTGCGGTCGGTGGCCACCGCGCACGGCGGGGCCGTGCACGCCGAGGCGGTGCCCGGTGGGGGACTGGAGGTGCACGTCGCGCTGCCCGACGACGGCACGGCCCCGGAGCCCTCGGGCGGGGCCCCGGTCATCGCCCGCTGACCGGACGCCGACCCGGTCCGGGTGGCTCACCCGGGACGCGGGCCGGGGCGGCTCGGGCGGCTCAGCGGGCGCGGGTGGCCAGGGCCGGTTCGAGCAGCGGGGCGAGCAACTCGACCTGCCACGGACGGGCGCCGCCGGCGGCCAGGGCGGCCGGCAGGTCGCCGTCGGTGGGCGGGGTCCAGCAGACCCGGCGCAGGAGGTCGGGCTGCAGCAGGTTCTCCACCGGCACGTCGTGCTGCTCGGAGACCGTGGCCAGTGCCGCGCGGGCGGCGGCGAGCCGGGCCGCGGCGTCGGGGTCCCGGTCGGCCCAGCGCGCCACCGGCGGCGGGCCGTCGGTGGTGGCGGCGCCGCGCGGCAGCTCGGTCTCGGGGAGGTCGGCGGCCCGGCGGAGCGCGTCGAACCAGTAGCGGGCCAGCCTGCGCTGGGAGCGTCCGCGGAACACCGGCAGCTCGGCCAGTGCCTGTGGGGAGTCGGGGTTGCGCACCGCGGCGTCGACGATCGCCGCGTCGGGCAGGACCCGGCCGGGGGCGATGTCGCGCTCGGCGGCGAGGGAGTCACGGGCCTGCCACAGCTCCCGGACCGCGGCGAGCGGGCGGGGGCGGCGGACCTTGTGGATGCCCGAGGTGCGCCGCCAGGGCTCCGCACGCGGCGGGGACGGCGGGGCGGTGCGGACCGCCTCGAACTCCTGGCGGGCCCAGTCGAGCTTGCCCTGCTCGTCGAGCATCCGGGTCAGGACCGTGCGCAGGTCGACGAGCACCTCGACGTCGAGCGCGGCGTAGACCAGCCAGTCCTCGGGGAGTGGGCGGCGCGACCAGTCGGCGGCGCCGTGCCCCTTCTCGAGGCCGAGGCCGAGCAGGTTCTCCACCATCGGGCCGAGCCCGACCCGGGGCAGTCCGGCCAGCCGGCCGGCGAGCTCGGTGTCGAACAACGACGCCGGGCGCAGGTCCAGCTCGGCCAGGCACGGGAGGTCCTGCGAGGCCGCGTGGAGCACCCACTCCGGCCCGTCGAGGGCCTCGGCGAGCGGGCCCAGCTCGCCGCGCAGCGGGATCGGGTCCACCAGGGCGGACCCGGCCCCGGCACGCCGCAGCTGCACGAGGTAGGCGCGCTGGGAGTACCGGAAGCCGGAGGCGCGCTCCGCGTCGACGGCGACCGGGCCGCTGCCCCCGGCGATCGCCGCCGCCACGCGGGCGAGGTCGTCGGGGGTCGCGGTGACCGGGGGGAGGCCGTCGGCGGGACGGAGCAGCGGTACCGGATCGGGTGAACCGTCCGGAGTCGCCGAGGCCGGCGGCCGGGTCGTGTCCGTACCGCCGGCGGCGCCGGTCCCGGGAGTCAGCGAATGACCCCCGCGCGCATGGCGAGCGCGACCATCTGGGCGCGGTCGCCGGTGCCGAGCTTGCGGCCGATCCGGGAGAGGTGGCTCTTCACCGTGAGGGCGGAGAGGTTCAGGGCCTCACCGATCTCCTTGTTGGACTGGCCGTCCGCGACGAGCTGCAGCACCTCGACCTCGCGGGCCGAGAGCTCCCGCGGGGTGTTGTCGGTGCCCGGCACGCGGGACCCGGTGGCGAGCAGCGGGGCGACCGTCGGGTCGGCGTAGACGCCGCCGTCGAGCACCCGCTTGACGCCGTCGGTCACGACCGAGGGCGACGCCGACTTGAGCAGGTAGGCCTGCGCGCCGGCCTGGAACGCCGAGCGGACCGCGTACGGGTCGTCGGAGGAGGCGAGCACGACCAGCCGGTTCCAGCCGAGCGAGCGGAGCTCGCTGACCAGGTCCAGCCCGCTGCCGTCCGGCAGGGTCAGGTCGAGGATCGCGAGGTCGCAGGGACCTGCGGCGTGGGCGCGTGCCCGCGCCTCGGTGACCGAGGCGGCCTCGTGCACGGTGCCCGCTCCCATGGAGCGCAGCCGTCCGGCGATCGCCTCCCGGAGCAACGGGTGGTCGTCCACGACGAGCACCGAGAACAGCTCCTCCCGCGGCTGCGGGACGATCCCCGGCGAGAGCACTGCTCCACCGATCGGAGCGCCACCTGGGGTGGTGCTGCCGGAGCTCTGCGCCGGCACTTGCTGGCCAAGTACAGCCACGTCGTCAACCTTCCTGGAGTCGGTCGTACGCCCCCGACCAACACCGGAACCCGAGGGACGGAGAGTGGCGCTCGGCCGCCCGGGCGGGTGCCATGGAAGAGATGGTATCCCTCCATGCGGCCTAACGTCTGGTGTGCATTCGTCTTTCCGGCCTGGAAAGTTACATGCATGTGGGCGCGGTCCCACCCCTCCGGGTGAAAGATTTCCGACGCATGCCGTTGACCTGCGACGTTCAGCCGGGTGATCGGCTCAACGGCACTGCGCCTACCGG
Organism: Pseudonocardia sp. UM4_GMWB1; assembly: GCF_017312155.1. Classification (NCBI taxonomy): domain Bacteria; kingdom Bacillati; phylum Actinomycetota; class Actinomycetes; order Pseudonocardiales; family Pseudonocardiaceae; genus Pseudonocardia; species Pseudonocardia sp. UM4_GMWB1. The sequence goes on along the minus strand of NZ_QJPN01000001.1, from coordinate 4,209,256 downwards.
CGGCAGACCCGCAGCGGTCGACACCAGGGACGCGAACGCGACGGCGTGTCGGGACAGATCACCGTCGCTCTCCGTGGGCGACCAGGAGGCGCGCAGCTCGACGTCGTCCTCCCGCGGCGGCCCCTCGCCGGGGCCGCCACCGACGCCGCTGAGCCCGCCGAAGCGGACCGACGAGGTCTGGGTGACGGTCCCGCCGAGCGCGGTGAACCCGGCGCCGGCGTGCTCGAGCGCGTCGGTCAGCCAGGACCAGCCGATCCGCGGCAGCATGTCGTCGCCGAGCTGGCCGGGCTCCAGCCGGGCCTGCACGAAGCAGACCAGCCGGAACGTGCCCTCCCAGCGTTCCTGGCCGTCGGGGTCGTGGAGCAGGATCAACCGGCCGGAGGTGTCCGGCTCGTCGAGGTCGTCGGTCCCGTCGCCGCGGTGCCCGATGTCGGCCTCGACGCTGGTCGCCCAGCTGTACGGCGCGAGCCGGGGCGGGGCCTCGAGCGGCCGCACCACGAGCTCGGGGCGCGGTCGGACCGACGCGAGCGAGCGGACCGCGCTGCGGAACGCTGCTGGTGGTGGTGAGTTCGGGTCCGGCACGGCGTCGGACTCTAGGGTGCGACACCCGTCGTCCCTGGCAGGCGCGCCGGGGCGCCCGAGCACCGGCCCGGTCCGCGTGGGATCATCAGGAGGTCATGACTGCAGGTATCGTCTCCGCGCCCCCCGCCCGCCGCGACCTCGCGGGAGCACCGTTCCTCGACGCAGTGCGCGGTGCGACGCCGTCGCGGCTGCCGGTCTGGTTCATGCGCCAGGCGGGTCGCTCGTTGCCGGAGTACCGGGCTCTGCGCCGGGACAACGCGATGCTCGAGGCGTGCCTCACCCCGGACCTGACCTGCGAGATCACCCTGCAGCCGGTCCGCCGCCACGACATGGACGCGGCCATCCTGTTCTCCGACATCGTGGTGCCGCTGTACCTGGCGGGTATCGGGGTGGACATCGTGCCGGGCACCGGGCCCGTCGTGGACTCGCCGGTCCGCACCGCCGCCGACGTCGCGGCGCTGCCCGAGCTGGCGCCCGAGCAGGTGGCGCGCGTCACCGAGGCGATCGGCCTGCTGCTGCCCGAGCTGGGCCGCGTCCCGCTGATCGGGTTCGCGGGCGCCCCGTTCACCCTCGCCTCCTACCTCATCGAGGGCGGCCCGAGCCGCAACCACGAGCGGACCAAGTCCCTCATGCGCTCGGCCCCCGACGTGTGGCACGCCCTGCTCGGCAAGCTCGCCGTGCTCACCGGCACGTTCCTGCAGCAGCAGGTCGCCGCCGGGGTGGACGCGGTCCAGCTGTTCGACTCCTGGGCGGGTGCGCTGTCCGAGCGCGACTACCGCGAGTTCGTGCTGCCGCACTCCGCGGCCGTGCTCGGCGCGCTCGCCGGGGCCGGCGTGCCGCGGATCCACTTCGGGGTCGGCACGGCCGAGCTCCTGGGTGCGATGACCGACGCCGGCGCCGACGTGATCGGCGTCGACTGGCGGACCCCGCTCGACGTCGCGGCCCGCCGGGCCGGTGGCGCGGTGCCCGTGCAGGGCAACCTGGACCCGGCGGTGCTGTTCGCCGGTCAGGAGGCCGTCGACGCCGAGGTCGTGCGGATCGCCGCCGAGGGGGCGCGCACCCGCGGGCACGTGTTCAACCTCGGCCACGGTGTCCTGCCCCCCACCGACCCGGACGCGATCACCCGGACCGTCGAGACGGTGCACGCCCAGCCCGTGGCCGGGCCGACGGGCGACCGTCCGTCGCGATGACCCGCGTCGCCGTCGTCGGCGGCGGTGTCTCCGGTCTGGCCTGCGCGCACCGGCTGCGCACGCTGCTCGGCCCGGCCGCCGAGATCGTCGTGCTCGAGCAGCGTGACCGGCTCGGCGGCGTGCTGTGCACGGTCGATCTCGCGGGGGCGCCCTTCGACGTCGGCGCCGAGGCCTTCCTCGCCCGCCGTCCCGAGGTCCCCGCGCTGCTCACCGAGATCGGGCTGGCCGACGCGCTCACCCACCCCACCGCGGCGACGGCGACGATCCGCGCGGGCGGGCGGACCGTCGGCCTGCCCCGCGGCACCCTGATGGGCGTGCCCGGCCGCGACGCCGACCTCGGGGGAGTGCTGTCCGACGCCGGACGGGCCGCGGTCGCCGCCGAGCCGACCACGCCGCTGGACTGGGACCCGGGCACCGACGTCGCGCTCGGGGCGCTGCTGCGCCGCCGGTTCGGCCCCGAGGTCGTCGACCGGATCGCCGACCCGCTCCTGGGCGGTGTCTACGCCGGGCGGGTCGACCGGCTCGGCCTGCGCGCCACCGTCCCGGCGCTGGCCGCCGCGCTCGACGCCGGGGCCGGGTCGGTCACCGAGGCGGCCAGCACCGGGATGGCCGCGTCCGGCCAGCCCAGCGGCACCCTCGCCGCCGGGACACCGGCCGCGGGGGCCGGCGCCACCACACCGCCGGTCGCCGGGAGCCGGGGCGCCGTGCCGACCGCCGCCGGGGGCTCCGGGGCCGGCCCCTCCGCGGTGCCACAGCCGGTGGCCGCGGGACCGGTCTTCGGCGCCGTGCGCGGCGGCTACCGCGAGGTGATCGCCGCACTCGTCGCCGCGTCCGGGGCCCGGGTGCGCACCGGCGTCACCGTGCGGGAGGTGCACCGTCGCCCCGACGGCTGGCGGCTCGTCCTCGGACCGGTCCCGCAGCCGGAGGCGCTCGACGTCGACGCCGTTGTCCTCGCCGTCCCCGCACCCGCCGCCCGCCGGCTGCTGGAGCCGGTCGCACCGGCCGCGGCCGCCGCGGCCGGGCGGATCGAACTCGCCTCCTCCGCGGTCGTCGCGCTCGCCTTCCGGGCCGCCGACGTCACCGGCATGCCCGGCACCTCCGGCTGTCTGGTCGCCGCGGACGAGCCCCTGTCGGTCAAGGGCGTCACCCACGCGTCGACGAAGTGGGCCCACCTCGGTGAGGACGGCCTGGTCCGGCTCCGGGCCTCGATCGGCCGGTTCGGCGAGGAGGCGAGCCTGCAGGTCGACGACGCCGAGCTCGTCGCCCGTGTCCGTGCCGACCTGGCCGTGCTCGACGGCGTCGACGCCGTCCCGGTCGCGTCGTTCGTGCAGCGCTGGGGCGGCGGTCTGCCGCAGTACGGCGTGGGGCACGGAGCGGTCGTCGACGCGCTGGAGTCCGCCGTCGCCGCTGTCGGGGGGCTGGAGGTCGCCGGGTCGATGCTGCACGGGGTCGGCGTCCCCGCCTGTGTCGCGACCGCACGGGCCGCCGCCGAGCGGCTCGCCCCGGCCCTGCTCGCCGCACGGACCGGTCGCTGAGGGCACCCTCACCGGCCGCGTACCATGCCGGACATGGCCCGCGTGGACGTCAAAGCGATCAACGACACCATCCGCTACACCATGTGGTCGGTCTTCCGGGTCGAGCCCGGCCGCCTCGGCGACGACCGCTCGGCCGCCGCCCGCGAGGCGACCGAGTACCTCGACTCGCTCGCCAACAAGGACGTCACCGTCCGCGGCGTCTACGACCTCGCCGGTGTGCGGCACGACGCCGACTACATGATCTGGTGGCACGCCTCGGAGATCGAGTCGCTGCAGGCCGCCTACTCCGACCTGCGCCGCACCACCGCGCTCGGCCGTGCGAGCGTGCCGGTCTGGAGCCAGACCGCGCTGCACCGCCCGGCGGAGTTCAACAAGAGCCACGTCCCGGCGTTCATGGCCGGTGAGGACCCGAAGCGCTACGTGTGCGTCTACCCGTTCGTCCGGTCCTACGAGTGGTACCTGCTGCCCGATGCCGAGCGTCGGACGATGCTCGCCGACCACGGCAAGGAGGCCCGGGACTACGCCGACGTGCGCGCCAACACCGTCCCGGCCTTCGCCCTCGGCGACTACGAGTGGATCCTGGCCTTCGAGGCCGACGAGCTGTACCGCATCGTCGACCTCATGCGGCACCTGCGCGGCACCGAGGCCCGCCGCCACGTCCGCGAGGAGATCCCGTTCTACACCGGCCCGCGGGTCGAGGTCGGCGACCTCGTCGCGTCCCTGCCCTGACCGGCGGTGGGGGCCGCCGGCCGGCGGCCCCTACTCCGCGGCGGGCTCGAGGGTCAGCGACACCGAGTTGATGCAATAGCGCAGGTCGGTCGGCGTGCCGTAGCCCTCCCCGGCGAACACGTGGCCCAGGTGGCCGTGGCAGGTCGCGCACAGCACCTCGGTGCGCGTCATGCCGAGGCTGGAGTCGGTGCGCTCGATGACGGCCTCACCCGCGAGCGGGGTGAAGAACGACGGCCACCCGCAGTGCGACTCGAACTTGGAGTCGCTGCGGAACAGCTCCGCCCCGCAGGCCCGGCAGCGGTAGACGCCGGTCGTGGTCGTGTCGGTGTACTCACCGGTGAACGGGCGCTCGGTCCCGGCCTTGCGGAGCACCTGGTACTCGTCCGGGCTGAGCTGGGCCCGCCACTCGTCGTCGGTCTTCTGCACCGGCGCCGCCGGGAGCTCGGCGTCGGAGGTGGTGGTGTTGCGGCTGAACAGACCCATGCATCCACGGTAACCCGTTGATCGGTCGTGTGCCGCCGGTCGTCAGACCCAGGTGGCGACGACGAACCCGGCCGCGTTCGCGATGACCCAGGCCGCGACGAGCAACAGCAGCACCGTCACCCCGACGGCGGCGGCGCGCTGCGGCCCCCGGAGCCGGTTCGCCGACTCCGCGAAGTCCCCGACGCCGCGGATGTAGCCCTCCACCGAGCACGACGGCACCCGCTGCATGCGGTCCAGGTGCGCGGCGAACGCCCGCGCCTCCGGGTCCTCCGGGTCGAGGCCCAGCAGGTCGTCGTCGAACCGGGGGGACCGGTCGGAACTCATGGGCACACGATAGACGCCGGGGGTAGGTTCGCCGGGTGGCGAGCCGTGAGGTCGTGATGCTGCAGGTGGACGGGCCCGACGGGCCGCGTGACGTCCGCCTGACCAGCCCGGACAAGGTCGTGTTCGGCGAGCTCGGCATCACCAAGCGCGAGGTGGTCGAGTACTACGTCGCGGTGGGGGAGCCCATGACCGGCGCGCTGCGCGACCGCCCCACCAACCTGAAGCGCTTCAACTCCGGGGTGGCCGGCGAGCCGTTCTTCGTCAAACGCGTCCCGAAGGGCGCGCCGGACTGGGTGCGGACCTGCACGGTGACCTTCCCCAGCGGCCGTACCGCCGAGTCGGTGTCGGTCACCGAGCCCGCGACGATCGCCTGGGCGGCGAACCTCAACACCCTCGACTTCCACCCGTGGCCGGTCCGCTGTGCCGACACCGAGCACCCCGACGAGCTGCGCATCGACCTCGACCCGCAGCCGGGCACCGACTTCGGCGACGCCGTCGTCGTCGCGCAGACGCTGCGCGAAGTCCTCGCCGAGGCCGGGCTGACCGGGTGGGCCAAGACCTCCGGCGGGCGGGGCGTGCACGTCGCCTGCCCGATCCGGCCCGAGTGGGACTTCGTGCAGGTCCGGCACGCGGTGATCGCGATCGCCCGCCGCGTCTGCCGGCGCATCCCGGAGCTGGCCACCGTGGACTGGTGGAAGGAGGAGCGCGGCGAGCGGGTCTTCCTCGACTACAACCAGGCCGCCCGCGACCGCACCATCGCCTCGGCCTGGTCGGTGCGCGGGCTGCCCGCCGCGACCGTCTCCATGCCGGTCACCTGGGACGACCTCGGCGAGGTCGACCCCGCCGAGTTCACCCTGCGCACCGTGCCCGGTCTACTGGGGCGCCACGGCGACCCGCACGCCGGCGCGGGCGAGGAGCGGGGGAGCTGCGCGACCGCGCTGGAGTGGTATGCCGAGGACGAGGCCGAACGGGGGCTGGGGGACCTGCCGTACCCGCCGGAGTACCCGAAGATGCCCGGCGAACCGCTGCGGGTGCAGCCGAGCCGGGCGCGCAAGCAGTGAGGCGGGCGGGCGAGGACGGGCCCGTGGATCCACAGAACCGATGACCCGTCGGGACCCCTTTTGACGGACACATCGTGGTCCACGGGCACATCACGCAGTTCGACTCGGGGACGGGACCGACGTCGTTCCGTGCGAACGTCGACGGTGTCCGGCACTCGAAGTGGTACGAGTACAGGACCAACACGCTGCTCTCCGGTGAGCAGAGCGCCCTCGCCGATCTGGTGCAGGGTGACCTCTTCCGCGCCGAGGTGGTCGTCGGGCAGCCCTACACCCACGGCAACACGATGGGCGGCTCGACCACCGCGCCCACCCTGGCGATCACCACGATCACCAGGACCGGGTCGGCGACCTGACCTGGGTCCACGCCCCGCCCGGCCCCCTCGTCCGACGGGGCCGGGCGGGGCGCCCGGGGTGGCACAATCGTCTGCCATGTACGCGGTCATCGACGACGGCCCCTACGCCGGCGAGCAGGTGCGCATCGACCCCGACGTCACGGGCCGTCCGCCGCGGACGATCGAGCTGTCCGACCCCGGCGGGGACCCGAGGGGCTACGTGCTGATCGGTCCGCACGCCGACGCCGACCGGTGGATCTACCGGCGCGCCCGGGGCGACATCGACGAGTGATCACCGGTGGTGGAGCGCAGCGTCCGTGGGGCGGGCCGGATCCTCCACGACGGGTGATCACTCACCGCGTTCGCGGGCGCGCTTGCGGCGCTTCCCCTCGTGCATGGCCGCGACCCGCGGCACCGGGATCGCCCTGCCCTCGGTGAGCAGGACCTCCGGTAGCGGGGCCGGCCCGGGCCGCAGCTCCGCCCAGGTCGGACGGCCCGCGAGCAGCCCGGCCACCGTGCCCACCGTGAAGTCGGCGGGCGTGACCCGGTCCAGCTCGTCCCAGGTGAGGGGGAACGACACCGGCAGGCCGGGGCGGGCCCGCGGGCTGTAGGGCGCGGCGAGGGTGGCCCCGCCCACGCGCGTCGGGTCGAGGAAGACCCGGCCGCCGCGGTCGTCCCGGATGAACGCGGTCGTCGCGACGTCGGGGGCCAGCGCCGCGGCACGGGCGCACACCGCGCGGGTCGCGGCGAACGCGTCCTCGACCGGGAGCGGCTCCGACAGCGGGACCACCAGGTGCAGGCCGGTCGCGCCGCTGGTCTTCACCGCGGCGGCGAGGCCCAGCTCGGCCACCGCCGCCCGGACCGGGTGCGCGGCGGCGACGACCCGGTCGAAGCCGGCGCCGTCGGGCGGGTCGAGGTCGACGACGAGCTCGCCGGTGGTCGTCGCACCGTGCGGCACGAGGGTCGGGTGGAACTCGACGGCGCGCTGGTTGCCGAACCACAGCAGCGTGCGGCGGTCGTGGCAGAGCGGGTAGTGCACGGTGCGCTGCGACGAGTCCGCCCACACGTCCACGGTCGGGATCCAGCCGGGCGCCCCGCGCGGGAGGTTCTTCTGCATGAACGGCGCCTGGCCGGGACGGGCCCGCACCACCGACAGGGGCCGGTCGGCCAGCGCGGGCAGCAGCAGCGCGGCGACGGCGTCGAGGTGGTCGAGCAGGGCCCGTTTGGTGACGCCGGCGCCGTCGAAGGCCTCGGCGTCGAGACTGGTGAGCTCCACGCCGTCGCGGACCTCGTCGACCTGCCGGCGCGCCACGGCTCAGCTCCCGATGAACCCGCGCTCGGCCAGCCAGGCCCGCGCGACGTCACGGGGGCTCTGCCCGCCTGCGGAGACCCGGCCGTTGAGCTGCTGCATGGTCTGCTGGTCCAGGGCCGCGGTGATCGGGGCGAACAGGTCGGCGACCTGCGGGGCCCGGTCGAACACGTCGGCCCGGAAGACCGGGACCGCGCTGTAGGTGATGTGGTAGCCGCGGTCGTCGGTGAGGACCTTCAGGCCCAGCGCCGGGATGCGCCCGTCGGTGGCGGCGACCTCGCCGAACAGGCAGACGCCGTCGGCGGTGGACTGGAAGATCAGACCCTGTTCGAGGGTCTCGCGGCGGTCGCGGGGGAGCTCGAAGCCGTAGGCGCGCTGGAGCCCGGCGAGGCCGTCGGCGCGGGAGGCGTACTCGGTCTCGACGCAGACGTCGCCGGGCTGTCCGGAGCGGACGTAGGCGGCCATGTCGCTGATCGTGTTCAGGTTCAGCCGCGCCGCGGTCGCCCCGTCGACGACGAAGGAGTACGTGTTGTCGAACCCGGCGCGGTCCAGCCACACCACGCCGTTCTGCGCACGGTCGCGGGTGCGCAGGTCGGCGAGGACCTGGTCGTCGGCGAGGGTGCGGGTCTCGCGCAGGTACGACGCCCACGCCGTGCCGGTGTACTCCCAGTAGGTGGAGATGTCCCCCGACAGCAGCGCCTGCCGGGTCACGTCGGAGCCCCCGACGTTGCACCGGTCGGTCACCGACGCCCCGGCGGACTCCAGTGCCGCGATCGAGATCTGGCAGAGGGTCTGCTGCTCGTCGAAGTTCTTCGACCCGACGACGTAGGTCCGGCCGGACAGGTCGACGCGCGGGGCGAGCGACCCGGCGGAGGCCCGCGGCCCACCTCCGGCGAGCCCGGTGCAGCCGCCTGCCAGCAGCGCGACGGCGAGCAGGGCCGGGACCAGCGTCCGCAGCCTGCGGCCGGGGAAGGGGCTCACGGGATCGTCCTGGTTCGCGGGGATGGGTGGTCCGGCCAGCCGACCACGATCCGTCCGTCGGCGCAACGCCCACGCACACACGGTGATCGACCCGGAACACACCGCGTCCCCGCACCCGGTGGAGCGGGGGCGGGGACGCGGTGGGCGTACCGGGACACCTCAGCCGATGAAGCCCTGCTGGGTCAGCCACTCACGGGCGACGTCGCGCTCGTTCTGGCCGAAGGAGGACACCTTGCCGTTCAGGTCGAGGATGGTGTTGTAGTCCAGGGCCTGGGCGATCGGCGCCAGCACCTGCCGGACGGCGGGGTTGGCGTTGTAGACGTCGGCCTTGATCGTCGGCGCCGCGTTGTAGGTGACGTGGTACTTCTTGTCGTCGTCGAGGACCTTGAGCTTCAGGCCCGGGATGCGGCCGTCGGTGGTGAAGACCTCGCCGAACAGGCACTTGTTGTCGGCGGTCGCCTGGTAGATCACGCCGGTGGCGAGCACCTGCGGGTTCGGTGCGGTGAAGCCGTAGGTTTTCTCCAGGCCGCGCAGGCCGTCGTCACGCGAGTTGTACTCGGTCTCCACGCACACCGAGCCGGCCGGTGCCTTGCCCGACTTGATGTAGTCCGCCATCTGCGACAGCGTCGTGATGCCGAGCTCCTGTGACTTCGCCTCGGTCATGGCGAAGGCGTAGGTGTTGTTGAAGTTGGCCTTGTCCAGCCACTGGATCTGGTTCTGCTGCAGGTCCCGCTGGGCGACGAGGTCGTAGAGCTCGTTGTCGTCGGTGATCCGGCGGGTCTCCTTGAAGAACGACGCCCAGGCGGTACCGGTGTACTCCCAGTAGATGTTGATGTCCCCGGCCAGCAGTGCCTGGCGGGTGACGTCGGTGCCACCGGTGTTGCAGCGGTCGGTGACGTTGCCGCCTGCCGACTCGAGCGCGGCGACGGTGATCTGGCAGAGCACCAGCTGCTCGTCGAAGTTCTTGCCGCCGACGACGTAGTTCTGTCCGCTCAGGTCGCCGGCCTGGGCCAGGGAGCCGCCGGAGGCCGAGGGGCCGCTGCCGCTCAGGCCGCCACAGCCCGCCAGGGCGAGCGCCGCGGCGGCGGCCATCGCCGTCAGGGCGAGACGCCGGGATCGTCCGAACTTCACGTGTCCTCCAGGGAATGCGGTACTGCGGGGATTCGGGGGCGAGCGGGGCCCGCGTCAGCCGGCGTTGCGGCGGACGGCGTACTCGGCGAGACCGGCGAGCCAGTCCACGATCAGGGCCAGCGCGGCGACGATGGTCGCCGCGACGAGGGTTCCGGTGGGGCGGCCGAGCTCGAGCATGCCCTTGATCGGCTCGCCGAGACCGCCGGCGCCGACGTAGGTGGCCAGGGCCGCGGTGCCGACGTTCAGTACGAGCGCGACGCGGACACCGGCGACCATGACCGGCGTCGCCAGCGGCAGCTCGACGCGCAGCAGGGTCTGCCGCGCCGACATCCCGATGCCGCGGGAGGCCTCGATCAGCGCCTTGTCGACCTGCTGGAGCCCGACGACGGTGTTGGTGAGCACCGGCAGCAGCGCGGCCAGCGCGAGCGCGACGACGGCCGTCGGCAGGCCGAGACCGAGCGGGGAGAACGCGAGCAGCACGATCACACCGAACGCGGGCAGCGCCTGCATGAACCCGGTGAAGGCCAGGATCGGACGCTGGATACGACGCGCGGACGGGCGGCTGATCGCGATGCCGGCCGGGATCGCCACGATGATCACGACGAGGGTGGACAGCCCGGTCAGGATCAGGTGCTCGCCGAGCCGCTGCCCGAGCGAGGACGCGTTGATGACCGAGGCCTCGACGCCGTCGAGCCCCTGGGACGCGGCGTAGACCAGCACCAGCACCACGCCGGCGACGGCGATGAGCGGGTTGACGACGAGCGACCGGTCCAGCCGGCGGGTCCGGCGGACGACCGGCTCGGCCGAGGGCGACCCGGACGGCTCGGCCGCGCCGGTCTCCTCGGCGGCGGGGGCGCTCATGAACCGGCCTTGGTCTTGAGGCCCTCGACCAGGTCGCGCCACCAGAGCGCGCCCTGCAGCCGCTGCTGCTCGTCGACCACACCGACCAGCTCGGTCTGGGAGTCGAGCATGACGTCGACGGCGTCGTAGACGGTGCCGGTGCGCGGCACCGTCACCAGTTTCGGCAGGTCGGCGGTGCCCGGCAGGTACGCCCAGCGCACCGGGCGGCCCTCGGCGTCGGCCTCGTAGGTGGGGGAGCCGTTACGGGCGGCGGTCCCGTCGAGGTCGACCGACTGCAGCTCCAGGCGGGACAGCTCCAGCAGCGACAGCCGTCGCACCGCGGCACCGGAACCGACGAACTCGGCGACGAAGTCGTTGGCCGGGTGGGTCAGGATCATGTCGGGCGTGTCGTACTGCTGCAGCGCGCCGCCGGGCCCGAACACCGCGATCCGGTCGCCGAGCTTGACCGCCTCGGTGAGGTCGTGGGTGACGAAGCAGATGGTCTTGGCGATCTGCTGCTGCAGCTCCAGGAACTCGTCCTGGATGCGTTCGCGGGTGATCGGGTCGATGGCGCCGAACGGCTCGTCCATCAGCATCACCGACGGGTCCGCGGCGAGCCCGCGGGCGACGCCGACGCGCTGCTGCTGGCCGCCGGAGAGCTGGCGGGGGTAGCGGTCGCGGTAGGTCTTCGGCTCGAGCCCGACCAGGTGGAGCAGCTCGTCGATCCGGGCGGTGATCCGGTTGCGGTCCCAGCCGAGGATCCGCGGGACGACGGCGATGTTGTCGCCGATCGTGAAGTGCGGGAACAGGCCGACCTGCTGGATGACGTAGCCGATGCGGCGGCGCAGCTCGTCGGCGTTGACGTCGGTGACGTCGTCGCCGTCGAGCAGGATGCGGCCGGTGCTGGGCTCGATGAGCCGGTTCATCATCTTCAGCGTGGTCGTCTTGCCGCAGCCGGACGGCCCGATGAACATCGAGATGGTGCCCTCGGGTACGTGCAGGTCGAGTTCCTGCACGGCCGGGGTGGTGGACTTCGGATAGGTCTTGCTGATGCCTTCGAGGGCGATCATCGGCTTGCCGGAATCAGACACGGATCCCCCTCGGGGTGGTGAAACGCTGCACGATCCAGAAGACGAGCTCGTAGACCGCAGCCACGACGAGGCAGCCGAGTGTGGCCGCCAGAACCTGGTTGAACGAGTTGACCGATCCCAGCCGTTGCAGGCCGAGGAAGAGCGAGGAGCCGAAGCCCGGGCCGTTGATGGCGCCGGCGACGACCGCGATACCGATGATGATCAGAACGGCGACCCGGATGCCGGACAGGATCACCGGCCAGGCCAGCGGCAGCTGGATGGTGAACATCCGCCGGACCGAACCCATCCCCATCCCGCGGGCGGACTCGAGGACGGCGTCGTCCACCGAGGAGAGCCCGGCCACGACGTTACGCAGCACCGGGTAGATCGCGTAGATCGTCAGCGCCGTCAGCGACGGCGTGACGCCGAGCCCCAGGATCGGCTGCAGCAGACCGAACAGCGCCAGCGACGGGATCGTCAGCGCGGCGGAGAACATGATCAGCAACGCCTCACGGGAGCCCGCCCGGACCGGCCGGCTCCACGACTCGGGAGTCAGCCGATTGGTGTGCAGCAGGGTGCCCGCCACCAACGAGATCACGACCGCGATTCCGACCGAGATCGCGACCAGCAGGAAATGCTGCTGGCCGTAGAACACCAACTGGTTCAGCTGGCTGCCGACATAGGTGAAGAAATCCACCGTGCTCCTTCCGCCCGGGGTCCGTGCCCGCCGCTCGGGGCAGGGGCACGGTCCTTCCGCACCACTCGTCGTCGGGTCCGTTCGGCGTTACACCCACCCGAACGACGTGACCGGGAGTTCGCGTACGCCCACCGGTGCGGTGGGCACGACCTGCGGTCTCCCGCTCGCCGGACGGAGCCTAGCCGCAGAACGGCGGCACCGGTAAGCCGAACGGACCGTTCCGCGACGATGGCGTAGCCATTCCGGAAACGTTTCGTACGCCCGTTGTCGCAGGTGAGGATGGCCGACAACGCTGTTCCCGCAACCGCCCCGGAAAACGGCGGATACGCAATCGTGACCTTCTGCGCCGGTTTCGTCGCATCCCGACCATGGTCTGGACCTACCCAGGGTGAGCCGCCCGGAGCACGGGGTTACGGAGGGCAGACCACGGGCTGGGAGGGCGCCCGGCCGGTCAGCAACGCCCGGTCGACGACGTCGGTGACGCACGGGGTGCGCGGGTAGGCCCCGGTCCCGCTGCCCTGCCAGCGCACCAGCCGCCCCGTCGCGAGCTGCTGGGCGGTCCGCTCGGCACCGCTCTGCGGCGACTGCGGGTCCTGCGCGGTCCCGATCACGACGACCGGGGGCGGGGGAGCGCCCCGCGGCGCCGCCGGGGTGACCGGTCCACCCGACGGCCACGGCCCGCAGGCCACGAGCTCCTGCGCCGCCGCGACCCCGAACAGCGGGAAGCGCTGCGCCCACTGCCCGGCCAGGTCCGCGGCCTCACCGGGGGTGACCCGCACCCGGCTGTCGTTGCAGCGGGTGGCCAGGGTGGCGTCGAAACGGCCCTGCGGACCCCCGAGCGGGGCGAGGATGCGGACCAGCCCCGCCGGGTCGCCGTCGCCGGCCGCGACCAGCGCGGACTGCAGCTCAGGCCAGCGCGCGGGCTGGGACATGACCGACCGGACCGCGCGCAGCGTCGCGCCCGCGGTGACCGCGTCGCCGTCGCCGACGGGCAGCGCGGTGCGGGACAGGCGGAACACGAGCTCGTCGACGTAGCCGCGCGGGTCGGGACCCAGCGGGCAGGTCGGCGACGCGGTGCAGGCCCCGGCGAAGGCGTCGAAGGCCTTCTCCGCCGCCGCGGTCGTGGTCTCGGTCCGGGCCGGCTCGTCGAGGGTGGGGTCACCGGGCCCGTCGAGCACGACCCGCCCGACGGAGCCCGGGTGGGCGCCGATCCAGGCGGCCGCCGCGTCGGCACCGTCGCCGACGGCGAGCAGGTCCAGCCGGGCCGCGCCCAGCACGGACCGCAGCGACTCCAGGTCGTCGGCACCGCTCGCGGCGCGGTAGCTGGTCAACGTGCCCGACAGCAGCAGGTTGCAGTCCTGCACGACCTCACGGGCCCGCTCCAGCAGTGCCGTCATGGCGGCCTCGTCGCGGCGGTCCGGTCCGGCGTCGAGCAGGGCGGCGCGGGCGTCGACCGGGGCGCAGTCGAGAAGGTCCTCGCCGGTGCCGCGGCGGTCCACGCCGATCACCTGGTAGCGGTCGAGGACGGCGGCGGGGAGCCGGGCGGCGAGGCTCACCGCCGCCCGTGCGGACCCGTCGGTGCCGGTGTCACCCAGCACGACCAGCGCCGGGCGCCCGTCCGCCGCGCCGGGTGTCGTGACCCGGGTCAGGCCGAGCCGGGCCGGGCCCAGCTCGGGACGGTCCCGGTCGGCGGGCACGGTGAGCCGGGCGCAGCCGACGGACAGCACGCGCCCGGCGGGCAGCGGGGTGCCCGCCGTGGTCAGGGCCGCGGCCGTGCCGGCGGTGCAGTCGGTGAACCCGGTGGTGCGGACCGGGTCGGAGTCGGGCAGCAGGTCCGGGTCGGCGGGCGGGCCCGCGGCCGACGTCGGGGGAGCGGCAGGCAGCTGTTCGCCCCGCACGGCCACCGGCGGCCGCTGCGACGGCCCGACGGCGCACCCGGCGAGCAGCAGTACGGCGAGCAGCAGGACCCCGAGCACACTCCACCGCCGCACGAGCACCGATCATGCCGGTACCGGGGTGTGGCCGCGGTGAGCGCCGCACCCCTACCGGGCGGTCCAGCCGCCGTCCTGGGACAGCGACGTGCCGGTGATCGACGCCGACGCCGGCCCCCACAGCAGCGCGGCCAGCTCCGCGGTCTCGGCGGGCTCGATCAGCCGCTTCACCGCCACCGGGGTGAGCATGATCCTCGTGACGACCTCGTCCTCGGAGATCCCGTGCGTGCGGGCCTGGTCGGCGATCTGCGCCTCGACCAGCGGCGTGCGCACGTAGGCGGGGTTGATGCAGTTGCTGGTCACGCCGTGCTCGGCGCCCTCCAGCGCGGTGACCTTCGACAGGCCCTCCAGGCCGTGCTTGGCCGAGACGTAGGCGGACTTGTACGGCGAGGCCCGCAGGCCGTGCGCGGAGGAGATGTTCACGACCCGTCCCCAGCCACGGGCGTACATGTGCGGCAGCGACCGGCGGATCAGCCGGAACGGCGACTCCAGCATCAGGCGCAGGATGTTCGAGAACATCTCCGGGTCGAACTCCTCCAGCCGCGAGACGTGCTGGCGGCCGGCGTTGTTGACCAGGATGTCGACGTCGGTGGGCAGCTGTTCCACGGCGTCGAGGTCGGACAGGTCGCAGCCCAGCGGCGTGACCAGGTCGCTCTGGGCGGCCAGTAGGGCCACCCGGTCCTCGGCGAGGTCCACCGCGTACACCTTCGCCCCGTCGGCGACGAGCCTGCGGGCCACGGCGGCCCCGATCCCGCTGCCCGCCCCGGTGACGAGGGCCGTCCTGCCGTCCAGCACTGCGCTCATGCCGACGACCGTACGGTCGCCGACCGGCCCGGCCCCTGTGAGCCGGGTCACGGACCCGGCCGGTGGGTCAGGAGACCCGCGGGCGGTCGTCGCGGCGGGCCGCGTCCAGCTCCAGACGGACCGCGACGGGGAGGTCCGCCATCCCCAGCGCGTCGCGGATCCCGGGCAGGATCTCGGCGTCGAGGCGGCGGCAGATCTCGGCGACCTCCCCGTCGGCGACGTCCTCGCCGACCCACACGGTGGCGCGCACCGCGGGCGCGGAGGTGCTGCCGACCATCCGGGCGCGGGCCCGGGTCACCCCGGGCAGCGTGGCGGCCCCGTCGGCGACGGCGTCGGCCGCGGCGGAGGCGCCGATCCGGATCTCGGTGTCCGGGCCGCCGTCCAGGACCAGGTCCGGCCGGCTCTCCGGGCGCAGCGACCGCGCGGTCCACCAGAGCCCGAGCAGCACCAGCACGAGACCGGCCAGGATCGCGACCAGGCGGGCGGCGGTGCCGTTGGCCAGCAGGAACTGCTCGACCAGCGGGTCCAGCAGCGGGCGCTGCGGGCGGCCCTGCCCGAAGACCCCGGTCACCAGCAGCACGGTGAGCACACCGACGGCGAGCAGCACCACGCCGAGCAGGACGAGCCCGCCGCGGGCGCCGCCCGCGGAGCGGTACTGGGCGCGTCGCGCGGTCCGGGCGGCGCGGCGCGGGTTCGGGCCGGAGGTCCCCGGCGTGCTCCCCGTCGAGGTCACGGCGTCGGCCATCACTGCACTCCCTTCGAGCCCGGCTGCTCCGGGGTGGCGCGCACGGTCAGGCGCGGGCGCCGCGCGAGGGGCAGCGCGTCGAGGACGCCGGAGGCGGCACCGCGGGCCGCCTCGCGCAGCGCGTCGGTGTCGCCGCGGCCGCGGGCGTTCACCACGACCGACCGGGCCGACGCGGTCACCGACGCCGCGGTCACCGGGTCCGCGGCCCGGACCCGGGTGCCGACCAGCCGGGCCAGCACCCGCGGCGCGGTGGCGACGGTGAGCCCGGGCGACGGCGCGTCGAGGGCGACGTCGTGGCGGCGGGCGAGCAACCCGACGAGCAGCAGCACGGCCCCGACGACGATCAGCCCCACGGCGATCCAGAGCACCGGCTCGGCGGTCCACAGGGTGTTCTGGACGGTGGTGCGCCAGTCCCGCCAGGGGACGAGCAGCCCGGCGCCGGAGACCCGGCCGACCCAGGCGGCCACCACCTCGACGACGACGAGCGCGCCGATCGCGGCCACCACCAGGCTCAGCAGCGGCGCGAGAACGCGGAGCAGGACACGCACGGGGCCCGGCCTCCTTCTTCCGACTCGTTCAGGATCCGACGGTTCTACTGCACGCGCGGGGCGTCCGGGCGCGGCCGGGCGTCCTCCGGCCGGAGGGCCTCGACCTCGACGGTCAGGCCGCGCAGCCGGTGCCCGGTGGTGCGACGCAGGTCGGCGTCGATCCGCTCCCGGACGTCGGCGACGGCGGCCCGCACCGACCCGGGGTGGGCCAGGGTGAGCCGCAGCCGGACGTCGACCTCACCGGCGTCGCCGGTCGCCGCGCCGACGGCGGCCCCGACCGTGCCCCGTGCCGGACCGGGCCGCCGGGTCACCCGGGCGGTCGGCCCGGACTCGCCGACGTCGAGCCCGGCGACCCGCCGGGCGCGGTGCCGGGTAGCCGGGGCGGTGTCCGCGGCGTACTCGACGATCGTGCGCAGCACCGCCGGGTCGATCTCCAGGACACCGCGCTCGGCGGGGTCGGGGAGGGTGCTCACCGGTCGCGGCCCCGGCCGAGGCCGGACAGGTCCAGCTCGCCGTCGAGGAGCCGGCCGACGACCAGGCCGATGATGCCGAGCACCAGGGTGATGACGAAGGCGAGGAAGCCGCCGGTGGCACCGGCGACTCCGAGCAGGAGGCCGGCGAGCAGGCCGGTCTGGGTGGCGTTCATGGAATGTCCTCTCCGGGACGGGTGGAGCGGTGGGCGTGCCGGCCGGGCCGGTCGACCCGGGGGTGCGTGCGACGTCGGATGGTGCGGATCAGGGCCACCAGGACCCGGGTCGGCAGCGGCAGGTCGGGCACGATCTCGATCGGTGCGTCGTAGCGGCGGTCGTCCGGGTCGGGCGTCCGGCCGGCGTGCGGGTCGGCCGCGAGCGCGCGGAAGCGGGCCAGCCCGGCGCGGAAGACCTCCGGGTCACCGCCGCGGTCGGGGTGGTGGGTTCGGACGAACGAGCGGTAGGCCGACCGCTGCGCGGGGGTCAGGCCCCCGTGCCCGCCGGGATCCGGCTCGTCCATCCCGTACCCACCTCCACCTCAGGGGACCTCCACGTCCGCGACCGTCACGTCGACGGGGACCCCGTCGACCAACGGCGCGAGGGACGCCCGCAGCGCCGCGACGGTAGCCGGGATCGGCCGGTCCAGGCGCAGCACCACCCCGATCTCGACCGGTTCGTCGGTACTGCCGACGAGCACGCCGACCAACCGCCGCCCGGACAGCCAGGTCGCGACGGTCCCGAAGGTGCCGCCGTCGAGCCGCACCACCGACGGGTGCGCGACGACGGCCTCGGCGACCAGCTCGGCCAGCGTGGCCGGTGCCGGTTCCCGGCGCCGCTGCGCGGCGACCTCCGCCGCACCGGGCGGACCGGTGACCACGGCGGCGGGGGACCGGGCGTCGGGCGGGGTCGGCTCGGACACCGTCACTCCACGACGCGGCCGGTCGGGGCCGGAGCCACCGGGGCCTCGTCGCGGTTGTCGTCCTCGCCGGCCAGGTGGATGTCGTTCACCGAGATGTTGACCTCGATGACCTCCAGTCCGGTCATCCGCTCGACGGCGCCGACGACGTTGCGGCGGACCGCGGAGGCCAGGTCGGCGATGGCGACGCCGTACTCGACGACGACGTCCAGGTCGACCGCGGCCTGCTTCTCGCCGACCTCGACGGCCACGCCGGCGACGGTGGAGGCGCCGCTGGTGCCGCCGCCGGGGATGCGCTCGCGCAGCGCACCGAAGGCGCGGGATGCGCCGGAGCCCATGGAGTACACGCCGGAGACCTCGCGCGCGGCGATGCCGGCGATCTTCTGGACGACGGACGCGGCGATGGTGGTGCGGCCCTGGCCGGTGCCGTCGGCGAGGCGTCCCGCGGGGGGCGCGGCCGGGGTCGTGGCGGGGGTGGTGGTCGGGGTGCCGGAGGTCATCGGTGCTCCTCTCACGGGCCGGCCCCGGGTGGGGGCCCGCCGCGGTGCGTGTGGTGTCCCCCGTGGGATGCCCGTCCGTGGCCCTCCCTCACGGTGGTTCACTCGTTCGGAGGAGCCGGGGTCCCGGGGGCGGCGCGGACGTAGTGCAGCAGCAGGGTCCCGTCGGCGGCCGCCTCGTGGCCGGCCAGGCGCAGCGCGCGCGGTACGGGCAGGGGCCGCGGCCCGGTCGCGATCCGTCCCTCCGGGCCCCCGACCAGCACCGGAACCAGGGTGAGGCGCAGCTCGTCGACGACGTCGGCCCCGACCAGCGCGCCGAGCAGGGTCGGCCCGCCCTCGCACAGCACGGAGGTGTGGCCGCGGCGGGCGAGCGCGGCGAGCAGTGCGGCGGGGGAGAGGTCGTCGAGCAGCACGACCTCGGCACCCGCGGCGCGCAGCGCGGCGCGCCGGTCCGCGGGGGCGGCGGCCGTGGTCAGCACGACCGGCGCCGTGACGGTGTCGGTGAACAGCCGCGCACCCGGGTCCAGTCCGGCCGACCCGCTCACGACGACGACCGGCGGGGGCGGCCCGGGCGGCCGCCCGTCCGGCCCGGGGCGGCGTGGCCGGACGCCCCGGTAGTCCTCGTCCCGCGCGGTGCCCGCCCCGACGAGCACGCAGTCGGCCGACCGTCGCAGGGCGCGGAACAGGTCGCGGTCGGCCGGGGTGGACAGGCCACCGGACCCCGCTCCGCCTGCCGTCACGGCCCCGTCGGCGGAGCTGACCATGACCGCGGTGACCCGCGGCCGGACGGGCGGGGGACCGGACGCGGAGGGTTCGATGGGCACCGCCCGAGCATCCCGCCGTGCGGGCGGCGTGACGCACGGGGGTGTTCTGTCGTAGGGCAGCCTCACTTATGGTGAGCGGAGCCGCACCGGACGGGTGGGGCATCCGGTCGAGCAGGGGGCCACGAGCAAGGTGAACGCGATCCGCGTCCGACCACCGTCGGTGGAACAACCGGCGCCCCCACGGCGGTCGCTCCGGCGCAGGCGGTTGCTCGGCCTCGCCGCCCTGACCACGGCGCTGCTGCTCGCGGTACTCGCCAGCATCGCGATCGGGACCAAGGTCATCCCGGTGAACGAGGTGTTCTCCGCGCTGGTCGCCCCGACCGGCAGCGAGAACGACGTGGTCATCCGTTCCCTGCGGATCCCGCGCACCCTGCTCGGGGTACTGGTCGGGATCGCGCTCGGCCTGGCCGGCGCGCTCGTGCAGGGCTTCACCCGCAACCCGCTCGGCGACCCCGGCCTGCTGGGCGTCAACGCGGGTGCGGCGTTCTTCGTCGTCCTCGGCATCTACGTCTTCGGTGTCAGCACGCTGTTCGGCTACGTCTGGTTCGCCTTCGCCGGGGCGCTGGTCGCCAGCGTCGTGGTGTTCGTGATCGGCACCCGGGCACCCGGCGGCGCCACCCCTGTGTCGCTGGCCCTGGCCGGTGCGGCGGTCAGCTTCCTGCTGCAGGCGGGTACGTCCTCGGTGGTGCTGCTGGACGAGACCAGCCTCGACGCCTACCGGTTCTGGGTGGTCGGCTCGCTCGCCGGGCGCGACGCCGCGGTCGGTGGCCAGGTGGTGTGGTTCATCCTCGCGGGCACGGCGCTGGCGCTGGCCAGCGCGCCCGCCCTCAACGCGCTCTCCCTCGGCGACGACGTCGCCACCTCGCTGGGGCACTCGGTCCGCCGGACCCGGGTGGTCGGCGTCGTCGCGATCACGCTGCTCGCGGGGGCGGCCACCGCCGCCTGCGGGCCGATCGTGTTCCTCGGACTGATCGTCCCGCACGTCGTCCGGGTGTTCACCGGGCCCGACCACCGCTGGCTGCTGCCCGCCTCCGGGCTCGCCGGGGCGGTGCTGCTGCTGCTCGCCGACGTCGTCGGACGGGTGGTGGCCCGCCCCGGTGAGCTGCAGGTCGGCATCGTGGTCGCGTTGATCGGCGGGCCGTTCTTCATCGCGCTCGTGCGCCGTCGCAAGCTGGGGGCCGTGTGAGCACCGTGACCGAACCCGGCCCGCCGAGCACGGTGGCCGTCCCCGGCCGTCGCGCCGTCCGCGCGGGCCGCTTCTCCGGCGTGCTGCGCATCCGCACCGCGGTCGTGCTGCTCGCCTGTGCCGTCGCGCTGGTGCTCGCCGCCGCGGTCAACATGGGCCGCGGCGACTACCCGATCGCGATCACCGACGTGCTGGCGACGCTGTTCGGCGGCGGTGACGCCGGTCAGCAGCTCGTCGTGCTCGAGCTGCGGCTCCCGCGCACCCTGGTCGGTGCGCTGGTCGGCGGCGCGCTGGCCGTCTCGGGCGCGATCCTGCAGTCGGTCGCCCGCAACCCCCTCGCGAGCCCGGACATCATCGGCGTCCAGTGGGGCGCCAGTGCGGCAGCGGTGTTCGTCATCGTGCTCGGGGGTGGCGTGGCCGGGGTCGGCGGCGCCTTCGCCTCGCTCGGCATCCCGCTCGCCGCCCTGATCGGCGGGCTCGTGTCGTCGGCCGCGGTGTACGTCCTGGCCTGGCGCAAGGGCATCCAGGGCTTCCGGCTCGTGCTGATCGGCATCGGGATCCAGGCCGTGCTCGTCGCCGCGGTGCAGTGGCTGCTGACCGTCGCCCAGATCTACCAGGCCGCCCAGGCCCAGGTCTGGCTCAACGGCAGCCTGAACGCGCGCAGCTGGAACGAGGTCGTCCCGCTGTCGATCTCCATGCTGGTGCTCGTGCCCGCGGCGCTGGCCCTGGTGCACCTGCTCGGCGCCCTGCGCTTCGACGACGACACCGCCCGCGGCCTCGGCGTGCGGGTGAACGGCGCCCGCACCGCGCTGCTGCTCGTCTCCGTCGGGCTCGCCTCGGTCGCGACCGCGGCCGCCGGCCCGATCGCCTTCGTCGCACTGGTCACCCCGCAGATCGCGCGCCGGCTCTGCCGGGTCGGGACCCCGCCGATCGGGGTCTCCCTCGTGCTGGGCGCGGCACTGACCGTGCTGTCCGACCTGATCGCCCGCACCGCACTGGGGTCCGTCGAGCTCCCGGTCGGCATCGTGACCGCGGTGCTCGGCGCCCCGTTCCTGCTGTACCTGCTCGCCCGCACCCGCCAGGAGGCCCGTCGATGAGCACCGTCGAGGACATCAGCGTCGCGGAGGCCACCACCTCCCGGACGACGACGGCGGGCGACCCCGTCCGTCCCGGTGTGGTCCGGCTGTCGGCCGAGCAGGTCACGCTCGGCTACGGCGACCGCACCATCGTCGACGGGCTCGACCTGGAGGTGCAGCCCGGCGCGGTCACCACCGTCATCGGCCCGAACGGCTGCGGCAAGTCCACCGTGCTGCGGGCGCTGGGGCGGCTGCTGCCCGCCCGGACCGGTCAGGTGCTGCTCGACGGCAAGCGGATCGACCGCACCCCGACCAGGGAGGTCGCCCGGGTGCTGGGGATCCTGCCGCAGTCGCCGCTGGCGCCCGAGGGGCTGACCGTCGGCGACCTCGTCGCCCGCGGGCGGCACCCGCACCAGGCCTGGTACCGGCAGTGGTCCTCGGACGACGAGCGCGCCGTCGCCGAGGCGCTGACCTGGACGGGCCTGTCCGACCTCGCCGAGCGTCCGGTCGACGAGCTGTCCGGTGGCCAGCGCCAGCGGGCCTGGATCTCGATGGCCCTGGCGCAGCAGACCGACCTGCTGCTGCTCGACGAGCCGACCACCTTCCTCGACCTGGCCCACCAGGTCGACGTGCTGGAGCTGGTGCGGCGGTTGCAGTCCGAGGCGGGCCGCACCGTGGTGATGGTGCTGCACGACCTGAATCTCGCCGCCCGCTACGCCGACCGGCTCGTCGCGATGAAGGACGGCCGGATCGTCGCGGCGGGGTCGCCGGCCGAGATCGTCACCGAGGAGCTGCTGGCCGAGGTGTTCGGGCTGCGGGCGCGGGTGCTGCCCGACCCGGTGACCGGCACCCCGCTGGTCGTGCCGGACGCGGGCCCGTCGCTGCGTGCCCCGGAGCCGATCGCCGAGGCATGATCTCCGGCGTGACCTCCGGCGACCGACCGCCCTTCCTCGCCACCCGCGCGGTGCACGCGGGCAACGACGTCGATCCCGGGACCGGTGCGATCCGCCGCCCGATCGTCGCGGCCAACTCCTACGCGCTGCCCGAGGACCCCTCCGAGCTGGACTGGTCGGGCACCGCGACCCGGCTCTACACCCGCAACGGCGGGGCGAACCAGGGCTGGCTGGAGGACAAGCTCGTGGCCCTGGAGGATCCCTCCGGGGTGTCGCCGGGCGGCTGTGCCGCGGTCGCGCTCGCCTCGGGCGTCGCCGCGCTGCACGCGGTGTTCTTCACGTTCCTGCGGTCCGGGGACCACGTCGTCAGCTCCGACGTCACCTACGTCGCCACCCATCGGCTGCTCACCGAGCTGCTGCCGGCCCGGTGGGGGATCACCGCCACCCTGGTCGACTCCTCCGACCCGGACGCGGTGCGCGCCGCGATCCGTCCGGAGACCCGGCTGGTACACGTCGAGACCCCGGCGAACCCGACGACCCGGATCACCGACGTCGACGCCGTCGCCGCCGTCGCACACGAGGCGGGTGCCCTGCTCAGCGTGGACGCCACGTTCGCGACCCCGGTGCTGCAACGGCCGCTGGAGCGGGGCGCGGACCTCGTCGTGCACTCGCTGACCAAGTACGTCAACGGCCACGGCGACGCGATGGGCGGTGCCGTGCTGGGCCGCCGCGAGCTGGTCGAGCGGATCCGCGCCGACGCGATGGTCGACGCCGGGGGAGTGATCAGCCCGTTCAACGCCTGGCTGATCGCCCGCGGCGCGGTGACCCTGCCGATGCGGATGCGCGCGCACTGCGCCGGCGCGCAGCAGGTCGCGGAGTACCTGGAGTCCCGCCCGGAGGTCGCGTACGTCGCCTACCCGGGGCTGGCGTCGCACCCGCAGCACGCGCTCGCGACCCGCACCCTCGACGGCGGGTACGGCGGCATGCTCGCCTTCGCCCTCGACGGTCCGCCGGAGCTGCAGAACCGGTTCGTCGCCGCACTGCGCGTGATCACCTCGGCGGTGTCGCTCGGGCACGACGAGTCGCTGATCGTGCACGTCGGCGCGGGCGGTGAGGGCCGCGCGGCGCACTTCCCGCCGGAGTTCCGCCGGCTCGGCCACCTGCGGCTGTCGGTGGGGCTGGAGGACCCGCGCGACCTCGTGGCCGACATCGCGCGGGCCCTGGACACCGTCAGCCGATGAGCGACCGGCCGACGATCTCCTTCATGATCTCGTTCGTGCCGCCGTAGATCGCCTGCACGCGGGAGTCCACGAACGCGCGGGCGATCGGGTACTCGAGCATGTAGCCGTAGCCGCCGTGCAGCTGCACACAGCGGTCGACGACCCGGTTCTGCAGGTCCGAGCACCACCACTTGGCCTTGGCCGCGTCGGGCACCGACAGCTCGGTCCCCTCGCGGTTGTGCTCGGTGATGCAGCGGTCCACGAAGACCCGGGCGATGGAGACCTCGGTGTCCATCTCGGCGAGCTCGAAGCGGGTGTTCTGGAAGTTCGCCACCGGGCGGCCGAAGGCCTTGCGCTCCTTGGTGTACTCCAGCGTCATCGCCACCGCGGCCTCGGCGCCGGCCACCGAGGCGACGGCGATCGACAGCCGCTCCTGGGCGAGGTTCTGCATCAGGTAGACGAAGCCCTGGCCGACCTCGCCGAGCCGGTTCGCGTCGGGCACCCGCACGTCGGTGAAGCTCAGCTCCGCGGTGTCCTGAGCCTTCATGCCGACCTTCTTCAGGCGGCGGCCGCGCTCGAACCCCTCCATCCCGCGCTCGACCACGAACAGGGTGAAGCCGAGGTGCTTGGCGTCCGGGTCGGTCTTGGCGACGACGATCACCAGGTCGGCGAGGATGCCGTTGGTGATGAAGGTCTTGGAGCCGTTGAGGATCCAGTCGCCGTTCGCGTCCTGCTTGGCGTTGGTGGCGATGCCCTGCAGGTCCGAGCCGGTGCCGGGCTCGGTCATGGCGATCGCGGTGATCAGCTCACCACTGCAGAACCCGGGCAGCCAGCGCTGCTTCTGCTCGTCGGTGCACAGGCGCAGCAGGTAGGGCTGCACCACGTCGTTGTGCAGCGGGAAACCGATCCCGCTGGCCCCGGCGGCGACGATCTCCTCGGCCAGGATCGCGTTGTAGCGGAAGTCGTCGACCCCGCCGCCGCCGTACTCCTCGGGGACCGCGGTGCCGAGCAGGCCCGCCGCCCCGGCCGCGGTCCATACCGCGCGGTCGACCTGGCCGTCCTCCTCCCACTGCTCGTGGTGCGGGGTGACCTCCTTCGCGATGAAGGTCCGGCACAGGTCGCGGAACGCGTCGTGTTCGTCGTCGAAGATCTCGCGCTGCATGCCCGGCAGTCTCACATACCCGTCGGTAACTCCGGTCGTCCTCACGGGCCGTCGGTGACCCGCGCGTGCCGGTAGGGTGCGCCCGTGGATCTCGTCGACGCCGCCGCCAACGTGTGGGACCGGGCCGTGGTCGGTCACCTCGCCGACCTGCGACGGATGCCGCGCGACGCGGTGGTCGGCTCGCCGCAGGGCATCCTGTTCCGGTACCGCCCGCTGTCCGGTGTGGACCCCTCCGGCGGTGCACCGGTGCTGCTCGTGCCGCCGCTGGGCGCCCCGGACTTCGCCTACGACCTGCGTCGCGGCTGCTCACTGGTGGAGCACCTGCTGCAGCAGGGCCGGACCGTCTACCTGATCGACTACGGTCCCAAGTCGTTCTCCGACCGCACCCTGGGCATCGAGAGCTGGGTCGACGAGCTGCTGCCCGACACGATCCGCCGGGTCGCCGAGGAGACCGACGACGAGGTACACCTCGTCGCCTGGTCGCTCGGTGGGATCTTCGCCCTGCTCACCGTCGCCGCCGCGGTGCAGGCCCGCGACCCGCTGCCGGTGCGCTCGGTCGCCGCGATCGGCACCCCGGTCGACATCTCCCGGGTGCCGCTGGTGGCGCCGATCCGGCCGCTCGCGCAGATCACCGGTGGCCGGCTGATCTCCTCGATCTACCGGGGCGTCGGCAGCTTCCCGGCGCCGATGGTGAGCTGGGCGTTCCAGCTGACCGCGGTGGACAAGCTCGTCACCAAGCCGCTGGCGATCGCGTCGCGGATCGACGACCGGGACTGCCTGGCCCAGATCGAGGCCGTCGACCATCTGATGAGCAACATGCACGGCTACCCGGGGCGGGTGTTCGGGCAGATCTTCCACCTGCTGCTGCGCAGCAACGACCTCGCCGACGGCGGACTGCGCCTGGGCGGGCGTGACGTGGAGCTGTCCGACGTCGGGGTGCCGGTGCTCGTCGTCGCCGGGCGGGACGACGTCATCGCCCCGCTGCGGGCGGTGCGCGCCGGCGTTCCGCTGCTGACCGGCAGCCCGGAGGTGCGGTTCACGACCTCGCCGGGCGGGCACCTGGGCGTGCTGACCGGGCGCCGGGCCCGGGACACGACCTGGCCCGAGCTCGACCGGGCCCTGGCCGACTGGGACGCCGCCGCGGACACCCCCGACGACGCCGACGGCCCGGCCGCCGCCGCCGGGGCCTGACCGGCCCGCTCCGACCACTGCCGCCCGAGCGGCCCGGTTCGTCCGCCGCCGACGGCGCCTCGCCGTCCCCGGTCCGTCCGCAGCCCGCCCGCACGGTGATCCGGAGTTCGCGCGGTGATCCGCGGTCCGCGTGCGTCCGGACGCGCGCGCCCAGCGGATCAGCGCGCGGAATCGCGATCACCGGCGTGCGGAGGCGGCGGGAGAGAGTTGACCGGTCAGGTCTCTAAGTGATTTAGTCACTTTATGACCGCAGGGGAGACGCTGTCGGAGCGCCTGGCCGACGACATCATGGACATCATCCGGACCGGGAACCTCGGCCCGGGGGACCAGCTCGCGTCCTCCCGCGACCTGGCGCGACGGTTCGAGGTCACCACCCCGACCGTCCGCGAGGCGCTGCGCCGCCTGGAGGCCACCGGTGCGGTGGAGTTCCGGCACGGCTCGGGCACCTACGTCGGCGCCGGGGTCGGGCGGCGGCTGCTCGCCAACCCGCACCGGCCGTCCCGGACCCCCGACGGCGTGCACGAGCTGATCCGCGCCCGGCTCGTCCTGGAGCCGCCGATCGCGGCCGCCGCGGCCCGGGAGCGCGACGCCGCGGGGCTGGCGATGCTCGCGGAGAGCGTCACCAACGCCCTGCACCCGCCGGTCGGTGACCTCCGTCCGGCCGTGCACTTCCACGTCGCGCTGGCCGCGACCAGCGGCAACGCGCTCCTCCGGGAGACGGTGGAGGCGCTGCTGCACGTGCGTGCGCACGACCAGGTCGAGATCCGGCACCGCTACGACGACCGCGAGCGCGACCACGCCGAGCACGTCGCGCTGCTCGAGGCCGTCCGTGGGGGCGACCCGGACCTGGCCGATCGGCTGTGTCGCGAGCACCTCGCCTCCATCGCCGCGGCGGTGGGCGCGTGAGCACGCGGCGCCTGGGGGAGATGACGACGGTCGAGGCCGCGGCCGCCGTCGTCGACAGCCCGGTGGTGCTGCTGCCGGCCGGGGCCTTCGAACAGCACGGGCCGGGACTGCCGCTCGCGACGGACCTGATCCGCGCCGAGGCGGTCTGCGACCGGGTCGCCGAGGCACTGGGCGGCACCGCCGTCGTCGGGCCGTCGTTGCCGGTCGGGGTGTCGCCGCACCACCTGGCCTTCGCGGGCACGGTCAGCCTGACCACCACGACGTTCGCCACGCTCGTCCGCGAGTACGTCGACGGTCTGTACCGGCACGGCTGGCGCCGGATCTGCGTGGTCACGGGGCACGGCGGGAACGACGCCACCCTCGCGACGGTCGCGCAGGACCTCCTCGCGGCCCGTCCGGACCTGCAGTTCGCCTGGAGCCCGCTCACCACGCTGGCCGCCGACGTCGTCGCCGCGGCCGGGCCGCCCGAGGTCAGCGGGCACAGCGGGCAGGCCGAGACGGCGCAGATGCTCGCCGTCGCACCGCACCTGGTGCACACCGACCGGCTCGCGGCCGGGACCACCCGGCTCGCCGAGCTCGACGCCTTCGGCGCACTGGCCCGCCGGCGCGGTGGTCCGAGGCTCACCGCGCCCTACGACCGTCTGTCCGGCAACGGGGTCCTCGGCGACCCCCGCCGGGCCGATCCGGAGCACGGGGAGGCGATCGTCGCCGCGATCGTCGACCGGATCACCGACTTCGTCACGGCCTGGCTCAGGGACTGACGCCCCCTCCGACCCGCACGGACCCACAGCACTCCCGCGGTGGCGCCACCCGGTGCCCCCGTCGCACGACCCTGCCCGCGACCCGGGCGGGGCCACAGCACCGGCCGTCGACGACGCCGTCCGAAGGGAACCCCATGTCCGCACCGAGACCGTCCGCAGCGACACCGCCCGTTCCGGGACGCCCGAGCGTGGGCGCGACGCGACGTCCCGGGGGACGCCGCCTGCGTGCCGTGGCGGCGGCCTGCCTGGCCGCGGCCGCCCTGACCACCGGCGCCGCCGTCGCCCCGACACCGTCCGACGCCGCCGTGGCCCCGACCGCATCCGGGGCGCCGGCCGGACCCGCCGGTTCCGGCGCACCCGCCGGACCTGCCGGAGCTGCCGGCCTCGGCGCGGCCGCCGGACCGGCGGGCGGCCCGGCCGGAGCGCGGAGCCCCGGCTGCGGCCTCACCCCACCGCAGGCACCGGGCACCACGGCCGTCCGCACCGTGGACGGCGGTGGCCTGGCCCGCACCGTGCGCGTCCACCTGCCCGAGGGGTACCGCCCCGACCGGCCCACCCCGGTGGTCCTGGTCTTCCACGGACGCGGCAACGACGGCGCCACCACCGAGGACTTCTCCGGCCTGTCCGGGCTGCCCGCCGTCGTCGCCTACCCCGACGGGGTCCCCGGCGGTGAGGGGAAGCGCTCCTGGCAGGGCGCCCCGTACTCGGCGCCGGGCGTCGACGACGTCGCCTTCACCGGTGACCTCCTCGACGAGCTGGAGTCCACGCTCTGCGTCGACCCCGGCCGGGTCTTCGCCACCGGCAAGTCCAACGGCGGCGGCTTCACCGAGATCCTGGCCTGCCGGATGCCCGACCGGATCGCCGCGATCGCCCCGGTCGCGGGCGCCTACTACCGCGACGGCGAACCGCCGTGCCGGCCCGGCCGGCCGGTCCCGGCGTTGTTCGTGCACGGTACCGGCGACGCCACCATCCCCTACACCGGCGACGCCGACCGCGGCCTGCCCGCGATCCCGGCGAAGGTCGCCGAGTGGGTCGCCCGCGACGGCTGCCGGGCCCGCCCGCAGACCCGCCGGATCGAGCCCGACGTGACCATCGCGACCTGGCGCGGCTGCCGGGACGGGGCCCGGGTGCGGCACGTCGCCGTCGACGGCGGCGGCCACACCTGGCCGGGCGCGACCGCCTACTCCGGCGGCGGCGTCACCACGCAGACGGTCCGCGCCACCGCCCTGGTCGGGGACTTCTTCGGCCTCGGGGGACCGCGATGAGCACCCCCGCCGCCACCCAGGACCGGGAGCTGCCCCGACTCGTGCGGGCGATGGCCGTCGTCGAACGGGTCGGGAACGCGCTGCCACACCCGTTCTGGCTGTTCTGGGTGCTGTCGGCGATCCTCGCCGTGGTCAGCGCCGGGCTGGCGGCGGCGGGCGTCGCCGTCGTCGCACCCGACGGCGAGCCCGTGGCGGTGCGGAACCTGCTCTCCGGCGACGGCCTCGCGATGGCCGTCTCGTCGATGATCGACAACTTCGCGCAGTTCCCGCCGATGGCCACCATCGTCACGGTGATCATGGGTGTCGCGGTCGCCGAGCGCAGTGGGCTGCTCGCCGCGGCCATGCGCGCCGGCGTCGCCCGGGTGCCCGCGTCGCTGGTGGTGTTCGCGGTCGCGTTCGCCGGGACCGTCGCGCACGTCGCGTCGGCCGCGGCGTACGTGATCCTGGTGCCGCTCGGCGGGCTCGCGTTCCGGGCGGTCGGGCGCTCGCCGATCCTCGGGATCGTCGTCGCCTACACCGCGATCGCCTCCGGCTACGACGCCAGCCCGGTCCCCACCCCGAACGACGCGATCTTCGCCGGCATCACCACCGCCGCGGCCCGGATCGTGGACCCGGCGGTCGTGGTGACCCCGGTCGGCAACTGGTTCTTCAACATCGCCTCCTCGGTCGTCCTCGCGCTGGTGATCACGCTGGTCACCCGGGTCGTCCTGGCCAAGCGGCCCGACCTGGACCCCGACCCCGACGCCCCCGACGACGACGTCGCCGGGCTGAGCCTGTCCGCGGCCGAGCGGACCGGCCTGCGCCGCGCCGGCTGGGTCCTGCTCGGCTGTGCCGTCCTGCTCGCCGCGGTCATGGCCCCGGAGTGGTCCCCGCTGCGCGGCGAGAACGGCTCGGTCGTCGAGTCCCCGCTGGTCGAGGGCATCGGCGCGGTCATCGCGCTGCTGTTCGGCCTGCTCGGCATCGTCTTCGGCCGCGCGGTCGGGACGATCGCCACCGCCGCCGACGTCCCGAAGCTGATGGCCGACGGGATCCGGCAGATGGCCCCCGTGCTGGCGCTGTTCTTCGCGATCGCCCAGTTCCTGGCCTACTTCGACTGGACCCACGTCGGGGACGTGCTCGCCGTCGTCGCCGCGGACGCGCTGCGCACCACCGGCGTCCCGATCCCGGTCGTGTTCCTGATGGTGCTGGCCGTGCTCACCGTGGTGAACGTGATGGTCACCAGCGGGACGGCGATGTGGTCGATCGCGGCGCCGGTGATCGTGCCGATGCTGATGCTGGTCGAGGTGCCGCCGGAGACCACCCAGGCGCTGTTCCGGATCGCCGACTCCGGCTCGACGGCGATCACCCCGATGAGCCCGTACTTCGTGATGGCGCTGGGGTTCCTGCAGCGCTACCGCAAGGACGCGGGCATCGGGACGCTCGCGTCGTACACGCTGCCCCTGGCCGTTGCCATGACGGCGGTCTGGACGCTGCTGTTCTTCGCCTGGTGGGCACTGGGGATCCCACTGGGCCCGGGGGCCCCGGTCCGCTGAGGGGACGGACGCGGGGCGGGGACCGGGACGGTGGGGGACACTGGCGCAGGTGCGCTACCTCGACGGTCCCGGTCCCGGTCCACGACGCTGGTCGGTGATGGGCCTGGGCACCTGGCAGTTCGGCACGAGCGAGTGGGGCTACGGCGACGCGCTGGAGGCCGGGCGGATCGTCGCCCGCGCCCGCGAGCTGGGCGTCACCGTGTTCGACACCGCGGAGCTCTACGGCCCGCTGCGCAGCGAGCGGATCCTCGGCGACGCGCTGCGCGCCTGCGGTGGCCCCGGGTGGCGCGACGACGTCGTGATCGCGACGAAGTTCTTCCCGGTCCTGCCCCTGGGCCCGGTGCTGCGGCACCGTGCGGCCGCCTCCGCCGCCAGGCTCGGGGTGACCGAGATCGACCTCTACCAGGTGCACAAGCCGCACCCGCTGGTCGGCGACGCGTCGGCGATGCGTGGGATGGCCGAGCTGCAGCGGACCGGGCTGGTCCGCCACGCCGGCGTCTCGTCGTACACGCTGGACCGCTGGCTGGCCGCGGAGGAGGCGCTCGGCGGACCCGTGCTGTCCAACCAGGTCGAGTTCAGCCTCCTGCGCCGCAGGCCCGTCGCGGCCCTCGTCCCGCACGCCGCCGCGCACGGCCGCATCGTGATGGCCTACAGCCCGCTCGCCCAGGGCCTGCTCACCGGCCGTTATGACGCCGGCCACCGGCCCACCAACGCGGTGCGCCGCAGTAAGCCGGAGTGGCTGCCGGAGAACCTGGCCGCGCTGGCCCCGCTCACCGACGCTCTGCGCGACGTCGCCTCCGCGCACGACGCGACGCCGTCGCAGGTCGCGCTGGCGTGGGTGGTGTACCACCCGAACACGGTGGCGATCCCCGGTGCGTCGAGCGTGGCGCAGCTGGAGTCGAACGTGGCCGCGGCGGACATCGTGCTGACCTCCGACGAGTACGTCGGTCTCACCGCGGCCGCGCAGCGGGTCCGGCTGCGCACCGGACCCGCCACGCTGCCCGCCGTGGCCCGGGAGCTGCTGCGCTCCCGCTGAGCCGCTACTTGACGTGCTCGCGCAGGAACTGCGTCGCGCGGGTCCACGCGATCTCGGCCTGCTCGGCGTCGTAGGTGCCCATGTGGTTCTCGTCGTTGAAGAACGCGTGCCCGGCCGGGTACTGCAGGAACTCCGGGCGGGTGCCGGACTCGGCCTGGATGCGGTCGGCGAGGGACTCCACCGCGTCCGGCGGGGCCATGGTGTCCTCGGACCCGAAGTGGCCCTGCACGGCCGCGGTCAGGTTCGCGAACGACGGGTAGTCCTCCTTGAGCACCCCGTAGAAGGGCACGGCGGCCGCGACCTTGTCGCCCTGCTGCGCGGCGAGGACCAGCACGAAGCCGCCGCCCATGCAGAAGCCGACCGCGCCGACGGCCGAGGAGGTGACGTCGTCGCGCCCGAGCAGGAACTCCACCGCCCCTGCCAGGTCGGTCGCGGCGCCGTTGACGGGCAGCTCACCCATCAGCGCCCCCGCCTCGTCGGAGTCGTGCGTGGTGCGCCCGCCGTACAGGTCGGGGGCGAGCGCGACGAATCCCTCGGCCGCGAACCGGTTCGTCACGTCGACGATGTGGTCGGTCAGGCCCCACCACTCCTGGATGACGATCAGGCCGGGTCCGGCCCCGGACTCGGGCAGGGCCAGGTAGCCGTGCGCGGTGTCGCCGCCGGAGGGGAAGGTGACGTTCTGCGCGGGGTTCTCGTTGGTGTGTGCCACGGGCGCGATGACATCACGACGGTGCCGGTACCGCCCGCCGGGAAGATCGTTGCGTCCTGTGACGGAGGACCCTCCGTTAATCATGAGCGTCGCAAACGATATGGGTCTATCGTCACCGCCATGCTCGCCGGGACCGCCACCCGAACCGCGCACGACGCCGCGGTGGAGAACCTGCGCCGGGCGCGCGCCGGAGCCGGCGCCGTCCAGCTGGGGAAGCCGTCGTCGAACCTGTTCCGGTTCGGCGACCGCGACACCGGCGCCGCCGCGCGACGCCTCGACACCTCCGCGCTGGACGGTGTGCTCGGTGTGGACCCGGACCGGCGCACGGCCGAGGTCCAAGGGATGGCGACCTACGAGACCATCGTGGACGCCACCCTCGCCCACGGGCTGATGCCCCTGGTCGTCCCGCAGCTCAAGACCATCACCCTCGGCGGCGCGGTCACCGGGCTCGGGGTCGAGTCGACGTCGTTCCGCGACGGGCTGCCGCACGAGTCGGTGCTCGAGATGGACGTCCTCACCCCGGCCGGGGAGCTGCTGCACGTCACCCCCGACGGGGAGCACGCCGACCTGTTCGCGGCGTTCCCCAACTCCTACGGCACGCTCGGCTACGCGGTCCGCCTGGTCGTCGAGCTGGCGCCCGTGAAGCCCTTCGTGAAGCTCACCCACCACCGGTACGCGAGCGCCTCCGCCGCGTCGGCGGCGATCGAGCGGTTCGTGGCGGCGGGCGAGGTGGACTTCCTCGACGGTGTCGTGTTCGGCCCCGACGAGCAGTACCTGACCACCGGGGAGTTCGTCGACGCCCCGATGCCGGGCGCCCGGATCTCCGACTACACCGGTCAGGAGGTGTTCTACCGGTCGCTGCAGCGCCGCCCGGTCGACCACCTCACCGTGCACGACTACCTGTGGCGCTGGGACACCGACTGGTTCTGGTGCTCGCGGGCGTTCGGCGTGCAGCACCCGGTGGTGCGCCGGTTCTGGCCACGCCGCCTGCGCCGCTCGGACGTCTACCGCCGTCTCGTCGCCCTCGACCAGCGTCACGGCGCGTCGAACCGGGTCCGGGAGGCCCTCGGCGGGACCGCCGAGGAGATGGTCGTGCAGGACGTGGAGATCCCGGTGGAGCGGCTCCCGGAGTTCCTCGAGTTCTTCCACCGGGAGATCCGGATCGAGCCGGTGTGGCTGTGCCCGCTGCAGCTGCGCGGGGAGCGGAGCTGGCCGCTGTACCCGATGGAGCCGGGCCGGCTCTACGTCAATGTCGGCTTCTGGTCCTCGGTGGCGGAGAAGCCGGGGGACCGGTGGGCACACAACCGGCTGATCGAGGAGTGTGTCGCCGACCTGGGCGGGCACAAGTCGCTGTACTCGACCGTGCACTACGGCGAGGACGAGTTCTGGTCGCACTACAACGGTGCGGCCTACCGGGCGGTGAAGCAGCGGTACGACCCGGACGGTCGGTCTCCCGACCTGTTCGCCAAGGTCACCGGCCGCTGACGAGCGCACCGCGGGGATCGACAGGGGAGGGATCGGCGATGACAGGAGTACTGGAACGGCGGGCCGCGACGACCGAGCCGGTGGCGGGGATCCTGTCCCACGTCCTGGGTTCCACGCGTGAGCTGCGGGTGGAGGGGTTCGACGGGTCGCGGTCGGGGCCCGACGACGCCCCGGTCACGTTGCGGGTCAAATCGCCCCGGGCGCTGGCCCGGCTGGTGAGCGCCCCGGGCTCGCTCGGGCTGGCCCGGGCGTACGTGACCGAGGAGCTCGACGTGGAGGGGGACCTCTACACCGCGCTGCGGGCGATGGCCGAGGTGACGTTGCACTCGATCCCGCGCCGGGAGCAGCTGTGGCTGGCGCGCCGGCTGCTGCCCTACTGGCGCGAGCACCGGATGCCGCCGCCCGACCTGGAGGCCCGCCCCAAGGGGCTGCTGCACTCCAAGCGGCGCGACTCGCAGGCCATCTCGCACCACTACGACGTGTCCAACCGGTTCTACGAGTTCGTGCTCGGGCCGTCGATGACCTACACCTGCGCGGCCTACCCCGACGCCGACGCGTCGCTGGAGACCGCACAGGCCACCAAGTACGAGCTGGTGGCGACCAAGCTGGACCTGAAGCCGGGGATGCGGCTGCTCGACGTCGGCTGCGGCTGGGGCGGCATGGTCCGCCACGCCGCCCGCGAGCACGGCGTCCGCGCGCTCGGGGTGACCCTGTCCCGCGAGCAGGCCGCCTGGGCGCAGGAGGCCATCGAGCGGGAGGGCCTGTCCGAGCTGGCCGAGGTCCGGCACCTCGACTACCGCGACGTCCCCGACGGCGTCTACGACGCGGTGTCCTCGATCGGCCTGACCGAGCACATCGGCAAGGCCAACCTGGACTCCTACTTCGCGTCGATGTACGCCAAGCTCCGGCCGGGCGGGCGGATGCTGAACCACTGCATCACCCAGCCGCACCGGCCCGACCACCGTCACACCGACCCGTTCATCCACCGTTACGTGTTCCCCGACGGGGAGCTGGAGCCGGTCGCGGCGCTGGTGGACGCGATGAACGAGGCCGGCTTCGAGATCCGGCACGAGGAGAACCTGCGCGAGCACTACGCCATGACGCTGCGGGACTGGGGCGCGAACCTGGAGCGCAACTGGACCGACGCCGTCGCCGAGGTCGGTGTCGGGCGGGCCCGGGTGTGGCGGCTCTACATGGCAGCGTGCCGGCTGGGCTTCGAGCTGAACAACATCCAGCTGCACCAGGTGCTGGGTGTGAAGCTCGCCGACGGCGGGGCCGCCGGGTTCCCGCTGCGCGGGGAGCACGGGGCGTACTAGGGGAGTCGGCGGAGACGGCGCGCGGCCGCGACG
Organism: Pseudonocardia sp. UM4_GMWB1; assembly: GCF_017312155.1. NCBI lineage: Bacteria > Bacillati > Actinomycetota > Actinomycetes > Pseudonocardiales > Pseudonocardiaceae > Pseudonocardia > Pseudonocardia sp. UM4_GMWB1. Next base: position 4,174,426 of record NZ_QJPN01000001.1, on the reverse strand, counting down.
GCCTGCGCGCCGTACCCGCCCCCGAACAGCACGGCGTGCACCAGCAGCGGGAACAGCTGGTGCAGGTGGACCCGCTCGCGCCACCCGTCGGCGAGCGGGGAGTGCTCGTCGTAGGCGGCGAGGACGACGTCGAGGTGCGGCAGCCCGAACAGGTCCAGCATCGCGAGGTCGGACTCGCGGTGGCCGCCGTGCGCGGCCGGGTCGATCAGCCACGCAGCGCCGTCGCCGCCCCCGTCGCCCGACCAGAGCACGTTGCCGGACCAGAGGTCGCCGTGCAGCCGGGCCGGCGGCTCGTCCGGACCGGCCAGGGCACCGATCCGCCCGCACACGTCGTCGACGGCGGCGGCGCCGGCCGGGTCGAGGGCGCCGCGGTCCCGGGCGGCCCGCAGGTAGGGCAGCACCCGGTCGGTGGCGAACCAGTCGGCCCACGGGCCGTCGTGCGGACGGTTCTCCATCCGCGTGTGCCCGATCCACGCCCGCGCCGGCCCGCCCGGCGGCGGGGCACCGAACGCGTCGGCGCCCGCGGCGTGCAGCGTCGCCAGCTCCCGGCCGAACCGCTCCGCGGCGCCGGGCGTCGCCCGGCCCGGGGGGACGAGCTCGGTGACCAGGACCGCGTCGTCGGCGCCGAGCACACGGGGGACCGGCGGTCCGCCCGGCACCGCGATCCAGCGCATCCCGGCGGCCTCGGCCGGGGCCGCGCCCGGGTCCGCCGAGGCGTCCTTGACCACGACGACGGTGCCGTCGTCCAGGGTCGCGTGCGGGGGGTGCCCGGCCGGCCCGTCGCGCACCGCACGACCGGTCAGCCGGGCGACGCGGTCGGTCATGCGTTCCGGGTGACGTGCTCGACCAGGCCCGGCATCGCCGCGACGATCATGGCGTGGACCTCGGCGAACCCGTCCGGGCCGCCGTAGTAGGGGTCGGGCACCTCGGCACCCGCGGGGGCTGCCGGGTCGAACGAGCGCAGCAGTCGGACCCGCTTGGGATCGGGCACCGACTGCTCGAGGGTCCGCAGGTGCCCCATGTCCAGCGCCACCAGCAGGTCCGCGGAGAGGATCTCCGAGTCGACCTGGCGGGCGCTGTGGGCGGTGTCGTGACCGTGCTCGGCCAGCACCTGGGCGGCGCGCTCGTCCATGGGCTGCCCGATGTGCCAGTGGCCGGTCCCGGCGCTGGTCACGCGCACCCGGTCGGCCAGCCCGGCGGCCTCGACCTCGGCGGCGAGGATCTTCTCGGCGATCGGGGACCGGCAGATGTTGCCGGTACAGACGAAGACGACGTTCACTGCGACGTTCCTCCGGGGAGCGGGGGCACCGACGTCGACCCTGACGCTCGGGTGTGGTGGCCGGGCCATTGTCCACCGCGCACCGGTGCGCGCCGTAGGGTGGCCCGATGCCGTTCGATCACCATGCGGCCGGGACGGATCACGCGGGCGGGCACGACCTGCGGCACCACGGCGACGCCGAGGCCACCGACGGGCTCGTCGACTTCGCCGTCAACGTGATCGGCGACGGCCCCCCGCCCTGGCTGCGGGACCGGCTCGTCGCGACCCTGGACGGTCTCGGCCGCTACCCGCGGGCCGACCACGACGCCCGCGCCCGCGCCACCGTCGCGGCGCGGCACGGCCGCCACGCGGACGAGGTGCTGGTGCTCGCGGGCAGCGCGGAGGGATTCGCGCTGCTCCCGTCGCTGCGCCCCCGGCTCGCTGCCGTCGTGCACCCCGGGTTCACCGAGCCGGAGGCCGCGCTGCGCGGCGGCGGGGTGGACGTGGTGCGGGTGCTGACCGACGCCGCGACCGGGCACGCGCTCGACCCGGCCGCGGTGCCCGAGGAGGCCGACCTCGTCGTCGTCGGGAACCCGACGAACCCCACCGGGGTGCTGCACCCGGCCGCCGCGCTGCGCGCGCTCGCCCGCCCGGGACGGACCGTGCTCGTCGACGAGGCGTTCGCCGACGCCGTCCCCGGCGAGCCGGAGACACTCGCCGGCGACGCCGGCGTGCCCGGCCTGCTGGTGTTCCGCTCGCTGACCAAGACCTGGGCGCTGGCCGGGCTGCGCGCCGGCTACGCGCTCGGCGCCCCCGAGCTGCTGGCCCGGCTCGCCGCGACCCGCCCGCTGTGGCCGGTCTCCACCCCCGCCCTGGAGGCGGTCATCGCCTGCTGCGAGCCCGATGCGGTCTCCGCCGCGGACCGGACGGCCCGCGAGCTCGCCGCACACCGCGTCTCCATGGCCGCGGCGCTGTCGGGCCTCGACGGCGTCGGCGTGTCGGCGGGGCCCGCCCCGTACCTGCTGCTGCACCTGCCCGACGGCACCGGCGAGGCGGTGCGGCGCATGCTGCGCGAGGCCGGGATCGCGGTGCGCCGCGGCGACACCTTCCCCGGTCTCGGGCCCGACCACCTGCGCGTCGCGGTCCGCCCGCCGGAGACGGTCCGCCGCCTCGTCGAGTCCCTCGACGCCGCACTGCGCCGGCTGGCGGTGTCGGCGTGAGCACGGTGCGCGACGTCGTCGCCGCCCTCGACGCCGCCTACCCGCCCCGGCTGGCCATGGACTGGGACGCGGTCGGCCTGGTCTGCGGCGACCCCGACGACACCGTCTCCCGGGTGCTGTTCGCCGTCGACCCCACCCCGGAGACCGTCGACGAGGCGATCTCCTCCGGCGCCCAGCTGCTGGTCACCCACCACCCACTGCTGCTCCGCGGGGTGCACGGCGTCGGCGCCGACACCCCCAAGGGCGCCCTGCTGCACCGGCTGATCCGGGCCGGGGTCGCGCTGTTCACCGCGCACACCAACGCCGACGTCGCCGACCCGGGCGTCTCCGACGCGCTCGCCGCCGCCCTCGGGCTGACCGTGTCCGGCCCGCTGGAACCGGAGCCCGGCCCGGCCCTGGACAAGATCGTCACGTTCGTGCCGGTCGGCCCGTCGATCGCCGCCGTGCACACCGCCCTGTCCGACGCCGGTGCCGGCGCGATCGGCAACTACTCGCACTGCTCGTTCGCCACCGCCGGGACCGGCCAGTTCCTTCCCCTCGACGGCGCCGCCCCGGTCATCGGGTCGGTCGGCCGCCTGGAGCGCGTCGCGGAGACCCGGCTGGAGATGGTGCTGCCCCGGTCGCGGCGCCGCGACGTCGTCGCCGCGCTGCGGGCCGCGCACCCCTACGAGGAACCGGCCTTCGACCTGCTGGAGATGGCGCCGCTGCCGTCGTCGCTGGGGCTGGGCCGGGTCGGCGAGCTCACCGCCGCCGAGCCGTTCGCGGCATTCACCCGCCGGGTCGCCGCGGCGCTGCCCGCCACCGCATGGGGGGTGCGCGGTGCCGGGGACCCGGAGCGCCCGATCCGCCGGGTCGCGGTCTGCGGCGGCGCCGGGGACTCGGCCCTGGACTCGGCCGCCCGGGCCGGCGTCGACGCGTTCGTCACCGCCGACCTGCGCCACCACCCCGCGTCCGAGCACGCGCTCGCCGGGACCGGCCCCGGCGGCCCGACCCCCGCGCTGGTCGACGTCGCCCACTGGGCCTCGGAGTGGCCGTGGTGCGGGCAGGCGGCCGGGGTCGTGGCCGAGGCCCTCGCAGGTAGCGTCTCGGTCGCGGTCTCGCGGGCCCGTACCGACCCCTGGACCACCGCCGCCCCGAGCAGCGGATCCGACACGACAGCAGGACAACCGGAGGCGAGTGCATGAAGGCCGATCCCACCGCGCAGGCGAAGCTGGTGACGCTGGCCGAGGTGGACGCCGAGATCGGCCGGCTCACCCACCGGCGCTCGACGCTGCCCGAACTCGCGCAGCTGGACGAGGCCGAGCAGCGGGTCCGTGCGGCGCGCGACGCCCTGGTCCGCGCCGAGACCCGCGCCGGTGACCTCGACCGCGACATCGCCCGGCTCGAACGCGACATCGACGGTGTCCGGGCCCGCACCGAGCGCGACCACACCCTGCTCGCCGGCTCGGGCATCTCCGCGAAGCAGGCCACCGAGCTGCAGCACGAACTCGACACCCTCGCCCGCCGCCAGGGCGTCCTGGAGGACGAGCAGCTGGGGATCATGGAGGAGCGCGAGGCCGTCGGGATCGAGCTCGACCACGCCCGCGGCGAGCTGGCCGAGGCCGAGACCGCCCTCGGCGAGGTGACCGCGAAGCGCGAGTCCGCCGAGGGCGACATCGACGCCACCCGCGCCGGGCGCGACCGCGCCCGCACCGAGGTCGTCGCCGCGTTGCCCGCGGACCTGCTCGCCGACTACGAGCGCATCCGCGCCGGCGGCCGGGTCGCGGCCGGACAGCTGCGCGAGTCCCGCTGCGGCGCGTGCCGGCTCGAGCTCGACCGGACCTTCCTCGGGCAGGTCCGCACGGCGGCCGCCGACGAGGTCGTCCACTGCGAGGAGTGCGGCGCGATCCTGGTGCGTGGCAGGTGAGGCTGGTCGTCGAGGCGGACGGCGGCTCCCGCGGCAACCCCGGGCCCGCCGGCTACGGCGCGGTCGTGCTCGACGCCGGCGCACGCCAGGTGCTCGGTGAGGTCTACGACGGCCTCGGGACCACCACCAACAACGTCGCCGAGTACCGCGGCCTGATCGCCGGGCTGAGGGCCGCCCGCGACCTGGGGGCCACCGAGGTCGAGGCGCGGATGGACTCCAAGCTCGTCGTCGAGCAGATGAGCGGGCGCTGGAAGATCAAGCACCCGCCGCTGCAGGAGCTCGCCGACACCGCCCGCGAGCTGGCCGCGGGCTTCGACGCGGTCACCTTCGTGTGGATCCCGCGCAAGGACAACGCCCGCGCCGACGCGCTCGCCAACCGGGCGATGGACGGGGAGTCGAACCCCAGCCTGGACCCGTCCGGCGCGGTGGGACCGGCGCCGAAGCCGCCCGCGAACGCGACCGCGTCGACGGACTCCGCGGCCGCCGCGGCCGCGTGGACCGGGCAGACGGGCTCCCCGACGCGGCTGATCCTGCTGCGCCACGGCCAGACCGAGCTGTCGGTCGAGCGCCGCTACTCCGGCCACGGCGATCCCGAGCTGACCGAGCTGGGCCAGAAGCAGGCCGCCGCCGCGGCCCGCGCGCTGGCGACCCGGCTGTCGGGCCAGGGCGTCGAACCGGCCGTGGTGCTGTCCTCGCCGCTGCGCCGGGCCCGCCAGACCGCGGCCGCCGTCGCCGAGACGACCGGGGCCGACCTCGAGGTCCGCGACCGCCTGATCGAGACCGACTTCGGTGGCTGGGAGGGTCTCACCTTCACCGAGGCCCGCGAGCGCGACCCCGAGCTGCACGGCCGCTGGCTCGGATCCGCCGACGTCGAACCGCCGGGCGGCGAGAGCTTCCGCGCGGTGGGGGAGCGGGTCGAGGCCGAGCGGGCCCGGATCGTCGAGGAGTTCGCCGGTCGGACGGTGGTCCTGGTCAGCCACGTCACGCCGATCAAGATGCTGCTGCGCACCGCGCTCGGCGCCGGCGACGAGGTGCTCTACCGCATGCACCTGGACCTGGCCTGCCTCAACATCGCCGACTTCTACCCCGACGGGGGCGCCTCGGTGCGTCTGGTCAACGAGACGTCCTACCTGGACGACCTCCGGTAGTCACCGGCCCGTCACCGCCTGCTGGATCGATACCGTCCTGCCCCGTTCGGGCGGTGTCGACTCCGGACAGTTGTCCCCCTTCCTCACCTGAGCGATGCTTCGTGTGCACCGTACGGGGTGGTCAACCTACGGAGCGTGAACGACAGTCTCGGTGTCGGCGGGGAACAGGGAGACGGTGAGGACAGCGATGTCGCAGATCCACGAGCACGACTACGGCTACGACCTGGCACACGAGATGAAGGTGATCGCGCGGCTGCCCCAGCAGCGGCGCGGCAGCTCACGCCCGATGGGTGTCCCGGCCCGCGAGATGGACCCGGACACCGACCTCGGCCACGACATGGCCCACGAGTTCTGATCCCTGCCCACCGTCCGCGACCGGCCCCGCCCCTTCCGGGTGGGGCCGTCGTGCCGTCCGGGCCGTGCCGCTACCGGGGAAGCACCGCGAGCCCGGCCCAGAGCGCGGTCGTCGCGGCGAGCAGGCCCAGCGGGACGGTGAGCACCCCCAGGCGCAGGAACGTGCCGAGCTGCGGCGGGTCGCCGTAACCGGTGGCGATACGCCGCCACAGCAGCGTCGCGAGCGACCCGGCGTAGGTCAGGTTCGGCCCGATGTTGACGCCCAGCAGCATCGCCAGCACCAGGCCGGGGTGCGCGGCCGGGCCGAGTGCGGTGAGCAGCACCAGCGTCGCGGGCAGGTTGTTCACCACGTTCGCCAGCACCGCCGCGACGGCCGCGGTGACCAGCAGCCCGGTCAGGTCCGGGGTGGCGGGCAGCAGCGCACCGATCCAGCCCGACAGCCCCTGCGCACCGATCCCGGCGACGACCACGCCCAGGGCCAGCACGAACAGGCAGAACCCGGGGGAGGCCGCGGCGACCAGGCGCAGCGGCCCGGTCTCGCGCCGCACCAGCGCCCGCACCGCCAGCACCGCGGCCCCGGCTGCGGCGACCCAGCCCGGTTCGACGCCCAGCGGCGAGGCCACCGCGAACCCGGCCAGGGTCAGCCCGAGCACCACCAGCGCGACGACCGGCGCGGCCGGCGCGGGCACCGCGGGACCGGCCGGGGCCGGCTCCGGCTCCGAGGCGAGGTCGCGCCGGAACACCCACCGCAGCACCAGGTACTCGACGACGATCACCGCCACCCACGGCCCGACCATCAGCCCCGCGAAGGTCAGGAACCCCACCCCCGACGCCGAGAACGCCAGCAGGTTCGTCAGGTTCGACACCGGCAGCAGCCCGGACGCCGAGTTCGACAGGTGGGCGCAGGCGAACGAGTGCGGCCGCGACGCCACCCCCAGCCGGGCCGCCGTCGCCAGCACCACCGGGGTCAGCAGGACCACCGTCGCGTCCAGGCTCAGCACCGCGGTCGTCCCGGCCGCCGCGGCGAAGACGGCGACCAGCAGCCGTCGCGGGGACCCGGCCGACGCCGTCGCCAGCCGCGCGCCCAGCCAGCGGAACACGCCCTCGGCGTCGGCGAGGTGCCCGAGCAGCAGGATCGCGGCGAGGAACCCGACGGTCGGGGCGAGCTCGCCGATCTCGGTCCACGCCCCGGCCGGGGTCACCAGCCCGGCGACGACGGCGACCAGTGCCGCCGGGACCGCGACCACGGCCTCGGGCAGCCCGAACGGGCGCAGCGTCGCGGCGGCCAGGACCGCGGCCAGCAGGGCGACCGCCAGCAGGAGGCTCACGTGAACAGCAGCGCGACGCCGACGGCCAGGCCCAGCAGGACCACCGCCCAGCGCAGCAGGGTCTCCGGCATCCGCCGCGCGACCAGTGCGCCGACGTAGCCGCCGACCAGCGTGGTCGGCGCGAGCAGCGCGACGGCGAGCCAGTCGACCGGGGCGCCGAGGGCGAACACGACGACCGTCACCGTCGCGACGACCAGCGACAGCACGCCCTTGAGCGCGTTGAGCCTGCGCAGCTCGTCGTGGGCGAACAGCGACAGTGCCGAGATCAGCACCACGCCCAGGGCGCCGCCGAAGTAGCCGCCGTAGACCGCGGCGAGGAACACCGCGACCAACAGTGCCGGGGTGCGGTCCCGCCCCCGGGCGGCCGGGTCGCCGATCCGGCGCTTGAGCCACGGCCCGACCGCCATCGTGAGGCTGGCCAGGATCACCAGGACGGGCACGACGGCGTCGAACACGCTGCTGGGCAGCACCAGCAGCAGGGTGCAGCCCACTCCGCTGCCCAGCGCCGCGGCGACCGCGGTGACCGCGATCCGCCTGCCCTGTCCGGGCAGCTCACGGCGGGCCCCGAGCACCAGCCCGGCGTAGCCGGGCCACTGGGCGACCGAATTGGTGACGTTCGCCGCCAGCGGCGGGAACCCCACCCCGAGCAGCGCCGGGAACACCAGCAGCGACCCGCCGCCCGCGACGGCGTTCACCGCACCCGCGAGCAGCCCGGCCACCAGCAGGAACACCAGCGCCCACGGCTGGGAGAGGTCGATCACCACCGGACGGTATCCCGGTGCAACGCCGCGGTCCTCCCCGGCAGCCGACCGTGCGGGTCCGTAGCCTGGAACCCATGACCGCTGCCACCGAGATCGCGTTCGAGAACACCTTCGTCCGCGACCTGGACGGGCTCTACCTGCCCTGGCAGGCCGCCCCGGCGCCGGACGCACGGCTGGTGCTGCTCAACGAGTCCCTGGCCGGTGAGCTGGGCCTCGACCCGGCGCAGCTGCGCACCCCCGAGGGCGTCGCGCTGCTCACCGGCACGACCGTGCCCGACTCGGCGACGACCGTCGCGCAGGCGTATGCCGGGCACCAGTTCGGCAACTACTCGCCGCGGCTCGGCGACGGGCGTGCGCTGCTCGTCGGCGAGCTGGTCACCCCCGACGGCGTCCGCCGCGACCTGCACCTCAAGGGGTCCGGACGTACCCCGTTCGCCCGCGGCGGCGACGGGAGGGCCCCGCTCGGGCCGATGCTGCGCGAGTACGTGATCTCCGAGGCGATGCATGCGCTGGGGGTGCCCTCCACGCGGTCGCTGGCCGTCGTCGCCACCGGCGAGCCCGTGCTGCGCGACCGCGGCCCGGAGCCGGGCGCCGTGCTCGCCCGCACCGCGGCCAGCCACCTGCGGGTGGGGACCTTCCAGTTCGCGGCCGCCACGGGGGAGATCGACGTGCTGCGCCGGCTCGCGGAGTACGCGATCGCCCGGCACCACCCGCAGGCGTCCTCGCCGCTGGAGCTCTACCGCGCGGTGATCGCCGTCCAGGCCGGGCTCGTCGCGCGCTGGATGCAGATCGGGTTCGTGCACGGCGTCATGAACACCGACAACATGACGATCTCCGGCGAGACCATCGACTACGGCCCGTGCGCCTTCCTCGACGCCCACGACCCGGCGACCTGGTACTCCTCGATCGACTCCGGTGGCCGCTACGCCTACGGCAACCAGCCCGGCATCGCCCAGTGGAACCTCGCCCGGCTCGGCGAGTCGCTGCTGGGGCTGTTCGCCGACTCCCAGGAGGAGGCGGTGCGCCTCGCGACCGAGGAGCTGGCGGGCTTCGCCGACGCCTACCTCGCCGCCCGGGACCGCGGCTACCTCGCCAAGATCGGCGTCGGGACCCCGGAGCTGCTCGCCGACCTGTTCGCGGTGATCGAGGACCAGAAGCCCGACCACACCCTGTTCTTCCGACGGCTGTCCGAGGCCGCCCGGGGCGACGCCGGGCCGGTCCGCGCCCTGCTCTCCGACCCGGCCGCGCTGGACCCGTGGCTGGAGTCCTGGCGGGCCGCCGGTCCGGACGCCGACGCAATGGACCGGGTCAACCCGGTCTACGTGCCGCGCAACCACCTGGTCGAGGAGGCGCTGGGCGCCGCCGTCGAGGGGGACCTGGAGCCGGTGCAGTGGCTGCTGCAGGTCCTCGCGCACCCGTTCACCGAGCGCGAGGGCTACGAGCGCTACGCCCAGCCCGCGGGGCCGGACTCGCCGCCGTTCACGACGTTCTGCGGGACGTGAGCAGCGAGCACTGCGCGACCGTGACCAGCCAGTCCCGGTAGCGGCGACGTCGACCTCACCCGGCGCATCCCGAGCGACCTGATCCTCGCCGCCGCGGCGGCCGACCCGCGGATCGCGCCGGCGCTCGGGCCCTACCTCGCGATGCTCGCCGGCCCGGAGTCCCTCGACCCGGTGGAGCCGCTCGCCCGCGCCGTCTACCAGGGCGGATGGCGCGCGCCGCTCGCCGACGGCCCCGGCGGCGACGAACTGGCGGAGGTCGTGCGGGCCGCCGTCGCGGCGTGAGTATCCTCGTGTACGCGGACGAGTCGGTCGGGCGGCCGCGGCGGGACCTCCGGGTCCCGCCGAGGAAAGTCCGGACTCCACAGGGCAGGGTGGTTGTCAACGGCAACCCGGGGCGACCCGCGGGACAGTGCCACAGAGAACAGACCGCCACGCGGCTCCCCGGAGCCGCGGGGTAAGGGTGAAACGGTGGTGTAAGAGACCACCAGCACCCCGGGTGACCGGGGTGGCTCGGTAAACCCCACCCGGAGCAAGGTCGAGAGGCCGTACGTGTACGGCTGCGCAGGCGCATGAGGGCTGCCCGCCCGAGCCTGCGGGTGGACCGCTGGAGCCTGCCGGCGACGGCAGGCCGAGATGGATGGTCGCCGAACGGAGCACCGTGAGGTGCCCGGGAACAGGATCCGGCTTACAGACCGGCTCGTCCGCACCCCAGCCCTGCCCGCGCCCGATCCCCGCCGGGCACCCGGTCCGCGACCGGGGCCGGCACCGGCGCGAGGTCGTGACCACGCCGTCCGGGGCGCCGGGGAGGACCGGGACGGCCTGACTCCTGTGGCCCGCGTGGGTCGGGTCAGCTCGTCGCCGGGCCGGGGGCCAGTGCGGTCCTGACGGCGAACCCGCCGAGCACGGTGCCGGCCACCCACCGCTGGACCGTCATCGCCCGCGGCCGTGCGGCCAGGAACCCCGAGACGGACGCGGCGGTGAGGACGATCAGCCCGTTGACGGTCACCGCGACGGCGATCTGGACCGCTCCGAGCTGCAGGAGCTGGCTCCCGGTGGCGCCGTCGGCGGGGTCGACGAACTGGGGCAGCAGCGCGGCGTACATCAGCGCGATCTTCGGGTTCAGGAGGTTCGTGAGCAGCCCCATGCCGAACAGGCGCCGGTCGCGCTCGGGCGCGAGGTCGCGGGCCTCGAACGGTGACCGTCCGCCGGGGCGCAGCATGCCCCAGGCGAGCCAGGCGAGGTAGAGCCCCCCCGCGATCCTGACCGCGGTGTAGGCGGCGGGGACGGCGACGAACAGCGCCGAGAGCCCGGCTGTCGCGGCGAGGAGGTAGCAGAGGAAGCCGACCGCGGTACCGGCGAGCGACACGAGTCCGGCGCGCCGGCCCTGTGAGATCGCCCGGGAGGTCAGGTACACCATGTTCGGCCCCGGGGTGAGGACCATGCCGAGGGCGATCACGACGACACCCAGGGCTGCGGACGGTTCGATCACGGCGACTCCTCACCGAACGGCTGGTGATCGGGAGCGAATCACGGCGACGGTCTGCGGACCAGTGGATTCCCGGGTGTGCTGTGTCGCTCGGACGGCTCCGGGACCGGGCTCGCGGGCCGGGGCCCCGCGCGGACGGGGGCGTGGCGGCGTGGTCGCCCCGGGCACGTTTGACGATCTGCCGGTGAGCAGCACCCGCGACCTCCGCGTCGTCGCGCTGGGGGACTCCGTCGTGGCCGGTGTCGGTGACCCCGACTGCCGGGGGTGGTTCGGCCGCCTGGTGGCGGCGGTCGGGCGCCGGGGCGTCCCGACGACCGCCTACAACCTGGGGATCCGCCGCAACACCAGCAGCGACGTCCTCGCCCGCTGGGAGCGCGAGACGGGCGCACGCCGTGCCCCCGGGTGCGACGAGCGCCTGGTCCTGTCCTTCGGTGTGAACGACGGCGTCGAGGAGGACGGCCGGTGCCGGGTGGAGCCGGACGTCACGGTCGCGAACCTGACCCGGCTGCTCGCCGGGGCCGAGGCCGCGGGCCTGCCGGCCTTCGTCGTCGGACCCCCGCCGATCGCCGACGCCGCGGTGAACCGGCGGGTGCGGGACCTGACCGCGCGGTTCCTCGGGGTGTGCGACGCCGCCGGGGTGCCCTTCGTCGACGTGTTCGATGCGCTGTCGGCCGACGAGGTGTGGACGACCGGGGTCCGCGACGGAGACGGCGCCCACCCCGGTGCCGACGGCTACGACCGCCTCGCCCGGCTCGCGATGCCGGCGTGGCTGTCGTGGATCGGCGCGGCCCGGTAGCGGATCCGCACGCGCTCCTCTGCCGTCGAGGACCGGACCTGACCGCATCGGGCGGCACAGTCGTCCTCGAACCGCCCCCGAGCACCCGGAGGACCCCATGTACGCACCCGCCCGCCACGACGAGGTCACCGGCCTCCTGAACTACATCGACCAGCAGCTCACGGCGATCCGCTCCGCGCTCCTCGGCCTCACCGAGGAACAGGCCCGCGCGACGCCGTGCGGCAGCGCGCTGTCCGTCGGTGGCCTGGTCAAGCACGCCGCCTACTGCATGCGCGGCGCGCTGGACCGGCTGACCGCTGACGTCACCGAGCAGCCGCTCGACGCGGCCGCGGTCGCCCTGTTCACCGGCAGCTTCACCGTCGGCGACGACGAGACCGTCGCCGCGACCGTCGAGGAGTTCGACCGGGTCCGGGCCGAGCTGCTCGCCACCGTCGCGAAGACCGACCCGGCCGGCGACTCGACCGCCCCGCCCGCCCCCTGGCACGGGATCCACGACGCGCGGCCGATCCACGCCCGCTACTACCTGGTGCACCTGGTCGAGGAGTTCGCCCGGCACGCGGGGCACGCCGACATCCTCCGCGAGCAGATCGACGGCGTCGCGGTGCCCGCGCTGGTGCTCACCCTCGCCGGGGCGCCCGCCAACGACTTCTTCCAGCCCTACGAGGCGGCGCCGGGCACGCTGCTGGCCTGAACCGGGCGGTATCCCCGGGCGTCCCCGGTCGTTGATCCCCACGACCGGCTTCGGGGAGGGCGGATGCGTCGAGGACGACGGAACGGACTGATCGCCACGGCCGCGGCCGTCGTCGCGCTCGTGGGGCTCGCCTCGCTGCAGCCCGCCGTCGCGGTCGGCCCGTTCGGCCCGTCGGGGCGGGTGACCGTCACCCCGGCGGCGTCGAACCAGTTCGCCGGGACCCTCGACGAGGGTTCCGGCAGCCGCGGGTTCACCGCCCGCCACGGCGCCCCGCCCGACGGCGGCAGCGGAGCCCTCGAGCTGCGCACCCCGGGCGACGGGGACAAGCGTCAGTACGTCACCGACGAGGTCGCCGGGCCGTTGTCCCGGTTCACCGACGCGAGCTACTGGGCCTACCGCGACCCGGCGTCGTCGAGCGGGGCGATGCCGTCGTTCGCGATCGCCGTCGACGTGAACGGCGGCACCCTGGAGGCCGGCGACCTGTACGTCCTCACCTACCTGCCCGACCGGGCCCCGACCGGCACCTGGACCCGCTACGACGTCGGGTCCGGCACCTACTGCACGACACAGCAGATCGGCCGGGTCGACGCCTACCGGCAGTGCCGCGACGGCGGCGAGCAGCGCACGCTGGCCGACATCATGGCCGCGTACCCGGACATGACCGCCTACGCCGCCGGGTTCAACCAGGGCGGCGGCGACGCCGGGCTGGTCTCGGCCGTCGACCTGCTCCGGGTCGGCGGGCGGACCTACGACTTCGAGCCCGCCTGAGCCGGTCGCGGCGACCTCAGGACACGCAGAACTCGTTGCCCTCGGGGTCGCACAGGGTGGTGGTGACCGGGCCGCGGTCGGCCGTCGTCCACAGCACCCGGGCGCCGAGCGCGACCAGGCGCTCCACCTCCGCGGGGGCCTCCTCCGGGCCGACCTGCAGGTCCAGGTGCACCCGGTTCTTGGCCGACTTCGGCTCCGGCACCCGCTGTACGAACAGCCGCGGACCCGGCCCGCGGGCGGTGGCGACGTCGCGGAAGCCGCGGCGGTCGCCGTCGACGAGCACGTCGGCCTCGCCGAGGTGGCCCGCGGCCAGCAGACCGTCGACGACGGCGGTGTGGTCCTCCACCTCGTAGCCGAGGGCGGCCGCCCAGAACCGCGCGAGGGCATGCGGGTCGGCGGCGTCGAACGCGATCTGCAGGGTCGGGGTCACGGCGACCATCCTGGCCGCTGATGCGGACAGCGGGTGTCCGCATCGGCGCGAGCGGAACCGCTCGGGCGGAACTGTCGGGGGTCCGGTGCAGCATGCGTCCCGACCCACCCCCGAGCACCGGAGGCCCCCGTGGACCAGCCCGTCACCGCGGACCCCGTCATGGACGCCGTCGGCGCCGCCGTCGAGGCGGGCCGTGCCGGTGACCGGGCCGGGGCCCGCGCCCGGTTCGAGGCCCTGTGGGAGCAGGTGACCGCCGACGGCGACCCGTTCCACCGGTGCACGCTGGCCCACTACGCCGCGGACGTGCAGGACGACCCGGCCGCCGAGCTGGTGTGGGACGAGCGCGCCCTGGCCGCCGCCGAGGAGCTGACCGACGAGCGGGCGCAGCGCCACCACGCCGGGCTGACGGTCGGCGGGTTCCTGCCGTCGCTGCACCTGAACCTGGCCGACGTGCACCGTCGCCTCGGCTGCGACGACCGGGCGCGCCACCACCTGACCCGGGCCCGGGACCGGGTGGGGGCGCTGCCCGACGACGGCTACGGCGCGATGATCCGCGCCGGGATCGACCGCTGCGGCGAGCGCCTCGACCTCGGGGACCGCACGTGAGCGAGCCGCACTCAGACGACCGCGCCGTCGCCCGCGCGGCGCCGTGCCCGGTCGGCCTTCGAGGGGTGTCGCCGTCCCGCCTTGCCGACCGGCTGCTTCGCTCCGGAGGTCCGCGGCGCGGGCCCGGTCCAGCGCTGCTGCAGCAGGATCGACACCGGCCCGGCGACGACGATCGTCGACACCGTGCCGACCACGATGCCCACGATCAGCGCCAGTGCGAAGTCCCCGAGGGTCGCCCCGCCGAGGAACAGCAGCATGACCAGGATCGTCAGCGTCGAGATGCCGGTGTTCACCGTCCGCGGCAGCGTCGAGAGCACCGCCGACCCCACGGCCCGGTGGAACGGCGCCTTCGCATCGCGTGCCCAGTGCTCGCGCACGCGGTCGAACACGACCACGGTGTCGTTGACCGAGTAGCCGATGACGGTGAGCAGCGCCGCGAGGAACACGCCGTCGGCGGTGCGCCCGGTCCAGGCGAACACCCCGACCACGACCAGCGCGTTGGTCAGCAGCGCCGCGACCGCGCCGGCGCCGAGCGTCCAGCGGAACCGGAACGCCAGATACAGGAACTGCGCGGCGAGCGCGACGCCCAGCGCGATGATCCCGCCGCGGGCCAGCTCGGCACCGAGGCTGGGGCCGATGAGCTCGTCGCGCAGCAGCTCGGCGCCGCCACCGGCCGCGCCGACGACCTCGCGCAGCTGCCCGACCTGGGCGTCGGTGAGCTCGCCGGAGCGCAGCGCGACCGCGCCGTCGCCGGTCTCGGTGACGGTGAGCCCGCCGATCCCGGTGGTGGCGACGGCGTCGCGGACCTGCTCCACGCCCACCGGGTCCGTCGTCGTGAACTCGACCAGCCGGCCGCCGGTGAACTCGACGCCGAGCTCCAGGCCGCGCACGAACAGTCCGGACACCATCACGACCACCACGACCCCGGCGACGGCGAGGTACCGCCCGGGCCGCCGCAGGAATCCGGGGTCCCTCGCCTCGAGCCTGCGCCGGACCGGGCCGACCCCGGTGATACCGGTGATGCCCGGCCTACGCTTCACCGCGGGGATCCGGAGGACGGCCAGGGTGAGCAGCCGGGACAGCACCAGCGCCGAGAACAGCGACACCACCACACCGATGACCAGCGTGACACCGAACCCGCGGACCGGGCCCGACGCGAGCCCGAACAGCAGCACCGCGGCGAGCAGCGAGGTCACGGCGACGTCGCCGACCGCGGACAGCGAGTTCGCATAGCCCATCTCCGAGGCGCGTTCCAGGCGTGGCTTCGCCGCGTACTCCTCGCGGGAACGTTCGGCGATCAGCACGTTCGCGTCGACGGCCATGCCGACCGCGAGGACGAACGCGGCCAGGCCGGGCAGCGTGAGCGTGGCACCGAGCCCGGTCTGCACCGAGTAGGCGACGAGTGCGTACCCGCCGAGCGCGACGACGGCGACCAACCCGACGAGCCGGTAGACCACGATGAGGAACGCCCCGGCCAGCGCCGAGCCGATGATCGCGGCCCAGGCGCTCGCGGAGATCGCGTCGGCACCCAGGGTCGGGCCGACGGTCCGCTGCTCGATGATCTCCACGGGCAGCGGGAGGGCGCCGCCCTCGATCAGTACGGCCAGCTCGGAGGCCTGCTCGGGGGAGAAGTTGCCGGTGATCTGGGTCTGCCCGCCGAGCATGCCGACGTTGCACGGGATGTCCTCGACGACCTGCGGGGAGGAGATGACCTGCTGGTCGAGCACGATCGCGACCCGGCGCTGCGGGTCGCCGGGCGGCGCGCACGCGGCCTGGCCGGTGAGGGACTGCCAGCGGGCGGGGCCGTCGCCGTCGAAGCTGATGTTCACGATGTGCCCGACGCCCTGCGGGTTGGGCGAGGACATCGCCGAGCCCACCATGTCGCCGGTCAGCGCCGGTGGGCCGAGCTGGAGCGGCTGGCCCTGCTCGTCGGTGCCGGGGGCGCCCCCGGCGGCGGGGTCGCCGATCCCGAGCACCGGGTGCATCGTCAGCTGCGCGGTCCGGCCGAGGGTCTCCGCGGCCTCGGCGGGGTCGGTCAGCCCGGGGAGCTCGACGATGATCCGGTTCTCCCCGGACCGGGCCAGGCTGGGCTCGGCGACACCGAGCCCGTCGACGCGCCCGCGCAGCACCTCCAGCACGCGGTCGGTGCCCTCGCCGTCGGCGGCGACCTCGGGGGTGTCGCGGGTCTCCAGGACGATCTGGGTGCCGCCGCGCAGGTCCAGCCCCAGCGTGGGGGCGGTGGTGAGCGCGACGACGGAGGACAGGGCGAGCACGGCGAGCGCGATGAGCGCCCGCCAGAGCACGGGGCGTGGCTTCACAGGGATCCTCGGCGGCGGGCGCCCCGGTCGGGACCGGGGCACGGCGGGGTGGTGCGGGGGAGTGGCGGGCGGTGGCGACCGGCGGGGTCGTCCGGTCAGGCCCGCGGCGGGCCCCGCGACCCGATGTCCGCGCCGGTCCCGGGCCTCGGGGCGGCGGCCGTCGTCCGGTCGTCGGCGGGCGCGGGCGCATCGTGCCCGAGCCCGGCGGCGTCGAGGACCAGCACGTCCAGGGCGGGCCCGGGGTGGCCGGTCGCGTCCGGGGCGACCGGACCGTCGTGCGCGGAGCGCCCCAGCAGTGCGGGCCGGGGCGCCTCGGCGGGCGCGACGTCCTGCCCGACCGAAGCCGCCGCCGTGGCCGGGACGGCCTCGTCGGTCAGCGACCCGGCGATCGGGGCGAGCGCCGCGACCAGCGACAGCAGCAGCACCGCGACGAGGCGGCGGGCCGGGCTGCGGGTCGTGCGCACGAGGGTGATCCGTCCGGTTCGGGGGTTTCCTGCGGCGACGGTACCGGTCACCGCACCGGCGACGACGGCGCAGGGGTCGGGCACCGGGCGCGCGGCCGCTCGCCGTTCGGCACAATCGCGACCGCACCAGCGTGACGACCCAGAGAGGACGACTGACGTGAGCACGGATCCGTCGACCAGCGAGACGATCGACTCCGACACGACGGGCGGGGAGACGATCGAGTTCCAGGCCGAGGCCCGGCAGCTGCTGCGGTTGATGATCCATTCGATCTACTCGAACAAGGACGTCTTCCTGCGCGAGCTGATCTCCAACGCCTCCGACGCGCTGGACAAGCTGCGCCTCGCCGCCTACCAGGACAAGGACCTGGGCGCCGACACCGAGGACCTGCACGTCGAGCTCGTGCCGGACGCCGGGGCGCGCACCCTCACCGTCCGCGACAACGGCATCGGGATGACCCGCGACGAGGTCGTCGACCTGATCGGCACCATCGCGAGGTCGGGCACGGCGGAGCTGCTCGCGAAGCTCCGGGAGGCCGGCGACGACGCCCGCCAGGAGCTGATCGGCCAGTTCGGCGTCGGCTTCTACTCCTCGTTCATGGTCGCCGACCGCGTCGAGCTCGTGACCCGCAAGGCCGGCGCGGGCGAGGGCGTGCGGTGGACCTCCGACGGTGAGGGCACCTACACGATCGAGCCCGTCGCCGACGCCCCGCAGGGCACCGCGGTCACCCTGCACCTCAAGGCGTCCGACGCCGAGGACCAGCTGCACGACTACGCCGACCCCTCGGTGCTGCGGCGCATCGTGAAGACCTACTCCGACTTCATCACCTGGCCGGTCCGGATGCCTCCCGGAACCCGCACGGCGGGGGACGCGGACGACGCTGCGCCCGAGACGCTGAACTCGATGAAGGCGCTGTGGGCCCGCCCGCAGAAGGACGTGACCGAGGAGGAGTACGCCGAGTTCTACCGGCACGTCAGCCACGACTGGCAGGAGCCGCTGGAGACGATCCGGCTCGCCGCCGAGGGCACCTTCGAGTACCAGGCGCTGCTGTTCCTGCCGAAGGTCGCGCCGATGGACCTCCACATGCGCGACGCCCGCCGCGGCGTCCAGCTCTACGTCCGGCGCGTGTTCATCATGGACGACTGCGAGGCGCTCGTCCCCGAGTACCTGCGGTTCGTCAAGGGCGTCGTCGACGCCGCGGACCTCTCGCTGAACGTGTCGCGCGAGATCCTCCAGCAGGACCGCCAGATCTCGGCGATCCGCAGGCGCCTGGTGAAGAAGGTGCTGTCGGTGCTCGGCTCGCTGCGCGACAACGAGCCGGAGAAGTACGCGACCTTCTGGGAGCAGTGCGGCCGGGCGCTCAAGGAGGGACTGCTGTCCGACGCCGACAACCGCGACACCATCCTCGGGGTCTCGGCGTTCGCGACCACCCACGACGCCGACGCGCCGACCTCGCTCGCCGCCTACACGGAGCGGATGCGCGAGGGCCAGGACGCGATCTACTACATGACCGGGGACTCGCGGACCGCGATCGAGGCCTCCCCGCACATGGAGGCGTTCCGGGACAAGGGCTACGAGGTCCTGCTGCTCACCGACCCGGTCGACGAGGTGTGGGTCGACGCCGTCGACGGCTTCGACGGCACCCCGCTGCGCTCCATCGCCAAGGGCCAGGTGGACCTGCAGACCGACGAGGAGAAGGAGGAGGCGGCGGCGAAGCAGACCGAGTTCGCCGACCTCTGCACCTGGATGGCCGCGGTGCTGACCGAGGACGTCAAGGAGGTCCGGCTCTCCACCCGGCTCACCACCTCCCCGGCCGTCCTCGTCGGCGACGAGTTCGACATGACCCCGACCCTGGAGAAGATGTACCGGGCGATGGGGCAGGAGCCGCCGAAGGTGAAGCGGATCCTCGAGCTCAACCCGTCGCATCCGCTGGTCACCGGGCTGCGCGACGCCCGCGCCGCGGGGAAGGACGAGAGCGGCACCGTCGAGCTGCTGCACGGCATGGCGCTGTTGGCCGAGGGCGGCGAGCTCGCCGACCCGTCCCGGTTCGTGGGGCTGCTCGCGGAGCGCCTGCAGCACGCGCTCTGACGCCGGGCGGCGCGGGGACCGTGCCGTGACGAGAGCCGCACATCTGAAGAGTCGCTCAGGTGTCGTGGCTATGCTGTCGCGGTGATCGGGAACCCGCGCCGCTGGGCGCCGCTGCTCGCCGGACTGGTGCTCCTCGCGGGGTGCGGCGCGGGTGACCCGGTCGCGGCACCCGCCGGGCACGGCGACCACGGCACGGGCCCCGCCGCCGACGCGGTCGTCAACTGCGGCGTCGACGTGCACGTGCAGCGCCCGGAGCGGGTCGTCGCGATGTTCCAGAACGGCATCGAGGCCGTCCTCGCGCTCGGGGCGGGGCACCGGCTGGTCGGCGCGGCCTACCTGGACAACCCGCTGCCGGCACAGCTCGACCCGGACTTCCGGCCGCAGGACTACTGGCCCGAGGAGTACCCGTCGCGCGAGGAGGTGCTGCGGGTCGACCCGGACCTCGTCGTCTCCGGCTTCACCGGTGCCTTCACCCGGGAGGGTCTCGGCACCCGCGCCGAGCTCGGTGCCACCGGCACGCATACCTTCCTGTTCAGCGCCTACTGCCCGACCGCCGACGGCGGCGACCAGCAGAGCATCGGCGACAACGACGTGTCCTTCGCCGGCGTCGAACGCGACCTCACCGACCTCGGGCGCCTGCTGGGCGCCGAGGACCGGGCCGCGCAGGTCGTCGCCGGCATGCGCGGCACCCTCGCCGACGTCGCCGCCCGGCTCGACGGCGTCACCGACCGTCCGCGGGTGGCGATGCTGAACTCCCCGGGCAGTACCGGTGAACTGCGGGTCTTCGGCACCGGCGACGTCGCGACCACGATCATCGAGGCCGCGGGCGGGCGGCAGGCGTTCGACACCCTCGCCGGCCGGCAGCGCACCGTGTCCCTGGAGGGCGTCGTCGCGGCGAGCCCGGACGTGATCGTGATCCCGGCCTGCTGCGGGCGCGACGTCGGCCCGGAGGGCGCGGAGCCGCTGGCCGAGCGTCTGCGGAACGACCCGGCGCTCGCGACGGTCCCCGCGGTACGCGACGGGAAGGTGTTCACCACGACCTTCGCCGAGATCAGCCCCGGCATCCGCAACGCCGACGCGGTCGCGACGCTCGCCCGGCGGCTGCACCCCGACCGGTTCGGCGGCTGAGCCCCGGCGACGGGCGGGTCGGGGGTGGAGTGCGGATCCGCCCGGCGCCGTTGCCGAGCGGACGACCGGAACCGTAGCGGGTCCGCGTCGCCCGCGACAGCGACCGTGCCCCGATCGTTGCTAGGGCTCCTCCGAGCCCGGGGGCAGCGGCGGGTTGCCCGGTCGCAGCCCGTCGAGCAGCAGCGCCAGGTAGCGGGCGCGGTCCTCGCCCGACGCCGTCTCCGCCGCGTCCGACCCCTCGGCGACGGCCAGCGCCATGACCAGTACCGCCGACAGGTCCCGCGGGGTGAGCTCCGGACGCACCGCACCGGCCTCGCGCGCCCGGTCCAGCAGCCGGGTCAGCGTCCGGCCGTAGCGCTCGGCGGACTCGACGTCGAACGCGCCGGCCTCACGGGCCAGCTGCAGGATCGTCCGCCGTCCGGCGATCGCCTCCACCGCCCGGCCCAGCGACCCGGCCAGGTCGGCCCAGGGGTCGCCGTCCCCGGCGGCCGCGGTCGGCTCGATCTCCGCGACGAACACCTGGTCCAGCACCGCCCGCACCAGCACGTCGCGGGTCCGGAACCGGCGGTACAGCGTCGCGACGCCGACCCCGGCCCGGCGCGCGATCTCCTCCAGCGGGACGTCCGCTCCGTCGGACTCGAACGCCGCGGCCGCCGTGTCGACGATCCGGCGGTGGTTGCGGGCGGCGTCGGCGCGCAGCGGACGGCCCGCCGGGGAGCCGTCGAGCGACGAAGCGGTCATCACTGCACGGTATCGCCCGGCCTCACCAGGTCACCGGCAGCGTGTGCATGCCGTAGACGAAGTGGTAGGCCCGGAAGGCCTCGGGCGGGACCGGCCCGGCCGGGGCGAGCGTCGGGAAGCGGCGGAGCAGGGCCGGGAACGCCGTCGCCATCTCCATCCGGGCCAGCGGGGCACCCAGGCAGTGGTGCACACCGTGCCCGAACGCGACATGTCCGGCCGCGCCGCGGGTGAGGTCGAGCCGGGCGGGGTCGTCGAACCCGGACCCGGTGTCGCGGTTGGCGGTGGGCAGCGAGCACATCACCAGCGACCGCGCCGGGATCGGGGTGTCGCGCAGGACGGTGTCGGTCGTCGTCACCCGGACCACACCGGTGTGCACGATCGACAGCCACCGGAGCAACTCCTCCACGGCGGGCCGGGCCAGCTCGGGGTCGCTGCGCAGCAGCGCGGCCTGCTCCGGGTCCTCCAGCAGCGCCAGGGTGCCCAGCGACAGCATGTTCGACGTCGTCTCGTGCCCGGCGATCAGCAGCAGCGACGCGATCCCGACCAGCTCGTCGTGGCTGATCTCCTCGCCGTGCTCGCGGATCAGCATCCCGAGGATGTCCTCGCCCGGGTCGGCCAGAGCCGCGTCGACGAGCCGGCTCATGTAGGCGCGGTTCTCCCGGCCCACGGCCAGCCGCTCCCGGGCGGGCAGGGACACGTCGAGCAGGCGCGTCGACCGGGCGGTGAACTCGTCGCGGTCGGTGTAGGGCACCCCGAGCAGCTCGCAGATGACCATCGACGGCACCGGCAGGGCGAACAGGGAGACCAGGTCGGCACCCGGCCCGGCGGCCTCCAGCGCGTCGAGGTGCTCGTCGACGATCTCGGTGATCCGCGGCTCCAGGCGGGCCATCCGGCGCTGGGTGAACTCGCGGGTGAGGAAGCAGCGCAGCCGGGTGTGCTCCGGCGGGTCCTGCAGCAGCAGCTGGCCGGCCCGCATCTGCTCCTGCTCGCGCTCCGACAGCGGCGGTGCGTCCGGGCGGGTCAGCTCGGCGCTCCCGGCGTTGGAGTAGGTCGCGGCGTCGCCGAGCACGTGCCGCACGTCGTCGTAGCGGGTGACGAGGTAGGCCTCGGCGCCGAAGGCGGTCCGCACCCGTGGGACGTCGCCGGAGTCGCGGATGCGCTCCAGCTCGGCGTCGGGCAGGAACCGGTCGCGGCGCATGTGCAGCGGGAGCGTGAAGTCCGTGGCGGTGTCGGTCATGGTGCTGGCCTCCGGAGGGTCGGCGGGCGCGTCGCACCCCACGGTAACCGCTCAAACGACAGTGTGCTCTCGTTTCGCGTCACCTGTCCGGTACGCCCCGGATGACCGCCGGACCGGTGGCACCGGGCGAACCGTGACAGGCTGCAACCGTCATCGGCGACGGCGCCCCGGGGAGATCCGTGTTCCAGCAAGATCCCGAACCACTCGGCAGTCTCTGGCTGTCCGCACTCGTCGCACTGCTCCCGCTGGTGGCGATCTTCGTGACGCTGGGTGCCCTGCGCTGGAAGGCGCACTGGGCCGGGCTGGCCGCACTCGTCGTCGCCGTCGCGGTCGCGGTGGCGGCCTTCGGGATGCCGGTGCACCTGGCCCTGCTCTCGGCCACCGAGGGAGCGGTGTTCGGCCTGTTCCCGATCATGTGGATCGTCTTCACCGCGATCTGGCTCTACCAGCTCACCGTCGCCGCGGGCCGGTTCGAGGACCTGCGCGCCGCCTTCGGGCTGATCTCCGACGACCCCCGGGTGCAGGCGATCATCATCGCGTTCTGCTTCGGTGGTCTGCTCGAGGCGCTGGCCGGGTTCGGTGCCCCGGTGGCGATCACCGGCGTCATGCTGATGGCGCTCGGGTTCTCCCCGGTCCGGGCGGCGGTCGTCGTGCTGCTGGCCAACACCGCCCCCGTCGCGTTCGGCGCGGTCGGCACGCCGATCATCACCGCGGGCACCCTCACCGGGATCCCGTACAACGAGATCGGCGCCGTCGTCGGACACCAGACCCCGGTGCTCGCGTTCATCGTGCCGACGCTGCTGGTGCTGCTCGTCGACGGGAGGCGCGGGGTGCGCCAGGTCTGGCCGGTGGCGCTCGTCATCGGTCTCGCGTTCGCCGTCGCCCAGTGGCTGGCCGCCACCCACCTCTCGGTCGAGCTCACCGACATCGTCGCCTCACTGACCGGGCTGGCGGCCGGCGTGGTCCTGCTGCGCTTCTGGCAGCCGCGCGGCGGCGCCGAGGCGACGGAGACGCTGCGCATCGAGCGCACCGCCGACGCACCCGTCGAGGACCCGGGAGGCGACGGCGGTGGGTCCGTCGCGACCGAGAAGCGCACCCTCGCCGAGCGCTCGCAGGCGCTGTCGGTCGGCAGGCTGTTCATGGCCTTCGCGCCGTACCTGCTGATCATCGTGGTGTTCTCGGTGGCGAAGCTGGTCGGCCCGGTGTCGACCTTCCTGACCGGCACCGACATCGAGATCGGCTGGCCGGGGCTCGACGGACAGGTCCTCGGCGCGTCCGGGGACCCGGTGTCGACCACGACCTACAGCGTCCAGTGGCTGTCCTCGCCCGGCTCGCTGCTGCTGATCTGCGGCATCGGCGTCGCGGTGATGTACCGGCTCACGCCCGCGACGGCGGTCCGGGAGTTCGCCGCCACCGCGTACAAGCTGCGGTTCGCCTTCCTCACCGTGGCCACCGTCCTCGCGCTGGCCTACGTGATGAACCTGTCCGGGCAGACGATCTCCATAGGCACCTGGATCGCCGGGACCGGCGCGGCGTTCGCGTTCCTCTCGCCGATCCTCGGCTGGCTCGGCACCGCGGTCACCGGCTCGGACACCTCGGCCAACGCCCTGTTCGCGACGCTGCAGCAGACCGCGGCCGAGCAGGCGGGCCTGGACCCGCACCTGATGGTCGCGGCGAACACCTCCGGCGGCGTCGTCGGGAAGATGATCAGTCCGCAGAACCTCACCATCGCGGCGACGGCCGTGGGCGTCGCCGGCCGGGAGTCCGAGCTGTTCCGGCGGACGATCCTGTGGAGCGTCGGGCTGCTCGCGGTGCTGTGCGTGCTGGTGTTCCTGCAGTCGACCCCGGTGCTCGGATGGATGCTCCCGACCTTCTGACCACGCCGCCGGGCGCTGCGGAAAGATCGCCCGGGTGCGCCTGACCGTCCTGCCCACCGCCGATCTCGGGCGCGACGGGCTCCGTGCCCTGCGTGCCCTGCTCGACGCCGCGTTCCCCGCCGACGCCGACGGGGCCGGCGGGTTCGACGACGCCTCGTTCGACCACGCGCTCGGCGGGGTGCACGTGCTGGCCGGTCCGCTGCACGACCCGGTCGGGCACGCGGCCGTCGTGGGCCGCAGGCTGCTGCACGACGGCGTCGCGCTGCGCACCGGCTACGTCGAGGCCGTGGCCGTGCGGCCCGGGAGCCAGGGCGGCGGGCTCGGCGGGCTGCTCATGGCCGAGGTGGACCGGATCGTGCGCGGCGGGTACCGGCTCGGGGCGCTCGGCGCGGCCGCCCGCGCCGCGCGGCTCTACCGCAGGCACGGCTGGGAACCGTGGTGCGGCCCGCTCGCCGCGCTCACCCCTTACGGCGTCGTCGACACCCCCGACGAGCGCGGCGCCGTGCACGTCCTGCCCGTCGACGCGCCGCTCGACCCGGCCCGCGCGCTGGTCTGCGACTGGCGCGACGGCGAGCTGTGGTGACGCCCCCGGAGTGACGCGGCCGGTTCACCCGGATGTCGACCAGGAGTCGGGTGATCGTCATCCGGCGCCGGTGGAGTTCACCCGTGCAACTGGCGGTGCTCGACCTGGCGGGTACGACGATGGTCGACGACGGGCTCGTGCTCGCCGGCCTGCGGGCCGGCCTGCGCGCCGCCGGGGTCCGCGTCGACGGTCCCTGCTACCCGGCGCTGGACCGGCAGGCCCGCGCGACGATGGACCGCCCGGTCATGACGGTGCTCGGCGAGCTCCTCGACGGCGACATGTACCGGGCCCGCCGCGCGCACTCCGCGTTCGCCGACCACCTGCACGCCGCGCTGGACGCGGGCCGCGTCCGCCCGGTCCCCGGCGCCGCGCAGACCCTCGACGCGCTCCGCGACGCCGGCCTGAGCGTGGCCCTGACCTGCGGGTTCGATCCCGAGCTGCGGGACCGGCTGGTGTCGGCGCTGGAGTTCACCGAACGGGCGGACATGGTCCTGTCGCCCGCCGACGTCGACGGCCGCGGCCTGCCCGAGCCCGACCTGCTCCACGCCGCGGCACGGCGGGCCGGGACCGAGCACTCCCAGGTCGCGGTGGCCGGTGACGCGACCGCCGACATCGACGCCGCCGTCCGGGCGGGGGCGGGGCTCGCGGTCGGGGTGCGGGGTGGGGCGCACGGCGAGCCGCGGCTGCGTGCGGCGGGCGCCGACGCCGTCATCGACTCGGTCGCGGACCTGCCCGCGCTGCTCGGCCTCCCCAGCTGAGCCCGCACGGCGTAGCGTCCGTCCCGATCTTGACCGGTCCGCGGTGATGACGGGGGTGGCGGCGTGGCCCGACGCACGGTGGCGGTGGCGTCGCTCGGCACGATGCTGGCCCTGGTCAGCTACACCGCGCCGCTGGCCACCCTGGCCCCGATCGCGGCCGACCTGGGCTCCTCGCCGTCGGGGCGCTCCTGGATCCTCAGCTCGATGAGCCTGGGGCTCACCGCGGTGCTGCTGACCGCGGGGACCCTGGCCGACCGGCTGGGGCGGCGCGCGGTGTTCACGACCGGCGCGGTCGTGCTGGCCCTGGCCTCGGCGGGCGGCGCGCTCGCCACCGGCACCGCCGGGTTCGTCGCCGGCCGGATCGGGCAGGGCGTCGGGGCCGCCGCGGTCGTCGCGTGCAGCCTCGCGCTGATCGGGCACGCGCTGCCGCCGGGTCCGCGCCGCTCGGCCGCCACCGGGCTGTGGGGCGCGGCGCTGGCCGCCGGGATCGCGGCCGGTCCGCTGCTCGCGGGCCTGCTGCCGTGGCGGGTGCTCTACCTCGCGGTCGCGGTCGCCGGGCTGGCGCTCGCCGTCGCCGGCGCGACGCTGCTCACCGAGTCCACCGCCGGGCGGCCGCGCCCGGTCGACGTCGCGGGGATGGTGCTGCTCGCCGCCGGGCTGACGGTGCTGCTCGCCGGCCTCACCGAGGCCCGGCGGCTGCCGGTCACCACCACGACCGTCGTGCTGCTGGTCGCCGGGGCGGCGCTGCTGGCGGGGTTCGTCGCCGTCCAGTTCGTCGTCGCGCACCCGATGGCGGGGCCGGAGCTGTTCCGCCATCCCGGGCTGGTCGCGGCGACCGTCGCGAGCATGGCCACCGGGCTCGGCATCATCTCGCTGAGCTCCTACCTGCCCGCGCTGCTCGCCCCGGTGCACGGCACCGCCCCCGCGACGGCGGCGCTGCTGCTGCTCGGCTGGTCGGGCACCAGCATCGTGACCGCGCTGCTCACCCGCCGGATCAGCGAACGGGTCACCGGCGGGGTCCGTCTCGGCGTGGGCCTGCTGGTCATGACGGCCGGTCAGCTCGGGCTGCTCGCGACCGGTTCCGGCACCGGGGCGGTCCTGGCCGCGCTCGTCGTCGTCGGCGTCGGCACCGGGGTCGTGAACGCGACGCTCGGCCGCGAGGCGGTCGCCTCGGTGCCGCCGGACCGGGCGGGCACCGGTAGCGGCATCAACAACACCACCCGCTACCTGGGCGCCGCCGTCGGCGTCACGCTGACCTCGGTGCTGACCTCACCGGCGGGCGACGAGCCGGTGCCGGTGCTGCTGGCCGGCTGGCACGTCGCCGTGCTGGTCGCGACCGGGTTCACCCTGCTCGGCGCACTCATCGCGCTGGCCTGCGCCCGCTCGGCAGCCCGCCCCCCGGTCCCGGCGCCGCAGGGTTGACGGCCGGTGCCGCGGCGAGCAGCGTGCGGGGACGTGACGACCCTGCTGGTGATCGGATTCGACCCGGCGCGGATCCCCGGGTACGACCCGGCGCCCGTGCTCACCGCCCTGGAACGGGGCCGCGACGCCTACCGCGCGGCCGGGATCGAGGCGACCGAGGTCCTCGTCGGGCCGGACGGTGAGCTGCCCCGGATCACCGCGGCGCTGACCGCCCGCCGCTACGACTGCGTGCTCGTCGGCGGCGGGCTCCGGAAGCCCCCGGAGTGCCTGGAGCTGTTCGAGCGGGTGGTGAACCTGGTGCACCGGCACGCGCCCGGCTCGGCGATCGCGTTCGGCACCTCGCCCGTCGACGGAGCCGAGGCCGCCCTCCGTGCGCCGGCCGCCGCATGAGGGTGGGGGAGCGGGTCGCCGACGCCCTGGCCGCAGGCCGCCCGGTGCTGGCGTGCGAGTCGACGATCGTCACCCACGGCCTGCCCACACCGCGCAACCTCGCCGTCGCCCGGGAGGCCGAGGAGCTCGTCGGCTCGCTCGGCGTCGTCCCGGCGACCATCGGGGTGCTCGACGGCGAGGTCGTCGTCGGGCTGACCGGCGACGAGCTCTCCCGGCTGGCGGGATCCCCCGGCGTGGCGAAGCTGTCCGCCCGGGACCTGCCGGTGGCCGTGGCGACCGGCGCGAGCGGGGGCACGACGGTC
Source organism: Pseudonocardia sp. UM4_GMWB1 (assembly GCF_017312155.1). NCBI lineage: Bacteria > Bacillati > Actinomycetota > Actinomycetes > Pseudonocardiales > Pseudonocardiaceae > Pseudonocardia > Pseudonocardia sp. UM4_GMWB1. The sequence goes on along the minus strand of NZ_QJPN01000001.1, from coordinate 4,146,866 downwards.
GCGGCGACCGCGCACCTCGCCCACCGGGCCGGCATCCGGGTGTTCGCCACCGGCGGGCTCGGCGGGGTGCACCGCGGTGCCGCGCGCACCTTCGACGAGTCGGCCGACCTGCCCGCGCTCGCCGCGCTGCCGCTGGTGGTGGTGAGCGCCGGGGTGAAGTCGGTGCTCGACGTGCCGGCCACCCTGGAGCGGCTGGAGACCCTCGGTGTCACCGTCGCCGGGTACCGCACGCACGCCTTCCCCGGCTTCTACGTCGCCGACTCCGGGCACCGGGTCGGCCAGCGGGTGGAGTCGCCGGAGCAGGCCGCTGCGGCCTGGCGGGCCGCCCGCGACCTCGGCTTGCCCGGGGCGCTGCTGGTGGCGAACCCGGTCCCGGCCGCCGAGCAGCTCCCGCCCGATGTCCATGACGCCGCCCTGGCCGACGCCCTCGCCGCGCTCGACGGGGCCGGGATCGGCGGACAGGACGCGACGCCGTTCCTGCTGGCGCGGGTCCGCGACGCGACCGGCGACGCCAGCCTGGAGGTCAACGTCGCGGTGTACCGCCACAACGTGGCACTGGGCGCCCGGATCGCCACCGCCCTGACGGGGCGGTGACGTGCCGGTGGCTCCTCAGACGACGGGCGTGATCGCCCGCAGCGCTTCGGAGCCGCGTACGGCCGTGGTCAGGTCGGCCAGCGCCCGCCCGTGCGCCGCCGCGAGCTCCGCGGAGGCCTCGGTGAGGGTGTTGCGGTCCACGTAGCCGGAATGGTCGAGGTAGAGCCCGGGGGACAGAACCTGGACGGCGAAGAACCCGGCCAGCACCGACCGCAGCCCGTCGACGGCGAGGAAGTGGTGCCCGCTCGCGCCGGTCAGCACGACCGCGGCCGCCTTGCCCTGGAGCGGGGCGGTCTTCTCGCCCCACTTCCCGCGCTCGGTGGCCTCCAGCAGCGCGCGCAGCGACGCCGTGTGCCCGGCCCGGTAGACCGGACTGCCGAACACGACGGCGTCGGCGTCGGCGAAGGCCGCGGTGACCTCGGCGACGGGGGTCTGCGACAGCTCGACCAGGGCGGTGTCGGCCCCGGTACCGGCGAGGATCCCGGCGACGGCGGCCGCCGTGCGCCCGCCCGGCTCCGGGCCCGCGACGACCCCGATGATCCGGCCCACGGTGCCGCTCACGACTCGGCCCGCGGGGTGAGGGCGTAGGTGCCGCGGTGGAACAGCAGCGGCAGCCGCTCCGGGTCCGCGCCGAGCGCGTCGACCCGGGCGACGACGATCGTGTGGTCGCCGCCGTCGTACTCGTTCCACAGGGTGCAGTCGACCCAGGCGCCGACGCCGTCGAGGACCGGTGAGCCGGACGGGGCCGCCTCCCAGGTCACCCCGGCGAACTTGTCGACCCCGGAGCGGGCGAACCCGGCGCTGTGGTGCTCGTGGTCGGCGGCCAACACGTTCACACAGAACCGGCCCACCTCGCGGATGCGCGGCCAGGTCGAGGACCCGCGTGACGGCGCGAAGCTCACCAGTGGCGGGTCCAGCGACAGCGACGCGAAGGACTGACAGGTGAACCCGATGGGCCCGTCCGGGCCGATCGCGGTGACGACGACGACGCCGGACGCGAACGCGCCCAGTGCGTCGCGCATGGACTCCGGGGTCACGCCGGGGGTGACCGGGCCGGGGAGGGAACGCGACATGACCCGACCCTAGGCGGGGACGGTGCGCTCGGCCAACGATCCGGACCCGGGTGGTGGGGAACACGCCGTGCCGTGTCGCGGCCGCCACCGTGTCGCCGTGACCGCTCCGGAATCGATCCGGTAGAACTCCCCGTGCCGTGCATCCCGAACTCGTGGGGAGCCCCGGGGTGCCCGAGACGGCAACGGCCGGCGGAGCGATCGCTCCGCCGGCCGTCCGTCACCGGGGGCCGGGTGGGGGGACGCCCGGCCGGCCCGGGTCAGCTCGCGTAGGCGCGCAGCTTGTCGGCGCGCTCGCCGACCCGCAGCTTCGACATGACCTCGCGCTCGATCTGGCGCACCCGCTCGCGGGAGAGCTTGAAGGCGCGGCCGATCTGGTCGAGCGTGTGCGGCTGGCCGTCGTCGAGGCCGAACCGCATCCGGATGACCTTCTGCTCGCGGTCCTCCAGGGTCGACAGCACCCGGCGGAGGTCGTCGTGCAGCAGGCTCGAGATCACGGTGTTCTCGGCGTCGGTCGCCTCGGCGTCCTCGATGAAGTCACCGAGTGGCGCCTCCTCCTCGGACCCGACCGGCATGTCCAGGCTCACCGGGTCGCGGGCGTGGTCGAGCAGGTCCTGGATCTTGTGCTCCGGGATCCCCGACTCGGCCGACAGCTCGGCGTCGCTGGGCTCGCGGCCCTGGCGCTGGTGCATGTCCCGCTTGATCCGGGCCAGTTTGTTGACCTGCTCCACCAGGTGCACGGGCAGCCGGATGGTGCGGGCCTGGTCGGCCATGCCCCGCGTGATGGCCTGCCGGATCCACCAGGTCGCGTAGGTCGAGAACTTGAAGCCCTTGGTGTAGTCGAACTTCTCCACCGCGCGGATCAGGCCCAGGTTGCCCTCCTGGATCAGGTCCAGCAGCGGCATCCCGCGCCCGGTGTAGCGCTTGGCGAGCGAGACCACCAGCCGGAGGTTCGCCTCCAGCAGGTGGTTCTTGGCCAGCAGCCCGTCGCGGACGACCGCGCGCAGGTCGCGGCGGTACTGCAGGTCCAGCCCGTCCAGCGTGCCGTCGGCGGCGGCGGTGTCCAGCCGGTGCTGGGCGAACACGCCGGCCTCGATGCGCCGGGCGAGCTCGACCTCCTGCGCCGCGGTCAGCAGTGCGGTCTTGCCGATCCCGTTGAGGTAGACGCGCACCAGGTCCGCGGCGGGACTCTGGGCGTCGAGATCCTCCGCCACCGCGGCCGCGGCACCGGGTACGGTGGCTTCCAGTGCGGTGCCTCCGTCGCCGTCGGTGCGACGGCGGGAGCTGCGAGCGACCTTGGGGGCGGTCCGCTTCGCGCCGGACGACGACACGGTGGCGCGAGCGGGGGCCTCGGTCGTGAGGCGCGGGCCGGGTACGGCCGGAGCGGTCGTGGTCACCGTCATGTGCATTTCCTCCCCTGCGCGGGCTGCGGCGGGCGATTGATGGGCCTCGCCGCTTGCCCTGTACGGGGTCAACGCAGCCGTTCCGGGGATCGTTCCCACGACGAGGCCCCGCAGGCCGGAAATGTGCCTGCGGGGCCGTGTCGTCGGTCACATGCAGTTGCGGTTCTCTCAGGGTCCTCTTAGAGAGCGACCCGGCCGGGCGTACCGGTCAGGGTGCGGGCACCCGCGGGGTGTCCCGTGGGTCGGCCACGGCGCGGACGCTGCTGCGCCGCCGCGACGCCTTGCCGGCCCCGGTGTCCTTCTTCGACGGCACCGAGTGGCCGTAGACGGTCTCCATCAGCACCGGCCAGTCGTGGCGCAGTGCGTCACGGCCCATGAACAGCCCCAGGTGGCCCGCGGTCGCCGTCCGGTAGGTGACGTCCGCGGCCGGGGTCCCGACCTTCTCCGCCGCCGCGAACAGCTGCGGGGCCGGGGTGATGTGGTCCGCGGAGCCCGCCAGCAGCAGCAGCGGGCAGCCGATCGCCCCCATGTCGACGGTCCGGCCGTCGACGGTGAGCGTGCCCTTGATCAACCGGTTCTTCCAGAACAGGTTCTCCACCAGCCACAGGTAGAACGCGCCGGGGATGTCCTGGGTGTACTTGAACCAGTCCTCGAACACACGGTAGCGCTCGACGTGGGTGGGGTCGTCGATGTTCTCCAGCAGCTGCAGCTGCCGGGAGATCTCCGACTGCGGCTGGATCGAGATGAAGTTCGACAGCACCGCCGAGCCCGGCATGTTGCCGCCCCCCGCGGCGACCAGCGCCTTGTACGGCGCCATCCCCATCGTCCCCGCCATCAGCCGGGTCGAGGCGGCGATCACCGACTCGCCCGCGTGGAAGTCGATCGGCGCACCGGCCAGGGTCAGGGTGTTGACCCGGTCCGGGTGCAGCGCGGCGTAGATCGTCGCCAGCCAGCCGCCCTGGCAGTCGCCCACCAGGTTGGCCTTCCCGCCCATCCGCCGGATGGAGCGGTCGATCACCTCGAGGTAGTCGGTGATCGTGACGTTCTTCGTCGCGGTCGTGGCGGGCCGCCAGTCCAGCGCGTAGACCTTCGTCAGGCCCGAGGCGCGGATCATGGCGATCTGGCTCTGCTGCGGCGAGTAGTCCACGACGGTCGAGGAGTGGCCGGCCTGGGGCGGCAGCACCAGGGTGGGGACCACGTCGTCGTCGCGGTGCTCGGCGGCGGTGAAGTCACGCAGCGACGCGAACGGCGTCGACAGCACGACCTCGTTGGCCAGGTGCCAGGTCGGCTCGCGCCGGTCGGCCATCGCCGAGATCCACAGCAGCCCGCGCCGGGCGGCGTCGCCGGGCCGGGCGATCCGCTGGACCGCGTCGATCCAGTAGGCGCCGGTGGCCCGGCCGACCTCGGCCACCACCTTGGTCAGGTTCCGGGTGTTGTACGACACGAGGTACCGGAGGGGGTCCGGCCGGTCGTCGCTCCCGGTGGCCGCGGCCACGGGGGTCTCGGGAAGGGCACGCGGTCCGTGCTCCCTGGAGGGTGCGGACCGTCGGGTGATCGCCGTGCTCATGGGCCTCTCCCATCAACTCTGATGACCGGGGGCTATCCGGGTTACCGAACGGTAAAACGCGATCGGTATGCCAAGCAAGCGCTGGCCTACTCCGGAGTAGTGCTTGCTTCGCTTAGCGCAGGTGAGAGGCCTTACAACAATCCGGGGCTGCCTACCGGTGAGTACGCGGTCACCATGTGTCCATCCCGTTGCGCCTCCCGTTCCCTGAGGGAGCGCGGGAACCCAGGCACGGAGACCGAACCGGCCGTCAGGAGTGACGAACAGTGACCACGCAGCCCGTATCCCAGCCCGAGTCCGAGAACGGCAGCGCCGCCGCGTCGAACCAGGCCGCGGAGGTGCTGCGACGGCAGGCGGCCGGTCTCGTGCGGGACCTGCGCGAGCTCGCCAGCCCCGAGGGGCTCGCCGCGAAGGTCGACCCGGTCGGCTTCGGCGGGGCGCTCGGCGAGGCCGCCCGCTCGCTGGTCACCCGGCCCGGCGCGGTGCTGCGCACCGGTCTGGGCTTCGGTGTCGACTCGGCCAAGGCCGTGTCCGCCGCGGCCGCGCGTGCCGTCGGCCGGACGACCACAGGTCCGGCGTCGCTGCCCGAGAAGGACAAGCGCTACGCCGACCCGGCCTGGGAGGGCAACGCCTGGTACTACCTGGCCCGCCAGGAGCACACCCTGCTGGCCGACCGGCTGACCGAGCTGTCGCAGGCCGCCCGCGTCTCGCCGACCGCGCGCCGCAAGCTGGACTGGCTGGTCGGCCAGATCGTCGAGGCGCTGGCCCCGCCGAACGCGGTCGTCACCAACCCGGCCTGGCCGAAGAAGATCGTCGAGACCGGCGGGCTGAACATCGTGCGGGGCGCGCGCAACATGCTGCGCGACGCCGTGCAGAACCAGGGTATGCCGCGCCAGGTCACCCCCGGCGCCTTCCAGGTGGGCAAGGACCTCGCGGTCACCCCGGGCCACGTGGTCTTCCGCAACCGGCTGATCGAGCTCATCCAGTACGAGCCGCAGACGGACAAGGTCCACGAGATCCCGCTGCTCATGAGCCCGCCGTGGATCAACAAGTACTACATCATGGACCTCGCGCCCCAGAAGTCGCTGGTGGAGTGGGCGGTGCAGCACGGCCACACCGTCTTCATGATCAGTTACCGCAACCCGGACTCGTCGCTGGCCGACGTGACGATGAGCGACTACCTGCAGGAGGGCCCGGTCACGGCCCTGGAGGTCGTCCGCGAGATCACCGGCCGGGACACGGTCAACGTCGCCGGGCTCTGCCTGGGCGGCGCGTTGTCCGCCGCGATGACGGCGTGGCTGGAGGCCAAGGGCGACCAGCACGTCAACTCGCTGACCCTGATGAACACGCTGCTCGACTACTCCGGCCCGGGCCAGCTGGGCGTGTTCACCGACGAGAAGACGGTCGACCGGCTCGAGCGGAGCATGCGTAAGGACGGGTACCTGCCCGCCACCAGCATGAAGACGACCTTCGACCTGCTGCGGGCCACCGACCTGGTCTGGAACTACGTCGTCAACGACTGGATGCTCGGCGAGGACCCGAAGCCGTTCGACATGCTGACCTGGAACTCCGACTCCACCCGCATGCCCGCCGCGATGCAGACCGAGTACCTGCGCACGCTGTACCTGGAGAACCGCTTCGCCGAGGGCAAGCTGGAGCTCGCGGGGGAGCGGCTCGACGTGGCCGACATCCGGCCCGACAGCTACATCGTCACCGCCGAGTCCGACCACATCGCGCCCTGGAAGTCGGTCTACACCGGGGCGTCGAAGCTCGGCGGCACGGTGCGGTTCGTGCTGTCCAACTCCGGGCACATCGCCGGCGTGGTCAACCCGCCGTCGCCGAAGTCGCGGCACTGGTTCGGCGAGAGCGACGACCTCCCGGCCCGCGCCGAGGACTGGCGCGACGACGCCACCGAGCGCAAGGCCTCCTGGTGGGAGGACTGGACGCCGTGGATCGCCGAGCGCGCGGGCAAGGAGGTCGCGGCGCCCAAGAAGATCGGGTCGGACGCGCACCCGCCGCTGGAGCCCGCTCCCGGCCGTTACGTGCTGCGCGGCTGAGCCGCCACCCGGACCCCGCCGCCGCCCCGGTGATCACCGCTGGTCACCGGGGCGGTGCCGTGTCCAGGATGGATGGTCGTCTGCGCTGTCCACTGTCGACGCTGCATCGGATGCGTGCGCAACCGCCGTCCGGCGGGGAGAATGCGTCGCCATGGACCGCGTACGTTCTGTGCCCGCGCGCCGGCGACCGCCGCGCGGGCCCCTCCGGGCGGGGACGCCGTGAGCCGCGCGGGGGAGGCCCCCACGCACGGCGGGCGCCGGCCGCGGAGCGCCGGGGAGACCGCCGCCGACGAGCTGCGCGAGAACGGCCGCCGGGCCGCCGAGGACGCGTGGAGTGCACAGGTGAACGCCCTGGGCGGGTTCATCCGGGCGCAGCGCCAGATGGCCAAGCTCTCGCTGCGCGAGATGGCGGCGATGACCAAGGTGTCCAACGCCTACCTCAGCCAGGTCGAGCGGGGGCTGCACCAGCCGTCGCTGAAGGTGCTGCGCTCGATCGCCGACGCGCTGCACCTCAACACCGACCAGATGCTCAGCCGGGCCGGCTGGTCGGTCGGCGACCCGGACGTCGCGGGCGACGCCGCCCCGGCCGAGCAGGCCGCCCCCGTGGCCGAGTCGCCGCCGGGTGTCGAGGCCGCGATCGAGGCCGACGCACGGCTGTCCGACGAGCAGAAGGCGGCCCTGCTGGGGGTGTACCGGAGCTTCGTGCAGCGGGACTGAGCTGCCGTGCTTGACATACTTAACGGGCGTGCGTAGTTTTCTTGGCATGCCGGGGTGCACGTCAGCACCCCGTCCACGCCGAGAAACGTCTCCCGGGAGGGAAGCACCGATGACCGCCTCCACCGAGCAGTTCGTCGACATCGCCAAGCGGGGCCAGGACCTGGTCACCGAGTCCGTCCGCGGGTGGACCGAGGCCGCGAGCGGCCTGGCCCGCCAGTTCGGCGCCGGTGACCGCCCGCAGCTGCCCGACGCGGGTGCCGCCGTCGAGCGCGTCTTCGACTTCTACGAGCAGGTGCTCGGCCACCAGCGCGAGTTCGCCCGTACCGTCGTCGGCGCGGGCACCTCGGTGTTCGACCAGGTCACCGAGCAGGCCACCAAGGCCGCCGAGGCCGTGACCGAGCACGCCGGGCGCAGCACCGAGGCCGCCGCGGAGAAGACCGCGCGCGCCACCCGGAGCGCCGCCGGCAAGTGACCCCGCCCGACGACGACCCCCGCCCGGCTCCCGGGTGGGGGTCGTCGTCGTGTGTGACCGGGTCGCGCTGTCGCTGTCCGCCTGTCCGCGCGAGGGTGGCCCCATGAGCCCCCGTACCCGGCCCCGCCGCATCGCGATCGCCTGCCAGGGCGGGGGCAGCCACACCGCGTTCACCGCGGGGGTCCTGGCCCGGCTGCTGCGCTCGGACGCGCTCGGCTCCGCCGCGGACCCGGCCGAGGTCGTCGCGATCTCGGGCACCTCGGGCGGCGCGATCTGCGCACTCGTCGCCTGGGACCGGCTGCGCGACGGCCAGACCCCCGACCGGCGCGAGGCCGCGGCGACGGCGCTGGAGGAGTTCTGGGCCGACAACGCCGCCCGCACCCCGCTGGAGCGCCTCACCAACCTGGGCGTGGTGACGGCGGGTGCGCTGCAGGGGCTCGGGCTCGTCCCGGCAGGCACCCCGTACCTGGTGCCGCGCCCGTTCGACGGCACCCGCCAGTTCCTCGACCTGGTCTCGCGGCACGTCGACTTCGCCGCCATCGGTCCGGACCCGGCAGGCACCGCGCCGCTGCTGCTGCTCGGCGCCGTCGACGTGCTGACGGGGGAGTTCCGGGCGTTCTCCAGCCGCACCGACACCCTGACCGCCGAGACCGTGCTCGCCTCGGCCGCGATCCCCACCCTGTTCCGCGCGGTGCACACCGCGGGCGGCGTTCACTGGGACGGGCTGTTCTCGCAGAACCCGCCCACCCGCGACCTGCTCGACACCGACCCCGACGAGCTGTGGGTCGTGCAGATCAACCCGTCGGAGATCGACGACGAGCCGCGCAGCCCGATCGAGATCGCCGACCGGCGCAACGCACTGGCCGGCAACCTGTCGCTCAACCAGGAGCTCGGGTTCATCGAGACGATCGACCGGCTGCTCGCCGACGGGAGCCTCGGCCCGGACTCGGGCTACCGGCAGGTGACCCTCCGGGTGCTGGAGATGCCGGCCGGCGCGGTGCGGTCCCGGCTGCTCGGTGCCGCCTCCAAGATCGACCGCGACGTCGCGTTCCTCGACCACCTGCAGCGCCGGGGCGCCGCCGCGGCCGACCGGTTCCTCGGCGCGCTGGCCTTCGAACGGGCGGTGCGCGACGGCGACCCGGTCGCGCTCGCGGCCGCCGTCACCCCGGACGCGACCCTGACCTCGACCGCACCGTTCCGGGAGCGGCCGTCCCCGGTGCCGCTGCTCGCCCACCTCGGCGAGCTGCTCGACGGGGAGTTCACCGTCGACCCGACCCGCAAGCAGGTCGCCCGCGACACCGCGGAGTGGGCCGTGCGGGTGCACCGCGACGGCGGTGTCACCGACGGGCGGGCCGAGGCCGGCCTCGACGACGACGGCCGGGTCGTCGCGCTGCGGCTCGGGCCACGCCGCTGACCCCGGGCCCGGGGTCAGAACGGGATCAGCGGCACCACGACCAGCCGCGCCAGCAGCACGGCCACGAACACGATCAGCACCGACAGGTCGAGCCCGACCGCGCCCATCCGGACCGGCTGGACGCGGCGGCGGATCGGGGCGACGACCGGCTCGGTCAGGCCGTGGGTGATGCGGCGGGCGGTGTCGAGCACGGCGCCGCCGCGCCCGGAGCCGAGCACGTCGATCCAGTCCACGACGACCCGGGCGACCAGCACGAGCTGGAACAGCCCCAACAACCAGGACAGCAGGTAGGCGACCATGTCTCCATCGTCCCCTTTCCGGCTGAGAGTCCGGTGAGAGACGGCTGAGACCGGGGACCGGTACCGGGCTCAGACCTCGACCAGGACCGTGAACGGGCCGTCGTTGACCGACTCCACGGCCATCTGCGCGCCGAACTCCCCGGTCCCGACGGTGGCGCCGCGCCCGCGCAGCGCGGCCACCACCGCGTCGACGACCGGCTCGGCGTCCTGCGGGCGGGCCGCCGCCGACCAGGACGGCCTGCGTCCCTTGCGGGTCCCGCCGTACAGGGTGAACTGGCTGACCACGAGCAGCGGGGCATCGGCGTCCGCGCACGAGCGCTCGTCGCGCAGGATGCGCAGCTCGTGCAGCTTGCGAGCCATCGTGTCGACCTTCCGCGCGGTCGCGGCGGGGTCGGTGCCGACGTCGTCGGCGTGCACGCCGAGCAGCACCAGCAGCCCGGGCCCGATCTCACCGGACACCCGCAGCGGTGTGCCGTCGGGCGCCTCGACCGTCACCGACGCCCGTCGTACGCGGGCGACGACGGCCCTCACCCGACCGGCCCCGACGGCGACGCGGCCGCGGTCCGCGCGGGCACCGGGTGCGGCCAGCCGTCGACCGGTTGGAGCAGGCCGTGCCGGACGAACTCCCGCACCGCGGGCAGCGTCGCCGCGACCAGCGCGTCGACCGGCAGGTCGTGGGCGTAGGACAGCAGCGCGAGCAGCTCGGACAGCGGCAGGTCGCCACGGCAGCCGGCCAGCAGCGCCGCGGCCGGGGCGTCGACGGGGTGTTCCCAGCCGGGGCCGCCCCAGCGGCGCACGGTCGTCGACAGCTCGGCCCAGCCGCCGTCCGGGTCGACCGACGAGGCCGACTCGAGCACCGTCTCCGGGGCGAGCAGCAGCCGTGCGCCGAGCAGGTCCTCGTCGCGGGTGTGGGCGCGCAGCCAGTCCACCCGGTCCAGCCAGCCGGTCATCTCCCGGCCCAGGCCCTCGCCCAGCTCGCCGGGCAGGTCCTCGACCACGACGGTCGGCTCGCCGTCGGTGCGGCGCAGCATGAGGAAGCCGAACCCGACCCCCTCCACCCGCTCGGCGGCCATCCAGTCCAGCCACGCCCCGGCCTGCTCGCGGGCCGCCCGGGAGGTCGGGACCAGCCCGGCGTCGCGCTGCCAGGTGCCGACGTGCAGGCCCGGATCGACGACCTCGCGCTGCAGGACCCAGGCGTCGACGCCGTCGGGCAGCCAGGACCGCACCCGGTCCGGCCAGTCCTCGCCGCGCACGTGCAGCCACGACCCCAGCAGCTGCGCGACCCCGCCCGGGTTGAGCAGGCCGGGCAGCTCACCCAGCAGTCCGGCCAGCGCGGAGTCCCCGGCCGCACCGGAGTCGCGGTAGACGTAGTCCACCCGCGGCGGGCCCGGCACGAACGGCGGGTTGGACACGACCTGGTCGAAGCGCTCCCCGGCCACCGGGGCGAACCACGGGCCCTCGCGCAGGTCGACCTCCACCCCGGACAGCCCCAGCGACAGCCGGGCCAGCGCCAGCGCGCGCGGCAGCACGTCGGTCGCGGTGACCCGCAGCGCGTGCCGGGAGCCGTGCAGCGCCTGCACCCCGCAGCCGGTGCCCAGGTCGAGCAGGGTGCCGACCGGGCGGCGGACGGTCGCCGCGGCCAGCGTCAGCGACGCCCCGCCGACGCCGGTGACGTGCTCGCGGTCCTGCCGCGCGGCCGGGGTGTCGATGTCGGACACCACCCACCAGTCGGTGCCCGGCTCGCCGTCGGCGCCGGGGCCCTCGCCGTAGGGACGCACGTCCAGCGCGGCCCGGATGCCCTCCGGGGTGCGGCGCAGGATCCGGCCCGCCAGCAGCGGGTCCAGGTCGCCGAGCGCCGCGGTCACCGCCGGCTCGGGCTCGGTGTCCTCCAGCAGGAACAGCCGCACCAGGGTGCCGAGCTCCCCGCCGTCGCGGCTGGCCCGGGCGGCGGGTTCCGGCTCGCCGCGGGTCAGCGCGTCGTGCGCGGAGCGGCCCAGCAGGGCGCGCACGCCGTCCGGGGTGTAGCCGGCGTCGAGCAGACAGCCGCGGACGCGTTCGATGTCACCGGCGTCGAGATGGGGGAGCACCCCCCCATTGTCGCGTGCCATCCTGTGCGGCATGAGCGGGATCTGCATCGCCCAGGAACCGGAGGCCGACGCGCTGCTGGAACGCGAGCCCCTCGCGCTGCTGATCGGCATGCTGCTCGACCAGCAGATCCAGATGGAGGTCGCGTTCCGCGGCCCGCTGAAGCTGCACGAGCGCCTCGGCGGGCTCGACGTGCGCGTCATCGCCGACCACGACCCCGAGGGGTTCGCGACGCTGGCCACCACCCCGCCCGCCATCCACCGCTACGGCGGCTCGATGGCCAGGCGGGTGCAGGAGATGTGCCGCGCGATCGTCGAGGACTGGGACGGGGACCCGGCCGCGATCTGGACCCGCGACGACCCCGACGGGCGCGAGGTGCTGCGCAGGCTCAGGGCGCTGCCCGGCTACGGCGAGCAGAAGGCGAAGATCTTCGTCGCGATCCTCGGCAAGCAGTACGGGGTCACCCCGGACGGCTGGCGGGAGGCCGCCGGGGACTACGGCGCCGACGGCACCCGGCTCTCCGCGGCCGACGTCGTCGACTCCCGGACCCTGCTCGAGGTGCGCGACACGAAGAAAGCGATCAAGGCCGCGGCGCGCGAGAAGAAGGCCGCTGCGGCGAAGTGATCCGCCGGCAGGGCTAGCATCACGGGCGTGCACAAGGTTCCGGAGGCGCTCGCCGGCGCACGCGTGATCGACCCGGACCAGGTCTGCGACGCCGTCGCGGTGCTCGCCGACGCCACCAAGGTGGCCGAGGTCGCGACCGTCCTGGACGTCCTGGGCGAGGTCAACCGCCTGTCGCTGCTGCTCGCGCTGCAGCATGCCGGGGACCTCTGCGTCTCCGACCTCGCCGTCGCCGTCGGGATGAGCGACTCGGCCGTCTCGCACGCGCTCCGCCTGCTGCGCGCGCACGGCATGGTCACCGCCCACCGCGAGGGGCGGCTGGTCCGCTACCGGCTGACCGACGGGCTCGCCCGCCGCGTGCTGGAGATCGTGTCGGCGGTCGCCGTCGCCCCGGGCGCGCTGCATGCGCACGGCGCCGACGACGGGGATGCGTCGTGACGCCCGCGATGATCGAGCAGGTCCGCCCGCCGGTCCCGGCGGAGAAGCTCGACCACGAGATCGCCCGGCTGCTCGGCGCCCTCCAGTCGGTCTACGATGACTGCTGGTACCCCGAGCTCGAGGTCGTGCGCCCCTGGTCGACGCACAACCCGCGCATCTCCGGGGAGTTCGCCCGCCCGTGCGCGATCCGCCGCTACCTGCACCGGGAGCTGCGCGGTCTGCTCGCCGCCGGGGCCACCGTCACCGCTCGCGCGGCCCGCCCGGCCCGGGCGTTCACCGACCCGGAGTTCTTCGCCGCGCTCGACGAGGACCGCTTCGACCTGCGGGTCAAGAAGCTGTTCCTGTTCGGTCCGGAGCGCATGGCGCTCTCGCTGGACCGCCTCTCGCACTACACCGGCACCCCCGCCGAGTCCTTCCAGCGGCACGTGCTGTTCACCAACTACGCGATGCACGTCGAGTCGTTCCTGGAGCGCTTCCCCGACGCCGAGCGGCCCGACCGCGCCGGCGTCCAGATGCCCGCCTACCACCACGCGGGCGCCGACGGCGACGGCGTGACCCTGGTGAACATCGGCGTGGGCCCGGCCAACGCCAAGACCGTCACCGACCACCTCGCCGTGCTCCGCCCGGACACCATGATCATGATCGGGCACTGCGGAGGCCTGCGGAACCGCCAGGAGCTGGGCGACTTCGTGCTGGCCACCGCCTACCAGCGGGCCGACCACGTGCTCGACGAGGTGCTCCCGGCCGACGTGCCGGTCATCCCGAGCATCCGGCTCAACGGCTACCTGATGGATGCGCTCGGCGCGGCCGAGGCGACCTGGCGGCCGGGGGTCGTGCACACCACCGACAACCGCAACTGGGAGTTCAACCAGGCCGCGACGCTGCACCGGATGCGGCTGGCCCGCGCCGTGGCGGTGGACATGGAGTCCGCGACGATCGCCGCCAACGGGTTCCGCTACCGGATCCCGAACGCGACCCTGCTGTGCGTGTCGGACAAGCCGCTGCACGCCGAGCCCAAGCTGGCCGGCGGCGCGCGGGCGTTCTACGAGGCGAGCAAGCGCAAGCACCTCGGGATCGCACTGGACGCGCTGGACCGGGTCCGCGACGAGCACCCCGACGGCCTGCCCGGCTCCGAGGTCCGCTCCGCCGACGAGCCGCTGCTCGGCAACGGGCCCGACGGCGCCTGACCGGCGGCCCGGGCACGGCGGGGGTCAGAGCGGCCGCGTGTACCCGGCCCGGTCGGGCTCGTAGCCCAGCCGCGCCAGGAACCGGTGCGGCCCGTCCCCGGCGGTGTCCCCGGCCCGCGCCAGGACGGCGCCGCGGGCCCGCCCGTGCTCGTGCGCCCACTCCACCAGCGCCGACCCGACCCCGCGCCGTCGCCACCCGACGGCGACCCGCAGCCCCTCGACCTGCAGCCGGGTCGCGCCGCGCAGGGCGGGCCCGGGCAGGATCGTGAGCTGCACGGTCGCGACCACCCGGCCGTCGCCGGCGCGGGCGACCGCGAGGAACCGGCCGGGGTCGCGGTCCAGGGCGTCGAAGGCCTCCTCGTAGGGCGCCAGGTCCGGGTCGTCGGCGTCGGCGTCCCCGGAACCCGACAGCAGCGCGACGACCGCCGCGACGTCGGCCCGGGTGGCCCGGTCGACGACGAGCCGGTCCCCGGCCAGCACGACGTCCGCCCCCGCCGGGTGGGCGCTGGACCGGACGCCGTCGACGACCCGGTCCAGCCAGGCGCCGACGTTCTCCCGTGCCTCGTCGGTGTCGGGGTAACGGCAGCGCAGGTGCAGGCCCGCCTCGTCGAGGATGAACCACACCATCACGCCGTCGGCGTCGCCCGCCGAGCTGACGTACTGGGCGTCCAGCCCGGCGTGGTCGATGCGCACCGGCAGCCGTCGCAGGTCCAGCCAGGAGATCGCGAACATGCCGGGCGCCTCGGGCATCCCGCCCCACGGGGCCAGCACGTCGTCGAGCGGCCAGGAGCCGAGCCGCACGGCCTCGCGGACGGCGTCGGCGCAGGCCCGCGGATCCGGGTCGCGCGCGTCGATCACCGCGTTCGTGATGAACCAGCCGACCGAGCCGTGCCAGCGGTCGTCGTAGCGGCTGTGCACGGGGAACACCGCGCGCAGCGGGGCGTGCGCCAGCTCCCGGGTGGTGCGGGTCATGACCGAGGTGACCAGTGCCAGCGTCGAGACCCCGGACCCGCGGGCCCGGCGCTCGAACAGTGCGCAGTCGTCGACGCCGAGCACGTCACGCACCTCGACGCGCTCCGGGGGAGCGGGGGTGAGCTCGCCCAGCGGCAGCGGGAAGCGGGGCATCACGTCGCCGCCCGCGGCCAGGATCTCGGCCCAGCGCTGCCGGACCCCGTCGGGCGCCGGCTCCCGGCCGGCCAGGGCGGCGGTGTGCTCGGCGAAGGGGCGCACGGTGCCGGGCGGCAGCGTCCCGCCCAGGCCCTGCACGAGGTCGCGCAGGACCACCAGCAGCGACCACATGTCCACGTGGGCGTGGTCGGCGGCCACGACGAGCGTCGGCCGGTCCGCGGTGAGGATCACGCAGAGCCGGTGCGACGGCGCCGCGTAGGGGGTGCAGCGCTCGTCGAGCATCCGGCGGACGGCGTCGTCGACGGCCTGGCCGGGCGCGACCGGGTGGGTGACCCAGCGGCCGGGACGCAGGTCCACCTCGTGCAGCCGGGGGCCGTCCGGGCCGGGGGAGAACACCGTGCGCAGCGTCCCGTGCCGGCGCAGCACCGCCAGCCAGGCCCCGGCCAGCGCGTCGAGGTCCACCGCGGGCAGCCGGCAGGTGATCGCCATCCACGAGCCCGGCCGGTCCCCGCGGCCGACGTGGCGGCGCTGGTCGAACGAGACCGGGACCGGGTGCCCGGTCCGGCCGACGGCGACGTCGTAGCCGAGCAGCGTCCCGTAGGGCAGGCGCAGGTGCGTCACGCTCGTCAGCCGCATGGCCATAACCTAGGCCGACGAAGATCGGGAGGCGTAGCGCATGGCCACGTTCGGGATCGCCGGGGCGACACTGGACTTCGACGTCCGCGACACCTCCGGCGGTCCGGCGGTGGTGGCGCTGCACGGCCTCACCTCCAGCCGTCGCCGTGAGGCCCTGATGCGGCTCGACATCGCCTCCCGGGTCGAGGGCGTCCGGCTGCTGCGCTACGACGCGCGCGGCCACGGCCGCTCCGGTGGTACCACCGATCCCGCGGACTACCGGTGGCCCGCGCTGGCCCGGGACCTGCTGGGGCTGCTCGACCACGTCGTGCCGGGGGAGCGGGTGCACGGGGTCGGGCCGTCGATGGGCGCCGGGACGCTGCTGCACGCCGCGCTGGCCGACCCGGCCCGGTTCGCCAGCCTCACCCTGATGCTGCCGCCGACCGCCTGGGGAACCCGCCGCGCCCGGTCCCGCGACTACGAGCGGTCCGCGTCGGCCGTGGAGGCCGACGGTGTCGCGGTGCTCGACGCCGGTGCCGACGACGCGGACCTGCCCCCGGCCGCCCGGGGCCGCCCGCGGACCGGGCCCGACGTGCGCGCCGACCTGCTCCCGGCGATCCTGCGCGGCGCGGCCGCCACCGACCTCCCCGCACCGGAGGAGCTGGAGCGGATCACGGTGCCGGTGCAGGTACTGGCCTGGACCGGGGACCCGGGCCATCCGGAGTCCACCGCGCAGACCCTGCGGGAGCGGCTGCCCGCGGCCGCGCTGTCGATCGCGGCGACCCCGGACGACGTCGTCTGGTGGTCGCGGCTGCTCGCCGCGCGGCTGCGCCGCTGGGAGACGCTCGACCCCACCGTCGACGGCGGGCCCGCGGGTGTGCGCGAGGCGACCGGCGGGCGCCCGCGCGGGGATCGCGTAGGGGTGTCACCATGGAAAGGGAGGTGGTTCGACAGTGGCTGAGCGGCGACGCGTGGACCCCGTTCTCATCACGGACGCGCAGATGTCCTACGAAGAGGAACTGGAGATCCGCAAGCGGCGCTACAAGTGGACGATGGGCATGCGGATCCCGTGCATGGTCCTCGCCGGCGTCTTCTACCAGATCCCCTGGGTCGCGGTGACCCTGCTCGCGATCTCGGTGCCGTTGCCGTGGATCGCCGTGCTGATCGCGAACGACCGGCTGCCGCGCAAGGCGGAGACGCCCAACCGGCACCGGCAGGACCACCGGGCGATCGAGGCCGGTCCGCGTCCGGTGATCGACCAGGGTGGCGACGATCCCGCCGGCCCCCGGCCCACCACCGACGACGAACAGCCCACCGGGACCACGGGAGGCGGCACCGCCTCCCCGCCCTGAGGCCGGTCTCGGGCATCATGGGCGCCATGTCCACGACGACGCTGCCCGAGGTCGACACCCGGCCGGAGACCACCGACAAGACCGGTGACGACCGGCCGGACATGTTCCACTACGTCAAGAAGGACCGGATCGCCGAGAGCGCGGTCCTGGGGAACATGGTCGTGGCGCTGTGCGGCGAGACCTTCCCGGTGACCAAGTCGCCCAAGCCGGGATCGCCGGTGTGCCCGCGGTGCAAGGAGATCTTCGAGGGGCTCCCCCCGGGTGGCGGCGACGGGGAGTGAGACCCCTCAGCCCCGCGCGAGCAGCAGCCGCAGCGGGGTGGAGGACGGGTCGCCGGGCACCGTGCGCAGCACGGTCTCGGTGACCATCCCGGCCGACCGGTAGAGCGCCAGCGCCGCGACGTTGTCCGCGGCCACCTCGAGCCACAACCGCCCCGGGCCCGCCCACGGCGGCCCGTCGGGGGCGTCGCCGGTCGCTCCGGGTACCCCGGCGACGGCGAGGGCGGCACCGAGCAGGGCCCGTCCGGCCCCGGTACCCCGCCGGTCGGGGTGGACCACGAGCCGGTGCAGCTCGACCCCCGGCTCCGGGCCGCGGGGTGCGGCCAGCACGACGTAGCCCACCGGGCCGGGCTCGCCCTGACGTTCCAGGAGCAGGTGCAGCCGCGCCGGGTCGGCCGCGGCGTCGTCGTGCCACTCCGGTCCGCAGGCGACGCCGATGCCCGGGGCGCCGTCGTCGAGCGCGACCAGTGCGGCGGAGTCCGCCGGGCCGCGCCACGGGCGCAGAACGGCGTCCCGGGCCGGGCGTGCGGGGGTCGTGCGTTCACCTGTCGTCCGTGCGGGGGGCGCCACCCGGCCATCGTGCGTCCATCCGCGCGGTCCCGCTCGGCCGGGGGCAGCGCGGTGGCGGGGTCAGGACCGCAGGAAGGCGTCGATCTCCGCCGCGAACGGCTCCGGGTCGAGCAGCAGCTCCAGGTGGCCGCCGGGGTAGCGGCTGATCCGGGAGCGGCGGATCCCGCGGTGCAGCATCGTGGCGTTGCCGCGCGGGACGATCGGGTCGTCGTCGCCGGCGATGATCAGGGTGTCCGCGGTGATCGCCGGCAGCAGCGGCAGGCTGGTCCAGCCCGAGAGCGCCATCAGCTGGTAGTAGTAGCCGCGCATCGGGCCGCGCCGGGCCCCCGCGCCGAGCGCCTCCGCGGCCCGTTCCGGGTGGTCGCGCAGCGAGCCGCCGTAGATGCGGGCGGCGACGGCGTCGACGTAGGACGGGTCCTGGTGGCGCTTCGGCGAGGTCATGACCGCCATCACCCGCGGCGACGCCGGGATCATCAGCGCCCCCGGGCCGGTCGCGGCCAGCACGAGCTTGCGCACCCGGCGGCGACGGCTGATCGCCAGCTGCTGGGCCAGCATCCCGCCCCAGGAGAACCCCAGGACGTCGGCCTCCCGCACGCCCAGCTTCGTCAGCACCTGCCCGAGCCGGTGCGCCATCCACGTCAGGTGGTACGGCATCCGCGGCACCGCCGACCCGCCGATGCCCGGCGGGTCGAACCGGATGACGTCGAGGTCCGCGGGCAGCGCCGCGACCAGCGGGTCGAGCACGTCGGTGGCGGCGCCGATGCCGTTGCACAACAGCAGCGGGGTGCGGCGGGGGCCCGGGCCGGAGGCGGGGCGACGCACGACGCGCAGGGCACGGCCGCCGACGAGCACGTCGTGCTCCTCGAGGCCCGCGCCGCCGACGGGCCGGGAGCTGGAAGTGGTCATCACCGCCGAGCCTAGGTGCCGCGGCCGGGCGGTGGGGTGCGGACGGCCCCGGGTGTGACGATCCCGGACCCCACCCTCAGACGGGGGCGGGCTCGCCCAGGTAGGTCCCCGGGGCCGGGAACAGCGGGCGCAGTCGACGTCCGCCCAGCTCCGGGGGCGCGTCGCGCATCGTGCCGGAGCGTTCGACCAGCCAGGCGGCCAGGTCGTCCCACCAGGAGCCCTCGACGGCCTCGGCCCCGGCCCGCCACCGCTGCGCCGCACCGTCGCCGGTGGAGCAGGGTGCCGCGAGGAACCCGGTCGCCACCGACGGCGGCGCGATCAGCGCGCCCGCCTGGTCGCCGGGGGCCAGGACGAGCCGGCAGGCTCCGCCGAGGCGCTGCGCGGTGCGGTACCCGCCCGTCCAGGGCTGCACCGGGTCGTCGTCGGCGGCGACGAGGTAGCTGTCGCGACGCAGCTCGGCGAACCGCACGGGGGTGCCGAGGACCCGCACGTCGGGTCGGCCCGGGCCCCCGCCGTCGCCGGACGCCGCGGCCAGGGCGGCGAGGTCGGTGTGCAGCCCGGCGGGCAGCGGCAGCAGGTCGGACACCCACGCCCGCATCGCCCGCGCGGCGCGTCCGTCCAGGTCGGCGGTCCCGCCACCGCGCGGCACCGCCCACGGCAGCACCCGGTCCGGGCCGCGCCGCCACGCCCAGGCCCGCACCGCCGTCGCACCGTCGAGGACGCCGTCGCGGGCGGCCAGGCCCGCGGTCTCGGCGACGGTCGCAGGGTCGGGGGCGAAGCCGGGCAGCGCGTCGGACTGGTCGAGGACGGTCGCCAGGTAGGCGGCGGCGGCGACCCGGTCGTCGAGCCCGATCGCCGCCTGGTGGGCCTGCACCGCCGCGGTCAGCAGCCCGCCGGTGCGCACGCCGAGCAGCGACACCCGCGGGGCGCGGGTGATGCGCCCGCAGGCGTCGACGGCGTCGAGGACGGC
This sequence comes from Pseudonocardia sp. UM4_GMWB1, assembly GCF_017312155.1. Classification (NCBI taxonomy): domain Bacteria; kingdom Bacillati; phylum Actinomycetota; class Actinomycetes; order Pseudonocardiales; family Pseudonocardiaceae; genus Pseudonocardia; species Pseudonocardia sp. UM4_GMWB1. The sequence continues at coordinate 4,127,126 of NZ_QJPN01000001.1, read as the reverse complement.
GGCGGCGTGCGCGTCGAGGTCGCGGTCGGCGTCGGCGGGGCCCGCCGGGCGCCAGGACAGCGCAAACACCTGCAGGCCCTTCCCGAGCAGGTGCTCGACCAGCGAGTACCCGGGCGCGAGGTCGGCCAGCCAGTAGCGGTGCACCAGCGGCGGGACGACCAGCACCGGAGTGTCGTGCACCGTCTCGGTCCGCGGCAGGTACTGCAGCAGCTCGAACATCGGGGTGCGCAGGACGACCGCGCCGGGCGTGGCGGCGACGTCGCGGCCGGGGACGGGGCCGCCCCGGGCGTCGCGGGCGCCGGTGTCGAAGGGGACCGGCGGGGTGTCGGCTCCGGGGGGCGTGAAGACCCGGTCGGCGACGTCACCGGCAGCCGGGTCGGGCCCGGCGGTCGTCGCGGGACGGCCGTGATCGTCACCTGGGAGGGGATCGGTGCCGCCGGTGGCAGCGATCCCGTCCGAGCCGGTGATCATGAGAGGGCCCGGGGCGGGCAGCAGGAGGGCGGTCAGCCCGGCGAGGGTCGCGCGCAGCCGCTCGGCGTCCGCGGCGGGCAGCGGCACGTCCGGGCTCGCGACGGCGTCGTCGAGCAGCCCGGAGACCGCCCTGGTCGTCGCGAGCAGCACCTGGGCCGCGCACCGCGCCACCGGCGCGACCGGACCGGCCGGCACGTCCGGGGCGAGGGCGGAGCGGCCCAGGCCGACCCGGCCCAGCTCGGCGACCCAGTCGCCGCCGCGGCGCAGGAGCAGCAGCGGCCGGGCGGACACCGCGGCCGCCAGCCGCAGTCCCGCAGCGGGCAGCGCGAGGGGGCCGGCGTCGGCTGGGGTGCGGTCGCGCTCGCTCATCGCCTCCATCATCCCCACCGCCACCGGTCGCGGCGCGTTCACCCCGCCGTCGGGCGGCGTTCGGACCGGACCGGCACGGTGACCCGGTCGCGCCGCACGAGACCCCGGAGCCCGATGAGCACCGTCGCCCCGTCCACCCCGTCCCCGCACGCGTCCCCGGCCGGGACCGGTGCGTTCCTGCGGGAGTTCCTGCGCGACCCGCTGCGCACGGCGTCGGCGCTGCCGAGCTCCCGGGCGCTGGCCCTCGCCGCCACCGCACCGGTCCCCGCGACCGGGGACCCGGTCGTCGTCGAGCTGGGGCCGGGCACCGGGGCGTTCACCGACGTCATCGCCGAGCGCCTCGGCGGCCGCGGCCACCACCTGGCCGTCGAGCTGAACCCGCGCCTGGCCGCGCTGCTGCGGGCCCGCCACCCCGGGCTCGACGTCGCCGTCGCGGACGCGGCCGAGCTGCCCGCGCTGCTCGCCGCCCGCGGGCTCGGCGGCGCCGACGTGGTCGTCTCCGGGCTGCCGTGGGCGGCCTACCCGCGCGACGAGCCGTGGCTGACCGACGTCGTCGCCGGCTGCCTGCACCCCGACGGCGCCCTGACCCAGTTCGGCTACTCGGTGACCCGGTCGCTGCCGCCCGCCCGCCGGCTCCGGCGGCGGCTCGCCGCGGCGTTCGAGGAGGTCGTGCACGGCCGCGCGGTGCTCGCCAACGTCCCGCCCGCGTTCGTCCTCACCGCCCGCCGTCCGCGGCCGCCCCGGGGCTGACCTGGCCCGTCACCGCCGGGGAGGTCCCGGGCCCGCCCACCGGGCGGCGACGGTGCGGCCCCCGGCTACCCTGATCCGCGCCCCGCAGCCCGGTCGGCGTCGACGCGCGGACCTGCCGGGGATCGCCGGTTCCCGCCCGGGAACGACCCACGGACCAGGGGAGACGTGTGTCGCAGACCCAGCTCGTGTCGCCCGAGACCCGCCCGCTGCGCGCGTGGCAGCGCAGCGCACTCGCCCGCTACCTCGCGACGTCGCCGCGGGACTTCCTCGCGGTCGCGACCCCGGGCGCGGGCAAGACGACCTTCGCCCTGCGCGTCGCCTCGGAGCTGCTGCGCGACCGGGTCGTCGACGCGATCACCGTCGTCACCCCGACCGAGCACCTGAAGTACCAGTGGGCCGAGTCGGCCGCGGCCGCCGGCGTCGCGCTCGACCCGGAGTTCCGCAACTCCGCGGGCGGTACCTCGCGGGACTACCAGGGCATCGCGATCACCTACGCCGGCGTCGCCGCGCACCCGATGCTGCACCGCAACCGCACCGAGAACCGCCGGATGCTGGTGATCCTCGACGAGATCCACCACGCGGGCGACGCCAAGAGCTGGGGCGAGGGCGTCTACGAGGCGTTTGAGCCCGCCACCCGCCGCCTCGCCCTGACCGGGACGCCGTTCCGCTCCGACGACAACCCGATCCCGTTCGTCGAGTACGTCCCCGACGCCGAGGGCGCCCCGCGCAGCCGGGCCGACCACCAGTACGGCTACGCCGAGGCGCTCGCCGACAACGTGGTCCGGCCGGTCGTCTTCCTGGCCTACTCCGGTACGTCCAACTGGCGCACCAGCGCGGGCGAGGAGATCTCGGCCCGGCTGGGGGAGCCGCTGACCCGCGAGCAGACCGCGATGGCCTGGCGCACCGCGCTGGACCCGTCCGGGGACTGGATGCCCGCGGTGCTCGCCGCGGCCGACCGCCGCCTGCAGAGCCACCGCGACGGCGGCATGCCCGACGCGGGAGGCCTCGTCATCGCCACCGACCAGACGGCCGCCCGTGCCTACGCCGCGCTGCTCACCGGCATCACCGGGGTCCGGCCCGCGGTCGTCCTGTCCGACGAGGCGGGCGGCTCGGACCGGATCGCGGAGTTCTCCCGCTCCACCGAGCGGTGGATGGTCGCGGTCCGGATGGTGTCCGAGGGTGTCGACGTGCCGCGCCTCGCCGTCGGCGTCTACGCCACCAGCGCCTCGACCCCGCTGTACTTCGCCCAGGCCATCGGCCGGTTCGTGCGGTCGCGGCGGCAGGGCGAGACCGCGTCGGTGTTCGTCCCCAGCGTCCCGGTGCTGCTCGGCCTGGCCAGCGAGCTGGAGGCCCAGCGCGACCACGTCCTCGGCAAGCCGCAGCGGCCCGAGGAGGTCTGGAACGACGCCGAGCTCAACGAGGCCAACACGGTCAAGGACGAGCCCGGCGAGCAGGAGAAGGCGTTCACCTCCCTCGGCGCCGACGCCGAGCTGGACCAGCTGATCTACGAGGGCGCCACCTACTCCGCCGACGAGGAGGACTACCTCGGGCTGCCCGGGCTGCTGGAGCCCGACCAGGTGCGCACCCTGCTGTCCCAGCGGCAGGCCGACTGGATCGCGAAGGGCTCGCCGCGCACGGGCGCCCAGGCCCGCGCCACCCCGGCGACCGAGCCCACCCCGCCGCCGGCCGCCGAGCGCGGGCAGAGCGTGCGGGAGCGGCTGCAGACGCTGCGCAAGGAGCTCAACACCCTGGTCGCGCTGCACAACCACAAGACCCGCAAGCCGCACGGGAAGATCCATAACGAGCTGCGGGCGCACTGCGGCGGCCCGCCGGTGGCGATGGCGACCATCGAGCAGCTCGAGGAACGCATCGCGACCCTGCGGTCCTGGCGCTGAGAGCCGCCCTGGCGGGCCGCCGTGTCGCCGGCGGGCCGGAGGACGACGCCGCCCGTGCGGGCGCGGTGGGGGCCGGCCCGGCACCGTCGGGGGACCGGAGAGCCACCACGGCCGGCACGCGGTGATCCACTCCGCGCGCGCTGATCCGCTCGGGGCGCGCGTCCGGACACGCGCGGACCGCGGATCAGCGCGCGAGCTCCGGATCACCGTGCGGACGTCGCGCCGCCGGAGCGGTCAGGACGGGGCGGACCGATCCCGGACGTACGTGGCGGGAACGGGGACGGGTTCGTCGCCGTCGCGGGACCGCAGGGCCACCGCGGCGACGACCAGCGCGATCCCCACGGCCTCCAGCGGCCCCGGCAGCTGACCGAGCACGACGAGCCCGACCAGCGTCGCGGTGGCGGGCAGCAGCGCCAGCAGGACCGCGAATCGGGCCTGCCCGACCCGGCGCAGCACGACCTGGTCCAGCACGTAGGGGATCACCGAGCTGAGCACACCCAGCCCGACGGACAGGCCGAGCACCACCGGATCGGCGAGCGGCGCGAGGTTCGCGAGCCCGAACCCGGTCGCGGCACCCGTACCCCCGGTGAACAGCAGCGGGACCAGGACGACGGCGGCCACGGTGAACCCGGTCGCCAGGTCGTCGATGCCGGAACCGGCCCGCGCGACCCGCTTGCCCAGCACGATGTAGGCCGCCCACATCGCCGCCGCGCCCAGCGCCCACAGCACCCCGGCGGGACTGCCGGACCAGCGCACGTCGGCGATGAGGAGCACGCCCGCCGCGGCGAGGCCGACCGCGCCGACGTCGCGGAACCGGCGCGAGGCGAGCGCCGCGACCACGACCGGGCCGGTGAACTCGACCGCCACCGCGGTGCCGAGCGGCAGCCGCGCGATCGCCTCGTAGTAGGCGACGTTCATCAGCGCCGTGGCCAGCCCGAACGTCCCCGCGCGGACGAGCCGGACGCCGCGCCACGAGTCGCGGCCGGGGCGGCGCCACGCCAGCAGGACCAGCGCGGCACCGATGAGGCGCAGCTCGGCGACCGCCGACGGCGCGAGCCGGTCGAACAGCCCGACGGCCAGCGCGGCCCCCACGTACATCGAGGTCCCACCGGCCATGAACAGCAACGGAGCGGGAACACGATCGGGCGACGGGCGGGGACTCACCCGGCCACCGTAGACCGCGACACACCGTATTTACCGTGGCGCGCTTGCACGTCGGGCGAGTTGCCCGCATGATTCACACGCAGTCAACTTCATACGCAACCGGTCACCGCGGGTACATCGCGGCGCCACCGAACCGTGCGGCGCACGCCACACGTGACGGACGTCGCGACGCATCCCGGGAACACGTGCAGGGGCCTCGAGCGTCTGTACAGGTGTGGGCGAACCGCTCGTGCGGTCGTCACAGTGATACGGCGGCGAGCGCCCGAAGCCCGCCGCCGCGACGGAGGGAGACCGCTATGCAGCCCGAAACGCTGACCCGGCCCGAACTGACCCTTGCCGACCGTTGTGACCGCTGCGGTGCGGCTGCCAAGGTGCGCGCGATCCTGCCCTCCGGTGGGGAACTCCTGTTCTGCAACCACCACGGCAACGCCCACGCCGCCAAGCTGCGTGAGTCCGGGGTGCAGGTGCAGACCGGGGAGTGACACCCGGGGCGCCACCCGCGCCCCCACACAGACCCTCGAACGGGGCGGGGATCCGATCGGATCCCCGCCCCGTTCGGTATGTCCGGGGGTGCTCAGGACACCGGTGCGAGCGGCTCCGGGCCGGTGCCCGGGGCCCCGCGTGCCCCGGCCGGCCGCGACGGCGCCGGGTCGGCGGGCAGCGGGGTGGCGCCGGTGACGATGTCGGCGGCCCGCTCGGCCACCACCACCACCGGGCCGTAGGTGTTGGCGTTGGGCACGTCCGGGAAGATCGACGCGTCGACGACCCGCAGACCCTCGGTGCCGTGCACACGCAGCGTCGACGGGTCCACGACGGCGTCGGCGTCGGTACCCATCCGCGCGGTGCTGGTCGGGTGCAGCCCGTTCTGGGCGCGCCGGGACACCCAGGCGAGGATCTCGGCGTCGGAGCGGACACCCTCGCCGGGGAAGGTCTCCCCGGCGTCGAGGCCCGCGAACGCCGGCTGGGTGAGGATCTCCCGGGCCAGGCCGACGGCCTCCACCCAGCGACGCCGGTCGCCGTCGGTGACCAGGTAGTTCTGCACCAGGCGCGGTGGGACGGCGGTGTCGCGGGACACCGCCCGCACCGTCCCGCGGACGTCGCCCGCCATCACCGAGACGTGCATCTCGTAGCCGTGCCCGACCGGCGGGACGTCCGGCGCGAAGCGCATCGCGACCGGCGCGAACAGCATCATGACGTCGGGGATGCCCCCGGCCATCGAGGTGGAGGCGAACCCGCCGATCTCGAAGTGGTTGCTGGCCCCGATCCCGGTGCCCGAGACGAGCCAGCGGGCCGCCGCGGCGGGCAGCCGGTGCGGGGCCCGGTGCGGGGCCAGCGAGATGGGCTGGGAGCAGGCGTGCTGCAGGTGCACCGCGAGGTGGTCCTGCAGGTTCGCGCCGACCCCGGGCAGCGCCACCCGGGTCTCGACGCCGATCCCGGCAAGGTGCTCCGGGTCGCCGAAGCCGGACACCTGGAGCAGTTGCGGGGTGGCGATGGAGCCGGCGGCGAGCAGGGTCTCGCCGGCGTCGACGTCGCGGAGGGTGCCGTCGGCGGCGCGGTAGCGGACGCCGATGACCCGGGTACCGCGGGCGTCGGTGCGCAGCGCGCGGACCAGGGCGCCGGTGCGGACGGTCAGGTTGGGCCGCGAGTCGGCGACCGGGTGCAGCCAGGCGTCGGTCGCCGAGAAGCGGCGCCCGCGCGAGATCGTGCGCTCGGTGCGGGAGAAGCCCTCCTGGACCGGGCCGTTCGTGGAGTCGAGCAGCGCGTGCCCGGCCTGCTGCGCCGCGGCCAGGAACGCCGCGTTCAGCGGGCCCGCGGCCGGGGCGCGCTCGAGGACCTGCGGCCCGTGACCGCCGTCGGTCAGCGGGGTGCCGCGCTCGGACATCCGCCGCTCCAGGCGGCGGAAGTAGGGCAGCAGGTGGGCCGAGCTCCACTGCTCGCAGCCGGGCAGGCGGGACCAGCGGTCGTAGTCGCCCGGGTGGGCCCGCTGGTAGACCATCCCGTTGATGCTGCTGCTGCCGCCCAGCACCTTCCCGCGCGGGACGGCGATCCGGCGCCCGGCCAGACCGGCCTCGGGTTCGGTGACGTAGCACCAGTCGTAGCGGGGGTTGCCCCACGCCTTCGACAGCGCGGCGGGCATCCGGATGATCGGGTCCCAGCGGTGGTCGGGCCGGCCCGCCTCGAGCATCAGCACCCGGCGCGTGGGCTCCTCGGTGAGCCGGGCGGCCAGCACCGCCCCCGCGGATCCCCCGCCGACGATGACGACGTCGTACCGGCCCATGCGCGCCCTCCACACCCACTGTCGGGATTGCCCTGTTCGAGGGAGCAACCCCCCTTGCGTGGATCACGGTACGCCGCGCCCACCGGCCGTCGCCGCCACCCCCGTAGGCTCGATGGTGTGACGACGACCGAGCGTGACGCCGAGGACGGAGCGGACCTCCGCGATGCCGCCGCGGACGACGCCGACGCCGCTTTGGCCGCCCTCGCCGCCCAGCTGGAGGCGTCGGTCGCCGAGCTGTCCTCGGCCCGTGAACGGGTGGCCGAGCTGCAGGAGCTGCGCTCTCAGGGGTTGAGCTGGCGGGCGATCGTCCCGCGCGAGGCACGGCCGCTGATCGTGGAGACCCTCACCCGCACCCTCGACGGCCTGGGCGCCGTCGGTGGCCGGTTCCGCCGCGAGGAGGCCGTCGCGCTGCACGGCGAGGGCGAGACGATCGCCGGGATCGGCAGGCTGTTCGGGGTCAGCCGCCAGCGCGTATCGGCCTACCTGCAGGAGCACCAGCAGCTCCTCGAACGGTGTGCGGACCGCCAGGACCGGCCGGAAGCCTGACCCCGGGTCAGCCCTGGTCGTGCCTGCGGTGCCGCGCCTGCCGCTGGGCGGGCACTCGCGGCGCCACCGGCACCACGGGGGAGCGGCGGGCCGCCGGGATCAGCGCGGTGCGGTCGAGCGCGTCGGGCTGTTCCGGCACCGACGGCGGCGCGGCGCGCAGCTGCAGCCGGGCCAGCTCGCGGACGTCGGTGAGCCGGGCCGCCAGCGCGGTCACCACCGGCGCCAGCGCGACGACCAGACGCTCGCCGAGCGGGTCGTCGGGCCCGCCGCGGGCGAACAGCTGCAGGACGCCCGCGGTGCGCCCGGCGACCGGGACCGGCACCGACAGTGAGCGGACCAGGCCGCAGTCGGCCGCGGCGGCGGCCAGCTCGGGCGGTCCGGACCGGGTCAGGTCCGGGGTGGTCAGCGTGCGGTCGCCGCGCTCGGCGGCGGGGCCCGGCCCGGCGTCGGCCCGGCGCTGCAGCTCACCCAGGCGCAGCGCGGCGGTGTCGGAGCCGAACACCCGCCGGGCCTCGGGGTCGCGGGGGTCGGCGGGCTCGCGCAGCAGCAGCGCCGCACCCCCGACCCGGGCGGCGGGCACCAGCGCGACACAGATCCCGGACAGCATCGCGGCGATGTCGGCGTGCGCCACGGAGGTGGCGCCGGCCTGCAACGCGACCCGCACCAGGGCGGGGGCCGGGTCGGGCGTCGGCCGCCCGGTCGTGCCGGAGGTCCAGAGCGAGGCCGCCATCTCGTCCCTTCCGCGTCAGCTCCCGCGAGCGGGGGTTCGTGACACAGCGTCGCGGGTGTGGTGGCGAGGATAACGATCGTGGTCCGCGCCGCGGACGGCGGCTCGCCCGGCAGTCCCGACGATCACCGCAGGTGACCGGATCGGACGGCCACGGTGACTGCGGGTGTCCGGCCGGTCCGGTGCGGCGGACGTCGTCCCGGCAGGACCCGGCGGACCGCGTAGGGTTCACGGTCGTACCGCGGGAGCCCGCGCACCGAGGCTGAGAGGGCGGCAGGACCGGCCGCCGACCGTTCGAACCTGATCCGGGTCACACCGGCGTAGGGAGGCCGCCCCGTGCTGTCACGTGCTCTCCGTCCACTCGCCGTCGCGCTGGCGCTCGCGCTGGCCCTGTCCGGCTGCGCCGCGGAGGACGGCTCCGGCGGCTCCGCCGGGGGCGGGCCGATCCGCGTCGCGCTGGACTGGACGCCGAACACCAACCACATCGGGCTGTTCGCCGCCCAGCAGGCGGGCTACTTCCGCGACGCCGGCCTCGACGTCGAGTTCCTGCCCTACAACCAGACCTCGCCGGACACCCTGGTCGGTTCCGGCGCCGCGGACTTCGGCGTCGGCTTCCAGGACTCCTTCACGTTCTCGAAGGCCGCGGGCGCCGACATCACCTCGGTGATGGCGATCCTGCAGCACTGGGCGACCGAGATCGCGGTGCGCTCCGACCGCACCGACATCCGGCGCCCGCGCGACCTCGACGGCAAGATCTACGCCGGATTCGGCGGGCCCGGTGAGAACCAGAAGATGCAGGCCGTGATCCGGGCCGACGGCGGGCGCGGCGACTTCCGCACCGAGGTCCTGTCCACCGCGGCCTACGAGGCGCTCTACTCCGGCCAGGCCGACTTCACCGAGCCGTTCGTCAACGTCGAGGGCATCGAGGCGCAGCTGCGGGGCGAGCCGATCCGCACCTTCCGTTACACCGACTACGGCTTCCCGGACTCCTACAACGTGCTGCTGCTGGGCAACTCGACCTGGCTGCGCGACCACCCCGACCGGGCCCGCGCGTTCGTGCAGGCCGTCCAGAAGGGCTACGTGCTGGCCGCGCAGGACCCGGCGACCGCGGCCCGGATGCTGAAGGAGGCCAACCCCGGCGCGTTCACCTCCGACGCGCTGGTCGACCGGGGCGCGCAGATGCTCAGCGAGCGTTTCCTGCGCGACACGCAGGGCCGCGTCGGGTTCCAGACCCCGCAGCAGTGGGCCGGGTTCTCCGGGTTCCTCTACGACACGGGCACCGTCGCGGGGCCGGACGGCGCCCCGGTGCGGCAGAAGCCGGACTTCTCGACCTGGTTCACCAACGACTACCTGGCACCGTGATCCGCCGGCTGTGGCCGGCCGCGGCGCTGGTCACCGTCCTGCTGGTCGCCTGGCAGGTCGCGGTCACCGTCGCCGGCGCCCGCCCCCAGGTGCTGCCCTCGCCGCTGCGGGTGGTCGAGCAGGGCTGGGCGTTCCGGGCCGAGCTGTGGGCGAACACGCTGCCGACGGTCCAGGTGACGCTGATCGGGTTCACCGTCTCGATGGTGCTGGCCTGGGCGGCCGCGGTCGCGGTGGACTTCTCGCCGTGGCTGCGCCGGGCGCTGACCCCGCTGCTGGTGGCCTCGCAGACGCTGCCGGTGGTCGCGATCGCCCCGCTGCTCATCATCTGGTTCGGGTTCGGCCTGCTGCCGAAGGTGCTGGTCATCGCGCTGGTGACGTTCTTCCCGGTGGCGGTCGGGCTGATCGAGGGCTTCGCCGCGACCGACCGGTCCGCGACCGCGCTGCTGCGGTCGATGGGGGCCTCGCGCTGGCAGCGGTTCCGCTACGTGCGGCTGCCCGGGGCGCTGCCGTCGTTCTTCACGGCGCTGCGGATCGCGATCACCTACGCCGTCACCGGGGCGATCTTCGCCGAGTACGTCGGCGCCCGGGCCGGCCTGGGGATCTTCATGCAGCTGCAGAAGAACCAGTTCCGCACCGACCTGGTGCTCGCGGCCGTCGGGGTGACCGCGGTGCTGTCGGTGACGCTGTTCGCGCTGACCTTCCTGCTGCAGCGCCTGGTCACGCCCTGGTACGTGGCCGACCACGACGGACACGGTGCGCGGTGAAGGTCGTGGTGAGTGACCTGTCGGTCTCCTACGGCGACCTGCCGGTGCTGTCCGGGGTGAACCTGGACGTCGCGCCGGGGGAGTTCGTGACGCTCGTCGGGCCGTCGGGGTGCGGCAAGTCGACGCTGTTCGGGGCCCTGGCGGGCATCCTCGACGGGGCGACGGTGACCGGCGGGATCGAGGTCGACGGCGGCCCGGTGCGCGGCGCCCCGTTCGGCCTGATGCCCCAGCAGGACCTGCTGTTCCCGTGGCGCACCGTGCTCGACAACACCACCCTCGGGCTGGAGGTCGCCGGCGTGGGGCGTCGCGAGGCCCGCGAGCGTGCCCGCGCGCTGTTCGAGCCGTTCGGGCTGGCCGGCTTCGAGGACGTCCGCCCGGGTGCGCTGTCGGGCGGCATGCGCCAGCGCGCGGCGCTGCTGCGCACCGTCGTCGGGGGGCGCGAGGTGCTGCTGCTCGACGAGCCGTTCGGTGCGCTGGACGCGCTCACCCGGACCGCGATGCAGGACTGGCTGGAGTCGGTGCGCGCCCGCTACGGCTGGACGACGGTCCTGATCACCCACGACGTGCGGGAGGCGGCCCTGCTGTCGGACCGGGTGCTGGTCTTCTCGCCGCGCCCGGCGACCGTGGTGCGGGAGGTCGTCGTCGACGCCGGGCGGCCGCGCAGCCGTACCGACCCGGCCCTGGCCGCGGTCGAGGCGGACCTGCTGGAGACCCTGCGCGGCTGAGGGGGATCGACCCCGGGGGCGGGGACCGGTGGTCGCCGCCCGCCACGGCGTTCCGGTGCCGTTGCGGCCGTCCGGATCGTGCCGCAGGACAACAAAGTCGATGTTCGTGACCGGATCGTGATGACAAAAGAGGAACTCTCTCGATTCAGAAGGCTGTCGTGGAACCGGTTCCGCCCAATACGTTGGCGCTCGCAACATTCACCCGTTCGTGATCATGCGAGCGGTCCACAACGTGGTGGAGGGAGACCCCGATGGGGGCACGGAACACGGGGCGCGGTCCCCGGCTGCGTCGGGCGGTCGCGGCGGCGGGCCTCGGCCTGCTGCTGGCCGTCGCGGGCTGCGGACAGAACAGCGCGGGCGGCGGCGGGGAGTCCGCGGGCGGCTCCGGCGACTCCGGGGGCGGGGTGAAGGTCGGGGTGATCCTCCCCGAGACCGACTCCTCGGCCCGCTGGGAGGGCTTCGACAAGCCCATGCTGGACAAGGCGCTGCGCGCCGAGGGCATGGACCCCGACATCCAGAACGCCCAGGGCGACGAGCAGAAGTTCTCCACCCTGGCCGACGGGATGATCTCCAGCGGCGTCAAGGTCATGATCATCGCATCGATCAGCAGCGACGGCGGGACCGCCGTCGCCCAGAAGGCCAAGGCCCAGGGCATCCCGGTCATCGACTACGACCGGCTCAACCTCGGCGGCGTCAGCGACTACTACGTCTCCTTCGACAACGAGAAGGTCGGCGCCCTGCAGGGCGAGGGCCTGGTCCAGGGCATCGGCGACAAGCCGGGCGCCCAGGTCATCGAGATCGAGGGCGCGCCGACCGACAACAACGCGACCCTGTTCTACAACGGCCAGCAGACCGTGCTGAAGCCCAAGTACGAGTCCGGGGCGCTGAAGCTGGTGCAGAGCCAGAAGATCGACAAGTGGGACAACCAGGTCGGCGGCACCACCTTCGAGCAGATCCTCACCGGTAACGGCGGCAAGGTCGACGGCGTCGTCGCCGCCAACGACGGCCTCGCCGGCGCCATCGTCACGGTGCTGGCCAAGTACGGCCTGAACGGCAAGGTCGTGGTCACCGGCCAGGACGCCACCGCCGACGGGCTCGCCGCGATCCTGCGCGGGGACCAGTACATGACGGTGTTCAAGCCGATCGAGCAGGAGGCCGAGGCCGCCGCGAAGCTCGCCGGTGCCCTGGCCAAGGGCGACACCGCGGCCGCCGACGGCGTCGCCACCCAGACGGTCGAGGACCCGAAGGGCGACCGCGACGTCAAGTCGGTGCTGCTCGAGCCGCAGCTCATCACCAAGGACTCGGTCAAGAAGGTCACCGACGCCGGCTACGTCAAGGCCTCGGAGATCTGCAACGCCGAGACCCAGGCCGCCTGCGGCCAGCTCGGCATCAAGTAGGACCCGCAGCCGGACCGGGCCGCGGCGGAGACCCCGCCGCGGCCCGGCCGACGCCCACGTGGAAGGTGCCCGAAAGTGGCCGACCCCATCCTCTCCCTGCGCGGTGTGTCGAAGAGCTTCGGCGCCGTGCAGGTCCTGCACGACGTCGACCTGACCGTGCGCGCCGGCGAGGTCACCGCGCTCGTCGGCGACAACGGCGCGGGCAAGTCCACCCTGGTCAAGTGCGTCGCGGGTATCCACCCGATCGACTCCGGCGAGGTCCTGTTCGAAGGGGCGCCGGTGACCGTCGCCGGGCCGTCGGACGCCTCCCGGCTCGGCATCGAGGTCGTCTACCAGGACCTCGCGCTGGCCGACAACCTCGACATCGTCCAGAACATGTTCCTCGGCCGCGAGCGCGGCCGCTCCTGGATGCTCGACGAGGGCTCGATGGAGCAGGCCGCGCGCGACACCCTCGCGTCGCTCTCGGTCCGCACCGTCACCTCGGTCCGGACCCCGGTCGCGTCGCTGTCCGGCGGGCAGCGCCAGACCGTCGCCATCGCCAAGGCGGTGCTCTGGGACTCGCGCGTCGTGCTGCTCGACGAGCCGACCGCGGCGCTCGGCGTCGCCCAGACCCGCCAGGTGCTCGACCTCGTGCGACGCCTGGCCGAGCAGGGCCTCGGCGTCGTGCTCATCAGCCACAACATGGCCGACGTGTTCGAGGTGTCCGACCGGATCGCCTGCCTCTACCTCGGCCGGATGGTCGCGCAGGTCCCGACCCGCGAGGTCACCCACTCCGACGTCGTCCAGCTCATCACCGCGGGCCGCTCCGGCGAGCTCGGGCTGCCGCGGCCCGAGCAGGCGGTGACCTGATGGCCCCCCACCCCGATCCGTCCGGCCCCGCCGGCCCGGGAGGAGACACCGTGACCGAACGGACGCCCGCGCCCGAGCAGGAGCAGAGCGCGGCCCGCCGGGCGAACCCCGGTAACCGGGCCGCCGACTTCGGCATCGACACCACCGCCCGCACCACCCGCGAGGCGATCACGACGTACCTGCGCGGCCTGCGTGGCGGTGACCTGGGCTCGCTGCCGGCGCTGCTCGGCCTGGCCGCGCTGTTCGTGCTGTTCAGCGTGCTGGACTCGGGCGGCACCTTCCCGAGCCTGCTCAACCTGGCGAACCTGCTCCAGCAGGGCGCCGGCCCGACCATCATCGCGATGGGTCTGGTGTTCGTGCTGCTCACCGGGGAGATCGACCTGGCCGCCGGTACGGCGTCCGGGCTGGCGGCGGCATTGATGGCACTGCACCTGATGAGCGACGGCAACGTGCTCGGCGCCACCGGCACCACCGTGTTCGTGCTCCTCGTGGCGGTGATGCTGGCCGGTGCCGTGCTCGCCGCGCTGGTCCGGGTGTGGGCCGGGTCGGTGATCAGCCTGCTCACCGCGGTCGTGCTCGTGATCGGGGTCCCGGCGAACGCGTTCACCGTGATGGGGCTCGCCGTCGGCGTCGGGGTGGTGATCGGCTGCCTCACCGGGTTCCTCGTGGCCCGGATCGGGATGCCGTCGTTCGTCGTGACGCTGGCGTTGTTCATCACGTGGCAGGGCGTGATCCTGCAGCTCATCGGCGACGGCGGCACCATCGCGCTGCGCGACCCCTTGATCAACGCCGTGGCGAACGGCAATCTCTCGGTCACGGCGTCCTGGGTGCTGTTCGTGGTCGTCGCCGGCGGCTACGCGGCCGTCCAGGTGGTGCGCCTGCGGACCCGGCGCCGCGGCGGACTGGTCGCGCCGCCGACGGGGCTGGTCGCACTCAAGATCGGAGCGGTGGTGGTGCTCGGCGGGCTGGTGACGTTCGCACTCGTGCAGGACCGCTCGCCCGGCGTCATCGCGATCGCCGGGATCCCCTACGTCGTCCCGGTCGTGCTGGTGCTGCTCGTCGCGGGCACCTGGGTGCTCGACCGGACCCGGTTCGGCCGGCACGTCTACGCCGTCGGCGGCAGCCGGGAGGCCGCGCGCCGGGCCGGCATCGACGTCGCCCGCATCCGGGCGTCGGTGTTCGTCATCTCCACAGCCTTCGCCGCGATCGGCGCGATCGTCTACTCGTCGAAGATCGGGTCGGTGAACCCGGCGGCCGGTGGCGGCAACACCCTGTTGTTCGCGGTCGGCGCCGCGGTCATCGGGGGCACGTCGCTGTTCGGCGGCCGCGGCCGCATCAGCAACGCCGTCATCGGCGGCACGGTGCTCGCCACGGTGCAGAACGGTCTGGGCCTGCTCAAGCAGCCCGCCGCCGTCGTGTTCGTGGTGACCGGCCTGGTGCTGCTGCTCGCGGCCGGTGTCGACGTGGCGTCACGGCGCCGGGCGGCGGCCAGCGGCCGGTGACATGACTCAGCCCGGATCGGGGACCCGGCCCGACGACGCGCGCCGGCACAACCGGGCCGTCCTGTTGCGCCGGCTGCACGTCGAGGGTCCCTGCACCCGCGCGACGCTGGCCGGCGAGCTCGGCCTCAACCGCAGCACGATCAAGGCGGTGGTGGACGGGCTCGCCGAGGCGGGCGTCGTCACCGAGGCCGTCCCGGCCCAGCGCTCCGGGGCCGGGCGGCCGTCGCTGCTGGTGCTGCCCGACCCGCAGGCGGCGGTGGTGCTCGCCGTCGACATCCGGGTCGAGCAGGTCGCGCTGGCGATGGTCGGCATCGGCGGCCAGATCCTGGGCCGGCACAGCTGGAACCTGCACCGCACCACCCGGCTGCCCGGCGAGGTGATCACCCACCTCGCCGAGTCCGCCGCCCTGCTGCGCGACGAGCTGGGCGTCGCCGAGCAGGCGGTCGGGGTCTCGGTGCCCGGCGTCGTGCGGCGCTCCGACGGCTTCGTGCACGAGGCGCCCAACCTCGGCTGGCGCGACGTCGAGCTGGGTGCCCGGCTCGCCGCCGTCCTCGCCCGGCCGGTGCAGGTCGCCAACGACGCGGAGGCCGGCGCACTCGCCGAGCACCTGCGCGGGATCGGCCGGGACGTCGCCGACATGGTCTACCTCTCGGCCGACGTCGGCGTCGGCGGCGGCGTGGTGTCCGGCGGGCAGCCGCTGCGCGGCACCGGCGGCTACGTCGGCGAGCTCGGTCACCTCATGGTCCGCCCGGACGGGCGGGAGTGCTTCTGCGGCTCGCACGGCTGCTGGGAGACCGAGGTGGGCGAGCCCGCGCTGTGCCGCGCGCTCGGCCTGCCCGAGGACACCCCGCGCGGGGTGCTCGTCGCGGAGCTGCGCGACCTGGCCGTCGTGCCGGGCCGGGCCGACCGGCTGCTGGAGGGCTACGCCGGGTGGATGACCGCCGGGCTGGTCACCGTGGTGAACATGCTGGCCCCCGAGCTCGTCGTGCTGGGCGACCTGTTCGGCGCGCTGCCGCCCTCGGTGGTCGAGCGGATCGGGTCCGAGCTGCGCCGGCGCAGCCTGGTGAGCCGGGCCGCGGGCGGGACCCGACTCGCGGTCTCTCCGCTCGGCCGCGACGGCGCGCTGGTCGGCGCGGCCGAGATCGCGTTCGAGCCGGTGCTGGCGGCGGTCTGACGGAGAGCGGGCCGGACGGCACCGCTCCCGGCGTCCCGCGGGCTCAGGCCAGGTGGCCGGCCAGCTCGGGCAGCGCGCCGACGGTGAAGGTCGGTGGGCTGAGGTACCCGGGCCAGGTGTCGCCGTGGCGCTCCAGCCAGGCCGTCGCCATGCCGGCCCGGGCGGCGCCGTGGAGGTCCCACGGGTGCACCGCGACCATCACCGACTCGGCCGCGTCGACCCCGCAGGTCCGCAGCGCATACGCGTAGGAGGCGGGAGCCGGCTTCCAGATCCCGGCGTCCTCCACCGACAGCACCGCGTCGAACTGCTCGCGCAGGCCGTGGTCGCCGAGCAGCCGCTCGGCCACCGACGCGGCGCCGTTCGACAGTGTCACCAGCCGCAGCCCCGCGGACCGCAGTGCCGCGACCCCGCCGTGGACGTCGTCGTGCACCGGCAGCTCCAGGAACCCGTCGACGACGTGCCGCGCGCCCGCGTCGGGTTCGGCGACCCCGTGCCGGCGCAGCAGCCCGGCCGCGGTCGCCCTCGCCAGCTCGGCGAAGGGCGTCAGCTCCCCACCGGCGGCCTGCGCCATGCCCTCGCGCAGGGTCGCGGCGAACCACAGCGGCCCGAGCCCCTCCGGGGCGCCCAGCGCGGCGAACCGGGCCCCCATCGGGGTCAGGTCCGACAGGGTCTCGTTGACGTCGAACACCACGGTCGTGATCGCCATCCCCCTACCCTCACAGGTGTGAGCGCTCCCCGCACGGTGCTGGTCCTCGGTGGTACGACCGAGGGCCGGGCCGCGGCCGCCGCGCTGGCAGGCCGGGACGATGTCCGGGTCGTGTCGTCCCTGGCCGGGGCGGTGCGCAGCCCGGCCCTGCCCGACGGCGAGGTCCGCATCGGTGGGTTCGGCGGTGCCGAGGGGCTGGCCGCGCACCTGCGCGCCGAGCGGGTCGCGGCGGTGCTCGACGCCACCCATCCGTTCGCCTCGACGATGACCGCGAACGCGGCCGCCGCCTGCGCGGGGACCGGGGTACCGCTGGTCGTGCTGCGCCGGCCGGGCTGGACGCCCGGGCCGGGGGACCGGTGGCACCGGGTCACCTCGGTCGCCGCCGCCGCGGCCGCGCTGCCCGGCCTGCTCCCCGGCTCGGCCGGGCGGGTCCTGCTGACGACCGGCCGCGGGGGACTGGCGCACTTCGCGGCTGTCGACGCGGCGTTCTGGATCCGTGCGGTCGACCCGCCCGACGGCCCGCTGCCCGCCCGGCACGAGCTGCTGCTCGACCGGGGCCCGTTCGCCCTCGACGGCGAGCGCGCCCTGTTCGAGGCCGTGGTCCCGCACGTGCTGGTCACCAAGGACTCCGGCGGTGCGGCGACCGCGCCGAAGCTCACCGCGGCCCGGGAGCGCGGGGTGCCGGTCCTCGTCGTCGACCGGCCGCCGCTGCCCGGCGGGGTCGCGGTGGAGCCCACGGTGGACGCGGCGCTGGCCCGGCTGCTCGGGGACTGATCACCAGGGGACCGGTCGCCCGTTGGCGGACGACGGTGCGCGTCGCCGGGCGGGAGGGCACAGCCGGCTCCACCGGGAGGGCCGAGCGGTCCGCGGCCGGGTCTCAGGGCAGGCCGACGAGGATCCCGCCCGGCTCGGGAGCCGCGGCCAGCGCCCCGGCGAGCGCGTCCAGCCCGGCTCGCCGGGTGACCAGCCGGCCCGGGTCGAGCCGCCCGTCGGCGACGAGTGCCATCAGCTCCGGGTAGTCCGCTGCGGCCATCCCGTGGCTGCCGGTGACGGTCAGCTCGTGCGCGATCATCAGCGGCACCGGCACCACCGGCTCCCGGGTGAGCAGACCGACCTGCACGAGCGTTCCCTGCCTGCGCAGCGACCGGACCCCGAGGTCCAGGGCGTCCGCGCGGCCCGCGGCCTCCACCGCGAGGCGGGCGCCGCCCTCGCCGACGGCCTCGCGCACCGCGTCCGGGCCGTCCGCGGTGTCCACCGCCGCGACCGCGCCCAGCCCGACCGCCCGGTCCCGCGCCACGGGCGAGGGGTCCGCGACGACCGCCTCGGCGCCCAGCGCCGACGCGATCAGCACCGCGGCCAGCCCGACCCCGCCCGCTCCGAGTACGAGGACCCGCTCCCCGGAGGCCAGTCCGCCGCGCCCGACGAGCGCCCGGTGCGCGGTGGCGACCCGGCAGCCGAGCAGTGCGGCGCCGGCGGCGTCGGCGTCGTCGGGGACCGGCACCAGGTTGTGGTCGGCGTGGTGCAGCGCGACGAGCTCGGCGAAGGACCCGTCGTGGGTGAACCCGGGCTGCTGCTGGTGCGGGCAGACCTGCGCGCGGCCCGCCCGGCAGTCCGGGCAGACACCGCAGCCGCAGACGAACGGCGTCGTGACCCGGTCACCGGCCCGGAACCGGGTGACCCCGGCGCCGGTCGCGACCACGTGCCCGACCAGTTCGTGGCCGGGCACGTGGGGGAGCGTCACGTCACCGTCGTGCCCGGCCCAGGCGAACCGGTCGCTGGCGCACAGCCCGGTCGCCTCCACCCGCACGACCACTCCACCCACGGGCGGGGTGGGGTCCGGCAGGTCCACGACCTCGGGCGGTGCGCCGAACGCGGTGATCCGTACTGCTCGCATGGGGCGATCCTCCCAGGCCGATAGGCTCGCCATCCGAGGGAAAGGGGTGGTGCGGTGTGTACGCCGCGATCCTGTTCGACATGGACGGCACGCTGGTCGGGTCCGACGCCGCGGTCGCCCGCTCCTGGGCCGCCTGGGCGCGCGAGTACGGCGTCGCCGGGGCCGACCTCGTCCGCGTCGCGCACGGGGTGCCCAGCGACGGCACGATCCGGTTGCTGCGCCCGGACCTGTCCGGCGCGGCACTCGACGCCGCCGCGGCCCGCCAGCTGGAGCTGCAGTACGACGACCTCGACGACGTCGACGCGCTGCCCGGGGCACACGCCCTGCTCGCCGCCCTCGACGCGGCGCGGGTCCCGTGGGCCGTCGTGACCAGCGCCGACCGGCGGCTCGCCGCCGCCCGCCTCGGCGCCGCCGGGATCGATGCGCCGGTGCTCGTCGCCCGCGACGACGTGCGGCACGGCAAGCCGGACCCGGAGGGCTACCGCGCCGCCGCGGCCGCGCTCGGGGTGGACCCGGCCGCCTGCCTGGTCGTGGAGGACGCCGAGGTCGGGCTCGCCGCCGGCCGGGCCGCCGGCGCGGCGACCGCGGCGCTGCGGGGCCTCGACGGGGACCTGCGGCCCGCCGGCCTGACCGGGCTGACGGCCCTGCTGGGGCTCGCCGCCGCGGTCAGACCGGGCGGGTCATGACGACCAGTCCCGGGCCGGGGTCGCCGTCGGCGACGAACCCGGTACGGACGTAGAAGGCGATCGCCCGGGCGTTGCCCGGCTCCACCTTCAGCGACAGGGTGGCCGAGCCGAGTTCGCGCGCGGCCGCGACGACGGCGTCGACGAGCGCGTCGGCCAGCCCGGTCCCGCGCGCGTCGGGATGGACCCACATGCCGTAGAGCTGCCCGTCGCCGTCGCCGTCGTCACCGGCCCGCCAGCAGGCGGTGCCGACCGGCCGGTCGCCGTCGAAGGCTCCGAAACGGACGTGCTCGGCCAGGACCGCCCGCCAGGCGGCCGGTTCCATGGCCGCCTGCTCGCGGTAGAAGTCGCTGTCCTCACCGAAGCCGTCCCGCACCGAGGCGAGCCGGGCTGCGCGTGCCGGCTCCCAGTCGTCGGGCCCGAAGCGCCGCACCTGCAGTTGCACGGCGTGACGCTAGCGCGGAACCGGCATCCGTCAGGATGTCGACAACCGGCGGATGTGGTCAGTCGGTCGTCGTGCCGCCGGGGCCGTAGTGCCGGGGCGTGAACACGACGGTCGCGCCGCCGCGCTCGACCGCCCGGGTCGTCGACGAGCCGACCACCACCAGGGTGCGCATGTCGACCTGCTCCGGGTCCAGCTCGCCCAGCGTGGTGACGACGATCCGCTGCCCGGCGCCGCCGACGTCGCGTCCCAGCACCACCGGGGTCTCCGGTGCACGGTGCTCCAGCAGCACGTCGCGGGCCGCGCCGACCTGCCACGGCCGGGCCTTCGAGCGCGGGTTGTAGATCGCGATCGCCAGGTCCGCCGCGGCCACGGCACGCAGCCGGTCCGCGACCACGTCCCACGGCTTGAGCCGGTCGGACAACGAGATCAGGGCGTGGTCGTGCCCCAGCGGGGCACCGACGGCGGCCGCCACGGCCTGCGCCGCGGACATGCCGGGCAGCACCCGGACCGGGACGTCGTGGTACTTCGGCTCCGCCGCCACCTCCAGCACCGCGGTCGCCATCGCGAACACCCCCGGGTCCCCGGCGGAGACGACGGCGACCCGCCGCCCCGAGGCGGCCAGGTCCAGCGCGTGCGCCGCCCGCTCGGACTCGACCTTGTTGTCCGAGGCGTGCCGGGTCTGACGCGGGTTCGGCGGCACCCGGTCCAGGTAGGGGCCGTAGCCGACGAGGTCGTCCACCTCCGACAGGGCGCGGGCGACCTGCGGGGTCAGCCAGTCCCGCCCGGCGGGACCGGTCCCGACCACGACGACCTCACCCGGCCCGCGCACCGACCGCTCCTCGGCCGCCGCGCCTCCGGGCTCCGCGACGGACCCGACGGCCTCCTCGGGCACCGAGGCGGCGACCTCACCGGGGACCAGGGCGATCGCGAAGTAGGGCACGTCCGAGGGATCCACGTCGGACAGCGAGCCGGTCCGCTGGCCCTCCATCGTGGCCCGCTCGACGTAGCGGGCCCGGTCGAGCACGCCGGCGTCGGCCATCGCCCCGCGGACCGTGGTGAAGGTGCGCCCGAGCTTCATCACCGCCGCCGAGTCGGTGCCCGCGAGCCGCCTTGCGAGCTCCTCGCGGGGCAGCGTGCCCGGCAGCACGGTGAGCACCTCGTCGCGCTCCACCAGCGGCTGCCCGATCGCCGCGGCGGCGCCGCTGATCGAGGTGACGCCCGGGACGACCTCGGTCGGGTAGCGCCCGGCCAGCCGCTTGTGCATGTGCATGTAGGAGCCGTAGAAGAGCGGGTCGCCCTCGGCGAGCAGCACGACGTCGCGGCCCGCGTCGAGGTGCGTGGCGAGCCGGGCGGCGGCCTCGGTGTAGAACGCGTCGATCGCACCCTGGTAGCCGCCGGGGTGGTCGGTGGCCTCGGTGGTGACCGGGTAGACCAGCGCCTCCTCGATCGCGGTGCCCGACAGGTGCGGTTCGGCGATCCGGCGCGCGATGGAGCGGCCGTGCCGGGCCGAGTGGTAGGCGATGACGTCGGCGTCGCGGACGAGCCGGGCGGCCTTGATCGTGGTCAGCTCGGGGTCGCCCGGACCGAGGCCGACGCCGTAGAGGGTGCCTGTCACGCTGTGCTGCTGCGCGGCACTCGCACGCTCGTTCACGCGATGATCTCCTGCTCGTGGGCCAGCGCGTTCAGCGCCGCCGCGGTGATCGCCGACCCGCCACGACGGCCGTGGACGACGAGGTGCTCCAGGTCGGTCCGCTCGGCGAGGGCAGCCTTGGACTCGGCGGCGCCGATGAACCCCACCGGGATGCCGATGACCGCGGCCGGGCGGGGTGCGTCGCCGCGGTCGATGAGGTCCAGCACGTGGAACAGCGCGGTCGGGGCGTTCCCGATCGCGAGCACCGCGCCCTCGAAGCGGTCGGCGAGCAGCTCCAGCGCGGCCGCGGACCGGGTGTTGCCGATCCGCCGCGCGTGGTCGGGCACCCGGGCGTCGCGCAGCAGGCAGAGCACCTCGTTGTCCGCGGGCAGCCGGGCGGCGGTCACCCCGGAGGCGACCATCATCGCGTCGCACAGGATCGGGGCACCGGCCCGCAGCGCGGCGCGTGCGGCCGCGACGACGCCGTCGGAGGCGGCGATGTCGTCGACGAGGTCGACCTGGCCGCAGGCGTGGATCATGCGGACGGCGATGTCGTCGACGCCGGGCGGGAGCCCGGAGAGGTCGGTCTCCGCGCGGATCGTCGCGAACGAGCGGCGGTAGATCTCGTTGCCGTCGGTGATGTAGTCGTACCCGCTCAGCGGAGCTCCTCGGTCGTGATCGTGTGTCCGTCGATGACGTAGGTGCCCGGCCCGGTGGCCACGGCGTCGCGGTGCGCGGCGTGCGGGGCGCCGCAGCGGCGGGCGCAGCCGACGACGTGCAGCATGTCCGGCCCCGCGCCCGTCCGCGGGCCGCCCCGGCCGATCAGGTCGAGCGCATGGGCACGCACGTCGGCCAGCGACTTCGCGCAGCCCGGCGATCCGGCGCAGGCGCTCACCCGCAGCGCGGGGTGCCCGGGGTCGACGACGAGTCCCGCCCCGGCCAGCCGGTCGGCGGCACCGGCTGCCGGGGTGGGCAGCACGAGGGTGCGCCACGGGGTGACCAGCAGCCCCGGGGCCTCACCGGCCAGCACATCGAGCTGCGCGGCCGAGAGCTGCCCGAGCAGGGGCGCGACGCCCAGTGCTCCGCCGTCGGACACGCCGACGAGCACGTTCCCGCCCCCCGCGCGGCGGGAACGTGCTGATCGACCACCGGTGTCGCCCGCGGACCGGGCTCCGGGTCCCGGCGCGGGCGTCGTCCTGCGGCCGGAGAGCCGGGCCGGGATCCCGGTCGCGGCCCCGGGCAGCTCCGCGGCGCGCCAGGCCCGCGCGGCCGGGTCGGCGCTGTGGGCGGCCCGCAGGTCGAGGAACGCCGCGGCCGCGTCGAGCAGCAGCACGGGGGCCTCGGCGGGGGGACAGGAGAGGCCGGTCGCGGCGCCCGCCACGACCAGCTCGCCCCCGTCGGAGCCCCGCGCCCGCCAGCACAGGTCGGGACGCTCGGCGGCGACGTCGCCGCGGCCGTCGTCGAGGGCGAACAGGAACCGGCCGGGCAGCGCCGACAGCGTGGGGCGCGCGCACAGGCCGCGGTCGAGCGCGGTGGCCAGGCCGCGGACGTCGGCGAGGCCGCCGTCGATCCCCGACAGCGGGGAGGCCAGCACGTTGCGGACCCGCTCGTGGGTCGTCGACGGCAGCAGCCCGGCCGCCGTCAGCCGCTCCACCGGGCGCGGGTCGGCCGGGTCGAGGCCGCGCAGCTGCAGGTTCCCGCGCGAGGTCAGGTGGACGGCGCCGTCGCCGGCGTCGCGGGCCAGCGCCGCGACCGCACGCAGCGCCGCCGCGGTGACCGTCCCGCCGGGAAGCCGGACCCGCGCCAGGGCCCCGTCCGCCGCCGCGTGCGGCGAGACGACGCCGGGGCAGGCGTCGGCGCGGGTACGGGTGGTCGGCGACGGCACGCCGGACACTGTAGGCATCCGCGACCGGTGGGGGGACCCGTCGGGGCGGCGGTCACACCTCGTCAGGTGTTCAGGTCACGGCAGGTACCGGCGGGCGCCGGAGTAGGTCGCGTCGAACCGCACCGGGGTCACCCGGACGGGGGTGGCCGCGTCGAAGGCCTCGATCATCGTGCCGTCGCCGGCGTACATCGCGACGTGCGTCGCCGGGGAGTTCCAGAACAGCAGGTCACCGGGACGCAGGTCGGCGGGGTCGTCGACCGGGCGCCCGCCGCGGGACTGGTCGGAGGCGTCCCGCCCGACGGTGATCCCGTGCAGGGCGTAGGACAGCCCGGTCAACCCCGAGCAGTCGGGGCCGAACCCGGAACGCCCGCCCCACAGGTAGGGGCGGTCCAGGAACAGCCGTGCCGTCGTGACCAGACCCTCTCCGGTCGGGGAGGGCGGGGCCCCTCCGCGCAGCTCACCCGCCGCCAGCCACGCCTGGTCGCCGCCGGGCAGCGCGACCCGGACCGCGTCGCCCGCCTCGCCGACGATGGGCAGCCGGGTGCCGACGCTGACCTCGCGCAGCCGCTCGGTGCGTGCCGGGTCGCGGTACAGCCAGGCCGTCGCGACGCCGTCGACGGTGCCGGTGGGCGCCCCCGCGGCGAGCGCACCGAACGCGGGGTCGTCGACGAGCTGGGCCGCGGGGACCCAGCCGGGGTAGCCGCGGCCGTCCTTGTCCGACGGCTGGCCGGGCACGACGACCCGCGCCCACCCGTCGCGGCGCTCGGTCACGGTCACCGGGGCGCCGAGCAGCGCCTGGGTCTGGGTCCGCGAGGCGGTGGTGAGCTCGCGGCGGTCCGCGCTGCTCATCGACCCCATCCATGCGGCCGGGTCGGCCGGGGCGGCGACGGCGGCCCGGTCCCGCGGGCGCGGGCTGTCCGGTGAGGTCCACACGGTCGCGACCGACACGGCGACGAACGTGCGCCCCGGTCCGTCGGCGGCCGCGGGCAGGGCGACCGCGGGCAGGACGGCGCAGCCGAGCACCGCGGCGAACAGGACGGACAGGACACGGGGCACGGCGGGGACTCTCGACAGCCGGATGGGCCGGGGCAAGCAGCCACACCGCCGGGTCACCACGACGGGTGGAGTGGCCCCGCCCACACGGGTGGGTTCTCATGGTGCGGTGCGCCCCCACCGGATCACCGCGGCCGTCGTGACGGTGCTGGCCCTGCTCCTGGCCGGCTGCGGCGCGGGCTCACGCACCCCGGCCGCGACGGCGACACTCGTGCCGTGCGGGTTCCCGCCGCCCGCGCAGGGTCTCGACGTGCGGGTGCTGGCCTACAACTCCTCGGCCGTCGACCCGTTCACGAACACGATGGTCCGCAGCTGCTCGAGGGACGGCGTGACGCTGCGCCACGAGCCGATCGACTTCGCCGGGCAGACCCAGAAGACCATCGCGACGCTGTCCGGGCGCTACGGCACCTACGACATCGTCGAGACCTACGGGCTGGTCGTGCCGCAGTTCGCCTCGACCGGGAAGCTGCGCCCGCTCGACGACCTCGTCGCCCGGTACCGCGAGGAGTACGGCCTGGACCGGCTGAGCCCGGAGATGCTGGCGGCGCTGTCCTACGACGGGAA
This sequence comes from Pseudonocardia sp. UM4_GMWB1, assembly GCF_017312155.1. Classification (NCBI taxonomy): domain Bacteria; kingdom Bacillati; phylum Actinomycetota; class Actinomycetes; order Pseudonocardiales; family Pseudonocardiaceae; genus Pseudonocardia; species Pseudonocardia sp. UM4_GMWB1. Next base: position 4,102,293 of record NZ_QJPN01000001.1, on the reverse strand, counting down.
GCTCTACGGGCTGCCGACCATGGCCCAGCCGTTCACGCTCGTCTACCGCCGCGACGTGTTCGACCGGCTCGGCCTGGCCCCACCCCGGACCTTCGCCGAGCTGCGCGAGGTCGCGGCCCGGGTGCAGCGCGACGGCGGGATCCGCTACCCGCTGGCGCTGCCGCTGCTCGCGAGCGCCGACATCGCCACCGCCTACGACGCCGCCCTCGGCTCGCTCGGCACCGACTACGTCGACCGCGACACCGGCCGCCCGAACTTCACGACCCCGGCGGCGGCGCGGGCGTTCACCGAGCTGCGGTCGCTGCTGCCGTTCATGGACCCGCAGGTGACGACGTTCGCCCAGCCCGCGGTGCAGCAGCAGATGTACAACGGCTCGGCCGCGATCGCGATCATGTACAGCGGCCGGATGTTCGACCTGGTCCAGGAGCGCAACAGCCGCTTCTCCCGGGAGTTCGCGTTCGCCCCGCCGCCGTCGGTCGCCGGTGGCGACGTGCTCTACAACTCGCTGTCGGTCGACGGCTGGGCGATCCCGGCCAACACCGAGGTCGACCCGGACCTGCTGTTCCGGTTCCTGGCCGCGTCGGTGGGGCCGGAGTCGGCGCGCGCGGCGGTGCCGGCGGCGTTCCCGTCGCGGCTGGGCAGCGTGACGCCGGCCAGCAGCCCGTTCGCGCCGGCGCAGCTGGAGGCGCTGGGGAAGGCCCCGCCGCCCGAGCCGTTCCCGTGGACCTCGCGCATCTCGGTCGCGACGCGTCCGGTGGTGGCCGACGTGCTGGCCGGGCGGGTCCCCGTGGAGCAGGGGCAGCAGCGGATGCAGGACATCGCGACGGCGATCGTCGCCGAGTACCGGGAGGTGGGCTGAGCCGCCCGGACGTCGTCCGGCCCTTGTCAGGTCCGGCCCGCGACTTCTAGTGTATGCGTATGCACCTCACTGAAGCGGACATGCGGCGGATCGGCTCACCCGTCACCGTGGCGAAGGCGCCGGCCGTCGCCGACAGCGCAGACCTGCGCGACCCGGCCGTGGTCGCCACCGTCTCGGAGATGCTGCGCACCATCTCCGCGGACGGGATGGACGCCGTGCTGCGCTACGCCCGTGACCTCGACGGGTTCACCGGCTCCGACCTGCTCGTCGGTCCCGCCGAGCTCGCCCGGGCCGGGGACGAGCTGCCCGCGGACCTGCGTTCGGCGCTCGACGCGGGCGCCGACCGGACCCGCCGGTTCGCCGGGATGCAGCGGGCGCGGCTGCAGGACTTCGAGTCCGAGGTGCTGCCCGGGGTCGTGTGCGGACAGCGCCTGGTTCCCGTGCAGAACGTCGGTGCCTACCTCCCCGCGGGCCGGTTCCCGCTGCTGGCCGGCGCGTTCATGACCGTCGGCGTGGCCGGGGTCGCGGGCGTGCCGAACATCGTCGCGGCCACCCCGCCCTCGCGCGACGGCCGCCCGCACCCGGCCGTGCTCTACGCGGCGCACATCAGCGGTGCCGACGCGGTCTACGCCGTCGGCGGTGTGCAGGCGCTCGCGGCCATGGCGTTCGGGCTGCTCGACGGGACGCCCTCGGACATGATCGTCGGCGCCGGCAACGCCTACGTGGCCGAGGCCAAGCGCCAGCTCTACGGGCAGGTGGGCATCGACGTGCTGGCCGGGCCGTCGGAGGTCGCCGTGATCGCCGACGACACCGCCGACGCCGCGACCGTCGCCGCGGACCTGCTGGCCCAGGCCGAGCACGGGCCGACCTCGCCCGCATCCCTGGTCACGACCTCCGGGCGGCTGGCCGAGGAGGTGCCGCAGGAGATCGAGAAGCAGCTCGCGGGCCTGGCGACCGCCCCGATCGCCGGGGCGGCCTGGCGCGACCACGGCACGGTCTACCTGGCACCGGACCGGGAGACGGTCGCCCGGGTCATGGACACCCTCGCTCCGGAGCACCTCGAGGTGATCGCCGAGGACCTCGACTGGTGGCTGGGCCGGCTGCGCAACTACGGATCGCTGTTCCTCGGTCCGCACTCGACGGTGGCCTACGCCGACAAGGGCATGTCCGGCACCAACCACGTCTTGCCGACGACCCGGGGCGCGCGCTACACCGGCGGACTGTCGGTGGCCGGCTTCCTCAAGCAGCTGACCTACCAGCGGGCGACCCGCGAGGCGACCCGCGCCCAGGCCGAGCCGACCGTGACCGTGTCCGACTTCGAGCAGCTCGTCGGGCACCGCGACAGCGCCCGCATCCGGCTCGACGCACTCCGGGACTGATCGCGCATGCGTATGTATGTCGGAGGTGGGTCGGCGGGCCGGGGCAGCCGCCCGCTCGTGGTGGCGCTGGGGCTCGCCGTGGTGCTGCTGCTGGCCGGATGCGGCGCCGGGTCGCGGACCCCCGCCGCCACCGCCACGCTCGTCCCGTGCGACTTCCCACCGCCACCGTCGCCGGTGGACGTGAACGTCCTGGCCTACAACTCCTCGGCGATCGACCCGTTCACCAACTCGATGGTGCGCAGCTGCTCGCGCGACGGGGTCACGCTGCACCACGAGCCGATCGACTACGCGGGCCAGGCCCAGAAGACGATCGCGACGCTGGCCGGCCGCTTCGGCACCTACGACATCCTCGAGACCTACGGCTTCGTCGTCCCGCAGCAGGCCTCGACCGGCAAGCTCCACCCGCTCGACGACCTGGTGGCCCGCTACGGCGCGCAGTTCGACCTGGACCGGCTCAACCCGGCGATGCGCGAGGCGATGTCCTACGACGGCACCCTCTACGGCATCCCGATGCAGGCCCAGATGTTCGTCATGGCCTACCGCCGCGACGTCTTCGACCGGCTCGGGCTGACGCCGCCGCGCACCTTCGCCGAGCTGCGGCAGGTCTCCGAGCGCATCCAGCGCGACGGCGGCATCCGCTACCCGCTGGCGCTTCCGCTGCTGGCGAGCTCGGACCTCGCCACCGCCTACGACGCCGCGCTGGGCTCGCTGGGCACCGACTACGTGGACCGGCACACCGGCCGCCCGAACTTCGACACCCCGCAGGCCGCGGAGGCGTTCGAGCAGCTGCGCTCGCTCGTGCCCTACATGGACCCGCAGGTGACGACGTTCGCCCAGCCCGCGGTGCAGCAGCAGATGTACAACGGCTCTGCCGCGATCGCGATCATGTTCAGCGGCCGGATGAAGGACCTCACCGAGGCGGACAACAGCCGGTTCGCCGCGGACTTCGCGTTCGCCCCGCCGCCGTCGGTGGCCGGCGGCGACGTGCTCTACAACACGCTGTCGGTCGACGGCTGGGCGATCCCGGAGAACACCGATGTCGACAGGGACCTGCTGTTCCACCTCGTCGCCGCCTCGGTCGGGCCGGAGTCGTCGAGGGCCGCGGTGCCCGGCGCGTTCCCGGCCCGGGAGGGCATGGTGACCCCGGACAGCAGCCCGTTCGCGCGGGCCCAGCTGGAGTCGATCGGCAGGGCCTCCCCACCGGAGCCCTACCCGTGGACGTCGCGGATCAGCAACGAGACCCGCCCGGTCGTCGCCGACGTGCTGGCCGGCCGGACGACGATCCCGGACGGCCAGCGGCAGATGCAGGAGATCGCGACCGCGATCGTCGCCGAGTACCGGCGCTGACCCCCTTCCCACCACCCACGAGAGCGAGGTGAGGCGACCATGCGCAGGCGCGAGTTCCTGGGACTGGTCTCCCCGAGCCTGCTGGTGATGCTCGGCCTGCTGCTGTTCCCGCTCTACAAGACCGTGGAGTGGAGCCTGCAGCGGGTCAACTACGGCGAACCCGGCACCTTCCTCGGCCTGGACAACTACACCCAGGCCCTGTCCGACCCCCGGCTCGGGCGGGCGGCGCTGTTCACCGTCGGCCTGACCGTCGCCGTCGTCGCCGTCCTGCTGGTCGGGGGCTACCTGCTCGCCGTGCTGGTCAACGGGCTCGGCCGGTCCCGCCCCTGGGTGCTCGGCGTGCTCCTGGTCTCCTACGTCGTGCCCAACGTCGTCGGCGCGACGATGTTCTCCTGGCTGTTCGACTCCAACTTCGGCGGCGTCGTCAACTACCTGATCACCGAGCTCACCGGGGCCGAGATCCTCTGGTTCACCGAGCCGTGGGCGAACCGGGTGATGATCGGTCTCAACACGGTCTGGTTCATGCTGCCGTTCGCCATGCTGGTGATCCTCGCCGGGCTGCAGGGCGTCCCGGGGGAGATCGTCGAGGCCGCCCGGATCGACGGCGCCACCGGCTGGCGGGTGCACTGGCACGTGATCGTGCCGAGCATCCGGGGCGTCCTCACCTTCGTCTCGATCATCTCGATCATGGACGTGCTGCGGACGTTCGACCAACTCGTCCCGCTCTCGCCGCAGGCACCGCAGATCGGCAACGAGTCGATCATGCTCTACATCTACAACATCGCCTTCCAGGACGGCGGCCAGCAGCTGGGGCTCGGCAGCGCGATCAACGTGCTGCTCATCGTCCTGATCGTGCTGCTGCTCTCCCCGTTCATCCGGGACATGGCCAAGGAGGCCCGCCAGTGAGCAGCGTGCAGACCGCCCCGCCGGCCACCACCCCCGGCCCGTCCGACGACACCGGCCCCGCCCCGGCCCGCCGCCGCCCACGCGGGCGGACCGTCCTGGTCGGCGGCCTGCTGCTGGTGATCTGCTGGGTGATGCTGAGCCCGGTGCTGTGGACGGCCATGTCGGTCACCAAGCCGACCGACGTCGCCTTCCTCGATCCGCCGGTGTTCACCTGGGAGCCCACCTTCACCGCGTTCGTCGACCTCTGGCAGACGACCGAGTTCTACCGGTACCTGCTCAACACCCTGGTCGTCGCGCTGATCAGCACGGTGATCGCGCTGCTGATCGGCATCCCCGCCGCGTACGCGCTGTCGCGCTACCCGGGCTGGGTGTCGGTCGCGCTGCTCATCGCGGCGCTGATCTTCCGCGCGCTGCCCCGGTTCGCCGTGGTGCTGCCGATGTACGAGCTGTCGCGTTCGCTGGGGATCTACGACACGACCTTCGCCGTCGCCGCGGCACTCGTGGCGATCAACCAGCCGTTCTCGATCTGGCTGCTGCGCAACTTCTTCGCCGAGATCCCCAAGGAGCTCGACGAGGCCGCGATGCTCGACGGTTGCAGCCGCTTCCAGATCCTGTGGCGGGTGATGGTGCCGCTGATGGGCCCCGGCATCCTCACCGCCGGGATCTTCATGTTCCTGTTCGCGTTCCAGGAGTACCTGACGGCGAACGTCCTCACCGACGTCGTCGCCCGCACCGTCCCGGTCTTCATCGCCACCCAGCTCGGGCAGACGCTGCCGATGCTGCAGCAGGCCGGCGCCGCCGCGATCCTGCTGACGCTGCCGGTGATCGGGTTCGCCTTCGTCGCCCAGCGCTACCTCGTCGCCGGTCTGGGCGCGGGCTCGGTCAAGGGCTGAGCGGTGCCCGCCGTCCCGTCGTCCCCGCCGCTGGTCCTGCTGCCGGGCATGAACTGCTCGGCCCGGCTGTGGGGCCCGGCGGGGGCGGGGGCGCTGCACCCGGTCCTCGACCGGCCGACCCTCGACGACCAGGTCGAGGCGCTGCTCGACGCGCTGCCCGACCGGTTCGCCCTCGGCGGGCTCAGCCTGGGCGGGATCGTCGCGATGGCGCTGACCCGGCGGGCCCCGGACCGGGTCGCCGGGCTCTGCCTGATGGCGACCAGCGCCCGCCCGCCGACGCCCGCGCAGCGCGCCGGCTGGGACGCGGCGCTCACGCGGCTCGACGACGGCGCCCCCGCCCGCGCCCTGCAGCCCCTGGAGCTGCTGCTGCACGACCGGTCGTTCGATGCCACCGCCCTGCGGATGGCCGACGAGACGGGGGAGCGGCGCCTCGCGGCCCAGCTGCGGCTGCAGGGCACCCGCGTCGACGAGCGCCCGGCCCTGCCCGCCGTCGCGGTGCCGACCCTGGTGCTGGCCGGTGCGCTCGACCGGCTGTGCCCGGTCGATCGGCACACCGAGATCGCCGGGCTGGTGCCGGACGCCCGGCTGCACGTGCTGCCGGGCGCCGGTCACCTGCTCCCGGTCGAGGCCCCGGACACCGTGGCGACACTGGTGGCCGGGTGGACGGCCACGGTGCACGCCCGGGAGCGGGCTCGGGAGACGGGCGGGCAGTGATCGGGCCGGCAGTGATGGGGCAGGCACTGCACGCGAACTCGTGATCACGGCGCGGACCGGGCTCAGGTCCCGCTGATCCGAAGCCCGCGCGGTGATCGGCTGTTCGCGCGTGTCGGGACGCGCGCGAGGGCCGGCTCTGCGCGCACACCGCGGATCACCGCGCGGCCGTCGGCACGCGGGGGAGCCGAGGTGCCCGGCGGCAGGGGATGTGCCCCCGGGGCAGGGGACGTGCCGAGCGCCGGCTTCGGGGCGTCGCGCGGTCGGGCCGCCCGCGCCCGGCGCCGGGCCCGGCGCCGATCGGGCCGGGCGCACGATCGACACGAGCGAGGGTGCCGGTGCCGTTCGTGGCACCGGCACCCTCGCTCGTGGTGATCACGGTCGGAGCCGCCGGTTCCGGCGGCGGCGCTCACCCCGTCGCCGCGGCCAGCTCCCGGAACGACGCCATCATGACCGCGGCCAGGTTGTAGACCACCAGCTGCGCGCCACCCGCGAACGACGCCGCGGCCGCGTCCGCCGAACCCGCCAGGTCGGCCCGTACGGCGTCCCGGACCGCCGGGTCGGCGCGCACCGACTCCAGCATCCCGGCGACGGACGGGTCGGTGCCCGTGCGGGACGCACCCAGGTCCGCGACACCGACGAGCCAGCCGTCGATACCGTCCACGCCGACGATCTCCCCGGCGCGCGCGAGGGCGCCGGGCGACTCCAGCATCGCCACGACCAGCACGTCCTCGGCCGCCGCGCGATGCTCCTCGGCGGTGACGCTGCCGAACCTCCCCGCCCGCGGGTAGGTCGCGAACCCCCGTGTGCCGTGTGGGGGGTAGCGCAGCGCCCGCACCAGTGCCGTGGCCTGTGCGGCGTCCTCCACGTGCGGGGCGACGATCCCGCGGGCGCCCTGGTCGAGCGCCCGCTGGGCGAGGTGGTGTTCGTCCTCCCCGGGGCGGACGAGCACCGGCAGGCCGTGCGCGTCGGCGAACGCGATGTGGGCGCGCAGCATCGACACGTCGGCCGGCCCGTGCTCGCAGTCGATCAGTACGAAGTCCAGACCGGCGACGGCGAGCATCTCCACGATCTCCTCGCAGGGCATCCGCACCAGCGCCCCGGCGAGCCGCTCCCCGGCGGCGACCCGCGCCCTCACGCGATCATCCCGGCGGACAGGTCGACGTCGGCGCCGGACAGCCCCGGCATGGCGAGCATCGCGACGACCGCCGCGCCCACCTCGTCGGCGGTGATCATCCGGCCGAGCGCGGCCCGCCCGACGAACGCCGCACGCGCCGCGGCGACGTCGGTGCCGGTCCGCTGCGCCTCCAGCGCGAAGTTCCGGTCCATCCGGTCGCCCTCGACGGGGCCGGGGGACAGCGCGTTGACCCGCACCCCGGCCGGGCCCGCCTCGAACGCGAGCGTCGAGGTCAGGCCGAGCACCGCGGTCTTCGACGCGCAGTAGGGCGTGCGCCGGGCCAGCGGCCGCTTCCCCGACACCGAGGCCACGTTGACCACGTCGCCGTCCCCGCGGTCGAGCATCGGCGGCAGGAACGCCCGGCACACCAGGTAGGTGCCGCGCACGTTGACCGCGAACACCTCGTCCCACTCCTGCGGGCTCACCTCGACCAGCGGGGCCACCGGACCGGCGATCCCGGCGTTGTTGACGACGATCGAGACCTCCTCGTCGGCGAGCCGGACCGCCAGGTCCGCGACGGAGTCCGGGTCGGCGACGTCGCACACCTCGGCCCGGGCGGCGGGCCCGATCCGGGCCGCGGTCGCGGTGAGGGCGTCGGCACGCCGCCCGGCCAGCACGACCCGCGCCCCGGCACGGGCCAGGTGCGACGCGATCGCCGCACCCAGCCCGCTGCCGCCGCCGGTCACCAGCGCGGTGCGTCCCGTGACCGGCGTGCTCACGACCCGGCCACCGGTGCCGGGCTCCCGAGCGGCGCGATCTCGTCCAGCCAGTCGATGCGGTCCCCACCGTGCCGCCAGGCCCGCAGGTCCCCGGAGCGGGCGTGCCCCTCGAACAGCTCCACCCGCGACGCGCGCCCGCACACCCGGCCGAGCTCGGCGCTCGTCGCGGGGTCGCGGACCTCCTGGTAGGTGCAGGTCTTGAGGTACTTCCCGACCCACAGCCCGCCCGTGTAGCGCGCGGCACCGAGCGTCGGGAGCACGTGGTTCGTCCCGATCACCTTGTCTCCGTAGGACACGCAGGTGTTCTCGCCGAGGAACAGCGCACCGTAGTTGCGCATCCGCTCCAGGGCGTCGCGGGGCTCGGCGGTGAGGACCTGGACGTGCTCGGCGGCGAGGTCGTCGGCGACCCGCCACATCTCGTCGGCGTCGTCGCACACGACGATCCGGCCGTGGTCGTGCCACGCGGGCCCGGCCAGGTCGTTCGTGGGCAGGCCCGGCAGCAGCCGCCCGACCAGGTCGAGCACGGCCCGGCCCAGCGTCTCGGAGGTCGTGACGAGCACGGCGGGGGAGTCCGGGCCGTGCTCGGCCTGTGACAGCAGGTCGACGGCGACGGTCAGCGGGTCCGCGGTCCCGTCGGCGACGACGAGGATCTCGGTGGGGCCGGCGAACAGGTCGATGCCGACCTCGCCGAAGAGCTGCCGCTTCGCCTCCGCGACATAGGCGTTGCCCGGACCGGCCAGCATGTCGACCGGGGAGACCGACCCGGTGCCCAGCGCCATCGCCGCGACGGCCTGGACCCCGCCGAGGACGTGGATCTCGTCGGCGCCGGCCAGGTGCATCGCCGCCACCGTCGCCGCCGGGACCTCGCCGCGGATCGGAGGCGTGGCCGCGACCACGTGCGGCACCCCCGCGGCCTTCGCGGTCACGATCGTCATGTGCGCCGAGGCGGTCAGCGGGTACCGCCCGCCGGGTACGTACGCGCCCGCCGAGCCGACCGGCACGTGCCGGTGCCCGAGGACCACCCCGGGCAGCGTCTCGACCTCGACGTCGTGCAGGGACTCCCGCTGGACCCGCGCGAAGTTCCGGACCTGGTCCTGCACGAACCGGATGTCGTCGACGACCTGCTGCGGCAGCGACGCGACCAGCTCGTCGACCCGCGCGGGGGTCAGGCGCTCCGGCGCGCGGCCGTCGAACCGGTCCGCGTACTCCCGCACCGCCGCGTCGCCGCGCGTCCGCACGCCGTCCACGATCGCCCGCACCCGTGCGGCGACGCCCTCGTCGCTGCGGCGCGGGGCCGACCCCGTCGCGCTCTTCAGTTCCTGCGACATTCCGTCCTCCCTGGCATAACATACGTATGCGCTACGGCTCCGCAGTGAACGGCGGTGACGCGCCGCTGTCAAGGGTGTGTCCCGGGGCGCACTAGGCTCGACGCACGGTCGGGGGAAGGGCGGACATGGTCACCAGTCGCGACGTGGCGAGGCTCGCCGGGGTCTCGCAGCCGACGGTGTCGCGCGCGCTCACCGATCACCCCCGGGTCTCCGAGGCGACCAAACGCAGGGTCCGTGAGGCGGCCCTGGCGCTGGGCTACTCGACCAACGCGATCGGGCGCGCGCTGTCGGTGGGCCGCTCGAACCGGATCGGGCTGGTCGTCGCCGACCTGGAGAACCAGTTCTACGCGAACATGATCGGCCCGCTGCACCACGAGCTGGAGGCCCTCGGCCACGAGCTCGTGCTGATCACCGAGTCGGCCGGGACCGCGCCGCTGCCCGAGCGGGTCGCCGCGCACGGCCTGGCCGGGGTGGTGCTCTCGACGACGACGGTGGACTCCATCCAGCCCGCCCGGCTGCGCGACCGCGGCGTGCCGTTCGTCTACCTGAACCGGACCGCGCCCAGCGTGGCCGCCGATGCGGTGACCGTCGACCCCGAGCAGGGCGTGCGCGAGGTGGTCGCGGAGGCCGTCCGCCTGGGGCACACCCGGATCGGGGCCATCTTCGGGCCGCGCAACACCAGTACCGGTGAGCTGCGCGAGCAGGTCGTCCGCACGGTGCTCGACGAGCACGGGCTGGCGCTCGCCCAGCGCGACGTCCTGCACGGTCCGTTCGACTTCGCGACCGGTCGCGAGGGGTTCCGTACGCTGCACGAGCGGGCCGGTGGTCCGACCCTGCTGCTGTGCGGCAACGACGTCGTCGCGCTCGGGGCGCTCGACGCGGCCGCCGAGGCCGGCGTCCCGGTGCCCGGTCACACCTCAGTGGTCGGCTTCGACGACCTGCCCACCTCACGCTGGGCCCTGGTCCGGCTCAGCACCGTCGCCTACGACCTCGACGAGGTCGCCCGGGAGTCCGCGCGGCTGGTCGTCGCCCGGCTGACCGACCCCGGGGCCGCGCCGCGGCACGTCGTGTATCCGACGCACTACGTCGCCCGTGCCACCGTGGCCGCGCCCCGGGCGTAGCCGCTCCCGTCGCCGGAAATCCCCGCGGGACCCTTGCCCGTCGGTTGTGCATACGCATACAGTGCGAGGTGCACGGAATCGACGAGGAAGGACCACCATGACGCTCGACCCGGTCGCGTACGAGCCCTACAACGACCCGGACGACTTCATCCGCGAGGTGACCGACCGGATCTGGGTCCAGCGGGACGTGTCCTACATCGTCGACAACTACGAGCCGGACTCGATCGTCCACGGCGGGCTCGGCACCGTGATCGGCCGCGACGGGGTGATCGAGGGCAGCCTGATGCGCATCGCGGGCACCCCGCAGCACGTCGGTCAGGCCGAGGACGTGGTCTGGGAGGCCCGCGGCGACGACGCGTTCCTGAGCTCGCACCTGGTCTTCTCGGCCGACGAGATCCTCGTCGACGGCGTCGTGAAGCGGATCCGCAAGCGCACCATCGCCAACTGCCTCTACCGCCGCGGCCGCATGGTCGAGGAGTGGGTGGTCCGCGACGAGCTCGCCGAGTGCCTGCAGCGGGGCATCGACCCGGCCGAGGCGGCCCGGGGGCAGCGTTTCCGCGGCTACCAGGGCTCGATGACCGAGGAGCCGCCGAAGGACGTGCTCGCCGTCGGCGACAGCGGGCCGCGGCCGGACGACTTCCGGCCCGAGTGCGAGATGGTGCTGGAGTTCCTCGACGAGGTCTGGAACTCCCGGCGCTACCAGAAGGTCACCGACTACATGCACCGTGACCTGTTCCTGCACACCGTCGGGGACCAGACCGTCGTGCGTCCGGACGGCTACCAGCGCGACCTGCTCGCGCTCGTCGCACCGTTCCCCGACGCCCGGTTCGAGGTCCGCGACGTCCAGACGAACCACGCCGAGCGCTACGCCGGCCTGCGGATCGCGGTGACCTGGGTGATGCGCGGGACCTACCGCGGGACACCGGCGTTCGGTCCGCTCACCGGGGGCGAGGTGGAGCTGCTCGGCGTCTCGCAGTTCCTGGTCCAGGACGGCCGCATCGTCAAGGAGGTCCGGGTGTTCGACGAGATCGCGCTGCGTGCGCAGATCGACGCCGGCCGGACCGAGGCGTTCACCGACACCAACATCTACTGACCGGAGCACCGACATGCACGACACGGTGGTCAGCGCGGACGAGCTCGCCCGCCGCACCGTCCGGCACGCGGACTGGGTCCCGTGCAAGGCCGCGTTCATCGACTGCCGCACCCCCGGCTCGGACCGGAAGGACAACTACTCCTTCATCGGCCCCGGGGTCACGCAGAACGCGTCCCAGCACGTCAACCTCCGCGAGCCGCACGGCTTCAACCTCGGTGCGGCGGGTATGCCGCACGGCACCACGAACAGCCTGCACCTGCACTTCACCGCCGAGGTCTTCATCAACTTCGACGGCGACTACCAGCTGCGGTGGGGACCCGACGGCACCCAGGGCGGCTACCGCAGCGTCGACGGCGACGTCGTCTCCGTCCCGCCGTGGATCTTCCGCGGCTTCACCAACGTCGGCGACGACGACGGCATCCTGCTCACGGTCCTGGGTCGCGACGACACCGGCGGCATCATCTGGGGCCCCACGGTCCTGACCGAGGCGGCCGGTCACGGCCTGCACCTCACGGCGGACAACCGGCTCATCGACACCGTCGCCGGGGACCCGCTGCCCGACGACGTCGCGCTGATCCGGCCGATGGAGCAGGCCGAGATCGACCGGCTCGACGTCTACACCCCCGAGCAGTTCCGCAGCCGGGTCGTGCACGTCGCCGACCGGCCGTGGGTGGCCGAGCCCTATTTGTGCTCGCGGCTGCCCGGCGGTGGCGCCGAGCTCGCCCCGGTCATCGGCTGGGGCACCGCGGAGAGCCGGGCCGCGGCACCGCGGCTGCTCGACCCGCACGGGTTCGCGCTGGCGTGGCTGCGTGCCCTGCCCGGGGACGGCGTGCTCACCCACCGGCACGACGCGACCCAGGTGCTGACGGTGAAGGCCGGCCACTGGGCGGTCACCCTCAACACCGGCGAGGACGCGCGCACCGTCGAGCTCGGCCCGCGGGACACCCTGTCGGTGCCGCCCGGTGCCTGGCGGTCGATGACGGCGCTCGACGCCGACGGCGGCCGGACCGCCACCCCCGGCACCGGTGAGCTGCTGGTCGTCACCGGTGGCGACGGCCGGGTCCGGCACGAGTGGGCGCGCGAGGTCGTGGCCGGTGCCCGGGACCGGGGCCGGGTGCTCGACGCCGACGGCTACCTCGCACCGGCCGCGGTGCTGGCCTTCGCGGCCGAGGACGACTGAGGCCGGGCCGATGCCGGGGACGGGACCCACGGGGCCGACGGGGGCGGCGCCCGGACCGGTGGTGCCGGGTGCCGCCGGTGCGGTGACGGCGGCGGCGTGCCGGATCCCGGCGCGGATCGACGCCCCGGACCCGGCGATCGCCGAGCGCGCGGTGCGCGAGGCGGTCGCCGGCGGGGCCCGGCTCGTCGTCCTGCCGGAGCTCACCGTCTGCGGGTACGCCTTCGCCGACGCCGCGGAGGCGCGGTCCGCCGCCGAACCCGCCGACGGTCCCACCGTCGCCCGCTTCGCGGCCCTGTCGGCGGAGCTGCGCTGCGTCGTCGTCGCCGGGTTCGCCGAGCTCGGGGCCGACGGCCGCGTGTACAACAGCGCCGCCGTCGTCGAGAACGGGGTGCGCCGCGCGGTCTACCGCAAGGCGCACCTCTGGGACCGGGAGAAGGAGCTGTTCACCCCCGGCCAGGCGCCACCTCCGGTGGTCGCGACCGCTGCCGGCCGGATCGCCCCGATGGTCTGCTACGACCTGGAGTTCCCCGAGTGGGTGCGCCGGGTCGCGCAGGGCGGCGCCGAGATCGTCGCCGCCCCGGTGAACTGGCCGTGGCGCCCGACCCCCACCGGGCAGGACCCGCTGGAAGTCGCGAAGGTCCGGGCCGTCGCCGGGGCCTACCGGGTGCACATCGTGGTTGCGGACCGCTGCGGCACCGAGCGCGGGGTCGCCTGGTTCGGCGCGCCGGTGATCGCCGACGCCGACGGGAACCTGCTCGCCGGCCCCGGCGGTCCGCCGCCGGGGGAGCCCGGCGTGCTGCTGGCCACGCTCGACCCGGCCGCCGCCCGCGACAAGCGCCTCTCGCCGCACAACCACGTCCTGCACGACCGCAGGCCCGAGCTCTACCGCGAGACCGACACCGACTCCGACACCGAAGGAGCACCACCATGGCCGGCGTGACCTACGACGCGGTGACCCGCCGCTATCCGGGGTCCCCCCGGGCCGCGGTGGACGCACTCGACCTCGAGATCGCCGACGGCGAGTTCCTCGTCCTGGTCGGGCCGTCCGGCTGCGGCAAGACCACCTCGCTGCGGATGCTCGCGGGGCTCGAGGGCGTCGACGACGGCCACATCCGCATCGGCGATCGCGACGTCACCGGTGTCGCGCCCAAGGAACGCGACATCGCGATGGTGTTCCAGAACTATGCGCTCTACCCGCACATGACCGTCGCCGACAACATGGGCTTCGCGCTCAAGATGGCAGGCGTCCCGAAAGCCGAGATCACCGGCCGGGTCGCCGAGGCCGCCCGGATCCTCGATCTCGAGCAGTACCTCGGGCGACGCCCGAAGGCGCTGTCGGGCGGGCAGCGCCAGCGGGTCGCGATGGGGCGCGCGATCGTCCGCCAGCCGCAGGTCTTCCTGATGGACGAGCCCCTGTCCAACCTCGACGCCAAGCTGCGGGTGCAGACCCGCACCCAGATCGCGTCGCTGCAGCGCCGGCTCGGCGTCACCACCGTCTACGTCACCCACGACCAGGTCGAGGCCATGACGATGGGGGACCGGGTCGCCGTGCTCCGCGACGGCGTGCTGCAGCAGTGCGCCGCCCCCGGCGAGCTCTACCAGCGGCCCGCGAACGCCTTCGTCGCCGGCTTCATCGGCTCGCCGGCGATGAACCTGCTGAGCCTGCCGGTGACCGCCGACGGCGTCCGGCTGGGCGGCGTCGACGTCGCCGTGCCGCGCGGGGCGGGGGACGCGGTCACCCTCGGGGTCCGCCCCGAGGACCTGCACCTCGCCGACGACGGCATCCCGCTGGAGATCGACCTGGTCGAGGAGCTCGGCGCGGACGCCTACGTCTACGGGCGCACCCGCGTCGACGGCGTCGAACACCCGATGGTCGCCCGGGTGGACGGGCGCCGGCCCCCGGCGCGGGGCACCGGGGTGCACCTGGCACCGGACCCGGCGCGTACCCACCTGTTCGCCGCGGACGGCGCCCGGCTGGGCTGACGGCCCGGGCGCCGCCGCCCGGGTCCTCGGTCCCGGCCCCCGGTGGCGCCCACCCGCCGGTCCCAGCCGGTGCGGACGCCGTCGTCGACGGGGCGGATCGCGAGCGAGACCGCGACGAACGCGACCAGCCCGGATGCTGCTCGCCCTGCTCGACCACGAGCGGCTCGGCGGGTTCGCCGTCGCCGTCCTCGGCCCGTTCGACGCCGACCCGCGCGGCCCCGAGCTGTTGCGCGCGGTGGCGGCGTTCGTCGAGCACAACGGCCACTGGGAGGCGACGGCGACCGCGCTGGGCGTGCACCGGCACACCGGGCGGAACCGGATCACCGCGGCCGAGCAGGTCAGTGGACGACGCCTGTCCGCGGCCCAGGACCGCCACGAGCTGTGGCTCGCCCTGCAGGCCCGTGACCTCGGCCGCGCCGGTAGGGACGGGGTCTCCCCGGGCGGGAACGGCGCCGATCGGCTCTGATGGCGGGGTGCCTACCGCCGGATCCCCCGTCCTGGACCGCTTCGACGGCTGGATCTGCGGGCTGGGCACGACCTCGGGCAGACGGATCGTGGTCGGCCACTGGCCGGACACCCCGCTGGGGTCGTTCACCGACGTCATGACGGAGTCCGCCGACGGGCACCGCACCCTGCTCGCCCCGACCGGGGAGGTCGCGGAGTTCGTCTCGGCCACCTACACCTTCGACGAGGTCCGGATCGTCCCGGTGACCCACACCGCCCACGACGACCGGCGCCGGGTCGTCGCCGGGCCGCTGCAGGTCGGCTGGCGGGTCGGTGGTCGCCCGCCGCTGGGCCGGCTCCTGCGTG
Organism: Pseudonocardia sp. UM4_GMWB1; assembly: GCF_017312155.1. Taxonomy (NCBI): domain Bacteria; kingdom Bacillati; phylum Actinomycetota; class Actinomycetes; order Pseudonocardiales; family Pseudonocardiaceae; genus Pseudonocardia; species Pseudonocardia sp. UM4_GMWB1. Next base: position 4,086,787 of record NZ_QJPN01000001.1, on the reverse strand, counting down.
CGGTCCCCGGTGCGCTCGCCGTGCACCCGTGGTGGCTGCGGGCGATCGACCCGATCGCCCGCCGGGTGATGCCCGGGGTGCGGACCGTCGGCACTGCGGGCAACGGCCGTCGCGAGTACTACGGGGCCCGCGACCTGCACCGCGTCGCCGCCGCCTCGGCCCGCTGGGACGACGGCGACTGCGGCGGGCTGGCCCCGGTCGTCCCGCCGGTCCGGTTCGGCTTCGGCTCGGCCCCCGCCACACCGTCGCACGTGCGGATCACCACCCTGGTCGAGCGCTCCTTGACGTGACCCGGTGGCGCCACCGATGGTGACTCACGACAACCGAAGACGGCGAGCGGAACCCCAGGAAGCCGGTGCGAGTCCGGCGCGGTCCCGCCACTGTGACCCCTCGCCCCGGCGAGGGGGAGCCAGACACTGCGCCCGTTCGCCGCGCCACCCCACCCGGGACGAGGATCCCGAGGAAGGTACGTCGATGACGCGCGCCCACACCGCCCCCGGAGCCGTCCGGTGATCCTGCTGCTGTCCACCTCGGACACCGATCTCCTCTCGGCCCGGTCCTCGGGCGCGGACTACCGCCTCGCGAACCCGAACCGGGTCACCCACGACGAGCTGGCGGAGATGGCCGACGCGGCCGACGTCGTCGTCGTCCGCGTCCTCGGCGGGTACCGCTACTTCGAGGAGGGGCTGGACCTGCTGCGGGCCCGCGCGACGCCGCTGGTCTGCCTGGGCGGGGAGATGGCCCCGGACGCGGAGATGATGGAGCTGTCCTCGGTCCCCGCGGGCGTCGCGGCAGAGGCCCACACCTACCTCGCGCAGGGCGGCACGGAGAACCTGGCGCAGCTGCACGCGTTCCTGTCCGACACCGTGCTGCTCACCGGCGAGGGGTTCGCGCCGCCGGTGGAGCTGCCCGAGTGGGGCGAGCTGTCCCTGCCCGACACGGAGGTCGACGGGCCGACGGTGGCGGTGCTGTTCTACCGCGCCCAGTTCCTGGCCGGGAACACCCGCTACATCGAGGCGCTCTGCGAGCAGATCGCGGCGAAGGGCGCCCGCGCGCTGCCGATCTGGTGCGCGTCGCTGCGCCAGGCCCCGGCCGCGCTGCTGGAGCGGCTGCGCGAGGCCGACGCCATGGTCGTCACCGTGCTCGCCGCGGGCGGCACCAAGCCCGCAGGCGCGCAGGCCGGCGGCGAGGACGAGGAGTGGGACGTCACCGAGCTGGCCGCGCTCGACGTCCCGATCCTGCAGGGCCTGTGCCTGACCAGCTCCCGCGCCACCTGGGAGGCCAACGACGACGGGATGTCCCCGCTCGACGTCGCCACCCAGGTCGCCGTGCCGGAGTTCGACGGCCGGCTGATCACCGTCCCGTTCTCGTTCAAGGAGACCGACGCCGACGGCCTGTCGGTCTACGTCCCCGACGACGAGCGGGCCGCCCGGGTCGCCGGGATCGCGGTGAAGCACGCGACGCTGCGCCGCGTCCCGAACGCGGACAAGAAGATCGTGCTGATGCTGTCGGCGTACCCGACCAAGCACGCGCGGATCGGCAACGCGGTCGGGCTGGACACCCCGGCGTCCACGGTGGCGCTGCTGCGGACGATGGCCGCGGCGGGCTACGCGGTCGCCACCGAGGGCGAGGCGGCGTTCCCGGGCGTCGAGGCCGGCGACGGCGACGCGCTCATGCACGCCCTGATCGAGGCCGGCGGGCAGGACCCTGACTGGCTGACCGAGGAGAAGCTGGCCGGCAACCCGGTCCGGATCTCCGCCGCGACGTACCGCAGCTGGTTCGACACGCTGCCCGAGGACTTCCGGTCCGGCGTCGAGGAGCACTGGGGCGAGGCGCCGGGCGAGCACTACGTCGACCGCTCGCAGAACCCGGACGGCGACATCGTCGTCGCGGCACTGCGCCGCGGCAACGTCACGCTGATCGTGCAGCCGCCCCGCGGGTTCGGGGAGAACCCGGTCGCGATCTACCACGACCCGGACCTGCCGCCGTCGCACCACTACCTGGGCGCCTACCGCTGGCTGGCCGCGCCCGAGTCCGAGGGCGGGTTCGGCGCGCACGCGATCGTGCACATCGGCAAGCACGGCAACCTGGAGTGGCTGCCCGGCAAGACGCTGGGCATGTCGGCCTCCTGCGGCACCGACGCCGTCCTCGGCGACCTGCCGCTGGTCTACCCGTTCCTCGTCAACGACCCGGGGGAGGGCACCCAGGCCAAGCGCCGGGCGCACGCCACCCTGGTCGACCACCTCATCCCGCCGATGGCGCGCGCCGAGTCCTACGGCGACATCGCCCGGCTGGAGCAGCTGCTCGACGAGCACGCGAACATCTCCGCGCTCGACCCGGCGAAGCTGCCCGCGATCCGCCAGCAGATCTGGACGCTGATGACCGCGGCCCAGATGCACCAGGACCTCGGGCTGGAGCAGCGCCCCGACGAGGACGTCTTCGACGACATGCTGATGCACGTCGACGGCTGGCTCTGCGAGATCAAGGACGTCCAGATCCGCGACGGCCTGCACGTGCTCGCCCAGGCACCGGCCGGGGAGCAGCGCGTCGACCTGGTGCTCGCGGTGCTGCGCGCCCGGCAGATGTGGGGCGGCGAGCAGTCCGTGCCGGGTCTGCGCCAGGCGCTCGGCCTGGTCGAGGACGGCTCGGAGTCGAACACCCGCACCGACGCCGTCGAGACCGTCGCCCGTGCCCTGTGCTCGGCGATGGAGACCTGCTCCTGGGACCCCGCCGCCGTCCCCGCGGTGGTCGCCGAGCACCTGGCCCCCGTCCCCGGTGGCCCCCAGGGGAACTCTCGTAGCGCTCTAGGCCACGAGAGTTCCCCTGGGGGCACCGGTGGGGGGCTCCCGGGCGTCGACGTGGACGCGGTCACGGCGGTGCTGCGCTTCGCCGCCGACGAGGTCGTGCCCCGGCTCGACGCCACCGCGCACGAGCTGGACCGGGTGCTGCACGCCCTCGACGGCGGCTTCATCCCGGCCGGCCCGTCCGGCTCGCCGCTGCGCGGACTGGTCAACGTGCTCCCGACCGGGCGGAACTTCTACTCCGTCGACCCCAAGGCGGTCCCGTCGAAGCTGGCCTGGGAGACCGGGCAGGCGATGGCCGAGTCGCTGGTCGAGCGCTACCGGGCCGACCACGGCGAGTACCCGCGCAGCGTCGGCCTCTCGGTGTGGGGGACCAGCGCGATGCGGACCTCCGGCGACGACGTCGCCGAGGTGTTCGCCCTGCTCGGCGTCCGCCCGGTGTGGGACGACGCGAGCCGTCGCGTGCGCAGCCTGGAGGTCATCGACCTCGCGGAGCTCGGCCGCCCGCGCGTCGACGTCACGGTTCGGATCTCCGGGTTCTTCCGCGACGCGTTCCCGCACGTCCTGGCCCTGCTCGACGACGCGGTGAAGCTGGTCTCCGAGCTCGACGAGACCCCGGAGCAGAACTACGTCCGCGCCCATGTCGAGGCCGACCGCGAGCGCACCGGCGACGACCGTCGCGCCCGTACCCGGATCTTCGGCTCCAAGCCGGGCACCTACGGTGCCGGGCTGCTGCAGCTCGTCGACTCCCGTGACTGGCGCGGCGACGCCGACCTCGCCGAGGTCTACTCCACCTGGGGCGGCTACGCCTACGGCCGCGGCCTCGACGGCGTCCCCGCACGGGACGACATGGAGAACGCCTACCGGCGGATCGCGGTGGCGGCGAAGAACATCGACACCCGCGAGCACGACATCGCCGACTCCGACGACTACTACCAGTACCACGGCGGCATGGTCGCCACGGTGCGCGCGCTGACCGGCACCGCGCCGGCCGCCTACGTCGGGGACTCGACCCGTCCGGAGGCGGTGCGTACCCGCAGCCTGCACGAGGAGACCGCCCGGGTCTTCCGTGCCCGCGTGGTCAACCCGCGCTGGATCGCCGCGATGCGGCGGCACGGCTACAAGGGCGCGTTCGAGATGGCCGCGACCGTCGACTACCTGTTCGGCTGGGACGCCACCACCGGCGTCATCGCGGACTGGCAGTACGAGACGCTGACCGCCGAGTACGTGCTGGACCCGGACAACCGGAAGTTCCTCGCCGAGTCGAACCCGTGGGCGCTGCACGGCATGGCCGAGCGGCTGCTGGAGGCCGTCGACCGTGGTCTCTGGGAGAGCCCGGAGTCCGCGACGCTGGACGCACTGCGCCAGGCCTACCTGGAGTCCGAGGGCGACATCGAGGGCGACGGCTGAGCCGCGGGACCCTCCGGCCTTGACACCGATGGTTTCCCAGGAACATATTTCCTGGGAAACCATCGGTCGACCGTCGCGAGCCCCGGAGGACCCCGTGCCCGACCCCGAGCCCACCGCCCGGCCCCGCTACGGCCGCGACGAGCCCTACGAGGTCTTCGAGATCGACGACCTCACGCTCGACTGCGGGCGGACGCTGCGCCCGGCCCGGATCGCCTACCGCACCTACGGCGAGCTGAACGCGGCGAAGGACAACGCGATCGTCTACCCGACCTGGTACTCCGGGCGGCACTGGGACAACGAGTGGCTGATCGGTGAGGGGATGGCGCTCGACCCGGACCGCTGGTTCGTCATCGTGCCGAACATGCTGGGCAACGGGCTGTCCACGTCGCCGTCGAACGCCCCGGTGCCGCACGACGGCCCGTCGTTCCCACCGATCCGGGTGCGCGACAACGTCGAGGCCCAGTACAGGCTCGTCACCGAACGCTTCGGGATCAGCACGCTTCCGCTGGTGCTCGGGTGGTCGATGGGTGCGGGCCAGACCTACCAGTGGGCGGTCAGCCACCCCGAGATGGTGCAGCGCATCCTGCCGTTCTGCGGATCGCCGCGGACCGCGCCGCACAACCAGGTGTTCCTCGACTCGCTGCGTGCCGCGCTCCAGGCCGCGGTCGGGTTCGACGGCGGCCGCTACACGGTCCCGCCGGCGCAGGGGCTGCGCGCGTTCGCCCGGATCTACGCCGGCTGGGGCTTCTCCCAGGCGTTCTACCGGGACGAGGAGTGGCGCCGGCTGGGCAACACCTCGCTCGAGGACTTCGTCGTCGACTTCTGGGAGGGCTTCTTCCTCGACGGTCGGGACCCGAACAACCTGCTGACCATGCTCGACACCTGGTGGCACGGCGACGTCGGCGCGACCCCGGGCGCCGGCTCGACCGAGGAGGCGCTGGCCTCGATCCGGGCGACGGCGATCGTCATGCCCGCGGAGAAGGACCTGTACTTCCCGCCCGAGGACGAGGCCTGGGCGGTGTCGCACATGCGGGCCGGCACCGAGCTGCGGGTGATCCCCGGGGTGTGGGGCCACTTCGCCGGCGGCGGGAAGAACCCGGTCGACACGGCCTTCATCGACGCCGCCGTGGCCGAGCTGCTCGCCCGCCCGTCCGGGATCTGAGGCTCAGCGCCCCGGTACCCGCGTCCGCGACGCGGCCGGCGCACCGGCGACCGCGGGCACCGCGACCACGACCGGCAGCGCGACGGCCGGTGACGCCGGCGCCACCAGCAGCGCGCCGCCCAGGCCGACGAGCGCCGCCGTCGCCGGCTGGTCGAGGAGCTGGGCCGCCGAGGAGTGCGGGCCGACGTCGTGGGTGTCGGAGTGGGCGAGGGTCAGGTAGGCGATCGCGGAGAACGCCCCACCCATCCCGAGCCCCGACACGCCCCCGGACCCGACGGCGAGCCGGCCCGGCAGCAGCCCCGCCCTGAACCCCGGTGCAGGTCAAGTCGATTCAGTGACCACCTGTCGTGATCAACAACCACGCTCCGTGTTTCCGGCACGCGCAGTCGGGTACACCGCGTTATGACCGACATCACAACGATCATCGTCGTCGCCGTGGTGGTGATCGTCGTCGCCGTACTCGCCGTGGTCGCCGCGACGATGCTGCGCCGTCGTCGCTCCGCCGAGCTCCGCGACCAGTTCGGACCCGAGTACGAGCGCACCGTGCGCGACGCGGACGACCCCCGCGACGCGGAGAAGGAGCTCGCGCAGCGCCGCAAGCGCCACGACGCGCTGACCTTGCGATCCCTCGACCCGCAGGAGCGCGACGGCTACCGCCGCCGGTGGCAGCAGGTGCAGGAGGGGTTCGTCGACGATCCGTCGCGGGCGGTGCACGACGCCGACGCGCTCGTCGCCGACGTCATGGCGGCCCGCGGGTACCCCGCCGAGGACGTCGACCGCCGGGAGGAGGACCTGTCCGTCGCCTACCCGGTCGTCACGCAGCGCTACCGCGAGGCACGGGCCATCTCCCGTGAGCACTCCGCCGGGCGAGCCGGGACCGAGGACCTCCGGCACGCGGTGACGAGCTACCGCGCACTGATCGACGCGCTGCTCGACGACGGCGACGGCACCGGTTCCGGTGGCCGTCCCGAGAACGACGGCCGCCACCGCCAGGGCGGACCGGACCAGGACACCCGACGGGAGACCACGGCATGAGCGAGCACCAGGGCAGCAGCAAGGCGGCCCGACTGGCCGACTCGATCAAGGACGCGTTCACCGGCCGCAGCGAGGACGAGCGTGACGCCGGCTGGGAGCGCCGCGAGGCGGCGGGCACCGCCGAGCAGGACGCGGGCGTCCCGGGCCGGCGCCACGGTGACCCGGACGCCCCGCCGCTGGCAGGCCCCGGGGCCGGGCCGGGCGACGCCCCCGGCGGACGGCTGGCCGAGGACCGTGCGGCCGGCGGGGACCCACGGGCCGGCGACCCCGGCGGCGACCCTCGTGCCGGTGATCCCCGCGTCGCCGCCCCGCTCGGCACCGACCCGGGTGCCGGTGGGCCCCGCGGCGCGGGCCCCCGGGACGGCGACCCGCGCGGCGGGGACCTCCGAGGTGGGGACCCGCGGGGCGTCGACGTGCGCGGTGGCGACCCGCGTGGCGGGGACGTACGGGGCGGGGACCCGCGTGGTGTCGACCCCCGTGGCGGGCACCTGCCCGGCGGCGCCCCCCATGGCGGCCCGGGCGCACCGGGTGCCGACCCGCGCGACGCCGGCCCGGCCGGACGGCGGGACACCCTCGGCGACCCCGCGGCGGCGGGCGGCCGCGGACCGGCCGACGCGGGCGGGGTCCCGCCCGGTGGCGGTGTCGGGAACGGCGCACCGGGGACGGGCGCACCGCCCCACGACGCGGCGCCCGGCTCCGCGGGCGGTGCCGGGACCGCCGCGGCCGCAGGCGGGACCGCGGCCGGCGTGGCCGCCGCGGCGACCACCCGTGGCGCACCCGTACGGGAGGACGGCGCGCCCGGCGGCCGTCACCACGACGCGACACCGGGCCGCGGGCACGACGATCTGCGCGACCCCGGTGACCCGCGGGGCGGCACGACCGGACCCGGGGCCGGCCCGGCGGCGACCGACCCCGCCACCGGCGGCTCGTCGCTGCTCCCGGCCGACCGGGCCCGCGAGTACCAGGACCGCTGGTCGACGCTGAAGGGCGAGTTCGTCGACGAGCCCCGCCGCGCCGTCCACGGGGCGAACGCCCTGGTGGGGGAGATCCTCGACGAGATGGAGTCGCTGTTCCGTCGTCAGCGCGACGACCTGGAGGCCCAGTTCTCCCGCGACGACGCCTCGACCGAGGACCTGCGCCAGGCGCTCACCCGCTACCGCGAGTTCTTCGACCGCCTGCTGTCCCTCTGACGCCGCGCCGCACGAGCTCCGGGTGCGCCGCACGGGGAAGAACCTGTGCGGCGCACCGCGGGCCCGTGCGGCGTCCGGCTGCGCCCTCCGGACGAGGGGGCTCAGCCCAGGGCGGGGACGATCGCCTCGACCAGGTGCGGACCCGGCTCGGCCTGTGCCCGACGCAGCGCGTCGAGCAGACCCTCGGTGGTGGTGACCCGCTCGGCGGGCACCCCGAGCCCGGTCGCGAGTGCGGTGAAGTCCGGCGTCGGGTCGGACAGGTCCAGCATCCGGCCCGCCCGCCCGGAGTGCGCCGCCTCCCCGGCCCCCGTGCGGGCCAGCTCCACCCGCAGGATCGAGTACGCCGCGTTGTTGATCAGCACGACGGTGACGTCGAGCCGCTCGCGGGCCATCGTCCACAGCGCCTGGGCGGTGTAGAGCGCGCTGCCGTCGGCCTGCACCGCCACCACCGGACGGTCCGGCGCGGCGACCGCGGCACCCACCGCGGCGGGCAGCCCCATCCCGATCGCGCCACCGGTCAGCGCGATCTGGGTGTGTCGCGGCGCGGTCTGCAACGACATCGCCAGCGACGCCGCTGCGGTCAGCGCCTCGTCGACCACGATCGCGTCCTGCGGCAGCGTCGCGGCGACGGCGGCGCACAGCCCCCGCACGTCGAGCGCCCCCGGCGCGGGCTCCGGCGCCTCGTGCGGGGCGAGCGCGGGGTCGGCGTCGCCGGCGACGGCGTCGGCGAGGGCTTCCAGCGCGGCCGTCGCGTCGGTGGCCGGGTCGGCCAGCCCCACCACGGCGGCCCCCTCGGGCACCAGGTCCCCCGGTACCCCCGGGTAGCCGAAGAACGACACCGGCGACCGCGCCCCGGCCAGCACCAGCGACGACGTGCCGTCCAGCTGCGCGATCGCCTGCTCGGCGAAGTAGGCGAGCTTGTCGATGCGGGTCCGGCCGGCGCCGGTCTCCCAGCACCGGGGGAAGGTCTCCACGAGCAGCCGGGTCCCGGTGGCCGCGGCGATCCGCCCGGCGGCGTCGACCCCCGCCGCGCTCAGCGCCGGCCCGCCCAGCAGCAGCGTCGCGCCGGGCGCGCGGACGGCATCGGCGGCCGCGGCGACCCGCGAGGGATCCGGGGGGAACGGCCCGACGGCCGGCAGCGGCGGGGCGGGCGACGCGCCCTCCGACCAGGACACGTCGGCCGGCAGCACCAGCGTCGCGACCTGCCCGCCGCGCTCGCCGGTCGCGGCGAGGGCGCGCATCGCGTCGGCGGCGACGTCGCGGACGTCGCCGCTGGTGTGCACCCACCCGGACACGGTCCGCGCCACCGCGGTGATGTCGGACTCCAGCGGCGCGTCGAAGCGGACGTGGTCGGTCGCGTGCCCGCCGACCACGCACAGCAGCGGCGTCCCGGCCCGGCGGGCGTTGTGCAGGTTCGCCAGCCCGTTGCCCAGCCCCGGCCCGAGGTGCAGTAGCACCGCCGCCGGCTTCCCGGCGATGCGCGCGTAGGCGTCGGCGGCACCGGTCGCGACGCCCTCGAACAGGGCCAGCACCCCGCGCATCTCCGGCACCGCGTCGAGCGCCTGCACGAAGTGCATCTCCGAGGTCCCCGGGTTCATGAAGCACACGTCGACCCCGGCCGCGGTGAGCGACCCGACCAGCGCCTCGGCGCCCCTCACGACCGGTTCCCGATCTCTTCGGTCCACATGGTCGGTGAGTCCACACGATGTGACGCGTGTCCGCAGGACCCGGGTTCGAGTTGCGGCCCGCATCGCCAGGACGCGGAATGAGGGACTGTGAGCGACGACCGCACCGCGCCCGAGGCGTACACCCCCGACCCGCGACGCTGGCGGGCGCTGTCGGTCTGCCTGGTCGCCGGGTTCATGAGCCTGCTCGACGTCAGCATCGTCAACGTCGCGCTGCCCGCCATGCAGGCCGGCCTGCGGGCCTCGGCGGCGCAGCTGTCCTGGATCGTGTCCGGCTACGCGCTGACGTTCGGCCTGGTCCTGGTCGCGTCCGGGCGTCTCGGCGACGACCGCGGCCGCCGTCGCATGTTCGTCACCGGCCTCGCCCTGTTCACCCTGACCAGCGCGGTCGCCGGGTTCGCGCCGAACCCGGAGGTGCTCGTCGCGGTCCGGCTGGTGCAGGGCGTCGCGGCCGGGCTGCTGTCCCCGCAGGTCGTCGGGTTCATCCAGGACCTGTTCCGCGGCCCGGAGCGGGGCACCGCGTTCGGCATGTTCGGCGCCGTCGTCGGGATCTCGACCGCGGTCGGCCCGCTGCTGGGCGGGCTGCTGCTGTCCTGGGCCGGCGACGCCGACGGCTGGCGCTGGGTCTTCTTCGTCAACATCCCGATCGGCGTCGCGGCGCTGGTCGCGGCGTTCCGGCTGCTGCCCGCCGACACCGTGACCACGGGGGAGCGGCGCCCGCTGGACCTGGGCGGCTCGGTGCTGCTCGGCGTCGCCGTCGTCGCGCTGATGCTGCCGCTGGTACTCGCCGAGCGGGACCCGGCGTCGGCGCCGTGGTGGCTGGTCGCGGTCTCGGTCGCGGCGCTGGCGGCGTTCGTGGCGTGGGAGCGTCGGGCCAAGCGCGTCCACGGTCACCCGCTGATCGACTTCGCGCTGCTGCGGACCCGCAGCTACGCCGTCGGGGCCTCGCTGGGCACCGTCTACTTCGCCGGGTTCACCTCGATCTTCTTCGTGCTCACCCTCTACCTGCAGAACGGGCTGGGCTACACCCCGCTGCAGACCGGGCTGACGATGACGGCGTTCGCGCTCGGCTCGGCCGTCACCTCCGCACTCAGCGGGCGCCTGGTGGCGCGGTTCGGGCAGCCGATGATCGTCGTCGGGCTGGCGACGGTGATGGTCGGGCTCGGCGTCACCGACCTCGTCCTGGCCGCGACCGCGCACAGCCCGTGGACCGGGCTCGCGATCGCCGGGCCGCTGCTGCTCGCCGGGGCGGGCGGCGGGCTGGTGATCGCGCCGAACCAGACCCTCGCGCTGTCGGAGATCCCGCACACCTCCGGCGGCACCGCGGGCGGGGTGCTGCAGACCGGGCAGCGGATCGGGACGGCGATCGGGCTGTCCGCGGTCGGCGCGGTGTTCTTCGGCAGGCTCACCGCGTCCGGCGGGGACTGGGCGGACGCCATCTCGCACGGCCTGCTCATCACCGTCGGGCTGGTGGCGCTGGCCCTCGTGCTCGGGGTCACCGACCTGGTCGCGGCCCGGCGTGCCCGCGGACGGGGCACGCCGGTGACCGCGACCGGCGGACGGTAGGGGTCAGGTCCTGGCGACGGCGGCGGCGTCGTCGCGCAGCCCCGACCGCAGCGTCTCGGTCATCAGCCACGAGCAGACCATCGACACCAGCGCGATCCCGACGACGTAGCCGGCGACGGCGTAGAGCGACCCGGTCAGCGCGACGAGCGCGGTGCACAGCAGCGGCGCGAGGCCGCCCAGGATCGACGCGATCTGGTAGGCCAGCGACGCCCCCGAGTACCGCATGCTGGTGGAGAACTGCTCGGCGAAGAACGCCGACTGCGGCCCGTACACCGCCGAGCGCGCCACCTGCACGACCAGCCCGCCCAGCAGGAACAGCCAGATGCTGCCGGTCGACACCAGCCAGAAGTACGGCACCGCGAACACCGCGAGCAGCGCCATCCCACCGACGAACATCGGACGACGCCCGATCCGGTCCGACAGCAGACCGAACGCCATGATCAGCGGGATGTCCGACAGCGACAGCACCGAGTTCGCCGCGAGGATCGTCGTGCGGTCGTAGGACAGGGACTGCGTCGCGTAGGTGACCAGCCAGACCGAGGAGACGTAGAACGTCGAGTTCGTCGCCAGGAACGACCCGGCGGCGAGCAGGATCTCCTTCGGGTAGGTGCGCAGCGCCTCCAGCACCGGCATCCGGTTCGCGGCCTTCTCGTCCATCGCCTGCCGGAACACCGGCGACTCGTGGACGCCGAGCCGGATCCACATCCCGACCCCGATCAGCGCGATGCTCGCGAGGAACGGCACCCGCCAGCCCCACGCCAGGAACTGCTCGTCGGTCAGCGTCGCGGACAGCACCGCGAACGTCGCCGTCCCCAGCACCAGGCCCAGCGGCACACCGACCTGCGGCCAGCTGCCGTAGAACCCGCGCCGGTGCGACGGGGCGTGCTCGACAGCCATCAGCGCCGCACCGCCCCACTCGCCGCCGACGCCGAACCCCTGCAGGAACCGCAGCGTCACCAGCAGGACCGGAGCCCAGACCCCGAGCGTGTCGTAGCCGGGCAGCAGACCCATCCCGACGGTCGCCGCGCCCATCATGAGCAGCGAGTAGACGAGCATCGGTTTCCGGCCGACCCTGTCGCCGAAGTGCGCGAACACCGCCCCGCCGAGCGGGCGGGCGATGAACCCGACGGCGAACGCGCCGAACGCGGACAGGGTGCCGGTGACGGGGTCGACCGACGGGAAGAACACCTGGTTGAACACCAGGGCCGCGGCCGTGCCGAAGATGAAGAAGTCGTACCACTCGATGGTGGTGCCGACCAGGCTGGCGGTGGCGACCTTGCGAGAGGACCGGAGTGCGGGTCCCGGCGGCGCCGGCGGGACGGTGGAGGACATGCGCCCTGACGCTAAGGGGTCGTCCGATTCGTGTCGAGACGCACGAGTGATCCGATCTGCCTGTGCTCAGGCCCGGGTGCGACGGGTGGAGAGCACCCCCGCGACGAGCACGACGACCAGCCCGGCCACCGGGACGACCAGCAGCCCGGCCCGCAGCGACGTCGCGTCGGCGACCAGCCCGACCACCGGCGGCGACACCAGGAACCCCACCCGCATCAGCCAGGTGACGATCGTCAGCCCGGTCCCGGGGGCCAGCCCCGGCAGGTGGTCGGCGGCGGTCATCGCGGCCGGGACGAGCGTCGCCACCCCGAACCCGGCGAGACCGAAACCGGCGACGGTCCCGGGCACCGTCGGGAACGCCAGCGCGAGCCCCATCCCGGCGAGCACCAGCCCACCGCCGGCGCGGGCCACCGCGCGCTGGCCGAACCGGTCGACCATCCGGTCACCGATCAGCCTGCCGACGAACTGGCAGCCCTGCAGCGCCACGAACCCGAGGCCGGCGACGGCCGCACCGGCCCCGAGCCCCTGCAGGTACACCGCCGCCCAGGTGGCGCCGGAGTCCTCGACCAGGGTGCCGGAGATCGCGACCAGCCCGAACACGGCGAGCAGCGCCACGGTGCGGGGGCAGAGCCCGGTCCACGGCCGCCGCGGCGGTGCACCGTCGGCCGCGTCGGGGGCCGGGCGGTCGTCGCCGTCGGCGCCGCTCAGCAGCAGGGGGTACACCGCGACGGCGATCACCACCGACAGCAGCGACGAGAGCCCCAGGTGCACCGGCAGCGCCAGCCCGGTCCCGGCGGCGGCCGAGCCCATCAGCCCGCCCGCGACCGCTCCGACCGACCAGAGCGCGTGGAACCCGTTGAGGATCGACCGGCCGTAGCGGCGCTGCACCCGCAGCCCGTGCGCGTTCTGCGCGACGTCGACGACGGCGTCGGACGCCCCGACCAGCAGCATGGCCGTGGCGAACAGCGCCCAGGACGGTGCGAACCCCACCAGCACGACGCCGAGCGCGATCACCGCCATCCCGAACGAGGCCACCTTCGCCGAGGTGAACCGGGCGATGAGCGGGCCCGCGGTCAGCCCTGCCAGCAGCGCCGCGAACGGCATCGCGGCCACCGCCAGCCCGAGCTGGGTGTTGGACAGGCCGAGATCGGCCTTGATCTGCGGGAAGCGGGGCAGCAGGTTCGCGTAGACCAGGCCGTTGGTGAGGAAGACCAGGGCCACCGCCGCCCGGGCCCGTCGTTCCGTCCGGCCCGCCTCGACTGCCACCACGGACCCATCATGCGCCGACCGGCCGGCACCGGGGGGCCGCGGGTCAGTTGTGGCGTTCCAGCAGCCGCAGCACCGCCCGTCCGACGGCGACCCGGGTGCGGTGCTCGCCGGCGCCGCGCGGGATGCAGCGCAACCCGGCCGCGACCGTGTGGCCCTCTTCGAAGGCCCGCACCACGCGCGGGTCGACGTAGCTGCTGCGGGCGACGGCCGGGGTGTTGCCCAGCGCCCGGGCGACCCGGCACGTCGTGGCGGCCTCGGCCCGTTCCAGCGCGGTCGCGGACAGCCCGGCGCCACCGGCCCAGCCGTGCTCGGCGAACGCGACCGCGCCGACGACGGTGGCGTTCCGGGCCCGCAGGTCCTTCGCCGTGTGCGCGGCGTCGGTGAGCGACCGGACGTGGTCGTCGGCGTCGTCGTAGCCGACGGCCTGGATGTGGTCGCGGTCCCGCTCGGAGAGCCATACCTCCCGCCAGGCGGACGGGATCACCAGCTCCTCGATCCGGGCCCGCACCGGCGCGGCGACGGCGGCGCCGGTCGCGTCGTGGTAGCTGAGCCCCCGTCCCCGACGACGGCGGGTGAGGCCGCCGCGGTACGGGATCGCCCTGGTCGGTCGCACGCCGGGGGACACCCGCCGCGCGCCGGGATCATCCCCGCAGCGAGTTGATCCTCACCGCGGTCCGCAGCGCTCCGGACATGCCCTTGTAGGCACCGTTGCGGGCGGTGTCACGGACATTGCGCAGCTGCGCGCGACGCTCGCGGCCCGCGCTGCTCCAGGCCAGCAGCGACCGGCCCCACGAGTCCTTCGCGAGTTCCGTCGCCCCGGCCTCGCGGGCGAGCAGCGCCCACCGGTCGCCGAAGTCGTCCAGCCCGTCGCGGTAGGCGAACACCGCGGGCCGGACGTAGGCCATGCCCGGGTGCCGGCGGCCCATCCGGGGGGCGTAGTCGGCGATGACCTTGTCCAGGCACTCGAACCGGCGCTGCCGGTTGGAGCTGATCGACCCGGTGCGCATCAGGCGCATGTCGAGCAGCCAGCGGCGGGTGCCCCACATCAGCGGGTAGTTCGAGCCGGCGGCGATCCGCAGCCACATCTCGAAGTCCACCGCGGAGGGCAGCGAGCAGTCGAAGCCGCCGACCTGGTCGAAGCAGGCCCGGCGGATCATCAGCGAGCTGCCGTTGTGCGGCGGGTTGTTCTCCACCAGCTGCTTGTCGATGTCGACCTTGCCCGACGGCTGCCAGCGCAGCGCCACGACCTGCCCGGACTCCAGCATCACGCGGGTGTGGCAGTACGCCATCCCCACCCCGGGCGGGGCGGTGTGCATGGTCTCGAGCATGTGCGAGAGGAACTCGGGGTGCCAGCGGTCGTCGCCGTCCAGGAACGCGACGAAGGGGGCGGCGCTCTCGGCCAGGGCACGGTTGCGCGCGGCACCCGAGCCGCCGTTCTCCACCTGGATCAGCCGCACCCGCGGGTCGCGTTCGGCGCGCGAGCGGACGACGTCGGCGGTGTCGTCGGTCGACCCGTCGTCGACGACGAGGTACTCGAACCGGGACTCGGTCTGCGCGAGCACCGAGTCGATGGCCTCACCGATCCAGGGACCGACGTTGTAGGCGGGGGTGATCACGGTGACGAGAACGTGAGGGTTCCGCACGATCGGCACAGTCGCCAGCTCCTTCCGGGGTGCGCCGGTCTTCGGCGCCGTCGGCCCCGCATTCACCGTAGGGGGTGACGCAGAGCATTCGGCACGCCCTCGACCGAGGCCGTGCTGCGGGCATTCCTCGCGAATGGCAACGAGCGTGCGCACTGTTGGTGACGTCCGTGCGGCATCCGAGGTTGCCCCGGGCGCCGGGCCACCCGGTCCGGGGCCGGTGAGCCGGGTGGTGGGAGAGGGTCGCTATCGTCCGGAGAATGTCGTTCGACGCACGGGTGATGCTGTCCCGGCGGCTCCGGTTCCTGCCGCACCGCGCCTTCGCGATCGCCCACCACGCCCTGTTCCAGGGGGAGCTGACGACGTTCCGGCGGCCGCGGACCTGGTCCCAGCTGCTCGCGAAGAAGAACCTCGACGACCAGCCCGAGCTGGTGCACGTCACCGCGGACAAGTACGCCGTCCGGGACCACGTCGCCGAGCGGATCGGGGCCGAGCACCTCATCCCGCTCATCCAGGTGGTCGAGCGGCCCGAGGACCTCGACCTGGAGGCCCCCGCGGGTCCCTACGTCGTCAAGGGCACCCACGGCTGCGACATGACGATCCTGGTGCGCCACCCGGCCGCCGCCGACCACGCGAAGATCCGCTCGACGGTCGCCCGCTGGCTGCGCACCGACTTCTTCACCCACGGCTGGCGCGAGCGCCCCTACGAGGGGCTCACCCCGCGCGCCGTCGTCGAGGAGATGATCGGCGACGGCACCAAGCCACCCGCCGACTACAAGTTCTTCGTCTTCCACGGCGAGCCGGCGATGGTCGTCATCGACCAGGACCGCTTCGTCGCCCACACCTCGACGATGCTGCACCCGGACTGGGTGCCGTTCCGGATCTCGGGGCGCTTCTCCCAGGCGGACGCGTTGCCCGAGAAGCCCGCGTCCTACGAGCGGATGCTGGAGATCGCCCGCGCGCTGGGCAAGGACTTCACCTTCGCCCGCGTCGACCTCTACGACGTCGACGGGCACGTCTACTTCGGCGAGATCACCCACAACCCGGGCGGCGGGCTCGTCCGGCTGCGGCCCCGCGCCTTCGACCGGGCGCTGGGGAACCTGTGGCGCAACGGGACCCCGATCCCGGAGAAGTTCATCCAGCGCTCCTGACCGGGCGCTCCTGACCGGGCTCTCGGGCGCACCCGGGCTCGCGTCTCTCCCCGGGTCTCGTACGGGCCCCGGACTTCGCCTCCACCGGGGCCTTCGCGCGTATCCCCGGGCCGGTGCACCCGGAGGGCCCGCGCGCCCACCGGGCTCCGCGTACGCCCGGACTCGTGCACCCGCCGGGCCTCGCATGCGTCCCGGCCCGTGCGTTCCACCGGGCGCGCACCCACCCGGGTCCATCCCTACGCCGGGTCCCCGCACCCGCCGGGCGTGCGCGGACCGGCCTCGTCCATGCACCCGGCTCGTCCACTCATCGAGCTCTCGCGCAGCCCCTCGTCCTGCGCCGCCCTCGCCGCCGCACACTCTCCGCCCGACCCGTCCGCCGCGCCGAGCCCCGACGACCCCGCGGCGACCCGCCGCCGGCCGCGGCACCCCACGCGACGGCCGCCGTGCGTCGTCGCGGGTCGCCGCCCCCATCCACACCCCGTCGCGGGCGGCCACACCCCCGGCAACAGGTGTGCCGCCCACGCCGGTCCCGAGGTGCCTTCCTGGCGGTCGTCGGAGCGGAACCGGGATGCGGGCCGCGGAGAGCGTGCGAGGACGGCGCCCGCCGCCGATCGATCAGTACCTGAGCGTTGCCGACGCCTGGTCGGACAGCGCTCACGTACTGATCGACAGGTCTGTCTCGCACGTCGTCCGGTGGGGCGCTCCTCGGTGCGTGGGTGAGGACCACCCTCGTCGCGCGGGGTGCGATTCCGTGGGGTGCGGACGACTGCGGGGTTCGGCAGGGCGCACGGCCGCATCGCTGCAGCCGACGAGGTCCCCCACGCGACCTGCCGCACCCCTCACGAGGTCGTCGCACCCCGTGCGGCGGGTGCGACGACCTCGTCCGAGGTGCGACAGGACCGCCGGGCCGGGGGCCGGCGTGCCGTGCTGTGCCGCGGCGCAGCCTCGCAGCTGTGGTCGCCCGCGAGTGGAAGCGCTGGTGGCCATTGCCCCGGGTGGCCGGCGGACCGTGGGCCGGTCTGTCGCCCGGAAGCCCGGAGTTCGCTGGACCGGACCTCCGGAAGCCGGAAGGTCGGGTGAATCGGAGCCCCGGAAGCCCGGAGCTCGGTGGATCCGTGCCCCGGGACCTCCGGAGCCCCGAGGCTCCGAGCCCCTGAGCCGGAGGGAGCGCCGGAGCCGGCAGGACCGCGGATCAGTCGCGGACGCGGGGGAACTCGTGGGTCCGTGCCTCCGGCCCGCCGATGGGCCGGGTGTCGTCGTCCCGGGCGAGGGGATCCGGGCCGTCCGGGCCGGCGGTGCCGCCGTCGCCGGGCGGGTGCGGCGGGACCGGCTGACGCAGCCAGCGCACCACCGACGGCAGGAAGACGATCGCCAGGACCAGCTCGCCCGCGAGCCACATCCAGCCGACGGCGTCGACCCCGAGCATCGGGGCGAGCAGCGGGATCCCGCCGAGCACGATCGCGCAGTGCACGAGCTGCTGCACGGCCAGGGGGAAGGTGCGGTTCGCGAGCCGGGACTTGGTCATCCACATCGTCACGATCACGCGCGGGAACATGGACACCATCAGCAGCTGCAGCAGCGTCGTGGAGTTCTCGACGTACTGCGGCCCGTAGAACCACAGCAGCAGCGGGGCGGCGAGCGCGATGACCAGCGAGGCGGGCCACACCAGCAGGCAGATCCGCCGCAGCACCGCCCGGGCGAACACGTGCGCGTGCGCCGGGTTCCGGGAGCCCTCCACGACCAGCGCCGAGGTGATCGCCATCGACAGCATGCTCATCGCGAGGAAGACCGTCTGGGCCGGCAGCAGGTAGGCACTGGCCGCCTGGCTGATCGTCATGACCACCAGCACCGGCAGGAACGACGACATGGCCTGGTTGAACACCTGGCCGAGGTAGTCGCCGCCCATGTAGCGGGCGAGCGTGGCGCGGTCCGGGGCGCCCGCGTCGTCGCGGTCCGCGGTCTCGGCGGTGTGCCGGGGGAGCAGCCGCCGCGAGATCAGGAGGGTGAACGGCACCAGCAGCGCGATGACCGGCGCGCTCCAGGAGGTGAACACGCCGTCGGACACCGAGGTGAACGCGACGACCACGAGCAGCCCGAGCTTCACGACGCCGTAGACGCCGTTCTCCAGCACCACCCACATCGCCGAGCGCAGCCCGGTCAGGACCTGGTCCTGCAGGTTGAAGATGGACCACGCGGCGGTCGAGACCACGAACCACGCGGCGAAGCCGGGGGAGACGTGCAGCGGGTCGCCGGGGGCGTAGGCGACGTGGCAGTAGGTCATGACCGCGGCCGAGCCGACGACCGCCATGGCGGCGCTGATCCCGTACGCGAGCCGCACCAGCGACCGTGAGTCGCGTCCGGCCGTCGGGAGGAAGCGGATGAGGGCCTGACCGAAGTTGAGCGAGGTCAGGACCGATATCAGCATCATCAGGTTGACCATGGCGTTGCCACGGCCGACGTCCTCGGTGCTGAACACGCGGGCGGCGAAGACCCAGTAGAGCAACCCGAAGCCGGAGTTGACGACGGTGTTGAGCATCAGGGCGTACGCGTTGCGGTAGAGCGGGTTGCCCATCTCGCGGCGGACCGAGCGGACCCGGCCGGCGACCATCTCCCCGACGCTCATCGCGCGCACCACCGGACGGCGGCGCGGGACGTCCCGCTGAGTGCGTGCACACCACCACGCTAACCAGGTGTCGACCACCCGGGTGCCAGGGGGAGGGGCCCCGGACGGCCCGTCACCGGCCGGGGTCGGACCTCCCGGACATACACACCCCGTCGTGGCGCGCAATCGCTGCGCTACGGTGCATCCTTTCCGGTGACCTGATGAACCGAAGGGGGCTCGCGTGCGTATCGCCTGCGCGGGTGGGGGGCCGGCCGGTCTGTATCTGGCGGTCCTCGCCAGGCTCCGGTCCGGTGGACGCGACGAGGTCGTCGTGCACGAACGCAACGAGGCGGGGCGGACCCACGGGTTCGCCGTCACCTACGGCGAGGACATGCTCGACGACGCGTTCCGCAACGATCCGGCGGGAGGCGAGGCGCTGCGCCGTGCGTCCCGGCTGTGGAACGCACAGGAGATCCGGGTCGGCGACCACCGCCCGGTGCACGTCGGCGGCAAGTACGGCTACGCGATCGCCCGCGTCGACCTGCTCGACGTGCTGGCGCGCCGGGCCGAGCAGCTGGGCGTGACGATCGAGTACGGCTCCCCGGTGGACCGCGCGGACCTCGACGCCGACCTGGTCGTCGCCTCCGACGGCGTCGGCAGCCGGATCCGCACCGCGCGCGCCGAGCACTTCGGCACCACCGTCGACGAGGGGACGAACCCCTACGTCTGGCTCGGCGCCGACAGTGACTCCGACACCTTCGTCTGGGACTTCCAGCCGACCGACGCGGGCTGGATGTGGATCCACCTCTACCCCTCGTCGAACGGGGTCAGCACCTGCATCGTCGAGTGCGAGCCCGACACCTGGGAGGCGCTGGGCCTGGACCACATGTCCGGGGCCGAGGCCGTCCGGCTCGTCGAGTCGGTCTTCCACCGCACGCTGGCCGGCCGCCGGCTCATCGAGCCCCTCGGCGGGCTCGGGGACAAGCCGTGGCTGCGCTTCCGCGAGGTCCGCAACCGGACCTGGCGCGACGGCGACCTCGTGCTGGCCGGCGACGCCGCGCACACCACGCACTTCGGGATCGGCTCGGGCACCGTGCTGGCCATGCAGGACTCGATGGGTCTGGTCGACGCCCTCTACGGCGTCGCCGGTCAGACGGCTGCGGCCGACCTGACCTGCCCGAACGGCCGCGGCGCCGCGCTGTCGGCCTACGACGCCCGCCGGCGTGCGGAGATCGGCCCGATCCAGGACGCCGCCCGGCGCAACATGCAGTGGTTCGAGCAGGCCGGACGCCAGCTCGAACAGGTCACCGACCCCGTCGAGTTCGCGTGGTCGCTCACCGACCGCCGGGGCGACATGGGCCGCATCCACCGCACCCTGCACCGCGCCACCCAGGTGCCCGCGCTGCGGCAGGTGCGGCGCGGTCTGACCACCGCCCGCCGCGTCCGGCGGTCGGCCCTGCGTGGTCGGCAGAGCTGAGTCCGGTCGCGAAGCCGCTTGCCGCCGGCATGCGCACCGTCACCGATCGTGATCGGACCCGGTGTCCACACAGGTCCGCCACGTTCGTAGGGTCGTTGCGTCCCAGCTCGATGACATCCGATGGAGGTCCGGTGTGAAGATCGTGGTCGTCGGTGGTGGACCGGCCGGTCTGTACTTCTCGATCCTGGCCCGGCTGCGGTCGGGCGGTCAGGACGAGGTCGTCCTCGCGGAGCGCAACGGTCCCGGCACGGCCTCCGGCTTCGCGGTCACACTCGGTGAGGACATCCTCGACGAGCTCTTCCGCACCGATCCCCTCGGTGCCGAGAAGGTGCGGGCCGCGGCGCACGTGTGGGACTCCCAGGTCGTGGAGGTATCCGGGCGCCCGGTGCACCTCGGCGGGCGCTACGGCTACTCCATCGGCCGTGCGCGACTGCTGGAGGTGCTGGCGGAGCGGGCCCGCCAGGTCGGCGTGAAGCTCATGTTCGACACCGCCGTCGCCGCCGACGGTGACACCGCACGCGACCCGCTGACCGCGGACGCGGACGTCGTCGTCGCCGCGGACGGGGTCGGGTCCGCGATCCGCGCCGCCCGGGCCGACGTCTTCGGCACCCGGGTCGCCCACGGCGCCAACCGCTACGTGTGGTTCGGGACGAGCAAGCCGTTCCGGCCGTTCACCTTCGCGTTCGAGAAGACCCACGCCGGCTGGATCTGGTTCCACGCCTACCCTGCGGCGGACTGCGTCAGCACCTGCATCGTGGAGTGCACGCCGGAGACGTGGACGGGCCTGGGGCTCGACACGATGGCGCCCGACGAGGCCATGCGGATGCTCGAGGGCGTCTTCGCCCGCTCGCTCGACGGGCACTCGCTGATCGCCCCGCCCGGCATGGGGTCCTCGCCGTGGCTGCAGTTCCGCGAGGTCCGGAACATGTCCTGGCGCGACGGCAACATCGTTCTCGCCGGCGACGCGGCGCACACCACGCACTTCGCCATCGGCTCGGGCACCGTGCTCGCGGTCGCCGACTCGATCGCGCTGGCCGAGGAGCTGTACCCGCGTGGGACCCGCGGCACCGACGACGTCGAGGCCGCCCTCGCCGGTTACGACGCGCGTCGCCGCGCCGCGATGGCGCCCATCCAGCGGATGGCCCGGGCCAGCATGGAGTGGTTCGAGACCGTCCCGGAGAGCCTCGAGGGCGCCGACGACGCGCTGGCCTTCTCCTGGTCGCTGCTCGACCGCCGGCACGACCAGGGCCGGCTCAACGAGCGTCTGCACCGCGCGACGCAGGTCGAGCCGGTCCGTCAGGTCCGTCGCAGGCTGACCGCGGCCCGCCGGGTCCGCCGGGCGCTGGCCCGCGGGGAGATCACCCCCCGCGAGGCCCTGCAGCGCTGACCCGCGGCCCGGCGGGGCCGGCTCAGGCCCGGTCCCGCCCGGCCCCGGAACCCTCTCGTTCCTCGCGGGCGAGGAACGAGTGCTTCCGCCCGTAGACGGCGTAGACGACCAGGCCGAGCAGCAGCCAGCCGACGAACCGGATCCACGTGTCCAGGTTCAGGTTCAGCATCAGGTAGAGGCACGCGATCGCGGTGATCGCCGGCACCACCGGCGAGAACGGCACCGTGAACGGCCGGTCGAGGTCGGGGCGGGTCCGGCGCAGCACCGGCACCGCGATCGCCACGATGATCATCGCCGAGAGCGCGCCGATCGACACCATGTCGGCCAGTGCGGTGATCGGGGTGAAGGCCGCGATCACCGCGCAGACGACACCACCGACGATCGTCATCCGGTGCGGGGTACCCCACGTCGGGTGCGCGGTGCCGATGGCCTTCGGCAGCAGGCCGTCGCGGCCCATCGCGAAGCCGATCCGGCCGATCGTCACGAGCTCCACCATCATCACCGAGGTGAGGCCGGTGACCGCGCCGAGCGCGATCAGCGCGCCCACCCACGGCAGCCCGACGCCGGCGAACGCCGACGCCAGCGGGGCGCCGGTGTCGATCTCGGTGTAGGGCACCATCCCGGTGAGCACGATCGAGACATCGACGTAGAGCACCGCGCAGATGGCGAGCGCGCCGAGCAGGCCGATCTTCAGGTCGCGGTCGGGACGCTTCGCCTCCTCGCCCAGGTTCGCCAGCGCCTCGAACCCGGTGTAGGCGAAGAAGACCACCGCGGCCGCGGTGAGCATGCCGCCGACGCCGAACACGGTCGGCGCGAGCCCGAACACCCCGGAGATGATCGGCTGGGTGAACACCGAGCCGCCGTCCTCGGGCGCCTGCGCCGGCGGGATGAACGGCTGCAGGTTCGCCGGGTCGATGTAGAACACGCCCACGGCCAGGATCAGCACGCAGACCGCGAGCTTCACCAGGACCAGCAGGTTCGTCAGCCGCGCCGACTGTTGGATGCCCGCGACCGCGACGACCGTCAGCACCGCGATGATCAGCACCGCGCCGATGTTGACCGTCGCGTCCTCCCCGAACCACGCCGTCGGCAGCCCGAACAGTGACGCCAGGTAGCCGGACCAGCTGCGCGAGACGACGGCGAGGCCGAGGCCGAACTCCAGCAGCAGGTCCCAGCCGATGATCCAGGCGAAGACCTCGCCGAGGGTGGCGAAGGCGTAGGTGTAGGCCGAGCCCGCCGTCGGGACCGAGGAGGCCAGCTCGGCGTAGCAGACGGCGGCGAGCCCGGCGACGACCGCGCCGATGAGGAACGACAGCGTGACGGCGGGGCCCGCGTGCTGCTGGGCCTCGACCCCGGCGAGGGTGAAGATGCCGGTGCCGATGATGATGCCGACACCGAATCCGACCAGGTCGCGGGCCTTCAGCGTGCGCTTGAGCGGTGTCCCGTGTCCGTCGGCACCCCCGTCGCCGTGCTCGCTCCGGGCCAAGATCCGTTCCACCGGCATCGTGCGCGTCCAGCCCACTCCGCCACCCCCACTCGTCGTCGGTCGACCGGTCGTTGCGTGACGGTATGACGCCGGGTGACGACGCGCCGCACGAGGTGCGACGACGATCCTGATAATCCCGTGTGAACGTTCTGTTCTCCCTGTCCGAGTCGGCCACGGTCGGGGCACGATGTCGGTCGTGGGCAACCGACCGGGTGCCCACGACCGGAGGAGCCGTGGCGGAGCGGAGGCCGGGACGCCGACGGTCCCGGGCGGCCCGGGGGGCGGTGCTCGCCGTCGTCGCCGCGCTCGTGCTGGCCGCCGGGGCCGCCGGGGCGGCCGGGCCGGTGCCGACGGCCCTGGCCGGCCCTGCCGTGCCACCCCCACCCGCCGCCCGGCTGCAGCACGCCCCCGCGGCCGACGCGGAGCCGCCCGGCACCCTGCGCGAGCTCCTCGCGGCGATCACCGGGTCGGCGACGGCCGACCCGCTCGACCTCGCGCCCGGCACGCTCGCCGTCGACCGGGAGGGGGAGGAGGGGCTCGCCGTGTCCTGGGCGCTGCTCGACACCGACGACGGCCGCTGGACCGGTTCCGCGGACGCCGCGACCCGCCGCAGCGAGGCCGAGTCGACGATCAAGGCCTGGCTGGCCCTGGACACCCTGCGGGCCGCCGCGCAGCGGGGCCGCCCGGTCCCGCCCGCCGTACGTGCCGACATCGCCGCCGCCGTCCGCGCCTCCGACGACGGCGCGGCCGAACGGCTCTACCGCGCGCTCGGCGGCGACGCGAGCACCGCCCGGCTCGGACCGGAGTGCGGGGTGGCGGTGTCGACGTCGCGGCCCGGGTGGTGGTCCTACACGCAGGTCAGCGCGCTCGACGCCGCCCGCGTCCTCGCCTGCGTGCGCGAGCGCGCCCCCGGCCTGCCCGGCGGACCCGCACTGCTCGCCGACCTCGACGCCGTCACCCCGGACGGGCAGTCCGGGATCCGGCCCGTGCTCCCCGGCGCCGTCGCGGAGAAGAACGGCTGGACCCTGCACGGCGCGGACGGCTGGAACGTGCACTGCGTGCTGGCCTGGGAGGACCGCGCGCTGGCCGTCCTCACCACCTATCCGGGCGGGCTCGGCGTCGAGTACGGCTGGCAGGTCTGCCGCGACGTCGCCGCGGACGTGCTCGCCGCGTCCTGAGGCGGACGGTTTCGACGGGCCCGGCACCGGGAATGCGATCGATCGCCCCGACCCGACGAGAGGTGGACGATGACCGGCTTCTTCGGCCCCGGCGACCCCCGCGGCCCGGTGCACCGGATCGACCTGACCCGGCTGCTGAGCGGCGGTGCCCGCGAGATCATGGCCCGGGCCGCCCAGGAGGCCGCGGAACGCGGTGACACCGACCTCGACGCCACGCACATCCTGCTGGCCTGCGCCCGCACCGACACCACCCGCGGCTGGATCGCCCGGGCCGGCGGCGACCCGGACACGATCGCCCGCATCCTGGAGGAGCGCCTGCCACGCCCCGGCGGTGGCCACGACGCGGGGCGGCCGCCGTCGCTGACGCCGTCGGCCAAGCGCGCGCTGCTCGACGCGCACCAGATCTCCCGCTCGCTCGGGTCGAGCTACATCGGGCCCGAGCACCTGCTGCTCGCGCTCGCCGCCAACGAGGACTCCGCCGCGGGCCGGCTGCTCGCCCGATCCCGGTTCAGCCCCGGCGCGATGACCCCGCAGGCCCCCGCCGGGCCGGGCGCGACGGGCACCCCGGACCCGGGCGCGGTCGCGGACACCGGCACCCCGACCCTGGACCAGTACGGTCAGGACCTCACGGAGGCCGCCCGCGGCGGCGGGTTGGACCCGGTCATCGGCCGCGCCGACGAGATCGAGCAGACCGTCGAGGTCCTGTCCCGCCGGACCAAGAACAACCCGGTGCTGATCGGGGAGGCCGGGGTCGGGAAGACCGCCGTCGTCGAGGGGATCGCCCAGCGCATCGCCGACGGCGAGGTGCCCGACACCCTGCGCGGACGCCGCGTCGTGCAGCTGGATCTGGCCGGTGTCGTCGCCGGCACCAAGTACCGCGGCGACTTCGAGGAACGCATGCGCACGCTGATCGAGGAGATCCGGTCGCACAGCGACGCGCTGATCGTGTTCATCGACGAGCTGCACACGATGGTCGGCGCGGGCACCGGGGGAGGGGACGGCGGCGGTGCGATGGACGCCGGGAACCTGCTCAAGCCCGCGCTGGCCCGCGGCGAGCTGCACGTCATCGGCGCCACCACGATCGACGAGTACCGCCGCCACATCGAGTCCGACAGCGCGCTGGCCCGCCGCTTCCAGCCGGTGCTGGTGCCCGAGCCGTCGGTGGAGGACGCCGTCACGATCCTGCGCGGCCTCGCCGATCGCTACGAGGCCCACCACCAGGTCCGCTACACCCCGGACGCGCTGCGCGCGGCGGTGGAGCTGTCCGACCGCTACGTCACCGACCGGTTCCTGCCGGACAAGGCGATCGACCTGCTCGACCAGGCCGGCGCCCGGGTCCGGTTGCGTACCCGCACCCCCACCGTGGACCGGCGGGCCGTCGAGCAGCGTCTCGACGCGCTGCAGCGCGACAAGGACCAGGCCGTCGCGCACGAGGACTACGAGAAGGCCTCCCAGCTGCGCGACGAGATCACCGCTGCCCGCGAGGAGCTGACCGCCGACCCCACCGACCCCGACGGTCGCGCACCCGTCGTCGGCGTCGAGGAGATCGCCGAGGTCGTCGCGCGCTCCACCGGCATCCCGGTCGCCCAGCTCACCGAGGCCGAACGGGACCGGCTGCTCAAGCTGGAGGACGAGCTGCACCAGCGCGTCATCGGGCAGGACGCCGCGGTCACCGCCGTGGCCGAGGCCATCCGCCGCTCGCGCTCCGGGCTCGGCGACGAGAACCGCCCGGTGGGCAGCTTCCTGTTCCTCGGCCCCACCGGGGTCGGCAAGACCGAGCTGGCCCGCGCCCTGGCCGTCGCGCTGTTCGGCGAGGAGGACCGCATGGTCCGCCTGGACATGAGCGAGTACGGCGAGAAGCACACCGTCGCGCGGATGGTCGGCGCCCCGCCCGGCTACGTCGGCTACGGCGAGTCCGGCGAGCTGACCGAGGCGGTGCGCCGGCGGCCGTACTCGGTGCTGCTGCTCGACGAGATCGAGAAGGCGCACCCGGACGTGTTCAACACGCTGCTGCAGGTCCTCGACGACGGCCGGCTGACCGACGGCCAGGGCCGTACCGTCGACTTCCGGCACACGGTGATCATCATGACCTCGAACGTGGGGTCGGAGCTGATCACCGGACACGGGACCACGCTCGGCTTCGGCCCGGCCGCCGGCCCGGACACCACCCCCGCCGAGCGGGAGGAGGCGGTGCTGCGCGACCGGCTGATGCCGCGGCTGCGGGAGGTCTTCCGGCCCGAGTTCCTGAACCGGATCGACGAGACCATCGTCTTCCGCCGGCTCGAGGCCGAGCAGCTCACCCGGATCACCCGGCTACTGCTCGACGACACCCGCGACCGGCTCGGCCGGATGGACATCGGCTTCGAGATCAGCGACGACGCCGTCGCGCTGCTCGCCGAGCACGGGCACGCCCCCGAGTTCGGGGCGCGTCCGCTGCGCCGCACCATCCGCCGCGAGCTCGACAACCCGCTGTCGTCGATGCTGCTCGACGGGCGGATCGGCGCGGGCCGCACCGCCCGGGTCGGCGTCGAGGACGGGGCGTTGAGCATCGAGGCGGTGGCGGTCCCCACCGGCTGAACCTGACCTCGCAGGGTTCACATGCGAATGTGTGCATGTATGGTGGCCGCATGGGGCACGGACACGGACACGGCGGCGGGTCGGGCCACGGGCACGCCGGC
Organism: Pseudonocardia sp. UM4_GMWB1; assembly: GCF_017312155.1. Classification (NCBI taxonomy): domain Bacteria; kingdom Bacillati; phylum Actinomycetota; class Actinomycetes; order Pseudonocardiales; family Pseudonocardiaceae; genus Pseudonocardia; species Pseudonocardia sp. UM4_GMWB1. The sequence continues at coordinate 4,059,738 of NZ_QJPN01000001.1, read as the reverse complement.
GCGGGCACCGACCGCCGCCGGCTGGCGACGGCACTCGGCGTCACCCTGATCACGGCGGTCCTCGGCGCCGCGGGCGCGGTCTACACCGGCTCGCTCGCGCTGCTGGCCGACCTCGGCCACCTGCTCACCGACGCAGGGGCGCTGGTCGCGGCGCTGATCGCCAGCGTGCTCGCCACCCGACCGGCGACGACGTCGCGGACCTACGGGATGGGCCGGGCCGAGGTGCTCGTGGCGGCGCTGAACGCGCTGACCCTCGTCGCGGTCGTGGTGTGGGTGGGCATCGAGGCGGTGCAGCGGTTGTTCGTGCCCGCAGCGATCCCGGGCCTGCCGCTGCTGGTCATCGGCGTGCTCGGCCTGATCGGCAACCTGGTGTCGCTCGCCGTCCTGGCCGGCGGCGACCGCGGGAACATGAACATGCGCGGTGCCATGCTGCACGTCCTCGGCGACGCCCTCGGCTCGGTGGGCGTGCTCGCCGCCGCCGTCGTCCTGATGACGACCGGCTGGCCCTACGCGGACACGATCGCCTCGCTCTTCATCGTCGCGCTCATCCTCCCGCGTGCCGTGGCGCTGCTGCGCGAGGCCGCGCACGTCCTGCTGGAGGGGGCGCCCAAGGGGGTCGACGCCCAGGAGGTCAAGGCGGCGCTGCTGGCCGTCGACGGGGTGGCCGACGTCCACGACCTCCACGTGTGGGCGATCAACGACCGTACCCCGGCCATGTCGGCGCACGTCGTCGTCGACGAGGAGGTGTCCGCGCACTGCGGGGACACCTCGGTCCTCGACCGGGCCGGGCAGGTGCTGCGCGAGCGGTTCGGCCTCGACCACTCCACCCTGCAGGTCGAACACGCAGCGCACACCGGGCACGAGAACCACTGCGGCTGAGACGCCCGATGGTCCGCGGGGCCGCCGTGGGTAGCCTCCGGGCGTGGAGCACGCGTCCGGCCCGTCCACGCCCGAGGGGGCGAGCCCGCGTGACCGCGGCGCGGGCGTCGCCGGTGACCGTGCCGCGGCCGGGGGAGTGACCGCGCGCGCCGTCGCGCCGGACGGTGCCGGCATCGCTTTCGACGTCCGGGGCACCGGCGACCCGCTGGTGCTGCTGCCCGGACAGGCGAACTCGCGGCACTGGTGGAGCACCGTGCGTGCGGATCTCGTCAGGCACCGCACCGTCGCCGTGGACACCGCAGGCACAGGGTGCAGCGACGACGTCGTCGACCGCGACTGGAGCACACGCCGGCTCGCCCGCGATGTCGTCGCCGTGCTGGACGCGGCCGGGATCGACCGTGCCCACCTCTACGGGACGTCGATGGGCGGCCGGGTCGCGCAGTGGGTCGCCGCCGACCACCCGGACCGGGTGGGTGCGCTCGTCCTCGCGTGCACCACCGCGGGCGGACCCGACGCGGTCCCTCCCGCCCCGGAGGTTCTGCGTCGCCTCGCCGACCCGGCGGACAACGCCGCCGAGCTGCGACGGCTGATGGTCGGTCCGGAGACGACCGGCCCGCTGACCGTGCTCGGCGACGACACCATGAGCCCGGCGGCCCGGGCGGGGCACCGCCGGGCGAGCGCCCGCCACGACGCCGGGGACGCGATCGCGACGATCACCGCGCCGACCCTGGTCCTGCACGGTGCCGACGACGAGTTCACGCCGCCGGGGAACGGACGGCGCCTGGCCGCGCGGATCCCCGGGGCAGAGCTGCTCGTGCTGCCCGGGGCCCGGCACGCCTGCTTCCTCGACGGTCGCGCGACCGCCGCGGTCCTCACCTTCCTCGCACGTCACCCCCTGCGCTGACCGGCGGCCCCGGCATCCACGTCGGCGGGCTCCGGCCGGACCAGCAGGCGGGCCCGGCCGTCGGCCGCGGCGACACACCGCGGGCCGGTGCCCGGCCCCCGGCACGAGGTGCGACCGGTCCTAGCCCGCCAGGTGCGACCAGCGGGCCGACAGCTCGTCCCAGGTGCCCTCGTCGGCGACCCGCCCGCGGTCCAGCACGACCACCCGGTCCGCCCGGGCCAGCGCCGCCCGCTTCGTGCTCGCGCCGACCACGGTGCTGCCGCGGCGGCGCAGCGCGGCCCACAGCTCGATCTCGGTGCGGACGTCCAGCGCGGAGGACACGTCGTCGGCGACGATGAGCTCGGCGCCGGTCGCCAGCGCCCGGGCCATCGCGACCCGCTGCACCTGCCCGCCGGACAGCCGGATGCCCCGGTGTCCGACGACGGCATCCGGCCCGCCTGCCGTGGCCACGTCCCGGTCGAGCCGGGCGTCGCCGACCGCGTCCTGCACCGGCCGGTCGTGGCCGAGGGCGATGTTGTCGCCGAACGTGCCCGAGAGCACCCGGGGGACCTGCCCGACGTAGGCGACCTGCCCGGGACGCAGGAACGTCTGCGGATCGTCGACCGCGCGCCCGTTCCACCGGATGACGCCCTCGTGCCCGACCAGCCCGGCCAGGCCCGCGAGCAGGCTGGACTTGCCCGACCCGACCTGGCCGGTGACCAGCACCAGCGAGCCCGCCTCGATGTCGAGGTCCACACCCTCGACGCCGACGGTGCCGTCGTCGTGCACGGCGGCGACCTTCTCCAGGCTCAGCCGCTGCAGCGGCTCGCGCTCCGCCGGCTCCGGGGCCGGCGCGGCCCCGGTGGCCAGATCGACCCCCGGCGGCAGCCGGGTCAGGTCCGCAGGACCCGCGAACGGGGCGACGGCTCGTAGCCAGCGCCGTGCGATCGGGGCCTCGGTGACCGCGGCCGCGCACACCTGCCCGAGGAACCCGGCCCCGTTCAGCGTGGTCGACACCAGCAGCGCCGTCGCCAGCGGCCAGGTCCCGGCCAGGTACAGCGACCAGGTGAGCACCACCGCGCCCTGCAGCAGCACGCCGGGGACACCGTCGAGCAGGGTGCGCACCCGGTACTCGCGGACCGTGGCCCGGACCCGGTCGCCGTCGACGGCGGCGAGGTGGGCCCGCAGCGCTCCGGTCGCGGCGGCGAGCTTCACCGTGCGCACCGACTCCAGGACCGATCCCAGCGCGGTGCCGAACCGGGCCCGTGCGTCGGCCGCGATCCGCCCGGACCGCCCCGCGAACGGCGCCCCGATCGCCGCGACGCCCGCGCAGACCAGCAGGAACCCGCCGATGACGGCGGCCGCGCGCACGTCGGCCGCCACCAGCCCGGCCACCACGACGACGACCACCGAGTTGGTGACGTCGACCCAGCGGTCCACGTAGAGGATCATCCGGTCCGAGTCCAGCGCCCGCGCCACGACCTCGCCCGCGGGGGAGCGCGGACCACGCCGCTGCATGGTCTGCCCGCGCAGCACCCCGAGCCGCAGCCGCAGCGTCGTCGCGGACCACCAGCGCGGGTAGGTGCGGAACGCGACGGCGATCCACACCGGGAACAGCATCAGCACCACCGTCAGCGCGGCGGCGGGCCCCCACGGCGTGCCGCCGCCCTCCAGCCCCGCGACGACGAGCCCCCACAGCCAGCCGGTGAGCACACCCGTGGCCGAGCCCAGGGTGGCGAGGGTGAACATCGACCCGCCGGCCAGCCCCCAGCGCGGGTGGGCCAGCGCCAGCCGCAGCACGACCCGCCACAACGGGGGAGCGGGCACCGGGTCCACGGGCGGCACCGCGCGCCGGACCGCCCGGTGCAGCAGCGGCGACCCCGGGTCGGCGACCGCACCGTCGCGCCGCGCCCCCGCGGGCCCGGTCAGTACGGCCCCGGTGGCGCCCGTGGACCCGGGCAGGGACCGGTCCGCGGCGAGCAGGTCGGCGTAGCGGCCCGGCTCGGCGGCCAGCTGCTCCCGCGCCCCGTGCTGGACGAGGCGGCCGTCGGACAGCACCGCGACGGCGTCGGCGCGGCGGATCGTCGACAGCCGGTGCGCCACGACGATCCCGGTGCGGCCCGCGAGCAGCGCCCGCGACGCGCGGGTCACCCGCTCCTCGGTGCGCGGGTCCATCCGCGCGGTGGCCTCGTCCAGCACGACGACGGCGACGTCGCGCACCAGCAGCCGGGCGAAGGCCACCAGCTGCTCCTCGCCGGAGGACAGTGCGATCCCGCCGGTGCCGAGGCGGGTGTCCAGGCCGTCGGGCAGGGCCTCGACCCACTCGTCGAGACCCAGCGCGGCCGTCGCGGCCTCGACCGCGCCGCGCGGGACGGCGGGGTCGAACAGTGTGACGTTCTCCGCGAGCGTCGCCGCCAGGATCTCGGTGCGCTGGGTGACCACGCCGACCGCGCGGCGCAGCCCGTCCAGGTCCAGGTCGCGCACGTCGACCCCGGCCAGGAACACCTGCCCGCGCGGCGGCTCCACGGCGCGCGAGAGCACCTTGGTGACCGTCGACTTCCCCGAGCCGGTGCGGCCGAGCAGCGCGCACGTCGTCCCGGCCGGCACGGTCAGGTCGATCCCGCCCAGGCGGAACCCGTCGTCGTATCCGGCGGTCAGTCCGCGCAGCTCCACCGACGCGGACCCCGGCGGCAGCGGACGGCCGCCCTCGGGCTCCCGCTCGGTCTCCAGCAGCGACGACACCCGGGTGAGCGCACCCAGACCGGCCTGGATGTCGGGCATCCGGTCGACGACCGCGTCGATCTGCCCGACGAACGCGGTGACCAGCAGCCACAGCGTGACCAGCGCGGCGATCCCGCCCGGGTCGCCGGCGACCAGCCACACCCCGCCGAGCGCGAGCGCCCCGAGCAGCGCGTGCGCGACGGTGCCCGTCCGCAGCCCGAGCCGGGTCGCGATCCGGCACACCTCGTGGGTGCGCGCGACGACCGTCGCCGCCCGGCGGGCGAACCCGGCCACCACGTGCGGCTGGCCCAGCGAGGTGCGCACGTCGTCCTGCCCGGCGACCGCCTCCTCCAGCTGCGCCGCGTGGTCCGACCAGGCCGTCTCCTCGGCGACCTTGGCCTGCGCGATCTGCGGCGTCAACGGCCGCGCCACCAGCACGATCACGGCGGCGACCAGCGGGAACACGACGAACGCCGGCCAGAACACCAGCCCGGCGACGATCCACGCGACGACCGAGCGCAGCAGCGAGCGGCCGGTCTCCCAGCCGATCCGCCGGATGAGCTGGGCGAGCTGGCGGCAGTCGTCGTCGACCCGGTCGAGGAGCTCACCGACCGCCTGGTCCTCCAGCGCGGGCAGCGGCTGCGCCAGCGCGGACCCCACGAGGTCCGACCGGAGCCTCCCCTCCGCGCGCCCGACCACCCCGGAGAACAGGACCCGGCCCAGGGTGTCCAGCAGGGCGGCGCCCAGCAGCAGCGCGGCCAGCACAGCGACCAGGGTGGCCGTCGGCCCGCTCACCACCGCCCCCACCACGGTCGCCGCCGTCGCCTCCGCCACTGCGGCCACCACCGCGGCGCCCACCGCCACGACCGACAGCGGTCCACCCAGCCGACGCCAGGACAGCGCGCGCACCCCCGACCCCCCGACGAGACCGCGCTACGGGATCTCCGGCGCCGTCGATGATCGACGTTAACCGCGACCCCCGACAGAATCGCCCGGTTTTCGGCGGCCCTGCCCCCGATCGGCCGGTCGAAACCGTATCGGGCGGTGCCCCACACGAAGCGGTCGACAACGCCCCGAGGTGGCGCGGCCGGGCCCCCGGTGTCCGCATGCTTGCCCCGCAGCGACGCGTGGAACACGAGGGGGAACCGATGGGACCGTGGTCGACCAGGTGGGCCGGGGGCGCGCTCTGCGCGGTGGCGGCACTGGCATTCACCGCGTCACCGGCGCTGGCCGAGGACGCACCCGTACCGGAGCCCCCCACGTTCACCAGCACGCTCACCGCGACCCTGACCCCGGACGCGGTCCGTGCCGACGACGGCGCACCGGTGCCCGGCCAGCAGGGCGCGAGCGGACAGTTCACCCTGCGCCTGAACAGCCAGCAGGACATCGTCTGCTACGACATCCGGATGACCGGGGTCACCCCGCCGTTCAGCAGCCCCGCGCGGACCGCCACGCACCTGCAGGAGGGGCAGCCGAACGAGTCCGGCAACCCGCGGATGGTATTCCCGGACCCGCAGGGCCCGCCCGGTGGTCCGATGACCAGCACGGGCTGCCTGCAGGGGCCGTTCACCACCGGCGTGGTCGTCGGCGGCGTCGACACCGGCGCCGGGTTCACGGTCAAGGACCTGGAGGCCAACCCGGCCGCCTGGTTCGTCGACACCCACACCGAGCAGTACCGGACCGGCGCGGTGCGCGGGCAGCTGTCCAAGACGGGCTGACGGCGCTGCCGGGGCCGATGAGTCCGCGGCCCCGGCACGGTCGGTAGAGGGCCGGACCCTCGACCCACCGCGGGAGACACCATGACCGGAGCGGCCACCATCACCCCGTCGCCGACCTCGAGCGGGCACCTGCCGGTCAACGGTCTGGACCTGTACCACGAGATGTACGGCGAGCTCGGGACGTCGCCACCGCTGCTCCTGCTCCCGGGCGCGTTCATGGCCGCCGGCTCGATGGCGGCCTGGGCGGCCGGGCTCGCCGACGACCGCACCGTGGTCGTCGCCGACATGCAGGGCCAGGGCCGGACACCGGACGCGCCCCGTGCGCTGTCCTACGAGCAGTTCGCCGACGACGCCGCGGCGCTGCTCCGCGGCCTGGGCGTCGACAGGGCGGACGTGATGGGCTACTCGCAGGGCGGCGGCGTGGCGCTGCAGCTCGCGCTCCGGCACCCGGACCTCGTCGGCAAGCTGGTCGTGATGGCCGCGACGTTCCGCCGCGACGGCTGGTACCCCGCCGTGCACGCCGCGATCACCGGGATGGACGCGACGACACTGGCCGGCTCGCCCGTCGAGTCCGCGTTCCTGGAGCACACGCTGGACCCCGTCGCGTTCGCGGCCTGGGTGCAGAAGGTGAAGGTCCTCAACGCTGAGGACCAGGAGATCCCCGACGACCGGATGCGTGCGATCACGGCCCGGTCCATGGTGATCGTCGGCGACGCCGACGGCGTGCGGCCCGAGCACGCGGTGGAGATGTTCCGCCTGCTCGGCGGCGGTGACGAAGGGGCCGCGGCGACCGGGATGCTGCAGGAGGTCCCCCGTGCGCCCCTGGTGGTGCTGCCCGCGACCTCCCACATCGGCCTGGTGGGGGAGACGGCGACCCTCGTCCCGGCGATCACCGCGTTCCTCGACGACGTCGCACCGGCGACGCCGGACCTGTTCTGACCGCGGACGACGAGGGCCCCGCCGGATCGTCCGGCGGGGCCCTCGTCGTGGAACGGGTGGTGCTCAGTCCAGGTAGTCGCGCACTATGCCTGACTAGTGCGTCGTGCTGAACCGCAGGTCAGCAGGTCGCCACTGAGCGTCGTGCTCCGCGATATCCTGGACTGAACGGATAGCTCGGGACGCCTACCCAGTAGGCGGGCCCGGCCGGTGTTGGAAGCACCGGGACCCCGGGCCCTTGACCGGAAGGTCCTCCGGCCCGTGAGAACCGTATCGCGCACCCGTGCGCTTGTGACCCCTCCGACCAGCGGCAACCACCGCGATCGCACCGGCCGCACCTGGCCCGGACTGTCCGCCCAGCCGGCCCGCCGGGGCCGCCACGTCGCGCGCGACGCCCGGCTTCGGCTGCTGATTGCCGTCGGGCTCGGCGCCGGCGTCGCCCTGGTCGTCTTCGGCCTCATCCTGGCGGTAGCCGGATGAGCTACTCCGACATCGCCGCCGCCGTCCGGCACCGACCGGGCCACCGCGCACATCGACTGCGGCGCGGTCGAGGACTACCTGCCCGCGACCGCCGACCGGCAGGACGACCTCACCGACGACGGGGCGAGCCGGTGACCGCCGCCGACCCCACCCTGGACCGCCGCGGCGACGAGCACGACGCCGCTGCCTACCCGCCCTGCGCCGGCGCCGCCGACCTGTGTGGCGCCCCCGCCGGCCAGCCCTGCGAACCGGGCTGCCCATCACTCGCCGCCGACCGCTCCGTCTGCACGGCGGGGTGGGAGTCGTGAACCGGGTGCTGTACCTGCTGCTGGGCCTCGTCGCCGTCGCCGCCGCCGTCCTGTCGTTCGCCGCGCTGCGTGACCTCGCCGAGGCGTGCGGGTTCGCGCCGGAGCTGGCGTGGCTGCTGCCCGTCGTCATCGACGCCGGCGCCGCCGCCGGGTCGGTGGTGTGGCTCGGCGCCCGGGTGCCGGACGGGGCGCGCCGGTTCGCCCGCGCGCTCGCCCTGCTGCTGCTCGCCGCATCCGTCGCCGCGAACGCCCTCGGGCACGGCCTGGCCGCCTACCGGCTGCAGCCGGCCTGGTGGGTTGTCGTCCTCGTCTCCGCCGTCGCGCCGGCCGTGCTCGGCGCCGTCGTCCACCTCGCCGTGCTCGCCAGCCGCGCCGGCGCAGCGCCGGCGCACGACGGCGCGCCACCTGACCAGGGGGAACGCGTCGACGAGCACGACCCGGTGCCGGCCGACGTCGAGCCCGACAGCCCGGACGTCGCAGACCTCCGCGACGAGGCGGAGGCGCCGGACTGGTGGGAGCACGCCGACCCCGTGCCCGCCCTTCCTGTCGAGCAGCCGCCGGCCGCGGCCGAGCCGGACGACGACCGGGCGGCCCGGCTCATCGCCGACGGCGCCGGCCGCCGACGCCTCGCCCGGGAGCTGGACATCACCGAGCACGCCGCGCGGGAGCTGATCGCCGCCCACCGCGACGTCGACACCGTGGGAGCGACGCGATGAACCCCGACACGGCTACAACGGTGCCGGCCGGGACGACCACCGTGGTCGTGCTGCTCGCCGTCGCCGCGCTGCTCGCCCTGGCCGCCGGCTGGTCGTGGCGGCGCCGGAACTGGCCGGCCTGCGCCGCGCTGTCCTGCGCCGGGATGGTCGTCACCTACGTGCTGTGGCTGGTCGCCACCACCGCGCTGCTCGTCCTCGCCGGGGTCACCGCGGCCGTGCTGGTCGCCGCCGGCTGGCACCGGTGGACCCGCACCGCCGGCACCGTCACCAGGTGGGGGAACCGGATGCGGCGCACCGCCGGCGTCGCCACCGGCGTCGAGATCGCCCGCGTCGCCTCCGCGGCGGCCGTCCGCCGCCGCGCCGCGGTGGTGCGGCCGTCGCTCGGCGAGCTGAACCGCCGCGACCGGCTCCGTACGAAGACCACCGAGGTCGCCGTGCCGCTCGCCCGCGTCGGGCTCATGCGGGTGTGGTCGCTGGTGGAGGACGTCGTCCTCGTCTTCGGCGGACCGCGTACCGGGAAGACCGGATGGTTGGCCGGCCGGGTGATCGACGCACCGGGCGCCCTGCTGGTGACGTCCACCCGGACCGACCTGCACGCGCTGACCTCCGGGCTCCGCGCAGGCCGCGGCCCGGTGCACGTGTTCAACGCCGTTGGCCTCGGCGGGCTGCCGTCGACAGTCACGTTCGACCCGCTGACCGGCTGCACCGACCCCGTCACCGCGGCCGAGCGGGCCGCGGACATGCTCGGCGCGGTCACCACCGCCGGTGGTGACCGCGAGTTCTGGGACGGGCAGGCCCGTCGGGTGCTGGCCGCGCTGCTGCACGCCGCCGCCCTCGGCGAGCTGACCATGCGCGACGTGCTGCGGTGGGTGTCCGATCCGGAGGCGGGACGGCGGCAGGTCACCGGGCTGCTGCGCCGGTCTCCGGAACCGGCCTACGTGGAGGACGCCGGCCAGTTCCTCGCCACCAACGACCGAACCCGGTCGTCGATCACCAGCACGATCATGCCGGCCCTCGGGTGGCTGACCTCGCCGGCGGCGTCGGCCGCGGCGGAGCCGGGCCGCAACCTCGACATCGCCGACCTGCTGGCGAGCCGCGGCACCATCTACCTGCTCGGCGCGGAGGAGACCCAGGCCGCTCCGCTGGTGTGCGCCCTGACCGGGCACATCGCCCGGGAGGCCCGCCGCATCGCCGCCCGGCAGCCCGGCGGCCGGCTGGACCCGCCGCTGACCCTCGCCCTGGACGAGGCCGCCCTGATCTCGCCGGTCCCGCTGGAGTCGTGGACGGCGGACATGGGCGGGCGGGGCGTCACGATCATCGCGGCCTTCCAGTCGCGGGCACAGCTCATCGCCCGGTGGGGCGAGACCGGCGCCGCGATCATCCTCAACAACAGCGCGTCGATCATGGTGTTCGGCGGGACCCGGGATCGCGACGACCTCGCCTACTGGTCCACCCTCGCCGGGGACCGCGACGAGCGGGTCGAGACCACCGACGACCACGGCCGGGTCACCTCCCGGTCCGTGCGCAAGGTGCCGGTGCTCGCCCCGGCGCAGCTCGCGAATCTGCCCGCCGGGCGGGTCGTGATGTTCCGGCGCGGCATGGCCCCGGCGATCGGGCGGCCGGCGATGGCGTGGCGACGCCGTGACGTCCGCGCCCAGGCCCGCGCCGCCCGGGCCGTCCGCCCGGTCGAGCCGGGCCCGGTGACGGTGGGCGAGGCCGCCACCCGGGCGGCCCGCGACGCCGCCGCCGCGGCGGCTACGCCGGTGGTCCTGCCCGTCCCGTCGCCCGCCGTCCCGCCCGCCCCGTCACCCGCGGGAGACGACCGGGCGACCAGCACCCACCCGGCGGGCGGGCAGCCGGGCGATCCGGTAGGCGACCCCGCCCGGGCCGGGTGGTGACCGTGCCCGACCACGACGACCAGCTCACTGCGCTCGCCCGCGCTCACGAACGCACCGACCGGCGGGTGGAGAAGCTGACCGGGCAGGTGCACGCCCTCGCCCACGAGGTCACCCGCGTCGCCGACACCCTCGCCGGCACCGGTGACGGGACCGGCCCGCCGCCGGTGCGGTCGTGGCTGCTCGCCGACGACCCCGCCGCGGCCGGCCAGGACCTCGCCGACCTGTGCGAGTGGCTGACCGCCGTGTACCTGCACTACCCCGACGCCGCCCTGCCGGCGTGCTGGATGTGGCACCCCGCCGTCGTCGAGGAACTGACGTGGCTGCGCGGCGCGCACAGCGCCGCCTACAGCGGCCCCGACGCCTCCTGGGCCCGCGTCGGGGACTGGCACGACCGGCACCGGCCCGGCGTCGTCCGCCGGATCGCCGCCGTCGCCAACACCTGCGACCTCGACCTGCACCGACCCGGGCAGCGCGCACACCAGCCGCCGCAGGCCGCCCCGCTCGGCTACGCAGCCGCCGAGATCGCCGCCGCCTGGACCCTCGACCGCCGCCACCCCGACCCCAACAGCACCCAGCTCGACGACGCACGAGCCCACCTCGACAGGAGCCACCGATGAGCACCCGACAGCCCACCAGCAGCGACCACGACGAGCACCACCAGCAGACCGCACAAGATCAGGACCAGAGCACAGAACGGACGGACACACCTAGGCATCACGATCTGATGGGGCGCCGCGACGCGGCTGCCGGGACTCCGCCGCAGCGCGCCGCAGACGGTGCCGGCCCGGCTGCAGCCGGGCGCAGTGTGTACGTCGCCGAGCAGCCTGTGCGGGTGCGCACCGAGCCCGTCGCGCTGACCGATCTCGGGCGCGACGACTGGTTCATCGGACCCGACCACGTGCTCTACGAGGTGGCCCGTCCGGCAGCGGAGCACCCGTCGGGCTGGACCGACGTCGTCAACCTGTCCATGTCCGATGACGCCGTGCAGGCCGCGGTCGAGCGGGGCGACAACGAGGCCGGCGCCAGCCTGCGCGACGGAGTCTTCAACTACGCCGCGCCGGTCACCGTGGACCTAGTCACCGGGCTCGTGCCGGCCGACGAGCAGGGGCCGGCCGACGAGGCCCGCACGAGCGTGCTGCGGTCGCTGACCGAGCGGTGGGCCGGCACCGGCAGCGAGGCCTTGGCCCAGCGCGCCGGTCAGGCCGCGCGAGACGAGTACGCCGCAGCGCTCGCCCAGCGCGATGCCGCCCGCGCCGCCGACACGGCCGCGCCGTCGGAGCAGACGCGGGCGGCGCTGCAGGCTGCCGACGACCGCCTGGTCGCCGCCGAGAGCCGCGAGTGCGACCTCGACAGCGACCAGCACCACGTCGAGCGCGCCCAGGACACCGTGACCGAGCTGGTCAACTCCGCCCTCGAACGCCAGCACCCGCCCGGGCGGTGGGAGGCGACCGCGCTCGCCCACGCCCAGGAGCGGGCCGCCCGCGCCGGCACCCGCCACGCCGCCGGACCACCGGAGTGGCTGGCGCAGCAGGTCGACTACCGGGCGGGAAACGCCCGCGAGGCCCTGGCCCTGCCGGGTGAGGACACCCCGCAGGGCGAGCGGGCCCGGCGGATCCTCGCCGACCTGCTCGCCGACGGCGAGGACACCCGCCGCCGCGCCCGCGACCAGCTGACCCGGTGGGACCAGGAGGACCGCCGGTACCAGCAGCAGCTCTACGACGGCGTCGACGACAGCGACATCGGGCGGGCGGTCGCCCGCGCCCGGGAGGCCGTCACCCGCCGCGTGGACCGCCGCGACGCCCGCAGCCGCGACGACGACGAGCACGCCCGCCCGGTCGCCCACCAGGACGGCCACGACGCCGCCCGCGGCGACACCGACGACACCCGGGAGCGCTGACCGCCGTGCTGAGCCTGTCCACCGGGCACGACACCCGCTACCTGACCGACGCCGTCGCCGGCGGGCGGGAGGGCTACTACACCGGCGCCGTCGCCGCGGGCGAACCCGCCGGGCTTTGGTACGGGGCCGGGGTGGGCGGGCTCGGGCTGGCCGGGGAGGTCGACGCCACCGTGATGGAGGCCGTCTACAGCCGGCTGCTCGACCCGCGGGACCCGGCCGCCCGCGGGCGGGAGACGTGGGATGAGGCTCGCCCGCTCGCCCGGGGGCACCGGGCGTACCGGTCCGCGGACCGGGTGTACGACGAGCTGGTGGCGGGCGAGCCGGGCGCCGGCCCGGAGCGGCGGGCGGAGCTGCGCGCCCAGGCCGACCGCTCCGCCCGCCAGGCCGTGTCGTTCATCGACGCCACGTTCTCCGCGCCCAAGAGCGTGACCGTGCTGGCGGTGGCGTTCGAGCGGGCCGCGAACGACGCCCGCGCCACCGGCGACGCCGACGCGGCGGCGGCGTGGGCGGCGCACCAGCGCGCCGTCGAGGACGCCGTCATGGCCGGCGCCCGCGCCGCCATCGACTACCTGCAGGACGTCGCCGGCTACAGCCGCGTCGGGCACCACGGCGGCGGCGCCGGGCGGTGGACCGACGCCCACGAGTGGGTCGTCGCCCAGTTCCTGCAGCACGACAGCCGCGACCGCGACCCGCAGTTGCACGTGCACCAGGCGATCCTGAACCGGGCGCGGTGCGCCGACGGGCAGTGGCGGGCCCTGGACAGCCGGGCGATCCACGCCCACCGCGGCGCCGCCGGCGCCATCGCCGAACGCGTCATGGAGGCCCACCTCGCCCGGTCGCTCGGGGTGCGGTTCGAGACCCGCCCGGACGGGCGGGCCCGGGAGATCGTCGGCGTCCCGCAGCCGATCATGGACATGTTCTCGTCCCGCCGGCGGGCGATCTCCGCCCGCGCGGGCGAGCTGGTCGCTGCCTACCGCGCCCGGCACGGGCGGGAACCGTCCGCGCTGGAACGGACCCGCATCGCCCAGCAGGCGACGCTGGCGACCCGGCGGGCGAAGGCCCACGACGGGGAGACCCTGACCGCCCGCCTGGACCGGTGGGAGGCCGAGACGCGGGCGGAGCTGGACGGCGGGCTCGCCGCCGTCGCCCGCGCTGTGCTCGACCGGGCGCAGGCATCCGATCCGGCCGCCCGGTGGGAGCCGCGCGACGTCATCGAACGTGCCCTGGCCGCCGTCGGCGACGCCCGCCAGACCTGGACCCGCTCCGACCTGACCCGGGCGATCTCCGACGCCCTGCCCGCCCACCTGGACCTGGCGCCCGGGCGGGTGCGGGTGCTGCTCGACGGGCTCACCGACGCCGCCCTCGACTCGGCGGTCGAGGTCACCGCCGGCGAGGACACCACCGGGCTCACCCCGGACCTGCTGCGCGGCGACGGCCGGTCGGTGTACGAACGCCCCGGCGGCGCCCGCTACGCCACCCCCGGCCAGCTCGCCGCCGAACGGACCCTGGCCGCTGCGGCGGTCGAGCGCGGCGCACCCACCCTCGCCGGCACGGTGGTGGACGGGCTGGTGGCCCGGTTCGCCGACCACGGCCGCGAACTCGGCGCCGACCAGGCCGCCGCGCTGCGCGGCGTGCTTACCTCCGGTGCTCGTGTCGAGGTGCTGTCCGCCGCCGCCGGCACCGGGAAGTCGTTCGTCGTCGGCGCGATCGCCGACGCCTGGACCGACCCCCACCGGCACACTGGCCAGCACGGTGACGGTCGAGCGCCGCGGGTGGTGGGGTTGGCGACGTCGCAGGCCGCCGCCGGCGTGCTCGCCGACGAGGGGATGATCTCGGCGAACGTCGCCGCCTGGTTGGGGGCGCAGCGACGGCTCGCCGACGCCCGCCCAGGCCAGCCGTCTGCGGGCGGGGACGAGGCGTGGCGGCTGCACGCCGGGGACCTGGTCGTCGTCGACGAGGCCGGCATGACCGCCACCGGGGACCTGCTCGCCGTGCAGCAGCGCTGCGCCGCGGCCGGGGCGAAGCTGCTGCTCGTCGGCGACCCCCGCCAGCTCGCCGCCGTCGGCCCCGGCGGCGCCCTCGCCGAGCTCGCCGAACGCGGCCTGCGCTACGAGCTCACTGAGGTCCGCCGGTTCACCAACGCGTGGGAGGGGGCGGCGTCGCTGCGGCTGCGCGACGGCGACCCGGCCGCGCTGGCCGACTACGAGCGGCACGGCCGCCTCGTCGACGCAGGCACCGCCGAGCAGGCCGAGACCGCGGCCGGGCGGGCGTGGCTGGCCGACACCATCGCCGGCCGGGACGCGCTGCTGCTGGTCGGCACGAACGAGGCCGCTGCCCGGGTGTCGGCGGCGTTGCGGGCGGAGCTGGTCGCGCTCGGGCGGGTCGCCGAACGCGGCGTGCCCCTCGCCGCGCCCGGCTGCGTCGCCGGCGTCGGGGACCGGGTGCAGGCCCGCCGCAACGCCTGGCACCTGATCGGGCACGACGGGAACACCCGAGCCCCGATCAACCGCGAGACCTACACCGTCACCGAGTTGCTGCCCGGCGGCGGGCTGCGCGTCGTCGACACCGCCGGCGTCCCGGTCGTCCTGCCCGCCGGCTACGTCACCGAGCACCTGGCGTTGGGCTACGCGTCCACGGTGCACGCGGCACAGGGGCGCACCGTCGACACCGGGCACGCCGTCCTCGGCTCCACCACCGACCCCGGGTCCGCCTACGTGTCGTTGACTCGGGGACGCGACCGCAACACCGCCTGGACGATCACCCGCGCCGTCGGCGACGACACCCCCACCGGCGCCACCCTCGACACCGCCGCCCGCACCGCGCGGGCCGTGATCGCCGACGCCCTGGCCGTCGACCCCGGCGACGTCACCGACCGCACCGCCACGGCCCAGGCCGCCGCCGGCGCCCACGACACCGTCTCGATGCGCCGCCACCTCGACCGGCTCGCCGCCGAGATCGCCGACGCCACCGCCGGCCGCACCGCCCGATGGCTCGACCGGCTCGCCGCCGACCACGCACTGCCCGCCCACCAGCGCGAGGCGCTGGCCGCCGACCCGGCCACCGACACCCTCGCCCGGCTGCTGCGCACCGCCGAGCTGGCCGGCCACGACCCCGCCGCCGTGCTCGCCGACGCCGTCGCCGGCCGCACCCTGGCCGGGTCCCGCAGCCCCGCCCAGGTGCTGCACTCGCGCATCAGCAAGGCCCTCGACGGGCGCCTCGACCCGCACCTGCGCACCTACCGCGACCTCATCCCGGCCGGGCTGCCCGCCGAGCGGGCCGACCGACTCGCCGCGCTGGCCGACGCCGCCGACCAGCGCCGCCACCAGCTCGGCGCGGCCACCGCGGTCGAGCTGCCCCAGTGGGCACGCGAAGCGCTCGGACGGATCCCCGACGACCCCACCGACCGTGCCGGGTGGGAGACACGGGCCGGGTGGGCCGCCGCCTACCGGGAGGTCGCCGGCCACGCCGACGTCGCCGATGCCCTTGGCTCCGCCCCGCCCGCCGGGCTCGCCGAGACCCACGCCGCCTGGCGGGCCGCGCACACCGCCCTCGACCTGCCCGACGCCGGCGCCGACGAGGCCGAGATGTCCGACGGGCAGCTCCGCGCCCGCGTCCGGGCGTGGGAGCGGGAACGGCCGTGGGCGCCGGCCTACGTCGCCGACGACCTGGCCGCCGCCGAGCAGGCCGCCCAGCGGGCCCGCGCCGACGCCACCGTGTGGGCCGCCCGCGCAGACACCGCCGACGACCCCGCTGAGGCCGACCGGCTGCGCCGCGACGCCGACGACGCCACCGCCGCGGCCGACCGGCTCGACCAGCAGGTCGCCGACCTCGACCAGGCCGACACCGCCCGGGCACGGTGGTGGGCCCACACCGCGGTCACCCGCGACCACGCCGCGCGGGCCCGGGCCGCGCTCGGCGCCCGCGGCGTCGACCTCGACCGCCCGGCCGAGCAGGTGACCGCCGACGAGTGGCTGGCCGTCCACCGCGCCGACCAGGTCGAGCAGGACCGACACCGCGACGTCACCGCCGGCGACGTGCTCGACGACCGCCCGGCCGACGCCGACGACCTGCTCGCCGCCGACGACAAGCCGGCGCTGACCGCCGTGCCGGACGTCCGGGACGACGCGACCGCAGCGCCCGGCGAGTACGCCGACCGCGACCAGGTGCTCGACGTCGACGACACCGCCGCCGCGGTCGCCCGCGCCCAGGCAGCGCTGGCCGAGATCGCCGCCCGCCAGACCGTCGACGACCGCGCCGACCGGGACGCCGCCGACGAGCGGGCCGACCAGCTCGCCCGCCGGACCGCCCGCGACCGCCAGCACGACCAGGTCGAGCACAACGACCGGGCAGAGCACGGCCCGGTGCTCGACCGGTGACCGGCTACCCGGCGGTGCGGGTCCGGTCGGCCAGCTCCCGGATGTGCCGCCAGTGCCGCAACGCCTCGCCGGTCTCCCGGCCGCGGCGGGCACGCTGCGCGTCCTGCCACGCCGGCCGGTCGCGGTCCGGGCGAGCGACGTAGCGCTGCGAGCCCGGCACGACCGCCCCGTCAGCGTCGCGGTCGGGCAACTCGACCGGCGGGTCCGGGCGCACCCCCAGCAGCCACGACAGCGCCCGCCACGCCCCGTAGCACCAGGCCGGGTCGACGATGCGGGTCGGGCGGGGGCTGGCACCGAGCCGGTACCAGTCCCACCCGGTCGGCTCCTCCTGCCCGGCCGCCGCGCACAGCGCTGCCCACGACTCCCCGCGGGCGATCTCCCACGACGGCGCCTCGGTCCGGTCGGTGGCCGGGCCCGGCTGCGTCGCCGGGCGCAGGACCCAGTTCACCGCCGCGAACGCACCCCCGGCCGCGGTGTCGTCGGCAACGTCGTACACCTGGTACGCGGCGATGAGGCAGTCCCGAACCGCCAGCTCGACCGGCACCACCCAGCCGGGCACGGGACCGACGTCGCTGCTCATCCGGCGAGTATGCGACCGACCACCGACAGAACGGAACGGCGAACACGATGAGGCCCCCACCGCAGGGCTGCTGCAGTGGGGGCCTCGGTTGCGCGCCGTGTCGTTGTGCGTGACTACCCCGGCTATCGGCGCGCAGCTCGGGGGAGGGGGGTCAGTTCGTCCAGGTGATCGGGTCGGAGAAGCTGAACGAGGGTGCGTACTTCACCGCGTTGACGTCGGTGGTCTGCTGGTCGCCGCAGATCATCCCCGAGGTGGTGCCGCCCGGGGCGAGCTGACCGGAGTTCAGGGCCTTCGCCCCGGCGTTGAACGGGATCGACGCGGACGCCTCGACCCCGGCCGGGGTGGTGAACTTCCAGTCGAACGGGTTGAACGACGCCGGGGTCGACCCGTTGTTCTTGTAGGTGACCGTCGAGCACGCCTGCGTCATGCCGAACTCGGTGACCTTCTCCGGCGCGGACGCTGAGATGACCAGGTCTCCGGAGGTGGCCTCCTGCCCGAACTTCACCGACTGGTCCCCGCTCGCGGGGGCACCGACGGCGGCAGGGGCGGCGTTCGCGTCACCCGAGGCGGTCGCCGGGGCCTGCTCGTCGCCGCCACCGCCGGTGGCGATCGCGATGACGACGATCGCGACCAGGATCCCGAGGCTCACCTTGAGCCCGGTGCGCTTCTTCTTCGGCGCGGGCGGCGGGATCTGCGGGGCCTGGTTGTACTGCGGGTACTGGCCCTGCGGGGGCGGGTAGCCCTGCGGCGGGTACTGACCGCCCTGCTGGGGCGGGTACTGACCGTAGTAGGGCTGCTGCTGGGGGTGGCCCTGGTAGGGGCTCTGCGGCGTAGTCACGTACCGCTTATCGGCCGCGTCACCCCGTCATTAGCGCCCCGACCTGCAGATCATCAACGTTGTTGAACTGCTCTTTACCCAGGCAACCCGCGGGGCTCCGCCCCACACCCTGGCCCTCCCTCCCGCAGGTGGGCGGGGCGGGGTCCTGCGGTCGATCGGTCGCCCCGGAGGGGTGCCACACCGGTGTCGGCCGCCGCAAGGCGAAGAACGTGCCTTGCCCCGACCGACACCGGCGCGGCCACGCTGCGCGCGCCCGACCGACCGCAGGACCAGCCGGAGGGTGGGTAGACGTCCTACATCACCCAGCCGACCGGGGACGACCACTCCAGCATCGCCGGGCTATCCCACTGTCGTTCGTCGTCGGCGACGTCGGTGCAGTGCAGGTCGAGCCGGATGGTGGCTGTGACAGCCCAGTCCGGGACGTCCATCGGCACGAGGATCCGGTCGCCGAGGACGATCCGGTATGTGGTCGTCGAGCCTTCCCGATGGTCGAACAGGGACGCCCCGTCGTCCTGCTCAGCCCCGGTGGAGCTGGCCCGCCACCTACCGGAGGCGGTGACCTCGGGCGGGCCGGCCACCATCCTCGCGACCACAGTCAGCCGGTTGCCCTCGTGGATGTCGCCCTCCAGCTCGAACCGCGGCTGGTCAGCCCGGTGCAAGGTCCGGCGCGCCAGGTCGACGCTCTCCCTCGCGCTGCCCGCCTGGTCGACGGTCGCCGAGGCGGACACGCTCGCTGCGCGAGCGGATTCCCGCGCCGACTCGGCCTGGTCCTGGGCCGCAGCGCGGGCCTTCTTTGTCTCCTTCAGTGCTGCCGCGGCGCTGCGCGCCTGCAGCCCTGCGAAGACCGCAGCGCCGACGGCGACGAGCACCCCGGTCCACGCTGCGATCGCGGCCCACCCGTCAGCATCCATCCGTGAAACGCTACTTACGACGAGCTCGCTCATGACCAGCAGAACGAGCAGACAGCCTTACCAGCGGCGTGCGCCTGCCCCGTAGTCGTCCACTGGATGGGATGGATGCGTCTGCCGTGCCGCTCGGCCGACGCGATCCCGTACCGGTACTTCGGGCACTGCTCGTGGCTGTGCACGCACTGACCTCGTCGGGTGGTGAATCCCCGGGTCTTGGGGTCCGCGGGCCAGGTGCGTGTGCGCTGGGCATCGGTTGCCACTCGGTCGGGACGGCGATCGTAGGCATCTTCGTTCGGGTCATCGGCCGCCAGTGCCCCGGGAACGTCGTAGGCGCCGGTGTCGTGGTCGGTGCGCAGCCCGGCGCTGATGACTCCGGAGCGGGGCCGCCCGGAGGGCGTCCGGGTATCCACGCCGCACGCCTCCGCGAACTCGAACTCGTCCAGGTTCGGGTCGGCGTGACCGAGGACCTGCGCAACGACCCACATCACGTTCATGCGCACGGCGTCGGTCTCGACCTTGCCGAGAGGAGGGCGCTGGCCGGCGTTCGGGTCGTTCTCCCGGCGGTGCCCGGCACGATCTGTCCGGTACGGCGCGTCGGACCAGTCGTGGTTGTTGATCTCCGCGGCGAACTCGCGGGCAAGGCGACTCAGCGCCATGGCGTCCTCCGATAGGACTGGTAGCGGTCACCGCCCCCCGACGGGGCGGTCACGGCGAAGGTACCGCTCCTCCAGGCCCGTGGATCGCCAGCGAGAACAGGTACGCAGAACTGATGACTCCACCTGGCTGTAGCTAACGCGGCACCCGGCCTATCGACATTCTCGGCGACACCACCTCGTCAACCCGTCGGGAGGCGCCATGAACACCCTCACCCGCACCCTCGCCAGCCTCGCCGTCGGCGTCACCCTCGCCGCCGGAGCCGGCGTCGCCTGCTCCACTCCCCACACCACCGACGGCTACGTCGGCGAGATCCGCGACGCTATGGGCGAGCAGGAGAACTCGGCAGCCTCCGACCAGCAGATCCTCGCTACCGGCCGGATGATGTGCTCCATCCCTGGCGCCCTCGACACCGTTAACACCGCCGAGTCCGACGCCACCCCCCAGTACGCCAGCTTCGTGGAGATCACCCGCGGCTACTGCGACGTCCTCGGCACCGACACCAGCAATGCCTTCGCGCCCCTGCCCGGCACCGGCACCGACCCGGCCGCCGAGACCGCGACCGCCCCGGTCCCGCCGTCCCCGATCGCGATCGGCGCCCCGAACGTCCTGAACTACGGCGGTCAGGACACCGCCACCTGGACCGTCAACGGCGTCGACTGGTGCGAGGGCTACCTGCGCATGGACATCACCCTGAAGACCTCGGACCTGTACGTGCCCGGCCAGGACCACATCTTCATGCGCACCCAGTGGACCGACACCGGTGGCATCACCCACGACAACGCCGGGATCATCGCCCCCTCCTGCGGGGAGGAACTGCCCGAGGGCTACAGCACCCAGCCAGGCAAGACCTACCGCGGCGTCCAGACCTTCGACATCCCCCAGGGCCAGTTCGCGAGCCTGGACATCTACGGCTCCGACGACCGCCAGCACGTCTACACCGAGCAGAGCTGAGCCCCGACGATGAACCCCCAGCCGCCCTACCCGCAGCACCAGTTCCAGCACTGGGCGCAGCCCGCCCGTCGCATCTGGCCGTGGGTCCTGCTCACCGCCGTGCTCGCCACGGTCGTCACCGCCACCATCACCGTCCTGACGATGCTGCTCCTCGCGCCAGCCGGCGCCGACAACCCCGACCCACTGCAGGTGGCCGCCTTCACCCAGAACGCCGGCACCGACCTCTACGGCCGCGGGATCTGGACCGACGACGCCCTCCTGCAGATCGGCCTCGCCGTCTGCGACATGAAAACCGACGGCCTGCACGAGGCCCAGCAGATCGACCAGCTCAAGTCCCGATGGGGCGGCCTCGACGACTTCGACACGATCACCCTGATGCACCACGCCAACGCACGGCTCTGCCCCGGCACCGTGCCGTCATGAGCACCGCCCCGTGCCCGGTCGCCGTCGTCTGCTGGTCCTGCCGCGCCACCGACGGCCTCCGCACCGTCGTCGCGTCCAGCCCCGCCGGGCCGCTCTGCTGGACCGCCTGCCCGCGGTGCGCCGCCGGCGGAGTCCACCTCCGCATCACCGGCGACGCCGCGCTGCGCCTGGCCCGCGAACACCGCGAGCACACCCGGCCGACCGGGACGTAGGCTCCCCGGCGTCCGTTCCGCGCTTCCCCCGCGGCCAGCACCACCCACCCAGGGGGAGCCATGCCCGAACCGATGCCGTTGCACGAGGCCGCCGCGATCCTGCGAGGCCGCCGCATCACCAGCCCCGGCGACCGCGACCGGGCCGCCGTCGTCGTCCTCGCCGCCCTCGACCAGCGCCACGTCGTCACGATCACCGCCGGGCGGCTGCTCGCCGCCCTCGACACCGGCGACACCGACGCCACCGACCGGGCCCGGCGCCGGCTCCGTGAAGCCCTGGACGGACTCGGGAGCTGACCAGCGCGGCGCCGGCGGCGCGCCTCGGTGCCGCCGCCGGCGCAGGTCGCGACCCTGGACCGCATGATGATGCCCTCCACGTCCGCGCCGGCCGGCGGCCTCGCCGACATCGACCCCGACACCGGCACCGTCACCGCGGTCGTCGCCGTCACCGGCGTCCGCGACGACGTCGGTGACATAATCTCGGCCGGCGCATTCCGCAGGACGTTGCGCGAGCGCACCCCCCGGATGTGTGTCGGGCACGACTGGAACAGAATCTGCGGCCGGACGACGTCGATTCGGGAGCTGCTGCCCGGCGACCCCGACCTACCGGCCACCGCCCCGGACGGGTCGCCATGGCCGCGGGGAGCCGGCGCCCTGGTCGCCACCGCCCGCTACCTGCCGACGCGCGACGGCCGCGAGCAGCGCGCCATCGCGACCGCGTTCGGGAAGGACGCCCGCTACTCAATCGGGTTCCGCGTACCCGACGGCGGGGCCCGGCACCGCGGCGACACCCGCGTGATCACCGACTGCGACGTCTACGAGTACAGCCCGGTCCTGCACGGTGCGAACCGGCTGGCCGGCCTCCAGTCCGTGAAGACCGGCGCGCCCGTCGCGCTGGAGCACAAGGCCGCCGCCATCGGCGCCATCGGCGCCATCGGCACCGCCGTACACCCCTTCGCCGACCCGATCGCGGTCATGCGCTGCTACTTCTGCAAAGCCCCCGCCGCCGGCACCCTCACCCTCGCGGCCACCCCGACGACCATGGTCGCCGTCACCTGCGAGCAGCACGCCGACGCCCTCGACGACCTCATCGACTCCGGGTTCGACGACAGCGGGCTGCCACCGCTCGACTCCCTCGACGACGAGCGCCCCGCCCCGTTCGCGACACCGCTGACCTGCTCGCACTGCGGCCAGCCGGCCGGGTCCGCCCTCGCCGGCCGGAGCCCGGACCCGCACCACGACGTGCTTTGCGCCAGGTGCGTGGCCGCGATCCGGGCGATGGCCGCGGGGAACCCGCGCAGCGACGACCCGGACGCCCCCACGACGCCCGAGGACTACACCGCGGCCCTGGCCGACGAGACGCCCTTGACCATGACCGCCGACGCCCGCCTGGTCCGCGACTCCAACGTGTCCGGCGGCGTCTGGTCGCCGACGCAGCGCGGTCGCCGCCGCTACTGACGGCCGGACGTGCCGTTCGCCCGGATTGCGCCGTTCGGTCGCGAACCGGGCGGGCCGCCGCACGTCGTCATGGTCATGCACCCGCTCCCCGCCCGCGCCCGCCGGGCCGCCGGCATCGCCGGCGTCCTCGCCGCCGTCGCACTCCTCACCGCATGCCAGGAAGCATCGGCCAGTCAGCCGCCGCGGCCCACGATCCCGCCGCTGCCGACGATCGCCCTGCCGGCCCCGCCGACCGTGCCCGGCACCCGGCCGAACACCGCCAACATCGTGTTGACGTGCACGCAGCTCGGGACGTCGAAGCAGTATCTGTGCACCCAGACCGGGACCGCGCCGGCACCGGTGCCCCCGCCGACGGCGAACCCGCCGGCCCCGCCGGTCACTACGCCGCCTGTCACCATCCCGCCGGTCACCACCCCGCCAGAGGGCACCCCTGACCCGACCACGCCCCCGGTCGTGACCGCACCGCCGACGACCACACCGCCGACCACGCTCGTCCCGCAGCCGGTCGACGAGGGCACACCCGAGCCCACCACCACGGTGCCCAGCCCAACCACCAGCAGCGCCGTCGGCTGACCCTGGAGCGCGCCCGCCGGCGGTCCGATCCCTGTGATCGCCGGCGAGCGCGTGCCGACGATCGTCGCGGCCGGCGGCCGGGCCGGGCGGGAGGCGCGCGGTCAACGAACCTGTCGTCGCGGTTGACTCGGAACCGCCGCTCACTCCTACCGTGGGCCCATGAGCAACGACAACGACGGCCAGCCCATCGCCGACAACCCGCTCCGGATCGTGATGCGTGCTGCGGCCGTTCCCGACCACGGCCGATGGCAGACGTTCCAGCACCTGCCGAACGACAAGCCGCTGCCGAGCATCACGTGGGCGTCCGTGGGTACCGACGACCCAATGCCGGCCGGCAACTACGTGCTGACCGGCGAGCAGGACGACGAAGGGCGGTGGGTCTACCTGCACGACGGCGTCAGCGTGTGATGCTCGGTGAGCAGGGGGCTCCGTCGTGCAAGGGAGCCGCCGCTACCTGAGCTTCCAGTCGAACCACTTCCGCAGCTCCGCGAGCGTCTCGAACACTGGCTGCCCGGCGTAGCGGGCGACGTAGGCGGCCCGCAGCGCGGCCTGACCCGGCCGCTCGGTCTCGGCGCGCGGCAGGTACCGCTCCTGCGCCCAGTTGACGATGCCGACCTCGTCGTATCGGCGCGGGTAGGACCGGGGGTAGCTGATCCCCCCGATGGACTGCGTGAGGTTCAGAAGCTGGTGCACCGACCGGTTGCACACGTACCGGGCCCCGTCCAGCAGCTCCCCCGAGGAGTCCGTGCGGTCGACGCGGTAACCCGGCATCGGGCCCGGGTCACCTCCGCACAGGTCGTCCAGAGCCCGCGCCCAGGTGGCGACAGCCGCGGCGTGCTGGTGCAGCCGCAGCGCGACCTGCCGGTGGTGCTCGCCGTCCCCGCGTCCACCTGCGACATCCTCGTACGTGGCGCGCCACTGGTCGTGGGCGTCGCGCAGTAGCCACAGTCCCGTTTCGGCCACCTCTCGGTCGTAGGCGGGGGTCGGCTGCCCGTTCACAGGCCCACCCCGGCCAGGGCGTTGTCGCGCCACCGGTCGACTGAGCGGATGTAGGACAGGACCACCGGTGAACCCGGAGCCCACCGCCCATGCGCGGCGATCGTCGACACCGCGGCCCCGGCCCGGTGTGCAGCCGTCGCGCCCCCGGCGCGCAGCGAGTGGGCGGAGTAGCCGGCCGCGTTGGGAAGGCCGGCCCGGCGGGCGGCGGCCTGCACCAGGTCGCCGAGCCCGTCGGCCGACAGGGACGCCCCGATACGGCCGTGTCGAGTCACCGACCGAAGCAGCCGCCCGCCGGTGTGTCCGTGCTCGGCGAGAATCGCCCGCCATGCCCGCACCAGCCGGACCGGGTCGGTGCCGGCGTGCTGGCCGTGCGGGATCGCTACCTCGACGCCGTGCGCGTCCTGGTCGGTCTTCGACACCCGGATCAGCACCAGCAACCCGTCGTCCGTCTCGGTGACGTCGTCCAACCCGAGGGCGACCAGTTCGGAGCGGCGCCCCATGAGGGCGAGCCCGAGCACGAGGGCGACGCGGTCACGTAGACCGCGCGCCGTGTCCGGGTCGGTGGTGTCGATCATCGCCCGCAGGGTGTCGATCGTGATCGGCACGGCCTGGTGGGCCCGGTGCCCGGAGTCGGCGCGCTGACGGCGGTAACCGCGAAGCACGCGACGGGCGGCCTCGGTGTCGGGGGCGCCTCGGTGGCCGGCGGCGCGGTGCGCGGTGCGCACGGCGGCGACGGCCTGTTCAATCGAGGTGGGAGCCTGGCCGGCGTCGGCGAGATGCGCAACGTACTCGGCGAGGGTCTGCGGGGTTGCGGGTAGCGCGGTGCGGCCGGCGGCGGCACACCAGTCGGTGAACGCCGCCCACTGTCGGGCGTAGGCGCGGCGGGTGTTCGTGGGCACGGAGTCTACGATCCGGGCCCGGGTCGCCTCGGACAGGTAGGCGTCGGCGGCGGGTCGCGCTTCGACGATCTCGCCGACGGCGGCCGGCTCCAGCTCCGCATTCGCACTATCGATCATGCCCGACCTCGTCCTGACTCCCGATAACATGCCTTATCGGGAGTTTAATCGAGTACGGGCGCCCGACCGTTACCGGCGGACGCCCCACTCAGCCGACTACGGCTACTGCGACAGACCCGGCAGCTCCGGCAACGGAATGACCGGGTTCCCAGGAAACTCGCCGATCGGAAGATCCTCGGTGGGGATGTCTGCCTGGTCAGGGAAATTCTGCGTCTCGCCGGTGACGCACGCCCACTGGATGACCGAGGCGTTCTCCGGCCGGAAGATCCGGAAGTCCGTGTAGCCCTGGCCGAACTGCGTGCCCTCACCGCACGGCAGACCTCGCAGGTCCTCCAACTTGGTGATCTTCGTGACGACCTTGCCCTGCTCGTGGTCCGGCGAGGCGAACGCGGTGCCCGCACCGAACACAACAGCCCCGCCGCGAACGAAACGAGGATGGTCAACCAGCGGCTCTGCATGATCGGCCCAACGCGAACGAGACAGATCGGTAACGGTCATATCGGAAAGTGAAACCCTCAGGGCGCACGGTTCGATCAGCAGGCGTGACCACACCGCAGGACACTCCCACCCATGCGGACATCGCCCGCCGGGCCGGCGAGCTGAAGGTGTTCATGCTCGCGATGAACCTCGGCATCCCAGCGATGTTCCTGCCCTCCCTGCCGCTGCTCACAATCTCACTCCAGCTCACCGACGCGCCGCCGTCGAGCGACCTCCCCGTCGATCTCGTGTACGGGGAGGACGACGGCACTCCTCGTGAGCGACTCCGGTTCAGCGCCCGGGAGATCCTGACGACCGCAAGCCGCCTGCGTGGCCCCTTCCTGATGGACGTTATGAGCACCGGCATGATCACCGGCGCGATCGTGATCGGCGACATGATCGACAAAGGCGGACATCGAGATAAGTCCGTCCCACTACTGGAGTTCGCCCGCCACTACCGCAACGCTTGCGCACACGGCAACGCCTGGCACCTCAACCCCGGCGAGCCCAGACACCCCGCCGCATGCCGACACCTCGCCTTGACCGCCGACCTCAACGGCCAGGAAGCAGCGTGGCGCACCGTTGGCCCCCGCCTACACGTCGAGTTCCTCGACGACATCGCGAACCACTTCGTGCCCGGCTCCGCACCCGCCCCCGGCAAGATCCAGCTCTGATGGTCGGCCCGCCGTACAACCCTGCCGCCGTCCGCGCAGCACACACTCTGCTCCGGCACGCACACGACGACTGGACGGCCAACCTCCACAGGCTCCGGCCTGACGACGCCGACGACCGTCAAGCGGACTTGCGGTTACGGCTCTACGGATCGGCCGCTGCCGTCCTCCTCTGGACACGCGGCATCGACGACATGTGCACCGACCCGGACGGCCACCAGCCGTACGTAGCAGCTCGACCGGCGGTCGCACCACGGCTCAGTGCCGCGCGCTACGCCGGCAACCACGCCATCCACCAGCTCATACCGCTGTCAGACCTCGACAGCGGCGGCGCCACCTTCCCGATGACTTTTCCACGCGCCTTCCGCCCGCCGACCCTGCGCTGGGCGACCGAGATCGTTCTGCCACCGGTCGACATCGACTCAACCCGCAAGCTCCGCCGCGTCTACCTCGCAACCTGGGCAGGCCACGCAATCGGCCCAACGCTGGACCAGCTGCGCGCGTGGTTCGACGAACAGCTCGCCTGACACCACACCGGACCCGAGCAAGGCAATTACCCGTCGCGCCGGCGAACCTGGTCGTCCTTCAGCTCCGCGACGATCGCCTCCGCCAGCGCCACCCACTGGGCAAACGGGATCCCGGAGTTCTCGCCCAGTACTTCGCCGTCCTCCTCGACCGACCAGTCGGCACGCTGTACCGGCTCGTACCAGGCACCGCCGGTCGCCCAGTACGCCAGAGCCGACCCACGCCGGCGCTCACTGTCACGCATGATGCGGAGAACATCGTTCCGCGCGATCTCCATCCGCACCTGCGGGAACTTCGACCGATGCGTCCACGAACGCCACGCCCGCCCGAACGCGAACTCCACAGCCTGCTTCCCGCTGGTCACCGCGACGACCCCCACCGCCAGCAACCCGAGGGCCAGCCCCTCGCCGACGATCGTCTCCTGCTGCGCCTTGGTCAGGCTCCCTGCGCTCATCCCGGCATAGTGCCGGTCCGCGCCGACGGCCAGGACGTCAGGCGGCGCCGCCGCCGTCCCGGCCCCGGGTCAACCACCCGGGCCGGGTCTGCGGCCCGTCGACCCCCGCCACCATCGGCGGATCCACCCCCGGCGGGTCCGCCCCCGGCCACACGCTCGTCCCGTCCGCCGGCGCCGGGTAGTCCCGCGCCGGGGCCGCCCACCGCTCCGAGGCCCTGGCCGCCGCGCTGGCCGGATGCGGCCACACCTCGGTCGCGTGCTGGTCGCTGCTCTCGCTCATCGCACCAGGGTCACCGCCGGGGGCCGGCCAGTCCCGTAGGCGCCCCGAGAGGGCCGGGTGGCCAGCCTCGGCAAGCCTGCCGCGCAGCTCGTCGTCGTCCACGTAAATAGCCCACCACGAGGACTTCCGCCACCGCGGCGGGGCCGGCCACTCTGGTCACGATCGCGAACATGTCCGCCGCTAGCGTCAAGGGCATGCTCGATTTCGCGACGGCGATCCCGCTGCTGACGTCCATCCTGACTGCTGTCGGAGCCGGTTCGTTGATCACGTCGTGGGCCAGCGGGGCGAAAGACCGCCGCTCCGCAAGGGCGGGCGCGCTGGAGGCTTTCGCAGCTGTCGAGGCTGCCCGATGGAACGTCGAGGATCCTGGTCTGGAACTGCAATCCATCGTCAGAAAGTTTGAGACTGCCGCCCTCATCGCGCGGCTGCCCCGGCAGGCGGTGGGTCGGTACGTCCGGCTCGCCCTCGCATGCCTCTATGCGCTCCACGACGAGGCAGAGCGCACCGGGCAGACCGAGTGGGTCGGTCTGAACAGCGACACCGCTGATCTCGTCGGGGACGCTGCTGGCCTCATGAGCGACGTGATCTGGTCGAACTCGCTGCTCCGCGGGCTGTGGCTACCCCAACAGATCCGCACGCTCGACGCCGAGCTAGATGCACTGGACGACCCAGGATTCCTCAACCACTACCGTCGCGCCCGGACGATCACGCGCTGACCCAGTAGCTGCTTCGCAGCTTCGATCGGCCGCGTCGCTGGCATCAGTCCGCGCCGAAGACCCGGTCCACCTCGGCAACGATGAGCGGCCCCAGCCGCTCGCCGTGATCCCCGACAACCGGCCCGCCAGCCGCGCGCCCCTCGGCGATCAACTCGGCCCGGACCCGCTCACGGCGCAGGTGCGGGCGCGTCTCGGAGATCATCAGCAGCTCACCGGCCGCCGCGCGCAGCCGGATCTCGACCGCGACCCGGTCCCGCAACGTGCCGCGCGGGCGCAGAGCACGGGCCAACCGCCAGCAGGCCGACGACGTCGGCCGACGCTCGCCGCTCTCCAGCCGGCGCACCGTCCTCAGGTTCATCGCCGCGCCGTCGGCAAGCGCCTGCTGGGTCATGCTCACTGTGCCGCGCTCCAGCCCCAGCGCGGCACCGAACGTGGAACGCAGCCGGGTCCGCTCCGCCGCCGCGACCTGGCCCAGCTCCCGACGCCGCGGGCGCCCCGCGTGCGACGTCACCGCGCGGCCTTCGGCATCCGCCGGCGGGCCCGCCAGAAGGTCCACTCGTGCTCCTCCGTCAGCGCCGACTCCGGGGTGGTCCCGCGCTCCAGGCCAGCGCCGTCCCACGTGACGCGGACAAAGCCGGCGAGCAGCAGCGACCCGACCGCCGCCGCGATGTCAGCGTCGGTGACCCGCACCGACGCCGGCCCCAGCCGGGCACGGGCACCGGCCACGATCTCGTCCGGATCGGGCGGCGACGCCGCCTCGGCGATGGTGTCGAACGTCGCGCGCAGGATCGGGGTCACGTGCCGGTTCATCCTCGACTCCACCTCAAGATCACCACGTCAGACCTCCTCCTCACACGACACCGGGACAGGGACCGGTCGAGCCCCGAGCGGATGGGCACATACGACCGGACCGACGCAGTCGCAGGCGGCGAGCCGCGGCCCGACGACGGGGGTCGGCACCGCCGTCACCGATCTACACACCGGGCACCGCCACCTGCCCCGCTCCACCCGCACGCACTGGGCTCCGGCGCAGCCGACCGACACTGGCCGCAAGCCGTTCGCCATCAGCAGCGGACGCGGGGCGACGGTCCGCGGGCGCGGCGTCGACCCCGGCGCACCCCTCGGTATCGGCGGCGGCCACGGCCGGCCCGCCGCCAGCTCCGCCGCCCGGATCTGCGCGACCTCCGCCCGCCCGGCAGCCCGCCGAGCGCATCGCCAGTCCATATGCCGCGCCAGGCCCAGTAGCGCAGCCCGCGCGGGATCGTCGTCCTGCACGCCCAGATCGCGGGCCAGAGCCGACGCCGTCACCGGCCCACCCCAGACGTGACCACCAGGATCCGCACGCCGTCGAGCCGGCGGCGCCGCACCAGCACACCGGCCTCGGCCAGCGCCTCACCGTGGCGGCGCAGCAAGATGCCCAGCGAGGCTGGGCCCGACGGCCACCACGACGGTGCCGGCACCGGGGCCGGGCCCAGCACAGCCAGCAGGTCCGACGCCGGACCCGACCAGCAGCCACCAGCACGCACGACGACCGCCCGCAGCGCGGCCACCAGCGCCCCGAGGTCCACCGCGGTCACGACGGCCGCCCCAACGTCGCCGCCCGCACCTCCGCCGGCGACGGCAGCCGCCACCGGCCCGGCACACCGACCATCGCCACCAGTCGCGGCACCGCCACCGCCGCCCGCACCTCGGCGACCGAGTCACCGGCCGCGGCCTGCGCCACCAGGTCGACGCACGTCTCGTAGCCCTCCGCCACCCGCTGGAGCCTCTGGCGGCGCGCATGGTGGTCCTGCCCGGAGCCACCCCACACCGCGCACGCTCGTCCGATCGCTGCGCCGCAGCACGAGCAGGTGTAGTCCAGCGAAGACGGCGGGCGACCCAGCAGGTCCGCGGCGGCAGCACGCAGCGCCGCGAGCGGGATCGGCTCAGATCGCCCAGACCCGCCGGCGGGCGTAGGCGCTCCGCCCGGGAGCCGTTCGTGCTGCAGCGGGGCAACGGGGCCGCTCGACGACGTCATCGACGTCCTCCAGGAATCGGTTCGGGGGCGGCGGGCACGCAGGCGCGGCGCCGGCTGGCGGCGGGCCGGGGGGCCGTACGCACGCGCGCGGGGCCACGACGGGCGAGGTGCACGGGTGTGCACGGGTTGTGCACGGGTCGGCGCGCCATCCGTGCACGGCGTTTGCCCAGCTCAGAGCCTGTTTCCCTGGAACGGTGCACGGGTGCACGGGTTGCGGCCAGGAACTCCCCTATACACACAATCTTCCCCACCCCCATTAGGACGAGTTCGGGGACTAGACCCGTGCACTCGTGCACCTTGCGCGAGAATGTGCCTCTGACCTGCGACGATGGGGTGCACGGGTGTGAGGCCCACCCGTGCTCACCCGTGCACCACCCGTGCACGGGGCGCCGAAACGGCCATCGTGACCTGCGGAAACAGGTGTGCACGGGTGTGGTTCCAGTCGTGATCATGGTCGTGGTGGTCATTTCGCTGACCTGGGGATCTGTTCGGTGCCGGCTCACGGTCGTCCCGCTCTGGTGTGCCGGGCGGTCGTCGTCGGTGGTGCGTTGTCGTCCGGCGACGCGATGCTGTCGCGGTCCGGGGCGAGCCGAAGTCCAGTCCGAATCCGCTCGCGAGAGGCCCGGCCACCCCGGTGGTCGGTGCCGTAGCCTCGCGCGGTGAGCGCCTTTCCGAGCTTGATCGCGGACAGGTGCTCGGCGGCCGGGACGCGGTTCCAGATCGACCAGGCGTGGAGGTCGTCGGCGAGGGCGGTCGTCGTCGCGGTGTAGGCGTCGCCAGCTTCGCAGCGCTCGTCCAGCCACTGGTCGACGAGCGACAGATCCGTTTTGATCTTCCGCACGGCCTCAGTACACGCATCGGGTACGGGCCCGAACCCGCCGTCGCGCAAGTACCGATCGAGGCCGTCGACGAGCCATGCGAACACCCCGTCGGTGTCTTCGCGCAGCCGCGCGCCCAGCTCGCCGTCCTCGCGGGACTGCGGCACGGCCTGGTCGAACGGCACCGCGGCGAGCCGGCGCCACAGCGCGAGGTCGGCTCCCCGGATCTGGGGGGCGGCGTTGCACGCAATGAACGGCACGAACTGAGGGCGCCCCTCCTGCTGCTGGCCGCTGTACACCTGTCGCACCGATGCCGAGTCGCCGCCTGTGATCCGCTTCAGCCGGTCCGCGTCTAGGGCCCACCGATCTTGGGTCTCGGTGGTGAACAACATTCGTCGGGGCATCGCTGCGACGAGGTCAGGCCGGGCACGGCCGCCCTCGCGGTCACCGACGAACAAGGAAAGCTCGTACGGTGCTGCGTACGCGCCCAGCGCCCAGGCGATCGCCTCTAGTGCAGTCGTCTTCCCGCTCGACGACGGACCGACGAGCAGCGGCAGGAGTCGTCGAGTGTTGCCGCCCAGCAACGTGTGTCCGGCGAGGCGTTGGAAATACTCGCGGACCGCCGGGTCGGGGAGCGCGTGCTGTAAGAACGCCTCCCATCGGGAGCGGTCGGCACGTGGTCGATGCGCGGCCCGGGTGATCATGGTGATGCGGTCGTCTCGTCGGTGCTCGCGGGCCTTGACCCCGCCGTCGGTGAACTCCAGGGTCGTGTCGGCGGCGGACATGAGGCGGGGGTTCGAGTCCCAAATCTCGACGGGCTGCAGAATGCCCGGTTCGCCGCGCAGAAGCTCGGCGGCGGCACGGATCGCCCGCGCGGACTGCGCCTTCTGCTCGAACGCGGCGGCGGCAGCGGCGGCCTTGACCGCGGATTTGGTGGCGTCGTCCTTGACGTCGGGGTCGGTCTTGCGGAGCACGGCGACGCGGCGATGGGCGGCGGCGGTTTCCTCGGGTAAGAGGGTGCGGATCGTGTGCTTCACACGTTCGGCGATCAGGGTGCCGGTGTCGTCGCGCTCCCAGACCGCGCCGTTCCACCAGCGAAACGCTCCGTCGGGACTCCAGGCGAGATCGCCGCGGTGGAGGACAGCGACTCGTTCCGCGAGTCCCAGGTCGGTGCGGTCGGGCAGAATGCCGATGTTCAGTGCATCGGCTGCCCGGCTGCAGAGCACACCGGCGGAGCGGTCGACGACGGCCGCGATGTCGGGGTGCAGTCGCATTACCGCGCAGGCGGCGGCGGGCGCCCACGAGTAGCTGCGGCGAGGCAGTAGTCGCGCGACGCACACGGCCGTCGCGACGGTGTTGATGACGGCGGGAAGGTCGACGCCGGCGGCGTCGTTGCGCCGCACCCGGAGGGCTGCGGCGATCGGCTCCGGCATGGGGTCGGGCAAAGCGACGCCGGAGTGGTCGCATGTCGTGCTCACCGGCAATCCGCCGGAGTCTCATCAACGAGCGCGGCGACGGGCTGCCCGTCGACCAGGACAGCGCGGGCGAGCGCGACGGCGTGATCGTCGCGGGCCTGCATGACGGCGACGGTCCAGCGGGCCCGGCCGGCCCCGGTGGGGACGCGGCGGCCGACGGCGTCGGCGATCTCGTCGACCTCCGACTCGTCGACTGGGCGGACGACGAGGTGTCCATCGGGGTGGTCGGCGAGCGCGGCGAGGTCGTGGTTCCGGCGGGCACGGGACGCCTCCAGGAGGGTGCAGGCGTCGGTGTGCAGCTCGTAGTTGTGTGGGTTGGAGGCTGCTCCGCAGGATCGGCAGGGTGCGTTCCCGCTGGTGGAGGAGCTACGATGGCGCGGCATGGTAGTGATCCGTTCACGCGGCGCGTCCTGTCCCCGGGCCAATCAGTCGCGCGATGGATGTCACGGCGGCCCCGGGTTCCTGCCCGGGGCCGCCGTCTTGGTTGGGTCGGTCAGCGCCGGCCGCGCAGCCACGACCCGGGCCGCGGTACCGCCCGGTCGGGCACGGGCACGGTGGGAGTCGCGGCGTCGGCGATCGGCGCCGGCGGGTGCTGTGCGGCCAACGTGTCCACGGCGCCGCGCCAGTCGGTGTCGCTGACCGCCTCGACCTCTCGCGGCGCGATCAGCGAGCGAAGCCGATCGGCGTCGACGACGAACCGCGGCCGGTCGGGCGGGTCCTGGCGGTGACGGGCACGCAGCACCCCGTCGGTGTCGATCTGCACGTCGGCGAGCTGCGGGAGCGCTCGGGCCGCCAGGGACTCGGCCATCGTCATGACGGTTGCGGTCTCGGCGGCGATCGCGGCGAGGGCGTGGCGGCGGAGCGGGCCGACGGCGGGGCCGCCGGGGACGAGCTGGTCGAGGGTAGGGGGGCTCACGCCGCACCGCCGCTCGCGGCGCGCTCGGCCTGCTTGGCGGCGGCGCGGGACTGCTCGGCGCGGGCGGCGGCTGCGGCGGCCTCGCGGCGGAGCCGGCGGGCACGGGCGGACCGCAGCGCCAGCTCAGCGAAGTGGGCGCGGCGCAGGGATTCGGCGCGTTCGACCCGGACGTGCTCGGGCAGAACGGTGTCCGGGTCGGCCTGGCGCAGGAATCGCTGCCAGAGTCCGTCCCGGGCCGGCTGCATGGCGGCGTGGCGGTCGGTCTCGCGCGCCCAGCGGGTGTGAGCACCCAACTGGGACGCCGCCCGCTTTTCGGCGGCAGATGTTGCCATTTTCTCTCCCCGATTCTGATGCTTATCGCCGCGGTGGGCGATGTGGGGATAACCAAAGCAGTACGTCGTTGAGCTGGTCAAACGACTGTGTTCGCTGCGGATGAGCAATTCCGACTCGCCGACTGAATGGTAGCCGTTCCGGGGCCGGCTACACTAAAGGAAAAATGCGAGGTAGCGACATTTTGTTCGCAGAGCGAATATGATTAGCCGGTACGACAGCGGCTACGCTGATCGCCAGGAGTTCACTCGTTCGGCCTAGCGGCATGGGGTGGCTGGCAGCGCCAGTCACGACGTGCCGAAGTCGTCCAGCCCAAGGCGCCGCGCCTCCTCGGCGGCCCGCTCCGATGCGGTCGCCCGCGTGTAGCGGTCCAACATGTCGCGACGGGTCCAGCCGGCCACGGCCATCAGGCCGCCCTCGGAGCCGTTCGCGCTGAGCCACCGCTGAGCCGCCGTGTGCCGCGTCAGATGCGGGTGGAAGTCGGGAATCCCGGCCAGGTCGGCCCGGTAGCTCAGCGTCCGGTACAGCCCGTCGTAGGAGAACGCTTTGCCTCGATCGCCGAGCCACAGCGGGGGAGTGTCGGCGAGCCGGTGTGTCCGGCGCAGCCGCAGATACCGGTCCAGGGCGCGGCCCGTCTGGGGCCCGAACGGCACGGTCCGGCCGCGTCCGCCCTTGCCGCGCTGGATCACCGCTGTGCCGCGGGTCAGGTCGACGTCGGCATGGCACAGCGCGACGACCTCGCCGGCCCGTGCTGCGGTCTCCAGCAGGAACCGCACGATCGCCTCGTCGCGGCGGTCGCGGAACTCCTTGCCGGAGCACGCTGCGATCAGGGCGCGGCACTGCTCGTCGGTCAGCCGCGGTGTGACCTTCGTGTCGAGCGTCGGCGGCTTCAACCCGAGCAGCGGGTCCCGCTCCACCTCGCCTTCGTCACACAGCCATGCGGAGAACCGGCGCAGCGAGAGCTGCCGGGCACGGGCTGTCGCGGCTTGAGCGCCACCGTCGAGCAGGTCGGCGACGAACGCGTTCACCGTCGGCCGGTCGAGCGCGGGGGAGTGGCCGGTGTCATCGCACCAGGCCAGGAACCGCCGGACCCCGTCGCCGTAGGACTTGAGCGTCTGCGGCGACTTCCGCTCTGCACGCAGGTGCAGCAGCCACGAGTCGAGCAGCGCGGGGAGATCGAGGGTGTCCGGCGTCCGAGGCACGCCTGATATCTTGACTCACAACATCGTGCCTGCCAACATTGACTCGCTGGCAGGCACGATGTTGCAGGTCAGAGGTGGATTCGAGTGAACCCGTCAGTCCAGGTAGTCGCGCAGCACCTGGGACCGCGACGGGTGCCGCAGCTTCGACATCGTCTTCGACTCGATCTGACGGATCCGCTCGCGGGTCACGCCGTAGACCTGGCCGATCTCGTCGAGGGTGCGCGGCTGGCCGTCGGTGAGACCGAAGCGCAGCCGGACGACGCCCGCCTCGCGCTCGGACAGCGTCGCCAGCACCGACTGCAGCTGGTCCTGCAGCAGGGTGAAGCTCACCGCGTCGACCGCGACGACGGCCTCGGAGTCCTCGATGAAGTCACCGAGCTGCGAGTCGCCCTCGTCGCCGATGGTCTGGTCCAGGGAGATGGGTTCCCGGGCGTACTGCTGGATCTCCAGCACCTTCTCCGGGGTGATGTCCATTTCCTTGGCGAGCTCCTCGGGAGTGGGCTCACGCCCGAGATCCTGGAGCAGCTCACGCTGTATGCGGCCGAGCTTGTTGATGACCTCCACCATGTGCACCGGGATGCGGATGGTGCGGGCCTGGTCGGCCATCGCGCGGGTGATGGCCTGCCGGATCCACCACGTGGCGTAGGTCGAGAACTTGTAGCCCTTGGTGTAGTCGAACTTCTCGACCGCACGGATGAGGCCGAGGTTGCCCTCCTGGATCAGGTCCAGGAACGCCATGCCGCGGCCGGTGTAGCGCTTGGCCAGCGAGACCACGAGCCGGAGGTTCGCCTCGAGCAGGTGGTTCTTGGCGCGCTCGCCGTCCCGCACGATCCAGCGCAGGTCGCGCCGCAGCTGCGGGGACAGCTTCTCGTTGGACTCGAACACCTTGCGGATGCGCTCGGCGCCGTAGAGGCCGGCCTCGATGCGCTTCGCGAGCTCGACCTCCTCCTCGGCGTTGAGGAGCGCGACCTTGCCGATCTGCTTCAGGTACGCGCGGACCGAGTCGGCCGAGGCGGTGAGCTCGGCGTCCTTGCGCGCCTGGCGCAGGGCCTCGGACTCCTCCTCGTCCCAGACGAAGTCCGCCGACTTCTGCTGCGACGCCCGGGTGGTCGGTGCCACCCGGTTCTTGCCGGTGTTGGTCTCGTCGTCGGAGTCGTCGTCATCGTCGTCGGACGACTCGTCGGCGGTCTCCTCCTTCGCGGCCTCGGCGAGGTCGGCCTCGATGTCCGAGGCGTCGATCTCGGAGTCCTCGAGGACGACCTCGTCGCCGTCGGCGTCCGGCTCGTCGCCGTCGGCCTTCTTGGTGGAGGCCTTCTTCGGGGCGGCCTTGCGCGGGCCGGTCTTCGGCGCGGCCTTGGTCGCCGTGCCACCCGCCGCGGCGGGCTTGCGGGTGCGTGCGGCCGGCTTCTTGGCGGTGCCGGTCGTCGCCGACGCGGTGCTCGTGGTGCCGGAAGTACGGCGGCTGCGGGATGCGGTACCCGACGTCGGTTCGACGGTCGAGTCGCTGCGTGCTGCGGAGTCTGCGGCTGCCACCTGGGCCCTCTCGCTACGTGCGCTGGAGTCGTTACGCGGCCCGGTCGCGGCGCGCTCGTCGGGGGAGACGAGGCCACGACGGCCGGGATGTCCTGTCCTGCCACCGCCTCGGTCGCCGGCGTCGATGGTGGTCGCCGCGCGTCCCGGAGACGGGGTACGCGTTCCATTGTAACTGCGTACCGGCCGGGGGGACGCACCTCACGCCGCCCCGCGCGTCCGGGTGGCTCCGCACGTGGTCGGATGGGGTGGTGAGCCCGCACGAGAGCAGCGATCCCGCCACCCTGCGCGCCGTCGCCGAGCAGGTCGCGGCCGAGGCCGCGGAGCACCTGCGCGGCCTGCCCGCACCGCACGACGACGGAGTCACGACGAAGTCCTCGCCGACCGACGTCGTCACCGCCTCCGACGCGTCGGTGGAGCGCTTCGTCCGTGACCGGCTCGCGCAGCTGCGCCCCGGCGAGCCGGTGTACGGGGAGGAGGGCGCGGGCGACGCCGCCGCCGCGCGCTGGGTGGTCGACCCGATCGACGGCACCGTGAACTACCTCTACGGGTTGCCCTGGTACGGGATCTCGGTCGCCGCCGTCCTCGACGGGGAGGGCGTCGCCGGTGCCGTGTCCGAGCCCGCCTCCGGGCGGCTCTGGTCGGCCGGACGCGGTCTCGGCGCGACCCTCGACGGGCGCCCCCTGCGCGCCGCGGCGACGACCGAGCTGGGCCAGTCCCTGGTCGGTACCGGATTCGCCTACCGCGCCGAGCGGCGCGCCCGCCAGGCCCGGATGGTCGCCGCGATGCTCCCCGAGGTCCGCGACGTGCGCCGGGCCGGCGCGGCGTCGCTGGACCTGTGCGCGGTCGCGGCGGGTTGGCTCGACGGCTATCTCGAGCACGGCTGCAACTGGTGGGACTGGGCGGCCGGTGCGCTGATCGCGACCGAGGCCGGTGCCGTCGTGCACGTCGCGGGCAGCCCCGGCGTCCGCGGTCCCGTCGACGGCGACGCCCTCGGTGCCGACGTCACCCTCGCCGCCGCGCCCGGGGTCGCCGCCGACCTGGCCGCGCTGGCCCGCCGCAGCGGCGCCGACACCGTCTGAGCGGTCCGGACGACCGCTCGGACGGTCGCGGCTCAGCAGGTCGCGGCGCGGGCCTGGGCCAGCAGGCCCGGGTCCGCCCGCGGACCGCCCTCGGTCCCCGGCGCGGACAGCTGGTCCAGCACGTCGCGGGCCGCGCGGCCCGGTGCGACGTCGGTGAACGCCGACCCGACGACGACGTCGACCACCGCGCCCTGCCGGTCGTCGCGGATCAGCTCGACGCACGGCAGCGCGAGCGCCAGCGTCGACGCCGACGCCG
Organism: Pseudonocardia sp. UM4_GMWB1; assembly: GCF_017312155.1. Classification (NCBI taxonomy): domain Bacteria; kingdom Bacillati; phylum Actinomycetota; class Actinomycetes; order Pseudonocardiales; family Pseudonocardiaceae; genus Pseudonocardia; species Pseudonocardia sp. UM4_GMWB1. The sequence goes on along the minus strand of NZ_QJPN01000001.1, from coordinate 4,021,565 downwards.
CGCCGTCCGGACCGAAGCGCAGCTGCCCGATGCAGTCCAGGTCCCCCTCCGGGAACGCGGGGTCGTTGCCCGGCGTCCCGGCCTCGCCGAACTGCAGGTCCTTCAGCTCGGCCGAGACCAGGTTCGCCTGCCCGCGCTGCCCGCCGGCGTTGAGGACCTGGAAACGGACGTCGTCCGGGGCGGTGGGGGCGGCGGAGTCGAGCTCGGCCCGGTCGATCTCGGAGCCCGCCAGGGTCCCCGACGACGGCGCCGGGCAGTTCGTCGACGCCGAGCCGTCCGAAGCGGTGCCCAGCACGACCGCCCACGTGGCCACGGCCAGCACGGCCAGCAGCGCGGTGGTGACCAGGATGGGGCGGGACCGGCGCCGCTCGTAGGGACGGTCGCCGCGGGTACGGGTGGGAAGCATCAGAACGACCCTCCGTCCAGGACGTGGTGCCCCAGCGCGACGAGCGGGCCGACCGACCCGTCGAGGCCCTCGGCCATCTCCTCGGGCACCGACCCGGCCCGGACCCGGGCCAGGATCCCGGCGAGCACGACGGCCAGCTTGAACGCGCCGAACCCGACGTACCAGGGCAGCGGGCCGGCGTCGAGGCCGGTGCGCGCGGTGTAGCCCCCGACGAGCTCGCGCCGCGTCGGGAAGCCGGGCAGGCCGGTCGGGCTCGGCAGCGGCTGGGCCGCGGACCAGACCGCGTCGTCGCCCTCCTGCTTCCAGTAGACGAGCAGCAGCCCGAGGTCGGCCAGCGGGTCGCCGAGGGTGGACATCTCCCAGTCCAGCACCGCGCGGATGCGGCCGGGGTCCTCGGCGTCGAACACGCAGTTGTCGAGCCGGTAGTCGCCGTGCACGACGGTGTGCCGCTGCGCGGCGGGGACGTCGGCGGCCAGCCGCTCGGACAGCCGGGTGAGCTCGGACTCCTCGTCGGCGTCGACGGGGACCGGGTCGTCGCCGTCGCGGGCGGCGGCCCACTGCGTGCCCCAGCGCCGGATCTGGCGCTCCATGAAGCCGTCCGGGCGACCGAAGTCACCCAGCCCCGCCGCGGCCGGGTCGACGGCGTGCAGCGCGGCCAGCACGTCCATCAGCGCGTCGCCCGCGGCGCGGCGCTGCGCCTCGGTGGACGCCCAGCCCTCGGGCAGGTCGTCGAGCGGCACGACGCCGTCGACGAGCTCCATCACGAAGCAGGGGGCGCCGAGCACGTCGCCGTCGTCGGCGGCCAGCACCGCGGGGACGGGCACGGCGCTCGGCCCGAGAGCGGAGATCACGCGCTGCTCGCGGCCCATGTCGTGGGCGGTCGCGGCGACCTCGCCGACCGGCGGACGACGCAGCACGACGGCGCCGGCGGGGGAGGAGACCCGGTAGGTCAGGTTGGACCGCCCGGCGCCGATCGAGGTGAGCTGCGCCTCGCGCCACCGTTCGTCGCCGAGGGCCGTGGACAGCCACGCGCCGACGGTGGCGGGGTCGGCACCGGGCGTGGGCGTGCGGGCGCTCGTCGTCACACCGGGCGACACTAGTGCGCCCGGCGGCGCCCGCGCCCGGGCGACACCCGGCGTGATCGGGGGACTCGCCGCGACGCCCGCCGGACGCTGGGCTACCCTCCCCGCCGCCGGTGCCGGACCGGCCGCGACAGGACGCGCGACGGACGAGCCACCCGGACCTGCGGGGAAGGTGAGACCGGCGTCACTCCGGGAGCCGGGCACAAACCCGCTTCCCGCGACGTTCCTCAGCGGCACGCGACGACCAACCGATGCGAAGTACCGCTGTTCGAGGGCCGAATCGAGCAGCACGGACGTAAGGCAAGGGTGAGACCTGATGGCGACCGACTACGACGCCCCACGTCGCAATGAGGCCGACGAGATGGCCGAGGACTCGCTCGACGAGCTCAAGCAGCGCCGCAACGAGGCGCAGTCCGCGGTCGTCGACGTCGAGGAGACCGACACCGCGGAGAGCTACGAGCTCCCGGGCGCGGACCTGTCGGGCGAGGAGCTGACGGTGAACGTCCTGCCGAAGCAGGCGGACGAGTTCACCTGTGCGAGCTGCTTCCTGGTGCACCACCGGAGCCGTCTCGCCAGCACCTCGGGCGGGCAGTTCCTCTGCCGCGACTGCGCGGCCTGACCGGGCCCGCACTGCGGGACCACGACGACGGGCCCCGGCGGATTCCGCCGGGGCCCGTCGTGTGTCCGCGGGGTCAGCTCTGCTGGGGGTGCGGCGCCTGCGCGGCGATCGCCGCCCGCAGCGCGTCGGGACGGCGCGTGCTGAGCACCCAGTAGGGCTCGTCGCGGCCGGTCGCCTGGACCCGCACCAGCGGCCCCACCCACGCCCGGTGCAGCACGTAGGCCTGCGGGTCGAGGTCGGGGCCCATCGCCTGCTGCTTGTCGGCGCGCGCGACGGTGTCGGTGACCCCGGCCGCGGACAGCGGCAGCTCCCGGCCGTTCGAGATCAGCACGCCGTCGCGGACGGTGGTGCGGCTGCGGCCCATCCACCACAGGACGCCGACGCACAGCGGCACCATGACCAGATAGCCCAGCCACGCCCGCAGGCCGGGATAGCCCATGTGGATCTGCGCGCCCATCAGGACACCGAGCCCGACGGCGAGCAGGTACCACCACACCGGGACGGACAACCGCTCGTCGAACGCAGCAGGGCCAGCCGTCGCAGAGTCGGTCTCCGGAACCCGTTCGCTCACGAGGCCCAGGGTAGCGTCGCCCGCCGTGCCCGGTTCCGTGCCCGCTCCCCCGGACCAGCCGCCGGCAGCAGCGTCCGTCGACGTCCTGCTGACGCGGCTCGACCCCGACGTCCCCCACCCCGCGTACGCGCGGCCCGGGGACGCCGGGGCCGACCTCGTGACGACCACCGACGTGGTCCTCCTGCCCGGGCGCCGGGCGCTCGTCGGGACCGGGGTGGCGATCGCGCTGCCCGAGGGCTACGCCGGGTTCGTGCACCCGCGGTCCGGCCTCGCGGCCCGCTGCGGGTTGTCGATCGTCAACGCGCCCGGCACCGTGGACGCCGGGTACCGGGGCGAGATCACGGTGTGCCTGGTCAACACCGACCCGGACACGCCGGTGGAGCTGCGCCGGGGGGACCGCATCGCGCAGCTGGTGGTGCAGCGGGTCGAGACGGCCCGGTTCGTGGAGGTCACCGCGCTGCCCGCGTCGGTACGCGGCGCCGCCGGTCACGGCTCGACCGGCGGGAACGCCGCGCTCGTCGCCGGGGGAGGGGACCAGTAGATGCCGGGACGCGCACGCGGTCGGATGTTCGACATCCGTCCCGAGGACGGGGTCGAGGACACCGGGACGGGTGCCTATCCGGGCTATCCCGGCTACGGCGACTCCGACATCGACGACTTCGACGACTACGCCGACCACTACGCCGAGCAGGACGTCCGTCGCGGGGCGCCGCCGGTGAACGGCGCGGCCCCGCGCAACGGCTCCGGACCCGGTGCGCCGAACGGCAGGCCGCCCGCGCCGGGGCGCAACGGCCCCGTACCCGCCGCCGGCCGCCCGGTACCGGGGAACGGCCGCCCGGCCGGCCCGCGGACCGGTGCCGTCCCCGCCCCCGACGGCTCCGCCGCGGCGACGACGGCGGTGCGCGCGGTCGGTCGCGACACCACCGGCGGTCCCCCGGCCCCCGGCGCCTCCGGGCGCCTGCCCGGCCCCGCACCCGCCGGGCACGACGACCGGGTCGCCCCCGACGGCCGCTGGGACGACGAGGAGCCGCCGCTGCTGTCGCACCGGGCCGAGGACGACGAGCTCGCCTACGCCCGCGACCGCACCCCGCAGGGCTTCGACGGCGGCGACCCCGACGACCCGTCCTGGGGCCGGCGCCGCTCCGCGCCGCCCTCCGACGACCTCGACGACGAGGAGGACGACGACTACGACTACGACGACGAGGACGAGTACGACGAGGACGAGTACGGAGTCGGCGACGCCCCGCTCTCGGTCCCGCCGCCCGGCAGCGGCGGCCGCCCACTGGGCCCGGCCGACGTCGAGGAGCTCGACCCGTCGATGACCGACGCGCTCGCCCGCGTCGACCTCGGTGCCCTGCAGGTCCCGGTGCCCTACGGCGCCGAGCTGAAGCTGGAGCCCGCGGGTGCCGAGCGCCCCCAGGCCGTGCACCTGCTGCTGGCCGAGGGCCGGATCGCGGTGAGCGCGCTGGCCGCGCCACGGTCGTCCGGTCTGTGGGCGGACCTGTCCGCGGAGATCGAGCAGTCCCTGCGCAAGGGCGGCGCCCGGGTGCGCAACGCCCGCGGCGACTGGGGCCGCGAACTCCATGCCCGCACCGAGAACGCCGCCTCGGTGTTCGTCGGCTGCGACGGCCCGCGCTGGATGGTCTACGGCGTGGCGACGGCGTCGCTGGAGACCGTCGAGGCCCTCGACGTGGAGCTCCGCCGCGTGCTGCGGGGGATCATCGTCGTCCGCGGGAAGTCGCCGTACCCGCCGCGGACGGTCCTGCCGCTGGAGCTGCCCGAGCACCTGCGCGAGCAGCAGCCCGAGGTCGGGCCCCAGAAGCCCAGCATCACCGTCTCCGTCCCGGCCCCCACCGGCGCGACGGGGGCGACCCCGGTGCCGTCGGGAACCACCGGCGCGACCCCGGTGCCGTCCGGCCCGGCGACCGGCGCCCGCCCGGTGCCGGCCGCCGCCTCCGCGGAACCGGCGACGCCGGTCGAGCCCGCCCGACCGGCACGTCCGCGCCGCGCCGCGCCCGCCGCCGCCTCCCCGGCACCGGCCACGCAGCCCGCCGCGGGGCCGAGGGGGCCCCGCCCGTCGGTCGAGGACGCCGACCCGCGCACCCGCGCGTTGCCGCAGGTCCGCCGCCCAGCCGCGGCGGCTCCGGCAGAGCTGCCCGCGGAGCGCACGGAGCTCACCCCCGCCGTCCGCGCCGACGAGTCGCCCGCCGAGCGCACCGCGCTGACCGGCGGCCCGCTGGTCACCCCCGGGCCCGAGGCGCGGCCCGGCCGCCGTCGCGGACGTCCGGCCCGGCCCGACCGGACCGGCGCGAACCGGCTCGGCGGCGCCCCGGCCGGTGCCGCCCCGGCCGGGGGCGTCCCCGGCAGCGCGAGCCCGACCGGCGCGATCCCGACGGCGGGTGGCGTCGCGCCCGCGGCCGGCCCGGTCCGGCCCGGGGCCGACACCGGTGCGCGCCCGCTGCCCGGCCGCGCGTCGACCCACGCCCCGGCGCCGCTGCACGCACCGGACCCGGCGCCGTCCGCAGCCGCCCCGGTCCGGGCCGTCGAGCCCGAGCCGGTGGAGCCCCCGGCCCGCCGGGACCCGGCGGTGACCACGCTGTCGGTCGCCGACCTGCTCGCGGGCGCCGAGGAGGACCGGTCCGCGACCCCGCTCGCCGGTTTCGGCCGGGGCGCGTCGGCCGGCGACATCCTGGACACCGGCACCCCCGTGCCGGCCCCCGCCCTCGACGACGGCGCCCCCCTGTCCGGCACCGCCCTCGACGGCCGTACGGCTCTCGACCCCGGCACGGCTCCCGGTGTCGGCCCGGCCCTCGGCGGCAGTACCGACATCGGGACCGGTACCGGCCTCGGGGACGGTGACGCCGCGGACGGGCGCGAGACCCGTGGCAGCGCGACCACCGCCGGCGGTGCCGCGGGCACGGCCGTACCGGGCACCGGTGGGGCGGGCCGGCGCTCCCGGCGTGACCGCGCGGCCGACGCCACCCGTGTCGACGCCGCGGACCTGCTCGCCGGGCGCACCCGGGACACCCCGGCCGCCACCCCCGAACCGGCGGCGCAGCCCACCGGGGCCATCGAGGACATTCCGCTGTCGGACGTGCCGCTGATGGAGGCCACGCTCGACCGGCTCCCGGCCCCGCCGGAGCCCGCCGCGCCCGCGGCGACCCGTCGTCGGCGGGGCGCCCGCCCCACCGCGGACGCGCCCGGCCACACGGCACCCGCCGACCCCACCCCGGACGACGACGGCTGGCTGTCCGCCGAGATCGCCGCCAGCCGCCGCTCCGGCCGGCACGGAGCGGGGGCGGGCACCTCGGTGGCCGACCTGCTCGCCGCCGTCGCCCTCGACGCCCCCGCGGGCGGGGGACGACGCCGCGAACCCGACGCCGCCCCCGACGCCGGGAGCGGCACCGCGGGTCCCGCGCCCGCGGGGCCCGCGCTCGCCGGTTCCGCGCTCGCCGGTTCCGCGCCGCTCGGCGCGGACGCCGACGAGGACCGGAGGACCGGTGTGGGACACCGCACCGAAGCGGCCCCTGCATCACCCAGCTCTGCGTCGCCGAATCCCGCGTCGCCGAACCCCACAGTGACGGGCCCCGCATCGCCGGGCCCGTCCGACCGTGGAACGGACGACCGGGCGGAATCGGGCACGAACGGCCGGGCCGCGCCGGGCCCGGGCCCGGGCGGGGACGACCTGTTCCGGGCCGCGGGCGACGCGGGCCGCCCCTGGCACGGAGGCGGTCCCACCTCGGCCGACGAGGCACGCAGCGCCCTGCAGGACCTGCTCCGCAGCGCGTCGGCCGACCGCGGACCCGACGCCGACGGGCGGGGGGCCGACCGCACCAACGGGCACGGCGGCGTCACCGGCCTGGCCGACTACCGGGCCAGCCGGGCCGCCGCCGGACGGGCCGCGGCCCGCGCCGCCGAGGACCCTGCGGACGCGGACCCGGCCCGCACCGGCACCGCGGACGACGACACCGACGAGGTCCCCGACGCGCTCGACGCCGGCCGTGCCGCGGGCGGGTCCGGGCTCACCGGCCAGTGGTCGTCCGGTCGGCGCGCGGGCGGCACCGGTCCCCGCGACCTCGGACGGCACCGCCGGGACTGAGCGGCAGCGCGGTGGGCGCGGGTGTCCGGTACGCCCGGCCCGCGCCTGCCCGCCGACCACCGGGCGCGGCCCGGGAACCGGTCGGCGGGGCGGTGACCGGGAGGTCAGGGCCGCCACGGGCACAAACCGGAGCGTCCGCGCGTTAGGCTCTCGGGGCCACCACGACACCCTGTCGGGTCGCCACGCGAGTGCGGGTCACCGGAGGGTCCGGTGACCCCGGGCCGGTACCGGATGCGGGCCGAGGAGAGACATGGGCAGCACGGATGGCGGAGCGTTCCGCCGGATGCTCCGCAAACTCACCAGCGACGTCGACGAGCTCGACGCGCGCGATCTCGCCGAGGACGTCGAGGAGACCGGGGCACGCCCGGCTCGCGACTGCGCCTGCGGCGAGGAGGTCACGATGCTCGGCCGGATCCGCAGCGTCGACCTCTGTCCGCAGAGCGCCGACGCCACGCTGAAGGCCGAGCTGTTCGACGGCACCGACGGTGTCACCCTGGTCTGGATGGGCCGGCGCAGCATCCCCGGTATCGAGGCCGGGCGCACCATGCGGGTCCGTGGCCGGATCTCGGTCCGCGACGGTCGCAAGGTGCTCTACAACCCGTACTACGAGATCTGCCAGGCGCAGTGACCCGCGGGACCCTCGCGGTCTGCTCCTGAGCCGACGGATCGGACCGGCTTGAACGACCACCACCACGACGCCCCGACCACCCGGATCCCGCGTGTCCCCGACGTGGACCCGCAGGACCGGACCGCGCCACTCGGCAGGCCGGTGACGGCACCGGAACACGCCGCCGGGCCCGGCCCGGACCGGACCGGCCCCGCGGCGCCACCGGCGACGGACGCGGGCGGCGAGGCTCCGACCCCCACCCTGCTCGAGCAGATGGGCGGGGTCACCGGGATCGTCGCCTCGACGATCCCGGTCGTGGTGTTCGTCGTCGCCAACATCCTCGGCGACCTGCGGACCGCGCTGTACGCCGCGATCGGCGCCGGGGCGCTGGTGCTGCTCTGGCGCCTCGTCCGGCGCGACCCGGTGATGCCGGCGATCTCCGGCCTGCTCGGCGTCGGGGTGTGCGCGCTCGTCGCGAGCCGGACCGGCGAGGCCCGCGGCTTCTACCTGCCCGGTCTGCTCTACAGCGGCGCCCTCGGGATCGTCGCACTGGTCTCGATCATCGTCCGCTGGCCGCTGGCCGGGGTGATCTGGCACAGCATCAACGGACACGGCACCGAGTGGCGCCGGGACCCCCACCTGGTCCGCGCCTACGGCTGGGCCACCGCGGTGTGGGCGACGACCTTCCTCGCGAAGGTCGTCGTGCAGGGCGGGCTGTACCTGGCCGACTCCGAGACCTGGCTGGGCGTCGCGCGGCTCGCGATGGGCTACCCGCTCACCGGGGTCGCGATCCTGGCCACGATCCTCATCGTGCGGCGCGCCGAGCGCGCCCGCACCGCGTCCGCCTGACCCGCACCGGCGCGCGACGCCCGCGCGCCGGTGCCGGGCAGGGTCACATGAGGGCGGCGCGGATGTCCTCCTCGACCGCCGTCGTCGCCACGAACAGCAGCTCGTCGCCGCCCTCCAGGGCGTCGTCGGGCTGGGGCACGATCACCCGGCCGCCGCGCAGGATCGTCACCAGCGCCGAGTCCGTCGGCAGCTCCAGCACCCGCACCGGCCGCCCGGCCAGCGGGGTGTCCTCGGGCAGCGTCACCTCGACGAGGTTCGCCTGCCCCTGGCGCAGCGTCAGCAACCGCACCAGGTCACCCACGGCGACGGCCTCCTCGACCAGCGCCGCCAGCAGCCGCGGCGTCGACACCGCGACGTCGACGCCCCAGTTCTCCCCGAACAGCCACTCGTTGCGCGGGTCGTTCACCCGTGCCACCACCCGGCGGACCCCGAACTCGGTCTTCGCCAGCAGCGAGACCACCAGATTGACCTTGTCGTCGCCGGTCGCGGCGATCACGACGTCGCAGCCCTCGATGCCGGCGTCCTCCAGCGAGGACAGCTCGCAGGCGTCGGCGTGCACCCACTCGGCCTCGGGGACGGCGTTCGGGTCGATGTGGGTCAGCTCGCGCTCGATCAGCATGACCCGGTGGTCGGACTCGACCAGCTCCAGCGCGATGGACCGCCCGACGGCGCCCGCCCCCGCGATCGCGACCCGCATCAGTCCTCCTCGGGCGGCGCCGCGGCGGCCGCCGTCACGTCGCTGACCGTGCCCGAGACCGCCGCCACGTAGACGGTGTCCTCGTGCTGCACGGTGGTGTCCTTGGTCGGCAGCACCCCGGTGCCGAACCGCACGATGAACGCGACCCGCGAGTTCGTCGCCCGCTCCAGGTCCCGGATCGGGCGCCCCACCCAGTCCTCGTGCAGCGGCAGCGGCAGGACGGCCACGGTGCCGGTCGGCTCGCGCCAGGCGGTGGCGACGCCGTCGGGCAGGAGCATGCGCAGCAGCCGGTCGGTCGTCCACGGGACGGTCGCGACCGTCGGGATGCCCAGACGCTCGTACACCGCGGCGCGCTTGGCGTCGTAGATCCGGGCGACGACCTTGCCGACGCCGTAGCTCTCGCGCGCCACCCGGGCGGCGATGATGTTGGAGTTGTCCCCGGAGGAGACGGCGGCGAACGCGTCGGCGGACTCCAGCCCGGCCTCGTCGAGGACGCTGCGGTGGAAGCCGAAACCGACGACCTGGCGCCCGCGGAAGTCCGGGCCGAGCCTGCGGAAGGCCTGCGGGTCGCGGTCGATCACCGCGACCTCGTGGCCGAGCCGCTCCAGGCCCGAGGCCAGGGACGCGCCGACGCGGCCACATCCCATGATCACGACGTGCATGGCGTCAGGGGTCCTTCCGCCGGGTGGGGGGCCCGGGATGTACGATTCGTTCCTTCTGCACGGACGGCGACGCGGACGCCGACGACGCGGAGTGAACGCTATCGCGAAGCGCACCGGAGCGGGGGCATAGGCTGCGCCCCGTGTCCAAGCTCGCCGTCGCTCTCAAGCGGCTCGTGGTCGGACGACCGCAGCGCAGCGACCGCCTGACCAGCACCCTGCTCCCGAAGCGGATCGCCCTCCCCGTGTTCGCCTCCGACGCCATGTCGTCGGTCGCCTACGCCCCCGAGGAGATCTTCCTGACCCTGTCGGTCGCCGGTGTCGCCTCGTACGCGATGTCGCCGTGGATCGGTCTCGCCGTCGTCGTCGTCCTGCTGACGGTCGTGGCCAGCTACCGGCAGAACGTCCGCGCCTATCCCTCCGGCGGGGGCGACTACGAGGTCGCGACGGTGAACCTCGGCAAGAACGCCGGACTGACCGTCGCCAGCGCCCTGCTCGTCGACTACACCCTCACCGTCGCCGTCTCGATCTCCGCGGCCGCGGCCAACATCGGTGCGCTGGTGCCGTTCGTCGCCGAGCACAAGGTGCTGTTCGCGGTCTCGGCGATCGTCGTGCTCACCGCGATCAACCTGCGCGGCATCCGCGAGTCCGGCGCGGCCTTCGCGATCCCGGTCTACGCCTTCGTCATCGGCGTCGCGACGATGATCATCTGGGGCCTGACCCGGGTGCTGATCCTCGGCGACTCCGTGCGGGCGGAGAGTGCCGACCTGCGCCTGGTCGCCGAGGGCGACGCGTTCACCGGCCTGGCGCTCGTGCTGCTCGTGCTGCGCAGCTTCACCCAGGGCGCCGCCGCGCTGACCGGTGTCGAGGCGATCTCCAACGGCGTGCCCGCCTTCCGCAAGCCGAAGTCGAGGAACGCGGCCACCACGCTGCTGCTGCTCGGCGTGATGTCGGTGTCGCTGTTCATGGGGCTGATCGCCCTGGCCCAGCTCACCCACGTCCAGATCGCCGAGGACCCGGCGCGCCAGTTCCCCGACGCGCCGCCCGGCTACGAGCAGCACACCATGATCGCCCAGCTCGCCGACGCCGTGTTCGACAACTTCCCGCCGGGCTACTTCTTCGTCATCGTCATGACGGCACTGATCCTGGTCCTCGCCGCGAACACCGCGTTCAACGGCTTCCCGGTGCTGGGCTCGATCCTGTCCCAGGACCGCTACCTGCCCCGTCAGCTGCACACCCGCGGCGACCGGCTCGCGTTCTCCAACGGCATCGTCGCGCTCGCGCTGTTCGCGATCCTGCTGGTCGTCGGGTTCCAGGCCGAGGTCACCCGGCTCATCCCGCTCTACACCGTCGGCGTGTTCGTGTCGTTCACGCTGTCCCAGGCCGGGATGGTCCGGCACTGGAACCGGGAGCTCGCGCTGGACCCCTCGGCGTCCGAACGCCGCCGGATGCGCCGCGCCCAGTCGATCAACGGGTTCGGTGCCTGCATGACCGGCGTCGTACTGGTCACGGTGCTCGTCACGAAGTTCGCCCTCGGCGCCTGGATCGCGATCGTCGCGATGGGCGGGTTCTTCGTGCTGATGCGGATGATCCAGCTCCACTACGACCGGGTCGCCGCCGCGCTGGTCGCCGACGAGTCCGACGACGTCCTGCCCTCGCGCAACCACGCCGTCGTCCTGGTCTCGACGCTGCACAAGCCGACCCTGCGGGCGCTGGCCTACGCCCGCGCGACCCGCCCGGACATCCTCGAGGCGGTCACCGTCAACGTCGACGACTCCGAGACCAAGAAGCTCGTCGAGCAGTGGCACAAGCGGAACCTGCCGGTCCCGCTGAAGGTCGTCGAGTCGCCCTACCGGGAGATCACCCGGCCCGTGCTGGACTACGTCAAGCGCATCCGCACCGACTCCCCGCGCAACGTCGTCACCGTCTACATCCCGGAGTACGTCGTCGGACACTGGTGGGAGCAGGTGCTGCACAACCAGAGCGCGCTGCGGCTCAAGACGCGGCTGCTGTTCCAGCCGGGGGTGATGGTGACCAGCGTGCCGTGGCAGCTGCCGTCGTCGTCGCGCACACGGGCGCTGTCGCCGCTGCAGGCGCCGGGAGCTTCCCGGCGCGGCTACCCGGGCATGGAGCAGCTGCCCGGCGAACGCCGCGACGGCGCGGGCGTCGGGACGGGTGGCGGCACCCCGTCCGCACCCCGGGTGACGAAGAAGGAGAACCGGTGAACGCCGACACGGCGACCGACTGGACCGACCGCATGCTGGAGCTGCGGGTCGGCCCCGTCGCGCACGGCGGCCACTGCGTGGCCCGCGACGGGGACGGTGGCCGGGTCGTGTTCGTCCGGCACGCACTGCCCGGTGAGCTGGTCCGTGCAGTGGTCACCGACGACCCGGGCGGGGCGTTCTGCCGCGCCGACGCCGTCGCCGTGCTGGAGGCGTCCCCGGACCGGGTCGAGCCCGCCTGCCCGTGGGCCGGTCCCGGGGGCTGCGGCGGCTGCGACTTCCAGCACACCGACCACGCCACCCAGCGCGCCCTGAAGACGACGGTCCTGCGCGAGCAGCTGGAGCGCCTCGGCGCCGGCGCCGCGGTCGTCGCCACCGCCGACCTCGCCGCCGTCGAGGTCGAGGAGCTCCCCGGCGGTCCGCTCGGCTGGCGCACCCGGGTGCGGCTGGCCGTCGACGACGACGGCGTCCCCGGCCTGCGCGCCCACCGCAGCCACGACGTGTGCGAGATCGGCGACTGCCCGCTCGTCCCGGCCGGCGCGCTGCCGCCGGTGCTGGAGCGCCGCTTCCGGCCCGACTCCGAGCTCGACGTCACCGTCGTCGGCGACGGCGCCGCCCGGGTCGGCTCCGGCGCGACCGTGCACGCCGCGGACCGCACCTGGGAGCTGTCGGCCGGCACGTTCTGGCAGGTCCACCCGGCGCTGCCGGACACCCTCGCGTCCGTCGTGCGCGACTGGGCCGACGCCCCCACCGGTGGCGTCGCCTGGGACCTCTACGGCGGCGTCGGGCTGCTCGGCTCGGTCCTCGCCGACCAGGTGGGGGAGTCGGGGACCGTGCTGGTCGTCGAGTCCGCCGCGTCCGCGGTCGCCGACGGCGCCTCCGCGCTCGCCGACCTGCCGCAGGTCCAGTTCGTCCGCGGCCGCGCCGAGCGCGAGATCAGCCGGCTCGGCCCCGACCCCGACGTCGTGGTCACCGACCCGCCGCGCGCCGGGCTCGGGAAGGCCGCGGTGCGCGACCTCGCCGCCCGCGCCCCGCAGCGGATCGTGCACATCGCCTGCGACCCGGCCGCGCTGGCCCGCGACCTGTCCCTGTTCGCCGCCGCCGGGTACCGCACCACCGCGCTGCGGGCGTTCGACGCGTTCCCGATGACCCACCACATGGAGGCGGCCGCCCTGCTGGAGCGGATCCCGCGGTGACCACCGTCGTCCAGCTCTCGGACCTGCACCTCGGCCGCCCGGACACCGACGGCCGGGCCGCCCGCGCCGTCGCGGGGGCCCGGGCGCTGGACCCGGCGCCGGACGTCGTGCTCGTCACCGGCGACCTCGCCGACGACGGCGCCCCCGAGTCCTACTCCTCCGCCGCACGGCTGCTCGACGGCCTCGGCGCGCTGCACGTGCCCGGCAACCACGACGACCGCGCCGCGATGGCCGACGCCGTCGGACCGGTGGGCGACCGGCTGCACCGCACCGGCGGGACCACCGTCGCGCTGCTCGACACCCTCGTACCCGGGGCGCCGCACGGCGCGCTGTCCGACGCCGCGGTCGCCCTGCTCGCCGAGGCCGTCCGGGATCCCGCGCCGCTGCTGGTCGCCCTGCACCACCCGCCGGTCGCGGTCGGGCACCCGGTCCTCGACGGGATGCGGCTGCTCGAGGCCGGTGTGTTCGAGGCACTGCTCGCCGCGCGCAGCGACCCGACGCTGGTGGTGTGCGGGCACGTCCACACCCCGCTGGCGACGACGTTCGCCGGGCACCCGCTCGTCGTCGCCCCGTCGGTGGCGCCCGCCCTGCGCTGGCCGGACGTGCCCGGGACCGGGGGTAGCGACCCCGTCCCGGCACCGGGTGGGGTGCTGCACGTGCTCGGGGACGGGCCGCCGCGCAGCCGGTTCCTGAGCTGGCCGGTGTGAGGCGGGTCGGCTGCCGCGGGTTGCCCGGAACCCGCTAGGATCGGTTCACAACAGAATGCAGCGAATTGCTTTCGCCCTCGTATTCCAACTGGCAGAGAAAGCGGTCTCAAACACCGTACAGTGTGGGTTCGAATCCCACCGGGGGCACCATTCGTCGATCTGAGAGACGTGTCGGCCCACGGCTGCGGGCCCCGCGTCCCGGGGTGCCCCCACCTCCTGGCCTGCATGTTCCTCCGGGTGGACGGGCTGGGGCACACCCGCCCGATCCTGCTCGGCAATGGCGGCGCCACATCGTCGGCGCCCGCCCCGACCGCGTCCTGCGCGACCCGCCCCCTTCCGGCGGCTGCCGCGCCACGAACGGGGTCCGGGCCCGCCCGTCCGACGGTTCCGTGCGCGAGTACGCCACTCCGCGCCGGTTCCTCGGCACCACCTCCGACGACCGTCATGCCGCTCGCCGAGGCGGCCCCGGACCGGGTGGGGAGCGCGCACCGGCCGGCGCACGCGACCTCGCCGTCGGTCGCGCGACGTGACGCCGTCGCCGCGCCGGACGCCGCGCTCGGCCCGGCGGCGTGAGCACCGCCGCCCCTGCCCGATCGGACGGGTAATGCGGCCGGCGGAGCGTGTTTCCGCACACGAAAGGCCGAAGTGGTTCGGCTGTGCACCCGTACCGCCGGTAGCCTGGGCTATCCGGACACCCCACTGACCGATGAAGGAGTTCTCCGGTGACCGACAACGTTCCCGCAGAGACGCCGGCCGAGGACGGCCCGCAGCCCGGGTGGCGGGTGCTGGTCGTCGAGGACGAGGCGCTGATCCGCATGGACCTGGCCGAGATGCTCTCCGAGGAGGGCTACCGCATCGCCGGTGAGGCCGGTGACGGTGAGGCCGCCATCACCCAGGCCCGCGAGCTGAAGCCCGACCTGGTGATCATGGACGTCAAGATGCCCAAGAAGGACGGCATCGAGGCGGCGTCGACCATCGTCGAGGAGAAGATCGCGCCGGTCGTCATGCTGACCGCGTTCAGCCAGCGCGAGCTGATCGAGCGCGCCCGCGACGCCGGCGCCATGGCCTACCTGGTCAAGCCGTTCGCCCGGCACGAGCTGGTCCCGGCCATCGAGCTCGCCGTCTCCCGGTTCGCCGAGAAGAAGGCGCTCGAGGACGAGGTCGCCTCGCTCAACGAGCGGTTCGAGACCCGCAAGGTCGTCGACCGGGCCAAGGGCCTGCTCATGACCGCACAGAAGATGTCCGAGCCGGAGGCCTTCCGCTGGATCCAGCGCACCGCGATGGACCGCCGGACGACCATGAAGGCCGTCGCCGAGGCGGTCGTCGAGGGGCTGGCTCCGGCCAAGTCCTCCTGAGACACAGGCGGTGGTCGACCACCGCCGCCCGGCACCGTCGTTCCGGCCCCGTCGCGCACCGCGCGGCGGGGCCGGCGTCGTCCGTGCCGGCCGGCGGGCCACCCTGCCGGGCCCCGCCGGCCGACGGTCCGTCGACGGGGCCGGTGCCACCGTTCCGATGCATCACGAGACCATTCCGGTTACCGAAGGTGCCCGTCCGGGCACCGGAAAAGATCCACTTGTGTCACGCTGGTGTCGGCGGATCACATTCCTGTCACGAGTGGTGACGGTGTCCCCTTTCCTGGTTCGGGCGTACTACTTTTCCGCCATCCTCCCGCGCTGCTTCGGGCGGGCGGAGAACCGAAGGGGATTCGAATGACGCGAACGACGTGGCGACTCGCCGCCCTCGCCGGGGCGGCGTCGCTGGTACTGGCCGGATGCGGTGGCGGGGACACCGGTTCCGGCGGGGCCACCGGCGGCTCGGAGGAGCCCGCCGCCGCGGGGCAGGCATGCACCCCGCCGCAGGCACAGGCCACCGGCAATCCCGGCACCGCGCCGCTGAAGATCGGCTCCCTGCTGCCGGAGACCGGGAGCCTGGCGTTCCTCGGTCCGCCCGAGTTCGCGGGGGTGGACGTGGCGGTCGAGGAGATCAATGCTGCCGGGGGAGTCCTCGGCAACCCGGTCCAGCACCTGCGCGGTGACTCGGGTGACGACACCACCGACATCGCGAACCAGACCGTCGACCGGCAGCTCAGCGCCGGGACGCAGGTCATCGTCGGTGCGGCCGCGTCGGGTGTGTCGAAGCTGGTCATCGACAAGATCACCGGTGCGGGTGTCGTCCAGTTCTCGCCGGCCAACACCTCCGACGAGTTCACCTGCTGGCAGGACCGCGGCCTGTACTTCCGGACCGCGCCGCCGGACGTCCTGCAGGGGCAGGCGCTCGCGCAGCTGATCACCTCCGACGGTGGCCAGCGGGTCGCGCTGCTCGCCCGCAACGACCCGTACGGCTCGGGCCTGGCGGACAGCGCCGAGCGCAACCTGGTCTCCGCCGGCATCCCGCAGGACCAGATCACCAAGATCATCTACGACCCGAACGCGGCGTCGTTCAACCCCGAGATCGACCAGGTCGCCCAGTTCAACCCGGACTCCGTCGCGGTCATCGGCTTCGACGAGTCCAAGCGGATCCTGTCGCGCATGAGCGAGGTGCAGATCGGACCGGCCCAGAAGGCCGTGTACGGCACCGACGGCAACATGGGCAACGCCCTGGGCGAGGGACTGCCCGCGGGCCTGCTGAACGGGATGAAGGGCACTCTGCCGCTCACCGAGCTGTCGGGCGACTTCCGGCAGCGGCTCACCGCGCAGGACCCGAGCCTGACCGACTTCAACTACGCGGCGGAGTCCTACGACGCCGTCGTGGTCTCGGCGCTGGCCGCCGAGGCCGCGAAGTCGACCAACGGTGCGGACATCGCGACCCAGATCAACGGGATCACCAAGGACGGCGAGAAGTGCACCGACTTCGCCGGCTGCAAGGCGATCCTCGACCGGGGCGGTGACGTCGACTACGACGGCGCCACCGGCACGCTCGACTTCACCGACGCCGGTGAGCCGGGCTCCGGGTCGTACGGGGTCCAGACCTTCAACGGCCAGAACCAGATCGACGAGGCGGCGACCACCTACGTCCGGGTCGGCGCCCAGGGCTGACACGCCGCACCACACGCACCGACACGAGGGGGCGGGCCGCCACGGCCCGCCCCCTCGTCGTGCTCGGGACCGGCCGGGCCCCACCGGCGGGACGATGCCCCGGCCCGCCACCCGGCGCGACGCAGGGCACCACGCCCGGGCGGCACCCGGTGCGCACCGGCCCGGTGGTCCCGGTGGACCGGCGCCGGGAACACGACGGCCCCGCCCCCCGTGGGTGGGGGAACGGGGCCGTCGCGGGACCGGCGCGTCAGGTCATTTCTTCTCGCTGCTGCCGGCCAGCGTCCCCAGGTACAGCTCGATGACCTTCGGGTCGTTCAGCAGGTCGCGGCCGCCCGCGGTGTAGGCCGCGCGGCCCTGGTCGAGCACGTAGCCGCGGTCGCAGATCTGCAGGCAGCGACGGGCGTTCTGCTCCACCATGATGACCGAGACCCCGGCCGCGTTGATGCGCTTGCAGCGGACGAACACCTCGTCCTGGAGCATCGGGGACAGGCCCGCCGACGGCTCGTCGAGCAGCAGCACCGACGGTTCCATCATCAGGGCCCGTCCCATCGCGACCATCTGGCGCTCGCCGCCGGACAGCGACCCCGCCTTGATCTTCCGGCGCTGCCCCAGCATCGGGAACAGGTCCGCGACGACGTCGAAGCGGGTCGCGAACGTCTTCGGCCGGAGGAACACACCCATCTGCATGTTCTCCTCGATCGAGAGCGAGGGGAACACGTTGTCGCGCTGCGGGACGTAGCCGAGCCCCTTGGTGACCAGGGCGTGCGCCTTGGCCCCGGTGATCTCGGCGTCGCGCAGCCGGACCGTGCCGCTGCGCACGGGGATCAGCCCGAACATGGCCTTGAGCAGCGTCGACTTGCCGGCGCCGTTGGGCCCGATGATGCCGACGATCTCGCCGTCGCGGAGGAAGAAGTCGCTGCCGGTCAGGATGTCGACGCCCGGCACGTACCCGGCGACGAGGGTGTCGACCCGCAGCACGGCGCCCTCGGCGAGCTCGCGGTGGACCTCCGGGGTGGCGGCCTGCTCCGGTGTCATGGCCCGGTCGGCGCCGGGTGCCTGCTCGCTCATGTGCGCTTCCCCTCCTGATCCGGGTGGGCCGTGCCGGTGCCGTCGTCGGCGAGGGAGCCCTCGAACTCGGCGGCCTCCATCTCGGCGACGATCTCCGCGGTCTGCCCGACCGGGTTGCCGTGCTCGTCGAACTCGAGGACCTGGTCGTGGTGCGAACCGAGGTAGGCGTCGACGACGGCCTGGTTCGACGACAGCGCCGAGGGCGGCCCCTCCGCGATCACCCGCCCCTGGGCCATGACGACGACCCAGTCGGAGATGTCCCGGATGACGTCCATGTCGTGCTCGACGAACACGACGCTCATGCCCTCGTCGCGCAGCGACTTCACGTGCCCCAGCAGGCTCTGGGTGAGCGCCGGGTTCACCCCGGCCATCGGCTCGTCGAGCATGACGACCTTCGGGTCCATCATCAGGGCCCGCGCCATCTCGAGCAGCTTGCGCTGCCC
The DNA here is from genome assembly GCF_017312155.1 of Pseudonocardia sp. UM4_GMWB1. Classification (NCBI taxonomy): domain Bacteria; kingdom Bacillati; phylum Actinomycetota; class Actinomycetes; order Pseudonocardiales; family Pseudonocardiaceae; genus Pseudonocardia; species Pseudonocardia sp. UM4_GMWB1. The sequence continues at coordinate 4,003,305 of NZ_QJPN01000001.1, read as the reverse complement.
GCCGGACAGTGACCCGGCCAGGTCCTCGGCCTTGGTGTCGAGCTTGAAGCGGGCCAGCAGCTCGCGGGCCTGCTCGGTGATCCGCCGTTCCTGCGCCCCCCAGCCGGTGAACAGCGCGCCGAGGAAGGTCTCGCCGCGCTGCCCGACCGCGCCGAGCTTCATGTTCTCCAGCACCGTCATGCCCGCGAGGGCCTTGGTGAGCTGGAACGTGCGGACGACGCCCTTGCGGGCCACCCGGTGCGGCGGCAGCTTCTGCAGGGGGTTGCCCTCGTAGATCCAGGAGCCCGTGTCGGCCCGGTCGAACCCGGTCAGCAGGTTGAACAGGGTCGTCTTCCCGGCGCCGTTGGGGCCGATGAGGCCGGTGATGGCGCCGCGCTCGAACTCCAGGTGGGCGACGTCGACGGCCTTCAGGCCGCCGAACGTGCGGGTCACGCCGTCCACGGTGAGCACCGGGTCCGGTTTGGCGACGCCCGGCTCCGGGGCGACGCCGGTGAGCGTGCGGGCCGGGTCGGTCACGGTCGGGTCGGGGGTCGTGTCCTCAGCGGCCATCGCCCAGCACCTCCCTGCGGCGTCCGAAGATGCCCTGTGGTCGGAACACCATCATGAGGCCCAGGAACAGGCCGACGAGCACGAAGCGGATCGCGCCGACGTCCTGGGAGGAGATGAACGGCAGCAGCGGCGACTCCCCGGCCGTCGCCTGGCGCAGGAACGCGTCGGCGACCGACAGCAGGAACCAGAACGCCATCGCGCCGACCACCGGGCCGAAGACCCGTCCCGCGCCGCCCAGGATGAGCGCGGCGTAGGCGAAGAAGGTCTGCGGCGGCGAGTAGAAGTCCGGCGTCAGCGACTGGGTCGCCAGGGCGAACACGATGCCGCCCAGCGCGCCGAACACCCCGCCGAGGGCGAGCGCCTGCATCTTGTAGGCGAAGACGTTCTTGCCCAGCGCGCGGGCGGCGTCCTCGTCCTCCCGGATCGCCTTGAGCACGCGGCCCCACGGGCTGCGCACGAGCAGCCAGGTGAGGAGCACACACAGCCCGACGACCGTCCAGCCGACCAGGATCGACCAGAGGTCCGGCCCCCGCAGCGACAGCACCCCGAAGTCGTAGGTGCCGGTGCCGAACGGGTTGGCGCGGGCGAAGGAGTCGGCGAACCCGGTGAGGCCCTGGGTGCCGCCGGTGAACCCGGTCTGCGAGGTCGACCGGGTGATCAGGCGCAGGATCTCCGACGCCGCGATCGTCACGATCGCCAGGTAGTCCGCGCGCAGCCGCAGCGTCGGGATGCCGAGCACCAGGGCGAGCGCGACCCCGCAGGCCATGCCGATGAGGACGCCCAGCCAGAGCGGGGCGCCGTAGTTCGCGACCGAGATGCCCATGCCGTAGGCGCCGACCAGCGCGAAGCCGATCTGGCCGAAGTTGAGCAGCCCGGTGTAGCCGAAGTGGATGTTGAGGCCGAGGGCCAGCAGCGCGAAGAAGATGGCCGAGGGGCCGATCAGCTGCGAGAGCCCGACCGTGAGGAGCTGTCCGAAGTCGATCATGTCCGCCCCCTCAGCCGATCCGTGCCCGGGACCCGAGCAGGCCCTGCGGCCGGAACACGAGGATCACGATCAGCACGGCCAGCCCGCCCAGGTACTTGAGATCCAGCGGCAGCACCAGCGTCGAGAGCTGCACCAGGATGCCGACGATCAGGCAGCCGAGCAGTGCGCCGTAGGCGGTGCCGAGGCCGCCGAGGATGACGCCGGCGAACATGAGCAGCAGCAGGCGGAAGCCCATCTCGTACTGGACGGTGGAGGACAGCTCCGACAGCGCGAACAGCACGCCGCCGAGGGTGGCCAGCGCCCCGCCCAGCATCCAGACGAACAGCACCACGCGGTCGACGTCGATGCCCGACGACGCGGCGAGGTCCCGGTTGTCGGACACCGCGCGCATGGCCTTGCCGATCCGGGTCTTCTGGAGCAGCAGCGCGACCGCGACGAGGACGACGATCGCGATGACGATGGCCGACAGGTCCTTGTCGGTCAGCGCGACCGGGCCGTAGTTCCGGACGGTCTGCCCGGTGTAGTCGGCGAAGGACTCCGACCGGCCACCGAAGATGATCAGCACGAGGTAGCGCAGCGCGATCGACAGGCCGATGGAGACGACGAGCTGGGCGATCAGCCCGGCGCCCCGCCGGCGCAGCCGCCGCCAGATGCCGAGCTCGTTCGCGGCGCCCAGCAGGGCGCCGATGAGCATCGCGACGATCGTCGCGGGGATCAGCTGCACGCCGCCGCCGACGTTGATGAACCAGGCGATGACGGCGCCGATGGTGACCATCTCGCCGTGCGCGAAGTTCGTCAGGCCGGTGGTGCCGAAGATCAGCGACAGGCCGACCGCCGAGATGCCGATGACCAGGCCGAACCGGATGCCGTCGACGAGCAGCCGCAGGAAGGTCGCGAACCCGCCGGTGTCGGTGCCCTCGACCTCGGCGCCGAAGCGGAACACCACGGTGTTCAGCGATCCGGCGGTCACCTCGCGGGTGGTCTCGCCCTGCAGGACCTCGGTGCCGGGCGGCAGCGAGGCCTCGTCGAGCCGGAACAGGTACGAGCCCGCGCCGGGGACCGTCAGGGTCCAGCGGCCGTTGGCCTCGGAGCGGGTCTCACCGGCCGGCGCACCGTCGCGCTCGGCGGTGATGCGTACGTCCGGCAGCGGCTGACCGTCCTGGTTCCGCAGCGTGCCGCTGACGTCGATGCCGTCCGCCTGCTGGAACGGGGCGACGGCACCGGGGGAGGCCGGTACGGGGCCGGCGGGGGCGGTCGCCGCGGCGGCCGTCCCGGACAGGACGAGCGCGCCCAGCAGGGTGATGAGCAGGCCCACCAGCCACCGGGCGGTCGTGGGGATCGGGGAGGGCCGGGACGCACCGACGGGCGGGGTGGCCGCGCGATCGGCGCGCGGTCGGCGCGGGAGCGGGGGTGGTGACAACGTTCGTCCTCGGTGGGGTCGTCGGACACGACTCTGTGCGACACCCTGATGGGTGATGGGGGCGAACGTAGCCGAGGAGAGAACTGGTACGGACGTCTCGGACCAGGACGTAGCCGAGACGTAACGCGACGGTGCCGCAGGGCGAGCGTCAGGTCACCGGCGGTCGTGTGTCGCGGTGCAGACAGGTCAGCTTCGCGGTGCAGACGCGACGGCCGTCGTCGTCGACGAGGACGATCTCGGTGGTCGACGTGGACCGTCCGACATGGATCGGCCGCGCGGTCCCGGTGACCCAGCCCGACGTGGCGGAACGGTGGTGGGTGCAGGCCAGCTCCAGCCCGACCGGGAACCGCTCGGGCAGCGCGTGCAGCGCGGACAGGGTCGACCCGAGGGTCTCGGCGAGGACGCCGCTGGCGCCGCCGTGGAGCAGCCCGTAGGGCTGGCGGTTGCCCGCGACGGGCATCCGGCCGACGACCTCGTCGAGGTCGGCCTCGAGGATCTCGATGCCCATCCGGTCGGTGAGCTGCTCGTCGGCGTGCTCGGAGCTCAGCTCCGGCAGCTGGTCGGGGGTGATCGGCACCCGCCGACCCTACGACGCGCCGCCGCCCGGGACGACGTGGCGCCCCGTGGTCCCGGTCGCCGGTGCCCGCCACGACCCGGCCGCCGGCCGGGCGGAGTGGCTCGAGACGGTCCGGGCCGCCGGCCGTGCGGGTCTCGTCACACGGGAGGGGTGCGGCGGCGTGCATGCTTGCCCGCACGGACCCGTTCGCCGATCTTGGTCGGTGGAAGCCGACCGAGGGAGACCCTATGGCGAACGACAGCAGGCCGACCGCGGCCCAGGCGTGGCAGATGATGCTGGAGGGCAACGGGCGCTGGCAGCGCGACGAGCGCGAGGATCCGCGACGGTCCGCCGAGGAGCGCGCCGCCGCCGTGGCGGGGCAGACCCCGGCCGCGATGATCCTCTCCTGCTCGGACTCCCGCGTCCCGGCGGAGCTGGTGTTCGACCTGGGGCTGGGAGACCTGTTCGTGGTGCGGACGGCCGGTCAGGTCGTCGACGACGCGGTGCTCGGCACGCTGGCGTTCGGCGCCGGGGCGCTGGGCATCCCGCTGCTGGTGGTGCTCGGCCACTCCCAGTGCGGTGCGGTGAAGGCTGCCGTGTCGGTCGCCGCCGGGCAGCCCGCGCCGGCGCCGTCGACGCTGGGTGCGCTGGTCGGCGACATCGTCCCGGTGTGCGAGGGCGAGGGCGAGGGCGCCGTGGCCGGCGCGGTCGACGCCAACGTCCGCCGGGTCGTCGCGCAGCTGACGTCCGACCCGTCGCTGTCGGGGGCGGTCTGCAACAACCACCTCACGATCATCGGTGCCCGCTACGACCTGGAGACCGGCGCGGTCCTCGAGGTCTGACGGCTCAGCCCGGCCGGTGGGTCACGAGGATCGCGGTGCCGGGGAACAGCGCGCCGCGCAGCGGCGACCACTGTCCCCACACCCGCTCGTGGCCCTCCGGCCACTCCGGCTCGACCAGGTCGTCGAGCACCAGGCCGGCGGCGACGACATCGCGCACCCGGTCGCCGAGCGTGCGGTGGTGCTCCACGTAGGTGGCCCGGCCGTCGCCGTCGACCTCCAGGTACGGGGTCCGGTCGAAGTAGGACTGGACGACGGTGAGCCCCTGCTCGCCGGGGTCGTCGGGGAAGACCCAGCGCATCGGGTGGTTCACCGCGAACACCCAGCGCCCGCCGGGACGCAGCACCCGGTGCACCTCGCGCATGACCCGACCCGGGTCGGCGACGAAGGGGATCGCCCCGAACGCCGAGCAGGCGTGGTCGAACGTGGCGTCGGCGAACGGCAGGTGCTCGGCGCCGGCCTGCACGAGCGGCACCGGCAGCCCGAGCGCGTCGTTCAGCCGGGCCGCGTGACGCAGCATCCCGCCGGAGACGTCGAGCGCGACCGGGTGCGCCCCGCGGCGGGCCAGCCACCGGCTGCACGGGGCGGAGCCGGCGCCCACCTCCAGCACCCGCTTCCCGACCAGGTCCGCGGGCGGGCCGAGCAGGCCCGCCTCGTCCTCGTGCAGGTTCTCCGGGCACCAGACGAACGCCTCGTCGCCGATGTCGGAACCGTGCTCGGCCAGGTAGTCGTCGGCGTCGGCGTCCCACCAGCGGCGCCCGGCCGCCTCGGACTCGGCGCTGCCGACGCGGCGCCGGGCGACACCGGCGGTCCCCACGGTGTCCTCGGCGGAGAAGTACTCGTCGCGGCTGCTCATGACCACCCGATCGTCGCAAGCGCATGCGCTCCCGCGGATGGCGGACCCGAATTGCCGGGGGGTTTGCGGGCCGCGTACCATTCTTCCCGCACCGTGGTCAACGTGTCGGCCGACCGCGCGGCGCCACTCCAGCGCCGATCTCGCGGATGTCCGTGCACCGATGTTCCCGACCACGGGAATCGACGCCAGAGGGTGACTGTTACAACGTCACAGCTACACGTACCAGAACCGGGGCGCGCTGCTGCAGCAGAGCCGACCGGGCCGACCATGCCAGAGAAATCCATCGGAGCACCTCACTACATGTCCACCGACACCACCGCCGCCCCGACCACGCCGCAGGTCGCTATCAACGACATCGGGTCGGAGGAGGACTTCCTCGCCGCCATCGACCAGACGATCAAGTACTTCAACGATGGCGACATCGTCGAGGGCACCATCGTCAAGGTCGACCGTGACGAGGTCCTGCTCGACATCGGCTACAAGACCGAGGGCGTCATCCCCTCGCGTGAGCTGTCGATCAAGCACGACGTCGACCCCGCCGAGGTCGTCGAGGTCGGCGAGTTCGTCGAGGCCCTCGTCCTCCAGAAGGAGGACAAGGAGGGCCGGCTGATCCTGTCCAAGAAGCGCGCGCAGTACGAGCGCGCCTGGGGCACGATCGAGGCGCTCAAGGAGGCCGACGAGCCGGTCGAGGGCACCGTCATCGAGGTCGTCAAGGGCGGCCTGATCCTGGACATCGGGCTCCGCGGCTTCCTCCCGGCCTCGCTGGTCGAGATGCGCCGCGTGCGGGACCTGCAGCCCTACGTCGGTCGCAAGATCGAGGCCAAGATCATCGAGCTGGACAAGAACCGCAACAACGTGGTCCTGTCCCGCCGCGCCTGGCTCGAGCAGACCCAGTCCGAGGTCCGCAGCGAGTTCCTCAACCAGCTGCAGCGCGGTCAGGTCCGCAAGGGCGTCGTCTCCTCGGTGGTCAACTTCGGTGCGTTCGTCGACCTGGGCGGGGTCGACGGTCTGGTGCACGTCTCCGAGCTGTCCTGGAAGCACATCGACCACCCGAGTGAGGTCGTCGAGGTCGGCCAGGAGGTCACCGTCGAGGTCCTCGACGTCGACCTGGACCGCGAGCGCGTCTCCCTGTCGCTGAAGGCGACCCAGGAGGACCCGTGGCGCCTGTACGCCCGGACCCACGCGATCGGTCAGATCGTGCCGGGCAAGGTCACCAAGCTCGTCCCGTTCGGCGCGTTCGTCCGCGTCGAGGAGGGCATCGAGGGCCTGGTCCACATCTCCGAGCTGGCCGAGCGCCACGTCGAGATCCCGGAGCAGGTCGTCCAGGTCGGCGACGACGCGATGGTCAAGGTCATCGACATCGACCTCGACCGCCGTCGCATCTCGCTGTCGCTGAAGCAGGCCAACGAGGGCATGACGGTCGACACCGAGTTCGACCCGACCCGCTACGGCATGGCCGCCGAGTACGACGACCAGGGGAACTACATCTACCCCGAGGGCTTCGACGTCGACTCCGGCGACTGGAAGGAAGGCTTCGACGAGGCCCGCGCGGCCTGGGAGAAGCAGTACGCCGAGGCGCAGGCCCGCTACGACCAGCACATGGCGCAGATCCGCAAGGCCGCCGAGGCCGAGGCGGAGGGCGGCAACGACATCGCGCCGGCGAACTACTCCTCCGGCGGTGACGAGGACCGGTCGACCGGCGGCGGTGGCGGTGGCCAGGCCGAGTCGGGTGGTTCGCTCGCCAGCGACGAGCAGCTCGCCGCGCTGCGGGAGAAGCTCTCCGGCGGGGCCTGATCACCCCCGGCCGGTCCCGCGCGGACCGGCCACCAGCACCACACCGGGCCCCGGTGACCGTCACGGTCACCGGGGCCCGGCCCGTTTCCGGGCCCCTACGGGCCCCGGTCGACACCCGTTCACGTCGCCCGGCGTGTCAGAGCGGACACGCCAGGTGCAGATCACGGTTCGGCTGCGGTTGGTCACGGCGCGCGCAGCCGTCCGGAGTCGATCTTCGGGTCGGCCTAGATTGGGTGCATGGCCGGCCGTACCGTCCGCCGGACGCGTTCCGGCGAGTCCCTGTCCCACGACCGCACGTTCCTGCGTCACGGGCGGTCCGCACTCGCGGGCGTCCTGCTCGCCGCGGTCCTCGCCGGATGCGGCACGGCGTCCGGGGACACCGGGATCGCGGTCCCGACGTTCCCGGCCGAGCAGTCCGGCGCCGCCCAGGCAGGGCGGGAACCGATCCCGATCGCGCTGCCCACCGACTGTGTGCAGCTGATGGACCCCGAGCAGGCCGGAGCGCTGTTCGGGCAGGTCCTGGGGTCGGTGTCGGTCCAGTCGGTCCGCGGCGTCCCCGAGGCGTCGGTGAACCGCACCGAGCGCACCGCCTGCACCTACCGCGCGGGCGGCCAGGCCCAGGCCTTCGGCGGGGCGCGCAACTCCGGCCCGGTGCTGTTCCAGCTCAACATCGGCCGCTACGGCGACACCGCGTCCGCGACCCGTCAGTGGCAGCTCAACACCAACGCCGAGCGCGGCTCGGCCACCGCCTCGCGTGACATCACCGTCGGCTCGGTCCCCGGCGTCCTCGTCGAGCGGCCGGACGAGACCACCCTCGCCCTGGTCTACGGCGTCGACACGCTGACGTTCATCCTGCCGGTGGCCGCTCCCGGCCAGACCCGGTCCGCGGCCGAGACCCTGCCCGACCTGGCCCAGCGCATCATCCCGGCGCTGACGCCGACGCAGCCGCCGTCCGCGCGGCCGACGCCCGCCGCACCGCCGACGGCGCCCGCCCCGCAGGCCGGCACCGGTGCCCCGGGCAACGCACGCGGCACCACCTGAGCGCGGCCGGGGCGCCCCGGCACGGCCCGCTACGGTGATCACGTGCTGCGGACAGGGCTGACCGGCGGAATCGGTGCGGGCAAGTCGACGGTCGCGACGCGACTGGTCGAACGCGGGGCGGTGCTGGTCGACTCCGACGTGATCGCCCGCGAGGTCGTCGAACCGGGCACCGCGGGGCTGGCGGCGATCGTCGAGGCCTTCGGCCGGGACGTCCTCGACGCCGGCGGCCGGCTCGACCGGCCCGCCCTCGCCGCCGTCGTCTTCTCCGACGCCGGGGCACGGCGCACCCTCGACGGCATCGTGCACCCGCTGGTGCGGGCCCGGTCCGACGAGATCGTCGCCGCCGCCCCGGCGGACGCGATCGTCGTGCAGGACATCCCGCTGCTCGTCGAGGGCGGCATGGCTCCGACGTTCCCGCTGGTCGTCGTGGTCGGGGTGGACGCCGAGGAGCGGGTCCGGCGGCTGGTGTCCGCGCGCGGGATGAGCGAGCAGGACGCCCGGGCCCGGATCGCCGCCCAGGCCGGTGACGAGCAGCGCCGCGCCGTCGCCGACGTCTGGCTGGACAACTCGGGGGAACCGGACGACACCCGACGCCGGGTGGACGCGCTGTGGGACGGACGGCTCGCCGGGTTCGAGGAGAACCTGCGCACGGGCCGCCCGGCCGCGGACGGGCCGCCCCTGCTCGTCGAGCACGACCCGGACTGGGAGGCGCAGGCCCACCGGCTCGCCGAGCGGGTCGCGGTCGCTGCGGGCGGTTCCGGCCGCGGGGTGGACCACGTCGGATCGACGGCCGTCCCGGGGCTCCCCGCCCGCGACGTACTCGATCTGCAGCTCGCCGTGGAGTCGCCCGCCGACGCCGGCACGGTCACCGAAGCCCTGCTCGCGGCCGGTTTCCCGGTCGACACCGCCGCCCCGGAGGAGACCACGGGCACGGTGCGGGTGCACCGCTCGGCCGACCCGGGGCGGGCCGCCGTGCTGGCCGTGCGGGTGCACGGCTCGCCCGCCTGGCGGCAGGCGATCGAGCTGCGGGACCGGCTGCGTGCCGACGCGACCGCCCGTGCCGGCTACGCCGCGCACAAGCGTGCGGCGGCGGAACGGCACGCCGATGACCCGGACCCGCGCGACTACCGTGCGTGCATGGCGGAGTGGCGATCCGACCCGAACGGTTGAGCGTCGCGGGACGCAGATCACGCGGAACGTGACGATCGGGTCGCGCCGGACCCGTTTCTGTAACGCCGCACGCTCGTTGGTCGATCAGGCGGGGCAGAGGGTGCTCCTGCCCGGATCGGCCGCGGTACCTGCGGGTACCCGTCGACCGGGCCGGTCACCGGGGTGATCGGCACCGGACCGGAGGGTCCGGTGACGGCGACGAGAGGACACGGGGTTGAGCACAGTGGCCCAGCGTTTCGGGGCGGACGGCGAGTTCGCCGAGCCCGAGCGCGCGCCCGCGTTCCCCCACACGGACCAGTACGGCGGTGCGCCGGAGCCGGGCCAGCCGGGTGCGATCGACCACGACGCGTGGACCGGCGCCGAGTACGAGGCCCCGCCGATCAGCGGCGCGGTCGTCCAGCAGCACCGCACGCTCCCGCACGGTGAGCTCCGTGCGGACTTCGGCGCACACCTCGAGACGCACTACCCGCGGCTGGTCGCGCAGCTCTACGCGATCACGCTCAACCCGCACGACGCGCACGACGCCGTGCAGGACGCCTACTCGCGGGCCTGGCGACGCTGGGCCGCGCTGCGCGCCGAGCCCGCGGGCCCGGACCACGAGGACGCGGCCGTCGGCTGGGTCCGGCGGGTCGCGATCCGGACGTCGATGCGGGGGCGGATCCTGCGCCGCCGTCGCAGGCCGTCGCCGGAGGAGACCGACCCGCGCACCGGGGCGCTCCTGGAGGCGCTCGGGAGGCTCGCACCCGTCGACCGCCGGGCCGTGGTGCTGCACCACATGGCAGGCCTGTCGACCGGCGCGGTCGCCGAGCTCGAGCGGGTCACCGAGCACGAGGTGCGGCGCCGGCTCGTCCGCGGTCGCGAGGTCGTGACCGAGGGCATGGCCGAGGTGCTGGAGGAGATCATCGGACCGGCGGGTGGCGCGGTCGGGGGACCGCCGCCGGGTCACGGGGCGCCGCAGTACGACCTGCGTGGCGGGTACCCACCCGCCACCGAGGGGGGACGGGTATGAACGGGTTCGCCGACATCGACCGGGAGTTCCACCGGCTCGACGACGTCCTGGCCGCGGCGGTGCCGCTGCCCGCCGTCGACGACGTGATCTCCCGCGCCGCCGGTGCGCGCCGGGCCACCTCGGCCGCGGCCGCGGCGGTGCTCACCGTCGGGTCGCTGGGCGGGATCACCGCTGTCGCGACCGCGGCCGCCCCCGGCGGCAGCTTCGTCGGCCCGCCGTTCGCCATCGCCGCGCCGCAGGAGAGCGGCCCGGCCCCGGACCCGGTCCGGACCGGCGACGCCGGTGGCGCGGCCTCCGGTGGTCAGGGCGGTCTCCCGCCGGCGTTCGACCCGACCGTCGCGGCGACCCAGGGCGGCGCGCTGCCCGGTGGTGGCGGCTCGCCCGCCGTCCCCGCGCCCGGTCCGGCCCCCGCGCCCGGTCCGGCCCCCGCGCCCGGCACCCCCGGCGCGCCGGTGGTCCCGCCGCCGCCCACCGGCGGCGGTCAGCCGTCCCCGCCGTCGCACACGACCCCGCCGCGGCCGACCGACGAGGGTTCGCCGGAGCCGACGACGCCTCCGCCGTCGACGACGCCCCGGCCCACCACGCCGAAGCCGACGACCCCGCCGCCGACCACGCCGCCGGAGACCTCGACGCCGAAGCCGACCGACGAGGGCACCCCGGAGCCGACGACCGACCCGGTCCCGACGACGACCAACTCGGCCGCGCCGACCACCACCTCGCCCGACCCGACGACCACCACCGGGACCACGCCGCCGGAGACCTCGACCAGCGCCGTCGGCCTGGGCCCGGCGCAGTCCTCCGCGCTCTGACCCACCCGGGCCGGCCCGGCCGCGGCCGGTCGGTGCCCCGGGCGCGCCGTACGGACCGGCCGCGTCGCCGGTCCGTGGCGACGGTCAGTCGCGAGCGTCCTCCGGCCGGTCCCGCGGCCCCAGGTCGATCCCCAGGGACGCCAGCCAGGCCACGTGGTCGTGGTCGTGCCGGACCAGCCCGTCGAGCACGGCGTGCGACCGCTCCAGGGCGTATTCGGCCAGGTCGGTCCCGACCAGCCCCTGCGCCACGGCGGCGACGAACTCGTCGACGTCGATGACGTCGGTCCCGCGGCCGCGGCGCACCACGAGGTCCAGGTAGAGGTCGGTCATGTGCAGCCGCCTGCCCTCGCGGGTGATCGCGGCGACGTCGACGTACACGTCCTGGTCGCGTTCGTGCCCCGGCCGCCACTGCCAGTCCGACAGGCACACGCCCAGCTCCGGGAGCACCCAGGTCTCGATCCACCAGGCGTTCGGCCGGGCGACGACGGGCCGTGACAGGTACAGCCCCCAGGTCTCCTCGCGCAGTGTGGCGATCTCGCGGTGGGTCCCCTTGGTGTCGACCTGGACGCCCCGTTCGGGGTCGAAGGTCTGCGTCTTGGGCGGGTGCACGGTCGCCCATCCTGCCTCCTCCGGAGGATCCGGCGGGGCGCACGGGGGGAAAGTGTCGGGGGTCGCTCGTACCCTGGTGTCATGGCATTCGCGACCGAGGTCCCGGGCAGCGCGGCGGACTCCCGTGCCCGGGAGGACGCTGCGCACCCGGACGCGGGCACCACCCCGACGGACACCCCGCGCGCGCACTCCGAGCACCGCCCGGTGGGTGCGGTCGAGCGGAGCACGGCCCCGTTCCGGGTGGTCAGCGAGCACGTCCCGGCCGGTGATCAGCCGACCGCGATCGCCGAGCTGGACCGGCGCCTCCGTGCCGGCGAGCAGGACGTCGTCCTGCTGGGCGCCACCGGCACCGGCAAGTCGGCCACCACCGCGTGGCTGATCGAGCAGCAGCAGCGCCCGACGCTGGTGATGGCGCCGAACAAGACCCTGGCCGCACAGCTGGCGAACGAGCTGCGGGAGATGCTCCCGAACAACGCGGTCGAGTACTTCGTCTCGTACTACGACTACTACCAGCCCGAGGCCTACATCGCGCAGACCGACACCTACATCGAGAAGGACAGCTCGATCAACGACGACGTCGAGCGGCTGCGGCACTCGGCGACGATGAACCTGCTGTCCCGGCGCGACGTCGTCGTGGTCGCCTCGGTGTCGTGCATCTACGGCCTCGGCACCCCGCAGTCCTACCTCGACCGGTCCGTCTCGCTGCGGGTCGGGGAGGAGGTCGAGCGGGACCGCCTGCTGCGGCTGCTGGTCGACGTGCAGTACACCCGCAACGACATGTCCTTCACCCGCGGCACGTTCCGGGTCCGCGGTGACACCGTCGAGATCATCCCCGCCTACCAGGAGCTGGCGCTGCGGATCGAGTTCTTCGGCGACGAGATCGAGGCGCTGTACTACCTCAACCCGCTGACAGGGGAGGAGGTCGAGCAGGTCGACGAGATCAAGGTCTTCCCGGCGACGCACTACGTCGCGGGCCCGGAGGCGATGGAACGCGCCGTGCGCGCCATCGAGGCCGAGCTGGAGGAGCGCCTCGCGCAGCTGGAGAACCAGGGCAAGCTGCTCGAGGCCCAGCGACTGCGGATGCGGACCCAGTACGACATCGAGATGATCCGCCAGGTCGGGTTCTGCTCGGGCATCGAGAACTACTCGCGCCACATCGACGGCCGCGGCGCCGGCACCGCGCCGGCCACCCTGATCGACTACTTCCCGGACGACTTCCTGCTGGTCATCGACGAGTCGCACGTGACCGTGCCGCAGATCGGCGGCATGTACGAGGGCGACATGTCCCGCAAGCGCAACCTCGTCGAGTACGGCTTCCGCCTCCCCTCGGCGGTCGACAACCGGCCGCTCACCTGGGAGGAGTTCGCCGACCGGATCGGCCAGACCGTCTACCTGTCCGCGACCCCGGGTCCCTACGAGCTCAACCGCACCGGCGGCGAGTTCGTCGAGCAGGTCATCCGCCCCACCGGCCTGGTCGACCCCGAGGTCGTCGTGAAGCCGACCAAGGGCCAGATCGACGACCTGGTCGCCGAGATCCGGGACCGGACCGCCAAGGACGAGCGGGTCCTGGTCACCACGCTGACCAAGAAGATGGCCGAGGACCTCACCGACTATCTGCTCGAGCTCGGGATCAAGGTCCGGTACCTGCACTCCGAGGTCGACACCCTGCGCCGGGTGGAGCTGCTGCGGCAGCTGCGGTCCGGCGAGTACGACGTGCTGGTCGGCATCAACCTGCTCCGCGAGGGCCTCGACCTGCCCGAGGTGTCGCTGGTGGCGATCCTCGACGCGGACAAGGAGGGTTTCCTCCGCTCCGGCACGTCACTGATCCAGACCATCGGCCGCGCGGCGCGCAACGTCTCCGGCCAGGTCCACATGTACGCCGACCGGATCACCGACTCGATGCGGTACGCCATCGACGAGACCGACCGGCGCCGCGCCAAGCAGGTCGCCTACAACACCGAGCACGGCATCGACCCGCAGCCGCTGCGCAAGAAGATCGCCGACATCCTCGACCAGGTCTACCGCGAGGCCGAGGACACCGAGGCCGTCCCTGTCGGCGGGTCGGGCCGCAACGCCTCGCGCGGCAAGCGGGCGGCGGGGGAGAAGGGCCGTCCGGCCGCGGCGGGCAGCTCCGGGGTGGCGGCGAAGGACACGGCGGGCATGCCGCGTGCCGAGCTGGCCGACCTCATCCAGCAGATGAACGACCAGATGCTCACCGCCGCACGGGACCTCCAGTTCGAGCTGGCGGCCCGGCTCCGTGACGAGATCGCCGACCTCAAGAAGGAGCTGCGGGGGATGGACGCGGCCGGGGTGTCGTAGGCGGGTCCCGCGGCGGGGCGCGAGGTCGCGCCCCGCTACCGTGGTCCACCGTCGTCCCCGAGCGGCCGCCGGGCTCCGCCCGTCGCGCGGCCCGTACCCGTCCGGCCCGGCCGCACACGGAGGAGCCCGCGTGACCGTCACCCGCACCCCGCACGACCCCGACGTGCCCGCCGCTCGCGGCGGGGCCGCCGCGGTCCTCGTCGGACGGCTGCGGACGGCGGCGCTCACCCCCTGGACACTCGTGGTCACGGTGCCGCTGCTGGCCGCGGCGCTGTACTGGTCCTGGTTCCGGCTGCGCGACTACGCACTCGACCTCGACGTCTACCGGATCGGCGTGCAGGTCTGGCTGGACGGCGGTGACATGTACGGTCGGCTCCCGCTGCCCCTGCACGGGCCCGAGCTGCCCTTCATCTACCCGACCTTCGCGGCGATCACGATGGTGCCGCTGACCGTGGTGCCCTACGCCGTCGCGTTCACCGCCCAGTTCATCGCCTCGGTGCTGTCGCTGGCGGTCTGCATCGCGCTCACGATCCGCGTCGCGTGGCCCGCGGGCGGGCGGCGGGCCCCGTTCGTGCTGGGCGTGCCGGTGCTGGCCGCGGCGCTGCTCACGGAGCCGGTCGCGCAGACCTTCGCCTTCGGCCAGATCAACCTCGTGCTGATGCTGCTCGTGCTGGTCGACCTGCTCGCCCCGCGGACCTGGTGGCCGCGCGGGCTGCTGCTCGGCCTGGCCGCGGCGATCAAGCTGACCCCGGGCGGGTTCGTCCTGTACTTCCTGGTGCGGCGGGACTGGAAGGCGGCGGGCGTCGCCGTCGTCACCGGCATCCTCGCGACCGGCATCGGGTTCGTCGTCGACCTCGACTCCTCGGTGCGGTACTGGTTCGTCGGGGGACCGGCGGCCGGGGTCAGCGGCTCGACGTTCTTCTCCAACGAGACCGTGCAGGCCGTGCTCGCCCGCCAGGAGGTCCCCGACCCCTGGTTCCACATCCTGTGGCTGGGCATCGTCGCCGTCCTGCTGGCGCTGGCCGTGCCGGTCATCCGGCGCTCCGAGCCGGTGATCGCGATGTCGGCGACGGCCGCCGTCGTGCTGATGGCGACCCCGACCGCCTGGTCGCACCACTGGGTGTGGGTGGTGCCCGCGCTGATCGGGATCGGTGCGCACGCGCTGCGGTACCGCAGCGCCGGGTGGGCCGCGGTCGGCGCGGTGATCGCCGCGATCTTCTACATCGCGCCGTTCCGGTGGATGCCCAACGTGTGGGGCGTCGAGATGAAGTGGAGCCTCTGGGAACAGTTCCTCGGGGCCAGCTACGTCATCCCCGCCGCGCTGACCCTCGGACTGTGCTGCTGGTACGTCACCCGGGGCCCGGGCCGTCCCGGCGGTCCGCGGGCCCCGCACGCCGAACGGCGTCGCGTCGGCTCCTGACCCTCCGGCGGGGGCCGCCCGGGCACGACCGCCCGCGACTATGGCGCGGGTCACGGGCACCCGCCTACTGTGGGAGCCGGAGGTGCCGGTGGAGCCAGTCGACGACGACCGGAACCGGGCAGGTGTGTGCGCCGTCCGCCCGGGGACCGACCTCGGTCGGCACGCCCGGATGCTGTCCCGGCTGCACGACGCGGTGCTGTCCGGCGACGCACGCCCCGACGACACGGCGCGCGGACGTCGGCTGGTCACCCGCTCCTGGGACCGGGTCCGGGCCCAGGGCGTGGACCCCGACGCCGGTGAGCCGCCCGGCCCGCTGGACGCCGCCGTCGTCGAGCAGCGCCGCGCGACCTCACCGCTGGTGCCGGTGCTGCCCGCGTTGCGTGCCGCGCTGACCTCGGTCGCCGAGGACGCCCGGCACGTGATGGTCGTCTGCGACGCCGACGGGGTCCTGCTGTGGCGGGAGGGCTCGACCGCGGTCCGCCGCCGCGCCGACGCGCTCGGGTTCACCGAGGGCGCGGAGTGGTCCGAGCAGTCGGTCGGCACCAACGCGATCGGGACCGCGCTCGCCGAGGGAGGGCCGGTGCAGATCTTCTCCGCCGAGCACTTCGTGCGCAGCCACCACGGCTGGACCTGCACCGCGGCCCCCGTGCACGACCCGCGCAGCGGCGAGCTGCTCGGCGTCGTCGACCTGTCCGGGCCCGCCGAGACCATCCACCCGACGACCGTCGCGCTCGTCGACACTGCGGTGCGGCTCGCCGAGGCCGGGCTGTGGCAGCGTCACGAGGCCCGCCTCGACGCGCTGCGCACCATCGGCGCCCCGATGCTCGCCGGCGACACCGGGCCGGGCCTGGTGGTCGACGACCACGGCTGGGTCGCCGCCGCGTCCGGGCTGCCCGGTGTCGAACGGGTCGCCGCACCGGTACCGGAGCGCCTGATCGCCGTCCACGGGCTGGGGCCCTGCCTGCCCGAGCCGGTGCCCGGCGGCTGGCTGCTGCGCCCGGCGTCCGGCGGGAGCAGGCGGATGCGGCTGCGCCTGGACCTGGACGGCCGTCCGCCGCAGGCCGTCATCGAGGGCACGACCCGCTGGGTGCACCCGCTGTCGACCCGGCACGCCGAGGTCCTGGTGCTGCTCGCCCGTGCGGGGGCGAGCGGGCTGGACGCCGCCACGCTGTCCCAGGGGCTCTACGGCGACCGGGCGCACCTGGTCACCGTCCGCGCCGAGATGTCGCGGCTGCGCCGGAACCTGGGCGGGATCCTGCTGGCACGCCCCTACCGGATCGCCCCCGAGATCGAGCTGGACCTGACGGGGCTGGCCGGTAGCCGGGTCGTGCGGGAGTCGACCGCGCCGGGCGTGGCCGTCCTGCGTCGCGACTGAGCGACCCCGTCGCTGCAACCCGGCTGCAACGCTGTCCGTGACCCGCGTCACCGGCTGGACTTGGGGTCGCGGGAACGTCCCGCCGCGGCAGGGACGCCGCCCCCGGCGGCCCGCGCGAGCGAACTGGGAGGCCGACATGGGTGTCGCCGTGGTGACCGGAGCCGGACGCGGGATCGGGCGGGGCATCGCCCTGCGCCTGTCACGGGACGGGCACGCCGTCGCGGTCAACGACCGGGACGCCCACGGCGCCACCGCCGTCGCCGAGGAGATCCGCGCGGCGGGCGGGACCGCGGTGGCCTACCCGGCCGACGTCACCGACCCCGGCGCGGTCACCGCGATGGTCGGCCAGGTCGCCGAGGAGCTCGGCGGTCTGGACGTGATGGTCGCGAACGCCGGTATCGCCCAGGTCAAGCCGCTGCTCGAGGTGACACCCGACGATCTGCGCACCATCTTCGACGTCAACGTGTTCGGCGTCGTCTACTGCCTGCAGGCCGCCGCCCGCGTGATGATCGACCGGGGGACCGGCGGCAAGATCGTCAGCGCCGCGTCGATCGCCGGGCACCAGGGCTTCGACCTCCTCGGGCACTACTCGGCGACCAAGTTCGCCGTCCGTGCCCTCACCCAGGCCGCGGCCAAGGAGCTGGCGCCGCACCGGATCACCGTGAACGCCTACTGCCCGGGGATCGTCGGCACCGACATGTGGGACCTGATCGACGAGCAGATGGGCGCCCGCAGCGGCGCGGGGAAGGGCGAGACGCTGAAGCAGTACGCGGCCGGTATCCCGCTGGGCCGGGTGCAGACCGCCGACGACGTCGCCGCCTTCGTCTCCTACCTCGCCGGTCCGGACTCCGACTACATGACCGGCCAGGCCGTCATGATCGACGGCGGGGTGGTCATGGTCTGAGGGCGGACCGGGTGCCGGGCCGCGCGGCCGGCCCGGCACCGCGGTCAGCTGGTGATGTCCTTGGTGCGGAACCGCCACGCCGCGAGCCCCAGGAACAGGCTCGCGTAGCAGACCGCGGAGAACGTCCCGTAGGTCATGTCCGACCAGTCGACGTCGGTCGCCAGCAGCGCCGACCAGGCGTCGCCGTAGTGCGTCGGGAGGAAGTCCCGGATGAGTCCCAGGTCCTCGATCTGGTCGATGATCTGGGAGACGATCGAGGCCATCACCGCGCCGCCGACCGCGCCCAGCGGGGCGTCGGTGCTCACCGAGAGCAGCAGCGCCAGCCCGGCCACCCAGCTCAGCTGCACGGTCACGTACAGCGCGCCGAGCATCACCCGCCCGGCCGCGCTCCAGAACGGCAGCGACTCCCCGATCGGCGAGACCAGGTCGCCGGTGCCGTAGGCGATCGCCCCCACCACGAGCGACGCGACCGGGAGCAGCAGCAGCGCCGCCACCGACAGCACCCCCGCGACGACGGCCTTCTGCCGCAGCAGCCGCGCCCGCGGCACCGGGACGGCCAGCAGGTAGCGCAGCGACGACCACGACGCCTCCGAGGCCACCGTGTCGCCGAAGAACAGCGCGACCAGTACCACCAGCAGGAAGCTCGCCGATGCGAACAGCGTGAACACCGCGAAGTTCGCGGCGCTGCCCGACGCCAGGTCGACCAGGCTCGGGCCACGGGCCCCGGGCTCGTCGTCGCCGAGGGAGAACGCCGCCCACAGGATGATCGGCATCGCCACGACCAGCGCGAACGCGACCTGGGTGCGACGGCGCTGGAGCTGGCGGACCAGCTCGGTGCGCAGCGGCATGGTCCGTCCCGGGACGGCGGGCGGCGCGGCCCGGCCGGTCACGAGGTCGCCGACGTGCCCGCGGCGGGTCGAGAGCTGACGGTCGTCACTCACGAGGTACCTCCGACGTCGCGCCCCTCGGGGCCCACCAGTTCCAGGAACGCGTCCTCCAGCCGCCCGCGCGGCCCGGCCGCGCTGACCGCGACCCCGCCGGACACCAGCGCGGCGACGGCGTCGGCGCGGGCGGTGCCGTCGAGGTGGGCGTGCACGACGCCCGGCTGGTCCCCGGTGACGACGTCGGTGACGCCGTCGAGGGCGGCCAGCACGGCCCGGGCCCGGCCGGTGTCGTCCACGGTGAACGACGAGCCGCCCCCGGCCGCCATCAGCTCGGCGACCGTCCCCGCGGCGACGACCGTGCCGCGGTGCATGACCACGACCTCCGAGCAGGTCTGCTCCACCTCCGACAGCAGGTGGCTGGACACGAGCACGGTCCGGCCGCCCGCGGCGTAGCGGCGCAGCAGCTCGCGCATCGCGTGGATCTGGGGCGGGTCGAGCCCGTTGGTGGGCTCGTCGAGGATGAGCAGCTCGGGCAGGCCCAGCATCGCCTGCGCGATCGCGAGGCGCTGCCGCATGCCCTGGGAGTAGGTGCCGACGCGGCGGTGCACCGAGTCGCCGAGCCCGGCGATCTCCAGCGTCTCCTCCATCCGCGCCTGCTCCGGCGGGCGGCCGGTGGCCTCCCAGTAAAGTCGCAGGTTCTCCGCGCCCGACAGGTGCGGCAGGAACCCGGGGCCCTCGACGAACGCGCCGATCCGGGACAGCACCGCCGCGCCGGGACGGACGGGGCGACCGAACGCCGTCATCGTCCCGGCGGTGGGCGCGATCAGGCCCATGAGCATGCGCAGGACGGTCGTCTTGCCGGCGCCGTTCGGGCCGAGCAGGCCGAGCACCGCACCGCGCGGCACGGTGAACGACACGTCCGACACCGCGGCGAACCCGTTGCGGTAGATCTTCGCCAGCCCGCGGACGACCAGCGGCGGCGCGTCGCCGGGCACGTCGTCGTCGGAGGGCTCGGTCCGGCGCGACCGCAGCCGCGCCACCAGCCACACCAGGAGTGCCGCGGCCAGCACCGCGGCGATCCCGAGCACCGGCCACAGCGGAACGGTCCCCGCCGACTCGGTGCGGCCGGGCACCTGGGGCACCGACAGCGCGGTGTCCCCGGCGAGCCCGACCCGCCACACCGCAGGGTCGGCGCCGGAGTCGTAGCCCTGGTCGGTCGTCGACAGCTGCACCAGCAGGCGGCTGCCCGCCTGCACCGGCGCGACGACGCCGGGCAGCGTCACCGTCGCCTCGGCGGGGGAGCCGTCGGCGGGGACGGCGATCCGCAGCGGTGCGACGGCGTTGCCCAGCAGCGTGCTGCGCCCGTCGGGGGTGAGCGTGGTGAGCGACGCGAACAGCACCGCGGTGTCCGGGGCGGGCTGTCCGGCGACCCGCGCGACGCGCACCGTCACCCGCGGCGCCCCGGAGGGCTGCATCGCGTCGGCGACGGGCGCGGTGAGGAACCGGGCGGACTGGCCCGGCGTCGTCAGGCCGGACAGGCCGCCGAGCGAGCCCAGCGACCCGAGCGCCGAGCCGAGGCCGGGCAGCGACGTGAGCGCCGACGGGTTCCCGCCCGGTGGGTGGACGACGGTCTGCTCGCCGCCGTCCAGGGGCAGCGCGGTCGTCGGGGCGGGTCCGGAGCCCGCGGTCAGGCCGGGGTAGGCCCCGGCGAGGACGGTCCGGCCGGTGGGGGTGTCGCCGCGGGTGCGGACGGTGCTGCGGACCTGGTAGGCGAAGGGGGCCTCGGCGAGACCACCGGTGGTGCCCTGCGCCGCGGGCAGGCCGCGCAGGTGTTGGTCGAACCAGTCGGCGATGCGGGCGCGGACCTCGGAGTCGGGGCCGCCGCCGTCGTGGCCGCCGGCGAACCACAGCACCGACACCGGGGTGCCGTTCGCGGCGATCTGGCGGGCGTTCGCGTCGGCCTGGTCGAGGCCGAACAGGGTGTCCTGCTCGCCCTGGACCAGCAGTGTCGGTGCGGTGATCCGGTCGGTGACGGTCGCGGGGGAGGAGCGGCGGAGCAGCTCGGCCAGCTCCGGGGAGACGCGGCCGGTGCGGGCGGCCTCGCCGTAGGCGGCGCAGACGTCGCGGGCGAAGCGTCCGCAGATCGGGTCCGGCCCCGGCCGTGACGCGTCCTGTCTCCGGCCGGCGGCCGCGCCGGTCGCCGTGGCGTCTCCCGGACCGTCCGCGGTCCCGGCGGCGGTGCCCGGTCCCGCGGTGCCGCCGGCGCCGTCCGGCCCGGACACGCCCGCGGTGCCCGTGCCGGTGCCGTCGGAGGAGGACGCCCCGCCCGAGGACGAGCCGAAACCGCCCCCACCGCCGGAGCCGCCGGAGCCGGAGCCGCCGAGCCCTCCGGACGAGCCGGCGGCGGCACCCGCCGGTGAGTCCCCGCCCGCGGGCACCCGGCCACCGGAGCCGAAGAACACCCCGGCCCAGCCGCTCTTGAACACCCCGTCGCCGGCGCCCGCACCGGCCGCGGGCGTGCCCGGCGGCGTCGCACCGGCCGGGACGGCGTTGTTCGGGAACAGCGCCTGGCCCAGGTCGTTCCAGGTGATCACCGGCACGATCGCGTCGATCCGCCGGTCGTACCCGGCCAGCAGCAGGGCGAGGCCACCGCCGTAGGACCCGCCGGTCACACCGACGCGGGGGTCGCCGTCGGCGTCGCGCTGCACGTCGGCGCGCGCGGCGAGGCGGTCCACCAGCCGCGACGCGTCGGCGACCTCGCGGTCGGGGTCGTCCAGCCCGATCGAGCCACCGGAGGCGCCGAAACCGCGCGCGGTCCAGGTCTGCACCACGTAGCCGCGGGCGGCGAGCTCGCGGGCGTCGGAGTCGACGGAGGCCTTGCTGCCGCCGAAGCCGTGCGCCACCAGCACCGCGGGCGCGGGGGAGGCCGCGGTCGCCGAGGCGGGGACGTAGAGCGAGGTGTCCAGGTCGATCGTGCCCGGCTGCCCGGGGCCGGCCGGGACGGCGACCTCCTCCTCGCTCACGGCGACCGCGCCGCCGTCGTCGGCCGCCGCGGCGGGCGCCGGCGCGGCGACCGGGACACCGGGTGCGGCCGACGCGGCCGGGGCGAACGCCAGCACCAGGGCGGCGACCGTCGCCGCCACGATCGGGGTACGGACCCACCGGGTCCGGGGGAGCACGTGCACGTCATCGAAACTACGCAGATCGCCGCGACCGCGTCGCCGGGCGGCGGGTGCGTCCCGCCACGCCCGCCGCACGGCACCGGTCCGGCACGGGAACCGGCACCGGCCCCGGCGAACCGGGCACCCGGGATGAATGCCGCACCAACGGCGCGTGACCCCCGGGTGTCGCCGGGCGTTCACCCGACGTTCCGCCGTGCAACGCCGACCGGAAGCCGTGGCCCGGCACCGTCACCGGGTGTGAGCGTCAACCCCACCGGAGAGACCCCCCGGCGTCGGTGTCCCGCGGGCACTCGCCGTCGACATGACGATCGCCGACCAGCAGGACTGGCTCGCCGCCTTCCTGCGACGCCACCCCGTCAGCCGGCGCACCGCGCTGCGCGGCGGCGCCGGAGTCCTGGCGACGCTCGCGGCGTCCGGGTCGTCCTGGGCGCGCGGGGTGGCCGCGGCCGCCGCACCCGCGCCGGTCACCGTCGTCGGACGGCACCTGGCCTACGGGCCCGACCCGGCCCGCTCGATGTCGTTCTCCGGGGAGCTGACCGCGGCCCCGCCGCCCGGCCGGATGGTCGTCGACGTCGGCACCGACTCCGGGTTCGGGCTCACCCTCCCGGTGCAGGTCCGCCCCCTGGAGAGCCTCGTCCCGCAGGTCGACGGCAGCATCCGCGGCACCCGCCAGTGGTTCGCCCACGCCCGCGCCGACGGCCTCGCCCCCGGCAGCTGCTACGTCTACCGGTTCCGCATCGAGGGTCCCGGCGGAACGACGACGACCACCGCCACCAGCACGTTCCGGACGGCCGCACCCCGCGGCACCCGGCACCGGTTCACCTTCACCGCCTTCGCCGACCAGGGCGTGAGCACCGGTGGGGAGCCGAACCACTACAAGCCCGACGACACCCACCGCAGCCCGGCGCCCGCGGAGGCGCTGACCGCGCTCGTCGCCGCGGAGGCACCCGCGTTCCACCTGCTCGCCGGCGACATCTGCTACGCCGACCCCTCCGGCGCCGGCAGGCCCGTCCGCAACGGCGCCCCGCAGGACGACGAGGCCCACGACAGCTTCGACCCCACCGTCTGGAGCACCTACTTCGCCGCGATCGAACGCTCGGCCGCGTCGACCCCGTGGATGTTCGCCACCGGCAACCACGACATGGAGGCGCTCTACGACCTGAACCGGGCCGACGGCCCCGCGCACGGCTACGCCGGTCACGCCGCCCGGCTCGCGCTGCCCGGGACCGGCCCCCGCGGCTGCCCCTCGGTGTACGCGTTCACCCACGGCACCGTCGGGGTCGTCAGCGTGGACGCCAACGACCTCTCCACCGAGATCCCGACCAACGCCGGCTACTCCGGCGGGACCCAGCTGACCTGGCTGGAGCGGACCCTGGCCGGCTGGCGCGCCGACCCGGACATCGAGTGGATCGTGCTGTTCTTCCACCACTGCGCGTTCGCCACCTCGGGCTCGCACGCCTCCGACGCCGGGGTGCGACGGGCGCTGGCGCCGCTGTGCGACCGCTACCGGGTCGACCTGTGCGTGCAGGGCCACAACCACCAGTACGAGCGCACCGACCCCATCCGCGACGGCCGCCCCACCCGCCCGGCCCCGGACCGCTCCACCGTCCACCCGGAGACCGACGGCACCACCTATGTCTGCGTCGGCTCCGGCGGACGGCCCCGCTACCGCTGGCAGCCCGGCGAGACCGACAGCGTCCGCGGCCACGAGACCGAGCAGGCGCCGGTCACGAGCTTCCTGGCCGGCCCCGACGACCAGAAGCAGGCCGAGACCGTCACCTGGTCGCGGACCCGCTACCTCGGCTACGCCTACCTGCGCTGCGCGGTGGCCCCCGGTTCCGGCGGCACCGACTCCCGTCTCGTCGTGCACGCGATCACCGACCTCGGCGAGGAGATCGACATGGTCCGGCTCAGCCGTCGCGCGCGCCGCTGAACCGGACACACAGGACGACTTCCGGCCCCGACCGGGTGCCCTGGGTCACCCCGACTCGCCATGCAACGGACCAGGGAGGACACTTCACCTACCGCAGGGGAGTATCCCTACCGCGGTGGTGTCGTCAGCACGGTGTCGTCGCGAGCGTGGTTCGCGAGCGGACCCGGCACCACCGGCCACACCCGGCAGCCGCAGGAACGGGCTGCCGTGGCGGGAGAGACCTCGGGCTGTCTGATGCTGCCCTGGTCTGGAGGAACTTCGTGAACGTGCCCCTGTGGGTCTGGCTGGTCACCATCATCGGATTCGTGCTGGTGATCGGCGCGGACCTGTGGCTCAACGACCACAAGCCGCACGCCGTGACCCTGGGTGAGGTCACCCGCTGGGTCGTCTTCTACGTGGTGCTGGCCGTCGCGTTCGGCTGCGGGGTCTGGTTCTTCTCCGGCGGCACCTACGCCGGCGAGTTCTTCGCCGGCTACCTGACCGAGTACTCGTTGTCGGTCGACAACCTGTTCGTCTTCCTCATCATCATGTCCGCGTTCAAGGTGCCGGTCCTCCACCAGCACCGGGTGCTGCTGGTCGGCATCGTGATCGCGCTGATCATGCGGAGCATCTTCATCGCCGCGGGCGCGGCGGTCATCGACCGCTTCAGCTGGGTGTTCTTCCTCTTCGCCGCGTTCCTCGTCTACACCGCCGTCTCGCTGGTCAAGCAGGCTGCCGGCGGCGACGACGAGGAGTGGAAGGAGGGCCGGGTCCTGCAGTGGGTCCGCAAGGCCTTCCCGGTCACCGACGACTACCACGGCGCCAAGACCACCGTGAAGATCGACGGCAAGCGCTGGCTGACCCCGATGCTGATCGTGATGATCGCCATCGGCGTCACCGACATCATGTTCGCCCTGGACTCGATCCCGGCGATCTTCGGCCTCACCCAGGAGCCCTACCTCGTCTTCACCGCGAACGCGTTCGCGCTGATGGGGCTGCGCCAGCTCTACTTCCTGCTCGGCGGGCTGCTCAACAAGCTCGTCTTCCTGTCCTACGGCCTCGCGGTGCTGCTCGCCTTCATCGGCGTCAAGCTCGCCCTGCACGCCCTGCACGAGAACGAGCTGCCCTTCATCAACGGCGGGCAGCCGGTGCCTGTCCCCGAGGTCGGGATCGGACTCTCGCTCGGCGTCATCGTCGGCGTCCTCGCGGTCACCACGGTCGCCAGCCTCGTCGCGGTCCGGATGAAGCCCGAGCTGGCCGAGCAGGGCAGCGGGATCACCGCGCCGCCGCTGGCCCGCACCAAGGAGGAGGCCGCGCGGATCGAGGCCCAGGACGAGCAGGCCGACCACCGGGTGAGCGCGCCCCCGCGCGACTGAGACCCACGCTCCCCGGCGGGCAGTCCTCCGCCCCGGCGTCCGGTTCCCCATCGGACACCGGGGCGGACCCGTGTCCGGCGCTGCTCGGCGCGCCGTGCCTGTGACCTGCGGAGACGATGGCGTCTGCCGTGTCAAGTGTTGCATCGGCAGGTGATCCCGTTCACGATCAGTTGATCCTGGCATCGTAGCGAGGGGCTGATGCATGATCCCGGTGATCGAATTCGTTCTGGGTGTCGCCGTGCTGGTCTACAGCGCGGAGAAGCTCATCGGCTATCTGGTCGGGGTGGCGAGCCGGTGGGCGATCTCGCTGTTCCTGATCGCCGTCGTCTTCACCGGGATCGAGTTCGACGATCTCGCGTTCGGCGTCGTGCTCAACATGGAGGACCTCAGCGACGTCGCGCTCGGCGCCGTCATCGGCACCACGATCGCGCTGACCGGCGTCGTGCTGGCGCTCGCCGCGATCATCGCGCCGACCCGCGTCGAGGTCCCGCGCGACTACCTCGCGCTCTACGTCGCCGCTCCGGTGGTGATGTTCCTGCTCGCGCTCGGCGGGCTGCTCACCGCCGGCACCGGCGTCGTGCTGATCCTGTTGTTCGTCGCCTTCGTCGGCTGGATCGCCTACCGCGAGTACTCGGCCCGGCGGCCCGTCTGGCGCAACGCTGAGGTCTACGAGCAGCTGGAGAAGGCCGGTGTCGGCGCGGGCGGGACCGCGACGGCGTCGGCCGGGTCGGGTGGGCCTGGTGGTCCGCCCCGGGCCGACGCGGCCACCGGACCGCCCGGCTTCCGGCTGCCCGAGGACCTGCGCGTCGACGACGGCTTCCTCGCCGCGCGCGCACAGCCGCCCGGCCGGACGATCCTGTTCGCCGTGATCGCGCTGATCGGGCTCGTCGTCGGCGCGCTGATCGCCGGGCAGGGCACCGAGGGCATCCTCGAGACCTGGGCGATCAGCGGCACGGTCTTCGGGGTCACGATCGCGACCCTGGCCCTGTCGCTGGAGGACCTCCTGATCACCGTCGAGCCCGCCCGCCGCGGCGCGCCGGAGATCGCCGTCGCCAACGTCCTGGGCAGCGTCGTGTTCTCGGTGACCGGCAAGCTCGGGGTGATCCTGCTGGTCGGCGGGGCGATCGTGGTCGACCCGACGGCCCTGGTCTGGCACCTGCCCGTGCTGCTCGCGCTCACCGTGCTCTCCGCGGTGTTCCTCGGAACCGGGCGGATCCGCCGCTGGCACGGCGTGGTGCTGCTCGCGCTCTACATCGCCTACTTCGTCATCAGCCTCACCGTCTTCGGCGGCGTCCCCGTCGACGACTGAGCACCCGTAGGGAGGGACGATGCTCACCAAGAACCGGATGTCCGCGGCGCTCGTGGTCGTGGCCGCCGTGATCGGCCTGGTCCTCGTGTTCGGCACGGGCGAGGGCGCCCGCGACGACGATGACGACGACGCGGGCGGCCCGCCGGCGGTCACGCGGACGGACGACGACGACCGGCAGCCCCCGGCCGTCCCGGCGCAGCAGGACCCGGCGCCGGGGCAGCAGCAGCCCGACGACGATGACGACGACTGAGGAGGCGCTACAGGTGGTGCAGCACGACGTCGTCGATGCGGCCGTCGTGCAGGGTCAGCGTCATCCAGGTGTGGGTCGGCATCCGGCGCCGGTCGGTCGGTGACCCGGGGTTGAGCAGGCGCAACCCGTCGGCCGTGGAGTCCCACGGGATGTGGGAGTGCCCGAACACCAGCAGGTCGGTCTCGGGGTGCCCGGCGAGCGCCCGGCGTTCGCGGCCCTGCTTCGGGCCCGTCTCGTGGGTGACGGCGACCCGGACCCCGTCGAGGGTCGCCCGCGCCGTCTCGGGCAGCCGGGCGCGCAGCGCGTCGCCGTCGTTGTTGCCCCAGCAGGCGAGCAGCCGGGCCGCGCGGCCCTCGACCCGGTCGAGCAGCTCCACCGAGCACCAGTCACCGGCGTGCACGACGACGTCGGCGGCGTCGACGGCCTCCCACACCGGCCCGGGGAGCCCACCTGCGTGGGCCGCCCCGCGGCTCGGGTGGTGGGTGTCGGAGATCAGCAGGAGCGCGGTCAGCGCACGCCCACCAGGTCGCAGACGAAGATCAGGGTCTCGTTCGGGGCGATGACGCCGCCCGCACCCTGGGCCCCGTAGCCCAGGTGCGGCGGGATCACGAGCCGGCGGCGGCCGCCGACCTTCATCCCGGCGACGCCGTTGTCCCAGCCGGAGATGACCTGGCCGGCGCCGAGGCCGAACTGCAGCGGCTGGCCGCGGTCGTAGGAGTTGTCGAACTCGCGGCCGGTGGACTGCGAGACGCCGACGTAGTGCACGGCGACGGTGTCCCCGGGCTTGGCCTCGGGGCCGTCGCCGACGGCCAGGTCCTGGGTCATGAGCTCGGTGGGCAGCGGGCCGTCGACGATCTCGACAGCGGGCTTCTGCGGTGCGGTCACGGGAGACCCTCCTGGGAGACGTGCTCCTCCGGCCGGACGGGGAGGAGGCTGTGGTGCGCCACGACCTTGCCAGAGGGTTCCACCGTCCGCGCCCGGGGCCCGCCCCGCCGTGCGAGGCTGCCCCCATGAGCGACTCCTCCCCGTCGTCCGCCGGGCTCGCCGAGGTGTGGACCGCCTGGCTGCGCGCGCTCGACGAGGCCGGGTTCCCGGCCACCGCCAACGTCCGCCCGCCGGCCTCGGCGGAGGAGGTCCGGGCCGCGGAGGCCGTGTTCGGAGCGCCGTTCCCCGCCGACCTGGCCGCGCTCTACCTGCTCGCCGACGGTCAGCTGAACGACCACCCACGGGCCCCCGGACCCCGGCCCGAGGTAGCGACGAGCATCTTCCCCGCGACCTACCGCTTCGTCCCGCTCGACGAGGCCGTCGTGCAGTACCGCGGGTGGCTCGACGTCATCGAGGAGGGGGACGACGACCACATCACGGTGCGGGAGGGTGACCCGGTGCGGGCCCGCTACTGGGATCCGGGCTGGTGGCCGCTGGCGGTCGACGGCGGCGGCAACGCCCTGGTCGTCGACACGGTGCCGGAGCCGGGCGGCGTGCGCGGGCAGGTCGTCGTCGCCGGGCCGGACGAGGACGAGCGCCGCCGTGTCGCGACGGGGGTGGCCGACTACCTGCACCGGTTGCTCGCGGAGCCGGCACCCGTCTGCGAGGACACCGGCGACGACGCCCCGGACCACCGGTTCTGGGACGTCCGGCACCTGCGCTGACGCGGCCGGTCCGGATCGGCCGTCCACGGTGGTGGACGCTCCGTGGTCAGCGGTGGGGCCGGGGGACGAGCTCGACGTCCACCGGTTCCGGTCCGTTCGCCCGGGCGACCGCGTCGGTCACGAGGTCGTGCTGCGGTGACAGGTGGCAGACCGGGTCGGTGGCCGCGGCGTCGCCGGTGAGCTGGAACGCCTGGCAGCGGCAGCCGCCGAGGTCCACCTCCCGCCGGTCGCAGGTGCGGCACGGATCCTGCATCCAGTCCTCGCCGCGGTAGGCGGTGAACAGCGGTGCGGACGACCAGATCTCGGCCAGGCCGGCATCGCGCACCGAGGCCCGCGGCAGGGGCAGGGTCTGCGCGGCCGGACAGGGCAGCGCGTCGCCGTCCGGGGCGACGGTCAGCTGCCGCTGCGCCCATCCGCCCATGCACGGCTTGGGGTACGCCGAGTAGTAGTCGGGCAGGACGTGCACGACCTCCATCCGGCCCGCGAGCCGGGCGCGGGCCGCGGTGACGACCTCCTCGGCCCGGTCGAGCTGGTCGCGCGTCGGCAGCAGCGCCGAACGGTTGCGCCACGCCCAGCCGTAGTACTGGGTGTTGGCCAGCTCCACCCGGTCCGCGCCGAGCCGCTCGACCAGGTCGACGATCTCGGCGATCCGGTCGATGTTCTGCCGGTGCAGCACGACGTTCACGGTCAGCGGCCAGCCCAGCTCGCGCACCAGCCGGCAGGCCTCGAGCTTCCGGTCGAAGGAGCGGATCCCGGCGATGCGGTCGGAGGTGGCGGGCTCGTCGGCCTGCACGCTGACCTGCACGTGGTCCAGGCCCGCCTCGCGCAGCTCGATCGCGCGCGGCCGGGACAGACCCATGGCGCTGGTGACCAGGTTCGTGTACATGCCCAGCTCGGACGCGGTGCGGACCAGCTCGGGCAGGTCACGTCGCAGCAGCGGCTCGCCGCCGGACAGATGGCACTGCAGCACACCCATCGCGGCGGCCTCGGTGAAGACGCGCTGCCACTCGGTGGTCGTCATCTCGTCGTCGTAGCGGGCGAGCTCGATGGGGTTCGAGCAGTACGCGCACGCCAGCGGGCAGCGGTAGGTCAGCTCGGCGAGCAGCCCGAACGGGCGGGGGGCGGCGGCGGTCATCCGAGGGCCACCAGGTTGCGCGCCGCGAGCCGGCCGAGGTAATCGCGGACCTGATCGCCCACGGTCAGCGCGTCGGTCTCGTCGAAGTCCTCGACCAGCGCGGCGACGAGGTCGTCGACGGTGCGCTGCCCGTCGCACAGCCGCAGCACGGCGTGCCCCGTCCGGTTCAGCACGACGACGGTCTCCGGCCCGAGCAGCACCCAGCCGCCGGTCGGGCGGTCCGGCCGCATCCGCACGTGCCGGCCCAGCCGGGGCCGGGACTCCCCGGTGACCACGGGCAGCCGGCCCGTGCCGTCGCCGCGCCGCTGCGGGGGGACCTTCGCGGCGCCGGTCGCGCTGTCACGCGTAGGCATGATCGATCGCATCCATGACCGCCCACAGGACGTCGCACTTGAACGACAGGGCGGCCTCCGCGGCGTCCTGCTCCTGCGGGGTGTGGCAGTGCGCCAGCACGACCTCGAGCGCGTGCTCGGAGTCGCGGGGCGCCTGGAACAGCCGGTCGCGGAAGTACTGCAGCCCGGCCGGGTCGATCCAGGTGTAGTACTTCTCGAACGCGGCCAGCCGCTCGGCCATCAGGTCGGGCGCGAACAGCTCGGTCAGCGACGAGGCGACCGCCTCGACCCACGGCTTCGTCCGGGCGAAGGTGATGTAGGCGTCGACGGCGAAGCGCACGCCGGGCTGCACGTGGCGGTGGTCGGTGATCTCCGACCGGGTCAGCCCGCAGGCCTCACCCAGCTGCAGCCAGGCCTCGATGCCGCCGCTCTCGGGCCCGTCCTCGGCCGTCCCGTCGTGGTCGGTGATCCGCCTGATCCAGCGCCGCCGGACCGCGACGTCCGGGCAGTTCGACAGGATCGCGGCGTCCTTGACCGGGATCGCCTCCTGGTAGGCGAACCGGTTCGCCACCCAACCGCGGATCTGGTCGGGGGTCAGGGTCCCGTCGTTCATGCGGACATGGAACGGGTGGGCGCTGTGATAGCTCGCGGCGTGCGCCCGCAGCCGCTCGACGAGTGCGTCGGATGCGGTCACTCAGACCTCCAGTTCCAGACCGTCGTACCCCACGAGCGCGCCGGCCTTCTCCACCTCGGCGCGTTCGTCGGAGTCGTCCAGCAGCATCGGGTTGGTGTTGTTGATGTGCACGTACACCGTGCGGCCCACGCGCAGCCCGCCGAGCCGTTCCAGGCTCCCACCGGGACCGCCGACGTGCAGGTGCCCCATGTCGTGCGCGGTCTTCGCGGCCAGCCCGAGCCGGACCATCTCGTCGTCGAACCACGTGGTGCCGTCGACGAGCAGCAGGTCGGCCCCGTCGATCTCGGCGAGCACCGCGGGGGTCAGCTCCTGCACGCCCGGAAGATGGACGGCGAACCGCCCGGTCGCGGGGTCGGTGAACCGGTACCCCACGACGCGACCGGTGCCGTCGGTGCCGGTGCCCGATCCGGCCGGCGGTGGCGCGAACCGGTCGTGCTTGGCGGTGGGGGCGTCGAACGCCCGGTAGACGAGCCCGCCGAGGTCGTGCTCCGCTCCCGGGACCACCTCGGTCCAGGTCACCGGGCAGAAACGCTCCAGGGTGGTGAGCAGGCCCGTCCCGGTGCGCAGGGTCCGCTCCGTCGCGGCGGTGGCGTGCACGTGCACACCGCGGCCCTCGCGCAGCAGGACCAGGCCGAGGGTGTGGTCGATCTCGGCGTCGGTCAGCAGGACACCGTGCAGCGGCGTGGTCCGGTCGCCGGTCGGGTGCAGGGCGGGGGAGTCGGCGAGCTGGGTGCGGACGTCGGGGGAGGCGTTGACCAGCCACCAGCGCTCCCCGTCGGGGCTGACGGCGATCGAGGACTGGGTGCGCGGGGCCGTCGGCCGTGTGCCGTCGCGGACCGCGCGGCAGCCCGGACAACCGCAGTTCCACTGCGGGAACCCGCCACCCGCGGCGGCGCCCAGCACCCGGATCCTCATCGCACCCCTCCCGTGTCGACGGCCGGGGGCCCGCGGTTCGCGCGCCCCCGGCCGTCGGGTCGCCTCACGCCTCGGTACGGGCGATGTACATCGTCACCTCGGGCGCGCAGCCGATCTCCTCGAACTCCGGCGCCTCCCAGTCGGTGGTCGGCTCCATGGCGATCACCTCCCTTCACGTCATCGTGGGGTGCGGTTCCGGTTCGGGAGGGCAGGTGACCCCACCCCCGGGATCTCATTTCCCCGGGCCGCTGGGTGATCACTTTCACACCGACCGGGGAGGAGTGTCAACCCCGGCATTCCGCTCGCTGCGAACCGATCGCAATGATAGCGGCGAGAGGGACATCCAGCAGCTCAGAGGTACCCGCAAACGGCGTTCACCATACGACGGATGATCAATGAAAGAATGTCGTCGGGCCGGGCCGGAATGGCAGCGAAATGAATCTTGCTCGGCAGTGCCGACGCATTTCCCCCACGGAACGGAGGGGTGACGGCGATCCGGCTCCGGACCCCGGCGGAGCCTCTGACGTGCGGTGCGCCGATCCCCGACGCCGGCCGGACGATGTCGGAGCGGGGCGCAGTCCGACGACCGGCCGGTGAATTCCCCGGTGCGTGCTGTGGTCGCCCGTCGCCGAAACAGGTGTTTCACCCAATGATGTGCGCCCGGCGGCGGGATGGTGCGCGGGCCCCGCCCGCGGCGTGCCGGCGCCCCGTCCGCCCGTCCGTCCGTCGGTCACGCCGCCGGTGGCGCACGTCGTACCGTTCGTTCCGGTGCCGTCAGCGTGTCGTACGACGGATCCCGCCGCGCGGCGCCCGTTCGACCGTGCCCGGACCGGGCGCCGTGCACCGGGTCGCCGCGGCGGCCTCATGTGGCCGGAGTCACACCGGATCGGAGTGGTCCGCGCTCCGGGTCCGCGCGACGAGGGCGTCGCGGAGGAACCCGACCTGCAGGAGCAGCAGGTTCTCGGCGACGACCTCCTGCGGCGTCATGTGGGTGACACCGGACAGTGGCAGCACCTGGTGCGCCCGGCCCGCCGCGAGCAGCGCCGAGGACAGCCGCAGGGTGTGCGCGGCGACGACGTTGTCGTCGGCGAGACCGTGCACGACCATCAGCGGGCGGTGCGGCCGGTCCGCGGTCGGCGGGGTCGCGGCGTCGTCGATGATCGACGAGCGGCGGTACGGCTCGCCGCCCGGCGCCCCGAGGTAGCGCTCGGTGTAGTGGGTGTCGTAGAGCGTCCAGTCGGTGACCGGCGCGCCGGCGATGCCCGCGTGGAAGACGTCGGGCCGGCGCAGCACCGCCAGCGCGGACAGGTACCCGCCGAACGACCAGCCGCGGATCCCGACCCGCCCCAGGTCCAGGTCGGGGTAGGCCTCCGCGGCCGCGTGCAGGGCCGCGATCTGGTCCTCCAGCACCGGTCCCGCCAGGTCGCCGTGGATCGCGCGGTCGAACTCCGGGCCGCGGCCGGGGGAGCCACGTCCGTCGGTGACCAGCACGGCGAAACCCTGCTCGGCGAACCAGCGGCTGGTCAGGTGCGCGTTGCGGGCCTGCAGCACCCGCTGGGAGTGCGGGCCGCCGTAGGGGTCGAGCAGCACCGGCAGCCGGGTGCCGGGCACGTGGCCGGACGGCAGGAACACCGCGGTGCGCAGCTCCCGCTCACCGAGGGAGTGCAGCACCGGGGCCGGGTCGAACCCGGGGTCGACGGCGTGCCCGGCGACCGGGTGCTCGGCCCCGGCGGCGGTGGCGAGCACGGCGTGCGGCGCCGTCGCGAGGTCCTGGGACACGCGCACGGTGGTGCCCCCCGCCGCGGCGACGGCGTGCACCCCGGTCGTCGGCGTCACCGCGACCGGCTCGGACCCCGGGGTCACCGACCAGACGGCCACCGAGGTCGGCTCCGTCGAGGCGCGGAACAGGACGGTCTCGCCGTCGATGCCGACGACCCCGCGCACCTGCAGCTCCGGGCCGGTCAGGTAGGCGTCGCCGACGACGAGCCGGCGCGCCCCGCCGGAGTCCTCGGCCCGCACCAGCGCCCCGGACGCGGTGCGCGCCGGGACGCCGGGCACGTTCTCCACCCAGACCGGGTCGGTCTGGGAGTGCAGCGTGGTGGTCCGCCCGGTCGCGGGGTCGACGGCCAGGGTGCGGACCTCGCGCTGGTCGCGCGGCTGGACCGACAGCAGCGGGCCGTGTGCGTCCCAGCCCGCGGTGGCGAGGTACTCGTAGGTCTCGTCGTCCCAGGTCACGGGGGTGCGGCTGCCGTCGAGCGCGACGAGGACCAGCCCCACCCGGGCGTTCGGGGTGCCGGCGGCGGGGTAGCGGACCGTGGTCGGGACGCGGTCGGGGTGCGCGGGGTCGGCGATGTGCCAGCGCGCGACCGGCGACTCGTCGACCCGGGCGACGAGCAGCGCGCCGCCGTCGGGGGACCACCAGAACCCGCGGTGGCGGTCCATCTCCTCGGCCGCGGCGAAGTCGGGCAGGCCCCAGGAGACGTCGTCGCCGTCGGGGGTGAGCACGGCCGTCGTCGTGCCGGTCGTGAGGTCGTGCAGGTGCAGCGCGCCCTCGGCGACGAAGGCCACCCGGGCGCCGTTCGGGTCGATCCGCGGGTCCACCACGGCCTCGATGTCGCCGACGTCGAGCGGCCGCACGTCCGGCTCCCCGGTCAGCGCGACGGTGAACGGCCGCCCGGACAGTGCGAACACGGCTCGGGTGACCGCGGCGTCGGTGGTGTAGCCGACGACGCCGCCCGCCTGCTCCCGGACCCGCTCGCGCCGGGCCCGCTCCGCGGCCGGCAGGTCCTCCTCGCCCGGCAGCCCGGGCACCGACGCCGGGTCCACGAGCAGCCGTTCGGCGCCGGTCACCGCGTCGATCGACCACAGGCAGGTGACCGGGTCGGTGCCGGACCGGCTGCGCAGGAACACCGCCCGGGACCCGTCCGGGGCGACGGTGAACCCACGGGGGACCCCGAGGGTGAAGCGACGGGTGCGCGCGTGCAGGCGGGGGAACGAGTCGGCCACGCGGCCGACGTTATCCCGGCGGCGTCACCGGACGCGTGTGGACCGGGTGCCGGACGCGCGTCCGCCCGCCTCCTCGCAGCCGCGGGCCGCGAGCCGGTCGGCGCGTTCGTTCTCCGGGTGCCCGGCGTGCCCCTTCACCCAGAACCAGGTGACGTCGTGGCGGCGGACGGCGGCGTCGAGCTCGCGCCACAGGTCGTCGTTCTTGACCGGCTCCCCGGCGGCGGTCCGCCAGCCGCGGGCCTGCCAGCGCGGCAGCCACTGGGTGATGCCGTTGCGCACGTAGGTGCTGTCGGTGTGCAGGTGGACGACGCTGCGCCGGGTCAGTGCGTCCAGCGCGCGGATCGGGGCGGTCAGCTCCATCCGGTTGTTCGTCGTGCGCTCCGGCTCGCCGCCGTGCAGCTCGCGCTCGTGGCTGCCGTACCGCAGCACCGCGCCCCACCCGCCCGGTCCCGGGTTCGGGACACAGGCACCGTCGGTGAAGATCTCGACGACAACGGACGGGTCGGCGGTGCTCACGGCCGGTGACGCTAGCGGTCGGCTCAGTAGAGCCGGTACGCCGCCCGGGCCGCGGTGAATCCGGCGCCGGTGCGGGCGTCGCGGCACTCGACGCCGGTCCGGGAGCTCACGCAGGTGACGTCGCCCTCGGTGAGGTGGGTGCCGTAGTCGAGCACCGCCGCACCGGAGCCGACGGGCGCGCCGCCGCACTCGGTGCGAGCACCCGTCGGTCCGCCGGTGACCAGCGCCGCGTCCGGGCAGTCACCCGCCGACCAGGTGCGGGCGGTGACGTCGCAGCGGACGGCGCCGTCCCCGGCGCCGCCGGTGATCCGGCAGGAGATGTTGCCGGTCGGGGAGGTGAACGACGCGGGCGACCCGAACGCGGCCGGGTCGGCCGCGGTGGTGCCCGCGACCAGGTCCGCCGGCGCCGCGACCGGTGCGGTACCGGTGCCGGACCCCTGCGGCGCACCGGGGTCACCGGTGCGCTCGGATCCCACGTAGGCGGCGACGACCACCGCCGCGGCCAGCGCGAGCGTCGCGGCCACGGCGATCGCCGCGGCCCGGTGCGGGACGGCGCCGCGTAGCCCGCCGTCGGGGAGCCGGGCCGCGGACAGCCGGTCGCGCAGGGCGTCCCAGCGGCCGGCGGGGGTCCCGGACGCGGCGTGCCCGGGCGGGTAGACGACCGGCACGGGCGCGGCGGCGCGCCCACCACCCTGGACCGGTGCCGCCCAGGGCGCGGTGGGGAAGGGGGCGCGTCCGGGCGCCGGCACCGCGGTCCACGGCGCGTGCGGACCGGCAGCCGAACGGGCCGGGGACGGTGCGGCTCCGCGGGTCCGGTCGCTCCCTGCCCCGCCGGGGCCGGTCCGCTGTGCGGGGACCCCGCCCACCGACCGCTCCTCGGCGGGCACGGCGGGCCAGGGCATCGGCGGGGTCCGCGGGCCCGGCCGGTTCCGTACGTCCACCGGTCCGGTCAGCTCGGTGGGCTCCGGTGCGGGCTCCGGCGGCGTCCCGGCGGGGTCGGCGGGCCCGTCCCCGACGCGCGGGGCGGGGACCGGGCCGGGCGCAGGTGCGGCGGTGCCGGGGGCCGGGTCGCCGTCGGTGGGGGCGGCGCCGGTCAGCAGCGTCGTCGGATGCCCGTTGCGGCGGCCCTCCGGGCGCGCGGGGGTGCGGTCGTCGGCGTGGGGAGCGCTCATCGGTCCGGGACGCTAAGTGGGTCGACCGCCCCCGAACAGCGGCCGTTCGGAGCAGTAACGGCGGCCGGTCGCCTCGTCACGGTGACCGTCCGTGCACGACGACCGTCCGTCGCGCCCCTCCCGGCGGTCCTGCCGGACGCCGCCCGTCTCGTACCGGTCACCGCACGCCATCGTTGCGGTGTGGAATCATGAGTAATGCCAACGACGGCCGGGGCGGCGATGACCGAGGCACGGCCCACGACAGCCACGAGCGGACCGGCGGCGGTGCTGGAGTCGCTGCCGCTGTCGGGGTGGCACCGGCGACTCGTCGTCCTGGTGGGGATCGGGTCGTTCTCCGACCTGTACGAGGTGTTCCTCGGCGGCGTGCTCGCCCCGCTCCTGGCCCGCGAGTGGGCGCTCGGCCCGGTCGGCAAGGCGGCGGTGGTGTCGTCGGGCCCGGGCGTACACCGTCACCTACCACGGTTTCGGCACGCCCGCGCTGCTGGTCCTGGTGGCCACGGCTTCGACATCAGCGAGTCGCTCGGCTACGCCGCGCTCAGCTTCGCGGGGTACCCGCTCGGCTCGCTCGCGTCGGACCCGCTGGTCGATCGGTTCGAGCGGAAGTGGCTGATCATCGGCACGGCGCTGGCGATCGGCGTGCTCGGCATCGTGTTCGCGGCCGGCCACGGCCGAGCCGGTCGCGGTGTTCGGCGGCGCAGCGGAACTCATCGTGCCGCTGTGCCTCGATGTCGGCCTGCTCGGCCCGCGCTCCACCGGACTCGCGCTGGAGGAGCCGGGTCGAGGGGGCATCCTGACCGCGTGAGCCAGGCCCTCTACGAGATCACCGTCAACGCGCTGCTCGACCGCGACCGCCCGATCACCCGGCCCGACTGGGACGCCGCCGTCGCCCGGGTCGGCGGGCACCGCGTGCCGCAGCTGCTCGCCGAGCTCACCGACGCCGGGCTGGTCGGGGCGGACCTGCTGCCCGGCGCCGTCGCCGAGGCGTGGGCGTCCGCCGACCGGCCGCTGGACCGGCTCCCGGCGGCGCGCTGGCGGGAGCTGTTCGGCGACGCCGGGCTGGCCCCGCCGGCCGTCACGGATGGGTCGTCGTCCCCCTGAGGACCTTGTCGACGGCGTTGCGCGGCCCGTGCAGCGCCACCCCGACCAGATCGAGCTCCTCGGCCCGGGCCGCGGCGACCACCGCACGGTTGTCGTGGTCGTTGCCGGTGGAGAACATCGCCGCGGTGAACACCGCCACCGGCAGCCCGCGGCCGACCGCCCGGGCCCGGCAGGCCGCGAGCGTCGTCGCGTCCCCGGCGCGGACGAGTACCGGCAGGCCGAGCGTCGGCAGGTAGGCGGTGCCGTCGGCGTCGGCGTAGGGCTCGCCGATCAGCTCGGGGACGCCGGCCGCGACCCCGGCGGCGAGGAACGCGGTCACGTTCGCGACCTGCCAGCCGAGCAGGTCGTCACGCAGCACGACGGCGATCTTGGTGGCGGGGCGTGCGGGGGAGGAGGGGAGCAGGGCGGAGAGGGTCACGTCGTCGATCCTCGACGGGCGGGCGCCCGCACTCTTGTACGTTCCTCACATGAACGGTGCCGGGCCGTGGGCGCCGGGCGAGGCCGTCACCGCCTGGCGGCCGCAGCGCGTGCCGGGCATCGCCGAGGTGCTGCACGCCCGCTTCGTCCGGCACCGGTACCCGCTGCACGCGCACTCCACGTGGACCGTCCTGATCGTCGACGACGGCGCCGTCCGCTACGACCTGGACCGGCGCCCGCACGGGACCGAGGAGGCCCCGGTGACGCTGCTGCCGCCCGGGGTCGCGCACGACGGACGCGCGGCGGGCGGCTCCGGCTTCCGTAAGCGGGTCCTCTACCTCGACCCCGCCGCGCTCGACCCCGGGGCGGCCGGGACGGGCGGGCTGGTCGGCCCCGCGGTCGACCGGCCGGGCGTGGCCGACCCGGTCCTGCGCCGCAGGCTCGACGAGCTGCACCGCGCGCTGCTCGTGCCGGGGGAGGAGCTGCACGCCGAGAGCAGGCTCGCGCTCGTCGCCGAACGTCTCGCCCGGCACCTGGACACGGCCGCCGGACCCGGCCGGGCACCGGCGGACGACCTGGCCGGCCGGCTGCGGGACCTGCTCGACACCCGGCTGGTCGACGGAGTGACCCTCGCCGAGGCCGGGCGGTTGCTGCACGCCCACCCCGGCCACCTGGTCCGCACCTTCTCGCGGCGCTTCGGGCTGCCGCCGCACCGCTACCTCGACGCCCGCCGCGTCGAACGGGCGCGGTCGCTGCTGCTGGAGGGGACCCCGCCGGCGGCGACGGCCGCGGCGGTGGGGTTCCACGACCAGGCACACCTGCACCGCCGGTTCGTCCGGCTGGTCGGGGTCACGCCGGGCCGCTACGCCCGCAGCGGCCCGGCGGTGCGCTGAGGGTCACCAGCCCCGCGAGCGCCACTCCGGGATGCTCGGCCGCTCGGCTCCGAGCGTCGAGTCGTCCCCGTGACCCGGGTAGAACCAGGTGTCGTCGTCGAGCCGGTCGAACACCCGCTCCTCGAGGTCGCCGATGAGCTGCGCGTTGTCCTCCGCCGACCAGGTCTTCCCCGGCCCGCCCGGGAACAGGCTGTCCCCGGTGAACAAGTGCGGCCGGTCCTCCCCGCGGTAGAGCAGCGCCAGCGAGCCCGGCGTGTGCCCGCGCAGGTGGATGACCTCCAGCTCGATCTCGCCGAAGGTGATCGTGTCGCCGTGCTCGACGAACTCGTCCATCGGGGCCGGCAGCTCCGGGGCGTCCTGCGGGTGGGCGATCAGCCGCGGCTCGAACATGCCCGCGATCGCGCCGAGTGCCTGCCAGTGGTCGGCGTGGCGGTGGGTGGTGACCAGGTGGCGCAGGTCCGGACGCTCGTCGGCGGCGCCGATGAGGTCGGCGATGCGGGTCGGCTCGGCCGCCGCGTCGATCAGCAGCGCCTCGTTGCTCCGCTTGCAGACGAGCAGGTAGGCGTTGTTGTCCATCTCGCCGACCGAGACCTTGCTGATGCTCAACCGCTCCAGGTCGCGGCGGATGGCCGCGCCGCCGGGGTCGGTGTGACCGGTGTAGTTCTCCAGGACGTCCACGAGCGGGAGGGTAGCGGCCCGCACCGACATCCCGCGGTGGGGAGAACCCGCCGGTCGCACCCACGGGGCCGCTGACGGATCGAACGGACGTGCGAGTACCGTGCACTGCGGACCGACCGGCGCGTCCCGG
Organism: Pseudonocardia sp. UM4_GMWB1; assembly: GCF_017312155.1. Taxonomy (NCBI): domain Bacteria; kingdom Bacillati; phylum Actinomycetota; class Actinomycetes; order Pseudonocardiales; family Pseudonocardiaceae; genus Pseudonocardia; species Pseudonocardia sp. UM4_GMWB1. The sequence goes on along the minus strand of NZ_QJPN01000001.1, from coordinate 3,964,102 downwards.
TGTGCATCCACCGCGCCGGACCGCCTGCGAGGCCGGCTCGACGGGCTCGCTGTCGGTGGGTCGACCTAGCATCGGCGGCGGACGTGGGGACGAACCTCACCGGCCACAGGTGCCCGGTCGCGGAATGTCCCCAGCCCTGCGGGCGCTACGACCGGGTATCACCCGGACGGCACCGCCACCCCAGGAGGCGCGAAACGTGAGCGACCACAGCACCGACCGCCGCGACGCCGGCACCGCCCTGTCCCCGGGCGCGTCGCCGGTCCCGGACGGGCCGAAGCTGGTCGTGCGTGGCGCGCGCGAACACAACCTGCAGGGCATCGACATCGACCTGCCCCGCGACAGCATGATCGTCTTCACCGGGCTGTCCGGGTCCGGCAAGTCCAGCCTCGCGTTCGACACGATCTTCGCCGAGGGCCAGCGGCGCTACGTCGAGTCCCTCTCGGCGTACGCGCGCCAGTTCCTCGGGCAGATGGACAAGCCCGACGTCGACTTCATCGAGGGACTGTCCCCGGCGGTCTCGATCGACCAGAAGTCGACCAACCGCAACCCGCGGTCGACGGTCGGCACGATCACCGAGATCCACGACTACCTGCGGCTGCTCTACGCCCGTGCCGGCATCCCGCACTGCCCGACCTGCGGCGAGCGGATCGAGAAGCAGACCCCGCAGCAGATCGTCGACCAGGTCCTGGAGATGGAGCAGGGCAGCCGCTTCCAGGTGCTCGCGCCGGTCGTGCGCACCCGCAAGGGCGAGTTCGTCGACCTGTTCGGGAACCTGCAGGCCCAGGGCTACTCCCGCGTCCTCGTCGACGGCACGGTCCACCCGCTCTCGGACCCCCCGAAGCTGAAGAAGCAGGAGAAGCACGACATCTCCGTCGTGGTCGACCGGCTCTCGGTGAAGGCGACCGCCAAGCAGCGCCTCACCGACTCGGTGGAGACCGCGCTGCGGCTGGCCGACGGCCTGGTCGTGCTGGACTTCGTGGACCTGCCCGACGACGACCCGCAGCGCGAGCGCCGCTTCTCCGAGAAGATGGCCTGCCCGAACGGGCACACCCTCGCCGTCGACGACCTCGAGCCCCGCACGTTCTCCTTCAACTCGCCCTACGGCGCCTGCCCGGCCTGCTCCGGCATCGGCATCAAGAAGGAGGTCGACCCCGAGCTGGTCGTCCCCGACCCGGACCTGTCCCTCGGCGACGGCGCGATCGCGCCCTGGTCGTCCGGGCACAACGCGGAGTACTTCGGCCGGCTGCTGTCCGGTCTGGCCGCCGCGGTCGGGTTCCGGATGGACACCCCCTGGCGCACGCTGCCCGCCGCCGCCCGGAAGGCGGTGCTGCACGGCAGCGACGACCAGGTCCACGTGCGCTACCGCAACCGCTACGGCCGCGAGCGCTCGTACTACGCGAACTTCGAGGGCGTCATGCCGTTCCTCGAGCGCCGCCTGGAGCAGACCGAGTCCGAGTCGCAGCGGGAGCGCTACGAGGGCTACATGCGCGACATCCCCTGCCCCGCCTGCAACGGCGCCCGGCTGCGCCCGGAGGTGCTGTCGGTGACCCTGCCGCACCGCGACCTGGGGGAGCGGTCGATCGCGCAGGTGTCGAACATGTCGGTCGCCGAGTGCTCGCAGTTCCTGAACGGCATGGTCCTCGACGACCGGCAGGCCATGATCGCCGGCGCGGTGCTCAAGGAGGTGCAGGCCCGGCTGGGCTTCCTGCTCGACGTCGGGCTGGACTACCTGTCGCTGGACCGCGCCGCGGGCACGCTGTCCGGCGGCGAGGCGCAGCGCATCCGGCTGGCCACCCAGATCGGCTCCGGCCTGGTCGGGGTCCTCTACGTGCTCGACGAGCCGTCGATCGGCCTGCACCAGCGCGACAACCGGCGCCTGATCGACACGCTGACCCGGCTCAAGGAGCTGGGCAACACCCTGATCGTCGTCGAGCACGACGAGGACACCATCCGCGCCTCGGACTGGGCGGTGGACATCGGCCCCGGCGCCGGTGAGCACGGCGGCCGCGTCGTGCACTCCGGCACCATCGCCGACCTGGAGTCGCACGACACCTCGCTGACCGGTGCCTACCTGTCCGGGCGCAAGTCGATCCCGCTGCCCGAGCGCCGCGCGCTCGACCACGACCGCAGGCTGACCATCGTCGGCGCCCGCGAGCACAACCTGCGCGGCATCGACGTCGACGTGCCGCTCGGCGGCCTGGTGTCGATCACCGGGGTGTCCGGGTCCGGCAAGTCGACGCTGATCAACGACATCCTCGCCACGGTGCTGGCGAACCGGCTCAACGGCGCCCGCCAGGTGCCCGGCCGGCACACCCGGATCAACGGCATCGACGAACTCGACAAGCTCGTCCGGGTCGACCAGTCGCCGATCGGGCGGACCCCGCGGTCCAACCCGGCGACCTACACCGGCGTGTGGGACAAGGTCCGCAAGCTGTTCGCCGCGACCACCGAGGCGAAGGTCCGCGGCTACGCCGAGGGCCGCTTCTCCTTCAACGTCAAGGGCGGCCGCTGCGAGGCGTGCACCGGCGACGGCACGATCAAGATCGAGATGAACTTCCTGCCGGACGTCTACGTGCCGTGCGAGGTCTGCAAGGGAGCCCGCTACAACCGGGAGACCCTCGAGGTCCACTACAAGGGCAAGACCGTCGCCGACGTCCTCGACATGCCGATCGAGGAGGCTGCCGAGTTCTTCGAGCCGATCACCTCGATCGCCCGCTACCTGCGGACGCTGGTCGACGTCGGCCTCGGCTACGTCCGGCTCGGGCAGCCCGCGCCGACGCTGTCCGGCGGTGAGGCCCAGCGCGTCAAGCTCGCCAGTGAGCTGCAGAAGCGCAGCAACGGCCGCACCGTCTACATCCTCGACGAGCCGACCACCGGTCTGCACTTCGAGGACATCCGCAAGCTCCTCGCCGTCATCCAGGGGCTGGCGGACAAGGGCAACACCGTGATCGTGATCGAGCACAACCTCGACGTCATCAAGACCTCGGACTGGGTCATCGACATGGGCCCGGAGGGCGGCTCGGGCGGCGGGACCGTGGTGGCCCAGGGGACCCCGGAGCAGATCGCGGCACACCCCGACAGCCACACCGGCCGGTTCCTGCGCGACCTGGTCACCCCGGACGACACCCCGGTCACGCCGGTCCGGCGGCGGAGCTCGTCGTCGAACGGCAACGGCACCGCGGGCGCGGGGCGGCCGACGACCGCACGGCGCAGCCGGGCCAAGGCCGCCAGCGCGGGCTGAGCCCGGCCCCGGTCCGGGTCCGTGCAGGTCCCGGCCCGGCCCCCGCGTTCCCGGCGCACCGGCGGCCTGTTACCCTCGGGAATGCGACCACCCGGGATCGCGTTGACACGTGTGTTCCGGGCGTCAAGTGGAGCCCCGCTCCCACCCGCGCCGTGATCGTAACGGTGTCCGGGTCCATGGTCCGGCTCCGCGGCAGCATTCTGTCGCGGGCCGATCAACGGGTCTTCGCTTGTCGTCGCCGGCAGCAGGTAGTAGCGACACAGCGAGTCACACAGGAGACCCCATCAGCACAGAGCCCCGCATCAACGACCGCATCCGCGTGCCCGAGGTCCGCCTCGTGGGCCCGAACGGCGAGCAGGTCGGGATCGTGCGCATCGAGGACGCCCTCAAGCTGGCCCAGGACGCCGACCTCGACCTCGTCGAGGTCGCCGGCCAGGCCCGCCCGCCGGTCTGCAAGCTCATGGACTACGGAAAGTTCAAGTACGAGAGCGCGCAGAAGGCCCGGGAGTCCCGGCGCAACCAGCAGCTCACCGTGATCAAGGAGCAGAAGCTCCGGCCGAAGATCGACAAGCACGACTACGAGACGAAGCGCGGTCACGTCATCCGCTTCCTCGAAGGCGGCAACAAGGTCAAGGTCACGATCATGTTCCGTGGTCGCGAGCAGTCGCGTCCCGAGCTGGGCTACCGCCTGCTCCAGCGCCTGGCCGAGGACATCGGTGACATGGCCGTCGTCGAGGCCGCTCCGAAACAGGACGGCCGCAACATGACGATGGTGCTGGCACCGACGAAGAAGCCGGCGTCGCGCAAGACGACGGCGGCAGCCGGCTCCGACGCCCCGGCAGACGCCCCCGCCGAAGCCGAGGCGTGAGCCCGCTCCCGTGCCCGGCCGCAGCCGGGCACGGGAGGGACACGCAGTACCCGCACCGACCCCCGGAACCTCGGGGGCCGACATCGAACGGATACGTCATGCCGAAGAACAAGACGCACAAGGGGACCGCGAAGCGCGTCCGCATCACCGGTGGCGGCAAGCTCATGCGCCAGCAGGCCGGGCTGCGGCACCGTCTCGAGGTCAAGTCGCGCAAGGAGAAGCGCGACCTGTCGGGCACCGTCGAGCTCGCCAAGGCCGATGTGAAGCGCGTCAAGAAGCTGCTCGGTCACTGACCTTCCGCCCCTTTCACGAACCCCGGCACGCCGTACCCCCATCGCGGTAGTGCCGGAGAAGCCCCAGGAGATACCCCATGGCACGCGTGAAGCGCTCCGTGAACGCCCAGAAGAAGCGCCGCACCACGCTGGAGTCGGCCGCCGGCTACCGCGGGCAGCGCTCGCGGCTGTACCGCAAGGCCAAGGAGCAGATGCTCCACTCGATGAACTACGCCTACCGGGACCGTCGTGCGCGCAAGGGCGACTTCCGGCAGCTGTGGATCACTCGCATCAACGCCGCGGCCCGCGCCAACGACATGACCTACAACCGGTTCATCCAGGGCCTCAAGGCCGCCGGTGTCGAGGTCGACCGCAAGAACCTCGCCGAGATCGCCGTGAGCGACCCGGCCGCGTTCGCCGCGCTCGTCGCGGTGGCGAAGGAGAACCTGCCGGTCGGCACCGAGCAGGGCTCCGCGGCCTGAGGTGACCCGAGGCGACATCGAGTCGCGCGGCGCCGGCGAGCGCTCCGCGGACTCCACGCCCGGTACCGAGCGGACTCCCCGCGTCGCAGCGGCACGCAAGCTGCTGCGGCGCGCGGGGCGCGATCGGGCCGGGCGTTTCCTCGTGGAGGGTGCCCAGGCCGTCCGCGAGGCCCTCGCCGCCGTGACGGTGCACGAGCTGTTCGTCACCGCCGTCGCCGCCGAGCGCCACCCCGAGCTGGTGGAGGCCGCGGAGCGCTCCGGCGCCCGGGTGTCCCCGGTGACGGACAAGGCCGCCGCGGGTCTGTCCGAGACGGTCACCCCGCAGGGGATCGTCGCCGTGTGCGACCTGCTCGACGTCCCGGTCGCCACCGCGCTGGCCGGGGTCCCCGGCTTCGTCACGGTCTGCGACGGCATCTCCGACCCCGGCAACGTCGGCACCGTGATCAGGGTCGCCGACGCGGCGGGCTGTGACGCGGTCCTCCTGGCGGGGGACACCGTCGACCCGCACAACGGCAAGGCCGTCCGGGCCTCCACCGGCAGCGTGTTCCATCTGCCGCTGGCCCGCGACCGGGACGCGCCCGCCGTCGTCGAGATGTGCCGCGCGGCCGGGCTGACCACGCTCGTCGCCGACGGGCACGGCGAGGTCGACCTGCACGACCCCGCCGTCACCCCGACCCTCGCCGGGCCCGTCGCCTGGATCCTCGGCAGCGAGGCGCACGGCCCGTCGGCCGCGGTGCACGCCGCCGCGGACCACCGGGTCCGCGTCCCGATCCACGGCCGCGCCGAGTCGCTGAACCTCGCCACCGCCGCGGCGATCTGCCTGTACGCGACGGTCGGGGCCCGCGCGGGCGTCGCCCCGCAGCTGTCCCCGGCGCGCGACTGAAACCGGCTCGCGGCCGCCCTCTACGATCGTGGGCACCATGAGTGAGAACGACACGGCGAGCCCTCTCGACCCGGATGCACTGAAGGCCGCGGTGGAGGCCGCCCGCACGGCGTTCGACGAGGCGGGCGACCTCGACGCGCTGGCCGCGGCGAAGCCCGCGCACCTCGGCGACCGCGCCCCGATCCCGATGGCCCGCCGGTCGCTGGGGCAGCTGCCCGGCCCCGAGCGCGCCGACGCCGGCAAGCGGGTCAACGCCGCCCGCGTGGAGGCCCAGGCCGCGTTCGACGCGCGCCGCGAGGTCCTGCTCGTCGAGCGCGACGCCCGGGTGCTGGCCGAGGAGGCCGTCGACGTCACGCTGCCCTGGGACCGTCGCCCGCGCGGCGCGCGCCACCCCATCACACAGCTGTCCGAGCGGATCGCCGACATCTTCGTCGGGATGGGCTGGGAGGTCGCGGAGGGTCCCGAGGTCGAGGCGTCGTGGCTGAACTTCGACGCGCTCAACTTCGGCAAGGACCACCCCGCCCGCACCATGCAGGACACCTTCTACCTGGGTGACCCCGAGCGCGGGCAGGACTCGGGCACGGTGCTGCGCACGCACACCTCGCCGGTGCAGGTCCGGTCGCTGCTGGAGCGCGAGCTGCCGGTCTACGTGGCCTGCCCCGGCCGGACCTTCCGTACCGACGAGCTCGATGCCACCCACACCCCGGTGTTCCACCAGGTCGAGGGCCTCGCCGTCGACCGCGGGCTGACCATGGCCCACCTCAAGGGGACGCTCGACGCGTTCGCCCGCGCGGTGTTCGGCCCGGATGCCGGTACCCGGATGCGGCCGTCGTACTTCCCGTTCACCGAGCCCTCGGCCGAGGTGGACCTGTGGTTCCCGCAGAAGAAGGGCGGCCCCGGCTGGGTCGAGTGGGGCGGTTGCGGCATGGTCAACCCCCACGTCCTGCGCGCCTGCGGCGTCGACACCGACGTCTACTCCGGTTTCGCGTTCGGCATGGGCATCGAGCGGACCCTGATGTTCCGCAACGGCATCCCGGACATGCGGGACATGGTCGAGGGCGACGTGCGCTTCTCGACCGCGTTCGGCGTCTGACCCGGCCCACCCCGCTTCCACACGAGGAGTTCTGAGCAGTGCGAGTGTCCGCGTCCTGGCTCGCCCGGCACATCGACCCGGCGGCGCTGCCCGCCGGTCCCGAGGCGATCGGCGACGCCTTCGTCCGGGTCGGGCTGGAGGTCGAGGCGATCCACCCGGCCCCCGCGGTCACCGGGCCGGTCACGGTCGCCCGGGTCGAGGAGATCGAGGAGCTCACCGGGTTCAAGAAGCCGATCCGGTACTGCCGGGTGGGCTTCGAAGGAGAACGTCACCGCTACGTGGTGTGCGGCGCCCGCAACTTCGCCGTCGGCGACCTCGTCGTCGTCACCGAACCGGGCGCCGTGCTGCCCGGCGACTTCGCGATCGCGCAACGCACGACCTACGGCAAGGTCTCCGACGGCATGATCGCCTCGGCGAAGGAGCTCGGCCTCGGCGCCGAGAGCGGCGGCATCCTGGTGCTGCCGCCCGGCACCGCCGAGCCCGGCGACGACGCCCTCGACGTCCTCGGCCTGTCCGAGCCCGTCGTCGAGCTCGCCGTCACCCCGGACCGGGGCTACTGCTTCGCCGTCCGCGGTCTCGCCCGCGAGCTCGCGACCTCGCTCGACGCCGACTACACCGACCCGGTCACCCGGGTCACCGTCCCGGACACCACCGGCGACGCGTGGCCGGTGCGGCTCGCCGACACCGATGCCTGCCCGCGGTTCGTCGCGCGCCGGGTGGACGGCGTCGACCCGGCCGCGCCCAGCCCCTGGTGGATGCAGCGCGCGCTGCTCTCGGCCGGGATGCGGCCGATCTCGCTGATCGTCGACGTCACCAACTTCGTCATGCTCGACCTCGGCCAGCCGCTGCACGCCTACGACGCGACCCGCCTGACCGGCGCCATCGAGGTCCGCCGCGCGACGACGGGGGAGAAGCTGCAGACCCTCGACGGCCACACCCGCACACTGGACACCGACGACCTGCTCATCACCGACGACTCCGGCCCGATCGGGCTCGCCGGCGTGATGGGCGGCGCGTCCACCGAGATCCCCGCCCCCGAGGACCTCGCCGACGGCGCCCGGGTCGACGTGCTGCTGGAGGCCGCGCACTTCTCCCCGCCGGTAATCGCACGCGCCGCGCGCCGGCACAAGCTGCCCAGCGAGGCGTCCAAGCGGTTCGAACGGGTCGTGGACCCGGCGCTGCCGCCGGTCGCGGCCGAGCGCGCCGCGCAGCTGCTCGTCGAGCTCGGCGGCGGGACCCTCGCCGACGGCCGCACCGACGCCGGCGGGGTCCCCGCCGTCGCGAGCGTGCGGATGCCGCTGTCGATGCCCGACCGCGTCGCCGGCGTCGACTACCCGCGCGGGGCCACCGTGCGCCGCCTGACCCAGGTCGGCTGCGCCGTCTCGCTGGACACCGGTGCCGGCGGCGAGGGCGTCGTCGTCGCGACCCCGCCGACCTGGCGCCCGGATCTCACCATGGCCGCCGACCTGGTGGAGGAGGTGCTGCGCCTGGAGGGCTACGACGCCATCCCCTCCGTGCTGCCCACCGCCCCGGCCGGCCGTGGCCTGACCGCCGCCCAGCAGCGCCGTCGCGCGGTGTCGCGCGCCCTGGCCGAGGCCGGCCACGTCGAGGTGCTGCCGTTCCCGTTCGTCTCCGACGCCGTCTGGGACGACCTGGGCCTGCCCGCCGACGACGAGCGCCGCCGCACCGTGGCCGTCACCAACCCGCTCGACGCCGAGCGGTCCCGGCTCACGACGACCCTGCTCCCCGGGCTGCTGGACATGCTGGTGCGCAACCGTTCCCGCGGCGCCGAGGACCTCGCGCTGTACGCGATCGCACAGGTCGTGCAGCCGGGGGAGACCACCCCCGCGATGCCCGATCCGGCCGTCACCGGCCGTCCGTCCGACGCCGAGTACGCCGCCCTGCGCGCCGCGCTGCCCGACCAGCCCGTGCACGTCGGGGTCGTCCTCGCCGGGAACCGCGAGCCGCGCGGCTGGTGGGGCCGGGGCCGTCCCGCCGCCTGGTCCGACGCCGTCGAGGCGGCCCGGCTGACCGGTGCCGCCGCCGGGGTGGAGCTGCGGCCGCGTCGCGCCGAGCGGGCGCCGTGGCACCCGGGCCGGTGCGCGGAGCTCGTCGTCGCGGGCACCGACACCGTCGTCGGGTACGCCGGGGAGCTGCACCCCAAGGTCGTCGAGGCGCTGGGGCTGCCGGCCCGCACCGCCGCCGCGGAGATCGACCTCGACGCGGTCCCGCTGCGGGAGAACCTGCCGGTGCCGCGGGTGTCGCCGTTCCCGCCGGTCGCCGTCGACGTCGCCCTGGTCGCCGACGAGACGGTCCCGGCCGCGGACCTCGCCGACGCGCTCACCGCGGGCGCGGGGGAGCTGCTGGAGTCGGTGCGGCTGTTCGACGTCTACACCGGCGACCAGGTCGGACAGGGCCGCCGCTCGCTGGCGTTCTCGCTGCGCCTGCGCGCCGCGGACCGCACGCTGACCAGCGAGGAGGCGAACGCCGCGCGTGACGCGGCGGTCGCCGAGGCCACCGCCCGGCACGGAGCCGCATTGCGCTGACCCCCGGTCCGTGGCGGGCCCGTGCCGGGCCACGGCCGGCTCAGCGCGGGGCCGCCGCGACGGCGGCCACCGCGGCGGCCCGCCACCGGTCGCGGGACGGTGTCCGCCCCGCGACCGCCACCGTCACCAGGTGCCGGGCGGTGGCCAGCTGCAGGGTCGGCCCGGCGACGGTGTCGAGCACCGTCGCGGAGGTCCCCGCCGGGAGCCCGTTCACCGCGCTGCCGTGCCGGGCGCCGGCGACGTAGCCGGCCGGCGTGCCCCGGTTCGTCGTGTACACGTTGACCGACACCGTCACGCCGTCGGCGAGCGCGAAGCAGGCCCGGGTGCGGGTCCCGTCGGTGCGGGTGACGACGGCGTTCGTCGCCGGCGCGACCGGCGGCCCGCCCAGCAGCCCGGTCAGTGCTGCCCGGTCGAGCAGGCACTCGTCGGCCACCACGTCCGAGGTCAGGGGGGCCGGAGCGGCCGGAGACGCGGGCCGGGCCGTGGCGCGCGCCGTACCCGGGGAGGGCCGGACCCGGCCGTCCGGGACACGGGACGCGCCGTCCCCGACCGGCACCGGCGGCACTGTGCGCGCCACGCCGGCCCCGCCGTCGGGCGGATCGGACGGGGCCCCGGACGGGGGCGGGACGGGGACGGGCGGGACCGTCACCGTCGGGCGGCCGTCGGTGGTCGGGGCGGCGAGCGGCCCGTTCGACAGCGGCCCCGGCACCGTGAACGACGTCGGCGGACGCCGGCTGGGCTCCGTCGGCGCCGCTCCGGACGAGAACGGCGCGGGTCCTCGACCCGTCGGCCACGGCGTCCCGGACACGGTCGACGCGCACCCGGCGAGCAGCCCCGCGAGCACCGTCGCGACGGCGGCCGTGCGCGCCACCGACCGCCTCCGTGCGGGCGCGCCCGCGCCCGGTCCCACCCCGCGTGTCACCCGTCGCCGCACCCGCGGGAAACTAGGCGTCGCACGCGGCCGCCGGGCCCGGTTCCGCACCGCCCGATCGCGATCGTGAATCCCGATTGCATGGCTTTCCGAGGCCGTGCATACTCATCCACGTGGTTCGCATCGCAGTGGCGGGAGCCAGTGGCTACGCCGGGGGAGAGCTCCTCCGGCTGCTGCTCGCACATCCCGAGGTGGAGATCGGCGCCCTCACGGCCGGCGGGAACGCGGGGACGCGTCTGGGCGAGCACCAGCCGCACCTGACCCCGCTCGCGGACCGCGTCCTGGGCGAGAGCACGGCGGAGAACCTCGCCGGACACGACGCGGTGTTCCTCGCACTGCCGCACGGCAGGTCCGCCGAGTTGGCGGCCCAGCTGGGGCCGGACACGCTCGTCGTGGACTGCGGGGCGGACCACCGCCTCACCGACCCGGCCGCCTGGGACCGCTGGTACGGCGGCGAGCACGCCGGGCACTGGCCCTACGGGCTGCCCGAGCTGCCCGGTGCCCGGGCCGCGCTGACCGGCACCCGTCGTGTCGCGGTGCCGGGCTGCTACCCGACCGGCACCAGCCTCGCGCTGGTCCCGGCCCTGGTCGCCGGCCTGGTGGCCCCCGAGGTCGTGATCACCGCGGTCACCGGCACCTCCGGCGCGGGCAAGTCGCTCAAGCCGCACCTGCTGGGCGCGGAGGTCATGGGGTCGCTGTCGGCGTACGGCGTCGGCGGCGTGCACCGGCACACCCCGGAGATCGCACAGAACCTGTCCACCGCGCTCGGCTCTCCCGTGTCGGTGAGCTTCACCCCGGTGCTCGCGCCGCTGCCGCGCGGCATCCTCGCCTCCTGCTCCGCCCCGCTGGCCGACCCGGCGACCGACGCCGAGGCGATCCGGGCGGTCTACGAGAAGGCCTACGCTGACGAGCCGTTCGTGCGGCTGCTGCCCGAGGGCCAGTGGCCCACCACGGCGCAGACCCTCGGCTCCAACATGGTCGCGCTGCAGGTCACCGTCGACGTCGACGCCGCCCGGCTGGTCGTCGTCTCCACGATCGACAACCTCACCAAGGGCACCGCGGGCGGCGCCGTCCAGTGCATGAACCTGGCCCTCGGGCTGCCCGAGACCACCGGCCTGCCGACGACGGGAGTGGCGCCGTGAGCGTGACCGCAGCCCAGGGCTTCCGGGCCGCCGGGATCGCCGCCGGGATCAAGAAGTCCGGGAAGGCCGACCTGGCGCTCGTCGTCAACGACGGCCCGCGCGCCGAGGCCGCCGGGGTCTTCACCCGCAACAAGGTCAAGGCCGCCCCCGTCCTCTGGTCCCAGCAGGTGCTGACCACCGGCTCGCTGCGCGCGGTCGTCCTCAACTCCGGCGGGGCGAACGCCTGCACCGGCGCCGAGGGCTTCCAGGTCGCGCACGCCACCGCGGAGCAGGTCGCCGAGGTGGTCGGCTGCGGCGCGATCGACGTCGCCGTGTGCTCCACCGGCCTGATCGGTGAGCAGCTCCCGCGGGAGACCGTGCTCGCCGGGGTCCGGTCGGCCGCCGCGGAGCTGGCGTCCGGGCCCGAGGCCGGGTCCGCCGTCGCCGCCGCGATCATGACGACCGACACCGTCCCGAAGGAGTCCGCGGTCACCGACCCGGCGGGCTGGACCGTCGGGGGCACCACCAAGGGCGCCGGGATGATCGCCCCGTCGATGGCGACCATGCTCAGCGTGGTCACCACCGACGCCGTCCTCGACCGGGCCACGCTCGACGCCGCGCTGCGCGAGGCGGTCCGCTACAGCTTCGACCGGCTCGACGTCGACGGCTCGATGTCCACCAACGACACCGTGCTGGTGCTGGCCTCCGGTGCGTCCGGCGTCGAGGCCGACCCGGCGGTGTTCACCGCCGCGCTCACCCGCGTGTGCCGCGACCTCGCCGAGCAGATGCAGGCCGACGCCGAGGGCGTCACCAAGCGGATCACCGTGCGGGTCACCGGCGCCGCCTCCGAGGACGACGCGGTCACCGTCGCCCGCACGATCGCCCGCGACTCCCTGGTCAAGACCGCGATGTTCGGGTCCGACCCCAACTGGGGCCGGGTCGCCGCCTCCGCCGGGTACGCCGACGCCGAGATCGACCCCGAGCGCCTCGACGTCACGATCAACGGTGTGCTGCTGTGCAAGGGCGCCGTCGTCGCCGGGGACCGGGCCGACTGCGACCTGTCCGGGAAGGACGTGCTGATCGAGGTCGAGCTGGGGCTGTCCGGTGGGGCCGACGGGCACACCGCCGAGATCCGGACCACCGACCTGTCGCACGCCTACGTGGAGGAGAACAGTGCCTACTCCTCCTGAGCCGGTCGCCCCGGACGCGCTGCCGCAGCCGCAGATCGCGCCGTCCCCGGAGACCCCGGCCCGGCTGAAGCGGGCGGGGGAGAAGGCCGGTGTGCTCGCCGAGGCGCTGCCCTGGCTGCAGCGCTTCCACGGCCGGATCGTCGTCGTCAAGTACGGCGGCAACGCCATGATCGACGAGGAGCTGAAGCAGGCCTTCGCCCGGGACATGGTGTTCCTGAGGCTCGCGGGCATCCACCCGGTCGTCGTGCACGGCGGCGGGCCGCAGATCTCGGCGATGCTGAAACGGCTCGGCATGCCCGGCGAGTTCCGCGGCGGCCTGCGCGTCACCACCCCGGAGACGATGGAGATCGTCCGGATGGTGCTGTTCGGCCAGGTCGGGCGCGAGCTCGTCGGGCTGATCAACGCCCACGGGCCGCTCGCCGTCGGCCTGTCCGGGGAGGACGCGGGTTTGTTCACGGCCGAGAAGCGCACCGCGCTGGTCGGGGGCGAGCCCGTCGACATCGGTCTGGTCGGTGACGTCACGAGGGTCAACCCGGACGCGGTGCTGGACATCATCGCGGCGGGTCGCATCCCGGTCGTCGCCGGGATCGCGCCGGACGCCGACGGCCAGGTCCACAACATCAACGCCGACAGCGCCGCCGCGGCGCTCGCCGGCGCGCTGGACGCCGCGAAGCTCGTGGTGCTCACCGACGTCGAGGGGCTCTACGCGAACTACCCCGACCCGGAGTCGATCATCACCTCGCTGACCGCGGACCAGCTCGAGCCGATGCTGCCCCGCCTGGAGAGCGGCATGGCCCCGAAGATGGAGGCCTGCCTGCGCGCCGTGCGGTCGGGCGTCGGACAGGCCCACGTGATCGACGGTCGGGTGCCGCACTCGGTCCTGCTCGAGGTGTTCACACACGACGGCGTCGGCACCATGGTGCTGCCGGACGCCACAGCCGGGGGAACGACATGACCACGCACGCGCAGCGGTGGCAGGCCGCTCTGATGAACAACTACGGCACCCCGCCACTGACCCTGGTCCGTGGCGAGGGCGCCCGCGTCTGGGACGCCGAGGGCCGCGCGTACCTGGACCTCTACTCCGGGATCGCGGTCAACGCGCTCGGACACGCGCACCCGGCCGTCGTCGAGGCGGTGTCCGAGCAGGTCCGTACCCTGAGCCACACCTCGAACTTCTTCATCACCGAGCCCGCGCTGCAGCTCGCCGAGCGGCTGCAGGCACTGCTCGGCCGCGACGACGCCCGCACCCTGCTCTGCAACTCCGGCACCGAGGCCAACGAGGCCGCCTTCAAGATCGCCCGCCGGACCGGCAGGCCGGAGATCATCGCCTGCGAGGGCGCGTTCCACGGCCGCACGATGGGTGCGCTCGCGCTGACCGGGCAGCCCGCCAAGCGGGCCCCGTTCGAGCCGATGCCCGCCGGGGTGACCCACATCCCGTTCGGTGACGTCGCCGCCCTCGACGCCGCCGTCACCGAGCGGACCGCCGCGGTGTTCCTGGAGCCGATCCTCGGGGAGGCCGGCGTGATCGTGCCGCCCGAGGGGTATCTGGCGCAGGCCCGGCGGATCACCGCCGAGCGCGGCGCACTGCTGGTCCTCGACGAGGTCCAGACCGGGATCGGCCGCACCGGCTACTGGTTCGCACACCAGGCGCACGGCATCGTCCCCGACGTGATCACCCTGGCCAAGGGCCTCGGTGGCGGTCTCCCGATCGGGGCCTGCGTCGGGTTCGGCGCCGCCGCAGCGCTGCTCGAGCCCGGCCAGCACGGCACCACCTTCGGTGGCAACCCGGTGTCGTGCGCCGCGGCGCTCGCCGTCCTCGACACGGTCGCCGCCGAGGGACTGCTCGCCCACGTCGACCGGCTCGGCAAGGAGATCCGCAGCCGGGTCGAGGGTCTCGGCCACCCCCTGGTCGGCGACGTCTCCGGCGCCGGTCTGCACATCGGCGTCGGCCTCACCGCGCCGGTCGCCGCCCCGGCCGCCGCGGCCGCGCGCGACGCCGGGATCCTGGTCAACAACGCCACCCCGGACCGGCTGCGGCTGGCCCCGGCGCTGACCCTGACCGGCGACGAGGCCGAGGAGTTCCTGACGGCTCTGCCCGCCGTGCTCGACGCGGCCGCCGCCCAGCACGAGGGGCAGGGGAACTGATGGTCCGCCACCTGCTCCGCGACGACGACCTGACCCCGGCCGAGCAGGCCGAGGTCCTCGACCTCGCCGACCGGCTCAAGGCCGACCCGTTCGCCGAGCGCCCGCTCGCCGGACCGCGCGCCGTGGGGGTCGTGTTCGACAAGTCCTCCACCCGCACCCGGGTGTCGTTCGAGGCCGGGATCAGCCAGCTCGGCGGCACCGCGATCATCCTCGACGGCACCACCAGCCAGCTGGGGCGCGGCGAGACCATCTCCGACACCTCCCGGGTGCTGTCGCGCTACGTCGACGCGATCGTGTGGCGCACCAGCGGGCAGGAGCGGATCGAGGAGATGGCCGGCGCGGCGACCGTGCCGGTCGTCAACGCGCTGACCGACCTGTTCCACCCGTGCCAGATCCTGGCGGACCTGCAGACCGTGCGGGAGCGCTTCGGCCGTCTCGCCGGGCTCACCCTGACCTACCTCGGCGACGGTGCGAACAACGTCGCCCACTCGCTGCTGCTCGGCGGGGCCACGGCCGGGCTGCACGTCCGGATCGCCGCGCCCGCCGGGTTCACCCCCGACGACGGCGTGTTGCGCGACGCGAAGACCCGGGCCGAGCAGACCGGGGGATCGGTCACGCTCGTCGCGGACCCGGTCGCCGCCGTCGCCGGCGCCCAGGTCGTCGTCACCGACACCTGGACCTCGATGGGCCAGGAGGACGACGGGCTCGACCGGGTCGCGCCGTTCCGGCCCTATCAGGTGAACGCCGCCCTGCTGGAGCGCGCCGCACCGGACGCGGTCGTGCTGCACTGCCTGCCGGCCCACCGGGGGGACGAGATCACCGACGAGGTCCTCGACGGCCCCGCCAGCGCCGTCTGGGACGAGGCCGAGAACCGGTTGCACGCGCAGAAGGCGCTGCTCACCTGGCTCCTTCGGCATGGGTGAGGCGGACCGCGACCGCAGGAACCCGGTGAGCCGGGCCAGCCGGCAGGCGGCCGTCATCGACGTGGTCTGGAACTACGAGCTGAGCAGCCAGGTGGAGATCATCGGGTTGCTCCACGAGCGGCACGGCATCGAGACGACCCAGGCCACGCTCTCGCGTGACCTGGACGAACTGGGCGCGGTGAAGCTCCGCGGCGCGGACGGCGGGCAGCCGGTCTACCGCATCCCCGAGGACGGCAGCCCCGTGCGCGGGGTCGAGGGCGGCACGGGGCGGCTCGCCCGGTTGCTGGGGGAGCTGCTCGTGTCCGCCGACGCGAGTGGGAACCTGGCGGTCCTGCGGACCCCGCCGGGCGCGGCGCACTACCTCGCGAGCGCACTCGACCGGGCCGCACTGCACGACGTCGTCGGCACCATCGCCGGCGACGACACGGTCATCGTCGTCGCCCGCGAGCCCCTCACCGGGGCGGAGTTGGCGGAACGGCTGCAGGACCTGCCCCGGAGGGCCCACGCGGCCGCCGGGACGCACGACGAACGAGAAGGAGAGCCGACATGACCGACGCGGACCCCCGACAGGGCGCGGTCGCCGGTGGCGGAGCGCTGTGGGGTGGCCGGTTCGCGTCCGGTCCGGCCGACGCGCTCGCGGCGCTGTCGAAGTCCACCCACTTCGACTGGGCACTGGCCCCCTACGACATCCGCGGCTCGAAGGCGCACGCCCGGGTCCTGCACCGCGCCGGTCTCCTGACCGACGAGGAGCTGTCGGGAATGCACAAGGCGCTCGACGAGCTCGCCGCCGACGTCGCCTCCGGGGCGTTCGGCCCCGACCCGGGCGACGAGGACGTGCACACCGCACTGGAGCGCGGCCTCATGGAGCGGGCCGGTGCCGACTTGGGTGGCAAGCTGCGGGCCGGTCGCTCGCGCAACGACCAGGTCGCCACCCAGTTCCGGATGTGGCTGCGCGACGCCACGCGACGGGTCGGCTCCGGCGTGCTCGACGTCGTCGACGCACTCGTCGCCCAGGCGCAGGCCCACCCCGGCGCGCCGATGCCCGGCCGCACCCACCTGCAGCACGCCCAGCCGGTGCTGCTCGGTCACCAGCTGGCCGCGCACGCCCAGGCCCTGCTGCGCGACGTCGACCGGCTCGCCGACTGGGACCGGCGCAGCGCCTGGTCGCCCTACGGCTCCGGCGCGCTCGCCGGGTCCTCGCTCGGGCTCGACCCGGATGCCGTCGCCGCCGAGCTCGGCTTCACCGGGTCCTCGGCCAACTCGATCGACGGGACCGCCTCGCGGGACTTCGCCGCCGAGGCCGCGTTCGTCCTCGCGATGATCGGCGTCGACCTGTCGCGGCTGTCGGAGGAGATCATCCTCTGGGCGACGGCCGAGTTCGGCTACGTCACCCTCGACGACGCGTTCTCCACCGGTAGCTCGATCATGCCGCAGAAGAAGAACCCCGACGTCGCCGAGCTGGCCCGCGGCAAGTCCGGTCGGCTCGTCGGCAACCTCGCCGGGCTCATGACCACCCTCAAGGGGCTCCCGCTGGCCTACAACCGGGACCTGCAGGAGGACAAGGAGCCGCTGTTCGACTCGGTCGCGCAGCTGGAGCTCCTGCTCCCCGCGGTCGCCGGGATGGTGGCCACCCTGACCTTCCACACCGGGCGGCTCGCCGAGCTGGCCCCGGCCGGGTTCACCCTCGCCACCGACGTGGCCGAGTGGCTCGTCCGGCAGGGCGTCCCGTTCCGCGTGGCGCACGAGGCCGCGGGCGGCTGCGTCCGCGCCGCCGAGGCCCGCGGCGTCGGTCTGGAGGACCTGACCGACGCCGAGCTGGCCGCCGTGCACCCGGCACTCGACCCGAGTGTCCGCGACGTGCTGACCGTGGAAGGCTCCATCGCGTCGCGGAACGCGCGCGGTGGGACGGCCGGCGACCGGGTCGCCGAGCAGCTCACCGACCTGCGTACCGCGGTCGCAGCAGCGCGAGAGTTCACCGGAGGAACCGCATGACCGACCCTGCCGCAGCCTACGAGGAGCTCAAGGCCGCCGGCCTGAAGCTCGACCTGACGCGGGGCAAGCCGTCCGCGCAGCAGCTGGACCTGTCCCACGAGCTGCTCGGCCTGCCGGGCGCGGGACAGTTCCGCGCGGCCGACGGAACCGACACCCGCAACTACGGCGGCGGCCAGGGTCTGCCCGAGCTGCGGGAGATCTTCGCGCCGTCGCTGCAGGTCCCGGTCGGGCAACTGGTGGCGTCGAACAACTCCAGCCTGGAGCTGATGCACGACACGCTCGTGCACGCGTTGCTGACCGCGTTGCCCGGCGCCCCGACCCGCTGGGTCGACGCCGGCCGGGTCGCGTTCATCGCCCCGGTCCCCGGCTACGACCGCCACTACGGCGTGTGCGAGCGGCTCGGGATCGACCTCGTCACCGTCCCGATGACCGCGGACGGCCCTGACATGGATGAGGTCGAGCGGCTCGTCGCCGAGGACCCGTCGATCAAGGGCATCTGGTGCGTGCCGAAGTACTCGAACCCCGACGGGGCCGTCTACTCCGACGAGGTCGTGCGCCGGCTGGCCACCATGCCGACCGCTGCCCCGGACTTCCGCATCATGTGGGACAACGCCTATGCGGTGCACCACCTGACCACCGAGGAGGTCGAGATCGCCGACGTCCTCACCCTGGCCGCCGAGGCGGGCAACGCGGACCGCCCGTTCGTCTTCGGGTCCACCTCGAAGATCACCCTCGCCGGTGCGGGCGTCGCGTTCTTCGGTGCCTCGCAGGCGAACGTCGACTGGTGGCTGAAGCTGGCGTCGAAGAAGACGATCGGCCCGGACAAGGTCAACCACCTGCGGCACGCCCTGTTCCTCAAGGACGCCGCCGGGCTGCGGGCGCACATGGCCGCGCACCGCGAGCTGATCGCGCCGAAGTTCGCCGCGGTCGACCGGCTGCTGACCGAGGCGTTCTCCGACGTCGAGGGCGTGTCGTGGACCAAGCCCCGGGGTGGCTACTTCGTGAGCCTGACCGTCCCGGACGGCCTCGCCTCGGAGGTCGTACGGCTGGCGAAGGAGGCGGGCGTCGTCCTGACCCCGGCCGGTGCGACGCACCCCTACGGCAAGGACCCGCAGGACGCGACCATCCGGCTCGCCCCGACCCTGCCCCCGCTCGACGAGGTCGAGAAGGCCATGGCCGGTGTCGTGACCTGCGTGCAGCTGGCGCTCGCGCGCCGCTGACGGTGGACGACGACACGACGGGGCCCGGCCGGGACGACCGGCCGGGCCCCGCCGGTCTGCTGGACCGGGCCGGCCTGGCCGTCGACGTCCTGCCCGCCGCCGAGCGGCTGCTCGGGTGCGTCCTCGAGGCCGACACCCCCGACGGCACGGTCGCGGTGCGGCTGGTCGAGGTGGAGGCCTACCGGGGCCGCGACGACCCCGCGTCGCACTGTTATCGCGGCCCGACCCCGCGCAACGCGGTGATGTTCGGCCCGCCCGGGCACCTGTACGTCTACTTCGTCTACGGCATGCACTTCTGCGCGAACGTCTCGTGCCTCACCGACGGCGAGCCGGGCGCGGTCCTGCTGCGGGCCGGTGAGCTGCTCACCGACCCGGGGGTCGCGCGGGAACGCAGACCCACCGCCCGCCGCGACAACGACCTGGCCCGCGGTCCCGCGCGGCTCGCCGCACTGCTCGGGCTGCGCCGCGAGGACAACGGGACCGACGTCACCGACCCGGCGTCACGGGTGCGGCTGCGCGCGGGCGACCCGGTCGCACCGGAGCTGGTCCGGACCGGACCTCGGGTGGGCGTCGCCGCGGCGGCCGAGCTGCCCTGGCGGTTCTGGGTCGAAGGCTCACCGGCAGTGAGCCCGTACCGGGCCGGGACACGCCGTCGTCGCAGCGCCTGAGCCACCCGCGTGCGCGGTCCGCGGCGGCCCGACCAAGATGGGCACCGTGGGTACCGACATCCTCGACGACCTGGAGTGGCGCGGCCTGATCGCGCAGAGCACCGACCGCGACGCGCTCGCGAAGGAGCTCGCCGCCGACGACCCGGTGTCGATCTATGCAGGCTTCGACCCGACCGCGTCGAGCCTGCACGCCGGGCACCTGATCCCGATGCTCACCCTGCGCCGCTTCCAGGAGGCCGGGCACCGTCCGGTCATCCTCGCCGGCGGGGCGACCGGGATGATCGGGGACCCGCGCGACGTGGGGGAGCGGACGCTCAACGACGCCTCGACCGTGGCCGACTGGACCCGGATCATCCGGGGCCAGCTGGAGAGGTTCGTGTCCTTCGACGACGGGCCGACCGGCGCCGTCGCCGTCAACAACCTGGACTGGACCGGGCAGCAGACGGTCCTGGAGTTCCTGCGCGACCTCGGCAAGCACTTCCCGGTCAGCACGATGATCTCGCGGGACACGGTGAAGCGCCGCCTCGCCGGCGACGGGATGTCCTACACCGAGTTCAGCTACCTGCTGCTCCAGGCCCAGGACTATCTGCACCTGTACCGCGAGCTCGGGGTGCGGCTGCAGATCGGCGGCTCAGACCAGTGGGGCAACATCGTCGGCGGTGTGGACCTCGTCCGCCGGGTGACCGGTGACCACGTCCACGCGCTGACCCTGCAGCTGGTCACCGACTCCGAGGGCCGCAAGTTCGGCAAGTCCACCGGGGGCGGCAACGTCTGGCTCGACCCGGACCGCACCTCGCCGTACGCCTGGTACCAGTACTTCGTGAACGTCGCCGACGCCGACGCGATCACCTACCTCAAGCTCTTCACCTTCCTCGATCGCGCCGAGATCGAGGCGCTGGAGACCGAGCTCGCCGAGAAGCCGCACCTGCGTGGTGCGCAACGACGTCTCGCCGCCGAGCTGACGACGCTGGTGCACGGCGAGGAGCAGACCAAGCAGGTGACGACGGCGAGCCAGGCCCTGTTCGGCCGCGCGGAGCTCACCGACCTGGACGCGGCCACTCTCGGTGCGGCGCTCGCCGAGGTGCCGACGGCCGACGCCGGCCCGGCCGACACGATCGTCGACCTGCTCGTCGCCACCGGCCTGACCGACAGCAAGGGGGCCGCGCGCCGCGCCGTGAAGGAGGGCGGCGCGTACGTCAACAACGTCAAGATCGTCGACGAGGAGTGGGTCCCGGGTGCCGGTGACGTCCTCGACGGCGGCTGGCTGGTGGTGCGGCGGGGGAAGCGCAACCTGGCCGGTGTGCGGGTCGGATCAGCGTGATCGGCCGCTGACCAGCAGGAACACCGAACAGGTACCCCCCTGTGAATCGCCTCCGGGCCGTCCTGTAACTTTCTCGTTGTCGCCAGGACGGGACGGACGAGAGCGAGACCGGCCAAGAGGCCAGGGACGCGGATCCGGCCCGGAGGCGACGGCCCACGAACTCCACTTCGGTGGAGATCAGGCCGCCTGAAGCAGAGCTTGACGCTGCGCTTCGGTACACGTAGTATAAGAGAGTTGCCTCCTAGCGAGGCCAGCTCTGACGCCCCGGGGCGACGGTCTTCAGGCCCGGTCCCCGAGTGCGGGTGTCTTTTGAGAACTCAACAGTGTGTCGAGCTATTTTGATTCGGTTTGGCGTTTTGTGCCAAATTGTTTGTTTGGTTGCAGCATTCGATCCCGTCGGGTGTTGTGGCCAGTTGTTTGTTGCAAGTCAGGGTTTTGTTGGAGAGTTTGATCCTGGCTCAGGACGAACGCTGGCGGCGTGCTTAACACATGCAAGTCGAGCGGTAAGGCCCTTTCGGGGGTACACGAGCGGCGAACGGGTGAGTAACACGTGGGTGACCTGCCCTCCACTCTGGGATAAGCCCGGGAAACTGGGTCTAATACCGGATAGGACCACTGATCGCATGGTTGGTGGTGGAAAGTTTTTTCGGTGGGGGATGGGCCCGCGGCCTATCAGCTTGTTGGTGGGGTGATGGCCTACCAAGGCGGTGACGGGTAGCCGGCCTGAGAGGGCGACCGGCCACACTGGGACTGAGACACGGCCCAGACTCCTACGGGAGGCAGCAGTGGGGAATATTGCGCAATGGGCGGAAGCCTGACGCAGCGACGCCGCGTGGGGGATGACGGCCTTCGGGTTGTAAACCTCTTTCGCCAGGGACGAAGAGCAATTGACGGTACCTGGAGAAGAAGCACCGGCCAACTACGTGCCAGCAGCCGCGGTAACACGTAGGGTGCGAGCGTTGTCCGGAATTATTGGGCGTAAAGAGCTCGTAGGCGGTGTGTCGCGTCGGCCGTGAAAACTTGGGGCTTAACTCTGAGCGTGCGGTCGATACGGGCATCACTTGAGTTCGGCAGGGGAGACTGGAATTCCTGGTGTAGCGGTGAAATGCGCAGATATCAGGAGGAACACCGGTGGCGAAGGCGGGTCTCTGGGCCGATACTGACGCTGAGGAGCGAAAGCGTGGGGAGCGAACAGGATTAGATACCCTGGTAGTCCACGCCGTAAACGTTGGGCGCTAGGTGTGGGGACCATTCCACGGTTTCTGTGCCGCAGCTAACGCATTAAGCGCCCCGCCTGGGGAGTACGGCCGCAAGGCTAAAACTCAAAGGAATTGACGGGGGCCCGCACAAGCGGCGGAGCATGTGGATTAATTCGATGCAACGCGAAGAACCTTACCTGGGTTTGACATGCACCAGACATCCCTAGAGATAGGGCTTCCCTTGTGGTTGGTGTGCAGGTGGTGCATGGCTGTCGTCAGCTCGTGTCGTGAGATGTTGGGTTAAGTCCCGCAACGAGCGCAACCCTTGTTCCATGTTGCCAGCACGTAATGGTGGGGACTCATGGGAGACTGCCGGGGTCAACTCGGAGGAAGGTGGGGATGACGTCAAGTCATCATGCCCCTTATGTCCAGGGCTTCACACATGCTACAATGGCTCATACAGAGGGCTGCGAGACCGTGAGGTGGAGCGAATCCCTTAAAGTGAGTCTCAGTTCGGATCGGGGTCTGCAACTCGACCCCGTGAAGTTGGAGTCGCTAGTAATCGCAGATCAGCAACGCTGCGGTGAATACGTTCCCGGGCCTTGTACACACCGCCCGTCACGTCACGAAAGTTGGTAACACCCGAAGCCGGCGGCCCAACCCTTGTGGAGGGAGCTGTCGAAGGTGGGACTGGCGATTGGGACGAAGTCGTAACAAGGTAGCCGTACCGGAAGGTGCGGCTGGATCACCTCCTTTCTAAGGAGTCCCATCATGTGATGGGGCACCACACGCTCTTTATTGGGTGTCTGTGGTTCCTTCATTGAATCGCATTTGCGGCCCCGTTCGTGGGTCGGGTGCGTTGGGTGGAACGCAGCACGTCGGACCGTCTGGCTTGGCACACTGTTGGGTCCTGAGAGGACATCCTGGGTTCTTCGGAACTGTGGGTTGTTTTCTTTGGCCGCTCTGGTCGAGGGCTTCCTAACGCTTCCTTGTGTGGGTGGTGGTGGTTGTTTCTTGGTCGGGTGTAGTTGTGGGTTGAGTGTTGCATAGTGGATGCGAGCATCTTGTTGTGGTCAAGTTGTTAAGAGCACATGGTGGATGCCTGGGCATCAGGAGCCGATGAAGGACGTGGGAGGCCGCGATAGGCCTCGGGGAGCTGTCAACCGAGCTGTGATCCGAGGGTGTCCGAATGGGGAAACCCAGCGCCCGTCATGGGGCGTTACCCGTACCTGAATTCATAGGGTGCGTGGAGGGAACGTGGGGAAGTGAAACATCTCAGTACCCACAGGAAGAGAAAACAATAGTGATTCCGTGAGTAGTGGCGAGCGAAAGCGGAAGAGGCTAAACCGTGTCCGTGTCAAGCCGGCAGGCGTTGCGGGTGCGGGGTTGTGAGACGTGTCGTTCATCTTCTGCCGAGGATGGGACAGCAAGTGCCTGTGTTAGCGGAACGACTCTGGGATGGTCGGCCGTAGTGGGTGATAGCCCCGTACGCGAAAACACTGGGTTCTGTTGTGGGCGTGTTCTCGAGTAGCAGCGAGCCCGTGAAATTCGCTGTGAATCTGGCGGGACCACCCGTCAAGCCTAAATACTACCTGATGACCGATAGCGGACAAGTACCGTGAGGGAAAGGTGAAAAGTACCCCGGGAGGGGAGTGAAATAGTACCTGAAACCGTGTGCTTACAAGCCGTCAGAGCCTTTCGGGGTGATGGCGTGCCTTTTGAAGAATGAGCCTGCGAGTTATGCTTCGTGGCGAGGTTAACCTGTGTGGGGTAGCCGTAGCGAAAGCGAGTCCGAATAGGGCGTGTGAGTCGCGGGGTGTAGACCCGAAGCGGAGTGATCTACCCATGGCCAGGGTGAAGCGTCGGTAAGACGTCGTGGAGGCCCGAACCCACCAGGGTTGAAAACCTGGGGGATGAGCTGTGGGTAGGGGTGAAAGGCCAATCAAACTTCGTGATAGCTGGTTCTCCCCGAAATGCATTTAGGTGCAGCGTCGTGTGTTTCTCACCGGAGGTAGAGCACTGGATGGCCTAGGGGGCCGACAAGCTTACCGAAGTCAGCCAAACTCCGAATGCCGGTGAGTGAGAGCGCGGCAGTGAGACTGCGGGGGATAAGCTTCGTGGTCGAGAGGGAAACAGCCCAGATCACCGGCTAAGGCCCCTAAGCGTGCGCTAAGTGGGAAAGGATGTGGGATCGCCCGGACAACCAGGAGGTTGGCTTAGAAGCAGCCACCCTTGAAAGAGTGCGTAATAGCTCACTGGTCAAGTGGTCCTGCGCCGACAATGTAGCGGGGCTCAAGCGCACCGCCGAAGCCGTGGCAATGACACTTAGGTGTTGTTGGGTAGGGGAGCGTCCTGCATCTGGTGAAGCCCGGGAGTGATTTACGGGTGGAGGGTGTGGGAGTGAGAATGCAGGCATGAGTAGCGAATGCAGAGTGAGAATCTCTGCCGCCGGATGACCAAGGGTTCCTGGGCCAGGTTGTTCCGCCCAGGGTGAGCCGGGACCTAAGGCGAGGCCGTCAGGCGTAGTCGATGGACAACGGGTTGATATTCCCGTGCTCGTGATAGTGCGTCCATGCCGAGGCTGGTGATGCTAACCATCCGAACCCACCTTCGCTCCTTCGGGAGTGTTGTTTGTGGGGGAGCGTGGGATCCGATCTGGTAGTAGGCAAGTGATGGGGTGACGCAGGAGGGTAGCTCCGCCACGCGGTGGTTGTCGTGGTGTAAGCCTGTAGCCCGAGTCCTAGGTAAATCCGGGGCTCATCAAAGGGTGAGAGGTGATGCGTAGCCGATTGAGGCGAAGAGAGTGATCCCATGCTGTCGAGAAAAGCCTCTAGCGAGTGCTGTTGCGGCCCGTACCCCAAACCGACACAGGTGGTCAGGTAGAGAATACCGAGGCGATCGAGCGAACTGTGGTTAAGGAATTCGGCAAAATACCTCCGTAACTTCGGGAGAAGGAGGGCCGGTTGTCTTGAGGCTCCTTGCGGGCTAGGGACGGCCGGTCGCAGAGACCAGGCCCAAGCGACTGTTTACTAAAAACACAGGTCCGTGCGAAGTCGCAAGACGATGTATACGGACTGACGCCTGCCCGGTGCTGGAACGTTAAGAGGACCTGTTAGCTCTTCGGGGCGAAGCGGAGAATTTAAGCGCCAGTAAACGGCGGTGGTAACTATAACCATCCTAAGGTAGCGAAATTCCTTGTCGGGTAAGTTCCGACCTGCACGAATGGCGTAACGACTTGGGCGCTGTCTCGACCACAGACTCGGCGAAATTGCACTACGAGTAAAGATGCTCGTTACGCGCGGCAGGACGGAAAGACCCCGGGACCTTTACTATAGCTTGGTATTGATGCTTGGTTCGGCTTGTGTAGGATAGGTGGGAGACTGTGAAGCTATCACGCCAGTGGTGGTGGAGTCGTTGTTGAAATACCACTCTGGTCGAATTGGGTGTCTTAACCTCGGGCCATGATCTGGTTCAGGGACAGTGCCTGGTGGGTAGTTTAACTGGGGCGGTTGCCTCCCAAAGAGTAACGGAGGCGCCCAAAGGTTCCCTCAGCCTGGTTGGCAATCAGGTGTTGAGTGTAAGTGCACAAGGGAGCTTGACTGTGAGACTGACGGGTCGAGCAGGGACGAAAGTCGGGACTAGTGATCCGGCACCACCTTGTGGAAGGGGTGTCGCTCAACGGATAAAAGGTACCCCGGGGATAACAGGCTGATCTTGCCCAAGAGTCCATATCGACGGCATGGTTTGGCACCTCGATGTCGGCTCGTCGCATCCTGGGGCTGGAGTAGGTCCCAAGGGTTGGGCTGTTCGCCCATTAAAGCGGTACGCGAGCTGGGTTTAGAACGTCGTGAGACAGTTCGGTCCCTATCCGCCGCGCGCGTTGGAGACTTGAGGAAGGCTGTCCCTAGTACGAGAGGACCGGGACGGACGAACCTCTGGTGTGCCAGTTGTCCCGCCAGGGGCACGGCTGGTTGGCTATGTTCGGGAGGGATAACCGCTGAAGGCATCTAAGCGGGAAGCCTGTTCCAAGATGAGGTCTCCCACCACCTTCGAGTGGGTAAGGCTCCCAGTAGATGACTGGGTTGATAGGCCGGAGATGGAAGCCCTGTGAGGGGTGGAGTTGACCGGTACTAATAGGCCGAGGGCTTGCCACAACGAGTTGTTCGCATCCACTGTGTGACCCTGAGTCCACAACCGTCCATGTTCCCGGTGATCCGGGGATCGTGGGGTCGGTTTGTGTGCTCGACCCCCGCCTCTTGGGGTTTTCTGGGGGGTGGGGTGATAGTTGGATAGTGTTGTCGGTGGTCATTGCGGTAGGGAAACGCCCGGTCCCATTCCGAACCCGGTAGCTAAGCCTTCCAGCGCCGATGGTACTGCACTCGCCAGGGTGTGGGAGAGTAGGTCGCCGCCGACATTCAACCTCTGAAAGGGGAGTCCGCAACGGTGTAGTAGCCGCTGTGGACTCCCCTTTTTCGTATGTCTGCAGCCGTGTCCGCCTCTCTGTGCGGACCGGTTCGCCCAGTGCGGTCGCCGACCGCGGAAGTGACGGTGTTCGTTTGTACCCTGACCACGTGACGGACGGGGAACGTCCCGGCAACGGCCGGGCAGGCGAGGAGCGCGGTTCGCGCAGCGGGTCGGGATGGTCGCGCGGCGATGACCAGCGGGGACGGCGCCGCGACGGCGACGACCGCACGCGTCGCGACGACCGGGGCAACCGCAGCGGCGGCGACCGTGCGCGCGACGACCGGGGACGTCCGGGCGAGCGCCGCACCGAGGGCCGCTCCTGGTCCGACCGGGGTGGACGCGACACCGGCCGGCGCGACAGCGGCTTCCGCGGCGAGGACCGCTCCGACCGCGGGCCGCGTCGCGACGCCGACCGTCGCCCCGCCCGTGACGACGACCGCCGTTCCGGTGGCACCGGCCGGCGCGACTCGTTCCGGGGTGGCGGTGACGAACGCGGTGGCCGGCCCTCCGCGGGCCGTGAGGACCGCCGTCCCTACCGTGACCGCGACGACCGTGGCGCCCGTCCGCAGCGCGACGACGACCGCGGCGGGCGCTCGTTTCGGGACCGCGCCGGTCGTCCCTCCTCCGGCCGTGACGACCGTGATGGCCGCTCGTTCTCCGGCCGTGACGACCGTGATGGCCGCTCGTTCTCCGGTCGCGACGACCGTGGCGGTCGTTCCTTCCCCGGTCGCGACGACCGCGGGGGACGTCCGTCCGGGGGCCGTGACGGTCGCTCCTCCGGCGGCCGTGACGACCGCCGTCCCGCCCGTGACCGTGACGACCGCGGCGGCCGTCCGTTCCGCGGCGGCGACGACCGGGGCGGTCGCCCGTCCGGGGACCGTGACGACCGCGGTGCCCGCTCGTTCCGTGACCGGGACGACCGCGGCGGCCGTTCCTTCGGTGGCCGTGACGACCGGGCCCCTCGTCCGCAGCGCGACGACGACCACGGCGGCCGTTCGTTCCGTGACCGTGACGACCGCGGGGGACGTCCGTCCGGTGACCGCGGTGCCCGTTCCTTCCGGGACCGCGACGAGCGTGGCGCCCGTCCGCAGCGCGGCGACGACCGTGGCGGCCGTTCGTTCCGCGATCGCGACGACCGGGCCGGCCGCCCGTCCCGGGACCGTGACGACCGCGGCGGCCGACTGTTCGGTAACCGTGACGACCGTGGCCCCCGTCCGCAGCGCGGGGACGACCGTGGTGCCCGTCCCTACCGGAACCGTGACGACCGCGCGCCCCGCGGTCGCGACGATCGTGGCGAGGACCGGCGCAGCCCGTCCCGGGACCGGGGGGACCGCCCGTACCGCGTCCGTCAGGAGCGCCCGTCGCACGACCGCCCGTCCGAGCGGTCCGCGGCCGTCGAGCCCCAGGACGTCGCACAGCCGGCCGCGGTGCAGGCCGAGCCGGCCGGTGACGCGCCTGCCGTGACGCCGTCGACGACCGACACGCGGGAGGCGGCCACGCCGACCGGCGCAACCGCCTCCGACACCGCTACCCGGGTTCCGGAGACCTCGCCCGCGGAGGCGGCCGACGCGCCGGTCACCCGCGACGAGCGCACCGACGACGCGGTCAGCACGGGCAGCACCGCGTCCGACGGCCCCCGGTCCGACAGCGGGGACCGGACCGACACCCCCGTGACCGACGCCCGCGGGGCCGGTGCCGGGGCCGACGCCGTCGACCGCACCGGGACCGCCCCGGGCACGACCGGATCGGACGCCGACACCGTCGACGGTCCGCGCACCGACCGTGCCGAGCGCCCCATCGGGCGCGACGAGCGTCGCCCGCTCCGTGACCGTGACGACCGTGGCCCGCGCCGGGAGCGTGACGACCGTGGCCCGCGTGGCGGCCGGGACGACCGGGGCCCGCGCTCCGGCCTTGACGACCGCAGGCGCGACGACCGGGGCCGGAACGACCGTGGGCGCGACGACCGTGGCCGCGACGACCGCCGTGACCGCGACGCCCGTCCGCGACGGGCGATCCCGGAGTCGGCCGAGCGGACCTTCGTCGCCGAGCCGGACCTGCCGGACTCGGTGACGGCCGCCGAGCTCGACCCGAGCGTGCGCCGGGACCTGCGCGGCCTCCAGAAGGAGACCGCCGAGGTGGTGGCGCGGCACCTCGTCGCGGCGGGGCTGCTCGTCGACGAGGACGCCGTGCAGGCGCTCGAGCACGTGCGCTACGCGCGGCGCCGGGCGTCGCGGATCGCGGTCGTCCGGGAGGCCGCCGGCATCGTCGCCTACCACGCAGGGGAGTGGAACGAGGCCCTCGGCGAGTTCCGCGCCGCCCGCCGGATGGGCGGCGGACCGGGGCACGTGCACGTCATGGCCGACATCGAGCGCGCCCTCGGCCGTCCCGAGCGTGCTCTCGACCTGGCCCGCAGCCCGGAGGCCCGGGACCTCGGCCACGAGGAGCGGATCGAGCTGCTCATCGTCGCTGCGGGAGCCCGGCGCGACCTGGGCGAGGCCGACGCCGCCGTCGTCGGGCTCCAGGTCCCCGAGCTCGACGCGGTCCGCCGCGACCCGTGGAGCGCGCGGCTGTTCTACGCCTACGCCGACAACCTGCTCGCCGCCGGCCGGGAGTCGGAGGCCGTGCAGTGGTTCGTCCACGCACACGACGCCGACCGGCACCGGGAGACCGACGCCGCCGCGCGCATCGCCGAGCTGACCGGTGACGAGCTCGAGGGCGCCGACGACGAGCTCTCCGTCGGCTGGGAGGACGTGCCCCCGGCCGCCGACGACCACGTCGAGGCGCCGCACACCGACGCCCCGGCACCGTCCGGTCGGATCGACGCCGGCGATGCCGACGACGCAGCCGACGACGCAGCCGACGACGCAGCCGACCCCGGCGACCCCGGCGACCCCGGCGACGACGACGCGTCCGGGACCGCAGTCCCGGGCGCCGACGGGAGCGACGCGGGCGGGACGGAGGAGGGCGGGCCGGACGAGGCCCGCGGCGACACCGACGGAGGCGCCGTGGTCGAGAGGCCGGACGCCTCCGGGGCGGCTCCCTCCGCGGACCAGCAGCAGGGCCGCGACACCGGGGCCGGCGACCGGTGACCGCCGACCTGCTGTCCCGCCACGACGTCCTCCTGGCCGACCTCGACGGCACCCTCTACCGGGGCCCCGAGGTCGTCCCGGGGGCCGTCGAGGCGGTGCGTGGGGCCGCGGACCGTGGCGTGCCCACGGTGTACGTCACCAACAACGCCTCGCGCAGCCCCGCCGACGTCGCGGCGCACCTCGCCGAGCTCGGCTTCCCGGCCCGCGTCGAGGACGTCCGCACCAGCTCACAGGCCGCTGCCGCGATGCTGGCCGAGCAGCTCCCGCCGGGCGCGCGGGTGCTGGTCGTCGGCACGTCGGCGCTGGCCGACGAGGTCCGGGCCCGCGGGCTCGCCGTCGTCGGTGACGCCGAGGGCGCGGACGCCGTCGTCCAGGGGCACTCGCCCGACACCGGGTGGCGGATCCTGGCCGAGGCGGTCGTCGCCGTCCGGGCCGGAGCGTTGTGGGTCGCCTCCAACGTCGATCCCACCCTTCCCACCGAGCGCGGGCCGCTGCCCGGCAACGGTTCGATGGTCCAGGTCGTGCGGACGGCGACCGGCGCACGGCCGCAGGTGGCGGGCAAGCCCGCCGCCCGGCTGCTCCGCGAGGGGTGTGGCGACGCGCAGGCCCCGCTCGTCATCGGGGACCGGCTCGACACCGACATCGAGGGTGCCAACGCCATGGGCGCCCCGTCGCTGATGGTCCTGACCGGGGTCAGCGGCGCCGCGGAGCTGCTCGCCGCCGCCCCGGAGCTGCGGCCCACCCACATCGGCGCCGACCTCGCCGCGCTCACCCGCCCACCGGACGAGCTGGCCCCCGGGCCGCGGTCCGGCTGGGACGTCCGCGCCGACGGCGGCACGCTCGTCCTGTCCGGCGACGGGGACGGGCCCGAACCCACGGTGGACGCGCTGCGTGCCCTGTGCGCGGTGGCCTGGGAGCAGGGCGTCCACGACGTCCGCTCCGACGGTGCGGCCGCCGCCGCGGCACTTGCCGACCTCGGCCTGGCGGAGCGGCCAGGGCGGTGACGCCGCGTCGCGGCCGCGGTCGGGACCGTCGGCTACCGTGGCGTCAGAACCCCGTACCCGGAGATCATCCATGAGCGTTCCCGCACCCGGACCCCGTCCGGGCGACCCGCGGCCCGAGCAGGACCGCCCCGTCGCGGCCCTGCGTGCCGAGGTCGACGCGGCCGTCGCGGCGCTCGACGCGCTGGACGACCGTCCGGTCTCCGAGCACCCGGCCGCGTTCGAGCGGGTGCACGCCGCGCTCGGCCGCGCGCTGAGCGCCGGCTCGGAACGGGAGTGACGATGGGCCCCACCCGCGCCCGCCTGGACGCCGAGCTCGTCCGCCGCAAGCTCGCCCGCTCCCGCGGCCAGGCCGCCGAGCTGATCGCCGCAGGCCGGGTCGTCGTCAACGGCATGCCGGCGGCGAAGCCCGCCACCGTGGTGGACCGGGACGCACCCGTGCTCGTCCGCCCGGACGACGACGGCGAACCCGACTGGGCCTCCCGCGGCGCCAAGAAGCTGCTCGGCGCCCTCGACGCGTTCACCGACGTCGACCCCGCCGGACGGCGCTGCCTCGACGCGGGCGCCTCCACCGGCGGCTTCACCGACGTGCTGCTCACCCGCGGGGCGGCCGAGGTCGTCGCCGTCGACGTCGGGTACGGCCAGCTGGTGTGGCGGCTGCAGTCCGACGAGCGCGTCCACGTGCACGACCGCACCAACGTCCGGGCCCTCGAACCGGAGCAGATCGGCGGGACGGTCGACCTGACCGTCGCCGACCTGTCGTTCATCTCGCTGCGCACCGTGCTGCCGGCCCTCGCCGCCTGCACCGCGCCCGGAGGCGACCTGCTACCCATGGTGAAACCACAGTTCGAGGTCGGGAAGGACCGGCTCGGCTCCGGCGGGGTCGTACGGGACCCGGGTCTGCGCATCGAGGCACTGCACGGGGTCGCGACCGCCGCCGCCTCGGCCGGGCTGCACGTCCTCGGCGCGACCGCGAGCCCGCTGCCCGGCCCGTCGGGCAACGTCGAGTACTTCCTGCACCTGCGCCGGCCCGTCGACGGCCCGGCCGGCGTCGCCCCCGAGCAGCCCGAGCTCGCGCCGATGCTGGCCGCCGCGGTCGCGGACGGCCCCGCATGAGGGACGTCCTGCTGGTCCTGCACACCGGGCGGCCCACCAACCGCAAGACCGCGCTGCACGTGATGGGCGAGCTCGGGCGGCTCGGCCTGCGCACCCGGGTGCTCGCCGACGAGTGGGCCGAGCTCGCCGCGGACCCCGACGTCCCGGCGGGCTACGAGCCGGTCCCGGTCCCCGGGAGCCCGGAGTGCGCCCGCGGCGCCGAGGCGGTCCTGGTCCTCGGCGGTGACGGCACCCTGCTGCGCGCCGCCGACCTCGCCCGCCACGCCGGCGTGCCCCTGCTGGGCGTCAACCTCGGCCACGTCGGCTTCCTCGCCGAGGCCGAGGAGGACACCCTGCCCGAGGCGCTGCAGAAGCTCGCCGACGGCGACTACGAGGTCGAGGAACGGACCACCCTCGAGGCCGTCGTCACCGCCGCCGGGCAGGTGCTCGGCCGGGCGTGGGCGCTGAACGAGGCCGTCGTCGAGAAGACCACCCGCGGCCGCATCCTCGAGGTCGTCCTCGAGGTCGACGGCCGCCCGGTGTCCTCCTTCGGCTGCGACGGGGTGCTCTGCTCCACCCCGACCGGCTCCACCGCCTACGCCTTCTCCGCGGGCGGGCCGCTGATCTGGCCGCAGGTGCAGGCACTGCTGGTGGTCCCCAGCAACGCACACGCCCTGTTCGCCCGGCCGATGGTGATCGCGCCGGAGAGCACCGTCGCGATCGAGGTGTCCGCCGACGGCCCGTCCGCCGTGCTGGACTGCGACGGCCGTCGCACCGTCGCGGTGCCGCCCGGGGCACGGGTGGAGCTGCGGCGTGCGTCGGAGCCCGTGCGGATGGTGCGCCTGGCCGCGCAGCCCTTCGCCGACCGGCTCGTCCGCAAGTTCGACCTGCCCGTCCGGGGCTGGCGGGGGGCCCGGACCCAACCACCGGGTTCGAACACCTGATCGACCGTTCGGCGCACGGGAACATCCGTTCGGTGCCGTTCGCGTGTCGGGGCTCGAACGCTGTCGGTGTTCGAACGTATGGTCCCACGCATGTTGTCCGAGATGCGGATCCAGGGCCTCGGCGTGATCGACGACGCGACCCTGGAGCTCGACCCGGGCCTGACCGTGCTGACCGGCGAGACCGGCGCCGGGAAGACCATGGTCGTGACCGGGCTGAACCTCCTCGGCGGTGGCCGCGCGGAGTCCTCGCGGGTGTCGGCCGGGGCGAGGCGCGCCGTCGTCGAGGGCCGGTTCGCGGCCTCGCCGGGGGCGCTGGAACTGGCCGAGGAGGTGGGCGCCGAGGCCGACGACGACGGGTCGCTGATCGCGGCCCGCACCGTGTCGGCCGACGGGCGCTCCCGGGCCCACCTGGGCGGGCGGTCGGTGCCCAACGGGGTGCTGGGCAGGCTCGCCGAGACCCAGCTCGCGGTGCACGGGCAGAACGACCAGCTGCGGCTGCTGCGCGGCTCCGACCAGCGGGCCCTGCTCGACCGCTTCGCCGGGGACCCCGTCGCGGTCCCGCTGGCCGCCTACCGGACGGTGCGCACCGAGTGGCTGCAGGTGGTCACCGAGCTCGCCGAGCGGCGGGACAACGCCCGCCGGCTCGCCCAGGAGGCGGACCTGCTGCGCCACGGTCTCGCCGAGATCGAGGCCGCCGACCCGCAGCCCGGTGAGGACCGCGAGCTCGTCGAACAGGCCCGCCGGATGGCCGAGGCCGACGACCTGCGAGCCGCCGCCGAGAGCGCACACCTCGCTCTGTCCGGGTCGGACGACGGCGAGGCCCCCGGCGCCGTCGGGCTCGCCGGGCAGGCCAAGGGGCTCGCCGAGGGCAGTGGCGACCCCGCGCTGGAGGAGCTCGGCCCGCGCCTCACCGAGGCCATCGCGGTCCTCGCCGACGCCGCGGCCGAGCTGAGCGGCTACCTCGACCGGCTCGACGCCGACCCCGAGCTGCTGTCCCGCGTCCTGACCCGCCAGGCCGAGCTCAAGGCGCTCACCCGCAAGTACGCCGCGGACACCGACGGCGTGCTGGCCTGGGCGGACACCGCCCGCGAGCGGTTGTCCGGGCTCGACACCTCCGACGAGGCGCTCGCCGAGCTGTCGGCCCGCCGTGACGCACTCGCCGGTGAGCTGGCCGGTCACGCCGCCGCGATCACCGCGGCGCGCACCGCCGCCGCGTCCCGGCTGGCCGAGGCGACGACGGCGGAACTCGCCGGGCTCGCCATGAAGGACGCGACGTTGCAGGTCGGCGTGCAGCCGCGGCCCGCTGCCGACACCGGGCCGGTGCTCGAGGTCGGCGGGCGGCGCTGCCAGGCCGGGTCGAGCGGCGTCGACGAGGTCGAGATCCGGCTCGTCCCGCACGCCGGGGCGGTGGCACAGCCGCTGCACAAGGGCGCCTCCGGCGGCGAGCTGTCCCGGGTCATGCTGGCCCTGGAGGTCGCGCTCGCCGGCGCCGACCCGGTGCCGACCATGGTGTTCGACGAGGTCGACGCCGGCGTCGGCGGCCGGGCCGCGGTGGAGATCGGCCGCCGGCTCGCGCAGCTCGCGGCCCGCCACCAGGTCATCGTCGTCACACACCTGCCGCAGGTCGCGGCGTACGCCGACCGGCACCTCGTGGTGCAGAAGGCGTCCGGGGCGGGCGTCACCCGCTCCAGCGTGCGGCGGCTCACCGAGGAGGAGCGCACCGGGGAGCTGGCACGGATGCTGGCCGGGATGGACGACACGGACACCGGCCGCGCGCACGCCGAGGAGCTGCTGAGCGCCGCGACCGCGCACCGGGAGGCCGACCGCGCGGCGGCACGGCCCGCGGACCTGGCCGAGGCCCGGTCGCGTCGCGCGCAGTCCCGGCGCGGCCGGACTGCGCGGGACACGGACACCGGCGTCGCGACCGCGCCGGTGGAGGGTGCGGTCCCCGGGCCGCGCGGCACCGACTCCCGCGGCACCGACTCCCGCGGCACCGACCCCTGCGGCACCGACTCCCGCGGCATCGACCCGGACCGCGCCGCGGGCCGTCCCGCCGCCGCGTCGCGGCGGCGCCGGGCCGGCTGAGCGGGCCCGGCCGACGGCCGCCCGGGCGGCGCGCCGTCGCTGTGGGTGAGCGGCGCGTGGTCCGGGCGTCGCCACCCGGGGAGCGACGGGGGATCGTCCGGGCCGGTGACGTCGCGGTCTCGCGCGGCGTGCCTGCGTGGTCACGGACGCCCCACCTGTCACAGTGCGCCACATGAAGCTGTCCGGCCTGCTGCACCGTTCCCGACCGGAGCTGCCGGGCCTGACCGGCCCGGCCCGCGCCGACCGTCGTATCGAGTCGGTGCTCCGGCGCCTGCGCCCCGGCGACATCGCCGTGATCGACCAGGTCGACCTGGACCGGGCGACCGCGGACGCGCTCGTCGCCGCCCGGGTCGCCGCGGTCGTCAACGCCGCCCCGTCGATCTCCGGCCGGTTCCCGAACCTCGGCCCGCAGGTGCTCGTCGAGGCGGGCATCCCGCTCGTCGACGACTGCGGTCCCGACACCCTGCGCGCGGTCAAGGACGGCATCCGGGTGCGGCTGCACGACGGCGTGCTCTACACCGGCGAGCAGCCGCTGTGCGAGGGCCGGGAGCAGACCGAGGACACCGTCGCCGACGCCCTGGACGAGGCCAAGCAGGGCCTGACCCACCAGCTCGAGGCGTTCGCCGCGAACACCATCGAGTTCATGCGCCGCGAGCGCTCGCTGCTCCTCGACGGGCACGGCGTCCCCGAGGTCGACGTCGCCCTCGACGGGCGGCCGGTGCTCGTCGTCGCCGCCGGGTTCGAGCACCTCGCCGTGCTGAAGCGGCTCAAGGCCTACATCAAGGAGTACCGGCCGGTACTCGTCGGCGTCGGCGCGGGCGCGGACGCGCTGCTCAACGCGCGCCACCGCCCGGACCTCATCGTCGCCGACCCGTCCGAGGTGTCGAACCAGGCGCTGACCAGCGGCGCGGACGTCGTCGTCCCGGCCTTCCCCGACGGGCACGCCCCGGGGCTGCACCGTGTGCAGGACCTGGGCGCCAGCGCCGTGACGTTCCCGTCGATGGCCAACCCCGAGGACCTCGCCCTGCTGCTCGCCCACCACCGCGGCGCCTCGATGATCGTCACGGTCGGGCTGTCGGCGTCGATGGGGGAGTTCCTCGACCGCGGGCGGTCGGGCAGCAACGCCTCGACCTTCCTGACCCGGCTGCAGGCGGGGGGCAGCGTCGTCGACGGCGCGATGATCGCCCAGATGTACCGGAGCCGGACCTCGTTCGCGCCG
The DNA here is from genome assembly GCF_017312155.1 of Pseudonocardia sp. UM4_GMWB1. Classification (NCBI taxonomy): domain Bacteria; kingdom Bacillati; phylum Actinomycetota; class Actinomycetes; order Pseudonocardiales; family Pseudonocardiaceae; genus Pseudonocardia; species Pseudonocardia sp. UM4_GMWB1. The sequence goes on along the minus strand of NZ_QJPN01000001.1, from coordinate 3,928,110 downwards.
CTGCTGCTGCTCGTCGCGGCCGCGGTGGTCGCGGTCGTCGTCGCCGTGCTCGTGTCCGGCGGCGGCCCCGCGGTGCTGGAGTGGCTGCGTGGCGTGCTGGAGAGCCTGCGGGCCCTGGTCGCCGGATGGTTCCCGGCGTGATCTCGCGGCGCCACCACCGCATCGCCCTGGTCGCGGTGTTCGTGCTGGCCCTGGCGGCCGGGTTCGTCCTCGCCGTCGTCGGGCTCCCGCAGCGCATCGCCGACGTCGCGGCCTCGGGGACGGACACGGGCGAGACCGCCCGGCTGAGCGTCGAACGCGACACCCTGGCCGCGCAGCTGCACGCCAGTGACGAGTTCGCCGGCCGCGTCGGACCGGACCTGGTGCGCGGGAAGCTCACCGGGGTGCCCGTGACCGTCGTCGCGCTCGGTGCCGACCCGTCCGACACGCGCGCGGTCGCCGAGCTCGTCGTCGCCGCGGGGGGCAGCGTCGCGGGGGAGGTCGTGCTCACCCCGGCCGTCACCGACCCGGCCCGCGCCGACCAGCTGCGCGACCTGTCCGCACGGCTGCTGCCGTCGGGGGCCCAGCTCCCCACCGCCACCGACGCCGGTGCGCTCGCCGGGGGCCTGCTCGGCTCCGCGCTGCTGGCCCCGCCCGACGGCCCCGCCCCCGACCCGGACGGGGCCGGCGCGGTGCTCGCCGGGCTCGCCGGCGGCGGCTTCGCCGAGGCACCGCAGGGCAGTCCCGCGGCCGGACGGGTGGCGGTCGTCGTCACCGGTGCCGCGTACTCCGGCGTGGACGCCGGCGCCTCGGCGTCCACCGCCGCGGCACTGGCCGCGGAGCTCGACCGTCGTGGCGCGGGAGCCGTGCTGGCCGGGCGGGACGCCGCGGACGGCTCGGCCGTCGCCGCCGCCCGCGCGTCCGGGGCCGGTCCGATGGGCCGGCTCGCCACCGTCGACGGCGTCGGTACCGGTGCCGGGCGGGTCGCGACCGTGCTCGCGCTCGCCGAACGACAGGCAGGAGGCACCGGCCGCTACGGTTCCGGGGCCGGAACGGTGGGGCCGGTTCCCGCCGCCCCATGACCGATCGGTAGGCTGAAACTCCGTGCAGACTCGCGCCACCCGTCATCTCTTCGTCACCGGTGGGGTCGCGTCCTCGCTGGGTAAGGGCCTGACCGCCTCCAGTCTCGGTCAGTTGCTCACCGCGCGCGGGCTTCGCGTCACCATGCAGAAGCTCGATCCGTATCTCAACGTCGATCCCGGGACGATGAACCCGTTCCAGCACGGCGAGGTGTTCGTCACCGAGGACGGTGCCGAGACCGACCTCGACGTCGGCCACTACGAGCGGTTCCTGGACCGCGACCTCGCCGGGCGGGCCAACGTCACCACCGGCCAGGTCTACTCCGAGGTCATCGCCAAGGAGCGTCGCGGCGAGTACCTCGGCGACACCGTCCAGGTCATCCCGCACATCACCAACGAGATCAAGGACCGTGTCCTCGCGATGGCCGAGCCCGACGCCGAGGGCCTGGCCCCCGACGTCGTCATCACCGAGGTCGGCGGCACCATCGGCGACATCGAGTCGCTGCCGTTCGTCGAGGCCGCCCGCCAGGTCCGTCACGAGGTCGGCCGGGACAACTGCTTCTTCCTGCACGTGTCGCTGGTGCCGTACCTGGCGCCGTCGGGCGAGCTGAAGACCAAGCCGACCCAGCACTCCGTCGCGGCGCTGCGCAACATCGGCATCCAGCCCGACGCGGTGGTGCTGCGCGCCGACCGGGAGATCCCCGAGGGCATGAAGCGCAAGATCTCGCTGATGTGCGACATCGAACTCGACGGCGTCGCCGCGTGCCCGGACGCCCCGTCGATCTACGACATCCCGAAGGTGCTGCACGGCGAGGGCCTCGACGCCTACGTCGTGCGCCGGCTCGGGCTGCCGTTCCGCGACGTCGACTGGACCGTGTGGGGCGATCTGCTCGACCGCGTCCACCACCCGCGGGAGACCGCGACGATCGCACTGGTCGGCAAGTACGTCGACCTGCCCGACGCCTACCTCTCGGTCACCGAGGCGCTGCGGGCCGGCGGCTTCGCCCACCACGCCAAGGTGGCGATCCGCTGGGTGCCGTCGGACTCCTGCGAGACCCCGGCCGGCGCGGCCGAGGCGCTCGACGGCGTCGACGGGGTGCTCGTCCCCGGCGGCTTCGGCATCCGCGGCATCGAGGGCAAGCTCGGCGCGATCACCCACGCCCGCACCCGGCGCATCCCCGCCCTGGGGCTGTGCCTGGGCCTGCAGTGCATGGTCATCGAGACCGCGCGCACCGTCGCCGGCCTGGAGGACGCGAGCTCGACCGAGTTCGACCCGGAGACCGCGCACCCGGTGATCTCGACGATGGCGACCCAGCGCGACGTCGTCGCGGGCGAGCGGGACATGGGCGGGACCATGCGCCTGGGTGCCTACCCGGCGGTGCTGCAGCCCGGCTCGGTCGCGGCGAAGGCCTACGGGGCGCGCGAGATCTCCGAGCGGCACCGGCACCGCTTCGAGGTCAACAACGCCTACCGGCAGCAGCTCACCGAGGCGGGCCTGGTGTTCGGGACCTCCCCGGACGGGACGCTGGTGGAGTTCGTGGAGCTGCCGTCGTCGCAGCACCCGTTCTTCGTCGGGACCCAGGCGCACCCCGAGCTCAAGAGCCGCCCGACCCGGCCGCACCCGTTGTTCGCGGCGTTCGTGAAGGCGGCGCTGCGCTACCGGGCCGAGGACCGGCTGCCGGTGCACCTGCCCGGCCGGGACAACACCGACGCCGACGACGCCGAGACGGTCGAGGGCGACGACGTCGCCGTCGGCGCGGGCGGCAACGGCGTGGCCCGGGCCGAGAGCACCTCCGCCCGCTGACCCCGACCGGGCCGGGCCGCCGACGGTGGCCCGGTCCGGCACGGTGGCCCGGGGCCGTGCCGCCGGGCGCGGCACGCGGCCCGCACGGCCCGCGCGCCCCGCACGGGCCGGGCCCGGCGGCTACTGTCCGACGGGTGATCGAACTGCGCACCCGCCGGGCGGTGACCCGGTGACCCGCCCCGGCGAGCACGACTTCCCGGTCCGCTCGGCCACCGACATCTACTCCGGCCGCGTGATGGCGCTGCGGTCGGACCGCGTCGTCATGCCTGGCGGCCGGGTCGCGACCCGCGAGATCCTGGAGCACCCGGGGGCGGTCGCCGTCGTCGCGGTGGACGAGGCCGGGCGGGTCCGGATGCTGCACCAGTACCGCCACGCCGTCCGGCGACGGCTGTGGGAGCTCCCCGCCGGCCTGCTCGACGTGGCGGGGGAGGACCCCGCGGTCACCGCCGACCGGGAGCTGACCGAGGAGGCCGGGCTGTCGGCGTCGGACTGGTCGGTGCTGCTCGACGTCGTGCCCTCGCCCGGGTTCTCCGACGAGTCGGTCCGCATCTTCCTCGCGCGCGAGCTCGTCGAGAAGCCGCGCCCCGACCTGGGCGACGACGAGGAGGCCGACCTGGAGCTGCGCTGGATCCCGATCGCCGAGGCCGTCGGGATGGTGTTCTCCGGCGAGATCGTCAACGCGGTGTCCTGCGCCGGGCTGCTCGCGGCCCGCGCGGTGCTGGCCGGGGAGTTCGACCCCCGCCCGGTCGACGCCGAGTGGGCCGACCGCCCGTTCCGCTTCGCCCGCCGCGCCGACGAGTGATCCTCCGCCGCGCCGACGGGTGACCGCGGGCCGCGGCGACGCGTGACCGCGCCGGGTCTCCGGGTGACGGCCTGCCGCGCCGACGGTGTCCGCCCGGCCGCGCCCACGGTGACCGCGCCGGGCGGTGGTCAGGGCCGCAGCGGACGACCCTCCGGGTCCCGGGGCGACCCGGCGAGCACCACGATCCCGTCGACGAACGACCAGATCGCGCCGATCCCGAAGGTCAGGAACGTGACCAGCAGCTGCGCGACGGCCAGACCGGTGTGGCCCGAGTAGAACCGGCCGATGCCGAACGGCAGGAACAGCTGCAGCAGCCCCGCCACGATCTTCTGCTTGTCGGAGTACGGCAGCCCCGAGTAGGGCTCGCGGCCGTACGGCGCGGACGGGTCGTAGCCGTAGGGGCCGTAGGACGGGGGCCCGGGGTGCGGTGGGTAGGCCGCGCCCGGGTACTGCTGTTGCCCGGACGCCCAGCCCGGCGCACCGGCGGCCCACGCCGGCCCGCCGGGGAACCCGCCGCCGGGGGACAAGCCCGCGGGGCCGCCGTCGGGGTACGGCCCGGACGGGTACGTCCCGCCGGGGTACCCCGCGCCCGGGTAGCCGGGCGCCCCGGGGGCCGGCCACGGGGGGCGGGGACCGGCGGTCGTCGGCGACGGGTCCGGGTAGGGGCCCGCCGCGGGGTGGCCCGACGGATCCGGGTACGGGGTGGCCCGGGTCGGGCCGGGGACCGCGAAGCGCGCGGTGCGCTCGGCGTCACCGCTGTGCCCGTCGTCGTGGGCGCCCGGGGAGCCCGTGCCGGTGGACGTGCCGACGCGCGCGGTCGCGCCGGTGGTGGCTGGATCTGCGGCGGCGGCATCCGCGGCGGTGGGACCGGTGCTGGCGGGGCCGGTGGTCGCGGGATCCGCACCGGCGGGGCCGCCGCTCGGGTCGGCGCCGGCCGCGGACAAGGACGGCGCCACCCCGGTGAGCGACGCCGGGTGCGGCTCGGGCAGATCGGTGAACAGGGCCGCCAGCTGCGACCGCGTCGTCGCCGCCCGGGCCCGGCGCACCCGCGCGTCGAACGCGTCGACGTCCAGCGCCCCGCCCGTGTAGTGGCGGGACAGCGCCCGCACCGTCTCCTCCTGCTCGGCGTAGCCGATCGGGTCCGCGCTCATACCCCGACCGTAGCCGCGATCAGCTGTGGAACAGCACGCTGCGACACGCGAGATGCAGGGCGAGGCGCTCGTCCGGGTCGGCGAGGTCGACGCCGAGCACGTGGCGTACGCGTTCGATCCGGGTCGCGACGGTGTTGCGGTGCACCCCGAGCACCGCCGCGGTCTCGGTCAGCGACGACTCGGCGTCCAGGTAGGCGGTCAGCGTCGTCAGCAGGTCCCCGGGTCTGCCCTGCAACGGTTCCAGCATCGACCGGGCGGCCGGCAGGAACGTGTCGGTGCGGGTCCAGGCCAGCAGCAGCGCCCCCAGCCCGAGCCGGTCGACGTGGACGAACCGGCCGCTGGTGGTGCGTTCGGCCGCGAGCCGGGCCGCGTCCCCGGCCTCGCCGAGGGTGCGGGCCAGCCCGCCCGCCCCGCGGTGCACCCGCCCCACCCCCGTCGAGGTCGGCAGGGACTCGCGCAGCAGCCACTGGGTGCGCCGCGCGGCCGTCGCGTGCTGCTGCAGCTCACCGGCGGTGGGCTGGTGGTCGAACGTCGTCCAGGCGCTCCACCCCGGCCCCTGCTCGACGACGACCGCCCGCAGCCGCGCCGTCTCCACCGCCCGCAGCACCTGCTCCCGGGCGGCGACGACGTCCACCGAGGACGGCACGTCGATCCGCAGGCCCGCGTGCCAGCCGTCCAGCGACCAGCCGGCGTCGAGCGCGCGGCGCCGCAGCCCGCCGGGCACCGGATCCCCGGCCTGCAGGATCTCGGCGAGCAGCGCCGTCCGCAGCCGCGCGTCGCGCTCCACGGCGAGCCGCTGCTCGGCGAGGCGCTGCCGCACCGAGTTCGCGGCGACCGCCAGCGCCGCCCGCAGCGCGGCGGTCTCGGCGGGCACCCCCTCCGGCTCCGCGACGGCCAGGCGGCCGTCCGGCGGGCCCGACCCGAACGCCACCTCCAGCAGCGCCGCCCCGGGAACGGGCGGCGGAGTCCTCGAGCCCGTCGCGTCGGCACCCGCGACGACCGAGCCGCCCGGGTCGAGCAGCCACACCGGGCGTCGCCAGGTCCGGGCGAGGTCCGCGACGAGGTCGTCGACGCCGCCGTGCGGGACCCCGCACACGGTCGCCGTCCGCCCGACGAGTGCCGCGACCACCTGGTCGGGTTCCTGCAGCAGCCGGGTCGCGGTCAGCGCGGCGGCCAGCGCGTCCGGGGCGCCGAGCACCGGCAGCCCGATCCGCCCGGCGAGCAGCCGGCTCGCCGGGTGCAGCGGATCGTCCCCGGCGAGCAGCACCGCGGCGGCCCCGGCGGCGACGGCGCGGCGCAGCAGCACGTCCAGGTGCCAGTCCTCGCGTGGAGCGGACACCGCGACCGTCAGCAGCGCCGCCCGTGCGTCGCCCGGGTCGGCGTGCAGGTCGGCGACGGTCACCACCCGCTCGATGCCCGCGCCGTCCGGTGCGGGCCCGCCCAGGGTCGTCACCGCGGCCCAGTCGGGGTGGGCGAGCAGCCCGGGCAGGCGCAGGCCGCCGGTCACCGCCGTGCCTCCTGTCCGGTGCCGGCCGCCGTGGAGGCGGACCGCACCGCGTGCGGGGCGGGCGGCTCCGCAGCCGGTGCGGGACGGACCGGCCGCGGGGCGGCCGCAGCAGGACCCAGGCCGAACGCCTGCGGGCCGACGTGGACGGCGGCGTCGGGCCGGGCCGCCCACCACGGCGGGGCGGGCAGCACCAGGACCAGGACGTCGTCGCCGGAACGGACGGCGTCGGCGGCGATCGGCGCGGCCGAGCGACGGTCCAGCAGCACGATCACCTCCGGCGACGCGGCCACCGGCTCCCCGTCGGCCAGCACGAGCAGGTACTCGTTCTCCGCCTCGATCCGCAGGACGCCGGCGCCGGGCGCGTCGACGGTGACCGCGGCCCGCCCGAACCGGCCGACGGGGGAGCGCCGCACGTCCACCACCCGGCCGCCGCCGACCGGGTGACCGCCGAGCGCGTCGGCGACCCGGGCCGGTGCCGGGGTGTCACCGAGCCCGGCGTGCGCGCGGCCCAGCCCCAGCGCGCGGCCCAGCGTGCCCAGGCAGGCGTCGCCGAGCGCGGCCGCAGCCGGTGCGGGCGCCATCACGGCCCCGGCCCAGCCGCCCGCCTGGGCGACGAACGCGCGCACGGTCAGCTCGGTCGACACCGGGTCCCCACCTTCGACGACGACGGTCTGCCCCGCCGGCTCGGCCAGCGCCATCGGCGTCACCGCACCCCCGGCGACGACCCGGGTCAGCTGGTCGACCCGGGGCAGCGCGCGCCCCATCAGGTCGGCGTCGACCAGCGGCAGCCCCAGCTGGTGGGCCAGCGGCAGCGGCAGCACCCCGTTCAGGCCGGCCGCCTCGAACGGCATGACCGCGGCCGGGGTGACCCCGGTCCAGCGGACCAGCGCGCGCACGGCCGCAGGCAGCTCGTCGCCCGAGGGCAGTTTCTCGCCCAGCACCCGGGTGCCGCCGAGCATCCCGACCGGCAGCACCGGGGCGTCGCCGAGCTCGGCGGGGGAGTGCAGCCGGACCGGGCCCGCCGCCAGCACCGAGCGCAGCACGTGGGCGTATACCCGGGCGTCGCCACCCCCGCCGGAGCCCAGCAGCAGCACCCCGGTGACGAGGGCGTCGACGTCGCCTGCGGTCACCTCCACGACGCGGATGCTGCCAGGTCAGACCCGGTCCGCGGCGCCCGCTCCCCGCGGGACCGCGGTCTCCAGCGGCACGAACGGCACGTCCAGCCCGAAGCAGGCCGGCCCGAACACCGCGAGGGCCTCCGGCGTGCGCATCATGTCCGGCGTCGAGATCCCCACCACGACGACGCGCTGGCCGTAGCGCAGCGCCTCGGTGGTGATGGGCTCCCCGGACTCGGCCTCCAGCACGCAGATGAGGTCCGGGACGACCGCGACGGTGGTGTCGTCGACGGTCGCGACCAGGGTCTCGTTCTGGAAGACGGTACGGAGCTCGGAGCCGCCGTCGAACGCGGTGAACCGCGCGGTGCCGCGGGCGAACCCGTCGACGGTGCGCCGCTCGACGTCGGAGACCTTGCCGGCGAACAGCACCCGCAGGTGCCGGTACAGGGTCGGGGCGAGGGCGTCGGCGATCGCCCCGACCGGGTCGCCGAGCTGCTCGCGTGCCTCCCGGATCGCCCGGCCCAGCCGCAGCGCCAGGGTGAGGGTGTGCGGGATCGCGGTGCGGCGCACGTCGGCGCCGGACATCGGGTACTCCGCGATCAGCGCCGACCCGCCCATCCGGATGGCGGCGCCGCGCGCCAGGTGCTCCATGCGGTGGTTGTCGGTGCCGGTGTCGATGAGCACCGACTCGCCGTGGTCCCCGGCGACGACCATCGGCGACCCGGACACGCCGTACACCCCGAAGGTCTCCATCTGCAGCTCCGGGAACGCCCGGCCCATGCCGTCGCCGTCGATGACCGGAAGCCCGGTCCGGGCCGCGACGAGCAGCGGGATCATCGAGTTGATGCCGCCGCACTCCATCGGGATGGTCGCGTCGGCGGTGCGCCCGAGGTGCTGCTCCAGGCGGCGCAGGGCGAGCACCGGCTCGTCGCCGCGGGGGATCTTCTCGATCATCACCGTGGGCGCGCCCATCATCGCCGTCGCGATGACGAACAGGTCGTCGGTCAGGTCGGCGGGGTCGGCCGGGTCGAGCACGGTGACGGGTCCGTGCTCGCGCATCGCCTGCTCCACCATGAGCCGCCCGATGTAGGGGTCCCCGCCGCCGCCGGTGCCGAGCAGCGCGGCGCCGCGGGCGAGGTCGGGCAGGTCGTCCGGGGTCAGGGTCCAGGTCATACCGGTGCTCCGTCCGTCACGGTGTCGTGGACCCGCACGGGGTCGGTGTCGTAGCCGAAGTACCGCGGTCCGACGACGGCGATCGCCTCCGGGGTGTGCCAGCGCGGGTCCGCGGGGGCGGCGAGCACGCTGACCCGGTGCCCGAAGCGCAGCGCCTCGGTGGTCACCGGCTCCCCGGTCGCGGTGTCCAGCACCATGATCAGGTCCGGGGTGGTGACGACGGTCGTGCCGTCGACCTCGGCGATCAGGTGCTCGTTCTGGAACCGCAGGACACAGCCGCCGGACAGCGTCGCCGTCCCGCGGGCGAACCCGGTGGTGGTGCGCCGCTCGACGTCGACGACCTTCCCGGTGTGCACGACCCGTCCGCCGACCTCGGTGGCGGCCGCCGCGACCGGGTCGGTGAACCCGGCCCGGGCACCGGCGATGGCGCGCCCGATCCGCACGCAGAGCCCGAGGGTGCCGCGGATCATCGTCTCCCGCGCCCGGGCGCCGGTCATCGGATAGTTCGAGATGATCGCGGTGCAGCCCATGGTGATGGTCATGCAGCGGGCGAGGTCCTCGGCCCACTTCGCGGTCGGGCAGCCCAGGATGCCGGTGTTGCCCTGCTCATCGGTGATCGACATCGGGGTGGCGGGGACGCCGGCGACGCCGGGCAGCACCATCTGCAGCTCGGGGAACGCCCGGCCCATGCCGTCGCCGTCGACCAGCGGCAGCCCGAGCATCGCCGCACCGGCCACCGGGATCGTGGAGTTGATGCCACCGGCCTCGATGCACGCCACGTGGGTGGGCGTGACCCCCAGGTGCGCGGCGAGCGCGGTGACCGCGCGGCCGATCTCGTCGTAGGCGGGCAGCTTCTCCACGCTCACCGTCGGCGCCCCCATCTGCGCGACGACGAACACGGCGGCGTCGTCGGGCAGGTCGGCGGGATCGACGAGCGGCACGGGACCGTGCGCCCGCAGCGCCCGCTGCGCCAGCAGCCGTCCCAGGTACGGGTCGCCGCCGCCGCCGGTCCCCAGCAGCGCCGCGCCCCGGGCGAGCGCGGGCAGGTCCTCGGCGGTCAGCAGCGCCGTCACCGGGTCACCGTCCGCTCCAGGCGCAGGTCGCCGACCGCCTTCGCGCGGATGCGGGTCGCGTTGCCGGGCAGGTAGGGGATGGGGACCTCGTCGAAGTCGACGAGCGCGACCGAGCCGGGGTCGGCGCCGGAGGCGACCGCACGGTCCACGGCCTCCTGCTTGGCGGCGTCGACGACGGCGTTGCGGCGGCCGGGCTCGATCGCGTACACCCGGTCGACCTCACCGCCGACCTGCGCGATCGCCGCGCCGATGGCGTTGGCGACGGCGAAGTTCTCCGGGCGGTGCACCGCGCCCAGCCCGGGGAACGCCTCGGGCAGCAGCACCGAGCCACCGCCGACGGCGACCACCGGCAGCGGGTCGGCGGAGATCCGCATCCGGTCCACGACGTCGGCGACGTCGGAGGCGATCCGGTCCAGCGCCGCGGTCACCAGCTCCCGGGACAGCCCGGCGACCAGGGAGCGGTCGCCGATGTCGGCCCGGCCCGCCGCGACGGCGATGTCGGTCGCGGTCAGGGTGTCGCCGCCGAACACCAGCGCCCGCTCGGTGAGCCGGTAGCCGACCGAGTCCGGGCCGACGGTGGGCCCGTCGGGCCGCTCGGGGGAGCCGGTGCGGACCAGGGAGCCGCCGCCGATGCCGACGCTGAGCACGTCGGGCATCCGGAAGTTGGTGCGCACCCCGGCCACGCTGACCTCGACGGCGGCCTCGCGCGGGAAGCCCGCGGTCAGCACGCCGACGTCGGAGGTGGTGCCGCCGACGTCGACGACCGCGCAGGTGCCCAGCCCGGACAGCACGGCGGCGCCGCGCATCGAGTTCGTCGGGCCGGAGGCGAACGTCGCCACCGGGTAGCGACGGGTGTAGCCGACGTCCATCAGGGTGCCGTCGTTCTGCGACAGGTACAGCGGCGCGGTGATGCCCTGGCCCTGCACCGCCCCGGCGAGCGCGTCGACGATGTGCGCGGCGAGCTCGCGCAGCGCGGCGTTGACGATCGTCGCGTTCTCCCGCTCCAGCAGCCCGACCCGGCCGATCTCGTGGGACAGCGAGATCGGCACGTCCGGGCCCAGCTCCTCGGCGATGATCTCCGCGGCGGCCAGCTCGCACTCGCTGGTCACCGGGGAGAACACCGAGGAGATCGCGACCGAGCGGACGCCGTGGGCCGCCATGTCCGCGGCGTGGCGGCGCAGCTCGTCCGGGTCGAGCGGGGAGATGCGGCGGCCGTCGAACTCGTGGCCGCCGTGGGCGAGGTAGCCGCGCCCGGCGATCGCGTCGACCAGCCGCTGCGGCCAGTCGACCATCGGGGGCAGCGCCGCGGTGGCGGGCAGGCCCAGGCGCAGCGCCGCGGTGGGGGCGAGCCGACGGGCCTCGACCAGGGCGTTGACGAAGTGCGTCGTCCCGATCATCACGGCGTCGACGTCGCCGGGGGAGAACGGGTGGTCGGCCTGCAGCCCGGTGAGCGCGCCGACGATGCCGGAGGTGACGTCGTCGGTGGTCGCGGACTTGACGGCGGCCAGCACCCGGACACCGCCGGACGGGGCGTCGTCGAGCAGGACGGCGTCGGTGTTGGTGCCGCCGACGTCGATGCCGATACGCATGGAGTGCTCCTTCGGTGGTGCCGCGCCGCCCGCCCGTGACGTCACGGGCGGGCGGCGCGGAGTGCGGGTCAGGACGTGACGGCGGGGGTTGCGGCCCGGTCCGGCGCCTCGGTGCGGCTGACACCGATCCCGCGGAGCAGCCCGAGCCGTCCGGCGACGACGTAGAGCACGAAGGCCGCCACGATCGAGTTCACGCTGGGCAGCCCGGCGTCGACGAGACCGCCGAGCAGGGCCGACGCGGCCCAGACGGCCAGCGTCGCCGGGACCCAGGTCGGTGAGGTGGCGGGCAGTGCACCGGTGGCCCGCGCCGCCTCCAGGTCACCGCGCCAGCGCTTCACCACGAAGTACTCGGCGACCATGATCCCGGCGATCGGCGGGAACACCACGCCCAGCACCGACAGGAACCCGGTGAACAGGTCGAGGATGCCGCCCGCGGCCAGCAGCGAGCCGACCACGCCGAGCGCGAGGGTGACCATCGGGCGGCTCACGGTGCGCCCGAGCACGGTTCCCGCGAAGTTCACCACGCCCAGCCCGGACGAGTAGAGGTTCCAGTCGTTGATCTTGAGGGTGCCGAGGATGATGATCAGCGTCCCGACCCAGCCGACCGACGACGTGACGATGGTGATGATGTCGTCGGAGCGGATGGCGTGCGCCAGCAGCACACCGGACATGCCGATCACGTACTCGCCGAGGGTGAACCCGACGACGGTCTGCTTGACCACGTCGGCGGAGGTCCGGTTGAACCGGGTCATGTCCGGGGTGATGATCGCCCCGACGATGAAGCCGCCCGCGACCAGCGTCGTGCCCTCGACCAGCGAGATCGACGGCCCCGGCGGCGGGCTCGCCATGAGCGCACCGAGGTCGTGGCCGAGCAGGGCGCTGCCGATCGACCAGCCGACCAGCACCAGGAACGCCGGCACGGTGATGTAGGCGACCCACTGCATCGAGCCGAAGCCCCACAGCACGATCATGGTGACGACCAGGCCGAACACCAGCGACCACGCCCAGACCGGCAGCCCGCCGATCAGCGTGACCAGGCCCTCGGCCGAGACCCCGGACTGCACGCCGAACCAGCCGACGAGGCTCACCCCGATCGCGACGCCGATCAGCGCGCTGCCGCCGTGGCCGAAGCCGGTCCAGCGGGCCAGCAGTGAGGTGTTCAGGCCCTCCTTGCAGCCGATGATCCCGACGCCGATCGAGACCAGCTCCAGGATCACCGCGCCGAGGGTGAAGGCGAGGAAGGCGTCCCAGAACCCCATCCCGAACCCGAGTGTCGAGCCGAGCAGGAACTGGCTCAGGGCCGACACCTGCCCGAACCGCTGTACCGCCACGCTCCACCACGAGTACCGGGCGTGCTCCGGAACCCTGGTCAGGGCGTAGTCGTCCGTACCGACCCCACCGCTCATCTCGGTCTCCTCTCGGCTGGTTGCGAGAACGGTAGGTGCAGGTCAGAGCCCGGTCACGGGGCGATGTGCCCGGTCCGGGGCCAACCACTGTGCAGACTGCCCTTACGGGTCGCCGCGCGACGGACGTCCTAGGCTCGGCGCATGCGTTTCGGACTCTTCGTGCCCCAGGGCTGGCGTCTCGACCTCGTCGGCGTCGATCCCGCCGCCCAGTGGGACGTGATGCGCGGCCTCGCCGAGCACGCCGACCGCGGCGACGTCTGGGAGTCGGTCTGGGTGTACGACCACTTCCACACCGTCCCCGCGCCCACCGACGAGGCCTGCCACGAGGCGTGGAGCCTGATGGCCGCCTTCGCCGCGACGACCGAGCGGGTGCGGCTCGGCCAGATGTGCACCTGCATGGCCTACCGCAACCCCGCGTACCTGGCGAAGGTCGCCGCCACCACCGACGTCATCTCCAAGGGCCGCGTCGAGATGGGCATCGGCGGCGGCTGGTACGAGCACGAGTGGCGCGCCTACGGCTACGGCTTCCCCCGGCCCGGCGAGCGGCTCGGCATGCTCGACGAGGGCGTGCAGATCTTCGCCCAGGCCTGGCGCGAGGGCCGGGCCACCCTGCACGGGAAGCACTACACCGTCGACGACGCCATCGTCGCGCCCCGCCCGCTCCAGGACGGCGGCATCCCGCTGTGGATCGCCGGCGGCGGCGAGAAGGTCACCCTCAAGATCGCCGCGAAGTACGCGCAGTACACCAACTTCGACGGCACCCTCGACGGCTTCCGGCACAAGTCGGCGCTGCTCGCCGACCACTGCCGCGATGTCGGCACCGACTACGACGCCATCGTCCGCTCGGCCAACTACAACGTCGCGATCGGGCACACCGAGGCCGAGGTGGAGGAGCGGCTCGCCCGGCTCGTCGCCCGGCTGGAGCCGATCGTCGGTGCGGAGAAGGCCCAGGGCGCGCTGGGTGCGTTCCGCGGGATGCCCGGCGTCGGGACCCCGGAGCAGATCGTGGAGAAGCTCTCCGCGCTGCAGGCCGTCGGCATGAGCTACGGCATCTTCTACTTCCCCGAGGCCGCCTACGACCGGTCGGGCATCGAGCTGTTCGAGCGCGAGGTCGTCCCGGCCCTGCGGGACTGACGGTGCCGACCGTGCGCCGGGTGGCCGAGGACTACCTCGACCACCTGGCCGTCGAACGGGGACGAGCGCAGAACACCCTGCGCTCCTACCGGCTCGACCTCGGGCGCTACCTCGACCACCTCGACCACCTGGGACGCGCGGAGCTGACCCAGGTGGCCGAGGCCGACGTCGCCGCGTTCGTCACGGCGCTGCGCACGGGGGAGCGCCCGCTGGCCGCGTCCTCGGCGGCGCGGGCGCTGGCCGCGGTGCGCGGGCTGCACCGGTTCGCGCTGTACGAGGGGCTCACCCCGACCGACGTCGCGGCCGGTGTGGCGCCGCCGGCACTGGGCTCGCGGCTGCCGTCCGCGCTGTCGGTCGACCAGGTCGACCAGCTCCTCGCCGGCTGCGTGTCCGACGGCCCGGTCGGGCTGCGCGACCGGGCCCTGCTGGAGCTGCTGTACTCCACCGGCGCCCGGATCTCCGAGGTCGTCGGCGCCGATCTCGACGACCTGGACCCGGACGCGCGGACGATCCTGCTGCACGGCAAGGGGAACAAGCAGCGGATCGTGCCCGTCGGGCGCCCCGCGCTGGCCGCCGTCGACGCCTACCGGGTCCGGGCCCGGCCCGACCTCGCCGGACGGGGCACGGGCAGCCCGGCGCTGCTGCTCAACGCCCGCGGCAACCGGCTGTCCCGGCAGAGCGCCTGGCACGTCCTGCGCGCCGCCGCCGAGGCGTCCGGGCTGCCCGGCGACGTCGTCGCCGCGGTCTCCCCGCACACCCTGCGGCACTGCTTCGCCACCCACCTGCTCTCCGGCGGCGCCGACGTACGGGTGGTGCAGGAGCTGCTCGGGCACGCGAGCGTCGCGACCACGCAGATCTACACCCACGTCACCGTCGACACGTTGCGCGAGGTCTACGCCACCGCGCACCCCCGCGCCCGGGGGTGATCACGGATCGGGCACCGCCCCGGTCGCCCACCGACGCGTCCGGTGCCCGATCCGTGATCACGCGTTCGCGTTCGCGACGGAGGGGTCCGGTTCCGGTGTGGGGGGCGGCGGCGGTGGGCAGGGTGGCCGGATGGAGCTGTGGGAGCTGCTGCGTGCACAGGCCGGTGTGGTGACGACGACGCAGGCCGTGGCCTGCGGGGTCCCGGCCCGGTCGGTCTACCGCCGGGTCGCAGCGGGCCACTGGTGGACCCCGCTGCCCGGAGTCCACCACGACCGGACGCATCCGTACGGCCCCGAGGCCCGGCTGCGCGCGGTGTCGTTCTGGGCGGGTCCGGACGCGGTGCTGCACGGGCCGACCGCGGCCTGGTGGCACGGGATCCTCGACGCCGCCCCGGTCGTCGCCGGGGTGACGGTGCCGCGGCGGACCCGTCGCGCCGTGCGGCCCGGGGTGCGGGTGCGCCGCCGGGACCTGCACCCGGCCGACCGGGGTGTGCGCCGCGGTGTCGGGGTGACGGCGCGGCCACTCACCGTGCTGGAGACCGCCGTCGCGCTGCCGGACGGCGCCGCGCTCCTCGACCGGGCGCTGCAGCGCGGGATGATGTTCGGTGCGCTGCACGCGGCCTGGTGCCGGATGACCGGGGCCACCGGCGCGCCCCGGGCACGGGAGCTGCTCATCGCCGCGGGGGACCGGGCCGGGTCCGGTGCCGAACGGCGGTTGATGCGTGTGCTGCGGGAGGCCGGTCTGACCGGGTGGGTACGGGCCCACCGGGTCGGCCCCTACGAGCTCGACCTCGCCTTCCCGGCCGAACGGGTCGGCGTCGAGTTCGACGGGTGGGCGTGGCACAGCGACGTCGCGCGGTTCCGCAACGACCGGCGCAAGGGCAACGTCCTGGCCGGCCACGGCTGGACGATCCTGCGGGTGACCTGGCACGACCTCGACACCGCACCCGGTCGGGTGGTCGCCGAGATCCGCCGCGCACTCCGGCTCGCCACCGGGTGATCACGGATCCGGCACCGTCGGAGTCGGTGAGCGACCGGATCGGTGCCCGATCCGTGATCGTGGGGGCGGCGCTCGGCGTGGGACGGCGAACGACTACGTTCCGGGGCCCATGCGGTACGGAGCGTGGGTGACGGCGGTCGTGGCGGGACTCCTCCTGGCCGGATGCGGTGGTGCCGCCGCCGGGCAGGAGCAGCAGCAGGCGGTGAACGAGCCCGTCGACGGGACGGTCACCCGGGTCGAGGTCGACTCCGACGCCGGGGCGCTGCGCCTCGTCGCGGGGGAGAAGGCGTCGGTCGAGCAGGACCTGCGGTGGACCGGCGACGCCCGCCCGCAGGTCGAGCAGAAGGTCGACGGCGGCGTCCTGCGGGTCACCGTCCGCTGCCCGGACCAGGGCGGCGACCGCTGCCAGGCCGGTCTCGTGGTGACCGCGCCCGCCTCGTCGTCGGCGCTGGTCGACCTGCGTGCGGGCGGCATCGAGGTCCAGGGACTGACCGGGGCGCTGGACCTGACGTCGTCGGCGGGCGAGGTCAGCGCCACCGGTGCCGGACCGGGCGACGTGCGGGCGAGGTCCAGCGCCGGCGCGGTCGAGCTGACCTTCGCCGCGGCGGCCGCGGACGTGACCGCGGAGTCCAGCGCCGGCGGCGTCGAGATCCGGGTCCCGGTGGGTCCGGCCTACGAGGTGACCGCCGAGACCTCCGCCGGGTCGACCGAGGTCGGCGTCCCCGACCAGCCCGGTGCCGACCACCGGATCACCGCGAAGAGCAGCGCGGGCGGGGTCTCGGTCCTGCCCGCCCGCTGAGGCGCGACACGCCGGGGCGCACCGTCGGACGGACGGCGCCCGCCCGCAGGTAGGGTGACCTGGAAATCCATACCGCGACGTGGCCCGACGGGGACGTCGCCGCACGTGGGGACATCTCCTGCAGTGCGGTCTCAGGCCCTGACCGGGACCCGGGACCCGGCACGGTACCCGCGACGAGACCGGAGACCGCATGAACCCGACGCGGCCGGAGGCCCAGGGCAGGCCCGACGACCCGAGCGACGAGCCGACGCCGGATCACGGGCGAGGCACCCAGACCACCAGCGCGCGCGCTCCCGAGCCCGCACCGCTGTCGGTGCACGGCCCGGCCCGCGTGATCGCGGTGGCGAACCAGAAGGGCGGCGTCGGGAAGACGACGTCGACGATCAACCTCGGGGCCGCGCTCGCCGAGTACGGCCGCAGGGTCCTGCTCGTCGACTTCGACCCGCAGGGCGCGCTGTCGGTGGGCCTCGGCGTGCAGCCCCACCAGCTCGAGTCCACCGTCTACAACCTGTTGATGGAACGCGGCGTCGAGGCAGACGAGGTGCTCCAGGACACCGGCGTCGAGAACCTGGACCTGCTGCCGTCGAACATCGACCTGTCGGCGGCCGAGGTCCAGCTCGTCACCGAGGTCGGCCGGGAGCAGGCACTCGGCCGCGCCCTCAAGCGGTTCCTGCCCGACTACGACATCGTCCTCATCGACTGCCAGCCGTCGCTGGGCCTGCTCACGATCAACGCGCTCGCCTGCGCCGACGAGGTCCTCATCCCGCTGGCGTGCGAGTTCTTCTCGCTGCGCGGCGTGGCACTGCTGATGGACACCATCGACAAGGTCACCGAGCGGCTCAACCCGGACCTGCGCCTGCTCGGCGTGCTCCCGACGATGTTCGACACCCGCACGCTGCACACCCGCGAGGTCCACGACCGCGTGGTGGAGGCGTTCGGGGACAAGGTGTTCGACGCCGTCATCAACCGGACGATCAAGTTCCCGGAGACCACGGTCGCCGGGGAGCCGATCACGACGTGGGCGCCCACGTCGTACGCCGCGGAGGCGTACCGGATGCTCGCCCGCGAGGTCATCGCCCGGTGACGCTGCTCGCCGACGGTGCTCCCGAAGGTCTGGGCGACGGTCTCGACGACAACGACGTCGCCGCGCCGCGGACCCGTCGTTTCACCGTCCGGCTGTACAACTTCGAGGGCCCGTTCGACCTGCTGCTGCAGCTGATCGGCAAGCACGAGCTCGACCTCACCGAGATGGCCCTGCACAAGGTCACCGACGACTTCATCGCCCATCTCACCGACCTCGGCGACGACGCCGACCTCGACGAGATCACCGAGTTCCTGGTCGTCGCGGCGACCCTGCTCGACCTGAAGGCCGCGCGGCTCGTCCCCGGCGCCGAGGTCGACGACGAGGACGACCTCGCCCTGCTCGAGGCCCGTGACCTGCTGTTCGCCCGGCTGCTGCAGTACCGCGCCTACAAGGAGGCCGCGGCGCTGTTCGTCGAGCTGGAGAACGGCGCGATGCGCCGCTTCCCGCGCTCGGTCGCGATCGAGGACCGCTACGCCGAGCTCCTGCCCGAGGTGCTGCTCGGCGTCGACGCGCAGGCCTTCGCCGAGCTCGCCGCCGCGGTGTTCCGGCCGCGCCCGCCCGACGAGGTCGGCGTCGACCACCTGCACGCGGTGCACGTGTCGGTGCCCGAGCACGCGGCGATCCTGCGGGAGCGGCTCGCGCTCGCCGGGACGGCCACCTTCGCCGATCTGACCGCCGACTGCGTCGCGACGCTGGAGGTCATCGCCCGGTTCATGGCACTGCTGGAGCTGTACCGGGAGCGATCGGTGGCCCTGGAGCAGCCGGAGGCGTTCGCCGACCTGACGGTCACCTGGACCGCGGACCGCGAGGACGACCCGGTCGCTTACGCCGCCGCGCTGGAGGACGAGGCCGCGGCCGCCGAGGAGGCGGTGCGGGCGCGCAACCGGCGCCGCCGGAAGAAGAACCGCGTCGACGAGTCGGTCGCGTCCGGCCCCGGCTCCGCCCCTGACTCCGCCGCCGACTCCGATCCCGACGCCGACTCCGATCCCGACGCCGACTCCGATTCCGGAGCGGACCCGGAGGCTCGGGACGCGGGCCTGGACGATCCGGATACGGACCTGGACGACCCGGACGCGGACCTCGACGACCTCGGCGGTCCGGACTCCGACCTCGACCGCCCGGACGAGGCGGATCTGGATCCGGACGGCCCGGACGCGGACCTCGACGGTCTGCACGTGCACCGTCCCGACCCCGACGACGAGAGGACCGGAACCACCGGTGACTGAGCCGGACGACCGGCCGGGCTCCGACGACCCGGAGGACCCGTCCGAGCTGCTGCGCCTGATCGGCCGCACGGTGCCGCGCAGCCCGCACGCCACCGCGTCGCCGCAGGTCGCGGCCGGCGCGGACGACCGAGCCGCTCCGGAGCCGGAGGCTACGGCCGATGGGGCCGATGGGGCCGATGGGGCCGATGGGGCCGATGGGGCCGACGGGGCCGACGGGGCCGACGGGGCCGACGGGGCCGACGGGGCCGACGGGGCCGACGGGGCCGACGAGGCCGACGAGGAGGCGACGACCGCCGACGCCGAGCTCGCCCGCTCCGCGGAGCCCGCCCGGGACGCCGGGCCCGCAGCTGACGCCGGGCTCGCAGCCGACGCCGGGCCCGCAGCCGACACCGAGCCTGTGGCGGCCCGGCTCGCCGGCACCGAGCCGGCGGTCTCCGGACCCGTCACCACCGCACCTGCGACGCCGGGCTATCGAGACGCACGTTCCGGCCCCGCCGAGGGCGGAAACGTGCATCTCGACCGGTCCGGTGACCCCACCGCCGGCGATGCCGCCCCCTCGGACACGTCGACCGACGGTCGAGCGTCGCGAAACGGTGCTCGGAACGACGCATCCGCAACGCTCGACGTCCAGGACGACCGGTCCGGGCGGCCCGGTGGGCGCGACTCCGTCCATCCCGACCCGGCTGCCGGGCCGGACGACTCGGCTGCGCGGGAGAACGGGCCGAAGGCCCGCGGAGCAGAGGACCCCCGAGCGGAGGAACCCGGTACCCAGGACGAGCCGGAACCCGAGGGGCCCGAGTTCCACGAGCTCGCCGACGACACCGAGCTCGAGCACGCCCTGGAGGCGCTGCTGCTCGTCGTCGACGCCCCGGTCGACGAGCCGTCCCTGGCCACGGCGCTGCACCAGACGCCGTCGCGGATCCGGCAGACGCTGCACCGGATGTCGCTGGCCTACACCGCCGAACGGCGCGGCATCGACCTGCGCCGCGCGGGGGAGGGCTGGCGGTTCTACACGCGCGACCGCTACGCCCCCTACGTCGAGAAGATGCTGATGGACGGCCAGCGCGCCCGGCTGACCCGGGCCGCGCTGGAGACCCTCGCCGTCGTCGCCTACCGCCAGCCGGTCACCCGTGCACGGGTCTCCGCGGTCCGCGGCGTCAACTGCGACGGCGTGCTCCGCACCCTGCTCACCCGTGGACTGGTGGAGGAGGCCGGCACCGAGGAACACACAGGGGGGACACTGTTCCGGACGACCGAGCTGTTCCTCGAACGGCTCGGGATCTCCTCCGTGGCCGAGCTGCCCCCGCTGGCACCGCTGCTGCCCGACATCGACGCGATCGACGACCTGGAAAGCTAGGCACCATGAGCAACACACACGACCCCGACGGCGTCCGGCTCCAGAAGGTGCTGGCCCGCGCGGGCGTCGCCTCCCGGCGCGCGGCCGAGGACCTCATCGCGCAGGGACGCGTGCAGGTCGACGGCGAGACCGTCCGTGAGCAGGGCCGCCGGATCGACCCGGACACCGCGGTCGTCCACGTCGACGGCGCCCGGGTCACCCTGCGCGACGACCAGGTCTACCTGGCGCTGAACAAGCCGTTCGGGCTGCACTCCACGATGTCCGACGACATGGGCCGGCCCTGCATCGGTGACCTGCTCGCCGACCGCGTCGAGATCATGAACACCGCGCAGCGGCTGTTCCACGTCGGCCGGCTCGACGCCGAGACCGAGGGGCTGCTGCTGCTCACCAACGACGGCGAGCTCGGCCACCGGCTGATGCACCCGTCCTACGAGGTGCCCAAGACCTACCTCGCCGAGATCGAGGGCAAGATCGCCCGGGACCTCGGGCGGCGGCTGCGCGACGGCATCGAGCTCGAGGACGGCATCGCCCGCGTCGACGCGTTCAAGCTCGTCGACGCCGTCCCCGGCCGCGCCACGGTGCAGCTGGTCCTGCACGAGGGGCGCAAGCACATCGTGCGGCGGATGCTCGCGGAGGTCGGCCACCCGGTGCTGCGTCTGGTGCGGACCCACGTCGGCTCGGTCGCCCTGGGCAATCAGCGTCCCGGCAAGCTGCGGCCCCTCGACCGCGTCGAGGTGGGCTCGCTGTACAAGGCGGTCGGTCTCTGATGGCCGTGCGGGCCCTGCGGGGCGCGACCCAGGTCGACGCCGACGACCGGCAGGAGATCCTCGACCGCTCCGCCGAGCTGGTCACCGCGGTGCTGGAGCGCAACGAGCTGCGCTCCGACGACATCATCTCGATCTGGTTCACCGCCACCCCGGACCTCACCGCCGAGTTCCCGGCGTACGCGGCACGGCTGCTCGGGCTGACCGACGTGCCGCTGATGTGCGCCACCGAGATGGCGGTGCCCGGCGCGCTGCCGCGGGTGCTGCGGCTGCTCGCCCACGTCGACACCCCGAAGCCGCGCTCGGCGATGCGGCACGTCTACCTGCACGGGGCGCGGGCGCTGCGCACCGATCTGCCCCAGTAGGACACCCCGCCCCGTCGTGGCGGGGGCCGACCGGCGACAATGCCGGACGCAGCAACTCGAACACGGTGGGGGAACAAGGTGGCCTTGCGGGGCGTCGTCGCGATGGACGGTCCGTCCGGGACGGGCAAGTCGACCGTCTCCCGACGGCTGGCGCAGGCCTGCTCGGCGGCCTATCTGGACACCGGGGCCATGTACCGCGCCGCGACGCTGGCCGCGCTGCGCGCCGGCCTGGGCGAGGGTGCGACGGAGGACGAGATCGCCCGCGCCGCCATCGGGGCCCGTCTGGAGTCGGGCACCGACCCGGTCGCCCCGACGATCACCCTCGACGGTGAGGACGTCTCCGGCCCGATCCGCGGCCCCGAGGTGACCGGGTTCGTCTCGGCCGTCTCCGCGGTGCCGCAGGTCCGGGCCGAGATGGTCGCCCGCCAGCACGCCCTGATCCGCGCGGCCGTCGGGAGCGGCGGCGGGATGGTCGTCGAGGGGCGCGACATCGGTACCGTCGTGGTTCCGGACGCGCCCCTCAAGGTCTACCTGACGGCGTCGCCGGAGGTCCGCGCGGCGCGGCGCGGGCGGCAGGACGAGAAGGCGGGCCGCAAGGCCGACCTGCACGTCACCCTCGCCGACGTCGAACGGCGGGACCGGCTCGACTCGTCGCGCCGGGTCTCGCCGCTCTACGCGGCGGCGGACGCGCTGGTGCTCGACACCGACCGCCTGTCGGCGGACGCCGTGCTGGCGAAGCTGCGCGAGCTCGTCTCCGCGCGGGGGCTGGACGGGTGAGCCGGGCGCGTGCGCTGCCGGAGCACGCTCTCGGGTGGCTGCACGACCTCGGCCGCTGGATCGGCACCTGGCTGTGGGTCCCGTTCTTCCGGGTGCGGATCCGGCACCGGGAGCGTATCCCGGCGACCGGCCCGGTGGTGCTCGTCGCGAACCACAGCGCGTTCGTCGACGGACCGCTGCTGTTCGGCATGTTCGGGCGCCGCGTGGTGTTCCTCGTGAAGGCGGAGATGTTCTCCGGGATCGTGGGGACACTGCTGCGGTGGTTGGGGCAGGTGCCGGTGCGGCGGGACGTCGTCGACCGGCGGCCGCTGACGACCCTGCTGGAGGTCCTGCGCGACGGCGGCATGGTCGCCGTCTTCCCGGAGGGCACCCGCGGCACCGGCGAGGTCGGCAGCGACATCGGCAGGGCCCGGCAGGGCGCGGCCTGGCTGGCCCGCTCGGCATCGGCGCCGCTGCTCCCGGTGGCGGTGCGCGGCACGCACCGCCCGGCGGGTGCGGCCCGCCGCCTCCGCCCCCGGGTGGACGTGCTGGTCGGCGACCCGCTGCCGGCGCCGACGGCGCCGGGACGGAACGGCCTGGCCGCCGCGACCACCGAGGTCACGGAGGCCCTGCGGACACTGGTCCGCGAACTGGACAACGAACACAGGCAAGTGACACGGCCCGACGCGGCCGGGGACGTGAGAGAGCAGTGAGCGAGAGCAGCGAACGCGGAACGAGCCTCGGCGGGGCGTACCGCAGCGGTGTCGAGATCGGTGACGCGGCCGACCGGGCCGAGATGGACCGGCTCGGGCTGGACCCGACGGAGTTCGTGGCCGTCGACGAGGAGGGCGTCGTCACCGCGGGGATCGACCCCGACGAGACGCTGGCGACCCCGACCCTGGCCGTCGTCGGCCGCCCGAACGTCGGCAAGTCGACCCTGGTCAACCGCATGCTGGGCCGTCGCGAGGCGGTCGTGCAGGACGTGCCGGGGGTGACCCGTGACCGCGTCGTCTACGACGCGCTGTGGAACGGCCGCCGGTTCAAGCTGATGGACACCGGTGGCTGGGAGCCCGACGCCGCCGGCCTGCAGGGGTTCGTCGCGAAGCAGGCCGAGACCGCGATGCGTCTCGCCGACGCGGTGCTGCTCGTCGTCGACGCCTCGGTCGGCGCCACCGCGACCGACCAGGCCGTCGCGCGGGTCCTGCGCCGCGCCGACGTGCCGGTGATGCTGTGCGCCACCAAGGTCGACGACGACCGGCTCACCTCCGACACCGCCGACCTGTGGCGGCTCGGTCTCGGCGAGCCGCACCCGGTGTCGGGTCTGCACGGCCGCGGCTCCGGTGACCTGCTCGACGCGATCCTGGAGATCCTCCCCGAGACCCCGCGTGACGACTTCGGCGCCTCCGGGGGCGGCCCGCGCCGCGTCGCGCTCGTCGGCAAGCCGAACGTCGGCAAGTCCAGCCTGCTGAACAAGCTGGCGGGCGAGGAGCGGTCGGTCGTCCACGACGTCGCGGGCACCACCGTCGACCCGGTCGACTCCCTGGTCGAGCTCGACGGCCAGGTGTTCCGCTTCGTCGACACCGCCGGCCTGCGCAAGCGGGTCAAGATGGCCTCGGGCATGGAGTACTACGCCTCGCTGCGGACGAGCTCCGCGATCGAGTCCGCCGAGGTCGCGCTGGTGCTGCTCGACGCCTCCGAGCCGATCGCCGAGCAGGACCAGCGGGTCCTGACGATGGTGGTGGAGTCCGGGCGCGCCCTGGTGATCCTGTTCAACAAGTGGGACAAGGTCGACGAGGAGCGTCGCCACCAGCTCACCCGTGAGCTGGAGCGCGACCTGATCAGCGTGCGCTGGGCGGAGCGGGTCAACGTCTCCGCGCTGACCGGGCGGTCGACCCAGCGGATCGCGCCCGCGCTGAACCGCGCGCTGGAGTCCTGGGACACCCGGGTGCCGACCGGGCGGCTCAACCAGTGGCTCAACGACCTCGTCGCCGCGACCCCGCCGCCGGTCCGCGGCGGGAAGCAGCCGAAGATCATGTTCGCGACGCAGGCGCAGACCCGCCCGCCGACGTTCGTGCTGTTCACCAGCGGGTTCCTCGAGGCGGGCTACCGGCGCTTCGTCGAGCGCCGGTTGCGCGAGGAGTTCGGGTTCGGCGGCACGCCGATCCGCGTCTCGGTCCGGGTCCGCGAGAAGCGCCCCCGGAAGAAGTGATGCGGGCCCTGCGCGGCCGTCCCGGTGCCCGGACCTGGGAGGTCGACGAGATCGACACCCCGGTCCCGGGCCCGGGGGAGCTGCTCGTGCGGGTCCGGGCGGCCGGGGTGAACCGGGCCGACCTGCTGGCGCTGGGCGGCGGCTATCCCGTCCCGCACGCCGACGACGACGGCTCGTTCACCGCGGGCATGGAGCTCGCCGGTGAGGTCGTCGACGCCGGTCCGGGCGTCACCGGTGCCCCGGGCCGCGGGCCGGGGGACCGGGTGTTCGCGTCCGCTCCCGCCGCGTTCGCCGAGTACGCCGTCGTCGACGCCCGCCGCGCCCTGCCGGTCCCGCCCGGCCTGTCCTGGACCGACGCCGCCGCGCTGCCGGTCGCGCTGGAGACCGCGCACGACGCGCTGGTCACCCAGGCCGGGTTCGGCACCGACGGCGGCGCCGTTCTGGTGCTCGGCGGCAGTACGGGGGTCGGGCAGGTCGCGATCCGGCTCGCCGCCGCGCTGGGGGCCGCACCGGTCCTCGCGACGACGACCTCGCCCGCCAAGCGCGCCGCGCTCGTCGACGCCGGGGCGGTCCCGCTCGTCGGGGCCGACGCGCTGGGCGACGTCGACGGGCCCGTCGACGTCGTGCTGGACCTCGTCGGCGGCGATTACCTGGCCGCCGCCCTGCCCGCCGTGCGGATCGGCGGGACCGTCGTGCAGATCGGCCGGCTCGCCGGGCCGTCGGCGACGCTGGACCTGAACACCCTGTCCTTCCGCAGACTCCGCCTGATCGGGACCACCTTCAGCGTCCGCACCGCCGAGGAGCGGGCCGCCGTCGCCGCCGCGCTGACGCCGGTCCTCGGCCTGGTCGGCGCGGGCCGGGTGCGCGCCACCGTCGACCGGGTCGTGTCGCTGGACGACGCCCCCGGCGCCGTCGCACACCTGCGGTCCGGCGGGGCGGTCGGCAAGGTCGTGATCGAGGTCGCCGGGTCGTGACGCCGCGCCTGTAACCAGCGGCGCCGGCCCGACGAGTGCCCGGGTGTGACGGTGTCGGGGTGACGGTGTTCGAGCGGCTCTGGGTGTGGCGTGTGCGTGCCGCCTGCGAGATGGCGCTGGCCCTGTGCGGTGGCGACGAGCTCGTCGTCGACGCCCGCACCGAGGCCTCCTGGTACGCCGACCTGCTGCACCCGTGGGACGGCCGGGGTTGCGAACCCGACGCCCGCATCCACGCCTGGTTGTCGATCCTGCTCGCCCGGCGCACCGTCGCCGCAGGAACCCTGGAACGGTGACGACACCGTCACTATCGTGGCCGGGCGTGAGGGAGACCCCGGCCGAGGTGTTCCACGGCCGAGTCGCGGAGCTGGACCTGCTCGCCGACGCGCTGCGTGACGCCGTCGCCGGCGGGGCCTCGGCCGTGCTCCTCGGCGGCGACGCGGGGGTCGGCAAGACCCGACTGGTGTCGGAGTTCGGCCGCACCGCGACGAGCGGCGGCGCGGTCGTGCTGTCCGGCCGCGCGCTCGACATCGCCGACGCCCCGCCGTTCTGGCCTGTCGTGTCCGCGCTGCGAGAGCAGTCCCGCACCCGCGGCGCGCTGGGCCGAGAGTGCGCGGCCGCCCTGTCGAGGCTGGACCGCGCCGACGGGCCGGCCGGGCGGGTCGAGATGCTGGGCGAGCTGGCCGCCGTCGTCGAGCGGGCGGCCCACCGGGGTCCGGTGGTGCTCGTCGTCGACGACCTGCACCGCGCCGACCGCTCCACCCGCGACCTGTTCGCCTACCTGCTGGCGGCGCTGTCGTCGTCGCCGGTGCTGCTGGTCGGCACCTACCGCGACGACCCGGCCGGTGGCGTCCCGATCGACCTGCTCGGGCTCACCGGGGAGCTGCGCCGCCACCGCGGCGTGCGCTTCGCCCGGGTGGAGCCGCTGCCCCGGCACGAGCTGGCCGAGCTGGTCGCGCAGTGGGCACCGGGGCGCCACGACGTCGAGGACCTGGTGTGGCGGCACTCCGGCGGGAACGTGTTCCTGGCCCGCGAGACCGTCCGTGCCGTGCTCGATGGGGACCCGCGGGGCGTGCCGCAGACCGTCCGTGAGCTGGTGCGGGCGGGAGCCGCCGGGCTGTCGACGGGGGCGGTGGAGGTCGTGCGGGCCGTGGCGGCCGGGGTCGGGGAGGTCGAGCACACGCTGCTGGCCGCCGTCGTCGACGTCGACGGGCCGGAGCTGGCCGCGGCCGTGCGGCAGGCGGCCGACGCCGGGTTCGTCGTCGTCGCCGGTGCCGACGGCTACACGCTGCGGCACGGCCTGATGACCGAGGTCGTCTCCGCCGACCTGCTCCCCGCCGAGCGGGTCGAGCTGCACGTCCGCTACGCCACCGCGCTGCACGGCGGCCACCGCGTCCCCGGGTCGGCGGCCCGCCTCGCCCACCACTGGCAGCTCGCCGGGCGCCCGGACGAGGCGCTGGAGGCGACCCTCGAGGCGGCGCAGGAGGCCGAACGGCTGCGCGGCTACGCCGAGGCGCACCGGCACTGGCTCCGGGCGGCGACGCTGCCGGTCCCCGACGCCGTCCGCGACCGCAGCCGCTACCTGGAGCGGGCCGCGTCCGCGGCGGCCCTGGCGGGCGACCACGGCTCGGCCGTGGCGCTGCTCGCCGAACGGCTCGGCGAGCCCGACGCGGCCCCCGGCACCGAGCAGGCGGTGCTGCGCTCCCGGCTCGGGCGCTACCTCGGCGCGGCGGGCCAGCTGGCCGAAGCCGAGGAGGCCCACCGGCGTGCCGTCGCCACCCTGCCCGCCGGCGACGACCCGGCCGTCGCCGCCGTCGCCGCTCGCGCCGAGGTCCTCGCCGGCTACGCGGCCGCGCTGCTCGACCGGGCCGACTACGCCGGTGCCCGCGCCGTCGCCGAGGACGCGCTGGTCGCGGCACGCCGGGTGGGGGAGCCGCGGGCACTGGCGTCGGTACTGGCGACGCTCGGGTTCGGTGCCGCGCACTCCCGCGACGGCGCCGCCGGACTCGACGCGCTGACCGAGGCCGTCGCCGTCGCCGAGGCCGACGGCGACCCGGAGACGCTGGGGGAGTGCCTGGCCCGGCGCGCGGAGCTGCTGACCGGCCCGCTCAACGCCCTGGACGACGGCGTCGCCGCGGCCCGGGCGGGAGCCGAGCGGATGGCCGGGCTGGGGCTGGGCCGGACCTCGTCGGTGTCGCTGCGGGTGGTGGCGGCGAACGGGCTGTTCCGCGCCGGTGCCTGGGACGAGGCCGAGCGGGAGGTGGCGACGGCATGGTCGGCCGCCCCGTCCGGGGCGCAGATGCTGGAGCTGCGCCTGGCCCGCGCCCGGCTGCGGATGGGCCGTGGCGACCTCGACGGCTCCGACGTCGACCTCACCGCTGCCGAGCTGATCGCCGGGTCGGCGGGCCTGCCCAAGCAGCGGTTGCCGCTGCTGATCCTGCGCGCCGGGCTGGAGATGTGGCGGGGCAACCCGGAGCTGGCGTTCGCCCACGTCGGGAAGGGGCTCGACGTCGTCGAGTCCGGCGTCGACGACGTCTTCGCGGTCGCGCCGCTGCTCTGGCACGGTGCCCGCGCGCACGCCCAGGCCGTCCTCGCCGGACGTCCCCCCGACGCCAGCGGGCTGCGACGGCTGCGCCGCCACCGGCGCGACCTCGTCGACCGCGGGGACCGCTCCGCCCCCGCGCTGCGCGGGGTGATCGCGAGCTACGAGGCCATGTGCTCCGCCGAGGACGCCCGGACCACCGCGGGGTCCGACCCGGGCACCTGGCGGGGCGTCGCGGACCTGCTGGACGGCCTCGGCCAGCCCTACCCGGGCTCCTACGCCCGACTGCGCAGCGCCGAGGCGCTGCTGGCGGGCCGCCGCACCGAGGAGGGCACCGCGGACCTGCGCCGCGCCGCCCGGCTCGCCGCGGGCCTGCGGGCCGGTCCGCTGCTCACCGAGATCGCCGAGGTCGCCCACCGGGCCCGGATCGAGGTGCCCGAGCTCGCCGCGGTCGCGACGGACGGTCGTGCCCCGGTCGCCGTGGACGGTCCGCTGGCCCGGCTCACCGACCGGGAGCGCGAGGTGCTGGAGGTCCTCGCCGACGGCGCCACCAACAAGCAGATCGCGGCCCGGCTGTTCATCACCCCGAAGACGGTCGGCGCCCACCTCGCCTCGGTCTTCGCCAAGCTCGACGTCACCAACCGCACCAGCGCCGCGGCCGTCCTCCGCGAGCACCGCACCGACATCTAGGTCATTCGCCCTATACCGTCGCCGGGCACGCTCGACCAGGCTGATCACCGGATCGAGCGACACGGAGGCGACGATGACGGCCACCATCGAGACGCCCTCCGGGGAGGGGACGGCCCCGGCGGGCCGGGCGCGCGTCGCGGCGCTGCTCGCGACGCCACCGGAGACGATCGACGGCGTCGTCGCGCACCTGGAGCACCTCCAGGAGATCCTCGAGTGCGAGTACGGACCCGGCGACGGCGTCGCCTCGTTCAACCGGCTCTACCTGCGCATCACCCGCGGCATCCGGGACCAGCTCGACGACGACCTGTTCGCCGACCGGGACTTCCTGGTCCGGCTCGACGTCGAGTTCGCCCGCCGCTACTTCCGGGCCCTGTACGCCGAGGCGACCGGGGGGACCCCGCCGCGGTCCTGGGGGGTGCTGCTGGAACGCCGCCACCACGACCGGATCTCCCCGGCGGAGTACGCGGTGGTCGGGGTGAACGCGCACGTCAACTTCGATCTGGCGCCCGCGGTCGTGCGTACCTGCACGGTCCTCGGGCGCGGTACCCCCGGCCCGGCCGAGCGGGCCGACTACCGGGCCGTGAACGACGTGTTCTCGCTGCACATGGTCCGCCTGCTCGACGGCTTCGACCGGAAGGACCCCGGCGAGACCTCGCTGTCCGAGCAGCTGCTCGGCTGCGTCGCCGACGTTCCGGTGGTGCTGGCCCGTGACGTCGCCTGGCGGCAGGCCCTCGAGCTGTGGGAGCTCCGCTCCCGGCCGATGGAGTACGAGAACGAGGTCGCGGCGCTCGACCGCCGGACCGCGCTCCTGGGGCGTGGCCTGCTCACGCTGGGAGCCCTGACGTGACACCCGCCCGAGTGGGGGGCGGGCGGGTGTCACACCCTCGGACGGTGGCGGTCGCACCGCTCGGGACGGTGCTGATCATCGACGACCACGAGCTCGTCGGGTCGGCGCTGGCGCTGGCCCTGCGCGCGGAGGGCGAACCGGCCTCGTTCCGTCCCGCGCACTCGCACGTCGACGTGCACCGCGCCGTCGCCGGGGTCGAGCCCGGACTGCTGGTCCTCGATCTGGACCTCGGACGCGACGCCGAGGGCCGCCGGATCGACACCATCCCGCTCATCCCGGGGCTGCGCGCCCAGGGGTGGCGGGTTCTCGTGCTCTCGGGCAGCTCCAGCCCCACCCGGATCGGCGCGGCCCTGCACCAGGGCGGCTTCACCTGGGTGTCGAAGACGGCCTCGATGCCCGCACTGGTCGTCGCGATCCGGGAGGCCCGCGTCGGGCGGTCGCTGCTGCACGCCGCCCACCGCGACGAGCTCGTGCAGCGCTACGTCGAGTGGGACCGCCGTCAGCGCGCCGTCCGCGGACGCATCGCGACCCTGACCCGCCGCGAGCGGGAGGTCCTCGAACTGCTCGCCGGCGGGGTGCGGGTGCACGCCATCGCCGAGCACTTCGTCGTGTCGCTCCCGACGGTCCGCACGCAGGTCAGGGCGGTGCTCGCGAAGCTCGACGTCGGGTCGCAGCTCGAGGCCGTCGCGCTCGTACGCAGCGTCGACGCCACGGACGACACCCCCGGTGGGATGCTGCCGTGGGTACGGTAAGGTTCACGTGCCCCGCGAGGGGTGGCCGGGACGTGGCGCAGCTTGGTAGCGCACTTGACTGGGGGTCAAGGGGTCGCAGGTTCAAATCCTGTCGTCCCGACAGGCCGAACAGCAGCCCGTTGATCTGGAAAACTCCAGGTCGGCGGGCTGTTTCGCTGTCCGGGTATCGATCACCGTGCTGGTCATCCCGCAGCCTCGTGAGGACCATGTGGGGACCGTGGGGCCCGCAGGGAGGCGATCAGCGAGTCCCCGGCGGCCGACCCCGCGGCCTGATCCGGGTGCAGGTGGCGCTGCGTCGTGGTCAACGACCCGTGCCCGGCGATCTTGGCGTGACGTGCACCGGACGCCGGCGTCGGCCATCCACGTCAGGCCGGTGTGGCGGAGTCCGTGGCGGCGCAGGTGCTCGAACCCGAGTGACGCGACGACCTCATCCCAGTGGGTGGTGTCCCGGAACACCGTGGTGGTGATCCGTCCGCCGCGGGGTCCGGTGAACAGCCGGGCGTCGGGCCGGCCCCCGACGACGTCGATCCGGTGCTGGACCAGACCACGCACCTCGTCGATCAGCGGGATGAACCGCGCCCGCTTGCTTCTGGTGCCCTTGTCGACGAGGCCGCCGGGGAGGGGGTGGCCCTCTGCCGGGTCAGGAGCCGGAGCATTGACAGGAGTGCGCCTGTGGTCCGGTTCGGCCGACTCGCGACAGTGGAGGCGTGGCTGCCGACCTGGTCAGGGCCGTCCTCGCGACGTCGACGACGAAAGCCCGGGGAGCAACGCAGCAGACCATGACCAACACGGCACCCGGACATGTCGCGCCAGCACGACGCTCGGGTCCTCGGCGAGGAGTCTGCGTGGTCATCGGCCGGCAGGCCTTCGCCGGGTACGCCGAGAAGTGACGTCCGTGGGGTGGACTCCGTGGCGGCTGGGCGCCACCCGCCCGGGTTCCGCGGGCGGTTCGCGCGTGCTGACCAGTGTGCACAGCGCTGACGAGAGCAGTAGTAGCCCGCCCGCGTGGAAGATCGCGCCTGCGCCTGTGATGCCGGCCAGCCCGCCCGCGGCGAGCGGCACGACGACCTGTCCGATGCGGTTGCCCGCCAGTCGTACGGACAGCGCCGCCGCGCGGTTGTGCGGGTCAGCGACGGTCGTCACCCAGGACATGGTGAGCGGCTGGCCCAGCCCCCAGAAGAAGCCGACGACGAGCATCATCACGGTCAGCAGCACGATGTCGGTCGTGAGCGGCACGAGCGCCATCGGCGCCCCCGAGGCGAGGGTGGCCGATACCAGCAGCACCCGACGCGGGACGGCCCGCAGCAGCAGCGGCATCGCGGCCCGGGACACGACCGAGGCGACGCTGCGCGCGGTGAGAAGCATCGTCACGGCGCCGACGCCCAGGCCCATCGACTGTCCCAGCAGCGGCAGGTAGGCCATGAGCAGGTCCATGCCGGTCAGGACCGTCAGGCTCGAGTAGACGGCCGGCTTCATCCCCCGAGTGCCGAGGATCGCCAGGGTGCTCTGCCGGACGGCCGAGGCGTCGGCGCGGCTGACCCGGATGCGCTCCGCCGGTACGAACCAGAACGCCAGTGGCACGGCGAGCGCGGCGAGCCCGGCCATCACGAGCAGCGCCGGGGTGGTGGCGACCTGCTCGCCCGTCGTCGCTCCGGCGTTGGTGAGGGTCGCGACCGACCCGGCGACGGGGAACCCGACCAGCTGCCCGGCCGAGACCCCGAGCGTCAGCTGCCCGAACCGGTCGTCGACCTTCTCCGGAGGAGACCACAGCGGGATCAGGCTCTGGCACGCCACCGTGTGCAGGATCTGGCCCAGCCCGAGCACCGCGCTGGCGCCGATCAGGAACCCGGCCGACGGGCTCGCCGCCGCGACGAGCACCGCGGCGACGGTCAGGATCAGCCCGAGCCGGACGACGAGCACCCCGCCCCCGCGGTCGACCGCCCGCCCGATGTGCAGCGCGACGACGAGGGGGAGGAGCGCGAACGCGCCGGTGACGAGACCGACGGTGACCGCGTCACCGCCGAGTGCGAGTGCCCGGTAGGAGATCAGCGTGCGGACGCCGGCGAGCACGGCGTGCGAGAGCAACGTGGCGAGGACGAGGCACGGGAACCACGGTGCGCGCAGCGAGCGGGGCCGGAGACGCTCCACCGGGCGTGGTCAGGAGGCCGCGGAACCGGGGGCGTCCCCGCCCACCCGGCCGGTGGCGCGCAGCTCCTCGCTGGTCTGGCGCAGTTCCCACGCGTGCATGACGTGGGCGTGCATCGCGGCCCGGGCAGCGGGACCGTCCCGGCGGCCGAGCGCCTCCAGGATCGCGTCGTGGTCCTGGTCGAGCGCCCGGCTGAACTCGCCGACGCCCCATAGCGTGACCGAGGGCTTGAACCGGGCCCAGAGCAGCGCGATGCCCTCGACCATCACCGAGGAGGCCGTCTCGTAGATCGCGAAGTGGAGGTCCTTGTTGAGCAGCGACAGGGTCGCCGGTTCGGCGCCGTCGGCGGTGGCCCTGACCAGCCGTTCGTTCGCTGCGACGATCGCCGCGTAGCCCTCATCGGTCATGCGCTCGACCGCGACCTCGCAGGCCAGGCCCTCCAGCTCGGCGCGCATGCGGTAGAGGTCCTGGGCCATCTCCGGGGTGAAGTCCCGCACGGTGGCGCCGCGGTGGCTGGTGTACTCGATCGTCCCGTCGGCGGCGAGGATCCGCAGCGCCTCACGGACGGGGGTGGGGCTGACGCCGTAGCGCTTCGCGATCGCGGTCTGGCGCAGCTGGTCACCGGGGTTGATGACGCCGTGCTGGAGATCGGCCTTGAGCCGGTCGAGCACGTAGGCCGTGCGCGACTTCGGCGGCGCGTCCATCTCGCTCATCGGCTGCGGCGCTCCTGGTGTGGGTCGGCAGGCCTCGGCCCGGTTCGGCACGGTTCGGCCCCGCAGGACGGACCGCGGGCGGGCTGAACCTAGCACGGCGATACTTTCGATGGTCGGTTGATTAGATTTTATAGAATCTATTGACCCGTGTTCCTTCGTCGTGTTTGCCTCGTGGCCGCCGGTCGGGTGACCCCGATCACCGGCAGACCGGCCCGCCGACCAGCGCAGGAGGCAGCAGGGTGACCCGCACCGTGGTGAGCACGCCCGTCCCGACGTCGACACCGGGCCGGTGGGCCGGACTGACGCCGGAGCACCGCGACCAGCTCCTGCACCTCCTCGTGGACGCGCTCGGTCTCGCCGCCGCCGGGGCCGCGAACGACGATGCCCGGCGGGTGCTCGACGGCCTCGCCGCCGTCTCTCCGGGCGCCGTCGCGGTGCCGTGGACGGAGCTGCGCCTCGCCGCGCCGCAGGCGGCGACCGCGCTGTCCACGCTGATCCACGCCTGGGACTTCGACGACACCCACGACGAGGCCGTCGTGCACACCGCCGCCGTCGTCGTCCCGGCGGCGCTCGCCGCGCTGGCGACCGCCCCGGCACCGGGGGAGCGGGTCCTGGACGGGCTCGCCACCGGCGTCCAGCTGCTGTCCCGGCTGGCCCGGCTCACCGGGCCCCGGCACGGGGTCATCCGGACGGCCGGCCTCGGGGCACTCGCCGCCGCCGCCACGGCGGCGACGGTCTGGGGGCTCGACGAGGCCGCGACCGGCGACGCGATGGGCCTGTGCCTGGGGGCGGCGCTCGCGCCGTCGACCCGGCAGGCGGTCGTCGACGGGTCGGTCGCGAAGCGGCTCCAGCCCGGTCTCGCCGCCGCCCACGGGCTGACGGCCGCGTCGCTCGCCCGGGCCGGTGTCGCCGGACCGGCCGGCTGGCTCGGCGGGACCTTCGGCGTGCTGCCCGGCTCGGACCTGACGCTGTCCGGCCTGCTCGGCGGGCCCGCCGAGCTCGACGCGGTCGCCCTCAAGCCGTACCCGGCCTGCCGCTACACCCACGCCGCGCTGGCCGCGGCCGAGCAGCTGCACGCGCGCCGGCCCGGCATGGACACGGTGCGGCGGATCATCGCGCACCTGCCGGCCGGGTCGGCCTACGAGCTGGTGGCCCGGCCGTGGCAGGACCGCGGGGCCCCGCTGGTCGACGTCCAGTTCTCCCTGCCGTGGCAGCTCGCCGCGCTCTGGGTGACCGGGCGCTACGACCTCGGCACGCTGCGCCGCGACCTCGGCCGCGCCGACGTCGCCGCCGCGGCCGCCCTGGTCGAGGTCCGCCAGGACCTCCCCGAGAGCGCCGTCATGTCCGGCGCCCGGGTCGAGCTGGAGACCACCGACGGCGTCCACGACGTCGCGGAGGCCGCCATGCCCGGCGCCGGCGCGGCCCGGCCGGACCGCGACGCCGTCGACCGCAAGCTCCTCGGCTGCCTGGAGGTCGCCGCGGTGCCCGACGCCCGCGCCGCCGCCGACCGCCTGTGGCAGCTGGCCGCCGACCTCCCCGGCCTCGACGCGGCCGGAGCCGCCGCGGCCGTCACCGACCGGACCGGCCCGGCCTGATCCCGGCCCGCACCCCGCTGTTCAGCACCGACGTACGACGAGAGGGAACGACCACCATGGACTTCGGCCTCACCCCCGAGCAGACCACGCTCGTGGAGTCGGTCTCCAAGCTCGCCGAACGCGAATTCGGCGCGCGGGCCTTCCAGCGCGACGGGTTCGCCTGGGACTCCCTCAAGGTGCTCGCCGACCACGACCTGACCGGGCTCACCCTGCCCGTCGAGGTCGGTGGGCAGGGCGCCTCGCTGCTCGATGCGGTGCTCGTGATGATGGCGATCACCAAGGTCTGCCCGCACAGCGCCGACGCGCTGCAGGCGAGCAACTTCGGCGCGATCCGCCAGGTCGCGAAGTTCGGCTCCGAGCACGTGCGCCGCGAGGTGCTGCCGCTGCTCCTGCGGGGCGAGGCGCTCGTGACCGCCGGGATGAGCGAGCCCGACGCGGGCAGCGCGCTGACCGACCTGCGCACCACCGCCCGCTACGAGGGCGACCACGTCATGCTCGACGGCCAGAAGTGCTGGAACTCCCACGGCCCGGACGCGACGCACTCGGTCGTCTGGTGCCGGTTCGGCCCGTCGTCGCGCGACATCGGGGCGGTCCTGGTCCCGTTCGACGCCCCCGGTTTCACCCGCGGCAAGCGTGAGCTGCACATGAGTGGCGAGTCGCACTGCCAGCTGTTCTTCGACGGCTGCCGGGTGCCGAAGGAGTACGTCCTCGCCGACAGCGGTGCGCTGCGCAGCATGCTGTCGATCTTCGGTGTCGAGCGGATGGGCAACGCCTCCCGGGCGCTCGCGCTCGCCGAGACCGCCTACGAGCGCGCCGTCGAGCACGCGAAGGTCCGCAAGGCCTTCGGCAAGGACCTCTGCGAGTTCCAGGGCCTGCAGTGGAAGTTCGCCGACATGAGGGTGGAGCTCGACGCGGCCCGGATGCTGCTGCTGCGGGCGGTCGCCAACGCCGACGCCGGCGCACCGGACGCGACCGAGGCGGCCATCGCGAAGCTGCACGCCAACCGCACGGCGTTCCAGGTCGCCAACGAGGCGATGCAGGTCTTCGGGGCCTCGGGCTACAGCCAGGAGTACCCGCTGGAGTACATCGTCCGCCGCACCCGCGGCTGGATGATCGCCGGCGGCTCGGTCGAGATCCTCAAGAACACCATCGCCGGCTCCGTCTTCGGGCGCCGCTTCGACCAGCGGGCGGGGACGGGCGCGTGAGCATCACCGGAACCGGCACCACCGCACCGCAGGCGCAGCGCGGGCTCGACGGCGCCACCGACGTCCTCGTCGACTGGGTCGTCGCCGCGGCCGCGGCGCCGCTGCCCGCCGAGGTCGAGCACCACGTGCGCCGCCTGCTCGTCGACTACGTCGCCGCCGTCGTCCCCGGCTCGGCGACCGACGTCGCGCGGGCGGTCGCGACCCACGTCGCCGGCACCTACGGGACGACCGGCCGCACCGCCACCGCGATCGGCCTCGGACCGGTCTCGGCGCCGGGCGCCGCGTTCCTCAACGGCACGAGCGCCCACAGCCTCGAGGTCGACGACGGCTACACCCCCGGCAGCGTGCACCCGAGCAGCGTCTGCTTCCCGGCCGTTCTCGCCGCGGCGGAGGCCCGGGGCAGCGACACCACCACGACGATGCGGGCGCTCGCCGTCGCCCTGGAGGCGGTGTCCCGGCTCGCCGCCGCGGGGCACCCCGCGACGTGGCGCAACCACTTCCACAACACCCCGCTCGCGGGTGTCGTCGGCGCCACCTGCGGGGTGGCCGTCCTGCACGGCCTCGACGCCGACCGGCTGCACGACGCGCTCGGTGTCGCGGCCTCGCACGCCGGCGGGCTGTTCGCCTTCCTCGGTAAGAACGCCGAGGTCAAGCGGGTGCACCCGGGCAAGGCCGCACGCGACGCGATCGTCAGCGTCGAGCTCGCCGAGGCCGGTGTGACCGGGCCGCGGCCGATCCTGGAGACCCGGCACGGCTACGTCGAGGCGTTCGCCGACGGCGGTTTCGACGCCGGCACCCTGCTCGACGGGCTGGGGGAGCGGTGGGTCGTTCTCGACTCCTACGTGAAGCCCTACCCGTCCTGCCGGCACCTGCACGGCCCGATCGACGCCGTGCTGGCGCTGCGCGCGGAGCACGGGGTGACCGTCGCCGACGTCGCGCGGGTCGACGTCGCGACCTACACCGTCGCCTCGCACCACGCGAGCACCGAGGTGGACTCGCTGCTCGACGCCCAGATGAGCATCCCGTTCGCGGTGGCCACCGCCCTCGTGCACGACGAGGTGGGCCTCACCGAGTTCGGTCCCGGCGCCCGCCGCGACCCCGCACTGCTCGACCTCGTCGGCCGGGTGCACGTCCGCGCCGACGAGCAGGCCGACGCGGACTACCCGGTGCTGCGCACCGCCGTGGTGACGCTGACCCTGCACGACGGGCGGGAGCTCACCGAGCGGGTCCCGACCCCCTACGGGGAGCCGGGCAACCCGGTCAGCGACGACGAGATGACCGCGAAGCTGGTCCGGCTCGCCGCGCCGGTGCTCGGCCGCGACGCCGCCACCGGGCTCGCCGCCGAGCTGTGGACCTTCGCCTCGCTTGACGTCGTCGCCCGCACCGACGCCCTCTGCCGGGGTGCGGCATGACCCAGCTGACCGACCGCCCGGCCGACGCCGCCGATCCCGCACGGCCCGACGTGGGCCGGGCGCTGCTCGCCCCCCGCTCCGTCGCGATCGTCGGCGCCTCCGACGACGCACGGAAGACGACCGCCCGCCCCCTGCGCTTCCTGCGCGAGGCCGGCTTCACCGGCGGCGTCTACCCCGTCAACCCGCGCCGCGAGACGGTGCTGGGGGAGCGGGCCTGGCCCGACATCGCCTCGCTCCCGGAGGTTCCCGACCACGTCTTCGTCCTCACCGACACCGCACGCGTCGTCGACACCGTCCGCGAGTGCGGCGAGGCCGGGGTACCGCTGGTGACGGTGCTGTCCGGCGGCTTCGGCGAGGGCGGGCCCGAGGGGCGGGAACGGCTCGAGGAGCTGCTCGACGTCGCCCGCCGGTACGGCGTCCGCGTCGTCGGCCCGAACAGCATCGGCGTGGTCAACCCGCGCAACGGCATGCTGCTCACCGCCAACGCCGCGTTCGCCGAGCCCGACCTGCCCGTCGGGCCGTCGTTCGTCGCGTCCCAGTCCGGCAGCGTCATCGGCGCGCTGATGACCCGGGCGAAGGCCCGCGGCCTGGGCTTCGCCGGGTTCGTCTCCACCGGCTCCGAGGTCGACCTGACCCTCGGCGAGATCTGCGAGGCCACCCTCGACGACCCCGAGATCGGCTCGTACACGCTGTTCGTGGAGTCGATGGACAACGCGGGCCCGCTGGCCCGTTTCGCCGCGGCCGCCGCCGAGCGCGGCCGGCCCGTCACCGTCTACAAGCTGGGCCGCAGCGACGCGGCCGCAGCCCTGTCGGTGTCGCACACCGGGGCGCTCGCCGGCGAGGACGACGAGGCCGACGCCTTCTTCCGCGCCTGCGGGTTCGCCCGGGTCGACAACTTCGAGGCGCTCATCGAGGCCGAGGCCCTCCAGCGGCGGATCGGCCCGCCCGGGCCGGTCCGCGCCGACCGGATCGGGGTGATCACCTCCACCGGGGGCGGCGCCGCGATCGTCGTCGACCAGCTGGAGACCCGCGGCGTCACCGTGGCCCGGCCGAGCCCCGCGGTGTTCCGCGGGCTCGCCGCGCTCGGGCTCGACGTGGCCGAGAACCTCATCGTCGACCTCACGCTCGCCGGGACCCGGCACGACCTCGTGCTCGGAGCGCTGGACGTGCTCCGGTCCAGCGGTGAGTTCGATCTCGTCCTGTTCGTCGTCGGCTCCTCGGCGCGGCTCAACCCCGAACTCGCGGTGTCCGCGATCGCCGAGGCGGCCGCCGCCGGCGAGGTGCCGCTGGCAGCCTGGGCGTTGCCGGACGCACTCGAGTCGCTCCGCATGCTGAACGACGCCGGCGTCCCCGCCTTCCGCACCGCGGAGGCCTGCGCGGAGGCGATCGCCGCGACCCTGGCCCGGCGCCCGGTCGATCCGGCCGTGCTCGGCACCCGGGACACCGGTGCCGCCGAGGCCCCGGCCCGCACGCTCGACGAGAGCGACTCGGCGGTCGTCCTGGCCGGGCTCGGGGTGGCGTTCCCCGCCGCGACGACGTGCGACGCCGCGGGCACGCCCGCCGCGGAGCCCGCCTGGCCGGTGGTGGTGAAGGCGCTGTCGGACCGGCTGCCGCACAAGTCCGACGCCGGTGCGGTCGTCCTCGGCGTGACCGGGCCCGGCGAGCTCGCCGGCGCCGTCCGGACGATCACCGCGAACGTCGCCGCGCACGACCCGACGATCGAGCTCGGCGGGTTCCTGGTGCAGGAGATGGTCGGCGACGCGGTCGTGGAGGCGCTCGTCGGCTATCGGGTGAGCCCGACGGTGGGGCCGCTGGTGATGCTCGCCGCCGGCGGCGTGCACGCCGAGCTGTACGACGACTCCACGCTGCGCCTCGCCCCCGTCACTGCCGAGGTGGCCCGGGAGATGGTCGGCGAGGTGACGGCCATGCGCATCGCGCGCGGGTTCCGCGGCGGACCGGCCGGAGACATCGACGCGCTCGTCGACACCGTCGTCGCGGTGTCCCGGCTCGCCGTGACCCGGCCCGACGTGGTGGAGGCCGAGGTCAACCCGGTCGCCGTCCGGCGACGCGGGCAGGGAGCCGTCGCCCTCGACGCCCTGGTCCGCGAGGCGGACCGGTCATGACCCGTCCGCCCCGCCCGTGAACCGACACACATCCGAGGACACACCATGGACGTGAAGATCAACGACTTGTCGCTGACCTACGGCGACTTCACCGCGGTCGAGCACCTCGGCCTCCACATCTCCGACGGCGAGTCCCTGGTGCTGCTCGGGCAGTCGGGGTGCGGCAAGACCAGCACGATGCGGTGCGTCGCCGGTCTGGAGGACCCCAGCGGTGGTTCGATCGCCATCGGCGGGACGACCGTGTTCGACGCGGCCGCCGGGCTCAACGTCGCACCGAACAAGCGCAACGTGGGCCTGGTATTCCAGTCCTATGCGGTGTGGCCGCACATGACGGTGCTGGAGAACGTGTCGTTCCCGCTGCGGATGAAGCGGCGCCCCAAGGCCGAGATCCGCACCCGGGCACTGGAGACCCTGGAACTCGTCGGGCTGGCCCACCTCGCCGACAAGGGCGCCAGCCTGCTGTCCGGCGGCCAGATGCAGCGGGTCGCGCTGGCACGGAGCCTCGCGATGGAGCCGAACGTCATGCTGCTCGACGAGCCCCTGTCCAACCTGGATGCCCGGCTCCGCGAGGACCTGCGGGTGGAGCTGCGGCGGCTGCAGCTCGAGCTCGGGCTCACCTCGATCTACGTCACCCACGACCAGGGCGAGGCGCTGGCACTCGCCGACCGCATCGCGATCATGCAGCATGGGCGGATCTCGCAGCTGTCCACGCCGGTGGAGACCTACCGGAGCCCCGCGTCGGCGTCGATCGCGGAGTTCCTCGGGGTCGCGAACATCTTCCCGGTCGCCGCACCGCGGGCGGGGGAGCGGCGGCTGCGGCTGGCCGGCCACGACGTCGAGATCGCCGCCGACGCCGTCGTCCCGCCGGGCGACGACCTCAGCGTCTGCATCCGTCCCGAACACGTCCGGGTGCGGACGGAGCCGCGTGACGCGGGCCCGAACTCGTGGCCGGGCACCGTGACGGTCAGCGTCTTCCAGGGCTCCTTCATCCGGTGCTCGGTCGCGCTCGACGCCGGGCCGACGCTGGAGGCCCAGACCCAGGACGCGTCGGTCGTGCTGCGCCAGCACGACCGGGTGCACGTCGAGATCGACCCCGCCCACGTCCAGGTCCTCCCCCGGGAGGCCGGACCCGCCGCCGCGGCCCCGGGACCCGGTGCCGCCGGTGAGGCCGACCGCGCGCGTCCCGGCGACGCAGCCCCGCGGACGTCGCACGACCGGCCGGTCGCGGCGGCCGCGACCCGGGAGGGCTGAGCCGTGGCGATCCTCCAGGAGCCGCCCCGCACCGGCGTGGGAGAGACCGCGGCGCCCCCGCCGCGCGCACGCACGGCGCGGCGCCGCCTCCGGCTGCCGACCGTGCTCGTCCTGGTCGTGCTGGCGGTGCTCATCGTGCTGCCGGCCGCGATGGTGCTGCTCGCGGCGTTCAGCGTCGACGTCCCCCGCCCCGGGAACATCACCTGGGACCTCACGCTCGGCAACTTCGGGGTGTTCACCGACCCGCAGACACTGACGGCGTTCGGGAACTCGATGGTGATCGGCGTCGTCTCGACGGCGCTGGCCTGCCTCATCGGCGGGTCCCTCGCGTTCCTCGCCGCGCGCAGCGACATCCCGGTCCCGCGTTTCGTCTACCTGGTCGGCCTGATGCCGATCTTCCTGCCGTCCTACGTCGGCGCGCTGGCCTGGTCCATGCTCGGCAGCCCCAACGCCGGCCTGCTCAACATCGCGCAGGCCGATCTCGGACTCTCCCTGCCGCTGGACATGTACTCGGTGCCGGGGATGATCGTCGTCTTCGCGATGTACTACTCGCCCTACACCTTCCTGCTGGTGCACGGCGCGATGTCGATGATGAGCCCGGACCTGGAGGAGGCCGCGCGGGTGCACGGCGCCACGTCGCGCCGGATGCTGGGCCTGGTCTCGTTCCCGCTCGCCACCCCGGCGCTCATCGGCTCGGCGATGCTGACCTTCATCCTGGTCTTCGAGAACTTCCCGGTCGCCCAGGTGCTGGGCACCCCGGGCGGGGTGGACACCCTCCCGACGCTGATCTTCCGGCTGCTCAACACCAGCCCTTCACGGGGCAACGAGAGCGCCGCGATCGCGGTCGTGCTCGTCGCCGTCGTGCTGCTCGCCACCTGGCTGCAGCAGCGGATGCTGGCGAAGCGGTCGTTCACCACCGTCACCGGCAAGGGCGTCCGCCAGAAGAAGGTCGCCCTCGGCCGGGCCCGTATCCCGGTGTTCGCCACCGTGCTCGGCTTCTTCTTCCTGTCCATCGTGCTGCCGGTGCTGGCGCTCGTGACCGTCGCCGGTCAGAGCTCGCCCTACCTGACCTCGCTGACCCAGCTCGCCGAGCCGGGCGGGCTCGACTTCAGCTCGTTCTCCGACGTGCTGGTCTCGTCGAGCTTCCAGGAGGCGGCCTGGCACAGCCTCGTCGTGAGCGTGTTCGCGGCGAGCGCCGGCGTGGTGCTGGCGTTCCTGTGCGGCTACCTCGTCTACCGCACCCGGTCCACCGGGCGGTCGCTGGTCGAGGGGATCTCGATGATCCCCCTCGCGCTGCCGGCCGTCGTGCTCGGCATGGGTCTGCTGTGGACCTGGCTGGTCATGCCGGTCCCGCTCTACGGCACCCTCGCGGTCCTGGTCATCGCCTTCCTCGCGGTGCAGTCGCCGCAGGGGTTCCGGGGCGTGGCGTCGTCGATCCTCGCCACCGACCGGGACCTCGAGGACTCCGCGGTGATGCTCGGGGCCTCCCGGGCCCGTGCCGTCACGAGCGTCACGGTGCCGCTGATGAAGGTGGGCCTGCTGTCGACGTTCCTGCTGCTGCTCATGCTCAGCATGCGCGAGCTGACGGTGCCGCTGTTCCTCTACACCAGCGACACCGAGATCCTCTCGATCGCGATCTACGACGCCTTCGAGAACGGCGGCGCGCTGCGCGAGGCCGCGGCGATGAGCGTCATCTACACCGCCTTCATGTTCGTCCTGTCCTACATCCCCCGCCGCCTCGCGCGGTAGTCACACCGGCGGACGACGGCGTCCGTCCCGGCAAAGGAGCTGACCCATGAAGAGGACACGCACGAGCGGCCTGGTCGCCGCGCTCGCGGCGGGCGGCCTGCTGCTCGCAGGCTGCGGCGGGGGAGGTGGCGGCGGCACCGACACCGTCACCGAGGGGATGCTCGCGCTGCCCGCCGTGGACGACGCGAACGGCCTCGTCGTCGACGGCGAGCAGGTCGCCGACGCCGCCCTGCTGGAGGCCGCCCGCGGCGACACGCTCGTCTGGTTCACCGGGTCCGGCAGCGAGAGCGCCGAGCTGACCGCGGACCGGTTCACCGCGGAGACCGGCGTCCGGGTCGAGGTGACGCGGATGCCGTCGGCGAAGCTCAACGAGCGGGTGCTCAGCGAGGCCGGGGCCGGGCGGCTGTCGGCGGGCGTCGTCACCATCACCGACCCGCTGCTCGCCGAGGGCCTCGCCGAGCAGGACGTGTTCGTGCCCTACACCGAGATGCCGACCCACGACACGCTGACCGGCACCGAGAACGTGACGTGGGCCGGCGGGGCCTACTACACGTCGTACTACTCGGCCTACGCCTTCGCCTACAACGACCGGGCCGTCGAGGGCGGGGACGTCCCCGCCAGCTGGAACGACCTGCTGGACCCGCGGTGGAAGGGCCGCATGGGCGTCGTCAACGCCGGGGCGGGCGGCACCGTGCAGGGCCTGGCCGCGTTCCAGGAGGACGTCATCGGGCCGGACTACTGGGCCGGGCTCGCCGCGCAGCAACCGCGGATCTTCGACACCACCTCGGTGCAGCTGGAGGCACTCGCCCGCGGCGAGATCGAGATCGCGACAGCCGGCTTCAACAGCACCTACGGCGCGGAGCGCTCCGGGGCGCCGATCAAGCTCGTCGTGCCCGAGGAGGGCGTGTCCGGCACCTTCAACATGCAGGGCCTGACCAGCACCGGGCAGGACAGCCCGGCCGCGAAGCTGTTCATGAACTGGACCTGGTCGACGTCGGGCCAGCAGTTCGCCGCCGCGCAGGGGTTCATCGGGGCCCGCACCGACATCGAGCAGGTCCCGACCGGCGACTACCGGCTCCCGAAGGCCGACGACCCGTCGTTCGTCGTCTACACCCCGGAGCAGGCGGAGACCGAGGGCGCCGACACCGTCCGGCGCTGGAACCAGACCTTCGGCTTCAACGGCTGACCCGGTCCACCCCACGGGGTGCCCCGGTCCGACAGGACCGGGGCGTCTGCTGTCCCGGCCCCGCCGGCCTTGCCCGACCACCCCGCGGACGATCACCGGTTCCGTCGACGCGCACGCGATCGGGCGAGCGCCGGCGGGACCGGTGAGCGGGTCGTGGTCGGTGCTCAGTCCAGGAGGATCAGGGAGAGTTTGCTTGCGGCGCATGCCGGGCGGGGTGAGTGCTCCAGCTCCACGGTGACGTCGATCGCGACGAGGACGGCGCGGTCGCGAGGCTCGGCGTTCGCGACCGTCGCGTGCAGCCGGATGCGGGACCCCACCGGGACCGGTGCCGGGAAGCGGACCCGGTCCCAGCCGTAGTTGAGCCGCGCCGTCCCCAGTTCGAACCGGTAGAGGTCGCCGGCCAGCGCGGAGATCAGCGACAGCGTGAGCTGGCCGTGCGCGATCGTCCGGCCGTACGGCCCGGACGCGGCCCGCTCGCGGTCGACGTGGATCCACTGGTGGTCCCCGGTCGCCGCGGCGAACGCGTCGATGCGGTCCTGGTCCACGGTGGTCCACGGCCCCGGGCCGAGCTCGGCGCCGATCGCGGCGTCGAGCCCGTCCCGGGTGGAGACGACGAGCGGGCCGCCCGTCACATGAACCGCCCGCCGGTGACCTCGGCCGTCGTGCCCGTCATGTACGACGAGAGCGACGACGCGTAGAACAGCGCCACGTTCGCGACCTCGTCGATCTCGCCGACCCGCTGCATCGGGATCTCCGACATCTTCTGGTCCCACGCCTTCTGCGGCATCGCCTCGGTCATCGCC
The DNA here is from genome assembly GCF_017312155.1 of Pseudonocardia sp. UM4_GMWB1. NCBI lineage: Bacteria > Bacillati > Actinomycetota > Actinomycetes > Pseudonocardiales > Pseudonocardiaceae > Pseudonocardia > Pseudonocardia sp. UM4_GMWB1. The sequence continues at coordinate 3,883,827 of NZ_QJPN01000001.1, read as the reverse complement.
GACCGGATCAGTCCCGGCTGGATCGCGTTGACCCGTACGCCGTGGTGGGCCATCTCCTTGGCTGCGGCCTTCGTGAGCCCGACGATCCCGGCCTTCGCCGCCGAGTAGTTGGTCTGCCCGACCATCCCGACCTTCCCGGACAGCGAGCTGATGTTCACGATCGCGCCGGACTTCTGCTCCCGCATCCGTGCGGCGGCGAGCCGGGTGCCGTTCCAGGTGCCCTTGAGGTGGACCTGGATCACCAGGTCGAAGTCGTCCTCCGACATGGTGCGCATCGTGGCGTCGCGGGTGATCCCCGCGTTGTTGACGAAGACGTCGAGCGAGCCGAACGTCGTCACCGCGGTGTCGATCAGCGCGGCGACCTCCTCGGCGGAGACGACGTCGCAGCGGACGCCGACGGCGACCTCCTCGCCGCCGAGCTCCTTCGCGGCGGCGCGGGCCGCCGCCTCGTCGAGGTCGCCGAGCACGACGCGGGCGCCGTGGGCGACGTAGGTGCGGGCGATGGCGAGCCCGATGCCCTGGGCACCACCCGTCACGACGGCGGTGCGGCCCTCCAGCAGTGCGGTCATTCCGGTCCTCTCTCTGGTCGGTTCCCGGTCGCGTGGCGGGGCCACGGCGCCCGGGGGAGTCAGGTGAAGCGGGGTTCGCGGCGCTCGGTGAAGGCCGCCCGGCCCTCGGCGGCGTCCGGGCCCTGGCCTGCCAGCGACACGGCCACCCGCTCCGAGGCGAGGAAGTCGGCCAGACCCGCGTGGGCGCGGGCCGCGAGACGCTTGGTCAGGGCGTTCGACCCGCGGGGCCCGGCCGCCAGCCGCGCGGCGATCTCTGTGGCCCGCGCCGTCGCCGTCCCGGCGGGGACGACCTCGCTCACCAGGCCGGCGTCGGCCGCGGCCGGGGCACTGAGCCGCTCGCCGAGCAGCAGGTGGCGGGCCGCGCGCTGCGGGCCGAGGCGGCGGGGGAGGTGGTAGGCGGTACCGGCGTCGGCGGTGAGGCCGCGCGCGGCGAACGGGGCGGCGAAGAAGGCGTCCTCTGCGGCGACGACGAGATCGCAGGCTAGGACCAGGCCCCAGGCCGCACCGACGGCGTAGCCCTCGACCGCGGCGACCACCACGACGTCGGTGCGCACGATCGTCTCGACGACCTCGTGGACCAGGGCGAGCCGCGAGGCGGGGCCGAACAGCCCGTCCGCGGCGGAGGGCATCGAGGCGACGTCGCCACCGGAGGAGAAGTAGGAGTCCCCGCCCGTCAGGACGAGTGCGGCGTCACCGCGCCGGGCCGCCGCGCGGAGCTCGGACAGGAGGCGTTCGAGCAGGGTGTGGTCGAGCGCGTTGCGGCGGTGCGGCCGCTGCAGGCGCAACGTCGTCAGTCCGGCCGAGCCGTCGACGACGAGCGGATCCTCGGGAGCTGGTGTCACACTCTATAGAATGTAGTCGACAGACGAGGTCGGGTCGAGTACGTCCCACCGCCCTCACCCAGGAACCCGCCGGGTGAGGGGTGATCGGAGCTCATCGCGCCGGTAGCAGGACTCCGGACAGGAAATCGGTCAGTTCCTCGTGTCCGTGCAGGGGGAGTACGTGCGCGACGTAGTGGTCCGGGCGGACGAGAACCATGCATCCGGTCTCGCGGTCCACGCCCCGGATGTCGAAGACGTCGTCCTCGGCGGGGTCCGGGCAGAACATCTTCTCGTAGTCGACCAGGCCGAACCTGCCCTTGCGGGGCAACAGGACCGCAGGCATCCGGTCAAGGGCCAGGTCGCGGTGGTGCTGCTGGAACACGGCCCGGACATCGATCACGGAGTCCGGCTCGGTGCCTGCGGGGGTGAACCGCGTCAGTGCCGACCGGTCCGAGCCGAGGACCTCGCACAGCTGCCGGAGCGCGGAACGGGTGGCGGCGGGATCCGCCCGGTCGGCGAAGAGGTAGAGGCGCCAGGCGCCGTCGGCCCGGGCGACGTGTCCGAGGTGCATCGGTGCGGCGTCGGCCAGCCGGACGACGGGGGCGGAGTGGAACCGCATCCCGACCGGGAACCCGGGGGCGAGGTGCTGGGACGACCCGGCCGCGGTGATCATCGACGGTGGGTAGCGGACGGCGACGCCCGCGGTGAAGCGTCCCTGGTCGCGGAAGTACTGCTGGAACGTGGCGGGGTCGACGCCGTCCCCGTCGGCAGCGTCGGACTCCGAGGGGCGGGCGCTGAACATCGCGGCGAACTCGCGGTCGAAGTCGATGAGCTCCTGGGCGACCTCCTGGCGCTCCTGGCTGTAGGTGTGCAGGACCTCGGGTCGGGCCGTTCCGCGGAGCACCGAGCCCAGCTTCCAGCCGAGGTTCCATGTGTCGGCCATCGACACGTTCATGCCCTGCCCGGCCTTGGCGCTGTGGGTGTGGCAGGCGTCGCCGGCGATGAACACCCGCGGCAGGCGGGTGTCGGTCTCGCCGGCGGGGACGTCGTCGAACTTGTCGCACAGGCGCTGGCCGATCGCGTAGACCGCCCACCACCCGACGTCGTGCACCTCGAGGGTGTACGGGTGCAGGATCCGGTTCGCCACGGCGGTGAGCTTCTCCGGGGTGGCGTCCTGGTTCCGGAGCATGTCCCGGTCGCGGACGTTGTCGAGCTCGATGTAGAGCCGGACCAGGTAGCCGCCCTCCCGTGGGATGATCAGGATGTTGCCGTCGTTGGCGGAGTGGACGGCGCACTTGAGGCGGATATCGGGGAAATCGGTCACCGCCAGGACGTCGAGGACGCCCCAGGACTGGTTCATCGGATCGCCGACCAGGCTGCGGCCGATCGCCTGGCGGGTACCGCTGCGCGATCCGTCGCAGCCGACCACGTACCTGGCCCGGATCGTCGAGGACTCACCGGTCGGCTGCAAGCCCTCGAGGTGCACGAGCTCGACGGTGACCGGGTGGTCGGACGAGCCGCTGGTGTCGATATCGATGTCGCCGGCCTGCAGGCCGTAGAACGGTGTCGTCCGGCTCGCCGACCGCTCCATGTGCTCGCGCAGGTGGGCGAGCATCCGGGCCTGGTTGACGATCACGTGCGGCATCTCGGAGAGGCCCTCTTCGACGTCGTCGACACGACCGGCGCGCACGATCCGGGACCGGTCCTCCGGGTCCGGACGCCAGAAGCTGACCTCGTTGACCCGGTACGCCTCGTCGATCAAGCGGTTGGCCAGGCCGAACGCCTCGAACATCTCGACGGTGCGGCAGGCGACCCCGTCGGCCTGTCCGACCTCGAGGGGGCCGTCCTTGCGGTCGACCACCACCGTCCGGATGTCGGGGAAGTTGGCCAGCTGCGCCGCCAGGACGAGACCGGCGGGACCGCAGCCGACGATCAACACGTCGGTCTCGTCCGGCAGGCCGGACGGCCGCTCCCGTACCGACGGGTGCGCGTCCTCGACGAGGGGATCGCCTGTCCGGTAGCCGTCGAGATGGAACTGCATGGCTCAGCCTCCCCACCGGCGCACGAGGTAGTCCCAGGCTGCCTGCACGGCGCGGTCGTTGTAGATGTGGTCCCGCTTGGCCAGCGACTCCTCGGGCGGCGACCAGGTCGGCCATCCACCGGCGGCGTGCGTGCGCAGCTGCTGCTCGCACGCCTGCTCGAGCAGCACCGCGGCGACGGTGGCCGCCGGCAGCGTTGCACCGACGGCCACGATGCCGTGGTTGACCAGGAACACCGCCCGGGCGTCGCCGAGTGTGAGCGCGACCGATCGGCCCAGGTCCGGGGTGAGGACGAGGTCCGCGGTATCGGTGAAGCGCGGGACCGCCGGTGGAACGAAGTAGTTGGCCGCGTGGCTGACCGGGCGCAGGTCCTGCCCGCTGGCGGCCAGGGCGACGGCATGTGGTGGGTGCGTGTGCACGACCGCGCCGACGTCCGGGCGGGCCGCCATGATCTCGGTGTGGATCGGGTACTCACTGTGCCGTGCGCCGTCGCCCTCGAGCACCGTTCCGGACGGGGCGACCAGGTGCACCCGCTCCGGCGTGACCTCGTCGAGCCCCCACTCCGCGGTCTTGAGCCAGACGCCGCGGCCGTGCGGGTCGCGGACCGAGGCGTGCCCCCAGATCAGGTCGTGGTGGCCGGTGGCGGCGAGCACCCGGCACGACGTGGCCACCAGCTGGCGGAGGTCGGTCGTCGCCGGGGTTACGGACTCGATGGTCATGCGGGTGCGGTCTCCGATCGTGTGGACGTCTTTCGCCCCACGATGTGGAGCGTCAGAGCAGGAGCTTGTCGATCTCCTCGGCTGCGGCGAGCAGCTGCGCGAGGACGGTTTCGCGGGTACCGGCCGTCATCCGGCTGACCGGGGCGGAGGCCGTCACGGCCAGCGGCGTCGGGCCGGAGGACAGCGCGACGGCGAGGGAGCTCACGCCCTCCTCGCTCTCCTCCTGGCTGGTCGCGAAACCTTGGCTGCGAACCTCGGCGAGCTCGCGCACCAGGTCGGTGCGGGTCCCCACGGAGTTGGGGGTCAGGCGGGTCAGCTCCTCGTCGGGGTAGATCCGGAACAGGTCCGCCTCGGTGAGGGTGGCCAGCATCGCTTTGCCGTTGGACGTGCAGTGCGCCGGCATCGTCCGGCCCAGCCGGCCCCCGACGCGCAGCGCCCGGCCGCTCTCGATCGAATCGATGAAATGCACGTCGCTGCCCTCGAGCCGGCCCAGGTGCACCGTCTCGTTCAGGTCGGCGTTGAGCCTCTCCAGCACCGGCCGCGCGCGGGTGCGTACATCGAGCCGCCGGAGGACGCCGAAGGCGAGCCCGTCCAGCGTCGGCCCCGGGATGTAGCCGCGGGTGCTGGGCTCCTGCCGCACGAACCCGCGATACTGCAGCATCATCAGCAATCGGTGCGCGGTCGAGGAGGCGACGTCGAGATACTGGCTGACGTCGGTGAGCCGCAGCCGCGGTCGCTCGCCGAGCAGCAGCAGGATCCGCAACGCGTTGTCGACCGACTCGATCGGATACCGCGGCGACTCGCCGTACTCCGGTGAGGGCGGAAAGCCCTCGACTCCGTCCATGGCACGACCCTACGCGATGTCTGCTGTGCAGAGAGTCGCACTCGGCATGGGTGGTGGCCGGGTCCGAACTCCGGTGTTCGCTCATGTCAGGCCAACCGTGCGAGCTCGTGCCGCCAGGCCGTGTCATGGTTGAACGAGCCGCCGAGATCGGGCAGCTCGGCCATGTCGGCCTCGGGCAGGTCCCGCAGCCGCCCGCCGGCCGAGACGACGGTCAGGGACAGCCGCGCGATCCGTTCCACCGACACCGCGTTCAGTACCGCCTCCGGCACGCCGGCGCCGGCGCTGGTCAGACCGTGCCCCCGCAGCAGCACCACCGGGCAGCTGCCCATGGCGGCCAGCATCTCCGCGGCCAGTGTGCGGTTGCGGATCAGTACCGCGCGGGGATACACCGGTACACCCGCGTGGGCCAGCTTCGTGCCGGGCATGTCGAACGCGCCGATGATCGGGCGGATACCCAGCCCGGCGAGGTCGGCTGCGACCACCATCTCCGGGTGTGCGTGTACGACGGCTGTGACCTCGGGCCGGGTCCGGAGGACCTCGGCGTGCAGCGGCAGCTCGTTCGGAGGGTCCCACCCCTGCAGCTCGTCCGGGGTGCCCGGCTCGCCGTCGAGCGTGACCAGGTGCACGTCCTGCGCCGTGGTCCAGGCGAGCCCGCGCTCCTGCGGTCCCCGGCAGCGCACCAGCAGCCGGCGTTCGTCGATCCGCAGGCTGATGTGTCCGAGATAGCCGGGGGCCAGGTCGCGAGCGGCCAGGACCCGGCAGGCGTCGGCGACCTGCCGGCGGAGCGGGGCCAGCTCCGTGCTCGGGTCGGTCACGACGTGCTCGCCGCGCGGCGGGCCGGGAGCCCGGCGAGCTGGGCCACGGCGTCGTCGAACGTCGCGGCAGTGCCCATCAGCCTGCGGCAGACGACCAGCGCCTTCGGCCAGTTCACCGTGACCGCACCGCACAGCAGGCCGCTGTCGTCGGTGTAGACCGCGGCGCCGCGCGCCTGCGCGCCGTCGAGGTCGCCGAGCAGCTCGTGCCGGGTCGCGGCGCCCGGCCGTCCGACGATCTGGATCCGCCAGTCGTACTGGTCGCTCCACACGTACTCGACCGGGCGGTGTGCGCGGAGGTCGTCGGGGTGCACAAGGTTGTGCGCGACGACGGCGGCCTGCTCGACGGCGTTGGTCCAGTGCTCGACGCGCCGGTGCTTCTCGAGGCCCGGGTGGTACCAGCGGGCCACGTCGCCCACCGCGTACACGTCGGGGGATCCCGGTGCGCGGCCGTGCTCGTCGCAGACGACGCCGTCGTCGACCAGCAGGCCGGAGTCCTGCAGCCAGGCATCGTTCGGGATCGCGCCGATCCCGACCACCACCGTGGCCGCGTCGAGCTCGGTGCCGTCGGTGAGCCGTACCCGCAGGTCTCCGGGCCGCCCGCGCACGTCCTCCACGCCCACCCCGAAGCGGGTGGCGACGTCGTGCCGGTGGTGCAGCGTGGTGACGTGCTCCGCCACGGCGTCGCCGATCACCCGGCCGATCGGAGCCGGCAGCGGATCGACGACGGTCACCTCCCGGCCCAGTGCGCGGGCGGTCGCGGCCACCTCGGCCCCGATGAAACCGCCGCCGACGACGACCACGGGGCCCTGCGCGCCGAGATCACGGCGCAGCGCAGTGGCGTCGGCGAGCGAACGGAGCACGTGCACCCCGGATCCGGCGACCCACGGGGAGGGCCGGGCGTCGGCTCCGGTGGCGAGGACGACGGCGTCGTAGCCCAGCGCCGTGCCGTCGGCGAGCTCGATACGCCGGCCGGCGACGTCGAGCCGCGCCGCGCCGACGCCCAACCGCAGCTCGATGCCGGCCGCCTCGGCGGCCGCGGTGCCGAGCAGCGTGATCCGGTCGGTGTCCCACGTACCGGCCAACAGCTGCTTGGACAGCGGCGGCTTGTCGTAGGGGAGGTCGGCCTCCTGCCCCACCAGCACGATCCGGCCGGTGAATCCTTCGGTGCGCATCGCCTGCGCGGTGCGTACGCCGCCGACGGAGCTGCCGACCACGACGACGGTGCCGGTGGTCCGGTCCATCAGTCCTCGATGCCCAGCGCGTCGACCGGGCAGCTGCGGGCCGCTTCCTGCACCCGCGGGCGGTCCTCGTCGGCGATCTCCGTCCGGAGCAGCACGACCTTGCCGTCGTCGTCGATGTCGTAGACGTCCGGGGCGCCGGTGATGCAGTTGCCGTATCCCTGGCATGCCTCGACGTCGGCCAGTAGCCGGGCCATGGTGGTCCTCTCTGTGGGGTGGGTCGGGTTCGTCACGAACGCTTTCGCGGCGCGGAGACGCCGGTTCCGCCGTCGGGGTGCACGACGCCGCCGGTGATGCCGCGCGCGCGTTCGGAGGCGAGGAAGACATAGCTCCAGGCGTGGTCCTCGCCGGACAGCGCCACCTGCAGCGGCACCCGGGCGGCCAGCTCCTGCTCCCGGCCGGGGGTGTCACCGAGGCTGCGGTCGGCGGTGCCCAGGCTCGGCAGTCCGCGCAGGTCGGTGCCCACCGTGCCGCCGGGCGCGACGCCGTTGACCCGTACCTCGGGCGCCAGGTCGTGGGCGAGGGCGGTGACCAGTCCGCGGACGGCGAACTTGGAGGACATGTAGAGGACCCCGCCGCGGCCGGGGGAGTAGGACGAGGTCGACTCGGTGAGCAGCACGACCCCGCGTCCGGACTCCTGCAGGTGACCCAGCGCCGCCTTCACCGAGTGCAGGTGGCTCAGGACGTTGGTCCGGAACATCTCGTCGAAGGCGGTGTCCAGGACGTCGGCGTCGAGCTCGGTGATGCTGCGGTAGAAGTCGAACACCCCGACGCAGTTGACCAGGACGTCCAGCCCACCGAAGGCCTCCACCGCGGCTGCGACGGCACGGTCGTTGTCGTGGCGGGTCGTCGCGTCGCCGACGGTGACCGGCACCTCGGGTCGGGCCGCCGCGAGGGCGGCCGACTTCTCGGCGTCCCGTTCGAGGACCGCGACCCGGGCGCCCTCGGCCCGGAACACGTCGACGACCGCGCGGCCGATGCCCGACCCGGCCCCGACGACCAGGGCGCGCCTGCCCGCCAGCCACCCGGTCACGAGTCGACCCCGCTCGGTGCGGGCGGTGTGTCCTCGTCGGGGATCAACGGGGCGAACGGGGTGCCGATCATCGCGGAGAACGTGGCGGTGTTCTGCCAGGTCAGCGACTCGAGCTCGAGCGGGCACAGGGTGACCCACTGCCCGGACTTGGGCGACTCGACCAGCAGCCGCGCCCCGTTGCGGGTGCGGACCAGACGCACCCGGACCTCGGCGAACTCGTTCGCCACCGTGATCGGCTCGCCGGCGGCGTTCTCCAGCAGCTCGGCGTGCTCGGACGCGGCCCGGCGCGCGGCCCGCGCGTCGGCCTGCTCGCCCTCCCACCCCAGCGTCACAGGAAGATCGCCAGGTTCTGCATCCGCATGACCGAGTCGTCGACCAGGATCGTGCGGCGGGCCAGCTTCCAGCCCTCGGGTGTGGAGCGCAGCAGATCCTCGCGCCCGGCGGAGACGAACGAACCCTCGCGGACGTCGCCCCGGTTGCGGAACAGCAGCGTCGCCGACTCCACCACCAGGTGATCGGGGTCGTCGGCGGCGAACGTGCGCACGTTGCTCAGGTGGTGGCGCAGCCGCGACGGGGGGTCCTCGGTCCAGGCGTGCTCGGTGAGGAACCGGGCCACCCGGCGCGAGAGCGAGTACTTGTCCTCGTCGAAGTGGGCCATGCCCGGCGAGGTGTCGTAACCGGCGCCCAGGGCGGTGGTGACCCGTACCGGCATCAGGTAGTGGATGTCGTCGGTGAGCAGGTCGAGCCACTCGCTGTAGGCCTGGGCGTCGAGCAGCCACGCCTCGTCGACCAGCCACTGGTGGGCCGTCAGGTGGCGCTCGTCGCCGAAGCCGATGGTGGTCCCGGTGCGCTGCACGCGGGAGGCGTGCCCGCCGAGGGCGGACCGCGACGAATGCGTCCCGGGACCGGTCGGTGCGGTCGTGGTCGGGTTGTTCATGCCGGGGTCACCGCCTCAGGCTCACCGACGGTCAGGGTGCCGGCGGTCGCCTGTGGGGTCGCCAGATCGTCGGCCCAGCGATGCAGCAGTGCCCGCTGGTTGTACTCGCTGTAGCCCGTGTGGGCCGAGCCCGGGCCGTGGAACTGCTCGGGCGTCAGCTGGGGGACGACCTCGGTGTCGTCCTCGAGGATCCCCATCCGGCTGTTGAGCTGGAGCCGCCGTGCCATCGAGCCGGCGGCGGTGTTGGTGAGCGAGACCCAGTTCTCCACGTCGTCCTGCTCGAACATGCCGGTCGAGCCGAAGCACATCAGATAGGCCTTGTAGGACAACGCCTTGAACTCCTCCGGGGCCTCGGCGTCGACCGCGAACCAGGACAGCACCTCGGTCTCGTCCTCACTGATCGGCTGCCACTGCCGGATCGAGATGAACGGCAGCACGTCGTCCGACTCGGCCACCCGGGGCCAGTTGTGCACGAACGACAGGTTCGGGTAGATCGACGCCGCGCTGATCATGAAGCCGTCGGTGCCGACGAGATCACGCTGATCCTGCGACCACTGCTGCGTCATCCGGTCGACCATCTCCTGGGGGTAGCCGACGTAGCGCAGCCGCTCGTCCAGGGTGCCCGGCGGGAGCTTGTAGGTCGTCCCGCCGCCGGCCCCGGCCCAATAGGTGGCGCCGTCCTTGCGCTTCTCCGCCTTGGGCTCGCGGAACAGGCCGATCTCCACGACCGAGGTGTGGGTCTGCGGGGTGTGGTACATGTCGCCGGCGAAGTTCTCCGCGCCGATCTTCCAGTTCGCCTTGACCCGCCACCGCTGCGGGCCGCGCAGCTCGATGCCGCTGGCGCTCTGCTTGGTGTAGTAGTCCAGGTAGAACCGGAAGTCACCGAGGAACTCCTCCAGCGGAGGAGCCTGCGGGTCCATGCTGAGGAAGATCATGCCGTTGTAGGTGGCCAGGTTCGGGGCCGGCAGCAGCCGCTGACCCTTGCGCTTGAAGCCTGCCTCGCCGCCGTAGGCGTCCTGGTGGAACGGCAGGCCGACGATCCGGCCGTCGTTGCGGTAGGACCAGCCGTGATAGGGGCAGCGGAAGTGTGAGGCGTTCCCCATCTCGGCGCGGCAGACCTGCATGCCCCGGTGCAGACACATGTTGAAGTGCGCGCGGATCTCGCCCTGCTCGTCCCGGGTGACGATGAACGAGTCCTCCAGCACCCTGCGGACCACGTAGTCGCCGGGCCGGGCGATCTCGGACTCGTGCCCGACGAAGACCCACGCTCGGGAGAAGACGCGCTCCTTCTCGAGTTCGAAGATCTCCCGGTCGTTGTAGACGTGCGCGGGGATCATCCCGCGACGCACGGCGTCGAGAACGTCGGTCTGGTCGGTCATCGATCCGTCCCCTCGGGCGCCCGTGGGCCGCCCCGGTGCGTGTTCTGCTTAGAAGAGTCCATCTCTGTTCAGTAGAGCAACTTGCTCTGGGTGCGTCAACCGGGTTCAGCCCTGCAGAGCGACTGTCACGGCCTTGGTCTCGCTGTAGGACAGCAGTTCCTCGACGGACTCCTCACGCCCGACGCCGGAGGACTTCGTCCCGCCGAAGGGGAGTCCCCAGTAGTGGCGGGAGCTGCCGTTGATCCAGACGTAGCCGGCCTGCAGTCGCCCGGCCATCCGGTGCGCGCGGGTGACATCGCTCGTCCACACCCCGGCGGTGAGGCCGTAGTCGGTGCGGTTGGCGATCTCGACCGCTTCGGCCTCTTCGGCGAACGTGAGCACCGAGAGCACCGGGCCGAAGATCTCCTCCATGGCGGCGGGGTTGTCCGGTGCCATGTGGGTGAGCACGGTCGGAGCGACGTACCAGCCCTGCTCGCCGACGGTGTCGGGGCGCCCGCCACCGGCGACCACCTCGGCGCCGGCATCGGTCGCGGCGTGGATCGCACCGAGCGTCTTGTCGTACTGCCTGCGGTCGATCACAGGGCCCATCTGGGTCCCGTCGGTCAGCGGGTGCCCGACCCGGACGGCGCGCACCTGCTCGACCACGGAGGCCAGAACCTCGTCCGCGATCGACTCGTGCAGCAGCAGCCGGCTGGTCGATCCGCAGGACTGTCCGGCGGTGGCGGTGAAGTTCATCCCGGAGACGGCGCTCGCCGCCGCCGCGTCGAGGTCGGCGTCGGGCATGACGACCAGGGCGTTCTTACCGCCGAGTTCCAGGGTCACGTACTTCACGCCGGACTCCGCGGCCTCGCGCTGGATGAGCCGCCCGGTGTCGGGTGCCCCGATGAAGCCGATCCTGCGGATCAAGGAGTGTTTGACCAGCGCCCGTCCGCTGACCGCGCCACGACCCGACACGACGGCGCACAGGTCGGGCCCGAACACCTCGGCGGCGAGCTCGGCCATTCGGAGCGAGGACAACGGCGCCTGGTCGGGAGCCTTGAGGACGACGGCGTTACCGGCGACCAGGGGAGCGGCGACCTTCCCGGCGGCGAAGAACAGCGGATGGTTGAACGGGACGATCCGGCCCACCACCCCGTAGGGTTCCTGCAGGCTGTAGTGCAGGTTCTGCGACAGCGGGTAGGTCGCCCCACCCAGGGCCAGGGCGTGGTCGGCCATGATCTCGAGCAGGGTCGCCGCCGCATCGACGTCGGCCCGCATGACCGGCAGCGGGAACCCGGCATCGACCGCGTCGAGGGTGGCGAGTTCGTCGGTGTGTGCCCGCAGTAGAGCCGCGAACTCGCGCACCGTCGCCGCGCGCGCCCTCGGCGGGAGCGATCCCCAGGCGCGCTGTGCCCCGGCGGCGGCCACCACGATCCGGTCCACCTCCTCGACCGAGCAGTCCGGGGCGTCGGTCAGGATGCCGCCGGTCGTCGGGTCCTCCACCTCGTAGCGGGCCGTACCGCCCAGCGGCCGACCGCCCAGGAGAACCTCGAAACGGCCGTCGACGACGGCGCGAGGGGTGTCGGACACGGTCATGGGTGAGTCCTTCCGGAAGAACGAGCCGGCGGCGTGTCGTCGCCGACGTGCGGCAGGAGGAGGTGTCTCCCCGGGTCGGCTCAGCTCGTGGGCAGGACGAACAGGAGCCACGTGATCACCGGTGCCGTCACCACCATCGCCGCGCCCCAGCCGAGCATCGTGCGGAACAACGGCCGCCGCTCCTGCTCCGGCGCGGTGGCCAGGGTCAGTGCTCCGACCGAGGAGAAGGGGGTGGAGTCGACGACGGTCGCGGAGATCGACAGCGCGATGATCATTCCGGTCACACCGACCTCGCCCTGGACGAGGAACGGCACCGCGAGCGGGATGAGGACTCCCAGCAGACCGGCGCTGGAGCCGAACGCGGACGTGAACGCGCCCACCAGGCAGAGCAGGTACGCGGTGAGCAGCGGCGCACCCAGCGCGGCGATCCCGCCGCCGATCACGTCGACCGTGCCGTAGCGCTGCAGTGCCCCGACGAAGGTCACGATGCCGCAGATGAGCAGCACCACCGACCACACGATCCGCTTGTCGGCCAGCTGGAAACGGGACGGGAACGTCAGGTGCAGCAGCGCCGCCGCGATCAGGGCCAGGAACCCGATCTCCAGGTCGAGGACGAGGGCACCGACGGCGACGGCGACGATGACGACGATCGTCACCATCTGGTCCAGGCGCAGCCGGGTGCGATCCGGGACGTCCAAGGACGGCCTCGTGGAGGTCGTGCCCGAGGCCGCCCCGCCGTGCCCGGCGTCGACCGCGCTGCTCGTCGCATCGCCATCGGCCACATGCGTCCCGGCGCTGCCCGCGCGGACGAGCGCAGCGACGCTCGTCGCCTGCTCGTGACGCCGGCGCAGCAGGTCACGACCGCCGAAGCAGAGGTAGATCACGACGGCCAGCATGATGTTGTACGCCGCGTTGCCGAGGAAGAGTTCGGCGGCGGAGACCTGGAGTCCGTTGTTCTCGGCGGTCTGGCGGACGATGACCGCAAGGCCGTTGAGCGGCGAGAAGTTCCCGAGGCACGAGCCGTGCATGACCATCAACGCCGCCATCCGGCGGTCGATCCCGTAGCGCTCACCCAGGCGCATGCACAGCGGGGCCAGCATGGCGACGCCTGCCGGGCCGAGTGCGCCTGCCGTGGTCGGGATCGCGGAGAAGGCGAAGATCAGCCACGGGACCAGGACGGGGCGGTCGCCCACCAGCCCGATGGCTCGATCGACCAGCCACTCCAGGGTCCCGTTCACCGCGGCCAGGCCGAACAGGTAGGTCACCCCGACCAGCAGGACGAACAGATCGGGGGGGAATCCCGCGATCGCCTCGTCGGGGCTCTCGCCGACGACGAGGGTGCCGACGAGGAATGTCGCGATCAGTGCGAGTGCGCCGATGTTGACCGGTCGGACTGTGCCCACGATGAACACGAGTACGAGGGCCACGACGCCGATGACGTGGATGGACACGGCTCTCCCGCCGACGGTGGGTCGCGCGGCGACCGGGACGGCACGGTCCCGCCCTTCGAGGTTGTTCGCCGCAGGAAGGAAACTTCCTCTGTGATGCAGAAGGACTTTCTGCCAAACTCACGACTGTGTCAATACACACGGGAAGCCCGGCGACAGGGGGATCCATGGAGATCGAGGACGGGGCCACGGCTCGGACGGGGGCGGACCTCGTCGTCGAGTGCCTGGCTGCAGAGGGGGTCGACCTGGTCGCCGGGGTGCCGGGGACGACGGTCATGGACCTGATCGACAGTCTGGCCCGCCAGCAGGCCGTCCGGTTCGTCTCGACCCGTCACGAGCAGGTGGCGGGGTTCCTGGCCGATGGTGTGTCCCGGTCCGGTGCGGGGGTCGGGGTCTGTCTCGTCTCCCGTGGCCCTGGAGCGGCCAACGCCGCGATCGCCGTGCAGAACGCCTACGACGAGTCGGTGCCGCTGGTGCTGCTGGTCGGGCAGGTGTCTGCCGGGGTCGTGGAGCGCCGCGCGTTCGAGGAGTCCGACGTCGTCGCCACGTTCCGGCCGATGAGCAAGTGGGCCGTCGAGATCCATCAGGCGGAACGGGTACCGGAGCTGCTGCAACGTGCCGTCCGCACGGCCGTCGGTGGCCGCCCGGGACCTGTCGTGGTGTCGCTGCCGCTGGACGTGTTGCAGGACGTCGTGGACGACGCTGTCCGCCCGGCCGTGCGCTCACGGAACCACCCGCCGGGCCCGGCTCCCGCGGCGGTGCGGGACGCGGTCGCGCTCCTGCGCGACGCGGAGCGCCCCGTGGTGCTGGTCGGCGGTGGTGGTGGCGGGGACCCGGCCGCCGTGCTCGAGCTCGCCGACCGGCTCGGAGCTCCGCTGCTCACGACATGGCTGCGGCAGGGCTCCGTCCCGCACGACCATCCCGCGTTCCTCGGTGCGCTGGGCTACGGCGCGCACTCGGTGACCGAGGACGTGGTCCGCGACGCCGACGTACTGGTCGCGCTGGGCTGCCGGTTCTCCGAGTTCACGACCAAGCGGTGGACCCTGGTGTCGTCGGACACCCGGCTGGTCCACGTCGACGTCGACCCGGAGGAGCTCGGGCGGGTGTACCTGCCGGAGGTGGGCATCGTGGCCGACGCCGCGCTCGCCGCCCGGGCGCTGACCGAGGCTGTGGACGGGACTGCACCGGACCTGGCCGCGCGCCGCGCCGATCGCCGCAGTGCTCTGCGGGAGTCGTACGAACGGGCGTCCTCCCTCTCCTCGCCCGCGCTGGCCGACGACGATCCCGCCGGGGGCGTGAGCAGTGTGGCCGCGGTGTCCGCCCTGCAAGGGATCGCCGACACCGACGGCGTCCTGCTCGTGCAGGACGCGCCCAGCTTCGGCCCGTGGAGCCACCGCTACCTGCGCCTGCACCGCCCCGGGTCGTTCTTCGGCTCTGCGGGCGGGGCGATGGCGTGGGGCCTTCCCGCCGCGATGGGGCTGGCGCTGGCCCGCCCCGGCCAGCGCGTGGTCGCGGTCAGCGGGGACGGCAGCTTCTGGATGGTCGCCCAGGACTTCGAGACCTGTGTCCGGGAGTCGATCCCGGTCGTCAACGTCGTGATGAACAACAGCGCCTACGGCAACACCCGCGACCGGCAGCGGGCGGCGCATGCCGGGCGCTATCTCGGGGTCTTCTACGGCAATCCCGACCTGGCCGAATTCGCCCGGTCCCTGGGCGGTTACGGCGTACGGGTGACGGCCGACGACGAGCTCGGCCCGGCGCTGGAGAAGGCCCTGGCCCAGGACGGACCGGCGATCGTGGACGTCGTCCAGGACCAGATGTACGGGCTGCCGCCCGGGCTGCTGCCCCCGGCAGCCCGCTGAGTCCGCCGTGTCGGAGACGCTGCGGCTCCCGGTGACGGTGTCGGCCACCCGCCGGCCTCTGCCCGGGCGTCACGAGCAGCTCCACGCCTGGGCGGCGGAGCTCGGCGCCGAGGCTTCCCGCGTCCTCGGCCACCTGGACTCGCAGGTCGAGCGCCACGACGACGGTGCCGTCACGGTCGCGTTGGTCTTCGACAGCGCGGCCACGCTCGCCGTCTGGGAGGCGAGCGCCTCGCGGGCCCGGTGCCTGGCTGCCGCCGACCTGCTCACCGACGGGGCACCGGCCCCGGTCACCGTCGGCCGGGCGCAGCCTTCCGGTGCGCCGCCCCGGTGGCGGACGGCCGTGGTGGTCTGGGCCGGCTTGTTCCCGTTCTCTTTGGTGTTCACCGCCACCGCCGGCCCGGTCGTGACGACGTTGCCGGTGCTCGCCCAGTCCCTGGTCACCAGCATGGTGCTCGTCCCGCTGGCGGTGTACGTCGGCATTCCGCTGGTCAACGCGATGCTCCGTCGGTGCGGTCGTTGACCCGCCCTCCCGGCGGTGCTCACCGACTCCGGCAGTCGCACGAACGACGGCGACGAGCCCGACCCGGATCCGCCCCCCGAAGGAGCTGCACATGATCTGCGAGGAAGACATGACCTGCGAGACGAGCGGGCGACGCGCCGCGGGGCGCCCCGGACCCGGAGGTCCCCGATGAGCCGCGTCCCGCTCACCCTGGCCTGCTGGGACTACGACCGGACCCGCGCGCTGGCCGACGGCACCGTCCGGCCCGACGGCGTCGACCTCACCTATCTGAGCCTCCCGGTCGAGGAGACCTTCTTCAGGATGCTCCGGCACCGGGAGTTCGACGCAGCAGAGATGTCACTGGGGTCCTATGCGACCGCAGTCGCGGCCGCACCGGACGCCGGCGGTCTGATCGCGATCCCGGCGTTCCCCTCGCGATCGTTTCGGCACCACGGCATCTACGTGAACGGCGACAGTGGGATCGAGAACCCGTCGGACCTGGTCGGCCGCACGGTCGGCGTGCCCGAGTACCAGCTGACGGCCGTGGTGTGGATCCGCGGGATCCTGGCCGACCGGCACGATGTCCCGGTGGCGTCGGTGCGGTACCGGACCGGTGGCATGCACTCGCCGGGCCGGGTCGAGAAGCAGGCCCTGGACCTGCCGCCGGAGATCGACGTGGCACCCATCGCTCCGGACCGGACGCTGGTGGACATGCTCGTCACCGGTGAGATCGACGCGCTCTACGCACCCCGCACGCCACGCCCGGTGCTCGAGGGCCGGCCCGAGGTGCGACGCCTGTTCGCCGACCCCCGCGCGGTCGAGGAGCAGTACGCCCGGGACACCGGGATCTTCCCGATCATGCACACCGTGGTCCTGCGGCGGGACGTCTACGAGGCGCGGCCCTGGCTGGCCGGTTCCCTGCTCAGTGCGTTCGAGCAGGCCAAGTCGCTCTCGATGGCGCGCATGGCGGAAACGGCGGCGAACCCCTACGCCGTCCCCTGGCTCTACGACGAGGTCGAGCGGACCCGAACGCTGCTGGGCCGGGACTTCTGGCCCTACGGCCTCGATGCGAACCGCCGGACGCTGGACGTTTTCCTTCGCTATGCATACGAGCAGGGCCTGACCGGCCGCCAGCTCGCCCCCGCTGAGCTCTTCGCGCCCGAGACACACGAGGCCTACGTCATCTGAACTGCGTGGCCGCTTCGTGGAGGCCATCGAGCAGACGACCGGTGTGGAGCCTCCGCTCGGGTAGGTCCGTTCAGCCCGGGCGGCGGCAGGGTGAAGTCGGCCAGCACGGCGTGGACACCCCCCTCGAGGTGGTGCCCACCGGACCTCGGCGGGCATGGTGCATGCCGTGTCGGGCTGTGCTCGACGGCTCGCGTGGGCGAGGGCTCTCTGCCCGGAGGTCCGCCGTGGCGCTCAGTCGAACGCTGACGCGGTACCGCAGGAGGGACGCGAGATGGAGGGGCCATGCGCGATCCGAACTGGGTCTCTCTCAGCGCTGCGCTCGGGCTGGCCGGCAGCACCCGCTACGCCATCGGATTGGACACGAGTTCACACCCGCGAGCGGGTCGGCTGAGATCCGGTGTGTTCCTACTCCGTGGCCTGGTCGACCACGGCGGCCTGGAGCGTGACTACGCCCGTACCGCACCTGTCTCGACCTACCTGTTCTCCGATCCCCAGCACCCACCTTGAGCGGTGAGACGGTGTCCCGCCCGACCGCGGCCCACGGCTCCGACGTCGTATGCACCCTTGCCCTCCCCGGCCAACCGTCCACACCGGCACCGGCCGGCAACAGCTGGACGTGCAGATGATCGCCTACTGGGCCGCCTTCGCCCGCACCGGCGACCCGAACGGGCCCGTGCCTCCCCGGCATGGCCGGCCACCACCCCGACCTTCGTCCCGACGCTCGAACGGACCGCGGCACCGGGACCCGGCCCGGTGTGCCGATGACAGGTGGGTCGAAGAGCGAACGACGTTCCTCCCTTCGTAGGGGCGTGGTCCTCCGCCGGAACGATGCGCAGAATCGGATGAGATCAATACCGTGCGTCCCATGTCGCGAACCCGTCGGACCGCGGTCGGTGGGGTCTCCCCGACACCGGATTCGGAGCGCCTCCTGGCGCCGGATCTGGCGCGGGGGGTGATGCTGCTGCTCATCGCCCTCGCCCACTCCCGGATGCTGCACGCGGGCGGGAACCTGCTCGCCAGGCCTGCCGGTGGCGGCCCGGTGGACGTCGCCGTGCAGTGGCTCCTGACCTCCGTCGTCGACGGGCGGGCCGCGCCCCTGTTCGGGCTCCTGTTCGGCTACGGCCTCGTACAGATGACCCGGCGCCAGACCGGCCCGGGCGGGGACCCCGCGAACGCGCGGCGGCTGATCCGCCGGCGCGGTGCCTGGCTGGTCGTGTTCGGCATCGCCCACGTCGTCCTGCTCTACAGCGGTGACATCATCGGTTCCTACGGCGTGTTCGCCCTGCTGTTCGCCGGTGTGGTGACCTGGTCGGGCCGTCGGCTGTGGACGGTGTTCGTGGTCACGCTCGTGTTCGGGGTCGCGTCTGCTACTGCCCTGCAACAGTTCGCCGCGGACGCTCCGCTGGCCGTCGGGGCGACCCTGCTCGACAGCGCGGTGCTGCGCACGTCTGCCCTCGTGGTGCTGCCCCTCGCCGGGGTGAGCGTCGCGCCCGCGGTACTGATCGGGGTCTGGGCCGGCCGGATGCGGCTGCTCGAGCAACCCGACCGCTACCGGCGTCTCCTGACCAGGATCGTGCTGGTCGGTTTCCCGGTGGCGGTGCTGGGCGCGCAGCCGGTCGCGCTGCAGGCGGTGGGTGTGTGGGCCCCGGACTCGGTCGTGGCCGGTGTGCTGGCCGAGGCGACGTTCGCGGCGACCGGTATCGCCGGGGGGCTGGCCTTCACGGCCGCGATCGCGCTCGTGGCGGACCGCCTCGGCCGGCGGCGCGGACCGGTCACGAACGCGTTGGTCGCCTGCGGTCGCCGGTCGATGACGTTCTACATCGCGCAGTCGCCGGTCTGGTTCGTCGCCACCGAGCCGGCGTTGCTCGACCTCGGCGGCCGGCTCGGCGCCGCCGCGGCTGCCGCGGTCGCCGTCGCCACCTGGATGGCCACCGTGGTCGTCGCCGCTGCTCTGGATCGCGCGGGCCGGCGGGGGCCGGCCGAGGCCCTGCTGCGCCGCCTCACCTACGGCGCCGGGCGGGCTGCTCCACGCCCGGCGACTGCCTGACCACGTGCGCAGGGCGCGTCAGCAGCCCTGCGTGTTCCGGAGCTGCGGGCGGTACGAGTCCGCACCGCGACGCGGAGCGGACGGCGGGTGGCGGCGCGTGCGCTCAGGACCCACCGGAGCGCAGCGTCCGGAGGTAGGGTGCTGCGCTCGGCGGCACGCCAGGCACCCTGACGACGCGCCCGTCGATCAGCTCGAGCCGCACCACCTCGTCCCCGGGACGTGGGTCGAGTACCGCTGCCACCCGGCACCAGGGCAGGGCCGTGCCCGACAGTACGAACCGGATGCCCCTGTCGGAGACGACCGCCACCGGCACCAGCCACAGCGCTGCGATGATCACCACGGTGATCGGCGCGAGCACCAGCCATGCCGACGTGTTCTGCAGGATCGACAGGTAGATGCCAACCGCCAGGGGTGCCCCGACGAGCATCGTGAACCAGCTGCGGGTATATCGCGCGCCCCAGTACGTCCTGCGGCCGGGATTCGGCTTGTCTTCCATCGTCGCCTACCGCCGGGTCCCTGCGGCCGAGGTCGGTTCCGGCAGACATCCCGAACGCGGCGGACCGGACCGTCGCACCACAGCCGGAGGACGGTCCATGTCGTGATCCCGGGTCGCGCTCCGATGCAGGCCGGCGTTGTACCGACGCGAGAGGCGGTCTCGTGCCGCCCGGGCACCGCAGGCGCGGGCGTCGGACCGACCGGGCGGCGTGCTGACGGGCTCGCTCCCCGTGGGCTTCCGGCTCCTGGTCCACATCGTCGTCCTGTACCCGCGACAGCGGGGAGTATCGCCGAGAACGGCGGTGCATCCGGTCACCGGGCGCCGGTCGAGGTGCCGGGGCGCGGCAGGAACCGGTGGTGCAGCGGGGCGGCCCCAGCGCCTTCCTGGCTCCATGGCAACGGGATACCGTCGCGGTCGCCGCCGGGCTCGGCCGGCCGCTGGTCGGCCTTGTCGTCGGAGGTGACGACGGTGGGGTCCGTGGTCACTGTTCCGGTGGTGGCCGCTGCCGAGGCGGCGCGGCGGGCGAGAAGTCGCACGGGGACGGACATGGAGGATCGGGTTCCGGGCCTCGGCTACGTTCGCGCAGGGTGCGGCTCGGTGGCACCACGTGTGCGGCGCGGTAGTAGGCCGCGAACCGCGACGGGTCACCGGAACCCACCTCGTGGCGATCTCGGCGACGGTCGCGGTGCGCCGGTCTGCGGCGATCAGGTCGCGGTGGGCGCGATCCAGACGTACCGGGTTGCGGCCGGGCGGAACCCGGATGGTCCTGGGCTCGTGCCGTGAGGTGTGGGCCGCGACGATTCGGGTAGCTGCACGGCACCGGGTCGAGTACAAGCTCGCCGTTCCGCCCGGAGCGCTCCGCGCGCGACGGACCTGTGCTGGGAGCCGACCATGGAGAATCTCGGATCTGTGACCCACGGCGGTCGTACCTCACCGCCCCGACCGGGCGCGGAGCGACCGTTCGTGACCCACCCTCATGACGGCACGACGGTCATCCGGACACGGGGCCATCTCGACTCGGCCTCCGGTGGCCGGTTGTTGCGCCTCCTCGATGCGGAGATCGAGATGGCCCGGGCCGGTCACCGACGGCTCGACATCGTCGTCATCGACGTGTCGGCGTCGGACACGATCAGCCGAGGTGGCCCCGAGGCGCTCGCGCACGCGCTTCATGCCTGTAGCCGTCGTCGGATCGGCTTCGCCGTGGCCGGGACCTTCGACCTGCGTTTCCTGTCGCCCGCCGCGCAGCGGAGGTTGGCTGCGCTCACCTGGTACCCGACCGTCGAGGTCGCCATCACCTCCGTCACCGGGCGGAGGTGACGTTCCCGGCGGATGTCCGCCGACGCCGGTCAGGCGCACTCCACCCGGTTGCGGCCCGCGCGCTTGGCGGGGTGGAGCGCCGCGTCGGCCTCGGTCAGCCCTGGACGGGTGCACCCCGTCGCGGGTGACGGTTGTCCCGGGCTGGCTCCGCGATCAGCTGCGTGGTGTCGATCGGCGCCTGGGTATCGACGCCGAACTGGTCGTCACCGCACTCATCGCCAACGCTCATGATCACGGGGGGTGGGGTGGACATCGTCCGCATCTACGTGCATCGCCGACCTGTCCAGGTGCGCGTGGAGGTCGATGACGGGCTTCCGCAGGCATCACCGACGGTCGGCCGGTCGCGGCTGGGTGGATTCGGCGGACGCGGGCCGGCCATCGTCGACTCGGTGGCCAGCTGGGGTGTCATGCGCCGGTTGCGGGACCAGACGGTGTGGGCCACGGTCGGTCCCCGGCAGAACCGCGGAGTCGGGGGAGGGGACCGATGAGGCTGCCGGCGCGGATCTGTCCGCCGGAGGTGCTGCCGCTACCCGACGGCGCCCGGTTCGGCCAGGTCGGGGCCGTGGCCGTTCCGGGGCTCGGCCTGTCGGTCCGCGGGTGGGAGCCGACGCTGTCGTGCCTGGGTCTGCCGTTCCCGGCGACGGCGCTGGCGCTGCCCGCCTACGGGGTGCCCGCCTCGCCGCGGGCGCCGCTGGACCCGCGGTCGTCGGCGCGGCGGCTGCTGCGGCGGATGGACGACCTCGGGATCGGATCCGCCGTGCTGCTCGGCCACTCGGCGAGCTGTCAGGTCGTCGCCGAGGTGGCTCGTTCCGCCCCGGGTCGGGTGCCTGCCCTGGTGTTGGTGGGCCCGACCGCGGACCCGCGTGCCGGGAGCTGGGCTGCGTTGGTGCGGGGGTGGCTGCGCAACGTGGTGGCCGAGCGCCCGGGGCAGGTGCCGCAGCTGGTGCGCGACTACACCTACAGCGGCATGGTCAGCTTCGTTCGCGCGCTGGAGGCCACGCGGCGCCACCCGTTGTCCGATGCGGTCGGCGGGTTCGGTGGGCCGGTACTGCTGCTGCGCGGCGTTCGCGACGGGATCTGCTCGGCCGACTGGCTCGTCCGGCTCGCCGCCTCCGCCGCGGCGGCCGAGGTCGCCGACGTCGCCTCGGCGGCGCACATGGCGCCGCTGACGCACGGCGCCGAGATGGCCGCGGCGCTGCGCCCGTTCCTCGCCTCCGCCGGGAGCGGTCGGCCGAGACCCGAGCCGCAGCCGGCCCGCTCGGCGTGACCCGCACGGCCACTCCATGTCCCGATGGCGGACGACCACGACCATCCCGAGCTGAACTTCGACCCGCCCGACGACACCGAGGTCTGGCTGGAGTGGCGCGGGCCGCGAGGGGTGGCCCCCGCGGCCCGCGTCCGGTGCTCAGCGGCTCCCGGCGCGCGTGCGGCGCGGATCCGGGGCGGCCTCATCCGGGAGGCGGCGCAGGAATTCCGCTTCCAGCGCGAGCATCCGGGTGGTGTGGACCTGCAACGCGTCCTCGGTCCCACCGAGGACGGTGTCGTGGCGGGTTGTGTGCAGGTGGGTCATCTCGCGGCGCAGGTCGTCGTCGGCGAGGTCGAGCGGGGCGACGCCGTGAGTGGCCGCTGCGTCCTCGCCGGACGTGCCGACGTCTGCGTCGCAGGCGTCCGAGGAGGCACCGCCGTCGGGACGCAGCCCGGGCGGAGCGGTCATGACAAGCGCCTACCCGGTACCCGCCGCCGTAGGCCCGGCCACACCGCGGCCGGAAACGCGCCGCGCCCGTCGCGCGGACGGGACTCTCGTCGTCACCGGTTCAGTAACGCAGCCGCCCCGGGAACGAGCGTGGAACGACGACGGGAATCAGGCGTGCTGAGCCGGCGGTATGGGCAACGACGGCGCGTGGCGGTGTCCGCCTCAGGAGCCGGCCGGTGAACCCGGAGCGCTACCGATCCCTGCGCGCCGAGGTGCTCGCCGCCGCGCCCTCGAACGGCGCCGGCCCGAGGACGTGCAGCTGACCACGGGGAAGGGTCCCTGCGTCGACGCGCTGCGTAGCGGCCGTCCGGTCCTGGTTCCCGACCTGGGCCTCGACCCGCGGTGGCCCGCGTTCGTCGCTGCCGCCCGCGAGCACGGCGTGTCCGCCTACGCCCTGGACCTCCCACCGGAGGAGGCCCTGCTGCTGATGCGCGCCCGGGCCTTCGCCGACGGCACCACCGTCGACGCCCTCGCCCGGGCCCTCGCCGACCGCAGGCTCCCTGCCCGGCTGGAACCGCCGGACGCAGGGACCGACCGACGACCGCGGGCGATCGCCCCGGTGTGCCACCGTGGGCCGGCGGCGCACCTGCCGGCCGCAGCGTGGGGCGTGGAAGGAGCAGGACATGCAGCAGTGCGTGCCCGACGAGGGCGGCATGCCGGCCGAGCAGCCGCAGCGGGCGGTGGACCGCCGCGCCCGCATCGAGCAGGCCGTGGGGTGGTCGGCCCAGCAGCACGACCTCCCCCGGAGCGGGCGCACGTGCTGCTGCGCGAGGCGGCGGACCGCCGTGGCGAGACTGTCGCCGACTGGCGGACGCCGTGCTGCGTCGCGACGACGTGCTCGGGCCGTCCTGAGAGCGCGCGCCGCGCCGCGCCGCGGGGTGACCGCCGCGCACCGGGGTCAGGGGCGGTTCCCGGTCGCCGGGTGTCCGACGACCAGCGGGTCCGGTGTGGCGACGACGGCGACGTCCTTCGCCGGGTAGTCGAGCCCGGAGAGCAGGCAGCGCATCGCCTCGATCCGCCCGCGGCGCTTGTCGTCGGAGTCGACGATCGTCCACGGCGCGTGCTCGGTGTGGGTGCGCTCGAACATCGCCTCCTTGGCCGCGGTGTAGTCCTCCCACCGCGCCATTCCGGCGGGGTCGACCGGGCTGAGCTTCCACTGGCGCAACGGGTCCAGCACCCGGATCACGAACCGGGTGCGCTGCTCGGCGCGCGACACGGAGAACCACAGCTTCAGGAGATGGATGCCGTCCTCGACCAGCGAGCGCTCCAGGCCGGGGACCTCGCGTACGAAGCGCTCGTACTCGTCGTCGGTGCAGAAACCCATGACCCGCTCGACGACGGCCCGGTTGTACCAGGACCGGTCGAACAGCACGATCTCCCCGGCTGTGGGCAACTGCTCCAGGTACCGTTGGAAGTACCACTGCCCCTGCTCGGTGGGCGTCGGCTTGTCGAGGGCGACGACCCGGGCGCCGCGCGGGTCGAGGTGCTCGGTGAAGCGCTGGATGGTGCCGCCCTTGCCGGCGGCGTCGCGGCCCTCGAACAGCACGACGACCCGGGCGCCGGAGTCCTTCACCCATGACTGGAGCTTCAGCAGCTCGATCTGCAGGGCGCGTTTGGTGCGCTCGTAATCCTCGCGCGGCATCCGCTCGGTGTAGGGGTACTCCTCACACCACGTCCGGACCTCCCGGCCGTCGGCGTCGACGAGGACCCCGTCACCGTCGACGTCGTCGTGCACGCTCCAGGTGTGGGTGTCGTCGAGCAGGTCGACGGTCCGCAACGCCTCCCGAAGCTCACGCCGGGTCGACGCGGACCGCCCCGCGACGTCGGGCAGCCCGCGGAAGCCGTCCACCGCCTGTCCGATCGACGTCATGGCACCCCTTTCTCCGTCTCCGTGCGGAGGTACCCGGCCCCGGCCGGGCGAATCGTCCGGAATCGCCCCGCCGCCCCATCCGTGCAGGACCGCTCGCGAGCGGGTAGCCGTGACGGGTGAACCCGCGACGCATCCTGGACCCCGCGCGGCACGACGAGTCGCTACGCGCGCTGCTGCTCGGCCTGGAACTGTCCGGCCTCGACGACGGCACCCTGTGGTCGAACTACCTGGCCCTCGGCGGCACCCGAGGGCCGGACGGTCTGTCCGCGCTGCTGCGCGGGGAGCACCCGATGTCCGCGCTGGAGCACGACGTGATCGCCCAGGTCCTGAACGAGACGTTCCTCGACCAGGGTGCGGACCATCCGGTGCCCTACGCCGACGAACTGCCCCGCTCCTGACGCCGGGCCACGGCGTCCTCGACGACCCACCGCGCCACGTCGGCCAGCTTCATGTTGGTCTCCTGCGAGCTGGTGACCAGGCGGCGGAACGCGGCGTCGTCGTCGAGCCCGAAGCGCTCGATGAGCACGCCCTTCGCCCGGCCGATGATGTCGCGGCTCTCCAGCGCCCGCTGCAGGTAGGCGGTGTGCTCGGCGCCGTGCAGGAGCATCGCGGCCTGCACCGCGAAGAGCCCGGCGACGGCGTGGGCGGTGTCGCCGAAAGCATGCGGGTTCTGGGCGTAGAGGTTGAGCGCTGTGTGTGGGCCGGTCCGGTGAGCCAGTCCGGTCGACACGATCGAGCGGTAGCCCAGCCGCGTGGCTCGCGGTGCGAACCGCGGCCAGCGCGCCGCGTCGGGGCCCGCGAGGTCGTCGGCGTGCACCACGCCGGAGGCAGGGGGACGGTCGGCGGCGTCCACGCAGGGTCCCTCGCCGAGCCGGCTCTGCGTGGTGTCGAGCCGAGCGATTCGGGGAGTGCTGGGATGGTGCGACGTGACCCGCCGCCCGTGGGTGCGGGAGATGCCGCCGCCCTCGGCGCCGGGCACGGTCGCGACCGCGGCGGTGACGATGCCGCGCAGCGCGTCGTCGAGGTCGGTGATGTGGCGGGCGGACACCAACCCGGCCGCTGCATCGCGCAGCTCGGCGAGGACAGCCTCGGTATCGGGGGGCACGGTCATAGCGGGCACCTCTCCGTGTGCCGGGTGGTCCCGGAGTCGTCGTGTGCGGTGTCGCGGTCGAGGGCCTCGGCGATCGCCTCCCGGGCGTGGGCCCCGATCAGGAGCCCGGTGTGTCCACCCGGAACCTCCATGTTCACCGCCTGCGGATCGGTGCATACGCGCGGCGGGGCGACCCGGTCACCACGGCTGTAGATGCAGGTGAACGGCACCGTCGCGGGTACCGGTGCGCGTTGGGCGTCGCGGAACCCGCGGCAGCACCGTCCCACGAGGCATGCGGTTCGGGCGACCCCCGTGAGGCCGGCGGTCCCGACGCTGGTCAGCGCGGCGACGGTGACGAGCATCGGCGCGCGCAGCCCGACGAGGCGGAACGGCGTTCCGACCGTGATCAGGCCGGACACGAGTTCCGGACGGCGGTGGGCGAGGGCGCGGGCGAACTGCCCGCCGCGGCTGTGTCCGACCAGGCGCACCGGTCGCCCGGTCGCGTCGGCGAGTTCGGCGAGCTGTAGCTCCAGTCGGTCGGTGGTGGCGCGCCCGCACCCCAACCCGGCACCGACGGCGGCCGCGACCACGGGATGGCCGCGGGCGCGCAGCCAGCCCGCGAGCGGGCGCAGGAACGGGGCTGTGGTGCCGAAACCGCCGAACAGCAGGACCGGATCGCGGTGGACGTGCAGGTCGGGCCACGCAGCCGGTTCGGCGGCGGGCATCGTCAGCTCGCCGGCCTTCTCCAGACCTGCGGCGACGAGAGCGGTGAGCACACGGACCTCCGGTCGGGGCCCTCCGCCTACCCGGCACGCCCGGACGCATGCGTGGCGCCGGAACGCGGTGGGGCGCGCCGACACGACGACGGGTGGGGTCCGGACCGTCCGGCTTCGCCTCGCACTGCAGCAGCTCGGTGTGTCGGAACACGTGTCGACCTCCTGGCCACTCGGGTCGCCGCCGGTTCCTGCGGCGGGGCCCTCCTACCCGGGAGCGACAGGATGATTCCGATGACCGTCATCCGTCCCGGATCCGTTCGGCGGTGCGCGTCCGGTACGCGGCCCGTCGCACTGCGGCGCCGTCCTCGAGCCCGGACCCGATCGCGCCGGCCACGGTGCCGACGACGGTCGCCATCAGCGCGGTGGCCAGGTAGTCGCCGAACCCGGCCCGGTGCCCGATCTCCTGTCCGAGGTAGTCGGGGGTCACGATCACCAGGAGCGCGGCCAGCGCGAGCGCGAACAGGACGGCGGTGTAGGCGGCGACGCCGAGCACCACGGTGACCACGGTCGCCGAGTTCCGCAGCCCGGTGCTGGGCCGGTCGCGCCGGCGCGGGTCGCCGCGGCGCTCCCACAGGCCGTGCCCGACGACCAGCCAGCCCCCGTGCACCATTACTGCGCCGGCCAGGGCCACCGCGAGCCGCCAGCCGGGCATCGAGGCCGCGAGCGTCCAGATACTCGGGTAGAGCACACCGAACCAGCAGGCGCAGCGCGCCGCCCCGGCGGGCGGGCACGGTGCCGGTGGAGCCGGACCCGGGGTCGAGATGTTGGGCGGCCATCGTCGTCACCGCGTCGCCGACGGCGCGCCGGGCGCGGTCGCGCAGCCGCAGTGAGCCGAGTGCGGGCAGCGACACGACGGCGACGCAGTCGTCGGCGACATCGGCCACGACCGTCCGCCCGCCGGAACGCAGCGGCACGTCGGTGAGGCAGACGGCGAGGTCCCAGCCGGTGTCGGCGACCCGCTCGCGGGCCTTGTCGATCAGGTCGGTGTCCGGGCTGCCGAGTGACTCGAACGCGTCCCGGCCGGTGACGACGGTCCAGCCGACCGCCCGCCCCGCCACCTCGCCGGGCAGCTCGTCCTGCAGCCGCGGCGCGATGTCGCGAGCGACGTCCTCGGCGAGGTCGGGGTCGGCGAGCAGCCCCACCACCAGCCATTCGCGACCCGCCGTCTCCCCGTCCGGGCCGTCGTCATGAGCCGGTCCTGTCATGGGGTGGCGCCTCCCCGGGGCCGACCGCGCGAAACCCGGCATGGGGTCGTGTCCGCGGGCACCGGGCGGCACGGGACGACCGACGCCCGGCTGGTGTCGACCAGCGCCTCCCTCGACGTCGATCACCCGGCGGCCGGAGCGGACGTCCGCCCGGGACACCCGGGGACCCACCCGTCGGACCGGCGGGGGTTTGGGGCGGTGGTGACCGGGCACACGGGCGGGTGTGGGAATGCGTGAGTGGATCGAGTCCTGGCCGGTCGCCCGGCAGCTGACCGGCACCGACCCGCTCGGCCGGGGCGTGGCGTCCCGATCGGCGGGCACCGACCGCACGGTCGCCCGGACCGTCGAGGCCGACGGCGTCACCAAGTCGATCTGCCCGTTCTGCGCGGTCGGGTGCGGGCAGAACGTCTTCACCCGCGGCGGGCGGGTCACCCACGTCGAGGGTGACCCGGACTCACCGATCAGCCGCGGACGGCTCTGTCCCAAGGGCTCCTCGACGCTGTCGCTGGTCACCTCCCCGCAGCGGGTCACCACGGTGCGCTATCGGCGCCCGCACGGCACCGAGTGGGAGGACCTCGACCTCGACACAGCGCTGGACATGATCGTCGATCGGGTCGTGGAGACCCGTGAGCGGACGTGGCAGGACGTCGACGAGGAGGGCCGGCACCTGCACCGCACCATGGGCATCGCGAGTCTCGGAGGAGCGACCCT
The DNA here is from genome assembly GCF_017312155.1 of Pseudonocardia sp. UM4_GMWB1. NCBI lineage: Bacteria > Bacillati > Actinomycetota > Actinomycetes > Pseudonocardiales > Pseudonocardiaceae > Pseudonocardia > Pseudonocardia sp. UM4_GMWB1. Next base: position 3,855,596 of record NZ_QJPN01000001.1, on the reverse strand, counting down.
CGACAACGAGGAGAACTACCTCATGAAGAAGCTTTACACCGCCCTCGGCGCGGTCCAGGTGGAGAACCAGGCCCGTATTTGACACTCCTCCACGGTTCCCGGTCTGGGAACCTCGTTCGGCCGTGGTGGGGCCACCAACTACCAGCAGGACCTGGTCAACTCCGACTGCATCGTCATCCAGGGCTCGAACATGGCCGAGGCCCACCCGGTGGGCTTCCAGTGGGTCATGGAGGCGAAGCGACGCGGCGCGACCGTGATCCACGTCGATCCGCGGTTCACCCGCACCTCGGCCGTGGCGGATGTGCACGTGCCGTTGCGCGCCGGCACCGACATCGCGTTCCTCGGCGGGCTGATCCGGCACGTCCTGGAGACCGGGGCGTACTTCGAGGAGTACGTGAAGGCCTACACCAACGCACCGATGCTCGTGTCCGAGGAGTTCCGCGACACCGAGGACCTCGACGGAGTGTTCTCCGGGTTCGACCCGGCGACCGGCACCTACGACGTGCACTCCTGGCAGTACGAGGACGCCGATGTCGAGGCCAGTGCCGGGCTGCGCGACGAGCGGGCGATGGTGCAGGAGCACGAGCACGCCGAGATCTCCGGGTCCGGCGGCGCCCCGTTCTCCGCGACCCCGACCCGTGACGACACGCTGCAGCACCCGCGCTGCGTGTTCCAGGTGCTGCGCCGCCACTACGCCCGCTACACCCCGGAGATGGTCGAGCAGGTCTGCGGGATCTCCCCGGAGAACTTCCGGGCGGTCGCCGACGCGCTCACCCGCAACTCCGGGCGGGAGCGGACCTCGGCGTTCGCCTACGCCGTCGGCTGGACCCACCACACGGTGGGCGTGCAGTACATCCGGGCCGCCTCCATCCTGCAGTCGCTGCTCGGCAACATCGGGCGGCCGGGCGGCGGGATCCTCGCGTTGCGCGGCCACGCCTCCATCCAGGGCTCCACCGACATCCCGACGCTGTACGACATGCTGCCGGGCTACATCCCGATGCCGCACGCCCACCGCGAGCAGGACCTCGCGACGTTCATCGAGTCGAACTCGGGCGACAAGGGCTACTGGGGCCACATGGACACGTACCTGGTGAGCCTGCTGAAGGCCTGGTTCGGCGACGCCGCCACGGCCGACAACGGCTTCTGCTTCGACCACCTCCCACGCCTCACCGGCGATCACTCGTCGTTCCGGACGGTGATGGCGCAGGCCCGCGGCGAGGTGCCGGGCTATTTCGTGATGGGGGAGAACCCCGCCGTGGGCACCGCGAACGCCAAGCAGCAGCGCCTCGGGCTGGCGAAGCTGGAATGGCTGGTGGTGCGCGACCTCAACATGATCGAGACCGCCACGTTCTGGAAGGACGGCCCGGAGGTCGAGACCGGGGAGATGCGCACCGAGGACATCGGTACCGAGGTGTTCTTCCTCCCCGCGGCCAACCACACCGAGAAGGACGGCACCTTCACCAACACCCAGCGACTGCTGCAGTGGCACCACAAGGCCGTCGAACCGCCGGGGGACTGTCGCAGCGAGCTGTGGTTCTACCACCAGCTCGGGTTGCGCCTCAAGGAGCGTCTGGCCGGGTCCACGGACCGGCGCGACCGCCCGCTGCAGGACCTGACCTGGGACTACCCGGTCGAGGTCGGACCGACCGGGATCGCCGAGCCGAGTGCCGACGCGGTGCTGCGGGAGATCAACGGCACCGACGCCGACGGCCGCGCCCTGTCGTCCTACCTGGACATGAAGGCCGACGGGTCGACGGCGGGCGGCTGTTGGATCTACACGGGGGTCTACGCCGAGGAGGTCAACCGGGCTGCGCGCCGCAGGCCGGGACGCGAGCAGGACCTCGTGGCCGCCGAGTGGGGCTGGGCGTGGCCGATGAACCGCCGGGTGCTCTACAACCGGGCCTCGGCGGACCCGGACGGGAAGCCCTGGAGCGAGCGCAAGAAGCTCCTGTGGTGGGACGGGGAGCGCTGGACCGGGCCGGACGTGCCGGACTTCCCGGTGAGCACACCGCCGGACCACGTCCCTGCCGAGCACTCACGCGGTGCCGAGTCGATCGCCGGCAACGAGCCGTTCGTGATGCAGGGCGATGGGCGGGCATGGCTCTACGCCCCGGCCGGGCTGCTCGACGGGCCGATGCCGGCGCACTACGAGCCGCAGGAGTCCCCCGTGCCCAACGTGCTCTACCCCCGGCACCGGGCCAACCCGGCGCGTCAGCAGTTCCCGCGCCCGGACAACACCTACAACCCGCCCGGGGACCACTTCCCGTACGTGTTCACGACGTTCCGCGTCACCGAACACCACACCGCGGGCGGCATGAGCCGGTGGACGCCGCACCTCAACGAGCTGTTCCCGCAGATGTTCCTGGAGGTGTCCCCGGAGCTGGCCGCCGAGCGTGGCCTGGTGGACAACGACTGGGCGCATGTGGTCACCGCGCGGTCGGCCGTCGAGGGCCGGGTGATGATCACCGAGCGGGCGAAACCGCTGCGGGTCGGCGACGGCTCCGGTGGCACGACGGTGATCCACCAGATCGGCGTGCCCTGGCACTGGGGCCCGAACGGACTGTCCACCGGGGACGCGGCCAACGAGATCCTCTCGGTCGCGCTCGACCCGAACGTGCACATCATGGAGACCAAGGCCGCGACCTGCGACATCCGCCCCGGACGACGGCCGCGCGGGCCCGACCTGGTCGCCTACCTCGCCGACCGGCGGCGCGCCGCCGGGTTGGAGGACCAGTGAGCAACTCGTGGTACGGCCCGTTGGCGGACCCCTCCGCCGACGCCGGCTACGCCGAGGACCACCCCGACCGGGTCGGCTTCTTCACCGACACCAGCGTCTGCATCGGGTGCAAGGCGTGCGAGGTCGCGTGCAAGGAGTGGAACGCGCTGCCCGCCGACGGGGTCACCCCGCAGGGCGCCGGGGGCGACGTCCTCGAGTCGGCCGGGATGGGCTACGACAACACCGGCGGACTCGGGGCGTCGAGCTACCGGCACGTCGCGTTCGTCGAGCAACGCGTTCCCGCGACCCGTTCCGCCCAGACCGACCTGGGCATGCCGGCGATGGACCTGCCCGGCTCCGTCGACGCCGGTGAGCACCGCGCCGACGCCACCGAGGTGCGGTGGCTCATGTCCTCGGACGTGTGCAAGCACTGCACCCACGCCGCGTGTCTCGACGTCTGCCCGACCGGCTCGCTGATCCGCACCGAGCACGGCACCGTGCTCGTGCAGGAGGACATCTGCAACGGCTGCGGCTACTGCATCCCCGCCTGCCCGTACGGCGTCATCGACCAGCGCGAGGGCGACGGCCGCGCGTTCAAGTGCACGATGTGCCAGGACCGGCTCGGCGCCGGCCTCGCCCCAGCCTGCGCGACGGCGTGCCCGACCGAGTCCATCCAGTTCGGCCCGCTGGAGGAACTGCGTGCCCGTGCCGACGAGCGGCTGGCGACGCTGCAGGCCCAGGGTGTGGACGGCGCCCGGCTCTACGGCCGCGACCCCGACGACGGCGTCGGCGGCGATGGCGCGTTCTTCCTGCTGCTCGACGAACCGGAGGCCTACGGGCTACCACCGGACCCGGTGGTCACGACCCGGGACCTGCCGTCGATGTGGCGGCACGCGGCGGTCGCCGCGGCGACCGTCGCGGCCACGGTCGCCGCCGCGTTCGTCGGAGCCCGTCGGTGACCGCCGACGGCACCGGTCCCGCCGCCGGGCAGGCCGCGCCCGGACCGGACGTGGCCGACGAGGCCCCCGCCGGGCACGACGACACCCGCCCCGCGCCCAGCCGCGCCGAGCGACGGCGACGCCGCCGGGGCGGCCGCGGCGAGCGGCTGATGGTTCCCGAGGCCGACTTCCGCAGCTACCACGACCGGCCGATCATCAAGCCGCCGGTGTGGAAGGTGCCCGACGTCCCCGCCTACCTCTACCTGGGCGGCGCGGCCGGGGTCGCAGCGTCCACGGCGGCGCTGGCCGACCTCACCTGCCGGCCCGGACTGCGTCGCTCCGGTCGGCTCGTCGCCGCGGGCGGGGCGGTCGCCTCGGTCGCGTTCCTCATCCACGACCTCGGCCGCCCCGAGCGGTTCCTGCACATGATGCGGGTGTTCAAGCCGACCTCGCCGTTGTCGGTGGGATCCTGGATCCTCGCCCCGTTCGGCACCGTCACCGGGGCCGCGGCGGCCTCGGAGGTCACCGGGCTGCTGCCCGGCGCCGGGCGCGTCGCCGGACTGGTCGGCGGGCTCCTCGGCCCGGCGATGACCACCTACACCGCCGTGCTGCTCGCCGACACCGCCGTCCCCGGCTGGCACGAGGCCTACCGGGAGCTGCCGTTCGTGTTCGCCGGGTCGGCGCTCGCCGCAGGCGGCGGGTCGGCGCTGCTCACCGGGAACGGTGACGGCCCGCCGCGGCGCATCGCCGTCGCCGGAGCGGCGCTGGAGCTGGCCGCCACCCACCGCACCGAGACCGCGATCGGGATGAGCGCGCACGCCTACCGCACCGGCCGCGCCGGACGGGTGCTGCGCGCCGCCCGCGCCGCGACCCTCGGCGGTCTGGTGGCAGCGCTGGCCGGACCGCTGCTCGACCGGCTGCGCCCGGGCTCACGACGGCGCCGCCGCGGGTTCGACGCCGCGGCCGGACTCCTGCTCAACGCCGGGTCCGCCGCGACCCGGTGGGGCGTGTTCGACGCCGGCATGGCGACCGCGTGGGACCCGGCCTACACCGTCGTCCCACAGCGGGATCGGTTGCGCCGTCGCGAAGCCGCCCGCACCGCGGAGAAGGAGCGCGGCGATCTCGGCACCGTGCCGCCGGGCGAGGCCGTCACCGCGGGGGACCTCCCCGGTCCGGACCCGGCGGGTGCCGGATCCGACGGCGGACCGGCCTGGTGAACCCCCGGCGAACAGGGTCGGTACCGCCGGGGACGGTCCGGGCGTCCTGACCGATCGCACCCGCCGCCGGACGTGCCGGAGGACGTGCCTGGTCCCGGCCGGATCCGGCGCGCCTGGGCCGGCGGCACGGCTCAGCGGCGGGTGCGATGCCCGGACAGGGCGGGGTCCCACAGCGCCCCCGAGGTCTGCGCGGTGCCGCCGTGCAGCGACCAGCGGCCCAGGACGAGCCCGAGCGCACGCTCGACCGGTCCCGGTGCGAACCGGTGCGCGAGGACCAGCAGCCGTACCGCGATCCCGCCTGTGACCGTCTCGGGCGCGGGCGCCGCAGCCGGGCGGCGATCACCCGGGCGACGCGCTCCGGGGCGTCCACCGGCGGGGGAGGGGCCACCTTCCGCCCGGTGTGGTTGGCCGCGGTCGACCAGATCGGGGTGTCGACGGCCCCGGGCAGCACCGTGCACACCGAGACCCCGCGGATGCCCGCACGACGCAGCTCGGCGCGCAGCCCGGCCGACAGCGTCCGCACCGCGGACTTGGACATGCAATAGGGCGTCACCCACGGCGCCGGGATGATCCCGAGCACCGAGGAGACGTTGACGAGCACACCGTGCCGACAGGCGATCATCGACGGCAGTGCCGCGCGAGCGCCGTTGAGGCAACCGCCGATGTTGATGTCCAGCAGCCGTCGCACGTCGGCGGGCGGAGTCGACAGCACGGTGCCGAACCCGGCGACGCCTGCGCAGTTCACCCAGCCGTCGATCGGGCCGAGCTGCTCGGTGACGTGCGCGGCGGCCGCGCTGACGGCCTCGTCGTCGGCGACGTCGCAGGGCACCACCAGGGCCCGGTCCGGGGGCAGCTCCGCCGCCACGTCCTCCAGGGACGCTCGGTCGCGCGCGATCAACCCGAGCCGGGCGCCACGGCGCGCCAGCTCCCGCACCGTCGCACGTCCGATCCCGCCGGACGCACCCGTCACCACCACCACAGCACCGTCGAGCCGCATGTCCGGCCGGCTACCCGGGCCGCACCGGTCCATGCCGCCGGGTGTGGGTCCCAGAGGCCGGGGTAGGCGCGATGGCGCGACGGACGATGCGGGAGCGGACATGGTCGAGGTACGGGTGAAGGCGGTCGGGGTCGACGCGGTCACGGCCGACCGGGTGGTCCTGTTGGAGGAGACAGCCGGGCGCGGGCGAATAGTCGCAGTGTCGGTCGGTGGGGCGGAGACGCTGGCCGCGGTCGCCGAGCTGGAGGGGGTCCGCCGTACCCGTCCCGGTACCCACCGGCTGATCGGTGCGGTGCTCGAGGCAGCTGGGCGCCGGCTGCTGTGCGTCCGGGTGCACGCCCTGCGCGACCACGTCTTCCACGCTGAACTGCAGCTCGACGACGGCACCCGCATCGACGCCCGCACCAGCGACGCGGTGGTCCTCGCGTTGCAGGAAAGTGCGGCGATCGAGGTCGGGGACACGGTGCTCGCCGCGGCCGGTATCGACCCCGGCATGGTCAGCGTGCAGGATGCGGGGCCGGAGACCGACGATGTCGACGCGTTTCGCAGGTTCCTCGACACCGCGGTGCCCGACGACTTCGACGGCCCCTGAGGGCGGCCCCGGCGGCTGTCGTGTTCAACCACCGGGGCCTGACACGATCCGGCTCCCGGGTACCGATCCGAGCCGCCTTCCAGGGTCGCTGGTGCACAACCGCGATGCACAGGGTGGTGGAGGGGTTCACGTCGGGTGTTGGCTCGCGGGCGCCGGGTAGGCGGGCAGGCGTGGACACCTCGCTGACGTTCGTCGGTACCGCCACCGTGATCCTGCGGCTGGGCCGGTTCCGGCTGCTGACCGACCCCAACTTCCTGCATCGGGGGCAGCGTGCCCGGTTGGGTTGGGGTCTGTCGTCGAGGCGGCGAACCGACCCGGCGCTGGACATCGATCAGCTGCCCCGCCTCGACGCGGTGGTGCTGTCGCACCTGCATGGGGACCACTTCGACGACGTCGCCCGTGACGGACTGGACCGTTCGGTGCCCGTCCTCACCACCCCCCACGCGCGCCGCCGGCTGCGCAGGTGGGGGTTCGAGGCGGCCACCGGACTCGAGACCTGGGACAGCTGGGAGCTCGGTGACGACGAGGAGCGGGTCCGTATCACCTCGGTACCGGCGCGGCACGGCCCGGTGGGTGTACACCGGCTCCTGCCGCCGGTGCAGGGCACGGTGATCGACCACGAGCGCCGGGGCCGGCGGGTGCTGCGGCTCTACATCACCGGGGACACCGTCCTGGTCCCCGAGCTGCGTGAGATCCGCGACCGGTTCGGTGACATCGACGTGATGGTCGCCCACCTCGGCGGTACCCGGGTCGGCGGTGTACTGGTCACCCTGGACGCCTCGCAGGGCAGCGACCTGGTGGAGATGGTCGGGCCCGGTCGCGTGGTCCCCGTGCACTTCGACGACTACGACGTGTTCCGGTCCCCACTCACACACTTCCTGGAGGAGATGCGGGCCCGCGGGATGGGCGACCGGGTGCGGGTGGTCGGGCGCGGGGACACCGTGGAGCTGCCGCCGTCGACGGGACGGTGGGTCGCGGCGAGCCCGGGCCCCGGTACCGGGTCGGCGAACGCGCCCGGAACACCGTTCGACGCGCTGCCGCCCCGCTGATCCACCGACGTCGTCGACCGGGGAGGTGTGGGCGGCCCGGGCAGCGGTGATGCGAACCCATGGCTTCGACGACCGAACACGGCCGCGAGCGGGTGGTCGTGGTTCCCGATCTCACCGGTCTCGACGTGGCGGGCGCGCACGACGTGGCGCTCGACGGCGGCGTGCTCGCCGTCGAGCACCGCCGTCCCGGCGAGGACCCACCGCAGCGGTGCGTCCTCGAACAGGAGCCACGGGCCGGGGCCGTCGTGACGTTCGGCAGCACCGTGCGGATGTGGACCGGCCCTCCGCCCGGTGACGACGGCGGGGGCGGTGGAGGTGGGCTGCGCCCGGTCGGGCCCGGCCCGGTGGTGACCGGTGGGCGGCGTTGACGGCGCCGCCCACCCCGACCCACACGTCGCGGACCCCGTCCCCGCCCGGTGCCGGACGCTCAGCCGCCGCACCGGCCCGAGGGCTCGCCCCGCGCGGCGTTCTCCACCACCGACAGCGCGACCTGCCGCAGTTTGGTGTTCGTGGTCTGCGACAACTCCCGCAGCAGCGCGAACGCCTCCTCCGGCCCGCAGCCGCGGGTCGCCATGAGCACACCTTTCGCCTGCTCGATGGCGACGTGCCGCCCGAAGCGCAGCCGCAGTGCCTCGCCCTCGGTGGCGAGCTCGCGGACGAGCGCGACCGCCGGGACCGGGTCGGCCGGGAGCGCCGGCAGGTGCGAGCCGGGCGGGGCCGCCGGACCGTACCCGGAGAACCCGGGGCCGTTTCCCCCGGTCCGACCGCCGGGCGCGTCCGCAGCGTTGTCGTCCTGTCCGCACCGTCGTGTCCGGTCCACGAGCGTCCCGAGTCCGTCGCCCGCGTCGTCGACTTCGGCCCGCACCGGCCACAGCGGGGTGACATCCTCGACGTGCACGAGGATCCCGGCCAGCCGGCCTCGGGGGTCACGGACGGGGGAGTGCGCTCCGACCCAGTACTTCTCGACGAAGCCGTCGGCCCCGCGCGGTGCGGGTACGTCGTAGCGCTGCAGGCCGACGTCGTCGCGGGCGCCGCGGCGCAGCACTCGCAGCAGCGACGCCGTCACTGCCGCCACCGCGCCGACGTCCGGCGCCGCAGGGTTGTCCGGGAAGACGTCGAACAGGGGCCGGTCCAGGGCCTCGCCGGGCTCGCGCAGTGTCGCCTCGAGCCAGGCCGGGTTCACCGCGCGTATGCGCAGTGTCCGGTCGAGCACGGCGTACGGCGAGCGGGTCGTGTGGAACAGCGGGTTGTCGTTGATGGCGCGCAGCAGACGCGCCTCCGGTCCACCGGGGGGCATCTCGTCCTCCGATACCGCCGGCCGCGGTCGGCATGCGGGGGACGGCTCGGGGGAGCGTCGGGCGTGGCCGGGGCGCGGTCCGGCAGCGCATTCTCGTGCACTGACGGGGGATCCCCGGCCCGGGACGCACGCGGGCGTGCACGGGTGGGGACGCTGGGCCGGCTGTTCGACCCCGGGTCGGCGCCGGCCGGGACCGGAGGCCCCTGGCGCACTGCGACAGAACGTTATGACACCACCGCCGGGCGGCACCACGCCGGGTCACCCCGTCCGGTCGGCGCCGGCCGGCCCCCTCTGGCCGGCCGGCGCCCCGAGCACCGGTCAAGAGACCGCGGCGCCCGTGTCCTCCTTCGACGACAGCTTCGCGAGCAGGTCGTGGCAGGTGGAGGCGCGTGTCGCGTCCTCCTCCATGACCCGCTCGAAGAACTCCGCGATGTCGTCGTAGCCCGCGTTGCGCGCGTCGCGGACGTACTGGCCGTAGTCGTGGCCGCCCTTGAGCGCGTGGTACTGGACCGACACCAGGTCGAACACGACGTCGCTGAATCCGGTCTCGCCTGTGGCCATGACGGCCACCTCCTCCTCGGTCGTTCCCGTTGGCGTGCCCTTCCTACCCACGACCCCGGCGGTCATGCCGGACATGGCGCCACGCCGGCGACGACCCGTCGCAGGCCGCGCGGTGGACCGCGCAGGCGGTGGCCGAGGCCGGCACGATCGGTGTCAGCGGGGTCTACCCGCCGACCCTGCAGTCCTATCCGATCGGCACCCTGCTGAACCGCAACCTCACGGTGCGCGCGGGAAACTGCCCGCACCGGGCACTCATCCCGGAGCTGATCGACGTGGTCGCCGCGGGCGTGCTCGACCCCGGTCGCGGGGTGACCGTGCGGGAGGGCCTGGGCGACGTCGTCACCGCGTACCAGGAGTTCGACGACCATTGCGCGGGCTGGGTCAAGGTCGCGCTGGACCCCGGCACCTGACCGACGCCGGTCCCCGGGGTCAGTCCCGGGGGCCGGCCGTGGTCGGCACGTCCGCGACCTCCGATGCCCTCGCGTTGCGCCGCACCAGGTCCGAGCCACGCTCGTAGTCCTCGTCGGCCTGGTGGGTGGCGGCCCCGCACACCAACCCCTGGCGCTGGTACCAGGCGGTGAACCCGCCGCCGGGGTGGGTGGTCAAAGCGACCTCGTCGAACCCGTCGCCCCAGGCGGAGTACTTGAGCACGCGGTCGCCGATCTCGGACCAGAAGCCGGGCGCGGCGTCCCAGCGCGCGTCCGACCCGGCGGCGACGGCCCCGGCGACGGCGCCCATCTCCTCGGCATCGCCCCAGTGCTCCACCCCGATGTGCCGGCCCGCGGCCGCGTTGAACGCACGCGCGACGTCCCCGGCGGCGAACACACCCGGCACCGCGGTCCGCATGTGCTCGTCGACGACGACTCGGCCGTCCTCGACCAGGACCCCGGCCGCCTCGGCCGGCCCGAGCCGGGGGCGGGCGCCCGCCGCAACCAGTACCAGGTCCGCCGCGACGGGCTCGCCGTCCCGGATCTGCACCACGGGCGCGCCACCGGTCGACTCGATCCCGGTGACCTCGGCGTCGCCGCGCAGACGGACCCCCGCCCCTCTCAACCAGTCCGCGATGCGGTTGCCGACGGCGTCACCGAGCCGCGAGGCCTGCGGGACCCGCTCCGTGCTGCACACCGTCACGTCCAAGCCGCGTGCGGCCAGCGACGCCGCCGCCTCACAGCCGATGAACCCCGATCCGACGACGACGACGGACCCCGCGTCGTGCAGTCCCGCCAGCAGCGCCCGCGCGTCGGCCAGCGAGCGCAGGTGGTAGGCGTCGCCGTCGCCGGGGACGGGCAGGCGCACCGGCTCCGATCCGGTGGCCAGCACGCATGCCCGCCAGCGCACCTCGCCGCCGTCGCCGAGCCGCGCAGTACGGGCACCGGGCTCGAGCGAGGCGACCGTGGTCCGGGTGCGCACCTCGACGTCGCCGAGCCGGGTCAGGTCGTCGAGCAGCAGGTCGTCCTCGCCGAGGTTTCCCCCGCGCAGGAGCTCTTTCGTCAGTGGAGGCCGGAGGTAGGGAGGGCTGTCGTCGGCGGACACCAGCAGCACCGGGCCGGGGCCACCGTGCCCGCGGTACGCGATCACCGCGGCATGGGCTGCGGGGCCGCCGCCGACCACGAGCAGTCCGGTCGTCGTCACGCTCATGTCGCCCGCCTACCCTGACCGAACGCGTCGACACCCGGGCGCCGTGCCATGGAGCAGGCCCGCCGAGCCTGGGGCGGTGGTCGAGCCGCGGTGGCCCGGGGATCGAGGCCGCGCCCGCGATCGACGGCGCTGTGTCCGCCTCGCGCGGCAGGCCGTGGTGGTGCGGGCCTCACCCGAGGACGGCGGCGGGGCCGCGGCGGTCGTCACGCGGGTCGATCGTCTCCTGGACGGCGCGGGCGAGCTCGTGCAGCTCCGTGACCGTCAGGCGCCGGCGCAGGGCCGGGAGCCGCCGCGTCTCGACGCCCTCGATGTGGAAGCGGGTGGACACGGCGAGCCGGTGCAGCACCTGCTCCGCGTCGGGCGACCCCGGACCGACGGCGAGCAGCTCGGTGACCAGGGCTTCGAGCTGCTCGTGCTCCTCGGCGTCGGCCTGCGCGCAGCGGTCACCGTCCTCGAGGCAGCGGCGCAGCGCCGGGTGCAGCAGGGTCTCCTCGGCGACGCAGTGCCGGCGGACCGCGTTCGCGGCGCGGACGGCCAGGTCGGAGCGCTGCGGGCCGGGGTCGGCCGCGGCGGCGTGGTCGAGCAGGGCCAGCAGCGTGCGGTGGTCGGCGACGAGGACGTCGATCAGGTCGTCGGGTGCAGGGTCGGTCGTCACCGCAGATGTATCACCGGTGGTCGTGGGTCCAAACCCGGGTGCGGGGGTGTGACGGGGCCGAGCGTGGGTACGGGTCGGATCGTCCGGTCGGCGACGGAGAGGCGGGTCCGATGATCGAGGTACGGCGGCGGGTGCACGCCCGCACCGAGGACGTCTATGCGGTCCTGACCGACGGCTGGAGCTACGGCCTGTGGGTGGTCGGGGCGGTGCACATCCGGCGGGTCTCGTCGGACTGGCCGCGGGCGGGCGCGACCATCGAGCACAGCGTCGGGGCGTGGCCGCTGATGATCGAGGACCGCACCGTGGTCGAGGAGAACGAGCCCGGAAGGATGCTGCAGCTGCGCGCTCGTGCCGGGCCCGGAGGCACCGCCCGGGTGCGCCTGGAGCTGACCCCCGATGGAGCCGGTACGACGATCCGGATGACCGAGGACGCCGTCGCCGGACCCGGGCGGCTCATCCCCGTGCCGGTCCGGGCGCCGCTGTTGAAGCTGCGCAACGCGGAGAGCCTGGCCCGGCTCGCCGCCCTCGCCCGGGGGCGCCCGGACCGGCCCGAGCGGGCCTGACCGGGAGCCCCGTGACCGGGGCCGCGCGGAGGCTCAGCCGTGGATCCGTCGATGCGCGAAGCGGACCGCGCCCCGGTAGAGCGGCCCCGCGGGCCCCGATGCGGCCAGCGCGGCCCGGGCGGCGTTCGCGCCGGGCCCGCCGTGCACCGCGCCGCCCGGGTGCGCCGACGCCCCGGACAGGAACAGCCGGTCGACCGGGGTGTCGGCGCGGCCCAGCCCGGGCGTCGGGCGGAACACCAGCTGCTGGTGCGGCGCGCAGGTGCCGGCGGTGATCGCGCCGTCGACGAGGTTGCCGTCGTAGTCCTGCAGGTCTGCGGGCCCGGCCACCGACCGGGCCCGGACCACACTCGTGAAACCGGGCGCGTGGTCCTCGACGACGCGCTCCATCCGGTCGGCCCAGCGCAGGACGTCGTCGCGACCCCACCCCAGCCCGCGTGGCACGTGGGTGTACGCCCACGCCGACTCGGTGCCGGGTGGGGACCGGTCGGGGTCGGCCGTGGTCATCTGGCCGAACAGCAGGAACGGTTCGCCGGGCAGCCGGCCGGCCGACAGGGCGGAGGCGTAGCGGCGCAGCCCGTCGACGTCGGCGCCGACGTGCACCGTGCCTGCCGACCGGGCGCTCAGCGCCGTCCACGGGACCGGGCGGTCCAGTGCCCAGTCGATCTTGACGGTGGAGAAGTCCCACTGGAACCGGTCGAGGTCGGCGACGAACCTCGCCGGCAGGTGCTCCTCGCCGACGAGGTCGCGGTAGAGGCGGGGTGCGTCGACGTCGGCGAGCACCGCGCGGCGGGCGAGGACCCGGCCGCCGTGGGCGTCGAGCACGCCGGTGGCCCGGCGACCCTCCACCAGTACCGAGGTCACCGGGCGGCCCACGTCGAGTCGCCCGCCGCGGGCGGTGAACCGGGCGACCAGCGCGTCTGTCAGGGCCCCGGAGCCGCCCGCGGGAACGGGGAACCCGATTCGCTGGCCGAGCATCGCGAGCAGCCATCCGTAGGCGGCGCTGGCCGCGTTGTCCGGTCCCAGGTCGGTGTGCAGGGCGTTGCCGGCCAGGAGCAGCGGTGCCGCGGTGCCGCCGAACCGCTCGGCGGCCATGCGCGCGACCGGTTGCAGCAGGGTCCGGGCCAGCCGCAACGTGTCCCCGGTCCCGAGCCGACGCCACAGCCGCGACGCGGCCCGGACCGGTGGGAACGGTCGCAACGCTGCCTCCAGCACATCGGTGCCGATCGCGTCCCACTCCGCGACCATGGCGCGCCAGGCGTCGCCGTCGCCGGGATGGTCGGTGTCGAGGGCGGCCGCGGTGTCGTCGAGGCTGCGGTGCAGCACGGCGCAGCGTCCGTCGGCCGTCGGGTGGGCGACGACCGCGGGCGCGTGCCGCCACACCAGGCCGTAGGAGGGCAGGTCCAGCTCGCGCAGTACGGGGGAGGCGGCCCCGAGCGGGTGGAAGGCACTGGCCAGGTCCGACCGGAACCCGGGCGCGGTGATCTCAGCGGTGCGGACCGCGCCGCCCGGGGCGTCGGACGCCTCGCAGAGCAGCACGTCCCACCCGGCGTCGGCGAGGAGGTTGGCGGCGACGAGGCCGTTGTGCCCCGCGCCCACGACGACGGCGTCGACGGTGTCGGTCACGAGTTCTCGCTCCCCTCTCCACGGGCGTGGGCGACGGTATGTGGGTGGTGCAGCTCGAATACCGGACGTTCGGAACGCATCGCCGGGAGCTCGGTGACGTTGTGCCGGGGCGGCGGGCAGGACGTCGCCCACTCCAGGGAGTTGCCGAACCCCCACGGGTCGTCCACGTCGACGACCCGCCCGAAGCGGTAGCTGCGGAACACGTTCCACAGGGACGGCAGGGTCGACGCCCCGAGCAGGAACGCGCCGATCGAGGACACAGTGGCCGAACAGCAAGACCGACGGCGTCCGGTAGGCCGTCGTGAGGTGCGCGGGACCCGTGTCACCGCACACCAGCAGGCTCGCCGCTGCCACCAGCGCGGCGAGTCCGACGGGGTGAGCGCGCCCGCCGAGGTCGGCCCCCGCAGGCGGCCCGGTCGCGCGGCTGACGGCTGCGGTGAGGTCACGCTCGCCCGGCCCGCGGGTCCGTCCAGCGGCTGACCAGCCCGGCCTCGGCGGGCCGCTGCAGCACGACGTCGAAGGCGGCCCCGGCGAGCTCGTCGAGTTCCAGCTCGCGGACCCGGTCCGGCCAGGACCGCCCGCAGCGCCCGCGCCCCCACGGCCCGCCATCGGGCAGCAGCGCCAGCAGGTAGTCGTGCGACGGACGAGCGCGTCCACGACCCGTGGACGCGCCACAGCAGGACCCGGCTCACGGCGTGGTCGCCGCGCGGGAGACACCGAACCGCACGGCGTAGGGGTTGAGACCGCGCGGCAGCGGCGCGGACGGGTCGAACGACTCCGGCGGCAGCAGTACCGTGTGGTGCCCGTCGAGCAGCGCCGCCAGCACCGTGGAGGCCACGAAGAGCACCAGCTCACGGGCCGGGCAGACCCCGTGCCCACCGCTGAACGGGGTGAGCATCCAGTCGTCGGTGGCGGAACCGTCGAGCCACTGGTCGACGTCGAGGGTGTCGGCGTCGGAGCGGCGGGTGTCGTCGCGATGCAGGAACCACGCCGGAACCAGCACCGAGGTGCCCGCCGCGAGGTCGCCGCCCGGCCACCGCGTAGCGCGTGTGGACTCGCGCAACAGCAGCGGCGTGGTTGGCCACAGCCGCGTCGACTCCAGCACCGCGGCACGCAGCACCGGCAGTTCGGGAGGCCCGTCCTGAGCCCCCTCGGCGATCTCGGCGCGGGCCCGTCCGCGCACCTGCGGGTGGGTGGCGAGCAGCGCGAGCGCCCGGAAGGTCACCGCGGCGCCGGGGTCCCAGGCGAACAGCCAGTGCCCGACCTGGTCCTCCGGCGTGATCCCCGTCCCCGGGTCCTGGGCGGCGATCCGGGCGGCGAGGCTGCCCGGGGCGGCCCGATCCAGGTGCCGCCGCACTCCGGCGGCGAAGCGTTCGCGCAGGTGGTCGTGGCGGGGGGCGAGGAAGGACCAGTTACCGCGCCCGCGCAGCCGGGTGAGGGTGTCGGTGAGGTCGTGGTCGTCGCGGGCCTGCGGGCCCAGCACGATGCGACGCACGGTGCGCCACCACGACCGCACGAAGTCGTCCCAGCTCAGCACACCGGTGCGGGCGGCGATGTCGCGCAGCGCGCCGGTCTCGGCCCGGGCGACGGCGGCGATGTGTGCGGCGTCGGTGTGCAGCGGCGTCCCGGTGTCGAGGACGGTCTCGGTGAAGCGGCGTCGCTCGGCGCGGGCGTCGCCGTGCGAGACGAGCACGCCGTGCGGCTGGAAGTGGCCGAGTGCGCCGCGCTTCTCCCAGGAGGCCGGGGCGAACGGCTCGGGGCCCTCGGTCAACACCCGCCGGACGCCGTCGCCGTCGAGGACCAGCGCGAACGGGCGTCCGGGCAGCGGAACCCGGACCGGGCCGTCGCCGTAGCGGGCGCGCAGCTGCTGCAGCAGCCGCACGGCTGCATCGTCGGTCCCGAGCCGCCCTGCCAGCGCCACCACGCGCGGTCGCCGGGCGATGACGCCCTGGGCGATGATCGGGCCCAACGCGGTGCCGAGCAGCCGCGCGGTGTCGGCGGGGGACAGGACGGGCAGCGGACCCGGACCGCTCGTCGCTGCCGGCTCCGACGAGGTGCGGGGCGGGTCCGAGGTCACGGCGTCGTTCGAGGGAGTGGCCATGCCCGGTCCGATACCCGCGGTCACGCCGAGCATGCCCCGGGGCCGGGCCGGGCCGGGCCGGTGCGGTGGATACGCCGCAGCGTGTGTATCGCGGTCTCCGAACCACGCCAGCCCCTTCGTCGACCCCGGCGGACCGGATGCCGGCGGACAGAAGGTCCACGTCCGGGAGCTGGCCCTGGCACTCGGTCGCGCCGGGCCGGGATGGGCGCGGCCGGCCGGCCCGCGCCGTCGAAGGCTACGGGCGGGGCCGGGTCGCCGGACGCGTCGCCCGGGTGCATCGGCGCGCGGTTCAGGAGTCGACGGGCAGCGTGCGCCGTACGACCGCGTCGTGTTCGGCGAGCCGTTCCAGCGCCGCACGCGTCGTCACGGGTGGTACCCGGTCGCGGTGAGCGTGGACGAAGCGCTGCCGGCGGGTGTCGGGCTCGCCGCGGTCGGCGGCGCAGAACTGCAGGAAGTGCTCGGCGATCTGCCGGTAGGTACGGCGGGTCGACTCGTCGTCGATCCGGGTCGCGAGCCAGGCGACGAACGGAGCGAGTCGTTCGCCGGTGTGCAGGGGATCCACGGTGATTCCTCGGCTTCTCGGGTGTGTGACCGACCACAGCTACCCGCCCCCGGCCGCGTCACACGGCAGGACCGCCGGATACGCGTTCGTGGACTGCACTGCGGCGCGATGGCCGTCCTGCCGCCGATGGCACATGACGTCGTCGCCCGCATCCGCGCGAGACGTCGAGGTCGTGCACCACTACGGGCCGGAGGTGACGGCCCCCCGGCCGACGGGACGCTGCGGAGCGTCTCGGCACGGCACGGGCAATGAACCGGCGTCGCGCGGGTACACGCCGCGCACCCGCACGCGTGGAACCCTGCTGCGCGGGCTCCGCGGTCCGCCGCGCACCTGGAGGTCAGCGTGTACATCACCGTCGTGTCCGGTTCACTCGATCCGTGGACCACCCCCGACCGCCCCGACTGGAGCGGCCGGGCCCGGCACCTGGGCGAAGTGGTCGACACGCTCGCCGCGGGTGGACACCACGTCGACGCCGTGGCCCCGGGTGACCCGTCCATCGCCCCCCCGGGCGGTGGCCGGGTCGTCCACCGTGTCGCAGGAACGGCCGGCGCCCCGCCGGACCGTGTCGTGGAGGCCTTGACCGCGGCGCTGCGCCGGTTGTGGCGCGGCGGCCGGCCGGACGTCGTCCACACCCACCACTGGACGGCAGTGCTCGCCGCCCGCTCTGCCGCACCCGGCGTCCCGGTCGCCCAGCTCGTGCACGGCGCGGCAATGGAACCCGGCGGTGGGCGTGGGGCGGTGGAGCGGGCCGTGCTGCGCGACGTCGACCGGGTGCTGGTGACCAGCGTCGAGGACCGCCGGCGGCTGTTCGCCGCCGGCGTCGAACCGGATCGACTGCAGATCGTGCCCGCCACCGTCGACACCGACGAGTTCCGCCCCGCAGGCCCCACCCTCCGTCGCGGCGAGCGCCCCCGGCTCGTCGCACTGGGTGGCCTCGGCCTGCGCAGCGGCGCCGAGTACGCGGTGCGTACCCTCACCGGGGTACCCGCCGCAGAACTGCTGCTCGCCGGAGGCCGCCCGGCCGGGGAGCCGGACGCCGACCGCGACCGGCTGTTCGCGCTGGCGGCGTTGTGGTGTCGCCGACCGGGTGCGGTTCCTCGGCCCGGTCGCTCGTGTGGACGTGCCGCGGTTGCTGCGCTCGGCCGATGTCGTCGTCTGCCCGGAGCCGTACTGGACGACCGGGTTCGGCGCTCTGGAGGGGATGGCCTGTGGGTGCGCGGTGGTGAGCGCGCAGGTGAGTGCGCACACCGATCTCGTCGTCGACCAGGTGTCCGGGCTCGTCGTCGCCCCGCGGGACGCGGCCGCACTGGCCCGTGGGTTGCGGACGGCGCTCAAGGGGCGTTCCCGCTACCAGGCGCTCGGTCTGGCCGGTCGCAACCGCGTCGAGGCGGCCTACCGGCGCGCGCACGGCGTAAAGGCGATGGACCAGGCACTCGACCGGGCTCGGGCACGCTCGGCCGTCGCCGGCTGACCCGCCGCAGCGGAGGGAGGGGCGGGCCCGCACCGCGGGGCCCGTCCTCCTAGTGTCGCGGGTGGCGGCCCGGTCAGCCGTCCAGTTCCTCCCGCAGCCGGGCCACGATCCGGCTCAGCAGCCGGGACACATGCATCTGGGAGACACCGATCTCTGCGGCGATCTCGGTCTGGGTCTTGTCGCCGTAGAAGCGCAGCAGCAGGATGCGCCGCTCCCGGGCGGGCAGCTCGTCGATCCGGGCGCGGAGCTCGCCGCGCAGGGATGCGTACTCCAGTTCGGGGTCCTCGTCGCCGAGGCGCTGCCCGAGCGTCGGCTCGCCGTCCGGGCCGGGGGCGTCGAGCGACAGGGCGTGGTGGGTCTCCATGGCGCCGAGCGCGTCGACGACACGGGCGACGTCGACGTCCAGCTCCTCGGCCAGCTCGCTCGGCTTCGGGGCGCGGCCGAGCCGCTGGGTCAGCGCCAGTGCCGCCCGGTTCAGCCCGACGCTGAGCTCCTTGAGGTCGCGCGGGACGCGGACCGCCCAGCTGTGGTCGCGCAGGTACCGCATCAGCTCACCACGGATGGTCGGCACGAGGTAGCCGAGCGGGCCGCCGGTCGCGGCGCCCGGGTCGTACCGGTCGACAGCCTTGATCAGCCCGAGGGTGGCCGCCTGCTCGACGTCGTCCGCGGCGTGCGAGCCGGTGACGTAGCGGCGGGACATGTTGCGGGCCAGGGGCAGGAACTCGCAGATGATGCGGTCGCGCAGCGGCCCGCGGTCCGGATCGTCCGGCGCCATGGCGGCCAGGCGCTGCAGCTCGGGGGCGAGGTCGTCGTAGCCGTGAGGGCCGTCGCGGCGGGACCGTCGAGTGACGGTGGACTGCCGCTGGGCCGGGACGAGCACGGATGTCCGCATGGAGGCTCCCGATGTCGGTACGGGTGTCGTCTCCGCTGCGGTGTTCAACGGTGCCGGGTCGCGATCGAGATGACCCGGACTCTGAACGTACGAAGAGGACCGGAGCACCGCAAGACCGCTCACCGCACGGGCCTGCCCCACCGGTCTGCATGATGAGCGCTCTCCCGGCCCGCGCGCCGGGCGGGTCGCTCCACTGTCGCCGGTGCGATCACAGCCGCCCGCCGTGGCCCTCGGTGCCGGCGACACGCGGCGGCTGCGTCGACCGGACCTCGACGGTCGATCTCGCTCCTGACGATTCGCGAGAGGTGACCGCGGCCCGGGCGACAGCTCCGTCCGGCTCGGTGCCGCTGTGCACATCATCGCGTCGCCGCTACCGTCGCTCTACCTGATCAGTGCCACGATCGACCGCTCAGCACCAGGCCCCACGACACGCCGTGCCGGCGGCGAACATCTGACAGGAGTGAGGGCGACCGGATGAACTCCTACGACGCACCCACCTCCGCGGCCGAGCAGGTCCCCGACCTCGATGTCGGTCGATCGGGCAGGAAGCCCACCGCGCACCCGAGCGATGCACCAACGGTGGCGGAGCTCGGTGAGTCACTGCGGACGGCGTTGGCCACGTCCGCTCGTCGGCTCGTCGACACCCGGGTCGACTCGCCGCACAGCACGGCGATGCTGCATACCGTCGTCGCGAGCGCCCTGGACATGATTTCGTCGGCCGCGGGCGCGAGCGTGACGATGATCGACCGCCACGGAGCCATCACCACACACGCCCCCTCCGACGATCGGGTGGCCGGTGTCGACGAGTTGCAGGCGGCACTGGGTGAAGGGCCCTGCATCGACGCCCTGCGCAGCGTCGGCGACGGTGTCACCGACGTACCCGACCTGGGCGGGGGCGTCGTCCCGTGGCCGCGGCTGGTACCGCACGTCCGCAGGGCGGGCTTCGCCGCGGTTCTGTCCTTCCACCTGTCCGCCGGTCGCTCAGCGGGCGCGCTCAACCTGTGGGGCCGTGAGCCGGACGGCTTCACCGAGCACGAGCGGTTGCTCGGGGCGCTGTTCGCCGACCAGGCCGCGGTCGCGCTCGCCGGGGCGCGGCGGGCGACCGAGCTGACACGTGCACTGATCAACCGTGAAGCCATCGGGAGGGCCAAGGGCGTGTTGATGGAACGTTTCCGCATCTCCGACGGCGAGGCGTTCACGATGCTGATCGAGTCCTCGCAGAGCACGAACCTCAAGCTCGCCGATGTCGCGAACTGGGTGATCACCGATGCCGAGGCCGGCTACGCCGCTGAACGAGCAGCCGGGACCGTCGACCCGGCGTGAGACCACGCGCGGCTCGCGGCCCCGACTCGTTCCTCGACGCGCCCGGTGCCCTATCCGTGGTGTGAAGGGGTGCCGGGCGAGTTCACTTCTGCGGTGCGGCGACGACGTAGTCGTCGGGCAGGGGCTCCCCGGCCAGGTGCGCGTCGAGGATCTCCCGCACCCCGTCCGCGATGCGGGCCTGCGCCTCCACCGTCATGCCGGAGTAGTGGATGGTCAGGGCGTGGCGCGGCATGGCCCGCCAGGGGTGGTCGGCCGGCGCGGGCTGGGGGTACCAGGTGTCGCCGGCGTAGCCCCCCAGCTGTCCGGACTCGCAGGCCTCGCGGACGGCGTCGGCGTCGGCGATGGCCCCGCGGGCGGTGTTGACCAGCCACGAGCCGGGCTTCATCGTCGCGAGCCGCTCGGCGTCGAACAGCGCACCGGTGTCGGATGTCAGCGGGGTGGCGGCGCAGACGACGTCGGAGGTGCGCACCAGCTCGTCGAGCCGGGCGTACCGGACTCCGAGGGTCGCCTCCTCGGCCGGGCTCCGCCGGTGCCGCGCGTAGAAGAGGATCGTCACGTCGAATGCCTTGAGCCGTAACGCCGTCCGGGCGCCGATCGCGCCGAGCCCGAGGATGCCGACGGTCTTGCCCTCCAGGTCGTGCGCCTCCTGTGCGGCGTCGGCGACGTCCCAACGGCCCTCGGCGACCTGACGGTGGGCGGGCACGAAGTTGCGTACGAGCGCGAGGATCTGCAGCACGTTGTGCTCGGCCACGCTGACGACGTTGGAGCCGGTCACCTCGGTGACGCTGATGCCGCGGGCGGTGGCCGCGTCGGCGTCGACGTGGTCGGAGCCGATGCCCGCGGTGATGACGAGCGAGAGGTGGTGCGCCTTCGCCATGCGGTCGTCGTCGAGATAGACCGGCCAGAACGGGGTGGTGATCAGCACCTCGGCGTCGGCGAGCTCGCGGTCCAGCTGCTCACCGGTGTCGCTGGTGGTCACCAGCTCGTGCCCGGCCGCGGAGAGGCGGTCGGCGAGGTCGAGTCCGCGGGCTGCACTCGCGACGACATGGGGGTGGTGCTCGGGGTGGTCGTCCGGATAGAGGACGGCGACGACCTTCACGGGATCCTCCTCACGAGGGGTGGCGTACCGGCGGCGGCTACCCGGGCCTGCCGCGGACAATCACCGGGACGTGCGGCCGGTCCGGCACGTAGGCCCTGCAGGCGGTCCGATCGGGCCCGCTACGGCCCAGCCGGAACCCGACGGGGAAGGCATGCTGTGCCCCGGCCCGGGTAGGCGGCCCGTCCGGAGGAACTCAGGTCAGGAGGCTCGGTGCATCACTTCCCGAAGGACGAGTCCGTCATGGAAGCCGCGGACGGCCCTGGGGGACGCGTGGGCCCGGGCCCGCACCCCCACGATCCCGTCGACCGGATCGCCTCGGATCCGGACGCGCGCGCTCCCGGGCCGGATCCCGCCGAGCAGGCCGCGCGCGCGGGCGGGGATCCCGGATCCGTCGCAGAGGGTGGCCCGGACGTCTCGGCCGGGGCCGAGATCGGGCCGGACACCATTGTCGTCGGTGTGGACGGGTCTGCGGCCTCGCGCGCCGCGCTGCGCTGGGCTCTCGCCCACGGCGGGGCGGCCGGCGTCCCGGTGGTCGGTGTGACGGCGTGGCACAGCCCCGTTCAGACCTCGCCGCGTCGGGCTGCAGGCCGGTCCGAGACCGCCGAACGGGCCCTGGCCGATGCCCGGGCCGCGGTGCGCGCCGCCCAGGCCGGAGCCGACGTCCCGGTGCTGACCGGCCACGGCCGAGCGGCCGCTGTCCTCACCGAGCACTCGGCCGGGGCTGCGATGCTGGTGCTCGGCAACTCCCGCCCGGTCGCTCTCACCGCTGCCGCGTCGACGGTCGTGGAGTGCCTGCGGACAGCGTCGGTGCCGGTCGTCGTCGTTCCCGGGGCAGGGGAGTGACGCCGAGAACGCGGTACTCGTGAGCGATGCCGCGTGTCGGTGGTGACGACGACCGAGCCGGCAACGCGGGCATGTCGTCGGGGGCGCCGGCGTCGGGAGGTGGCGATCCGCCTCCCCACCGAGTCGTCGGCCACGTGCTCGTTCTCCCATGAATCGCGTGATCATCGCAGTGGATCTGACGGCCTTGTGACGGCGAATCTCGCTGGTCAGCTGCGGTGATCGGAGCGGCGTTCGAGGAATACGGTGTCCCGCCAACGACCGTCGTGCTGTCCGATGCGTTCGCGGACGCCGAGGGTGCGGTAGCCGGCAGCGCGGTGCAGAGCGAGGCTGACGCGGTTCTCGGGGAAGATCGAGGTCTGCAGGGTCCAGAGGCCGGCGTCGTCCGCGGCGCAGACCTGCTGACGGATGAGTGCTCTGCCGACGCCGCGGCCTCGGAATCCGTCGGCGACGTAGATCGAGGTTTCTCCGACGCCGCTGTAGACGGGCCGGGTCGAGACGGGGCGCACGGCGGTCCAGCCCACGACCTGGCCGTCGATCTCGGCGACCCAGCGGTGCTCGCGCAGCCAGCCGGCGTCGAGGTCGGTGCGGTCGGGCACGTCGGTCTCGAAGGTGGCGTGGCCGGTGGCGATGCCCTCGCCGTAGATCCGGAGCACCGCGTCCCAGTCGTCGTCGGTCATGGCGCGGACGGTGACGTCGTCGGGGATGTCGTCGGGGCAGCAGGGGCCGGGGGCGAGCAGGCCCATGACGGCGTCCGCGGCGTGAGGCAGGCCGGTGCAGCAGTTCGGGTTGACCGTGACCTGTGTGGTGGTGCCTTCCTTGCGGAGGATGACGAAGCCGGTCTCGGCCAGCTTGCGCAGGTGGTGCGAGCAGGTCGCCTGGCTGATGCCGACCAGCTCGGCGAGCCGGCCGACCGGGACCGGGTTCCCGGCCGTGGCGACGGCGTGCAGCAGACGCACCCGCACCGGCTCGGCGAGGCAGGCGAACCAGTGCGCGTAGGTGGTGGCGTCGTCCGCAGGGAGCTGTGCCGCCTGCGAGTCGGTGGGGAGCACGCTCATGAGCCCAGTATCGACGACGATCGATGGTTGCGTCCATCGATGTGGGTCGATACATTCGGCGGCATTAATCGATAATCGTCGATGGAGGCGGGATGGACGACAGTGCGGGGCTGCCGGTCGTGGTCATCGGTGCCGGCCCGGCCGGGTTGGCTGCGGCGGCCGAGCTGGCCGAACGGGGCGTGGAACCGCTCGTACTGGAGGCCGGGGCGAGCGCGGGAGCGTCGGTGCTGCAGTGGGGTCATGTCCGGCTGTTCTCACCGTGGGGCTGGCTGATCGACCCGGCCGCGCAGCGGCTGCTCGCCCCGACCGGTTGGGTGAGTCCGGATCCCGAGGCCTATCCGACCGGTGCGGAGTGGGTCGCGGGCTACCTCGCGCCGTTGGCCGCTGCTCTGGGGGACCGAGTGCAGACCGGGGCGCGTGTGGTGGGAGTGACCCGGCGTGGTCGGGACCGGGTGGTCGACGCCGGTCGCGACAGCGAACCGTTGATCGTGCGGACCGCGGACGGACAGCGCATCGCCGCTCGAGCGGTGATCGACGCCTCGGGTACCTGGACGAGCCCGAATCCGCTCGGCGGTGATGGTCTGCCCGCGGTCGGTGAGGCGGAGGTCGCGCAGCGGGTGCGGGCCGTGATCCCGGACCTGACCGATGCCGGGCAGCGGGCCCGCTACGCCGGTCGGCACGTCGTCGTCGCGGGGTCGGGGCACTCTGCGTCGACCGCGTTGGCCGGGCTGGCGGCGCTCGCCCGTGAGGAGCCGGGAACCCGGATCTCGTGGGTACTGCGCCGGCCGGGCTTCGGTCAGGTGTTCGGCGGAGGCGAGGGTGATCAGCTTCCCGCTCGCGGGGCGCTCGGGGTTCGGGCGTCCGAGGCTGTCGACGCCGGGCTGGTGGATCCGGTGTTCGGATTCCGCACCGAGCGGATCGAGCAGGTGGCCGACGGGACGGTGGTCCTGGTCTCGGACGAGGGTCGCACGCTGTCCGGCGTGGACGAGGTGCTCGTGCTGACCGGGTTCCGGCCCGAGCTGGGCTGGTTGTCGGAGGTGCGGACCGAGCTGGATCCGACGCTGCAGGCGCCGGTCCGGCTGGCGCCGCTGATCGACCCGAACGTGCATTCCTGCGGGACCGTGTAC
This sequence comes from Pseudonocardia sp. UM4_GMWB1, assembly GCF_017312155.1. Taxonomy (NCBI): domain Bacteria; kingdom Bacillati; phylum Actinomycetota; class Actinomycetes; order Pseudonocardiales; family Pseudonocardiaceae; genus Pseudonocardia; species Pseudonocardia sp. UM4_GMWB1. The sequence continues at coordinate 3,831,277 of NZ_QJPN01000001.1, read as the reverse complement.
CCGCACGGTGCCGCCGAGCTGGTGCACCCCGAACCGGGGTTCTACCTGGCGGGGATGAAGAGCTACGGGCGCGCGCCGACGTTCCTGGCCCGCACCGGCTACGAACAGGTCCGGTCGATCGCCGACGCCCTGATCGGTGATCACGAGGCTGCCGCACGCGTGGAGCTGGTGCTCAACGAGACCGGTGTCTGTGGGGGAGCGGGACTGTTCGACGCCGACGAGTCGGACGCCGCGACGGCATCAGGTAGCGGTTGTTGCGGTCCCACCGTCCCTGATGCGGATCCGGCCGGGGCAGCCTCCTCGTCGTGACCTCCGACGAGACGACGACCCGGCCCGCTCGCCGTCGCGGTGGGCGGGCCGGCGGAGGGTTGACGTCCCGTGGCCGGTGGCGGGTCCTCGTGGTCCTGTGCGTCACCGAGATCACCAGCTGGGGCGTGCTCTACTACGCCTTCCCCGTGCTGGCGCCGTCGATCGCGGCCGACACCGGATGGTCCGTCCCGTCGGTCACCGCGGCGTTCTCCGCGGGGCTGGTGGTCTCCGCGCTGGTCGGGATCCCGGTCGGGCGTGTGCTGGACCGTCACGGTCCCCGCTGGGTGATGACCGCGGGCGCGGTCGTCGGCGTGCCGGCCACTCTCCTGATCGCGACGGCCGGATCGTTCCCGGCCTTCGTGGTGGCGTGCCTGCTGGCCGGGATCGCGCAGGCAGCGACGTTCTACCCGCCGGCGTTCGCGGCCCTGACCCGGTGGTGGGGTTCCGACCGGGTTCGTGCGCTGACCGTGTTGACCCTGGTCGCGGGCTTGGCCAGCACCGTGTTCGCCCCGCTCGCCGCGGCGCTGCTGGAGCCGTTCGGATGGCGGGAGACCTACGTGGTCCTCGCCGTCGTCCTCGGGGTCGTCACGATCCCGGCGCACCTGTTCGGGCTGCGCGGCTCGTGGCCCGACCCGGTCGCCGATCCCGTCCGCGACGGCGCCGCTCCGGCGGTCGTCGACGACGATCCGGCACGGATCCGGCACAGCAGAGCGTTCGGGCTGCTGGTCGTGGTGATCACTCTCGGCGGGTTCACCAGCTTCGCCGTCACTGTCAACCAGGTACCACTTCTGCTCGACCGCGGGATGTCGACCGATCTCGCCGCCTGGGCCCTGGGTCTGGGCGGACTCGGACAGGTCCTCGGCAGGCTCGGCTACGGCCCCCTCGTCCGGCGCAGCACCGTCCGCGGCCGCAGCATCGCCGTGATGGCCGCGCTCGGCGCCACCACGATCCTGCTCGCCGTCCTGCCGGGGCCGGTGTGGGCACTGATCGCTGCTGCGATGCTCGCCGGCGCCGCCCGCGGAATCTTCACCCTCCTGCAGGCCACGGCGTTGTCGGACCGCTGGCACCCACGCGTCTACGGCCGTCTCAACGGGATCCTGTCCGCACCGGTCATGGTCGCGGTGGCGATCTCCCCCTGGGCGGGGAGCGCGCTCGCGGGTCCGCTGGGTGGCTATCCCGAGGTGTTCGTCGTACTCGCCGGAGCCGCGGTGGTCGCCGCCGCGCTGGCAGGCGGAACCCTGCCGCGTCGAGCGGACTGACGGCGGCGACCCGGTCCGTCCCCATCCGTTCACTTGACCGATGGATTCGATGCTGATCAAAATAGACGAGTGTCGAACCAGGAGTCGATCTGTCGCTCGGTGCTCGTGGAGCGCCCCCTCGACGAGCCGGAGTCGACCGAACTCGCGCGGGTGTTCAAGGCACTCGGGGAGCCGGTACGCCTGCGGCTGCTGTCGCTGATCGCCTCGCACGCGGGGGGCGAGGCGTGTGTGTGCGACCTGTCCGGCGTGTTCGAGGTGTCCGGCCCGACGATCTCGCACCACCTCAAGGTGCTGCGCGAGGCGGGTCTGATCACCGGGGAGCGCCGGGGGACCTGGATCTACTACCGCACGGTCCCGGCCGCCCTCGGTCGTCTCGCGGGCCTGCTCGATCCCGCCGCCGACACCGACACGGCCCCTGCAACCACCGCACCTGCGAACTGACGTACGAGGACTGACGTGACCACCCAGAACACCACCGACGGCGGCGCCGCTGTCGTCGCCCGGCTGTCGACCCTGGACCGCTTCCTGCCGGTCTGGATCATCGCGGCGATGGCGGTCGGCCTGCTGCTCGGCCGCCTGGTACCCGGGCTCGCCCCGGTGCTGGACGCCCTGGCGGTCGACGGCGTCTCGTTGCCGATCGCGCTCGGCCTGCTGATCATGATGTACCCGGTGCTGGCGAAGGTCCGCTACGACCGCCTCGACACCGTCACCGGTGACCGCAGGCTGTTGCTCACCTCGCTGCTGCTGAACTGGGTCCTCGGCCCGGCGCTGATGTTCGCGCTGGCCTGGTTGATGCTGCCCGACCTGCCCGAGTACCGGACGGGTCTGATCATCGTCGGGCTCGCCCGGTGCATCGCCATGGTGATCATCTGGAACGACCTCGCCTGCGGTGACCGCGAAGCCGCCGCAGTGCTGGTCGCGCTGAACTCGGTGTTCCAGGTCGTCATGTTCGGCGTGCTGGGCTGGTTCTACCTCTCGGTCCTGCCCGGATGGCTCGGCCTGCCGGTGACCGACCTCGACGTCTCCACGTGGGAGATCGTCAAGTCCGTGCTGATCTTCCTCGGCATCCCGCTGCTCGCCGGCTACCTCACCCGCAGGCTGGGGGAGCGGGCCAAGGGGCGTGACTGGTACGAGGAGAAGTTCCTTCCCCGGATCGGGCCGTTCGCGCTGTACGGCCTGCTGTTCACGATCGTGCTGCTGTTCGCCCTGCAGGGCGAGGCCATCACCTCACAGCCCTTCGACGTCGCCCGTATCGCGCTGCCGCTGCTCGCCTACTTCGCCCTGATGTGGGCCGGCTCCTACGCCCTCGGGCGGGCCGTCGGCATGGGTTACGAGCGCACCACCACCCTCGCGTTCACCGCCGCGGGCAACAACTTCGAGCTCGCCATCGCCGTCGCCATCGGTGCGTTCGGCGTGACCTCCGGGCAGGCGCTCGCCGGCGTCGTCGGGCCGCTGATCGAGGTGCCGGTGCTGGTCGGGCTGGTCTATGTCTCCCTGTGGCTCCGCCGTCGTCTGTTCCCCGCACAGCCCGATGTCGTGTCCCGCACCTGATCCACCACGTCCACACCACGATCGCCCTTCGAGGAAGAAGGCCCGCCATGACCGGTCCGTGGCACCGCGACACCCTCTCGATCGACCAGCAGCTCGCCCTGACCACGGCGGCCACGAACCTGGCCCGGGAGTTCGACGACACGTTCGGCACGGAGACCATCGAGCGGTTCCTGCACTCGTCCTACGACGAGTTCGCCGGCCGCGCGGTCGTGCTGAACTTCCTGCCGCTGCTGGCCGAGCGCTTCGCACGCCAGCGGCTGCGGGCCCTGGCACGGGTCGAGGGCCATGACGACGACGGACGACCGGTCGCGCTGTTCCTCTGCACCCACAACGCCGGCCGGTCACAGATGGCCCTCGGCTTCTTCACACACCTGACCGGGGACCGGGCCGTGGGCTGGTCGGGCGGTTCGTCCCCTGCGCACACGGTCAACCCGGCCGCCGTGGCGGCCATGGCCGAGGTCGGCATCGACATCAGCTCCGAGTTCCCGAAACCCTGGACCGACGAGATCGTCCGCGCCGCCGACGCGGTGATCACGATGGGGTGTGGCGACGCCTGCCCCATCTTCCCCGGCCGCCGTTACGAGGACTGGGACATCGCCGACCCGGACGGTCTCGACCTCGCCGCCGTCCGTCCGATCCGGGACGCCATCGAGCAGCGGGTCCGCCGACTCGTCGACGAGCTGCTGCCCGCCCCGGTCCGACATCGATCCCACCCCTGACCACCGATCCCAGGAGAGCACCCTGATGGTCAACGCCATCCCCGAAGTCCTGTTCGTCTGCGTCCACAACGCAGGACGGTCCCAGATGGCCGCCGCCCTGCTGGACCACCACGCCGCCGGAGCGGTCCGCGTCCGCTCGGCCGGCTCCGCACCGGCCGAGAGCATCAACCCCGCGGTCCGCGAGGTCATGGCCGAGAGCGATATCGACCTCAGCGCCGAGATCCCGAAGCGGCTGACCACCGACGCCGTCGACGCCGCCGACGTCGTGATCACCATGGGCTGCGGCGACGCGTGCCCGGTGTTCCCGGGCAAGCGCTACCTCGACTGGCAGCTCGACGATCCCGCCGGGAAGACCGTCGACGAGGTACGGCCGATCCGCGACGACATCGATGCCCGGGTCCGTGCCCTGCTGGGCGAGCTGACCGGTATCAAAGCGGAAGCGAAACCGTCGTGACCGCTACCCCGTCGGTCCTGTTCGTCTGCGTCCGCAACGGCGGCAAGTCCCAGATGGCAGCCGGCCTCATGCGGGCCGCTGCCCGGGACCGGGTCGAGGTCCACTCCGCCGGTACCAGCCCGGGTAGTGCCGTCAACGCCCTGGCCGCGCAGGTGCTGGGTGAGTCCGGTGCGGACATCACCGGCGAGACGCCCAAGCCCATCGACCCCGAGCTGCTCCGTCGCGTCGACCTCGTGGTCACCCTCGGCCGGGAGGCACACGTCGACGGAGGGGACATCGAGGTTCGCACTTGGGACACCGACGAACCCTCTGCGCGAGGGATCGAGGGACTCGAACGAATGCGCCTGATCCGCGACGACATAGCGGCTCGGGTCGACCTGCTGCTTGCTGAGCTGGCCGGCCCACCTCCGGAATCGCGAGGCCCGCTCGTGTAGTTGTCGACGTTGGCTGAACCCGGGGCACCCCAGAGCCTGCACTGAACCCGGGGCGCTTCACTGCCGAACTCCGCCAGTACCAGCACCCCGCTCGAGGGCCTCTCGAACACGCATCACGGGGTCGCAGGATCAAATCCTGCCGTCCCGACGGTCGGAACGAGGCGGTATCCCCTTCGGCTGGTGCCGCCTTCTCCGCGTCCGACCTCGGGGCGACGCCCGAGGGGAATGATCGCCAGCGACCACGAACAAGTCCATTGTGGTCTGAGCGTGGAGTGGACGTGGAGCATGCAGCTCCACGATGCGGGATGGGGTTCGGTGCTCCGCTCCGCCTCGACGGAGCGGTGCCTGTGCCCGTAGGGCGACCACGACGTGTTCCGGTCCCCGCTCCCGCACGGTTCGGAGAAGGTGCGGGTCCGCGGGATGGGCTACCGGATCGGATCGGCGAACGCGTCAGGCAAGCCGTCCGAGGGCACCGCCGTCCGAGCCACAGCTTTCCGCGACAGGACGCCGTGGACGAGCGCGGCGGGTGGTCCCGCTGGTGGTCAGGCGCTGGGGGTCGGTACCGACGCTTCGCGAAGCTCCATCAGCACGGCGTCACCGGCCACGCGGAGCCCGCCGGCGGATCGCTGGACCTGCCCGATCTCCCGCGCGCGGTCGGCGAACCCGGGTTCGTGCAGCAACCGCAGCAGCCTGCCGTGGGTGTCGTCGACGTCGATGCGGTCCGGCCGCTCGACGGTCAACCCGATCCCCGTGTCGACCGCACGGACCGCGTGGTCGAACTGGTCGACGAGGGTGGGACGGACCAGCACGGGAACCCCGAAGTAGAGGCTCTCGTGGATGCTGTTGCTCCCCCCGTGGGTGAAGAACGCCCGGACGTGCGGGTGCTCCAGGACCCCGAGCTGGGAATGGACCCAGGGCACCACCTTCAGGTTCGCCGGCAGCTCGGCGGGCAGGAGACGCTGCTGGTCCCGGTGCAGCACCCAGAGCAGGCCGTGGTCGTCGCCGAGCCTGCGGGCCAGCTCGACGAGTGACCGGACCTGATCGGCCGTCATCCGGGTCACCGAGCCGAACGCCACGTAGACGACCGACGGGTGCGCGTCGAGCCACTCGGTGACGGCCGCGTCGCGCTCGTCGTGGCGGCTCGGGGGGACGAGCGCCCCCACCATCCGTACCCGGTCCGGGACCGGTAGCGGGTAGTCGACCCCGGGGACGGTGAAGCAGAGCAGGGAGCGGGCGCCCTCCTGCTGGACCGGGGCGCGCAGCGTGCGCGGGTCGAGCCCGAGCTCGCCCATCCGCTTGTGCAGCCGGACGGCCCTGCGCAGCACCGAACGGTCGAGGAACAGGCTGCCCACGCCGATCCGGAACCAGATCCGGTCCAGCTCCTGGCGCAGGGTGCGGCGCAGCGGCAGCCCGGACGACGGCGGGGGGAACCCGCGCGGCAGGTCGTGCTCGACGAGGCTGCTGAGCAGGCACGGTGCGGTGATGACGTAGGGGATATCGCGGGCCAGCGCGACCAGGACGGCGTGCGTGGCGAACCGGTTGATCACCATCAGGGCGGGGCGGACACGCTCGACGACCTCGTCGAGGGCCTGGTAGCGCTGCAGCAGGTGGTCGACGTCGAACAGCTGCCGGGCCCGTGCGCGCAACGCGCGGACCCGGGACCGCTGGTAGATCCGGTCATAGGTCGCGTCGTCCATCATGGTGAGTGCCAGCGCCGGGTTCACCGGGCCCAGGGAGACGAACTCCACCGCGCTGCGGTCGGCGATCTCCTCGACCGGGCCGCGGAGGTTCTCGTCGGCGGCGAACACGAGGTCCGGTACGCCGCGCCGGGCCAGCTCGCCGGCGAGCGCGAGACTGGTGGCGGCCTCCCCGGTGGAGTGGGTACAGCAGAACAGGACCGGCCGCGCACCGGCCTGATCCGCCTCCTGTCCGGGGCCGTCGGCCCGCTGCGTGCCGGTGGTCTGCTCCATGCGGCCAGTGCACCACCGCGGGGGCCGGGAAAACCCCGGAGTCACGCCGCCGGTGGCGGCGGCAGATGCACCGCGGTGACGAGCAGGCCCCGGTCGGCGTGCCAGCGCCCGGGGAACACCGGCACGCTCCGTCCGCCGACGACCGGGCCGGGGACGAGCAGACGGGCGGAGAACGTGCCGGCCGCGGCGTCGAACGCGATCTCGGCCTCGTCGAAGTCCAGCTCGCGACCGGTCAACGGGTACCAGGCCTTGAAGACGCTCTCCTTGGCGCTGAAGTACATCCGGTCCCACGCGATGTCCGGCCGCCGCCGTCCCAGCCCGGCGAGCAGCGCCCGCTCGGAGGGCAGGGTGACGGTCTCCAGGACCCCGGCGGGCAGCGGTGCGTCCGGCTCGGCGTCGATGCTCACCGCGGCGGACTCGGCGACCGAGGACACCGCGGCCGCCCGGTACCCGGTGCAGTGCGTCATGCTGCCGACCACCCCAGGCGGCCACTGCGGGGCTCCGCGACGGTTCGGGAGGATCGGGGCGGGGGAGCGGCCGAGCCGGCCCAGCGCGCGGCGGGCGAGCCTGCGCACCGTGGTGAACTCGCGCCGCCGGGACTCCACGGCCCGGGCGACGAGCTCGCGCTCCTGGGGGAAGAGGCCCTCGCCGGGGTGCTCCTCGTCGTCGTAGGCGCACTCGGTGACGACCCGGCCGGGCAGCACGTGCTCGATCACCGCACACCCCCGGCGACCGGCAGCGGCAGCACCGCGCGCAACGGTTCCCGGGGCGGCCGGGGCCGCCATTCGCGCGGATAGCCCACCGACACCTCCTCGAAACGGACCCCGTCGTAGTAGGTGACGCGGGGGATGTGCAGGTGGCCGTAGACGACGGCCGCGGCGCGGAACCGGACGTGCCAGTCGGCCGTCAGCTCGGTGCCGCACCACTGCGCGAACTCCGGGTACCGCAGCACCCGCGTCGGATGACGCAGCAGCGGCCAGTGGTTCACCAGCACCGTCGGCAGGTCCGGGTCGACCGCGGCCAGGCGGTGCTCGGTCAGCGCGGCCCGGCGTCGGCACCAGGTGGCGCGGTCCGGGTAGGGGTCGGGATGCAGCAGGAACTCGTCGGAACAGACGACACCCGCGTCGTGAGCGATCCGGAGCGACTCCGCCGCCGTCGTCGCGCCGGGGGCGCGGAAGGAGTAGTCGTAGCCGACGAACAGCGGGGCGACGGCGACCGGTCCGCCGGGACCGTCCCACACCGGGTACGGGTCCTCCGGAGTGGTGACGCCCAGCTCCCGGCAGGTCTCGACGAGCGCCCGGTAGCGCGCGTCGCCGCGCAGCGTGCAGGGGTCCTGCGGATGGGTCCACAGGTCGTGGTTGCCCGGGGTCCAGAGCACGCGTGCGAAGCGGCTCGCGAGCAGACGCAGGGTCGACTCGATGTCGGCGTACATCTCGCCGACGTCACCGGCGACGATCAGCCAGTCGCGCTCGGTGGACGGGCGCAGCGACTCGACGAGCGCCCGGTTCTCGGCGTGCACGACGTGGAGGTCGGCGACGGCGAGCAGCTGGGGTTCGGGCACGGTGGGTCCTCCCGGTCGGTCGGGGAACGGTCAGGGGGCCAGGGTGTCGGCGTCGCTGGTACGCGCGGCGTGCAGCCGGGCGTAGGCGCCACCGGCGCGCAGCAGTGTGTCGTGGGTGCCCTGCTCGACGATCCGGCCGGCGTCCATGACCACGATCCGGTCGGCGTCGCGGATCGTCGACAGCCGGTGCGCGATCACGAAGCTGGTCCGCCCGGTCCGCACGGTGGCCATCGCGCGCTGGATCAGCAGCTCGGTGCGGGTGTCGACGGAGCTGGTGGCCTCGTCGAGGACGAGCACGGCGGGGTCGGCGAGGAACGCCCGCGCCACCGTGATCAGCTGCTTCTGTCCGGCGCTAGCGCCGCCGGAGTCCTCGTCGAGGACGGTGTCGTAGCCGTCGGGCAGCGTCGCGACGAACGTGTCGACGCAGGTGGCGCGGGCCGCCTGCTCGATCTCGTCGCGGGTCGCGCCGGGCGCGCCGTAGGCGATGTTCTCGGCGATGGTCCCGCCGAACAGCCAGGTGTCCTGCAGGACGAGCCCGAACCGGGACCGCAGGTCGGCGCGGGTCATCGTCGCGGTGTCCACGCCGTCGAGCAGGATCTGCCCGCCCTCGATCTCGTAGAAGCGCACGAGGAGGTTGCCCAGGGTGGTCTTCCCCGCGCCGGTGGATCCGACGATCGCGACCGTGCTGCCCGGCTCCACGGTCAGCGACAGGTCCTCGATGAGCGGGACGTCGGGGACGTAGCGGAACGACACCCGGCGGAACTCGACCCGGCCCGCCGGTGCCGCGGGCACGGCAGGGCGGGCCGGCTCGGGCGACTGTTCGGGCGCGTCGAGCAGCGTGAACACCCGCTTCGCCGACACCACCCCCGACTGGAGCCGCCCGGCCACCGAGGCGATCTCGACGATCGGCTGGCTGAACTGGCGGGCGTAGAGGATGAACGCCTGCACGTCGCCGAGGGTGAGCGAGCCGGAGAGCACCTTCCACGCGCCGAGGACGGCCACCACCAGGTACCCGAGGTTCGCCACGAACATCATCACCGGCTCCATCGCGCCGGACGAGGTCTGGGCCGACGCCCCGGCCCGGTACACCGCGTCGTTGCACTCGGCGAACCGGCGCCGCGCCTCGTCCCGGCGGTGGTGGCCGCGGATGAGGGAGTGCCCGGTGCAGACCTCCTCGACGTGGGCGTTGAGCGCGCCGTTGGCCTCCCACTGTGTGGTGAACTGCGGGTGCGCGTGGCGACCCAGCCCGACCGCGAGCAGCCCCGCCAGCGGCACGCTGAGGATCATCACCATCGCCAGCGACGGCGAGATCACCACCATCAGCGTGAGCATCGCGACCAGCGACAGGAGCGAGGTGATCAGCTCGGCCAGGGTCTGTTGGAGGGTCTGCTGGAGGTTGTCGACGTCGGTGGTGGTACGTCCGAGGGTCTCGCCGGCCGCATGCCGGTCGTAGTGCCGCAGCGGGAGGCGGGACAGTTTCGCCCGGGCCCGGCCCCGCAGGTCGTGGATCACCTGCCACACCACGGATGCGACGATCCGGCCCTGGACGAGCGTGAACAGCGACGCCCCCAGGTAGACCACGAGCAGGACCAGCAGCAACCTGGCGACCGAGTCGAAGTCGACACCGTCGGCGGGGCCGGGGCTGCCCGCTGCGGGCCCGCCCGCTCCGCCCGGACCCAGGACGCCGACCGCGATCAGGTCGGTCACCCGGCCCAGTAGCAGCGGGCCGACGGCGTTGAGCGCGATCCCGGCCACGCCGGTCAGGACGGCCAGCGCCACCGGCCCGCGGTGCGGCCGCAGCAGCCCCACGAGCCGGCGCGCCGGGCGGTCACCCGGCGCGGGTCCGTCGGGTGGTCCCGCCGGGCCCTCCCCCGGCCGGGTGGCCGCCGACGGGGCGGGCTCAGTGACGTCCGGCGAGGCCATGGGCGACGTCCTCCTCGGTGGGCTGGGAGTTCGCGATCTCGCGGTAGGTCGGGCTGTCGCGCAGGACGTCGTCGTGGGTACCGTCGGCGACCAGCCGTCCGGCGTCGAGGACGACGACCCGGTCGGCGTCGCGCGCGGTGGCGACCCGCTGGGTCACGGTGATCACGGTGGCGCCTGCGGTCCACGGGGCCAGCGCCGCCCGCAGTGCGGCGTCGGTGGCCTGGTCCAACGCGGAGAAGCAGTCGTCGAACAGGTAGATCTCGGGCCGGCGGACCAGGGTGCGGGCGATGCACAGCCGCTGGCGCTGGCCACCGGACACGGTGGTGCCGCCCTGCGCGATCTCCGCGTCCAGACCGCCCGGCATCCGCGCGACGAAGCCGTCGGCCTGCGCGACGCGCAATGCCTCCCAGAGCTCGTCGTCGGTCGCGTCCGTCCGCCCGAACCGCAGATTGCTCGCGACCGTGCCGGCGAACAGGTAGGGGCGCTGCGGCACGAACCCGACGACGCCGGTGAGCACCGCGGGGTCGAGCCGTCGCACGTCGGTGCCACCCACCCGGACCGTGCCCGCGGTCGGATCGACCAGCCGCAGCACGAGGTTCAGCAGGGTCGACTTGCCGCTCCCGGTGCCGCCCAGCACCGCGAGCCGCTCGCCCGGCTCGACGACCAGGTCGACCCCGCGCAGCACCGCACGCTCCGCGCCCGGGTAGCGGAACTCGGCGTCCCGGATCTCGACCCGTCCCGCGGGGCCGTGGAGCGGAGCCGGGGTCGCCGGTGCGGCCACGGCCGGCTCGGTGTCGAGCACCTCCAGGATCCGGCCCGCCCCCACCCGGGCCCGCGGCACCTGCAGGAACACGAACGCGAGCATCACGACCGACATGAGAATCAACGACAGGTAGAACAGGAATGCGCTGAGCGCGCCCAGCTGCATCACGCCTGCGTCGATGCGGTGGGCGCCGAGCCACATCAGGACGACCGTGAACACGTTCATCATCAGCAGCACCAGCGGCAGCATCGTGGCGATCAGCCGGCCGACCTGCCGGGAGAGGTCGAGGAACGCGTCGTTGCTGCGGGTGAAGCGCACCTGCTCGTGGTCCTCACGGACGAACGAGCGGACCACCCGCACCCCCGTGATCGACTCCCGGAGCAGCCGTCCGAGGTCGTCGAGGGCGAGCTGCATCCGGCCGTAGAGGCCACCCATCCGGACCAGCAGCAGACCGAAGGCCACCCCGACGACCAGCACGAGGACGACCAGCAGCAGTGCCAGCGGTACGTCCTGCGCCAGCGCGAGCACGATGCTGCCGATGCACATCAGGGGGGCGGACACGACGACACCGAACCCGGAACGGGCGAGGTTCTGCACCTGTTGGACGTCGTTGACCGTGCGGGTCAGCAGCGACGCCGTCCCGAACCTGCCGATCTCGCGGGCGGAGAAGTCCAGGATGCGGTCGAACACCGCGGCGCGCAGGTCCCGGCCCACCGCGGTGGAGGTGCGTGCCCCCAGGGCGGTCGCCGCCAGCGCCGCCGCGATCTGGACCACGGCGGTGCCGGCCATCAGCACCCCGAGCTCGGCGATCCGGCCGGGGTCGGCGCGGACCACACCCTCGTCGATGAGGGCCGCGCCGAGCGTCGGCAGCAGCAGCGTTCCGGCGATCTGCGCGGTCTGGAGGACGACGAGGGCGCCCGCCGGCCCGGCGTAGCCGCGCAGCCGGGTGCGCGCGAGTCTCCACAGCACGTCAGGACACCCCCGGTTCACGGCGACCGCCGGGCCGCCCGGTGGACGATGCCGGTGGCACACCGGCCAGGACAGCCGACCAGACCGCGGACCCGGAATCCCCCAGTTCTGCTCACCATTTCCTGCGGCCGCACTCGTGAATTCCCTACATCCCGGCGGATTCGTTGACACCGTCTCGCCGATCTTGCCAGCGTGCGGCGTGTCTCTCGTCCGGACAGCGTATTCGCCGCCGTGCCGACGGCCGGTCGACGCGTATGGGCGGGCCCGGTAACGGTCGAAAGGGAATCCCGATGTCCAAACGCGCACTGATCACCGGAATCACCGGTCAGGACGGCTCCTACCTGGCGGAGCACCTGCTGTCGCAGGGCTACCAGGTCTGGGGCCTGATCCGGGGGCAGGCCAACCCCCGCAAGACGCGGGTCAGCCGGCTGGCGTCCGAGCTGGAGTTCGTCGACGGCGACCTGATGGACCAGGCCAGCCTGGTCTCGGCCGTCGACACGGTGCAGCCCGACGAGGTCTACAACCTCGGCGCGATCTCGTTCGTCCCGATGTCCTGGCAGCAGGCCGAGCTTGTCACCGAGGTCAACGGCACCGGTGTGCTCCGGGTGCTCGAGGCGATCCGGATGGTCTCCGGCCTCTCGATGTCGCGCACGGCGTCGCCGAACGGGCAGATCCGCTTCTACCAGGCCTCGTCGTCGGAGATGTTCGGCAAGGCCGCGGAGACCCCGCAGCGGGAGACGACGCTGTTCCACCCGCGCAGCCCCTACGGCGCCGCCAAGGCCTACGGCCACTACATCACCCGCAACTACCGCGAGTCGTTCGGCATGTACGCGGTGTCGGGCATGCTGTTCAACCACGAGTCGCCGCGCCGTGGCCAGGAGTTCGTCACCCGGAAGATCTCCCTGGCGGTCGCCCGGATCAAGCTCGGCCTGCAGCGCGACCTCGCGCTGGGCAACCTCGACGCGGTGCGCGACTGGGGCTACGCGGGTGACTACGTCCGCGCGATGCACCTCATGCTGCAGCAGGGCGAGCCCGACGACTACGTGATCGGCACCGGCCAGATGCACTCGGTGCGGGACGCGGTGCAGATCGCTTTCGAGCACGTGGGGCTGGACTGGCGGGACAAGGTCGTCATCGACCCGGCGCTGGTGCGCCCGGCCGAGGTCGAGGTGCTGTGCGCCGACAGCCTGCGGGCCCGGCGGCTGCTCGACTGGACGCCCGAGGTCGACTTCCCCGAGCTCATGCGGATGATGGTCGACTCCGACCTCGAGCACGTGGCGCGGGAGAACGAGTACGGCCACCTGCTGCTGGCCGCCAACTGGTGAACCGGCGGACGACACACTAGGGATTTCCGGCCCGGATCCTCCGCAGAATCATCTGCGATGAGCCCCTCCGCCGTACGGCGGGAACGGGGCGGCGATTCGGTTCCTGTCGGATGTGTGCGGAATTCCGGCGCGATTGTCAGCGGGCGTCGGCGGCGAGACGGGTGGAGTTGGAATGGACAACGAACAGAAGCTCCGGGACTACCTCAAGCTGGCCACGGCCGACCTGCGCCGTACCCGCCGGCGGGTGAGCGAGCTCGAGTCCGCCGCCCAGGAGCCGATCGCCGTCGTCGGGATGGCCTGCCGCTATCCCGGCGGTGTCCGCAGCCCGGAGGACCTGTGGCGGATGGTCGAGGCGGGGGAGGACGGCGTCACGCCGTTCCCCACCGACCGCGGCTGGGACACCGCCGCGTTCGCCGGCTCCCCGACGAGATCCGGCGGGTTCCTGCACGACGCCCCCGACTTCGACGCCGAGTTCTTCGGCATCTCCCCGCGCGAGGCCGTCGCGATGGACCCGCAGCAGCGGGTCGTCCTGGAGTCCGCCTGGGAGGCGTTCGAGCGGTCCGGGATCGACCCGGTCTCGCTGCAGGGCACCCGCACCGGTGTGTTCGTCGGCGCGATGGCGCAGGACTACCGGGTCGGCCCGGCGGACGGCGCCGAGGGTTTCCAGCTCACCGGCAACACCGGCAGCGTCCTATCGGGGCGCATCTCCTACACCTTCGGCACGGTCGGCCCCGCCGTCACGGTCGACACCGCGTGCTCGTCGTCGCTGGTGGCGGTGCACCTCGCCACCCAGGCCCTGCGGGGCGGTGAGTGCTCGCTGGCACTGGCCGGCGGTGTCACCGTGATGTCCGGGCCCGGCACCTTCATCGAGATGGGCCGCCAGGGAGGACTGTCCGCCGACGGCCGCTGCCGATCCTTCGGCGACACGGCCGACGGAACCGGCTGGGCCGAGGGCGTCGGCCTGCTCGTCCTGGAGCGGCTGTCCGACGCGCGCCGCAACGGGCACGAGGTGCTGGCCGTCGTCCGCGGCTCCGCGGTCAACCAGGACGGCGCGTCCAACGGGCTCACCGCCCCGAACGGCCCGTCCCAGCAGCAGGTCATCGAACAGGCGCTGGTCAACGCCCGGCTGTCGGCTGGCGACGTCGACGTCGTCGAGGCGCACGGCACCGGAACCACCCTCGGCGACCCGGTCGAGGCGCAGGCGCTGCTGGCCACCTACGGACGGGACCGGGACGTCGAGCGCCCGCTGCTGCTCGGCTCGGTCAAGTCGAACATCAGCCACACCCAGGCCGCCGCCGGCGTCGCCGGGGTGATCAAGATGGTGATGGCGATGCGGCACGGGGTACTGCCCCGCACGCTGCTCGCCGAGGACCCCAGCCGGCACGTCGACTGGTCCCCGGACACCGTCCGCATCCTCACCGAGAACACCGACTGGCCGGCCACCGGAGCCCCGCGCCGCGCCGCGGTCTCCTCGTTCGGGATCAGCGGCACCAACGCCCACACCATCATCGAGCAGGCCCCCGCCCCCGAGACCGGTACCCCTGCCCCCGAGGACGACGGCCCGGCCGTCGGCGAGCCCGGCCCGACCGAGCCCGGCACCGTCCCGGTCCTGCTCTCCGGGCGCACCCCCGAGGCGCTGCAGGCCCAGGCCGCCGCGCTCGGCGAGGCACTCGCCGCCGCCCCCGACACCCCGCTGACCGACGTCGCGTGGTCGCTGGCCACAACCCGGACCGCGTTCGCCCACCGCGCCGTGCTGCTCGCCGCCGACCGCGACGCCCTCGCCGGTGGTCTCGACGCGCTGGCCGCGGGCGATCCCGCCGCGGCCGGTGACACGGTGACCGCCGAGGCCCGGCCGGACAGCCGGCTCGCCGTGCTGTTCACCGGGCAGGGCTCGCAGCGGATCGGCGCCGGGCGCGAGCTCGCCGCCCGCTTCCCGGTGTTCGCCGAGGCCCTGGACACGGTGCTGTCCGCGTTCGACCCGGAGCTGCAGCGCCCGCTGCGCGAGATCCTCCGGCGCACTACCGACGGCACCACCCCCGACGAGACCGCCGCCGCGCTGCTCGACGACACCGCGTACGCCCAGCCCGCGATCTTCGCCGTCGAGGTGGCGCTGTACCGGCTCGTCACCTCCCTCGGCGTCACCCCGGGCCACCTGCTCGGACACTCGGTCGGCGAGATCGCCGCCGCACACGTCGCCGGGGTGCTCGCGCTCGACGACGCCGCCACCCTGGTCGCCGCCCGCGGCCGCCTGATGGCGGCGCTGCCCACCGGTGGCGCCATGGTCGCGGTGCAGGCCACCGAGGCCGAGGTCGAGGCCCTGCTCGACGGGTACCGCGACCGGGTCTCGGTCGCCGCGGTCAACGGCCCGTCGGCGGTCGTGCTGTCCGGCGCCGACGAGGCGGTCACCGCCGTCGCCGGCCTGCTCGCCGACCAGGGACGCCGGACCCGGCGGCTGCGGGTGAGCCACGCGTTCCACTCGCCGCTGATGGAACCGATGCTCGACGAGTTCCGCGCCGTCGTCGAGGGCCTCGACCTGCAGGCACCGCTGATCCCGATCGTCTCCGACGTGACCGGCGAGCTCGCGACCGTCGCCCAACTCACCTCGGCCGACTACTGGGTCGAGCACGTCCGCAGCGCCGTCCGGTTCGCCGACGGCGTCGACTGGCTCGCCCGCCACGACGTCACCGCGTTCCTCGAGCTCGGCCCGGACGGCCCCCTGTCCGCCATGACGCGCGACTGCCTCGACGCCGCGGACCCCGGCGCCCCCGCCTCGGTCGCCGTGCCCGCGCTGCGCGCCGGGCGCCCCGAGGAGCACACCCTCACCGCCGCACTGGCCGCGCTGCACACCCACGGCACCGCCGTCGACTGGGCACCCTGGTTCGCCGGCACCGGCGCCCGCCGCACCGACCTGCCCACCTACGCCTTCCGGCGCCGCCGGTTCTGGCCCAAGGCCCTCCAGACCGGTGCCGCCGACCTGCGCTCGGCCGGGCTCGGCGCCGCCCGGCATCCGCTGCTGTCGGCCACGGTGTCGCTCGCCGACTCCGAGGGCGCGCTGCTCACCGGACGGCTGTCCCTGCAGACCCACCCCTGGCTCGCCGACCACACCGTGCGCGGCACCACCCTGCTGCCCGGCACCGCCTTCCTGGAGCTGGCCGTGCGGGCCGGCGACGAGGTCGGCTGCGACCGGGTGGAGGAGCTGACCCTCGCCGCCCCGCTGGCCCTGCCCGACGAGGGCGGGGTCGCGGTCCAGCTGTGGGTCGGGGCCCCGGACGCCGGTGGCCGCCGCACCCTGACCGTCTACGCCCGGCCGGACACCGACGCCGACGCCGAGCACGACGTTCCCTGGACCCCGCACGCCACCGGCGTCCTCGCCGCGGGCGGCGCCGTCCCGGCGACCCCGGACGCGACCGAGTGGCCGCCCGCCGGGGCCGAGCCGCTCGGGGTCGAGGACCTCTACGACCGCCTGGCGCAGGCCGGCTTCGGCTACGGCCCCGCCTTCCGCGGCCTCACCGCGGCCTGGCGCCACGACCACGCCGTGCTCGCCGAGATCGTGCTGCCCGAGGCAGGCCGTACCGACGTCGACGCCTTCGGCCTGCACCCCGCCGCGCTCGACGCCGCACTGCACGCCGCAGGGTTCGTCGAGCTGGGCGAGCGCAGCCGCGGGGGTATGCCCTTCTCCTGGGAGGGCGTGACGCTGCACGCGAGCGGCGCGGGGACCCTGCGGGTGCGCCTGACCCCGGTCGCCGACGACGCGATCGCCGTCGCCGTCGCCGACGGGACCGGTGCACCGGTCGTCACCGTCGACTCGCTGGTGCTGCGCGGAGTCGGCGAGCTCGACCTCGACTCCGCCGGTGCCGTCGCCCGGGACGCGCTGTTCCGGCTCGACTGGACGCCCGTCACCCCCGCGGGTGAGGTCCCCGGCAGCGTCGTGATCGCCGGCGACGACGTGCTCGGGCTCGCCACGCACCCCGGCCTCGGCGCCGCGCACGGCGGCGTCGCCGGACCGACGGACCTGGCGACGCTCGTGACCGCAGACGGTCCCGCCCCCGACGTCGTGCTGCTCGGCCTGGCCGGGGGAGCGGAGGCCGCGCAGGCGCACCGCTGTGCCGCCGACGCGCTCGCCGCCGTCCGCACCTGGCTCGACCACGCCGACCGCCTGGACGGCTCCCGCCTGGTCGTGGTGACCCGGGGCGCCACCACCGGTGACGACGTGGCCGCCGCGGCCGCGTGGGGCCTGCTCCGCTCCGCCCGCTCGGAGAACCCCGGCCGGTTCGCGCTGCTCGACCTCGCCCCGGACGTCGACCCCGCCGACCTGCCGCTCACCGCGCTCACGGCCGACGAGCCCGAGCTGCTGCTGACCCGCGACGGTCTGCGGGCGGCCCGGCTCGTGCGCCGCCCCGCCCCGCGCGAGGCCGGCGCCACCCCGTCGTTCGGGGACGGCGCCGTGCTGGTCACCGGCGGCACCGGCGGCCTGGGTGCCGTCGTCGCCCGGCACCTGGCCACCACCCACGGCGTGACCGACCTGCTGCTGGTCGGGCGCCGCGGCCCGGCCGCCGACGGCGCGGCCGAGCTGGTCTCCGACCTCACCGCCGCCGGTGCGCGGGCCCAGGTCGTCGCCTGCGACGTGAGCGACCCCGCGGCGGTGACCGAGTTGCTCGGCGCGCACCGGGTGACCTCGGTGGTGCACGCCGCCGGGGTGCTCGACGACGCCACCGTCGGTTCGCTGACCCCGCAGCGGCTCGCGGCGGTGCTGCGCCCGAAGGTCGACGCCGCGTGGAACCTGCACACCGCGGCCGCGGCCCTGGGTCTCGACCTCGACGCGTTCGTGCTGTTCTCCTCGGTCGCCGGGGTGTTCGGCAGCCCCGGGCAGGCGAACTACGCGGCGGGCAACGCCGCCCTCGACGCGCTCGCCGCGCACCGTCGGGCCGCGGGCCTGGCAGGTCTGTCGCTGGCCTGGGGACCGTGGGAGCGGACCGGCGGGATGACCGGTGGCGTCTCCGACGAGGACATGGCGCGAATGGCCCGCGCCGGGACCCCCGCCCTCACCGTGGAGCAGGGGCTGACCCTGTTCGACGCCGCGCTCGGCGCCCCCGAGCCCGCCCTGGTGCCGGTCCGTCTGGACCTGCCCGCCCTGCGGGCCGGCGGCGAGGTCCCGCCGCTGCTCCGGTCCCTGATCCGTACCCGGGCCCGGCGCACCGCGGCCACCGGCTCGGCGACGGCGAACGGTCTCGCCCAGCGGCTGGCCCGCCTGGACGCCGAGGGACGCGAGGAGATGGTCCTGGACCTGGTCCGCGGCCAGGTCGCCCTGGTGCTCGGGCACGCCGGTGCGGCCGACGTCGACGCCGGCCGCGCGTTCCGCGACCTCGGGTTCGACTCGTTGACCGCCGTCGAGCTGCGCAACCGGCTCGGTACCGTCACCGGGCTGCGGCTGCCCGCCACACTCGTGTTCGACCACCCGACGGTCCGGCACCTCGCGGCCCACGTCACCGACGAGCTGCTGGGCGCCGAGACCGAGGCCGTCCCGGCCGCCCGCGTCGCGGTGGACGTCGAGGACCCGATCGTCATCGTCGGCATGGCCTGCCGCTACCCGGGCGGGGTGTCCACGCCCGACGAGCTGTGGCGCCTGGTCACCGAGGGCACCGACGCGATCTCCGGTTTCCCGACCAACCGGAACTGGGACCTCGAGGCGCTGCACCACCCGGACCCGGACCACCCCGGCACCACCTACACCCGCTCCGGCGGGTTCCTGCACGAGGCGGGCGAGTTCGACCCGGCCTTCTTCGGGATGAGCCCGCGCGAGGCGCTGGCCACCGACTCGCAGCAGCGCCAGCTGCTGGAGACCTCGTGGGAGGCCGTCGAGCGGGCGGGCATCGACCCGTCGACGCTGCGCGGCACCGCGACCGGCGTGTTCGCCGGTGTCATGTACAGCGACTACAACGCCGTCCTGGCCGGGGGGCCCGAGTTCGAGGGCTTCCAGGGGGTCGGCAGCTCGCCGAGCCTGGCCTCGGGCCGGGTCGCCTACACCCTCGGGCTGGAGGGGCCCGCGGTCACCGTCGACACCGCGTGCTCGTCCTCGCTGGTCGCGATGCACTGGGCGATGCAGGCGCTGCGGACCGGGGAGTGCTCGCTCGCGCTGGCCGGCGGTGTCACCGTCATGTCCACCCCGGCGGCGTTCGTCGACTTCGCCCGCCAGCGCGGCCTGTCCCCGGACGGGCGCTGCAAGGCCTTCTCCGACGACGCCGACGGCGTCGGCTGGTCCGAGGGCGTCGGCATGCTGGTGCTGGAACGGCAGTCCGACGCGCTGCGCCACGGCCACGACATCCTGGCCGTGGTCCGCGGGTCCGCGGTCAACTCCGACGGCGCCTCCAACGGGATCACCGCCCCGAACGGGCCGTCCCAGCAGCGGGTGATCCGCCAGGCGCTGGCGAGCGCGGGGCTGTCCACCGACGACGTCGACGTCGTCGAGGCGCACGGCACCGGCACCTCGCTGGGCGACCCGATCGAGGCCCAGGCGCTGCTGGCCACCTACGGCCGGGACCGGGACACCGACCGGCCGCTGCACCTGGGGTCGCTGAAGTCCAACATCGGGCACACCCAGGCCGCCGCCGGCGTCGCCGGCGTGATCAAGATGGTGCTGGCGATGCGGCACGGCGTGCTGCCCCGCACGCTGCACGCGGACACCCGTTCCTCGCACGTGGACTGGACCGAGGGCGCCGTGGAGCTGCTCACCGAGCAGACCGCGTGGCCGGAGACCGGCCGTCCGCGCCGGGCCGCGGTGTCGTCGTTCGGGATCAGCGGCACCAACGTGCACACGGTGCTGGAGCAGGGACCGGACTCCGCGCCCGCCCCCGACCCCGGTCCCGGGGCCACCCCGGCCGTGGTCCCGCTGCTGCTCTCGGGCCGCGGCCGCCCCGCGCTGCGCGCCCAGGCCGGCCGGCTGCTCGACCACCTGCGGGACCACCCGGGCGTCCGCACGGCCGACCTCGCCCACTCACTCGCCACCACCCGCACCCGCTTCGACCAGCGCGCCGCCGTGCTGGCGGGTGACCGCGAGGACCTGCTCGCCGCGCTCGGCGCGCTCGCCGCCGGACGTCCGGACCCGCGCGTCGTGGAGGGGGAGGCCGCCGGGCGTGCCCGGACCGCGGTGCTGTTCACCGGCCAGGGCAGCCAGCGCGCCGCGATGGGCCGCGAGCTGTACGCCGCCCAGCCGGTGTTCGCCGCCGCGTTCGACGAGGTCTGCGCCGCGCTGGACCCGCTGCTCGAGCGGCCGCTCGCCGAGGTCGTGTTCGCCGAGGGGGGCACCGCGGAGGCCGCGCTGCTCGACGAGACCGGCTGGACCCAGCCCGCGCTGTTCGCGGTCGAGGTCGCGCTGTACCGGCTCGTCGAGAGCTGGGGCGTGCGGGCCGACCTCGTGGCCGGGCACTCGATCGGCGAGATCACCGCCGCGTACGTCGCCGGGGTGTTCACCCTGGCCGACGCCGCCCGGCTGGTCGCCGCCCGCGCACGGCTCATGCAGGCGCTGCCCACCGGTGGCGCCATGGTCGCGATCGCGGCCGGCGAGGACGAGGTCACCCCGCTGCTCGACGAGCGGGTGTCGATCGCGGCGGTGAACGCGCCGGGATCGGTGGTCGTCTCCGGCGACGCCGACGCCACCGCCGCGCTCGCCGCGACGTTCGCCGAGCAGGGCCGCCGGACCCGCACACTGCGGGTCAGCCACGCGTTCCACTCGCCGCACATGGACGGCATGCTCGAGGACTTCCGGGCCGTGGCCGAGCGGATCGAGTACCACGCGCCCCGGATCCCGGTGGTCTCCAACCTCACCGGCGCCCGGGCCGCCGACACCGAGCTGTGCGAGCCCGGGTACTGGGTGCGGCACGTGCGCGAGGCGGTCCGGTTCGCCGACTGCGTCACCACGCTGCACGACCAGGGCGCGACCGTCCTTCTGGAGCTGGGACCCGACGCACCGCTCACCGCGATGGCCCGCGAGACCCTCGGGGACGGCGCCGACACCGCGCTGGTGCCCTTCCTGCGCGCCGACCGGGGCGAGGAGCTCGCCGCCGCGACGGCCGCCGCCCGGCTGCAGGTCCACGGCCTGGACCTCGACCCCGCCGCGCTGCTGCACGGGACCGGTGCCCGCCGCACCGCCCTGCCGACCTACGCCTTCCAGCACGAGTTCTACTGGCCGCAGCTGCCCGCGGCCGCCGCGTCCGCCGGGGAGGACACCGACCCGGCCGACCGGCAGCTCTGGGCCGCCGTCGAGCGCGGGGACGCCGCCGAGCTCGCCGGCATCCTCGGCCTCGACGCCGACGACGTCGCCACCCCGCTGCTGCCCGCACTGACCACGTGGCGGCGCGGCAACCGGGAGAAGGCCCGGCTCGACACCCTGCGCTACCGCGTCGAGTGGACCCGGCTGCGGCGCCCCGCCGCGCCGGTCCTCGACGGCACCTGGCTGCTGGTCGCCACCGGCGCCACCACCGACGCCGAGACCACGCTGCTCGACGGGCTCGCCGACACCCTCGGCGCGCACGGCGCCCGGGTCCGCCGGCTCGTCCTCGACGACGACTGCCCGGCCGACCGCGCCGCGGTCGCCGCGCGGCTGGCCGCGGGCACCGCCGACGGTGACCCCGCCCACGTGCTGTCCCTGCTGCCGCTCGACGAGCGCCCCGCTGCGGGCGCCGCCCCGCTGACCCGCGGCCTCGCCCTGACCGTCGCGCTCGTCCAGGCCCTCGCCGACGCCGACGCCGGTGACAGCACCGGGACGACCGCACGGCTGTGGACCGCGACCCGCGGCGCCGTCTCCACCGGTCCCGCCGACCCGGTCACCCACCCGGTGCAGGCCACCGCATGGGGCCTGGGCCGCAGCGTCGCTCTGGAGCACCCGCGGCTGTGGGGCGGCCTGGTCGACCTCCCGGCCGAGCTGGACCCGCGCAGCGCCCAGCGCCTCGCGGGGGTGCTCGCCGACAAGGACACCCCGGACGGGGAGGACCAGGTCGCGTTGCGCGCCGCCGGTGTGTCCGGGCGCCGGCTCGTCCGGCACACCGTCGACGCGCTGCCGCCCGCCACCGCGTTCACCGCGACCGGCTCGGTCCTGGTCACCGGTGGTACCGGTGGGCTCGGCGCCGAGGTCGCCCGATGGCTGGCCCGCTCCGGCGTGGCCCACCTGGTGCTCACCAGCCGTCGTGGCCCCGACGCACCCGGGGCCGCCGAGCTGCGCGACGAGCTCACCGCGCTGGGCGCCTCGGTCGCGATCGAGGCCTGCGACGTGACCGACCGCGACGCGCTCGCCGCCGTGCTGGACGCCGTACCCGCCGACGCGCCGCTGACCGGCGTCGTGCACACCGCGGGCGTCGGCCACTACGACGCGCTCGACACCCTCGACGTCGAGGGTGTCGCCGCCCGCACGGCCGCCAAGATCGCCGGCGCCGCGCACCTCGACGACCTGCTGGCCGACCGCGAGCTCGACCTGTTCGTGCTGTTCGGCTCCGTCGCCGGGGTGTGGGGGAGCGGCGGGCAGAGCGCCTACGGCGCCGCCAACGCCTACCTCGACGCACTCGCCGCGCACCGCCGCGCCCGCGGCGCCACCGCCACCAGCATCGCCTGGGGCCCGTGGGCCGGGTCCGGCATGGCCACCGAGGAGTCCGTGGCCACGACCCTGCAGCGGCAGGGACTCGGCCTGCTCGACCCCGGCCCGGCCATGACCGAGCTGCGGCGCGCCGTCGTCGACGCCGACACCCAGGTCACCGTCGCCGACGTCGACTGGGACCGCTACGCACCGCTGTTCACCTCGGCCCGGCCGAGCGCACTGATCGCCGGTCTCGCGGACCTCGCGGAGCCGGAGTCCGGCGTCGCCGCCACCGAGATCGTCACCCGGGTCCGCGCCCTCGACGAGCCCGCCGGGATGCGCCTGCTCACCGAGCTGGTCCGCGGTGCGGCCGCGGCCGTGCTGGGCCACGGGTCGGCCGAGTCCGTCGCCGGGTCGCGCGCGTTCCGCGACCTCGGGTTCGACTCGCTGACCGGGGTCGAGCTGCGCAGCCGTCTCGCCGCCGCGACCGGCCTGACGCTGCCCAGCACGCTGGTGTTCGACCACCCGAGCCCGCTGGAGCTCGCCCGGCACCTGCGTGCCGAGATCCTCGGCACCGCGGCGGAGGGCACCGGCCCGGTCGCCGTCGGCGCCGCCGACGCCGAGCCGATCGCGATCATCGGCATGGCCTGCCGGTTCCCCGGCGGCGTCTCCTCGCCGGAGGCGCTCTGGGACCTGGTCACCTCCGGTACCGACGCGATCTCCGACTTCCCGGTCAACCGTGGCTGGGACACCGCCGCGCTGTTCGACCGCGACCCGGACCGCCCCGGGACCACCTACTCCACCCAGGGCGGGTTCCTGCACACCGCCGACGAGTTCGACCCGTCGTTCTTCGGCATCTCGCCGCGCGAGGCGCTGGTGATGGATCCGCAGCAGCGGCTGCTGCTGGAGACCACCTGGGAGTCCTTCGAGCGGGCCGGGATCCGTCCCGACACCGTGCGCGGCAGCCTGACCGGCACCTTCATCGGGTCCAGCTACCAGGAGTACGGCCTGGGTGCCGGTGACGGCGCCGAGGGTCACCTGGTCACCGGCACCAGCCCCAGCGTGCTGTCCGGCAGGTTGTCCTACGTGTTCGGGCTGGAGGGCCCGGCCGTCACCGTCGACACGGCGTGCTCGTCGTCGCTGGTGGCACTGCACCTGGCCTGCCAGTCGCTGCGCAACGGGGAGAGCACCCTCGGGGTCGCCGGCGGCGCCACCGTCATGACCACCCCCAACCCGTTCATCGCGTTCAGCCGCCAGCGCGCGCTGGCCCGCGACGGCCGCTGCAAGGCCTTCTCCGACGACGCCGACGGCATGACCCTCGCCGAGGGCGTGGGCATCGTGCTGGTCGAACGCCTCTCCGACGCCGAGCGCCACGGCCACCCGGTCCTCGCGGTGATCCGCGGCTCCGCCATCAACCAGGACGGCGCCTCCAACGGCCTGACCGCCCCGAACGGGCCCTCCCAGCAGCGGGTCATCCGCCAGGCACTGGCCAACGCCGGGCTCGAGCCCGGCGACGTCGACGCCGTCGAGGCGCACGGCACCGGCACCCCGCTGGGCGACCCGATCGAGGCCCAGGCCCTGCAGACCACCTACGGCCGCGACCGCGACGCGGCGCGCGCGCTGCTGCTGGGCTCGGTGAAGTCCAACATCGGGCACACCCAGTCCGCCGCGGGCGTCGCCTCGGTGATCAAGACGGTGATGGCGCTGCGGCACGGGGTGCTGCCCCGCACGCTGCACGCCGACGAGCCGTCCTCGCACGTGGACTGGTCGGCAGGCAGCGTCGAGCTGCTCGCCGAGCAGACCGCATGGCCGGAGACCGGTCGTCCCCGCCGGGCCGCGGTGTCGTCGTTCGGGATCAGCGGCACCAACGCCCACACCGTGCTGGAGCAGGCGCCCGAGGCCGCCCCGGTGGCCCCCGCGACCCCGTCGGGGCCCGTCCTGCCGTCGGCGCCGGAGCCGGTCCTGCCGTGGGTGCTCGGCGCCCGCGGTGCCGCCGCGCTGCGCGGCCAGGCCGACCGCCTGCTCGCCCACCTCGAGACGACCGACGCCCGCCCCGCCGACATCGGGTTCTCCCTGGTGAGTGCGCGGATGCCGTTCGAGCACCGCGCCGTCGTCGTCGCGACCGACCCCGCGGACCGGGCGGCCGGGCTGCGCGCGGTCGCCGCCGACGGCCCGTCCGGCGTCGTCGCCCGCGGTGTCGCCGACGTCGAGGGCCGCACCGTGTTCGTCTTCCCCGGTCAGGGATCGCAGTGGCTCGGGATGGGCGCACGCCTGCTCGAGGAGTCCCCGGTGTTCGCCGACCGGGTCGCCGAGTGCGCCGAGGCCCTCGCCGAGTTCACCGACTGGTCGCTCGACGACGTGCTCCGCGGCGCCGAGGGGGCGCCGCCCGTCGAGCGGGTCGACGTCGTCCAGCCCGCCACCTTCGCCGTCATGGTCGGACTGGCCGCGCTGTGGCGCGCGCACGGCGTCGAGCCCGACGCGGTCGTCGGCCACTCCCAGGGCGAGATCGCCGCCGCCGTCGTCTCCGGTGCGCTGTCGCTGCGCGACGGTGCCCGGGTGGTCGCGCTGCGCAGCCGGGCGATCGCGCGGTCGCTGGCCGGGCGCGGCGGCATGATGTCGGTCGCGCTGCCGGTCGCCGACGCCGAGGGGCACCTCGCCGGCTACGAGGGCCGGGTGTCGGTGGCCGCCGTCAACGGCCCCCGTTCCGCGGTGCTCGCCGGCGAGCCCGACGCGCTCGACGAGCTGCTCGCCGCGTTCGACGCCGCCGATGTCCGCGCCCGCCGGATCGCGGTGGACTACGCCTCGCACTCGCACCAGGTCGAGGACCTGCGCGACGAGCTCGCCACGACCCTCGCCGGGCTCGCCCCGCAGCCGTCGCAGGTGCCGGTGTTCTCCACGGTCACGGGCGACTGGCTCGACACGACCACGATGGACGCCTCCTACTGGTACGAGAACCTGCGCAACCGGGTCCGGTTCGCCGACGCGGTCGAGGCCCTGCAGGCCGCCGAGTACCGCACGTTCGTCGAAACGAGCCCGCACCCGGTGCTGTCGATGTCGGTGCAGGACGTGCTCGACGACGCCGGCGTCGCCGGTGTCGCGGGTGGCACGCTGCGCCGTGACCAGGGCGGCTACGACCGGTTCGTGCTGTCCGCGGCGGAGCTCTACGTCCGGGGGGCGGCCGTCGACTGGACCCGGGTCTTCGACGGGACCGGCGCGTCCCGCACCGACCTGCCCACGTATGCGTTCGCCCACGACCAGCTGTGGGTCCTGCCCCCCGCGGTCACCGCCGCCGCCGACCCGCAGGACGAGGCGTTCTGGGCCGCCGTCGAGGACGGCGACGTCGCCGCCCTGACCAGCACCCTGGACACCGACCCGGACGCGGTCGCCGCGGTCCTGCCCGCGCTGGTCAGCTGGCGCCGCGGCCGCCGGGACCGCTCCACCCTGGACTCCTGGCGCTACCGCGTGTCCTGGAAACCGGCCGGGTCGCTGCCGCAGCGGAGCCTGGCGGGCACCTGGCTGGTCGTCTCGGCCGAGGGGACCGACGACACCGAGGTGGCCGGTGCGCTGGCCGCGCACGGGGCCGACGTGCGCCGCGTCGTCCTCGACGAGACCTGCACCGACCGCGCCGTCCTGGCCGGGCGGCTCGCCGCGGCGACCGGGGACGACTCCGCCGCCGACCCGGCCGCCGTCTCGGGGATCGTCTCGGTGCTGGCCGAGGCCGACACCACGACCGTGCCGCGGACCGGCCTGGTCACCGGGGTGGCGCTGACCGTCGCGCTGATCCAGGCGCTGGGCGACAGCGGCATCGACGCGCCGATGTGGGCACTGAGCCGTGGCGCCGTCGCCACCGGACGCGCCGACGAGGTCATCGCCCCGGTCCAGGCCCAGGTCCTGGGCATCGGCTGGACCGCGGCGCTGGAGCACCCGCAGCGCTGGGGCGGGACGATCGACCTGCCGGTCGCCCTGGACGAGCGCGGGGCCGCGCGGCTGGTCGCCGTCCTCGCCGGGGAGCTGGGCGCCGAGGACCAGCTCGCGCTGCGTCCCACCGGGGTGTTCACCCGGCGGATCGTGCGGGCCGAGCCCGCGGGCGCCCGGCCGGCCCGGACGTGGGACCCGCGGGGGACCACGCTGGTCACCGGCGGGTCCGGCACCCTCGCGCCGCACCTGGCGCGCCGCCTGGCCGAGCGGGGCGCCGAGCACGTCGTGCTGCTGTCGCGCCGTGGCCCCGACGCCCCCGGCGCGGCCGAGCTGCTCGCCGAGTTCGACGGCAGCGACACCACGGTCGAGGCCGTGGCCTGCGACATCACCGACCGCGCCGCCGTCGCGGGCCTGCTGGAGCGGCTCGACGCCCACGGCGCCACGGTGCGCACCGTCCTGCACACCGCCGCCACCATCGAGCTCGCCACCCTCGACGCCACGACCCAGGAGGAGCTCGCCCGGGTACTGCACGCCAAGGTCACCGGCGCGCAGGTGCTGACCGAGCTGCTCGACGAGCGGGGCGGCGACCCAGCCGAGGTGGTCCTGTTCTCCTCCACCGCGGGCATGTGGGGCAGCGGGGCGCACGCCGCCTACGTCGCGGGCAACGCCCACCTCGCCGCCCTCGCCGAGCACCGGCGGGCCCGCGGCCTGCCGACCACGTCGATCGCCTGGGGCATCTGGGCCGACGACCTGAAGCTCGGCCGGGTCGACCCGGCCGCCATCCGGGGCAGCGGCCTGGTGTTCATGGACCCGCAGCTCGCGCTGAACGGGCTCGAGCGGGCCCTCGACGACGCCGAGACCGTCGTCGCGGTCGCCGACGTCGACTGGGACACCTACCACCCGGTCTACACCTCCGGACGGCCCACACGGCTCTACGACGAGATCCCCGAGGTCGTGGCGCTCACCGCCGCCGCGGAACGGACCGCGGGCACGGTCGCCGCGGGCGAGTTCGCCGCCACGCTGGACGGGCTGACCGACGCCGAGGCGCTGCGCCGCGTCCTCGACGTGGTCCGGGCCGAGGCCGCCGGCGTGCTCGGGATGGCCTCCGCCGACGACCTCACCGACCAGCGGGCGTTCCGCGACGTCGGGTTCGACTCGCTGACCGCCGTCGCGCTGCGGAACCGGCTCGCCTCGGTCACCGGCCTGACGCTGCCCTCGACGATGGTCTTCGACCACCCGACACCCGCGGCGCTCGCCGAGTTCCTGAGGGCCGAGCTGGCCGGGGCCACCCCGGTCGCGGCCGGCGCCGGGTCCACCGCGGCCGCCCAGGACCAGGACGACCCGATCGTCGTCGTCGGCATGAGCTGCCGCTACCCCGGCGGGGTCGCCTCCGCCGAGGACCTGTGGCGGGTCGCCCTCGACGAGGTGGACGCGATCTCCGGGTTCCCCGACGACCGCGGCTGGGACGCCGCATCGCTCTACGACCCGGACCCCGACCGGGCCGGGCACACCTACTCGACGCAGGGCGGGTTCCTGCGCGACGTCGCCGACTTCGACCCCGGGTTCTTCGGGATCTCGCCGCGCGAGGCGCTGTCGATGGACCCGCAGCAGCGGCTGCTGCTGGAGACCACCTGGGAGACCTTCGAGCACGCCGGCATCGACCCGACCGCGCAGCGTGGGAGCCGGACCGGCACGTTCATCGGCGCCAGCTACCAGGACTATGCCTCCGGGGCGCCCGCCGCCGAGGGGGCCGAGGGCCACATGATCACCGGCACGCTCCCGAGCGTGCTGTCCGGGCGGGTCAACTACCTGTTCGGCTTCGAGGGCCCGGCCGTCACCCTGGACACCGCGTGCTCGTCGTCGCTGGTGGCGATGCACCTGGCGTGCCAGTCGCTGCGCACCGGGGAGAGCACCCTCGCCCTGGCCGGTGGCGTCAGCATCATGTCCACCCCGATGTCGTTCGTCGGGTTCAGCCGCCAGCGCGCGCTGGCCGAGGACGGCCGCTGCAAGGCCTACGCCGACGGCGCCGACGGCATGACACTCGCCGAAGGCGTCGGTCTGGTCCTGCTGGAGCGACTGTCCGACGCGGTCCGCAACGGGCACGAGGTACTGGCCGTCGTGCGTGGCTCCGCGGTCAACCAGGACGGTGCCTCCAACGGGCTCACCGCGCCCAACGGCCCGTCCCAGCAGCGCGTGATCCGCCAGGCGCTCGCCGGGGCCGGGGTCGCACCGGAGGAGATCGACGTCCTGGAGGGCCACGGGACCGGCACCGCGCTGGGCGACCCGATCGAGGCCCAGGCGCTGTTCGCGACCTACGGGCGGGACCGGGACACCGACCGGCCGCTGCTGCTCGGGTCGGTGAAGTCCAACATCGGGCACACCCAGATGGCCTCCGGTGTCGCGAGCGTGATCAAGCTGGTCCGTGCGCTGCAGGAGGGTGTCGTCCCCAGCTCGCTGCACATCGACCAGCCCTCCACGCACGTCGACTGGTCCTCCGGGGCGATCGACCTGCTCACCGAGCGCACCGCGTGGCCCGAGACCGGCCGCCCGCGCCGGGCGGCGGTGTCGTCGTTCGGGATCAGCGGCACCAACGTGCACACGATCCTCGAGCAGGCCCCGGCCGTCCCCGCCGCCGCACCCGCCGTGCCGCTCCCGGACGACGTCGTGGCCCCGGTGCTGGTCTCCGGCCGCGGCGAGACCGCGTTGCGCGACCAGGCCGGCCGCCTGCTGGACCTGCTCGACGAGCGGCCGCAGCTGCGGCCCGCCGAGCTGGCGCACGCGCTGGGCACCACCCGCGCGGCCCTGGAGCAGCGTGGCGCCGTGGTCGCCGGCGACCGCGACGAGCTGGTCCGCGGCCTCACCGCGCTGCGCGACGGCGGCACCGCGCCCGGGACCGTCCGGGGCACCGCCGGTCGTGGCCGCACCGCGTTCCTGTTCACCGGACAGGGCAGCCAGCGGGCCGGGGCGGGCGCCGAGCTGTACGCCCGGTACCCGGTGTTCGCCGACGCCCTCGACGACGTCGCGGCCCGGCTGGACACCGACGCCGGCGGCCCGCCGCTGCGCGAGGTCCTGTTCGCCGAGCCCGGCTCCGACGAGGCCGCCCTGCTGGAGCGCACCGGGCACGCCCAGCCCGCGCTGTTCGCGCTCGAGGTCGCGCTGTTCCGGCTCCTCGAGTCGTGGGGCGTCGTCCCCGACCTGCTCGCCGGGCACTCGGTCGGCGAGATCGCCGCCGCGCACGTCGCGGGCGTCCTGTCCCTCGACGACGCCTGCACCCTGGTGGCCGCCCGCGGCCGGCTCATGGAGGCGCTGCCCGCAGGGGGCGCGATGGTCGCCGTCGAGGCGGCCGAGGACGAGGTGGCGCCGCTGCTCACCGACGGCGTCGGCATCGCCGCGGTGAACGGCCCGGCCGCGGTCGTCGTCTCCGGCGACGTCGACGAGGTCGACGCGGTCGCCGCCCGGCTCGCCGCGCAGGGCCGGCGCACCCACCGGCTGCGGGTCTCCCACGCGTTCCACTCGCCGCTGATGGAGCCGATGCTCGACGAGTTCCGCGCCGTGGTCTCGGGGCTGGACTACGCGGCACCGGCGATCCCGATCGTCTCCACCGTCACCGGCACCCTGGCCACCGCCGACCGGCTCACCGACCCCGGCTACTGGGTCGAGCACGTCCGGGCCACCGTACGTTTCGCCGACGGGGTCGCCACCCTGGCCGGGCAGCACGACGTGCGCACCTTCGTCGAGCTCGGACCGGACGGCGTACTGTCCGCGGCCGCGCGCGACACCGTCGGCGACGAGCCGGGCACCGCGCTGCTCGCGCTGCTGCGCAAGGACCGCCCCGAGGTGCGCACGGTGCTCGCCGCGGTCGCCGGCGCCCACTGCCACGGCGCCCGCCTCGACCGGCGGGCGCTGCTCGCCGGGTACGGCCACGGGCGGGTCGCCCTCCCGTCGTATGCGTTCCAGCGAGAGCGGTACTGGCCGGAGACGGCGGCCGCCGCCGTGCCCGAGGGCACCGGTGCCGACGCCGAGTTCTGGGCCGCCGTCGAGCGCGACGACGTCGAGGGACTGGTCGGCTCGCTCGGCCTGGACGACGCCACCGTCTCCGCGATGGTCCCGGCGCTGACCGCATGGCGTCGCCGCCGCGGCGAGCAGGCCACCCGGGACGGCTGGCGCTACCGCATCACCTGGGCCCCGCGCGGCGGGTCCCCGGCCGGCGGCGACCTCGACGGCCGCCGCCTCGTGCTGGTCCCGCAGACCTACCGCGACGACGCGACCGCCGCGTGGGCCGCCGATGTCGAGGCCGCCCTCGGCGGGGGCGGGCTCGAGCGCGTCACCGTGACCGGCACCGACCGCGCCACGCTGGCCGCGGCGGTCACCGCGGCCGCGGGGGAGGGCCCGGAGTTCGCGGGCGTCCTGTCCCTGCTGCCGTTCGCCGACGGCGACGCCGGACACCCCGGCGTGCCCGCCGCGCTGAGCCTCACCACGACCGCCGTCCAGGCACTCGGCGACGCCGGTGTCGACGCCCCGCTGTGGACCGTCACCCGGGGTGCGGTGGCCGTCGGACGCTCCGAGGAGGTCACCGAGCTGGACCAGGCCGCCGTCTGGGGTCTGCTGCGGACCGCCGCCCTGGAGCTCCCCGGCCGGATCGGCGGCACCGTCGACCTGCCCGCCGTGGTCGACGCACCGGCCGCCCGCCGGCTGCGCGGCGTGCTCGCCGCGACCGACGGCGAGGACGCGGTCGCCGTGCGGGCCTCCGGGGTCTTCCTGCGCAGGCTCGTGCACGCACCCGCCCGCGCCGGGGCCACACCGGCCCCGTTCGACGCCACCACCGGCACCGTCCTGATCACCGGCGGCACCGGCGGGATCGGCGGTCACGTCGCGCGCCGGCTCGCCCGCGAGGGAGCCGCGCACCTGCTGCTCGCCGCGCGCCGCGGCCCCGACGCCCCCGGCGCCGCGGCCCTGCGCGCCGAGCTGGAGGAGCTCGGCGCCCGGGTCACCGTCGCCGCCTGTGACGTCGCCGACCGCGAGGCGCTCGCCGCGCTGCTCGACACGGTGCCCGCCGAGCTGCCGCTGGTCGGGGTCTTCCACACCGCGGGCGTGCTCGAGGACCGTGTCCTCGACGCGCTGACCCCGCAGAGCTACTCCGGGGTGCTGCGGGCCAAGACCGTCGCCGCCCAGCACCTCGACGAGCTGACCCGCGACAGCGACCTCGCCGCCTTCGTGCTGTTCTCCTCGACCGCAGGCATGATCGGCGCCGCCGGTCAGGGCAACTACGCCGCCGCCAACGCCTACCTCGACGCCCTCGCCGAGCACCGCCGCGCCCGCGGCCTGCCCGCGTTGTCGGTGGCGTGGGGCCCGTGGGACGGCTCCGGCATGGTCGCCGACGCCGCCGAGGTCGCCGCCCGCGTACGGCGCGGCGGCTTCGCACCGCTCGACCCGGAGACGGCGGCGGTCGCGCTGCTGCGGGCCGTCGACGGGAGCCGGGAAGGTGGGGAGACCACCCTCGCGATCGCCGACATGGACTGGGAGCGGTTCCTGCGCGCGTTCGGGTCCGTCCGGCCGATGCCGCTGGTCGCCGATCTCCCCGAGGTCGCCCGGCTCGCCGCCCCCACCACCGGTGGGGACACCGGTACCGGGCTGCGGGGCCGGCTCGCGGCCCTGCCCGACGACGAACGCCTCGGCGTCGTGCTCGACGTACTGCGCACCCAGGTCGCGGCCGTGCTCGGACACGCCGACCCGCGCACCGTCGACGACGACCGCGCGTTCCGCGACCTCGGCTTCGACTCGCTGACCATCCTGGAGCTGCGCAACGCGCTCAACGCCGCCACCGGGCTGTCGCTGCCCGCGACGCTGGTCTACGACCGGCCCACCCCGCGGGAGATGGCCGGGTTCCTGCTCGGCGAGCTGCTCGGCACGCTGCCCGAGCAGCGGGGCCCGGTCCGCACGAGCGCCGCCGTGGACGACCCGATCGTCGTCGTCGTCGGGATGGCCTGCCGGTTCCCCGGCGGGGTCCGCACCCCCGAGGACCTGTGGGAGCTCGTGGCCCGCGGCGATGACGGCATCACCGGGTTCCCCGACGACCGCGGCTGGGACCTCGCCGCGCTCGGCGACGGGGCCTCGGCCACGCTGCGGGGTGGGTTCCTGGACGGCGTCGCGGACTTCGACGCCCGGTTCTTCGGCATCTCCCCCCGCGAGGCGCTCGCCATGGACCCCCAGCAGCGGCTGCTGCTGGAGACCACCTGGGAGGCCGTCGAGCGGGCCGGGATCGACCCGGCGACGCTGCGCGGCTCGGCCACCGGCGTCTTCGTCGGCACCAACGGCCAGGACTACGCGACGCTGCTGCGCCGGTCGGCCGACGACGTCTCCGGCTACGCCGCCACCGGCAACACCGCCAGCGTCATGTCCGGCCGGCTGTCCTACACCCTCGGCCTGGAGGGGCCCGCCGTCACCATCGACACCGCCTGCTCCTCGTCGCTGGTCGCCCTGCACTGGGCCGGACGGGCACTGACCGACGGGGAGGCCGACCTGGTCCTGGCCGGTGGGGTCTCGGTCATGTCCGGACCGGACTCGTTCGTCGAGTTCTCCACCCAGGGCGGCCTCGCCCCGGACGGGCACTGCAAGCCCTTCTCCGACGACGCCGACGGCACCGCCTGGTCCGAGGGCGTCGGCATGCTGGTGCTGGAGCGCCTGTCCGACGCCCGCCGCCACGGCCACCGCGTGCACGGCGTGATCGGCGGCTCGGCGATCAACCAGGACGGCGCCTCCAACGGGCTCACCGCCCCCAGCGGGCCGTCCCAGCAGCGGGTCATCCGCCAGGCGCTGGCCGACGCCGGGCTCACCCCGGCCGACGTCGACACCGTCGAGGCGCACGGCACCGGGACCACCCTCGGCGACCCGATCGAGGCCCAGGCCCTGATCGCCACCTACGGCCGCGACCGCGACACCGACCGCCCGCTGCACCTGGGCACGGTCAAGTCCAACATCGGTCACACCCAGGCCGCCGCCGGCGTCGCCGGGGTGATCAAGATGCTGCTCGCGATGCGGCACGCCACGCTGCCCCGCACCCTGCACGCCGGCACGCCGTCCTCGCACGTCGACTGGAGCGCCGGCACCGTGGCCCTGCTCGACGAGGCCCGGGACTGGCCGGAGACCGGCGGCACCCGCCGGGCCGGTGTCTCGGCGTTCGGGGTCAGCGGCACCAACGCCCACGTCATCGTCGAGCAGGCACCGCCCGCCCCGGAGACCGCCGCCGCCGAGCTGCCCGGCGAGGTCCCGTGGGTGCTGTCCGCCCGCACCCCCGCGGCCCTGCAGGAGCAGGTCGACCGCGTGGTCGGCGCTGCCGGTGGGCACACCGCCACCGACGTCGCCGCGACCCTGGCCGGTGGCCGCACCCTGTTCGGCCACCGCGCCGTGCTCCTCGCCGGCCCGGACGGGATCCGCGAGGCCGCCCGCGGCACCGCACCCCGCACCCCCGGCCGGACGGCGTTCCTGTTCTCCGGGCAGGGCGCCCAGCACGCCGGGATGGGCCGTGCGCTCCACGAGCGCCACCCCGCCTACGCCGAGGCCCTCGACGAGGTCCTCGCCCGGTTCGACACCCTGCTCGACGCACCGCTGCGGGACGCGCTGTTCGCCGAGCCCGGCTCAGCGGCCGCCGACCGGCTCGACGAGACCGGCACCACCCAGCCCGCGCTGTTCGCCGTCGAGGTGGCGCTGTACCGGCTCCTGGAGTCCTGGGGGCGCACCCCGGACCTGGTCGCCGGGCATTCGGTCGGTGAGATCGCCGCCGCGCACGTGGCCGGCGTGCTCTCCCTCGACGACGCCTGCGCGCTCGTCGCGGCCCGGGCCTCGCTGATGCAGGCGCTCCCGGCCGGGGGCGCGATGGTCGCGGTCGAGGCCACCGAGGACGAGGTCACACCGCTGCTCACCGACGGCGTCGCGATCGCCGCGGTCAACGGGCCCGCCTCGCTGGTCCTCTCCGGGGACGCCGACGGGGTCGGCGCGCTCGCCGACCGGCTGGCGGCCGACGGCCGCCGGACCCGGCGGCTGCGGGTCAGCCACGCCTTCCACTCGCCGCTGATGGACGCGATGCTCGACGGGTTCGCCGCCGCGATCTCGGGGATCACCTTCGCCGCACCGCGGATCCCACTGGTCTCCACGCTCACCGGTGCCCTCGCCGGGCCGGAGCTGGGCGAGCCCGGCTACTGGGTGCGTCACGTGCGGGAGGCCGTGCGGTTCGCCGACGGTGTCCGCGCCCTGCACGAGGCCGGGGCGACCGTGTTCGCCGAGATCGGCCCGGACGCGGCGCTGCTCGCCCCGGCCCAGCAGACCCTGGACACGGTGGCACCGGCCGACGGCCCGGCAGCGGTGGTCGTCGCGCTCCAGCGGCGCGACCGCGACGCCGGCACCGCGCTGCTCGAGGGCCTCGCCGTCCTGCACGTCCACGGCGCCGGACCGGACTGGGCGGCCGTGCTGCCCGCCCGCGGGCCGGTCGAGCTGCCGACCTACCCGTTCCAGCGGGAACGCTACTGGCCCGAGCCCGGCACGCCGGGCGGCGGCGCCGGACCGGCCGACCCGGCCGACT
Source organism: Pseudonocardia sp. UM4_GMWB1 (assembly GCF_017312155.1). Classification (NCBI taxonomy): domain Bacteria; kingdom Bacillati; phylum Actinomycetota; class Actinomycetes; order Pseudonocardiales; family Pseudonocardiaceae; genus Pseudonocardia; species Pseudonocardia sp. UM4_GMWB1. Next base: position 3,795,985 of record NZ_QJPN01000001.1, on the reverse strand, counting down.
CCGCCTTCTGGGCGGCTGTCGAGCGGGAGGACCTGGAGAGCCTGTCGGGCTCGCTCGGTGTCGACGGCGACACGCTCGCCACGATGGTCCCTGCGCTGTCCGCCTGGCGCCGCCGCCACGGCGCCGAGTCCGCGGCCGCGACCTGGCGTTACCGCGAGACGTGGACCCCGGTCCCGACCCCGGCGGCCGCGGTCACCGGGCGGACGCTCGTGCTGGTGTCCGCCGGTGCCGACGCCTGGACCGACGCCCTCGTGACCGCGCTCGACGCCGAGACCGTGGTCGTCGGCGACGGCTCCACCGACGAGCTCACCGTGGCCCTCGGCGTCCTCGACGACGCCGACCGGCCCGTGGACCGGGTGGTGTCGCTGCTCGCCGCCGGGACGTCCGGGCTGCCGTCCGGGCCCGCCCGGCCGTCGGCGCTGCTCGCCGCGCTCGCCGCGGCCGGGATCGACGCACCCCTGTGGTGCGTCACCCGCGGCGCGGTCGCCGCCGAGGGCACCACCCCCGCCCCCGGCCAGGCCGCGCTGTGGGGGATGGGCCGGGTCGCCGCGCTGGAGACCCCGCAGCGGTTCGGCGGTCTCGCCGACCTGCCCGCGGGCCCCGACGCCGTCGCCGCCGCCGCCGCGACCGCACTCGCCGCGCTGCTCACCGAGCCGGGCGGGGAGAGCGAGATCGCGGTGCGCGCCACCGGCGCCTACGCCCGCCGCCTCGTGCGGGCGGGCGGTGCCGAGGGCACGGCCGCCGCCCGCTGGCGCCCGCACGGCACCGTGCTGGTCGTCGGCGGCACCGGGGCGCTGGGCCGCCGCGCCGCGCGCCGGCTGGCCGCCGACGGCGCCACGCACCTGGTGCTCACCGCGCCCTCGGCCGCGGCGTCGGTCGACACCGACGCCGTCACCGCCGAGCTGGCCGACCTCGGCGTCGCGGTCACCGTGTCCGACGCCGACCCCGCCGACCCGGCCGCGCTCGCGGCGCTGCTCGACGGTGCCCCCGACGCCCCGACCGCGGTCGTCCACGCCGGTGAGGCGCTCGGCGACGCCGGCCTCGCCGACGTCCTGGCCCCCGTCGAGGCCCTCGCCACGGCGCTCACCGGCCCCGCGACCGCACACGACCTCGACGCGGTCGTCCTGTTCGGCTCGATCGCCGGGGTCTGGGGGGTGCGCGGACGGGCGGTCGAGGCCGCCGCGGGCGCCCACCTCGACGCAGTCGCCCGCAGCCTGCGCGGGCGCGGTGTCCCCGCGACGGCCGTCGCCTGGGGCGCCTGGACCGATCTTGCCGACCGCTCGACGGCGGCCCACCTACGGATGAACGGCCTGCCCGCGATGGACGGCGACGCGGCGATGGCCGCGCTCGGCCGCGCCGTCGCCGACGGGTCGGTCGCCGAGACCGTGGCCGACGTGCGCTGGGAGACCTTCGCCCCGGCACACCACGACGCCCGCGCCACCACCCTGTTCGACGCGCTGCCCGAGGCCCGCACCGCGCTGTCCGGCGCGGCCCGCGAGCGGGCCGGCCGCGAGGCCGCCGCGAGCGGGTACGGGCAGTGGCTCGCCGAGCAGCCCGAGGCGGAGCGGGACACGATCCTGCTCGACCTCGTCGCCGCGACGGCGACGACGGTGCTCGGTCTGACCGACGGCGAGCCGCTCGAACCCGACCTGCCCTTCCGGGACCTCGGCTTCGACTCGCTCACCGCGGTGGACCTGCGCAACCAGCTCACCGCCGCCACCGGTGTCGCGCTGCCCGCCACCCTGGTCTTCGACCACCCGAACCCCGCCGCGCTGGCCGCGCACCTGCGCGGCGAGCTGCTCGGCGGGGGTGACGGTGCCGCCGAGCCCGTCACCCTCGCCGCGTCCGCCACCGGGGACGACCCGATCGTCATCGTCGGCATGGCCTGCCGGTACCCGGGTGGCGTCGCCTCGCCCGAGGACCTGTGGCAGCTCATGGCCGACGACGTCGACGCCGTCGGGGCGTTCCCCGACGACCGCGGCTGGGACCTGGAGACCCTCGCCGGTGACGGCCCCGGCCGCAGCGCCACGGCCCAGGGCGGGTTCCTGCACGACGCCACCGACTTCGACCCGGGACCGTTCGGCGTCTCGCCGCGCGAGGCACTGGTGATGGACCCGCAGCAGCGGATCCTGCTGGAGACCTCGTGGGAGGCGCTGGAGCGCACTGGGATCGACCCGTCGTCGCTGCGGGGCAGCGCCGAGTACGGCGTGTTCGTCGGCGGCGGCTCCGGTGACTACCGGCCGCCCGCCGAGGCCGGGCAGTGGCAGACCGCCCAGTCCGCCAGCCTGCTGTCGGGCCGCGTCGCCTACACCTTCGGTGTCCAGGGCCCGACGGTCTCGGTGGACACCGCCTGCTCCTCGTCGCTGGTCGCGCTGCACCTCGCGGCGCAGGCCCTGCGGGCGGGGGAGTGCTCGATCGCGCTGGCCGGCGGCGTCACCGTCATGGCCACCCCGGTCGGGTTCGTCGAGTTCAGCGCGCAGGGCGCGTTGTCGCCGGACGGTCGCTGCCGCGCCTTCTCCGACGACGCGAACGGCACCGGCTGGTCCGAGGGCGTCGGCATGCTGGTCGTCGAACGGCTCTCCGACGCCCGCCGCCGCGGCCACCGCGTCCACGCGGTGCTGCGCGGCTCGGCCATCAACCAGGACGGCGCCTCCAACGGCCTCACCGCACCCAGCGGACCGGCCCAGCAGCGCGTCATCCGCCAGGCGCTGGCCAACGCCCGGCTCACCCCGGGCGAGGTCGACGCCGTCGAGGCGCACGGCACCGGCACCACCCTCGGCGATCCGATCGAGGCCCAGGCCCTGCTCGCCACCTACGGGCAGGACCGCGACCGGCCGGTGCTGCTCGGCTCGCTGAAGTCGAACATCGGCCACACCCAGGCCGCGTCGGGCGTCGGCGGCGTCATCAAGATGGTGCTCGCCATGGAGCACGGCGTGCTGCCGCGCTCGCTGTACGCGGAGAACCCGTCCTCGCACGTGGACTGGACCGCGGGCGACGCACAGCTGCTCACCGCGCCCACCGGGTGGCCCGAGACCGGGCGTCCGCGCCGGGCCGCGGTGTCCTCCTTCGGCGCGAGCGGCACGAACGCGCACGCCATCCTGGAGCAGCCCCCGCACGCCGACGTCGTCCGGCGCGCCGACGACACCCCCGACGACCCCGGCGCGGTCGCGGTCCTGCTGTCCGGCCGCACCGAGGCCGCGCTGCGTGCCCAGGCCGACGAGCTGGTCGCCCACCTCGGCGAGCACCCGGACCTGCGGCTGCGCGACCTGGCCCGCGCCCTGGCCACGAGCCGTGCGACGTTCGACCACCGGGCGGCGGTCACCGCCACCTGCCGCGACGAGCTCCTCGCAGGGCTCACCGCCGTCGCCCACGGCGACACCGCACCGCAGGTCGCGACCCACCGCCTGGAGCGCAGCGGCCGCAGCGCCGCCCTGTTCTCCGGGCAGGGCGCGCAGCGGCTCGGGATGGGCCGCGAGCTGTACGAACGGCACCCGGTGTTCGCCGACGCCGTCGACGCGGTGCTCGCCCGGCTCGACGGTCACCTCGACCGGCCGCTGCGCGACACGATGTGGGGGACCGACGCCGACGCCCTCGCCGAGACCGGGGCGACCCAGCCGGCGCTGTTCGCCGTCGAGGTCGCGCTGTACCGGCTCGTCGAGTCCTGGGGGGTCCGCCCGGACTTCGTGGCCGGGCACTCGATCGGCGAGATCAGCGCCGCGCACGTCGCCGGGGTCCTCGACCTCGACGACGCCTGCCGGCTGGTCGCCGCCCGCGCCCGTCTGATGCAGGCGCTCCCGGCCGGGGGCGCGATGGTCGCCGTCGAGGCCGACGAGGACGAGGTGACCCCGCTGCTCACCGACGGCGTCGCGATCGCCGGGGTGAACGGGCCCGGCTCGGTGGTCCTGTCCGGTGACGACGACGCGGTGACCGCCCTGGCGGCGGTCCTCGCCGGCGAGGGACGGCGCACCAGCAGGCTGCAGGTCAGCCACGCGTTCCACTCGGCCCGGATGGACCCGATGCTCGCCGAGTTCCGCACGGTCGCCGAGGAGCTCGACTACCACGAGCCGCGCATCCCGGTGGTGTCCAACCTGACCGGCGCCGTCGCCGCGGCGCACGAGCTCTGCTCGGCGGAGTACTGGGTGCGCCACGTCCGGGGCACCGTCCGGTTCGCCGACGGTGTCCGTGCACTCGCCGCCCGCGGCGTCAGCACCTTCCTCGAGCTCGGCCCGGACGCGGTCCTGTCGGCACTCGTGCCGCGCAGCGCGCCGGACGCGCTCGCCGTCCCCGCCCTGCGCCGCGACCGCGACGAGGAGGCGACCCTGGTCGCCGCGCTCGCCCGGCTGCACACCCACGGCGCGGGCCCCCGGTGGGAGGCGTTCTTCGCCGGCCACGACACCCGCCGGGTCGACCTGCCGACCTACCCGTTCCAGCGCGACCGGTTCTGGCCGGACGTCATGCCCGGCCAGGAGACCCGGGCGGTCGCGCCCGCCGGCCCGGGCACCCCCGACGAGATCGACGCCGCCTTCTGGGAGGCCGTCGCGCAGGAGGACTTCTCCGCACTCGAGACACAGCTCGACGTCGAGGGCGCGGCGCTGTCGGCGGTGCTGCCGGCCCTGATGGACTGGCGCAGCCGCCGGGCGCAGGAGGCCCGGCTGGCCCGCTGGCGGCACCGGATCGTCTGGAAGCGGCTGACCGGCTCCGCGACCGGGCGGCGCCGCACCCCCGAGGGCACCTGGCTGGCCGTGCTCCCGGAGGGCACCGCCGTCGACCCGTGGGTGACCACGGTGCTCGACGGGATCGGCACCGCCGTCGTGACCGTCGAGACCGGCTCCACCGACCGCGCGGTGGTCGCCGCCGCACTCACCGCGCAGCTGCCCGCCGGGACCCCGGTCGCCGGGGTCGTGTCGCTGCTCGCGCTGCGCGACGAGCTCACCGGCGACGTCCCCGACGGGGTCGGGCTCACCACCGGCCTGCTCCAGGCCCTCGGGGACGCCGGGGTCGACGCCCCGCTGTGGTGCCTCACCCGCGGCGCGGTCTCCACCGGGACCACCGACCGCCCGGCACGGCCGCTGCAGGCCGCGATCTGGGGCCTGGGGCGGGTCGCGGCGCTGGAGTACCCGCAGCGCTGGGGTGGCCTGGCCGACCTGCCCGAGGACCCCGACCCGCGGGCCGCCGCCGCGCTCGGCGCGGTACTGGCCGGGCTCGACGACGAGGACCAGGTCGCCGTCCGCGGCGCCGCGGTCCTGGCGCGGCGGCTCGTCCCGGCCCCGCCGCGGGAGGACACGACGACGGCGTGGACCCCGACCGGCACCGTCCTGATCACCGGCGGCACCGGTGCCCTCGGCGGGCACGTGGCGCGACGGCTCGCCGCCGACGGGGCGCAGCACCTGGTGCTGCTCGGTCGCCGCGGCCCGGACGCTCCCGGTGTGGACGGACTGCGTGCGGAGCTGGAGGCACTCGGTGCGGGCGTGACCGTGGCGGCCTGTGACGCCGCCGACCGGGGGCAGCTGTCCGCGGTGCTCGCGGCGATCCCGGCCGACCGGCCGCTGACCGGCGTCGTGCACGCCGCGGGCGTGCTCGACGACGGGATCCTGGACCGCCTCACCCCGGAGCGGTACCGGGAGGTCTTCCGGTCCAAGGTCACCGCGGCGCTGCTGCTCGACGAGCTGACCCGCGGCCTCGACCTCGACGCGTTCGTCCTGTTCTCCTCCGCGTCCTCGGCCGTCGGCAACCCCGGACAGGCCAACTACGCCGCGGCCAACGCCGTGCTCGACGCGCTCGCCGAGCAGCGCCGGGCCCGCGGCGACGCCGCCACCTCGATCTCCTGGGGTGTCTGGGGCGGCGGCGGAATGGCGGGGGCCGGCTCCGCCGACGACGCGGCCCGCCGCACCGGGATCGGTGCGATGGACCCGGCGCTCGCGGTCGAGACCATGCTCCGCCTGATCGCGGGGACGGCGCCGACCGCGGTCGTCGCCGAGGTCGAGCTCGACCGGTTCGCCGGCGCGTTCGGCGGCACCCGCCCCAGCCCGCTGCTGCGCGAGTTCCCCGGCTACGCCGAGCTCGTCGCAGGCCAGGCCGGGACCCGGCCCGGCGCGGCGGAGGACGACCTCGCCGCGACGCTCGCGGCACTGCCGCCCGCGCGGCGGCTGGACACGGTCGTGGACCTGGTGCGGTCGCGTGCCGCGCAGGTCCTCGGCTATCCCGGCAGCGACGACGTCGGGGCCGAACGGTCCTTCCGTGACCTCGGGATCGACTCCCTGGGGGCGGTCGAGCTGCGCAACCAGCTCGGCGCCGCCACCGGCCTGGGCCTGCCGGCCACGCTGGTCTTCGACCACCCGACCCCCGCCGCCGTCGCCCGGTACCTGCTCGACGAGCTGGCCGGAGACGACACCGGGGCCGACGGCGAGGAGGCCGGGATCCGGGCAGCACTGGCCACCGTGCCCCTGGAACGGCTGCGCGAGCTCGGCGTGCTGGAGCCGCTGCTGCGGCTCGTCGGCCGGGGCGAGGAAACCGCAGCCGACGACGACACCGGGGCCGGTCCCGGTGGCAGCGAGGTCGACGCGATGTCCGTCGACGACCTGGTGCGGGCCGCGCTCGACGGCCGGCCCGACGACCTGTAGCGCGAGTGAGGGAACAGACGATGAACGAGAAGCACGCGTCCGGCACCGCCGGTGGCAACGACGTCGTCACCGCGCTGCGCGCCGCGGTGAAGGAGACCGACCGGCTGCGCCGGCAGAACCGGATGCTCCAGGCCGCGGCCACCGAGCCGATCGCCGTCGTCGGCATGGGCTGCCGGTTCCCGGGCGGCGTCGACTCGCCCGAGGCGCTCTGGGACATGGTCGCCGCCGGCACCGACGTGATCTCCGGGTTCCCCACCGACCGTGGCTGGGACCTCGACGCGCTGCACGCCGGCGGCACCGACGCCCGCGACACCGAGATCAGCATGCAGGGCGGGTTCCTCGACGGGGTCGCCGACTTCGACCCCGGCTTCTTCGGGATCTCGCCGCGCGAGGCCGTCACCATGGACCCGCAGCAGCGGCTGCTGCTGACCACCGCCTGGGAGGCGATCGAGCGCGCCGGTATCGACGCGGCCGGGCTGCGCGGCAGCCGCACCGGCGCGTTCATCGGCACCAACGGGCAGGACTACGCCTACCTGGTGGTCCGCTCGCTCGACGACGCGACCGGCGACGTCGGCACCGGGATCGCCGCCAGCGCCGTGTCCGGGCGGCTGTCCTACACCCTCGGGCTCGAGGGCCCCGCGCTCACCGTCGACACCGCCTGCTCGTCGTCGCTGGTCGCGCTGCACCTCGCCGTGGCCTCGCTGCGCAATGGCGAGAGCTCCCTGGCCCTGGCCGGCGGCGTCAACGTCATGTCGACGCCCGGGTCGCTGGTCGAGTTCAGCCGCCAGGGTGGGCTGGCCCGCGACGGGCGCTGCAAGGCCTTCGCCGAGGGCGCCGACGGCACCGGCTGGTCCGAGGGCGCCGGGATCCTGGTGCTGGAGCGGCTGTCCGACGCCCGCCGTCTCGGGCACCCGGTGCTCGCGGTCGTCCGCGGGTCCGCGGTCAACCAGGACGGCGCGTCAAACGGGTTCACCGCGCCGAACGGGCCGTCCCAGCAGCGTGTCATCCGGGCCGCGCTCGCCAACGCCGAGCTGTCGGCCGGCGACGTCGACGCCGTGGAGGCGCACGGCACCGGCACACCGCTCGGCGACCCGATCGAGGCGCAGAGCATCCTCGCCACCTACGGGCGGGACCGCGAGCGGCCGCTCGCGCTCGGCTCGGTCAAGTCGAACATGGGACACACCCAGGCCGCCTCCGGTGTCGCCGGGGTCATGAAGATGATCATGGCGATGCAGCACGGGGAGCTGCCCAGGACACTGCACGTGGACCGCCCCTCGACCCACGTCGACTGGTCCGCGGGCGCGGTCGAGCTGCTCACGCAGGCGCGCCCGTGGCCGGCCGTGGAGCGGCCGCGGCGCAGCGGTGTGTCCTCCTTCGGGGTCAGCGGCACCAACGCCCACGTGATCGTCGAGCAGGCGCCTGCCCCGGCCGAGCCCGCCGCCGAGCCCGCCGCCCGCCTCCCGCAGGCGCTGGCCTGGACGGTCTCGGCCCGCACCCCCGCCGCCCTGCGCGACCAGGTCGCCGCGCTGCTCGCCCACGTCGAGCGCGACCACGCCCCGACCGCGCTGGACACCGGGTACTCCCTCGCCACCACCCGCGCCGTGCAGGAACACCGGCTCGCCGTCGTCACCGGACCGGACGGACGGGCCGGGCGCGAGGCGCTCGCCGGCTGGCTGGAGCACGGGAGCGCGCCGGGCGTCGCCCTCGGCCACGTCACCGGACGTCCCCGGCTCGCCGCGCTGTTCTCCGGGCAGGGCGCCCAGCGGCTCGGCATGGGCCGCGAGCTGTACGAGCGGCACCCGGTGTTCGCCGACGCGTTCGACGAGGTCCTCACGCTGCTCGGGGACGACCTGCGGGACGTCGTGTGGGGCACCGACGCCGCCGCGCTCGACGAGACCGGGGCGACCCAGCCCGCACTGTTCGCCGTCGAGGTCGCGCTGTACCGGCTCGTCGAGTCCTGGGGCGTGACCCCGGACCTCGTCGCCGGCCACTCGATCGGCGAGATCGCCGCCGCCCACGTGGCGGGCGTGTTCTCCCTCGACGACGCCTGCCGGCTGGTCACCGCGCGCGCCTCGCTGATGCAGGCGCTGCCCCGCGGTGGCGCCATGGTCGCCGTGGAGGCGACCGAGGACGAGGTCACCCCGCTGCTCACCGACGGTGTCGCGATCGCGGCGGTGAACGGGCCGTCGTCGGTCGTCGTGTCCGGCGAGGAGGACGCCACCCTCGCCGTCGCCGCCCGGCTCGCCGAGCAGGGCCGGCGCACCAGCAGGCTGCGGGTGTCGCACGCGTTCCACTCGCCGCTGATGGACCCCATGCTGGCCGAGTTCGCGGCCGTCGCCGAGGGCCTGTCCTACGCCGAGCCCCGGATCCCGCTGGTCTCCACCCTGACCGGGGCACCCGCCACGGCGGAGCTGTGCGATCCCGGGTACTGGGTGCGCCACGTCCGTGAGGCCGTGCGGTTCGCCGACGGCGTCGGTGCACTCACCGACGCCGGCGCCCGGGTGTTCCTGGAGATCGGCCCGGCCGGGGTGCTCACCGCGCTGGCCGCGCAGTCCGCGCCCGACGCCACCGCCGTCGCGCTGCAGCGCACCGACCGCGGTGAGGAGGAGGCGACCGTCGCCGCGCTCGGTGCGCTGCACGTCGCCGGCACCGCCGTCGACTGGGAGGCCGTCCACGCCGGCACCGGCGCCCGGCGCACCGACCTGCCCACCTACGCCTTCCAGTACGAGCGGTACTGGCCGAAGGCGGTGCAGCGCCCGGGCGACGCCGTCGGGCTCGGGCTGGCCCCCGCCGACCACCCGCTGCTCGGCGCCGCGATGTCCGTGGCCGGGTCCGACGAGCTGCTGCTCACCGGCACCCTGTCGCTGACCACCCACCCGTGGCTCGCCGACCACGTCGTCGGCGGCATGGTCTTCTTCCCCGGCACCGGCTTCCTCGAGCTCGCCGTCCGCGCCGCCGACCAGGCCGGTTGCGACCGCGTCGAGGAGCTCATGCTCGCCGCGCCGCTGGTGCTGCCCGCCACCGGCGCGGTCCAGATGCAGATCGCCGTCGGCGCGGCCGACCCCGACGGCACCCGCGACGTCAGCGTGTACGCCCGTCCCGCGCAGGACCCCGACGCCGACTGGACCCGGCACGCCACCGGCCGGGTCGCCGCCGGCGAGCAGGTCGCGGAGTTCGACGCCCGCACCTGGCCGCCCGCCGGGGCCGAGCCCGTCGACATCGACGGCCTCTACGACCGCTACGCCGGCAACGGGCTGCAGTACGGCCCGGTCTTCCGCGGCCTGCAGGCGGTGTGGCGCCGTGGCGACGAGGTCCTCGCCGAGGTCGCGCTGCCTCCGGCCGGGGCCGAGGACGCGGGCGACTTCGGCCTGCACCCCGCCCTGTTCGACGCCGTCCTGCACAGCACGGTGTTCGCCTCCGCGGACGGGGACAACCGCAGCCTGCTGCCGTTCGCCTGGAACGGGGTGTCCCTGCACGCCGGCGGCGCGACCGCGCTGCGGGTGCGCGTCACCTCCGCGGGGCCCGACGCCGTCCGGATCAGCGCGGCCGACCCGCAGGGCAACCCGGTGATCTCGGTGGACTCGCTGACCCTGCGCGCCGCCGGGCCGGACGCGGCGGGCCCGGACCGCCGGGACCCGGGATCGCTGTTCCGGATGGACTGGGTGCCGCAGATCCTCACCCCCCGGCACACCCCGGCGACCTGGGCGGTCCTCGACGGCGCGGGAGCCGGCGATGTCGCCGCGGCACTGTCCGCCGAGCCCGCCGCCGTGTCGACCGTGCGGACGGTCACCGGTCTCGCGGACCTCCACGACGCCGACCCGCCCGACCTGGTCGCCGTCGCGCTGACCGCCCCCGGCTCCGGCGACACCGGCCCCGCCGCCGCGCACACCCTGACCCGCGAGGTCCTCGCACTGCTCCAGCAGTGGCTCGCCGACGACCGGCTCGCCCGGACCCGCCTCGTCGTACTCACCCGCGGCGCCGTCGCCGACGGCTCCGGATCGCCGCTCGACCTCGCCACCGCACCCGTGTGGGGCCTGCTGCGCTCCGCGCAGTCGGAGAACCCCGGCCGGCTGCTGGTCGCCGACCTCGACGACACCCCGGCGTCGCTCGCCGCGGTCGCGCAGCTGCCCGCCCTGTTCGACGCCGACGAGCCGCAGGCGATCGTCCGGGACGGCGCCGTGCGGGTCGGGCGGCTCGCCACGCTGGAGTCCGGCGCCGCGCTCGTCCCGCCGGCCGGGACCCCCTGGCGGCTCGGCTGCCGCGCCAAGGGCAGCCTCGACGGCCTCGAGCTGGCGCCGCACCCGGACGTCCTCGCCCCCCTGCGCGGGCACGAGGTCCGCGTCGGGATCCGCGCCGCGGGGCTGAACTTCCGCGACGTCCTCAACGCGCTCGGGATGTACCCCGGCGACGCGGGGCTGTTCGGCTCCGAGGCCGCCGGCGTCGTCACCGGGGTCGGGCCCGAGGTCACCACGCTCGCCCCCGGCGACCGCGTCACCGGCATGCTGTTCGGCGGGTTCGGCCCGCACGGCGTCACCGACGAGCGGCTGCTCACCACCGTGCCCGACGGCTGGGACTGGGAGACCGCCGCGTCGGTCCCACTGGTGTTCCTCACCGCCTACCACGCCCTGGTCGACCTGGCCGACCTGCAGCCCGGTGAGAAGGTGCTGATCCACGCCGGAGCGGGCGGCGTCGGCATGGCCGCGGTGCAGATCGCGCACCACCTCGGGGCCGAGGTGTACGCGACGGCGTCGGAGCCCAAGCAGGATGTCCTGCGCGGGCTGGGCGTCGCACCGGACCACATCGCCTCCTCGCGGACCCTGGAGTTCGCCGGGACCTTCGCCGGGGCCGGGATCGACGTGGTCCTCAACGCCCTGTCCGGGGAGTTCGTCGACGCCTCGATGGGCCTGCTGGGCGACGGTGGCCGGTTCCTGGAGATGGGCAAGACCGACATCCGCGACCCCGCGGACCTGCCCGACGCGATCACCTACCGGTTCTTCGACCTCGGCGCCGTCGACCCGCACCGCATCCAGCAGATGCTGGTCGCGCTGGCCGGGCTGTTCGCCGACGGCGCGCTGTCCCCGCTGCCCGTGCGCAGCTGGGACGTGCGCCACGCCGTCGAGGCGTTCCGGTTCATGAGCTCCGCCCGCCACGTCGGCAAGCTCGTGCTCACCGTCCCGCCGCCGCTCGACCCGCAGGGCACCGTGCTGATCACCGGCGGCACCGGCGGGCTCGCCGCCGCGCTGGCGCGCCACCTCGTCGCCACCCACGGCGTGGCGCACCTGCTGCTCGCCGGCCGCCGCGGGCCCGACGCCCCCGGCGCGACCGCGCTGCGGGAGGAGCTGACCGCGGCCGGTGCGCAGGTCACCGTCGCCGCCTGCGACGTCGCCGACCGCGACGCGCTGGCCGCCCTGCTCGACGGCGTCGACCCGGCGCACCCGCTCACCGCCGTCGTGCACACCGCGGGCGTCCTCGACGACGGCACCGTCACCTCCCTGACCCCCGCCGCCGTCGACGCCGTGCTGGCCCCGAAGGTCGACGCCGCCTGGCACCTGCACGACCTCACCCGCGACCACGAGCTCGCCGCGTTCGTCCTCTACTCCTCCACCGCCGGGGTGATGGGCGGACCCGGCCAGGGCAACTACGCCGCGGGCAACACCTTCCTCGACGCACTCGCCGCGCACCGCCACGCACTGGGGCTGCCCGCCACCTCGTTGGCCTGGGGCGCCTGGGAGCAGGGCGCCGGGATGACCGGTGGCCTGTCCGACCACGACGTCGCCCGGGTCGGGTCCGGCGGCATGCCGCTGCTGAGTGTGGAGCGCGGGCTCGCCCTCTACGACGCCGCGACCCTCGCCGCGGAGCCCCTCGTCGTCCCGCTCGGCCTGACCGGCGGCGGGACCCCGCCGACCGCAGGCGGCGTCCCCGCCGTGCTGCGCGGCCTGGTCCGCTCCGGCGGCCGCCGCCGCGCCGGCACCGCGGGCGTCGCCCGGGCCGGGCTGGCCGAGCGCCTCGCCGGGCTCCCCGCCGACGGCCGGGGCGCGTTCCTCGTCGAGCTGGTCCGTACCGAGGCCGCGACCGTGCTCGGCCTCGGCTCCGGGGACGGCGTCGACGCCCGTCACGAGTTCCGGCGGATCGGGTTCGACTCGCTCACCGCGATCGAGCTGCGCAACCGGCTGGGCAGCGCGTCCGGGCTGACCCTGCCCGCGACGCTGATCTTCGACTACCCGACCCCGGAGCGGCTGGCCGCCTACCTGCTCGAGGAGCTCGCGGGCGAGGACACCGGCCCCGTCGGCGACGGCCCCGTGGTCGCCCGCGCCGACGCCGACGACCCGGTCGTGGTCGTCGGGATCGGCTGCCGGTTCCCCGGCGGCGTGGGCTCCCCGGAGCAGCTGTGGGACCTCGTCGCGAACGGCACCGACGCGATCACCGGCTTCCCACCGGACCGCGAGTGGGACCGGCACCCGCCGCTGGGTGGCGGTGAGCCCGCCGACCTCACCGGCCAGGGCGGGTTCCTCGACGACATCGCGGGCTTCGACGCGGAGTTCTTCGGTATCGCCCCGCGTGAGGCGCTGGCCATGGACCCCCAGCAGCGGATCCTGCTGGAGGTCGCGTGGGAGGCCGCCGAGCGCGCCGGGATCGACCCGCACACGCTGCGCGGCAGCCGTACCGGGGTGTTCATGGGGGTGTCCGGTCAGGACTACTCCGGCCTGGTGATGCGCTCCGCCGACGACATCGCGAGCCACGCGACCACCGGCCTCGCCGTCAGCGTCGTGTCCGGGCGGCTCGCCTACGTCCTCGGCCTGGAGGGCCCCGCGCTCTCGGTCGACACCGCCTGCTCCTCGTCGCTGGTGTCCCTGCACCTCGCCGCGGCCGCACTGCGGTCGGGCGAGTGCGACATGGCACTCGCCGGCGGCGTCACCGTGATGACGACCCCCGCGAACTTCACCGGCTTCTCCCGGATGGGCGGGCTGGCGGGCGACGGGCGCTGCAAGGCGTTCTCCGACTCCGCCGACGGCACGGGCTGGTCCGAGGGTGCGGCTGTGCTCACCCTCGAACGGCTCTCCGCCGCGCGCCGCCACGGGCACCGGGTACTCGCCGTGGTCCGCGGGTCCGCGGTGAACCAGGACGGTGCCTCGAACGGGCTCACCGCTCCGAACGGGCCCGCCCAGCAGCGGGTCATCCGCCAGGCGCTGGCCGACGCCGGGCTGGAGCCCGGTGACGTCGACGCCGTCGAGGCGCACGGCACCGGCACCCCGCTGGGCGACCCGATCGAGGCCCAGGCCGTGCTCGCCACCTACGGCCGGGAGCGGGACCCGCAGCGGCCGTTGCTGCTGGGGTCGGTGAAGTCGAACATCGGGCACACCCAGTCCGCGGCGGGCGCCGCGGGACTCATCAAGATGATCATGTCGATGGCGCACGGGGAGCTGCCGCGGACCCTGCACGTCACCGAGCCGTCCTCGCACGTGGACTGGTCCGACGGCACCGTCGCCCTGGTCACCGAGCGGACCCCGTGGCCGGAGACCGGACACGCCCGCCGCGTCGGGGTGTCGTCGTTCGGGATCAGCGGCACGAACGCCCACGTGGTGCTCGAACAGCCGCCCGCCACGCAGCCGGCACCTCCGGACGCCGCCACCCCGGATGCCGCCGCCCCGGACGCCGCCGGCCCGGATGCCGCCGCCCCGGAGGTCGTCGCCTGGCCGGTGTCCGCCCGGACCGAGGCCGCCCTCGACGCCCAGCTCGACCGCCTGCGCACCGCCGTTCCCGGCCTGACCCCGACCGCCGTCGCGCGCACCCTCGCCACCGGACGGGCCCTGTTCGAGCACCGCGCCGTGCTGCTCGCCGGGCCCGGCGGGACCACCGAGGCCGCCCGCGGCGCCGCCGCCACCCGCGGCACCGCGTTCCTGTTCTCCGGACAGGGCGCCCAGCGCCTGGGCATGGGCCGGGAGCTGCACGCCCGGTTCCCGGTGTTCGCCGACGCGTTCGACGAGGCCGTCGCCCTGCTCGACGCCGAGCTGGGCGGCACGCTGCGCGACGTCGTGTGGGGCGAGGACCCGGAAGCCCTGGACCGCACCCGGCACACCCAGCCGGCGCTGTTCGCCCTCGAGGTGGCCCTGTACCGGCTCGTCACCTCCTGGGGGATCCGGCCCGGTCGGCTCGCGGGCCACTCGATCGGTGAGATCGCCGCCGCGCACGTCGCCGGGGTGTTCTCCCTCGCCGACGCGTGCCGCCTGGTCGCCGCCCGCGCCCGCCTGATGGACGCACTGCCCGCGGGCGGCGCGATGACCGCCGTCGAGGCCGGCGAGGACGAGGTGACCCCGCTGCTCACCGACGGCGTCGCGATCGCGGCGGTGAACGGGCCCGCGGCCGTCGTCGTGTCCGGGGCGGCCGCCGAGGTCGACGCCGTCGCCGCCGAGCTGGCCGCCCGCGGCAGGCGCACCACCGCGCTGCGGGTCAGCCACGCCTTCCACTCGCCGCTGATGGACCCGGTCCTCGACGAGTTCCGTGCCGTCGTCCGGGACCTCGGCTACGAGCTGCCCGCGATCCCGGTCGTGTCGCTGCTCGCCGGGGCGGGATCGCCGCACGACCTGGCCACCCCGGAGCACTGGGTGCGCCACGTCCGGGAGACGGTCCGCTTCGCCGACGGCCTGGCGACCCTGACCGCGGGCGGGGCCACCGCGTTCCTGGAGATCGGTCCGGACGGCGTGCTGTCCGCGCCGGCCCGCGCCGTGCTCCCCGCGGTCGGCGACGACGCCGCCGTCGTCACCCCGGCCCTGCGCGCCGGGCACGGCGAACCGGCCGCGCTGCTCACCGCGCTCGCCCGCCTGCACGTGGCCGGGGTCGACGTCGACTGGGCGGCCGGGCTCGGCGGCGCCGCTGCCGGCCCCGGCGCCGACCTGCCCACCTACGCCTTCCAGCACGAACGGTTCTGGCCGCGGCTCGCCGCGGGCCCGGCCACCGGCACCGGCGAGGACACCGAGTTCTGGGCGGCCGTCGAGCGGGAGGACCTCGGCCTGCTGGCCGCCCACCTCGACGTCGACGGCGAGCGGCTCGGCGCCGTGCTGCCCGCACTCGCGGCCTGGCGCAGCCGCCGGCGCAGCGACGCATCGCTCGACCGGCTCCGTTACCGCGAGTCCTGGCGCCCGCTGACGCTGCCCACGGCCGTGGAACCGGGCCGCCACCTCGTGCTCGTCCCGGCCGTCGCGGCCGGGGACCCCTGGGTCGGCGAGGTCGTGGACGCCCTCGGACCGGACACCGTCCGGGTCGACCTCGACGGCACCGGCACCGACCGGGCCGGCCTCGCCGCGGTGCTCACCGGGCACGCCGACGCCGGGCTCACCGGGATCGTGTCCCTGCTGGCCCTCGACGAGACCCCGTGCGGGTCCGCCCCGCAGGACGCCGCATCCGGTGCGGACGCGGTGCCCGGTGTGGACGCGGTGCCCGCCGGGCTCGCCGCGACCGCGGCACTCGCCGCGGCGCTCGCCGACACCGGCGTCACCACCCGCGTGCACGCCGTGACCCGCGGCGCCGTGGCACCGGCGGGCGACGGCCCCGCCGCCCCCGTGCAGGCCGCGGTCTGGGGGCTCGGACGGGTCGCCGCGCTCGAGCTGCCCCGCCGGTGGGGTGGTCTGGTCGACCTGCCCGCCGAGCTCGACGCCGCCACCCTGCGCAGGCTGCCCGCGGTGCTGGCGGGCGAGGAGGACCAGGTCGCGCTGCGCGCCACCGGTGCCCACGGCCGCCGGATGACCCCGGCGCCGACCCGCCCCGCGGACGGCCCCGACACCGCGGACACCCCCGCCTGGACCCCGTCCGGCACGGTGCTGATCACCGGGGGCACCGGTGCGCTGGGCGGCCACGTCGCGCGGCGGCTGGCCGCCGACGGCGCGGAGCACCTGGTGCTGCTGGGCCGACGTGGTCCGGACGCGCCGGGCGTGGACGCCTTGCGTGCCGAACTGGAGGCCTCCGGCGCCGCGGTCACGGTGCTCGCCTGCGACGCGGCCGACCGCGCACAGCTGCAGGCGGCGCTGGCCGCGATCCCGGCCGATCGGCCGCTGACCGGCGTCGTGCACGCCGCCGGCGTCCTCGACGACGGCGTCCTCACCGGCCTGACCACCGACCGTCTCGCCGGGGTGTTCCACGCCAAGGTCACCCCCGCGCTCCTGCTCGACGAACTGACCCGCGACCTCGACCTCGACGCGTTCGTCCTGTTCTCCTCGGTGGCCGGCAGCGTCGGCAACCCCGGCCAGGCCGGCTACGCGGCCGCGAACGCCGCCCTCGACGCGCTCGCGGCGCGCCGGGTTGCCGACGGCCGACCGGCCACCGCTGTGGCCTGGGGCGCGTGGGCGGGTGCCGGCATGGCCGCCGCGCACACCGGCACCGGCACCGTCCCGGACGGGCAGCTGGACCCCGACCTCGCCGTGCGGGCGCTGGTCCGCGCGGTCGCCGAGCCGGCCCCGACCCTGGTGGTCGCCGACCTCACCCACCCGCGCCTGCTGGAGGCGCTGCTCTCGGTGCGCCCCAGCCCACTGCTCGCCGACCTGCCCGCGGCACGGGACATCGCCCGGGCCGCGCAGGAGACCCGCCGCCGCCGCGACGACGTCGCCGGCGGGTTGGGTGCCCGGCTGGCCGCGGCCGGACCGGAGGAGCGCCGGGCCGTCCTGCTCGACCTGGTGCGCGACACCGCCGCCGGGGTACTGGGACACACCGGCCCGCAGGCGATCCGCCCCGGGAAACCGTTCGGCGACCTGGGCTTCGACTCGCTCACCGCGGTGGAGCTCAGCAACGCGCTGTCCGCCGCGACCGGGCTGTCCCTGCCCGCGAGCCTGGTCTTCGACCACCCCACCCCCCGGGTGCTGGCCGCACACCTGGTCACCGAGCTCACCGGTGACACCGGCGGCGCGGACGGCGCCGGGCCCGTCGAGCACACCGCGGTCGACGGCGACGACCCGGTCGTCGTCGTCGCCACGGCCTGCCGGTTCCCCGGCGGCGTCAGCACGCCCGAGGAGTTCTGGCAGCTGCTCGCCGACGGCGGCGACGGCATCACCGGCTTCCCCACCGACCGCGGCTGGGACCTCGACGTCCTCGCCGGTGACGGGCAGGGCCGCAGCGCCACCCGGGAGGGCGGCTTCCTGCACGACGCCGCCGGGTTCGACCCCGCCTTCTTCGACATCTCGCCCCGCGAGGCCGTCGCCATGGACCCGCAGCAGCGGCTGCTGCTGGAGACCACCTGGGAGGCGTTCGAACGCACCGGGACCGACCCGGCCCGGCTGCGCGGCAGCCGCACCGGCGTGTTCGTCGGCACCAACGGGCAGGACTACGCGAACCTGCTGCTGCGCTCCCCGGACGACGTCGAGGGCCACGCCGGCACCGGCCTCGCCGCGAGCGTCATCTCCGGCCGGCTCGCCTACGCGTTCGGACTGGAGGGGCCCGCGGTCACCGTCGACACCGCGTGCTCGTCGTCGCTGGTCGCGGTGCACTGGGCGGCCCAGGCGCTGCGCGCGGGGGAGTGCGACGCCGCGCTCGCCGGTGGCGTCACCGTCATGTCGACCTCCACCAGCTTCGCCGGGTTCACCCGGCAGGGCGGCCTCGCCCCCGACGGGCGGTGCAAGGCGTTCTCCGATGACGCCGACGGCACCGGCTGGTCCGAGGGCGTCGGCGTGCTGGTGCTGGAGCGGCAGTCGACCGCCCTCGCCCGCGGGCACGACATCCTCGCCGTCGTCCGCGGCTCGGCGGTCAACTCCGACGGCGCCTCGAACGGCCTCACCGCGCCCAACGGGCCGTCCCAGCAGCGGGTCATCCGTCAGGCGCTCGCCTCCGGCGGGCTGACCCCGGCCGACGTCGACGCCGTCGAGGCGCACGGCACCGGCACCGTGCTCGGCGACCCGATCGAGGCCCAGGCGCTGCTCGCCGCCTACGGCCGGGACCGGGAGCACCCGCTGCTGCTCGGCTCGGTGAAGTCCAACATCGGCCACACCCAGGCCGCGGCCGGCGCCGCCGGACTGATCAAGATGATCCTCGCGCTGCAGCACGGCACGCTGCCGCGCACGCTCCACGTCACCGACCCGTCGAGCCGGGTCGACTGGACCGCCGGTGCGGTCGAGCTGGTCACCGAGCAGGTGCCGTGGCCGGAGACGGGCCGTGCCCGCCGGGCCGGGGTCTCGTCGTTCGGGATCAGCGGCACCAACGCCCACGTCGTGCTGGAGCAGGCCCCGCAGCTGCCGGAGCCCACGCGGGCACCGGCGCCCGTGGTCACCCCGTGGGTGGTCTCCGCCCGGTCGGCGGCCGCGCTCGACGCCCAGCTCGACCGGCTCCGCGCCGCGACCGGCGGTCCGGACCTCACCACCGCCGCCGAGGTCGGACACGCGCTGGCCGTCGGCCGGTCGCTGTTCGAGCACCGTGCCGTGCTGCTCGCCGACGCCGACGGCGTCACCGAGGTCGCCCGCGGCGAGGCGGCCGAACGGTCCACCGCGTTCCTGTTCTCCGGGCAGGGTGCCCAGCGCCTCGGCATGGGCCGCGCGCTGCACGCCCGCCACCCGGTGTTCGCCGACGCGCTGGACACGACGCTGGCCCACCTGGACCCGACGGTGCGCGCCGTGCTGTGGGGCGAGGACCCCACCGCGCTCGACGACACCGGTGTCACCCAGCCCGCGCTGTTCGCGGTCGAGGTCGCGCTGTTCCGGCTGCTGGAGTCGTGGGGCGTGACCTCGGACGCCGTCGCCGGGCACTCGGTCGGTGAGGTCGCCGCCGCGCACGTGGCCGGGGTGTTCACCCTCGACGAGGCCTGCACGCTCGTCACCGCCAGGGCCCGTCTGATGGCGGCGCTGCCGGTCGGCGGCGCGATGGTCGCCGTCGAGGCGGACCCCGGCGACGTCACACCACTGCTGACCGGCGGCGTGGCCGTCGCCGCGGTGAACGGCCCGTCCGCGGTGGTCCTCTCCGGGCCCACGGACGAGGTCTCCGCCGTCGCGGACGCGCTCGCCGCCCGCGGCTGCCGCACGCGGGCGCTGCGGGTCAGCCACGCCTTCCACTCGCCGCTGATGGAGCCGATGCTCGACGGGTTCCGTGACGTCGTCGCCGGTCTGAACCCCGTCGAGCCGCGGATCCCCGTGGTCTCGACGGTGACCGGCGCCGCGGCCACCACCGAGCTGTGCGACCCGCAGCACTGGGTGCGGGGCGTGCGCGACACCGTGCGCTTCGCCGACGCGGTGCGGACACTGACCGGGAGCGGGATCACCGCGTTCCTCGAGATCGGCCCGGACGCGGTGCTGTCCGCGCCGACCCGCGCGTGCGTCGAGGACACCGCGGTGGTCGTCCCGGCCCTGCGCGGCCCGGACACCGAGGAGCGCGCGCTGCTCACCGCGCTGGGCAGGCTGCACGTCGCCGGGACCGGGGTGGACTGGACGGCGGTCCTCGCCGGGACCGCGGCCGGCCGGGTGGCGCTCCCGACCTACCCCTTCCAGCGGGAGCGGTTCTGGCCCACGGTCGCCGCCACGGCCCCCGCCGACGCGGGCGGCCTCGGCCTGCGCGCCGGCGGACACCCGCTGCTCGGCGCCGCGACCACCGTCGCCGGGTCCGGCGAGATCCTGCTGACCGGCCGTCTCACGCCCACCCTCGTGGACCCGGCCGCCGGCGACCTGCCCGCGCTGCCCGCGGCGGTGCTCGCCGAGCTCGCCGTCCGCGCGGGCGACGAGGCCGGCGTGACGACCGTCGAGGAGCTGACGATCACCGCCCCCCTGGGCAGCGGGACGGCGCAGCTGCTGCAGGTCCGCGTCGGGGAACCGGACGACGACGGCCGCCGCACGCTGGCCGTGCACGCCCGCGCCGCCGACGACCCGGACGGCCCGTGGACCCGGCACGCCGGCGGCACGCTGTCCGCGGCCGCCGCGCCGGTGCCCGAGCCGGAGCCCGTGTGGCCCCCGCAGGGCGCCGAGGCGCTGACCGGGCTGCCCGACACCGTCGGACCGGTGCGGGTCCGCGGGGGGTGGCGGCACGACGGTGACCTGCTCGCCGAGCTCGAGCTCACCGAGCAGCCCGCCGGTTACACCCTGCACCCGGCGCTGCTCGACGTCGCCGTCCGGTTCGGCGCCGCCACCGACGTCGCCGACCTCACCGCGCTGCGGGGCCTCACCCTGCACGCCTCGGACGCCACCGTGCTGCGGGTCCGCCTCACCGACCGCGGCGACGGCACCCGGGCACTCGCCGCCTGGGACGCGCAGGGCGCACCGGTCCTGACCGCCGGTGAGCTGACCCTGGCCGAGCCCACCGCCGCGGACGGCCCGGCCGCGTCCACCGACGCGGTCCTGCTCACCCTCGACTGGACCGCCGCGCCCGCGGTGGACCGGGCGGGCACGGCCGGGTGGGGGATCCTCGGTGACGCGCCCGCCGAGCTCGACGCCGCCCTGGCCGCGTCCGGCCCGACCCCGCCGGTCCGCGCCGGCTCGGTCGGCGCGCTCCTCGACTCCGGCGACCCGCTGCCCCCGGTCGTCCTCGCGCCGATCACCGGGGCGCCGATCACCGGGGCGCCGATCACCGGGGCGCCGATCACCGGGGCGCCGGGAGCCGGGACACCGGACATGGGGGGCGCGGACCTCCCCGGCCGGACCCGCGCCACCACCGGTGCCGTGCTGGAGCTGCTGCAGCGCTGGTCCGGTGACTCCCGCACGGCGGGCTCCCGGCTCGTCGTCGTCACCCGGGGTGCGGTCGCCACCGGACCGGCCGAGGACGTCCACGACCTCGGCGCCGCCCCGGTGTGGGGGCTCGTACGCTCCGCCCAGTCGGAGGTCCCGGGCAGCATGCTGCTGCTCGACCTCGACCCGGCCGACCCCGGCGCCGGTCTCGACGCCGCACTGGCGGCACTGCCCGGCCTGGCCGCGGCCGGGGAGACCCAGGCCGCCGTGCGCGGCGGCGCCCTCACCGTCGCCCGGCTGACCCGGGCCACCCCGGACGCACCCGCACCGGCGGCGGCGTGGGCCCCGGACGGCACCGTCCTGGTCACCGGCGGCACCGGAGGCCTGGGCGCCCTGCTCGCCCGGCACCTGGTCACCACACGCGGTGTGCGGCACCTGCTGCTCGCCGGCCGTCGGGGCCCGGACGCGCCCGGCGCGGCGCAGCTGCGTGCCGAGCTCGCCGCGCTCGGAGCCGAGGTCACCCTCGCGGCCTGCGACGTCGCCGACCCGGCGGCGGTCGCGGAGCTGGTCGGCGCCGTGCCGGCCGCCCACCCGCTGACCGCGGTGGTGCACACCGCAGGGGTACTCGACGACGCCACCGTCGGCTCGCTGGACGCCGCCCGGATGGACCGGGTACTGCGGCCGAAGGCCGACGCGGCGTGGCACCTGCACGAGGCCACCCGGGACCTGCCGCTGGCCGCGTTCGTCCTGTACTCCTCGGTCGCCGGGATCACCGGCGGCCCCGGCCAGGGCAACTACGCGGCCGCCAACACCCTGCTCGACGCGCTCGCCGCGCATCGCGCGGCACACGGCCTGCCCGGGCTCTCGCTGGCCTGGGGGCCGTGGTCGGCCGACGCCGGCATGACCGGCACCCTCGACGCCGCCGAACGGGAGCGGCACGAACGGTCCGGGATGCCGCCGCTGCAGCCCGCGCAGGGCCTCGCCCTGTTCGACACCGCCCTGGCCCGGGGCGACCGGTTCGCCGTCGCCGCCCGGTTCGCCGCCGGGGCCGGGACCGCCGTCGACGACGTCCCGGCCGTGCTCCGCGCCCTGGTGCGCAGCAGGCGCCGGACCGCGGCCGCCACCGAGGGCGCGGGCGGTCTGCTCCGCAGGCTCGCCGGGATGGAGCCCGGCGCCCGGCACGCCGAGCTGCTGGCGCTCGTCCGCGCCGAGACCGCGGCGGTGCTCGGGCACACCGGTGCCGAGGCGGTCCCCGCCGACCGGCACTTCAGCCGGCTCGGGTTCGACTCGCTCACCGGTCTGGAGCTGCGGATGCGGCTGGCGGCCGCCACCGGGTCCAGGCTCCCGGCAACGCTGGTGTTCGACCACCCCACCCCGGCCGAGGTGGCCCGCCACCTCGACGAGGAGGTGCTCGGCTCGGCGGACCGGGGGGCGTCCTCCCCGCTGGCCGAGCTGGACCGGCTGGAGGCCGCGCTGTCCCCCGACGGTGCCGACGCCGAGACCCGTAGCGGGGTCGCCCGCCGGCTGCGCCGACTGCTGGAGCAGTGGGACGGGGCCCGCACCGACGGCGCCGACCCCGACGGCCGCACCGCCGTCGACGAACGCCTCGAATCGGCGAGCACCGAGCAGGTCCTCGCCTTCATCGACAACGAACTCGGCCGGTCGTCGGCGCGCTGACCCCGGACCCCCACGAACGAGAGAGGCGGACAGGACCATGCCCGACGAACAGAAGCTCGTCGACTACCTGAAGTGGGTCACGGCCGATCTGCACGACACCCGGCGACGACTGGCCGAGGCGGAGGCAGCCCGGCACGAGCCGGTCGCGATCGTCGGGATGGCCTGCCGGTTCCCCGGCGGGGTGCGCTCCCCGGAAGACCTGTGGGAGCTGCTCACCGCCGGCCGCGACGGCATCGGCCCGTTCCCCGACGACCGCGGCTGGGACCTCGACGCGCTGGCCGGCGACGGTCCCGCGGCGAGCGCCACCCAGCGGGGCGGGTTCCTGCCCGGCGCCGCCGAGTTCGACCCCGCGTTCTTCGACATCTCCCCGCGCGAGGCGCTCGCGATGGACCCGCAGCAGCGGCTGCTGCTGGAGACCGCGTGGGAGGCGTTCGAACGGTCCGGGATCGACCCCGCGGGGCTGCGCGGCAGCCGCACCGGGGTCTTCGTCGGCACCAACGGCCAGGACTACACCCACCTCGTCCTCGCCTCCGCCGACGACATGGGCGGCTACGCCGGCAACGGCCTCGCCGCCAGCGTGCTGTCCGGCCGGGTGTCGTTCGCCCTCGGGCTGCAGGGCCCCGCCGTCACCCTGGACACGGCGTGCTCGTCGGCGCTGGTGGGGCTGCACCTCGCCGCCCAGGCCGTGCGCAGCGGCGAGTGCGGTCTGGCGCTCGCCGGTGGCGTGACCGTGATGACCACCCCGGCGAACTTCTCCGGGTTCAGCCTGCACGGCGGCCTCGCCCCGGACGGACGCTGCAAGGCCTTCGCCGACGGCGCCGACGGCACCGGCTGGTCCGAGGGGATCGGCCTGCTCGTGGTCGAGAAGCTCGCCGACGCCCGCGCGCACGGGCACCCGGTGCTCGCCGTGCTCCGCGGCTCCGCGGTGAACTCCGACGGCGCGTCGAACGGGCTCAGCGCCCCGAACGGGCCGGCCCAGCAGCGGGTGATCCGCCAGGCGCTGGCCAGCGGCGGGCTGTCCCCGGCCGACGTCGACGCCGTCGAGGCGCACGGCACCGGCACCGCGCTCGGCGACCCGATCGAGGCCCAGGCCCTGCTCGCCACCTACGGCGCCGACCGTGACCCCGACCGGCCGCTGCTGCTCGGCTCGGTGAAGTCCAACCTCGGCCACACCCAGGCCGCCGCCGGTGCCGCCGGGGTGATCCGGACCGTGCTGGCGCTGCAGCACGCGACGCTGCCCCGCACCCTGCACGTCGACGCGCCGTCGAGCCACGTCGACTGGTCCGCGGGGGCGGTCCGGCTGCTCACCGGGCAGACCGCGTGGCCGGACACCGGGCGTGCGCGGCGTGCAGGGGTGTCGTCGTTCGGGATCAGCGGCACCAACGCCCACGTCGTGCTGGAACAGGCTCCCACCGACCCGGCGGAGCCCACGGGGTCCACGGTCCCCACCGGGCCCGCGGTGCGCCCGCAGGCCGTCGCCTGGCCGGTCTCGGCGCGCTCCGCCACGGCACTGGACGCCCAGCTGGAACGGGTCCGCGCCCTCGCGGCGGCGCCCGTCCCGGCCGACGTCGGCCAGGCGCTGGCCACCACCCGCACCCCGTTCGCGCACCGCGCGCTGCTCGTCCACACCGGCGACGGGCTCACCGAGGCCGCCCGCGACGTCGTCCCCACCGGTGACCGCGGCGGGCTCGCCGTCCTGTTCTCCGGGCAGGGCTCGCAGCGGCTCGGCGCAGGCTGCGAGCTGCACGCCCGGTTCGCGGTGTTCGCGGCGGCGTTCGACGAGACCGTCGCCCTGCTCGACGCCCGGCTCGGTGCGTCGCTGCGCGAGGTCGTCTGGGGCAGCGACCGGGCCGCGCTCGACGACACCCGGTTCACCCAGCCCGCGTTGTTCGCGACCGAGGTCGCGCTCCACCGGCTCGTCGAGTCCTGGGGGGTGCGCCCCGGCCACGTCGGGGGCCACTCGGTCGGCGAGATCACCGCCGCACACGTCGCCGGGATCCTGTCCCTCGACGACGCCTGCACCCTCGTCGCCGCCCGCGCCCGGCTCATGGCCGACCTGCCCGCGGGCGGGGCGATGGTCGCGCTGCAGGCCCGCGAGGACGAGGTCGCCCCGCTGCTGGGCGACGACGTCGCGATCGCCGCCGTCAACGGTCCCGACGCGGTCGTGGTCTCGGGCGACGCCGACGCCGTCGCCGCCGTCGCGGCCCGGTTCGAGGACCGGGGCCGGCGCATCCGCACCCTGTCCGTCAGCCACGCCTTCCACTCGCCGCTGATCGACCCGATGCTCGCCGAGTTCGCCCGGGTCGTCGACGGCCTCACCTTCGCCGAGCCACGGATCCCCGTCGTCTCGAACCTGACCGGCGAGGTGTCCGGCGAGCTCACCGACCCCGGCTACTGGGTGCGGCACGCCCGCGGCGCCGTCCGCTTCGGCGACGGGGTCGCGGCCCTGGCCGGCCTGGGCGTGCGGACCTTCCTCGAGCTCGGCCCGGACGCCGTGCTGTCCGCGCTGGTCGCCGAGAACGCCCCCGGCGCCGTCGCCGTCCCCGCACTGCGGCGCGGCGCGGGGGAGGAGGCCACCCTGCTCGTCGCGGCCGGTGCGCTGTGGACCCGCGGGACCGACGTCGACTGGGCGGCCGTCGCCGAGGGGACCACCACCCCGGGCGCCGCCCCGGTCACGCTGCCCACCTACGCCTTCGACCGCGAGCGGTACTGGCCGACGCTGCGTGCCGCCACCGGCGATGCCGCCGGGCTCGGCCTGACCGCGGCCGGGCACCCGCTGCTCGGCGCCGCCGTCGTCCTCGCCGACGCCGACCGCACCGTCCTCACCGGACGGCTCTCCCCCCGTACCCAGCCGTGGCTCGGGCCGGAACGGACCGACGGCCGCGTCGACGTGCCCGGCGCGGTGTTCGCCGAGCTCGCGATCCGCGCCGGCGACCAGGTCGGTGCCCCCCACATCGCCGAGCTCGACCTCCTCGCGCCGCTGGCCGTCGGTCGCGACGGCGCCGTCCTGCAGGTCGGCGTCGGCGCCCCCGGTGACCGCGGCCGCCGGGACCTCACCGTGCACGCCCGGTCCTCCGACGACGCTCCGTGGACCCTGCACGCCCGCGGCGTCCTCGCGCACGAGGCCGACCGGGTCGGCACGACCGACCCGGGGGAGTGGCCACCCCGCGACGCCCGCGCGGTGCCGGCCCGGGACACCGGGCCGGACCAGGTGTGGGTGCGGGACGGGGAGGTCCTCGCCGAGGTCACCCTGCCCACCGGTGCCGCCGCCGACGGCTACGGCCTGCACCCGGCGCTGCTGGGCGCCGCGCTGGCCACCGCATCCGCGCTCGACGGTGGCCCGACCGCCACCGCGGACCCCGGGGCGGGCCCGGCGCGCATCGAGGGCCTGACCCTGCACGCCACCGGTGCCACCACGCTGCGCGTGCGGCTCACCGGGACCGGCACCGGCACGTTCGGCCTCGTCGCCACCGACCCCACCGGGGCACCGGTGCTCACCGCCGACGCCGTGCACACCGGCACGGGCGACACGCAGGCACCCGCCGCGACCGGGCAGGGCGGGCTGTTCGGCCTGCACTGGACACCGGTCGAGCTCGGTGACCGCGCCGCGGGTACCCGCTGGGCCGTCGTCGGCGACGACGAGCTCGACCTCGGCTACGCGATGCACCGCGCCGACGAGACCGTCAGCGCCTACGCCGAGTCCCTGGGCGGCGCCGTCGGCGACACCGGTCTCGCCCCCGACGTCTTCCTCATCCCCGTCGTCGGCGACCCCGACGGCGGTGCGGCCGCCGTGCACACCCTCACCACCCGGGTGCTGGGCCTGCTGCAGGAGTGGCTCGCCGAGCCGCGCCTCGCCGACGCGCGCCTGGTCGTCGTCACCCGGGGGGCGGTCGCCGCCGACGGCGAGACCGTCACCGACCCGGCGGCCGCCGCCGTCTGGGGTCTGGTGCGTGCCGCGCAGACCGAGAACCCGGGCCGGATCCGGCTGGTCGACCTCGACGACACGTTCCGCTCGGCCGGGGTCCTGCCGCACCTGCTGCTGCTCGACGAGCAGCAGCTGCTGGTCCGCGAGCACGAGGTCCGCGCCGCCCGCCTGGCCCGGCTGCCGGAGATCGCGCCGGACACCGTGCCGGACACCGCGCGTACGGCGGCGGACTGGGACCCCGACGGCACCGTCCTGGTCACCGGCGGCACCGGCGGGCTCGGCGCGCTGCTCGCCCGGCACCTCGTCACGACCGGCCGCACCCGGAACCTGCTGCTGGCCAGCCGCCGCGGCCCGGACGCCCCCGGTGCCGCCGAGCTGTGCGAGGAGCTGACCGAGCTCGGCGCCGCCGTCGCCGTCACCGCGTGCGACGCCGGGGACCCCGACGCCGTCGCCGCGCTGGTCGGCTCCGTCCCGGCCGGGCACCCGCTGACCGCGGTCGTGCACACCGCCGGCGTCCTCGACGACGGCCTGACCGGCTCGCTCACCCCGGAGCGCCTCGCCGGGGTGCTGCGCCCCAAGCTCGACGCGGCGTGGCACCTGCACGCCGCGACCCGCGAGCTGCCGCTGGCCGGTTTCGTCCTGTACTCGTCGGTGTCGGGGATCCTCGGCAGCGCCGGGCAGGCCAACTACGCCGCCGCCAACGCCGGACTCGACGGCCTCGCCGGGTACCGGGCCGGGCTCGGCCTGCCCGCGGTGTCGCTGGGCTGGGGCCCGTGGGGCCGCGGGAGCGGCATGACCGAGCAGGTCACCGACGCCGACCTCGACCGGATGGCCCGCGGCGGCCTGCCCGCCCTCGACGCCGCCGACGGCCTCGCCCTGTTCGACGCCGCACTCGCCCGCCCGGAACCGGTCGTCGTCCCGACCCGGATCAACGTCGCCGGTCTCGCCGTGCAGCAGGCGCTGCCCGCGCTGTGGCGCGACCTGGTGCCCCGCACCCGCCGCACCGCCGCCGTCGCCGGCTCCTCGCCGGTCACGGTGCGCGAACGGCTGCACCGCCTCGACGCCGCCGGCCGGGAGGCACTGCTCGTCGAGCTCGTCACCGGCTACACGGCCGGACTGCTCGGGCACGAGGACGCGGCGGCGGTCGACCCGGAGCGCGGCTTCCTCGAGCTGGGCTTCGACTCGCTCGTCGCGGTCGGGCTGCGCAACCAGCTCGGCGAGGTCCTCGGGCTGCGGCTGGCCGGGTCGATCGTCTTCGACAGCACCACCCCGGTGAAGCTCGCCCGCCGGCTGCACGAGCTCGTCGAGCAGGCCCCGGCCCCCGGCGCCTCGCCCGCCGTCGTCGCCGGGCGGCCCGCACAGCCCGGCGAGGAGACCCTCGTCGGCCTGTTCCACGCCGCCGTCCGCGGCGGCAAGCTGGTCGAGGCGATGCGGATGCTCAAGGCCGCGGCGAACACCCGACCGATGTTCGAGTCCCCGGCCGAGCTGGAGGAGCTGTCCGAGCCGGTCACGCTCGCCGAGGGGCCCGCCGCCCCCCGGCTGATCTTCGTCAGCGCCCCCGGCGCCACCGGCGGGGTGCACCAGTACGCCCGCATCGCCGCGCACTTCCGCGGCAGCCGGCACGTGTCCGCGCTGCCGCTGATGGGCTTCGCACCCGGCGAGCTGCTGCCTGCCACCAGCGAGGCCGCGGCCCGGATCGTCGCCGAGAGCGTGCTGCTCGCCAGTGACGGCGAGCCGTTCGTGATGGTCGGGCACTCCACCGGCGGGTCGCTGGCCTACCTGGCCGCAGGGGTGCTGGAGGAGACCTGGGGGGTGCGGCCCGAGGCGGTGGTGCTGCTCGACACCGCCTCGATCCGGTGGGACGCGGCCGAGGGCAACGACCTGGACCGCACGACCCGGTTCTACCTGGCCGACATCGACTCGCCGTCGGTCACCCTCAACAGCGCGCGGATGTCGGCGATGGCGCACTGGTTCATGACGATGACCGAGATCGACTCGCCGCCGACGACGGCGCCGACGCTGCTGGTGCGCGCCGCGCGCGACGTCGAGGGCTTCATCCTGGACACCTCCGCCGTGCCCGCCGACACCGTGGTCGACATCGACGCCGACCACCTGTCGCTGGCCATGGAGCACTCCGCGCTCACCGCCGACGCGATCGAGACCTGGCTCGCCGAGCTGCCCACCCCGACGACGGAGGACGCGTCATGACCAGCCCGACGACCTGCCCGGTCACCGGCGGCGGGCCCCCGCCGTCCCTGGAGGGCCAGACCCCGCCGGTGCTGCGGCTGAGCCCGCTGCTGCGGGAGCTGCAGCAGCAGGCACCCGTGTGCCGGGTCCGGACCCCCACCGGCGACGAGGCCTGGCTGGTCACCCGCTACGCCGAGCTGAAAGCACTGCTGCACGACGAGCGCCTCGGCCGCGCGCACGCCGATCCGGCGAACGCGCCGCGGTACGTGCGCAACCCGTTCCTGGACCTGCTGGTCGTCGACGACGCCCAGCAGGCCCGGGACCTGCACACCGAGATGCGGCGCCTGCTCACCCCGCAGTTCTCCGCGCGCCGGGTGCTGGGCCTGGCGCCCACGGTGTCCGCGGTCGCCGAGCAGGTGCTCGACGGGTTCGTCGCCGCGGGCAACCCCGGCGACCTGCACGGCGGGTTCTCCATGCCGTACTCGCTGACGGTGCTGTGCGAACTCATCGGGATCCCGCCGCAGGACCGACCCGAGCTGGTGCGGACCATCATGACGATGGGTGAGGTCGACGACGCCGAGCGCGTCGCCACGGTCCAGGCCGAGCTGTTCGGGCTGCTGTCCGCCGTCGCCCGGCGCAAGCGGGCCGAGCCCACCGACGACGTCGTGTCCCGGCTGTGCGCGCAGGTGCCCGACGAGCGGATCGGCCCGATCGCCGCCGGTCTGCTGTTCGCCGGGCTCGACAGCGTCGCCAGCCACGTCGACCTGGGCGTACTGCTGTTCGCGACCCACCCCGACCAGCTGGCGGCCGCGCTCGCCGACGAGCGCACCATGCGCGAGGGCGTCGAGGAGATCCTGCGCTGCGCCAAGGCGGGCGGATCGGTGCTGCCCCGCTATGCCACCGACGACGTCGAGATCGGTGGCGTCACCCTGCGCACCGGCGACCTGGTGCTGCTGGACTTCACCCTGGTCAACTTCGACACCCAGGTGTTCGACGAGCCGGAGGTGTTCGACATCCGCCGGGAGTCGAACCCGCACCTGACCTTCGGACACGGCATGTGGCACTGCATCGGCGCACCGCTGGCCCGGATGGCGCTGCGGACCGCCTTCACCCGGCTGTTCACCCGGCTGCCGGACCTGCGCCCGGCCCGTCCGGTGCAGGAGATGCGCCGCGGCTCCGAGGGACTGTCCGGTGGTCTGACGGAGCTGCCCGTCACCTGGTGACGGCCGGGGCACACCCGCCCCGGCACGACGTGAGGGGAGGCGGGGCCGCTACCGGCCCCGCCTCCCCTCACGCGGTCACGATGGCGCGGGTGTGCTCAGCCCCAGGTCACCGGGAGCTCGTGCAGACCGAACAACACGCCGTCGTACTTCACGCGCAGGTCATCGGCGGGCACCGCCAGGCGCAGCGTCGGGATCCGGTCGAACAGCGTGCGGTAGGCGATCTCCATCTCCAGCCGCACCAGGTTCTGGCCCAGGCACTGGTGCACGCCGTAGCCGAAGGCCACGTGCGAGCGCGCGGAGCGTTCCGGGTCGAACGCGCCGGCGCCGTCGAAGGCGTCGTCGTCGTGGTTGGCGGCGGCCAGCAGCGGCAGGATGCCCTCGCCCGCGCGGATCGTGCGCCCGCCGATCTCGACGTCGGCCAGCGCGACCCGGAACGCGACCAGGTCGGCCACCGAGTAGTAGCGCAGCAGCTCCTCGACGACGCGGTCGTCGCCGATCCACTGCGGGTTCGTCAGTAGTTGGACGATGCCGAGGCCGATGTTGTTCGCCGTCGTCTCGTGACCGGCGATCAGCAGCAGCATGGCCACACCGGAGAGCTCCTGGCGCGACAACGTCCCGGTCGCGGCGAGCCGGCTGATCAGGTCGGTGCCGGGGCGCCGCTCCTTGATCCGGATGAGCCGGCCCAGGTAGCGCAGCAGGGCCGCGGTCGCCGCGTCGCGTTCCTCGTCGCTGGAGCTGAGAGTGACCAGGACGCGGGTCTTCGCCTCGAAGAAGTCGCGGTCGGCCCGCGGGACGCCGAGCATGCCCGCGATCACCAGGGACGGCACCGGCAGCGCGAAGTCCTCGATCAGGTCGGCGGCGCCGTCCTTCGCGAGGATCGCCTCGATCCGGTCGTCGACGATCTGCTGGATCTCCGGGCGCAGCGCGCGCACCTTGCGGACGGTGAACTCGGGGATCAGGGTCCGGCGGAACCGGTCGTGCTCCGGCGGGTCCATCGACACGAACCAGCCGGGCACCTCGTCCGCGGACGGGGCCCCACCGGTCCGGGCCGCCTTCGGGAAGCCCGGTCGGGAGGGGTCGGCGCTGATCCGCGGGTCGGTGAGCACGGCACGCACGTCGGCGTGCCGGGTGACCAGCCAGACCGGGCCGCTGGGCAGCTCGGACCGGACGGGCTCACCGCCGTCGCGGTAGTCGGCGTACTCCGGGGGCGGGAACGGTCTTCCCGGACGGCGCAGCGGGAACGCCACCGGGCAGGTGGCGGCACCTGCCCCGGCCCCGGTGACGGGGCAGCCGGTGGCGGTGTCCGACGGCGTGGACCTCGCGGTGCCGGTGCTCATGCCACTCCGTAGAACGCGCGGACCTGCCCGGTGATGAACTCCTGGTCCTCGGCGGTCAGCCCGGTGTGGGTGGGGAGGTAGAAGCCGTCGGCAGCCAGCCGCGATGCGTTGAGCGTCGGCCAGACCGGGTCGAGGTACATCGGCTGGCGGCTCATCGGCTTGAAGAACACCCGGGTGTCGATGCCCCGGGCGGCGAGGTGGGCGAGGAGCTCGTCGCGGCGCTCGGCGCGCAGGTCGTACATCCAGAGCACGTCCCGCGGTGGCATCAGCGTGATGCCGGGGACGTCGCGGAGGGCGTCGTCGTAGCGCTTCTCGATGTCGCGCCGGGTCGCCAGGATGCCCTCGAGCTGCTCGGTCTGGGCGAGCGCGACGGCGGCCTGCATGTTGGTCATGCGGTAGTTGTAGGCGAGCTTCTTGTGCAGGAAGCTGTGGTCGCGGGTGAACGCCATCGCGCGCAGGTGCGCCATCTGCTCGGCCAGGTGCGGGTCGCGGGTCACGCAGATCCCGCCCTCGCCCGCAGTGATGATCTTGTTGGCGAACAGCGAGAAGCAGGCGATGTCCCCGGTGGGCAGCACGCCGTGCGCCTCGGCGGAGTCCTCGACGACCCGCAGGTTGTACTCGTAGGCGAGCTCCAGGATCGGCTCCATGTCGCACCGGCGGCCGTAGACGTGCACCGGCATGATCACCCTGGTGCGCGGGGTGATCTTCTCCTCGAGCAGCGTGACGTCGATGTTCAGGTCGTCGCCGCAGTCGACGAACACCGGTGTCGCGCCGGTGTAGGTCACCGCCCACGCCGAGGCGATCATCGTGAACTCCGGGACGATCACCTCGTCGCCCGGGCCGACGCCCAGGGCGCGCAGGGCGAGGGTCAGCGCCGTCGTCCCGGACGAGCAGGCGACCCCGTGCGGGACGCCGTTCCAGGCGGCGAACGCCTCCTCGAACCGTGCGATGTAGGGGCCCTGCGAGGAGATCCAGCCGCCGCCGACGGCGTCGGTGACGTAGTCGAGCTCGTGGCCGTCGAGCCACGGCTTGGACACCGGTTGGGTGAAGGACATCGTGACTCCCTGGTTCGGTGGGGGCGCGTGGTCAGGCGGTCCGGGCGGCCGGGGCGTCGGTCCCGGCGAGCACGGGCAGGCGCAGGATCAGGTCGGCGGCGGCGGCGCGCCCGCCCGCCTCGTGCAGCAGCCGACCCATGCGCGCGGCACGCTCGGTGAAGGCCGGGGTCTCGAGGACCCGGGTGACCTTGTCGAGGACGTCGTCGGTGTCGACGGTCTCCGGGTGGTCGACGGTGAGGCTGACCCCGAAGTCCTGGCCGCGGATCGCCTGGTCGTCACAGTCCACCCAGAGCGGGCGGACCACCAGCGGCTTCCCGAAGTAGAGGCCCTCGTGGTAGCCGTTGCCGCCGGCGTGGGTGAAGAACACCTTCACGCTCGGGTGGGCCAGCACGTCGAGCTGGGAGGGCACCCAGCTCTCGATCCGCAGGCCCGCGGGCAGCTCGGTGGCGGGTGGCAGCATCTCCTGCTGCTCGCGCGGCAGCTTCCACAGCACCTGGTGACCCCGGGCGTCGAGCCGGCGTGCCACCTCGACCAGCGACGCGACCTGGGGCCGGGTCAGCCGGGTGATCGTGCCGAATCCCATGTAGACCACCGACGACTGCGCGTCGAGCCAGTCGGTGAGCTCACCACCGTCGGCGACCTGGGGCAGCGGCGGCACCATCGTGCCGACGAGACGCATCCTCTCGGGCAGCTCGAACGGGTAGTCCAGCTCCGGCACCGAGTAGCAGAGCACCTGCTCGGCGTGGTCGATGCGGGCCATCATCTGCCGGGCCTCGGGCGCGATGCCGAGCTCGGCCCGCACGGCGTCGTCGCGCTCGACGACCTTGCGGGTCTCCTTGGTGACGAACATGCCGAGCGTCCGGATCCGGAACAGCTGGTTGGCGATCTTCTGGCGCAGCGTCATGGTGGCCGGCAGCCCGGAGTGCGGCACCGGGAACCCGGACGGCGTGTAGGACCTCGCGAACGGGACGTGCGAGGTGAGCACGTTGCTGGGGACGAACGGCACGCCGAGCACGAACGGGATCCCCTTGGTGATCGCGAGCTCGTAGCCGTACTGGCACATGCTCTCGATCACCATCAGGGCCGGGCGGACCTCGTCGACGACGCGTTCGAGCGCCCGGTACTTCTCGATCCGGGACTCGGGGGCGAAGGAGTGCCGGATGACCGCGGCGTGCGCCCGGAACCGGTCCCGCTGGGTCACCGCGGCGTAGGTCTCGTCGTCCCAGGTCACCGCCGACATCTCCGACACGGTGTCGCCGAGCGAGGCGAAGGTGACGGGGCTGCCCGTGCTCGCGCCCGCGACGTCGTCGCGGGCCTTTTCGTCGGCGGCGAAGTACAGGTCCCCGACCTCGCGCCGGGACAGTTCCCCGGCGAGGACCAGGAGCGGATTGAGCAGTCCGCTCTCCGCATAGCTGACGAACAGGATCGGCCGCCGATTCGCGCCCATGGGTAGACACCCTCTCCGACTGTGACGGGCCGGGTGACCCGTCGCGTGGCGCACCGCGGCGCGGTGCAGCGATCAGGTAGTTGATCCCACGGCCGACGCCGGGGAATCCCTAGTCCTCGGTCCCGGCCCGCCGCATTCATTAGGGAAAACCACAGCCGCGCCGACCGTACGGTCGGCGCCACATCGAGACGACCGCATTCGTGTGCAGGGGTGAGGTATGACGGCAGGACACGGCAGCGACCCGGTGGTGGTCGTCGGAATGGCGTGCCGCTATCCGGGTGGTGTGCGCGACGCCGACGGCCTCTGGGACCTGCTGTGCTCGGACCGGGAGACGGCCTCCGGGTTCCCGGACGACCGGGGCTGGGACCTCGACGCCCTGCACGGCGACGGGCCGGGGCGCTGCGCGACCCGCACTGCCGGGTTCCTCGACGGCGCCGGGGACTTCGACGCGGCCTTCTTCGGGATGTCGCCGCGCGAAGCCGTCTCCACCGACCCGCAGCAGCGCCTCGTGCTCGAGACCGCCTGGGAGGCGGTCGAGCACGCCGGGATCGACCCGTCGTCGCTGCGCGGCACCCGGACCGGGGTGTTCGTCGGGGCCGGTGGGCAGGACTACGCGGGCGTCGTCCAGAACTCGCCCGACGACCTCGCCGGACACGCCCTCACCGGCCTGATCCCCGGTCTCACCTCCGGCCGGCTCGCCCACCTGCTCGGGCTGGAGGGGCCCGCGCTGACCGTGGACACGACGTCGTCGTCGTCGCTGGTGGCGCTGCACCTCGCGATCCGGTCGCTGGACGCGGGGGAGTGCACCGCCGCGCTGGCCGGCGGGGTGTGCGTGATGTCCACCCCGGCCGCGCTGGTCGGGCACTCCCGCCAGGGCGGCCTGGCCCCCGACGGACGCGCCAAGGTCTTCGCCGACGACGCCGACGGCACCGCCTGGGCGGAGGGGGTCGGCGTCGTCCTGCTCAAGCGCCTCTCCCACGCCCGCGCGGACGGTGACCCGGTCCTCGCTGTGCTGCGCGGCTCGGCGCTCACCGCCGACGGCGCCACCGACGGCCTGACCGCGCCGAGCGGGGCCGCGCAGGAGCGGATGATCCGCGACGCGCTCGCTGACGCGGGTCTGACCGCGGCCGAGGTCGACGCCGTCGAGGCGCACGGCACCGGCACCCCGGTCGGCGACCCGGTGGAGGCGCGCGCCCTGCTCGCCACCTACGGGCAGGACCGGGACCCGGGCCGCCCGCTGTGGGTCGGCTCGCTGAAATCGGTGGTCGGGCACGCCCAGGCCGCGGCCGGGGTCGCCGGGCTGATCGCGACCGTGCAGGCCCTGCGCCACGAGCTGCTGCCCGCGACCCGGCACGCCGTCACCCCCAGCACCCGGGTCGACTGGTCGGCCGGGGCGGTCGCGCTGCGTACCGCGCCGGTGCCGTGGCCGCGCGGGGGCCGCCCGCGCCGCGCGGGGGTGTCGTCGTTCGGGATCAGCGGCACCAACGCGCACGTGATCGTCGAGGAGGCCCCGGCCGCCGACGGGCCCGAGGCCGCGGACCGGGGCACCGCGCCGCCGGCCGTGACGCCCTGGCCGGTCTCGGCCGCCGCCGCCCGCGATCTCGACGCCCAGATCGAGCGGCTGCGGGCGCACACCGCCGGGCCCGGCGCACCGGACCCGCGCGACGTCGGCTGGTCGCTGGCCACCGGCCGGGCCGCGCTGCGCCACCGCGCGGTCCTGCTGCTCGGCGAGCACGGCCCCGTCGAGGTGGCCCGCGAACAGGCGGCGCCCCGCCGCGCCGCGGTGCTGTTCTCCGGACAGGGCAGTCAGCGGCTGGGGACCGGCCGCGCGCTCGCCGCCCGCTTCCCGGTATTCGCCCGCGCCTTCGACGACGTCACCGCGGCCCTCGACGCCCACCTCGACCGGCCCGTCCGCGACGTCGCCTGGGGCACCGGGGACGACGCCGCCGCCCTGCTCGACGAGACCGGCTGGACCCAGCCCGCGCTGTTCGCCGTCGAGGTGGCGCTGTTCCGCCTGGTCACGGCGCTGGGGCTGCGTCCGGCCGCGGTCGGCGGCCACTCCATCGGTGAGATCACCGCCGCGCACGTGGCCGGGGTGCTGTCGCTCGACGACGCCGCCCGCCTGGTCGCCGCCCGCGCCACACTCATGCAGGCGCTACCGGCCGGCGGGGCGATGGTCGCGGTCGAGGCGTCCGAGG
This sequence comes from Pseudonocardia sp. UM4_GMWB1, assembly GCF_017312155.1. Taxonomy (NCBI): domain Bacteria; kingdom Bacillati; phylum Actinomycetota; class Actinomycetes; order Pseudonocardiales; family Pseudonocardiaceae; genus Pseudonocardia; species Pseudonocardia sp. UM4_GMWB1. The sequence continues at coordinate 3,759,695 of NZ_QJPN01000001.1, read as the reverse complement.
ACGAGGTCGCGCCGCTGCTCGGTGACCGGGTCGCACTGGCCGCGGTGAACGGGCCCGCCTCGGTGGTCGTCGCCGGCGACGACGACGCCGTCACCGCGCTCGCCGCCGAGCTGGCGGACCGGGGCCGTCGTACCAGCAGGCTCGCGGTGTCGCACGCGTTCCACTCACCGCGGATGGAGCCGATGCTCGAGGAGTTCCGCGGCGTCGTCGCGGGGCTGACCTTCTGCGAACCGCGGATCCCGCTGGTCTCGAACCTGACGGGCGAGCTCGGCCCGACCGCGGCGACCGACCCCGGCTACTGGGTGCGGCACGTGCGCGGGACCGTCCGGTTCGCCGACGGCGTCCGCTCCCTGGCCGCCGACGGGGTCGACGTGTTCGTCGAGCTCGGCCCGGGCGGGGTGCTCTCGGCGATGGCCCGGGAGACCCTCGGACCGGACACCGCGGCGCACGTCGTCCCGGTGCTGCGCCGCGACCGGCCGGAGGAGACGTCGTTCGCCGTCGCGCTGGGTCGGCTGCACGCGCTCGGCGTGCCGATGGACTGGCACGCCTTCCACGCCGGGACCGGCGCTCGCCGGGTACCGCTGCCCACCTACGCGTTCCGCGGCGTGCGGTACTGGCCCGCGCCGCCGACACCCGGGAACCCCGGTGGGTCGCCGGGCCTGTTCCCGGCCTCCGGGGCCCGGACCGCGACGGAGCCCGGGCCCGATGCCCGGGTCGTCACGAACCCGGCTTCCGCGACCGCCCGGCCGGATCCGGTACCTACCGGGACCGCGGCCGGGGATCCCGGCGAGGACCGCGCGGGCACCGATCCCGGCGCACGCTACGCCGTGATGCCCCCCGCGGTGCGCGAGCGGGCGCTGCTCGACCTGGTCCGCACGCACACCGCCGCCGTGCTCGGGCACCCCGACCCGGCCGAGATCGGCGTCCGCAGCGTGTTCAAGGAGCTGGGCCTCGACTCGCTCGCCGGGGTCGAGCTCTGCGACCGCCTCGCCCGCGACACCGGGCTGCGGCTGCCCGCGACGCTGGTGTTCGGCTTCCCGACCCCCGAGCTCGCCGCCCGCGAGGTGAGCGCACTGCTCGGACCGGGCCCGCAGGAGCCCTGCGGGCCCGAACTGGCCGGGCTGGAGGCGGCGCTGGACGGGTTGTCCGGCGACGGTCCGGACCGCCGGGCCGTCGCCGATCGGCTGGAGGTGCTGGCCGCCGGGCTGCGCCGTCCCGCCGCGCAGCCGGGAGGCCCGCCCGACGAGGACCTCGACTCGGTGTCGGTCGACCGGCTGCTCGACATCATCGACGAAGAGTTCGACACCGCATGACGAATTCGCTGCCTCCGCGCGCGACCGGATGACGAGGACGAGCTGATGCAGGAATCGCAGGACCAGCAGAACAGAATCGTCGACTCGCTCCGCCGGGTCACGACGGATCTGCGCCGCGCCCGCCGCCGTATCGACGAATTGGAATCGGTCGGGAACGAACCGGTCGCGATCGTCGGAATGGGCTGCCGGCTGCCCGGCGGTGTCGATTCCCCGGAGTCGTTGTGGGATCTGGTGTCCGCAGGCGGCGACGGGATCGCGGAGTTCCCGGCCGACCGCGGCTGGGACCTCGACGCGCTCCGGAGCACCGGCGACGGCGGCAGCGCCACCGCCCGCGGCGGGTTCCTCGACGACGCCGCCGGGTTCGACGCGGCGTTCTTCGGGATCTCCCCGCGCGAGGCGGCCGCGATGGACCCGCAGCAGCGCCTGCTGCTCGAGGTCTCCTGGGAGGCCCTCGAACGCGCCGGGATCGACCCCACCTCGCTGCGCGGCAGCCGGGCGGGCGTCTTCGTCGGCTCCTACCACTGGGGCAGCCCGTCCGCCGACGCCGGCACCGAGCTGGGCGGACACGCCCTGACCGGCACCGCCGCGAGCGTCCTGTCCGGGCGGCTGTCCTACACCCTCGGGCTCGAGGGCCCCGCCGTCACGGTGGACACGGCGTGCTCGTCGTCGCTGGTCGCGCTGCACCTGGCGGCGCACTCGCTGCGCAGCGGGGAGTCCTCGCTCGCGGTCGTCGGCGGGGTGACGATCCTCGCCGACCCGTCGGTGTTCGTGGAGTTCAGCGCCCAGGGTGGGCTGTCGGTGGACGGGCGCTGCAAGGCGTTCTCCGACGACGCCGACGGCACCGGCTGGGCGGAGGGCGTCGGCGTCCTGGTCGCCGAGCGGCTCTCCGACGCCCGTGCGAACGGGCACCGGGTCCTCGCGGTCCTGCGCGGTTCCGCGGTGAACCAGGACGGCGCCTCGAACGGCCTGACCGCCCCGCACGGGCCGTCCCAGGAACGCGTCATCACCCAGGCCCTGGAGCGGGCCGCGCTCACCGCCGCCGACGTCGACGCCGTCGAGGCGCACGGCACCGGCACCCGGCTCGGCGACCCGATCGAGGCCCAGGCCCTGCTGGCCACCTACGGCCGGGGCCGGGACACCGACCGCCCGCTGTACCTGGGGTCGCTGAAGTCCAACATCGGCCACACCCAGGCCGCCGCCGGTGTCGCGGGGGTGATCAAGATGGTGCAGGCCCTGCGGCACAGGGTGCTCCCGCCGACGCTGCACGCCGGCACGCCGTCGTCGCACGTCGACTGGTCGGCCGGCACGGTACGGCTGCTCACCGAGCGCACCGCGTGGCCGGAGACCGGCCGCCCGCGCCGGGCCGCGGTCTCGTCGTTCGGGATCAGCGGCACCAACGCCCACGCCGTGCTGGAGCAGGCCCCCGCCGCCCAGGAGGAGCCCGCGCCGGGCGGGGGGCCCACCGGTGTCCTCGCCTGGGTCCTGTCCGGGCACACCGTGCAGGCCCGCCGCGACCGGGCCGCCACGCTGCACGCCCGGCTCCGCGAGGACGGCACCGCCGACCCGCACGACGTCGGCCACGCGCTGCTGACCACCCGCGCCCGGCACGAGCACCGGGCCGTCGTCGTCGGTACCGCCCGCGACGAGCTGCTCGACGGGGTCGGCGCGTTGGCTGCGGGGACACCCGCCCCGCACGTCGCCCACGGCGTCGCCGACGTCGAGGGCCGCACCGTGTTCGTCTTCCCCGGCCAGGGGGCGCAGTGGATCGGGATGGGCGCACGGCTGCTCGAGGAGTCCCCGGTGTTCGCCGCGCGTATGGCCGAGTGCGCTGCGGCCCTCGACCCGATCACCGGCTGGTCGCTGCACGACGTGCTGCGCCGCGCCGAGGGGGCACCAGACGCCGACCGGGTGGACGTGGTCCAGCCGGCGTCGTTCGCGGTGATGGTCGCCCTCGCCGCGCTGTGGCGTGCCCACGGGGTGGAGCCGGACGCGGTCGTCGGCCATTCGCAGGGGGAGATCGCGGCCGCCGTCGTCTCCGGGGCGCTGTCGCTGCCCGACGGCGCCGGGGTCGTCGCGCTGCGCAGCCGCGCGATCGGACGGTCGCTGGCCGGGCGGGGCGGCATGATGTCGGTCGCGCTGCCGGTCGACGAGGTCTCCGGACGGCTCGAGGAGTACGCGGGCCGGGTCTCGGTGGCCGCGGTCAACGGGCCCCGCTCGGTCGTCGTCTCCGGGGAGCCGCAGGCGCTCGACGAGCTCGGCGCGGTGCTCGACGGCGAGGGGATCCGGGTCCGCCGCGTCGCGGTCGACTACGCCTCGCACTCCCACCAGGTCGAGGAGCTGCGCGCGGAGATCCTGGAGACCCTCGCGGGCCTGTCCCCGCAGCCCTCGGCGGTGCCGCTGTACTCCACGCTGACCGGCGGGCTGCTGGACACCTCGACGATGGACGCCGCGTACTGGTACGAGAACCTCCGCAACCGCGTCCGGTTCGCCGACGCGGTGGCCGCGCTCACCGCGACCGGACACCGGGTGTTCGTCGAGTCCGCCGCGCACCCGGTGCTGTCCCCGGCCGTCCAGGACGCGCTCGACGACGCCGGCATCACCGGTGTCGCGGGCGGCACGCTGCGCCGCGACCAGGGCGGCTACGACCGGTTCCTGCTGTCCGCGGCCCAGCTGCACGTCCGGGGACTCGACGTCGACTGGTCGGTCCTGTTCGACGACGCCGCCGCGGCCCGGGTCGACCTGCCCACCTACCCGTTCCAGCACGAGCGGTACTGGAGCACCCGCACCGCGACCGCCGCCGCCCCGGACACCGGTGCCCTGGACACCGAGTTCTGGGACGCCGTCGAGCAGGCCGACCTGCCCGCCCTGACCGCCGCGCTCGGCACCGACGAGGACGCGGTCACCGCGATCCTGCCCGGCCTGTCCGCCTGGCGCCGCTCCCGCGCCGACCGCGCGGACCTCGACACCTGGCGCTACCGCGTCGAGTGGGCCGCGACCCCGCAGCCGCCCCGCACCGGACCCACCGGCACCTGGCTCGTGGTCACCGCCGCCGGCACCGACCCCGCCGACGTCGTCGGCGTCCTGGAGCGCCACGGCGCCGTGGCCCTGCCCCTCGTGCTCGACGAGAGCACCGACCGGGACGACACCGACCGGGAGGTGCTGCGCGCCCGGATCGCGGACGCCACCGCGGACGGGGACATCGCCGGTGTGGTCTCGCTGCTCGCCGCCGCCGAGGACGACGACCCCCGTCACCCGGGGCTCACCCGCGGCCTCGCCCTGTCGGTGGCCCTGGTCCAGGCACTCGGCGACGCCGGGATCGACGTCGCGCTCTGGCACCTCACCCGTGGTGCGGCCACCGCCGCGCCCGGCGACACCGTGACCCGGCCCCTGCAGAGCCAGGTCGCCGCGCTCGGCTGGACCGCCGCCGTCGAGCAGCCGCACCGCCGGGGCGGCACCGCCGACCTGCCGGAGGTCCTCGACGCCCGGACCGGTGACCGGCTCGCCGCCGTCCTGGCCGGGCGGCTCGGCGACGAGGACCAGCTCGCCGTCCGCCCGGCGGGCGTGCTCGCGCGCCGCATCGTCCGCGCCGATCGTGGCGGCCGGGCCCCGGCCCGGCGCTGGAGCCCGCGGGGCACCACGCTGGTCACCGGCGGGTCCGGCACCCTGGCCCCCGACCTGGCCCGCAGGCTGGCCGCCGACGGTGCGGAGCACGTCGTGCTGCTGTCCCGCCGCGGCCCCGAGGCCCCCGGTGCGGCCGCGCTGGTCGCCGAGCTGGCCGAGGCCGGCACCGAGGCCGAGGCGGTGGCCTGCGACATCACCGACCGGGATGCGGTCGCGGCCCTGCTGGCGCGGCTGGCCGCGCAGGGGCGCACGGTCGGCACCGTCCTGCACACCGCGGCGGTGATCGGGCTGGCCGCGATCGCCGACACGACCCTCGACGAGTTCGCCGAGGTCGTGCACGCCAAGGTGACCGGTGCCCGGATCCTCGACGAGCTGCTCGACGACCCGGCCACCGACCTCGTGCTGTACTCCTCGACGGCCGGCATGTGGGGCAGCGGCGTGCACGCCGCCTACGCCGCCGGGAACGCGTTCCTGTCCGCACTGGCCGAGCAGCGCCGCGCGCGCGGGCTGCGCGCCACCTCGGTGCACTGGGGCAAGTGGCCCGACGCCGACCCCGAGCGCACGGAGGCCGACCCGCACCGGATCCGGCGCAGCGGCCTGGAGTACCTCGACCCGCAGCGGGCACTGACCGGGCTGCGCTGCGTGCTCGACGACGACGAGACCGTCGTCGGCCTGATGGACGTCGACTGGGACGTCTACCACGACGTCTTCACCGCCGGCCGGGTCTCGCACCTGTTCGACCGGGTCCCGGAGGTCCGGGCCCGGCTCACCCACGCCGCGGCACCGGCCGCGGGCCCGCGCGGTGCCCTCGCCGGCCGCCTGGCGCCCCTGTCGGCGGCCGAGCGGACCCGGCTGCTGGTCACCCTGGTCCGCACCGAGGCCGCCGCGGTCCTCGGGCACGCCTCCGCCGACGCCTTCGGCGAGCGCCGCGCCTTCCGCGACGCCGGGTTCGACTCGGTGACCGCGGTCGACCTGCGCAACCGGCTCGCCGCCGCGACCGGTCTGACGCTGCCCTCCACCCTGGTCTTCGACCACCCCAGCCCCGCCGTGCTCGCCGGCCGCCTGGAGGAGCTCGCGCTCGGCGCCGCGGACGGGCTGCCGCAGCCCGCGGCCGCTCCGGCCGGGGACGACGACCCGATCGCCGTGATCGGGATGAGCTGCCGCTACCCGGGCGGCGCCGACACCCCCGAGGCGCTGCTGCAGCTCGCACTCGACGGGGTCGACGCGATCACCGGCTTCCCCACCGGCCGCGGCTGGGACGCGGCCGCGCTGCACGACCCCGACCCCGACCGGCACGGTCGCACCTACTCCGTGCAGGGCGGCTTCCTGCACGACGTGGCCGACTTCGACGCCGGCTTCTTCGGGATCTCCCCGCGCGAGGCCGTCGCGATGGACCCGCAGCAGCGCATCCTGCTGGAGACCTCGTGGGAGGCGTTCGAGCGGGCCGGGATCGACCCCACCTCGCTGCGCGGCACCAGCACGGGCACCTTCGTGGGCGCCACCTACCAGGACTACGCGACGACCGTCGCGCACGCCGCGGGCGACACCGAGACGCACATGGTGACCGGCACCGCCGCCAGCGTGCTGTCCGGCCGGGTGGCCTACCTGCTGGGCCTCGAGGGTCCCGCGGTCACCCTGGACACGGCGTGCTCGTCGTCGCTGGTCGCGATGCACCTGGCCTGCCGGTCGCTGCGCAGCGGGGAGAGCTCGCTCGCCCTGGCCGGCGGCGCCGCGGTGATGGCGACCCCGCAGGCCTTCGTCGGGTTCAGCCGGCAGCGGGCACTGGCCGCCGACGGCCGCTGCAAGCCCTTCTCCGAGGCCGCCGACGGCATGACCCTCGCCGAGGGCGTCGGCGTCGTCCTCCTCGAGCGGCTGTCCGACGCGCGCCGCAAGGGGCACCCGGTGCTCGGCGTGATCCGCGGCTCGGCGATCAACTCGGACGGCGCGTCGAACGGGATGACCGCCCCCAACGGCCCGTCCCAGCAGCGGGTGATCCGCCGGGCACTGGCCGAGGCGGGACTGACCGCCGCCGACGTCGACGTCGTCGAGGCGCACGGCACCGGCACCCGGCTCGGCGACCCGATCGAGGCCCAGGCGCTGCTCGCCACCTACGGCCGCGACCGGGACGAGCCGCTGCGGCTGGGCTCGGTGAAGTCCGCGATCGGACACACCCAGGCCGCCGCGGGCGTCGCCGGCGTGATCACGATGCTGGCCGCCATGCGCGCCGGTGAGCTGCCCGGCATCCAGCACCTCGACGCGCCGTCGAGCCATGTCGACTGGTCCACCGGGGCCGTCGAGCTGCTCACCGGGCGCACCGCGTGGCCGGAGACCGACCGCCCCCGCCGGGCCGGGGTCTCGTCGTTCGGCATCAGCGGGACCAACGCCCACGTCGTGCTGGAACAGGCGCCCCCCGCCGAGGCGACCCCGCCGGCCGGTGCACCCGGACCGGTCCCGTGGGTGGTCTCCGCCCGTTCGGCCGACGCGCTGCGCGCCCAGGCGGGCCGGCTGCGCGACGCCGTGGCCCGCGACCCGCAGGACCCGGCCAGGACCGGGCACGCCCTGGCCACCACCCGCGCCGCGTTCGACCACCGCGCCGTCGTCGTCGGGGAGACCTCCGACGAGCTCTCCCGCGGCCTGGCCGCGCTGGCCGACGGCACGTCGGTCGCCGGTCTGGTCACCGGCACCGCCGCCGAGGACCCCGCCGGCCCGGTGTTCGTGTTCCCCGGGCAGGGCGCCCAGTGGTGGGGGATGGGCCGCGACCTGCTCACGACGTCGGAGGCCTTCCGTGCCGCGGTCGACGACTGCGCCGCCGCGCTGGCCCCGCACGTCGACTGGTCGCTGCACGAGGTCCTCACCGGCGACGGCGACCCGGCGCTGCTGGAGCGCGTGGACGTGGTCCAGCCCGCGCTGTTCGCGATGATGGTCGGCCTCGCCGCGGTCTGGCGCGCCCACGGCGTCGAGCCGGCTGCGGTCGTCGGCCACTCGCAGGGCGAGATCGCCGCCGCCCACGTGGCGGGTGCGCTCGACCTCGACGACGCGGCGCGGGTGGTGGCGCTGCGCAGCCGCGCGCTGCCCCGGCTGTCCGGGCACGGCGGGATGGTCTCGGTCGCGGCGCCCGTCGGCCGGGTCACCGAGCTCATCGTGCCCTGGGGCGGCGCGCTGTCGGTCGCCGCGGTCAACGGGCCGTCGTCGGTCGTCGTCTCCGGCGACGCGGACGCGCTCGACGCGCTGCTGCCCGCCTGCGAGTCCGCCGGGGTGCGGGCCCGGCGGGTCTCGGTGGACTACGCCTCGCACGGCCCGCACGTCGAGGCCGTGCGCGACGAGCTCGCCGAGGTCCTCGCCGGCATCACTCCGCGCACCCCGACGGTGCCGTTCTACTCCACCGTCACCGGCGGGCGCCTCGACACCGCCGAGGACGGTGGCCTCGACGGCACCTACTGGTACACCAACCTCCGCACCACCGTCCGGATGCAGGACGCCACCGAGGCGCTCCTCGCGGCCGGGCACCGGATCTTCGTGGAGGTCAGCCCGCACCCGGTGCTCGCCGGACCGGTCCAGGAGACCCAGGAGGCGGCCGACCCCGACGGCACCGCCGCCGCGGTCGTGCTGGGCACGCTGCGCCGCGACGAGGGCGGCCCCGCCCGGGTGCTGACCTCGCTGGCCGAGGCCTATGTGCACGGCGCCACCGTCGACTGGACCACCACCCTGCCCGACACCGGCGGCACAGACGTCGAACTGCCGACCTACGCGTTCCGGCGCCGCAGCTACTGGCCCGAGCCGAAGGCGGACCCGTCGGGCGCCGCCGACGACGCCGCGTTCTGGGCACTGGTCGACGGGCAGGACCCGGCGGCGTTCGCCGACGCGCTCGGCGTGCCCGGCGGCGCACTCGACACCGTGCTGCCCGCGCTGTCCGCATGGCGCGCCGGGTCCCGCGCCCGCACCCGGGCCAACGACCTGCGCTACCGGGTCGACTGGGCACCGGTCCCCGAGCCCGCCGCGGGCCCGCCGGCCGGGCGGGTACTGGTCATCGGCCACGACGCGGGGACCGGCACCGACGACGACGGGCTGCTCGCGGCGTTCGGCCCCGGCGCCGTCCCGGTCACCGACCCCGGGACCGGCCGCGCCGCGTGGGCCGCCGAGCTGGCCCGGCACGCCGCCGACGGCCCGGTCACCGCGGTCGTGGCCCTCCCGGACCCGACGGGACGGCCGCATCCGGGGCACCCGGGCGTCCCCGGTGCGCTGGCCCGGACCCTCACGCTGGTCCAGGCACTCGGCGACGCCGACGTCACGGCGCCGCTGTGGTGCCTGACCCGCGGTGCCGTCGGGACGGCGCCCGGTGACGCGGTCACCGATCCCGAGCAGGGCACCCTGTGGGGCCTCGGCCGGGTCGTCGCGCTCGAGCACCCCGACCGGTGGGGCGGGTTGATCGACCTGCCGGGGACCCCGGACCCCCGGACCGCGGCGCGGGTCGCCGGGCTGGTCACCGGGGCCGGGACCGAGGACCAGCTGGCGGTCCGGCCGCACGGGGTCCTCGCCCGACGGCTCGTTCACGCGGCCCCGGCCGCGCCGCGCCCCGGACACGGCGGCTGCGACCGCGGCACCGTGCTGGTGACCGGCGGGACCGGCGGCATCGGCGGACGGACGGCGGTGTGGGCCGCCGGCCGCGGCGCCGAGCACCTGCTGCTGACCAGCCGCCGCGGCGAGGACGCCCCCGGCGCCGCCGCACTGCGCACCGAGCTGGAGTCGCTCGGCGCCCGGGTCACGATCGCCGCCTGCGACGCCGCCGACCGGGACGCACTCGCCACCCTGCTCGACGAGCTGCCCGCGGACCTGCCGCTGACCGCCGTCGTCCACTCGGCGGGCGTCGCCGACGGGGACGCCCCCGTCGCGGACCTGACCGTGGACCGGCTCGACGCGCTGCTGCGGGCCAAGCTGACCGCGGCCCGGAACCTGCACGAGCTCACCCGCGGGACGGAGCTCGACGCGTTCGTGCTGTACAGCTCCGGGGCGGCGGTCTGGGGCAGCGGCGGCCAGCCCGGCTACGCCGCGGCCAACGCCTACCTCGACGCCCTCGCCGCGCACCGACGCGGGCTCGGGCTCCCGGCGACGTCGGTCGCCTGGGGGACGTTCGGCGAGGTCGGCATGGCCACCGATCCGCAGGTGCACGAGCGGCTGCACCGCCAGGGCGTCCCGGCGATGGACCCGGCCGACGCACTGGCCGCGCTGGAGCTGGCCCTCGGCGAGGGCGACACCGGCGTGGCGGTGACCCGCATGGACTGGGAGGTCTTCGCGCCGAGCTTCACCGCGCTGCGCCCCAGCCCGCTGCTGGGCACGGTGCCCGAGGCGGTCGCCGCGCTCGCCGACGGGCCGGCCCCGGTCCCCGGCGACCCCGGCGCGGACGCGGCCGTCCCGCCGCTGCGCGGGCGCCTGGAGGCGTTGCCGACCGCGGAACGGGCCCGGGCGCTCGTCGAGGCGGTCCGCGGCGAGGCGGCGGCCACCCTCGGCCACGACGGCGCCGACGCGATCCCCGCCGGGCGCGCGTTCCGCGACGTCGGGTTCGACTCGGTGACCGCGGTGGAGCTGCGCAACCGGCTGCGTGGCGGGCTCGGGCTGCCGCTGCCCGCGGCGCTCGTCTTCGACCACCCGACACCCACCGACCTGGCCCGCCACCTGGGGACGCTGCTGTTCGGTGACACCCCCGGCGAGCAGGGCACCACCCGCACCGACGACCCCGACGCCCACATCCGTGAGGTCCTCGCCTCCGTCCCCATCGGACGGCTGCGGCGGGCGGGCCTGCTGGACATGGTGCTGGGCCTCGCCGACGCCGAACCCGGTGCCGCCGACGACCCCGACCCCGACGCGGGCCGGACCGACGACGGCGGCGCGGAGTCCCTCGACGACATGGATGCCGAAGCGCTGCTGCGGCTCGTCACCGAGAACTCGGCGAACTGACCTCGGCGAACTGAACGACAAGCAGGAGATTCTGATGAGCACGTCGGACCAGAAGTACGTCGAGGCACTCCGGTCGTCCCTCAAGGAGGTCGAGCGGCTCCGCAGGCAGAACGAGCAGCTGGTCGCCGCCGCGTCCGAGCCGGTCGCGGTCGTCGGCATCGGCTGCCGCTTCCCCGGTGGCGTCGCCTCGCCGGAGGACCTGTGGGACGTCGTCGCGCACGGCCGGGACGTCCTCGGGCCGTTCCCGACCGACCGCGGCTGGGACCTCGACGCGCTCGCCGGTGACGGCGAGGGCGGCAGCCTGGCCCAGGTCGGCGGCTTCGTCGACGACGTCGCCGGCTTCGACCCCGGCTTCTTCGGGATCTCCCCGCGCGAGGCCGTCGCGATGGACCCGCAGCAGCGGATCCTGCTGGAGATCACCTGGGAGGCGCTGGAGCGGGCCGGCATCGACCCGACGTCGCTGCGCGGCACCGACACCGGGGTCTTCGTCGGCACCACCGGCCAGGACTACGGCGAGGTGATCCGCGCCTCCGACGAGGACGTGGCGGTCTACTCGACCACCGGGCACGCCGCGAGCGTCATCTCCGGGCGACTGTCCTACACCCTGGGCGCCGAGGGCCCGGCGGTCACCGTCGACACCGGCTGCTCGTCGTCGCTGGTCGCCATGCACCAGGCGGTGCAGGCGCTGCGGGCCGGGGAGTGCTCGACGGCGCTGGCCGGTGGCGCGTCGGTGATGGCCACCCCCGGCCCGTTCGTCGCCTTCACCGCCCAGAGCGGGCTGGCCGCCGACGGCCGCTGCAAGCCGTTCGCCGACGGCGCGGACGGCACCGGCTGGGCCGAGGGCGCCGGGATGCTCGTGCTGATGCGGCTCTCCGACGCCCGCCGGCAGGGCCGCGAGGTCCTCGCGGTCCTGCGCGGGTCCGCGATCAACCAGGACGGCGCCTCCAACGGCCTGACCGCCCCCAACGGCCCGTCCCAGCAGCGGGTGATCCGGGCCGCGCTGGAGAGCGCGCGGCTGGGCTCCGGTGACGTCGACGCCGTCGAGGCGCACGGCACCGGCACCACCCTGGGCGACCCGATCGAGGCGCAGGCCCTGCTCGCGACCTACGGCGCGGACCGCGCGACCCCGCTGCTGCTGGGCTCGGTGAAGTCCAACATGGGCCACACCCAGGCCGCGTCGGGCGTCGCCGGCGTCATCAAGATGATCATGGCGCTGCGGCACGGGGTGCTGCCCCGCAGCCTGCACGCCGAGCGCCCCTCGGCCGACGTCGACTGGACCGCGGGCGCCGTGGCACTGCTCGACGCTGCCGTCGACTGGCCGGAGACCGGCCGCCCGCGCCGGGCAGGGGTCTCCTCGTTCGGGATCAGCGGCACGAACGCCCACGTCATCCTGGAGCAGGCCCCGCACACCGACGCGCAGGCACCTGCCGCCGAGGTGTCCGCCCCGGCGGTGGTGCCGTGGCCGCTGTCCGCACGCACCGCCACCGCACTGGACACCCTGCGGGCCCGGCTCACGGGATCGGTCACCGGACTGAGCCCGCTCGACGTCGGTGCCTCGCTGGCCACCGGCCGTGCGACCTTCGAGCACCGCGCCGTGCTGCTCGGCTCCGGGGACGAGGTCACCGAGATCGCCCGCGGTGTCGCGGGGGAGGGCCTGACCGCGCTGCTGTTCTCCGGGCAGGGCTCCCAGCGCCTGGGCGCCGGCCGGGAGCTGCACGCCCGCTTCCCGGTGTTCGCCGAGGCGTTCGACGAGACCGCCGCGCTGCTCGACGCGGCGCTGCCCGACAACGACGCCACCCTGCGTGAGGTCCTGTGGGGCACCGACGCCGAGGCGCTCGACGACACCGGCCGGGCGCAGCCCGCGCTGTTCGCGATCGAGGTCGCCCTCTACCGCCTGGTCACCTCGCTGGGCGTGGTCCCGGACCTCGTCGGCGGGCACTCGATCGGCGAGATCGCCGCCGCGCACGTCGCGGGCGTGCTGTCCCTCGACGACGCCGCCACGCTCGTCGCCGCCCGCGCCCGGCTGATGGCCGCGCTGCCGCGCGGCGGCGCGATGCTGGCCGTGGGCGCGACCGAGGACGAGGTCGCACCCCTGCTCACCGCCGGTGTCTCGCTCGCCGCGGTCAACGGGCCGTCGTCGGTCGTGGTGGCCGGGGACACCGACGGGATCGCCGCCGTCGAGGAGCACGCCCGCGCCCGGGGGTGGCGCAGCACCCGGCTGCGGGTCAGCCACGCGTTCCACTCGCCGCTGATGGAGCCGATGCTCGCCGAGTTCCGGGCCGTCGCCGCCGGACTCACCTACCACGAGCCACGGATCCCGGTCGTCTCCAACCTGACCGGCTCGGTCGCCGAGGTCGCCGACATCTGCTCCGCCGACTACTGGGTGCGCCACGTCCGCGGCACCGTCCGCTTCGCCGACGGCGTCACCGCCCTGGCCGCGCGCGGCGTCACCACCCTGGTCGAGCTCGGCCCGGACGGCGTGCTCTGCGGCATGGCGCAGGAGTCCCTGCCCGAGGGCGCCGTCGCCGTACCGCTGCTGCGCCGCGACCGCCCCGAGGAGCTGTCGCTGGTCACCGGACTCGCCACGGCCCACGTCCGCGGGACGACCGTGGACTGGGCCCGGCTCTTCGACGGCACCGGTGCGTCCCGGGTCGACCTGCCCACCTACCCCTTCGAGCACACCCGCTACTGGCCCGCGCCCGTCCGGGGCGCCGCCGACGTCACCGCCGCCGGGCTGACCACCGCCGACCACCCGCTGCTCGGTGCCGCCGTCGAGCTCGCCGGTGACGACGGCGTGCTGTTCACCAGCAGGCTCTCGGTCCGCACCCACCCGTGGCTCGCCGACCACGGCGTGCAGGGACGTGCGCTGCTGCCGGGTACCGCGTTCGTCGAGCTGGCGGTGCGCGCCGGTGACGAGGTCGGCTGCACCCGGGTGGAGGAGCTGACCCTGGCCACGCCCCTCGTGCTCCCCGAGCGCGGTGGCGTGCGGGTGCAGGTCCGCGTCGGTCCGGCGGACGCCCGTGGCCGCCGCACCCTCGGCGTGTTCTCCCGGCCGGAGGACGCCGACGGCCTGCCCTGGTCGCAGCACGCCACCGGTGTGCTCGGCTCGGGAACGACGGCGCCCGACGGGCTCGACACGACCGCCTGGCCGCCCGCCGGCGCCGAGCCGGTCGACCTCGAGGGCTGCTACGAGCGGCTCGCCGGGATCGGCTTCGACTACGGGCCCTCCTTCCGGGGGCTGCACGCCGCGTGGCGCCGCGACGGCGAGGTGTTCGCCGAGGTCACGCTGCCCGACGGCGCCGGGACCGACACGACCGGTTTCGGCCTGCACCCCGCCCTGCTCGACGCCGCGCAGCACGCCGCCGCCTACGGCGACCTGGGTGCGATCAGCCGTGGCGGCCTGCCCTTCACCTGGGAGGGCGTCCAGCTGTTCGCCGCGGGCGCCGGCACCGTCCGCGCCCGGATCGCGGCCACCGGCGAGGACACCGTGTCGATCACGGTGTACGACGCCGCGGGCGGGCCGGTGCTGACGGCGGACTCCCTGGTCTCCCGCGAGGTCCCGGCCGACACCGGCGCCGACCGGTACGACGACTCCCTGTTCCGCCAGGACTGGGCCCCGCTGGGCGGCCCCGCCGGCCGGACCCCGGCGGCGGTCGCCGTCGTCGGCGCCGAGACCGGCGGCCCCGGCCCGGTCGGCACGGCCGCACTGCGGGCCGCGGGCGTCCCCGTGCGCACCTACCCGGATCTCACCGCGCTGGCCGCCTCCGGCGACCCCGTCCCCGAGCTCGTGCTGGCCGGGGCCGCGTCCTGCGGCGGCACCGTCGCCGACGCCGCGCACACCGTCGCCACCGCGGCCCTGGAGCTGGTGCAGCAGTGGCTGTCCGGCGAGGAGTTCGCCGACGCCCGGCTCGTGCTGCTCACCCGCGGCGCCACCGACGGCGCCGACCCGGCCGCCGCCGCGGTGCACGGCCTCGTCCGCACCGCCCGCACCGAGAACCCGGGCCGGCTGGCGGTCCTCGACCTGCCCGACGACGCCACCGGCGCCGATCCGGTCGTGGCCCCCGCCGCACTGGTCGCCGCGCTCGCCGCCACCGAGGACGAGCCCGACCTCGCCGTCCGCGCCGACACGGTGCTCGTGCCGCGGCTGGTCCGGGTCCGCACCGACGCCGAGCCGCACCGGTGGAACCCCGACGGCACCGTCCTGATCACCGGCGGGACCGGCGGCCTCGGCGGTGTCCTGGCCCGGCACCTCGTCGCCGAGCACGGCGTACGGCAGCTGCTGCTGGCCGGCCGTCGCGGTCCGGACGCCCCCGGCGCCGCCGAGCTGGTCGACGAGCTCACCGCGCTGGGCGCGACCGCGCACGCCGTGGCCTGCGACGTCACCGACCGGGCCGCGGTCGCCGCGCTGCTCGCCGGCATCCCCGACACGCACCCGCTGACCGCCGTCGTGCACACCGCGGGCGTCGTCGACGACGGCGTGATCGGCTCGCTGACCCCGGAGCGCCTCGACACCGTGCTGCGCCCCAAGGCCGACGCGGCCTGGCACCTGCACGAGCTCACCCGCGACCTGGACCTGGACGCCTTCGTCCTGTTCTCCTCGGTCGCCGCCACCTTCGGCAGCCCCGGGCAGGCCAACTACGCCGCGGGGAACGCCTTCCTCGACGCGCTGGCCGTGCACCGACGGTCGGCCGGGCTGCCCGCCGTCGCGCTGGCCTGGGGGCCGTGGAGCCGCGTCGTCGGCATGACGGGCTCGCTCAGCGACGTCGACGTGGAGCGGATCGCCCGCTCCGGGATGCCACCGCTGACCCCGGAGCAGGGGACGGCCCTGTTCGACGCCGCCCTCGCGGCGACCGCCGACGGAACCGCCGCGCTCGCCCCGGTCCGGCTCGACCTGCCCGCCCTGCGCGCCCAGGGCGAGCCCGCGCCGCTGCTGCGCGGCCTGATCCGGCGCCCCGCGCGGCGCGCCGCCGCCCAGGCGTCGCCGTCCACCGGTGACCTCGCCGAGCGGCTCCGCGCGCTGGACGGGTCCACCCGTGACGAGGCGCTGCTCGACCTCGTCCGCGAGCGGATCGCCCACGTCCTCGGCCACGCCGACCCCGGCCAGGTCGAGACCGGCCGTCAGTTCCAGGACCTCGGCTTCGACTCGCTCACCGCGGTCGAGCTGCGCAACGGACTCACCGCCGCCACCGGGCTGCGCCTGCCCGCGACCATGGTCTTCGACTACCCGACGCCGGGCGTGCTGGCCCGCCACCTGCGCGACGAGCTGCTCGGTGCCGACGACGCCCCCGACGACACCGCCGACCGCACCCCCGACAGGACCGCCGCTTCCTCGGCCGCGACCGGCGACGATCCCGTCGTGATCGTCGGGATGGCGTGCCGCTACCCCGGCGGTGTCGGCTCCCCGGAGGACCTGTGGCGGCTCGTCGGCGACGGTGCCGACGCGACCGGCCCGTTCCCGACCGACCGCGGCTGGGACCTGGCCAACCTGTTCGACGCGGACCCGGACCGTCCCGGGCACACCCACGTCCGCGCCGGCGGGTTCCTGCACACCGCCCCCGAGTTCGACGCCGGGTTCTTCGGGATGAGCCCGCGCGAGGCGCTGTCCACCGACTCGCAGCAGCGGCTGCTGCTGGAGACGAGCTGGGAGGCGATCGAGCGGGCCGGGATCGACCCGACCGGGCTGCGCGGCAGCGCCACCGGTGTGTTCGCCGGTGTCATGTACAACGACTACGGCACCACGCTGACCGGCGACGAGCACGAGGCCTTCCGCGGCAACGGCAGCGCCCCCAGCGTCGCGTCCGGCCGCGTGTCCTACACCCTGGGCCTGGAGGGCCCTGCGGTCACCGTCGACACCGCGTGCTCGTCGTCGCTGGTCGGGATGCACCTGGCCGCGCAGGCGCTGCGGGCGGGGGAGTGCACCCTCGCCCTCGCCGGGGGCGTGACGGTCATGTCGACACCCAGCACGTTCGTCGACTTCTCCCGCCAGCGCGGACTCGCGCCCGACGGCCGCTCCAAGGCCTTCGCCGACGCCGCCGACGGCGTCGCCTGGTCCGAGGGCGTCGGCGTGCTCGTCCTGGAGCGGCGGTCCGACGCACTCCGCAACGGTCACGAGATCCTCGCGGTGCTGCGCGGGTCGGCGGTCAACCAGGACGGCGCCTCGAACGGGCTCACGGCGCCGAACGGCCCGTCCCAGCAGCGGGTCATCCGCCGCGCGCTGGCGAACGCCGGTCTGTCCACCGGCGACGTCGACGTCGTCGAGGCACACGGCACCGGCACCACCCTCGGCGACCCGATCGAGGCCCAGGCCCTGATCGCGACCTACGGGCGGGACCGGGACCCGCAGCGGCCGCTGCTGCTCGGGTCGGTGAAGTCCAACATCGGCCACACCCAGGCCGCCGCCGGTGTGGCGGGTGTGATCAAGATGGTGCTGGCGATGCGGCACGGGACGGTGCCGCGCACGTTGCACGTGGACGCGCCGTCCTCGCACGTGGACTGGTCCGACGGCACGGTCGCGCTGCTCACCGAGCCGACGCCGTGGCCCGAGACCGGGCGCCCCCGCCGGGCGGGCGTGTCGTCGTTCGGCATCAGCGGCACCAACGCCCACGTCATCGTCGAGCAGCCGGAGCCGACGCCGACCACCGCCACCGTCGGTGGCCGGGAGCTGCCCGCCGTGCCGTGGGCGCTGTCGGGCGCCTCCGCCGACGCGCTGCGCGACCAGGCCGCCCGCCTGCTCACCCACGTCCGCGACGGCCACGCCGTCGACCCCGCGATCGATCCCGCGATCGACCCCGCCGACGTCGGCTGGTCCCTGCTGCGCACCCGCGCCGCCCTCGATCAGCGCGCGGTCGTCGTCGGCACCGGGGCGGAGCAGACCCTGCGCGGCCTGGCGGCGCTCGCCGCGGGCGAGGCCGACCCGGCCGTCGTCACCGGCACCACCGCGACCGGCCGTACCGCGTTCCTGTTCTCCGGGCAGGGCTCGCAGCGCCTCGGCATGGGCCGCGAGCTGCACGCCCGGTACCCGGCCTTCGCCGACGCCTTCGACGCCGCACTGTCCGCGCTGGACGCCGAGCTGGGCTCCGACCTGCGTGCGGTCGTCTGGGGCCACGGTGACAGCGCCGGGGCCGCACTGGACGCGACCGGCGCCACCCAACCGGCGCTGTTCGCGCTGGAGGTCGCGCTGTACCGGCTGCTGGAGTCCTGGGGCGTCGCCCCCGACCTCGTCGCCGGCCACTCCGTCGGCGAGATCGCCGCCGCCCACGTGGCGGGGGTGTTCACCCTCGCCGACGCCGCGCGGCTGGTCGCCGCCCGCGGCACCCTGATGCAGGCGCTGCCCGCCGGCGGCGCGATGGTCGCCGTCGAGGCGACCGAGGACGAGGTCGCCGCTCTGCTCACCCGCGACGACGTCGCGATCGCCGCGGTCAACGGCCCGTCGGCCGTCGTCGTGTCCGGCTCGCAGGACGGCGTCGACGCCGTCGCGGCGGCGCTCGCCGAGGGCGGGCGACGGACCAGCAGGCTGAGGGTCAGCCACGCGTTCCACTCGCCGCTGATGGAGCCGATGCTCGCCGAGTTCCGCTCCGTGGTCGCCGGCCTGTCCCCGGAGGCCCCGGCGGTGCCCGTGGTCTCCTCCCTGACCGGTGACCTCGCCGGTGCCGACGAGCTGTGCGACCCCGGGTACTGGGTGCGCCACGTCCGCGAACCCGTCCGGTTCGCCGACGCCGTCACCACCCTCGCCGGCCGCGGCGCCGTCACCTTCGTCGAGATCGGCCCCGGCGGCGTGCTGTCGGCCATGGCCCAGGACTCGCTGCCCGCCGACGGGACCGTCACCGTGCCCGTGCTGCACGGCGAGGGCTCCGAGGACGTCGCCGTCGTCGCCGCGCTCGCCGCGCTGCACGTCCGCGGCGTACGGATCGACTGGGACGCCGTGTTCGACGGCACCGGCGCCGCCCGCGTCGACCTGCCGACCTACGCCTTCCAGCACCGCCGCTACTGGCCGGGTGCCACCGCGGCCCCCGGCGACGTCCGCTCCGCCGGGCTCGGCGCCGCCGGGCACCCGCTGCTCGGCGCCGCCGTCGCGTTCCCCGACGGCGCGGGCGCGCTGCTGACCGGCCGTCTCTCGGCGTCCGCGCAGCCGTGGCTCGCCGACCACACGGTCGCCGGGACCGTGGTGCTGCCCGGGACCGCGCTGCTCGAGCTCGCCGTCCGCGCGGGCGACGAGGTCGGCTGCACCGGCGTCGAGGAGCTCACCCTCGCCACGCCGCTGACCCTGCCCACCGCGGGTGGCGCCGTCACCGTGCAGGTCCGCGCCGGTGCCGACGACGGTTCCGGCCGACGCCCGGTCACCGTGCACGCCCGCCCCGAGGGCTCCGACGAGTGGACCGAGCACGCCACCGGCACCCTCACCACCCTCGCGCCGGGCCCAGTGCGGTTCGACGCCACGACCTGGCCGCCCACCGGCGCGGCCGAGCTCGACGTCGAGGGCTGCTACGAGCGGTTCGCCGAGGCCGGGTTCGGCTACGGTCCGGTGTTCCGGGGGCTGACCGGCGCCTGGCGGGACGGCGACACCGTCTACGCCGAGGTGTCGCTGCCCGACCCCGACACCACCGCCGAGGACGCGGCCCGCTTCGGGCTGCACCCCGCCCTGCTCGACGCCGCCCTGCACGCCGCCCTGCTCACCGGTGACGGCGCCGCGGGCCTTCCGTGGGCCTGGGAGGACGTCACCCTGCACGCCGCCGGGGCCACCGCGCTGCGGGTGCGCCTCGCACCGGCCGCCGACGGCGGCGGCCTGGCCGTCGCCGTCGCCGACCCCGAGGGTCGTCCGGTCGCCACCGCCGGCCGTCTGCGCGCGCGCCCCGTCGACCCTGCCGCCCTCGGCACCGGGACGGCCGTGCGCGACGGCCTGTTCCGGCTCGACTGGACGGCCGTCACGGCGCCGTCGGACCCGTCCGTGCCGCCGGCGCCGGTCGCGGTGCTCGGCGCGCCCGGCGACCCGGTAACCGACGTCCTCGCCGCCGGGCACACCCGGTACGACACCGTCGACGACCTGCTCGCCGACCCCGGCAGCACCGTCCCGGCGACCGTGCTCGCCCCGCTCCCGGCCGGCCCCGGCGACGACACGCCGCGGGACGTGCGCGACCGCACCGGCGCGACCCTGGACCTGCTCCGGCGCTGGTCGACCGAGGACCGGCTCGCCGGCTCCCGGCTGGTACTCGTCACCCGCGGCGCCGTCACGGCCGCCGGTGAGCCCGTCGCCGACCTCGCCGCCGCCGCGGTGTGGGGGCTGGTCCGCTCCGCGCAGACCGAGAACCCCGGCGCCTTCGGCCTGCTCGACCTCGACCCGGCCGCCGCCGTGCCCGCGACCGGTGCCCTGCCCGTCGCGCTGTCCCCGGACGAGCCGCAGCTCGCCGTCCGCGGGGACGACGTCCTCGCCGCCCGTCTGACCCGCGCCGGGGCCCCCACCGGCGCCACGACGTGGTCGACCGAGGGCACCGTCCTGGTCACCGGCGGCACCGGCGGCCTCGGCGGTCTGCTCGCCCGTCACCTCGTCGCCACCCACGGGGTGCGCCACCTGCTGCTGACCAGCCGGTCCGGTGCGGACGCACCGGGGGCCGCGGAGCTGGTCGCCGAGCTGGAGGGCCATGGCGCCCGGGTGTCGGTCGCCGCCTGCGACGTCACCGACGCCGACGCCGTCACCGCGCTGGTGGCCGGTGTGCCCGGTGCGCACCCGCTGCGTGCCGTCGTGCACACCGCCGGGATCCTCGACGACGGGGTGCTGAGCTCGCTCACCCCCGGGCGTCTGGCCCGGGTGCTGGCGCCGAAGGTGGACGGTGCGTGGAACCTGCACCGCGCGACCGCGGGTCTGGACCTGGACGCGTTCGTGCTGTTCTCCTCGGTCGCCGGGGTGTTCGGCGGTGCCGGCCAGGCGAACTATGCCGCCGGCAACGCGTTCCTCGACGCCCTGGCCGCGCACCGCGCCGCCGCCGGCCTGCCCGCCACCGCGCTGGCCTGGGGCCCCTGGCAGCAGGGCCTCGGCATGACCGCCGACCTCGACCAGCGAGACGTCGCCCGGGCCGCCGCCGCCGGGATGCCGCTGCTCACCGCCGACGAGGGCCTCGCCCTCTTCGACGCCGCACCGGCCACCGGCGACCCTGCGCTGGTCACCGCCCGCCTCGACCTCGCCGCGTTCCGCGCCCGGACCCCGGTCCCCGCGCTGCTGCGCGGACTGGTCACCGCCCCCCGCCGCACCGCCGCCGGCGCCGCGCAGGCCACCGACGCCGGGCTCGTCGCCCGGCTCGCCCGGCTCGACGACGACCGGCGCCACGAGGTCCTCCTCGACGTCGTCCGCGACGCCGCCGCCCTCGTGCTCGGGCACACCTCCGGCGCCGACATCGACGCCGACCGCGCCTTCCGCGATCTCGGGTTCGACTCCCTGACCGCCGTCGAGCTGCGCAACAGGCTCGCGACGGCGACCGGGCTGCGGTTGCCCGCGACGACGGTCTTCGACCACCCGACCCTCTCCGCGCTCGCCACCCACCTGCGCTCCGAGCTGCTCGGCTCCGCGGCCCCGCCCGCACCGGAGCGCCCGGTCGTGACGCCGCTCGACGACGACCCGGTCGTCATCGTGGGAATGGCGTGCCGCTTCCCCGGCGGGGTCACGTCCCCCGAGGACCTCTGGCAGCTCGTCGGCGACGGCGTCGACGCCATCACCGGGTTCCCCACCGGCCGCGGCTGGGACCTCGACGGCCTCTACGACCCGGACCCCGACCACGCCGGCACCTCCTACACCCGCGAGGGTGGCTTCCTGCACGACGCCGCCGAGTTCGATGCCGGGTTCTTCGGGATGAGCCCGCGGGAGGCCACCGCGACCGACGCGCAGCAGCGGCTGCTGCTGGAGACGAGCTGGGAGGCGGTCGAGCGGGCCGGGATCGACCCGGTCTCGCTGCGCGGCAGCGCCACCGGCGTCTTCGCCGGCGTCATGTACCACGACTACGCCGACAACCTCGGCGGACCGGAGCACGAGGGGATCCAGGGCCAGGGCAGCGCGGGCAGCGTCGCCTCGGGCCGGGTGTCCTACACCCTGGGGCTGGAGGGCCCGGCGGTCACCGTCGACACCGCGTGCTCGTCGTCGCTGGTCGCGATGCACTGGGCGATGCAGGCCCTGCGGACCGGCGAGTGCACGCTCGCCCTCGCCGGCGGCGTCACCGTCATGTCCACCCCGGCCACGTTCGTCGAGTTCTCCCGGCAGGGCGGCCTCGCCGCCGACGGCCGGTCCAAGCCCTTCGCCGACGCCGCCGACGGCGTCGGCTGGGCCGAGGGCGCCGGCATGCTGGTGCTGGAGCGCCGGTCGGACGCGCTGCGGAACGGTCACGAGATCCTGGCCGTGGTGCGCGGGTCCGCGGTGAACCAGGACGGTGCGTCCAACGGGCTCACGGCACCGAACGGGCCGTCCCAGCAGCGGGTCATCCGCCAGGCACTGGCCAGCGCCGGGCTGCGGGCATCGGACGTCGACGCGGTCGAGGCCCACGGCACCGGCACCACCCTCGGCGACCCCATCGAGGCGCAGGCGCTCATCGCGACCTACGGCGCCGACCGCGACCCCGCGCAGCCGCTGCACCTGGGTTCGCTGAAGTCCAACATCGGGCACACCCAGGCCGCCGCCGGCGTCGCCGGTGTGATCAAGATGGTGCAGGCGCTGCGGCACGGGGTGCTGCCGCGGACGCTGCACGTGGACGCGCCGTCCTCGCACGTGGACTGGTCCGACGGCACCGTCGCGTTGCTCACCGAGCCGACCGTGTGGCCGGAGACCGGCCGTGTCCGCCGGGCGGGTGTGTCGTCGTTCGGGATCAGCGGCACCAACGCCCACGTCATCGTCGAGCAGCCCGCCGACGCCCCGGCCCCCGCCCCGGCGGAGCCCGGACCCGACGGCCCGCTGCCGTGGCTGCTGTCCGCGAGGTCCCCCGAGGCGCTGCGCGACCAGGCCGCCCGGCTCCGCGACGCCGTCACCGGGCGGCCGGACCTGCGCCCGATCGACGTCGCCCACTCCCTGGCGACCGGCCGGTCCGCGTTCGACCACCGCGCCGTCGTCCTCGCGGCCGACGCCGACGACGCCGTGCGTGCTCTCACCGCGCTCGCCGACGGCGACAGCGACCCGGCGGTCGTCACCGGCCGTGCCCGCGGCGGCCGGACCGCCATGCTGTTCTCCGGGCAGGGTTCGCAGCGGCTCGGCATGGGCCGGGAGCTGCACGCCCGGTTCCCGGTGTTCGCCGACGCGTTCGACGCCGTCGTCGCCGCGCTGGACGCCGAGCTCGGCGGTGACCTGCGGGCGGTCGTGTGGGGCACCGACGCCGCCGCGCTGGACGAGACCGGCGCGACCCAGCCCGCGCTGTTCGCGGTCGAGGTCGCGCTGCACCGGCTCGTCGAGTCCTGGGGGGTCCGTGCCGACCTGGTCGCCGGGCACTCGATCGGCGAGATCGCCGCGGCGCACGTGGCCGGGGTGTTCTCGCTGGCCGACGCGGCGCGCCTGGTCGCGGCGCGGGCGTCGCTGATGCAGGCGCTGCCGACCGGGGGCGCCATGCTCGCCGTGCAGGCGAGCGACGACGAGGTGCGCCCGCACCTCACCGACGGCGTCGCGATCGCGGCGGTCAACGGCCCGTCCGCTGTCGTCGTCTCCGGTGACGAGGATGCCGTGACAGCGGTGGGCGAGCAGCTGGCCGGCCGCAGGACACGGCGGCTCGCGGTGTCCCACGCGTTCCACTCGCCGCTGATGGACCCGATGCTGGCGGAGTTCCGGGCCGTCGCCGAGCAGCTGAGCTACGCCGAGCCGGTGGTGCCGGTGGTGTCGAACCTGACCGGTGCGCTCGCCGAGCCCCGGCAGCTGTGCGACCCGGAGTACTGGGTGCGCCACGTCCGCGAGGCCGTCCGCTTCGGCGACGGCGTGCGGGCGCTGGCCGGGGCCGGTGCGACCACGTTCCTGGAGCTCGGCCCGGACGGGGTGCTCTCGGCGATGGCCCGCGAGTCCCTGCCCGACGACACGACCGCGACGGTGCCCGTCCTGCGCCGCGACCGCGGCGAGGTCGACGCCGCACTGACCGCGCTGGCCCGGCTGCACGTCGGCGGCACCCGCGTCGGTTGGACGGAGCTGCTCCCGGGCGGCCGCCGGGTCGACCTCCCGACCTACGCCTTCCAGCACGCCACCTACTGGCCCACCGCGACCCGCCCGGCGGCCGACGCCGGCGCGCTCGGACTCACCGCCACCGGGCACCCCGTCCTGCACGGCGTGGTCGAGCTCGCCGAGGGCGAGGGCGTGCTCTGCACCGGTCGGCTGTCGCTCGCGACCCACCCGTGGCTGACCGACCACGCCGTCCGGGGCACCGTCCTCGTGCCCGGTACGGCGCTGCTCGAACTGGCCCTGCGCGCCGGCGACGAGGTCGGCTGCGACCGCGTCGAGGAGCTCACCCTCGCCGCCCCGCTGGTGGTGCCCACCCGTGGTGCCGTGCGGACCCAGGTCCGGGTCGGCGTCGCCGACGACGACGGCCGCCGCACCGTCACCGTGCACGCCCGGCCCGACGACGCCGGCGACGCACCCTGGACCCAGCACGCCGCCGGCACCCTGACCACGGCCGCACCGGAGCCGACCGGCTTCGACGCCACGACCTGGCCGCCCACCGGTGCGCGCGAGCTGCCGCTCCGGGGTTGCTACGAGCGGTTCGCCGAGGCCGGGTTCGGTTACGGCCCGGTGTTCCAGGGACTGACCGGCGCCTGGCAGGACGGCGACACCGTCTACGCCGAGGTCGCACTGCCCGGGCAGGCCACCGACGACGCGGCCCGCTTCGGGCTGCACCCCGCCCTGCTCGACGCCGCCCTGCACGCCGGGATGCTCGACGACGACGGCACCGCAGGCCTCCCGTTCTCCTGGGACGGGGTCACTCTGCACGCCACCGGCGCCGTCGCGCTGCGCGTGCGGCTGACCCGCACCGGCGGCGGCATCGCGATCGCCGCCGCCGACCCGGCGGGCCACCCGGTCGCGACCGTCGACACGCTCGCCGTCCGCCCGGTCGCCGAGGCACAGCTCGCACCCACCGGCACCGGCGACGCACTGTTCGCGCTCGACTGGACCCCGGTCGACGACGCCCCGGCCGGCATCCCGGCGCCCGCGACGGTCGCCGTCGTCGGCATCGGCGTCGGGGACGACCACGGGGACAGCGCAGCCGCCGAGGTCGCCGCGGGCCTGTCCGCCGCGGGCACCGACGCGACCGTCCACACCGGCCCCGCCACGGCGATCGAGGAGCTGGGGGACACGGTGGTCGTCACCGTGGACGGTGAAGGTGCCGACACGGCGACCGCCGCCCACACCCTGACCGCCGCCGTCCTCGACCTGCTGCAGCAGTGGACCGCCGGGACCGGTTCCGGGCGGCTCGCCGTCGTCACCCGGGGCGCCGTCGCCGCCGGGGGGACCGCACCCACCGACGTCGCCGCCGCCGCGGTGCACGGCCTCGTCCGCTCCGCCCGGTCCGAGTTCCCCGACGGCATCGTGCTCGTCGACCTCGATCCGGCGACCGCCGGCGCCGCGGACGACGGTCCGCTGCTGCTCGCCGCGCTGCACACCGGTGAGCCGCAGATCGCGGTGCGCGACGGTGCCCTGCTCGCCGGGCGCCTGACCCGGGCGCAGACCGGCTCCGGTCTCGTCGTGCCGGCGGTGGACGCCTGGTGCCTCGACAGCACCACCCCGGGCAGCATCGACGGCCTCGCCCTCGTGCCCCACCCGGAGGCGGGCGCCCCGCTCACCGGTCACCAGGTGCGGGTCGCGATCCGCGCCGCGGGCCTGAACTTCCGCGACGTGCTCAAGTCCCTCGACATGTACCCCGGCGACGCCGGCCGCTACGGCCACGAGGCGGCGGGGGTGGTCCTCGCGACCGGCCCGGACGTCACCGGGCTCGCCCCGGGCGACCGCGTCCTGGGCATGATCTCGGGCAGCTTCTCCTCGGTGGCCGTCGACGACACCCGCCGCCTCACCCGGATCCCGGACGGCTGGGACTGGGAGACCGCCGCGTCGGTCCCGCTGGTCTTCCTCACCGCCTGGCACGCCCTGCGCCAGCTCGGGAACCTGACGGCGGGGGAGAAGGTGCTCGTCCACGCCGGTGCCGGTGGCGTCGGCATGGCCGCGGTCCAGATCGCCCGGCACCTCGGTGCCGAGGTGTACGCGACGGCGTCGGAGCCCAAGCAGCACGTGCTGCGCAGCCTGGGCGTCGCCGAGGACCACATCGCCTCCTCGCGGACCCTGGAGTTCGCCGAGACCTTCGCCGGGACGGACCTCGACGTCGTCCTCAACTCGCTGGCCGGGGAGTTCGTCGACGCCTCGATGGGGCTGCTCGGCGACGGCGGCCGGTTCCTGGAGATGGGCAAGACCGACATCCGCGACGCGGACTCCGCGCCGGCCGGCGTCTCCTACCAGGCCTTCGACCTCGCCTGGGTCGAGCCCGAGGCCATCGGCGCCATGTTCGCCGAGCTGATGGACCTCTTCGCGGCCGGCGTGCTGGACCCGCTGCCGGTCCGCACCTGGGACGTCCGCGACGCCCCCGCCGCGTTCCGCTTCATGAGCGCCGCCCAGCACATCGGCAAGATCGTCCTGACCCTCCCGCGGCCGTGGACCACCGAGGGCACCGTCCTGGTCACCGGCGGCACCGGTGGCCTGGGCGGGCTGCTCGCCCGTCACCTGGTCGCGACCCACGGGGTGCGGCATCTGCTGCTGACCAGCCGGTCCGGTGCGGACGCGCCGGGTGCTGCGGAGCTGGTGTCCGAGCTCGGTGAGCTGGGTGCGCAGGTGTCGGTGGCGGCGTGTGACGTCACCGACGCCGAAGCGGTCGCCGCGTTGGTGGCCGGTGTGCCCGGTGGCCACCCGCTGCGTGCCGTCGTGCACACCGCCGGTGTGCTGGACGACGGGGTGCTGGCCTCGCTCACGCCCGGGCGTCTGGCGCGGGTGCTGGCGCCGAAGGTGGACGGTGCGTGGAACCTGCACCGCGCGACCGAGCACCTGGATCTGGACGCGTTCGTGCTGTTCTCCTCGGTGGCCGGGGTGTTCGGCGGGGCCGGGCAGGCGAACTATGCCGCCGGCAACGCGTTCCTCGACGCCCTGGCCGCGCACCGCGCCGCCGCCGGCCTGCCCGGCGTGTCCCTGGCCTGGGGCGCGTGGGGCCAGGAGGCCGGCATGACCGCCGGTCTCGACGAGCGCGACGTCCGCCGGGCCGCCGAGTCCGGGATGCCGCTGCTCGCCGCAGGGCAGGCCCTCGCCCTGTTCGACGCCGCCCTCGCCACGGGGCGTCCCGCGCTCGTCCCGGTGCGGCTCGACCTGGCCACGCTGCACCGTCGCGGGACCGTCCCGCCGCTGCTGCGCGGGCTCGTCCGCGCCCCCGCCCGCCGCGCCGCGACGACCACGGCGGCCGACGCCGGCGGCCTGGCCGGGCGGCTCGGTGCCCTCGGCCGCGCCGAGCGGCGCGCCGCCCTGCTCGACCTGGTCCGCGGTGAGGCCGCGACCGTGCTCGGGCACGCGGGCGGTGACCGCATCGACCCCGAGCTGGCCTTCCGCGACCTCGGCTTCGACTCGCTGACCGCCGTCGAGCTGCGCAACAAGCTCGGCGCCGCCACCGGTCTGCGGCTGCCCGCCACCGCGATCTTCGACTACCCGACGGTCGTCGCGCTCGCCGAGCACCTGCTCGTCGGGCTCCTCGGCCCGGACGCCGACGGCGACTCCGGGACCGGCGCCGACATCGCCGGGATCACCACGGCCGACGACCCCGTCGTCGTCGTGGGGATGAGCTGCCGCTTCCCCGGCGGGATCGGCTCGCCCGAGGACCTGTGGCGGGTCCTCGACGAGGGCACCGACGTGATCGCCGGGTTCCCGACCGACCGCGGCTGGGACCTCGACGACCTGTTCGACGACGATCCCGCGCACCGCGGCACCTCCTACGCCCGCTCCGGCGGGTTCCTCGACGACGCCGCCGGCTTCGACGCGGACTTCTTCGGGATGAGCCCGCGCGAGGCGATGGCGACCGACGCCCAGCAGCGGCTGCTGCTGGAGTCGTCGTGGGAGGCGATCGAGCGCGCCGGGCTGGACCCGCACAGCCTGCGGGACAGCCGGACCGGTGTGTTCGCCGGCGTCATGTACTCGGGCTACGGCACCCGTCTGGACGGCGACGAGTTCGAGGGCTTCCAGGGCCAGGGCAGCGCGCTGTCGGTGGCCTCGGGCCGCATCTCCTACTCGTTCGGCTTCGAGGGTCCGGCGATGACGGTGGACACGGCGTGCTCGTCGTCGCTGGTCGCCCTGCACCTCGCCGCGCAGGCGCTGCGCGGCGGGGAGTGCGACCGGGCGCTCGCCGGCGGTGTCACCGTCATGGCGGGCCCCGAGACCTTCGTCGAGTTCTCCCGCCAGCGCGGCCTCGCCCCCGACGGGCGATCCAAGCCGTTCTCCGAGTCCGCCGACGGCGTCGGCTGGTCCGAGGGCGTCGGCATGCTCCTGCTGGAGCGGCAGTCCGACGCGCTCCGCCACGGCCACCGCATCCTCGCCGTGGTCCGCGGCTCGGCGGTCAACCAGGACGGCGCCTCCAACGGGCTCACCGCGCCCAACGGGCCGTCCCAGCAGCGGGTCATCCGGCAGGCACTGGCCTCCGGTGGGCTGTCCACCGCCGACGTCGACGCCGTCGAGGCGCACGGCACCGGCACCACCCTGGGCGACCCGATCGAGGCCCAGGCCCTGCTCGCGACCTACGGACAGGACCGCGAGCAGCCGCTGCTGCTCGGCTCGGTCAAGTCCAACATGGGCCACACCCAGGCCGCCGCCGGTGTCGCCGGTGTGATCAAGATGATCATGGCGATGCAGCACGGGGTGCTGCCCCGCACCCTCGGGGTCACCGAGCCCTCCTCGCACGTCGACTGGGACGCCGGGGCGGTCGAGCTGCTCACCGAGCAGACGCCGTGGCCGGAGACCGGGCGTGCCCGCCGCGCCGGGATCTCCTCGTTCGGCATCAGCGGCACCAACGCCCACGTCGTGCTGGAGCAGCCGTCGCCGGTGGAACCCGCCGACGCGGTCGCCCCGGCACCCGCCCGGGACGGCCTGGCGCCGCTGGTGCTGTCCGGCAGGACCCCCGAGGCGCTGCGCGGGCAGGCCGACCGGTTGCGCGCGCACCTGCAGGACCGGTCCGGCCTCGTCCCGGCCGACGTCGCGTCGGCACTGGCGAGCAGCCGGTCGCGGTTCGCCCACCGGGCCGCCGTCCTGGCCGGAGACCGCGACGACGCCCTGCGCGCGCTGGCCGCGCTCGCCGCGGACACCCCCGACCCGGCCGTCGTGACCGGGACCGCCCGGCCCGGCCGCACCGCGGTGGTGTTCTCCGGGCAGGGTTCGCAGCGGCTCGGGATGGGCCGCGAGCTGTACGGGCGGTTCCCGGTGTTCGCCGAGGCGTTCGACGCCGTCGTCGCGGTGCTGGACGCCGAGCTCGGCGGTGACCTGCGGGCCCTGGTATGGGGCACCGACGCCGCGGCGCTGGACGAGACCGGCACGGCCCAGCCCGCGTTGTTCGCGGTCGAGGTCGCGCTGCACCGGCTGGTGGAGTCCTGGGGTGTGCGGGCCGACCTGGTGGCGGGGCACTCGATCGGTGAGATCGCGGCGGCGCACGTGGCCGGGGTGTTCTCGCTGGCCGACGCGGCGCGCCTGGTCGCGGCGCGGGCGTCGCTGATGCAGGCGTTGCCGACCGGGGGCGCGATGGTCGCCGTCCGTGCGACCGAGGAGCAGGTGCGCCCGCACCTGACCGACGACGTGGCGGTCGCCGCGGTCAACGGACCCGCCTCGCTCGTGCTGGCCGGGGCACGAGACGCCGTCCTGGCCGTCGCGGAACAGCTGCGCGCGCAGGGCCGCTCGGTCACCACGCTGCGGGTCTCGCACGCGTTCCACTCGCCGCTGATGGACCCGATGCTCGAGGAGTTCCGAGCCGTCGCCGAGCAGCTCACCTACACCGAGCCGGTGGTGCCGGTGGTGTCGAACGTGACCGGTGCGCTGGCGGGGCCGGGTCAGCTGTGCGTCCCGGGGTACTGGGTGCGGCACGTCCGCGAGGCCGTCCGCTTCGGCGACGGGGTGCGGGCGCTGGCCGAGGCCGGCGCGACCACGTTCCTGGAGCTGGGTCCGGACGGGGTGCTCTCGGCGATGGCCCGCGAGTCCCTGCCCGAGGACACGACCGTGACGGTCCCGGTGCTGCGCCGCGACCGCGACGAGGAGCGCACCGCCCTCACCGCGCTCGCCACGCTGCACACCACGGGCGTCCCCGTCGACTGGACCGCCCTGCTCCCGGCCGGGCCGGACCACGTCGACCTGCCGACCTACGCCTTCCAGCACCGGCACTTCTGGCCGTCCGGAGCGATCGGCGCACCGGCCGGGACCGGGACGACCGGGCACCCGCTGGCCGGCAGCGTCGTCGCGCTCGCCGACGGCGAGGGCCTCGTGCTCACCGGTCGGATCTCGACCCGCACCCAGCCGTGGCTGGCCGACCACGCCGTCGGCGGCCGGGTGCTGCTGCCCGGCACCGCGTTCGTCGAGCTCGTCCTGCGCGCCGGTGAGGAGGTCGGCTGCGACCACGTCGAGGAGCTCACGCTCACCGCACCGCTGGTGCTGCCCGACGACGAGACCGTCCGGACCCAGGTCCGCCTCGGGGCGGCCGACGCCGCGGGCCGCAGGCCCGTCACCGTCCACTCCCGCCCCCACGGCACCGACGACGACCCGGACCCCGACGCCGGGTGGACCCTGCACGCCACCGGCACGCTGGTCACCGCCCTCCCGCCGGTCCCGGACCCGCTCGACGGGATCTGGCCGCCCGCCGGCGCCGAACCGGTGGACCTCGACGGCTTCTACCCGGCCCGCGCGGCCGAGGGCTTCGCCTACGGCCCGTCCTTCCAGGGCCTGCGGGCCGCCTGGCGGCGCGACGGCGAGGTGTTCGCCGAGCTCGCCCTGCCCGAACCCGCCGACGGGACCGCCACGGCCTACGCCCTGCACCCCGCCCTGCTCGACGCCGCCCTGCAGTCGGCATGGCTGGCCGAGGACCGGGGCGGGGACACGGCCGGCACCACCGCCGCGGGCGTCCCGTTCGCCTGGAGCGGTGTCTCGCTGGCCGCCGCCGGTGCGTCCGCGCTGCGGGCCCGGCTGCGCCGCGACCCCGACGGCACCCTCACCGTCTCCGCGACCGACACCGGCGGCGCACCCGTCGCCGAGGTCCGGGCGCTGGAGATGCGGCCGGTCGGTACTCCCGACGACGTCGCCCCCGGTGTCCGGGACGCCCTGTTCGGCCTCGACTGGACCCCCGTCCCCGATGCCGGACCGCTCCCCGACGCCACCACGGCCGTCCTGGTCGGGGACGATCCGTTCGACCTGACCGGCGCACTGGCCGAGCTCGGCGCGACCGTCGAGCACCACGACGACCTGCCGGCCGGAACGCCCGCCGGACCGGTGCTGCTGCCCGTCGCCGCGCCCGCGGACCCCGGCGGCGAGGACGCCGCCGCAGCGGCCCACACGCTCACCGCCCGGGTGCTCGGCCTGGTCCGCGCCCGCCTGGAGCAGGAGCGTTTCGCCGGGACCCGCTTCCTGGTCGTCACCCGCGGCGCGACAACCGGGCACGACCCGGCGGCGGCCGCGGTGTGGGGCCTGGTCCGGTCGGCGCAGTCGGAGAACCCCGGCGCGTTCGGCCTGCTCGACCTCGACCCGCACGCCGCGGCCACGCTGCCGGCCGCGGCGCTGGGCGGCGACGAGCCGCAGCTGCGCACCCACGGCGGGGAGCTGCGGGCGGCCCGCCTGGCCCGCCGCGCACCCGCCGGCGACGACACCGCGGCCGCCGGCCTCGGCGCCGGCACCGTCCTGGTGACCGGCGGAACCGGTGGTCTCGGCGCCGTGCTCGCCCGCCACCTGGTGGCCGCGCACGACGTGCGTGAGCTGCTGCTGGTCAGCCGCCGCGGCCCGGACGCCGAGGGCGCCGCCGACCTCGTCGCCGACCTGGCCGACGCCGGGGCACGCGCCACCGTCGTCGCCTGCGACGTGTCCGACCGCGACGCGGTCACCGCGCTCCTCGACGACCACCCGGTGCACGCGGTGGTCCACGCCGCGGGCGTGCTCGACGACGGGCTGGTCGCGACGCTGACCCCCGAGCGGCTCGCCGCGGTGCTCCGCCCGAAGGTCGACGCCGCCTGGCACCTCCACGAGGCGACCCGCGACCGCGACCTCGCGGCGTTCGTGATGTTCTCCTCGGTCGCCGGAGTGCTCGGCAACCCGGGACAGGCGAACTACGCCGCCGGCAACGCGTTCCTCGACGCCCTGGCGCTGCGGCGCCGCACCGAGGGGCTTCCCGGCACCGCCCTGGCCTGGGGCCCCTGGGAACAGGGCATGGCGGGAGAGCTGACCGAGGCCGAGGCGGCGCGCCTCGCGCGCTCCGGGGTCCCGGCGCTGACCGTCGAGCACGGACTCGCCCTGTTCGACGCCGCCCTGGCCACCGGCGAACCGGCGCTCGCGCCGATGCGTCTCGACCCGGCCGCGCTGCGTGCCCACGGGGAGGTGCCCGCGGTCCTGCGGGCGCTGGTCCGGGGCCGCTCCCGCCGCGCCGCGGTCGCCGGCTCGGCCGCCGCCTCGGGGCTGCGTGACCGTCTGGCCCCGCTCACCCCCGAGGAGCGGCGCGAGGTGCTCCTCGACCTCGTCCGCGGCCAGGTCGCGCTGGTCCTGGGCCACGCGGGCGCCGCCGACGTCGACGCCGGGCGCGCGTTCCGCGACCTCGGCTTCGACTCGCTCACCTCGGTGGAGCTGCGCAACCGGCTCAACACCGTCACCGGGCTGCGACTGCCCGCCACGATGGTCTTCGACCACCCGACCGTCGACCTGCTGGTCGACGTGATCGCCGACGACCTGTTCGGCACCGACGACGACCTCCCGGCCGCCCCGGTGCGGACCGCCGCGGTCGCCGACGACCCGATCGTCATCGTCGGCATGGCGTCGCGCTACCCCGGCGGTGTCGCCACCCCGGACGACCTGTGGACCCTGGTCACCTCGGGCGGCGACGCGATCACCGGGTTCCCCACCGACCGAGGCTGGGACCTGGAGAACCTCTACCACCCCGACGCCGACCACCTCGGCACCTCCTACACCCGCGAGGGTGGCTTCCTGCACGACGCCGCCGAGTTCGATGCCGGGTTCTTCGGGATGAGCCCGCGGGAGGCCACCGCGACCGACGCGCAGCAGCGGCTGCTGCTGGAGACGAGCTGGGAGGCGGTCGAGCGGGCCGGGATCGACCCGGTCTCGCTGCGCGGCAGCGCGACCGGTGTGTTCGCCGGGGTCATGTACAGCGACTACGGCACGGTGCTCGCCGGGCCCGAGTACGAGGGCTTCCAGGGCAGCGGCAGTTCCCCGAGCGTCGCCTCGGGCCGGGTGTCCTACACCC
This sequence comes from Pseudonocardia sp. UM4_GMWB1, assembly GCF_017312155.1. Lineage (NCBI taxonomy): Bacteria > Bacillati > Actinomycetota > Actinomycetes > Pseudonocardiales > Pseudonocardiaceae > Pseudonocardia > Pseudonocardia sp. UM4_GMWB1. The sequence goes on along the minus strand of NZ_QJPN01000001.1, from coordinate 3,726,358 downwards.
TCGGGCTGGAGGGCCCGGCGGTCACCATCGACACCGCGTGCTCGTCGTCGCTGGTCGCGATGCACTGGGCGATGCAGGCCCTGCGCTCGGGGGAGTGCTCGCTCGCACTCGCCGGCGGCGTGACGGTCATGTCGACCCCCGGCGTGTTCGTCGACTTCGCCCGCCAGCGCGGCCTGTCCCCGGACGGACGCTGCAAGGCGTTCTCCGACGACGCCGACGGCGTCGGCTGGGCCGAGGGCGCCGGCATGCTGGTGCTGGAGCGGCAGTCCGACGCGCTCCGGAACGGTCACGAGATCCTGGCCGTGGTGCGCGGGTCGGCGGTCAACCAGGACGGTGCGTCCAACGGTCTCACCGCGCCCAACGGCCCGTCGCAGCAGCGCGTGATCCGCCAGGCACTCGCCAGCGGTGGGCTGTCCACCGGCGACGTCGACGTCGTCGAGGCGCACGGCACCGGCACCACCCTGGGCGACCCGATCGAGGCCCAGGCGCTGATCGCGACCTACGGGCGGGACCGCGACACCGACCGGCCGCTGCTGCTCGGGTCGGTCAAGTCGAACATCGGCCACACCCAGGCCGCCGCCGGCGTCGCCGGTGTGATCAAGATGGTGCAGGCGATGCGGCACGGCACCCTGCCGGCGACGTTGCACGCCGGTGTCCCCTCGTCGCACGTGGACTGGTCCGACGGCACGGTCGCGCTGCTCACCGAGCAGAGGGCGTGGCCGGAGACCGGGCGGGCCCGCCGGGCGGCGGTGTCGTCGTTCGGGATCAGCGGCACCAACGCCCACGTGATCCTGGAGCAGCCGGCCACGGACGCATCCGGGCCGGTCGCGACCCCCGACGGCACCGACCACGACCGGGCCGTGCCCTGGGTGCTGTCCGGCCGCACGCCCGAGGCACTGGCCGGGCAGGCCGGGAAGCTGGCCGAGGCGCTGGAACGGCGCCCCGGACTGCGGCCCGCCGACGTCGGTCTGTCCCTGGCGACCGGCCGCACGCTGTTCGACCACCGCGCCGCCGTCCTGGCCGCCGACCGCGAGGAGGCACTGCGCGGGCTGACCGCGCTCGCCGCGGACCTCCCGGACCCGGCGGTCGTCACCGGGGCCGTCCGGAGCGGCCGGACCGCGGTGCTCTTCTCCGGTCAGGGGTCGCAGCGGCCCGGCATGGGCCGTGAGCTCCACGACCGGTTCCCGGTATTCGCCGAGGCGTTCGACGCGGTCATGGCCGCGCTGGAGGCCGAGCTGGGCTCGGACCTGCGCCCGGTCGTGTGGGGCTCCGACACGAAGCCGCTGGACGAGACCGGGGCGGCGCAGCCGGCACTGTTCGCGGTCGAGGTCGCCCTGTTCCGGCTGGTGGAGTCGTGGGGGATCACCCCCGACGTCCTGGCCGGGCACTCGATCGGCGAGATCGCCGCGGCGCACGTGGCCGGGGTGTTCTCGTTGGCCGACGCGGCGCGGCTGGTCGCGGCGCGGGCGTCGCTGATGCAGGCGCTCCCGGCGGGCGGCGCGATGATCGCCGTCCGCGCGACCGAGGACGACGTGGCCCCGTACGTCACCGACCGGCTGTCGATCGCGGCGGTCAACGGCCCGGAGTCGGTCGTCGTCTCCGGCGACGAGCACGCCGTCCGCGAGGTGGCCGCCCGGTTCACCGCCGACGGGCACCGGGCCACCGCGCTGCGGGTGTCGCACGCGTTCCACTCGCCCCTGATGGACCCGATGCTCTCCGAGTTCGGGGCCGTCGCCGCCGGGATCACCTACCGCGAACCGTCGATCCCGGTGGTGTCGAACGTGACCGGCGCGCTCGCCGGGCCGGGGGAGCTGTGCGACCCCGGGTACTGGGTGCGCCACGTCCGCGAGACCGTCCGCTTCGCCGACGGCGTCACCGCCCTGCAGGGCGCCGGCGTCGGCACCTTCCTGGAGCTCGGACCGGACGGCGTGCTGTCCGCGCTGGTCAGCAGCCAGACGGCCGACGGCGTCGTCGTCCCGCTGCTGCGCAAGGACCGCCCCGAGCCGGGCGCGGCGCTCGCCGCGCTGGCCCGGCTGCACACCGCGGGCACGGACGTCGACTGGCCGGCGCTGCTCACCGGCGGACGCCGGGTCGAGCTGCCCACCTACGCCTTCCAGCGGGAGCGGTACTGGCCCGCCGGGCCGCTCGGCGGGACGGCCGACCTGAGGGCGGTCGGGCTCGGCGCGGCCGGGCACCCGCTGCTCGGCGCCGCCGTCGGCCTGGCCGCCGACGACGGATGCCTGTTCACCGGGCGGATGTCGCTGCGCACCCACCCGTGGCTGGCCGACCACACCGTCGCCGGCCGGGTCGTCGTGCCGGGCACCGCGCTGCTGGAGATGGCCGTGCGTGCCGGCGACGAGGTCGGCTGCGACCGGGTCGACGAGCTCACCCTCGGCGCCCCGCTGGTCCTGCCCACCTCCGGGTCGGTGCAGGTCCAGGTCGCCGTCGAGGCACCCGACGAGGCCGGACGCCGCACCGTGGGTGTCTGGTCCCGCTCCGGTGACGACGGGACCTGGACCCGGCACGCGACCGGAGCGCTCAGCACCGCCGGGAGCCCCGCCGTTGGCGAGGCGACGACCGAATGGCCGCCCGCCGGGGCCGAGCCGGTCGAGGTCCAGGGCTGCTACGACGCCTTCGCCGACGCCGGATTCGGCTACGGCCCGGTGTTCCGCGGCCTGCGTGCGGCCTGGCGCCGCGGCGAGGAGCTGTTCGCCGAGGTCGCGCTGCCCGAGGAGACGGCCGGGTCCGCCGACGCGTTCGGCCTGCACCCGGCGCTGCTCGACGCGGCGTTGCACACCTCCCTGCTCACCGGGCTCGGTGACGGCGGGACGGCGGCGCTGCCCTTCTCCTGGCAGGGCGTGTCCCTGCACCGCTCCGGGGCCACGGCGCTGCGGGTGCGGCTCGCCCCGTCCGGCGCCGACGCGATGTCGGTGCGGGCGAGCGACCCGGCCGGGGCACCGGTCGTCACCGTGGACTCGCTGGTCACCCGGGCCGTCGCCGCCGACGCGGCGACCCACGGCGTCGGTGACGCGCTGTTCGAGGTCACCCGGCAGCCCGTCGCGGCCACCGGGGCACCGCGCACGGTCGCGGTGCTCGGCGAGGACCCCCTCGGTCTCGCCGGCCCGCTCGCGGACGCGGGTGTGCCCGTCGGCTCCGGCACCGACGTCGCCGTGATCGCCGCGCGCGACGAGGTCCCGGAGGTGGTCGTCCTCGGTGTGGACGGCGCCGGCGACCCGGTGTCCGGTACCCACCGGACCACCGCCGAGGTCCTGGGGACGCTGCAGGAATGGCTCCGGCACGACGCACTCGCCGGGTCCCGGCTGGTCGTCGTGACCCGGGGTGCGACCGACGGCAGCGACCTCGCGGCCGCCGCCGTCGCCGGGCTGGTGCGGTCGGCGCAGACCGAGCACCCCGGCGCCGTCGGCCACCTCGATCTCGGCGGTGACGGCACCGTCGACGCGGACGCCCTCGCCTCGGCTCTCGACTCCGACGAGCCTGCGCTGACGCTCTCCGGCGCGGAGATCCGTGCCCCCCGCCTCACCCGGCTGCCCGTCGGGGGCGACCCGGCCGTCTGGAATCCGGACGGCACGGTGCTGGTCACCGGTGGGACCGGCGGCCTCGGCGCGCAGCTCGCGCGCCATCTGGTCGAGGTCCACGGGGTCCGGCACCTGGTGCTCGCGAGCCGCCGCGGGGCCGACGCCCCCGGCAGCGCCGTGCTCGTCGACGAGCTCACCGCCCGCGGCGCCTCGGTGTCCGTGCGGGTCTGCGACGTGTCCGACCCCGCCGCGGTCACCGCTCTCGTCGCCGACGCCGGCGCGGACCGGCCGCTGACCGCGGTCGTGCACACCGCGGGCGTCCTGGACGACGGTGTGCTCGCCTCGCTCACCGCCGAGCGGCTCGGCACCGTGCTGGCGCCGAAGGCCGACGCGGCCTGGTACCTGCACGAGGCGACCCGGCACCTGGACCTCGACGCGTTCGTCGTGTTCTCGTCGGTGGCGGGCGTGCTGGGCGGCGCCGGACAAGCGAACTACGCCGCGGGCAACGCCTTCCTCGACGCCCTGGCGGCGCACCGCCGTGCCGCCGGCCTGCCCGGTGTCTCGCTGGCCTGGGGGCCGTGGGAGCAGGGCAGCGGTATGACCGGCACCCTCGACGACGCCGAGGCCGCGCGCCTGGCCCGTTCCGGGATGCCGCCGCTGTCGGCGCAGGACGGCCTGTCGCTGTTCGACGCGGCCCTGGCCGTGAGCGGCACCGCCGACGGTCCCTCGCTCGTCGCTCCGGTGCGGCTGGACACCGCGGCGCTGGCGGAGTCCGGTGAGGTCCCTGCGATCCTGCGCGGCCTGGTCCGGACCCGCACCCGCCGCGCCGCGGCCGGCGGTGCGGCGACCGTCGCCGGCCTGGTGGACCGGCTCGTGGCCCTCGGGCCCGACGCGCGCCACCGGGAGCTCCTCGACCTGGTCCGCGCCCGGATCGCGATGGTCCTGGGGCACGCGGACCCGGCCGTGGTCGACGAGCGGGCACCGCTGCGCGACCTCGGGTTCGACTCGCTCACCGCGGTCGAGCTCCGGAACCGGCTGAGCACGGCCACCGGCCTGCGGCTCACCGCGACCCTGGTGTTCGACCACCCGACCGCCACCGCGCTCGCCGAGCACCTGCACGAGGAGCTGTTCGGCGCCGACGGAGTAGTGCCGGCCCCCGTCGCGGCCCCGGCCGCGGTCGCCGACGACCCGGTCGTCGTCGTCGGGATGGCGTGCCGGTTCCCCGGCGGGGTGTCCTCGCCGGAGGACCTGTGGCGGCTGCTCGACGACGGCGTCGACGCGGTCTCCGGGTTCCCCACGAACCGGAACTGGGATCTCGGGTCGGTCTACGACCCGGACCCCGACCACATCGGCACCTCCTCCACCCGCCACGGTGGGTTCCTGCACGACGCCGGTGGGTTCGACGCCGGTTTCTTCGGGATGAGCCCCCGTGAGGCGACGGCCACCGACGCCCAGCAGCGGCTGCTGCTGGAGACCTCCTGGGAGGCGGTCGAGCGGGCCGGGATCGACCCGGTCTCCCTGCGTGGCAGCGCCACCGGTGTGTTCGCCGGGGTCATGTACAGCGACTACGGCTCGATCCTGGGCGGCCGGGAGTTCGAGGGGCTCCAGGGCCAGGGCAGCTCGCCGAGCGTCGCCTCGGGCCGGGTGTCCTACACCCTGGGCCTGGAGGGCCCGGCGGTCACCGTCGACACCGCGTGCTCGTCGTCGCTGGTGGGGATGCACCTGGCCGCGCAGGCGCTGCGGGCGGGGGAGTGCACGCTGGCCCTCGCGGGCGGCGTGACGGTGATGTCGACGCCGGGCACGTTCGTCGAGTTCTCCCGGCAGCGGGGCCTGTCCCCGGACGGGCGCTGCAAGGCGTTCGCCGACGCCGCCGACGGCGTCGGCTGGTCCGAGGGCGTCGGGATGCTGGTGCTGGAGCGGCGGTCCGACGCGCTGCGGAACGGTCACGAGATCCTGGCGGTGCTGCGCGGGTCGGCGGTGAACCAGGACGGTGCGTCGAACGGGCTGACCGCGCCGAACGGTCCGTCGCAGCAGCGGGTGATCCGCCGGGCGCTGGCGAACGCCGGCCTGGGTGTGGGTGACGTGGACGTGGTGGAGGCGCACGGCACCGGCACGACGCTGGGTGACCCGATCGAGGCGCAGGCCCTGATCGCGACCTACGGGCGGGACCGGGACATCGACCGGCCGCTGCTGCTGGGCTCGGTGAAGTCGAACCTGGGTCACACGCAGGCCGCGGCCGGTGTGGCGGGTGTGATCAAGATGGTGCTGGCGATGCGGCACGGGACGGTGCCGCGCACGTTGCACGTGGACGCGCCGTCCTCGCACGTGGACTGGTCCGACGGCACGGTCGCGCTGCTCACCGAGCCGACGCCGTGGCCGGAGACCGGCCGTGCGCGCCGGGCGGGTGTGTCGTCGTTCGGCATCAGCGGCACCAACGCCCACATCGTGCTGGAGCAGCCCGTCGCCGTCGCCGAGCCCGGCGAGCCTGCCGAGCCCGAACCCCGCGTGGTGCCGTGGGTGCTGTCCGGCCGGTCGCCGGAGGCAGTGCGCGCCCAGGCGGCGCGGCTGCGCGACGCGCTCACCGAGCAGCCCGGCCCGCGCCGGGTCGACGTGGCCCACGCGCTCGCGACCACCCGGTCGGAGTTCGCCCATCGCGCCGTCGTCCTGGCCGGGGCCGGTCCCGATCCGCTCGCCGCGCTCGACGCGGTCGCCTGCGGCCGCCCCGACCCGGCGGCGGTCACCGGGGAGAGCGACGGCGGCCGCACGGCCCTGCTGTTCTCCGGGCAGGGTTCGCAGCGTCCCGGCATGGGCCGGGATCTCTACGCCCGGTTCCCGGTGTTCGCCGAGGCGTTCGACGCGGTCGTCGCCGCGCTGGACGCCGAGCTGGAGCCGGCAGACGGCGGCACGCTGCGCGAGGTGATGTGGGCTGCCGACAACGGGGAGTCCGGTCGCCTGGACGAGACCGGCTGGACCCAGCCCGCGCTCTTCGCGGTCGAGGTCGCGGCGCACCGGCTCGTGGAGTCGTGGGGTGTGCGGCCGGACCTGGTGGCCGGGCACTCGATCGGCGAGATCGCCGCGGCGCACGTGGCCGGGGTGTTCTCGCTGGCCGACGCGGCCCGCCTCGTGGCGGCGCGGGCCCGTCTGATGCAGGCGCTCCCGACCGGCGGCGCGATGATCGCGGTGCAGGCGAGGGCGGACGAGGTCACCCCGCTGCTCACCGGTGACGTCGCGATCGCGGCGGTGAACGGGCCGGCCTCGGTGGTGGTGTCCGGCACCGAGGACGCCGTGCTGGCCGTCGGGACCCGGCTCGCCGAGCAGGGCAGGCGGACCACCAGGCTGCAGGTGTCGCACGCGTTCCACTCGCCGCTGATGGACCCGATGCTCGAGGGGTTCCGGGCGGTCGCCGAGCGGCTGACCTATGCCGAGCCGGTGGTGCCTGTGGTGTCGAACCTGACCGGTGCGCTCGCGCGGCCGGGTCAGCTGTGCGATCCGGAGTACTGGGTGCGTCACGTCCGCGAGACCGTCCGCTTCGCCGACGGTCTCGCGTCGCTGGACGCCGCGGGCGTCACCGCCTACCTGGAGATCGGACCGGACGGGGTCCTGTCGGCACTGGCCGCACAGACCGTCCCGGAGGGCGCCGTCACGGTGCCCCTGCTGCGCCGCGACCGCGACGAGGAGACGACCGCGCTCACCGCGCGGGCGCAGCTGCACGCTGCCGGGCGCACCGGCGGCTGGCACGACCTGTTCACCGGGACCCGGCCGGCCCGTGTCGACCTCCCGACGTACGCGTTCCAGCACCAGTGGTTCTGGCCGGCGGCCCGGACCGCGGACGGCGACGTCCGCGCGGCCGGGCTCGGCGCGCCCGAGCACCCGCTGCTCGGCGCCGCCGTGGAGCTCGCGTCCGGCGGGGGAGTGGTGTTCACCGGACGGCTGTCCCGCGGCTCGCACCCGTGGCTGGTCGACCACACGGTGCTGGGGCACGTACTGGTCCCCGGCACGGCGCTGCTCGACATGGCGATCCGGGCCGGTGACCAGGTCGGATGCGACCGGGTCGAGGAGCTGACCCTGGCCGCCCCGCTGGCCCTGCCCGAGCAGGGGGCCCTGCAGCTGCAGGTGACCGTCGACGCGCCGGACCCCGACGGGAACCGGGCCATCGGCATCCACTCCCGGCCGGAGGGCGCGGGCGAGGACGCCTGGACCCGGCACGCGGCCGGTGCGCTGGCGCCGGCCGGTCCCGCCGCCCCCCTCGGGGCGGACGCGGCGGTGTGGCCGCCGCCGGACGCCGTCGAGATCGACACGGAGGGCTGCTACGACACCTTCGCCGACGCCGGCTTCGTCTACGGCCCGGTGTTCCGCGGCCTGCGCGCAGCCTGGCGCCGTGGCGAGGAGCTCTTCGCCGAGGTCGAGCTCCCCGACGGCGCCGGTGGCACCGACGGGTTCGGCCTGCATCCGGCCCTGCTCGACGCGGCACTGCACGTGTCGCTGCTGGCGGCACTCGCTTCCGACGGCACCGGCGGCACCGGCGGCGGGGCGTTGCCCTTCTCCTGGTCCGGGGTGTCGCTGATGGCCGGCGGAGCCGCAGCCCTGCGGGTGCGGATCGCGCCGAGCGCGGACGGTGTCCTGTCGGTGCGGGCCGTCGACGGGGCCGGTGCGCCGGTCGTGACCGTCGAGGCCCTGCACACCCGGCAGGTCGGCGCCGAACAGCTGCGTGCCGCCCGGACCGACCGTGACGCGCTGTTCGGGCTGGACTGGACGGTCGTCGACGCCGCGGAGGGGGCCGCTCCCGTGGTCGCCGTCCTCGGGGCCGACCCGTTCGGGCTGGCCGGGGCGGTGCCGGACGCCGTGCAGGTCGACGACCTGGCCACACTCGTGTCGGCCACGGACCCGGTGCCGGACGTGGTGCTGTTCCCGGTCGCGGCCGAGCCGGGCGTCACCGGGCGGCCCGAGGAGGTGCGCGCCTGCACCGTCCGGGTCCTGGAGCAGCTCCAGCGGTGGCTCGCCACCGAGGAGCTCGCGACGGCCCGGCTGGTGGTCGTCACCCGTGGCGCCGTCACGGTGGACGACGGCGGTGTCGGCGACCTGCCGGCCGCCGCGGTCCGTGGTCTGGTCCGGTCGGCGTCCCACGAGAACCCGGGCACCTTCGGGCTGCTCGACCTCGACCCGGACGCAGCCGGCACGGATTTCTCCGGGTTGGCCGCGGCGCTGACCGCGCTCGCCACCGAGCCCGAGCTGGCGGTGCGCGACGGCGCGCTGCGCGCCCCGCGCCTGGCCCGGATCGCCGCGACGCACGAGCAGCCCGATGGATCCGACGCGCGCCCGGCCCTGCGGACCGACGGCACCGTGCTCGTCACCGGCGGGACCGGCGGGCTCGGCAGCCTGGTCGCCCGGCACCTCGTCACCGGACGCGGTGTGCGGGACCTGGTCCTCGCCGGCCGCCGCGGACCGTCCGCACCGGGCGCGGCGGAGCTCGTCGCCGACCTCGAGGCGCTCGGCGCCCGGGTCCGGGTGGTGGCCTGCGACGTCGCCGACCGCGACGCCGTGGCGGCGCTGGTCGCCGAGGCCGGGCGGGAGCGTCCGCTGCGGGGCGTCGTGCACACCGCCGGTGTGCTCGACGACGGCGTGCTCGGCTCCCTCGACGCGGCCCGGCTCGACACCGTGCTGCGGCCCAAGGCCGACGCCGCGTGGCACCTGCACGAGGCGACCCGGGACCTGGACCTCGACGCGTTCGTGCTGTTCTCCTCGGTCGCGGGCGTGCTCGGCGGCGCCGGACAGGCCAACTACGCGGCCGGCAACGCCTACCTCGACGCGCTGGCGGCGAGCCGCCGCGCCGACGGGCTCGCGGGGCTGTCCATGGCCTGGGGGCCGTGGGAGCAGGGCAGCGGCATGACCGGAACCCTGGGCGAGGCCGAGGCACAGCGCCTGGCCCGCTCCGGGATGCCGCCGTTGCCCGCCGAGCAGGGCCTCGAGCTGTTCGACACGCTGCTCGCGGCCGGCTCCACCGGCCGGGCGCTGGTCCTGCCGGTCCGCCTCGGCCTGGCCGCGCTGCGCGCGCTCGACGAGGTCCCGGCGCTGCTGCGGGGCCTGGTCCGGACCACGCCGCGGCGGACCGCCGCCGCGGGCACCGCACCGGACGCCGACGCGCTCGTCCGCCGGCTCGCCGGGCTCGGTGCGGCCGAGCAGGACGAGATCCTGCTCGCGCTCGTGCGGGGCGGGGCCGCCGAGGTGCTCGGGCACACCGACGCCACCGCGGTGGGGGTCCGTCAGCAGTTCCAGGAACTGGGGTTCGACTCGCTCACCGCGGTCGAGTACCGGAACCGGCTCAACGCAGCCACCGGGCTGCGGCTGCCCGCAACCCTGCTGTTCGACTTCCCGACCCCGGCCGAGGTCGTGCGGCATCTGCGGAGCAGGCTCGTCGTCGCCGAGCCCGCGGGCGCCGACGCCGTCCTCGCCGCGCTCGACGGCCTGGAGCGGGCCATCGCGGGCCTGCACGTCGACGACGAGGGGGAGCACCGCCGGGTCGCGGGCCGGATCGAGGTGCTGCGGACCAAGTGGGCCGGGCTGCACACCGAGGACCGGCCGTCGGATCCCGACGGCGACGGCGCCGGGGACGACACCCTCGACGACGCCTCCGACGACGACATGTTCGCCCTGCTCAACGACGAGCTCGGGCTCGGCTGAGGTGCCTCCCGTGGGGCGGGCCGGCCGGCGCGGTCGTCCCGCCCCCGAGGCCAGGACTAGGGATTCACCGGCCGCGGTGCCGGTTCACTGGCTACGTCGTCCGGCAGCACGCCGGGTGCGTCCGCGAGGAAGGAACCCCATGACGACGACCGCCACCGAGGAGAGCCTGTGGGTCCGGTGCTTCCACCCGGCACCGGAGCGGCCCGTGCAGCTCGTCTGCTTCCCGCACGCGGGCGGTTCGGCCTCGTTCTACTTCCCGGTCTCGGCGCAGCTGCAGACCACCGCGGAGGTGTTCGCCGTGCAGTACCCGGGCCGGCAGGACCGGCGCCGCGAGACCAGCCCCGCTGACCTCCACACCCTCGCCGACCAGGTCCACGGCGCGCTGCGGGACTCGCTGCGGGGCCACCGCCCCACGGTCTTCTTCGGCCACAGCATGGGCGCGACCCTGGCGTTCGAGGTCGCGCGGCGGCACGAGGCCCAGGGCGGGCGGATCGCCCACCTGTTCGCCTCCGGCCGGCGCGCACCCTCGCGTGTCCGTGACGAGCACGTGCACCGGCTGAGCGACGAGCAGGTCGTCGAGGAGCTGAAGCTGCTGGCGGGCACCGACACCGCGCTGCTCGGCGACGACGAGATCCTCCGGATGATCCTGCCCGCCATCCGCAGCGATTACGAGGCGATCGAGACCTACCGCTGCACCCCCGGGGCCACCGTGGCCGCGCCGATCACCGTCCTGACCGGGGACAGCGACCCGAAGACCTCACGGGACGAGGCGGAGTCCTGGCGCGACCACACCTCCGGACCGTTCGATCTGCACGTCCGTCCGGGCGGGCACTTCTTCCTCGGCTCCGACGCCCCGGCGATCATCGCCATGCTGCGCACGGTCCTCACCGCGTCGTCCTGATCCCGCAGGAGCGAGCGCGGTCACCGTACCGACACGCGGCGGCCGGTATCCGGCACGGGTGGGATCTCCTAGGCTCAAGATCGTCGAGCCGGGTCCGCCCGGCCGGGACCGGTCGCTCGTGGAGGTAGCCCAGGATGTCCGATGCCACCGATCGCGGCGTGCGCCTGGTGGGTCGGGGGTCCGAGTCGGCGTGGCTGGCCTCGGCCGGTGCCGGCGCCGCCGCCGGCTCACACGTCGTGCGGCTGCTCGTCGGACCGCCCGGGATCGGCAAGTCGGTGCTGCTCGACGGCTTCTGCACCGAGGTCCCGGCGGGCGTGCGGACCGCCCGTGCCCATGGGCGGGAACGGACCTCGGACATCTCGTTCGCCGTGGTCCGGGAGCTGTTCGGGGCCCTGGCCGGCGCAGGCCCGGTCGACCCGGCGCTGCTCGAGGGCGGTGCCCGGTGGAGTGCACCGGCGCTGGACGAGGCGACGGGCGGTGCCGGACCGGACAACCTCTACCCGGTGCTGCACGGCCTCTACTGGCTCACCGTGAACCACACCGCTCGCGGCCCGCTGGTCCTCGTCGTCGACGACCTGCAGTGGTGCGACGACGCCTCGCTGGCCTTCCTCGGATTCCTGCTGCGCCGGTCGGAGGGTCTCCCGCTCGGGGTGGTGCTCGCCTCGCGGACCGACGGAGCGGGCGCACTGCCCGACCGGCTCGCCGAGATCCGCACCCAGGCCGGTGCGGCGGTGACCGAGGTGGGCCCGCTGGACCGGTCCGGCGTCGCCCGGCTCGCCGTGGCCCGCGGTGCCGGTACGGGAGCCGAGCCGCCGCAGGCGCCGTTGCTCGACGCGCTCACCGAGGCCTCCGGCGGGAACCCGCTGCTGGTCGAGCAGCTGGTCGCCGAGCTGGGCCCGGTGACCGGCGACGGCGCGACCGACCGGATCCACCGGCTCGGGCGCGAGGTGGTCGACGGCCTCGTGGAACGGCACGTGTTCGACGCCCCGCCGCACGTCCGCGCCGTGGCCGCCGCCGTCGCGGTCGTGGGTGCCGAGCAGACCACGGTTCTCGCGACCCTGTCCGGGGTGCCCGCCGGGTCGGTGGCCGACGCGGTCGCGACGCTCGTCCGGACCGAGGTCTTCGCCCCCGACCGGTCGGACTTCCGGCACGACCTGCTGCGCACCGCGGTGCTGCGCGGACTCCCCGGGGACGAGCTCGACGACCTGCGCCGGCGCGGCGCCCGGGTGCTGAGCGACGCGGGGCGCCCGGCCGAGGTGGTGGCGGCGGTCCTGCTCGTCCTGCCCGGCGCCGGCGAGCCCTGGATGGTCGACGTGCTGCTGGAGGCCGCGGCCGCCGCAGCGCACCGCGGTGCCCGGCCCGCCGTCGCCCGCTACCTGGAACCGGTGGTCGCGGCCCGACCCGACGACGTGGGCGCGCGGACCCGGCTGGCCGCGGCGCTGGCCCAGCACGAGCCGGAGCGCGCCGTCGCGCAGCTGCGCGACGCGCTCGACCGGGCCGTGGACCTGCCCTCGCGTGCCCAGGCCGCCGTGCAGCTGGCCATGACCTCGCTGGCGGTGCAGCAGGCCCCCCGTGCGGTGCGGGTGCTGCAGGACGTCCTGGACACGATGGACCGCGAGTTCCCGGCCGACCCCGGTCCCGAGGCGACCGAGCTGCGCACGCACGTGGAGGCCGCGCTGCTGGTCGTCGGGCTCGACGAGAAGAAGACCGTGGCCGCGACGATCGACCGGATGGGACGGATGGCCCGGCCCGCCGGCCGCACTCCCGCCGAGCGCCAGAAGCTCGCGATGATGACGGTGACCCTGGCGATGGACGGTGACGACGCGGCCGCGGCCGTGGACCTCGCGCGCCGGGTGCTCCTGGTCGACGAGGCCACCCTCGGCGGCTGGGCGGTGCTGGCCTCGTCGCTGGTGCTGCGGCTGGCCGACGAGGTCGAGGAGTCGACAGCGGTGCTCGACCGGCTCGTCGTGCAGAGCCGCGAGCAGGCCTCGGCGTGGACCTACAGCCTCGCCGTGGGGACCCGCGCGACCAACCACGTCGTCGTCGGGGGCCTGGCCGAGGGCGAGGCCGACGCCCGCACGGCGCTCGACATCGCCGAGCAGGAGGCGTGGCGGGGGAACACCGTGGTGCCGACGATCGCACTGGCGAACGTGCGCCAGCAGCAGGGCGACCCGGAGGCGGCGCTCGAGCTGCTCGACGGGATCGTCCGGCCCCGGCTCGAGGACTTCGCCTGGGAGTACCACGACTACCTGATGGCGCGGGCGGGGGCGACCGCCGACGTCGGCGACGTCGACCGGGCCCTGTCGACCTACCGCCGCTGCGGGAACAGCCTCGACGCGGCCGGTATCGCGAACCCCGTCCTGGCGCCGTGGTGGGTGCACGCCGCCGTCCTGCTCGCCGACACCGGCCGGGCGCACGAGGCACACGGGATCGTCGAGGGAGGCGCCGAACGGGCGGCGCGCTGGGGGACCGGCCGCGGGCGGGGGCTCGCGCTGCTGGCCCGCGGTGTGGTCACCGCCGGTCCGCGCGGCGAGGACATGCTCCGGGAGGCGGTGGAGGTGCTCGAGGGCTCGCCCGCCCGGACCGAGCTGATCCTCGCCCACCACCTGCTGGGCCGGGCGATGCTGGTGTCCGACCACGCCGAGGACGCCCGCGAGCAGCTGCGCCGGGCGGCGACCCTGGCCGCCCGGTGCGGGGCGCTGCGGGCGGCCCGGGTCGCCCGGGAACTGCTCGTGCAGGCCGGTGGCCGGATGCGCCCGCCCACCGGCTCCCCGCTGGACCCGCTGACCGGTGCCGAACGCCGGGTGGTCGCCCTCGCCGCCGAGGGCGCCCGCAACCGCGAGATCGCGGAGGCGCTGTTCGTCACGCTGCGCACCGTGGAGGTCCATCTCACCAGCGCGTTCCGCAAGCTCGGCGTCACCGACCGGGCCGCCCTGGCCGGGATCGTCGATGCCGCCCGGGTCCGCAGCGCATGATCGACGGCGTGTTGCGCGAACGGGACGCCGCCTGCGCCGAGCTCGACCGCGCCCTCGACGCGCTGGTGGCGGGGGGATCACCGTTCGTCGCGATCACCGGCGAGCCCGGTACGGGGCGCTCGGCCCTGCTCCGCCGTGCGTCGGGGCGTGCCGCCGACCGCGCGGTACGGGTGCTGTCCGCGCGGGCCGTCCCCGCCGAGACCGGGTGCCCGCTCGCGACGGGCCACGGTCTGGTCGAGCGGCTCGGCCCGGTACCCGCGCCGCCCCGGTCGGGGCCGGTGGGCGCCGACGTCCTGCACGAGTGGTGCCGTGCTGTGCTCGACCTCGCCCGCACCGGCCCGGTGCTCCTGGTCGTCGACGACCTGCACTGGGCCGACGAGGACACGGGACAGTGGCTGCAGATGCTGCTCCGGCGACGGCGCGAGGCGCCGGTCGGCCTTCTGGTCGCCCTGAACGGCACGCACGACGGTCTCGGCTGGGCCGTCTCGCCGACCGGCCCGTCGGACGTCGTGCTGCGGACGGGGCCGCTCTCCCTCGGCGCGGTGCGGGAGGTGGTCACCGCCGAGTACCCGACGCCTCCCGACCGCGCTTTCACCGTCCTCGCCCGTCGCTGCACCGGCGGCAACCCGGCGGTGCTGCGGGCGACCCTGGCCGGGCTCGACCGCGCGGTGCCCCCGACCGCGGCCGCCGTGCCGGAACTGGTGCGTCGCGCGGCCACCGCCCGGCGCGACCACGTCGCCCGGGTCCTCGACGGGCTGCCCCCCGCCCTGGTCGAGGCGTTGCGCGCGGCGGCGGTGTGCGGATCCGAGCTGCAGCCGGTGCGACACCGGGTCGGCGGCCCCGTGGCGTCCACCGGTGCCGGGGCCCGGGCAGCGCTGGCCGCCACCGGCCTGGTCCGCGGCACCGACCACGCGCTGCCCGCCGACCGCAGCGTCACCGACGTCGTCCTGGCCGGCATCGAGCCGGGGCACCGGAGGGCGCTGTTCGGCTCCGCCGTAGGCCTCGCGGCGCGGGCCGGGCTGCCCGAGGAGCGCATCGCCCGCGCCCTGCTCGACGCTCCCGCGCTCGGCGAGCCCTGGGCGGCCGAGCTCCTGCACCGGGTCGCGGTCCGGCACCGGGCCGAGGACCGGCCCGCCGACGCCGGCGCGGCTGCCGAGCGCGCGCTGCAGGAGCCCCTGCCGGACCCGCTCCGCGGGGCGCTGCTGGTGGAGCTGGCGCTGTCGCGCTCGCACACCGCGCCCGGTACGGCCGCGCGGGTGCTCTCGCGGATCACCCTGGACACCGACCCGGCGGCGAGCCGGTACGGGGCCCGAGCGGTCGACCTGCTGCTGTCCGCCGGGGAGGTCGGTGCGGCCCGGCAGGCGCTGGACATCGCGGTCCGTCGATGTCCGGAGGACGCGCCGGCGCGGGCGGACCTGCTGTCGTTGTCCCGGCTGACCGACGAGCTCGGCTTCGACCGGCGGACCGTGCTGCACGGCCCGGTCGCCACGGCGGCAGCCGGCTCCGACGACGACGGTCCGGTCGCCCGCGGGACCACCGCGTGGTCGCTGGTCCTGCGCGGCCGCGACCGGGACCGTGCCACCCGGCTGGCCCGCGCCACGCTGACCGGCCCGAGCGGCGTCCTCCCGGCGATACCGCAGGTGGTCGCGGCGCTCACCCTCGACGCCGTGGGCTGTGCCGACGAGGCGGGCGAGGCGATGCACCACCTCCTGCTCGAGATCACCCGGGAGCGCCCGGTCCCGCCCGCCGTACTCGCGGTGTCGGCACTGGTCGAGCTGCGGACGGGGGACCTCGACGGCGCACGACGGGACCTGCGGGCCGCCGCCGTCGCCCCGGTCTCCTCCGACGGGCCCGACCCGCTCGCCGGGGCCGCCCGGGTGCTGGTGCACCTGGCGGAGCCCGACGTGGAGGCTGCCGACGCCGCGGCCTTCGCCGACCTCGCCGCCGGGGGAGTACGGCCCGGTGCGGCCCTGCTGGAGTACGCGCGGGGGCGCGTGCGGTCGGTGCAGGGCCGCCACCGCGACGCGGTGGAGCACTACATGGGGTGCGGTCGGCTGCTGCTGGACCGGGGCCGGGTCAATCCGGTCCTGGCGCCGTGGCGGTCCGCGGCGGCGACCTCGCTGCTGGCCTGTGGGTCGCCCGCGGCCGCCCGCCGGTTGGCCGCCGACGAGCTCCGGCTGGCGCTCCGGTGGGGCGCGCCGGCCCCGGTCGCGGCGGCCGAGGCGGTCCTGGCCGGGCTGGACGACGATCCCACCGCCGTCGGGGAGCCGCTCGGGGACGGGGTGGCGCGTGCTGCACGGCCGTGACCGGGAGCTGGGCACCCTGCGCGACGCCGTCACCCGGGCCGCCGACGGGAGCGGCGCGGCCGTCGTCGTCGGCGGCGGTGTCGGCAGCGGCCGGACCGCCCTGCTCGACGCGGTGGGGGTCGCGGCGGGCAGGGCCGGGCTGACGGTGCTGCGGGCCGCGTCGGCGCTCGTCGAGCGCGACTTCGAGTTCGGAGTCGCCCGGCAGCTGTTCGACCCGCTCCTCGCCGCCGCGGGCGAGGACGCCCGCACCCGGTGGCTGGCGGCGTCCGGCGGGAGGCTGCCCGCGGCGCTCGCGGCGGAACCGCTCGACCCGGCGGAGACCCACGAGGAGCAGGACCGGGTGCGCGAGCTGCAGGCGCTGCTGGCGACCGTGGGCGCCGAACGGCCGGTCCTGGTGCTGGTCGACGACCTCCAGTGGGCGGACACGGCGTCGCTGCGGTGGCTGAACCGGCTCGTCGCGCGGATCCCGGACCTGCCCGTGTCCTTCGTCGGCACCACCCTGCACGGCGACCCGGGCGCCGGGCGGCCGCCGGTACGCGGTCTGGCCGGGTCCGCCGTACCGCTGCGGTCCCGGCCGCTGGGACCCGCCGCGGTCCGCGGGATGGTCGCCGGGCGCTTCGGTCGCGCGGGCGACCCGGAGTTCCTGCAGGTGTGCGAGGAGGTCTCGGGAGGTGTGCCGTCGGTGCTGCGCGCCGTGCTCGACGAGGTCGTCGCGGCCGGCGGTGGCCCGGTCGCGGCGTGCATCCCCGCCGTGCGCTCGGCCCGGCCGGCCGGCCTGCGGGAGCGCTTCGCCCGGTGCCTGCGGGCACAGGACGACGCGGCGCGCCGGTACCTGGGCGCCCTGGCCGTGCTCGGGCCCGCCGCCGACCCGGCGGTCGTGGCGCGGCTGGCGGAGCTGGACCCGCACGGCCTGCGTGCGGTGCAGGGGCAGCTGACGGAACAGGGTCTGCTCACCGACGACCACACCGGGTTCACCCACCCGCTGGTCCGCGACGTCGCCGCCGACCCCGCCGAGCGCGAGCGGCTGCACCTGCGCGCGGCGCGGCTGCTGCACGAGACCGGGCACCACGCCCAGGAGGTGGCCGCGCACCTGCTCGCGGTCGCCGCCCCGCTCGACGGCTGGGCCGTCGAGGTCCTGCGGGCCGCGGCCCACCAGACGACGACCGCGCTCCGCCCGGACACGGCCGACGACCACGACGACGACCCGGTCGCGGTCCGGTACCTGCGCCGGGCCCTGCTCGACAGCGACGTGCGTGGCCACGAGCGCGGGGCCCTGCTGGTCGAGCTGGCCGCGGCGGAGCGGTTCACCGAGCCCGGCACCGCCGTCCGGCACGTGTCCCAGGCGCTGCCGCTGCTCGCCTCGCCGCAGGACCGGGCGGTCGCGCTCACCCTGATCGACCCGTCGACGGTGCGGGAGGTGCCGGCGCGGGTCCAGGAGGCGGTCCGTGCGGCCGACGCCGGAACGGACCCGGTCGTCGACGACGAGTGCACGGTGGCCGTCCGGATCCGTGCCCGCGCCCGGCGGCTGGACGAGCAGCACCCGGAGGGGCTGGCCCGGTCCTGCGCGCTGCTGCGCGAGGTCGTGGCCGCACCGGACGAGCACCTCAGCACCGCGGCCGGTCGCGAGCTGGTCGGCGTGCTGCTGCACGCCGCGGCGCTGACCGGCGGGGTACCGGCGGCCGACGTCGCCCACCTCGGGGAACGCCTGCTGCGGATCACACCGGCGCGCGAGGTGCGGCCCCCGCACGGCATCCCGCCGGGCGACGGGCCACGTGGCCTGCTGGTGCTCGCCCTCGTCGCCGCCGACCGGCCGCGGCCGCTGGAGGACTGGCTGGTCCCCGACCCGACATCGCCCGCGGCGGCCACCGCCGACGAGCTCGCCCTGGTCCTGCTGGCCCGCGGGCGGCCCGCGGCGGCGGCGGCGCTGCCCGGTGGGGTCCTGCGTGAGCGCGGGGTCCCCGCATCGGCCGCCTTCCACACCGCGCTGATCGCCGCGGCGATCGAGGCCCGGGCGCCGGCACTCGGCCCGGAGCCCGCCGGGCGGCCGCCCGGCGGTGGTCTGGTCGCGCACGCGACCCACCAGCTCGTGCGCGCGGCCGGCGCGCTGCGTGCGGGCCGGCAGGACCTGGCGCTGGAGTGCCTGCTCGACTGCGGGCGACACCTGGAGCACCTCGGCTGGTCCAACCCGGCCCTGTTCCCGTGGCGGAGCTGGGCGGCCCGGCTGCTGCGCCGCCGTGGTGCGACGGGGGCCGCGCTGGAATGGGCCGACGAGGAGCTGGCACTGGCGCGGGCGTGGGGTGCCCCCGCCGCACTCGGGCGTGCCCTGCGGGTGCGGGGCTCGCTCGTCGGCGGGGCCGCGGGAGCGACCCAGCTGAGGGAGGCCGTCGAGGTGCTCAGGGACTCGGCGGACACGGCCGCGCTCGGTCGCGCCGAGATCGTGCTGGGGCGACACCTCGCCGGCACGGGCGCCCCCGAGGGCGAGGCGCTGCTGCGTCGGGGTCTGCGCCGCCTCGAGGAGGCCGGGGCCGGGGACCCGGACACCGCGACGCCGGTACCGACGGTCGAGCCGGCGGCCGGTACCGGCGACGACGGGGAGGAGTCCCCAGCGTGGCGCGTCGTCGACGCCCTGACCGACGCCGAGCGGCAGGTGGTGGACCGGGTGGTCGGCGGGGCGACCAACAAGATGATCGCCGAGGAGCTGGGGGTCAGCCGCCGGGCCGTGGAGAAACGGCTGACCAGCGCCTACCGCAAGCTCGGGGTCAGCGGGCGCAGTGCGCTTCGGGGGGCGGACTGACCGCCGCTCCCGGTGCCGGGGGCGGCGCTCGTCACGTGCGCGCGGTCCAGCTCGCGGGCGCCTGGTACCCGCCCTGGCCGGACCAGCTCGTCGGGGCCCGGTAGCCGTCCGCACCCGGCCAGGACGCGGCCCGCCGGTGCCGGTGGGGTGCCGCGGCGACCCGGCTCCGCCCGGCCAGGGTGCACAGCGCCACGGTCACGGCGGCCACCTCGGCCGGGGTCGGGTTGCCACCGGTGATCAGGATCCGCGGTCCGGGGCCCGCCGCGGTGGTCACGTCGGCGGGTTGCCGTGCTTGCGGACCGGCAGCTCGGCGCGCTTGGCACGCAGCATCGACAGCGCGTCGACGAGGACCGCGCGCGTGTCGGAGGGGTCGATCACGTCGTCGACGAGACCGGCCTCGGCGGCGTAGTAGGGATGCATGAGGTCGTTGCGGTACTGCTTGATCCGCTGGGCTCGGGCGATCTCGGGGTCGGGCGCGGCGGCGATCTCGCGCCGGAAGACGACGTTGGCCGCGGCTTCGGCGCCCATCACCGCGATCTCGTTGGTCGGCCAGGCGAGGGACAGGTCCGCTCCGATCGAGCGCGAATCCATGACGATGTAGGCGCCACCGTAGGCCTTGCGCAGGATGAGCTGGACCCGCGGGACGGTGGCCGCGCAGTAGGCGTAGAGCAGCTTGGCGCCGTGCCGGATGATCCCCCCGCGCTCCTGGTCGCCGCCGGGCAGGAAACCCGGCACGTCGACGAGGGTGACCAGCGGGATGCTGAACGAGTCACAGGTGGAGACGAACCGGGCCGCCTTCTCCGAGGCGTGGATGTCGAGCACCCCGGCCAGCGAGGCCGGCTGGTTCGCCACGATCCCGACCGTGTGCCCGTCGAGCCGGGCCAGACCGCACACGATGTTGGTGGCCCAGTTGGCGTGCACCTCGAACAGGTCGCCGTCGTCGACCACCTCGGCGATCACGTCCCGCATGTCGTAGGCGCGGGTGGTGTCGGCCGGGACGATGTCGAGCAGCGACGGGGTGGCCCGGTCCGGTGGGTCGGCGGTGGGGGCCACGGGCGGCTGCTCGCGGTTGTTCGACGGCAGCAGCGACACGAGGTGCCGCACGTCGGCGAAGCAGGACTCCTCGTCGTCGTAGACGAAGGCGCCCGCCCCCGACTCCGTGGCGTGCACCTCGGCGCCGCCGAGTTCCTCGTGCGTGATCTCCTCACCGGTCACGGCGGACACCACGTCCGGTCCGGTGATGTACATCTGGGCGATGTCGCGGACCATGAACACGTAGTCGGTGAGGGCGGGCGAGTAGGTCGCGCCCCCGGCACACGGGCCGAGCATGACGCTGATCTGCGGGACGACGCCGGAGGCCCGCACGTTGCGGCGGAAGATGCCGCCGTAACCGGCCAGCGCGGTGACGCCCTCCTGGATCCGGGCGCCCGCGCCGTCGCTCAGGCTGATCAACGGTGCGCCGGCGGACTCCGCCAGATCCATCACCTTGTGGATCTTCGTGGCGTGCGCCTCGCCGAGCGAACCGCCGAAGATCCGGAAGTCGTGGGCGTAGACGAACACGGTGCGGCCGTCGATGGTGCCCCAGCCGGTCACGACGCCGTCGGTGTGCGGACGGCGGTCCTCCAGGCCGAAGCCGGTGGCGCGGTGCCTGCGGAACTGCTCGATCTCACGGAAGCTGCCCTCGTCGAGCAGCATCGCGAGGCGCTCGTGCACGGTCAGCTTGCCGCGGGCGTGCTGCTGCTCGGTCGCGGCGGTGGACGGGCCGGAGCGGATCTGCTCGCGGGCCGCGTGCAGCTCGGCCACCCGCGACCGCAGGTCCGCGGTCGTCCGGATGTCGTCGGTGGCGGTCATGTTCTCACCTCTCGCCTCGGGACGTCGTCGGGTCGAGCAGTCACTTCACGTGATCGGGCACGACCTGGGGCGGCCACGAACCCAGCTCGAAGAAACCCATCGAGTAGGCCTTGGAGATCAGCGCAGGCCGGTTCTTGACCCGCATCTTCCGGAGCAGGGCGGTCACGTGGTACTCGACGCCGCCGCGGCTGAGGAACAGGGTGGAGGCCAGCTGCACGGTGGAGGCACCGGAGGCGACCCCCTCCAGGATCTTGGCGTCCATGTCCGACAGGATCCGGCGTGGTCCGCTCCAGGCCGTGGACGGCTCGGCGTCCCCGGTACGCAGGACGACGACGACCCCCTCGACCCGGCCCGCGTTCCGCGCGATCGCGGTCGCCATCAGGTCGCCCCGCAGCGACGAGCCGGCCCCGGCGATCGCGACCGACCGCTCCTGGAAACGGGGCTGCTGACCGTCCAGCAACCGTTCCATCTGGTGCCGGACACGGGTACGGATGCTTCCGTCGAGGAGGTCGCAGAACGCCGATCCGCACACGTCGCCGGAACCGATGTCGCACATCCGGCGGAACATCTCCTGGTTCGCCGCGACGACGCGCAGGCCTCGGTCGAGCGATACCATGCAGGCACTGGTGGATTCCTGGGAAATGCGCTCGGTGGTGTCGCCGTCATAGGGCAGGACTCGCATCGAATAACTCCCCGAAGTTCAACGGAACACGCTGTTCCGGGAGCGGACCGGACAGTCGCGGTAGCCGTTCTCGATAACCGATTCGACCGTATGGGGGCCGCTCGACAGGGGTCAACGGCAGCGGAGCGTAAGCGCTTAACACTGTGGCCGCCGGAGTGCGGGGGTTCGGTGGGGTGTGGTGCGGTATGTGATCTAGATCACTACGGTGTGGGGTGTGGGTGCTGGGGTTCTGCTGGTCCCGACCGTGGTTCGCACGGGTGCGCGCAACGTCCGCGGGACAACCGGGGTGCCCGTCCGTGCGATGCCGCAACGACCGCTCCGGCGGCACCGGGCGTCGCGTCAGTACCGGACGAGGCCGGCTTCGCGCAGGTCGTCCAGCCAGTCGTCCATCATGTCCCGCATCGCCCAGGGGTCGGTGTCCCAGAGGTCGGCCAGGTGGGCGGCCGCGTCGCCGAGGTTCCACGCCGTCCGGCACAGCGCGAGCCACATGGCGGTGCCGACCTCGTCGCACAGCAGGCGGTCGCACCGGCTCGGATGGCCCAGCTCCATCCAGCCGGTATCGAGCACCCGGACGGTCAGTCCCGGAACGGGTTCCACGTCGATCCCCCTCGGTGTCGGACGGGCTCGGCCCACGAGTCCGGGACCGGCCACGTCGCCGGTCCGTCGCATTCCCGACATGATGCGTTCATGTTGGCCGTCCCCGATCGTCATCGAGGGAGGACTATGCCGCCGATGTCGCCCGGATACCACCAGTATCCACTGCGTGGATCGAACCCGGGCAGGTCCATGGAGGAGGAACTGGGTGTTTCCCGACGAATTCCGTGGTGGTGCTCCGTTCCACGACGCACCGGGGTAAAATGATCACCGAATCGCGTGCACGTCCGTCGGACGGAGGTCGTATGAGTGTCGGGGGCCCACCCTGGGGAGCCGTCCGTCGGGCGGACCGCGCGGTGCTCCGCGAGCCCGTCGTCCGACTGCGGGGCCGTCGCTGATGCCCCGTCCGGTGCTGCTCGGCCGCGCCGGCGACCTGGCGGAGGTCGACGGCGCGCTCGCGCGGGCCGTCGGCGGCACGGCGAGCCTGCTCGTGTTCACCGGCCCGATCGGCATCGGGCGCACCGCACTGCTCGAGGAGTGCGCGCGCCGGGGCGCCGCCCGCGGGATGCAGGTCGCGCGAGCCGGGGGCACCGACGAGGAGGGTGGCATCCCGCTGGGCACCGCGCGCGAACTGCTCGCCGCGTGCGGCGGTCCCGGCCCGTCGCCCCCCTGCGGAGAGCCCGACGGGGACGACACCGGCGCCCTCTCCGCCGCGCTCGCCGGTCGCGCGGCGGTCGGACCGGTGCTCCTGCTCGTCGACGACGCGGCCCGCTGTGACGCCCGGTCGCTGCGCTGGCTGGCCCGCCTGTGCTGCCCGCGGGCCTGCCTGCGCGTGGCGGTGGTCCTCACGGTGCTCGACGGCGATGCCGGACACGACGGCGGTACCCGACACGGCGGCGCCACCGGGGGACTCCCGACGGAGCTCGCGGCGGTGGCCGACGCGGTGCGGCCGCTCGGTCCCCTCTCGGACGAGGCGATCTCGGTGACGGCCCGTGCGGTACTCGGGCGGGACGCGACCCCGGAGCTCGTGGCCGCGCTGTCCGCGGCCACGGAGGGGAACCCGCTCCACCTCACCTGCGTGCTGGAGGAGCTCGCTGCCCGGCCGCAGTGCACCACGGAGCCGCCGGCGCGCCGGGTGGCCGGCGCCGCGCCGGCACGGCTGCGGGACCGGTTCGCCCACGCCGTGCGACGGCTGCCCGCCACCGAGCGCCGGTACCTCGCTGCGGTCGCCGTCGCGGGGGAGAAGGCCGACGACGTGATGCTGGCCCGGCTCGCCGAGCTGGACGCGACCGATCTCGCCGTGGCCGGTGCTGTCACCCGCAGCATGGGGCTCACCGGGCCCGAGGGCCACCGGCTGCGCCACGGCCTCGTCGGCGCCGCCCTCGGAGTCGTCCAGTCCTCGCACCAGCGCCGCGATCTGCACCTGCGTGCCGCCCGGATGCTGCGGGACGCGGGCGCGCCGTCCGACCGGATCGCCGCGCACCTTCTCACGGCCGGCGGGGCGGCTCCGGCCTGGACGGTCGAGGCGCTCCGCGACGCGGCGGGGACCGCGGTGCGGCGCGGAGAGTCGTGGACCGCCGTCCGCTATCTGCGACACGCCCTGCTCGCCGGACCGGACGAGCCGGGGCGGGCCGCCGTGCTGCTCGACCTGGCGGGCCTCGAGCGCTCGCGCGACACCGGGCTCGCCCTGCGCCGGATCGTCCAGGCAGTGCCGTTGCTCGGGTCGCTGCGGGAACGGGCCGCGGCGTTGTGCCGGGTGACCCCGCTCGCGCTGGAGGGCGCCGCGCCGCCGGTGATCGCGCTGCTGCGGGGGGTGGCCGAGGAGCTGGGCCGGTACGGGGGCACCGGGGACACAGAGACCCGCGAGCTCGCCCTCCGGGTCGAGGCCCGTCTGCACTACGTCGACAAGCACACCCGTGCCGGACTGTCCGCCGCCGCGGCCCGGCTCGACGAACTCGAGGCACTCCCGGACGGGCTACCGATCCGGACCCCGGGGGAGCGGGAGCTCGCCTGCGTCCTGCTGCACTCCGCCGCCGTCGGCGGACACCGGCCGGCGAGCGTGGTGGCCGCCGCCTGCCGGGCGGTCCTGGCCCGTGAGCCGGCGTCGTCGGACCACGTCCACAGCACGGTCGGGATGCTGGTGACCTGTCTGTGCATGGCCGACGCGGTCGAGGACCTCCCGTCCTGGCTGTCGGTCGCGCTCGAACAGGCGCGGGCCGAGCGCGCTCCGGTGGTCGAGGCGGTGCTGCACGCCGAGCTCGCCGCGGTCCTCGTGTGCTCCGGTCGCGTCGAGGAGGCCGCCGAGCAGGTGCGGTCGGCGGTCGAGCTGGTCGACGAGCTGGCCGACGACTCGCTGCTGCCCGGGACGGTGCTGGCCCCGGTGCTGACCGCGGTGCCGCACGGGCCCGGGGCGGACCGGGTGCTGGCCCGGTACGGCGCGACGCCGTCGGTCCCCCCGGGATTCGGGGCCTGCCTGCAGATGTTGCGGGCCCGGGTGGCCGCCGAGGCCGGCGACGCGGAGACCGCGCTGGAGTACTGCCTCGACGCCGGCCGCCGGTTCGACCAGGCGGGATGGACCGCCACCCCCGTGCCGTGGCGTCCGTGGGCGGTCGAGATCCTGGCCGAGCGCGGCCGCAGGGCCGAGGCCCGGGCACTCGCCGAGCAGGAGCTGGCGCGGGCACGCCGCTGGGGGGCACCGGCACAGCTGGGCAGGGCCCTGCGGATGCTCGGGCAGCTGGGCGGGACCGACCGGGGCGCGGAACTCCTCGAACAGGCGACCATCGTCCTGCGGACCTCGGGGGACCGGTCGGAGGCCGAGCGCGCGACCAGGGCGCTGACCGCACACCGCGCCCCACCGGGACCCGGTGACCTCCCGCCCGGGACCGGGGACCCGGCGGGACCGCCGCCGCGCCTGCACGACACCGTCGGGACGCCCGTACCCGGACACCGGCCCACCTCCCGTGCCTCCGCCGCGCTGACCCGGTCCGAGGAACGGGTCGCGACGCGCGCCTCCCGCGGCCTGACCAACCACGAGATCGCCGCTGACCTCGCCGTCAGCGTCCGGGCCGTGGAGAAGCACCTGACCGGCGTCTACCGCAAGCTGGGGGTGCCGGGCCGCGCGGCGCTCCGCCAGCTCCGGGAGAGTGGTTCCGATCGTATCGCCTGACCGGCCGGGGAGCGGCGCACCGCCGCCCGGGGACCGGCTGGCCGCGATGCTGCGCCACGAACCGCCCGGCGTGGTCGAGCTGGCCAGGGCCGTCGCCGTGCTCGAGCCGGACGCCGATGCCGGCACCCGCGCCCGGGTGGCCGGGCTGGACGACGTGGCGGCCGCCCACGCCGCGGAGCGCCTCGTGGAGCTGGGGGTGCTCGACGGGCACCGGTGCGGGCACGATCCGGCCCGCACCGCCGTTCTCGAGGCCGCCGGTGCGGACCGGTGCCGCCGACTGCACGCCCGCGCCGCCCGGGTGCTCGACAGCGAGGGTGCACCGCTCGACCGGGTGGCCGACCACCACCTGGCGGCCGGGCCGCCCCGGGACGGGGGCGTGGTCGAGCTGCTGCACGTCGCGGCCGCCCGCGCGGAGCAGCGCGGTGACCGCGTACGGGCGAGACGTCTGTTGGAGCACACGCTGACCGGGCCGGTGGGCGGCCGTCGGCGGGCCGCACTGCTGGTGGACCTCAGCGTCGTCGAGCGGGTCGCCGCCCCGGCGACGGCCCGCGGCCACCTGGTCGAGGCGCTGTCCCTGCTGCCCTGCGCGCGGGAACGGGCCGAGCTGCTCGCGCGGACGGTCGCCCGGTCGCCCGGGGGCGCGGTGGACCTCGCCCCGCTGCTGGAGGACGTCCTGCGTGACCTGGCCGACGCGGGCACGGGGACGAGCGGGCAGGACCGTGAGCTGCGCCAGCGGCTGGAGGCGCTGGTGCTGCACGCCGCCTGCGAGGACCCCTCGGGTGCCGCCCGGGTCTGGGAATGGGTCGCGCGGACCGATCCCGGCGAGCTGGGGGCGGGAGCCGGCGCCGACGTGCTGCGCAGCGCCCACCTGCTCTTCTCCGCGCTGGCCCTGCACACCGACGCCGCGACGGCGGCTGCCCGGACCGCCGAGGCGATGCCCGCGGACCTGGAGGACGACGCGTACCTGCACCCGATGCAGGTGGCGGCGCTCGGCCTGCTGTGCTGGGCCGAGGCCACCACCGGTCTCGACGGTGTCCGTCGACGGACCCTCGACGCCGCCCACCGCACGCACCGGACGGACGTCGAGGCGTTCCTGCGTGGGGTCGACGCGATGCTGCTGTTGCGGCGCGGGCAGGTGCCTGCGGCGCTCGCCGCCGCCCGGGCCTCGCTCGACGTGCTGACCGGTGCGACCCGGTTGATGGTGCTCCGCGCGGCGACACTGGCCCTGGTCGAGCTGGGGCGGACGGCGGAGGCGGAGCGGTTGCTCGCTCCGGTCGACGACCGGAGCAGCGCCGACCGGACCTGGCGGTGGAACTACCTGCTCGACGCCCGTGCCGCGGTCCTCGCGGCGACCGGGCGGACCCGCGAGGCGCTCGCGCTGACGCTGGAGTGCGGACATCGCCTGATGGCTGTCGGGATCGTCAACCCGGTGGTGCTCGACTGGCGACGGCGGGCCGTCGAGCTCCACCACGAGCTCGGTGAGCACGAGGCGGCGACGGCGGCGGCCGAGGAGTACGTCACGCTCTGCCGGCTGTGGGGGCCCGAGGGGTACGGCGGTGCGGCGCTACGGGTGCTGGGGCTCGTGCAGGGCGGGGAGCGGGGACTCGCGACGCTGCATTCGGCCCGTGCCGAGCTCGGCGCCTCGCCGCTGGCCCTCGACCGGGCACGGTGCACGGTGGACCTGGGCGCGCGGATGCGCGCGCACGGCGCCGCCGGCGAGGCGCGTGCCCTGCTGCGGCACGGGCTGGAGCTGGCAGCCGACTGCGGCGCTCCGATCCTGGCGGCTCGCGCCCGCACCGAGCTCGCGGCCGCCGGCGGGCGGCCGCGGCGCGGCGGCTCGTCCTCCCTGACACCGGCCGAGCTCGGTGTCGCCCGGCTGGCCGCAGGGGGAGCGACCAACCGGGACATCGCCGCGGTGCTGGGGACGTCACAGCGGGCGGTCGAGGGACACCTCACGCGGGTCTACCGCAAACTGGAGATCGACGGTCGCGAGGGGTTGGCATCCGCACCGGGTCTGCGGGTCGGTACCTGTCGACCGGGTGGGCAGGGTGACGTCGATGCTCCGACCCGGGCGGTCGCGCCACGGCCGTAGTCGCCGCACGGAAGCGCCCGGATCTGGGAGTCGTACACTCCGAATCCCCGTCGTACCGGGACGTCGCCGAGCGATCTCTCGCCGAGGGGCCCGACGACGGAGATCAGCAGACCGCCGGCTCCTCGAGGCCGTGGACGACGGGCATGATCGCTTCGAGGGACAGGGCGACGCTCACCAGGTCGATCGGGTCCGCCTCCGGGGCGCGGTACTCCGCCACCAGCAGCGGCCCGGCGACGAGCAGCAGCGCATGACCGGGACCGCGATCAGGAAGACCGAGGCCCACCGGAAGACCTGCCGCAGTGCGCCACCGATCACCGGGCCGAGTGCGCTGCCGACCGGGAACATCGTGACCCACAGCCCGATGGCCATGTCCCGCCCGGCGCCCGATGCGGTCGCCCAGGCTGCCCATCGTGCCGAGCAGGCCGGCGATCATGAAGCCGTGGATGTCGATGATGCCCAGCATCTGCTGCGCCGTGGCGCCGAGGCCCGGGGTGATGGCCGGGCCGGCCAGGTGCATATTCACCTACCGTCGGTACACGAGTTCGGGAGGGTCCATGACCGGAGTGCGGATCCGGCAACGGGAGCAGACGCGGAAGGCCTTGATCCACGAGGCGCGGACGCTGTTCGCGCAGCGTGGCTACGGCGCGGTCGGACTGGCCGAGATCGTGGCCGCCGCGGGCGTCAGCAAGGGCGCCCTCTACCACAGCTTCGACGGCAAGATCGGCCTGTTCCGCGAGGTCCTGGCCCAGGTCCAGGCGGAGGTGGCCGACCGTGTGTCCACATCGGTCTCCTCCGATGCGGACCCCTGGACCGCGTTCGTCGCCGGCTGCCGGGCGTTCCTCTCGGTGTCCAACGACCCGGAGCTGTCGCGGATCATGCTCATCGACGGGCCCGCCGTCCTCGGCTGGTCGGAGTGGCGCCGGTTGGACGAGCAGACCTCCGCGCGTCATCTGGCGGAGTCGCTGCAGCAGCTCGTCGATGACGGGGTGATCGTGTCCCAGCCCGTCGAGCCGCTGACCCGGCTGCTGTCCGGCGCGATGAACGAGTCCGCTCTGTGGCTGGCCGAGTCCGGGCGTGCGGGGGACGGGGAAGCCGTCTGGAACGTCTTCCACGGACTGCTGTGTTCGCTCCGCGAGCGGCAGCCGCACGGGCCCGGTCGCGGCACGGCTGGTCAGGCGTCGGTGGTCCCGTCGGCGTCCGACGGTCCGGAGGCGTAGCGCCCCATCGGCTCGGCTCGTTCACCTCCGACGGTCCGGGCGGTACGCCGCGATCCGCTCCAGCGCCAGCGGCTCCAGCTCGTCGATCGTCAGCACCCCGTCCGGGAACGGCGCGAGGTAGGGCGCCTGCGGCTGCGACTCCCCGGCGTTGCGCAGGCCGCCGACGACGTCCGCCCCGAGCTCCCGCGCGAGGGCGACGTCGGCCGCCCCCGGCGCGACGACCGACGAGCGGGCCGGGGAGACCGGTGGGGGACACACACCCCGACAGTCGTCCGCGGGCGGCTCCGATCTCCGGGGAGCGGCGTCCCCACACCCGCAGCGGTCCGGCGGCCCCGCGCGCAGACGCGCCCGGGGGCCTGCGGCACCCGTGACGGACCGCCGGGGAGCCCACCGGGGCACGTGACGTGCCGCGTCGTTCCCGGTAGGTTCCGCTAGTGAACAGCCGATCACCTCACGACGGCGTGGGTGCGCGGAGCGCGGTCGTGGCCGAGGAGGACCCGCCGATGAACATCGCCACGCTCCTGCGCCGCAGTGCGGCCGACCACCCGGCGGACGTCGCGCTCCGGCTGGACGACGACGAGGTCGACTACGCCGGGTACGCCGAACGCGGCGCCCGCTTCGCCGCGTTCCTGAGGCACACCGGGGTCGAGCCGGGGGAGCGGGTCGGGTTCCTCCTGCCGAACTGCCCCGAGTACCTGGTCGGGCTGCTCGGTACGTGGCAGCCGGCGCGGTCGGCGTGCCGCTCAACCGGATGTTCCCCGACGCGGCGCTCCGCCACGTCGTGCGCGACTCGGGGCTGCGGGTGCTCGTGCTGCCCGCCGCGGACCGGGAGCGCGCCGCCGCGCTGCTGGGCGACGAGTGCCCGGAGCTGCTGACGGTCGACGGGTTCGCCGCGGCCCTGGCGGCCCACGAGCCCGCGGCCGACGTGCTGCCCCGGCTCGACGGCGAGGACGCCTGCATCATGTACACCTCGGGCTCGACCGGGGTGCCGAAGGGCGTGCGGCAGACCCACCGCAACCTCGTCGCCGAGGCGGAGGGCGCCATCGGCCGCTACCGGCTCACCGCCGCCGACCACGTGCTGAACTGCATGCCGCTGTTCCACGTCGGCGGCCTGCAGCTGGCGAGCCTGCCGTTGCTGCTGCTCGGCGGGCAGATCACGTTCATGCCGCGCTGGGACGTCGTGCGGTGGCTGGAGCTGGCCCAGGAGCTACGTCCGACCTTCGGTGGCCTGATCTCCACGATGATGATCGACGTCGGCAACCGGACGGTGGGGTCGCCGGTGGTGCTCGACTCCTTCCGGATCTGCATGTTCGGCGGTTCCCGCACCCCCACGGCCGCGATCGAGCGGCTCGAGGCGGGGACCGGGATCGCGGGCGTGGAGATCTACGGCCAGACCGAGCAGAACGGCCTGGTGGTCACCTACGGCCCGGACGACGTGCGGCGTCCGGACTCGATGGGCACCCCGCTGGAGCAGATCGTGCGCACGCGGCTCGTACCCGTCGACGGCGGCCCGGACCTGCGCCCGGGGGACGACGGTGTCGGCGAGCTCTGGGTCCGGGGGGACGCGGTCACCCCGGGGTACTGGAACATCGACGTCCCGGAGAAGTGGTCGGCGGACGGCTGGTTCCGCACCGGTGACCTGATGTCGCAGGACGCGGACGGCTACCTGTACTACGTCGACCGGATCGACGACATGATCGTCTCGGGTGGGGAGAACGTGTTGCCGCAGATGGTGGAGGAGCACCTCGCCGCCCACCCCGACCTGGCCGAGGTCGCGGTGATCGGCACCGCCCACGAGCGCTGGGTCGAGCAGGTGACCGCGGTGCTCGTCCCCACCAAGCCGGGTGTCACCGTGGAGCAGATCGCCGCCTGGTGCGCCGCCGACCCGAACCTGCGGGGGATGCACGGACCCAAGCGGATCGAGATCGTCGACGCGCTGCCCCGCACGGGCAGCGGCAAGCTCGACCGGCCCGAGCTGCGCGCGATGTTCCCCTGACCCGGCGCGGGGCCGCCGCCACGGTCAGCCGCGCAGCAGGGCGACGGGGATGTCGACGAGGCGGCTGCGCAGGTACTCGCCCAGCCCCTTGGCCTGCGGGTCGGGGCGGGTGGCGGAGGCGACGCCCGCCCCCAGGATCCCGATCACGACGATGTTCAGCGCGCGCAGGTTCGGCAGGTCGAAGCGGCGGATCTCCAGCCCGGCGGCCTCCGGCAGCAGCTCGCGGACGCGCTCGACGGTGAGGTGGCCGCGCAGCCACGTGTACTCGTCGTCGGTGCGGGTCCAGAGCCCGATGTTCGCGTTCCCGCCCTTGTCGCCGGAGCGGGCCGCCGCGATCTCGCCCAGCGGCAGCCGCCGGGTGGGCCCCGCCACGGATGCCGGCACGACCGGCTCGGCCGGGGCGGGGACCCCGGCGGTGACCGGGCTGTGCGGCACCGGTGTCGTGGTGCCGTCGGGCAGCGTGACCCGGTGCTCCACCTCGGAGGCGGGCACGAGGGACGGCCAGTAGACGCCGAAGGCGCTCTCGGACGAGGGCGGCGTCGTGGTGTGGAAGCCCGGATAGCCGCCGAGGGCGAGCTCCATCGTGGTGTTGGAGAAGGCCCGCCCGACCGTGCGTCGGTCGGGATCCTTCACGGTGACCCGCAGGTGGGCGGTGGCCTCGGCGTTGGTGGGGGCGTCGGGGTGGTCGAAGCGCAGCAGCTGCGCGTCGAACTCGGCGAAGCGCTCCCGCCCGCCCAGCAGCTCGACGAGCTGCTGCTCGGCCCAGGCGGCCTTCTCCTCGATCCGGGTGCCGGTGAGCACGAGGGTCATGGTGTTGCGGTAACCGCCCTCGTAGTTCAGCGCCACCTTGAGCCGGTCGGTGGGCGCGCTGCCTCGGGTGCCGGAGATCAGTACGCGGTGCTCGCCGTCCTGCGTGAGCTGCAGCGAGTCGAAGTGCGCCACGGCGTCCGGGCCGAGGTAGGCGGGTTCGCCGATCTCGTAGAGCAGCTGGGCGGTGACGGTGCCCGGCGAGACGAGCCCGCCGGTGTCCGCGTGCTTGGTGATCACGCTGGACCCGTCGGCGGCGACCTCGGCGATCGGGAAGCCGGGGTAGCGGCGGTCGGTGATCTCCTCGAAGAAGGAGTAGTTCCCGCCGGTGGCCTGCGGGCCGCACTCGATGACGTGCCCGGCGGCCATGGCGCCGGCGATCGCGTCGAAGTCGGTGCGCTCCCAGCCGTGCCACCACGCGGCGGGGCCGACGACCACGGAGGCATCGGTGACCCGCCCGGTGACGACGACGTCCGCATCGGCGCGCAGGGCCTCGGTGATGCCCCATGCGCCCAGGTAGGCGTTGGCGGACACCGGGTTCACCCCCGCGTCGGCGAGCGTGGCGCCGGTGTCGAGGTGGGCCAGGGTGTGCCCGGCGGCCTGGATGTCGTCGAGCCGGTCGACCAGGTCGTCGCCGTGCACGTAGGCGATCCGCGGGGCGAGGCCGAGCCGCTGCGCCAGGGCGGTGAGGTCGGACGCCAGCCCGGCGGGGTTGAGCCCGCCCGCGTTCGACACGATCCTGATGCCGCGGTCCAGGCAGGTGCCCAGCACGTGCTCGACCTGGGTGAGGAAGGTCTTCGCGTAGCCGCCGGTCGGGTCCTTCCGCCGCGCCTTGTAGAGGATCAGCATCGTCAGCTCGGCGAGGTAGTCGCCGGTCAGCACGTCGATCGGCCCGCCCTCGACCATCTCCCGCGCGGCGGTGATGCGGTCGCCGTAGAAGCCGGAGCAGTTGCCGATGCGCACCGGTGCGCGGGTCATGCGGGCCCTCCTGCGGGGGTACGGGTCGGGGCGGGGAACGCCGCGGTGACGACGCCGGGGGCGCGGCCGGGGCCGGGCGGGTTGGCGAAGGTCTGGGCGATCGAGATCCAGTCGGCGGCGACCGGCCCGGTCGTGGCCACGTCGGTGTCGTCGGGGTGCCTGCGCTGGGTCGCGACCAGACAGAAGCCCAGGGCGGAGCCGGTGACCCGGTCCGCGGCGTCCTCCGGGCCCCAGGTCCACAGCGCGCCGGAGGGGGCGACCAGCTCCACCCGCACAGGCGCCTCCGGGACCTCACGGCCGTTGTTGCGGAAGGTGAAACCGAAGGTCTGCACCCCCAGGTGGGCGACGTGGCGCAGCCGGTCCGTCGGCTCCCGGAGCATCCCGAGTGCGTCGGCGACGTCCTGGCCGTGCGCCCAGGTCTCCATCAGCCGGGCGGTGACGGAGGACAGGGCGCTCATGTCCGGCCCGTACCAGGGCAGCCGGGTCTTCGGCCCGATGCCGCGGAAGGTGCTGACGAGGGCGTCGCGGGCCCCGGCGAACCAGGCCCGGACCTCCTCGGCCCGCAGACCCGCGTGGTCCGCGGCGATCCGGTCGGGGAAGCCGGGCCCGAGCTCCTGCAACCCGTCCGCCCGCGTGCGGAAGGTCGCCGGGTCCGTCGCCGCGAGGGTGGCCGCCTCGTCGAACCAGGCGAGGTGGGTGAGCTGGTCGCGGACGGTCCAGCCCTCGGCCGGCGTGGGGCCGCCGATGGCGGCGTCGTCGAGATCGGCGACCATCGCGCGGACGACCGCGCTCTCGGCCTCCAGGTCGTGGAGGACCGTCTCCATGGTCACCATGGTCAGGCCCCCTGCC
Organism: Pseudonocardia sp. UM4_GMWB1; assembly: GCF_017312155.1. Lineage (NCBI taxonomy): Bacteria > Bacillati > Actinomycetota > Actinomycetes > Pseudonocardiales > Pseudonocardiaceae > Pseudonocardia > Pseudonocardia sp. UM4_GMWB1. The sequence continues at coordinate 3,692,936 of NZ_QJPN01000001.1, read as the reverse complement.
AGACGGGGGCACGCTTCTCCCGGAACGAGAGCGGGCCCTCCTGGGCGTCCTGCGACAGGTAGACCGGTTCCCAGATCTCCTCGGCACGCTCGTAGGCCTCGGCGCGGGTGTGGCTCGCCGACAGGTACACGGTCCGCTTGGCCGCGAGCACCGACAGCGGGGCGTTGGCCGCGATCCGCTCGGCCAGCCGCTGGGTGTGCCCGCGCAGCTCGGCGGCGGGCACCACGTCGTTGACCAGACCGTGGCCCTGCGCCTCGGCCGCGCCGATCGGGTCGCCGGTGAGCAGGATCTTCATCGCGACCCGCGGCGGGACCAGCCAGGACAGCGGAGCGGCCCACGGGGAACCGCGACCGATCCTGACCTCGGACACCGCGAAGCGGGCGTGCTCGGCGGCCACCACCAGGTCGCACTGCTGGGCCAGGAGGAACCCGCCGCCGTAGGCGATCCCGTTGACCGCCGCGATCGTCGGCTTGGGGACGTCGATGTTGCGGCCGAGCTGGGGCAGGAAGTCCGGGGGCGGGACCCGGAGCGCGACGTCGTTCATCTCCTTGAGGTCGCCGCCCGCGCAGAACGCCTTCTCCCCGGAGCCGGTCAGCACCAGGACCTTCGCCGTGTCGTCGGTGTTGAACCGGTGGACGCCGTCGAACAGGCCCTCGCGGACGGCCCTGCTGAGGGCGTTGCGGGCCTCGGGGCGGTCGATCGTCAGCCAGGCGACGCCGTCGGTCACCTCGTAGGTCACGTCGCTCATGTCAGGCCTGCGCCTCCTCGATGACGGCGAGGACCTCGCCGGACTCCACGGTGTCCCCGACCTGCACGCCCAGCTCGGCGACGGTGCCGGCGACCGGGGCGCGCACCAGGTGCTCCATCTTCATGGCCTCGAACACCACGACGACCGCACCCCGCTCGACCTGCTGCCCGACCCCGGCCGCGACCCGGACGACGGTGCCGGGCATGGGCGCGAGCAGCGAGCCGGGGGCGGCGTCGGTGCCGGGCTCGGGCAGCCGGGCCCGCTCGGTCAGCGTGGTGGCGCCGAGCGCGCTGTCGACGTGGACGGTGTCGCCGACGCGGTGCACCCGCACGGCGCGCCGCACACCGCCGACCTGCAGGTCGACCCGGTCCGCGGTGGCGGCGAGCACGGCCGCGCCCGGGAGCGCGGTCCCGTTCACGCCGGCCTCGAGCGTGCCGCGGCCGAGCCGGTAGGTCACGTCGAGGTCGGTGTCGCCGGCCCGGTACTCCGCGTGCTGGAAGGCGCTGCGGACGTTCCGCCAGCCCGACGGCACCGGCTGCTGGACCGCGGCGCCCGCCCGGCGGCCCGCCTGGTCGGCCAGGGCGGCGACGAGGGCGTGCACGGCGAGGGTGGACTCCGCCGGGGTGCCGACGAGTGCGGTGGGCTGATGGCGGGTGAGGTAGCCGGTGTCGGTCCGCCCGGCCAGGAACTCCGGCTCGCGCAGGACGGCGACGAGCAGGTCCCGGTTGGTGACCGGACCGTGGATCTCGGCCTCGGACAGCGCCCGCGCGAGCTTCCGGGCGGCCTCGGTGCGGGTGCGGCCGTGCGCGATCACCTTGGCCAGCATCGGGTCGTAGTGCGTCCCGACCACCGAGCCGTCCCGCACACCGGTGTCGACGCGCACACCGGGCAGGGCGGGCACGGAGAACCGGTGGAGGGTCCCCGACCCGGGCAGGTAGTCCCGGCTCGGGTCCTCGGCGTAGAGCCGGGCCTCGATCGCGTGCCCGGTGATGGTGGCCCCGGTGACCTCCACGGGCAGCGGCTCGCCCTCGGCGACCGCGATCTGCAGCGCCACCAGGTCGAGGCCGGTGATCTCTTCGGTGACCGGGTGCTCGACCTGCAGACGGGTGTTGACCTCGAGGAAGAAGAACTCGCCGTCCTGCGCCATGACGAACTCGACGGTCCCGGCGCCGGTGTAGCCGATCGCCGCACCCGCGGCGACGGCGGCGTCCCCGAGACGGGTGCGCAGCGCGTCGTCGACGGCGGGGGAGGGGGCCTCCTCCACGATCTTCTGGTATCGGCGCTGGATCGAGCACTCCCGCTCGAACAGGTGCACCACGGTGCCGTGCGTGTCGCCGAAGATCTGCACCTCGACGTGGCGCGGGTCCTCGACGAACCGTTCGAGGAACACGGTGCCGTCGCCGAAGGCCGACGCGGCCTCGCGCCGGGCCCCGGTCACGGCGTCGACCACCTCGGACGCGGAGCGGACGATGCGCATACCGCGTCCGCCACCGCCGAAGGCGGCCTTCACCAGCAGCGGGTAGCCGATGCCGTCGGCGAGGGCGGAGACGGCGGCGGCGTCGGCCCCGCCGGCGTCGTCGATCGTGGCGCCGGGCAGGACGGGCACGCCCGCCTTCTCCATCAGCTCCTTCGCCGCGATCTTCGAGCCCATCGCCTCGATGGCCTCGACCGGCGGGCCCACGAACGTGATGCCGGCGGCCGCGCAGGCGCGGGCGAAGCCCGCGTTCTCGGACAGGAAGCCGTAGCCGGGGTGGATCGCGTCGGCGCCGGTGAGCAGCGCGGCCTCGATGATCAGGTCGGCGCGCAGGTAGGTCTCCGACGGGGCGGCGCCGGGGAGCCGCACCGCCTCGTCGGCGGCCTCGACGAACAGGGCGTCGGTGTCCGGGTCGGAGTGGACGGCGACCGTGACGATGTCCAGGGCCCGCGCGGAGCGGATGATCCGTTCGGCGATCTCCCCGCGGTTGGCCACCAGCAGCTTGTGGATGGTCATGCCTCACTCACATCCGGAAGACGCCGTAGCCACGCTGGCCGGCGACGATGTTCGAGTGCGCGGTCGACAGGGCGATGCCGAGCACGGTGCGGGTGTCACGGGGGTCGATCAGGCCGTCGTCGTAGAGCCGGGCCGTGACGAAGAAGGCGTGCGACTCCTGCTCGATCTGGGCCTCGACGGCGGCGCGGTTGCGCTCGTCGGCCTCGGCGTCGAACTCCCGGCCCGACGACGCGGCGGACTGCCTGGCGACGATCGACATCACGCCGGCGAGCTGGGCGGCGCCCATGACGGCGAGCCGGGAGCCCGGCCAGGCGAACATCAGCCGCGGGTCGTAGGCGCGTCCGGACATGCCGTAGTTCCCGGCGCCGAAGGACGCGGCCAGGTTCAGCGTGATGTGCGGGACCTTGCTGTTCGCCACCGAATTGATCATCTTGGAGCCGTCCTTGATGATCCCGCCCTGCTCGTAGCTCTTCCCCACCATGTAGCCGGTGGTGTTCTGCAGGAAGATCAGGGGCGTGTCCGTCTGGTTCGCCAGCTGGATGAACTCCGAGGCCTTCTTGGCCTCCTCGCTGAACAGCACGCCGCGGGCGTTGGCGAGGATGCCCACGGGGTAGCCGTGGATCGACGCCCAGCCGGTGACGAGGCTGGTGCCCCACAGCGGCTTGTAGTCGCCGAACCGGGAGCCGTCGACCACGCGGGCGATCACCTCGCGCGGGTCGAAGGGCACCTTGATGTCCGACGGCGCGATGCCCAGCAGCTCGTCGGGGTCGTGGACCGGCTCGTCGGCGGGCAGCGTGGGACCGGGGCCGAGCTTGCGCCAGTTGAGTTCGGAGACGATCCGGCGCCCGATCCGGATGGCGTCGCGCTCGTCGACGGCGAAGTGGTCGCACAGGCCGGAGACCTTGGCGTGCATCGCGGCGCCGCCGAGCTCCTCGTCGTCGGACTCCTCTCCGGTGGCCATCTTCACCAGCGGCGGGCCGCCGAGGAACACCTTGGCCTGCTGGTCGACCATCACGGCGTGGTCGCACATGCCGGGCACGTAGGCGCCGCCCGCGGTGGAGTTGCCGAAGACGAGCGCGATCGTCGGGATCGCCATCGACGACAGCTCGGTCAGGTCGTGGAAGATCTTGCCCGCGGGCACGAACAGCTCGGACTGGGTGGGCAGGTCCGCCCCGCCGGACTCGACGAGGTTGATCGTGGGGAGCCGGTTGATGCGCGCGATCTCCAGGGCGCGCAGCGTCTTCCGTAGCGAGTACGGGTTCATCGCGCCACCGCGGACGGTGGGGTCGTGGGCGATGATCATGCACTCGACGCTGGAGACGACGCCGATCCCGGTCACGATGGAGGCGCCCACGGTGAACGGGGTGCCCCAGGCCGCGAGCGAGGAGAGCTCGAGGAACGCGGCGTCGCGGTCGAGGAGCAGCTCGATGCGCTCACGGACGAGCAGTCGCCCGCGGTCGCGGTGGCGCTGCTGGTAGCGCTCGCCGCCCCCGGCGATGGCGGTCCGGACCTGCTCGTCGAGCTCGGCCAGGACCGTCTCCGCGTGCGCGCGGTTGGCGAGGTAGACCTCGTCCGAGGTGTCGAGCGCGGAGCGCAGGACGGTCGTCACGGGTGTCCCCCCTGGTCCGAGCGGGCCGGGCCCCGGCCGTGTTCCCGGAGGTCCCTGTGCCCGGAGCTCTCCCGAACGTCCACATCGACTCCTCTGCGCATCCGGCCGGCCGGGCGTCGTCGCCCGCAACGAGTGCATCGTCGTTCACTAACCATGCCGGTGGCAAGTCCTGTCGCCAGCACCGGCCGGGCCCGGCGCGGGCGCGTCCGGACCCGCGTGGGCGGCCCGGCCGCGGCGTCGCGCCGGCGCCCGGGAAGTTGTGAACGACGAGTGACTAAGGGCTTGTGGTCGGCAGGTGATGCCGCGATGCTGTCCGCCTCAGGTGAGCTCGGCAAGGAGGCTGGTGTGGACCTGCAGGGACAGCTCGGGACGATCGATGTCACGCGCCTGCGCGGACGACGTGCGGTGAACCGCTGGGAGCGGACCTCGGTCGGGGACGTGTTCGAGCGCCTGACCTGGAGCTATCCCGAGAAGACCGCGCTCACCGGCCGGCCCGGTGCCTACGGCGAGGAGCGGTTCGCCTCCGTCACCTACCGCGAGGCCGACGGGATCACCAGCCAGGTCGCCCACGCCCTCGCGGCCCGGGGGCTGGAGCCGGGCGCGCGGGTGCTGCTGTTCTGCGAGAACTCCGTCGAGGCCTACCTGGCCAAGGTCGGTGTCGCGAAGGCGGGCATGGTGGCCGTACCGGTGAACCCCGCCCTCGCCCCGGACGTGCTCGAGCACCTGATCGGACAGGCCGAGCCGGGCCTGGCGATCGTCGACGCGGAGCTGTGGCCGCGGGCCGAGCAGGCGTTCACCGCCACCGGCCTGCGGGTCGGCGCCACGATCGCGATCGGCGGCGGGCCCGTCGCGGGGAGCCCGAGCTTCGGGGGTCTCCTCGACGGTCTGCCGACGACCGAGCCCGACGTCGAGATCCACGCGGACGACATCTGGGAGATCCTCTACACCTCGGGCACCACGGCGATGCCCAAGGGCGTGATGATCTCGCACGGGTCGACCCACCTCGCCGCGCTGAACTTCACGGTCTCGCTGACCCGCGGCCTGCGGGTGGAGACCGACCTCAGGGTCGCCACCGCGCTGCCGATGATCTACCACGTCGGCGACCAGATCTTCACCTTCTCGGCGTTCCTGGCCGGTGGCTCCCTGGTGCTCGGCCGGCGCCCGCTGCCCGACCAGCTCGTGGCCACGATCGCCGAGGAGCGCCCGACCGCGCTGTGGGCGGGCTCCCCGCAGTTCGTCGCCGCGATCGACGCCGTGGCGGAGCGGACGGGCGCGGACCTGTCCAGCCTGACCGTGCTGGTGTACGGCTGGGGAGCCCTCGAACCGGCCGTGTACGCGCGGCTGCAGGACCGGGCCCCCGGCCTCGTGGTGCTGGGCATCTTCGGGCAGACCGAGGCGATCGCCTGCCACCGGTTCTGGCCCGCCACGTGGAGCGAGGTCTACGCGCGGACGGCTCCGTCGGTGAACTACGTCGGCGTCCCGAGCCCGCTCCTCGCCTCCGACGTCGTCGACGAGACCGGGGTGTCGGTCCGGGACACCCCGCACGTCCCGGGCGAGGCGGTGTACCGCAGCCCCATCGTCACGGCGGGCTACTACCTGAACGAGGAGGCCACGCGGGAGGCGTTCCGCGGAGGCTGGTTCCACTCCGGGGACAGCGCATCCGTCGACGAGGACGGTCTGCGGATCATGGTGGACCGCTTCAAGGACATCGTGAAGTCCGGTGGCGAGAACGTCTCCAGCCTGCGGGTGGAGTCCGTCCTGCACGGGCACCCGGCCGTGGAGAAGGCGGCGGTGATCGGGCTGCCGCACCCCCGCTGGGGCGAGGCCGTCACGGCGGTCGTCGTGCTGCGGGAGGGCGCGGAGGCCGACGCGGAGTCGATCATCGCGCACTGCCGGGCGACGCTGGGCGGGTACGAGACGCCGAAGGCGGTCGTGTTCGTGGACGGCCTGCCCGAGACCGTGGGCGGGAAGGTCCTGAAGTACCGGCTCCGGGCGCGGCACGGCGCCCTGTTCGAGCAGGTCTGAGCGCGGACGATGCGCCCCGGCGCGGCCGGCCCGCGGCCCCGCCGGGGCGGGCCGCGGGACGACCGGCACACCGGTCACGCCCAGCGCAGCGGGTCGTCCTCCAGTGCGGAGCGGTCCCAGCGCCCGAGGTCCGCGGCGGCCCCGTAGGTCGTGCGGAGGAACTCGGCGACCGCGCGGTCCGGGTCCGGTGCGGCGCGGGCGATCTCGTAGGGCAGCAGGAACTGCTGGAAGTCCGCGCTGTAGAAGGCACCGTCGGGGCCGACCGGGGCCTCGGCGAAGCCGTCGGGCGCGGGGTAGGCGTAGGAGTAGAAGGCGCCCTCCTCGCCGCCACCGGGCCAGAAGCCGCAGCTGGACAGCTCCCGCGAGTAGCCCTCGACCATGACCCAGTCGCCGCAGTTGGGCACTCCGCCCGGGTGCGGTGGCGCCGTCCGACCGGAGAAGCGGGTGCAGGCCAGGTCCATGCCGCCCCAGAAGAAGTGCACCGGGCTGACCTTGCCGACGAAGTGCGACCGGAACTCACCGATCACCCGGTTCGCCTGCAGCAGCTGCCGCCAGAACAGGGTGGCCGCCTCGGCGTCGTAGGAGGCGTGGGTGTGGTCCTCGGCGAACGGGATCGCCGGGTCGACCTCGTTGGGGTGCGGCCGGATCGGCGCGGAGACCCCGAGCCTGTCGAGCACGTCCAGGACCGTGCCGTAGAACTCGGCGACCGGCATCGGCGCCAGCCCGAAGCCGAGCGCGCCGCCGTCGCTGCTGCGGACCTCGAGCCGGTGGCCCAGCAGGTCCAGCTCGATCTCGAAGGCCCCGGTGCCGAACGGGACCGCCGACGTCGTCAGCCCGCGCGGGCCCACGTACAGCGTCACCTGCCACCAGTGGTTGAGCAGCGGGGCGTGGGCCATGCGGATCTTGCCCACGATCTGGGTCCACATGTGCAGGGTCTCGCGGGTGGCGGTCCAGTCCGCCACGCGCAGGCTCGGCCAGCTCGTCGTCGTGCTGCTCATCGGGTCTCCTCGTGGGCGTGGGTCGGCCGTCGCCCGCGTCAGCGGTACTCGGGGTTGGTGTGCCCGGGGTGTGTGCCGTCGTCCCAGGCCGTGCGCTGGTTGCCGTGGGCCGGGAACCCGCCCGCGCCCCGGATCATCGCAGCGAGGTGCATCAGGTTGTAGGTCATGAACGCGATGTTGCGGTTGGTGAAGTCGTTCTCCGGACCGCCGGAACCCTCGTCCAGATAGGACAGGCCGGGGCCGACCTCGCCGAGCCAGCCGGCGTCGGCCTGGGGCGGGACGGTGAACCCGATGTGCTGGAGGCTGTAGAGGATGTTCATCGCGCAGTGCTTGAGGCCGTCCTCGTTGCCGGTGAGCAGGCACCCGGCGACGCGGCCGTAGTAGGCGTACTGGCCGCGGGGGTTCAGCACGCCCGAGTGGCCGTACAGGCGCTCGATGACCCGCTTCGTCACGGAGCTGTTGTCGCCCAGCCAGATCGGCCCGCCGATGACGAGGATGTCGGCGGCGAGGACGCGGTCGAGCAGTGCGGGCCACGCGTCGGTGTCCCAGCCGTGCTCGGTCATGTCGGGGCGGACGCCGGTCGCGATGTCGTGGTCGACGGCGCGGAACCGGTCGACGCCGACCCCGTTCGCCTCCATGATCTCGATGCTGCGGTCGATGACGCCCTGGGTGTGGCTGCGGCCGGGGGAGCGGTTGAGGGTGCAGTTGACGTAGGTCGCACGGAGCCCGGTGAAGTCCGGACTCCCGGACGGCGCGGACGCATCGGTGGGTGCGGGGCGGGTCACCCGGCGAGTGTCGGGTCCGGCCGGTCCCGGCGGATCGGTCACCGGATCGGTCGCCGGGACGATCCGGACGACGTGGTTACGGTGGTGCGACGGATCGGCCGTGCCACGGTCGCCGGCGGGACGGGGCTGCGGGGGATCATGGAGCTGTTCGGGCGGCGTACCGAGACCGCGGCGCTGGAACGGTTGCTGGCACGCGCGGCCGGCGGCGCGGGTGCGGCGCTCGTGCTGTGGGGGGAGCCGGGAATCGGCAAGACCGCACTGGTCGACCACGTCGTCGACGCCGCGTCCGGGGTCACGGTGCTCCGGACCCGGGGTACCCGGATCGAGACGGGGCTCGCCTTCGGCGCACTGCACGCGCTGCTGTGGCCGGTGCTGGACCGGCTCGACGAGCTCCCGGACCCGCAGGCCGCCGCGCTGCGCGGCGCGTTCGGGATCAGCCGGGACCCGGCCAACCGGTTCCTCATCGGCGCGGCCGTGGTGTCGCTGCTCTCCGGCCTGGCCCGGGAGCGGCCGGTGCTCGTCGTCGTCGACGACGCGCAGTGGGTCGACGAGGCGACGGCGCACTGTCTGGGCTTCCTCGCGCGCCGGGTGCGGACCGAGCCGGTCCTGGTGATCCTGACCGACCACGCGGCCCCGTCCCCGGGGCCGTGGGACGGGGTGCCGGCGCTGGAGGTCGTGGGCCTCACCGACGACGCCGCCCGCCGGCTGGTCGCCGCCGCCGTCCCCGGCGCCGACGAGGCCCTCGTCGAGGGCACGGTCGCGACGGCGGGGGGCAACCCGCTCGCGCTGCAGGAGCTGCCCACCGTCGCCCGCGACGCCCGCGACGGGGCGTCCGGGGAGCCGATGCCGGTGGGGCCCCGGTTGCGGCAGGCGTTCTGCGCCCGTGCCGAGGCGCTGAAACCGGCCACCCGGGCGTTGCTGCTGCTGGCGGCCGCCGAGGGGCGGGGCGACCGGCACGTCGTCGACCGGGCCGGTGCCGGGTGGGGTGTCGACGCCTCCACCTGGGACGAGGCGCTGCACTCCGGGCTGCTGCAGGCCTCGGGCCCCCGCCTCCGGTTCCGCCACCCGCTGGTGCCGGCCGCCCTCTACGACGGCGCCCCCTTCCCGGACCGCCGGGCCGCGCACCGCGCGCTGGCCGCGGCGCTGCCACCCGAGGCCACCGAGCACCGCGCCTGGCACCTGGCGGCCGCCGCGGACGGCGCCGACGAGGACGTCGCGGTGCTGCTGGAGCAGGCGGCCGCCCGGTGCCTGGAGCGCAGCGCCGGCCCACTGGCGGCACGCACGCTGCGGCGGGCCGCCGACCTGTCACCGGACCCCGTGGACGCCGCGCGCCGGCTGGCGCTCGCCGCCCGCGCCGCCTGGGACGCCGGCGACGCCGAGGGGGCCCGGCGGCTGCTCGACGACGCCGAGCGCCTGGGCGGAATGGAGCCCGTCGTGCGGCGCAGCGGCGGGCTGCGCGGGATCCTCGAGTTCACCGTCGGCCTCTCCGAGCGCGCCCACCACTACCTGGTGGGGGACATGGCCGTCGTCGACGGGACGCGCACGGCGATGGAGCTGGGCACGGTGGCGGCCCGCGCGGCGTGGTCGGCGGGCCGCCCGGACCTGCAGCAGACGGCGCTGGCGCGGCTGCTCGCCCTCGACCCCGCCGGCGAGCCGGCACCGGTCATGCGGACGCTGCGGTCCTGGTGGGCCTGCTACGACGGGACCGGCCGGGCCGCCGGGCCGCTCCCGGCCACGGACGCCGCCACCGTCGGCCTGCTCGGGACCGTGCCGTGGGAGCTGCTGCCGCCCGTGCCGCTGGCCCAGGCCTGCGGGGTCGAGGGGCCCCTGCACGACGTGCTGCGGATGCAGGCCGCGCAGCTGCGGCGGCGGCACGAGCTCGCCGCGCTCGCGATGGTCCTCGCGCAGAGCGCGGTCCTCGACGTCGCGGCGGGCCGGTGGGAGACGGCCGAGGCCGGGGCCACCGAGGGCCTGCGGCTGGCCGAGGAGGTCGGGGCGGACCACGTGGCGAGCCAGTGCCGGCTCTGTCTGGCCAACCTGGCCGCGGCCCGCGGCGACGCCCCCGGACTGGACGGCCACACCACCCGGGCGCTGGCCGTCTCGGTCCTGCAGGGGGTGCGCGCGCTCACCGCGTCGGCGTACTGGGTGCGGGGCCGGGCCGCGCTGTTCGAGGGCAGGCCCCGCGACGCCCTGCACCACCTGATGCCGCTCGGCGAGCCCGGCCACGAGGCCGCCCACCCCACGTTCGCGCTGCTCGCCGCCCCGGACACCGCCGAGGCCGCGACGCAGGAGGGCCGTACGGAGACGGCCGCGGCCCGGCTGGTGGCCGTCGAGACGTGGGCCCGGCGGACCGGCGCCCACTGGGCCCGTACCGCCGCCCACCGTCTCCGTGCCCTCGCCGCCGGCGGCCCGGACACGGAGGCCGCGTACCGGGCTGCGCTCGACGGCGCGGGTACCGTCCCGGATCCGTTCGAGCAGGCCCGCACCCGGCTGCTCTACGGCGAGTGGCTGCGGCGGGTCCGCCGGCGCGCCGACGCCCGGCACGAACTCACCGGGGCGGCCGAGACCTTCGCCCGCCTCGGCGCGGCGCCGCTGCGGGCACGGGCGGTGCGGGAGCTGGGCCTGGCCGCGCAGTCCGGGGCGCGGCACGAACCGGCCGGAGCCGGGCTCACCGCCCAGGAGCTGCGGGTCGCCCAGCTGGCCGCCGAGGGGCTCACCAACCGGGAGATCGCGGCCCGGCTGCTGATCAGCCACCGCACGGTCGGGCACCACCTGGGCAGCGTCTACCCCAAGCTCGGCGTCACCTCCCGTGCCGAGCTCGCGCGGCTCGACGTGGCGGGCGACCTGAGGTTCCGCACCCCCGGGCGCAGGCAGTGACCCGGCCGCCGGTAGGTGACCGATCGCGCGCCGGCTCGCGTCGGAAGCGAGCCGTCCCCACCTGCCGTGGGCGAGGCGCGTCCCCGTCCTGGACCACGGTGCCGGCCACCCGTCGGAGGCGGCCGGCACCGTGGCCGGGGAGCGGAGCTCAGAAGCCCCGCGCGAGCCGGTGGTAGGCGTTGTTCCACCGCAGCTCGTGCAGGAAGGTCCGCGGGCTCGTGGTGTCGCCGATGTGCACCAGCTCGGTCCCGACGATCTCGGCCAGGTCGTCCAGGGCCTCGACGCCGACGGCGGTCGACAGCACCGTGTGGTGCGGGCCGCCCGCCATCAGCCAGCACTCGGCCGAGGTGGCCAGCGACGGCTCCGGGACCCAGGTCGCCGTCGCCACCGGCAGCCTCGGCATGGGCTCGTCCGGGTCGACGACCTCGACGTCGTTGCTGACCAGCCGGAACCGCTCTCCGAGGTCGCAGATGCCGAGCACCACGCCCGGGCCCGGGTCGGCGGTGAACCGCAGCCGGACCGGGTCCTCGCGCCCGCCGATGCCCAGCGGGTGGATCTCCAGCGACGGCCGGGACCCGGTGATGCTCGGGCAGACCTCCAGCATGTGCGCCCCGAGGATGCGTTCGCGGCCGGGCCGCAGGTGGTAGGTGTAGTCCTCCATGAACGACGTGCCGCCGGGCAGCCCGGTGGCGACGACCTTCACCGCGCGCAGCATCGCCGCGGTCTTCCAGTCGCCCTCGGCGCCGAAGCCGTAGCCGTCGGCCATCATGCGCTGCACCGCGAGACCGGGGAGCTGGCGCAGTCCGCCGAGGTCTTCGAAGTTCGTGGTGAACGCCTGCGCGCCCGCCGCCTCCAGGAACGAGCGCAGCCCGATCTCGACCCGCGCGCCGTAGCGGAGCGCCTCGTGCCGGTCGCCGTCGGGGAGCAGTTCGGGGACGACGGCGTAGACCTCGGCGTACTCGGCGACGAGCTTGTCGACGTCGGTGTCGGGGACCTGGTCGACGACGGCGACGAGGTCGTTCACGCCGTAGGTCTGCACCGACATCCCGAAGACCCGGGTGGCCTCGACCCGGTCGCCGTCGGTCACGGCGACGTCGCGCATGGAGTCGCCGAACCGGACCAGCCGCAGCGAGCGCAGCTCGGCGGCACCGGCGGCCGCGCGGGTCCAGGTCCCGATGCGGTCCCGGAGCACCGGGTCGGAGACGTGCCCGGCGACGGTCTTGCGGGCCAGGCCGAGCCGGGTCTGGACGTAGCCGAACTCGCGGTCGCCGTGCGCGGCCTGGTTGAGGTTCATGAAGTCCATGTCGATCTCCGACCAGGGGAGGTCGACACCGGCCTGGGTGTGCAGGTGCAGCAGCGGGCGGGTCAGGGCCTCGAGCCCGGGGATCCACATCTTCGCCGGGGAGAAGGTGTGCATCCAGGTGATGACGCCGAGGCAGCGGTCGTCGGCGTTGGCCTCCAGGCAGATCCGACGGATGGCGTCGGCGTCGGTGAGGACGGGCTTCCACACCACCCGCACCGGTATCTCGTCGGCGGTGTCGAGCCGGTCGGCGACGACCTTCGACTGGTCGGCGACCTGGGCGAGGGTCTCCTCGCCGTAGAGGCCCTGGCTCCCGGTCAGGAACCAGACCTCGTAGCTGTCGAGCAGCGAGCCACTCATCGGACGTCCCTCCTGCGGGGTGCGGCGGCGCTCAACGCTGCCCGTAGACGTTCTGGTAGCGGTCCCAGAGGCTGTCGATCTCGGCCTGGGGGATGGGCACGGTGTCGCCGAGCTGGCGGGCGAGGTGCACGGTGCGGGCGACGTCCTCGCACATCACCGCGGCCTTCACCGCGGCACGGGCGTCGGCACCGATGGTGAACACGCCGTGGTTCTGCATGATCACGGCGGGGGAGCGGCTGCCGGCCAGTGTCTCGACGACGCCGCGGCCGATCGACTCGTCGCCGATCAGCGAGAACGGACCGATGGGGATGTCCCCGCCGAATTCGTCGCTCATCGCGGTGAGCACGCACGGGATCGGCTCGGCGCGCGCCGCCCATGCGCTGGCGTAGGTGGAGTGGGTGTGCACCACGCCGCCGACCCCGGGCATGGCCCGGTAGACGTGGGCGTGCGCCGCGGTGTCCGACGACGGCGTCAGGTCGCCCTCGACGGGGGTGCCGTGCAGGTCGCACAGCACCATGGTCTGCGGGGTCAGGTCGTCGTAGGAGACCCCGCTGGGCTTGATGACCATCAGGTCGTGGCCGGGGACGCGGGCCGAGACGTTGCCCGCCGTCCAGACGACCAGCCCGTAGCGGACGAGCTCGGCGTGCAGCGCGCACACCTGCTCGCGCAGCCGCGCCACGGTGGCGGCGACGCCGGGGGAGGCCAGGGTGTCGGTCATGCGTCGAGGTCTCCTTCTCGCTGGGCGCGCGCCTCGCGGCGGATCGCGCGCAGGCGGTGCATCACGTCGTCGCCGCCCCGGCCGAAGTGGTCGTGCAGGCGGGTGTACTCGGCGAACAGGGCGTCGTAGTACTTCGCCGACTCCTCGTCGGGCAGGTGTGCGCCCTCCCGGACGCGGCCCATCGCGGCGGCCGCGGTGGGCATGTCGGGGTGGACCCCCGCGGCGACGGCCGCGTGGATCGCCGAGCCCAGGGCCGGGCCCTGCCCGGTCTCGACGACGGTGAGCGGCAGCCGGGTCACGTCGGCGTAGATCTGCATGAGCAGGGCGTTGCGGGTGAGCCCGCCGGAGACGATCAGCTCGGTCACCGGGACGCCGGAGGCCGCGAAGGTCTCCACGATCATCCGGGTGCCGAACGCGGTGGCCTCCAGCAGCGCCCGGTAGGTGTCCTCGGGCCGGGTCGCGAGGGTCTGCCCGACGACGACGCCGGACAGCTCGTGGTCCACCAGCACCGACCGGTTGCCCGAGTGCCAGTCGAGCGCGACGAGCCCGTGCTCGCCGACCGCCTGCCCGGCGGCCAGCTCGGTGAGGTACTCGTGGATGCCGAGCCCGCGCGCCCGGGCGGCCTCGTGGTGGGCGGGCGGCACGCCGTGCTCGACGAACCAGCCGAAGATGTCGCCGACGCCGCTCTGCCCGGCCTCGTAGCCCCAGAGCCCGGAGACGATGCCGCCGTCGACGACACCGCACATCCCGGGCACCTCGCGCAGCACGTCGGAGCTCATGACGTGGCAGGTGCTGGTCCCCATGATCGCGACCATCTGCCCGGGCCGGACGGCGTTCGCCGCGGCGGCGGTGACGTGGGCGTCGACGTTGCCGACGGCGACCGCGATCCCCTCGGGCAGCCCGGTCCAGCCTGCCGCCTCGGCGGTCAGCGTCCCGGCGACGGCGCCCAGCTCACCGATCTCGTGGGCGACCTTGGTCTCGGCGAACCCGGCGAAGGCCGGGTTCAGCGCAGCGAGGAAGTCGCGGCCGGGGTAGGCGCCGTCCTGCAGGATCCCCTTGTAGCCGGCCGAGCAGGCGTTGCGGACGTAGCGGCCGCACAGCTGCCAGACGATCCAGTCCGCGGCCTCGACCCAGCGCTCGGTCCTGGCGTAGACCGCGGGGGCCTCCTCCAGGATCTGCAGACCCTTCGCGAACTCCCACTCCGAGGAGATGAACCCGCCGTAGCGGGGGAGCCAGCTCTCGCCGCGTTCGGCGGCGAGGGCGTTGATGCGGTGGGCCTGCGGCTGGGCGGCGTGGTGGCGCCAGAGCTTGGTGTACGCGTGGGGCTCGTCGGCGAGGTCGGGCACCTCGTTCAGCGGGGTGCCGTCGCGCAGGGTCGGGACCATGGTGCAGGCGGTGAAGTCGGTGGCGATGCCGACCACCCGCGCCGGGTCCACCCCGGCGGCGGCGACCGCCTCGGGGACGGCGCGGCGCAGGACGTCGACGTAGTCCGACGGCACCTGCAGCGCCCAGTCCGGCGGCAGGCGCAGGTCCGGCCGGCCCGGCAGGGCGTCGGTGACGACGGCGTGGGTGTAGGCGTGGACGGCGGTGCCGAGCTCGGCCCCGTCGGCGGCACGGACGACGGCCGCCCGTCCGGACAGCGTCCCGAAGTCGACGCCCACCACGAGGGCGTCGGTGGGGTCGACCGGTGGTCGGATCATGAGCACTTCCTCGGGTCACGAACGCGGCCGACCGGAGACCGGTCGGCGGGCGGATGTTATCGCTAACAGCATATGGACTCAATGGTCCCCGGACGAGCGAACCCTGCGAACCGTTCACGGCGGTGCACGCTCACTCTCCGGTCGCCGTCGGGTGAGAAAGTGCGGTGGTCGGGGATCGTCGGGCCGGCTCGGGACGGAAAGACGCGGCGCATAACGGACGGGTAACGCCACTTCCGTGGCGACGACGGTGTGGTTAACGTTCACATTTCCGGGTTCAGTTCCCGATCGGGCGCGTCCCGCCCGCTGCCGTCTCGACGAGGAGATCGCCTGTGTTCACGAGGATGCGCACCGTCGCCGTCGGTGCCCTGCTGGTACTGGGTCTGGCCGCCTGCGGCGGCGAGGGCGCCGGGGGAGGTGGCGGCGCGGGGGCCGGGGAGGCACCCGGCGACCTGACGGTCGGGGTCTCCATGCCGACCCAGACCTCCGAGCGGTGGATCGCCGACGGCAATGCCGTCCGCGACCAGCTCACGGCCGCCGGCTACCAGGTGGACCTGCAGTACGCGAACGACGACATCCCCACCCAGTCCCAGCAGATCGACCAGATGGTCACCAGCGGGGCCGACCTCCTGCTCGTCGCGGCCATCGACGGGACCGCCCTGTCCGGGCAGCTGCAGGCGGCCAAGGACGCCGGCATCCCCGTGGTCGCCTACGACCGGCTGATCCGGGAGAGCCCGAACGTCGACTTCTACGTCACCTTCGACAACTTCCAGGTCGGGGTGGCACAGGCGAACGCGCTGCTGCGCGGCATGGGTCTGCAGAACGCCGACGGGTCGCCCGGCCCGGAGCGCGGCCCGGTCGTCGTCGAGCTGTTCGCCGGCTCGCTGGACGACAACAACGCCTTCTACTTCTTCGACGGCGCCATGTCGGTGCTGAAGCCGCTGATCGACGACGGCACGGTCCGGGTGAAGAGCGGTCAGACCACCATCGAGCAGGCCGCCACGCTGCGGTGGGCGCAGGAGACCGCGCAGAAGCGGATGGAGGACCTGCTCACCTCCTCCTACAACGACGGCAGCAGCCCCGACGGCGTCCTCTCGCCCTACGACGGCATCTCCCGCGGTGTCCTCACCGCCCTGCAGAACGCGGGCTTCGGCACCCCGGCCAAGCCGATGCCGACCGTCACCGGCCAGGACGCCGAGATCGCCTCGGTCAAGCTGATCGACGACGGGGTGCAGAGCTCCACGGTCTTCAAGGACACCCGTCAGCTGGCCGAGCAGGCGGTCGTCGCCGCGAAGGCGTTCCTCGACGGGGGCACCCCCGAGGCCAACGACACCACCACCTACGACAACGGGGTGAAGGTCGTCCCGTCCTACCTGCTGCCGGTCCGGACGGTGTTCAAGGCCGACATCGCGCCGGTCCTGGTCGACTCGGGCTACTACACGGCCGAGGACGTCGCCCGCGGCCGCCAGGGCTGAGTCCCGCGACCGGCCCCACCCCTTCCGTGACGGAGGACGACGTGACCGACCACGATCCCGGCGGCGACCCGCCGGACACCATCCTCGAGATGCGCGCCATCACCAAGACCTTCCCGGGGGTGACCGCGCTGTCGGAGGTCTCGCTCGCCGTGCGCCGCGGCGAGATCCACGCGATCTGCGGCGAGAACGGCGCCGGGAAGTCGACGCTGATGAAGGTGCTCTCCGGGGTGCATCCCGCAGGCACCTACGACGGCGAGGTCGTGCTGGACGGCCGGCCCGCCCGGTTCACCGGGATCCGCGACTCCGAGGCCGACGGCGTCGTGATCATCCACCAGGAGCTCGCGCTGGTGCCGCACCTGTCGATCGCCGAGAACGTGTTCCTGGGCAACGAGCGGCGCGGCCGGCTGGGACTGGTCGACTGGCGGCGCACGCACGCCGAGGCCGCCCGCCTGCTCCGCGAGGTGGGGCTCACCGAGAACCCCGCGACGCCGGTGGGCCGGCTCGGTGTCGGCAAGCAGCAGCTCGTCGAGATCGTCAAGGCGATGACCAAGGACGTCCGGCTGCTCATCCTCGACGAGCCGACCGCCGCGCTGAACGACACCGACTCCGCGCACCTGCTCGAGCTGATCAGGCGCTTCCGCGACGACGGCATCACCTCGATCATCATCTCGCACAAGCTCGACGAGATCGTCTCCACCGCCGACCGCACCACCGTCATCCGGGACGGCCGCACCGTCGAGACGTTCACCGTCGCCGACGAGCCCGCCCCGCGGAACCGGATCATCCGCGGGATGGTCGGCCGCGACCTGACCTCCTTCTACCCGGACCGGGTGAGCAGCCCGGGGGACGAGCTGCTGCGGATCACCGACTGGACGGTCTGGCACCCGACCCAGGACCGCAAGGTCGTCGACGCCGCGTCGCTGTCGGTGCGGGCCGGAGAGGTCGTCGGGATCGCCGGGCTGATGGGCGCGGGCCGCACCGAGCTCGCGATGAGCGTGTTCGGGCGGTCCTGGGGCCGCGAGGTCAGCGGCACCCTGGAGGTCGGGGGGCGCGAGGTCCGTGCCCGCTCGGTGCCCGAGGCGATCGAGGCCGGGCTGGCCTACGTCACCGAGGACCGCAAGCACTTCGGCCTGAACCTGATCGACGACATCCGGCGCAACGTGTCCGGTGCGGGACTGCACCGGCTCTCCCGCCGCGGCTGGGTCGACGGCGACGCCGAGCTGCGCGTCGCCGAGACCTACCGGCGCGACCTCGGGATCCGGGCCGCGAGCACGAGCGTCGGGGTGGGCACCCTGTCCGGCGGCAACCAGCAGAAGGTCGTGCTGGCCAAGTGGCTGTTCACCGAGCCCGACGTGCTGATCCTCGACGAACCGACCCGCGGGATCGACGTGGGTGCGCGCTACGAGATCTACGTGATCATCAACCGGCTCGTGGAGGCCGGGAAGGCGGTCCTGGTGATCTCCTCCGAGCTGCCCGAGCTCCTGGGGATCTGCGACCGCGTCTACACCCTGTCGGCCGGACGGATCACCGGTGAGGTGCCGGTCGCCGAGGCCACCCAGGAGGGCCTGATGACCCTCATGACCCAGGAGGCGGAGAGCTCCGCATGACCAGCACCCTCCCGAAGAAGGACCCCTCCTCCGACGAGCGTCCCGGCGCCGGCGCGGCCGCCCTGCACTCCGGCACGAGCAACCTGCGCCGGCTGCTCGCCGGCAACGTCCGCCAGAGCGGGATCGTGATCGCCTTCGTGGCGATCGTCGCGCTGTTCGCGGTGCTCACCGGAGGTGTCTCGCTGAGCCCGGGGAACATCACCAACATCGTCCTGCAGTACTCCTACATCCTGGTCCTCGCGATCGGGATGGTGATCGTCATCGTGGGTGGCCACATCGACCTCTCGGTGGGGTCGGTGGTCGCGCTGACCGGTGCGGTGGCCGCGGTCCTGGTGATCGGCGGCGGCCTGCCGTGGTGGGTCGGCGTCGTCGCGGCCGTCGGCGTCGGGGTGCTGGTCGGTGTCTGGCACGGGTTCTGGGTGGCCTACGTCGGCATCCCCGCCTTCATCGTCACCCTGGCCGGGATGCTGCTGTTCCGCGGCCTGACCCTGCAGGTACTGGGCAACATCTCCCTGTCGCCGTTCCCGGCGGGCTACCAGCAGATCGCGGGCGGCTTCCTCAACGGGCTCATCGGCGGCCAGGGCTACGACGCCTTCACCGTCCTGATCGGCGCACTCGGCGTGGCCGGGTACGCGGTGCTCGCCTACCGCAGCCGGGTCGCCAAGGTGCTCGACCTGCAACAGGTCGAGTCCTTCCCGCTGTTCGCCTGCCGGATCGCACTCGTCGGGCTGGTCGTCATGGCGTTCGCCTGGCAGCTCGCCTCCTCCCGCGGGCTGCCCGTGGTGCTGGTCGTCCTGTCGGTTCTGGTGCTCGCCTACGGGCTGCTCACCCGGCGCACCGTGTTCGGCCGGCACGTCTACGCCCTGGGCGGCAACGCGGCCGCGGCCCGGCTGTCGGGGGTGAAGGTCAAGGCCGTCACGTTCTGGATCTTCGTGAACATGGGCTTCCTGGCCGGGGTGGCCGGTGTCATCTACTCCGCACGCTCCAACGGCGCCCAGCCCGCGGCCGGGAACATGTTCGAGCTCGACGCGATCGCCGCCGCGTTCATCGGCGGTGCCGCGGTGACCGGCGGTGTCGGGACCGTGGTGGGCGCGCTGGTCGGCGGCCTGATCATGGCCGTGATGAGCAACGGGATGCAGCTCATGGGCG
Organism: Pseudonocardia sp. UM4_GMWB1; assembly: GCF_017312155.1. Lineage (NCBI taxonomy): Bacteria > Bacillati > Actinomycetota > Actinomycetes > Pseudonocardiales > Pseudonocardiaceae > Pseudonocardia > Pseudonocardia sp. UM4_GMWB1. The sequence continues at coordinate 3,673,598 of NZ_QJPN01000001.1, read as the reverse complement.
TCGACCAGTCCGTGCAGTCGGTCGTGAAGGGACTCGTGCTGCTGTTCGCCGTCGCGTTCGACGTCTGGAACAAGCGGCGCGCCCGTGGCGACGCCTGAGCGGGTGTGATCGCCCTCCGTAGAGGATGATCACGGACGGCTACGCTGCACCGATCGGAGGGGGAGGGGCGTGGGGATCGCGATGGAGCCGGGACCGAGGCCGCAGCGGGCACCGTCGATGTTCGACGTGGCCCGTCGTGCCGGTGTCTCGCACCAGACGGTCTCCCGCGTCCTGAACGCACACCCGAACGTCCGGGAGAGCACCCGGGTGCGGGTCCGGACCGCGATCGAGGAGCTCGGCTACCGGCCGAACCGTGCCGCCCGCACTCTGGTGACCGGCCGCGACCGGGTGCTCGGCGTCGTCGCGCCGCGGTCCACCCTGTTCGGCCCGGTGTCGCTGCTCGCCGCGTTCGAGGAACAGGCGGTCGGCGCCGGGTTCGGCGTGAGCGTCGTGCGGGTGCGCGAGATCGACGGCGGGTCGGTGCGCCAGGCCGTCCAGCGCCACCTCGACGGGCAGGTCGCGGGGATCGTCGTGATCGCGCCGGTGGCGTCGGTGGCCGAGGCGCTCGACACCGTGCCGCGTGACGTCCCGCTCGTCACCGTCGACGGCGATCCCGACCAGCAGCTGCCGATGGCCACGGTCGACCAGGTGGAGGGCGGCCGGATCGCGACCGAGCACCTGCTGGCCGCGGGGCACGCGACCGTCTGGCACGTCGCGGGCCCCACCGACTGGTTCGACGCGGCGGGCCGCGCGGCCGGCTGGGTCGCGGCACTGCACGCGGCCGGGGCCGAGGTGCCCCCGGTGATGGCCGCGGACTGGAGCGCGGACGCCGGGTACCGGGCGGGCGAGCTGATGGCCCGGATGCCCGAGGTGACCGCGGTGTTCGCCGCGAACGACGCGCTGGCCACCGGCCTGCTCCACGCCTTCCACGACCGCGGCCGGAGCATTCCCGGGGACGTCAGCGTCGTCGGGTTCGACGACGTGCCCGTCTCGGCGCACCTCATCCCGCCGCTGACCAGCCTGCGCGCGGACTTCGAGGCCGTCGCCCGCGAGGCGCTCGACCTGCTGCTGAACCACGAGGCCGGACCGGACGTGTCGCAGGCGGTGCACCGGAAGATCGCCCCGGTGCTGGTGTCCCGCGACAGCGTCGGCCCGCCGCCCCGCTGACGTCGTCGTCAGCTCGTGTTCTGGACCTTCGTCGCCAGCAGCTCCCAGCTGCGCCACCAGCTCTCCCGGCGCGGCGCCGGGCCGGTGACGATCAGCTCGTCGGCGTCGGCGTGGGCGGCGAAGTCCTCCAGGTACGCGGTGACGGTATCCGGTGTCCCGACCGCGGTGTAGCGGGTCATCGACCGGATCTGCCCGCCCGAGGCGCTGTCGAGGACGGCGTCGGCCTCGGCGTCGGTGAGCGAGGCCCCGCGACGGCCGGTGAACAGCCGGACCCGGGACCGCTGCACCTCACGCTGGATCTGCTGTGCCTCGTCGTCGGAGTCGGCGGCGATGACGTTCACCCCGGCCAGGACGTGCGGGGCGGACAGCTGCTCCGACGGCCGGAACTCCCGGCGGTAGAGCGCCACGGCCTGCTCCAGGGCGTCCGGCGCGAAGTGCGAGGCGAAGCCGTAGGGCAGTCCCAGCGCGGCTGCGACCTGGGCGCCGTAGAGGGAGGACCCCAGGATCGTCAGCGGGACCCCGGTGCCGCGGCCCGGGTGGGCCTCGACGCCCGGGACCAGGCTGGTGGTCCCGAGGAACGCCTGCAGCTCCTGTACGTCCTGCGGGAAGGTCTCCGACGCGCGCGGGTCCCGCCGCAGCGCCGCGACGGTCGCCTGGTCGGTGCCGGGCGCGCGGCCGAGCCCCAGCTCGATGCGGCCGGGGTGGAGTTCGGCGAGGGTGCCGAACTGCTCGGCGATCTGCAGCGGCGAGTGGTTCGGCAGCATCACGCCGCCGGAGCCGAGCGTGATGCGCTCGGTGTGCGCGGCGACGTGGGCGATGAGCACGCTCGTCGCCGCCGACGCGATCGAGCCCATGTTGTGGTGCTCGGCGTACCAGATCCGGCGGAACCCCCACTCCTCGGCGCGTTGCGCCAGCAGGGTGCTGGCCTCCAGGCCCTGGGCGACGGTCTCACCCCGGGCGACGGTGGCCAGGTCCAGGATCGACAACGGCAGCGGTAGCGGCATGACAGCACCTCACGATCGACATGGTGACCTCTCCGTCAACGAACCGGAGGCGCATCCTCTTCCGCTCCGCGGGATCCGGATCGGAAACGGGGTGAGTACGGGCCGCCGCTACGGTCGCGGCTCGGGGACGAGGGGACGCCGACGCCCGCCACGTGCTGGGCCGCCGGGTCCTCGGCGACGGCTGACCGCGCCGTCCCGTCGCGCCGGCTCAGGACGGCGGGAAGTCCTGCACCCCCAGCGCGACGGCGATCCGGCTCAGCGCCGCCCGGTCCGCCGCGTCGAGCCGGTCGAGGACGAGGGCACGCACCGCGCGCAGATGGGTCGGCGCCGCGGCGTGCACGACGTCGAACCCGGCGTCGGTGAGGGCGGCGAGGGTGTAGCGGCCGTCGTCGGGGTCGGGGGAGCGGTGCATCCAGCCGCGGCCCTCCAGTCGTTTGACCACGTTGGACAGCCGGGACAGCGAGCCGTTCGTCAGGAAGGCGAGCTCGCTCATCCGCAGGCTGCGCCCCGGAGCCTCGGACAGGTGGCTGAGCGTCAGGTACTCGAACAGCGTCAGGCCGTGCGCCTGCTGCAGCGGTGCCTCCAGCCGGCCGGGCAGCAGCATGATCAGCGAGACCAGGCCCGTCCACGCGGCCTTCTCCCCGCTGTCGAGCCACGTCGGCCCGTCACCGCCGGCCTCCGGTGTCGCCCGGTCCGTCATCGCCCGTCGCTCCCGTCCGTGGGTGTCGGAGCGTACTTTACAGGTGAAGCCATGACTTGTAGATTGAATTCATGAATGAAGTCATCGAGCGCGAGACCGCCACCTTCCACGTCACGCCGGGCTACGGTGTGACCGCCCGCGATCTGCTCGGATACAGCCAGGCGGTCCGGATCGGCAACCGGGTGGAGACTTCGGGCCAGGGTGGCTGGGACGACGACCTGGTCGTCGCCGAGGACCTGGAGCAGGAGATCGTGCGGGCGTTCGACAACGTCGGGCGCACGCTCGCCGAGGCGGGCGCGACCTGGGCCGACGTCGTGCACGTGAACTCGTACCACAAGGTCGCGGCCGGGGCCGACGCCATCGGCGACGAGCACAACCGGATCATGGTCCGGGAGTTCCGCAGCCGGCTCGGCGGGCGGGCCCCGGTCTGGACCCAGACCGGCGTCACCGTGCTCGGGCTCGCCGCCATGCGGGTCGAGATCCGGGTGACCGCCCTGGTGGAGGGGCCCGGCTGAGGAGCGCCTCAGCGGGTCCGTTCGTAGTGCCGGCGCGCCTTGGCGCGGTTCCCGCAGACCGCCATCGAGCACCACCGGGCGCGGTTCGCGCGGCTGCGGTCGAGCAGGAACAGCCGGCACGCGTCGTTCGCGCAGGGGCGCAGCCGGCCGGGCAGCTCCTCCTCGACGGCGGCCCAGGCCAGGACGGCCTCGACGGCGAGCCGGGCGTGCGGCGGGGAGACGGTCCGCCAGGTCAGCCGCCCGTCGGTGAACTCCGGCGTCCGGTGCACGCCGTCGAGGAGCGGGGCCAGCGCGACGCCCGGGTCGGCGCCGCCCCGGGCGACCCGGGTCAGGGCGTCCCGCGCGTCGCGCAGGACCGTCAGCTCCTCCGGGCCGCCGTCGCCGCCGTGCTCCCGCGCCCAGCGGCGCGCGGAGGCGGGGTCGCGGAGGACGTCGCGCTCCACACCGTCGACCAGGGGTCTGCTGTTGAGCAGGTCCAGCAGCAGGTCCACGTCGTCTCCTAACCGCATCGAGTCCTTTGACAGGTTACACGCGGGCGTGCTTCCGTGAGGAGGTCTAACCAGATCAATCGCGTGAAGGAGTTAGTCATGCCGCTCGTCCACCACCGGACCGCGACCGTCGACGGACACGAGATCTTCTACCGGGAGGCCGGCCCCGCCGACGCACCCACGATCGTCCTGCTGCACGGCTACCCGACCAGCTCGTCGATGTTCCGGCACCTGATCCCGCTGCTGGCCGGCGACCACCACGTGATCGCGCCGGACCACCTCGGCTTCGGGTACTCCGCGGCTCCGCCCGCGGCGGAGTTCGACTACACCTTCGACGCGCTCGCCGGCATCACCGACGGGCTGCTCGAGCTGCTGGGTGTCGACCGCTACGCCCTCTACGTCCAGGACTACGGCGCACCGATCGGCTGGCGGCTCGCGCTCGCCCACCCGGAGCGGATCACCGCGATCGTCACCCAGAACGGCAACGGCTACGAGGACGGCTTCGTCGAGTCGTTCTGGACCGACGTCTAGGCCTACGGCGACGCGCCCGGCCCGCGGACCGAGCCCGCCGTCCGCGCCGCCCTCGACCTCGACGCCATCCGGTGGCAGTACCTGCACGGCGTGCCCGACCCGGGAACGGTGGACCCGGACACCTGGCACCACGACCACGCGCTCGTCTCCCGGGAGGGCAACGACGCGGTCCAGCTCGCACTGTTCCGCGACTACCGCACCAACCGCCCGCTCTACCCGCGCCTGCACGGGTTCCTGCGCAGCAGCGGGGTCCCGGTGCTGGCGGTGTGGGGGCGCAACGACGAGATCTTCGGACCGGACGGGGCGCGGGCGTTCGCCCGCGACGCCCGGGACGTCGAGGTGCACCTGGTGGACGGCGGACACTTCCTGCTCGAGAGCCATCTCGACGTCGTCGCCGGCCACCTGCGGCGCTTCCTGGAGCGGGTCCCGGCGTGACGCACGTGCCCGAGGCGGGGCGTGTGATCAGGACCGGCCGTCGCCCCGGGTCCCGCCGCCCGGGTCGCCCAGGACGGCGTCCACGGCCAGGTACAGCGTCTCGGTCTCGGTCCGCAGGATCGGGTCCGCGGCGGGCAGTGCCCGTTCCATGCCGAGCCCGTCGACCACGGTCATGAGGAACCGTGCCCGCCGGGCGTTGTCGCCCGGGGCGAGCGCGCCCTCGTCGACCAGGGTCGTCAGCCAGTACTCGACCCGGCGCCGCACCTCGCGCTCGATGGCGAGGTAGGCCGTCCGGAGCTCCTCGGTCGGCTCGGGTGCGACGAAGGTGTCGATTGCGGTCCGCAGCGCCCGGCGCGCCTGCTCCCCGACCCCTGTGCGGTTCAGCACCTCTCGCAGGCAGGCTGCGAGCCTGTCCCGGGCCGGCACCGCGGTGTCGTGGATGGCGTCGTCGGGGGCGACGAGGTCGTAGACGCGGGTCAGGACCTCGTCCTGCAGCGCCCGCTGGGTCGGGAAGTGGTGGCGCAGCGAGCCGGTGCTGACCCCGGCCCGCGCGGCGACCGCGCGCACGCTCAGCCGGGTCCCCGGGTCCTGGCCGAACAGCTCCATCGCGGCCAGGAGCACCCGGTCCCGGCTGCCGAGCCTCCGACGCTGCGTCTCGTCCACCCCTGGCAGGCTACTAGTACACCGTGTTAGCGTGCCGCCGAACGGACCAATACAGTGTGTTGGTCAGGACGCGGGTTCGGGGGGGACCGGATGCTGACCGAGTGGCGACGACACCGCGCCGTCCGACGGGTGAGACCGGGCGACGGCAGCCCGCTGAAGCGTTTCCGCTGGTGGCAGCTGTTCCTGGGGCGTGCCCTGCTGCACCTGGACCTGACCGGCGCCGACGGGCGGCCGGTGCGGTACTCCGTCGACGTGCGCCACCAGGGCAGCGGGGAGACCGGGCAGGTCGTCGCGCAGGTGTATCGCGACGGGCGGCACCACGCGTCGTCGCGGGTACCGGCCGTCGTCCCGGTCGAGGGCGGCGCCATCGAGGTCGCGACGAGCGCGTTCGGGGTGAAGCGCTGCCGGTACGTCACCGCCGCCGGTGCGGTCCGGCAGCTCGTCCCGGACCCGCGCTCGGCGGAGGGCCGCCGGGCCCGCCTGGAGCGCGAGCACCCCTCGCTCAGCCGCGTGCTCGGCGTCGTCTCGGTGGTGGCGCTGGTCGTCGGCGTCGGGCTGAACCTGCTGCAGCTGCTGGAGCCGCTCAGCCGGATCCCGCCGGTCGCGGCGGCGGTCGGGGTGTTCGAGTCGCCGGTCCACCTGCCGATCTGGCTCAACATCGCGCTCGGTGTCGCGGCCGCCCTGGCCAGCACCGAACGCGCGCTGCGGCTGCGCTACCACTGGCTGCTCGACGGCGTCGGCAACTGAGCCGGGCGTGCCCCGGCGGTCCGCCCGCCGGGGCACGCACCCGGTCAGGCGGCCGGCCCCCCGAACCAGCGGCGGTCCGCCCGCCGCAGCGCCGCGGGATCGGGCCGGTCCCCGCCGACCCGGGCCACGGCGCCGTCGGGACGCAGGAGCACGGTGCCGGTGCCGAGGTCGTCGCGCAGCGGGCCGGTGACGCGGCGTATCCGGTCCGCCCAGCCGTGTGCCACGGCGCCCGGCGCGGGGTCGGCCCCGGGCCGAACAGCACACCCGAGCCGGTGGCCGTGAGCTGGCCGAGCCGGGTGCCGTCGGCGAGGCGGAACCCCGGCGCGACCCGGCCGAGCATCGGATGTGCGTCGCCGAGGTCGAGGCGCAGGCCCGCGCCGGAGGTCCGCAGGTAGACGTAGCCCGCGCCGTCGCGGGGTGGTGAGCAGGTCGCGCACCACCGACGGGAGGGCGCGGCCTGCGGGCCGGGCCGCATGAGCGCCACCTGGGCTCGGCTCGCGCCGGCGTGCCCGGGAGACCACCGCGCCCCGTGCCGGTGGGTGACCCGGGTCACGATCGCTGGAGTGTGCCGCGACGGCCGACGGTGCCATGGGGCCCAGGCACCGGGGACGGTCCCCGGCTCCGTGAGGAGACACCGATGACCCACGCACCGACGACCCGGACACCCACCCGCACCCGCATCACCCTCGAGGACTTCTTCGCCGACCCGGAGTTCGCCGGGCCGTCGCTGTCGCCGGACGGGACGCGCATCGCTTACCTGGCGTCGCACCACGGACGGCACAACCTCTGGGTCCGGGGTGTCGAGGAGACCCACGCCGACGCCTTCGTGGTCACCCACGACACCCGCCGCGGGATCTCCCGCTACCACTGGACCGGCGACCCGCGCTGGATGCTCTACGAGCAGGACACCGACGGCAACGAGGACTGGCACCTGTACCGGGTCGACCTCGACGCCCCCGGGGAGCCCGCCGTCGACCTCACGCCGATGGCGCCGGGCTCGAGGGTGTTCGGGGTCGAGCCGTCCCACGAGCGCCCCGGCACCGTGCTGGTCTGGATGAACCCCGACCCGATGTCGATCGACATGTTCCGGGTCGACCTCGCGACCGGCGAGACCACCCTGGAGCTGGCCCAGCCCGGGCTGCGCGAGACCTGGCTGACCGACCGCGAGGGCCGCCCGGCGTTCCACTCGGTCATGACCGAGGCCGGCGACTACGAGTTCTCCGCGGTCGACCCCGACGGCGGGCGACGGCTGCTGCACACCGTCGGCGGCCCGGAGCATCCGGTCGGTGTGTACCCGCAGATGGTCACCCCCGACGGCACGGGCCTGCTCCTGGGCCTCCACCAGGACTCCGACGACCTGCGGCTGGTCCGGATCGACCGGGAGACCGGCGAGCAGACCGTGGTGTCCGCCGTCGACGGGACGAGCCTGGACACGCTGGGGATGCTCGGCCCCGGCCTGCCGCAGACGCTGCTCACCGACAGCGCCACCGGCGAGGTCGTCGCCGCCCGGTACGTGGGGGGCCGGCCGCACCTGGAGATCCTCGACCCGGAGTTCGCGCCGGTGTTCGAGGCCCTGTCCGCGCTGTCCGACGGCGTACTGGAGTCGGTCTCCTCCGACGAGTCCGGGCGGCTCTGGATCGCCGGGTACACCCACGACCGCGAGCCGGGCGTGTACCGGCTCTACGACCATGCCACGGGGGAGAGCCGGGAGCTGTTCCGCGGTCACCCGCACCTCGACCCGGCCGACCTCGCACCGATGGACGCGGTGTCGTTCACCGCCCGCGACGGCCTCCCGCTGCACGGCTTCCTGACCCTGCCCGTCGGCACGACTCGGCAGGACACCGAGCGCCTGCCCCTGGTCCTGGTCGTGCACGGCGGGCCGTGGGCGCACGACGCCTGGGGCTACGACCCCGAGGTCCAGTTCCTGGCGAACCGCGGGTACGCCGTGCTGCAGGTCAACTTCCGGGGCTCCACCGGCTACGGCCGCCGCCACCTCACCGCCGCGATCGGTGAGCTCGCGGGCGCGATGCACGACGACCTGATCGACGCCTGCGACTGGGCCGTCGGGCAGGGCTGGGCCGACCCGGACCGGATCGGCATCTACGGCGGCTCCTACGGCGGGTACGCCGCGCTGGTCGGCGTGACCGCCACCCCGGACCGCTTCGCCGCCGCCGTCGACTACGTCGGCATCTCCGACCTGGCCAACTTCATGCGGACCCTGCCCGACTTCGTCCGGCCGTACCAGGTCAACGCCTGGTACCGCTACGCGGGCGACCCGGACGTGCCGGAGCAGGCGGCCGACCTCGCGGCCCGCTCGCCGATCACGATGGTCGACCGGATCCGCACGCCGCTGCTGGTCGCCCAGGGCGCCAACGACGCCCGGGTCGTGCAGGCCGAGTCGGACAACATCGTGGCCTCGCTGCGCGAGCGCGGGGTGCCGGTGGAGTACCTGCTGGCCACCGACGAGGGGCACGGCTTCGCCAACCCGGAGAACCGGATCCGGCTGTTCCGGGCGATGGAGCGCCACTTCGCCGAGCACCTCGGCGGCTCCGCCTGAGCCCGTCGTTTCGCCGCACCGCCCCGGGGTAGGCCTCCGGGGACAGGGTGTCGAGCGACACGTCGGTGCACGCCGGCGGAACGGAGTGGACGTGGCGAAGCAGGTGGCAGCGGTCTGGGTGCCGGTGACCGACATGAAGCGGGCGACCGCGTTCTACCGGGACGTCCTCGGCCTGGCCGTGACGATGGAGAGCGACGACTGGACCGAGCTCGATGCCGGCGGCCTCACCATCGGGCTCAACGGCCGGGAGACCGCGGAGACCGCCGACCACGGCGGTGCCGTGATCAGCTTCCACCCGGAGACGTCCATCGAGCAGGCCCTCGACGACCTGGAGCAGCGCGGCGGCCACGTCCAGGGCGCCATCAGCGAGCACTCCTGGGGCCGGATCTTCCCGTTCCGCGACACCGAGGGCAACGACCTGCAGTTCTACACGCCGCCGGCGAGCTGACCCGGCCGCTCACGCCGCCAGGTCGGCCTCCAGCGCCTCGGTGAGCAGCGCGACCAGGGCCTCGCGCTGTACGTCGGCCGACGACCCGGACACGTCGTCGGCGCCGTCGAGCGCCGCCGCCGCGAGGCCGGCCTTGGAGTCGATCAGGTCGGCGATCCGGGCGTCGATCGTCTGGGCGGCGAGGATCCGCCACGCGGTCACCGGTTCGGACTGTCCGATCCGGTGGCTGCGGTCGATCGCCTGGGTCTGCTCGGCCGCGGTCCAGGACAGCTCCGCGAGCACGATGTTCGAGGCGACCTGCAGGTTCAGCCCGACCCCCGCCGCGGTCAGCGAGCACACCGCCACCGCGACGCCCGGGTCGTTCACGAACGCGTCGATGTTGCGCTGGCGCACCGACGGCGTCTGGTCGCCGCGGATCGAGGAGTACCGCACGCCCTGCTTGGCGAAGGTCTGCTCGGCGGCGTCCATGACGTCGACGTGCTTGGCGAAGAACACGACCTTGCCCGCGCTGCGCGCGATCTGCACCGCGTAGTCCGCCGCCAGCCCGGCCTTGGCCCGGCCGAGGCGGCGCATCATCGTGAACACGTTGTCCCCGGAGCCCGCCTCCGCGGCGTCCTTCTGCTCCCAGCCCGCGACGTCGCGGACCAGGCCGTGGTCGATGCCCTCGACCGTCGGGCCGGACCGGCGGGCGGCGAGCGCGGCGGTGTAACGGGCGACCATCCGCCGGGCCAGCGCCTTCTCGGCGGCCCGGATGGACCGGCCGGTCGGGCCGTCGATCTCGACGGGCAGGTCGGCGATGCGCCGGGCGGGGATGTCCGCGGCGACGTCGATCTTGCGACGGCGCACGATGCCCATGTCGACGACGCACTGGCGGGCGGCGCGCTCGAACAGCCCGTCGGCCGGGGTCATGCCGGTCGCGGTCAGCGCGTCGAGCAGCTGGGCGCGCGGCTTGGTCGCGTCGATCCAGCCGAGGAACTGCCAGATGGCCAGGAAGTCCTCGACGTCGTTGATCAGCGGGGTGCCGGTCAGCGCCATCAGCAGCGGCCGCGGGATGAACGACCGGATCTTCTCGGCGATCTCCAGGACGTGCTTGGACCGCTGCGAGGTGCGGTTCTTGATGAAGTGCGCCTCGTCGACGACCATCCCGCGGAACCCGAAGTCGCCCAGCCAGCCGATGTGCCGGTCGAGCACCTCGTAGTTGACGACGACGATGTCGGCGAAGCCGTCGACGGAGTCGCCGTTGCCCTGGATCGCGGTCGCGGCCCGGCGCGGCGCCCACAGCGCGGCCTCGCGCACCCAGTTGGTCTTCACCACGTTCGGCACGACGACCAGCAGCGGATAGGCGTTCGCGGCCTCCGCCGCGCGCAGTGCCTGCGCGGTCTTGCCCAGGCCGGGCTCGTCGGCGAGCAGGAAGGTGCGGTGCCCGTTCTCCGCGGCGGCGACGAGCTCCGCCTGGTGCGGCATCAGCTCCCGCCCGCCGGGGACGGGACTGGTCGAGGGTTCGGGCAGCTCCATGCAGGCCGGCGCACCCGCCCCGGCGCGCTCGAAGGAGCGCAGCAGCGGGCCGAGCAGCTCCCAGCCGGTCAGCGGCGTCGGGCGCGGGCCGCTCGGCGGCGCGGCGGAGAAGTCGGGGGCGAGGAACGGGTTGGCCATCTGCCGGGCCACCACGGACTGCGGCACGACCTGCGGCTTCGCCGGGACGAGCGGGACCTCGACGGGCTCCGGTTCCGGCTCGGGCTCGTCGACCTCGATCCCGGCCGACCGCAGCATCTCCCGCTTGAGCGCGCGTGCCGAGTCGGAGACGACGGCGTCGTCGGCGAGCAGCGCCAGCAGGCCCGCGTCGCGGACCGCGTCCATCGCCAGTGCCTTCGCGATCTCGTCGAGACGCTGCAGGGTCTCGGCCCGCTTCGCGTCGTCGTGGCGGTCGCGGACGCGGGCCCGTTCGTCGCGCAGCAGCAGCGCCACCGTCTGGAACTTGGTGCGGGTGGCCGGGGTGACCCGGCCGGTCCGCAGGGCGGTCCGCACCTCGCGTGCGGCCCCGGTCAGCACCGACATCACGTCGTTGCCGCGCGTGCGGCGACGTCGCTGGGGGGTGCTCTGGCGAGCCCCGGTCCGGGGCCTGCCTCCTCGCGCCACGTACTGCTCCTGTCGACGTCCTGCGGCGCCGGTCCGTGGCCGCGTCCCGTGGGGGCCGCGGCCGGACGTGCTCGACATGACGAAGGGCCGGATGGCCCCTCCGCACCACGAACCGGCCGGTGGGGGATCGCAGTCACGGAGGTCGGCGGTCCGGCTGCGGGAAGCGCCACAGGCCGTCGACGGTGTCCGGGACCCGCCGTACGACCCGGCCGTGGAACACCCGGGACGGTCGGCAGATCTGATCCGGGTCCCACCCTACCCCGCGCGGGCCCGTACGGCGCGTGACACACCGGTGGCGGACGACACCACCGCCGCTACCGGTCCGGGCCGACCGGTCCCTCGATGCGGAACAGCCGTCGCGCGTTGCCCTCGGTGAACAGGTCGCGGTCAGCGGCGGCGAACCCGTCGAGGAACCCCGCGACCTCCGCCCGTGACGGGTGCTGGAAGGGGTGGTCGGTGGAGAACAGCAGCCGGTCGGGCGTCGTCACCGCCAGCGCGTGCCGCAGGTGCGCGGGGTCGAGCATCCCCGAGCAGGTGAGCACGATGTTCTCGCGCACGTACTCGGGTACCGAGCGCTCCAGCCCGGCGACCCGGGCGACGCCGTTCGCGCGGTCGGCCCAGTAGGGCAGCAGCTCGCCCCAGTGTCCGAGTACGACGGTCAGGCCGGGGTACCGGTCGAAGGTGCCGCGGGCGATCAGGCGCAGCACCGCGACGGCGGCCTCCACGTGCCAGCCCCACCCGAACGTCGCGAGCGCCAGGTCGGTGGTGTCGCCGAACCCGGAGTAGGACGCGTCGCGCACGGCGGGCGGCGGGACCTGCGGGTGCACGAACACCGGCAGCGCGCGTGCCGCGGCGACGGCGAACAGGTCGTCGAGGCGGGGGTCGTCGAGCAGGATGTCGCCGCTGCGGCCGTAGACCATCGCCCCGACCAGGCCCCGGTCGGCGGCGCGTTCCAGCTCGGCCGCGACCGCCGACGGGTGCGCGGTGGGCAGGGTCGCCATCGCACGCAGGCGCCGCGGGTGGTCGGCGACGGCCGCGGCGGCGGTGTCGTTGAGCTCGCGGGACAGCGCGACCGCGTCCGCCGGGTCCAGCGGTCCGGTCGACGGCGGGGCGACCGAGAGCACCTGCAGGTCGACGCCCTGGGCGTCCATCGCGGCGAGCCGGCCCGCGCCGAGGTCGTGCAGCTGCGCGAGGTGGTCGCCGATGTCGTTGAGGGCCGTGCTCGGGTCCCGACGGTGCGCCGGCAGGGCGGCCAGCGCCGCGTCCAGCGCGGGGGAGGTCCAGTGCTCCTCGACGGCGATGATCGACATGCGATGCTCCCGTCCTGCCCGTCGCGGGACGCGACCACGGCCCGCACCGATGCTGCCGGCCCGGTCCCGGGTCAGCCGCGCAGGATCCGCGGGATCGCCTGCCGCACCGCGGCGAGGTCGGTGAGGACCTCGACGGCGCCTGCCGCGGTCAGCTCGTCGACACCCGCTCCGCCGGTGCGCACCGCGTAGGCGGGGTGCCCGGCGGCAGCGGCGGCGCGCACGTCCCACTCGGAGTCGCCCAGGACGAACGCGGTCGACCCGGCGACCCGGCGCACCGCCGCCCTGACCAGATCCGGGTCGGGCTTGGTGCGGCGCGCGTCGGACCGGGTGAGGCAGGCGTCGGCGAGGGTGCGTCCGTCGAACAGGTCCAGGTAGGCCTCGACGTGCTCGGGATCGCCCGAGCTGGCCAGCACCACCTTCATCCCGAACCCGTCGCGCAGGTCGACGAGCAGTTCCGCCGCCTCGGGCAGGGCGACGACCTCGCCGAGCAGCGGGTCGAACTCCTCCTTCCAGGCGGCGCGGGCGTCGTCGCCGTGGGTGTCCTCGAACCCCTGACCGGCGACGGCGGGGACCAGCTGGTCCCCGCCCATCCCGACCGCACGGTGCAGCCGCCACAGCGGCACCGTGACGTCGAACCGGCGCAGGGCGCGGGACCAGGCGATGGTGTGGTGGTAGTTGGTGTCGACGAGCGTGCCGTCGACGTCGATCACCGCGGTGTCGGGGGTCGTCATCCGCGCGGGGTACCCACGCGCCCGGCGTCCACGCGGCGCCGGCCGGTGAGGTCGGACTCCGCGCGCCGCGCGGGTGTGGTCCGGCGCCCGGCGGGTACCCCGTGCGACACCGAGGACGGGATGTGCGCAGATGCCGCAGGTACGGGTGAAGGCCGTCGGCACCGACGCGGCCACGACCGACCGGGTCGTCCTGCTGGAGGAGACGTCCGGGTCGGGGCGGATCGTCGTCGTCGCGGTGGGGGAGGCCGAGGCGCTGGCCGCGGCGGCCGCGCTGGAGGGGGTGCAGAGCGCCCGCCCCGGTACCCACCGCCTGATCGGCGCCGTGCTGCGCGCCGCGGGCCGCCGCCTGGTCCGGGTCCGCGTGCACACCCTGCGCGACGCGGTGTTCCACGCCGAGCTCGACCTCGACGACGGCACCCGCGTCGACTCGCGCACCAGCGACGCGGTGGTGCTGGCGCTGCTGCTCGGCGCCGACATCGTCGTCGCCGACGCGGTGCTGACCGTGGCTGGGGTCGACCCGTCGACGGTCGTGGTCGAGGGGCTGGGCAGCGGCTCCGGCCAGCTGGAGGCGTTCCGCCGGTTCCTCGACACCGCCACGCCCGACGACTTCGACGAGCCGCCGCGCTGACCCCGGCGGCCACGCTCAGGCGACCGGCCTCCCCGCCCCACCCGCGCCGACACCCGGCCCGGCCTGACCCGGCCCGGCCTGCGGGAGGGCCGCCGCACCGGCGTCGCGCAGCAGGTCGGCGAGCCCGCCACGGGCCCGGCCGCGGGTGCGGGCGCTGGTCCGCACCGTCGCGGGCGCACCCGCGACGACCCGGTAGCCGCCGGCCCGCAGCCGGGCGACGAGCCCGTGGTCCTCGCCGCAGGCCAGCGGCGGGAACCCGCCCACCGCGGCCCACGCATCGGCGCGCACACCCAGGTTCGCGCCGTACACCGGGTGCTCGGGCGGCGCGGGCTCCCCGGGCGGGCGCGGCAGCCCGGGCACGTCGAGCACCACCCCACCGGCGACGGCGTCGGCGCCGGCCGCGGCCAGCGCCAGGTGTGCGGCGACCCAGCCGGGGGCCACGGTGCCGTCGGCGTCGGTGCCGAGAAGCCAGGTCGTCGCCGGGGCGGCGCCGTCGGCGGCCAGCAGCGCGGCCAGGGTGACGGCGGCGAGTTCGCGGACTGCGCCGATCGTGACCGGCCCGGCGACCTCGTGCGGCCGCGGCGCGGACCGGCAGCCGGGCAGCGGGGCCACCCCGGCGGTGGGCTCGAGCACCGTCACCCGCACCCGGTCCGCGGCCGGGTGCGTCGCGGCGGCGGCCCGGGCGAGCGCGGCGGTGGCGTCGGAGCAGCGGTCGGCGACCACGCACAGCGCCCGCGCGGTGAGCCCGGGCGCGTGGTCGAGGGCGGTCAGCACGGACCGGACGCAGGCGGTGATGGTGCCCTCCTCGTCGTGGGCGGGGACGAGCACGCCCGCGGCGGACGGTGCGGCACCCGGCCGCATGGTCCGGCTCACCGGCGCCGGACCACGTGCAGGAGGAACTGCTCGTCGGTGTGCTCGACGAGGGTGTCGAAGCGGTCGTCGGCCACCACCCGCGCGTGCACGGTGGCGGCGTCGGCGGGCGCCTCGGCGGGCCACTGCCGCCAGTGCACCAGCACCAGGTCGCCGCCCGGCACCAGCGCGCCCGCGATGCGGTCGAGCACGGCGCCCACCCGCGCGGCGGGCAGGTAGTAGAGGAACTCGGCGAGGACCACGAGGTCGACGCCGCCGGGGACCGCCCGGTCGTCGTCGACGTCGGCCGCCACGACCTCGACGCCCGGAATCCCGCCGAGGGCGCCGGTGGTGGCGGCGACGGCCTCGTCGACCACGTCGGAGGCCACCACCCGGTCGCAGCGCGCCGCCAGGTCACGGGTCAGCTCGCCGAGCCCGCAGGCCGGCTCGGCGGCCAGCGCGTAGCGCTCCCGCGGTAGGCAGGCCAGCAGCACGTCGCGCTTGCGCCGCTCGTAGAACGACGTGCGCACGGCCCAGGGGTCGGCGTTGTCGCGGTAGAGCCCGGCGAACAGCTCCGGCGGCGCCCCCGAGGGCGGCGGCTCCCGGAAGTAGACCTCGTGACCGCCGTGGAAGTGGGCGAGCGTCGCCGGGGACAGCACCGCGCGGGTCCCGCCGCGTGGCACCGCGGACTGCGACGCGTGTGCGGCGATCGCGCGGCGCTTGGCGTCCCGGTCGTCGGCGGACAGCGTCAGCCGGTGGGCGTGGTCCCACGGCACGCCGGGATCGGTCGGCGCGATCCGGGTGCGGGCCCAGATCGGGAACCCGAAACCGTGCGCGGTCACCGGGGCCGCCGCCGGGCAGGCCCGGCCGACCGCGGCGTGGTCGGGGTGCGGGTCGCCGCGCCACGGGCTCGCCCACGCGTCGGCATCGGCGAGCAGCCCGGTCAGGGGGCCGACGAGCTGGTCCTCGCGCAGCGCCGAGTCGGGCAGCCCGAGCCGGTGCACCGTCGCGGGCACGCCCAGCTCGGCCAGCGCCGCGTCGAGTTCGGCGCGGCGGGTGCGGGCCAGCCCGGCCCGGTCGATCGACCCGACCTCGGGCAGGGCGGCCTCCCCGTCGCTGGCCAGGACGACCTCGACGGTGCCGCCTGCGGCGACGACCCCGCGCATGAGCCCGGCCGCGCCGAGGGTCTCGTCGTCGGGGTGGGCGCACACCACGACCAGGCGGCCGAACGACGACGGGTCGAGCCCGCGCCGGGCGAGGGTCACGGCCGCGTCCTCCCAGACGTCCGGGGACTGCACGGGCTCCATCAGGTCGCCGGGGTGACCAGGGCGCGCCCGAGGGCGGCGAGGTCGCGTCCGCCGTGGTGCTGGCGCAGGTAGATCTGCAGGTCCGCGAGGCGTGCGGTGAGCAGCGGCGACCCGGCCAGCACGGCGACCCCGGCGATCTCCGGGGCGGCGTCGAGCACGGTCCGGCACGCCCGCTCGACCGTGGCCCGCACGGTGGCCACCGCGTCGTGGTGGGCGGTGGCGGGGTCGGCGTCGATCCGGGCGGCGGTGACGGCGAGCAGGGCGTCCGCGGCGGCGACGGCGGCGTGCACCGCCCCGAGCGCGGCCAGCCGGTGCGGGTCCGGGTCGGCGGTCCGCAGCGGCGCCGCGACGTGGTCGACGATCGCGGCGGCCGCGCCCAGCCACACCGCGGCGACCCCGGCGCCGCCGTGGGCGAACCCGGGGCGGTCGGTGTAGGCGTCCGGTCCGCCGACCACGGCCTCGGCCGGCACGGGCACCTCGTGCAGGACGACGTCGTGGGTGTCGCTGGCGGCCATCCCGGCGGCCCGCCAGGCCGTCACCCGTTCCACCTGCGGGGCGCGCAGGTCCAGGTCCACGAGCCGGGTGCCGTCCCCGGCCCCGGCGACGACGAGTGCCCGGTCGAGCAGGTGGGTGCCCGAGCAGAACCGCACGGTGCCCGACAGGCGCAGCCCGTCGTGGCCGCCGTCGAGCCGGGCCCCGCCGCCGGACCGCGACGCCCACACCCCGTAGCCGGCGCCCGGGACGGGGGAGCGGTGGTGGTCGGCGAGGATCGCGACGGCGTCGGCGTGCCCCTCGGCCAGCCGCGCGACCGGCAGGTCGCGTCGTGCGATCCGGGCCAGCCGCGCCCACCGGGTCGCGGTCGCCCCGGAACCGGGCAGCGGGAGGTCGAGCTCACCGGCGGCGACGGCGGCAGCGAGCGTGGCCCCGGCCCCGCCCGGGAACGGCTCGGCGGGGCCTGCGGGTGCGGGCACCGGGTCCAGGACGCCGGTGGCGGGCCCGGATCGGCCACCCCGGTGGTCGGCGCCGGGGACGTCGGGTCGGTGGTCGAGGCTCACGGACTGCCGTATGTCCGGTCCCGGCGGGTCCAAACCCGACCGCCGGGTGGGGCTCAGCCGTACAGCCGCCGGTGGGCGAACCGCACCGCGCCGCGGTAGAGCACCCCGGTCGCCCCGGACGCGGCCAGCGCGGCCCGCGCCGCGTTGGCGCCGGGCCCGCCGTGCACCGCGCCGCCCGGGTGCGCCGACGCCCCGGCCAGGAACAGCCCCGGCACCGGGGTGTCGGCGCGCCCCAGGCCCGGCACCGGGCGGAACACCAGCTGCTGGTGCACCGCGGAGGTGCCCGCGGTGATCGCCCCGTCGACGAGGTTGCCGTCGCGGCCCTGCAGGTCCGCGGGCCCGGCGACGGCGCGGGCCAGCACCCTCGACCCGAACCCGGGCGCGTGGTCCTCGACGACCTGCTGCATCCGGTCGGCCCAGCGCAGCACCTCGTCGCGGCCCCATCCCAGGCCGCGCGGCACGTGGGTGTAGGCCCAGGCGGACTCGGTGCCGGGCGGGGAGCGGGTCGGGTCGGCCGTGGTCATCTGCCCGAACAGCAGGAACGGGTCGCCGGGCAGCCGGCCGGCGGTCAGGTCGGCGGAGTAGCGGCGCAGGCCGTCGACGTCGGCGCCGAGGTGCACGGTGCCCGCCGACCGGGCACCCGGCGCGGTCCACGGCACCGGTCCGTCGAGCGCCCAGTCCAGCTTGACGGTGGAGAAGTCCCAGTCGAACCGGGCGAGGTCGGCGACGAAGCGGGCCGGCAGGTGCTCCTCCCCGACGAGGTCGCGGTAGAGGCGGGGCGCGTCGACATCGGCGAGCACCGCCCGGCGGGCGAGGACCCGCTGGCCGGCCGCGTCCACGACGCCGGAGGCCCGGCCGGACGGTCCGACCAGGACGGTCCGGATCGGCCGTCCGCAGTCGATCCGCCCGCCGCGGGCCGTCAGGCGGGCGACGAGCGCACCGGTCAGGGCCCCGGCCCCGCCCGCCGGGACCGGGAAGCCGACACGCTGGCCGAGCATCGCCAGCAGCCAGCCGTAGGCGGCGCCCGCCGCGGAGTCCGGCCCGAGGTCGGTGTGCAGGGCGTTGCCCGCCAGCAGCAGCGGGGCGGCCCGGCCCCCGAAGTGCTCCTGGGCCATCCGCGCCACCGGTTGCACCAGCATCCGGGCCAGCCGCAGGGCGTCGCCGGTGCCGAGCGTGCGCAGGAGCCGCGATGCCGGCCGGACCGGTGGGAACGGGCGCAGTGCGGCGGCGACGACGTCGTCGCCGATCCGGTCCCACTGCGCGACCAGCGCGCGCCAGGCGTCGCCGTCGCCGGGGTGGTCGTCGTCGAGCGCGGCGGCGGTGTCGTCGAGGCGGCGGTGCAGCACCGCGCACCGGCCGTCGGGGGTGGGGTGGGCGAGGACGGTGGGGGCGTGGCGCCACTGCAGCCCGTGCGCGCCGAGGTCGAGCTCGCGCAGCACCGGTGAGGCGGCGCCGAGCGGGTGGAACGCGCTGGCCAGGTCGCTGACGAAGCCCGGCGCGGTGATCTCCGCCGAGCGGACGGCGCCGCCCGGCGCCTCGGCGGCCTCGCAGACCAGGACGTCCCAGCCGGCGTCGGCGAGCAGGTTCGCCGCGACGAGGCCGTTGTGCCCGGCCCCGACCACGACGGCGTCGACCCGTTCGGTCACCCGGTTCCCCCTCCCGTGCCGGCGGCCCGCGCGGGGCGCCGTGCACCGTGCCATCCGGGCCCGCGGAGGTCATGCCCGTCACGATCGGCATCCGCTGCCGATGGGCGGGTAGCCGCGCCGTCATGCCGGGCCGACCGGTGCCGCACGACCCGGAGGACGAGTATGCCCACCCAGTCCCAGCACCACTCCCACGGCCACGCGGTGTTCCCCTGGCCGCAGCTGCTGGTGGTCCTCGCGGCGTTCCTGCTCCTGCTCTACGGGCTCCTCGGGTTCCGCTACAGCGGCCTTCCCGGGCTGCCCGCGGCGAGCGGGGAGCTGCTGGGCATCGGGGTGGACCCGCTGCGCGACCTGGTGCACCTCGTCCTCGGCGTGGCGGGACTGCCGTGCGCCACGCGGCTGCCCTGGGCGCGGGGCTTCGGGGTGGTGCTCATGCTCCTGGGCGCCGCCGAGGTCCTGCTCGGACTCCTGACCGGCGTGTTCCGGCTGGTCCCGGCCGGGCCGTTCGCCACCAACGCCGGTTCGGTGCTGGTGGGGGTCCTGCTGCTGGTGCTGGGCGCGGTCGCCGTGTTCGGACGCGCGTTCAGCGACGCCCCGTACGCGGGTCTCCAGCGCGGGGTGGAGGCCGCGGGCCGCCGGGTGACGGGGCTGCGCGACCGCAGCGTGCACGCGGGCACCGACGACGTGGGCACCGAGGACAGGGGCCCGGCGGCGTGGAGCGACGAGCCGGCCGGTGACGGCGACCGGTCCGGCGGGCACGGCGCCGCCCGCGGGCCGCGGTGAGGCGGACGGGGGGCGGGCGCGCGGTGCCGCGGCCGCCGCCTCAGGCGTCGAAGGGGAGCGTGCACCGCACGACGGCGTCGTACTCGACCAGGCGGTCCATCGCGGCCCGCGTGGTCTCCGGGGCGGCCCGGTCGCGGTGGGCGACGACGAACCGCCGGCCACGGGTCCCCGGCGCACCCCGGTCCGCGGCGGAGAAACGCAGGAACGCCTCGGCGACCTCGCGGTAGCGGCGCCGCGTCTCCTCGTCGCCGATCTGTGTCGCGAGCCAGGCGACGTACGGCTCGAGGCGGTTCGTGACGCCGCCGTCCGGACCGGCCGGGTCCTCGGTGACGGGCTGGGGCTCCATGGCGGTCCTCCGGTGGTGGGGGTGCGACCGCCGACGCCTACCCGCCGGCCGGACGCCCATGCCGGTTTCACCGGGAGGCGCCCGGGTAGCCGGGCGCCCGCACCACCGGCGACACCGAGGAGGACCCCATGCGTGCCCTGACCTGGCACGGCCGCCGCGACGTCCGGGTGGACACCGTCCCCGACCCGGTCGTCGAACAGCCTGACGACGTGGTCGTGCAGATCACCAGCTCCGGCCTGTGCGGCTCCGACCTGCACCTCTACGAGGTGCTCACTCCGTTCCTGTCGCCCGGCGACGTCCTCGGCCACGAGCCGATGGGTGTGGTGGCCGAGGTGGGGCCCGCCGTCACCGAGCTGTCGGTCGGCGACCGCGTCGTGATTCCGTTCAACGTCAGCTGCGGGCACTGCTGGATGTGCGAGCGCGGCCTGCAGTCCCAGTGCGAGACCACGCAGAACCGCGAGCAGGGGACCGGCGCGTCCCTGTTCGGCTACACCGCGCTCTACGGCCAGGTGCCCGGCGGCCAGGCCGAGTACCTGCGGGTGCCGTTCGGCAACTCGCTGCCGATCCGGGTGCCCCAGGGGCCGCCGGACGACCGGTTCCTGTTCCTGTCCGACGTGCTGCCGACGGCGTACCAGGCCGTGCAGTACGCCGCGACCCCCGCCGACGGGACGCTGGTGGTGCTGGGGCTCGGACCGATCGGGGACATGTGCACCCGGATCGCCGCCCACCTGGGCGTGCGGCAGGTGGTCGGTGTCGACCTCGTGCCCGAGCGCCTGGCCCGGGTCGAGGCGCGTGGGATCCCGGCGCTGGACCTGAGCCACGGCGACGACGAGGTGCTCGGCGCGATCCGGTCGATGACCAGGGGCCGTGGCGCCGACGCTGTCATCGACGCGGTCGGCATGGAGGCCCACGGGTCCCCGGTCGCGGCCGCCGCCCAGAAGGTGGTGGCCGCGATGCCCTCCGGGCTGGGCCGCACGGTCATGAAGACCGCGGGCAGCGACCGCACCGCGGCGCTGGAGCTGGCGATCGGCGCGGTGCGCCGGGGCGGCACGATCTCCCTGTCGGGGGTCTACGGCGGCAGCGCCACCCCGCTGCCGCTGCTCACCCTGTTCGACAAGCAGGTGCAGATGCGGATGGGGCAGGCCAACGTGTGGCGCTGGGTCCCCGACCTGCTCCCGCTGCTCGGTGACGACGACCCGCTCGGCGTCGACCACTTCGCCACCCACCGGATGCCGCTGGAGGAGGCCGCCCAGGCCTACTCGATGTTCCAGGACAAGACCGACGGTGCGGTGAAGGTGCTCTTCACCCCCTGAGCCCGGCACCGCCCCCGGGTCCGGTCCCGGGACCGGGGGACCGGTCAGCGGGCCTCGTCCTCGCGGTGTTCCTCGGCGAGCGCCTCCGCGCGGGCCTCGGCGCCGGTCCGGCCAGCGTAGCCCTCGTCGCGCCCGGCGACGCGGCCCACGAACTCGCCCGACGCGCCGGTGCCGGTGGTGGACGCCGAGTCGCCGTCCTCCCGGGGCAGGCCGCCGGTCTCGCGGGAGTTGGCCAGGTTCGGGTCGGGCTCGACGTCCTCGGCCGGGCCGCGTCCGCGCAGCCGGTCCACCAGTCGTCCCAGGAAGGAGGTCATGCGGAAGGGGTACCTCCGGCGGCCGCGCTCACACGTGCGGCCCCGGACCGCGTGGTCGGGCGCCGCGGACGGGGCGGGTCGGCCGCGGAACCCTGCCCCCGAGCTGCTCCGGCGAACGCCCGCGGCTGCCCGCGATCGTGCTGTACGTCGGTGTGCCGGACGGACGGCCGCGGACGGTGTCCGGATGCACCGGCGCCGGGTGACCTCAGGTGTTGGTCGGGAAGCCGAGGTTCAGCCCGGCGTGGCTCGGGTCGAGCCAGCGGGTGGTGACGACCTTGCCCCGGGTGAAGAAGTGCACGCCCTCGGTGCCGTGCGCGTGGGTGTCGCCGAACAGCGAGTTCTTCCAGCCGCCGAAGCTGTAGTAGGCCATCGGCACGGGCACCGGCACGTTGATGCCGATCATGCCGACCTCGACCTCGTTCTGGAAGCAGCGGGCGGCGCCGCCGTCGTTGGTGAAGATCGCGGTGCCGTTGCCGTAGGGGTTGGCGTTGATCAGCTCGACGGCGCGCGCGTAGGTCTCGACGCGCACCACCGACAGCACCGGGCCGAAGATCTCGTCGGTGTAGACGGTCATGTCGGTGCCGACGTGGTCGAGCAGGGTGGGGCCGACGAAGAAGCCGGACCCGTCGGCGTCGAACTCGCCCTGCCTGCCGTCGACGACGACGGTGGCGCCCTCGGACTCGCCGGCGTCGATGTAGCCCGACACCCGCTCCTGGGCGGCCCGCGTGACCAGCGGGCCCATGTCGCAGGAGCGGCGGCCGTCGCCGGTGCGCAGGGCGCGGGCCCGGTCGGCGATCTTCGAGACCAGGGTGTCGGCGATGGCGCCGACGGCCACGAGCGCGGAGACGGCCATGCAGCGTTCGCCCGCGGAGCCGAACCCGGCGTTGACCGCCTGGTCGGCGGCGAGGTCGAGGTCGGCGTCGGGCAGCACGACCATGTGGTTCTTCGCCCCGCCGAGCGCCTGGACGCGCTTGCCGTGCGCGGTGCCGGTCTCGTAGACGTAGCGGGCGATCGGGGTGGAGCCGACGAAGCTGACGGACTTGACGTCCGGGCTGGTCAGCAGCGCGTCGACGGCGGTCCTGTCCCCGTTGAGGACGTTGAACACGCCGTCGGGCAGGCCGGCCTCGGACCACAGCTCGGCGATCCAGAGCGCGGCGGAGGGCACCTTCTCCGAGGGCTTGAGCACCACGGTGTTGCCGGTGGCGATCGCGACCGGGAAGAACCACATCGGGACCATCGCCGGGAAGTTGAACGGGCTGATGATCCCGACGACGCCCAGCGGCTGGCGGACCGAGTGCACGTCGACGCCGGTGGAGGCGTTCTCGGTCGCCGAGCCCTTGAGCAGGTGCGGCATCCCGCAGGCGAACTCGACGACCTCCTGGCCGCGCGCGACCTCGCCCGCGGCGTCGGAGAGCACCTTGCCGTGCTCGGCGGTGATCAGCGCGGCCAGCTCCGGGGCGCGGGCGTCGAGCAGCTCGCGGAAGCGGAACAGGATCTGGGTGCGCGTGGTCAGCGAGGTGTCGCGCCAGGCCGGGAACGCGGCCTTCGCGGCGGCGATCACCTCGGCGGCCTCGTCGGCGCTCGCGAGGGGCAGGTGCGCGGTGACCTCGCCGGTGGCCGGGTCGGTGACCTCGGACGTCCGCCCGGAGGTGCCCTCGACCCGCGCTCCCGCGACCCAGTGGTGGAGCGTCTTCTGCAACGTGCTCGTCATGATCGGCCCTTCTCAGCTGGTCGGGCGCCAGCGTCTCACCCGGCCCGGCCGGGGGCGAGCCCGTGCTCCAGCGGCAGCCCCCGGCCGGCGACGACGTCCTTCATCACCAGCGTCGAGGACAGCCGCTGCACCCCGGGCAGGGTGGTGAGGCGCTCGTCGTAGAGCCGCTGGAACGCGGGCAGGTCCCGGGTGATGATCCGCAGCAGGTAGTCCGGGTCGCCGAACAGCCGCTGCGCGGCGACGACCTGCTCGATGTCCTCGACGGCCGACTCGAACGCCTGCACCGTGTCCTGCACCGCCTCGTGCATGGTCACGAACACCAGCGCGTCGAAGCCCAGGCCGAGCCGGTGCGCGTCGAGGTGGGCGCGGTAGCCCGCGATCGCCCCGGAGGACTCCAGGGCGCGCAGCCTGCGGTGGCACGGCGACACCGACAGCCGCACCCGTTCGGCCAGCTCGGTGACGGTCAGACGTCCGTCGGACTGCAGCTCGGCAAGAATTTTCCGGTCAATCGCGTCCACGGAGGGGATTCTTGCACCACACGGGGCGTGTGATGGGAACATCGGGAACACCTGTCGGCGCATCCTGCCTAGCGTCGGGGCATGCCGATCGGAAGCGTGCTGGGGTTCTCCGGCCTGTCGTTGCTGCTGGTCCTGACACCCGGCGCGGACTGGGCGTACATGATCCGCGCGGGGCTGCGCGGGCGGACGCTGCTGCCGTCGC
Source organism: Pseudonocardia sp. UM4_GMWB1 (assembly GCF_017312155.1). Taxonomy (NCBI): domain Bacteria; kingdom Bacillati; phylum Actinomycetota; class Actinomycetes; order Pseudonocardiales; family Pseudonocardiaceae; genus Pseudonocardia; species Pseudonocardia sp. UM4_GMWB1. The sequence continues at coordinate 3,649,458 of NZ_QJPN01000001.1, read as the reverse complement.
TGGCAGGTCTGCTCAGCGGGCACCTGGCACTCGCCGCGCTCGTCGCGGCCGGGATCGCGGCGGTCGTCGCGCGCCGGCCGGAGGTCCTCACCGTGCTGACCGCCGTCGGTGCCGCCTACCTGCTGGTGCTCGGCGCGACGACGCTGCTCCGCCCGGCCGGCCCCGCCGCCGCGGCCGTGGACGGCGGCGGGTCCGGGCTCGGAGACCTGGTCCGCGGCGCCGGGGTCAGCGGGCTCAACCCGAAGGCGCTGCTGCTGTTCCTGGCGCTGCTGCCGCAGTTCACCGACCCGGCCGCCGCGGTCCCCGTCGGCGGGCAGATCCTCCTGCTCGGCCTGGTGCACGTGCTGGGTTGTGCCCTCGTCTACACCGGCGTGGGCGTCGGCGCCCGCACCGTCCTGGCCGCGCGGCCCGCCGCGGCGCGCGTCGTGTCCCGGGTCGCGGGCGCCGCGATGGTGACCCTCGGCGCCGTCCTGCTGGCGTCCCAGCTCATTACGGTGTAATCCTGTAATCATCGATGCGGGAGGTGCGCGATGACAGGACGAGGACGCGGACGGGGCGGCTGGCAGCAGGCCGACCTCCCCCCGGCCGACGACGCCGCGGCGTGGTTCACCGGACGGCTGCCCGACGGGTGGTTCACCGGCGCGCCGGAGGTGACGGTCGACCGGGACGAGATCGTCGTGGTGGGGGAGCTGCCCCCGCCGGGCGGCGACCACCCCGACACCGATGCGGGACGGGCCGACGCCGCGGCCGCCGAGACCGGGCGGATCTCGCGGTTCCGCGAGGAGACCCGGGACCGGCGGATCGAGATCGCCCGCGAGGCCGAGAGCCGCTACCGGCGCAAGGTCGCCTGGGGCGCGCGGGTCGGCGGGACGCGCGAGCTGTTCACGACGATCTCGGTGCCGGTGATGACCCGGCTGCGTCAGCCCGAGCGGGCGGTGCTCGACACCCTCGTCGACGCCGGCGTGGCCCGGTCCCGGTCGGACGCGCTGGCCTGGTCGGTGCGGCTGGTCGGCCGGCACGCCGACGAGTGGCTGACCGACCTGCGCGAGGCGATGGGACGGGTGGAGGAACTGCGCTCCCAGGGCCCGGAGTGACCCCGCGCTGAGACGGTCGGCCGCTGCCGCTCGCCCGGACGTCGCTCCGGCCGGTCTCACCCGACCCGCAACACGTCACGCACCGGGTCGAACTCCACTGCGCCCGTCGCGTGCAGCTCGCGCAGCCAGCCCGCCATGGGCCACCACCCCCAGCGGTCGTGGAACAGCCGGGCGTTGCCGACGATCTCGGCGATCCGGGCCGGGTCGGTCCGGGCCGGCGGATGGTGCTGGTGGTACGCGTGCGCCCCGCCCACCCACACCAGGTCCAGCCCGCAGGAGAGCGCGAAGTCGGTGTCTTCGCCGCCGTAGCCGGCGTAGTCCTCGCAGAACCCGCCGCCGGCCCGCCACGCGTCGGCGGTGACGGCGAACGACAGCGACCAGAACAGCTCCCGGCGCGGCTCGGCGACCAGCGCCCCGTCGGCCGGCGCCGGGCGCGCCGGGTGCGGGTCGGTGTGACGGTACAGGTCCCGTTCCGGCAGCACCCCCGCCGGCAGGTAGGTGACCGGCCCGCACAGCAGTGCGTCCGGGCGTCGTGCCGCGGCGCGGAGGTAGCCGTCGACCAGGCCGTCCCCGGGCAGGCAGTCGACGTCGAGGAACACCAGCAGCGTCGCCCCGCCGGCGAGCGCGGCGCCCGCCCCGGCGTTGCGCGCCGCCGCCAGCGGCAACGGCCCCGGCGCGGGCACGGTGAGCACCCGGGTCGGCGGGCCCGCACCGGCGGTGGCGGGCTCCGCCCCCATCCCGACGACGACGTGGGTCACCGGCGGCCCCGCGGCGAGCACCCGGCGCTGGCGGGCGAGGTGGCCGGCGCGGCCGCGGACCACGGTGACCACGGCGACACGCGCTCCGGGCGCGCTCACGCGGCGATCCCGTCGAGCACCGCGGCCGCGCGTTCCGCGGCCCGCCCGTCGGACCAGCGCGACCAGCCCGCCCCGCCGCGGGACACCGCCTCGTCGAGCACCCCGGGCCAGTCGGCCGGTGCGGGCCAGCGGTCGCGGACCGTCGCGAGCCCGGCCGCCCGCAGCACCGCGCCGGTGGCGACCTGCTCGCCGTAGGGACGCTCGGCCGGGACGATGACGGCGGCGCGGCGGGCGGCGGCGATCTCGGCGACGACGTTCTGCCCGGCGTGCCCGACGACGACGTCGGCGTCCTGCAGTTCGGCCCACACCTCGCCCGTCCACCCGGCGCAGGCGAGGTTCGGCGGGGCGTCGCGCAGCGCGCCGGTCAGGCCGCCGGCGACCCGCCAGGTCCAGTCCGGGGTGGCGGACGCCGCGGCGGCGAGTGCGGCCGGGTCGGCGCCGCCGTCGCCGCTGCCGGTCAGGACCAGCACCCGGCGACGGCCCGGACCCGGGCGGGCGGTGCGGTCGTCGTAGCGGGACAGGCCGCCCAGGTGCACCGTCCGGCCGGTCAGCTCCGGGCGCCACGGCCGCGGCGGATCGGCGGGCCACGGCGCGAGCAGGACCTCCGCCAGGTCGTAGACGGTGCGGTGCGCCCGGTCCAGCCGTTCCCCGGGCTGCGCGACGACGGCGACCGGCACCCCGTGCAGCCGGGCCAGCAGCGCGATCTCCACCGACACGTCGGCGACGAGCAGCCGGGCCGGGCCCGCGGCGAGCAGCGCCGAGACCGCGGCGGTCCGGGCGCGCAGACCGTCGTGGTGGCGGGGTACCCAGTGCAGCGTCCCGCCCGCGGTCACGTCGGCGGTGTCGGCCGTGTCACCACCGGCGGTGTCGCCGCCGCCGGTGTCCAGGGGCAGCTCGTGCCAGGCGCCTGGCCAGCCGTACGGGGCGGGCCGGGACCCGACCCCGACGACCGGGGTGCGGCAGTGCGCGGCGATCGCGGCGGCGCGGTGGGCGTGCCCGCTGCCGTGGTGGTGCACGTAGTAGACGATCGTGCCGGACGTGGCGCCCGGGCCGGTGCCGCCGGTCATACCGCGGCCAGGGCCCGGTAGAGCCGCTCGTAACCGTCGATCATCACCTCGGCCGAGCAGGTCGCCTCGGCGTGCCTGCGGGCGTCGGTGCGCGAGAGCAGCGATGCCGCGCGGATCGCCTCGGCCAGCGCCTCGACGTCGCCGGGCTCGGCCAGCACCCCGCTGAGCGGATCGACGATCTCGGGCAGCGCACCCCGGGCGAACCCGGCGATCGGGGTGCCGCACGCCAGCGCCTCGGCGACGACCAGGCCGTAGGGCTCGTCCCAGCACGGCGACACGACGGCGACGGTCGCGTCCCCGACCAGGCGGGCCAGCGCCCGGTGGTCGAGGTGGCCGAGGTAGTCGACGCCGTCACCGAGCAGCGGGGCGACGCAGGAGTCGAAGAACGCCCGGTCCGGGCACGGCCCGGCCAGGCGCAGCCCGGTCCCGGCCAGCCGCGCCGCCCGGATCGCCTCCACCGGGCCCTTCTCCGGGACGACGCGGCCCGACCACACCGGGACCCCACCGCCCGGCCCGTACTCCCAGGCCGCGGTGTCGACCCCGTTGCGGACCACCGTCGCGCGGGCACCGGTCGGCGCCCAGGCGCGGGCGGTGTGCGCGCTGACCGCGGCGAACCGCAGCCGCTGCGGGTCGCCGAGCCGCACCGCGGACTCCATCCACGGCGTCGGCGGCGTGTGCAGCGTGGTCAGGACGGGGGCGTCGAGCGTGTCGGCCAGCGCCAGCGGCAGGTAGTGCAGGGAGTTGTTGTGCACCACGTCGTAGCGGCCGTGTTCGCGCGAGAGCGCCAGCAGCAGCTCCAGGTAGGAGTGGTGCTCGGCGAGGAACCACTCCGGCGGCATGCCGACGTCGCTGCGGGCGGCACGCGAGATGGGAGGCAGCACCGCCATCTCCCGCACCCGCAGTCCGGGGTCGGAACCGGGCGCGCCGAAGACGGTCACGTCGTGACCGCGGCGTCGCAGCCGGGACGCGAGCCCGGCGGTGTGCGCCTCGAGCCCTCCCGGGAACGGTTCACGGATCGGGTAGCGGGCGGAGGCGATGAGCGCGATCCGGGCGGTCACCGGTGGAAGGCGGGCGGGGTCATGGGTCGACACGCTCCGAGGCTCGTGGGGCGGAACCGTGCGAGCTGGCGGCTGAACCCGGACGTTCCCCGATCATGCGGTGCCCCGGGCCCCCCCACAACTCGACCTTGGGCCCCCGGCCCGGCTACAGCCCCAGCAGCTCCAGCGTGTCGGCGTGCCGGGCCAGCCCGGCGTCCACCCATCCGGGGTGCGTGGCGTACCAGGCCCGTTGCGCGGCGGCGACCTCGTCCTCGCCGATCGCCCGGTCGGAGACGCACCAGTGCGGGCGCGGCGGCGTGTCCAGCCCGAGGGCGTCGACGACGTCGGCGCGCAGCGGGGACCGGATCCCGCCGAGCAGGGTGCGTCCGGGGTCACACACGACGCCCGGCATCCCGGCGGCGTCGAGGATCCGCCCGGCGAGCAGCATCAGCACCCCGTTGCCGGGGTGGTTGAGGGTGTGTGCGGCCGCCGCGCCGAACCCGGCGATCGCGTCGGACACCCCGGCGTCGGTGTCGCGGGCCTCCCGCCGGGCGAGCTCGGCGATCCCGCGGCGGCCCACCTCGCGCAACGCCTCCGGCGTCGGCGGCGGCCCCGGCTCGCGTCCCGCGGCGGCCGCGAGGGCCCGCAGGTCGTGGTAGGGCACCCCCGGCGGGACGGCGGCCGGGTCGGACGCGTGGCGCACGATCGCCGACCACGGGTGCAGCGCGGGATGGCGGATCACCGGCCAGCGGACGACGACCGCCCCCGGCGCCAGCCCGGCGGCGACCTGGGCGGTGCCCAGGGGGAGGTCGCGGTAGTCGTCGCGGACCGGCTGGGACGCCAGCAGCCGGGTCCGGGACAGCAGCCGGCGCAGGTGGGGCAGGTCGTCGGCGGTGAGCTCGTGCACCGGCGGGATGCGCACGGGGGTGACCGGCAGGCCGTCGACGCCGGCGAGCAGCACCCGGACCGACTCGGCCTGGCAGTTGCCCCACACCAGGGCGAGCGGTCCCGGCGGCGGCGCCTCGAGGCCGTAGAGGACGCCGTAGTGGCGGCGGCGCGGATCGGTCACCCGGTCATCGTGGCCCGTGCGGTTGATCCGCGCCCGGACGGGCATCCCGGGGGACCCGAGGAGAGGAGCCGTCGCGTGCGCGTGGCGTCCGTGCCCACCGCCCATCCCTACGTGGCATCGCTGCACCACCCCGAGGTGGTCCGGCTCCCGGACCCGCCGGTCCCGGGCGCGCGTCCGGGGGTGTGGTGGCCCTCGCCGTGGCTCGACGCCGACCACCTGCGTGCGCACGCCGCGGACGTCGACCTGCTGCACGTCCACTTCGGCTTCGACGACCGCACCCCCGACCAGCTGCGCGCACTCGTCGCGGCACTGGGGGAGACGGGTGTCCCGCTGGTGCTGACCGTGCACGACCTGCGCAACCCGCACCACGCCGACCCCGCGCCGCACGCCGCGGCCCTCGACGTGCTGGTACCGGCCGCCGCCGGGCTCGTCACGCTGACCCCGGGGGCCGCCGCGCGGATCCGGGAACGCTGGGGACGCGAGGCGCTGGTGCTGGGGCACCCGGCCGTCGTCGGGCCGGAGTGGCTGCGCCGTCCCCGGCCCCGCCGCGCCGACGGGTTCGTCGTCGGCCTGCACGCCAAGAGCCACCGCACCAACGCCGACCCGGTCGGGGTGGCCCGTGCGCTCGCCGCGACCGCCCCGCCCGACGTCCGGCTGCGGGTCGACGCGCACGACGACGCGCGTGGCCGCGCCGTGGCGCACGCCCTGCGCGACGAGCCCCGCCTCGAGCTGCGGGTGCACCCCCCGTTCGACGACGACGCCCTCCACACCTACCTCCAGGAGCTCGACGTGTCGGTGCTCCCGTACCGGTGGGGGACCCATTCCGGCTGGCTGGAGGCCTGTCACGACCTCGGCACGACCGCGCTGGTGCCCGACGTCGGACACTTCCGGGAGCAGGCGCCCTGCCTGACCTACGCCCTCACCGACGACGGACCCGACCGCGCCTCGCTCGGCGCCGCCGTCGCACTGGCGCACCGGACCCGTCCGACCTGGCGGGCCGACCCCGGCGACCGGGAACGGCGCCGCGCCGAGGTCGCCGACGCCCACGCCCGCGAGTACCGCCGCGTCCTGGCCGGGGTGGCGCGGTGACCGTCACCGTGCGGGTCGTCGCACCCGGGGCGTCCGGGCACGGCGTGGTCCGGCACGCCGCCGCCGTCGCCGCCGCGGTGGTCGCCGACGGCGTGGTCCCGGTCGGTTCCGGCCAGGCCGACCTCACCCACGCCCAGTTCACCGACGCACTGTGGGGTGCCGGGGTCGCCGCGGCCGCCGACGCCTTCGTCGAGCAGGCGGAGGTCCTGCCACGACCGCTCGTCGTGACCCTGCACGACCTGCCCGGCGCCGACCCCGACCCGGCCCGCGACGTCCGCCGGTCCGCCGGCTACCGGCGCGTGGTCGCCGTCGCCGACGCGGTCGTCGTGTCCGCGGGGCACGAGGCCGACAAGGCTCGCGCGCTCGGCGCGGCCGACCCGGTGACCCTGCCGCTGCCGCTGCCGGTCGTCGTGCCGGCCGAGCAGGCGCCGGGCTGGGCGGGGCGCCCCACGCTCGGCGTGCTCGGGTTCGTCTATCCCGGCAAGGGGCACGAGGCCGTGATCGACGCGGCGGCGGCGCACCCGGACCGGCCCGCGGTCGTCGCCGCGGGGGCGGTGTCCGACGGGCACGACGAGCTCGCCCGGTCCCTCGCCGGGTACGCCCGGTCGCGTGGGGTGGACTGGATCCTCACCGGACACCTGGAGCCGGCGGCGCTCGCCGCGGCGGCGGCGGCGGTCACCGTCCCGGTCGCGCCGAGCCGCACCGTCAGTGCCAGCGGTTCGCTGCTGGCGTGGCTGGCCCACGGCCGCTACCCGCTGGCCGCGGCCGGTGCCTACGCCCACGAGGTCGACGCCGCCGCTCCGGGCGCGGTGGCGCTCTACGACGACGACGCCCGCCGGGACGCCCTCGTCGCCGACGCCCTGACCCGGTCCGGCGCGACCCGCGGCCCGGTCCCGGACTGGCCGGACGCCGGGGCCGGGCACGCCGCCCTCTACCGGAGGATGGTCGCCCGGTGAGCGTGCCGGGGAACCGCTGGGACCTGCTCGCGCCGCACACCGGGCCGCCGCCGTCGGTGGGGGTGGTGGTGTGCCACTACCGCCAGCCCGCGCAGCTGGCCCGCACCGTCGCCGCGCTGCAGACGCAGACCCGACCGCCGGTGTCGGTGGTCGTCGCCGACGACGGGTCCCCGGAGCCGCCCGACCCGGCCGCGCTCGCGGGGCCGGTCCCGGTGCGGGTGGTGACCCAGGACGACCGCGGGTTCCGCGCCGCCGCCGCGCGCAACCGCGGCGCCGCGCAGGTCGAGGGTGACGTCCTGGTGTTCCTCGACGCCGACACCGTCCCCGGGCCCGGCTTCGTCGCAGCGCTCACCGCGCGGATCGCGGCCTGCCCGGACGTGCTCGCCGTCGGGCGTCGCCGGCACGCGGACCTGTCCGGCACCGCCCCGGGCGACGACCCGGCCGGCGCGCCGCAGCTGCCCGACCCGGCCTGGCTCGCCGACGGCTACCGCCGCACCCGCGACCTGCTCGACGCGTCGGGCACGGACTGGCAGCTGGTCATCAGCGCCGTGCTCGCCCTGCACCGCAGCCTGTTCGACGACCTCGGCGGCTTCGACGAGCGCTACGTCGGCTACGGCGGCGAGGACTGGGACCTGGCCTACCGGGCCTGGAACAACGGTGCGCTGCTCGTCCACGAACCGTCCGCGGTGGCCTGGCACGACGGCCCCGACTGGGGTGGCCGCCCGGAGGACCACGACGCCGTCGGCGGTGGCAAGGACGGCGAACGCATCCGGATCGCCGCGCTCGTCCCCGACCCCGGCGTGCGCGGCGCACCGCTGCCCGGCGCGGTTCCGGACGTGCTCGCCACCGTCGACGCGGACGCGCACGGGTGGGAGCTGGTGGAGATCGTCGACGCGGTGCTGAACCAGACCCATCGCGACGTCCGGGTCCGGCTGCCGGGCTGCGACCCGCGGCTCGACGAGCTCTACCGCGGCGTCGCCGACACGGGCCCGTGGAGCCCCGACCGGCTGTGCCGCGCCCGGGCCCGGCTGCACGTCCACGCGCCGCTCCCGCCCGACGCGCTGGCCCGCGCCATGGACCTGCTCACCGGCCACGACCTCGGCCGCGTCGAGATCGCCGGTCCGGACGGGCGGACCCTGGCCGTACTCGTCTCCACCCGGGCGGCGGGCCGGGCCCGGCGCGGGCGGGTCGACGACGCCGTCGCCCAGCACCGGGAGGGCGTCGCGACCCTGCTCGCCGGGATGCCGTAGCCCTACGGAGGCCCGACCGCACCGGATGGCCCTAGCCTCGCCGGCATGACCGCACCAGCTGCCTCCCCGGTCCGCGGGGCCCGCCGCGCGATGATCGTCGCGGTGGTCGCCTCGCTGCTCGTCGCCTCGCTCTGCGGGATCGTCGCCCTGCTCGGCGGCGGCTTCGGCGACCTGCAGGCACGGATCGTCGCGACCACGCTGGTCGTCGCCGCGTTCGGCACCTCGGCGCTCTGCCATCTCGCCGTCGTCACCCGCGCCGTGCGGGCCCTCGGGTTCGCCGGTCTGGCGGCGAGCGTCGTCGCCGCGGTGGCCGCGCTGTGGCTGGTCTGGGGCGGCGACGAGCTCTTCGAGGGCGACGGCGACGGGTCGGTGCTGAAGACCCTGCTGGTCGCGACGATCGTCGCGATCAGCCTGGCGCACGCGAACCTGCTGCTGCTCCTCGCCGAGCGGCGCCGCACCGTGATCCGCGCAGGGCTCGGGCTGACCCTGGCCGCGATCGCCGTCGTCGCGACGATGCTGGCGCTGCCGGTGATCACCGACGGCGAGGTCGGCGACAGCGAGTGGTACTGGCGCTGGTTCGGCGTCGCGGGGATCGTCGACGCGCTCGGCACCATCGCCCTGCCGGTACTGGCCCTGGTCCTGCGCGGCCGGGGGCACGAGCCCGCCGCCACCGACCCCGCGCCCACCGAGCCCGCCGCCACCGAGCCCGCCGCCACCGGGACTCAGCTTGGCTCCACCGGGGCCGCCACCGGTTCGGTGTCGTCCGGGCCCGCATCCGCCGGGAACACGACCACGGGGGCCGCGACCGCCGGCACCGCGTCGGCCGGTACGCGGGCCGACGGGGCGGCGGCACCCACTGCCGCGGTGGCGGGCTCCGACGGCGCCGGGGGCGACGACGCCGGTACCCCGAGCGCGGAGTCGGACGTGGCGCCGGTCCGGATCGTGCTCGACCTGCCTGCGGACCTGGTCGCCCGGCTCGACGCCGCCGCGGACGGGCAGGCGCGGGACGCCGCGGCGCTGCGCGTTCTGCGGAACGCCCTCGTCGAGGGCTGACCCGCCGGATCCACGCCGGTTCCGGGCTCACCGCACCGCACCGCACAGCGGCCCGCTGCGCCGCCGGTCCGGCCGTCACGACCGCTGCCGGCGCCGGGCGGAGCCGGTGTCGGTCAGGCCGGGGTGTCCCTGCCGCGGTCACCGTCGTCGGCCCGGTCCAGCCGTGCCCGCCGCTCCTGCTCCCGGCGGCTGTACGCGGCCTGGCGGACCGCGCCGTCGTCGGCGAACCCGGAACCCAGTGCCCCGGCGACCGTCCCCATGGACGTCGACAACCAGGCGATCATGATCCAGTCGTCCGGCCCGGACTCGCGCATCAGCGTCGAGGACAGGTAGTCCGGCGGGATGACGAGGACCGCCGCGACCAGGGCCAGGACGAACAGCAGCGCGAACATCGTCAGCACCCCGCACGCCACGGTGATCACCGTCGAGAGGTTCGACAGCAGCATCTCCTCGCGCAGCGAGCGGTGCCGTCGCGACTCCCACAGCCGGTTGTCGAGGATCAGCCACGCGGTCATCCCGACCAGGGCGATCAGCATGACCGTCACCTGCCGGGCGGTCCCGAGCGCGGTCGCCAGCTGCCAGATGTTGGAGTAGAAGATCCCGAACGCGGCCCCGGCCGCTGCCGCGGCGATGGCGGGGGACAGGCTCGGTACCAGCCGCCACGGACGGTTCGCGCGGACCATCCCGGCCAGCAGCCGCACCCGCCCGCGGAGCCCGGTCAGCGCGAGGCGGACGTCGATGTCGTCCTCCACCCCGCCGCTGCCGGCATCGGAGTCGTCCGCGGGCCCGCGCCGGGCGGCGTCGCCGTCCGCCCGGTCGTCCCGATCGCGGTCGCGCTTCTGCTCGCGGTCCTGGTCGCGGTGGTCGCCGTCGGTCCCGGCGCGGGGCCCCGAGTCGATCCGGGTCAGCGGTCCCGCACGACCGGCGTCCGGCGCCCCGCCCTCCTCGGCGCCCGCGCGGTCGGGGGGCACCAGGTGCCCGGTCACGAGACGGACCACCGTGTCGCGGCACCGCCGGTACTGGTTGATCGCGCCCAGCGCGGGCAGCGACACCAGGCCCACCCGGTGCCCGGTCCCGCCGTCGGCGACGACCGGATCCGCCCCGGAGCGGCGCGGCAGGTCGGTGAGCAGCACGACGGCGTCGGCGCCGTCCCGCTCGCGCACCCGGTCGCCGATGTCGAGAGCGGGTAGCGCGCCGCGCTCGTCCAGGACGATCGGTTCGTCGGCGAGACGGACCTCCCAGCGGGCGTCGTCGTGCTCTCCGAGCGCGGCGGGCAGGTCGCGGACGAGCCGGTGGGCGAGCTCGGTCGGCAGCCCGGGGTCGGCGACGAGGTCGAGCACGGTGGTTCGGGGCGCGTCGGTCACGGCGCGCGAGGCTAGCGGCTGTCGGTCGCGTTCGGGCGGTGGGTGGTCGGGCGGCGCGGCCTCCTGCTCGAACGTGTGCCCGTATCGGTGTGGCCGAGGGGGCCGACAGCTCGGGGCGAGTCGTGAGGGGGACGGGGCTGTGGGGCCGCCACCGCCGGTCAGGACCCGGCGCGCAACCATTCCGCGGCGATCGAGGCCAGCGGCTCCAGCTCCTTGTACTCCGCGACCTCCGGCGACAGTGTCTCCAGGACCGACGCGAGGCGCTCGCGCCAGGCCGGTACCCGCGCGATCTCGTCGAGCGGCAGCAGGCGGACACCGATCAGGAACAGCACCGCGCCGGTCAGCGGCAGCCGCACCAGGTGCTGCACCTCGGTGCGCAGGTGGATCTGCCTGCCGGGGTCGGTGAGGTCGAGCCGGGTCCGGGCGGGCTGCCACAGCGGGGCGGCGTCGAGGGACAGGTCGCGGCGGTCGTCGGGCTGCAGCCCCCAGTTCAGCCGGCGGTAGGCCTCGCCGGGGTGCAGCCGCAGCAGGAAGCGTTCGGCGCGCTCGAACACCCCGCCGGGACCGTTGCCGGGGACCGGGCCGTGTAGCTCCCGGAAGCTCATCCCGGCGTCGAACCCGAGCGACCAGACCGAGGCGAACGCGACGGCACCGGCGTCGAGCCACAACGCGTCGTCGCGGGCGCCGAGCACCACCACGTCCTCCGCGACGAGCCGGGACACCCAGCGCAACGGGTGCTCGGGCAGGGTGGCGTCGTCGCCGAACACGAACTCCTGGTCGGTGCCGGTGGCCGCGTCACGGAACCGCCGGCCGCCCGTTCCGCCGGTCCGGCCGGGGGTGCGGGTCAGGGAGCAGCTGCCGGGCTGCTCGGCGGCGAGGCGCCCGAGCAGGTACAGGCAGGCGTCCCAGCAGGAGGCGCGGGCGTGCGGTGCGGCGACGAACCGGGCGGGTTCGCGGTCCAGGGTCGACGCGCGCTCGGCGGCGACGGCGGGACGGTCCGGGCCGTCGTGCACGATCCGCGCGCCCCAGCAGCCGGCCTCGGTACGGCGCTCGACCCCGGCCGGTTCGACGTTCGCGCTGATCCGGTAGGTCGGGTGCGGCAGCGGGAACGGGTAGTCGTCGACGCCGGTCACAGGTCCAGCTCCAGTGCCGTCCCGGCGGCGCGGGACACGCAGAGCGCCATCCGGTCGGCGCGCTCGTCGGCGGTCAGGACCGTGTCGCGGTGCTCCACCCGACCGTCGACGACGGGTGTCACGCACTCGCCGCAGACACCGCGCCGGCACATCGCGGGCGCGGCGACCCCGGCGCGGTGCACGGCGTCGAGCAGGGTCTCGCGGGCACCGACCTCGACCGTGCGACCGCTGCGGCGCAGCACCGCACGGAACGGGGTACCGGGACCGGGTTCGGGGACGAACGCCTCGGCGTGGATGCGGGCGTCGACCCAGTGCGCGGCGCGTGCGGTCCGCGCGGCCGCGGCGATCAGACCGGGCGGGCCGCAGGTGTGGACGTGGCTGCCGAACGGTGCCGTGGTCAGCAGCCGCTCCAGCGCGGTGTGGGCCTCGACGCGGCCGGTGGCCTCGACCAGCCGGTCCCCGCAGAGCGCGCGCAGCTCGTCGCGGTGGGGCGCGGGACCGGGGCGGTGGACGGTGAGCACCGTGAACGGGTTCCCCCAGAACGCGTGCCAGCGGGCGTGGGACAGGACCGCGGTCACCCCGATCCCGCCCGCGACGAGCAGGTGATGGCGCGCGGTGTCGACCGGCGGGAACGAGCTGCGCGGCGTCGTCGCCACGACCGCGTCGCCCGGGGCGAGACCGTGCGCCCACACCGAGCCGCCGCGCGAGTCCGGTCGTCGCGCGACCGAGACGTGCCAGCGGTCGGGTGCGGGGGACGGCTCGGTCAGCGAGTAGGAGTTCCAGCGGCCGGGCGCCCACTCGACGCCGATGTGGCCGCCGGGCGGGGCCGCGGGCAGCGGCCCGGTCCCCGGTGCGGCGGCGAGCTCCAGGGAACGGACGCCGGGCGCGGCGTCGGTGACCGCGGCGACCCGCAGGTGCACGGCAGGCCGGGTCACGGCGCCCGCTGCGGGGTGGGCGCGCCGAGGAACGCCGCGAGCCGGCGCGAGTGGTGCCCGGCGACGTGCAGCACGAGCCGGCAGCCGGGGCAGGCCACGGCGTCCCCGACGTCGGCGTGCACGACGACGCGGTGGTGGCAGTGTCCGCAGTGCACCGTCCGGTCCCGGGTGGAGTCGGCGATGTCGGTCGGGACCAGGACGAGCTCCTCGTCGAGGGCGCCCCGGTGCAGCGCCGCGGCGCGCACGGCCTGCACGACGGTCTCGGGCCCGGTGACCAGGATCCGGGTGCCGGTGACCAGCGTCGTGAGCTCCCGGTCCAGCAGGCTCGCCGCGTCCCCGCCGGTGGGCAGCCGGACCAGGCGGTCGGCGGGCCCGAGGTCGGGATCCGGCGCCGACCCGGCGACGACGACCAGGTGCGGCGCGTCGCCGCGACCGGCCGGGCCGGTGTAGCGCGGCACCGTGGTCCGGCCCGGTGCGAGGTGCGCGGACGGGGCGGCCGCGCCGGTGCGCAGCGGGCGGACGGGATCGGCCATGACGGGCGTGATGCTACGAGCGTCGGGTGAACGGTGGGTGGCGCCCAGCGCATGCGCGGGTCACCATTTCTGGTGACACTGTCGGGGAATCGGTGACGATCTCGGCGCCGGCGCGATGCACTGCGTGGGGCGCCCGCACGCCGGAGAGGGGGACGTCATGGACGGCACGTCGTACCGCCCGCGGCACGCCCTGCGTGAGACCCCGCCCACGATCGCCGTCCCGGCGCAGCGGGGCGCCCCGCGGGGCGAGGCCGTGCCCCGGCCGGACGTCGACGGCCACCGCGCCGCCGCACCGCAGCAGGATGTGCCCGCCCACCGGATCGCCGTCCCGCAGCCCCGCCCGGCACCGCGGACCACCGCGCCCCAGCACGGCACCGCGCCCTGGTGGTCGGTCGTCCCCGCACCCCGCGACGGCGCGCACCCCGCGCCGCCCGCCCCGGCACCGGAGCGGCCCTGGTTCACACCGGCCCCGGTCGTCGTCGAGCCCGCCGCCGGGCCCGGCGCCGACGGGAGGCTGCCCGGCTTCCCGGCCACGCTGTTGCCGCGCCGCCGTCGCCCGCTCGCGGTCGGCGCGGGCCTGGCCGCCGGGATCGCCGGGATGCTCGTCGTGTTCGCGGTGGTCGTCGGCGCCGCGGGGGCGGCGGGCCGCGGGATCGACGACGCCGCCACCGCGACGGCCGCGGTCGGCGACTGGCGCGCCGCGGGCGGTCAGGTGCACGTCACCGCGATCACCGAGGCCCTGCGCGACATCGCGCGCGCCGGGTCCGGCGGCGGGATCGTCGCGCTGGCCGAGGCCTGCCGCGACCTGCGCGACGAGGTCGCCTCCGCGCAGGCGTATCCGGCGATCCCGGACGCCGTCGCCCAGGTGTACTGGCGTGGCGGGCTCGCCGCGGGCGCCGACGCGGCCCGGCACTGCATCGCGGGCGCCTCCCTCGGCGACCCCGGGCTGCTCGGCGACGCCGCCCAGGAGCTCAATGGGATGAGCACGCAGCTGGGCGCCGTCGCGGACCGGCTCACCCTGCTGTCGGGCGGCTGACCCCGCGGGCACCGCGGACCGTGCGGATCCGCGCCACGACCCGCATGATCACGCCATGACCACCATCGCGATCGTCGGTGCCGGACCGGGACTCGGTGCGGCGACGGCCCGGCGCTTCGGGCGCGAGGGGTTCGAGGTCGCCCTGATCGGGCGGCGCCGCGACCGTGCCGAGGCGCTGGCCGCCGAGCTGGCGGACGACGGCGTCGCCGCGCACCCCTTCACCGCCGACGCCCGCGACCCCGCCGCCCTCGCCGCGACGCTGGAACGGGTCGCGGAGACCGTCGGCCCGGTCGAGGTGCTGCAGTACAGCCCCGCACCGCAGAAGGACTTCCTGCGGCCGCTGCTCGAGACCACCCCGGCCGACCTCCTCGGGCCGGTCGAGATGTCGGTGTACGGGCCGGTCGCGGCCGTGCACCAGGTGCTGCCCGGGATGCGCGCGCTGGGCCGCGGCACGGTGCTGTTCGTCAACGGCGGCAGCGGGGCCCGGCCGTCGTCGCGGGTGGCGGGCACCTCCATCGCCTTCGCCGGGCTCGGCGCCTTCGCGGCGATGCTGCACGACGAGCTGGCCGGCGACGGCGTGCACGTCGCCCAGCTGATCGTCCCCGGCGCGATCGAGCCCGGGCACCCCCGCAAGGACCCCGCCGTACTCGCCGGGACCCTGTGGACACTGCACCGCGACCGGCCCGCCGGGTTCCGCCATCTCGCCGACGACCTCTGAGCGCCCTCCGGGGTGTGGCGTGGGCGTTGCGGCGGGCACCGGGGCTCCTGCGCCGCTAGGGTTCCCGCCGCAGGTCGACCGGTACGAACGGAGTGGGTCATGGATTCGGGGTCGCAACCGGCCGCGCGCGCCGAGAACCGTGGGGCGCGGCGGGACCCGGCGGGGGGCGGGCTGCTGAGCCCGTCGCCGACGGCCCCGGTCGCCAGCCGCGGCACCGTCATCGGCAACGGGCTCACCTGGCTGGCGGCGTGGAGCCTGCGGGTCGCGCTGATCGCCGTCGGACTGGTGATCGTCGGCTACGTCATCGGCATGCTGTGGGTCGTCGTCTGGCCCGTCGTGCTCGCGATCCTGCTGGCCACCGTCCTGCGTCCGCCCGCGGCGCTGCTCATCAGGTGGCGGGTGCCGGCCGCGGCGGCCTCCGCGATCGTGCTGCTCGTCGGCATCGCCGCGGTGACCGGGCTGTTCGTGAGCATCGCGCCGTCGATCGCCGGGCAGACCCAGCAGATCACCTCCGGGGTGATCGCGGCGCTCGGGCAGATCCAGCAGTGGGTGACCGGGCCACCGCTGAACCTCGGCGACGGCCAGATCGGTGACATCGTCAACCAGGTCACCCAGCAGCTGCAGCAGAGCGCGACCGCCATCGCCGGCGGCGTCCTGACCGGGGTGTCCACCCTGGCGTCCGGGCTGATCTCGCTGGTGCTGGCGCTGGTGCTGACCTTCTTCTTCGTCAAGGACGGGCCCCGGTTCCTGCCGTGGCTGACCTCGATCACCGGTCGCAGCGCGGGCGGGCACATCGCCGAGGTGCTGCGCCGGATGTGGGACGTCCTCGGCGGCTTCATCCGCGTCCAGGCACTGGTGAGCCTCATCGACGCCGTGTTCATCGGCATCGGCCTGGTGCTGCTGGGCATCCCGCTGGCGCTGCCGCTCGCCGTGCTGACCTTCGTCGGCGGGTTCATCCCGATCGTCGGTGCGGTCGTCGCGGGCTCGCTGGCCGTGCTCATCGCGCTGGTCACGCAGGGCTTCGGCACCGCGGTCGCGGTGGCGGTGCTGGTCGTGGCGGTGCAACAGATCGAGGGCAACGTGCTGCAGCCCTTCCTGCAGGGACAGAGCCTCAAGCTGCACGGTGCCGTCGTGCTGCTGGCGGTGACGGCGGGCGGGTCGCTCGCCGGGATCGCCGGTGCGTTCCTCGCGGTGCCGGTCGCGGCCGTCGTCGCGGTGCTGCTGCGCTACCTCGGTGAGCAGATCGACCTGCGGGACCGCCGGTTCTCCGGTGTGGACGACGTCGCCGCGGGCACCCCGGTCACCGCCGTCGACGGCGCGGCCCCGGCCTCCGCCGCTACCGGCACCGACACAAAGACCGGGACCGGGACCGACACGGCAACCGGGGACGACAGCGAGACCGTCGGGGGCGACGCCGTGCCCGCCCCGCCGGACTCCGCCCGTCAGGACGGCGGCTGACCGACCCGCCCGGGCAGCCGGTGGGTCCCCAGCATCCGGTCCATCAGCCGGAACCGCAGCACCACCCACATCAGGGCGAACCAGCAGACCAGGACCGGCAGCACCACCAGGAACACCGGCCGCGCCGCGCCGGTGAGCCCGAAGTACGACGACAGCGCCGGGGTCCCGACCACGCCCGCGAACACCACGGTCAGGCCCAGCACCAGCCAGGCCGGGCGACGGTCGGACACCGGTGCCGTCCACGCCGCGAGGAACCGGTGCGGCGGCAGCAGGAACAGGATCAGCACGAACGACGCCGGCCCCACGAACGTCGACAGCCCGGTCTGCGCGCCGAGCGTCGCGGCCGCACCGGCGAAGTCGGCGTCGGTGCCGTAGGTCAGCCCGGTGTAGCTCTGGAACTGCTCGATCACCTGCGCCGGGGTCCGTCCGCTGGTGAAGCCCTGGAGGATGCCCTGGTAGAGCACCGTGTAGACGACCGTCCCCGCGCCCGCGGTCACCACGGATGCCGGCACCACGAAGCGGGCGAGGTTGCTCAGCAGGTCCGGGTCCGGCTCGGACGGCGTCGCCCACAGCGTCAGGAACAGCGTGGGCACGCCGACGGTCAGCAGCGTCAGCCCGACCTGGGTGGGGGAGTAGGGGAACCCGAGCCCGAGCATGGTCACGGCCATGATCACCAGGCCCTGGGTGGCGACCCGGGTGAGGAACACGTACATCGACACGGCGATGCCGTCGATGATCCGGCGGCCCTCGGTGCGCGCCGGCAGCAGCGCGTCGAACGAGTCGTCGACGAGCACGATGTCGGCGACGTCGCGGGTCACCGCCGAGCCGCTGCGCATCGCGACGCCGACGTGGGCCCGTTTGAGGGCACGCGCGTCGTTCACCCCGTCACCGAGCATCGCGACGTGCGCGCCACCCCGGCGCAGGCTCGCGACGACCCGCTCCTTCTGCTCCGGGGTGACCCGCCCGAACACCGTGGTCCGGGCGACGAGCGCGTCGAGCGCGGCCCGGCCCCCGGCGGAGTCGTCGAGCTCCTCGACCTCGGACCCGGCGACCGCCTCACCCACGTCGAGCCCGGCCTTCGCCGCGAGCGCGGCGACGGTGCGCGGGTCGTCGCCCGAGAGCACCTTCACCGCGACCCCGTCCGCGGCGAACCGCTCCAGGGCGTCGGCGACGCCGGGGCGCAGCTCGTCGGACAGCACCACCAGCGCCACCGGGGCCAGGGCGGGCAGGGCGGGGCGACCGTCGCCGTCGCGCAGCGCGGCGCCCGCCCGCGCGGCCCGGGCCAGCAGCAGCACCCGCAGCCCGGCTGCGGTGCGCGCCTCCACCCGGTCGGCGACGGCGTCCGGGTCGTCCAGGTGCGGTGCGAGCGCGTCCGGGGCGCCGAGCACGAACGCCTCCCCGCCGGTGGTGACCTGCCCGGACCAGCGCAGCGACGAGGTGAACGCGACCTCGTCGCGCAGCTCCCACGGCGTTCCGGGCAGCGCCGCGGCGAGCGCGGCGGAGGTGAGGTTCGGGTCGGACACCGTCGCCGCGAACCGCGCGAGCACCGGCCCCGGGTCGGTCCCGTCGAGCGGGTCGAGCCCGTCCAGGCGCAGCGCGCCGGTGGTCAGGGTGCCGGTCTTGTCGGTGCAGACGACGTCGACGTGGGTGACCGCCTCCACCGCGTTGACCTGCTGCACCAGGGCGCCGCGCCCGGCCAGCCGGGCCGCGCCGCGGGTGTAGGCGACGGCGATCAGGAAGAACAGGCCGTAGGGGACCAGCCCGGACAGCACCGCGGTGATCTGCACGACCCGCAGCAGCGAGAACCCCTCCAGGAACGCCTGGGCCAGGATCGCGCCGCTCATCAGCACGACCAGCACCATGGTCAGCCGGACGACGAAGTCGATGCGCCGCTGCAGCGGTGTCGCCTCGGTGGTGTCCGCGCGGGCCTGCAGCGTCAGCCGGCCGGCGTAGCTGTCGGCGCCGACGGCGGTCGCGCGCTGGCGGGCGGTGCCCGCGACGCAGTGGCTGCCCGAGCGCAGCAGGTCGCCGGGGGTCCTGACGACCGGGTCGGACTCGCCGGTGAGCAGCGACTCGTCGGCCTCGGCCCGCCCGGTCAGCACCGGCCCGTCGACGACGACCTGCTCGCCCGCCCGCACCACCAGCACGTCCCCGGAGACGACGTCGGCGGCCGGCACCCGCTGCTCGGAACCGTCCCGCACGACGGTGACCTCCGCGGCGTCGAGCAGCTGCAGCCGGTCCAGCTTCCGCTTGGCCCGCATCTCCTGCACCGCCCCGACGACGGCGTTGACCAGGCCGAGCCCGACGCTGGTCAGGGCGTCGCCGTAGCGGCCCAGCACCAGCAGGACCAGGCCGATCGCGAACAGGATCGTGTTGTAGGAGGAGAAGACGTTGGTACGCAGGATCCGCCCGTAGCCGCGCGTCCCCGCGGTGACCGGCGCGTTCGCCCGGCCCGCCCGGCGCGCCGCGGCGACCTGCGCCGCACTCAGCCCCTCGTCGGCCGCCGCCTCCACGATCCCGGCCGCCACGCCGTCCCCTCCCCGCCGTCGGTCCCGTGCGTGGCGATCATGGCAGGCCCCGATGTGTGCCGACTGTGCGTGGGCTGAGGGCTCACCAGCGTTCCAGGCCCCCGCGCTTGACGAGCTGGGCGGCGATCACGTTGCGCTGGATCTCGTTGGTGCCCTCCCCGACGATCATCAGTGGGGCGTCGCGGAAGTACCGCTCGACGTCGAACTCGGTCGAGTAGCCGTAGCCGCCGTGGATACGCACCGCGTCGAGGGCGACCTCCATCGCGGTCTCGGAGGCGAACAGCTTCGCCATGCCCGCCTCCATGTCGCACCGTTGTCCGGACTCGTACCTCCGGGCGGCGTGCAGGATCAGGCTCCGTGCGGCGGTGATCTTCGTGGCCATGTCGGCGAGGTGGTTGCCGACCGACTGGTGCTGCCAGATCGGCTTGCCGAACGACTCGCGTTCCTGGGCGTAGGCCAGGGAGTCGGCGAGGGCGGCGTCGGCGACGCCGAGTGCGCGCGCGGCGACCTGGATCCGGCCGGTCTCCAGGCCCTTCATCATCTGGGCGAAGCCGTGTCCGGGCTCGCCGCCGAGCACCGCGTCGGCGGGGACGGCCATGTCGGTGAACACCAGCTCGCAGGACTCGACGCCCTTGTAGCCGAGCTTGGGCAGGTCCTTGGACACGGTCAGGCCCGGTCCGTGCTCGACGAGCAGCACCGAGATGCCGCGGTGGCGCGGCTCGGCCGCCGGGTCGGTCTTGCACAGCAGCGCGATCAGCCCCGAGCGCCGCGAGTTGGTGATCCACGTCTTGGCCCCGTTCACCACCCAGCCGTCGTCGGTGCGACGGGCATGGGTCGTCATCGCCTGCAGGTCCGAGCCGCCGCCGGGCTCGGTCAGGGCCATCGTCGCGCGCAGCTCACCGGTCGCCATCCGCGGCAGGTAGCGGTCCTGCTGCTCGCGGGTGCCGAAGGCGACCAGCAGTTTCGCGACGACGGTGTGCCCGCCCATCGCGCC
This sequence comes from Pseudonocardia sp. UM4_GMWB1, assembly GCF_017312155.1. Taxonomy (NCBI): domain Bacteria; kingdom Bacillati; phylum Actinomycetota; class Actinomycetes; order Pseudonocardiales; family Pseudonocardiaceae; genus Pseudonocardia; species Pseudonocardia sp. UM4_GMWB1. The sequence continues at coordinate 3,629,287 of NZ_QJPN01000001.1, read as the reverse complement.
GGCCAGGCTCATCCAGCCACGGGCCAGCTCGGCGGTGACCAGGGCGTAGCAGGGCATCGACACCGGGGCCTCGCCCCACGGCTCGGGGACGGCGAGCCCGAAGATCCCGAGCTGCTTCATCTGCTCGATGAGCTTCTCGGGATAGGTGTTCGCGTGCTCCAGTTCCCGCACCACCGGGCGGACGTCCCGGTCGACGAAGTCGCGCACCGTCTCCACGACGGCCTGTTCCTCGGTGGTCAGTTCACCCGTGCCCGCTCCCATGTGTGTGAGCATCGGTCATCGGCGGGGCCGGCGCGAGAGCGGGAGACCCGTCGTGCGCGACGGAACATCGGCGGTGCCCGCACCGTTGTAGCCGTCGAGACCCGACACAGGGAGGTTCAAGCCTGATGACCGAGACCGCGATCCTCGCCGGTGGGTGCTTCTGGGGTGTCCAGGAGCTGCTCCGCGAGCGCCCGGGCGTCGTGTCCACCCGGGTCGGCTACTCCGGCGACCCGAACACCCCGAACGCGACCTACCGGCGCCACGGCGACCACGCCGAGGCCGTCGAGATCGTCTTCGACCCGGAGCGGATCTCCTACCGCGAGATCCTGGAGTTCTTCTTCCAGATCCACGACCCGTCGACGAAGGACCGGCAGGGCAACGACATCGGCCGCAGCTACCGCTCCGCGATCTTCTACACGAGCGAGGAGCAGAAGGCGGTCGCCCTGGACACCATCGCCGACGTCGACGCGTCCGGGCTCTGGCCGGGCCGCGCGAGCACCGACGTGGAGCCGGCCGGTGACTTCTGGGAGGCCGAGCCGGAGCACCAGGACTACCTGCAGAAGTTCCCCTACGGCTACACCTGCCACTTCCCGCGCCCCAACTGGGTGCTGCCGCGGCGGGCGGCCAGCACGAGCTGACCTGTAGCGACACCGCTCACGAGCGGGTCAGGACGACCACCGGGCGGCCCGGTGACCTCCCGGACGATCTCCGGGTCGTCACCGGGCCGTCGGTGTCTGCGCCGGACGGGGCTAACGGCGGTGCCACGGACGGCGAGGTCGCGGTGGACGGACGCGGGGTCGCCCGCGTCGCTCCTCCGCGCAGATCGGACCCCGCCGATGACCTACCCGCAGCACCCGTCGGACCCGCGCCGGCTCCACCCCGCCGGCCCGCAGCCGGTCGGACCCCCGCCCTCCGGTGACGTCGGGTACGGCGCCCCGACCGGCCGCGTTGCTCCAGGACCGCAGCCGTACCCGGCCCCCGTTCCGTACAGCGGCCCTGGCACGGGGCTGGACCCGTGGCGCCCCGGCGAGCTCGCGGCGCCGCCGCATGCCCCGGTCGGGCTGGCGATGAAGCGCCGCAACCCGGTCGCGGTGTGGCTCGGCCTGCCACTGATCACCCTCGGCATCTACGGGCTCGTCTGGTACTACAGGATCCACCGCGAGATGGCGGAGTTCGACCCGCGCCGTCAGGTGCCCGTCGCCGGGCCGCTGCTGGTGCTGCTGTTCCTGGGCTGGACGGTCGTGGCGCCGCTCGTGTCGTTCTACAACACGGGGCAGCGGATCGCCGACAGCCAGCGCTCCGCGGGCCTGCCCGTCACCTGCAGCCCGGTCGTCGGGCTGCTGCTGTGCTTCGTGTTCGGCCTGCAGACCCTCTACTACCAGACCGAGCTGAACCGGGTCGTCGACGCCTACCGGGCGCCCGAGGGCACCAGGATCGTCCTCCCGGGCTGACCCGCGGACCGGGTCGGTGCAGCTCAGACGCGGCCGTGGGCCTCCGCGCGGTGCCTGCGCTCCACCGACCCGTTCACGACCTGCACCTTGTCCCCGACCTGCAGGGTGTCGAAGAACCGCTTCGCGTCGCGGGCGCCGAGCTTGACGCACCCCGCCGACTCGCGGCTGAGGTCGCCGCCGTGGAAGGCGATCCCACCGTCGGCGAAGAACACCGACCACGGCATCCGCGCCGGGCGGCCGTCCGGGCCGGGGAACTCGCCGCTGCGGTGGTCGGCCTCCTTGCGGTACACCCGGAACGAGTGCCCGACGGGGGTGGCCTTCCCCTCGCCCCCGGTGGTGACCCGGAACGGTCCGCCGGTGACCTTCCCGTCGCGGACCAGCCACGCCTGCCGCGTCTCGAGGTCCACGCACGCCCGCACCGACGCCGCGCACGGGGTCCCGGGGGCGGCGGGCTCGGCGTGCGCCTGCTTCGCGACCCGGCTCTGCTCCGGGTCGGCGGTGGCGATCGCGGTGCCACCCAGCCCCACCCCGGCCACGAGCACGAGCCCGGTCACCAGAACGCCACGACGGCGACGGAGCCGCTCGGTCCGGGACATGCCCACCTCCACGTCACAGATCACCCACCCGGGTGACATCGGGGCAGACGCCCGTCCGGGTGCCGCGGTTGCCCGGGCGAGCCCCGTGGCGGCGAGTGGGCTGCGGTGCACGGCGAACGGGTGGAGGGCGGGCCCGGCGGCGGATCGCTGCGCGGCCGACCGCCCGGGTACGGGAGGGGACCGCACGGCGTCCGAGGGCGTGATCTCCGTCCCGCAGGGATGTCACGGGGCGATAACGGGGGTAGTCCTCGGTGATCGCCTCCTCACCCGCGGTGGTGGGGAGGACCCGTCGTGACCGACCCCAGGAGGAACGATGCGCGCAGCCGACCGGCCGGGCTCCGAGCCGGGACCCGCTGACCGGCTCCGTCGTCGGGCGTCCCGTCGCGAGGACCTGCTCGCCGTGCTGCTCGGGCTGCTGGCCGCCTGCGGGCTGGTCGTGGCGTGGCTCGCCGGTGCCGCGGCCCACGGGTCGGTCCTGGAACGGGGCGCGGTCGAGGCCCGCCAGCGCGTGCCGGTCGCCGCGACGGTCACCGCGCGGGCGAGCGCGGTGGGTGACCTGCAGACCGGCCAGCAGTCGCTCACGCTGAGCTGGACCGGCCCCGACGGGCAGCCGCACTCCGGCGGCAGCACGCTGCCCGGCCTCTACGACGTCGGCGACCGGGTGCCGGCCTGGGTCGGCACCGACGGCCGGCTGGCGCCGCCGCCGTCGACCCCCGCCGACGCCGTCACGGTCGCCGTCGCGGCCGGGTTCATCACCGCCGTGATGTGGGCCGCCGTGGTGTGGGTCGCCGGGCGGCTGGTCTTCGCCTGGAACGGGCGCGCGTTCGCCCGTGCCTGGGAGGAGGACTGGGCGGCTGTCGAGCCCGGGTGGTCGGGCCGTCGCACCCCCTGATCCGGGCGCCCGGGCCGGACCGGGGTCAGAACCTCAGCCGGCGCACCCGCTCGGGGTGGACCACCAGCCGCACCTGGTCCTCGGCGAGGATCGCCGCGAGGTCCGCGGCGCGCGCGGGGTCGTCGAGGTCCCAGTAGCGCTGCGCCAGCCGCTGCGCCAGCGCGTGTGCCCCGTCGGTCTCGACGGTCGTGGAGCCGTCGACCGCGATCCAGCGCTCGCGTTCCCCGACCGGCGCGGCGACGACGAGCGAGGCCCGCGGGTCCGCCCGCCTGCGGCGGATGTGCAGCGACTCCGGTCCGGTGAACAGCTGCACGGTGCCGTCGTCGGTCGCCTCGAACCAGACCGGGCGGGGTTGCGGCGGCACCGGGCCGCCCGCGACGCTCAGGAAACCGTGCAGCGGGCGGGCGAGGAAGACGCGGTCGTCGTCGGTGAGTGCGGTGCGGCTGTCGGTGCTGGGCATGGGTCCACGACACCACCCCAGCGCGGACGACGACATGGGTGAGACGCCGGAACTCCTGTCCGTTCGTCTAATCTCGGTGCGGTGGACCCCTTCGGTGACCTCGTCCGCGGGCTGCGGTCGTACGGCTCGCTGTTCGGCAGCACCACCCTGACCCCGCCCTGGTCGCTGCACTTCGTCGACGGCGCACCGCTGACCCTGTGCGCGATGCTCACCGGCGCGGGGTGGATCCTCGTCCCCGGTGCCGACCCGGTGCGGCTGGCCGCGGGGGAGACCGCCGTCGTGCGCGGCCCGGCCGGTTTCCACGTGGTCGACGAGGTCGGCACCCCGGCCGAGCCGATCGTCTGCGGCGTGGACTGCGCGACGCCCGAGCAGGGCGGCACCCGCCACCGGCTCGGCTGGCACGACCCGGCGCCGGCGCCGGGCAGCGACGCGAGCACCCTGATCACCGGGGCCTCTCCGGCCGGGGGCGAGGTCGGCGCCCGGCTGCTCGACGCGCTCCCTCCGGTGCTGCGGGTCGGTGCCGGGGGCAGCGGGGACACGGTGCTCGACCATGTCGCCGCCGAGGTCGCCGTCGACGCCCCCGGCCGGCAGGTGGTGCTCGACCGGCTCCTGGACTGGCTGCTGGTCTGCACCCTCCGCGAGTGGTTCGACCGGCCCGACGAAGGCCGACCGCGGTGGTGGACGGCCCAGCACGACCCGGTGGTCGGGCGGGCGCTGCGGCTGCTGCACGCCGACCCCGCGGCGGCCTGGACCGTCGCCGGGCTCGCCGCCGCCACCGGTGTGTCCCGGGCGACGCTGGCCAAGCGGTTCAGCGACCGGGTGGGCGAGCCGCCGCTGACCTACCTCACCGGCTGGCGGATGACCCTGGCGGCGGACCTGCTCCTCGCCGAGCCCGGCGCGACGCTGGCCGGGATCGCGCGCCGGGTCGGGTACGCCGACCCGTTCGGCTTCAGCGCGGCCTTCACCCGGGTCCGCGGCGTCACCCCGAGCGCGTTCCGCCGGGGTGAGCGGCAGGGCGGACGGCACGGTGACCGGATGGGTACTCCGGACGGGGTGAGCGGCTAGCCTGCGGCGCCGTGACGACCCCGCCGACGGTCCGGCTGGCCAACCTCGACCTCAACCTGCTCGTCTCCCTGCGCGAGCTGCTGCGCGAACGCAATGTCACGCGCGCCGCCGCCCGCATCGGCATCTCCCAGCCCGCCGCCAGTGCGGCCCTGTCCCGGCTGCGCCGCCACTTCGACGACGACCTGCTGTCCCGCCACCCCGGCGGCTACGTCCTCACCCCGCTCGCCGCCCAGCTCGTCGAGCAGGTCGAGGGCGTCTGCTCGGCCGCCGAGCGGCTGTTCGGCACCGGCCACGGCTTCGACCCGTCGAGCGCCCGGCGCGGGTTCACCCTGCTCGTCGCCGACTACACCGTCGCCGTGCTCGGGCCCGCGCTGTCCGCGGCGGCGGCCCGGCGCGCCCCCGGCATCGAGCTGCGGCTGCGGCTGGTCCGCGAGTCGTTCTCCGCCGACATCGGCGAGACGATCCGGCTCATCGACGGCCTCATCGCCCCGCCCGCCGCCCGCTTCGAACGGCCCGAGCTGCGCTCCACCGCCCTGTTCGACGACCGCTGGGTCTGCGTCGTCGACGCCGACAACCCGGTGGCCGCCGGGCCGGACCCGACCCTGGACCTCGACGAGCTCGCCGCGATGCCCTGGGTGGTGCCGTTCGCCCCGGACCGCGGCATGTCGGCGGCCGCGCCGATGACCCGCCAGCTCGCCCGGCTCGGCGTCGAACCCGACATCAAGGTGCGGGTGGAGAGCTACCTGTCGGTGCCCTACCTGGTCGCCGGGACCGACCGCGTCGCGCTGCTGCAGGAGCGGCTCGCCCGCCAGGTCGCCGACCGCCTCGGGCTGGTCGTGCTGCCCTGCCCGGGCGATCCCGGACCGATCCGCGAGCGCCTCTGGTGGCACACCGACCTCGACCCGGACCCGGCCCACCGGTGGCTCCGTGAACTCATCGTCGAGCTGTCGGCCACCCTGTAGAGCTGCGACTATTCGTCCGGTCGATGGTCCGGCAGGCGAACGTTCTATTTCCGGGGCGGCGCGCGCCGTTCCTAGTGTGTGAGCCATGCCTCACCCGCTGACGCCCCTGCCGGTCCACGCCGTGATCCGGGACGCCCCACTGCGCGCCGGCGACCCGGCCGAGCACGCGGTGACCGCCGACGTCTGCATCGTCGGCTCCGGCATCGCCGGGCTCTCCGCCGCCGTCGAGTCCGCCCGCCTCGGCCGCGACGTCGTCCTCGTCGACGCCGCCCCCGTCCTCGGCGGGCAGATGGTCAACTCGCTGATCGGGCTGTTCTGCGGGGTCTACGGCAACGGCCCCGAGTTCCGGCAGCTGACCCACGGCCTGTTCGACTCCCTGTTCCCCGACCTCGAGGCCGGCGGCGACCTGTTCCGCCGTACCGGCCACACCCTCACCGTCGGCTACGACGAGGTGCGCCTCGGCCGCTGGGTCGAGGACACCGTCCGTGCCCACGGCATCCGGGTCCTCACCAACGCCACCCTCACCGGCGTCGAGCGTGACGGCGACCGTGTCCTCGGCGCCCGCTTCGCCACCCGCTACGGCGCGGTCGACGTCACCGCGGCCGGGTTCGTCGACGCCAGCGGCGACGCCGCGCTCGCCTGGGCCGCGGGCCTGGAGTGCCGCCTGCCCGACCGGGAGATCTACGGCAGCCAGCAGCTCGTCGTCGAGCACCTGGACACCGGTGCCGCGCCGGAGCCCGGCGAGCTCGCCGCCCGGGTCGCGGCCAAGGCCGACCAGTACGGCCTGCTCCGTCGCGACGGCCTCGCCTTCTACTTCCCCGGCCGCGACACCGCGGTGCTCAACATGACCCACATCGAGGCGCCGCTGGACCCGATCGCCGCCGCCGAGGCCCAGCTGGAGGGCAAGGCCCAGGCCGACCGGGTCGTCGAGTTCCTGCGCGCGGAGTTCCCCGAGGTGTTCGGCAAGGCCACGGTGCGCTCCTACGGGCTGCCCGGCCGCCGCCAGACCCGCTGGATCGCCGCCGTCCACCAGCTCACCGTCGACGAGGTCCGCGCCGGGACCCGCTTCGACGACGCCGTCGCCCGCACGGCCTGGCCGATCGAGCTGCACGACAGCCCCGACGGCTACGTCTGGGAGACCTTCGACGCCGACCACCTGCACTACGTGCCGCTGCGCTCGATGCTGCCGCCCGCCGCGTCGAACCTGGTCGCCGCGGGCCGTTGCATCGACGGGGACGCCGCGGCGCTGTCGAGTGTGCGCGTCATGGGGCCGTGCGCGGCGATGGGCCACGCCGCCGCGCACGCCCTGGACCTCGCCGGACCGCAGGGCAGCCTGCACGACGTGCCCGCCGACGCCCTGACCGACCGGATCCGGGAGAACGTCGAGGACTGACCCGTCCCACCGCCACCACCACGAGGAGACAGGCAACGATGCCCGGAGGCGCCCCGTGATACTCACCGACGACGACCGCAGGATGCTCGACGGGGCCGAGGGGCCCGCCGTCGCCGCCGCGATGGACCTGCTCACCCGCTACGCCGAGGCACTGGACGCCGAGCGGCTCTGCTCGGTCCGCAACGTGGCCGGGACCGCAACCCAGCCCTCCCCGCTCAAGGCCCGCCTGGTCGCCGAGGGCGGCTGGGACCGCGCGTTCTCGGTGATCAACCTCGACAGCGACACCACCCACGAGATCCCGCCGATGGCGGTGCCCACCTGCCAACTCCAGCAGGGCTTCGGCGCCGACGCGGCCGCCGTCGCGCCCTACCCGGCGCAGTTCGTGGAGCTGCAGGCCGACGCCGAGACCTTCTACGGCCGTCGCGGCGTCTCCATCCTCGCCACCTGCACGCCGTACCAGGTCGGGAACCTCCCGGTCCGCGGCGAGCACTGCGCCTGGATGGAGTCCTCCGCGGTGGTCTACGCCAACTCGGTGCTCGGCGCCCGCACGAACTGCGAGGGCACCGCGTCGACCGGCGCGGCCAGCCTCACCGGGCGCATCCCGTGCTGGGGCAACCACCACGACGAACACCGGCGCGGCACCCACCTGGTCCGGGTCGACACCCCGGTCGGCGGGTTCCTCGACTGGGGCCTGCTCGGCTACTTCACCGGCGACGTCGTGCAGGAGGCCCGCCCCGTCGTCACCGGGGACCTCGCGCTGCCCGACCTCACCGACCTGAAGCACTTCGGCGCCGCGGCCGCGTCCTCCGGCGGGGTCGAGATGTACCACGTCCCCGGCGTCACCCCCGAGGCACCGACCGTCGAGGCCGCGTTCAGCGGCAACCTCCCGGCCGACGCGGTCGTCTACGGCGCCGCCGAGCGGGCCGCCACCTACGCCCGGCTCAACGACCAGGGCACCAGCGCGTGCGTCGACTTCGTCCTGCTCGGCTGCCCGCACGCCTCGCTCGACCAGATCCGCGACGTCGCCCGGCTCCTCGACGGCCGCAGGCTGCACGACGGCACCTCGTTGTGGATCATGGCGCCGCGGGCGCTGGCCGCGGTGGCCGAGCGCAGCGGCTACACCGCCACCATCGAGGCCGCCGGCGCGAAGGTCCTCACCGACTCCTGCCCGGCGATGTCCCGCCTGGCCCCGCCCGGGACCCGGGTGTTCGCCACCGACTCCGCCAAGCAGGCCCACTACCTGCCCGCGATCCTCGGGATCGAGGCGTGGTTCGGCACCACCGAGGACTGCGTGCAGGCCGCGACCACCGGCCGCTGGTCGGGTGAGCTGCGATGACCGCGACGGTCGGGACCGTCCTGCGCGGACGGACCGTGGTGCCCGGCGTGGTCACCGGCGAGGCGCTGGTGTCCCCCGAGACCATCTCCGGCTGGGGCGGCATCGACCCGGCGACCGGCACGATCGTCGAGGCCCGGCACGCCCTGCAGGGCGTCTGCTTCACCGGGAAGATCCTCGTGTTCCCCGGCGCCAAGGGGTCCTCGGGCTGGTCGGCCTTCTTCCAGAGCACCCGGCTCCTCGGCACCGCCCCGCTCGGGATGGTCTTCACGGTCACCACGACGAAGGCCGCGCTCGGCGCCGTCGTCACCCGGGTCCCGGCCCTGGCCGACCTCGACGCCGACCCGGTGCAGGTCCTGCGCACCGGCGACCGCATCCGGCTCGACGCCACCGCGGGCACGGTCGAGCTGCTGGCCAGGGCGGGGGAGGGGACGTGAGGCTCGCCGTGCTGCCCGCCGACCAGCTCGCCCCCGGCGAGCACCGCGTGGTGCGGGTCGGCACCCGCTCGATCGGCGTCTTCCGGGTCGGCGACGACTACTACGCCCTCGCCGACCACTGCCCGCACCAGGGCGGCCCGCTGTGCCGCGGCTCCGTCGCCGGGGCACCGGTGGCGACCGGCCCCTCGGACGTGCGGCTCGACGAGGGCCACGTGCTCGTCGCCTGCCCCTGGCACGGCTGGGAGTACGACGTGCGCACCGGCCGCTCCTACCAGCCCGGCGACGCGCCCGCCCGCAGCCTCCCGGCGTCGGTCGAGCCGGGTCCGCCGGGCATGACACCCGGTCCGTACACCGCCGAGACCTTCGAGGTGACCGTCGAGGACCGCTGGGTGGTCGTCGACACCGGCCGCCGTCCCACCACCGAGGAGGCGTCATGACCAGCACCGCACCCGTCACCGGCCGGGCCACCGCCCGGCGTCGCGCCCGGACCCCGATCGTCGACGCCGACATCCACCCGGTCGTCACCGCCGACCGGCTCGCGGCCGCGCTGCCCGAGCCCTGGCGGCGCCGGTTCCTGCGCTTCGGGCTGCGCGGCGCGCCGCCGCCCGCGGTCTACCCCCGGGTCCGGCACGGCGGCATGCGCCGCGACTCCCATCCCGAGGCCGGCCCGCCCGGCAGCGCCGTCCGGCCCCCGGGCAGTGACCTGGACCTGATGCGCAGCCAGCTGCTCGACCCCTACGACGTCGTCGCCGGGGTGCTCATCCCGATGCAGGGCCACACCGCGGGCGCCGAGGAGCCCGCGTTCGCGGCTGCGCTGTGCCGCGCGTACAACGACGTGCTGGTCACCGACTGGCTCGACCCCGAGCCGCGGCTGCGGGCCAGCATCTGCATCCCGCACGAGTCGCCGGCGGAGGCCGTCGCCGAGATCGAGCGCCGCGCCGCGGACCCGCGGTTCGTGCAGGTCCTGTTCCCCAGCGGCACGTTCCTGCCGTGGTCGGACGCCAAGTACCGGCCGATCTACGCCGCGGCCGCCGCGCACGGGCTGCCGGTGGCGATCCACCTCGGCGGCACCGAGGGCCACCGCGGGGACGGCTGGCCGTCGTTCTACCTGGAGCAGCACGCGTGGTACGGCAACGCCGTCGCCGTCGCGCTGACCGGGCTGGTCGCCGGCGGCGTCCTCGAGGCGGTGCCGGACCTGCAGTTCGTGCTCGTCGAGGGCGGGGTGTCCTGGCTGCCGTCGCTGCTCTGGGGGCTCGACGACGCCTGGGAGCTGTGCCGCGACGACGTCCCGTGGCTGACCCGCCCGCCGTCGGAGATCGTGCGCGAGCGGGTGTGGTTCACCACCCAGCCGATCGACGAGCCGCCGGTGCCCGCACACCTGGCGACGACCTGGGAGCAGACCGGGATGACCGACCGGATCCTGTTCTCCTCCGACTACCCGCACTGGGACTTCGACGACCCGATCACGGCGCTGCGGGTGCTGCCCGCGGCGCTGCGCCGGCCGATGGCGGCCGCCAACGCCGCCCGCCTCTACGGCCTGACCCTGCCCGGGAGCGAGGAATGAGCGCCGATCCGCCCGAGGAGTTCGTCGACGCCGACACCCACGTCGCGCCGGCGTCGTTCGCCGACCTCGCGGGACTGCTGAGCCCGTACTGGCGCGACTACGCGGCGGGCGCCGCACTGCGCGCCGACCCCGTCCAGGGTGGCGCCTACCCGCCCGCGATGGTCGACGGGCCCGCCCCGCACGACGTCGCGGCCCTGCGGGCCGCGGTTCTCGACGCTCCCGCACCCGGGAGCGGCCGGGTCGGTACGGCGGTCCTGACCTGCACCACCGCGTTCGACGTCAGCCGCAACCACGCCTTCGAGGCCGCCCTGTGCCGGGCGGTGAACACCTGGACCGCGCAGCAGTTCCTCGACCACGAGCCCCGCGCCCGCGGCTCGGTCGCGGTGCCGCTCGGCGACCCGGCCGCGGCCGTCGCCGAGATCGAGCACTGGGCGGCCGACCCGCGCTTCGTACAGGTGCTGCTCCCGGTGCGCGGGCACGACCTGCGCTGGGGGCACCCGGTGTTCCGGCCGGTCCTCGCCGCGGCCGCCGCGGCCGGGCTGGTCGTCACCCTGCACGCCTGGGGCCGGGTCGGCAGCGCCCCGACCACGACCGGGTTCACCCACACCTACCTGCAGGACTACCTGTCCCACGGGCAGGTCGCCCAGTCCCAGCTGGTGTCACTGGTCGCCGAGGGCGCCCTCGGTGCGCTGCCGGGGCTGCGGGTGACCGTCGCCGAGTGCGGCTCGTCCTGGCTGCCGCCGCTGCTGTGGCGCCTGGACAAGGAGTGGCGCGGCATCCGCCGCGAGGTGCCGTGGGTGGACCGGATGCCGTCGGAGTACGTCCGCGAGCAGGTCCGGTTCACCACCGCACCGGTCCACCTGCCGCGCGATCCCGGCGAGCTGCACGACGCCCTGGACGTCCTGGGCGCCGCCGGGCTCCTGCTCTACGCCGGTGACCACCCGCACCGCCACGGCGACGGGGTGGCCCGTCTCCTCGCCGCCCTCGACCCCGCCGCCCGGGCCGCGATCCGCCGCGGCAACGCCACCGCGTGGTACCGCAGCACGGACACCGTCGCCCCACCCGCGCCGTCCCTCGCGTCGACCCAGCACGCACCGGAGGTCCCCCGATGACCCGCACGACGACCCGGCTCGCCGCGGTCCTGCTCGCCGCCTGCCTCGCACTCGCCGGATGCGGCGCGGGCGGCGGTGAGGACGGCCGCGACCGGATCACCTTCCTCAACATCCTGCCGATGGAGTCGCTCGGCTACGCCGCCGAGATGATCGCCGACACCAAGGGCTTCTTCGCCGCCCACGGTCTGGACGTGACCTTCGAGGCCACCCAGGGCTCGGCGCCGGCCATCCAGACCCTGCTCGCCGGGTCCGCGGAGATCTCCCGGATCGGCGACATCGAGACGATGGTCGCCGCGGGCGAGCGCGGTGCACCGCTGGTCGCGATCGGCGGTGTGGTGCACAACGGGCCGCTGCGTCTGGTCTCCTCGCAGCGGGCGCCGGTGACCGACGCCGCGCAGCTGCGCGGCAAGCTGGTCGGGACGCCGTCGGAGGGCGGCACCAGCTCGATCACCCTCGACCTCGTCGCCGGGTCGGCCGGGATCGCCCCCGCCGAGCTGCGCCGCCAGGTCGTCGGGCTCAGCCCCGGCGTGTTCGACCTGGTGAACACCGGCCGCGTCGACGCGTTCATCGTCTCGCTCGACACCGCGATGCTGCTGCAGGCGACCCGGCCCGAGGCCGTCGTCTACGACCCCAACGACGCCATCTCCGCCGGGTCGCAGATCTACGCCACCTCGAAGGCCACCGCCACCGATCCGCAGGAGCAGGACAAACTGCGCCGCTACCTCGCGGCGATCGCCGACGCCACGGCGTTCATCACGGCCGACGAGGCGAACGGCTTCGCCGAGACCATGCAGCTCATCGGCTCGAAGTACCAGGTCTCGGCGCTGGACCGGCCCGAGGTCGCCCGCGCCGCCCTCGCGTCCTATGTCGACGGCTACGCGGCGGGCCAGGGCCCGACCGGCATCGCCCCGCAGCGCTGGCAGGCCACCTACGACGAGGTGTCCTCGGTCGGTCAGGTCCCCGCCGGCCTGGACCCGGCGCAGTGGCTCGACGCCGGCCTCAACGGCACGGAGGGCACCCGATGAGCACCCCGACGACACGACGGTCCCCGGCAGCGGAGCAGGAGACGAGCATGACCCAGGAGACAGCGACCCAGGCGACGGCGACCCGTTCCGGGGCGCACGCGGCCCCGACCGGGGGCGCGGTCGGCCTGCGGGTGTCCGGTGTGGACAAGGTGTACCCGACCCGGCGGGGGGAGGTGCGCGCACTGTCCGGGATCGACCTGGACGTCGCCCGCGGCGAGTTCGTCTCGCTGGTCGGGCGCTCGGGCTGCGGCAAGACGACGTTGCTGCGGATCCTGTCCGGCCTGCTCGCCCCGTCCGCGGGGCTGGTCGAGGCGGGCGGACGGCCCGCGTGGGCCGCCGGCCGTCGTGACGACGCGGTCTTCGCCGAGTTCGGTCTGGTGTTCCAGGAGGCGAACCTGTTCCCGTGGTTCACGATCACCGACAACGTTGCGCTGCCGCTCAAGCTGCGGGGGGTGCCGCGTGCCGAGCGTCGCGCCCGGGCCGGCGAGCTGTGCGCCACCGTCGGGCTCGGCGGGTTCGAGGAGTCCTACCCGCGGGAGCTGTCCGGCGGTATGCGCCAGCGGGCCGCGATCGCCCGCGCCCTGGCCTGCGACCCGTCGGTGCTGCTGATGGACGAGCCGTTCGGCGCGCTGGACGCCCTGACCCGCGACCGGATGAACCTGGAGCTGCAGCAGATCCACGCGGTCTCCGGCGCCACCGTCGTGTTCGTGACCCACTCGATCCCCGAGGCGGTGTTCCTGGCCGACCGGGTCGTGCTGCTGACCCCGCGCCCGGGACGCATCCGGTCGATCACCACGATCGACCTGCCCCGGCCGCGGTCCGCCGCGACCGAGACGACACCGGAGTTCGGCGCGCTGGTCGCCGGGCTGCGCACCGAGCTGGACCGGGAGGACTGAACCGATGACCACGACCGAACGGCCCGCTCCGGCGACCGACCCCGCCACCCCCGTGACCGACCCCGGCGGCCCCGAGAAGGAGTCGCCCTGGCTGCGGCGCCTGCCGTGGATCTCCGGGCCGGTGCTCCTGCTGCTGCTCGTGGGGGCCTGGCAGTTCACCGTCTCGGTGGTCGGGGTCTCGGAGTTCATCCTGCCCGCACCGGCCGCCGTCGTCGGCGCCCTGGGAGAGCTGCTGGCCGACCCGGCGATCTGGGGCCACATCGGCGTGACGCTGCTGGAGGTCCTCGTCGGGTTCGGCGCCGCGCTCGTCGCCGGTGTCTGCGTCGGCGCACTGCTCGGGCGGATCGAGTGGCTGCGCCGCGCGGTGCAGCCCGCCCTGGTCGCGCTGCAGGTCGTGCCCAAGGTGGCGTTCGTGCCGATCTTCGTGATCTGGTTCGGCTTCGGGCCCACCTCGAAGATCATCATGGCCGGGCTGCTCGCATTCTTCCCGATCATGCTCAACGTGATGCTCGGGGTGCGCTCGGTCGAGCGTGGGCACCGCGACGTCATGACCGGGCTGGGCGCCTCGCGCTGGGCGACGTTCCGGAACCTGGAGCTGCCCGCGACCCTGCCGTACGTGTTCGCCGGTGCCGAGGTCGCGATCGTGTTCTCGGTGATCGGTGCGATCGTCGGTGAGTACCTCGGCGGCAGCGCCGGGCTCGGCTACCTGGTGGTGTCGAGCCTCAACGCCCTCGACGCGCCACGCCTGTTCGCGGTGATCGTGCTGCTCGCGGTGCTGGGGTCACTGCTCTACCTGATGGTGACCACCGCGAAACGCCTGGTCATCCCGTGGCACGAGTCGGTGAACACCGGGGTCTGAGCCGCAGCGCCCGCACGCCGACGCCGCCGGGGTCACGCCCCGGCGGCGTCGCGGGCCCAGCCGGTCAGCACCGGCACGACGACGTCGAGTGCGCCCGGCTCGCGGGCCCACCCGAAATGCGGGCGTGCCGCGGGCACGTCGAGCCGGTGACGGGTCACCGTGGCCGCGCCGAACATGTCCAGCAGCGCGTCGACCGAGGCGGGCGGGGCGAGCCCGTCGCGCTCGAACCCGATCCCGAGGACCGGCAGGTGCACCGCGGCGATCGACGGGGTGTGGTCGACCCGCGGCGTGCCGAACGCGAGCCGCCCGGTGCGGGCCCACCGGCCCCAGTCGCGCATCTGCCCGCGGGCCTCCCGCCCGGCGAAGCCGACCCGATCGCCCGGGAAGTGTCCGAGCAGCATCGCCGCGGCCACGACGGCCTGGGTCCGCAGCAGGTGCGCGGGCCCCCAGACCCGCCAGTCGACGCTGCCCGACCCGACGAGGGCGACACCGTCGACGCGGTCGGGATGCCGCGCGGCGTACGCGGTGGCGAGGTGCCCGCCGAGGCTGTGCCCGACGACGAACACCGGCGCGCCGGGCCGCTCGGAGTGCACCGCCTCGACGGCGGCGGCGAGGTCGCCGACGAGGTCGTCGTAGCCGAAGTCGTGGCGGCGCCCGGGCGGGGGAGCGGGCCGGGCCTGGTGCCCGCGCAGCTCGGTGACCGCGGCGGCGACGCCGGCGTCGGTCAGCGCCCTCAGCAGCGGGCTGTAGAACGACGCCCGCATCCCCATCGCGGGCACGACCAGCAGCACGGGTGCACCGGGGTCGGGCACCGGGTGCAGGGTCAGCTCCAGCGGTGCCGGGGCCGGGCGGTCCAGAACGGTGGTGACGGGCACGCCGGTGATCCTCTCCCGGCCGCCCGCCGGGTCAGGCCGGGGCCCCCGCCAGGGCGCGCAGGCCGGCGTCGAACACGGCCATGGCCTCGTCCACCAGCTGGGTCAGCGACGGCGAGCGAGGGTCCGTGCCGTGGTCGCCCAGCCAGTGCTGCACCGCGACGCGCAGCCCGGTCACCGCGGCGGCCGCGGCCAGGGTCGGGTAGAGGTCGCGGGCCGGGTCGGACCCGGTCCGGGCGACGACGGCGTCGGCCAGCGCCCGCTCCTGGGCGGCGAACGCGGCCATCTGGTGCGCGACGATCGTCGGGTGCCCCCGCAGCGCCCGCAGCGCCTGCACCCGGTCGAGATAGCCGGGGTCGGTGACCACGGCGCGCAGCGCGTGCCGCAGCGACTCGGTGACCGGCTCGTCGTCGGGTCGGGCGGCGAACGCGGTCAGCAGGGTGTCCGCCGACGACGCGTTGCCCGCGACGACCGCCTCCTCCTTCGAGGTGAAGTAGTTGAAGAAGGTGCGGGGCGCGACGTCGGCGGCGTCGGCGATCTGCTCGACGGTCACCGCGTCCGGGCCGTGCGTGCTGCACAGCCGCAGCGCGGCGCCGGCGAGCGCGGCCCGGGTGGCGGCCTTCTTGCGCTCGCGACGCCCGGGGGCGGCCTGCTCAGCCACGGTCGGCCCCCGTCCGCTCGCGCTCGGGCGCCTCGATGACCGAGACGAGCTCGTGCCGGCCCGGATGCCCGTCGGTGGTGCGTGTCGTGCCGGCGGTGCGCGTGCCGTCCGACAGGTCGACGTCGAGTCGGAGCCCGCCCGCGCCGACGGTCACCCGGCGCGCGGCGGGACGGCCCTCCCAGCGGTACACGGTGGACACGATGCCGGTGGCGACGCAGATGCGGTAGTGCCCGTCGGCGTCGGCCCGGGTGCGGCCGACCTCGTCGCCGGTGACGTCGAGGACGGTCAGCACGGCGCCGCCCGCCGGGGCGCCGTCGGCCCGCACGAACCCGTGCAGCACCGGACCGGTCGGCGGGGCCGGGGTGGTGGCCGGGGCACCGGCCGCGGGGTCGGCGGGCTTCTCGATGTCGAGGGTGTCGCGCAGCGGGACCTCGCGCAGGGCCAGGATCGCCAGCAGGGCCAGGAAGGCCAGCGGCGCGGCCACCAGGAAGATCATCGAGGTGGCGTGGCCGTAGGACTCCATGACGATCGAGCGGACCGGCTCGGGCAGGTCGGCCAGGTGCGGCACCTGCCCGCCGCCGACGGCCGCCCCGCCGTCGACACCGGCGTCGGCCAGCCCGGCCGCGGTCCGGGACCCGACCACGGAGGCGAGCAGCGCGCCCAGCCCCGCGACGCCGGCCGAGCCGCCGAGCGAGCGGAAGAACGTCACCGTGGAGCTCGCGGCGCCCATGTGCCGCAGCGCGACGGTGTTCTGCACGGCGAGCACCAGGTTCTGCTGCGTGGTGCCGACGCCGATGCCGACCAGTGCCATCGCGACCGCGACCAGCCAGTACGGCGCGGTGGAGGAGATGACCGCCGCCCCGAGCGACAGACCCGCGGTCAGCGAGACCGCGCCGCCGACGAGGTAGCGCTTCCAGACGCCGGTGCGGGTGATCAGCTGGCCGGCCACGTTCGACGCGCCGAACATGCCGACGATCATCGGCAGGGTGAGCAGCCCGGCCTCGGTGGCACTGGCGCCCCGGGCGAGCTGGAAGTACTGGGACAGGAAGATGGTGGAGCCGAACATCGCGACGCCGACGAACAGGCTCGCGACGGTGGCGAGCACGACGGTGCGGTCGCGGAACAGGAACGGCGGCACGACCGGGTCCTTGGCCCGTCGCTCGACGACGATCGCGCCCACCAGCAGCACCAGGCCGGCGCCGATCAGGCCGAACGAGGTCGGTGAGGCCCAGCCGAACTGCTTGCCGGCCAGCGAGGTCCACAGCAGCAGCGCCGACACCGCGGCGGCGATGAGGGTGGCGCCCAGGTAGTCGATGCTGGGGCGCTCGCCGTCGGCGCGGACGGGGGTGGGCACGTTCAGGGTGCGCTGCAGCACGAGCAGTGAGAGTGCGGCCAGCGGGACGCCGACGAAGAAGCACCAGCGCCAGCCCAGCGGCGAGTCGACGATGATGCCGCCGAGCAGCGGACCGCCGACGACGGCGATCGACATGATCCCCGAGAGGTAGCCCATGTAGCGGCCGCGCTCGCGCGGGGTGATGATCGCCGCGATCACGACCTGGGTCAGCGCCTGCAGCCCGCCCATGCCGAGGCCCTGCAGGACCCGGAAGCCGATGAGCTGCCCCGTGGAGACCGCCAGCCCGCAGAGCAGCGAGCCGATCAGGAAGATCCCGATCGCGGCCTGGACCAGCAGCTTCTTGGAGTAGAGGTCGGCGAGCTTGCCCCAGATCGGGGTCGAGGCCGTCATCGCCAGCAGTGACGCCGAGACCACCCACGTGTACTCGGCCTGGGTCCCGCCGAGGTCGCCCAGGATCCGGGGCAGCGCGTTCGACACGATCGTGCTGGACAGCACGCCGACGAACAGCGCCATCAGCAGGCCGGTCAGGGGGAGCAGTACGTCGCGGCGGTGGGCCGCGGCCTCCTCGGGGGTGCGCACGGGGCGGGTAGTTGACGTCACGCAACGAGTCTGGCCCAAAGATGCAGCCTGTGCAACTTTGCCGAACGTGCGTCGGCGCACACCGTGCACCGATGCGGCGGCCGGCTCAGCCGCGGCGGGGGAGCACGACGGTGACGGTGCTGCCCCGGTCCGGCGCGCTGCGGACCTCCAGGGTCCCGCCGGCGTCGGCCACCGCGCGGCGGACGAGCAGCAGCCCGATGTGGCCGGGTGCCGGGCCGCGGCCGGGGTCGAAACCGGTGCCGTCGTCGGTCACGGTGAGCCGGGCCCGGGCGGCCGCGACGTGCAGGCCGACCTCGACGGTGCGGGCACGGGCGTGCGCGCGGGCGTTGCGCAGCAGCTCCGAGGCGACGCGGTGCAGCAGGACCGCGCCGCGGTCGTCGAGGGTCCCGGCGGGGTCCCCGGTCGTGACGACTGCCGCGGGCGGGTCGCCGCCGGCGGCGAGCGCGGCCAGCGCGGCGGGCAGACCGGCGGCGTCGACGTCGGCCGGGTGCAGGGCGTCGAGCACCGACCGGATCCGGACGACGCCGTCGCCGACCGTGGCCCGGGCCCGGTCCAGCAGCTCGGGCCGGGCCGGGGCGAGGTCGAGCATCAGCCCGGCGCCCGCCAGGGTCGGCAGCACGTCGTCGTGCAGGCGGCGGGCCAGGTCGCGGCGGGCGAGCTCGCCGGCGGCCAGCCCGTACAGGGCGGCGTCGCGGCGCTCGGTCCGCTCGCGCTCGCGACGCCGCGCCAGCGCCACCGACAGCGGCAGGACCGCGGCCGCGACGAGCAGCATCCCGGCCACCGCGGGCGGCAGCAGCAGCCCGACGGCGTGTGCGGTGGCCCCGTCGACGTCGACCGGGACGTAGACCTCCAACCGGGCCGGGCGCCCGGCACCGTCGGTGAAGCCGAGGAAGACCTCGCGGAGCCCGCCACCGCGCTCGTAGCGGTGCTCGCCGTCGTCGGGGACGGGGAGCACCACCGCGGCGCCGCCGTCGAGCCGGGCGGCGAGGACGGGATCGAACCGGCGGGTCAGACCCTCGATGCGGGCCTCGTCGGAGAACACCAGCCGCGCCGTCGGGCCCTCCACCAACCACACCTTGACCCGGCTGACCATCCCGGTCGCCCGGAACGGCGCGAGGTCGGCCAGCAGTCGTTCGCGGCCGTCGGGCCCGGCGGTGGCGAGGTCGCGGTCGGCCAGGCCGACGACGACGGCCGTCGCCACCCGTCGCGACACCTCCTCGGCGCGCCGCTCGGCCTCGGCGTGGGCCAGCCACCAGACCCCGGCGGCGACCAGCGCGCACACCAGCGCGACCGCGGCGGCGGTGACGACCGCGTGCCGCGCCAGGGTGCGGGCCAGCAGCCGCCGGTCCGGACCGGCGACGACGTCCGGGCCTGCGGTACCGGGTGCGCTCACGGCACGGGCTGCCCGGCGGCCCGCGGGACCGGCTCGCCCCCGGGGTCCAGGGCTACGAGCCCGAGCCGCTCGGCGGCGACGACGGCCTCCAGCTGCGAGCGGGCGCCGAGCTTGCCGAGCAGCGCGCGGACGTGGTCGCGCACGGTGTGCGGCGACAGCCGGTGCGCCGCAGCGATCCGGGTGACGTCGCGGCCCCCGGCCAGCCCACGCAGCACGTCGAGCTCGCGTGGGGTCAGCCGCGGCAGGGTCGCCCCGGTCGGTTCGGACGCGGCGGCGGGCGGGTGCGCGGTGCCGCCCGCGGCGACCGTCCGCACGGCGGCGACGATCCCCGCCAGCGGGGTCTGCTTGCCCAGGAACCCGGCCGCGCCCGCCTCGAGGGCCTCGCGGGCCGGACCGGGCCGCGGGTGCGCGGTGAGCACCAGGGCGCGGGCCCCGGCGGCGTGGACGTCGCCGAGCAGGGTCAGGCCGCCCCCGGGCAGGCGCACGTCGAGGACCACGACCTGTGGCGCCCGCCGGGGGTCCGCGCCGGCCAGTGCGGCCCGGGCGGCCGCCGCGTCGTGCGCGACGCCGACGACCTCCGCGTCACCGTGGACGGCGAGGCCGAGCGCGAGCAGGTCGGTGTACGACCGGTGGTCGTCGACCAGCAGCACCCGCAGCACCTGCGCGCACCCCCTCAATTCTCGGGAGATCAGGACGTCCTCGCCAGAGGTTAGCCTCCCCTCGCTCGAAAAGGGACCGACCCGGCGAACCGGGCGGATCCCCCATGCACCTCGGAGGACCACGTGACCCCATCGACGACCCGACCGACCCGGCGCGGCGTGCTCACCGGCGCCGTCCTCGCCGCCACCCTGCTCGTGGCCGGCTGCGGCGGCGCCCCGGCCGACCCGGCCCCGGCGGCGGGCGACGGGCCGCGCACCCTGACCCTGTACTCGGGGCGGGAGGAGGACCTGGTCGGCCCGCTGCTGGCGCAGTTCGAGCAGCAGTCGGGGATCACGGTCGACACCCGCTACGGCTCGACCACCGAGCTCGCCGCGCAGCTCGCCGAGGAGGGCGGCGCGACACCCGCCCAGGTGTTCCTCTCCCAGGACGCCGGCGCGCTGGGCGCGCTGGCCGGGGCGGGCGCGTTCGCGCCGCTGCCCGAGGAGGTGCGCGGCGTGGTCACCGCGCCCTACACCGCCACCGACGGCACCTGGACCGGGCTGACCGGCCGGGTCCGGGTCGCGGCCTACAACATCCGGGTGCCCGAGGCCGAGGTCCCCGCCGACGTCACCGAGCTCACCGACCCGCGCTGGCGCGGCCGGGTCGGCATCGCCCCGACCAACGCCTCGTTCCAGGCCTTCGTCACCGCGCTGCGCGTCCAGGAGGGCGACGACGCCGCCCGCGCGTTCCTGGAGGGACTGCGCGCCAACGAGGTGCAGGTCTTCCCGCGCAACACCGCGATCCTGGAGGCCGTGGACAGCGGCGTCGTCGACGTCGGGCTCATCAACCACTACTACGTGGCCGCCGCCGAGACCCCGCCCGCGAACACCGCGCTGAAGTTCGGCGCGCCCGGCACCGCGAGCGCGCTGGTGAACGTCACCGGCGCCGGGATCCTCGCCGGGGCCGCGGAGTCCACCGAGGCGCGGGAGCTGCTCCGCTTCCTGGTGTCGCCGCAGGCCCAGGAGTACTTCGCCCGCGAGACCGGCGAGTACCCGCTGGTGGCGGGCGTCGCCGGGCCCGCCGGCATGCCCGCGCTGGCCGACCTGCGGGCGCCGCGGCTCGACCTGGCCGACCTGGAGGACCTCGACGGCACGACGCAGCTCATGACCCAGGTCGGGCTGCTCTGACCGTGCTGCTGCGCCGGTCCCCGCCCCGCACCGCGCCGGCCGGCCCGCCGGCCCCGGTGCGGCGCCGGCGACGACCACCCCGTGCCCTGCTGGGCGCGGCGGTGGTCGTCGCCGCGTGCGCCGCGCTGCCCCTGGTGTGGCTCGTCGTCCGGGTCGCGGGTGCCGACCCCGGGCGGGTCGCCGCGCTGCTCGCGCGCGAACGGACGCTCACCCTGGCGCTGAACTCGGCGGTGCTGGTCGCCGTCGTCGGCGCCGGCTCCCTGCTGCTGGGCCTCGCGACGGCGACGGCGCTGGTCCGCGTGCGGCTGCCCCGACCCGGGCTGTGGTGGGTCCTGGCCGCGCTGCCGCTGGCCGTGCCGTCCTACCTGCTCGCGTTCGCGGTGCTCGCGGTCCGGCCCGAGGCCCGCGGTCTCGGCCCGCTGGCCGTCGTGCTGGTGCTGGCCTGCACGCCGTACGTGACGCTGCCCGCGGCCGCCGCCCTGCGCGCCGCCGACACCGGGCCGGAGGACGCCGCCCGCACCCTCGGCCTCGGCCCGGTGAGCGCGTTCTGCCGGGTCACGCTCCCGCAGGCGCTGCCCGCCGCGCTGGCCGGGACGCTGCTCGCGGCGCTGTACACCCTCGCCGACTTCGGGGCGCCCGCGCTGCTGCGCTACGAGTCGTTCACCTGGGCGGTGCAGGCCGCCTACGAGGGGACCGTCGACCGGACCGGCGCGGCGGTGACCGCGCTGGTCCTGGCCGCCGCGACGCTCGGCCTGGTCGCGGCCGAGCGGGCCGCCCGGCGCCGCTTCACCGGGGCCCGGGCGGGCACCGCGCCGACCGCGGCCGTGCCGGTGCGGCTGCGCCCGGCCGCCGGCGCCGCGGTCGTCGCCGGTCTGGGCGCGGTCGCGGCGGTGACGCTGGTCGGGCCGCCCGCGGTGCTGGTCGGCCGGGTCGTCGCCGCCGGCGGGGTGGACGCCGACCTGCCGCGGCTGGCCGTCGCGGCCGGGTGGACGCTCCTGCTGTCCGGTGCGGCCGCGCTGCTGGCGGTGGCGATGGCGCTGCCGGTCGGGGTGCTCGCGGCCCGGTACCGGTCCCGCGCGGTCGCCGCGACCGAGTCGGTGGCCTACCTCGGGCAGGGGCTGCCGGGGGTCGTCGTCGGGCTGGCTCTGGTGTTCCTGTCCCTCGTGCTGGTCCCGGCGCTCTACCAGACCGCGGCGGTGTTGGTGTTCGGATACGCGATCCTGTTCCTGCCCAAGGCGCTCGGTGCGACCCGCACGGCGGTCGAGCGGGTGCCGGTCGAGGCCGAGGAGGTCGCTCGCACCCTCGGCCGGACGCCGTGGTCGACCTGGTGGTCGGTGACGGCGCCGCAGGCCGCGCCCGGTGTGGCCGCCGGCGGGCTGCTCGTGGCGGTGACGGCGATGAAGGAGCTCCCGGCGACGCTCATGCTGCGCCCGACCGGGATCGACACCCTGGCCACCCGGTTGTGGTCGCAGACCTCGCTCGGGGCCTTCGGCGCGGCCGCCCCCGCGGCGCTGGCGCTGCTGCTGCTGGCGTGCGTCCCCGCGGCGCTGCTGGTCCGGGCCACCGCGGGCGTGCCGGGAGGAGAGCGATGAGGACCGGGTTGTCGGTGCGCGGGCTGCGGGCGGGCTACGGCCGGGACCCGGTGCTGCACGGGATCGACCTCGACGTCGCTCCGGGTGAGCTGGTGTCGGTGCTCGGCGCGTCGGGCAGCGGGAAGACGACGCTGCTGCGGGTGGTCGCCGGGCTGCACCGGCCCACGGCCGGGACGGTGCACCTCGACGGCGAGGACGTCACCGCCGTCGCGCCGGAGCGGCGCCGGGTCGGGCTCGTCCCGCAGGAGGGGGCGCTGTTCGCGCACCTGACCGTGGCCGGCAACGTCGGGTTCGGGCTGCGTCGCGGGCCCGGCCGGCGCCCGGCCGCCGCCGCGCGCGGGCGCGTCGCGGAGCTGCTGGCGCTGGTCGGCCTGACCGCCGAGGCCGACCGGCTGCCACACGCCCTGTCCGGTGGGGAGCGCCGCCGGGTCGCCCTGGCCCGGGCGCTCGCGCCGGACCCCCGGGTGGTGCTGCTCGACGAGCCGTTCTCCGCCCTCGACGCCGGGCTGCGCGAGCAGGTCCGCGGGGAGGTCGTCGCGGCGCTGCGGGCCGCGGACGCCACCGGGGTGCTCATCACCCACGACCGGCGGGAGGCGCTGGCGGTCAGCGACCGCGTCGCCGTCCTGCACGACGGCCGCCTGGAGCAGACCGCACCGCCGCGCGAGCTCTACGCCGCCCCCGCCTCGGCCCGGGTCGCCGGGTTCGTCGGCGACGCGGTGCTGCTGCCCGCCCGGGTGGAGGCCGGCACGGTCACGACCGCGCTGGGCGCCGCACCCTGCCGCACCGCGGACGTGCCGGTGGCGCCGCTGGTGGCGGTGCTGCGCC
This sequence comes from Pseudonocardia sp. UM4_GMWB1, assembly GCF_017312155.1. Classification (NCBI taxonomy): domain Bacteria; kingdom Bacillati; phylum Actinomycetota; class Actinomycetes; order Pseudonocardiales; family Pseudonocardiaceae; genus Pseudonocardia; species Pseudonocardia sp. UM4_GMWB1. The sequence continues at coordinate 3,605,858 of NZ_QJPN01000001.1, read as the reverse complement.
CCGAGGAACTGGAGCTGGGCGGCGCCGACGGTCCCGGCGCGCCCGGCCGGGTCGGCTCCGTCGACTTCGTCGGCGACGCCGTGCTCGTCACCGTGCTGCTCGACGGGCGGGTCCCGGACCGGGGCACCCTGCTGCGGGTGCGGGCCGGGACGGACCGGGTGCCGCACCCCGGCGACCGGTGCCGCGTGCGGTCGCGGGGTGCCGTGCACGTCGTGCCCGCCGTCCCGGGACCCCGCTGAGCGGGACACCCGGGCCGGTTCAGGCGGCGGCGGGCTCGTCCGGCCGGGCGGCCAGCTTCGCCAGCCGCTTCTCGGTCGGCCAGCGGACGTTCCACGCCCACCCGAGCTTCTCGAACAGCCGGATCGTGCCGGCCGAGATGTCGATCTCGCCGCGGCCGACGCCGTGCCGGGCCGAGGTGGGGTCGGCGTGGTGCAGGTTGTGCCAGGACTCGCCCATGCTGGGGACGGCGAGCAGCCAGACGTTGGTGGAGCGGTCCCGGGCCCGGTACGGCCGCTCACCGACGAGGTGGCAGATCGAGTTGGTCGACCACGCGACGTGGTGCGACACCGCGACCCGGACCAGCCCGGCCCAGAAGAACGCGGTGAACGCGCCCCACCAGGACCAGGTCACCAGGCCGCCGACGACGCCGGGCCCGAACACGGACAGGATCGTCAGGACGGTGAAACCGCGGTGGACCCGGTCGATGTCGGGGTCGGCGAGCAGGTCCGGGGCGAAGCGGCGCTGGTCGGTCAGCGACCGGTCGAAGATCCAGCCCATGTGGGCGTGCCAGAAGCCGCGGACCAGCGCGGCGGGGGAGGTGCCGTAGCGCCACGGCGAGTGCGGGTCGCCCTCGGCGTCGGCGTAGGCGTGGTGACGGCGGTGGTCGGCCACCCAGTGCCGGACCGGCCCCTGGACGGCGAGGCTGCCCGCGACGGCGAGCGCGATCCTCAGGGGCCGGTTCGCGGTGAACGAGCCGTGGGTGAAGTAGCGGTGGAAACCGACGGTCACCCCCAGCATGGACACGACGTACAGGGCGAGTGCGAGGCCGGCGTCGAGCCAGGTCAGGCCCCAGCCCCACGCGAGCGGGACCGCGGCGACGAGCGCGATCGCCGGGACGATCGCGAACGCGTAGACGAACAGGTGCGGAACGGGATGCCGGAGCCGGTCGGAGAAGTCGGAGCGCGGCGCGGGCCGGGTGTCGGTCACACCCCCCGATGGTTCCGGCTCGCACCAGAACGGACAGTGGGGACAACCCCCCTCACTCACCGTGAGTGGGGTCTCCTCAGGTCGTGGCGGGCTGGGCGGCCTCCCGCAGCAGCGGCTTCACACGCTCGCCGAACTTGGTGACGCCGTCGACGAAGTCGGGCCAGGTGAGCAGCGCCCCGTCGATGCCGGTGGTCGCGGCGATCTCGTCGAGCTGGGCCGCGACCCGCTCGTAGGAGCCCTTCACCACCGGCAGGGACAGGAACGCCATGTTCCCCTCCGACGCGGGACGCTCCAGGGACGCCAGCAGCTGGGCCGAGGTGCCGTCCTGGTTGGTGTCCAGCGACGCCCCGGTGGTCATGTAGCTGATGGCCTCGAGGTCGGCGTTCTCGACGATGTGCGCGCACAGCCGGTCGGCCTCGTCGTCGGTCTCCTCGGCGATGATGCAGTACAGCGCGTAGGTGCCGACGTCGCGGCCCGCCTCGTCGCCGAGCCGGCGCACCCCGGCGGCGATGTCCCCGACCTTGGAGCGCTCGGCCATGATGAAGTTCCGGTCGCCGTGCTCGGCGGTGAACGCCTGGCCCGCCGGCGACTGGCCCGCGCAGACGATCGTCGGGGTGTGCAGCGGCTTGGGGCGCATGTCGGCGTCGTCGAAGGAGAAGAACTCGCCGGAGAAGGTCGCGGTCCCCTCGCTCCACAGTGCCCGCAGCGCCCGGACGTACTCGGCGGCGTAGGCGTAGCGACGTTCGAAGTACTCGTCGCCGGGCCACAGCCCCATCTGCGTGTACTCGGGCTTGTTCCAGCCGGTCACGATGTTGAGCCCGCAGCGTCCGCCGGAGATCTCGTCGATCGTCGCGACCATCCGGGCGGCCATGATCGGGTGGGTGGCCAGCGTGGTCACCGACGGGTAGAGCCCGATCCGCTCGGTCACCGCGGCGAGCCCGCCGAACAGGGTGAAGGACTCCAGGCACTCGCCCCAGAAGTCGCTCGGCCCGCCCGACCCGCGGTGCTTCATCATCGAGAGCACGAAGTCGAGGCCCTGGCGCTCGGCCTCCTGGGTGATCGCCACGTTGTGGGCGAAGCTCGGCCGGTACTGCGGGCTGCCGGTGGACAGGATGTAGCCGTTGGTCGCGTTCGGGATGAAGACGCCGTAGTGCACTCAGACCTCCGGGGTGGACAGCTGTGTGACGGTGCTGGGCAGGTCGGCGACGTCGGCGTACTTGGCGTCGAGGTCGGCGAGGTTGCGGGCGTGGACGCCGGCGTCGCGGTCGGCGCAGGCGTCGGCGACGACGACCGGGCGGAACCCGGCGGCGAGCGCGTCGGTGGCGGTGGCGCGGACGCAGCCCGACGTCGACACCCCCGTGACGACGATGGTGTCGACCCCGCGGGCCCGCAGCGTCGCGGCGAGCGAGGTCCCGGCGAAGGCGGACGCGTGCTGCTTGGCCAGCAGCGTCTCGCCCGGCGCCGGGTCGAGGACGAGCCGGCCCCAGTCCCCGGGGGCGCCCTCGGCGAAGCAGGACAGGGCGGGGACCTTCGCGGCGAAGAACCCCGCGTCGGCGAGGTCGGCGGCGTAGCGCACGACGGTCCAGACGACCGGGTGCCCGCCCGCGCGGGCCGCGGCGACCACGGCGTCGCAGCCGCCGGTGACGCGCTCCGCGGTCGCGGCGTCCCCGAGGAAGAAGGGCCCGTCCGGCTCGGTGTAGGCGGCCACGAGGTCCACCACGACGACGGCCGGTGCCGCGCCCCAGCCGACCCGGCCCGAGAACGGCGCACCGTGCGGTCCCGACCCGGCCCCGGTCACCGGCGGTCCCCGGTCATCACGGCGCGGGCGTTGGCGATGTGGCTGACCATCACCGCGGAGGCCCAGCCGCCGTCCCCGGCGCGCAGTGCGGCGACGATCTCGGCGTGATGGGCGAGGCTGCGGGCCAGCGACGCCGCATCGTAGGTGTGGAAGGTGCGCAGCACGACCGGTGCGTGCACCACGCCGGCGAGCGCGGAGGCGAGCGCGGGGGTGTCGGCGATCTCGAGCAGCCGGGCGTGGAACCGCCGGTTCAGGGCGACCAGGGCGTCGAGGTCCTGCCCGGGGCCGGGGCCGCCGACGGCGAGCATGCGCCCGGCGAGGTCGTCGAGCTCGTCGAGGTCGGCGGCGGTCGCGCGGGCGGCGGCCAGCGCCGTGGCCCGCGGCTCCAGCGCGGTGCGGACCCCGAAGATGTCGTCGAGGTCGGCCTCGGAGAACGTGGCGACCCGCGCACCGCGGTGCGGGTGCAGCTCGACCAGCCCCTCAGCGGCCAGCCGGGACAGCGCCTCGCGGACCGGGGTGCGCGACACCCCGAGGCGGTCGGCGAGCTCGACCTCGCCCAGGTGGGCACCCGCGGCCAGCGCGCCGGTGAGGATCTCCTCGCGCAGCGCGGCCTGGGCGCGCTCGGAGGCGCGCCGGGGAGTCGTGTCGACCATCGTCACCTCCGGCGTCGGGCTGTATGCAACCTACGAGTGCCGCCGGTCACGCACAAGGCTCCACCTGTTGTTACGTCCGGATGACAGGCAGAGTGGGCGATGCGTGTACACAATCCAGCTCGACGAAGGGACCCCGCCGTGGCCGACCTCCTCAGCCGACCCGGGAACCGCCGGGCGCGCCTGCGTGCCCTGCTCGACGCCGGCACCCCGGTGCTCGCCCCCGGCGCCTACGACGCGCTGTCCGCGCGGCTGGTCGAGCAGGCCGGGTTCGACGTCGTCTACATGACCGGGTTCGGGACGACGGCCGGGCTGCTCGGCCGGCCCGACGTCGGCCTGCTCGGGGGTGCGGAGATGGCCGCGCACGCCGGCAGGCTGGCCGACGCCGTCGACCTCCCGCTGATCGCCGACGCGGACACCGGTTACGGCAACCCGCTCAACGTCATCCGCACCGTCCGCGACTACGAACGGGCCGGGGTCGCCGCGCTGCACCTGGAGGACCAGGTCATGCCCAAGCGGTGCGGGCACCTCGCGGGCAAGCAGGTGGTGCCCGCCGCGGAGATGGCCGCGAAGGTGCGGGCCGCCGTCGACGCCCGCACCGACCCGGACCTGCTGGTGATCGCGCGGACCGACGCCGCCGCCGTCGACGGGCTGGACGCGGCGATCGACCGGGCCCGCCGGTTCGCCGACGCCGGCGCCGACCTGCTGTTCGTGGAGGCGCCGACGTCCGAGCGCGACATCGAGACCGTCGCGACCGCGCTGGCCGGGCACCGGCTGGTGTTCAACTGGGCCGAGGGCGGCCGCACCCCGCCGCTGTCGCGCGACCGGCTCGCCGAGCTCGGGTTCGCCCTGGTCCTGTTCCCCGTGGGCACCCTGCTCGCGGCGACGGCCGGGATGCGGGAGCTGCTGGAGCGGCTGCGGGCCGAGGGCACCCCGGCGTCGCTGATCGACCGGCTCGGCGGCCTCGACGCGTTCGCCGAGCTCGCCGGGATCGGGGAGGTCCGTGAGCTGGAGCAGCGCTACCGCGCGGAGGGGGACTGAACAGTTCCCGGACGCCCCGTGCCGCAAACGTCGGCTCCGCGGAGCGGACTCCAGTACACGCCCAGGAGTGGCGCGTCGATATGTCGTACACCACACTCGGTGCAGATGACCTTGCCGACCTGCGGACGTCGACCGGAACGGGGCGGGCGGGCAGGGTCCCGGAATCGCCCCAGGCGGTGGATCGTGCAGCAGAACACTCCCCGGCTCCGCATCTGCGAACGATGCTGGTCGTCGGTCGCGGACGGCTCGGTCTGTCGGATCTTCCGGCACTCCGACCCCGCGACCCCGCTGGAGAGGCCCGCCTTCTCCTACCGGCACCTCGACGGTGACCCGGCGTGCAGCGGGGCGCAGCAGCCCGAGCTGGAGACGGGGTGGGCCGCGTGAGCGCACCCCCCGTGCCGGGACGCGCCCTGCGCCCGGTCCCCGCGCCGGTGCCCGCCGCCCGGACCGCGTTGTCGCCGGTCGACCCGCTGCCGGTGTCATCGGGTGACCTGGAGCGGCTGCGCGAGAACCTCGGACGCGTGCTGGCCGGTCTGCGCTGGCCCGCCCACCGCTGGCAGGTCCTCGCCGAGGCCGAGGCGTGGGGGGTGAGCGGTGTGGTCCGCCAGCAGCTCCTCCCGCTGCCCGACGGGCGGTACCCGTCGTTCGAGGCCGTCGTGGAGGTGCTCACGGCCGCGGCGCGTGGCCGGCTGCGCCCGGTGCCGGTCCGACCCGCGATCGGCGCGGACCGGCTGCACCCCGCCGAGCGGGCCGGTGTCCCGCCGCGCGTGCCGCGTGCCCACGGCAGGCCCGCACCCGCGCCGGGGCATCGCCGGGCCTGACCTCCGACGGGGCCGTGCGACCGCCCCGGACGGTGGTGGGTGGGGGCCGAGTCGGCCGGGGTCGGCGGTCCCGAATCCGCCGGCCCCGGCCGGGGCGACCACCCGTCCGCTCCCCAGCGACGGGTGGTGGGTCCTCGGGGTGCGTGGCCCGCGACGAGGCGGGTGCGTGCCGGTGGGAGGCCGGCGGCTCACGCGAGGTGATGTATATCACGCGGAACGGCCGGATTGGTCCGGTTTCCCCGAACCGGGCGACGGTATCGATCAAGCCGTCCGTGTGCGTGTAGACCCCGGAGCACCGGGAAGGCCGCGGGTGTCCGGGCCCGGGCGGGCCCGGCGCGGCGAGGAGGCGGACGTGGCGGGGCAGACGGCGATCGGACTGGCGGTCGAGACGGCGGGACCGGGGGTGCGGCTGGTCCGGGTGTCCGGGCGGCTGGACCGTGCGGGAGTGGAGGCGCTGGCGCGGATGCTCGACGCGCAGGCGCGGTGCGGCCGGACCCCGGGACACGTCGTCGTCGACCTCTCCGGGGTCAACGCCTTCGACGGTCCCGCCACCGAGCGGCTCGGTGCGGTCGTCGCCCGCTCGCGTGCCGACGGCGTGCGGCTGCACCTGGCCGGATGCGGCGGCCGGGCGGAGCTGCTGCCGCTGCGCGCCCGCCAGGTCCTGCAGCGCTGCAGTGCCTTCCCCTCCGCCGAGGTCGCCGTCCGGACGCTGACCGCGGCCCGTGCCGACACCGCCGGTGGAACCGGGACCGTGCCCGGGCCGCGCCGGGCCGGCGACGACCGCACGGGTGGCAGGCCGGTCTCCGCCGGTACCTGACCCCGACCGGCCCCGGGCCGTCAGCCCGCCGCGTCGAGGGCGCGGCGCACGGCGGCCGCGCCGTCCTCGTCCAGCTCGCCCCAGCACCGCAGCCGGGACAGCCCGCCGTCGGGGAACACGTCCAGACGCAGGTGGGTGGCCGGTGCGGCGCCGGGCAGCAGGAAACGGTGCCGGGTGTCGGGCTGCACCCGCTCGCGGTCGCGCAGCACCGTCCACGACCCGCCGGTGCGCTCGTCGCGGGTGCTGATCGAGACCCAGCCCGGTGCGTTCCCGACGAACCAGGTCGTGTCGACCTCCACGTGCCGCGGGACCCCGCCCGCGGCGAGCGCGAACTCGACCCAGTCGTTGCCGCCGTCGCGGCGCCGCGCGTTCTCCCAGCCCTCGCCCATGTGCCGTGCCTTCCCGGGCAGCAGCAGGTTGCCGGGGGAGGAGTAGAACTCGTCGGAGCAGCCGGTGACGTGCCCGCCGTTCTCCGCCGCGAGCAGGTCCACGGTGCCCTCGAGGAACCGCGGGTCGGGCAGCACCCGGCCGAGCACCCGGAACCGGGCGATCCCGCCGTCCGGGTGCATGATCAGCCGCAGGTGGGTGGCCCGGCGGATGTCGGTCACCGGATAGACGTTGGCGGTGTGCCCGGCGCACGCCGAGCGCGGCACGATCTCGTGCCAGGGCGCCTTCTCCAGCTCGTCGGGGGAGGGGTGGCCGTCGACGGCGGTCGCCTCGACGGCGATCTCCGGCGGGTAGTTGCCCTTGAACCAGGAGGTGTCGACGACGACGTGGTCCACCACGCCCGGCGCGCCCAGGCGGACCAGGGCCCAGTCGTGGCCGGGCTCGCGGCGGCGCCGGGTCTCCCAGCCGTCGTAGACCTTGCCCTTCAGACCGAACTCGTCGGGGTCGAAGCGGGGCGGGGCGGCGGTGATGAGGTTCTCGCGCTGGGCGAAGAACTCGTCGTTCGCGGCGACGACCGAGCCGCCGAGCGCGCGGGAGGCGAGGTCGATGAGCGAGGGGTCGGTCACGGTCTGCTCCTGATCATCGGGCGGGTGGGGGACGGGTGGTCGGTGGCGATCCGGGCGCCGAGCAGACGCAGCAGCTCGGCGGCGCGGTCGACCGCGTCGCGGTGGTCGAGGGCGGTGTCGGTGAGCGCGTAGGTCGCGAGGAAACCCGCGGCCCGCAGTGCGGCCGGGCCGAGGGTCACCTGCCCGGCGACGGCGACGACCGGGGTCCCGGCCGCGCGGGCGGCGGCGGCGACCCCGGCCGGGGCCTTGCCGTGCAGGGTCTGGGCGTCCAGCCTGCCCTCCCCGGTGACGACGAGACCGGCGCCGGCCAGCTCGTCGCCGAAGCCGGTCAGCTCCAGGACCGTACCGACACCGGGTGCGACGCGCGCCCCGCAGACCGCGGTCAGCGCGAGCCCCGCCCCGCCCGCGGCACCGGCGCCGCGCGCCGCGGCGAGCGCGTCGGCGTCGGTGCCGGTGGCGGCGGCGAGCACCTGCACCCAGCGGGCCAGCGCGTCGTCGAGCGCGGCGACCCCGGCGGCGTCGGCGCCCTTCTGCGGGCCGTAGACGGCCGCGGCGCCGTGCGGGCCGAGCAGCGGGTTGTCGACGTCGGCGGCGAGCCGGACCCGCACGGCCGGGTCCCGCAGCCGTGGGTGCAGCCCGGCCAGGTCGAGCCGGTCGGCCCGGGCCAGCGCCGCGCCGCCCCGCCCGACCTCGGCGCCACCGGCGTCCAGGACCCGGGCGCCGAGCCCGCGCAGCAGCCCGGCGCCGCCGTCGGTGGTGGCACTGCCCCCGAGCCCGACGACGACGTCGGTGCACCCGGCGTCGAGCACCGCGGCGAGCACGGTGCCGAGCCCCTCGGTGCCCGCGCCGCCCGGGGCGCGCTCCCCGCCGGGCAGGACCGCGAGCCCGGCCGTCGAGGCCAGCTCCACCAGCGCGGACACGCCGTCGCGGGCCCAGACGGCCGTCAGCGGAGCCCCGGTGGGGCCGGTCGTGGCGGTCGTGACCGGCTCCCACCCGGCGGCGAGAGCCGCGGCGACGGTGCCCTCGCCGCCGTCGGCGACCGGGCAGCGGCGCACCGGACGGCCCGGGTCGACGTCGGCGATCCCGGCCGCGAGCGCGTCGGTGACGGCGGCGGCGTCCAGCGAGCCCTTGAACTTGTCCGGGGCCAGCAGGATCGCGCTCACCGGCGGTGGGCCAGCGCGGTCGGGGCGTCGGCGGGGGTCTCGGCGAGGTCCTCGAACTCGGTGACGGCGTCGATCTCGGTGCCCATCGCGATGTTCGTGACCCGCTCCAGCACCACCTCGACCACGACGGGCACCTTGTGCTCCGAGGCCAGCTGCGACGCCCGGCGCAGGGTCGTGGCGATCTCGTCGGGCTCGGTGACCCGCAGCCCCACGCAGCCCAGCCCCTCCGCGACGCGGACGTGGTCGACGCCGTAGCCCTTGGGCAGCCCGGTCAGCTCCTCGTCGGCGTGCATGTTGTCGAAGGCCAGGGAGACCTGGAAGTCCATGTCGAACGCGCGCTGCGCCTGCCGGATCAGCCCCAGGTAGGAGTTGTTGACCACGACGTGCACATAGGGCAGTCCGAACTGGGCGCCGACCGCGAGCTCCTCCAGCATGAACTGGAAGTCGTAGTCGCCCGAGAGCGCGACGACCGGGGTCGACGGGTCGGCGACGACGGCGCCCAGCGCGGCCGGGATGGTCCAGCCGAGCGGTCCGGCCTGACCGCAGTTGACCCAGTGCCGGGGCCGGTAGACGTGCAGGAACTGGCCGGCCGCGATCTGGGACAGCCCGATCGTCGTCACGTAGCGGGTCTCCGGGCCGAAGACCCGGTTCATCTCCTGGTACACCCGCTGCGGCTTGATGGGGACGCAGCCGAAGTCGGTGCGCCGCAGCAGCGTCGCCTTCCGCTCGCGGCACGACTCCGCCCACGCGCTGCGGTCCGGCAGCGTCCCGGCGTCGCGGCGGCGGCGGGCCTCGGCCAGCAGGACGCGCAGCGCGGCCCCGGCGTCGGAGACCACGCCGTAGTCGGGGGCGAACACCCGCCCGATCTGGGTGGGCTCGATGTCGACGTGCACGAACCGGCGCCCGCGCCGGTAGGTGTCCAGCCCACCGGTGTGCCGGTTGGCCCAGCGGTTCCCGATCCCGACGACGACGTCGGAGGCCAGGAAGGTGGCGTTGCCGTAGCGGTGCGCGGTCTGCAGCCCGACCATCCCCGCGGCGAGCGGGTGGTCGTCGGGGATCGTGCCCCAGCCCATCAGGGTCGGCACGACGGGGACGCCGAGGATCTCGGCCAGCTCGACGAGCTCGGTGGCGGCATCGGCGTTGACGATGCCGCCGCCCGCGACGATCAGCGGCCGTTCGCCCTCGGCGAGCAGGTCCAGCACCCGCGACGCCTGCGGGCCGGTCATCGCGGGGCGGTGCACCGGCAGCGGGGCGTAGGTGTCGGGGTCGAAGTCGATGACGGTCTGCTGCACGTCGATCGGCAGGTCGATCAGCACGGGACCGGGCCGGCCGGACCGCATGAGGTGGAACGCCTGGGCGAACGCGCCCGGCACCTGCGCGGCCTCGCGCACGGTCATCGCCATCTTGGTGACCGGTGCCGCGATGGCCGCGATGTCGACGGCCTGGAAGTCCTCCTTGTGCAGCCGCGCGACCGGCGCCTGCCCGGTGATCGCCAGGATCGGGATCGAGTCCGCCGACGCCGAGTACAGCCCGGTCACCATGTCGGTGCCCGCCGGGCCGGAGGTGCCGATGCAGACGCCGATGTTCCCCGGGCGCGCGCGGGTGAAGCCCTCGGCCATGTGCGAGGCGCCCTCGACGTGGCGGGCCAGGACGTGGCCGATCGTGCCGCGGGCGCGCATCGCGGCGTAGAAGGGGTTGATCGCCGCACCCGGCACGCCGAACGCCTGCGTGGCGCCCTCGGCCTCCAGGATGCGGACGGCGGCCTCGGCCGCGGTCATCCGGGTCATGACGACTCCCCGTTCAGGCGGCGGACGGTGCGGTGCAGGGCGGAGTGGTCGAGGCCGCCGTCTCCGGCGGCCCGGGTGGCGGCGACGAGCTGGGCGACGAGCGCGGCCACCGGGGCGACCACCCCGGCCTCGCGGGCGGAGTCGGCGACGATGCCCATGTCCTTGTGGTGCAGGTCGATCCGGAAGCCGGAGGCGTAGTCCCCGGCCAGCATCTTCGGGGCTTTCTGGTCGAGGACCTTCGAGCCGGCGAGCCCGCCGCCGAGCACACGGACGGCGGCGTCGAGGTCGGCGCCGTGCGCGCGCAGGAACTCGATCGCCTCGGCGAGCAGGGCGATGTTCCCGGCGACGATCAGCTGGTTCGCGGCCTTGACGGTCTGCCCGGCCCCGGACGGGCCGACGTGCACGACGGTGCTCCCGACGACGTCGAGCAGCGGGCGGGCGGCGGCCACGTCGGCCTCCTCCCCGCCGACCATGATCGACAGGGCGGCGTTCTCGGCGCCCGCCTGGCCGCCGGAGACCGGGGCGTCGAGCATCCGCAGGCCGCGCTCGGCCGCACGGGCGGCGAGGTCACGGGCGACGTCGGGGCGGATCGTGGAGAAGTCGACCACCAGGGTGCCCGGCTCCGCGGTGTCGAACACGCCGCCGTCGCGGGTGCAGACGTCGACGACGTCGGGGGAGTCGGGCAGCATCAGCGCGACCACGTCGGCGCCGGTCACCGCCTCGGCGACCGTCGTGGCGGCCCGGCCGCCGTCGGCGGCGAGGGCCTCCGCCTTCTCCGGGCTCCGGTTGTGGCCGACGACGTCGTGCCCGGCCTTCACGAGGTGGCGGGCCATCGGGCCGCCCATGATCCCGAGGCCGACGAAGGCGATGGCGCTCATGCGGAGGCTCCTTCCCTGGTCAGCCAGCCGAACGGGTCGGCGGTGACGGGCTTGTACTCGAGGCTGACCGGGCCGTCGTAGCCGACGGCGACGACCCGGGCGAGCAGGTCGGCGATCGGCAGGTCCCCGGTGCCGGGTTCACCGCGGCCGGGGGCGTCGGCGATCTGGACGTGGCCGATCCGGTCGGCGTGGCGGTCGATCGCGGCCGCGGGGTCGTCGCCGTTCACAGCGAGGTGGTAGACGTCGAGCAGCAGCCGCAGGTGCGGCGACCCGACCCGGTCGAGCACGGCGACGGCGTCGTCGGCGGTCTTCAGGGGGTAGGCGTCGACGCCGCTGACCGGTTCGAGCAGCGCGACCGCGCCGATGCGGGCGGCCGCGTCGGCGGCCAGTGCGAGGCTGCGGACGGCGGTCTCGTCCTGGACGCGCGGGTCCAGGTCGTCGCGCCGGTTGCCGTGGAGGGCGTTGAAGCCGAGCGTGCCGAGCCGCTCGCCGATGCCGACGGCGACGGCGACGTTGTCGGCGAACTCGCTCGCGCGGTCCGGGTCGGACAGGATGCCGCGCTCGCCCGCGGGCATGTCGCCCGCGGTGAAGTTGAGCCCGGTGAGGGTGACGCCGGCGTCGGCGACGGCGGTGACGAAGGCGTCGACCTCGTGGTCGCCGGGCACGGAGTCCGCGAACGGCCACCAGAACTCGACGGCGTCGAAGCCGGCCGCCGCGGCGGCCGCGGGCCGGTCGAGCAGCGGCAGGTCGGGGAACACGATGGAGCAGTTGACGGTGTAGCGCACTTCAGGGGCCTCCTCGGTCCTCAGGCGGGCTCGGGCAGTCCCCGGTAGGCCCGCCACCCGCCGTGGGTGGTGATGTCGGTGAGCTCGTCGCGCTGGCGCTCCAGCACACCGGGCCGCAACCCGACGGCGAGGACGTCGCGGCCGTCGTCGAGCTCGATGACGGTGAGCTCGAGCTCCGGCGGCTCGTCGGGCAGGAAGTCGGTGCGGATCGCCGAGAGCGGGACGTCGTAGATCTCCCCGGCCAGCGGCACGCCGCCGGAGGGGTCCTCCAGCAGGGCCGGGAACTGGTCGCGTACCGAGTACATGCGGTAGTGCGGAGCGGTCCGGACCCCGCCCAGGAACGGGTGGGCGGACACGTTGTGGTGGAGCCGGCCGCCGCGCATCGCGTCACCGGAACAGAAGAGGGCAGTCACCGGAGCCTCCAATCATTCCGCAATGCGGAAAAGTGATTCCGTTGTGCGGTGTGAATCGGACCACGGCGTCAGGGGGCTGTCAAGCATCGTCGTCGCCGGCGACCCCTTGACGCTTGCGTGACCGGCGCCATAGCTTGATTCCGCTACGTAAGAGATTCGTTTCACATCGCGGAAATCAGCGCGTTACGTTGGACGCGCCACGACGTGGGAACCGAGGTGGCCCCGATGACGGGACCCGGAACGAGCGACCGACCCGCAGCAGCCCCGACCGGTGAGCGGGTGGCCGCCGTGCCCGTCACGCAGGACGGCGCCGACGCACCGAGCCCCCGGCTCTACAACCGCGACCTCGCGCCGACCACCGTCGAGGGACGGTCGTGGAAGGCCTACAACATCTTCACCCTGTGGGCCGTCGACGTGCACAGCCTGGGCAACTACGGCTTCGCCCTCGGCCTGTTCGCGCTCGGCCTCGGCGCCTGGCAGATCCTGGTCTCGCTCGGCATCGGTGCGCTGGTGCTGTTCGTGCTGCTCACCGTCGCCGGGTACATGGGCTACCGGACGGGCCTGCCGTTCCCGGTGATGAGCCGGATCTCCTTCGGCGTGCGCGGTGCCCAGCTCCCGGCCCTGGTGCGGGGCGCGGTCGCGATCGCCTGGTTCGGCATCCAGACCTACCTCGCCACCCGGGTGCTCGTCGTGATGGTCCTGGCCGTGGCGCCGTCGGCCGGTGCGCTGGAGCAGGTGTCGTTCCTGGGGCTGTCGGTGCTGGGCTGGATCTGCTTCGTCGTCCTGTGGGTCGTGCAGGTGGCGATCCTGCTGCGCGGCATGGACGGCATCCGCCGCTACGAGGCCGTCGCCGGCCCGATCGTGCTGGTGACCCTCGCGGTGCTCGCGGGCTGGGTGCTGTGGCAGACCGGTGGCGACATCGCGCTGTCGGTGCCCGAGCCGCTGACCGGCGGGGCGATGTGGGTGCAGATCCTCGCCGGGGCGTCGCTGTGGACGGCGATCTACGGCACCTTCGTCCTCAACTTCTGCGACTTCACCCGCGGCGCGGTGTCCACCGGCGCGGTCCGGCGTGGCAGCTTCTGGGGGATCCTGCCGAACACGCTGTTCTTCGGTGTCGTCGTCGTGGTGCTGGCGGGCGGCCAGCTGCGGATCGGCGGCCAGGTGATCTCCAGCCCGGCCGACGTCGTCAACACCATCCCCAACACCCCGCTGCTGCTGGTCGCCTCCGCGGCGCTGCTGATCCTGACGATCGCGGTCAACCTGATGGCGAACTTCGTGGCCCCCTGCTACGCCCTGTCCAACCTGTTCCCGCGGGTGCTCGACTTCCGCCGGGCCGGGGTGGTGAGCGCGCTGATCGGGCTGATCATCCTGCCCTGGAACCTGTACGACTCTCCGGTGGTGATCACCTACTTCCTGGGTGTGCTCGGCGCGCTGCTCGGCCCGCTGTTCGGGATCGTGATGGCAGACTACTGGCTGGTCCGGCGCGGCCGGATCGACGTCCCCGCGCTCTACACCGAGGCGAGCACCGGCGCCTACCACTACCGGGGCGGGGTCAACCGGCGCGCGGTCGCGGTGTTCGTGCCGTCCGCGGTGGTCGCCGTCGCCGTCGGGTTCGTCCCCGCGCTGGAACCGGTCGCGCCGTTCAGCTGGTTCCTCGGCGCCGGGGTCGCGGCGCTGCTGACCGTGCTCGTCGCCCCGCGCGGACGGACCTACCGCGCGGTCTCCGGGGAGCCGCTGGCCGTCGCACCGGCCGGGGGGCACTGATGCGCGTCGTCGTCGTCAACGTCAACACCACCGGGTCGGTGACCGAGGCCATCGCCGCCTCCGCCCGCGCCGTCGCGGCACCGGGTACCGAGATCGTCGGTCTGACGCCCCGGTTCGGCGCCGAATCGGTCGAGGGCAACCTGGAGAGCTACCTGGCCGCGGTCGGGGTCGCCGACGCCGTCGCGCGTTACGCCGCCTCCGGCGAGCGGTTCGACGCGGTGATCCAGGCCGGCTACGGCGAGCACGGCCGCGAGGGCCTGCAGGAGATGCTCGACGTGCCCGTCGTCGACATCACCGAGGCCGCCGCGACCACCGCGATGTACCTCGGCCACCGCTACTCGGTGGTGACCACCCTGGACCGCACCGTGCCGCTCATCTCCGACCGGCTGCTGCTCGCCGGGCTGGACCGGCGCTGCGCCTCGGTGCGGGCCTCCGGGCTCGCGGTGCTGGAGCTCGAGCAGGACCCGGATCGCGCGGTCGCCGCGATCGTCGAGCAGGCCCGGGTCGCGGTCGAGCAGGACCATGCCGAGGTGATCTGCCTCGGCTGCGGCGGCATGGCCGGGCTGGACGCGAAGGTGCGGGCGGAGACCGGGGTGCCCGTCGTCGACGGGGTGCAGGCCGCGGTCACCGTCGCCGAGTCGCTGGTCCGGCTCGGCCTGACCACCTCGACGAGCCGCACCTACGCGGCACCCCGTACCAAGAAGATCACCGGATTCCCCCTGGAGATGTCATGACCAGCTACGACCTCGTGGTCCGCGGGCAGCGGATCATGACCACCGCCGGCGAGCAGCCCCGCGAGATCGGTGTGACCGGCGGGCGGATCGTCGCCATCGAGCCGCTCGGCAACGCCCTCGACGGGGCCCGGGTGATCGACCTCGCCGACGACGAGGTGCTGCTGCCCGGCCTCGTCGACACCCACGTGCACGTCAACGAGCCCGGCCGCACCGAGTGGGAGGGCTTCGCCTCGGCGACCCGGGCCGCCGCGGCGGGCGGGGTCACCACGATCGTCGACATGCCGCTGAACTCGATCCCGCCGACCGTCGACGTCGCGGCGCTGGAGGTGAAGCGCAAGGTCGCCGAGCACCAGGCGTTCGTCGACGTCGGATTCTGGGGCGGCGCGGTGCCGGGCAACCTCGGCGACCTGCGCGGCCTGCACGACGAGGGCGTCTTCGGGTTCAAGTGCTTCCTGCTGCACTCCGGGGTCGACGAGTTCCCGCCGCTCGACGCCGACGAGATGGAACGCGACATGGCCGAGCTCGCCACCTTCGACGCCGTCATGATCGTGCACGCCGAGGACTCCCGGGCCATCGAGAAGGCGCCCACCCCGCACGGCGCGAAGTACGACACCTTCCTGCGCTCGCGTCCGCGCGGCGCGGAGAACCTGGCGATCGCCGAGGTCATCGAGCGGGCCCGCTGGACCGGGGCGCGCGCGCACGTGCTGCACGTGTCCTCCTCCGACGCGCTCCCGATGATCGCGACCGCGCGGCGCGACGGCGTCCGGATCACCGCCGAGACCTGCCCGCACTACCTCACGCTGTTCGCCGAGGAGATCCCCGACGGCGCCACCACGCACAAGTGCTGCCCGCCGATCCGCGAGGCGTCGAACCGGGAGCTGCTGTGGGAGGGCCTGCTCGACGGGACGATCGACTGCATCGTGTCCGACCACTCGCCCAGCACCGCCGAGCTGAAGCTGCTCGACTCCGGGGACTTCGGGCTCGCCTGGGGCGGGGTGTCGTCGCTGCAGCTGGGGCTGTCGCTGGTGTGGAGCGAGGCCCGCCGGCGCGGCATCGGGCTCGCGCAGGTGGTCCAGTGGATGGCGTCGAAGCCCGCCGACCTGGTCGGGCTGCGTTCCAAGGGCCGGATCGCGCTCGGCTACGACGCCGACCTCGCCGTCTTCGCCCCCGACGCCGCCTTCGTCGTGGACCCGGACCGGTTGCACCACAAGAACAAGGTGAGCGCCTACGCCGGCCGGTCGCTGTCCGGCGTGGTCCGGCGCACCGTCCTGGGCGGCCGCGACGTCGACGTGTCCGGTGAGCCGCACGGCAGGCTGCTGCGCCGCGGCTCGGTGGAGCGGGTGACGGGTGCACCCGGCGCCCCGGACGGCACCGAGGTCCCGGCCGCACCGCCCGAGCAGGGCTAGACTTCCGTCATGCGGAAGAACGATCCCGACAGTCGCGTCGGCGCCGCCGCGGACGTCGCCGCAGCGGCACCGGCCCGCTCGGGGACCGTGCAGTCCGTGGAGCGGGCCGTGGACCTGCTGGAGGCGATGGCCGACGCGGGCGGCACGGTCAGCCTGTCCCACCTCGCGGCCACCTCCGGGCTCCCGCTGCCGACCATCCACCGGCTCGTCCGGACGCTGGCCGGGCGCGGCTACGTCCGCCAGCAGTCCTCGCGGGAGTACGCCCTCGGCCCCCGCCTGGTGCGCCTGGGTGACACCGCCGGGCGTCTGGTGGGGATGTGGGCCCGGCCCCGGCTCGCCGCACTGGTCGACGACCTGGGGGAGAGCGCCAACCTGGCGCTGCTGGAGGGGAACCAGGTCGTCTACGTCGCCCAGGAGCCCGGCCGGCACTCGATGCGGATGTTCACCGAGGTCGGGCGACGGGTGTCGCCGCACTGCACCGCCGTCGGGAAGGCCCTGCTGTCCCGGATGCCGGTCGAGCGGGCGCGGGAGGTGCTGCGGCACACCGACTTCGTGCGGCACACCGACAACACGATCACCTCGCCCGAGGAGTACTTCGCCGAGCTCGACAAGGTCCGTGCCGCCGGGTACGCCGTCGACGAGGGCGAGCAGGAGCTGGGGGTGCGGTGCGTCGCCGTCGCGCTCGACGGGCCGCTGCCCGCCGCGGTGTCCATCTCCGGCCCGACGACCCGGATGACCGACGCGCTCCTCGACTCCGCCGTGCCGAAGCTGCGGTCCGTGGCCGACGCGCTGGTGACCGAGCTGGCCCGGCAGGACGCCGCGGGGGTCTGAGGCCGGGCCCCTGTCGGCGTCGTCCACACCGCGGCCGACGCCGTCGGACTCCGACGGGCCCGACCATGATCGGAGATCCGGAAGGGATCGGTGCCACTGCCGGCACCGATCCCTTCCGAGTCCTCGATCACCACGGGGATGCGGTTCGCGATCGCCACCGGAACGGAGCGAACGGGCCCGGCCGGGGCACCGCGGCCGGATGCTCCGGCGATGACCGAGAGCCCGGACAGCGGCCACGACATCCCCTCCGCCGGTCCCTCCGCCGGTCCCTCCGCCGGTCCCTCCGGCGTGGCCGGAGGGGTCGCCGCGTTGCTGGTCCGGCAGGCCGGCGTCATCAGCCGGGCCCAGGCCATCGCCTGCGGTATGTCGGGGCGCACCGTCGCCCGCCGGGCGTCGACCGGGGCATGGTGCATGGTGCACCCCGGGGTCTACCTGGTCGCCGGGCACCGACCGGGACACGAGAGCAGGGTCCGAGCGGCGGCGCTCTGGGCCGGTCCGCGGGCGAGGTTGAGCGGACCCGCAGCCGCGTTCCGGCACCGGATGCTCGACGAGCCGCCCGGCACGATCGGGTTCACGGTCCCGCGCACGATGCACCGGGTCCCCGTCCCCGGGTCCCCGTCCCCGGGGTGACGCTGCGCAGGCGGGTCCTGGACCCGGCCGACCGGACGGTGCTGCACGGCGTCGCGGTGACGACGCCGACGTGCACCGTGCGCGAGGCCGCCCCGGGTGGCGGGACCTCGCTTCCTCGACCGCGCCCTGCAACGTCACGTCGGCTTCGCCGAGCTGCACGCGTGCGCCGTGTCCGTGAGGTCCTGGCCGCCGCAGCGTGACCGGCCCCGGACCGGCAGCGGTGATCGTCGTCGCGGAAGGGATCCGTGCCACGGACGGCACCGGGCCCTTCCGGAACGACGATCATGCTGCGGCGCTCAGTCGTCCCTGACCTGGGTGCCCGGCTTCGCCGTGACCGGCTCGTAGGACTCCGGGCCCAGCACCTCGCCCGAGGCCAGGATCCGGATCTCCCCGGTCTGCACCAGCACCGCAGGGCCCGCCGCGACGACCGACGGCGCCGACGGCCGTCCGGGGGCGAACACGTTGAAGAACAGGTTGAGCAGCACCGCGACGATCGCCGCCGAGCTGATGCCGGAGTGGAAGATCGTCGCGAACCAGTCCGGGAAGTTCGCCCAGAAGTCCGGCGAGACCACCGGGACCAGGCCGAACGCCACCGACGCCGCGACGATCACCATGTTGTTGGTCCCGCGGTACTCGACCGCGGCGAGCGTCCGGATGCCGCTGGCGGCGACCGTGCCGAACAGCACGATGCCCGCCCCGCCGAGCACCGGCTGCGGGATCGACGAGAACACCGCGGACGCCATCGGCGAGAGCCCCAGCACCAGCAGGAGCAGCCCACCGGCGGCGACGGCGAACCGGCTCCGGATCCCGGTCAGCGCGACGAGCCCGACGTTCTGGGCGAACGCCGTCGCCGGGAAGGAGTTGAACACCGGCGCGACCACCGAGGCGGCCATGTCGGCGCGCAGACCGTCGCCGACCCGGCGGGCGTCCACCCGGGTCTCGACGACCTCGCCGACCGCGAGGATGTCGGCGGTGGTCTCCACCATGATCACCAGGACCACGATGACCATCGAGACGGTCGCCCCGACCGTGAACAGCGGGGTGCCGAACGCGAACGGCGCGGGCAGCGCGGCGACGCTCGCCCCGCCGACGCCGGAGAAGTCGCTCAGCCCGGCCACCAGCGCGACGACGGTCCCGACCAGCAGCCCGAGCAGCACCGACAGCCGCGAGAGCACCGCGATCTTCCCGGCGACGACCACCACCAGGAAGGTGAACCCGGCCAGCGCGATCGAGGGCAGCGCGGCGAACTCGGGGTTGGGCACCGTCGCCCCGCCCACGGTGACGGTCTCCCGGCCGGTGATCCAGCCGGTCGCCACCGGCATCAGCGACAGCCCGATCACGGTGATGATCGACCCGGTCACCACCGGCGGGAACAGCCGCACCACCCGGGCGAAGAACGGGGTGATGAGAAGCCCGGCCGCGGCTGCGACGATCACCGCGCCGTAGACGGTGCGCAGGCCGTCGGTGCCGTCGTCGCCGACGATCGCGATCATCGTCGACACCGAGGCGAACGACGTGCCCTGCACCAGTGGCAGCTGCGACCCGAAGAACGGCAGGCCGAGGGTCTGCAGCAGGGTGGCGAGCCCGCTGATGAACAGCCCGGAGGCGACGAGCACGGCGCTCTGCGCGGGGGTGAGCCCGGCCGCACCGCCGATGATGATCGGTACCGCGATCACGCCGCCGAACATCGCGAGGATGTGCTGGACGCCGTAGCCGATCGTCGGCCCGATCCCGAGCCGTTCGTCCTCCGGGCGCAGTGCCTGTTCCGTGCTCGTGGCCTGTTCCGTGCTCATGGCGGATCCCCTCGGTGGGAGTGGCGGGTCAGACGAACGACGGCACGTCGGTCCACGCCTCCGGCGCCGGGGTCACGCCGTCACGGACGACGGTGCCCTCGATCAGGCCGTAGGGGCGGTCCGCGGCGTGGAAGACCTCGTTCGGGTTCTTGAGCCCGAACGGCGACAGGTCGGAGAGGAAGTGGTGCTTGTTGGGCATCGCGAACCGGATCTCGGCGACGCCGTCGCAGGCCTCGACCGCGGCCCGGCCCATCTCGTAGAGCGACTGCTGCAGCGCGAGCGAGTGGGTGGTGGCGAACGCCGACAGCATCGCCGCGCCGATCGCGTCGTAGGCGCCGTTGAAGTCGATCCCGGCGGCGACGGCGTCGGGCAGGTAGCGCCAGCGCGCGGTGACCGAGGTGGCGAGGATGCGGTCGTCGGTCTCGACCAGGGTGGTGTAGCGGTCGCGCGGGAAGCCGTGGAACTCGCTGCCGGTGGACTTCAGCACGGTGAGATCTTTCAGCCCGGCGGTGACGTGGGTGGCCCCGCCGGTCTTCTGCACCGTCGCCAGCCGGGTGGCCCGGCCCTTCCGGACGAACGAGTGGTCGTGCCCGGCGCCGTCGACGACGATCCGCTCCCACTCGTACAGCTCGGCCTGCCAGAGCCCGCCGGTGATCCAGTCGAACTCGCCGGTGAAGTGGTCGCCGAGCAGCAGCAGGAACTCCTCGGGCGAGGTGATCCCGTGCTCGGAGGCGAAGGCGTACACCACGTTCTTCTGGGTGTCGGTGGCGACGACCTTGGAGTTGTCGCCGGTCAGGTAGCTGCTCTCCAGGGCGGCGCCCCGCAGCTGGCTGGTCACGTTGAGGTCGGTGATCTCGTGCCGGGCGGTGTCGCGCACGACCCGCACCACGCGGACCTCCGCCTTGCCGTACTTGTTGTCGCCGAGGTGGACCGAGACGGACATGATCAGCTCCCGAGGTAGGTGGAGTAGGAGTAGGGCGACAGCAGCAGCGGGACGTGGTGGTGGCGGTCGGTGTGCTCCGGGCGGAACGCGATCGACACCTCCGGGAAGAACGGGCTCGGCGTCGTGAACGTGATCCGGTGCAGCACCCCCGCGGTGAGCGTGGCGGACTCCGGGGCGCGCCAGCGGCCGTCGTCGTCGGTGGTGCCCGACGCCAGCACAGTCCCGTCGGCGCCGGTCAGGGTGACCGGGACGCCGGTGGCCGGGCGGCCCGCCGCGGCGTCGAGGACGTGGGTGGAGAAGCTGCTCATGCCAGCACCTGCCGCATCCGCAGGGCGGTGATCTCGGCCAGCTGACCGGCGGCCTCGGCGCGTTCGGCGGCCGGGTCGTTGCCCAGCCTGCGCTCCAGCTCGGCGAGGATCTGCCGGGCGTCGCGGCCGGCGGCCCGGATCAGGAAGACGTGGCCGAAGCGCTGCTCGTAGGCGGCGTTGCCGGCGGCGAGCCGGGCGGCGGTGTCCGCCCCGGTGTCCACGCCGGACTGTTCGGAACGGGAGAACGCGGCGCCGTCGGCATGGGCGCCGCCGGGGCGCTCGCCGATGCGGGGGTGCCCGGCCAGCGCGGCGTCGATCTCGGTGCTGTCCAGGGCGAGGACCGCCTTCTCCGCCGCGGCGACGGCGTCGTCGACGCTGCCGTAGGGGCGACCGGCCAGCAGCCGGTCCGCCCACCCCGGCGAGGTGGCGCAGGCACGCAGGGCCGGGCGCAGCTCGTCGGGTGGGGCGGTGTTGAGTCGGTCGAGGGTCAGGTCGTCCGGCATGGGTCCTGCTTCCGTACTTGTCCGTGAAGTTTCACGATGCGGAATCGTGGTTCCGAAGTGTCATCAGTGTTGGTTTCGCGACGGTGGGGTGTCAAGGGTCACCCGGCCGAACGGCCCTGCCGGAGCACGCGGGACCGGCGGACCATCCCCGGTCATGACCACCGAGACGCTCACCACCGGTTGGGAGCCGGACGGCCCGGTCGGTGACAGCCTCGCGCGCCGGTTCGTGCACGCCTACGCCGACCGGACCACCGCGATGGCGGCCCGGTCCGGCGGGCGGGCGCGACGGGTGGCCGGTGCCGTCCTGGCCGACCCCGGGTCCCCGTTCGGCTACGACAACGCGGTCGTCCTGACCGCCCCGCCGGACCCCGGCGGCCTGCGCCGGGTGCTCGACGACGCGGCCGGGTTCTTCCCGCCGCACCGCTGGTGGGTGCTGCTCTCGCTGTTCGCGCTGCCCGACCTGGGCGGGTACGGGCTGGTGCGGGTCGGCCATCCGCCGCTGATGTTCCGCCCGCCGGGACCGCTGCCACCGCCTCCGCCGGACCTGCGGATCCGGACGGTGCCCGACGCCGACCCGGCCGACTTCGAGCGCGTCCTGGTCGCCGGCTACGGCTTCGCCGAGGTGGGGCGGCCGGCCGTCGCGGACCCGCGGTCCGCGGGCCTGCTGCACCTGGTCGTCGGGTACGCCGGGGACGAGCCGGTCGCGACGGCCGGGGCGGGCGTGCACCACGGCGTGGTCGAGGTCGACTGGGTGTCGGTGCTGCCGGAGCACCGGGGCCGCGGGTTCGGCGGGGCGGTCACCGCGGCCGTCTGCGCGGCCGCGCCCGGGCTGCCGTCGCTGCTGATCTCCAGCGACGACGGCCACCCGGTCTACCGCCGGCTGGGCTTCTGGGACCTGTTCCGCACGACGATGTGGGAACACCCGCCCTCCTGACCGCCCGCCCAGCGTCCCCGCCCGCCCTCGCCCGTCGCCACCGTCGTCACGGGGCCGCCGTCCGCCCCGGCCACCCCGTCCACCACGGTGGCCGGTCCGGCGCGGGGACGCACCCGTCGTGCCCGGATCGTCACGCAGTCGTCCCGGCCGGTCCGCCGGCCGTCACGCGGCGCCCGGATCGTCCGGGGCCGGTGTCACGCAGTCGTCACCCGACGGCAACCGGCGTCGCCGTTGCGGAACGCACCATTCCTCACCGGTGGTCCTCCGACCCGGCCACCGTGGGAGCTTCGATGACGCAGGAGATGGACCGGACCGCGGCGGCGCCGGCGGGAGCCGCGCGCGAGACGCTGGAGGACTACACGCTGCGGTTCGCGCCGCGCAGCTACCGCCGGTGGTCGCCCGGCGTCGTCGGGGTGACCGCGCTCGGCGGGATCGCCTACCTCGCCGACTTCGCGATCGGCGCGAACATCGGCATCGCATACGGCACGGTCAACGCCCTGTGGGGCATCGCCGTGTTCGCGCTGGTGATCATCGCGACCGGGCTGCCGCTGGCGTACTACGCGGCCCGCTACAACCTGGACCTGGACCTGATCACCCGCGGCAGCGGCTTCGGCTACTACGGCTCGATCCTGACCAACGTCATCTTCGCGACCTTCACCTTCATCTTCTTCGCCCTCGAGGGCTCGATCATGGCCCAGGGTCTCGAGCTGGGCCTGGGGCTGCCGCTGTGGGCCGGCTACGCCGTGTCCACGGTGATCATCTTCCCGCTGGTGGTGTACGGGATGTCGCTGCTGTCCACGCTGCAGGTGTGGACGACGCCGCTGTGGCTGGTCCTGATGGTGCTGCCCTTCGGCTACCTGCTGCTCGCGCACCCGGACTCGGTGTCGACGTTCCTGGCCTACCAGGGCGAGGACGGCGCGGGCGCCCCGAGTCTCGGCTCGGTCATGCTCGCCGCCGGGGTGTGCCTGTCGCTGATCGCCCAGATCGCCGAGCAGATCGACTACCTGCGGTTCATGCCACCCAGGACCCCGGAGAACGCCCGCCGCTGGTGGGCCGCGACGCTGCTCGCCGGGCCGGGCTGGGTGCTGTTCGGGGCGGCGAAGCAGGTCGTCGGGCTGTTCCTCGCCGTCCACCTGATCGCGAACCTGGCCGACGGCGCGACGGTGGCCAACGAGCCGGTGCACCAGTTCCTGGCCATCTACCAGGAGCTCATGCCCGCGTGGCTGGCCATCACCCTGGCCGTGGTGCTCGTCGTCATCAGCCAGATCAAGATCAACGTCACCAACGCCTACTCCGGCTCGCTGGCCTGGACCAACTCCTTCACCCGGGTCACCGGCACCTACCCCGGGCGGCTGGTGTTCCTCGGCGTCAACCTGGTGATCGCGCTCGTGCTGATGGAGGCGAACATGTTCGACTTCCTCAACGCGATCCTCGGGTTCTACGCCAACATGGGCATCGCCTGGATCGTCGTGGTCGCCACCGACATCGTGGTGAACAAGTACCTGCTCGGCATCTCGCCGAAGGTCCCGGAGTTCCGCCGCGGCATGCTGTACGCGGTCAACCCGGTCGGGTTCGGCTCGGTGGTCGTCGCGGGCGGGCTGTCCATCGCGGCGTTCTTCGGGCTGCTGGGCGAGGCGATCGCCCCGTTCTCGCCGCTGGTCGCGATCGTGCTCGGCGTGGTGCTGCCCCCGGTGATCGCGCTCGCCACCCGGGGCCGCTGGTACCTGCGCCGCACCGACGACGGCATCGACCTGCCGATGCTCGACGAGCACGGCAACCCCTCGGCCGTCACCCTGCCGTGCCACGTGTGCGGTCAGGACCTGGAACGACCGGACATGGCGGCGTGCCCCGCGCACGACGCCTACGTGTGCTCGCTGTGCCTGAGCACCGACCGGACGGGCAAGCACCTGCTCCCGGCCCAGGTGTGACCGCCACCGGTGGGGGAGCGGCACCCGGCCCCTCACCGGTGCCGGTCGCCCGACGGCTCAGGAGGCGGCGCGGACCGCCTCGGCGAGGCGGCGGGCGGCGGTGACGGCGTCGTGCGCGACGGCCGTCGCGAGCGCCCCGCGTCCCGGCAGCGGGGACAGGCTCCAGCCGTCCCCGCAGGTCGCGGGGACCTGCTCGCGGGCGGGCCCGACCAGGACCTCGGTGCCCAGGACCCGGTGCCCGGCGAGGTGGGCGGGGGAGGCGTCGAGCAGCGGGTCGCCGATCTCCTGGGTCTGCACCAGCAGCGGCCGGCCGGGCGCGGCACCGTTCCCGGCGGCACCGTTCCCGGCGGCACTGCACTCGGTGACCCGGACGGTCCCGCGGCAGCGGCCCGGCCGCTCCCCGGTGCGGCCGGCGACCAGCAGGTCCCGGGCGCGCAACGCGGCGGTCGGGGCGAGCACCACGTCGAGCACGGTCTCGTGGTGGGCCCGCCCGGTCACCACGGTCGGCTCCGGCAGGTAGGTCAGCGACCCGCCGTCGCCGACGCTGCAGCGCAGCACGGTCCGGCTCGGCCGGGCCGCGCGGTCGGCACTGCGGCCACCCGGCAGGGCGACGGCCGCCGCGACCCCGGTCAGGGTCAGGTGCGCCCCCGCGCCGACGGTCACGGTGAGGGTGACGTCGTCGCCGGCCAGCGGGGTCGAGGCCGACCCCACCAGGTGCACGACGGCGTCGGACCGGCTCGCACCGGTGACGCCACGACGGGGGACCAGGGCCAGCGGGGACTGCGCCCGCAGCGTGGTGACGACCGAGCGGCCGTCCCGCGCGACGACCACGAGCTCCGCGCAGGCCAGCACCTCAGACGCTCGCCCGGACCGCGGCGACCTGCTCGAGCACCCAGGCGCCGACGTCGCCGGCGCCCGGGTCCTCGACCAGCGACTGCGCGATCACCGGCAGCTCCCCGCGGATGCGCGCGGCGTCGCCGGTCATGACCCCGAGGTCGGCGCCGACCAGCGGCGCCAGGTCGGTCTTGTTGATCACGAGCAGGTCCGCGGTGGTGACGCCGGGGCCGCCCTTGCGGGGCACCTTGTCCCCGCCCGCGACGTCGACGACGAAGATCTGCCGGTCCACCAGGCCGCGGGAGAACACCGCGGTGAGGTTGTCCCCGCCGGACTCCACGAGCACCAGGTCCAGGTCGCCGAAGCGCTCCTCCAGCAGCTCGACGGCGTCGAGGTTGGCGGTGATGTCGTCGCGGATCGCGGTGTGCGGGCAGCAGCCGGTCTGCACGGCCTCGACCCGCTCCGGCGGCAGCACGGCGTTGCGGCGCAGGAAGTCCGCGTCCTCGGTGGTGTAGATGTCGTTGGTGACCACGGCCAGGCGGACCCGCTCGCCGAGGCTGCGGGCCAGCGCCGCGACCAGCGCCGTCTTGCCCGACCCGACCGGCCCGCCGATCCCGATCCGCACCGAGCGCCCGCCGGCCGGGACCGGTGCGTGGTGGTCGTGGTCGGTGACCGTCGGGTCGAAGCTGATCACATGACCGTGGCCGTGCCCGGTCTGCCCGGTCTGCCCGGTCGGCGGGCTCTGTTCAGGAGGCAAAGAGACGCACCCTCTCGCGGTGGTGGTGGACGTGGGACTCGGCCATGAGGTCGAGGACCGGCGCGCCGGGCGCCGGGAGGTCGGCGGGGTCGCCCACCGCGAGGTCCGCGGCCTCGTCGACGACGACGGCCAGGTCGTCGTCCAGGGCGACGAGCGCGGCGTTGACGGCGAACGGGTCCAGCCCGAGCAGCCGGACCGCCGCCGACGCGGGCCCGGAGACGGCGAGGTAGCCGACGCAGCGGGCCGCGTCGGACGGGGACTCCCCGGCGACGCCGACGACGACGCCGACGATCAGCGGATGGTGCGGGCGCCGGTCGACCGCGACGAGCGTGTCGAGCTCCGGCGACGGCCACGCCGCCCGCGCCGCGCGCAGGGCGGCCTTCCCCTGCACCCGCGACGCCTCGCGCTGCGCGAGCGACGGCGTGCGCGCGTCGAGTGCCGCGTCCAGCGCCCCGAGCCGGTCCCGGCCCGCGGGGTGCGCGGCGGCCGCGGCGGCGCAGGCCGCGACCCGGCCCGCGGTGCGCAGCCGCGCCCGCAGGAACGCGTGCAGCGACGCGACGTCGGTGACCAGCCCCCGCTCGGCGGCCTCCTCCAGCCCGCCGGAGTGCACGTGCCCGCCGCCGGGGAACCGGGCGTCGGCGAGCACCAGTGACGCGAGACCCGCCATCAGAACAGGAAGTACCGCTGCGCCATCGGCAGCTCGCTCACCGGCGCGGGCTCGACGACGGCGCCGTCGATCGTCACCTCGAACGAGTCCGGGTCGACGCGCACGTCCGGGGTGGCGTCGTTGCGCAGCATCCCGGCCTTGCGCACCGAGCGGGTGTCGGCCACCGGCACCGCGGGCGTCGCCAGCCCGAGCCGCTCGGGAACGCCCGCCTCCAGCGCCGACGGCGCCATGAAGGTGAGCGAGCCGAGCGCGGCGGGGGTGTGGGCGTAGCCGAACATCGGGCGTCCGTAGACCGGGCCGGGCGTGGGGATGGAGGCGTTCGCGTCGCCCATCTGCGCCCACACGGCGAACCCGCCCTTGAGGACGACCTCGGGGCGCACCCCGAAGAACTTCGGCTCCCACAGCACCAGGTCGGCGAGCTTGCCGACCTCGACCGACCCGACGTGCGCGGCGGCGCCGTGGGCGAGTGCGGGGTTGATCGTGTACTTGGCGACGTAGCGCTGCGCACGCAGGTTGTCCGCCCGCTCGGAGTCACCGGGCAGCGGGCCGCGGGCGGCCTTCATGACGTGCGCGGTCTGCCAGGTCCGGATGACGACCTCGCCGATCCGGCCCATCGCCTGCGAGTCGCTCGACATCATCGAGATCGCGCCCAGGTCGTGCAGCACGTCCTCGGCGGCGATCGTCGTCGGGCGGATGCGGGACTCGGCGAAGGCCAGGTCCTCGGGCACCGACGGGTTCAGGTGGTGGCACACCATGAGCATGTCGAGGTGCTCGTCGAGGGTGTTCACGGTGTGCGGGCGGGTCGGGTTCGTCGACGACGGCAGCACGTGCGAGGTGCCGACGACCTCGATGATGTCCGGGGCGTGCCCGCCGCCGGCGCCCTCGGTGTGGAAGGCGTTGATCGAGCGCCCGGCGATCGCGGCCAGTGTGGACTGCAGGAACCCGGCCTCGTTGAGGGTGTCGGTGTGGATCGCGGCCTGCACGCCGGTCTCCTCGCACACCCGCAGGCAGGCGTCGATCGCCGCCGGGGTGGTGCCCCAGTCCTCGTGCAGCTTGAACCCGCCCGCCCCGGCGCGCAGCTGCTCGTGCAGCGCCTCGGCCGAGACCGTGTTGCCCTTGCCCATCAGCAGCAGGTTCACCGGCTGGTGGTCCATCGCCTGCAGCATCCGGCCGATGTTCCAGGGGCCGGGCGTGACGGTGGTGGCCTTCGACCCGTCGACCGGGCCGGTGCCGCCGCCGAACAGCGTCGTGACCCCGGACGCGAGTGCGGTCTCGACCAGCTGCGGGCAGATGAAGTGCACGTGCGCGTCGATCGCACCGGCGGTGAGGATGCGGCCGTTGCCGGCCAGGACCTCGGTGCCGGGCCCGATTACCAGCGCCGGGTCGACCCCGTCCATCGTGTCGGGGTTGCCGGCCTTGCCGATGCCGACGATCCGGCCGCCCTTGACGCCCACGTCGGCCTTCACCACGCCCCAGTGGTCCAGCACGACGGCGCCGGTGATCACCAGGTCCGGGCAGTCCGCGGCCGCGACGGCGGCCTGCCCCATCGACTCCCGGATCACCTTGCCGCCGCCGAACATGACCTCGTCGCCGGACGCCGGGCCGCGCGAGCGATCCTCGGTGACCTCGATCAGCAGGTTCGTGTCGGCGAGCCGGACCCGGTCCCCGACGGTCGGGCCGTACAGGTCGGCGTAGCGCGCGCGGTCGATGGTCACTGCTCGTAGCTCCGCTCGTCGAGGGCGCCGGCCCGTTCCGCACGCAGACCGGGGACCCGGCGCGCCCCGGCGATCGGCACCAGCGTCACCTCGCGCTCCACACCGGGCTCGAACCGCACCGACGTCCCGGCGGGGACGTCAAGCCGGTGTCCCCACGCGGCGTCGCGGTCGAAGGACAGTCCGGGGTTCGCAGCGGCGAAGTGGTAGTGCGACCCGACCTGCACCGGGCGGTCCGCGGCGTTGACCACGGTCAGCGTCAGCCGGGGGCGGCCGGGGTGCAGCTCGACCGGCTCGGTGCCGACGAGGATCTCGCCGGGCGTCATGCGATCGGCCCGTGCACGGTGACGAGCTTCGTGCCGTCCGGGAAGGTGGCCTCCACCTGCACCGAGTCGAGCATCTCCGGGACGCCGTCGAGGACGTCGTCGCGGGTCAGGACCTCCCGGCCGCTGCTCATCAGCTCGCTGACGGTGCGGCCGTCGCGGGCGCCCTCCAGGACGTGCTCGGTGATCAGCGCGACCGACTCCGGGTAGTTCATCCGCAGACCCCGCTCGCGACGCCTGCGGGCGACGTCGGCGGCGACGTGGACGAGGAGCTTGTCGCGCTCGCTCGGGCTGAGGTGCATGCCCCGCATTGTGTCCGGACCCGGGTTGCGACGGGATTGCCGGGAGGTTCCGAACGGTGTCCCGCCGGGGGCCCGATGACCGGGTCGACTGTCGGAACCTACGAAAGCCCCGCGACGAGCGGCCCGGGGTTCGTCGGAGACGGCGGTGCCGGGCGGTCCCGGCCCGGGCGCATGGTGATGCAGGTCGCAATCCGGCCCCCTCCGCGCGCCCTGCCCCGTCACACCCTCCGGCTCCCATCGAGGTCACCGATGCGCCTGCGCCGATCCACCAGCCGAACCACCGATCCCGCCCGCCCCGTCCACCCGGTCGACCGGGTGCCGCCCGCCGGACGGCTCGCCGTCTACGGCATGCAGCACGTGCTGGCGTTCTACGCCGGCGCCGTCGTCGTGCCGATCCTGCTCGCCAACGCCATCGGTCTCGACGAGCGCCAGCTCATCCACCTGATCAACGCCGACCTGTTCACCTGCGGCATCGCCTCGATCCTGCAGTCGGTCGGGATCGGCCGGATCGGGGTGCGGCTGCCGCTGCTGCAGGGCGTCACGTTCACCGCGGTCTCGCCGATGATCGCGATCGGGCTGGCCGCGGGTGGTGGCACCGCCGGGCTCACCACCATCTACGGCGCGGTGATCGTCGCCGGGCTGGTGACCTTCCTCGCCGCGCCCTACGTCGCGCGGCTGCTGCGCTTCTTCCCGCCGGTCGTCACCGGCACGGTGATCACCGTGATCGGGCTGGCGCTGCTGCCGGTCGCCGCGACCGACGCCGTCGGCGGCGCGAACGCCCCCGACCCCGGGAACCCGCTGTACCTCGGGCTCGCCCTCGGCACGCTCGCGGTGATCGTGCTGATCCAGCGGCTGTTCCGCGGTTTCCTCGCCACCGTCGCGGTGCTCGCCGGGCTCGTGCTCGGGACGCTGGCCGCGGTGCCGTTCGGTCTGGTCGACCTGTCCGCGGTGGGGGAGTCGGACTGGGTCGGGGTCACCACGCCGTTCCACTTCGGCTGGCCGCAGTTCTCGCTCGCCGCGATCCTGTCGATGATCGTCGTCATGATGATCACCGCGGTCGAGACGACCGGTGACGTGATCGCCACCGGCGAGATCGTGGACAAGAAGGTCGGGCCGGACGACGTCGCCCGCGCCCTGCGCGCCGACGGCGCCGCCACCACCCTGGGCGGTGTCCTCAACTCCTTCCCCTACACCTGCTTCGCCGAGAACGTCGGCCTCGTCCGGCTCACCCGGGTCTCCAGCCGCTGGGTGGTCGCCGCCGCGGGCGGTTTCATGATCCTCATCGGGCTGGTGCCGAAGGCCGGGGCGCTGGTCGCGGCCGTGCCGCACCCGGTGCTGGGCGGGGCGGCGCTGGCGATGTTCGCGACCGTCGCCGTCGTCGGGATCCAGACGCTGTCGCGGGTCGACTTCCGCGACCACCGCAACGTCGTCGTGGTCGGGTCCGGGCTCGGGGTCGCGCTGTTCGTGACCGTGCAGCCGGACGTGGCGCAGGCTCTGCCACAGTGGGCGGGCATCGTGCTCGGCTCCGGGATCACCGCGGGCAGCGTCGTCGCGATCGGGCTCAACCTGCTGTTCTTCCACACCGGGCGCCGCCGCGGCGCCGCCCCCGCGACGGCCGGCGGGGACACCGTGACCTTCGACCGGCTCGCCGGCGCCGACGCCGGGGAGTTCGCCGCGGTCCTCGGGCGGCTGTTCGAGGGCCCGACCGCGGTGCCCGGGCGGGTGCACGCCCGCGGCCCCTTCACCGACGCCACGGCGCTGCGCGCCGCGGTGCAGGACGAGCTGTTCGCCGCGCCGCCCGAGGAGCAGCGGGCGCTGATGGGCCACTACCCCGATCTGGGCGGTCTGGTGGGCACCGGCTCCGCCGCGCCGGCGTCCGCCCGCGACGGGGGCACCGCGACCACGGGCGCCGGCGCGGCGGCACTGCGCGACCGGGCCGGTCTGGCCCTGCTCGACGGCGACGACCGCGCCGAGCTCGGCCGGCTCGCCGCGGCCTACCGGGAGCGGTTCGGGTTCCCGCTGATCGTGTGCCTGCGCGACGCCGGGGACCGCGGCGCCCTGCTCGCGACCGCGCGGCGCCGGCTCACCCACCCGCCGGCGCAGGAGCACGCGGCGGCGCTCGTCGCCGTCGCGACCGTCGCCGGGCACCGCTTCGACGACCTCGTGTCCGGCTGAGCCGCCGTCAGCGCGAGCGCAGCGCCAGGTAGAGGTCGACGCGGTCGGCGAACGACGACGGGTCGCGCCCGGTCAGCTCCGCCACCCGGCCGATCCGGTACCGGACGGTGTTGACGTGCAGGTGCAGCCGGGCCGCGGTCCGGTTCCACGACCCGGACTCGTCGAGGAAGACCCCCAGGGTCTCCAGCAGCCCGGTGCCCGACCGCGCGTCGTGGTCGAGCACCGGGCCGAGGACCTGGGCGGCGAAGCCGCGCCGCACGTCGTCGGGGACCCCGGCCAGCAGCGCGACGTGCGAGGTGATCTCCCCGGCCCGCACCGAGGTC
Organism: Pseudonocardia sp. UM4_GMWB1; assembly: GCF_017312155.1. Taxonomy (NCBI): domain Bacteria; kingdom Bacillati; phylum Actinomycetota; class Actinomycetes; order Pseudonocardiales; family Pseudonocardiaceae; genus Pseudonocardia; species Pseudonocardia sp. UM4_GMWB1. Next base: position 3,574,619 of record NZ_QJPN01000001.1, on the reverse strand, counting down.
ACCGGGCCGGACCGGGCCGCCGCCAGCCCCGCGGCGTGCCCGGCCTCGGCGAGTGCACCGGACAGCGCGTCCGCCGCCGACGGCCGCGACACCCCGGCCGAGAGCCGTCCGCCGGCCAGGCCCGGTCCGAGCCGGTGCACCGCGGCGAGCACCTGTTCCACCGGGTCCGGGGCGTCCCGGGCCCCGGGCACCGCGACGACGGCGACCGCGTCGCCGCCCTGCACGCCGACCGCGGCCGGGCCGGTGCCGACCAGCGCGTCGAGCAGCACGGTGTGCGCGGTGTCGGCCGGGTCCGCGACGCCCGAGGCGCGCAGCACGACCACGGCGAGGGTCCCGTCCGGCTCGACCCCGGCCTGGCGCAGCCGCACCCGGGTCTCGGGGCGGTCCCCGGTGTCGGCGGCGATCCGGGCCAGCGCGTCGTCGGCGATCGGGCGGGCCACCGCAGCACCCTCCCGGCGCCGGGACCGGTCCAGCGCGGCGATCGCGGCCAGCTCGCCGACGGCGTCGACGGCGTCGGTCCCCGCCTGCGCCGTGCCCGGCGGCAGCTGCGCCGCGACCAGCCAGCCGGTGGCCCGGGCCGTCCCCGGTGCCGCGGGCACCACCAGGTGCGCCGCACCCGCCGGCCCGGCCGGGACGGTCACCGGCAACCGGCCCGCGGTCAGGAACCCGGCGACGACGGCGTCGCGCTCGGCCTCGGGCAGGGCCGGACCGGCGAGCAGGCCGCCCGCCGCGGTCAGCACCCGGCAGACCAGGCCGGTGCCCGCCGACACCGCTGCGGCGAGCTCGGCCAGCTCCGCGCCGCCGGCGAACGCGGCGAGCAGCCGCCGGTGCCGGCCCAGGGTGTGGGCGAGCCGGTCCCCGCGGGCCGCGGACAGCGCCCCGATCACCGCCTCGGTCACCGCGCCGAACGACACGTCCACCGGCACCGCGACCAGCACGAGGTCGTGGCGGCGGCAGGCGTCGACGACGTCGGCCGGGATGTCGCCGAACACGGCCTCCCCGGCCACCAGCGCCGCCGCACCGGACCGCGCGACCGCCGCGACGAACCGCTCCGAGTCCGCGGGCGTCCGCCGCCACACCAGGCCGGACACGACCAGCTCACCGCCGCCCAGGTAGCGCGACGGGTCGGGCAGGTCGGTCGGGTAGACCCATCGCACGGACCGGTCCAGGTCGGCCGCCGAGCCGTGCAGGACCCGCAGCCGCAGCTCCGGGCGTGCGACGAGCTCCGAGAGCAGCATGGGAGAAACCTACAACTCGGTGCGCCGCGGGGGATCCCGATTCGTCACGGCGGTGCCTTCTCCCGGTGACCGGCGCGCGGTGCACTGGGTCCATGCAGCAGCCGAGCGCCGGCCGGACCGCACACCGGACCGCCATCGAAGGTGCCCACGTCGTCACCGTCACCGGGGAGGAGATCCCCGGCGGGCACGTCGTCGTCGAGGGGGAACGGATCGCGGGCGTCGGGCCCGGTCCCGCCCCGGCGGGGTCCTACGACCGCCGGGTCGACGCCCGCGGCTGCCTGCTCACCCCGGGCCTGGTCAACACCCACCACCACCTCTACCAGTGGGTGACCCGCGGGCTCGCCGTCGACCACACGCTGTTCGAGTGGCTGACCACGCTGTACCCGGTGTGGGCGGGCATCGACGAGCACGCCGTGCACACCGGCGCCACCGGCGCGCTGTCCGCGCTCGCGTTGTCGGGCTGCACCACCACGACCGACCACCACTACGTCTTCCCCCGCGAGGGCGGGGACGTGCTCGGCGCCGAGATCCGCGCCGCGCAGCAGGTGGGGCTGCGGTTCCACCCGACCCGCGGCTCGATGGACCTCGGGCGCAGCGCGGGCGGGCTGCCGCCGGACCACGTCGTCTCCGACCGCGACGAGATCCTCGCCGCGTCCGCCGACGCCGTCGCCCGCTGGCACGACCCGTCGCCGGGGTCGATGCTGCGGATCGCGCTGGCCCCCTGCTCGCCGTTCTCGGTGACGCCGGAGCTGATGCGCGAGTCCGCGACGCTGGCCCGCGAGCTCGGGGTGCGGCTGCACACCCACCTCGCCGAGACCGACGACGAGGAGGCGTACTGCCGGGAGCGCTTCGGGGCCACCCCCACCGAGTACGTCGCCGACCTGGGCTGGACCGGGCCCGACGTGTGGTTCGCCCACACCGTGCACCTCGACGACGACGCGGTGAAGACGATCGGCGCGACCGGCACCGGCGTCGCGCACTGCCCCACCTCCAACGGCCGGCTCGGCGCGGGCATCGCGCGGGTCCGCGACCTCGTCGACGCGGGCGCCCGGGTCGGGATCGGCGTCGACGGCGCCGCCTCCAACGAGGGCACCCACCTGCTGGAGGACGTCAAGCACGCCGTCCTGTTCGCCCGCGCCGCGGGCGGCCCCCGCGCCCTGTCGGTGCGCGAGGCCCTCGAGCTCGGCACGCTCGGCGGTGCCCGGGTGCTCGGTCGCGAGGACGAGATCGGGTCGATCGAGACCGGCAAGCTCGCCGACCTCGCCCTGTGGCGGCTCGACGGGTTCCGGCACCGCGACGTCGCCGACCCGGTCGCCGCCCTCGTCCTGGGCACCCCGCCGCCGCTGGAGCTGCTGCTCGTGCACGGGCGCCCGGTCGTCGAACGGGACACCGTGCTCACCGTCGACACCGCCGCCGTCGCCGCCGAGTGCGCCGCCGTGCACCGCGACCTCGTGGCCAAGGCCGGGTGAGCAGGATGGACCTGCACACCGTCACCGGGTTCCGGCGCGCCCGCGAGCGCGCCGACCTGGCGCTGGCGCCGGGGGAGCGGATCCTCGCCGGCGGGACGTGGCTGTTCTCCGAGCCGCAGCCCGGCGTCACCGGCCTGGTCGACCTCACCACGATGGGCTGGGAACCCCTCTCCGACCTGCCCGACGGCGGCCTGTCGGTGGCCGCGACCTGCCCGATCGCCGACCTCGCCGCGTACGGCGAGCGCACCGGGACCCCGCTGTTCGCCGAGTGCGCGCACGCCCTGCTCGCGTCGTGGAAGATCTGGCACACCGCGACCGTCGGCGGGAACATCTGCCGCGCCTACGCCGCCGCCGGGATGGTCGCCCTCGCCGCGACGCTCGACGGGCTCGCCGTCGTCTGGACCCCCGACGGCGAGGAGTACCGCGCCCCCGTCGCGTCGCTCGTCACCGGCAACGGCACCACCGCGCTGCGCCCCGGCGAGGTCCTGCGCGCGGTCGAGCTGCCCGGCGCCGCACTCCGCGCCCGCACCGCCTTCCGCAGGATCGCACTCGCCGAGCTCGGCCGCTCCGGCGCCGTGCTCACCGGGCGGGTCGACACCGCACCCGACGGCGGCGCCGCCACGTTCGTGATCACCGCCGCGACCGAGGCTCCCACCGTCCTGCGCTACCCGGCCGGCGTGCCCGGGGCGGACCGGCTGCGCGCCGACGTCGACGCCGTCGACGGCTGGTACACCGACCCGCTCGGTTCCGCGGACTGGCGCCACGGGGTCAGCGCGGTGCTGCTGGAGCAGATCCGGGAGGAGCTGTCGTGAAGCTGCACGTCAACGACACCGAGCTGGAGGCCGAGCCCGCCCCGGGGCAGTGCACCCGCACGTTCCTGCGCGAGCACGGGCACCTCGAGGTGAAGAAGGGGTGCGACGCCGGGGACTGCGGCGCCTGCACCGTCCTGCTCGACGACCGGCCCGTGCACTCGTGCCTGATCCCCGCCCAGCGTCTCGACGGCGCGCGGGTCACCACCGTCGCCGGGCTGGCCGGGCCGGACGGGGAGCTGCACCCGGTCCAGGCCGCGTTCGTGGAGAAGTTCGGGTTCCAGTGCGGGTTCTGCACGGCCGGCCAGATCGTCACCGCCACCGCGCTCACCCCCGACGACCTCGACGACCTGCCGAGGCGGATGAAGGGCAACCTGTGCCGCTGCACCGGCTACCGCAGCATCCGCGAGGCGATCGAGACCGGCGTCCGTGGCGGCTGCGCCCCGCGCGACCCGGACGGGACCGCCGGCACCGTCGGCTGCTCGGCGCGGCCCCCGGCCGCGGAGCGCATCGTCACCGGCAGCGAGCCGTTCACCTTCGACACCGACCTCACCGGGGCTCTGCACCTGCGGATCCTCGGCTCCCCGCACGCCCACGCCCGCATCCGGTCGATCGACACCACCGCGGCCGCAGCCGCACCGGGCGTCGCCCTGGTGCTGACCCACCACGACGTGCCGGACCTGCGCTACTCCACCGCCCGGCACGAGCACCGAACCGACGACCCCGACGACACCCGGATGCTCGACGACGTCGTCCGCCACGTCGGGCAGCGGGTCGCCGCCGTCGTCGCGCAGACCCCGGCGCAGGCCGAGGCGGCATGCGCGCTGATCGCCGTCGACTACGAGGTGCTGCCCGCCGTCCTCGACCCGGAGGCGGCGCGGCGGCCCGGTGCGCCGTCGGTGCACCCGGACCGGACCCCCGCCGACCGCGTCGACGACGCCGGGCGCAACGTCGTGCTCGCCCTGCACGGCGGGCACGGCGGCGACGTCGACGCCGCGCTGCGCGCCTCCGCGCACACCGTCACCGGCACCTGGCGCACCAGCCGGGTCGCCCACGCCCAGCTGGAGTGCCACGGCGCGATCGGCTCGCTCGACGACGACGGCAGGCTCGTCGTGCGGGCGGGCACCCAGGTCCCGTTCCTCACCCGCGGCGAGCTCGCCCGCGTCCTCGGACTCGACCCGGACCGGGTCCGGGTGCACACCGCGCGGGTCGGTGGTGGGTTCGGCGGCAAGCAGGAGATGTTCGCCGAGGACCTCGTCGGGCTCGCGGTGCTGCGGACCGGGCGTACCGTCGCCCACGAGTTCACCCGGTCCGAGGAGTTCACCCGCACCGCGCTGCGCCACCCGATGCGGGTCGCGGTCACCCTCGGCGCCGACGACGACGGCCACCTCACCGCGATGAAGCTCGACGTCCTGTCCGACACCGGCGCCTACGGCAACCACTCCCGCGGGGTGCTGTTCCACTCCGTCGCCGAGTCGGTCAGCGTCTACAACTGCCCCGTCAAGCGCCTCGACGCCGAGGTCGTCTACACCCACAACGTGCCCAGCGGCGCGTTCCGCGGCTACGGCCTGGGCCAGGTGATGTTCGCCGTCGAGTCCGCGATGGACGAGCTCGCGATCGCCACCGGCCTCGACCCGTTCGAGCTGCGCCGGCGCACCATGGTGCGCGCCGGGGACCCGCTGCACGTCGCCCACCACGGCGAGCCGGAGCACGACCTGCACTGGACCAGCTACGGCATGGACCAGTGCCTCGACCTCGTCCAGGACGCCCTGGCCGACGGCACCGGCGACCCGGTCCCCGACGGCCCGACATGGCGGGTCGGGGAGGGTGTCGCCCTGGGCATGATGACGACGATGGCCCCGTTCGGGCACGCCGCGACCACCACGGTGACGCTGCTGCCCGGCGGGCGCTACCGGCTCGGCGCCGGCACCGTCGAGTTCGGCAACGGCACCACGACCACGCACCGCCAGGTCGTCGCCACCGTGCTCGGCACGACCCCGGACCGCGTCGACGCCCACCACGGCGACACCGACGCCTGCGGCTACGACACCGGGGCGTTCGCCTCCGCGGGCACCACCGTCGCGGGCAAGGCACTGCACGCCGCGGCGACCGCGCTGCGGGAGCGGATCCTCGCCGTCACCGGCGGCGGGGAGCTGCACGCGGCCGGGGTCACGGCGCCCGGCGGCGAGTGGACGCTCGACGACGTGCTGGCCGCCGCGTCCTCGCCCGCGGGGCTGGTGGCCACGGGGGAGGAGCCCGGCACCGCGCGGGCGATCACCGCGAACTGCCACGGCGTGCGCGTCGCGGTGGACACCGCGACCGGCGAGGTCCGGGTGCTGCGCTCGGTGCAGGCCGTCGACGCCGGCACCGTCCTGAACCCCGAGCAGCTGCGCGGGCAGGTCGAGGGCGGCGCCGCGATGGGGCTGGGCAGCGCGCTCTACGAGGAGGTGTACGTGGGGGAGTCCGGGGAGATCCTCAACCCGGTGTTCCGCACCTACCGGGTGCCGCAGATGGCCGACGTCCCGGACACCGAGGTGCGGTACGCCCGCACCCACGACGCGCTCGGCACCTACGGCGCGAAGTCGATGAGCGAGGCGCCCTACAACCCGGTCGCGCCCGCGGTCGCGAACGCGATCCGCCGGGCGCTGGGGGTGCGGCCGTACCACCAGCCGTTCAGCCGCGACCGGGTGTGGCGGCTGGCGGCCGGTGGCACGGCGTCCTGAGGCGCCGGGGCGGGGTCAGCCCCGGCGGCGCGCGTGCTCCAGCAGCGCGGTCGCGGTGAGCTTGCCCAGCTCGTTCGCGGCCAGCGGGCTGTCGCCGGTGATGACGTTGCGGTCGGTGGTGCAGCGGCCGGTCATGTCGTCGTTGACGACACGGACGCCCTCGTCCTGGAGGGCCTTGCCGAGCAGCCACGGCATCTCACCGGGCAGGTAGCCGATGTCGATGTTGGCGCCGGCGTCGAGCGCGTCGGGGAACACGCACATCTCGTAGCCCTCGAACGCCGATCGGCCGCGGCCGATGCGGGTCGAGAGGAACGCGGCGGGCCCGTGGCACAGCGACACCACGAGCCGGTCGGTGCGCATCGCCCACTCCAGGGTGTCCCGGACGTCGGTGGAGAACGGCAGCCCGGACAGCGCACCGTGCCCGCCGGGGACGAACACCGCGAGGTAGTCCGAGTCCTCGCCCAGCTCGCGCTCGACGACCTCCGCCAGCGACTTCGGGGCCCGCCACTGCGCGAGCAGCGTGTCGCGGGCGCTGCCGACCGCCTCGTCCTCGCCGGGGTAGGCCCACCACTCGAACTTCGCCGGGTTGCCGGTGAGCGTCGCGATCTCGACGCCGAACCCGGCCTCCAGGACGTGGTGCAGGGGGAGCAGGGTCTCCACCGGGTGGTTGCCGGTGGAGAAGAAGGTGCCGTTGCCCATGCGCAGGTAGCGCTCGTCGGTGGCCAGCACGAGCACCTTCCAGCGGCCGCCGGACCAGGCGTTCCGCTCGGTGGCGAGACCGTCGAAGTCGGTCCTCGGCGCGGTGTAGGCGTCCAGCGAGTACGGCGACGGGAAGTACGCCTCGTGCTCCGCCGGGTCCGCGGTCGGGTCCTTGCTGAGCGTGCTGTCGGACATCGGGGTGCCTCCGGGTCGTTCGTGCGGTACCCGCACGGCGTACCCCCGCCCGGTGCCGGTGAACCCCGCCGCCGTGCGTTCACCAACTTGTCCATACAGGGTGGTGGACGGTCCGGCGAGGTGGTGCGACCGTCGCGGACATGGCAGCTCCCGTGACGACCGCCCGCTACGCCCGCTGGGACGGGGTCGGCACCCCGTTCCGCCTGGTCACGACGGCGCTCGGCGAGCCGGGGCCGGGTGAGGTCCTGGTGGCGGTCGACCTGGCGACGGTGTGCGGTTCGGACCTGCACACGACCCGCGGTCATCGCTCGTCGCCGGTGCCGGGGGTGCTCGGGCACGAGCAGGTCGGGCGGGTCGTCGCGACGGCGCCGGGCCTGCGCCACGTCGACGCCGCGCCGGTCCGGACCGGCGACCGGATCGTCTTCTCGGTCGCCGCGTCCTGCGGCGAGTGCCGCCGCTGTCGTCGCGGGATCCCGCAGAAATGCGCCGACCTGCACAAGTACGGCCACGCCCCGCTGGACGAGGCTCGTCCGCTGACCGGCGGGTTCGCCACCCACTGCCTGCTCGTCCCGGGCACGGCGACGGTCGTCGTCCCTCCAGCGGTGCCCGACGAGGTCGCCGCACCCGCCTCGTGCGCGACGGCCACGGTCGCCGCGGTCCTCGACGCCGCGGGCTCGCCGGGCCCGGGAACGCGGGTGCTGGTGACCGGTGCGGGCATGCTCGGCGTGACCGCGGCCGCGATGGCCTCCCGCGCGGGTGCCGAGGTCGTGGTCGCCGACCCGCACGCCGACCGTCGCGCCCGGGCCCGTCGCTTCGGCGCAGCGGACACGGTCGGGACCCCGCCGGAGCGGGCGTTCGACGTCGCGCTGGAGCTGTCCGGTGCACCCGCCGCCGTGCGCGCCTGCCTCGACGCGCTCGACGTCGGCGGCACCGCCGTCCTCGCCGGGTCGGTCTTGCCCGGCCCCGCGGTGGGACTCGACCCGGAACGCCTGGTCCGCGGGCTGCACACGGTCGTCGGCGTGCACAACTACGCCCCCCGCCACCTCGCCGCCGCGGTCGCGTTCCTCGTCGCGGAGCACACGCGGTTCCCGTTCGCCGAGCTGACCGGTGGCCCGTGGTCCCTCGACGCGCTCGACGACGCCTTCGCCGCCGCCGGGTTGCCGGGTGCGGCGCCGCGCCAGGCCGTGCGTCCCTGACGTCGCTCCCGATCGCCGGGCCGGGGTATCGCACGAACCGATGCGGCAGGGCGGTCCTTCTCCCGGCTCCGGAGGGGATGTGTGTGTCGATTCGCTTACCCGGTAAGCGAATTCAGAACAGGGGCACCTCTGAGCGGCAGCGGCAGGGGCAGCGGCGGCGGCAGGGGTGGCGGCGGTGCGACCCCCGGTCCGGGCACCGCCGTCGCCGGCGGGAGCGCGTCGCAGCCCACCCGCGGGTGGACCCGCTCCCGCCCGCTCATTCCCGCGCGAACCCACCCCGCCCGCTGCGGGTGTTCGTCACCGTCACGGTCGCGACGTCCGGGCGGTAGCGGTCCTCCGACCACTCGAGAGCGTCCCCGGCGGCGTCCCAGGTCAGCCGCCGTTCGCGGAGCAGGGGGTGTCCGACCTCGACGCCGAGCAGGGACGCGTCGAGCTCGTCGGCGGCGACGGCGTCGAAGGTGTGCCGGGCCGCGTGCAGGTCGACGCCCTGGCCGGTGAGCAGGGCGTAGATCGACCCGGCGTTGAGGTCGGCGTCGAGCAGGGCGCGCCCGACCTTCTCCACGTACGTCATCCGCTCCAGCATCGCGGGGCGGTCGTCGAGCAGGCGGAGCCGGATCAGCTGGACCGCGTAGTCCTCGGGCTCCAGGCCCAGCGCCGCCGCCACCGCGGGCGACGGGTGCCGCAGTGCGATCTCGTGCAGGCGCTGGCCCGGGACGTGGCCGGTCAGCTCCGCGCGCCGGGTGAAGGACAGGAACGACTCGAACGGCTGGGCGGGCACCGCATCCAGCACCACCGGGCGCCGGCCCTGCCCGCCGCCGATCAGGCCCTCGTCGCGCAGGGCGGCCAGGGCCTGGCGGACGGGGCCGCGCGACGCCGAGAACTCCCGGCACAGCTCGGCCTCGGACGGCAGCGCCTCGCCGACACCGATCGCGCCGCTGCGGATCCGGGCGCGCAGCTCGTCGGCCAGTGTGCGGTGCAACGGGGTCCCCACGGCTGGTGACTCTACAAGTGCCAGGGCGCTGAGCACGACGTCCAGAGGTCGGGCAGGTGAACAGATCCCAACTTGTATCGACAAGTCATTGCGGTCGGGGACATCCGGCTGGCACCGTCCCCCCGGTGACCCGGACGAGTGACCTCCTGATCGTCGGGGCCGGCGTCGTCGGCCTCGCCCACGCCGTCGAGGCCGTCGAGCGCGGCCTGGACGTGACCGTGCTCGAGCGTGACGAGCACGCCGTCGGGGCCTCGGTGCGCAACTTCGGCCACGGCTGCCTCACCGCCCAGACCGGCGATGCGCTGGAGCTCGCCACCCGCGGCCGCGGCACCTGGTTGCGGCTGGGTGCCGAGGCCGGGTTCGGCGTCGCCGAGTGCGGCACCGTGGTCGTCGCCCGGTCGGCCGAGGAGCGCGCCGCGCTCGAGGAGCTCGCGGCCATCCGGGGTGACGACGTGGAGCTGCTCGACCCGGCGCAGGTCGTCGACCGGGTCCGGGTCGCCCGCGACGGCCTGTACGGCGGGGCGTTCCTGCCGCGTGACCTGCGGGTCGAGCAGCGCCGGGCGGCCGGGGCGATCGCGGCGTGGCTCGCGGGCCGGCCCGGTGCCGAGATCCACTTCGGCTGCCCGGTGCACGGCATCGACGGGGCCGGCGCCGGGTCCGGTGAGACCGGGGCGGGCGGGATCGGGGACGCGAGCGGCGACGGCCCGGTGGTCGTCCGCACCGGGCGCGGGGAGTTCCGGGCCCACCGGGTCCTCCTCTGCGTCGGTCACGACCTGGACCGCCTCGTCCCCGGACTCGCCGACGACGCGGGCCTGCGGCGCTGCGTCCTGCAGATGCTGCAGGTCCGCCCGCACACCCCGCTCACGATCGGCCCGGCCCTGCTCACCGGCAGCTCGATGCTGCGCTACCCGGCCCTGTCGGGCACCGCGGGCGCCGCCGCACTGCGCGAGCGCTGGCGCACCGAGCGCCCGGACCTGCTCGACGCGGGCGTCAACCACATGCTCACCCAGCTGCCCGGCGGCGACCTCGTCGTCGGCGACACCCACCACTACGACCGCACACCCGAGCCCTGGACCGACGAGACCCTGGACGACCTGCTGCTCGCCGAGACCCGGGCGCTGCTCGGGACCGGCGTCGACGTCGTCCGCCGCTGGCGGGGCGTCTACGCCGACGCCCCCGGCGAGCTCCTGATCCGCCCGGTCGCGCCGGCGACGACCGCCGTCGCGGTCACCTCCGGCATCGGCATGACCACCGCGTTCGGCCTCGCACCGGCCGTGCTCGACCGCGTCCTCTGAAACGGGAGACCCCCATGCGCCGCCCCCGCCTGCTCGCCGTCGCCGCACTGGCCGCGAGCCTCGCCCTCACCGCCTGCGCCGGTCCGTCCGGCCCCACCGTCGCCGAGTCGCCCACCTGCCCCGGCGGACAGATCCGGATGGGCATCGAACCGTTCGAGGACCCGGCGAAGCTCGTGCCCGCCGCGGAGATCCTCGGCGACGCCCTCGAACGCCGGTTGAGCTGCCCGGTCCGGGTGCAGGTCACCGAGGACTACGCGGCCGAGGTCCTCGCCATGCGCAACGACCGCCTGGAGATCGGGATCTTCGGCCCGCTCGGCTACGTCTTCGCATCCGAGCGCGCCGGGGCCGAGCCGGTCGCCTCGTTCGGCACCGCGACCGGGGAGCTGTCCGCCTACACCGCCGGGATCTGGGTGCCGCGCGATTCCGAGGTCACCACGGTGACCCAGCTCCGCGGCCGCACCCTCGCCCTGGGCTCGGTCGGCTCCACCTCCGGTGACGCCCTACCGCGCACGGCACTGCTCGACGCCGGGCTCGCCCCCGCCGACGTCCGGGTCGACTACGCCGGCGGTCACCCCGAGGCGCTGCTCGCGCTGACCAACGGCACCGTCGACGCCGCCGAGATCAACTCCCAGCAGCTGGCCTCGGCCACCGCGTCGGGGACGTTCGACCCGGCGGGGTTCCGCCGGCTCTGGACCTCCGCGCCGATCCCCAACGACCCGGTGACCGTGCGCGGCAACCTCGACCCGGCGTTCAAGGCCGCCGTCACCGACGCCCTGCTGAACCTCGACCCGCAGGCGGTGGGGGAGATCGGCGCGCTGCTCGACGTCACCCCGCCCGGGAAGCTCGTCCCGGTCACCCGCGACACCTATGCGCCGCTGTTCGAGCTGGCCCGCACGCTCGGCCTGACCGAGAAGGACGTCCAGTGAGCGCGCTGCTGGAGGTCCGCGGTGCCCGGGTGCGCTACGGCGACCGCGAGGTCCTCCACGGCGTCGACGTCGACGTCCACGCCGGGGAGCTGCTCGCCGTCCTCGGCGCCAACGGCTCGGGCAAGTCGACGCTGCTGCGCGCAGCAGCCGGGCTGACCCCGCACCTCGGGCGGGTGCTCGTCGACGGCCGGCCACGCGGACGGCTCGACGTCGCGCTGGTCTTCCAGCGGATCCACCTCGTCACCCGGCGCACCGTGCTCGACAACGTCTGCGCCGGTGCTCTGGGACGGCTCCCGCTGCGGTCCTCGCTGGTCCCGTCCCTGTTCCCGCGGGCGCTGCGGGAGGAGGCGATGGGCTGCCTCGACCGCGTCGGACTCGCCGACCGCGCCCACGACCGCGCCGGGTCGCTGTCCGGCGGGCAGCAGCAGCGGGTCGCCGTCGCCCGCGCACTGTGCCAGCGCGCCCGGGTCCTGCTCGCCGACGAGCCGGTGTCCGCGCTCGACCCGGCCGCCGCCGAGCAGGTGCTCGGCCTGCTCGCCGAGCTCGCCCACACCGAGCACCTCGCCGTGCTCGCCGTCCTGCACCAGCCCGACCTCGCCGCCCGGCACGCCGACCGCGTCGTCGGGCTGCGGTCCGGGCACGTCGTCCTCGACGGACCACCCGGCGGCGACGTCCGCGCGCTCTACCCCGACGCCGCCGACCACCGCGGGCCGGCGGCCGCACTGGAGGCCGCACCGTGAGCACCACCGCACCGGACGTCCGCCGCGTCCCCGTCCCGCCGCGGCGCCGCGACCCGCGCACCCTCGCCCTGGCGGCGACGGTCGTCGTCGTGCTGCTCGTCGTGCACGTCGTCGCCTGGCGCGCCACCGAGATGTCGTTCGCGACGCTGCTCGGCGGCGCCGACGGGATGGCCGAGTTCCTCACCGAGGCGGTCCCGCCCGACCTGTCCTGGGCGGTGTTGGGGCCGAGCCTGCAGGGAGCCCTGGTCACCCTGTGGATCGGGCTGCTCGGCACCACCCTGTCGATCCCGTTCGCGCTGGCGCTCGCCCTGGCCGCCGCGCGCGGCACCGCCCCCGGGCCGGTCACCTACCAGGCCGCCCGTGGCGTGCTGTCGTTCCTGCGTGCCGTGCCCGACGTCGTGTTCGCACTGGTCTTCGTCACCGCGGTCGGGCTCGGCCCGTTCCCCGGGGTGCTCGCGTTGGTCCTGCACAACATCGGCGTGATGGGCAAGCTCTGGGCCGAGACCGTCGAGGACGCCGACCCCGGCCCGCCCACCGCGCTGCGCTCCGCGGGCGCCGGACGGCTGCAGGTCGCCGTGCACGCGCTGCTGCCGTCGGTCACCCCGCAGCTGGTGGGGCTGCTGCTCTACCGCTTCGACGTCAACGTCCGCTCGTCGCTGGTGCTGGGCCTGGTCGGCGCCGGCGGCATCGGGTTCCTCATCAACCAGTCCATCCAGCTGTTCCGGTTCGACGAGATGCTCACCCACATCCTCGTCGTGCTGGTGCTGATCGTCGCGGTCGACCAGCTGTCCGCGCAGGTCCGCCGCCGTCTCGGGAGTGACACGTGATCCGCCTCGCCGCACTGGACATCGCCGGGACCACCGTCGACGAGGGGGGAGCGGTCTACCGGGTCCTCGCCGACGTCGTCGCCCGCGCCGGACATCCGGCCGACGACGTCGCGATCCGCCGCTGGATGGGGGCCGACAAGCGCGAGGCCCTCGGCGCGCTCACCGGCGTCCGCGACGCCCGCGCCGTCGAGGGCCTGCACGACGCCTTCGTCGCCCGCCTCGCCGACGCCTACGCCGCGTCGCCGCCGCGTCCGCTGCCCGGGGTCCCCGAGGCGCTGGCCGCGCTGCGCGCGGCGGGGATCGCGGTGGTGCTGACCACCGGATTCGACCGGCAGGTCACCGACCCGCTGCTGGCCGCGCTCCCCGGGCGCTTCACCGGGCAGCTCGACGCCGTGGTCTGTGCCGAGGAGGTCGCGGCCGGACGGCCCGACCCGGCGATGATCCGGCGCGCGATGGCGCTGACCGGGGTCGCCGACCCGGCGGCCGTGCTGACAGCGGGGGACACCGTGCTCGACGTCGAGGCCGGCCGCAACGCCCGGGCCGGGCGGGTCGTCGCGGTGCTCACCGGGGCGCAGGGTCGCGCCGAGCTCCGCGCGGCGGGGCCGACCGACGTCGTCGACGGGGTCGCGGTGCTCCCCGGTCTGCTCGGGGACACCCGGCGGGCGGGCTGAGCGGGACGGGTCAGAAGTCGTGGCCCGCCTCCGGCGGCGCCCCGGTGATCCGCCGCAGGTGCACCCGGCGCGCGAGCCGGATCAGCGGGCGGATCATCAGCTCGATCGAGCCGACGAGGAACAGCCAGGTCCCCGCGTAGGTGGTGGCCTCGTGGAAGAACAGCACGCTGCCGATCACGAACCACAGCGCGACCAGGATGTCGTTGACGATGCTGAGCACCTCGTACCGCTGCCGGACGACGAGCTCCTCGCGCCCGATGGTGAACGTCAGCGGCCGGTCGTGTGCGGTCCGTCCCATGAGCCGCCGGGTACCCCGCCGACCGGCCGGTCGCACGTCGGGGAAGGGTGAGCACGTGCACACGACCCCGCAGCGCCGGCTCGGTACCGGTGACGCCGTCGTCCTCGGTGTCGGCTCCATGCTCGGTGCGGGGGTGTTCGCGGTGTTCGGGCCCGCCGCGGCGATCGCCGGGACCGCGCTGCTCCCGGCACTGCTGGTGGCCGGGGCGATCGCGACGGCGAACGCGATGTCCTCGGCCTGGCTCGCCGCCCGGTACCCGGAGTCCGGGGGCGCCTACGTGTACGGGCGCCGCAGGCTGGGGGAGACGTGGGGGTTCCTCGCCGGGTGGGCGTTCGTCACCGGCAAGGCCGCCTCGTGCGCCGCGATGGCCCTGACGCTGGGCTCCTACGCGTGGCCGGAACACGCCCGCGCGGTCGCGGCGGCGGCCGTCGTCGCGATGGTGGCGGTCAACCTGCGCGGCATCACCCGCACCGCGCTCGTCACCCGGCTGCTGGTCGTGTGCACCGTCGCCGTGCTGGCGGCGGTGGTCGTCGCCGCGTTCTCCCGGCCGGCCGTCGTCTCCCCGTTCGACGGGTGGGCCGGCGCCGGTCCGCTCGCGGTGCTGCAGGCGGCCGGGCTGCTGTTCTTCGCCTTCGCCGGGTACGCCCGCATCGCCACCCTCGGGGAGGAGGTGCGCGACCCCGCCCGCACCATCCCGCGGGCGATCCCGCTCGCGCTCGGCCTGGTGCTGGTGGTCTACGCCGTCGTCGCGGTCGCGGCGCTGCGGGCCGCCGGTCCGGACGCACTGGCGGCCTCCGCTGCGCCGCTGGCCACCGCGGCCGGGGACCCGACGGCGCCGCTCGTCCGGGTCGGGGGTGCCCTCGCCTCGGCCGGGGTGCTGCTGGCACTGGTCGCCGGGGTGGGCCGCACCGTGCTGGCGATGGCGCGCGACCGGGAGCTGCCGGGCGCGCTGGCCGCGGTGCACCCGCGGTTCGCGGTGCCGCACCGCGCCGAGCTCGCCGTCGGCGCCGTGGTGCTGCTGCTGGTGCTCACCGCGGCCCCGGTCACGGCGATCGGCCTGTCCGGTTTCGCGGTGCTGCTCTACTACGCCGTCGCCAACGCCGCGGCGCTCACCCTGCACCGCGACCGGCCGTGGCGGCGCGCCCTGTCGGGATTCGGTCTGCTCGGCTGCGTGGTGCTCGCGACGCTGCTGCCGCCGGTGTCGGTGCTGGCCGGGGTGGTGGTCCTGGTGGCCGGGACGGCGGTGCGAGCGCTGGTGCGGGCGGCGCGGGTCCGCCGCGGCCGCACGTCGGCGGGCGACGACCGGACGGATCCCGCCGGTCGCTGATGCGTGGCCGGACCGCCCGGGCCACACCGCCCGCGATCGACCGGGACGGGCCCGGTCCGCCACCCCCCGGGCCGAGCGGCCGAGCTCATCGGGGGCGGTGCTCGTCGGCTCCCTCGCGCAGCACGGCGAGGATCCGGGCCAGCTCGGCGCGGTCGTCCTCGGACAGCCGCGCGAACAGCGCCTCGGCCCCGTCGGCCCGGGCGGCGCGCACGTCGCGCGCGGTCGCCGCGCCCGTCTCAGTGACCCGCAGGAGCACGGCGCGCCGGTCCGCCGGGTCGGTCGCCCGCTCGACCATCCCCAGCCCGGCCAGGGCGTCGACGACCTCGGTCGCCGACCGCGGCGTGATGTGCAGGTGCCCGGCCAGCGCGCCGGGTCGCATCTCGCCGTGACGGACCAGGGTGCCGAGCGCCCGCGCCTGCGACGGGGTCAGGCCCCAGCCCGCCAGCCGCTCGGCCGAGGCGTGGCGCAGCGACCGCGCGACCGACCAGAACGCGTCGACGAGGTCGCTGCGCGAGGGCCTGGTCTGGTCCCGGTCCGGCACGGGAACAGACTAGCAAGTGATGCTGTTGCTGCCTCATAGTGAGGTAACCACAGCATCGTGAGGAGCACTCCGTGGACCCCCGACCCCCGAACCGGCCCGGCCGGCCCGACACCCGCACCTCCTCCCCGGAGGAGAAGGAACAGGCCCGCGCGGTCTCGCTGCGGCGCATCGGCGCCCTGTTCGCCCCGCACCGGGGTCCGCTCTCGGTCGTCGTCGCGACGATCGTCGCCTCGTCGATCGTCGGGATGGCCTCGCCGTTCCTGCTGCGTGAGGTCATCGACGTGGCGCTGCCGCAGCGCGACGTCCCCCTGCTCGCCTGGCTCGCCGGCGGGATGGTCGCGGTCGCCGCGGTCACCGCGGCACTCGGCGTCGCCCAGACCTGGATCTCCACCCGCATCGGCCAGGAGGTCATGCACGGGCTGCGCACCGGCGTCTTCGGCCACCTGCAGCGCCAGAGCCTGGCCTTCTTCACCCGCACCCGCACCGGTGAGGTGCAGTCGCGCATCACCAACGACATCGGCGGCATGCAGTCGGTGGTCACGAACACCGCGACCTCGGTCGCGTCCAACCTGACCACCACCGTCGCGACGCTGGTCGCGATGCTCGCGCTGTCCTGGCAGCTCACCCTGGTCTCGCTCGTCGTGCTGCCCCCGGCGATCCTGCTGACCCGCCGGGTCGCCCGCACCCGCCGCGCGATCACCGCCGCCCAGCAGCGGGAGCTGGCCGACCTCAACGTCACCGTCGAGGAGAGCCTGTCCGTCGACGGCGTCGCCCTGTCCAAGACCCTCGGCAGCGGACCGGAGCTGACCCGGCGGTTCACCGACTCCTCGTCGCGGCTGATCGGGCTGGAGCTGCGCTCCCAGCTCGCCGGACGCTGGACGATGGCCGTCACCCAGGTCGTGTTCGCCGCCGTCCCGGCGGTCATCTACCTCGCCGCCGGCCTGCCCTTCGCGGCCGGGACGATGAGCATCGGCACCCTGGTCGCGTTCACCGCGCTGCAGGGCGGCCTGTTCCGGCCGGTCATGGGGCTGCTGAGCGTCGGGGTCCAGATCGTGGCGTCGCTGGCGCTGTTCGCCCGGATCTTCGAGTACCTGGACCTGACCGTCGACGTCGTGGAGCCCGAGCACCCGGTCGCGGTGGACCACGACCGCGTCCGCGGGCACGTGCGCCTCGAGGGCGTCACCTTCGCCTACCCGGGGAGCGACGCCGCCGCCGTCGCCGGGATCGACCTCGACGTCCCGGCCGGGACCACCCTGGCGCTGGTCGGCGAGACCGGCTCCGGCAAGACCACCCTGGCGGGACTGGTCGCGCGGCTGCACGACCCGACCGCGGGCCGGGTCACCATCGACGGCGTGGACCTGCGGGACATGGCCGCCGCCGACCTCACCCGGATCGTCGGGGTCGTCGGGCAGGACACCTACCTGATGCACGCCACCGTGCGGGAGAACCTGCGCCACGCCCGTCCGGACGCCACCGACGCCGAGATCGAGGCCGCCGCGCGCGCCGCGCAGGTCCACGACCTGATCACCGGCCTGCCGGACGGCTACGACACCGTCGTCGGCTCGCGCGGGCACCGCTTCTCCGGCGGGGAGAAGCAGCGCATCGCGATCGCCCGCACGCTGCTGCGCGACCCGAAGGTGCTGGTCCTCGACGAGGCCACCAGCGCGCTGGACACCCGCACCGAGCGGGCCGTGCAGGCCGCGTTCGACGCGTTGGCCCACGGCCGCACGACGATCACCATCGCGCACCGGCTGTCGACCGTGCGCGACGCCGACCGGATCGCCGTCGTCGACCACGGCCGGATCGTCGAGTCCGGCAGCCACGACGAGCTGCTCGCCGACGCGGGCCGCTACGCCGCGCTGGCCACGGTGTGAGCGGCGACGGTGTGAGCGGCGACGGTGTGAGCGACTACGCCACGCCCGGGGCCGTGACGACCTCGACCAGCCGCGGCCCGTCGGCGGCGAACGCGTCCTTCAGCGCGGCCGCCGTCGACGCGGCGTCGGACACCGACACCGCCGGGACGCCGTAGCCCTCGGAGATCTTCACGAAGTCCAGTCCGGGGACGTCCAGGCCCGGTGTCTCCCCGGTGCCCAGCAGCCCCGCGAAGCCGCGCAGCGCACCGTAGGTACCGTTCTTCAGGATCACGAAGACCACCGGCACCCGGTACTGCGCCGCCGTCCACAGCGCGGTGATGCCGTAGTTGGCCGACCCGTCGCCGACGAGTGCGACCACCCGGCGCGCCTCGCCGTGGGCCAGCTGCGCCCCGACGGCGGCGGGCAGCCCGAACCCCAGGCCGCCGGAGGCGGGGAACAGGTAGCTGCCCGGCTCGGTGAGGTCGGCCTGGGCGACGAAGTCGTCGATGGTCGAGGTGGACTCGCAGACGTGTACGGTCCCGGCCGGGGCCGCGTCGCGGACCAGCGCGAACAGCTGCTGCGGCGGCACGTGGTCCTCGGCGCCCCGCGGTGCGGGCGGCCCGGACCGGGGCGGCAGCGGCTCCCGCCCGGAGGCGGGCACCCGCCCGGCGAGCGCGGCCAGCGCCGGGCCGACCGGGCCGACCCACGCCTCGCCCATCGGGGCCCGCGCGGCCTCGGCCGGGTCCGCGGTCAGGTGCAGCAGCCGGGTGCCCGCCGGCAGCAGGTCACCGGGGACCCACTGGTGGTAGCGGAACACCGGCGCGCCCGCGACGAGCACGACGTCGTGCCCGGCCAGCCGGTCGGACACGTCGCGCACCGAGGCCGGGAGGATCCCGCGGAACGCCGGGTGCCGGGTCGGGAACGGGCACCGCGACGCCGACGGTGCGATCCAGACCGGGCAGGCGAGCCGCTCGGCGAGGGCGACGGCGTGGTCGTTGGCCCGGTCCGCATCGACCTGCGGGCCCAGCACCAGCACCGGGTTCGCTGCCCCGGCCAGCGCCCCGGCCAGCTCGGAGAGCGCCGCCTCGCCGAGCTCGGCGGCGGCGGTCGCACGCCGGGACGGCAGGTGCGCGGTGTCCGGGCCCGCCTCGCGGGACCAGTCGTCGTAGGGGACCGAGAGGTAGACCGGCCCCCGCGGGTCCAGCAGCGCGGTGTGCACCGCCTGGGACAGCGCACGCGGCACGTCCTGGGCCGACGCGGGCTCGGCGGCGTACTTGACCAGCGGGCGTGGCAGCGCGGCCGCGTCCACGTTGGTCAGCATGACCTCCTGGCCGACCGTGGACCGCACCTGCTGGCCCGCGGTCAGCACGAGCGGGGAGTGGGAGTAGACGGCGTTGGTGAGCGCGCCCATCGCGTTGCCCGACCCGGACGCCGCGTGCAGGTTGACCAGCGCCGGGCCGCCGGTGGCCAGGGCGTAGCCGTCGGCCATGCCCAGTACGGCGCCCTCGTGCAGGCCGAGTACGTAGCGCACCCCGTCGGGCATCGCCGCGAGGAAGGGCAGCTCGTTCGAGCCGGGGTTGCCGAACACGGTGTCGATGCCGTGGGCGGTCAGCACCTGCCAACCGGCCTCGCCGACGGTCGTCATGGGGCTCCTCGGGGTCGCGGGACCCCACCGTAGGTGCCCTCAGCGGTGCGCGGCGACCCGCTCTGCCCGGGTGCCGCGGCGCACGTGGGCGACGACCAGCGGACGCACGGCCAGCGCGGCGGCGGCCAGGGCCAGGGTGACGGCGGTGGGTGCCAGCGGCACGGAGACGATCGTGGCGACGGCCAGCAGCACCATGAGCACGCCGGCGAGCACGACCGTGCGCACCTCGGTCGCCCGCGACTGCGGAGCGGCTCGGAACATGGCGTCCACCTCCTGATCGGCGCCCGTGCACCCTGCTCGCACCGTGCGCCCCGAACACCGGAGTTCGGTCCGGCTAACTCTACGCCTCGGCACGCCTGAACGACAGCGTCGGTTCGCCGTGGGATCCGTGATCACCTATCGTGTACGCGGCGTCACACCTGTCGGGGGGCCGTCGGGGACGCCACGACGGGGGGACGTGTGACCGCACCGGTACGGGATCCCCACCGGCACGTGCTGACCGTGCCGGTCAGCGACGAGCAGCTCGCCGAGGACGTCGCCGCATTCCTGGCCGAGGGGCTCACGGCGGGGGAGCGGGTCGCCTACTTCGACGACGACACCGCCGGGCTGGTGCTGTCCCGCCTGGCCGACGACGGCGTCGACGTGACCGGCCCGCTGCGGTCCGGGCAGTTCCAGCTCGTCCCGGGCGACTTCACCCGCGCCGCCCTGCACGCCCCGCTCGACGAGCTCACCGGGGTGATGGAGCAGAACATCACCTCCGCCCTCGACGACGGCTGGGCCGGGCTGCGCTTCAGCGGCCAGATGGACCACGGGTTGCGCCGGCCCGGGGGACAGGTGCTCGACGAGTACGACCGCAGGCTCGACGACGCCGTCCGCGACCACCCGCTGCGCGCGCTGTGCGTCTACGACCACCTGCGCTACCCCGACGAGCTCATCGCGACGATGCGCAGCCTGCACCCCGCCGAGCTGACCGCCGCCCCGCTCTACGACGACAGCCTGCTGCGCGTCACCGAGATCGGCCCGGCCCGGGTCCGGCTGGCCGGCGAGGTCGACCACGCCAACCGGCCCCAGGTCCGGCGGGTGCTGGCCAGGCTGATCGACCGGGTCGTGCGCGGCGACGTCGGCGAGGGCACGCTGACCGCGGACCTGTCCGCGCTGCGGTTCGTCGACGTCGCCGGTGCGGTCAGCCTCGTGCACGCCGCCGACGAGCTCCCGGTCAGCGTGCGGCTGCGGCTGGTGAACCTGCGCCCCGGTGTGGCCCGGCTGCTCGAACGCTGCGGTGCGGGGTTCGCCTCGCAGCTGGAGATGAGCATCCGCGAGCGGCACGCCCTCTGCCCCGCCGACGCGCTCGGCCTCGCCGCGGATGCGGCGGAGTGAGCGGGCTGGTGCACGCCCTGTGCCGGCACGGCGGCGACGGTGACCTGACCGACCGGCTCGCCGACACCGTGCTCGACGCGCTCGCCACGGGCGGGTCGGTGGCGACCCTGCTCCGCCCGGTCACCGAGGTCGCGCTGCGCGGCCGGGTCGCCGAGGCCCTCGGCGCGGATGCCGTCGCCGGGCTGCTGCGGCTGCGCCGCGACTGCGGGCCCGACGGTCCGTCGGGCCAGACCGAGGCGGCGCGCCTGGCCCGGGTCCTGCGCGCCCGCCACCGCGGCGTCGCGGGGCCGGTGACCGTCGTCGTCGAGCACTCCGCGGATCTCGACGACCCGCGCGGCGCCTACTGGGGCGAGGTCGAGGCGGCCGCGGCGCTCGCCCTGGCCGACCTGCCGCTGCGGCTGCTCTGCTTCTTCCCGGCCGACCTGCCCGGTCCCGTCGCCGAGGTCGTGCGGCGCGCGCACCCGTTCGTCCTCGACGACGGCAGGCCCGTCCCGACCGGGGTCGACACCGACCCGCGCCGGCTGCTCGACGGCCTCGGCGCCCCGGTGCCCGCGGAGCTCGGCGCACCCGCACGGGAGTTCCGCTTCGACGCCACGCAGCTGCGCGACGTGCGCCGCGCCGTCGACGAGGCACTGCGCGGCCAGGGGTTCACCGACAGCCGCGCGGAGGACGTCACCGTCGCGGTCAACGAGGTCGCCACCAACGCCGTCCACCACGGGACGCACACGGCGCGGCTCATGCTGTGGACGCCCGAGCAGGATGTCGTCTGCGAGGTCCACGACGGCGGCCGGCTCGCCGACCCGCTGCCCGGCCTGACCCCGCCGGACCCGGGCCACGCGCACGGGCGCGGGATCTGGATCGCCCGCCAGCTCTGCGACCTGCTGCACGTCTGGGGCGACGACGCGGGCACCCACGTCCGCATCCGCGCCGCCGCCTGAGCGCACCCGGGCCCGGGGGCCTCAGCGCGTGTCGAGCGCGTGGAAGGACTCCACCAGCCGACCGGACGGGAACCCGGCCCGCTTCGCCAGCGACCCGGACCACTGCCCGATCATGTCCTCCAGGCCGGTCATGTGCGCGGTCTGGCTCGCGTGCGCGCGCAGCGCCGCAATCTTCACGTCGATCGTGTCGGTGATGTCGACGTGTCGTGCCCCCTCGGGGTCGTCGGCCGGGGCCGGACCCAGGACCCACACCTCGCCGACCGTGTGCGCCTCGTACCCGGCCTCGGCCAGCTCGGGGAAGGCGTAGGGGTTGCGCGCGTCGGGGTAGACCGCGCAGAGGGCCGCCTCGCCGGTCGCGGTGTGGTCGGGGTGGCTGCCGTACATGCTGCGCAGATCGCGCACCGGCTGCGGGACGACGACCCGGTCCGGACGGACCTGCCGGATCACCCGGGCCAGGTCCCGGCGCAGCTCCAGGGTGACGGTCAGCCGCCCGTCGGGGTGGCCGAGGAACACCAGGTCGGTGACGCCGGCCTCGGCGGCCGCGGCGGTCTGCTCGGCCCGGCGGATGCCCGCGATGTCGCTGCGCGGCACGGCCGGGTCGAAGCCGCCCGCGTCGCCATCGGTCACCAGGCAGTAGGTCACCGCGACCCCGGCCGCGGTCCACACCGCGACGGTGCCGCTGCAGGAGAAGTCGATGTCGTCGGGGTGCGCGGCGATCACCAGCACGCGCTCCACCCCGGTGTGCGCGCGGTCGTCGGCCGCCGTGCGCTCGTCCTCGGTCGCAGTCACCCGGCCATCCTGGGTCACGCGCCGGAGGCGGTCGTCAGCAGGACCCCCACCACGGACCCGGCCGACCACACGAGCCCACGGACCAGGTTGACCCGCAGCAGCCGACGCAGGTCCCCCGGGTGCGCGGCCGGGTCGAGCCGGCCGTGCAGCGACACCGCGGGCAGCGTCACCGCGACACCCGCGGCGGCCGCCACCGCGGCCACCCACACCAGCGGCTCGCCGGGCGCGAGGACCAGCAGCGTCGCCGTCGCGAGCCCCTGCGCGACCCACGGCGGACCGACGACGAGCGTGATCGCCCGGCTGTGCGCGGCGTGGTAGCGGGCCCACGACCCGGCCGGGACCAGCGCGAAGGCCGGGTAGACCACCACCTGCACGGTCCAGGCGATCCCGGCCAGCAGCACGGTCGCGACGGTCTGGACGAGGGCGGCGATCAGCACCGCCCGATTCTCGGGTGAACCGGCGCCGCGCGCGTGCCAGGCTGCCGGGGTGATCACCACCGCGATCGGGCCCGAGCTGCTGCACGGCGTCCTCGACGCCGTCGACGGCGAACGGGGCCTGCTCCCGCAGCGGCTGCCCGCCCCCGCCCGCGCCCGCAACACCGACCCGCAGCTGGCCGGCGCGCAGAGCCAGCCGTCCGGGGTACGCGTCGTGTTCCGCACCGCCGCGCGGACCGTCGAGCTGGAGACCCTGCGCACCCGGGTCGGTCTCGTCGGTGCCCCGCTGCGGCCCGACGGCGCCTACGACCTGCTCGTCGACGGCCGGCCGGCGGGCAGCGCCACGACCTCCGGCGGGAAGCTCCTGATGACCGATCCGGCGACGGGGGAGGTCACGGTCACCGACGGCCCACCCGGCCCGGTGCGGTTCACCCTGCCCGGCCGCGACGCGCTCGTGGAGATCTGGCTGCCGCACAACGAGAGCACCGAGGTCGTCGCGCTGCGCACCGACGCGCCGGTCGCCGTCGTCACGACCGGTGGGCGCCCGGTGTGGCTGCACCACGGCAGCTCGATCAGCCAGGGCAGCAACGCCGCGGGGCCCAGCACCACCTGGCCCGCGCTCGCCGCCCGCACCGCCGGGGTCGAACTGGTCAACCTGGGGTTCTCCGGCAGCGCGATGCTGGACCCGTTCGTCGCCCGCACGCTGCGCGACACCCCCGCCGCGATGATCAGCGTCAAGATCGGGATCAACGTCGTCAACGCCGACCTGATGCGCCGACGGGCCTTCGCGCCCGCCGTGCACGGGTTCCTCGACACGATCCGCGACGGGCACCCCGACACCCCGCTGCTGGTGGTGTCCCCGGTGCTGTGCCCGATCCACGAGCACACCCCGGGCCCGGGCGCGCCGGAGGTCGTCGACGGGCGGCTGCGGTTCCGCGCGACCGGCGACCCGGCCGAGGTGGCGGCGGGAAAGCTGACGCTGTCGGTGATCCGCGAGGAGCTGGCCCGGATCGTGGCCGTGCGCGCCCCGGAGGACCCGGCGCTGTCCCACCTCGACGGCCGTGAGCTCTACGGCGACGCCGACGCGGCGGAGCTGCCGCTGCCCGACCGGCTGCACCCGTGTCCCGAGGCGCACCTGCGGATGGGGGAGCGGTTCGCCCGGCTGGTGTTCGGTGCGGGGGGTGCGTTCCACGCCGCGGGCCCGCGTGACCGGTGACCGGCCACGGGGCCCGCGGGCGCGGGCTCAGTTGCCGTCCTGGTCCAGCTGCCCCTGGAGGCGGTCCTCGAAGTCCTGCTGGCACTGCGCGATCGCGGACTGGTCGGTGCCCGCCTGCTGCACGCAGCTGACGTACTCGTCCCCGCCGACCTGGTTGAACACGCTGAGACCGAAGGCGACGACGGCGATCGCGATGACGATGCCGACCAGGCCGAGCACGAGCCCGGTGATCGCGACCCCGCGGTTGGTGGCGGCGCCCTTGGACGCCCGGCTGATCCCGACGATGCCGAGCGCGACCGCGACGACACCGAACAGGGCGCCGACCAGGAAGAACCCGAGCAGCACGGCGAGGATGCCGAGCACCAGCGCGGCGATCCCGATGCCGTTGCGCGGCGGTGTCGTGGGCGCCCCGCCCTGCGGCCACCCCGGCGGCCCGGCGGGCGGACGGTCCGGGTAGGCGGCCGGGTCGTGGCCCTGCGCGCCGTAGGGCTGCTGCCCGTACTGCTGCTGCCCGTACTGCTGCTGACCGTAGGGCTGCTCCCCGTACTGCGGCTGCTGACCGTACGGCTGCTGCCCGTACTGCTGACCGGGCTGCTCGCCGTACTGCTGCCCGCCGTAGGGCTGGTTCTGCTGCGTCGGCTGGTCCAGGTTGTTCGGGTCCTGCGGGCCCCCGGGGCGACCCGGGTACGGGGGTGGGCTGCTCACGCTCGTCCTCTCCTCACCGACTCACCGGGTGGTCCCCGGTGCCGGCGGTGCCGCCCGGCGGAGCCGCCGTGACCGGCGTCGCCGTCGTGTCCGGTTCGATGATCCCCAGGTGCCCGGGCTCGGTCCAGGCAAAACACCCATGGGGCGGCGCGGGAGCCCCGGTCGTGATGGGATCGGTGCCCGTGAGCGGTATCGACGAGATCGAGGAGTGGACCCGGGCGCAACGCCGGGTCATCGACCTGGTGCGGGACCTGCCGCCCGAGCGCTCGGAGCTGACGGTCCCGTCCTGCCCGGACTGGACGGTGCGCGACCTGTTCTCGCACATGGTCGGCCTGGGTGCGGACGTGGTGCGCGGCGACGAGCCCGACGACCACAACGAG
Source organism: Pseudonocardia sp. UM4_GMWB1 (assembly GCF_017312155.1). NCBI lineage: Bacteria > Bacillati > Actinomycetota > Actinomycetes > Pseudonocardiales > Pseudonocardiaceae > Pseudonocardia > Pseudonocardia sp. UM4_GMWB1. The sequence goes on along the minus strand of NZ_QJPN01000001.1, from coordinate 3,549,337 downwards.
GAGTGGACGGACCGGCAGGTGCGGGCGCGGCGTGACCACGACGTGGCGGCACTCGTCGCGGAGTGGGAGTCGCTGACCGGCCCGCTGCGCGACTGGATGGCGACCCACAACACCCGCCCGCTCGGCGACGTGATCATCCACGAGCAGGACCTGCGCGGTGCCCTGCGCGAGCCCGGCGGGCAGCACACCCCCGGCCTCTACGCGGTCATGGACACGTTCCTGGGCCGGTTCGCCGGCGCGGTCGGGGACCGGGCGCCGATCGCCCTGATCGGCGACGGCCGCCGCTGGGTGTCCGCGGGCGACGAGGCGGGGGCCGCGGTCGTCGTGCGGGCCCCGGACTTCGAGCTGGCCCGTGCCCTGGTCACCCGCCGGTCGGCGGCGCAGCTGCGGGCCTGGACCGAGCGCGGCGACGTCGAGCCCTATCTGGACGCGTTCGCCCTGCTCGGGCCGCTGCCCGGCACCGATCTCACGGAGTCCTGACCAGGGTCGTCACCGGATTGTCAGCACCGTCGACGTGACACGGTCCTGACAGTGGGTCCAGACTGGGCGGGTGAGCGTGCACCCCACCCACCCCGTCCCCGCCCTCGACGACGCGCTGACCGGGCGCGCCGTCGAGCGCGTCCGCCGCTGGACCGAGCGCACCGGTACCGCACCGTCGTCGGGCTCCGGCCGCGGAGCGGACCCGACGCAGCGGCTGGCCGCGCTGATGCACGACCCCGCCGGGGTCGACTTCACGCTGCGCTTCGTCGACCGCGTCGCCCGCCCCGCCGACGACCGGGTCGCGGCCCGTGAGCTGGCCCGGCTCGCCGGGGCGGGCGCCGCACTGCCCGCGTTCGTCACCGGCACCGACCGGTTGCTGCTGCGGGCCGGCGGCCGGCTGGCGACGGCGCTGCCGCACGTCGTCGTGCCCGCGGCGCGGTCGCGGCTGCGCAGCCTGGTCGGGCACCTGATCGTCGACGCGGGCGGGCGCGGCCTGGACCGCCGCCTCGCCGCGGCCCGCCGCGACGGGCACCGGCTGAACCTCAACCTGCTCGGCGAGGCGGTCCTCGGCCACGACGAGGCGGACCGTCGCCTCGCCCGCACGATCGCGCTGCTGCGCCGGCCGGGCGTCGACCACGTGTCGGTGAAGGCGTCCTCGGTCGTCGCCCAGCTCGTGCCGTGGGACCTCGAGGGCAGCCGGGACCTGCTCGTGGACCGGCTGCTGCCGCTCTACCGGGCCGCCCGCGAGCACGGCGTGTTCGTGAACCTCGACATGGAGGAGTACAAGGACCTCCACCTCACCGTCGCGCTGTTCACCACGCTGCTGGCGCGCCCGGAGTTCCACGACCTGCCCGCCGGGATCGTCCTGCAGGCCTACCTGCCCGACTCCGTCGCCGCGCTGGACGAGCTCGGGGAGTTCGCCGCCCGCCGTGCCGCCGCGGGCGGGGCGCCGATCAAGGTGCGCCTGGTCAAGGGCGCGAACCTGGCGATGGAACGGGTCGACGCCGAGCTGCACGACTGGCCGCAGGCGCCCTACGCCACCAAGGCCGAGGTCGACGCCAACTACGTTCGGCTCCTCGACCGCGGCATCGGTGGCCCGCACGCCGACGGGATGCGCCTGGGCGTCGCGTCGCACCACCTGCACCACGTCGCGCTCGCCCTGGAACTGGCCGACGCCCGCGGTGCCCGGCCCCAGCTGGACCTGGAGATGCTGCAGGGCATGGCCCCCGCGTTCGCCGACGCCGTCGCGGGCGACCTGCCGGAGTCCGGGCCGGGCTCGCAGCTGGTGCTCTACACCCCCGTCGTGCACCGCGGCGACTTCGACACCGCCGTGTCCTACCTGGTCCGGCGGCTGGAGGAGAACGCCTCGCCGGAGGGCTACCTGTACACGCTGTTCGCTCCCGGCTCGGGCGGTCCGGCGACCTACCAGGAGCGGTTCCTCGCCTCGGTGCGCGACCGCGACGCCGTCGCCGACACCCCGCGCCGCACCCAGGACCGCACCGTGTCCGCACCCGTCGGGACCGACGGCCCGCTGCCCGGGGACCCGGTGCCGGCCGGGTTCCGCGCCGAGCCCGACACCGATCCGTCACTGCCCGCGAACCGGGACTGGGCCCGTCGCGCCGCGGCGACCGCCGTCGCGCGGACCGAGGTCCCCCTCGTCACCGACCCGGCCGCGGTCGACGCCGCGGTGGAGCGCGCCCGCACCTCCGGCTGGCACGACGTCCCCGCCGCGGAACGGGCCGCGACGCTGCGCCGCGCCGCCCGCGCGCTGGCCGCCGCCCGCGGGACGCTGCTGTCGGTGATGCTGCACGAGGCGGGCAAGACCGTCGCCGAGGCCGACCCCGAGATCTCCGAGGCCGTCGACTTCGCCGCCTACTACGCCGAGCGCGCCGCCGAGCTCGACGGCGCCCCGTTCACCCCGGACCGGGTCGTGGCCGTGACCCCGCCCTGGAACTTCCCGGTCGCGATCCCGCTCGGCGGCTGCCTCGCCGCGCTCGCCGCGGGCGCCCCGGTGCTGCTCAAGCCCGCCCCGCAGGTCCGCGAGTGTGCCGAGGCCGGCGTGGCCGCGCTGCACCGCGGCGGGATCCCGCGTGACGCACTGCAGCTGCTGCCCACCGACGAGGCCGACGCCGGACGCCGGCTCGTCACCCACCCCGGGATCGACCGGGTCGTGCTCACCGGCTCGTCGGAGACCGCCGCGCTGTTCCGGTCCTGGCGGCCCGACCTGAACCTCGTCGCCGAGACCAGTGGCAAGAACGCGCTGGTCGTCACCCCCGCCGCCGACCCGGACCTCGCCGTCGCCGACCTCGTGCGCTCGGCGTTCGGGCACGCCGGGCAGAAGTGCTCCGCGGCGTCGCTGGCCATCCTCGTCGGCCCCGCCGCGACCGGCTCGGCCACCGGGAGGCGGCTGCGCCGCCAGCTCGTCGACGCCGTCTCCACCCTGCGCGTCGGTCCCGGCACCGACCTCGCGACGACCATGGGCCCGCTCATCGAGGCGCCCTCGGCGAAGCTGCACCGGGCGCTGACCACGCTGGAGCCGGGGGAGCGGTGGCTGGTGCGCCCGCGCCGCGTCTCGGAGACGGTGTGGACACCGGGCGTGCGGGCCTGGGTGTCGCCGGGCAGCTGGTTCCACCGCACCGAGTGCTTCGGCCCGGTGCTCGGCCTGATGGCCGCCCGCGACCTCGACGAGGCGATCGCCTGGCAGAACGACACCGGCTTCGGCCTCACCGGCGGCATCCACTCCCTCGACCCCGACGAGATCGCGCACTGGCTCGACCGCGTCGAGGTCGGCAACGCCTACGTCAACCGGCACATCACCGGCGCGATCGTGCAGCGCCAGTCCTTCGGCGGCTGGAAGGGCTCGGTGCTCGGCCCGGGCGCCAAGCCCGGCGGACCCAACTACGTCGCCCAGTTCGGTACCTGGCACGACGGCGACCTCCCCGGGCCGGGACCGACGTCCGGCCCGGCCGCGGACCGCGTCCTGGCCGCGGCGGCCGACCTCGACCCGGCCGCCCGCGACCGCCTCGCCCGCGCCGCCGCCTCCGACGCCCGCGCATGGGACACCGAGTTCGGGATCGAGCACGACCCGACCGGGCTGGCCGCGGAGTCCAACGTGTTCCGCTACCGGCCCGCCCCGTCGGCGACGCTGTGGTGCGGCACCGGTGCCGCCCGCGCCGACGTCCTGCGGGTGCTGCTCGCCGCGGCCACCGCGGGGGTCCCGGTCCGGCTGCACGGGCCGGGGGTCCCGCCGGGCGGGGTCCCGGGCGGGGTGCACGGCGGCGACGGGCTCGTCCCCGTCGCGGGCGAGCGGATCCGGGCCCTGGGCACCGTGCCCGGCGGTCTGCGGGCGGCCGCCGCCCAGGTGGGCGCGTCGGTCGTGGACACCCCGGTGGTGCTGGACGGACGCCGGGAGATGCCGTCCGTGCTGCGCGAGCAGGCGGTCAGCCGCACCCGGCACCGGTTCGGCCACCTCGAACGGTGAGCGATGGCGGACGCACCGTGGCCGTGGTTACGGTGCGTCCATGGTGGTGCGTGCCCGCGATGTCATGACCGAACGCGTCGTCACGATCTGGGCGGACGCTCCGCTGGCGCGGGCGCAGGAGCGGATGGCCGAGTCGCGGTTCTCCGCCCTGCCCGTGGTCGACCGGCGGTTCTCCCTGGTCGGGGTGATCTCGCTGGTCGACGTGCTGCGCCACCGCGACGACCCGCACGCCGTCGTCGGCGACGCGATGACCGAGCAGGTCGTCTCGGTGCTCCCGACGACGAACATCTCCATCGTCGCGCACCGCATGCGGGTCTACGGCGAGCTGCGGCTGGTGCCGGTCGTCGACAAGGGCATCCTGGTCGGAGTGATCACCCGCAGCGACCTGCTGCGGCACCGGCACTCCGGTGGGCGGTTGCGCCGCACCGCCCGCCGGATCGGCGGCGTCGTGCCGGTGGCGCCGCTGCCGGAGGCGATGGCCCCGCGCGGGGCGGGCCGGATCGGCGGCCGGCCGACGTCGTCGCTGCGGGTCGCGGACGTGATGACCGACGGCGGGCTGGTGGCGATCCCGCCGGAGCTGGCCCTCGACGAGACCGCCGAGGTCCTGTTGTCCTACCGGTTCACCGCGGTCCCGGTCGTCGACGACCGGGACCACCTGCTGGGCATCGTCTCCGAGGCCGACCTCATGCACGGCTCCCTCGACGGCGGCCGGCGGCTGCGGGCCCGCACCGTCTCGGAGGTGATGACCCGCGACGTCGAGGTCGTGCACCCGGCCGACCCGCTCACCGATGCCGAGGACCTGCTGTCCCGGCGCGGGTTCCGGGTCGTCCCGGTCGTCGACGACGAGGACGTGCTGGTCGGGGTGCTCAGCCGCAGCGACCTGCTGTGACCGCGCTCAGGCCCCCGCAGCGGGTGCGGCGGGTGCGGCGGGTGCACGGACCGCGTCACACTCCTGGGCGACCTTCGCGACCAGCAGCGAGAACGCCACCGGGTCCTCCAGCGACTGCCCCGGCAGCGCCCCGAAGTCCAGGTACTTCTGCAGACAGGCGAACTGGGCGGCCTGGTCGGCAGGGCTCAGCGGTGGCTCGGCGGGCGGGGCGGGCTGCGCCGACGCCGTCCCGGCGGTGACGGCGGCGAGGGCGAGTGCGACGGCGACGGCGCCTGCCGCGGTGGTGGCGGCACGCAGGGCGGTCCTCACGATGTGCTCGCTTCCTGCGCCGGGAGCCGGCGCGGTCGGGGTCCTACCGCCCTCCGCGTGGCGTCCCGGCCGAGCCCGGCGTCCGCGGTGGCACGATCCTGCGGCTCCGGCGGCGTCCGGCGCGCCCCGGCGGGCCCGGGTCGACCCGGAGGTGTGACCCCCGGTCGGGTCAGCGCACGCGGAACGGAGCGGTCAGGTCCCAGGCCTGTCGACGGCGCGCCGACTGCTCGGCATCGCCGGTGGGCTCGGGTCCCAGTGCCTGCACCGCGTCGTCGATGTCGTAGGCGGCCCGGTACCGCAGGACCGCGACAGCAGCGTCGAACCACGGTGCGGAGTCGGCGGGTGGGCCGAGCCCCAGGACCGTCGCGAACCACACCGGAGGCAGTTCGTGGCGGCCGACCATCTCCGTCAGCCGGGTCCGCAGCCGTGTCGACAGGACCCGGCCGGCGGCTGTTCCGGACGCGACCGTCCCGGCGTCGGTGGTGCGCACGGCGTCGTCGCGCTCCAGTGCCGCCCGCGCGGTGTCCGCGTGCCGGCGGACGGACCCGGCCTGCTCCGCCAGCCCGTCGAGGGCGGACCGTGCCTCCCGGTACCGCTGCGCGAGGTCCGCACGGTGGGGTCCGTCCGCCCCGTCGCCGGCGATCTCCCGACTCGCGGTGAGCGCGGCGCGGCGTACCTCGTCCCGGCGGCGGACCCAGCCGGCGTGCGCGGCGACGGCCGCGTGGTGTCGACGGCGCGTCGCGTCGGGCAGGTGCGCGGCCCGTCGCTCCCGGGCACGGCGTTCGGCGTGGGCCAGTCCGACGACGTCGGGGTCTGCGGTCAGGTCCGCCGTGGGTACCCCGTCGGCGGCGCGGAGGTGGTGTTCGAGCCAGCGGGTCCGCCGCTGCAGGTCGTCGATCCGCCGGGTGCCGTCGACGGCGGAGTCCTCGACCTCGTCGAGACGCCGGTCCAGGTCCGCGATGTGTGACCGTGCGGTGTGGTCGGCCTCCGCCACGGCGTCGCGCAGCGTGGCGATGTCGCCGTCGAGGGTGTCGAGGCGGTACTCGTGGTCGGAGGTACGGGCCTCGACGCGGTCGAGGTCGGCCTGCGACGGCGCGTCGCCCAGCTCCCGCTCGAGCCGCCCGACCTCGGCGGTCAGCCACTGCTGGTCGTCCCGGCGCGCCATCTCACGCACCTGCCCGGGTGCCCGCTGCCACGAACCCGCCGGCGGCGACCAGCAGCGCGACGACCCCGACCCCGACCGGCAGCAGGCCCCCGGGCACGAGCCCGGCGACGGGCCCGGCGAGACCCGCGGCCAGCACGACCCCGGACCACCCGGCCCGGCCACGGTGTCCCCGACCTGCCGACCGGGCATCGAGGACGAGCAGCGCGACTCCGGTCGCGAGCCCCGCGCCTGCCGCGACGAGGAGCGGGACATCCGCTCCGGCGAGGAACGCGACCGGGCACACGAGCGCGCAGGCGACGATCAGCGAGCCCAGCAGCACCCGGATCCGTACCGTGTCCCGCCGGCGTTCCCGGCCCGCCGCCTCCCGCCTGTCGGCGTCGTCCAGCACCTGGTCGGTCAACGACAGGATGTGCTCCACCACGTCGGCCGCGGGGACGGAGCTCTGCGTGGCGTGGCGGGCGTGGAGCTCCCACAGCGTACGTCGGGGATCATGCGTGCCGGGACCGGCCGCCGGCTCACTCGTTCGTGTCACCCGGCCATGGTGAGCGAGACCCCCGACAGTTCCGGCCGCGTCTACCCAGAACTGACGATCAACGAGGGGCGCCCGCGCCGTGGGACCCTCCCGGGGTGAGCCCCCACGACCACACCCCCGCCCGCGAGCTGCTCTGCGCCTGGTCCCGCCGGATGGTCCGCGACGGACTCGTCGTCGGCACCTCGGGGAACCTGTCGCTGCGCACCGGGGACCTGATCGCGGTCACCCCGTCCGGTGTGGACTACGAGACGATGACCGCCGCGGACGTCGTGCTCGTCGACGCGGAGGGCACGGTCGTCGACGGCACCCGGGAGCCGACCAGCGAGCTCGGGCTGCACGTCGCCGCGCAGGCCCGGCCCGGCACCGTCGCGGTGGTCCACACGCACTCCCCGGCGGCGGTCGCGCTGTCGACGCTGTCCGACCACGTCCCGGCCGTGCACTACCAGCTCGCGATGTTCGGCGACGGCGTGCGGGTGTCGGAGTACGCGCCGTTCGGCAGCCGTGAGCTGGTCGTGAACGCGCTCGCGGGGCTGGGGGAGTCCACCGCCGTCGTCCTCGGCCACCACGGCACGCTCGTGCTCGGCGACACCCTCGGCGCCGCCTACGACGGCGCCCGCCAGCTGGAGTGGCTCTGCGACGTCTGGCTGCGCGCCCGCGCCGTCGGCGAGCCGCGGCTGCTGCCCGACGCCGAGATCAGTGCGGTGCGGGGGCGGTTCGCGGCCCAGCGGTCGAAGGTGCGGGCGACGAGCCCGGTCCCCACGCCCGCTCCTCGGTGACGATCGCGGTCACCAGGTCGAACGGCGTCACGTCGAACGCCGGGTTGTAGACCGGGGTACCGGGCAGGGTGAGCAGGGTGCCGCCGTGCTCGCGGACCTCCTCGGCCCCCCGCTGCTCGACGACGATGTCGGCCCCGGTCGGGGTGTGCGGGTCGATCGTCTCCTCCGGCGCGACCACCACGAACGGGATCCCGGACCGGGCCGCGGCGCAGGCCAGCATGTAGGTCCCGATCTTGTTCGCGACGTCGCCGTTGGCCGCGATCCGGTCGGCACCGACGAACACCGCGTCGACCAGCCCGGCCGCGATCGCCGCGGGTCCGGCCGAGTCGACGCACAGCCGGTGCGGCGCCCCGGCCGCGGCGAGCTCCCAGACGGTCAGCCGCGCGCCCTGCAGCAGCGGGCGCGTCTCGCACGCCAGCACCTCGGCCAGCGCGCCGCGCTCGTGCAGCCGCAGGACCGCCCCCAGCGCGGTGCCGCCGTCGCCGGTGGCCAGCGGGCCGGTGTTGCACACCGTCAGCGCCCGCAGCGGACGGTCCGCACACAGCTCCTGCGCCAGGTCCGCGGCCCGGCCGGTCGCCGCGGCGTTGACCCGGGCGGCCTCCGCGGCGACGGCGCGGGCCTGCGCGAGCACCGCGGCCGGGCCGTCGTCGAGCGCCGCCAGGGCCCGGGCCACCCCCAGCCCCAGTGGGACGGCGGTGGGCCGGGCGACGGCGATCCGCTCGGCCGCGGACCGCACCGCGGCGACGGCGACCGGCGTCGCCGTGCCGTGCAGGGACGCGGCCAGCGCGACCCCGAAGGCGCCGGTGATGCCCAGGCTCGGGGCACCGCGCACGGCCAGCGACCGGATCGCCTCGATCAGCTCGTCGACGGTGCGCAGGTACAGGTGCTCGGTCGCGCCGGGCAGCGCGCGCTGGTCGAGCAGGACCACCGCCGGGCCGCCCTCGTCGTCGCCGGCCCAGTCCACGATCCGCATCGCCCCGTACCCTCCCCGGTCGTCCGCCCTCGGGCGACCGGGGTGAACCTACCCCGGCGCCGCGGGCGGCCGGGCCGACTGCGGCCCCGGTCACGGGCGGGCTGCTCACCGGCCGGGTGGCGCCACCCGGTAGACGGCACCGGCGTCGTCGTCGGTCACGTAGACCGCGCCGTCCGGCCCGGCGACGGCCGCGACCGGCCTGCCCCAACGCGCTCCGGACGGGTCCTGGAACCCGCCGACCAGCGTCTGCTGCGCGCCGAGGCGCCCGTCCCGCCAGGGGAAGAACGACACCTCGGGGGCCCTCGGCGGGTCGGCGTTCCAGGAGCCGTGCACCCCGGCCAGGGCCCCGGCCGCGTACGGCGCGGGCAGCACCCCGTCGGTGAACGACAGCCCCAGCGGTGCCGAGTGCGCCGGGAAGGACTGCTCCACGGGGGCCAGCGCCGCACAGTCCATCGCGCGCCCGCCGGGGTTCAGCTCGGCGTCGGCGACCAGACCGACGTCGGTGAAGTCCTGCGCGGAGCCGGCGACGCCCGGGTCGGTGTCCGGGTCCGGGTTGCAGAACGGCCAGCCCAGCTCGCGGCCCGGGGTGAGCCGGGCCAGCGGTTCGGCCGGATGGTCGGTGACGTAGGCGTCGACGACCTTCCCGAACGACGAGGCGCCGGCGTCGCCGTAGGGCCGGTCGTAGGGGTAGGGCACGTTGTCGCGGCCGTTGACCGCGGTCCAGACCGAGCCGTCGGGCGCGGTGGCCAGCCCGGTGCCGTTGCGGACCCCGGTCGCGAACGGCGCGGCGGGCCCGCCGGTGGGCGGCATCCGCAGGATCGACGCGCGCGGGGGAGTGGCGTCCCGGTCGGCGACCGAGATGTTGCCGGTCGACCCGACCGAGACGTAGACCGCGCCGTCCGGGCCGACGGTGACCGACTTCAGCTCGTGGCCGTAGGCGCCGCGCAGGTCGGGGGAGTTGGCGTCGGGCAGGCCGGGGACGACGACCCGCCGCCCGGTCGCCGCGCCGCGGGCCCAGGCGTACGCCGACACCTGGTTCGACTCGGCGACGTAGAGGGTGCCGCCGCCCGGGGAGAACGCGAGCCCGTGCGGCTGGGTGAGCCCGTCGAGCAACGGCCGCTGCTCACCGGTGCGCGACAGCGCCAGCACCCGGCCGTCGTCGGGCACCGAGACGAGCAGCTCGCCGTCCGGGGTCCAGACGGCCAGCCGGGCGTTCGGGACGCGGGCGAGGACCGACACCGTCCACCCGGCCGGGACGAGCGCCTCGCGGGGCTCGTCGAACGGGGCGGTCGCGGCCCCGGGCGGCACCGACACCGTGACCGGCACCAGGTCCGCGCCCGCCGCGGCGACCGGGGCCTCGGCGCCGGACAGCGCGTTGGTCACCGGGTTGGGGCCGGTACCGCAGGCGGCGAGCAGGGGGAGCGTGACCAGGGCGGCCAGCCACGGGGCGATCCGCATGAACCCGACGCTACGGCCGCAACCGGCCCGTCGCGCGGCGGGGGCGCGCAGCCGCCAGGATCGTCGTCGATGCGCCTGACACTGCACGCCCGCGGCCCGCAGCCCGCCGACGAGGTCTGGGAGCGCTACGCCGTGCCCGCCCGCTGGCCGGAGTGGGCGCCCTACATCCTCGGTGTCGACACCGCGGCGGACCGGATACGCCCCGGGGTGACCGGGCAGGTCCGCGGCCCGCTCGGCGTCACGGTGTCCTTCGCGGTCACCGAGGTCGACGAGCGCGCCCGCACCTGGGCCTGGGACGTCGCCCTCGGCGCCGGCGCCTCCCCGCTGAACCGGGTGCGGCTGAGCCTGGACCACGGCGTGCGGCCGTCCGGGGCCGGTACCCGGACCTGGCTGACCGTGCACGGCCCGCCCGCCGTGGTCCTGCCCTACCTGGTGCCGGCGCGGCTGTCGCTGGAGATGCTGGTCCGCCGGCCCGCCCGGGCGAGGTGATCGCACGCCAGCGTCGCGAACGCCCCGGGCACCTCGATCTGGGGCATGTGTCCCACCCGGCCGAACACGTGTGTCGTGACCTGCGGGAGCCGGCCCGCCGCGCGCAGCTGGGCCGCGGGCAGGATCAGGTCCCGTTCACCCCACACGACCAGGGTCGGCTTCGGGGCGCGGGCGAACGCGTCGAGCAGCGCGCGCCGCCAGCCCGGCCGGACCCCGCGGACGGTGCCCAGCTCGGCCGCGACCTCGGCGAAGGTCCGGGCGAACTCCGGCCGCCGCGCGATCTCCACGGCGCGGGCGACCCGCTCGTCGGTGACCAGGGAGCCGTCGACGAACAGGGACCGCTCCGAGCGTCGCGCCGCCGTGGCGTCCAGGTGGCCCAGCAGGAACCGGCCCAGCAGCGGCACCCCGATGACCCGCAGCGCGGGGGTCACCTCGGCGCCGAACCCGGCGGGGTCGGCCAGCACCAGTGAGACGACCCGCTCGGGGTGCCGGGTGGAGATCAGCAGCGCGACGGCGCCGCCGAGCGAGTTGCCCATGACGTGCGCCGGCCGGGTCTCGCCGAGCGCGTCGAGGGTGGCGAGCGCGGTGTCGGCGAGCTTCTCCAGCGTCGCCGGGCCGGGCACCCGGTCGGAGTGGCCGAACCCGGCCAGGTCGAGCGCGACCACCCGGTACCGGGACAGGAACTCGTGCTGCGGGTCCCAGTCCTCCAGACTGCGGCCGATCCCGTGCAGCAGCAGGACCGGCTCACCGGCGGGGTCGCCGGTCTCGCGGACCCGGATCCGGGTGCCGCCGACGTCGACGAAGCGGGTCTTCGGGAGGGTCATCGCGTGCGCGCCGCCTTCGCGTTCCCCGAGGCGCCCACCAGCTTCGCGAAGATCCGGATGCTGTTCGCCGGGGCGAGCCGGGCCAGCAGGTCCGGGACCTTCGCGCTGATCCCGATGAGCAGCCGCGGGCGGCGCTTCGCGATCGCGTCGACGATCAGCTCGGCGGCCTTCTCCGCGGGGAAGGTCAGCAGCTTCTCGAAGTCCTTCTTGCCGCGCTCGGCCTCCTCGGCCGGGATGTTGACCCCGACCCGGGCGCCGGCGGCGATCCCGGTCCTGATGCCGCCCGGGTGCACCGTGGTGACGGTGGTGCCCACCTGGGCGAGCTCGGCGCGCAGCGCCTCGGAGAAGCCGCGGATCGCGAACTTCGACGACGAGTACGCCGACTGCCCGGGCGGGGCGATCAGCCCGAACAGGCTGGACACGTTGACCACGTGCGCGCCGGGCCGTGCGGTCAGCGCGGGCAGCAGGGCGTGGGTCAGCCGCACCGGGGCGCGGAAGTTGACGTCCATGACCCAGTCGAACTCGTCGAGGGTCAGCCGGGCGAAGTCCCCGCCGAGCGCGACGCCGGCGTTGTTGACCAGCAGCCTGATCTCCGGGTGGCCGGCGAGGATCCGGGTCGACAGCGCGTCGACGGCGTCGCGGTCGGCCAGGTCGACGGTCTCGGTGGTCACCGACAGGCCGGGGTGCTTCGCGCGGATCGCCGACGCGACGGTGTCGAGCCGGTCGCCGTCGCGGTCGACGAGCACGAGGTCGCTGCCGCGCTCGGCGAGCAGGCGGGCCACGTGCTCGCCCATGCCACCGGCGGCACCGGTGACGACGGCGGTGCCCTCGGCGAAGCGGAACGGTGAGCGGGCCATCAGGAGGCCACCTCCTGCTGTGCGGTCGCCGGGGTGGCGACGGTGTCCGCGGCGATGCCGGACGCGGTCGGGGTGGGGACGCGGGCGTCGCGGGCACCGAGCGCCGAGGCGGGGGTGAGGATCATGTCCCGCTTGAGGTCGGCGCGGCCGAGCCCGACGGCGTCGAGGAAGAAGTTCTGGTGCAGCCGCCACGGGTCCTTGCGGCCCTGGCGCGGGAACAGGTGCTCCGAGCGCTTCACGTAGTTCGACTCGATGTCGAGCAGCGGCCGGTCCGGGGACGCGGTCGGCGCCGGCGTGGCGACGGCGATCCGGTCGCGGTCCATCAGCGCGAGCAGCTTGGGCACGTAGCGGGCGACGAGGTCGGCGCGCAGCGTCCAGGACGCGTTGATGTAGCCGATGCAGAACGCCAGGTTCGGCAGGCCCGACAGCATCAGGCCGCGGTAGGTGACGGTCTTGCCGATGTCGACCTGCTCGCCGTCGACGTGGATCGTGATGCCGCCCAGCGGGCTCAGCGACAGGCCGGTCGCCGAGACGATCACATCGGCCTCCAGCTCCTCGCCCGACCGCAGCCGGATGCCCTTCTCGGTGATCCGCTCGATGTGGTCGGTGACGACCGAGGCGTCACCCCGGTTGATCGACTTGTAGAAGTCGCCCTCCGGGATGACGCACAGGCGCTGGTCCCACGGGTCGTAGCTCGGGGTGAAGTGCTTGTCCACGTAGGACTCGTCCTTGAGGAACTTCAGCGCGAGGCCGCGCAGAACCTTCTTCACACGCTCCGGGCGGCGCCGGGCGAGCTGGTAGAACGCCTGGGTCAGCGTCACGTACTGCAGCCGCAGGATGGCGTGCGCGACCTTCGCGGGCAGGAAGCGGCGCAGCTGGTCGGCGACCGGGTCCTTGCTGGGCAGCACCGTGAGGTACGACGGCGAGCGCTGCAGCATCGTGACGTGCCCGGCCTTCGCGGCCAGCGAGGGGATCAGCGTGACGGCGGTGGCGCCGGACCCGATGACGACGACCTTCTTGCCGGTGTAGTCGAGGTCCTCCGGCCAGAACTGCGGGTGCACCCAGGTGCCGGCGAAGTCCTCCCGGCCCGGGAACTCCGGCTGGAAGCCCTTGTCGTAGTCGTAATAGCCCGAGCACATGAACAGGAACGAGCAGGTGTAGCGCTTCGGGCCCTGCGCGGTGGTGGTGTCCACCGTCCAGCGCGCAGTGGCCGAGTCCCAGGACGCACCGACGACCTTCGTGCCGAAGCGGATCCGCTCGGTCACGCCGTACTCGCGGGCGGTCTCGGTGATGTAGCGGCGGATGTCGGCGCCGTCGGCGATCGACTTCGGCTCGCGCCACGGCCGGAACGGGTAGGCCAGGGTGAACATGTCCGAGTCCGAGCGGATGCCCGGGTAGCGGAACAGGTCCCAGGTGCCGCCGATGTTCTCGCGGCCCTCGAGGATCGCGTAGTCCTTGCCGGGCAGCTCCTGGTGCAGCCGGGCCGCGGCGCCGATGCCGGAGAGCCCGGCCCCGACGATGATCACGTCGCGGTGCTCGACGGCGGTGCTGTCCGGAGCGGGCGTCGTGCCGGCCTGCGTCATGTGGTCCTCCTCATCGGGCGCGTCCGCGCTGACTACCTCTGTCGACCGAGATCCAGTCTGCCCCAAACCTACCCGGAGTAACTTGACCTGGCGCGACAACAACTTACCCTCGTGCGACATGGGCACCGGATCACTCACCCGGGCGAGGGCGTTGCGGGGGCTCGTCGCGCTGGTCGGCGAGCTGGGCGGCGACGGAGCGGCGCTGTTCGCACGGTTCCGCATCCCGATCGACGCCGTCGAGGGGACCGACCCGGACGCGCTGGTCCCGACCAGGTCGGTGGCCCGGGTGCTGGAGACCGCGGCCGCCGAGCTCGGGTGCGGCGACCTGGGCCTGCGCCTCGCGCAACGGCAGGGCCCGGAGATCCTCGGGCCGCTCGCCGTCGCTGTCCAGAACTCGGCGACCCTCGGCGACGCGCTCGACTGCGCCTCGCGCTACCTCTACGTGCACAGCCCGGCGCTGACGATCGGCGCCGTCGCCGACCCGGAGGGCGTCGCCGGGGTGACCGGGCTGGAGTACGGCAGCACCGACCCGCTCCCGCCGCAGGTCGCCGACCTGGGCGTGGGGGTGCTGCACCGGATCGTCGGGCTGCTGTCGGGCGGGCCCTACGGGCTGCGGTCGGTGCACCTGCCGCACACCGCTCCCGCCGACGCCGACCGCTTCCGGGGCTTCTTCGGCGCCGAGGTCCGCTTCGACCGGCCCGCCGCCGTGCTGCGGGTACCCGCCGATCTCGTGCGACGACCGCTGGCCGGCGGCGACGAGACCGTGCGCGCCATCGCCATCGAGTACCTGGAGACCCACTTCGACCGGCCCGGGCGCACCGTCACCGACCGGGTACGGGCGGCCGTCGACCGGTCGCTGGGGTCGGGGCCGGTGCGGATCGGCTCCGTCGCCCGGCTGCTGCGGGTGCACCCCCGCACCCTGCAACGTCACCTCGCGGTGGAGGGGACGACGTTCGAGCAGGTCGTCGACGACGCCCGCCGGGACACCGCCGAGCGCCTGATCCTGCGGACCGACCTCCCGTTCACCCAGGTCGCGGCGATGATCGGGCTGGCGGAGCAGTCGGCGCTGTCCCGTGCGTCGAGGCGCTGGTTCGGGAGGCCTCCGCGGGAGCTGCGCAAGGCCGGACCGGCCGGGCTGCCGGTGGCCTGACGACTCCGCCGGCCCCGCGTCCGCGACCGGCTGCGCGTTGCGTGGACGCTCCAGGGTGGGCGGGACCCATGATCGTCGTCCGGGAAGGGATCGGTGCCGTATGTGGCACCGATCCCCTCCGAGAAACTGATCATGAACGTCCGGCCCCGTCTCCGGTGGCCCCGATCCACCGCGCCGGCCCTGCTCCACTCGCCACGATGCCCCGGACGGCGGATGCGTTCTGAGCGCCGCCGTGACCGACACCGTGAGCACTGGTGGCCGTGCGCGACGAGCTGCACGCCGCCGGGATGTCGATCGCCTACAACGTCGGCGTCCTGCAGGTCGGCGGCACCGCACCGCTGGTGTTCACGACCCTGCTCGACACGACGGGGTCGCCGGTCTCACCGGCGTACTCCATGGTGTCGGTGGCGGTCGTCTCGGTGCCGGCCGTCACCGTGGCCCGGCGCGGCTTCGCCCAGCGCCGACGGTCCTACCGGGCGCGCAGCGCGTAGCGGCGCTCGGCGTAGTCGAGGTCGTCGCGCCACAGCCGGGTTGCGGCCGCGGCCATCGCCGGGCGGATCGCCGGGGCGAGCTTCGAGGCCACGGAGAACCCGGGCCGGTCCGACCCGGCGACGACGGCCTCGATCACCGCGGTCCGGGGCCGCCCGTCGCGGTCGGTGCCGCGCGGGGTCGCGTGGGTCTCGACGACCGAGCCGACGCCCTCGCCGGAGACGATGCGCATCACCACCGTCCGCGGCTCCGGACACACGAACTCCGCCCGCACCGGGACGCCGAGCCCCGGACCGACCTTGAAGGTGACGGTGACCAGGAAGCGGTCGTCGGACTCGTCGACGTCGGTGACGGCGGGCGCGGAGTCCACCGTCAGCTTCTGGAACGAGTACGGGTGGAACCAGGCGCCGTGCCACGGGTCGAGCCGGTTGGCGACGATGTCCTCGGGCTCGCACACCCCGACCAGGGTGGTCACGGCGTCGAGGACCGCGCCGGCCGGGCGGGCCGGGACGACCGGGGCGTCGGTCGGCTCCTCACCGCCGACGTCGTCGAGCCGCGCCCAGACGAGCACCCCGTCGTCGTGGACGGGGTGCACCGCCCAGCCGGGGCCGGACCGGGCGCCCAGGCGCAGCCCGTGCCAGCGGCACACCAGCTCGCCGCAGTCGACTGCCGCCAGAGCCATCGGCGCACCGAGGTGCGGGCAGGCGCCGGGACCCACGCGCACCGTCCCGTCCTCCTCCCGCCACGCGACGAGCTCGACCCCGCCGATGCGCACGCCGAGCGGCCGGTCGCCGCGGATCTCCCGGCTCGCGGCGACCACGAACCAGTTCCCCGACGGGCGCGCCTGCGCCCGCTCCAGCGCGGCCGAGATCAGCTTCGGGTCCGCGCCGGCGTAGGTCGGCTTCTGCGCCGCCCACTTCTGGGACGGCAGCGGTTGCAGCGGCCAGTGGGACGGCCAGTTCGCGGTGAGACGGGAGAGCAGGGTCATGACGTGGTGTCCTTCGACGGGTGTCAGGTGCGCATCGCGTACTCGGCGGCGCGCCGCAGCGGACCGAGGCGGCCGCTGGTGGGGACGGTCTCGAGCGGGTGGCCGGCCAGGCCCCAGCCGGCGAGCAGCCGGTTCGCCGCCTGCCAGCCGGTGCTCGCGGCGCGCTCCATGAGCGCGACCGGCAGGTCGATCCGGATGCCGTCGCCGGCCAGCACCAGGCCGTCGACGGGGGTGGCGACGGTGGGCCGCCGCGCGAAGTCGCCGACGCCGAACATCGGGCAGTCCTCGCGCCACTGGACGAGCTCGCCGACCGCGCGGGCCCGCGCGGTCTCCGGGTAGAGCTCGTGCAGTCGCGCGACGCAGCGCTCGCGCAGCCCGGCGGTCCAGGCGTCGTCGTCGACGCCGGGTGGCGGGGCCGCCGAGTAGGCGTGCAGCTCCACCACCGAACCGCCGTGGCGGGCGGCCCAGCCGGCCGCGTCGTGCTCATAGCGGTCGAGCACGGAGATGTTGTCGAGCGGGTCGAGCCCGCCGGTGCCCAGGAACGGCGGCCGGGACGCGTCGACCGGGGTGTCGAGCCACAGCCGCTGCACCAGGAACGGTGGCGCGCTGCCGAGCGCGGCGACGTCGGCGCGCCAGCGGTCCAGCGCGCCGGGCCCGTCGACGGTGGAGACCTGCTCGCCGAGGTCGGAGGACGCGGCGACGACCGAGCGCAGCCCGCGCACGTCGGTCGCGAGGACCACGGCGTCGGCTGCGGTACCGCCGGCGGAATGATTCACGTGGAACCGTCCACCGTCGACGGACCCCCCTCGCTCCAGTGAGGACACCGTGACCCCGGTCCGGAACGTGACACCGCGGGTGGTCAGGTAGTGGCGCAGCGGCTCCCACAGCGCGGTGTCGAAGCCCGCGTCGGGCACGTCGAACATCAGGCCCTCGGAGGAGCCGAGGAAGTAGATGTGGAACATCGTCGCGAGCTCGGCGGCCGACATCGTCGAGGGCGGCGCGAAGAAGCTGCGGGAGAACACCTCGAAGGCCAGGTGCCGGGCCGCGGGCGGGAAGTTGATCGACTCGACGAAGCTCTGCGCGTCGACGTGGTCGATCGCCTCGTAGATGCCGGGCACGCTGACCGCGGCCAGCGGCGCGGCGGCGCGGGCGTCGAGCCGCAACAGGTCCGACGGGCGGAACGTGGGGCTGCGCAGCGCGAACAGCACGGCGTTCCACGGGGGCGTGCGCGGCAACCCGCGGAAGGTGTCCCGGCGGCCCTGGGCGTCGACGAGCGGGTAGTCCTCCAGCGGCACCAGCCGCTCCAGCCCGGGGTCGCCGCGGCGCAACAGCGCGCGCAGGTTGTAGTACTGCCGGAAGAACGCGTGGAAGCCGCGGCTCATCGACACCGGCGTGCCGTCGGGCAGCGTCTCCGACCAGCCACCGACCCGGCCGCCCAGGTAGGGCTCGCGCTCCAGCACCTCGACGGCGACGCCGCGCTCGGCCAGCCCGGTCGCCGCGGCCAACCCGGCGATCCCGCCCCCGACGACGACCGCCCGCGGCCGCCGCCCCAGCTGCCCGGCGTCGCCGAGGCCACCGGCGGGCTCGTGGCGGACGCGGCGCGGGTCGGTCGGGCGGGCGGTCACGACCGCGTCCCGAGCACGGTGTGCACGACGCCGTTCTGCCAGCCGGTCATGGTCTCGGAGTGCACGGCGTCGAACCCGGCGGCGCGCACCCGGTCGCGCAGGCGGCCGATGCCGTCGAAGGTGTTCACGCTGCGCCACAGGTGCCGGTACAGCGCGGTCTCGCCGGTCGTCATCCGGCCGAGCGGCACGATGATCCCCCAGCAGACCGCGTGCCAGGACAGCCGGGCGCGGGGGGAGTCGGCGACCGAGTACTCGTGCAGCGCGAGCACCCCGCCCGGGCGCAGCAGGTCGTGGAAGCGGCGCAGCTGGGCGTCCGGGTCGTCGAGGTTGCGCAGCAGGTAGGCGGCGAGGATCCCGTCGAACGGTCCCTCGACCCCGTTCTCGGCGAGGGTCTCGGCGGTGGAGTGCACGAACCGCACCGACGCCGGCCACGGCTTGGTGCGGGCGCGCTCGAGCATCCCGGCCGAGGCGTCGACGGCGACGATCTCGGCGCGCGGGGCGACCCCGAGCAGCGCCGCGGTGGAGGCCCCGGTGCCGCAGCCCGCGTCGAGCAGGCGCAGCCCGGCGCCGTCACGGGGGAGCCGCATCCGGGCCGCGGACGCGCGCAGGTGGTCGTGGTAGCCGGGGTTCATCCCGACCAGGCGGTCGTAGTCGGCCGCGCCGTCGTCGAAGTGCGACGGGACCTGCTCGCGGGGCAGGCCCGCACGGCCGACGGTTCCGGGGCGGGTGGGACGGGACGGGGAACGGTCGACCATGTCCGCGAGCCTAGGACCGCCGGCGTCGCACGGCGCGTCGGGTCGTATCCTGTTGCACCGCAGTCACTCGCGGGGGCTTCCCCGGTCAGGAGACCCGGTCGGCGCAGCGCACGGCCATCGCGCGCAGCACCGCGGCGACGTCGTCGCCGAGCACCCCGTCGGCGACCGCGCCGTCGACCAGCCGCAGAGCACCCTGCACCCGGGTGGCGATGAGCTCCTCGATGCGGCGGCGGGCCCCGGTCGACTCGATCGCCATCCGCGCCGCGGCGACGTCGACCGGGCCGTCGGCCTCGTCGGAGCCGTGCAGCAGCGCGTCGAGGGCGCCCCGGGTGGCCGGTCCGGCGACCTCGCGGGCCAGCACGACCAGGCTGGTGGCCTTGCGCTCGGCCAGGTCGTCGCCCGCGGACTTGCCGGTGGCGTCGGTACCGAACACGCCCAGCACGTCGTCGCGCATCTGGAAGGCCTCGCCGACCATCGTCCCGTAGTCGCCGAGTGCCGCGAGCAGCTCCGGTGCGGCCCCGGCCATCGCGGCGCCGAGCTCCAGCGGGCGCCGGACGGTGTAGTTGCCGGACTTGCGGCGCAGCACGTCCATCACCTCGTCGAGGGTGGGGACGCGGCGGGCCTCGTTGAGCAGGTCGGCGAACTGCCCGACGGCCAGCTCCGAGCGCATCTCGTCGTAGCGCGGCCAGCCGCGGTCGAGCACCGCACGCGGCAGCCCGCTCTCACGCATCGCCTGCTCGGCCCACACCAGGCACAGGTCGCCCAGCAGCACCGCGCCGGACTCGCCGAACCGGTCCGGGCAGCCGGACATGCCCTGGCCGCGGTGCCAGGAGGCGAGCTGGACGTGCACCGTCGGCCGGCCGCGGCGCAACTGCGAACGGTCCATGACGTCGTCCTGGAGCAGGGCGAAGGCGTGCAGCAGCTCCAGCCCGGACACGGCCGCCAACGCGGCGGGGGAGTCCGGGGCCGCGGCCCGCCAGCCCAGGTAGCCGAACATCGACCGCAGGTACTTGCCTCGGCCGACGAAGTCGCTCAGGACCCCGGCGACGAAGTCCGCACCGCGCATCGAGTGCACGTGCTCGGCGCATCGGAGCCGCACGGTCTCGTCGACGTGGGCCCGGACCCGGCCGCGGATCTCCGCGACCCAGTCCGGGTGGGTGGGGACGTGCTCGAGCCGCCGGTCCTGCCCGGTCTCCACGAACATCGCGCGGCCTCCCGTCGGGTCGCCTGGGGTGGTGAGCGGCCGGACGTCGGCGTCCGGACCCGGTCGGGGGCCGAGGGCACGACCGGGCCGGGTCTGTCGAGGGTATGGGGGGCGTCGTGATCGCGCGCGCCGAATCGGACAGACCACCCCGGTCGGGTTCGGACGGAGCGGCCACGTGGTTCGGGTGACCCACGTCACCGGCCGTCCGGGCCGGTCAGCCGGCCCGGAGGAACGACCAGGCGACCAGCCACACCGACCCGGCGACGAGTGCCATCGCCCCGGGCACGTGCACGATCAGCCCCGCGATGTCGCCGAACCACGCCTGGACGAAGGTGAACGCGAAGACAGCCGCGGCGAGGACCGACGGCCACCACGCTCCGGCGGTGACGACACAGAGCCACACCGCGGCCGCCGCGGCGAGCCCGGTGACGACGTGCAGCACGATCGCGCCGGTGCCGTGCGGGCCGACGTCGCCGCCGGTGAACAGGCCGGCGGCGGTCACGAACTGCCAGGCCAGGACGACGACCGACGCGGTCGCGAGCACCCGCAGGGCCAGGACGGGGGTGGAGCGGGTGACGTCGGGGGCGGCGTGGCGGTGTGGGGCGGACATCCTCGCAGTCTGCCGACAACCGGCCGCAGGTGCACGAACCGGGCGTTCAGGCCATCGCGGGCGCGAGCTCCCGCGCGACGACGACGGCGGCCCAGGCCGGGAGGAAGTGCCGCACCGAATCGAGCGCGGGGGCGCCGGTGACCGGGCTGAAGTGGTGGTCCACGAACGCGCGCAGCGCCGCGGAGTGGCCGAGCCGGTCCGGGACGAACGCCACGTCGTCGCGCCAGCCGCACTCGCAGGCCGCACGGTAGGCGACGGCCGGGACGCGGCGTGCGTCGCTCCAGATCCCCGTCGCGCGGCCGTCGGCGGTGTCCGCGCTGACGAACCCCTCGTGGTCGTCCGACCCGGGGATCTCCACCGGTCCGATGTAGAGCACGCGCTGATCATCCCCGGGGGCCGGCGGTGCGCAACCCGCGGCGGGACGGGTGGGCCCTCCGGTTCGTCCGGCGGTCGTCCGACGGCCCCGCGTGGCAGGCTGGCCCGGTGGCGGACGACGAGCGGGGCGAGGCGGTGCTGGCCGCCGCGACCGACGCGGCCCGCCGCGAGTTCGGTGGCGAGCTGGTGGCGGCCTACACGCTCGGCAGCCTCGCGCACGGCGGGTTCGCCCCCGCCGTCAGCGACGTCGACCTGGCCCTGGTGCTGCGGGAGACCGGCGGCGGCACGGCCTCGCGGGTGCACGACGTCGTCGCCGCGGCCCGGGACGCGGCCGCGGGCACCGACGGGCTCGCCGAGCGGCTCTCGGTGTTCTGGGCCGACCCGGA
Source organism: Pseudonocardia sp. UM4_GMWB1 (assembly GCF_017312155.1). NCBI lineage: Bacteria > Bacillati > Actinomycetota > Actinomycetes > Pseudonocardiales > Pseudonocardiaceae > Pseudonocardia > Pseudonocardia sp. UM4_GMWB1. The sequence continues at coordinate 3,527,939 of NZ_QJPN01000001.1, read as the reverse complement.
CACCGTGCGCCACGGGACCGGGCGCCGACCGGCCCGCCTGCCCGCCGTCGACCGGCTCGACCTGCTCGACTCCGGCGTGCTGCGCCACGGCACCGACGTCCGCGACGGGGCCGTCCCGCCCGGCCACGACGAGCTGGTCCGCGGCTCGGCCGGGTTCCTCGTCGAGCGGGTCGACGACGCCTGGCTCGCCGGGGTCGCCGACCCGGCCGCACTGCTGGCCCGCGGGCCGCGCGCGGTCACCAAGACGGTGCTGTTCCCGGTCCGGTTCCTGCACACCCTCACGACCGGGGAGATCGGCCGCAACGACGCCGCCGTCGCCTCCTACGACGGCGCCCACCGCGACCTGGCCCGGGCCGCCCTGCGGTGGCGCGACGGGGCGCTCGGCGAGCGGGTGGCGGCCTGGACCCTGCTGACCGACCACCTGGCGGGCCTGTACCGGGAGTGCGTCGACGCCCATCTCGCGGCGCTGCCCGGTGACGACCCCGCCGTCACCGGGCTGCGGGCGCTGCGCGACGCCCTGGCGGTGCTCACTGCTTCGCGGGCCTCCGTCCCACGAACGCCCCGATCCCGGTGACCGCGCGCCCCACGACCAGGGTGTTGATCTCCTTGGTGCCCTCGTAGGAGTAGAGGGCCTCGGCGTCGTTGAAGAACCGGCCGACCTTGTTCTCCAGCAGGATCCCGTTGCCGCCGAACACCTCCCGGGCCCGGGCGACCGCGTCGCGCAGCATCAGGGTGGCCTGTCGCTTGGCCAGGGCCGCCTGCTCGTCGCGGAAGGTGCCGTCGTCCTGCATCTGGGCGACCCTGACCGCCATCCCCAGCGAGGCGACGACGGCGCCCAGGATCGACACGAGGTGGTCCTGGACCAGCTGGAAGGACGCGATGGGCTGCCCGAACTGGACGCGTTCGACGGCGTAGTCACGGGCCAGCTCGAACACGCCCGCCATCGCGCCGACCGCGTTCCAGGCGACGCCGCCACGGGTCACCCGCAGTACCCGGTTCGTGTCGGCGAAGCTCTGTGCGCCGGGCAGCCGGTTCGCCTCCGGCACGCGCACGCCGTCGAAGGTGAGGTCGGCGTTCTGCACGGTGCGCAGCGCGAGCTTGCCCTCCATCTTGGTGGCGGTGAACCCGGGCATGTCCTTCTCGACGACGAAGCCCTTGACCGAGTCGTCCGCCACGTCGCGGGCCCACACGATCACCAGGTCGGCGAAGGTGCCGTTGCCGATCCAGCGCTTGGCGCCGTCCAGCACCCACTCGTCGCCCTCGCGGCGAGCGGTGGTCTCCAGCCCGCCCGCGACGTCGGACCCGCCGTGCGGCTCGGACAGCGCGAACGCGCCGATCCTCTCCATCCGGCGCATGGCCGGGAGCCAGCGGTCCTTCTGCTCCGGCGACCCGCACAGGTCGATCGAGGTCAGCGCGAGCCCGGCGTGCACGCCGAAGAACGTGGCCATCGACGGGTCGACGCGGGACAGCTCCATCGACACGAACGAGGTGAGCAGCCGCGAGTAGGCGGGCCGGTCCGGCCACTCCCGTGCCAGCCCGACGACGTCGAGCTCGGCGAACCCCGGGATCAGCTCGTGCGGGAACTCCGCGCGGTCCCAGTACGCGTCGGCGATCGGGGCGATCTGCTCCTCGGCGAAGGACCGGACCCGGGAGAGGATCTGCTGTTCCTCGGGGGGGAGCAGGTCGACGTAGCCGAAGAGGTCGGCGGGAAGCGGTGCGGTCATGACTCCTCCATCTGCGACCGGGCGGCGAGTACGGAGGTCTCGGCGCGGTCGCGTGCGGTGGTGAGGGCCTCGCGGCTGGGGCCGTAGGCGTCCTCGGTGGCGGTGCTGATCGCCTCGACGGTGTCCGGGTCGAGGGTGGGGTCCCCCAGGTCGGCCCATCGGCGCGCCATCCCCGGGCCGAGGTGCTCGAGCAGGTGTCGCAGGCCGCCGTCGCCGCCGCCGAGGTGGAGGCTCAGGAACGGTCCGCCGGTCGCCCAGCGCGGACCGAGCGCGCCGGTGACCACGCGGTCGAGCTCGGCGGGGGAGACCACACCGTCACGGACGAGGGAGACGGCCTCGCGGAACAGCGCCGACTGCAGCCGGTTGCCGACGAAGCCGTACACCTCCTTGTGGATCTCGACCGGGTCCTTGCCGACCGAGCGCAGGAACTCCGCGGCCCGCGTGACGTTGTCGCGCGTGGTGCGCTTCCCGGCGACGAGCTCCACCAGCGGCAGGACGTGCGGCGGGTTGAACGGGTGCGCGACGAGCAACCGGGCGGCGGCGTCGTCGTCGAGCCGGGCGGCGACGTCGGTGGGCAGGATCCCCGAGGTGGAGCTGAGCAGCAGCGCACCGGCCGGGGCGTGCGCGGCCGCGGTCGCCCAGATGTCCTGCTTCACCTCCAGGCGCTCGGGTCCCTGCTCCTGGACGACGTCGGCACCGGCCACGGCGCGGGCGGGGTCCGGTTCGCAGACGACCCGCTCCAGCAGGTCCGCCGACCCGAACCGGCGCACACCGGCGTCGACGACCTCGGCCAGGTCCGGCCGCGGGTCGGTGACGACGACGTCGTGTCCGGCCGCGGCCAGCAGCACGGTCCAGGAGACGCCGATGGTGCCGGCACCGATCTCGGTGATCCTCACGATTCCTCCAGGTAGTCGTGCACGGTGGTGATCGGCGCGAGCGTGAGGTCGGTCAGCACGTGCGAGGCGGAGACGATCTCGCGCACCGGCAGGTCCGCCAGCGGTGCGAGGACGTGGTCGAACAGCTGCAGCCGGGCCGGTCCGGTGAACGCCCGCTTGACGGTCAGGTCGGTGATCCGGGTGCGGACCAGCCGGGCGTCGACCGGTCCCGATCGGCCCGGCACGAGCTTGACCATGAAGGTCGGCACACCGACCTGCGCGGCGGCCTCCGCCGGATCGAGCTCGGTGTGCTGGTAGGCCATGGTCGCGACGGCCACCGGCAGCGAGCCCTTGTGCAGGGTGCCGACGAGCGCACCGTCCTCGACGCCCAGTCGTGGTGTGCCGAACGCCTTCGGGTAGGCGCTCTGCTCGCGCCCGGCGAAGGTCGCCGGTGCGTTGTCCAGCCACATGCCGTGCAGGTACTCACCCTCCTCGCCGTCGAAGGAGCACGCCAGCGCCTGCCCGGACTCGGTGTAGGGGCCGAAGCCGTCGACGTCGCCCATGTGCATGACCTCGAACCGGACCAGCGGCTCCCCGGCCACCAACGGCTCGGGCAGCGCGCGACGGAACGCGTCGGGATCGGTGCGGTAGACGACGTTCAGGTACTCGCGGTCGGTGAACCGGTGCGGTCCCGGCGTGAACGCGGGCGCGGTCAGCGGGGTGGTTCCGGCGGCGAGGACGTCGGCGGCCCTCATCGGGCGAGCACCCCGTCGGCGACCAGCGCGGCGATCTCGTCGTCGGTGCGGCCCAGCTCGCGCAGCACGTCGGCGCCGTCGGCGCCCAGCGCGGGGGCCGGGGTGCGCATCCCGCCCGGGGTGGCGGTGAACCGGACCGGGAAGCCGATGGACCGGTAGCGGCCCTCGGTGGGGTGCTCGGCCTCGGTGAGCAGGCCGCCGTCGGTGACGTAGGGGTCGGTCTCGGCGTCGTCGACGGCGAGGACGGGCGCGAACGGGACCGAGTACTGCGCGCACAGCTGCGCCCACTCGTCGGTCGTGCGCCGGGGGGCCAGCTCGCCGATCAGCGCGTACAGCTCGGGCTGGTGCGCGGCCATCGCGGCGGAGGTGGCGAACCGCTCGTCGGCGGCGAGGTCGTCGCGGCCGGCCGCGGTGAAGAAGTCGGCGATGTTGCGCGGGGTGTAGGGCAGGATGCAGGCCCAGCCGTCCTTCGTCGCGACGGCCTCGTGCCCGGCGGCCATCGACCGGTTGAACCCGGTCGGGCCCTCCGCGGGCACGAAGGTGTGCCCGGACAGGTGCTCCACCAGGTTGAACGCGAGCAGTGTGTCGGTCATCGGGACCTCGACCAGCTGCCCCTCGCCGGTGGCCCGCTGGTGGATCACCGCGGCCAGCGTGGAGTAGGCGATCGTCAGCGCGCAGACCTTGTCGGCCAGGATCGTCGGCGCGTAGGAGGGGGTGCCGGTCGCCCGGCGCATCAGGTCCACCATCCCCGACGACGCCTGCACGATCTCGTCGTAGGCGGCGCGGTCGGCGAGCTCGGAGTCGCTGCGGAAGCCCTGCGCGCGGACCTGGACCAGGCGCGGGAAGCGCTCGGCGACCCGCCCGGGGTCGAGTCCGAGCCGGTCCAGCGCACCCGGGCGCATGTTCGTCACGAGGACGTCGGCGGTGTCGAGCAGGTCGTCGAGCACCGCGCGGCCGGCGTCGGTCTTGAGGTCGAGCGCCACCGAACGCTTGTTGCGGTTCACGTTCAGCGCGAGCGCGCCCATCCCGCGGTTGCGCTGCGGCAGGGTGCGGCGGGTCATGTCCCCGGCCGGAGGCTCGATCTTGATCACCTCCGCGCCCAGGTCGCCCAGGATCTGGCAGGCGTACGGGCCCATGACGACCGACGCCAGGTCGATCACCCGCAGCCCGTCCAGTGCGCCACCCATGTCGTGCTCCTTCCGCTCGCTCGCCGTCACGTTCTCCATGAGCATGGCTAACTTTCCTCGCCCCTGCGAGCTAGGCTTACCCATATGCGTAACCACCACCGGACCGTGGACCGGGTGGCCGGTCTGCTGGAGGTCGCCGCCCGCCGGCCCGGCGGCAGCTCCCTGTCGGCGCTGGCCCGCCGCGTCGGAGCCCCGGTGTCCTCGGTGCAGAAGCTCGTCGACGGTCTGGTCGCCACCGGCTACCTCGACGAGCGCGACCGTCGGTACACCCTGGGCCCCGCGCCCTGGATGCTCGCGGCGAGGGCGGGGGAACCACCCGTCCCGGCGATCCCGCACGAGGCGCTCGACCAGCTCGCCCGGCACACCGGGCTGCCGGTGCTGCTCGCCGCCCGGATCGGCGACGACGCCGTCTACCTCGACTGGGCGGGCGCCGACGAGGGTTTCGACGTGGCGCTGTCGGCGCGGGTCCGCGCGCCGCTGCCCGACACCGCGGCCGGCCGGGTCCTGCTCGCCCACCTCGGCCCGGCCGAACGCAAACGGGTCGCGCTCGCCGCGCACGAGGGTGATCCCGGCGCCGCCGCCGCGCTCCTCGACACCTGCGCCCGGATCCGCGCCGACGGGTTCGAACGCGGCGCGAGCGGCGCCCTGCTGCCCGGCGCGACGGCGGTCGCGGTCGCACTGCGCCACGACGGCCGGGTGACCGGGGCGCTCTCGGCCGCCGCCCGGGGTGCCGGGCCGCTGCCGGGTGAGGTCGTCGACGCCCTCGCCGACGCCGCGGGAGCCTGGTCCACCTGAGCCGCCGCGCCAGGTTTGCCGCCGTGTGTGCCGGGAAGGTGCGGGGGGATGCGTACCGACTGGATCCGAACCCTGAACGACAGCGACGGTCCCTTCGCGACCGTCGTGCTCGATGCCACGCACGACACCGCCGACGCCACCGAGCAGTACCGCCTGCGCTGGCGCGAGCTGCGGGAGCGCCTGGCCGACGACGGTGCCGACGAGTCGGCGCTCGCCGTGCTCGACGAGGCCGTGACCGCCGCCGACGCCCCCGACGGCACGGCCGGGCGGGTCCTCGTCGCCGACGCCGCGCGGGTCCTGCTCGACCGGCACACCGAGTTCCCGCCCGAGCGCGGGACCGCGGCCTGGGGTGCGGTCCCGGACCTGCTGGGCGTGCTCGGCGCCGTGGGGGAGGACGTGGCGACCGTCGTCGTCGCGGTCGACCGGACCGGTGGCCGGGTCCGCGGTGTGGACGGCACGGTCTCCGAGGTGTCGACCGACTCGGGCGGCCCGGTCCACAAGGCGAGCACCGCGGGCCCCGGAGAGGGCACCGCGGACGCCCGGGTCGAGGAGACCTGGAAGCGCAACGCCCAGGCCGTCGCCGAGCAGGTGGAGAAGTCCGTCCGGGCCGGCAACGCGGGCCTGCTCGTCGTCGCCGGGGACGCGGAGTCCCGGGCCCGCCTGCGCGACGAGCTGCCCCCGGCCTCGGCCGGGATCATGGCCGAGATCGAGAACACCGGCGGCACGGTGCCCGATCAGGTCGACGACACCGTGCGCGCCGCCGCCGACGAGGTCCGCGAGACCCGCCGCGGCGACGCCGTCGCGAGCTTCGCGACCGCGTCCGGGCGCGGCGACGGGCTCGCCGTCACCGGGCTCGGCGACGTCGCCGGCGCCACCCGCGCGCACGCCGTCGAGACGCTGCTGGTCGACCCGGCCGCGGTGCCCGGCACCGAGCTGGTCGTCGGCTCCGACCCGGCCGCGGTGGGGGAGAAGGCCGACGAACTCGTCGGCGACACCCCGGTGCTGTCCGGTCCGGCCGCGAACGTCCTGGTCCGCGCCGCCGCCGCGACCGGCGCCGCCGTCGTGCTGGTCCACCCCGACGACGACGTCACGCTCACCGACGGCGTCGGCGCCGTCCTGCGCTTCCCGGTCGGCCCCGCCTCCTGATCGCGCCGCCGTCGTGCCCCGTCCCCGGGCCGGACCGGCCGGGACGGGGCATGATCGGGTCCATGAGCGACCAGCGGATCGAGACCTCGCGCATCATCGACGCGAGCCCGTCCGAGATCTTCGCCGTGCTCCGCGACCCGCGCGGGCACGTGGCCGTCGACAGCTCCGGGATGTTGATGTCGGCCGAGGGCGGGCCGGTCTCGGCGGCCGGGGACACCTTCGTCGTGCACATGGACCGCGAGTCGCTCGGCGACCGCCCGATGGGCCGCTACGACGTCACCGTGCACATCGCGAGCTACGTGCCCGACCGCGAGATCTCCTGGACCATCGTGGGCGTCATGCGCCCGCCGGTCGGTCACGTCTACGGCTACCGGCTGGAGCCGGTCGCCGAGGCCGACGGCGGCGGGACCCGGGTCGTCTCGTGGTGCGACTGGTCCGACATCCACCCGCAGTACCGCGACTCCGACCTGTTCCCGGTGATCTCCGCGGCGTCGCTCAAGGCGACCCTGGGCATCCTCGCCCGGACCGTGCAGAAGTCCTAGGCGATGCGGCGGCCCCGCCGCAGCAGGGCACCGGAGCCGCACGCCCACAGGGCCCACACCACCAGCAGCGGCTGGAACAGCAACCGGGTCGCGCGGGCGCCGTCGCTGTCGAGGCCGAACGCGTCGGTGCCGGTGAGGTACTGCGCCACGTTGCCGGGGAACACCAGCACGAACAGCGCCGCCGCGACCAGCCCGGCGTGCGGGCGCAGCCGGGCCGGTGCGAGGAGCACCCCGACCCCGACCGCGATCTCGACGAGCCCGGACATGAGCACCACCGCGCCGGGCGCGGGCAGGAACGGTGGCACCTGGGCCAGGAACTCGGCCGGGACGAGCAGGTGGGCGACGCCCGCGGCGACGAGGAAGGCGCCCAGCAGCAGCCGGGCGGTGGTGCGGACCGCGTGCACGGCGCCTCCGGACGTCAGCGATTCCGGGTGTCCGCGGCCCCGGCCGGACCGGGGACCGGACGGGTGCGGACACCCCGGGGTCACCCTCCCACGGAGGCCCTGACATGACCGCTCCCGAGCCCGTCCCGCCACCCGGCCGCCGACGCTGACGGGCGGTCGCGGTACCGCCGTCGTACCGCCCCCCGTCACCCCGTTGTCGCAGCGGGATACCGGCGACCGGGTCACGGTGCGCGCCGACACTGGGCGCTGCGGGTGAACCGGAGCTGTTTGCGATTGAGGCGCGCAGAGTCGGGGAATCCGGGGTGCACAACAGAACGACACGAACTTCTGCACGGACCGGGCGCTGGGGAGCCCTCCGGTCCGTCGGCCCCGGGTCCGAGGCGCGACCGCTTCGGGGGTGGTCGCGCCCCGGACCCGTTCCTCGTCGTGACCGGTCCGCGGGAGCCCGGTGCCGAGCCGATCCTGCGGGCTCGGATGAACTCCCGACATCGAGCGCTTACCCTGTGGGAATGACCGAGCCCGGAACCGTTGCGCCGCTGGCGCTCGACGAGCAGCTCTGTTTCGCGCTCCACTCGGCGTCGCGTGCGATGACCGGGTGCTACCGCCCGATTCTCGACTCCATCGGCCTGACCTACAGCCAGTACGCGGTTCTGCTCGTGCTGTGGGCCGAGGAGACGGTGCCCCAGCGGGAACTCGGCGAGCGGATGTTCCTGGACAGCGGCACGTTGTCGCCGATGCTGACCCGGCTGGAGGGTCACGGGCTGGTCACCCGCGCCCGTCGCCCGGACGACGAGCGCACCGTGCAGGTGTCGCTGACCGAGAAGGGCAAGGCGCTGCGCGAGCACGCCGCCGCCGCGCAGGACCAGGTCATCGAGGCCACCGGCATGTCGATGGACGAGCTGTTCCGCCTCCGCGACGACCTGCAGCGGCTGGCGTCCCGGCTCCGGTCCGCCGAGTCCGAGGTCGCTCCCGCCTGACCGGGGCGCCGCCCCGTCCGTGCGCGGCGCGGATCGTTGCACAGGTATATGCTTGCCGACAGGCAAACATATGGAGTGTGCATGAGCGGCCTCGACCCCGACGAGCTGGCGCGGCTGCGCACGGACCTGGCCCGGATCGCCCGGGGCCTGGACCGGGCCACCCGCGGCTCCGACCTCACCCGCAGCGCTGTGTCGGTACTCGGCACCGTCGCCGTCCGCGGCCCGATCGGGATGGGGGAGCTCGCCACCGTCGAGGGCGTCAACCCCACCATGCTGTCGCGCCTGGCGGGCAAGCTGGAGGTCGCCGGGCTGCTCGTCCGCGACACCGACCCCGACGACGGTCGCGCCGTGCGCGTCGCGGTCACCGAGGCCGGTGCTGCCGAGCACCGCCGACGCCGCGAGGAACGCACCCGGCTGCTCGCCGCACACGTCGACGCCCTGACCCCCGACCACGCCGCACGGCTGCGGGCCGCGCTGCCCGCGCTCGACGCGCTCGCCGGGGCCCTGCGGGACGCCCGGTGAGCGCCGGTCCGGACCAGGCGTCCCGCCGGGCGCTCGCCCGCACCTTCGCCGCGCTGTCCGGCCACAACTACCGGCTCTGGATCGGCGGCCAGTCGATCTCCCTGGTCGGTACCTGGATGCAGTCGGTCGCCCAGTCCTGGCTGGTGTACGAGCTGACCGGGTCCGCGGCGGTGCTCGGCACCGTCGTCGCCGTCCAGACCGTGCCCACCCTGCTCCTCGGCCCCTACGCCGGGGTGTGGGTGGACCGCCTCGACCGGCGACGGCTGATGGTCGGCCTGCAGACGATGATGGGCCTGCAGGCCGCCGCACTCGCCGTGCTCACCCTCACCGGTACCGTCGCGCTCTGGCACGTCTACGTGCTGGCCGCGGTGCTCGGGCTGAACAAGGCCGTCGAGAACCCGGCCCGGCAGACCTTCGTGCACGAGCTGGTCGGGCCCGAGGACCTGCGCAACGCCGTCACCCTCAACTCGGTCCTGGTCAACGCCGCGCGCGCCGTCGGACCGGCCGTGGCCGGGCTGGTCATCGTCGCGGGCGGGACCGGTATCTGCTTCGCGGTGAACGCGGTCAGCTTCGTCGCCGTCGTGACCTCGCTGCTGCGCCTGGACACCTCCGCGCTCATGCCCACCGCTCCGGCGCCCCGGGCGCCCGGGCAGCTGCGCGAGGGGCTCGCCCACGTGCGCGACAACCCCGAGCTACGGGTGCCCCTGGTGATGATGGCGTTGATCGGCTGCCTGGCCTACGAGTTCCCGGTGGTTCTGCCGGTCGTGGCCTCGCAGACCTTCGGCGGCGACGCGGCCACCTACGGCTGGCTCACCGGCGCGATGGGCGTCGGCGCGGTCGTCGGGGGGCTCGTCGTCGCCGGGCACGGGCGTACCGGGGTGCCGATGCTGGTGCGGACCGCGTTGCTGTTCGGCCTGGTCCTGGGCCTGGCCGCGGTCGCGCCGGCGCTGTGGGTCGCGCTGGCCGCGATGGGGCTGGTCGGGATGGCCAGCGTCGCGTTCATGGCCGGCGGCAACTCGACGCTGCAGCTGGCCTCGGCCCCGCACATGCGGGGCCGGGTGATGGCGCTGTGGTCGGTGGCCCTCCTCGGGTCCACCCCGATCGGCGGCCCGATCGCCGGCTGGGTCAGCGAGCAGTGGGGCGGTCGCGGCGGACTCGCCCTGGGTGCGGTGGCCTGCCTGATCGCGGCCGCGATCGGCCTGCCCACGGCGCGGCGCGTCGCCCGGGCGGAGGCGGCCGCGTGAGCGCGCCCGGCCGGCCGGCGGTGCCGGCGGCGGTGGCCGCCGGCGGGGTGGTGGGCGCCGAGGCGCGCTGGCTGCTCGGGCTCGTCGGCCCACCCACCCCGTGGACGACGCTGCTCATCAACGTCACCGGCTGCCTCCTGATGGGGGTGCTGATGGTGCTGGTCACCGAGCGGTTCCGGGCCCACCCGCTCGTCCGCCCGGCCCTGGGCGTCGGGGTGCTCGGCGGGTACACGACGTTCTCCACCTACGCCGTGGACGTCGCCGCGCCGGCGTTCGGCTCGCCGGGGTCGCTGGCGCTGATGGTCGGCACCCCGGTGCTCGCCGTCGCCGCGACGGCGCTCGGCGCGACCCTGGCCCGCGCGCTCGCCGGGGGAGGAGCCCGGTGACGGCGCTGCTCGTCGCGCTCGGTGCGGCCGTCGGGGCGCCGCTGCGCTACCTCGTCGACACGGCGATCAAGGCGCGGACGCCCTCGGCGTTCCCGTGGGGCACCTGGGTGGTCAACCTGGCCGGGTCGTTCGTGCTCGGCGGCGTGGTGGCGCTGACCCCGCTGTTCGGGCCGGGGTTCGCCGCGCTGCTCGGCACCGGGTTCTGCGGGGCGTTCACCACCTACAGCACCTTCGGCTGGGAGACGCTGTCGCTGCTCGAACGCGGCCGCACCGCGCTCGCCGTGGGCTACGCGGCGGCGAGCGCGGTCGTCGGCGTCGCGGCCGCACTGGCCGGGCACGCGCTGCTCACCGCCGCCGCCGGCTGAGCCGGGTCGGGTCCGGCCGGGTCAGCGGATCCGGCCGCCGGTGGCGATCCGCAGCAGGTCACGGGCGGTGCCGCGGGGCGAGGTGCCCTCCCTCCAGACGGCGCGGAACTCCCGGGTCAGGTCGAGACCGCGGACGTCGACGACGACCAGCGACCCGGCCGCGACGTCGGCGCCGACGACCGCCCGCCCCAGCACCGCGGGGCCCTCACCGGCGCGGACCGCCGCACGCAGGGCGGCGTCCGCGGCGTACTCGCGCCGCGGCGGCACGGGCTCCCCGGCACCGGCGGCGTCGAGCACGGCCTCCAGCGCGGGCCGGGCCCCGGCACCGGGCGGACGGGTGAGCAGCGGGGTACCGGCCAGCTGTGCGGCGTCGACGCCGTCGGACCCGGCCCACGGGTGCCCGGGGGCGACGACGAGCACCAGCGGGTCCGATCCCACCGTCGCCGCGTGCAGGTCCTCCAGCGGGCCGGGCGCGGACACCACACCGACCGCCGCGTCACCGGACCGGACCGCCGCCGCCGGATCCGGGCTGTCGCGCAGCACGACCCGCCCGCCCGGACCGTCGCGCAGCTCGACCAGCCAGGCCTGCAGCAGACACTCCGCGACCACCGGGTTCGCGGCCAGGACGACGGTGTCCTCCCCGGCCGGCTCGTCGCGCAGTGCCGCGACCGCGACGTCCAGATCGGATGCGGCTGCCAGCAGCGGGCCCGCCCACTCCACGAGCAGGACCCCGCGGGTGGTGAGCCTGCTGGACCGCCGCCCCCGGCGTGCACGTTCGAGCACCGGGCCCCCGACCTGCTGCTCGGCGGCCCGGATCCGCGCGGACGCGGCCTGCACCGTCAGCCCGAGCCCCTCGGCCGCGGCGGACATGCTCCCGGTGCAGGCGATGTCACGGAGCAGGGCGAGAGCGGTCAGGTCGGGGACGCGTGCGGGTGCGGTGGCCATCGGGACCAGCCTAGGTGGCGGGCGGGGTCACACCCCGAGCAGCCCGCGGAGGTAGGCCGCCTGACCGGCGTGCTGGAGGTCGTCGCCGACCACGCTGACCAGGCGTTCGCCGAGGGTCACGTTCTCCCCCCAGGTGGGCGGCAGGACGCGGGACAGGTCGTCGTCCGCGAGGCCCGCGAGGTGCCCGACGGTGCGCTCGTGTACCGCCGCGCCGTAGCCGGACAGCAGGTCCGCGGTCGTGCGCACGGCGTCGACCTGCGACGACGTGTGACCGAACCCGGTGTCGGCGACGTCGAGGTCCAGGCCGAAGCGCTGCGCCCAGCCCTCGCCGGTCCAGACCTGGTCGGACCCGAACGCCTCGGCGACGTGGTCGTCCTGCACCCGCAGCAGGTGCCACACCAGCCAGCCGATCGGGTTGCCGGGGCCGTCCGCACCCTCCGGGCGGCGGGCGAGGTCGGCCTCGGACAGGCCGTCCACCACCTCGCGCACGAGCTCGTCGATCCGGCCGACGTGGTCGGTCAGCAGTTCAGCGGTCGTCGTCATGGGACGGGCTTTCCCGTATGCGGGCCCCCGCATGCGGGTTACGGTGGTCGGTGGTGACCGAGAACGTGAGGACCCACAGCGCGCACTGGGGCGTGTTCCACGCCCGGTGGGACGGCAGCAGGCTGCGGGTCCGCCCGCACCCGGGCGACCCGGACCCGTCCCCGGTGCTGGACAACATCCCCGCGGCCGTCGGGCACGCCGCCCGGGTCGCCGCGCCCGCGGTGCGCCGCGGCTGGTGGGACCGCGGCCCGGGCCGTGACCCCGGTCGTGGGCGCGACGGCTACCGCACCGTGTCCTGGGACGCCGTGCTCGACCGGCTCGCCGAGGAGACCCACCGGGTCCGCTCCACCCACGGCGACGAGGCCGTCTACGGCGGCTCCTACGGCTGGGCGTCGGCCGGGCGCTTCCACCACGCCCAGGGCCAGCTGCACCGGTTCCTCGCGCTGACCGGGGGCTACACCCGCTCGGTCAACACCTACTCCGGCGGCGCCGCCGAGGTGGTGCTGCCGCACGTGCTGGGCACCTTCGACGCGGTGACCCGCTACGCGGTGACCTGGGACCAGGTCGCGGCGCAGACCGACACCGTCGTCGCGTTCGGCGGAATGGCGCTGAAGAACTCCGCGATCGCCGCGGGCGGGGTCAGCCGGCACGTCGAGCGCGGGGCCATGCGCGCCGCCCGCGACCGGGGCGCGGTGTTCGTGCTGGTCAGCCCGCTGCGTCCGGACCTGCCGGAGGAGGTGGACGCCACCTGGCTGCCGATCCGGCCCGGCACCGACGTCGCGCTGATGCTGGCGCTCATGCACACCGTCGTGGAGGCGGGGCGGGCCGACACCGACTTCCTCGCCTCGCACTGCGACGGCTGGGACCGGCTGCGCGAGTACCTGTTCGCCGCCCCGGCGAAGGACGCCTCGTGGGCCGAGGGCGTCACCGGCATCCCGGCGGCGACGATCCGCGAGCTGGCCTGGCGGATCGCACACGGCCGCACCCTGGTGACCGTCGCGCAGTCGCTGCAGCGCGCCGAGCACGGCGAGCAGCCGGTCTGGGGCGGGACGGCGCTCGCTGCGGTGCTCGGTCAGATCGGGCTGCCCGGCGGCGGCTTCAACTACGGCCTCGGGTCGCTCGGGCACTACGGGCGCCCGCGCAACTCGGTGCCGGTGCCCACGTTCTCCCGGGCGCCGAACCCGGTGACCTCGTTCATCCCGGTCGCGCGGGTCGCGGACATGCTGCTGCACCCGGGGGAGACCTACTCCTACCAGGGCGTCGGGCACACCTACCCGCACGTGCGGATGGCGTGGTGGGCCGGCGGCAACCCGTTCCACCACCACCAGGACCTGCGCCGGATGCGACGCGCGGTCGCCGAGCTGGACACGTTCGTCGTCCACGACCCGATGTGGACGGCCACCGCGCGGCACGCCGACGTCGTGCTGCCGTCCACGACGACCCTCGAACGCGACGACATCGGCGCCACCAGCTCCGACCCGCTCGTCGTCGCGATGAAGCAGCTGGTGCCCCGGCACGGCGAGGCCCGCGACGACTACGACGTGCTCGCCGCCCTGGCCGTGCGGCTCGGGCACGGCGAGGCCTTCACCGAGGGCCGGACGTCGCACGAGTGGCTGGTCCACATGTACGACCGCACCCGTAAGGGCCTGGCGGACCGCGGGCTCGACGCGCCGTCGTTCGAGGAGTTCTGGGAGCGCGGCGAGCTGGAGCTGCCCCAGCGCCCCGACGACGGCGGGGTGCTGGCCCGCTTCCGCGCCGACCCCGTCGCGCACCCGCTGCCGACGGCGTCCGGCCGCGTCCAGGTCGGGTCCGGCCCGATCGCCGCGCTCGGACTGCCCGACCACCCCGGTCACCCGGCGTGGATCGAGCCGACCGAGGTCCCCGACGACCGGCACCCGTTCTGGCTGGTCTCGAACCAGCCGGCGACCCGGCTGCACTCCCAGCTCGACTTCGGCGCCCACTCGGCCGGGTCGAAACGCTCCGGGCGCGAGGTCGTGCGCATCCACCCCGACGACGCCGCCCGGCTCGGCATCGGCGACGGCGACGTCGTCCGCCTCCACAACGACCGGGGCGCCTGTCTGGCCGCGGCGCGGGTCACCGACGACATCCGGCCCGGCGTGCTCCAGCTGCCGACCGGGGCGTGGTGGGACCCGCGTCCCGACCCGGACCGTCCCGAGCTCGGCGACGACGGCCTCTGCGTGCACGGCAACCCGAACGCCGTGACCCGCGACCGGGGTACGTCGGGCTTCGCGCAGGGGTGCAGCGGTCAGCTGTGCGCGGTCGCGGTGGAGCCGTACCGCCACGAGGCCTCGGAGGTCACCGCGCACACCCCGCCGGTCACGCCGGCTTCGCCGTGACCGGCTGGGCCAGGTCCCGCTCGATCTCCTCCAGGCTGCGGCCCTTCGTCTCGGGCAGCAGCCGGGTCGCGTAGATGTAGGCGGCCGCCGTCGTCATCGCGAAGAACAGGAAGTTCCAGCCCGCGCCGAACGCCTCGAGCAGCGACGGGAACAGCAGCGCGACGGTCATGTTGAACAGCCAGTTGAACGTCACACAGAACGCGACCGCGCCGGCGCGGACCCGCAGCGGGAACAGCTCCGGCAGCAGCACCCACTGCACCGGGCCCCAGGAGATCGAGAACGAGGCGATGTAGACGACGATCCCGGCCAGCGTCAGCCCGAGCAGCAGCGGTCCCTGCTCCAACCCGACCAGGTTGGTGACAGCCAGAACGATCATCGCCACGCACATGCCGACCGCGCCCCAGCGCAGCAGCGGGCGTCGCCCGGCGCGGTCGATCAACCACATCCCGGGCAGCGTCATCAGCATGTTCACCGCGCCGATGCCCACGTTGGCGCCGATCGCGCCGGTCGCCCCGAAGCCGACGTCGGTGAGCAGGGTCGGCGCGTAGTAGATGATCGTGTTGATGCCGACGAAGTTCTGGAAGAACACCAGCAGCATCCCGATGAGGGTCAGCCGCCGCAGCCGCGGGGAGAACAGCGTCCCGATCGCGACCTTCTCGGTGTTCTCCCGCTCGACGCGCACGCTCTCCCGGATCTCCGACAGCTCGGCCTCGGCCGCCTCCGGGGTACCGCGCAGCCGCTCCAGGACGACCCGCGCGTCCTCCTCGCCGCCGTCGGGCTTCTGCGCGACCAGCCAGCGGGGGCTCTCCGGCTGGGTGTAGATGCCGATGGCGAGGACGACCGCGGGGATCACGCCGAGCCCGATCATCCAGCGCCAGTCCCGGGACTCGGCGAAGGCGAAGTCGGTGACGTAGGCCAGGAAGATCCCGACGGTCACCAGCAGCTGCATCAGCGACGTCAGCCGCCCGCGGATGCGGGCCGGGGCCAGCTCGGACAGGTACATCGGCACGACCACCGACACGATGCCGACGCCGACGCCCATCACGAACCGGAACCCGACGAGCATCGCGACGTTCACCCCGAGGGCGGCGCCGAGCGTGCCGATGACGAACACGATCCCGCCGAGCAGGATCAGCAGCCGCCGGCCGAGGGTGTCGGCGAGCTTGCCGGAGACGCCCGCCCCGAGCATCGCGCCGACCAGCAGGCCGGACACCACGGTGCCCTGTTCCAGCGACGACAGCGGGATGTCGTCGGGGATGAACAGGATCGCCCCGGAGATGACGCCCGTGTCGTACCCCCACAGGATCCCGCCGAGTGCCCCGAAGAACCAGATCGCCCACTGCGACGGCCGCTTCGCCGTCTGCGCCCCCGAACTCATCGGCCGATCCTCCGGTGGCCCGTTACGGCCCGCAACACGAGACGTCAGGCGGCGTGTCGTGAGGCGTCGAGCCGGCGGCGGCCGCCGTCGGTGGCGGCGTCGATCTCCCGCACGCCCAGTGCCTTCGCCAGCCCCGACGGCGGCATGTCGCCGTAGATCGTCTCGAATTCCCCGGCCACGAAGGTCTCGTGCCAGATCCCGACGGCGCCGGGGTAGCGGCGGGCGCGGCGGTTGAATGCGGCCCAGGCCGGCCGGTGCGTCGCCGCGGTGTCGCTCGCGTAGGCGTAGAGGGACTCGCGATCGCGCCAGTACTGCACGAGGAACGGGCCGCCGGGGCCGATCCCCGGGCGGGTCCCGAGCAGCCCGTGGGCGGGGTCGCGCTCCAGCTCACGCAGCATCCCGGACATCGCGCTCACCACCGGCAGCCAGGCCCGGACCTTCCAGGGCCGGTTGAAGCGCATGCCGATGAGGAACACGACGACCGGCCCGTCGGTCGGCTCGTTGGTCGTGCGGGTGTACGGCGCCATCGGTCCACTCCCTCGTCACGGTGCTGTGTGGATACTGAGACTATCCGATGGCGGCGAGTGGCGCTATCCGTTCTGGTCGAGCCAGGCCCGGACCTCGGCGGAGTCGGCGCCCAGCGGCGGGGGAGAGCGGCGGTAGGACGGTGGGGTCACCGACCAGGTGACCGGGTTGCGGACGGTCGGGACGGCGGCGGCGTCGTCGGCCCGGACGACCGGGTCGAGGCCGAGCTCCTCGGCGAGGGCGACACCGCCGTCGACGGTGTTGATCGGGCCGCAGGGCACGCCGGCGGCGGTGATCGCGTCGTACCACTCCTGGGCGGTACGGGTGGCGAGGCGGGCGCGCAGCCGCTGCTCGATCTCCTCCCGGTGGCCGATCCGGTCGGACATGGTCGCGAAGCGCGGGTCCTCGGCCATGGCCGGGTCGCCGAGGACGGTCGCGAGCTTGCGGAACTGGCCGTCGTTGCCGGCGATGACGATGAGGTCACCGTCCGCGGTGGGCATCGGCTGGTACGGGAAGACGCTGGGATGGGCGTTGCCCATCCGGCGGCCGACCGCGCCGGCGGCGACGTAGGCCTCGGTCTGGTTGACCAGGGTGGACATCGCGACCGACAGCAGGTTGGTCTCCAGCAGCTGGCCCTGCCCGGTCCGCTCCCGGTGCCGCAGCGCCGCGCCGACCGCGAGTGCGGCGTGGAGGCCGGTGAGGACGTCGAACACCGCGACCCCCGCGCGGAACGGCGGCCCGTCGACGTCGCCGGTCAGGCTCATCAGCCCGGACACCGCCTGGACGAGCAGGTCGTAGCCGGCCAGGTGGGCGCCGCCGCGGGCGCCGAACCCGGTGATCGAGCAGTACACGACCCCGGGGTTGCCGGCCGAGACGCTGTCGTGGTCCAGCCCGAACCGCGCCGCGCCGCCCGGCCGGAAGTTCTCGACGACGACGTCGGCCCGCCGCGCCAGCTCGCGTGCCGCCGCGAGGTCGCCCGGGTCGGTCAGGTCGAGCACCACGGACCGCTTGTTCCGGTTGATCGACAGGTAGTAGGTGGAGATGTCGCCCTGCTCGGGGTCGCTGACCACCGGCGGCTTCCAGGTGCGGGTGTCGTCGCCGCCGGGACCCTCGACCTTGATCACCGTCGCGCCGAGGTCGGCCAGCATCATCGTGGCGTAGGGTCCGGCGAGGACGCGGGAGAAGTCGGCGACCAGCACGCCGTCCAGCGGTCCGCCGGTGGGGTCGTCGCCGAGCGGGGAATGATCCACGTCCCGGCACGCTAGCCGCGTCGCCGCACCGGCGACAGTCGCGACGCGGCTCACGGTGGGTCGGGTGCGAGGTAGGTGTGTCCGGTGGGGGTGGTGGTCGTGACCCCGGCGGGTCCACGGGCGACGCGCCAGCCGGGTTGTTCGCGGACGTGGTTGTGGAACTCACACACCCCCCGCCCGTTGTCCAGCTCGGTGCGGCCGCCGTCGGCGGTGCGGTGGATGTGGTCGAGGTGGCGGACGGGTGCGTCGCAGTAGGGCTCGGTGCACCGGTTCTCCGCACGGGCCCTCACCAGGGTGGCGAGCAGGCCGGTGAAGGTGCGTCGGCGGGAGTCGCCGCCGGTGACCAGACCGTGGTCGGTGAGCAGCCGGCGCAGCGCCTTCGTCCCGTCGGAGGTGGCGAGCAGATCGGCCGGGACGGGCCCGAGGCCGGGGATCTCCGCGGGGAGCGGGGAGGTGGGGTCGAGCAGGGCCTGGACCGGGACGGTGACCTGGACCTCGAGGTTCACCGCGGTGGCGGTGGTCTGTCCGGTGACGCGTTCGACGAGGGTGTCGGCGAGGACCTGTCCGCGGGTGCGGGTCAGCGGCGCGGGGTTGACCTGGACCTCGACGAAGGCTTTCCGGAGGGCGGCGAGGCAGGCGGCGCCCTGTTCGACCGGCACGTAGGCGGTCAGGTAGCTCATCGCGTCCGGCGCCGGCCGCAGCGTGACCCGGCGTTCGGCTCGGGCGGTGTGGACGCGGGCGCGGAACCGGTCGGGGGCGATCTCGGCGACCAGCCGGCGGGTCATCGCGCGGAGCCGTCCGATGCCCAGGCGGGTCAGGTCGTGCAGGGCGAGACGGGCATCGACCTGCCTGCGCCGGCGCGCATCGAGGTCACGGCATTCGACTGCGATCGCGGAGACCTTCGCGGCGCTGAGCTGCCCGGCTATGTGCAGGTCCCGGACACGACCGAACCCGGCGTACAGGTCCCGGGCGTTCGCCACCCGGGTGCGGGCCTCGGCCGTGGAGACGCGGCAGGCGAGCTGGACCTGCGCGACCACACTGCGATGGAGCTCGTCGGCGTCGGCGCGGTCGTCGGTGAGCCTGTTCTCGACGTGTGCCTGGGCGAACGCCCGGATGCGCGTCGCCTGGAGCGCGGCGAGGGACGACTGCAGGGACTCGATCTGCCGGATCTGGTCGATCAGGTCGGCCTCGGAGAGCACGGAGACGTCGTCGTCGACGACCTGGTCGATCAGGAGCCGCAGCAGCGCGAGCTCACCGGACGCGAACCCGCGCCCGTCCACGCCGGGGGCGTGGACGGGAGGCTCGTGGGTCACGGTCACGCCACCGAGTATAATCGAACACATGTTCGATACAAGTTCAGTCGCCGCAGGTGGAGGGCCGTTCGCCGTCCCCGGTATCCCGGACCTCAGCTTCGGGCGGCGTCGCGGGCCACCGCGTCGGCCAGCCGCGCTGCCACGGCGGAGGCACCGATCGGCTCGGCCTGGGCGTTCACGACCGTCACGTCATCGCGCCCCGAGGTGTAGTGGCGCCCCGTCCAGCGCACCCCACGCGGTGTCCGCAGCTCCCGGACGTTGCCGGTGCCGTAGGTGTCGACGAGGCGCTTCAATCCCATCGCGTCGGCCGTTCCGGGTATCTCGACCGCGGCGACGGCCACCACCACCCGCGCGCCACCCTCCCGCACCTCGAACGACGCCCGGCCGACCCCGACACACGGGGTCCCGACGAAGAAGTCGCGCACGCGACCGTAGGACACGGACCCGCAGTCGGTCCGGACGTCGCCGCCGAGGCGGTGCACCTCCCGCCCCGCGCGGGACAGCCGTCGTGCCGTCCCGTCCTGGCTGCGGTTCTTCGCCCGGACGCTCCGCGAGGCCGATGCGCCGGACCCCGAGGAGCCTGCCGCAGCCGACGAACCCGACCCGGCGACCCCGCCGGCGGCGCCGCCGCCCAGGCCTCCGCCGGACACGGCGAGCCAAAGGGCCAGCAGCAACGCCCCGACGCCCGTGCTCGCCTTCACGAACCGCCCGTCCGGGCCGCGCTCCTTGTGCCGTGCCAACCGTCCCCCACCCGTGAGTCCACGCGGAGTCGTCGCCGGGGGACGGGGTGTTACCTACTCCACGTCCCCGTCGACGTAGAACCACCGCCCGTCCTCCCGGACGAACCGGCTGCGCTCGGCCAGCACCCCGTCCGTCCGATGGGCCCGGAACTCGACGGTCCCGTCGGTGGAGAACATCGTCCCGCCCGAGCGCGCCACGATCTCCAGCCCCGTCCACACCGACCCCGGCTCCAGCCGCAGCCGTCGCGGCCGCGTCGACGGGTGCCACGACGCCAGCAGGTACGCACGGTCGCCCCGCACGAAGGCGGTGTAGCGGCTGCGCATCAGCGCCTCCGCCGTGGCGGCGGGGCGCCCGGCGAGCACGGGGGCGCAGCAGGTGTCCTCGGGGCGGCCGGTACCGCAGGGGCAGAGCACGGTCGTCGAGCATGCCCCATCCGGCATGTGAGGTGCCCGACCGACCCGAAGGGACAGTTGACCACCTCTACGGACGTGTGGTCGTCTCATCCGTCGCCGAGCCGTGTACCGCAGGAGGAATGCCGACGTGACGGACTTCTACGACGTCCTGCACTCCCGCCGCGACGTACGCACCGGCTTCCGGCCCGACCCGGTCGACGACGAGGTCCTCACCCGCGTCCTGCAGGCCGCGCACGCAGCCCCGAGCGTCGGGTTCTCCCAGCCCTGGGACTTCGTCCTGGTCCGCGACGCGGGCGTCCGCGAGCGCGTGCACGCCCTCGTCTCCGCCCAGCGCGACCGCTACGCCGCGTCGCTGCCCGCCGCCCGCGCCGAGGCGCTGCGCGCGATCCGGGTGGAGGCGATCCGCGAGACCCCGCTGAACGTCGTCGTGACCGCCGACGCCACCCGTGGCGGCCGGCACACCCTCGGCCGCCACGAACGCCCCGAGATGGGTCCGTACTCCGCCGCCCTCGCGGTGCAGAACCTGTGGCTGGCCGCCCGCGCCGAGGGCCTCGGGGTCGGCTGGGTGTCGTTCTTCGGCGACGACGGCCTCACCGAGCTCGGCGCGCTGCTCGGGCTGCCCGCGCACGTCGAGGTCGTCGCCTACCTGTGCGTCGGCCATGTCGACGCCTTCCCCGACCGGCCCGAGCTGGAGCAGCACGGCTGGGCCCGGCGGCGCCCGCTGGACTGGGCGGTGCACCAGGACACCTGGGGCGCCCGCGGGCTGCCCGGCGCCGCGCCCACCGCCCTGCTGGAGTCCACCGTGGACGCCGTCGCACCGGTCGACGGGGTCGCCCGGGCCGCGGCCCTCGACCGGCTCGACCGGATGACCAAGCCGCGTGGCGCGCTCGGCCGGGTGGAGGACGTGGCCGTCGCGCTCGCCGGGATCGCCGGGGCCGAGGTGCCGCCGGTGCCGTCCCCGGCCGCGGTCGCGATCTTCGCCGGCGACCACGGCGTGCACGCCCAGGGCGTCACCCCGTGGCCGCAGGAGGTCACCGCACAGATGGTCGCGAACTTCACCGCGGGCGGTGCGGTGGTGAACGCGTTCGCCCGCCAGCTCGGGGCGGAGGTCCTCGTCGTCGACGTCGGGGTGGCCGCCGGGCTCGACCCGGTGCCCGGCCTGCTGCCCCGCAAGGTCGCCCGCGGCACCGCCGACATGACCACCGGCCCGGCCATGACCCGCGAGCAGGCCCGCGCCGCGCTCGAGCACGGCATCGAGGTCGCCCGCGACCTGGTCGCCGCCGGGAACCGCTGCCTGCTCACCGGGGACATGGGCATCGCCAACACCACCGCCGCGGCCGCGCTGGTGTGCGCGTTCACCGGCGCCGACCCGGCCGTCGCTACCGGGCGCGGCACCGGCGTCGACGACGAGACCCTGGCCCGCAAGGCCGACGTCGTGCGCCGCGCCCTGGAGCTGCACCGGCCCGACCCGGCCGACCCGCTCGGGGTGCTCACCGCCGTCGGCGGGCTGGAGCACGCGGGGCTGGCCGGGTTCGTCCTGGGCGCCGCCGCGCTGCGCGTCCCGGTGGTGCTCGACGGCGTCATCGCCGGCTCCGCCGCCCTGGTCGCCGCCGCGTTCGCGCCGGACGTCGTCGGCTACTGCCTGGGCGGGCACCGCTCCGCCGAGCCGGGCGGCGCGCTCGCCCTGGACCACCTCGGCCTCGCGCCGCTGCTGGAGCTCGACATGCGCCTCGGCGAGGGCACCGGCGCGCTGCTCGCGCTGCCGGTGCTGCAGGGCGCGGCGCGGGCGATGGCCGACGTCGCCACCTTCGACGCCGCCGGGGTCACGGACAAGACCGGTGGGTGACCCGCTCACCGTCGTCGGGATCGGCGCCGACGGCTGGGCCGGGCTGCCGGAGACCCACCGCGACGCGCTCCGCGACGCCGAGGTGCTGCTCGGCGGGCCCCGCCAGCTCGACCTGCTGCCCGCCGACGTGGCGGGGGACCGGCGGGCGTGGCCGTCGCCGCTGGTCCCGGCGTTGCCGGGGATCCTCGACTCCCTCGCCGACCGGCGCGTCGCGGTGCTCGCCTCCGGCGACCCGATGTTCTTCGGGATCGGCGCCACGCTGGCCCGCGTCGCCGGGCCGGACCGGCTGCGGGTGCTGACCCACCCGTCGTCGGTGGCGCTGGCCTGCGCCCGGCTGGGCTGGGGCTCGGAGCACGTGGCGGTGCTGAGCGTCGTGGGCCGCCCGCTCGACGCGCTGCGCCGGGCGCTGGCCCCGGGCGCCCGGCTGGTCGTGCTCTCGGCCGGAGCCGGGTCACCCACCGAGATCGCCGGGCTGCTCGCCGGCGCCGGATGGGGCGACTCGCGGATGACGGTGCTGGAGCGGCTCGGCGCGCCCGACGAGCGCCGGGTGTCCGCCACCGCCGCGGCCTGGCGGGGCGACGCGGACGCGCTGAACGTCGTCGCGCTCGAGTGCGTCCCTGACGCCGGGCTCGTCCCGCCGGGGGAGGCACCCGGCCTGCCCGACGACACCTACGACCACGACGGTCAGCTCACCAAGCGCGAGGTCCGCGCCGTCACCCTCGCCCACCTCGCGCCCCGCGCGGGGGAGCTGCTGTGGGACATCGGCGCCGGGTCCGGGTCGATCGGCATCGAGTGGATGCGCGCGCACCCGCGGTGCCGCGCGATCGCCGTCGAGACCCGCCCCGAGCGCGCCGACCGGGTCGCCGCCAATGCCGCGGCGCTCGGTGTCCCCGGACTGCGGGTGGTGACCGGTCCCGCGCCGGACGTACTGGCCGGGCTGGAACGGCCCGACGTCGTGTTCGTCGGCGGCGGGCTGACCCGCGAGGGCGTCCTCGACGCCTGCCTGGCCGCGCTGGGCCCGGGCGGTCGCCTGGTCGCCAACGCGGTCACCGTCCAGACCGAGGCGGCCCTGGCCGCCGCCCACGCCGCACACGGCGGGGACCTCGTACGGGTGCAGGTCGCCCGCGCCGTCCCCGTCGGCGGCTTCCACGGATGGCGCCCCGCCATGCCCGTGACCCTGTGGAGCTGGAGGAACGTTCTGTGAGGACCGAGCTGTGACGGTGCACTTCATCGGGGCCGGACCCGGTGCGGTCGACCTGCTGACGCTGCGGGCCCGCGACCTCATCGCGGCCGCGCCGGTCTGCCTCTACGCGGGCAGCCTGGTGCCGCCGGAGATGCTGGAGATCTGCCCGCCCGGCGCCCGCACCGTCGACACCGCGCTGATGACCCTCGACGAGATTCTCGACGAGATGGTGCGCGCGCACCGGCACGGGCTCGACGTCGCCCGCCTCGCCTCGGGGGACCCGTCGGTGTTCTCGGCGATGGCCGAGCAGATGCGCCGCCTGGAGACCGAGGGCGTGCCCTACGACGTGTGCCCCGGAGTCCCCGCCTACGCGGCGGCGGCCGCGGCGCTGGGCCGCGAGCTCACCGTCCCCACGGTCGCCCAGACCGTCACTCTCACCCGGATCGCCGCGCGCGCGACACCGATGCCGGAGAACGAGGGACTCGACAAGCTGGGCGCCGCCGGCGGCACCGTGGTGCTGCACCTGGCCGTGCACCGGATCGCCGAGGTCGTCGACGCCCTGGCCCCCTCCTACGGCGGCGACTGCCCGGCCGCGGTGGTGGCACACGCGTCGCGTGCGCACGAGATCGTGCTGCGCGGGACCCTGGAGCAGATGCCCAAGGCCGTCGACGAGGCCGGGATCCAGCGCACCGCCGTGATCATCGTCGGGGAGGCGCTGGCGGCCCGGCACTTCCCGGACTCGCACCTCTACAGCTCGGACCGCTGCCGGAGCTGAGGCCCGACCGTCCGTCCCCCGCTCGCCGCGCGCAGCCGGGATCTCGGCGCGCAAAGATCATCCGACGCGTCTGCGCATGGCCCACTTGATACGCCCGATCGGTGGATCGGATCCGTGTAGGAAGGGGAGAGCCGTGCACATCCGGAGTGTCGTCACCGCGATCGCGGTCGCGGCCGGCATCGCGCTGGCGGGCGTCGTCGCCGCCCCCACGGCGGGCGCCGCACCCGCCCCGCCGAGCGGGTGCCCACAGATCGAGACGATCGCCGTACGCGGCAGCACCGAGGCCCAGGGCGGCGGCAGCATCGCCGGTCCGCTGGCGTCGTCGATCCGGTCACGGTCGACGCAGACCGTCCGGACCCATGACCTGGTCTACCCGGCGACGCTGAGCAACTACGCGAGCAGCGTGCGCCAGGGGGTGTCCGCGCTGCGCAGCCGGCTGTCGTCGACGTCGTCGCAGTGCCCGTCCACCCGCTTCGTGCTGATCGGGTACTCGCAGGGTGCCCAGGTCGTCGGGGACACCCTGGCCGGCGGTGGCGTCCCCGGAGCCGACCGCATCCCGGCGGTGGTGCTGTTCGGCGACCCGACGTTCAACGGCCGTGAGAGCTACAACACCGGCAGCTACTCCGCGGCCCGCAACGGCGTGTTCCCGCGCTCCCGCGGCGCGCTGTCGGCCTACGCCTCGTCGATCCGCTCCTACTGCAACGCCACCGACAACTTCTGCCAGCGCGGGGCGAGCGGCGGCGGCCACTACCGCTACGCGAGCGACCGGACCGCCGCCACCACGTTCGCCCTGGGGCGGATCGGGGGCTGAACCCGGCTCAGTAGTCCTCGTGCCAGGCCCGGCCGTCGCGCTCGATCAGCGCGGTGGCCGAGGCCGGGCCGTGACTGCCCGCGGAGTAGGGGCGGGGCCGCTGGTCGGTGGCCTCCCAGGTCCGCAGGATCGGCTCGGCCCAGCGCCACGCGGCCTCGATCTCGTCGCGGCGCATGAACAGCGTCGGGTTGCCGCGCAGCACGTCCATGAGCAGCCGCTCGTAGGCGTCGGGCAGCCGGTCGCCGAAGGTGCGGGCGAAGCTCAGGTCCAGCGGCGCCGGGATCGGGCGGATCCCGCCGGGGCCGGGCTGCTTGGCCGTCATGTGCAGGCGGACGCCCTCGTCGGGCTGCAGCCGCAGGACGAGCCGGTTGGCCGGGATCTCCTCACCGAACGCCGGGAAGATCGAGTGCGGGACCGGCTTGAACTGCACCACGATCTCCGACGCGTGCGTCGCCAGTCGCTTGCCGGTGCGCAGGTAGAACGGCACCCCGGCCCAGCGCCAGTTGGCGACCTCGGCGCGCAGCGCCACGAAGGTCTCGGTCGAGGACCGCTCCCGCTCCCGCGGGGTCCCGGCGCGCGACTCGGCCAGCTCGGTGGCGTAGCCGGGCACGGCGGTGCCGTCGACGAGACCCTCGGCGTACTGCCCGCGCACGGTGTCGCGCACGACGTCCGGGCCGTCGAGCGGCCGCAGCGACTGCAGGACCTTGAGCTTCTCGTCGCGCACGCCCTCGCCGTCGATCTTGGCCGGCGGCTCCATCGCGACCAGGCACAGCAGCTGCAGCAGGTGGTTCTGCACCATGTCGCGCAGCGCGCCGGAGCCGTCGTAGTAGTCGGCGCGGTTCCCGACGCCGATCGACTCGGCGACGGTGATCTGCACGTGGTCGATCTGCGAGGCGTTCCACAGCGGCTCGAACAGGGAGTTGCCGAAGCGCAGGACCAGCAGGTTCTGCACCGTCTCCTTCCCGAGGTAGTGGTCGATCCGGTAGATCTGCTCCTCGGCGAAGACCGAGCCGACCTCGTCGTTGATCGCCTGCGCCGAGGCCAGGTCGGTGCCCAGCGGCTTCTCCAGCACGACGCGGGTGCGGTCGTCGACGATGCCGGCGGCCGCGCTGCCGACGCAGATCCGCCCGAACAGCTGCGGGGCGGAGGCGAGGTAGAGCACCCGGGTGCGCCTCGGGGAGGGTGCCCCGATCAGCTCCGACAGCAGCGACCAGTCGTCGTCGGCGACGTCGAGGGTCACGTGGTGCAGCCGGCCCAGGAAGCGGTGGTGCTGCGCGTCGTCGGCGCAGGCGTCGGGGCCTGCCCAGCGCGGCGCGGTGCGCCGCAGCTCGGAGTCGACCTTGTCGCGGTAGCCGGGGTCGTCGAGCCCTGATCGGGACACGGCGACGATGCGGGTGTCGTCGGCGAGCTGGCCGTCGCGGTCGCGGAGGTAGAGCGCCGGCAGCAGCTTGCGCATCGCGAGATCGCCGGTGCCGCCGAACACGACGACGTCGGCGGGGTCCATGACGGGAAGGGGGTGCGGCACGAGCCGTCTCCTCGGTAAGCGAACGGGTGCGGGTCGAGCGGTGCCAGGGCCCGCGTGACGGGCACTTCCGTACTGTACCGATTCCGTTCCGCTCACGAAAGGCGGAAGGGACCCCGGTCAGGTCAGCCGGCCCGCCCCGTCCGACGGCGTGCCCGGGAACACGACCGGTTCGGCCCAGCCGCGCTGCGCGAAGGCCTCCCGCACCGAGGCGGTGACCGCGGCCGCCCCGTCGGCCTCGACCAGTGCGATCACGCAGCCGCCGAAGCCGCCGCCGGTCATCCGCGCGCCGGTCGCGCCGCCGTCGCGGGCCGCCTCGGCGGCCACGTCGACTTGCGGGACGGTGATCTCGAAGTCGTCGCGCATCGAGGTGTGCGAGGCGTCGAGCAGCGGCCCGATCGCCCGCGGGTCCGCGCCGCCCGACAGCAGCCGCACGGTCTCGACGACCCGGGCGTTCTCGGTCACGATGTGCCGGGCCCGGCGCCGGATCCGCTCGTCGGCGATCCGGGGCAGGTCGTCCGGGCCCGCGTCCCGCAGGGCCGGGACGCCGAGGGCGGCGGCCGCGGCCTCGCAGTCGGCGCGCCGGGCGCCGTACTCGCCCGAGGCGTGCGCGTGCGGCGCCCGGGTGTCGATGACCAGCAGCTCCAGGTCGTGCGCCGGCAGGTCGAAGGGGACCAGCTCGACGGTGTCGCCGCGGGTGTCGAGGAACACCAGCCGGCCGGCGCGCCCGTGCATCGAGGCCATCTGGTCCATGCCGCCCGTGGGGGCGCCGACGAACTCGTTCTCCGCGCGCCGCGCGATCCGGGCCAGCGTGGTCGGGTCGACGTCGGCCCCGGCGAGCCCGGCGAGCGCGACGCCGACCGCGCACTCCACCGCCGCCGACGACGACAGCCCGGCCCCGACCGGCACGTCGGAGTCCAGCTCCAGCTCCACCTCGCCCACCGGGTAGCCGGCCTCGCGGAACGCCCAGCAGGTCCCGGCCACGTAGGCCGCCCAGCCGGGCACCTCGCCGGGCACCACGGAGGCCGCGGAGAACTCCACCGGGGCGCCCGGCTCCTGCACCGACCGGACCCGGCTGCGGCCCCCGGCCGCGGGCGCCGCGGCGACGACGGCCCGGTGCGGCAGCGCGAAGGGCAGCACGAAGCCGTCGTTGTAGTCGGTGTGCTCGCCGATCAGGTTGACCCGCCCGGGGGCGAACCAGACCCCGGTCGGGGCCGCCCCGTGACGGGTGGCGAAGGCGTCGGCGACGGTGGACATGGCAGCTCCGGACGTACTGGTGCGTGGTCGGTGGCATGGTCGGGACGGATCCCGCGGCAGGTGGCGGCCGGGGGCGCGGGCACGGTAGCCGACCCCTGCGCCGGGTGGCCGGGGCGCCGGGGCACGATGACGGCCGTGCCCGACGCCCCCGACCGCCTCGACACCGCCCTGACCGACCCGGTGGCCTCCGCCCTGCGCGGGCGGCTGGCCGGCTTCGGCGCGACCCGCGGTGCCGCGGCGCGCTTCGACCCGGAGGTGTCGCCCTTCGCGGCGCTCCCGCTCGACGCCGACGGGCACGGCAGCGCCGGGGACTGGGCCGACCTCGCGGCGCTCTGCGCGCCGGGCAGCGAGGTCGTGGTGGTGCGCGCCGCCGCCGGGCCGCCGCGGATCCCGGCGGGCTGGGAGCTGCTGCGCGCGTTCCCCGGGGTGCAGATGGACGGCGGCGCGGTGCCGGGCGCGGCCGCGGACGACCTCGTCGAGCTGGGACCGTCGGACCGGGCGGAGATGGCGGAGCTGACCGGTCGTACCCGGCCCGGGCCCTGGCTGGCGCGCACCGCCGAGCTGGGCCGCTACCTCGGCGTCCGCCACGACGGCCGGCTGGTCGCGATGGCGGGGGAGCGGATGCGGATCGGCGGCGAGGGCGCCGCCGGGGCGACCGAGATCAGCGCTGTCTGCACCGCCCCGGAGTTCCGGGGCCGGGGGCTGGCCCGCCGCCTGGTCGACGCGGTCGCCGCCGGGATCGTCGCCCGCGGCGAGCGCCCGGTGCTGCACGCGGCCGCGGACAACCGCGGCGCGATCCGGCTCTACGAGGCGATGGGGTTCACGCTGTCGCGCACGATGCGGTTCGACCTGCTCCGCGCGCCGCACCGCTGAGCGGCTCAGGCCGACAGGGCGGCGTCGACGGAGCCGGGGGAGAGCACCTCGTCGAGCACCAGGATCGCGCAGCCCATCACGCCCGACCGCCCGCTGAGCAGGCCCGGCTCGATGCGCAGGTTCTGGGTGGCCGCGGCCATCGAGCGCCGGTAGATCGCCTCCCGTACGCCCGCGACGAGTGGGTCGAACGCCCCGACCAGGTCTCCGCCGATCGCGACCAGCGCGGGGTTGGCCAGGTTCACCGCGGCGGCGAGGACCTCGCCGAGACGGCGCCCGGCGATGCGCACCAGCCGTACCGCGTCCGGGTCGCCCTGTTTGACCAGGGCGACGACGTCGGCGATCGCGGTGACCGGTTGCCCGCACTCGGCGAGGTCGCGCACCAGGGCGCGGCCCGAGGCCAGCACCTCCAGGCAGTCGATGTTGCCGCAGCCGCAGCCGATGCCCGGCCCGTCGTGCACCGGGGTGTGCCCGATCTCGCCGGCCGCGCCCCAGGCGCCGCGCTGCAGCACCCCGCCGCAGACGAGCCCGGCTCCGACCCCGGAGCCGATCTTGACCATCAGCAGGTCGTCGACGTCGGGGTGGGCGTCGTGCTCGGCCAGGGCCATGACGTTCACGTCGTTGTCGACCAGCACCGGGGCGGGGAAGCGGGCGGTGAGCAGCGGCGGCAGCGCGATCCGCTCCCAGCCGGGCAGCGCGGGGACACCCACCGACCAGCCGCGCGCGCCGTCGACGGTGCCGGGGATCGACAACCCGATGCCGCGGATCGTGGCGTCGTCGACCCCGGCGGTGAGCAGCAGCTTCTCCAGCCGGATGACCGCCTCGGAGAGCAGGTGCTCCGGCCCGGCGGAGGCGGGGATGTCCACGACCTCCTCGGCGAGCACGGCGCCGGACAGATCGCACACGGCGGCCTTGGACCGGCTGACGCCGACCGACAGCGCCAGCACGGTGCCGCCCGCGGCGTTGAACTCCAGGCGCGCGGCGGGCCGTCCGCCGGTCGCGGCGGCGCCGACCACCTCGGTGACCAGGCCGTCGGCGAGCAGCCGGTCGACGCGCGCGGCGACCGCGGTCCGGGACAGGCCGGTCTCGCGACCGATCTCGGTCCGGGTCCCGGCCACGCCGTCCCGGACCAGCCGGAAGATCTCGCCCGCCGTGGCGGGCGCGCTGGTCGGGGTGCGTCCTCGCATTCGTCCAGTGAACCACAGGGCTTCGACCTGGTGAAACGCTGATCGGGTCTCACTAACGTCTTGTGAGTACATAAGTCAGTCGGTAGAGTGCTTATCGAACGGTTCGCCACGCACCCCACCACCTGGAGATCGACGTACCGTGACCGCTTCCGTGCCGCTGCACCCCGTCGTCGACGCCGTCACCCGACGGGTGACCGCCCGCTCGGCCACCACCCGCGCCGCCTACCTCGAGCGCCTCCGCGCGGCCGCCGCCGCGGGGCCCGCCGCCGGCCCCGGCCGCGCCGACCTCGGTTGCGCGAACCTCGCCCACGCGGTCGCCGCGTGCGGGCCGGACAAGCTGACCCTCACCGCGTCGCCCGCCCGCAACATCGGCATCGTCACCGCCTACAACGACATGCTCTCGGCCCACCAGCCGTTCGAGACCTACCCCGGGCGGATCAAGGCCGCGGCCCGTGCCGCGGGCGGGGTCGCCCAGGTCGCCGGCGGGGTCCCCGCCATGTGCGACGGCATCACCCAGGGCCGCGCCGGCATGGAGCTGTCGCTGTTCTCCCGCGATGTCATCGCCCTGTCCACCGCCGTCGCGCTGAGCCACGACATGTTCGACGCCGCGGTGCTGCTCGGGGTCTGCGACAAGATCGTCCCCGGGCTGGTGATGGGCGCGCTGTCGTTCGGGCACCTGCCGGTGCTGCTCGCACCCGCCGGTCCGATGACCTCGGGCCTGCCGAACAAGGAGAAGGCCCGCGTCCGGCAGGCGTTCGCCGCGGGCGAGGCCGACCGCGCCGAGCTGCTCGAGGCGGAGTCGGCCAGCTACCACGGCCCGGGGACATGCACCTTCTTCGGCACCGCGAACTCCAACCAGCTGCTGATGGAGGTCATGGGCCTGCACCTGCCGGGGTCGTCGTTCGTCAACCCCGGCACCGCGCTGCGCGACGCCCTGACCGACGAGGTCGCCCGCCGCGCGCTCGACGCCGCGGGTGACCCGGACAAGGCGATGGGTGCGGTCGTCGACGAGAAGGCCGTGGTCAACGGGATCGTCGCGCTGCTGGCCACCGGCGGCTCCACCAACCACACGATGCACCTGGTCGCGATGGCCGCCGCCGCGGGCGTGCAGATCACCTGGGACGACTTCTCGGACCTGTCCACCGTCGTGCCGCTGCTGGCCCGGATCTACCCCAACGGCACGGCGGACGTGAACCACTTCCACGCCGCCGGCGGGATGCAGTTACTCATCCGCGAGCTGCTCGACCACGGCCTGGCCCACGACGACGTCCGCACTGTCGACGGTCCCGGCCTGTCCCGCTACACCCGCGAGCCCTTCCTCGACGGGGACACCCTCGTGTGGCGTGAGGGCACCACGGAGAGCCTGGACAAGTCGGTGCTGCGTTCGGTCGCCGACCCGTTCTCCCCGGACGGCGGGCTGCGCGTGCTGCACGGCAACCTGGGCCGCTCGGTGGTCAAGACCTCCGCCGTCGAGCCCGACCACCGCGTCGTCGAGGCACCGGCCGTGGTCTTCGACGACCAGGACGACCTGCTGGCCGCGTTCGCCGCGGGCGAGCTCGACGGGCGTGACCTGGTCGCCGTCGTCCGGTACCAGGGACCGCGCGCCAACGGTATGCCCGAGCTGCACAAGCTGACACCCGCGCTGGGGCTGCTGCAGGACCGCGGGCACCAGGTCGCGATCGTCACCGACGGCCGCATGTCCGGCGCCTCGGGCAAGGTTCCCGCCGCGCTGCACGTCACCCCGGAGGCCGCGCAGGGCGGACCGCTGCGGAACGTGCGCGACGGCGACCTGGTACGCCTGGACACCCTGAACGGCACCCTGTCCCTGCTGGTCGACGCCGACGAGTTCGACGCCCGCGAGCCCGCCCGGCCCGCCGGCCCGTCCGGCCCGACGACGGGCACCGGACGCGAGCTGTTCGCCGCGTTCCGCGCCGCGGTCGGGCCCGCCGACTCCGGTGCGACCGTCGTCCTGCCCCACTGAGGGGCCGTCCCGTCCGAGAGGAACCATGAGCGAGAAGCTGCTGGAACTGGCCCCCGTCGTCCCCGTCGTCGTGCTGCACGACGCCGCGACGGCCGTCCCGCTCGCCCGTGCCCTGGTGGACGGCGGGCTGCCGGTCATCGAGGTGACCCTGCGGACCCCGGCCGCGCTGGAGGCCGTCCGCCGGATCGCGGCCGAGGTGCCCGACGCGGTCGTCGGCACCGGGACCGTGCGCACCCCCGACGACGTGCGCCGGTCGGTCGAGGCGGGTGCCCGCTTCCTCGTCAGCCCGGGCGCGACGCCCCGGCTGCTCGACGCGATGGAGGACTCCGGGCTGGACTTCCTCCCCGGCACCGCGACGATCTCGGAGATGATGGCCGTCGCCGAGCGCGGGCACACCGCCTGCAAGTTCTTCCCGGCCGAGGCCGCGGGCGGGCGCCCGTTCCTGAAGTCGGTCGCCGGGCCGCTGCCGGACCTCCGGTTCTGCCCGACCGGGGGGATCACCGTCGACTCGGCACCGGGCTACCTGGCCCTGCCCAACGTCTCCTGCGTCGGGGGCTCCTGGCTCACCCCGGCCGACGCCGTCGCCGCGGGGGAGTTCGACCGGATCCGCGGCCTCGCCGCGGCCGCCGCCGCGCTGGGCTGACGGCGCGGGCCCACGAGCACGGTCCTGGCCGCCGCCACGGCCAGCAGGAGATAGACCAGGATCAGCGCCCACCCGGCGATGTCGCTCATCGCGTCATCGTGCGCCCGCGGCGACACCGACGGGCCGGGTCCTGACGCGATCCTGATGCCCGGGGACGGCACGAGGGGGCCGCCCCCGGGCATCCGGTGCGGGAGGTGGCGAGCGCCTCGAACGGGCTGACGCGGGGGCCCGGGACCGTTAAGGTCTCGTGCGGTGTGCCGGGAAGTCTGGTCGGCGAGCGCTGTCCCCTGCCCTCCCGACCTTCCCGGAGCCCCGTGAACACCACCCCCGCCTCCCGTCGCCTGTTCTCCCGCGGCTCGTGGGCGCAGGCCCGTCGCGTCGCCGACGTGCTGCGCACCGAGACCGTCGGGGGCGTCCTGCTCGTCATCGCGGCCGCGGTCGCGCTGCTGTTCGCCAACTCGCCCTGGCGCGACGCCTACACCGCGCTCGCCGGGTTCACCGTCGGGCCCGCCGCGCTGCATCTGGACCTGTCGCTCGCGACCTGGGCCGCCGACGGTCTGCTCGCGATCTTCTTCTTCGTCGTCGGGCTGGAGCTCAAACGCGAGTTCCTGGCCGGGGACCTGCGCGACCCGCGCACGGCGTTGCTGCCGGTGGCGGCGGCCGTCGGGGGCATGGCGGTGCCCGCGCTGATCTATGTCGCGATCAACCTCGCGAACCCCGACGCGCTGGTCGGCTGGGCGATCCCGACAGCCACCGACATCGCGTTCGCGCTCGCGGTGCTCGCCGTCATCGGGACGCACCTGCCCACCGCGCTGCGGACCTTCCTGCTGACCCTCGCCGTCGTCGACGACCTGCTGGCCATCACGATCATCGCGGTCTTCTACACCGACCAGCTGTCGGTGCCCGCGCTGCTCGGTGCCCTCGTACCGCTCGCGCTGTTCACCCTCGCGGTGCAGCGCGGGATCCGTTCCTGGTGGGTGCTGCTGCCGCTCGCCGCGGTCACCTGGGTGTTGGTCCACGAGTCGGGGGTGCACGCCACCGTCGCCGGGGTCCTGCTCGGGTTCGCGGTGCCGGTCCTGGGGCGTCGCCGGGTGCACGGGGTGTCGCTGTCGGAGCACTTCGAGCACCGCTGGCGCCCGTTGTCGGCCGGGTTCGCGGTACCGGTGTTCGCGTTCTTCGCCGCCGGGGTCACCGTCGTCGGTGGCGAGGGCGGGGGGATCGGCGGCGCCCTGCTCGACACCGTCACCCTCGGCATCGTCGCCGGCCTGGTGCTCGGCAAGACTGTCGGTGTGCTCGGCGCGACCTGGCTCGTGCAGCGGTTCACCCGGGCCCGGCTGTCCGACGACCTGTCCTGGTGGGACCTGCTCGGCCTCGCCCAGCTCGCCGGGATCGGGTTCACCGTGTCCCTGCTGGTCGGCGAGCTGGCCTTCGGGACCGGAACCCCGCAGGACGACCACGTCAAGATCGGTGTGCTGGCCGGTTCACTGCTCGCGGCCCTGCTCGCCACCGTGGTGTTGCGCGCCCGCAACGCCCACTACCGGCGGATCGAGCAGATCGAGACGCGTGACGCCGACGGTGACGGGGTGCCGGACGTCTACCAGGAGGGCGACCCCCACCGGGACGGGTGAGCGCCGGGTCAGCGGTGGTCGGCGCGGGCCGCGGCGTGCCGCACCGCGGCCGGTGACAGGCCACGACGCCCGCGGTCCCAGTCACCGGTGTCCGGGCGCACGCACGGCAGGGCGTGCACGAAGCTGCGGGCCGGTCCGCCGTCGGCCGCGGTGCCGCCGTGGGTGCACATCCGCAGCGGCTCGCGGGTCGGGTCGATCGGGTTGAGGCAGCGCTCGCACAGCGCGTCCCGGATCACGCGGCCCACCGCCCGGCCGGGACGACGGTGCCCGCGGGGACGCACGCCGCGACATGCACGACGGCCTCGCGCCAGGTCACCTCGCCGGCCGCGTCGGCCGACTCGATGTGGGACAACCGGTAGACGCGTTCGGTCGCGGCGTCGACGGGGGCGTAGCAGCGCTCGCAGAGCTGGATCATCGGGCTCGACCTCGCGGCTCTCTCTCGGGATCGGACGCCCAGGATCTACCCACGGGCCATCGTCCGGACACCGGAACGTGACCGGCACCGCTGTGTGGTCCGCCCCACCTGACCTGCGGTGTCGTCATCGGTGAGCGGGCGGGCGGTGTCGCGGCGGGGAACGGTGGGGGCCCCGTCCTAGACTCGGCGGTTCCCCGTACCCGACCGCTCCGGGAGTTCCTCCGTGCGCTTCGTGCACGCCGCCGACCTGCACCTCGACAGCCCGCTGCGCGGCCTGTCGCGGCTCGGCGACTCCGGGCTCGCCACGACGCTGCGCGCGGCGACCCGGCGGGCCTGCGAGAACCTCGTCGATGCGGTCGTCGACTCCCGGGCCGAGGCGCTCGTGCTGCCCGGTGACGTCTACGACGGCGACTGGAAGGACTACGCGACCGGCGCGTTCTTCGTCCGGCAGCTCTCGCGGCTGCACGACGAGGGCATCCCGGTGTTCCTCATCAGCGGCAACCACGACGCCGAGTCCGAGATCACCCGGTCGCTGCGGCTGCCGCCCAATACCCACCGGCTCTCGGTGGACGCGCCCGAGACCGTCGTCGACGACGACCTCGGCCTGGCCGTGCACGGCCAGGGCTTCGCCCGCCGCGCGGTGCTGGAGAACCTCGTCCCCGCCTACCCCGACCGGATCCCCGGCCTGGTCAACGTCGGCATGCTGCACACCTCGGTGCAGGGCGACGACCGACACGACACCTACGCCCCCTGCCGCCCCGAGGACCTGTCAGGCTGCGGCTACGAGTACTTCGCCCTCGGCCACGTGCACGAGCAGCGCGCCGTCTGCGACGGCCCGCACCCGGCCTGGTTCTCCGGGAACCTGCAGGGCCGCCACCCGCAGGAGCGCGGCGCGAAGGGCGCCCTGCTCGTCGACGCGGCCCCCGAGCGGTGGGCGACGGTCACCCCGCTGGTCCTCGACGTCGCCCGCTGGGAGCTCGTCGAGGTCGACATCGCCGGACTCGGCGGCGCGGACGAGGTCTACGAGGCCGTCGAGTCCGCGCTGCGCGAGCGGTGCGCCGCCGCCGCGCCGCGCACCGTCGTCGCCCAGGTGACGCTGCACGGGGCCGGGCCGGCCGCCGCGGACCTCACCTCCGCCGAGGGGGTCCGCACCGAGCTGGAGCTGCTCGCCGAGCGCTGCGGCGCGGTGCTGGAGAAGGTCCGCAACCGCACCCGCCCGCCCGCCGGGGCGCTCGCCGTCGACCCGGAGCTGACCGCCGCGGTGTCCGCCGCCGCGGCCGGTCTGGCCGCCGAGCCGGACCGCATCCGCGAGCTCGCCGCCCCGCTGGAACGCGAGGTCGGCCGCCGGCTGCGCGAGGCGGGACTGCTGGACCTGCGCGACGACGAGCGCCTCGCCGCGCTGGCCCGCCAGGCCGAGCAGCAGCTGCTGGCCCGGATGGGCGGGTCGTGAGCACGACCGCGCGGCTGCGGACCCTGGTCCTGGAGCGCTACGGCGCCTACGAGGGCCGCGAGCTGACCCTCGGCGACGGTCTGACGATCGTGTCCGGCCCCAACGAGGCCGGCAAGACCACCCTGCTCGACGCCCTGTCCGACCTGCTGTGGGGGATGCCCCGCCCGGTGCGCCACGCCTACGCCGTCGGCCCGTCGCGGCTGGCCGTCTCGGCCCGGGTCGCCGCTGCGGGGGCTGAGACCGTGCTCCGCCGCACCACCCGCGGCCTGCACGACGACACCGGCGCCGTCGCCGACCCGCCCTGGGGTGAGTCCGGTGCCGACGCCCGGCGCCGCTGGCGGGAGGGGTTCGGGCTCGGCCACGAGGAGCTGCGCGAGGGCGGCCGGGCACTGTGCGCGGGGGAGGGGGACCTCGCCGAGCTGGTGTTCACCGCCCGCAGCGGCCGCGACGCCCGCGCCCTGATCGCCGCGCTGGACACCGAGGCCGACGCCCTGTTCAAGGACCACCGGGGTAACCGGTCGGTCGAGGTGCGCGCGGCGTTCGCCCGGTTCACCGAGACCGAGAAGGCCGTGGGGGAGCGGGTGTCGCGGGCCGGTGAGGTGACTGCGCTGGCCGAGGAGATCGCCCGTCTGGAACGCCGCGCCGCGGAGCTGACCCGCACCCGTCGCGCGGCGGCGGGGGCGGCGGACCGGGCCCGGCAGGCCGTCCGCGGCCAGGACCCGGCCCGGGAGCTGGCCGCGCTGCGCGCCGAACGCGCCGCCCTGTGCGCGACCGGCGCCGCCCTCGACGCGGCCTCGCTGGAGGAGTACACCCGTGCCACCGCCGCGCTGGCCGACGCCGAGACCGCCCGCGACGAGCACCGTGCCACCGCCGACGCACTGCGGGCCCGCCGCGCCGAGCTCGACCTCGACGAGGACCTGCTCGCCGACGCCACCCGGGTCCGCGAGCTGGAGTCCGCCGCGCAGGCCCGCCGCGGCGACGCCGAGCGGGCGGCCCGGCTGCGCGCCGACGCCGCCGAGGCCCACCGCCGCGCGGAGACCGCGTTGGCCGGGCTGGTCGCCGAGGACGGGCGCAGTCCCGCCGACCGGCTCGCCGCCGTCCACCTGCCGGCCGACCGGGCCCGCGACCTCGACGAGCACGCCCGCCGCCTCACCGAGGCGATCGCGGAGCAGACCCGTGCGGAGCGGTTGCACACCGACGCGCTCGCCGAGGTCCGCGAGGTGGCCGACGTCCCGGGCGGTCTCGACGCCGACCGGGTCGGCCGGGTCGCCGAGGTCCGCCGCGCGATCGAGGCCGAGGGCTCCGCCGCCGCGCTGTGCCGCTCCGCCGTCGCCGACCGCGACGGCGCCCGCACCCGGCGCGGCGAGGCGCTCGCCGCGGCCGGGTACCGCGGCACCCCCGACGGCACCCCAGACTGCACCGCCGTCGACGGTCGCGGTGTGCTGGCCCCGCCGCGCCGCGAGGTCCGGGAGCTGCGGGCCGCGCTGCGCACCGCCGAGCAGGACCAGCGCGGCGCCGAGCGGGCCGCCGCGGACGCCGCGGACCGCGCGCACCGCGCCCGGGCCGCCCGCGACGGGGTGGCCGCCGACGGCCGCCCCGTCGGCGCGGACGCGCTCGCCGCGGCCCGCGCCGCCCGTGACACCGCGCTGGAGCAGCTGCTCGCCGCGGGGCCGGGCGGCGCCGCCGCGGCCGCGGGCAGGCTGTCCGCCGCGCTCGCCGGGGCCGACCGGGTCGCCGACGACATGATCGCCTCCGCGGACCGGGTCGCCGAGCTGGCCCACCGCGACGCCGAGCTCGACACCGCCGACGCCGAGGCCGCCCGGACCGCGGCCGCCGCTGCCGCGGCCGGGGAGCGCACCGCCGCCGCCGGCACGGCCTGGGCGACGCTGTGGCGGGCGCACGGCGTCGCCGTCCCGGACCCGGACGACGCCGACGCCGTCGTCGCCGCGCTGGCCGAGGCCGCCCGCGCCGAGGACGACGCCGCCCGCGCCGACGAGCGCCTGGCCCGGCTGCGCGACCAGGCCGAGGTACAGGAACGGGCGCTGGGCTCCGCGCTCGCCGCGGCCGGGCGCCCACGCGACGGCGCCCCGCTGGACGTGCTGCTCGTCGCGGCCGCCGACCTCGCCACCGAGGCCGAGCACGCCCGCGACCGTCGGGTGCTGCTGGCCCGGCTGCGCAGCGAGGCCGAACGCGCCGGGGGAGCGGCCGACGCCGCCCGCCACGAACGGGAGCTGGCCGCCCAGCGCTGGCGGTTCGCGCTGCGCGGCGCCGGGCTGCCCACCGACCTCGAGCCCGCGGGCTGGGACACCCGCCGCGACACCGTCGCCGACGCCCGGACCGCGGGGGCGCTCGCCCGTCAGGACGACGAACAGGCCCGCCGCCTGGAGCGCGCCGTCGCCGCACACGGGCGGGCGGTCGTCGCGCTGGTGGAGCGGCACCTGGAGCCCGCACCGACCGGTACCGCGTCCGCGGACCGGCTCGGCGAGCTCGCCGACCGCGTCCGCGAGGTCACCAAGGCCGCGGTGTCGGCCGGCCATCTCGACGACGGCATCACCGCCGCCGAGGACGACGCCGCCCGTGCCGCCCGCAGCGCGGCCGCGGCGACCGCGGTGCTGGACCGGCTCGCCGTCGAGCTGGCCCTGACCGAGGCCCCGGAGCCGGGCGGGCTGGAGGCCGCGGCGCAGCGGGGCGCGCACGTCGCCGGGCTCGACACCCGCATCGCCGAGCAGGAGCGCCTGCTGGCCGCCGCCGCGCCCGACCTCGACGCCGACGAGCTGGTCGCGGCGGCCCCGGACACCGAGCCCGGTGCGCTGACCGAGGCGCTGGACCGGGCGCAGGCCCACGAGCGCGAGCTCGGGGCCGAGCAGGACGAGGTCCGTGAGCAGCTGGGCGGGCTGCGGGCCCGACGCCGCGAGCTGGAGGAGGCCGAGGGTGCCGCGGAGCTGTACGCCCGTGCCCAGTCCGAGCTGGCCGGCGTCGCCGACGCCGCGGAGCGCTACCTGGTGCTGCACCTGCAGCGCGAGATCCTGCGTCGCGAGCTGGAGGCCTACGAGCGCAGCCACGCCTCCCCGCTGCTGGTCCGCGCCGGGGTGGTGCTCGAACGCCTCACCGGCGGCCGGTTCGTCGCGCTGCGGCCCCCGGCCGAGGCGGGCGGCGCCGGACGCAGCCTGGTCGCGGTGCGCGCCGACGGCGAGGAGCTCGCCCCGACCCGGCTCTCGGAGGGCACCGCCGACCAGGTGCACCTCGCGCTGCGCCTGGCCGGGATCGAGCAGCTGCAGGCCGACCGGGTCGCCGCCGGGCTCCCGACGGTGCCGGTCGTGTTCGACGACGTCCTCATGACCTTCGACGACGAGCGCGGCGCCGCCGCCGTCGCCGTGCTGGGGGAGCTGGCCGCCACCGCGCAGGTGCTGCTGTTCACCCACCACGAGCACGTCGTTGGGCTCGCCCGCGACGCGGGCGTCGGGTTCACCGTCGCCGAGCTGGGGCCGCCCGCCCCGGTCGAGGTCGTCGGCGACGCCGACACCGCCCGCGCCACCCCGCTGGCCGGCTGAGCGGAGCGATCACGGAGACTCACCGACGTGGACGCGTGCGGTGAACGGTTCGTGATCGTCAGCGGCGACTCCCGGGCCGAGGTCGACGAGGTCGGGGCGGCGCTGGCCGGTTTCTCCCAGGGCGGCCGGGTCCGGGTCGAGCCGCACCCGCCCACGGCCCGCCCGCCGAAGGGCTCCGGCGCGGTGCTCGCGCCCTGGCCGAACCGGGTCCGCGGCGGCGCCTGGACCCACCGCGGGACCCGCAGGCAGCTCGCGCTGACCGAGCCGGACGCCGGCAACGCCATCCACGGCCTGCTGCGGCACGTGACCTGGACCCCGGTGGAGCGGGCGGGGGACCGGATCACGCTGACCGCCGTCGCGCCGGTGCAGCCCGGCTGGCCGCAGCCGGTGCGGGTCACGGTGACCTACGCCGTCGGCCGCGACGGGCTCACCGTCACCACGGTCGTGGAGAACCTCGGGGACGCGCCCGTCCCGTTCGGCCTCGGCTTCCACCCGTACCTGCGGGTCGGTGACGTGCCGACCGACGAGCTGGAGCTGACCCTGTCCGCCCGGACCGAGCTGCCGCTGCGCGACCAGCTCCCGGACGGCCCGGCGCGGCCGCTGGACGGCGCGGTCTCCCGGACCCGGCTCGCCGGGCTGGTCCTGGACAGCGCGTTCGGCGGCTGCACCCCCGGCGACGGCCCGGACGGCGGCGCCGACGGCCGGGTCCGGCACCGCGTCGGGTCCCGGGACGGCGGCGGCACCGAGCTGTGGGCCGACGCGGCGTTCGGCTGGGTGCAGGTCTTCACCCCGTCGGACTTCCCGCGCCAGGGCCCGGACGGAGCGGTGACGCCGTCGCGGGCGATCGCGGTCGAGCCGATGACCTGCCCGCCGGACGCGCTGAACTCGGGCACCGACCTGATCGAGCTCGTCCCCGGCGAGTCCCAGGTGCTGCGCTGGGGCGTCCACGCCACCGGGTGATCCGGATCATCGCCGGGAGTGGAATACCGGAGAGGTCGTTGAACGCTCTACCTTCTGTGACTGCCGAGACCGCTTCCCCGGTGCTCCTGCCCCGCCTCGACGAGGCCGGCCGCGCCGCCCTGTTCACCGAGGCCCGCACCGCCAACACCTTCACCGACGAGCCCGTCACCGACGAGACGCTCCGCGCGGTGTGGGACCTGGCCCAGTGGCCGCCGACCGCGGCCAACACCCAGCCGCTGCGCGTGACCTTCGTCCGCAGCGACGAGGGGAAGCAGCGCCTGCTGCCGCTGCTCGCCGAGGGCAACCGGGCCAAGTCCGAGGCCGCCCCGGTCATCGCGATCCTGGCCGCGGACCTCGACTTCCACGAGCACTCGGACACCACGTTCCCGGTCAAGCCCGGCTTCCGCGAGGGACTGGAGTCCCAGGGCCGTGAGGGCCGCGAGCCGATGGCCCGGTTCAACGCCTCGCTGCAGATCGGCTACGTCCTGCTCGCCGCCCGCGCGCACGGCCTCGCCACCGGCCCGATGGCCGGCTTCGACGCCGACGCCGTCACCGGGGAGTTCTTCCCCGGCGGCCGGCACCGCGCGCTGCTCGTGGTCAACCTGGGCCACCCCGGCCCGGACGCCTGGCACCCGCGGCTGCCCCGCCTCGACGCCGCGGACGTGCTCGACTTCGCCTGACCGCGCCACGACCGCACCGACGGGAGCGTCCGCACAGCGGGCGCTCCCTCGGCGTCCGCGAGCTCACCCGCAGGTCTGCAGCGCCGCCAGCAGGCTCGACGCCCGGTCGTCGACGTCCTCGGCGCGCATCTCGTTGGTGAGGAAGGAGAACCCGAGCCCCCGCTCGGGCCAGGCACCGTGCCGCCCGCCGCCCGCGCCGGAGTGGCCGAACGCGACCGGCTCGGGTCCGTAGGTCCCGATCGGGTCGGCGAGCTCGAAGCCGAGGCCGAACCGCAGCGGCCGGTCGTTGACCGCGTCGGTCCCCTCCGACCAGGTCCGGGTGGCCCGGGCCAGCGCCGCGGCCGGTACCGGGGAGACCCCCGGTGCCGGGCCCGACGGGCACAGCGCCGCGTAGAACCGGGCCATCGACGGGGCGCTCGCCAGGCCGGCCCCGGCCAGCCCGCCGGACCGGTGGTAGACGCCCGTGTTCGGCAGGTCCGGCTCCTCGAGCAGCATCCGGTACATCCGTTCGACGAGTCGTCGACGCCGCGGGTCGGTGAGGAACGTCGAGATCCGGTAGTCCGGGTCGCGCACGATCCGCGCCGGTCCCGGCGGGGCCGCACCCAGGAACACCCGGGCACCGGGGACCTGCGCGACCAGGTCGCGCACGACCGCACGGGAGTCCCGCCCGGTGACCCGCGCCAGCAGCTCCGCGGTCATCGCCCCGTAGGTCGTCGGGTGGTAGGCGACCGCCGTGCCCGGCTCCCACAGCGGCTCCTGCCGGGCGAGCACCGCGGCGCACGCCCGGTCGTCCCACCGGTCGGCCCCCACCGGCTCGGGGTCGGGGTACAGCAGCCCGGCGGTGTGCGAGAGCACCTGGCCGACGGTCACGCGCTCCTTGCCGCCCGCAGCGAACTCCGGCCAGTACCGGGCCACCGGAGCGTCCGGTTCCAGCCGGTCGGACACCGCCGCGCAGGCGGCCGCGGTCAGACCCTTGGTGCCGGAGAACAGCACCGCGACCGTGTCCGCCTCCCAGGGCCGTCCGGTGGCGGGGTCGGCGAGCCCGCCGTGCAGCTCGACGAGCACCTCCCCGTCGCGGACCACCGAGAACGCGACGCCGGCACGGCTCCCGGCGAGCACCGCGGCGAAGGCGTCCGCGACGGCGGAGTACCCGGGCGCGACGGTGCCCTTCATCCCTCCGCTCATCGGACCGCCGCCATCGACGGCGTGTGCGCCAGCAGCTCGCGGGTGTAGTCGTTCGCGGGGTTCGACAGGACCTCCTCGACGGTGCCCTGCTCGACGATCCGGCCGCCCTGCAGCACCGCGATCCGGTCGGCCACCTCGCGGGCCAGGGCGATGTTGTGGGTCACGAACACCATCGCCGTGCCCAGCTCGCGGCGGACCAGGGCGAGCAGGTCCAGGATCGCGGCCTGCACCGACACGTCCAGCGCCGAGGTGACCTCGTCGCACACCAGCACGTCCGGTGCGGTGACCAGGGCCCGCGCGATGGCCGCACGCTGTCGCTCGCCGCCCGAGAGCGACCCCGGGTAGCGCGCCGCGAACGACTCGTCGAGCCGTACCTGACGCAGCATGTCCAGGACCCGGGCCCGGCGGGTGCCGGCGTCGGCGTCGGTGAGGTGGCGCAGCGGAACCTCCAGCGACCCGGCCAGGGTCCGGCGCGGGTTCAGCGACGCGAACGGGCTCTGGAACACGTACTGCACGCTGCGCAGCTGGGCGTGGGACCGCGGGGTGGCCAGCTCCTCGCCCTTGAGCGTCAGCGTCCCCGCGTCCAGCGGCAGCAGCCCGGACAGCCCGCGGGCCAGTGTGGTCTTCCCCGAGCCGGACTCGCCGAGCAGCATCAGGCACTCGCCAGGCCACAGTTCCAGGTCCACCCCGTCGAGGACGGTGGTCGCGCCGTAGCGCTTCCCGGCGCCGGACACCCGCAGCACCGGCTCGCCGCCCGCGTCGCCGCTCGGGACCGGTGCCCGCTCGACACGCCGGTCCAGGTCGGGCACCGCGGCGATCAGGCCCCGCGTGTACGGGTGCTCGGGTGCGGTGAGCACCCGGGCCACCGGCCCGGTCTCGACGACCTCCCCGGACTGCATGACCGCCACCCGGTCCGCCAGCCCGGCGACGACGGCGAGGTCGTGGGTGATGTAGAGCGCCGCCGTCCCCGACCGGGTCACCAGCTCCCGCACGGTGTCCAGGACGAGGTCCTGGGTGGTGACGTCGAGCCCGGTCGTCGGCTCGTCGAGCACGACGACGTCGGGCCGGTTCGCGAACGCGGCCGCGATCCCGACCCGCTGTTGCTGCCCGCCCGAGAGCTGGTGCGGGTAGCGGGCCAGGAATGCGTCGTCGTCGGGCAGGCCGACCTCGGCGAGGACCTCCCGGACCCGGCCGGTGACGTCACCGTCCCAGGAGTGCGCCTCCAGCACCTCGGCGACCTGGGTGCCGACCCGCAGCAACGGGTTCAGTGACAGCGCCGGGTCCTGCGGCACGTAGCTGACCAGCCGGCCGCGGACCCCGCGCAGCGTGACCGGGTCGAGGGTGAGCAGGTCGTCGTGGGTCTCGGTGTGGCCGTGGAACGCCATGGTGCCGCCGGTGTGCGCGAGCCCGGTCCGGAAGTGGCCGAGCGCGGCCAGTGCCGCCGTCGTCTTCCCGGAGCCGGACTCGCCGACCAGCGCGAGGATCTCACCCGGGGCGACCGCGTAGTCGACACCGTGCAGCACCTCCCGCCCGCCGGTGGTGGACACGCGCAGGCCCGTGCAGCCGATCGTGGGTGTCGCGGTGGCGGTCATGCGCCCTCCCCGGTGGTGTCGGCCGACTCCTTGGCGAGGGCGTCGGTGATCATGTTGGTGCCGACGGTGAGGATCGCGATGGCCAGCACCGGCAGCAGGACGCCCCAGGGGGCGACGATCAGCGCGATCCGGTTCTCGTTGATCTGCAGGCCCCAGTCCGCGGCGGGCGGCTGCACGCCGAGACCGAGGAACGACAGCGAGGCGATGTAGCCGATCGAGTAGGTCAACCGCAGGCCCAGCTCCACCATCAGCGGGCCGGTGATGTTCGGCAGGATCTCGGTGCCGAGGATCCGGCGGCGCGGGACGCCGTAC
The DNA here is from genome assembly GCF_017312155.1 of Pseudonocardia sp. UM4_GMWB1. Taxonomy (NCBI): domain Bacteria; kingdom Bacillati; phylum Actinomycetota; class Actinomycetes; order Pseudonocardiales; family Pseudonocardiaceae; genus Pseudonocardia; species Pseudonocardia sp. UM4_GMWB1. The sequence continues at coordinate 3,483,704 of NZ_QJPN01000001.1, read as the reverse complement.
ATCCGGGCGGCGAGCACGTAGTCCTGCCCGGCGACCGACAGCGTGGCCTGCCGCGCGACCCGGGCCACCCGGGGGATGTGCGAGATCCCGATGACCAGCACCAGCAGCCAGCCGGACGAGCCGAGCACGGCCACCGCGAGCAGCGCCAGCACCAGCTGCGGGAACGACAGCAGCACGTCGCCGCCCCGCATGATCAGGGTGTCGAGCCGGCCGCCGGAGTACCCGGCGAGCATGCCGGCGGCCGCACCGCCGACCAGGCCCAGCGCGGTCGCGGCGAGCGCGTAGAGCAGGACCGGCCCACCACCCGCGAGGAAGCGGGCGACCACGTCGCGCCCGAGGTCGTCGGTGCCGAGAACCCCGTCCGAGCTGAACGGGCGGCCGGCGAAGTCGTCGACGCCGAAGCCGGTCAGCAGAGGGCCGAGCGTCGGCCCGAGCAGGGCGACGGCGACGACGACCAGGGTCAGCGCTGCGCCGATCCGGGCCTGGCGGCGCCGGAAGGTGCGCCGGACGAGTCCGGCCGGTGCGGACGCGGCGCCGGAGGTGACGGGGGGACTGGTGACGCTCATCGGGTACCTCCGGCGGTACGGATCCGCGGGTCGGCCAGGATCCCGGCGACGTCGGCGGCCAGGTTGACCACGACGTAGAACGCGGCGATCAGCATCGAGATCGCCTGGACCACCTGCACGTCGCGGTTGTTGACGGCGTCGATCAGCGCCTGCCCGATGCCGGGGTAGCGGAACAGGAACTCGACGACCACGACGCCGCCGGCCAGCCACGCCAGCTGCAGTGCCAGCACCTGCGCGACCGGCCCGATCGTGTGCGGGACGGCGTGGCGCAGCAGCACCGTGCGCTCGGGCAGCCCCTTGAGCCGGGCCATCTCGACGAACCCGGTGTCGAAGGTCTCCGACAGCGTCGCCCGGGTCATCCGGACGACGTAGGGGATCACGACCAGCGCCAGGGTCAGCACCGGCAGCACGAGCTGCCCGGGGCGGGCCCACACGGGCTCGCCGGGGCGGGCGATCGTGACCGACGGCAGGACCTGCAGCACCGAGGTCGCGAACAGCACGACGAGCAGCACACCGATGACGAACTCGGGCAGCGCGGCCAGGACCAGGCTGGTGCCCGACAGCGCGGAGTCGGTGCGGGTGCCGCGACGGACCGCGGCCCAGGCGCCCAGCGCCAGGGCCACCGGGGTGGCGACGAGCGCGGTGAGCACCAGCAGGACCGCGGACGCCGTGATCCGGCCACCGAGCAGTTCGGTGACCGGCCCCTGGGTGGCGGCGGAGAAGCCGAGGTCGCCGGTGAGGACACCGCCGAGCCAGCCGAGGTAGCGCTCCCAGACCGGGCGGTCGAGGCCGAGCTGCTCGGTCAGCGCCGCGACCCGTTCCGGGGTGGCCTGCTGACCGAGGATGGCGCGAGCCGGGTCGCCGGGCAGCAGCAGCGTCGCCGCGAAGACCAGCAGCGACACCACGAACAGGACCAGGACGCTCACCAGCAGCCGCCGGAGGATCATTCTCGTCACGAGGCTCATGCGCCGACCCATGCCTTCCGGAACTCGTAGCCGGACAGCGACAGCCCGGTGCGGCTGGGCGTGAGCCCGCCGACGTAGGTCTGGTGGGCGTCCACCCGGTTCGGGAAGCCCCAGATGAGGTAGCCGCCGCGGTCGTACTCGATGCGCTGGGCCTGGCGGACCAGCTCGCCGCGCCGGGCCGTGTCCACCTCGGCGCGGGCCCGGCGGACGATCCGGATGTACTCGGCGTCGTTCCAGTGCGTCTCGTTGAACGGCGAGTCCGGGAGCGACGACGACCCGGCCTGCGGCAGGTAGTTGCGGGTGTTCCAGAAGCTCTGCGCGAACTCCCACTGCAGGTACTGGTCGGAGAAGAAGGTGGAGGTGTCCACCCGGCGCAGCCCGATGTCGATGCCGGCGGCGCGGGCCTGGGTGACCAGCACCTGCGCCGACTCCACCGAGCCCGCCTGGATCGGTGAGGTCACGAGCTCCAGGGACAGGTTCGGCTTCCCGGCGGCGGCCAGCAGGTCGCGCGCCCGCTCCAGGTCCTGCTCCCGGCGCGGGTCCAGGTAGTCGGGGTCGAAGCGGCCGTAGAGGTCGCCCGCGGCGACGCCCTGGCCGGAGAGCACCTGGGCGACCATCTCGCCGCGGCCGGTGGCCAGGCGCAGCGCCTGCCGGACCCGGACGTCGTCGAACGGTTCGACGTCGACCCGCATCGTGAACGGCAGCCAGCTGCCGGTCTCGGCGGTGAGCAGGGAGATCGAGTCGTAGGCGCCGACCACCTGGGTGAGCGACAGCGGTACCTGGTCGATCGCGTCGACCTGCCCGGACAGCAGCGCGTTGATCCGGGCGTCCTCCTCGCTGAAGTTGATCAGCTCCAGTCGGTCGACCCAGGGCTGGTCCGGACGCCAGTACCCGTCGTGGCGGACGAAGGCGCTCTGCTGCCCGGGGGAGAAGGACTCGAACCGGAACGCACCCGTACCCACCGGACGGTCGACGGAGAAGTCGGCCGGGACGATCCCGCAGCTGTACTCGGCCAGGTACTGGTCGAACACCGGCCCGGGCTCGCTGAGCACGAACCGGACCCGGTCGTCGCCGACCACGACGACGTCGGTGAGCGTCTCCAGCTGCGCGGCGCCGGACTTGGGGTCGGCCGGGTCGGTGATCCGCCGGAAGGTCGCGACGACGTCGTCGGGGGTCACCGGGCGCCCGTCGTGGAAGGTGATGCCGGGCCGGATGGTCGCGGTCCAGCTGCGGGCGCCGGGGTCGGGGCGGACGGACGCGGCGACGGCGGGCTGCAGCGTGTAGTCGTCGTCCCAGCGCACGAGGGGCTCGTAGAGGCTGACGACGCGGGCGATGTCCGGGTTGGTGGCGGGGCTGTGCGGGTCGAGGGAGTCCGACGATCCGCCGCCGGTCACCCCCACCCGCAGGACCCCGCCGCGGCGGGGGGCTCCGGCCTCACGGGCCGTGGCCGGCCCGCCGCAGCCGGCCAGGACGGCCGCCGCGGCGAGGCCGGCCGCTCCACCCAGCAGGCGGCGGCGGGAGAACCCGCCGCGCGCCGGTGTCGGGCTGATCATGAACGTGTCTCCTCGCAGAGGGCCCCGGTCGCGCCGGGGCCGCGGTCTCGGGCACATCACGTCGAGGGGCGCCGCACCTCCCCCCGGCCGACGGCGGCGATGGACCGGCCCGCGTGCTCGGGCTCGCCGGGCACGTGGAGGGCGTCGAGGGCCGCGGCGACGTCGTCGGGGAACGGCTCGGCACCGTCCGGGCCGACGTGCAGGCACATCAACTCCTCGGTCGCCCGCAGGCGGCCGTCGACGTACAGCTCGTGCCACAGGCGCAGCCGCTTCGCGTCCCGGCCGAGGACCCGGGTCCGCACCTCCAGCGCCGCGTCCGGGCCGATCTCGCGCAGGTACCGGACGTGCGCCTCGACGGTGTACAGCGAGCGGCCGGTGGCCGCGCGGTACCCGGCGTCCATCCCGGTCCGGTCCATCAGCGCGGTCGTGGCGTCGCCGAACACGAGCACGTAGTACGGCTCGGACAGGTGGCCGTTGTAGTCGATCCACTCGGGACGGACGACGTCGTGGTGCACCGGCGGCGCGCTCACCGGGCGGTCCCCCGGGCCGCGGCGACCGCCCGGCGGACCGCGATCACGGCCCGGTCGCGCTCGGCGACAAGCTCTGCCATCGGCCGCCCACCGGCGGAGACCTCGGCGCCGGCGACCATGTCGTCGCGCAGCTGCGGAGTCAGCTCCGGGGCCTCCAGGCGCGTCCACGGCGCCTTCAGCGACGGTCCGAAGTGGTCCAGCATGTGCGCCATCCCGCCCTGACCGCCGGCCAGGTGGAAGGTCAGGCAGGGACCGTGCACCGGCCAGCGCAGCCCCGGGCCGTCGGTGATCGAGCGGTCGATCTCCTCGGGGGTGGCCTCACCGGCGGCGACCATGTGCAGCGCCTCGCGCCAGATCGCCTCCTGCAGCCGGTTCGCGATGAAGCCGGGCAGCTCCCGCTCCATCTCGATCACCGACTTGCCGATGTGCCGGTAGAAGTCCGCGGCCCGCGACGCCGCCCAGGCCTCGGTCTTCTCGCCGCCGACGACCTCGACCAGCGGGATCAGGTACGGCGGGTTGAACGGGTGCCCGACGACGAGCCGGCCCGGCTCGGCCGCGGTGGTCGCCATGTCGGTCATCGGGAACCCCGAGGTCGACGACGCCACCACCACGTCCGGCCCGGCCGCCACGGCGGCGTCGGCCAGCTCGGACAGCAGGGCGCGCTTGAGCTCCAGGTCCTCCGGGGCGCTCTCCTGCACGAAGTCCGCTCCCGCGACGGCCTCGGCCGCGGTCGGGTGCACCGACAACGCGTCCCGGTCGGCGCCCTCGGCCAGGCCCAGTTCGGTGAGCGCGGGCCAGGCGGCGTCGACCACCCGGCGCAGCTTCTCCCCGGCGTCCGGGGCGGGGTCCCAGGCCCGGACCCGCAGCCCGCGGGCCAGGAAGTACGCCGCCCAGCCGGCGCCGATCACCCCGGCGCCGATGCAGGCGACGGTCCGGATCTCCGTGACGGGACGCGGCTCAGGCACCGGTGCGCTCCTTCAGGCCGAGGATCTCCCGGGCGCGGTCCGGCGTCGCCACCGAGGCACCGAGGTTCTGCACGATCTCCACCGCCCGCTCGGTCAGCTGCTCGTTGGTCGCCTTCACCCCGCGCGAGAGGTAGAGGTTGTCCTCCAGCCCGACGCGGGCGTGCCCGCCGGCCAGCACCGACTGGGCCACCCACGGCAGCTGGTCGCGCCCGATCGCGAACGACGCGAAGTTCGCGCCCTCGGGGAGCAGGTTCACCTCCGCGGCCAGCACGCCCGGGTCGGCCGGGGCGCCGTAGGGGATGCCCATGCACAGCTGGAACAGCGACGGGGCGTCGATGAGGCCCTCCTCGACCAGCACGGTGGCGAACCACAGCTGGCCGGTGTCGAAGATCTCCAGCTCCGGCTTCACACCGAGCTGCTGGACCCGCCTGGCGCCGGTGCGCAGCATGTCCGGGGTGGAGATGTAGAGCTGGTTGCCCTCGCCGAAGTTGAGCGAGCCGCAGTCCAGCGTGCAGATGTCGGGCAGCAGCTCCTCGACGTGCGGGAGCCGCTCCAGGGCGTTGACCAGGTCGGTGCCGTCGATCGGCTTCAGCGGGTCCTCGGCGTCGATCACCAGGTCACCGCCCATACCCGCGGTCAGGTTCAGCACGACGTCGACGCCCGAGTCCCGGATCAGGGTCACGGTCTCGCGGTAGAGCTCCACCGCCCGCGACGGGCTGCCGGTCTCCGGGTCCCGCACGTGGATGTGCACCACGGCGGCGCCGGCCCGGGCCGCGGCGATCGCGTCCGAGGCGATCTGGGCCGGGGTGACGGGCACGTGCGGGCTGCGGCCCACCGTGTCCCCGGCCCCGGTCACCGCGCAGGTGATGATGACGTCACGGTTCATCCGTTCTCCGTTCGCTCCGTGCGTGCCGGTGCCGCGAGCACGGCCCGATCGATGAAGGCGGCGAGGTCCGCGCGCATCTGCGCGGCGGAGGTGCCGGGGGTACGCGCCATGACCTGGATGCCCAGGCCGTCGACCAGCGCGGTGAGCTGCCGGGCGGCGTCACCGGCGTCGGGGACGAAGACCCCGGCGGCGGCGCCCTCGGTGAGGGTCATGGCGACGGTGCGGAACCAGCGGTCGTAGGCGTCCCAGTACAGATCGCGCCGAGCCGGGTCGATCGCCGACTCCGCCCACACCTGGATCCAGATCGACCACTCGCGCTCCAGCAGCGCGCCGTCGGGGAGCTGGAGGTCGATCAGCCGCAGCAGCCGGTCGTGCGGGTCGGCGATCGTGTCGAGCTCGGCGACCTGGCGGTCGAAGGCGAGGCGCACGTTGTGCCGCAGCGCGGAGTCGAGCAGCTCCGAGCGGGTGGGGAAGTGGTAATGGATCGCCGCCGGGCTGGTGCCCGCCGCCCGCGCGACGTCGGCGGTGCGGACCCGGTGGTATCCGTGGTCGGCGATCAGTTCCCAGGCCGCGTCGAGGATCCGGCCGCGGGTGCCGTGGGTCCCGCCGGGCTCGCGGCCGGGGTCGGGCTCGGCGGCCGCGGCGGCGGCCCCGGTGGGGACCGCGGTCCGGGCGCGGGCGCCGTCGCGGCCGTGCAGCAGCCGGGCCACGGTCTCGCCGGTGACGTCGGCGATGCGGACGAGTTCGTCGGCGGCGAAACGGCGGCGCCCGGCGAGCGACTTGGACAGCTTGGTCTCCTCCAGCCCGACCGCGGCGGCGAACCGGCGCTGGGTCCAGCCGTCCCGCTGCAGCAGGGCGCGCACCCGCCCGGCCACCGCGTCCTCGGCGGTCCGGGGGGTACAGGGGTCGGTCACCGGGCGACCGTAGGCCGAGACTTGCGATGAGCGCAAGCATCGAATCGGATCGTTCGAGCACACGAGGTGTTTCCCGGAGGTTTCCGGTGCGTCGACCAGTTCGCGGGAGCTGCTCTCGGAAGCGCTTGCGTCGGACGGTGTGGGCGGTAGGGTCGGCCTCTCACCCGACGGCGCGGAGGGGCGCCGGGGACGTGGCGAGGGGGACCATGCGTTCGCTGGACGAGACCGGGATCTGGACCGACGGGATCGAGGGCGTGGAGGTCCCCGGCTACGACCGGGCCACCGTCGGCCGCGGGATCGTCCACATCGGCGTCGGCGGTTTCCACCGCGCGCACCTCGCGATGTACGTCGACGCGCTGCTCGCCTCGGGCGGGGCACCGGGGTGGGGGATCTGCGGGGTCGGTGTGCTCGCCGCCGACGACCGGATGCGCGACGTGCTCGCCGCCCAGGACGGGCTGTACACACTCGTGCTCAAGGAGGCCGACGGGACGCTGACGCCCCGGGTCGTCGGGTCGCTCGTCGACTACCTCTACGCCCCCGACGACCCCGAGGCCGTCATCGAGCGGATCGCGCACCCCGACACCCGGATCGTCTCGCTGACGATCACCGAGGGCGGCTACGCGATCGACCAGAAGACCGGCGAGTTCGACCCGGACTTCCCCGGCATCCGCGCCGACCTCGACGCGATGGCCGCCGGCTCCGCCCCGACCGGGGCGTTCGGGCTGGTCGTCGAGGCGCTGGCGCGCCGCCGGGAGCGCGGCACCGGCCCACTCACGGTCATGAGCTGCGACAACATGCAGGGCAACGGCGACGTCGCCCGCCGGGTGTTCACCGGCGTCGCCCAGCTCCGTGACGCCGAGCTGGGCGCCTGGGTCGCGGAGTCGGTCACCTTCCCGAACTCGATGGTCGACCGGATCACCCCGGCCACCGCCGACACCGACCGCGAGGCCCTCGCCGGGCGCTTCGGGCTGCGCGACGGCTGGCCGGTCGTGTGCGAGCCGTTCACCCAATGGGTGCTCGAGGACCACTTCGCCGCGGGCCGCCCGGAGTTCGAGCGGGTCGGGGTCCAGGTCGTCGAGGACGTCGTCCCCTACGAGTTCATGAAGCTGCGCCTGCTCAACGCCACCCACCAGGCGCTGGGCTACCTCGGCTACCTCGCCGGGCACCGCTACGTGCACGAGGTCGCCCAGGACCCGACGTTCGCGGCGTTCCTGCGCGGCTACATGGACGACGAGGCCACACCGACGCTGCGCCCGGTGCCCGGCATCGACCTCGACGCGTACAAGGACACCCTGCTGGAACGCTTCGCGAACCCGGGCGTCGCCGACACCCTGATGCGGATCAACTACGGCAGCTCCGACCGGATCTCGATCTTCCTCCTGCCGGTGGTGCGCGAGCAGCTCGCCGCGGGCGGGCCGGTCGAGCGGGCCGCGGCCGTCGTCGCCGGATGGTGCCGCTACGCCGAGGGCGCCGACGAGCAGGCGCGGGAGATCCCCCAGCAGGACCGCCTGGCGGAGGAGATGACCGCGCTCGCGCGGGCCGAGCGGGACACCCCGGGGTCGTTCCTGTCCCACCGCGGGGTGTTCGGCGACCTCGGTTCCGACGAGCGGTTCGCCGGAGCGTTCCGGTCGGCGCTGGAGTCGCTGTGGTCCCGCGGCGCCGCGGCGACCGTCGCCGACCTCGCGTGACCGGCAGGGGGAACCGATGAGTTCCCCACACGTCTGCGGTCGTAGCCGATGACCCCTCGCCTCGACCCCGGGAGACCACAGTGGGCACGATCGACGTGCACGAGTTCATCAGCCTCGACGGGGTCGTCTCCGACCCGTCCTGGACGGCGGAGTACGGCTTCACTGACGCGATGGGGGAGGCGATCGGCCGGCTGACCGACGCGGCGATCCTGCTCGGTCGGAACACCTACGAGATGTTCCACCCGGCATGGTCGGCCCGCGGGCACGACGTCGAGTCCGGCGGCGCGTTCTTCAACGGCGCGCCCAAGCACGTCGTCACGTCCACCCTGGCCGACCCGTTGGAGTGGGAGAACTCCCGGGTGCTCGGCCCGTACGACCCGGCGCGGATCCGGCAGCTCAAGGACGCGACCGACGGCGGCATCTACGTCTCCGGCAGCGTCACCCTGGTCCGTGCGCTGCTCGCCGACGGCCTGGTCGACACGCTCAACCTGTTCGTCTATCCGGTGTCGCTCGGGGCCGGGCTGCGGCTGTTCGCCGAGGGCGCGCGGGTGCCGCTGCGGCTGCGCGAGTCCGAGGCCTACGAGAACGGCGTGGTCCGGCTGACCTACGGTCCGCCGCTCACCTGAGTCCGGGCGCGCTCAGTCCGGCAGGGCCGCGAAGGCCTCTCGGGTGGCCGCCAGCACGTCGCCGTAGACCCGGCGGGCCGGCGGGCCCGCCGGGTCGGCCAGCCAGCCGGCGACGGCGACCTGCATCACCGCCATCGCACCGGCCGCGGCGAGCCGGTGGTTCTTCGCGGGGGTGTCGGCGCCGTCGCGCTCGGCGAGCGCCTGCGCGACGGTCTGCTCCACGGTCCGCCCGACGTGGGCGATCCGCGGGTGCAGCTCGGGGTGGGCGCGCAGCAGCTCCATCTGCCCGTGCCAGGTCGGGCTGGTCGTCAGTGCCACGGTGACCTCGGCGAGCACCGCCGTCGCCGCCCCGAGCGGGGAGACCTCGGTCCGGGCGCGGACCTCGGCGGCGAGCTCGTCGAGGGAGGTGGTGTCCCAGTCGAACAGCACCGCGTCCTTCGACGGGAAGTGGTTGAAGAACGTGCGCGGCGCGACGTCGACGTCGGCGCAGATCTCCTCGACGGTGAACGCGTCCGGGCCCTGGGTGCGCGCGCGTTCCAGGGCCGCGGCGCGCAGCGCCTGGCGGGTCCGCACCTTCTTGCGCTCCCGCAGCCCGTGGCAGTGCGCCTCCTGGTCGGTCAGCATCTCGCCGATCATGCCCGTCCCACCTCTCCCGCTGGTCCCGGCGCGGCTCGCACCCTCGGAACGTGCGGGGAGTGCAGTCGTGCAGTCACTGCAGTGTGCTCGTACATTCGTGAGCACCGCAAACTATTGCATGATGCAAGCCCGGACGGAGGACGCGTGTCACAGGAGAAGGCGCGGGAACCGGAGCGGCCGCCGCGCCGGCGCCGGGGGACCCGGTCAGCCGTGCGCCAGCAGCGCTGCCCCGATGATCCCGGCCTCGTTGAGCAGCCCGGCCGGGACGAGCTCGGTGCGGGTCCGCACGTAGGGCGACCACTTCTCGAACTTCTTGCTCACCCCGCCGCCGACCACGATCAGGTCCGGCCACAGCAGGTTCTCGACGTGGGTGAAGTAGCGCTGCAGCCGCCCGCCCCACTCCTCCCAGTCCAGGTCCTCGCGCTCGCGGGCGGAGTCCGCGGCGCGTGACTCGGCGTCGAACCCGTCGATCTCCAGGTGCCCGAACTCGGTGTTGGGCACCAGCTTCCCGTGGTTGACCAGCGCCGACCCGATGCCGGTCCCGAGGGTCACGACGAGCACGAGCCCGTGATGGTGGTCGGCGGCCGCGCCGAACCCGGCCTCGGCGACGCCGGCGGCGTCGGCGTCGTTGACCAGCAGCGCGTCCCGGCCGGTGACCCGGCGCAGGACCGCGGCGGCGTCGCAGTCGATCCAGGCCCGGTCCACGTTGGCCGCGGTGCGGGTCACGCCGTGCTGGACGACGGCCGGGAACGTGCAGCCGAAGGAGTCCCGCCAGTCGAACTCGTCGAGGATCTGCGTGACGGTCTCGGCGACCGCCTCCGGGGTGGACGGCTGCGGCGTCGGGATCCGCACCCGGTCCGCGGCCAGCCGGCCCTTGTGCAGGTCCACCGGGGCGCCCTTGATGCCGGAGCCGCCGATGTCGATACCGAACCCGAGTGCGTGCGTGCTGCTCACGCCCCCGATCCTTCCAGGGCCGCCGCGACCACGCCGCGCGCCTCGTCCTGGACGCGCGTCAGGTGCTCCGGCCCGCGGAAGCTCTCGGCGTAGACCTTGTACACGTCCTCGGTGCCCGACGGGCGGGCGGCGAACCACCCGGCGTCGGTGACGACCTTCAGCCCGCCGATCGCGGCGTCGTTGCCCGGGGCGCGGGTGAGCTTCGCGGTGATCGCGTCCCCGGCGAGCTCGGTGGCGGTGACGGCGTCGGCGTCCAGCTTCGACAGCGCCGCCTTGTCCTCCCGGGAACAGGCGACGTCGGTGCGGGCGTAGGCGGGGGCGCCGAACCGCTCGGTGAGCCGGGCGTAGTGCTCGCTGGGGGTCGACCCGGTGACCGCGGTGATCTCCGAGGCCAGCAGGGCGAGCAGCAGGCCGTCCTTGTCGGTGCTCCAGGGCGAGCCGTCGCGGCGCAGGAACGACGCGCCCGCGCTCTCCTCGCCGCCGAAGCCGATCTCCCCCGAGCGCAGGCCGGGAACGAACCACTTGAACCCGACGGGCACCTCGACCAGCCTGCGGCCGAGGTCACCGGCGACCCGGTCGATCATCGACGAGCTGACCGCGGTCTTGCCGATCCCGGCGGCCGCCGGCCAGCCGGGGCGGTGGGCGAACAGGTAACCGATCGCGACGGCGAGGTAGTGGTTCGGGTTCATGAGGCCGCCGTCGGCGGTGACGATGCCGTGCCGGTCGGCGTCGGCGTCGTTGCCGGTGGCGATGGTGAAGGGGGCCGGGTCGGCCTCCATCCGGGCGCGCAGCGACGCCATCGCGTACGGCGAGCTGCAGTCCATCCGGATCTTCCCGTCCCAGTCCAGGGTCATGAACCCGAAGGCCGGGTCGACGTCGGGGTTCACCACGGTCAGGTCCAGGCCCCAGCGCTGCGCGATCACGCCCCAGTAGTCGACCGAGGCCCCGCCGAGCGGGTCCGCGCCGATGGTGACGCCGGCGTCGCGGACCGCGGCCATGTCGAGCACCTGGTCGAGCTGGTCGACGTAGGTGCCGAGGTAGTCGTAGCGGTGCGCGGCGGCGGCGTCGAACCGGGCGCGGCGCACCTCCGTGAGCCCGCTCTCGAGCAGCTGGTTGGCCCGGTCGGCGATCCAGGACGTCGCCTCGGTGCCGGCGGGGCCGCCGTCCGGCGGGTTGTACTTGAAGCCACCGTCGGCGGGCGGGTTGTGCGACGGGGTGACGACCACGCCGTCGGCGAGGTGCCGGACGTCGCGCCCGGCGTTGGTCACGAGGATCGCGTGCGAGATCGCCGGGGTCGGGGTCAGCCCGTCCCGGGAGTCGACGACGACGTCGACGCCGTTGGCGGCGAACACCTCGGCCGCGGTGCGCCAGGCCGGCTCGGACAGCGCGTGGCTGTCGCGCCCGAGGAACAGCGGGCCGTCGGTGCCCTGCGCGGCCCGGTACTCGACGATCGCCTGGCTGGTGGCGGCGATGTGGTCGTCGTTGAAGGTGGCGGTGAACGCCGACCCGCGGTGCCCCGACGTGCCGAACGCGACCCGTTGCACGTCGACCGACGGGTCGGGGTGGGTCGCGGCGTACGCGGCCAGCAGCGCGTCGACGTCGACGAGGTCCTCGGGGCGGGCCGGGGTCCCGGCGCGCTCGTGCACGGTCATGCCGCGATCCTTCCTCCTCGCCGCGGCCCACGCCACCGCCTACCGTTCCGCGGTGTGCGGATCGCGTCGTTGCTCCCTGCCGGGACCGAGATCGCCGGGCGGCTCGGCCTGGCCGCCGACCTGGTCGGCGTCACCTTCGAGTGCGACGACCCGGTGGGCGTCCGGGACCGGGTGCCGGTGGTCGTCGGCTCCGCGCTGCCGCCCGCCGCGTCGCCGGGGGAGATCGACGCCGTCGTCCGCGAGCGGGCCGCGGCCGGGCTGCCGCTGTACGAGGTCCACCGCGCCCGGCTCGGCGCCGCCGACCCGGAGCTGATCCTCACCCAGGACCTGTGCGCGGTGTGCGCGCTGCCCGGCTCGACCGTCGCGCAGGTGCAGGAGGAGCTCGGGACCCGGGCCCGGGTGCTGTCGCTGGACCCGCACCGGCTGGCCGACGTGCTCGACGCGGTGACCGCGGTCGGCGCCGCGGCCGGGGTGCCGGACCAGGCCGCCGCGCTGGTCGCGGGCCTGTCGGCGCGCCTCGACGCCGTCGCCGCCGCCGTGCGGGGCCGCCCGGCGCCGCGGGTGCTGGTGCTGGAGTGGACCGACCCGCCGTTCCTGCCCGGGCACTGGGTGCCCGACCTGGTCACCGCGGCAGGTGGCGTCCCGGTGGCGGCCGCCCCGGGCGGGCGCAGCACCGCCGTCGACCCGGCCGACCTGCCCCCGTGCGACGCCGTGCTGGTCGCGCCGTGCGGCTTCGGCCTCGACGACGCGCTCGCCCAGGCCCGCGCGGCGCTGCCGTGGCTGCCCGCCGGGGTCCCGGTGCACGCGATCGACTCGGCGTCGTTCGTGGTGCGGGCCGGTCCACGCCTGGTCGACGGGGTCGAGGCGATCGCCGCCCTGCTGCACCCCGGTGCGGTCCCGGCGCCGCCGCCGGGGAGGGTCGCGCGGGTCCGCTGAGCGGGCCTCAGGCCGCGCCGCCCGGGCCGAGCCGCCGGCCGACCAGCCGCGCGATCCACGGCGCGACCAGCAGCATCAGGATCACCCGCAGCACCTGCACCGCGACCACCGAGGTGACGTCCACGCCGGAGGAGATCGCCGTCGCCAGCACCGCGTACACCCCGCCCGGGGTGGTCGCGAGGTAGCCCTCCAGCGGGGTCATGCCGGTGAAGTGCGACAGCAGCAGCCCCAGTCCGGCGCAGAGCGCGACGACGCCCAGGATCAGCGCGGTCGCCAGCGGCAGCACCCGCGCGACGGTGCCGAGCGCGGCCCGGGTGAAGCGCAGCCCGGCCTGCCAGCCGATGACGGCGTAGGCGACGTCGACGAGCGGCAGCGGCACCGACGCGGCGAAGGAGAACCCGGCCAGGCTGATGACCAGCGCCACCACCATCGGTCCGAGCAGCGCACCGGCGGGGACCCGGGCGAGCTTCCCGAGCGGGACGCCGACGCCCACGCACAGCGCGGTCACCGCGAGCCCGACCGACCACGGCGCGCCGGGGCCGGTGGTCGCGGCGGCGGGTGCGCCGGGGGAGGCGCCGTAGACGACCGCGGCGACCACTGGCATCGTCGCGGTGACCAGCCCGACCCGCAGGTACTGGATGACGGCGACGGTGCGCTCGTCGCCGCCCAGCTCGCGGCTGATCGCGACGAGCCCGGACGCGCCGCCCGCGGTCTGCGCGAGCATCCCGGTGAGCGGGGTGACCCCGCGCTGCAGACCCATGAGGAGTCCGGATCCCATGCTGACCAGCAGCGTCGCGAGGCTGATCAGCAGGACCGGCAGCCACTCGGCTGCCACCGCGGCCAGGGTGTCCGGGCGGGCGAGCAGGCCGATGACGACGCCGATGACCGCCTGCGCACCCGACGTCGCCGGGCGGGCGACCCGGGCGGGGCCGAGCCCGGTCAGGGCGAGGACGGTCGCGACCAGCAGCCCGGCGAACAGGGCGGGGGAGGGCACGTCGACCGCGGCGAGCCCGGCGGTCACGAGCACGGTCAGCGCGGCGAGCAGCAGCCAGCGCCACCATCCGGACAGCGACGGGCGGGGGCTCACCGTGTGATCACGACCCGAGCCTAAATGGGACAGGCGTACTGGTGCGCGGTGAGTCGGGACACGATCGTTGTCGAGAGCGAACGACCACGGCTTCCCCTCCGGACCCCGCCGGGGTAGGACGGACGGGCACGAGGAGGTGCGCCGATGCGAGACACCCCGAGAGACGACACCGCCGCGACCACCGGGCTCGGCCCGGTGATCGCCGCACTGACCGCGCCCGGCGGGGAGTTCGAGCTGGTCGACGCCGACGTGCGCGGCGCCGCGATGCGGGTCTACCGGCGTGGCCCGCACACCCTGGCCGAGCTGTGGGCGGCGACGGCGGCGTGGCCGGAGCGCACGTTCACCGTCCACCACGGCGAGCGTCGCACCTACGGCGAGCACCGGAGCCTGGTCGCCGACCTGGCCTGCGTGCTCACCGGACGGTTCGGGCTGCGCCCCGGCGACCGGGTCGCGATCGCGATGCGGAACCTGCCGGAGTGGCCGGTGGTCTTCTTCGCCGCCCAGGTCGCGGGGCTGGTCGTCGTCCCGCTGAACGCCTGGTGGAGCGCACCCGAGCTGGCGTGGGCGGTGGCCGACTCCGGTGCCGGGCTGGTCGTGGCCGACCCGGAACGGTGCGCCGCCCTGTGCGGTGGGAGCGGCACCGGGGTGCCGGTCGTCCGGGTCCGCGGGGGCGGCGCGCCCGCGCCCGGTCCGGTGACCGGGTGGGAGGACCTCGGGCTGCGCACCGACGGCCCCGGTGACCCGGTCGGGGTCGCCGCGCCCGGCCCGGACGACGACGCGACGATCCTCTACACCTCCGGCACCACCGGCCGACCGAAGGGCGCGGTCGGCACCCACCGCAACCACGTGACGAACCTGCTCAACGTCGCGCTGCAGGCCCGCGCCACCGCGCTCGACTCTGGGGTGGGACCGCCGCCGGGGCAGCAGGGGACGCTGCTGATGTACCCGATGTTCCACATCGCCGGCATCAACGGACTCGTCGGCGCCGTGCTCGGCGGGGCGAAGCTCGCGACCCTGCACCGCTGGGACCCGGCCGCGGCGCGGGCCGTCGTCCGGTCCGAGCGGCTGTCCCGTTCCAACGGTGTCCCGTCGACGACGGCGGAGCTGCTCGACGGCGCCGACCCCGCCGACCTCGCGTCGTTGCGGACGGTCGGGATGGGCGGGGCACCCGTGCCGCCCGAGCTCGTCGCGCGGATCGGGCGCGACCTCGGCGCCGGGGCCGCGAACGGCTACGGCCTGACCGAGACGACCTCGGCGATCTGCGCGAACACCGGGTCCGAGTACCGGGCCCGTCCCGACTCGGTCGGCCGGCCCGCGCCGGGGGCCCGGCTGCGGGTCGCCGGCCCGGACGGGGAGGCGCTGCGCGACGGCGAGGTCGGCGAGCTGTGGTTCCGCGGCCCGAACGTGGTCCGCGGCTACTGGAACCGGCCCGACGCCGACGCCGAGGCGTTCGTCGACGGCTGGTTCCGCACCGGCGACCTGGGGCACGTGACCGACGGCTGGGTGTACGTCGTGGACCGGTTGAAGGATGTCGTGCTGCGCGGTGGGGAGAACGTGTACTCCGCGCAGGTGGAGGCGGCGATCCACACCGTCGACGGGGTGCTGGAGGTGGCGGTGCTCGGCGTGCCGCACCCGCGCCTGGGCGAGGAGGTCGCCGCACTGGTCCGGGCCCGCCCCGGAGCGGCCCGCGACGACGACGCCGTCCGCGCCGCCGTCGCCGCGCGGGTGGGGGAGTTCGCCGCGCCCGCGCACGTGCGGTGGACCGACGAGCCGCTGCCCAGGACGGCGACCGGGAAGATCCGCAAGCGGGAGCTGCGCTCGGGGTTCACCGCTCCGGCGTGAGCGTCCTGCGGGCCGCGGAGACGGCCTCCAGCCAGGGACGCGGGTCCGGGGCGCCGGCCGGCGGGACCAGGACGACGGTGTCCGGCCCGGCCGCGGCGTGGCTCCGGACGACCGCCTCCACCTCGGCCCGGTGCTCCGGCAGTGCGACGTAGCCGATGCGCCGGAACCCGTCCGCGGCGCCGCCCGGGCCGCACGCGTCGAGCGAGGACCGGACGTCGGCGGGGGACAGGCCCGAGTCGAGCAGGACCCCGTCGGCGAGGTCCCCGGCCAGCCGCAGGGTGCGCGGCCTGCGCCCGCCGACCAGCACCGGTGGGACGGTCGTCGGCGGGTGGTCGAGCCGGACCCGGTCCAGGGAGACGTAGCGCCCGGAGCGGGTGACCTCGCGACCGGCGAGCAGGTCCCGTACCGCGGTCGTGTGCTCGGCGAGCAGGGTCAGCGGCGAGGCGACCCGGTTGCCGACCTGGCCCATCCAGTCGAGCACGCCGTGCCCGAGGACCGGCAGGTAGCGGCCCGGGAACAGCCGGGCGAGCGAGGCGGTCTCCATGGCGACGACCGCCGGGTTCCGCAGCGGCACCGGGAACAGCCCGACCCCGACGGTGAGGGCGCCGGTGTGGGCCAGCGCGACGGCCGCGGTGGCGGTCCCGCCGTGCAGGAAGCAGTCCTCCCACAGCCACAGCTGGTCCAGCCCCGCGGCCTCGACGTCACGGGCCACACCCGGCAGCTCCTCGGGGGGCAGCTCGGGCCGGAAGACGATGCCGAAGTCCATGCCGGTCACCGTGCCACGCGCGGCCGCCGGCGTCGTACGGCTACCGGGGCGGGTCGATGCGGAACACCGGGCAGATGCCGGTCAGTGCTCCCAGCGCCTCGGGCGTCGGCTCGGCGACGACCCCGTTCTCCACCATGATCCCGACGCCCTCCGGGGTGACCTGCGGCCACGCCTCCAGCACCGGGCGCGCCTGCTCCGGCGGCACCTCCACCAGCACGACGGGCTCCGGGTCGGCGTCGGGACCCGTGCTCAGCGTGGCCCGCCCGCCCGCGGCCCGGACGTTGACGATCCAGTCCGCGCCCGGGAACCCGCCGACGACGAACCGCTGCCCGCCGGTCGCGTACACCGTCAGCGGCGTGTGCCGGGGTGTCCCGCTGCGCCGGCCGGGGACGGTCAGGACGGGCAGCTCGAACGGCAGCTCGCCACGGTCGCGCCGGGCGAGCAGGTCGTCGTTCAGGTGCTTGATCTGCTGCGGGGCACGGATGTGACGGCGGGGATCGTCGGACACGGGGGCTCCTCGTTCTCGGATCCGGGTCAGGATGCCACGGGCCGGCGGGCGGGTGCGGGGCGTCGCAGCGGAGGGGGCTCAGTCCGACCGCAGCCCGTCCAGCGCCTCCTCGGCCCGGGCCAGGTCCTCCTCGGCCCGCTCGGCCCGCCCCGCGGCGTCCCGGGCGGCGCGGTCGGCCTCGTCGCGGGCACGGTCGGCGTCCTCGGCGGCGGCGCGGGCGCGGTCCAGTTCGGCGGTCAGCTCGTCCACCCGGCGGTGCGCGTCGTCGCGACGCCCGTCGGCCCGGTCCGCGCGGTCGCGGGCGTCGTCGCGTTCCCGGCCGGCGTCGTGGGCGGCCAGCCGGGCGGTCTCGACGGCCTTCTCCGCCTCGGCGAGCGCCCGTGCGTGCTGTTCGGCCTCGCGTCGCTCCCGCTCCTGCGCGGCGCGGTGCTCGGCCTCCCGCCGGCGGGCGTCGCGCCGTCGCCCGGCGAGCTCCCCGTCGCCGTGACGGCCCTCGCCGCCCCCGTCCGGCTGCGGGGACCGGGCGCGACGCGGAGCGTCCGCGTCCGCCGTGGAGCCCGCCGCCCCGGACCCCGCCTCCCCGAGCGGCCCGAAGCCGCTGTGCCGCTCGTAGCGCTCCAGCCGCCCCGACCGGACCCGGTCGGCCAGGTCCGGGTCGGCCAGCGCCGACTCCAGCACCCACCGCACGTCGCGCTCCACACCGGAGCCCACCCGGGCCCCCGCGGCGCGACCGAGGGCCGCCGCCCGGCGGGCCAGCGCCCCGACCAGCCGGTTGCGCTGCGCGGACACCTCCCGCAGGGCCGCGCCGTCGAGGGAACGCTGGGCGTGGGCCAGCACCGGGGCCAACGCCAGGAGCCCCTCGACCTCGTCGCGGGCGTCGTCGACCAGCAGGTTCGCCAGCCACGCGGCCCGCGTCGGCCGCCGGGCGGCGGCGATCTCCCGGGCCGCGTCGGTGTCCGCGTCGGCGCGGGCACGGGCGGCGGCGTCGTCGCGTGCGGCGACGAAGTCCTCCGGCGGGACCCGGTACAGCCGGTCCAGCTCCGCGTCCGTGTCCACGCCGGCGGCCTCAGCTCAGGTTCGCGTGCGTCCCGACCAGGACGGCGCGGCCGACGGTGTGGCTGAACAGGGTGAACGCCAGGAAGGTGGGCGTCGCGGTGGCGGGCACGTCCAGCGTGGGCACGTCGACCGCGTGCACCACGAAGTAGTACCGGTGCGGGCCGTGCCCGGGCGGCGGCGCGGCGCCCAGGTAGCGGGCCAGGCTCGCGTCGTTGGGCAGCTGGACCGCGCCCTCGGGGAGGCCGGGCCCGCTGTCGTCACCGGCGCCGGACGGCAGCGAGGTCACCGAGGCCGGCACGTCGAACACCGCCCAGTGCCAGAACCCGGCGACGGTCGGGGCGTCCGGGTCGTAGCAGGTGACGGCGTAGGACTGCGTCCCCTCCGGCGCGCCGGACCAGGACAGCTGCGGCGAGACGTCCTCGCCGCCCGCGCCGAAGATACCGGACAGCTGGGGGGTGGCGAGCGCGGCGCCGTCGTTCACGTCGGTGCTGGTCAGGGTGAACGACGGGACCGGGGGCAGCTCGTCGTAGGGGTTGCGGGGCACGGGGCGGACCTCCTCGGATCGGTGGCGGTGGGTCTCGCCGTGATCCTGGCACGGCGCGTCGGCTGCCGTCCGGCCGCGGGGAGGGCAGGGTGTCGGTCCGTGGAGATGCTGCTCGTGCTCGTCGGGCTGATGGTGGCCGCGGTCGTCCTGGTCGGGGTGGGGGACCGGCTCCGGCTGCCCTGGCCCGCGCTGATGGTGGTCCTCGGCGTGGTCGTCGCGCTGCTGCCCGGACTGCCCGACGCATTCGTCATCGACCCCGAGCTGATCCTGCCGCTGTTCCTGCCGCCGCTGCTGTTCGCCACGGCGCAGCGCACGTCGTGGGCGCTGTTCCGGGCGCGCAGGCGGACGATCGCGCTGCTCGCCGTCGGCCTGGTGCTGGTCACCGCCACCGCCGTCGCCGGGACGGTCTGGCTGCTCGTGCCGGGGCTCGCACTCACCGCCGCCGTCGCGCTCGGGGCGATGGTCGCCCCACCGGATCCGGTCGCCGTCGAGGCCGTCGCCGGGCAGGTCCCGATCCCGCGCCGGGTGGTGGCGGTGCTGCAGAGCGAGGGCCTGTTCAACGACGCCACCGCGCTGGTCGTGTTCCAGGCCGCGGTGCTGGCGACCGTCTCCGGCGACGAGCTGAGCCCGCTCGGGCTGGGCCTGCGGTTCGTGCTCGGTGCCGCCGGCGCGGTCCTCATCGGACTGGGTGTGGCCTGGCTGGCGCGCCGGGTGCTCGGCAGGCTCACCGACGCCACCGGACGCAGCGCGCTCACCCTGGTCCTGCCGTTCGCGACCTACCTGGCCGCCGACGAGCTCGGCGCGTCCGGGGTGATCGCCGTCGTCGTGCTCGCGCTGCAGCTGCGCGCCGGGGCCGACGCCGACGAGGCCGCCGAGCGGCTCACCCAGTCCTCGCTGTGGAACGTCGTCGAGCTGCTGGTCACGGGGCTCGCGTTCGGCCTGATCGGACTCGACCTGCGCCAGGTCGTGCTCGCCGCGGGCGACGAGCTGCCGACGATGCTCGCGCACGCGGCGGTCGTGTGCGTGGTCGTCGTCGCGGTGCGGGTGCTGTGGATGGTCGTCGCCTGGCGGCTGCTGTCCCGCAGCGCCGACGACGCCGCCGCGGCCGGCGCCGCTCCGCTCACCGGACGCGAGGCGGTGCTGCTGTCCTGGTGCGGCATGCGCGGCCTCGCCACGCTCGCCCTCGCGCTGTCGCTGCCGCTGCAGACCGCGTCCGGGGCGCCGTTCCCCGCCCGCGACCAGCTCGTCCTCATCGCCGTGTCGGTGCTGTTCGTGACGCTGCTCGTGCCCGGCTTCACCCTCGGCACGCTGGTCCGCGCCCTCGACATCGACGACGAGGCCGACGCCGAGGAGCGTGCCGAACGCGCGATCGTGCTGCGGGCGCGCCGGGCCGCCGTCGCGACCCTGGAGTTCGAACGCACGGTGCGGGGCCTGCCCGAGGAGGTCGGCACCGCGATGCGGGAGCGGGTCGAGCGGCTGGAGCGGGTGCTGTCGGGGGAGACGCCCTCGGAGGAGGAGCGGTCCCGGATCGCGGCGGTGAAGAAGGCCCGCACCGCCGTCGCCGAGGCCCAGGCCTCGGCGCTGGCCGCCGCCCGGACCGAGGTACTGGCCGCGCGTCGTGAGCCCGGTGTCGACCCGCACGCCGTCGACCGGGTCCTGCGCCGCCTCGACCTGCGCACGGTGCTGCTCGACTGAGGACCGGAGGTGTCCGCGTCGACGGTCACGCTCGCCGCATGACGCCGTCGCCGCCTGCAGGGCGATGTGGAGTCCCGACCCGTCGGTGGCGGGAGCGGCGTTCGGACGGCTGCAGGCGATCGGCACGGCCACGGTCACCGACGGGACCGGCGACGGTGTCGCGGCCGGGCTGCGCGCGGCGCTGCCCGACCTCACCGACGCCCAGGTCGGCTACCTCGTCTTCGGGCTGGTGTTCGCCGGGCAGCTCACCACCGACGCCGCGCTCGGGTACGTCGTCGCCCACGCCCTGGGCCCCGGGCTCGCCGACCGCACCGCCGGGGAGCTCGACGCGCTGGTCGCCGGGGTGCTGCGGGTCCACCCGCCCGCCCCGTTCTCGCTGTGGCGCTTCGCCCGGACAGTCGCCGACCTCGACGGTGTGCCGCTGCCCGCCGGGGCGCCGGTGCTGGTCGACGTCCGGGGGATCGACGCCGGCCCGGTCGTCGGGCACCCGCTGACCTTCGGGCACGGCCCGCACTTCTGCGCCGGTGCGCACCTGGCCCGCCTCGAGCTCCGTACTGTGCTGGAGGTGCTGCGGGACAGGTTCCCCGACGCTCGTCCCGCCGGTCCCGTGTCCGGGCTCGTCGAGGTGCACCCGGGCGGGCCGGTCGGGGCGCGGCTCGCCGCGTTACCGGTACGGCTGCATCCCGCGCGGTGATCCTTCCCGCATCCCATCTCCAGCCATCACATGATGAACTGTGCAAATGTTCGAGCGACGGGCGGTGCGGTCCGCGACCGTGACCGCGGCACTCGCCGTACTGCTGGCGGTCGCGCTCGTGGGCTCGCTCGCGTTCGGCGCCGAGGTCCTCCCCGTCGCGAAGGTCGTCGACGCGGTGCTGCACGACCGGCCCGGCCCCGTCTCGACGATCGTCCGGGACCTGCGGATGCCGCGCTCGCTGCTCGCCGCGATCGTCGGCGCGGGCCTCGCGCTCGCCGGCGCCGGGGTGCAGACCCTCGTGCGCAACCCGCTCGCCGACCCCTACCTGCTCGGGGTGTCCTCCGGCGCGAGCGTGGGCGCCACGGCCGTCATCACCACCGGGGTGCTGGGTGCGCTCGGCACCTGGGCGCTGTTCACCGGCGCGCTCCTCGGGGCCCTCGCGGCCGGGGCGCTCGTCGGGGCGATCGCCGTCGCCCAGGGCGGGATCACCCCGATCCGGCTGATCCTCACCGGCACCGTGCTCGGCTCGGCGTTCTCGGCGACGGCGAGCTACCTGGTCTTCCGCTCCGGCGACCCGGCCGCCGCCCAGTCCGTGCTGTTCTGGCTGCTGGGGAGCCTGTCCGGGGCGCAGTGGGACCGGGTCGCGGTGCCCGCGGTGACCGTGGCGCTCCTGCTGGTGCTGCTCGGGGCGTTCAGCGGCTGGCTCGACGCGCTCACCGCCGGGCCCGACACCGCGGCCGCACTCGGCGTGCCGGTGACCGCCGCCCGGGCCGCGCTGTTCACCGTGTGCGCGGTCGCGGTCGGCGTGCTCGTCGCGGTGTCCGGGGCGATCGGCTTCGTCGGCCTGGTCGTGCCGCACCTGGCCCGGCTGCTCGTCGGGTCCCGGCACCGGGTGCTGCTGCCGGTGACCGCGCTGGGCGGCGCGCTGTTCCTGCTCGTCGTCGACGTCACCGCCCGGATCGCGGTGCGGCCCACCGAGATGCCGCTGAGCGTGGTCACCGGGCTGATCGGCGCCCCGGTGTTCCTGATCCTGATGGGACGCCGCCGCTACCGGACCGCCGGGAGCCCGGCGTGAGCCTGCGTGCGGAGGGGCTCACCTGCGTGCTCGGCGGCCGCACCGTCCTGACCGGGGTCGACCTCGCCGTCGAGCCGGGGGAGGTGCTCGGCGTCGTCGGGCCCAACGGCAGCGGCAAGTCCACCCTGCTGCGCGCCCTCGCGGGGATCCGCGAGCCCGCCGCGGGGCGCGTACTGCTCGACGGCACACCGCTGACCGCGCTGCGGGCCCGGCAGCGGGCCCGGCGGATCGCGTTCGTCGGCCAGGAGGAGGACCTGCCCCCCGACCTGTGCGCCGGGGAGGTCGTCGCGCTCGGCCTGGTGCCGCACCGGCCGCCGTGGGCGGGCGGCGACGCGGTCGAGCGGACCGCGGTCACCGCGGCGCTGGCCGTGGTCGAGCTCGACGGTCTCGCCGACCGCCCGGTCGACCGGCTCTCCGGCGGTGAACGGCGCCGGGTGCTGCTCGCCCGCGGCCTCGCCCAGGACGCCGGGGTCCTGGTGCTCGACGAGCCCACCAACCACCTCGACGTCCGCCACGCGCTGGGCCTGCTGGAGCTGGTCCGGTCGCTGCGCCGGACCGTCGTGGTGAGCCTGCACGACCTCGACCTGGCCGACCGCTGGTGCGACCGCCTCGTCGTCCTGCACGACGGCCGGGCCCTCCCGGCCGTGTCCGACCTCGACCCCGACACCGTCTCTCGGGTCTTCGGGGTCGCCGCCGCCCGCGTCACGCATCCGGTGACCGGGCGGTCCCGCCTCGTGTTCGACTCGCTCAGGGAGAGCTCGTGACCCGTCCGCCACGCCTGTCCGCCGTCCTCGCCGCGGGGGTGGTCGTCCTCGCCGCCTGCTCGGCGCCCGCCCCGGCACCCGCCGCAGCCGGTGACCCCGCCGGCACGGTCACCGTGCAGAACTGCGGTGCCCCCGCGCAGTTCACGGCGCCGGCGCAGCGCCTGTTCGTCAACGACGGCAACATGATCTCGATGCTCCTGGCGCTCGGCGCGCAGGACCGGGTCACCGCGGTGTCGAGCATGCAGCGCGACGCCGACACGCTGCGCCGCCACTACGGCGCCGCCGTCGACGGCCTGGCGCAGGCGGCGCCGGAGTACCCGACCCTGGAGACCGTCCTGGCCCGCGACCCCGACGTGATGGTCGCCGGCTGGAACTACGGCTACAGCGAGGCGAAGAACCTCACCCCGGCCCGGCTGCGCGAGCAGGGCATCGCCCCGTACGTGCTGACCGAGTCCTGCCGCCAGGCCGACGGGCAGAGCGCCCGCGGCATCGTCGACCCCTGGACGGCGCTGCGCGAGGACCTGCAGAACCTCGGCACCATCACCGGGCACACCGCCGACGCCGACCGCGTCGTCGCCGACCTCGACACCCGGCTCGACGCGCTCGGGAAGGCACCGAGGGCCGCGACACCGCCGACGGTGTTCCTGTTCGACAGCGGCACCGACACCCCCTTCTCCAGCGGCCGGTTCGGCGCCCCGCAGGCGATCATCGAGGCGGCCGGGGCGCGCAACGCCCTCTCCGACGTCGACGACACCTGGACCACGGTCTCGTGGGAGCGGGTCGCGACGGCACAGCCCGCCGCGTTCCTGTTCGTCGACTACCCGCCGCAGACCTTCGCCGAGAAGGTCGCGATCCTGAAGAGCCGTCCCGACACCCGCGACCTGCCGGCGGTGAGGGAGAACCGGTTCCTGAACCTGCCCTACGCCCTGTGGACCTCGGGCCCGCTGAACATCGACGCCGCCGAGCAGGTCCGGGCGGCGCTCGAGCGCTGGAACCTCGTGCCTGCCTCCGGCCTGACCCCCCGGTCCGACGACGTGCCCCGCAGCTGACCGCGCAGGCCCGGGGGCGCCGTGCGGCGCCCCCGGGCCTGCGCGGTCGGTCAGGTGATCGTGATGCCGCCGTCGACGGCCCAGGTCTGGCCGGTGACGTAGCCACCGGCCTCGGAGGCGAGGAACAGCACCGCCGCCGTCAGCTCCTCCGGGTCGCCCTTGCGGCCCATCGGGATCCGCTCGGTCATCCGCTCCAGGTAGCCGTCCTGGTACTGGTCGGTCATCTCCGAGGCGAAGAACCCGGGCGCGACCGCGTTGACCCGGATGCCCCGGCGGCCGGTCCACTGCTGGGCCAGGTCCCGGGTGAGTCCGACGATGGCGGCCTTCGACGCCGAGTACGCCGCCTGCGGCAGCGACGCGGTGGTGAGCCCCAGCACCGAGGAGATGTTGACGATGCTGGACCCGGCGCCCATGTGCGCCGCGCAGGCCTGCGCCATCCAGTACGAGCCGTTGAGGTTGACGTCGACGACCCCGGTGAACTGCTCCGGGGTCTCCTTCAGGGCCGGGACGGCGGTGCCGATCCCGGCGTTGTTGACCAGCACGTCGAGCCGGCCGAACTCGTCGACGGCGGCCTGCGCCAGCGCCCGGCAGTCCTCGGGCTTCGCCACGTCGGTGGCGACGGCGACCGCGCGCCGGCCCGCCGCCTCCACCAGGGCCACCGTGTCGGCCAGCCTGTCGACCCGCCGCGCGCCCAGTACGAGGTCCGCACCGGCCTCGGCGAGGCCCTTCGCGAAGGCCACACCGAGGCCGGACGAC
This sequence comes from Pseudonocardia sp. UM4_GMWB1, assembly GCF_017312155.1. Taxonomy (NCBI): domain Bacteria; kingdom Bacillati; phylum Actinomycetota; class Actinomycetes; order Pseudonocardiales; family Pseudonocardiaceae; genus Pseudonocardia; species Pseudonocardia sp. UM4_GMWB1. The sequence goes on along the minus strand of NZ_QJPN01000001.1, from coordinate 3,458,997 downwards.
GCACCGGTGACGACGGCGACCCGGCCGTCCAGTCGGAACCGCTCCATCAGAGTCACGCCGCGACCCTAACCCGGATCAGCCGGCGAGCTTCTCGGCGAGCTGCGGGACGAGCCGCTCCAGGGCGTACGGCGCGGACAGCACGCTGTTGTAGGTCATCGCCCCGCGGGTGTCGGCGTCGGGCACGACCATGTCGCCGCGGGCCACGACCGGGATCTGGCGCAGGACCGGGTCGGAGTCGACCTGCTGCTTCGCGGCGCCCTCGTCGGCCAGCATCACCAGCACGTCGCCGTCGAGCAGACCGGCCTGCTCGGAGGAGACCTCGACGTAGAAGCTCTGCCGGTCGTCGCGCTCGGCGATGGCCGGTGGCTGCGCGAAACCGAGACCGGTCATGAACTGGCCGCGGGCGTCGGCGGCGGTGAAGGCGCCGTACGTGCCGTCGAAGGGCAGCACCGTCGCCCCGACCTTCCCGCGGAACTCGGGGTGGGCGGTGACGGCGTCGGCGAACGCGGCGTCGGCGGTCCGGATCAGCTCCTCGCCGCGAGCGGTCTCGCCCAGCGCGGTCGCGACGGCGCGCATCTGGTCGGTGCGGCTCACCCCGAACGCGATGGAGCCCGCGGGACGGGCGACGACCGGCGCGATCGCGGTCAGCCGGTCGTAGGCGGCCCGGTCGATGCCCGAGGACAGCGCGATGATCACGTCCGGGCGCAGCGCGGCGATCCGTTCCAGGTTCGGCTCGGGCTCGGTGAGGACCTGCGGCGCCTCACCCTGCACGAGCCCGCGGGCCCACGGACCCAGCCCGCCGGTCTCCTGGTAGAAGGTGTAGGAGGCGACGGCGACCGGGGTCACACCCAGGGCGAGGACGGGGTCGGCGTCGGTGACGCCGAGGGCGACGACCCGCTGCGGGCGGGCGGGGATCTCCGCGGCGCCGAAGGCGTGGTCGATGCGGACGGGGAACGCGCCGTCGGCGGTGGACGGGGCGTCCGTCGGGCCGGGACCGCCGGACGTACAGGCGGTGAGCAGGCCCACGAGGGCCAGCAGGAGGATCAGTCGTCGATGCACATCGGGACAATAACCGAGGCTTACCTAACCCGAAATGACCGGAAGATCTCGCCGCGGCGCGTTCGCACCGGCCGACGCGTCGCGGACCGGTGCGAACGCGCGGGGTCAGCCGCGCGGGCGGCGCTTGCGGGCCACGACGGCCCGGTAGAGCAGCGGGTCGCGACTGGTCGCGAGCCGGTGCCGGTAGACGGTCGACCCGAGCTCCTCGAGCTCGCCGGAGGCCAGCATCGAGGAGATGAGACCGGCGAACCCGGAGGTGTCGCCGTCGCTCAGGAAGTCGTCCCGCAGGGTGATCGCGACGAAGCCGTCGACCGCGACCATGTCGAACGCGGCGCGGAACGCCGCGGGCGGGATGTCGCCGAAGCCGAGCGCGGCGACGCAGGTCAGGGCGTCGAAACCGCCCGCGGCGATGGTCTCGGTGGTCTCCTCGTCCAGGTCGGTGAGGTCCACGACGTGGTAGTCGTCGTAGACCCCCGGGCGGTCCCGTTCGGCGGCGTCGCGGGCCTCGGGGAGGATGTCGATCCCCACCACCTTGCCGACGCCGCGGGCACGCAGCTCCTCGGCGACGATGCCGTTGCCGGCGCCGACGTCGAGGACCCGCAGCCCGGACGGGTCGACGCCGACGGCGTCGAGCTGCTCGGCCAGCGCACCGGCCACCACGGCCGGGGACTGGCACTGCAGGATGTCGTAGAACAGCTTCTCGTAGAGGCCCGGGATCTTGAAGAGTTCGTCGTAGTCGTGGAAGCGGTACTCGGTCCACCCGTGTCCGAGGTCCAGCACGCAGTACTCCGCGTCCTGCTCGAACGAGGTCGTGGGTTCCGGCAGAGCAAGCCGGTAGGTCGGTTCGGAACGCTCGACGGCCATGAAAATCCTTCCTGGTCGGGAACGGACACCTCGACGCTAGTGCACCCGGCGCCTCCGAACGGGGGTGAGCGATGTCGCACGGGCCGCGATGTGACTCTGCGGTAGGTGGTGACACGATCGGCGGCGGGAGACACCCGGAGATCACCGTCGATCAGCGAGGAGAGACATGACCCAGCAGCAGAGGACCGCCGTCGTGACCGGTGGGGCGCGCGGCATCGGGGCCGCCACCGCGATCCGGCTCGCCGCCGACGGGCACAAGGTCGCGGTGCTGGACCTGGAGGAGTCGGCCGCGAAGGCCACCGTCGAGGCCATCGAGTCCGCCGGCGGGACCGCGGCCGCGTTCGGTGCGGACGTCGCCGACGAGCGGGCCGTCGCCGCGGCCGTCGACGCGGTCACCGAGCGCCTCGGCGCCCCGACGGTGCTGATCAACAACGCCGGTATCACCAAGGACAACCTGCTGTTCAAGATGACCGTCGACGACTGGGACGCGGTCATGGGCGTGCACCTGCGCGGTGCGTTCCTGATGACCCGCGCGGTGCAGAAGCACATGGTCGACGCCGCCTGGGGCCGGGTCGTGAACCTCTCCTCGACCTCGGCGCTGGGCAACCGCGGCCAGGCGAACTACTCCGCGGCGAAGGCCGGCATGCAGGGCTTCACCAAGACCCTCGCGATCGAGCTCGGCAAGTTCGGCGTCACCGCGAACTGCATCGCCCCCGGCTTCATCGCCTCGGAGATGACCAAGGCGACCGCCGAGCGGATCGGCGTGGACTGGGAGGAGTTCAAGGCCGCCCGGGCCAAGGAGATCCCGGTGCAGCGCCCCGGCGCGCCCGAGGACATCGCCCAGACCGTGTCGTTCTTCGTCGACGAGCGCTCGTCGTTCGTCAGCGGCCAGGTCATCTACGTGGCCGGTGGCCCGAAGGCCTGACCCACCCACGACGAACGGGCCGGCTCCGCTGCTGCGGTGCCGGCCCGTCGGTCGTCGCGGGGGTCAGGAACTGCTGGTCATCGGCACGATCGCCCAGCCGGGGATGTCGTCCTGGCCGGAGACCGGCACGGCGTCCGCGGAGAAGTTGACGAGCAGCACCGAGCCGTCCGCCGCGCGGAAACCACCCAGCGACGAGCCGTCGGTCGCCCGGCCCAGCTCGACGGTGCCCTCACGGAGCCTGGGCACCAGCCAGCGCCACGCCTCGGTCAGCGGGGTCGGCTGACCGCCGTTCTCGTCGGTCGCGGGGGTCCACAGCGAGGAGTACTCGAGCGAGTTGCTGCCCTCGGGACCCCACAGCAGCGAGCCCTGGGTGCCGGAGCGGGCCATCGCCTGCAGGGCGGCGATCGTCGAGACCGCGCTGGCGGGGGAGGCGAAACCGGCCTGGGCGTCGGCGGGGACGTTGGCGTAGAACTCGGCCCACCAGATCGGGAGCTGCGTCCGTTCCTGGATCCAGCGGTCGATCACCGAGAACTTCTCGGCGCCGACGTCGACCGGTGAGATCGCATCCTGCTGGCCGCGGTTGGTGGTGGAGCCGTCGACGACGATGAAGTCCGCCCCGACGTTGTTCTTCAGCCAGTAGTCCAGGACGTCGAGCGGCCGCTGGTCGAGCGCGCCCCAGGGGCCGCGGATGGCCGAGGCGTCGCCCGAGTCGACCGGCACGCTGCTCATCACGACGTACGGGCCCCCGACCTGGACGTCGGGCCGGACGGACTTCACCGCCTGGTAGACCTGGTTGTAGAAGTTCGTGTAGCCCTCGTAGTCCCAGCGGTTCTCGGCCTGGTTGTAGAAGCCCTTGAGCTCGTTCCACACCAGGACGCGGTCGACCTGCGGGTACCGCTGCACGGCCTCACGGGCGAGGTTGGCGAAATCGGCGAAGTGCTCGGGCAGCGGTGCCTTCTCGAGCCGGTCCCAGCGGGTGGCGCCGCTGTCGCGCGGCGCGCCCTTCATCCAGTCCGGGGAGCAGCAGAGCGTCAGCATCGCCTTGCCGCCGGTCTCCTCGGTGAGCTGCATCCGGCGGTCCAGCGAGCCCCACTCGAACTCGCCGGGCCGGGGCTCGGGGTTCAGCGTGCCGAAGCCCATGAGGTGGTGGTTCTGGTACTCCTGCCCGAGGCTCGACAGGATGTCGACGCCGCGCTGGCGGGCCTGCGCGGGCTCGGTGTCGTCGAGGCTGTCCTGGGTGTGGGTCACCCCGATCTCCATCGGGCCCGGCTGCTCGTCCCAGCGCCAGCCGTTCAGGTCGACGGCCTTCGCCGAGGCCTCCAGCGCCGACGACGGCACGGCGTCACCGGTGGTGGTGCCGCCGGTCCCCGAGGTGCAGGCGGCGAGGGCCAGGACCCCCGCGAGCAGCAGGGCCAGGGCCGGGGTCCGGCGCAGGCCGGGCCGGAACCGGGGGGGCCGCGACGGGGACCTCGGTCCGGACGTCGTCGGGGAGGGACGGCGTGACGCTCGCACGGGCTGGTGACCTCACGTTCTGACCGGACGCGGCGCCGGGCGGATGCCGTGGCGCGCGCGGGCTCGTACTGACTCCTGCACTCCTGCGCGGGACGGTGTCCCGGCGAGGTGCTCCCAGCGTGTCAGGGGGCTCCTGTGACCCGACTGAGAGAACCTCGCGAACGCCCGGAGCCGGCCGGGGCCCGCTATCGGACGTTCGGAGCAGAGTAGGGCCGCGGTTCGCGAGGGCCGCACGCAGCCCCGCTGCGCAGGTGAACCCTCTTGTCGCGCAGCGTGTACACCCGGTCGGCCCGCGGCAGCACCGCCGGGTCGTGGGTGATGACGAGCACGGCCCGGCCCGCCGCAGCGGCGAGCAGGTCGTCGAGGACGGCGTCGCGGGTGTCCGGGTCGAGGTGCGCGGTGGGCTCGTCGAGCACCAGCACCGCGGGGTCGACGAGCAGCGCGCGGGCCAGCGCGAGCCGTCGCCGCATCCCGCCCGAGAGCCGGGCGCCGTGCGCGCCGACCTCGTCGTCGAGGGCCAGGCCGGCGAGCCCGACCCGGCGCAGGACGTCGATGAGATGGGCGTCGTCGGCGTCGGGGGCGGCCAGGCGCAGGTTCTCCCGGACCGTCGAGTCGAACACGTGCGGGTCGGCGGGTACCCCGGAGACCACCGCACGGACCTCGTCGGGCGGGCGCAGGGCCAGGTCGTGCCCGTCGAGCCGGACCGACCCCGCGCGCGGGTCGAGGAACCGGAACAGCACCGCGGCCAGCGTCGACTTGCCCGACCCGCTGGCACCGACCAGCGCCACGACCTCCCCGCGTCCGACGTCGAGGTCCGCCCCGTGCAGGACGGTGCGGCCGCGCCCGTCCGGTCCCGGCCCGGGCCAGGCGGCGGTGAGCCCGCGGACCTGCAGGTCACCGCGGCGCGGCAGCGGCCCCGGCCCCGGGGCGCGGTGCACGACGGCGGGTGCGGCGTCGAGCACCGGCACCAGCCGGGCCAGCCCGGCGCGGACCGCGGCGAGCCGCGCCGCGGCGGCCGGCAGCGGCGCGACGATCTCGAACGCGGCCAGTGCGGTCAGCACCAGCACGGCCAGCGGGACCGCGCCCAGGGTGCCGGCGTCGACGGCGGCGACGCCCAGCAGCAGCGTCCCGGCCAGGGTGAGCCCGGCGACCAGGGCGCCGGACCCCGCGCCGAGGCCGAGCAGAGCGGCGTCGCGACGGGCGGTGCGGGTCAGCTCGGCGTCGGCGCGGGCGACGGCGTCGACGGCGTGGCCGGTCGCGCCGTGGGCCAGCAGTTCCGGGCCGCCGTCGAGCAGGTCGACCAGGGCGGTCGCGAGCCGGTCCCGTGCGACACCGGCGCGCTCGGCGGGCCGCCGCGACAGCGCCGCGGCGAGGGCGGGCACCGCGACGCCGGCGAGCAGCAGCCCGGCGGCGAGCAGCGCCCCGCCGGGGACGTACAGCGCGGTGGCGAGCAGCACCGCACCGGACCCGGCGACCCCGGCTGCGACGACCGGCAGCACCCCGCGCACCACCAGGTCCTGCACCGAGTCGGTGTCGCCGACCAGCCGGGCGACCAGCTCGCCGGACCGGAACCGGCGCACCGGTTCGGTGGCGGCGAGCCGGGCGTAGACGCGGCCGCGCATGTCCGACAGCGCGCGCAGCGCGGCGTCGTGCCCGACCAGCCGCTCGGCGTAGCGGGCCACCCCGCGTCCGACGCCGAGGGCACGGGTCAGCACGACGGCGACCGACAGCGCCGTCACCGACGGGTGCTGGGCGGCGGTGGCGAGCAGCCAGGCGGCCAGCGACAGCAGCCCGGCGCCGCAGGCGGTGGCGAGCGCGCCGAGCAGCGCCCCGCCGACGACGCCGCGCAGCCGGGGCGCCAGCACGCTGCGGGCGAGCGACCAGGGGCTCATCGCGGACGTCCGGCGGGTGTGGTCGCGACCGGGGTGATCGTGACGGTGCGGTCGGTGTGCTCGGCCCAGCCTGCGTCGTGCGCGACGACGACCGCGGTGCGCCCGCGGAGCAGCTCGGCGGCCGCGCTGCGGACCGCGTCGGCGGAGTCGGGGTCGAGGTGCGCGGTCGGCTCGTCGAGCAGGACCAGCGGGGCGTCGCGCAGGAACGCCCTGGCCAGCGCGACCCGCTGCCGCTCGCCCGACGACAGCTGCGCGCCGCCCTCGCCGAGCACGGTGTCCCAGCCGTGCGGCAGCCGGGCGACGACGGCGTCGAGCCCGGCCCGGCGTGCGGCCGCCCGCACGGCGTCGTCGGTGACGCCCGCGTGGTCCCGCCCGGCGCCGAGCCGGACGTTGGCGGCGACGGTGTCGGCGAACAGGTGCGGCTGCTGCGGCACCCAGGCCACCCCGCGGCGCCAGGCGTCGAGGTCCAGGTCCGCGAGGTCGGCGCCGGTGCCGTCGCGGCCGTGCACGGTGACGGTGCCGCCGGTCGGGGCGACCATGCCGAGCAGCACGCCGAGCAGGGTGGACTTCCCGGCCCCGGACGGGCCGCGCAGCAGCACCGTCTCCCCGGGGGCGAGGCCCAGCGACAGACCGGCGACGGCGTCGGCGTCCGCGCCGGGGTAGCGCACCCGCAGCCCGTCGACGGTCAGGCCGCGGCCCGCCGGGTCGGCCGCCGGCACCGGTGCGGTCCCGCCGGGCGCGCCGCCGGCCGGGCGGTCCAGCTCGGCGAACACCTGCCGGGCCGCGGCGACGCCCTCCATGCTGGCGTGGAACCGGGCACCGACCTCGCGCAGCGGCAGGTAGGCCTCCGGGGCCAGGACCAGCACGAACAGCGCGGTGGCGTAGTCGAGGTCCCCGTAGAGCAGCCGCAGCCCGACCTCGACCGCGACCAGGGCGACGGCGAGCGTCGCGAGGACCTCCAGCACGAACGCGGACAGGAACGCGACCCGCAGGGTGCCGGTCATGGCGTGCCGGTGGGCGTCGGTCGTCTCCCGGACCTTGCCCGCGACGACCTGCGCGCGGCGGAACAGCGCGAGCGTCGGCAGCCCCTGCACGACGTCGAGGAAGTGCCCGCCGAGACGGGACAGCAGCCGCCACTGGCGGTCGGTGCGGGCCCGGGTGTGCATCCCGACCAGCGCCATGAACAGCGGGATCAGCGGGAGCGTGACCGCGATGACGACCGCGGAGATCCAGTCCGCGTCGGCGACGACGACCAGCACCGCGACCGGGACCAGCACCGCGAGCACCAGCTGGGGCAGGTAGCGGGCGAAGTAGTCGTCGAGGGCGTCGAGGCCGCGGGTGGCCAGGGTGACGATCTCACCGGAGGACCGCCGCGGGTCCGGCGCGGCGAGCGCGAGCCGGCGCACGAGCTGCATCCGCAGCTGGGACTTGGCGCGGGCGGCGCTGCGCAGCGCCGCGGACTCCGCGCCATAGGACAGCAGCGCCCGCGCCACCGCGACGACGGCGACGCCCCCGACGAGCCAGGCCAGGGTGTCGAGCCCGGCGCCCGGCCCGGTGCGTGCTCCGTCGAGGCCGAACGACGGCGTCGCCCCGGCCACCACCCGCGACACCAGCCAGGCCTGGGCCAGGATCAGCCCGGTCGCGGCGACCCCGCAGACCGCGGCGACGGCCAGGTGCACCCGGACCGCGCTCGCCGTGCGCAGCAGCCGGGGGTCGACCGGCGGGCCGCCCGCGGGCGGGACCCCGGCGGTGGCGGACGGGGTGGACACGGTCGTCATCGTGGGGCCGGTACCGCGGTGTCACCAGTGTCGGAGGTCCCGGCCGGGGCGACCCGCGCCCCGCCGAGGCGGCGGCGGAACACCCAGTAGCTCCAGGACTGGTAGCCGAGCACCAGCGGCAGGAACACGGCCGCGATCCAGGACATGACGCCGAGCGTGTACGGCGCGGACGCCGCGTTCGCGACGGTCAGGGTGTGCGCGGGGTCGGTCGTCGAGGGCAGCAGCGTCGGGTACAGCTGGCCGAACAGCACGACCGACAGCCCGCCGATCGCGAGCGCGGTGGCGGTGAACGCCCACCCCTCGCGGCCGGCCAGCAGCGCCACCCCGGCCGCGGCGAGGGCCGCGCCGGCGAGCCAGGCGACCGTGGTGGTCCAGGACGGCTCGCGCAGCGCGAGCGTCGCGGCCAGGAACGCGACGGTCACCAGCAGCACCGGGGCCACCGCGCGCAGCGCGAACCGCCGCGCCCGGTACCGCACCGGCCCGTCGGTCTTCAGTGCCAGGAACACCGCGCCGTGCAGCAGGAACAGCGCCGTGGTGACGACGCCGCCGAGCAACGCGTAGCCGTTCAGCAGGTCCCCGAGCGACGCGGTGACCACGGTGTTCTGCCCGCTGCCCGGGGCACTGAGCACGGTGGGAAGGCCACGGACCAGGTTCGCGAGGACCATGCCCCACACGAACGCCGGCACCAGCGACCCGAGACCGATCATCAGGTCCCAGCGGGCCTTCCACGGCGCGTCGGAGCGCTTGTGCCGGTACTCCAGCCCGACCCCGCGCACGATCAGGCCCAGCAGGACCAGCAGCACCGGCAGGTAGAGGCCCGACAGCATGGCGGCGTACCAGGCGGGGAACGCGGCGAACATCGCGCCGACGGCGGCGATCAGCCACACCTCGTTGCCGTCCCACACCGGGCCGATCGCGCCGAGGGCGGCCTCGCGGTCGTCCTCCTCGTCGCGGCCCAGGACGCGGACCAGCATCCCGACGCCGAAGTCGAACCCCTCGAGCACCAGGTAGCCGGTCCACAGCACGGCCACGGCCAGGAACCAGATCGTGGGCAGGTCCATCGTCGTCCCTCCGGGGTCAGTAGCTGAACGCCGCGGGGCGGCGCTCGGCGTCGGTGTCGGCGTCGTCGGCGGGCCCGGGCGGGGCCGCGGGGGCGGCGGGTCCGGCGGCGACGTAGCGGAACAGCAGCCGGACCTCGACGACGGCGAGGATCCCGTAGAGCGCGGTGAACGCGGCCAGGGAGAACGCGACCTGGCCCAGGCTCACTCCGGGGGACACGCTCTGCGCGGTGAGCAGCTCGCCGTGCACCGTCCAGGGCTGGCGGCCCATCTCGGTCAGCACCCAGCCGGCGATGTTCCCCGCCAGCGCCGCGGGCAGCGCGGCGACCACACCCCGGTAGGCCCACCGCTGGAGCCGCCCGGCCGGAGCCGGTGCGCCGTCGCGGGTGAAGCCGGGCAGCCGGCCGCCGCGGGTCAGCCAGAGCCCGGCCGTCGCGACCGCGACCCCGGCCAGGCCGAGGCCCATCATCAGCCGGAACGCCCAGTAGAGGACGGCGATGTTGGGCCGGTAGTCCCCGGGCCCGTAGAGCGCCTCGTACTGCGCCTGCACGTTCTCGATGCCCTGCACCGGGCCCCACGGGCTGCCGGTGGCCAGGAAGCTCAGGACACCGGGGATCTGCACGTTGACGTGGTTGCGGCTGCCCTGGACGTCGCCGACGGCGAACAGCGAGAACCCGGCCGACTCCTCGGTCTGCCACAGCGCCTCGGCCGAGGCGAGCTTCATCGGCTCGTAGGTGGCGGCCAGCTTGGCCTGGTGATCACCGGAGGCGATGACCAGCACCCCGGCCACGAGGGTGACCAGGAACCCGGTGCGCAGGGTCTTCCGGAACAGCGCGTGCTCGCCCGGGTGCGGCGTCGCGTCACCGGGACGGCTCCAGCGTTCGCGCATCAGCTTCCAGGAGCTCACCGCGGCGACGAACAGCCCCGCGATCAGGAACGCCGCGGCGACGACGTGGGTGTAGGTCGACCAGGCCTGCGGGTTGGTCAGCACGGCGCCGATGTCGGTGAGCCGGGCCCGTCCGGTGGCGCGGTCGACCTCGTAGCCGACCGGGTTCCGCATCCACGCGTTCGCCGCGAGGATGAAGTACGCCGAGAGGTTGGACCCGATCGCCGCGGCCCAGATGCAGGCCAGGTGCACGCCTTTCCGCAGCCGGTCCCATCCGAAGATCCACAGCCCGATGAAGGTGGACTCCAGGAAGAAGGCGATGAGCGCCTCCATCGCCAGCGGTGCGCCGAACACGTCGCCGACGAAGGTGGAGTAGGAGCTCCAGTTCATCCCGAACTGGAACTCCTGCACGATCCCGGTGACCACGCCCATCGCGAAGTTGATCAGGAACAGCTTCCCGAAGAACGTGGTGGCGCGCAGGTACTCCTCCCGGCCCGTGCGGAACCAGGCGGTCTGCAGCGACGCGACGATCACCGACAGGCCGATGGTCAGCGGCACGAACAGGAAGTGGTAGATCGTGGTGATCCCGAACTGCCAGCGGGCCAGGTCGAGCGCGTCCATCCGGACCTCCCGAGCGAAGTTCTACGTCCAGTAGTAGTTCTACCGTAAGTAGAAGATCGGTGGGGGGCCGGGCTCGGTGGCCCTCGACACGCGGGTCGTCGCGGAGGTGCTCAGCCGCCGGTGCGCGGGTCGAAGGCGCCGTGCTCGCGCAGCACGTCGAGCACCTCCGGCAGGTCGGCGAAGGCCCGTTCGACGTCGGCCGGGGCGGCGACGCGGTGTGCGTTCGCCTCGACGTAGGCGCGGACCGCGGCGTCGAACCGCTGTGCGCCGACGGCGTCGCGACCCGCGAACAGCGCGGCGGCACCCTGGTCGTAGACGCCGTCGACGAGGTCGGTGAACCCGCCGCGGGAGTCCCAGAACGACATGGGGGCGCCGATCGGGCCCGCGACGTCGCCGGGTCCGAAGCTGCCGATCCGGTACAGGTCGCGCTGGTCGGCGACCAGGGCCTGGGCCCAGGTCGTGAACGCCTCGTCCAGCCACGGGTCACGGGCCTGGTCGTTGCCGACCAGCGCGTAGAACCAGGAGTGGGCGATCTCGTGCGCGGCCAGCGACGGGCGGGTGGCGTCGTCGACGTCGCCGAACTGCAGGTGGGTCGGGAACTCGACGCCGTCGCTCTGGGTGGGCACGACCGTCAGCCACAGGTCCGGGTACGGGTAGGGCCCCAGCAGCCGTTCCAGGGCGGGCAGGAAGCGGGCGACCTCGCCCTGCCAGTCCTGCGCGGAGCCGCGCAGCTCCCCGCCGCGCCGGGCGCCGGCGCGGCCCGCGGTGGGCAGTGCGACGTGCACCCGGGTGGAGCCGACCGTGGACTCGGCGACCCGGTAGGCGCCGACGGCGACCGCGATGTCACGGACCGCGTCGGCGGTGAAGGTGCGGGTGAGCCGCCCGCTGCCGGCGTCGCGGGTGCCGGTGGCCGTCCCGACCCCGACCACCTGCTGGTCCGCCGCCGCGGTGACGGCGAGCGAGGCGAGCCGGTAGTCCTCGGCGACGACGGTCTCGCCGGACATCCGCACCGCGGGGGTGCGGACCCAGCCGCGGCCGCGGACCCAGTCCAGCACCGGCAGCGGACTGCCGAGCCAGGCGGTGCCCGCCGACGTGGAGTGCCCGATGCGTTCGGTGGAGTCCTCGCCGAGGGTGAGGGTGAACCCGAGCTGCGCGGTGACGGTGGTGCCCGCGTCGGCGCAGGACGGCAGCGGCAGCTCGACGAGCGTGCCGGGCGCGCCGTCCGGGGCGCCCGCCTGCTCGGTGCGCGGGGTGACCGGGGTGCCGTCGACGCTCGCGTCGGTGACCCGGGACGAGCCGCCGTCGGAGACGACGGTCGGCCGGTTGGTCCAGAGCCGGAAGACCAGCTCGCAGATCCGGGCGTCGGGGGTGAAGCGGACGGTCTGGCGGCCGGTGGCCGAGGACAGGTCCGGGGCGAGGTCCAGCGACGCGTCGACGACCGGGCGCTGCGGCCACGGGGCCGCCCGCTCGACCTGCGGCACGCCGGCCGCGCAGCCCCCCAGCACGGCCAGGACGACGGCGACGCCGACGAGGGCCCGGCGCCGCCGGGTCAGGTCGATCATGAGGGGGAGGCTAGCCGCGGTGCGCACGGGCGGCGACCGGCGTGCGGCACCGCCCGGCTACGCCACCCGATCGCGGGCCCGGCCGCGGAGCCGGTCCCGGACGGCGTGCGCGGGCGCCGACACGACGGTCTCGAGGGGACCGCGCCCGACCGCGCGCCGCCAGGCGAGCCCGATCCCGACCGCGACGGCGATCTGCCAGAGGTAGCCCTCCCAGGGGCCCAGGTCGTCGAGCGGGGAGTTCATGAACAGGATCGAGCCGACGTAGAGGGTCAGCGTCATCGACCCGGCTGCGGCGAGCGGGCGCAGCAGGTGACCCAGCAGCGGACCGGCGCCGCGGACGGTGACCGAGGCCAGGAGCAGGACCGCGCCGAGCACGGCGAGTGCGGACCCGGTGGTCTGGACGACGTCGAGCGGCGTGCCCGAGTGCGGCGCGACGGTCGCCAGCCACCACCACGTCGAGGTGGGGGTGACGCCGTCGGGGTAGCCGGTGACGGCATCGGCGATCGTCGGCGCGCTGTCGAGGATCTCCGGCGGGCCCACCGCGGCGATCGCGGCGTACCCGCCGCCCGGGCCGAGCAGCCACATCGACAGCCCGGTGGCCGCCGCCGCCGCGACGACGCCGCCGGCCAGCAGCGCCGCCGCCGTGCGCCGGTCCGAGAGCCGCAGCCGTCCGACCACGATCCCGACCGCCATGTAGGCGAGCCAGACCACCGCCGGGTAGGCGCCGGTCAGGGTCAGCTCCGACAGCAGCGCGCCGGGGTCGGTGACGATGTCGAGCACCGAGGGGTTGCCGAGGTCGGGCACCGGCAGGAACGGGCGCACCAGGTGCGATCCGACCGGTATCCCGAGACCCAGCAGCACCGCGAGCGGCGCGAGGACCCGGGTCGGCAGCGCGACCAGCGGTATCGCGAGCAGGAACGCGATCGCGTAGTAGGGGAGGATGAGCGCCGCGATCGACGGGTCGGTCCAGCTCAGGGCCAGTGCCAGCACCATCAGGACGCCGGCGCGGGTGGCGAGCATCGCCGCCGTGGCGCGCAGGTCGGGGGTGCGGACCCGGGCGCGCCCGGTCATGAACGCGAACGAGACCCCGGCGAGGACGGCGAACAGCGCCGCGGAGCGGCCGCCGAACACGAGGTAGCTGGGCGTGGGGGTGCCGTCGTCGGTGGCCTCGACGAGGGCGTGCACGGCGATGATGCCGAGCAGCGCGACCCCGCGGGTGGCGTCGACGCCGAGCAGGCGCGAGGCGCGCTCGCGGGGCGGCGCGGGTTTCGGCGCGGCCGGGGGAGCCGGGTCCGGGGCGGGCGTGGCCCGGGTGGTGGCCGGGAGCACGGTGGTGGTCCCCGTGGTCCCCGTGGTGTCCGGTGGTGCGGACGGGGTGCGCAGGGTCCGCGCGGGTGCCGACGGGGCAGGCGAGGGACCCGCGGTGCGGGGGGCCGGGACGGCGACGGTCGTCGCGGGCGCGGTGCCGGGCGGACCGGACGGCCGGCGCGGCCGGCTCGCGGTCCGGGTGGCGGCGGCGTCCGGCCGTCCCTCCGGGGCGCGGTGGGTGCCGGTGCCGGTCCGCCGGGGCGCGCCCGGGACGGGGCCGAGAGTGGGCCCGGGCGGCCCGGGCGGCCGGGGCGGCGCGGGGCGGTCGGCGCCGCGGCGGTGGCTGCCGGGCGGTTGCGGTCGGGTCATGTCAGAACCTCGTCGATCAGCTGGTGCCCGAGGTCGCGGGCGTCGGCCTGGGGAAGCCCGGCGTCGGCGAACCAGTCGGGTCCGGCCTCGGGATGCGGGCCGACGACGCCGACCCGGCCGTGCCCGAACGGGGTCACGGCGGCGGCGACGAGCCCGTCGGGGTAGCGGGCGAGGACGGTCCCGGAGTCGAGCAGGAAGTGCGGGCCGTCCTGGAAGAACAGGGTGCGGTCGCGGCCGCGCCAGTCGAGCCGGACCAGGGCGTCGCCGTCGTGGCCGACGGTGGCGCCGGGGGAGTCGATCCAGCGGTCGGTGTCGCCGGGCAGCAGGCCGAACCCGGGGGTGGCCCCGGCCAGGTAGCCGCCCAGACAGAACCCGAGGTAGCGGCCGCCGTCGCCGACCCAGTCGCGCAGCGGGCCGGCCGCGGGCCGCATCGTGCGCCACGCCGCGGACAGGGTGCCGCCGCCGGGCTGGGCGTAGAGCGTCGCGCGGGCGAGGGTGTCCGCGGTGAGCGGGAGCCGTTCGCGCGGGCCGGTGTAGTGCACGTCGAACCCGTGCCGCGAGGACGCCAGCAGCGCCGCCACCGACTCCGCGCACCCCGTCGGCCGCGACGCCGGTCCGCGGTAGACCAGCGCCACCGGGCGGTCGCCGGCGGAGGGGGCCGGGCCGCGGCGGCCGAGCAGCCGCCCGAACAGGCTCACCGCGGGCCCGGCCCGGAGCGGGCGGAACGGTGGTCGCGCGGCTGCGGCACCGGGGGCGGTGCAGTCCCCGGTCCCGGCCGGGGCGGCACGGCGGGGAGGGTCCGGGCGGTGCGTTCCGCGGACCGCGCCGCGGGGACCGGGACGCCCGCGGCGGCGTGGCGGTGCCGCGCACGGGGCGTGCTGCCCGGCCGGACGGGGGTACGGCGGTCGTGCCCGGCGCCGGCGGGCCCGGTCCCGGGGGCACCGGCCGAGCCGGCGGCACCCGCGCGGTGCCGGCCGGTGCTGCCGCGGCGCGGGGCCTGGCGCCCGGCCAGGACCGAGCGCATCCGCAGCGTGCGGCCCGGGTCGTCGGTCCCCTGCACCCGGGTGAGGACCATCGTGCGCTCCGGGTCGACGGCCGCGACCCGCACGGTCCCGGCCACGGTCTCCGGCGCCGCGGCGGGCTGCACGGCGGGCAGCACGGCAGGCGGCACGGCCGGTGCCGCGTCGGCCGGTGCGGCGTCGGGCACCGCGCGGGCGGTGATGCCCCGGTACCGGGAGCCGGGCGGCAGGTGCTCGCCCTTCATCACCAGCGACAGCGGGTCGAGCCGCGCCCCGGCGCCGACCACGGCGTCGTAGAGCACGATCGCCCGGTCCCCGACCGACGCGCCGTCCGCGACCGACACCGTCGACATCTTCATGACCCGGTCCTCGAACAGGTGGGTCTGCAGCGACACGTCCCGCCCGACGACGGCGTCGTCCCCGATCTCCACCAGGTCGTACTCGGTGAGGTAGGTCGTCGACACGCAGGTCCGCCGCCCGATCCGGGCGCCGAGCAGCCGCAGCATCGGCGGCAGCAACGGGGTCCCGGACAGCATGCTCAGCAGCCCGGGCACCGCGGAGGCCTCGTAGAGTCCGGTGACGAACTCCGAGCGGCGCACGAACCGGCTCCACAGCGGCTCGGTCCGCGGCCGGTAGGTGCCCACGACCAGCCACTTCACCGCGGCGACCAGCAGGACCAGCGCGAGCGCCGAGGCGAGCGCCAGCACCGGTGCCGCGAGCACGACCTGCCACGCGGCGCCGGTGCGGGCCACGCCGGACAGCCCCTGCAGGAACAGGTAGATCGACACCGAGATCGCCGAGGCGGGCAGCGTGGCCCGGAGGAACTCGATGCCGAGCCGCTCCGCGACGCGGCGCCGTGAGGGCGTGAACGTCAGCGACTCCGGGTGGTCCCCGGAGTCCTGGCGCACCGGCAGGTGCATCGCCGGAGACCCCAGCCAGGTGGTGTCGTGCGGCACGCCCGACGCCGGGGGCACCGTCGCGACGCCGATCAGCGACTCGTCGCCGAGCGTCGACCCGGCCGGGACGACGGCGGCGTTCCCGACGAACGCGCGCCGCCCCACCAGCGTCGGACGGCGGACCATCCAGCCGTTGTGGAAGGTCGCGCTGCCCACGCTCGCCATGTCCGCGACGAAGCTGCCCTGGGAGATCGTCAGCATCTCCGGGTCGATGTGCGAGGCGGTGGACACCTCCGCGCCGCGCCCGATCCGGGCGCCGAGCAGCCGCAACCAGCCGACCGTGTAGAGCGTCGAGTACAGCGAGTTGGTGTAGCTCAGGCTCATCTCGAGCAGCGTGTCGCCGAACCACTTGCGCAGCCCCAGCGCGGAGCGCGCCGCGAAGACCCCGGGCCCGGTGCGGGGCGCGACGGCCCACCGGCCGACAGCCACCAGTACGCACACCGTCACCACGAACACCGGCCCGACCAGGGCCGCGACGAGCAGGGCGGGGCCGTCGCCGAACAGCAGCAACGACGACCACACCAGCAGCACCGCCGGGACCAGCGCCAGCAGCGACACCAGCTCCAGCGCGACGATCCCGGCCAGCGCGGCCGCCCGCTGCGGCCGCGTCCAGGACGGTGCCGGGCCGCGTTCGGTCAGCTCGGCGACCGCGGCGTCGGCGGCGTCGGGCACCGCGGGGGACCCGGCCCAGTGCTCGGCGGGCGGCACCACCTGGTCCGCGGCGAGCGCGGACTGCTCCCCGACGACGGCGTCCGCGCCGACCACCGCACCCGGTTCGACGACCGCGCTGGCGCCGACGTGGGCGCCCTCGCCGACCGCGATCGGGGCGACGGTCACCCAGCCGTCGGCCAGCGTCCAGGGCCGCAGCGCGGCGCCGTAGCCGACGGTGGCGCCGTCGCCGATCCGCAGCAGCGCGGGCATCGACAGCACCGAGGTGCCCAGGTGCACGTCGCGGCCCACGGTGGCGCCGAGCATCCGCAGGTAGGCCGGGGCGAGCGGACCGCCGGACAGCACCGGCAGCGGTGACATCGACAGCAGCAGGTCCGCGGCCCACAGGCGCAGGTGCACCCGTCCCCACATGGGGTAGCGGCCGGGTGCGACCCGGGCGGTGAGCGCGCGCACCGCGAGCGGGGCGAGCAGCCAACGCTGCAGCAGGAAGATCGCGGTGGCGCCGAGGGCGAGCTGGGCCAGCACGTCCGGGGCGACCCGGCCGCCGTGCCAGGCGTACACCCCGGCCGCGGGCAGGGTCATGACCAGCATCAGCACGAACAGCGCGGCGCCCTGCATGGTCCCGGCGGCGGAGTAGCGGCGCCGCGAGTGGCGCAGCGGCTCCGGGCGCGGTGGCGGGGGCACGGAGCCGTCGCCGCCGTCGCCCGCCGCGTCGGGGTCCAGTGCCGCGGCCAGGCCGCGGACCGTCGGGTGCTCGTACAGGTCGCGCACCGCGGGGGAGCGGCCGACGCCGCGCTCGCGCAGCAGGGTCACCAGCCGCGCGGCGAGCAGCGAGTGCCCGCCGAGCTCGTCGAAGAAGTCGGCGGTGACCGAGACCTGGCCGGCGTCGAGCGCCAGCACCTCGGCGAGCACCGCCCGGACCCCGGTCTCCAGCTCCGTCGACGGCTCGACGTGCGGGCCGTGGGTCACCACGATCCGCGGCCCGGACGGGGCCGGCAGCTTCGGCCGGTCGACCTTGCCGCTGGGCATCATCGGCAGCGCGTCGAGCACCTCGAGGTAGCCCGGCACCATGTACTCGGGCAGCCGGGTCCGCAGCAGCTCGTGCAGCGCCGCCCGGTCCACCGGCCCGCCCGGCCCGGCGGCCGGGACGACGTAGACGGTGAGCTCCTCGCCCGTGCCGTCGTCGGTCCTCGCGACCGCGGCCACGGCGCTCTCCACGTCGGCGTGCTCCAGCGCGACGGTCTCGATCTCGCCCAGGTCGACGCGGTGCCCGCGGATCTTGACCTCGTCGTCGGCACGGCCCAGGTAGACGATCTCTCCGTGCTCGTCGAACCGGGCGAGGTCACCGGTGCGGTAGAGCCGCCCGTCGCCGTCAGCCGGCGCCGCGGGGTGGCGGACGAACCGGTCCGCGGTCTTCTCCGGCAGGTTGACGTAGCCGATGCCGACCCCGGGGCCGCCGATGCAGAGCTCGCCGACCTCGCCGCGGGGGACCTCGCGCAGGGTGTCGTCGAGGATCACCGCGGAGTAGGTCGGCACCGGGCGCCCGATCGTGACCGGCTTCCCCGGGTGCAGCTCGCCCCAGGTGCAGGTCACGGTGGTCTCGGTGGGGCCGTAGGTGTTGAGCATCCGCCGCCCGGGGCGCGCCCAGCGCTCCACCAGGCCGGCCGGGCAGGCCTCGCCGCCGACGAGCAGGGTGCGCAGCGCGGGCAGCTCCCGCGGGATCGTCGCCAGCAGGGTCGGCACGCAGCACAGCACGGTGACGCCGGTGCCGGCGAGGAAGTCGCCCAGCTCCGCGCCGATCCGGCGCGAGTCCGTCGGCCCGACGACGAGCGTCGCCCCGGCCGCGAAGGTCGGCCAGATCTCCTCGATCGAGAAGTCGAAGGAGATCGTCATGCCCTGGTAGACGCGGTCGTGCGGGCGGACGTCGTAGACGCGGGTGATGACGTGCACGAAGTTGCAGATGCTCGGGTGGGCGATCGCGACGCCCTTGGGTCGCCCGCTGGAGCCCGAGGTGTAGATGATGTAGGCCAGCGGCGCCGGGTCCGGGTCGGGGGCGACCGGGGCGAGCGGGTGACGGGGGAGCGCGGCGACGGCGTCGACGCAGGTGTCGAGCAGCACCAGCCCGGGCGTGGGCAGCTCGCCCGCCAGGTCCGAGGTGGTGACCAGCAGGTCCAGCCCGGCGTCGTCGCGGATGTAGCCGACCCGGTCCGCCGGGGCGGCCGGGTCGATCGGGACGAATGCGGCGCCGGTCTTGCCGATCGCCAGCAGCACCGCGTAGGTCCGCCAGGTCCGGTGCAGCAGGATCCCGACGCGCCGGCCCGGGCCCGCGCCGAGCCCGGCCAGGTGGCGGGCGAGCTGGTTCGCGCGCGCGTCCAGCTCGGCGTAGGTCAGCTCCAGGCCGCCGTCCTGCAGCGCGACCGCCCGTGGTGTCCGGGCGACCGTGGCCTCGAAGAACCGGTACAGGCGGTCCGGGTGTCGCGCGGGCGCACCGGCCGGGGCCGGGCGCGCCACGGCGACCCCCGCGCGGGGCGGGGACATCGTCACGTGCCGTCATCTCCCTACACGGCGACGGAACGCTTCCTCCGGTCCAGCGGGGGAGCACCCTGTGGGTTCAGGGGTACGGACCGGTGAGGCCGCCGTGGTCCCCCGTGACATCGCCACGGGGGAGGGGGCCTGTTACGGCGAGCGAGTAAGCGATAGGTGCTCAGTTTTACGGAGTGTGGCCGCTCACAGGTGGTGCTGCCCCAGCCGGGGCCTCCGGGTCCTCCGTCCGGCTCAGTCAGGCGACGGCGAGCGTGCGGCGGAGGAAGTCCACCTGTGCGGTCACGGACCGCTCGAACATCGCGCCGAGGTAGATGTCGAAGTGCCCGCACGGCAGCTCCAGCACCTCCGAGCCCGCCCCGGCCCGCGCGGCCACCGCGCGCACCGACGCGGGTGGCGCGATCGAGTCCCGCGCCGCGACGACGACGAGGATCGGCGCCCGCAGTCGCGCCGCCGCCGTCACCGGGCGGTTCAGCGGGATCCGCAGCGCGCCCCGGGCCCGCATGGTGTTGCGGAACCCGGGCCCGGTGATCGAGGAGTAGCCGCTCTCGGCGTCGTGCGAGGTGATCGCCGCGGTCGACCCGGGCGGTCCGAACACCGCGATCCGGTGCGGCGGGCGTCCGAGCAGCCCGGCGGCGGCGTCGCGCAGCCCGTGCCCGGTGAGGCGGGCCAGCTGCCCGGGTCCGGCGTAGCGCAGGATCTCCAGCAGCGCGGCGGTCCCGTCCATCGCCGCACCCTGGGAGATCACCGCGGCGACCCGGCCGTCGCGGGCGGCGACCGGGACGACGTGCCCGCCGGAGTACGAGCTGCCCCACAGCACGATCCGCTCGGGGTCGACGCCGGGCAGCGTGTGGGCGTGCGCGATCGCGGCGTGGTAGTCGGCGCGGTGCCTGCCGTGGTGGACGTCCTGGTCCAGGCGGGGATCGCCGGTGCCGTCCGAGGCGCCGAACCCGCGGTAGTCGAACACGAGCACCGCGCAGCCCGCAGCGGCGAAACGCTGCGCGAAGGGCAGCAGCCCGGAGTCGCGGGTGGCGCCGAAGCCGTGCGCCATGACCACGCAGGGGCGGCCGCGGTCGTTCGCGAGCGCGTCGCCGACCGGGGCGAGGTGCCAGGCCGCACAGCGCAGCCCGCCGCTCGGGAACGACGTCTCGGCGGGGGTGACGGTCATCGTCGGCTCCTGCGGTGCGCGGGCGGGGCGGCGTCATCCTGCCGCACCCCCGCGGCGGGCCGCAGGGTCAGGCCCCGGTCGGGCCGAACTGCTCGATCCGGATCGCGTGGTCGGGGACCCCGGCGGCGGCGAGCAGATCGGCCGCGGCGGCGGCGAAGGCGGGGGAGCCGCACACGAACGCGGTCTCCCCGCCGCGGACGAGCGGGGCCAGGTCGTCGAGGGTGAGCCGGCCCGCCGGGCGGACCGCGCCGGGTGGGGCGGTCCGGGTGAACACCGTGGTGACCGGGGGCCCGGTGAGCTCCTCGCCGTAGAACAGGTCGTCGGGGGTGCGGACCGAGACCAGCATCCGGACCAGGTCGGGACGGCCGGTGGCGCGGGCGTGGCGCAGCATCGCGGCCAGCGGGACCTGGCCGGAGCCACCGCCGACCAGCAGCGCGGGGGAGACCCCGTCCCAGGCGAACCAGCCGCCGACCGGGCCGCGGACCTCCAGCACGTCCCCGACGACGACGACGTCGTGCAGGAACTCCGACACCTCACCGTCGTCGAGACGTTCGACGGTCAGCGCGATCTCCGGCCGCCCGTCGGGAGCGGAGGCCACCGAGTAGCTGCGCTGTGCGGTGTAGCCGTCCTCGGCGGTCAGGCGCAGCACGTAGTACTGGCCCGGCAGGTGCGTGGCGGGCTCGGCCAGGCCGAGCCGGAACGTCCGCACCCCCGGGGCCTCGTCGTGCACCGACAGCACGGTCGCGGTCTGCCAGCGCAGGGTCCGGCGAGGGGTGGTGGCCGGGGTGGTGTCCACGGTCAGTCGCCCTGGAAGCGCTGCTCGGACCACGGGTCGCCGCGGTCGTGGTAGCCGTTGCGCTCCCAGAAACCGGGCTCGTCCTCGGCGGTCAGGCGCAGACCGGCGACCCACTTCGCGCTCTTCCAGAAGTACAGGTGCGGCACGAGCAGCCGCGCCGGGCCGCCGTGCTCGCGGGTCAGCGGCGCACCCTGCGCCTCGAACGCCAGCCACGCCCGGCCGCCGGTGAGGTCGGACAGTGGCATGTTGGTGGTGTATCCCGAGTGCGAGTGCGCGACGGCGAACCGTGCCTCCGGCAGCGGCCCCGCGGTCTCCAGCAGCGTGTCGACCGCGACCCCGCTCCAGCGCATCCCGAACTTCGACCAGGTGGTGACGCAGTGGATGTCGCCGTCCCAGCGTTCGCGGGGCAGGGCGCGGATCTCGTCCCAGGTCCACTCGACCGGGCGCTCGACGAGGCCGTCGATGCGGAAGGTCCAGCGGGCGGTGTCCAGGGTGGGGGCGCGCTCGGCGGTCAGCACCGGCCACTGGTCACCGGCGTCGTACTGGCCGGGTGGCAGCCGCCGGTCCCGCGGCCTGCGCCTGACGAATCCTCGGGTCACGGGGGGCATGCCGATCACAATGCACCCCCACCCCCGGTTGTTCCCACCCGTCTCAGGTCACGAGGTAGGCGTCGTAGGCGACCGCGTCGGCGGTGCGGACCGCGGAGCCGACGAGCACCGCGGTGTTGAGCCAGGCCAGGTCCGGGTCGGCGGTCCGGGCGTCGACGACGACCCGGAAGTAGTAGCGGGCCGGGTCGACGGGCTCCCCGGCGAGCAGCGCGTCGAGGACCGGGGCCGGACCGGTGCGGTAGCCCGCCGTGGCCAGCTGCAACAGGTGCCCCGACCGCAGCGCCACGGTGTAGCGGGTGTCGATCACGGCGGTGCCGTCGTCGAGCACCCGCTGGCGGTCGGCCCCGCCGCGGAGCACCTCGCCGTGCAGGCCCTCGCCGTCGCGGCCGGGTCCGGAGACCGTGCCGCCCACGATGGGGATCTCCCGCTCCCGGCCGAACGGGGTCCGGCCGACCTCCAGCGGCGGGTCGAGCAGGACGTGGACGCGGGCGACCGGGGTCAGCCCGGGGACGGCGGGTGCGGGTCCGGGAGTCGACACGGCCCCAGACTGGCGTCCGGGGCCGCCCGGGGCTACCCGTGAGGACTACCGGCGGGGAACCGCCGGGTGTACGCCGCGAGACCCCCGGACGGTCCCGTTGCGCCAGTCGGGTGCATCACAGGCCGTGCGCGCCTCGCCACAGCGCATGCCCCCGGCGGCACCGGCTCACTAGACTCCGCTGCACTTCGGTGGCGTCGACGACGGCGCCATCCGGCGGGCAACGAGGCCGCCCCGCGGGCCGGTGAGGAGAACAGAGCGGATGACGGACAGTGACCGCAGCGCGGTCGACCGCGCAGCCGGTCCGGAGGGCTCTGCCGTGGACGGTCCGGTGGAGCCGGAGGAGCTGGTCCTGGCCGGCGGCTTCGACCCGGTCACCCGTGACCAGTGGCTCGCCGCCGCGGACGCGGTGGTGCGCAAGTCGGGCCGGATCGGCGAGGACGCCGAGCTCGGGGCCGGGGTCGAGACCCTGACCCGCACCTCACCCGACGGCATCCGTGTCGCGCCGCTCTACGCCGACGAGGACACCACCGACCTGCCGCCCACCGGCGTGCCGGGGTCGTGGCCGTTCACCCGCGGCGCCCGCACCGACGGGCACGTACCCGACGGCTGGGACATCCGCCAGCGCCACGCCGGCACCGATCCGGCGGCCGTCCGCGAGGCCGTGCTGGCCGACCTGGAGTGCGGCGTCACCTCGGTGTGGCTGCGCGTGGGCGAGGGCGGCGTCGCCGTCGCCGACCTGGCCCGCGCCCTGGAGGGCGTGCACCTGGACCTGGCCGGGGTCGCCCTGGACGCCGGGACCGAGCAGGTCGCCGCCGCGCACGCCTACCTGGACCTGGCCGCGCGCAACGGCGTCGAGGACGCCGAGCTGCTCGGCTCGCTGGGCGTGGACCCGATCGGGCTGCGCGCCCGCGCGGGGTCCGGCCCGGACGTCGACTCGGTCGTCGAGGTCGCCCGCCGCGTCCACGGCACCTTCGACAAGGTCACCGCGATCACCGTCGACGCGACCGTGATCCGCGAGGCGGGCGGCTCCGACGCCCAGGAGCTGGGCTGGTCCCTGGCCGCGGGCGTCGCCTACCTGCGGGCGCTCGACGCGGCCGGGATCGCCGTCGCCGACGCGGCGCGGCTGCTCGAGTTCCGCTACGCCGCCACCCCCGAGCAGTTCCCGACGATCGCCGCCCTGCGCGCCGGGCGGCGACTGTGGGCCCGGGTGCTGGAGGCCTCCGGCGTCACCGACGTGCCGCAGACCCAGCACGCCACCGTCCCCGAGGCGCTGTTCACCCGCCGCGACCCGTGGGTCAACATGCTCCGCGGCACCGTCGCCGGGTTCGCCGCGGGAGTCGGCGGGGCCGACGCGGTCACCGTGCCGCCCTTCGACGCCGCCCTCGGCGTCGCCGAGCCGTTCTCCCGCCGCATCGCCCGCAACACCCAGAACCTGCTCGTGGAGGAATCGCACCTGGCGCGGGTCATCGACCCGGGCGGCGGCTCCTGGTACGTCGAGCACCTCACCGACGACCTCGCCCGGCCGGCCTGGGAGTTCTTCGTCGAGATCGAGGCCGCGGGCGGCGCCGTCGCCGCCCTCGACTCCGGCCTGGTCGCCGAGCGGGTCGGCGAGGTCCGCGCCCGCCGCGAGGCCGACGTCGCGAAGCGGAGGACGCCGCTCACCGGCGTCTCGGAGTTCCCCGACCTGAACGAGAAGCCGGTCGAGCGCACCCCGCTGCCGCCGGCCGTCGAGCGTGGGGGACTTCCGCTCTACCGCCCCGCCGAGGCCTACGAGGCCCACCGGGACCGCTCCGACGCGCTGCTGGGCGAGACGGGCACGCGCCCCACCGCCTTCCTCGCCACCCTCGGCCCGCTCGCGGTCTACACCGCCCGCGCCGGGTTCACCCGCAACCTGCTGGCCGCCGGCGGCGTCGACACCGTCGACGCCGGCCCGACCGACTCCACCGCCGACGTCGTCGACGCCTACGGCAAGGACGGGACGCCGGTCGTGGTGCTCTGCTCCTCGGACACGGTCTACGACGAGCGCGCCGCCGAGACCGCCGCCGCGCTGCGCGAGGCCGGTGCCGCGCGCATCCTGCTCGCGGGGAAGCCGAAGGACGAGGTGCCCGGCGTCGACGGCCACCTGTTCGCCGGCTGCGACGCCCTCGCCGTCCTCGACGACGTGTACACCCACCTGGAGGGCTCGAAGTGAGCATTCCCGACTTCACCGGCGTGCCGCTGCTGGGCGACACCACCCCCGCGACCACCTGGACCGGCTCCGCCGACGTCTGGGAGGCGCCGGAGGGGATCGGCGTCAAGCCGCTCTACACCGCCGACGACCTCGCCGGCGTCGACTTCCTGCACACCTACCCGGGCATCACCCCGTACCTGCGCGGGCCGTACCCGACGATGTACACCAACCAGCCGTGGACGGTGCGCCAGTACGCCGGGTTCTCCACCGCCGCGGAGTCGAACGCGTTCTACCGGCGCAACCTCGCCGCCGGGCAGAAGGGCCTGTCGATCGCGTTCGACCTGGCCACCCACCGCGGCTACGACTCCGACCACCCGCGCGTCGCCGGCGACGTCGGCATGGCCGGGGTCGCGATCGACTCCATCCTCGACATGCGCCAGCTCTTCGACGGCATCCCGCTGGACAAGATGTCGGTGTCGATGACGATGAACGGCGCCGTGCTCCCGGTGCTCGCGCTCTACATCGTCGCCGCCGAGGAACAGGGCGTGAGCCCGGAGAAGCTGACCGGAACCATTCAGAACGACATTCTGAAGGAGTTCATGGTCCGCAACACCTACATCTACCCGCCGCAGCCGTCGATGCAGATCATCTCCGACATCTTCGGCTTCACCAGCCGCGAGATGCCGAAGTTCAACTCGATCTCCATCTCCGGGTACCACATCCAGGAGGCGGGGGCGACCAACGACCTGGAGCTCGCCTACACCCTCGCCGACGGCGTGGAGTACCTGCGGGCAGGTGTCGACGCCGGGCTGGACATCGACAAGTTCGCCCCGCGGCTGAGCTTCTTCTGGGCGATCGGCATGAACTTCTTCATGGAGGTCGCCAAGATGCGGGCCGCACGCCTGCTCTGGTCCAAGCTCGTGAACCGGTTCGAGCCGCAGAACGCCAAGTCGCTGAGCCTGCGTACGCACTCGCAGACCTCCGGCTGGTCGCTGACCGCGCAGGACGTCTACAACAACGTCGTCCGCACCTGTGTCGAGGCGATGGCCGCCACCCAGGGCCACACCCAGTCGCTGCACACCAACGCCCTCGACGAGGCCCTCGCACTGCCGACGGACTTCTCCGCGCGGATCGCGCGCAACACCCAGCTGCTGCTGCAGCAGGAGTCGGGCACCACGAACGTCGTCGACCCGTGGGGCGGCTCGTACTACGTGGAGAAGCTCACCTACGACCTCGCGAAGCGGGCGTGGGCGCACATCGACGAGGTCGAGAAGGCCGGCGGCATGGCCCAGGCCATCGACGCCGGCATCCCCAAGATGCGCGTCGAGGAGGCCGCGGCCCGCACCCAGGCCCGGATCGACTCGGGCCGCCAGCCGGTGATCGGCGTCAACAAGTACGTCGTCGAGGCCGACGAGCAGATCGACGTGCTCAAGGTCGACAACGCGAACGTGCGCCGCGAGCAGCTCGAGAAGCTCGCCCGGCTCCGCGCCGAGCGCGACGACCGCGCCGTCGACGAGGCTCTGCGCGCGCTCACCGGCGCCGCGGAGAAGATCGCCGAGGGCTCGTCGCGCTCCGACGACGAGAACCTGCTCCAGCTGGCCGTGAACGCGGCCCGCGACCAGGCCACGGTCGGGGAGATCTCCGACGCACTCGAGAAGGTCTTCGGGCGCCACGCCGGACAGATCCGCATCATCTCCGGTGTGTACTCCGCCGAGGCCGGGCAGAACCCGGCGATCGACCGCGCCCGCGAGCTCGTCTCCGAGTTCGCCGGCCACGAGGGCCGCCAACCCCGCATCCTGGTCGCGAAGATGGGCCAGGACGGCCACGACCGCGGCCAGAAGGTCATCTCGACCGCGTTCGCCGACATCGGCTTCGACGTCGACGTCGGGCCGCTGTTCCAGACCCCGGCCGAGGTCGCGAAGCAGGCCGCCGAGTCCGACGTGCACGTGATCGGCGCCAGCTCGCTGGCCGCCGGGCACCTCACGCTGGTCCCGGAGCTGCGCCGCGAGCTCGCCGAGCTGGGGCGCGACGACATCATGGTCGTCGTCGGCGGGGTCATCCCGCCCGCGGACGTGCCGGAGCTGCTGGAGATGGGCGCGGCCGCGGTGTTCCCGCCCGGCACGGTCATCGCCGAGGCCGCGGTCGACCTGCTCGGCAAGCTGGCCGCCGCGCTCGGTCACGACGAGCCGGACACGTCCGCCCCCGGCAGCGTCTACGCCGACTGAGCCACCGCCGCCGTCACGGTGGCTCGTCATCGTGCCGCCGTCGCCGCGCCCGGTGCGCCCACCCGCGCACCGGGCGCGGTGCCGACCCGCAAGGAGAGTCCCGCCGATGGCCCCTCGCGTCCCCGACCCCGCGGAGCTCGCCCGCGGGGTCCTGGCCGGCGACCGCACCCTGCTCGCCCGGGCGATCACCCTGGTCGAGTCCAGCAGGCCCGACCACCAGCGGGCCGCCCAGGAGCTGCTCCTGGAGCTGACCCCGAAGGCCGGGCACGCGGTGCGGGTCGGCATCTCGGGGGTACCCGGGGTCGGGAAGTCGACATTCATCGAGGCGATGGGCTCCACGCTCACCGCCCGCGGCCACCGGGTGGCGGTCCTCGCCGTCGACCCGTCGTCCACCCGTACCCGCGGGTCCATCCTGGGTGACAAGACCCGGATGCCGCGCCTGGCCGTCGACCCGCACGCGTTCGTGCGGCCGTCGCCGTCGGCGGGCACGCTCGGCGGGGTCGCCCGCCGCACCCGGGAGACGATGGTCGTCATGGAGGCCGCCGGGTTCGACGTCGTCCTCGTCGAGACCGTCGGGGTCGGCCAGTCCGAGACCGCCGTCGCCGGGATGGTCGACACCTTCCTGTTCCTCACCATCGCCCGCACCGGCGACGCGCTGCAGGGGATCAAGAAGGGCATCCTGGAGCTCGCCGACGTCGTCGCCGTGAACAAGGCCGACGGCCCGCACGAGCGCGACGCCCGCGCCGCGGCCCGCGAGCTCGCCGGCGCGCTGCACATGATGACCCCCACCTCGGCGCACTGGCGCACCCCGGTGCTGTCCTGCTCCGCGCAGACCGGGAAGGGCCTGGACACCGTGTGGGAGAAGGTCACCGCCCACCGCGAGGCCCTCGACAAGGGCGGTGAGCTCGCGACCCGGCGCGCCGACCAGCAGGTCGAGTGGATGTGGCAGATGGTGCGCGACCGGCTCATGGACCGGGTGCTGCACGACCCGGCGACGGCCGAGCGGCTCCCGAAGCTCACCGCCGAGGTCCGCGACGGCGGGCTCACCCCCACCCTCGCCGCCCAGCAGATCCTCGACGTCCTGGGCTGAACCACCCGTTTCGGTCCCCGGGCGCACCCCGGACGATCGCTAACGTCGGCGACCGTGAACGACCGGATCATCCCCGGGGTGCTCGCGATCGGGCTCGGGTCGGCGCTGGTGCTCGCCGTGCTCGTCCCGGCCGTCGCGCTGACCTACCGCCGCCGCGGTCGCTTCGGGCCCGGCGAGCTGGCCGTGCTCGTCGCCGTCCCGGTGTACGGGCTGGCGGTCCTCGGCTACACCCTGCTCCCGCTGCCCCAGGTCGACGCGGCGTTCTGCGCCGGGCGCACCGCGGCGGACTCGCTGCAGACCCGGCCGTTCGCCTTCGTCGGCGACGTCACCCGGATCGCCGCCCGCCAGGACTCGACCGGGGTGCGGGCCTGGCTCGCGAACGCCGCGGTGCAGCAGGTGGTGCTCAACGTGGCGCTGTTCGCGCCGCTGGGCTGGTTCCTGCGCGGGGTGTTCCGCCGCTCGCTACCGGTCACCGTGGCCGCCGGGCTCGCGGTGTCCCTGCTCGTCGAGGCCACCCAGTACACCGGCAACTGGTTCCTGTTCCCGTGCGCCTACCGGCTCGCCGACGTCGACGACCTGATCGCTAACACCGCGGGCGCGTTGCTCGGCGGTCTCGCCGCCGCCCTGGTGCGGCCCCGCTCGTGGGACGCGGGCGCCGACCCCGACCGGCCGGCCCCGGTGACGGCCGGGCGCCGGCTGCTCGGAGCCCTCTGCGACCTGGCGGCGGTCTGGGTGACCGGGTCCCTGCTCGGCTCGCTGCTGCTCGCCGGGACCGCGCTCACCGGGTACACCGGCGGGCCACTGCCCGACTGGTTCGACACCGCGAACACCGTCCTCGGGTTCTGGCTGCCGCTGCTGGTGTTCCTGGTGGTGCCCCTGGTGGGGCGCGGCGGCACCGTCGGCCAGCGGGCGGTGCGGCTGCGGCCTGCGCTGCCCGGCGGCGGCGTCCCCGGCCGCGGACGCCGCCTCGCCCGGGCACTGCTCGGCACCGGTGGGTTCCTGCTGTTGTCCGGGCCGTCCGGCGCGGTCGGCGTGCTCGGGCTGCTGTGGGGGATCGCGGGCCTGGTCGGGCTCCGGCGCAGCACCGGCCACCGCGGGGTGGCCGGCCGGCTCACCGGTCTCGCGATGGTCGACGCCCGGGAGCCCGCCCGCACCGCCCCGGCCGACCGGCCTGCTGTGCCCGACCGCCCCGCAGCGCCCGACCGCTCCGCGGGCTGACGGCTCAGGGCCGGGCGTCGGCCAGCTTCTCAGCCAGCACCGACCGCAGGATCGCCTGCTCGGCGGCGAGCATCGTGAAGGTGCACCCCAGCGCCCGGAAGCGGCGGACGTGCGCGGGGGAGTCGCAGTAGATCCCCACCGGTACCCCGGCCCCCGCGCACACCGCGGCGATCCCGGAGACCAGCTCGGCGTGCCTGTCGGACTCCGGGCCGCCGTCGCCCTGGGCGGCGAGCGGGAGCCCGTGCGCCAGCGCCAGGTCCGACGGCCCGACGAACACCGCCGCGACCCCGTCGACGGACACGATGTCGGCCAGGTTCGCCACCGCGGCGACCGTCTCCACCATCACCACCGTGCGCGGCGGTGCGAACACGTCGCGGCCCTGCCACGAGGGGCGGACCGGCCCGAAGCTGCGGACCCCGTCCGGCGGGTAGCGGCACGCCGCGACCGCCGCAGCGGCCTGCTCGGCGGTGTCGACCAGCGGGACGATCACGCCGTCGGCACCCCGGTCCAGGGCCCGCCCGATGCCCTCGGCTCCGTGGCCGGGGACCCGCACCAGCGACGGCGTGCCCGTCGCGGACAGGGCCTGCAGCATGCCCAGGACGGTGTCGTCGCCGATCAGGCCGTGCTGGGTGTCGACGCAGACCAGGTCGAACCCGACGGAGCCGACGATCTCGGCGACGGCGGGGGAGGGCAGCTGCAGCCAGCCACCGACCGCGTCGCCGGTGAACAGTGGATCAGGGGTCATGCGACGACCGTGCCGCCCCGCCCGCCCGACACGCCAGTCGAGGCCGTCGTCCCGTCGTGTGCCGGGCGCCTGTCCGGCACACCACCGCCGTCGACGACGACACCTGGTTCCTCGACGCGGGCCCGCAGGCCGCGCGTGGTGCTCGACGACCCGGCCGCCGCACTCGGGACGGGGTGAGCCCGCCGCGACGGGCGGGGCGGGGTGCCATCATCACCCCATGTCGTCGCCGTCCGCGCAGCCGGTGTCCCTGCCCGCCCGGCCGGTGGTCGGGGTCCTGCACCCCGGCGCGATGGGCGCCGCGCTCGGATCGGCGCTCAAGGCCCGCGCGGGCGCGGTGATCTGGGCCGACGCCGGGCGCTCGCACGCCACCGCCAAGCGCGCCGAGCTGGCCGACCTGCAGGCGGTGCCGACCGTCGCCGACCTCGCCGCCCGGGCCGACGTGATCGTGTCGATCTGCCCGCCGCACGCCGCGCGCGAGGTCGCGGGCCTGGTGGGCGCCGGGCTGGCCGGGCGCACCGACCGCCCGCTCTACGTCGAGGCCAACGCGGTGTCCCCGGACACCGTCCGCGGCATCGCGACACTGCTCGGCGACCGCGCGACCGTGTGCGACGGCGCCGTCATCGGCCCGCCCGCCTGGACGGTGGGCACCACGACGCTGTGGCTGTCCGGGCCGGGGGCGGACACCGCCGCCACCCTGCTCGAGCCGGGCCCGTTCGACGCCAGGGTGCTCGGCACCGCCGGGACCGACCTGGGCGCCGCGAGCGGGCTGAAGGCCTGCTTCGCGCTGCAGAGCAAGGCGGCACCCATGCTGTGGCTGGCGCTCGAGGAGGCCGCCGCGGCGTTCGGTGTCACCGGGGCCCTGCACGCCGAGCTGGACCGGGCCGGGGTCGACCACGCCGCCGCGCTGGCCCGCGCCCGCGAGCGGATGGCGGGAAAGGCGTGGCGCTGGGCGGGGGAGATGGACGAGGCGGCCGACGCGTTCGCCGCCGCCGGGGTGCCCGACGGCTTCTCCCGCGCCGCCGCCGAGCTCTACCGGCGCGCGGCCGGGGCGGGCGGGTGAGCCGGGCCCGGCACCGCGACGGCGGCACCGGACCCGGCCGGTCTCACGCCGCGACGCTGCCGTGCGGGTCGATCACGAACTTGCGGGCCACGCCGCCGTCGAACTCCTGGTAGCCGCGCGGGGCGTCGTCCAGCGAGATCGTGGTCGCGTTGACCGCCTTCGCGATCTGCGCCCGGTCGGACAGGATCGCCTGCATCAGCTGCCGGTTGTACTTCTTCACCGGGCACTGGCCGGTGGTGAAGCTGTGCGACTTCGCCCAGCCCAGCCCGATCCGCACGCCGAGGGTGCCCTCCTTGGCCTTGTCGTCGGCGGCACCCGGGTCGCCGGTGACGTAGAGCCCCGGGATGCCGAGCGCGCCGCCGACCCGGGTCACCTCCATGACCGAGTTCAGCACGGTCGCGGGAGCCTCCCCGGCGTCGCGCCCGTGTCCGCGGGCCTCGAACCCGACGGCGTCGACGGCGGCGTCCACCTCGGGCTCGCCGAGCAGCTGCTCCAGCTGCTCGGCCAGGGTCCCGTCGCCGGACAGGTCGACGGTCTCGCAGCCGAAGCTGCGCGCCTGCGCGAGCCGCTCGGGGATCATGTCCCCGACGACGACCGCCGCCGCCCCCAGCAGCTGCGCGGCGTGCGCCGCGGCCAGCCCGACCGGCCCGGCGCCGGCCACGTAGACCGTCGATCCGGTGGTGACCCCGGCGGTCACCGCGCCGTGGTAGCCGGTCGGGAAGATGTCCGACAGCATCGTGAGGTCGAGGATCTTCTCCAACGCCTGGTCGCGGTCGGGGAAGCGCAGCAGGTTGAAGTCGGCGAAGGGCACCATCACGTACTCGGCCTGGCCGCCGATCCAGCCGCCCATGTCGACGTAGCCGTAGGCGGCGCCGGGACGGGCCGGGTTGACGTTCAGGCAGACGCCGGTCTTCCCCTCGTTGCACATCCGGCAACGCCCGCAGGCGATGTTGAACGGCACCGAGCAGATGTCGCCGACCTTCGCGAACAGCACGTCGTCGCCGACCTCGACGATCTCGCCGGTGATCTCGTGGCCGAGCGACTGCCCGACCGGTGCGGTGGTGCGGCCGCGGACCATGTGCTGGTCGGATCCGCAGATGTTGGTGGTGACGATCTTCAGGATCGCCGCGTGCGGAGCCTTCCGCTGGATGCCGAGCCCGTCGACGACGTCGGTGGGCAGCTCCAGCTTCGGGTAGTCGATCGACTCGACGGCGACCTCGCCGGGTCCCTTGTACACGACGACGCGGTTGTCGGGCATGGTGCGCTCCCCTCCTGCGTGGACGCGCGGACCGCGGTCGCGGCCGCGCGGCGGTGACGCGGCCGCACCGATCCCGCGCCCCCACGGGTCGGGCCGCGTCGCCCGCTGACGACCCTCCCACCCCGTACGGACATGCGCACGCGGCGATGCGTGCCGCAGCGGTCCTGTGCCGATGGTCGGGGTCGGCCGGTCGGGTCCGGGCGGGGTCGGCCGGGACGGGTGATACTGCGCCCATGGCCAGTGACGATCTTCTCGAGCCGCCTGTCCCGGTACTGACCGCGCCGTACCACACCCCCGAGCGCGAGGCGTTGCAGAAGCAGGCCCGCGAGTTCGCCGCGACCCGGGTGCTGCCCGTCGCCGACGAGCTGGACCCGCGCAAGGGCGAGATCCCGCGCGACCTGCTCGACGAGATGGGCGAGCTGGGCTACTTCGGCATCACCGTCGACCGTGAGCACGGCGGGCTGGGTCTCGGGGCGTTCGAGTACTGCATGGTCGCCGAGGAGCTGGCCCGGGCGTGGATGAGCGTCGGGTCGATCATCGCCCGTGCGCAGGGCGCCGGGACCGCCGTCACCGACCCGGAGCGCCGTGCGGAGCTGCTGCGCCGGTCGGCCCGCGGGCAGTGGATCGGCGCGATCGCGCTGTCCGAGCCCGACGCCGGGTCCGACCTGGCCGGGGTGGAGACCCGCGCGGTCCGCGACGGCGACGAGTTCGTGATCACCGGGCACAAGCGCTGGACCGGCAACGCCAAGGCCGCCGACTTCATCCAGGTGCTGGTGCGCACCGACGACCCTGCGCCGGGGGAGAAGCGCTCCGCGGGCCTGGCGACGGTCGTCGTGGAGAAGGAGCGCGACACCTTCCCCGCCGGGATCACCGGCCGCCCGATCGACAAGATCGGCTACCACGGCTTCGTCACCTGGGACCTGGAGTTCGACGGCGTGCGGGTGCCGGTCGGCAACCAGCTCGGCGCCGGCGGCGAGGGATTCGCCGACGCCCAGTCGTGGCTGAACATCGCCCGGGTGCACACCGCCGCGCGGGCGGTCGGGCTCGCCAGGGCCGCCGTCGAGGACTGCGTGCGCTACCTGCAGCGACGCCACCAGTTCGAGCACCCGATCGGCGACTTCCAGGCCGTCCGGTTCACCCTCGCGACGATGGCCGCCCGGGTCGAGCAGGCCCGCGCCTTCTACCAGAACGTGGCGCACCGGCTCGACCTCGGCGAGCCCTGCGAGCGGGAGGCGGCGATGGTCAAGCTGCTGGCCACCGAGATGGCCGCCGAGGTCACCGCGGACGGCATCCAGCTGCACGGCGGCAACGGCTACACCACCGAGCACCAGGTGGAACGGCACTGGCGCGACGCCCGGCTGACCACGATCTTCGAGGGGACCAGCGAGATCCAGCGCAAGATCATCTCCGACCGGCTGCTGCCGCGCAGCCCGCTCGGCTGACGGCGGCGCCGCGGCGTCAGCGGAAGGCGGCCCGCACCGCGCCGAGGGCGTCGGACTCGTCGAGCCCGAGCCGCCGGGCGAGTTCGGCCAGCTCACCGGCCTTGCGCTCCAGCTCGGCGCGTCCACCGGTGGCCCGCTCGGTGAGCACGGCCCCGCGGCCGCGCCGCAGGTCGACCAGGCCCTCGTCGCGCAGCTGCTGGTAGCCGCGCAGCACGGTGTGCAGATTGATCCCCAGTGCGCCCGCGACCTCGCGGGCCGGGGGCAGCCGGTCCCCGGCGGCGGCCCGGCCGTCGGCGACCGCCCGGCGGACCGAGGCCGCGACCTGGTCCCCGAGCGGCACCGGCGACGACGGGTCGACCCGGATCAGCACGACGGTGCGGCGCCGGCCGCGCCGCGCCCGGCGCGACGGTCGAGCTCGGCGTTGACCAGCCCGGCCGCGGTGGCGGCGTCGGGCACCGTGACCACGAACCGGCGGTCGTCGGTGAGGTCGAGCACCAGCGCCTCCCCGGCCCGCCGGGCGCGGTAGCCGAGCACGGACGGCGACCGGCGCAGGACGCCGTACTCGTTCCATCCGAAGCGCTCCGGGTCGAGCTGCTCCGACCGCGCGCCGCGGACCTCGGTGAGCGGTGCCTCGGCCAGCGGCCGTCCGAGCAGCGCCTGCCGGACGTGTACCCCGTCGCCGTCGACACGGACCCGGGCGACGGCGGTCAGTGCGGTCGAGACGACGGCGGCGGCGACGAGCACGACGACCAGCACCGCGCTGCCGCCGGCCGCCAGCTGGGCGACGGCGGCCAGGAGCAGCACCGCCGCGACGACCAGGGTGGGGCGGGACAGCACGGTGCGGGCCCACAGGTACCGCTCACCGGGCGCGAGCGGGGTGCGCACCGCGCCGGCCGGGGCGCTGCCGGTCGCCGACGGCCGCGGGGCGTCCGGCCCGGCCAGCAGGTGTCCGATGCCGTAGGCGGCGGCGACCGCCGCCAGGACGCCGGCGGTCCAGGCCCAGCCCGGGACCTGCGGAGCCAGCCGGGTGCCGGGCACCCACCACACGATGACGGCGAAGGCCCAGGCGGTGCCGACCGCGCGGCGCTCCACGTCGGGCCGCCCGGAGCGCAGCCGCAGCAGCGGCAGCCCGATCGCGAGCAGGCCCACGACGACCACCGCGAGGGTGGTCTGGAGCGTCCGGCCGGGCGGCTGGGTGGCCACCAGGGCGGCCAGGCCCGCGACGGTCAGTGCGGTGGCCGGTGCGGTGGCGAGGAGCCGGCGACGGCTCGTGCGCACGACGGGTGTGGTCATGGCGTCCCTCTCGTCGAGTGATCCGAACTTGTTCGCAATGTACTAGAACAATAGTGTCTGCGCATCCCCCGGGGACCGGCTAGCGTCACGGCCATGGCGCTCGACCCCGCGTTCCGGACCGTGCTCGACACCCTCGCCGGGGCGGGGGCCCTGCCGCTGGTCCGCGACGGCGACCCGGTCGCCACCCGGGCCCACTACCGGTCGCTCGCCCTGGCCCGACGCGGTCCGGGGTTCGTCCCCGAGCAGGTCGGCCGGGTCGACGACGACACCGTCCCCGGCCCGGCGGGCCCGGTGCCGCTGCGCACCTACGTCCCCGAGGGCGACGACGGCGCGGCCGTGGTGCTCTACCTGCACGGCGGCGGCTGGGTCGTCGGGGACCTGGAGACCCACGACCCGGTGTGCCGGCGGGTGGCGAATGCGACCGGCGCGGTCGTCGTCGCGGTGGACTACCGGCTCGCGCCCGAGCACCCGCACCCCGCGCCGCTCGACGACGCCTGGGCCGCGCTGCTCGCCGTCGCGGGCCGGTTCCCGGGCCGGCGGCTCGGGCTGGCAGGCGACAGCGCCGGGGCGAGCATGGTCGCCGGGCTGGCGCTGCGCTGCCGCGACCGCGGCGGCCCGCGCCCGGCCGCCCAGCTGTTGTTCTACCCGGCCCTCGCGCCGGAGGGGGCGACGCCGTCGCACCGGGAGAACGGCGAGGGCTACTTCCTCACCGCGGCGGACATGCGCTGGTTCTGGGACAGCCTGTTGTCCGGCCCCGCCCCGGCCGACCCTGAGGTCGCGCCGCTGGGGGCCGCCGCGCCCGCCGACCCGTCCGGGCTGGCGCCCGCGGTGGTCGCCACCGCCGAGTTCGACCCGCTGCGCGACGAGGGCCGCGACTGGGCCGCGGCGCTGCGCGCGGGCGGGGTGGAGGTCACCGAGGTCGACGGACCCGGTCTCATCCACGGCTACGTCGCGTTCCTCGGCGTCGTGCCCGCGGCCGAGCGGATCGCCGGGCAGGCGCTGGCCACGTTCACCACGCTGCTGCGTCGCTAGCCGGATCGGGTGAACCGCTGTGCTCGTGACCTGCACCGACGAGGTCGCGTCACACGGATGTGACACGGGCGACACGGTGCGGTAGTCGTCCCGCGCCACCCTGTGGCTCCCCGGTCGCGCATCGTGACGACGACCGCACCGCGGGACGGAACGGACGACAGCGGCGCCCGCGGGCCGCCGCGGCCGCGAGGCGCGGAGGGTGGATGGCACGGTCGGAGATCGGACGCACTGGGGCCCGGTTCGGGGCGCCCCCGTCCCGGCACGCCCCCGACCCGGAGTACCCGCACGGCAGGCCGCCGGAGCCGGACCCGGAGCCCACCGTCGTGGCGGAGGAGCCGGAGTCCGAGCCGGAGAACCTGGTCGGAGTGACCGGGGCCCGGTTCGGCGGGCACTCCGCGAAGCGCACCCGGCTGAGCCGCCGCGAGCGGGCGGCGCGTCGTGCGGCGGCCCGCGCGGAGTCGGCCGGGCACCCGGCCGACGACACCACGGTGGGCGGCACCGCGACCGGTGACCCCGCGGCGGCGGACACCGGTCGCGGCCCGGACGGCGACACCGGCACGCCCGGGCCCGCGGACACCGCGCCGCTGCCCGTGGTCTACGGCCGCCCCGCGCCGGGACCGGGTCGTCCGGCCGCGGCGGCCGGCCCCGCGTCCTCCCCGCCCGCGCCCCGGCACCCGGCGCCCCAGCTCACCGCGCCGCCGGACGCCGCGCCGCTCGAGGTCCCGGCGTTCGCCCCGGTCCGGCCCTACGTCATGACCGGCGGCCGTACCCGGGTCCGCGCCGAGCTGCGGCTGGAGACGCTGGTCTCGGTGCGGCCCGCCCCCGGCCCCGTCCCGCGCGCCGACTCGGTCGAGCGCGCCGCGGTGCTGCGGCTGTGCACCCGGCCCCGGTCGGTGTCGGAGGTCGCGGCGCTGGCCGCGGTGCCGCTGGGCGTCGCCCGGGTGCTCATCGACGACCTCGCCTCCGAGGGGCGCCTGGTGGTGCACGGTGTGTCCTCGGCGGAGGACGGGCCGAGCGTCGCGTTGATGGACCGGGTGCTGGCCGGGCTGCGCCGGCTCTGACCCGCCGGGCCCGCGGGTGTCCTGCGGGGCCCGCGCGCCGGGGCCAGGATGGGGACATGACCGATCCCCGTCCCGTCCGCATCGGACTGCAGCTGCAGCCCCAGCACGCCGACTACGCCGACATCCGCCGCACCGTGGCCGCCGCCGAGGAGGCCGGCGTCGACGTCGTCTTCAACTGGGACCACTTCTTCCCGCTCTACGGCGAGCCCGACGGCAAGCACTTCGAGTGCTGGACCATGCTCGGCGCCTGGGCCGAGGCGACCTCCCGGGTGGAGATCGGCGCCCTGGTGACCTGCAACAGCTACCGCAACCCCGAGCTGCTCGCCGACATGGCCCGCACCGTCGACCACATCTCCGACGGCCGGCTGATCCTGGGCATCGGCTCCGGCTGGTTCCAGCGCGACTACGACGAGTACGGCTACGAGTTCGGCACCGCGGGCGGCCGGCTGAACGACCTGGCCGCGGCCCTGCCCCGCATCCGGAGCCGCTGGTCGGCGCTCAACCCGGCGCCGACCCGCGACATCCCGATCCTCATCGGCGGCGGGGGCGAGAAGAAGACCCTGCGCTACACCGCCGAGCACGCCGGCATCTGGCACGGCTTCGGCGACGTCGACACCGTCACCCGCAAGAGCGGCATCCTCGACGGGCACTGCCGCGACATCGGCCGCGACCCGGCCGAGATCGAACGCTCGGTCGGCGTCGAGGGCGCCCCGGAGGACGACGGCGCCGCCCTGTACGACGCCGGGGTGCGCCTGTTCACCGTCGGCCAGGACGGCCAGGGCGGCTACGACCTGTCCCGGCTGAAGGACTGGATCGCCTGGCGCGACGAGCGCAACGGCTGAGCTCAGAGGGCACGCAGGAACGGGTCCCGGATCAGGTCCGGGACCCGTTCCGCGACGACCGCGGGTGCGTAGTACCAGCCCTGCGCGTTGGCGCAGCCGTACTCGCGCAGCCGCGCCGCCTGCTCCCGGGTCTCCACCGCCTCGGCGGTGACCTCCAGGTCCAGCGCGGAGGCCAGCGAGATCAGCGTGCGCAGGATGACGTCGTCGCGCTCGGCGGTCCCGGCCAGGAAGTGCCCGGCCAGCTTGAGCCGGTGCACCGGCAGGTGCCGCAGATAGGCGAGGTTGGAGTAGCCGGTCCCGAAGTCGTCGATGGCGATCTTCACGCCGAGCCGGTCGAGCTCGCGCAGCGTGGCCAGCGGCCGGCCGGGGGAGCCCATCAGGTCGGACTCGGTCAGCTCGACCTGCAGCAGCTCCGGCGGCCAGTCGTGGCGCTCCAGCGTCGCCGCGACGTCGGCGACCAGGTCCGACTCGGTCACCTGCCGGGCGGCGACGTTCACGCTGATCGTCAGCGGCCTGTCCGGGTACGCGTCGGCCCAGACCCGGCCCTGCCGGCACGCCTCGTCGAGGACCCGGCGGCCCAGCGGCACGACCAGCCCGGTCTCCTCGGCGAGCGGGATGAACCGGTCCGGGCCCAGCAGCTGCCCGTCGGGGCGCTGCCAGCGCACCAGCGCCTCGACCCCGATGGTCTGCTCGTCGGCCAGGCGCACCAGGGGCTGGTAGACGACCACGAAGTCGTCGCGGCGCAGCGCCTCGGGCATCTGCGAGGACAGCTCGAAGCGGGCGACGTCGTCGCGGTGGCGGTCGCGGTCGTAGAGCACGTAGCGCCCGCGGCCGGCCCGCTTGGCCGAGTAGAGGGTGGTGTCGGCGGCGGCGATCAGCTCGTCGGTGCCCAGCTCGCCGTCGTGGCGCACCACCCCGACGCTGGCCGAGATCACGATGTCGCGGCCGTCGACGCGCACCGGGCGGCGCACGGTCCCCAGCGCGCGGGTCGCGACCTCCTCCAGCTCGGCCCGGTCGGCGGTGCGCGGCACCAGCACGACGAACTCGTCGCCGCCCATCCGCGCGACGAGGTGCCCGCCGGGCTCCAGCGCGCCCCGGAGCCGGTCGGCCAGGACCTGCAGCAGCCGGTCCCCGGCCTGGTGGCCCAGGGTGTCGTTGACGACCTTGAACCCGTCCAGGTCCAGATAGCAGACCCCCGGGCGGGCACCGGAGGAGCCCGCGTCGATCGCGGTGCGCAGGCGTTCGAAGAACAGCGACCGGTTCGGCAGCCCGGTCAGCGGGTCGTGCGACGCCTGGTGGGCCAGGCTCTCCTGCATCAGCAACTGGTCGGTCACGTCGGACACCACCGCGACGAGCAGCTGCTCGTCACCGCCGACCGGGCCGAGCAGGGTGACCACGGCGTCGATCCACACGTCGCTGTCGTCGGCGCGCCGGACCGGGCGGACCACCCGGAGCCGGTCCAGGGAGCCGTCGAGGAGCCGCGGCCGCTCCGCCCACACCTCCGGCGCCGACTCCCGGGGCACGAAGTCGGTGACCCGCATCCTCAGCAGCTGTGCGGGCGTGTACCCGGACATGACGGCGGCGGTCTCGTTCACCTCGACGAGCCGCCCGTCCGGGTCGAAGATCACGATCCCGACGGCCGCGGAGTCGACGACGGTCCGCAGCCGCAGGTCCGAGCGACGGCGGGCCTCCTCGGCGACGCGGCGGGCCTCCAGCGCGGCCCGGGTGACCTGCTCGTGCTCGGCGAGGACCAGGCTGCGGGTGGCCTCGGTGAACCCGCGGGCGAACGCCGCCAGCACGGCCGCGATCCGCCGGACCCGGGCGGCGGTGTCCGCGGCAGGCTCCAGGTGCGCCCCCAGCAGCTCCATCCCGATCTCCAGGCAGCCCGGCTGGTGGATGCGCGCCCGCACCAGGTCCCCGCCGGCGGCCGCCGGGAGGGCCGGGTCGTACCGCTCCGCGAGCGCGGCCTCCCGCAACTGGCCGGTCACCCGGTCGAGGACCGGGCGGAGCTCGGTGGCCGGCAGCACCGAGTGCCGGGCCAGCTCCGAGGCCCAGGGACCGGCGAGGTCGGCGGGGTCGGGGAGTGCTGCGGGGACGAGCGCCCGTCCGTGGTCGGCGCGAGCAGCGGCGACGTCGGCCTGCTGCATCCACCGCCCCCGTTCGCTCCGGTGGGAGGGACTTCCCTCATGATCGGGATGATCGGTGAACACCGTAACCGATCCGACCCGCCCGGTGGGGCCGACCGGGTTACGTCGGCGCCCCGCGACGGGCCGGTCGGGTCAGACCGGCGACCCGTCGGTCACCTCCGTCACCCACACGACGGCCTCACCGGCCTCGTCGGAGGCAGCGAGGTCCACCTCGGCGGTGATCGCCCAGTCCCGGTCGCCTGCCGGGTCGTCGAGGACCTGGCGCACCAGCCAGCGGTCGGCCTCCTCGGTGAGGTCGAACAGCTCGGGCCCGCGCGCGTCCGGCCCGAAGCCGATCCGGTCGTGGATCGCGAAGTAGGGGGCCAGGGCGTCCCGCCAGCGGTCGGCGGTCCAGCCGGCGTCGGCGTCGAGGTCGCCCAGCTCGGCGTAGCGGCCCATCGCCGCGAGCTCCACCCGGCGGAACAGCGCGTTGCGCACCATGACCCGGAACGCGCGGGCGTTGCCGGTGACCCCGGTCGGCGTGGCGACGGCGACCTCGGCCCCCGGCGGCAGCATCTCCCCGTCGGCACCCGCCCCGGCGGCGAGCTTCTCCCACTCGTCGAGCAGCGAGGAGTCGGTCTGGCGGACCAGCTCGCCCAGCCACTCCACGAGGTCGGTGAGCTCCTCGGTGCGGGCGTGCTCGGGCACGGTCTGGCGCAGCGCCCGGTAGGCGTCGGCCAGGTAGCGCAGCACGAGGCCCTCGGAGCGGGCGAGCTGGTAGTGCGAGACGTACTCGGTGAACGTCATCGCCCGCTCGCTCATGTCCCGGACCACCGACTTCGGCGACAGGACGGCGTCGGCGACCCACGGTGCGCCGCGGCGGTAGGTCTCCAGCGCCGCGTGCAGCATCTCGTCGAGGGGCTTGGGGTGGGTGACCTCCTCCAGGCGGGCCATCCGCTCCTCGTACTCGATGCCGTCGGCCTTCATCGCCGCGATCGCCTCGCCGCGGGCCTTGTTCTGCTGGGCGGCGAGGATCTGGCGGGGGTCGTCGAGGGTCGACTCGATCACCGAGAGCACGTCGAGGGCGTAGGTCGGAGACTCCCGGTCGAGGAGCTCGAACACCGCCAGCGCGAACGGCGACAGCGGCTGGTTGAGTGCGAAGTCCAGCTGCAGCTCGTCGACCACCCGCGCCCGTGGACGGGTCGCACCGTCCACGGTGTACTGCTCGACGACGCCGGAGGTGCGCAGCGCCCGGTAGATCGCGATCGCCCGCAGCATGTGCTTCAGCTGCCGCTTGCGGGGCTCGTGGTTGTCGGTGAGCAGGTGCTCCATCGCGGCGTAGGTGTCCCCGCCGCGCGACACGACGTTGAGCAGCATCGCGTGGGTGACCTCGAAGTGGCTCGTCAGCGGCTCCGGCCGGGCCTGCTGCAGCTTCTCGAACGAGGTCTCCGACCAGCCGACGAAACCCTCGGGCGGCTGCTTGCGCGCTACCTTGCGGCGCTTCTTCGGGTCGTCGCCCGCCTTGGCCAGTGCCTTGGCGTTCTCGATGTCGTGCTCGGGGGCCTGCGCGACGACGGTGCCGACGGTGTCGTACCCGGCCCGCCCGGCGCGGCCGGCGATCTGGTGGAACTCGCGGGCCTTGAGGGGGCGCACGCGGCGCCCGTCGTACTTGGACAGGGCGGTGAACAGCACCGTGCGGATCGGCACATTGATGCCGACGCCGAGGGTGTCGGTACCGCAGATGACCTTGAGCAGGCCGGCCTGGGCGAGGGTCTCCACCAGCCGCCGGTAGCGGGGGAGCATCCCCGCGTGGTGCACGCCGATCCCGTGGCGCACCAGGCGGGACAGGGTGCGGCCGAAGCCGGAGGTGAACCGGAACGCCCCGATCGTCTCGGCGATCGCGGCCTTGTCCTCCTTGGAGGTGACGTTGACGCTCATCAGCGCCTGCGCCCGTTCGACGGCGGCCTGCTGGGTGAAGTGCACGACGTAGACCGGCGCCTCACGCGTCGACAGCAGCTCGGTGATCGTCTCGTGCAGCGGCTCGACGACGTAGCGGAAGTGCAGCGGCACCGGCCGCTCCACCGAGGTGATCTCCGCGGTCTCCCGCCCGGTGCGCCGGGTCAGATCCTCCGCGAAGAACGACGTGTCGCCCAGCGTGGCGCTCATCAGCAGGAACTGCGCCTGCGGCAGCTCGACGATCGGCACCTGCCAGGCCCAGCCGCGCGACGGGTCGGCGTAGAAGTGGAACTCGTCCATGATCACCGAGCCGACGTCGGTCCCGGGGCCCTCGCGCAGGGCGAGGTTCGCCAGGATCTCCGCGGTGCAGCAGATGATCGGAGCCTTCTCGTTCACCGCGGCGTCGCCGGTGAGCATGCCGACCTTGTCCGCGCCGAACACCTCGCACAGCGCGAAGAACTTCTCGCTGACCAGCGCCTTGATCGGCGCGGTGTAGAAGCTGCGCTCACCGCGGGCCAGCGCCGCGGCGTGCGCGCCGATCGCGACCAGCGACTTCCCCGAGCCCGTCGGCGTCGAGAGGATCACGTTGGCGCCGGTGACCAGCTCCAGCAGCGCCTCCTCCTGCGCCGGGTACAGCGACAGACCGCGCTCGTCGAACGCCCACTCGGCGAAGGTGTCCACCAGCGCGGCGGGATCCGGGGGGTTCGCGGGGTCGGAGGAGCGCGGCAGCCGGTCGGTGAGCGTCATGATGGGACCGATCGTCGCAGACACCCCCGACACCGGGCGCCGCAGCGCCGAGGTGGCGCCCGCACTCGCCCGTGCGGGGGATAGCGTGGATGCCGTGGTGGGGGGCGGTGCGACGCACGGCGCCGGGCAGGCGCGCGCCGGCGCGGGTCCTGGCGCGCCCATGCCCGACCTCATCCCGCCGATGCTGCCCGCCGCGGGCGAGCTGACCGACGCGGGCGACCCGGACCGCTGGGCGGTCGAGTTCGCCTGGGAGGGCCACCGCTGCGTGGCCTACGCCCGGCCCGGCCGCGTCCGGCTGCTGTCCTCCACCGCACGCAGCGTGACCGGGTCCTTCCCCGAGCTCGCCGTGCTCGGCGACCAGGCCCCGCCGGGCGGCATGGTGCTCGACGGCACCGTCGTCGCCCTCGACGAGGCGGGCCGCCCGTCGCGCGGTCCGCTCCTGCGCCGCACCGCGACGGTGTCCCCGGACGCGGCCCTGCGGTCCGAGGTCCCGGTCGGCTACGTGGTCACCGACCTGCTGTTCTGCGACGGCCGCCGCACGTGCGAGCTGCCCTACCGGCGCCGCCGCGCGGAGCTGGAGGCGCTCGACCTGGCCGGACCGAAGATCCTGGTCCCGCCCTCGTTCGGGCTCGACGAGGCCGACCTCGTGGTCCGGACCGCGGAGCGCTACGGCCTCGACGGGCTGCACCTCAAGCGGCTCGACCTGCCCTACCAGCCCGGGCGGCGCACCCGGAACTGGCTGCGGGTGCCGCTGCGCCGCCACCGGCAGGTGCTCGTCGCGGGCTGGGTGCCCGCCGGGGCCCCGGGCGGGGGCCGGGAGCGGATCGGCGCGGTGCTGCTGGCGCTGCCCGAGCCCGGCGGGCTCCGCTACGTGGGCCGCGTCGGGATCGGCGCCGCCGACGTCGACGCCCGCACCGTCCTGCGCGTCCCCGCCACCGGGACTCCGCCGCTCGGGGTGCCCGACGGGATCGGCGTCGACCCCCGCTGGCTGGCCCCCGGCCTGGTCGCGGCGGTCGAGCACCGGGGCCGGACGGCCGCCGGACGGCTCACCCTGCCGTCCTGGCGCGGTCTGGTGGCGCCCGCCGAGCACGACGACGACCTGGCCACCGCGATCGACGCGGCGCGCCGGGCGGCGTCGGCGGTCCGCCCGACCGTCGCGCTGCGCCGCCCGGGCCGCGGGACCGGGCACGCACCCGGGCACGGCCCGGAGACCGTCGTGCTGCCCCGCGCCGGTGCCGTGGCCGCACCGGGCACCCGGCCCGCCTCCGAGGACGGGGACGCCCCGCCGGACGCCCGCGCCCCGGGCCCCGCCGGCACCGCGGCCCCCGACCGGCCCGCCCGTGACACCCCGCCGGACGAGGGCCGCCCGGCCCGGCCCGGCGCGCACCGCGCCCCGGCCCCCGACGAGACCGTCCGCATCCGGGTCCGCGACGCCGTCCCGCGCGCCCCCGTGGACCCCGTGCCGCCGGCCACCGCCCCGGACGGCCCCTGGCACGGGCCGCTGTCGCGGCGGCTCGAGCAGCACTTCGTCTACAACACCCTCAACACCATCGCCTCGCTGGTGCGCACCGACCCGCCACGGGCCCGGGAGCTGCTGCTCGGCTTCGCCGACCTGTCCCGGGCCGCGGACCGGGCCGGGGAGCCCTCGATCCGGCTCGACGAGGAGCTCGCCGCCGTGCGGGCGTACCTGCAGATCGAACGGACCCGCTTCGGCGCCCGGCTGACCACCGAGCTCGACGACCCGTCCGGGGCCGGTGTCGACCCGTCGTCGGCGGTGCCGCCGCTGTCGGTGCTCGCCGCGGTCCGCCGCGGGGTGGCCGAGGAGATCGAGCCGCACAGCGCGGGCGGCGCGGTCCACGTGCGGCTGGACCCGGACGCCCCCGACGGGCCCGCGGCCCGGGTGGAGGTCCATCCGGCGGGCCCGGCCGAGCGGCCCGCCCGCGCCCCGCTCGTCCTGTTGGTCCTGCCGCTGGGCGTGCCCGTCGTGTGACACCCGCCGGCGGGGGAGTGGCGTGCACCGCCCGGGGCGACGGACCTTCATCGATCCGGATAGCGTGCGCGCCATGCTGGGGCTGCCCGACGGCACACGCGCGTGCCTGTTCGACCTGGACGGCGTACTCACCGACACCGCGAGCGTCCACGCCGCGGCGTGGACGCAGATGTTCGACGAGTACCTCCGTTCCCGCGACGGTGACGGGTACACCCCGTTCGACGTCAACGCCGACTACGGTCCGTACGTCGACGGGAAGCCTCGTCTCGAGGGGACCCGCAGCTTCCTC
Source organism: Pseudonocardia sp. UM4_GMWB1 (assembly GCF_017312155.1). Lineage (NCBI taxonomy): Bacteria > Bacillati > Actinomycetota > Actinomycetes > Pseudonocardiales > Pseudonocardiaceae > Pseudonocardia > Pseudonocardia sp. UM4_GMWB1. The sequence goes on along the minus strand of NZ_QJPN01000001.1, from coordinate 3,414,324 downwards.
GCCTCGCGCGGGATCGAGCTGCCCGAGGGGTCCCCGGACGACACCGCGGACACCGAGACCCTGTGGGGCCTGTCGACCCGCAAGAACGACCTCGTGCAGGAGCGGATCCGCACCGACGGAGTCGAGGTCTACCCGGGGTCGCGCCGCTACCTGGAGGCGGTGAAGGACGCCGGGCTCATTACCGCCGTCGTGTCCTCCAGCGCGAACGCCGAGCAGATCCTGCGGGTCACCGGGCTCGAGACCTTCATCGACCACCGCGTCGACGGCGTCACCGCCCGCGAGCGCGGCCTGCCCGGCAAGCCCGCTCCCGACACCTTCCTCGCCGCCGCGGCCGACCTCGGGGTGGACCGGTCCGCCGCGGTGGTGTTCGAGGACGCGCTGGCCGGCGTGCAGGCCGGCCACGCGGGGGACTTCGGCGCCGTCGTCGGCGTCGACCGTCTCGACCAGGCGGACGCGCTGCGTGAGCACGGCGCGGACGTCGTCGTCACCGATCTCGCCGACCTGCTGGAGCGTTCGTGAAGCCCGACCACCTGCCCACCTTCACCGTCGAGCCGTGGGTGGTCCGCGAACCGCGCCTCGACCTGGACGCGATGGGCCAGACCGAGTCGGTCTTCGCGCTGTCCAACGGCCACATCGGGCTGCGCGGCAACCTCGACGAGGGCGAGCCGCACGTCCTGCCCGGCACCTACCTGAACTCCTTCTACGAGGTCCGGCCGCTGCCGTACGCCGAGGGCGGTTACGGCTACCCCGAGTCCGGGCAGACGATCATCAACACGACCAACGGCAAGCTGATCCGGTTGCTGGTCGACGACGAGCCGTTCGACCTGCGCTACGGCACCCTGCACCGGCACGAACGGGTGCTGGACATGCAGGCCGGCACGCTGCACCGCGAGGTCGAGTGGGAGTCCCCGGCCGGGCGCCGGGTCCGGGTCCGCTCGACCCGCTTGGTCTCGCTGACCCAGCGCGCGGTCGCCGCGATCTCCTACGAGGTCGAGCTGGTCAGCAACGGCAACGACGGCAGCGGCGCCGCCGGTGACGCCGCCCTGCTGGTGCTGCAGTCCGAGCTCGTCGCCAACGAGCAGCTGCCCGGCCGCGACGCCGACGACCCGCGCCTGGACACCGCGCTGGACAACGTGCTGGAGCCCGAGCAGTCCCGCGCCGGCGACGCCGGGGCCACCCTGGTGCACCGCACCCGCAAGTCGGAGCTGCGCTGCGGCGCGGCGATGGAGCACGAGGTGTTCGGCCCGGACGGCGTCCAGGTGTCCACCGACGCCAACGAGGACCTCGCCCGCACCACCGTCATCGCCCGGGTCAAGCCCGGCCAGTCGCTGCGCGTGGTCAAGTACCTCGCCTACGGCTGGTCCTCGCGGCGCAGCCTGCCCGCCGTCTACGACCAGGTGCGCGCCGCCATCGCCGCCGCCCGGTACACCGGCTGGGACGGCCTGGTCGCCGAGCAGCGCGACTACCTCGACGACTTCTGGGCCACCGCCGACGTCGAGATCGACGGCGACGCCGAGCTGCAGCAGGCCGTGCGGCTGGCGACCTTCCACATCCTGCAGGCCGGCGCCCGCGCCGAGCGCCGCTGCATCCCGGCCAAGGGGCTGACCGCCGACGGCTACGACGGCCACACCTTCTGGGACACCGAGACGTTCTGCCTGCAGGTGCTGTCCTTCGTCGCCCCGGAGGCGGCGGCGGACGCCCTGCGCTGGCGCAAGTCGATCCTGCCGCTGGCCTTCGAGCGCGCCGAGACACTCGGCCTCAAGGGCGCGGCGTTCCCGTGGCGCACCATCCGCGGCCACGAGTGCTCCGGCTACTGGCCCGCGGGCACCGCGGCGTTCCACATCAACGCCGACATCGCCGACGCGGTGAAGCGGCACGTGCACGCCACCGGCGACACCAAGTTCGAGCTGGAGGTCGGGCTGGAGCTGCTGGTCGCGACCGCGCGGCTGTGGCGCTCGCTGGGCAGCCACGACTCGGCGGGCAACTTCCGCATCGACGGCGTCACCGGCCCCGACGAGTACTCCTCGATCGCGGACAACAACGTCTACACCAACCTGATGGCCCAGCAGAACCTGCGCTACGCCGCCGAGGTCGCCGCGAAGCACCCGAGGTCGGCGTCACGGCTCGGAGTGGACTCCGAGGAGATCGCGTCCTGGCGCGATGCCGCCGGCGCCATGTTCATCCCGTTCGACGAGCGCCTGGGCGTGCACCCGCAGTCCGAGGGCTTCACCGACCACCAGCGGTGGAACTTCGAGGAGACCCCGGCCGAGCGGTACCCGCTGCTGCTGAACTACCCCTACTTCGACCTGTACCGCAAGCAGGTCATCAAGCAGGCCGACCTCGTGCTGGCGATGCAGATCTTCCCGGAGGCGTTCACCGAGGAGCAGAAGCGCCGCAACTTCGCCTACTACGAGGCGATCACGGTGCGGGACTCGTCGTTGTCGGCGTGCACCCAGTCGGTGATGGCCGCCCGCACCGGGCACCTGGAGCTGGCCCACCAGTACCTCGCCGAGGCCGCCCTGGTCGACCTGCAGGACCTGGCGGGCAACACCGACCACGGCATGCACATCGCGTCGATGGCCGGGACCTGGACCGCGGTCGTGCTGGGCTTCGGCGGGATGCGCTGCGAGGCCGACGGGTTGTCGTTCGCTCCGGTGCTGCCGGCGTCGCTGTCGCGGATCTCGTTCGGCCTGAAGTGGCAGGGGCGCCGGATCCGGGTCTCGATCACCCCCGAGGAGACCGAGTACCGGCTCACCGACGGCACCCCGATGCGGCTGCGCCACCACGGCGAGCCCATCGCGCTCGACGACGAGAGCCCGGCCACCGCGCCGACCCCCACCCCGGAGTGGGTGGAGCCGGTGGAACAGCCCCATGGACGGGCCCCGCGGGTCCGCGGCTGACCGCCACGTTCCGGGTGCGGGCGGGGGTGCCGGGCCCGGCCGGCTGATCCCGGTCCGTCACGTACCGGAAGGCCGTCCACCACTGGTAGCCTGGCCAGTCGCTCCGTCGGCGACAGGCTCGTCCTGGCACCGCGCGGACCCCTCGTGTACGTCCCCCCGGTGGAGGATCCCCGCGCCGTGCCCGAACCCACTTCCGCTGCCGGCTCCCCGGCTGCCGCGGCCGACCCCGCCGCGCCGGTCGACCCGGAGCTGGCCCACGAACAGTCCTACGTGGCCATGCTCTACGAGCAGCTCGAGGACCGCCGTCGCGACACCGCGCGCCGGCTGGCCGACACGCTGCGCGAGGAGACCGTCGGCACCCCGCAGGCCATCACCCAGCGCGACGCCGCCGCGGAGATGCTCACCGACCGGCTCGCCGGTCTGCGTGCCGCCGAGCACGGGCTGGCCTTCGGCCGGCTCGACGCGGACGACGGCGAGATCCGCTACGTCGGCCGCATCGGCCTGCTCGACGAGGACAACGAGTACGAGCCGCTGCTGATGGACTGGCGGGCACCCGCCGCCCGGCCGTTCTACACCGCCACCGCCGCGAACCCCGAGGGGATGCGGCGGCGCAGGCACCTGCGGACCCGGCTGCGGCAGGTCGTCGCGGTCGACGACGAGCCGCTCAACCTGGCCGAGATGACCGAGGCGGAGCGGGCGCGCTCGGGCTCGGGGCTCACCAGCGAGGCCGCGCTGCTGGCGGCGGTCTCCTCGGCCCGTACCGGGCGGATGGGCGACATCGTCGCCACCATCCAGGGCGAGCAGGACCGGATCATCCGGTCGAAGCCGTCCGGGGTGCTGGTCGTGCAGGGCGGGCCCGGCACCGGGAAGACGGCGGTGGCGCTGCACCGCGCGGCGTACCTGCTCTACACCCACCGCGACCGGCTCGCCCGGCGCGGTGTGCTCGTCGTCGGGCCGAACCCGACGTTCCTGCGCTACATCGGCCAGGTACTGCCCTCGCTGGGGGAGACCAGCGTCGTGCTCGGCACCGTCGCCCAGCTGTTCCCGGGGCTCGACGCGCGGCGCACCGAGTCCGCGGCCGCCGCTGAGCTCAAGGGCCGCGCCGAGATGGCGCCGGTGATCGCCGCCGCGGTGCGCGACCGGCAGCAGCTGCCGCGCACCCCGGTCGAGCTCGTCGTGGAGCAGCAGCGGGTCGTCCTCGACCGGGACACCGTCGCCCAGGCCCGCACCCGGGCCCGGCGCTCCCGCAAGCCGCACAACGAGGCCCGCCGCATCTTCCGCAAGGAGCTGCTGCGGCTGCTCGCCCAGCAGGTCGCCCGTCGCGTCGGCGGCGGCGAGTCCGGCCTGCTGGACCGGCGCGACGTCGACGACATCCGCGACGAGCTCGCCGAGTCCGCCGAGGTCGCGACGCAGCTCGAGGAGCTCTGGCCGACGCTGTCGCCCGAGCAGCTGCTCACCGACCTGTTCGCCGACCGTCGCCGGCTCAACTCGGTGGCCCGGCGGATCCCGGCACCCGAGCGGGCCCTGCTGGAGCGCCCGGCGCCCGACGCCGACGTGCCCCCGGACCTGCGCTGGACCCCGGCCGACGTCGCCCTGCTCGACGAGGCCGCCGAGCTCCTCGGCGACGACGGCGCCGCCCGGGCCGCCGCCGAGGCCGCGGCGCTGCGGGAGGAGGTCGAGTACGCCCAGGGCGTGCTCGACGTGCTCGACCTGGAGGAGGACCTCGACCCCGAGCTGCTGCGTGCCACCGACATCATCGACGCCGACCGGCTGGCCGAGCGCATGCAGGTCTCGCGCTACGACTCGACCGCCGAGCGGGCCGCCGCCGATCGCGAGTGGACCTACGGCCACGTCATCGTCGACGAGGCGCAGGAGCTGTCGGCGATGGCCTGGCGGATGGTCATGCGTCGCGCCCCCGCCCGCTCGATGACCCTGGTCGGGGACATCGCCCAGACGGGGGACCGCGGCGGCGCCGGGTCGTGGGACGAGGTGCTGTCGCCGTTCGTGGCCCGTCGCTGGCGCCTGGAGCAGCTCACCGTCAACTACCGGACGCCGTCGGAGATCGCCGACGTCGCCGACGACGTGCTCGCCGAGATCGACGCCTCGCTGCGGCCGCCGTCGTCGGTGCGCTCGACCGGGGTGCCGCCGTGGGCGGCCGCGCTGCCCGCCGGGGCCGACGGCGACCGGGTACTGGCCGAGCGGGTGCGGGCCGAGCGCGACGCCGTGGGCGACGGCCGCACCGTCGTCCTCGCACCGCTGGCCCGACTGGACCGGGTCCGCGCCGCCCTCGACGCCGCCGGGCTCACCACCCCCGGGCCCGCGGAGGGGGAGTCCGAGCTGGACGCCCCGGTCGTGGTGCTGCCGGTCGCGGCCTCCAAGGGCCTGGAGTTCGACGCGGTCGTCGTGGTGGAGCCGCAGGAGATGCTGGACGAGTCCCCGCGGGGGCTCAACGACCTCTACGTCGCGATCACCCGGGCCACCCAGCGGCTCGGGGTGCTCCACTCCGGGGACCTGCCCCCGGTGCTCAAGCGGATCGGGCGGGCCGGCTGAGCTCGGCTCGGCGCTCGGCTCAGCCGGCCCGGTAGAGGTCGCGCAGCAGCGCGATCTCCGCCCCGTGGTGGATGGCCTCCCGGTGGATGTGCAGCACCAGCGTCGCCAGCGGCGCGTCGGCGTAGGGACCCTCGGCCGGTCCGCACGGCCGGGCGAGGCCCTCGGCGCCGAGGGCGGCGACCCCGGCGGTCCAGCGGGCGTACTCGGTGTCCAGGGCGTCCAGGGCCGCCGCCGCGGTACCGGGGTAGGCGTAGGAGTCGTAGTCGACGGCCGGCCCGCCGAAATGGGAGTGCGAGCGCATCGCGAACACCCCGACCAGCACGTGCCCGATCCGCCAGGCGATCGTCGTGACCGGCGGCGGCTCCGGCGTCGGGAACGCGAAGTCGATCACCCAGGCGCCGGACCCGGCGCCCGGCGGGGTCACCGACTCCCCGCGGCGGCGCACGCCCCAGCAGCCGGGAACCGGCTCCCAGTGGTACTCGTCGTCGGTGAGCCCGGCCAGCCGCGGGCGCAGCGCGGTCTCCCAGTGGAACGTCAGCTGCGCGAGCAGCTCGCCGTTCCATTCGACACCCGTCCTCGTCCCCATCTCCGTCATGACCCCACAGTCTGGCCCCGATCGCGGACACCGACTGCCCGCGTCCACACCCCCTGTCCGGTCGGCACACCCGTTGCGGCAGGTGTGGACACCGGACAGGGGTGTGGATCCGGGTCAGCCGGCGAGGCGGGCCGGGCGGACGGCGCGGCTGCGGGCCCGGGTGGCGGCGGCGACCAGGGCACCGGCCAGGCGAAGGTCCTCGCCGTCGCGCTCGGGATGGGACTGGACACCGACCACCCAGGGCGCGTCGGTGCCGCCGGGGCCCGACGGGTCGCTCCACTCCAGCGCCTCGACGACGTCCCCGGCGCGGGCGGACACCCGCAGCCCGGGGGCGACGCGGTCCACCCCCTGGTGGTGGTGACAGCGCACCGTCACCGGGCCCGGACCCAGGATCTCCGCGGCCCGGGTCCCCGGCTCGGTCAGCACCGGCACCGGCGCGTACACCCCCGGTCCGGCCGAGTGCGCTCCGGCGACCTGTGCACCGACCACGTCGGGCAGGTGCTGGTGCAGCGTCCCGCCGAGCGCCACGTTGAGCAGCTGCAGCCCGCGGCACACGCCCAGCACCGGGATCCCGCGGCCGAGCGCCCGGTGCAGCGCCGCCACGTCGGCGGCGTCCCGTCCGGTGCGCGGTGTGTCGGTGTGCGCGCCGGCCACCTGCCCGTAGCGGGCCGGGTCGACGTCCTGGCCGCCGGTGAGGAGGAGCCCGTCGAGGGCGTCGACGGCCTCGACGGCGCCGTCGGTCGGGGCGAGCAGCACCGGGACCCCGCCCGCGTCCAGCACCATCTCGACGTAGGTGCGCGGGACCAGCACGACGTCGTCGTCGCGCATGATCCAGTAGTCGGCCCGCTCGCTGTAGCAGCTGATGCCGATCAGCGGGCGCGTCACGAGTCCGCCCCGCGCAGCACGTCGATCACCTGGTCGCCGTAGCGCGCGAGCTTGCCCTCGCCGATCCCGGAGATCGTGCCCAGCGCGGCCCGGTCGGCGGGGGCGCGGGTCGCGATCTCCCGCAGCGTCGCGTCGTGGAAGATCACGTAGGCGGGAACGCCCTGCTCCTTCGCCGTCGCCGCCCGCCAGGCCCGGAGCCGTTCGAACACCGGCGCGAGCTCGGCCGGCATCTCCACGGCCGGCTTCGACCCGCCCCGCGACCGCGACGACCGCGCGGCGCGTTCCGGCTCACTGCGCAGCATGACCTTCTGCTCGCCGCGCATCGCCGCCGGGGACTCCTCGGTGAACCGCAGCGTCGAGTAGTTCCCGCCGACGGTCAGCAGCCCGCGCGCGACGAGCTGGCGCAGTACGTTGCGCCACGCGACGTCGGTCAGCTCGGTCCCGACGCCGAACACCGACAGCTCGTGGTGGCGGTGCTGGTCGACCTTCGGGGTGCGTTTGCCCAGCAGGATGTCGACGACCTGCCCGGCGCCGAACTCCTGGTTGCGCTCCTTCTTCAGCCGCCACACCGTCGACAGCACCTTCTGCGCCGCGACCGTGCCGTCCCACGACGACACCGGCGTCAGGCAGGTGTCGCAGTTCCCGCACCGCTGGGCATCGGGCCTCTGCCCGAAGTAGCGCAGCAGCTGCGCCCGGCGGCACTCGGTGGTCTCGCACAGCGCGAGCATCGCGTCGAGGTGCTGGGCCAGGCGCCGCTTGTGCGCGGCGTCGCCCTCGCCGTCGTCGATCATCTTGCGCTGCTGCACGACGTCGGCGAGCCCGTAGGCCAGCCACGCCGTCGACGGTTCGCCGTCGCGGCCGGCACGCCCGGTCTCCTGGTAGTAGCCCTCCACGGACTTCGGCAGATCGAGGTGGGCGACGAAGCGGACGTCGGGCTTGTCGATGCCCATGCCGAACGCGATCGTCGCGCACATGACCAGCCCGTCCTCGCGCAGGAACCGGGACTGGTTCTCCCGGCGCACCGACGCGTCGAGCCCCGCGTGGTAGGGCAGCGCCCGGATGCCCTGCGCGGTGAGGAACTCCGCGGTCTCCTCGACCTTGCGCCGTGACAGGCAGTAGACGATGCCGGCGTCCCCGGCGTGCTCGGCACGCAGCAGCTCCAGCAGCTGGCGACGCGGCTCGTTCTTCGCGACGATCCGGTACGCGATGTTGGGCCGGTCGAAGCTCGCGACGAAGGCCTGAGCCCCGGTCAGCTCCAGGCGCTGCGCGATCTCGGTGCGGGTCGCGTCGGTCGCGGTCGCGGTGAGTGCGATCCGCGGGACGTCCGGCCAGCGCTTCGGCAGCTCGGAGAGCAACAGGTAGTCGGGCCGGAAGTCGTGCCCCCACTGCGCGACGCAGTGCGCCTCGTCGATCGCGAACAGGGCGATCCGGCCGCGTTCCAGCAGCCGCACCGTGGACTCCACCCGCAGCCGCTCCGGGGCGAGGTAGAGCAGGTCCAGCTCGCCCGCGAGGAACTCCTGCTCGGTGAGGCGGCGCTCGTCGGCGTCCTGGGTGGAGTTGAGGAACCCGGCCCGCACCCCGAGCGCGCGCAGCGCGTCGACCTGGTCCTGCATCAGTGCGATCAGCGGCGACACCACGACCCCGGTGCCCGGCCGGGCCAGCGCCGGGACCTGGTAGCACAGCGACTTGCCGCCGCCGGTCGGCATGAGCACCAGCGCGTCCCCGCCACCGGTGACCTGCTCGACGATCGCCTGCTGCTCGCCGCGGAACGCGTCGTAGCCGAAGACGCGGCGCAGGATCTCGTGCGGGTCGCTGCTGTGCACCCGCTCCGGGACCGGCTCCGGCTCCGGCAGCCGCCCCGGCCCGGCGGGCACGGCGGCCCAGGCGTCCTCCGGTGGGGGCTCGTCGCCGTAGTCGTCCTCGGGCTCGGGCGGGAGCGGGATCTCGTCCGGGTCGGAGGCGTCGAACACGTCGTCGATCGTACGAGCCCCGCCGCGTGCGCCCCGCCCGGCACTCACCTCGCGGCACCGCCGACCGCGCCCGGGCCCGGGCCAGGGGCGTGGCCCCGGTCACCGCCCGTGTGTCGCGGGCGCCGCGGTGCTGCGCCGGACGGCCCCGGGGTGTAGCAAGACCTGCAGGACCAGCGGCGTTCGCAGACCGGGCGCCGGGCGATCACGCGAGAAGGACGGATCCGTGGATCTGAAGATCGGGTACAAGGCGTCGGCCGAGCAGTTCGGCCCCCGCGACCTCGTCGAGTACGCGGTGCTGGCCGAGGAGCTCGGGCTCGACAGCGTCTGGGCGTCGGACCACTTCCTGCCGTGGCGGCACGAGGGTGGGCACGCCCCGGCCGCACTGCCCTGGATGGCGGCGGTGGGGGAGCGCACGAAGCGGGTGCAGATCGGCACCTCCGTGCTCACCCCCACGTTCCGCTACAACCCGGCGGTGCTGGCCCAGGAGTTCGCCACGATGGCGCTGCTCACCGGCAACCGGGTCGCACTCGGCGTCGGCACCGGCGAGGCGCTCAACGAGATCGCGGTGTCCGGGCGGGAGTGGCCCGAGTTCAAGGAGCGCTTCGCCCGGCTGCGCGAGGCCGTGAAGATGATGCGGGCGCTGTGGACCGAGGAGTCGGTCAGCATCGAGGGCGAGTACTACACCTTCGTCGACGCCATGATCTACGACCGGCCGGAGCAGCCGGTGCCGATCTACGTCGCCGCGGGGGGCCCGATGGTCGCCCGGTTCGCAGGCCGGTTCGGCGACGGGTTCATCTGCACCTCCGGCAAGGGCATGGACCTCTACACCGACAAGCTCCTCCCGGGGGTCGAGGAGGGCGCGGGCAAGGCCGACCGCGACGCGGGCGCCATCGACAAGATGATCGAGATCAAGATCAGCTACGACCGGGATCCCGACGCCGCGCGGGAGAACACCCGGTTCTGGGCGCCGCTGTCGCTGACCGCGGACCAGAAGAACTCCGTCGACTCCTCACAGGAGATGGAGCGCCTGGCCGACGAGTTGCCGATCGAGCAGGTGGTGAAGCGCTGGATCGTCGCGTCGGACCCCGACGAGGCCGTCGAGCAGATCAAGCCCTACCTCGACGCGGGCCTGAACCACCTCGTCGTGCACGGACCGGGGCACGACCAGCGCCGGTTCCTGACGCAGTTCACCGAGGACGTCGCGCCGAAGCTGCGGGCGCTCGCGTGAGCGCCGCGACGGGCGCCGCCGCCGTCACCCGCGACGGGCGGGTGCTGCGCTGCCGGGTCTCCACCGGCCGTCACGGCACCCTCGACGGGCCCGCCATGGCCGAGGTCACCGAGGCGCTGCTGGCGCTCGACCCGGCCGAGACCGGAGCGGTGCTGGTGCACGGCGACGGCGAGAACTTCTGCACCGGCGGTGACGTGCGGGCCTTCGCCGGGGCCGAGGACCGCTACGCCTACGTGCACGGCCTCGCCGACACCTTCCACTCCATGCTGCGCCCGCTGGCCGCCTCCCCGGTGCCCACGGTCGCTGCCGTGCCGGGCTGGGCCGCCGGTGCGGGCATGAGCATCGCGCTGGCCTGCGACCTCGCCGTCGGCGGGACCTCGACCCGGATGCGCCCCGCCTACCCCGGCATCGGGTTCTCCCCGGACGGCGGGATGACCTGGACGCTGCCGCGGCTGATCGGCGCAGCGCGGGCGCGGCGGGTCCTGCTCACCGACGAGGTCCTCGAGGCCGAGACGCTGGCCGAGCTGGGGCTGCTCGCCTCTGTCGTCGACGACGACCGGGTGGCCGACGAGGCCGCCGCGGTCGCGCACCGGCTCGCCCAGGGACCGACGGCCGCGCTGGGCCGCATCCGCGGGCTCCTGAGCGTGACCTGGGACCGGGGGCTCGACGAGCAGCTCGCGGCCGAGGCGGACTCCATCGCGACCTGCGCCGCGGGTCCGGAGGGTGCCGAGGGGCTCGCCGCGTTCGGCGAGAAGCGCCGCCCGCAGTTCCACTAGCCACCGCACACGACGAGGGGGCGCGACCGTCCGGTCGCGCCCCCTCGTCGTGTGTGTTCTCGGTCAGCGCCCGCTGGCCGGGCTCCCCGCGACGACCCGGCGCGAGCGCTGCGGGCCGCGGCCGGTGCCGGGCCTGCCCACGGCGAAGCGCCGGGCCGGGCGGTGCAGGCCCGGGCCGAGCGGCCAGCCCGCGTCGAGCGGGGCGAGCAGGCGGTCCAGCTCGGAGTCCGGGGTGGCGCCGACGCTGTTGCGCAGCAGCCGCTGGAACTCCTCGTACTCGGCGAGCGCGTCGGCGACGTGCCCGCCGGCGAGCAGGGCCTCGACCAGGGCGCGGCGCGACCGCTCGCGGCTCGGCGCGGTGGCGACGGCCCGGCGCGCGACGACGACGGCGTCGTCGTGCCGGTCGGCGGCGGTGAGCGTGCCGGCCAGTCCCTCCAGGGCGGACAGGCGCAGCTGGCGGAACCGTTCGCGCTCCACGGCGATCCACGCCGCGGTCCACGACGGGAGGATGTCGGCCTCCAGCAGCGCGGTCTCCGGCGCGCCGATCTCACGCACGGTGCGCAGCATGCTGGGCGCGGACAGCCCGCGGATCAGGAGCATGGCCTCGGTGAGATCGACGACCACGTCGTCGCCGAGCTGCAGCCGGCCGAGGTGGTCGGCGTCGAGCAGGCCCGGTACGTCGACGCCGGCGACGGCCTCGTCGAGCAGCCGGGCCGCGGGGACGGGACCGACTCCGGGCCACAGCGTCGCGGCGAGCGCCGCGGTCGGCTGCGGCCGCCGGTGGACGGCGAGATAGGCGACCAGGCGACGGGAGTCGACCGGCAGCGGGACGGCGCGGTCGCCCGCGCGCAGCCCGAACGAGCCCAGCACCCGCACGTGCGGGGTGGAGGTGGGAGTGCTCTGCTCACTGGATCGACAGTGATCGTCGGACATGGCCGTTTCCCCGGATCGGTCGTGACGTGCGGCCCGCGATCGGCTCCGTACGGAGCCGGGGCGCGCCGGGCGGGAGGGCCTCGGATCGCGGAGCAGGCACGACGGAACCGCACCGACACGGACGGCGGGCGGCGTCTCCGTGTGGTGTCGTGGGACGAGGATAGCCCAGCAGTGCCCACGGTGTGAGATCCGGGTACGGCCGGATGGTGGGATCTGCGTCAGGCCCGGGAGAGCAGCCGGACGTGGGTCCCGTCCGGGGCCCGCCAGACGTGCAGGCTGTCGCAGAGCTGCCGGGCGATCCAGGTCCCGCGCCCCCGTGCCTGCGACGGGTGCGGCGGCGCCAGCCCGATCAGCGGCAGCGCGATCGCCCCGCTGTCCTGCACCTCGCAGACCAGCTCCCCGTCGCGCGCCCACACCGACAGCCCCGCCTCCGGGGAGCCGTGCTCGACCGCGTTGGTGGCGACCTCGTTGACCGCCTGCACCATGTCCTCGCCGCGTGCGGTGTCGAACCGGCACACCCGGGCGGCCTCCTCGACGGCGTCGCGCACCCGGGACAGCTCGAAGGTGTTGTAGGACAACGTGACGTCCGGCGGTCCGAGCAGGTGCGGCGGCGCGATCGGCAGGGCCGCGAGCACCTCGGCGGGCGGGCGGTGCCGCGGGTTCTCGGTGAGCCCGGAGACGCGCAGCCCCAGCGGGTGGTTCACCACCGCCGACTCGCCGACCGCGCCGTGCAGCGGTAGCCGGGGGTAGGCGCACACCTGCAGGACCGGTAGCCCCGCGAGGGAGATGTTGAGCGCGGCCTCCAGCTCGACCCAGAACCCGCCGTCGACGCCGTCGAGGTCCGGGTCGTGCGCGCTCACCACGAACACCGGGCGGCCCGAGGAGGTCAGCGCCCGCAGCTCCCGGGCCCGCCAGGCGGCGACGGTCTGTCCGGACTCCCGGGCCGAGCTGGTCAGCGAGGTGAGCCTGCCGAGCTCGACCTCGTCGCCGAGCTCGTCGTGCAGCGCCTGCTCCAGCGGTGCGGGCAGGTCCACTGTGACCCGGGCGCCGGTGTCCCGCGCCGCGGCCCGGGCGGCCGGCGCGACGGCGGCGAGCAGCTCCACCGGGTCGTCGGCGTGCACGAGGGCGTGCCGGAAGCCGGGCGGGCGGGGTGCGGCGTTGACCTTCACCGGAGCTGTCCTCCCGGGTACACGACCTCGGGGGCCGGAGGGTGGTCGTCGAACACGAGCTGGGGGGAGAAGGCCGCGCCGCAGCGTTCGAGCACGCGCAGCACCCGCGGCCGGACCCGGTGCAGCACCAGGCGGTGGGTGGCCGGGAAGCTCTCGGCGGCGTGCACCAGCGCGACCGCGGTGGCGACGTCGACGAACCGCACCGAGGCCAGGTCCAGGCCGATGTCGGTGGAGGCGTCCGCGGAGCGCAGCGCGGCGTCCAGGGCCGAGTGCAGCAGCGAGGTGATCTTCGAGCGGTTGCTGTGGTCGACCTCGCCGGCCAGCCGGGCGTGGCCGGTACCGAGGCGCACGATCCGGAGCAGGCCGTCGTCGTAGGCGGTGGAGCAGGGGACGTGGTCGCGGTGCAGCGCCCGCATGATGTCGATCTGCTCGGCCGGGAAGTGCTCGGTGTCGTAGGTGCACAGCGCGGTCAGCCCGCCCGCGCTCTCGCGGATCAGCCGGGCCAGCAGGCCGTCGTACTCGGGCAGGGTGCCCGCGGCGCCCGCCTCGAGCACCGAGTGCATCTGGCCGGTCATCCGGGTGCCGTTCCAGCCGAGCTCGCGGGAGCGGGCGACCTCGCCGGACATCCCGGCGTGCACCTCGGACAGCGGGGTGCGGAAGGTGCGCCGGGTCCGTTCGGCGGGCAGGATCTCCAGCTGGCCGTGGCGCAGCGGGTCGTCGACCTCGACGCCGTCCTCGACGAGGCGGCGGAGCAGGACGTCGGCGGCGCCGTCGTCGTCGAAGTAGAGGATGCGCTCGCCCCGGTCGAGACCGTGCGCGACGTAGGCGGCGGCGAGCTCGCCGAGGTGCTCCGTACTGTCCGGGACCGCGCACACGTGATCGCCGGACGTCAGCGCGTCCGCCAGTTTGATCACGTCTCACCTGCCGCGTGCGCCCCGCCGCCGCACGTCGCGGCGCCGGGCACACCCCGTCACGAACTCCTGGACGGATCAACCGTACGGAGGCCCTCGGCGGGGACCGGAGACCTCGGAGTGTGTGGGGCGCCGAACCGACGGTGACACGCGACGAGCGGATCGCCACCGGCGGGCGACCAGGGTCGGCGGACCCGGTCCGACCAGGACGTACGGCCGTTCGGCGCTGCCCGGTGCACGCCGGACGGCGGTGGCACCCGGTGTCCGGGTGGTCACCGTCCGGCGCGCCACGGGCGGGTCAGGCGGCCGGGTTGACCGCGACCGAGGTGGTCGCGCTGCCCTGGACGGTCTGCAGGACGACGCAGTACCGCTCGGTCAGCTTCACCAGGGTCGCGACCTTGTCCTCGGCGGCGGGCGCGCCGCCGTCGCGGACGTCGACGTCGAAGGACAGGCGGATCTCCCGGAAACCGACCGGGGCGTCCTTCGCGACGCCGAGGGTGCCGCGGAAGTCGAGGTCGCCCTCGGCGCGCACGGCGCCGAGCACCTCGAGCTCCAGCGCGGTGGCCACCGCGCGCAGGGTCACCCCGGCACAGGCCACCAGCGCCTCCAGCAGCATGTCGCCCGAGCACAGCTGGGTGCCGTCGCCGCCGGTGGCCGGGTGCAGGCCCGCCTCGGCCATCGCCTGGCCGGTCGAGACCTTGCACGCCACACCGGAGCCGAGCTCCCCGTCCGCCTTCAGGGTGATGACCGCCGACTCCGGGTCGTCGCGGTACTGCTGCTTGAGCGGGGCCTGGATGTCGCGCAGGGAGATGTTGGTATCGGTCATGTCCCCATCCTCACCCCGACGGGGCGGCCCGCACACCCCGACCCGACGACTAGGGTGCCCGATGTGGGCGGGGAGAGCGACACCGGACGGGCGGCAGCGGTGCGCCGCAGCGCCCGCGAGGCCGCCGACTCGGTCCGCGAGGCCCGCGACACCGTCCGGGACACGGTGCGCGACACCGTCCGGGACTCGGTGCACGACACCGTCGGCCCGCCCACCGACGACGACCGGCTCTGGACCGTCCCGAACGCGCTCAGCATGCTGCGCCTGGCCGGGGTGCCGCTGTTCCTGTGGCTGATGCTCGGCCCGGAGGCCGACGGCTGGGCCGTCGCGGTGCTGGCGATCGGCGGGTTCACCGACTGGCTCGACGGCAAGCTCGCCCGCGTCCTCGACCAGTTCAGCCGGTTCGGCGCCATGCTCGACCCGGCCGTGGACCGCCTGTACATCCTGGCCGCGCTGGTCGGGCTGGCCGCGCGCGACATCGTCCCGTGGTGGGCGGTGGTCGCCCTGGTGGCCCGCGACGTCGTCCTCGCCGTCTGCGTGTTCGTGCTGCGCCACCGCGGCTACGGCCCCTTCGAGGTCGTCTACCTCGGCAAGGCCGCCACCTTCGTCCTGCTCTACGCCTTCCCGCTGCTCCTGCTCGGTGACGGCCCCTCACCCGCCGAGGCCGTGGTCGGCGTCGTCGCGAACGCCTTCGCCATCTGGGGCGTGGCCCTCTACCTGTGGTCGGGGCTGCTGTACCTGGCCCAGTTCCGGCTGGCGCTGCGGCGCCCGGCGCCGGGCGCCCCGGCCCCGTCGACCCGGTTCGATCACGGCGGCGCCGGGGGATAGGCTCCCCGGTGTGAGCTCGGAGATTCCGTCGGACCTGTCCTACACCGAGGCCCACGAGTGGGTGCGCCGCAGCGGGGACGGGGTGGTCCGGGTCGGCATCACCGACCACGCCCAGTCGCAGCTCGGTGACGTCGTCTTCGTGCAGCTGCCGGCCGTCGGTGACACCCTCGCCGCGGGCGACGCCATGGGCGAGGTCGAGTCGACCAAGTCCGTGTCGGACATCTACGCCCCGGTCGGCGGCGAGGTCGTCGCCGTGAACGACGGGCTGGACGCGGGCCCGGAGCTGGTGAACTCCGCGCCCTACGGCGACGGGTGGATCGTCGAGATCCGCCTGGCCGAGGGGGCCTCGCTCGACGGCCTGCTCGACGCCGAGGCCTACCGCCAGCTGGCCGACGGCGCCTGAGCCGGTCCGCCCGCCGCACCACGCGGCACGGCGCGCCGCCCTCCGTATCGCCCCGGCCGCTCCGACCGGTAGGTTCACATCCCCTGGACGTGCCGTCCGGAAGGGACCGGGACACCGGCCCCGCACCGCCCTGACCGCCCGGACACCGTCCGGGTACCGCATCCGCGAGGAGGAGTCCCCGAGGTGACCACGAACGACCCGCGCGACGTGCCACCGGAGCGCGCACCGGAGACCACGTCGGTCTTCCGGGCGGACTTCCTCGCCGACGTCGAGCAGCCGGCCGCCGAGCCCGCCGTCTCGGGTGTCGACGGGCTGCCCGCCGGGTCGGCGCTGCTCGTCGTCCGGCGCGGTCCGAACGCCGGCTCGCGCTTCCTGCTGGACGTGCCGACCACCAGCGCCGGCCGGCACCCCGACAGCGACATCTTCCTCGACGACGTCACCGTCTCCCGGCGGCACGCGGAGTTCCGCCGCGACGCCGGTGAGTTCGTCGTGGTCGACGTCGGCAGCCTCAACGGCACCTACGTCAACCGCGAGCCGGTCGACACGGCGGTGCTCGCCAACGGCGACGAGGTGCAGATCGGCAAGTTCCGCCTGGTCTTCCTGACCGGGCCCCGTGAGACGGGCGCCCAGGGCTGATCCCGGGTCCTTGCGGCGGCGCCGTCGGTGCCGTTCACGGACCCCCGCGGACGACCGGCCCGTCGCACCAGGGGTGCTCCCGTACCCTCTGGTGCGACGGGCCTTCTGCGTGGACGGGGACCGGCGGGTGTCGAGCCGACACGCCGTGCGCGACGGGCGTGTGACGATCGTCGAACGGACCCCGTCACTCCCCGTCCGGAGGCGCGCGTCGGGGCGGACCGCCGTGTAGCGTCATCAGGTGTCGGTGGCAGTGCGGTGGCAACGACACGGAGCCCGTCGGGTCCGCCGCACGGGTCAGGGCGAGCAAGGCGATCAGGGCGGCCGGGGTGGCGTGTCCACCCGGGTGGCCCGACAGGCCCGACAGGGCCGGGGAGGCGGGCTGATGAGCGAGATGCGCGTCGTGGGCGTCCGGGTCGAACTTCCGGCGAACCAGCCGATCCTGCTGCTGCGGGAGACGAACGGCGACCGATACCTCCCGATCTGGATCGGATCGGTGGAGGCGACGGCGATCGCCCTTGAGCAGCAGGGGGTCAAGCCCGCGCGGCCGCTGACCCACGACCTGCTCAAGGACGTGATCGGGGCACTCGGGCGGCGGCTCGAGCAGGTGCGGGTGACCGACCTGCAGGAGGGCACCTTCTACGCCGAGCTGATCTTCGACGGCGGCGTCACGGTGTCCGCGCGGCCGAGCGACTCGATCGCGCTGGCGCTGCGGACCGGTGTCCCGGTGCACGCCGACGAGAGCGTCCTCGCCGAGGCGGGTCTGGTCATCCCCGACGAGCAGGAGGACGAGGTCGAGAAGTTCCGCGAGTTCCTCGACTCCGTGTCGCCGGAGGACTTCCGCGGGGCCCAGCCGGGCTGATCCGTCCGGGTGACCACCGCCGTGACCCGGCGGTGGAACCGGATGGACCACGGTCCGACCGTTCACCGACGTCACCGACCGTTCGGCGGCTGTACGCCCTCCGTACCCGGCAACCCGGGCGGGTGTCCGGTACGCCCGGGTCGGCGAGCCGCGTTGACCGCCTCGGCCACTGGGCCTACCGTCATCACGACTGATGACATCCGTGGAACTCATCCACTACCCAGAGTCACCTGGTAGGAGAGGTCACGGTCCCGACCGAGGGAGAACGCGCGGTGCAGACGCCACCACCCGAGGGGCCGGGTCAGGGAGAGCTGTTCCCGGACCCGCTCGTCGGTGAGGGGCTCGACGGGGTGACCGACCGCCTGGTCGGCTTCCGCGGGCCCACCGCGTGCCAGGTCGTCGGCATCACCTACCGGCAGCTGGACTACTGGGCCCGCACCGGGCTGGTCGTGCCGTCGATCCGCGGCGCCGCCGGGTCGGGCAGCCAGCGGCTGTACTCCTTCAAGGACGTCCTCGTCCTCAAGATCGTGAAGCGGCTGCTCGACGCCGGTGTCTCGCTGCAGAACATCCGGATCGCCGTCGAGCACCTGCGCCGGCGCGGGATACGCGACCTGGCCGGCATCACCCTGTTCTCCGACGGCACCACCGTCTACGAGTGCACCTCCCCGGAGGAGGTCGTCGACCTGCTGCAGGGCGGCCAGGGCGTGTTCGGGATCGCGGTGTCCGGGGCGATGCGCGAGATCTCCGGCGTCATCAAGGACTTCCCGGCCGAGCGGGCCGACGGCGGCACCGTCGACGAGGCACCCGAGGACGAGCTGGCCCGCCGCCGCGCGCGCCGCGCGATCTCCTGACGCCGCTCCGGCAGGCCTACGCGACGGCGTCGATGCGCCGCTCCGGCAGGCCTACGCGACGGCGTCGACGGGCCGCTCCGGCAGGCCTACGCGACGGCGCGGAACGGGTCGTGCTCGGCCAGCAGCTTCTCCATCCGCGCCTGGTCGACCCGGTTGACCACGGTCAGGCTGTCCTGCCGGTCCCGGACGCACTTCGCCAGGGTGAACGCCGAGGTGATCGCGTACAGCACGGCGATGGCGAGGAACGCCTTCACCCACCCGTCGACGGGCAGGTAGACGGTTCCGACGACGACGGCCGCGAGCGACACGCCGAAGGACAGCATCGCCTGCGTGTGGAACGCGGCGGTGGTGGCCGGAGTGGTGTTCGGAGCGCTGGTGTTCGACATGGCAGGAAGTGTGACGAGCCGGCGCAGGCGGCGACGCCGCAGAACTACGCAGGTAGGCTGGCCCGGTAGTCGTCGACGCCGCGCGGGAGAGCCCCGGGGAACGAGCCCGGGCGCCGAAGGAGCAACCCCTTCCCGGAATCTCTCAGGCACACGGACCGCGCGGTCGAGGCGCCTCTGGAAAGCGACGGGCCGCACACGCACGCGGGGCGCCCGTCCGCCGACGGGGAAAGCCGGAAGCCTCCGGTGAATCTCTCAGGCGCCCGGTCTGCGGGTACGGACAGAGGGGGAGGGGCCAGTCGCCCTGCCCCGATCCGCCCGACGACCTCCGGAGGCGCCGTGAGCCCGACGTCCGAGCACCGTCCCACCCTCGCCGAGCTGGAGCGGGGGCTCCCGTTCGCCGAGCGCCACATCGGGCCCCGCCCCGATGACCTGGCCCGGATGCTGGAGGTGCTGGGCGTCGACTCCCTCGACGCGCTCGCCGCCCGCGCGCTGCCCGACACCATCCGCGACGACGCACCGGTCGGTGCCTCGCTGCCCGCGCCGGTCGGCGAGGCCGAGATGCTGGCCGAGCTGCGCGAGCTGGCCGGGCGCAACACCGTCACCGTCCCGATGATCGGCTACGGCTACCACGGCACCCGCACCCCGTCGGTGATCCGCCGGAACGTGCTGGAGAACCCGGCCTGGTACACCGCGTACACGCCGTACCAGCCCGAGATCAGCCAGGGCAGGCTCGAGGCCCTGCTGACCTTCCAGACGATGGTGTCCGACCTGACCGGGCTGCCGGTCGCCGGCGCCTCGTTGCTCGACGAGGCCACCGCCGCCGCCGAGGCGATGACGCTGCTGCGCCGGGCCAACCGCTCGACGAGCCCGCGGTTCGTCGTCGACGCCGACACCGTGGCCCAGACCGTGGACGTGCTGCGCACCCGCGCCGAGCCGCTCGGCATCGAGCTGGTCGTCGCCGACCTCGGCGACGGCGTGCTGCCCGAGGGCGAGTTCTTCGGGATGCTGCTGTCCTACCCGGGCGCGTCGGGCCGGGTCGCCGACCCGTCGGCGCTGGTCGAGGCCGCGCACGGGCGCGGGGCACTCGTCGCCGTCGCGGCGGACCTGCTGGCCCTGACCCTGGTCACCCCGCCCGGGGAGTTCGGCGCGGACGCCGCGGTCGGGTCCACCCAGCGCTTCGGGGTGCCGCTCGGCTTCGGCGGCCCGCACGCGGGCTACCTCTCGGTCGGGCAGCGCCACGCCCGTCAGCTGCCGGGACGCCTGGTCGGGGTCTCCCGCGACGCCGACGGCCACTACGCCCTGCGGCTGGCGCTGCAGACCCGCGAGCAGCACATCCGCCGGGAGAAGGCCACCTCCAACATCTGCACCGCGCAGGTCCTGCTCGCGGTCATGGCCGCCTGCTACGGGGTGCACCACGGCCCGGACGGGCTGCGCGACATCGCCACCCGCACCCACCGGATGGCCGCGGTGCTCGCCGCAGGTCTGCGCTCGGGCGGGGTGGAGATCGTCCACGACGCGTTCTTCGACTCCGTGCTCGCCCGCGTCCCCGGCCGCGCCGACGCCGTCGTCGCCGCCGCGCACGACGCCGGGATCGCGCTGCGCCGCGCCTCGGACGACGAGGTCGGCGTCGCCACCTCGGAGATCACCACCGTGGCGCACCTGCACGCGGTGTGGGCGGCGTTCGGCGTCACCGGGGTGGACGTCGCCGCGCTCGACGGGGACACCGCCGACGCGCTGCCCGCGGGCCTGCGCCGCGCGAGCGAGTACCTCACGCACCCGACGTTCCACGAGTTCCGATCCGAGACCGCGCTGATGCGGTGGCTGCGCCGTCTCGCCGACGCCGACCTCGCACTGGACCGCACGATGATCCCCCTGGGCTCGTGCACCATGAAGCTCAACGCCGCCGCCGAGATGGAGGCGGTGACCTGGCCGCAGTTCGCCGACCTGCACCCGCTCGCGCCGGAGTCCGACACCGCCGGCACCCGGGAGATGATCGACCAGCTGGAGACCTGGCTGGCCGACCTCACCGGCTACGCCGCGGTGTCGCTGCAGCCCAACGCGGGCAGCCAGGGCGAGCTCGCCGGGCTGCTCGCCATCGCCGCGTACCACCGCAGCCGCGGGGCGACCGACCGCGACGTCTGCCTGATCCCGGCCTCCGCGCACGGCACCAACGCCGCCTCGGCGATCATGGCCGGGCTGCGGGTGGTGGTCGTCGGGACCGCACCGGGCGGCGACGTCGACCTCGACGACCTGCACGCGAAGATCGCCGAGCACGGCGACCGGCTCGCTGCGCTGATGATCACCTACCCGTCGACGCACGGCGTCTACGAGGCCGGGGTCCGCGACGTGTGCGCCGCCGTGCACGACGCCGGCGGCCAGGTCTACGTCGACGGCGCCAACCTCAACGCGCTGGTCGGGGTCGCCCGCCCGGGGGCCTTCGGCGGCGACGTCAGCCACCTCAACCTGCACAAGACCTTCTGCATCCCGCACGGCGGCGGTGGGCCCGGCGTCGGCCCGGTCGCCGTGGCCGAGCACCTGGCGCCGTTCCTGCCCGGGCGCACGCCGCGGTCCGACGGCGGCGTCGGCCCGGTGTCGGCCGCCCGCCACGGCTCGCCCGGCGTCCTGCCGATCTCCTGGGCGTACCTGCGGATGATGGGCCTGGACGGGATGCGCCGCGCCACGCTGACCGCGGTGGCGGCCGCCAACTACGTCGCCACCCGGCTGCGGGAGCACTTCCCGGTGCTCTACGCGGGCGCCGACGGCACGGTCGCCCACGAGTGCATCCTCGACCTGCGCACGCTGACCAAGGAGACCGGGGTGACCGTCGACGACGTCGCCAAGCGGCTCATCGACCACGGCATCCACGCCCCGACCATGTCCTTCCCGGTGGCCGGGACGCTGATGGTCGAGCCCACCGAGTCCGAGGACCTCGCCGAGATCGAGCGGTTCGTCGCCGCGATGGTGTCGATCCGCGGTGAGATCGACCGGGTCGCCGCAGGGGAGTGGCCCGCCGAGGACAACCCGCTGCGGAACGCCCCGCACACCGCGGCCTGCCTGGCCGACGACAAGTGGGACCACCCGTACCCGCGGGAGCTGGCCGCGTACCCGACCGGGGTCACCCCGGGGGTGCACGACCGGAAGGTGTGGCCGCCGGTGCGCCGGATCGACGGCGCCCACGGCGACCGGAACCTGGTCTGCTCCTGCCCGCCGCCGGATGCCTTCGCCTGATCGGGCACCGGCCCGCCGGGCGAATGTCCGGACAGGGCGGGGATCATGGCGGGGTGTCACGCCGACCGAGTGAGCGCCTCCGGGTCCCCGCCCCCGTCCTGCGGACGCGCGTCGGGTCGAAGCGGGCCGCCACCGACCAGCCCAACGTCACCGGCGACGGCGCGTCGCCGCTGACCGTCCGGTTCTGGCTGCTGCTCGTCGTGACCGGGGTCGCCGCCGGGCTGTCCGGGATCGTGCTGATGGCGCTGCTGCACGCGGTGTCGGAGTGGGCCTGGGGGTCCGGGGCGGCGGAGGGGTTCCAGGCGGCGGTCGAGCGGGCCGACGCCTGGGGGCGGGTGTGGCCGCTGCTGGTGGCGGGGCTCGTCGCCGGGGTCGGCGGGTACCTGCTGCGCCGGTTCGTGCCCGGCCGCACCGACGTCGACGACGCGATCTGGACCGGCGACGCGCGGCTCGGGGTGCGCCGCAGCACCGGCACCGCGGCGCTGTCGGAGGTGGTCGTCGGGCTGGGCGCCTCGCTCGGCCGGGAGGCCGCGCCCAAGCTGATGGGCGGGGTGTGGGGCGCGGTCCTGGCCGGCTGGGGCGGGCTGTCGCTCGAGCAGCGACGGCTGCTGGTCGCCTGCGGCGCGGGCGCCGGGCTGGCCTGCGTCTACGACGTGCCGCTGGGCGGAGCGCTGTTCACCGCCGAGGTGCTCGTCGGCACCGTGCGGCTGCCGGTGGTGCTGCCCGCCCTGGCCTGCACCGCGACCGCCACCGTCGTCGCCTGGCTGTACCTGCCCACCGGGCCGGTCTACCCCGGCCTCCCGGTCCCGGTGGCGACGCCGTCGCTGCTGGTGTGGGCGGTGCCCGCGGGCGTGCTGATCGGGGTGCTCGCGACCGGCTGGGTCCGGCTGATCGGGTTCGTGTCGCACCACGGGCCCCGGCGGACGTGGTGGCGGATCGCCGCCCCGGTCGTCGCGTTCGGGCTGCTCGGTGTGGCCGGGCTGGCGTTCCCGCAGCTCTACGGCAACGGCGCGGACCTGGCCGAGCAGGCCTTCCTCGGCGGCGGGGCGCTGCTGCTGTTCGCGGCGCTGGCCGTGCTGAAGCCGTTGGTGACGGCGATGTGCCTGGGCAGCGGCGCGTCCGGCGGGCTGTTCACCCCGACGCTGTGCACCGGCGCGCTGCTCGGGGCCGCGCTCGGCGTGGCCTGGTCGGCGCTGTGGCCGGGCACCCCGGTCGGCACGTTCGCCCTGGTCGGGGCGGCCGCGATGATCGGGGCCGGGATGCAGGCGCCGCTGGCCGGCCTGGTGCTGGTGCTGGAACTGACCGGCACCGGGTTCGGGATCGCCGTCCCGCTGGTCGCCGCGACGCTGGTGGCGACCGCGGTGGCCCGGTGGCTCGACGGGTACTCGATCTACTCGGCGCGCCTGGCCGCGCAGCCGTCGCCGGAGCAGTCGACCTGAGACCGGGCGATCAGGTCCCCGGCAGCGGGGCGGCGTGCGCGGGGCCGGGACTTCCCCGACGAGGGCCGCGACGCCGGCGGGACCGCTCAGCCACGGGCGAGCCGGGACCGGCGGTGGGCCGCCATCCGGACCGGGGCGTCCGGCCAGCCGTGCCCGTCGTGCGTGCCGGTGCGCTGCACCAGGGCGAGGAACAGCCGTCCGCCGAGCAGCTCGGTGCAGACCTGCAGGTAGTCGCCGTGCGCGTCGCGGTCGTGCAGGACCCCGAGCTCCCGGTAGGCGGCGACGGTGTCCGCGGGCAGGTCGAGCCGGGCGGCCAGGTCGTCGTGGTAGTTGGCGGGCACCGCGAGCAGCGGCACCCCGGCGGCCCGTGCCGCGGCCGCGGTGGCGAGCACGTCGTCGCAGGCCAGGGCCACGTACTGCGGGTCGGCGACGGCCGGGCTCCAGTCCCCGCGACGCAGCACCGACACGGTCAGCGCCAGCCGGACCCGGCGCCGGGGGTCGGCGAGCGCCCGGCTGCGGACCAGCCCGAACGGGGCCGCGTACTTCCCGTCGCCGACCGGGTCCAGGCCGAGGACGGCACGGTGGAACAGCACCGCCTCGTCGAACGCGTCGTAGGGCTGGGTCAGGCCGACGTGGTCGATCCCGGTGATCCCGGTCCCGGGGGCGGGCGCTTCGTCGACGCCGACGAAGTCGTGCGGCCAGGGCGGGCCGTGCGTGGCGTCCGGGCCCGCGTCGCCGGAGGTGCGGCACAGGAACAGCGCGGTGCCGTCCGGTGCGGGGATCTCGGCGAACTCGGCCTCCCCCGGCCCGGTCGCGCGGGGGACCGGGGAGGCACAGAGCCGGGCGGCCCGGCGGGCGGAGGCGTCCGGGTCGGGGGACTCGACGGCGATCGCCGCGACCGCACCGGACCCGGTGCCCGCCGCGTTGACGAGCAGCCGGGCACCGCCCTGCTCGAAGCGCTCCACCTGCTTGGTGCGGTGCACCCCGGTACGGCTGAACCCCAGTGCACGCAGCACCCGGCCCAGCTCCGGGCCCGCGGTCAGCTCGACGAACGCGGTCCCGTCGAGGGACGGCGCCGCGGTGGCGACCGGGTCGGTCCCGGCACCGGCCAGCGCGGTGGCCTCGGCGAGGGCGATCAGCGAGCGGCGGGCGTCGACGGCGGTGCGGACCGGGTCGGACTGGCGGAAGACGTCGTTGAACACCTCCAGCGACAGCGGCCCGGCGTACCCGGCCGCCAGCACCGGGGCGAGGAACGCGGGCAGGTCGAACCCGCCCTGACCGGGGAACAGCCGATGGTGACGGCTCCAGGACAGCACGTCCATCGACAGCTCCCGGGCGTCGGCGAGCTGCAGGAAGAACAGCTTCCCGCCGGGGACCTCGGCGATCCGGGCCGGGTCCGAGCCGCGGGCCAGGACGTGGAAGGAGTCCAGGCAGAGGCCGAGCGCGGGGTGGTCGGCGGCGCGCACGGCGTCCCAGGAGGCGTCCCAGGTGTCGACGTGCCTGCCCCAGGCGAGCGCCTCGTAGGCGATGCGCAGCCCGCGCTCGTGGGCGCGGGCTGCGAGGGTGTGCAGCTGGCGGCGAGCAGGTCGGCGTCGGCGGCGGGGTCGACGGCGTCGGGGGACACCGAGGAGCACACCAGCACGGTGTCGGCGCCGAGCCCCGCCATGACCTCGAACGTCGCGTCCGCGCGGCGCAGGTTCGCCGCGAACCGGTCGGGGTCGGTCGAGTCGATGTCGCGCAGCGGCTGATAGAGGTCCACCGACAGGCCCAGGTCGCGGCAGCGGGCGCCGATCGCCGCCGGGGACCCGGGGTCGGCGAGCAGGTCCGGCGCGAAGATCTCGACGCCGTCGAACCCCGCGGTCGCGGCGGCGGCGAGCTTGTCCTCCAGCGTGCCGGACACGCAGACCGTGGCCAGGGACAGGCGCGCGGTCCCGGTGGCCGGGGTCGCGGTGGGCACGGTTCCGGTGGGCACGGTTCCGGTGGGCGCGGTTCCGGTGGGCGCGGTCTCAGGCGACACGGGCGGCCTCCTGCTCGGCGGTGATCAGCTCGGCGAGGTGGGCGAGCATCCGCGCCGGGTCCGGTGCGACGCCGGTGAACAGCCGGAACGCCTCCGCGGCCTGGTGCACGGCCATCGCGCCGCCGTCGACGGTGCGGCAGCCCGCGGCGCGCGCGGCACCCAGCAGCGCGGTGTCCAGCGGCCGGTAGACGATCTCGGCGACCCACGGGCGGGTCGCGAGCAGCGCGGGGTCGAACGGCAGGCCGGGGTGCTCGGCCATCCCCACCGGTGTGGCGTGCACGAGCCCGTCGGCGCCGGGGAGCAGCGCGGCCAGCTCCGGCGACGGGTGGCCGGTGGCCTGCGCGCCCGGGACCAGGTGCGGGGTCACCGACGCGGCGAGCGCGGCGGCGCGGTCCCCGTCGACGTCGACGACCTGCAGGACGCCGACGCCCTCGCGGGCCATGGCGTAGGCGGCCGCGGCGCCGGCGCCCCCGGCACCCAGCAGCACGACCCGGCCCGTCGCGGCGCCGGGCAGCCCGGCCCGCCAGCCGTCGCGGAACCCGGTCCAGTCGGTGTTGTGCCCGGTCATCGACCCGTCCGTGCCGAGGACGACGGTGTTGACCGCGCCGATGGCGGCGGCGTCCGGGGCGAGGGCGTCGAGGTGGCCGATCACGCGCTGCTTGCAGGGATGGGTGATGTTGAGCCCCGCGTGGCCCTGGGCGCGGGCCCGGCGGAGCAGGTCGCCGACGCCGTCCGGCGCGACCCCGAGGACGTCGAGGTCGAAGCGCCGGTAGGTCAGGTCCAGGCCGTGCGCGACGCCCTCGCGCTCGTGCAGGGCAGGCGACAGCGACGGACCGATGCCGGCGCCGATCAACCCCGTCCGCACCCGTGTGCCGGTTCCGGTGTCGCGCCGGGTCTCGCTGCTGCTCCGCACGGATCCCTCCTCGGATCTATGTACCGTACGGTTAGTTGTACCGGACGGTGCACGGCTCGGCCAGGGGAGACGGCCGGTGATCCGTAGAGTCCGGGGACGCCGCCGGGATCCCGGCGGCGCGGACCGGCGGAGGGGGTACCGCAGTGGCAGCGGCACCGGAGGACGGCGTCCGGCAGCGCGACGCCGAGCGCACCCGCACCGAGATCCTGGACGAGGCGACCGCGGAGTTCGCCGACCGGGGACTGGCCGGGGCGCGGGTCGACGAGATCGCCGCGCGCACCCGGACCACCAAGCGGATGCTCTACTACTACTTCGGCTCGAAGCAGGGTCTCTACCTGGCGGTTCTCGAGCGGGCCTACGCCGGGATCCGGGCACTGGAGCAGCAGCTGTCGGTGTCGGACCTCAACCCGGCGCGGGCGGTGCGTGCGGTCGCCGAGCTCACCTTCGACCACCACGAGGCGCACCCGGACTTCATCCGGCTGGTGGCGATCGAGAACATCCACCACGCCGAGCACCTGCGGTCCTCCCCGTTGCGCGAGGGGCTGGCCGGGCCCGCGGTCGGAGTGCTGGAGCCGATCCTCGCCCGCGGCCGGGAGACCGGCATGTTCCGCGACGACGTCGACGCCTTCGACGTCCACGTGCTGATCAGCTCGTTCTGCGTGTTCCGGGTGGCCAACCGGCACACCGTCTCGGCCATCTTCGGCCGCGACCTGCTGGACCCGGCCCGCCGGGCGCACTACCGCCGCATGGTCGGTGACCTGGTGGTGGAGTACCTGACCGCCCGCGTCGGACAGGACTGACGGGACCGGCGTCCCTCCGGCTCTTGACAGGTGTCGCTGCGCAACTCACTATTCGGTACGTAACCAGACGGTACATAAGCGAGCGGCCCGCCGCCCGGGAGCCGTCGTCCACACCAGTGCCTGCAACGTCGCACACGCCGGGAGCCACCGTGAGCCAGCAACCGTCCGCCGCGCCCACCGCGCCGCAGGCGCAACCGACACGGGCCGCCCTGGCCGCGTGGATCGGCAGCGCCCTGGAGTACTACGACTTCTTCATCTACGGCACCGCCGCGGCGCTGGTGTTCAACAAGGTGTTCTTCCCCGACTCCAGCCCGGTCGCCGGCACGCTGCTGTCGCTGGCCACCTTCGGCTTCGGCTACGTCGCCCGCCCGCTCGGTGCGGTGCTCTTCGGTCACATCGGTGACCGGCTGGGGCGCAAGAAGGTACTGGTCGCGACCCTGATGATGATGGGGGTCGCGACGCTGGCGATCGGCTTCCTGCCCACCTACGGCCAGGTCGGGGTGCTCGCCCCGGCGCTGCTGGTGACCTGCCGGCTGCTGCAGGGCCTGTCCGCGGGCGGTGAGCAGGCCGGCGCGAACTCGATGACGCTGGAGCACTCCCCGCAGGGACGCCGCGCGTTCTTCACCAGCTTCACCCTGTCCGGCACCCAGGGCGGGCAGATCATCGCGACCGCGGTGTTCCTGCCGATCGCGCTGCTGCCCGAGGACGCGCTGCTGTCCTGGGGCTGGCGGGTGCCGTTCTGGGCGAGCGTGCTGGTGATGGTCGCCGGTGTGCTGATCCGGCGGACGCTGCACGAGACCCCGGTGTTCACCACCGAGGTCGCCGACACCGAGGGCGCACCGAAGGCGAAGGACGAGCTCCCGATTGCCGCGCTGTTCCGCGGCCACTGGCCGAACCTGCTGCGTGTCACCCTCGCCGCGACGGTGGCCTCGGTCAGCACCCTGATGACGGTGTTCGCACTGTCGTTCGCGGTCAACACCGTCGGCCTGGAGCGCTCGACCATGCTGTGGGTCGTCGTGAGCGCCAACGTCGTCGCCCTCGCCGCCATCCCGCTGTTCGCCACGCTCGCCGACCGGATCGGGCGGCGCCCGGTGTTCATCGCGGGGGCGCTGGGCAGCGCGGTGCTGCTCGCCTTCTACCTGTGGGCCGTGTCCACCGGTGAGTACCTGCTGGTCTTCGGCGTCGGCATCCTCCTGTCGGGCGTCGTCTACAGCGCCGCCAACGGCGTGTGGCCCTCGTTCTACGGCGAGATGTTCCCGGCCAGGGTCCGCCTGACCGGTACGGCCGTCGGCACCCAGATCGGCTTCGCGTTCGGCGGGTTCGCCCCGACCATCGCCGCCGCGCTGGCCGCGAACAGCGTCAGCGGCTGGCTGCCGGTCGCCGTGTTCGGCGGTGTGATCTGCCTGGTGGCGGCGGCGTCGGCCTGGTCGGCCCGGGAGACCGCGCACCTGTCCCTCGACGAGATCGAGGCCGGTTTCGAGGCCCGTGACCGGGCCCCGGCCCGCGTCTGACCCCGACCGCACCCGTCCCGCAGCCGGGCCCCGTGGCATCACGCCACGGGGCCCGCCGGCGTCCCGGCCGCGGCCGCCAGCACCCCGACGACGTCGCCGGGGTCGGCGGCCCGGTCGCCGCGCCACACCGCGTCGGTGCCCAGCCGCACCTGCGCCCCGGTCACCGGCAGCACGTGTACCGGCTCCCCGACGAACGCCTTGTGCGTGGCGCCGGACCCCAGCCCGACCAGCGTGAACGCCTCCCCGGCGGCGACGACGTGGGTGAGGTCGCCCGGATTGTGGGTGTCGAGCTCGATCCGCCGGTGCACGCCGTGCCGGGCGAGCAGCTCCCCGGTGGCCCGGTAGACCGCCGGGGCGGCGTCGTAGCGGATGGACACGTACGGCAGCTCCGCCAGCTCCTCGAGGCGGACCTCGGTGCGGTCGTCGAAGCCGCGCCCGTGCCCGACGACGACGGCCGCCGGCCGGGTGTCCACCCGCCGCACGGTCAGCCCGGGGTCGTCGCTCCCGCCGTGCACGAACGCCAGGTCCAGCTCGCGGCGCGCCACCGCGCGGGCCAGCTCCGCGCTGGTCCCGGGCCGGATCCGCACCGCCAGCTCCGGACGGGCGGCCCGCAGCCGCTCCAGGAACCCGTCGCGGACCGCCGCGGTCACGTCCGGCGCCATCCCCACCACGACGACCGGGTGCCCGTCCGCGGCGGCCAGCGCCCCGGGCAGCGCCTCCACCCGGGCCACGATGTCGCGGGCCCGCGGCAGCAGCGCCCGTCCGGCCGCGGTGAGCGCCATCCCGCGCGCGGACCGGGTGAACAGCGGCGCGCCGAGCTCCCGCTCCAGGTCGCGGACCCGTCGCGACAACGGCGACGCGGCGAGGTGCAGCCGGGCCGCCGCCCGGGTCAGGTTCAGCTCGTCGGCGACGGCGAGGAAGTACCGCAGATGGAACAGCTCCACGGAGCATGACCCTAGAGGTCACGTCCGCCTGCACGTATCGGTCCTGGTGGCGGCGCTGACCGGCGCCTTACCGTGACCGGCATGGCCTCCCGTCCCGTGCGCATCGCGAACGTCTCCGGCTACCTCGGCGACCGGTACACCGCCGTCGACGAGGCGATGGCCGGTGACCCGGTCGACGTCCTGATGGGCGATTACCTCGCCGAGATCACCCTCGCCGCGCTCGCCGCCGCGGCCGGGCGCGGCGGCCCCGGCTACGTCGCGTACGCCCTGGACCAGCTCACCCCGCACCTGCCCGAGATCGCCCGGCGCGGGATCCGGGTCGTCACGAACGCGGGCGGGTTCGACCCGGCCGGGATGGCGCAGGAGCTGCGCGGCCGGATCGCGGCGGCCGGGCTGTCGCTGCGGGTCGCGCACGTCGCCGGGGACGGGGTGTTCGACCGGCTCGCCGACTTCCACACCGACGGCCACGGGCTGGAGCACCTCGACACCGGCGCCCCGCTCAAGGACTGGGGCTTCGCCCCGATCGCCGCGAACGCCTACCTCGGCGGCTTCGGGATCGCCGCCGCGCTGGCCGCCGGTGCCGACGTCGTCGTGACCGGGCGGGTCACCGACGCCTCGCTCACCGCCGGCCCGGCCGCCTGGTGGCACGGCTGGGGCCCCGACGAGTTCGACGCGCTGGCCGGCGCGGTCACCGCCGGGCACGTCATCGAGTGCGGCGCGCACGCCACCGGCGGCAACTTCTCCGGGTTCCGGTCGGTGCCCGGCATGCTGCGCCCCGGCTTCCCGATCGCCGAGGTCGCCGCCGACGGCTCCTCGGTGATCACCAAGCACGCCCGCGACGGCGGCACCGTCACCGTGGACACCGTCACCGCGCAGCTGCTCTACGAGATCCAGGGCCCCCGCTACCTGAATCCCGACGTCACCGTGCACCTCGACACCGTGCGGCTGAGCCAGGAGGGCCCGGACCGCGTCGCGATCGGCCCCGTCACCGGGTCCCCGCCGCCGCCCACGGCGAAGGTCGCGGTGTTCGCCCCGATCGGCTACGAGATCTCCACGATGCTGTTCTGCACCGCCCCGGACGTCGAGGGCAAGGTGGAGCTGCTGCGCACCCAGCTGCGTGCCGCGCTGGAGGGGCACGTCGACTCCCTCGAGGTCACCCCGCTCGGCGTCGCCGCGGTCGACCCGCCGACCCAGTGGGCGGCGACCGTCCCGATCCGGGTGATCGCGACCGCCCGCGAGAAGGAACCGCTGCTCCGGTTCGCACCGGCCGTCGGGTCGCTGTACCTGCAGGGCTTCCCCGGCTTCCACCACGACGGGCACGCGCCACGGGCGTCGCAGCCGTGGCCGCGGGTCGAGTACTGGCCCGCGCTGCTGGAGTCCGCGCTGCTCGACCACCACGCCGTCCTCGACGACGGCAGCCGGGTCGAGGTCCCGCGCGCCACCCGGACCGCCACTCCGGAGGAGACCGTGCAGCCGGTGCACCCGGAGCCGGACCTGCCCGCACCGACCGGCCCGCGCGCCGAGCTGGGCGAGTACACGTGGGCCCGGGCGGGGGACAAGGGCGGCAACGCCAACGTGGGCGTCTGGTGCCGCGACCCCGCGCACTGGGAGTGGCTGCGTGCCACCCTGACCACCGGGCGGGCGGCCGCGCTGCTCCCCGAGGCGGGGGGCCGCATCGTCCGCCACGAGTTCCCGCACCTGCGCGCGGTGCACCTGGTGCTCGTCGGGCTGCTCGGCTCGGGCGGCTCGGCCAACCTGCGCGTGGACCAGATCGGCAAGTCCGTGGGCGAGTACCTGCGGGCCCGGCACGTGGAAGGACCCACCGCATGACCACCCCCGCCGCCACGACCGGCGACGCCACCGCCGAGCGCATCCTCGCGAACGTCGCGTCCCCCGCCACCGACGACGCCTTCGACCCCGGTGCGGCCCTCGACGGGCTGCTGGGCTGCGTCGGGATGAGCGGCGCCGACGCCGGCGGGCGGGTCGGCTTCGTCGGCGCCGACCCGGTCGTGCCCAGCGCGCTGCGCCTCGGCGGCGGTGCGGCCGTCGCGCTCGCCGCGAAGTCGGTCGCGCTGGCCGCGGTGCACCGCGACCGCGGCGGCGACGGCCAGGACGTCACCGTCGACGTGCGCCGCGCCCCGCACCGGCTCTGCCCGTTCTACGACCGCCGCTGGGAGCTGGTGAACGGCCATCCCGCCGCCAGCCCGGCGATCACCTCGCAGGCGCTCGGGTTCTCCTTCCACCGCACCCGCGACGACCGCTGGGTGATGCCGCTCAACCCCTACCCGGCACTGCGTGCCCGGGCCGAGACCTTCCTCGGGGTGCCCGAGAGCGGCGTCGCCGACGCGGTCGTCCGGTGGGACGCCGCCGAGCTGGAGGCGGCCGCGAGCGACGCCGGCATCGTCATGCCGATGGCCCGCACGCCCGCCGAGTGGCTCGCGACCGAGCAGCACGCGGCGCTGGCCGGCACCCCGCCGATCACCCTGCGCCGCATCGGCGACGCCCCGCCCGAGCCGTTCCCGCGGCGCCGCCGCGCCGACCTGCCGCTGGACGGGCTGCGCGCGCTCGGGATGGGCCACGTCATCGCCGGCGCCGGGACCGGCCGGGCGCTGGCCCTGCACGGCGCGGACGTGCTCAACATCTGGCGCCCCACGGAGTTCGAGCACGACAGCACCTACGTCACCGCGAACGTCGGCGTCCGGTCCGCCACGGTGGACCCGCACGCCGCCGACGGCGCCGCGCTGCTGCGCGGGCTGCTCGCCGACGCCGACGTGTTCTACGCCAACCGCCGCCCCGGCTACCTGGCCCGGCTCGGGCTGTCCGCCGAGGAGGCCGCCGCGGTGCGGCCCGGCATCGTGCACGCCTCGAACACCCTGCACGGGCCGGTCGGGCCGTGGGCGCAGCGCGTCGGGTTCGACCAGTCCGCGGGCACCCTGGTCGGGATGATGACCCTGGAGGGCGGCTCGGCCACCGACCCGACGGTGGCGCCCCGGCTCTCACCGATCCTGGTCGTCAACGACTACATCGTGTCCTGGCTGACCGCCGCCGGGGTCGCGGCGGCACTGCGCCGCCGCGCGGTGGAGGGCGGTTCCTGGGCGGTGGAGGTGTCGCTGGCCCGGGCCGCGCTGTGGATGCTGGAACTCGGGGTCCTTGACCTCGGCTACGCCCGCGAGGTCGCGGGCACCGGCGAGCGCCACGCCTACCCCGCCCCGGAGACGTTCACCGCGCAGACCCCGCTGGGGCACTACCAGGGGGTGACCGACCAGGTCACGATGAGCGCGACGCCGGGGGAGTACCGCACGGTGCTCGTCCCCCGCGGCTCCGGACGCCCGGAGTGGCTGGGGAGCTGAGCCGGGCGCCCGGGCGCCGGGATCCCGGGCCCGCCGTTCAGCGGTCGCGGCGCGGCGGCGGCTCCACCCGGGGGATCGGGCGGGTCACGTCGGCGTGGTCCACGGCCGGGTCCGCGGTCCGGTCCACGGCGCGGTGCGCGCCCGGGTCCGACACGGGACCCGGGACGCGGTCCATGACCTGGGTCGTGGCCTGGTCAGGGGTGTGCTCGGGGGCGCGGCCGGAGGTGTCGTCCGGGGCGGCCGGCGCCGCCGACCCGTCCACCCGCCGCTCGACGGCCATGATCGCCAGGACGGCCGCCGCGCCGGCCGCGGCCGGCAGCAGCATCCACCACCAGCCCGGGTCGGGCGCCAGCACACCGCGGGCGTCGTCCTGCCAGGGCCACAGCGCCCGCAGCGCCCCCAGCAGTACCCCGATCATGATCACCATCAGGGTGCGGCGGTGGTGCTCCAGCAGCCAGGTCAGCACCGACACGAAGCTCGCGAGCCCCAGCACGGCGCCGAGCCCGAACACGGCGATGTAGGCCAGGTCGAGGTCGCGCACCGCGCGCAGGGTCGGCTCGTAGAGCCCGAACACCAGCAGCAGGAACGACCCGGAGAAGCCCGGCAGCACCAGTGCGCACACCGCGATCGCCGCGGCCAGTCCGACCAGCGGCATCGGTGGGCGGCCCTCGCCGGCGGCCGGGGGGAGCGCGCTGACCGCGAACGTCGCCGCGAACGCGAGGACGACCAGCGCCCACTCGCGCAGCCCGCGCAGCCGCCCGGTGATCCGGAGCGGTACCGCCACCGACGCGGCGACCATCCCCAGGAACACCGCCCGGGCGCCGACGGGGTGGTCCTCGATCAGCCCCGGGAGCACCTGCGACGCCGCCACGACCGCCAGCACCATGCCCAGTGCGACGGGGAGCAGCAGGCCCCAGTCCAGCCGTCGCAGCTCCTCGCGGGGCGCCACGTCACCGCCCGCCGCGCCCGGGAGCAGACCCCGGGCCGCGGCGACGAGGTGGGCCCCCTGGGCGATCAGGCGCTCGTAGATCCCGACGACCAGGGCCATGGTCCCGCCGCTGACCCCCGGGACGGTCTCGACCACGCCGATCGCGGCCCCACGGGCCAGATGAACACCGGACATACGCGACAACACAGGACAGGACGGTACCGACCGGGCGACGATCGGGGACGGACGGGTGAACTCTCGTTCGCATCACGAAGGATCGGGGCAACCGGTTGCGTGCCGATACGTCCGAAGAGACGTACAGACCATGACGATCGGGGGACTGACATGGACGGGTACGTCCTGCACCGCACCGCCCGCTGGGCCGTGACCATCGCCGCCTGCGGCGCCGTGCTGGCCGGCTGCGGGGGTGGTGGTGACTGGCCGGCGGCCGCCGGGTCCGGTGGCGCCTCCGCCACCCCGAGTGCCGCCGCGCCGACGACGAGCGCCCCGGTGTCCGACGCCGGGGGTGCCGGATCGGCCGGGGGAGCAGGGAACGGTGGTACCCACACCGGCACCGGTGGCGCCGAGGCGGGCGGCGACGAGCGCTGCCACACCTCCGAGCTCGCCGGCTCGGTCGCGGCCGACCCGGGCGGCGGCGCCGCGGGCTCGTCGTACGTGACCCTGACGCTGCGCAACCAGGGCGGCCGCACCTGCTACGTGCGGGGCTTCCCCGGTGTGTCCTACGTCGGCGGCGGCGACGGCCACCAGATCGGCCCGGCCGCCGCGATGCAGGGCGGGCACGGCGACCCGGTGCGCCTCGCCCCCGGCGGGACCACCGGTGCGACACTGCGGGTGGTGAACGTGCGCAACTTCGACGAGGCGGCCTGCCGCCCGACGGCCGTGCGCGGCCTGCGCGTCTACCCGCCCGGCGAGACCGACTCGCTGTTCGTCCCGATGGAGGGCACCGGCTGTGCCGCCACCCCGCCCGGGGACCAGCTGGTGATCCAGGCGTTCACCGCGCGCTGACCCGCACCCGGGCCCGGTCCGCCGCGGACCGGGCCCGGCGGGGTCCGCGGGTGACCGCCACGACGGTGGAGGAGAGAACCCCGCATGACCCCGTACGACCGCCCGGACGCGCCCCGCCGGCGTGGCGACGTCGCCGCGCTCGGTCACCGGCTGCAGGACCTCGACGGAGCCTCCTACCGCTCCTACAAGGGCCTCACCGGCGTCTGGTCGGGTGAGGACGGCTACGACCTCGAGATCCGGACGGTGCAGGCCGACCCGTTCGCGCCGCCGTCGCGGCTGCGGGTGACCGTGCCCGCCCGGACCGCGGGACTGCCGCCCGGCCTGCACCGCGGCGCCGTCCGCGCGCGTGCCCTCGGCGGGTTCCTCGCCCGCGCCCTGCGCCGCGCCGTGGAGCACAGCACCCTGCGGGTCGACACGGGCGGCCAGGAGGTGCTCGACCGCAGCGCGGTCCGCATCCGGCCCGACGGCACGGTCGTCGCCGAGCTGTCGGTCCCGCTGCCCGGCCGTGGTCGCCGGATCGACGGCGGGGCCGCGGCCGCCGCGCTGACGGTTGTGCTGCCCCGCGCGGTGCTCGGCGCGCTGCGCTGGGAGACCGCCGACACCGCCGCGGCGCAGGAGTTCGTGGAGACGGTCGAGGACGCGGGTGCCCTGCGCGACGCGCTGGCCGGTCGTGGCCTGGTCGGGTTCGTCGCCGACGGCGCGGTGCTGCCGCGGCTCTCCGGTGTCGACGACCGGCCGCTGGCCGGCGGGGTCCCGTTCGTCTCCCCGCCCGAGCTGCGGGTGACCCTGGACGTCCCGCACCGCGGCACGGTGACCGGGATGGGCGTCCCCGAGGGGGTCACGCTGATCGTCGGCGGTGGCTACCACGGCAAGTCCACGCTGCTGCGCGCGCTGGAGAGCGGCGTGTACGACCACGTCCCCGGCGACGGCCGTGAACTCGTCGTCGCCCGTGCCGACACGGTGTCGGTACGCGCCGAGGACGAGCGCTCGGTGCAGCGCGTCGACGTGTCGGCCTTCGTCACCGGCCTGCCGTCCGGCAATCCCACCGACGACTTCTCGACGGAGTCGGCGTCCGGGTCGACCTCCCAGGCCGCCGCCACGGTCGAGGCGCTGGAGGCCGGTGCCGGCGTGCTGCTGATCGACGAGGACACCGCCGCCACCAACGCCATGATCCGCGACGACCGGATGCGCGCGCTGATCCCGGCCGAGCCGCTGGTCCCGTTCGTCGAGCGGGTCCGGCCGCTGCACCGCGGGCACGGGGTGTCCACCGTGCTCGTCATGGGCGGGTCGGGGGAGTACCTCGACCGCGCCGACACGGTGGTCCTGCTGCAGGACTACACCGCCTCCGAGGTCACCGGGCGGGCCCGGGAGATCGCCGGGCGGGCGGACGAGGCGGGCGACACCGCGTTCCCGGCGTTCGCGCGCCGCGAGTTCGACCCCCGCAGCGTGGACGCCTCGGTGCGCGGCCGGCGCCGGGTCACCGCCCGTGGCCGCGGCCGGCTCACCTTCGGCGCCGACGACATCGACCTGTCCGCGATCGCCCAGCTCGCCGACCCCGGCCAGACCACCGGCGTCGGGTGCGCCCTGGCCGCCCTCGACCTGCGCGGGGTCACCCTCGCACAGGCCCTGGACCGGCTGGAGGAGGCGGTGCGCCGCGAGGGGCCCGACGCGATCACCCGGGGCGCCCCCGTGGACGTCGCGGTCCCGCGGCGGCACGAGGTCGCGGCCGCCCTGAACCGACTGCGACCGGCGCGTGTGACCCACCTCCACAGAAACGGTCAGATCTGACTGTTACAGTGCGCTCCGAGCACGTGCACCGACGCACCGTCACCGGAGGACCCCATGACCCAGCCTGCCCAGCGGGACCTGAACGGCCGCACCATCGTCATGTCCGGCGGCAGCCGTGGCATCGGCCTCGCGATCCTGCTCGCGGCCGCCCGCCGCGGCGCCAACTCCGTCATCCTGGCCAAGACCGACCAGCCCGACCCGCGGCTGCCCGGCACCGTGCACACCGCGGTCGCCGAGATCGAGCAGGCCGGCGGGAGGGCCGTCGCCGTCGTCGGCGACGTGCGGGTCGAACAGGACGTGGACCGCGCCGTCGCGACCGCCGTCTCGACCTTCGGCGGCGTCGACATCGTCGTCAACAACGCCAGTGCGCTGAACATGAGCGGCACCGCCGACGTCACGCCCAAGCGCTACGACCTCATGCAGTCGATCAACTCGCGCGGCACCTACCTGCTGACCCGGGCCGCGCTGGACCACCTGAAGGCCTCCGACGACGCGCAGGTCCTCACCCTGTCCCCGCCGATCAACCTCGACCCGAAGTGGCTCGGGGAGTTCCCGCCCTACATGCTCTCCAAGTACGGCATGTCGCTGCTGACTCTGGGCTGGGCGCACGAGTTCGCCGGCGACGGCATCCGGGCCAACTGCCTGTGGCCGCGCACCACCATCGCCACCGCGGCCGTGGTCAACCTGCTCGGCGGCGACGACGCCGGCAAGCGGGCCCGCACCCCGGAGATCATGGCCGACGCCGCAGTGGCCGTCCTGACCGACCCGGCCCGCCCCACCGGGCAGACCTTCCTCGACGACGAGGTGCTCGCCGCACACGGCGTCACCGACCTCGCCCCGTACGGCGACTCCGAGCACAACGACATCGACTTCTTCATCGAGGGCACCGACCCGGCCGACCTCCCGGCGCACTAGTGCTCCGACGGTGACCGGTTGACCCCATCGGGTGAGGCCCGGAACCGGCGGGACCGGGTGCGCGACCCCTCACGACGGCGCGGGCACCCGTCCGGCCACCCCGGACCGACGACGAGGAGCACCCGAGTGCGACACATCGCCACCTTCTGCGGCAGCTGCAACTGCGGATGCCCCGAGCTGTACGTCGACGACGCCGCCGCGCCGGAGAAGCGCATCGTGGTCACCGACGACTTCGGCCAGCGCGTGCAGATGAGCGTGGACCAGTTCGCCGACCTGGTCGCCTCGGCCCGCAACGGCCTGCTGGACGACCTCGTCGCGAGCTGAACAGCTAGGCGGTCGCGGGGCCGCCGGGGACCTCCCCGGCGGCCCCGTCGTCGTTCCCGGGACGGTCATCGGCCCTGGCGAGGCGTCCCGCGAGGTCGATCAGCTCCTCGCGCAACGGCGCCGCCCGCTCGGCGAACCCGGCCTGGGCGCGGGCGTACTCGGCGCGCCCGGCGGGGGTCTCGATCGGCACCGGGTCGAACCCGTGGGCGGACAGGTCGTAAGGGGAGGCCCGCATGTCCAGCTCGCGCACGTCCGCGGCCAGGGCGAAGCAGTCGGCCACGACCTCCGACGGCACCGCCGGGGCGAGCTTGTAGGCCCACTTGTAGAGGTCCATCGTCGCGTGCAGACAGCCCGGCTGCTCCATCTCGGCCTGTCGCTCCCGGGTCGGGACGAGCTCGTTGCGCGGGGCCGCGGCGTCGGTGAAGAACCGGTAGGCGTCGTAGTGGGTGCAGCTGATCCGTGCCGACTCGACGACGGCGTCGGTGCCCGCCCGCCCGAGGCGCAGCGGCACCGTGTCGCGGTGCCGGGCGTCGTCGGTGCGGTAGACCATCGCCCACTCGTGCAGGCCGAAGCAGCCCAGCCGGGGCGCCCGGGAGCGGGTCGCGGTGAGCAGCCGGTGCACGAACGCCGCCGTCGTCCGCAGCCGCGCCGGCGCCGCCGCGGGGTCGAACAGCACCGTGCCGTCGGGCCGGGTGACGTGGCCGGGGCGGTCGGCGAGCTCCGCGGCGTCGGCCAGCGCCACGCCGGGGCCCGGGTCCCAGCGCTCCAGCTGGGCGGGGCGGTGGGAGTAGTAGGTGAACAGGAAGTCCCACACCGGGTGCGGCTCGCCGCGCCGGCGCCGCTCGCGGTGCGGCACGGTCCACACCGCGACCCGCTCCCGGTGCGCCGCCGCCCGCGCCCGCCACGCGGCGCCGTCGAGGACGGGCACGGCGGTGGTGGGCGCGGACGGGGTCGGCACGGTGTCCGACGGTACGACCCGCCCGGGTCAGGCCGGGGTGCCGGGGGCGTGGGTGGCGTCGCGGACGCTGCCGACGAACGCCTCGGTGAGGTCCTCCATGGTGACCACGCCGACGGTGGTGTCGCGCTCGTCGACGGCGCGGGCCAGGTGTGCCCGGGCCGCCCGCAGCGTCGCCAGCGCCTCGTCCAGGCGGGCCGAGGCCGGGACCGAGGGCAGGCTGCGGACCCGCTGCGGCGGGATCGTCGCCGACTCGGAGTCGGCGAGGTCCAGCACGTCCTTGACGTGCAGGTACCCGGTGAGCCTGCCCTGGGCGCCGCGGATCGGGAAGCGGGAGTACCCGGTCCGCTCCACGGCCTCGGTGAGCGCGGAGACCGTCGTCGACCCGCCGGGGCCCGCGTCGAGGCAGACCAGGTCCTCCAGCGCGACGACGACGTCGGAGACGGTCGCCTCCGCGGAGGACAGGGTCCGCTCGATCCGGGAGCTCTCGGAGTCGTCGAGCAGGCCCTCCCGGCGCGAGTCGCCCAGCATCTCGGCGAGCTCACCGGTGGTGAACGCGGTCTCCAGCTCGTCGCGCGGGGTCACCCCGACCAGGCGCAGGGTGCCGTTGGCCATCGCGTTGAACAGGTCGATGAACGGGCGGGTGACCCGGGTCCACACCAGGAACGGCGGGACCAGCAGGATCGCCGCGCGTTCGGGGCCCGCGATCGAGATGTTCTTCGGCACCATCTCGCCGAGCATCATGTGCGCGACGACCACGATCATCAGCGACACCGCGAACGCGACCGGGTAGGCGAACGCCTCCGGCACCCCGACGGCGGCGAGCGGCCCGTCGATGAGGTGCGCGACGGCGGGCTCGCCGAGCCGGCCGAGCAGCAGCGAGGCGATGGTGATGCCCAGCTGGGAGGCCGCGAGCATCCGGGACAGGTCGTGCGAGGCGTCGAGCACCCGCCGCGCCCCGGCGGACCCGTCGTCGGCCATGGCCTCCAGGCGGTCCTTGCGGGCCGAGATCAGCGCGAACTCCGCGGCGACGAAGAACGCGTTCACCCCGAGCAGGGCGACGGCGGCGAGCAGTGCGAGCAGGTCGTTCACGCCGGCACCGCCCCGGACGCGGCCGTGCGCTCGTCGGCGCCGCGGGTGACGCGGACCTCGGCGACCCGGTTGCGGTCGCGGCGCAGGACCTCGAGGGTCCACCCGTCGACCACGACGGTGTCCCCGACGTCGGGGATCCGGCCGAGGCGGGCCACGACCAGCCCGGCGAGGGTCTCGTACTCCCCGTGCGGCATCCGGAAGCCGGTGGCCTCGTCGACCTCGTCGTCGCGCATCAGCCCGGACAGTGCCCAGACCCCGTCGCCGAGGCGGCGC
Source organism: Pseudonocardia sp. UM4_GMWB1 (assembly GCF_017312155.1). Classification (NCBI taxonomy): domain Bacteria; kingdom Bacillati; phylum Actinomycetota; class Actinomycetes; order Pseudonocardiales; family Pseudonocardiaceae; genus Pseudonocardia; species Pseudonocardia sp. UM4_GMWB1. Next base: position 3,374,115 of record NZ_QJPN01000001.1, on the reverse strand, counting down.
ACCCGGTTCTGCTCGCCGCGGTCGTGCTCGTCGCGGACGTCGCCGACGATCTCCTCCACCAGGTCCTCCATGGTCACCAGGCCCGCGGTGCCGCCGTACTCGTCGACGACGACGGCGGTCTGCAGCCCGGCCGCCCGCAGCCGGGTCATGAGCTCGTCACCGTCCAGCGACGACGGCACGGTCTCGACCGGCCGGGCCAGGTCCCGCACGGCGGTCTCGGCGCGGCGGGCCGGCGGGACCGAGAACGCCTGCTTGACGTGCACCAGCCCCAGCGGGACGTCCGGGTCGCCGTCCACGACCGGGAACCGGGAGAACCCGGACCGGCGGGCCAGCGCCACCAGGTCGGTCACGGTGTCGGTGGCGTCGATGGTCTCCACCCGCACGCGCGGGGTCATCAGGTCCTCGGCGACGCGGTCGGTGAAGCGCAGCGAGCGCTCCAGCAGCACCGCTGTGCCCGGGTCGATGCTGCCGCTCTCGGCGCTGGCCCGGACCAGCGAGCTCAGCTCGCCGGGGGAGCGGGCCGAGCGCAGCTCCTCGGCGGGCTCGATCCCGAAGCGGCGCACGATGGCGTTGGCCGCGGTGTTCAGGCCGGTGATGAGCCAGCGGAACGCCGCGGCGAACCCGGCCTGCAGCCACACCACCGAGCGCGCCACCTCCATCGGGTGGGCGATCGCGAGGTTCTTCGGGACCAGCTCGCCGAACACCATCGACAGCACCGTCGCCAGGACCAGCGACAGCACGGTGGCAGTGCCCGAGGCGATCCCGGCGGGCAGCCCGACGGCCTCCAGCACCGGCCGGATCAGCTCGGCGACGGCGGGCTCGGCGATGTAGCCGGTGGCCAGGGTGGTGGCGGTGATGCCGAGCTGGCAGCCCGACAGCTGGAACGACAGTCCGGCGTGCGCCCGCTGCACCGAGCGGGTCCGCCGGTCGTCGCTGCGGGCCACGGCGGCGTCGATGCGGCTGCGCTCGAGCGCGGTGAGGGAGAACTCCGAGGCGACGGAGACGGCGGTTCCCAGGGTGAGCGCGACGACCGCGAGCAGCCCGAGACAGGAGAGCAGGACGGACACGGAGCTCAGGGCCTCCATCAGGGAGAAACGGTGCACGACGATACGGCGGCCGCGCCCGGCCCGCCCGACGGGAGCTGCGAGTGATCTCACGGCGTCCCGACGGTGATCCGGGCCGCGACCGGGGTCTAGGTTGGTCAGCCATGACCACGGCGACGTCGCCCTCCGCACCGCTCCCCGCGCCACCGGGTCCCCCGGACGGCCGCCGGGGGCCGGTGGCCGGGGCCCCGACCGCGGCGCAGCGGTGAGCGCCCCGCAGCCGACGCCCCCGTCGGAGCGCGCGACCCCCGCGGCCGCGGGGGTCGCGCAGTACGGCGGCCGGCGCAGCTCCGGGCTGGCCCGGGGCAGCGCCTCACCGTTCGTGGACTTCGACCGCCGCTCCTGGGCGCAGCTCGCGTCCTCGACCACGGTGCCGCTGTCGGCCCAGGAACTCGAGCAGCTGCGCAGCTACGGCGACTTCGTCGACCTCGACGAGGTCCGCGAGGTCTACCTGCCGCTGTCGCGGCTGCTCAACCTGCACGTCGAGGAGGGCGGGCGGCTCTACCGGGCCTACCGGCGCTTCCTCGGCTCGGGCGGGGCCCGCACCCCGTTCGTGATCGGGATCGCGGGCTCGGTCGCGGTCGGCAAGTCGACCACCGCGCGGCTGCTGCGCCTGCTGCTGGCCCGCTCCCCGGAGCACCCCGACGTGCAGCTGGTCACCACCGACGGGTTCCTCTACCCCAACGCCGAGCTGCAGGCCCGCGGGCTGATGGAGCGCAAGGGCTTCCCGGAGTCCTACGACCGCCGCAAGCTGCTGCGGTTCGTCTCCGAGATCAAGGGGGGCCGCCCCGAGGTGACCGCCCCGGTCTACTCGCACCTGGTCTACGACATCGTGCCCGACGAGCAGCTCGTGGTCCGCAGCCCCGACATCCTCATCGTCGAGGGCCTCAACGTGCTCCAGCCCGCGGTCGCGGGCGCGCTGACCGTGTCGGACTTCATCGACTTCTCGGTCTACGTCGACGCCGCCACCGCCGACGTCCGCCGCTGGTACGTGGAGCGGTTCCTGCGCCTGCGCGAGACCGCGTTCCGGGACCCGCAGTCGTTCTTCCGCCGCTACGCCGAGCTGGACCACGACGCGGCCGTCGCCCGGGCCGAGCACATCTGGGCGACGATCAACCAGCCCAACCTGGAGCAGAACGTGCTGCCCACCCGCTCACGGGCCAGCGCGGTGCTGACCAAGGGGCCGAACCACGACGTCACGCGGGTGCGGCTGCGCAAGCTCTGACCAGCGCCGGGACCAGGGCGTCGGCGGCCTCGCCGACCCGGGCCGCGGAGCAGGTCTCGTCGGTGACGTGCGCCAGCTCGGGGTCGCCGGGCCCGTACACCAGCACCGCCGGGTCCCCGAGCGCCGGGACGAGCACCGACGCGTCGGTGAAGTAGGACGCGAACGCCGCCGGCCCGCCGTACCCGAGCGCCGTCGCGGCCGCGGCCGCCCGCGGGTCGGCCGGGTCGGTCCCGACGGCGGGCAGGTCCAGGCGGACCTCGACGTCCGGGACGCCGCGGTGGGAGGTGGCGGCCAGCGCGGCGCGCGCGATCCCGGCCACCTCGTCGCGGGCGGTGGCGGCGTCGAGGCCGGGGACCAGGCGCAGGTCGACCTCCAGCTCGGCGCGGTCGGGCACCAGGTTGGGCTGCAGCCCGGCGTGCAGCGTCCCGGGGTTGGCCGTGGCGGCGCCGTGCGTCGCGCTGACGGGCCAGGTGTGGTCGTGCAGCGCCGCCGCGACCCGGCCGAGCGCGACGAGTGCGTTGTCGCCCAGCTCGGGGCGCGACCCGTGGGCGCCGACCCCGTGCTGCACCAGCCGCAGCCACAGCACGCCCTTGTGGCCGTGCAGCACCCGGTTGGCGGTCGGCTCGGCCACCACCAGCAGCGGTGACGGCTCCAGGCCGGTGAGCAGGCGGGCGCCGTCGCCGCCGGTCTCCTCGCCGAAGGTGAACACCAGCTGCAGCGGGGTGGCCGGGTCGCTGCGCAGCGCCGCGACGACGAGCGCCGCGACCCCGGCTTTCATGTCGGTGCTGCCGCGCCCACGCAGCCGCCCGTCGACGACGTCACCGGCGTGCGGGTCGAACGACCAGCCCGCCGGGTCGGCGGGGACGGTGTCGAGGTGCCCGGTGAGGGTCACCGGCGGGCGGCCGTCGCCGCGGCGCGCCACCAGGTTCGCCCGCGCCGGATCGGCCGGGTCGGGCTCGGTCCGCACGGTGAAGCCGCCGTCGTCGAGCAGGCCGGCGAGCAGGTCGGCGGCCGCGCGCTCCCCGCCGCCGCGGGTGTCGAGGGTGATCAGCGAGCCGGCGAGTGCGACGGGGTCGGGGGTCTCCATCTCCGCGACCCTTCCACGACCCCGCCGCCTCCGAGGGCCGATGCCATTGCTCATCACTTCTTTGGCAGAATGGGGCGATGGGTGAGGGATCGGGCAGCGAGTCCGGCGGCTCCGGCGGCACCGTGGTGTCGAGCCGCTTCGAGACGAGCGACGACGAGGTGGCATCCCGGCTGCGGCTGGCCGTGGGCCGGCTGAACCGCCGGATCCGCATCGACGGCTCCGAGTCGCTGCCGCCGTTGCAGCTGTCGACCCTGGTCACCGTCGAGCAGCACGGCCCGCTGCGCCTGTCGGAGCTGGCCCGCCGGGAGGGAGTGACCGCACCGACGATGTCCCGGGTGCTGTCCGCGCTGGACGACCAGGGCATGGTCGAGCGGGCGGCGGACCCGGGCGACGCCCGTGGCGTGCTCATCTCGATCTCCGCCGACGGACTCGACCGGCTGCGCGAGGTCCGTAGCCAGCGCACCGCGCTGGTCGCCCGCCGGCTCGACCGGCTCGACGCCGCCCAGCGCGCCGCGCTGGAGGCCGCGCTGCCCGCGATCGAGGCCCTGATCGTCGCCGACGACGACTGAGCGCTGCCGGGTCCCCTCAGGCCTCGGCGCCGTCGACGGTGACCACGACCCGGGAGCCGTCGTCCCGGCTGCCGCCCGCGACGGACCGCAGTCCCGCGACCCGCGCCGACTCCGGCAGCGGGTCGGGGTAGTGCCAGAACACCTCGGCCAGCCGGGTCCCGCCGGGCAGGTCGGCGTGCTCGTAGTGCGCCTCGCCCTTGTAGGGGCAGCGGGTGCGCAGCCCGCTCGGCGTGGTCGGGACGGCGACGTCGGCGGCGGGCAGGTACCAGCGGTTCGGCAGCCCGGTCTCCGACAGCACCCACGGGTGCTCCGAGCGGGCCAGCACCGTCTCGACGCCGTCGGTCGCGACGTGGGTGACCACGACCTCGCGGTGGGTCGGGCGCACGTCGACCCGGGTGTAGGGGTCGGTGAGGTGGGCGAAGACCTGCTCGTCCTCGTCGTACCAGGCGTCGGCGGCGTTCCAGTACACCGCGGCGAGCCCGCGCAGCCAGGATGCGGCCGCGACGGGCTCGGGGTAGTGCCAGACGGCGTTCTCGGCGGTCCGGTCGCCCACGACGAGCGACCGGTAGGACGCGTCGCCCTTGAACGGGCAGTGCGTGGTGTGGCCGGTGGCGACCAGCACGTCCTGGTCGAGGTCGGTCTCGGGGACGTAGAGCACGGGCAGCAGGTTCGACTCGTGGACGAGGAACCCACCGCGGGTGTCGAGCACGGTGCGCCCGGCGAACTCCGCCCGCACCCGCCTCGGGAACGGATGCATGAGCAGCTTGTGCGGCGGGCCGTCGATCGCGTAGTTCACCGTGGTCGGCGCGTACGGCGACAGCGGGCCGTCGGTGCGGGTCAGTCCCATGTGGCCTCACCTCGTGGGTGGTCGTGCGGGTCGGTACCCACACAACCACCCACGGGGCGAACCTGCCACGGGGCTACAGCGAGAGCTGCACGTCGTAGTCGCCGATCCAGGTGTTCAGGTCGATGATGCGCTCCAGCTGCATCCGGCGGCCCATCGAGTTGGCCTCGTGCCCACCGCCCTCGTCGAGCCGGCGCCGCACCGCCGCCCGGTCCACCAGCGGCGCGACGGGCGCGTCGTCGCCCTGCCCGACGATCTCGGCGACCTGGTCGCGCAGCGACTTCTCGTAGGAGTCGTCCTGGGTGGAGGGGTAGGGGCTCTTGACCCGCTGGACCACCGACTCGGGCAGCAGATCGGAGGTGGCGTGGCGCAGCAGCGACTTCTCGCGCCCGTCGAAGGTCTTGTGCGCCCACGGTGTGCCGAAGACGTACTCGACGAGGCGGTGGTCGCAGAACGGGACCCGCACCTCGAGCCCGACGGCCATGCTCATCCGGTCCTTGCGGTCCAGCAGCACCGGCAGCCAGCGGGTCAGGTAGAGGTAGCAGATCTCGCGCATCCGGCGCTCGTGCGGGTCGTCGGCGGCCGGGCCGGTCAGCTCCGGCACCTCGGCGAGCGCGGCCCGGTACTGGTCGTCGAGGTAGCCGGGGACGTCGAGCTTGTCCCACAGGGCCCGGTCGAACAGCCCGGGGTCGGACTGGTCGGCGTTCATCATCCGCCCGGCCAGCCAGGGGAAGGTGTCCGCGGCGACGGTCTCCGGGTCGTGGAAGTCGCGGTAGCCGCCGAACACCTCGTCGGCGGACTCCCCGGACAGCGCGACCGTGGACTCCGTGCGGATCGCGGAGAACAGCAGGTACAGCGACGAGTCCATGTCGCCGATGCCGGCGGGCAGGTCGCGCGCGTGCACCGTGGCCCGGCGCACGGCCGGGTCCATCATGTCCTCGGTGCGGAGCACGATGTCGCGGTGCGAGGTCCCGACGTACTCGGCGACCTCGTGCACGTAGGGGGAGTCGGGGGTGCCGCGGGCGTCGTCGGCGACGAAGTTGTCGGCGTAGCCGACGAAGTCCACCGCGAAGGACCGCACGGTGCCGTCGACGTGCTTCGCGGCCAGCGCGGTGAGCGCCGAGGAGTCCAGCCCGCCCGAGAGCAGCGTGCACAGCGGGACGTCGGCGTAGAGCTGGCGCAGCGCGGTGTCCTCGAGCAGCTCGCGGACGTGGTGCACGGTGGTGTCGACATCGTCGGTGTGCCCGGTGTCGGTGAGCTGCCAGTAGCGCTCCTCGCGGACGCCGCCGTCCCGCGAGACCCGCACGACGCAGCCGGGCGCGACCTCGCGCATGCCGCGGAACACCGCGTTGGACATGTCGGAGACGAACGCCAGCGCCCGGCGCAGGCCCTCGGCGTCGACGACCCGCTCGGCCTCGGGGTTGGCCAGGATCGCCTTGGGCTCGGAGCCGAACAGCACCCCGTGCGGGGTGGGGTAGTAGTACAGCGGCTTGATGCCCAGGCGGTCACGCACCAGCACCAGCTCGTTCGTGCCGGAATCCCACAGGGCGTAGGCGAACATGCCGTTGAGCCGGCGGGCGACGTCCCGTGGGTCCTTCGCACCCCACTCGCGGTGCGCCCGCAGCACGACCTCGGTGTCGCTGGAGGTCCGGAACCGGTGCCCGGCGGCGGCGAGCTGCTCGCGCAGCTCGCGGAAGTTGTAGGTCTCGCCGGAGTAGACCATGTGCAGGGCGGGGGCCCCGCCCTCGTCGAGGGTCATCGGCTGGCGGCCGCCCTCGATGTCGATGACCGCGAGCCTGCGGTGGCACAGCGCCGCGGGACCCTGGGCCCACACGCCCTGCTGGTCCGGTCCGCGGCAGGACATCGTCTCGTTCATCGCCGCGAGGGTGCGGGCGTGCTCGTCCGCCCCCAGGTCGTGTCGGTAGTCGATCCAGCCGCAGATTCCGCACACGGTTGAGCGCCTCCTCGATCTCGTGGCCCGGGCCGCGCCGCCCGGTAAGATCGATTGCAACGCTAATGATTGCGAGCCGCAACACGTGGGTAACACGACGTGGCCGCTCCGTCCGGTGATGGGCGGTTCGTCCAGCGCTTTCGACGACGGGCGTCGCTGATCACACCCGTTCGGCGCAGCATCATTGCGTGAAGGCGCACGAACCTTTCGATCCGCTTACGTGATTGCGATCGTCAATGTTGCAGTCCGCAACGTGTGTAGCATGCGAAACATGACGGAACGTCCGATTGGCCCGATTGACGACGACGCAACCGTGGCGACCGGCGGTCTCGCCACGGCGACCCAGGACCCGCTGCACTCGCTGGAGAAGCAGATCACGCTGCTGGTCCGCCGCACCATGGAGTCGGTGTGGTCCCACGGCTACGGCGCGAACGACGCCGTGGACCGCTACACCTACCCGGTCCTCATGCTGCTCGACGACGAGGGCGCCCTCTCGCTCACCGCGCTGACCGGCAAGCTGGGCGTCTCCAAGCCCACCGCCAGCCGCCAGGTCTCGCGCCTGTCGCGGGCCGGCCTGGTCGACGTGTCCCCGCACGAGCGCGACCCCCGCTCGGTCAGCGTCACCCTGACCCCGGCCGGCCTCGCCGCCCGGGAGCAGGTCCGCGAGGCCCGCCTGGCGCCGCTGCGCGAGGTCATCGCGCACTGGCCGACCCACGACCGCGACTCCCTGGCCGAGCTGCTCGACCGGTTCAACACCGACCTGGACCTCTTCGTGCGCTGACCCCGCTGCACCTGACCGCGCGCGCCCCCGTGCACCCGCTGCTCCGCCGGGCCCCACCCGGGTGATGCGATAGTGGGCAGTCCGGGTGGCCGCACCCGGAGCGAGTTCGGGGGTGAGGACGGGCGTGGACGCGCTGGTGGCGCTCGTCGCCGGGGTTCTGCAGGGCATCCGTGGGCTCGGTGTGCCGGACGTGTGCCCGGGGGACTGGGCCTGGTCGGTCACCGCGCTCGGCGCGCTGACGGGGCTGCTGCCCACCGCGGGTGCGGCGCTGGTCGCGCTGCTGCGCCGGGGGATCGGCTCCGGGTCCTCGTCGGGCTACGGCTCGGCCGAGTCCGTGCTGCTGGCCGGGATCGGTGTGCTGTCGGCGGGCCTGCTCCCGCTGGCGGTGTTCGTCGGGGCGGGCGGGGTGTTCAGCCGTGCCACCGCCGGCGTGCCGGCCGTCCCCGGGCTGAGCCCGTCGGCCACGTCGTCGATCCGGGTCGAGACCTGCAGCGTCGTCGGGACCCAGAGCAGCTACCTGGGCCGCGGCACCGTGGCCGGGTCCATCGGCGGGGACGTCGTCACCTCGGTCACCTCCGTCGCCCTGCTCGGCGTCGTGCCGCTGCTCGCGACCGTGCTCGTCGCGGTCCAGGCGCGCACCGCGCTGCGTCGCGGGCCCCGCTGGCCCGCCAAGTTCTTCTGGCTCCCGCTCTTCGCGCTGATCGTGCTGACCGGCGGGGTCCCCGCGGGCACCGCCGAGCACCTGTGGGTCGGCATCCTCGCCGCGAGCCTGGCCGGGGTGCTGATCGTCCCGCTGTTCCCCGCACCGTCGCGGGCGACGGTCGAGCGGATCCGCGCCGGGCGCGACGCGCCGCCGCGCCGCGCCGAGCCGCCCGCCGCGGGACGCACCGGCACCGGGTCGTCGCGGGCCGGGCGCGGTGGCGGCGACGGGCTCGCCCCGCAGTCCGGCGCCGCCGCGACGCCCAGCGTCGCCGAGCGCCTCGCCCAGCGCTTCTCCGCCCGCGAGACCCCGGGCACCGCCGGGACCAACGGCGCCCGCGGGCCGTCCTCGGTCGAGCAGTCCGCGCCCTACGCCGGGTTCGCCGCCGCGCCCCGCCCGCCGTCCGGGTACGGCGCGCTGCCGCCCGCCGGGTACGCCCCCGGCCCGGCCGGGCGCCCGCCCGCCGGACCGCCGCCGTTCACGGGCCCGGCGGCACACCCCGCCGCGGGTCCGCTGCGCGGCCCGGTGCCGGGAGCGGCCCGCGGCCCGGTCTCCGGTGCGGGACGGCCCCCGGCGGGGCCGCCGCGCCGGCCCACGCTCGTCGCACCCGTGGCGGGCGGTCCGCCGCGGGCGCCCCGGTTCCGGCTGATGCGCCGCCTCGGTGCCGGTGGTTTCGGTGGGGTCTGGCTGGCCCACGACGCCAAGCTCGGCCACACCGTGGCGGTCAAGTCCGCGCACGCCGCGGACCCGGAGACCGAGGAGCGCATCCGCCGGGAGGCCGCCGCGCTCGGCGCGCTGCGCCACCCCTGCTGCGTGCAGATCCACGACCTGCTGCACGCCTCGTCCGACCCGGGCCTGCAGGGCATGGACGGGCTGGTCATCGTCATGCAGTACGTCGACGGCATGTCCCTGGGCCAGCTCGTCGGCGAGCAGGGCCCGGTGGACGACATCTCCGCGGCCCGCATCTGGACCGGCATCGCCGGGGCCCTGCACACCGCGCACCGTGCCGGGGTGCTGCACCGCGACATCAAGCCGGGCAACATCGTCGTCGACCCGCAGGGGCACCCGCACCTGATCGACTTCGGGATCGCGCGCAAGCAGGGCGACTCCACGCTGACCCAGACCGGCTACGTCCTGGGCACGCCGGACTACCTGGCGCCGGAGGCCGCGGCCGGGAAGCCCGCCTCGCCCGCCTCCGACGCCTGGCAGCTCGCGGCGGCGGTGTCGTTCGCGCTGAGCGGGCACCCGCCGCGCGGGGAGTCCGCCGACGCCGTCGCCGGGCTGCGGGCGGCCGCGGCGGGGGCGAAGCTGACCCACCTGCCGAGCCGGACCGCGCACCTGGCGCTGCTCAAGCAGGCGATGCGCACCGAGCCGCACCGGCGCCCGGACCTGCCCACGGTGCAGGGCAAGCTCGACGGCTGGCTGCGCCGCCACGGGCACCGCGCCGACGGCCCGGTCACCGCGATGCTGGAGTACCGCCGGGGCTGAGGGCCCGGTCCGCCCACGGCGCTGCGCAGGGCCGTGGGCGGACCGCTCAGAGCCAGGCCTGGACGAACAGCCGCAGGGCCAGGCCGAGGCCCGCGACCGCGATGCCGATCCGGACCAGGCGAGCCGGGAGACGCCGGGCCACGACCGGGCCGAGCCGGCCGCCGATGAGCAGGCCCAGGGCCAGTGCGGGCACCGCGGCCCACGCGACGTCGCCGAGGACCGCGAAGCCGACCGCGGCGACGGCGTTCGCCGCCCAGGTCAGCACGTTCTTCAGCGCGTTGGCCCGCAGCAGGGTCGCGCCCGGCAGCGACAGCGTGAGCGCCAGCATCATCACCCCGGCCGCGGCGCCGAAGTACCCGGCGTAGACGGCGACGCCGAACACCCCCACCGCGACGCCCGGCCCGGGCGGTCGCGGTTCGGCCGCGGGCCGGGGCGGGCGCAGGAGCAGCAGTGCCGCGACCGCGACGAGGAACGGTACGATCCGCTCGAAGCCACCGGCCGGGGTGAGCAGCAGCAGCCCGGCCCCGGCCGCGCCGCCGAGCAGCGCCGGGCCGATCCAGCGGCGCAGCTGCGGCCCGGCGCCGCGCAGCTCCGGGCGGGACCCGGCGACCGCGCCCGCCCCCTGGAACAGCATGCAGACGGTGTTGGTGATGTTCGCCGTCGTCGCGGGGAGCCCGACGGCCAGCAGCGCGGGGTAGGAGAACAACGACGCGAGGCCGGCGACGGCGCCGATAAGGCCGGCCGCGATGCCGGCACCGAACAGCGTGAGCAGCTGCCACGGGGTCACGGACGGTGCATCTCGTTGTCGATGCACAGGACCCTACCCGCCGCCCGGTGAGGGGCACGACCACGTCACAATGGCGCCGATCGGCGCAGCGAACTGCGTCGGAACGGGGGTCACGGTGGTGGGGCCGCGCGAGGCCGGGGTGGGTGCCGCCCTGCTGCTCCTGCTCGCGGGCTGCGGCAACGCGGGCCCCGACGTCGCTGCCCCCCGCCCGCCCGTCCCGGCCCTCACGGCCGCGACGACCCCGCCCCCGGCGACCACCCCGTCCGCCCCGGCCGACGACGGCGGCCCGGCCGGTCCGTGCACCGGCGACACCCTCGACGTGTCCGCCACCGCACCACGCACCGACGGGCCGGCCGCCGTCGCCGACCTGGTGTTCCGCAACACCGGCAGCGCCCCCTGCATGCTCGACGGCTATCCCGGGGTCGCGTTCGTGGCGGGCAACGAGGGGACCCGCGTCGGGCCGCGGGCCGCGATCGACGGGCCCCGGGCGCGGGTGCGGCTGGCGCCGGGGGCCGCGGCGACGGCGCCCCTGCGGGTTCGGGCGACCACGTCGTACCCGGAGGCGGACTGCGTCCCGGAGCAGGCGCGCGGGCTGCGGGTCGCCCCGCCCGGGGGCAGCGGCGGGACGTTCGTGCCGCGCCCCGGCCCGGTGTGCTCCGCCGACCCGGCGCCGCCGCAGGCCACGGTGGGGTCGGTCGCCGCCCGGTAGGGATCGGCGGGGAGCCCGGTCAGGCGGGGTCGGTGGTGTGCAGGGCGAACCACAGCTCGGCGCGGACGCCGGGGGAGTCGAGGTCGCGCTCCAGCAGCGCGGCGGCCCGGGTGATGCGGGCCCGCAGGGTGTGGCGGTGCACCCCGAGCCGGGACGCGGCCGGGTCCCACTGCCCGTGGTGGGCCAGCCACTCCCGCAGGGAGGCGACCAGGTCGCCGCGCCGCTCGGTGTCGTGGCGGACGAGCGGGGCCAGCACGGCGTCGGCGAAGGCGGTGGCGTCCTCGGGGCGCACCAGCGAGGCGAGCCCGCTGCCCGCGAGGTCGGCGAAGCGCAGCACCGTCCGGTCGCGGCGTTCGGCGGCGTCGAGCGCCCGGCCCGCCTCGCGCAGTGCGCGGCCCAGCTCACCGACCGGGGCCGGCGTCGACACCCCGGCCCGCACCCCGCGCACCTGTCCGGCGGCCTCCAGCACCGCGGGCACCGAGCCGGCGCCGACGAGTGCGGCCACCTGCCCGTCGAGCTCGGCGTGGAAGGCGACCCCGGGGGCCCGTTCCAGGGCGTCGAGCAGGACGTGCGGCGGCGCACCGGTGGCCCGCCCGCCGAGCGCGACCGCGACCAGGTCCCCGCCGGGCAGCGGGCCCCAGGTCTCGGCGAGCACGTCCTCGGCGCCGCATCCCGGCAGCGAGGCCAGCGCCCGCAGCACCGCGGTCCGCACCCGGCGCTCGGCCCGCCCGGCCGCGGCGCTGCGCGCGTGGGCCAGGGTCAGCACCGACACCGCGGACCCGATGAGCTGCCGGTCGACCGGGGTGAAGCGCCGGTCCCGCCCGACGACGAGCACCGCGGGCCCGATCAGGCGCACCGGCTGCAGCACGACCTGCCCGTCCCCGACGGCGACGGTGACGCTGGACGGCCCGGGGTGGTCCCGCACCCGGTCGATCTCGGCGCGGAGCAGGACCGCGCGCCGGGCCGCCCCGGCGGGCGCGGACCGGCGGACCCGGCCGTCGGCCCCGGAGATCAGCGCCCAGGCGCCGAGGCGGTCGGTGAGCCGGTCCAGCACCCGGGCAGTGCCGGTGTCGGGGTCGTCCTCGCCCAGGGCGGCGGCGGTGAGCGCCCGCTGCGCCTCGTCGGTGCGGACGACCTCGGCGTAGCGGTCGGCGGCGCGGGCCTCGGCGACGGCCTTGGTCAGCGCCAGGAACGGGGTGCGCTCGGGGATCTCCAGCAGCGCCAGCCCGGCCCGCGCGCACGCCTCGCGCAGCGCGGGGAGCAGGTCGTCGTGTCCCAGACCGCAGCCGAACCCGAGCCCGGCGAGGCCGTGCGCGACGAGCCGGTCCACGTAGCCGGCCGGGTCGGGCGCCGGTCCGAGCCCGGTGGTCAGCAGCAGTTCGTCGCCGTCGAGATAGGGCGTCGGATCGGACAGTTCGCTCGAATGCACCCACGTGAGCGGTCGATCCTGATCCGCGGACGGACACGCGAGCCGCAGTCCGAGACTGCGGCTCGCACACAGCGTGCGCAGCGTCAGCGCCATCTGGCCCCCTGCCGGATCGGCGTGTACCGGACATCGAACTGGACAGTGCGGACACTACCGCGCCGGCGTGTTCCGGATCACGCTGTCCGGCACGGACCGCAGTCGTCGTCAGAAGGAGCGTTGTGACCGCCACGCAGGAGACCGGTACCGCTGCGGCACCGTGGGTGGGAACCCGCATGCAGCGCAAGGAGGACCAGGCGCTGCTCACCGGCCGGGCCACCTGGACCGACGACATCGCCCCGCCCGGCACCCTGCACATGGTCGTCGTGCGCAGCCCGCTGCCGCACGCCCGGATCGTCGCGGTCGACACCGCCGCCGCGGCCGCCGTCCCGGGGGTCCGCGCGGTGCTCACCGCCGCCGACGTCGACGACGAGTTCCTCGCCGGCATCCCGTGCGGCTGGCCGGTCACCGAGGACATCCGGATCCCCGACCACCGCCCGCTCGCCCGCGACGAGGTCAACCACGTCGGCGACGGTGTCGCGGTCGTCCTCGCCACCAGCGCCGCGGCCGCCCGCGACGGCGCCGACCTCGTCGACGTCGAGTACGCCGAGCTGCCCGCCGTGGTCGACATGGCCGACGCCCTCGCCGACGGCGCCCCGGTCGTGCACGAGGAGATGGGCACCAACCACTGCTACACCTGGCCGCTGGCCACCGGCGACGTGGACACCGCCTTCGCCGAGGCCGAGGTCGTCGTGTCCGGGCGCTACCTGCAGCAGCGGGTCGTCCCCTCGCCGATGGAGCCGCGCGCGGTGGTGTGCGTGCCGGACCCGGTCGGCGCCGGGTTCACCGTCTACACCGCCACCCAGGTACCGCACTTCGTGCGTGACATCCTCGCCGCGGTCACCGGCATCCCGGACACCCGGATCCGGGTCGTCGCCCCGGACGTCGGCGGCGGGTTCGGCGCGAAGTTGAACGTCTACGCCGAGGAGTTCCTCGCCCTCGTCCTCGCCCGCCGGTTGCGGACCCCGGTGAAGTGGACCGAGACCCGTTCGGAGCACCACCAGGCCACCACGCACGGCCGCGGCCAGATCCAGGACGTCTCCGTCGCCGCCACCCGCGACGGGAAGATCCTCGGGATGAAGGTGGAGCTGCTCGCCGACATGGGCGCCTACCTGCAGCTGCTCACCCCGGGCATCGCCGTGTTCGGCGCGTTCACCTTCTGCGGGCTCTACGACTTCGGGCACTACTCCTTCACCGCGAAGGGTGTGTTCACCAACCTCACCCCGACCGACGCCTACCGCGGCGCCGGCCGGTCGGAGGCCGCCTACGGCCACGAGCGGATCATGGACGACCTGGCCCGCGAGCTCGGCATGGACGCCGCCGAGGTGCGGCTGCGCAACCTGCACCCCACGTTCCTCGAGCCGCGCACGGTCCCGTCCGGGGTGCAGTACGACTCCGGGGACTACGAGACCTGCATGCGCCGGGCGATGGAGCTGGTCGGCTACGACGAGCTGCGCGCCGAGCAGGCCCGCCGCCGTTCCTCCTCGGACCCGGTGCAGATCGGGATCGGGTTCGGCAACTTCACCGAGTCCGGCGGGCTGTCGCCGTCGAAGGTCGCGGCGGGGGTCCGGCTGCAGTCCGGCGGCTGGGAGCAGGCCACCGTGCGCATGACGACCAGCGGCAAGGTCGAGGTCGTCACCGGCACCTCCCCACACGGGCAGGGCCACGAGACCGCCTGGTCGCAGATCGTCGCCGACCGCCTCGGTGTGCACCCCGACGACGTCGAGGTCCTGCACGGCGACACCCTCGTCGCGCCGTTCGGGCGCGACACCTACGGCTCGCGCAGCCTCGCCGTCGGCGGCACCGCGGTGCACCTGGCCGCGGGCAAGGTGCTGGACAAGGCGATGCAGATCGCCGCACACCTGCTGGAGGCCGACGAGAAGGACCTGGAGTTCACCGGCGGCCGGTTCTCGGTGGCGGGGACGGCCGGGCCGTCGGTGACCATCCAGGAGGTGGCGGGCGCGGCGTCGCTGGCGAACGACCTGCCCGAGGGCATGGAGCCCAACCTGACCGCGGACTCGGCGTTCGACCCGCCGAACTTCACCTGGCCGTTCGGGACGCACGTGTGCGTCACCGAGGTCGACACCGAGACCGGGTTCACCCGGATCCGCCGCTACGTCGCCGTCGACGACTGCGGGGTCGTGGTGAACCCGACGATCGTCGAGGGGCAGCTGCACGGCGGCATCGCCCAGGGCATCGGGCAGGCCCTCTACGAGCACGCCACCTTCGACGAGGCCGGCAACCCGACGGCGGGCAACCTGGCGTCCTACGCCGTGCCCGCCGCGACCGACCTGCCGCACTTCGAGCTCGAGCAGCTGGTCACGCCGTCGCCGACGAACCCGATGGGGGTCAAGGGGATCGGCGAGTCCGGCGCGATCGGCTCCTCGCCCGCCGTGGTGAACGCGGTGATCGACGCCGTCGCCCACCTCGGTGTGACCCATGTGGACATGCCCGCGACGCCACAGGCGGTCTGGCGGGCGATCAACGCCGCGTCCGGCCAGACTGCCTGAACCCACCGGGAGGGAGACCGGACATGGTGGACATCAACTGTGACATGGGCGAGTCGTACTCGATCTACCACTGCGGCGACGACGAGGGCCTGATGCCCTGGGTGACCGTCGCCAACGTGGCGTGCGGCTTCCACGCCTCCGACCCCCGGGTCATGACCCGGACCGTGGCGCTGGCCAAGCGGCACGGGGTGAAGGTGGGGGCGCACCCGTCGCTGCCCGACCGGGAGGGCTTCGGCCGCCGCGAGATGAGGCTCGACCGCGAGGAGCTGACCGCGGGCGTCGTCTACCAGATCGGTGCGCTGGCGGGGTTCCTGCGCGCGCACGACATGGAGCTGAACCACGTCAAGGTGCACGGCTCGCTCTACGGCATGTCCGCCCGGGACCCGGAGGTCGCCGCCGCGATCGCCGACGCCGCCGACGTCTTCGGCGCCCCGCTGGTCGGCATGGTCGGCACCGTGCACGAGCAGGTCTGGGGTGACCGGCCCGCGGGGTTCGTCGCCGAGTACTACGCAGACCTGGACTACCGCGACGACGGCTCGCTGATCATCACCCGTGAGCACGAGGCGTTCGACCCGGTGCGGTCCGCGGATCGCGCCCTGCGCGCGGTCACCGAGGGGAAGGCGACCTCGGAGAACGGCAAGGAGCTGACGGTGCGCGCCGACTCGGTCTGCGTGCACTCCGACACCCCGAACGCCGTCGAGCTCGCCCGTGCCGTGCACGACGCGCTGAAGCCCCACCTGAGCAGCTGAGAAGGAGTACCCGCAGTGCCCCGACACGAGGTCGTCTCCCCGATCCCCGGCGTGTTCTACCGCCGTCCCGACCCCGGCAGCCCGCCGTTCGCCGAGGACGGCGCCGCCGTCACCGACGACCAGGCGATCGGCCTGGTCGAGGTCATGAAGTCCTTCCACCAGATCCCGGCGGGCGCCACCGGCACCGTCGTCGAGTTCCTGGTCGGCGACGAGGACGAGGTGGACGCCGGCCAGCCCGTGGCGGTGGTGGAGACGGCATGAGGTTGCTCGTCGCGAACCGCGGCGAGATCGCCGTCCGGATCATCCGGGCCGCGCGCGACCTGGGCATCGGCACCGTCGCGGTGCACTCAGAGGCCGACGCCGACGCCCTGCACGTGCGCCTGGCCGACACCGCCGTGGCGATCGGGCCCTCGCCCGCGTCGAAGTCCTACCTGGTCGCCGACGCGATCCTGGCCGCGGCGGAGGAGACCGGCGCCGACGCCGTCCACCCCGGCTACGGGTTCCTGTCCGAGCGGGCGTCGTTCGCCGCCGCCGTCGCCGGTGCGGGCCTGACCTTCGTCGGCCCGGACGCGGCGACGATCGAGCGGATGGGCGACAAGGTCGCCGCCCGGGAGGTCGCCCGCGCCGCCGGGGTCCCGACCGTGCCCGGTACCCCCGGCGGGGTCGCCGACGCCGACGCCGCGGTCGCCGCCGCCCAGGAGGTCGGCTACCCGGTGATGCTCAAGGCCGCCGCGGGCGGCGGAGGCCGGGGCATCCGGGTCGTCGCCGACGCCGAGGCGCTGCGCACCGCGTTCGGCCAGGCCTCGACCGAGGCGGAGAAGGCGTTCGGCGACGGCACCATGTACCTGGAGCGGTTCGTCGAGCGCGCCCGGCACGTCGAGGTGCAGGTCCTCGGCGACGGCCGCGACGCCGTCCACCTGTTCGAGCGGGAGTGCTCGCTGCAGCGCCGCAGGCAGAAGGTCGTCGAGGAGGCGGTGTCGCCGGGGATCACCGGGGCGACGCGCGAGGCGATGACGGCCGCGGCGGTCGCGCTGTGCCGCGAGGTCGGCTACACCTCGGCCGGCACCGTGGAGTTCCTCGTCGACGACGAGACGGGCGAGTTCTTCTTCATCGAGATGAACACCCGCATCCAGGTCGAGCACCCCACCACCGAGCTCGTCACCGGCATCGACCTCGTCGCCGAGCAGCTGCGCGTCGCCGCGGGGGAGCCGCTGCGGTTCACCCAGGACGGCATCTCCCGGCGCGGGCACGCGATCGAGTTCCGGGTCTGCGCGGAGGACCCGGAACGGGACTTCCTGCCCCAGCCCGGTGGCGTCGGGCGGGTCACGCTGCCGGCGGGGCCGTGGGTGCGCTGCGACACCTGGCTGGAGCCGGACGGGACGGTCCCGCCGTACTACGACTCGCTGCTGGCGAAGGTCGTGGTGTGGGGTGCCGACCGGACCGAGGCGCTGGCCCGGTCCCGGCGTGCGCTCGACGAGTTCTCCGTCGCCGGGATCCCGACCACCGCCGGGCTGCTCCGCACCCTGGCCGGGGAGCCGTGGGTCGCCGACGCCGACTTCCACACCGGGACCCTCGAACACTGGCTGGCCGAAGGGAAGGGGACCTCATGAGCGCCCGCTACAGCTGGGGCGGCGACGAGTTCGTGTTCGTCGAGCTGGCCGAGGACATGAGCCTGCAGGCCAACTTCAAGGCCGTCGCGATCACCAACCTGCTCCGCTCCGAACGTCCGGACGGCATCCTGGAGATCTGCCCGGCGAACGCCTCCTACCAGGTGCGCTACGACCCGGACGTGCTCGACCCGCACGCCCTGATGGCGCAGCTGACGGAGCTGGAGACCCGGGTCGGCGACGCGCTCGGGGTCACCCTGGACTGCCGGGTCGTCGAGATCCCGGTGCTCTACCAGGACCCGTGGACCACCGAGACCCTGATGCGGTTCCGCGACCGCCACCAGGACCCCGAGGCCACCGACATCGAGTACGCGGCCCGCATCAACGGCTACGCCGGGGTGGACGAGTTCATCGCCGCGCACTCCGGCTCGCCCTGGTTCACCTCGATGGTCGGCTTCGTCGCCGGGCTGCCGTTCAAGTACCAGATGGTGCCCCGGGACCGGCAGATCGTGGTGCCGAAGTACCTGCGTCCGCGCACCGACACCCCCAAGCAGACCGTCGGCTACGGCGGCTGCTTCTCCTGCATCTACTCGGTGCGCGGCGCCGGGGGCTACCAGATGTTCGGCATCACCCCGGCGCCGATCTACGACCCGACCCAGACCAAGCCCGACTTCACCGAGCACATGGTGTTCATGCGGCCCGGGGACATGGTCAAGTTCCGCGGCATCGACCGCGACGAGTACGACCAGCTCCACGCCGCCGCCGAGGCGGGGGAGTACCGGATCACCGCCCGTCCGGTGGCGTTCGACCTGCAACCGTTCCTCGACGACCCCGACGGCTACAACAAGCGCCTGCTGGAGGTGCTCGCGTGACACGCATCGAGGTCCGCAAGCCCGGTCTGTCCACCACCGTGCAGGACGGTGGCCGCTCCGGCTACTACCACCTGGGCATCCCGCCGTCGGGCGCGCTGGACCAGTACTCGCTGACCTGCGCGAACGCGCTGGTCGGGAACCCGGACGGCGCCGCCGCACTGGAGATCGTCTACATGGGCCCGGAGCTGGTGTTCACCGGCCCGGCGACCCTCGCCGTCGCCGGGGCGACGATCGCCCCGAAGGTCAACGGGTCGGCGGTGCCCGTCTGGGAGTCCTTCGACGTCGCCGAGGGCGACGTGCTGGCCTTCGACTACCTCAAGGCCGGCGCACGGGCCTACCTCGCGGTGTCCGGCGGGATCGACGTGCCGGAGAAGCTCGGCAGCCGCGCCACGTACGCGCTCGGCGCCCTGGGCGGGCTCGACGGCCGGCCGCTGGCCGAGGGCGACGTCCTGCCCGTCGGGTCCGGCACCGGCCGGGCCGGGCTCGTCGTACCCGAGGACCTGCGGCCGTCGCTCGCGAAGGACGTCGAGGTCCGGGTCGTGATGGGGCTCTACGACCACCGGCTCACCGACCGGGGCCGCGCCACCTTCCTCGACACCACGTGGACGCTGACCCCGGTCGCGGACCGGATCGGGTTCCGCTACACCGGCGGGGAGCTGGAGACCGTCGACCGTGAGCCGCCGTTCGGGGCGGGCCAGGACCCGTCGAACATCGTCGACTCGCCCTACCCGATCGGCTCCATCCAGGTCCCGGGCGGTGTGGAGCCGATCGTGCTGCACCGGGACGCGGTGTCCGGCGGCGGCTACATGATGGTGGCGACGGTGATCTCCGGGGACCTCGACGTCGTCGCCCAGTCGGCGCCGCGCACCCGCACCCGGTTCGTGGCGGTCGACCTGGAGACGGCGCTGTCGCTGCGGGCCGAGCGGAAGGACCGGCTCGCGCGGATGCACAGCGCACTGGAGCGGTGACACCGCTCCCGCTCACCCGTTCGGGCTGGCCCCGCAGCGCCGTCTGGTCCAGACTCGACGCTCGGTGACGCGGGGCGGTACCGGACGTGGGGGAGGGCCGAGCGATGAGCGGCAGGCACCGGAGGGCGGCGGGGGCCGGACTGGTCAGGCGGGTCCTGGCCGTGACGGTCCCCGTGGTCGGGGCGATCGCACTCGCCGCGGCGGTCGTCGTCACCGTGACGCCGGGGGAGCAGCCCGTCGCGGCGCAGGGAGAGCAGGGGGAGCAGACCGGCCCCGGCCCGGCCGCGCCGCTCGCCGCCGGTCCCGCGGTGCCCGGCGGTGGCTCCCCGGCGCGGATGGCCGACCCGGCACCGCTCGCGCAGGCACCGGTGCGGGCGGCCGCCGCGGCCGCGGCCGCCGCGCCCCGGAACCCCACGGCGGGCTCGCCCCGGGAGCCGGGGGCGCCGGGTGCGGCCACCGGCGCGTCCGGCCCGGTCCGGTCCGGCGGGGGTGGTGCGTCGCGTTCCGCCGCACCGCCGTCGACGACCGGCGGCGCGGACGGCCCCGCTGCGGCGGGCCCGGGTGGCGGCACGGCCGGTGACCGCACCGCGCCCGGACCCCTCGCCGTCGCGCCCGGCACGGGCCCTGCGCCGGCACCCGGCCAGGTCACCGCTCCGGACGACACCGCCCCGGCCGACGACACGCCCCCGGCCGACGACACCGCACCCGACGACGACCCCGCTCCCGGTGACGACGCCGCTCCCGGCGACGACACCGGGTGGTCCGCCCCGTCCCGGCCGACGGTCCCGCGGCCGGTGGTGCCCGCTCCGCGCGGGGCCGTCCCGCCCCAGGCCGCCCCACGGTCCGCCGCGCCGCCGGACGACGACCCGGCCGGCAGCGGTTCCTCCGGTGTCTCCCCGGGCACCGTCACACCGGCCGACCCGGACACCGGCGCCGCGGACGGGGCGCTGCTGCGGCTGCGCCTGCGGATCGCCGAGACCCCGCCCGTCGACGTCCGGGTGCCCGGACCCGCGCTGTCGCTGCTCGGGGGCTGAGCCCGGCCGCCCGTCCGGGCGGCGCACAGTTCACCCCACCGGGACGGCCCGCGAAGGCGACGCACCCGTTCGGTGCATGGCCGTACCGCCGTCCGCCGGTGACGATCACCCCATGCGCACGGCGAGCGGCTCCACCACGTGACCGGCCGGCACCGGATGCCGGGCGGGCCCGGCCCGGCCGGCCCGGACCCCGTCGGGCCCGAGGCGTGGCCGAGCTCCGCTGCCCGCTACCGGGGCGCGACCGCGACGGCACCCGTCGGCCCAAGGGAGGTGCCACGATCGGTCGAGGGCCGGGCCCGGCCGCCGCGGGGCCGCCGGCGTCTCCGCGTCACCCTGGCCGGGGTCGTCCCGGTGGTGCTGGTCGCGTCCGTCACCGTCGCCGGTCTCCTCGGGACCGGGGTGCTCGGCGGGGTCGCTCCGGCGGACCAGCGGGTCGACGACCACGTCCCGGTACCGACCTTCGCGTCCGGCCCGTCCGTCGACGACGCCTCGTCGATCCCGATGCCGTCGCGCTGGTACGGCTCCGGCACCGGGATCGCGCCCACCACGGCACCGGTCGCGGCCCGCGAGACGCGCGCGGCCGCCGTCGCCGACGGGGCGGTGCGGGCGGCCACGGCCCGGATCGCCGAGGAGCGCCGGATCGCCGAGGAGCGCCGGGCCGCCGAGGCCGCCGCACAGGAGCGCCGGGCCGCGGAGCAGCGCGCGGCGCAGGACCGTGCCGCGCAACGGGCCCGGGAGCAGGCCGACGCGCGCCGTCGCGCCGCCGTCCCCCCGACCGGGGCACCCACGACCCCGCCCGCCCCGACCACCACCCCGGCCCCGCCGACCGGCACCGCGCCCGACGACGCCCGGACCGCGACCCCCGCCCCGACCGACGACGCCCCGCGCACCGAGGGCGTCGTCTGTCGTGTCGTCCGGTTCGTGATCGTCCCCTGCTGAGGCCCGGCCGGGCTAGGCAGGTTTGAGCCCCTCCGGCTCCGGCTACCGACAGTGCAGGAGGCGATCACGATGAGCGCACGGCACCGACGTCCTCGTACCACGCCGGGCCGCCTGGCCCTGCTCGGCACCGTCCCGCTGGTCGGCGGTGCCGGTCTGGCGGCCGCCCTCGTCGGTGGCGCCGACGACACGGACCCGGCCCGGGACATCACCCCCACCGCCGCAGCCGCCGACGGCACAGCGGTCGACGGCACAGCGGCCGATGCGACCGACGCCGTCGCTGTCCCCGGAGGCGGCGAGATCGTGCTGGACGCCGTCGGCGGGGCCCGCGACGCCGCCACCCGGGCGGGCGACGCACGGACCGCGGGCCGGGTCAGCACCGTGGCCGCCGAGCTGCGCGACCAGGCACGGGCCCGGGCCGACGCGGCCCGCGCCGCCGGGGACGCCGAGCTCGCCGCCTACCACCGCGACGAGGCGGCCCGGCAGGACCGGGTCGCGGACGCCTCGCGCCCCGTCGTCCCCGACGAGCAGACCGGCGACGACGAACTCACCGGCACCTCGCCGCTCTGCCGCGCCGCGGACGTCGTCCGGCTCGGCCCGCTCACCGCGGCCGGACCGCAGTGCGACGACGACCCGTGGATCGCCGGCCAGGTCGAGGACGCGATGCGCCGCGGCGGCCTCGACCGCCCCGTCGGCTGACCCGGCCTACGGCTCGAGCACCGTCAGTCCCAGCGCCGCGCAGATCGCGCCCGCCTGGGTGGGGGAGACGATCGCCCCGCGCAGCTCGCGCGGGGTGTCCGGGGTGACCTCGCCGAGGTCGCAGCCCCGCAGGTCGGCGCCGTCGAGCCGGGTGGACCGCAGCACCGTGCCGCGCAGCCGGCACCGCTCGAACCGGACGTCGCGCAGGTCGGCGCCGGACAGGTCGGCCTCGGACAGGTCGCAGTCGGCGATCCGCAGTCCCCGCATCGCCACGTCGCGCAGGTCCGCCAGCTGCAGCGAGCAGTCGTCCAGGACGAACGACGCCGACAGCCCACGCAGTCCGCGCAGGACGGTGCCGATCATCCGGCAGCCGGTGAACCGGGTGTCGCCGAGGGTCGCCCCGGCCAGCCGGGCCCCGGACAGGTCGACCCCGCCGAGCACGGCGTCGGTCAGGTCCGCCTCACGCAGATCGGCCCCGGCCAGCGACGTCCCGGTGATCCGCGCCCGGTCCAGCCGCACGCCGCGCAGATCCGCCCCGGCGAGCGAACCGCCCCGCAGGACCAGTCCGGCGAGGTCGGTCTCCCGCAGGTCGGTCTCGTCGAGGACGGCCGAGTCGACCTCCACGCCGTCCCGGGCCGCCGCGAGCAGGTCCTCCGCCGTCGTCACCGCCGTCACGGGCGACAGCGTGGCACGGTCAGGACGCGGCGGGTGCGTCCGGGCCCACCGGCAGGCAGCGCACCGGGTTCGCGTGGGCGGGGTCGAGCGCGTTGAGCACGTGCTGCAGCGTGACCGGGTCGAACGCGACGGCGACGTGCTCGGCGAGGTCGGTGGGGCAGCCGTCCTGCAGGACGATGTTGTGCGCGCCGTCGAGCAGGCCCGAGGTGTAGGGGACGACCAGCTCGTCGTAGCGGGTGAGGATCATCGTGTAGTCGACGCCGCCGGCGCGGGGTCCGCCGTCGGAGTTCATGCGCTGCAGGAAGTCCGAGCCGTGCAGGAACTGACGGCAGGACGCGCACAGCGGGTCGAGGACGGTGCCGACGGCCGGGCCGAGGCCGAGCTGCTCGCCGGTGCGGTTGAGGAACGCCAGCCCGGCGGTTCTCGTGCCGTCCCAGAGCGGTGTCAGGCCGACGTAGCGCCGGACCTTGTCGGCGCCCCCGAGGAACCGGACGTAGTGGTTCGGCATCAGCGAACCCTCGGAGTGGCCGACGATGTCGACCTTCGCGGCACCGGTGGCCCCGCGGACCCGGTCGACGAACGCGGCGAGCTCGGCGGCGCTGTCCTCCATCGGGGCGAGCCCGCCGACCTGGGTCAGCGGCGGCGGCGCCAGGGGGTTGCGGCCGTAGGTCAGGGAGAACACGCAGTAACCGCGCTGGGCCAGCTGCGGGGCCATGTAGGCCCAGTTGTTCCCCTGGTTGGCCGAGAGGCCGTGGACGAGGACGACCGGCTCCGGGTGCGCCTCCGACGGCCGGCAGCCCCAGTCGTTCGACCCGGGCGGGGAGGGGTCCAGCAGGTCCTGCAACGACGCGACCTGCTCGGGCTCCGGTGCCGCCGCCTGGGCGGGCGGGACCAGCGCGAGGCCGACCGTGCACACCGCGACCGCGATCGAGACGACCGCCGCCCACCTGCGCCGGTCGTTGCCCTGTCCAGCCACCAGCCGCCTCCTCGGATGCCGTCGTCACGAGGATCAACGACGACGGTCACCGGAGGTTGCGCACCGTCACCGGACAGGGCCGTCCGGGGGAAGGGTGGCTACTCCGTCCGATCCTGCCCGGTGCTCCCGTCCGGCTCCGTGGTCCCGTCGTGCCGGGGAACCTGGTCCTGGCGGGGACGTCCGCCGCGGCGCATGTTCCCGTTGGTGGTCCGCCGGGTCGGGTCGACCAGGCGTTTCCACTTGGCCTGGGCCGCCTGTCGGCTCGACAGCTGGGCCTGGACGGCGTCGGCGACCTCCTTCCAGGTCATCCCGCCGGCCCGCAGGGTGCGGATCAGGTCGCGCTCGTAGTAGTCGGCCAGCCGGCGCATCTCCTGCACCAGGGCGTACCAGGCGGCCGCCCCGTCGTGGGTGAGGACGCCGTCGGCCGCCCGTCCCTTCATCCCGTCCAGTTGTTCGGTGATGGACTCCCGCTTCTTCGCGATCGAGGGGTCGGCCCGTTCCAGCCAGCGCTGCGCTTCCTCGTACCTCATGATGTCAATGGTTCATTGACGCGTACGCGCGGTCAACCGTTGCGCGACACCGGCGTGTCGCGGGGGAGTGGGCCACGACGGCCGCGATGCCGCCCGCCGGCGACACCGGAGTGCCGGTCGTCGCCGGCGGGCGGCCCAGGAGGCGCTGGCAGCGCCCTGTACGGCCCTGTGCGGACCGCCGCGGTGGGGGCCCGGGCATCCCCGGCGGACACGCACGACCAGACCGGTCCTGTGCCCGCTGAACCTCCCGGATGCGGCGGACGGCGCCGGGCCCGCGGACCGATGTACCGGAGGAGGGCAGGGCGAGGCGAGGTGGATGCCCGTGGCTTCGAGGCACCGGTGGTGCTGCTGGTCCCGGGGCCGGACAACGGGGTGGCCTGTCCCTTCTACGGTCAATGTTTCATTGACGCGCTCTTCACGTCGACGAAAGGACGACACACGAACCGCCGCGACCAGGCGGAGGCCGCCCCGGGGGAGCGGCCGTCAGATCAGGGGGAGGCTGAAGCCGTCGTGGGTCCGGAGGAACCCGAGGCGCTCGTAGAACCGGTGGGCGTCGGTACGGGACCGGTCGGAGGTGAGCTGGACGAGCGCCGCGCCACGTCGACGGGCCTCGTCGACGGCGTACCGGACCATAGTCGCCCCGAGCCCGTCGCCGCGCCGGCCGGCCTCGATCCGTGCCCGCAGCGCGACGACGGCCGGCACGTCACGGGCCGTGGCCCGGCGCAGGACGGGTACGGGCACGGCGGGACCTCTCGCCGCGGGACGGCGGGGGAGCGGGCTCCGGAGAGTGTCCCGGAGTGATGTCGTGCGGCCGGGCTGGGAGTCCGCCGGGTCAGCGGTCACCATGACGGGCATGTCCCTCGACACCCGCGACCGGGCCGACGGCACCACCCCCGCCGCCGCGTCCGCTCCCGTTCCGACCGGCGGCGACCCCGTCACGGTCTCGTTCACCCGTCGCGCCGACCCCGGTCACGCCGCGGAGATGACCGCCTGGATCCGCTCCGGCCTGCTCATGGCCGAGGGGTTCCCCGGCTTCCTCGGCGGCGGCTGGGTCCGCAGCCGCGACGGCTCCGACGAGTGGCACATGCTGGCCCGCTTCGACTCCCCGGAGTCGCTCGGGCGCTGGGAGGCGAGCCCCGAGCGCCGCTGGTGGCTCGGGTCCGCCCAGGGCCTGGCGGAGATGACCCGGGCCGAGCGCCGCACCGGGATCGAGGGCTGGTTCGACCAGCCCACCGCGGTGGAGACGGCCGGCCCGCCCCAGGTCACACCGCCGCGCTGGAAGCAGGCGACGACGATCTGGCTCGTCTTCTTCCCGATGAACCTCCTGGCCACGGTGACCCTCGGCGCGCTGCTCGCGGACTGGCCCGTCGTGCCGCGGCTGGCGGTCACGACGATCGTCCTGACCCCGGTCATGGTGTACGTGATGCTGCCCTGGATCACCCGTGTGCTGGGGTGGTGGCTGCAGGGCAGGCGGTTCCGCGACCGGCACCGCGTCCCGGTGGGCTGATCACCCCCGGGGGCTCCCCGGATCACGCGGAGCGAGGCCGCTACCGTCGTTCGGTGCTCACCTCCGAAGCGACGGTCGCCGCGCCGGCTCCGGTCGACACGCTCCGCGACCGTCGACGCCTGCACTGGGCGGGCCGGCTCGGTCTCCTGGCGTTCGTGCTCGCCGTCGCGGTGCCCTTCCTGCCCGTGGTGCAGCACACGACCACGATCGTCTGGCCGTCGGTGGCGGACGGCACCGCCGACGTCAACGCGCCGCTGGTCGCGCTGCGCCCGGAGACGATGTCGGTGGTCGTCCCCGCCGACGCGATCCGCAGCCTCGACGACCGCGCCGACGGCTCCGCCACGGTGCTGTCGACCGTCCCGCCGGAGTCGCCGGAGGGCGCCCGCTCCGGGATGGTCCTGACCGTCGCCGACGGCCAGCTGGCGCTGGTCGACCGCGGCCAGCAGCTCGCGACGGCGCCGCTGCGGGCCGGCCCGTCGGAGGTCCGGATCACCTCCGACGGCACGTCCACCACGATCGACCTGGGCTCCGGGGCGCAGACCTTCGAGGGGGACCTGCGGCCGCAGGTCGTGGGGATCTACTCCGACCTGGACACCGCGCTCGACCCGACGGCCGGCACCGCGGTCCGGATCACCCCGGACACCCGCTTCGACACCAGCCCGTCGGTGTGGAAGACCGCGGCCACCGTCGTCGCCACGGTGGCGCTGCTGGGCTCGCTGCTCGCGCTGGCCGGCGTCGACCGGCACCTGGGCCGCAGCCCGCACCGGGCGGGCCGCGACGCCATCGGCGGTCTCGCCGGGCGGTGGCCGCCGCGGCTGCGCCGCTGGTGGTCCCGTGCGAGGCCCCGGCCGATCGACCTGATCGTCACCGTGGTGCTGGTCGGGTGGGCGGCGATCGGGGGCCAGACCTCCGACGACGGGTTCACCCTCGGCATCGTCCGCGACGTCCCGACCTCGGGCTACGTCGGCAACTACTACCGCTGGTACGACGCCGCGGAGGCGCCGTTCGGCTGGTTCTACGATCTCTACGCGCTGTGGGTGCGGGTCTCGGACTCGCTGCTGTGGCTGCGGCTTCCCTCGGTGCTGATGGGGATCATGGCCTGGTGGCTGGTCTCCCGGGGCCTGCTGCCGCGCCTGGGCCGTCAGGCCCGCCGCTCGCGGGCGGCGACCTGGGCCGCCGGGATGGTGTTCCTGGCGTTCTGGATGGCCTACAACTCCGGGCTGCGGCCCGAGCCGGTCGTCGTCGTGTGCTCGCTGCTCGCCCTGGTGTGCGTGGAGCGGGCGCTGGCCCTGCAGCGGCTGCTGCCGGTCGCCCTGGGGCTGTTCGCGGCGTCGATGGCGGTCGGGGCGAACCCGGCCGGGCTGATCGCGATCGCGCCGTTCATCGCCGGCGTGCGTCCGCTGTGGCACCTGCTGTCGGCCCGGGTGCGGGCGGCCGGCGCCGTCCCCGTTCTCGCCCCGCTGCTGGCCTCCGGCACCGCGATCCTGATGATCGCCTGGGCGGACCAGAGCTGGGCAGCGGTGGTCGACTCCACCCGACTGCGGTCCGACATCGGCCCGGACTGGCCCTGGTACACCGAGATCGCCCAGCGCTACGCGCCCCTGTTCGAGGGGCTCGCGGACGGATCCATCGCCCGTCGGTTCCCGATCCTGCTGGTCATCCTCTGCCTGCTGGCGTGCGTCGTCGTGCTGATCCGGCGCAACCGGATCCCCGGTGCCGCGCTCGGGCCCGCCCAGCGCCTCATCGGCAGCACCGTGATCGCGCTGCTGATCTTCGCGCTCACCCCGACCAAGTGGACCCACCACTTCGGGGATCTGGTCGGTCTGGGCTCGGGCATGGTGGCGCTCGCCGCTATCGCCACCGGCTCGGACGTCCTGCGCTCGCTGCGCAACCGGCTCGCGTTCCTGTCGGCGGTGTTCCTGGTGGCGGCGCTGTCCGCGGCCGGGCCGAACCTGTGGTGGTACACGAACAACTGGGGCGTGCCCTGGGCGGGCGAGCAGGTCACCGTCGCCGGCTACGAGCTCTCCACGATCCTGCTGCTCGTCGCGCTGCTGCTCGCCGCGGGGGCCGGGGTCGAGCACCTGCGCGGGATCCGCGAGGAGCGGCACCCCGACCAGTTGGCGGGTGTCGAGCGCGCGCTGGGCCGGATCCCGCTGCTCGGGCGCTGGGTCCGTGCCCGGGACTGGCGCCGCGACGCGTCATCGGCGCTGCGGGCGACCCGGCGGCTGCGGCTGACCTCGGCGCCACTGGCGGTGCTGTGCGGGCTGCTCGTCACGTTCAACGTGTGGTCGATGGTCTCGGCCGTCCAGGACCGCTCCGGCACGTGGACGATGGGTGCCGACGCGCTGTCGCACCCGTTCGGCGGGTCCTGCGGGCTCGCCAGCCAGGTGTTCGCCGAGCGCAGGCCCGTCGACGGCGTGCTGCCCCCCGCCCCGGAACCGACCGGGATGGCCGCGCCGGCCCGCTCCGGGCTGCTCCCGACCGTCGCGCCGCCGCCCCCGCCGGGGGAGCCGACCTCGACCCCGGCACCGCTGGCCCCGGGGGTGGTCCCCGCCAACAGCCCCGACGCGCAGCTGCTCGACCCCAACAGCGGGGGCAGCGGCTTCGTCCGCGACGGGATCCCGCCGACCGGCGGCGGCACCGGCGCCTCCGGGTTCGAGTACGTCCTGTCCGGTGGGCTCGGCAGCGACGCGGCACCCGCGTTCGGCAGCTACGTGCCCCGCAGCGACCGCAACACCGGCACCCTGCGCACCCCGTGGGTGATGCTGACCGCCGAGCAGCGCGCCGGCACCACGCCGCTGGTCGTCACGGCAGCCGGGCGCCTGGGCAACGGGAACCGGCTCACCGTCCAGTACGCGACACGGTTGTCGGACGGGCGGGTCCGCGTCGTCGAGCAGACCACCCTCGACGACGGCCGGGTGGAGGAGATGCCGTGGCGCGAGCTGCGGTTCGACCTGCCCGAGACCGCCCGAGCGGCCACCGAGGTCCGGATGGTCGTGCAGGACAACTCACTCGGCGCCGACGGCTGGCTCGCCATCGCGCCGCTGCGGGCGCCCCAGCTGGCGCCGTTGTCACAGGTCGTGGGCGACCAGCCGATGTTCCTCGAGTACCCGGTGTCGCTCGCCAGCCCGTGCCTGCACCCGTTCCGGACCTCCGGCGGCATCGCCGAGGTCCCCGCCTACCGGCTGCAGGCCGACGGCAGCCAGATGCGTGCCGACGGGGAGGGGTGGTCGTCCCCGCAGGCCGGTGGCCCACTGGGCTGGATCACCGTGATCGGCAAGCAGACCGAGCTGCCCACCTACCTCGAGGGCGACCCGGGGCGGGACTGGGGCAAGGTGCAGGCGATCCAGCCGTACCGGCCGAACGCGGTCACCCCGACCCTGGAACGTCGCGACGTGGACCGTTCCGGGCTCTACAGCTCCGGTCCGCTGCCGGCGCCGCCGCCGGGCATCCCGTCACCGAGCCGGTGACGGCGGGCCCGGGCCGGTGACGGCCCGGGGAACGGGGTCAGCCGCTGAACTCGACCGCGGGCGCCGCGGAGGACTGCCTGCGCTCCGCGGGCCCCTCGTCCCCGGTCTCGCGGTCCGGGACGGCCCGGGCTGCCGGCACGGCCTCGGTGGCGGGCTCGTCGGTGGCCGGTCCCTGCGGCGTGACGCCCGCGGCCTCGCCGGCACGGGCGCGGCGGTGGGCCTCGACGACCTCGGACGGGATGCGGCCCCGCTCGGACAGCGTCCAGCCGTTCTCCCGGGCCCAGGCCCGCACCGCGCGGTTGTGCTCGCGGGTCGCGGCGTCCGAGCCGTCCGCACCGCTGCGCCCGGCCGACGGCGCGGACACGCCCGCGTTGCGTCCGGTGCGCGGGGACCCCGCGGTACGCGCGACCCCGACGAACGGGGCGAGCGCGTCCCGCAGCGCCGCGGCGTTGTCCGCGGTCAGGTCGATCTCGAACCGGCGGCCGTCGAGCCCGAAATCGACGGTCTCGTCGGCGTCGCCGCCGGTGATGTCGTCGACCAGCCGGATCGTCTCGACCTTCGCCACTGCACTTCCTCCCGGTTCGCCGCCCCGGATTCACCCGGGGTCGCCGGAAGCATAACGACGGAGGTTCTCCTAATCGTGGGCGCCCGGCCGGGCGGAACGGCGGAACTCCCGCGCCCGGACCACACTCGGCCTGGTCGGACGCACCTCACGCAGCGTTCCGATCAGGACGGCGAGGCCGATCAGGACAATGACCAGCAGTACTGCGACGACTGCGCCCACGGTGTTCTCCTCGCCGGTCGGTACGCGGCCACCCGCCGCCGGTGAAAGTGCGATGTACCGACGATAGGAGCGTGCCGAATGGGTCGGCGCGGTATTCGAGCAATTCTCGGGCCGTGCCCGCCGGGGGAGGGCCCAGGTTCGCCGTCTGCCCGCCGTTCGCCGACCACCCGGTCGATCCGCTGAGCGTGCACTACCGACGCCTCGTGTGATCCGACGATCATGTGATCCCGCTCTCGCCCGGATGCCGGACGTGATCTAGAATGCTCTACGAGCCGTAGAACACGGTGCCGACGCCGGACCGTTCGAGGGTCCTCCCACCCGGGCGTCGGGCCCCACCGCGCCGCCTCAGCGCCGGAGGTCCGTCCCGGGACGCGGGGACGGAAATGAGGCCACGGGGATGACGGTCGAAGCCGGTCTGGTCAACGCCGACCTGCGCCGCAAGCGGTCGGTGGACCTGGCGCAGCTGATCCACGAGCAGCACGGGGGACCCGTGACGGCGCTGCGCGAGGGTCTGCTGACCTACCCGTACCCGCACCCGGTGGCCGACTGGCACCGCGCGCAGACCGTCGTCCCGGCGATGCGGGGGACCGGCGAACTGACACTGGTGGCCTCGACCGCACCGGACCGGAGCTCCCCGGCGACCGGCGTGGGGATCTGGGAGCTCGCCGTCACCGGGTCGGAGCCGTTGGCGCGCGGCGAGGCCGAGGGGTGGGCGCGCGCCCTGTTCGGGTACCGCTGCGCGCCGCTGGTGTACCGGCGCCGGACGGGCGGGCTGTTCCACCGCCCGACCGGCGTCGAGTTCGTCGTCTTCCACGGGGTGCACGGCCCGATGCACCCCTCCGACGTCGAGGAGTACGGCGCGAACGCCTGCGCCTGAGCGCTCAGAGCCGGTAGGACCGCAGCCAGACGGTCTGGGCGGCCCGGCGGAGCGCCGAGAGCACGTCCTCGGGCAGGACCTGGTCGGTGTCGGTCAGCACGTAGCCGAGGTCGCCGCCGGTGGACAGCGACTGCCCGACGACGTTGACGCCGGCGTCGGCCAGCAGCCGGTTGATGTCGGCGAGCACACCGGGGGTGCTGGTGTGCAGGTAGGCGGTCCGGAACACCCCGGGCGGGTTCAGGGCGCCCACGTTCGGCAGGTTCACCGACAGGGGAGTGGCGCCGAGCTGCACGAAGTCGAGCAGCTTGCGCGAGACGAAGGTGCCGATGCCCTCCTGCGCCTCCTGGGTCGACCCGCCGATGTGCGGGGTCAGGATGACGTTGTCCAGGCCGCGCAGCGGTGAGTCGAACTCGTCGCCCTGGGCCTTGGGCTCGACCGGGAACACGTCGACGGCGGCGCCCGCGAGGTGCCCGGACAGGATGTTCTCCCGCAGGGCGTGCTCGTCGGTGACCATGCCGCGCGAGGCGTTGATGAACATCGAGCGGGGCTTCATCCGGGCGAACTGCTCGGCGCCGAAGAGGCCGGCGTTGCCGGGGCGGCCGTCGACGTGGATGGAGACGACGTCGGACTCGGCCAACAGCGCGTCCAGGCTCGGCATCCGCCGTGCGTTGCCGTGGGCGAGCCGGTCGGCGGTGTCGTAGAACACGACCTGCAGCCCGATGGCCTCGGCCATGTTGGAGAGCTGGGTGCCGATGTTGCCGTAGCCGACGATGCCCAGGGTGCGGCCGCGGAACTCGTGCGCGCCCTTGGCGGACTTGTCCCAGACGCCCTCGTGCATCCGCTGGGTCTTCTCGGTCAGCCGCCGCGCCAGGACCACGATCTCACCGATGACCAGCTCGACGACGCTGCGCGTGTTCGAGTACGGCGCGTTGAACACGGCGATGCCGCGCTCGGCCGCCGCGGTGAGGTCGACCTGGTTGGTGCCGATGCAGAAGCAGCCGACGGCCAGCAGGTCCTTGGCAGCGTCGAGCACCTCGGCGGTGATCGTGGTGTTGGAGCGGATGCCGAGCAGCTGCACACCGGCGAGCGCGTCGTGCAGTTCGTCGCCGCCGAGCGACCCGGGTCGGGTCTCGACCTCGAAGCCGTCGCGTCGGAACGCCTCGGCGGCGCCGGGGTGGATGTTTTCCAGCAACAGGACCTTCACGCGTCCAACCTAGGACGCCGGGAGGTCTCGGAGGCACCGGGGCCGGGTGATCCTTGCGGCATGACGCCGTACGGGGGGTAGAACGATCGTCTCCGGTGGGCAGGCCCGCAACGGCCGAACTGTCATAACGTGCATTATCGGCTCAACGGATCAGTGCGTCCGGCGCCGTGTGAACCGTCCGTCCCCAGTCCTGCTGCATAAGCTGGTCGAGCAACGCCGTCTCCGCTCCGCCCGGGGCGCGTCGCACGCCGGCGAGCACCGGCTCCGACAGGGCCGGCCGGAGCGGCCGCGTCAGGTGCTCCCAGCCGTCGGGTACCGCGGAGAACGGCACCACCGTGACCCCCAGACCTTCTGCGACGAGTCTGACCGCGGTCGAGATCTGTGAGGCCCGGCCGACAGTTCGCGGGGCCGGCCCGTGGTCGGCGAACAGACCGGTCAGGTACTCGTCGAGCTTGCTGGCACGGCGGAAACGCACCCATCCCTCACCCGCGAGGTCGTCGAGGGCGATCGGCTCGGCGCGTCGCAGCAACGAATGGTCCGGGGGCAGCACGGCGACGTAGGACTCCTCTCCCAGCTCCCGCACGTCGAACAGGCAGCCCGGCGGGATCTCGTGCACCAGGACCATGTCGAGCGTGCCCTGGCGGGCGAGTCGCTCCATCTCCGCCGGGTCGGGTTCCTCGTGGATGGTGACCTGCAGGCGCGGATGCCGGCGGCGCAGCTCGCCGAGCGCGCGAGGAAGTTGACGAGCCCCGAACCCCAGATAGACGGCGATCACGAGCTCGCCCGACAGATCACCGCCGGCAGCCCGGGCGGCGATGAAGGCCCGCCGGGAGGCCGTCGTGGCGACCTCCGCCTCGGCCAGGAACGCCCGCCCCGCCACGGTCGGACTCATGCCTTGCGGGGTGCGTGTGAACAGGCGCACCCCGACCTGCTTCTCCAGGGTGCCGATCTGCTGGGACAGCGACGGCTGGGCCATGCCCAGCCGTTCGGCGGCGGCGGTGATGCTGCCCTCCTCGGCCACGGTCAACGCGTACTCGTACTGCCGCAGGTTCACGCCGTACCACCTCGATAGATACTCTCTATGGCAAACATAGTGACAGGCCAGTTGTGCCTATGGCAATGCGGTGTCACCGTTCGGTCCGTGTCTACTGCTCGGTCGAACGGAGAAGGAACGGGAATGCGTCTCGACAACAAGGTCGCCCTCGTCACCGGCGGAGGGGCGGGGCTGGGTCATGCCATCGCCGCGCGATTCGCGGCCGAGGGTGCCCACGTGTTCATCACGGGTCGCCGGAAGGACGTACTCGACGACGCGGCCGCGTCGATCGCCGGCAAGGTCACGGTGGTTCCCGCGGACTCCACGTCGGCCGCCGACCTCGCGGATCTCGCCGAGACCATCCGCCGGGAGGCCGGGCGCCTCGACGCCCTCGTCGCCAATGCGGGCATGATCGAGCGAGCCGACCTCGGCGAGGTCACCGAGGACCACTTCGACCGCACCTTCGACATCAACGCGCGCGGGACGATGTTCACCGTCCAGACGATGGTGCCTCTCATGCCGGTCGGCGGGTCGATCGTCCTCGTCGGGTCGATCCAGAGCACCAAGGGTCTTCCCGGGTCGACGACCTACAGCGCCGCGAAAGCGGCGGTGCGGTCCTACGCGCGCGTGTGGGCCGCCGAGTTCGGCGGTCGCGGTCTGCGCGTCAACGTGCTGACCCCGGGCCCCTTCGACACCTCCATCATCGACGGACAGGCCGAGTACTTCGGCGAGGACCCCACCGCGCTGCGCGCCCGGATGGCGACGCACGTCCCGCTGGGCCGCCTCGGCCGGCCCGAGGAGCTCGCCGGTGCGGCCCTGTTCCTCGCCTCGGACGACAGCACCTTCATGACCGGTGCCGAACTCTGCGTGGACGGCGGCATGGCCCAGGTGTGACCGCTGCCGTGGCGACGAGGAGCGCGCCGACGGCGACGGTCGCCGGCGCGCGACCGTGACGCCGTGGCGTGCGCGGCTCAGTTCCCGCGGCCGGTCGCGTCCTGCAGCTCGTCGATCCGCTTCGAGGCCTCGGCCTTGGTCATCGCGTCGAGGTTCTCCGGGGCGTCCTGCCCGGCCTGCTGCAGCAGCGTCTCCAGGTAGGAACGCTGCGGGCCGGTCATCGGCTCGTCGCCGGTCGTCCAGTCCGCGGGGTCCTTCTCGGCCGTCCCGGGGTCGACGGCGCCGGTGCTGTGGTCGTTGGTCATGGGTCGAACGTATCTTCGACCAGCACTCCCCGCACGTCGAGCCGTCCCCGCCCCACCGGAACTGTCATAACGGCGACCCGGTCGGTGTCGGTGCCGGTCACTACGCTGCCGCTGTGCCCCTGGACGAGTACCGCCGCCGGCGCGACGCGCGGCGCACGCCCGAGCCGGTGCCCGAGCACGACGCCGGGCCGCCGGGCACCGTCGGCGACCGGTTCGTCGTCCAGGAGCACCATGCGACGGCGCTGCACTGGGACCTGCGGCTCGAACGCGACGGCGTCCTGGCGTCGTGGGCGGTCCCCAAGGGACTGCCGGAGGACTCCGAGACCATCCGGATGGCCGTGCGGACCGAGGACCATCCGCTGGAGTACCTGGAGTTCTCCGGGGAGATCCCGCGCGGCGAGTACGGCGGCGGCGGGATGGCGATCTGGGACCACGGCCGCTACGACACCGAGAAGTGGAACGACCGCGAGATCGCGTTCGTCCTGCACGGCAGGCGCGTCCGCGGCCGGTTCGTGCTGCTGCACCGCAGCTCCGGCGGACGGAAGGACAACTGGCTGCTGCGCCGCACCCGGGACCAGCCCGACGGCATGGACGCCGGGGGTGAGCCGCTCCCCCACGACGTCGTCCTGGCCGTCCCCCGCCCCGCCGACCGGCTGCCCACCGGGGACGGCTGGACGGTCCGCCCGGTCTTCGGTGGCCGCCGGGTACTGGTGCGGGTGGACGGCGGCCGGCTCTCCCTGCGTCCCGTGGACGGCGACGGCCGGGCCGGGGAGCCGTTCGACCCGCCGGGTGCGCTGCGGGGCCTGGGGCCCGCGCTGGGTGCCGGCGGGCACCTGCTCGACGCCGAGCTGACCGGCCGCGGCGAGCTGTGGGTGGCCGACGTCCTGCACACCGGCGGCCGCGACGTCCGGGCGCTGCCCGCCGAGGAGCGTCGCGCGCTGCTGGAGGAGCTGCCCCTGGACGGGCCGCACCGGCGGGCGGCGCCGTCGTACCCGAACGCGGGCGCCCGGCTGCTCGACGCGGTGCGCGACCAGGGCCTGCCCGGGGTGGTCGCGGTCCGGACCGGTTCCCGGTACCCCGAGGGCGCGGGCGACGACTGGCGGGAGGTCCGGGTGGACGGTGCGAGCCGGAGGGCGGCACAGCGCGGGACCGCACGGCGCGAGGGGTACGGGCGGGCGTCGCTGTCCAACCCGGACAAGGTGCTCTACCCCGCCACCGGCACGACCAAGGCCGACGTGCTGGGGCACTACCTGGCCGTCGCCGAGGCGATGGTGCCGCACCTCGACGCCCGGCCGGCGACGCTCAAGCGCTGGCCGGACGGGGTGGAGGGGTCGTCGTTCTTCGAGAAGAACGTGGCCCGGCACGCGCCGGACTGGCTGCGCACCGCCCGCGTCGGGACGCCCGGCGGCCGGTCGGAGTCCGCGGACTTCGCGGTCCTCGCCGACGCCGAGGGGCTGGCCTGGGCGGCGAACCTGGCCGCGCTGGAGCTGCACGTGCCGCAGTGGCGCCTCGGCCCGCGCGACGGCCGCCACCCGCCGGACCGGGTGGTGTTCGACCTGGACCCGGGTGAGGGCACGACGATCGTGGAGTGCTGCCGCGTGGCGCTGTGGGTGCGGGACCTGCTCGACGAGCACGGACTCGTGGCGTACCCGTCGACGTCGGGCGGCAAGGGCATGCAACTCTACCTGCCGGCGCGGGTCACCGATCCGGAGCGGACCAGTGAATTCGCCCGCGAGGTGGCCGAGCGGCTGGCCGAGGAGCACCGTCGCGAGGTGATCGCGGTGATGACCCGGGCCCGTCGGCGCGGGAAGGTCTTCGTCGACTGGAGCCAGAACAACACCGCCAAGACCACCATCGCCTCGTACTCGCTGCGCGGCCGTGAGCGCCCCACCGTCGCGACCCCGGTGACGTGGGCGGAGGTCGAGGGCTGCCGCGAGCCCGCGGACCTGGTGTTCACCCTCGACGACCTGCCGGCCCGGCTGGACACGCACGGGGACCTCATGCACCCCCTGATCGACACCGAGGGTTTCCGGCTCCCCCGTGGTGGCGTGATCGGACGGGTGCCAGGCTGACCGCCGTGCACCACCCGTACCTCGACGGTCCGCACCCCCGCGCCTACGCCCACCGTGGCTGGCACATCGGGGAGCTGTCCGGTTGCGAGAACACCGTCGCCGCGTTCATCGCCGCCGCCGACCACGGTCTGCGCTACGTCGAGATGGACGTGCACGCCAGCGCCGACGGGGTGCCGTTCGTGCACCACGACCCGACGCTGGACCGCACCACCGACGGCACCGGCCGGATCGACGCGCGCCCCGCCGCGGAGCTCGACACCGTGCGGGTCACCGGGGCACAGCGCACCGAGCCGCTGCCGCGGCTGGCCGAGGTACTCGACGCGGTCCCCGGGGTGCGGGTGACGATCGAGCTGAAGTCGGCC
Source organism: Pseudonocardia sp. UM4_GMWB1 (assembly GCF_017312155.1). NCBI lineage: Bacteria > Bacillati > Actinomycetota > Actinomycetes > Pseudonocardiales > Pseudonocardiaceae > Pseudonocardia > Pseudonocardia sp. UM4_GMWB1. The sequence continues at coordinate 3,337,285 of NZ_QJPN01000001.1, read as the reverse complement.
GAGGTCGTCGCTCCGACGTTGGCGGTGCTCGACGCCGCCGACGCCTGGGACCGGGTGTGCCTGGGCTCGTTCTCCGTCCGCCGGCTGGGCGTCGCCCGGGCGCTGGCCGGGCCGAGGCTGTGCACGTCGATGGGGCAGGCCGAGGTGGTGGCGCTGCGGGCCCGTGCGTGGGGCGTCCCGGGCCGGCTGCTGCCGGCGTCGGCGGGGGTGTTCGCGCAGGTCCCGCCGATGTTCGGGCCGATCCCGGTGGCGTCGGACCGCCGGTTCGTCGAGGCGGCGCACCGGGCCGGGCACGAGGTGCACGTGTGGACGGTGGACGAGGCCGAGCAGATGCGACGGCTGCTGACCCTCGGGGTGGACGGGCTGCTGTCCGACCGGCCGGACCGGCTGCTCGACGTCGTCGGGAGCTGACCGGGTGGGCGCCTGCGTAGATGATCGGAGGCCGGGTCCCGCGGGCGTCGATACGCTCGCGCCGTGACCGCCTCGACCGCTCCGACCGCAGAGCCGGCCCCGCCCCGCCGATCCCGGCTGTGGGCCTGGGGGCTCTGGGACTGGGGCTCCTCGGGGTTCCAGCACATCGCGCTGACCTTCGTGTTCTCGGTGTACCTGACCGACGCCGTCGGGGCGGACCTGCCGGGCTCGGTCAGTGCGAACAGCTGGCTGGCGTGGTCGACCGCGGCCGCCGGGGTGCTGATCGCGCTGATGGCGCCGGTGGTCGGGCAGAGCGCGGACCGCACGGGGCGGCGGCTGCGGGCGACCGGGGTGTGGACGGCGCTGGTCGTGCTCTGCATGGCCGGGATGTTCTTCGTCCGCGACGACTGGTCCTACCTGTGGCTCGGTCTGCTGCTGCTGGGCATGGCGTCGATCTTCGTCGAGCTGGCGTACGTGTCGTACTACGCGCTGATGGCGCACGTGTCGACGCCGACGACGGTCGGGCGGGTGTCGGGCTTCGGCTGGGCGCTGGGCTACATCGGCGGGATCGTGCTGCTGCTCGGGGTGTACGCGTTCCTGCTGTCCGGCGACGGCGGGCTGCTCGGTGTCCCCACCGCCGACGGGCTGGACGTGCGGATCGCGGTGCTGGTGGCGGCGGTGTGGTTCGCGGTGTTCGCCGCGCCGATGTTCCTGCTGCTGCCCGAGACTCCACCGGTGGCGCCGGACGCCCCGAAGCTGGGCGTGGCCGGTTCCTACCGCAGACTGGTGACCGACCTGCGCGCGCTCTACCGGGCCAGCCCGCACACGGTGTACTTCCTCGGGGCGAGCGCGCTGTACCGGGACGGCCTCAACGCGGTCTTCGCCTTCGGCGGGGTCCTGGCGGTGACGGTGTACGGGCTGGAGCCGGGCCAGGTGCTGATCTTCGGTGTGGCGATCAACGTGGTCGCGGCGCTGGGCTGTGTGATGGGCGGCCGGCTGGACGACCGGCTGGGGCCCAAGGCCGTCGTGGTGGGGTCGCTCGCCGGGAGTGTGGCGGTGGGTGTGATCCTGCTGTTCGTGTCCGGGCCGACCATGTTCTGGATCTTCGGGCTGGTGCTGGGGCTGTTCGTGGGGCCGGCGCAGGCGTCGTCGCGGTCGTACCTGCTGCGGGTGTGCCCGGCGCAGCAGGAGGGCCAGCTGTTCGGTCTGTACGCGACGACCGGGCGCGCGGTGTCGTTCCTGGCGCCGGCGCTCATCGGCCTGTTCACCTACGTGTTCGGCTCGGACCGGGCCGGGACGATCGGGATCGTGCTGGTCCTGGCGGCGGGACTGGTCGCATTGCTGCCGGTGCGCTCCCCCGGCCGTGCACCGCTCCGGTCGGCTGTGTGAACACTCGTCGACACCCCGGTGGGCACCGTCACACATGGCTGACACGTCACATCGGAGTGTGTAACGGGCGGCGATAGGGAACACTGGCCCATCGGGCGCAGAGCGGGTTACCGCGAGGTAACTCGAGCGGGTCTGTTCTGCCCTGCCGCCGGAATACCGTAGCTCCACGTACGTTACACCCGGTGGCGAAGACGTAACCGTCGAGGTGCTCCCTCGACATCGCGCTACAGGAGGGTGACGCATGGCCGACCGCGTTCTGCGTGGCAGCCGGCTCGGGGCTGTCAGCTACGAGACGGACCGCAACCACGACCTGGCGCCGCGGCAGATGGTCCGTTATGTGTCCGAGTCCGGCTACGAGTTCCAGGTGCCGTTCGCGAACGACGCCGAGGCTCCCGCGACGTGGGAGTCCCCGCAGGGCGGCGTCGGTCGTCGGGTGGACGGGACCGAGCCGGAGCAGAAGAAGCAGAAGCCGCCGCGTACGCACTGGGACATGCTGCTCGAGCGCCGGTCGATCGCCGAGCTCGAGGAGCTGCTCGACGAGCGCCTGGAGCTGCTGCGCGAGCGGCGCGCCGAGATCGCCTGATCCCGGCCGCACCGCAGGCACACACCGGACCACCACCCGGTGACCACGGAGCCCGGATCCCTCAGGGGGTCCGGGCTCCGTCGCGTGCGGGCATGATGACCGGTGATGAACGATCAGCAGACCGGCACCGCCAGCCCCTCCCGCCCCGCCCGAGCGGTCCGCGACCTCGCCGACGACCACGTCCGGCGCCTCGCCGAGCTCGACCCGGTCCTCGCCGGCGACCTCGGCTGGACCGAGCGGCAGGACGAGCTGCCCGACCTCTCCCCCGACGGCACCGCCGCGCTCGTCGCCGCCTGCCGGGAGACCCTGGAGCGGCTGGACACCACCACGGGCGCCCGGCAGCCCGCCGACCCCGACGAGCGTCGCTGCGCGCGGCTGCTGCGTGAGCGCCTCGGCGCCCAGCTCGACCACCTGGCCTCCGGGGAGCCGTTGCGCGCGGTGCAGGAGCTGTTCGGACCGCTGGCGACCCTGCGGACCGCGTTCACCCTCATGCCGGTCGACGGCGACGAGGACTGGGCCACCGTCGCCGCGCGGATGGCGCGGGTCCCCGAGGCACTCGCCGGGTACCGGGCGTCCCTGGCCGAGGGCCGCCGTCGCGGGCTGTTCGCCGCACCGCGCCAGGTGGTGCGGGTGACCGAGCAGATCGACGCCTGGAACGGCGACGCGGGCGGCAGTGGCTGGTTCGCCGGGTTCGCCGCGGACGCCTCCGTCGGTGACGCCGTGCGCGCCGACCTGGACCGCGGTGCGCGGGAGGCGACGGCGGCGCTGGGCGAGCTGCGGGACTGGCTGGCCGCGGAGTACCTGCCGGCGGCGGAGGGGACCCCGGACGGCCTGGGCCCCGACCGGTACCGGATCGCGAACCGGTTCTGGAACGGCGCCGACATCGACACCGTCGAGGTCTACGAGTGGGGCTGGTCGGAGTTCCGCCGGATCCGCGAGGAGATGGCCGTCGAGGCCGCGCGGATCGTGCCCGGCGGCAGCGTGCGCGAGGCGATGGAGTTCCTGGAGACCGACGGGGGCTCGACCGGGGTCGTCGTGGGCGGGGAGGCCGCCCGGGCGCACCTGCAGAAGATCATGGACGACACGATCGCCGAGCTCGACGGTGTCCACTTCGACCTGTCCGGCCGGCTTCGGGAGGTCGAGTCCCGGCTGGCGCCGGCGGGCAGCGCGGCGGCGCCGTACTACACACCACCGGCGCTGGACTTCTCGCGGCCGGGCCGGACCTGGCTGCCCGCGAGCGAGGACGACCGCTACCCGCTGTGGGACCTGATCAGCACCTGGTACCACGAGGGCGTCCCGGGCCACCACCTGCAGCTGGCGTCGTGGGCGGTGCGCAGCCGGGAGCTGTCGACGTTCCAGACGTCGCTGGTGGGCGCGGTGAGCGCGGACGTGGAGGGCTGGGCGCTCTACGCGGAGCGGCTGATGGACGAGCTGGGCCACCATTCCGACCCTGGGTCGCGGCTGGGTTACCTCAACGCCCAGATGCTGCGCGCGGTGCGTGTGGTGATCGATCTGGGGATGCACCTGTCGCTGCCGGTCCCCGACGACTCCCCGGTCGGTGCCGGTCAGCGGTGGACCCCGGAGCTGGGGCGGGAGTTCTTCGGCCGGCACGTCGGCGGCGGGGACGCGATGGCCGACTCGGAGCTGCTGCGCTACCTCGGCGGACCGGCCCAGGCGATCGGCTACAAGCTGGGCGAGCGGGCCTGGCTGACCGGGCGGGAGCGGGCCCGGGCCGCGCACGCCGCCCGCGGGGAGGAGTTCGACCTCGCCGCGTGGCACGCCGCCGCGCTCGCGCAGGGCACGCTGGGTCTCGACGACCTGGTGCCGGAGCTGGCGGCCCTGCCGGCGCGCGCCTGAGCGCACCCGGGGGCGCCGCGCGGCTCAGCCGTGTGCGGCGCCCTCGGTGACCGGCCCCGCGGGGCGCTGGGGGGTGCCGCGGCCGAGCCGGTGCGACAGGCCCCAGCAGGTGACCCGCCACAGCGCCTCGGCGACGATGCCGCCGCTCATCTTGGAGGCGCCGCGCTCGCGCTCGGTGAAGGTGATCGGGACCTCGCTGACCCGGAACCCGGCCTGCAGGGCCCGCCAGGCCATGTCCACCTGGAAGCAGTAGCCCTGGGAGGCGACCGCGTCCAGGTGCAGCTGCTCGAGCACGGTGCGCCGGTAGACGCGGTAGCCGCCGGTGATGTCGCGCAGCGGCACGCCGAGTGCGAGGCGGGAGTAGAGGTTGCCGCCGCGGGAGAGGAGCTCGCGGTGCCATGGCCAGTTCACGACGCGCCCGCCGGGCACGTAGCGGGAGCCGAGGACGACGTCGGCGTCGGTCAGGGCGGCGAGCAGCGCGGGAAGGTCCTCGGGGGCGTGCGAGCCGTCGGCGTCCATCTCGACGACGACCTGGTGCTCGCCGGTCAGCGCGTGCCGGAAGCCGTCGAGGTAGGCGGCGCCGAGGCCGTCCTTGCCGGAGCGGTGCAGGACGCGGACGCGTTCGTCGGCGGCGGCGAGGGCGTCGGCGAGCTCTCCGGTGCCGTCGGGGCTGGCGTCGTCGACGACGAGCACGTCGGCGTCGGGCAGCGCGGCGTGCAGCCGCGCGACGGCGGGACCGAGGTTCTCCCGCTCGTCGTAGGTGGGAACCACGACCAGGACCGGGCCCGGCGGTTCGACCATGCTCGTCCTCTCCCCCGCCCGATCGGTGTCGACCGGGCGACCCTACCCGTACCGACCGCACCTGCTCGGTCACCGCTCGTCGTGCTGCGGCGGAGCGCGGTCGTGCGGACAGCGTAGTGGAGCGCCGCGACCGCCCGACGCGGCGGCATCGGACGCGGGACCGGACCCGGCACGGGACGGGGGCGGCGGTCAGCGGGTCCCGGCGAGCAGATGGGCGTTGCCCAGCGCCTCCAGGACACCGCCGCGGGCCCGGCCGCCGGTGTTCTCGCCGGGGAGGAACCACTCGTAGCCGTAGGCGGCGGCGAAGCCCGCCTCGTCGACCGCGTCCGGGGCGATCTGGCTGGCGTGGGCGAGCATCGCGGCCCGCTTCACGGCGAGCTCGGCCGGGCCGCCCCCGACGGCCACGGCGATCTCGGCGGTGACCCGGCCGTAGCCGACGCCCGCGGCGTGCGCGGCGCCGTGGACGAGGTGCCGGTCGCGCGCGGCCAGCGCGAGGTGCTCCCGGTCGACGGTCATCCGGTAGCCGTGGGCGCCGGTGAGCGAGCAGGCGATGGCGCCCGCGGCGTGTGCGGCGCGGTGGTCGGGATGGCCGTAGATGCCGGCGTCGTCGTCGTGCAGGACGGTGCCCGCGCCCTCGGCGTCGATGATCTCGGCGACGGCGCGGCCGAGCGCGACGGGGTCGGCGCCGGCGAGGGCGCGCGGGTGGCGCAGGCCGGGGCCGCCGGGCAGGCCGGAGTCGCGGTGCCCGAGCAGCACCAGCCGGTGCACGCCGAGCAGGGCGGCGGCGTCGGTGAGCTCGCGGCGGCGGCGGTCGGGGACGGTCTCGCCGGGTTCCAGGGGGAGACGGGACCCGCCGAGGTCGCCGCCGGTGGCCATGACGAGGACGACGCGGGCGCCCGCGTCGGCGAGGCGGCGCAGGGTCAGGCCGGTGAAGATCGACTCGTCGTCGGGGTGGGCGTGCAGGGCCAGGACGGTCTGGCCGGAGAGGGTGTGCACCTGGTGATCGCTTCGCGTGCGGGGCCGGGGCGGCCGGTACGGACACGGGTCCGGAGCGGGTCGGTACCCGGGCGGCGCGAGCGGTCCACGGACGGTGAGCCGGGACGGCGGTGTCAGCCGCGCGGGGACGGACCCCGACGACAGCGACACGCGGCGGCGCGCACGGGGCGCGCGGCGGCGGCGGTCGTCGGCTCGATCACGCGGGAGATGATGGCAGGGGCGCCGTCACGGGTCCACACCGGGGCCCCGCGACGGCGCTCACACCGGTCAGACGGTGCTCTTCGGCATGATCAGCCAGAGCGCCAGGTAGATGACGAACTGCGGGCCGGGCAGCAGGCAGGACAGCACGAACAGGAACCGCACGGTGTTGCGACCCATCCCGAAACGGTCGGCCAGCCCGGCGCAGACCCCGGCGATCACCTTCCCGTTGCGGGGACGGACGAGACGCTGGGTCACGGGCATGTTCACGGGGTGCTCCTTCGTGGTGCGGGTGGGACCTCCCCCACCCTGGCACCACCGGGGCCCGGCGCGCTCGGGGAACACCCGGAGGGTGACCCCGAACGCGCCCCGGGGGTCGTTACAGGACGACGAGGTCGCGGGCGGTGGTGTTGAGCCGCTCCACGCCGTCGGCGGTCACGACGACGATGTCCTCGATCCGGGCGCCCCACCTGCCGGCCTGGTAGATGCCGGGCTCGATCGAGAAGGTCATGCCCTCGGTGAGGACGAGGTCGTTGCCGCCGACGATGTAGGGCTCCTCGTGCACGTCGAGGCCGATGCCGTGCCCGGTGCGGTGGATGAAGTGCTCACCGTGCCCGGCGGCGGCGATGTGCTCGCGGGCGGCGGCGTCGATGTCGGCGGCGGTGGCACCGGGCCGGACGGCGGCGACGGCGCGCTCCTGGGCCTCCTGCAGCACCGCGTAGGTCTCCTTGACGTCCGGTCCGGGCTCGCCGCCGACGGCGTAGGTGCGGGTGCAGTCGGAGTTGTAGCCGCCGGGCAGCGGTCCGCCGATGTCGATGACGACGACGTCGCCGGCCTCGATCACGCGGTCGGAGACGTCGTGGTGCGGGCTGGCGCCGTTGGGGCCGGAGCCGACGATGACGAACGCGGCCTCGGCGTGGCCCTCGGCGATGATCGCGGCGGTGATGTCGGCGCCGACCTCGGCCTCGGTGCGGCCGGGGCGCAGGAACTCGCCCATCCGCCGGTGCACCCGGTCGATGGCGGCGCCGGCCTCGCGCAGGCGGTCGATCTCGGCCGGGTCCTTGCGCATGCGGAGCTCGCGCAGCACGGTGCCGCCGAGGTACTGCGGGACGTCGGGGAAGGCGTGGCGCAGGCCGAGGACGTGGCGGGCGGGCATGTCGTCGTCGACCGACATCCGGGTGGGGCCGCCGGCGAGGTCGCTGACCAGCAGGTACGGGTCCTCGCCGTCGGTCCAGGTGACCAGGTCGATGCCGAGCGCCTCCAGCGGCACACCGGCGAACCCGGGCGCCTCCAGCGACGGGACGACGAGCGCGGGCGGCGCCCGGTGCCCGGCGGCCGGGACGATCAGGCAGGTCAGGCGCTCGTGCGAAGACCCGTCGAACCCGGTCAGGTAGCGCAGGTCGGTTCCCGGGGTCAGGAACAGCACGTCGGTGCCCTGCTCGGCGGCGTGCTCACCGGCACGGCGCAGCCGGTCGGCGAGCAGCTCGGTGGGGACGGCATCGGTCATGACCGTGAGCGTAGGCGGGCACGGGGGGTACACGACCGCCACCCGGAGCACCGCGGCGTGGGCCGGGCGGAGGCCGGTGGGCGTCCGGACGCGCTGCGTGACCGGACGCCTGCGGAGCCGGAGCGCGGGTCAGTCGGTGTCGAGTGCGGTGGGGTGCGCGGTGACGGTCCCGGCGAGCTCGACGAGCTTGACGTTGAGGTCCTGGGAGGTGCGGCGGAGCACGTCGAAGGCCTCCTCGGCGGTGAGCCCGCGGCGCGCCATCAGGATGCCCTTGGCCTGGCCGATCACGTCGCGCGAGGCGATCGCCTGGCGCAGCTGGGTCTCCTGGAGCCCGGCGTCGGACACGGCGACGCAGGTGGCCAGGGCCAGCGACGCGTGCGTGGCGAGCAGCATCAGGCGGTCGCGGTCGGCGGAGGTGAACGCCCGGCGGTCGGTGGCGTAGACGTTGAGCGCGCCGGGCAGCCGCGGCGGCTCGGCGTCGGGGATCAGCGAGACCGCCAGCACCGAGTGGAACCCGTGCTCGACGGCGGCGTGGGCGAAGTCGCTCCAGCGGCTCTCGGCGGCGAGGTCGTCGGAGGAGGCCAGCGCGGGGCCGTCGGCGCGGGCGGCCTCGACACAGGGGCCGCGGCCGCTGGTGTACTGGGCCTCGTCGATCGACGAGGCGGCGGGGTCGGTCTCGACGGGGGTGTGGAAGCGGCCGTCGTCGTCGCGGAGGGTGACGCTGACCATGTCCGCGCCGGGCACGACCCGGCGGACCGCGGCGACGACCCGGGCGAGGACGTCGGCGACCGAGCCGGAGGCGAGCAGGGCGCCGGTGAGGGCGGCGAACTCGCGGGCGAGCGGGCCGGTGTCGGCCAGGGCGTCCTCGGCGGGGCCACCGCGCTGCTCGGTGACGACGAACAGGTCCCGCTCGGCGGTCCAGTCGTCGCGCCCGGTGACCGCAGCAGGTCCGCTGTTCGTGGTGGTTCCGCTGTTCTCCACACCGGGCATTCTGCACGGTCCGCGCGGGTGCGGCGCCCACCCGGGTACGGCGACGGTGCCAGACTCGCGGCATGAGTGAGCGCCCGCTGATGCTGCTGGACTCCGCGAGCATGTACTTCCGTGCCTACTTCGGCGTGCCGGAGAGCGTCACCGCGCCGGACGGGACGCCGGTGAACGCGGTGCGCGGGTTCACCGACATGATCGCGCGGCTGGTCACCGAGCACCGCCCGGTGCGGCTGGTGGCCTGCCTCGACCTGGACTGGCGGCCGGCGTTCCGGGTGGACGCGCTGCCGTCGTACAAGGCGCACCGGGTGGAGGCGGGCCGGGCCGGCGACGAGGTGCCGGCCGGCGTGCCCGAGGAGGTGCCGGACACCCTCGCCCCGCAGGTACCGCTGATCATGGAGGTGCTGGCCGCGGCGGGGATCGCGACCGGCGGGGCCGTGGGCTGCGAGGCCGACGACGTGATCGGGACCCTGGCCCACCGGGAGGCCTCCGACCCGGTGCTGGGGGTGTCCGGGGACCGGGACCTCATGCAGATCGTGCGCGACGCCCCGCCGGTGCGGCTGCTCTACATCGGCCGCGGGCTGAACAAGGCCGAGAACCTGGGCCCGGACGACGTCGCGGAGAAGTTCGGGGTGCCCCGGGAGCGGGCGGGCGCGGCGTACGCGGAGATGGCGATGCTGCGCGGGGACCCCTCCGACGGGCTGCCCGGCGTGCCCGGGGTCGGTGCGAAGACGGCGGCGACGCTGGTCGGCCGGTTCGGCTCGTGGGCGGAGCTGCTGGCCGCGGTCGGCGACGGCGACGCCCGGATCGGGGCGGGGCCGCGGGCGAAGCTGGCGGCGGCGCGGGACTACCTCGACGTCGTCGAGCCGGTGGTGCGGGTGCGGACCGACGCCGAGGTCGACCTGAGCCGCGACGACGTGCTCCCGGCGTCGTTCGCCGACCCGGACCGGCTCGACGAGCTGGCACGGCGGTGGGGTCTGGAGTCGTCGGTGGGCCGGCTGCGGAAGGCGCTGGACGCGGCGGCGTCGTCGTGACCTGCCCGGACCACGGGCTGCCGGTCCCGCCGTCGTCGGCGTACGACGAGGCCGTGGCCCGGGAGACCGCGGTGCGCGCGGCGGCGGCCGACCCGATCACCTCCCCCCACGACGGCGCCCCCGCCGCGGTGCGGGAGGCGGTGGCGGCCGCGGTCGAGGAGCTGCGGGACGAGCTGCTGGCGCTGTCGCACGACCTGCACGCCCACCCGGAGACCGCGTTCTCCGAGCACCGCTCGGTCGCCGCGGTGGCCGCGCTGCTGGCCGGGCACGGGGTCGACGCCGCCGTCGGCGTGCACGGGCTGGACACGGCGCTGCGGGCGACGCTCGGCTCCGGGGACGGCCCGACGGTCGCGGTGCTCGCCGAGTACGACGCGCTGCCCGGCATCGGGCACGCCTGCGGGCACAACGTGATCTGCTCGGCGGCGGTGGGCGCGTTCCTGGCGCTGGCGCGGGTGCTCGCCGCGCACCCGGTGGGCGGCACCGTGGTGTTGCTCGGCACGCCGGCGGAGGAGGGCGGCGGCGGGAAGGAGACGATGGCCCGCGACGGTGCGTTCGACGGCGTCGACGCCGCGGTGATGCTGCACCCGTTCGCCCACGACATCGCCGACCACCCGTTCCTGGGGCGCCGCCAGCTGGAGGTCATCTACCACGGGGTCGCCGCGCACGCCTCGGCCCAGCCGCACCGGGGCCGCAACGCCCTGGACGCGGTCGTCCTGGGCTACCAGGGGATCGCGATGCTGCGCCAGCACATCCCCGACGCCGACCGGGTGCACGGCGTCGTCGTCGACGGCGGGCAGGCGCCCAACGTCGTGCCGGAGCGGGCGTCGGCGCGCTACTACCTGCGCTCGCAGCGCCCGGAGACGTTGCGGGACCTGACCACGCGGGTGGAGGCGATCGCCGTCGCGGCGGCGGCGATGACCGGCTGCGGCCACACCCTGGAGTGGGACCCGCGCCCGCCGTACCTGCCGATCCGCCACAACCGGACCCTCGCCGCGCGCTGGGCGGTGCACCAGGCCGGGCGGGGGCGCACGGTGTACCCGCGCGGGGTGGTGCCGGAGTCCGAGACCGGGTCGACCGACCTGGGCAACGTCTCGCTGCGGGTGCCGTCGATCCATCCGATGATCGCGATCGCGGAGCCGGGCACCGCGCTGCACACCACCGGGTTCGCCGAGGCCGCGGCGGGCGCGGCCGGGGACCGCGCGGTGCTCGACGGCGCCGCCGGGCTGGCGACGGTGGTGGCCGACCTGCTGTACGACGAGGCGCTGCGCGGGGCGGTCGCGGCGGAGTTCGCCGAGGCGGGCGGCCCGGTGGACGTGCCCGCGTTCTTCGACTGAGGCTCAGCCTCCGTGGCCTGCGGTGCGGCGCTCACGCGGCGCGGCGCGGGTGTGGATCTTCTCGCCCTGCGGGCCGAACAGACTGAGGAGCTCGACGGCGCGGTCGCGGTCGGCGGAGCCGAACCAGTGCGGGACGTGGGTGTCGAACTCGGCGGCCTCCCCGGCGCCGAGCACGACGTCGTGCCCGCCGAGGACCAGGCGCAGCCTGCCGTCGAGGACGTAGAGCCACTCGTAGCCCTCGTGCACCCGCGGGTCGGGCTCGTCGCCGCGGAACGGGATGAGCATCTTGAACGCCTGCAGCCCGCCGGGGCGCTCGGTCAGCGGGACGACGGTCATCCCGTTGGCCCGGCGCGGCCGCAGCCGCACCCGCGGGTCGCCGACCGGTGGGGCGGCGACGAGCTCGTCGAGCGGCACCTGGTGGGCGGCCGCGATCGGGAGCAGCAACTCCAGGGTCGGACGGCGCCCGCCGGACTCGAGGCGCGACAGCGTGCTCACCGAGATGCCGGTGGCCTCCGACAGGTCGGCCAGGGTCATGCCGTGCGCGGTGCGCAGCCCGGCCAGCCGGGGGCCGACGCCGGCCAGGGTGTCCGCGATCGCCTCGTCCACTCCGACAGTTTGCCATCCCGGCAACGATGTTTGCCAGTGCCGCGCTGCGGCGCGCAGGGTGGTGCCATGACCTCCTCTCCCGCAGACCCGTTCGGTGCCGCGTCCGAGCGCCGGGTCGCCGCGCTCGTCGCGGACGACCGGGTGCACGGACTCGCCACCGCCACCGCCACCACCGCTGCCGCGACGCCCATCCCGCCCACCCGACCCACCGGAGGAGCCACCGTGACCGAGGACCGCTGGTCCGCGGCGTTCTGGGACGCCCACTACGACACCCGACCGCAGATCTGGAGCGGCGACGCCAACGCCGCCCTCGTCGCCGAGGCCGCGGACCTGCCGCCCGGGCGGGCGCTCGACGTCGGCTGCGGGGAGGGCGGCGACGCGGTCTGGCTCGCCGCGCGGGGCTGGCGGGTGGACGCCGTCGACGTCTCCCCCGTCGCGGTGGAGCGGGCCCGGGCCGCCGTGCAGCGGGCCGGGTGGGCCGACGCGGTCACCCTCACCGCCGCCGATCTGCGCTCCGACCCGCCCGCCGCGGGCGTCTACGACCTGGTCAACGCCCAGTTCCTGCACCTGCCCCCGGACGTGCGCCGCCCGCTGTACGCCGCGCTCGCCGACGCCGTCGCACCCGGTGGGACGCTGCTGCTGGTGCTGCACCACCCGCGCGACCTGGCCGCCGGGATCCCGCGCCCGCCGGAGCCGGAGCTGTTCCCCGACGAGCACGAGCTCGCCGGTGCGCTCGACCCGGACCGGTGGGAGGTGCTGGTCACCGACGCGCGGCCGCGGCCGGTGACGCTGCCCGACGGCAGCACGGTGACCGGCCACGACGCGGTCGTCCGGGCCCGCCGCCGGGCCTGAGCGTCCGCGTGGCGGGCGGGGACGCTCAGAAGAACGTGCCGCACCACGGCGCCGGTCCGGGCACCGAGAACAGCGCGTCCGCCCGGACCCGGGCGCCGGGGGTGTGCTCGCGCCAGCGGCCCGCCGCCACCAGCGACGACGGCGACCGGTCGCCGAGGAACGCCGCCGCCAGTGCGTCGACGGTGCACTCCAGGTCGGGATCGGTGCCGGCGGCGGGCTCGGCGGCGCCGTCGGCGAGACGCCAGGTGCCGGTGTCGCCGAGGAACGCGTCGTGCACCCGCAGCACGACCGGTCCGCCGGGGCCCCAGGCGCGGGCCCGCAGCGCGGCGTCCGGGTCGAGCAGGCGCAGCCACAGGTCGTCGCCGCGGCCGGTGACCCGGTGGGCCCGGGAGTCGGCCAGCACCAGATCGAGGTCCTCGTCGAGGGGACGTGCCCAGCTCGTCACCGCGCCGGCCAGGTCGAGGCCGGTCAGGAACCGCCACAGCCCGGCGGTCGCGGAGGGCCCGGCGGCCCAGAGCTGCTGCAGCCGGACCTCGTCCGTGCCGCCGGTGGCCAGGTCGCCCTCCGCGACACCCCACACCACGAACCCGTCGTCGACGCCGTCGGTGCCGGTGTGCACCGCCACGCCCTTGTACTCGCCGGCGGGCGGGCCCGCGGGGCGCAGCGCCCGCCGCCACCAGCGCGCGGAGCGTGTCATCCCGCCCGGGCGGTCCGCGGCGAGGCGTTCCTGCAGGCCGGGCAGCAGCGCGGTCGCCTCGTCGGGGTCGAGCATCCGCACCGTGCCCCCGGCCGGGGCCTCCGGGCGCCACGCGGCCCCCGCCGTGACGCGGACCTGGTCGGCGCGGGAGGCGACGCCGTAGCCGTAGCGACCGTAGATGCCGGCCTCCGAGGCGCGGAGCACCGCGGCGACGTCGCCGCGGTCGCGGGCCGCGGTCAGCTGGGCGCGCATGAGCGCGGTCAGGCGCCCGGCACGGGTCCGGTCGGGTCGCACCCCGACGCCGCTCACCGCGGCGGCGGGGACCCGGGCCCCGCCGGGCAGGGTCAGCCGGGTCGGGAAGGAGTACGCCGACCCGACGAGCGCACCGGAGGGGTCCGCGACGCCGAGCCAGTGCTCGTCGGGGGCCTGCCCGTGGGCCTCCCACGCGTCGTCGGTGACCGGGCCGTGGTGCAGGGTGCCCAGGAACAGGTCGAACGCGCGGCGCCGGTCGGCGGGGTCGGTCAGGGTCCGGACCGTGTGAGGGGCGACGGTCGGCGGGGCGGGGTACGGGGCGAACGGGTCATCGGGGCTCACATCCGACGAGCCTCGCGTCCGCGCGCCCCGTGCGCCAGCCGATTACCCGGCCCGCCACCGCAGCCCGGTCAGACCCGCCCGACCTGGTAGTCGCCCTGGTCGCTGGTCACGACCACGGGGACCTCGACCTGCTCGCCGTCGACGACGGCCTGGCAGGTGAACTGCGTGCCGGCCGACACCTCGACGTCCTCCGGGCAGGCGATCGCACCGACCTGCAGGCCGTAGTCCTGGGTGAGGACCTGGTTGACCCCGGCCTGCAGCGCGGTGCGGTCGAGCCGGTCGCTGCCGAGCACGCCCGCCCAGAACAGGGCACCGACCACGAGTGCGGCCACCACCACGGCGCCGACCCCGGCCAGGATGTACAGCCGCGTCCGCGACGGGGAGCGGACCGCGTCCCGGGAGACCCAGGGCTCGTCCTCACCGGGCCCGGGGTTCTGCCACCCGCCCGGCCCGGACCCGCCGTCGGCCGGGACGGCCGCGGTGGTCTGCGCATCGGCCCAGGGCGACCCGGGTGACGACGTGGGGACGGCGTCGGTGGGGGCTCCGGTCTCGACGACCCGGCGACGGGCGCGGCGCCCGGTCGGGACGGCCCATCCGCCGTCGGTGCCGGTGTCGGAGCCCGCCTCGTCGCCCCACAGCGACTCGCCGCGGGCCGGGTCCCCGGCGGCTCCGTCGTGGGCGGCCCAGCCGCCGGTGTCGCCGCCGTGGCGTCCGCCCGCGGGCGGGACGGCGTCCCAGCCGCCGGTGCCCTGCACGGGTGCGCCGCCGGCGCCGGGGGCGGCCCAGCCGTCGCGGTCGTCGCGGTCGGGGGACCAGGCTCCGGTGGTCTCGGGGTCGGCGCCCCACCCGACGGGCGGTGGCGTGCCCCAGGCGGGGATCTCCCCGGTCCGCTCCGCGGCATCCTCGGGATGCCGGTCCGGTCCCTGCGGGTTGTTCATCGCCTACTCGTCCGCCCGTCTCTCTCGTCGTGCCGTCGTGACTGCTGGTGCTGCTCGTGACTGCTACTGCATACCGGCCGCGACCACGCCGCGCCGGACCGCACCGGAGGCCCGGTGGGCCGCCTTGCCGACCGCGCTCGACCGCCCGGCGACCCCGGCGATCTGGTCGAGCAGGTCGAGGACCTGCCGGGTCCAGCGTACGAAGTCGCCCGCGGACAGCTCGTGCCCGTTCCGTTCGGCGGCCTCCAGGACCTGTGCCAGGGACTCGCCGCGCGCCCACCGGTGCATCGGCCAGGCGAAGGCCAGGTCGGGTGCGCGGGTGCGTTCGGCCTTGTGCCGGCGCTGGTCGGCGTCGAGCTCCTCCCACAGCCGCACGGTCCGCTCCAGCGCGTCGGACACCGGGCCGGTGGGCAGCCGCGGCATCGGTGCGTCGTCGCGGCGGGACTCGTAGACCAGCGCCGAGACCACCGCGGCCAGTTCGTCGGGCTCCAGGCCCTCCCACGCGCCGTGCCGCAGGCACTCGGCGGCCAGCAGGTCCGACTCGCCCCACAGCCGGGCCAGGACCCGGCCGTGTGCGGTGATCTCCTCCTCGCCGGGCTCGGCCTCCCCTGCCGGGACGAGGTAGCCGCGCTCGGCGAGCAGCGCCCGGATCCGGTCGAACGCCCGGGCCAACGAGTGCGTCGTGGCCCGCACCTTCTGCCGCAGCGTCTCGGTCTCCCGCTCCAGCCTCGCGTGCCGCTCCGCCCAGCGGGCGTGCGCCTCGCGGTCGTCGCAGCCGTGGCAGGGGTGCGCGCGCAGGGCGCGGCGCAGTGTCGACAGCTCCGGGTCGTCCTGCACCCCGGGCCGGCGACGACGCCCGAGGGCGCGCCCCTCCCCCAGCCGGGAGGCACGCAGCGAGGAGGCCAGGTCCCGGCGGACCTGCGGGGACCGGTGCTCGACCCGCTTCGGCAGCGTGATCCGGCCCAGCACCTCTACCGCGTCCGGGAAGTCCGCCGCCGACAACCGTCCCGCCCAGCGGTCCTCGGTGCACACCAGCGGCCGGACCTCGGCGTCGCGGCCCGCGGCCGACAGCGCCCCGATCCCCGGGTCGAGCACCACGGCGATCCCGGCGCGCTTGCCCGAGGGCACCGCGATCACGTCGCCGGGGCGCAGCTCGCGCAGCGACGCCGAGGCCTCGTCGCGGGCGGCGACGGTGTTCTGGCGGCGCAGCGACTTCTCCCGGTCGGCGATGCGCCTACGCAGGTCGGCGTACTCGGCGAAGTCGCCGAGGTGGCAGCTCATCGCCTCCCGGTAGCCGTCCAGGGCCTCGGTGTTGCGGTCGATCCGCCGGGCCAGCCCGACCACCGACCGGTCCGCCTGGAACTGCCCGAAGGAGCGTTCCAGCAGCTCGCGGGCGGCGTCGGTGCCCAGGCGCCCGACCAGGTTGACCGACATGTTGTAGACCGGCCGGAACGAGCTGCGCAGCGGGTAGGTGCGGGTGGAGGCCAGCCCGCCGACCTGCTCCGGGTCCATGCCGGGTGCCCACAGCACGACGGCGTGGCCCTCGACGTCGATGCCGCGCCGCCCGGCTCGCCCGGTGAGCTGGGTGTACTCGCCGGGGGTGAGGTCGACGTGGGCCTCGCCGTTGTACTTGACCAACCGCTCCAGCACGACGGTGCGGGCGGGCATGTTGATGCCCAGCGCCAGGGTCTCGGTGGCGAACACGCAGCGCACCAGGCCGGCGACGAACAGCTCCTCGACGGTCTCCTTGAACGCCGGCAGCAGCCCGGCGTGGTGGGCGGCGACGCCGCGTTCGAGGGCCTCGCGCCACTCCCAGTACCCGAGCACGCCGAGGTCGGCCTGCGGTAGGTCGCCGGTGTGCTTCTCGACGATCCGGCGGATCTCGTCGACCTCCTCGGGCACGGTCAGGCGCACCCCGGCCCGCACGCACTGGCCGACCGCGGCGTCGCAGCCGGCGCGGGAGAAGACGAACGTGATCGCGGGCAGCAGCCCCTCGCGGTCGAGCCGGTCGATCACCTGCACCCGCGACGGCGGCCGGAACCCACCGCGCGACGGGCCGCCCCCGCGCGGCCCCCGCCCGACGACGGCCGTGGAGTCGGTCTTCCCGCCCCGGGTGCGGCCGCGCTGCGGACCACCCCGGCCGCGCGGCCCGCGGTCGCCCGCCCGGTCCGAGCCTCGTGAGGTGGTGAAGTCCCGCCGGGCCATCTCGCGGGTGTAGCGGACCAGCTCCGGGTCGACGACGACCTCACCGGGCCCGCCGGGGGTGCTCCGCTCACCGAACATGTCGAACAGCCGGTTCCCGACCATCATGTGCTGCCACAGCGGCACCGGGCGGTGCTCGTCGACCACCACGCGGGTGTCGCCGCGGACCTCGACCAGCCAGTCACCGAACTCCTCGGCGTTGCTGACCGTGGCCGAGAGCCCGACGACCGCGACGTGTTCGGGCAGCTGGAGGATGACCTCCTCCCATACCGCGCCGCGGAACCGGTCGGCCAGGTAGTGGATCTCGTCCATCACCACGTAGCCGAGGTGGTCCAGCCGCCGGTTCGCCGCCTTGTCGGAGTCGGCGTAGATCATGTTGCGGAGCACCTCGGTGGTCATCACGACCACCTGGGCATCACCGTTCACCGCGGTGTCACCGGTGAGCAGGCCGACCGCGTCCGCGCCGTAGCGGGCGACCAGGTCGGCGTACTTCTGATTGGACAGCGCCTTGATCGGCGTGGTGTAGAAGCACTTGCGGCCCTCGGACAGGGCCAGGTGCACGGCGAACTCACCCGCGACGGTCTTGCCGGCGCCGGTGGGCGCACAGAGCAGGACGCCGTGGCCGTCCTCCAGTGCCTCGCACGCCTCGCGCTGGAACGGGTCCAGGTCGAAGGGCATCAGACCGGTGAACTCGGCCAGCCGCGGATAGGCGGCGCGGGCCTTCGCCGCCGCGTACGCGGCGGCCGGGTCGGCGGCGGAACCATTCACGGCCCCAGGCTGTCACACGGCACCGACACCCTGCTCCGTCACAGGGTGAGCCGGGCCACGTGGCACCGCCGGGCTACTCCGGGTGGGCGAACTCCGCCTCGACGATGTCGGGGTTGATCTCCGTGCCGTGGTGCTCACCACGGCAGATCGCGGCCATCAGGCCGTCCTTCTCGATGTCGAACACGTGCAGCGGCAGGCCGTGGTCGCGGGCCAGGATGAACGCGGTCTGGTCCATCACGGCCAGCCGGCGCGACAGCACCTCGTCGTAGGGCAGGCGCTCGTAGCGGCGCGCGTCGGGGTTGGTGCGCGGGTCGGTGTCGTAGACGCCGTCGGTGCCGTGCTTGGCCACCAGCAGCGCGTCCGCGCCGATCTCCAGGGCGCGCTGCACGCTCGGGTAGTCGGTGGTGATGAACGGCTGCCCGTTGCCGCCGGAGAAGATCAGGATCGCGTCCTTCTCCAGGTGCCGCTTGGCGCGCAGCCGCAGGAACGGCTCGGCGACGGCGTTGATCGGGATCGCCGTCATGACGCGGACGTTCTCCTCACCACCCGCGGAGAGCTTGCCGCGCAGCAGGAGACCGTTGATCACGGTGCCGAGCATGCCGATGTTGTCGGCCTCGACGCGGTCGATCCCCCAGGTCTCGGAGCGGTTGCCGCGGAACACGTTCCCGCCGCCGACGACGACCGCGACCTGCACCCCCAGCGCACGCATCTGCCGGATCTGGTCGGCGAGGTGGGACAGGGCCTGCGCGGAGAACCCGAAGCCGTCGGCACCGGCCATCGCCTGTCCGCTGAGCTTGATGACCACCCGGTTGTACTTCATCTGTCCCGACCCGCTCCTCAGTGCCGCCCGACCCGATCCGGTGGGCAAGCCTACGGAGCCGTGCCGGACGGGGCCGCGGGGGGATCCGCGGCACCGGCCCCGGTCAGGTGATGTCGTCGTAGCGGGGCGGCTCGGGGGCGGTCCCGTTCGTCCCGGCACCCCCGGTGCGGCCGTTCCCCGCACCCGCGGTGCCGCGGTCCGGGGCGACGACGGGGGCCCGGGTGGTCGACACCGGCGCGGGGGGTTCGAGCCGGGACGGCCCCTCGAGCGGCGACGGCGTGGTGTCCAGCGGCGAGGGCTCGTCCGGGTCCAGGGAGTCCCAGCCCTCGGCGGCGCGGCGGCGGGCCCGGCGGCGGTCGGTGATCCGGCAGACCTGGATGGCGCCCTCGAACAGCAGCGTCAGCGCGAACGCCAGCGCCAGCATCGAGATCGGGTCCTGGCCGGGCGTGGCGATCGCGGCGAAGCAGAACAGCCCGAAGATCAGACCGCGCCGGGAGCGGCGGAGCAGGTCGTAGGACACGACCCCGGCCGCGTTGAGCGCGACGACCAGCAGCGGGATCAGGAAGCTGACCCCGAAGATGACGATCAGATTCACGACCAGCGAGAAGTACGACGTGCCGGTCAGCGCCGTCGTCTGGATCTCGCTACCGATGGTCAGCAGGAAGCCGAGCGCCTGCGGGATGATCAGGTAGGCGAGCACCGCGCCGGCGACGAACAGCACCGCGGCCACCGAGACGAAGCCCAGCGCGTAGCGGCGCTCCTTCCTCAGCAGGCCCGGGGTGATGAAGCCCCACAGCTGGTAGAGCCAGATCGGGCAGGCCAGGATCACCCCGGCCGTCGCCCCGACCTTCAGGCGCAGCATGAACTGGTCGAACGGGGTGGTGCCGAGCAGGGTGCAGGCGTTCGGGTCGGCCGTCAGCGACGCGCGCGCCGAGGGCGGCAGCGAGCAGTACGGCTCCTTGAGCAGCTCACCCAGGCTCGGGAAACCGAAGAACGAGACCTCGAACCAGATGTAGCCGAACACCGTCGTCACCACGATCGCGGCGAGCGAGATGCCGAGCCGGTTGCGCAGCTCGTAGAGGTGCTCGATCAGGGTCATGGTCCCGTCGGGGTTGAGCCTGCGCTTCCGACGGAACGGTGCCTTCACGGGATGGAGTGCCTCAGGCGGTCGGACCGGCGGGCCGGTCGGTGGCCTGTGCCGGCGGCTGCTGCGGCGTCTGCTGCGGGGCCGGGGCGGTCTGCTGCGGCGCCGGTGCGGCGGCGGGCAGCTCCTGGGCGGGCTTGGGCTCCTCGGCCTGCCGGCTGCGGGCGTCGTCGTCCTTGAGGCCCTTCATCTCACCCTTGAACACGCGGGCGGACTGACCGACCGACCGCGCCATCTCGGGCAGCTTCTTCGCGCCGAACAGCAGGAGCAGAACGGCGATGATGATCAGCCACTCGTAGCCACCGGGCATGGGTCCACCTCGCGTCGATCGGGCCGGGTCGACACCGAGTGTAGACACGGGCGAATCGGTCGCCCGGTCCCCCCGTCCTGGGACGTGGCTCCGGTCACCCGGTGTTCATGCCGTCGTCGCCATCCTGTCGCATTCCCCCTCCCGGGGGGGGCCGGTGTGACTCAGGGTGATGCGTCGGCGATCCGGAGGGCCTCGCGGGCCCGTTCGCGCACCGCCGTCGCCAGCTCCGTGGGCTCGACGATGCGGGCCGCGCCGCCGAGCCCCAGCACCAGGCGGACCAGCCAGTCGTCGTCGGCGAAGCGGAGCAGCACCCGCAGCCGGTCGTCGCCGCCCGCCGCGGCGGGCACCGGGTCCGGCGCGCCGGGCGGCGGGTCGCCCTCGACCAGCGCACCGGCGCCGGTGCGCACCTCGTCGACCGGGTAGTACTCGGCGACCCAGTGCGCGTCCGGGCCGAGTTCCAGGACCGCGTACCGGTGCTCGGCGCGCGGACTGAACAGCCCGTGCGAGACGTCGACGGGCCGGGCCTCGGGATGGGCGCGGGCCGGTTCGTCGAGCTCCTCGGCCTGCTCCACCCGGTCCAGGCGGAACATCCGCACGTCCTCGGCGCGGCGGCACCACGCCTCCAGGTAGCCGCGCCCGCCGCTGACCACCAGCCGCATGGGGTCGACGTCGCGGCGGGACACCGCGTCACGGCCCGCGGTGAAGTAGACGATGCGCAGCGCGCGCCCGCGGTCGAGCGCCCGGCGCACGACCGCGGTGGTGTCGCGCTCGCCGATCCCGGACTCGACGGTGACCAGACCGCCCGGACCGGCCGCCTCCCCCACCGCGGCCTCGACCTTCGCGATGGCCCGCCCGACGGCGTCGGAGTCGACCACCCCGGCGGTCTGGTGCAGCATCCGCAGCGCCACGAGCAGCGCGGTCGCCTCGGTGGTGGTCAGGCGCAGCGGCCGGGTCAGCCCGGCGTCGAAGACGACGTCGACGGTGTCCCCGGCGAAGGACAGGTCGACCAGGTCACCCGGCCCGTAACCGGGCAGCCCGCACATCCACAGCAGCTCCAGGTCCTTGCGCAGCTGCCGCTCGTCGACGCCGAAGTCCGCGGCGGCCTCGGCGACCGGTACCCCGGGGTGCGCCCGCAGGTAGGGCACCAGCGACAGCAGCCGGGGCAGGCGCTGGGCGACGCCCTGGCGGCTCACGTGCGGGTCCTGAGGGCATCGGCACCGAGCGCGGCCTCCCACAGCTCGCGCACCGCGCGGGCCAGCTCCGGCGGGTCGAGGACGGCGACGTCCGGGCCGTGCCCGGCCAGCCACCGCGCGACGGTGCCCCGGTCGCGCAGGTCCAGCTCGATCTCCACGCCCGGCCGTCCGGCGTGCTCGCGTGGCCCGCGCTCGCGGCCGGTGCGGCGCAGCCCGGCCGCGCGGCCCGCCGCGACCCAGACCCGTGCGGTGCCCGACACCGGCTGCGGTCCCGCCGAGGCACGCACCAGCGCCCGCAGGTCGACACCGTCGGGCACGGTGACCGCGCCCTCCGGTCCGACGGCACGCACCGGGCCCTCGACGCGGGAGAGCCGGAAGCAGCGCACGTCGTCGCGGTCGCGGTCGTGGCCCACCAGATACCAGCGGCCCCGGAACGACACCACGCCCCAGGGCTCGACGGTCCGCCGCACCAGCTCCCCGGTGGGGCCGCCGCGGCGGTGGTCGAAGGTGACCACGCGGCCGGTGCGCACCGCGCCCAGCAGCGGCGCGAGGGCCGGCTCGCCCGCGGCGGCGCCCGGCCGGATCGCCGCGGCCGGGGTCTCGGCGACCTCGACGCCCGCGGCGCGCAGCTTCACCAGCGCCCCGTGCGCGGCGCCGGCCAGCTCCGGGGAGTCCCACAGGTTCCCGGCCAGCGCGACGACGGTCGCCTCGTCCGGGTCGAGGTGGATCTCGCCGAGCTCGTAGTCGGCCCGGGCGATCCGGTAGCCCTCGACGGTGTCGAACACCGAGTTGTGGCCGGTCTCCAGGGGCACGCCCAGCTCGCGCAGCTCGGCCTTGTCCCGCTCGAACATCCGGAAGAACGCCTCGTCGCCGGTGCCGTCGGCGTAGCCGGGGACGATGGACCGGATCCGCTCCGCGGACAGGTACTGGCGCGTCGACATCAGGCAGAGCACCAGGTTGACCAGTCGCTCGGCGCGGGCGGAGGACACGACGGGCATCGTAGCCAGGCCGGACGGGAGGGATCGGGCGCCCCGGGCCGCGGGCACCCGGGACCGCGCCGGGGTGTCTCATCCTGCGACAGGGTCGTTGACGGCGACGCGCGTACGGAAAAGGCTCGACCCCGGGTGCGGCGCCGCGGCCGCACCGGCACGTGGAGGTGGCGCATGTCCGGTGAGCAGGAGACGTTCAACCCGTGGACCGTGGTGAACCTGGTGTTCCACCACCTGGCCGACCAGGGTCTGCACCCGGTGCTCGGGGAGACCGGGGACCCGGCCGCGGCCGCGACCGGGCTGCTGCGGTCGATGGGGATCGCCCCGGCGCCGGAGAAGGCGGGCCCGGCCGACCCGGAGGTACAGGACGAGCTGGCCGAGCTGCGCCGCCGGATCATGCCCGGGATCGAGTGATCCGGCACCGGTGATCTAGTTTGCGCTCCGCACCGGACGGACCGGTCCGCGAGGAGGGGCGCCGATGGAGCAGCAGGCCGAGCGCGCGATCGTGCAGCGGCAGCTCGAGGAGCTGCACCGGGCGGTCGGGAGCCCCGGCAGGGTGCCCGACGGGCGGGTCGTCGCGTACTACCCGCCGTCGATGGCCGGGCAGGCGCAGCTGTTCGGGCTGGCCGCCACCGACATCGAGGGCACCCAGTGGGAGGTCGGCGACGCCGGGGTCCGCTTCCCGTTGCACTCGATCTCCAAGGTGTTCACCTACGGCCTGGCGCTGGAGGACAACGGCCGCGAGGAGGTCCTGCTGCGGGTCGGGGTCGAGCCCTCCGGCGACCCGTTCAACTCGATCAGCTTCGACGAGGTCAACCACCGCCCGTTCAACCCGATGATCAACGCGGGGGCGCTGGTCGCGGTGAACCTGGTGCACGGCGCCACCAAGGAGGAGAAGGTCGAGCGGCTGCTGACCCGGCTGCGGATCTACGCGGGCAACCCCGACCTGGCCGTCGACGAGGACATCCTCGCCGAGCAACTGGTCTCCAACGACCGCAACGTCGCGCTGTCCTACCTGATGCGCAGCCTGGGGATGCTGCACGGCAACATCGAGGACAACCTGTACGTCTACCTGGCGGCCTGCTCGGTGACCGTCACCGCCGCGGAGCTGTCGACGATGGCGGCGACCCTGGCCCGGGGCGGGGCGAACCCGTTCACCGGGGTGCCTGCGCTGCCGCGGAGCTACACCCGTGACGTGCTCAGCGTGATGAGCATGTGCGGCATGTACGACGCCGCCGGGCAGTGGGCCTACGAGGTCGGCATCCCGGCCAAGTCGAGCGTGTCCGGGGCGATCCTGGCGGCGATCCCGGACGCGATCGGGGTCGGCGTCTACTCCCCCGGGCTGGACCGGCACGGCAACTCGGTGCGCGGGATCGCGGTGTGCCGGGAGCTGTCCGACCGGTTCGGGCTGCACGTGTTCGCCGACCCGTCGGAGTCGCGGCTGGGCCGGATCGTGCGCCCGGGCCGGCGGGAGGAGGCGACCGAGATGTACCCCTCCGGCGACGGCTGGCTACCCGACGGGCTCTAACGATCCGGCGCGGCGGACGAGTCCTCTGCGGGACATCGTCGTCGACACCGGGAGCAGGGCACGCATGGCCACGTTGGACGTCGTCGCGGACCGGGCGCTGCGCCGGGCCGGGGCCATCCGGTTCCACCGCCGCCACCGCGGGGAGGCGGCGGCGATCCTCGCCGCGATCGAGGCCGAGCGCGGTCCGTCCGACCCGGCGCCGGCCCGGGCGTGCGACGCCTGGGCCGGCGACGTGCTGGGCTGGCGCGGCTACGCCCCCTGGCTGCGGGTCTACGCCGCGGTGGCCGGGGAGTTCCGGGAGGGCTGGATCCCCGACAACTACTACGGCCGGGTCGTGCTCCCCGCGGTGCAGGGGCCCTACGGCGAGGTCTCGAAGCTCAAGCCGCTGTCGCGGCGGGTGCTGCAGTCCGACCTGTTCGCCGACGTCGCCTACTGGGTCAACGGCGGCCTCTACGACCGCGACCTGCGCCACCTCGACCACGCCGGGCTCGCGTCGGTGCTGTTCGCCGGCTCCGACCGGGCGGTGTTCAAGTCCGACGACTCGATCCAGGGCGCCGGGGTACGGGTGCTGCACCGGTCGGGGTTCGACCCCGACCAGCTCGGCGGGCTGCCGTCGGGGGTGTTCCAGAGCTGGGTCGACCAGCACCCGCTGCTCGCGGGGTTCACCCCGGACTCGGTGGCGACGATGCGGGTCACCACCGTCGTGACCGACGACGGCGTCGCCTCGGTCCGGGCCGCCTACCTGCGGTTCGGGCGCGCCGCCGACACCCACGTGCGCTCCGCCAGCCACGTGCGCGTCGCCGTGGACACCACGACCGGCCGGCTCGCCGACCACGGCCTGACCCCGCGCTGGACGCGCGTCGATGCCCACCCCGACTCCGGCGCGGAGTTCACGGGGACCACCGTGCCGGGCTTCGACGGGTGCGTCGCGGCGGTGCTGGAGCTGCACCGGGGGATGCCGTTCGCGCGCTGCGTGGGGTGGGACCTGGCCGTCGACGCCGACGAACGGCCCGTCGTACTGGAGTGGAACGCCGGACACAACGACATCAAGTTCTCCGAGGCCACCCAGGGCCCCTGCTTCGCGGACATGGGCTGGGAACGGCTGTGGCGACCCGCGGCCCGGATCCCGGCCCCGCGGCGGCCCGGCCCGTAGGTTCGGTCGCCGGACGCCCCCGGCCGGGGGACGACGCTCCGGTGTCATGGCCGAGCCGGGCCAGGGAAATCCGGGTGCGGCCGCCCCGCGGGGTCCGGCACCCTGCGGGGCATGGACACCTACCGGCGACCCGACGTGCCGGCCGCCGTGTTCCACGACGCCACCGGCACGGTCGTCCCGCACGGGAGCCGCTGGGGTCCGGACGGCCCGCCGGAGGACAGCTACTCGGTGGTGACCCACTCCGAGCGGTTCCGGCCGCTGCACACCGTCGCCGACGCCGTCGTCGCGCACCTGGCCGCCCGTTACGACGTCGATGTCGAGCACGAGGACGCCCCCGTCCGGGACGAGCCGGGCGCGGTCCGGGTGGCGACGCTGCGCCCGCGCGACCCGGACGCGGCCACGGTGACCCTGGTGTGGACGGATTTCCCGGGCGTCGTCGTCCGGGCCGGGCACCTGCTGTCCGCGCACCTGCCGCCGTGCGGGTGCGACGCCTGCGACGACACCTGGTCGCAGGTCGCCGACGAGCTCGAGCACACCGTCGCGGCGGTCGTCGCCGGGACGTTCCGGGAGTGGTGCACCCGTCGCGACGGCGTCACGTGGGTCGGGCACGCGCTCGGACCGCACCGCGGCAGGTCGTCGTCCGGGGAGACCGTCGCCGACGCCACGTCCGACGGCCGTGGGGCGACCGTGTGCGCCGGCCCGGGTGACGCTCCGGTCGTGTGGGCGACCTGGCCGCTGCGCCACACCTGAGCCGCGCGCTCGCTACGGTGCGACCGGACACCCCCGACGAAAGGGACACCGATGGTCGCGCAGGCCGAACGCGAACTGGTCCAG
This sequence comes from Pseudonocardia sp. UM4_GMWB1, assembly GCF_017312155.1. Lineage (NCBI taxonomy): Bacteria > Bacillati > Actinomycetota > Actinomycetes > Pseudonocardiales > Pseudonocardiaceae > Pseudonocardia > Pseudonocardia sp. UM4_GMWB1. The sequence goes on along the minus strand of NZ_QJPN01000001.1, from coordinate 3,311,563 downwards.
CAGCAGTTCGAGGACCTCCGCAGCACCTGCACCGCCGGCAGCGGGATCCTGCTGCCCGGCGAGGAGGTCGTCAGCTACTACCCGCCCGAGATGGAGGCCCGGGCCGAGGAGTTCGGCCTGGCCGGTACGAACGTCGACGGCACGCAGTGGCAGGTCGGCGACTGCGAGGTCCGCTTCCCGCTGCACTCGATCTCGAAGGTCTTCACCTACGGGCTCGCGCTGGAGGACAACGGCCTGGCCGAGACGCTGCGCCGGGTCGGGGTCGAGCCGTCGGGGGACCCGTTCAACTCCATCTCCTTCGACGAGACGCACCACCGCCCGTTCAACCCGATGATCAACGCGGGGGCGCTGGTCGCGGCGAACATGGTCAAGGGGGCCACCAAGGAGGAACGCGCCGAGCGGCTCCTGGAGCGCAACCGGGTCTACACCGGCAACCCGTCGCTGGAGATCGACCGCGCGGTCCTCGACGAGCAGCTGGTCTCCAACGACCGCAACCTCGGGCTCAGCTACCTCATGCGGAGCCTGGGCATGCTGCACGGCGACATCGACGACACCCTCTACGTCTACCTCGCCGCCTGCTCGATCACGGTCACCGCACCGGAGCTGTCGACGATGGGCGCCACGCTGGCCCACGGCGGGGTCAACCCGCTGACCGGGGAACGGGCGCTGCCCCGCGAGCACCTGCGCACGGTGATCAGTGTGATGAGCATGTGCGGGATGTACGACGCCGCAGGCGAGTGGGCGCACGACGTCGGCATCCCGGCCAAGAGCGGGGTGTCCGGCGGGATCATGGGGGTGCTGCCGAGCTGGTTCGGGCTGGGGGTGTACTCCCCCGGCCTGGACCGGCACGGGAACTCGGTGCGCGGCGTCGCGGTCTGCCGGGAGCTGTCGTCACGGTTCGGGCTGCACGTGTTCGCCGATCCGGAGGAATCGCGGTTCGGTCGGATCGCCCAGCCCGACTGAGCCGTACCCCGGGGTGGGTGTCCACCCACCCCGGGGCCGCGGTCAGAGCGAGGCGATCAGGCGGTCCACCCGCTCGTCGACGGCACGGAACGGGTCCTTGCACAGCACGGTGCGCTGGGCCTGGTCGTTCAGCTTCAGGTGCACCCAGTCGACGGTGAAGTCCCGCCCGGCGGCCTGCGCGGCGGCGATGAAGTCCCCGCGCAGCTTCGCCCGGGTCGTCTGCGGCGGGGTGTCCTTGGCGGCCTCGATCTCGCCGTCGTCGGTGACCCGGTCGACCAGCGCCTTGCGCTGCAGCATGTCGAACAGGCCGCGACCACGGCGGACGTCGTGGTAGGCCAGGTCCAGCTGGGCGACGCGGGCGCTGGACAGCTCCAGGTCGTGCTTGGCCCGGTAGCGCTCCACCAGCCGGTGCTTGATCGCCCAGTCGATCTCCCGGTCGATCTTCGACAGGTCCTGGGACTCGACGGCGTCGAGGGTGCGGCCCCACAGCTCGACGACGCGCGCCATCGCCGGGTCCGGGTGCCCGGTCGCCTCCAGGTACTCCACGGCGCGGGCGTGGTACTCGCGCTGGATGTCCAGCGCGGAGGCCTCCCGGCCGCCGGCCATCCGCACCGGGCGGCGCCCGGTGAGGTCGTGGCTGATCTCGCGGATCGCGCGGATCGGGTTGTCCAGGGTGAAGTCCCGGAACTGGACGCCGGCCTCGATCATCTCCAGCACCAGGGTGGCCGACCCGACCTTGAGCAGGGTCGTCACCTCGGACATGTTCGAGTCGCCGACGATCACGTGCAGCCGCCGGTAGCGCTCGGCGTCGGCGTGCGGCTCGTCGCGGGTGTTGATGATCGGCCGGGACCGGGTCGTCGCCGAGGAGACGCCCTCCCAGATGTGCTCGGCCCGCTGGGACAGGCAGTACACGGCGCCGCGCGGGGTCTGCAGGACCTTCCCGGCACCGCAGATGAGCTGGCGGGTGACCAGGAACGGCAGGAGCACGTCGGCGATCCGGGAGAACTCGCCCTGCCGCGCGACGAGGTAGTTCTCGTGGCAGCCGTAGGAGTTCCCCGCGGAGTCGGTGTTGTTCTTGAACAGGTAGATGTCCCCGCCGATGCCCTCGTCGACCAGGCGCCGCTCGGCGTCGACGAGCAGGTCCTCGAGGATCCGTTCACCGGCCTTGTCGTGCGACACGAGCTGGGTCAGCGAGTCGCACTCCGCGGTGGCGTACTCGGGGTGCGACCCGACGTCGAGGTAGAGACGGGCACCGTTGCGGAGGAAGACGTTGGAGGACCGGCCCCACGACACCACCCGGCGGAAGAGGTAGCGCGCCACCTCGTCCGGGGACAGTCGGCGCTGCCCGTGGAAGGTGCACGTGACACCGAACTCCGTCTCGACCCCGAAGATCCGACGCTGCATGCCGTTCAGGGTAGGCGCCCGACCCCCTCTACTGTCACGACTGTGAGTGGATGGTTCGAACGCGTCGCCCGCAGGTCCCGTCGTCTGGACCGCGGGGTGGACTCGGTCTCCCGGGCCGACCGGGCGGTGACCGACTACATCGCGAGCCGTCCGCCGAGCCGGGTGGACACCTCGCTGCGCCGGCTCACCCGCACCGCCGACCACAGCGTGCTGTGGTTCACCATCGCGGCGCTGATGGCGGTGCGCCGCGGCGCCGGGCGCAAGGCGGCGATGCGCGGGGTCGCCTCCATCGCGCTGACCAGCCTCACCGCGAACGCGCTGCTCAAGCCGTTGCTGCCGCGCCGGCGGCCGGCCGCGGCGGAGCTGCCCGTCTACCGGACGGTGGCCGACCCGCCGTCGTCGTCGTCGTTCCCGTCGGGGCACGCCGCCTCGGCCGCGGCGTTCGCGACCGCGGTGGTGATGGAGAACCGCCGGGCCGCACCGGTCGTGGTGCCGCTGGCGGCGCTGGTGGGCTGGTCGCGGGTGCACGTGGGCGTGCACTGGACCTCCGACGTGCTCGTCGGGGCGGCGATCGGCACCGGCGTGGCGAAACTGACGAACCGCTGGTGGCCGGTGCGTCCCAGCGACGAGGCCCGCGCCCGCCCGATCGACACCGTCCCGGTCCTGCCGCAGGGCGAGGGCCTGGTCATCGTCTCGAACCCGTTCTCCGGGCCGCCCGACCAGGACGTGTCCGAGGAGGTCCGCGAGCGGCTGCCCGCCGCGCACCACCTCGTCGTCGGTGACGGGGTGAAGGTCGAGGACATGCTGACCGACGCCCTGGACCGGCTCGGCTCCTGGGTGCAGGCGGTCGGCGTCGCGGGCGGGGACGGCACCGTCGCCACCGCCGCCGCGGTCGCGGACCGGCACGGCCTGCCGCTGGTCGTCGTGCCCGGCGGGACCCTGAACCACTTCGCCCGCGACGTCGGTGTCTACGACACCCAGGAGGCCGTCGACGCCACCCAGGCCGGCGAGGCCGTCGCGGTCGACCTGGCCCTGGTCGAGGCCCATCCGGGCCGCCTGGACGACCCCGAGGACGTCTCGGTCACCCGCACCCGCTACTTCATCAACACCGCCTCGATCGGCTCCTACCCGGAGCTGGTGCGGCTGCGCGAGCAGTGGCAGCCGCGCTACGGCAAGTGGCCGGCGTTCGCCGCGGCACTGATCACGGTGCTGCAGCGCTCGGAGAAGATCTCGGTCCGGCTCGGGGACCGCTGGTACAAGGTCTGGTTCCTGTTCGTGGGCAACGGCCCGTACCACCCGCGCGGCGCGGTGCCCGCCTGGCGTCCGACGCTGGACTCGGGCCTGCTCGACGTCCGCTGGCTGCGCGCCGACGTGCGGTTCTCCCGGCTGCGGGTCGTCCTCGCGCTGATCCTGGGGGCCCTGGGGCACAGCCGGGTCTACCACCAGCGGGAGGTGCCCAGCCTCGACGTCGAGCTGCTGGAGCCGAGCATGCTGGCCACCGACGGCGAGGTCGTCGAGGAGGCCGGGCGCTATACCTTCCGGGTCGCCGAGAAGCCGATCCCGGTCTACCGCCGCGACGAGGACCGCTGGACCGGGCGGGACCGCCCGTTCCAGGGATGAGCGGCGTGCCGACGGGAGGCACCGTGCTGCTGCGGTCGGTGCGGCCGCTGCGGCCCGGCTGCGACGGCCTGGGCGACCCCGTCGACGTGCTCCTGGACGGGGGCCGGGTGCGCGCCGTGGGCGCCGGGCTCGACCCGGGCGGCGCCGAGGTGGTCGGGTGCGACGGGCGGGCGCTGCTCCCCGGGCTGTGGGACCACCACGTGCACATGGCGCAGTGGGCGCTGGCCCGCCGCAGGCTCGACGTGTCCGGCGCCCGCTCGGCCGCCGACGCCGTGGCACTCGTCGCGGCCCGGATGGCGACCGCACCGCCCGCCGCCGGTGAGGTGCTGGTCGGGTTCGGGTTCCGCGACGCGCTGTGGCCCGACGAGGCGCACCGCTCGCTGCTCGACCCGGTCACCGGTGACACCCCGGTCGTGCTGGTGTCCGGGGACCTGCACCAGGGGTGGCTCAACGGCGCCGCGCTGGCCCGCTTCGGGCACGGCGGGCACCCGACCGGCCGGATCCGGGAGTCGGAGTTCTTCGCCGTCGTCTCCCCCGCGCTCCAGGACGCACCGACCGAGGCCCTCGACGGGTTCGTCGCCGACGCCGTCACCGCGGCCTCGGCGCGCGGGGTGGTCGGCGTCGTCGACTTCGAGGCGCCGTGGTCGCTGCCGGACTGGCGGCGCCGGATCGCCGGCGGCACGACCGGGCTGCGGGTCGAGGCGTCGGTGTGGCCCGACCGCCTCGACGACGCCCTGGCCACCGGGCTGCGCAGCGGCGACGTCGTCGAGGGCACCGGGGGCCTGCTCACCGCGGGCCCGCTGAAGGTGATCACCGACGGGTCGCTCAACACCCGCACCGCCTACTGCTACGACCCCTACCCCGCGCCGCCGGAGAATCCCCTCGAGCACCCGTGCGGGCTGCTGCTGGTCCCGCCGGCACAGCTGCGGCCGCTGCTGGCCCGGGCGCACGCGGGTGGGCTCACCGCGGCCCTGCACGCCATCGGCGACCACGCCAACACCCTGGTCCTCGACGCGTTCGCCGGGACCGGGGCCCGCGGGCGGGTCGAGCACGCCCAGCTGCTCACCGGCGACGACGTGCCCCGCTTCGCCGGGCTCGGCCTGGTCGCGAGCGTGCAGCCCGAGCACGCCCTCGACGACCGCGACGTCGCCGACCGGCTCTGGGCGGGCCGCACCGGCCGGGCGTTCGCGTTCGCGACGCTCCATCGCGCCGGGGCCCGCCTCGCGCTCGGCTCCGACGCCCCGGTGGCGCCGCTGGACCCGTGGATCGCGCTCGCCGCGGCCGTGCACCGCACCGCCGACGACCGGGACCGCTGGCACCCCGAGCAGGAGATCGACCGGGCGATCGCGCTGGGTGCGTCGTTCGGGGTGGTCGACGGCTCGGCCGCCGCGGTCGTCGTGGGCGCGCCCGCCGACCTCGTGCTGACCGACGCCGACCCGACCTCCTGCGACCCGGCGACACTGCGGGCCATGCCGGTCGCGGCGACGCTCGTCGGCGGCCGGTTCACCCACCGCGCCGGTGTCTGACCCGGGGGTGCACGAGCGGGTCGGGCTCCCGGGCGGGCCGCTGGACCTGCTGCGTCCCGCCGACCCGGAGGCCGTCGCGTTCGACCCGGTCGCCGTCGGCGAGGGTGTGGAGGAGCTGCACCCGCCGCACTGGGCACGGCTGTGGCCGTCCGGGCGGGCGCTGGCGACGGCGCTGGACGACGCCGGTCCCGACCTGCTGGCCGGACGCTCGGTGCTCGAGCTGGGCTGCGGGCTGGGTCTGCCGTCGCTGGTGGCCGCCCGGGCCGGGGCACACCCGGTGCTCGCGACCGACCGCTCGCCCGTCGCACCGGGGTGGGTGGCGGCGACCGCGCGCCGCGCCGGGCTGCGGGTCGCGACGGCGGTCGCCGCGTTCGACGGCACCGGCGACGCCCTCACCGGCCGCGGCTGGGACCTGGTCCTGGCCGCCGACGTGCTCTACGGCGCGGCCGCCGCGGACGCGCTCACCGCGCTGCTGCCGCGGGTGACCGGCCCGGACGGGCAGGTGTGGCTGGCCGACCCGGGGCGCCCCGAGGCGCCGCGCTGGCTCGACGCGGCCCGGGAGACCTGGACGGTCACATCCGGCAGACTGCCGGGCGGGGTGGACCTGCACGTCCTGCGCCGCCCCTGACCGTCCGGCCGGGGGCGGCGCAGGTGCGGATGCCGTCGCACCGGCCGGCTGCGATCATGGCCGGTGCACCGTGCAACGTCCTCCGGAAGGGGTCCCGCCATCCTCCGCCTGCCTCGGGCCGCCGCCTTCGCCTGCCTGGCCGTGACGTTCGCCGTGGTCATGCTCGGGGCGACGATGCCGACCCCGATGTACGCGCTCTACCAGCGCGAGCTCGGGTTCTCCCCCACCGTCCAGACCGTGATCTTCGCGCTCTACGCGGTCGGTGTGCTCGCCGCGCTGCTGGTCACCGGCCGGTGGTCGGACCAGCTGGGGCGGCGACCGGTGCTGCTGGCCGGGGTGGCGCTGTCGCTGGCGTCGAGCCTGGTGTTCCTGGTCGCGGGTCCGGTGTGGGTGCTGCTGGTGGGTCGGCTGCTGTCCGGCTTCTCGGCCGGGATCTTCGCGGGGGCGGCGACCGCCGCGGTCATCGAGGCCGCGCCGGAGTCCTGGCGCGAACGCGGGGCCGCGGTCGCGACCGTCGCGAACATCGGCGGGCTCGGGCTGGGCGCGGCGCTCGCCGGGGTGGCCGTGGAGTACCTGCCCGCGCCGCTGCACCTGTCCTTCGCGGTGCACGCGGTCGCCGTCGCGCTGTGCGGGCTGCTCGTGCTGGGCGCCCCGGAGACGGTGACCGGGCGGCCCGCGCACCCGGCCTTGCGGCCGCAGGTCCCCGAGGTGCCGCCCGCGGTGCGCGCCGTGTTCGTGCCGGCGGCGACGGCCGGGTTCGCCGGGTTCGCGGTGCTGGGCCTGTTCACCGCGCTGTCCCCGCGGATCGTGTCGGACCTGATCGGGATCCCGAACCATGCCGTCGCCGGGGCGATGTCGCTGCTGCTGCTGGGCGCCTCGGTGCTCGCGCAGCTCGCGGTCCGCACCGCGCCCACCGAGCGGGTCCTTGCCCTGGGCTGTGTGCTGCTGGCGGCCGGTCTCGCGCTCGTCGCACTGTCGGTGGCGCAGGGGTCGATGGCCGAGCTGGTGGCCGGCGCGGTGGTCGCCGGGGCCGGTCAGGGCATGACGTTCTCCAAGGGCCTGGCCGCGGTGAACGCGCGGGTGGAGGCCCACCAGCGGGCGGGGACGACGTCGTCGTACTTCGTGGTGGTCTACGTGGCGATCTCGCTGCCGGTCGTCGGGCTGGGGGCGTCGAGCCAGGCGTGGGGACTGCGGACCGCGGGGATCGTGTTCTGCGTCGCGGCCGCGGTGCTCGCGCTGCTGGCGCTGGCGGCGCTGCTGGTCATCCAGCGGCGCGACGCGCGCGCGTCCGTGTGAGCCTCACCGGTAACCGGTCGTGTCGGCGGGCAGTCCCGCGTCCTGGACCTCGGTGACGTAGCGCCAGGCGTCGGGCCGGGACCCGTCGACGTCGTCGACCCCGTAGACCCGCCCGAGCTCGCCCGAGGAGGTGGAGCGGCCGTTCCAGCGGTGCCGGTCGGGGTCGGCGGCCAGCGCGGCGATCCCGCGGCCGACGAACCGCGGGCTCTCCGAGATCGCGAAGTGCGGCTCGGCCACGCACGCGTCACGCCAGGTGTCGGCGGTGACCCCGAACTGCTCCAGCATGATCTCCGAGCGCAGCCAGCCCGGGGTGACGGCGACCGCGGTCCCACCGTGCCCGCGCAGCTCGTGCGCCCAGGACCGGGCCAGCCGGATGGGCGCGATCTTGGCCAGGTCGTAGAAGACGTTGAGCCGGTAGTGCTCGGCGTTGTAGGCCTCGGTGCCGTCGGTGACCTCGACGACGAGGCCGCCGGGTGTGCGGGAGAGCAGCCCCAGGGCGTGGTGGGCGGTGACGAGGTGGGTCTCGACCGCCAGGCGCAGCGTGCGCAGCCCGTTGTCCAGGTCGTGCTCCCAGACCGGGACGTCCCACTCGACCATCATCTCGCCGCCCCAGATGTCGTTGACCAGCACGTCGAGCCGGCCGTGGTCGCGCTCGACCCGCGTCACCAGCGCCCCGACCGCCCCGGGGTCGAGGTGGTCGGTGGGCACCGCGATGCCGGTGCCGCCCGCGGCGGTGACGAGATCGGCGGTGTCCTCGATCGTCTCCGGCCGGTCGTACTCCGACCGGGCCGCGCGGGTACTGCGGCCGGTGCAGTACACGACCGCGCCGGCCGCGCCCAGCTCGACCGCGATCCCCCGCCCGGCGCCGCGCGTCGCGCCCGCCACCAGCGCCACCCTGTCCCTCAGGTCCGTCATACCGGCCAGCGTCGCAGGGACCGGATTGTTTGTAAACGAGCATTCGGTTATGTTCGCCGGAGCCGATCCGAGCCGACGAGGGGACCGACTGCCGGCATGTTCGAGACGACCACCGAGATCACCGACCTCCAGCGGCTGCTGGACGCCTCCGTCTCCGGAGCCGGGGACCACCTGCGCAGCATCGTCACCCCCGGGGAGCGGACGCTGACCGCCGAGCAGCTCGTCCGGGTCGCCACCGGGATCTGCACCCTGGCGCTGGCCACCACCACGCGGCGCGGCGAACCCCGGGTCAGTGGTGTGGACGGACACTTCCTGCACGGCGCGTGGGTCGTCGGCACCGACCCCGGCGCCGTGAAGGCACGTCACCTCGCGGACCGCCCCGCGGTGAGCGCCGCCCACCTGCGCGGCGACGACCTCGGGATCTTCACGCACGGGACCGCGCACCCGCTCAACCCGGCCGGCGCGCCCGCGCACCCCCGGTGGCCCGCGACCCTCGACCACCTGCAGCGCTGCTACGGACCGGAGGGGTTCGTCTGGGACGAGGTCGTCTTCTACCGGATCGAGCCGACCTGGATGGTCGCCTACAGCCCCGACCCGGCCGGCCTCGCCGGGTCCGCGGCGTCGACGGCGCCGCCCGCCTGAGAGGGTGAGCCGTGCCCCGTCGCAAGCAGGTCCCCGACGCGGACGTCCTCGACGCCGCCCTCGACGTGCTGCACGCCCGCGGTCCGCAGGCGCTCACCTTCGCCGCGCTCGCCGGGGCGAGCGGGCTCGCCCCGGCGACGCTCGTGCAGCGCTTCGGCGGGAAGTCCGACCTGCTGCGCCGGACCCTGCTGCACGCGTGGGACCGGCTCGACCGCGAGACCGCCCGGAGCGGGGCCGAGGCGGAGCGCACGCCGGAGGGCGCCGTCGCGTTCCTGGTCGGGCTGTCGGGGCAGTACGGCGGGATCGACAGCTACGCCGACGCGCTGCTGGTCCTGCGCGAGGACCTCCTCGACCCCGACGTACGACGACGGGGCGCCGCCTGGCGGCAGGCGCTCACCGACGTCCTCGACGCGTGCCTGGCCGGCACCCCGGGCGCCCCGGACGGCGCCGGCGCGCTCCTGGCGACCCACTGGCAGGGCACCCTGCTGTGGTGGAGCTTCGACCCCCGGCTGCCGGTGGCCGAGCACGTGGAGCGGGAGCTGACCCGGTTCGTGTCCGCGGTGCTCACGCCTCCGGCAGGTTCTGCACGTGCCGGAACCCGAACCGGCCCTTGATGCACAGGTGCCCGTGGGTGACCGAGTGGTCCGCCGGGCTGGTGACGTTGACGATCTCGCCCCGCTGCACGTGCAGCTCCAGGTTGCAGCCGACCCCGCAGAACGAGCAGATCGTCGTCGTGACGGTCTCCTCGTCGGGGTGCCAGTCGCCTGCCTCGCGGCGGTCGTGCTCGGCGACGGACTTCAGCGCCCCGGTCGGGCAGACCCCGATGCAGTTGCCGCAGTAGACGCAGGCCGACCCGGGCAGCTCGACGTCGTGCTCGGTGGCGATGCGGGCGTCGAACCCGCGGCCCGCGGCGGCGATCGCGAACGTGAACTGGGCGTCGGTCCCGCAGGCGTTGACGCACTTGTAGCACATGATGCACCGCGAGTAGTCCCGCACGTAGAGTTCGTTGTCGATCTTCACGGGCTGGGCGACCGTCGCCCGGGTCGCGCCGTCGGGGGCCGGGTGGTGCCCGGCGTGGCGGCGGTCGCGCTCCCCCGCCGCGGCCGGCGGCGCGGGCGGACCGTAGCGGTCGGGGTCGACGCCGTAGTCGGTCATCCAGCGCGCCACGTCGGCGCTCGCCTGGGTCATGTCCACCGACGACGCCAGCAGTTCGAGGACCATCCGGCGGCTGTGCCGGACCTTGTCGGTGTCGGTCCGCACCTCCATGCCGTCCTCGCAGCGCCGCGCGCAGGAGGGCACCAGCGCGCGGGAGCCCTCGACCTCGACCACGCAGACCCGGCAGGCGTTGATCGGGTCCATGTTCGGCGCCCAGCACAGGGTGGGGGTGTCGGCCTGGGCGGGGGAACCCTCGCGGTGCAGGGCGTCGAGGATCGTCGCGTCCTCCGGGACACGGACCTCGGTGCCGTCCAGGGAGACGGTGACGGTGCGCCGGATCGCGCCGAGCATCACCGGGCCGCCGGCGAGCCGTTCGGCCGGTCCGGGACCGGAGCCCGCCGGGTCGGCGACGGTCACGCCGACCGCGCCGGCCCCGTTCGTGCGGTGCAGGGCGGCGACGCCCTCGCCCGCGCCGGGGCCGCCGCCGGGGGTGCCGTCGCCGGACGACGCGTCGGCCTCGGGTGCGCCGTCGACCTCCCCGGCCCGGGGTGCCCGCGAGCCGCCGCCCGGCCCCATCGGGCCCTTCCCGCTGGTCGTGGTCATCGACGCCCTCCGTGTCCGTTCGACGAGTGCGACGGCGCCGCGATCAGCCCCAGGTCGAGTGCGGAGGCGACGGCCGACGGCGCGGTCTGCCCGAGCCCGCAGATCGACGCGTCGCGCATGACCCGCGCGAGGTCGTCGAGCAGGGCCAGCTCGGTCTCCCGCGACCCGAGCGGGGCACCGCGTTCCAGCCGGGCCAGTGCCTCCTCCTGGCGGACCGTCCCGACCCGGCACGGCACGCACTGCCCGCAGGACTCGTCGCGGAAGAAGGCCGCGATCCGGCGGAGGGTGGCGGTGAGGTCGGCGCGGTCGTCGAACACGAGCACGACACCGGACCCGAGGGTGGCGCCGATGTCGCGGGCCCCCTCCAGGGTGAGGGGCACGTCGAGGTCCTGCGGGAGGACGAACCCGCCCGCGGCGCCGCCCAGCAGCACGGTGCGCAGCGTGCCGCGGGTGCCCCCGGCGAGGTCGAGCAGCTCGCGCAGGGTGGTGCCGAAGTCGACCTCGTACACCCCGGGGGCGCCGACGGCACCGGAGACGCAGAACAGCTTGGACCCGGTGGACCGGCCCCCGCCGACCGAGGCGAAGGCCCCGCCGCCGATGTTGAGCACCTCCAGCACGTTGTAGAGGGTCTCGACGTTGTTGATCGCGGTCGGCTTCCCGAACAGCCCCGAGGTGGCCGGGAACGGCGGCTTGTTCCGCGGCTCGCCGCGGTAGCCCTCGATCGACTCCAGCAGCGCGGTCTCCTCACCGCAGATGTAGGCGCCCGCGCCGCGGCGCAGGTCGATGTCGAAGGCGAAGCCCTCCCCCATGACGTCGTCGCCGAGGTGGCCGCGCGCCCGGGCCGCGGCGATCGCGTCCTGCAGCCGGCGGGTCGCCAGCGGGTACTCGCCGCGGATGTAGAGGTGCCCGACGGTGGCGCCGGTGACGTAGCCGGCGATCGTCATGGCCTCGACCAGCCCGAACGGGTCGCCCTCCATGAGCACCCGGTCCTTGAAGGTGCCCGGTTCGGACTCGTCGGCGTTGCAGACGAGGTGGTGCGGACGCTCCGGGGACTGCGCCACACCCTCCCACTTGACGCCGGTGGGGAACGCCGCGCCGCCGCGCCCGGTGAGCGAGGCGTCCTTCAGCTCGGCGATGACCCGGGTGGCGCCGAGGCGGACCGCGCGGCGCAGGGCCGCGTAGCCGCCGCGGGCGCGGTAGTCGTCGAGCGAGGTGGGGTCGACGACGCCGACCCGGCGCAGCAGCCGCAGGTGTTCCCCGGTCCGGGTCTGCGGGGCCGAGACGGTGGTGTCGGCGAAGGCCCGGTCGGCGTCGGCCGCCTGCTCCCCGGCCGGGTCGGCGGGCGCGTGCGCCGCGGCGAGGACGGCCTGCGGGGTCGCGGGGGCCTGGGACAGGTCGGGTTCGCCCGCGCGCTGGTGCAGCACCGCGGGTGCCCGCTCGCACAGTCCCAGGCAGGGGCTGCGCACCACGCAGGCGCGCCCGCCGTCGAGGTCGCGCTCCAGCGCCGCGACGATCTCCTCGCCGCCGGACGGGCCGCACGCCACGTCGTCGCAGACGTGCACCACCCGCGGGGCGCGCGGCTCCACCGAGAACATCGCGTAGAAGGTGGCGACGCCGTACACCTCGGCCGGCGGGACCTGCAGCGTCCGCGCGACGTGGTTCAGCGACCCCTCCGACAGCCAGCCCGCCGCGTCGTGCACCGCGTGCAGCAGCGGCAGCAGGAGGTGGCGCCGCGAGCGGGCGGCGTGCCCGGCGTGCGCCGACCGGGTCGGCCGGTCCCCGGCGGTGGCGTCCGCGGCGGTGGGGGCGAGCAACCCGAACGCGGCGTCGATCGTGTCCCGTTCGGCCGCGGTCGGTGCGGCGGTGGAGATGTGGAGATCCATTCACAGCCTCTCGATCCGCACCGCGGTCGCCTTGAACTCCGAGGTCCCCGACTTGGGGTCCCAGGCGTCGTTGGTGAGGACGTTGACGTCGACCTGCTCGGTGAAGTGCGGGGTGAACGACGCCAGCCCCGGCCGCAGCGACCGGTCGACCCACACCGGCGCCTCGACACTGCCGCGACGGCTGGTGACCCGCACCCGGTCGCCGTCGGTGATGCCGAGCGCGGCGGCGTCGGCCGCGTCGATGCGCAGCGACTCGCGGCGGCGCAGCGGCGAGGCGTAGCCGCCGGTCTGCACCCCCGAGTTGTAGGCGTCGAGCAGCCGCACGGTGGTGAGCCGGATCGGATACTCCTCGGTGAGCTCGTCGGCCGGTGGGACGTGCTCGACCGGGGTGAACGGCGCCGGCGCGCCGCGCTCGTCCGGGTCGTCGGCCCACAGCCGGGTGTGCATCAGCGGGGTGCCCGGGTGGTCCTCGGCGGGGCAGGGCCACTGGATGCCGCCGAGGGTGTCGAGGCGGTCGTAGCTCATGCCGTGGTGCCAGTTCAGCGACACCGAGCGCAGCTCGTCCCACACCTGCTCGGCGGTCGGCTCGCCCCAGTCGTGCCCGAGGCGCTGCGCGACGCCGCAGATGATGTGGGTGTCGGGACGGGCCAGGCCCGGCGGGTCGAGGGCCTTGCGGACCCGCTGGACGCGGCGCTCGGAGTTGGTGACGGTGCCCTCGTACTCGCACCAGTCCGCGGCGGCGGGCAGCACGACGTCGGCGAGCTCGGCCGTGGCGGTGCGGAAGATGTCCTGGACGACGAGGTGGTCGAGGGAGGACAGCAGGTGCCGGGCGTGGGTGGCGTCGGCCTCGGACTCGGCCGGGTTCTCCCCGATGCAGTACAGCGCGCTCATCTGGCCGGCCTCCATCGCCTCGAACATCTGCGACAGGTGCCTGCCGGGACGGTCGGGGAACTCCGCGCCGCCGTAGACGGCGTGGAAGCGGGCGTGGGCCTCGGCGTCGCCGACGTCGTAGCCGCCGGGCAGCTTGGCCGGGATGGCGCCCATGTCGCCGCCGCCCTGCACGTTGTTCTGCCCGCGCAGCGGCACCAGGCCGGAGCCGTAGCGGCCGACGTGCCCGGTCAGCAGCGCGAGGTTGATCAGGGCGAAGACGTAGTCGGCGGCGTTGTGGTGCTCGGTGATGCCCAGCGTCCAGCAGATCTGGGCGCGGTCGGCGCGGCCGTAGGCGTGCGCCAGCTCCCGGATCGACGACGCCGGGACCCCGGTGATCTCCTCGGCGCGCTCGAGCGTGTACGGCTCCACCGCGGCCCGGTAGTCCTCGAACCCGGTGGTGGAGCGCTCGACGAACGCGTGGTTGACCAGTCCGGCGTGGATGATCTCGCGGCCGACTGCGTTGGCCAGCGCGATGTCGGTGCCCACGTCGAGACCGAGCCACGAGTCCGCCCAGTGCGCGGTGGAGGTGTGGCGCGGGTCGACCGAGAACATCCGGGCGCCCTTGCGGATCCCCTGCAGCACGTGGTGGAAGAAGATGGGGTGCGTCTCGCGGGCGTTACTGCCCCACAGGACGAGGAGGTCGGCGTTCTCCGCCTCGACGTAGGCGGAGGTGCCGCCGCCGGCACCGAACACTGCCGTCAGACCGACGACGCTGGGAGCGTGTCAAGTGCGGTTGCAGCTGTCGACGTTGTTGCTGCCCATCACCGCCCGGGCGAACTTCTGCGCGACGTAGTTCATCTCGTTCGTCGCCTTGGAGCAGCTGAACATGCCGAAGCGGTCGCCCGGGACACCGGCGAACCCGGCCGCGGCACGGTCGAGGGCCTCGTCCCAGGACGCCGGGCGCAGCACCCCGTTCTCGCGGACCAGCGGCTCGGTGAGGCGGACGTGGCGGGGGCGGAAGCCCCGGCGCGATCCCTGCGGGCGGGTGGCGGTCATCGTCGACCTCCGGGGTGGTGGTGACCTTCGGCCCCCGCACCGTAGCAAGGTCGAGACCCCCGTCACACCCCTTCGAGCTCGTCGCCGGTCACCAGCGGGAACCACGGCGGCAGCGGCCCCGTCCCGCCCGCGACGGCCACCGGGCGCCCCAGCTCCCCCGCCGTGCGGGCGCGGACGGTGCGGATCACGCCCCCCTCGACCAGCCGCACCGCGGGCAGCGGGCGGGCCCGGGCCGCGGCCAGCTCGGCGGGGGTGTTGACGTTGGTCAGCGACGCCAGGTCCGGGTCGAGGCGGGCCAGCACCGGGTCGCTGCGCAGGGTCTGCTCGCCGATCCGGCGGACCGCGACCCGGTCGAACAGCGACGGCGGGCGGCCCTGCCCGGACGCGGTCAGCCCGTCGATCACCGGGGCGAGTGCGGTGGCGTAGGCGGCGGCGAGCGGCTGGTGGTGCCCGAACGCCTCGGGCAGCGCGACGTCGTGCTCCCCGCGCAGATCCAGCACGCGGGCGACGAAGGCGGGGTGCAGCAGCGGCAGGTCGACCGACGCGACGAACGCCGCCTGCGCCCGGCCCGCGACGGCGGCCAGCCCGGCGCCGATCGCGGGCAGCGGGCCGAGCCCGGGTACCGGGTCGTCGACGACCTCGGTGCCCGGCGGCAGCTCCGGCAGCTCCTGCCCGGCGGCACGCACCACGACCAGCGGCCCGTCCACCGCCCGGCCCAGTACGGCGACGGTGCGGGTCAGCAGCGCCGCCCCGTGCCAGTCCAGCGACGCCTTCGCCGTCCCCATCCGCGAGGACGCACCGCCCGCCGGCACGATTCCCGCCCCCGGCCGACGACCCCCGTACCCGCGCACGTGGCCGATCCTCCTCCTACCCTGGAGGGTGGACAGCGGGAGGGGATCGGAATGGGACGGCTCACCGTGCGGCGCCCGGTGCTGCACCTCAACGGGGACGGCAGCACCCGCTCGCGGCCGGACACCCTCGTGGCCGAGGAGCCGCTGGAGCTGCGCGTCGGGGGGAAGGCGCTGTCGGTGACGATGCGCACCCCGGGCCACGACGTGGAGCTCGCGCACGGGTTCCTGCTGACCGAGGGTGTGATCGGCTCCGGGCTGGACCTGGCCGGGGCCCGCTACTGCAACTCGGTCGACGAGCAGGGCCGCAACACCTACAACGTGCTCGACGTCGACCTGGCCGAGGGCGTCGCCCCGCCGGACGCGTCGGTGGAGCGGAACTTCTACACCACCTCGTCGTGCGGGGTGTGCGGGAAGGCCTCGCTGGACGCGGTGAAGCTCAAGACCCGCCACTCCCCGGCGGCGGACCCGCTGCGGATCGACCGGGAGCTGCTGCTGGAGCTGCCCGACCGGCTGCGCGAGCACCAGAAGGTGTTCGGCTCCACCGGCGGGCTGCACGCCGCCGCCCTGTTCGACGCCGACGGCGGCCTGCTCGCCGCCCGCGAGGACGTGGGCCGGCACAACGCGGTGGACAAGGTGCTGGGCCGGATGGTGATGGACGGCCGCGTGCCCGCCGCCGGCACCGTGCTGATGGTGTCGGGACGGGCGTCGTTCGAACTGGTGCAGAAGGCCGTGATGGCCGGGGTGCCGATGCTCGCGGCGGTGTCGGCGCCGTCGTCGCTGGCCGTCGAGCTGGCCGAGGAGTCCGGGATGACCCTGGTCGGGTTCCTGCGCGGGCGGACCGGCAACGTCTACACCGGGGCCGAGCGCATCGACCTGTAGGGCCGGGAGGTGCGTCAGGCCCGTGGCGTGAGCGTGGCCCAGGCCCGCTCGTGCCGGTCCACCACCCGGCGCAGCCGCCCCGCGGTCCCGGCCGGGCCGACCAGCGCGGCGACGGTGGCGACCACCAGCGCGCAGCCCGCGACCTGCCACGCGGTCAGGGTCTCCCCGAGCACCAGCATGCCGAGCACCACCGACAGCACCGGGTGCACCAGCAGCAGCGCACCCGCGGTGCCCGGCGCCAGCCCGGCCGAGCCGCGCCCGATCAGCACCCAGGACACCACCTGCCCGGCCAGGGCCAGCACGATCAGCCAGGCCCACGTCGTCGCGGGCAGCGCGACCACGATCCCGCCCCCGGCGACGCCGACGATCCCGCAGGTCACCCCGGCCCCGACGGTCGCCAGCGCGACCGGGGTCACCAGGTGACGCGGACGGCCCCGCGACACCGAGCGGTTCAGGTGCAGGAAGCCGGCGTAGGCGACCCCGGCGAGGGTGCCGAGCACCGCACCACGCACCGGCTCCGGTCCGCCGACCCCGGCGCCGAGCACCCCGCCGGCCAGCGCGATGCCGCCCAGCAGCAGCGGCGCCGCGTAGACCAGCCGGCGCGGGACCCGCTCCCCCGCGACGACCCAGGCGATCAGCGGCAGCGCCAGCACCTGGATGTTGAGCACGACGTTCGCGATCCCGGCGCCCGCGTCGAGCACCGCGCGGGTCCACAGCAGGAAGTCCGTCCCCAGGAACACCCCGGACAGCAGGGACCAGCCGACCGTCGCGAGCGGGAGGCCGCCCGCGCGGCGGTACTCGGCCAGTGCCCACGGCCCCAGCACGACCAGGGCGAGCACGCACCGCCAGACCGACGCCGTCGCCGGGTCGGCGCCCGCGAGCGCGACGAGGATGCCGGTCCAGGCCAGGACCGAGGCGCCGGCGACGAGGAGGAGGGCGGAGTGCGGATCGGGGGTGGTGCGTACGTTCACCCGATCCACGATCCCCGCCGCAACCGCGAAGCTCCAATGATTGTTCCTACCTGGTACCGCTAAGCTGTGCTGTGTGATCTCCTGGGACCGGCTTCGCGTGTTCGACGCCGTCGCCGAGCACGGCTCGGTCGGCGCCGCCGCGGCCGCGCTGCACATCACCGGACCCGCGGTGACCCAGCAGCTGCGCAAGCTCGAACGCGAGACCGGCACCCGGCTCGTCGAACCGGACGGGCGGGGCATCCGGCTCACCGCGGCCGGGCACGTGCTGGCCGGGCACGCGGCCACCGCGGCGGCGACCGTCGCCGGCGCCGAGCGCGACCTCGCCGCCCTGCACGACGACGCCGCCGGACCCCTGCGGATCGGCTCGGTCGCGAGCGCCCTGCGGACACTGCTGCCCGAGGTCATCGACGGACTGGCCGCCGCGCACCCCCGGCTGGTCCCCACCGTCGACGACGGCGAGGTCGTCGACCTGCTGCCCGCGCTGCAGAACCGCGACCTGGACGCGGTGCTCATGGAGAGCTGGACCCAACGTCCGGCCCGGCTGCCCGCGGGGATCCGGGTGACCGCGCTGGCCACCGAGCCCGCGATGCTCGCCGTCCCCGCCGACGACCCGCTCACCGGGCCCGACCCGGTGCCGCTGCGCACCCTGGCCGGGCGGGTGTGGGCGTCGGGCCCGATCGGGACCGAGCCGTACGAGGCGCTGCTGCAGCTGCTGCGCAGCGCCGGGTTCGAGCCCGACATCCGCTACCGGGTCGGGGACTTCTCCACCCAGCTGTCCCTCGTCCGGGCGCGGCTCGCGGTCGCGCTCGTGCCGGCGATGGCGGTGGCGGGCTCGGCGGTGCCCGGAGGCACCGGCCCGGTCCCCGCCACCGCCGACGACGGCGTCCGCCTGCTGTCCTGCCGGCCCGCTGCGGGCCGCTCCCTGGTCCTGGCCACCCGCGGGTCCGACGCCGACCTCCCCGCCCTGCGCGCCCTCGTCGACGGCCTGCGCACCGCGGCGGCCCGCATCTCCCCCGCCTGACCCCCGCGTCCGCAACCACACCCCCTGGCCGCCTCCCACACCCGTCGCAACGGGTGTGGGAGCCCGGAACCGGGTGTGGATCCGTTCAGGCGAGCATGTCGCGCACCATCGGGATGACCCGCGTGCCGTACAGCTCGACCGCGCGCAGCCGGGCCGACACCGGCTGCGGCCCGACGGTGTAGATCAGGTCGAAGCGCTGCGCGCCCAGCGAGCGGATCGAGTCGGCGATGCGGCGGGCCACCGTCTCGGGGGACCCGACGTGCAGCGCACCGCCGGAGACCTCGGCCTCGAACCGGGCGCGGTCCAGCGGCGGCCAGCCGCGCTGGGCGCCGATCCGGTCCATCTGCGCCTTGTACGGGGCGAAGAAGATCTCCTTCGCCTCCTCGTCGGTGTCGGCGACGAAGCCCGGCGAGTGCATGCCCACCGGCTTCGCCGCGTGCCCGAACTGCTCGACGGCGCGGTGGTAGAGGTCGACGTAGGGCGCGAACCGTCCGGCCGGGCCGCCGATGATGGCGAGCATCAGGCCCAGGTCGTGGCGGGCGGTGCGGACCACCGACTCCGGCGAGCCGCCGACACCGACCCACACGGGCAGCCGGCGGCCGGTCGTCGGGAAGACCTCGACGCCGTCGAGCGCGGCGCGGGTGGCGCCCCGCCATGTCACCGGCTTCTCGTCGAGGAGCTGCACGAACAGCTCCAGCTTCTCCTCGAACAGCTGCTCGTAGTCGTTCATGGAGTAGCCGAACAGCGGGAAGGACTCGGTGAACGAGCCGCGACCCACGATGACCTCGGCACGGCCGTCGGACAGCGCATCGAGGGTGGCGAAGCGCTGGTACACCCGCACCGGGTCGTCCGAGCTGAGCACGGTGACGCCGGAGGACAGCCGGATCCGGGAGGTGCGGGTCGCGATCCCGGCGAGCACCGTCTCCGGGGTGGTGATGGCGTACTCGGGGCGGTGGTGCTCCCCCAGCGCGACGACGTCGACGCCGGCCCCGTCGGCCAGCACCACCTCGTCGACGACCTGGCGGATGGCCTGCGGGTGCGACAGCGGCGTGCCGTCGTCGCCCACCGGCACGTCGCCGAAGGTGTCCATGCCGAAGACGATGTCGCTCATCCGCTCCCCCAATATGGTTGATTCTTCAACCATCATGCCACGGAGGCGGACCGTGCGTGGACGGGGCCCGGAACGGGGAACCCGGGCACATGCGACGTACCGCGCCCGCGCTGCTGGCCCTGTTCCTGCTCACGGGGTGCGGCACGGCCGCACCCACCATCGACCTGGACGACCCGATGGGCACCGCGGGCGACGCGGCCACCTCGATCGGCGCGATCGACATCCGCGACGCGGCCATCGCACCCGCCGACGACGCCGAGGGCGGGATCGCCCACCCCGCGGGCTCCGACGTCGGGCTGCGCCTCGTCGCGGTCAACAACGGCGACGCCGCCGACCGGCTGGTCTCCGCGAGCTCCCCACTGGCCGAGGACGTCGACGTCAGCGGCGAGCAGTCCCTGCTCGGCGGCGCGACGCTGCTGGTGGGTGACACCGGGTCCGCCGTCCCCGCCGGCGCGGCGTCGGTCACCCGGGCCGCGGTGACCCTCGACGACCTGCGCCAGGCCCTGTCGGTCGGCCCGACCTACCCGGTCACCCTGACCTTCGAACGGGCCGGGTCCGTGACCCTGGAACTGCCGGTCGACAACCCCGACGGCAGGTGAGCTCGCTCAGCGCTCCCGGGCGCCGAGACGGCGGAGCAGGTTCGCCCCGAACCGGTCCCCTGTCGCGTCCATCGTCGCCTTCATCGTGCGGGTGACCACCGGCGCCGCGAGCCGCGACAGCGGCATGTCGACGTCGACGGTCAGCGAGATCTCCAGGTGCGTCGCCGGCGAGCCGTCCGGCTCCGGGTCCGCGTCGCTCAGCGCGTAGTAGCCCTCCGCGCCCGCCCACTCGGTCACCCCGGTGGGCGGCGCGTGGGTGAACTCGATCCGCTTGCCCTCGACGAAGGTCATCCGCTCGGTGAACACCGGCTTGATGCCCACCCCGAGCACCGCGATCCGCACCATGTGCCAGCGCCACAGCTCGTAGCCGTCGACGGCCGCGTCCCACGCGGAGTCGGCGTCGATCCGGTTGAGCAGCGGCGTCAGCGTCGGCAGCACATCGGGATCGGTCAGGACGCGCCAGACGTCGTCGCGCGAGGCCGTCACGACGGCCTCGGACGCGGTGGTCGCGGAGAAGCGGGTCAGGACGCCCCGTCCCCGCCCAGTGCCCCACCGGCGGCGGGGGTGTCGTCGCCACCCGCCACGTCGGGCTCGGGCTCCTCGGTGCCGCGGTTCGCGGTCGGCAGCAGGTCGGTCAGCGCCGCACCCTCGAGACGGCGGAAGGTCCGCCGCGGCCGGGTCCGGTCGAGCACCGCGACCTCCAGCGCCTCGGCGCCGAGCACCCGCGGCTGGGCGTTCGCGCCGTTGCCCGGCGTGGCCGGGTCCGCGCCGGGCACCTGCAGCCCGCCGAGCGCGACCTCGATCGCGGCGCCCAGCTCCAGCCCGTGCTCGTAGGTCTCGGACAGCTTCTGCGAGATCGGCTCGGTCTGACCGCCCATGACGACGAACCGCGGCTCGTCGGTGATCGACCCGTCGTAGGTGATCCGGTACAGCTGGTCCCCGGCGGCCTCGACGCCCACCTCGGCGACGCAGAGCTCCACCTCGAAGGGCTTCTGCTGCTCGACGAACGCGGTGCCCAGCGCCTGGGCGTAGGCGTTGGCCAGCATCCGGCCGGTCACGTCGCGCCGGTCGTAGGTGAACCCGCGGAAGTCGGCCATCCGGATCCCGCCGGTACGCAGGTTCTCGAACTCGTTGTACCGGCCGACCGCGGCGAAGCCGATCTTGTCGTAGATCTCGGAGACCTTGTGCAGCGCCGTCGACCGGTTCTCCGCGACGAACAGCACGCCACCGGCGTAGGTCAGCACGACCACGCTGCGGCCGCGCGAGATGCCCTTGCGGGCCAGCTCGGAACGGTCGCGCAGCAGCTGGTCGACGGAGGAGTAGAACGGCATCGTCATGGGGAGGCGCTCCAGGCTCGTGCTTCGTGCGGGGAGGGGGTCAGCGGGCCGGACCGCCGGGGCGCTCCCGGCGCCCGGCGATCACCTGGTCGACGACGGCGGCGATCTCGGCGTCGTCGCGGCGCACGGCGCCCTCGGCGGTGATGCCGACGACCACCGGGTAGATGCGCCGCACCGTGTCCGGCCCACCGGTGGCGGTGTCGTCGTCCGCGGCGTCGTAGAGCGCCTCGACCGCGGTGCGCACCGCGCCGTCGAGGTCCGCGGCCGGGTCGTGCAGCTTCTTCAGCGACGACTTCGCGAACACCGAGCCGGACCCGACGGCGTGGAAGCCGAGGTTCTCGTCGTACCGGCCGCCGGTGGGGTCGAAGGTGACGATCCGGCCGGCCTGCGCCGGGTCGGCGGCGTCGGTGTCGTAGCCCGCGAACAGCGGGACGACGACGAAGCCCTGCATCGCCGCGCCCAGGTTCTGGCGGACCATGCCGGCGAGCTTGTTGGCCTTGCCGTCGAGCGAGAGCGGGACGCCCTCGAGCTTCTCGTAGTGCTCGAGGTCGACCGAGAACAGCCGGACCATCTCCAGCGCGATCCCCGCGGAGCCGGCGATGCCGACGGCGGAATGGGTGTCGGTGACGAACACCTTCTCGATGTCGCGCTGGGCGATCACGTTGCCCGCGGTCGCGCGCCGGTCACCGGCGATCACGACGCCGCCGGAGAACAGCAGCGCGACGATCGTGGTGCCGTGCGGGACACCCAGGGCGTCGGCGGAGGTGCCGGGACCGGCTGTCCGGTCCAGGCCCGCGCCGGGGAGCAGGTGCGGGGCCGCGCCGCCGACGAAGTCGGAGAACGACTGCGACCCGGTCAGGAAGGTGCCGAGCTGACCCGTGTGGTGCCCGGGCACCAGCCCGGAGGTGACCGACGGCCGGAACTCCATCTCTCGGACGTGCCTTTCGTTCGAACTGCGTGCGCCGGTGGTCCCGCTCCCCCGCGTCGGCGGGGTCTGCGGCCCTTCCGGCACGGCCGGGCCCGCAGGTGCGGACCCGGCCGGGACGGTACTGCTGGTGCCGGGGTGCGGCAGGGTGAGTGGCCCCGTGGGGCTCACTCACCGCCCTTCTGCACGTAGGACCGCACGAAGTCCTCCGCGTTCTCCTCCAGCACGTCGTCGATCTCGTCGAGGATGGTGTCGACGTCCTCACCGAGCTTCTCGCGGCGCTCCTGACCGGATCCGGACGCGTTCTCCCCGGACTCGTCGTCTCCGTCGCCGCCACCCTGGCGCTTGGTCTGCTCCTGGGACATGACGCCTCCTCCTCGCAGAGTTGCCTGCAGGTTCACCCTACCCACCGGGGGCGACAAAATCGCCTGTTGCGCAGCGGCGTGTGATCCGCTCCCCCGGCGGGCGGGCTCAGGAGGCGGTGAGCTTGTCGACCAGCTCCTCGGCCGTCGACACCGCCTCGAACAGCTCCCCCACGTGCTTGCGGGTACCGCGCAGCGGCTCCAGCGTCGGGATCCGCACCAGGGACTCGCGGCCCAGGTCGAAGATCACCGAGTCCCAGGACGCGGCGGCGACCTCGACCGGGAACCGGCCCATGCAGGTACCGCGGAAGTAGGCGCGGGTGTCCTCGGGCGGCTCGGTCATCGCCGCGGCGACCTGCTCCTCGGTGACCAGCCGGCGCATCGACCCGCGGGTGACGAGCCGGTTGTAGAGGCCCTTGGCCAGCCGCACGTCGGAGTACTGCAGGTCGACCATCCCGAGCCGGCCCGACCCCCAGGTCAGGCCGTCGCGCTCGCGGTAGGCCTCGAGCAGCTTGAGCTTGGCCGTCCAGTCGAGCCGGTCGGCGGTCAGCATCGGGTCGCGCTCCAGGTCGACCAGTACCGACTCCCACTCCTCGACGACCTCGCGGGTGTCGGGGTCCCACTCCTCGCGGCGCGGGGAGACGGTCTGCTCCATGTGCTCGACCGCGCGGGCCAGGTACTCCTGCTGGATCTGCACCGCGGTGAGGTGACGACCGTCGGCCAGCGGGACGGTCCGCTGCAGCGTCGGGTCGTGACTGATCCGCGAGACCGACTTCACCGGCTCGGCCAGGCGCAGGTCCTCGAACGAGCGCCCCTTCTCGATCATGTCGAGGACCAGGGCGGTGGTGCCGACCTTGAGCAGCGTCGAGATCTCGGACAGGTTCGCGTCGCCGATGATGACGTGCAGGCGGCGGTACTTGTCGGCGTCGGCGTGCGGCTCGTCGCGGGTGTTGATGATCCCGCGCTTGAGCGTGGTCTCCAGGCCGACCTCGACCTCGACGTAGTCCGAGCGCTGGGCGATCTGGTAGCCGGCCTCGTCACCCTGCTGGCCGAGGCCGACCCGGCCGGCGCCGCAGACGACCTGGCGGGTCACGAAGAACGGGGTGAGGCCGGTGACGATCGACGGGAACGTCGTCGTCCGGGCCATCAGATAGTTCTCGTGGGAGCCGTAGCTGGCGCCCTTGCCGTCGACGTTGTTCTTGTAGAGCTGCATCCGCGGCGCGCCCGGCACGGTGGCTGCGCGGTTCGCCGCCTCCAGCATGATCCGCTCGCCGGCCTTGTCCCAGGTCACGATGTCGCGCGGGGACAGGACCTCCGGAGTGGAGTACTCCGGGTGGGCGTGGTCGACGTAGAACCGGGCGCCGTTGGTGAGGATGACGTTCGCCGCGCCGAGGTCGTCGAGGTCGGTGTCGAGCTGCGGCGCCAGCGACGGCGCCGACAGGTCGAACCCCCGGGCGTCGCGCAGCGGCGACTCCACCTCGTAGTCCCAGCGCGCCCGGCGGTTGCGGGGCACGTCCGCCGCAGCGGCGTAGGCCAGCACCACCTGCGTCGAGGTGACGACGGGGTTCGCGGTGGGGTCACCGGGCACGGCGATGCCGTACTCCACCTCGGTGCCCATGATCCGGCGGGCCGTCACGACCGGCCCCCTGCGCGAGAGTGCATTGCACGAGACTAACCGTCCGCGCCCCCGGTCGGGGTGCACCGCGGCCCGGCGGGATGATCGTGGCGTGACCGATCCCGCACGTGAGCGCATCACCGTCTTCGACGCCGGGGGCGCGCCCACCGGCGTCGCCGAGCGCGGCGAGGTCTACGCGCGCTCGCTGTGGCACGCCACGACGGCGGTCCTGCTCCGCTCCGCCGACGGCACGCGGGTCTACGTGCACCGTCGTACCGACACCAAGCTGGTCATGGCCGGGATGTGGGACTGCCTCGCCGGCGGGGTCCTCGACGAGGGCGAGACCCCCGACGCGTGCGCCGCCCGCGAGCTCGGCGAGGAGCTCGGCGTCACCGGCGTGCCGCTGGAGAAGCTGGCCGTGGTCGCCTTCGACGCCGCCGCGCTGGGTGTCGACACCGGGCCCGGCACCGGCCCGGACGGTCTGCGGGCCCACGTGCACGTCTACCGCGCCTTCTCCGACGGCCCGGTGACCCACCAGCCCTCTGAGGTGGCCGAGGGCGGCTGGTGGACCCTCGACGAGCTGGCGGCCCGGATCGGCGCGCCGGACCGGGCCTGGGTCCCCGACGGCCTGTACGTCACCCGCCTGCTGCTGGCCGACCTCGTCCGTTAGGGTCCTCGGGCCAGCGCGTTTACCAGTGGGTAACATACGTCACCCACATCGGTACCTGAATCGGTCACTACCCGGCGGGTCGCGCGACGCCACCCGGGGAAGGGCCCAGCGTGGGGCCTTCCCCGACGCCCACCACGCCCACCACGCGACAGTTCCAGGAGTCACCCATGGTCAGCATCTCGGTCTCGGCCCGTTCCCTCGCCGCCGCCAGGCTGATCGATCCCGACGTCAACACCGCCGCCGTGCAGGCCGCGGTGGAGGCGGCACTGGCCGCCGAGCGCCACGAGCAGCGCGCCGCGGGCTCCACCACGCGTCGCGAGCACACCGCCCGCCGCGAGCCGGACTCCCGCCACTCCTGACCCTCCCCGCCCCGCCGGCGGCTTCCCGTGGGCCCGGCGGCGGGGCCGGACAGCGCGACGGCCCGCACCCCGAGCGGGATGCGGGCCGTCGCGGCCGTGATCAGAAGTTGATCATGTGGCCGGCCAGGCCGTGGATCGCCTCCTGCAGGCACTCCGACAGGGTCGGGTGCGCGTGCACGTTGCGCGCCATCTCGTGGACGGTCAGGTCCCACTTCTGGGCCAGGGTCAGCTCGGGCAGCAGCTCGGTCGCCTCGGCGCCGATGATGTGCCCACCCAGCAGCTCGCCGTAGGTGTCGTCGGCGATCAGCTTGACGAAGCCGGCGGGCTCGGCCATGCCGTGCGCCTTGCCGTTCGCGGTGAACGGGAAGGTCGCGGTGTTGACCTTCCAGCCCTTCTCGTCGGCCAGCTCGCGGGCCTCGGTCTCGGTGTAGCCGAACGACGCGACCTGCGGGTTGCAGAAGGTCGCGCGCGGCATCATCTTGTAGTTCAGCTCCTGGGTCTCGGCGCCCGCCAGGGTCTCGGCGGCGACGATGCCCTGCGCCTCGGCGACGTGGGCGAGCATGAGCTTCGCGGTGACGTCACCGATGGCGTAGACGTGCTCCACACTGGTGCGCATGTAGTCGTCGATCTCGATGGCGCCGCGCTCGGTGAGGTTCACGCCGAGCTTGTCGAGGCCGTACCCGTCGACCCGCGGGGCGAAGCCGATCGCCTGCACGACCTTGTCCGCGCGCAGGTCCTCGCTGCCCTTGGACGAGGAGACCGAGACGGTGACACCCTTGCCGTCGTCGGTGATGGACTCGACCTTCGTGGAGGTCCGCACCGTCACGCCGAGCTTCTTGTAGGCCTTGAGCAGCTCCTTGGACACGTCCGCGTCCTCGAGCGGGAGCAGCCGGTCCAGGTACTCGACGATGGTGACGTCGACGCCGTAGTTGGCCAGCACGAACGCGAACTCGACGCCGATCGCACCGGCACCGGCGATGATCACGCTCTCCGGCAGCTCGCGGGTGAGGATCTGCTCCTCGTAGGTCACGACGCGGTCGGACAGCTCGGTGCCCGGCAGCAGCTTGACGGTGGAGCCCGCAGCGATGATCACGTCGTCGTAGGTGACGGTCTCGTTGCCGCCCTTCGACAGCTCGACCTCGATCTCGCCGGGCTTGGTGAACCGGCCGAACCCGTCGAGCTCGGTGATCTTGTTCTTCTTCATCAGGAAGTGCACGCCCTTGACGCGCCCGTCCGCGACCGAACGGCTGCGGTCGAAGGCGGCGCCGAAGTCGAGCGACACCTCACCGGACAGACCGAAGGTCTTCTGCTCCTTGGTGACGATGTGCGCGATCTCGGCGTTGCGCAGCAGCGCCTTGGAGGGGATGCAGCCCACGTTGAGACAGACACCGCCCCAGTACTTCTCCTCGATCACCGCCACACTGCGGCCGAGCTGGGCAGCACGGATGGCCGCCACGTATCCACCGGGTCCGGCTCCGAGTACGACGACGTCGAAATGAGGCATGTGCCCAGCCTAGGACGCCTGGGCCGGGTCCGGGCCGTCCGGTCCCGAGTCCCGGGTCACGGGCCACTCCCCGCCACCGGACAGGTGCGCGACGACCGCCTCGCACGCCTCGCGCAGCCCGGCCTGCTGGGCCGGGGTCAGCCCGTCGAACACCGCCTCGCGGACGCTCTCGACGTGGTCCGGGGCCGCACCGGCCAGCACCTCGAAGCCGCGGTCGGTCAGCCGGGCCAGCTGACCGCGCCGGTCGGTGGGACAGGACCGCCGCTCGATCCAGCCCGCCTCCTCCATCCGGGCCACCGCGTGCGACACCCGGCTGCGCGAGGACAGCGCGGAGTCCGCGAGGACGCTCATCCGCAGCGTGCGGTCCGGCGCCTCGGAGAGCCGGACCAGGATCTCGTAGTACGCCTGGGGCATCCCCGCCCCGGCCTGCAGGCGTCGCTCCACCTTCTCCGAGACCAGCCGCTGCGCGGCCAGGAAGGCGCGCCAGGTGCGCTGCTCCTCGTCGTCCAGCCAGCGTGTGTGACTCATAGCACCCTCCGAAACATTGGGGCGTGGCATTCGTTGAACCTAGTATCGCTCTCAACAAGTGAGAGTTCAACTATCCCGAGGAGTCACCACCATGACCGCTGCCACCACCATCCCCGGCTACGTCGTCGGCACCTGGGACATCGACCCGGTGCACTCCGACGTGGCGTTCGTCGTCCGTCACATGATGGTCAGCAAGGTCCGTGGCCGCTTCGAGAAGGTCTCCGGCGAGCTCGTGACCGCGGAGCGGCTCGAGGACTCCACAGTCACCGCCACCATCGACGCCTCCTCGATCACCACCGGCAACGACCAGCGCGACGGCCACATCCGCTCCGCCGACTTCTTCGAGGTCGAGAAGTACCCGGAGTGGACCTTCCGGTCCACCGGGATCGCCGCGAAGGGTGAGGACTACGTGCTCACCGGCGACCTGACCCTCAAGGGCGTCACCAAGCCCGTCGAGCTGGACCTCGAGCTGAACGGCTTCGGCCCCGACGCCTGGGGCGGCACCCGCGCCGGGTTCACCGCGAAGACCACCGTCAAGCGGTCGGAGTTCGGTGTCGACATCGAGCTGCCGATGGACGGCGGCGGCGTCGTCGTCAGCGAGAAGGTCGGCGTCGAGCTGGAGATCCAGGCGGTCCTGCGCGCCTCCTGACCCCGCGCCCGCAGCCACGGCCCCGGACCGGCGACGCCGGCACCGGGGCCGTGCCGCGTCCGTAGGCTGGTGCCGTGCGCAGCTACTCCGAGACGGCCCCCGCCGGACCGCTGCGCGCGGTCGTCGAGGTGACCTGGCGGGCGCACGCCGGTACCGCGCCGCACACCCAGCGGGTGCTCCCCGACGGCTGCATGGACCTGCTCCTGTCCGGGGACCGGCTGGTCGTCGCGGGCCCCGACACCACGGCACACCTCGCCGCCTCGCCCGCGGGCGGCGTGACCACCGGTCTGCGCTTCCGGCCCGGCGCCCTCCCGGCCCTGCTCGGCGTCCCGGCCGACGAGCTGCGCGACCGCCGGGTCCCGCTCGCCGACGTGCTCGACCCCGGCCGGCGTCGGCTGCTCCGGCCCACCCCCGCCGGCGACGACGGCGACGGCGCGTGGCTCGCCCGGCTGGCCCTCGCCCTGCACGCGGCGGCCGTGGACGACCGGACGCCGACCCGACTCCCCCACCCCGCGCTGCGCGCCCTGGCAGGGGGCATGTCCGCCGCGGAGCTGGCCGACCGGCTCGGCGTCACCGGACGCACCCTGCACCGCCGCTGCGTCGCCACCCTCGGGTACGGACCGGCCGTCGCACGGCGGGTGCTGCGCTTCCGGGCCGCGGCCGCGCTGCTGTACGACGGCGTCTCCCCCGCCGCGGTCGCCGCCCGCACCGGCTACGCCGACCAGCCCCACCTGTCCCGCGAGGTCCGCGCACTCGCCGGCGTGTCGCCGGCGTCCCTCGCACCTCGCACGGCTTCCCCCGACGTCGCAGCCACTGCGGGGTAGGCGACGTCGGGGGAACGTGTGCGAGGTCAGGTCCAGGCGAACAGGTCCAGCGATGAGCCGTCGGGGTCGGCGACGGTGGCGTAGCGCTGCCCCCACGGCGCGTCGAACGGGTCCAGCACCGAGGTGTGACCGGCCGCGGTGACCCGGCGCCAGGCGTCGTCGACGGCCGCGGCGGTCGGCAGCCGGAACGCCAGCCCGACCCGGCCGTGGCCGTCCGGGGTGACACCCGGGTGGAAGCCCTCCACCATCGACTGCAGGTCCAGGGCCAGGCGCACGCCGCCGCGCAGCGTGGTCTCCACGTGCGCCTCGGTCTCGGAGCCCTCGGGGAACTCCAGCCCCAGCAGGCGATAGAAGGCCAGCGAGCGGGTCATGTCGGTGACCACGATGCCGATCATGTCGAGCTCGGCGCCGATCGAGGTGTCCATGCCCACCACGCTAGGCCGCGGGCAGCCCGGCGTCGTGAACGGATCGGACTCCGGTCAGCGCTTGCCGCGGAAGCGACGCAGCATGTCCTGCGCCCGCCGGCGGTTGCGCGGATCGCTCGCCATCCGCTTGGCCTGGTCGCTGTAGCGACGCCCCTGCGGGCTCTTCAGGAATGCGCTGATGCGCCCGATGATGCCGGCCATGAGGACCTCCGTGGTGGCGGGCCGCGACACGGACGTGCACGGCTCCGTGCACAGGATGCCCGTTTCGTCCGGACATCATTCCACCGGGTGACGATCCCCGGACACACGACGGGCCCCGCCGCAGGATGCGGCGGGGCCCGTGCGTGCGGAGCCTGCCTACAGGTACTGGCCGGTGTTCGACGCGGTGTCGATCGCGCGGCCGGTGGCGTCGTTCTTGCCGGTGACCAGGGTGCGGATGTAGACGATCCGCTCCCCCTTCTTCCCCGAGATCCGCGCCCAGTCGTCGGGGTTGGTCGTGTTCGGGAGATCCTCGTTCTCGGCGAACTCGTCGACGATCGCGTCCAGCAGATGCTGGACCCGCAGCCCCGGCTGGCCGGACTCGAGCACCGCCTTGATCGCGGACTTCTTCCCGCGGTCGACGATGTTCTGGATCATCGCACCGGAGTTGAAGTCCTTGAAGTAGAGCGTCTCCTTGTCGCCGTTGGCGTAGGTGACCTCCAGGAACCGGTTCTCCTCGGACTCGTCGTACATCCGCTCGGTGACCCGCTGGATCATCCCGTCCACGCAGGCCTTGCGGCTGCCGCCGAACTCGGCGACGTCGTCGGCGTGGATGGGCAGCGTCTCGGTCAGGTACTTCGAGAAGATGTCCTTCGCGCCCTCGGCGTCCGGACGCTCGATCTTGATCTTCACGTCGAGCCGTCCCGGCCGCAGGATCGCCGGGTCGATCATGTCCTCACGGTTCGAGGCACCGATGACGATGACGTTCTCCAGGCCCTCGACGCCGTCGATCTCGGCGAGGAGCTGGGGGACGATCGTCGTCTCCACGTCGGAGGACACACCCGAGCCACGGGTCCGGAAGATCGAGTCCATCTCGTCGAAGAACACGATCACCGGGGTGCCGGCGCTCGCCTTCTCCCGCGCGCGCTGGAAGATCAGCCGGATGTGCCGCTCGGTCTCGCCGACGAACTTGTTGAGCAGCTCGGGGCCCTTGATGTTGAGGAAGAACGCGCGCCCCTCGTCCGGGTCGTCGCCCCGCTGCTTGGCGATCTTCTTCGCCAGCGAGTTCGCGACGGCCTTCGCGATGAGCGTCTTCCCGCAGCCGGGCGGCCCGTAGAGCAGCACGCCCTTGGGCGGACGCAGCTCGTACTGGGTGAACAGCTCGGTGTGCAGGAACGGCAGCTCGACCGCGTCCTGGATCTGCTCGATCTGCCGGGACAGGCCGCCGATGTCGGAGTAGGCGATGTCCGGGACCTCCTCGAGCACGAGGTCCTCGACCTCGGCCTTGGCGACCCGTTCGTAGGCGTAGCCCGCCCGCGAGTCGACCATGACCGAGTCGCCGGACTTGAGCGGGCTGGTGCCCTCCTCCTGTCCGAGCTCGAACAGCGGCGCCGCCAGCCAGACGACGCGCTCCTCGTCGGAGTGGCCGACGACCAGGCCGCGACCGGCCGAGCCGTCCTCACCCGGACGGGAGATGATCTCCCGCAGCGAGTAGAGGTCACCGACCTGCTCGAAGCCCATGGCCTCGACCACGGTGAGCGCCTCGTTGAGCCGGACGGACTGACCGCTGCGCAGCGTCTCGCCCTCGACCGCCGGGGACACGGGGACCCGCATCCGGCGGCCGGAGGTGAAGACGTCGACCGTGTCGTCGTCGTACCGGCCCAGGAACACCCCGTAGCCGGACGGCGGCTGCGCGAGCCGGTCGACCTCCTCGCGGAGTGCGACCAGCTGGCCGCGGGCCTCCTTGAGGGTCTCGGTCAGCTTCTCGTTCCGAGCGTTGAGCGCGGAGAGCCGGCTCGTGGTCTCGGCGAGCCGCTGTTCCAGCACTCGGGCGTGCCGGGGCGTCTCGGTCAGCCGTTGACGTAGCGAGGAGATCTCGTGCTCGAGGTGACGGATGTGCTCGGCGGCCTCAGCGGGGCTGAGGTCGCGGTCAGACTGGAAACCCTGGTTGCCGGGACCGTCGTCGTAGGGGTGGTTCACGGCAGCCTCCCTCCGTGTTCCGTCTCACCACGGTACCCGTGACGGGTGACCGCGACGGTGCGTCGAACCGGTGATCCGGGCCTCAGCCGGTCGGCACCATGTGGTCACTCTGCGGCTTCACGGGCGTCACCGCCACGTCCACACGGAGGGTAGTTCGTAACGTTCTCGTTCCGCGGTCCGGCGCGTCGCGGTGGCGATCCGGTCGAAACCGGACAGAACGCCCGGATCAGCGGCCGGTCGGCCGTCGCTGCTGCCGGGGCGGCGTGACGCCGTCGGCGAGCCGCCGGGTGGTCAGCAGGAAGGCCGTATGGGCGATCATCCGATGCTCCGGACGGACGGCCAGACCCACCACGTGCCAGGGGCGGACCATCGCCTCCCAGGACTCGGGCTCGGTCCAGCACTGCATCTCCCGCAGCGCCTCGGTGAGCACCGACAGCTGGGTGGTGGTCGCGACGTAGCCGACGAGGATCCCGCCCGGCACCAGGCAGTCGCGGACGGTGTCGAGCACGTCCCACGGCGAGAGCATGTCCAGCACGACCCGGTCGACCTCGCCGCGGTGCTGCCTGACGTCACCGACGGTCAGCTCCCAGTGCGGGGGCCGGTGGCCGAAGAAGGTCTCGACGTTGGTGACCGCGTGCGGGGCGTGGTCGTCGCGGACCTCGTAGGAGACCACCTTGCCGGTCGGCCCGACGGCCTGCAGCAGCGAGCAGGTCAGCGCGCCGGACCCGGCGCCGGCCTCCAGTACCCGCGCGCCGGGGAACACGTCGCCCCACATGAGGATCTGCGCGGAGTCCTTGGGGTAGATCACCTGGGCGCCGCGGGGCATCGACAGCACGTAGTCGGCCAGGCGGGGACGCATGGTCAGGTACGGCGTGTTCGCCGCGGAGTGCACGAGCCCGCCCTCGGGCGAGCCGATGATGTCGTCGTGGTCGATCTGGCCGCGGTGGGTGTGGTACGCCCCGCCGGCCTGGAGTACGACGGTGTAGCGGCGCCCCTTGGGGTCGGTGAGCTGCACCCGGTCGCCCTCGCGGAACGGCCCGCCGCGGCGCGGGGGCACCCAGGTGGCCGGCTCGGTCCCGGCGGTCCCCGTAGGGGCGGATCCGGTCTCGGCGGTCCCGCTGTCGGGCGTGCCACTGTCGGCCGTCCCGGTGTCGGTGGACCCGGTGTCGGCAGGCTCGGCGGCGGCGGGCACGGTGTCAGGGATCTCCGGGTCGACGGGCTCCCCGTCGACGAGGTCCGCGTCGACGGGCTCCTCGGCGTGCGGGCTGTCGAGGGGCGCGGACTCGGTCGGCGCGTCGGGCGTCGGGGCGTCGTGCACGGGCGACGACGCTATCCGCGCGCGCCCCCGGCCCCGACGCCGGGGCACGTGGGCTCCCCGGGGCGCCCGGAACCGTCGGGGGTCGCGGCTAGCCTGCCGCCATGACCGCCGCCCCCGCCGACGAGCCCGGCCCGGCCGCACCGGGCCCCACGGTCATCCCCGTACCCGTCGCGGCACCCCGGCGTCCCCCCGCCCTGTCCCCGTCGCGTGCGGCGGACTTCCGCCGCTGCCCACTGCTCTACCGGTTCCGTGCCGTCGACCGGCTCCCGGAGCCGCCGTCGCAGGCGCAGGTCCGCGGGACACTGGTGCACGCGGTGCTGGAGCGGCTGTTCGCCCGGGACCCGGCCGACCGGACCCCGCAGGCCGCGCGGGAGCTGCTCGGCCCCTGCTGGGACGACCTCGCGGCCGCGGAGCCCGCCGCGGCGGCGCTGTTCAGCGGCCCGGAGGACCCGCAGCTCGCGCTCTGGCTGGACTCGGCCTCCGCGCTGCTCGACCGCTACTTCGCCCTGGAGGACCCGGCCGGCGTCTCCGCGACGGCGGTGGAGACCCGCATCGAGGCGGCCCTGCCCGGCGCCGGCGACGCGGCGCCGGTGCCGCTTCGCGGCATCCTGGACCGGCTCGACGACGGTCCCGACGGGCTGCGGGTGGTCGACTACAAGACCGGCGCGACGCCCGGCGAGGGCTACGAGTCCGGCGTGCTGTTCCAGCTCAAGTTCTACGCACTGGCCGTCCTGCTGACCCACGGCCGCGTCCCCGACGAGCTGCGCCTGCTCTACCTGGCCGACGGCACCGCCCTGACCTACCGGCCCGACGCCGAGGAGCTCACCCGCTTCGGGCGCCTGCTCGAGGCGGTGTGGACCGCCATCCGGCTCGCCGCCCCCACCGGGGACTTCCGGCCCCGCACCGGCCCGGCCTGCCGCACCTGCGACCACAAGGCCCACTGCCCCGCGTGGGGCGGTACTCCCCCGCCGTATCCCGGCTGGCCGGGCGGCGCGGCATGATCGACGGGTGAGCGCACCGCCCCCTATCCCGCCCGGCCCGTTCTACCTGCCCCGCGGCGAGCAGACCGCCGACGGCGTCACCCACGCCGCCTTCGAGGCGACGCCGTCGACGACCGGCCCCTGGTTCGCCGACGCCCAGCACATGGGCCCGCCCTCGGCGCTGCTGGTCCGCGCCCTCGAACGGCTGCCCGAGTCCCGCCCCGGCGGCGCCGAGGCGGGGTGGCGGATCGCCCGCGTCACCGTCGAGGTGCTCGGGGCGGTGCCCGCCGGGCCGGTCACGGTCACCGCGGGCGTCGAGCGGCCCGGGCGGACGATCGAGCTGCTGTCGGCGACGATGCGCGCCGGTGACCGGGACGTGCTCCGGGCCCGGGCCTGGCGGCTCGCCTCGTCCGACACCGCCGTCGTCGCGCAGGGGCAGGCAGCCGCGCTGCCCGGGCGGGACGCCGCCGTCGTGCGCACCGAGCGGCCGGACGGCTGGCTGCCCGGGTTCCTCGACGCGATCGAGTGGGCCTGGCTCGACGGGGGCAGCCTCGGCGACGAGGGCCCGGGGCGCGGCTGGATCCGGATGCGGGTCCCGCTCGTCGAGGGTGAGGATCCGAGCCCGGCGCAGCGACTGATGGTCGCCGCGGACTGTGCGAACGGGCTCGCCGCACCGCTGGACGTGACGCGCTGGTTGTTCGTCAACACCGAGCTGACGGTGCACCTGCACCGGGCCCCGGCCGGCGGGTGGATCGGCGTCGACGCCGCGACCGTCGTCGGGCCGGACGGGCTGGGCACCTGCTCGGCCACCCTGTTCGACGACGACGGGCACACCGGCCGGATCGCCCAGGCCCTGACCGTCCGGGCCCGCTAGCCGTACGGCCGCCGGCACCGCCCCGGCCGCACGACGGCGGCCCGCCACCGGAGTCACCGGGGCGGGCCGCCGTGGGGGGAACGGACGTCGGACGGGGGGGCTCAGTGGCCGTGGCCGTTGACCGTCATCGCGCGGCAGGACCGGATCTCCGACGTGAGGATCGCGGTGGCGCCGATGTCGGCGAGCTTGTCCATCACGCGGTTCGTGTCCTTGGTGCGCACCATCGTGCGGACCGCGACCCAGCCCTTCTTCGACAGCGGCGAGACCGTCGGCGCCTGCAGGCCCGGTGCGACCTTCTCCACGGCCTCCAGCAGCCCCTCCGGGCAGTCGAAGTCCATCATCAGGTACTCGCGGGCCACGACGACGCCCTGCAGCCGGTCGGCGAAGACCTTCTTCAGGCGGGTGGTCTCGGCGTCCTCGGCGCGGTCGTGCCGCTTCTCCCGCTCGATGAGCGTGGCCTGCGAGGTGGCGATGGCCTCGCCGATGATCTGCAGACCGTGCTGGCGCAACGTGCGCCCGGAGGACACGACGTCGGCGATCGCGTCGGCCAGACCCAGCTGGATGGAGATCTCCACCGCGCCGTCGAGCTTCACGATCTCCGCGCCGATCCGCTTGCCGGAGAGGTACGAGCGGACCAGACGGGGGTAGGACGTCGCGATCTTGCGGCCGTCGAGGTCCTCGATCTTCCAGTCGGCGTCGGCCGGGGCCGCGAAGTGGAACCGCGACTTGCCGAAGCCGAGCGGGATGATCTCCTGGGTCTGGCTGCCCGACTCCTCCATGAGGTCGAAGCCGGTGACGCCCAGATGCAGGTCACCCTTGCCGACGTAGGTCGCGATGTCCTTCGGCCGCAGGTAGAAGAACTCGATCTCGTTCTCGTCGTCGACCACGCTGAGGTCGCGCGAGTCGGTCCGCTGGCGGTACCCCGCCTCGCGCATCATCGTCGCGGCGGGCTCGGCCAGGGTGCCCTTGTTCGGCAGTGCCACGCGGAGCATTTCCGCTCTCCTGACGGTCGTCGTCGGTGGTGGTGTCGGTGGGTCGGGTCGACCTACAGATGCTTGTACACGTCCTCGAGGGTGAGCCCCCGCTGGAGCATGATCACCTGCAGCCGGTACAGCAGCTGCGAGATCTCCTCGGCCAGCTCGTCGTCGCCCTGGTACTCGGCGGCGATCCAGACCTCACCGGCCTCCTCGAGCACCTTCTTGCCCTGGGCGTGCACCCCGGCGTCCAGCGCGGCGACGGTCCCCGAACCGGCCGGCCGCTCCTGGGCCTTGGCCTGCAGCTCGGCGAACAAGTCGTCGAATGTCTTCACGGGTACCAGTGTGAACGGTGACCCACGCCGCACGCCGGGCGCATCCGGGGCGGTAAGCCGTGTGGGCAACGGACCGCGCCGGATGGTTCACCCGGAGTGAGCAAGACCAGGTCGGGGTGCCGCTCGTCGCCGCGAACGGCCCGCTCACACCGGCCCTTGGGCCGTTCAGCGGGCCCGGACCTCCGCGAGGACCGCCCCGAGCTCGGCCGGCCCGATCCCGGCGAGGGTCTCGCGCAGCACCCGGCGCGGACCGGCGGGCACCTCGAGCTCACAGGGCACCACCAGCACCGCGCAGCCGGCCCGCTCGGCCGACAGCGCACCCGTCGGCGAGTCCTCCACCGCGACGCAGTCGCGCGGTTCGACCCCGAGCAGCTCGGCGCCGCGCCGATAGGGCTCGGGCTGCGGCTTGGGCTCGCGCACCTCGTCGCCGGGCACGACGGCGGCGAAGTGCTCCCGGCCCAGGGTCCCCAGCGCCCGCTCCACCAGCACCCGGATGGTGTTGGTGACGAGCGCGGTCGGGATGCCCGCCTCGCGCAGGGCGCCGAGCAGCTCCCGGGCACCGGGCCGCCACGGCACGCCGTGGGAGAACAGCTCCCCGGCGCGGTCGTAGAGCCACTCGCCGGTCTCGCGGTACTCGTCGGCGGGGATCGTGCCGGGGTCGCGCCCGGCCTCCCGGAAGCAGATCCGCAGCGACGAGTCGAGCGAGCCGCCGACGGACTCCAGCCGGGCCTCGAGGCTCAGCTCCGGGGCGCCGAGGTGCTTCATGAGGTCGTTGAGGGCGACCTCCCACACCTTCTCCGAGTCGATCAGCGTGCCGTCCATGTCCAGCAGCACGCCCGCGGGCCGGGTCGTCGTCGGCTCAGGCATCGGGGGTGTACCCCAGGTTCGGGCGCAGCCACTTCTCGACGACGGCGACGTCCACGCCGAGCCGGCCGGCGTAGTCGGCGACCTGGTCGGACCCGATCCGGCCGACGGTGAAGTACCGCGACTCCGGGTGGGCGAACATCATGCCGCTGACCGCGGCCGCCGGGGTCATGGCGAAGGACTCGGTGAGCCCCACGCCGGTCTCCTCGGCGCCCAGCAGGTCGAACAGCGGCCGCTTGAGCGTGTGGTCCGGGCAGGCCGGGTAGCCGAACGCGGGACGGAGGCCCCGGAACCGCTCGGCGTGCAGGTCCTCGACGGCCTGGTTCGCGTCGGGCTCGAACCACTCGCGGCGGGCCTGCCGGTGGGCGTACTCGGCGAAGGCCTCGGCGAGCCGGTCGGCCAGCGCCTTCACCATGATCGCCTTGTAGTCGTCGAGCGCGGTCTCGAACTCGGCGGCCATGTCCTCGGCGCCGTGGATGGACACCGCGAACGCGCCGAGGTGGTCCCCGTCGGGCGCCACGTAGTCGGCGAGGCTGCGGTTGGCCCGCCCCTTCGGCTTGACGGTCTGCTGGCGCAGCATCGGCAGCCGCACGTCACCGCCGTCGGGGGAGATCACGATGTCCTCGCCCTCGGCGCGGGCCGGCCAGAAGCCGTAGACGCCGCGGGCGGTGAACCGGTCCTCGGCGATGATCTGGTCGAGCAGCGCGTTGGCGTCGTCGTAGAGCTCCTTGGCGACGGGCGAGTTCAGGATCTGCGGGAACTTGCCCTTCAGCTCCCAGGCCAGGAACAGGAACTGCCAGTCGATCAGCTCGCGGAGTTCGGCGATCGTGGGCTCGCACGGGCGGACCCCGGTGAACTCGGGGACGGGCAGCTCACCGAAGTCGATGCTCTCGCGGTTGGCGACGGCGTCGGCGAAGGGCAGCAGCGGCTTGGCCTGCCGGCCCTCGTGCTGCTCGCGCAGCCGCTGCTGGTCGGCGTCGTTGCGCCGGGACAGGACCTCGGCGCGGTCGTCGTCGAGCAGGTCCGACACGACCCCGACGACCCGGGAGGCGTCCAGGACGTGCAGGACGTCGCCCTGGTACTGCTGGGCGATCTTCACCGCGGTGTGCTGGCGGGAGGTCGTGGCCCCGCCGATGAGCAGCGGCAGCTTCAGGCCGCGCCGCTCCATCTCGGTGGCCACGCTCACCATCTCGTCGAGCGAGGGGGTGATCAGGCCGGACAACCCGACGACGTCGGCGCCCTCGGCGACGGCGGTGTCGAGGATGGTCTGCGCGGGCACCATCACGCCGAGGTCGATGACCTCGTAGCTGTTGCAGCCCAGCACGACCCCGACGATGTTCTTGCCGATGTCGTGCACGTCGCCCTTGACCGTGGCCATGACGACCTTGCCGTGCCCGCGGGCGTCGATCTCGCCGCGGGCCTTGGCCTCCTCCTTCTCCTTCTCCATGAAGGGCTCGAGGTAGGCGACGGCGCGCTTCATGACGCGGGCGGACTTCACGACCTGGGGCAGGAACATCTTGCCGTCGCCGAACAGGTCGCCGACGACCTTCATGCCGTCCATCAGCGGGCCCTCGATGACGTCGAGCGGCCGCGTGGCCTGCGCGCGGGCCTCCTCGGTGTCGGCCTCGACGAAGTCGACGATGCCGTGCACGAGCGCGTGCGACAGGCGGGCGCGGACGTCGGCCTCCCGCCAGGACAGGTCGACCTTGCGCTGGGTGCCCTCGCCCTTGAACCGGTCGGCGTTCTCCACGAGCCGGTCGGTGGCGTCGGGGCGGCGGTTGAACAGGACGTCCTCGACCATCTCGAGCAGGTCGGCCGGGATGTCCTGGTAGACCGCGAGCTGGCCGGCGTTGACGATCCCCATGTCCAGGCCGGCCTTGATGGCGTGGAACAGGAAGGCCGAGTCCATGGCCTCGCGGACGACGTTGTTGCCGCGGAAGGCGAAGGACAGGTTCGAGACACCACCGGAGATGTGGGCGCCGGGGCAGCGCTCCTTGATCCGCGGGCAGGCCTCGATGAAGTCCTTCGCGTAGTCGTTGTGCTCCTCCATGCCGGTGGCGATGGCGAGGATGTTCGGGTCGAAGATGATGTCGTGCGGGTCGAGCCCGGCCTTCTCGACGAGCAGGTCGTAGGCGCGGCCGCAGATCTCGACCTTGCGGTCGGCGGTGTCGGCCTGGCCGGTCTCGTCGAAGGCCATGACCACCACGCCCGCGCCGTAGGCCTTGACCTTGCGGGCCTGCTCCAGGAAGGGCTCCTCGCCCTCCTTGAGGCTGATCGAGTTGACGACGCCCTTGCCCTGCACGCACTGCAGGCCCGCCTCGATCACCGACCACCGCGAGCTGTCGATCATGATCGGCAGTCGGGCGACCTCGGGCTCGGTGGCCAGCAGGTTGAGGAAGGTGCGCATCTCGTCGGCGGACTCGAGCAGGTCGGCGTCCATGTTGACGTCGAGCATGTTCGCGCCGCCGCGGACCATGTCCAGCGCGACGTCGAGCGCGCCGTTGTAGTCCTTCGACTCGATGAGCCTGCGGAACCGCTTGGAGCCGGTGACGTTGGTCCGCTCACCGATCATCACGAACCCGGTGTCGGGGCCGATCTCGAAGCGCTCCAGGCCGGAGAAGCGGGTGCGCTGCGGGGCCTCGGTCGGCACCCGCGGCGGCAGCCCCTTGACCCGGTCGGCGATGTGGCGGATGTGCTCCGGCCCGGTGCCGCAGCAGCCGCCGACGATGTTCACCAGCCCGGACTCGGCGAACTCCTTGAGGAAGTCCGCGGTCTGCTCGGGGGTCTCGTCGTAGCCGCCGAAGGCGTTCGGCAGGCCCGCGTTGGGGTAGGTCGCGACGAACGCGTCGCTGATCTCGGCGAGCGCGACGGCGTGCGGGCGCATCTCGTCGGCGCCCAGCGCGCAGTTCAGCCCGACGACGAGCGGCGCGGCGTGGCGCACGGAGGTCCAGAACGCGTCGACGGTCTGCCCGGACAGGGTGCGCCCGGAGCGGTCGACGATGGTCACCGAGATCCACACCGGAAGGTGCGGGGCGACGTCGTGCGCGGCCTGCAACGCGGCTTTCGAGTTCAACGTGTCGAAGATGGTCTCGATCAGCAGGACGTCGACGCCGCCGGAGTCCAGCGCGGCGATCTGCTGGGCGTAGGAGTCGTAGACCTGCTCGTAGGACACCGCACGGTAG
This sequence comes from Pseudonocardia sp. UM4_GMWB1, assembly GCF_017312155.1. NCBI lineage: Bacteria > Bacillati > Actinomycetota > Actinomycetes > Pseudonocardiales > Pseudonocardiaceae > Pseudonocardia > Pseudonocardia sp. UM4_GMWB1. The sequence continues at coordinate 3,271,667 of NZ_QJPN01000001.1, read as the reverse complement.
GCGGGGTCGTCGACCTTCGGCGACAGCGACAGCGTGACGTTCAGCGGACCGATGGAGCCGGCCACCCACTTGGGCTCGCCGGTGGCCTTCTCGGCCTCGTCGGCGGCCTCGCGGGCCAGCCGCGCCGCGGCCACGTTCATCTCGTCGACCTTCGACTCCAGGCCGTAGTCCGCCTGGCCGATCGTGGTCGCGGTGAAGGTGTTGGTCGTCGTCAGGTCGGCGCCCGCGTCGAAGTAGTTGCGGTGCGCCTGGAGGATCAGGTCCGGACGGGTGAGGTTGAGCAGGTCCGGGTCGCCGTTGGTGTCCTTGGGGTGGCCGTGCAGCCAGTCCGCGGAGTAGTCCTCCGGGGTCAGGCCGAGGCCCTGGATGACGGTGCCCCACGCCCCGTCGATGACGCCGATGCGCCGACCCAGCAGCTCCGTCAGCTGCTCGGTCCGCCGGGCCGCTCGATCGACCCGTTCGGGGTCGATCGGGCGGGTCGTGCTGTGGTCGTCCGAAGAGATGCCCACCGAGTGATCCGCTCCCGTCGTAGCTGACACGATCAACCACGGTACCTGGTGACGGGGAGGGAACCCGGCCGTGCGCCCGCGGGGTCGTAGGCTGGGGCGATGACCGACCGAGAGCCGAGCACCACGGGCGGCGACAGCACTCCGCACCTGGTCGACCCGGTCCTCATCGCGGCGTTCGAGGGCTGGAACGACGCCGGTGAGGCCGCGAGCACCGCGCTGGAGCACCTCGAGCTCAGCTGGGACGCGAAGCCTCTGACCTCGATCGATCCCGAGGAATACTACGACTTCCAGGTCACGCGCCCGCACGTCAAGCTCTCCGACGGCGTCACCCGGCGGATCGAGTGGCAGACCACGCGGCTGTCGTGGGCGACGCTGCCGGGCACCGACCGGCATGTCGTCCTGGTGAACGGGATCGAGCCGAACCTGCGCTGGAAGACGTTCTGCGCGGAACTGGTGGGCCACGCGGAGCGTCTCGGCGTGACGAAGGTCATCACATTGGGAGCCCTGCTCACCGAGGTCCCGCACACCCGACCGACGCCGGTGAACGGCACCTCCTGGGACGCGGAGTCGCAGAAGGCGATGGGCACCGAGCCGTCGAACTACGAGGGCCCGACCGGGATCGTCGCGGTCTTCCAGCAGGCCTGCGTGCAGGCCGGCATCCCGGCCGTCTCCTACTGGGCCGAGGTGCCGCACTACGTCTCGCAGGCCCAGGTCCCGAAGGCCGCGGTCGCGCTGCTGCACCGGATCGAGGAGTCCCTCGACGTCGAGGTGCCGCTCGGCGTCCTGCCGGAGAAGGCCGAGGAGTGGGAGCGGACCGTGTCGGAGATGGCCGACGCCGACGACGAGGTCCGCGAGTACGTGCGCCAGCTGGAGGAGCAGGCCTCGGAGTCCGACGACGAGGAGGCCCGCACCGAGCTGCGCGAGACCTCCGGGGACTCCATCGCGGCGGACTTCGAGCGCTACCTGCGCCGCCGCGGCCCCAACTCCTGACGGGCCGCGGCTCGTGGTGGCGCTGCGCCGGGCGGCGCTGTACCTGGGCGCCTTCCTCGGGCCCTTCGGCGGTGGCCTGACCGCGGCGATGCTGCCGGAGCTGGGCGCCGACTTCGGCGTCCCGACGGCGACGGCGTCGGTGTCGATCACCGCGTACCTGCTGCCGTTCGCCGGGGTCATGCTCGTCTCGGGCACCCTCGGAGACCGCTGGGGACGGGGACGCACCGTCGTCGCCGGGTACGCGCTCTACGTCGTCGCCTCGCTGGCCTGCGTGCTGGCGGTGTCCTGGCCGGTCTTCCTGGCCGGGCGGGCGCTGCAGGGTGTCGCGAACGCGTTCACCACCCCGGTTCTGCTGGCGGCGCTGGCCGCCGCGGTGGAGCCGGACCGGCTCGGCCGGGCGCTGGGCTGGTTCGGGTCGCTGCAGGCGGCCGGGCAGACCTCGGCGCCGCTGGTGGGCGGGCTGGGCGCCGAGGTGGACTGGCGGCTGGCGTTCGGCGGAGCCGCCGCCGTGGCTCTGCTGCTCGCCGTCGTGGGCATCCCGTCCGGCGAGTCCCGGGGGCACGCCGGGGAACGCCCCCGGCTGCGGTCGGCCTGGACCGGGCCGGTGCTGCGGCTGGGGCTCGTCGCCGGGCTGGGCTGGGGCTGTCTCGCCGGGCTCAACTTCCTGCTCGCGCTGCGGCTGGAGGAGTTCTTCGGGCTCGGTGCCGGGCCGCGTGGGCTGGTGCTGACCGCGCTCGGCATCGCCGGGATCCTCACCGCTCGGCTGATCGGTGGCGCGGTGGACCGGGTCGGGCCGCGGCGCTGCGTCCTGACCGGCGCGATCGGCGGCGGGGTGCTGGTCGCCCTGATCGGCGCCGTGCCGGTGCTGGGCGTCGTCGTGGCGCTCTGGGCACTGGGCGGGATCTGCAGCCAGCTGATCCTCGTCGGGGTGAACGCCCTGGTCCTGGGGTCGGGCAGACCGAACAGCGGCGGCGCGGTGTCGGTGGTGCAGGCGGTGCGCTTCGCCGGGACCGCGGCGTCGCCGGTGGTGGTCACGCCCGTCTACCACGCAGATCCGCTGGCGGGATTCCTCGTGCCGGCGGCGCTGCTCGCCGCGGGGGTGCCGACGGTGCTCACCGGGGTCCGCACCCGGCGCCGCCCGGACGGATCCGGGCCCCCGGAACCGTCCTGACCCGGCCCGGGACGCAGCGATCGTCCCGACGGGCCCGGACGGACCGACCCTCCCGGCCGGGACCCGGATGTGGCGCACCGGGTCGACGCCGCGGGCCGGGCACGCGCGGCGGGTCTCGGCACCTGACCGGGCGAGCCGGTCAGTGCCGCGCGGCGTGCGCCCGCAGGTCGTCGAGGTCGACCCACTCGAGGGTGCGGGCGTGCGTCGCCTCGAGCACCACCGGCGGTGCGGCGCCCTCCCGCAGCGCCTCGGCCCAGCGGCTCGCGCACAGGCACCACCGGTCCCCCGGCACCAGGCCGGGGAACCCGAACCGCGGGTTCGGGGTCGTCAGGTCGTTGCCCTGCTCGCGGGAGAAGTCGAGGAACTCGGCGGTGACGCGGGCGCAGACGGTGTGCACGCCCGCGTCCTCGCCCCCGGTGTCGCAGCATCCGTTGCGGTAGAAGCCGGTGACCGGATCGGTCCCGCAGGTCTCCAGCTCACCGCCCAGCACGTTGAGGGCCATCCGTGGAGTCTCCCGGCCGGGCGCCCGCCCTGCCGGTCGGGACGGGTACCGGACCGGCTACAGGTTCACGCCGAGCAGCGCATCCAGCGCGGTGCGCACCTGCTGCGGGGCCGCGGTGTCGGTACCGCGGCGGGTGAGCGCCTCCTCGGCCCAGGCGTCGACGGCGGCGAGCGCACCGGGGGTGTCGAGGTCGTCGGCGAGGTGGGTCCGCAGCTTCGCGACCAGCTCGGCCGCGTCCGGCCCGGCGTCGAGGCCGACGGCCTCGCGCCAGCGGGTCACCCGTCGGTCGCCCTTCGCGTGCACCTCGTCGGTCCAGGACCGGTCGGTGCGGTAGTGCCCGTCGAGCAGGGCGACCCGGATGACGTTCGGGTCGACGCGGGCGTTGCGCAGCTTGGAGACGAAGACCAGGTTGCCCTTGGACTTCGACATCTTCTCGCCGTCGAGGCCGATCATGCCGGTGTGCACGTAGTGCCGGGCGAACGGGTGCTCACCGGTGAGGGACTCGGTGTGCAGGGCGCCGCACTCGTGGTGCGGGAAGATCAGGTCCGAGCCGCCGCCGTTGAGGTCGATCTGCGGGCCGAGCCGGTTCAGGCCGATCGCGGCGCACTCCACGTGCCAGCCGGGGCGGCCGCGGCCGAGGCCGGAGTCCCAGGCGGGCTCGCCGGGGCGCGCGGTGCGCCACAGCAGCGGGTCGAGCCGGTTGCGCTTGCCCGGCCGGTCCGGGTCGCCGCCGCGCTCGGCGGAGAACCTCAGCATGGTGTCGAGGTCGTAGTTCGACTCGTAGCCGAAGTGCCCGGTGGCGGTCACGTCGTGGTAGACGTCGGGGTACTCCGGGTCGTCGATCCGGTAGGCCGCGCCGGCGGCGACGAGCTTCTCGACCAGCTCGGCGATCTCGGGGATCGCCTCGACGGCACCGACGAACTGGCGGGGCGGCAGAACGCGCAGCGCCTCCATGTCCTCGCGGAACAGGGCGGTCTCGCGCAGGCCCAGCACGACCCAGTCGTCCTGGTCGCGCTCGGCGCGCTCCAGCAGCGGCTCGTCGATGTCGGTGACGTTCTGGACGTAGTGCACGTCGTGGCCGAGGTCGCGCCAGTAGCGGTTGACCAGGTCGAACGTCAGGTAGGTGGCGGCGTGGCCGAGGTGGGTCGCGTCGTAGGGGGTGATCCCGCAGACGTACATCGTCGCGACCGGGCCCGGCGCCGTGGGCCGGACCCGGCCGGTGGCGGTGTCGTGCAGGCGCAGCGGCGGGCCGCTGCCCTCCAGTGCCGGGACGTCGGTCGGGGCCCAGGTCTCCATGCGGTCAAACCTACCTAGCTCTCGGAAGCGGTCACGCATGCGAACGCGCGGCGTCCGTCGCAGATTCCGGTGCGGGACGGGGTGCCGGTCACCACCACTCGACGTCGAGCTTGGCCTCGATGTCGCGGACGTGCCGGCGTGCGCAGGTCGGGCACAGCCGGCCGTCGCGGCCGCGCTCGTCGCGGCCGGTCACCCAGCCCGCGACGGCGGCGTCCCCGGCGTCGTCGGGACCGGGGGCGCCGCAGAGACGGCAGGCGGTCGGCGTCACGCCCGCGATGGTGCTCCGGCGGCCCGGTCGGTGTCGAGCGCCGCGCGGCGCCGGCCGACCCGGTCGGCGATCATCGCGCACGCCATCAGCTGGATCTGGTGGAACAGCATGAGCGGCAGCACCACCAACGCCCCGGCGGGGCCGCCGAACAGTACGCCGGCGATCGGGAGCCCGCTGGCCAGCGACTTCTTCGACCCGCAGAACACGATGGCGATGCGGTCGGCGTCGTCGAAACCGAGCGCGCGGGCCCCGAGCGAGGTCACCACGAGCACCAGTGCGAGCAGCACCAGGCAGATCCCGAGCAGCACGAGCAGCGAGACCGGGGTGAGCCGTCCCCAGATCCCGGCGACGACGCCCTCGCTGAACGCGGCGTAGACGACGAGCAGGATCGACCCGCGGTCCACCAGCGACAGCCGCTTCCTGTGCCGGGCCACGAATCGGCCGATCAGCGGCCGTGCGGCCTGCCCGGCGAGGAAGGGCACCAGCAGGCGGAGCGCGATGTCACCGAAGCTCGACGCGTCGAACCCGCCGCTGGTGGCCAGCAGCAGCGCGGCCAGCACAGGGGTGAGGACCACCCCGAGCACGTTCGACACCGACGCCGCGACGATCGCGGCGGGCACGTTGCCGCGGGCGATGCCGGTGAAGGCGATCGAGGACTGCACGGTCGACGGCAGACAGCACAGGAACACGACGCCGGCGGCGAGCGGCGCGGGCAGCAGCCACTCCGGCAGCAGCAGCACCGACAGGCCGATCAGTGGGAACAGCACGAACGTCGCCGCCAGGACGGTGCCGTGCAGCCGCCAGTTCCGCAGCCCGCCCAGCGCCTCGGCGGCGGAGAGGCGGGCGCCGTAGAGGAAGAACAGCAGGGCGATCGCGGCGGTGACGGCGACGTCGACGACCCCGACCGCCGCGCCGCGCGCGGGGAAGAGCGACGCGACGCCGACGGTCACGAGGAGCAAGGCCAGGAACGGATCGGGACGGACTCGCATGGGTTCCATCCTGCAAGCCGTCCGCCCATCGGGAAACCGACTGATCACCATGACTGTGTCCGCGATCTATGATGACCGGGTGCTCGACCCCGTCCAGCTGCGGTCGTTCGCCGCCGTCGCGCGTGCCCGCAGCTTCACCCGGGCCGCCGCCACGCTCGGAGTCGGCCAGTCCACCGTGAGCCAGCACGTGCGGCGCCTGGAGGCGACGGTCGGCCGCCCGCTGCTCGACCGCGACACCCACTCGGTGTCGCTCACCGTCGACGGCGAGGCGATGCTGGAGTTCGCCGCCACCATCCTCGACGCGGGTGACCGGGCGATGGCGCACTTCCGGGCGTCGCGGGTGCACGGCCGGGTGCGGTTCGGGGTGTCGGAGGACCTGGTCCTGACCCGGCTGCCCGCGGTGCTCGCGGACTTCCGCCGCCGCCACCCCGAGGTCGACCTGGAGCTGACCGTCGGTCTGGCCGGCGGGCTCGAACACCGCCTCGACGCCGGGGAACTGGACCTGATGTTCGCCAAGCGTCTCCCCGGCCCCGACGACGGCCGGCTGGTCGTCCGCCGCGACCGCTTCGTCTGGGTCGGGGCGCCCGGACTTCCGCTCGGCCCCGGCGACCCGGTACCGGTCGTCGCCTATCCCCCGCCGAGCCTGTCGCGCACCGCCGCCGTCGGGGCCCTGGAGGCGGTCGGGCGGCCGTGGCGGATGGCCTGCACCAGCGGCAGCCTGTCCGGCCTGCGGGCCGCCGCCCTCGCCGGGCTGGGTGTGCTCGCGCACGCCGCGACGCTGGTCCCCGACGGGCTGGAGGTCGTCGGGGACCGTGCCGGGCTGCCCGAGCTGGGCCCGGTCGAGCTGGTGCTCGCGCACGGGCGGCGGCACAGCGACCCGGCCGAGGCACTGGTCCGCAGCATCCGCACCGCAGACCTCCGTCCGGAGTCGTGGACACCCCCGAACGGCGGCTAGGGTCCCGGGCCGTGCGCCGCCTGCCGATCGTCCTGCTGCTCGCGATGCTGGTCGCCGGGTGCGGTTCGCCCGCCGCACCGGGGTCCCCGACGCTGGACCGGGTCGCGTCGTCGCGCGTGCTGCGGGTCTGCTCCACCGGGGACTACCGGCCGCTGACCGCACTGGCCGCGGACGGCACCTGGTCCGGGATCGACGTCGACATGGCCCGCGACCTCGCCGCCGAGCTCGGTGCTCGCGCGGAGCTGGTCCGCACGACCTGGGCGACCCTGCTCGACGACGTCGTCGCCGGGCGCTGCGACATCGCCGTCGGTGGCGTCTCGGTCACCCCGGACCGCGCGGAGCGGGCCGTGTTCACCGAGCCCTACCTGCGCGACGGCAAGACGCCGATCGCGCGCTGCCCCGACGTCGCCCGCTACGGCACGGTCGCCGACATCGACCGGCCCGGCGTCCGGGTCGTGGTGAACCCGGGCGGGACCAACGAGCGCTTCGCCCGGGAGACCTTCACCCGCGCGACGCTCGTGGACCACCCGGACAACTCCACGATCTTCGACGAGATCGTGGCCGGCCGCGCGGACCTGATGGTCACCGACGCGATCGAGACCCGCTGGCAGGCCGCACAGCACCCCGGGGTGCTCTGCGCGGTGCACCCCGACGCCCCGTTCACCACGTCGGAGAAGGCCTACCTGACCCCGGCCGGCGACCCGTCCTTCACCGAGCGGGTGAACACCTGGCTGCGCGCGGCGCGCACCGACGGCACCTGGGACCGCCTCGCCCGCCCCTGGCTCGGCTGAGTCCACACCCCCTGCCGGGCGGCCACACCCGTCACGCCAGGTGTGGCCGCCGGGGAACGGGTGTGGCTGTCGGCCCCCTGTGCGACGGTGCGGGCATGCGCATCGTGGTGACGACACCGACCGGCACCGTCGGCTCCCTGCTGGTGCGCCTGCTCGTACAGGCCGGGCTGCACCCGGTGGCCCTGCTCCGCGACCCGGCCCGGCTGCCCCCGGACCTCGCCGGGCTGGTCGAGCCGGTGGTCGCGGACCAGACCGACGCCGACGCCGTCGTCGGCGCCACGCTCGGCGCGGACCGGCTGTACTGGGTGAACCCGCCCGCACCGCCCGGCACCGACCCGCTCGCCCACCAGGGAGCCTGCGCCGCAGTCGTCGCGGAGGCCGTGCGCTGCAACGGGATCGGCGCGACGGTGCTGCAGAGCAGCGGTGGCGCGGAGGTGCGCCGCGGCGCCGGGGACATCGACGGCCTGGCCGCGACCGAGCAGGCGCTCGACGCGACCGGCGCCCCGGTGCTGCACCTGCGGTGCGGCTACTTCATGTCGAACCTGCTGATGTCGGCCGACGAGATCGCCGGCGGGACGCTGTCGACGCCGTGGCCGCTCGACCACCCGCTGCCCTGGGTCGCGCCCGGTGACGTCGCCGCCGTCGCCGCGGTGCGGCTGCTCGGGCCGGTGTGGTCGGGGCGGTTGGTGCAGGCCGTGCACGGGCCGGCGGACCTGACGTTCGACGACGCCGCGGCAGTGCTCACCGGGGTACTCGGCCACCCGGTCCGCGCGGTGCACCTGCCCCGCGCCGGGTTCCGGTCGATGCTGGCCGGCCTCGGCATGACGGCACCGGAGATCGACGCGGTCGCCGGGATGGCCGAACGCCTCTCGGCCCCCGGGTACCTCCACGAGCAGCGCCGCGACGCGGTGTCGACGACCCCCACGACGCTGCGCGCCTGGGCCGCGGAACACCTGACCCCCGGTCCCGCCTGATCCCACGGGTCCACCGGTGCCCGCAGCGTCCCGTCGTGTCCGACGGTGACCTGTCACGTGCCGTGGCGCCCCGTCGCGTACCGCGGCGACCCACGGGTGGGGTGCCGGGGCACGCGACGGGTCGCCGCGCGGTCAGCCGGTGCGGCGGCGCAGGTAGTCCGAGACCACCTCCGCGCCGAGGCCGTCGAGGTCGGGCTGCACCACCCGTCCCCCGGCGCGGCGCGCGAGCCGGTTCACGAACGACAGCAGCCCCGGGTCGTCGCCGAGCACGAAGAACGTGAACGCCGCGTCCATCCCGATCAGCCGGTCCAGGCCGTCCACCGTCGCCCGCAGCGTGTGCGGGCTGGGCGGGTAGTCGAAGAACGCCTCGCCGTCGGGTTCCAGGTGCGCGGTCGGCTCGCCGTCGGTCACCACCAGGACAACCGGTGTCGCGTCGGGCTGGCGGGCCAGCCGCTCCCGGGCCAGGAGCAGCGCGTGGTGCAGGTTGGTGCCCTGCATGTACACGCCCTCCAGCCCGATCAGCTCGGCCAGGTCCACGGTCTGAGCGTGCCGCCCGAAGGTGATCAGCGACAGGTCGTCGCCGCGGAACCGCGTGGAGATGAGCTGGTGCAGCGCCAGCGCGGTGCGCTTCATCGGCACCCACCTGCCCTCGGCCACCATCGACCACGACGTGTCGACCAGCAGCGTCACCGCAGCCCGGGTGCGCTGCTCGGTCTCGACGATCTCGACGTCGGACACGTCGAGTGCCCGGTCGTCGCCGCCGGCGCGGCGCAGCTGGGCGTTGAGCAGCGTCCGCGGCACCGACCAGGCCTGGGTGTCGCCGAAGGCCCACGGCCGGGTCGACCCGGTCGCGTCGCCCGCCGCCCCGGCACGCCGGGTGTCGCGCTGCCCCTGCCGCCCGGAGATCCGGTCGGCGACGTCGCGCAGCACCGACTGCCCGAGTGTCCGCAGCGCCTTGGGCGAGAGCATCAGCGAGCCGTCGGGGGCGCGGCGGAACAGGTCCTGGCGCTGCAGCTCGCGTTCCAGCTCGGCGAGGGTGCGGGCGTCGGCGGCGGCCTCCGGGCCGAGCATCTCGGTGAGCGCGTCGAGGTCGATGTCCTCCATCCGCGCGCCGGGGTAGCTCTGCGCGAGCTGTTCGGCCAGGGCGTCGAGCTGCCCCAGCTCCTCCATCGCGCGGGTCGCCTCGCCCATGCCCATCGGGTTCTCGCCGCGGAAGTCGCCCTCCCCCGACCAGTCCTCGCCCGGGCGCAGGCCCTGCAGCTGGGCGTCGAGCCGGGCCAGCGACTCCGACAGCCGCGGGTCGCCGAACGCCTGCTGGGCCAGCTCGGCCAGCTCGGCGCGCTGCTCGGCCGACATCGAGTTCATCATGCGCTGGGCCGCGGCAGCCCGGGCGGCGAGCGCGTCGACCAGCTCCTCGGTGTTCTGCGGGTTCTCCGGGAAGTGCTCACCGTGCTTGCCCATGAACTCGGCGAACTGCTCGGTGGTGTCCTCGCCGCGGGCGTGCCGGTCGAGCAGGTCGTTGAGGTCGTCGAGCATCGCGTTGATCCGCTCGACGTCCTCCGGGGTGGCGTTCTGCATGGCCTGCTTCATGCCCTCGAAGCGCTGGTCGAGCAGCTCCCGGCCGAGCAGGTCGCGGATCTCCTGGTAGGCCTCGCGGGCGTCGGAGGAGCGCCAGTCGTAGGAGTTCAGCTCCCGCACCGAGCCGCCGGTGTCGGGCGGCAGGGCGTCGAGCTGCATCTCGCGGAACCGCGCGTCGTCGGAGTCCTCGTTGCCCAGCGCCTCGCGCTCGGCGTCGAGGGCCCGTTGCAGCAGCTCACGGACCTCCTGCAGCGTCCCGTCGATGCGGTTGTCGCGCTGCAGGTCCCGGCGCCGCTCCCACACCCGGCGGGTGAGGTCGTCGAGCCCGCGCCGCCCGTCGAGGCCACGACGGAGCAGCTCCTGCAACGCCTGACGCGGCGAGGAGCCCTCCATGACGTCGCGGCCGATCTGGTCCATCGCCGCCCGGATGTCGTACGGCGGTGCCAGCGGGTCGGGCCCGCCGGCGTAGGGGCCGTAGGCGTAACGGCGGCGACGACGCCGGGGATCAGCCATACGACACCGTGTCACCGTCGTCGGAGGAGTCCTTGGCCAGCTTGCGGGTCAGGAACAGGTACTCCAGCGCCAGCTCCGCGGCCGAGGCCATCGGGCCCGGGTCCTCGGTGCCCGCGGCGCCGAGCTTCGCGGCGATCTCGGTCAGCGCGTCGACCCGCGGCAGGGCGGCGACGACGTCGCGGGCGGGGATGCGCTCGCCGGTGCGGACCGGGCGGGTGGACACCTCCACGGCCAGCTCGTCGAGGTCGACGCCGCGCAGCGCGAAGCGGGCGGTGTCGGCGGTCGCGCGGCGCAGCAGGTGCTCGAGCACCTCGTCCTCGCGGCCCTCCTCCCCCGACGCGAACTCGATCTTGCCGCGGAGCACGGCCGGGACCGACTCCAGGTCGACCGGGCGGGCGTAGGCCGTCTCCTCGCCGGTCAGCGCGGCACGGCGCAGCGCCGCGGCGGCGACGGTCTCGGCCGCGGCCACGGCGAACCGGGCCGACACCCCCGAGCCCTGGTCGACCGCGGACGAGTCGCGCAGGTGCCGGGTGAACCGGGCGACGACCTCGAGCAGGTGCCGCGGCACCTCGGCGACGAGGTCGGCCTCCTGCGCGACGAGCTCGACCTCGGGGGCCAGCTCCAGCGGGTAGTGGGTGCGGACCTCGGCGCCGAACCGGTCCTTGAGCGGGGTGATGATCCGCCCGCGGTTGGTGTAGTCCTCGGGGTTCGCACTGGCCACGAGCAGCACGTCCAGCGGCAGCCGCAGCGTGTAGCCGCGGACCTGGATGTCGCGCTCCTCCATCACGTTGAGCAACGCGACCTGGATGCGTTCGGCCAGGTCGGGCAGCTCGTTGATGGCGACGATGCCGCGATGGGACCGCGGGACGAGCCCGAAGTGGATGGTCTCGGGGTCGCCCAGCGAGCGGCCCTCGGCGACCTTGACCGGGTCGACGTCGCCGATCAGGTCGGCGACCGAGGTGTCGGGCGTGGCGAGCTTCTCGGTGTAGCGGTGGTCGCGGTGCACCCAGGCGACCGGCAGGTCGTCGCCGAACTCGGCGGCGCGCCGGATCGAGGCGGGCACGATCGGCTCGTAGGGGTGCTCGCCGATCTCGGAGCCCTCGATGACGGGGGTCCACTCGTCGAGCAGGCCGGCCAGCGACCGCAGCAGGCGGGTCTTGCCCTGGCCCCGCTCACCGAGCAGGACGAGGTCGTGGCCGGCGAGCAGCGCCCGCTCGAGCTGCGGGACGACGGTGTCGTCGAAGCCGACGATGCCGGGCCAGGGGTCGCGGCCCTCACGCAGGGCCGCCAGGAGGTTGTCGCGGATCTCGTGCTTCACGGGTCGCTGTACGTGACCGGACGCACGCAGCGCACCGACGGTACGGGGAAGGTCAGGTGTGACGGGCACGATCTCCACGCTACGCCCGGTTCCGGACTGCAGCGCGTCGTCGCGGAACCGTGTTCCGCGGGCCGGACTGGAATCTGTCTGGTTGTACAGATAGTTTGTCGGAATGGCCGATCCCACCCCCGACGGGCGACGACGACGCGGCGCCGACACCCGTCGCGCGCTGGTGCGGGCCGCCGTCGACGTCGTCACCGCGCACGGCTTCGACCGGCTGACGCTGCGCCAGGTCGCGGACCGCGCCGGTGCGTCGGCCGCGTCGGCGACCTACCACTTCGGCACCCTCGACGCGCTGCTGGAGGCGGTCGCCGTCGAGCTGGAGCACGACGCCGTCGCACGGCTGGCCGAGCTGACCCGCCGGGCCCGCTCCGGTGACCTGACCCTGCTCGACGCCTGCACCGCCTACCTGGTCGACCTGCTCGGCCCCCGCCGCCCGGAGTTCCTGACCATGCTGGAGCTGCGCGTCCGCGTCGCCCGGGGCCACGGCGGCACCGCCACCGGCCCGGCCGCCGCAGAACCCGACGCGGCGCTGGTCGACCTCATCCAGGACCACGTCGGGAACCGGGAACGGGCCCGCGAGCTGTTCGCCGGGGTCTTCGGGCTGTCCGCGCTGGCCGTGTTCGCCCCCGTCCCGCCGGACGAGCCCGAGCTGCGGGCCCGGATGGCCCGGCTGCTCGCCGGAGCCGGGCTCACCACCCACGACGACCACGCCGTGCCGCAGGAGACCCCGCACGAGACCCAGGAGGACCGGTTCCCGTGACCGCCACCCGATCCCCCGGCGCGCCCGACCGCGACGCCCTCGCCGCCCGTTTCGAGCCCCGGCGGGCCGACCTCGCGGTGCGCGCCCGGACCGCGGGCGACCCGCTCGCCGACGCCGTGGTCGCCGAGATCCGCGCCGCGGGCCGCGAGGGCGGCCGTGCGCTCACCGCGGCGCTGCAGCGCGGCATCCGCGACGGGCTCGCCTCGCTGACCGGGCCCTCCCCCGCCCTCGCGGCCCTGCTCACCTCGGCCGAGTCGGTGCCCGCGGGCACCGACCCCGCGATCCTCGACACCGGGATCCGGCCCATGTTCACCGCACCGCCCGCGGTGCACACCCTGTCCCTGTCGGCCGGGGCGCTGCTGCGCACCTACGGCTCCCCGTCGATCGCGGTGCTGCTCGGCACCACCGGACGGCTGGTGGAGTCCGCCGAGCGCCGCCTCACCGAGACCGGCACCTGGCTGCTCGCCGCCACCCTGCCCGGCGGCATGCGCCCGGGCAGCCCCGGCTACGTCGGCACCCTGCAGGTCCGCATGCTGCACGCCCACATGCGCGTGCTCGCCCGCGACCGCGGCCTCGACGAGGCCGTGCACGGCACCCCGGTCAACCAGGTCGACCTGGTCCGGACCTGGCTGGACTTCACCCTCGTCTCGATGCGGGCCGAGGCGACGATCGGGTTCGGGCTCACCCCCGCCGAGACCGCCGAGGTCTACGCCTGCTGGCAGCTGCTGGCCCACCAGCTCGGCATCGATCCCGAGCTGGTCCGCGACGTCGCCTCGCACGCCGACGCCGAGGAGCTCGACGCGCTGGTCACCGCCGTCACCGGACCGCCGGCCCCCGAGTCACGCGCGCTGGCCGGGGCGCTGATCGGGGCCGTCGCCGCGCTGCTCGTCCAGCCGCTGCGCCTGCCCGTGCCCCAGGGACGCCGTCTGCTGCAGGCGCTGGCCCGGCGCTTCCACGGCGCCGCGGTGACCACCGGGCTGGGTCTGCGGCGCAGCCCCGGCTGGGAGGCGGCCGTCGCCGTCCTGGGACGGGTGATCGCGGTGCAGCGCCGGTGGGTCCGGCGCAGCCCGGCGTCGCTGGAGGCCGCGCGGATCCGCAACGTCGCCGCCACCCGGGCGCTGCTCGCCGAGGACCGCGGCGGCCCCTCCCTGTTCGAGACGCACGGCGCCTGAGGTCAGGCCGGGTCGTCCCACCAGCACGGGGACAGCCCGGCGGCCCCGACGGCCGCGGTCAGCGCGTCGCGGCGCCGGTCCGGCCCGACCAGGACCAGGCCGCCGCCGTGGCCCAGCGCGACCGCGACCCGGTCGGTCGGCTGCAGGTGCAGCCCCGGCCCGAGGTCCGGCGAGCCGAGCTGCGGGTAGGTGTCGGCGACGGCGAGCAGCGGCCCGCCCGGCCCGTCCCGGCTCCCCCACAGCGCGACGACGTGCGCGACCGACCAGTCCGGCCCCGGCCGGACCCCGGCGTCGAGGTCGGCGACCGGGGTGGCCGCGGCGACCAGCTCCCCGGTCCACAGGGCGGCCAGCACGCCGACCGGGCCGTCGGCGGTGACGGCGGTGACGGCGTCGAGCAGCGCGGTCAGGCGCGCAGCGGTCCAGTCCCCCGTGGCCGGGACCGCGGCGAGCGACTCCCCGGAGAACTCCTCGACCGCACGACCGAGACCGGCGACCGGGGTGCCCGCCCGCTCGTCGTCCGCGGCGACCGGCAGGCCCCGCAGGTAGTCGGCGTCCGCCGGCGCCCCGGGCGGCCGCGACGACACGTCGTCGCCGACCCGCACCCGGGTGCCCGCCGCGTGCGCGAAGGCGGCCACCGTCGGTGCCGGCAGCGACGACAGCGCGGCGACCAGCAGCCGGGCGACGAACGGCCCGGCCAGCTGGTCGGGCTGGGGCAGCGACGCCGCGTGCACCCGCAGCAGCGCCTCCGCCCCGGGGAACGCACGGACCGGGCCGGGCACCGGAGTGCTCATGGGGCGACCAGCAGCCACACCGGCACCGCGACCAGCGCGAGGGCGACCAGCCGGATCAGCCCGTGCACGACGCGCGGCAGCGCGGGGGGCGGGGCGGTGATCCGGTCGATGCGGGCCTCCAACGCGTCGGTGAACGACGACAGCGCCGCCGCCGGCGCGGACCCGCCGACGGCCTTGAGCGCGGTCGCCAGCTCGGTCGGGTCGCACAGCCTGCGGGCGACGTCGTCGGCCCGCATCTCGATCAGCCGGGCCACCGCGAGCTGGGCGTGCACCATGCCGCGCACGAACGGCGCCGTCGCCCCCCACGCGACGAAGGGGAGCACGACCAGGTCGTGCCGCTCACGCAGGTGCGCCCGCTCGTGGGCCAGCACCGCGACAACCCCGGCGGTGTCGAGGGTGTCCAAGACCCCCGCCGACACCACGAGCCGGGAGCTGCGCCCGGGCAGGCAGTAGGCCACCGGGACGGGATGGTCGAGGACACGGGTACCGGAGGCGTGCGGCCACGGCGTGGCGAGCACGTCGAGCAGGTCGCGGTGGCGCCGGCGGGCCCGCAGCGTCCGCACCGTGGTGATCACCAGGACCGACAGCAGCCGCACCAGCACCCCGAGCGCGATCAACAGGGCACCCACGTGCAGCGGGTCCATCCGGTCCGGCCACTCGCCCGCCGCCACCGATGCCGACAGCGCCGCCGCCGCGGTGGGCAGGCTGTGCCCCATCGGCGACAGCCCGTAGGCCAGCCCCGCACCGAACAGCGAGATTCCGCCGCCGAGCCCGACGGCCTGCCACAGCAGCAGCGCTCCGACGGGGTCGCGGCCGGGCCAGCGCGCCCGGGCCAGGGCACGACTGACCGGCTCGGCGAGCAGTACGCCGAGCAGTCCGAGTCCGAGCGCGGTCAGCTGCATCGCCTCACATCGTCGCGGAGTGCGCGGCGCGGCGCTGCATCACCCCCGCGACCGGACGGGCTCGTGGAACGCCGGCGGCTCAGCCGAGCAGGTCGCGCAACCGCGACCGCTCCTCCTCCGACATCGAGCCGAGGAACCGCGCGAGGGCGGCACCCCGGTCTGACGCGTCGTCGAGCGCGTCGGTCATCAGCTCGGCCACGTGGTCCTCCCGGCTGGCCACCGGGCGGTAGTGGTGGGCGCGGCCGTCGCGGATCCGCCGGACCAGCTGCTTGCGCTCGAGCCGGCCGAGGACGGTGAGCACGGTCGTCGTGGCCAGGTCGCGGTCGGCGAGCTGGTCCTGCACCTCACGGGCGGTCATGTCCCGGTCGGTCTCCCACAGAACGTTCATGACCGCCCGCTCCAACTCGCCCAGACTCGTCACGAAGGTCATCCTACGCGAACCTTTCTACTGCGCGTAGAACCCCTCCGGGAGATGACTCACACACCCGGGGCGCGACTCAGTGGATCTGCACCTGGTCGCCGACCTGCAGGTGGTCGAACCACCGGCGCGCATCGGTCTCGGCGAGCTTCACGCAGCCGGCCGACGGGGTGGAGAGGTCGCCCTGGTGGAAGGCGATGCCGCCCTGGGCGAAGAACACCGACCACGGCATCTGGGTCAGCCGTTCCCGGCTGGTCCACTGCTCGGCCTTCCACTGCACGGCGAAGGTCCCGGTCGGTGTCGGGGCCTCCGGGTCGCCGGGGCGCATCGCGACCGGTCCGGCGACGACCCGACCGGCGTCGAACAGCCAGGTGGAGCGGCTCTCCAGATCCACACATGCCCGCGCCGAGGAGGTGCACGGTGTGCCCGGGACGAGCTCGCCGGTGGCGACCTGCCGGTCGGTGGGATCGGGCTGCTCCGACGGCTCGGCCAGGGCGGGGCCCGCCAGGAGCCCGGCGGTCAGGGCGCCGGTCAGGGCGACGCCCACCGCGAGGAGTCCGGTGGTCCGGCTCCGTCCCCGTGCCCGCATCCGTCCGCCCCTCCGCCGGGCGCACGGCCCACGTCCCCGGCCCGTCGGGACCGACCGGATGCACAGTGCGACCGGCTGGTTCCCCACGGTAGCCCAACATGATCTTGAGCTGAACGGGCGAGTCCGATACCGCCGATCGGCGGTGCACGAGATGCGTCGGACGGTCGCTGCGTCGTCCGGTCCCGCGGTCAGCGGCCCCGGAACACCGGTGCGCGCTTCTCGGTGCGGGCGGCGCGCCCCTCGGCGATGTCCTCGGCGGCCCAGCATCCGCGGAACTCCTCGGTGAGGCCGTCGACCACCGCCGGGTCGGTGTGGCCGCCACGGCCGAACGTGTCCACCGAACGCTTGTTGTAGGCCAGGGTCAGGGGGGCCATGGTCGCGATGTCCCGGGCCAGGGCGTGGGCGGCGTCGCGGTCGCCGAGGGTGTCGGCGAGACCGCGGGCGTGGGCGGTGACGGCGTCGACGGTGGCGCAGGCCAGCAACAGGCTGCGGGCCGTGCCGCCGCCGGCGATCTGCACCAGGCGCTCGATCGTCCACGGGTCCACGGCCAGACCGAGCCGCGCGGTCGGCAGCCCGAACACCGCCTCCGGGGCGGCGACCCGCAGGTCGCAGGCCAGGGCCAGCTGCAGCCCGCCGCCGATCGCGGGCCCGGTCACCGCGGCCACGGTCGGCATCGGCAGGTCGGCGACCGCGTGCAGCCCGGTGTAGAGCGCGTCGAGGAACTCGTCGGTGTAGACCTCGCCGAAGTCGGCGCCCGAGCAGAACGCCGGCCCGTTCCCGGCGACGACCACCGCCCGCGCGCCGGCCGCGCGGACCTCGGCCGCGGCGTCGACCAGCTGCCGGCAGGTCGCGATGTCCAGGGCGTTGCGGCGCTCGGGGCGGTTCAGCTCGATCAGACCGACGTCGTCGTGGGTGCTCACGGAGATCACTGCCGGACCCTAACCCGCCGCCGCGGCCCCGGACCCGTCCGCGTGACCGGCGCCGCGCGCGGCGGGAGAGGGCTCGCTCCAGGTCTGCCCGCACAGCTCGCGGGCCAGCCCGACGGCGAGCTGGTCGATCCGGCGCAGCAGCCGCGCCGCGGTCAGCCGACGCGTCCGCTCGGTCCCGGGACCGGCGGCGGTCCGTGACGCCGCGTCCGCCTCGGCGGCGTCGAGCAGCTCCTCCGCGGAGCCGACGCCGTAGTCGGCGGGGCCCGCGCCACTCGGGTGCTCGCGCCGGTCGGCGGGGCCCCAGGCGTCGTCGAGGATGCGGCGCAGGCCGTCGAGGTCGGCGCGGACCCGCTCGGCCGCGGGGCCCAGGGTCGCGGCCCAGCCGGGCACCGACGCGGTCGCGGCCTGGGCGGCGAGCTGGCGGGTGTAGTGGTCGACGG
The DNA here is from genome assembly GCF_017312155.1 of Pseudonocardia sp. UM4_GMWB1. Taxonomy (NCBI): domain Bacteria; kingdom Bacillati; phylum Actinomycetota; class Actinomycetes; order Pseudonocardiales; family Pseudonocardiaceae; genus Pseudonocardia; species Pseudonocardia sp. UM4_GMWB1. The sequence goes on along the minus strand of NZ_QJPN01000001.1, from coordinate 3,253,749 downwards.
CGCCGACGACCCGCACGGTGTGGTGCACCCCGCGGCGCAGCGGCCTGCGGGCGACGGGGTGCTGCAGCGGCACCGCGCGGGTCCGCACGGTGGCCACCGCGGTGTCCACGGCGCGGGCCTTCTCCAGCGGGTCACCGGCGCCGGGGCGGCCCAGCGCCGCGTCGACCGAGGTGCGCAGGGAGACGTCGACGGCGGTGAGGGCGTCGTCGAGGGCCTCGGCGAAGGCCGTGCGCGACCGGGTGGGCAGGACCAGGTAGGCGGCGAGCATGCCCAGCGCGCCGCCGACGACCGTCTCCTCGACCCGCAGCACCAGGGTCTGCACGCTGAACTGGCCGATCACTCCGTAGAGCAGGGCCAGCACCGCGGTGATCCAGAACGCCATCATCGCCTGCGAGATCCGCACCAGGTACAGGGCGAGGAACACGCAGACGAACAGCAGCGCCAGGCTGGCGACGACGTTGCCGCCCACCAGCAGTGCCAGCAGCATCCCCGCCACGACCCCACCCGCGGTGCCGACCGCGCGGGCCCAGCCGCGGCTCAGGACGTCGCCGCGGCTGGCGGTGCCGGCGAACACCACGAACGCGGCGATCACCGCCCAGTACCAGCGGGCCGGGGAGATCAGCTCGCCGACGACGATCGCGAGGCTGGTGGCGACGCCGACCTGCACGGCCTGCCGGGTGTGCAGCGCGAGCCCGCCGAACCGGTCCCGGCCCGCCGGCGGCGGCACCTGTTCGGGGACGGGCCCGGGTGCCGGGTCGCCGCCCGCGGTCTCCCGGTCGGTGTCGTGGTGTTCGGCGATCCGCAGGCGGGCCTGCTCGACGGTGGTCTGCATCGCGTCGGCGAGCCGGACGACGGCGAACCCGATGCGCTGCTCGCGCGCGGCGGGCCCGACCCCGGCCGGCCGGTCCACGATGTCGGCGACGGCGGACCGTGCGCCGTCGTAGAGGCGGGCGGCGATCGCGCCGGGCGTCCCGACGGCGGTGGCCGCGGCGAGGGCCCGCAACCCCTCGGCCAGCTCGGCGCGGTCGCCGTCAGGGATCGGGTCCTGGTGCTCGACCGACCGGCGGACCGACATGGCGACCCGTTCGGCGGCGAGCTCGGAGTCGATGATCCACTGCCGCAGGCCCGCGACGGGCCCGGCCACGGCGTCGGGGCCGGTGTCGGTGCCGCTGTCGGTGTCGTCGAGCCGGTCGGTCACCAGCAGCGCGGTCTCGTTGAGCCGGGCCTGGGCGCGCACCAGCGGGTCGAGGTCGGGCTCGCCGTCGGCGTTCTCGACCGCCTCGACGGCGGTGAGCAGCAGCGCGTGCAGGCGCGCCTCGAACGCCCGGAACAGCGCGTCCAGCACGGCCTCGGAGCGGCGGGTGAACACCAGGCAGCGCAGCAGGAAGGTGCTGCCGATGCCGATCACCACCCCGGCCAGCAGGAACGGCAGCTCGCCGGGGCCGGCGTGCAGGAACTGCACGAAGAAGAACGGCATGAACGCCGCCATGCCGAGCGCGACCCCGCGCGGCCCGTACCGCCTGACCGCGACGGCGACCATCATGACCAGGACGAACACGACGTCGGCCGCGACCCGGTTCGTCGACAGCAGCGCGGACACCGTCGCCGACGCCGCGGCGGGCACGACCATCAGGGCGGTGGTGACCCGCCGTCGCCGCAGGTCGTTCTCGTTCACCGCCAGGTTGCTGATCATCGCCAGCACCACGGAGAACAGCACGATCGTGATCGGCTGCCCGGTCAGAGCACGCAGCACGCTCGCGGCGACCGCGGCCAGCAGCATCGCCGCGGTCGCGACCGCGGCCAGGTGCAGCCGGGTGTGGCCCGGGTCGACCGCGGCCGCCCACGTCCGCAGCTCGCCCCGCCGGGCCGGCACCGGCAGACGTCGTCCCCGCTCGACCGTCCCCGTCACGGTGCGAGTCTGACACGCACCGCGTGCCGGAGGTCCCTACCTCAGTTCGCGGTGCGGGCCTGCGGCGGCAGCGACTCGGTCGGCACCGGGTTGGTCGCCCCCGGGACCGGCTGCGAGGTGGGCCGGGCGACCCGGATGCCGAGCACGTCACCGGCGGCCGCGGCCATCGCGCGCATCCCCTGGGCGTTGGGGTGCACCGGCGCGGCGGGCGAGGTCGGGACCAGGCCCTCGACCCACTTCACGCCGGGCAGCGTGCAGGCGTCGTGACCGATGGTCGGGGTGTAGGTGTCGACGTAGTCGACACCGGCGTCGCGGGCGGCGTCGGCCAGCATCGCGTTGAGCTTCTTCTCGGTCTCGCGCAGGTAGGCGGTGTCGCCCGGGCTGAACGGGATGACCGGGTAGCAGCCGGGACCAGTGTCCGGGAGGATCGACGGGTACCCGACGACGGCGACCCGTGCGGCGGGCGACCGGTCGCGGATCGTCGCGAGCACGTCGGAGACCTTGGACTCGGTGTCGTCGATCCGCTCGGCGAGCTGGTCGGTGCCGCCCGCGGTGTAGAAGTCCTTGCAGGCCGCGCCGAACAGGTTCGCCGAGGAGCGGCGCACGCACTCGCCGATGATCCCGGAGAAGCCGATGTCGTTGCCGCCGATGGTCAGGGTGACCAGCGACTCGGAGCCGTCGAGGGCGTCGAGCTGCGGCGGGTTCGGCCCGGCCTGGACCTGCTGCGGGGCGGTCATGTCCTCGGTCGTCGCGCCGCTGCAGGACACGTCGGTGAAGCGGCCGATGCCGGCCGAGCGCGCGAGCACCGACGGGTAGTTCTGGTTGGAGCGCAGGCACCCGGACGGCGTGCCCTGCTGCACCGGGACCAGCGGGCCTGCGGCGTAGGAGTCGCCCAGGGCGACGAAGCGCCCGACCGGGGCGGTGTCGAGGTTGCGCGCGGACAGCGTGGTCTCGGCGAACGTGGTCGGCGCCTCCGCCTGCGCGGGCGCGAGGGCGCTCATCCCCGCCGAGCTCAGCAGGGTCATGGTCGCCACGGCGAGCCACCGGGACGGACGGGGACGGCGCACGGGCTCTCGGACCTCCGGTCGGACGTCGCCGGCGTGGGCACGCCGGTCCTGACCGACCAACGATCATCGTCGCCGACCGGTTACGCCCCGTTCGGCGCACGTGACGGGCCGGGTCCGACCCGGCCCGTCACGCACCGTGGGCGGGGCTCGCTCAGTCGGTGAGCCTGCGCAGCGACAGCGGTGCCACCAGGCGGTGCCGCAGCGCGGTCGCGTCCCAGAGCTCCGGCTGCGACGGCATCGACGCGAGCCGCCCGGCGGCGACCGCGCCGGGGTCGTCCATCGGCTCGCGGACACCGGCGAGGAAGGCCCACTCGTGCTCCTCGCAGCCGATGTAGACCCCGCGCCCGCCGGTCTCGCCGAACACCGCGGCGAAGCGCTGCCAGGCCGAGCGCAGCGTCGCGTCCCGCCACACCGCCGGGCTGCCCGCCTGGAACACCAGGACCCCGCCGGGGGTGAGCCGCTGCGCGCAGGCGCGGACGAAGTCCTCCTCGTAGAGCCGGTTGATCTGGGCGTCGGGCTCGTCGGGGCGCTCGTCGGGCAGGTCGACGACCACCAGGTCCCAGTGCTCGTCGGATTCCAGGACGAACTGCCGACCGTCGCCGTAGGTCAGGTGCACCGGGCCGTCGCCGCGCTCGGCCGCGGCGAGGGACTCGGGGGTGTAGCCGTAGGGCAGGTGCTCGGCACAGATCCGGACGGCCTCGGTGTCGATGTCGACGTGGTCGACCCGGCTCGCACCGGCAGCGACCGCCATCTCCGACGCGACACCCTCGGAGGAGCCGACGATCAGCACCCGGTCCAGCTCGCGGGCCAGCAGGGCGCCGGGCCACACCAGCGCCTCGTGGTAGGTGAGCTGGGTGTGCTCGGTGGACTGGCGCTCGTCGTCGCAGAAGAGGGTGACGCCGTGCGCGGTGTCGGCGACCACGACGTGCTGGAACCCGGTGTGCGCGACGTGGTGGACCCGGCCGAGGTCCCAGCGCCGGGTCAGGCCGGGCGAGAGGGGCTCGGTGACGGTGCGCGGGGCGCCGCCGCGGTCCACGACCTGCAGCGCGGTGTCGGTCGCGCCGACACGCTCGGCGAGGCGGCGCACGGCGTCGACCGGGTCGGCGCTCTCGCCGCAGGTGAACACGTCGACGTGCATGCCGCCGTGCTCGGGCCAGGTGTGGATCGAGGCGTGCGACTCGGCCAGGACCGCGACGACGGTCGCCCCCTGCGGCTCGAACCGTTCGACGACCACCTGGCGGACCTGGGCCCCGGCCTCGGTCAGCGCGGCGGTCAGGTCGCTGCGCAGGCGGTCGCAGTCGTCGAGGATCTCGGGGGCGATGCCACCGAGCTCGGCCAGGACGTGTCTGCCGACCGGTGACGACGTGCTGGGCAGCGCGGGTGCGCCCGTCCCGAGCCCGACGGCCGGATGCAGTTCTCCGGCCGCGGCGGCGGGCACGGACATGATCGGCGAGGTGGAGGATGACACGTCCGGACACGTTAACCGGGATGTGGGAGCGACGCCCCCTCCCCCGCGACGAGCACCTCCAGCGGGCCGAACCCGTTGAACCCGACCGAGGCGTAGCTCGAGGTGTAGGCGCCGGCCCCGAGCAGGTCGACCACGTCGCCCGCGGCCAGGTCCAGCGGCAGCGCGACCGGGGTGCGGCGGTAGAGGACGTCGTCGCCGTCACAGGTGGGGCCCGCGACGACGACCGGTCCGCGCGGGCCGCTGCGCCCGGGCACGCGCAGCGGATAGGCGATCGCCTCGCCCTCGGTCTCGGCGAGACCCTGGTAGCGGCCGACGTCGAGGTAGACCCAGCGGCGGTGGTCCACGCCCGGGCGGCGGGACACGCGCAGCACCCGGGCGCGCAGCACCCCGGCCGGGGCGACCAGCGCGCGGCCCGGTTCCAGCAGCAGCGTCGCGCCGTCCACGTGCCCGGCGTCGACGGCCGTGGCCACCGCGGCGCGCACGGCCGCGACGTAGTCCTCCGCGGGGGCGACGGCGGCGCGGTAGGCCACCGGCCAGCCGCCGCCCAGGTCGAGCTCGGGACGCCGCAGCCCGGCCCGCCCGGCGGTCGCCAGCGCGAGCGTGACGGCCCCGGCGTAGGTGGCGGGGCGGGTCTGCTGGGAGCCCGCGTGGAAGGTGACCCCGGCGGCGACCAGGCCGCGGTCGGCGACCCGCCCCAGCAGCGCGACGGCCGCGTCGGGCGGCGCCCCGAACTTGCCGTGGAACGGCGTCGCCGAGCCGGTGTCGTCGACCGAGAGCCGGACCTGCACCCGGGCGCCGGGGACCTCGGCGGCGAGGGCGTCGACGTCCTCGGCGCTGTCGGTGACGAACCGGGTGACGCCGTCGCGGGCGGCCCGGGCGGCGGCACCGGGGCCGCGCACCGGGTTCCCGTGCTGCAGCGTCGCCGGGTCCGCACCGGCGGCCAGGCACAGGTCGATCTCGGCTTGGGAGGCGACGTCGAACCCGGCCCCGGCCGCGACGAGGGCGCGCAGCACGGCGGGCTCCGGGCAGGCCTTGACGGCGTAGAGGATCCGGGCGTCGCCGAACGCGGCGGCCAGCGCGCGGTACCGCTCCCCGGCGACGGCGGGGTCCAGCGCCAGGTACGGCGTCGGACGGTCGGTGGCGAGCAGCCGCTCCAGACCGGGGCTCAGGGTGTCGGGCACACCGGGATCGTCTCCCGGGCCGGGTGGCGTGCCACCGCCGGGGCACGACCCGCCGGGGCCCGCACCGGCCCGGCCGGACCGCTCCGGGCGCCGGGCCGCTGATCTAGGTTCGACCCATGACCGCACCGAAGCCGCAGCGCCGCGCCCGGAAGATCGCGATGACCCCGGAGGAGGTCACCGCCTTCCTCGACGCCGAGCGCACCTGCCGGGTCGCCACCAACGGCGTGAACGGCCCGCACGCCACCCCGCTCTGGTACCTGTGGGACGGCGAGGCGCTCTGGCTGACCTCGCTCTCGCGCTCGCAGCGGTGGGCGGACCTGCAGCGCGACCCGCGGATCGCCGTGGTCGTCGACGCCGGGCACGACTACACCGAGCTGCGCGGGGTCGAGCTGCGCGGCTCCGTCGAGGTCGTCGGCGAGGTGCCCCGCACCGGCGAGCCGAACCCGGAGCTGGAGCGGGTCGAGCAGGCCTTCGCCGCGCGCTACACCGGCGACCAGGTCGTGATCGACGGAAGGCACGCGTGGCTGCGGCTGCGCCCGGAGAAGATCACCAGCTGGGACTTCCGCAAGATGTGATCACCGGGAGCCTCCCGAGCCGTGCATCGCGAACCCGCGGTACCCGTCGCGGGCCACGGTGGACAGCTCCTCGCGGTAGGCCTTGTGCCCGGCCATGTAGAACATCACCGCGTTCGGCTTGCCGGGGATGTTCGCCCCGAAGATCCACGAGTCGGCCTTCGGGAACAGCGTGGCGTCGGCGATCTCCCGGCAGAGCCGGGACCAGCCCTGCTCGGCCTCGGCCGTCGGCTCGATCGTGCCGATACCGCCGCGCTCGGCGTGCCCGATCAGCTCACCGATCCACTCGACCTGGGCCTCGATGCTCGGCGGCAGGTTGGTGAACGGCCCGTTCGGCCCGAGGATCATGAACATGTTCGGGAAGCCCGCCTTGGACACCCCGAGGTAGCTCGACGGCCCGTCGGTCCAGTGGTCGTCGATGTGGCGGCCCCCGCGGCCGCGCAGGTCCATCGCCCGGTAGTTGCCGTCGACGGCGTCGAAACCGGTCGCGAGGACGAGCACGTCGAGCTCGTGCACGACACCGTCGGCGGTGCGCACCCCGGCCGGGGTGACCTCCGCGATCGGGTTCTCCCGGATCGAGACCAGCTCGACGTCGTCGCGGTTGAAGGTCTCGTAGTACCCCTCGTTGCAGATCGGGCGCTTGGCGTAGAGGTCGGTCGGTGTGAGCTTCCGGGCGGTCTCCGGGTCCACGACGATCTCGGAGATCTTGCGCCGGATGAACGCGGCGGCCGCGGCGTTGGCGTCGGGATCGGTGGCGATGTCGCAGAACGTGCCGAACATGAACCGGAACCCGTTGCCGGCGTCCCAGTTCTCCTGGAAGACGCGCTCGCGCTCCTGCGCGGACACGCTCATCGCCTCGACGGCGCTCTCCTCGAACCCGAAGGCCACGACCGAGCCGCGCACCTGGTCCCAGATCTCGGGGAAGTGCTCCTTGGTGCGGTCGACCTCGTCCTGGGTGACCGGTCGGTTGCCGGAGGGCACGTTGTACTGCGGGCTGCGCTGGAAGACGGTGAGGTGAGCCGCGCGCGGGGCCGCCGCGACGATGAACTGGGCGCCGGTCGAGCCGGTCCCGACGACGCCGACCCGCCGCCCGGCGATGTCGAGGTCGTCGGGCCAGGCGTTGGTGTGGACGGTGCGCCCGGCGAAGGTGCCCAGCCCGGGGAGGTCGGGGACGTTGCTGCGGGCCAGCAACCCCAGGGCGTTGACCAGATAGCGGCACCGCACCGTCTCGCCGCCGGAGGTGCGCACCCGCCAGAGACCGGCGTCCTCGTCGTAGACCGCGGCGGTCACCTCGGTGCCGAGCGTGATGTCCCGGCGCAGCCCGTACCGGTCGACGACGTGCTCGAGGTAGGCCAGGACGTCGGGCTGGTCCAGGTAGCGGGTGCTCCAGTTCCATTCCTGCAGCAGGTCCCGGTCGAACGAGTAGCGGTAGACGAACCCCTCGGTGTCGGACTTCGCGCCGGGGTACCGGTTGAAGTACCAGGTGCCGCCGACGCCGTCGCCCTTCTCGAAGGCGCGGACGCTCAGGCCGAGCCGGTCCCGCAGCGTGTGCAGCATGTAGATGCCGCCGAACCCGGCGCCGACGACGACGGCGTCGACATCGGGGGTGGTGGAGGTGGTCATGGTGTGCTCCCGGTGGGTGTCGAGGGATCAGCCGCGGTACCAGGCGGCGAGGGCGGCGAGCTCCTCGTCGGCCTCGGGCGCGGTGCCGGCGAGGAACGGGAAGACGTGCTGCATGCCCGCGACGACCGACAGCGTCACGTCGACACCGGCGGCCCGGGCCCGGTCGGCGAGCCGGACGGCGTCGTCGAGGAGCGCCTCGGCACCCCCGGCGTCGACGTAGAGCCGGGGGAGGCCGGTGAGGTCGGCGTGCAACGGGTTCGCCAGCGGTGCCCGCCGGTCGACGTGCCCCTCCCCCAGGACGCCGGCGATCATCCCCTCCAGCAGGGGCACCGTGACCAGGGCGTCCGAGGCGGCGTTGGTGACGAGCGTGGCGCCGGTGTTCTCCATGTCCAGCCACGGCGAGAACGCGACGACCCGGCCCGGCAGCGGTCGGCCCGCGTCGCGCAGGGCGAGCACGGTGGCGACCGCCAGGTTCCCGCCCGCGGAGTCACCGATGGTCGTCACGTCCGCGGGGGCGGTCCCCCGGGCCAGCAGCGCCTCGAACACCGCGACGGTGTCCTCCACCTGTGCCGGGTGCCGGTGTTCCGGCGCGCGACGGTAGTCCGCCACGAACGCCGTGGCGCCGACCGCCCGCGCGACGTGCCCCGCGAGCTTGCGATGGCTCGACGCCGAGCCGACGGCGAACCCGCCGCCGTGGGTGTAGAGCAGGACCTGCGCGGGATCCGCCCCGGCCGGCAGCGCCCAGATCCCCGGGACACCCCCGAGGGACTCCTCCCGGTAGGTCACGTCCTCGGGTTCACGGGTGGCCTGGTGCCACTCGTCGAAGATGCTGCGGAACAGCCGCGTGGTCAGGTCCGGGGTCGCCGCGATGACGGCGGACCAGTCGGCGTAGAGCGCGCGCAGCGCGTCGGACTCCGTGGACGCACCCGTCGGGCGGGTCGGTGGTGCCGTCGTCATCGCGGTCCTCCTCCGGTCGGCCGGAGCGACGACGGGCGCCGCGCCGGCGGTGGCGTGGCCGTCGATGGTGGGCACCGCGGAGGCACCGCGGGTGTTCCGTTCTGGAACGCCCACCGGCCACTCCCCCTGGCCAGGATGGTGTGACCTGGGGCACCGTGGACGTGTCCGCAACGGGCGGCGAGGGGCGGATCGGGGCGATGACGCGTCGGGACGAGGACACGGCGGTGCCGGCCCTGTCGGCCGGGCAGCGCCTGCGCATCCGGCGCAGCCGCGAGACGCTCGTCGACGGGGGGCTGCTCGCGCTGCCGCCCGGCCACGCGGGCGTGCCGCCGCTGATCGAGCAGAGCTGGCGGCGCTGCATCGGCGAGGCGGTGCCGACGGCGCCGGACCGCATCGGCTACGCCGACCCCGGCGACGACCACACCGCGCTGCGCCGGGCCGCGGCGCCCGTGCTGGAGCGGCTCGTGGACAGCTTCGCCGACGTCCCGGTGGCCATGGTGCTGTCCGACGCGACCGGGCGCATCGTCCGCCGCCACGTCGGCGTCCGGCGCCAGCGCACGCTGATGGACCGGGCGAGCGCGGTGGAGGGCTCGGACTTCTCCGAGCGGTCGGTGGGCACCAACGGCATCGGCACGGTGCTGGTCGAACGACGCCCGGTCCTGGTCCGGGGCCCCGAGCACTACAACGCCCTCCTGGAGAACCTCACCTGCGCCGGCACCCCGCTGGTCGAGCCCGGGACCGGCCGGACGGTGGGCTCGCTCTCACTGGCCTGCGCGGTGCGCGACGTGCACCCGCTCATGGCGGTGATGGCCGCCGACATCGGCCGCCAGATCGAGGCCCGGCTGCTCGACGAGGCGGGCGAACACCGTCGCAGGCTGGTACGGGCCTACCTCGCGCTGGAGCGGGCCACGACCGGGGCGCTGGTCGTCGACGCCGACACCGTCCTGGCCGACCGGCACGCGCTGGCCCACGCCGGCCCGGACCTGCACGCCCTGCTGTGGGAGCTGCTGCGCGACGGGGGTCCGGACCGGCCACGCCGGATGCGGGTGCCGATGCCCGACGGCCCGCACGACGCGGTCGTCGCCCCGGTCGAGGGCACCGGGGGGACCGCGTTCAGCGTCCGGCTGGCGCCCCGCCGGGCGGCACCCGCGGTGGCGGCCCCGGCCACCGTCCGGGGAGCCGCGCTCCACCACGACCCGGAGGTCGACCACCGGCTCCGCGAGGCCGTCTCCCACCGGGAGACCGTCGCCGTGACCGGCCCCGGGGGCAGCGGGAAGCTGCGGACCGCCCGCCGCGTGCTGTCCCGCCTGGGCCACGACGGCGCCGTGGTCGTCGAGCCGCACCGGGAGCGCGAGTGGTGGGAGACGGCCCGCGCGGCGCTGGCCGCGGGTCGCGGGCTCGTCCTGCGGCGGGTGCACCTGTCACCGGGGCCGCGACCGGAGCTCCTGCGGGACCTGGCCGCGACCGGTGTCCCGTTCGTCCTCACCGCCGACGCCGACCCCACCGACGACACCACCCCCGCCCTCCTCGGCCAGGTCGCCACCACCGTCCGCCTCCCGGCGCTGGCGGCGGGCCGCGAGCACCTCCCGGCGCTGGTGGAGACGCTGCTCGCGGAGCTGCCCCCGCCCGCGTCGGGGTCCCGGCTGTCCGGCGCGGCCCTGGATCGGCTCCGGGCCTGGCACTGGCCCGGTGACCTGGCCGAGCTCCGCACCGTGGTCACGGCGGCGGCCCGCCGCGCCGGCGGCGGACCGGTCGACGAGGCCGACCTCCCCGACCGCCTGCGCACCGCCCGCCGGGAACTCGGTCTGCTGGAGGCCGCCGAACGCGACGCCGTGGCCGACGCCCTGCGTGCGGCGGGCGGGAACCGCACCCGGGCCGCCCGCACGCTCGGGATCGGGCGCAACACCCTCTACCGGAAGCTGCGCGAGTTCGGGGTGTCCTGACCGGCCGGCACGCACCGGCGGCGTTCAGGGCCGCCCGGTCACCAACGGCCAGAGCCCGTCGGCGCCCGCGTCCAGCGCGGCCGCCCCGACCCGGTCGTTCCAGAACGCCTCGTCACCGTCCTCGTCGCGCCAGGCCCACAGCCGGGTCGTGACCAGCCGCAACGCGTGCTCGCGGGTGAACCCGATGGCCCCGTGCACCTGGTGGGCGATCCGTGCGACCGCCGTCGCCGCCTCCGAGCAGCGGGCCTTCGCCGCGGCGACGGCGAACGCCGTCTCCGGGGCGGCGAACCCCGCGCGCCGCGCGGTCGAGGTCGCGGCGGCGGAGGCGGCGGAGGCGGCGGCGACCTCGGCGCCCGCCTCGGCGAGCATCTGCTGCACGGCCTGGAAGCGGCCGATGGGACGACCGAACTGGGTGCGCTCCCCGGCGTAGGCGACCGAGCGGGCCAGTGCGCCGCGGGCCGCGCCGGCGAGCAGCAGCGACCGCGCCAGCGCCGCCCGCAGGGTCAGCTCCGCCGCCGCCCCGGCGGGGGCGGAGCCGGTGGCCAGCGGCGTGACCCCGTCGAGGGTGAGGCCGTCGCGGGGCTCCTCGGCGAGGTTGGCGCCCTCGGTGACCGCCGCCGCGCCCGTGTCGAGCACGAGCACCCGATCGCCGTCGAGGACGACGACCGCGGCCAGCGAACGCCCCCACGGCACCCGGGTCAGGGCCGCCGACACCGTGCCGGCCGTGCCGCCGCTGCCGGTCACCGTCCCCCCGGCGGTCCCGGCCGGGCGGTCCCCGCCGGTCGCGTCGGTGACGACGGCGGCCAACGGCCCGTCCGGCACGGCGAGCCCGGCGGCGCGGGCCAGCCACCCGGCGAGCAGGTCGGTCTCGGCCAGCGGCAGGCGGGCCGCGTCGGCGCCGGCGACCTCCAGCAGCACGGCGGCGTCGTCGAGGGTGCCGCCGGTGTCCGGGTCGGTCAGCGAGGTCAGCCCGGCCCCGGCACACGCCTTCCAGGCCGCCGTGTCCAGGCCGGTCCCGTCACGGTCGTCGGACCCGGCCGCGAGGATCGAGGCGGCCAGGTCGGCCAGGTCGCTGTTGCGGGCCATCAGCGCAGTCCCATCCCCCGCGCGACGATGCCGCGCAGGACCTCGTTGGTGCCGCCGCGCAGGGTGAACCCGGGCGCGTGCAGCACGGCGTCGGCGAGCAGCCGGGCGAACCCGGACTCCGCACCCGGGTCCGGCGGGATGTCGACCAGCAGCCGGGCGGCGTCGACGATCTCGTTCTCGTAGCGGGTACCGAGGTCCTTGACCAGGGCCGCGGCCAGCTCGGGGGCCCGGCCGGACTCCAGCGCCCCGGCGACGGCCAGCGACATGGCCCGCAGCGTCCACAGCCGCGACACCAGCGACCCGACGCGACGACGGGTGCCGGCGTCGGCACGGTCCGCCCCGGCGAGCTCGCCGACCAGCGACGCCAGCAGCGGGTAGGTCGACAGGAACCGCTCCGGTCCGGAGCGCTCGAACGCGAGCTCGCCGGTGACCTGGGCCCAGCCGTTCCCCAGCTCGCCGAAGACCCGCGCGTCGGGGATGAACACGTCGTCGAAGCGGACCTCGTTGAAGTGGTGCGCCCCGGTGAGCAACGGGATCGGGCGGATCTCCACCCCGGGCGAGTCCAGCTCCACCAGGAACTGGGACAGCCCCGCGTGCCGGTGCGCGTCGTCGCGCGGCTCGGTGCGCACCAGCGCGAAGAACGCGTGCGCGTGGTGCGCCCCGGAGGTCCACACCTTGGTGCCCGAGAGCCGCCACCCGCCGTCGACGCGGGTCGCCCGGGTCCGCACCGACGCCAGGTCGGAGCCCGAGTCCGGTTCGGACATGCCGATGCCGAAGTACACCTCGCCGCGGGCGATCCCGGGCAGGAACGCGCGACGCTGCTCCTCGGTGCCGTGGCGCAGCAGCGACGGCCCGATCTGGCGGTCGGCGATCCAGTGCGCCGCCACCGGTGCGCCCGCGGCGAGCAGCTCCTCGGTGACGACGTAGCGCTCCAGCGCGGTCCGGCCGTGCCCGCCGTACTCGGTGGGGATGGTCATCCCGAGCCAGCCGCGCTCCCCCAGCCGCCGCGAGAACGACTCGTCCCAGCCGGAGAGCCACACGTCCGCACGCGGGGTCCAGCGGGCGGCGCCGCGCTCGTCGTCGAGGAAAGACCGGACCTCGGCCCGCAGGTCCGCCAGCCCGGCGGGGAGCTCGACCGGGTCGGGCACGAGCTCGGGCAGGGCCGCTGCCGGTGTCGATGTCGCTGCCACGGGCCTCATCATGACCCAGCCCCGCCGGCGCCGCCGGTGTCTATGGGCCGACTCACCGGGGTACGTTCCGGGCATGACCACCAATGCTGACGAGCGCAGGGTGCTGGATGCCGTCCCCACCGGCCTGTTCATCGGCGGCCGGTGGCGGCCGGCGGAGAACGGCGCGACCGCGAAGGTGGAGGATCCCGCCACCGGAGAGGTGCTGACCGAGGTCGCCGACGCCTCCCCCGCCGACGGCATGGACGCCCTCGCCGCCGCGCACGCCGCGCAGCCCACGATCGCCGCGATGGCGCCGCGGGAGCGCAGCGAGATCCTGCGCCGCGCCTACGACCTGCTCCACGAGCGGATCGACGACCTGGCCCTGCTCATGACCCTGGAGATGGGCAAGCCCTTCGCCGAGGCCAAGGGCGAGGTCGTCTACGCCTCGGAGTTCCTGCGCTGGTTCTCCGAGGAGGCCGTGCGCATCGACGGCGGCTACCAGGTCGCCCCGAACGGCCAGACCCGCTTCCTCACCATCCGCCAGCCCGTCGGGGTCTGCGTGTTCGTGACCCCGTGGAACTTCCCGCTGGCCATGGGCACCCGCAAGATCGCCCCGGCGGTCGCCGCCGGCTGTGCCTCGGTGATCAAGCCCGCGCCGCAGACGCCGCTGACCATGCTCGCGTTCGCGCAGGTGCTGGCCGACGCCGGCCTGCCCGACGGCGCCCTGAACGTCATCAACGCCACCGACGCCGGCGCGGTGATGGAGCCGATCCTGCGCGACGGCCGCGCCCGCAAGATGTCGTTCACCGGGTCCACCCCGGTCGGGAAGCTGCTGCTGTCCCAGGCCTCGGACAAGGTCATGCGGTCGTCGCTGGAGCTGGGCGGCAACGCCTCGTTCATCGTGCTCGACGACGCCGACGTCGACGCCGCCGTCGAGGGCGCCATGATCGCCAAGATGCGGAACATGGGCGAGGCCTGCACCGCCGCGAACCGGTTCTACGTCCAGCGCGGCGTCGCCGAGGAGTTCACCGCGAAGCTCGCCGAGCGGATGGGCGCGCTCAAGGTCGGCCGCGGCACCGAGGAGGGCGTGAACGTGGGCCCGCTCATCGACGCGAAGGGCCTGGACAAGGTCACCGACCTGGTCGCCGACGCCGTCGCCGCCGGTGCCTCGGTCGCGATCGGCGGGAGGGCCCAGGACGGGCCGGGCTACTTCTACCCGCCGACCGTGCTCACCGACGTGCCGGTGAACTCCCGGCTCAACCACGAGGAGATCTTCGGCCCGGTCGCGCCGATCACCGTCGTCGACAGCGCCGACGACGCACTGGCCGCGGCCAATGCGACCGAGTTCGGCCTGGTCAACTACGTGTACACGCGCGACCTGAACCGGGCGCTGCACATCGCCGAGAACCTCGACAGCGGCATGATCGGGCTCAACACCGGTCTGGTGTCGAACCCGGCCGCCCCGTTCGGCGGCGTCAAGGAGTCCGGGCTGGGCCGCGAGGGCGGCACCGTCGGCATCGACGAGTTCCTGGAGACCAAGTACGTGGCCATCGGCTACAGCGGCTGACCCCACGCACGACCGAGGGCCCCGGTGCCGTACGGCGCCGGGGCCCTCGTGTGTCGCGGGTCGGTCAGTTGGCCGGGGCCGCGGGTGCCGCCGGGGCCGGGGCCTGCGGCTGGATCGGCACCGCCGGGTCCTGGCCGGGCACCGGCTCGGCGGGCTGGGTCACGTCGGCCCGGCCCCCCGAGACGAGCTCGACCAGCTCGACGCCGCCGTTGAGGGTCAGCATCACGACCAGCAGCGCCACCGAGGCGACGGCGGCCGCGGTGAGCCCGCGCTGCGCGGACCCGCTGGCGACCAACCGGCCACGGCTGGTCTCCACCACCCAGGCGCGGGCGGCGAACACGGCCAGCATCAGACCGAACGCGAGCCAGGTCAGGAGGAATCCGTTCACGGGTTCGGCACCTCCCCACCGGCCGCCGGGGCCGGGGCCGTCGCCGGTGCCGGAACGCCCGGCGCCGGGAGCGGCTCGTTGCGCACCAGGATGGCGTCGAAGCCGCTCTCGTAGGTCGCGCGGTACTGGCCCGACGCGATGAGCTGGTTGCGGATCTCGATCGTCCAGCCCGGCTCGCGGTCGTTCAGGACGACGCCCTGCTTCTCGATCGCCGGGTAGAACAGGATCGTCTGCGGCTGGACCTGGTCGATGCAGCGGAACGGGTCCGCGGCGAGGACCGCGCAGCCCTGACCGCCCGAGGCCATGTTGTTGTTCTCGCCGACGCCCTCCAGGGCGTAGGGCCCGACCGTCGACAACGGCTGCACCGTCGCCCCGGGCGGCGCCTCGGCGTAGGCCTTGCGGGTCATCTGGACATCCTCGGTGGTGACGTCGGTGTAGGCCTCGTTACCGCCGCGGATGAAGATGAGCAGACCGAAGACGACCACCATGCCCACCGCGAGCAGCCGTTCGCGCTTGCGGTCGACGCGGGCGAAGGCCCGCAGCGCGTCGACGGCCAGGATCGACAGGATCGGCAGGCCGTAGAGCAGCACGCGCAGGAGCAGCTCGCCGCCGTAGCTCTGCACGACCGCCATCCCCATGGGGATGATCGCCAGCAGGATCGGCACGAGGTCGCGGCGGCGGCGCCAGTAGACCCAGGCCCCGGCGAAGCCGAGGACGTAGGTCAGGCCGGTCATCACGACCCGGAACCCCTTGCCGACGAGCTGGCCCGTGTCGCCCTGGAAGCGGTCCGCGACACCGGCCTGCAGCGCGCTGCCGTCGTCGCCGCTACCGATGATCATGCTGATCTGGTTCATCCAGAAGTCGCGGGCGCCGATCAGCACGAACACCGTCACCGCGGCGATCGCGACGATCACCAGCCCGCGTCCGCGGAACCGGCCGACGACGGCCAGCACGGCCAGCTGGCCGATGATGGCGAACGGGGTCAGCTGGTGGGCCGGGGCGACGGCGATGACGCACAGCGCCGCGCAGAAGTAGATCAGCAGCAGCTGCCGGGCGGGCAGCGTCGGCGTGTTCGGCGGAGTCAGCGCCGACACCAGCCAGCGCCGCCACCGGGGCAGCGGTGGCGCCCCGCGGTGGGCCCGCGGCCAGCCCGGGACCCCGGCGTTGTCGACGCGGCGGGTCGCCAGCGGGCCGAGCGCGAAGGTCAGCACCGTCAGCAGCAGCACGATCGCGGTCGCCTGCGGGGAGAAATAGTCCTGCTCGATCCAGTTCAGGCCGATGAACAGCCAGGCCGCGACCCACGGCGCGCGGGTGCCCCCGAGCATCGAGCGGGCCAGGGCGTAGACGCCGATCGCCCACACCGCGGTGACCGCGGGCGGGTACCAGCGCAGGATCGTGTCGAGCTGGTCGGCACCGGCGGCGTCGCGGATCCACGCCCACTGGGCGAAGAACGCGGGCCAGTAGAACCGCGCGTCCACGCCGGTGGGCGGGACGCCGTTGTTGCTGGCGACCGCGTCGACGAACCCGGAGATCAGCCAGGCGGTGGTGAACCGGGCCTGGGGCTGCACGACCGAGGGCAGGCCGGTCGAGCACAGCAGCAGCACACCCGTCGCGGCACCCAGCATCGGGATGCGCGGGCGGCGCGACCAGAGCTCGAGCAGGCAGGCGCCGATGGCGAGCAGCAGCGCGACCCACGCGAACGGGCTCAGCGCCGGGGCGAGGCCCCAGCCGCCCAGGTCGGACAGGTCGGTCGTCGCGGCGGCGACGGGCAGCAGCAGCACCGCGAGAACGGCCAGGACCGGTGCGCCCCAGACCCACAGCGGGGACAGCGGCTCGGCGGTCTCGGGTGCGGGCGGCGGGGGCGGCGGCGGGCCGTCACCGGGCGGGCGCGGGACCGGGCCGCGGACGGCCGTGGTCGGCGAGTCCGGGCCGGGCGGCGTGACGAACTGGGTCCGCTCGCTCGCGCTCTCCTCCGCGACGCGGGTCCGCGCGACGGCGGGCTCCTCGCCGCGGTGGCCGCGGGTGGACGGGTCGGGGCCGCCCGTCCGGCGGGTCTCCGACGTCACGACTTCACCTCCGGTGTGCTCCGGCGGTTCCACGCCGGGACGAATCTGAGTGCCAGTGCGCAGAGGATCTGCGCGCCGACGTAGCCGAGGACGACCGGCAGCATGGTCATGCTGACCGATGCGGTTCCGGGGTCCGGCAGCGGGACCAGACCGGCGAAGACCACGACCAGGCCGGTGTTGAGCAGCTGGATCTTCGCGTAGCCCATTCCGTCGCCGTCGGCCTGGCGGCGGGCGAGCTCGAACACGACGATCAGCCGGAAGAACAGGCCGCCCATGAGCACGGCCAGCGCCGGGGCGCCGGGCGCGTAGCCCTCACCGAGCAGCGACAGCACCGGGTAGCCCAGTGCCGCCCCGAGCCCGAGCGCGGGGACGAACAGCAGGAGCATCCGGCGCCGGGCGACGCGGGCGAACTCCTCGGCGCGGTGCGGCTCCCGGGCGGTCTGCACGGTCAGCGAGTTGGTGAAGAACGTCGCGGCCAGGTCGATGACGGTCACCGCCTGCCAGCAGATGAAGAAGACCGCGCCGATCTCGTTGCCCATCCGGAAGTTCGCGAACAGCGGGACCTGGTTGTAGAGCAGCGCGTTGCCGCACTGCGCCAGCGCGGTCGGCGCCAGGAACGCGATCATCTCCGGGCGCGACGGCAGCGTGCCCGGCCCACCGGCGCGGGCGAAGCGCCGCACCATGAACCAGAGCAGCACGGTGCCCGCGGCGATCCACAGCACGACCGGGATCGCCCAGGACAGCACCAGCGCCTCGGAGGCGAGCGTGCTGCCCAGTGCCAGCAGCAGCACGATCCGGGTCACGGCGAAGGTGCCGTTGCGCCACACCGCTACCCACGGCCGCCCGATGGCGACCATGACGAAGTCGTGGACGACGAACACGCACCAGCCGGCGCAGGTCAGGACCAGGACGACCAGGCCCCAGCCGAACGATCCGCCACCCGCGGCCTCCGCGACCCGGGGCACGAGCGTGCCGTAGATCAGGCCGATCAGCCCGGACAGCGGCATGATCAGCAGCAGCGAGCCGAAGGTGAGCCGGACCGACCTGCGGCCGGCCCCGGGGAGCCAGCGCAGCAACGCCAGCCCCAGGTTCAGCTGGGCGACGCCGCCGATCAGCTGGAAGGCCGACACGAACTCCGAGGCCCGGCCGACCTCGGCCTGGGGCATGAGCCGGGTCGCGATCAGCACGCCGAGCAGCCCGGCGACCGAGCCGAAGCCCGAGCACAGGGTCAGGGCGATGCCGTCGCCGATGCCGCCGTTGCGGTCCGGGACCTGCTCGCCGTCGTCACCGCCGTCGCCACCGCCCGTTCCGGGTGGTCGGGTGGGCGGCGGGGTCGGCGGGTTCTCGCCGGGCCCGCGCAACCCGACCAGCGGCGGGAGGTACTCGGTGTGCTGCTCGGCGTTGCGGCGCGAGTGCGCCCGGGCGTGGGCGGTGGCGAGACGCTGGGTCGGGGCGTCCGGATCGACGCCCGCCGCCTGCGGTCCGGGGACGGGGCCGGGACCGGCCGTACCCGCGGCGGGGCGGGGACGCGCCGGCCCGACCGGCCTCACCGGGAGGTCCCGCTCACTGGGCCACCACGGCGTGGCGCAGCAGGAACGGGACCGACAGGAGCGTGACGACGAACAGGGCGACGCTCGGGTACCAGAGCCCCAGGCTGACCATGAGCTGGCCGCCGATCAGGGTGACGGCGGTGCCGACCCCGAGGGTCAGGAGCCAGACGTGCGCGGCGGGCGCGCGGCGCAGGAAGCCCGCGGCGGCCCAGCCGGGACCGAGCAGCAGGAAGCCGATGGTGACCAGCAGACGGAACTCGCCCAGCGCGCCCCCGCTGATCCCGGCGATGCTCAGGCCGCAGGCGATGACGCCGGCGACGACGAGCAGGATCGCCACGTACCGCCGCGCGGTCCTCGCGCGGGTCAGCTCAGCTGCGGACTGCACGCTCACCGCGGCTCACTCCTCTTCACTGGTGGTTCTCCCGGCGCCACGCCCCTCGTGGGGCGTGGGCCGGTGGGGCACGGACCGGGCCCGATCCGGTCCCGGGGCGCTCAGGACGCCTCTTCCCCCCATGCGTACCGCACACCGGTCCGCTCGGGACGGGCGGACCCGTCGCGCTCGGCGCCGACGGGGCGCTGCTCGCGGGCGACCGGCGACGGGGCCGGCTGCTGCGGTGCGGGCCGGCCCGCACCGGGCTGCGGCTGCGGGGCCGGACGCGACGGTTGCTGCTGCGGGCGCTGCGGGGGCGGTGCGTCGGCGTGCGGCCGCGGGGCCGGGCGCTGCGGCTGCGCCGCCGGGACGGCACGGTCGGGCACCGCGGGCGGCACCGGCGCCGTGGCCGGGGTGGCGGGCACCGCCGGGTGCCCGGCGGGCGGGACGACCGCGGCGGGGCCGGGGACGGCCGTGCCGGGGCCGGCTGTGCCGGGCCCGGCGGGCCTGTCGTCGCGACCGGCCCGCCGCCGCTCGGCGGCGAGGGTCCGCAGGACGCGGGTGCCGTCGGCGAAGGTGCGCAGGTTCGTCTCGCCGAACATCCGCTCCTTCTCCACCGAGGGGACCTCGGTGATCGACAGACCGGCGGCGGCGACGCGGCAGTTCAGGACCGTCTCGATCTCGAACCCGTCGCCCCAGTACATCCCGCCGTCCGGGTGCGGCGGCATGTCGACCGCGGGCAGCTCCAGCAGCGGCAGGATGTCGGCCCAGAAGGCGTTGTAGCCGTAGCAGAGGTCGCTGTAGCGGGTCCCGAACAGCGTGTTCGCGATCAGGTTCAGACCGGCGTTGCCACCCTTGCGGAGCAACGTGATGTCGTCGCTGCCGCCCCCCTTGGTGAACCGGCTGCCCTTCGCGAAGTCGGCGCCCTCGACGAGCGCGGCGACGAAGCGCGGGATCTCCTGCGGGTCGGCCGAGCCGTCCGCGTCGAACATGACGATGGCGTCGCCGGTGGCCGCGGCGAAACCGCAGGCCATCGCGTTGCCCTTGCCCTTGCGGGTCTGGCGGACGATCCGGACGCCGGGCAGGACACGGCGTGCGGTCTCGACGGTGCCGTCCTGGGAGTCGCCGTCGACGACGATCACCTCGTACACGGCGGGACGCACGGCCGCGACGGCCGGCAGGACCACCTCGAGGTTCCGTGCCTCGTTGCGGGTCGGCACGATCACCGACACCCTCGGTTGGTTCGGACGACGTGGTCCGTGGTCAGGGCGCTTGTTCACCGGTCTCTCCCCCGAATCGATCGGTCCTGGCGCGCGGTTGGCGAGCAGTGCGTGTCCGGTCGTGACGACGATGCCGACATCGACCGGATCCGTTACCCCACAACGGGGGTCATCCGGCTTATCTCCGGCGCCGTCGGTCGCGTTACGTGACCCGCACCGCATCGGGTGTCGCCCGGACGACGCAAGGCCTCCGGACTCCGTCGCCGCGGCGTGGACCGATCACGCGAACACGACGACCGATACTACGGACGTCGTCCGGGCCGCCGCGGTGCGGGACCGGCCCACCGGGACCCCGCCCGACGAGCGGTGATCGTCGGGCGGCGAGCGGCGGGACGTCCGGCCGATGATCACGGTGTGTATCCGTTCCGTCCCGATGGTCCCCTTCGGACGTCGCTCGTCCGCGCCGCCGTCCGGCCCGCCGGCCGGGACGGGTAGCGTGGCTCGCCGCCTGCTCGTCCGATCCGTTCCACCCCTGCGAGGTACCCGATGAGGCCCGGCGGCTTTGTGCCCAGCGTGTCCGTCTGCATCCCGGTCCACAACGGCGAGACCTATCTCGCCGAGACCATCCGCAGCGTGCTGGAGCAGACCTGGCGGGACTTCGAGCTCGTCGTGCTGGAGAACGGCAGCACCGACGCGAGCTGGGAGATCGCGACCTCGTTCCGCGACCCGCGGATCCGGGTCGAGCGCAACCGCCAGACACTGCCGCAGGGCGACAACTGGAACCGCGCCGTCGAGCTCTGCCGCGCACCGCTGGTGAAGCTGGTCTGCGCCGACGACCTGCTGCACCCGCGCTGCCTGGAGCTGCAGGTTCCGCCGATGCGCGACGACCCGTCGCTGTCGGTGGTGGCCTCGCGCCGGCACATGATCGACGAGCAGAGCCGGGTCATCGTCCCGCGCCGCGGCCTCGGCGGCGGCCTGGTCGGACTGCACTCGGGCAGCGAGGTCGCGCGGCGGGTCATCCGCAACGGCGCGAACCCGATCGGCGAGCCGGGCAACGTCCTGTTCCGGCGCGAGCAGTTCGTCACCGCGGGCGGATGGCGCCCGGAGCGGCGCTTCATCATGGACCTCGACCTCTGGATGCGCCTGCTCCAGTACGGCGACTTCCTCGGCGTCCCGGAGACCCTGGCCGCGTTCCGGATCGCTCGCGGCTCGGTCTCCTCGGAGTTCGAGCAGCAGATCTCCGAGGAGCAGCAGCTGCTGTTCGACGAGCTGGGCGACTCCGGGGTGTTCGACGTCCGTCCGATCGACGTGCGGATCGGCCGGCTCGCCCTGCCGCTGGGCCGGGCCCGGCGCAAGGCGCTGTTCAAGGTCTCGCGCATCGCCGCCCGCAAGGACGACAAGCTGATCGCCGAGCGCAACGAGGCCGCGTCGGCCGACGCCCGCTGACCGCGGGCGCCCGACCGCGCGCCGTCCGGACGGACGGCATCCCGGACTCCCCGATCGGCGGGGTCGATACCGGACATCCGGGACATGCAGTCGCCTATCTACTGCCAGGCCTTTGCGGCAGCACCGCCGTCGCGTTGAATCCCCTCACCCGGCCGGGTGGCGGCCGGTCCGACCGGTGAGGGGGCGCGATGCAGACGCACGCGGTCGCCATGCACATGAGCGACGGACTGGTGAACGGCCCGACGGCGCTGCTGTTCGCCGTCGTCGCGGTGATCGCGCTGACGGTGGCCGTCCTGCGCGCCCGCGCGGACCTCGACGACCGCACCGCGCCGATGGCCGGACTGGTCACGGCGTTCGTCTTCGCCGTCCAGATGATCAACTTCCCGATCCTGCCCGGGGCCAGTGGGCACCTGCTGGGCGGGGCGCTCGTCGCGATCCTGGTCGGCCCGTGGGTGGGCATGATCGCGATCTCGATCGTGCTCGTCGTGCAGGCGCTGCTGTTCGCCGACGGCGGCATCACCGCACTGGGCCTCAACATCACGAACATGGCCGTGATCGGGGTGGTCGTCGGCTGGCTGGTGGCGCGCTCGCTGCGCCGGTTCGCGGTGCGTTCCCGCGGCGGGCTGGTCGCCGTCGCCTTCGTCGCGGCCCTGCTCAACACCGTCGTCGCGTCGATGGGCTTCGTCCTGGAGTACGCGATCGGAGGCGCCGGCGGCGCCACCCTCGGCACGGTGTTCGCGCTGATGGGCGGGCTGCACGTGCTGATCGGCATCGGTGAGGGCGTGATCACCGCGGCCACCGTGGGCGCAGTGGCCGCCGCCCGGCCGGACCTGGTGTACCTGCTGCGCGGCACCGGGCGCCCGCTGGCCCGCCGCTCGACCTCCGAGGAGGGTGCGCGATGAGCGCCACCGCCCGCCGTCGCCCGCTGCTGTTCTTCGCCGGGTTCCTGATCGTGTCCCTGGTCGTGGCCGGGCTGGTCTCGTCCTTCGCCTCCCCCGACCCCGACGGCCTGGACACCGTCGCCCGGGACGGCTGCACCGCCGTCGCGACCCCGGACGGCGAGGAGCGGCTGGAGGGCACCTGCATCGCGACCCACGAGAGCGACCACGCCATGGCATCGAGCCCGCTCGCCGGGTACTCGGTCGTGGGCGGCGAGGGCACCACCGGCGTCGCCGGGGTGGCGGGGGTGCTGGTGACGGTCGTCGTCGCGGGCGGGGTGTTCCTGCTGCTGCGCCGCCGGGACGGCTGATGGGCGCCGGGCACGCGCACCCGCTGTACCTGCACCGCGACTCCCCCGTCCACCGGCTCCCCCCCGAGGTGAAGGTCGTCTCGGCACTGCTGGTGGTGGTGTGCGTGGTCGCGACCCCGCGCGAGGCGTTCGCGGTGTTCGGCGGGTTCGCGCTGCTGCTGGCCGCGGTGTGGGCCCTGGCCGGGGTGCGCCCGGGCTGGATCCTGCGGCGCTCGGTGATCGAGCTGCCGTTCGTGGTGCTCGCGGTGCTGCTGCCGTTCACCGGCCCGGCGCCGACACTGGACTGGCTCGGCCTCACGCTGTCCCAGCCGGGGCTGCTCGGGGCGTGGAACATCCTGGTCAAGGGCACCCTCGGCGTCCTGACCTCGCTGACCCTCGCGGCGACGACGCCGATGCGCGACCTGCTCGTCGGCCTGCAACGCCTGCACGCCCCGGCGATCGTCACCACGATCGCCACCCTGATGCTGCGCTACGCCGACGTGATCACCGGCGAGGCCCGCCGGATGCGGCTGTCCCGGATCTCCCGCGGCCACGACCCGCGGTTCCTGTGGCAGGCCGGGGCGACCGCCCGCGGGATCGGCTCGCTGTTCGTACGGTCCTACGAACGCGGCGAGCGGGTGCACCTGGCGATGCTGTCGCGCGGCTGGACCGGCACCATGCCGCCGTCGGGCGACGCCCCGACCACCTCACGGCAGTGGCTGGCCGGGCTGACCGTCGCCGGGGTCGCGGTGCTGCTGGCCGGGTCCGGCTGGGTGGCCGCATGAGCCCGCCGTCGCTGCGGCTGACCGACCTCGCCTTCGCCTACCCCGACGGCCACCAGGCGCTGTTCGGCGTCGACCTGACGATCGCCCCCGGCGAGCGGGTCGCGCTGCTCGGCCCGAACGGCGCCGGGAAGACCACGCTGGTGCTGCACCTCAACGGGATCCTCGGCGGCGGGGACGGCGCCGCGGGCACCGTCGAGGTCGGCGGGCTCCGGGTGGAGAAGCGGCACCTGCGCGAGATCCGCCGCCGGGTGGGGATCGTCTTCCAGGACCCCGACGACCAGCTGTTCATGCCCACCGTTGCCGAGGACGTGGCCTTCGGCCCGGCGAACTTCGGGCTGCGCGGGCCCGCGCTGCGCGAGCGGGTCGACGAGGCCCTGGCCGCGGTGGGGATGGCCGACGCCGCCGACCGCTCCCCGCTGCACCTGTCCGGCGGGCAGCGCCGCCGGGTCGCGCTGGCCACGGTGCTGGCGTGCGACCCGGAGATCCTGGTGCTCGACGAGCCGTCGTCGAACCTGGACCCGGTGGCCCGCCGCGAGCTGGCCGAGGTGCTGCTGGGGCTGGGCCGGACCATGCTCATGGTCACCCACGACCTGCCGTACGCGCTGCAGCTGTGCCCCCGCAGCGTCGTGCTGGACGGGGGCACCGTCGTCGCCGACGGGCCGACCCGCGAGCTGCTGGCCGACACCGAGCTGCTCGCCCGGCACCGCCTGGAGCTGCCCTACGGCTTCGTCCTTGCCTGAGTGGGGCGCCCAGGGAGATCGCGCATGCTCCGGACGCGCCACCGCCCCACCCGGCGAGCCGGACGGGGCGGTGCGGTCACCGTTCGACGGTGAGGTGCGGCCGGGGGTCAGCCGCGCTGTTCCTGGCCGTTCGGGTGGCCCTGCGCCGCGCCCGGGGCGCCGATGCCGGGGACCTCGCGGGAGGCCTCCAGCCGGGCCGGGGCCGCACCGCCGCCGTTGCCGGTCTCGGCGCCGGGGACCGGCGGGACGTCCGAGCCGACCGGCGGGACCTCCTGCTGGGCCGCCGCGGTGGCCGCCGCGACCTGCTTGGCGATCTCCGGGTCGGACGAGGTGTCGAACCAGTCCTCGACGCCGTCGTCCTCGGCGGGCCGGGAGACGGTGCCGTCGTCGGGGCTGGGCTCGTAGCGGAAGACGCCGTCCTCGCCCGGCGCACCCAGCATCCGGGTGAAGCCCTCCAGGGCCTTCCCGAAGTCGGACGGGACGACCCACAGCTTGCTGGCCTCGCCCTCGGCCATCTGCGGCAGCGTCTGCAGGTACTCGTAGGCGAGCAGCTCCGGGGTGGGCTTGCCGGCCTTGATCGCGGCGAACTTCTTCTCGATCGCCTTCGACTCACCCTGCGCCTCGAGGTACAGCGCGGCCCGGCGGCCCTGCGCCCGCAGGATCTCCGACTGCCGCTCGGCCTCCGCGGCGAGGATGGCCGCCTGCTTGGCGCCCTCCGCGGTGAGGATCTGGGACTGCTTGTTGCCCTCGGCGCTGCGGATGGCCGACTCCCGCTGGCCCTCCGCGGTGAGGATCATGGCCCGCTTCTCGCGGTCGGCCTTCATCTGCTGTTCCATCGAGTTCTGGATCGAGGGCGGCGGGTCGATCGCCTTGATCTCGACCCGGGCGACCCGGATGCCCCAGCGCTCGGTGGCCTCGTCCAGCTCGCCGCGCAGCGCCGTGTTGATCCGGTCCCGCGAGGTCAGCGTCTGCTCCAGCGTCATGCCACCGACCACGTTGCGCAGCGTGGTGGTGGTGATCTGCTCGACACCGGCGATGTAGTTGGCGATCTCGTAGACCGCCGCCTTGGCGTCGTTGACCTTGAAGTACACGACCGTGTCGATGTTGACGGTCAGGTTGTCCTGCGTGATGACCGGCTGCGGCGGGAACGACACGACCTGCTCACGCAGGTCGACCCGCTCGCGGGTGCGGTCGACGAACGGCACCAGGATGGCGGGGCCGCCCTCCCGGATGCTGTGGTAGCGGCCCAGCCGTTCGATGATGTAGGCCCACTCCTGCGGGACGATGACGACCGACTTGACGACGATCGTCACGACCAGCACGAGCAGGATGATGCCGATGATGAACTCGGCGCCCATGTGCTCTCCCCTCCTGCGCGCCGGAGAACCGGCGCCCGTGTCGCCCCGGAGTCCCCGGGGCGTCGTGCCGTCCCACCGCGGTGGCGGGTCAGGACGGCGGTAGCTCCCCCCGACCGGTGACGAGCACGGCCGCCCCGGTCACCTGCAGGATCGTGACGGTGGCGCCGGCCTCGAGGACCTCCACCCCGTCCATCGACCGCGCCGACCACACCTCGCGTCCGATCCGCACCTGCCCGCGCTCGCCGTCGACGCGCTGCACGACCTCGGCGGAGGCGCCGACGAAGCGGTCCTGGTGGCGTTCGAGCGTGCCCATGTGTTCCTGCAGCCTGCGTTTCGCCACCGGTCGCACGGCCAGCAGCAGCAGTACCGCGACGGCGCCGCCCACCCCGGCGGCCGGGAGGAGCGTCAACCCGAGTGCGGCCCCGGCCGCCGCGGCGAGTGCGCCGCCGCCGAGCATGACCAGGAACAGCTCTCCGGACACGACCTCGCTGCCGATCAGTACGAGACCGATGAGCAGCCAGATCAGTGCCGGATCCATGGCTCCAGGGTGCCAGAATGTCCGATTCCCTGTCGGCGTTTCGTCGGGATGCTCCGCACCGGTCGACCAGATCGTTACCGGTCGGTGCCGGAGTTCGCCCGCGGTGTCGGGGTCAGGCCCCCTCGGCGGTGACGAAGTCGATGAGGCGCTCGACCGCGCCGATCATCGGGGTCTCCAGATCGCGGTAGCTGCGGACCGCGCCGAGCACCCGGCGGGCACCGTCGGCGGGCTCGCCCCACCGCAGCGCCGCGCAGACCCCGGTCTTCCAGTCGGTGCCGCGCGGGATCACCGGCCATTCGCGGATCCCGACGACCGAGGGCTTCACGGCCTGCCAGACGTCGACGTAGGGGTGGCCGGTGACCAGGACGTGCTGCTGCGCGTCGCGGGTCGCCCGGTAGGCCTCGCGGGCCTGGCGGGTCTCCTTCGTGCCCTCCACCAGGTGGTCGACGAGGATGCCGAGGCGCCGGTGCGGGCCCGGGGCGAAGTCGCGGACCGCGGCGGCGAGGTCGTCGACGCCGTGCAGCGGCTCCACGACCACGCCCTCGACGCGCAGGTCGTGCCCCCACACCTGCTCGACCAGTGCCGCGTCGTGCAGGCCCTCGACCCAGATCCGGGCGGCGCGCGCGGTGCGCGCCTTCAGGTTCGCGACGTGCACGGAGCCGGACGCGGACAACGTGCGGCCCGCGGGGGCGGCCTGCGGCCGCACCAGCGTCGCGGGGCGGCCCTCGTACAGGAAACCGGCGGGGCGCAGCGGGAAGATCCGCCGGCCGCCGAAGCGGTCCTCCAGCGTCACCTCCGAGCCGGTGACGGTCACCACGGCACCGCAGAAACCGCTGGCCGGGTCCTCGACGACCAGGCCCGGCTCGGCGGCGACCTCGGTCACCCGGCTCTCCCGCGGCGCACGGGTGCCCGCGGTGTCGAACATGCCCCGGTAATCGTGGGTCCGGCTCATGGTGAGCCAGTATCGGTCGACGCCGGTCGGTGACCGCGGCACGACACGCCCACACTCCGGTGGTCACGCACAGCGTGACCCTCGTAGCGCTGCGTCACCCACGTGCCGGGTGTGCGACGCCGGACGGGCCGTTAGCCTGACCGCCGTGTCCTGTGCCTCCACGACCTTCGCCGTGTGGGCCTCGGCCTGGCTGGCCGGGTCCGCCGCACCCGACGACGTCCTCGACGCGCTCGCGCCGTGGTCGGAGGCGCACGACGTGCTCGCCGCCGACGACGTCACCGCCGCCACGACCGGACTGCCCGGACCCGGATCGGCGCCGACCTCGACGGCGATGCTGCTGGCCGCCGTCCGCCGCGGCGCCCCGCGCGGGCAGGCCCGGCTGGTGCTGCCGGCCCCCGGGGACGTGCGCGGCCTGCCCGGCCCGGGCCCGTTCTCCGACGCCGCGATCACCGCGGGCGAGGGCGTGCTGTTCGCCGACGCCGGGTTCGGCGTCGTGCCGTCACCGATCGCCGACGGGGTGGTCCGCTGGACCGCGCACGCCGTCGCCGACCCCGGCCCGGTTCCCGAGTACGTGGCGCTGAACGAGGCCGAACGGGAGCTGCGCGGCCAGGTGCGGGCCGCCGCCGCGGCGCTGACCGACCTGGGCGTGGCCCGGCACCGGCCCGGCGTGCGCGAGGAGATCGCGGCCTGGCTGCGCCGCCGTCCGCAGGCGCTGTGGCCCGGCGGGATGCCCCCGCAGGCGCTGCGGGTGCTGCAGCAGGCCGACGAGGTGGACGCGATCCTGTCCGCCGCCTCCGGCGACGAGCCCGGCGGCGCGCTGTCGGCGTCGGCGGCCGTCGCCCGCTCCGACGCGCTCCGCCCCATCGCCACCGCGGTGCGGGTCGCGCGGCGCGCCGCGGTCGCCGAGGCCGTCCGGGTCCTGGTGTCGGTCCCCCGCTGATCCCCGCGCCGGGCGCCACCGGAGCAGGGACTCCAGCAGCGCCTGCGCCGCCGGTCCGCCGGGCCCGCCCGAGCGCAAGACCAGGTGCAGCCGCGTCCGGATCTCCGGGGTGATCGGCACCGCGACCGGCGGCCGGGCCAGGGCCGCCATCCCGGCCGCGCCGAGCGCGGGTTCCGGGACCACCGCCACCCCCGCCCCGCGCGCGGCCAGGCGCAGCAGCAGCGTCATCGCGCCGGACTCGAACCCCACCCGGGCGGTGAGCGACCGGGCCGCCAGTGCCGCGTCCAGCGCGGCGCGCAGGCCGTGCCCGCGGGGCAGGCAGATCAGCGCCCGGGCCGCGAGCTCGTCCAGGGTCACCGCGGCCCGACCGGCGAACGGGTCGTCCGCCGCCACCGCCGCGACCAGTGGGGACTCGACCAGCACCCGTCCGTCGAGGTCGTCGGGCGGGGCGTGCGGAAACCCCAGCACGGCGACGTCGAGCCTCCTGGACGGGTTCGCCGCCCGCGCGACCCGCGGGCGGTCGCACCCGGCGTTCCGGTTCGGACCGCCCCGCGGTGTCCCGGCCTCGTAGTCTCCGCCCATGACGCGTGCCGCGCCCGGACCGGAACCGCGCCTGCGGGCGTGGGAAGCACGGACCGATGTCGGT
Source organism: Pseudonocardia sp. UM4_GMWB1 (assembly GCF_017312155.1). NCBI lineage: Bacteria > Bacillati > Actinomycetota > Actinomycetes > Pseudonocardiales > Pseudonocardiaceae > Pseudonocardia > Pseudonocardia sp. UM4_GMWB1. Next base: position 3,224,980 of record NZ_QJPN01000001.1, on the reverse strand, counting down.
CTGACGGTGCTCTCCGCCGGGTTCCTGCTGCTCTACGCCTGCGAGGTGCTGCTGACCCGCACCGGGTCGCCGGCGTGGCGGACCCTGGAGACCCTCCTGTGGGTGCTCTGGGCGGTGTTCGTCGCCGACGTCGCGGTCCGGCTGTCGCTGGCCCGCGACCGGTGGCGGTTCCTGCTCGACAACCCGCTCGACGTCCTGGTCCTGCTCGCCCCGTTCCTGCGGTTCCTGCGCCTGGTCCGGCTCGTCGGCGCGGTGTCGGTGCTGACCCGGACGCTGCGGGACGACCTGCGCGGCCGGGTGAGCGCCTACCTCGTCGTCACCGTGTCGCTGCTGGGGTTCGTCGCGGCGCTCGGCGTCTACCAGGCCGAACGCGACGTGCCCGACGCAACGATCACGACCTTCGCCGACGCCCTGTGGTGGGTCCTGACCACGATCACGACCGTCGGCTACGGCGACCGCTACCCGGTGACGACCGAGGGCAGGCTCGTCGCGGCCGGCCTGATGATCGCCGGGATCGCCGTGCTGGGCACCGTGACCGCGACCATCGCCAGCTGGTTCACCGAGCAGATCGAGCGGTCCCGTACGGAGGCCGCCCGCCACGACGAGCCCGACCCCGCCGGGCCGGGCGCCCCCGACCCGGCCACCTGGGCCGAACTCCTCGCCGAGCTCCGTCGGCTGCGCTCCCGCCTCGACGAGCTGGAGGCGGCCCCCGGCCAGCCGCCCGGCTGACGCCGCGTCAGACCGGCGGGGACAACCCGGCGTCGTGCACCAGCAGCGCCACCTGGACCCGGTTGTTCAGGTCCAGCTTGGTCAGGATCGCCGAGACATGGGTCTTCACCGTCGCCACACTGATGTGGTGACGGGCGGCGATCTCGGCGTTGGACCGGCCCGCGCCGAGATCGAGGGCGATGGTGCGCTCCCGCTCGGCGAGGCACTCCAGCCGTCGCCGGGCCGCGGCCCGGGTGCTGTCCCGGTCGGTCTCGGCGACCCGGTCGATGAGCCGGCGGGTCACCTCCGGCGAGAGCACCGGACGGCCCGCGGCGGCGTGCCGGACGGCGAGCACGAGTTCGTCGGGCGGGGTGTCCTTCAGCAGGAACCCGGCGGCGCCGGCCCGCAGCGCGCGCAGCACGTGGGCGTCGGCGTCGAAGGTGGTGAGCACGACGACCTGCGGCGCGCCGGGGCGGCGGCGCAGCGTCTCGGTGGCGGTGAGCCCGTCGGTGCCCGGCATCCGGATGTCCATCAGCACGACGTCGGGCCGGTGCCGCTCGGCCAGCGCGACCCCCTCGGCACCGTCCCCGGCCTCGGCGACCACGGTCAGGCCGTCGGCGCCGCGCAGCATCATCGACAGTCCGAAGCGGACGACCGGGTCGTCGTCGACGATGAGCACCGCGACGGGGTCGGAGGCGGTCACGACGGCCACGGTAGCCGCATCCCGGTCCGCCACCCCCCGTCCGGGGTCGGGCCGTGGTCCAGCCGGCCCCCGACGAGCGTCGCCCGCTCGGCCAGCCCCCGCAGCCCCTGCCCGGCCGCCGGCCGGTCGGCGCGGGCGGGCCGGGCCGGTGCCGGGTTCGCCACCTCGACGACGAGCCCGTCCCCGGCCCCGCCGGTCACCGTCACCGTGACCGGGGCACCCGGCGCGTACGTGCGCGCGTTGGTGAGGGCCTCCTGCACCAGCCGGTAGGCGGTGCGCCCCGCGGTCTCGGGCACCGGGTGTTCCCCGGTGGTCACGCCGGGCCCGTCGTGCAGGACGACCGCGGTCCCGGTCCGGCGGGTCTCCTCGAGCAGCTCCCCGACGTCGGTGATCCCGGGCAGCGGCAGCTCCCCCACCGGCGCCCGGAGCACCCCGATGACCTCCCGCAGGTCCTGCAGGGCGCGGTGGGCGTTCGCCCGCACGACCTCGGCGGCCCGCGCGGTCTCCTCCGCCGGCGCGTCGCGGTGGAACGCCAGCGCCCCCGCGTGCACGCTGAGCAGCGACAGCCGGTGCCCGAGCACGTCGTGCATCTCCCGGGCCAGCGCCTCCCGCGCCTCGTGCGCGGTGTGCTCGGCCCGCAGCGCCGCGGCGGACTCGGCCATCGCGGCCCGCTCGCGCAGCGACTCGACCAGCAGCCGGCGGCTGCGCACGAGCAGCCCCCAGCCGAACACCGCCGCGTGTCCCGCCACCAACGCCCCGACCAGCAGCCACAACGGGGCCTCCGGCGCGGGCCGCCAGGAGTAGTACACCGCGAACGACGCGACGCTGCCCAGGAACACCGCGGCCGAGACCCGGGCCGGGCAGCGGGCGGCGACCGCGAACAGCGCGACCAGCCCCGGGACCGAGGCGACCTCGGAGAACGTGCACAGCACGACGACGCCCACGGCCACCGGCAGCGGGTACCGGCGCCGCCACCAGAGCGCGACGCAGGCCAGCATCCCCGCCGCGACGTCGACACCCAGCAGCACCTCGGGCCCGCCCGGCGACGACACCACCCGCAACCGGGCCATGAGCAGCCCGATCAGGGCCGTCACCACGACCACCAGGCCGTCGACGCCCCACCGCCGGTACGCCGCGACATCGGTCATGACGCCGAGGCTAGGGCCCGTACCGGCGCGGACGCCTCCGTCCCACGACCCGGCCGCGCTCATCCTTCGGACGGACCCCGGCCGGGCAGAACTCTCCCCCGGACGGATCCGGACGGCCGGACGGCCGCCCGAGACTCCACCGCATGCACGCCCTGCACCGACTCCTCCGGCCGCTCGCCGTCCTCGCGGCCGTCGTCGCCGTGACCCTGACCGGCTGCGCCGCCGCACCCGCCGTGCCGTCCGCGCCCGCGGTTCCGCCGCCCGACCCGGTCGCCTGGACCGGGTGCGGTCCCGGCCTGGAGTGCGGCACCCTCGAGGTCCCCCAGGAGTACACCGATCCCGACGGCCCCCGGGTCGCCCTCGCGGTGATGCGGCACCGTGCCACCGATCCACAGCGCCGGATCGGCACCCTGTTGTTCAACCCGGGAGGGCCCGGGGTCGCCACGACCGACACGCTGCGCGCGATGCCCGCCACCCCGGGGTCGCCGGGCACGTTCGGGCCGGAGGTGCTGGCGCGCTTCGACGTCGTCGCGATGGACCCGCGCGGCGTCGGCGCCTCGTCGGCGGTGCGCTGCCGTACCGACGCCGAGCGCGCCACGGCCGCCGCGAGCACCGCCGCCGACCCCGCCGTCCCCGGCGGCGCCCCGCTGCCGACGCTGATCGCCGAGGCGAGGGCGCTGGCCGAGGGCTGCGCGGCGCACCGGACCCCGGCGTTCCTGGCGAGCCTGTCCACCGACAACGTCGCCCGCGACCTGGACCGGCTCCGCGCCGCGCTCGGTGAGGAGACGATCACCTACTACGGCATCTCCTACGGCACCGTCGTCGGCCCGATGTACGCCACCCTGTTCCCGGACCGGGTCCGGCAGATGGTCCTCGACGCGCCCGTCGACACCACGTTGTGGACCGGGGACTCCCTGGAGTTCCTCGACGAGGTCGCCGTCGCCAGTGAGCGGACCCTCGACGCCTGGTTCGACACCTGCCGCGCGGAGGGCACCGCGGCCTGCCCGTTCGGCGACGGCGACCCGGCCGCCGCGTTCGACGACCTCGTCGCCGGTCTGGAACGCCGTCCCGCCCCGGCCCGGGCGGTGGAGGGTCTCGCCCCGGCCGGCGTCGTCGACGGCGCGATGCTGCTGGAGACCGCCCGCGGCGCGGCGGGTGACCGCGCCCTCTGGCCGGTGCTGACGACGGCGCTGACGACCGCGCAGCAGGGCGACGGCACCCTCACCCACCTGCTCTACCGCACCCTGACGGTCTCGCCGTTCGGTGTCCCGACCGCGACGCAGGAGCAGCACACCGCGGTGCGCTGCGCGGACTGGACCACCCCGGCCGACGTCGCCGCGCACACCGCGGCCGCCGAGCGCGCGGTCGAGCACGCACCGCGGATCGGCACCCGCGCCGCCTACAGCGCGCTGGCCTGCGCGGTGTGGCCCGCGCCGAACACCGACCGGGTCACCGCGCCGCTGACCGGCGCGGGCGCGCCGCCGGCGCTGGTGGTCGGCGGCCGGCTCGACCCGGTCACCCCCCACACCTGGGCGGAGCGGACGGCCGACACCCTGGACCGGGCGGTCCTGCTGACCCGTGAGGGTGTCGGGCACGGCTCGTACGGCACCGACCCCTGTGTCGACGCCGCGGTGGAGGCCACGCTGCTCGACACCACGCTGCCGGCGGCGGGCACCGTGTGCACACCGCCGCGGGCCACCACCCGTCCCGGGGCGGTCCCGGGCGGCTGAGGTCAGCCGTGCGCGAGCACGGCGAACAGGGCCGGCACCAGCACCGTCACCCCGGTCGCGAGCTCCAGGTAGTGGTCAGTTCCAGCAGCCCGGCCGTCCCGGTCGCCGGCCGCCGGGCCTCACCCCCGCACCGCCGCTGCGAGGGCCGCGAGGTCGTCGGGGTGCATCCGGGCCGGGCCCGGCTCCGGTGCCGCGGCGCGCAGCCGGTCCCGTTCCGCGGCGAGCCCGTCCCGCTCCCGGCGGGTGTCGTCGAGCCGGCGGGTCAGCTCCTCGGCCGCGGTGCGGGCGTTCTCGTGCTGCGCGCGCAGCCCCTCGGCGACGGCGCGGGCCTCGGTCAGCAGGTCGCGCTGCGCGGCGAGCCGGCTGCGCTGCTCGACGACGGTCTCGACCAGACCCGCCCGGTCGGCGACGACCGCGGCGTGGTCGGCCCGCAGCGCCGTCAGGTCGGCGCCCAGGCGGTCCCGGTCGCGGGTGGCGGCGTCGGCGCGGGCGAGGGCGGCATCGCGCTCGTGCTCCGCGGTCCGGGCGGCGAGCACCGCGGCCTCCCGGTCCCGGATGGCGGTCGCGGCGGTGTCCCGGGCCTCGCGGGCGTCGGCGACGGCGGCGTCCCGGGCAGCGACGGCGTCCGCGGCCTGCTGCCGCGCCGCTCCGAGGGCCTCGGTCGCAGCGAGCGCGGTGGCGGCGGCCTCCTCGGCCCGGGTCACCGCCTCCGCCCGCTCCTGCCGGGCCTCGGTCGCGGCCCGTTCCGCCTCGCGGGCCCGGTGCTCGGCCGTCTCCCGGGCGGTGTCGGCCTGCCGCCGGGCGGCGTCGGACTCGGCGGCGCCCGCGCGGGCGGCCTCGGTGGCGGCCAGGGCGTCGCGCTCGATCTCGTCGAGCCGGTCCAGCACAGCGGTCAGCGCCCCGGACAGCTCGGCCACCGGCCCGGCGAGCGCGCCGACGTGCTCGCGGAGCCGGTCCGCGTCGAGCGCGAACGCCCCGGTCCCGGTGTCGAGGCCGAGAGCACCGAGGGCCTCCCGCTCGGCGCGGGCCATCTGCGCGCACGTCCGCCCCTGCTCCCACCGGGTGTCCCGGCAGAACGACCGCGGACGGCCGCCCTGCGGCCCGGGCGGGGGCAGCTCCGCCCGGCACCGGCTGTATCCGCACCGCACCACCGTGTCCGTCACGCCGACCATGCTAGCGGTTCCGGTTATACGAACTGATACCTGGTTTCAGGTTTGTTAATCTGAACTTGTACAACACGGGATAATGCAGAGAATCCCGGGTTGTCCGCGCCATGGGTGCTCCGACCGACGCCGGGGCGCGCGGGAGCACACGGGGCACCGTCGTGGAGGGGGACCGCCGGGGCGGTGGAGGGTGTGCGGTCAGGCCGGCGCGGAGGCGCCGAACCACTGCGCGATCATCGCCGCGACCACGTCGCTGTCGGTGTCCGTCATCGGCATGTGGCTGTTCCCCGCCCGGCCGGCGGCGGGCAGATCCAGGTGCTCGACGGGCCCGGCCGCTCCCCCGGCGTAGGCCGACCAGTGGGCCCGGAGCTGCCGGTACAACGGGGTCCGGTCGAGGAAGTCCCCGGACAGGCCTCCTGCTCGGTGCGCAGCAGCGCAGGGGTGGCCCCGCTGGAGGAAGTACTGGAGCCGGCCCTCCCGGCGGCGGAGGAGGCCGAGCGTAGCCGCGCAGACCCGGGCCACGATCCCCGACGATAGCCTGGCCGGGAACCGGGCGGGAGGAGCAGCGATGGGCAGGACACCGTGGTTCGGGCCGGAGCGGGCCGGGTGGGGACTGCGCCCGCGGACCTGGCAGGGCCGGGTGGTGACGGCGGCGTTCGCCGCCGCACTGCTCGTCGTCGCCGCGGTCGGGCACTGACCGTGCCCCCGGTCCCGCGCCCCCCCGACCTCGACGCCGTCCGCGACTCCTACGACCGCGTCGCCGACAACTACGTCGACATGGTCGTCGCCACCGGCCTCGGTGACGTCCGCACCCACCCCTGGCTCCGGGCCGCCATGGACACCTTCGCCGACGCCGTCGCGGGCCGCGGGCCGGTCCTCGACGTCGGCTGCGGGCCGGGGCAGGTCACCGCCCACCTCGTGGAGCGCGGCGTCGACGCGTCCGGGATGGACCTCTCCCCCGCCATGATCGCCCACGCCCGGCGCCTGTACCCGCACTGCCGGTTCTCGGTCGGCTCGGCCACCGAGCTGGCGGTCCCCGACGCCTCGCTCGCCGGAGTCCTGGGCTGGTGGTCGCTGTTCCACCTGCCCCGCGACGTCCTGCCGCACGTCCTGGCCTCCTTCACCCGCGCCCTCGCCCCCGGTGGGCGGCTGATCCTGGCGACCCACGTCGGCGACGGCGAGCTCGAACGCACCGAGTGCTACGGCGGCGTGCCCGTCCGCTGGACCACCCACCTGTGGCGGCCCGAACAGCTGCGCGACCTCCTCGGGCGGGCCGGGCTGCACCCCGAGGCCGAGCTCCTCCTGCACCCCGACGAGCGGACCGGCCCGGGCGTGGTGATCACGGCGCGGGCACCGGGACCGGCAGGATGACCCCGTGACCGACCCCGCCCCCACCGGCGTCCCCGGCGCCGAGCTGCTCGCGCCGCAGGTGGACCTCCCGCTGACCGAGCAGGAGGCCGCCTACGTCGCGGCCGCCCGGTCGGCCAACACCCGTCGCGGCTACGCCTCGGACTGGCGGGAGTTCAGCAGCTGGTGCGCCCGGCACGGGCACGAGGCGCTGCCTGCCGCCCCCGAGGCGCTGTCCGGCTACATCACCGAGCTCGCCGGGGCCGGGGCGAAGGTCGGGACCATCAGCCGCCGGCTGTCCTCGATCCGGTTCGTGCACGTCATGCGCGACCTGCCCGACCCCACCGACGCCCGCCGCGTCACCGCCGTCTGGGAAGGCATCCGCCGCACCCACGGCGCCCCGCCGGTCCAGGCCCGGCCGCTGATGCCCCCCGATCTCGACGACGTCGTCGGCGCCTGCCCCACCACGCGCAGCTACGCGACCCGCCCGGGTGAGGACGACCTCGCCGGCCTGCGCGACCGGGCCCTGCTGCTGGTCGGGTTCTTCTCCGCGCTGCGCCGCTCCGAGCTGGCCGCGCTCACCGTCGCCGACGTCGCCGACCACCCGCGCGGCCGCGTCCTGTCGATCCCCCGGTCCAAGACCAACCCGTACGGCACCGAGCCCGAGCTCGTCGTCCTCCCGCACGCGCACCGGTCCGCACGCTGCCCGGTCACCGCGCTGCGGACCTGGCTCGACGCCGCCGGGATCACCGAGGGCCCGGTGCTGCGCAAGGTCACCCGCGGCAACCGGGTGACCGACCGGCCGCTGCACCCGGAGTCGGTCAACGAGATCGTCCAGCGCGCGGTGGCCCGTGCCGACATCGGCCCCGGCCCCTGGTCGGCGCACTCCCTGCGCGCGGGCCACGTCACCTACGCCCACCAGCGCGGCGCCTCCGACCGGGCCATCGCCCACCAGACCCGGCACCGCTCCCTGGCCACCGTCGGCGCCTACATCCGCATCGACAACGCCTGGGAGGACAACTCCGCCGCCCTGCTGGCAGGTCTGTAGCCGTGCCCCTCCACCCGCCGATCGAGCCCCACGACGCCGGCACCCTCACCACCGACGACGGCCAGGCCCTCCACTGGGAGACCTGCGGCAACCCCGACGGTCGACCCGCGCTGGACCTGCACGGCGGCCCCGGATCGGGTGCCTCGGCCGGGGCCCGCCGGTACTACGATCCCGAGCGGTACCGGATCGTGCTGCTCGACCAGCGCGGCTGCGGCCGCAGCAGGCCGCTCGCCTCCGACCCCGCCGTCGACCTGGGGCGCACCCAGACCACGCAGCTGCTCATCGACGACATCGAGCGGCTCCGCGAGCTGCTGGCCGTCCCCTCCTGGGTCGTGCGGGGCGGCTCCTGGGGCAGCACCCTCGCCCTCGCCTACGCCCAGGCCCACCCGCAGCGCGTCGACGCGCTCGTCCTCGCCGCGGTCACCACGACGACCGAGCGGGAGGTCCGCTGGATCACCGAGGACATGCGCCGGATCTTCCCCGCCGCGTGGGACCGCTTCGCCGGCGCCGTGCCCGTCCACCTGCGTGGCATCCGCCTCGTGGACGCCTACGCGACCCTGCTAGCCGACCCCGACCCGGCCGTCCGCGAGGACGCCGCCCGCGAGTGGTGCCGCTGGGAGGACACCCATGTCTTCCTCGCACCGGGCCACCGACCGAGCCGACGCTACGAGGACCCGGAGTTCCGGCTCGTCTTCGCCCGGCTGGTCACGCACTACTGGCGGCACGCCGCGTTCCTCCCCGACGGCGCCCTGCTCCGCGGCGTGACCCGGCTCGCCGGGATCCCCGGGACCCTGGTCCACGGCCGGTACGACGTCAGCGGTCCCCCGGACATCGCCTGGGACCTGCACCGGCGCTGGCCGGGCAGCGAGCTGCGGATCATCGACGACGCCGGGCACGGCGGCGCCGGGGCGTTCACCGACGCCGTCGTCGATGCGCTCGACCGGGCCGTCGACCGACCCCGCTGACCCGGCGTCTGCACCGGCCGCACACCGGCCACCGGGCCGGGCCACCGGATCCTCCCCGGCCGGCGCCGGCTCCTCCGGGTCCGGGCGGTTCGGTCGTCGTCGTTTCGTCGACGATCCGTCGGCGTCAATGTTTCATTGACGGCGAAGACTGCGACGTCACGCCGGGCCGGGGGCCGCCGGCGGCCGCTCGTCCGCACGGCCCTCGCCTCCGCCCTGGACGCGATCGACGTGAGAACCCGTCCACTCCCGGCGGCACGCCCACGTGTCCTGACGACACACGGGCACGGGCGTCGACAACCGGCCGGGCCGGGGAGCCGAGGCCAGACCCGCGCCCCCGGCCTCGCACCGGACCGGACCGGACCGGACCTCCTGATGATTCGCGCCGGCCGGGTACCGCCGGCACGGCCGGCCCGGTCACGGCCGTTCCGGCCCGACAGCGCGAGCCGGTCTCCTCTCCCCCGGCTCCGCAGCCGGCGGGTGTCGCCGCTCGGTTGACCGCACGTCGGCGTCAATGATTCCTTGACAACGTGAGTCGCGGCGCTTCGGCCCCCGACACGTTGACCCTCTGTCCGCAGCGGCTCTAGATTCGAGCGATCCCGGTGCCGACTCCGTGCACCCCGCCTGTCGCAGGAGTGCACCCTGTCCACGATCCCGCTGTCGTGCCTGGACCTGAACCCGGTCCGGCCCGGCGGAACCGCCACCGACGTCGTCTCCGACGCGATCGTGCTCGCACGCCACGTCGAGTCGCTCGGCATGCTGCGCTACTGGGTCGGCGAGCACCACCTCAACCCGGCGCTCGGATCGACCAGCCCGATGGTGCTGCTCTCGCACCTCGCGGCCCGGACCGGACGCATCCGGCTGGGCGTCGCCGCCACCCTGGTCGCCTACCACCCGCCGCTACGCCTGGCCGAGGACGCGACGCTGCTGTCCGCCCTGTCCGGTGGCCGCACCGACCTCGGGCTGGGCCGGTCGGTCGCCGCCCGCACGCCGCGCACCGTCGGGCTCGACCACGACCGCCCGCATGTCGAGGCCCGGCTGCTCGAACGCGGCCTGGGCACCTTCACCGGACGCTGCGACCAGCTCCTGCGCCTGCTCGCCGGCAAGGAGCCGGGGCTGCAGGGCACGCCGGTCGACCTGCTCGACGCCGTGACCCCGCAGGTCTGGGTGCACGCGGCAGGTGCGGGCGAGAGCGCCGAGTACGCCGCGCGCAACGGGCTGCCGATGGGTGTCGCCTACTTCTCCCGGCCGACCACCGTGCTCGAGGCGATCGACCTGTACCGCGAGCGGTTCGTACCGGGCCCCTACCGGGACCGCCCGCACGTCGCGATCGCGGTGTCGGCGCTGGCCGCGGACACCGAGGACGAGGCCGCCGCACTGGGCTCCGGCTACGACGTCTGGCTGCGCGGGCTCGCCCTCGACGCGGGCGCGCACCACTACCCCACCGCCGACGAGCGGGCCGGTCTCCCCCCGCTGGACCCGGACGAGCACGTCGCGCTGGACGACCGCCTGCGGACCCGCGTCGTCGGCCGGGCGGACGCCGTCGCGCGCCGTCTCGCCGCGATCGTCGAGGCCGCGGAGGCCGACGAGCTCGTCGTCGAGACCGTCGCCCCCACTCTCGACGACCGCCTGCGGTCCTACGAGCTGCTCGCCCGGGCGTGGGCCCGGGTCTGACCGGGCCCACGCGACGGATCAGAGCATCGCCCGCTCGGACGGTTCCACCTCGGCGACCTCGCCGGAGGCGAGCTTCGCACGGAACTCGCGGACCTCCTTCTTGACCACCGGGGCCAGCACGTAGAGGCCCAGGATGTTGAAGAACGCGAGCAGGAAGAGCACCGCGTCGGCGAAGTCGAGCACGCTGCCCAGCGTCAGCACCGAGCCGACGACCACGAAGAAGCAGAAGATCACCTGGTAGACGCGCTCGGACACCATGTTCCTGCCGAACAGGTAGGTCCAGGCCTTCTGCCCGTAGTAGCCCCACGTGATGATCGTGGAGACGGCGAACAGGAACACCGCGACCGCGAGCACGTAGGGGAACCACGGCAGCACCGTGGCGAACGCGTCGGAGGTGATGAGCACGCCGTCGGCCACGTCGGAGCCGCCGCTGGCGAAGGCGGTCGCCTGGGCCTGCTGCCAGAAGGGCGTACCGGCGATCACGATGGTCAGCGCGGTCATCGTGCAGATGACCACGGTGTCGACGAACGGCTCGATCAGGGCCACGTACCCCTCGGTGGCCGGGTTCTTCGTCCGCACCGCCGAGTGCGCGATCGGCGAGGAGCCCAGGCCCGCCTCGTTCGAGAAGGCCGCCCGCTGGAAACCGACGATCATGGCGCCGAGCGCACCGCCCACCACGCCCTCCGCGGAGAACGCTCCCGAGAGGATGAGCCCGAACGCCGTCGGGACCTGCGCGATGTTCACGGCGATCACCAGGAGACATGCGGTCACGTAGACGATCGCCATCGCCGGGACGAGACGACCCGTGACCGCACCGACGGACTTGATGCCCCCGAACACGACCGCCCCGACGAGCGCGGCCAGCAGCAGACCGAAGACGAACGCGGCGCCGCCGCTGCCGAGTAGACCGGTCTCGCCCCCGGTGACGTTGCGGAGCTGGGCGAAGGTCTGGTTGGCCTGGAACATGTTCCCGCCGGCGACGCCGAAGAAGAGGATCATCACCGCCGCACCGGCGGCCAGGACCTTGCCCAGGCCGCGGCCGAACGCGTTGGGGATGCGCTCGGCGACACCGATCCGCAGGTAGTGCATCGGACCGCCGGACACGGTGCCGTCGGGGTGCACGTCGCGGTACTTCACGCCGAGGGTGCACTCGACGAACTTGGTGGCCATGCTGAGCAGCCCGGCGACGATCATCCAGAACGTCGCGCCGGGACCACCGATCGTGACCGCCACGCCGACGCCGGCGATGTTGCCCAGACCGACGGTGCCCGACAGCGCGGAGGCCAGAGCCTGGAAGTGGGTGATCTCCCCCGGCTCGTCGCGCCGGGTGTAGCGGCCACGGACGATCCGCAGGGCGAGCCCGATGCTGCGGAACTGGACGAACCCGAAGTAGAGGGTAAACAGCACCCCGGCCAGGATCAGCCAGCCCACGATCAGCGGGAAGTCGGCACCGAGGACCGTCACCTCGTAGAAGACGATGTTCGACAGCCCGGTCGAGATCGGGTCGAACACCGAGTTGATGGACAGCTCGATGCTCTCGAGCACGCCGGGTTGCGGCGGTGCCGAGGTCGGTACGGAGGTCATGGAGCCGAACCTCACCCCATGTGAGCACGAATCACAAGAATACGGACAAACGGTTACCGGATCGTCGATTTCGGCCCGGGAGCACGACCTCGAACGAGGTCGGGGTCGCCCGGAATCTCCCGACGGTGGAGACCGTCGGACCGGCCTCCTACCGGAGGGCGTGACCGCCGGCCTGGCCGGGTCGTACGGCGAGCCGGCCGGGACCAGGGTCGAGGTCCCCGCCCGTCTGGCCCGGGTGCGGCGGCGCTGATCAGCTCGGCCGGGCGGGCCGCCGCTGCGGCACGCAGCAGTCGACCGCGCAGGGCGCCCCGTTGCGGGTACACCCCGCGGACGGGCCGGTGCCCAGCCGCCGGGCGGGCACGCCGTCGGAGTGTTCCCGCACGAGCTCGACCACCATGTCGGCGAAGCGTGGGTCGGGTCCGGCGGTGGCGGCGCGGGCGAAGCCCATGCCGTGCTCGGCGGCACGCTCGGCCGCCTCGTTGTCGAGGTCCCACACGACCTCGACGTGGTCGGACACGAACCCGACCGGCGCGACGACGACCGCGGGCACACCCTTGGCGTGCAGGTCGTCGATGTGGTCGACGATGTCGGGCTCCAGCCACGGCACCTGCGGCGGACCGGAGCGGGACTGCCAGACGACGTCGAACTCGTCGACGCCCACCTCGGCGGCGACCAGCGCCGCGGCCTCGCCGACCTGGCGGGAGTAGCGGTGCCCGCCGTCGGCCGGGGTCCCGGCGGCCGCGTCGGCCGAGGTCGGGATGGAGTGCGCGGTGAACACCAGCCGCGCCGCCTCGCGACGGTCCTCGGGCAGCTGGGCCCACGCGGTCCGCACGGCGTCGGCGTTGGCGCGCACGAAGTCCGGGTGGTCGTAGAAGTGGCGCAGCTTGACCAGCTCGGGGGCCGCGTCGCCGACCGCGTCCCGGGCCCGGGAGATGTCCTCGTGGTACTGGCGGCAGGCGGAGTAGCCGCCGTAGGCGCTGGTCGCGAACACCAGCGCCCGCTCGACGCCGGCCTCGGCCATCTCGCGCACGGTGTCCTCGGCGTAGGGCCGCCAGTTGCGGTTGCCGAAGTACACCGGCAGCTCGGTGCGCGCCGCGATCGCCGCGACCAGCTCGCGGTTGCGGGCGTTGATCGGCGAGACCCCGCCGAAGTGCTGGTAGTGCTCCTCGACGGCGTCGAGGCGCTCCGGCGGGACCCCGCGCCCCCGGGTCACGTTCTCCAGGAACGGTCGGACCTCGTCGGGGGCCTCGGGGCCGCCGAAGCTGAGCAGCAGTATCGCGTCGAACTGTTCGGGCACGACCCCGATTATCGACCCCGGCCCGCGCCGACGCGCGCGGGCCGGTACCGGCTCACACGCCGACGGCGTGCACCCCGCCGTCGGCCATGATCATCGAACCGGTGGTGGTCGGCATCCAGTCCGACAGCGCGGCGCACACGGTCTTGGCGACCGGCACCGGGTCGTTCATGTCCCAGCCGAGCGGGGCACGCTTGTCCCACACGTCCTCGAACGCGGAGAAGCCCGGGATCGACTTGGCGGCCATCGTCTTCACCGGGCCGGCGGCGACCAGGTTGACCCGGATGCCGTCGCGGCCCAGGTCGCGGGCCAGGTAGCGGGTGACCGACTCCAGCGCGGACTTCGCGACGCCCATCCAGTCGTAGGCGGGCCAGGCCTGCCGGTTGTCGAAGTCCATGCCGACGATCGAGCTGCCCGGGCCGAGCAGCGGCTTGCACGCCATCGCCAGGGACTTCAACGAGTACGCCGACACCTGGATCGTGGTGGCGACGTCCTCCCACTGCGCGTTGAGGAACGCGCCCTCGCCGAGCGCGCCGGGCGGGGCGAACCCGATGGAGTGCAGCACGCCGTCGAGGCGGGGCTCGTCGCCCAGGTGCGGGGTGACCCGCTCGACGAGCGAGTCCAGCTGCTCCTGGTCCGACACGTCCAGCTCGACGACCGGTGCGGGCTTCGGCAGCCGCATCGCGATCCGCTCGACCAGCCGCATCCGGCCGAAACCGGTGAGCACGACCTCGGCGCCCTGCTCCTGGGCGATCTTGGCGGAGTGGAAGGCCAGCGAGGCGTCGGTGATCACACCGGTGATCAGCAGCCGCTTGCCGTCGAGCAGTCCCATGACGTCCTTTCGAGAGTTCTGCGTGCCCGGGCCGGTGGGCACGGCGTCGATGTCCGCTCCGCGGACCTCGCTCAGTGCCCCATGCCCAGGCCGCCGTCGACCGGGACGACCGCTCCGGTGACGTAGCCGGCGCCGGGCGAGGCGAGGAAGGCCACGACCGAGGCGATCTCGCCGGTGTCGGCGTAGCGGGAGAGCGGGATGGTCCCCAGGATCTCCTCGCGCCGCTTCTCGGGCAGCGCGCGGGTCATGTCGGTGTCGACGAACCCGGGGGCGACGACGTTCGCGGTGATGCCGCGGCTGCCCAGCTCGCGGGCGACCGAGCGGGCCAGGCCGACGAGCCCGGACTTCGAGGCGGCGTAGTTGACCTGCCCGGCCGAGCCGGAGAGGCCCACGACCGACGAGACGAAGATCATCCGGCCCTTCTTGGCCTTCAGCATCCCGCGCGAGGCCCGCTTCGCGACCCGGTAGGCCGCGGTGAGGTTGGCGTCGACGACCTTGGTGAAGGACTCCTCGGCCATCCGCATGAGCAGGCCGTCGTCGGTGATGCCGGCGTTGGACACCAGCACCTCGACCGGGCCGTGTGCGGCCTCGACCTCGGTGAACGCGGCGTCGACGGACTCGGCGTCGGTGACGTCGCAGTGCACCGGCAACAGCCCGCCGGGGATGTCGTCCTTCCCGGAGCGGTACGTCACCGCCACCTGGTCGCCCTCCGCCGCGAACGCCTGTGCGATCGCCAGGCCGATGCCGCGGTTTCCTCCGGTCACGAGCACGCTACGTCCCACGGGGGGTGAACCTAACGCACTACCGGCCGGTACCCGCGAGCGGAGATCACCCTCACGGCAGTCGCCTGCCGAGCAGGATGCCCGCGCCGAGCCCGCTGATCAGGAGCACGAACCCGCCGATCATCCAGGGCCTGCTCGCGTCCACCTCGCGTTCCTCGTAGCCGAGCTCCTCGGACAGGTCGGAGTAGACCGCGCGCAGCTCGGACTCGGTGGCGGCGGTGAAGAACCGGCCGCCCGAGAGCTGAGCGATGCGCTCCATGGAGGCGTCGTCGACGGCGACGGGGGTGCGCCCGCCGTCGAGCTCGATCGTGCCGTAGCTGGTACCGAAAGAGATCGTCGAGACGGGCACGCCGCGGTTCTTCGCCTCGGCGGCCGCGGTGAACGAGCCGCGCGGCTCGGTCTCCCCGTCCGGCCCCGGGACGGTCTGGGTGCCGTCGGAGAGCAGCACGATCCGCGCCGGTGGCGGCACACCCGCCGCGTCCGGGCCGCCCTGCAGCGAGCGGGAGAAGGTGTCGATCGACTGCATCGCCGTGAAGATCGCCTCACCGGTCGCGGTGGACTCGGCGAGCTGCAGGTTGTCGACGCCGTTCTTGACCGCGCTGCGGTCGGTCGTGGGCGAGACGAGCACCGCCGCCGTCCCGGCGAAGGACACCAGCCCCAGGTTGACGCCGGGGGTCAGCTGGTCGGCGAACTGCTTGGCCGCGGCCTGCGCGGCGGCGAGCCGGGTCGGGGCGACGTCGGTGGCCTTCATCGACAGCGACACGTCGATCACCAGCATCACCGTGGCCCGGTTGCGCGGCACCTTCGCCATGGCCTGCGGCCCGGCGAGCGCCACGGTGAGCACCGCCAGCGCCGCGATCAGCGCGATCGCCGGGAGGTGCCGCCACCGGCCCGGCCGCTTCGGGGCGACCGACTCCAGCAGCTCCAGGTTGGTGAACCGCACGACGTCGCGACGGCGCCGCCGCAGCAGCCACACGTAGGCCACCGCGAGCGCGGCGACGACGAGCAACCCGAGCAGCCACCAGGGGGCGGTGAACGTCACGCGAGCCTCCGCGGAGCAGCGGCGTGCTTGCGCGCGACGGCGAACCGCACGATGTCGGCCACCCAGTCGGTGTCGGTGCGCAGGGTCAGGTGCCCGGCCCCGCAGCGGCGCAGCGCGGTGGCCACCCGGTCGCGGTGCTCGGAGGCGGCGGCGGCGAACTCGCGGCGCAGCAGCGGCGTGGTGTCGACCTCGCGCTGGCGCCCGGTCTCGGGGTCGGCGAGCACGACGGTCCCGACGTCGGGCAGCTCCAGCTCCCGCGGGTCGACGACCTCGATCGCGAGCAGCTCGTGGCGGGCCGAGAGCGCCCGCAGGGAGCGCTCCCAGGTGGGCTCGCCGAGGAAGTCCGACACCACGACGACCAGCCCGCGCCGGCGCGGCGGGCGGCGCAGCTCGTCGAGCGCACCGGACAGGTCGCCGCGGGTGCCCTCGGGTGCCGGCGGCATCGTCGCGACCCGGCGGACCAGGCCGCGGGCGTGCGCCAGGCCGCCGCGGGCGGGCAGGCGCTGCGTCGACTCCCCGTTCGCGACGACGGCGCCGAGCCGGTTCCCGCCGCCGGTCGTCAGCTGGGCGACCGCGGTGAGCCCGGCCAGCGCCAGGTGCCGCTTGTCGGTGCGGGCGGTTCCGTAGTCGATGCTGCGCGACAGGTCGACCACCGCCCAGGTCTCCAGCTCGCGGTCGGCGACGGTCTCGCGCACGTGCGGCGCGGTGGTGCGGGCGGTGACCGACCAGTCCATCCGGCGGACGTCGTCGCCGGGCTGGTAGGGCCGCGCGTCACCGGGCTCGGTGCCGGGCCCGGGCAGCAGACCGACGTGGTTGCCCTGGAGCAGCCCGTCCAGCCGGCGCCGGACGGTGAGCTCCAGGGTCCGCAGGGAGGCCTCGAGCCGGACGAGGTCGGCGGACCCCGCCGTCACGCCGGGCCCTGGCCGGCGTCCGGTGCGGACGGCCACGCCGTCGACGCGCCCTCGGGCCCTCCCCCGGGCCGGGCGCTGACCTGCGGCAACGGCACGGTCTGCAGGACCCGGGTGACGATGTGGTCGACCGGCACCTGGTCGGCGATCGCGTCGTAGGACAGCACCAGGCGGTGGCGCAGCACGTCCGGGGCGACCTCCAGCACGTCCTGCGGGAGCACGTAGTCCCGGCCGCGGACCAGGGCCAGCGCGCGGGCGGCGGACACGATGCCCAGCGACGCACGTGGCGAGGCGCCGTAGGCGATCCAGGACGCGACGTCGGACAGGCCGTGCTCGGACGGCAGCCGGGTCGCGACGACCAGCCGCACGACGTAGTCGACCAGGGCGTGGTGCACGAACACGTCCGCCGCGGTGCGCTGCAGCCGGACCAGCTCCTCGGGGGTGAGGATCTGGGAGGGCACCGGCGGGGTGGACCCCATCCGGTAGATGATCTCCCGTTCCTCCTCGACGCCCGGGTACTCGATGATCAGCTTGAACAGGAAGCGGTCGCGCTGCGCCTCGGGCAGGGGGTAGACGCCCTCGTTCTCGATCGGGTTCTGGGTGGCGAGCACGAGGAACGGGTCGGGCATCGGGTGGTCGCGACCGGCGAGGGAGAGCTTGCGCTCGGCCATCACCTCGAGCATCGCCGACTGCACCTTGGCCGGCGCGCGGTTGATCTCGTCGGCGAGCACGAAGTTCGCGACGACCGGACCGAGCTCGACGTCGAACTCCTCGCGGCCCTGCCGGTAGATGCGGGTGCCGAGGATGTCGGCGGGCACCAGGTCGGGGGTGAACTGCAGCCGGGAGAAGCTGCCGCCCACGACCGTCGCGAAGGTCTCCACGGCGAGGGTCTTCGCGACGCCGGGAACGCCCTCCAGCAGCAGGTGCCCCTTCGCGAGGAGCCCCACCAGCATCCGCTCGACGAGGCGGTCCTGGCCGACGATCACCCGCTTCACCTCGAGCACCGCACGCTCGAGCCGCTCGGCGTCGCGGGCGGGGGTGATCGGGTCCGGACCGGTCGAGGCAGTCGTGCTCACCGAGCCATCCCACCGTGCGGCCCGTGTGACGACGGTGAAACGCGCGGGCGGCCGCCGGGCCTGGTCGCGGTAGTCCTACTTCCTATAGGATCGATGACCTCCGCACCGCCAGGACGAGGGGACCGCGATGACGCGCCTGTTCAACGACCCGGACGACTTCGCCGCCGAGATGACCACCGGGCTCGCCGCGGCCTCCGCGCGCTGGCTCCGGGCCGTCCCGGGCGGGGTGGTGCGATCGACCGAGGCCGACGGGCCGACGGTGTCGCTGGTCGTCGGCGGCGGGTCCGGGCACTACCCCGCCTTCGCCGGGCTCGTCGGTCCCGGGCTCGCGCACGGCGCGGCGATGGGCAACCTGTTCGCCTCGCCCTCGACCCAGCAGATCCACTCCGTCGCCGCCGCGGCGGACCGGGGCCGCGGGGTGCTGATGTCCTACGGCAACTACGCCGGCGACGTCCTGAACTTCGACGCCGCCCAGGCCCGGCTGCGCGATGCCGGGGTGGACTGCCGCACCGTGGTGGTCACCGACGACGTCTCCAGCGCCGCCGACCCGGCACTGCGCCGCGGGATCGCCGGGGACCTGTGCGTGTTCAAGGTCGCCGGCGCGGCCTGCGAAGCCGGTCACGACCTCGACGGCGTCGAGCGCGTCGCCCGGCTGGCCAACGAGCGGACCCGGTCGCTGGGCGTCGCCTTCGACGGCTGCACCCTGCCCGGCGCGGGCTCGCCGCTGTTCACCGTGCCGGACGGGCGGATGGCGGTCGGGCTGGGCATCCACGGCGAGCCGGGCATCGACGAGACCGACGTGCCCACCGCGGCCGGGCTCGCCGAGCTTCTGGTCCGCGGCCTGCTCGCCGAGCGGCCCGCCGGGGCCGGTGACCGCGTCGTCCCGATCCTCAACGGCCTCGGCTCGGTCAAGTACGAGGAGCTCTACGTCGTCTACGGCGCCGTGCACCGGCTGCTCGGCGAGGCCGGGCTCACCGTCGTCGACCCCGAGGTCGGCGAGTTCTGCACCAGCTTCGACATGGCGGGCGCCTCGCTGACCCTGCTCTGGCTCGACGACGCCCCCGGCGAGCTGGAGCGGCTGTGGACCGCCCCGTGCGACACCCCCGCGTTCCGCCGCGGGGCGGTCGCCGGGCACCACGGCACCACCGCCGCACCGCAGGACACCGCGGCCGGCGCGCCGGCCGCGGTGCTCGAGGGATCGCCGGGGTCGCGGGCCTGCGGTGCGCGGGTCGCCGCCGCGTTCGACGCGGTCGCCGCGGTGCTCGACGCCGAGGCCGACCGGCTCGGGCGGCTCGACCGCGTCGCGGGCGACGGCGACCACGGCATCGGCATGCAGCGCGGCGGACGCGCCGCCCGGGAGGCCGCCGCGGACGCCGCCGCCCGCGGGGCCGGCGCCGGGACCGTGCTCCGCCACGCCGCCGACGCCTGGGGCGACCGCGCGGGCGGCACCTCCGGGGCGATCTGGGCCGCCCTGCTCGACGCGCTCGGCACCGCGCTCGGTGACACCGGCACCCCGGACACGGCCGCCGTCGCCGCCGCGGTCCGCGCCGCCGAGCGGGCCGTCGCCGCCGCGGGCGGGGCCGCCGTCGGGGACAAGACCATGGTCGACGCCCTCGTCCCGTTCGCCACCGTCCTCGACGAGCGCGTCGGCGCGGGCGAGGACCTGCCGGTCGCCTGGGCCGACGCCGCCGACGCCGCCGGGCGGGCCGCCGAGGACACCGCACGGCTCACGGCCCGCCTGGGCCGCGCGCGGGCCCACGGTGAGCGCAGCGTCGGCACCCCCGACCCCGGCGCGGTGTCGTTCGCGCTGGTCGTACGCACGGCCGGGGAGCACCTGTGCTGATCGGGTCGAGCCTCAAGACCTACCTCGGCCACGCCCGCACCTGCGACTGGCTGCGGGCGGTCGCCGCGATCGCCGCCGGGCACCGGGCCGTCGCCTCCGGGGCGGCGACGCTGTTCGCGCTCCCCCAGTTCCCGTCCATCCCCGCGGCCGTGGAGATCGCCCGCCCCGCCGGGATCGCCGTCGGCGCCCAGGACGTGGCCGTGCACGACGACGGCCCGTGGACCGGGGAGGTCACCGCGCCCGTGCTGGTCGAGGTGGGCGCCACGCTGGCCGAGGTCGGGCACGCCGAGCGCCGGGCCCACTTCGGCGAGACCGACGACGTCGTCGCCGCGAAGACGCTCGCCGCACTGCGCAACGGCCTCACCCCGGTCCTGTGCGTCGGCGAGACCGACCGGTCCGGGGCGGGGCGGGCCGCCGACGCCGTGCGGGCCCAGGTCGACCACGCGCTGGCTCCGGCACTCGCGGCCGGGCACACGGGTCCGGTCATCGTCGCCTACGAGCCCGTCTGGGCGATCGGCGCCCCCGAACCGGCCCCGGCCGCGCACGTCAGCGCGGTCGGGTCGGCGTTGCGTGCGCACGTCGCGGGGCGCCCGGGCGCCGCGGTGATCTACGGTGGGAGTGCCGGGCCGGGCCTGCTGCCCCGCATCGCCGACGGCGTCGACGGCATGTTCCTGGGCCGCTTCGCCCACGACCCGCGCGCCGTCGCCGCGATCCTCGACGAGGTCGCCGACCTGGAGGGAGCCCGATGAGCGCCAGCACCCCGGGGCTGCGCGGCGGGATCGAGCGCCGCGGCCTGCGCGACCACGTCTACGAGCGCATCCTCGAGCTGCTGCTCTCCGGCGGGCTCGAGCCGGGCACGCGGCTGGGCATCGACACCATCGCGCGCGACCTCGACGTCTCCCCCACCCCGGTGCGCGAGGCCATGGTCCAGCTGGAGCGGACCGGCCTGGTGACCCGCGAGGCACTCAAGGGCTACCGGGTCGCGCCGCCGCTGGCCGCCGACCAGCTCGCCGAGCTCTTCGACGCCCGGCTGATGCTGGAGACCACCGCCGCGAGCATGGCCGCCCCCGCGACCCCGGCCATGCTCGCCGAGCTGCGGTCCGCGCACGCCCGCCACGCCGCGGCCGGCGAGCGCGTGGCCGCCGCACTCGCGCAGGGCCGGGTCGACCCGTCGCTGACCGCGGAGTACTTCGCCGCCGACACCGAGTTCCACGACGTCGTGCTCCACCACGCCCGCAACCGCTACCTCGTGCAGATGTCCGAGACCCTCGGCGCCCAGGTGCACCGGATGCGCCAGACCGCGCTGCAGGGGGTCCCCGACGTCGAGGAGGCGGTCGCGGAGCACGGCGGCGTCGTCGACGCGTTCGCCTCCGGCGGCGTGGACGAGCCGGTGGCCGCGCTGCGCCGCCACCTCGACAACGTGCGCGAGCGCTCGCTGCGCTTCGAGCGCGGGGTCTGACCCGCCCGTCCCGATCGACATCCCCCGAACGGTTGACCTCGCTCGTCAATCCTATAGGATCTATCCAAGATCGCATGTGCACCGAAGGAGCCGCCATGCCCACCACGCCCCCGGTCCCCGCGCCGGAGGACTGGCCGATCGCCGTCTGCATGCACGGGTTCGCCCCCGTGGGACCCGACGGGGTCGCGCTGCACGACGCCCCCGCCGAGCGCTGGGACGACGTGTTCGCCCAGGTCGCCGCCCTCGGGTTCACCGAGCTGGAGATCGCCGACTCCCACATCCGGCCCGCCGACCTGGAGCCCTCGCGCCGCGAGGAGCTGCGCGCGATCGCGACGCAGCACGGCGTCGCGATGATCTCGGTGCACGTGCAGCGCCAGAGCGTGCTGCAGCCCGGCCGCGAACAGCGCAACCTCGACTACGCCCACCGCACCATCGACGCGGCCGCCGAGCTGGGCATGACGGTGTTCTCCACCGGCCTGCACCACCCGTTCTCCGAGGCGCAGAAGAAGGCGCTGTGGTTCTGGACCGCGCCCGGCTGGAAGGACCCCGACGACGCCGCGACCCGGGCCACCGCCGTCGCGCGGCTGCGCGAGCTCGGCGAGCACGCGGCGTCGGTCGGCCTGCCGATGGCGCTGGAGATGTACGAGGACACCTACCTCGGCACCGCCGACTCCGCCGTGGCGCTGGTGCACGAGATCGGGCTCGACAACGTCGGGCTCAACCCCGACATCGGCAACCTCGTCCGGCTGCACCGCCCCATCGAGGACTGGCGCGAGATGCACGCCAGGACGCTGCCGTACGCGAAGTACTGGCACGTGAAGAACTACGCCCGCGACGAGGCCGGCGACGGCTCGTGGTTCAGCTCCACGCCGACCTCGATGGAGCTCGGGCTCATCAACTACCGCCAGGTCGTGTGCGACGCCGTCGAGCTCGGCTTCCGCGGGCCGTTCCTGATGGAGCAGTACGGCGGCGACTCGCTCGGCGTCTGCGCCACCAACCGCGACTACCTGCGCGGCCTGCTCGCCACCATCCGGAAGGACCGTTCATGACTCTCGAGGGACGCACCGTCGCGGTGATCGGCAGCGGCTACATGGGCGGCGGGATCGCCCAGGTCCTGGCCCTGGCCGGGGCCGAGGTCCGCATCGCCGACGTCGACGCCGACACCACCCGCGCCAACCTCGACCGGCTCGTCGCGGAGGCCCGCGCCTTCGCCGCCGAGGACCTGTTCCCCGCCCACGCCCCCGACACGATCGCCGGGCGCGTGCACGCCGCGGAGTCGTTCGAGGCCGCCGTCGAGGGCGCCGACTTCGTCGAGGAGGCGGTGCCGGAGAAGATCGGCATCAAGCACGAGGTGCTGCGCCGGGTCTCGGCCGCCGCCGCGCCGGACACCGTCATCGGGTCCAACACCTCCACCATCCTCATCGGGCGGATCGCCGAGGCCGTCGCGCGGCCGGAGCGGTTCCTGGGCGTGCACTTCTCCAACCCCGCGCCGTTCATCCCCGGCGTCGAGGTCATCGCGCACGCCGGCACCGACCCGGCGATCCTGCCCGGCGTCGAGGAGCTGGTGCGCGCGGTCGGCAAGCAGCCCGCGCGCATCTCCGACGCCGACGGCTTCGTCCTCAACCGTCTGCAGTACGCGCTGTTCTCCGAGGCGTCCCAGCTCGTCGACGAGGGCGTCGCGAGCGCGGAGGACGTCGACACGATCGTCCGGACCACCTTCGGGTTCCGGCTGCCGTTCTTCGGCCCGTTCGCGATCGCCGACATGGCGGGCCTGGACGTCTACCGGTTCTGCTTCGAGTCGCTGCAGGGCCGCTGGCCCGAGCGCTTCGCCACCCCGCGGGCGCTGGCCGAGCACGTCGAGAACGGCCGGCTGGGCACCAAGTCCGGCGGCGGGTTCCTCGACGTCCCCGCCGAGCGGGTGCCCGAGCTCGTCGCGTACCGCAACAAGGCCTACGCGCGGATGGCGCAGCTGATCGACGAGCTGGGCCCGGCCCCGCTCGGGAAGGAGGGCGACCGATGACCGGGTTCCCCGCCGAACGGACCGTGATCCTCACCGGGGCGGGCTCGCCGCGCGGGATCGGGCGCTATGCGGCCGACCACCTCGCCGCGGCCGGCTGGCACGTCGGGCTGATCGACATCGACGGCGACGCGGCCGCGGCGACCGCCGCCGGGATCGCCGAGCGGCACGGGGTGTGCGCCGCGGGCGTCGGCGCCGACGTCGCCGACCGCGAGGCCGCCGTCGCCGCGGTGGACGCGCTGGAGCAGCAGCTGCCGCAGCTGGTCGCGCTGGTCGCGTTCGCCGGGGTCGCCTCCCCGGTCCCCTACCTCGACGTCGACGAGCAGGAGTGGCGCCGGGTCGTGGCCGTGAACCTCGACGGCACCCACTGGGTCACCCAGCGGGTCGCCCGCAGCCTGGTCGCCCACGGCGTCGGACGCATCGTGGGCATCTCCTCGGTCTCCGCCCAGCGCGGCGGCGGCACCTACTCCAAGACCCCGTACTCCGCGGCGAAGGCCGGCATCCAGGGCTTCATCCGCTCGGTCGCCCGCGAGCTGGGCCCGCACGGGATCACCGCGAACGTGATCGCCCCCGGCCCGATCGACACCGACATCATGGGCGGCACCCTCTCGCCCGAGCGCAAGGCGGCCATGGCCGCCGACGGCGTGGTGGCGCGCATCGGCACCCCGCACGACGTCGCCGCCGCCGCGGCGTACCTCATCGGGCCCGACTCCGGCTTCGTGACGGGCCAGACCCTGAACGTCGACGGCGGCCTCTACATGCACTAGGAGCCCGCGTGCCCCGTGAACCGTTCCCCGGCTGGTCGTGGTCGCGCGTCGCGTTCCTCGCGATCGGCCTCGTCCTCGTCGCGATCGGCCTCGTGCTGGTCCTCTGACCCGTCCGCCCGCACACGACCTCGAAGGGGAGATCGTGGAACCCACCACCGGCGACCGCACGCCGCGCGCGCTGCTCGACAGCCCGCACCTCGCGTCCGGCATCCGCAAGGCCACCACCCGGCTCATGCCGATGCTGGTGGTCCTCTACTTCGTCGCGTTCCTGGACCGCACCAACGTCGGCTTCGCCGAGGAGGGGCTGCAGGTCGACCGCGGCATCAGCGCCGGGGCGTTCGCCCTGGGCGCGGGCATCTTCTTCATCGGCTACGCGATCTTCGAGATCCCCAGCAACCTGCTGCTCGACCGCTTCGGCGCCCGGTTCTGGCTGGCCCGGATCGCGGTGACCTGGGGCGTGGTCGCGAGCGCGTTCGCGTTCACCACGAACGACACGATGTTCGTGTTCCTGCGGTTCCTGCTCGGCGTCACCGAGGCCGGGCTGTTCCCCGGCGTGATCATGTTCCTGTCGCAGTGGTTCCCGAACAAGAAGCGCGTGCAGATGTTCGCGATCTTCTACCTGGCCCAGCCGTTCAGCCAGATGCTCGGGGCGCCGCTGTCGGGTGGGCTGATCAGCTTCGGCGACACCCTCACGCCCTGGCACGGCTGGCAGGTCATGTTCTTCGTCGAGGGCGTCATGGCGATCGTCGCCGGCGTGGCGGCGTACTTCCTGCTGACCGACTCCCCGCAGAAGGCGACCTGGCTCGACGAGCGCGAGAAGGCCGCGATGCGCGAGGTCATGGCGCACGAGGACACCGTGCGCGACGCCGACGGCCCGCGCGGGATCGTCCCGGCGATGCTCAACGGCAAGGTCTGGTACTTCACGGTCATCTACTTCTGCCTGCAGGTGGCCGTCTACGGCACCACGTTCTACCTGCCCCAGCAGGTCGCGGGCCTGCTCGGGCGCGACGTCGGCTGGCAGGTCGGGCTTGTCGCGGCGATCCCCTGGGCGGTCGGCCTGGTCTTCTGCTACGTCGTCGGCCGGCACGCCGACACCGTCGCGCGGCGCCGCCACTGGGGCGGCATCGCCTTCCTCCTGACCGGGGCCGCGATCCTCGCCTCGGCCTGGGCCGGGGCGAACGGACAGGCGCTGCTGGGCATCGTCGCGATCACCGTGGCGGTGTCGGCGTTCCTGTGCGCCGGTCCGATCAGCTGGTCGTTCCCGACGGCGTTCCTCACCGGAGCCGCGGCGGCCACCGGCATCGGTCTGATCAACTCGATCGGCAACCTCGGCGGCTTCGTCGCGCCGATCATGCGGACCGCGATCAACGAGGCCGTCCCGACCGAGGCCGGGACGTGGGGCGTCGTCTCGCTGGGAATTCTCGCCTTCCTCGCCGCGGCGATGATGTGGGGCACGGCGCTGTTCCGCACCCGCGCCGACGCGCTGCTCGACTCCCCGGGGCGGGAGCGGTGAAGATCCTCGTCTGCGACGACGACCCGACCGGCACGCAGTCCGCGACCGGGGTCGAGGTCCTGCTCCGGTGGGACGCCGACGTGCTCACCGACGCCCTGCGCCGGGCCGACGCGGTGTACCTGCTGACCAACACCCGCGCGCTCGACGAACAGGCCGCCGTCGCACTGGTGTCGGGCATCCGCGCCGACGCCGACGTCGCGGGCGGGCGGCTCGGCGAGCGGGTCCGGCTGGTGCTGCGGGGCGACTCGACGCTGCGCGGGCACGTGTTCGCCGAGTGCGACGCCGTCGACCCGGCCGCGCCGGTGCTGTTCGTCCCCGCCTTCCCCGGCGGCGGACGCACGACCGTCGACGGCACGCACCGGGTACGCGTCGGCGGCGAGATCCTCCCGGCGCACGAGACGGAGTTCGCCCGCGACCCGGTGTTCGGCTACCGCGACGGCCACCTGCCCGGCTACGTCCGGGAGAAGTCCGCGCGCACACCGGTCACGGTCGGCATCGACGACGTGCGCTCCGGCGCGCTCACCGGGGTGCTGACCGGCGCCGGGGACATCGACGTGGTGCTGCCCGACGTGCACGACGACACCGACGTCGCCCGTGTCGCCGACGCCCTGCGCGCGGCGTGGGCGACCCGCGAGATCGTCGCGCGCGGCGGGGCGCCGCTGGCGGCCGCGGTCTGCCGGGTGAGCAGCGACGGGCTGCTCGACGCCCCCGTCGCGGGCCCGGGCCGCACGCTGCTGGTGTGCGGCTCGCACACCGCCGCCGCGGGCCGGCAGCTGACGTACGCCTGCGCCGGGCGCGGTGCGCCCGTGGTGGTCGGCACCGATGACGCACTCGCCGACCCGGACGCGACCGCGGCCCGGCTGGTCCGTGACCTGGCCGGTGACCTGTCCGCCGGCGGCTGGGCGGCCCTGGCCAGCGAGCGGGAGCGCCGCGCCGAGCACGACACCCTGGCCCACGGGGAGTCGGTGATGCGGGCGGTGGTCGGAGCGGTCGCGGCCCTGCGCGAGCAGGTCGACGTCGTGGTGACCAAGGGCGGGATCACCGGGGCCCAGGTCGCCCGCGACGGCCTCGGCGCGGTGTCGGCGCGGGTGCGCGGGCAGGTGCTGCCCGGGGTGTCGGTGTGGGACCTGATGACGCCGGGCGGGCGCGCGGTCGTGCAGGTGGTGGTGCCGGGCAACGTCGGCGACGACGACGCCCTCGACGCGGCGCTCGCGGCCGTCGGCGTATGAGCTCACGGCGGGCCCCGGTCGACGAAGCGCAGGGTCATCGCCAGGTAGTCGCGCAGCGGCACGGTGCGCGGGGCGCGCCGGTGCCGGGACCAGATGACGTTGGCGCGGCCCGGACTCAGGGTGTGGGCGTGCGCGACGACGGCACGCGCCTCGTCCGGGCCGATCTCGCGGCCGGCCAGCGAGGCGAGGGCCACGGCCAGCTCGGTAGCGCGGTCGTCGTCCACGCCCTCAGGAGAGCAGACACCCCCGACAGTTCGGGGCGCTCACTCCACCAGCAGGAACACGATCGCCGCGACCCCGATCACGACGATCACGGTCCGCAGCACCGCGGGCGGCAGCCTGCGGCCGACCTTCGCACCGAGCAGCCCGCCGACGATCGAGCTGACCGCGATGATCCCGACGACCGTCCAGTCGACCGGCGCGACGACGGCGTAGATCGCCCCGGCGACGATGTTCACGACCGAGGCGAGGGTGTTCTTGAAGGCGTTGAGCCGCTGGAGCGGGTCCGCGACGAGCAGCCCCATCACCCCGACCAGCATGATCCCCTGGGCGGCGGTGAAGTAGCCGCCGTAGACGCCCACCAGGAACACCAGCACGTAGAGCACCGGCGAGCCGGTCCGGTCCGGACGCGGGCGGTCGCGCAGCAGGCGGGCCAGCAGGGGCTGCACGGCGACCAGCAGCACGGAGGTGCCGACCAGGACCGGCACGATCGTCTCGAACGCGTCCGGCGGCAGCGACAGCAGCAGCGCCGCACCGACCACGGCCCCCAGGAACGACGCGACACCGTACTTCGCGAGGCGGCGGCCGTGCCCGGCCCACTCCTTGCGGTAGCCGACGGCGCCGGTGATCGAGCCGGTGATCAGCCCGATGGCGTTCGACGTCGTCGCCGTCACCGGAGGGAAGCCCAGCGCCACGAGCGCCGGGAAGGTCACCAGCGTCCCCGACCCGACGACGGTGTTGATCAGCCCCGCCCAGAGCCCGGCCAGCGCGATGACCCCGACCTCCCACAACTCCATCGGGACACCCTACGAACCGCGCACCGGCACTCCTCCGGGCGCAGTACGCGTAGGGGTTACGCTGTGCGCGTAGGGCCTCCTACGAAATGCGTGGCATGATCGACGCGTGACCGCCGCCGACGACCCCCGCTGGGCCGCTCCCCCGGCCCCGGCGCGCCGGACGCTGGACCGCGGCTCGATCGTCGCCACGGCGCTGCGCCTCGCCGACGCCGACGGGCTGGCCGCGGTGTCGATGCCGCGGCTGGCCCGCGAGCTGGGGTCCGCGCCGATGTCGCTGTACCGGCACGTGCCCGGCAAGGACGCGCTGGTCGACCTCGTCCTGGACGTCGCACTGGGCGAGCCGCCGGACCTGTCGGGCTGCGGGCTGCGGCTGGGCTGCGAGATCTGGGCGGCCGCCCTGCGCGACGTGCTCGACGAGCACCCGTGGACCGTCGGGCTGCTCGCCGGTCCTCGCGCCACCGGCCCCGCCGAGTGCGCGTGGTCGGAGGCGCTGCTGGCGCACGTCGTCGGGGCGGGGCACCCGTTGCACGCGGCCGTCGAGGTGCTGCACCTGCTGCACGGCTACGTCCGGGGCGCGGCGGCCCTGGCCGGGGACCGCCTCCCCACCCTCGACGACGTCCGCCGCTCCGGCCGGGCGGAGCGCCTGCCGGTGCTGTCCCGGCTCCTCGGCGGCGCCGTCGTGCGCGGGCCCGGCGGCGGTGAGCCGCTGTTCGACTCCGGGCTGCGCCGCACCCTCGACGCCGTCGAGGCCGGGCTCCGGCCGTGATCACCCGGCCGGGTCGAGCTCCAGCCGCGGCCAGTCGGCCAGGTCGCGCAGCAGCTGCCGGTCGTGGGTGGCGACGACGACGGCCGCCGAGGTGTCCCGGACCATCGCGGTGAGCTCGTCCACGAGCCGCGCGGACAGGTGGTTGGTCGGCTCGTCGAGCAGCAGCGTCGTCGGGCGCTCCGCCAGGGCGCGGGCCAGGTCGAGCCGGCGCCGCCGGCCCTCCGACAGCCGACCCACCGGGGTCCGCAGCGCCGCCGCGTCGAGCAGGCCGTGTGCGCCACCACCGACGTGCTCCAGCACGGCGCGCGCGGGCCGCCGCGGGTCGAGCACCGCAGTCTCCTGCCCCAGCCGGACGACCCGGGCGCCGCTCGCGGTGCGCACCGACCCGGCGTCCGGAGCGAGCGACCCGGCCAGCACGGCGAGCAGCGTCGACTTCCCGGCCCCGTTCGGCCCGGTCACGAGCAGCCGGTCGCCCGCGTCGAGGACCAGGTCGACCGGACCGGCG
The DNA here is from genome assembly GCF_017312155.1 of Pseudonocardia sp. UM4_GMWB1. Lineage (NCBI taxonomy): Bacteria > Bacillati > Actinomycetota > Actinomycetes > Pseudonocardiales > Pseudonocardiaceae > Pseudonocardia > Pseudonocardia sp. UM4_GMWB1. Next base: position 3,195,864 of record NZ_QJPN01000001.1, on the reverse strand, counting down.
AGCCGCCCCCGCACGCCGACTCCGTGCGCGCGCAGCTGGGGCGCGCCAGGACGCACGTCGAGGTCGGGCCGGCGCAACGACGACGGCGGTACCGGTACGTCGATCCGGTGCGCGTCGAGCTCGGCCCGGCGCCGGTGCAGCGCCTGCACCACCCCCGGGGCCCGGGACTGGCGGGCGTGCTTGCCGGTCCCCTTGTCCGGACGCCAGCCGGTCGAGAGCCGGTCCCGCGCGGTGGCGACGGCGTCGGCGAGGCGGCGGTGCTCGGCCTGCTGTTCGGCGTGCTCGGCCTCCCACGCGGCGCGGGCCCGGTCCCGCGCGGTCCACCAGGCGTCGTAGCCGCCCGCGGTGAGCCGGGGCGTGCCGTCGCGCGTCGGGTCGAGGTCGCAGAACTCGTCGGCGACGTCACGCAGCAGGGCCCGGTCGTGACTGACCACGGCGAGCCCGCCCGGGTGCGCGCGCAGGGTGCGGGTCAGGAAGTCGAGGCCGGCGGCGTCGAGGTGGTTGGTGGGCTCGTCGAGGAGCAGGACGTCGTGGCGGGCACCGAGCAGGCACGCCAGCCGCACGCGGTGGCGCTGTCCCACCGACAGCGTCTCCAGCGGCCGGGTGCGGTCGGTGCAGGCGCCGATCGCACCGAGGGCGACGTCGACGCGGCGTTCGGCGTCCCAGGCGTCGAGGCGGGTCGCGGTGTCCAGGGCTGCGGCGAACCGGTCGTCGGCGCCGGGCGCGCCGTCGGTGAGCGCCGCGGTCGCCGCGTCGAGCTCGCGCAGCGCCGTCCGCGGGGCGGCGAGCGACTCCGCGGTCAGGGTGCCGACGGTCTCGCCGTCGCGGGCGGGCACCTCCTGGCGGGCCAGGGCGACGGTGCCGGCGCGGTGCACGATCCCGGCGTCCGGCGCGAGCAGGCCCGCGAGGACGTGCAGGAGCGTGGACTTGCCGCGCCCGTTCTCCCCGACGACGGCGAGCCGCGAGCGGGCGGAGACGGTCAGCGTCACGCCGGTGAGGACGCGGTGCGACCCGCGGGTGACGACGACGTCCTCGGCACGCACGTGGGCGGCCGCGCCGACGTCGAGGGCGGGCAGGGGTGAGGACGGTTCGGGGGTGGTGTGCACGAGAGGGCTCCACGGCATCCGAGATCGGAGCCGGGCAGCACGGGATGCGCCGCCCGGCGGGGACCGGGACGGCGGACGCGGTTCGGAAGGGGTGAAGGGCGCCGCCGTCAGCGGGCGGTGCGGACCTTCTGCGACCAGATGCCTCGTGCCATGGTGTCGACCCTAGCCATCGGCGCACGGCCGTGTCGTCCGGTTTCCGTGCACCGTCGACCCCGCCCCGCGCAGGAGGACCCGATGACCGCCCGAGCCGTGCCGTTCCTGACCTTCCAGCCGCCGCGTGGCCCGAGCGCGAGCGAGGCGATGGAGTTCTGGACATCCCTGTTCGACGACGGCGAGATCGTCTCGGTCACCCACCGCCCCGACGATCCGAACGCGGTGGTTCTCGCCGAGTTCGTCGTCGCCGGGCAGCGCCTGCGGTGCAGCGACAGCCCGCCGGTGCACCAGTGGGACTTCTCCCCCGCCGTCTCGCTGTGGGTGGACTGCGAGTCCGGCGACGAGCAGGAGCGGCTGCTGGCGGCGCTCGCGACCGGTGGGCGGGAGTTCATGCCGCTCGACGACTACGGCTTCGGCCCCTTCGCCTGGGTCGAGGACCGCTTCGGCGTGTCTTGGCAGCTCGCCGCCCCGGCCGCCTGAGCAGCGCTCAGATCCCCCGGCGACGCGCCCGTAGGAGGACGACGAGCACGACGACCAACGCGACCGCCCCGGCCACCGGGAGCGGGAACCCGGTGCGGAACGACCACCACGGGTGCACGACGTCGAGCCCTGCCCGCACGGCCCACACGAGGGTGAGCACGACACCGGCGACCAGGACACCGAGCAGCACCGCCCGGACGGTCTCGACCGCCTGGACCTCACTGCGTTCCCGGTGACGCTCCACGACCCCGCCCTGCCCGTTCGGCACGGTGATCAGAAGGGCGCGACGACGGCGCCGGCGTCGTGGTCGTGGTCGTGGTCGGCCGCGTCCGGCAGCGGATCGGTGAAGACCCGGTGGTCGAACGGCCGCGTCGTCGCCCGGCGGCCGCACGGTGCCACCCAGATCAGGCTGCCGTCGGTCCTGGCGAGCACCTGCCAGCCCGGTGCGTCCTTCAGCGCGTGGTCGGCCCGGCACAGCCCGAACAGGTTCTCGGCGCTGGTCGGCCCGTCCCCGGCCGCCCACGGCACGTGGTGGTCGAGGTCGCGGACCCGTCGGCTGCACGCCGGGCCGCGACAGGTGCAGTCCCGCGCCCGGACGTGGTCGGCCATCGCGACCGGCGGGCGGTAGCGGGTCCGCCCCACGTCGAGCAGCGTGCCCGACAGCGGGTCGGTCACCAGCCGCTGCCACACCCCGCCGGCGGCGAGGGCCCGGGCGAGGTCGGCGGGGATCGGGCCGTGCCCGACCAGCTCGCCCGGTGCCGCGCCGCCCATCAGCGTGCTGAGCGGGACGACGACCTGGATCAGCGGGTGTCGGCCCACGGCCTCCTCCGGGTCCGGCTTCGCGGCGAGCACCCGCGCGACCGCTGCGAGCAGGCCGTCCTCGTCGGTGCCCGCCCCGAGCGCGTCCCGGACCGTGCCGACGTCGGTGAGCGTCAGCGTGCCCTGCAGCAGCTGGTGGGCGAGGTCGACGCGCCTCTGGTCCAGGGTGCGGTCGTCGCACGGGTCGTCCAGGGAGCGCGCGAGCCGGTCGACGCACTGCCACGACGCCTCCACCTGCGCGGCGGTGCCGCCCAGCCACAGCGAGCCCATGCCGTCGTCACCCGGGGAGAGCGACATCCGCCGCTCCGACCGGGCCCGCTCGTGGCGCTCGCGGGCGCCGTCCGGGTCGACGCGGGCGATGTGGCGGCGCAGCCGGTCCCGCAGCAACCGGCGGTGCGCCTCCGGAGCCCCCGGGAGGACCGCGGCCTGCACCCGGCGGGCGCGCTCGTCGTCGAGGACGAGTGTCGACGACGAGATCGCCTCGGCGGCGCCCTGGTCGATCGCCCCCGACTCCCACGCGGCCAGGGTCTCCGGCAGCACCTGGGCGAACCGCTGCGCCTGCCCGATCAGCGACCGCGCGTGGTCGCGCGGGACCCGCAGCACGATCGCCACCTGGTCCGGCAGCCAGCGCGAGACGGGCTGCACCGCACGCGGGTCCGCGCCCGGCGGCGCGGCGCCGCTCCCGGCCGGGTGGCGCTCCGCGATCTGCGCGACCGACCGCATCCGCAGGGCGGTCGAGCGCCGCACCCAGTGCTCGGCGCCCTCCAGGACGTCGAGCACCTGCAGATCGGTGAGCCGGTCGGGCGGGGCTCCGGCGACCAGGCACCGCAGCGCCTCCCAGGCGACGTCGTCGATCCCGCCGGAGGGGTCGGGCGGGGGCTCGGGACCACACATCTCGCCGCACAGGTCGATCGCGAGACCGTGCGGGCACCGGATCGCCTCCTCCACCGCCTCACGACGGCGCCGGTGTTCGAGCCAGGCCGGGTCGTCGGCGGGATCGGTGTGGCTCAGCACGTCCAGCACGTCCACCTGATCGATCATATGTTCGATTATAGATCTCCTAGCTGGACCTTTCCAGGTCGTTCGGCGCTCGCATCCGCCCGTCCGCCGCAGCCCGGCAGCGGACGATCCCCGCGCACCGGCTCGCGCCGCCGCCTCCCCGACCTCATCACGCCTGGGCCTCGCGCCCCCGCGGCCACTCCCCGAGCCCCCGACCGACGCGCCCGCCGGAGCACAGCGGTCGCGCCTCGACGGCCAGGCCGTCCCACCACGACTCGAGCTCCGCTCCGAAGACGGCGTCCCTGACCCGACCACTCGGCTGGACGGCGGAGGCGCGCGACCCCCGCACGCGCGAGGATGACCCCGTGCCCCGTCTCGCCGTCCCGCTGCTCGCCGCCCTGGCGCTCCTCGCCCCGACGAGCGCGACGGGTGCGGCGACCGCGGCGAGCGGGACGACGAGCCCGGCGGCCAGGGCCTCGTGCATCGCCGACCCACCCCGCTCCGCCCACGCGTTCACCGGCACCGTCGCCTCGACCTCCGCCGACGGCCGCGTCGCGCAGGTCCGTACCGACGACGGCCGCGACGTCCAGGTCGTCGGCTCCCCCACCCCCCGACCGAACACCGCGACCTCGGTCGACCGGTCGTACGCCACCGGGACCCGCTACGAGTTCCGTCCGCTGAACCCGGCGAGCCCGTACGAGGACAACATCTGCACCGCCACCCACGAGGTCGCGGCCGCGCCCGCGGTACCGCCCGGGCCTCCGGCGACCACTGTGTCGGCGGGCGCGTTCGTGACCGCCCTCGTCGCGCTCGGGGTCGTCGTCCTGGTCGGGACCGCGGCGGCGTTCCTCGTCCCGAGCCGCCGTCGCCGCAACCGCCGACGGCGCCGGCGCGCCTGACTCACGGCCCGGAGAGCAGGTCCCACCGGTTCCCGGCGACGTCGCGGAACACCGCGACCGTGCCGTAGGCCTCCACCCGCGGCGGTCCCTCGAACTCCACCCCGAGCGCCACGAGCCGCTCGTACTCCGCGGCGGCGTCGTCGACCTCCAGGAAGTGCCCCACCCGCCCGGCGTACTGGTCACCGACGGCGGCCCGCTGCCGGTCGCCGTCGGCGCGGGCCAGGAGCAGGCCGGTGTCGGCGCCGGGCGGACGCACCACGACCCAGCGCTTCGCCGCCCCGGTCGTCGAGGTCGTCGCGGGCGAGTCCTCGACCAGCTCGAAGCCGAGCACGTCGACGAAGAAGGTGATCGCGGCGTCGTAGTCGTCGACCACGAGCGTCGTGTAGCGCAGCCTCATACCCTCACCTCTACCCGACGCCGGGCCGGCGCGGAGGCCACCAGCACCCCGCCGACGACCACCACCCCGGCGACCAGCTCGGTCACCGACGGCCGCTCCCCCAGCAGCACCATCGCCAGGCTCATCCCGACCACCGGCACGAGCAGCGAGTGCGGCGCGACGAGCCCCGCCGGGTAGCGGCGCATCAGCCCGGTCCAGATCCCGGCGGCGAGCACGGTCGCGACCAGCGACAGGTACACGAGCGCGACCAGCCCGGCGACGCCGTCGGGGGTCACCATCGCGACGACGTCGCCCCAGGCGCCCGGACCCTCCACCACGGCCGAGGCGGCCAGCATCGGCACCGGCGGCACGACGGTCATCCACAGCGTCAGGTGCAGCGGGTCGACCGCCTCGCCGTCGCGCTGGGCCAGCCGGCTGCACAGGTTCCCGGCCGCCCAGCCGAGCGCGCCGAGCAGGGTCAGCACGACCGGCAGCAGCGCCGCGGACTGGGCTCGGGCGAGGGCGATGCACCCCAGCCCGAGCACGGCGACGCCGATCCCGGCCCACTGCCGCGGCGTCACCCTCTCGCGCAGTAGCAGCGCACCCAGCACGAGCGTGAACGGTCCCGACGCCTGCAGGACCAGCGACGCGAGCCCGGTCGGCATCCCGGCGTACATCCCCAGAAACAGGAAGAGGAACTGCACCGTGCCGAACCCGAGCCCGTAGCCGACGAGCCAGCGCAGCGGAACCCGCGGCCGCGGCACGAGGAGCACCGTCGGGACCGCCAGCACGAGCATCCGCAGCCCGGCCAGGAACAGCGGCTGGAAGTGCTCGAGCCCGACGTGGATGGCGATGAAGTTGGCGCCCCACAACACGGCGACGACGACGGCGAGCAGGCGGTCACGAACGGTCACGGCGTCCACGCTGCCGTCCCGAGACCGTGCAGACCAGCGACAACAACTGAAACGATGTTGTAGCTTTCCTGCATGGACGTGCGGCGGCTCCGGATCCTGCGCGAGCTCGCCGACCGCGGCTCGGTCACCGCCGTCGCCGCGGCGCTCAACTTCACCCCGTCCGCGGTGTCCCAGCAGCTCAAGGCACTGTCCCGGGAGGCGGGCCTGGAGCTGACCGCACCGGACGGGCGCGGGCTGCGGCTCACCGCGGCCGGGCGGGCCGTCGTCGACGGAGCGCAGGAGGTGCTCGACGCGCTGGGCCGGCTGGAGGAGACCACCGCGGGCCTGCGCGAGCAGCCGCTGGGCACGGTCCGGGTGGTGTTCTTCCCGTCGGCGGCCCGGCTGCTGCTGCCCGGGCTGCTGCGCCGGGCGTCGGCCCACCCCGGGCTGGCGCTGTCCTGCCGTGACCTCGACCTGCGCCCGGAGGAGGTACCGGCCGCCGCGGCCGACGCCGACGTCGTCGTCACCCACCACGACGAACGACTCGACCCGCTGCGCACGGGCCGGCTCACCGTGCACCCGCTCCTGCGCGAGCCCCTCGACGTCGCCCTGCCCCCGGACCACCCGCTGGCCCACCGCGCCGAGGTGCACCTGTCCGACCTCGTCGACGCCGACTGGATCTCGGTCGCCGTCGGGTGGCCGGTCGACGACGTGCTCAGCTCGCTCGCACTGGTCACCGGCACCGTGCCGCGGGTGGTGCAGCGGATCAACGACTTCTCGGTCACCGAGGAGCTCGTCGCCCACGGGCACGGCGTCGCGCTGCTGCCCCGCTACTCCACCGACCACCGCGACGGCGCCCGGCTCGCACTGCGCCCGCTCGCCGGGGTGCGGGCCGCCCGCCTGGTGCGGGCCGTGACCCGCGGTGCGGTGACCCGGCCCGCGGTGCGGCTGGTGCTCGACGAGCTGACCGGCGAGGCCGCGGCCGTCAGAGCAGCCGGGTGACCTTGTTCAGGCCGTCATAGCGGACCGAGGTGACCCGCACACTCGCGCCCGAGTACGGGGCCTCGAGCATCTTCCCGTCGCCGAGGTAGATGGCGATGTGGTGGGTGCGGCCGCCGTCGGCCCAGGACAGCATGTCCCCGCGCCGCATGTCCGAGATCGGCACCAGCCGGCCGGCGTTCGCCTGGTTGCCGCTGTAGCGGGGCAGGTCGACGCCGACCCCGGCGAAGGCGAACTGCATCAGCCCCGAGCAGTCGAAGCCGACCTTGCGGAAGTCGCCGTGGGCGTCGGCGACGCCGCCGTCGCGGATCCCGCGGGTCGGTCCGCGCGAGTTGCCGCCACCCCAGGCGTAGATGGTGCCGAGCTGGGCCATCGCCCGGTCGATCACGGTCTCGATCGCCGCCGACCCGGTGCGCCGCGGCGCGGGGCCGTCCGACGGCGCGGGCTCCTGCGCGACCCGCGACGCCGCCTCCTCCCGGGCCCGCCGGTCGGCCTCGGCCTGGAGCCGGGCCTGCTCGGCCCGCCACGCCTCGTAGCGCTGACGCTGGGCGCGCAGCCCGGCGTCGGCGTTCTCGGCGGCGTCGAGCCGGGACTGCACGTCGGTGCGTTCGGTGTGCACCGCGTCGAGCCGGATCTGCTGGGCGTCGGCGGCCGCGACGGCCTCGTCGACGGCGGAGTCGGCCGCCGCGGACGCCTGCTCGGCGTCGGCGCGGCGCCGGTCGGCCTCCTCCTGCGCCGCACGGGCGAGGGAGTCGGCGTTGGCCTGGGCGATACGGGCCTGCTGGAGCTGCTCCAGGACCGCGGCCTGGTCCTCGCTCAGCGCGTCGGTGAGCCGGGCCCGGTCCATCAGGTCCTGCGGGTCGGTCGCCCGCGAGAGCAGCCCGAGCGGACCCAGGTCGAGACCGTGGGTGTAGACGTCGCCGACGAAGGCGTCGATCCGGGTCCGGGCGTCGTCGACGGCGCGGCCCGCGGCCTCGGTCGCGGCGCGGGCGTCGGCGGCCCGGGCCGCGGCGGTCTCGGCCTCACGACCGGCGGCGTCGGCGGTGTCCCGGGCGGCGAGCGCCTCCTCGTTGCGCCCCGCGACCTCCATCTGCAGCTGCTCGGCCTGCGCGTCGAGCTCGGCGAGGCGGGCGGTGAGCCGGCCGACCTCGGCGGCCCGGTCCTGCACCGACTGGCGGCTGCGCTCCAGCTCGTCGTCGCCGGGGTTCGGCGGAGGCGGGGGCGGCGGCTGGGCCGGGAGCACCGCGGCGGCGGGCACGACGACGGTCGCGGCCGCGCCCACCCCGGGCGAGGCCAGCGCGACCGCGACGAGCACGGCCACCACGACGAGGGTCGCCGACGGCTGGCGCGTCACGGGGAGGTCCTTCCATGGGGCGGGCGGGATCGACGGGGAATCGACTGGGAACAGTGCCACTCGTGTCACCCGAACCCCGTGCGACACACCGGACCCGTCCACCGCACGGGGGACGCCACCCGCGCGACGGCGCCGCGACCCCGGCCACACCCGCCTCGCCAGGCTTATAGGACAGGCGTACTATTTGCGGTACGAGGGTCCGCGCTGCTGCCGGCACGGCGGTGCGCGAGACTCCGGCACGACGCAGGTGAGCACCCCCGGCCCGCGGGGCGGGGTGCGTTCACCGCACCGGACATAGCGACCGCCCACCACCACGGGAGGACCACCAAGTGGCCAGCACCGACAGCTTCGGCGCCCGAGGACAACTCGACGTCGGGGGCACCGGTTACGAGATCTTCCGGCTCTCCGCGGTGGAGGGCTCGAAGCGCCTGCCGTTCAGTCTGAAGGTCCTGCTCGAGAACCTGCTCCGCACCGAGGACGGTGCGAACGTCACGGCGGACCACATCACCGCCCTGGCGAACTGGGACCCGCAGGCCGACCCGGACACCGAGATCCAGTTCACCCCCGCCCGGGTGATCATGCAGGACTTCACCGGTGTGCCCTGCGTCGTCGACCTGGCGACCATGCGCGAGGCCGTGACCGAGATGGGCGGCGACCCGTCCAAGGTCAACCCGCTCGCGCCCGCCGAGCTGGTCATCGACCACTCGGTCATGATCGACTTCTTCGGCACCGCGGACGCGTTCGAGAAGAACATCGAGTTCGAGTACGGGCGCAACAAGGAGCGCTACCAGTTCCTGCGCTGGGGCCAGGGCGCCTTCGACGAGTTCAAGGTCGTCCCGCCCGGTACCGGTATCGTGCACCAGGTCAACATCGAGAACCTGGCGCGCGTAGTCATGCCCCGCAACGGGCAGGCCTACCCGGACACCCTGGTCGGCACCGACTCCCACACCACGATGGTCAACGGCCTCGGCGTGCTGGGCTGGGGCGTCGGCGGCATCGAGGCCGAGGCCGCGATGCTCGGCCAGCCGGTCTCGATGCTCATCCCGCAGGTGCTCGGCTTCAAGCTGACCGGGGAGATCCCGACCGGCGTCACCGCCACCGACGTGGTGCTCACGATCACCGAGATGCTGCGTCGCCAGGGCGTCGTCGGCAAGTTCGTCGAGTTCTACGGCGCCGGCGTCGGCGCGGTGCCGCTGGCCAACCGCGCCACCATCGGCAACATGAGCCCGGAGTTCGGCTCGACCGCGGCGATCTTCCCGATCGACGAGGAGACCGTCCGCTACCTGAAGCTCACCGGTCGCTCCGCCGAGCAGATCGCGCTGGTCGAGGCCTACGCCAAGGAGCAGGGCCTCTGGCACGACCCGGACCACGAGCCGGTCTTCTCCGAGACCCTCGAGCTCGACCTCTCGACGGTCGTCCCGTCGATCGCCGGCCCGAAGCGCCCGCAGGACCGCATCGAGCTGACCGACGCCAAGCCGGCGTTCCGCAAGACCGTGCACGACTACACCGACGACGACGTGGCCCCCAGCCCGCTCGCCGGCGTCGACGAGTCGTCGAACGAGTCCTTCCCGGCCAGCGACGCCCCGGCGCTCTCCTTCGCCGACGACGACGCCGCGCCGGTCGTCATGTCGGCCGCGGACGGCTGCGAGGGCCGCCCGTCCAAGCCGGTCACCGTGAAGTCCGACTCGCGCGGTGAGTTCGTGCTCGACCACGGCGCCGTGGTGATCGCCTCGATCACCTCCTGCACCAACACCTCGAACCCCAGCGTCATGCTCGGCGCGGCGCTGCTGGCCAAGAACGCCGTCGAGAAGGGCCTGACCACCAAGCCGTGGGTCAAGACCTCGATGGCCCCGGGCAGCCAGGTCGTCACCGACTACTACGAGAAGGCCGGTCTCTGGCCCTACCTCGACAAGCTCGGCTACAACCTGGTCGGCTACGGCTGCACCACCTGCATCGGCAACTCCGGCCCGCTGCCCGAGGAGATCTCGGCCGCGGTCAACGACAACGACCTCACCGTCGTCTCGGTGCTCTCGGGCAACCGGAACTTCGAGGGCCGGATCAACCCCGACGTCAAGATGAACTACCTGGCGTCCCCGCCGCTGGTCATCGCCTACGCGCTGGCCGGGACGATGGACTTCGACTTCGAGAACCAGCCCCTGGGGCAGGACTCCGAGGGCAACGACGTCTTCCTGCGCGACATCTGGCCCTCGACCGAGGACATCAACGACGTCGTCGACTCCTCCATCACCTCGGAGATGTTCACCAAGAGCTACTCCGACGTGTTCCGCGGCGACGACCGCTGGCGCGCGCTGCCCACCCCCGAGGGCCGGACCTTCGAGTGGGACCAGCAGTCCACCTACGTCCGCAAGCCCCCGTACTTCGAGGGCATGAAGGGCGAGCCGGACCCGGTCACCGACATCTCCGGCGCCCGCGTGCTCGCGCTGCTCGGCGACTCGGTCACCACCGACCACATCTCGCCGGCCGGTGCGATCAAGCCGGGCACCCCGGCCGCGGAGTACCTGGACTCCCACGGCATCGAGAAGAAGGACTACAACTCCTTCGGCTCGCGGCGCGGCAACCACGAGGTGATGATCCGTGGCACGTTCGCGAACATCCGGCTGCGCAACCAGCTCCTCGACGACGTCTCGGGTGGCTACACCCGCGACTTCACCCAGGACGGGGCGCCGCAGTCGTTCATCTACGACGCCGCGCAGAACTACGCCGCGCAGGGCACCCCGTTGGTCGTGCTGGGCGGCAAGGAGTACGGCTCCGGCTCCTCGCGTGACTGGGCGGCCAAGGGCACCGCGCTGCTGGGCGTGCGCGCCGTCATCGTCGAGTCCTTCGAGCGGATCCACCGTTCGAACCTGATCGGCATGGGCGTCGTCCCGCTGCAGTTCCCGGACGGCGAGTCGGCGACGAGCCTCGGGCTCGACGGCACCGAGACCTTCGACATCGCCGGCATCACCGAGCTGAACGACGGGAAGACCCCGAAGTCGGTGCACGTGACCGCGACGAAGGACTCCGGCGAGACCGTCGAGTTCGACGCGAAGGTCCGCATCGACACCCCCGGTGAGGCTGACTACTACCGCAACGGCGGCATCCTGCAGTACGTTCTGCGGGGCATGCTGAAGAGCTGACGCGCACAGCACCCACCACCACACGGAGCCCGTCCCCTCACCGAGGGGGCGGGCTCCGTCGTTCCTGCGGGTCGTTCCTACGGGCGGGCCCCCAGGTCGCGGGAGATGCGCCGGGCGGCGTCGGCGGCGGCGCGGCCGTGGTCGTCGAAGACCTCCTCGGACATGCGCACCGTGGGGCCGGACACCGACAGCGCCCCGACCGGACGGCCGTCGGGACCGAGGACGGGGGCGCCGACCGCGGCGATGCCGTCGGAGAGCCCCTCGGGATTGACCGACCACCCGCGCTCGCGCACCTCGGCGATCCGGGCCCGCAGCAGGTCGGGGTCGACGACGGTGTGCCGGGTGGAGGGTTCCAGCGGGCCGGCGAGGTAGGCGTCGACCTCCGCCGGGGTGCAGGCGGCGAGGTAGGCCTGGCCGGTGGCCGAGGCGTGCAGCGGGATGCGGTGGCCCAACGGCAGGAACGCGCGCAGCCGGTGCGCGGTGTCGAGCCGTTCGAGCAGGACCAGCTCGCGGCCGTCCGGGGCGGCCAGGTGCACGGTCTCCCCCGTCGCGAGCTGCAGCTCGTGCAGCACCGGGACCGCCACCGCCCGCAGGCCGCGGGCGTCGCGGGCCTGGTTGCCGACGGCGAACGCGCGGTAGGTGAGCCGCCAGCGTGCGGTGTCGTCGGTGACGCACCACCCGACCTCGGCGAGCGTGCGCAGGGTGCGCTGCACGGTGCTCTTGGGCAACGCGACCGCCCGGGCCAGGTCCGACAGCCCGACGGGCTGACGCTCCCCCACCGCCTCCAGGACGCGGACCGCGGTCACCACGCTGTTCGTCGGAGCCATCGTCGGTGTTGACCTCCCCCGTTCGGGCGACCTAGTGTCCGCTCCGGGCGGTCCACTGTGCGCACCACTGTGCCACCAGATGGACCGATACGACAAGCGCGTACCAACGGGGGTAGGCATGGCGGTGCAGGTCATCACGCTGGTGGTGTTCGCGGCGGTCTTCGTGATCGCCGAGGTCCGCCGGTCCCACATCGGGATCGTCATGTTCGCGGCCGCCGCCGGCATGGGGCTGCTCGTCGCGGGCCTGCCGCTCGACGACATCGTCGCGGGCTTCCCGGTCGACATCCTGGTCCTGCTGGTCGGGGTGACGTTCTTCTTCGGGATCGCGAAGTCCAACGGCACCATCGGCCGGTTGGTGGACCGGGCGCTGGTCGTCGTCGGCGACCGGACCGCGGCGCTGCCGCTGACGTTCTTCCTGCTCACCGGTGTGGTGTCGGCGATGGGCTCGCCACTGGGCGGGCTGGTCATGGCGCCGATCGGGATGACGGTGGCGCACCGGCGCGGGATGGACCCGATGCTGATGGCGCTGGCGATCGGCACCGGGCTGTCGGCGGGCGGGTTCGCGCCGACGTCGCTGTTCGGGATCGTCACCTGGGGGACGGCGTCGGCGGCGGGCATCGCCCTCAACCCGCTGACCCTGTTCGCGGTCGCGATCATCGCGAACCTGGTGCTGCTGGGCGCGTCCTACCTGATGTTCTCCGCCCGCAGCCGCGTCCCGGTCACGACGGGCGGCGGCGCCGGGCCCGGGGTGCCCGGCGACGAGCAGCCCCCGGCCCGCGAGCCGTTCCGCGTGACGCACTGGATCACCGTCGTCGCGATGCTCGGCCTGGTCGCGGCGGTCGTCGTGCTGGCGGTGCTCGGCGCCGAGCCCGACGTCGGGGTGCTGGCCTTCGCCTTCGGCGCGGCGCTCACCCTGATCGACCCGGACAGCGGCCGCGGCGCCCTGAAGGAGATCGACTGGTCCACCGTCCTGCTGGTCGGCGGGATCATCACCTACGTCGGTGTATTGCAGGAGATCGGCTCGGTCGACCTGCTGGGTGACCTCGCAGCGAGCCTCACCGTCCCGCTGCTCGCCGCCCTGGTGGTCTGCGCGGTGTGCGGGCTGGTGTCGGCGTTCGCGTCGACCACCGGCATCCTCGCCGCGCTGGTGCCGCTGGCGATCCCGCTGGTCCAGCAGGGCGGGATCCCGGGCTGGGCACTGATCTGCGCACTGGGGGTCTGCTCGTCCATCGTGGACGTGTCACCCTTCTCGACGGTGGGCGCGACGCTGGTCGCCACGACCGTCGACGAGCAGGAACGCCCCCGCATGACCGCGCTGCTGACCCGCTGGGGCCTGTCCATGGTCGTCATCGGCCCGATCGCGCTGGTGGGAGCCCTCGTGCTGCCCGCCATGGCGGTCTGACCCCGTCACCACCAGGAGAACGACGTTGTTCCTCACCTCGCTCACCGACAGCCACGACCTCGACCGCGCCGTCACCGTCGGCGACGACGTGCTCTCGCGCGCCGAGCTCGTCGACCGGGCGGGCCGGTTCGCCGCGGGCATCCCCGGCGACGGCCCGGTCGCGGTGCACGCGACCGCCTCGATCGACACCGTCGTCGCCGTCACCGGCGCGATCCTCGCCGGCGTGCCGGTCGTGCCCGTGCCGCCGGATTCCGGGCCCGCCGAGCGCGGCCACGTCCTCACCGACTCCGGCGCCACCGCCTGGGCCGGGGAACGCCCCGACGACGTCGACCTCCCCGTGGTCCTACCGGGGGCGCAGCCGATCGGCCCGCGCCCGGTCGACCCCGCCGCCACCGCGATGCTGCTCTACACCTCCGGCACCACCGGACGCCCCAAGGGCGCCCAGCTCTCCGGCGCCGCGATCGCCGACGGCCTCGACGCCCTCTACGAGGTCTGGGACTGGACCCCCGACGACACCGTCGCCCACGGCCTGCCCCTGTTCCACGTCCACGGCCTGATCCTCGGCGTCCTCGGATCACTGCGCCGCGGCTCCCGCGTCGTGCACACCGTGAAGCCGCAGCCCGCCCGCTACGCCGCGGTCGGGGCGTCGATGTACTTCGGGGTGCCGACGGTGTGGAACCGCATCGTCGACGAACCCGACGCCGCCCGCGCCCTGTCCCGCGCCCGGCTGCTGGTGTCGGGCAGCGCGCCCCTGCCCGCATCGCTGTTCGACCGGATCGCCGCGCTCACCGGGCAGGCGCCGGTGGAGCGCTACGGCATGACCGAAACCATGATCACCCTGTCCGCGCACGCCTCCGGAGAACGCCGCGCCGGCTGGGTCGGACTCCCCGTCCCCGGCGCCGAGACCCGCCTGCTCCCCGCCACCGACGACCCGACCGACGCCGACACCGTCCCCGACGACGGCGAGACCGTCGGCCGCCTGCAGGTCCGCGGCCCCATGCTGTTCGACGGATACCTGAACCGCCCGGACGCGAACGACGAGTGCTGGGCCGGCGAGGGCTGGTTCCGCACCGGTGACCTCGCCGTCCGCGACGCGGGCGGGTTCCACCGCATCGTCGGCCGCGAGTCCACCGACCTGATCAAGTCCGGCGGCTACCGCATCGGGTCCGGCGAGATCGAGGCCGTCCTGCTCGACCACCCCGCCGTGTCCGAGGTCGCCGTCGTCGGCGTCCCCGACCCCGACCTCGGCCAGAGGATCGTCGCCTACGTCGTCGGCGACGGCCACGACGCCCAGGTCCTCATCGACCACGTCGCCGGGCAGCTGTCCTGGCACAAGCGGCCGCGCGAGGTCGTGTTCCTCGACGGCCTGCCCCGCAACCCGATGGGCAAGGTCCAGAAGAAGCTGCTGGGAACCTGAGCGGACCGGGCCGTCCGGTTCTAGGTTCGGATCATGCCCGGTGCGCACTCACCCTCGGAGGACCGCGGCGACGACCGCGCGGTCCCGGTCAACCCGGTCTTCGCCGCGGAGCCCGTCGACATCCCCCGCTTCCGCATCCCCGACACGGGGATGCACCCGGAGATCGCCTACCAGGTGGTGCACGACGAGCTGATGCTCGACGGGAACGCCCGGCTGAACCTGGCCACGTTCGTCACGACGTGGGCGGAGCCCCAGGCCGAGCGGCTGATGGCCGAGTCCTTCGACAAGAACATGATCGACAAGGACGAGTACCCGCGGACCGCGGACCTGGAGCAGCGGTGCGTGCGGATGCTCGCCGACCTGTGGCACGCCCCCGACCCGGGCCGCGCGATCGGTTGCTCGACGACGGGCTCGTCGGAGGCCTGCATGCTCGGCGGGCTGGCGCTCAAGCGGCGCTGGCAGCACCGGCGGAGGGCGGCGGGTCTCCCGACGGACCGCCCGAACATCGTGATGGGCGTGAACGTCCAGATCTGCTGGGACAAGTTCGCGAACTACTGGGACGTGGAGCCGCGGCTGGTCCCGATGGAGGGCGACCGGCTGCACCTGGGCGTCGACGAGGCCGTCGCGCTGTGCGACGAGAACACCATCGGCGTCGTGGCGATCCTGGGGTCGACCTTCGACGGCAGCTACGAGCCGGTCGCGCAGCTGTGCGCGGCGCTCGACGACCTGCAGTCCCGCACCGGGCTGGACGTGCCGGTGCACGTCGACGGCGCGTCCGGGGCGATGGTCGCGCCGTTCTGCGACCCGGACCTGGAGTGGGACTTCCGGCTGCCGCGGGTGGCGTCGATCAACACCTCCGGCCACAAGTACGGCCTGGTGCACCCGGGCGTCGGGTGGGCGGTGTGGCGCGACACCGACGCGCTGCCCGAGGACCTGGTGTTCCGGGTGAACTACCTCGGCGGTGACATGCCGACGTTCGCGCTGAACTTCTCCCGCCCCGGCGGCCAGGTGATCGCCCAGTACTACAACTTCCTGCGGCTGGGGCACGAGGGCTACGCCCGGGTGCAGGGCACCTGCCGGGAGATCGCGACCGGGCTGGCCCGGCGGATCGAGGCGACGGGCGCGTTCCGGCTGCTCACCGACGGCTCGCACTTGCCGGTGTTCGCGTTCACCGTCGCCGACGGCGAGCCGTTCTCGGTGTTCGACGTGTCGGCGGGTCTGCGCGAGACGGGGTGGCTGGTCCCGGCGTACACGTTCCCGGAGAACCGGGAGGACCTGGCGGCGCTGCGGATCGTGGTCCGCAACGGGTTCAGTCACGACCTGGCCGCGCTGCTGCTCGACGACCTGACGCGGGTGCGGGAGCGGCTGCGCCGCCAGGCCGGTCCCGTCCGCGGGAGCGAGGCCGCGGGCTTCGCCCACGGGACGTGAGCCGGTCCCGGCGGGACACCCGCACCGCGTACCTGCTGCTGGCCCCCAGCCTGGTGGGCGTGCTGCTGTTCCTGCTGGTCCCGGTGCTGATCGTGCTGGGGCTGGCGCTGTTCCGGTGGGATCTGGTCGGGCCGCGGACCTTCGTCGGGCTGGACAACGTCGTCGCGGTCGCCGCGGACGGCCGGTTCGCGCGGTCCCTGCTGGTGACGGCGTTCTTCGTACTCATCGTCATCCCGGTGCAGACCGTGCTCGGGCTGGCGGCGGCGCTGCTGCTGGACCGCGGGCTGCCCGGGACGACGGTGTTCCGGGTGGTCTTCGTGCTGCCGTGGATCTGCGCGCCGCTGGTGCTGGGCGTGGTGTGGCGGTGGATCCTGTCCCCCACCGACGGCGCGCTCAACGCGCTGCTCGGGATCCGCGTCGAGTGGCTGGCCGACCCGGCGCTGGCGCTGCCGTCGGTCGCCGCGGTGACCGCCTGGACCCAGGTCGGCTACGTCGCCCTGTTCTTCCTGGCCGGACTGCGCGCCATCCCGGACACGATCGTGGAGGCGGCCCGGCTCGACGGGGCCTCGGCGTGGCAGCTGCTGTGGCGGATCCGGCTGCCGCTGCTGCGCCCGACGCTGTTCTTCGTGCTGGTCACCGGGGTGATCTCCAGCTTCCAGGTGTTCGACTCGGTGTACGCCCTCACGCCGAACGGCGGCCCGCAGGGTGTCACCGACGTCGTCGCGGGGCGGATCTACTACGAGGCGTTCGAGAACCGCGCGGTCGGGCAGGCCGCGGTGATGGCGGTGGTGTTGTTCGTGATCCTGGTGGTGGTGACCGTGGCCCAGCAGCGGTGGTTCAGCCGTCGCACGACCTACGAGCTCGACACGTGAGGCGGGGCAGGCTCGTCGACGCGGCCGTGCTGGTCGCGCTGCTGGTGGGCGCGGTGGCGACGCTGGCGCCGTTCGTGCTGAGCGTGACGACGGCGCTGAAGACGACCCGGCAGTTCGCGTCGACGCCGGTGCTGTCACCGCCGGCCCCGCCGACGGTGGAGAACATCGTGACCCTGTTCGGCCGGGACTACGACTTCGTGACCCCGATCGCGGTGACCGCCCAGGTGGTGGTCGTCGTCCTGGTGGGGCAGCTGCTGTTCTCGGTGCTGGCGGCGTACGCGTTCGCGCGGCTGGAGTTCCCCGGCCGGGACGCGCTGTTCTGGGTGTACCTGGGGACGCTGATGGTGCCGCAGGCGGTGACGGTGATCCCGCTGTACCTGATGATGACCGAGGTGGGGCTGCGGAACACGTTCTGGGCGCTGGTGCTGCCCTACGTGCTCGGGTCGCCGTTCGCGATCTTCCTGTTGCGTGAGCACTTCCGGACCATCCCGCAGGACCTGATCGACGCCGCCCGGCTCGACGGCGCCGGGACGGTCGGGATCCTGCGGCACGTCGTGGTGCCGGTGAGCCGGCCGATCCTCACGACGCTGGCGGTGATCACCGTGGTGACGCACTGGAACAACTTCCTGTGGCCGCTGGTCATCACCTCCGGCCGGACCTGGCAGGTGATGACGGTGGCGACGGCCGGGCTGCAGACGCAGTACAACGGGAACTGGCCGGTCGTGATGGCGGCGACGACGGTGGCGATCGTCCCGCTGATCGTGCTGTTCCTGGTGTTCCAGCGCAGCGTGGTCCGCTCGATCACGATCACGGGGTTCCGGTGAGACGGCGGATGGGCGCCGCCCTGGCGCTGGTCGGGGTGCTGCTGCTGGCGGCGTGCTCGCCGGCGTCCCGTTTCGACGACGACGGCGTCACCACGGTGACGCTGAGGCTGTGGGACACTCAGGTCGCGGCGGCCTACGAGCGCTCGTTCGCGGCGTTCTCGCGGGCCAACCCGGACATCCGGGTCGAGCTCGTGCAGGTTCCGTTCTCGGACTACTTCACTTCGCTGCCGCTGGACGTCGCGTCCGGCACCGCGACCGACATCTACTGGGTCAACTCCTCGAACTTCGGGGCGTTCGCCGACGCCGGGAGACTGATCGACGTCGGTGCCGCGCTCGCCGACCAGCGCGCCGGCTGGGTGGACGCCGCCGCCGAGCAGTACACCCGCGGCGGGACCCTGTGGGGCGTCCCGGTGGTGACCGACGGCCGGATCGCCGTGTTCTACAACAAGGACCTGGTCCGCGCCGCCGGGGTCGACCCGGCCGCGCTGCGCTGGGACCCCACGGACCCGGCCCGCGACACCCTGCTCCCCGCGGCCCGGAGGCTGACCCGCGACGCCGCCGGACGCAGCGCCGGCACGCCCGGATTCGACCCGGGCACCGTGCGCCAGTACGGCTTCAACGCCGCCCGGGACCTGCAGGCGATCTATCTCGACTTCCTCGGCTCGGCAGGCGGGCGGCTCCAGGCGCCCGACGAGACCTTCGACGTCGCGACACCCGCGGGCGAGCAGGCGTTCGGCTACCTGGTGGACATGATCAACACCGAGCGGGTGGCGCCGTCCGCGGCGGACACGAACCAGAACCCGGACTTCAGCCGCGACCAGTTCCTGCAGGGCCGGATGGCGCTGTTCCAGAGCGGCACCTACAACCTGGCCAACATCGCCGAGGGCGCCCCGTTCGAGTGGGGCGTCGCCCCCATGGTCGAGGGTCCGCGGGGCCGGGTCAGCGTGGTGTCGAGCATCGTGGCCGCCGGCAACGCCGACAGCCCGAGGCGCCCGGAGATCCTGCGGGTGCTGCGCTGGCTGGGCTCTCCCGAGGGGGCCGCCCCGGTGGGCGACAGCGGCGCCGGGCTGCCCGCGGTGACGGCGGCCCAGCGGGGCTGGTTCGACTACTGGGCCCGGCGCGGCGTCGACACCCGGGAGTTCGTCGCGGACGGCCCGACGACCCCGGCCCCGTCCGGCCCGAAGGTCGGCGCGGCGACGACGGCGATGGAGCCCGCGCTCGACGAGCTGTTCGCCGGCCGGGTCCCGGTCGGCCCGGGGCTGCGGGCCGCGCAGGACGTCGGCAACGCGGCCCTGCGCTGATAACCTCCGCGTTGCGCCCCCGATGGGCCCAGCCGGAAGGAGTTCTCGCCAGTCCCGCACGGGCCCGCGGGCGCAGCTCCTACCGCAGGTCGTTCGCGTGGTCCCCGCTGTCGTCAGGAGACCCGTATGGCCTGCACGTTCAACCACACGATCATCGCCACCCGGGACCGGGTGGCCTCCGCCGCGTTCTACCGGCACGTCCTGGAGGCGGCGCAGGCGCCGTCCTGGGGGCCGTTCACCAACATCGCCCTCGACGGCGGTGTCCTCGTCCAGTTCGCCGACCTGCCGCTCGACGTGGTGCCCGAGATCCAGCCGCAGCACTACGCGTTCCTCGTCGACGACGCGTTGTTCGACCGCGCGTACGCCCGGCTCGTCGAGGATGGGACGGAGCACTGGGCCGACCCGCAGCGCACGCGTCCCGGGGAGATCAACCACGGTCACGGCGGGCGCGGGGTGTACTTCCTCGACCCGGCCGGCCACTATCTGGAGATGATCACCCGGCCGTACGTGTGACGTGGCCGCGGCCCGGCGCCGGCTCGACGCCGCCCGGCCCGACCCCGGCCGGGCCCCGGACTGGCCCCGGACTGGATGGGTCCGCTGCTGCGCGGGCTGGAGCACGCCGGGCCGCGCGACATCAGCACGAACGACCTGCCGGCCGACCACGTCGGGCCACGGCAGTCGGCCGTGCTGGTGCTGCTCGGGCAGGGCCCGGACGGCCCGGAGGTCGTCCTGCAGCGGTGGGGCCCGGCGGCTGCGCCACTCCGGGGGGGGGGATCTCCTTCCCCCGGGGGCCGCGCGGACCCGGGCGACGCCGACCCGGCCGCGACGGCGCTGCGGGAGGCTACCGAGGAGACCGGGCTGGACCCGTCCGGTGTGGACGTCGTCGCGATGCTGCCGCGTCTGATCCTGCTGACCGGGTTCCACGTGACCGCGGTGCTCGGGCACTGGCGGACGCCGACCCGGCTGCACGCGGTCGACCCGGCCGAGACCGAGGCGGTGCTGCACGTGCCGCCGGCGGTGCTGGCCGGCTCGGCGCACCGGTTCCGGCTCCGGGCCGGCGGCGGGGCCTGGCGGGGCCCCGGGTTCCGGGTGGGCGACGACGTGGTGTGGGGGTTCACCGGCGACGTCGTCGACGCGGTGCTGCGACTGGGCGGGTGGGAGCGGCCGCCCGGCCCGGAGCTGGAGTGGGAGTCGCTGTGACCGCGGCGCGCGCGTAGGCCACTCACGACGAGGCCAGGACGGCGTCGAGCAGCACCGGAGCACTGTGCCGAGGGGTTCGTGGGACGGGCAGGTCGGGCCGGTGGAGC
This sequence comes from Pseudonocardia sp. UM4_GMWB1, assembly GCF_017312155.1. NCBI lineage: Bacteria > Bacillati > Actinomycetota > Actinomycetes > Pseudonocardiales > Pseudonocardiaceae > Pseudonocardia > Pseudonocardia sp. UM4_GMWB1. Next base: position 3,175,271 of record NZ_QJPN01000001.1, on the reverse strand, counting down.
GGGTTGCGCCGGGGCCCGCCCGGCACCCAGGGCGGTGGATGGAACACCGGGAACCCGCCGTCGATCTCGACCGCCCAGTCCCCGATGTGGATCATGCGATGGTGGTGCGGACACAGCAGCACCAGGTTCGTCAGGTCGGTGCATCCACCGTGGGCCCAGTGCCGGACGTGGTGGGCCACGCACCACTGCGGCGGCGCCTCGCACCCCGGGAACGCGCACCCGCCGTCGCGCTGGGCCAGCGCGCGACGCTGCGCCCGGTTCGCCAGCCGCTGCTCCCGGCCGACGAACAACGGCTCGCCCGTCGACGCCAGCACGATCGGCACCACCCGCGCATCACACGCCAACCGCAGAGCGCCCTGCGCCGCGATCGCCGCGGACAACCCACCCGCACCGAACCCGAGCAACCCCGCCCCGGCACCCGAGGTCAGGGTCTCCAGGGGCACCGTCACGGTCAGCGCCACCGGCAGCCCGTTCTCGACGCCGAGGTCCCCGACCGCCAGCAACCGACGGGCCAGCTCGACCAGACCGTCCCCGTTGCGCTCGGCCGTGGAGCGTTCGTCCCGTGCCTGCCCGGCGCCGTCGGGCGGGACCGGGGCGGTGAGCGGCGACAGCGCGCTGCGCAGGACCGCGGCGGACTCGGTGTCCAGCCAGCCCCGCGCCTCGAACCCCGACCCTTGCGGACGCAACGCGAGCCGGTTGCGGGTCGGTTTCGGTTCCCGCGGACGCGGCCCGTCGGGATCCAGCAGCGCGACGGCCCGCCTGCCGAGCGTGTCCACCGCATCGGGATCCAGGGTCCCGGCGTGGGCGACGAGGTCGGCCTCCAGCACCGGCCGGTGCTCGCCGAGATGCGGGGGCAGCGAGGCGAGCACCCGGATGATCACGCGCACGTGCTCGGGGGTCACCGCGCACTGCTCGAACGCCTCCGCCAGCACCGGCAGCTCGGGGTCGACCTGGTCACCGGTGATCAGGAACAGCGGCGAGAGCTTCCGGGCGGCGTCGACCCGGGCACGGGCGGTGGACGCCCCGACGTTCTGCACCGTGCGCAGCAGGTCCGCGGTGTCCCGGAACCCCTTCGCCCCGGCCAGACCGCGGGTGGCGACCTCGGCGACGAGGGCGACCAGGGACGCGGACTCGCGGTTGATCCGTTCCTGGACGGCCGCGACCGCGACGAGAAGGTCCTCGTCGTCGGTCTTCCAGAGCTCGTCCACGCATCTGATTCTACTCGACCATGCGTTCGATGAGTGCCCGTTGAGCTGCGCGGACGGTGTACGGCGACGAGCGGCTCGGTGGTCAGCCCACGTCGGGTGCGTAGCTCGCCACGACCCATCCGCGCTCGTAGTCCATGTCCCACTCCAGATAGAGGGCGGGGCCGCCGCCAGTCGTCGTCATGAAGGCGGACACCCGGCCGGAGCCGACGACGTCGTAGTTCAGCTCGACACGCGACTCGGCGGGGATGAACGCGACCAGGTTCGGCACCAGGGGGCGGCCAACGTTGTCCGTGGCGTCGTCGGCGCTGAGCCGGCGCATCCCGGTGGCGTCACCGGCCCGCCACGCGGTCAGGAACTCGTCGGCGCTGCGTCGCGCATGGCGTTCCTGCACCTCGGCACGGTCGACGCAGGCCCGGTCGCTGTCCGGGCCGGTCTCGCCGCGGCAGACGTCGTTCAGCTGCTGCCAGCGCGCCCAGAGCCCGTCGAGGTCCGTCCCGGCCACGGCCGACGGTGGGACGGGCGCCGGGGTCGCGGCGGGAGCCGTCGTGCGCGGGGTCTGCTCGACCGCGTCCACCCCCGTCGCCGACGCCGCGGTGGCGACCGGTGGGGGAACGACCACGGCGACCGCGGGAGGCGCGGGCGGTGCGGCGACCGGATTCGAGGCAGGCATCACGACCAACGCGGTGACCACGCCGGTCGTGAGTACGACGAGGACCCCGACCAGTGAGAGCCACCGTAGGAGCGTCGCGTGCACGGCTCAGCCCCCGCAGATCGGGTCGAGAGGGTTCTGCAGACATCTCGCCCGCTCGGCCGAGCCCACCGGGTAGCCCGCGCCCGGTTTGTACTGGCCGCGAGCGACCAGCTCGGCCGGGTCCACGTACTCGCCACTCTGCCGTCGCTGCTGCTCGAGGTACTCCCGCTGCGCCTGCTCCTTCGCGGCGTTCAGCTCGGGGCAGGCCTTGTTGGTGATGTCGTCCGGGTGTGCCGGGTCCCCGAACTCGGCGTCGGCCCACGGCTCACAGGTGTAGACCACCGGCTCCTGGACGAACGACTCCAGTGGCGCGGCGGGCACTATCCCGTCAGGGACCACCGGCGCCGGGAAGTCCCGCGTCACCGCGCTCGGCCCCGACGCCGCCGCCCGCAGGGCCGTCGGCCCGGCGATCACCGGCGCCGCCGACGCGAACGACGCGACGCAGAGCGCGGCAGCCGTCGTCGCCGGCACCACAGCGGCCAGGACGAGGCGGGGCACGGAACGGCGTGCGCGGCGGTGCAGGATCATCGCGCGGTCTCCCCGGTCGACCTCGGGGCCGCCCGACACGGCCCGTACGCCCGGTGGATCGCTCCGGACGGAGCACGTCGTTATCGTCCGGACGGCCGTTCATCGGAAGTGATGACGGGGTCCGGCACGCCGGCCGGGCGGGCGACCGAAGCCAGCATTGGCGAAGCGACCAGGGCCAGCGCCGCCGCCGTCCACACCGGACCGGTGGGCCCGGCGACGGCGAGTCCCGCACCGCCCAGCAGCGGGCCCACCGTCGCCCCGGCGTTCAGCGACGCGGTGGCGACGGCGCCGCCGACGGTCGGCGCCTCGCGGGCGAGCGTCAGTGCCCGGACGACCAGCGTCGACCCGACCGCGAACCCGAGCGCACCCACCAGCCCGACCAGTGCGAGCACCGCCGCCGGATGTCCGGAACCGAGCGCGAGCGCGGCCCAGCCCACCGGCAGCGCACCGCCCGCGACGAGCAGCAGCGGACGAGTGCGGGTGTCGGCGAACCGGCCCGCGACGCCCACTCCGGCGACGGCGCCGACCCCGAACAGCAGCAGCCCGGCGGGCACCACGGGCGGGCCGCCCGCCGTCGCCAGCAGCGGGGCCAGATAGGTGTGCGCGGCGAACGTCGAGCTGTTCACCAGCGCGCAGAGCGCGAGTGTCCGGACGACCGGGCCCCGGCGCAGCACCGTCAGCTCGGCCCGCAGGCCGGGCGCGGGTGCCCGGCCGCCGTCGCCGGCGGGTACGCCGACGACGACCCCCACCAGCGCGACGGCGGCCACCGCCGCGACCGACCAGAACGTCGCCCGCCAGCCGAACGCCTGCCCGACCAGCGCTCCGGCCGGGACGCCGGCGATCAGGGCGAGGGTCGTGCCGGACAGCAGGGTCGCGGTCGCGCGGGCGGTGCGCTGCGGGGGCACGGCGGCGACCGCGACCGACAGGGCGACGGCGAGGAACCCGGCGGTGCACAGCGCCGCGAGCACCCGGGTGACCAGCAGGACCCCGAGTCCGGGGGCCAGCGCCCCGGCGACGTGCACGGCGACGAACGCGGCGAGGAACCCCCGCAGCGCGAGCCGCGGTGACAGCCGGCGGGCGGCGAGCGCCACGAGCGGCGCGCCGACGACCATCCCGACGGCGAACGCCGCGGTCAGCGACCCGGCGGCGAGCGGGGTGACACCGAGATCGGCGGCGATGTCCGGGACGAGCCCGGCGAGCATGAACTCCGAGGTGGTCTGCGCGAACACGGCGCAGGCGAGGACGACGAGCAGCACGGTGGAACTCCGTGGGTGACGGGGTCGTGGAACGGACGCCGGTCCGGCCTCGTCACCGGGAGCGGGCAGGGGAGGTCGCCGCCACCGGTGGGGACCGGTGGCTACCGCCTGTTCGACTCCGGGCTGCTCACGGCCGTCACCGTAGCCGCCGCGCTCCCCCGGCGCCCGCCGTTTCCGCTCCCGGGCCGCTCACCAGACGATGCGGTCGAACAGCTCCCGCAGTCGCGCCGCCCGGGCCGGGCGCCCGTGCCCCACCCAGGCGATCCGTCCCAGCAGGTGCTCGCGGAAGGCCGGGTGCCCGGCCCGGTTCTGGGCGTCCGGGCCGGTACGGGCCGCGTTGTGCAGGATCGCGCGGAGCTCGTCGTGGTCGCGACGCGACGCCGCGGGCTCGCCGCCGTTCACGACGAGCCCGACGATCCGCTGGCGGTGGTGCGCGGGCATGATCCGGGTCTTGTCCGGGCGGACGCGGAAGCCCTCCTCCGCGGCGATCGCGGCCACCCGCTGCGCCAGGCCCTGCACCGGCAGTGTCGCGCCGCCGGAGAACACGAGGTCGTCGGCGTAGCGGCCGTAGGCGGCGCCGACCGCGGCGGCCAGGCCGCTCAGCCGCCGGTCCAGCCCGTAGGTGAGCAGGTTCGCCATCGTCGGCGACGACGGCGCCCCCTGCGGCAGGTGCGGTGCGGCGAGGCGGTCGAGCAGCCGCCGTCGTGGGGCGGGGTCGCCCCGGTGCGGGCAGACGCGCAGCACCCCGGGCGGGGTGGTGGTGACGAGCAGCCCGGCGACGGCGGCGGCGACGGCGGGCGGGTACCCCGCGACCCGCAGGAGTCCGGCGACCCGGCCGCCGGTGACGTGGGAGTAGAAGCCCTCCAGGTCCAGGCGCAGCACCATCGGCCGGGCCCGGTGCTCCGCAGCGAGGGTGTGCGGGCTGCGGCCGCGGACGTGGCCGTGTGCGGCCGGGTGCACCGGGATCCGGTCGAGCACGCTGCGCACGATCCGGCGCTGCAGCTCGGCGAGCCGCGGGGCGGGTGCCTCGACCAGGCGCGGCGTCCCGGAGCGCGACGGCGTCCAGTGCCGCCGGTAGCGGGTCAGCGGGCCGTCCGGGGTACGCCGCAGCCAGCCGCCGGGGTCGGCGAACCAGGCGAGCTCGCCGTCGTCGAGGTGCAGGGCGGCGGCCAGGGCGGGCAGGTCCGTCCAGCGCGGCACCGGCAGGCGCCACACCGGGTCGGGCTGGACGACCGGCCGGTGCCTGCGCGGCCCCGCCAGCAGCGCGGCGACCTCGGCCTCGACACCGGCCGGGGATCCACGCGGGGCGCGGCGCCGCCGGGCGACGAGGGCGCCCACGACGCCGGCCAGCTCGTCGGGGCCCGACCAGCCGCCGAGCCGGGCGAGCCGTTCGGTCAGCGGGTCCGTTCCCCAGCGCCCGGCGCAGGCGGCCGCGGCGATCGCCACCGGGTCCGGCGCCATCAGCGGCCCCGTGCCGTGCGGCGGCCCACGGACAGCGGGGTGATGCGGCGGCGGGGGTCGACCGGTGTTCTCCGTCCGCCGCGCGCCGCCGGCAGCGCTGTCCTGCCACCCGCGCGCGGGACGCCGTGCTGCATCGTGCCGGTGCACCCCGGGGTTGCCCCGGAGTCGCGGGCCCCGGCCGGAACCGGGGCGGCCGCCTGCTCGTCCGTCCGCCGCCGCATCGGCACCGACGCTACCGGTCGGAGCGCCCCGCGGGCGCCCACCCGACGCGGTGACGGCCGGACGGCCGGGACGGCCCCGTATCGTCGGCCACCGTGAGCGCCGTGCCGTCCGAGGAGCCGCCCGGCGGGAAGCCGTCCGGAGGGCCGTGCCGGGCGACGCCGGTCGTCGCCGCGGTGGTCGCCGTCCTGGTGGTCCTCCAGCAGGTTCCGGGCCTGGTCTTCCGGCAGGGGACGCCGGTCCCGGTGCTGCCGGTCGGGCTGTGGCGGGCCTGGCTCCCGCCGATCCTGGCGGGGCTGGTGCTGCTCGCGCTCGCGGCGCTGTGGGGTCGCCGGCACCCGGGGCCGGCGGGCACCGTGGGCCGGGTCGTGGGGCTGCTGCTCGCGCTGGGACCGGCGACGCTGCTCGCCTACCGCGGGCGGCTCGTGGATCCGCTGGCCGTGTTCACCCTGGGGCTGGACCCGTCGGTGCGGACGTGGCCGGTGATCGACGTCGTGCTGGGGACGCTGCTCGCGGTCGCCCTCGCGGTGACGCTGCTCAGCGCCGTGGGTGCAGGGGGTCGACCCAGGGGACGTGCTCGGGGTCGGGCACCCCGGTGATGTCGAGGTTGACCACGATCGGCTCCTGACCGGAGCGGGTCAGCACGCACTCCAGCGGCTCGTCGTCGAGGGCGTTGATCTCCTGGTGCGGCACGAACGGCGGCACGAAGATGAACCCGCCCGGCCCGGCCTCGGCGATGAACTCCAGATTCTCGCCCCATTTCATCCGGGCCCGGCCGCGGACGACGTAGATGACGCTCTCCAGCTCACCGTGGTGGTGCGCACCGGTGCGGGCGCCGGGGTGGATGGTCACCGTGCCCGCCCACAGCCGCTGCGCGCCGACCCGGTCCCCGGTGACGGCGGCGGCGCGGTGCATGCCGGGCGTCTGCGGGGTGTTGGCGTCCAGCATGTCGCCGGGGATGACCCGGACGCCGTCGTGGCGCCAGTCGGTGCTCATGCACCCGACCCTAGCCGCGGCCGGCCCGGAACCGGAACGACCGCGCACCCAGCTCGGTCTCCGGCCGTGCGAACCCGGCCGCCCCGAGCCGCCGCGGCAGCGTCGCCGGGTCGACCGCGGTCAGGGTGTCCCCGATGTGGATCGTCCGGAACCGCAGCGTCATCCGGGAGTCGATGCCCGCGAACGTCCCGCCGGGACGCAGTACCCGCGCGGCCTCGGCGAAGAGCCGGTCCTGCTCGCCGGGCGTCGGGACGTGGTGGAGCATCGTGAAGCAGACGACGGCGTCGAAGCTGCCGTCCGGGAAGGGCAGGGCGGCGCCGTCGCCGTGCCGGACGTCGACACCGAACTCACCCCCGAGGCCCGCGCGCAGGTCCTCGGCCAGCACCGGGTCGACCTCCAGCGCGGTCAGCGCCCCGGTGCGCGCCGCGAGCCAGCGGGTGGTGACGCCGTAGCCCGGGCCGATCTCCAGGACCTCGCCGGTGAGGTCGACGCCGCGGGTGGCCCAGGGCAACGTCGTCCCGTGCATCCGGTCGGCCCAGGAGTCGGAGCGGCAGATCCGTCGGTGCAGCGCGTTCATCGCCATGTCCGCGACGCTAGGCGCCACCCGCGGTGGCCGGGAACCGCTGGGCTGCCGGATCGTGTCGCCGAGATGCGCGGGATCTACCTGTGGCCCGGCCGCTGCCCGATCGACCGGCCCGCACCGTGCGTGCTCGCGGTGGAGCCGCTGGTCGCGGGGCGCCCGGTCGGCGTGGTCGCCCGGCACCTCGGCCACGCGACGCCCTCGGCGTTCGTCACGGCGTTCCGCCGGGAGACCGGGACCACGCCGTCGGCGGTGCTGCGCCCGGCCGGCGCAGCACCGCCGGACCTCAGGCGGCGGTGAGCAGCGTCAGCGCGAACCGCGCGTCGGGGTCGACCCAGCGCCGCGTCGTGGCGAACCCGGCGGCGGCGGCGAACGCGTCGACCGTCGCGGGGGTGAACTTCGCCGAGATCTCGGTGGCGAGCTCCTCCCCCGCGGCGAACGCGACGTCGAGGTCGAGGTCGGCGATCCGGACCCGCATGTCGCGGGTGGCGCGCAGCCGCATCTCGATCCAGGAGTTCTCCGCGTCCCAGACGGCGACGTGGTCGAACGCGTCGACGTCGAAGGTCGCGTCCAGCTCGCGGTTGAGCACGTGCAGCACGTTGCGGTTGAACTCCGCGGTGACCCCGGCGGCGTCGTCGTAGGCGGGGACCATCACCGCCGGGTCGGTGGCCAGGCCGGTGCCGAGCAACAGCTGCTCACCGGGCTGCAGCACCGAGCGGACGTGGACCAGGAAGTCGTGGCGCGGGCCGGGCATCAGGTTGCCGATGGTGCCGCCGAGGAAGGCGATCATCCGCTTCCCGCCGGGGTCGGCCCCGGGCAGCCGGTCCAGGTCGCGGGTGAAGTCGCCGACCACGCCGTGCAGCTCCAGCTGCGGGTAGTCACGGTGCAGCTCGTCGATGGCGCCGCGCAGCGCGGACTCGCTCACGTCCTGCGGCACGTAGCGGCGCAGCGTCCCGGCGCGGGTGAACGCGTCGAGCAGCAGCCGGGTCTTGGTCGAGGACCCCGACCCCAGCTCGACGACGGTGTCGGCGCCCGAGGAGCGGGCGATGTCGTCGACGGAGTCGGTGAGCAGAGCCCGCTCGGTGCGGAACGGGTAGTACTCGGGCAGCTCGGTGATCCGCTCGAACAGCTCGGACCCGCGGGCGTCGTAGAACCACTTCGGCGGCAGCTCCTTCGGCGACGCGGCGAGGCCGCGGCGCACGTCGGACCGCAGCGCGGTGTCGGCATCGGTGTCGGAGAGGTGGACGTCCAGCTGGATGGCGCCGGGAGTGCTCACGGAGCTCCTAGGTCATGACTCTCGTGGTGGCCCGGTCGGGCCACCACCAGGTGCCGGTCGGGCACCCGGGTCCAGTCGGGGAACGCATGGGTGGGTTCGGAGGCGACGGTGACGCCCGCCGGTCCGGCCCGGACGGCGAGTGCGTGCCGCCAGGCCGTGGCCCAGATCGTCGTGCCGTCGGTGAGCAGCAGGTTCAGCCGCGAGCCGGGTGCGCTCCGCTCGGTGTCGGCGCAGACCCGGGCCAGCAGGTCGGCGGGGTCGGCGCCGTCGGCGAGACCGCGCCGGACCACCGCCCACAGCAGCGCGGCGTCGGTGGGGGCGTCGAGGGTCATCAGGTCGGTGACGGGCAGCGCCGCCGCGGCGGCCGCGAGGGAGTCCGGCCAGCCGCGGACGACGCCGTTGTGGCTGAACAGCCACCGCCCGTCGGTGAAGGGGGCGGCGGCGGTCGCCGTCACCGGCATCCCGACCGTCGCCGAGCGGACGGCGGCGAGTACGGCTCCCGACGTCGTCGCCGCGGCCAGCGCGGCGTAGGAGGTGTCGGACCACAGCGGTGACGCCGACCGGACCCGTACCGGCGTCGTGCTGCCGGGCGGGTACCAGCCGGTGCCGTGGCCGTCGGCGTTGATCGTGCCGCCGCCGCGCATGTCGGCCGGGGCGTAGGACTGGGCGAGCAGCCCGTGCTCCGGCTCCAGGACCAGCGACGCCAGCGTGGCCGGCTCACCCAGGTACGCGAGGTGCCTACACACCGGCGTCGCGGACCAGCCGGAATCCGGCGAAGATCTGCCGGCGGATCGGGTGGTCCCAGTTGCGGAACGTCGCCCGGATCGCCGCCGGGTCGGTGCCGAACGACCCGCCGCGCAGCACCGCGTAGTCCCCGCCGAAGAACACCTCGGAGTACTCGGGGTACGGGAACACGCTGAACCCCGGGTAGGGGTGCCAGCCGGAGTCGCACCACTCCCAGACGTCGCCGACCATCTGCTGCACCCCCAGGGCGGACGCCCCCGCCGGGTAGGAGCCGATCGGGGCGGGCTGGAGGTGGCGCTGTCCGAGGTTGGCGTGCTCGGCGCGCGGCTCGTCGTCGCCCCAGGGGAAGCGCCGCGAGCGGCCGGTCGCCGGGTCGTGCCGGGCTGCCTTCTCCCACTCGGCCTCGGTGGGCAGGCGCTTGCCCACCCAGCGGGCGTAGGCCTGCGCCTCGTGGAAGGACACGTGCACGACGGGCTCGTCGTCGGGCACCCGCTCGACGACGCCGAACCGGCGCCGCCACCAGGTGCCGTCGCTGTCGCGGGACCAGAACCGTGGCGCGACCAGTCCCTCGTCGGTGCGGTGCGCCCACCCGGCGTCGGTCCACAGCCGGGGGTCGTCGTAGCCGCCCGCGTCGACGAACGCCGCGAACGCGCCGTTGGTGACAGGGTGCACGTCGATCCGGAACGCGGGCAGGTCCACGACGTGCGCAGGCCGCTCGTTGTCCAGCGCCCACGGCTCGGCCGAGGTCCCCATCTCGAACGGGCCCGCCGGGACGAGCACCTCCGCGGCCGGGTCGACCGCTCCGGCCGGGCGAGGCGGCGGGGCGGCGTCGAGCACCGGCCCCCCGGAGCGCAGCTGGTGGGTGGCGAGCATGGTCTCGTCGTGCTGCTGCTCGTGCTGCACGATCATCCCGAACGCGAAGCCCTCGGCCTCCAACCGGCGACCGCGCAGTGGGCTGCGGTTCAGCGCGTCGAGCGCCTTGTCCCGCACCTCGGCGACGTAGCCGCGGGCCTCGGCCGGGGTGAGCAGCGGCAGCTCGACCCGCGAGGAACGGGAGTGCTGGAACGCGTCGTAGAGGCCGTCGATCTCCGGGCGCAGCGGCTCGCGGCCGCCCACGTCGCGGACGAGCCACAGCTCCTCCATCGACCCGATGTGCGCGAGGTCCCAGACCAGCGGCGACATCAGCGGCGAGTGCTGGGCGGCCAGCTCGCCGTCGTCGAGGGCGGTGAGCGCGGTGCTGCGGTCGCGGGAGCGGCCCAGCAGTGCGGCGACGCGGGTACGCATCGTCTCCGGGCTCTCCCCCGGGGTTGCGGGGCCGGTCAGCGGTCCGGCGGGAACGGCGGGATCGGCGGTCATGCCACGTCCTCCTGGGCAGCCTGGTCGGCGGTGTCGACGGCGGACCGGCCGGGTTCTCGACCGGTCACCTCTCGTGCGGCGGGCGCGCCGGGCAGGGCGGAACCCAGATGGAGCCCCGGCGGGAACGGATCGGCGGTCGGGCCCGCACCCTGCTCGGCGGGGTCGATGTCATCGGCGGGGCAGCGCCCCTGCAGCACGTGCCGCTCGGTGACCTCGCGCAGCCGGGCCAGCAGCGGGCCCGGCCCAGTGGTCAGCGGATGGTCCGCGGCGGCCAGCACGTCCCAGGCCAGCGGGAACAGACCGGCGGCCGCCGCGGCCAGATCCGGGTGGTCCAGCCCGTGACGGGCGGCGGCGACCCACTCGTCGCGGACCGGCTCGCACAGCTCCCGGACCCGGTCGACGACGGGGCCGGAGGAGGTGAGCGCCAGCAGCACCGCGGTCGGCAGCGCCCAGTCGTCGCCGGCCTGACCGTCGATGTAGCGCACCTCGAGGTAGCCGTGCGGGCGCACCGGCGGGAAGAGGGTCGAGACGTGGTAGTCGAGGTCGGCCAGTGTCGGCGGCCGGTCGAGGACCCCGCCGCGGGCGCGGCCGGACACCCAGTCGGCGAAGGTGACCCCGGCCGGCACCGACCAGGTCCCGGTGCCGCGCACGCACAGCAGCGGGGTGGTGACCACCCGGCGCGCCCAGGCGGCGGCCGGGTCGGTACCGGGCGTCGCGGTGGGCGGCGGCGCGGTCCGCGCGGGGTCGAGGCTGAGCCAGCACGCCTGCCGGGAGGACTTCCAGCCGGTGCGGCGGCCGTGCTGCACCGGCGAGTTCGCGAACGCTGCGAGCAGCACCGGGCCCAGCTCGTGCAGGACCGCCCAGCGTTCGGCGATCCCCGCGGCCGGGCCGGCGTCCAGGCTGACCTGAACCGCCGCCGTGGAGCACATCCCGCTGCGTCCGTGCGGGCCGACGCCGTCGAACACGCACTCCATGGCCGCGTAGCGCGGCAGGTCCAGCAGCCGCCGGGCGGGCCGGACCGGGTCGGCGGCGCGGTCGTGCGGGCGCAGGCCGTGCTCGGCGAGCAGACCGTGGAGGTGGGCCGCGTCGGCGCCGAGGGCGCGGAGGAGGGCCTCGAGCGAGTCAGCGGGAGCGCTGGAGATCTCGATCTGGCCGCCCGGCTCGACGGTCACGGTGCCGCCCGCGGGGAGCGGGGCCGCATGCGAGGCGGGGTCCAGGGAGGCCGGGCGGTGCGGGCCGAGAGCGGCACGCACGGCGTCGAGGTCGACCGGGTCGGCCGGTCGACCGGGTCGGTGGAGCATCCATTCGATCTCGACACCGGCCAGGGTCGGGGGGCCGTGTTTGAAGCAGACCGAGGCCACGTAGGCCTCGGCCTCCCCCACGCTGCGGAGCACACCGTCGGTGCTCTGGTCGTCCAGGGTCACCACGTCGACGCTACCCCCGAGGTGTGACACCCGCACGCGATGAAACCGTGGTCGTCGGTGCCGCCGGTGACCGGCGACACGACCGTCCACACATGCAGGACAAGCGTACGGAATACTGGGGACCATGCCCCGCGTCAGCACCGACCAGCTCGCCGCACGCCGGCAGCAGATCCTCACCGGTGCCCGGACCTGCTTCGCCGACCACGGCTACGAGGGCGCCACCGTCCGGCGGCTCGAGGAGTACACCGGGCTGTCCCGTGGCGCGATCTTCCACTACTTCCGGGACAAGGAGGCGCTGTTCCTGGCCCTGGCCGAGCAGGACGCCACCCGGATGGCCGACGTCGTCGCCGAGCAGGGCCTGGTGCAGGTCATGCGCGACCTGCTGCGCGGCGGCTCGGACCGCAGCTGGCTGGGCACCCGCCTGGAGGTCTCCCGACGGCTGCGCACCGAGCCGGAGTTCCGGGCCCGCTGGCAGGAGCACTCCGGCGCGCTGACCGCCGCGACCCGGGCGCGGCTGGAACGTCAGGCCGCGGCCGGCGCGCTGCGCGACGACGTGCCGGTGCCGGTGCTCGCCCAGTACCTGGAGCTGGTGCTGGAGGGGCTGGTCTCGCACCTGGCGATGGGGCTGCCCGCCGACGACCTCGGCCCGGTGCTCGACCTCGTGGAGAACGCCGTCCGCGCGCCGTTGATGCGCTGACCGCCCACGGCCAGCATGATCGGCGCCATGCCGTTCCCCTTCCACCCGGCGGGCGACGACCCCGTCCCGGCCGCCGTCCGCGGGTTCGCCCGGGCCCACGCCGACCTCGTCGCCCTGCACGAGGACCCGATCCACCTCCTCGCGCGCCACCGGGCCCCCGGCAGGCGGGTCGGGCTGGTCTCCGGCGGGGGTTCCGGCCACGAGCCGCTGCACGCCGGGTTCCTCGGCCGCGGGATGCTCGACGCCGTCGCCCCCGGACCGGTGTTCACCTCGCCGCACAACAAGGCCGTGCTGTACGCGTCCCGGGCCGCGGCGGGCCCGGACGGGGTGATCCACATCGTCAAGAACTACACCGGCGACCGGATCAACTTCGGCATCGCGGCGGAGCGGCTGCGGATGGAGGGCGTCGACGTCGCCCGCGTCCTCGTCGACGACGACCTGGCCACCGACGGGCTCGACACCGCGACCGGGCGGCGCGGGACCGCGGCGACCGTCGTCGTCGAGAAGATCCTCGGCGCCGCCGCGGACAGCGGTGCCGGGCTGGCCGAGCTCGCGACGCTCGGTGCGGACGTCGCCGCCGCCTCGCGCAGCCTCGCCGTCGCCTCCCGTGCGCAGACCTCGATGCGCACCGGGGAGCCCGCGTTCGCCCTCGACGGGCGGCTCGACTACGGCGTCGGCATCCACGGCGAGCGGGCCCGGCGCTCGGTCGACCGGCCACCCACCGAGGAGCTCGTCGACCGGATGCTCGACCAGGTCGTCGCGGGCCTGCCCGACGGCCCCGACCAGGTCGTCCTGGTCGTCAACGGCATGGGGGGCACGGCGCTGCTGGAGCTCTACGTGCTCGCCGAGCTGGCCGCCGCCGGGCTGGAGGCGCGCGGGCTGGAGCGGGTGGGCCTGCTCGTCGGCACGTTCGTGCCCGCCCTGGACATGGCCGGGTTCTCGCTCACCCTGACCCGGATGCGCCCGGAATGGACGGGCCTGTGGGCCGCGCCGGCGCAGACGGCCGCCTTCCCTCGGACGGAGACCTCATGACCGGCCACCACCCCCTCGACCAGGACGCCGTGCTGGCCCGCTTCGCCCGGGCCGTCGAGGACGGCCACGGTGTGCTCACCGACCTCGACCAGCACTCCGGCGACGGCGACTACGGCGACAACCTGCGCGCCGGGGTCCGGCTGGCCGTCGCGCTGGCCGGGCGCGGACCGCAGCGCGGGTTCGGCGCGCTCGGCGAGGTCTTCCTCGACGAGGTCGGCGGCACCAGCGGCCCGCTGCTGGGCCTGCTGTTCTCCGAGATCGCCCGCGCGCTGTCCTACGGCTCGGCCGACACGGCCGCGTTCGCCGCGGGCGCCCGGGCCGGGCTGACCGCGATCCAGCGGGTCGGCGAGGCCGAGGTGGGCGACCGGACGATGGTCGACGCGCTGGCCCCGGCCGTGACCGCGCTCGACCGTTCGGGGTACGCCGCCGCGGCGGCCGCGGCCCTCGACGGCGCCGAGCGGACCGCGGAGCTCGCGGCCCGGCACGGCCGCGCGTCCTACGTCGGCGAGCGCGCGAAGGGCGCGCCGGACCCCGGCGCGGTCGGCGTCGCGCTGCTGTTCGCCGCCGTCGCCGCGGTGGCCGAGCCCGGCGCCGAGGTGGCGGACCCGCTGGCGGGCCGGGCCTGAGCACCGGCCCCGCCGGAGTCGCTCAGCCCGCGGTCGTCGCCGCCGGGAGGAACTGGGTCCGGTAGAGCGTGGCGTAGCGGCCGTCGGCGGCCAGCAGCTCGTCGTGGGTGCCGGACTCGACGACCTGCCCACCCTCCAGCACCGCGATCCGGTCGGCCGCACGCACGGTGGACAGCCGGTGCGCGATGACGATCGCGGTCCGCCCGACCAGCGCCTCCGCCAGTGCCTCCTGCACTGCGGCCTCGGACTCCGAGTCGAGGTGCGCGGTGGCCTCGTCGAGGATCACCACCCGCGGGCGGGCCAGCAGCAGACGGGCGATGGTCAGCCGCTGGCGCTCACCACCGGACAGACGGTAGCCGCGCTCCCCCACCACGGTGTCGAGACCGTCGGGCAGCGTGTCGAGCAGGTCGCCGAGCCGGGCGCGGCGCAGCGCGTCGATCATCTCGTCGTCGGTGGAGTCGGGCGAGGCGTAGCGCAGGTTACCGGCGATGGTGTCGTGGAACAGGTGCCCGTCCTGGGTGACCATCCCGACGGCGCCGCGCAGCGTGGCGAACGACAGGTCCCGCACGTCCACCCCGGACAGCTCGACCGAGCCGGCGTCGACGTCGTAGAGACGTGGGACCAGCGAGGCGAGCGTGGACTTCCCGGCCCCGGACGACCCGACCAGGGCCAGCAGCCCGCCGCCGTGGACGTGCAGGTCGACGCCGTGCAGCACCTCGGTGTTGACCCGCTGGTCGAGCACCGCGACCTCTTCCAGCGAGGCCAGGGAGACGTCGGTGGCGCTGGGGTAGGTGAACCGGACCCCGCGCAGGGCGACGTCGACGGGGCCGTCGGGCAGCGCGGCCGGGTCGGGCCGCTCGGTCAGCATCGGGCGCAGGTCGAGCACCTCGAAGACCCGCTCGAAGGCGACCAGCGCGGTCATCACGTCGACGCGGGCGTTGGCCAGCGCCGTCATCGGGGTGTAGAGCCGGGTCAGCAGCAGCCCGAGCGCGACGACGGTGCCCGCCGGGATCGCCCCGGTCACCGCGAGGTAGCCGCCGAGGCCGTAGATCATGGCCTGGGCCAGCGCCGACACCAGCTGCAGCGCGGTGACGAACAACCGCGACACCATCGCCGACCGGACACCGATGTCGCGCACCCGCGACACCTGGTCCCGGAAGACGGCGGCCTCGGAGTCGGGGTCGCCGAACAGCTTCACCAGGGTGGCGCCGGGCGCGGAGAAGCGCTCGGTCATCTGGTTGCCCATGGTGGCGTTGAGCTCGGCGGCCTCGCGGCGCAGCTCGGCGAGCCAGGTCCCCATCCGCCGGGCAGGGAGCACGAACACCGGCAGCAGCAGCATCGCCAGCACGGTGACCTGCCAGGCCAGACCGATCATGACCGCGATGGCAAGCACGAGCTGGATGCTGTTGGACAGCACCGTGGACAGGGTGCCGGTGATGGCGGTCTGGGCGCCGATCACGTCGTTGTTGAGCCTGCTGACCAGCGCCCCGGTCCGGGTGCGGGAGAAGAACGCCAGCGGCATCGACTGGACGTGACGGAACACCGCCACCCGCAGGTCCTCGATGAGTCCCTCGCCGAGCCGCGCGGAGAACCAGCGGCCGGCGAGCCCGACCACCGCCTCCAGGACGGCCATCCCGGCGATCGCCCCGGCGATCACCATCACGACGCGGGCGGCGTCGGGCAGCTCGTTCGCCGCGACGATCGTGTTGACCACGCGCCCGGCCAGCACCGGTGTCGCGACGCCGATCACGGCGGTGACGGTGGTCAGGGCCAGGTAGGACAGCAGCCAGCGGCGGTAGGGCCGGACGAAGCCCCAGATCCGGGGCCAGGTGCCCCGCGCGATGGAGCCACGGCGGATGGACGTCGAGTCCGCCCCCCGGATGACCCCGCGCATCAGAGCGAGCGGGCGATCCAACGGTGTTCCCCTTCGCCGGTGGTGGACGGCGAGGGTTCACGTTACGGCGCGTACGGCGGGCGGGCGCGGTGGTCCCGCGCGCGGCGCCCCGCGACACGCCCCGGACACACGACGACGCCGCCCCGGGCTCGCTGCTCGACCCGGGTCGGCGGCGCCGACGAGAGGACTACTTCTTCTTGGTACGGGTGGCGCCGCCGCGCCCGCGCAACGTCACACCCGTCTCGGACAGGACCCGGTGGACGAAGCCGTACGACCGCCCGGTCTGCTCGGCCAGCGAACGGATGCTGGCGCCCTTCTCGTACTTCTTCTTCAGGTCGGCGGCGAGTTTGCCCCGCTGCGTCCCGGTGATCCGGGCGCCCTTCTTGAGCTCGGCCATCGGCCCTCCTCATCCCCTCCGCGGATGCCCCCGCGGACCGCCGCATCTGGCGCGACGATCAGGCCATGATGATCCAGTTGACCATTTATGACCAGAACGCGGAAAATGCGATCGGCGAACGGTTACCCCGAACGGCGCAGCACCGCGCGTACCGTTCGGAATCGTCATCCGTCGAGCAGCGCAGAGGATTACCCCGTCGGAACGGGTAGTGCACGATTCCGGGAGCCACACGCGGTACGGCCCGGACACTTCCGATGATCTTGGTGGTCCGGTCGGGTGATCACCGCTGCGTGCGGTGACCGGTCACGCGAGCTGGACGAGTTCCAGGTAGTCGGCCGACCAGTGGTCCTCGGTGCCGTCGGGGAGGACGATCACCCGGTCCGGCTCCAGCGCCTCGACCGCACCCGGGTCGTGGGTGACGAGCACGACGGCGCCCTCGAAGCGGCGCAGCGCGTCGAGCACCTGCTCGCGGCTGGCCGGGTCCAGGTTGTTCGTCGGCTCGTCGAGCAGCAGCACGTTCGCCGCCGAGGACACCAGACCGGCCAGGGCGAGCCGGGTCCGCTCACCGCCGGACAGCGTCCCGGCGGGCTGCTGGAGCTGCTCCCCGGAGAACATGAACGACCCGAGCAGGGTCCGCAGCTGCTGCTCGGCGGCGTCCGGGCTGGCGTGGCGGATGTTGTCCCAGACCGAGGCGTCCATGTCGAGCGTGTCGTGCTCCTGGGCGAAGTAGCCCCGTCGCAGCCCGTGGCCGGGCACGACCCCGCCGGAGTCGGACTCCTCGGTGCCGGCCAGGATCCGCAGCAGCGTGGTCTTGCCGGCGCCGTTGAAGCCCAGCACCACGACCTTCGACCCGCGGTCCACCGCGAGGTCCACCCCGGTGAACACCTCCAGCGACCCGTAGGCCTTGGACAGGTTCTCCGCGGTGAGCGGGGTGCGCCCGCAGGGCGCCGGGGTCGGGAACCGGATGTGCGCGACGCGGTCGGCCTGACGCTCGTCGTCGAGACCGGCGAGCAGGGCGTCGGCCCGGCGGGCCATGTTCTTGGCGGCGACGGCCTTGGTGGCCTTCGCGCCCATCTTGGCGGCCTGGACGTGCAGCGCGGACGCCTTCTTCTCGGCGTTGGCCCGCTCGCGGCGACGACGCTTCTCGTCGGTGGAGCGCGCCTCCAGGTACCGCTTCCAGTCCATGTTGTACTGGTCGGCCTCGCCGCGGGTCGCGTCGAGGAACCAGACCTTGTTCACCACCGCGGCCAGCAGGTCGGTGTCGTGACTGATGACGACCAGACCGCCCTCGTGCTGCTGCAGGAACCCGCGCAGCCAGGTGATCGAGTCGGCGTCGAGGTGGTTGGTGGGCTCGTCGAGCAGCAGCGTGGTCGCCGACTGCGACCCGCCGTCGGAGGCGGCGAACAGGATCCGGGCCAGCTCCACGCGCCGGCGCTGACCGCCCGAGAGCGTGCGCATCGGCTGGGCCAGCACCCGCTCGGGGAGACCCAGGTGCGTGCAGATCCGCGCGGCCTCGGACTCCGCGGCGTAGCCGCCGAGGGCGGAGAACCGCTCCTCGAGCCGTCCGTACTCGCGGACCGCCTTGTCGTTCGCGGCCGGGTCGGCCAGCTCGGCCATCGCCGTCTGCGCCTTCTCCATCTTCGCCAGCAGCACGTCCAGGCCGCGGGCCGAGAGCACCCGGTCCTTCGCCGTGACCGACAGGTCGCCCTCGCGCGGGTCCTGCGGCAGGTAGCCGACCGGTGAGTTCGCGCTCCGCTGCCCGGAGTACGGCTCGCCCTCTCCGGCCAGCACCCGCATCGAGGTGGTCTTGCCGGCGCCGTTGCGCCCGACCAGACCGATCCGGTCGCCGGGCTGCACTCGCAGGGTGGCACCGGAGAGCAGGATGCGGGACCCGGCGCGCAGTTCGAGGTCGGTCGTGGTGATCACGTGGAAGAGCTCCAGACGGAGGACGAGGAGTGACGCTGAGAGGACCGGATGCGGGCACAGTCGTGCCCGGACGCCGGTCTACTCGATCAGGACCACGCGACCAGGCTACCGGCCGGGTCCACCCGATTCCCCACGTAGGGTCGGGTCCCATGACCGATCTCACCTCCCTGGCCGGTCGGGCGGCACTGGTGACCGGCGCCTCGCGGGGCATCGGGTACGGCGTCGCCGCCGCGCTGCTGGCGCGCGGCGCGTCGGTGACGATCACCGGCCGGCGCGCCCCGGAGCTCGACGCGGCGGCGTCGGAGCTCGCGGCAGGCGCGGGGGTCGGCACCGGCCGGGTGCTCGCCGTCGCCGGCAACGTCGGGGACGCGGCGCACCGGGCCGCCGCGGCGGAGACGACGGTGGCCGCGTTCGGTTCGCTGGACGTGCTGGTCAACAACGCCGGGATCAACCCCCAGCACGGGCCGCTGGTCGAGGCCGACCTCGACGCCGTCCGCAGGATCCTCGACGTCAACGTGGTCGCCGCCCTCGGGTTCGTCCAGCAGGCGCACCGGGTGTGGATGGGTGCGCACGGCGGCGCCGTCGTCAACGTCGCCTCGGTCGCGGCGCTGCGGCCCACCGGCGTCATCGGGGCCTACGGGGCGTCGAAGGCGGCACTGCTCACCCTGACCGAGGAGCTGGCCGGCCAGCTCGGCCCCGGCGTCCGGGTCAACGCCGTCGCCCCCGCCGTGGTGCGGACGAGGTTCGCCGAGGCGCTCTACGCCCACGACGAGGCGTCCGTCGTCGCGGGCTATCCGCTGGGGCGCCTCGGCGAGCCCGCGGACGTCGCCGAGGCGGTGGCGTTCCTCGTCTCCGACGCCGCGTCCTGGGTCACCGGGGCCACCCTGCGGATCGACGGCGGCAGCCTGTCCGCCGGCCGGCACCGGCCGGGCCCGCGATGACGGGGACGAGGAGCGGGACGGCGTCGTCGAGCCGGTCGGGTGCCCCCGGCACGACGGTGGCCGACGTGCTGGTCCTCGGCGGTGGTCCGGCCGGGCGGGCGCTCGCGGCGGCGTGCGCGGAGACCGGGCTGCGCACCACGCTCGCCGACCCCGCCCCGGAGCGGGCGTGGACGGCGACCTACTGCGCGTGGCCCGAGGAGCTGCCCCCGCACCTGCCTGCGGCGATGATCGCGACCCGGCCGGAGGCGGTGGCCGTGCTGCCCGGTGGTGGCACCCGCGCGCTGGGCCCGTACGCGGTGCTCGACACCGCCGGGCTGCGCGCCCACCTCGACGCGCGGCTCGCCGGGGTCACGGTGCTGCCCGGGCGCGCCGCCGCCGACGACGTCCGGCCCGACGGCCACCGGTACCGGGTGCGGCTGCACCCTCCGGGCGGCCGGGGCGGGAGTGGCGGCCCCGGTGACGGCGGGTCCCCGCGGGACGACGCGGCGCGGGTCGTCGACGCGGCCCTGGTCGTCGACGCCACCGGGGCCCCGTCGCGGCTGCGCCCCGGCCCGGCGGGCGGGACCGAGCAGACCGCGTGGGGCGTCGTCGTCGACGAGCGGGTGGCCGCGCCGGTGGTGGGGCCCGGCGAGGCCGTCTTCATGGACTGGCGCTCCCCCGGCCCGCACCGCCCGGGGTGGACGGAGTGGCCGACGTTCCTCTACGCCGTCCCCTATGGCGACGGCACCGTCCTGCTGGAGGAGACCTCTCTGGCGCGACGGCCGGGGCTGGGGCTGCCCGAGCTGCGCGACCGGCTCGCGGCCCGGCTCGCCGGGGCGGGCGTCGCCGTGCCCGACGCCGCCCCCGTCGAGCGCGTCCGCTTCCCGGTCGACACCCCGCGCGGTCCACGGCACCCCGTCGGGTTCGGGGCGGCGACCCCGCTGGTGCACCCCGCGACCGGATTCAGCGTCGCCCCCGCGCTCGGACTGGCCCCGCGGCTGGCCGCCGAGCTGGCCCGGCACCTGCCGCACGACCCCGCCGCCGCGACGACGGCGGCCCGCCGGCTGCTCTGGCCCCGCTCGGCCCGCGCGGTGCACCGCCTGCGCCGCCACGGGCTGCGCACCGTGCTGGAGATGCCGCCGCAGCTGGTGCCGGACTTCTTCGACGCGTTCTTCGCCGGCCGCAGCGGCCGCGCGTTCCTCACCGGCCGCGACGACCTGACCGGCACCCTTGCCGGGATGGCCGGCGTGTTCCGGGCCGCCCCGCCACCCGTACGAGCGCACATGCTGCGATCAGCCGCCGCATTTCACTCGAAAGGGCGATGACGGGAGGGACTCAGGACAAGTTGATCGGATACCACGTAGTAACGTCGTCGCACGCGGTGACGCCGGCCGCAGGACCGGCGACGCGCGACCGTTCCCCGGGAGGCACCTGTGTCCGCATACAAGACCATCGTCGTCGGCACCGACGGCTCGTCGACGTCGTTCGCGGCCGTCGAGCGCGCAGCCGGGGTGGCCGCGGACAGCGGCGCGAAACTGGTCATCGTCTCCGCCTACACCCCGGCCAGCCGGGAGGACACCTCGGCCGCCGAGGACGCGCTGAAGGACGAGGCCTTCCTCGTCACCGGCTGGACCCCCGCCGAGGAGGCGCTGCGCGAGGCCTCCGACCGGGCCGCCGCCGCCGGCGCGAAGGACGTCTCGACCTTCGCCGAGGACGGCGCGCCGGTCGACGTCCTCCGCAAGGCGGTCAAGGAGCACAGCGCCGACCTGCTCGTGATCGGCAACCGCGGTCTGAACACCTTCTCCGGGCGGCTGCTCGGCTCGGTGCCCGCCGACGCGACCCGCCGTGCCGGCGTGGACGTGCTCGTCGTGCACACCACGTGATCGCGTGACGTCCGAACCCGGACCACCCCGTCCGCTGCCCGACCCCGCCTCGATCGACTGGAGCGAGATCGACGACGGGGCGCTGGACGAGTTCATCCTGGGCGCGCCCCGCGAGTTCACCCGCGACGAGCTGGTGGAGGCCGCGGGGCTCGACCCGGAGGAGTCGGGGCGGCTCTGGCGGGCGCTGGGGTTCGCGGACTCCGATCCGGAGGACCGCGTCTACACCCGCGCCGACCTGGAGGCGGCCAGCACCGTCGCCCGCCTCACCCGGGACTGGCTGCCCGACAAGAACGCCCGCGAGGCGGTCGCCCGCGCGGTCGCGCAGTCGCTGTCACGGCTCGCCGAGTGGCAGATCGGCATGCTCGCCCAGGTCGCCGCCGCACACATCGGCGAGCTGACCCCGCGCGACGCGGCCCGGCTCGCCGCCGACGTGCTGCCCGAGCTGGAGTCGCTGCAGTCCTACGTGTGGCGGCGCCACCTCGCGGCGACGGCGTCGCGCTGGGTCGCGGGGGCGCAGCGGTTGGACGCCGCGCACATCGCGGCCGACACCTGGCCGCTGTCGGTCGGGTTCGCCGACATGGTCGGCTTCACCCGCACCACCCGCCGCCGTTCCATGGACGAGCTCGGCGAGATGATCGAGCGGTTCGGCTCGGTGACGACCGAGGTCATCGCGAACGGCCGGGGCCGGGTGATCAAGACCGTCGGCGACGAGGTCCTCTACGTCACCGAGCACCCCGCCGACGCCGCGGCCATCGCGCTCGGCCTGCGCGACCGGGTCCGGACCGAGCCGGCGCTGCCGCAGCTGCGGATCGGCCTCGCCCACGGCATGGTGCTGGCCCGCTACGGCGACGTCTACGGCGAGGTCGTCAACGTCGCGGCCCGGCTCACCTCCGAGGCCCGCCCGGACACGGTGCTCGTCGACAAGGAGATGTTCGAGTCGCTGCGCGACGACCCGCGCTTCGACCTGCGGCGGATCGCGACACTGCACACCCGCGGCTACTCCCACCTGCGGGCGTGGGCGCTGCGCGGCGCCCGCGAACGCTGATCCTTGACCTGAACCCGGGTCGAGGTGACAGCCTCGGGCACCATGACGAGCACGGTGACCACCTCCGCCGCCGCGTACCTCGACCTCCTCGCGGTCGACCGGTCGACACCGGACCGGGCGCTGCTCGACCGGGTCGTGACCGCGCACAACGCGACCATCCCGTTCGAGAACCTCGACCCGTTCACCGGCGTCGAGCCGCCGACCACCTCCGACGGGGTCGCGGCGAAGCTGGTCCACGGCCGGCGCGGCGGCTGGTGCTTCGAGCACAACCGCCTGCTGTACGACGTGCTGGCGGCGGTGGGGTACCAGGTCACCCCGCTCGTCGGCCGGGTCCGCCTCGGCCTGGCCCCGGCGGACCCGCCGACGTCGCGCACCCACCGGCTCACCCTCGTCGACACCACGGAGGGCCGCTTCACCGTCGACGCCGGGTTCGGCTCGACGGTGCCGACCACCGCGCTGCGGCTCGTCGCCGGGCTGGAGCAGCCGACCCCGCAGGCGACCTACCGCTACGCCCGCGACGACCACGGTGCCTGGGTCCTGCAGCGGCGCGGCAGCGGTGACTGGGCCGACCAGTACGTCGTCGACCTGGTCCCCGCGCCGGACGTCGACTTCGCGATGGGCTCCTGGTACCTGACCCACCACCCGGCGTCGCACTTCCGGACCGGGCTCGTCGCCGCGCGCACCACCCCGGAGCACCGGACCACCCTCGACGGGACCCGGCTCACCGTGCGCACCGCCGACGGCGACGTGGCGCGGCACGACCTCACCTCTCCCGCGCGGGTCCGGGACGCGCTGGAGGAGCACCTCGGTGTCGACACCGGCGCCGTCGCGGGGCTGGAGGACCGGCTGCGGGAGGTCTACTTCCCCTGAGACGACGACGGGCCGGACCCCCTTGGTGGGGATCCGGCCCGTCGGGGTCGGTGCGGGGTCGTCAGACCCGGAAGCCGAGGGCCCGCAGCTGCTCGCGGCCGTCCTCGGTGATCTTCTCGGGGCCCCACGGCGGCATCCAGACCCAGTTGATCCGGACGTCGTCGACCAGGCCGCCGTCGGGACCGGCGGTGAGCGCGGAGCGGGTCTGCTCCTCGATCACGTCGGTCAGCGGGCAGGCCGCCGAGGTCAGCGTCATGTCGATGACGGCGGTCCCGCCGTCCCGGTCGATGCCGTAGACGAGGCCGAGGTCGACGACGTTGATGCCCAGCTCGGGGTCGACGACGTCCTTCATCGCCTCCTCCAGGGCCTCGAGGGTCGCGCCGTCACCGGCGTCGGCCCGGGCGGGCGGCTCGGGCATGCCCGCCGCGCCGCGCACCACGTCCTCGGAGGTGCTCTGTTCGGTGGTCTCGCTCATGCCGGACTCCCCTCGGAGTTCTCGATGCGGGCGTCGGTGCGGCTCACCGCGTCCTTGAATGCCATCCAGCCCAGGAGAGCACACTTGACCCGCGCCGGGTACTTGGCGACGCCGGCGAAGGCCACGCCGTCGCCGATGACGTCCTCGTCGGGCTCGACCCTGCCTCGTCCCTGGGCCATCTCCTGGAACGACGCCATGATCTTCCACGCCTCGCCGACCGGCTTCCCGGCGACGAGGTCGTGCAGCACCGACACCGACGCCTGGCTGATCGAGCAGCCCAGCGTCTCGTAGGACACGTCGGTGACCACGTCCCCGTCGACCTTGACCCGCAGCGTGACCTCGTCCCCGCAGGTGGGGTTCACGTGGTGGGTCTCGGCGTCGTAGGGCTCGCGCAGACCGGCGCCGTGCGGGTCGCGGTAGTGGTCCAGGATGATCTCCTGGTACATCTGCTGCAGCTGCACGTCACACCGTCCCGAAGAACTTCTGGGCGGCGCGCACCCCGTCGGCCAGCGCGGTGACCTCGTCCAGGGTGTTGTACACCGCGAACGACGCCCGGGCGCTGGCCACGATGCCGAAGCGCCGGTGCAGCGGCCACGCGCAGTGGTGACCCACGCGGATGGCGACACCGGCGTCGTCGAGCACCTGGGACAGGTCGTGGGCGTGGATGCCGTCCACGACGAACGACACCGCTCCCCCACGCAGCTCCGCTCCGGACGGCCCGACGATGCGCAGCCCGTCGATCGCGGACAACTGCTCGAGCGCGGCCGCGGTCAGCGACGCCTCGTGCACGGCGACGGTGTCCATCCCGATCGCCTCGAGGTAGTCGACCGCGGCGCCGAGGCCGACGGCCTGCGACGTCATCGGCACCCCGGCCTCGAACTTCTGCGGCGGCGGCGCCCAGGTCGCGCCCTCCATCCGGACCGTCTCGATCATCGAGCCACCGGTGAGGAACGGCGGGAGCGCCTCGAGGAGCTCCCGGCGGCCGTAGAGGACGCCGACCCCGGAGGGCCCGAGCATCTTGTGCCCGGAGAAGACCGCGAAGTCCACCCCGAGCCGGTGCAGGTCGACCGGCATGTGCGGCACCGACTGGCAGGCGTCGAGCACGGTCAGCGCGCCGACCGCGGCGGCCCGCTCCACCAGCTGCGCGACCGGCGCGACGGCGCCGGTGACGTTCGACTGGTGGGTGAAGGCCACGACCCGCGTCCGGTCGGTGAGCTCGAGCGAGTCGAGGTCGATCCGGCCGTCGTCGGTGACGGAGTACCAGCGCAGGGTCGCGCCGGTCCGCCGGCACAGCTCCTGCCAGGGGATGAGGTTCGCGTGGTGCTCCAGCTCGGTGACGACGACCTCGTCACCGGGGCCGAGCGCGAACCGTTCGGAGGCGGCGTCGAGCCCGGTCCGGACCGAGGCGTTGCCCAGGCCGTAGGCGACCAGGTTGATGCCCTCGGTCGCGTTCTTGACGAACACGACCTCGTCGTCGTTCGCACCGACGAACGCCGCGATGCGTGCCCGGGCGGACTCGTAGGCGTCGGTGGCCTCCTCGGCGAGCTGGTGCGCGCCCCGGTGGACGGCCGCGTTGTGCCGCTCCAGGAACGTGCGCTCGGCGTCGAGCACCTGGCGCGGCCGCTGGGAGGTCGCACCGGAGTCGAGGTAGACCAGCGGCTTCTCCTCGCGCACCGTGCGCGCGAGGATCGGGAAGTCCGCCCGGATCCGGGCCACGGCGTCGGCGTCGAGGCCGGCCGTGGTCCCGGTTCCGTGGGTGAGGGTCATGGTCAGGCCAGTGCCTTCTGGCCCGCCGCCGCCTTGTCGGCCTGGGTGAACCGGACGTAGCCGTTCTTCTCCAGCTCGTCGGCCAGCTCGGGGCCGCCGGACTCGACGACGCGGCCGCCGGAGAACACGTGCACGCGGTCCGGCTTGATGTGGTTCAGGATCCGCGTGTAGTGCGTGATCAGCAGGACGCCGGTCTCGCCGCCCGACCGGTACCGGTTCACGCCCTCGGACACGACGCGCAGGGCGTCGACGTCGAGGCCGGAGTCGGTCTCGTCGAGCACGGCGAACTTCGGGTTCAGCAGCTCGAGCTGGAGCACCTCGTGGCGCTTCTTCTCACCGCCGGAGAAGCCCTCGTTGACCGAGCGGTCGGCGAACTCCGGGGAGATGTCGAGGCCGGCCATGGCCTCCTTGACCTCCTTGACCCAGGTCCGCAGCTTCGGCGCCTCGCCGCGGGTGGCCGTGGCCGCCGAGCGCAGGAAGTTCGCCATCGACACGCCCGGGACCTCGACCGGGTACTGCATGGCCAGGAACAGCCCGGCCCGCGCCCGCTCGTCGACCGACATCTCCAGGACGTTCTCGCCGTCCAGCAGCACCTCGCCACCGGTGACGGTGTACTTCGGGTGCCCGGCGATGGCGTAGGCCAGCGTGGACTTGCCGGAGCCGTTCGGCCCCATGATCGCGTGCGTCTCGCCCGCGCGGACGGTGAGGTTCACACCGCGCAGGATCTCCTTGGGGCCGTCCTCGGTCTCGACCGAGGCGTGCAGGTCCTTGATCTCCAGAGTGGACATCGGTGGTGGTCGCTCCGTATTCGGGAAGTGTGCGGAATCGGTGCCGAGCTGCGCTCAGACGCCGGTGAGCGCGAGCTCGGCCTCGACGGCCGCCTCGAGGCGCTCCTTGAGCTCCGGCAGCGTGATCTTGTTCAGGACCTCGCCGAAGAACCCGCGGACGACCAGGCGACGCGCCTGGTCCTCGGGGATGCCGCGGCTGCGCAGGTAGAACAGCTGCTCGTCGTCGAACCGGCCGGTGGCGCTGGCGTGGCCCGCGCTCACGATCTCGCCGGTCTCGATCTCCAGGTTGGGCACGGAGTCGGCGCGGCAGTGCTCGGTGAGCACCAGGTTCCGGTTGAACTCGAAGGTCTCGGTGTTCTCGGCGGCGGCCCGGATCAGCACGTCGCCGATCCACACCACGTGCGAGGAGTCCTTCGTCAGGCTCTGCAGCGCGTTCTTGTAGAGCACGTTGGACTTGCAGTTCGGCACCGCGTGGTCCACCAGCAGCCGCTGCTCGAGGTGCTGGCCGGCGTCGGTGAAGCCGAGCCCGATGAGCTCGGCGTCGCCGCCGGGGCCGGCGTAGCGCACGGTCGAGGAGACCCGGACCAGGTCGCCGCCCAGCTGGACCGTGGTGGCCCGCAGGGTGGCGTCGCGCCCGATCGAGTAGTGCTCGGCGCCCACGTGCACGGCGTCGTCGGCCCACTCCTCGGTCACGACCAGCGTCAGCTGCGAGCCGTCGCCCAGGACGACCTCGGTGTTGTCGGCCAGCACGCCCGACCCCCGGTGCACGACGACGACCGTCGCCTGTGTGTGCGGGGTGGTGCGGATGTGCAGGTGGCCGGCCGCCGTGACGCCCTCGCCGGGGCCGTCCACGGTGACGGTCACCGGATCGAGCTTCTCCCCGTCCAGGGTGACCAGGGTGGCCTCGCCGAACCCGGACCAGGCCGCTGCGGCGACCCGGTCGAACGGGACACCGCCCTCGCCGATCCGGGCGTCGTCGCGGCCGACCTTCTCGACGGTCACCCCGGCGGCCTCGGTGACCGAGACCGGCGCGGTGCCCTCGAACGCGGCACTGCCGTCGTGCAGGCCCTTGAGCCGGCGCAGCGGGGTGAACCGCCAGTTCTCCTCGCGGCCACCGGGGACCTCGAACGCCTCCACGTCGAAGGACTGGAAGCGCTCGCCGGCCGAGGCGATCGGGACCTCGCCCTGCCCCTCCTTGGCGCCCTTCAGCTCGGGCGCGAGGCCGGCAACGTCACTCGTCGTCATCCGACGGAACCCTCCATCTGCAGCTCGATCAGCCGGTTCAGCTCCAGCGCGTACTCCATCGGCAGCTCGCGCGCGATGGGCTCGACGAACCCGCGCACGACCATGGCCATGGCCTCGTCCTCGGTCAGACCGCGGCTCATCAGGTAGAAGAGCTGGTCGTCGGAGACCTTGGAGACGGTGGCCTCGTGCCCCATCGACACGTCGTCGTTGCGGATGTCGACGTAGGGGTAGGTGTCCGAGCGCGAGATCGTGTCGACCAGCAGCGCGTCGCACTTCACCGTCGAGCGGGAGTTGCGCGCCCGCGGGTTGACCTGGATCAGGCCGCGGTAGGACGTGCGCCCGCCGCCGCGCGCCACCGACTTCGACACGATCGTCGAGGAGGTGTTGGGCGCGAGGTGGACCATCTTGGCGCCGGCGTCCTGGTGCTGGCCCTCGCCCGCGAACGCGATCGAGAGGACCTCGCCCTTGGCGTGCTCGCCCATCAGCCACACGGCCGGGTACTTCATGGTCACCTTGGATCCGAGGTTGCCGTCGACCCACTCCATGGTCGCGCCCTCCTCGGCCTTGGCGCGCTTGGTGACCAGGTTGTAGACGTTGTTCGACCAGTTCTGGATCGTGGTGTAGCGGCAGCGGCCGCCCTTCTTGACCACGATCTCGACGACGGCCGAGTGCAGCGAGTCGGTCTTGTAGATCGGCGCGGTGCAGCCCTCGACGTAGTGCACGTAGGCACCCTCGTCGACGATGATCAGCGTCCGCTCGAACTGGCCCATGTTCTCGGTGTTGATCCGGAAGTAGGCCTGCAGCGGGATGTCCACGTGCACGCCCGGCGGCACGTAGATGAACGAGCCACCGGACCAGACCGCGGAGTTCAGGGCGGAGAACTTGTTGTCACCGGACGGGATGACCGAGCCGAAGTACTCCCGGAACAGCTCCGGGTGCTCCTTCAGCGCGGTGTCGGTGTCCAGGAAGATGACGCCCTGCTGCTCGAGGTCCTCGCGGATCGAGTGGTAGACGACCTCGGACTCGTACTGCGCCGCGACACCGGAGACCAGGCGGGCCTTCTCGGCCTCCGGGATCCCCAGCTTGTCGTAGGTGTTCTTGATGTCCTCGGGCAGGTCGTCCCAGGTGGCTGCCTGCTTCTCCGAGGAGCGCACGAAGTACTTGATGTTGTCGAAGTCGATCCCGGACAGGTCGGAGCCCCAGCGCGGCATCGGCTTCTTGCCGAAGATGTCGAGCGCCTTCTGCCGGAACTCCAGCATCCACTCGGGCTCGCTCTTCAGGCGGGAGATGTCGGCGACGACCTCGGAGGACAGGCCACGCTTCGCGATGGAGCCCGCCTCGTCGGAGTCGGCCCAGCCGAAGTCGTACCGGCCGAGCGCCGCGATCGTCTCCTCCTGCGTGAGCTCGGTGCGCACATCAGGAGTGGTCGTCATAAGGACTGCCTCCCTTTCGGGGACCGTGGTGGGAGAGGGTCCCGCCGTCGGCGGAGCCCCCTTCTTCTTGCACCTGCCGCACCTGCGCAGTGGGTCTCCCACTCACGGTGACGGAACGGCCTTGCTTCTTACCTCTCGCCCGCGCGAGGAGTTCGGGATCCTCGAGCGGGACGTGTGTGGTGCACGCGGCGTCGCCGCGGGCGATGGTGGCCAGCCGCTGCACGTGCGTACCCAGCAGCTCGGCGAACGCACGCGTCTCGGCCTCGCAGAGTTCCGGGAACTCGGTGGCCACGTGGGCCACCGGGCAGTGGTGCTGGCACAGCTGCACCCCGAAGCCGCCGTGGCGGGCCTGCGCAGCGTAGCCGCGGGCGCTGAGCACCCGGGCCAGCGCTTCGACGCGTTCTGCGGGCTCCGCCGGGGCGGTCACCGCATCGAGGTCGGACCCGAGCAGCTCGCGCACCCGGTGCCGCGCGAAGGCGTCGACCGCCTCCTCCCCCGCCGTCTCGGCGAGGAAGCGCAGTGCCTGGGTGGCCAGGTCGTCGTACCCGTGCCCGAACCGGACCCGGCCCGTGTCGGTGAGCAGGTACTCCCGGGCCGGACGGCCCCGGCCGCGCGGACGGGCGGACCGGGCCGGGGCCCGGACCTCCGCCTCGCCGTCGGCGATCAGCGCGTCGAGGTGCCGGCGCACGGCGGCCTCGGTGAGCTCCAGCTCGGCCGCCACGACGGCGGCCGTGACCGGACCCTGCTCCATGAGCACCCGCGCCACGAGGGCGCGGGTACCCGTCCCGGACCCGACGGGCACCACGGCGTCGCCGCCGACGCCGTGCCCGCAGGCAGGGTCGTCGAGGCGCCGCGGCGCTGTCCGGTCCGTTTTCACAACATCAGTGTTGCGTATATGGCCCGGCACGGCAAAACAGACCCCCCGCCGTGGTGACCGGGCTCACTCCGATCGCAGGTGAGGGCCGGTACCGGACCCCCCGTCACCGCACCACTAACCTCTCCTCCCATGGTGACGCCCGAGGTCGCCCCGCCCGGGCGCGACGACCCCCCGACGCGTGCGGCGCCGTCCGATCCCCCCGCCACACCGCCGTCGACCGGCCACCCGGCCCGGCGCGGCCTGCGTGAGCAGGCCCGGATCGCGCGGATCCTCGGTCTGACCGGCGCCCTGCTGATGGGGATCAGCGCGCTGGGCTCCGGGGCGTTCCCGGTACCGAACCCGCTCAACGGGCTGCGCGTGATCGGGCTCCCCTCGCGCAACGTCACCCTCGCGATCGCCGTCACCTACGCGGGCCTGCTCATGGTGGTCACGGCCTGGCTGTGGATCGCCCGGATGCTCACCACCCGCGGAGCGCACCACCCCGCGCCCGAGCGCCGCGAGCTCGGCCGCACCGCGATCCTGTGGGGGGTGCCGCTGGCGCTGGCGCCGCCGATGTTCTCCAAGGACATCTACAGCTACCTCGCCCAGAGCGCGACGCTCGCCCGCGGGATCGATCCGTACTCGATCGGTCCCGCGCAGGCGCTCGGCATCGACGACCCGCTGGTCCGCGGGATCCCCACGGTCTGGCGCGACACCCCGGCGCCCTACGGCCCGCTGTTCCTCGGCCTCGGCCGCGGGATCACCGCGCTGTCCGGGGAGAACGTGGTGCTCGGCATCCTCGAGCACCGGCTGCTCGCGCTGCTCGGCGTCGCCCTGATGGTGTGGGTGCTGCCCCGGCTGGCCTCCCGGTTCGACCTCGACGCCGGCCTGGTCCTGTGGCTCGGCGCGGCGAACCCGCTGGTGCTGTTCCACATGGTCAGCGGGATCCACAACGAGTCGATCATGCTGCCGCTGCTGCTGCTCGGGCTCTGGGTGATGCTCGGGCGCGACGACACCGTCCGGCCGTGGTGGCGGATCACCGGCGGTGCCGCGCTGATCGTCGCCGCGGCCTCGGTGAAGCTCCCGGCGCTGCTCGCGCTCGGCTTCGTCGGCGTGTACCTGGTCCGCAGGCGCGGCGGCAGGCTCCTCGACTGGGCCGTGATGACGGCCTGGCTGTCCGCGATCGCCGCGGCCGTGCTCACCTTCTTCAGCCTGGCCACCGGGCTGGGGTTCAACTGGGTGCGCGGGCTGTCCGCACCCAGCGTGCTCATCTCGCCCATGTCGATCAGCACCAACCTGGGGCTGCTCGCCGGGCAGGTCGGCCGGCTCGCCGGGCTCGGCGACCACACCGAGACCACGATGGGCCTGATGCGCAGCCTGTTCGTGCTGCCGATCGCGGTGATCGTGGTCGTGCTGCTGCTCGGCTGCCTGCGCGGGAAGGTCGACCCGGTCACCGGCACCGGCCTCGGGCTCGGCGCCGTCGTGCTGCTCGGCCCGGTCGTGCACCCCTGGTACCTGTTCTGGGCGCTGCTGCCGCTGGTCGTGACCCGGGCGATGCCGTTCTACCGCCGCGGCCTGCTGCTGCTGTCGGTCGTGCTCGCGCTGGCCGTGCCGCCCACCGGCGCCGACTTCTTCTTCCGCGGGTTCCAGCTGCCGCTGGCCATCACCGCGGGCGCCGCCATGTACACCCTCGCGCTGTACGTGGTCGCCCGGCTGATCCGCTCCCCCGGTGACGCCGGTGACGCCGGTGACCCGGCCCGCCCGGACGACGGCACCGGCACCCCGGGCGACGCCACCGCCGGGACCCGCGCGCCGTCGGACCCGGAGCCCGCCCGGTGAGCGCCGCCCTGGAGATCCGCGGCCTCGTCGTGCGCTACGGACCCACGACCGCCGTCGACGGCATCGACCTCGACCTCGCCCGCGGCGAGGTGCTCGCCCTGCTCGGCCCGAACGGCGCCGGCAAGTCCTCGACCGTCGAGGTGTGCACCGGGTTCCGGGCGCCCTCGGCCGGACGGGTGCGGGTCCTCGGTCACGACCCGGCCGACGAGGCCGTCCGCCCCCGGGTGGGCGTCATGCCGCAGGGCGGCGGCGCCTACCCGGCCGTGCGGACCGGGGAGATGCTGCACCTGGTCGCCGACTGCGCCGCGCACCCGCTCGACGTCGACATGCTCATCGACGTGCTCGGCCTGCGCCCGCGGGCGGGCACCCCGTACAAGCGGCTGTCCGGTGGGGAGCAGCAGCGCCTGGCGCTGGCCTGCGCCGTCGTCGGGCGCCCCGAGCTGGTGTTCCTCGACGAGCCGACCGCCGGTCTGGACCCGCAGGCCCGCCACCTGGTGTGGGACCTGGTCCGGGCGCTGCGCCGCGACGGCGTCGGGGTGCTGCTCACCACCCATCTGATGGACGAGGCCGAGCAGCTCGCCGACGACGTCGTCATCATCGACCACGGCCGGGTCGTCGCGCACGGCTCGCCCGCCCAGCTCACCGCGGGCGACCAGACCGAGCTGCGGTTCCGGGCCCGGCCCGGCATGGACGTCGCCGGTCTCGACGCCCGGCTGCCCGCCGGCTACGCCAGCTGCGAGACCTCCCCCGGCCGCTACCGGGTCCGCGGCCGGATCGACCCGGGCGCGCTCGCCGCCATCACCTCGTGGTGTGCCGACCAGGGCGTGCTCGCCGACGACGTCCAGGTCGTGCGCCGCAGCCTGGAGGACGTCTTCCTCGACCTCACCGGACGGGAGCTGCGCTCGTGACGACCCCCTTCCCCGAGGGCCTGTTCACCCCCGCCCCCGGCCGCGGCAACGCGCTGACCATGCTGCGGGCCCAGGGCGGCCTGGAGACCCGGCTCGCGCTGCGCAACGCCGAGCAGGTGCTGCTGACCCTGCTCATCCCGGCGGCGCTGCTCGCCGGGCTCACGCTCGTCCCGGCGGTGCCCGCCCCGGAGCCGCGGGTGGCGTGGCTGTTCGCCTCCATGCTGGCGCTGGCCGTGATGAGCTCGGCGTTCACCAGCCAGGCCATCGCGCTCGGCTTCGACCGCCGCTACGGGGCGCTGCGCAGGCTGGCCGCGACGGCGCTGCCCCGCTGGCTGCTGGTGTGCGGGCGGCTGGCCGCGGTCGCCGCCGTCGTCGTGATCCAGGTGGTGCTGCTCGGCGTGCTGGCGGCGCTGCTGGGGTGGTCCCCGGCCGGTGCCCGGCTCGACGGCGCCGCGCTGGCGGTGCTGCTGGGCGCGGCCGCGTTCGGGGCGCTGGGCATCCTGCTGGGCGGGACGCTGCGCGCGGAGATCGTGCTCGCCGTCGCCAACCTGGTGTGGTTCGCGCTGCTCCTGGCCGGTGGGATCGTCGTGCCGGTCGCGGACCTGCCGGGGCCGCTGGCGGCGCTCGCGCCGTGGCTGCCCTCGGGCGCGCTGGCCGAGGCGCTGCGCTCGGCCCTCGGCGCGGGCGAGTTCCCCGCGGCCGGGCCGCTGCTGGTGCTGACCGGCTGGGCGGTCGTCGCCGGGGTGGCGGCGTCGCGGCTGGTGCGCTGGACCTGAGCCCCGTCTTCTACGATGCGTAGTGTGCTGCTGTCGCGCGTGCCCTCCACCCCGCCGGTGCTGATGCGCCGGCTGGCGATCGCGAACCTCGTCGCCCAGATCGGGATCGGCGTGACCGGCTCGGTGGTCCGGGTCACCGGTTCCGGCCTCGGCTGCTCGACCTGGCCGCAGTGCGAGCCGGGCAGCATGATCCCGGTCGACCACGCCGAGATCGCGCCGCTGCACATGTGGATCGAGTTCTCCAACCGGCTGCTCGGCATCCTGGTGGTGCTCACCGCGGGCGCGGCGCTGCTCGGCGCGCTGTACACCCGGCCGCGCCGCCGCCGCCTCACCGGGCTGGCCCTGGCGATGCCGCTCGGCGTCGTCGCGCAGGCCGTCATCGGCGGGATCACCGTGCTGCTCGGGCTGGCCTGGTGGACGGTGATGCTGCACTTCCTGGCCTCGATGGTGCTGGTCTGGTTCGCGGTGCTGCTCGTCGGAGCCGCAGGCGAGGCCGACGGCCCGGTGACCCGCACCGTGCCCGCCGGCGGGCGTGGGCTGGTGCTGTTCTCCACCGCCGTGCTGGGCGTCCTGCTCGTCGCGGGGACCCTGGTCACCGCGGCCGGCCCGCACGGCGGAGACCCGGAGACCCCGCGCCTGGACGTGCCGATCCCCGCGCTCGCGCAGCTGCACGTGGACACGCTGTTCCTCTACCTCGGCACCCTGGTCGGGCTCGGGTTCCTGCTGCACGCGGTGTCCGCCCCGCGGGCGCTGGTGCGCCGGTTCCGGGTGCTCGTCGTGGTCGTCCTCGCCCAGGGCGCGCTCGGCGGGGTCCAGTACGCCCTCGGGGTCCCGGAGCTGCTGGTGTCGCTGCACGTGCTCGGCGCCGGGCTGACCGCCGCCGCGGCCGCCTGGGTGTGGGCCGGTACCGCGACCCGCCCGGCCCCCGTCGACCCCCGCGCCACCCCGACCGGCGACCCGGCGGACACCGCCGCGCCGGAGCCCGCCGCCGCGTCGGTCTGAGTCGGTCCGACCGGCCGCTGCACGATCGGGTGACACTCGGGCACTCTGGAGCCATGACCTCCGCATCCCGGTTGCGACGCGGCGGGATCGCCGTGGTCCTCGCGGCCGCCCTCGCCGTCGCCCTCACCGCGTCGCTGTCGGCGGGCCTGCTCACCACGCGGGCCTCCGCCGCCCCCGAGCTGCCGCCCGTCACCCCGGAGCAGCTCGTCGCCTCGGTCGTCGCCGCGGAGCCGGTCGCGCTGGCCGGCACCGTCGCCGTCGACAACCGGCTGGGGCTTCCCGCCGTGCCGGGACTCCCCTCCGACGGGCTGACCGACGGCACCTCCACCGCGCGGGTCTGGTCCGACGGGACGGGCGACGGCCGCCTCGCCGTCCCCAACGACGACGGCGAGCGCACCTACGTCCGCGACGGCGCCACGACCTGGGCCTACGACTCCACCGACCGCACCGCGACCCGGTTCCCGAGCCGGGGACACACCCCGGACGCCGACGCCGCGAAAAACCCGGCCGAGGTCGCCCGGACCGTCGTGGCGCGGCTGGGCGCCACCAGCGTGCTGCGGGTCGACGGCACCACCGAGGTCGCCGGCCGCCCCGCCTACACCCTGGTCCTGGCGCCGGAGCCCGGTGAGCGCACCGTGCTGCGCGAGGTCCGCGCCGCCGTCGACGCGCAGACCCGGACCCCGCTGGAGCTGACCGTCCTCGGCGCCGGGACCGACCCGGTGCTGCGGATCGGGTTCGACGACGTCACGTTCGGCCCGCAGGACCCGGCCCTGTTCACCTTCACCCCGCCGCCCGGCGCCACCGTCCGCGACGGCACCGCCGGGACGGTGGAGCAGCCCGGCCCCGGGGGCCCCGGCGGCACGCCCGCACGGGCCGCCGCGCCGACCGTCGTCGGCGAGGGCTGGGACACCGTGGTCGTCGGCCGCGTCCCGCAGCGCTCCGGCGACCAGCGGGGCCCGGACCTGTCCGGGCTCGGCACCCCGGTGTCCGGACCGTGGGGCTCCGGCCGCGAGATCACCACGAACGCGGGCTCGGCGATCCTGGCCGGCGACGGCCGCGTCGCCGCCGGTGCCGTCGGCCCGGACGTCCTCGGCGAGGCCCTGGCCCGGTGACGACCACCCGCACCGCCCCCGCCGGCCACGTGGCGGACGGGGCCGCGGACGAGCAGCACCCGGCCGCCCGCGTCCGGGACCTGCGCAAGGTGTTCGGGCGGGTCACCGCCGTCGACGGCGTGGACCTCGACGTCCCGGCCGGGTCGGTGTTCGGGATGCTCGGCCCCAACGGCTCGGGCAAGACGACGCTGATCCGGATGCTGCTCGGGCTGACCACGCCGACCTCGGGCAGCGTCGAGCTGCTCGGGCTCCCGGTACCGGGTGGGCTCGCCACGACGCTCCCCGACGTGGGCGCGCTGGTCGAGGGGCCGGGGTTCCACCCGTTCCTGTCCGGGCGGGAGAACCTGCGCCGGGTCGCGGCGACCGAGCCGCGGCTCGCGCCGGGCGAGGTGCGGCCCGCGGTGGAGGCGGCACTGGAGCGGGTCGGGCTGGCCGCGGCCGCCGGGCGCCGGTTCCGCGGCTACTCCCTCGGGATGAAGCAGCGCCTCGGGCTGGCCGCGGCGCTGCTCGTCCCGCGGCGGCTCGTCGTGCTCGACGAACCCACCAACGGCCTCGACCCGGCAGGGACACGGGAGATCCGGACGATCGTCGCCGAGCTGCGGGCGGGCGGGGCGACGGTGCTGCTGTCGTCGCACCTGCTGCCGGAGGTCGAGGCGGTGTGCACGCACGTGGCCGTGCTCAAGCAGGGGACGCTGCTCGCGACGGGACCGCTGGACCGGCTGCTCGGCGCCGCCGACGGCGACTGGGAGATCGCGACCACCGACCCGGCGACGGCGCTGCGGGAGCTCGGGGCCGCGGGCGCCGACGCCCGGGCCGAGGGCGCGGCCGTCGTCCTGGCCGCCGACGCCGACGGGCCGCGGCTGTTCGCCGGCCTCGTCGGGGCCGGAGTGTCGGTGCACGGGCTGGTTCGGCGCCGCACCGGCCTGGAGGAGCTGTTCACCCGGATCACCGAGGGCGACGCGTGAGCGCCCCGCCCCGGCCGGTGTCGTGGCGTCGGCTGCTCGGTGCCGAGCTGCGCTGGGTGCTGCGCAGGCCCCGGACCTGGGTGATGGTCGCGCTGCTCGGGGCGGTGCCGGTCCTGATGGCGGTCGGGCTCGTGCTGGCCGACGGGCCGCGCCGTGGCCTGCTCTCGGAGGCCGTCGGCAACGGGCTGACCCTGCCCGTCGCGGCGCTGACCCTGCTGATGGCGCTGCTGCTGCCGCTGGTGGTCACCGTCGCGGCGGCGGACGCGATCGCCGGGGAGGCCCAGCACGGCACCCTGCGCGGGCTGCTGCTGGCTCC
Organism: Pseudonocardia sp. UM4_GMWB1; assembly: GCF_017312155.1. Lineage (NCBI taxonomy): Bacteria > Bacillati > Actinomycetota > Actinomycetes > Pseudonocardiales > Pseudonocardiaceae > Pseudonocardia > Pseudonocardia sp. UM4_GMWB1. The sequence continues at coordinate 3,138,700 of NZ_QJPN01000001.1, read as the reverse complement.
GGTGGGGCGGCTGCGGCTGGTCGCGATGAAGGCGTTCGGGGTGCTGGTGGTGGCCGCGGTCGCGGTCGCGGTGGTCTGCGTGGTCGGGCTGGTGGCGGGGTGGGCGCTGATCGGGCCCCCCGCGGTCGTCGGCGACGGCGGCGCGCTGCTGACGATGTCCGGCTCGGTGCTGGACCTGACGTCAGCGGCCGGCCGGATCGCCCTGGCCGCGCTGTGGACGCTGGGTCAGCTCGCCGCGGTCGGCGCGGTGGCGCTGGCGGTGTCGTCGTTCACCGAGCACCCGCTGGTGGTGCTGTCCTCGGTGCTCGGCGGGATCATCCTGTCCGGGGTGCTCGGCGCGATCCCCGCCCTGGAGCCGATCCGCCCGTTCCTGCTCACCGACGGCTGGGCCGCCGGGGTCGACGTGCTGCGCGACCCGCTGCCGACCGCCGGGCTCGTGTCGAGCACCGGGCTCGCGGCGGGCTGGTTCGCCGCCGCCGCGGTCGTGCTCGTGTCCCGGATGCTCCGCCGCGACGCGTGAGGGCATGATCGGGCCCGTCAGCAGCGGCGAGCGACGAGGAGGACACATGCGTGCGGTACGGGTGAGCGAGCCCGGCGGGTCCGAGGTGCTGGAGGTGGTCGACACCGACGCCCCGGTCCCGGGTCCGGGCGAGGTGCTGGTGGAGGTCGCCGCGGCCGGGGTGAACTTCATCGACACCTACCAGCGCGAGGGCATCTACCCGATGGAGACGCCGTACGTCGCCGGACTGGAGGGTGCGGGCCGGGTCACCGCGCTGGGCGCGGACGTCGACGGTGTCGCGGTCGGGGACCGCATCGCCTGGGCCAACACCCTGGGCAGCTACGCCGAGCAGGTCGCCGTGCCCTGGGCGAAGGCCGTCCCGGTGCCCGAGGGCGTCGCCGACGACGTCGCGGTCGGTGCGGCGCTGCAGGGCATGACCGCCCACTTCCTGGTCAACGACTGCTTCCCGCTGCACGGCGGGGAGACGATCCTGCTGCACGCCGCCGCCGGTGGCGTCGGGCTGCTGCTCACCCAGCTGGCCGTCGCGAAGGGCGCCCGGGTGATCGCGACGACGTCGACGCCGGAGAAGGCCGAGCTGGCCCGCGGCGCCGGCGCCGCCGAGGTGATCGACTACACCGCCGTCGACGACCTCGCCGCCGCCGTCCGCGACCTCACCGGCGGCGCGGGAGTACACGCCGCGTTCGACTCGGTCGGGCGCAGCACCTTCGACGCGAGCCTCGCCTCGGTGCGCCCCCGCGGCACGCTCGTGCTCTACGGCGCCGCGTCCGGCCCGGTCGAGCCGTTCGACCCGCAGCGGCTCAACGCGGCCGGGTCGCTGTACCTGACCCGCCCGAAGCTGTTCGACTACGTCGCCACCACCGACGAGCTGCGCACCCGCGCCGCCGCCGTCTACGGCGACGTCGCCGCGGGCCGCCTCGACGTGCGGATCGGGCACCGCTACGACCTGGCGGACGCCCGCACCGCGCACGACGACCTGCAGGGCCGCCGCACCACCGGCAAGGTGCTGCTCGTCCCCTGACGGGTCCGGAACGGGGTCGGTCCGCCGCGCGGTGTGCGGTAGAACCGACGGCGTGACCGACACCCCCTTCCACGACCTCGACGCCTACGTCGCGCTCCCCCGCCTCGGCGGGCTCGCCCTGTCCCCCGACGGCACGCGGCTGGTCACCGGGGTCGCCGAGCTCGACGCCGACGGCACCCGCTACCGGACCGCGCTGTGGGAGGTCGACCCCGCGGGCGAGGCCCCGGCGCGGCGGCTGACCCGGGGCGCGGCCGGCGAGTCCGGGCCGGTCTTCACCCCCGACGGTGACCTGCTGTTCCGGTCGGCCCGGCCGGACCCGGACACGACGGGCGAGGCCGAGCCGCCGACCTCGCTGTGGCGGCTGCCGGCCGCCGGCGGCGAGGCCGAACCGGCGGGGTCGCGCCCCGGTGGCATCTCGGACGTCGCCGTCGCGGCCGACGCGGGGACGGTGGTCGTCTCCGCACCGACCCTGCCCGGGTCGGTCACCACCGCCGACGACGAGCGGCGGCGCACCGCCCGCACCGAGGGCAAGGTCACCGCGATCCTGCACACCGGCTACCCGGTGCGGCACTGGGACCACGACCTCGGCCCGGACGAGGAGCGGCTGCTGCTCGCCCCGCCCCGCGCCGATGTCCCCCGTGGCGGCTCCGGGGAACCGGACGGGACCGACGCCGACCCCTGGACGGACCTCACCCCCGCGCCCGGCCGTGCACTGGACGAGACCTCCTTCGCCGTCTCCCCCGACGGGGCGCGCGTGGTCACCGGCTGGCACCGGGCGCACGGGCACGGCACCTGGCGCCCCGGGCTCGTCGTCGTCGACACCGTCACCGGCGCGCGCACCGACCTCACCACCGACGACGGCCACGAGTACGGCGCGCCCCGGATCAGCCCCGACGGGCGCACCGTCGTCGCCCTGCGCGAGCGGGTGTCCACCCCGGAGACCGCGCCGCGGATCGAGCTCGTGCTGATCCCGCTCGACGGCGGCGAGCCGCGCCCGGTCGCGCCCGGCTGGGACCGCTGGCCCACCTCGGCGCGCTGGACGCACGACTCGGCCGCGCTCGTCGTGACCGCCGACGAGGACGGTCGCGGCCCGCTGTTCCGGGTCGTGCCGGGCCCGACACCGCAGGACGACACCGTCACCCGCCTGACCGGCGACCACGGCACCTACTCCGACCCGTGCCCGTCGCCGGACGGGCGGTGGGTCTACGCCGTGCGCCACGCCTACGACGCTCCCCCGACCCCGGTCCGGGTGTCCGCCGACGGCCGCGACGCCGAGCCGGAGCTGCTGCCCGCGCCGGCGCAGGCGCCCGCGCTGCCGGGCACCCTCACCGAGCTCGAGACCACCGCCGCCGACGGCACCCGGGTCCGCGCCTGGCTGGTCCTGCCCGACGGCGCCGACGCCGCGCACCCGGTGCCGCTGCTGCTGTGGATCCACGGCGGCCCGCTGGCCAGCTGGAACGCCTGGTCGTGGCGGTGGAACCCGTGGCTGATGGCCGCCCGCGGCTGGGCCGTGCTGCTGCCCGACCCGGCGCTCTCGACCGGCTACGGCCAGGACTTCGTCCAGCGGGGCTGGGGCGCCTGGGGCGGGACGCCGTTCACCGACCTGATGGCGGCCACCGATGCCGCCGTCGCCCGGCCGGAGATCGACGGCACCCGCACCGCGGCGATGGGCGGGTCCTTCGGCGGTTACATGGCCAACTGGGTCGCCGGGCACACCGACCGGTTCGCCGCGGTCGTCACCCACGCCAGCCTGTGGGCGCTCGACCAGTTCGGACCCACGACCGACCACGCCGACTACTGGCTCACCGAGATGACCCCGGAGATGGCGCAGGCCCACAGCCCGCACCACCACGCCGACGCGATCGTCACCCCGATGCTCGTGATCCACGGCGACCGCGACCACCGCGTCCCGATCGGCGAGGGCTTGCGGCTCTGGTGGGACCTGGTGTCGCGGCAGGCCGACCCGGCGGCGAACCCGCACCGGTTCCTGTACTTCCCCGACGAGAACCACTGGGTGCTCGCGCCGAACCACGCGAAGGTCTGGTACCGGACGGTGTGGGCGTTCCTGGACCACCACGTGCTGGGCGAGGAGTGGGAGACCCCGGACCTGCTGCGGTGAGCACCGGTCCGGGCGCGGTCGCGGTGGCACGGGACCGCCGCGACCGCACCGAGCCCTGGCTGCGGGCGTTCCTGCGGCACGACGACCACGACGTGCCCGTCCCCGGCCCCGCCGTACCGGGTCCGCTCGCCGGCCTGCCGATCGCGGTGAAGGGGCTGCACGGGCACCGCACCCCGGCCGTGCGCGCGCTGCTCGCCGCCGGTGCCGTCCCGATCGGGGCGACCTCGGTGCCGCGTCCGGGCGGCCACCAGACGTGGGGATGGACCGACCGGGGCCCCACCCGCAACCCGTGGCGGGCCGACCGCTCCCCCGGTGGGTCCTCCGCCGGATCCGCGGCCGCCGTCGCCGCCGGAGTCGTCGGGATGGCCACCGGCTCGGACGGCGCCGGGTCGGTCCGCATCCCCGCGGCCTGGTGCGGCGTGCTCGGCTATAAGCCGACCGCGGGGCTCGTCCCGTCGGCCGACCCCGTGGTGGTCGCGGTCGCCGCGACGGCCGCCCGGGACCTGCTCGCCCGTGCCGGGATCACCGAGATCGCGACGCCGGTCCGGCTGCCCGACCCGGCCCCGGTGTGGGCGGCGCGGCGCGCGGGACGAGCCGCGCCGCGGACACCCGGCGAGGCCGTGCCCGCCACGGTGTTCGCGGCGGCGGACCTGCTGCTGACCCCGACCACGCCCGCCGGCCCGCACGGCCACGACGGTCCCGGCGGCCGGATGAACGTGGCTCTGACGTGGGCGTTCAACCTGTCCGGCCACCCGGCGGTGAGCGTTCCCGCCGGGACAGGACCCGACGGCTGCCCGGTCGGGCTGCAGATCGTCGCCCGGCACGGGGCGGATGCGGCGCTGCTGGACCTGGTCGAGCGGGTGGTCCCGCCCGCGGCGGTCGCCCCCGCGCCGGGCCGTGGGTGACCGGTCAGAACAGGACCGGCAGCCCCAGCGCGGCGTCGACGGCGATCGCCGCGAACAGCACGCACAGGTAGATGTTCGACAGGTGGAACAGCGGCATCGGGGAGATCTCGCCGCCGGACTTCACCTGGTGGTGCAGCCGGTGCGCCCGGAACACGAAGTACGCCCCGCCGAGCAGCGCCACCGCGAGGTACACCCACGACGTCGCCGGCAGCAGGAGCAGGCTCCAGGCCACCATCACCCAGCTGTAGACCACGATCCGCACCGACACCGCCGGCGCGGGCGCCACGACCGGGAGCATCGGCACCCCGGCGGCGGCGTAGTCCTCGCGGTAGCGCATCGCCAGCGCCCAGAAGTGCGGCGGCGTCCAGAAGAAGATCACACCGAACATGACCAGCGCGGGCCACTCGACGGTGCCGGTCACCGCGGCCCAGCCGATCACCACCGGCATGCAGCCCGCGGCGCCGCCCCACACGATGTTCTGCGAGGTCCGCCGCTTGAGCAGCATCGTGTACACGAGCACGTAGAACGCGATCGCCGCCAGCGACAGCACGGCGGCCAGCCAGTTCGTGGTCAGACCCAGCCACACCGAGCTCAGCGCGGCCAGGACCAGACCGAACACCAGCGCGTTGCGGGTGGGGACCTGTCCCCTCGCCAGCGGGCGGCGGGCGGTGCGCGCCATCTTCTGGTCGATGTCGGCGTCGACGACGCAGTTCAGCGCGTGCGCCGCGGCCGCGGCCATCGCGCCGCCGACCAGGGTGGCCGCGATCAGCAACAGTGACGGCACACCGCGCTGGGCCAGGAACATGGCGGGCACGGTGACCACGAGCAGCTGCTCGATGATCCGCGTCTTGGTGAGGCCCAGATACGCCGCCACCGTGGCGCGGACGCGCGCGAGACGCCCGACCGGTGCCGCCGGCACCACCACGGTCGTCGCGGGGGGCGTCGCCGCCGGCGCGGCGTCCGGTCCGGCCGGGACGTGCTCGGCCGGGATCCCGGCCTCGTCGGCCCGGCTCCGCCCTGACGCGGGTGCGCTCACCTGTCCGTACCTCGCTCGGTTCGACGTAGTGATCCCGTGCCGCGCCACCCGAGGGGCCGCACCGGCTCGGTGCCGTGGACACGGGGTGGTCGCCGCGGTGGCGGCCTCCCTAGTTCTACAGCGCGTCGATGCTAACCGGTGGCATGCGTCGCGGGCCCGCCGGGTACGCCGTCACCGGCGGCCCGGTCGGCCGATCGCCACGAGGCGCAAAGCCGCAGGCCGCGGGCGTGAGCAGTAGGGTGTTCCGCGTCGGGGCGGCGACGATGCCGCCAGGTGATCCGGGTCGCACCACACACCCGCCGACGTCGCCGCCACCGGAACGGCCGCGACCACCGGGCGGGCATCCGGATCCACGACCGGCAGACCGACATTCGTCGACGCGAGTACAGGAGCCATCGCCTTGTCCGACACCGCTACGTCCCCCCACGCCGGGGACAGCGCCGTCGCCGCGCTCACCCGCGCGCACGTCCCCGACGACTGGACCGACCTCGACCGCAGGGCCGTGGACACCGTCCGTGTACTGGCCGCGGACGCGGTCCAGAAGTGCGGCAGCGGACACCCCGGCACCGCGATGAGCCTGGCCCCGCTGGCGTACACGCTGTTCCAGCGCGTCATGCGGCACGACCCGGCCGACCCCGACTGGATGGGCCGTGACCGGTTCGTCCTGTCCGCCGGGCACTCCAGCCTCACCCTCTACATCCAGCTCTTCCTGGCCGGCTACGGCCTGGAGCGGGAGGACCTGGAGCAGCTCCGGAAGTGGGGCTCGCTGACCCCGGGCCACCCGGAGTGGGGGCACACCCGCGGCGTCGAGATGACCACCGGCCCGCTGGGCCAGGGGTTGTCCTCGGCCGTCGGCATGGCGATCGCGGCCCGCCGCGAGCGCGGCCTGTTCGACCCGGACGCCCCCGAGGGTGCCTCGCCGTTCGACCACCAGATCTACGTGATCGCCTCCGACGGCGACATCGAGGAGGGCGTCACCTCCGAGGCGTCGTCGCTGGCCGGTCGCCAGGAGCTGGGCAACCTCACGGTGATCTACGACGCGAACGAGATCTCCATCGAGGACGACACCAACATCGCCTTCAACGAGGACACCGCGAAGCGGTACGAGTCCTACGGCTGGCACGTCCAGGTCGTCGACGGCGGCGAGAACGTCACCGGCATCCTCGCCGCGCTCGAGGCAGCGAAGGCCGAGACCGGGCGCCCGTCGATCATCGTGCTGAAGACCGTGATCGGCTTCCCGTCGCCGAACAAGATGAACACCGGGGCCGCGCACGGTTCCGCGCTGGGCGACGACGAGGTCCGCGAGGTCAAGCGGGTCCTGGGCTTCGACCCGGACAAGGAGTTCGACGTCGATGACGACGTGCTCGCCCACACCCGCGCGGTCGGCGAGCGCTCGCGCGACGCGCACGACTCCTGGCAGGGCACCTTCGACGAGTGGGCGGAGCGCGAGCCCGAGCGCAAGCAGCTCCTGGAGCGGCTGAAGGCGGGCCGGCTGCCGGACGGCTGGGAGGACTCCCTGCCGCACTGGGACATCGACGAGAAGGGCATGGCCACCCGGAAGGCCTCCGGTGCCGTGCTCGGCGCTCTCGCCGAGGTGCTGCCCGAGCTGTGGGGCGGCTCGGCCGACCTGGCCGAGTCGAACAACACCACGATGAAGGGCGCCGACTCCTTCGGGCCCAAGTCGGCGTCGACGGGTATGTGGACCACCTCCCCCTACGGCCGCACGCTGCACTTCGGTGTCCGCGAGCACGCCATGGGCGCGGTGCTCAACGGCATCTCGCTGCACGGCCCGACCCGGGTCTACGGCGGCACGTTCCTCGTCTTCTCCGACTACATGCGCCCCGCCGTCCGGCTGGCCGCGCTGATGAAGACCAACCCGATCTACGTGTGGACGCACGACTCGATCGGTCTGGGCGAGGACGGCCCGACCCACCAGCCGATCGAGCACCTGGCGTCGCTCCGGGCCATCCCCGGTCTGTCGGTCGTGCGCCCCGGCGACGCCAACGAGACCGCGTACGCCTGGAAGGCGGCCCTCGAGCGGCCCGACGGCGGCCCGATCGGCTTCGCGCTGACCCGGCAGAACGTCCCGACCGTCGCCGGGACCTCCGCCGAGGGCGTCGCCCGCGGTGGCTACGTCATCGCCGAGGCCGCGTCCGGCGTCCCGCAGGTGATCATCATCGCCACCGGCTCCGAGCTGCACCTGGCGCTGGCCGCCCGCGAGCAGCTCGAGGGCGAGGGCGTCGGCACCCGGGTCGTCTCGATGCCGTGCGTCGAGTGGTTCGAGGCCCAGGACGAGCAGTACCGGGAGTCTGTCCTGCCGACCGCGGTCACGGCCCGTGTCTCGGTCGAGGCCGGCATCGCGATGCCCTGGTACCGCTACGTCGGTGAGCTCGGCCGGTCGGTGTCCATCGAGCACTTCGGTGCCAGCGCCGACCAGGCCACCCTGTTCGAGAAGTTCGGCTTCACCGCCGACACCGTCGCCACGGCCGCGCGGGAGACCCTCGCCGCGACCGAGAAGTCCTCCTGAACCGACGGCACCCGATCGCAAGGAGAGAATCATGAGCAACGATCGACTGGCTGCACTGTCCGCGGCCGGGGTGTCCATCTGGCTCGACGACCTGTCCCGGGAGCGCCTGACCAGCGGCAACCTCGCCACCCTGATCGAGGACAAGCACGTCGTCGGGGTGACCACCAACCCGACGATCTTCGCCGGTGCGCTGTCCGACGGCGCCGCCTACGACGAGCAGGTCCGCGAGCTGGCCGCCCGCGGTGCCGACATCGACACCGCGATCCGCGAGATCACCGTCGCCGACGTCCAGCACGCCTGCGACGTGTTCTCCGGCGTCTGGGAGCGCACCGGTGGCGTCGACGGCCGGGTGTCGCTCGAGGTCGACCCGCGCCTCGCACACGACACCGAGGGCACCGCCGCGCAGGCGAGCGAGCTCTTCAAGGCCGTCGACCGGCCGAACCTGCTGGTCAAGATCCCGGCGACCGAGGAGGGCCTGACGGCCATCACCCGGGCCACCGCCGAGGGCATCAGCGTCAACGTGACGCTGATCTTCTCCGTCGAGCGCTACAAGCTCGTGATGGACGCCTACCTGACCGGTCTGGAGCAGGCGAAGGCGAACGGGCAGGACCTGTCCCGGATCCACTCGGTCGGCTCGTTCTTCGTGTCCCGGGTGGACTCCGAGATCGACGGCCGGCTGGAGAAGATCGGTGGCGACACCGCGCTCGGCCTGCGTGGCAAGGCGGCCGTCGCGAACTCGCGGCTGGCCTACGCCGCCTACCGCGACGCGTTCTCCGGTGCCCGCTGGGACGCCCTCGCCGCCCACGGCGCGCACGCCCAGCGCCCGCTGTGGGCCTCCACCGGGGTGAAGAACCCGGACTACCCGGACACGCTGTACGTGTCCGCGCTGGTCGTGGACAACACCGTCAACACGATGCCGGAGAAGACCCTGCTGGCCTTCGCCGACCACGGTGAGGTCGACGGGGACAAGGTCACCGACACGGCCGGGGCGTCGCAGCAGGTCTTCACCGACCTGGAGGGCCAGGGCATCGACCTCGACGACGTGTTCCTCACCCTGGAGAACGAGGGCGTCGAGAAGTTCGAGAAGTCCTGGACCGAGCTGCAGGACACCGTCCGCAGCCAGCTCGACTCCGCGAAGTAGTTGAACGAGGCCACTCCCGGTGGCGACGGGGCCGACCTCGGCTCCGCCGCCACCGGCGGCCCGTCCGCACCCGCACCGTCCCCGGTGCGGGTGCGGCTCGCCGGTGAGCCGTTCGCCGGAGCGGCCCGGCGGATCGCCGCCGAGCTGGCCGGCGATACCGTCGCCTCCCGGCTCGCCGACGCCGACCCCAGTGTCTGGGGGCCCCGCGCCGCGGGGGCCCCGCCCCGTACCGGCTGGACCGGGCTCGCCGCCCGCAGCCGGCCCCTCGTCGGGCAGGTCGCCGCGCTGCGCGAACGGTTCGCCGTCGCCGGTGCGCACCGGGTGCTGCTCGTCGGTACGCCCGACGCGGTCGCCGCGGCCCGCGTCGTCGCCGGCACCGACCCGGGTGGGGCCCGGCTGACCGCACTGGACTCCGCGGACCCGGTGCAGGTCGCGGAGGCGCTGTCCGGGGAGCTCGCCGAGACCGTCCTCGTCGTCGCCGACGCGGCGGGCACCGACCCCGTCGTCGCGGCCGTCACCCGGGTGGTCGCCGCCGCGATCGCCGAGGAGGTCGGCGCCGACGCCCTCGCCGCGCGCACCGTGCACCTGACCGAGCCCGGCTCACCGCTGGACACACCCGGCGACCCCGGCCCGGTCGTGGTCACCCTCGACGCGGACGTGCCGGGCCGCTTCGGCGTGCTGGGCCCGCTCGGGCTGGTCCCCGCGGGGCTCGCCGGGGCGGACGTGCCCGCCGTCCTGGGCGACGCCGTCGCCGCCGAGCGCTCGCTGGCCGCCGACGACCCGGACAACCCGGCGCTGCTGCTGGCCGGCGCACTGGCCGCGGGCCGCGGCTCGCTGCTGGCCCTGCGCGACGCCGAGCGTTCCCCCGCCCTCACCGGTTGGCTGGCTCCGCTGCTCACCGCCGCCGGGCTCACCGTCGTGCCGGTGCCGCCCGACGAGCCGGTCGGCGCGGGCCCCGCCCCGCAGGAGCCCACCGCACCCGCGGGCGTCGTGGACGTGCACGCCGACGGCACCGGCCCTCGGCCCGGGCCGGGCCAGGGCGCGGTACGGCTGGACGCCGGCCCGGGTGCCGCGGTCGTGCTGTGGCAGGCCGCCGCGGCGCTGGCCGGGCGGGTCCTCGACACCGACCCGTTCGCGCCCGCACCGCCCGCGCCCGCCGAGGGTCCCGACCCCGAGCCGTCGTTCGTCGACGGCGGGATCGCCGTGCACGCCGGGGACTGGCTCCCGCCCGGCACCCGCACCGTCGCCGGTGCGCTCGACGCGCTGGCCGCCGTCGCCGACGGGGCCCCGGCGGTCGTCTCGGCCTGGCTGGACCCGGAGTCCGACGCCTCGGTCGCGGTGCTGCGCGGGCCGCTGGTGGCCCGGCTCGGGCTCCCCGTCGCGTTCGGCTGGGCCCCGGCCTGCCGCAGCGGCGACACCGGCGCACCGGACGTCGCGGTGCACTGTCACCTGACCGGGAACGGGCCCGGCGGTGATCTTCCGGGGTCCGTCGGCGCGGACACCGTGCCGCCCGGGCCGGGACTGGATAGCCTGCACGCGGCACAGGCCCGGGCGGTCATCGACGACCAGCGACGCCGGGGACGTCCGGTGCTCCGGCTGCACCTGACCGACCGGCTCGCCGGACTGGTCACCCTGGCCAGGGCTGTGACATCGACACAGACGTCGACAGAGCCGTGACCCCGGTGCCCCGATCACGAGAACACCAGTACTAGGAGGGGCGATGCCCACCGCGAACGGCGGACGGACCAACCCGCTGCGCGACCCCCGTGACAAGCGGCTCCCCCGGATCGCCGGCCCCTGCGGACTGGTGATCTTCGGAGTGACCGGGGACCTGTCCCGCAAGAAGCTCATGCCCGCGATCTACGACCTCGCCAACCGGGGGCTGCTGCCGCCGGGCTTCGCCCTCACCGGGTTCGCCCGCCGCGACTGGGACCAGCAGGACTTCGGCCAGGTCGTCTACGAGGCCGTGCGCGAGCACGCCCGCACGCCGTTCCGGCAGGAGGTGTGGGACCGCCTCGCCGAGGGCCTGCGGTTCGTCCAGGGCTCCTTCGACGACGACGCCGCCTTCGACGAGCTGGAGCGCACCGTGCGCGAGCTCGACGAGAAGCGCGGCACCGGGGGCAACCACGCCTTCTACCTGTCGATCCCGCCCGGCGCGTTCCCGGTGGTCTGCAAGCAGCTCGCCCGTTCGGGGCTGTCCGCGCAGGAGGACCCGGACGTGTGGCGCCGGGTCGTCATCGAGAAGCCGTTCGGCCACGACCTCGCCTCGGCCATCGAGCTGAACGCGATCGTCAACGACGTCTTCCCCGAGGACTCGGTGTTCCGCATCGACCACTACCTCGGCAAGGAGACCGTCCAGAACGTGCTGGCGCTGCGGTTCGCCAACCAGCTGTTCGAGCCGATCTGGAACGCCAACTACGTCGACCACGTCCAGATCACCATGGCCGAGGACATCGGCCTGGGCGGGCGGGCCGGCTACTACGACGGCATCGGCGCCGCCCGCGACGTCATCCAGAACCACCTGCTGCAGCTGCTCGCGTTCACCGCGATGGAGGAGCCGACGTCGTTCTCCTCCGACGAGCTGCGCGCCGAGAAGATCAAGGTTCTCAAGGCGGTCAAGCTCGCGCACCCGCTCGACGCCACCACCGCCCGCGGCCAGTACGAGGGCGGCTGGCAGGGCGGCGAGGAGGTGCCCGGGTTGGCCCAGGAGGAGGGGTTCGACCCGGAGTCGACCACCGAGACCTTCGCCGCGATCACCTGCGAGGTCGAGAACCGCCGCTGGGCCGGGGTGCCGTTCTACCTGCGCACCGGCAAGCGTCTGGGTCGCCGGGTCACCGAGATCGCCGTGGTGTTCAAGCGGGCCCCGCACCTGCCGTTCGACGCGACGATGACCGAGGAGCTGGGGCAGAACGCCCTGGTGATCCGGGTGCAGCCGGACGAGGGCGTCACCATGCGCTTCGGGTCCAAGGTGCCGGGCAGCCAGATGGAGGTCCGCGACGTCACGATGGACTTCGGCTACGGCAACGCCTTCACCGAGGCCTCCCCCGAGGCCTACGAGCGGCTCATCCTCGACGTGCTGCTCGGCGAGCCGTCGCTGTTCCCGGTCAACGAGGAGGTCGAGCGGTCCTGGGAGATCCTGGACCCGGTCCTGGAGCACTGGGCCGCCGACGCGCGCGGCCCGGACTCCTACCCCGCCGGGTCCTGGGGCCCGGCGTCGGCCGAGGAGATGCTGGCCCGCACCGGGCGCCACTGGAGGCGGCCGTGAGCGCACGGACGGCAGTCGCGGAGAAGACGGAGACCCCATCGTGATCATCGATCTCCCGTCGAGCACCACCTCGGCGGTCAACCGCAAGCTAGTCGAGCTCCGCGAGTCCGGCGGGGTGTTCGCGCTGGGCCGGGTGCTGACCCTGGTCGTCGTCACCGACGACGGCCCGGAGCTCGAACGCGCGATCGACGCCGCCAACGCGGCCAGCCGCGAGCACCCCTGCCGGGTGATCGTCCTGGCCCGCGGGCAGCGGCGGGCCTCGCCGCGGCTCGACGCCCAGATCCGGGTCGGCGGCGACGCCGGCGCCAGCGAGGTCATCGTGCTGCGCGGCTACGGCCCGCTGGCGGCCGAGGAGGCGGGCGCGGGCATGGTCATGCCGCTGCTGCTGCCGGACGCCCCGGTCGTCGCGTGGTGGCCGAACGAGGCGCCCGCCTCGCCGTCGGAGGACGCGGTGGGCCGCCTCGCGCAGCGCCGCATCACCGATGCGCTGTCGTCGAAGAACCCGGTGAAGGCGTTCGAGGCGCGCCGCAAGGACTACGCGCCCGGCGACACCGACCTGACCTGGACCCGGCTCACGCAGTGGCGGGCCCAGCTGGCGGCCGCGCTGGACGTGCCGCCGTACGAGGACATCAGCTCCGCGGTCGTCGCCGGGGAGGCGGTGTCGCCGTCCACCGAGCTGATCGCGGGCTGGCTCGCCGCGAGCCTGGGGGTGAAGGTGAAGCGCTCTCCGTCGGAGAAGGACAACGGGCTCTCGCTGGTCCGGCTGACTCGCCCGTCCGGTGACGTCGAGCTGGCACGCCCGGACGGCAAGACCGCCCGGCTGACCCAGCCCGGCCAGCCGGAACGGCTGATCGCACTGGCCCGGCGGCACGTGTCGGACTGTCTCGCCGAGGAGCTGCGCAGGCTCGACCCGGACGAGGTCTACGCCGAGGCCCTCGCCGGGGTGGCGAAGGTGACCCGCGGCCGCACCCCGGTGAAGGTGCGCGCGTGAGCGCCGCGACGCAGGTGCAGGTGGCGGTGCACCCGGACAAGGACACACTCGCCGCGGCGACCGCGGCCCGGCTGCTCACCGCGCTGGTGGACCTCCAGGCCGCGGGCAGGGTCCCGCGGCTGGTGCTCACCGGAGGCGGGGTCGGGATCCAGCTGCTGCGCGACGTCGCCGCCTCCGGGGCGCGCGACGCCGTCGACTGGGCCCGGGTGGACCTGTTCTGGGGCGACGAGCGCTTCGTCCCCGCCGACGACGACGAGCGCAACGACCGCCAGGCCCGCGAGGCCCTCCTCGACGCACTCCCGCTGGACCCGGCCCGGGTGCACCCGATGCCCGCAGCCCCGGCGGGCGGCGGCACCCGCGACGACGCCCTCGCCGCGGCCGCCGACTACGCCCGGCTGCTCGCCGAGCTGGCCGGCCCCGACGACGACGGCGTCCCCGCGTTCGACGTGACCCTGGTCGGGATAGGCGAGGAGGGCCACACCCTGTCGGTGTTCCCCGACTCCCCCGCCGTGCACGAGCAGGCGGCGACGGTCGTCGCGGTCTTCGACTGCCCGAAGCCGCCGCCGACCCGGATCTCGCTGACCCTGGCCGCGGCGCGCCGCTCCCGCGAGGTGTGGGTGGTGGCGGCCGGGGCGGGCAAGGCACCGGCCGTCGCGGGTGCGCTCACCGGCACGCCGGAGACCGAGCTGCCGGTCGCTGGGGCCCGTGGCACCGTCACGACCCGCTGGCTGCTCGACACCGAGGCCGCCTCGGACCTGCCCGACGGGTTCGTCGCCCGGGTCTCCTGACGGCGGCCCCCGGATGTGAGATGCCGCGCCCGGGCGGGGTGTCGCACGTGGACCTGCGGTTAGGGTCCCCGTCATGCGTATCGGCACCCCGCTCGGCCCGGACCCCACCCGCGTGCTGCTGCTCGGCTCGGGTGAGCTGGGCAAGGAGGTCGCGATCGCGTTCCAGCGCCTCGGCGTGGAGGTCGTCGCCGTCGACCGCTACCCGCACGCCCCCGCCCATCAGGTGGCGCACCGGTGGCACGCGATCGACATGACCGACCCGGTCACGCTGGCGACGCTCATCGAGCAGGAGGCGCCCGACCTCGTCATTCCCGAGATCGAGGCCATCGCCACCGGCGCCCTGGCCGAGATCGAGGCGGCCGGGACGACCGTGGTCCCCACCGCGCGGGCCGCGAAGCTGACCATGGACCGCGAGGGCATCCGGCGTCTCGCCGCCGAGGAGCTGGGCCTGCCCACCTCCCCCTACGTGTTCGCCGACACCCTCGACGAGGTCCGCGAGGCCGTCGCGACGGTCGGGCTGCCGTGCGTGCTCAAGCCGGTGATGTCCTCCTCCGGCAAGGGCCAGTCGGTCCTGCAGAGCGCCGACGACGCCGACGCCGCCTGGGAGTACGCCCGTACCGGCGCCCGGGTGTCGAACCCGCGGGTGATCGTCGAGGGCTTCGTCGAGTTCGACTACGAGATCACCCAGCTCACCGTCCGGCACGCCGGCGGCACCGCGTTCTGCGAGCCGATCGGGCACCGCCAGGAGAACGGCGACTACGTCGAGTCCTGGCAGCCCCAGCCCATGTCCGACGCCGCGTTGGCCGCCGCCCGCGACGTGTCCGCCCGGATCACCGAGGCCCTCGGTGGGTGGGGCCTGTTCGGGGTGGAGCTGTTCGTCCGCGGCGACGAGGTGCTGTTCTCCGAGGTGAGCCCCCGCCCGCACGACACCGGCCTGGTCACCCTCGCCACCCAGCGGCTCTCGGAGTTCGAGCTGCACGCCCGCGCCGTGCTGGGCCTGCCGGTGGACACCGCGCTGCGCTCCCCCGGTGCGTCGGCGGTGGTCTACGGCGGCACGGAGATGGACGCCCCTGCCTACGAGGGCGTCGCCGACGCGCTCGCGGTCGAGGGCGCGGACCTGCGGCTGTTCGGCAAGCCCACCGCGACCGAGCGGCGCCGGATGGGCGTCGCGGTCGCCCACGCCGACGACGCCGACACCGCCCGGGAGCGCGCGACCCGCGCCGCCGGGCTCGTGCGCCCGGTCCCCCGGGAGCGATGAGTCGGGCGCACCGCGCCGGTCTCCCCCGTGTGACGCCGAGAGCCGGCGTCGCGGGGAGGGGACGACACCATGAAGCCGATCACGCCGTGCCTGTGGTTCGACGGAGTCGCCGAGGAGGCGGCCCGGTTCTACACCGGCATCTTCCCGGACTCGGGCATCGACACCGTCGTGCACTACGGCCCGGAGGTCCCCGACCAGGAGGGCCGGGTCCTGACCGTGGGGTTCCGGCTCAACGGCCAGCCCTGGACCGCACTGAACGGCGGGCCGGTGTTCACCCTCTCCGAGGCGATCTCGATGGAGGTGCACTGCGAGTCCGTCGAGGAGGTCGACCGCTATTGGGACGCCCTGGTCGACGGCGGCGTCGAGCAGCCCTGCGGGTGGCTCAAGGACCGCTACGGGGTGTCCTGGCAGGTGATCCCGCCGGGGGTGCGGGAGTGGCTGACCTCGCCCGACGCCGAGGCCCGGTCCCGGGTCGCGCGGGCCGTGTACGCCACCCACGGCAAGCTCGACGCCGTCGCCCTGGAGAAGGCGTACCGCGGGTAACCTGGTCCGGGTGGCGGCACGGACCGGACTCGTCGTGGCGGGCGCGGGAGCGCGCGGCGCCTACGAGGCGGGTGCGCTGACCGAGCTCCTGCCGCGGATGGCGCGGCGGTGGTCGGCGCCGTCGGTGCTGGTCGGCACGAGTGCGGGCGCGCTGAACGTGGCCGCGCTGGCCGGGCTGTCCGACGTCGCCCCGGACGCCGCGGCCGCCGAGCTCGTCGCCCGCTGGTCGTCGGTGCGCACCGAGGAGGTCGTGGCGCTGCCGTCGTCGGCGGTGGAGGCGACCGCGGCCTACCTCGGGGACCTCGCCGGGGTCCCGTCGTGGCTGCGGAGGCTGCTGCTGGTGCCGGACCGGGTGACCCGCCTCCTCGACGCCGACCGGCTGCGCCCGGTGGTGGACCGGGTCGTCGACTGGGACCGGCTGCACGACGCCGTCGCCCGCGGCCGGGTCGACGCCGTCGGGGTGGCGTGCACCGCCGCCGGCACCGGCGGGACCACGGTGTTCGTCGAGCGCGGGCCGGACGTGGCGCTGCCGCCGTACGACCCGGGTCGCGACATCCGCTACGTCGACGCCCGGCTTGGCCCGGACCACCTGCTCGCCTCGGCCGCGGTGCCGGTGCTGTTCGCGCCGCGTCGCATCGAGGGCGAGGCGGCCGGCTGGTATCTCGACGGCGGGGTCCGGCTCAACACCCCGCTCAAGCCCGCACTGCGCCTGGGCGCGGACCGGGTCGGTGTCGTCGCGACGACACCGGACGTCCCGTTCGGCGAGTCCGCCGCGGCGCTGTCCCCGGCGGACCGGGTGCCCGACGTGTACGCGGTCGCCGCGCTGGCGCTGCGGATCGTGCTGGGCGCCGGGGTGACCGAGGACCTGCGGACCCTGCGCGCGGTCAACGCGCTGGTCGACCGCGGCGAGGACCGGCGGCACCGCCGGATCGCGACCTGGTTCGCCGGGCCGCCCGCCGACCGGGCCACCGAGCTGGCGGAGCTGGCCGACGCGGTGCGCCGCCACGAGTACGGCGGGCTGCGTGCGCTGCGGAACCCGTCGCTGGCCGTGCTGGAACGGCTGGTCGGCGGCGCGGTACCGGACGCCGACACCACCCACGGCGCGGAGCTGCTCAGCTTCCTGTTCTTCGACCCGGTGTTCGCCGCCGCAGCGGCGGACCTGGGCGCGGCGCACGCCGCGCGCGCCGTCGCCCCCGAGGGCGGGGCGGCGCGCCGCCGGACGGCCCGTCCGGCGGCGCGCTGACGGCTCAGACCGCGTCGCTGCCGCGTTCGCCCGTGCGGACGCGCACGATGGTCTCGACCGGCTGCACCCAGATCTTCCCGTCGCCGATCTTGCCGGTGCGGGACGCCTCGACGATGGCGTCGACGACCGTGTCGGCGATCTCGTCGTCGACGACGGTCTCGATACGCACCTTCGGCACGTAGTCCACCGAGTACTCCGCGCCGCGGTAGATCTCGGTGTGTCCCTTCTGCCTGCCGTGCCCGCGGACCTCCCCGACGGTCAGCCCGAGCACACCGAGGTGTTCGAGCGCACCGCGGACGTCCTCCAGCGCGAACGGCTTGACGATGGCGGTGACGAGCTTCATCGGCTCTCCCCCACGGGCTCACGGGTGGCCGGCGTCGCGGGGCGGGAGGCCCCGGCGAGCGCGCGGCTGCCCAGCGACGAGAAGTCGTAGGCGGTCTCGGCGTGCTCGGTCTCGTCGATGCCGGTGGCCTCGTTCTCCTCGTCGATGCGGAACCCGATGGTCACCTTGATCAGGTAGCCGAGGACCAGCGCGACGATGAAGGAGTACAGCAGCACCGCACCCGCGGCGAGCGCCTGGCGGCCCAGCTGGACCAGCCCGCCGCCGTAGAACAGGCCGTTGTCGCCGGCGGCGGCGGAGTTGACGCTGTTGTCGCCGAAGAAGCCGATGAGCAGGGTGCCCACGATGCCGCCGACGAGGTGGACGCCGACGACGTCGAGGGAGTCGTCGAGGCCGAAGCGGAACTTCAGCCCGACGGCCAGCGCGCACACCGCACCGGCGATGAGCCCGATGGCCAGCGCCCCGACCGGCTGCACGAACCCGCACGCCGGGGTGATCGCGACCAGCCCGGCGACGGCGCCGGAGGCCGCACCGAGGGTGGTGGGGTGCCCGTCGCGGACCTGCTCGACGAGCAGCCACCCGATCAGCGCGGTGGCGGTGGCGAGCATGGTGTTGGTGAACGCGGTCGCGGCGAGGTCACCCGCGGAGAGCGCGGAACCGGCGTTGAAGCCGAACCAGCCGAACCACAGCAGCGCCATGCCCAGCAGCACGAACGGGAGGTTGTGCGGACGCATCGGCTCGCGCGGCCAGCCGCGCCGCTTGCCGAGCACGATCGCCAGCGCGAGCGCCGCGGCACCGGCGTTGATGTGCACCGCGGTGCCACCGGCGAAGTCCTCGGCCTTGAGGGTGTTGGCGATCCAGCCGCCGACGTTGTCCGGGCCGGTGAAGCCGTCGAAGGCGAACACCCAGTGCGCGACCGGGAAGTACACGATGGTCACCCACAGCACGACGAACGCCGTCCAGCCCCAGAACTTCGTGCGGTCCGCGACGGCGCCGGAGATCAGCGCCGGGGTGATGACCGCGAACATGAGCTGGAACATCACGAACGCCGGCGCGGGCAGGGCGTCGGTGCCCGGCCACGGGGCCGAGTCGCTGCCGACGCCGACCATCGCGCCGACGGTGTTCGCCAGCCCGGCGAACTCCCCGCCGCCGATCAGGCCGCCGCCCACGTCGTTGCCGAAGGCCCAGCTGTAGCCGTACAGCGCCCACAGGACGCTGACCACGGCCAGGCAGACGGTGCTCATCATCAGCATGTTGAGCACGGACTTGCTGCGGGTCATCCCGCCGTAGAAGAACGCCAGTCCCGGCGTCATCACCATCACCAGCGCGGCGCTGACCAGCACCCACGCGGTGTCTCCCGCATTCACGCCCACGCGTCCTCCGTCGTCGCAGTTCCCCGACCCCGGCAGGGATGGTTCGCCCGCGGTGTTTCGTGGAGCAACCGAGCGCGGTTTCCGGTGGGTGTCGGGTCCGGGCATCCGGCACGGCCCGCGCAGACACCGCCGACGCGACACCCGACGCAGCCGGGACCGACGGTCCGAACCCGGACCGGGCGCACCGATGAGTTCCGGCGACGGCCCCGGTCTCCTCTGCAACGGCGGCCCCGGCCCGGGACCGCGAGCACCGGGGAGCCCGCCATGACCACCACCCGTACCGGGACCGCGTCCACCACCTCCGCCACCCGTCGTCCGCGGGCCGCCACCGTCGGCCTGTGGGTGCTGCAGGTGCTGCTGGCCGGGGTCTTCGTGATGGCGGCGCTGCCGAAGGTGAACGCCGACCCGGTCGCGGTCGCCGGGTTCGACCTGCTGGGCCTGGGGACCGTCGGCATGGTCGTGGTCGGCTGGCTGGAGCTGGCCGGCGCGGTCGCCCTGCTGGTCCCGCGGCTGTGCGGGCTCGCCGCCGTCTGCCAGGTCGCGCTGATGGTCGGGGCCACCGCGGTCACCGCGGTGCTGATGCCCGCGATGGTCGCGTTCCCGGCGCTGACCCTGGTGGCGGTGTGCGTGGTCGCGTGGGCCCGCCGCCGCGACACCGCGGCCCTGCTGCGCGGTCTGCGCCGCTGACCGCCCGCACGGCGACGGCCCGTCCCCTGGTCCGGGGGACGGGCCGTCGTGGTGCGGGTGGGGCTCAGCCGATCCCGTCAGCCCATCTCGTCGAGCCGGCCGTTCGTGTAGTCGTCGTAGGCGGCCAGGTCGAGGAAGCCGTGACCGCAGTAGTTGAAGAGGATCACCTTCTCCTCCCCGGTCTCCTTCGCGGCGAGCGCCTCGTCGATGGTGGCGGCGATGGCGTGCCCGCACTCCGGCGCCGGGATCTTGCCCTCGGTGCGGGCGAATTGGATGGCGGCCTCGAACACCTTTCCCTGCGGGTAGGCGACGGCCTCCATCCGCTCGTCCTTGACCAGCGAGGACACCAGCGGCGAGTCACCGTGGTAGCGCAGCCCGCCGGCGTGGATCGACGGCGGCACGAAGTCGTGGCCCAGGGTGTACATCGGCATCAGCGGGGTGAGGCCCGCGGTGTCGCCGAAGTCGTAGTCGTAGCGGCCCTGGGTCAGCGTCGGGCACGACAGCGGCTCGACGGCGAGCAGCCGCACGCCGGAGTCCGGCACGAACGGGAAGGCGATCCCGCCCAGGTTGGAGCCGCCGCCGCACGGCGCGATGACGACGTCGGGCAGCCGCTCCCCCGCCAGCGCGAGCTGTTCCTTCGCCTCCAGACCGATCATGGTCTGGTGCAGCAGCACGTGGTTGAGCACCGAGCCGAGCGCGTAGTGGGTGTCGGAGCGGCCGACGCAGTCGCGGACCGCGTCGGAGATGGCCGAGCCCAGCGAGCCGGGGTGGTCGGGCTCGTCGACGGGCGACGGCACGACCTCGCCGCCCCAGGTCTCGATCGCGATCCGCCGGTAGGGCTTCTGCCCGTAGGACGCCCGCACCATGTAGACCTTCAGGTCCAGGTCGAACTGGGCAGCGGCGAACGACAGCGCGGTCCCCCACTGGCCCGCGCCGGTCTCGGTGGTGAGCCGGGTGGTGCCCTCGCGGGCGTTGTAGAACGCCTGGGCCACGGCCGTGTTGGTCTTGTGGCTGCCCGAGGGCGAGAGGGACTCGTCCTTGAAGTAGATCCGCGCCGGGGTGCCCAGCGCCTTCTCCAGCCGGGTCGCGCGGACCAGCGGCGTGGGCCGCCACAGCCTCAGGATGTCGAGGACCTCACCGGGGACGTCGATCCAGGGCTCGGCGCTGACCTCCTGCTCGATCAGGGCGGTCGGGAACAGCGGCGCCAGGTCCTCGGGGACGACCGGCTCGCGGGTCCCGGGGTGCAGGGGCGGCTGCGGCGGCGTCGGCAGGTGCGGCACGACGTTGAACCATGCCGAGGGGATCCGGTCCGGGGGCAGCGTCCAGCGGCTCATGACCACCGAATCTAACCCGGACGTGCGCCCGGTCACGACCCGGGCGCGCCGTGGGACCGGGTCAGAGCTCCCGGGAGGCCCGCAGCCGGCCGAGGGCCTCCTCGAGGATGGCCTCGCCGTCGGCGTCGCTGCGCCGCTCCTTCACGTACGCCAGGTGCGTCTTGTACGGCTCGGTGCGGGGCGCGGCGGGCGGGTTCTCCGCGTCGCGTCCGCCCGGCAGCCCGCAGCGCGGGCAGTCCCAGGTCTCGGGGACCTCGGCCTCCGCGGCGAACCAGGTGTTGTTGACGTGCCCGTTCGCGCAGTAGAACGGGATGCGCTCGCGCGGGGCGGTCTCGCCCCGCTCGTTCTCGCCCATCGGTCCCGCACCGACCCGGGTACCGCGGATCGCGTTGCCGCCTGCCATGTCCCGCTCCCTCTCGTCCGTCCGACCGTCAGCCGGTGGCCAGCAGCAGGCCGTTGCCGACCACCGCGATGAGCCAGATGAGGCCGACGAAGACCGTGTAGCGAGCGATGTTGCGGTCCGCCGCCGCCGAGCCGGACAGGCTCGACTGCACGCCGCCACCGAAGAGACTGGTCAGACCACCACCCTTGCTGCGCTGCAGCAGGACCATCGCGATCAGCAGGAGGCTGGTCACGATCAGGATGATCTGGAGGGTCAGGATCACGTGCGCTTCCCCATCAGTGGTCGCTCGCCGGAGTGGCCGAGAATACTCCAGCGGCCCCGGCCCCTCTGACAGGGGACCGGGGCCGCGGGACGGGTACGGAGCCGCCTACGGCAGCGGGCCACCCGCGGCGATCGCCGACAGCTTCGCGAACTCCTCGGCATCGAGGCTGGCGCCGCCGACGAGTGCGCCGTCGACGTCGGTCTGGGCCACGATCTCGCCCACGTTCGACGACTTCACCGAGCCGCCGTAGAGGACGCGGACCGTCCCGGCGACCTCGTCGGAGTACAGCTCGGCCAGCGTCGCGCGCAGCGCGGCACAGACCTCCTGCGCGTCGGCCGGGCCCGCCACCTTGCCGGTGCCGATCGCCCAGACCGGCTCGTAGGCGAGCACGAGACCGGCCGCCTGCTCGGCGGTGACGCCCTTCAGCGCCCCGCGCAGCTGGTCGGTGCAGTGCTGCACGTGGGTGCCCGCCTCGCGGACGTCCAGGCCCTCGCCGACGCACAGGATCGGGGTGATCCCGTGCTTGAGCGCGGCGAGCACCTTGGCGTTGACGACCGCGTCGTCCTCGCCGTGGATCTCGCGCCGCTCGGAGTGCCCGACGGCGACGTAGGTGCAGCCCAGCTTGGCCAGCATGACGCCCGACACGTCACCGGTGTAGGCACCGAAGTCGTGCGGGGAGAGGTCCTGGGCGCCGTGCACGAGGCGCAGCTTGTCGCCGTCGATCAGCGTCTGCACGCTGCGGATGTCGGTGAACGGCGGCAGGACGGCCACCTCGACCTTGTCGAGGTACCGGTCGGGCAGGGCGAAGGCGAGCTTCTGCACCACCGCGATGGCCTCGAGGTGGTTGAGGTTCATCTTCCAGTTGCCCGCGATGAGGGGCTTGCGGGTGGCCATCAGGCGTCCTCCTCCAGCACGGCGACGCCCGGCAGGGTCGCGCCCTCCAGGAACTCCAGGGACGCGCCGCCCCCGGTGGAGATGTGGGAGAACGCGTCCTCGGCGATGCCGAGCGCCCGGACCGCGGCGGCGGAGTCCCCGCCGCCGACGACGGAGAAGGCGTCGCCGTCGGCGATCGCCTGCGCGACACCGCGGGTGCCCTCGGCGAACGGTGCCAGCTCGAACACGCCCATCGGGCCGTTCCAGAAGATCGTCTTCGCGTCGGCGATGCGGGCCGCGAACTCCCGCACCGAGTCGGGTCCGATGTCGAGGCCCATCCAGCCGTCGTCGATCCCGTCCACCGGCACGGTCCTCGTGTTCGCGTCCGCGGAGAACGCGTCGGCGACGACGACGTCGGTCGGGAGGACGATCTTGCCGGACTCCAGGAGCGTCCGGCAGGTGTCGACCTGATCGGACTCCAGCAGCGAGGAGCCGACACCGTGGCCCTGCGCGGCGAGGAACGTGAAGCACATCCCGCCGCCGACGAGCAACGTGTCGACCTTCGGCAGCAGCGCCTCGATCACGGCCAGCTTGTCCGAGACCTTGGAGCCGCCGAGCACGACCGCGTACGGCCGCTCCGGCGAGCCGGTCAGAGTGCGGAGCACCTCGACCTCGGACAGGACGAGCCCGCCGGCGTAGGCGTCGAGCCGCTGCGCGACGTCGTAGACCGACGCCTGCTTGCGGTGCACCACGCCGAACCCGTCGGAGACGAACGCCGCGTCGTCGCCGACCAGGGCGACGAGCTCGTCGGCGAACGCGCCGCGCTCGGCGTCGTCCTTGCTGGTCTCGCGGGCGTCGAACCGGATGTTGTCCAGCATCACGACGTCACCGGCGGCCATCGACGGCAGCGGCGTGCCGAGCTCGACCAGGCGCACCGGGGCGCCGAGCAGCTCGCCGAGCCGCTGCGCGACCGGGGCGAGCGAGAGCTTCTCGTCGGGCCCGTTCTTCGGACGGCCGAGGTGCGCGGTGACGACGACCTGGGCGCCGCCCTCGTAGAGGGCGTTGATCGTCGGCACCGACGCGCGGATGCGGCCGTCGTCGGTGATGTTCCGGTCGTCGTCGAGGGGAACGTTCAGATCGGAGCGGACCAGCACGGTCCGGCCCTGTACGCCCTCGGCGACGAGGTCGTCGAGGGTCCTCACAGCTTCGACGCCACCAGACCGGTGATGTCGACGAGGCGGTTGGAGTAGCCCCACTCGTTGTCGTACCAGCCGACGATCTTGACCTGGTTGCCGATGACCTTGGTCAGGCCCGAGTCGTAGATGCACGAGTGCGGGTCGGTGACGATGTCGGAGGAGACGATCGGGTCCTCGGTGTACTTGAGGACGCCCTTGAGCGGGCCCTCCGCGGCCGCCTTCATCGCCGCGTTGATCTCCGCGGCGGTGACCTCCTTGCGGACCTCGACGGTCAGGTCGGTGGCCGAGCCGGTGGGGATCGGCACCCGCAGCGCGTAGCCGTCGAGCTTGCCCTTGAGGTGCGGCATGACCAGCGAGATCGCCTTCGCCGCACCGGTGGAGGTGGGGACGATGTTCAGGGCGGCGGCGCGGGCGCGGCGCAGGTCCTTGTGCGGGCCGTCCTGCAGGTTCTGGTCCTGGGTGTACGCGTGGATCGTGGTCATCAGACCCTTCTCGATCCCGGCCAGGTCGTCGAGCACCTTCGCCATCGGCGCGAGGCAGTTGGTGGTGCAGGACGCGTTCGAGACGATGGTCTGCGAACCGTCGTAGTCGCCGTCGTTGACGCCCTTGACGATGGTGATGTCCTCGTCGGTCGCCGGGGCGGAGATGACGACCTTCTTGGCGCCGCCGTCGAGGTGCTTGGCCGCGGCCTCGCGCTTGGTGAAGATACCGGTCGACTCGACGACGACGTCGACGCCCAGGTCCTTCCAGGGCAGCTCGGCGGGGTCGCGGACGGCCAGGCCCTTGAAGCCCTTGCCGTCGACGACGATCTCGTCGCCCGAGGTGGTGACCTCGTAGGGCAGGCGCCCCAGGATCGAGTCGTACTTGAGCAGGTGCGCGAGCGTCGCGTTGTCGGTGATGTCGTTCACCGCGACGATCTCGATGTCCGTGGTGCCGGCGGCGCGCTGGGCGTCCACCGCCCGCCAGAAGTTCCGGCCGATGCGGCCGAAGCCGTTGACTCCTACGCGGACCGTCACAGATGCCTCCAGGGCTCGTCGTGCCTGTCGTCTTCTCCCCCGGCCCGCCGGGTCCCGGCGGTGGGGTGTGGCAGGTCGATCGCGGGTCGGCGCCCGTGGCGGGCGCCGGCGCGTGCCGTGCTCGGCAGCCACCCTATCGGCGCATCGGCCGTCGCGACCCCCGTAGGGCCCGTGACCTGCGCCGCGCTCGGGGATCGGGCGCGGTCGGGCCGCTCCGGACGGTCCCCGGTGTGGGGACGGACCGGTACCGGCCGGTATCCGGACACGCGACGGCCCCGTGCCCGGGCGGGTCACGGGATCGTCGCGGGGTGCTCAGGCCAGGCGGAGCAGGCGGCGCCAGCCCGGACGGGTGTCGGGGACGCCGGCGGCGGCGCGCTCGTCGTCGGAGAAGCCCTCGACCGGCTCGTGCGGACGCCCGTCGCGGGCCCGGGTCACGAACGCCGAGGCCGCGGACAGCGCGGCGGTCACGCCGGTCGCGCCCGGGCCCGCGGTGATGGTGGCGGTGACCGGCACACCGAAGCGCTCGGCCCCGTCGCCCGCGGGCCGCTCGGCGACGGCGACGGCGGCGTCCCCGCCCTCGCCCCGGTTCTCCCCGGACGCGGCCGCCCGGGCACCCGCGGCGGCCGGGATCGTGCCGGTGGTCACGTCGACCAGCACGAACTCCCAGGCGTAGGTGCTCTGCTGGTCGACGATGCGCTCGCGGACGGCGGAGGTGTCGCCGACGGCGCCCTCCCCGACGAGCAGGACGACCACCCGCTCGGGGCGGTCGGCCTCGTCGCGGGCGGCGAGCTCGTCGCCGACGGCGCCGAGCAGCCGGGCCGCGCCGCCGCGCAGGTCCGGGCCGCCGAGCGGGCGCAGCTTCGCGGGCAGTGCGGTGCGGGCCTCGGCGGCACCGACCGGGACGGCGGGCGGGTGCGTGCCGTCGGGCAGCGAGCGGGTGAGGTCGTCCCCGGTGGCGACGACGACCTGCAGGTGACCGTCGTGGGCGTCCTGCTCGGCGAGCAGGTCCGCGAGACCGGAGCGCAGCGCGGGCAGGAGCGGCCGCAGCATGCTGGATCGATCGAGATGAACGGCGAGGAGGGTGGAGCCCGGGATCGTCACGGCGGCATCATGCCCGACACCCCGCACCCCCCTCGTGACGGGGTGTGACCGCGGTCAGCGCCCGCCGCCCTCCTCCTCCAGCATCTCGGCGGTGACGGCGGACTCGGTGTCGGGGATGCCCAGCTCGGCGGCCTTCTTGTCCGCGGTCTGGAGCAGCCGCCGGATCCGGCCGGCCACGGCGTCCTTGGTCATCGGTGGGTCGGCCAGCTGGCCCAGCTCCTCCAGCGACGCCTGGGTGTGCTCGGCCCGCAGCCGCCCGGCGGCCTGCAGGTGCTCGGGCACCTCGTCGCCGAGGATCTCCAGGGCGCGGCTGACCCGGGCCGCCGCGGCGACCGCGGCCCGCGCCGAGCGGCGCAGGTTGGCGTCGTCGAAGTTCGCGAGCCGGTTCGCCGTCGCCCGGACCTCGCGGCGCATCCGACGCTCCTCCCAGGACAGGACGCTCTGGTGGGCGCCCATCCGGGTCAGCAGCGCGCCGATCGCGTCGCCGTCGCGGACCACGACCCGGTCGGCGCCGCGGACCTCGCGGGCCTTCGCCGCGACGCCCAGCCTGCGTGCCGCGCCGACCAGGGCCAGCGCGGCCTCGGGGCCGGGGCAGGTGACCTCCAGTGCGGAGCTGCGGCCCGGCTCGGTGAGCGACCCGTGCGCGAGGAACGCGCCGCGCCAGGCGGCCTCGGCGTCGGACAGGTCACCGGAGACCACGGGCGGCGGCAGCCCGCGCACCGGGCGGCCACGGTTGTCGAGCAGCCCGGTCTGGCGGGCGAGTCCCTCACCGTCGCGGATCACCCGGATCACGTACCGGGCGCTGCGGCGCAGACCGCCCGCGGTGATCACGTGCGCGTCGGCCGTGTGGCCGTAGAGCTCGTGGATCTCGCGGCGCAGCCTGCGGGCGACCGAGCCGGTGTCGACCTCGGCCTCGATCACCACTCTGCCGCCCACGATGTGCAGGCCGCCTGCGAAGCGGAGCAGCGAGGCGACCTCCGCGCGCCGCGACGACTGCTTGGTGACGGTGAGCCGGCTCAGCTCGTCCTTCACCGTGGCGGTCATGGCCATCGGGAGCTCCTTCCGCGCTGCGGGCTGTCGTGCTGCGGCCTGTCGTGCGTGCCGTTCTCCGCCGGGACCCGGCCGGGGGTCAGGGCGCCGAACACGTCGGCGAGCGCCCCGGCCAGTGCGTCCGGGTCGTGCCGCGGGGTCGCCGCCCGGGCGTCGGCGACGGCGGCCGGCCACACCCGTCCGCCGGGGACCAGCAGGTCGGCGGCGGCCGCGTCCAGCCGGTCCGGCAGGCTCACCGACCCGGCGTCGGCCAGGACGGCGTGCACCCGCAGACCGGGAGCGTGCCCGGACAGTACTTCAAGGTGCTGTTCGGGGGAGAAACCGGCGGTCTCCCCCGGCTCGGGGGCCAGGTTGAGCAGCACGACCCGGGCCGCCGGGGTCTCCAGCAGCGCGTCGCGCAGCCCGGGCACGAGCAGGTGCGGGAGCACGCTGGTGAACCACGAGCCGGGTCCGAGGAGCACGACGTCGGCGTCGCGCACCGCGCGGACGGCCTCGTCGCAGGCGGGCGGGTCGGCGGGCCGCAGCCAGACCCGGCGCACCCGGCCCGGGGTGGAAGCGACGGCGACCTGGCCGCGGATCAGGTGGGCGCCGTCGACGCCGTCCAGCGCGACCTCCGCCTCGATGTCCAGGGGCACCCGGGCCATCGGCAGGACCCGTCCGGCGCAGCCCATCAGCTCGCCGACGGTCGCCAGTGCGCGCACGGGGTCGCCGTCGCGTTCCAGCAGCCCGGCGATCAGCAGGTTGCCCACCGCGTGCCCGGCCAGGGCGCCGGTCCCGCCGAAGCGGTGCTGGACCAGCCCGGACCAGAAGCGGCCCCGCTCGTCGTCGCCGGCCAGCGCCGCGAGTGCCATCCGCAGGTCGCCGGGCGGGAGCAGGCCGAGCTCGCGGCGCAGCCGCCCCGAGGACCCGCCGTCGTCGGCCACGGTGACCACCGCGGTGATGTCGGTGACCGGCGGGCAGCGGCGCAGCGCGGTCAGCGTGGCGTGCAGGCCGTGCCCACCGCCGAGCGCGACCACCCGCAGTCCCCCGGTGCGCTCGGGTGGGCGTGGGCTCACTCGCGCCCCATGTCGCGGTGCTCGACGTTGACCTGGATGCCCTCGCGGTCGGCGAGCCGGCGCCCGATCTCCTCCGAGATCGCCACCGAGCGGTGCTTGCCGCCGGTGCAGCCGACGGCCACGGTCAGGTAGCGCTTGCCCTCGCGCCGGTACCCGGCGCCGACGAGGTCGAGCAGCTCCAGGTAGCGGTCGACGAACTCCTCCGCGCCCTCCTGGGACAGCACGTAGTCGCTGACCTCCCGGTCGCGGCCGGTGAACGGGCGCAGCTCGGGGATCCAGTGCGGGTTGGGCAGGAACCGCACGTCGACGACGAGGTCGGAGTCCAGCGGCAGCCCGTACTTGTAGCCGAACGACAGCACCGTCACCCGGGTCGCGGCGTGCGCGCTCTCCTGGGCGAACGAGCCCTCGATCCGGGTGCGCAGGTCGTGCACCGACAGGTTCGAGGTGTCGACGACGAGGTCGGCGTCCTCGCGCAGCGGACGCAGCACCTCGCGCTCGGCGCCCAGGCCGTCGGTGATGCGCCCGGCGCCCTGCAGCGGGTGCGAGCGGCGGTTCTGCTCGAAGCGGCGCACCAGCACCGCGTCGGAGGCCTCCAGGAACAGCAGCTTCGGCCGGTAGCCGCGGCCGTCGAGGTCCTTGATGACGGCTCCGAGATCGTCGGTGAACGCGCGGGAGCGCACGTCCATCACCACCGCGATCCGGGCCACCTCGCCCCGGGCCCGCGACCCCAGCTCGACCATCGTGGCGATGAGTTCGGGCGGCAGGTTGTCCACCACGAACCAGCCCAGGTCCTCCAGGACCTTCGCCGCGGTGCTGCGCCCGGCCCCGGACAGGCCGCTGACCACCGCGACCTCGATCCCCGGGCCCGCGGTCACCTCGCCGTTGTCGTCGGTCATGCCTTCTCCCCCTCGGTTCCGGCGTGCAGGGCCGCGACCACGGACTCGGCGGTCCGGCGACCGAAGCCGGGCACGCCGGCGATCTCGTCGACGTCGGCGGCGCGCAGCTTGCGCACCGATCCGAAGTGCTTGAGCAGCGCCTGCTTGCGGGCCGGGCCGAGCCCGGGGACCCCGTCGAGAGCGGACGCCGTCATGCCCTGCGAACGACGCTGGCGGTGATAGGTGATGGCGAACCGGTGCGCCTCGTCCCGGATCCGCTGCAGCAGGTAGAGACCCTCGCTGGTCCGGGACAGGATCACCGGGTCGGTGTCGTGGGGCAGCCAGACCTCCTCGAGGCGCTTGGCGAGACCGCACACCGCGACGTCGGTGATCCCCAGCCCGGCCAGCTCCGCGGCCGCCGCGTCGACCTGCGGCTTCGCTCCGTCGACGACGAGCAGGTTCGGCGGGTAGGCGAACTTCTTGGGCCGCCCGGTCTCGGGGTCGATCCCGGTGCGCACGGTGTCACCCGGCGCGACCTCCCCGGAGCCCTCGGTGGGCGCGGGCTCGTCGGCGGTCTCGGCCAGGTAGCGGCGGAACCGGCGGCGCACCACCTCCGCGATCGAGGCGACGTCACCCTCGTGTGCGGCGTCGCGGATCTCGAAGCGGCGGTACTCGGACTTGCGGGGCAGCCCGTCCTCGAAGACCACGAGCGACGCGACGACGTTCGTGCCCTGCACGTGGCTGATGTCGATGCACTCGATCCGCAGCGGTGCCTGGTCGAGCTCCAGGTTCTCCTGGATCTCCTGCAGTGCGGCCGAGCGGGCGGTGAGGTCCCCGGCGCGGCGCAGCTTGTGCTGGGCGAACGCCTCCTTCGCATTGCGCGCGACGGTCGCGGCCAGATCACGCTTGTCACCGCGCTGGGGCACCCGGATCTGCACCTTGGAGCCGCGCAGCCCGGTCAGCCAGCGCTCCAGCGCGGGCGTGTCGGAGGGCAGCACCGGGACCAGGATCTCCTTGGGCACCGGCTGCGCCGCGTCGTCGGCGGCGCCCGCGAGGGCGTGCTGCTCGCCGTAGAACTGCGAGACGAACCGCTCGACGAGCTGCTCGGTGTCGGTCGGCTCGACCTTGTCGATCACCCAGCCGCGCTGGCCGCGGACCCGGCCGCCGCGGACGTGGAAGACCTGGACCGCGGCCTCCAACTCGTCCTCGGCGAAGGCGACCACGTCGGCGTCGGTGCCGTCGCCCAGCACGACGGCCTGCTTCTCCAGCGCGCGGCGGAGCGCCCCGAGGTCGTCGCGCAGCCGGGCGGCGCGCTCGAACTCGAGGTTCTCCGAGGCCTCGGCCATCTCGCGTTCGAGCTGGCGGACCATCCGGTCGGTGCGTCCGGACAGGAAGTCGGAGAAGTTCTCGACGATGTCACGGTGCTCGTCGGCGGTGACCGTGCCCACGCAGGGGGCGGAGCACTTGTCGATGTAGCCCAGCAGGCAGGGCCGCCCGATCTGGCCGTGCCGCTTGAAGACCCCCGTCGAGCAGGTGCGCGCGGGGAAGACCCGCAGCAGCAGGTCGAGGGTCTCCCGGATGGCCCAGGCGTGGGCGTACGGGCCGAAGTAGCGGACGCCCTTGCGGCGCGGGCCGCGGTAGACGTGCAGCCGCGGGTACTCCTCGTGCATCGTCACCGCGAGCACCGGGTAGCTCTTGTCGTCGCGGTAGCGGACGTTGAACCGCGGGTCGTATTCCTTGATCCAGTTGTACTCGAGCTGGAGGGCCTCGACCTCGGTCCCGACGACCGTCCACTCCACCTTCGCCGCGGTGGTGACCATCTGCCGGGTGCGCGGGTGCAGGCCGGACAGGTCGGCGAAGTAGGAGTTCAGCCGCTGCCGCAGGCTCTTGGCCTTGCCGACGTAGATCACCCGGCCACGGGGGTCGGAGAAGCGGTACACCCCGGGCGACTCCGGGATCGTCCCGGTCGCCGGACGGTAGGTGCTGGGGTCGGCCATGGTGACTCCCAGGGTAGTTGCGGGCACCGACGGTTCCGGCCCGGCCCCGGCCTCGGCGCGGGCCCCGGACGAGGTGTAGGGACGCGTGTCGGCCGGGGACCGCGCACGAGCGCACCGGAACTGTCGGTAGGGTCCGGTACACCTCGCCCTCGAACACGAGTTCGACCTTACCGAGCCCGAGGAGACCGCCGTGAGCACCGCGCAGGAGACCGGCCCCCGCACCGACATCGGCACCGCGCCGGGTGAGCAGGTGCCCGGGGCCCGGCTGGACCGGATCCGCAAGCTGCTGGCGAAGGCGGAGCGGGCCGGCACCCCGGACGAGGCCGAGATCTACACCGACAAGGCGTTCGCGCTGATGGCACGGCACGGGATCGACGAGGCGCTGCTGGCGGCGGCGCCCGGCGCCGGGCCGTCGCGGGCCGACCCGATCGGCCGGAGCCGGATCACCGTCGACAACCCCTACAGCGGGGCGAAGGCGCGGCTGCTGGGGTGGACGGCGTCGGCGCTGCGGTGCCGGTGGGTGATGCACGACCAGCGAGGCGGCTCGGTCGCCGCGGTCACCGTGTTCGGGTTCGCCTCCGACCGGGAGCGGGTGGAGCTGCTCTACACGTCGCTGCTGCTGCAGGCCACGGCCGCGCTGGCCGCGGTCCGCCCGCCGGACCCCGGCGAGTCGGTGGCGGCCTACCGGCGGTCCTGGATCTACGGCTTCGCGGGCCGGGTGTACGAGCGGCTGTGCGAGGCCGAGCGCTCCGCACTGGGCGAGACCGAGGCCGAGACCGGGCGGGCGGCCGCATCGACCGAACTGGTGCTGGCCGACCGCGGCGCCGAGGTCGACCGGGCCTACGACGCCGAGTTCGGCAGGCTGCGCCGCGCCCGCCGCCCGCAGGTGTCGGGCAGCGGCTTCCGGCACGGGGCCGCCGCGGCCGACCGGGCCGACCTGGGCGGCCCGGTCCTGGACCGCCGGGCCGGGGCGCCGGGCATCGGCGCCTGAGCCGGCCTACTCCCCCAGGACGGCGGCGCGGTGCAGCGTGCGCAGGGTCCGGACGTGGCGCACGGCCAGCCCGCGGTCGACGGCCTGCACGGCGAGCACCGACTGGTACTCGTCGTCGGGAAGCTCCAGGCGGGCCGAGGCGGCGCCGTCGGGGAACGAGACGCCGTGCACGTCGGCCCAGTCGTACCACCGGGCGGTGATGACGTTGCGGACCTCGATGCCGTGGCTGTCGGCGCGCACCCGGGGGCGGGCCATGAGCAGCAGCCCGCCGGCGACGAACGCCCCGATGACCATCATCGCGACCTGGTCGGCCGGCTGGAAGATCACCCCGGTGTCCTCGGCGGGCATGAAGTAGGCCGCGATGAAGAAGAACACCATCACGCCGGCGGCGCTGAGCCAGGCGGTCCAGCGGATGACCCGCGGGCGCAGGGTCACCGCGTCCGGTCCGGGTCCGGTCCGGGTCTGCGCCACCGGGGCGGCGGGGGCGGTGGAGTCGGTCGGCTGCTCGGTCACTGGAGTCTCCCTGTGCTGACCCGGGTCGGGGTCACGAGCGGGTCGGGGCGCCGGCGCGCAGGTCGCGCAGCGCCAGCGCCGATTCGAGTGCGGCGATGCAGGCCTCGGTCCCCTTGTCCTCGGCCGCGCCCGGCGCGCCGGAGCGGTCGATCGCCTGGTCCACCGTGTCCGTGGTGAGCACGCCGTTGCCGACCGGGGTCGACTCGTCGAGCGCCACGCGGGTGAGGCCCGCGGTGACGGCGTCGCAGACGTACTCGAAGTGCGGGGTGCCGCCGCGGACGACGACACCGAGCGCGACGACGGCGTCGTGGCCACGGGCCAGCTCCTGGGCGACGACCGGCAGCTCGACGGTGCCGGGCACCCGCACGACGGTGGGCTCGGCACCGGCCTCCCGAGCCGTGGCGACGGCCCGTTCCAGCAGCCGGTCCACGATCTCGGCGTGCCAGCGGGCCGCCACCACCCCGACCCGCAGTCCGCTCGCGTCCAGCTGCGTGGCCCCGGAGGGCCGGCCCTCACCGCTCATGGGCCGATTCTCGCCTCTCGGCCCGCGCGCCGCGCCACGGGGTCTCCCGGTGGGCGGTGCGCGGCCGGGTCAGAGCGCCGGGTCGGCGACCTCGCCGAGGTCGGGCAGGTCGTGGCCCATCCGGTCGCGCTTGGTCCGCAGGTAGCGCAGGTTCTGCGGGGTCGCGCGCACCGGCATCGGCTCGCGACCGACGACGCGCAGCCCGTAGCCCTCCAGCCCGGCGCGCTTGTCCGGGTTGTTGGTGAGCAGCCGCATCGACTTCACGCCGAGGTCGGCGAGGATCTGGGCGCCGATGCCGTAGTCCCGGGCGTCGGCGGGCAGCCCCATCGCGAGGTTGGCGTCGACGGTGTCGGCGCCGGCCTCCTGGAGCTGGTAGGCCTGCAGCTTGTGCAGCAGGCCGATCCCCCGGCCCTCGTGTCCACGCATGTAGAGCACGACGCCGCGGCCCTCCTTGGCGACGGCCTCCAGGGCCGCGTCGAGCTGGGGGCCGCAGTCGCAGCGCAGCGAGCCGAGGACGTCTCCGGTGAGGCACTCGGAGTGCACCCGGACGAGCACGTCCTCGCCGTCGTCGGCGGGGGTGGCGACGTCGCCCATCACCATGGCGATGTGCTCGGTACCGTCGAGGGTGCAGTCGTAGCCGTGCGCGAGGAAGTCACCGTGGCCGGTGGGGATCCGCGCGGTAGCTACCCGCTCGACGTGCTTCTCGTAGCGGCGCCGGTAGGCGATGAGGTCGGCGATGGTGATCAGCGTGAGGTCGTGGTCGGCGGCGAACACGCCGAGTTCCTCGCCGCGGGCCATCTCTCCGGTGTTCTTCTCCGAGACGATCTCGCACAGCGCGCCGGCGGCGGGCAGGCCCGCCATCCGGGCGAGGTCGACCGCGGCCTCGGTGTGCCCGGGACGGCGCAGCACCCCGCCTTCACGGGCCTGCAGCGGCACGACGTGCCCGGGCCGGACCAGGTCGTGCCGGTCGGTCCCCGGGTCCGCGAGCGTGCGGATCGTGTGCGCACGGTCCTGGGCGGAGATGCCGGTGGTGACGCCCTCCTTCGCGTCCACTGTGACCGTGTACGCGGTGCGGAAGGAGTCGCGGTTGGTGTGGTGCATCGGCGGCAGGTCGAGCCGCTCGCAGGCCTCACCGGTGATGGCCACGCAGACGTAGCCGGAGGTGTAGCGGACGGTGAACGCCAGCAGCTCCGCGGTCGCCTTCGACGCGGCGAAGATCAGGTCGCCCTCGTTCTCGCGGTCCTCGTCGTCCATCACGACGACCGGCTTGCCCTCGGCGATGTCGGCGATGGCCTTCTCGATCTGGGCGAAGCGCTCGGCCCGCTCCGAGGGGGACATCGCGGTGTGCGGGGCGTCCGGCAACTTGCCCGACCCCTGGCCTGCCGGAGTGACCGGCGACGTCAACGGCTCGCTCACCGGGCGACCCCTTCCTGTCCGGACCCGGGCCCCTGCAGGTACCCCGCGGTCATGCGTTCCACGTACTTGGCGATCACGTCGACCTCCAGGTTGACCGGGTCCCCCGGGGCGCGCGACCCCAGTGTGGTCTCGGCGAGGGTCGTCGGGATCAGCGCCACCCCGAACCCGTCCGGGTACACGGTGGCGACGGTCAGCGAGACACCGTCGACGGCGACGGAGCCCTTCTCGACGACGTAGCGGGCGAGCTCGGCGGGCAGCGAGAACCGGACCTCGTCGCTGCGCTCGCCGGGGGTGCGGGAGACCACGGTGCCGATGCCGTCCACGTGCCCCTGCACGATGTGGCCGTCGAGCCGGCCACCGGCGGGCACGGCGCGCTCCAGGTTGACCCCGGACCCGGCACCGACGGCGCCGAGCGAGGTCCGCTTCAGCGTCTCGGGCACCAGCTCCAGGGTGAGCGTGGCCGCGCCCTGCCCGGTGACGACGGCGGTGAGACAACAGCCGTTCACCGCGACCGACTCCCCGTGCCCGACCTCGGCGGCCAGTGCCGCGCGCACGGTCAGCACGACGACGTCGTCGTCGGTGCGGACGTCGACGACCTCGCCGACCTCCTCCACGATCCCGGTGAACATCGCCCGTCCCTCCTACTGCGGCACGTCCGGCCCGGTCGGGCCGGATGCCGGTCGTGCGTCGATGACCACGTCGTCGCCGACGCGGTGGATCTCGTCCACGTGCAACCGAACGATGTCGGCGATCGTTACCACGCCCGCGTCACCGAGGGCGTGCGGTCCCGCGCCGAGCAGGGCCGGGGCCAGGTGCACGAGCACCCGGTCGACGAGTCCTGCGGCGACGAACGCACCGGCGAGGGTCGGTCCGCCCTCGAGGAGCACGTCCACCACGGTCCGGTGGCTGAGCTCGGCGAGCACCTCCCCCGGATCGCGGGTGCGGAGGTGGAGCACGTCGGCGGTGCCGGCTTCGTCGGTCCGGGCCAGCCGGGCGCCGGGCGGGACGTCGCGGTGTCCCACCACCACCCGCAGGGGCTGGTGGGAGAACAAGGTGCCGTCGGGCCGGCGGGCGGTCAGCGCCGGGTCGTCGGACAGGACGGTACCCGTGCCCGCGACGATCGCGTCCATCCTGCGGCGCAGGTCATGCACCGTGCCGCGCGCGGCCGGGCCGGTGATCCAGCGGCTGGTGCCGTCGGCGGCGGCGACGCGGCCGTCGAGCGTGGTGGCGACCTTCCAGGTCACGTGGGGGCGTCCGGTGCGCGTGCGGTGCAGCCAGCCGCGCAGCGGACCGAGCGCGACCTCGTCGGCGAGCGTGCCGAGTGTCACATCTACTCCGGCGGCGCGCAGCCGGTCCAGACCGCCCGCGGCGACGGGGTTCGGGTCGGCGACCGCGGCGTGCACGCGGGCGATACCCGCCTCCAGGAGACCTTCCACGCACGGCGGGGTGCGGCCGGTGTGGTTGCACGGTTCGAGGGTGACCACCGCGGTGCCGCCCGCGGCCCGCGGGCCCGCCGCGGCGAGCGCGACCCGTTCGGCGTGCGGGCCGCCGGGTCGTGCGGTGGCGCCGACACCTGCCACCTCGCCGTGCCGGTCGAGGATGACGCAGCCGACCGCCGGGTTGGGGCTGGTGGTGCCGTGGACCTCCACGGATGCGGCCAGGGCACGGCGCATCGCCGCCACCGTGCGGCGGTCCGGGCCGGTCGAGCCGTCCACTGCTCCTCGCTCCGGGGCCGGGGCGGGCTCAGCCGGCCCAGCGGTGCGGGTTCGCGCGGCGGACGCTGTCGCGCAGCGCGGCGACGGCGCGGCCCGGGTCCTCGGCGCCGTAGACGGCCGACCCGGCGACGAAGCAGTCGACGCCGGCCTCGGCGGCCGCGTCGATGGTGTCGGCGTTGATGCCGCCGTCGATCTCGACGAGCACGGTGAGGTGCCCGGTGTCGACCAGGTTGCGGACGGTGCGGACCTTGTCGAGGACCTCGGGGATGAAGCTCTGCCCGCCGAAGCCGGGCTCGACGCTCATGACCAGCAACGTGTCGTAGTGGCGGAGCACCTCGACCCAGGGGTCGAGCGGGGTGCCGGGCTTGATCGACAGCCCGGCGAGGGACCCGGCGGCGCGCAGGTTCTTGGCGAGCATCACCGGATCGTGGGCGGCCTCGGCGTGCACGGTGACGTTGCGGGCGCCCGCCTCGGCGTAGCCCGGGGCCCAGCGGTCCGGGTCCTCGATCATCAGGTGGCAGTCGAGCGGGATGTCGGTGGCGGCGCGCAGGCTCTGCACCACCGGCAGGCCGAGCGTCAGGTTCGGCACGAAGTGCGCGTCCATGACGTCGACGTGCAGCCAGTCCGCGCCGTTCCCGGTCCCGTCGCCGCCCACGGCGGCGGCCTCCTCGCCGAGTCGGGCGAAGTCGGCCGAGAGGATGCTGGGCGCGATCATCGGGTGCACGCCGAGGAGGTTACTGGCCGCTCGCCGGCGGCCCCGCACCCGTGGGCGAGGCCGCCGTCACACCGCGGTCAGTCGTCGAGCGGGCGGCGCAGCAGCGCCAGGAACATCGCGTC
Organism: Pseudonocardia sp. UM4_GMWB1; assembly: GCF_017312155.1. Lineage (NCBI taxonomy): Bacteria > Bacillati > Actinomycetota > Actinomycetes > Pseudonocardiales > Pseudonocardiaceae > Pseudonocardia > Pseudonocardia sp. UM4_GMWB1. The sequence continues at coordinate 3,101,789 of NZ_QJPN01000001.1, read as the reverse complement.
GGTGCCGTGCACGTGCGGCCACAGCTGGACGGTCGGCCCGTCCCCGAGGCCGGGGACCTCGCCGGGCAGCCAGGCGCGCGCGTCGAGCTGTTCGACGGCACCGGCCGGGCCGGGGCGTCCGTCGCGGCCGACGATCCGGCCGACGACGCCGGCGGTCTCCGACACGTGCGGCGAGCAGGTGACGTAGGCGACGACGCCGCCGGGTCGGACATGACGCAGCGCAGCGACGAGCAGCTCGCGCTGCAGCCGGGTCAGCGTCGCGATGTCCTCGGGGCGGCGCCGCCAGCGGGCCTCGGGGCGGCGGCGCAGCGCGCCCAGCCCGGTGCAGGGCGCGTCGACGAGCACCCGGTCGTAGCCGCCGTCGGGCAGCGGGGCCTCCCGGCCGTCGGCGACGTGCACGGTGACCGGCAGCTCCGCGACGGACCGGCGCACGAGATCGGCGCGGTGCTGGCTGGACTCGACCGCGTCGAGCGTCCCGCCCCGGGCGGCGACGAGCCCGCCCAGCAGCGACGCCTTTCCGCCCGGCCCGGCGCACAGGTCGAGCCAGCGACCGGTGTCCTCGCCCCGCAGCTCGGCCCGGGCGAGCGCGGCGGCGACGAGCTGGCTGCCCTCGTCCTGGACGATCGCGAGCCCCTCGGCGACGGCGTCGAGCTCGCCGACGTCGCCGCTGCCCGGTTCCAGGTGCACCCCGTAGGGCGAGTAGGGCGCCTGCTCGCCGCCGGTGGCGAGGGCCAGCTCCTCGGCGGTGATCTCGCCGGGCCGGGCGAGCAGGTGCACGCGCGGTCGGGTGTCGTCGGCGGCGAGGGCGGCGGTCAGCTCCTCACCGGTCCCGCCGAGCGCGTCGGCGAAGGCCTGCGCGATCCAGCGCGGGTGGGCGTGGCGCAGCGCGGCGTCGCCGACCGGGTCCTCGGCGGGGTCGGGGGCGAGGCGGTCGAGCCACTCGGCCTCGGTGTGCTCGCCGATGCGGCGCAGCACCGCGTTGACGAACCCGGCCGACTGCGAACCGTGATCGGACCGGACCAGCTCGACGCAGGTGGTGACGGCCGCGTGGTCGGGCACCCGGGTGCGCAGCAGCTGGTAGGCGCCCAGGCGCAGCGCGTCGAGCAGGGCGTGCTCGATCTTGGCCAGCGGGCGGTCGGTGCAGGCGTCGATGATCGTGTCGAGCAGGCCCTGGGCGCGCAGGGTGCCGTAGCCGAGCTCGGTCGCCAGGCCGGCGTCGCGGTCGCGCAGCCGGTGGCGGCGCAGGATGCCGGGCAGTGCGAGGTTGGCGTAGGCGTCGCGCTCGCGGACGGCGGTCAGCAGCTCGTAGGCCGCCTGCCGGGCGGGGTCGACGGCCGGGGGCCTGCCGGGGCCGCTGCGGCCGCGGGGCGGGCCGGAGTTGCGGGGGCCGGAGGTGCGCTCGCGGCGGGGGCCGCGGTCGCCGCCACGGTCCCCACGGTCGTCGCGACCGCCGCGGCGGTCGTCCCCGCGGTCGGGGCGGGGACGGTCGCCCTGCGGGCGGTCACTGCGGGGACGGTCACTGCGGGCGCGGTCGCCCTGGGGTCGGTCGCCCCGGGGCCGGTCGCCACGCGGGCGGTCGTCACGGTCGTACGGCGGACGGTCACCGCGGGGGCGGTCGTCGCGGGGGCGGTCGTCACGTCGGTCGGGGCGGGGCCCGTCGCCGTGGGCACGGTCGCCGCCGGGGCGGTCGCCGCGCGGGCGGTCGTCACGGGAGCGGTTGTCACGGTCCCGGGGCCGGTCCCCACGGGGCCGACCGTCGCGGGAGCGGTCCCCGCCGCGGGCGCGGTCGTCGCCCCGCGGCCGGTCGTCACGGCCCCGGAACGGGCGGTCGCCGCGGGGACGGTCGTCGCGCGACCGGTCCCCGCCGTCGCGCGGTCGGGCCACGTCGCCGCCGGAGCGGGAGTGGCTGGGCCGGTCGGAGTCGCGCCACCCACCACCACGGCGCTCCCCGGAGCCGCCCGGACCACCGGAGCCGGACCCGCCGCGCCGGTCGCCGGACCCCGGGCCGCCGCCCCAGCCGGACCCGGTGCGCGGGCCGCGGTCGTCGCGCGACCGGTCCCCGCGGGCCCGGTCACCGCCCGACCTGTCGCCGCCGCGGTGCCGGTCGTCGCCGGCGCGCCGCTCGGGGCGGTCGGACCGGTCGGGCCGGTCGCGGTCGGGTCGGGGGTCCTGCTCGCTCACGTGGTCTCCTCGGCGGGGTCCGCCGTGGCCGGGGGCCGGCCGTCGTCCGGGATGTCGGGAAGTCGGTGTGGTGTCGGGAGGTCGGTGCGCCGGACCGCGGCGGGTGGCGGCGGGTCAGCCCAGGTACTCGACGCCGTCGATCCGGGCGCCGCGGGCCCAGTCCGGTGCGGGCATGAACCGCTTGCCCTTCGGCTTCACCTCGCCCAGCTCGACGGGGACGGTCGCGGTCCCGGCCAGCACCCGGCGGCGCTCGACCCGCAGCTCCCCCGGCGCGAGCTCGACCTCACCGGTGCGCAACGGGCGGACCGGGCCGAGCCCGAGGCGGTCGTCGCGGAACCCGCACCACGCGCCGGGCTCGGGGGTGACCGAGCGGATCAGCCGGTCCAGCGCGGCGGCCGGGGTGGTGAAGTCGGCGCGGGCGTCGGCGGTCGTGACCTTCGGCGCGAGCGAGACCCCCTCGGCGGGCTGCGGGACGGCGGTCAGCGTGCCGTCGGCGATGCCGTCCAGGGTCGCGGCGAGCAACCGGGCACCGGACTCGGCGAGCCTGCCCAGCAGGTCGCCCGCGGTGTCGGTCGCGCCGACGGTCTCGGTGACCAGGCCGTAGGTGGGCCCAGTGTCCATGCCCTCCTCGAGCCGGAACGTGGTGGCGCCGGTGACGTCGTCGCCGTGCCGGATCGCGGACTGCACCGGGGCCGCGCCGCGCCAGGCGGGCAGCAGCGAGAAGTGCAGGTTGACCCAGCCGTGGACGGGCACGTCCAGCACCGGGCGGGGCAGCAGCGCCCCGTAGGCGACGACCGGTGCGCAGTCCGGGGCGAGCGCGCGCAGGGTGTCGAGGAACTCCGGGCCCGACGGCTTCGCGGGGGTCAGCACGGGGATCCCCGCCGCGTCGGCGAGCTCGCCGACCGGGGAGCGGGTGAGCCTGCGGCCGCGCCCGGCGGGGGCGTCCGGGCGGGTCAGCACCGCGACGACCTCGTGGCCGGGGTGCTCCAGCAGCGCCCGCAGCGACGGCACCGCCGGGTCGGGGGTGCCGGCGAACAGCAGCCTCATCGGGCCTTGCCGAACATGGGGTGCGGGCTCGCCTTGACGACCGGCTCGGGCTCGCCGAACCAGGCGGCCTCCCGGATCTCGCGCATCGCCAGCTTGCGGGTCTCGGCGTCGAGCCGGTCGACGAACAGCACGCCGTCGAGGTGGTCGGTCTCGTGCTGGATGGCCCGCGCCAGCAGCTCGGAGCCCTCGACCACCTGCGGCTCACCGTGCATGTCCCAGCCCCGCGCGACGACGTGCAGCTTGCGCCGGCAGTCCCAGCCGAGCCCGGGGATGGACAGGCAGCCCTCCATGCCGAACTGCTCGTCCTCACCGACGGCCTCCCAGGTCGGGTTGACCAGGTGCCCGGAGAAACCGTCGCAGTCGTAGACGAACACCCGCTTGCCGACGCCGATCTGCGGCGCGGCCAGACCGGCACCGCCCTCGTCGTGCATGGTGTCGGTCAGGTCGCTGACGAGCTTGCGCAGCTCCGCGTCGAAGTCGGTGACCTCGGTGGCGCGGGTGCGCAGGACCGGGTCGCCGAACAGCCGGACGGGCTGGATGGGCACGGGCTTCCCCTCACGGCGGACGAGTGCGGTGGTCAGCGCTCCATTGTGCCACTGCGGCACCGCCGGTCCCGTCCGGTGTCACGGCGGTGACGCGGCGCACCGCTCAGTCGATCTCGTCGGGGTCGAGCCGGACCCGGACGGTCTCGGGGGCCTTGCGGGCGGTGCGCAGGGCCTGCGCGTCGTGCAGGGCACGGGCCAGGTCGCGACCGGCGCGGCGCGGGACCCGCAGCAGCGCGCGCTCGCGGACCTCGTCGGCGGTGCCGTGACCGGCGCCGGGCCGGTCCGGCGGGTCGATCTCGACCGGTCCGAGCAGCTCCACCCCCTCGGGCGGGGACGGGTCGACGCGCCCGGTGCCGAGCACCGCGTCGCAGATCTCGGCGACGGCGGCGGGCGGCCCCTCCACCGAGGCCATCCGGATCGCGGGCGGGAACCCCACCTCGGCGCGTTCGGCGAGCTCGGCCTCGGCGTGCCCGGCCGGGTCCCACCGCACCAGCGCCTGCACCGTCGGCACCGACGCCTCGGCGACGACGACGACCCGTCCGCCGTCGGTGTGCGGCACGACCCCGGCGGCCGCGGCGAACCAGCGGCGCAGCGTCTCCTCGGCGACGCGCAGGTCGGGCCGGGCGAGCATCGCCCAGCCGTCGAGCAGCAGCGCGGCGCCGTAGCCGGCCCCGCCGCCGTCGACGACCGGCTCCGCCCCCGGCGTGGCGACGACCAGCGCGGGCCCGGGCGGGACGGTGTCGAGCACCTCGGCGCCCCCGCCGGAGGTCCGCACGGTGACACCGGGGAAGGCGCGGCCGAGCTCCTCGGCGGTGCGCCCGGCGCCGACCACCCCGGCCCGCAGCCGTCGCGACCCGCAGTGCCCGCAGCGGAACGCCGGCTCGGCCCGGCCGCACCAGCGGCAGGCGGGCAGTGCACCCTCGGAACCCGCGCCGGAACGCGGCAGGCCCAGCGGGCCCGCGCAGTGCCGGCAGCGGGCCGCGTCGCGGCAGGACGCGCACGCCAGGAACGGCAGGTAGCCCGACCGCGGCACCTGCACCAGCACCGGGCGCCCGGCGGTCAGCGCGGCGCGGGCGGCCTCGAACGCGACGCCCGGGACGCGGGCCGCGCGGGCGGCCGGGTCCCGCACGAGCTGGGTGTCGGTCTCCCCGATCGCGGTGACCCGCGGCATCCGGGCACGCACCCCGGCACGGTCGGCCGCGATGGGACTGGCCCAGCGGGTCTCGACGAGCAGCTGCGCCTCGGCGGTCCGGGCGAACCCCGCGAGCAGCAGCGCGGCGCCCTCGCGGTGCGCGCGCAGCACCAGCACGTCGCGGACCTGCGGGTAGGGGGCTCGGGGCTCGGAGTGGGAGTCGTCGCCGTCGTCCCAGACGGCCAGCAGGCCGAGCTCGCCGAGCGGGGCGAACGCCGCGGACCGGGTGCCGACGACGACCCGCACGCTCCCCCGCCGCACCGCCAGCCAGCGCCGGTAGCGCTCGGCGGGCCCGAGCTCCGCGGTCAGGGCGACCACCCCGTCCTCGCCGAGCAGCGCCGCGCAGGCGCCGTGCAGCCGGGCGACGTCACGCTGGTCGGGCACGACGAGCAGGGCCGAGCGTCCGGCCGACCGGGTGGCGACGGCGGCCTCGGCCAGCCGGGCCGCCCACTCCTCCCCCGGCAGCGCCTGCCAGACGGCGTGCGCGGCGCGCCCGCCCGCCAGCGCGTCGAGGAACGCCCCGCCGCGCGGGTAGGCCTCCCAGCCCGCACGGTCGACCGGGGCAGGCTCGGCGGCGCCGCGTTCCCGCGGGCTCTCGGACTCGACGCGGGCGTGCCGGGCGGGCACCGCGAGGCGCAGGACGTCGGCCATCACCCCGGCGTAGCGGTCGGCGACGGCCCGGGCCAGCCCGGCCACCTCGGCGGTGAGCACCGGTTCGGGCGAGACGACCTTGTCGACCCAGGCGAGCTTCCCGGCGTGGGCGGTGTCGTCGGAGCGCTCCAGCAGGAAGCCGTCGACCAGGCGGCCGGCGAAGCGCACCCGCACCCGCACACCGGGGACGGCGGCGTCGTCGAGATGGGTCGGGACGCGGTAGTCGAAGGTCCGGTCCAGGTGCGGCAGCGCGACGTCGACCAGCACCCGCGCGACCGGACGGGCCGGGGCGGGCTGCCACTGCCCCCGGTCGCGCCCCGGGCGGCGGGCGCGGGCCGCCGGTGCCGTACGCGGAGAGCTCACGTCGAGGGTCTACCACGCGGCACCGACGCCACCCGGAGACGCCCGTGGCCGCCGACCGCGCGGGGCGGTCGACGGCCACGGGGCACGTGCTCGGCGCTCAGCCGCCGGCGACCGACTTCAGGGCGTCGGCGCGGGAGGTGTCCTCCCACGGCAGCTCGACGTCGGTGCGGCCGAAGTGGCCGTACGCGGCGGTCGGCCCGTAGATCGGGCGCAGCAGCTTCAGGTCGCGGATGATCGCGGCCGGGCGCAGGTCGAAGACCTCCTCGATGGCGGCCTGGATCCGCGCCGGGTCGACGTTCTCCGTGCCGAAGGTCTCCACGAACAGCCCGACCGGGGCGGCCTTGCCGATCGCGTAGGCGACCTGGACCTCGATCCGCCCGGCGAGCCCGGCGGCGACGGCGTTCTTGGCGACCCACCGCATGGCGTATGCGGCGGAGCGGTCGACCTTCGACGGGTCCTTGCCGGAGAAGGCGCCGCCACCGTGGCGGGCCATGCCGCCGTAGGTGTCGACGATGATCTTGCGGCCGGTGAGGCCCGCGTCACCCATCGGGCCGCCGAGCACGAAGCGGCCGGTCGGGTTGACCAGCAGCCGCGGCTGCGACGGGTCCCAGCCCAGCGCCTCCACCTCGGGCGTGACGACGTGCTTGAGGATGTCGGGAGCCAGCATGCCGTCGAGGTCGACGTCCGCGGCGTGCTGGGAGGACAGGACCACGGTGTCGAGCCGGACCGGCTTGTCGCCGTCGTACTCGATGGTGACCTGGGTCTTCCCGTCCGGGCGCAGGTAGGGCAGCGTGCCGTTCTTGCGGACCTCGGTCAGCCGGCGCGACAGGCGGTGCGCCAGCGCGATCGGCAGCGGCATCAGCTCGGGGGTGTCCTCGCAGGCGTAGCCGAACATCAGGCCCTGGTCGCCGGCGCCCTGCTTGGCGATCTCGTCCTCGGCGGACTCGACGCGCTTCTCGTAGGCGGTGTCGACCCCCTGGGCGATGTCGGGCGACTGCGCACCGATGGCGATGTTGACGCCACAGGAGGAGCCGTCGAAGCCCTTGGCGGAGGAGTCGTAGCCGATCTCGAGGATCTTCTCCCGCACCAGCTGCGGGATCTCGACGTAGGCGTTGGTGGTGACCTCACCGGCGACGTGCACCTGACCGGTGGTCACCAGGGTCTCGACGGCGACCCGGCTGCTCGGGTCCTGCGCGAGCATGGCGTCGAGGATCGTGTCGCTGACCGCGTCACAGATCTTGTCGGGGTGGCCCTCGGTGACCGACTCGCTGGTGAACAGGCGACGGCTCGTGTTGGACACGCGCAGTTTCTCCATCCCGTTGGAAACGTTCTCCGCTCCGGCGCGACGACGTCGTCGCGCTCGCTCGGACGCACGACCATGATCGCGAGCGCCCCTCGGATGCAGGGTAGTCCAGACCGGCCGCCCGTACGGGACTCGCACGAGGGAACTCACACACGGAGCGTGACAACACCCGGAGAATCCGCTACCCGGTGTCGCCGGATGGGGTGATTGACCCTCTGCTCACGAATCGAACGGGCGTCGGCTCGTTGGGCGGGACAACACCTCGCACGCCCCGCGGGGTCGCCCACGAACGGATCCGCACGGTGGCCTCCCCGGCCCCGGCGGCACGGAGGTTGTTCCACCATGAAGCCGAACTCGCGACGCGTCGCAGCCGTCCTCGGCGCACTGGCCGTGGCCGGCGTCACCACCACCGGCATCGTCGCCGGCACCGCGTCGGCCGCCGGTACCGGCACCTGCACCCAGAGCGTCAACGTCCGCTCCGAGCCCGAGGCCGACGCGCCGATCGTCGGCGTGTGCGAGCGGGGTGAGTCCACCTCGACCGGAGAGACCCAGGACGGGTTCGTCGAGCTCCCCGAGTACGGCGGCTGGGCGATGACCCGGTACGTCTCGACCTCCGGCTCCGAGGGCTACGGGTCGTCGGAGGACTCGCTGACCCCGAGCAGCGCCGAGCGGTCGGCCCCGTCGACCTCGTCGCCGTCCACGTCGAGCCCGCGCTCGACCTCCTCGGCGACGCCGTCCACGTCCTCGCCGCGGTCGACCTCGTCGGCCACGCCGTCCACGTCGGGTGAGGGGTCGGGCGAGGGGTCCGACTCCTCCTCCGACGAGGCGGAGCCGACGCGCAGCTCCTTCTTCGACGAGGACTGAGTCCGGTCGCACACGACGACGGGCCCGCACCGGGGGTTCTCCGGTGCGGGCCCGTCGTCGTGTCCGGGGGTGCTCAGCGCAGGCGCGGGACGACCGCGTCCCAGATGCGGGAGGCGAGCAGCGCCTTCGAGCCGAACGGCAGCTCGTCCTCGCCGCCGTCGCGGGCGAGCAGCCAGCCGGCGTTGTCCGTGGTCTCGAAGGCCTTGCCGTCGCCGACCGCGTTCACCACCAGCAGGTCACAGCCCTTGCGGGCGAGTTTGGCGCGGCCGTGGTGGAGCACGTCCCCGTCGGCGTCGCCGGTCTCGGCGGCGAACCCGACCACGACCTGACCCGACCGCGGCGGGTCGGCCACGAGCCCGGCGAGGATGTCGGGGTTCTGGGTCAGCCGCAGCGGCGCCGGCTCCGCGTCGCCGCGCTTGATCTTGTCGGCGGCGGTGTCGACCGGCCGGAAGTCCGCGACGGCGGCGGCCATCACCACGGCGTCCGCGTCCACGGCCGCACCGCGGACGGCGGCCTCCATGGCGACGGCGGTCCCCGCGGCGACCACGTCCACCCCCGCCGGGGCGCCGAGGTCCGCGGTGTGCCCGGCGACGAGCGTCACCCGCGCGCCGCGCTGGGCGGCGACCCGGGCCAGCGCCCAGCCCTGCCGGCCCGAGGACCGGTTGCCGAGGAAGCGGACCGGGTCGAGGTCCTCCCGGGTCCCACCGGCACTGACGACCACGTGGCGGCCCTCCAGGTCCCGCGGCAGCGCGTCCGGGCGCTCCAGCAGCAGCCGGGCCAGGTCGACGATCTCGGCCGGGTCGGGCAGCCGGCCCTTGCCGGTGTCCGCGCCGGTCAGCCGGCCCGCGGCGGGTTCGATCACCACCGTGCCGCGGGCGCGCAGCAGGGCGACGTTGTCGACCGTCGCGGGGTGCTCCCACATCTCGGTGTGCATCGCGGGCGCCAGCACCACCGGGCACCGGGCGGTCAGCAGCGCCGCGGTCAGCAGGTCGTCGGAGCGGCCGTGCGCGAGGCGGGCCATGAGGTCCGCGGTGGCCGGGGCGACGACGACGAGGTCCGCGCCCTTGCCCAGGGCCACGTGCGGCACCTCGTGGACGTCGTGGAACACCCCGGTGGCGACGGGCCGGCCGGACAGGGCCTCGAACGTCGCGGCCCCGACGAACCGCAGCGCGGACTCGGTGGGGATCACCCGCACCGCGTGGCCGGACTCGGTCAGGCGACGCAGCACCTCGGCGCTCTTGTAGGCGGCGATGCCGCCGGAGACGCCGAGGAGCACCTCGGGAGGAGCCATCGAGAGGTCTTACTCGCCCTCGGTGTGCTCGAGCATCCCCGCCTGGATCTCGCGCATCGCGATCGACAGCGGCTTCTCGCGCGGGCCCGGCTCGACGAGCGGGCCGACGTACTCGAGCAGGCCCTCACCGAGCTGGGAGTAGTAGTCGTTGATCTGCCGGGCGCGCTTGGCCGCGTAGATGACCAGAGCGTACTTCGAGCTGACCTGGCCGAGCAGGTCGTCGATCGGCGGGTAGGTGATGCCCTCGGGGGCGGTGGCGGTGCCGGTGGGCGTGCTCACGTGGTGGACTCCTGAAGAACGAGGGGGACCTGGGGCGCTCAGACGGCGCCGCGGTCGACCGCCAATGCTACCAACCGGCCGATCACGGCCTGCAGGTCGTCGTTGACGACCACCTCGTCGAACTCCCCCTGGGCGTCCATCTCCTCGATGGCGGTCCGCAGCCGGCGCTCGCGCTGCTCGGGGGTGTCGGTGCCGCGGTCGGTGAGCCGGCGGGCCAGCTCCTCCATCGAGGGTGGCGCGACGAAGACGGTGACGGCCTCGGGCAGGACCCGTTTGACCGACCGGGCGCCCTGCAGGTCGACCTCGACCAGGACCGGACGGCCCCGGTCGAGAGCCTGCTCGACGGGCACCCGGGGCGTGCCGGAGCGCTGCAGCCCGCCGTGCACCTCGGCCCACTCGAGGAGTTCGCCGCGCTCGATGAGCGCGTCGAACTCCTCGCGGGACACGAAGCGGTAGTCACGGCCGTCCACCTCGCCCGGCCGCGCGGGCCGGGTCGTGGCGGACACGCTGAACAGCAGCTCCGGCAGCGCCTCGCGCAGTCCCGCGACCACGCTGCTCTTGCCCACCCCGGACGGCCCGGCCAGCACGAGCAGCCGCCCGCGGGCGGGGCCGGTCCGGCCGGAGGGCATGACGGAGGAGGTGTCGGTCACGGGACGCCCGGATCAGCTCGGGTAGCGCTCGAGCAGCGCCTTGCGCTGCCGGTCACCCAGGCCACGCAGACGGCGGCTGGTCGCGATCTCCAGCTCCTCCATGATCTGCTGGGCGCGGACCTTGCCGACGTTCGGCAGGGCCTCGAGCAGAGCCGAGACCTTCATCTTGCCGAGGACCTCGTCGGTCTCGGCCTTCTTCAGCACCTCCTCGAGGGTGGTGCCGCCGCGCTTGAGGCGGTCCTTCAGCTCGGCCCGGGCCCGGCGCGCGGCCGCGGCCTTCTCCAGCGCGGCGGCGCGCTGTTCCTCGGTCAGCTGGGGAAGGGCCACGGTTGGTTCCTCCGTACTTTCCTGTGTCGTTCTCGTCGTTCTCGCCGCCGTGATCCCGGCTCGCGCCGGGGTGTCGCGTCAGCGATCGGGTGGTGGGTCGCACCGACCCGTCCGGGGGACGTCCCCGGCGTCGTATTCGAACGTACCCACGACCTCCACGGAGGCGTCAATGGGGGTCCCACCTCCGGTTTCGGCCGTCAGGAGGTGATCAACGGCACCCTGTTCGAACCACGACAGGAGTGCCATCCGGCTCCCCCGTAGGGCGGGTCGGCGCAGTGCTGCCCGCCGGACGGGGCAGCCGGCCCGCCACCGGACGCGCCCGATCGACGTCCCGGTGCGCCCGGGGGCGCCCGGCGGGTGGAGTGGACCGCCCGGCGCGGGTCCGGCGTCGCCTGCCCACCACCGGACCCGTGCCGTCCCGGAGTCCATGATCGCGACGCGTGAGGTGTCCGGTGCCGGATCCGGCACCGGACACCTCACAGCAGACGATCATCGGGACCGGCGCCCGCTCAGTGCGCCCCGGCGGCGGTGGAGGCCAGCTCCTCCGCGAGCAGGTGTGCCGCGTCCCGCAGGGCGACGGTGTCGGGGCCGGCCCGCAGCACACCGCGCGCCGACACCGGCAGGACCGGGCCCGCGGTGCCGGCGAACCGCGACACCACGTCGGCCGGGCTCGCGCCCTGGGCACCGAGCCCGGGCACCAGCACCGGGCCGTTCAACGCGGTCAGGTCCAGGCCGTGCTCGTGGGTGCCGCCGACGACGACGCCCACCGCGCCGCGGGGCTGCGCACCGGCGTTGCGGGCGGCGGCGTCGTCGACCATCCGCTGGGCGACGCTCACCCCGTCCGCCGTCGTGGCGCACTGCACCGCGGCACCGTCCGGGTTGGACGTGCGGGCCAGCACGAACACCCCGCGCCCGGCCTCGTCGGCGGCGGTCAGCGCCGGCTCCAGCGACCCGAAACCCAGGTAGGGCGACAGCGTGAGCGCGTCCGCCGCGAGCGGCGCGCCGACGCGCAGATAGGCGTCGGCGTAGCCGTCCATGGTGGAGCCGATGTCGCCGCGCTTGGCGTCGAGCAGGGTCAGGGTGCCCGAGCCCGCGAACCCGGCGAGCAGCCGTTCCAGCACCGCGACGCCCGCCGAGCCGTGCCGCTCGAAGAACGCCGCCTGCGGCTTGACCACCGACACCGCCCCGGCGAACGCCGCGTGGCAGCGGTCGGCGAACGCGGCGAGGCCGTCGGCGTCGTCGGTGAGGCCCCAGGCCGCCAGCAGCGCCGGGTGCGGGTCGATCCCGACGCACAGCGGCCCGTGGGCGGCGACGGCCCCGTCGAGCCGGGCGGCGAAGCTCACGCCTTCGCCTTCAGCGCCGCGTGCGCCTGCTGGAGCGACCGCACGCCGAGCCCGCCCGAGGCGAGCGCCTCGATGCCCTGCACCGCGGCCGCGGTCCCCTGCACCGTGGTGATGCACGGCACCCCGCGCGACACCGCGGCGGCGCGGATCTCGTAGCCGTCGACGCGCGGACCGGGGTTCCCGACCGGGGTGTTGACGATCAGGTCGACGTCCCCGGCGAGGATGGTGTCGACGATCGTCGGGGTCTCCGGTCCGGATCCCTCGCTGTGCTTGCGCACCACGGTGACATCGATCCCGTTGCGGCGCAGCATCTCCGCGGTGCCCTCGGTGGCGAGGACCTCGAAGCCCATGTCGGCCAGGCGGCGGATCGGGAACACCATCGCCCGCTTGTCGCGGTCGGCGATGGACACGAACACCGTGCCCGAGGTCGGCAGCGAGCCGTAGGCGGCGGCCTGCGACTTGGCGAACGCCGGGCCGAAGGCGGAGTCGAAGCCCATGACCTCGCCGGTGGACTTCATCTCCGGGCCGAGCAGCGGGTCGACGCCCTGGCCCGCGGTGTTGCGGAACCGGTTGAACGGCAGTACCGCCTCCTTGACCGCGACCGGGGAGTCGGCGGGCAGCGCGCCGCCGTCGCCGGTCGCCGGGAGCAGGCCCTCGCCGCGCAGGTCGGCGATGGTGGCGCCGAGCATGATCCGGGCGGCGGCCTTGGCCAGCGGCACCGACGTCGCCTTGGACACGAACGGCACCGTCCGCGACGCCCGCGGGTTGGCCTCCAGCACGTAGAGCACGTCGCCGTGCAGGGCGTACTGGACGTTGAGCAGCCCGCGCACGCCGACGCCGTGCGCGATGGCGGCGGTGGCCTCGCGGACCTTCGCCAGCACCGAGGAGCCCAGCGTGATCGGCGGCAGGGTGCAGGAGGAGTCCCCGGAGTGGACCCCGGCCTCCTCGATGTGCTCCATCACGCCGCCGAGGTAGATCTCCTCGCCGTCGCACAGGGCGTCGACGTCGATCTCGATGGCGTCGTCGAGGAACTTGTCGACCAGCACCGGGCGGTCCGGGGAGATGGTGGTGGCGCGGGCGATGTAGCCGGCCAGGGTCGCCTCGTCGTAGACGATCTCCATGCCGCGTCCGCCGAGCACGTAGGACGGCCGCACCAGCACCGGGTAGCCGATCCGGGTGGCGATCCCCCGGGCCTGCTCGAAGGAGGTGGCCATGCCGAACTCCGGGGCGGGCAGGCCTGCCTTGCGCAGGACCTCGCCGAACGCGCCGCGGTCCTCGGCCAGGTCGATCGCGGCCGCGGAGGTCCCGACGACGGGCACCCCGGCGTCGGTGAGGCGCTGGGCCAGCCCCAGCGGGGTCTGCCCGCCGAGCTGCACGATGACGCCCGCGACGGTGCCGGAGGCCTGCTCGGCGTGCACGACCTCCAGGACGTCCTCGAAGGTCAGCGGCTCGAAGTAGAGACGGTCGGCGGTGTCGTAGTCGGTGGACACCGTCTCCGGGTTGCAGTTGACCATGACGGTCTCGAACCCGGCGGCACGCAGCGCCATGACCGCGTGCACGCAGGAGTAGTCGAACTCGATGCCCTGCCCGATGCGGTTCGGGCCGGAGCCGAGGATCAGGACCTTCGGCTCCTCGGTCTGCGGGGCGATCTCCGACTCGGCCGCGGGGTCGGTCTCGTAGGCCGAGTAGTGGTACGGCGTCCTCGCCGCGAACTCGGCGGCGCAGGTGTCGACGGTCTTGTAGACCGGCCGGATACCGAGGCGGTGGCGCAGGGTGCGCACGCCGTCCTCACCGGCGAACTCGGGGCGCACCGCGGCGAGCTGACGGTCGGACAGGCCGTGGCGCTTGGCCCGGCGCAGCAGGTCGGCGTCGAGGACGGGTGCGGCCTCGAGCTCGGCACGGATCTCGCCGAGCAGCGCGATCTGGTCGACGAACCAGGGGTCGATGCCGGAGGTCTTGGCGACGTCGTCGACCGACTGGCCGGAGCGCAGCGCGCGCTCGACCTCGTAGATGCGGCCGTCGACCGGGACGGTGTACTGCGGTTCGCCCTCCGGGTCGGGAGCGGTCCAGAACCCGGCCCGCTCCCGCTCCATCGAGCGCAGCGCCTTGCCCAGCGCCTCCGGGAACGAGCGGCCCAGCGCCATCGCCTCGCCGACGGACTTCATGGTCGTCGTCAGCTCGGGGTCGGCGCCGGGGAACTTCTCGAACGCGAACCGCGGGATCTTGACCGCCACGTAGTCCAGCGACGGCTCGAACGCGGCGATGGTCTCACCGGTGATGTCGTTGCGGATCTCGTCGAGGGTGTAGCCGACGGCGAGCTTCGCGGCGATCTTGGCGATCGGGAAGCCGGTGGCCTTCGACGCCAGCGCGGAGGACCGCGAGACGCGCGGGTTCATCTCGATCACGACCAGGCGCCCGGTCTCGGGGTGGATCGCGAACTGGATGTTGCAGCCGCCGGTGTCGACGCCGACCGCGCGCAGCACGGCGATGCCGACGTCGCGCATGTGCTGGTACTCGCGGTCGGTCAGGGTCATCGCCGGGGCGACGGTGATCGAGTCACCGGTGTGCACGCCCATCGGGTCGATGTTCTCGATGGAGCAGATGACGACCACGTTGTCGTGGTGGTCGCGCATGAGCTCCAGCTCGTACTCCTTCCAGCCGAGCACCGACTCCTCGATGAGGACCTCGGTGACCGGGGAGGCGGCGAGCCCGGCGCCGGCGAGGCGCTCCAGGTCCTGCGCCGAGTGCGCCATGCCCGAGCCGAGCCCGCCCATGGTGAACGACGGCCGGATGACCACGGGCAGGCCCAGCTCGTCGGCGGCGGAGCGGACCTCCTCCATGGAGTGGCAGACCCGGGAGCGGGGGACGTCGCCGCCGACCCCGATCACGATGTCCTTGAACTTGAGCCGGTCCTCGCCGCGCTCGATGGCGTCGACGTCGGCGCCGATCAGCTCGACGCCGTGGCGCTCCAGGGCACCGTTCTCGTGCAGCGCGATCGCGGTGTTCAGTGCGGTCTGCCCGCCCAGGGTCGCGAGCATCGCGGTGACCGGGGTGCCGTTGTCGCGCTCGGCGACGATGACCTTCTCGACGAACTCCGGGGTGATCGGCTCGACGTAGGTGGCATCGGCGAACTCCGGGTCGGTCATGATCGTCGCCGGGTTGGAGTTGACCAGGGAGACCCGGATGCCCTCGGACTGCAGCACCCGGCACGCCTGGGTGCCGGAGTAGTCGAACTCGCAGGCCTGACCGATGACGATCGGCCCGGAGCCGATCACCATGACGTGGTCGATGTCGTCGCGGCGGGGCATCAGTGGTCCTCCTGCCGGGCCTGGTCGTGCCGGTCCGGGTGCTGCGGGGTGGATGGGGATCCGGTGGGCGGTGGCGGCCACGGGCGGTCGTCGACGGGCCGGGCACGGCCGGACACCGGGTCGCCGCCCGGTGCCGGGTCGGCCGGGGTGTCCTCGGCGTCCGGGGCGGCGGCGGCGCCCGGGTGGGCGGACGTACCGCCGTCGCGGCGCAGCGCGTCCTCGATGTCGGAGAACGGCGCCGTCAGCGGGTCCGGGGTGCCGGGGCGGCCCACGGCGGGCATCCGGCTGGTGGGCGGCTCGACCTCGTCGCGGCCGGTGGCCGGGGAGCCGGCCGGCGGGGTGACGGGCAGCCGGGTGGTGTGCTCGTCGGCGGCGTCCGGTCCGGCGTCGGCACCGCCGTGCGGGCCCTCCGGGCTGCCCGGCTCGAACCCGCCCGCGGCCGGGGCCGGGGTCGGGGCGGGCGGGGTGGGCCGCAGGTCGACCGACGGGGCCGCAGTCGCCGTCGGCGGCGTGGCCGGGTCGGGCTGGGCGGTCATCGCCGGCGCGGGCGCCGGCTCGGTCCCGGGCCGGGCCTCGACGCCGGAGTGGTTCTCGGCCTCGGGCCGCGGGTACGGCGCGGGCGCGGTGCCCTCGGGCCGCTGCCCGGCGACGCCGGCGTAGCCGACCGGGTACTCGGTCATGAGCTCCACGAAGCGGTCGAACAGGTCCGACGCGTCGTGCGGGCCCGCGGCGGCCTCCGGGTGGTACTGCACGGAGAACGCCGGGAAGTCGAGCCCGGCCATGCCCTCGACGCAGCCGTCGTTGGGGCAGGTGTGGGTGATCTGCGCGCGGCCGTAGGGGGTGTCGAACTCCTCGCCCGCCTCGCCGGACACCGCGAAGCCGTGGTTCTGCGAGGTGATCGCGATCCGCCCGGTGGCGTGCTCGACGACCGGGATGTTGATGCCCCGGTGGCCGTAGCGCAGCTTGTAGGTGGACCGGCCGAGCGCGCGGCCGAGGATCTGGTTGCCGAAGCAGATCCCGAACAGCGGGATGCGCCGCTCCAGGACCTGCCGGGCGAGTGCGACCGGGCCGTCGGCGGTGGCCGGGTCCCCCGGGCCGTTGGCCAGGAAGAAGCCGTCCGGGCGCAGCGACTCGACGGTCTCGATGGTGCTCGACGCGGGCAGCACGTGCACCTCGATGCCGCGGGCGGCCATCATCCGCGGGGTGTTGAACTTGATGCCGACGTCCAGGGCGGCGACGACGAAGCGCCGCTCCCCCACCGCGGGCACCACGTAGGTCTCGGCGGTGGTGACGGCGCCGTAGAGGTCGGCGCCCTCCATCTGCGGGGCCTGCCTGACCCGCTCGACCAGCTCGTCGTCGGCGGCGAGGGCGGTGCCGGAGAAGATCCCGGCGCGCATGGCGCCCTGCTCGCGCAGGTGGCGCACCGCGGCGCGGGTGTCGATCCCGGCGATCCCGACGACCTCCTGGGCCCGCAGCGCGTCCTCCAGCGAGCCGGTCGCCCGCCAGTTCGACGCCCGCCGGGCGGGGTCGCGCACGACGTAGCCCGCGACCTGGATCGCCCGCGACTCGTCGTCCTCGTCGTTCCAGCCGGTGTTGCCGATCTGCGGTGCGGTCTGCAGCACGATCTGGCGGTGGTACGACGGGTCGGTGAGGGTCTCCTGGTAGCCGGTCATGCCGGTGGTGAACACGGCCTCACCCAGGGTCTGCCCGGTGGCGCCATAGGCCTCACCGCGGAAGATCCGCCCGTCCTCGAGAACCAAAAGCGCGGTCACTGCACAACCTTCCCGTCCTGCGCGGTGATGCGTCCCCGCAGCACCGTCGCGACCACCGTTCCGGGCAGCCGCATTCCCTCGTACGGCGTGTTCGCCGCCTTGCTCGCCAGCTCCGCACCGCGGACCGTCCAGACCCCGTCCGGGTCGACCAGCGCGAACGTCGCCGGCTCCCCCTCCGCGATCGGACGGCCCTGGTCGGGCAGGTTCCCGATCTCCGCGGGGCGCTCCGACAGCACCCGCGCGACGCCGTGCCAGTCCAGCAGGCCCGGCTCCACCATCGTCTCGACCAGCACCGACAGCGCGGTCTGCAGGCCCAGCATGCCCGGCTTCGCGGCCTGCCACTCGGTGTCCTTGTACTGCGCGGCGTGCGGGGCGTGGTCGGTCGCGACGACGTCGATCACGCCCTCGGCCAGCGCCTCGCGCATCGCGCGGGTGTCGTCGGCGGTGCGCAGCGGCGGGTTGACCTTGTTCACCGGGTCGTAGCCGGTCAGCCGGGAGTCGGTGAGCAGCAGGTGGTGCGGGGTGACCTCGGCCGACACCCGCACGCCCTGGGCCTTGGCCGCGCGCAGCACGTCGATCGTGCGGGCGGTGGAGATGTGGCAGACGTGCAGGCGCGCGCCGGCCTCGCGGGCCAGCGCGCAGTCGCGGGCGACGATCGTCTCCTCCGCGGTGGCGGGCCACCCGGCGAGCCCGAGGCGCGCGGCCACGGCACCCTCGTGCGCCTGGGCGCCGCCGGTGAGGCGGTGGTCCTCGGCGTGCTGGGCGATGACGACGTCGAGCGCGGAGGCGTACTCCAGCGCGCGGCGCATGATCAGCGGGTCGTTCACGCAGCGGCCGTCGTCGGAGAACATCCGCACCGCGGCGCGGGAGGCGGCCATCGTGCCGAGCTCGGCGAGCTTCTCGCCGCCGAGGCCGACGGTGACCGCACCGACCGGGTGCACGTCGACCAGCCCGATCTCCTCGCCGCGCCGGCGCACGTGCTCGACGACGACGTCGGAGTCGGCGACCGGGGTGGTGTTCGGCATCGCGAACACGGCGGTGAACCCGCCGAGCGCCGCGGCACGGCTGCCGGTCTCGATGGTCTCGGACTCCTCGCCGCCCGGCTCGCGCAGGTGCACGTGCAGGTCGACGAAGCCGGGCAGCAGCACGGCGCCGTCGGCGTCGAGGACCTCGGTGCCCTCGGGCGCGGTCAGGCCGGTGCCGATGGTGGCGACGACGCCGTCGGCGACGAGCACGTCGACCGGGTCCCCGCCGTAGGGCCGGGTGTTGCGGATCAGCAGGTCGGTCATTCGGGAGCTCCGGCGAGAAGGTGGTAGAGGACGGCCATCCGCACGTGCACGCCGTTGCGCACCTGGGCCAGGACGGCGGAGTTGGGGGCGTCGGCGACCGCGGGGGCGATCTCCATGCCGCGGATCATCGGGCCGGGGTGCAGGACGACCGCGTGGTCGGGCAGGAGCCTCGCGCGGTCCTCGGACAGCCCGAAGCGCACCGCGTACTCGCGCGCGGAGGGGAAGAAGCCGCCGTGCATCCGCTCGGACTGCACGCGCAGCATCATGACCGCGTCGAGCGCGGGCAGCTCGGCGTCCAGCTCGTGGGACACCCGGCACGGCCAGGACTCGACGCCGGTGGGCAGCAGCGTCGGCGGCGCGACGAGCACGACCTCGGCCCCGAGGGTCGCGAGCAGCAGCACGTTGGACCGGGCGACCCGGGAGTGCAGGACGTCGCCGACGATCCCGATCCGCCGCCCGGCGATGCCGCCGAGCCGGTCGCGCAGGGTCGCGGCGTCGAGCAGCGCCTGGGTGGGGTGCTCGTGGGTGCCGTCACCGGCGTTGACGATCGCGGTGGGGGTGCCGGTGACCTCGCGGTCGGCGTCCGCCCAGTGCGCGAGCCGGTGCGCCGACCCCGAGGCGGGGTGGCGCACGATCACGCAGTCCGCGCCCATCGAGGACAGGGTCAGCGCGGTGTCGCGCAGCGACTCGCCCTTGGAGACCGAGGAGCCGGAGGCGGACACGTTCACGGTGTCGGCGCTCATCCACTTGCCGGCGATCTCGAACGACACCCGGGTGCGGGTGGAGTTCTCGTAGAACATCGTGATGACCGTGCGGCCGCGCAGCGTCGGCAGCTTGCGCACCTCGCGGCCGAGCAGCGCCTCGCGCAGCCGGTCGGAGGTGTCGAGCAGCGCGGTCGCCTCGGCGGCGTCGAGGTCGGCGACCGAGAGCAGGTGTCTCACCTGTCCCCCTCTCCCTGGGTGATCCAGACGCCGTCGCTGCCGTCGATCTCGGTCAGCGAGACCAGGATCTGCTCCGAGCGCGACGTCGGGACGTTCTTGCCGACGTAGTCGGCGCGGATCGGGAGCTCCCGGTGGCCGCGGTCGATCAGCACGGCGAGCTGCACCGCGCGCGGACGGCCCTCGTCGCGCAGGGCGTCGAGCGCGGCGCGGGTGGTGCGCCCGGACATGAGGACGTCGTCGACGAGCACGACGAGCCGGTCGTCCACGCCGCCCTCGGGCACCGCGGTGGACTCCAGCGCACGGGCCGGGCCGCGGCGCAGGTCGTCGCGGTAGAGGGTGGCGTCGACCGAGCCGACGGCCGGTGCGGCGCCGGCGAAGTCGGTGATCGCGGCGGCGAGCCGGTGGGCCAGGTGCACGCCGCGGGTGGGGACGCCCAGGAGCACGAGCCCGTCGGGGTTCTCGGCGCTGAAGGCGGTCTTCTCGATGATCTGGTGCGCGATGCGCGCGACGGTGCGGGTGACGTCGGCGGCGGACAGCAGTTCCCGTGCGGGCTGCTGTGCGTCGGCGTCCCCGCGGCGGTTCTGCGCCACGAGGTGGTCTCCTTCCCCGCCTCACCGGACGGGTCTTAAAGGACGGTCGTACACGAGCTGTGCGCCAACCTAGCAACTCGGCGGGTGCCCGCGCGGGACGGCCGCAGCGCGTCACACCGCGAGCCGCGCCACAGCCGCGTCACCCGTTCGAGGTCACGTTCCCGTCACGATGCGCGATGACCGACGGCCGTCCGGCACGACACCTTGCGATACCCGATTCTGCCCATGCGCACCCACAGGGGCGGGTGGTGGGATCGCGTACCCACACCCTGCGCTACCGCTGACGAGGGACGTGGACTGCCCCGTTCGTGTGGGAAACCGCTCGTCAACCCCCCGAGCAGGGGGTCGAACTTGACGGTGCCGGACCGGACCCGGAGGATTACTCTCCGTATCAATCAGCACGCGTGCAGCAGTGCCGCGACGAGCGGGACGGTCGGGACGCCGGCACCCGCCGGAGCTGCCGCCCCGAACGGGACCACCCACAGGGGCGACGACGCGGCAGGCGCGACAACGCCACCGGTGCACCGCCGGTGACCGGCCGGTCCGGCCACACCGGTACGGACCGTCAGGAACGAGGAGATCGATGGGCGACTACGCCAAGGCGCTCGGGGGCAAGCTCCGGGCGATCAGGCAGCAACAGGGGCTCTCCCTGCACGGCGTCGAGCAGAAGTCGGGCGGACGCTGGAAGGCGGTCGTCGTGGGCTCCTACGAGCGCGGGGACCGTGCGGTCACCGTGCAGAAGCTGGCCGAGCTGGCCGACTTCTACGGCGTCCCGGTGGCCGAGCTGCTCCCCGAGGGCCGCATCCCCTCCGGCAGCGAGCCCGCGACGAAGATCGTGATCAACCTGGAGCGGCTGCAGCAGCTCCCCGCGGACAAGGTCGGGCCGCTGGCCCGCTACGCCGCGGCCATCCAGAGCCAGCGCGGCGACTACAACGGCAAGGTGCTCTCGATCCGCGCCGAGGACCTGCGTTCGCTCGCGATCATCTACGACATGTCCCCCGGCGAGCTGACCGACCAGCTCATCGACTGGGGAGTGCTCCCGCCCGAGGCGCGTCCCGGGCAGCACGTGGGATGATCTGTTCCACCGGCCGCGTCCCAGGGGAAGGGTGACGCGACCGGTCGGGCGGTGGCCGGGGTCTGCACAGTCCCCCGGCCACCGCCCTTCGTGCGTTCAGGCCCTGGTCAGAGGGTCGCGCGCAGGTGCTCGGCGATGTCGGAGATCTGGCCGAGCACCCCGTTGACGTAGCGCGGGGAGTCGTCGGTCGACAGCGTCCGGGCCAGCTCGACGGCCTCGGTGATCGCGACCGGGTCGTCGACGTCGTCCACCCACAGCAGCTCGTAGATCCCGAGCCGCAGCAGGCCGCGGTCGACCGCGGGCATCCGGTCGACGTCCCAGCCCTCGGCGTGCTCGGCGATCAGCTGGTCGATCCGGTCCCGGTGGGTCGCGACGCCCTCGACGAGCCGCGCCGCGTAGTCCTGCACGGGCGGCGCGTCGTCGGTCTCGCGGCGCGCGGCGAGCACGGACAGGGCGTCCTCACCGCGGGCCTCGGCCTCGAAGAGGATGTCCAGTGCCCGTTTACGGGCCTTGGTGCGTGCGCGCACCTCAGCTCACGCGGCCGAGGTAACGGCCGTCCCGGGTGTCGACCTTGACCTTGGTGCCGCTCTCCAGGAACAGCGGCACCTGGATCTCGGCGCCGGTCTCCAGGGTCGCGGGCTTGGTGCCGCCGGTGGAGCGGTCACCCTGCAGGCCCGGGTCGGTGTGGGAGATGACCAGCTCGACCGAGGTCGGGAGCTCGATGAACAGCGGCTCGCCCTCGTGCAGCGACACCTGGGCGGAGGCGTTCTCCAGCAGGTAGCGCGCGGCGTCACCGACGGCCTTCTCCGGGATCGGGATCTGGTCGAAGGTGTCGCCGTCCATGAAGACGAAGTCGGTGCCCTCGCGGTACAGGTAGGTCATGTCGCGGCGGTCCACCGTCGCGGTGTCGACCTTGGTGCCCGCGTTGAAGGTCCGGTCCACGACCTTCCCGGACATCACGTTCTTCAGCGTGGTGCGAACGAACGCACCGCCCTTGCCGGGCTTGACGTGCTGGAACGCCGTCACGGTCCACAGCTGGCCCTCGATGTTCAGGACCAGGCCGTTCTTCAGGTCGTTCGTGGTCGCCACGTGCGCGCTCTCCTGCTCGGATCTCGGATTCGTGCGTCGGTCAGGGTACCGCCACCCGGTTCACCGGCCCGCCCGAGGGGCGGGCGACCTGCCAGGATGGGCGCCATGACGGTGCGGGTGGTGGTGGCCGACGACCAGGCGGTGGTGCGGGCGGGGCTGCGGACGGTGCTCGCGGCGGCGCCGGACATCGACGTCGTCGGGGAGGCCGGGGACGGCGCGGAGGCCGCCGAGCTGGCCGAGACCCTGCGCCCGGACGTCGTGCTGATGGACGTCCGGATGCCCGGCACCGACGGCATCGAGGGGACCCGGCGGATCCGCGCGCTGCGCGACCCCGGCATCCGTGTGCTGGTGGTGACGACGTTCGACCTGGACCGCCACGTCTACGACGCCCTGCGGGCCGGCGCGTCCGGCTTCGTGCTGAAGGACGTCGAGCCGGAGGACCTCCAGGTCGCGGTCCGCACCGTGCACGCCGGGCACGAGCTGTTCGCGCCGTCGGTCACGCGGCGGCTCGTCGGCTCGTTCGTCCCGGCCGACCCGCCCGCCCCGGCCGGGCCCGCGGCCGGGCTGACCGAGCGGGAGCGGGAGGTGCTCGGGCTGGTCGCCGCCGGGCTGTCCAACGCCGAGATCGCCGACCGGCTGGTGCTGGGCGGCACGACGGTCAAGACCCACGTCTCGAACCTGCTCACCAAGCTGGGGCTGCGCGACCGGGTGCAGCTGGTGGTGTTCGCCTACGAGCACGGGCTGGTGGGAGCCGCCGGTGCCGACGGCTGAGCCCGGCACAGACGCCCCCGCTCCCGCTCCCACGCCGCTGCCCGGCACGCGCGCCGGGGACGTCGCGCTGGCGGTGCTGGCGCTGATCCTGGTCGCCCAGGAGCTGGTCACCGCCCTGGTCCTGGAGATCCCCGGCTACACCCACCGGCTCCCCCTGCCGCTGTCCGTGGCGCTGGCGGCGGTGCTGAGCCCGGCGATGGCCGCCACCGTGCTGCTGCGCCGCCACCGGCCGCGGCGCGCCTACCTGGTCCTGGCCGTGCTCGCCGCCCCGGCGATGGCGTTCCTCGGCGGGTTCGCGACGTTGCTGTGGCCGCTGCTGGCCTTCTCCGTCGCGCGGGCTCCGCAGCGCGGACCGGCCGGCGCGGCGGCCTGGGTGACGCTGCCCTGGCTCGGGGCGCTCGGCCTGGCCGGGCTGCTGCGCGTCCCGGTGTCGCCGGATCCGGCGACCGAGGCGGGGATGCTCGTCGGCGGCTCGACGGTGGTGGCGCCGCTGCTGGTGATCGCCGCCCTCGCAGGGCGCTGGAGCCGGTCCGCCGCGCTGCGCGCCGACCGGGAACGGGCCGAGACCGACCGGCTGCGGCACGGCACCGCGCTGGACGCCGAGCGGTCCCGGATCGCCGAGGAGATCGGCGGCGGGGTGCTCAGCGGTCTGCGTGGCCTGGTCGCCCAGGCCGGGGCGCTGGGCCCCGGCGCGACCGAGGCCGACCTGCGTGCCGTACGGGAACGGGCCCGGTCGGTGCTGGCCGCGATGCGCCGGGTCCTGGGCGTGCTCCGCGCGCCCGCCGCCGTCGAGCCGGGTCCCGTCGCCGTCGCGGTGCCGGAGCCCGCCGTTCCCTCGCGGCGGCGCCGGCTGCCGGTACCCGACCGGGCCGGGCTGTGGGCGCTCGTCGCGTTCGTGGTCCCGGCACTGCTGATGGGGGCGCTGGTCGCCCCGGTGGCCGGCCTGGACACCGGGCAGCCCGTCGTCGACGGGTTCCTGCGCATGCTGCAGCTGCCGTGGCGCGATCCGGTCGCGGCGGTCGTGCTCGCGGTGCAGTTCGCGTTGATCGCATGGTGGCGGTCCGCGCCGGTGCCCGCGCTGCTGCTCGCCGGGGCCGGATCGTTCGTCGCAGGGCTGCTCGACGGCGCCAACGTGTTCGCCGAGTCCGGCTGGGTGCTGCTGGTCTGGGGCGCGGCGACGACGGCGCCGGTCGTGACGTCCGCGGTGGCCGTGGTGGTGTCGACGCTCGTCGTCGTCGCCGGGGGTGTCCTGACGGGGGTGTGGGACCGGCTCGGCTACCCGGAGTCGGTGGTGGTGCTGAACTTCCTGGCCGTGGTGCCGCTGTGGGCGGCCGGGGTCGCGGTCCGCCACCACCGGCTCGACACCGCGGCCCGGCGGCGCGCGCTCACCGAGGCGGGCGTGCGCGACGCGCTCACCCGCGAACGCCTGCGCGTGGCCCGCGACCTGCACGACGTCGTCGCCCACCACGTCTCCGCGGTGGCGGTGCAGGCCGGGGCCGCGCGGCTCGCCGCCGACCCGGCGACGCGCGCCGAGGCGCTCGGGCACATCGCCGACTCGGTGCGCCGGGTCGCCGAGGCGCTGCCCGCGCTGGCCGACCTGGGTCCGGACCCGGACGGCGCGGACCTGTCCCCCGCCGCGCTGGAGGCGCTGGTGGCGCCGTCCCGCTCGGCGGGTCTGCCGGTCGAGGTGACGGTCGAGGGCGCTCCGGCGGGGACGCCCGGTGAGGCGGAGCTGTTCGCGCGGCGCATCGTCACCGAGGCCCTGACCAACACCCTGCGCCACGCCGGGCCCACCCCCACCCGGGTGCGGGTCACCCGGGGCGGCGACGGCGACCCCGTCGTCGTGGAGGTCGACGACGACGGCCCGGTGCCCGGCCACCGGCCCGACGGGACCGGCTCCGGCCTGGGCCTGCTCGGCATGCGGGAGCGGGTCGCGCTGCTCGGCGGCGACCTGTGCACCGGCCCCGGCGACGGTCCGGGGTGGACGGTCCGCGCGGTGCTGCCCCGCAGCCCGCTCGTCCGCGAGGACGACCCCGCCGCGTCGCCGATCTCGTCCTGCGCGCCGATCCGCGAAGGGGCACCCGGCTCGTAGCGTCGGCCCCCACGAGCGGGGAGGGACCGATGACAGCACAGCAGCAGCTCCGGGCCGGGCCGGTGACCGGCACCGGCGCGACGCTCGAGATCGACGCGCTGACCAAGCGCTACGGCGGCACGGTCGCCCTGGACGGGGTGAGCTTCGACGTCCGCCCGGGCGAGATCTTCGGCTTCGTCGGCTCCAACGGCGCCGGGAAGACGACGACGATGCGGATCGCCCTCGGGGTGCTGGCGGCGGACTCCGGGCAGGTCCGCCTCGGCGGGCGCCCGGTCGATCTCGACGTGCGCCGCACGATCGGCTACATGCCCGAGGAGCGCGGGCTGTACCCGAAGATGAAGGTCGGCGAGCAGCTCACCTACCTGGCCGAGCTGCACGGCGTCGACCGGGCCGCGGCGCGCCGGGCGGTGCTGCGCTGGGCCGAGCAGCTCGGTGTGGACCACCGGCTCGGTGACACCGTCGACGCGCTCAGCCTGGGCAACCAGCAGCGCGTGCAGCTGGCCGCCGCGCTCGTGCACGACCCGGCGGTGCTGGTGCTCGACGAGCCGTTCTCCGGGCTGGACCCGGTCGCCGTCGACGTGATGAGCGAGGTGCTGCGGGAGAAGGCCCGCGCCGGGGTGCCGGTGCTGTTCTCCAGCCACCAGCTCGACCTGGTGCAGCGGCTGTGCGACCGGGTCGGGATCCTCGTGGCCGGCCGGATGCGGACCGTCGGCACCGTCGGCGAGGTGCGCCGCGGTGGCGGCACCCGGCTGGAGGTCCACGCCCCCGCCGCCGCAGCCGGCTGGGCGCAGGGCCTGCCCGGGGTCACCGTGCTCACCCACGACCGCGGCCGCACCGTCCTGGCGCTCGGCGACGGCGCCGACGACCAGCGGGTCCTCGCCGCGGCGCTCGCCACCGGGCCGGTGCGCGGCTTCACCGTCACCACGCCGTCGCTGACCGATCTGTACCGGGAGGTCGTCGCATGACCGGGCCCGCCACCCTGCCCGCGCACCGCGCGGTCGCGCTCGTCGCGCGTCGCGAGTTCCGGGTGCAGGTGCACAAGCGCAGCTTCTGGATCAGCAACGCGATCATGGTGCTGGTCATCGTCGGCGGCATGGTCGCCTACGCGGTGTTCGGCTCCGGCGGCGACGACCGTCCCACCGTCGGGGTCGCCGGGGACGCCTCGCTCGCCGCGGCGGTCACGACCGCCGGGGAGCGGCTCGGCCTGCCCGTCGAGGTCCGGGACGTGCCGTCCGCGGCCGCCGGGCGCGACGCCGTCGCCGCCGGGGACCTCGACGTCGCCCTGACCGCGGACGGCCCGGCGGGCGCGGTCGCCGTCGTCGACTCGGACGTGCCGTCGGCGACCCGCGCGGTGCTCGACGCCGCGCTCGCCGACCGGGCCACCGCGGCCGCCCTGGAGACGGTGGGACTCACCCCGGCCGAGCTGGCCGCCGCGACCCCGCCCGCCGGGCTCACCGTCGACGCGCTGGATCCTGCCGACTCCGAGGCCGGACAGCGCACCGCGCTGTCGTTCGCCGTGCTGATCGTGATGTTCATGCAGATCGTGGGCTTCGGCCTCACCGTCGCCATGGGCGTGGTCGAGGAGAAGTCCAGCCGCGTGGTGGAGCTGCTGCTGTCGACGATCCGCCCGCTGCACCTGCTGTGGGGCAAGGTGCTGGGCATCGGCGCGGTCGGGCTGGTCCAGCTGCTGCTCTACGGCGTCGTCGGCATCGGCGCCGGGATCGCCACCGGGCTGCTGACGATCACCGGCACCGCGCTCGGGGTGTTCGGCGCCGCGCTGGGCTGGTTCGTCCTCGGCTACGCGTTCTTCGCGGTGCTCTACGCCGCGGCCGGGTCCCTCGTGTCGCGCCAGGAGGACGTCAACACCACCACCGGGCCGCTGATGATGCTGCTGTTCGCGATGTACGGCGTCTCGTTCTGGTTCCTGGGCTCGCCGGACTCCGCGGTGCTCGGCGTGCTGTCGTGGATCCCGCCGTTCCCGGCGATGCTGATGCCGCTCATGATCGCCGACGGGTCCGCGACCGCCTGGCACGTCGCCGGGTCGGCCCTGGTCATGCTGGTGGCGCTGGTCCTGCTGGCGAAGGCGGGCGCCCGGGTCTACGAGCGGTCGGTGCTGCGGATCGGGGCGACCGTGCCGTGGCGGGAGGCGCTCAGATCTCGATGAGCTCGCGGGGCAGCCCGGTCAGCGGCACGGCCGGGCCGCCCGCGACGACGTGCAGGGTGTCCTCGATCCGCACCCCGCCCCGTCCGTCGAGGTAGACGCCCGGCTCGACGGTCACGACGTTGCCGGCGCCGATCCGACCGGTGGCGGTGGTCCCGAGCCACGGCGGCTCGTGCACCGCGAGCCCGACCCCGTGGCCGAGGCCGTGCGGGAACCGTTCGCCGTGCCCGGCGGCGGTGATCACGTCCCGGGCGGCCGCGTCGACGGCGGTCACCGACGCCCCGGGGACGAGTGCGGCCCGCCCGGCCGCGGCGGCGGCGTCGACCAGGGCGTGCAGCTCACGCTGCCAGTCCACGGCCGGGCCCAGGCAGAACGTGCGCGTGGTGTCGGAGTGGTAGCCGTCCAGCGCCGCCCCGAAGTCGATCTTGACGAGGTCGCCGCGACGCAGCTCGGTGCCGGTGGGGCGGTGGTGCGGCACCGCGGAGTGCGGACCGGCGGCGAGGATGGTGTCGAAGGCGGGGCCGTCGGCGCCCAGGCGGCGCATCCGGTCGTCGAGGTCGAGCGCGACGTCGGCCTCGGTGCGTCCCGGGCGCAGGCCGCCGTCGTCGAGCAGGGCGCGCAGCGCGGTGTCGGCCAGCGCGCAGGCCGCGGCGATCCGCTCGACCTCGCCGGAGTCCTTGACCGCGCGCAGCCGCCCGGCCAGGCCGGGGGCGCGGCGCAACCTGCGGCCGGGGACGGCGTCACGGACCGCGGCCAGCCCGTCGACGGTGAGGGTCGCCGAGTCGTAGCCGAGGGTCAGCCCGGCGGGGACCCGGGCCGCGGCGGCCGGCGCGCTCGGCCGGTCGACGAGGACCTCCAGGCCGGGGCACTGCTCCGCGGCCTGCACCCGGTAGCGCCCGTCGGTGCAGAGCAGGTCGCCGCCCGGGTCGGCGGCGATCACCGCGGCGGCGTTGGAGCCGGTGAACCCGGTGAGGTGCCGGACGTCGATCAGGTCGGTGACCAACAGTGCGTCCAGTCCGGCGGCGGGGAGCAGGGCGCGCAGGGCGTCGCGCCGGGCGGGGTGGGACATGGCCCGAACCCTATGTGCGGTGTCGCGGCTGTCTAGGGTCTCCGGCATGGGTCTCTACTTCCGCCAGCTGCTGTCGGGCCAGGACTACGCCGTGGGTGACCCGGTGGCCACCCAGATGGTCAATTTCTCGTACCTGATCGGCGACGACGAGACCCGCGAGGCCGTCGTCGTCGACCCGGCCTACTCCCCCGACGAGCTGCTCGCGACCCTCGACGCCGACGGCATGCGCCTGACCGGGGTGCTGGCCACGCACCACCACCCCGACCACGTCGGCGGCACGATGATGGGCTTCGACCTCGTCGGCGTCGCGCAGCTGATCGGGTCGCACCCGGTGCCGATCCACGTGCAGCGCGCCGAGGCCGACTACGTGACGCGGGTGACCGGGCTGTCGGCCACCGACCTGACCCCGCACGACCACGACGACGTCGTCGAGGTGGGGAACGTCGCGATCCGGCTGCTGCACACCCCCGGCCACACCCCGGGCAGCCAGTGCTTCCTGGTGCCCGGCCCGGACGGCGACCGGCTCGTCGCCGGGGACACGCTGTTCCTGCAGGGCTGCGGGCGCACCGACTTCCCGGGCGGCGACACCGCGCAGATGTACCACTCGCTGCAGCAGCTGGCCGCGCTGAAGGGCAACCCGACGGTCTACCCGGGGCACCGGTACTCCCCGGCGTCGAACGCCCCGCTCGACGACGTGCGGGCCACCAACACCGTCTACCGGGCGACCTCGGCCGAGCAGTTCGTGGCCGCGTTCGGTTCATGACGGTCGGACCGTGACGGCCGGGTCGTGACCCCGGCCGCGGTGGTGCTCGTCGAGGGGGCCAGCGACGCCGCGGTGCTCGGGGCCCCCGCGCGGCGTCGCGGCACCCGCCCGCCGACGTGGTGATCGTCGCCCTGCACGCGCTGTTCGCCGCCGAGCTGGACCTGCGGGGGCTACCGGACCCGCTGCGCCGGGTCCTCGACGACGTCGGTCTCTGACCGGGGTGCGGGGTCGGTCCCGTCGGTCGCGATCCACGCCGCGGAGAACACCAGCAGCCGCGACAGCAGGAACAGGAAGAACAGCGTCGCGAGCACGGTGCCGAACACGGCCCCGCCCGCGGTGTCGGACACGGCGCCGACGACGAGCGCGACCCCGAGCTTGAGCAGCTCCAGCGCGACCGCGCCGACGGCGGCGGGACGCACGACCCGGCCCGGCGGGACCGGCCGGCGCGGCAGCCGGGCCAGTACGAAGCAGAACACGGCCCAGTCCAGGACCAGCACCACGACGGCGCCGAGCACCCGCAGCGCGACCCGGCCGCCGAGCGCGTCGCGGACGCCGACCAGCTCCAGGGTGAACCCGGCCAGCCCGGTCACGGCGAACGTCACCACCACCGAGGCGAGGACGGCGACGCCGAGCACGGCCAGCGCGCCCAGGTCCCACAGGACCCGGCGCGGCGAGACGATCCGCTCGGCGGGCAGCCGGAACTGCGCCGACAGCGCCTCCCGCAGGTACGACGTCCACGTCGACCCGGCCCACAGCACCCCGAGCGCACCGATCCCGACGAGCGACCCGCTGCGGTCGGCGGCGGCCTCCACGGCGGGGGCGACGGCGCCGGTCAGCCCGGCCGGGAACGCCGCCTCGACGGCGAGGACCAGGTCGTCGCGGGAGGTGGTGCGCCAGAACACGAGCAGCCCGAGGGCGAAGAACAGGACGAGCAGCAGCGGCACCGCCGCGATCACGGTGTAGAACGCGACCGCGGCGGACAGGTGGTTGCCGCGCTGGTGGCGGTAGCGGTCGGCGGCCCGGCGGGCGTGCCCCACCAGGGACGACCGGGCGGGGAGCTCACGGAGCCGTCGCAGGCCGTCCCGGATCACGTCGCGCACCCGGTCATCCTCTCCCACGGCCCCCATCGCGATCCGCGCCGGAGCGCCGGTGCCACGGGGGGACCTTCGCCCCGGTCGCGGCTCCGGTGCGGGTGGGACCGTTACCCGCCACAACCCCTCCACCCGGACGGAGCACGACCATGGTCGACGCGAGTGACGGAACGGGACGGGCGCCCACCGCCGAGGACGCCACATCACACGGGGTCCGCGGACTCGTCGTACTCCGCGGTGTCCTGGTCCTGCTGTTCGGGCTGGCCGTGCTGGTGACCCCTGGCCTGGCCCTGCTGGTGCTGATCTACGTCTTCGCCGCGTACGCGCTGGTCGACGGCGTCGTCGCGGTCGTGCTCGGGATCCGGCACCGGGGCGAGCGACCCGGCTGGGGCTGTGCCGTCGCGCAGGGCGTGGTGTCGGTCGTCGCCGGTCTGGCGGCCTTCGCGCTGCCCGGGACCGCGGCGCTGTTCTTCCTGTACGTGGTCGCGTTCTGGGCGATCGTCGCCGGAGTCGTCACCGCGGTCTCGGCCAACGAGGTCCGCCGGCACGGCGGTCCGTGGGGGTGGATCGCCGGACGGGCCGTGCTCGACGTGCTGTTCGGCGTCCTGCTGCTCGTGTGGCCGGCGTCCGGCATCCTCGCGATGCTGTGGCTGGTCGGGGCGTTCGCCCTGGCCGCAGGGGTGCTGCTGCTCGTGCAGGCATTCGGGTCGCGTACCCACCCCGCCCTCGGCTGAGGTGTACCGACCGCGGTCTCAGCCGGAGATCGCGGCGTACGCGGTCTCCAGCAGCGCCGGGTCCGGGCCCTCCAGCCGCCCCGGCTCGGCGAGGCCGTCGAGCACGACGAAGCGCAGCGTCCCGGCCCGGGACTTCTTGTCCCCGCGCATGGTCTCGGTCAGCTCGTCGAGCACGCCGGGCTCGTAGCGCGTCGGCAGCCCAACCAGCTCCAGCACCTCGCGGTGCAGGTCGGCGGTGGCGTCGTCGAGCCGCCCCGCGGCGCGGGCCAGCTCGGCGGCGAACACCAGGCCGACCGCGACGGCGTTGCCGTGCCGCCACCGGTAGCGCTCGCGGCGCTCCACGGCGTGGCCGAGGGTGTGGCCGTAGTTGAGGATCTCCCGCAGGTGCGACTCGCGCAGGTCCGCCCCGACGACGTCGGCCTTCACCCGGATCGCGCGGCGCACCAGCTCGCCGAGCACCGGCCCGGCCGGGTCCAGCGCGGCGGCCGGGTCGGCGCGGACGCGGTCGAGGATGACCGGGTCGGCGATGAACCCGGCCTTCCACACCTCCGCGGACCCGGCGACGAGCTCGGGACGCGGCAGCGTGCGCAGCGTGTCGAGGTCGACGAGCACCGCGGACGGCTCGTGGAAGGCGCCCACCAGGTTCTTCCCGGCGGCGGTGTTGATGCCGGTCTTCCCGCCGACGGCGGCGTCGACCATCGCGAGCAGCGTGGTCGGGACGTGCACGACCCGTACCCCGCGCATCCAGGTCGCGGCGACGAACCCCGCCAGGTCGGTGACCGCTCCCCCGCCGAACCCGACGACCACGTCGGCCCGGGTCAGCGCGGCACCGGCACAGGCGTCCCAGCAGTCGGCCAGCGAGGCCAGGGACTTGCCGTCCTCGGCGTCGGGCACCTCGTGGGTGAACGCGGCCAGCCCGGCGGCCTCCAGCTCGGCGCGGGCGGCACCGGCGCGGTCGGCGAGCGTCGGCGGGTGCAGCACGAGGACCCGGCCGGCCCCGGTACCGACGACGACCTCGGCCAGCCGCGCGGCCACCCCGGCGCCGACGAGCACCGGATAGGGCTGCTCGGTGCGGACGTCGATGCGGACCGAGCCGTCGGACTCGGTGGTGCCGGAGGTGTCGGGCAGCGTGCCGGACGGTGTGGACGTCATCAGGCCTCCGCCCGCTCGGTGCCGGCCCCGTGCTGCGGCGAGCCGAAGCCGGGCGCCGGCAGTGTCGAGTCCTGGCGCGGGGTGGGCCGGTCGAACGGGTCGGCGGCGTCCGGGGAGGCCTCGGGCAGCGCGGACGGGCCGTGCCCGAGCTCGGCCAGCACGGCGGCGACGACCTGGTTGGGGCTGCGGCGCACCGTCGTGACCGCCACGGTGGCGACCTCGGCGTAGAGCGGGGCCCGCTCGGCGAGCAGCGCCCGGAACGTCGCCCGCGGGTTCACCCCGGCCAGCAGCGGGCGCGCGGTGGACATCCCGGTGCGGCGCATCCCGTCGGCGAGGTCCACCTCGAGGGCGACCACGCGGTGCCCCGCGAGCAGTGCGCGGGTCTCGGCGGCCAGCACGGAGCCGCCGCCGAGGGCGAGGACGCCGTGCCCGGCGCGCAGCTCCTCGGCGACGACCTCGCGCTCCAGCGCGCGGAACGCGGCCTCGCCCTCCTGCACGAACATCTCCGCGATCGGCTTGCCGATGCGGGCGACGATCGCGGCGTCGGTGTCGGCGAAGTTCAGCCCGAGCCGCTGCGCGAGCAGCGAGCCGACCGTGCTCTTCCCGGATCCGGGCGGGCCGACGAGCACCACCCAGGGGCGGCCCTCGGCGTCGGGGGCCGGGGTGGGGGCCGGCGCGGTCACCGCTGCCCCGCCAGGTAGGAGGCCAGGTTGCGGCGGGTCTCGTCGAGCGAGTCGCCGCCGAACTTCTCCAGTGCGGCCTGGGCCAGCACCAGCGCCACCATCGTCTCGACGACGACCCCGGCACGCGGCACGGCGCAGGCGTCGGAGCGCTGGTGGATGGCGGTGGCCTCCTCGCCGGTGGTGGTGTCGATGGTGCGCAGCGCCCGGGGGACGGTGGAGATCGGCTTCATCGCGACGCGGACCCGGACCGGCTCACCGTTGGTCATGCCGCCCTCGATGCCGCCGGCCCGGTTGGTGAGCCGGGTGACCGGCACGGTGCCCGCCGGACCCTGCCCGGGCGAACCGGCGGGGACCATCTCGTCATGGGCGACGGAGCCGCGGCGGTGCGCGGTGCGGAAGCCGTCGCCGATCTCGACGCCCTTCATCGCCTGGATGCCCATCAGCGCGGCGGCGAGCCGGGCGTCGAGCCGGCGGTCGGCCTGCACGTAGGTGCCGACGCCGACCGGCATCCCGTAGGCGATGACCTCGATGACCCCGCCGAGGGTGTCGCCCGCCTCGTGCGCGGCGTCGATCTCGGCGGCCATCGCGGCGCCGGTGGCGTCGGTGAAGGCGCGCACCGGGTTGGCGTCGATGCGGTCGAGGTCGGCGGGGCCGGGCAGCGGCTCGTCGTCCGGGGCGTCGACGGCGCCGATGCCCACGACGTGGGACACGATCGTCACGCCGAGGGCCTGCTGCAGGAACGCCTTGGCGACGGTGCCGAGCACGACGCGGGCGGCGGTCTCGCGTGCGCTGGCGCGCTCCAGGACCGGGCGGGCCTCGTCGAAGCCGTACTTGGTCATGCCGGCGAGGTCGGCGTGGCCGGGACGGGGCCGGGTCAGCGGTGCGTTGCGGGCGCGGTGCGCGATCAGCTCCGGGTCCACCGGGTCGGCGGCCATCACCGTCTCCCACTTGGGCCACTCGGTGTTGGCGATGCGGACCGCGACCGGCCCGCCCTGCGTGAGGCCGTGCCGCAGGCCGCCGATGACCTCCAGCTCGTCGGCCTCGAACGCCATCCGCGGGCTGCGGCCGTAGCCGAGCTTGCGGCGGGCCAGCTCGGCCTGCAGCTCCTTGGTGGTGACCGAGACCCCGGCGACCATGCCCTCCAGCACGCCCACCAGGGCCGGACCGTGGGACTCCCCGGCGGTGATCCATCGCAGCACGGCGACCATCCTCTCACCCGGGGATCCGGGCCCCCGACAGCACCACGACCGCGGGCACCACGACCGCCAGTGCCGCACCGAGCAGGACCGGGCCGTGCGGCAGCCTGCTCCCCCACCCGGCCCGCCCGGCCCCGACCGCGACGAGCGCCACCGCCGCCGAGACGACCGCGGCCAGCACCGCGACCACCGGCAGCACCGCCCATCCCGCACCGGCGGCCGCGGCGCCCACCGGGCCGGCGAGCTTCACGTCGCCGCCGCCCATCGCCCGTGGCGAGACCAGGTGCACCACCAGGTAGGCCCCGCCGAGCAGCACCGCCCCGGCCAGGCCGCGCCCCACCGCGGCACCCCCGGCCGGCACGAGCGCCGCGGGCACCAGCGCGAGCGCGGGCAGGGTGAGCGCGTTCGGCAGCCGCCGCACCAGCAGGTCGGTCGCGGATCCCGCCACGGCCAGCCAGGACAGCACCGCGAGCAGCGCCGTCCACCGCGGGTCGAGCAGCCCCGAGACGACCAGCCCCGCCGTCACCGCCCCGCACAGCGCCAGCGCCGCCTCGCACCACCCGGCCGGGACCGGTGCGCCGCGCGGCAGCCGGGCCAGCCACCGCCGGGTCGCGACGCCGGCGCCCCCGCCGAGGACGGCGGCGACCAGGACGGGAACAGCGACGGTGACGGTGACCATGCCTCGAGCCTGGGCCGGGCCGGGCCGTCCGGAACGACGGGTTGCCCGCCTGTGGACAACCCGCCCGGTGCAGGCAGGATGACCGGAATGGGTTCCAGAGCGCCGCAGGGTGACCGCCGGGCCGGGACGGTGGTCCGCGCCGAGGTCGACCACGGTGTCGCCGAGCTGGTGCAGGACGCGGCGCGGCCGTCGTCGTGGACGCTGCTGCTCGACGGGACGGCCCAGTCCCATGTGGACCTCGACGACCCCGAGCACCTCGAGTTCGAGTACGTCCGCCGGATCGCCCACCTCGTCGACCTCGCCGCGCCGCCCGCGGTGCCGCTGCGGGTACTGCACCTGGGCGGCGGGGCGTGGACGCTGGCCCGCTACGTCGCCGCGACCCGCCCCGGGTCGGCCCAGACCGTCGTCGAGCTCGACGGTGAGCTGGCCGCCCTGGTCGCGCACCGACTGCCGGGCCCGGGGGTCGCCGACGGGCTGGCCGTGGTCACGGGGGAGGCGCGCGCCACCCTCGGCCGGTTCGCGCCCGCGTCGTTCGACGTCGTGGTCGTCGACGTGTTCGCCGGGGCCCGCACCCCGGCCCAGGTCACGACGGCGGAGTTCCTCACCGCCGTCCGCCGGGTGCTCGCGCCGACCGGGATGCACGTGGCGAACCTCGGCGACGGCGCCCCCTGGCCGTTCCTGCCCGGCCAGATCGCGACGGCCGGGGCGGCGTTCGCCGAGCTCGCGCTCGTCGCCGCCCCGGACGTGCTGCACGGACGCCGGTTCGGCAACCTCGTGCTCGCCGCGTCGGACCGGGAGCTGCCGGTACCCGGGGTGACCCGCCGGGCGGCCGGGGACCCGTTCCCGGCCCGGGTCCTCGACGACGCCGACACCCGCGCACTCGTGCGCGGCGCGGGCGTCGTCACCGACGCGTGCGCCGCACCCTCGCCCCGGCCCCCGGAGGGCTTCTGGGGGCAGTGACCCCCGGGTCAGGCCAGGGACGGGTCGACCAGGACCTTCATCTTCCGGCCCGCGTGCAGCGCCTCGAAGCCCTCCTCGACGACGTCGCGCATGGCGATCTTCTCCATCCAGCCGGTGGTGTCGTAGTGACCGTTCGCCATCAGCTCGATCACCGCCCGGTAGTCGGAGTGGGTGTAGCAGAGCGAGCCCTGGATGCGGGACTCCCCGAGGACCAGGTTGAGCAGCGGGGTCACCAGCGGCGTCTCGTAGATCGCGACGCTGACCATGGGGCGGCCGGCGCCCAGCGACTCCAGCGCGGTCGCGACGGCCGGGGCGACACCGGCGGCGTCGTAGCAGGCGTCGGCGCCGCGTCCGTTCGTCAGGTCCGCGACGATCGCCGGCACGTCCTGCGCGGTCGGGTCGAGGGTCTGCGCGCCGAGCCGCTCGATCGCGCCGCGCCGGGTCGCCGACGGCTCGACGACGCGGACGTCCTCCACGCCCATGCCGCGCAGCGCGAACCACAGGCCGATCCCGATCGGCCCGGCGCCGAACACCAGCGCGGTGTCGCCCGGGTTCACCCCGCCGAGCTTCGCCGCGTGGTAGGCCACGGCCATGGGCTCGACGAGCGCGCCCATCTCCAGCGACACGTTCTCCGGCAGCGGGTGCAGCATGTGCGCAGGGACGACGGTGGTCTCGGCCATGCCGCCGTCGGCCATCAGACCGTGGAAGCCGATCTGCGCGCACACGTTGTAGCGGCCCTCGGAACAGCGTGAGCAGGTCCCGCAGGTGTAGAGCGGCATCACCGCGACCCGGTCGCCCTCGGTGACGCCCTCGACCCCGGCCCCGATCTCGACGACGGTCCCGGAGAACTCGTGGCCGAGGGTCAGCGGCAGCTCGCGGCCGGTCAGCGGGTGCTTCTCCCCGTTCGGGATGAAGATCGGGCCCGCGTAGTACTCGTGCAGGTCCGAGCCGCAGATGCCGTTGAACCCGACCCTCAGCCGGACCTCGCCGGGACCCACCTCGCCCTCGGGCACATCGGTGATGTCGAGGTCCCCGGGTCCCCGGTAGACGACCGCACGCATCGCTGGCTCCTCTCGCCTGACGTCGCTGTCGGGTCCCGGTCTACCGGCGGGGGGTGAGCGCCGTCACGGGTTGGGCCCAGGTTGCATGCGCGCCCGGTGATGGGTCAGAACGCTCCGGCGGCGCGGGCGCGGTCGACGTTGCCGAGGTGCTCGGGGTAGGTCGTGGCGAAGCAGGAGGCGCCCTCGGTGGTGCACCGCACGAAGAACAGCCACGGGCCCGCGGCCGGGGACTCCGCGGCCGACAGCGCCGCGGTGGACACCGAGGCGACGGGCGTCGGCGGCAGCCCGGTGTTGAGGTAGGTGTTGTACGGCCCGGGGGTGCTGCGGGCCTCGGCCGTGGTGCGCAGCGCCTGCACGTCGAGCGGGTAGTTGACGGTGGAGTCCATCTCCAGGCGCTGATTCACCGCGAGCCGGTTCTCGATCACCCGGGCCACCTTCGGCATGTCGGGCACGAGCGCCTCCTTCTCCACGACGGAGGCGAGGACGAGGGTGCGGTAGGCGTTCTCCCCACCCAGCCCGGCGGCCTCCAGCCTGGTCGCCGACGCGGTGAGCACCTGGCGCAGCACCTGCTCCGGGGTGCCGCGCGGGTCCAGGTCGTACGGCCCGGGGGCGACCAGTCCCTCCATCCGCCGTTCGGGGGCGGCCGCCCGGTAGCCCGCGCGAGCCCATCCGGGGACGGCGATCGAGGCCGGGTCGGCGTCGGCCATCGCGGCGCGCAGCGCGTCGACGCCGGTGCAGCGGGCGTCCCCGTCGGCGGCGCCGAGGCAGGTGGCGCGGGAGATCTGGGACAGCACGCCCGGGGAGACGGTGCCGTCCGGGGCGCGGGTGTCGTCGAGCTGGACGCCGCCCTTGACGTCGAAGAACCCGACGCGCCGCTCCGGGTCGAGCAGCCCCTCCACCGCGGAGTCGCCGGACATCTGCGATCGCAGCTCGTAGTAGCCGGGCTGGACCCGCTGGATGTCGGGCTCCTCGGCGGCGGCCTCGACGAACGCGGCCCGGGATTTCACCACGTCCAGCCCGACCAGGGTCTCCCCGATCGCGCTGGTGGAGTCGCCCGACTCGACCAGCACCACGACCGATCCACTCCCGGAACCGGCGTAGTCGTCGGCGCCGCGCAGGTACAGGCCGACGGCGACGAGTACCGCGCCGGCCAGCAACGCCGACCCCAGCAGGGCGAGCCGCCGCCGCCGGAAGTGCACCGGGGTCGGACGGTGTCGTACGGGCCCCGCGGTCACGCTCACATCGGGCCCCGGGACGTCACGTCGTTCTCGCCGGCGCCGGTCACGGGCTCGAGGGTATCCGCCGCGGACCCGGCCCGTGGTCACCCCCGGTCACGGTGATCAGGTTCCGCGGGTGGTATCCAGCCAGCCCTGCAGGATGGCCACCGCGGCCTGCTGGTCGATGACCGCACGCTGCTTGCGGCCGCGCACGCCGCGCCCGGCCAGCTGCCGGGTCGCGACGACGGTCGTCATCCGCTCGTCGGTCAGCTCGATCGGGACCGCGCACCCGGCCGCGGCGAGCCCCGCCTCCAGCGCGGCGGCGAACTCCCGTGCGGCGACGGCGGCCGGGCCGTCCTCGCCGCGCAGGTTCCGGGGCAGCCCGAGCACGACGCCGACGACGTCGTGCTCGGCCACCAGCGCGGCGATCCGGCGCACGTCGGCGCCGCCCTCGGCGTCGCGGGGCACGGTCTCGACCGGGGTCGCGAGGATCCCGTCCGGGTCGCACAGGGCGACCCCGACGCGGACGGCGCCGACGTCGATGCCCAGGCGCCGCCCGCGGGTGAGGGTCACGGACGCAGCGCGGCGCGCAGCTTCTGCACCGCGGCGTCGATCCCGGCCGGGTCGGTGCCACCGCCCTGGGCGAGGTCGGGCTTGCCGCCGCCGCGCCCGCCGACGGCCGCGGCGAACTCCCCGATCAGCTTCCCGGCGGCGATCCCGTTGTCCCGGGCCGCCTTCGTGGTGGCGACGACGAAGGACACCTTCTCCCCGTCGACGCCGAACAGCACGACCACGCCGGGCCGGTCGCCCAGCTTGCCCCGGACGTCGGCGGCGAGGGTCCGCAGGTCGTTGCCACCGACACCGTCGGGAGCGGTGACGGCGACCAGGGCGGTCCCGTCGAGGTCCTCGGTCTGCTGGGCGAGCGCCCCGGCCGAGGCCAGGACGGCGTCGGCGCGGTGCTTCTCCAGGTCGCGCTCGGCGGTCCGCAGCCGCTCGACGATCCCGTTGATCCGCTCCGGCAGCTCCTCCGGGCGGGCCTTGAGCTGGTCGGCGAGCTGGTTGACCAGCAGGTGCTCGGTGGTGGCGTGCTTGAAGGCGTCCAGCCCGACCAGCGCCTCGACGCGGCGCACCCCGGAGCCGATGGAGGCCTCGGACAGCACCCGGACCAGGCCGAGCTCGCCGGTGCGCCCGACGTGGGTGCCACCGCACAGCTCGCGCGAGTAGTCGCCCATGTCGACGACGCGGACGCGGTCGCCGTACTTCTCGCCGAACAGCATCATCGCGCCGAGCGTGCGGGCCTCGTCGATGGAGGTCTCGTAGGTCTGGATCTCCCGGTCCTCCTGGAGCACCGAGTTGACCTCCTCCTCGATCTCGACCAGCGCCGCGGGCGGCACGGCCCCGGTCGGGGAGGTGAAGTCGAACCGCAGCCGGCCCGGGGCGTTGAGCGACCCGGCCTGGGCGGCGGCGCTGCCGAGCGCGCCGCGGACCCCGGCGTGCACGAGGTGGGTGGCGGTGTGTGCGCGCGAGATCGCGGACCGACGGGTGCGGTCGACCTCGGCGACGACCTCGGCGTCGAGGGTCACGGTGCCGGCGGTGACGACGCCGCGGTGCACCCGCAGCCCGGCCACCGGCGACTGGACGTCGTCGACCCGGACCTCGAAGGACGCGCCGCGCAGCAGGCCGGTGTCGGCCTGCTGGCCGCCGGCCTCGGCGTAGAACGGGGTGCGGTCGAGCAGCACCTCGACCTGCTCGCCCTCGTGGGCGGCGGGCACGGTGGCGCCGTCGCGCAGCAGCCCGACGACGCGGGACTCCGAATGCAGCGTCTGGTAGCCGAGGAAGTCGGTGGCGCCGTGGGTGTCGAGGACGGCGCGGTAGACCGAGGCGTCGACGAAGCCGACCTTGCGCCCGGCGGCGTCGGCCTTGGCCCGCGAGCGCTGCTCGTCCATGAGCGCGGTGAAGCGCTCCCGGTCGACGGACAGCCCGGCCTCGGCGGCCATCTCCAGCGTCAGGTCGATCGGGAAGCCGTAGGTGTCGTGCAGCGCGAACGCCTGGTCGCCGGGCAGGGTGTCGCTGCCGGCGGAACGGGCGCGGGACACCGCGCCCTCGAAGATCCGCTCGCCGGCGGTCAGCGTGGCGCGGAAGGTGTCCTCCTCGGCCCGGATGACCGCGGAGATCCGCTCGAAGTCGGTGGCGAGCTCGGGGTAGGTCGGCGCCATGGTGTCGCGGACGACGGCGGCGAACTCGCCCAGGCACGGCCCGGTGACGCCGAGCAGCCGGGCCGAACGCACGATGCGGCGCAGCAGCCGGCGCAGCACGTAGCCGCGGCCCTCGTTGCCGGGGGTGACGCCGTCGCCGACGATCATCAGCGACGAGCGGGCGTGGTCGGCGATGACGCGGAAGCGCACGTCGTCGATCTCGCCGTCCGGGCCACCCGCGCCGTAGCGCTTCCCGGACAGCTCCTCGGCCTTGGCGATGACCGGGCGGACGAGGTCGGTCTCGTAGACGTTGTTGACGCCCTGGAGCAGGAACGCGACCCGCTCGACACCCATCCCGGTGTCGATGTTCTTGTGCGGCAGGGTGCCGATCGGGGGGTGCCCCTTCTTCGGGGACAGCGCGCCGCGCTCGTCCTGCATGAAGACGAGGTTCCAGATCTCGAGGTAGCGGTCCTCGTCGGCCTCGGGGCCGCCCTCGGCGCCGAACTCCGGGCCGCGGTCGACGTAGATCTCCGAGCAGGGGCCGCCGGGGCCGGGGACGCCCATGTCCCAGTAGTTGTCGTCGCCGCCGCGGCGCTGGATGCGCTCCTCGGGCAGGCCGGCGATCTCCTTCCAGAGCGCGATGGCCTCGTCGTCGTCGTGGTAGACGGTGACCCAGATGATCTCGGGGTCGAAGCCGTAGCCGCCCTCGTCCTGGCTGCGGGTGATCAGCGACCAGGCGAACTCGATGGCGCCGCGCTTGAAGTAGTCGCCGAAGGAGAAGTTCCCGGCCATCTGGAAGAACGTGGTGTGCCGGGTGGTCTTGCCGACCTCGTCGATGTCCGGGGTGCGGACGCACTTCTGGATCGACGTCGCGCGCGGGTAGGGCGCGGGGACGTCGCCGAGGAAGTACGGCTTGAACTGCACCATGCCCGCGTTGACGAACAGCAGCTGCGGGTCCTCGAGGATCAGCGAGGCGCTGGGGACGGGCGTATGCCCGTTGCTCTCGAAGTGGGCGGTGAAACGACGGACGATCTCGTGGGTCTGCACCGGTGGGTCTCTCGTGACGGGTACGGCTGGCGACGGGTCGGCGACGGGGCGGGCGCCCTGCGCCCGCGCCACACCGTAGGCCGCGCGGCGTGGGGACGCCGCGGGAGGCCGGTCGTGCCAGGTTACCGGCACCCGGAGGAGGGGACGGCCGGTGCCGGTGCGCGCCCGAGCGCACCGGCACCGACCGTCTGCGGGTCCCGCCGTGCTCCCGGTCCGGGGGGTCGACCGGAGGGCCGGCAGGTCCGCCGTCTCGCTCCGGTCAGACCGCGACCGGCAGCGGGGCGTCGAGGGGGGTCCGCGGCGCGGGGACGAGGACGCGGGGGGTGCGGACGGGGGTCCGCGGGACGGGGACGGCGACGACCCGGACGCCGGCCCGGCGGGACGCGCGGTCCTCGAGCTCGCGGCGCAGCCGCTGCAGCGCGCGGTGCTGGGCGACGCGGACCGCGCCGGGGGTGGAGCCGAGCGCGTCGGCGGTCTCCTCCGCGCTCAGCCCGACCGCGATGCGCAGCGTGAGGATCTCGACCTGGCGCGGGCCGAGCAGGCCCATGAGCTCGGACAGGCGGTCGTTGCGCTCGGCGTCGAGCACGACCTGCTCCGGGTCGTCCTCGCGGCTGAACCGCTCGGGGAGCTCCTCGACGGCGTCGCAGCGGTTGCGGGCCATCGCCCGGAACGCGTCGGCGACCTTGTGCCGGGCGATGCCGAACACGAACGCCCGGAACGACATCCCCGACGGCCGGTAGGCCGGGAGCACGGAGAGCACGGCCATGCAGACGTCCTGCGCGACGTCGTCGGCCGAGCCGAGGATCGTCTCGCGCCGGCCCAGCCGGGCCCGGCAGAAGCGCTCCACCTGGGGGTGCACCTTAGCCAGGAGCAGCGCGACCGCGCGCTCGTCGCCGGCGACGGCCGCGGCCAGCATCTCCGGCGGGAGGAGGTCCGCCGCCTGCCGGTGGTCGGCCTCCTCGGCGGCGTCCTCGGGTGCGGTCGCGATGGCCACGGGTCCGTCGTGCATCTGCCCAGCTCTCCTCGGTCGCGACCCGGGGCCGCGTCAGGCGCCGGCACCGCCCGCCCGACCCGGGAGAGGTCGGGCGGTGCGACTGTCGCGCTGTCCTCCGCCGGTGGTGGTCGGCGCTGCCGGCAGGTCCGCTCGGCCGCGCCCCGGCCTGCGATCAACCTTTCCGGTGCACCCTTTCGGGGTCAATCAACATGCACAATTTGCGGTATAGGTAGACGGACAGTAGGGGCTTTGGTCCTCATGGGAAGATCTCGGGCACGGACGGACGTCCACCCCTGTCGGAGGAGTGTCCTCCGCCTGCGGGCCGTGACCCGGGCGGAGCGGCCTCGTTGGGCCGGGTGTCACGCTCCGCTCGCCCGAAGGACCGCTCGTGTCTCTGCGTCGCCCGCACCGCCTCCTGCTCGCCGCTCTCGGCACCGTCGCGATCGGTGTGGGGGTGGCCCTGCCGGCGACCGCGGGCCCGGCGCTCCCCCCGGTCACGGTCGGCGAGGACGCCGCCGCGGCGCTGGTGCCCGCGGTGACCGAGGCCCTCGGGCCCGCGCTGGCCGGGACGTGGCTGGCCGACGGACGGCTGATGGTGGGCACCTGGGACGCCGCGGCCGCGCCGCTGGTCACCGCGCTCGGCGCGACGCCGGTGGTGCGCGACGAGCCGCGCCGCGACCCGGCCGCGGTGCT
Source organism: Pseudonocardia sp. UM4_GMWB1 (assembly GCF_017312155.1). Classification (NCBI taxonomy): domain Bacteria; kingdom Bacillati; phylum Actinomycetota; class Actinomycetes; order Pseudonocardiales; family Pseudonocardiaceae; genus Pseudonocardia; species Pseudonocardia sp. UM4_GMWB1. Next base: position 3,059,131 of record NZ_QJPN01000001.1, on the reverse strand, counting down.
CTCGGCGCTGGCCGGGCGCACCGCGACGGGGATGCCCGCCGGTCTGGACTCCTACGGCGTCGACCCCCGCACCGAGCAGGTCGTCGTGAGCGTCGTCGACGGGCCGGGCGCCGACGCGCTGGCCGCGGGCCTGACCGGCGGTCTCGACCCGTCCGCGGTGCGGGTGGAGCGGGTGGCGGCGCCGGCGCACCGGCAGGCCGCGGTCGGCGGGGGCGACACCATCACCGACGGGACCCGCCGCTGTACGGCCGGGTTCGCCGCCTCCGACGGCAGCAGCGACTGGCTGATCACCGCCGGGCACTGCACCCGGGGCTCGTCGTCCTGGTCCGCCGGCGACGGCTCGACGATCGGCTCCGAGGTCGAGACCGCGGGCCGCGGGGTGGACGTCGGCGCGATCGCGGTCGAGCCGGGCGGCGTGTCGGCGACCGTGTCGGGGATCCGGGTGGCCGGGAGCCGTCCGGCGCCCGTGGGCTCCACGGTCTGCCTGTACGGGTCCACCAGCGGGCGGTCCTGCGGCACGGTCCAGCGCACCGACATGACGGTGAACTTCGAGGGCCAGAGCCAGTCCGGGCTGACCTCGGTGGCGGCGTGCGCGCAGGAGGGCGACTCCGGCGCCCCCTACATCACCTCGTCCGGGCAGGCCCAGGGCGTGCACACCGGTGCGGGCGGCGACGGCAACTGCACCAGCTACTTCACCCCGATCCGCACCGCGACCGGGGCGCTCGGGCTGACCCTGACCACCGGCTGAGCGCGCGGGCTCAGTCCCGGGTGCCGCGTACGACGCGGCGCAGCTTGGGCAGGCGCTCGGCGAGGACGCGTTCGTGCCCGCGCCCGGACGGCGCGTAGTAGTCGACGCCGACGACGTCGTCGGGCGGGTACTGCTGGCGCAGGACGCCGTCGGGGTCGTCGTGCGGGTAGCGGTAGCCGACGGCGTTGCCGAGTTTCTGCGCGCCGGCGTAGTGGCCGTCGCGCAGGTGCGGGGGCACCCCGCCGACCCTGCCGGAGCGTACGTCGGCCATTGCGGCGTCGATCGCGGTGATCACCGCGTTCGACTTGGGTGCGGTCGCCAGGTGCACCGTGACCTGGGCGAGCGCGATCCGCGCCTCCGGCATCCCGACGAGCTGCACGACCTGGGCGGCCGCGGTCGCGGCGGGCAGCGCGGTCGGGTCGGCCAGCCCGACGTCCTCCGAGGCGTGGATCATCAGCCGGCGCGCGATGAACCGGGCGTCCTCCCCCGCGACGAGCATCCGGGCCAGGTAGTGCAGGGCGGCGTCGGGGTCGGAGCCGCGGATGGACTTGATGAACGCGCTGATGACGTCGTAGTGCTGGTCGCCCGCGCGGTCGTAGCGCACGGCGACCTCGGTGACGGCGCGCTCGACGGCGGCGAGGTCGATCACCGGGTCGCCGCCGGCGCCGAGGACACCGTCGGCGGCCGCCTCCAGCGCGGTGAGCGCGCGGCGCCCGTCGCCAGCGGAGAGCCGGACCAGTGCCTGTTCGCCGTCCTCGGCGAGCGCGACGGTCGCGTTCAAGCCCCGTTCGGAGGTGACGGCGCGCCGGAGCAGGGTGCGCACGTCGTCCTCCCCGAGGGACTGCAGCTGCAGCACGAGGGAGCGGGACAGCAGCGGGGACACGACGGAGAACGACGGGTTCTCGGTGGTCGCGGCGACGAGCAGGACGAGCCGGTCCTCGACCGCGCCGAGCAGGGCGTCCTGCTGGGTACGGGAGAAGCGGTGCACCTCGTCGATGAACAGCACCGTGGTGGTGCCGCTGCGGTCGCGACGCCGGCGGGCCTCGGAGATGACGGCCCGCAGCTCCTTCACCCCGGCCGAGAGCGCCGACAGGGCGACGAAATGCCGCTCCGCTCCCCCGGCGCCGGCCATCAGCCGGGCGAGGGTGGTCTTGCCGGTGCCGGGCGGGCCGTAGAGCAGCACCGACGCCGCGGCGCCGCCGTCGAGCAGGCGGCGCAGCGGCGCACCGGGTGCGAGCAGGTCGGCCTGGCCGACGACCTCGTCGAGGGTGCGCGGGCGCATCCGCGCGGCGAGCGGCGCGTCGGGGCGGACGGCGTCGCCGTCACCGGTGTCGCGCTCGTCGCCCCCGGGGTCGATGTCGAACAGGCCGTCGGTGCTCATCGCATCCAGCCTGCCAGGACACCGGCCCCGGGTGGACGGGCGGCTCAGGCGCGGTCGATCTCGTCGGCGAGGACGGGGGTGTGCACCGGGTTGTGCTCGTGGAAGCGGCACTCGGCGTAAGTGACGATCATCGCGGCGACGCCGGCGATCTGCACCGGCAGCTGCAGCAGGGTCCCCACGACCTGACCCAGGACGGGGCTGAGGAACGTCAGCGGCGCGACGACGACCAGCGAGATCACCAGCGAGTACACGATCGCGATCAGGAAGAACACCACGAGCCGGCCGAACACGGGGAAGAACCGGGGGTTGACCAGCGTGAACGTGCGGCCGATCCCGGCCCGCTCGATCACGACGACCCCGATCAGCGCGCCGGTGAACACCACGCCCAGGTAGATGGCCGGGATGATCAGCAGGAAGAAGCCGATGACGAACAGCAGTCCGGCCAGCAGCGACCAGCCGATCACCGGGAGCGCGCGGTTCTTCGCGAACGCGATGACCTGGTCCTGGCTCCACGGGCGCTGGGCCGCGTCGCGCACGACGACGAACACCGACGCCGCGTAGCCGAGCGCGGACAGCACGATCGCGATCACGGCCAGGACCAGGGTGGTCAGGCCGAGGCCCGCCACGAACCCCGTGCTGAGGTCGAGGTCGACGGGGTCGAACGACGACCGCGTGCCCCCGTCGAGGAGGTAGCTGATGCCGCTGAGGACCGCGGTCGGGATCAGCACGATCAGGTTGATGATGAGCAGCGGCTTCCCGCTGCGCTGCAGGACGCCGACGATCTTGGAGAACCAGTCGCCGAAGGAGAACGGCACCAGCGGGTCCGGGGAGGTGCCGCTGGGCGGGGCACCTCCGGAGGGGTAGGCGGGCCGGCCGTAGCCGCCCTGCGGGTACTGGCCGCCGTACTGCTGGCCGGTCGGGTACTGGCCCGGGTACTGCTGGCCGGCCCCGGGGTACTGGCCGGGATACTGGGCCCCGTACTGCTGCTGGCCGCCGTACTGGCCTGCGCCGGGGTACTGGCCGGGGTACTGCTGCTGGCCGTAGGACTGGCCGGGGTCCTGCCCGTACGGGGCCTGGCCGTACTGCGGGCCGTACTGCGGGCCGGGGTCCTGGCCGTACTGCGGGCCGTGCTGGGACGGGGCGGCGGTGCCGTGCTGTCCCGGCTCCTGCGCGCCGGTGGCGGCGTCGTCCTGCCCGGCCTGCTGCCCGCCGGGGTACGGCGTGCCCGGCTGGTCACCGCTCCCGGCCGCCTGCCCGGACTCCTGGGCGCCGCCGGGCGTCGCGGCCCCCCCGGGACCGGCCTGCGGGTCCTCGCCCCGCGGCGGTTCGTTGCTGCTCATGCGCGCGGACCCTAGTTGCGGGCGGGGTGCGGCGGTGCCGAATTCACCGGCTCGCCCCCGATTCGTGACCGACGCGTACGCAGCGTGATCGTCGCCGACCCCGGATCGTCGCCGGAACGCAACGCCGCGGACGCGCGGTGTCACCGGCGCGCAACAGAGCCCGTGCACGCTCACGGGGCATGGACACGATCCCGAGTTGCCCGCTCTGCTCCCGTCCGCGCACTCCCGCCGACGTCCGCGGACTCGCCTGGAGCAGCCACCACGGCCCGACCGGCACGGTGTACGTGTGCGGTCCGTGCACGCGCGTCCAGCTCGTCGACCTCGAGTGCGGGCTGCTCGACCCGGCACGCGGCGGTGTCGCTCCGGACGTCGCGGCCCCGCTGCCGCACGCGGCCTGACCGGTCGGCCGGGGCGGGCCACCACCGACCCGCCCGGCCCGCGGCACGGCGACGGGCGGTCGTCGTAGGGTCACGCCGTGCGCGAGATCCTCGAGTTGCTCGAACGTGACGCGTCGTTGAGCCACGACACCGTCGCCACCATGCTGGGTCTGCCCCGAGACGAGGTCGACGCCCGGATCGCGGAGTGGGAACGCTCCGGGGTGATCCGCAGGCACAAGGCCGTCGTGGACTGGGCCCGGTACGAGGACGGCGGCAACGGCCACTCCGGCGCCGGCCGCGCCGGGGCGCAGGTGACGGCGTTCATCGACGTGTCGGTGGCCCCGGCCCGCGGGGTCGGGTTCGACGACGTCGCCGCCCGAATCTCCCGCTTCGACGAGGTCCGCGACTGCTACCTCGTCTCCGGTGGGCACGACCTGCGCTGCACGGTCGTCGGCCCGGACATCCGCGCGGTCAGCGACTTCGTGTCCCAGAAGCTGTCCACGATCGACCGGGTCCGTTCGACCGCCACGCACTTCGTGCTGGCCACGCACAAGCGCGACGGCGACTCCTTCGCCGAGCCGGAGCCCGACCACCGGCTGCCGGTGACCCCGTGAAGGCGCTCAACGCGACGATCTCGGCGATCCCGCCGTCGGGGATCCGGCGGTTCTTCGACATCGCCGCCGAGATGGACGACGTCATCTCCCTCGGTGTCGGTGAGCCCGACTTCGTGACGCCGTGGCGGATCCGCGAGGCCGGGATCTACGCCCTGGAGCGCGGCTACACCACCTACACCGGGAACGCGGGCCTGCCGAAGCTGCGGGAGCTGGTGTGCGCGGACCTGGCGTCGCGCTACGACGCCCACTACGACCCCGCCACCGAGTGCCTGGTCACGACCGGGGTGTCCGAGGGCCTGGACCTGGCGTTCCGGGTGCTGCTGAACCCGGGCGAGGAGGTCATCGTCCCGGAGCCCTGCTACGTCGCCTACCAGCCGTGCGTGGCGTTCGCCGGTGGGGTGCCGGTCGGGGTGCCGACCCGCGCCGAGGACGGGTTCGCGATCGACATCGCCGCGGTCGAGGCCGCGGTGACGCCGCGGACGAAGGCGATCCTGATCGGCTCGCCGGCCAACCCGACCGGCGCGGTGCAGCCGCCCGAGGTGCTGCGCGAGCTCGTCGCGCTGGCCGAGCGGCACGACCTGTACCTGCTCTCCGACGAGATCTACGACCGCCTCACCTATACCGGCGCCCACACCTGTCTGGGCGCGGTCCCGGGTGCCCGGGAGCGGACGGTGGTCCTGGGCGGGTTCTCCAAGGCCCAGGCGATGACGGGGTGGCGGGTCGGCTGGCTCGCCGCGCCGGAGCCGATCGCGGAGCTGTGCCTGCGTGTGCACCAGTACACGATGCTGTGCGCGCCGCACATCTCGCAGCTCGCCGCCGTGGAGGCGCTGACCAGCGCGGAGGGCGACGTCGCGGAGATGGTGGCCGACTACGACCGTCGCCGCCGGGTCTTCGTGAAGGGCCTGCGCGAGGCCGGGCTGGACTGCCCGGAGCCGGCGGGCGCGTTCTACGCGTTCCCCTCGATCCGCGCCTCCGGGCTGGACTCGGAGACCTTCGCCGAGCGGCTGCTGCGGGAGGAGTCGGTCGCGGTCGTCCCGGGCAGCGTGTTCGGGCCCTCCGGCGAGGGGCACATCCGCTGCTCGTACGCGACGGCGCTGCCGCAGCTGGAGCAGGCCGTGGAGCGGATCGGGAACTTCCTGCGACGCCTGTGACCGGGCCGCCGAGGTCAGGCGGGCACCTTCCGCGCCCGCGCCCCCTCCAGGAGCCCCCGCACCATCACCGGCCCGAGGTCCCGGGACCGCCGCACGAGCCACGGCACCCCCTGCACCACCAGCCACGCCCCCCGTTGCCAGGCCGTCACCTCCCGCCCACCGGCGGCGTCGAGCCCGATCTCCCCCGGCACCGCGAACCCTGCGGCGCCGAGCAGCGCGGCGAAACCACGCGCCAGCAACCGGTGCCCCAGCTCGGACGGGTGCAACCGGTCCACGCTCCACGCCGCCGGGTCGTAGCTGCCTGCGGTGTCGAGGTCGAGGATCCCGACGGCGGACCGCCCCGTCGCGGCGACGGCCTCGGCCACCGCCCCGTCGACGGCCCCGTTCAGGGCCGCGATCCGGGTGGCGAGCGCCCGCTGCAACAGCCCCGGCAGCGGCCAGACGCGGGTGTGGTCGTGGAAGCGGAGCAGCAGCACGGTCGCACCGGCCCGCAGCAGCAGCTCCAGCGACTCGGCGCAGTCCCGCCGGATCGCGGCCGGGTCGAAGTCCGAGCGCAGGGTGTCGTTCATCCCGGCGCACAGCACGACGACGTCGGGCCCCGACGCCGCGGCCGCTGGCACCTGCCCGTGCCGGGCGTCGGCCATCCGCGCCCCGGTCCGGGCGTGGTTGTCCAGCCGGACCGAGCCGGGGTGGTCGGGATCGTCGAGGGCGTCGCGCAGCAACGGGCCGAACCCACGCCAGCCTCCGCCGGGCAGGGGGTCACCCAGTCCGACGGCGGTGGAGTCGCCCAGCAGGACGAGGTGCCGGACGGGCCGCCCGGTCGCGTGCGGTACGGCGACGGGGCGGACGGGGCGGAGGACCGGATCGACGACGGACGGGCGCGCGGTCATCGGGGACACGCCGACACGATCACCGCCGCAGCCACCGTTCCCGTGTGCAACCGGTGACGGGTCCCGTACCGCCGTGGGAACTCTCGGGGCGGGTCCCTACCACTCGCCCCCGCGGAAGGCGGGGAACAGCGGCAGCGTCGACGACGCGTCCGGGAAACGGGTGTCGAGCGCGGTCACCACGGCCTCGGCCAGCGCGGCCGTGCCGGGCCGGGCGGTCGCCTCCGCGGTGACACCGAGGCCCCGCCAGTAGTGCCGCAGCGCCGTGGACATCCGCGGGGACCGGCCGGCGTCGGGACCGATCGGGCCGTCGCGCTCGGGCACCCGCGGCAGCAGCTGCCAGGTCGACCACCACACCCACAGCACCTGGGCGTCGGCGAGGCGCGACTCCAGCAGCTCGGGGTCGTCCAGCTCGGGCCACACCGGCGCGACCTCGGCCCGCCAGGCGTCGAGCATGGCGTCGGCGACGGCGTCGGGCAGGGCGAAGCTCGACGAGCAGCCGGGGAACGGCACCCGCACGTAGGCGGCGTCGAGGACGACGTCGCGGAAGCAGCCCCACTCGAAGTCGACGAACCGCACCCCTCGGCTGGTGACCAGGTTGTTGTCCGGGCAGGTGTCGGACGGGCTGAACGCGCGGAACCCGGTGCCGCCGAGCAGGCGCACCCCGCCCTGGGCCTCGAACAGCGCCATCTCCGGCACCTCGACGCCGAGGATCTCGACCAGCAGCTCCGGCAGCCCGGCCAGCGCGGCGCGGGCCTGGTCGGCGACCGGGTCCCGGCGGGCCTTCTCCCCCAGCCGGCGCAGCAGCGCCCCGAAGTCACCTTCCCGCCCGGCGGTCGCGGCCTGCATCCGGCCCAGGCCGCGGGCCCAGCCGAGCAGGCAGGTCCGGGCGGCCTGGGCGTCCGGGGCGAACAGCTTGTCGGCCAGGGTCAGGCTGCGGCCGAGGTCCTCCAGCACGAGCAGCCGCTGCTCCGGGTCGTGCGCGATGATCACCGGGCTGGGCCGGACGTCGCTGGGCAGCGCGGTGAACAGCTGGCAGGACGCGACCTCGTAGCGGAACGGGTCCGACGCCAGGTCCGTGCCGTCCTCGGGTGGAGCGTAGTGCTTCACGACGACGCTGCGCCGGTCGGAGAACGGGTTCTTCGCCATCCGGGCCCGGGCGACGACGGAGCGGCCGCTGCCGCCGAGGTCCTCGGGCTCGAACAGCTCGACCTCCGAGCCCGCCCGCCGCGACAGCAACCGCGCGGCCCCGGCCACCGCCGCGACCGCGCCGGGAGTCGACTGCGGATCGGTCATCGAAGGGGACCCTACCCTTCGGAGAGCGCGCGGTCCGCGCCCCGACGACGCGATCCGCGACGGGTGAGCACCAGCACCGCGGCCGCCGCATCGATGGCGCCCACCACGTCGGCCTCGACCAGGTCACCGGCCGGGTACACCGCCACCCCGGGGTGGACCACCAGGTGGCCCACCCCGGGTTGGGCGTCGAGGACGCTGCGGACCTTCGACCGTCCGCCCGGGTGGGCAGACCACCCGCAGGTGCAGCGCCTACGCGGCCGGGCCGGGCTTCTCCGGGGCACCGCCGCCGGTCTCCCCGGGGCGGCCGGGCGCCGACCCGCCGGGCGCGGGCGCCGTCGGCTTCGCGTCGACGCCCGCCTCCTTGCGCTGCGCGGCGGTGATCGGCGCGGGGGCCTGGGTGAGCGGGTCGAACCCGCCGCCGGTCTTCGGGAACGCGATGACCTCGCGGATCGAGTCGACGCCGGCGAGCAGCGCGGTGATCCGGTCCCAGCCGAACGCGATCCCGCCGTGCGGCGGCGGACCGAACGAGAAGGCGTCGAGCAGGAAGCCGAACTTCTCCTGTGCCTCCTCCGCGGACAGGCCCATGATCTCGAAGACCCGCTTCTGCACGTCGGCCGAGTGGATACGGATCGAGCCGCCGCCGATCTCGTTGCCGTTGCAGACGATGTCGTAGGCGTAGGCCAGGGCGTTGCCCGGGTCCTTCTCGAAGGTGTCGATCCACTCCGGGGTCGGAGAGGTGAACGCGTGGTGCAGCGCGGTCCACGCACCGCCGCCGACGGCGACGTCGTCGGTGTCGGCGGCCGACTCGAACAGCGGCGCGTCGACGATCCAGACGAACGACCAGGCCGAGGAGTCGATCGCACCGGTCCGCCGGGCGATCTCGCCCCGGGCCGCGCCCAGCAGCGCGCGGGCCTCGGTGGGCTTGCCGGCGGCGAAGAAGATGCAGTCGCCGGGGTGCGCGCCGACGGCCTCGGCCAGGCCGGACCGCTCGGCCTCGGACAGGTTCTTGACCACGGGGCCGCGCTCGTCGACCTGCCCGTCCTCACCGATCAGCACGTAGGCCAGGCCGCGGGCGCCGCGCTGCTTGGCCCACTCCTGCCAGCCGTCGAGCACCTTGCGGGGCTGCGACGCCCCGCCCGGCATGACGACCGCGCCGACATAGGGGTTCTGGAAGACCCGGAACCCGGTTCCCGCGAAGTACGACGTGAGCTCGGTGAGCTCGATGTCGAAGCGCAGGTCGGGCTTGTCCGAGCCGTAGCGGGCCATCGCCTCGGCGTAGGGCATCCGGCGGATCGGGGTCTCGATCTCGTACCCGACGAGGCGCCACAGCGCGGTGAGGACCTTCTCGGCGAGTGCGATGACGTCGTCCTGCTCGACGAAGCTCATCTCGATGTCGAGCTGGGTGAACTCCGGCTGGCGGTCGGCGCGGAAGTCCTCGTCGCGGTAGCAGCGCGCGATCTGGTAGTACCGCTCCAGCCCGCCGACCATGAGCAGCTGTTTGAACAGCTGCGGGCTCTGCGGCAGCGCGTACCAGGAGCCGGGGCGCAGCCGCGCCGGGACGACGAAGTCGCGCGCGCCCTCGGGGGTGGACCGGGTCAGGGTCGGCGTCTCGACCTCGATGAAGTCCTCCGCGGCCAGCACGTCGCGGGCGGCCTTGTTCACGTCGCTGCGCAGCTTCATCGCCGCGGCGGGCCCGGAACGACGCAGGTCGAGGTAGCGGTGGGAGAGCCGGATCTCCTCGCCGACGCCGGTGTGCTCGTCGATCGGGAACGGCAGCGGCGCCGACTCCGACAGGACGGTCAGCTCGGTGACCGTGACCTCGATGTCGCCGGTCGGCAGGTCGGAGTTCTCGTTGCCCGCGGGCCGGCGGACGACCTCGCCGACGACCTGGATGCAGAACTCGGAGCGCAGCCGGTGGGCCCGCTCGGCCATCTCGCCCTCGCGGAACACGACCTGGGCCGATCCGGAGCGGTCCCGCAGGTCGATGAAGATCACGCCGCCGTGATCGCGGCGGCGGGCCACCCATCCGGCGAGGGTCACGGTCTGGCCGGCGTTCTCGGCACGCAGCGTGCCGACGGGGTGGGTTCGCATCACGGCGGTCAAGGCTATCGGCATCCCCCGGGCCGTCTGCCACCAGGTTTCCGGCGGGTTCTCAGAGCAGGCTCAGCTGCCCGTCCCCGGGCTCCGCAGCCCGCGGCGACGCGACCGGCTGCCGGGTCCACCCCGGGTCGCGCGGGTTCGGCTCGGGCCGGTCCAGGCCGTGCCGGGCCAGCAGCGGGGCGACCCGCCGGGCCAGGGTCCCGCGGTAGTCCCGGGTGGCGTAGGCCCCGCCGCGGTAGAGCCGCTCGTAGCGCGGCAGCAGCGCGGGGTGGGTCCGCCCCAGCCAGGCCAGGAACCACTCCCGGGCCCCGGGACGCAGGTGCAGGGCGAGCACCGTGGCCCGGCTCGCCCCGGCGGCGGCGATCTCCGCCAGCAGGGCGTCGAGGGCTTCGGTGGAGTCGGTCAGCCACGGCAGCACCGGGGCCACCATGACCCCGCAGGGCAGGCCGGCGTCGGTGATCCGCCGGACGAGGTCGAGGCGGGCCCGCGGGCTCGGGGTGCCCGGCTCGAGGTGCGACTGCAGCTCCCGGTCCAGCAGCGCGATCGACACCCCGGTGCCGACGCGGACGTCGGCGTTCGCGGCCGCGAGCTGCGGCAGGTCCCGGCCCAGCACGGTGCCCTTGGTGAGGACGGAGAACGGCGTGCCGGAGCGGGCCAGCGCGGTGATCACCCCGGGCATCAGCCGGTAGCGGCCCTCCGCCCGCTGGTAGGGGTCGGTGTTGGTGCCCATCGCGACGTGCTCGCGCCGCCACGACGGCCGGGCCAGCTCCCGCTCCAGCACCCGCGCGACGTTCACCTTGACCACGATCTGGGAGTCGAAGTCCGCGCCCGCGTCGAGGTCGAGGTAGGTGTGGGTGTTGCGGGCGAAGCAGTTGTGGCTGACCACCCCGGCGGCGACGAAGTCCCCCGTACCGGTGGTGATGTCGACCATCGGGCGGAGGGTGCCGGTGTCGCGGACCGCCACGACCCGCGGCGCTCCCCCGGGCGGCTCCTCGACACGGGCACCGCCGACGTCGCGCACCCGGGCCACGGCCGGGTCGGTCACCGCGACCAGCCGCAGCTGCTCGGCGACCCCGCCCAGCACCCGCAGCGCCCGCACCCCGGGCCGGGCCGACGGCTCGGAGGCCACGCGGAACCCGAGCCGGCGCAGCGCGTCGACGCAGGCCCGGGCGAGCTCCTCGTCGCCGGGCACGATCCGCAGCACCCCGGCGGAGACCTCACCACAGGCGTCGACGATCCCGCCGACGAAACCGGCCGTCCAGCCGCGGGCGGGCCGCTGCGGCCAGGCCGCCGGCGACGGGGCGGGCGCCGCGAGCATCCCGGCGGCCACGAGCGCCGGCCGTGCGGTCAGCAGATGGTGGGCGCGGGCGAGCGCCTCCAGCTCGACCCAGCCGGTCGGGAACGGCTCGGCCCGCACCCGGCCGCGCACCGCGTCGGCCCGGACCAACCCGCAGAGCCAGCCCTCGGCGTATCCGTCGGGCCGGGCCCCGCCCGGGACCGCGGCGGCACCGGGCCCGACCAGCGCCGTCTCCGGGCCCAGGTGCGGCCGGTCCGCGGAGGCCCGGCAGCGCCCCGGGCGCACGTGCGCCCAGCCGGAGGTGGTGAGGAAGCGGTGCTCGGCGGAGGTGACGAGCCGCGTGCCGTCGTCGAGGGTCACCTCCTGGGCGCGGCGCCGCGTCGACCAGCGCGCGAGCACCGGGGTGCGGACGAAGCGGCGCCGACCGCCGCCGTCGGCGACGGTGCCGACCACCTCGTCACCCGGGCGCAGCTCCCCGATCGGCCGCGACCGGCCGTCCGCGGTGAGCACCGGGGTCTCCGGGACGAGGCAGTAGGTGCACGCGTGCGAGCAGCCGCGGTAGGGGTTGACCGTCCAGCCGAACGGCACCGGCGACGACGACGGCACCCGGTTCAGCACCGAGCGCGCCTCGACCTCGTGGAACACCGTGTCCGCGAACCCCGGCGTGCGCACCGAGCGCAGCAACCCCCGCATCCCCGGCAGCGCCGTCGCGTTCCCGACACCGTCCGCCCCGACCTGCTGTCCGTTCCATCGCACCGAGTCAGTCGAACACAAGTTCGAACGCCGGACAACCGGTCGTCGCCGGGCGGTCGCGTCCGGGCGAACGGCAGCCCGCAGGTCGAAGATCGTTTGCAAGGATGCGGAGGTGCCCCCGCCTCCGCCCGTCCCGCGCGACCCGTCCGCCCCCGACGGCGGGCGTCCCGCCGCCCCGCGGACGGGTGGGCGGCGGCGCGCCGAGGACCGACCCCCGGGCGCCTCGGGCGGGCACCGGCTCCCGGGTGGCGAACCGGCGCGGCACCGGGCCCGCCACGCTCCGGCCCCGCGCCGTCCGGCCCCCGTGGAGAACCGCCCCGGGTCCGCACCGGCGGGCGGCGCGGCGGCGGACCCCGCCGACGGCGCCGAGACCGGTCCGATCCCCCACCCCGGGCACCCGGGCGGCTGGGGCGACTGCCCCGGCCAGGCCGACCTCGATGCCACACCCGGCCCGCCGGCCCCGCCCGCCCCCGGCCGGGGACACGGGCACGGGCACGGACACGGCGCCGCGTCCCCGGCCGGGCGACGGGTGCGCAGGCTGCTGGTCGCCCTGCTCGTGCCGTGCGTACTCGCGACGCTCGCCGGGGTGGCCCTGCTGTGGCCGGGGGCGACCCCGGTCCCGGAGATCCCACCCACCCAGCAGGTGCACGGCACGGTCACCGCGGTGCAGGTCGCGGACTGCTCCCCCGGCGCCGGGGACCGTCGCTGCACCGGGGTGACGGTCGCGCTGTCCGACGGGCCGCGCGCCGGGCGGGACCTGGTGCAGCTGGTGCCGAACGAGCCGTCGACGCCGCGGTTCGCGGTGGGCGACCCGGTCACGCTGTCCTGGTCGGGCGCGAACCCCGACGACGCGGGCTCCTACCAGCTCGTGGACTTCCAGCGCGGCGCCCCGCTGGGGTGGCTGGCGGCGGCGTTCGCGCTGGCCGTCGTGGTGCTCGGGCGGCTGCGCGGGTTCGCGGCACTGGTCGGCCTGGCGCTGAGCTTCGTGGTCCTCCTGTGGTTCGTGCTGCCGGCGATCCTGTCCGGCGGCTCGCCGCTCGCGGTCGCCGTCACCGGCGCCTGCCTGATCATGTTCGTGGTGCTGTACCTGACCCACGGGTTCACCGCGCGGACCTCGTGCGCGGTGCTCGGCACGCTGGCCTCGCTCGCCCTGATCGGGGTGCTGGGCTACCTGTTCACCGTCACCTCGCGGCTCACCGGGCTCGACGACACCACCGCCACGCTGATCGGCACGCTCGGCCCCGGGGTACCGATCGACCCGCGCGGCCTGGTGCTGGCCGGACTGGTGATCGGCGCGCTCGGGGCGCTCGACGACGTCACCGTCACCCAGGCCTCCGCGGTGTGGGAGCTGGGCGCGGCGAACCCCGAGCTGGGTGTGCGCGAGCTGTTCGCGGCCGGGATGCGGATCGGGCGCGACCACGTCGCGTCCGCGGTGAACACCCTGGTGCTGGCCTACGCCGGCGCCGCGCTCCCGCTGCTGCTGCTGTTCACGGTGGCGGCGGGCGGCGTGACCCAGGTGCTCACCAGCCAGGACGTGGCGACCGAGATCGTGCGGACCCTGGTGGGCAGCATCGGGCTGGTCGCCGCCGTCCCGGTGACGACCGGGCTGGCCGCACTCGTCGTCGGCCGGCGCTGAGTCCCGGTCCGGCGACCTATCCGGCGGGCTGGAGCACGAAGTCGTAGCGGGCCTCGTACCAGGGCACCTCGCTGTGCCCGCCGTCCGGTGTGGGGCCGGGCTCGCGGCGGGTGAAGCCGACGACGAGTTCGCGCTTGACCCCGAACACGACGTCGGAGTCGAGGAACTCGGCGCCCTCCCGGAACAGGTGGGTGATCAGCGGCTCGTAGCCGGGCACGGCCAGCAGGAAGTGGATGTGGGCGGGCCGCATCGGGCTGATGTCGGTGCGCGAGACGAGGTCGCCGACGGGCCCGTCCATCGGGATGGCGTAGCCGAGCGGGGCGATGGTGCGCAGGCAGTAGCCGCCGTCGTCGCCGGTGGTGTACTTCGCGCGCAGCCGGGCCTCGTCGACGTCGAGCTGGGCCTCGTAGGTGCCGTCGGCGTCGGACTGCCAGACGTCGAGGACGGCTCCGGTCACCGGGGTGCCGTCGAGCGCGCGGACGCTGCCGTGCACGAACAGAGGGTCGCCGGGCAGCCCGTCGGACATGTCCTCGCCGGAGGCCTTCTCCGGGGAGCCGTCGATGTGGAACGGGCCCAGCACCGTCGCCGGGGTGGCGGCCGGGTCGAGCCGGTGGTTCTGCTGGACGACGAGCATGGACAGCCCGAGCACGTCGGAAGCGAGGATGAACTCCTCGCGCTTGTCGTCGGAGATCTGCCCGGTTGCGGTCAGCCAGCGCACCGCGGCCATCCACTCGTCCTCGGTGAGGTGGGTCTCGCGGGCGAAGTCGTGCAGGTGGCGCACCAGGGCGGTCATCAGCTCGGCGGTGCGCGGGTCGTGCGCGGTCGCCCAGCGCGCGACGGCGGCGTCGGTGATCGTGTCCTCGGTGACGGTGGTGGGCTGCGTCATCGCAGGTCTCCCTCGGGCTGGTACGGGTCGGGGTCGACGGACCGGTTGTGCAGGTCCACGGACAGAAAGATGTCGTTGGCGACGGGGTGGCGCAGCTCCTCGGCGAGCTGGCCGATCAGGCCCGCGGTGCGGGCGAGCAGGGCGAAGCCGCGCAGCAGCTCCAGCGGCAGGCCGAGGTCGGCCAGCGCGGCGCCGCAGACGCCGGCGCCGTTGAGCGGCAGCGTCCGTCCGAGCACCTGCGGGTGCACCCGGCCGATCGCGGCGAACAGCCTCAGGTGCGGGCCGGTCAGCCCCTCCTCGGCGGCGAGGGTGAACAGCCGCGGGGTGCGGGGGTCGCCGTCCTTGTGGACGTGGTGGCCGAGGCCCGGCACGAACCGCTTCGCCGCCCGCTGGGCGGTGACGATCTCCAGCGCGACGGCGTCCCAGCCGTCGTCGGTGGTCGGGCGCTCGACGGGCAGGTGGTCGTGCAGGAACCGGCCGCAGTCCTCGGTGACGCCGAGGAAGCGTGACCCGCCGCCGAGCAGCCCGGCGGCCAGCGCGCCCTGCACCGAGTCCGGCGCCGACAGGTGGGTGAGCCGGGTGACGATCGCGGTCGGGGTGAACCCGTGGTCGGCCAGCGCGGCGAGGACGGCCTCGAACACCCGGGTCTCACCGGGGGTGGGGCGACGCTGGGTGGCGAGCCAGAACGCGAGCTCGCCGAACCCGACCTTCCCCATGACGTCGTCGGCGAGGTCGTGGCCGAGCAGGGTGATGGCGTCCTTCGACGAGGCGCCCAGGGCGGTGGGGTAGGTCATGAGTCGAGCCATTTCCGCAGGTCGGCGCCGTGCTCGTCGAGCCGCGGCGGAGGGAGCCGGTAGACGGCCGGGGTGGCGGAGAACCGGACCGGGTGCCGGGTGGTGGGCACCGCGCGGTCCCCCTCCCCGACCGTGACGACGGGATCGAGCCCGAAGCGCTCGGCCATCGCGAACCCGCCGTCGATGGTCTGGATCGGCCCGGACGGCACGCCGGCGGCGGTGAGCAGCTCGAACCACTCGACGGCCCCCCGGGTCGCGAGCCGCTCCTCCAGCAGCGGGCGCAGCTCCTCCCGGTTGACCGTGCGGTCGGCGTTGCGGGCGAAGCGGGGGTCGTCGGCGAGGCCGGGCACCTCGAGCACGCCGCAGAGCTTGCGGAACTGGGCGTCGTTGCCGGCGGCGACGATGAGGTCGTCGTCGGCGGTGGGCATCGGCTCGTAGGGGAACACCGAGGGGTGGGCGTTGCCCATCCGGTAGGGCACCGTCCCGCCCGCGACCCAGGCGGAGCTGTGGTTGACCAGCCCGGTCAGCGCGGAGGACAGCAGGTTGACCTCGACGTGCTGGCCGGCGCCGGTGCGGTCGCGGTGGCGCAGCGCGGCGAGGACGCCGATCGCGGCGTGGTTGCCCGCCATCACGTCGAACACCGAGATCCCGGCCCGGTACGGCGGCCCGTCCGGGTCGCCGGTGAGGCTCATCAGCCCGGACATCGCCTGCACCATGAGGTCGTAGCCGGGGACGTGCGCGCCCGCACCGGAGCCGAACCCGGAGATCGAGGCGTAGACGACACCGGGGTTGTCGGCGGCGACGGAGGCGTGGTCCAGCCCGAAGCGGGCCATCCCGCCGGGCCGCAGGTTCTCGATGACGACGTCGGCGCGGCGGGCGAGCTCGCGGGCCGCGGCGAGATCGCCGGGGTCGCGCAGGTCGAGCGCGATCGACCGCTTCCCCCGGTTGATGCCGAGGTAGTAGGTGGCCTCGCCGTCGCGCTCGGGCGGGGTCCAGGTGCGGGTGTCGTCGCCCGCCGGTCCCTCGACCTTGATGACGTCGGCGCCCATGTCCGCCAGCAGCATCGTCGCGTACGGCCCGGCCAGGATCCGGGAGAAGTCGGCGACGAGTACGCCGTCGAGCGGCCCGCCGGTTCCGGGTTCCGCCATCGGTGTCCCTCCGAAGTGATCGCTGTGCGGACGAGTGTCCGCCAGACGATCGTGACCCCGGGCGCGGGCGGCGGTCAAGCCGTGGCCGACACCGTCACGTGCGGCGCGGAGGCGAGCCGGGCGAAGTCGGCGCTGATGTCGCCCGCGGCCTGCAGCAGCAGCGGCAGATGGTGTTCGAGCAGGGTCTCCAGCGAGGTCTCCGCGGCGTGGCAGTTGACGTTGACCCCGGCGACGACCCGGCCCTCGCCGTCGCGCAGCGGGGCGGCGACCGAGCGGATGCCCGGGGCGAGCTGCTCGTCGGTCAGCGCCCAGCCGCGGGCCCGGACCTCGCGCAGCTCGGCGTCGCGCTCGGCGGGCGCCGGGGCGTGCCGCGGGGTCAGCCCGGAGCGCGACGGCTCGGCCAGCACCCGTTCCAGCTCCTCGGGGGCCAGCGCGGCGAGCTGCACCTTCCCCAGCGACGTCGACGCGGCCGGGAACCGCGTCCCGATCTGCACCGACAGCGCGACGATCTTGGGCACAGCGACCCGCGCGACGTAGACGATGTCGCTGCCGTCGAGCTGGGCGATCGAGCACGACTCGTGGGTCCGCGCGACGAGTCGCTCCAGGTGCGGCCGGGCGACGTCCCACAGCCCGGTCGACCGGACGTAGGCGACGCCCAGGTCCAGCACCCGCGGGGTCAGGGCGTAGCCGCGCTCGCCGGAGCGGACGTAGCCGAGCTCGGTGAGGGTGAGCAGCACCCGGCGCACGGTCGGGCGGGCGAGCCCGGTCGCGCCGGCCAGGTCGGCGAGGGTCATCTCCGCCCGTCCGGGCCGGAAGGCGGTGATCACCTCGAGACCGCGGGCGAGCGCCTCGATGAAGTCCGGGCCGGTCCCGTCGCGTGCCATGGGCCCACGGTAGCCGGACACCCCCGCGACCCGGCCGTTGACAGCACAAGAAGGGTGCGCGACAGTGACCGCCGTCCGTGCGATGTCCGCACAGCGGACGCCTGTCCGCAGAATCGAGGAGTGCGTCGATGAGCGTCGTCTTCCGCAACGGGACCGTCCTGACGGTGGACGCGGGCCGGACGGTCCTGTCCGGCCACGACGTCCTGGTGACCGGTGACCGGATCGCCGCGGTCGGGGTCGGTCTGGAGGTGCCCGAGGGCACCGAGGAGGTCGACGCGACCGGCGGTATCGTGATGCCGGGCATGGTCGACACCCACCGGCACATGTGGCAGACCTCGCTGCGCGGGTACGGCGCCGACTGGACGCTCACCCAGTACTTCGTCTGGAACTACCTGGAGTGGGGCAGGATCTTCCGCCCGGAGGACATCCACGCGGGGAACCTGCTCGCCGCGCTGGAGGCCCTCGACGCGGGCGTCACCACCACCGTCGACTGGTCGCACGGCCTGCAGACCCCGCAGCACGCCGACGCCGCCGTCGACGCCCTGACCTCCACCGCGGGCCGGTTCGTGCTCGCCTACGGCAACATCCACGACGCCCCCGCGAACTGGACCGCCGACCCCGGGTTCCGCGAGTTCGTGTCGCGGCGCATCACCCCCGGCGACGACATGCTCGGCTTCCAGCTCGCCTTCGACGTCACCGGTGACCCCGCGTTCCCCGAGCGCCCCGCGTTCGAGGTGGCCCGCGAGCTCGGCGTCGGCGTCACGACGCACGCCGGGGTGTGGGGCGCGACCAACGACGACGGCGTCCGGCTCATGCACGAGCACGGCTTCGCCGGGCCGGACACCGTCTACGTGCACGCCGCGACCCTGTCCGCCGACTCCTACCACCGGATCGCCGCGACCGGCGGCTCGGTGTCGGTGTCCACCGAGAGCGAGCAGAGCGCCGGTCAGGGCTACCCGCCCACCTGGGCGCTGCGCGAGCACGGGATCCCGGTGTCGCTGTCGATGGACACCTCGATGTGGTGGAGCGCGGACCTGTTCTCGGCGATGCGCACCACGCTGGGCGCCGACCGATCTCGCGAGCACCTGGAGGCACACGCGCGCGGGGACACCGTCACCCACTCGTCGCTGCGGGCCGAACAGGTCGTGGAGTGGGCGACCCGCGGCGGGGCCCGCGCGATCGGACGCGAGTCCGATCTCGGCTCGGTCGAGGTCGGCAAGAAGGCCGACCTGGTGCTCTTGCGCAACGACCACTCACCGGTGTCGTTCCCGCTGCTGAACCCGCACGGTCACGTCGCGTTCCAGGCCCAGCGCGGCGACGTGCACACCGTGCTCGTGGACGGGCGCGTGGTGAAGCGCGACGGGCGCCTGGTCGACGTCGACCTCGCCGCCGCGCGGACCTCGGTCACCGCCACCGTCGAGCACCTGCGCGCCACGATGGGCGAGGCGGCCTGGCAGGCCGGGATGAACCCCGAGATCCCCGAGACCAAGGTCCTCGACAATCCCTACACCTACACCGACTACCGCAGCGCGGCCACGCACGGCGGCTGATCAGGCGGGGAGGCGGGCGACCAGGTGCGCCTCCCCGTTGCCCTCGCCGTGGGCGAGGACCTCGAGGCCGGCGAACGCGGCGGTCAGCTCACCGGGCACCGCCCGGAACGGGCCGCCCGCGTCGCCGACCTCGGACAGCACCGTGACCACCAGCAGCCCGCCCGGCGCGAGCGCGGCACGCAGCGCCGGGTAGAGCGCCGGGTCGCGGAACCGCTGGCAGACGACGACGTCGTAGCGGTCGTCGTCGCGGGGGAAGCCGGCGTCGAGGTCGGCCTCCACCCAGCGCACCCGTACGTCGTGGGCGGCGGCCAGCCCGGCGCCCGCGGCGAGCCCGGCCGGGGACACGTCGACGGCGACGACGTCGAGTCCCTGCATCGCCAGCCACACCGCGACCGCGCCGCGCCCGCAGGCCACGTCCAGCGCCCGGCCCGAGGACGGGAGCAGGTCCGTGCGCCCGCGCAGCGCGTCCGGCGGGAGCGGCGACCCGGCCCCCGCGGCGGTGTGCCGGGCGTCCCAGCGTTCGCGGTCCGAGGCCGCCACCGCGGCCTCAGCCCGCCAGGGCGGTCACGACGGCGTCGGTGACCGCGTCCAGCGGGACGTCCTGCTGCTCGCCCGAGACGAGGTCCTTGAGCCCGACGGTGCCGTTCTCCAGGTCCCGGTCCCCCAGGACCAGCGCGAACCGTGCGCCGGACCGGTCGGCGGACTTCATCGCGCCCTTGAGCCCCCGGCCGCCGTAGGCCAGGTCGACCCGCAGGCCCCGGGCCCGCAGCTGCGCGGCGACCACGACCAGGCGGCGCTGCGCGGCGGCGCCGAGGGACACCCCGAACACCTCGACGCGGGCGTCCGACCAGGGCTGCACACCTTCGGCGCGGCAGGCGAGCAGCGTGCGGTCGACGCCGATGCCGAACCCGACGCCGGACAGCTCGGGGCCGCCGAGGGTCGCCATCAGGCCGTCGTAGCGGCCGCCACCACCGATGCCGGACTGCGCGCCGAGGCCGTCGTGGACGAACTCGAAGGTGGTCTTGGTGTAGTAGTCCAGGCCGCGGACCATGCGCGGGTTCGGTGTGTAGGCGACGCCGAGGTCGTCGAGGTGGGCGAGCACCCGGGCGTGGTGGTCGGCGGCGGCGTCGGACAGGTGGTCCATCAGCAGCGGCGCGTCGGCCATCGCGGCGCGGACCTCGGGGCGCTTGTCGTCGAGCACGCGCAGCGGGTTGATCTCCGCCCGGGCCCGGGTCGCCTCGTCGAGGTCGAGCCCGGCCAGGAACTCCTGCAGCCGCTCCCGGTAGGCCGGCCGGCACTCGGCGTCGCCGAGCGAGGTGATCTCCAGCCGGTAGCCGGTCAGGCCGAGGGCCTTGAAGCCCTCGTCGGCGATCGCGATGACCTCGGCGTCCAGGCCTGCGTCGTCCACCCCGATCGCCTCGACGCCGACCTGCTGGAGTTGCCGGTAGCGCCCGGCCTGGGGCCGCTCGTAGCGGAAGAAGGGGCCCGCGTAGCGGAGCTTGACCGGCAGGCCCTGCTTGTCGAGGTTGTGCTCGATCACCGAGCGGACCACACCGGCGGTGCCCTCGGGGCGCAGCGTCACCGAGCGGTCGCCGCGGTCGGCGAAGGTGTACATCTCCTTGGAGACGACGTCGGTGGACTCCCCCACCCCGCGGGCGTAGAGGCCGGTGTCCTCGAACACGGGCAGCTCGATGTGGCCGTACCCGGCGCGCTCGGCGGCGGCGGCGAGGGTGTCCCGCACGTGCACGAACCCGGCCGAGGACGGCGGGAGGTACTCGGGGATGCCCTTCGGCGCGGCGAACGGCTCGGGCCTGCGGGCCCGGCCCACCTGCGGCTCGGTGGCGGTCACGGTTGCTGCACGTCCTCTCCGGGGATCATGTCGGGGGTCCTCCCAGCCTAGAACCGGTGTCTCTCAGCTTTCTCCCCAGGTCGCCCCGATACCCTCACCGCGCGTACGAGTGATCAAGTCAGGGAGTTGGGCGGGACGTGGCGACGAACGAGCAGCGCCGGGAGGCGGCCAAGCGCAAGCTGGAGGCGCAGCAGGCCCACCGGGCGCAGCGGCAGCAGCAGCGCAAGCGGAACACGACGATCGCGGCCGTCGTGACGGTGCTGGTCGTGGTGCTGGCCGCGGTCGGGGTGTACGCGCTGACCTCGGCCTGGGGCGGTTCCGACGACGCCGGGCAGAGCGCCGCGGCGCCCGCCGGGGACGGCCCGGACACCGCCGGTCGGCCGACGGTGCCGCTGCCCACGCGCCCGACGGCCCTGCCGGCGTCGGTGGACTGCACCTACCCGACGTCCCCCGAGCCCGCCTCGAAGCCGGTGAACCCGCCGGCGGCCGGCTCCACCCCGGCCCAGGGGACGGTCACGGCGGATCTGCAGACCAGCGCGGGCCCGATCGACCTGACGCTCGACCGCGGCCTGGCGCCGTGCACGGTCAAGAGCTTCGAGAGCCTGGCGCGGCAGGGCTACTTCGACGGGACCTCCTGCCACCGGCTGACGACCAGCCCCGGCCTGCAGGTGCTCCAGTGCGGTGACCCGAGCGGCAGCGGGCGCGGCGGCCCCGGCTACTCGTTCGCCGACGAGGTGTTCCCCGGTCTCACCTACGGCCGCGGGCTGCTCGCGATGGCCAACGCCGGCCCGGACACCAACGGCAGCCAGTTCTTCATGATCTACGGCGACGCCCAGCTGCCGCCGAGCTACACCGTGTTCGGCTCCATCGGCTCCGAGGGCCTCGCGACGCTGGACAAGGTCGCCAGGGGCGGCGAGTCCGCCGGCTCCGGTGACGGCGCGCCGAGCATTCCGGTCGAGATCCAGCGCACCGCACTCGGCTGACCGGCCCCCCGGTCCGCCCCTGGGTGGTGGGGCGGGCCGGGGTCAGGCCGCGCTGGTGACCCGGTAGACGTCGTAGACGCCCTCGATGTTGCGCACCGCCTGGAGCAGGTGCCCGAGGTGCTTCGGGTCGCCCATCTCGAAGGAGAACCGGGAGATCGCGACGCGGTCGCGGGAGGTGGTCGTCGTCGCCGAGAGGATGTTGACCTTCTCGTCGGCCAGGACCTTCGTGACGTCGGACAGCAGCCGGTGCCGGTCGAGCGCCTCGACCTGGATGGCGACCAGGAAGACCGACTCCGGCGACACCGACCAGGTCACGTCGACCAGCCGCTCCTCGCGCGCGGTGAGGTCCCCGGCGTTGGTGCAGTCGGTGCGGTGCACGCTGATCCCGCCGCCGCGGGTGACGAACCCGAGGATCTCGTCGCCCGGCACCGGGGTGCAGCAGCGGGCGAGCTTGATGTACAGGTCACCGAGGGCCTGCCCGTCCTCGCCGCTGACGACGACGCCGGCGTTGCCCGACGGACGCCGGTGGCGGACCGTCGACGGCGTCGCCCGCTCGGCGAGCTCCTCCTCGGCCTCCTCCTCGCCGCCGAACCACGCGACGAGGCGCTGCACGACGTGCTGGGCGCTGGCCTGGTGCTCGCCGACGGCGGCGTAGAGCGCGGAGACGTCGGAGTAGTGCATCTCCCGGGCGAGCGCGGACATCGCGTCGCCGGAGATGAGCCGCTGCAGCGGCATCCCGGTGCGGCGGGCCTCCCGGGTGATGGCCTCCTTGCCCTCCTCGACGGCCTCCTCGCGGCGCTCCTTGGCGAACCACTGCTTGATCTTGGCCTTGGCCCGCGGGGACTTCGCGATCTGCAGCCAGTCCCGCGACGGCCCGGCGTCCTCGGCCTTCGAGGTGAAGATCTCGACGACGTCGCCGGAGGACAGCTGCCGCTCCAGGGCGACGAGCTTGCCGTTGACCCGGGAGCCGATGCAGCGGTGCCCGACCTCGGTGTGCACGGCGTACGCCAGGTCGATCGGGGTGGAGCCGGTGGGCAGGGTGACGACGTCACCCTTCGGGGTGAAGACGAAGATCTCCCGCGCGGCGAGGTCGAAGCGCAGCGAGTCGAGGAACTCGCCGGGGTCGGCGGCCTCCCGCTGCCAGTCGAGCAGCTGGCGCATCCACGCCATCTCCTCGACCTCGACCTCCTTGTTGCCGCCGCCCTTGACCTCCTTGTACCGCCAGTGCGCGGCGATGCCGTACTCGGCGGTGCGGTGCATGGCATGGGTGCGGATCTGCACCTCGAGGGGCTTGCCGTCCGGCCCGATCACCGTGGTGTGCAGCGACTGGTAGACACCGAACCGGGGCTGGGCGATGTAGTCCTTGAACCGGCCGGGCATCGGCTGCCACAGGGCGTGCACCATGCCGATCGCGGCGTAGCAGTCGCGCACCTCGTCGACGAGCACCCGGACCCCGACGAGGTCGTGGATGTCGTCGAAGTCGCGGCCCTTGACGATCATCTTGCGGTAGATCGAGTAGTAGTGCTTCGGTCGGCCCTCGACCTTGGCCGGGATCCGCGCGGAGTCCAGCTGCGCGGACACCTCGTCGATGACCTGGCGCAGGTAGGTGTCGCGCGACGGCGCACGGTCGGCGACCAGTCGGACGATCTCCTGGTACTTCTTGGGCTGCAGGATCGCGAAGGACAGGTCCTCCAGCTCCAGCTTCACCGTGGCCATGCCGAGGCGGTGCGCGAGCGGGGCGAACACCTCGAGGGTCTCGTTGGCCTTCTTGACCTGCTTCTCCGGGCGCAGGAAGCGCATCGTGCGCATGTTGTGCAGCCGGTCGGACAGCTTGATGACCAGCACCCGCGGGTCCCGGGCCATCGCGACGACCATCTTGCGGATCGTCTCGGCCTCCGCGGCGGTGCCGAACTCGACCTTGTCGAGCTTGGTGACGCCGTCGACGAGGTGCGCGACCTCGTCGCCGAAGTCGGCGCGCAGCCGCTCCAGGGAGTAGTCGGTGTCCTCGACGGTGTCGTGCAGCAGGGCCGCGACCAGCGTCGTGGTGTCCATGCCCAGCTCGGCCAGGATCGTGGAGACGGCGAGCGGGTGGGTGATGTAGGGGTCCCCGGACTTGCGGGTCTGCCCGTCGTGCTTGTCCTCGGCGACGTCGTAGGCGCGCTGGAGCAGCACCAGGTCGGCCTTGGGGTGCAGCGAGCGGTGGACCGCGGCGAGCGGCTCCAGCACCGGGGTCACGATGGCGACGCGCTGCGGCGTCATCCGCCGGGCGATGCGGGCACGGACACGGCGGGTCGCGGACGGGCGCGGCGGTTCGTCGTCGGGCGTCAGCGGGCGCGTGGCCGGATGGGCGCTGGTCCGGTCGACCTCGGTCACCGCACCTCCTGCTCGTGCTCGGTGGCGGGAAGGGTCCTGGGTCCGAGGATAGTCCGCGAATCGGGGCCCGTCGTGGTCAGGCGTTCAGCAGGGCGTCGATCCGCAGGTCACCCAGCTTCGCCCGGCCGTCCAGTGCGGCCAGCTCCAGCAGCGTGCCGAACCCGACGACCTCGGCTCCGGCGTCGGCCAGCAGGGCGCAGGCGGCCGCGGCGGTGCCGCCGGTGGCGAGCACGTCGTCGACCACGTAGACCCGCGTGCCCGGCTCGACGACCCCGGCCGGCAGCTCCAGGGTGGCGCTGCCGTACTCCAGGTCGTAGCTGCGCGACGCGGCGACCGCGGGCAGCTTGCCCGCCTTGCGGACCGGCACGGTACCGACCCCGGCGACGAGCGCGACGGCGGCGCCGAGCAGGAACCCGCGCGCCTCCACCCCGATCACCAGGTCCGCCTCGCCCGCGTTGGCGGCCAGCTCGGTGGTGACGGTCGCGAAGGACTCCCCGTGCGCCAGCACCGGGGTGATGTCACGGAACAGCACCCCGGGCTGCGGGTAGTCGGGTACCGAGCGGACCAGCTCGGCGACCCGGAGCAGGTCGTCCGCGGAGTCCCCGGTGATTCCGGGCCCGACCCGGATGCCGTCGACCTGTGCCCCGCTCATCCGCGACGCCGTCCGGTCTTGCCGGTCGGGCGGGCGCCGGGACGCGGGGCGGCGGGTGCGGAGGAGCTCACGGCGGCGAGGGTATCGGTGGCCGGATCGTCCTCGACGTCCGAGTCCGTCCCGCCCCGGCCGGCCGCGCGGGCTCGACGCGCCTCGACCCGGGCGGCCTGGTCGCGGACCCGCTTGTCGCGCAGCTTGATGTCGACCAGGACCGGGGTCGCCAGCAGCAGCGACGAGACGACACCGATGATCATGCCGACCAGCTGCACCAGTGCCAGGTCGGCCAGGGTGCCGACTCCGAGCAGACCGACACCGATCACGAGCAGGCCGAGCACCGGCAGGATCGCGATGAGCGAGGTGTTCATCGACCGCATCAGCGTCTGGTTCAGCGCGAGGTTCGCGGCCTCGGCGTAGGTGCGCCGGGTCAGCTTCAGCAGCCCGCGGGAGTTCTCCCGGACCTTGTCGAACACGACGACGGTGTCGTAGAGCGAGAACCCGAGGATGGTGAGCAGGCCGATCACGGTGGCCGGGGTGACCTCCAGCCCGATGATCGAGTACACCCCGGCGGTCACGACGATGTCATTGACGAGCGCGATCAGCGCCGCGGCGGCCATCGCCCGCTCGAAGTAGAACGCCAGGAACAGCGTGACCAGGACGATGAACACCGCCAGCGCGATCAGCGCCTGCGTGGTGACCTCGCCGCCCCAGGTGCCCGAGACCTGCGAGTCGCTGATCGAGGCGGCACTGGGGGCGCCGTCCGCGCCGAGCGGCTGCAGCTGGGTGAACAGCGCCTCGCGCAGCGGCACGAGCTGCTCGGGGGTCAGCGGCTCGGACTGCAGCACGATCGACGCGGCGTCGCCGGACCCGACGGACTGGGTGACCTCGGGCGCGAAGCCGATCACGCCTTCGTAGACCCGGTCGACCTGCTGGGTGCTGATCGCGCCGTTCGCCCCGGTGGCGGGCAGCTGGATCTGGGAGCCGCCGGTGAAGTCGATGCCGAGGTTGAAGCCCCGGAACACCAGCGAGAGCAGGCACACGGCGATGAGCACGCCGAAGCCGATGTACCAGGTCCTGCGGCGGCCGATGATGTCGACGTTCGCGGTGCCGGTGGTGAGCCGGGTCCAGCCCGACAGCGACTCGGGGTTCGTCATGCGCCCGCTCCCTTCCCGGTGGTGGCCGCGCGCCTGCCGACGGCCGGCTTCGCACGGCGGTGCCGCGACCCGATCCGGTCGACCGCGCCGAGCCCGGACAGCCCGGGCCTGCCCAGCGACGTCGACCGGGAGATGAGCACGACCAGCGGGAACGTCACGAGGAACACGACGACGAGGTCGAGGACCGTGGACATGCCCAGGGTGAACGCGAAGCCGCGGACCTCGCCGACGGCGAGGATGTAGAGCACCGCGGCGGCGAGGAAGCTGACCGCGTCGGCGGTGAGGATCGTGCGCCGCGCCCGCTCCCAGGACCGCGGGACGGCCGAGCGGAAGGTGCGGCCCTCGCGCATCTCGTCCTTGAGCCGTTCGAAGAAGATCACGAACGAGTCGGCCGTGATGCCGATGGCGATGATGAACCCGGCGACGCCCGCAAGGTCCAGGGTGAACCCGATCCAGCGCCCGAGCAGGATCAGCACCGCGTAGACGACCAGGCCGGACAGGGCCAGCGACAGGATCGTCAGGATGCCGAGCAGGCGGTAGTAGAACAGGCAGTAGGCGAACACCAGCACCAGGCCGACGGCGCCGGCGATGAGCCCGGCCTCCAGCGAGGCCAGCCCGAGGCTGGCCGAGACGGTCTGGGCGTTGCCGGAGTCGAACGACAGCGGCAACGAGCCGTAGCGCAGCACCTGGGCGAGCTGCTGGGCCCGGTCCTGGTTGAACTGCCCCGAGATCTGGGTCTGCCCGAAGATCGGCTGGTTGATCGACGGGGCCGAGACGACGTCGCCGTCGAGGACGAACGCGACGTTCTTGCCGACGTTCTCGGTCGTGTACCGGCCCCAGGTGTCGGCGCCCTGCGGCTTGAAGGTCAGCCCGACCACCCAGCCGACGCCCTGCTGGTTCTGCTGGGCCTGGGCGGAGGCGATCTCGGTGCCCTCGAGGAACGACGGGCCGAGCAGGTACTTGTTCTGCCCGTCCTCGCTGCAGGCGACCAGCGGCCTGGTCGGGTCGTCGTAGCCCTGCAGGGGGTCCGGTGCGCCGCAGTTCAGCGACAGCAGCGCCTGCAGCTGGGTGGCCTGGTCGGTGCTCTGCCGGGTCTCGCGGAGCTTCGTGACCTCGGCGGCGACGCGCGGGTCGTCCGGCGCGAGCCCGCCCGGGCTCGGCGTCGGGGACGGCACGGGTGTCGGTGGCGGGTCCTGCAGCGGCGAGACCTGCGCGACCGGCGCGACGGAACGGCTCTGCTCGCCCATGCCCTGCGGCTGCGCCGGGGCGGGGCTCGCGGGGGCCTGGCTCGCGGGGGCCTGGCTGGACTGCGCGTCCTGGCCCGGCGCGGGCTGTTGCCCGGCGGCCTGGTTCGCGGGGACGGGGCCCTGCAGCACCTCGCGGAAGCGCAGCTGCGCGGTCTGGCCCAGGGAGCGGGCCTGCTCGCCGGCGTCGCCGGGGACGGTGATGACGATGTTGCTGCCGTCCAGCTGGACCTCGGCGCCGCTGACACCGAGCCCGTTGACGCGCTGCTCGATGATGTCCTGCGCCTGGATCAGCTGGTCACGCGGCGGTGGCTGCCCGTCGGTGGTGCGGGCGGTGAGCGTGACGCGGGTGCCACCCTGCAGGTCGATGCCCAGCTTCGGCGTGAGGTTGCCGCCCCCGGTGAGGAACACCAGTGCGTACAGCACCACGACGATGCCTGCGAAGGCCGTCAGGTAGCGCCAGGGGCGCACGTGCTGCTGCCCCGACGACGTTGCCACGTGATCGTTCTCCTGATCCGACTCGTGCGGCGGCCGCGGCCGGCCTCACGGTCGGTCGCCGTCCCACCGGGCCGGTGCGGCAGAGCCGCGGCCGGGCCCGGTACGGACGCCGAGGCCGCCGGAACGGGCCGCCCGGCCCGTTCCCGACGTGCTCAGTGGATCGTCGGCTTGTTCTCCGACGCGTCCTTGTCGGCCGGCTCGGCGACGGTCTCCTCCGTCGCCTCGTCGGTCGCGACCTTCTCCCGGATCGCCGCACGCAGCCAGGTGGTGACCACGCCCTCGGCGATCTCGAGGTCGATCGTGTCCTCGTACGAGGCGTCGACGATGGTGCCCCGCAGCCCGGACGTGGTGACGACGACGTCGCCGTCCTCCAGCGCCTGCTGCATCGCCTGCGTCTCCGCCATCTGCCTGCGCTGCTTGCGACCGTTCAGGAACAACGGCACGAACAGCAGCAGGATGATGAGGAACGGCAGCAGGGAGAAGATGCTCGAGCCGCCACCGGCCTGCTGGGCGAGGATTGAAGTCATCGTGCGGGGTCTCCGTCTCGTCTCGTAATCGTGAGTGTGCCAGCCGGGACCGACACCGACGGCCGGCCCCCTCCCGGAGGCGGACCGCTCGTCGCAGTGCGACGGGCCGAACGGCGTCACCCGGGCCCGCCGGCTGCCCGACACGCCCCGGAACGAGCCGGACGCCCGGATCGTTCCGGGGCGCCCGCATCAGGACGCCCGCCGGGCACGCGGTGTCCGGAGGACTCCGCGCGGTGTGCGGACACCAGGGTGCCCGTGGTCCCGGCCGGGCGGTGCCCGATCCGTTCGGTCCGTCCGGATCCTCCCATGTGTGACGGCCCGCGCACTCCGGTGCCCCGACGGCACGCCGGGTCAGAACAGCGGGTCGACCCGGTGCCCGGCCGGTGCGTCCGCGGGCGGGGCCAGCCCGAGGTGGGTCCAGGCCAGCGGGGTCGCGACCCGCCCGCGCGGGGTGCGGGCGATCATCCCGGCCCGCACCAGGTAGGGCTCGCAGACCTCCTCGACGGTCCCCGGCTCCTCCCCCACGGCGACGGCGAGGGTCGAGACGCCGACCGGGCCGCCGTGGAAGGAGCGGACCAGCGCGCCGAGCACGGCGCGGTCGAGCCGGTCGAGGCCGAGCTCGTCGACGTCGTAGACGGCCAGCGCGTCGCGGGCGACCTCCCGGGTGACCACGCCGTCCGCGCGGACCTCGGCGTAGTCGCGGACCCGGCGCAGCAGCCGGTTCGCCACCCGCGGGGTGCCGCGGCAGCGCCCGGCGATCTCGGCCGCGCCGTCCGCGCGCAGGTCGATGCCGAGGATCCCGGCGGCACGGCGGAGCACGCGGTCCAGCTCGGGGACGTCGTAGAACTCCATCTGCCCGGTGAACCCGAACCGGTCGCGCAGCGGACCGGTCAGCGACCCGGCCCGCGTCGTGGCCCCGACCAGGGTGAACGGTGCGACGTCGAGCGGGATCGAGGTGGCGCCCGGACCCTTGCCGACCACCACGTCGACCCGGAAGTCCTCCATCGCGAGATAAAGCATCTCCTCGGCGGGGCGGGCGGTGCGGTGGATCTCGTCGATGAACAGCACGTCGCCGGGCACGAGGTTGGACAGCATCGCGGCGAGGTCCCCCGCCCGCTCCAGCGCGGGGCCCGACGTCAGCCGGATCGCGGCGCCCATCTCCTGGGCGATGATCATGGCGAGGCTGGTCTTGCCGAGGCCGGGCGGGCCGGACAGCAGGATGTGGTCCGGCGGGTCGCCGCGGCGCCGCGCGCCCTCCAGCACCAGCTGCAGCTGCTCGCGGACCCGTGGCTGCCCCACGAACTCCTCGAGCGACCGGGGCCGCAGCGACGCCTCGACGTCGGTGTCCCCGGGCTGGACCCCGGTATCGACGGCCCGCTCGTCGAGATGTCCGTCGACCCCGGCGTAGGGGTCGGGGCCGGGGTCGGTCACCGCGACCTGCCGAGACTCGACAGCGCGGTCCGCAGCAGGTCCCGGGCGTCGGTGTCGGGGGCGTAGGCCAGCACCGCGTCCACGGCCTGCTCGGCCGGGCGCTGGGTGAAGCCGAGCCCGAGCAGCGCCTCGACGACCTGCTCGCGCACCCCGAGCACCGGGGCCGGCGCGGCCGCGACCGCACCCGCGGGCACCGCGACGGGCGCGGTCACCTTGTCGCGCAGTTCCACGACCAGGCGCTCGGCGCTCTTGCGCCCGACGCCGGGGATGCGGGTGAGCACGGCGAGGTCGCCGTCGGCGAGTGCGCGGCGCAGCGTGTCCGGCTCCAGCACCGCGATCGTGGCGAGCGCGAGCCGCGTCCCGATCCCGGACACCGTCTGCAGCAGCAGGAACAGCTCGCGTTCCTCGGCGTCGGCGAACCCGTAGAGAGTCAGGGAGTCCTCCCGCACCACCAGCGTGGTCGGCAGCCGGGCCTCCTCGCCGCGACGCAGCCCGCCCAGCGTGGCGGGCGTGGCGTACACCGCGAGCCCGACCCCGCCGACCTCGACGACGGCGTGGTCCAGCCCGATCCCCAGCACCGGACCGCGCACCGAGTGGATCACTGACAGGTCCCCCTCCCACGAACGACCGTTCGAGGCACCGACGCTACCGGGCCGCACCGACGGAACCGCACGCGACACCACGCCACCACCGGGCGAGACGGGTCAGCGTGCGCCCCACCCGCCGGCGGACCGGGCGTCGGCGGCCGCGCGGGCCGCGGCCCACTGCTGGGCGGCACTGGGCCGGGCGCCTCCCCGCTCCCGCTGCGCCTCGGCGAGCCGGGCCCGGTGCACCGCGGCCAGCTCCTCTGCGCGGGCCTGCGCCTGCGCCATCCGGTCGATCATCGGGGAGCGCCAGCAGTGGCAGATGGCCAGCGCGAGCGCGTCGGCGGCGTCGGCCGGCTTCGGGGGTGTGTCCAGGCCGAGCAGCCGGGTGACCATCGCGGTGACCTGCGCCTTGCCCGCGCGGCCCTCCCCGGTGACGGCAGCCTTGACCTCGCTGGGGGTGTGGAAGGCGACCGGCAGCCCGGCCCGTGCGGCGACCAGCGCGACGACCCCGCTGACCTGCGCGGTGCCCATCACGGTGCGGACGTTGTTCTGGCTGAACACCCGCTCGACGGCGATCACGTCGGGGCGGTGCCGGGCCACCCAGCGCTCCACCTCGTCGGCGACGGTGAGCAACCGTCGTTCCAGCGGCAGGCCCGGCTCGCTGCGGGCGACGCCGACGTCGACGAACCCGACGGTCCGGCCCGCACCGGCCTCGACGACGCCGATCCCGCACCGCGTCAGTCCGGGGTCGACCCCGAGCACCCGCACCGCGTCCCCCTCGCCTCGGATCCGCACGGCCGTTCGAGAACCGTACCGGTGGAGGCGGTCCCACCCGGTGCGGGCACGCCGGACCGGCGGGTCCGGGCCGGGCCGCTCGGACCGGGATGACAGGGTGCGCAGGTGACGTCGTTCCTCCGGATCCTCGCGTGGGTGTGGGCCGCGCTGCTGCTGGTCGTGCTGGTGGGGACCTTCCGCCCCGGGACCCCGGGGATCGGGCTCGCGGGGTCGTTCCTGTCGGGCGCGTATCCGCTGCACGTCGCCCTGGCCGGGGTGCTGGGGATCCTGTTCGGGCTGGCGGCGCGGGCCGCGGGTGCCCGGTTCACCGGAGTCGCGACGGCGGTGCTCGCACTGGCCGCGGTCGTCGGGTCGGTCACGGTGCTGGCCGCACAGGGCCGTGCGGCGTCGGCGCAGGGCGTCCCGCTGGACTGGACGGCGACGCTGACCGAGCTGGGCCAGCCCGACGGGCGGCCGGACCGGTCGGTGGAGTTCGCCCCCGGCCGCACGCTGGACCTCTACCTGCCGACCGGCGCGGGTCCGCACCCGACGATGGTGTGGGTGCACGGCGGGTCGTGGACGAGCGGGGACCGCGGCGACCGCACCGCGCTGAACCGGTGGCTCGCCGAGCGCGGCTGGGCGGTCGCGGCGGTGGACTACCGGTTACCGCCGCCCGAGCCCGTCGGCCGCGACCAGCAGCGCGACGTCGCGTGCGCCGTCGACTGGGTGCGCGCGCACGCGGGCGAGGCGGGTCTGGATCCCGCGCGGCTGGTGCTGGCCGGGCAGTCCGCGGGCGCGACCCTGGCGCTGTCGACCACGTCCGGGCTGCTCGACGGGACGCTGGCGTGCTCCGAGGCACCGGCCGCGTACGGCGGCACCCGCCCGGCCGGCGCCCCGCCGCCGACGCCCGGCCCGCCGCCGGTCGGCGTGGTCGCCTACTACCCGCCCGTCGACCTGACGCTGGTCGACCCGGACCTGCAGAGCACCCTGTTCGGCGGGACCGCCGAACAGGCACCGGGCCTGCTGCGGCTGCTCTCCCCCGCCGAGCAGGTCCGCCCGGGGCTCCCGCCGACCCTGCTGCTGCTCGGGTCCGCGGACCACTACGTCCTGCCCGACCGGGTCGCCGCCTACGACCGGGAGCTCCGCTCCGCGGGGGTCGACGGCAGGCTGGTCACCGTCCCCTACGCCGACCACGTCTTCGACCGGCCCTTCGGCAGCCCGGGCGCGCAGCTGACCCGGGAGGCCGTGATCCGGTTCCTGACCGGGCTGAACTGATGCGGGTCGAGGTCACCGCCCTGCTGGCCGCGTCCCTGCACGCCTACGAGGGCAGGCCCGCGGACGGGCCCCGGCCCGACCCGGAGCCGCCGCTGCGCCACGCGGTCCGGGTCCGTGCCGGCCACGGGATCGTCGGCGACCGCTACGCCGGCCGCCCGGCCCACGCCCGCGCCGCGGTGACCCTGCTGGCCGCGGAGTCGCTGGACCACCTGCGCGCGGTGCTCGGTGACGCCGTCGACGCGACCCCGGCGGCGATGCGGCGCAACGTCGTCCTGCGCGGCGCCCCGGTCGACGCGCTCGCCGCACCGGGCCGCGGCGGTACCGGCGCGCTGTTCGCCCTGGACTCCGGCGACGGGCCGGTCCGCTTCCGCGCGCACCGCGCCGCCGCACCGTGCCGCTGGATGGACACCGAGATCGGCGACGGCGCGTGGGCGGCGCTGCGCGGCCGGGGCGGTGTCCGCTGCGAGCCCCTCGACGACGGCGTGCTCCGCCTCGGGTCGGCCGAGCTGACGATCCTGGAACCGGCGGCAGCCGTACCGCCGGACGCCGGGCACGGACCGTCCGGCGGGATGTCCCCACCGTCCGCCGCGACGACGTAACAGCAGGTGGGAGCAGTGCGAGCCTACCGGCGTCGGCCCCGCAGGAGGTGACGCCGATGCCGCTGGTCCCGCACCCCCGCCGCCCCGACGCGCCACCGGCCGTGCCGGCGCAGGCGGGCGTCCTCGTCCACCGGGGTCTGCCCGGGGACCGGGCGACCTGGGCACGCCGGGCAGGCCGGATCGGCGGGCTCCTGGTCGCCCTGGCCGACGCCGAGTCCGGCGGGCTGGAGCTGCCCCCGTCGCTGGCCGGGCGCCGCGCGCTGTGGGCGTGGTCGCGTTCCGTGGAACGCGCGGTCGCCGCGGCGGGCGACGCCGACGCGGTCGTCGTGATCCACACCGACGACGCCGACGTCCTCGCCGCCGCCGGACGCGACCTGGCCGCGGTGCTGCGTCACGAACGCGACACCCGACGCCTCACCGGCCCTCGCGACACCACGGCCGGCGCCACGACCCGTACGCCCGGCCCGACCGGGCGGCTCTGCGCGATCCTGCACACCCAGGCCCGCAGGCAGGACGTCGCGGTGGAGCAGCTCGTCGCCGAGCTGGGCCGCGCCGCCCGGATCCTCGCGCCGGGACACCTGCGTCACCCCTCCGGAGCCGGATACGGCGCCGGCGCCGCCGCACCGGGAGCGGTCCTCGGCTGAGCCCGGGCCGGGGCGCGGGTCAGTGCGCCGCGGCGTCCCAGCTGCGGCCGGACCCGACCGACACCTCCAGCGGCACCGACAGGTCGGCCGCGGCCGCCATCTCGCGGCGCACCAGCGCTTCCAGGGTCTCGCGCTCGCCGTCGGCGACCTCGAGGACGAGCTCGTCGTGCACCTGCAGCAGCATCCGGCTGCGCAACCCCTCGGCCTGCAGCGCCCGGTACACCCCGAGCATCGCGACCTTGATGATGTCCGCCGCGCTGCCCTGGATCGGGGCGTTGAGCGCCATCCGCTCGGCCATCTCCCGACGCTGACGGTTGTCGCTGGTCAGGTCGGGCAGGTAGCGCCGCCGCCCCAGGATGGTGGCGGTGTAGCCGTCCTTGCGGGCCTGGTCGACGACACCTGCGAGGTAGTCGCGCACCCCGCCGAACCCGGCGAAGTAGTCGTCCATCAAGCCCTTGGCCTCCTCGGTGGAGATCCGCAGCTGCCCGGACAGACCGTAGGCCGACAGCCCGTAGGCCAGGCCGTAGTTCATCGCCTTGATCTTGGCGCGCTGCTCGGGCGACACCTCGGCCGCCGCGACGCCGAAGACCCGGGCCGCGGTCTCGGCGTGGAAGTCGTGCTGTGAGCGGAAGGCCTCGATCAGCGCGGCGTCCTCGGACAGGTGGGCCATGATCCGCATCTCGATCTGGCTGTAGTCCGCGGTGAGCAGCTCCGCGTACGGCGCGCCGTCGGGGCCGGATCCGACGACGAACGCGTCCCGGATCCGGCGCCCGGCGGCGGTGCGGATCGGCACGTTCTGCAGGTTCGGGTCGGTCGAGGACAGCCGGCCGGTCGCGGCGATCGTCTGCGAGTACGTGGTGTGGATCCGGCCGTCCTCGGCGACGGACTTCATGAGCCCGTCGACGGTCACCTTGAGCCGGGTCGCGTCGCGGTGCTGCAGCAGGAACTGCAGGAACGGGTGCTCGGTCTGCTCGTAGAGGCTCGCCAGCGCGTCCGCGTCGGTGGTGTAGCCGGTCTTGGTGCGCTTGGTCTTGGGCATCTCCAGCTCGTCGAACAGCACGACCTGCAGCTGCTTTGGCGAGCCGAGGTTGATCTCCTTCCCGATCACCTCGTAGGCCTGCCGCGCGGCCTCGCGGACCTGGGCGCCGAAGTCCGACTCCAGGTCGGACAGGGTCTCGCCGTCGACGGCGATCCCGGCCGCCTCGCAGTCGGCCAGCACGAACGCCAGCGGCAGCTCCAGGTCGGCCAGCAGCTCGCTGCCGCCCCGCTCGGCGAGGTCGGCGTCGAGGGCGTCGGCGAGCTCGGCGATCGCCGAGGCCGCGAGCATCTCCTGCTCCGCGGCCCGGGTGTCGGCCTCCTCCTCACCGCCGAGCAGCGACAGCTGCCCGTCGGCGGGCTCCTCGGTGCGCAGCTCGCGGCGCAGGTAGCGCAGCGCGAGGTCGGCCAGGTCGAACGTCCGCTGCCCGGGCTTGGCGAGGTACGCGGCGAGCGCGGTGTCGCTGGTCAGCCCGCCCAGGGTCCAGCCCCGCGCGCGCAGCGCGTGCAGCACCGCCTTCACGTCGTGCGCGGCCTTCGGCACGGACGCGTCGGCGAGCCAGTCGCCCAGGGCCGCCTCGTCGTCCGGGGTGAGGCCGGTCAGCGCGAGGTAGCCGGCGGCCGGGACACCGGCGGTGGCGCCGGAGGCCCGCTGCTCGACGGTCGGCTCCCCCGTGGCGAGCGCGATCCCGTCGAGGTCGCGCCCGGCGATCGGGCCGGTGACCCCGGCGAAGCTCACCGCGACGCGACGCCCGTCGCGGGCGTGGGCGTCGAGCCAGGCCCGCGCCGCGCCGGGTGCGACGACCTCGCCGGAGACCTCGAAGCCGGACTCGGCCTCGGGCTCGGCGGAGGAGAGGGTGGAGAACAGGCGCTCGCGCAGCACCCGGAACTCCAGCTCGTCGAACAGGCGGTGCACCGCGTCGCGGTCCCAGGGGCGCAGCTCGAGCTCCTCGGGGGCGGCGCCGAGGTCGACGTCGCGCACCAGCTCGGTGAGCTGGCGGTTGAGCAGCACGTTCGCCAGGTTGGCCCGCAGGTTGTCCCCGGCCTTGCCCTTGACCTCGTCGACCCGGTCGGTGAGCTCGGCGAGCGAGCCGAACTCCCGGACCCACTTGGCCGCGGTCTTCTCCCCCACCCCGGGGATGGAGGGCAGGTTGTCCGAGGGGTCGCCACGCAGCGCCGCGAAGTCCGGGTACTGGGTCGGGGTGAGCCCGTAGCGCTTGTCGACCTCGGCCGGGTCGATCCGGCCGAGGTCGGACACGCCGCGCTTGGGGTACAGGACGGTGATGTCGTCGGTGACCAGCTGGAACGCGTCACGGTCGCCGGTGGTGATGAGCACCTGGTAGCCGTGCCCCTCGGCCTGGGTGGCGAGGGTGGCGATGAGGTCGTCGGCCTCGAACCCGTCGACGGCGAACACCGGGATGTTCAGCGCGGCCAGGACCTCCTTGATGAGGTCGATCTGGCCGCGGAAGTCGTCCGGCGTCGACGAGCGGTTCGCCTTGTACTCGGCGTAGCGCTCGGAACGGAAGGTCTTACGCGACACGTCGAAGGCGACCGCGAGGTGGGTCGGCTCCTCGTCACGCAGCAGGTTGATCAGCATCGAGGTGAAGCCGTAGACCGCGTTCGTGGTCTGCCCGGTACCCGTGCGGAAGTTCTCCGCGGGCAGCGCGAAGAACGCCCGGTAGGCCAGGGAGTGGCCGTCGAGCAGCAACAGGCGCGGCTTCGCCGGTGCCTTCTTCTTCGCCGAGGCCGACTTCTGGGTGCCCTGCGTCGCTGTGCTCATCGGCGGCGAGTCTAGAACCGACCCCCGACAGCGAACGCGGCCGCGCCCCTGGTGGGGACGCGGCCGCGTACGGACCTGCCGGGGCGACCTCAGCCGACCTCGGCCATGACCTCGTCGGAGACGTCGAAGTTGGCGTAGACGTTCTGGACCTCGTCGGAGTCCTCGAGCGCCTCGATCAGCTTGAAGACCTTCTTCGCACCGTCGGCGTCCAGCTCGACCTGCATCGACGGCACGAAGACCGCCTCCGCGGAGTCGTAGTCGATGTCGTTCTGCTGGAGCGCGGTCCGCACCGCGACGACGTCGGTCGGCTCGGAGACGACCTCCCAGCTCTCGCCGAGGTCGTTCACCTCCTCGGCACCCGCGTCGAGGACGGCCATCAGCACGTCGTCCTCGGACAGCTCGGCCTTCGGCAGCACCACGACGCCCTTGCGCTGGAACAGGTACGCCACCGACCCCGGGTCGGCCATGGTGCCGCCGTTGCGGGTCATCGCCGTCCGGACCTCGGTCGCCGCCCGGTTCCGGTTGTCGGACAGGCACTCGACCAGCACCGCGACCCCGTTCGGGCCGTAGCCCTCGTAGGTGATCGTCTGGTACTCGGCGCCTCCGGCGTCGGCACCCGAACCACGCTTGACCGCACGGTCGATGTTGTCGTTCGGGACCGAGCTCTTCTTCGCCTTCTGGATGGCGTCGTAGAGCGTCGGGTTGCCGTCGGGGTCACCGCCGCCGGTCCGGGCCGCGACCTCGATGTTCTTGATCAGCTTGGCGAACATCTTGCCGCGGCGGGCGTCGATCACGGCCTTCTTGTGCTTGGTCGTCGCCCACTTGGAGTGACCGCTCATCGGCTCGTCTGCCCACCTCTCGTGCTCGCACCGCGCACGCGACGCGCGGTGAGGGGCAGGTCCGACGCCCCGCAGCGCGAGCTGCGGTCGGGCCGACCTGCGGGAACCCGTCAATGTTACCGACGACGCGGCTCCCCGCCGGGCCGGGCCCGCGCACGCCCCCCGTCACCGACACATGCAAGATCGACTATGCTTCGCCACCACGTCCCGCCGGGAACCCGGCGCGGACTACGCTGACAACCGTTATCGGCACCTGCACCGGGCGCCGGTCGCGAGAGGAGCGCACGTGTTCGGAGCAGTGGCAGGCAAGGCCGTGGGGCTCGTCGTGAGCGGGCTGGCCGGCGCGGTCGCCTACGACGGCGTCAAGAAGGTCGCGCGCTCCGGCGCCGTCCGCGAGGCCGCCGTCTCGATGACCACCTGGGGCCTCAAGGGCGCCCGTGCCGCCGAGACCGGCGCCGAGAAGGCCCGGCTGGCGACCGCCGACATCGTCGCCGAGGCCCGCGGCCGCATCGGCGAGGAGGCCCCCGCCCCGGGCAACGGCCACGGGCACGGCCACGAGCACTGATCCCGGCCCTCCGGGCACGACGAGCGAGACGAGCGAGACCGTGAGCACCGACACCGCCGGCCCGGACGCCACCGTCCTCAGCGACGCCGCGGGCCGCATCCGCTTCGCCGTCCCGGCCCTGCGCGGGCGGACCGCGCTCGCCGTGGCCGTCGAGGACGAGCTGGACCACGTCGGCGGGGTGCGGCAGGTGCACGCCTACCCGCGCACCGGCAACGTCGTCGTCTGGTACCGCCCGGGCTGCGACCGGGTCGAACTCGTCGAGGCCATCGGCAAGGGTCTGGGCGCCGAGCCCGAGGCCACCGCGGCCCGCACCCCTCGCTCGGCCGACCAGCACAACGGGGAACTGGCCCGGCTGGTCGTCGGCGGGGTCGCGCTCGCCGCACTCGGCTTCCGCCGCTACGCGCTGCGCCGCCCGCCGCTGCTCGGGCCGGCCAGCCGCACCGTCGCCACCGGCGTCACGATCTTCACCGGCTACCCGTTCCTGCGCGGCGCGCTCCGCTCGCTGGCCGGCGGGAAGGGCGCGGGCACCGACGCTCTCGTGTCCGCGGCGACCGTCGCCAGTCTCGTGCTGCGCGAGAACGTCGTCGCGCTGACCGTGCTGTGGCTGCTCAACATCGGCGAGTACCTGCAGGACCTGACGCTGCGCCGCTCCCGGCGCGCGATCTCCGAGCTCCTCACCGGCGCCACCACCCGTACCTGGACCCGGCTGGCCGGCGGCACCGAGATCGAGATCGACATCGCCGACCTGTCGGTGGGCGACGAGGTCGTGGTGCACGAGCGGATCGTGCTCCCGGTCGACGGCGAGGTCGTCGACGGGGAGGGCGTGGTCGACCAGGCCGCGATCACCGGCGAGCAGCTGCCCGTCTCGGTCGCCCCCGGGGCCGTCCTGCACGCCGGGTCGGTGCTGCTGCGCGGCCGGATCGTCGTGCGCGCCACCGCCGTCGGGCAGGACACCGCGATCGGGCGGATCATCGACCGGGTCGAGCAGGCCCAGGGCGACCGGGCCCCGATCCAGACCGTCGGCGAGAACTTCTCCCGCCGGTTCGTGCCGGCCTCGTTCCTGCTCTCGGCGCTGACCCTGGTCGTCACCCGCGACGTGCGGCGCGCGATGACGATGCTGCTCATCGCCTGCCCGTGCGCGGTCGGCCTGTCCACCCCGACGGCGATCTCCGCGGCGATCGGCAACGGCGCGCGGCGCGGCATCCTCATCAAGGGCGGCGCGCACCTCGAGGCGGCCGGCCGGGTCGACGCGGTGGTGTTCGACAAGACCGGCACCCTCACCCAGGGCCGCCCGGTCGTCACCAACGTCATCTCCTTCCACGACGACTGGGCGCCCGAGCAGGTCCTGGCCTACGCCGCGTCCTCGGAGATCCACTCCCGGCACCCGCTGGCACAGGCGGTCATCCGCTCCACCGAGGAGCGGCGGATCGAGATCCCGCCGCACGAGGAGTGCGAGGTCCTGCTCGGCCAGGGCATGCGGGTCCAGGCCGACGGACGGGTACTGCTCATCGGCTCACGCGACCTGCTCCGCGCCCAGGGCGTCACGGTCCCGCGCAAGGCTGCGGACTGGGTGCGGCGACTGCAGAAGGCCTCGGAGACGCCCCTGCTGCTCGCCGTCGACGGCGCGCTGGTCGGCCTGGTCTCGCTGCGCGACACCGTGCGGACCGAGGCCCGCGACGTGCTGGAACGGCTGCGTGCCGACGGCGTCACCCGGATCGTCATGCTCACCGGCGACCACCCGCAGACCGCGAAGGCCGTCGCCGAGGAGCTCGGCATCACCGAGTACCGCGCCGAGGTCATGCCCGAGCAGAAGCAGGACGTGGTCCGGGCGCTGCAGGCCGAGGGCCACACCGTCGCGATGATCGGCGACGGCACGAACGACGCCCCCGCGCTGGCGTTGGCCGACATCGGGATCGCGATGGGCGTGGCCGGGACCGACGTGGCGGTCGAGACCGCGGACGTCGCCCTCGCCGCCGACGACCTCCACGCGCTGCTCGACCTGCGTGACCTTGGGCGGCGCTCGATCACCCTGATCCGGCAGAACTACGGCATGTCGATCGCGGTGAACGCGGCCGGGCTGCTGGTCTCCGCCGGCGGGGCGATGTCACCGGTGGTCGCGGCGATCCTGCAC
The DNA here is from genome assembly GCF_017312155.1 of Pseudonocardia sp. UM4_GMWB1. Taxonomy (NCBI): domain Bacteria; kingdom Bacillati; phylum Actinomycetota; class Actinomycetes; order Pseudonocardiales; family Pseudonocardiaceae; genus Pseudonocardia; species Pseudonocardia sp. UM4_GMWB1. The sequence goes on along the minus strand of NZ_QJPN01000001.1, from coordinate 3,019,352 downwards.
AACGCCTCCAGCGTCGCGGTCGTCGCGAACAGCTCCCGGCTGATCCGCTACCGGATCCCCGCAGGCGTGGCGACGACCGTCGTCGAGGGTGAGGTCGTCCGGTAGAAGGCCCGCGCGGCGGGGTGGAACAGCAGCACGACGGCGCCGACCACCTCGGCCACGTGCAGACCGCGCAGCGCCGCCGCGACGAGCTCGGGCGCGGTCGCGGACACCAGGAACAGCCCGACCGAGCCCCCGTCGGTGAGGGCGCGCACCGGTTCGACGACCAGTGAGGCCGTCCCGAGTACACCGAGCACGCCGAGGACGGTCCACCGGTACACGCCGTGCCCGGAGCGCAGCTGCAGCACGACCACGCCCAGGACCAGGTAGATCCCGGCGCGGACGGCCAGCTCCCCGGTCGTGGGCGGCACCGGTGCGGCCAGCCGGACCAGGGACTCGGCGAGCCCGGCCAGGATGGCGCCGAGCCACAGCGCGACGCTGAGGTCCACCGCGGAGGGCAGGACGGGGCGCGACCCGCTGGGCACGACGGTGGTGGTCATGCTTTCCAGGGTCCCCGGGCCGGGCCGGCCGGCCCACACGGCGCTCCCCCCGGTGGACCTGGGGTATCCCCCACCCCCGTGGGGGGTCAGCCTGCGGCGCGCACCATGTCGACGAACAGCGCGTGCACCCGCCGGTCCCCGGTCAGCTCGGGGTGGAACGACGTGGCGAGCACCGGGCCCTGCCGGATCGCGACCGCGCGCCCGGCCGCCTCACCCGCGTCGGCACCGGCGCTCGTGACGTCCGGGACGGAGGCGAGCACCTCGACGTCGCCGCCGGTCTTCTCCACCCACGGGGCGCGGATGAAGACCGCGTGCACCGGACCACCGATGAGCCCGGTGAAGTCCAGATCGGTCTCGAAGGAGTCGACCTGGCGGCCGAAGGCGTTGCGCCGCACGACGACGTCGAGCCCGCCGAGCTGGTGCTGGTCGGGGCGGCCGTCGAGGATCTCCTCGGCCAGCAGGATCATGCCGGCGCACGATCCGTAGGCGGGCAGCCCGTCGCGGAGCCGGGCCCGCAGCGGCTCCAGCAGCTCGAAGGTGTCGAGCAGCTTGGACATGGTCGTCGACTCGCCGCCGGGCAGGACGATGCCGTCCACCGCGGCCAGCTCGGACGCACGGCGGACCGGCACGGCCTCGGCGCCCGCCGCGGTCAGCGCCGCCACGTGCTCGCGGACGTTGCCCTGCAGGGCCAGCACACCGATCCTCACCGCCATGCACGTCAGCCTAGACCCGTGCGACCTGCGGTAACCGCCCGTCCGGGGGTGAGCCGCGGCACCGTACGGCGGTGCCGCGCCCCGGGGTGCAGGACGGATCCTGGGCCTTCGCGCGGTGCCGGGCACGGCCCCGCCCGGGCACACGGGGGTGGGGCGTCATGGACATCGGAGCGACGGTGCGGGTCTTCCGGGCCGAACCCCTGGCTGCGCCGGGCGACCCGGACCGGGCGCCGGCGCACCCGCCGACCGATGGGGCGGCGACACCGGCCGCGCCGGCCCCGGACGGCATGCCACGGCGGGTCCCCGACCGGGCCGGTGAACCGGTGTGTGCCCCGCGCTGAGCACACCGTCGGACGGCGCCGCACCGGACGTCGCGGGCGTCGTCGTCGGCTGGCGGTGCTGGCGTGTCGCGGGCCCGGCCACCGCGCCGCGGCTGCGTTCCCCGCTGCACGTGGCCACCGAGTGGCCGCCCGGTGGCGCCCTCGCCGCGCACTGCGAGCTGCGCGGACACGAGGCACCGGACCCGGCCTGCACCTGCGGTGTGCACGCGGTCCGCGACCCGGCCCGGGTCGGCGGCGTCGGGTTCGGTCCCGGCACCGTGCTGGGCTGCGTCGCGCTGTGGGGTCTCGTCGTCGAGGGCGAGCACGGCTGGCGGGCCGGCGCCGGGGCACCGCTGGTGCTGTTCTGCGGGCCCGCGCTGGGCGACCCGGAGCGCAGCGGGCTGGCGCGGACCTACCGGATCGGGGTGCACCGGCTGCCGATCCCGGTCGCGACCACCGTCGAGCTGCCGCTCCCGGTCGCGACGGCGGGCGCGGTCCGTGCCGCCGCCGCCGAGGGCCGGGGCCTCGACGACGCCGCGGCCGCGTTCGTGGCGGCCGTGCCCGTGCCGGACGCCCCGGCGCGCCCGGTGCGCGTGCCGCGACCCCGCCGGTTCGCGCTCGGGACGACGGCGGTGCTGGCCGTGCTCGTCGCCGCGGCGGCCTCCCCCGCCGAGCACGTCCCCGTGCCCGCGCCGCCCGGGGTGGTCGTCCCCCGGTGAGCCGGTCAGCCCGCCTCGACCTCGCCGCGCTTCGCCTGCTTCGCGGCGGCACCGCGCAGCGCCTCGGCGACGGCCGGGGCCACGCTCGTGTCGAACACGCTCGGCACGATGAACGACGGGTTCGGCTCGGCGACGACGTCGGCGATCGCCTCGGCCGCGGCGAGCATCATCTCGTCGGTGATGTCGTGCGCCTGGGCGTCGAGCAGCCCGCGGAACACACCGGGGAACGCGAGCACGTTGTTGATCTGGTTCGGGTAGTCCGACCGGCCGGTCGCGACGACGGCGGCGTGGCGCATCGCCAGCGTCGGGTCGACCTCGGGGTCCGGGTTGGCCAGTGCGAACACGATCGAGTCGTCGTTCATGGTCCGCAGCTCGTCCGCGCCGAACAGGTTCGGCGCGCTGACCCCGATGAAGACGTCGGCCCCGACGAGCGCGTCGGCCAGGGTGCCCTGCTTGCCGTCCTTGTTGGTCTGCGCGGCGATCGAGACGAGGTTGTCGTCCATCCCCTCGCGTCCGGTGTGGACGATGCCGTCCACGTCGACCGCGACGACGTCGGCGGTCTGCTCCGAGCCGAGCAGCCGGATGATCGCCGACCCGGCCGCGCCGACGCCGCAGACGACGACGCGGATGTCGGAGAACTTCTTGCCGACCACGCGCAGCGCGTTGCGCAGGGCGCCGAGGACGACGACGGCGGTGCCGTGCTGGTCGTCGTGGAAGACCGGGATGTCGAGCAGCTCGCGCAGCCGGCGCTCGATCTCGAAGCAGCGCGGCGCGGCGATGTCCTCCAGGTTGATGCCGCCGTAGCCGGGGGCGATCAGCTGGACGGTGCGGATGATCTCCTCGGTGTCCTGGGTGTCGAGGCAGACCGGCCAGGCGTCGACTCCTGCGAACTGCTTGAACAGCGCCGCCTTGCCCTCCATCACCGGCATCGCCGCGGCGGCGCCGATGTTGCCCAGGCCGAGCACCGCGGACCCGTCGGTGACGACGGCGACGGTGTTGCGCTTGATCGTCAGGCGCCGGGCGTCGGACGGGTTCTCCGCGATCGCCATCGACACCCGCGCGACGCCCGGGGTGTAGGCGCGCGACAGGTCGTCACGGGTGCGGAGGCTCACCTTGGACCGCACCTCGATCTTGCCGCCGAGGTGGAGCAGGAAGGTCCGGTCCGAGACCTTGCGGACCGAGAAGCCCTCGAGCTGCTCGATGGCGGTCTTGATCTCCTCGACGTGCTCGGTGTTGCGGGCGTTGACCGAGATGTCGACGACGAGACTCTCGGTGCGCGCCTCGACGACGTCGAAGGCGGTGACGACGCCACCGACCTGGCCGACGGCGGCGGTGAGGTCACCGGCCGAGGTGGGGTGGGCGGGGGCGTCGACGCGTGCGGTGATGGCGTAACCGGGACCGGGAATGGACACGGCCCGGAACAGTACCGCCGGGCGTGTGGTTACCGTGGCGTCAACGATGTGACGACGCGCGTCACCGCTCGTCGGCGTCGTCCGCGGGGATCCGCGGCAGCGGCCCGGTGGGGGCGTCGGCGACGGCCATCTTGGCCGCCGAGTCGGTCGGGGCGTGCCCGCCGAGGGCGGCCAGCGCGGTCTCGTTGCCGACGTCGGCGCCGGCCCGTTCGGACAACAGCCAGCGCACCTCCAGCAGGTCGCAGTACGCCTGCACCGGATCGCCGGCACCGCCGAGCGCGGCGTGCGCGCGGGCCGATCCGGGCTCGAGGCAGTGGTCGATCCAGCTGCGGGCGGCCGCGCGCTCCGACACCTCCTGACCGGTGCGGCGCTGCATCCAGTCGCGGTGGGCGTTGAGGTCGCCGAGCAGGATCCGGGCCTGGCCCTCCCCCACGCCGACACCGGTCAGCCTGCGCAGCGTCTCGGAGTGGTAGTTGCGGTCGCCGACGGCGATGTGCAGCCGCGACCGGCCGTCGCCGATCGGGAGCAGGGACACCTCGTCGACGGCGAAGCCCAGGTCGTTGAGCTCGCGGATGGCGCCCTCGACGCGGTAGCGGTCGCCGAAGGCGAAGACCGGCGAGGTGTGCAGCGCCTCCCACAGCTCCCGGTAGCGCTCGGGCAGGGCGGTCGCCTCGTCGATGAGCTGCGGGATCATCTCCGGCGGGCGCTCCAGCGAGGTCGCGAGGTCGATCATCCCGGCGGCGATGTTCTCGACCAGGATCGTCACGTCGTGCTCGCGCTGACCGTCGGACAGGCCGTCCGGGTGCACTTCGCTGGTCTCGGCGTCGACGAGAAAGGCCTGCAGGGTCTGCCCGTCGCGGGTGAACAGGGTGTTGTTGAGCGAGCAGTCCCCCCAGAACACGCCGTGCCGGTGCAGCTCGACCAGCAGCGAGATCATCGCGTCGAACAGCCGGGCGCGGTGCCGCGGCCGGTTCGGGGGCAGCCGCAGGAACAGCCTGCGGTACTGCCAGGACCCGGCGAGGTAGCGGGTCACCAGGATCGCGGTCTCGTGCGCCGGCTGGTTCACCAGCCCGGCCGGGCGGACCGCGGGCAGGCACTGGTGCTCGAGGCGCCGCAGCACGTCGTACTCGCGACGGGCGATCCGCTCCGGCATGTCCTTGAGCGCCCACAGTGCACCGTCGGCCTCGACGAAACGGACGAGGTGCCGGCTGGGGCCGACCTCCATGTCGCGCAGCGGGACCCGCATCTCGTCCCACCGTTCCAGCGGCTCGTTCCAGGGCAGCGCGATCAGCTCGGGGCCGGGGGCCCGCAGCACCAGCTCCGGCGGAGCGTCCATTCAGGACACCCCCCGCACGCCGCGGGCCGGTGGGGCGGTGGAGCCGCGGATGACCAGCCGGGTCGGCAGGGTCGCGACCGGCTCGACCGGCTCGCCGGCCAGCGTCGCCAGCGCCATCCGGGCCGCGACGGCACCCTGCTCGGCCGCCGGCTGGGCCACGGTGGACAGATCGGTCAGCGCGGCCAGCGGGTGGTCGTCGATACCGATGACCGACACGTCGCCGGGCACCGCGAGCCCGGCCCGGCGCAGCGTGCCGACGGCGCCGAGGGCGACCTCGTCGGTGTGGGCGTAGACCGCCGTCGGCGGGTCGGACAGCCCGAGCAGCTCCCCCATCGCCCGCGCCCCGCCCTCCGGGCTCCAGGGCACGCTCACCGTCAGGGCGGGGTCGTGTGCCACGCCGGCGTCGGCGAGCGCCGTCCGGCAGGCGGCGGCACGACCCTCGGGCTGGCCCGGGTCGAGCTCCGGGTCGGTGGTGACGATCATCCCGATCCTCCGGTGTCCGAGGTGGAGCAGGTGGTCGACGGCCTGGCGACCGGCGACGTACTCGTCGATCGACACCGAGGGGTGGTTGCCGATCCGGGTCCCCGCCGACACGATGCCGACGCCGATCCTCTCCAGCCGGGCGCGCTCGGCGTCGTCGACACCGAACCCCAGCAGCACGACGGCGTCGGCCCGCCGGCGGGCGGGCAGCTCGGCGAAGAACGCGCGCCGGGCCGCGGCGTCGCCCAGGTGGTAGAGCAGCACGTCGCGCCCGGCCTCGCGCACCACGTCGGACAAGCCCTCCAGCGCCGCCCCGAACCACCACCGCGACAGGTGCGGGACGACGACGGCGATCCGCCCCGTGGTGCCCCGCGCGAGGCCGGAGGCATCCGGGCTGACGACGTACTCCAGGGCGCGCGCGGCCTCCCACACGCGGGCGCGGGTGGCCTCGGCGACGTGGGGGTGATCGCTGAGCGCGCGTGACGCGGTGGCCGGTGAGACCTTGGCCAGCCGGGCCACGTCGGCCAGGTTGACCGGTTCGGGCACGACACATGTATGCCCAAAGCTGGAAGCGATTGCAAGAGCGGATGTTATCCGACTGCGCTGGACCATCGCCTGTCGATCAGTAAGGATCGTCGGCTACCAGCCTGACCGATGTGAGTCTTGACACTCCTGGGTGAAAGGCCCACAGTCTCGGTTGGAAACGCTTCCAACGTCGCCGGCGAGCGACAGGACACAGCAGCGGTATCGGACACGGGAGTTCGGAGTTGACCATGCGTCGCACACGGTGGAGGAGGACGCTGGCCGCCGGTGCGGCCACCGTCGCCCTCGCCCTGCTGGCGGGCTGCGGAGGCGCACCCGCGGGCCCGCCGGTCCTCAACTGGTACATCAACCCCGACGACGGAGGGCAGGCGGAGATCGCCCAGCGCTGCTCGGCGGCGTCGAACGGGCAGTACCGGATCGCGGTGTCGGTGCTGCCGCGCCAGTCCGCGGAGCAGCGTCAGCAGCTGATCCGCCGGCTCGCGGCCAACGACAGCTCGATCGACATCATGTCCATCGACCCGCCCTACATCCCCGAGTTCGCCGAGGCGAAGTTCCTGGCCCCGGTGCCCGAGGAGGTCGCGCAGCGGACCACCGCCGGGATCGTGAACTCCGCGAAGGAGGGCGCGAGCTGGAACGGCGAGCTGGTCACGGTGCCGTTCTGGGCCAACACCCAGCTGCTCTGGTACCGCAAGTCGCAGGTCGCCGGCACCGGGCTGGACCTGTCGAAGCCGGTCACCTGGGACCAGGTCGTCGCGACCGCGCAGGCCAAGAACTCGATCATCGCCGCGCAGGGCATCCGCGCGGAGTCGCTGACCGTCTGGCTGAACGCGCTGGTCGAGGGCGGCGGCGGGCAGATCGTCACCAACGCCTCGCCGCAGGACCCCGACGGCGTCCAGCTCGGCCTGGACTCCCCCGCCGCGACGAAGGCTGCCGAGATCATGAAGGCGGTCTCGGCCGTCGGCGGTCCCGGCTTCTCGACCAACTCCGAGGACGAGAACTCCAACGCCTTCCAGTCCGGTGACGCGATGTTCCAGGTGAACTGGCCGTTCGTGTGGGGCAAGGTCAACAGCGCCGTCGAGGAGGGGACCGTCCCGCAGTCCACGCCGGACGACTTCGGCTGGGCGCTCTACCCGCAGACCGAGGCCGGCAGGCCCTCGGCCCCGCCCTACGGCGGCATCAACCTCGGCGTCGGCGCGTTCAGCAAGCACACCGACCTGGCCTACCAGGCCACCGAGTGCATCACCTCGACCGAGAACCAGAAGCAGTACTTCCTCACCAACGGCAACCCGGCCGCCCGGATCTCGGTGTTCACCGACCCGGACGTGGTGGAGCAGTTCCCGATGGCCCCGGTCATCGCGCAGTCGCTGCAGCAGGCCAAGCCGCGCCCGCAGACGGCGTACTACAGCGAGGTCTCCGAGTCCATCCAGCGCACCTACCACCCGACCGCGGGCATCGACCCGCCGACCGTCGGCCCCGCGACCGCCGCGCTGATCAAGGCGGTCCTCGCCAAGGAGGAGCTGCTGTGACCACGACGACCGAGCGGCCCGGGACCGGGACCGGGGCCTCCCCGGCCCCGCGCGGTGCCAGTGACCGCAGCCGGGCCGAGCAGAAGCTCGGCTGGTACCTCGCGGGCCCGGCGTTCGCCGTGATGCTGCTGGTGACGGCCTACCCGATCATCCAGGCCGTCTACTACTCGCTGTTCGACTACCGGCTGACCGACCCGGACAACATCTCCTTCGTCGGCCTGAAGAACTACGCGGTCATCCTCACCGACTCGATCTGGTGGACCTCCTTCGGCGTCACGGTGTTCATCACCGTGGTCACCGTCGCGGTCGAGCTGGTGCTGGGCTTCCTGCTGGCGCTGGTCATGATGAACGCGCTCAGGGCGATCCGGCCGGTGCTGCGCGCCGCGATCCTGATCCCCTACGCGGTCATCACGGTCGTGTCGGCGTTCGCCTGGCAGTACGCGTTCTCCCTCGACTCGGGCTTCGTGAACTCCTGGTTCGGCTGGCTGCCCGGGATCTCGGCCGACACCGACTGGTTCGGCTCGACCGGCTCGTCGCTGTTCGTGATCTGCCTGGCCGAGATCTGGAAGACCACCCCGTTCATCTCGCTGCTGCTGCTCGCGGGTCTGGCCCAGGTGCCCGACGTGCTGCAGGAGGCCGCCCGCGTCGACGGCGCGACCTGGTGGCAGCGGATGTGGAAGGTCACCCTCCCGAACATGAAGGCGGCGATCATGGTCGCCCTGCTGTTCCGGACCCTGGACGCGTTCCGCGTGTTCGACTCGGTGTTCGTGATGACGGCCGGGGCGAACAGCACCGAGACGGTGTCGTTCCTGGCCTACCGCCAGACCATCGCCCGCGTCGAGATCGGGCTCGGCTCCGCGGTGTCGGTGCTGCTGTTCCTGTCCGTCGTGATCATCTGCATCGGGTTCATCAAGGGGTTCAAGGTCGACCTGTCCCAGGCCCGAGGGGAGAAGTGATGTCCACCCGCGAGAGAGTCCTCTGGATCGTCGCCGGCATCGCGATCGTCGTCTACGCCCTGTTCCCGGTGGGCTGGATCGTGTCGCTGTCGCTGAAGTCGAGCGACGACATCGCCAACAAGCAGTTCCTGCCGACCTCGGTGTCGTGGGACAACTACTCCCAGATCCTCGTCGGGGACGCGGCCGGGCTGTTCCTGCCCGCGCTGCGCAACTCCTTCGGCATCTGCATCATCGCGACGTTCCTGGCGTGCGTGCTGTCGATGTTCGCCGCCTACGCGATCGCCCGGCTCGACTTCCGGGGCAAGAAGCTGATCCTGTCGACCGCGCTGGCGGTGGCGATCTTCCCGGTCATCTCGATCGTGACGCCGCTGTTCAACCTGTGGCGCCAGATCGGGCTCTACGACACCTGGCCCGGCCTGATCATCCCCTACCTGTCGCTGACCCTGCCGCTGTCGATCTGGACCATGTCGGCGTTCTTCCGCGAGATCCCGTGGGAGATGGAGCAGGCCGCGCAGGTCGACGGCGCCACCACCTGGCAGGCGTTCCGCAAGGTGATCGTCCCGCTGGCGACGCCCGGGGTGTTCACCACCGCGATCCTGGCGTTCTTCATCGCCTGGAACGACTTCGCCTACGGCATCTCGCTGACCTCGACCGGCGCGTCCCGCCCGGTCCCGGCCGCGCTGGGCCTGTTCTCCGGGGCCTCGCAGTTCGAGTCGCCGAACGGCCCGATCGCCGCCGCCGCGGTGATCGTGACCATCCCCGTCGTCGTGCTCGTCCTGCTGTTCCAGCGGCGCATCGTCGCCGGTCTGACCAACGGCGCCGTCAAGGGCTGACACCCCGTACACAGAGAGAGGAACCGACCGGCCATGGCGTCGATCGAGATGAAGAACATCGTCAAGAAGTACGGGGACGGCTTCCCGGCCGTGAACGACGTGAGCATGGACATCGCCGACGGCGAGTTCATGATCCTCGTCGGCCCGTCCGGCTGCGGGAAGTCCACGCTGCTGCGGATGATCGTCGGTCTGGAGGACATCACCTCCGGCGACATGGTCATCGCCGGCAGCCGCGTCAACGACAAGGCCCCGCGGGACCGCAACCTGTCCATGGTGTTCCAGAACTACGCGCTCTACCCGCACCTGTCGGTCTTCGAGAACATCGCGTTCCCGCTGCGTCTGGCCAAGGCGCCCGAGGACGAGATCACGCAGAAGGTCGACACCGCGGCGAAGGTCCTGGAGCTGCAGGAGCACCTGCAGCGCAAGCCCGCGAACCTGTCCGGCGGTCAGCGCCAGCGGGTCGCGATGGGCCGTGCCATCGTCCGCGACGCCGACGCGTTCCTGTTCGACGAGCCGCTGTCCAACCTGGACGCGAAGCTGCGCGGGCAGATGCGCACCGAGATCGCCCGCCTGCAGCGCCGCCTCGGTATCACCACCGTCTACGTCACACACGACCAGACCGAGGCGATGACCCTCGGCGATCGGGTCTGTGTCCTGCGCAAGGGCGTCATCCAGCAGGTCGCCTCGCCGCGCGAGCTCTACGAGCAGCCGGTCAACCTGTTCGTCGCCGGGTTCATCGGGTCGCCGCCGATGAACTTCCTGCCCGCGACCGTGGCCGGGAACCGGCTGGAGACGCCGTTCGGCCCGATCGAGCTCGACGCCGCGCGCGCCGAGAAGGTCGCCGGTCGCGAGCTGGTGCTGGTCGGCATCCGGCCGGAGTACTTCGAGGACGCGTCACTGGTCGACGAGGCCAAGAAGCACGTCGGGTCGACCTTCACCGCGAAGGTCGACGTGACCGAGTGGCTGGGCGACTCGCAGTACGCCTACATCCCCTACGAGGCCCCGGCCGAGGTGGAGACCAAGCTCAAGGAGCTGTCGCGGGAGCTCGACGCCGATCAGCTGCGTACGCAGGCGATCGTGTCGATCGACTCGACCAGCCGGATCCGGGAGGGCCGCGACGCCGAGTTCTGGCTGGACGCGCGGAAGATCCACGTGTTCGACCCGGAGTCGGGCGAGAACCTCACCCGCGACCCCGAGGCCGGCGCCGAGCTGACGCGGCTCGCGGCCGAGGACCGCGCCGAGCAGGTGGCCCAGGCCCGCAGCCGGGGCTGAGGCGCCGCCCCCGTCGCCCCCAGGGGAACTCTCGTGGCTTAGAGCGCTACGAGAGTTCCCCTGGGGGCACCCCGGAGGGGTCAGAGGGCGCGGACGTCGCGCCGGTAGCGGGTCTCGGCGACCCCGGCGAGGGTCCGCGCCATCACGGCGAACACGAAGCGCTGCGACGGGTAGGCCGCCAGCCATCCCAGCCGCCCGGCCATCCCGCGTGGGGTGAACCGCAGGGTCTGGGTGTAGCGGCTGGTCAGCCGGTCGGTCGGGGCGACGGTGAGCTCGAGCCGGGCGTCGCCGGGGAGCCGGTCCGCGGCGCGCAGCACCAGCCGCCGCCCCGGTTCGACGATCTCGACGGTCCAGCGGTCCAGGGGCTCACCCGGGAGGAGCCGGGCCGGGCCGTCGCCGTGCCGGCGCGGGACGACACCGGGCCCACCGGCGAGGACGTCGAGGTGGCCGGTCAGCGTCGCGACGCCCGGGACGGTGTACCAGCCGTGCGGGCCGCCGAGCGTCTCGATCACCGACCAGACGGCGCGGGCGGGAGCGGCCACGTCGCGGGTGTCGGTCGTCGACCACTCCAGCGGACCGGTGCCGGGCGGGTCGGACGGCCCCGGCCCGGCCGCGCCGACGCCGTCGAGAGCGCGGCGGACCGCCGTGCGGTACGGGGTCCGGCCGCCGGGCGGGGTGCCGATGAGCGCGTCGAGGGCCGCGAGGTCGTCGGGGTCGGCCACCAGCTCGTGCCGCATGGACTCGACCAGCGGCTCGGCCAGCCCGCGGCCGACCGGGGTGAGCGCGGCGACGGCGCGGGCGGTGAGCCGCGGCGCGGACAGCGGGACGGGCACCGGGAACGGCCGCAGCAGTCCTGCCTCGGCGGCGAACTCGCTCATCAGGGACCGGTAGGTGTGCACGTCGGGACCGCCGACGTCGAACGCCCGGTCCACCCCGGCGGGCAGGTCGAGGCAGCCGACGAGGTCGTACAGCACGTCGTCGACGGCGATCGGCTGGATCCGGTTCCAGGCGCGGTCGGGCAGCGGCAGGACCAGCGGACCGCCCATCGCGGTCTCGGTGAGGTGCCGGATCATCTCGAAGCTGGCCGAGCCGGTGCCGACGACGATCCCGGCCCGCAGCACGGCGGTCGGGACGGGCCCGGTGAGCAGGATGTCCCCGACCTCGCGGCGCGAGGACAGGTGCTGCGACACCCGCCGGGTGCCGGCCTCGGGCTGCAGCCCGCCCAGGTAGACGATGCGGCGTACACCGGCCGCGGCGGCGCCGTCGGCCAGCGCGTGCGCGGCGGTGCGGTCGCGGTCGGCGTAGCCGGGGCCGTCCATGGCGTGCACCAGGTGGACGACGGCGTCGACACCCTCGCAGGCCCGGCGCACGTCGGCCGGTTCCCGGGCGTCGCCACGGACCGCGTCGACCGCCTCCCCCCACGGGTGCGCGGCCAGCTTGCCCGGGGTGCGGGCGAGCACCCGGACGTCGTGGCCGGCGTCGAGCAGGCGCGGGACGAGCCGGGAGCCGACGTAGCCGGTGGCGCCGAGGACGAGCACGTGCATGGGTCGATCCTCGCGGTCCCCGGCGCGGGGCGCGCGCCGGGGTGACGACCGGCTCAGGCGATCCCGGCCAGCCGCAGCCCGGCCGTCGTCGCCGCGGCGAGGACGACGACCAGCACGAACGGCACCCGGAGCAGCAGCGCACCGGCGGCCACGGCGACCCCGGCCGGGCGGGCCCAGCCGGCGAACCCGGCCCCCTCGAACCAGGTGCCGGTCGCGACGAGCGCGACGAGCAGCCCGACCGCGCCCAGCTCGACCAGGCGCACGGTGCGCGGGGACAGGGCGACCCGGTCGTGCAGGACCAGCGGCAGCAGCCGCATGAGGTAGGTCCCGCCGGCGAGGACGAGCAGCGCGGCGACGGTCACGGCTGCTCCCCCCTGGTCCGGCCGGCCGCCCCGACGCCGAGCAGGCCGGCCAGCACGGGCAGGCCCGCGGGCAGGAACGGCGCGCAGGCCAGCGACAGGGTGGCGGCGGCCGCGCCGACCCGACGGGCGTCGACCCGGCGCAGCATCGGGACGAGCATGGCCAGCAGCGCGGCCGGGAAGGCGGCGTCGAGCCCGAACGCGGCCGGGTCCGGGACGCTCGCCCCGAGCACCAGACCGGCCGCGGTGCCGAGCTGCCAGCAGAGGTACTTCGCGACGCCGAGGATGCGGAACGCGCGCCATCCCCGCCCGGGGACGTCGGTACGGGCCAGGACGAACGCCGTCGACTCGTCGGTGACGACGTGCGCCGCGGGCAGCCGTGCCCAACCACCGCCCAGGTGACGGGCCAGGGCCAGGCCGAACGGCAGGTGCCGCAGGTTGAGCACCAGCCCCGCGGCGACGGCGGCCCACACACCGCCCCCGGCGGCCAGCACTCCGGTGACGAGCAGCTGGGCGCCGCCCGCGAACACGAGCAGCGACATCGCCATCGTCATGGCCGGGGACAACCCGGCGGCCGGTGCGAGCGCGCCGAAGGAGACCCCGACGACGGCGACGGCCACCGAGATGGTGACGGCGTCGCGGACGTCCCCGCGGGTCGTTCGCTGTATCGAACGCATGCCCGATACAGTGAACAACAGCGGCTGTGTTCGTCAAGTCGAACGAGGAGACCGATGAATCGAACGCCTGAGCCACCGCTCGCGACGATCGCGGCGGCCATCCGCCGGGAACGGGAGCGCCTCGGCATCTCCTCGGCCGAGCTCGCCCGCCGGGCGGGCATCGCGAAGTCGACGTTGTCGCAGCTGGAGGCGGGGACCGGCAACCCGAGTGTGGAGACGCTCTGGGCGATCGCGGTCGTCGCCGGGGTCCCGTTCAGCGCGCTGGTGGAGCCGCCGTCGTTGCCGGTGCGGGTGGTGCGGTTCGCCGACCGTCCCGCGATCCGGTCGGAGGAGGCCGCCTACACCGGAGCACTGCTGTCCCCGTGCCCGCCGGGGGCGCGCCGCGACCTGCACCTGGCCACCTGCGAGCCGGGGCCGCCCCGGGCCGCCGACGCGCACTCCCCCGGCACCGTCGAGCACGTGGTGGTGTCGGCGGGCCGGTGGGTGATCGGGCCGGAGGGCGAGGAGATCGAGCTGGACCCGGGGGACCATCTGACGTTCCCCGCCGACCGCCCGCACTCCTACCGCGCGCTCACCCCGGGTGCGACCGCGGTGATGGTCATGGAGTACCGCTGATCAGGTACCGCTCGCCCCGCGGGTCGCCGAGCCGGGCTCCCGGTCCGGCCCGCCCTCGGTGATGCGGTGCAGCAGTCCGTCGAGGAGCCCCTCGTCGTTGCCCCCCGCGTCGCCGGAGTCGTCCCCGCCCTTCTCGGACTCGGGCAGGGCGTACTGGCGGACCCAGTCGACCTGCATCTCCGAGGGCTTCACGGCGCCGCCGCCCTTGGGGAACCAGTCGAGCTGGATCGTCAGGTGCATCGGCCCGGGCGGCAGGACCGACGTGTCGTCGGTGTGCCACCACTGCTTGCCGTCGACGAAGGCGGTCACACCCTTCGGCGTCCACTCGACCGCCCAGTTGTGCCACTGGGTCGCGTCGATGTCGACCGAACCCTGGACCTGGGAGTTGTCCTCGCCGTAGTGCAGGAACAGGTTGGTCTTCTGCCGGGTGTGGTCGGTCATCTCCATGAAGTCGATCTCACCGCCGACCGGGAAGTTCTCGGCGGTCGGCCAGAGCAGCAGCAACGCGTTGTACGACGGGTCCGACGCGGGCGCCCGCACCCGGCCCTCCCAGCGGCCGTACTTCTGGCTGCCGTCGGACCAGGCCATGCCGCCGGTGGTGCCGTCGGCGTCGCCGTCGATGGTCAGCAGGCCGTCCTTCACCGAGATCGCCGACGGGGAACGAGCCCCCTTGCCGGCGTGGCCTGGTCCGTCGTAGGGGCTCCAGCCCGAGAGGGCGTCGCCGTCGAAGTCGTCGACCTTGGTGGGCTCACCCCAGCCGTGCGCGACGGCGGCGGTGGTCGCCGCGCCCGGGTAGGCCGGGGCCGCCGGGGCCGCCGGGGCCGCCGGGGCCGCCGGGGCCGCCGGGGCCTCCGGGGCCTCCGGGGCCTCCGGGGCCTCCGGGGCCGCCGGGGCTGCCGGGGCTGTGCAGTCCACGGGGGCGGGGGTCGCACCGGGGGCCGGTTCGTCGGCCGGGGTGGTCGCGGCGCCACCGGACGCGGTGCCCGGGGTCGCGTTCGCCGAGGTCGTGTCAGCGGGTGATCCCGGGGCGCCGGCCTGGTCGCCGGCCGAGCCGCCCCGGTCGCCGGCCGGACCGCCCTGGTCGCCGGCCGGACCGCGGTCGCCGCTCGGAGCGCCGTCCTCGCCCGAAGTCGTGTCGTCGCCCGAAGTCGTGTCGTCGCCCGAAGTCGTGTCGTCGCCCGAAGTCGTGTCGTCGCCCGAAGTCGTGTCACTGCCCGAGCCCGTGTCGGGGGTCGTGTCGTCGCCGGAACCCTGGTCTCCGCCCGAGCCGTGGTCGTCGCCGGAACCCTGGTCTCCGCCCGGCTGCCGGTCATCGGCGGAGTCCTGCTTCTTGTCGCCGGTGCCGGAGTCGCCCGCGCCCGATGTCGTGTCGCCGGAGTCCCCACCGGAACCCGAGCCCTGGGCGGAGCCGGAGCCACCGTCGTCACCCGAACCGGACCCGGCGTCGTTCCCCGAGCCGCCCGATCCCGACGATCCCCCGTGGCCGCCGGAGCCGGAGTCGTCGCCGCCCGAGCCGCCGTCATCGCCCCCCGGCCCGTCCCCCTCGGGCCCGGCCGCCCCGGGGGCGGCGGAGGCGCCGGGCTTCCCCGACCCGGTGCGTCTGTCACCACCGGTGGCCGGATCACCCGAACCGGCTCCCCCACCCGGGGCGGTACCCGTCGTGGGGCAGTCCGCGGTCGTCGTCGCACCCGGTCGGCCGTCCCCCGTGTCCGCGAACGCCGCAGCCGGAAAGCTGATCAACATCGCGGCGGCGATCGCCACGACTCTCACAGAGCGTCCCATCAGGCTCCTCCGCAACAGTGGTCTCCTGATCCCCACGGAACGCTAGATGCCACAGAGTCACCACGAGCACCTGTGTCACCACATCGAGTAGGCAACCCCTCCACCGAGCGACCGCAGAACGTGGCCGGAACGGACACCTCACGCGTCCGAGGGACCGATCGGGTCACCGGACCGTGGCCCGTACCCGGCCCCGTCCCCCGCCGCACGGGTTCCGTACGCGCCGCACGGGTCCGGACCCGTGCGGCGCGTACGGAACCTGTGCGGCAGCGGGGCCGGGAACGACGAGAGCCCCGTCCGGCGGGATGCCGGACGGGGCTCTCGGGGCGGAGCGGGGGTGCTTACCAGCCGCGAGCGGCGTAGCGCTGCTCCTCGGGGATGTCGGCGATGTTGATGCCGACCATGGCCTCGCCGAGACCGCGGGAGACCTTGGCGATCATCTCGGGGTCGTCGTGGAAGGTCGTGGCCTTCACGATCGCCGACGCGCGCTGCGCCGGGTCGCCGGACTTGAAGATGCCGGAGCCGACGAACACGCCCTCGGCGCCGAGCTGCATCATCATCGCGGCGTCGGCCGGGGTCGCGATGCCACCGGCGGTGAACAGCACGACCGGCAGCTTCCCGGTGCGGGCGACCTCCGCGACCAGCTCGACCGGGGCGCGCAGCTCCTTGGCCGCGATGTAGAGCTCGGCGGCGTCGAGCGAGGCGAGCCGGCCGATCTCGGCGCGGATCGAGCGCATGTGCCGGGTGGCCTCGACGACGTTGCCGGTGCCGGCCTCACCCTTCGAGCGGATCATCGCCGCGCCCTCGGAGATGCGGCGCAGGGCCTCACCGAGGTTGGTGGCACCGCAGACGAACGGGGCGGTGAAGCTCCACTTGTCGATGTGGTGGGCCTCGTCGGCCGGAGTCAGCACCTCGGACTCGTCGATGTAGTCGACGCCGAGGGACTGCAGGACCCGGGCCTCGACGAAGTGGCCGATGCGGGCCTTCGCCATGACCGGGATGGACACGGCCTCGACGATGCCGGTGATCATGTCCGGGTCCGACATGCGGGCCACGCCGCCGTTGGCACGGATGTCGGCCGGGACGCGCTCCAGGGCCATGACGGCGACGGCCCCGGCGTCCTCGGCGATCTTGGCCTGATCCGGGGTGACGACGTCCATGATCACGCCGCCCTTCAGCATCTCGGCCATCCCGCGCTTCACCCGCGCGGTGCCGTGCTGCGGACCGGCGGTGTCGGGGGTGTTCTCAGCTGCGGACACGGGTGATCGGAGCTCCTCACATGACGGTCGGACTGCGTGGCGATTCTACGTGAGGTCGCGCAGGTGAACGCGGCGGTTCCGGATCGGCGATCTCGAAGTACACCGGCTCCGGTGCGGTGCCGTGCAGCCGCAGCATCCGTACCAGCCGCCGGGACCGCAGGGCACGGGTGTCGCGGACGGCGTCGTTGTGCACCCGGCGGGCCAGCACGACCAGTGCCTCGACATCGGCGAGGTCGTCACAGGGCCCCGGCCGGCCCGGCCCCCGCCCGACGACGGCGAGCTGCCTGGTCAGGGCGTTCTCCGCGGCCTCGCGGGCGGCGCGGCTCCCGGCCGGGTCCCGGCCGTCCGGGGCCGGAGCGGGCAGTGCCCGCGCGGCGACGGCGGCCTGTCGCAGGTCCGGCGGTGCGGCGGGACCGAGGGCGTCGGCGACGGCGAGCGCGACCCGGGCCCGGGAGTCCAGCGCCGCGGCGAGCCCGGCCCGGGCGGCGTCGACCCGCACGTGCAGGCGGTGCAGGCGCCGGACCCGTGTCACGCACCACAGGGTGAGAGCCGCCACCAGCAGCGTCGCGAGGACCACTCCCCCGGCGACGACGGCCGCGCTCACCGCGCGCCCCCGCGCACGAGCGGCCGTGGCGCGCCGGCGATCGCGGCCCGGTACACACGCAGCACGTCGGAGGCCACGACCGGCCAGTCGTAGCGCTGCGCCCGGTCCCGCCCGGCGGCGGCGAACCGGGCGCGGGCGGTCCCGTCGTCGAGCAGGCGGGTGAGCGCGGCGGCCAGGGCGGCGTCGTCGCCGGGTGGGAACAGTGCACCGGCGCGGCCGTCGTCGAGCACGGCACGGAAGGACTCGAGGTCAGCGGCCAGCACCGGGGCGCCCGCGGCCATGGCCTCGGTCAGCACCATCCCGAAGCTCTCCCCGCCGCGGTGCGGTGCGCAGAACACCGCGACCGAGCGCAGCGCGGCGGCCTTGGTCGCCTCGTCGACCGGCCCGAGCAGGTCGATCCGGCCCGCCAGGCCCGGTCCCGCGGCGCGCCGCAGCCGGTCGCCGTCGCCGCGGCCGACGACGAGCAACCGCACGTCCGGGCGGTCGGCGACGACCCGGCGCAGCGCGGCCAGCAGCACCGGCATGCCCTTGCGCGGCTCATCGAAGCGGCCGACGTAGCCGACCCGCACGGCGGGCGGCAGGTCCAGTGCCGGCCCGTGGGCGAACCGGGCGAGGTCGACACCGTTGGGGATCTCGGTGGCGTCCCCGCCCAGGTGCTCGACCTGGACCCGGCGGGCGGTCGCCGACACCGCGATCCGCGCCGTGACCCGCTCCAGCAGGGGGCGCGCCACGGGTCCGAACGCGGCGAGGGCCCGGGACCGCTCGGTGGAGGTGTGGAAGGTCGCGACGACCGGTCCGCGGGCGTCGAGCAGCGCGAGCGCCGACACCGACGGGGTCGTGGGCTCGTGGACGTGCAGCACGTCGAAGTTGTGCGCGGCGAGCCAGCGCCGGGTGCGGTGGCGGGTCAGCGGGCCGAACGCGACGCGGGCGACGGAGCCGTTGTAGGGGACGCCGACGGCCCGCCCGGCCGGGGTGACGAACTCGGGCGCGGTGCCGGTCGTCGGGGCCAGGACCTCGACCGTGTGCCCGAGCGTGCGCAGCGCGGCTGCCAGGTCCAGGACGTGACGCTGCACTCCCCCGGCGACGTCGAGGGAGTACGGGCAGACGATCCCGATCCTCATCCCGTGCCGACCGGCTGGAGCATGTGCCAGTCCCACGGACGGCGGGCGATCATGTCGCCGAACGCGTCGGCGAGGTGCTGGACGGCGCCGGGACCGGGCGGGACCGGCACGCCGACCTCGACGCCCCAGGCGTCGTCGGTGAAGTAGGGGTAGGCCGGGTGCAGCGCGGCGCCGGTCAGCCGGGCGAGCCGCGCCGGGCCGGACGGCAGCCGGGCGGGCCCTCCGAGGAACGTCACGCCGGTCCCGGTGCCGGTCAGGTCGCGGTCGGCGACCAGGCAGACGACCCCGCCGCGGCGCAGCCGCCCGGTCAGCGCTCGGTGCGCGGCGCGAGGGTCGTCGGCGGTCACGACCTCGAACCCGAGCGCGCGCCGGTAGGCGAGGAACCGGCGGAACAGCGGCTCGGGACGCAGCCGCTGCACGACGGTGGTCAGCGCCGGTTCGAGCCCGAGCCGGTCGAGCTCGCGCAGCAGGTAGAGCCCGGCGAGGTCCCAGTTGCCGGCGTGCGGGAGGGCGAACACGACCCCGCGCCCGGACCGGGTGGCCGCCAGCGCGCCGGCGACGCCGTGGGCGTGCGGGTGCATCGCGGCGTGCACCGCGGCGGGGTCGAGGCCGGGCAGTGCGAACGCCTCGCGCCAGTAGCGGGCGTAGCTGCGCATCCCGGCGGCGACCAGTGCGTCGAGCTCGGCGGGGGTCGCGTCGGGACGGGCCCGGCGCAGGTTGTGCCGCAGCCGTCGCACCCCGGGGCCGTCGCGGCGGACCGCGAGCGCGGCGCCTGCGTCGAACACCCGTCCGGCGACGCCGGCCGGGAGCCGCCCCGCGACCCGCCAGCCCGCCGCGTACCCGGCGGCGCTCAACGCGTCGGTGGTGCGCGTCCGCAGGTCAGGCACGCGGTGCCTCGCGGGAGCTGTGCCGCACCGCCAGGATCCGCTGGCCGAGGGTCACCGCCGTCCCGATCGCCAGCACGACGAGGGTGACGGTCAGCGCCCACGGCACCCCGATGCCGGACAGGAACGCCCCGACCAGGCCGAGGATGAGCCGTTCGGCGCGTTCGACGAGGCCGCCCTCGGCGGTGAGCCCGACGGACTCGGCGCGGGCCTTGACGTACGACACGATCTGGCCACCGACCAGGGCCACCAGCGCGGCGGCACCGGCCAGGGGCTCGGCCCCGCCGTTCAGCGCCCACCAGGCGAGCCCGGCGAACAGGGCGCCGTCGACGATCCGGTCGCAGGTGGAGTCGAGCACCGCCCCGAACGGGGTGCCGTGCCCGCGGGCGCGGGCCATCGCGCCGTCGATCAGGTCGGTCAGCACGAAGAGGGTGACCAGCACCGCGCCGAGGGCCAGCAGGCCGGTCGGCAGGAACGCCAACGAGCAGGTCACGGCCCCGACGGTGCCGAGCACGGTCACGGTGTCCGGGCTGACACCACGGTCGATCAGGGCCCGCCCGACGGGGTCGGTGAGCCGGTTGACGTGCGCGCGGGCGAACAGGTTCAGCATCGGCGGCTGCGTGCTCCCGTGCAGGACGGCGGCGGTGGGGGACGCTGCCAGCGTAGTCCGATACCGGGTCCGCCCGCCGTCGGCGCGGCCGGAGTCAGCGACGTGGCGGTTCCCACGCCTGTGCCAGCTGGTCGCGGGTCTCGGCGAGCAGCTGCGGGATCACCTTCGTCTGCCCGACGACGGCGATGAAGTTCGCGTCCCCGCCCCAGCGCGGGACGACGTGCTGGTGCAGGTGCTCGGCCAGCGAGCCGCCCGCGACGTGGCCCAGGTTGAGCCCCACGTTGAACGCGTGCGGCGCCGCGATCCGCTTCATGGTCACGACGGCCTGGCGGGTGAACGCCATCAGCTCGCCCGCCTCGGAGTCGGTGAGGTCCTCCAGGTCCGCGACGTGCCGGTAGGGCAGCACCATCAGGTGCCCCGGGTTGTACGGGTGCAGGTTGAGCAGCGCGAACACCTCGTCCCCGCGGGCGACGACGAGGTTGTCCGCGTCCGGGTCCGTCGAGTCGCCCAGGGTGTCCCCCCGGGCGATCCGGCAGAACGGGCAGCCGGTGTCACCGGCGCCCTGGATGTAGGCGAGCCGGTGCGGGGTCCACAGCCGGGCGAAGCCGTCGGGCGTCCCGGTCCCCTCCTGCGGGACCCACTCCTGCTCCATGAGCCGATCCTAGGCGTCGACCCCGAAGCTCTCCGCGGTCGGCGAGGTGTTCGTGCGCGACCGCACCCACTCGATGATCGAGGTGACCGCCTGCTCGACCGGCACCGCGTTCGTCTGCGAGCCGTCGCGGAAACGGAAGCTCACCGCGCCGGCCTCGACGTCGCGACCGCCCACGAGCATCAGGAACGGCACCTTCTGCAGCGTGTGGGTGCGGATCTTCTTCTGCATCCGGTCGTCGCCGGAGTCGACGTCGATCCGGATGCCCGCGGCGCGCAGCCGGGCGGCGATGCCGCGGACGTAGTCGTCCTGGGCCTCGGTGACCGGGATCCCCACCACCTGGACGGGGGCGAGCCACGCCGGGAAGGCACCGGCGTAGTGCTCGGTGAGCACGCCGAAGAAGCGCTCGATCGAGCCGAACAGCGCGCGGTGGATCATGACCGGTCGCTGCCGGGAGCCGTCCGAGGAGGTGTACTCCAGCTCGAAGCGGTCCGGCAGCATCAGGTCGACCTGGATGGTCGACATCTGCCAGTAGCGGCCGATCGCGTCGCGGGCCTGCACCGAGATCTTGGGCGCGTAGAACGCGGCGCCGCCCGGGTCGTCGTGCAGGGTCAGCCCGAAGCTCTCGGCGGCGTCGCGCAGCGCCTGGGTGGCCTCGGCCCACGACTCGTCGGAGCCGATCGACTTCTCCGGGTTGCGGGTCGACAGCTCCAGGTAGAAGTCGTCGAGGCCGTAGTCGCGCAGCAGGTCCAGCACGAACTGCAGCAGGCTGCGGATCTCACCCTGCATCTGCTCACGGGTGCAGTAGATGTGCGCGTCGTCCTGGCTGAACCCGCGGGCCCGGGTCAGCCCGTGCACCACACCGGACTTCTCGTAGCGGTAGACGGTGCCGAACTCGAACAGCCGCAGCGGCAGCTCGCGGTAGGACCGTCCGCGCGAGGCGAAGATCAGGTTGTGCATCGGGCAGTTCATCGGCTTGAGGTAGTAGTCGACGGCCGGCCGCTTCAGCTCGCCGTCGGCGGTGTACTCCGCGTCGAGCTGCATGGGCGGGTACATGCCCTCGGCGTACCACTCCAGGTGCCCGGACTTCTCGAACAGCGCGCCCTTGGTGGCGTGCGGGGTGTAGACGAACTCGTACCCGGCCGCGGCGTGCCGCTCGCGGGACAGGTCCTCCAGCTCCTTGCGGACGACGCCGCCCTTGGGGTGGAAGACCGGCAGGCCCGACCCGATCTCGTCGGGGAAGCTGAACAGGTCCAGCTCGCTGCCCAGGCGGCGGTGGTCGCGCCGCTCGGCCTCGGCGATGCGCTCCAGGTAGGCGTCGTGCGCCTCCTGCGACTCCCACGCGGTGCCGTAGATCCGCTGGAGCTGGGCGTTGCGCTGGTCGCCCCGCCAGTACGCGGCGGCCGAGCGGGTCAGCGAGAACGCCGGGATGAACTTGGTGGTCGGCAGGTGCGGGCCACGGCACAGGTCCGACCAGACGACGGCGCCGGTGTGGGCGTGCACGTTGTCGTAGACGGTGAGCTCGCCGGAGGAGTCGACCTCCATGACCTCCCCGCTGTCGACGGAGTCGTCCGTCGACTTCAGGTCGATCAGCTCCAGCTTGTACGGCTGGTCGGCCAGCTCGGCGCGGGCCTCGTCCTGCGAGGCGTAGCGACGGCGCTCGAAGCGCTGCCCCGCCTTCACGATCTTCTTCATCGCCGACTCGATCTTCTTCAGATCCTCGGGGGTGAAGGGGGTGTCGACGTCGAAGTCGTAGTAGAAGCCGTCGGTGACCGGCGGGCCGATGCCCAGCTTGGCCTTCGGGAACAGCTGCTGGACGGCCTGGGCGAGCACGTGCGCCGCCGAGTGCCGGATGACGCTGCGCCCCTCCTCGGTGTTCGCCGGGACCGGGACGACCTCGGCGTCGGCCTCGGGGGCCCAGGCCAGGTCGCGCAGGGCACCCTCGGCGTCGCGCACGACGACGATCGCCTCGGGACCGCTGGTCGGCAGCCCGCCCTCCCGGACGCGCGCGCCGGCGGTCGTCCCGGCCGGCACCCGGATCGGGGCGGACGCGGGCGGGGCGGACGGTGCGGACACGGGGGTGCCTCCAGAGGTGGTGCGAACAGATGGACCTCCGATGCTAGTCGGGGGCCGCGAACCGGTTTCGACCGCCGGGAAGACGCCCGGCGGGTGCGGGTGTTGCAGCCGTCGTGGTCCCTCTCTCCGTGCTCGACCTGGTCCCCGTGGCCGACGGCTCGTCGGCCACCGACGCGCTGGCGCACAGCACCCGCCTGGTACGACGGGCCGAGGAGCTGGGCTTCACCCGCTACTGGGTCGCCGAGCACCACGGCATGCCCGGGATCGCCAGCTCGTCGCCGCCGGTGCTGATCGCGCACCTGGCCGGGGCGACCGAACGGATCACCGTCGGCTCGGGTGGGGTGATGCTGCCCAACCACCGCCCGCTCGTCGTCGCGGAGCAGTTCGGCACCCTCGAGGCACTGCACCCCGGCCGGATCGACCTCGGCATCGGGCGCGCCCCGGGCACCGACCCGCAGACCGCCGCCGCGCTGCGCGGGACCGGGACCGACCGGCTGCACGCCCCCGACGACTTCCCCGACCAGCTCGTGGAGCTCGCGGCCTACTTCCGTGGCGACGCCGGCGTGCTCGCCGTACCGGCCGTGGGGAACGCTCCGACCATGTGGCTGCTCGGCTCGTCGGGCTACTCGGCGAAGGTCGCCGGGATGCTCGGGCTGCCGTTCGCCTTCGCCCACCACTTCTCGGCCGCGAACACGCTGCCCGCGCTGGAGCTCTACCGCGAGCACTTCCGGCCCTCGGCGCTGCTGGCGCAGCCGTACTCGATGATCGCCGCCGCCGTGACCTGCGCCGACACCGACGAGCGCGCCCACGAGCTGGCGCTGCCCTCGGCGCTGCAGTTCCTGCACCTGCGCCTCGGCGATCCGCGCCCGCTGCCCGGCCCCGAGGAGGTCGCGGCCTTCGACTGGACCGACCCGGCCCGGGCGTTCGTCGAGCAGCGCCACGCCGACCAGGTCATCGGCTCGCCGGAGACCGTGCGCGCCGGCGTCGAGGAGCTCGTGGCCCGGACCGGGGTGGACGAGCTGATGGTGACGACCTCGACCTTCCGCGGCGAGGACCGGCTGCGCTCCTACGAGCTGCTGGCCGGCGCCGTCGGCCTGCGCCCGGCGGCCGCGGCCGCCTGACCCGGGGCGGGTGGGGCATGATCGCCGGCGTGAACGACGCCGCCGCCCGCTTCCGGGCCGCGATCGAGGCCGGAGACCTCGACGCGGCCGTCGCCCTCTGCCGCGACGACGTCGAGTTCCGCTCGCCCGGCGTGCACCGCCCCTACCGGGGCCGGGAGGCGTTGCGCCCGATCCTGGGCGCGGTGTTCACCGTCTTCGGCGGGTTCCACTACGTCGCCGGGTACTCCGGCGACGACGGGCACGTCCTCGAGTTCGCCGCGACCGTCGGGGAGCGCGAGGTGCAGGGCGTCGACATCCTGCGCACCGACGAGGAGGGCCGGATCCGCGAGCTCACCGTGCTCGTGCGGCCGCTGTCGGCCGCGGTCGCGCTGCGCGACCGCATGGGCCCGCTGCTCTCCTGACCCGTTGCCGCAGGTCGGCGTCGGGGTTGCCGCCGCCCGTCGATCGACGACGGCCGGTCGTCCCGCCGGATGCGGCCGTCCGGCCGTCCGGCGCTGGGCCGCCCGCGCGTCGTCGCACGCAACCGGCCGTTGCTCGACGCAGTGATCGTGTCGCCTGTGCGTCCCTTCGGCCGCGGGCACGATGGTCCGCATGCCGCACCATGATCGGGCGATCCGGTCACGGAGCGCGCCATCACCCCGCTGACGTGCCGACATTCGAGTGACGTCGATCAGGTGGGCACAACGCCGCCCTCCGGTCCCTCGTTGACACAGCGAACTCGTTGACCGGGTGAGACCACGCCACCGTCCGGTTCCGCCGGCCGTCGACCAGAAGGGAGAGCCGGTTGCCCGCAGGCCCGCCCCCACCGCCGCGGTCGCGCCGCTCCCCCGGGTCCGATTCCCACGGATCGACCGGTTCCGGTCGTGCGGTCGACACCGAGGAGCGCCCGACCGGCCGGCACGGCAGCGACCAGGTCGCCCGCGCCGACTCCGGCGCTTCGGCACGGCACGGCGCCCCCGCCGGTGGACGGCGCGCGCGGTCCGCCGAGCCGGAGGCCCGTTCCTTCGCCGACGTCGTCCGGTCGACCGGGTCGACCGGACGTTCCGGCCCGGACGGGGCCCGCGGCACCGGGGAGGACGGCGGCACCGGCCGTCGGCGCTCCCGGCGGGCCGGCGAGGCCGCTCGCGCGACCGCCGCCCCCGTTACCGGGGCCCCGGCGGACGGCGCCCCCGCGCACAGCGCTCCCCCGCACAGCGCTCCCCCGCACAGCGCTTCCGCGAACGGCGCTCCCGTGAACGACACCTCTGCGAACGGCTCGGGCAACGGCTCCGTGGGCAGCGGCTCCGTGGGCAGCGGCTCCGGCACCCCCGGCTCCGCGGGCAGCGGCTCGGGCGGCAGCGGCTCCGGCTCCGGCGTCAACGGCTCCGGGGGCACCACGAAGGTCGGGCTGCGCGTGCGCGGCGGCACCGTGCCCCGCGAGCCCGGCAGCACACTGCGGCCCGGCACCACCGGTGCAACGCCCGCGGGCCCGCCCCCCGCGCCCGCGCCCCGGCACACCACCGGCCCGCAGCGGCGCCCCGGCGCCGGCGGACCCGGCCGCCCGGGCCCCGCACCGTCGTTCCCGGCCGGGCAGCCCACCGCGCCGGCGCCGGCCGGGCCGGTCGACCGCCCGGGGGCCGGGGCACCACGATCCGGCACCGGCGACGCCCACGGCGCCGCGCCTGCCCCAGGGCACCGGAACACCGGGCCGCACGCCCGGCCCCGCCCCGCCCCGGCGGCGCCGAGCGCCCCCGGCGCCGGTCCGCAGGGCGCCGCGCCCCGCCCCGCGCAGCACCCGTCGCTGCCGCCGGTCCCCCGGCCCGCCATGCCCCCGACCGGTACCGCCCGGCCCGGCCCGGCCTCCGCCGCCACCACGGCGGCCACCACCGGGGTCACCGCTGCGGCCACCACGGCCGTCGCCGCGCCCTCGGCACCGTTCCCGGGCCCGGCGGTCCCGCACGGCACCGCCGCGACCACCCGCACCGGCCGCCGTCGTCGTCCCGAGCCGGACGAGGGCGCGGAATCCACGACCGACGCCCTGCCCGCGCGCACCGGCGGTCGCCGCCGCCGTCCCGGACCCGGCGACGCCGCGACCGCGCTCGCCCCCGCCGCCGAGGCCCCGACCGGGCTCGTGCCCGCCACCGCCCCGCGCAGCGACGGCGGTGCGCCCACCGCCCGGGTCACCGCCCCCGGCAACGGGGCGGACGCCGAGTTCGTCGACGCCGCGGCCCCCGGCCCGCGCCGCCGGCGCCGCGCCGAGCCCGACGGACCGTTCGACCGGGTCATCGCACTCGTCGGGCCCGGCGTGGGCGTCGTGCGCCGCCGCCTCGGCATCCTCGACGCCGACCAGAAGGCAGCCCTCACCCCCGAGGAGCGCCGGACCCGGCGTCGCCGGCAGGTCGTGTACTCGCTGGTCGGGACGGCCGCGTCGATCGTGCTGCTGCCGCTGCTGCTGCTCGGGCTCGGCTGGCTGCTGTTCCCGATCCCCAGCACCGACGACGCGGTGCAGAACCAGATCGCCACCGTCTCCTACGCCGACGGCGGCCAGCTCGCCCGCCTCGTGCCCGAGCAGGGCAACCGGATCAAGGTCGGGATGGACGCCATCCCGGTGCCCGTGCGCGAGGCCGTGCTGGCGGCCGAGGACCGGTCGTTCTACTCGAACCCGGGCTTCGACTTCACCGGCATCCTGCGGGCGATGGTCAACCAGCTGACCGGCGGCGTCGGCGGCGGGTCGACGATCACCCAGCAGTACGTCAAGAACACCCTGGTGGGTAACGACGCGACGTACTGGCGGAAGTACAAGGAACTGATCGTCTCGCTGAAGGTCTCCGGGCAGAAGTCCAAGGACGAGATCCTCAACGACTACCTCAACGCCATCTACTTCGGCCGCGGCGCCTACGGCATCGAGTCCGCCAGCCTCGCCTACTACGGCAAGCCCGCGGCCCAGCTGACCCCCAGCGAGGGCGCACTGCTCGCCGGGATCATCCAGTCGCCGTCCAACTGGGACCCGGCGAACTCCCCGGACCGGGCGAAGCAGCGCTGGAACTTCGTCCTCGACGGCATGGCCGCCCAGGGCTGGATCTCCCAGGCCGACCGGCAGGCCGCCGTGTTCCCGCAGACCATCGCGCCGGAGAACACCTCGCGCTCGTCGTCGCTGACCGACGCCCGCGGCCACATCCTCAACGCGGTCCGCTCCGAGCTGGGCTCGCTGGGCATCTCCGAGCAGGCGTTCGCCCAGGGCGGCCTCCAGGTGACGACGACGATCGACCCGCAGCGCCAGCAGCAGCTCACCGACTCGGTCGAGCAGAAGCTGCGCGGCGAGCCGGAGCTGCTGCGCACCGGCGCGGTCGCGATCGACCCGCGCACCGGCGGCATCGTCGGCTACTACGGCGGGCCGAACGGCACCGGCCTGGACTACGCCCAAGTCATGAAGCAGCCCGGGTCGACGTTCAAACCGTTCGCCGTGCTCGCCGGGCTCCTGAACGACCCGCCGATCGGCCTGGGCACCACCTTCGACGGGTCCGAGCGGCCGGGGCTGCGCAACGCCGAGGGCGCCAACTGCCCGCGCTGCGACCTCAAGCAGGCGATGACGATCTCCAACAACGTCGTCTTCACCAAGCTCGCCGCACAGGTCGGGCCGCAGAAGGTCGCCGACGCCGCCCGCCTCGCCGGCATCACCGCGCCACTGGAGAACCCCGACGCGCGGCTCCCGCTGGGCAACAAGGAGGTCACGCCGGTCCAGCTGGCGTCGGCCTACGCCACCATCGCCGCGGGAGGTGTCTGGCACGCCCCGCACATGGTGTCCAAGGTCGTCGACTCCGACGGGCGGGTGCTCTACGAGTACCAGCCGGGCGAGGGCGAGCAGCGCTTCCCCGAGCAGGTGGCGCGCAACGTCGCCGAGGCGATGATGAACGTCGTCGACAACGACGGGCTGCAGCTGCCCGACGGGCAGGAGGCCGCCGGCAAGACCGGCACCGTCCAGTCCCGCTTCGAGGGCCAGAACAACGACGCCTGGTTCGCCGGCTTCACCCCCGGGATCGCGACGGCCGTGTGGGTCGGGACCGACCGCAACGACCCGATCCAGGACTCCGCGGGCCGCCCGATCAACGGCGCCGACCTGCCCGGATCGGTGTGGAAGGCGTTCATGTCCGACACCGTGCGCGCCACCGGCACGGCCGAGTTCCCCGCGTTCAGGCCGATCGGTGAGTCGCCCTCCACCCTGGCGCCCAACGAGCCGACCGCCCCGCCGACGCCGACGAGCACGCCGTCGGCCGAGCCCACGCCGGAGCCGACCGCGGACCCGGTGGCCCCCACCGATCCTCCGGCACCGGTCGAGCCGACCGGTGTCCCGGAGACGACCGGCGACCCGGTGCCCGCCCAGCAGGACGACACGCAGCCGGGCGCGGACGCGGGCCGCGCCGCCGACCCGACCGTCGGCTGATCCGCCCCGTTCGCGCCGCGGCCGGGCTACCGTGGACGGGTGACCGGTGACCATCACTTCGAGGTGGTGGCCTGGCGGGCGGACCGCAGGCTCACCCTCTACGTGCCGGGCATCGAGGCGTCGACCACCGTCGACGACCCCCGGGTGGCCGAGGACGCGGTGCGCGACCTGATCGCGGACCTCACCGGCGTCGACCGCGGGGTCATCACCTGCGACATCCGGCTCGGACGCCCCTGGCGGTCCGGGATCTGAGACCTCCCGGTCAGCGGGCCGGCGGCACCAGGATCGTCGCCGCCGCGGCGCAGACCGACTCGGTGAGTGCGTCGAGCACCGTGGTGCGGAGCTTCCAGTGCTGCCAGTACAGCGGGACGTCGAGATGCCGCTCGGCGTCGAGCAGCACGAGCCGCCCGGCGGCCGCGGCCTCCCGGGCCGGGCCGTCGGTGAACATCCCCCAGCCCAGACCCGCACGGATCGCGTCGTGGTAGCCGTCGGCGGCGGGCACCCGGTGCGCCGGGCCGGTGCACGGCCGGTGGGTGAGCCCGCGGACGAACCGCGTCTGCAACCGGTCCTTCGGCCCGAAGTCGACCCGCGGGGCGAGCGGGAACGCCTCGGCCGGGTCCCGCCCGGCGAACCACCGGTCGTACACCGGCCGGGCGGCGACGGGCCGGTAGCGGGTCGCGCCCAGCGGCCGGACCGTGCAGCCCTGCACCGGCGCGGACGACGTCGTGACCGCCCCGACCACCGAGCCCTCCCGGAGCAGGGCCGCGGTGTGCTGCTCGTCGTCGACGTGCAGGTCCAGCCGGACCCCGTACCGGGCGGCCAGCGGGACCACCGCGGACAGGAACCAGTGGGTCACCGAGTCCGCGTTCACCGCGATCGGCAGGTGCGTGCCCGCGGTGTCGGCGCTGCCGAAACCGGCCTCGACCTCCCCCTCGAGCACGGCGATCTGGCGGGCGAGCCGCAGCAGCGCGGCGCCCTCCTCGGTGGCGACGCAGGGGCGCGTGCGGCGCACCAGGATCCGGCGCGCCTGCCGTTCCAGGGCCTTGATCCGCTGGGACACCGCGGACGGCGTGATGGACAGCCGCGCGGCGGCGGCGTCGAACCCACCCTCCTCCACCACGGCGCTCAGGGTGGCGAGCCGCTCCCGGTCGTACATGAAGCGATTCTACAGTTCATGACGTTCTTTCAGTTGCTGACGTATTCCTGGCGCGGTCGGCCTAGCGTCGGTGACGTGAGTGTGCTGGCGGGATTCGGGACGGGACTGTCGCTGATCGCGGCGATCGGGGCACAGAACGCGTTCGTGCTGCGGCAGGGGCTGCGACGTGAGCACGTCCCGGCGGTGGTGGTGTTCTGCGTGCTGGCCGACCTGGTGCTGGTGACCGCGGCGGTCGCGGGCGTCGGGCTGGTCGTCGACCGGGTGCCGGGCCTGGTCGAGGTGGTGCGCTGGGGCGGCGTCGCGTGGCTGACCGGCTACGGCCTGCTGGCGCTGCGGCGCGCCCTGCGTCCCGCCGGTCTCGACACCGACGTCCGCGGCGCGGCGCGCCCGCTCGTGCCCGTCCTGGGGAGCGCCGCCGCACTGACCTTCCTGAACCCGCACATGATGCTGGACCTGCTGGTGCTCGGGTCGCTGGCCGCCGCGCACGGCGACGACGGCCGGTGGGCGTTCGGCGCCGGGGTGGTCGTGGCCAGCCTGACCTGGTTCTCCGGGCTCGGCTTCGGCGCGGCGCGGCTCGCGGGGCTGTTCGCCCGGCCGACGGCGTGGCGGGTGCTCGACGGCGTCGTCGCCACGGTGATGCTCGGCCTGGCGGTCGCGCTGGCCGCCGGGTGAGGAGTGGGGGTACAACATCGTCCATGTCCGCCGAGTACGTGCCGGGGCGGCCGCCCGCCGCACTGCGAGCGCACGTGCTGCGCTACCTCGGCTACCGCGAGCACGCCGCCGCTCCCCTGCGTCGTCGTCAGCCGCCGTCCGCCGGGACCGCGCTGATCCTGGGGCTGCACCCGCTGACGCTGTCCGGGCCGGCCGTCGGGACCGGGCCGGCGGCCGCGTTCGTCGGCGGCCTGAGCGACACCTGGGTGCTGACCGAGTTCACCGGCCCGCAGGCCGGGGTGCAGGTGGACCTGACCCCGGCGGCGACCTACACCCTCCTCGGCGGGCGGGCGCTGCCCGGCGGCACGGTGCCCCGCCTCGACGAGCTCGACGACCCCGTGCTCGCCGCGCTGCCCGCCCGCCTGGCCGCCGAGCCCACCTGGGACGGCCGATTCGACCTGGTCAGCGGACTGCTCGCGGACCGGCTCCTGGACGACCGGGCACGCCTCCCCGCACCCGAGGTGCGCTACGCCTGGGACCGGCTCAGCGCGACCGCGGGCCGGGTCGGCGTCGCGGAGCTGGCCGCCGAGACCGGCTGGAGCCGCCGCCACCTGCAGTCCCGGTTCCGGACCCAGGTCGGTCTCGCCCCCGGCACCGTCCGCCGGGTGCTGCGCTTCGCGCGCGCCGCGGAGCTGGTCGGGGGCGGGCGGGACCCGCTCGCGCTCGTCGCCGCCGAGTGCGGCTACGCCGACCAGCCCCACCTCTCCCGCGAGTTCCGGGCGCTCGCGGGGATTTCACCCGCCGCATTCCGCGCCGAACAGTTCCCATTCCTTCACGACGCACCGCCGCGCCCCGGTCAGGATGGTTCGTCATGAGCATCCACCCGACCCTCCGCTACGACGACCCCCGCGCCGCCATCGCATTCCTCACCACGGCGCTCGGCTTCCGGGAGGTCGCCGTCCACACCGGCGACGACGGCGGGGTCGCCCACGCCGAGCTCGCCTGGGACGACGGCGCCGACACCGGCGTCGTGCTGATCGGACCGCGCCGCGCCGGGGGCGACCGCTTCGACACCGGTCGGACCGTGGTCTACCTGACCTGCGACGACCCGGACGCGGTGCACGCCCGCGCGGCCGCCGCGGGGGCGGAGATCACCATGGCGCCGGTCGACCAGGACTACGGTTCGCGCGAGTGCGCCGTCGCCGACCCGGAGGGCAACACGTGGAGCGTGGGGACCTACCGGCCGTCCGCGGGGCGCCCGTGACCGCACGCCACCCGGACCCCGCCGACCCGCTGCCGTGGCTGCGGGAGATCTGCCTGTCCCTGCCCGAGGTGACCGAGAAGCAGAGCCACGGGTCGCCGTCGTGGTTCGTGCGGAGGATGTTCGTCTCCTACGCCGGGCACCACCACGGCCACCCGCACCTGGCGTTCTGGTGCGCCGCGGCGCCGGGTGTGCAGGCCGAGCTGGTCGCCGAGGACCCGGCCCGCTTCTTCCGGCCCGCCTACGTCGGGCACCGCGGCTGGCTCGGGGTGGTGCTCGACGGCACCGGCCCCGACGCCGCCGACCGCGACGAGATCACCGAGATCGTGACCGACGCGTGGCGGTGCGTGGCCCCGGCCCGGCCGGCCGGCCGGCTCGACAGCTGACCCAGGGCGCGGCGCCCGACCCGCGGACGGACCGGAGCAGCGAGGTCAGCAGCCGGGCGTGGTCGGCGTCGGCCTGGCTCGGGTCACGGCGCTCGTCCGCGACGGCGCCGGCGACGCGATGGCCGAGCAGAGCCGGCAGATCTTCGTCACGTGCACGGCCGGCCGCCTCGGACCACCCGACCA
Organism: Pseudonocardia sp. UM4_GMWB1; assembly: GCF_017312155.1. Classification (NCBI taxonomy): domain Bacteria; kingdom Bacillati; phylum Actinomycetota; class Actinomycetes; order Pseudonocardiales; family Pseudonocardiaceae; genus Pseudonocardia; species Pseudonocardia sp. UM4_GMWB1. Next base: position 2,987,348 of record NZ_QJPN01000001.1, on the reverse strand, counting down.
TGATCACCGGTTGTGGAGGATGAGGCCCGCGTCGTGAACGGATCGCTCCACAACCGGTGATCTTCCGGCGCCGGTCGAGCCGAGGCGACGTCCGGTCGGGCGTCCGGGTACACCGCGGAGCCGGCCGGACCGCGGGGATGCGGTGCGGACGCCGGACGCTCGCACGGCACCTCACAGGGCCGACCGGCGCCGATGCCGGGCGGACGTCGCTCAGGCGTTCGCGCCGGTGACCGCCGAACCGGCCGGAGCCGGGGACGTGCGCTCCGCGGCCCGCGCCGCGGCCTTCTGCGGGCGACGGGCGCGCAGCTTCGCGAGCAGGCTCCCCTCGGGGCGCTCGGCCAGTGCCGAAGTGAACCGGTCGAGGAAGATCGCCACGATGACGACGGCGAGCCCGCCCTCGACACCGGTCGCGATGTCGAGCTGGGTGACCGCGCTGACCACCGTCGTGCCCAGCCCGTCGGCACCGGCGAGGCCCGCGACGACCACCATGGACAGCGCCAGCATGATCACCTGGTTGACGCCGGCCATGATCGACGGCAGCGCCATCGGCAGCTGCACCTCGCGCAGGATCTGGCGGGGGTGGGCCCCGAAGGCGTGCGCGGCCTCGACGACCTCGCCGTCCACGCCCCGGATGCCCAGCTCGGTGAGCCGGACCGCGGGCGCGATCGAGAACACGATCGTCGCGACGACGCCCGGCACCACACCGATGCCGAACAGCAGCACCACCGGGATCAGGTAGACGAACGCCGGGACCGTCTGTGCCAGGTCGAGGACCGGGCGCAGCGTCCGGCTCGCCGCGCGGCTGCGGGCGGCCCAGATGCCCAGCGGCACACCGATCGCCACCGCGATCAGCGCCGCGACGAGCACCAGGCCGAAGGTCTCCATCGTCTCGGTCCACAGGTCGAACGAGGACACGACGAGGAAGCCGACCAGGGTGAACACCGCGAACCCGACCCCGCGCACGAGCAGCGCGAGCGCCACGAGCAGCAGCAGCCAGACCCACCACACCGGGGCGGTGAAGATCGAGGTCACCGCCTCGACGACCGCGGTGATCGCGACCCCGACGGCGTCGAACACGACCCCGGCGTTCTGCAGCAGCCAGAGGATGAACGCCTCGACGTAGCTCCCGAACTCGAACCTGGGCATCAGGCGTTCCTCCCGTCGGCGGTGGCCTCGTCGTGGGTCGACAGGGCGGCGAGCACGGCACCGCGCGGGACGACGCCGGTGAGGCGGCCGTCGTCGACCACCGCGAGCGGGACCGGGTTGCGCCCGACCTGGTGCAGCAGGTCGATCAGGGGCCGGCCCGGTTCGGTGGTGCGGTACTCCTCGACCAGGGCGGACCGGTCGATGCCGGTGGCGCCCCGCCCCGCGGCGTGGCCGAGCCAGTCGTCGCGGACGACACCGAGGATGCGGTGGCCGTCGTCGACGACGTAGGCGCCGGTCGCCTCGGCCCTGCCCAGCCGCACGAGCACGTCGGCGGGGCGCTCGTCGAGGGTGACGGTGATGCGGGCCTCGCGGATCACGTCGGCGGCGGTGAGCACCCGGCTGCGGTCGACGTCGGAGACGAACTCGGCGACGTAGTCGTCGGCCGGGGACTCCAGGATCTGCGGCCCGGTGCCGACCTGGACGAGCCGGCCGTCCTTGAGCAGCAGGATGCGGTCACCGAGCAGCATGGCCTCGTTGAGGTCGTGGGTGATGAACACGATGGTCTTCTTGAGGTCCCGCTGCAGACGGACGAGCAGCTGCTGCATGTCGCGGCGGATCAGCGGGTCGAGCGCGGAGTAGGGCTCGTCCATCAGCAGCACATCGGTGTCGCTGGCCAGCGCCCGCGCCAGCCCGACGCGCTGCTGCATGCCGCCCGAGAGCTGGCCGGGCAGCGCGTCGGCACGGTCGCCGAGGCCGACCTGCTCGAGCGCCCACTCGGCCTTCTCGCGACGGGTGCCGGCGTCGACGCCGCGGATCTGCAGCCCGTACTCGGCGTTCTGCCGCACGGTGCGGTGCGGCAGCAGCGCGAAGTGCTGGAACACCATCGCGATCCGCTCGTTGCGCAGCGTGCGCAGGTCGGCGGCGCCGAGCGAGCCGAGCTCGCGGCCGTCGACGGCGATGCTGCCCGAGGTCGGCTCGATGAGCCGGTTCAGCAGCCGGACCAGCGTCGACTTGCCGGAGCCGGACAGGCCCATGATCACGAACAGCTCGCCGTCGCCGATGTCGAAGGACACGTCGTGCACGGCCAGGGTGGCCCCGGTGCGGCGCTGGATCTCCGGCCGGCCGAGTCCCTCGCCTGCCAGCCGCACGGCCTCGTCGGCGGCCTTGCCGTCGCCGAAGACCTTCGTCAGGTTCCGTACCTCGATCATGCTCCGGCTCCCACCCACTGGCGGACGCGGTCCGGGTGCGCGGCCACGTACTCGCGGGCCACCACCTCCACGTCCTGGTTGTCCACGTCGACCCGCTGGAGCATCTGCTCGACATCGGGCAGCGGCAGCTCGAAGCGGCGCAGCATCGCCGCGAAGCCGGGGCTGGTGCGGGCCAGCTCGGGGCTCGCCGCCGTCCAGGCCGAGTACGCCGGCATGGCGCAGGCGCCGTCGCCGGTGGTGTAGCAGTCGTCGCGGGCCGGGGTCGGCTCGGTCAGCTTGGTCAGCGCGAGCTCCTCGAAGATGTAGTGCGGCCGGTACAGGTAGACCAGGATCGGCTGGCGGCGCTCGTAGGCGCGGCGCAGCTCGGCGATCTGCGCGGCCTCGCTGGAGGTCACCTGCTCCAGGTCCAGCCGGTACCCGGCGAGGCGCTTCGCGTTGTACTCGGTGGTGAGGAAGCTGGGGTCGGAGTCGACGAGCCGGTTGCCGAGGGCGTCGGCGTAGTCGTTCAGCTGGGTGACGCTGGTCAGCCCGGCGAGCGGCTGTCCCGGCTCGACCGCGTAGCTGGGGACATACCAGCCCTGCTCGGCGCCTTCGTAGGTCGGGTGGACCAGCTCGATCCGTTCCGCCGCCTTCGCGGCCAGCTCGGACTGGTTGGGCATCGCGACCTCGGTGAGGGCGTCGACGTCGCCGCGCTGGGCGCCGGCCCAGGCGGTCGCGGGTCCGACCTGGATGGTCTTGAGCCGGCCGACGCCGAGCTCCGGGTGGGCCGCGACGACCTCACCGAGGATCGCGTTGGTCAGCTTCGCCGCGCTCCACGGGAACTGGGCGAGCCGGACGGTCGGGCCGTCGGCACCGGCGGCCGCGCAGCCGGATGCGGCCAGCAGCACCGCGAGCAGGGCGGTGACCAGGCGGACCGTCCTGGTCCGGGGTACGGCAACGGGCGGATCGGCCACGGGGGCACGTCCTCTCGGGGGTCGTCGGCTCTCCGCGTCCCGGTCGGCTTCAGGACACGCGGGCAGGCGTCAACGACAGGCGGACGACCACATCCGGCACAGGTCGACGTCCAGACGCGACGTCAGCCGGAGGTCGGGAATCACGCGAACGAGCCTTCACGACCGTTCCGGACGGCGCAACAGCGAGCACTACGATCGTGATGTGCCTGCGACGTCTCTGCTCGAACTGGACGGCCTGCGCCACGAGTACTCCGACACCGGTGACCCCGGCGACGACCGTGCGCCGCTGCTGTTCCTGCACGAGGGGCTCGGGTCGGTCGGTCTGTGGCGTGGGTTCCCCGAGCGGGTCGCGGCCGCGTCCGGGCGCCGGGCCGTCGCGTACTCCCGGCTCGGGCACGGCCGCTCCGACCGCCCCCGCACCCCGCGGACCACGGCGTTCATGGCGACCGAGGCGACGACGACCGTCCCGGCCCTGTGCGCCGCGCTCGACCTGGAGCACCCGGTCCTCGTCGGACACTCCGACGGCGCCACGATCGCGCTGCTCGCGGCCGCGGCGATGCCGGTCACCGGGGTGGTCGTGCTCGCCCCGCACGTGCTGACCGAGCCGTTCGCCCTCACCGCGATCCGGGCCGCCCGCACCGCGTTCGACGACGGCGACCTCCGCACCCGGATGGCCCGCCACCACGACGACCCGGACGCCGCGTTCCGCGGGTGGAACGACATGTGGCTGGCCGAGGAGTTCACCGACTGGGACGTCCGCGACACCCTGCCCGGGATCACCGCGCCGGTTCTCGCCGTCCAGGGCGACGACGACCCGTACGGCAGCGCCGTGCACGTCCACGCGGTCGCCGAACGGGCGTCGGGACCGGTGACCCTCACCGAGCTGTCCTGCGGGCACGAGCCCCACCTGGAGCTGCCCGAGCAGACGCTCTCGGCGGTGACGGCGTTCCTGCGCACCCTCCCCTGACCGGCCCGGCCCATGATCTCGCGTCCGCGCGCGGGACCGCGGTGCGCGCGCGACGTACTGCGCGCGGGGAGCGGTTCCGCGCGCGAGCCTGTGCTCACGGGCGGGGGGTGGCGGTCCAGGCGGTCCAGCGGACGGGGGTCAGGGCCAGCACCGGGCCCTCGGGTGGCCGGGCGGCGTAGGGGGCGTACCGGGCGGCCAGGGCCGCGACGGCGCGGGAGTGCAGGTCGCCGTCGTCGTGGATCGTCGCGGTGGCGTCCAGGCGCACCCACCACAGCTGTGACCAGTCGTCGTCGTAGTGGTCGGCGAGCAACGCGACGCGTGGGTCGGCCTCGACGTCGCGCAGCCGCGCGAGCCGGCGGTGCCGCTTGGGCTTGACGTCGTCGACGGCGGACACCACCAGCCCGTCGACGAGCGCGAAGGTGACCGGCACCAGGCGCGGGGTGCCGTCGGTGGCGCGGATCGTCGCGAGCCGCGCCACCCGCGCGCCGGTCAGCAGCGAGCGGGCAGCGGTCTCGTCGAGGGAGGGCACAGGTCTCAGGCCGCCGGGACGTCCACCCGGACGGCGAGCAGCCGCGCCAGGCGGGTGTCACGGCGCTCGTGCTCGGCGAACCCGGGGGCGGTGCAGAGGAACAGGGTGTGGCCGTCGTCGCCGCCGAGTGCGCAGGCGTAGGTGCCGACCTGGCCGGTGGAGACCTCGCCGTCGACCATCCCGCCGGGGCGGACCCGGATCGCCCGGTTGCCGATGGCGTCGGCGACCCAGATCGCACCCTCCGCGTCGGGGGCGGAGATGCCGTCCGGGGCGACGGTGAGCTCGGCGATGGCGTCGAACGGGTCCTCGGCGGCCGACGGCGGACCGAACAGCGCCCAGTCCCGGCGCGGGCCGAGCGTGCCGTCGTCGCCGACCGCGAAGGCGGACATCCGGTTGCCGAAGGTCTCGGCGACGACGAGGTCCCCGCCGGACAGCGTGGGTCCGTTCGCGAAGTGCAGCGGCTCGCTCGCGACCGACACGCTCCCGTCCGGCGCGACGCGCAGCAGCGGCGCGGCGGCCCGCGGGGCACCGTTCATCAGGTCGAAGCCGAAGCTGCCCACCCAGAGGCCGCCGCCGCCGTCGACGACCATGTCGTTCAGGACGTGCTCGGCGTGGCCGGACAGGTCGGCGTGGGTGGCGAGGGTGCCGTCGGTCTCGCGGCGCAGGATCCGCCGGTCGCGCATGGACACGATCAGCAGCCTGCCGTCGGGCAGCCAGCCCAGGCCGGAGGGCTGCTGGGGCACCTCGGCCTCGGTGCGCAGGTCCGACCCGTCGGCACGGGCCGAGAGCACCCGGTGGGTGTAGAAGTCGCTGACCCAGATCCTCCCGTCGTGCCAGCGTGGGCCCTCGAGGAAGGACATGTCCGACAGCACCGTCGACAGCTCCGTCATGGCGATCAGTCTGGCCCCCCGGGAATCCGGGCGCCAGCGCGGTCGTTGATCGTGCAACAACCACCGACCGTGGAGGTCCCGATGCCCGCCGTCTCCGTCGCCGACGTCAGCGCCCTGCCCCGTGTGCCCGTCCCCGGCCCGACCGACCTGGACCGGGGCGTCCGCAGCGTCACCACCGCTCCGCGCGGGTACGAGGGCGAGGGCTTCCCGGTCCGCCGCGCCTTCCAGGGGGTGGACCTGCGCGACCTCGACCCGTTCCTGCACATGGACCAGATGGGCGAGGTCGAGTACGCCCCGGGCGAGCCGAAGGGCACCTCGTGGCACCCGCACCGCGGCTTCGAGACCGTCACCTACATCATCGACGGGACCTTCGAGCACGGTGACAGCCACGGCGGCGGCGGGACCATCACCGACGGCGACACCCAGTGGATGACCGCGGGCTCGGGCCTGCTGCACATCGAACGCCCACCGGAGTCGCTGGTGCGCAGCGGCGGGCTGTTCCACGGACTGCAGCTGTGGGTGAACCTGCCGCGCGCGGACAAGTGGCTGCCGCCGAAGTACCAGGACCTGCGGGGCGGCGAGTCCGCGCTGGTCACCACGCTCGACGGCGGCGCGCTGCTGCGGGTCATCGCCGGCGACGTGGCGGGCGCGTCCGGACCGGGCTCGACCCACACCCCGATGGCGATGGTGCACGCCACCGTCTCCCCCGGCGCACAGCTGCGGCTGCCCTGGCCGCGGCCCTACAACGCGCTTGTCTACGTACTGAGCGGGTCCGGCACCGTCGGTGCGGACCGACGCCCGGTCCGCACCGGCCAGCTCGCCGTGTTCGGGCCCGGGGACCTGATCACGGTCGAGGGCGGCACGGGGCAGGAGTCCCGTCACCCGGCGCTGGACGTCGTGGTGCTCGGCGGGCAGCCGATCCGCGAGCCCGTCGCGTGGGCGGGCCCGTTCGTGATGAACACCCGCGAGGAGGTGCAGCGGGCGTTCGAGGACTACCAGCGCGGCCGTCTCGGCGTGGTGCCGTCGGACTACGTGCCGCACGGCTCCCTCCCCGGCTCGTTCAACTGACGGGTTGAACACGAGCCCTCCCCGCGCTACGGTGTATTCAACCGCGAGGTTGAACGAGGAGGAGACGTGGAGGACCGGCTGAACCGGGTCTTCGCCGCACTGGCGGACCCGATCCGGCGCGACATGGTGGCCCGGCTGGCGACGGCCGACGCGACCGTGAACGAGCTGGCCGAGCCCTACGACGTCTCCGTGCAGGCCGTCTCCAAGCACATCCGGGTACTGGAGGACGCGGGGCTGGTCCGGCGCAGCCGGCAGGCCCAGCGTCGTCCGGTGCACCTCGAGGCGGAGGTCTTCGACCTGATGACGGCCTGGATCGAGCGGTACCGGCGGCAGGTGGAGGAGCGCTACGCGCGCCTCGACGACCTGCTCGCCGACGAGTCCGCACCCACCGAGCACGAGGAGACGGCATGAGCACCACCGGCACCCGCGGCACCCGCGGCACCGCCATCGAGACCGTGGACGACCTGCCCGCGATCCGCATCACCCGGGAGTTCGACGCACCCCCGGAGCGGGTCTTCGACGCCCATGTCGACGAGGACGAGGTCGTGCGCTGGCTGGGGCCGCGCGGGCTGACGATGACGGTGCACCGCTGGGACGCCGAGACCGGCGGCGGCTACCGCTACACCCACGCCGACGACGGCGGCGAGTACCGCTTCTTCGGCTCGTTCCACGAGGTCCGCGCCCCGGAGCGGATCGTGCAGACCGTCGCCTTCGAGGGCTTCCGCGACAGCGTCTGCCTGGAGACGATGACCCTGACCCCGCTGCCCGGCGGGCGGACCCGGTTGGTCGCGCAGTCGCTGTACGACTCGTTCGCCGCCCGCGACGCGATGCTCGCCTCGGGGATGGACGTCGGGGTGAACGAGGGCTACGAGCGGCTCGACGAGCTGCTGGCCTCCCGGTAGGCCGCCGGGGTCAGGCCCGTCGCGCGTTTGAACACCTGCCCGAAGTGCGAGGGCCCGCGGAACCCCCACCGCGACCCGATGGCCGCGGCGGGCACGTCGGCCAGGCTTGCGTCGGCCAGGTCGCGCCGGCACATCTCGACCCGCCGCGCACGGATCCAGGCCGCGGCGCTCGTCCCGGTCCCGGCGAACAGGTTGTGCAGGTGGCGCGCGGACACGAAGTGCGCGGCGGCGATCCCGGCGGGGGCGAGGTCCGGGTCGCCGAGGTGCGCCTCGACGTAGGCCTTGATCCGGTCCAGCAGGTCGCAGTGCGAGGCGGGCTCGGCACCGGCCGTGCTCCGCAGCAGCACCCCGACCAGGTCCACGGCGTGGCGCACCGCGACGGCGGCGTGCGGGCCCATCGCGAGCCGGTGCGCGTCGAGATGGCGCAGGGTGTCGCACACGTAGCCGGCCAGGCCGGGGCCCGCGTCGAACGCGGTGCCCGCCACCCCGGTGAGCGGCTCGCCGCGGGGCTCGACGCGGTCGCGGGGGAACGACACGCACAGCGCGCGGAACGCGGCGTCCGCGGTGGGGGTGCCCGGGCGGGCCGGGTCCAGCAGCGCCCATCGCCCGGGAACCAGCGGCTGACCGTCGCCGAGCAGCGCGCTGCCCGCGAGCGCCACGACCAGGACCAGGCGGTCGCCACCGGGGGCGGGCAGGTCGCCGGTGACGGTGGTGAAGGAGACGCCGACGGGTCCGGAGCCGTCGGGTCCGGAACCGGGTCCGGAGTCGGTGGGACGGTCGGCGACGGTCGTCATCGGCGGCTCCTGGTCGTGCTGGTGGCCGCACCCAGCCTAGTCACGCAGCAGCCGCCCACCGGGCCGGTGCGGGCGTGCACGCGGACGACAGCGGTCTGCGCCCGTCGGCGATGTGCCGCGGCCGCCGCGTTCCTAGCGTCTGCGCACGTGGCTCATGTCGAAGGCTCCCATCATGTGACCCTGTCCGTCGCCGGCGCCCAGGAGGACGTCGACTTCCACACGAAGATCCTCGGCATGCGCTTCATCAAGCGCACCGTCCTGTTCGACGGCTCCCTGCCGATCTACCACCTCTACTACTCCAACGCCGACGGCGACCCGTCCAGCGTGGTCACCACGTTCCCGTGGGCGCAGGCGGGCCAGTTCGGCACCCGCGGCACCAACCAGGCCCGCGAGGTCCTGCTGTCGGTGCCGGAGGGCTCGCTGGACTTCTGGGCGCAGCGGCTGCGCGCCCACGACGTCGAGGTCAGCGACGTCGAGCGGTTCGACCAGCGGCGGCTCGCGTTCGCCCACCCGTCGGGCATCGAGTACCAGTTCGTCGCGAACGCCGGTGACCCGCGCCGCGGCTACGAGGGCAACGGCGTGTCGGCCGAGCACGCGATCCACGGCATCCACGGCGTCGGCGTGCACATGACCACCCCGGACCGGATGGTCGAGTTCGCCGACACCTCGTTCTTCGCCCAGGGCGACCCCGCCGAGGACGGCGACGTGTTCGGCCTGCGGATCGGCGACGCGAAGGTCGGCAACCACCTGGAGATCACCGTCAACCGGCACGACGACCAGGGCACCTGGCGCTACGGCGCGGGCACCTACCACCACTTCGCGTGGAACGTGTCGGACCTGGCGAACCAGGACGCGGTGAAGTTCGACATCGAGGGCGCCGGCTACACCGACATCTCCGAGCTCAAGGACCGCAAGTACTTCAAGAGCGTCTACGTCCGGACGCCGAGCGGGGCACTGTTCGAGCTGGCCGTCACCCACGACGAGGGCGGCTGGACCTGCGACGAGTCCCCGCAGGAGCTCGGCACCCGGTTCCAGCTGCCCGAGCAGTTCGAGCACCGGCGCGAGGAGATCTTCGCCAAGCTGGAACCGATCGAGGGCTGATGGCCACCTGGGGGGATCCGGACGCGCCGCTGGTCGTGCTCGCCCTGCACGGGCGGGGCCGCGACCCCGACGACATGCGGGCCACCGCGGCCCGGTTCGGGGACGTGCCCGCCCGGTTCGTCGCCCCGCCGGCGCCGGACGGCAGCTGGTACCCGAAGCCGTTCCTGGAGCCGTTCGACGAGAACCGCGACGCGCTGCTGCGCGCCCTGGGCATCGTCGACGACGAGCTGGCCCGGCTCGCCGACGCCGGTGTCGGCCGGGACCGGGTGGTGCTGTGGGGGTTCTCCCAGGGCGCCTGCCTGGCCGCGCACCACCTGCTGGTGCGCGACCCGCGCCCGTGCGCGGGGCTGGTGCTGTTCACCGGCGGGTTCGTCGGTCCGGACCCGGTCCCGGCGCCGCCGGCCGGGGCGCTGGCCCCGACCCCGGCGGTGCTGCGGTCGATCTCGCGCGACCCGTGGGTGCCCGCGCACCGGGTCTCCGACACCGCATCGCTGCTGGTCGCCGGCGGCGCGCGGGTCGACCTGCGGATCGACGACGGCGACGAGCACGTGATCACCGACGAGGCGTGCGCGGCCGCGGCCGGGCTCCTGCACGCGGTCGCTGTCGGGGGTCGCCTCTAGCGTGGGGGTGTGTTCGTCGTCCACGCCCTGCACTCCCCCACCCGGGGCGTCCTGCTGTGGGCGGAGGACGGCGAGCGCACCCCCCGCACCGACCGCCGGTCGCTGCGCACGGCGCGGCCGCACCCGTTCGCGGTGCCGTCGGACGAGCTGGCCGCGATCCATCCGGGCAAGCCGGCGTCGGTGACGGTGCTGCTGCCCTCGCACCCGTCGGGCCCGCAGGACTCCCCCGGCCTGGTCCGGTCCCGGCCACGCACCCGGAGCCGGGGCACGCCGACGCTGGCGCCGTGGACGGTGCCCGCGGTCGTCGTCGACCCCTCCGAGCTGACCGACCCCTCCGACGAGGTCCGCTACGGCGCCGGGTTCGCCCACCTCGCCGACCTCGCCCGGCTCGCCGAGGAACTCGCGGCCCGCGGCCGGGTGCTGCCGGTCCTGCTCACCGAGTCCGGCCGCCCCGCGGCGCGCTGGCGCCCGGTCGTCCAGGGTCTCGACGCGGTCGCCCGCGCCGACCTCGTCCGGCGGCTGCCCCCGGTCGCGCGGGCCGAGCAGCGCCGCCCCGGCGACGTCGCCGGGCAGGACCCGGACACCCTGGTCGACGCCGCGCTCGCCCGGTTCACCGACGCCGCCGTCCGCGAGCGGCTGGGGCGCAGCGCCGCGATGCCCGTCCCGCTGCCCGCCCGCACGGACGCCCCGGCGGCGCTGCTGCACGCCTTGACCGGTCCGTCGGCGGACCTGCCCGCGGTCGGCGCCGGGCTGCGGGTGCTGCGCGAGGCACTGGCCGTGTGGGACGACGTCGGCCGCGAGCAGCCCGGCGCCGCCACCGCGCTGTTCCGGCTCGCCGAGGTCTCCACACTGCACGACCCGGCCGACCCCGGCCCGGACCTCGACGACCAGACCGGCGACGGCACCCGGTGGGAGCTCCAGTTCGCGCTGCGCTCCACCGAGGACCCGAGCCTGGTGTTCGACGCGGCCGGCGTGTGGGCCGGGGAGGCCGACGCGCTGGTGTCCGGCGCGCAGGACGTGCTGCTGGCCGAGCTGGGGCGGGCCGCGCAGGTGCTGCCCGGGCTGGTGCCCGCACTGCGCCGGGCCCGCCCGACCGGGCTCGAGCTCGACGTCACCGGAGCCCACCGGTTCCTCACCCGGGACGCGCCCGCGCTGCTGTCGGCCGGGTTCGGGGTGGCGCTTCCGCGCGGGTGGGACGGGCGCCGCCCGCTGGGGCTGCGGCTGTCGGCGTCGTCGGCCCCGGCGCCGGGGGTGATCACCCGCGGCGGGCTGGGCCGTGACGAGCTGGCGGAGTTCCGCTGGTCGCTCGCCGTCGGCGACGAGGAGCTGGGCGAGTCCGAGATCGCCGCGCTGGTGGCGGCGAAGGCGCCGCTGGTCCGGCTGCGCGGGCGCTGGGTCGCCGTCGACGCCCAGGCGCTGGCCCAGGGACTGGACTTCCTGCGCCGCCACCGGGACCGGCCACCCACCGTCGGCGAGGTGCTGGCCGCGGCCCGTGGCGACGCGGGCGCCCCGCTCCCGGTGACCGACGTGTCCGCCCGCGGGCACCTCGGGGCGCTGCTCGAGGGCACCGCCGAGCGGACGCTGACGCCGGTGCCGGCGCCGCCGGGGTTCACCGCGACGCTGCGCCCCTACCAGGAGCGCGGGGTGGCGTGGCTAGCGTTCCTGTCGTCGCTGGGCCTGGGGGCGTGCCTGGCCGACGACATGGGGCTGGGCAAGACCGTCCAGCTGCTGGCCCTGGAGGCCCACGACCGGTCCGGCGGGCCGACCGGCGCCCCGACCCTGATCGTGTGCCCGATGTCGATGGTCGGCACCTGGCAGCGGGAGGCCGCGACGTTCGCACCCGGCCTGCGGGTGCACGCCCACCACGGGGCCGCCCGCCCGCGCGGCGAGGCCCTGCACGCCCGGCTGGGCGAGGCCGACCTCGTCGTCACCACGTACGCGACCGCGACCCGCGACGCCGAGGACCTGCGGGCGTGGCGGTTCCACCGCCTCGTCCTCGACGAGGCCCAGATGATCAAGAACGCGCACGCGGCGGCGTCGCGCACGATGCGGTCGTTCGACGCCGGCCACCGGGTCGCGCTGACCGGCACCCCGATGGAGAACCGGCTGGCGGAGCTGTGGTCGGTGATGGACTTCCTCAACCCCGGCGTCCTCGGGGTGCCGGAGGTGTTCCGGCAGCGGTTCGCGGTGCCGATCGAGCGCCACCGCGACGCCGGGACGGCCCGCACCCTGCGCCGGATCACCCGGCCCTACCTGCTGCGGCGGGTCAAGACCGACCCCACGGTGATCGACGATCTTCCCGAGAAGATCGAGATCGTGGCCGACCACCGGCTCACCCGGGAGCAGGCGTCGCTGTACCGGACCGTCGTCGACGACATGATGGAGAAGATCGAGGGCAGCGACGGCATCGAGCGCCACGGCAACGTGCTGGCCGCGATGAGCAAGCTCAAGCAGGTCTGCAACCACCCCGCGCAGCTGTTGCACGACGGGTCCCCGATCCACCGCAGCGGCGGGCGGCACCGCTCGGGCAAGGTCGCCCGGCTGGAGGAGATCCTGGAGCCGGTGCTCGCCGCCGGGGACCGGGCGCTGCTGTTCACCCAGTACACGGAGTTCGCTGCGATGCTGCGTCCGCACCTGTCGGCGCGGTTCGACACCGAGGTGCTCTACCTGCACGGCGGCACCCCGAAGAAGCGGCGCGACGAAATGGTCGCCCGGTTCCAGTCCGGGGAGGGACCGTCGCTGTTCCTGCTCTCGCTGCGCGCGGGCGGCACCGGGCTCACGCTCACCGCGGCGAACCACGTGATCCACCTGGACCGGTGGTGGAACCCGGCGGTGGAGGACCAGGCCACCGACCGGGCGTTCCGGATCGGGCAGCGGCGCGCGGTGCAGGTGCGCCGGTTCGTGTGCCCGGGGACGGTCGAGGAGCGGATCGAGGATCTGGTCACGGCGAAGCGGTCGCTGTCGGACATGGTGGTGACCGGCGGGGAGGACTGGCTGACGTCGCTGTCGACCTCCGAGCTGCGTGCGGTGTTCGCGCTCGGCTCGGACGCGGTGGCCGACCTCGACGAGGAGACGGGGGACGCCGATGAGTGACCGGCCGTTCTGGGCGCAGGAGGACTTCACCGGTGGGCCGCCGCGCCGCGTCGAGGGCGGTATCCGGATCCACGCGGCGGCGGGCGCGGTCGCCCGGACCTGGTGGTCGGCGCGGTTCCTGGCGGTGCTGGAGCAGCTCGGCGTCGGCGGGCGGCTCTCGCGTGGCCGCAGCTACGCCCGGTCGGGGCAGATCGTGTCCCTCGACGTCGACGCGGGCGCCGTGGTCGCGCTGGTGCAGGGCACCCGGCCGCAGCCGTACCGGGTCCGGATCGGGCTGCGGGTCTGGGACAAGACGCAGTGGCGGCGCGTGGAGCAGGCCCTGGCCGCCGACGCCTGGTACACCGCGGCCCTGCTGTCGGGGACCGTGCCCCCGGAGATCGAGGAGCTGCTCGACGGCCTGGAGCTGTCGTTGTTCCCGGCCGCGGGCGCCGACCTGTCGCAGGACTGCTCGTGCCCCGACCACACGGTGCCGTGCAAGCACCTGGCCGCGGTGTTCTACGTGCTCGCCGAGCGCTGCGACACCGACCCGTTCACCCTGCTCACACTGCGCGGACGCGACCGGGACGCGCTGCTGGAGCGGTTGCGGGCCGAGCGTGACAGCGGCGACGACCCGTCCGCACCGGCTGGGCCGGCCCCGCTGGCGGACCTGCTGGACCGCTTCTGGGACGGCGCGGCGGGGTCCGCTCCCCCGCGGCCGCCGGACACCGAGCCGGGCGCGGTGCTGGACCAGGTGCCCGAGCCGTCGCTGCGGGCGGGCGGCGGGCGGCTGACCGACGCGTTGCGGCCGGTGTACCGGGCGCTGGCCCACCCGGACGCGTGAGGAACCGGGAACGTATGAGGGCCCGGTCGCCGTGGTCGAGCGACCGGGCCCTCGTCCCGAACTGACGCGCCGCTCCCACCACGAAGCGACACGTGAAACTTAGCCAAGGCTTACCTACACTGTCAAGCCGTGGGCAGGAGCGGGTTCCCCCGGAGAGCCGGGAGGCGATCGAGAGTCGCGGCCGACCCCCCGGCGCGTTCCGCCGAGCCGGGCACGACACCCGCCCGGAACGCGGGACGGCCCGGCCGCTGTGGTCGATGCGGCCGGGCCGTGTTTCCCGAACTGACGCGCCGCTCCCACCACGAAGCGACGCGCTGAAGTTAGCCTAGGCTTACCTCAGCCGTCAAGAGCGGCACGGGAATCCGGGAGGACTCAGCCGGCGATGGGCCGGCCGCGGGCCGGGTCGAGGCGGCCGGTGACCCCGGCGTGGCGCTCGAACCAGATCGTCGTCAGCGGCGGGATGCTCGCGAGCAGGCCGATCACGGTGGTGCGCAGGTCCCAGCGGAACATCCGCGCGGTCCACAGTGTGACCAGCACGTAGGCGACGAACAGCGCCCCGTGGATCGGGCCCATCACCTGCACCCCCACCTCGGTGGTGGCCAGGATCCACTTGAAGAACATGCCGATCAGCAGGCCGGTCCAGGACAGCGCCTCGGCGACCGCCACGACCCGGAAGGCCTTGGCGACGAGGGACGGGTCGTTCATGACGGGTGCTTCCTCCAGGCGGACGGGACGTCGGAGTCCACTCTGCCGTATCCGCCGCACCACCTTCTACCAGGTGTCGAAAGACATACGGGGCGATGAGTCGGCGCGCCGCGGCCGGTCGGAGCAGGCAGGGCCCCGCGACCGTGGGGCACCGACCCGACCCGAGGTGGCCACCGTGCTCGATCTCGCCCCGACCGCCCGCGCCGTCGCCGACGTCGTCACGGGTGTCCGCGACGACCAGCTCGACGACCCGACCCCCTGCGACGGCATGACCGTCGCCGCCCTGCTGGACCACGTGCACGGTCTGGCGTGGGCGTTCCGGGTCGCGGCGCAGAAGTCCCCCGAGGCCGCGGGTACCGCGCCGAGCGCCGACGCCGCGCACCTCGTCGCGGACTGGCGCACCGCGATCCCGGCCCGGCTCACCGCGCTGGCGCAGGCGTGGCGCGAGCCGGCCGCCTGGGAGGGCTTCACCGCGGCGGGCGGTCTGGACCTGCCCGCCGACGTCGCCGGGGTCATCGCCCTCGACGAGCTGGTCCTGCACGGCTGGGACCTCGCCGTGGCCACCGGCCGCCCGTTCTCCCCCGACGACGACGCCGTCGCCGCCGTCCTGGAGTTCACCACCGCGATGTCAGCGCCCGGTCAGGAGGCGTCCCGGGAGGGTCTGTTCGGGCCGGTGGTCCCGGTCCCGGCCGATGCGCCGCCGTTCCACCGGGCGCTCGGCAACAGCGGCCGCGACCCGCGCCGGAGCCCCGACGCGGGGTAGCGTCGACCGACGTGGTGACGTCCCCGCACGGCAAGGTCCGCATCGGCGTCGGCTCGGTGGGGCTTCGTGCCACCGACCCCGGCTCGGAGTTCGACGAGTTCGTCGACGCCCTCGAACGCGCGCGCATCGACTCGCTGTGGTTGCCCGACCTCGTCTCCGCCCCCGGCGTCGACGCGCTGGTCGGCACCACCTGGGCGGCCGCCCGGACCCGGACGCTGAAGGTCGGCACCGGTGTCACGATCCTGCCCGGCCGCAACCCGATGCTGCTCGCGGCCGAGCTCGCGTCACTGGCGGTGCTGGCGCCGAACCGGATCCTGCCCGCGTTCGGCATCCGCGCGGCGACGCCGTCGGAGCGCCAGCTGTTCCCCGTCCCCGGTACCCGGGCCGCGGTGTTCGAGGAGTCCCTCGTAGTGCTGCGACGGCTGCTGTCCGAGGAGTCGGTGACCCACCACGGCGAGTTCTTCACCCTCGACGACGCGACCGTCGCGCCGCGCCCGGCCCGCCCGCTCGACCTGTGGCTGGGCGGTCGCGCGGAGGTCGGGCTGCGCCGGGTCGGCCGGCTCGCCGACGGCTGGCTGGGCAGCTTCCTCACGCCCGACGAGTCCGCCCGTGCCCGCACCGTCATCGAGGCTGCCGCCCGCGACGCCGGCCGGGCGATCGACGACGACCACTACGGCACCAACGTCACCGTCGTGCTGCCCGGCGACGGGTCCGGCGCCGCCGCCGACCACGCGCTGCACCGGGCCGCCCAGCAGCGGCCCGACGCCGACCCCGAGCAGCTGGTCGCCCGCGGCTGGGACGGCGCCGCCGAGCAGATCCGCCGCCACGTCGAGGGCGGGCTGACCAAGTTCGTGGTGCGCCCCGCCGCTCCGGCGCGGGACTGGGCCCGGTTCCTCGACGAGTTCGTCGCCGAGCTGGGGCCGCTCGAGTCGGACTGAACGTTCCCGGACGAGTGACCGATCACCTACGGTGTGTGAGTGGTCGACTCCCCGCACGGCACGGTCCGCATCGGTCTCGGCCTCGTCGGGGCCCGCCACCTACCCACCTTCGCCGACGAGTTCGACGAGCTGATCCACGCCCTCGACGCCTCCGCGGTCGACTCGCTGTGGCTGGCCGACATCGCGTCGAAGTCGGTGGTCGACCCGATGGTGGGCAGCACCTGGACCGCGGCGCGCACCCGCACCCTGAAGGTCGGCACCGGCGTCACGGTGCTGCCCGGGCGCAACCCGATGCTGCTCGCCTCGGAGCTCGCGTCGCTGGCGGTGCTCGCGCCCCGGCGGATCCTGCCGGTGTTCGGGCTGCAGGCCGCCCAGCCCTGCGACCGGCAGCTGCACCCCGTCCCGGGCCGGCGCGGCGCAGTGTTCGAGGAGTCGCTGGTCGTGCTGCGACGGCTGCTCACCGAGGACTCCGTGACCCACCACGGCGAGTTCTTCACCCTCGACGACGCCGCCGTCCTCCCCCGCCCGGCCGCCCCGCTCGACCTGTGGCTGGGCGGACGCGCCGACGCCGGGCTCCGGCGCGCCGGGCGGCTCGCCGACGGCTGGCTCGCCAGCTTCCTCACCCCCGCCGAGACCGCCCGGGCCCGCGGGATCATCGAGACCGCCGCCCGCGACGCCGGCCGCACGATCGACGACGACCACTACGGCACCAACCTGTGGGTCGCCCCGCCCGGCGCGGACCCCGGCCCCGCCCGCGCGCTGGCCGGGGCCCAACGCCCGGATGCGGACTGGCGCGACATCGTCGGCGACGGCTGGGGCGGCGTCGCCGAGCTGGTCCGCCGGCACGCCGACGGAGGCCTCACCAAGTTCGTGGTGCGCCCGACCGGGCCGGTGGCGGACTGGCCGGGGTTCCTCGACCGGTTCACCACCGAGCTCGGGCCGCTCCAGTCCGGCTGAGCGGCGGGGTGCTGCGCCGGGTCAGCGCGTCGTCCAGATCCCCCCGTCGACCGGCAGCACCGCGCCGGTCACGTAGGACCCGGCGGCCCCGGCCAGGAACAGCGTCGCCCCGACGACGTCCGACGGCTTCCCCAGGCGTCCGAGCGGGGTGGAGTCGGCGATCTCGTCGCCCGCCGCCTCCAGTGTGGCGCGCATCATCCGCGACGGGAACGGCCCCGGCGCGATCGCGTTCACGGTGATCCCGCGGCCGGCGAGGTCGCGGGCCAGCACCCGGGTCAGCTGGTGCACCCCGGCCTTGCTGGCCGAGTAGCTGTAGTTCGGCAGCTCGGGGACGCGCAGCCCGTCGATGCTGCCGATGTTGATCACCCGGGCCGGGTCCTCGGCCGACGCGGCGGCCTCCAGCAGCGGCAGGAACGCCCGGGTCAGGAAGAACGGCGCCTTCAGGTTGAGGTCGAGCACCTTGTCCCAGGCGTGCGCCGGGAACTCCTCCAGCGGCGCACCCCAGGTCGCGCCCGCGTTGTTGACGAGCAGGTGCACCCGCTCCTCCCGCTCCCCGACCTCCGCGGCCAGCCGGACGCACTCGTCCTCCGACGACAGGTCCGCGGCGATGCCGGTGCCGCCGATCTCCGCGGCGGTGTCGGCGCAGGCGTCGGCCTTGCGGCTGGAGACGTAGACCCGCGCCCCGGCCTCGGCGAGACCGCCCGCGATCATGCGGCCGATGCCGCTGGTGCCGCCGGTGACCACGGCCACCCTGCCGCGGACGTCGAACAGTTCGGTGATCATGACGCACGCTAACCGGAGAGCTGGCACCCTCGCAGCCATGACCCGTTCCCGCGACCGCGACGACCGGGGCCGTGCCCGCAACGCCCGCCCCCGCGACGCCGCCGGGCGTCCGCTCCCGCACGGCGCGCCCGGCGTCGGGCGGGTGCCCGAGGACCTGGCGCTCTCCCCCGCCGACGCCGTCACCGAGGCGCAGCGCCTGCTCGACTCGGGCCTGCCCTTCAACGCCCACGAGATCCTCGAGGGTGCCTGGAAGGACGCGGGCGACGACACCCGCGACCTGTGGCGGGCGCTGGCGCAGCTCGCGGTCGGGCTGACCCACGCCCAGCGCGGCAACGCCCGCGGCGCCGTCGCGCTGCTGCGCCGCGGCGCGGAGGGCGTCCGGCTGTGGCGCGTGCTCGGCATCACCGTCCCGGCCGGGCTGGACCTCGACGGGCTGGCCGGGCACGCGGACGCCCTCGCGGACGACGTCGAACGGGAGGGTGCCGACGCCGTCACGGCGGCGCGGCTCGCCCCGCGGCTGCGGGGGATCCAGACGCCGGGGAGCCCGGGAGCCTGACACAGCGCGGCCGCGCGCCGGGGTGCCACCCACCGGGAGCCTCCGCCGGGGAGTCCGACGCCACCCCACGACGTCCGTGACTCCGGCCCGTCCCCCGGGCCACCATGGGGCCGTGCCCCTCCACCTCGTGTCCCGCCCCGCACACTGACGGTGGCCGCCCGTCCCACCTCCCGGTCGTGGCCCCGCGCGCTGCTGCGCGAGGCCCGGTCGCTGCCCACACTGGCGCTGCTCGGGCTGATCGCCGTCGTCGGCGTCCCGCTGGTGATCCTGCTGACGCCGGAGAACCACGTCGAGGTGTTCGGCCAGGACGTCGGCGTGGGCGCCCGGGTGCCGCCCCTGACGCTGTCGGGGCCCGCGCAGATCGCCCAGCTCGGCAACGCCGAGTTCGACCTCACGACCGTGCAGGTGTGGGGCCCGATCCGTCCGCGGCTGTCGATCGGGCCGTTGAAGCGGCCCGCCGACAACGGCCCGGTGCTGGGCCCGCACACCGTCGACGGCGCGGGCGACGCGGTCCGCGACCTCGGTGAGGGGTTCGTGACCTGGTACCTGTGGGGCGCCGCGGGCATCGTGCTGGTCGCGCTGCTGGGCAGCGGGCTGATGGCGACCGCACGGCTGCTGCTGGCGCTGCGCCGGACCCGCACCGGCCGGTACCGGCCGGTGCACTGGGACGACCTGGCGGGGCCGATCGGGCGGATGACCGTCGTCGCGGTGACCGCGTCGGTGCTGCTGTGGGCGGGCGCCGGGGTCGCCGCGCTGCACGGCACCCTCACCGGTCTGGGGAGGGTCACCTCGCTGACCGACCTGGTCGGGGCGGCGACGGTCACCCCGTCGCCGGTCGGGCCCGCGGTCACCGGGGTCGCGGGCGCGGTGATCGGGGACTCCCGCGCGGCCCGGATCGGCGGCCCGCCGCTGCGGCAGGACGACGGCACCGTCACCTCCGAGGACCGCGCCTGCGGGCGCAGCACCGACTCCACCGCCGCCGAGCTGGCCCGGCTGCGCGGCGAGGACGTCCTGAACCTGGCCTGCGCCGGAGCGGGCGTCGCGACCGGGCTGCGCGGGCCGCAGCTGCGCGAGGGCGTCACCGTCGACCCGCAGGTCGGGCGGCTCAAGCAGGTCCGGAACCTGCAGTGGGTGGTCGTCGCCGTCGGCCCGAACGACCTGGCCTGGTCGGACTTCCTGCTGTACTGCTACGGCCTCGCCACCTGCGACGACCGGCTCTCCGACGGCGAGTTCGAGTCCCGCCTCGCCGGGTTCGCCCGCGACGTAGGCGCCCTGTTCACCGACCTCGACACGCTGCCGGGGCGCCCCCGGGTGGTGGTCACCCTGTCCTACGACCCGTTCCCGGCCCGGTTCGACCCGACCTGCGCGGACATGCGCGGCCCGGCCGGCACCCCGGGTCTGGACCAGGCCAAGCTCGACCTGCTCGCCGAGCGGAACCGCCGGCTCAACGACGTGCTGGCCGACGGCGCCGCCCGCTTCGGGTTCGGCACCGCCGCGCCGGCCCTGGCGCCGCTGTGCGACCCGGACCGGGACCGGATGCCGCCGGACATCATGGGGCTCGCCACCCCCGACCCGTTCCACCCGACGGCGGTCGGCTCGCTGCGGATCGCGGCGGCGGCGGCGACGGCGCTGGCCGGCCCACGCCCCACCGGGACGCCGTGACCTCGCGCCGGGGCGCTCAGGCGTCGGCGTCGCGCAGCACCCGCAGCGCGTTGCGGTGGGCCAGCTTCGCCAGGTCCTCCGCACTCCAGCCTCGGTCGGCGAGCGCGTCGAGCAGCCGCGGGTAGGTGGAGACGTCGGAGAGCTCGTCGGGCAGGTCGGTGGTGCCGTCGTAGTCCCCGCCGATGCCGACGTGGTCGATGCCCGCGGCCTCGCGCAGGTGCTCGACGTGCGCCACGACGTCGGCGAGGGTGGCGCGCGGCTGCACGGGCCCGTCCCAGGTCTCGACGAACCGGTTGCGGGCGGCGAGGTCGCGGTGGTCGGCGCGGACGGCAGCCATCGCCACCCCCAGCCGCTGGTCCCACTCGGTCACGGCGGCGGAGACGAAGCGCGGCACGAACGTCGCCATGACCACGCCGCCGTTGCCGGGCAGGGCCTCCAGCACGTCGGCGGGGACGTTGCGCGGGTGGTCGGTGACGGCGCGGGCGCCGGAGTGGGTAAACAGCACCGGCCGGGTGGTGACGGCGAGGGCGTGGTGCATCGTCGCCGGTGCGACGTGCGAGAGGTCGACGATCATGCCGATCCGGTTCATCTCGGCGACGACCCCTCGGCCGAACTCCGACAGCCCGTCGTGGCGGGGCGTGTCGGTGGCCGAGTCGGCCCAGTTGTTGTTCAGGTTGTGGGTCAGGGTCAGGTAGCGGACCCCGAGCCCGCGCAGGACCCGCAGCACGGCGAGGGAGTCGGCGATGCAGTGCCCGCCCTCCGCCCCCATCAGGGAGGCGACCCGCCCGGAGCCGACGACGGCGTCGACGTCGTCGGCGGTGTCGGCGAACGCCAGGGCGTCCGGGTGGGCGGCGAGCAGCCGTCGCACCCGGTCCACCTGGTCGAGCACCGCGGTGACCGCCTCGTCGTGGCCCAGCTCGCCGGGTACGTAGACCGACCAGAACTGGGCGCCGACCCCCCCGGCCCGCAGCCGCGGGAGGTCGGTGTGCAGTCGCGGGTCCCCGGCGGCGACGTCCGGCTCGCGCGCCGGGTCGCCGCCGGAGAGCTCGCGCAGCGCCCAGGGCAGGTCGTTGTGTCCGTCGAGTACGTAGACCATGCCCCGGAGCCTGCCAGTGCTCAGTAGCGGATGATGCCCCGGATGTTCTTGCCCGCGTGCATGTCCTCGTAGGCCGTCGCGACCTGGTCCAGCGTGTAGGTGGTGGTGACCAGCTCGTCGAGCTTCAGCGCGCCGGCGCGGTAGAGCTCCAGCTGGCGCAGGATGTCCCAGTTCGGGTTGGACATGCCGAACATCGCGCCCTGGATGCGCTTCTGGAACAGGGTGACGTCGGCCAGCGACACCGGCAGCGGCTCGGTGGAGTTGATGTCACCGAGCGCGGTGACGACGACGGTGCCCGCCTTGCGGATCGAGGCCATCGCCTGCCCGACGTGGTCGGGCTTCACGACGCCGACGGTCACGATGGTCTGGTCGGCGCCCTGACCGTTGGTGAACTGCTTCGCGATCTCGGTGGCCTCCTCCATCGTCTCCACCGCGTGCGTGGCGCCGAGCTCCTGGGCCTTCTCGCGCTTCAGCGCGACCGGGTCGACGGCGATGATGTTCGCCGCGCCCGCGTGCGAGGCACCCTGGACCGCGTTGATCCCGATGCCGCCGATGCCCATGACGATCGTGGTGTGGCCCGGTTGCACGCCGCCGGCGTTGACCGCGGAGCCCCAGCCGGTGCCGACGCCGCAGCCGACGAGGCAGGCGACCTCGAGCGGGATGTCGTCGGGGACCTTCACGCAGGAGTCCTCGGAGACCAGGGTGGTCTCGCAGAAGGTCGAGATGCCGCACATCTGGCCGACCGGGGTGCCGTCGTCGGCGAGCCGCAGGCGGGTGGTGGGCTCCTCCCAGCGGGTGCCGGCGAGCAGGCCCGCGCCGAGGTCGCAGAGGTTCTGCATGCCGCTGGCGCACCAGCGGCAGTGCCCGCAGGAGGGCAGGAACGAGAAGACGACGTGGTCGCCCTCCTTGAGGCCCTTCTTGTTGGCCCCGGCGCGGGTGACGATGCCGGAGCCCTCGTGGCCGCCGGCGAACGGGTAGGTGCCGACCGGGATGTCCCCGGTGGCGATGTGGTCGTCGGAGTGGCACAGCCCCGACGCGACCATCTTGACCTCGATCTCGCCGGGGCGCGGCTCGTCGAGTTCGAGGTCGACGACCTCGTACTTGCCCGGAGCGCTCCGGACGATTGCTCCACGGGTGTGTCCCACGGTGGTTCACCTCAGACGTCGTCGTCCAACAGGATGCGCACGCGACGATATGAGCCCGGTCACTCCAGGGGAAGTGCCACACGCAGATCGCGGGACACCATTCGCCTGTAGACCGTGTCGCTAACGGGGCATCCGACGCCAGACGGCACGAGGCAGCAGCCGCAGCCCGAGGAACAGCAGCCGCAGGGTGCCGGGCACCCAGACGTCGGCGTTGCCCCGCCCGCGCCGGACAGCACGCACCGTCGCGTCGGCGACCTGCGCGGGCGTCGACGACAGCGGCGCCGGGCTCATCCCCTCGGTCATCCGGCCGACGACGAACCCCGGGCGGATCAGCACCAGCCGCACCCCGGTCCCGTGCAGCGCGTCGGCCAGGCCGGAGGCGAACCCGTCGAGCCCGGCCTTGGCACTGCCGTAGACGTAGTTGGCGCGCCGCACCCGCACGCCGGCCACCGAGGAGTAGACGACCAGCGTCCCGCTCCCCTGCGCGCGCAGCACCTGGGCCAGCTCGGTGAGCAGGTGCACCTGGGCGAGGTAGTCGGTGTGCACGATCGCGGCGGCGTGCGCGGCGTCGGTCTCGGCGCGGGCCTGGTCGCCGAGGATCCCGA
The DNA here is from genome assembly GCF_017312155.1 of Pseudonocardia sp. UM4_GMWB1. Classification (NCBI taxonomy): domain Bacteria; kingdom Bacillati; phylum Actinomycetota; class Actinomycetes; order Pseudonocardiales; family Pseudonocardiaceae; genus Pseudonocardia; species Pseudonocardia sp. UM4_GMWB1. Next base: position 2,964,047 of record NZ_QJPN01000001.1, on the reverse strand, counting down.
ACGCGACGACGGCGACGTCGATCCGGCCGTGGCGCGCCGTCACGTCGTCGAGCAGCGGGCGGTGGCCGGCGAGGTCGTCGGCGTCGAAGGCGACGGTGTCCACCGCGGCGCCCGCGGCCCGGACCCGGGCGGCCTCCGCGGTCAGCGCCCCGGGGCGGCGCGCGGCCAGCACGACCGTGTCGGTGTCCCCGGCGGCGAGCCGTTCGGCGACCTCCAGCCCGATCTCGCTGCGACCACCCAGGACCAGGACCGTGCGCTCCGAACCACCCACACGGTGCAGCCTCCCACCCGGTGGCGGACCGTCGTCGCCACGGGGTCGGACGCGGAAGCCGGTGCGGTGCGGAGTCGACCCGCACGACGCCGTCCTGGTGCCGGTCGACGGCCGTGCGGTCACCCGGGTGCGCCGCGACCGGCTCGGCGTCCACCCGGTCCGAGGCCGGTGTGGGTCCGCTCACACCGGACCGGGTGGGGATGGGCGGGGCCGGCCCCGTCGTTGTCTGCTGACACGGGACGCGCCCGCCGCGTCCGGGAAGGGGACCGTCGTGGACCTCCTGCTGCACCACGGGCTGACCGCGTTCGGGCAGTTCGTGTCGTGGGCCGAGCTCGTCGGGCAGATCGGCGCCATCGCCGTGGTGTTCCTGGCGCGCCGGCGCAGCCTCGCGACCTGGCCGGTGCAGATGGCGGCCTGCGTGCTGCTGTTCACCGTCTACGCCTCGGCGCACCTGGGCGGGCTGGCGTTCCGGCAGGTCATCGTGCTGGCCATCTCGGTGTTCGGGCTCGTCGCGTGGCTGCGCAGGCGCGACCCGGTCTACGGCCTCGCGGTGCGCCAGGCGAGCACCGCGCAGCGGCTCGGGCTGGTCGGGCTGCTCGTCGGCGGCACCGTCGTGATGGCACTGGTCCTCGAGGCGCTCGACGCCAGCTGGGCGCCCTGGCCGGACGCCGCGATCTTCGTCGGCACCGCGGTCGCGTTCCTCGCCCAGGGCCTGCGGTTCATCGAGTTCTGGGTGATCTGGCTGCTGGTCGACGCCGTCGGCGTGCCGCTGCAGCTGGCCTCGGGGCTGTGGTTCTCCGCCGCGGTCTACGTCGTGTTCGCCGGGCTGGTCGTGCACGGCTGGTGGAGCTGGGCGCGGGCCCGGCGCACCGTGCGGGCCGCGCAGCGGGAGCCGTCGCGGGCGGTCTGAGCCGCCACGGGATACTGCTCGGATGAGCACGTCCCCCGTCCGCCGCGCCGCCGTCCTCGGTTCCCCGATCGCCCACTCGCTCTCGCCCGCGCTGCACAACGCCGCCTACACCGCGCTCGGGCTGACCGGCTGGCACTACGACCGACACGAGGTCGACGAGGCGGGCCTGGCCGGGTTCGTCGCCGGGCTCGGCCCGGAGTGGGCGGGGCTGTCGCTGACGATGCCGCTCAAGCGGGTGCTGCTCGACGTCGCCGACCACGTCGCGCCGGGGGCGGCCGCGATCGGCGCCGGCAACACCCTGGTGTTCGAGGGCACCGGTGCGACCGCGCACAACACCGACGTCACCGGCATCGCGCGCTCGCTGCGCGCCGCGGGCGCGGGGGGCGGGCGCGCCGTGGTGCTCGGGGCGGGCGGGACCGCGCAGGCCGCCGTCGCCGCGCTGCACGACATGGAGGTCGACGCCGTCGACGTCCTGGTCCGCGACGCGGGGCGGACCTCTGCGCTGCGCGAAACGGCCGAGCGGCTCGGCACCGAGGTGACGGTGCACGCGGTGCTCACCGACCCGCCCGCCGCGGCGCGGCTGCTCGAGGGCGCCGACGCGGTCGTCTCCACCCTCCCGGCGGGGGCTGCCGACGCACTGGCCGGTGCGCGCTGGCGGCCGGGGACCGTGCTGCTCGACGCCGTCTACGCGCCGTGGCCGACCGTGGTCGCGGGCGGCGCGGCGGCGGCCGGGGCGCGGATCGTGTCCGGCCTGGAGATGCTGCTGCAGCAGGCGGTCGCGCAGGTCGAGCTCATGACCGGGCGTCCCGGTCCGGAGGCCGCCATGCGCGAGGCGCTCGACGCGGCCGTGCTCGCCCGCAGCTGACCCCCGGCCCGGCGGTGCCGCGGCCCGGGAGCGCGCTGCTCAGGCGGGGGTCCGGGCCGCAGCGGCCCGTCCGGCGCGGCGCCGCGCCGGTGCCCACGGAGTGCGGCAGCTTGCCGGCACCCACCAGTACCGGGTCAGGCCCCACGGGCTCACGAGCGCGACGACCACCCCGCTGACCAGCGCCGCGAACGCCAGCGGGATGACCAGCCACCGGTCGACGACGTCGACGACCCGGTACCCGGCGGCCGCCGTGGCCGGGTCCGCACCCAGCGCGACGCGGCGAGCACGACGTTCGCCGCGCCCGCGCCCATCCACCCCACCGACACCGCGACGTGCACGACGACCAGCCACTGCCGTACCCGCTTCCCCACCCGCGCCACGCCCTGAAAGTAAGGCACCTGACAATTCTCGGTGAGCGGAGCGCCGCGTGCGGGACGACCATGGCGGTCGTGGAGGAGAAGAGCTGCGTGGTCTGCGGGCGGCGGATCGAGTGGCGGAAGAAGTGGGCCGACGACTGGGAGCAGGTGCGCTACTGCTCCCAGGGCTGCCGCAGGCGCACGGTCCGCCCGGTCGACACCGAGCTGGAGTCGACGATCACCCGGCTCCTCGACCGGCGTCGGGGCGGGGCGACGATCTGCCCGTCCGAGGCGGCCCGCGCCGTCGACCCCGACGGCTGGCGCGACCTCATGGAGCCGGCGCGGATGGCCGCGCGCCGGCTCGTCGACGCCGGGCGGGTCGAGATCGTGCAGTCCGGCCGGGTCGTGGACCCGTCGACGGCGAAGGGCCCGATCCGGATCCGCCGGGTGCCCGGCTGAGCGCCGTGCCAGGCTGACCCCGTGCCCCGCGACACCTACACCCACGGCCATCCGGGCGTCGTCGTCCGGTCGCACGCGGCCCGCACCGCGGAGGACTCGTGCGCCTACCTGCTGGACCGGCTCACGCCCGGCACCAGCCTGCTCGACGTCGGCTGCGGCCCCGGCAGCATCACCGCGGACCTGGCCGAGCGGGTCGCGCCCGGCCGGGTCCGCGGCGTCGAGGTGGTGCCCGGACCGCTGGAGCAGGCCCGCGCCGGTGCCGCCGCCCGCGGCCTGAAGGTGGAGTTCGCCGTCGACGACGGCTACGCCCTGTCCGACCCGGACGGCACCTGGGACGTCGTGCACGCCCACCAGGTGCTCCAGCACGTGTCCGACCCGGTCGCGGTGCTGCGTGAGATGGGCCGGGTCGCCCGGCCGGGCGGCCTGGTCGCCGCCCGCGACGCCGACTACGCCGGGTTCCACTGGTGGCCGCACGATCCGCGGCTGGACCGCTGGCTGGAGCTGTACCGGGCCGTCGCCCGCGGCAACGACGCCGAGCCCGACGCCGGACGACGGCTGCTCGGCTGGGCGCACGCGGCCGGATTCTCCGAGGTGACGCCGTCGGCGTCGGTCTGGTGCCACGCGACCCCGGAGGCCCGCGCCGCCTGGGGCGGGATGTGGGCCGACCGCATACACACCGGCGTCGGCCGGATGGCCGTCGAGCGCGGGCTGGCCGGGGAGTCCGAGCTGGACGGGATCTCCGCGGCGTGGCGGGAGTGGGCGGCGCACCCCGACGGGTGGATCGTCATCCCGCACGGCGAGGTCCTCTGCCGGGTGCCCGACCGGCCCTGAGCCGCCCGGGTCAGGCGCGGCGGTGCAGGGCGACCACGTAGTCGCCGCCGGACCAGGGCGCACGGTCCCAGGTGGACCACCGCGCGACCGGGTCGAGCCCGGCGGAGGCGCACCAGGCGTCGTGGTCGTCGGGGGTGGGCCAGCCCGGCTGCGCGGCGAACCCCGCCAGCAGCAGGCCGCCCGGACGCAGGTGCCGGGCACAGCCCGCGACCACCCCCGCGCGGTCCTCGGCGTAGGGGATCACGTTGCCCGCCAGCACGACCAGCCCGAACCGCTCGGGCAGGTCCAGGGTCTCCAGGCCCGTGGTGACCCAGCGCAGCGCAGGCGCCTTGGCCCGCGCCGCGGCGATCATGTCCGGGTCCGGGTCGACGCCGACGACCGCGACGCCGCGCCGGTCCAGCTCGATCGCGACGCGGCCGGTGCCGCAGCCGCCGTCGAGGACGGGGCCGTCCCCGCGCAGCGCGCAGACCAGGTCGGCCTCGCCGTGCGGGTTCTCCCCGGCCGCGGCCATCGCCGCCCACCTGCGGTCGTAGTCGTCGAGGTCGACCCGGCCGCGCCAGGCCTCCCAGTCGTCGGGGAGCCCGCCGGGGCCCGGCTCACCGGGGTCGGCGCGGGGTCCGCTGCGGTCGGCCAGGGCGGGGTCGTGCGGGCCGTGGTCGTGCGGGGCCTGGTCATGCGGGGCGTGGTCGGGCACCCCCGCAGGTTAGGCGGCGACCCCGGAGCCCAGCCGACCGCGCAGCCACCGGCCGACGCCCGTCCCGCGCAGACACGGGTGGAGCACCACGACGGGCTCGGGCACGCCGGTGTCGGTGCCGAGCAGGGCGGCTACCCCGACCAGGTCGCCGGCGGCAGTGCGCAGCAGCAGTGCCGGTCCGGCGACGGGCGCCAGCAGCCCCACGAGGTCGGCGGCCGTCCAGTCCACGGCCGGTGCCCCGGCCAGGCAGGTCCGCAGCAGCACGTCGAGCTCGGCGGTCTCCTCCCCCGACGCGGGTTCCGCGGCGAGCTCGGCCCCGCCGGGCAGCAGCACCGTCGACCGGGGTGGCGGGGTCGCCGCGCCCGCGCGCAGGAACGCCTCGCCGCGGGCCCGCTCGGTGACGGTGAACGGCGCCCAGTTCCGGGCGGCCAGCACCGGCGGGCCTGCCGGGGCGGTGAGCTCCAGGACGTGCGTCCCGGCCGCGACCGGGCCGGTGCCGACCTCGTCGGCGTGCAGGAGCGCGGCGAGGCCGTCGAACAGCCCGTCGCGGCCGCGGGCGGCGGCCACAAGGTCGAGCGCCCGGGTGGGTCCGTCGACCAGCTCGTGCGGGTCGGCCGGGGTGACCTGCACGGTGTCCGGGCCGGACCCGCGCAGCCGTCGCCGGATCACCCGCGACAGCCGGTCCGCGGTCACCCCGCCGCCGACGAGCATCTCGTCGACGACGGTGCCCGCGTCGCGGCCGTGCACCGACAGCGACAGGATGTTGCCGCCGACCTCGGCGACGGCCGCGGTCAGCCGGGCCAGCGCACCGGACTCGTCGGGCAGCCCGACGCGGACCTTGAGCAGCGGCGCCGGTCCCGGCTCGGCCGCGGTGGCGAGGACCGCCGGGTCGAGGACCGCCGGGTCGAGGTCCGCCGGGCCGGGTTCCGTCCTGCCGGGGGCAGCGGTGTCCACCACCCGCAGCACCGGCGGGACGGACGGGCCGTCGACGAGGGTCTGCCCGGGGCCGACGGCGGAGTGCCCGGCCGCCCGCAGCGCAGCCCACATCGTCACCTGGTTCGCGGTGAGCACCGGCTTGCCGAGCTCGCGCTCCAGCACGGCGATCGCGTCGTAGGTGGGCAGGTTGGTGCAGGACACGAAGACCGCCTGCGCGTCGGGGTGGTCCGCGGCGCGCACGGCCGCGGCGACCTGCTCCGGGGTCGTCGTCCAGATGTGGCCGAGCAGGCCCAGGCCGTGCCGGGCGACGGTGTCGACCCCGGACCCGGCGAGGAAGTCGGCGAGCAGCCCGGTGAGGTCGTCGACGTAGGGGGTGGCGACGGCGAGCCGGGTGACCCCCAGCTCGGCGCACGCCGCGACCAGCGACCCCGCCGTCGTGACCGCCGCCGGCGCGCCCGCGGCCAGCACCGCGTCGCGCAGCGCGGCCTCCCCCGCCACGCCACCGACGAAGCTGCCCGAGGTGCACGAGTACGCGACCACGGCGGGGCCCGGTGTCAGCACGTCGCGGGCGGCCTGCCGGACCATGGCCGGGTCGGAGATCAGCCGGGCCTGCGCGGCGTCGGCAGGGGTCGCGACGAACGGCGTGCGGGTCACGTTCAGGGTGACCGGCTCGGGGACCCACCGCCACATCTCACGGTCGAGGGCGAAGTCGTACGGCACGACCACACCCACCCGGTCCCGATCCCGCGGGGACGACAGCTCACCCATACCGGCCTCCATGACGCAACGATCACCGTCCATCGTTGCCGCCACGGGTCGCGGCGGTTTCGCGATGGTGAGGACGCCCGCCGGAGGCCGTGTGGGTACTGCCCGTTCTCGATCGTCCTGCCGGAAGGATGCCAGCGGTGGCGGCGCCGTGACCTCCGTGCTACGCCGACCGGCGCCTGCGGTGCGCCGAGTGCGCTACGCCCCGGCCCAGCCGCGCGGGTCGGACTCCGGGCGCGTCGCGACCGCGCGCAGGAACGCCTGGGCCCGGGCCACCTCGGTGACGGTGAACGGCGCCGCCCGCCGGGCGACCAGCCGGGTGCCGTCGGGCGCGGTCAGCTCCAGGTCGTGCTCGTCGCGCGCACCCGGCTCGTCCGGGCCCGGCGTCCGGACACCCGACGCGCCGAGCAGCGCGGCGACCCCGTCGGCGGGACTCCGGCCGGCGGCGACGATGTCCAGTGCGCGGGTGGGCGGGTCGACCAGGTCGTGCGGGTCGGCGGTCATGACCAGGACCCCACCGCCGGGGGCCGCCCCGCAGACCGCCACCGACAGCTCGCCGACGCTGCACGGCCCGGACACCAGCAGCTCGTCGACGACCGAGTGCGCGTCCTGACCGTGCACCGACAGGGCGAGGATGTTGCAGCGCACCTGCGCCAGCGCCGCCGTCAGCCCGGCCAGGGCACCGGGTTCGTCGGGCAGCCGCACCCGCACCCGGTAGAGGCCGTCGGTCGTCCCGGGATCGGTGCTCATCACCACCAGCCTGCGGGACCGATGTTGCGACTCCGTGTCGGGGCGGTGTCGGGTGCGTCGCGGCCGGCACGCCCGTCCGTCGGGCGCACCGGCCACGCGGGTCAGCCGCAGACAGCCCCGTCGGCCGCGGACGACACGAGCTTCGCGTACTTGCCCAGCACCCCGCGCCGGTTCGTCGGCTCCGGGCACGTCCACTCCGCGCGCCTCCGCTCCAGCTCGGCGGGCTCGACGCCGATGTCGATCGTGCGGGCCTTCATGTCCAGGGTGATCGTGTCGCCGTCGCGGACGAGCGCGATCGGTCCGCCGTCGGCGGCCTCGGGTGCGACGTGCCCGACGCACAGCCCGGTCGTCGCACCGGAGAAGCGGCCGTCGGTGACCAGCAGGACGTCCTTGCCGAGGCCCGCGCCCTTGATCCGCCCGGTGACGGCGAGCATCTCCCGCATCCCGGGCCCGCCGCGCGGGCCCTCGTAGCGGATCAGGACGATCGTGCCGGGGCCGATCTCACCGGCGTCGACGGCGTCGAGCGCGCCCTGCTCGCCGTCGAAGACGCGGGCGGTGCCGGTGAAGGTGGCGGCGTCGAACCCGGCGGACTTGACGACGGCGCCGTCGGGCGCGAGCGAGCCGCGCAGGATCGTGAGGCCGCCGGTGGGGTGGATCGGGTCGGCGAGGTCGTGGATGACCGAGCCGTCGAGGCCCGGCGGGTCGAGCTCGGCGAGGTTCTCCGCGACCGTGCGGCCGGTGACGGTGCGGGCGTCGCCGTGGATCAGGCCCGCGTCGAGCAGCGCCCTCATCACCACCGGTACGCCCCCGACCTGGTCGACGGCGTACATGAGGTGCCGCCCGAACGGCTTGACGTCGGCCAGGTGCGGGATCCGGTCGCCGACGGTGTTGAAGTCGTCGAGGGTCAGCGACACCTCGGCCTCACGGGCGATGGCGAGCAGGTGCAGCACCGCGTTGGTGGACCCACCGAAGGCCATCACGACAGCGATCGCGTTCTCGAAGGCCTTCCGGGTCAGCACCGACCGGGCCGTCAGGCCACGGGCGATCATGCCGACCGCGGCCTCACCGGAGGCACGCGCCACGCCGTCGCGACGCCGGTCCACCGCGGGCGGGCTGGCCGACCCGGGCAGCGCCATCCCGAGCGCCTCGGCCGCCGCCGCCATCGTGTTGGCGGTGTAGAAGCCGCCGCAGGCGCCCTCCCCCGGGCACATCGCCCGTTCCAGGGTGTCCAGCTCGTCGGGGGTGATCAGCCCGCGCGCGCAGGCCCCGATGCCCTCGAACGCGTCGCCGATGTTGACCTCCCGGTCGCCGACCCGGCCCGGCATGATCGACCCGGCGTAGACGAACACCCCGGCGAGGTCGAGCCGGGCCGCGGCCATCAGCATCCCGGGCAGCGACTTGTCGCAGCCGGCCAGGAGCACCGTCCCGTCGAGCCGCTCGGCCTCCACGACCGTCTCCACCGAGTCGGCGATGATCTCGCGGCTGACCAGGGAGTAGTGCATGCCCCGGTGCCCCATCGAGATGGCGTCGGACACCGAGATCGTCCCGAACTCCAGCGGGTAGCCGCCCGCGGTGTGCACGCCCTCCTTCGCCGCCGTCGCGAGCCGTTGCAACGACAGGTTGCACGGGGTGATCTCGTTCCAGGACGAGGCGATGCCGATCTGGGGCTTGGCGAAGTCGTCGTCACGCATGCCGACCGCGCGCAGCATGCTGCGCGCGGCGGTGGCGCCGATGCCGTCGGTGACCTGATGACTGCGGGGCTTGCGGGACGGGGTGGTGGTCATACGCGCTCCTCGGCCGGGCTCCGATGTCGGGACGGGGCCGATCCTCCCGCAGATCGCCGGGGCAGGCCTGTTTCCCGTCGTAACCGATGACCCGTCCGGGCGTATCCGTCGCCAGGGGTGATCGTTGAACCGTCCGGCAGCACCATCGTTCACCCGAGAGGACCCGAGCAACACTCATGGCGCACACGAACGAGCCCACTCCCCGTAGCACTCGCCGGGTGCGCCGCCGACGCGCCCTGGCCGTCGTGACCGCCGGGCTGGTCGTCGGGCTGGGTGCCGCGGGCACCGCCCTCGCGGCCGATGCCGACCCGGGGGTCGCCGGCACCCCGTGCTCGGCGTCGGCGAGGGCCTGCGTGGACCTCGGGTCCCAGCAGGCGTGGCTGATGAACGGCGGCTCGATCACCTACGGTCCCGTCGACGTCGCCACCGGGGGCCACGGCACGGAGACCCCCACCGGTGACTTCGCCGTCTACGACAAGGACCGCGAGCACTACTCCGCCGAGTTCGACGGCGCCCCGATGCCGTGGTCGGTGTTCTTCGCCCCGGGTGGTGTCGCCTTCCACCAGGGCGACCGCGACTCCGGGTCCGCGGGATGCGTCAAGATGCGCAACCAGGACGCCACGGTGTTCTTCGGGAAGCTGCGCCAGGGCGACCGGGTCGAGGTGCGCTGACCCACCCCCGGACGACGAGAGGGGCCCCGCGCGGATCGCGCGGGGCCCCTCTCGTGCATCCCGGCCTAGTGGGCGCCGGCGTTGTCCCGATCCCGACGCACGTTGGCCTTGCGGCCCTTCAGCGTCGTCGCACCGCGCAGCGAGCGCAGCACGTCGTCCGCGGCGTGCTCGGGCACCTCGACCAGCGAGTGGCGCTCGTGGATCTGGATGGCGCCGATGTCGCGGCCGGACAGCCGGGACTCGTTCGCCAGCGCGCCCACGATGTCCTGCGGGCGCACACCGGAGGCACGACCCGCCGAGACGAACAGGCGGGTCGCCCCGGCCTTCGGGGGACGGGCGCCCTGGCCGCGGGCACCGCCCGGACGGCCGTCGCGGTCGCGGCGCGGGCCACGGTCGCCGGGGCCACTGTCACGGCCACCGCGCGAGCGGACCTGCGGGATCTCGATCTCGTCGTCCGGCACCGAGTTGTCGGCACGGGCGATCCGGATCGCCGCAGCGGCGATCGAGGCGAGGTCGTGGTCGCGGGCCAGCTCGACGACGAGCTGCTCGACACCGTCCTGCGGCGGGGTGTCGGCGTCCTGACCGGCCTGCTCGCGCAGGGCCAGCGCGGTGCGGGCGAGCCGCACGGTGCGCAGGTCCTCCGGCGAGGGCACCGGCGCGCTGGGCACCGAGGCCCCGATGAGGCGCTCGATGTTGCGCAGGTGACGCACCGACCCCGGAGTGACCAGGGTGATCGCGACGCCCTCGCGTCCCGCCCGGCCGACCCGGCCGATGCGGTGCACGTAGGACTCCGGCGACGACGGCACGTCGTGGTTGACCACGTGGGTCAGCGAGTCGATGTCCAGACCACGGGCCGCGACGTCGGTGGCGACCAGCAGCTCGGTGCGGCCGGCGCGCAGGCGCTCGACGACCCGGGTGCGGTGCTCCTGATCCATGCCACCGTGCAGCGCCTCGGCGCGCAGGCCGCGCGCGGTGAGGGTCTCGGTGACGGCGTCGACGTCGGCGCGGGTGCGGCAGAACACGATCGCCGCGGTCGGCTGCTCCATCTCGAGCACCCGGCCCAGCGCGACGGTGACGTGGCTGCGGGGCACGTGGTACGCGGTCTGGCGGACCCGCGGGGCCTCGCCCTCGGGCGTGGCCTCCTTCTTGATCCGGATGTCGGCCGGGTCGCTCAGGTGGGTCCGCGCCAGGCTCTGGATGCGGCCCGGCATGGTCGCCGAGAACAGCACGGTCTGACGGCCCCGCGGCGTGGCGCCCAGGATCGTCTCGATGTCCTCGACGAAGCCCATGTCGAGCATCTCGTCGGCCTCGTCGAGGACGGCGACCTCGATCGCGTCCAGGGCGAGCGCGCCCCGGTTGACCAGGTCGATCGCGCGGCCGGGGGTGGCGACGACGATGTCGACGCCACGGCGGAGCTGGCCCAGCTGCGGGCCGATGGGCGCGCCGCCGTAGACGCAGGCGACCGAGGCACCGAGGGCGGCGCCGTACTTGGCGACCGCGTCGCCGACCTGCATGGCCAGCTCACGGGTCGGGGCGAGCACCAGGCCGAACGGCTTGGCGCCGCGGGAGCGGGCGGTACGGCCGTCGGCCAGGCGCTGCAGCATCGGCAGCGCGAACGCGGCGGTCTTGCCGGTCCCGGTGGCGGCCTGTCCCAGCAGGTCACGACCGGCGATCAGCGGGCTGATCGCGGCGGCCTGGATCGGGCTCGGCGCGGCGTAGCCCAGCTTGTCCAGGGTCTCGAGCAGCCGGGGCGCGAGGCCCAGGTCGGCGAAGGTCGGGCCGGCGGGGGTGTCGTCGCCGGGCTCGTCGGCCGTGACCGCGGCGGGCTCGAACTCGACGGCCTCACGGGAGGGGGTGACCTCCGGCGTGGCGGAGGTGTCGGGGGCGGCGTCGGCGGTCACGGTGTCGGTCGCGTCGGCGTCGGTGTCCGTCATGGCGGCGGAAGTGGTGATCTCGTCTCCGGAGTCGTTCAGGTCGGGGTGCTGGTCCAGCAGAATGCTCACTCGGTCCTCAAAATGGCGTGCGCAGGGGGGTGCGCTGTGTCGTCGGGCGGCTCTCGCCCGCTCTCCCAGCCCGCCAGGCCCGCGTGCGGCATCTCGATCCAGATGATGTGCCGGTGAACCCAGACCTCCGGGGCTCGCGGCCGTGCGTCGTCGCCGACGGCCGTCGATCAACCAGTGTGCCATGTCCCGGTGCGGTCCGTCCGTCGGGTCCCGCGTGACCGACACCACCGATGCCCCTGATCACGACCCTCGGCGCGGCCGCGGGGAGATCACCGACCCTGGTCGGGTGACGGCATTCCTCTCCAGCGCCGCGACCCGACGCCCGGCGAACCTGCGTGATCTCGGTGGTCTGCGCACGACGGACGGCTACCGCGTACGGCACGGGGTGCTCTACCGGTCCGACGCGCCCCGCCCGGGCGACCCGCGCGACGCCCGGGCCCTCGACCTGCCCGAGGGATCGCCGTGGCCGCCGCGGACCGTCGTCGACCTGCGCTCGGCGGCGGAGACACGCGAGCCGCACCCGCTCGCCGACGTCGCCGACGTCCGTCCGGTCCCGCTCGGCGCGTCGCTGACCCCGGAGCGGGTCGCGACGGCCGCCGCCGGTGAGGACGGGCTCGGGTGGGCCTACCGGCTGCTGGCGGCCGAGGCCGGCGCCGAGCTCGCGGGGATCGTGCGGACCGTCGCCGACGCGCCCGCCCCGGTGCTGGTGCACTGCGCCGCGGGCAAGGACCGGACCGGGATCGTGGTCGGGGTGCTGCTGGCCGTGCTGGACGTGCCGCGCGCGACGGTCGTCGCGGACTACCTGCGCACCAACGAGGTCCTGCCGACGCTGTGGGACCGGCTGCGCGCCTGGGGCCAGCCCGAGCCCGACGACGAGGCACTGCTCGGGGTGGACGCCGCCGCCCTGGAGGCCGTGCTCGACGACCTCGACGCGCACCCCACCGGCCCGGCGGGCCGGCTGCGCGAGTGGGGCGTCGGCGACGACGACCTGCGCCGGCTCGCCGAGCGGCTGCTGGAGCCGGTCCTCCCGCACTGACCGCGACCGGGCCCGCGCACCCGGGGTGTGCGGGGCCCGGTCGTCGGCTCAGGACTTGCCGAAGCCCGCCTTGCGCAACGCCTCGGCCATCGCGTCGTTGGCGGGGCCGCGGTCCTGCCGGCCGCCGCCGGAGCCGCCGCGACCGCCCTGGCCGCCGGAGCCGCCGCGGCCACCACCCTGACCGCCGCGGCCGCGGTCGCCACGGCCACCGTCGCGACCACCCCGGCCGCGGTCGCCGCCGCCCTGGCCGCGTCCGCCGCCCGGACCGCGCCCGTCGCGCTCGCCGCCGTCGCGGCCCCGGCCGCCCTGGCCGCCCTGGCCTCCGCCCTGGCCCTGGCCGGGCCCGCGGGACCGGCCGCCGCGCTCGCCGGCGCCGGGCTCGTCGTCCAGACGCAGGGTCAGCGAGATCCGCTTGCGGGCCTCGTCGACCTCCAGGACCTTCACCTTGACCACGTCACCGGACTTGGCGACGTCGCGCGGGTCGGACACGAAGTCCTTGCTCATCGCGCTCACGTGCACGAGGCCGTCCTGGTGCACCCCGACGTCGACGAACGCGCCGAAGGCGGCCACGTTGGTGACGACGCCCTCCAGCAGCATCCCCGGCCGCAGGTCGGAGATCTTGTGGACGCCCTCGGCGAAGGTCGCGGTCCGGAACGCCGGCCGCGGGTCCCGGCCGGGCTTCTCCAGTTCGGCCAGGATGTCGGTGACGGTCGGGAGCCCGACGCCGTCCCCGACGTAGTCCTTGGGCTTGATCTGGTGCAGCCGTGCGGCGTTGCCCATCAGGGCGGACACGTCGAGCGTGGTGCGCTCCACCATCCGCCGGACGACCGGATAGGACTCGGGGTGCACCCCGGTGACGTCGAGCGGCTCGTCCCCACCGCGGATGCGCAGGAAGCCCGCGCACTGCTCGAACGCCTTGGGCCCCAGCCGCGCGACGCCGGTCAGCGCGGTCCGGTTCCGGAACGGGCCGTTCTCGTCGCGGTGGGCGACGATCGCGCCGGCGAGGGACTCGGAGATGCCCGAGACCCGACGCAGCAGCGGCGCGGACGCCGAGTTCACGTCGACACCGACGGCGTTCACACAGTCCTCGACGACCGCGTCGAGCGAGCGCGACAGCGACGACTCCGGCAGGTCGTGCTGGTACTGCCCGACCCCGATCGACTTCGGGTCGATCTTGACCAGCTCGGCGAGCGGGTCCTGCAGGCGCCGCGCGATGGAGACCGCGCCGCGCAGCGAGACGTCCATGTCGGGCAGCTCGGCCGAGGCGTAGGCCGACGCCGAGTACACCGACGCGCCGGCCTCGGACACCATCACCTTGGTCAGCTTCAGGCCCGGGTTCGCCGCGATGAGCTCACCGGCCAGCGCGTCGGTCTCCCGCGAGGCGGTGCCGTTGCCGATCGCGATCAGCTCGACGGAGTGCTTCGTGCACAGCGCCGCCAGGGTCTTCAGCGACCCGGCGCGGTCCTTGCGGGGCTCGTGCGGGTAGATCACCGCGGTGTCGACGACCTTGCCGGTCGCGTCGACGACGGCGACCTTGACCCCGGTGCGCAGGCCCGGGTCGAGGCCCAGGGTCGCGCGGGTGCCCGCGGGGGCGGCGAGCAGCAGGTCGCGCAGGTTCGCGGCGAACACGCCGATGGCGCCCTCCTCGGCGGCGGTGCGCAGCCGGACCCGGATGTCGATGCCGAGCGCGGTGAGCAGGCGGGTCCGCCACGCCCACCGGACGACGCCGAGCAACCAGGCGTCGCCGGCGCGGCCGCGGTCGGCGACGCCGTACTCGGCGGCGATCAGGGCCTCGTAGGGGTTCGGCTCGTCGTCGGCGACACCGGCGTCGAGGGTGACGTCGAGCGCCTCCTCGGACTCACCGCGGAAGACCGCGAGGATCCGGTGCGAGGGCAACGTCGTGAACTTCTCGGCGAAGTCGAAGTAGTCCGAGAACTTGGCCGCGGCCTGGTCGTTCTCCTTGCCCTCGCGGACCGTGGTGACCAGCCGCCCGTGCGCCCACATGCGCTCGCGCAGGCCGCCGACGAGGTCGGCGTTCTCCCCGATCCGCTCGACCAGGATCGAACGGGCACCCTCCAGCGCGGCGCCGGCGTCGGCGACCTCGTCGGTCACGTAGGCGGCCGCCGACGAGTGCGGGTCGAGCGTCGGGTCGGCGAGCAGCGCGTCGGCCAGCGGTTCCAGGCCCTGCTCTCGGGCGATCATCGCCTTGGTGCGGCGCTTGGGCTTGTAGGGCAGGTAGATGTCCTCGAGCCGGGCCTTGGACTCGGCGGCGAGGATGGTGGCCTCGAGGGACTCGTCGAGCTTGCCCTGCGACCGGATGGAGTCGAGGACGACGGTGCGCCGCTCCTCCAGCTCCCGCAGGTAGCGCAGCCGCTCCTCCAGGGTGCGGAGCTGGGCGTCGTCGAGGCCGCCGGTCGCCTCCTTGCGGTACCGGGCGACGAAGGGGACCGTCGAGCCCTCGTCCAGCAGGGCCACCGCGGCCCCGACCTGGTCCGGCCGGGCGCCGAGCTCGTCGGCGATGCGCTGGTTGATCGAGCGGTGCTGCTGGATGTCCGGGGGTGCCGTGCCTGTCACCGCCCCATCGTGGCGAACGGTGTCGCGGGCGCCACCGCCGGGTGGGGGGTCGCGTCCGCGCCCGTCCGGACGGCGGCCCCGTGACCGTCGACGGGTGTCCGACATCCGATGGAGAACCCGGTGGGTGAGCGTCCGCTCACCCGTGCCAGACTGCCGCCCGTGGCTCGCTGTGGATCATGGCTCGCCGGGCGGCCCGCCGTCCGCGGCCAGCGCGGCGAGCCCGGTCGCGAGCGCGTGCACCATGCGGCTGTACAGGTCGGGCGGCGCCTCGCCGGGCACACCGAGGCGGTACTCCCGGACGAGGCCGTGGAACAGCGCGATCATCGCGGTCGCCACCTCGTCGTCCGGCACGCCGAGGTCCACCCCGGCGGCCGCGCGGCCGCGCGCCACCATGGCTGCGGCCTCGTCCCGGACCCTGCGGTGGTGGTCGGCCACGGCCGCGCGCATCGCCGGAGTGCGCATCGCCACCGCCCAGGTCTCGGCGTCGAGCAGGGTCGCCGGGCGCGAGCGGGCGGTCTCCAGCAGCACCGTCTCCAGCTCGGCCAGCGCCTGTTCGGGGCCCGCGTCCATACCGGACCGCACCCGGTGCAGGTCGCCCTCCAGGTGGCCGGTCATCAGCGCCCGGAACAGGTCCTGCTTGCTGCCGAAGCGGCTGTAGATCGACCCCACCGACACCCCGGCGGCGCGGGCGATCTCGTCCACCGAGGCGCCGTCGTAGCCCCGCTCGGCGAACACGTCGGCTGCCGCGGCCAACAGGGCCGCCCGCGTGCGCGCCACGCCGTCGTCCCGTGTCTCCCGGCGCCTGCCCCCGGGCGTCGCTCCCGTCACGTCGTCCCCCGTCCGCTCCCCCAGGTCCCGGAGGTTCCCATGCGGTCGCGCAGTCTGCTGCTGTCCGTGCTCGTCGGAGTGATCGTCGCCGGAGCGGGGGCGGGTGTCGCGTCCGCCTCGACCTGTGACGACGCCTGCCGGGTCGACGGTGCCCGCGCCTACGTCGCCGCACTCGCCGACCACGACCCGTCGGCGGTGCCGTTCCACCCACACGCGACCCGGGTCGAGGCGGGGCTGCCGACCGGGTTCTCCGGCGACCAGCTGCGCGCCGACCTGCGGTTCGGCCCCCAGTACCGGATCATCCGCGCCGTCTCCGACGAGACCTACCGCGTGCGCGGGGACGGCGTCGTCGTCGCGGAGTTCACCCTGTCCGTCGGGGCGGGTCCGGTCGACCTCACGACCGCGCGGGTGCACGAGACCTTCCGTTACGACGACGGCCTGATCCGCGAGATCGTCGCCGACATCCGGATCGGGGGCTGAGCCGGATGCGGGTGACCAGCCGCCGGGGGTTCCTGACCGGGACCGCGCTCGGTGCCGCCGCGCTGGGTGCCGCCGGGACCGCGACCGCCGCGCCGGCCCTGCTGCGCCGCGAGGTCACCGCGATGTCCGCACCGGCCGTCGTCGTCGGGAGCGGGCTCGGCGGGTCGATCGCCGCGGCCCGGCTCGCCGAGGCGGGCGTGCGCACCCTGGTCCTCGAACGCGGCCGCCGCTGGACCACACCGGCCACCGACACGTTCCCGCCGTTCCTGCGCCCGGACCGCCGCTCGTCGTGGCTGACTCCCACGCCGGTGTTCCCCGGCCAGCCGCCGACCCTCTACCGGCCCTACACCGGCCTGTTCGAGAAGGTGTCCGGGCGCGGGATGAGCGTGCTCTGCGGGGCGGGCGTCGGCGGGTCGACGCTGGTGTACGCCGGGGTGTGGATCCGGCCGGACGCGGCGGTGTTCTCCGCGGCGGTCCCCGGCATCGACCACGACGAGCTCGCCGCCGTGCACTACCCGCGCGCCGCCGCCCGGGTCGGGGTCTCGCCGATCCCCGACGACGTCCTGGCCCACCCCGCGCACGTCGGGACCCGGCTGTTCCTGGAGCAGGCCCGCCGTGCCGGGCTGACCGCGCAGCTGCTGCCCAACGCGACCGACTGGGACGTCGTGCGCGCCGAGTTCGCCGGGCGGGCGACGCCGTCGATGTCGGTCGGCGAGTACTTCACCGGCGTCAACTCCGGGGCGCGGCTGTCGGCGGACAAGAACTACCTGCGCGACGCCGAGGCCTCCGGACTGGTCACCGTCGCCCCGCTGCACCGGGTGGTCGACCTGCACGCGGTCGGCGGCGGACGCTACCGGCTCGACGTCGAGCGGATCGACACCGACGGCGTCGTGCGGGAACGGATCGCGCTCACCACCGGGGCGCTGTTCCTCGCCGCCGGGTCGACCGGCACGTCGCGGCTGCTCGTACGGGCCCGCGAGACCGGGACGCTGCCCGACCTCACCGCCGACGCCGGCCGGTTCTGGGGCAACAACGGCGACCGCATCCAGCTGCGCGTCGGCGTCCCCGAACCGGCGGGCGGGCCGCAGGCCGGGCCGATGGCGGCCGGCATCCGCCCGCCCACCGACGACCGCGCAGAGGCCGTCACGCTCACCTTCGGTCCCGCGCCGCTGCCGTTCGACGTCCGCGCGATGTCGCTGCCGGGTTTCGGGGCCTGCGACCCGGTGGGCGAGTTCCGCTTCGACGGCGCCACCGGCGAGGCCGTGCTGCACTGGCCGCCCGACGGCGACGCCGACGCCCAGCGCACCGTCCGCGACCTCACCCAGCGGTTGATCGCCCCGGACGCCCCGGTCGGCGCCGGCCTCGGACGGGTCGTCTCCGACGTCGCCTCCCGGCTGCCCGCAGGGCTCTCCGGCCTGGTCGCGCGCGCCGCGGACGCACCCTCCGGGGTCCTCGACCTGGGGGCAGCGGACCCGGTCACCTGGCACCCGCTGGGCGGCGCGGTACTGGGCCGGGTCACCGACGACCGGGGACGCGTGGCCGGGCACCCGGGACTGCACGTCGTCGACGGGGCACTGGTGCCGGGGACGACGGGGAGCACGAACCCGTCGTGGACGATCGCGGCGATCGTGGAGCGGGCGATGGACGGGATCCTGGCCGACGGGCTGTGAGCCCGGCCCGCGGCGCCCCCGTCCGGTCCGCGGCACCCCGTGCGCGGGTCGCCGCGCGAGGTCATGGGACGCCGCGGCACCGGCTCACCAGGTGACCGGCAGCGCCCGCACTCCCCCGGTGACCTGCTCGGCGCGCACGTCCAGGTCCTCCGGGGCGACGGCGAGCCGCAGCCCGGGCAGCCGCCGGAACAGCCGCGCGAACACCGTCGCGAGCTCGGTGCGGGCCAGGCTCGCACCGATGCAGAAGTGGCCGCCGTCGCCGAAGGACACGTGCGGGTTGGGCCGGCGGGTCGGGTCGAAGGCGTCGGCGTCGTCGAACACCTCGGTGTCCCGGTTCGCCGACGCCGTCGAGATCATCACCGCGTCACCGCGGCGGATCGTGACGCTCCCGACCTCGATGTCGGCGTGCGCGTAGCGCAGCAGCCCGAGCCCGCCGGGGGCCGACATGCGCAGGACCTCCTCGACGGTGCCGTGCAGCCTGCCGTCGACGTCGGCGACGAAGGTGTCCCGGCGGGCGGTGTCGGTGAGCAGCAGGAGCACACCGAGGTCGATGCGCCCGACGGTGGTCTCGTGCCCGGCGAACAGCAGCCCGGCGGCGAGCCGGGTCAGCTCGGCCTCCCCGAAGCCGGGGTCGTCGGCCCGGGCCCGTACGAGGTCGGTGACGACGTCCTCCCCCGGGGTCTCCCGCTTCGCCGCCGCGAGCCGTCCCATGTAGCCGCGGAACTCGGTCATCGCGGTCTCGGCGTCGCCGCCGGAGCGGATGGTCGCGACCCGCTCGGACAGCCCGCTGAAGTAGCCGCGGTCGGCGAAGGGCACGCCGAGCAGCTCGCAGATGACCAGCACCGGGAGCGGGAACGCGAGGTGGGCGTGCAGGTCCGCGACGCCGTCGGGGGACGTCTCCTTCGCGGCGACGAGGTCGTCGAGGCAGCCGTCGACGAGCTCGCCGACGTGGTCGCCGAGGCGCCGCATCCGCTTGGCCGAGAACGCGGGGACCAGCAGCCTGCGCATCCGGTCGTGCTCGGCCTTCTCGGTCTCCACGGTGCCGGTGGGGCCGGCCAGGACCGCCGCCTCGGACACCCGGGCCGCCTGCTCGGGCGCGGGGTGCGAGCGGCCGAGCCGCGGGTCGGCGAACAGGGAGCGCGCCTCGGCGTGCCGGGTGACCAGCCACGCCGGGTCACCGACGGGGGTGCGCACCGGCACGATCGGCCCCTCGCGGCGGAGTACCGCGTACAGCGGCGCGACGTCGATGACGTTCGGACGGTCGAAGGGCAACTGCGGGGCCTCGGTCGTCGTCACGGCGGAACTCCCTCGTCGTCATGATCGGGACACCGAAACGATAGCCATCTATCGTTTTGCAGCGCAACTGGCAGGTGCGCTCCTCGGCCGCCGCGCGGGCGTCCGGCCGAGGCACGATGCTGAACCCATGGCGACAGGGAAACGCATGCAGCGGGCGGCCGTCCTGGCCCTGGCCCTGTTCACGGTGGGCTGCGCCGCGCCGGCCGACGGCCCGGCCGCACCCGGGCGGGCGGGCACCCCCGCCCGGTTCGCCGAGCCGCTGCCGCCGCCCGCCGAGCCGGGCGTCGCGCCACCGGTGACCGCCACCCCGCCCGGGCGGAGCGTCGCGGTCGGCGCGGTCCCCGAGGGCATCGTCGCCGACGGGCCGACGCGCCGCGTCGCGGTCGGGGTGCGACAGCCCGACCGGCTCGTGCTGCTCGACGCCGACACCGCCGCCGTCGTCGGGCGGGTGCCGCTGCCGGGCGTGCTGCGCCACCTGCAGCTCGCCGGGCCGGGCGGGCCGGTGCTGGTCCCGAGCGAGAGCGCGAACGGCCTGCTGCGCGTCTCGCTGCCCGGTGGCCGGGTGTCGTCGGAGGTGATGACCGGCCCGATGGCGCACGACGCGACCGGGACGGCGGCCGGGACCGTGTTCGTCGCCAACGAGGCGGGTGGCAGCGTGTCCGTGGTCCGCGGGGACCGGGTGGTGCGCCAGCTGACCGACGTCACCCAGCCCGCCGGGCTCGCCCCCGTCGGCGACCGGGTCGGACTGATCGACGTCCGCGAGAACACCCTCACCGTCTACGACGCCGCCACCGGCGACGGCATCCGCGAGCTCCCGGCCGGCGACGGCCCGACCCACCTGGTCGCCGACCGGCACGGCCGCATGGTCGCGACCGACACCCGGGGCGGGCACCTGATCGTCTTCGACCCGGCGGGCACCCCGGCCGAGGTCGGACGGGTGGACCTGCCCGGCGAGCCCTACGGGATCGCCTACGACCCGGTCCGGGACCGCGTGTGGGTCACCGCGACCGGGGCGAACCTGCTCGTCGGCTACGACATGACCGACCCGACGCCGCGGGAGGTCGCCCGGATCCCCACCGTGCGCCAGCCGAACACGGTCGCGGTCGACCCGGACACCGGACGCCTGTTCGTCACCGGCACCGCCGACGGTGTCGTGCAGGTCGTCGACGGGCCCGCCTAGGAGCGCCCGGAGCTCACGCGCGGGCCCCGAGGGCCGGCAGCAGCACGTCGTCGCAGACCGACCGCAGGTACCCGGCGTCGGCGACGGCGGCCGGCCCGTCGAGCAGCGTCGGCGCCACCACCGCGCCCGCCAGCAGGTAGGGCAGGTGCCGGGCGGCGGGCGGGTCGGCCGGCAGCTCCCCGCGGGCGACGGCCCGCGCCACCACCGCGCGCAGCGCCTCGACCTGCGGCAGCAGCCGTGAGGACAACGCGGCAGGCAGGGCGGGGTCGCACTGCCCGGCCCCGGCCAGCCCCAGCACGATCGGCACGTCGACCGCGGCCCGCGCGGCCAGCTGGTCGACGACCGCGGCGAGGTCCCCGGCCAGCGACCCGGTGTTGATCCGGTCGATCGCGAGCGGGCTGCCCGCCGAGACGGCCTCCACCACGAGTGCGGCCTTGTCGCCCCACTGCCGGTAGAGCGTGGCCTTGCTGGTGCGGGTCGCCGCGGCGACGGCCTCGACCGTGGTCGAGGAGTAGCCGCGTTCCGCGACGAGGTCACGGGTCGCGGCGAGCACCTCCCGGCGGCGCTCGTCCGGGAAGCGGCTGGTCACTCGCGACGCAGGAAGAACAGGAACGGATGGGTCAGGCCGCGCATGTCCATGGCACCGAGGACGGTGGCGTCGTCGACGCGCCGGAAGACGTCGTGGATCGGCAGGTCGTCGTAGCACATGGTGGCGCTGGCGACCCCGCGGTACTCGGTGGTGCGCAGCCGCGCCTTCGGGGCCCGGGTGGCGAGCGCGGGGCCCGCGGTGCGGGCGATCCGCGCCAGGGTCGGGTTGCGCAGCGCGGCCGGGTGGCGCAGCAGCGCGGGCAGCGGGACCAGGGCGGGGTTGAGCGAGAACAGGCCGCCGCGGGGGTGGTCCATGACGAGCGGGTGGACGTCGTCGACGCCGTCGAACCGCTTGCCGTGCCAGCCGAAACGCCCCAGCAGCCCGTCCATCGGGTTGCCGGTGGGGATCTCGCCGCCCGACCAGTCGCCCAGCATCTCCGCGACCCCGACGGCGGGCAGCGCGTCGAAGAACCCGAGGCCCTCCTCGAGCGTGGCGCCGTGCGCGAGGTGGCGCAGCGTGTCGGCCGGTGCGGTGCTGGTCATCGCGAGCTCTCCATCGAAACGGCGTCGTTTCGATGGAGCGTACCCGGTCAGCGCAGCGCGGAGCCCTTCGTCTCCGGCAGGGTCAGCACCGCGACGAAGGAGATCACGGCCCCGACGGCGACGTAGACGAAGAACAGGATCGCCAGGTCCGCCTCCTGCAGCGAGGCGATGACCAGCGGCGCGGTCCCGCCGAACACCGCAACGGTCAGGTTGTACCAGGCACCGATGCCCAGGGCCCGGACCTTCGTCGGGAACAGCTCGCTCATGATCGCCGGCGCGACCGAGGTCATCGCCGTGTAGAGGGACAACCCGACGACGAACACGACGAACATGTTCCAGAAGCCGGGCCCGATCAGGAACGACAGCGGTACGACGAGCACCGCGGTGGCCGCGGACCAGACCAGCATCTGCGGCTTGCGGCCGTACCGGTCGGCGGCGGCCCCCATCGGGTACTGCAGCAGTACGAAGATCGCTGTCGCGATGGACAGCGCGAGGAAGACCTCGGACGCGTCGGCCCCGCGGGACTTCGTCGCGTACGGGGTCAGCGCGGAGAAGAAGGTGTAGTAGCAGAGCGTGTGCAGGATCGTGAAGCCGACGAGCTGCGCGACCGCCTTCGGGTGCTCACGCAGGGTCAGCATCAGCGGGTTGCGGATCCGGGCCGCGGACTCCTTGTTCTCCTCGAACTGCTCGCTCTCGCTCATCTGGCGCCGCATCCAGAGCCCGATGATCCCGAGCACCCCGCCGAGCAGGAACGGGATCCGCCAGCCCCAGGAGGCCAGCTGGTCCTCGGTCAGCGTCGCGGCCAGCACGAAGCCGGTGAGGGAGGCGAACAGCACCGCGGTGCCGGTGGAGATGTAGAAGAACGACGAGTAGCGCCCGCGCCGCTCGCGCGGGGCGATCTCGGCGAGGTAGGCCGAGGCGTTGGAGACCTCGCCGCCCAGCGACATGCCCTGCGCGATGCGCGCGAGCAGCAGCAGGACCGGGGCGAACCAGCCGATCATCGCGAACGTCGGCAGCAGGCCGATGACGAACGACCCGCCCGCCATCAGCAGGATGGTCACCAGCATCGCGGTGCGGCGGCCCTTGAGGTCGGCGAACCGGCCCAGCAGCAGACCGCCCAGCGGCCGGAAGAAGAAGGCGAGCGCATAGGTTGCGAGCGTCGAGATGAGGGCAAGCGCCGCGTTCTCGGGCGGGAAGATCTGCGTCGCGAAGTAGATCGAGAACGTCGCGTAGATCGTCCAGTCGTACCACTCGACCGCGTTGCCGATGGACGCCGCGACGAGCGTCCGGACCGGGAGACGGTGACGTTCCGTCGTTCCGGTGGTGGGTGCCTGGGACACGGTTCCCCCTGACGTGTCGGCCGAGCGGTCGGCGAACGGTAACCGTTACGGCCCGACAATTCGACCGGACGGGTCAGGAGAGGACCAGGCCGACAGTCGTCGCGGTCCCGAAGACGAGCGTCACCACGTGCCCGAGGACGGCGAGCCCGCGGCGGCCGCGCCGGGTGCCGAGCACCACCGCCGTCGTCCAGGGCAGGTAGCCGAGCAGGGCGACGCCGAGGAACGGCAGGGTCAGTGCGGCGAGCACCCCGGTCGTCCCGGTGGGCACCGCACGGTCACCGGCAGTGGTCAGCTGCGCCGCGACGACCTCCCCGGCCGACGAGTCCGGCGAGGCGTCGACGGCGATCGGGTCACCGCCGGCGTCCGGCCGGAACAGGCCGTTGCAGTCGTAGCGACCCTCCCCCAGGTCGGTGCAGTCCGTGACCTCCAGGACCCCGGGCGCGCCGACCGCGCCGCTGGCCAGGCGCAGGTCGTCGACGGCGGACCACCCGCACGCGAGCGCGAGCAGCAGCCATAGCGCCAGCAGGAACCCCATCCAGCCCGGGGTGGGGGTCTCCGGGTCGTCCCAGTCGACCTCGACGTCGGGGTTCCGGCGCTCACTCACACGCGCGAGTATCGCCGTCGCGACCCGGGCGCCCCATCATCATTTCTCGGTACACCGAGCCGCCCGTCCCACGATCCCGGAGGATCCCCGCGATGCCACTGTCCGCCACGACCGACGGCTTCCGACTGGCCTACGACCGCCACGGCGAGCCCGGCGCGCCGCCGGTCCTGCTGCTGCACGGCTGGCCGGGCGACCGGACGGACATGACCGCCGTCGCCGAGCGGCTGGCCCCCGCGCACGACGTCGTCGTCCCGGACCTGCGCGGGTTCGGCGGGTCCGACTCGCACGACCGCGACCCGGCCGAGCAGTACTCGGCGGCCGCGCAGGCGCGCTCGCTGACCGCGCTGCTGGGCGAGCTGGACCTGTCCGATGTGGTCGTCGCCGGCTACGACGTCGGCAGCCGCGTCGGCCAGCAGGTCGCGAAGGACCGGCCCGACCTGCTGCGCGCGCTCGTGGTCACCCCGCCCGCGCCGGGGGTCGGGCGGCGGATCCTCGCGGAGCAGCCGGTGCGCGAGTTCTGGTACCAGTCCTTCCACCAGCTCGACCTGGCCCGCGAGCTCGTCGACGGCGACGCCCGTGCCGCCCGCGCGTACCTGCGCCACTTCTGGTCGCACTGGTCCGGCCCGGGGTTCACCCCCGACGACGGGCGCCTCGACCACCTCGCCGTCGCGTACGGGGCGCCGGGCGCGTTCGTCGCGTCGATCAACTGGTACCGCTCCGGCGGCGGCGCGGTGGCCCGCTCGCTCGCCGAGACCGCGCCCGACCCGGCCGACCGTGTCACCGTCCCGACGACGTTCCTGTGGCCCGAGCACGACCCGCTGTTCCCGCGCGACTGGTCCGACCGGGTCGGGGAGTTCTTCACCGACGTGACCGTCACCCCCGTCGACGGCGTCGGGCACTTCGTCCCGGTCGAGGCGCCGCAGGTGTTCGCCGACGCGGTGGCCGCGGCGGCCGCCCGGTAGGACCTGTCGTCGCGGCCGCCGCTGTGGTCCGATGATCGTCGTGGTCCGGGGATGGCGGTGGATCGGCGGAGCGGCGGTCGCGGTGCCGGCGCTCCTGGCGCTGCTGTCCTGGGTGCGCTGGGCCGGGCTGCCCGCGGACGTCGCCGTCCCCGCGACCACCGGCGGTCCCGTCGACGAGCCGGGCACCGTCACGCTGTCGGCCGCGCCGGGGGCACGCGGGATCGGGGTCGCGCTGGTCGTCGCCGCGGCCGGGATCGCCCCGCTGATCCTGGCGATCCTGACGCCGGTCGCGGCCGGCGTCGGCGCGATCGTGCTGCCGGTGCTGGTCCTGGTGCTGCGGCGACGCCCCCCACGCACCGTCCCGCCGCCGTGGACGGTGCACTGATGGGGACTCCGCGGGTGCACGACGACGGCGCGGTCCGGACGGTCACCCTGGACCGTCCCGAGGCCGCCAACGCACTGCACACGGGCGACGTCGACGCGATCACCGCGGCCGTCACCGACCTCCCGGACCGGGTGCGGGTCGTCGTGGTCACCGGGGCCGGGGACCGCGCGTTCGGCGCCGGGATGCACCTCGACGTGTTCCGCGACGCCGCCCCCGGCGACGGTCGCGCGATCATCACCCGGCTCGCGACCTGCCTGCGCGCGGTGCGCACCGCACCGGTGCCGACGATCGCCCGGCTGAACGGCGCCTGCCTCGGTGCGGCGTTCGAGCTCGCGCTGGCCTGCGACCTGCGCGTCGCCCACGCCGGGGTGCGGGTGGGGCTGCCCGAGGTGCGCCTCGGGATCCCGTCGGTGGTCGACGCGGCGCTGCTGCCCCGCTACGTCGGTGCCGCGCTCGCCCAGGAGATGGTCCTGACCGGCAGCGTGCACCGGGTCGACGAGCCCGGGACGGCGCCGCTGGTGAACCGGCTCGTCGACTCCCCCGCCGGGCTCGACGCCGCCGTCGACGACCTCGTCGCGACGCTGCTCGCCCCGACCCGCGAGGTCCTGTCGGCCCAGAAGCAGCTGCTCGAGACCTGGCGCGAGCAGGGCATCACCGGCTCGGTGGAGGCGAGCGTCGACACCTTCGCGGAGGTGTTCGCACTGCCCGCGACCCGCGACGCGATCGCGCGGTACCGCCCGTAGGGTCGCGCCATGGCCGTCACGACCAAGATCGCCGACCTGACCGGGCCCGGGTACACCGACCGGTTCGGAATCGGCGGCACCGACCTCGGCATCCTCGCCACCGCCCCGGACGGGCGTCTGGTCGCCGTCTTCGGCGACACGTTCGACCGGGCCGGTGTCGGCGGGCCCGGCTGGCGCTCCCCGGTCGTGCTGTTCGCCGACCCCGACGACGTCCGCGGCGGCCTGCGCTGGACCGGCTCCGGCGGCGACGCGGCCGACTACGCCTGCCGCCTGGTCAGCAAGCCGGCGACGAACTGGTTCCGGCTGCACCGGCGCGTCACCACGATCCTGCCGGCCGACGTCATCACCGTCGGCGACACGATGTACCTGCACGTCATGGCCAACAAGGGCCTCGGCAACGTGCTGTGGAGCGAGATCGTCGCCTCCCGCGACAACGGCGTCACCTGGGAGCGGACCGGCTGCGACTGGCCCGGCGACCACCACGACGGCCTGTTCCAGCAGCTGACCTGGTGCGACGGCGGCGACGGCTACGTCTACGCCTACACCACCGGCTTCCAGCGCCGCGACGGCCTGCTGCTGCACCGGGTGCCCGCCGACCGGATCACCGACCGCGACGCGTGGGAGCCGTGGGGCTTCGCCGGGGAGCGCTGGGACTGGGGCAACCCGCCGACGCTGACCCTCCCCGGCGCGTTCGGCGAGCTCAACCTGCGCCGGGTGCCCGGCCCGGACGGTCGCGAGCACCTGCTGCTCACCGTCTTCGACGCCGGGAACTACCGGATCGACACACTGCTGCTCGACCGCCCGAACGCCGACCTGCACCGCGCCCCGCGGACCACGGTGCTCACCGGCTGCGGCTGGGACGACGAGGACCACGCCACCGGCCGCGTCGCACAGCTCTACGGCGGCTACGTCGTCCCCGGCTCGACGCTCGACGACCTGCACCTGGTCGTCAGCCAGTGGAACACCACGACCAACTGGCCCTATCGGGCGATGCAGTTCCGGACGGACGTCACGGAGCTGCTGCGGACGGAGTAACCCCAGGTCCCGGCGTCATGAGAAGTGGGTATCTCCCGGCCGGGACCGCATCCGGACGGGGGCTCCGCTCGTAGGGGACTCCATGAACTCGGAGCACGACGGGACGCGCCCCTTCACCGCGACGGTGGTCGTCGGTGGCTGTCCCCTCACCGCCGAGGAGCTGCGCGTGCTGGCGCGGACGCTGCCCGAGCTGTCCCGGGTGCGGACCGCGCGCCACGGGGGCGGGCTGTTCCTGCAGGCGCGCCTCGACGACGTCGACGGCGCCGCCGCCGTGCGACGGCTGCGCCGCGCGGTGCCGCGGTTGCTGACCGGGTTCCCCGGTGTCGTCGTCGCGGCCGGCCCCGGGCCGACGCCCCGGTCGCGGACGCCGTGGTGGCGCCCGGTGGTCAGCCCGGTTCCCGCTCCCCGGGCGGCAGGAGGCTGAAGTACCAGCGGCCCGCCTCCTCGGTGACCGACAGCGTCACCAGCACCGGTCCCGAGCGCACCTCGACCCGGTCCGGCCCGGTGGGCAGCACGGCGGGCGACCCGGCCGCCTGGAGGCGTTCGACGTAGTCGTCGACGAAACCGCGGTCCGGGGCGTCGAGCAGCAGCTCGTGCAGCCGGGCACCGCCACCGTCGGGGGTCCGCAGCGCGGCCTCGCCCCGCTCGTAGAGCGCGGCCCGGTCGTCGGCACCGCGCTCCCCCGCCGCCGCGATCAGCGTGACGGTCCCGACGATCCACGCCCCGACGAACGCGACGGCGATCCACCCCAGCAGGGTGCGGGTGCGCGCCGGACGTCTCATCAGGCCGAGACTGTGTCACACCGGACACCGTCGTCCGCCGCACACCGGTCGCCGTTCACCGGTCCGTGCCGGTGCTCACCCGAACCCCGCGGGTACCCGCACTCGTAGACCCGGGTGGAGGTGGTCGACGGTGGCCCGATGGTGGCGGCCCGTGCTGCTGGTGACGCTGGTGGCCGCGGGCTCCGCGGTACTGCTGGTCACCGGCTGGCCGACGGTCGAGAGCGTCCGTGCGACGACGGCGGCCGCGGGCTGGGCGGCACCGGTCCTGTTCACCCTGCTGTTCGTCGGGTTCACCCTGGTCCCGGCGCCCGCGACCGTGATGGGCATCGCCGCCGGGGTCCTGTTCGGCCTGCCCGTCGGCCTGGCGACGACGATGACCGCCGTCGCCGTGGGCTCGCTGATCGGCTTCGTGCTGTCGCGGACGCTGGGCCGCGAGGTCGTCGCCGGGATCGGCGGCGCCCGCATCCGCCGTCTCGACGCGCGGCTGCGCCGGGGCGGGCTGTGGGCCGTCGCCGGGGGCAGGCTGCTGCCGGTGATCCCGTTCCCGGTGCTCAGCTACGCCTGCGGGCTGACCGCGATCCGGCTGCGCGACTATCTGGCCGGGTCGGTGCTCGGGGTGGCGCCCTCGGCGGTGGCGTTCGTGACGATCGGCGCCTACGGCGGGGACCCGGCCTCGGTGCCGTTCGTGGCGGCCGTCGCCGGGCTGGTGCTGCTGACGGGCGCCGCACTCGTCGCGGGTCGGCGACGGCGGCGACGCACGGAGCCCGGTGCCGCTCCGCCGGTCCCGCCGGTCCCGGTGGGCTGAGGCCCGGCTGCCCGACCCCGCCCCGGCGCCGCCCGGGCTGCGCTCGCCGGCTCCCGGCCGCGCCGACCTCGATCAGTACCTCAGCGCTGTCCCCCCCGTCACGCGACCGCCCTGAAGTACTGATCGATCGCCGGACTCGGGTCCGAGGGAGTGGGCGAACGCCCGGAGGTCGTCGAGGAGCGGCTCGGTGAGCGGGGCCCAGGAGGTCGAGGAAGTCCGCCGGGGTGGACGGCCAGCCGTGCACCGGCAGCAGCGGTACGGCGTCGGACCGCGTCGAGCGGCGGACTAGCGCGTGCACCCCGGCGTGGTCGGGGGTGTCGACGACGACGGAGTCCGCGGCCGGCCGCTCCTCCACCGCCCATCAGTCGACGTGGTGCCGCCAGTGGTCGGCGAGCGCGCGCAGATGGTCGGGCGGGACGCCGGAGGACCACCCGGCGCCGGACGGTACGTCGGGCCGGCGGTGTCGTCGAGTCGGGCGTGCAGGCGGTCGATCTCCGCCTGCGGGACGGGGAACGGGTTCGGCGCCACGACACGACCGTGGCACCGGACCCGGACGGATCCCGTCCTCGGAGGTCAGGCCGAGACGACGGTCCCGATGTGCTCCCCGGCCAGGGCCTTCGTCAGGTTCCCGGCGACGGTCCCGTCGACGATCTGCACCGACCGGACGTGCCGGGCGCGCTGCAGCGTGCGCAGCGCCTCCCGGTCGATCGGCAGGGTCCGGGCGGCGTCGGCGAGCAGGTCGGCCGCGGACGCCTCGCGCAGCACGGTGTCCCCGTCGAGCACGCCGCCGACGTCGCGGACGTAGGTCAGCGAGGCCGCGCCCCACGCGTCGGCCAGCAGCAGCGCGCCGGTGTCGGTGCGGTGGGCCGGGATCTTCCCGGCGGCCGTCGGCAGCTCGTGCACGCCGTAGGGCGGATAGCCGTTGGTGACGGCGGCGTTCGACGCGGCCAGGTGCACCGGCAGCTGGTGGGCGACGGTGTCGTGCCCGAGGTAGGCGACGCCCTGCTCGGCGAGCAGCGCGGCGACCAGGTGCCCGTTCTGCTCGGCCTCACGGCCGGCGATCTCGGCGAGCGCACCGGTCGGCAGGCCCAGGTCGAGGCCGACGCCGAGCGCGTGCCGGGCACGGACCCCGGCACCGGTGGCGATCAGCAGCGGGTCGCCGGAGATCGCGGCGCGCAGCTCCTCGACGAGCGGCAGCAGCACGTCGCGGCCGCGGTCGACGATCGAGCGGCCGCCGAGCACGACCACGCGCAGGCGGGGCAGCATCCGGATGACCGGCTGCTGCTGGTCGACGGGGCGGACCTGCTCGCGGTCGAGCAGGGTCTGGCGGGCCAGCGGGGACTCGACGTCCTTGGGGTGGGTGGTGCTCATCGGGCGTCTCCCGCGGTGATGATCGTGCCCACGTGCTCGCCGGCGAGCGCGCGGGTGAGGTTGCCGGGCTTGAGACCGTTGACGATCTGGATCGAGCGGACGTGCGTCGCGTGCCGCATGAGCTCCAGCACCGGGCGCTCGACGATCAGGTCGGGCAGGTCCCGCTCGACGAGCTCGTTGACGGTGATCTCGGGGATCAGGGTCGCCGACGGGTCGTTCTTCGGGTTCGCGGTGTAGAGACCGTCCTCGTCCTTGACGAAGATCATGTTCTTGCAGCCGTAGGTCTCGGCGACCAGGTAGCAGCCGGCGTCGGTGCGGTAGGGCGGGATGACGCCCTCGTCGGGCAGCGGCTGCCACATGGCGTACGGCGGCATGCCGGCGAAGATCGCAGCGCGGACCTCGGACAGCGACAGCGGCAGCGCGTCGAACCCGCCCCCGGCGACGACCGGCACCCCGTGCCGGGCCATCAGGTAGCCGAGCATCGTGGCGTTCTGCCCGGCGACGGCGCTGCCGACCGAGCTGAGCACACCGGTGGGCAGGCCGAGCCCGGCGGCCAGGGAGTACGCGTGCCGGGCACGGGTGCCGCCGCCGGTGCCGATCAGCAGCCGGTGCGCGGACCGGGCCTCCAACAGCTCCTCGACCAGCGGGAACACCGCCTCGCGGCCGCGGTCCATGAAGCTCTGCCCGCCGACCTTGACCACGGACACGTCGGGCAGGACCCGGATGTCGGGGGTCCGCTCGGTGGCCGCGGCGAGCTCCGGGTCGTCGAGCGACCGGGTCAGCAGCAGCGACTCGAGCTCGGCCGCGCTCGCGGCGTGCGTCATCGCATCTCCTCGTGTTCCGATGCGCGCACCCGGACGGGCGGCGCGTCCGGCGCGAACCTAGCGACTCCGGGTCGCGTCGTGCCCGACGACGCCACGGACACCCCGGCCGGGCTGCGGTACCGGGACCGGGCGCCGCGCCGTCGGCGCGGCCGGTCGTGCACGACCGGCCCGCATCCGCCGGTCACGACCCCATCCGAGTGATCCGCACCACTGTCCGGCGTCCGTTCCGCAGCTCCGACTCATCCCGCGCTCCGGCCCCGCACCCGCGGCACACGCGCGGCGTCGCACAGGTTCCGGTCCCGCCGCCCATGTCCGGAGGTGTGCGGTGCGGTCGGACCCCGTGCGGCGCGGGTCCGGTGGGGCGGCGGCCGCCCGCCGTCGGACCGGGTACCTCCCGGGCGGCCGGGAGCGGTGGCGCCGGCGGCGCGGCCGGGTGCGGGGGGGGGGCGCGGACGCGGTCACCCTGGGGTGCGGAGGCGGAAGGTGCCGGTGGGCGCGTCGAAGGCCAGCTCGTCGGTGTCGAACGCCGCCCCCACCGCCCCGGAGGCTGCCAGCTCACCGGGCGTCCCCGTGTGCAGCGCGCCCGCGCCGTCGAGCAGCCAGGCCCGGTCCGCCAGACGCAGTGCCGGCTCCAGGTCGTGGGTGGACAACAGCACCGCGAGGTCCTGCTCCCCCGCCAGCCGGCGCAGCGTCCCGAGCAGCGCGACCCGGGAGGAGACGTCGAGGAACGCGCTCGGCTCGTCGAGCAGCAGCAGCGAGGGCTGCTGGGCCAGTGCGCGGGCGACCATCATCCGCTGCCGCTCGCCGTCGGACATCCGGGCCAGCGGGCGTCCGGCCAGCGGGCCGGCGCGGACCGCGTCGATCGCGGCGTCGACGGCGGCCTCGTCGCCGGCGGTGAGCACGCCGGTGGCGCCGGTGTGCGGCAGCCGCCCCAGCTCGACGACGTCGCGGCCGGTCAGCTGCCCCGGGTCCGGCCGGTCGGTCAGCACCACCCCGACCCGGCGGGACCGCTCCGGTGCGCGCAGCCCGAGCAGGTCGGTGCCGTCGAGGGTGACCGTGCCGCCCAGCGCGGGCAGCAGCCCGGCGAGGGTCCGCAGCAGGGTGGACTTGCCCGCGCCGTTCGCCCCGAGCAGCACGGTCAGCTCGCCCCGTGCGGCGACGGCGTCCACCCCGGACAGCACCGGGCGCACCCGGCCGCGGCGCAGCGCCCCGCCCTCGGCGTACCCGACGTCGAGCCCGGACAGCGCCAGCCCGGCGCTCACCAGGCCGCGCCCAGGCGTCGGGAGCGCAGGAGCACCGCGATCACGACCGGCGCCCCGACCAGCGAGGTCACCACGTTCAGCGGGATCACCGTGCCCAGCCCCGGCGGGTTCGCGACGACCGCGCAGGCCAGCCCGACCAGCGCCCCGGTCAGGGCGGTGGCCGGGACGAGCACCCGGTGCCGCGCGGTGCCGACCGCCATCCGGGCCAGGTGCGGCACGGCGATGCCGAGGAACCCGATCGGCCCGCAGAACGCGGTGACCGCCCCGGCGAGCACGGCGGCGACACCCAGCACGGCCAGCCGTACCCGGGCGACGTCGACGCCGGCGGTGCGGGCGTAGTCGTCGCCGAGCAACAGCCCGTCGAGCGGCTTGGCCAGCACGACCACCGCCAGCAGCCCGGCCGCGACGATCCCGCCGAGGACCGGCAGCTCGCCGCGACCGACGCCGGACACCGAGCCGAGGCCCCACATCAGGTACTGCTGCGCGGTGCGCGGGTCGGTCCAGACCAGCAGCAGGCTGACCACCGAGGTGACCGCCGACCCCAGCATCACGCCGATCACGAGCAGCGCGGTGACCGACCGGGCGAACCGCGACAGTGCCAGCACCAGCGCGAGCACGGCGGCGGCACCGACCGCCGCGGCCGCGACGGTCGTGAGCCGCCCCCCGACGACCGGCGCGGCGCCGAGCCCGCCGGTGGCGAACGCGGCGGTCCCCGCGGCCGCGCCGAGCGTGGTCACCAGCGCGACGCCCAGCCCGGCCCCGGCGCTGACCCCGAGCACGTAGGGCTCGGCCAACGGGTTGCGGAACAGGGTCTGGGTGAGCAGCCCCGCGGTGCCCAGCCCGACGCCGACGGCCGTCGCGGTCACCGCCCGCGGCACCCGCAGGTCGGTGACGAGCAGGTCGAGCCGGGCGTCGGGGGCGCCGATGCCGAGCAGCGCCGACAGCGTCCGATCGAGCCCGATCACCACCGACCCGGTCGAGACGGCGAGGGCGAAAAGCACGACGACACCGGCGGCGAGCAGCGCCAGGACCAGCGGCGCCCGGCGTCCCGAGCGCTGTCCGGCCCGGTCCGGGGCCCGGGGCGCCGGAGCGGGCGACGCCGGTGCGGCCTGCCTCATCCGGCGGGCACCTGCCGGTAGTAGGTGAACGCGTGCCCGGGCAGAGCCTGCGGGTGCAGGATCGCGACGAGGTCGGCGAGGATCTCGTCCTGGTGGAGCGCGCCGCGCTCGTAGAGGGCGTTGCCGCCGTCGGCGGTGGTGGCCCGGTCGCGGGTCCACAGCTGCCCGCCGGGGCGGGCCGCGGTGAGCGAGGACAGCCGCGGGTCGAGCGTCGCGACGTCGGCCGTCGAGGCGAACGGGCCGTCGGCGAGCCAGATGCGGGCGTCGCCGTCGTCGGCCAGCACCCGCTCCAGCGACTGCGCCTGGGTGCCGGTGCCGGGCATCCCGGCGCCCAGCCAGGTGGCGCCGGCGTCGCGGAACAGGATGCCCGCGGTCGACTCGGCGGCCGGGACGTTCCAGGTGCCCTGGTAGGGCTGCCCGGCGACGATCGGGGTCGGCGGCAGACCGCGCACGCGACCGGCGAGGTCGGTGTAGCGGCCCGCGATGCCGTCGAAGACCTCCGCGGCGCGGGCGTCCTGCCCGGTCAGCGCGCCGACGACCTTGATCCACTCGGCCTGGCCGAGCGGACCGGTCTCCAGGTAGTCCGCCCAGCCGACCACCGGGATCCCGGCGGCGGCCAGCGCCGGGAAGGCCGGGTCGTCGGTCCCCGCCGACAGCACGACCGGTGGCGCGGCGGCGACGACGGCCTCGGCGTCGATCGTGGCGTTCGGCGCGAAATCGACGGCGGCACCGGACTCGACGCGACCGCGCACGGCCGGGTCGGTGACCAGCGCGGCCCCGCCGACGCCGGTGATCCGGTCGAGCCCACCCAGCTCGGTGATCATCGGTAGCTGGGTGGTCGAACCGGCGAAGATCCCGCTCACCGGGGTGTGCACCACCGGGGCCCCGGCGAGCGCCGCGGGCAGCGCCGGGTCGCCCTGTCCGCAGCCGACGAGCACGACCGACTGCGGCTGCCCACCCGGGAAGGGCGTGCGGACGGTCAGGACCCGGTAGCCGTCGCCGCCGGTGATCGTGACGTTGGTGGCGTGGCTGAAGGCGACCGTGTCGTCCGGGGCGGATGCGGCGCCGGGCACGCAGTCCTGTGCCGCCGCGCCGGTCCCACCGGGGGCCCGCGGTGCCGCGGCGGGTGCCGAGCACCCGGCGACGAGGGACAGTGCGAGCAGGGCCGCGAGGACCCACCGAGAACGCGCCACCTGAACAGTCTCACATATGTGGATCAGGCCCCGACGAAGTCGGAGAGCCCGTCCAGGAGGCGGTCGACGTCGGCGTCGTCGGTGTAGCAGGCCAGCCCGATCCGCAGGGATCCGGTGTCCCCCAGGCCGAGCCGCCGCGAGCACTCGAGCGCGTAGAACGACGAGGCGGGCGCCGCGATCCGTCGCTCCGCCAGGTGCCGGTAGGCGTCGGCGGCGTCGCGGTCGTCGAAGGTCACCAGCAGGGTCGGGGTCCGCCGGGCCGCCCGGGAGCGCACCGTGACCCCGGGCAGGGCGGCGAGGTGGGTCTCGATGCGCTCGCGCAGCGGCCGCTCGTGCTCCTCCACCGCGGCCATCGACGCCTGCAGCCGCGCCCGGCGGTCCCCGGTCGCCGACGGGTCCAGCGCGGCGAGGAACTCGACGGCGGCGGTGGTCCCGGCGAGCAGCTCGTAGGGCAGGGTGCCGAGCTCGAAGCGCTCGGGCACCGCGTCGCTCGACGGCGCCAGCTTCGCCGGGCGCAGGGTCTCCAGCAGCGCCGGGTCGGCGGCGAGCACCCCGCAGTGCGGGCCGAGGAACTTGTAGGGCGAGCAGGCGTAGAAGTCGGCGCCGGTCGCGGCGAGGTCGATCGGAGCATGCGCGGTCAGGTGCACGCCGTCGACCATGAACAGCGCCCCGGCGGCGTGCACGGCTGCGGCGATCGCGGGCAGGTCGGGGCGGGTCCCGACCAGGTTCGACGCCCCGGTCACCGCGACGAGCCGGGTGCGGTCGGACAGCAGCGGCGTCACGTCGTCGAGCTCGGTGGTGGCGGGGTCGAAGTCGAGCCACCGGACCGTCACCCCGGCCGCCTGCGCGGCGGTCACCCAGGGGCGGATGTTCGCGTCGTGGTCGAGGCGGGTCACGACGATCTCGTCGCCCGGCGACCAGGTCGCGGCCAGTGTCCGGGCGAGGTCGAAGGTCAGCGCGGTCATGCTGCGCCCGAACACGATCCCGCGCGGGTCCGCGCCGAGCAGGTCGGCCGTCGCGGCGCGGGCGCCGAGCACGATCGCGTCGGCGGCGCGCTCACCGCTGGTGACCGTCCCGCGGTTGGCCAGCGGGGAGGTCATGGCGGCGGCCACCGCCCCGGCGACGGCGTCGGGGACCTGGGAGCCGCCGGGCCCGTCGAAGTGGGCGATCCCGGCGCGCAGGGCGGGGAAACGGCTGCGGACGGCGGCGACGTCGTAGCTCATGGCGGAACCCTGTCACGCCGTCGCCGCGGACGCGCCCGGGCAACGATCACATGTCGTCGGGGTGTCGCACCGCCCGTGTGGGTGACACGCGGGCCATGATCCTCGGCATGTCGAGGTCCTGGGAGCACTCGCGCGGGCGCCACACCCCACGCCGGCGGCGACGCTCGGTGCACCGTCGCACCTGGGCGGTGCTCGCGACCTCGCTGGTCGCACTGGTGGTCCTGCTCGCGGGCGGGACCGCCGCGATGGCGGGCGGCCGGATCGGTGACACCGTCGGCGGCGGCGTCGACTCGCTGGCCCGCAACCTCGCCGGTGCCGTCGACCGCCTCCGTCCGGCCCCGGCCGTGCCGCCCGCACCCCCCGTCCCCGAGGTCCTCACCAGCGTCCCGGCCGGCGGTGCCCCGGTCGCCCCGCGCAGCCCGGTCCGCACCGAGGTCAGCACCGGGACCCTCGACGGCGTCGCACTCACCGCCGACGGCGACGACGGGCCGGTCACCGTCGCGGGCACCCTGTCCCCCGACGGCCGCAGCTGGACCGCCACCGAGCCGCTGGACCTCGCCACCACCTACCACTGGTCGGGCAGCTGGGTGCTGGGCCCGCAGGACCGGCGCCCGGTGCCCCCGGCCCCGTTCACCACCGTCGACCCCGACGACACCGTCGACGCCACCATGAACATCCGCGACGGCGGCGAGGTCGGCATCGGCGCGCCGGTCGTGCTCACCTTCGGCGAGAAGCTCCCCGACGCCGCGAAGGCCACCGTCGAGCGGGCGCTGAGCGTCACCGCGTCGCGGAAGGTCGAGGGCGCCTGGGCGTGGCTGCCCGACACCGCCGAGGGCTCGCGGGTGCACTACCGGCCGAAGGCCTACTGGCCCGCGCACACGCAGGTCCACGTGCGGGGCGCGCTGCGCGGGCTCGACCTGGGCGACGGCACCTTCATGACGGAGGACCTGGACCGGGCCTTCACCGTGGGACGCAGCCAGATCGTGAAGGCCGACACCCGCAGCCACGCGATC
The DNA here is from genome assembly GCF_017312155.1 of Pseudonocardia sp. UM4_GMWB1. Lineage (NCBI taxonomy): Bacteria > Bacillati > Actinomycetota > Actinomycetes > Pseudonocardiales > Pseudonocardiaceae > Pseudonocardia > Pseudonocardia sp. UM4_GMWB1. Next base: position 2,927,897 of record NZ_QJPN01000001.1, on the reverse strand, counting down.
GTCGTCGTCCGCGACGGCACGGAGGTCGCCCGCTACGACGCCTCCTACGGCCTGGAGTCCGACCCGCGCCGGGTGACCCGCTCCGGCATCCACGTGGTCATGGCCAGGTCGGAGAAGGTGCTGATGAGCAACCCCGACTACGGCTACGTCGACGAACCCCAGTTCTGGGCGGTCCGGATCTCCAACAACGGCGAGTTCATCCACGCCAACCCCGCGTCGTCGTGGGCGCAGGGCAACCGCAACGTCAGTCACGGCTGCATCAACCTCTCCACCCGTGACGCGAAGGAGTTCTTCGCGGGCGCCGTGTTCGGCGACCCGGTCGAGGTGACCGGCAGCTCGCAGCCGCTGACCGCCCGCGACGGCGACCTCTACGACTGGACGATCCCCTGGGACGAGTGGCGCTCGCTGAGCGCACTGTCCTGACCGCGCTGCCCCGGCCCCTACCGGATCCGGCGCTCCTGCCCGGCCCACGCCTCGTCGCGCAGCACGAACTTCTGGATCTTCCCGGTGGAGGTCTTCGGCAGCTCGGCGAAGGTGACCCGCTTCGGCGCCTTGAACCGCGCCAGCCGCCCGCGCACGTGCTCGACGATCTCGTCCTCGGTGGCGCTCTCGCCCTCGCGCAGGGTCACCCACGCGGCCGGGACCTCGCCCCACCGCTCGTCGGGGACGGCGATCACCGCGACCTCCAGCACGGCCGGGTGGTCGGCGATGGCCTGTTCCACCTCGACGCTGGCGATGTTCTCCCCACCGGAGATGATCACGTCCTTCGAGCGGTCACGGAGCTCGACGTAGCCGTCGGGGTGCATGACGCCGATGTCGCCGGTCCGGAACCAGCCGTCCGGCGCGGCGTCGCGGGTGGCCTGCTCGTCGTCGAGGTAGCCGAGCATCACGTTGTTGCCGCGCAACGCGATCTGGCCGGTCGTCTCCCCGTCGGCGGGGACGTCGGCGCCGTCGTCGTCGATCACCCGGACGGCGCAGGCGATCATGTTCCCGACGCCCTGGCGGGCCTTCATCCGGGCCCGGGCGTCGGCGTCGAGGTCGTTCCACTCCGGACGCCAGTCGCAGATCATCGCCGGGCCGAAGGTCTCGGTGAGCCCGTAGAGGTGGGTCACCTCGAACCCGAGCTCGGCCATCCGGCGCAGGATCGCCGGGCTCGGCGGTGCTCCCCCGGTCGCGACGGCCACCGGGGTCCCCACCGGCCCGGCCTCCGGCGCGTAGGCGATCATCGACAGCACGGTGGGGGCGCCGTTGAGGTGGGTGACGCCCTGTTCGCGCACGAGCTCCCAGATCCGGGTCGGCTCCACCTTCGGCAGGCAGACGTGGGTGGCGGCGGCCGCGGTGACCGCCCAGGGGAAACACCAGCCGTTGCAGTGGAACATCGGCAGCGTCCACAGGTGCACCGACGACGCGGTCAGCCCGGTGTGGCCGACCATCGCCAGCGCCTGCAGGTAGGCGCCCCGGTGGTGGTACATCACGCCCTTCGGGTTCCCGGTGGTCCCGGACGTGTAGTTGATCGACAGCAGGCCGCGCTCGTCGGCGGGCCGCACCGCGGTGGGCTCCCCCTCCTCGACGAGGCGCTCGTAGTCCGGGCCGACCCGCACCGTGTGCGGCGGGGTGTCGAGGCGGGCGACGACCTCGGCGACGAGGTCGTCGAACACCGGGTCGGCCACCAGCACCGAGGCGTGGGAGTGCTCCAGGATGTAGGCGACCTCGCCCGCCGACAGCCGGGTGTTGACCGCGACCAGCGCCGTCCCCGACCACGGGACCGCGTGCGCCGCCTCCAGCCCGACGTGGGTGTTCGGCACGAGGACCGCGACCGGGCGCCCGTCGTGCAGCGCGGCGAGCGAGCCCGCCAGCCGCCGGCAGCGGTCCCGGAACTCGGTGTAGGTGAACCGCAGGTCGCCGTCGACGACCGCGACCCGGTCGCCGTGCGCCGCCGCGGCCCGGTCGAGGAACGCCGTGGGGGTCAGCGGCTCGTAGGACAGGTCCACCAGGTCGGCCGGGACACCCGCCGGGTGGACGGGGACGGGAGCCTCGTCGGTCATCCCCCGAGCCTCCCCGGCAGCGCCCGGGCACGCAATCGCCCCGCCCGCCCGAGGGCCACCGTCCGCCCGGGGGCACCGTCGGCTGTCGGCCCCGTCGACCACCGGCTCGGCGGCGGCCCTGTCCACGTCGTGGCGGGCTGGGTTACGTTCGCAGTGGCAACGAGGCTCGTCGGGAGGCGGACGCGATGGCGTGGGACTTCAGCACCGATCCGGAGTTCGAGGAGAAGCTGAAGTGGATGCGCGGCTTCGTCCGCGACGAGATCATCCCGCTCGAGACCCTCGACCTGGACCGGGAGACCTTCGCCCGGATCACCGCCCCGCTCAAGGAGCAGGTCAAGGAGCAGGGCCTGTGGGCCGCGCACCTGCCCCCCGAGCTCGGTGGCGGCGGGTTCGGCCAGGTCTCCCTCGGGCTGATGCACGAGATCCTCGGCCAGTGCCGCTACGCGCCGGGGGTGTTCGGCAACCAGGCCCCCGACTCGGGCAACGCCGAGCTGCTGGCGATCGGCGGGTCGCCGGAGCAGAAGGAACGCTGGATGCACCCGCTGCTGCGCGGTGAGCTGCGGTCCTGCTTCTCGATGACCGAGCCCGGCGCCGGTGCGGACCCGACGATGCTGTCCACCCGGGCCGTGCGCGACGGCGACGACTACGTCATCAACGGCCACAAGTGGTTCTCCTCGAACGCCACCGGCTCGGACTTCCTGATCGCGATGGTGGTGACCGACCCGGACGCGCCCCCGTACCAGCGGGCCTCGATGATCGTCGTCCCGACCGACACCCCGGGGGTCGACGTGGCGCGCGACATCCCGGTGATGGACCACCCCGACGTCGGCGGCGAGATCTACGGCGGCCACGCCGAGGTGTTCTACCGCGACGTCCGGGTTCCGGCGACGAACCTGGTCGGCAACCCCGGCGACGGCTTCAAGCTCGCCCAGCAGCGGCTCGGCCCGGGGCGCATCCACCACGCGATGCGCTGGCTCGGCCAGTCCCGGCGGGCGTTCGACATGCTGTGCGAGCGCGCGGTGTCGCGGACGGCGAGCGGCACGCGGCTCGCCGACAAGCAGATGGTGCAGGACATGATCGCGCAGTCCGCTGCGGACATGGCCGCGGCGCGGCTGCTGACCCTGCATGCGGCGTGGACGATGGACCAGGTCGGCGCCTCGAACGCCCGGATCGAGATCGGGATGATCAAGTACTGGGGCGCGAGGGTGCTGCACGACGTGATCGACCGCGCGATCCAGGTGCACGGCTCGCTGGGCTTCTCCGGGGACCTGCCGCTGGAGCAGATGTACCGGGCGGCCCGCGCCGCGCGCATCTACGACGGCCCCGACGAGGTGCACAAGGAGTCCGTCGCGCGGCGCATCCTGCGCGGCTACACCCCGGTGGAGGTCCCCACCGAGCACGTCCCGACCCGCACCGAGGCCGCGCGCCGGAAGTTCGCGGAGTACCTGGACACCGCGGCGGCGAACGCCTGATCCTCAGGCCGGCGTGGACTTCTGCGCCGGCCCGGCGGCGAGGTCGGCGCGGTAGTCCGCGACCAGCGCGTTCATCGCGGTGAGGAAGCGGGCCGCGGCGGCGAGCTCGTCGTCGTCGAAGCCGGCGAGCACGGCGTCCATCCGGGCGCCGAGCGGGCCGAAGAACGCCCCGCCGACCTCGGCGGCGTTCTCGGCCTGGCGCAGGGTCACCCGCCGCCGGTCGGTGGACTCGCGGCTGCGGCGCACGTGGCCCGCGCGCTCCAGACGGTCGACGAGCGCGGTCGTCGCACCCGTGGACAGCCCGAGCCGGGCACCGAGGACGCCCGGGGTCAGCGGTTCGCCCGCGGAGTCCGCGCGCATCACCGCGAGCAGTGCGTGCAGGTCGGTGGGGTGCAGCCGGTGCCGCCCGGCGAACTCCTGGCCGAGCAGCTCGGCCTCGCCCGCGTAGTCCTGCAGCAGCGCGACCAGGTCCTCACGTCGCGTCCGGGCAGGCATGCCGACGAGCCTAGTCGCGTGCGGCGAGACATACCGGGCGCGGGTCAGCGCCCCGTCCAGCGCGGCGGGCGCTTCTCTAGGAAGGCCGCGATCCCCTCGGTCCTGTCCGCGGACCGGTCGATCGCCGCCGAGGCGATCTCGGTGGCGTTCCAGCCGCGCTCGTCCGGCTCGGACACCACACGTTCCAGCGCGCGCAGCGACACCGACACCGCCAGCGGCGAGTTCTCGCACACCGCGGCCGCGAGCGCCAGCGCCGCCGCCTCCGCCCCGCCCGGCTCGACGAGCTCGGAGACCAGTCCCAGGGTGTACGCGCGCTCGGCGTCCAGCGGTCGCCCGGTGACCAGCAGCTGCTTGGCGATGTTGAGCGGCAGCGGCCGCGGCGCCCGGAACAGCGCCCCGCAGTTCGCGACCAGGCCGCGGGCGACCTCGGGCAGCCCGAACCGCGCCGTCGTCGACGCGACGACCATGTCGCAGGCCAGCACGATCTCGAACCCACCGCCGTAGGCGACGCCCTCGACGGCGGCGATCAGCGGGCGCCGCCGGTCGCGCCGGACGACGCCGTAGTTGCCGCCGCGCGGCGTCGGCCCGCCGGAGCCCGCCGCCAGGTCGGTGCCCGCGCTGAACGCCGTCGCGTCCCCGGCGAGCACGCCGCACCACAGGTCCGGGTCGTCGTCGAGGGTGTTGAGCGCCTCGTCGAGCCCCGCCGTCATCGCGGCGTCGACGGCGTTGCGTTTGTCCGGGCGCGTCATCCGGATCACGAGCACGTGCCCGTGCCGCTCGGTGGTCACCCGTGTCCCCGTCATGCCGTCCGTCACGATCGCGACTGTAGGTGGGGAGCGGGCCCGGGCGTTCGTACTGTGGTGATCGTGTCCCGCAGCAAGCGCGTGCCGACCGCGGCCGTCCTGTCCGTCCCGATCGCCCTGACCGGGGCCCTCGCCGCGCTCGGCGTGCACGTGCGCCGCAACATGGGGGCCCGCGTGGGCGACCTCCACCGGATCGCCTCCGGGTCGCCGAACGCCGTCGACGGCGTGTTCGCCAACACCGAGCCGGGTCTGCCGCGGGCCAAGGCCTCCGCCAGGATGATCCTGAACATGCTGGTGGGCCGCCGGTCCGAGGGCGTCGCGCCGGCCACGGTGCCGCTCGCGCCGCTGCGGACCCCCGACGAGCCCGCCGGGCTGGCGGTGACCTGGCTGGGTCACGCCGGGGTGCTGCTGGAGATCGACGGCCGACGGGTCCTGGCCGACCCGGTCTGGTCGGAGTACGCCTCCCCCGTGCCGCGCTTCGGGCCGCGCCGCCTGCACCCGCCGGTCGGACCGCTGTCCGCGCTGGGGTCCCCGGACGTCGTCGTGATCAGCCACGACCACTACGACCACCTCGACCGTCCGACGGTCACCGCGCTGGCCCGCGACACCTCCGCGGTGTTCGTCGGCCCGCTCGGGGTGGGCGCGCACCTGCGGGCCTGGGGCGTGCCCGGGCACCGGGTCGTCGAGCGCGACTGGGAGGGCGTGGTGACCGTCGCCGGGCTGGAGCTGACCTGCCTGGAGACCCGGCACTTCTCCGGGCGCGGGCTGCGCCGCAACACGACGCTGTGGGCCGCCTGGAAGGTCGCGGGGCCGCGGCACACCGCGTACCTGGGCGGGGACACCGGCGCCACCCGGGCGCACGCGCGCACCGGGGCCGCGCACGGCCCGTTCGACCTGACGGTGCTGCCGATCGGCGCCTACGCCGACCTGTGGCCCGACATCCACGCCGACCCGGAGCAGGCCGTCGCCGCGCACCGCGAGCTGGGCGGCCGGGTGCTGCTGCCGATCCACTGGGCGACGTTCAACCTGGGCTTCCACCCGTGGGACGAGCCCGCTGAGCGGGCCCGCAAGGCCGCCGCCGACCAGGACGTGGTCCTGGCCCTGCCGCGTCCGGGCGAGCGGATCGACCTGACCGGCGTCACGACCGTCGACGACGCTCGCGCCGCGGTTCCCACCGAACCGTGGTGGCCGACCGCGCGCTGATTCACGTCACGTTCACCGCTGACCCTTTTCGCCCATTCCCGTCGCCCGGACGCCGTATCCCCCGACCCGAAACGACGGCGCCGGACTATTTCCGGGCAGGGGTTCGACAGGTCGGTTCGGCATCCTTTATCGTTCTGCCCGAAGAATCGGTTCCGGCTCCGACCGGGCGATTCCCGTCTCCGGCCGATCCGGTGATTCCCCGTGGAAGGAATGACGACGTGGCGCAGCAGACGACCATCACACTGGTCGACGACCTCGACGGCACCGAGGCCGACGAGCAGGTGGAGTTCTCCGTCGACGGCCGCGCCTACGAGATCGACCTGTCCGCCGGGAATGCCGAGAAGCTGCGGGAATCGTTGGCACCCTACGTCGCGGCCGCCCGTCGCGGGTCCGGTCGGCGCGGTCCCGCTTCCGGCGCCTCGTCGTCGAACGGTTCCAGCTCCTCGGAACGCGCCGCGAACCGCGCCGTGCGGGAATGGGCGGTGGCCCAGGGCATGAAGATCTCCGAGCGCGGGCGTATCCCGTCCTCGGTTCTCGAGGCCTATCAGAACGCGCACTCCTGACCGCTGCCGCCGCCGGGGTCGCCCCGGATGGCAGGATCGGGCCGACGAGAGACGTGCGCCGGGCGATCCGCGGCGCGCCCCGACGGAGAGGCCCCGATGTACCCAGGCACGCACGCCGCCACGACTCCCGACAAGCCGGCCGTGATCATGGGGGGCTCGGGCGCGACCCTGACCTTCCGTGAGCTGGAGGAGGGGTCCGCCCGGCTCGCGAACCACCTGCGGGCGGCCGGTCTGCAGCGGGGCGACGTCGTCGCGCTCGTCGCGGAGAACACCGCGCGGGTCTACGAGGTCTACTGGGCCGCCCAGCGGTCGGGGCTCTACATCACCGCGGTGAACCACCACCTCTCCGCGCCCGAGGCGGCCTACATCGTGCGGGACTGCGGCGCGAAGGCGCTCGTCGTCTCGGCCGGTGTCGCCGGTCTGGCCGCGGCGATCGAGGACCACGTCGACACCCCGGTACGGCTGGCCTTCGGCGGTGAGATCCCCGGTGCGTCGCGCTACGCCGACTACGACGAGACCCTCGCCGGGGTGCCGGCCGAGCCGCCGGCCGACCAGCCGCGCGGGGCGGACATGCTCTACTCGTCGGGCACCACCGGTCGCCCCAAGGGCATCAAGCCGACGCTGCCCGACCGGCAGGTCGACGAGCCGGGCGACACCTACCAGGCCCTGTTCGGGTCGATGTACGGCTTCGACACCGACACCGTCTACCTGAACCCGGCCCCGCTCTACCACGCCGCGCCGCTGCGGTTCACCGCCACGGTGCAGGCGCTCGGCGGCACCGTCGTGGTGATGGAGCGCTTCGACCCCGAGAAGGCCCTGGCGCTGATCCAGCGGTACTCGGTCACCCACTCGCAGTGGGTGCCGACGATGTTCGTGCGGATGCTCAAGCTGCCGGAGTCCGTCCGCGCCTCCTACGACGTGTCCTCGATGCGGGTCGCGATCCACGCGGCCGCGCCGTGCCCGGTGGACGTCAAGCAGGCGATGATCGACTGGTGGGGTCCGGTCCTGCACGAGTACTACGCCGCGACCGAGTCCAACGGCATCACCTTCATCGACTCGGCGCAGTGGAGCGAGCGTCCCGGCTCGGTCGGGCGCGCCGGGCTCGGCACCATCCGGATCGCCGACGACACCGGCGCCGTCCTCGCCGCGGGCGAGATCGGGACGGTCTACTTCGAGCGCGACGTCCGGCCGTTCGAGTACCACAACGACCCGGGCAAGACCCTCGCCGCGACCCACCCCGAGCACGAGAACTGGACCACCACCGGGGACCTGGGCTACCTCGACGAGGACGGCTACCTCTTCCTCACCGACCGCAAGGCCTTCATGATCATCTCGGGCGGGGTGAACATCTACCCGCAGGAGGTCGAGGACGCCCTCGCGCTGCATCCCAAGGTGCTCGACGTCGCCGTCATCGGGGTGCCCGACGACGAGATGGGCGAGAAGGTCAAGGCCGTCGTCCAGCCCCCGGAGGGCGTCGACGCCGGCCCGGAGCTGGAGCGCGAGCTGATCGACTTCGTGCGGGAGCGGATCGCGCACTACAAGGCGCCGTCGTCGGTGGACTTCACCGACTTCCTGCCGCGCACCCCCACCGGCAAGCTGGTCAAGCGGGAGCTGCGCGACCGCTACGTGTGACGCCCCACCGTGCTCCCAGGGTCACTTTCGTGGCGCTCTAAGCCACGAGAGTGACCCTGGGAACACACGGCGCGGGTCAGGCGGCCCGGCGGGCGTAGCGGGCCCGGGTCCACGCGGCGACCAGCGCCAGCGGCACCGAGGCCACCAGGGCGGCGGCGAACAGCGGGGCGAAGCGCCCGGCGTCGGCGAGCGGGGCTCCCAGCGCGGTCCCGGCCGAGCTGCCCAGGAACAGCAGCGTCGCGAACAGCGCGACGGCGGTCGCGCGGGCCTGCGGGACGACCTCGGTCGCCCAGGTCTGCAGGGTCGAGTGCAGGAACGCCCACGCCCCACCCAGGCAGAGCCCGGCCACGGCGACCGTCACCGGGTGCACGACGACCAGCGGGAACACCCAGGCGATCACGAGGAACCCGCCGCCGACGGCGGCCAGCGCGGCCGGGCGCAGGCGCCCGACCAGGCGTCGCACGACCCGGGAGAACAGCACCGCACCGACGCCGTAGCCCCCGGCGGCGAGCCCGGCCAGCGCGGCGGAGCTGCCCCCGGCCTGCAGCGACGGGGCCAGGTAGGTCAGCACCCCGAGCACGACGGCGCCCTCGACGAAGGCGAGCGCCAGGACCAGCCGCGCCCAGCCGTTCCCGGCGACCGCGGCCAGCGGGCGGAGCACCGCGTCGACGATCCCGCGCGAGGTGGTGCGGGCACCGTCGGGTTCGGGCAGCGCCCGCAGCGCGACGAACAGCACCGCGCAGCCGGCCGCCGTCGCACCGAGGACGACGCGCCACCCGGCCAGGTCGGCCAGCAGGCCCGCCCCGGCCGTGGCGACGGCGGTGCCGAGCGCGGTCGCGGCGAGCAGGTCCGACAGGGGCCGCTGCCGGACCGCGGCGGGCCAGGTGTCACCGACGTACACCAGCGCCGCCGGGATCAGCGCCGCCGTGCACGCGCCGGTGACGACCCGGGCGACGACCAGCACTGCGAGGGTCGGGGCCAGCACCGAGGCGACCCCGCCCAGCACCGCGCCGACCAGGGCCAGGCGCATCACCCGGACCCGGCCGATCCGGTCGGACAGCACCCCCCACACGACCTGCATGAGGCCGTAGGCGAGGAAGTAGCCCCCGGCCGCGCCGGCAGCCGCGGCCAGCGGCGCCGAGAACGACGCGGCGATCGGGACCAGCAGCGGCGCGATCGCGAACCGGTCGACGGTGCTGGTCAGCGACGCCAGCTGCAGCAGCCGGAGCCGCCGGGTGCCGTCGGGGACGGCACCGCCGGGGTCGGCTCCGTCGGGGTCGGCTCCGTCGGGGTCGGCTCCGTCGGGACCGCTGCCGTCGGGGGTCGTGCTCACCGGCGTCACCCTGCACGGCGGGCCGTGATCTTGCCCCACCGGGGTGAGCGGGACCACAGTGGCAGGGCAGTCGAGGCTCGGGAGGCCACCGGTGGGCACGATCACGGGACACGGGATGACCGCGGCGGACATCGTCGCGCGGCACGCACGGACCACACCGGACGGGCCGGCGCTGGCCGACCCGCGGACGTCGCGGACCTGGGCGCAGCTCGACGACCGGGTGTCCCGGCTGGCGACCGTGCTCGCCGACCGGGGGGTCGACCGGGGGGACCGGGTCGCGGTGCTCGGGCTCAACTCCGTCGAGCTCGTCGAGAGCTACCTGGCGGTGCTGCGCCGCGGCGCGATCTGCGTGCCGCTGAACTTCCGGCTGACCGCGGGCGAGGTCGCCTTCCAGCTCACCGACTGCACCCCCACCGCCGTGCTCTGCGACGACGGGTTCGCCGCGACCGTGGGGACCGCGCGGGAGCAGGCACCGTCGGTGCGGACGGTGCTCACCCTCGGCGAGGGGTTCGGCGCGCTGCTCGCCGGGACCGACCCCGGCGACTGGGGCGACGACGTCGCCGACGACGAGCCCGCCTACATCATGTACACCTCGGGGACGACCGGCCGCCCGAAGGGCGCGGTGCTGACCCACCGCAACCTGATGCTGCACGCGTTCCTGTCGATCACGCACCTGGGCACCGCGGGCGACGACCGGGTGTCGCTGTCCGGGGCGCCGCTGTTCCACATCGCCGGGCTGTCCGGGATGCTCCCGACCCTGATCGCGGGCGGCCGGGTGATCATCCCGCCGTCGGGCGGCTTCGACCCGGTCGCGACGGTCGACACCCTGGAGCGGGAGCGCGTGTCGTCGTGCTTCTTCGTCCCGGCGCAGTGGCAGGCGATCTGCGCCGTGCCCGGCATCGCGCAGCGGGACCTGTCGGCGCTGCGCCGGATCACCTGGGGGGCCGCCCCCGCGTCGACGACGCTGATCCGCACCATGATCGACACGTTCCCGCAGGCCATGGTGGTCACCGCGTTCGGGCAGACCGAGTGCAGCCCGGTCACCTGCGCGCTGCGGGGCGAGGACTCGGTGCGCAAGATCGGTTCCGTGGGGACGCCGATGGTCGGCGTCGAGGTGCGGGTCGTCGACGCGGACATGAACGACGTGCCGCGCGGCGAGGTCGGCGAGATCGTCTACCGCGGTCCGACCGTGATGCGGGAGTACTGGGGCCGCCCGGAGGCGACGGCCGAGGCGTTCCGCGGCGGCTGGTTCCACTCCGGTGACCTGGTGCGCGAGGACCCGGACGGCTTCTACTACGTCGTCGACCGCGCCAAGGACATGATCATCTCCGGTGGGGAGAACGTGTACAGCGCCGAGGTCGAGGAGGTGCTGGCCGCGCACCCGGGCGTCGCCGACGTCGCGGTCGTCGGGGTGCCGGACCCGCGCTGGGGCGAGACCCCGCTCGCCGTGGTCGTGCCCGCCGACCCCGCCGCCCCGCCGGACCTGGACACGCTCACCGCGTGGTGCGCCGACCGGCTGGCCCGCTACAAGCAGCCGAGCCGGCTCGCGCTGGTGGAGGCGTTACCGCGCAACCCGTCGGGCAAGGTGCTCAAGACCGAGCTGCGCCGCCTCCACGGGTCCGTGTGAGACGAACCCGCTCGCGTCGACGGCGGTGGGACGCCTAGCGTCGCGGGGGTGTCCGTCGTGGAGTCCGTGAACACCGGGGTGTCCCGTCCGATCCTCGCCAAGGCGGGGACCTCGGGCATCGACAAGCGGCCGGTACCCGGTCCGGTCCGGGTGGATGTCCCGGCGCCCGCGGCGAGCGGGCTGGCCGGCGACACGATCTGCGACGCCGACCACCACGGCGGCCCGGACCAGGCCGTCTACGCCTACGCCCGGGAGGACCTGGAGTTCTTCGCCCCCGAGCTGGGCCCGCTGCGGGCGGGGATGTTCGGGGAGAACCTCACCACCCGCGGCGTCGACGTGTGCGGCGCGGAGCTGGGCGAGCGCTGGCAGGTCGGCGGAGTGCTGCTGCAGGTGACCGCGCCGCGCATCCCGTGCCGGACCTTCGCCGCGCACCTGGAGCGGACGGGCTGGGTGAAGCGCTTCACCGCGGCCGCCCGCCCCGGTGCCTACCTGCGGGTCCTGTCCCCCGGCGAGATCCGCGCCGGCGACGCCGTGGCCGTCGAGCACCGGCCCGGGCACGGCGTCACCGTCGCCGACGCGTTCCGGGCACTGCTCGCCGAGCCCGCCCGCCTCCCGGATCTGCTGGCCGCGGGCGAGCACCTGCTGCCGCGGATCCGGGAGACGGTCACCCGGCGCACCGCGTCCTGACCCGCACGTAGCGCAACCCCATGGCCGCGCGGACCTCGTCGAGTGTCTCGTCGGCCAGGTCGTTCGCGCGGGCGTTGCCGCGGGCCAGCACGTCGTCGACGAGAGGGGTTGGGGGCCAGCTCGGCGCGCCGCGCGCGGTGTCCGGCGAGGTGATCGTTGACCGCGTCGGTGGTGAGCCGTTTCAGCGCGGCGGCCCCGTCCAGGGTCGCGGCCAGCTCGTGCGGGTCGCGGCCCAGGCACAGGACCGCGGTCGTGAGCAGCCCGTACACCCCGGGCCTGCCGTCCGGGTCGACGGTGATGCGCCGCTCGGGGTCGGTGCGGGCGCGGCGCACGAGCGCCGCGGTCTCGTCCGCGGTCGCGCCGAGCGGGACGGCGTTGCCGCGGGACGTGGACATCGTGTGCCCGTCGAGCCCGGGCAGCTCCGGGGTGTCGGTCAGCATCGGCTCGGGCGGGGTGGACACCGGGCCGCAGCGCTCGGCGAAGCGCCGGGCCAGCACCCGGGTGAGCTCGATGTGCGGGAGCTGGTCCTTGCCCACCGGCACGGGGTCGGCGCGGCAGGACAGGATGTCCGCGGCCTGGTGCACCGGGTAGGTCAGCAGCAGCCCCGACAACGCCCGCCCGGACGCGGCGTGCTCGGCCTTCACCGTCGGGTTGCGGTGCAGCTCGGCCTCGGTGACCAGCGACAGGAACGGCAGCATGAGCTGGTTCAGTGCGGGCACCGCGGAGTGGGCGAACACCGTCGTGCGGTCCGGGTCGAGCCCGGCGGCGAGCTGGTCGAGCCCCGCGCCGCGGACGTGGTCCGACAGCCGGTCGGCGACGTCACGGTCGGTGATCACCTGGTAGTCGGCGAGGATCACCAGCACGTCCACTCCGGACCGTTGCAGCCGGACGCGTTCGGAGATCGTGCCCACCAGGTGCCCGAGGTGCAGAGGGCCGGTCGGCCGCTCCCCGGTCAGCACCCGGTGCGACGACGGGTCGGCGGCGACGGCGGCACGCAGCGCGGGCATCCGGGCGACGGTGGCGGCGAGGAATCCATGATCAGCTCCTGGGAACGGGGAGCTGCACGAGACACACCGGTTGCCGCCGGGCTGCTCGGGCAGCCCGGGATGACGGTGACGTGCGTCTACGCGGCTGCGGGGAGCAGCCGCCACCAGACCGGACGGGAGGTGCGCACGGGGGCAGCCTTCACCGCCACTATCGACAATGGTTATCGTGAATGTATGGCCGACCGTCGCGTTCCCGTCACGATCCTGTCCGGCTTCCTCGGCGCGGGGAAGACGACGCTGCTGGAGCACCTGCTCGCGAACGGCGACGGCAGGCGGATCGCCGTCGTCGTCAACGACATGAGCGAGGTCAACATCGACGGCGCGCTGGTCGACCTGCACCGCAGCCAGGAGAAGCTGGTCGAACTCACCAACGGCTGCATCTGCTGCACGCTGCGCGAGGACCTGCTGACCACGGTCGGCGAGCTCGCCGCGGAGGGGCGCTACGACCACGTCGTCGTCGAGTCGACCGGGATCTCCGAGCCGATGCCGGTCGCGGCGACGTTCGAGTGGACCTTCGACGACGGCACCGCGCTCTCCGACGTCGCGCGGCTGGACACGATGGTCACCCTCGTCGACGCCTCGACCTTCGAGACGCTCCTGACCAGCGAGGACTCGCTCGCCGACCGCGAGCTGCAGGCCGCCGAGGGCGACGAGCGGACCCTGTCGGACCTGCTCGCCGACCAGGTCGAGTTCGCGGACCTGCTGGTGCTCAACAAGACCGACCTCGTCGCGCCGCACGCGCTGGGCCGGATCGAGGCGCTGCTGTCGCGGATGAACCCGGGCGCACGCCGGGTCCGCGCGGTGCGTGGCGGCGTGCCGGTCGCCGAGCTGCTCGACACCCACCGCTACGACCCGGCGGCGGCGTCCGCGACACCCGGCTGGGCGCAGGAACTCAACGGCAGCCACACCCCCGAGACCGAGGAGTACGGGATCGCGAGCGTGACCTGGCGGGCCGGACGCCCCTTCCACCCCGCCCGACTGCTCGACGCGCTCGCCGAGTGGCCCGGACTGCTGCGCAGCAAGGGCTTCTGCTGGCTGGCGACCCGGCCCGACGTCGCCGGCCTGTGGTCGCAGGCCGGCCCGAACATGGCCCTGGATCCGGCGGCGCCGTGGTCGTCGTTCGACGGGCCGCGCGGGCAGGAGATCGTGTTCATCGGGCTCGGCCTGACCCGCGACGCCGTCACCGCGCGCCTCGACCCGGCCCTGCTCACCGACGACGAGCTGCTCGCCGGGCCCGGCTCCTGGCGCGACCTGGACGACCCGCTGCCCACCTGGGACCTCGACGACCTGCACGACCACGGGATCCACGAGCACACGCCCGTGGCCGGGTAGCGTCCGCGCACGTGCCCGACCTCACCCCGGACGAGTTCCGAGCCCTCGGCCACCTGTTCGTCGACGCCGTCGCCGACGCCCGCGCCGGGATCGAACGTCACCCGGTCCGCGACGTCGTCGAGCCCGGCACCGTGCGGGCCCGCTTCCCCCGCGAGGCGAACGAGGACCCCGAGCCGCTCGCGGCGTTCCCGTCGCTGGTCGAGGCCGTCACCGGTGACGCCGACACCCGCTGGCAGCACCCCGGGTTCCACGCGTTCTTCCCGGCGAACGCGTCGCTGACCTCGCTGCTGGGTGAGCTGCTCTCCGGCGGGGCCGGGGCGCAGGGGATGCTCTGGTCGACCTCGCCCGCGTGCACCGAGGTGGAGCAGGCGGTCACCGACCAGGTGGCCCGGGCGCTCGGGCTGGACGAGACGTTCACCCACGACGGCGGCGGGGGCGGCTCGATCCAGGACTCGGCGTCCTCGGCGGCGCTGGTCGCGCTGACCGCCGCGCTGCACCGGGCCGCCCCGGACCCGGACTCCGGCTGGCGCGTGCGCGGGGTGACCGGCCGGGAACGCGTCTACGTCACGGCCGAGACGCACTCGTCGCTGGCCAAGGCGGTGCGGGTGGCCGGGCTCGGCGCGGACGGGCTGCGGACCGTCCCGTGCACCCCGGGCTCCCGGGCGATGGACCCGGCCGCGCTGGCCGACACCCTGGCCGCGGACGTCGCCGCAGGGCTGGTCCCGGTCCTGGTGTGCGCGACGGTCGGGACGACCTCGACCGGGTCGAGCGACCCGGTCGCGGCGCTGGTCACGGCGGCGCGACCGTACCGGGCCTGGGTGCATGTCGACGCCGCGTGGGCGGGCGTCGCCGCGCTCTGCCCGGAGCACCGCTGGGTGCTCGACGGCGTGAACCCGGGCCCCGGGCCCGGCGTCGACTCCTTCTGCACCGACGCCCACAAGTGGCTGCTCACCGCGTTCGACGCCTCGCTGCTCTGGGTGCGCGACGCCCGCGCGCTGCCGGCCGCGCTGTCGATCACCCCGGCCTACCTGCGCGACGCGCACTCCGACACCGGCGCCGTCGTGGACTTCCGGGACTGGCAGGTCCCGCTCGGGCGCCGGTTCCGGGCACTGAAGCTGTGGGCGGTGCTCCACGGCCAGGGGCTGTCCGGGCTGCGGTCGCACCTGCGCGGCCACGTGGACCTCGCCGCCGAGCTGGCCGAGCGGGTCCGCGGGCACGACGACCTGGAGCTGGCGTGCGCGCCGGTGCTGTCCCTGGTCTGCCTCCGCTCGCGCTCCGGCGACGCCGCGACCACCGCGCTGCTGGAGCGCGCCAACGCCGACGGACGGGTGCTGCTCACCGGCACCGAGGTCGACGGGCACCCGGTGGTGCGGGTGGCGTTCGGCGGGGTCACCACGGGCCGCGAGCACCTCGAGGTCGTGTGGGATGTCCTGTCTGCCCGATCGTGATCGCCGTGGGTAAGGTTCGCCTGTCCACCCGGAAGGGTGTACTGACCTGATCCCCCGGCGCCCGGTGCACCCCGCCCGCACGGGTCCCGTCGAAAGGACCGCCCCCATGCCCCGACCCCTGCTCCGCGCGCTCGCCGCGTGCGTGGTCCTGTTGCTGGCACTCGCCGGCTGCTCCTCCGGGGGCTCCGGCGACGCGGCACAGCCCGCCCCCGCCGACGACGCCCCCACCGGGGCGTTCCCGGTCACCCTCACCCACGCCTTCGGGCAGACGACGATCCCCGCCGCGCCGCAGCGGGTCGTGACCGTCGGCTTCAACGACGCCGACTTCGCCCTCGCCCTCGGCGTGAAGCCGGTCGGGGTCCGCGAGAACATCGGCGACTACGACTACGCGAAGCGCCCCTGGGCGCAGGAGGCACTCGGCGGGACGCAGCCGCAGCTGCTGACCGGGTCCCAGATCCCGGTCGAGCAGGTCGCCGCACTACGGCCCGACCTGATCCTCGGCGTCTACTCCTTCATGGACCAGGCGACCTACACCGCGCTGTCGCAGATCGCGCCGACCGTCGCCCAGGGCACCCCCGACGGCACGAACGCCGCGGGCTGGGAGGAGCAGACCCGCATCACCGGGCAGGCCACCGGGCGCACCGAGCAGGCCGAGCAGGTCATCGCCGCGACCCGCGCCGAGTTCGACGAGGCCAAGGCGGCCCACCCCGACTTCGCGGGCACGAACCTGAAGATGGACTTCTTCATCGAGGGCGTCCCCTACGACATGGGCACCGACGACCTGCGCGCCCAGATCTTCGCCGGCCTCGGCTTCACCGTCCGGCCGGACTCGCAGACCCTCTCGCTGGAGCGCCAGGGCGACCTCGACAGCGACGTGCTCGTGGTGCTGGGCCGTTCGCGCGCCGAGTCCGAGGCCGACCCGGTGTTCCGCGCGATCCCGGCGGTCCAGCAGGGCCGGGTCGCCTACCTCGGGCCGTTCGAGACCGAGTTCGCCGCCGCGCTGGGCTACTCCAGCCCGCTGTCGCTGCCCTACGCCATCGACACCGTCGCGCCGCAGCTCGACGCGGCGCTGCAGGGCCGGGCCCCCGGCAGCTGAGCCGGCGCCCGCGCACCGGTGCCGTGAACGTCACGTCACCGGTGCGCGCAACCCCTTGTCCCGCCCCGCCGCGCCGACGACTGTGATCGCGGCCCCGTCAGGGCGGCGGGCCACGGTGAGGGGGCTCGGTGATTTCGACGCGGGAACGACGGCGCGGCTGGACCGTGGTGCACGGCGGCAAGGCCCCGCCGCCCGGCGAGGTCGTGGGCCCGCAGGAGCGGCTGTCCTGGCCGCGCACCGTCGGCCTCGGCGGCCAGCACGTGATCGCGATGTTCGGCGCGACGTTCGTCTTCCCGGTCCTCATGGGACTGAACCCGAACATCGCGATCCTGATGTCCGGCGTCGCGACCGCGCTGTTCCTGCTGATGACCCACGGCCGGATCCCCAGCTACCTGGGGTCCTCGGCGTCGTTCGTCGGCGGGGTCGCGGCGATCCGCGCCCAGGGCGGGGACTCCGCGGCCGTGACCGGCGCGATCGTCGTCGCCGGGGTGGTCCTGCTGCTGGTCGGCGTGGTCGTCCACCTGGTCGGCGCCCGCGTCGTGTCCCGGCTGCTGCCACCCGCGGTGACCGGCGCCGTCGTCATGCTGATCGGGTTCAACCTCGCCGGGGTCGCCTCGACCGTCTACTGGCCACAGGACCAGTGGGCCGCGCTGGTGACGATGGTCGTGGTGATCGCCGCCGCGGTACTGCTGCCGGGTTTCTGGGGCCGGATCGGGGTGCTGATCGGCCTGGTCGCCGGGTTCGCCTTCTCGCTGCTGCTCGACGCCACGACCGGTCCGATCACCGCGCCCGACGCGAGCGGGGACGTCGGCACCCGGATGCGGGTCGACCTGTCCGGGGTCGGGTCCGCGGACTGGGTGGGGCTGCCGCCCGCCACCCAGACCGGACCGGACGGCATGGAGATCGCCGGCTGGCACTGGCCGACGTTCTCGTTCGCCTTCGCGCTCCTCGTGCTGCCCTCGGTGATCGCGCTGGTCGCGGAGAACGCCGGGCACGTCAAGGCCGTCGAGGGGATGACCGGCGAGCGCCTCGACCCGTACCTGGGCCGGGCGCTGGCCGCGGACGGCGCGGGCACCATGCTGGCCGGCCTGGTCGGCGGCTCCCCCACCACGACCTACGCGGAGAACATCGGCGTGATGGCCGCGACCCGGGTCTACTCCACCGCCGCGTACTGGGTGGCCGCGGCCGTCGCGGTGCTGCTGGGGTTCTGCCCGAAGTTCGGGGCGCTGATCGTCGCGGTGCCGGGCGGGGTGCTCGGCGGGCTCACCGTGGTCCTCTACGGCATGGTCGGGCTGCTCGGGGCGGCCATCTGGATCCGCAACGGGGTCGACCTGGCCCACGCCGCGAACCTGGTGCCGCTGTCCGCCGGGCTGATCATCGGCATCGGCGGGGCGAGCCTGTCGGTGGGCGGGTTCGAGCTGTCCGGGATCGCGCTGGGCACGATCGTGGTGCTCGTCGGCTACCACGCCCTGCACGCGCTGCTCCCCGCCGACCGGCGCCCCTCCGGGGACGGCGGGCCGCTCGGCTGAGGCTCAGGCCGCCGTGCGCACCATGACGACGGCGTCCTTGTGCGGCAGCGCGATCCGCTCGGCCTCGTCGAACCCGGCCCGGCCGAACGCCCCCCGCGCGGCGGTGTTGCGGGCGTCGGGCTCGGCGAGCACCCGCGGGCACCCCGCGGCGGTCAGCGCGTCGGCGAACGCGGCGAGCAGCGCGCCACCGGTGCCACGCCGGTGCGCGGCACCGACGCAGACGTGCACGCCGACGTCGCCCGGGCCGACCGGGAACGCGCGGGCCAGCGCGTGCCGCACCGGGCGGTAGATCTCCAGGTACGCGATCGGTCCGGCGGCCGGGTCGCCGGCGGGCTCCACGAGCACGGCGGCGGTACCCGACCCGGCGCCGTGGCCGTCCAGCTCACGAGCCCAGCGCTCGTCGGGCCAGGGCTGACCGAAGAAGCGCACCACCTCGGGCCTGCGCATCCAGTCCCCGACGGTGCGCAGGTCGGCGCCGTGCGGACGGGC
This sequence comes from Pseudonocardia sp. UM4_GMWB1, assembly GCF_017312155.1. NCBI lineage: Bacteria > Bacillati > Actinomycetota > Actinomycetes > Pseudonocardiales > Pseudonocardiaceae > Pseudonocardia > Pseudonocardia sp. UM4_GMWB1. The sequence goes on along the minus strand of NZ_QJPN01000001.1, from coordinate 2,909,097 downwards.
CGGACGCAGCAGGTACTCCCCCGCGCGGCCGGGCACCGGCGGGTCGGTCACCGCCGGCGCACCCGCCCGCAGCAGCGGGTTCGGCGTGCGGTGCCACCGGGCCGGGTGCAGGACCGGGCGACGCCACAGGTGCGCCGCGGTCAGCCAATGATGCAGCAGCCGCCGCACCCGGCCGGGGCGCTCGGCGTCACGGGCCGCGGCGAGCCGCTCGGCCAGCGCGGTGAGCTCCGAGCACTCCGGCCGAGCCGCCGGGCCGGTTGCCCCGACCAGCGGCAGCAGGCCCGACACCAGTACCCGGTCGGTCAGGTCGGCGTCGGAGACGCGACCCGCCTCGTGGTGCAGCAGGGCCAGCGCGACCGCCACCGGGTCGGTGCCACCGACGGGCTCCGGCGGGCCGCCGGCCGGCCCCTGTTCCGGGGCGGGACCGTCGGCGGCCGCCGGGACCGGACCCGGCGGCAGCGGTCCGGGGCCGCCGCGGGCGGCGAGCTCGGTACGCAGCGCGGCGGCCAGCTCGTCGGGACCCGGGTGGGGGTCGACGGCACCGTCGGTCGTGGCCAGGGCGATCCGGGAGAACCGGTGCAGGCCGACCGGCGAGGCGTGCTCGACCTCGGCGACGACGTCCATCCCCACCGCGGGCAACGGCAGGACCAGCGGACCCGGCGCCGGATCGGCGCCGATGTCGAGGAGGGCGTGTCGCAGGATCCGTTCCCGGCGGGCGTCGGGAGTCATTAGGTCAGGTAACCCCCCATGCGGCGGAAGTGGTCGCCGGCGACGTGCTCGACCCCGTCGGCGTCCTTGACCCGCTGCAGGACCAGGCCGTACTGGCCGCCACGCCAGGCGTCCGGCCCGGCGACGACGACCACCCCGCTCCCCTCGCGGGCGAAGATCCGCCCGTTGGTCCCGCCGCAGCGCTCCCGCGACACGGTCGCCTCCAGCACCCGCAGCCGCGCCCCGTCGTGCAGGCACCAGGCGTTCGGGTACGGCCCGGTCTGCGCGCGCACCAGGTTGACCAGGTCGGCCGCCGGACGGTCCCAGGGGATGCGGTTGTCCTCGTCGGCCCGCTTGTGGAAGAACGACGCGTGCGCCGGGTCCTGGGTGAGCCACTCGTGCGGACCGTGCTCGACCCGGTCGAACGCCTCGAGCGCGAGCGGTCCGAACAGGAGCACGGTGCGCTCGAACAGGTCCTCGGTGGTGTCGGTCGGGGTGACCGGCACCGTGCGCTGGCAGATGATCGGGCCGCGGTCGAGCTCGGCGTCCATCCAGTGCGCGGTCACGCCCACCTGGCTCTCGCCGTTGATCAGCGCCCAGTTCAGCGGGGAGAACCCGGCGTAGCGCGGGAGCAGCGAGTCGTGGGTGTTGACCGTCCCGCGGGGCGGGGCGGAGAACACCTGCGGGGAGATCCAGGTGCGCCAGTTGCAGGCCACCCCGATCTCGGCACCGGACCCGATGATCGCGGTGACCAGCTCGGCGTCCACGGCCTTCTCCCGGTAGAGCACCGGGATCCCGTGCTCACGGGCCAGGTCACCGAGCGACTCCTGGAAGATCACCGGGGACGGCTCGCCCTCCTCCGGGTGGCTGACGACGAGCACCACCTCGTGCCGCGAGTCCAGCAGGTCGGCGAGCAGCCGGGCTCCCCACTTCTGGTATCCGAACAACACGACACGCACGAGGTGTCGACCTCCTCCTGGGACGGGACCCGATGACGGGCGGCGACCGGTGCGCCGACCGGGGAGCGGCGAGACACACCCCGCCCTCATGATCGCCACGCGCTGGTGAGGTTAGCCTCTCTTCATGACCGAGCACAGGGGCACCGGTGACGCACGGGTCACCGCACGCGAGGTGGTCCGCAGCACGATCAGGTCGTTCCGCGGCCGGGTCGCCGCGGCCACCGTCCTGCTCTGCGGGCACCAGGTGGGTGAGGCGCTGGTACCGGTCCTGGTGGGCGTGGTGATCGACCGCGCGGTCGCGACCGGCGACGTCGGCAGCCTGGTGATCTGGCTGCTGGTACTGGCCGCGGACTTCGCGATGCTGTCCTACAGCTACCGGTTCGGCGCGCGGCAGGCCCTGCACGCCGACCTGCGTGCCGACGCCGGGCTCCGCACCCGTGTGGCGGCGCGGCTGCTGGACCACCGGGGCGGCGCCGAGACCGGCAGGCTGCCCGGCTCGGTCACCTCGATCGCCGTCGCCGACGCCAAGCGGGTCGCGGTGATGAACTTCTGGATCCCGACGGCGGCGGCCGCGGCGGCGGCGCTCGTCGTCGCCGCCGTCGCGCTGCTGCGGATCTCGCTCCCCCTGGGCCTGCTCATCCTGCTCGGCACCCCGCCGCTGCTGTGGCTGATCGGCCGGGTCGGCCGGCCGCTGGAGCGGCGCAGCGGCGCCGAGCAGGAGCGGGCCGCACGCGCGGCGGGCACCGCAGCCGACCTGGTGTCCGGGATCCGCGTCCTCAAGGGACTGGGCGCCGGGCCCGCCGCGGCCGAGCAGTACGCGGCCAGCAGCCGCACCGCGCTGGGCGCCACGCTGCGGGCGACCCGCGCCGAGGCCGGTTTCCTCGGCACCGTCCAGCTCGCGAACGGCCTGTTCCTCGCGGTCATCGCGCTCGTGGGCGGCCTGCTCGCCCTCGACGGGTCCATCACCGTCGGCAACCTGGTCTCCGCGGTCGGGCTCGCCCAGTTCCTCGTCGGGCCGCTGCAGACCCTCGGCATCGCCGGGGCGCGCTTCGCCCAGGCGCGGGCCTCGGCCGGGCGGATCGCCGAGATCCTCTCCGCGCCGCCCGCCGTCGGCCCCGGCCACGACGGCCGCGATGCCGGCCCCACCGCCGACCCCACCGACCCCGCCGCCGCGCTGGCGGTCACCGGGCTGCGGCACGGCCCGCTCGACGGCCTCGACCTGCAGGTGCCCGCCGGTCAGCTGCTCGGCGTGGTCGCCCGCGACCCGTCCGCGGCGACCGCACTCGCCCGCTGCCTGGCCCGCGACATCGCACCCGAGGAAGGGCGGATCCTGCTCGGCGGCACCGGCGTCGACGACCTCGCCCCGGCCGCCACCCGGTCCACGCTGCTGGTCGCGGCGCACGACGCGCACCTGTTCACCGGCACCGTCCTGGACAACGTCACCGCCGCGACCCGCGACGGCGCCGCGGGGTCCGCGACGGTCGCGGCGATGGCCGCGGCCCGCGCCGACCAGGCCGTCGAGGCCCTCCCGCAGGGCGCGGACACCCCGGTGACCTCGCGCGGCAGCTCACTGTCGGGCGGGCAGCGCCAGCGGGTCGCACTGGCCAGGGCGCTGGCCGCCGATCCCCCGGTCCTGGTGCTGCACGACCCCACGACCGCCGTCGACGCCGTCACCGAGACCGAGATCGCGGCCCGGCTGCGCGAGCACCGCACCGGCCGCACGACCGTGCTCCTCACCACCAGCCCGGCGCTGCTCGCGGTCACCGACCGCGTGGTGGTGCTGCGCGACGGCCGGGTCGTCGCGGACGCGACGCACACCGAGCTGATGACCGACGACACCGACTACCGCAGGGTGGTGACCGGATGACCACCGGGACCGAGCCGTCCGGACCCCGTCTGCTGCCCGTCGCCGACGGGCGCCGCACCCGCGCCGTCCTCGGCGAGCTGCTCCGGCCGCGCCGCGGGACGGCCGTCGCCGCCCTCGTCGCGCTGGTCGCCGGGTCGGCGGTGAGCCTGGTGGCGGCACCGCTGCTGGGCCGGATCGTCGACCTCGCCGCCCGCGGGGCGGCGCCGTCGGCGCTGACCGCGCCGGTCGCCGCGCTGGCCGGGGTCGCGGTCGTCCAGGGTGTGCTCGCCTTCGCCGGGATCGCGCTGATCGCCCGGGTCGGGGAGACGATGCTGGCCCGGCTGCGGGAGCGCTTCGTCGCCCGCGCGCTGGACCTGCCGCTGGACACCCTGGAGCAGGCCGGGTCCGGTGACCTCACCGCGCGCGTCACCGACGACGTCAAGGTCGTCGGCGAGGCGGTGCGCGAGGCGCTGCCCGAGTTCGCCAGGGCCGCACTGATCATCGGCCTGACCCTGGTCGCGCTCGCCGCGCTGGACTGGCGGTTCCTGCTCGGCGCGCTGCTGGCGGTGCCGATCCAGGTGGTCACCGCCCGCTGGTTCCTGCGTCACTCCGGCCCGCTCTACGACGACGAGCGCATCGCGGGCGGGGCCCAGCAGCAGCAACTGCTCGACACCGCGGCCGGGGTGAGCACGGTGCGCGCGTTCCGCCTCACCGACGACCACCTGGACCGGGTCCGTGCCCGCGCCGAGGCCGTCGCCGGGATCGGGCAGCGGCTCGTGGTGCTGCAGACCCGCTTCTTCGGCCGGCTCAACGCCGGTGAGGTCCTCGGTCTGAGCGGCGTGCTGGTCGCCGGGTTCGTGCTGGTCGGCAGCGGCAGCACGACGATCGGTACGGCGAGCGCGGCGGCGCTGTACTTCATCAACCTGTTCACGCCGATCAACATCATGCTGTTCCAGCTCGACGCCGCCCAGTCCGCGGTCGCCGGGTTGCGGCGCATCGTCGGCGTCGCCGAGATCGACCCGCCCGCCCCGCCCGCGGACCCGGCGGTGCCCGCCGACGCGCGGGTGCGGGTGCGCGGCCTGACCCACTCCTACGTCGACGGCCACCCGGCACTGTCCGGGGTGGACCTCGACCTGGCGCCCGGCGCCCGGGTCGCGCTGGTCGGGACCAGCGGGGCGGGCAAGTCCACGCTGGCCAAGCTCGTCGCCGGGATGCACACCCCGGACGCCGGATCGGTCGAGATCGGCGGCGTGCCGCTGGAACGCATCGACCAGCGCGGCGGGCGGCCGCCGGTGGTCCTGGTGACCCAGGAGGTGCACGTGTTCGCCGGGCCGCTCGCCGAGGACCTGCGCCTGGCCCGCCCGGACGCCACCGACGACGACCTGCGCGCCGCCCTGGCCACGGTCGGCGCGGCGCCCTGGGTGGACCGGCTGCCCGACGGGCTGGAGACCGTCGTCGGGGACACCGGGCACGCGCTGACCGTGGTGCAGTCCCAGCAGCTCGCGCTGGCCCGGCTGGTGCTGGCCGACCCGCCGGTGGTGATCCTCGACGAGGCGACCGCCGAGGCCGGCAGCGCCGGCGCGGCGGAGCTGGAACGCGCCGCCGACGCCGCGCTGGCCGGCCGCACGGCCGTCGTCGTGGCGCACCGGCTCAGCCAGGTCGCCGACGCCGACCTCGTGCTGGTGCTCGAGGGCGGGCGGACCGCGGAGACCGGCACGCACGCCGAGCTGGTCGCCTCCGGCGGCCGCTTCGCCCAGCTGTGGCAGGCCTGGACGGGTCTGCGCGGTGAGTCCGTCCGGCGTACCGGCGACTGAGGTAAGGATCTCTTGACCTGGCCTGGGACTTAGGTAAGCCTCAACTGCCACATCGGATCACCGGGCAACGACGGCCCCGTCGTCCCGGGTCGAGAGAACAGGAACGTCATGCCTCACGCCTCACCGTCCAGGGGACGGTTCCGTCCACTGCTCGTCGCCCTGCTCGGTGTCCTCGTCCTCGCCGGGTGCTCGTCGGCGCCGTCGGGCGGCGGCGCCGAGGCCCCCGCGGCCCCGGCCGCGTCCGGCACCTTCCCGGTGACCGTCGAGCACAAGTACGGCTCCACCGAGATCACCGCCGAGCCCGAGCGGGTCGTGACCCTGGGCTACACCGACCCGGACGCGCTGCTCGCCGTCGGGATCGCGCCGGTCGGCATCGTCGACTGGTTCACCCAGCCCCCGGCCGGTAACACGTGGCTGTGGCAGGAGCAGGGCTTCGCCGGGCAGACCCCCGAGGTCGTCGGCGTCCGCGAGGAGTACCAGCTGGAGAAGATCGCGGCGCTCCAGCCGGACCTGATCATCGCGTCGTACTCGGGCATGACCCAGGAGCAGTACGACCAGGTCTCCCGGATCGCGCCGACGGTCGCGCAGCCGAAGGGCTTCGAGGACTACACCGCGTCCTGGCAGGTCATGACCCGGGAGATCACCAGGGCCGTCGGCCGTGAGCAGCAGGGCGACGAACTGATCGCCGCGACCGAGAAGAAGATCGCCGACGCCAAGGCCGCGCACCCCGACTGGGCGCAGCAGACCGCCGTCGCGGTCTCCTACGACACCCCGAACTACTTCGCGTTCGCCGGTGGCGACATCAAGGCCGACCTGCTCGCCCAGCTCGGCTTCCGCGCCCCCGAGGCGATCACCCGGGCCGCGGCCGGGACGAGCGAGGCGCAGCTGAGCCCGGAGCAGGCCGGCGAGTTCGACGTCGACAAGCTGCTCGTGCTCGCCCCGACCGAGGCCGCGAAGGCCGAGATCCAGGCGCGTCCGGAGTTCAGCAGGCTCGACGCCGTCCAGCAGGGCCGGGTGCTGTGGATGCTCAGCTCCGACCGCACCGAGCCGCTGCCCGCCGCGCTGAGCTACGGCAGCGTGCTCAGCCTGCCGTACGCGATCGACAAGCTGGTGCCGGAGCTCGAGGCGCTCCCCGCCACCCGGGGCTGACCCCGGGGCGCACCCCGCGCACACGAGAGGGGGCCGGTCGCACCGCGACCGGCCCCCTCCGTCGTGCTCAGCCCTGCCCGGTCACCTCGCGCAGCGCCGCACCCCACCGCCGGCCGAGGTCGGCGACGACGGCGTCGTCGAACACCGCCACCGGGTGGATCAGGTCGGCGTGCACCCGGGGTCCGTCCACGCCGTCGACGGTGCGGGCGATCACGGTCAGCGGGAACCGCTGACGCATGTCCGGCTCGACGGCGACGTCGAGGACGTCGTCCTCGTCGGCGAAGCCCCAGTCGCGCGGGGCGCGCCGGTCGAACCGGCCCAGGTAGTTGAACTCGATCTCGGGCAGCGGAAGCGGCGCGAGCTCCGCGGCGGTGTCGGGGTTCAGGTGGCGCAGCAGGCCGAATCCGATGCCGTGGTCGGGCTCGCCGTCGAGGTCGGCGACCAGCCGGTCGCGCACCTGCCCGGCGGGTCCGCGCGGGTCGACCGCGACCGGCCGGATCGCGGTGAACCAGCCGACGGTGCGGGACAGGTCCGGTCGCGCCGCGACGGCCTCCTCCTCCCGGCCGTGTCCCTCCATCGCGAGCGGCACGACCCCCTCGGCGGGGGCGCCGTGGTGGCGCGCGAGGCCGGCGACGGCGATCCCGAGCCCGGCGGCCAGTGCCCGGTCCGCACCGGCGGCGAGGACGGCGGCCGACAGGTCCGCGGGCAGCTCCACCGGGTGCACCCGGTTGGTGCCGTGCCGGTCGCGGTCCGGGTCGAAGGGCGTCGCCAGCGGCAGTGCCACCCGCGGTCCGGCCAGGACCGACCGCCACCGGCCGGTCTCGGCGACCCGCTGCGGGCGGGCGGCCTCGGCGGCGAGCATCGACGCCCAGGCGCGGTAGGACACCGGGACCGGCGGCGGCGACGGCTCGCGCCCCGCGTCCTGGGCGGCGACGGCACCGGCGAGATCGTCGAGCAGGATCCGCCACGACACCCAGTCCACGGCGACGTGGGCCACCACCAGCAACAGGCGGCCGGGGGCGTCCGGTCCGGCGTCGAACCAGACCGCCGACAGCATCGTGCCGGAGCCGGGGTCGAGCCGGTCGCGCGCGGCGAGTGCCTCCTCCCCCAGCTGCTCGCGCACCTGGTCGGCGGTGTTCGCCGCGCTGACCGGCACCTCCCGCAGCACCGGGCCGGGCACCGCGGCCGGGATCTCCAGGCCGTCGGCGGTGCGCCGGGCGCGGAGCATGCCGTGCGTGGCGAGCAGCGCGCCCAGGGCGCGGCGCAGCACCGGCCCGGTCAGCCCGGCCGGCGTGCGCACCAGCACCGACTGGTTGTAGCCGGGCGCGTGCGGGTCGACCTCGGTGAGCCAGTCCAGGATCGGGGTGGACCCGACCGGCCCGACGCCGTCGTCGTGGGTGTGGTCGTGCGCGACCGGCTCGGCGACGGTGGCCAGCCCGGCGACCGTGCGCTGCCGGAACACCTGGCGCGGGGTGAGCGCCAGCCCGGCCGCGCGGGCCGCGGACACCAGCCGGATCGCGATGATCGAGTCCCCGCCGAGGGCGAAGAAGTCGTCGTCGGCGCCGACCCGGTCGACGGCCACCAGCTCGGCGACCAGCCCGGCCAGCACCCGTTCCGGACCTTCGGCGGGCTCCCGGCCGCTGCCGGTCGCGGGGGCGGGCTCGGGCAGCGCCCGCTTGTCGACCTTCCCGTTCGGGGTGCGCGGCAGCGGCCCGTCGAGCGCGACGAGGTGCGCCGGGACCATGTGCTCGGGCAGCCGCCCGCGCAGGTGCTCGGCGAGGCCGGCGGGCACCGCGGTGCCGCCGCCCGCCGGGACGACGTAGGCGTCGAGCCGGGTGACCGGGCCCCGCCGACGTACGACGACCGCGGCCTGCGCGACGTCCGGGTGCGCGGCCAGGACGGCCTCGATCTCGCCGGGCTCGATCCGGTAGCCGCGGATCGTGACCTGGTCGTCGGAACGGCCGAGGAACTCCAGGACCGGCTCGCGGTCGGGGTGCTCGGCGCCGTCGTCGAAGCGCAGCCGGACGCGGTCGCCGGTGCGGTACATCCGGGTGCCCGGCTCCCCGAACGGGCAGGCCACGAAGCGGTCCGCGGTGAGGGCGGTGCGCCCCAGGTAGCCGCGGGCCAGCCCGGCCCCGGCCACGTACAGCTCGCCGGGGACGCCGGGCGGGACGGGGGTGAGGGCGTCGTCGAGGACGTAGGTACGCACGCCCGGGTCGGGGCGCCCGATCGGTGACCGGAACGCGGTGCCCGGCCGCGAGCGCCACAGCGTGGAGTTCACGGTGGCCTCGGTGAGCCCGTAGGCGACGTGCAGGTCCAGGTGCGCGCCCCAGCGGTCGATCAGGTCCGGCGGGACGGCCTCGGTCCCGGCGAGCACCGTCGACCCGGCCGGGAGCGACGCCTCCGGCGGCAGCGCGGTGATCAGCGACGGCGGCAGGATCAGGTGCGTGAGCCGCTGCTCGGCGAAGAACCCGGTCAGCTCGGACGGGTCGGCGTCGCGGCCGCGCAGCCGCTCCGGGGCGACGACGAGCCGGGCCCCGGAGCACAGCGCCATGCACAGCTCGAACACGAGCACGTCGAAGCCGGGCGCGGAGAACTGCAGGACCCGGGAGTCCTCGGTGAGCCGCATCCGGTCGCGGGCCAGCTCCAGCAGCTCGCCGATGCCGGCGTGCGGCAGGACCGCGCCCTTCGGGCGTCCGGTCGAGCCGGAGGTGTAGATGACGTAGGCGGCGCCCGCCGGGTCGGTGGGCGGGTCCGCCGGGGTCGGGCCCGGCTCCGGAGGCGCCGGGACGAGGTGGGTGACGCCGTCGACGGCGGGCAGCAGGGCCGCGGCGTCGCCGGTCGTCACGACCAGCCGGGTGCCGGAGTCGGTGAGCAGGTACTCCAGCCGCTCGGCGGGCAGGTTGAGGTCCAGCGGCAGGAACGCGCCACCGGCGCGCAGCACCGCCAGCACCGCGACGACCATCTCGACCGACCGCGGCACCGCGACCCCGACGACGGTCTCCGGGCCGACGCCGCGGGCGCGCAGCTCGCGGGCCAGAGCGGCGGTCTCGACGTCGAGCCCGGCGTAGTCGAGCTCGCGGTGCTCGTCGGCGACGGCGACCGCGGTGGGCCGGTCGGCGACGGAGCCGGCGACCATCTCCCACATCGTGCGGGCGGCCGGGACCGGGCCGCCGTCGAGGGCGCGGCGGGCCCGGGCGGCCTCCCCGGCCGCGGCGACGTCGATCCGGCGGACCGGGCGCCGCGGGTCGGCCACGACGGCGCGCAGCACCGTGGTCAGCCGCTCCCCCAGCGCGTGCACGGTCGCGGCGTCGAACAGCTCGGTGCGGTACAGCAGCCGCACCCCCAGCGGTTCCTCCGGCCCGCCGTCGCGGAATTCGACGACCAGGTCGAACTGGGCGCGGGCGGGCGGCTGCGGCTGCTCGCCGACGGTGACACCGGGCAGGACCAGGCCCGACTCGCGGGCGGTGCCACCGGCGCGGTGCACCACCATCACCTGGAACAGCGGGGTGGTGTCGGCGCTGCGGTCCGGGTTGACCGCGCGCACCACCGACTCGAAGGGCACGTCGGCGTGCGCGAACGCCTCCAGGTCGGCAGCCCGGACCCGGTCCAGGACCTCGGTGAATCCGGGGTCGCCGGACAGGTCGGTGCGCAGCACCAGGGTGTTGACGAAGAACCCGACGACGTCCTCCAGTGCCTGGTCGGCGCGGCCGGCGACGGGGGCGCCCAGCGGGATGTCGTCGCCGGCGCCGAGGCGGTGCAGCAGGACCGCGACCGCGGCCCGGGCGAGCATGAAGGTGCTCGCACCGGCGGCGCGCGCCGTGCGGCGCAGCTCGGCGCCGAGCGCGGGGTCGATCGGCACGTCGACCGCGTCGCCCGCCATCGTCGGCGACGCCGGCTCGGGCCGGTCGGTCGGCAGGTCCAGGCGCTCGGGCAGCCCGGCCAGGGTGCGGGTCCAGAACCCGAGCTGGCGGCCCGCGACCGACGACGGGTCGGCCGGGTCGCCGAGCAGCTCCCGCAGCCACAGGGTGTGGTCGGCGTACTGCACCGGCAGCGGGGTGAGGCGGGGCGCGCGGCCCGCGGACCGGGCCGCGTAGGCGGTCGCGAGGTCGGCCAGGAACGGCCGGTCGGACCACTCGTCGGTGGTGACGTGGTGGAGCACGAGGACCAGTACGTGCTCGCCGGTGTCGGACTCGGTGAGCAGCAGCGCCCGGACCGGCACGTCCGATCCCAGGTCGAACGGGCGCCGGATCTCCGCCGCCACCTCCGCCGGGGTGGCGGCGGCGTCGACGGTGCGGCGCACGAACGGCACCCGGGCCGCCGCGGCGTCGACGACCACCTGGACCGGGACGCCGTCGCCCCCGTCGACGAGCAGGGTGCGCAGCGACTCGTGGCGGGCGACGACGTCGTGCAGCGCCTGCTCCAGTGCGTCGGCGTCCAGGGCTCCGGCCAGCCGGAAGGTGATCGGGAAGTGGTAGGCGCTGTCGCGGCCCGCGTCGGCGTCGAGCCGGTCGAGGACCCAGAGCCGGTGCTGCGCCGACGACGCGGGCAGCGGCTCCGGGCGGGGCCGCGGCGCCAGCACGGGGCGGGCAGGACCGCGCTCGGCGCCGGCCGCGTCACCGGCGTCGAGGTGGGCGGCGAGCCGGGCCGGTGTCGGCTCGGTGAACAGGTCGCGGATCGACACCTCGGCCCCGAGCGCGGTGCGCAGCCGGGCGACGATCCGGGTGGCGAGCAGCGAGTGCCCGCCGAGGTCGAAGAAGTCGTCGTCCACGCCGACCTCGTCGAGGCCGAGGACCTCGGCGAACACCGTGCAGAGGGCCTGCTCGGTCGCGGTCTCCGGGGCCCGCGACGGCGCCGCGGCGGCGCGGGCGTCGGGGACGGGCAGCGCGCGGGTGTCGAGCTTGCCGTTGGCGGTCAGCGGCAGCTCGTCGAGCAGCACGAACGCCGACGGCACGAGGTGGTCGGGCAGGGCTGCCCGCAGGTCCTCGCGCAGCACCGGGACCAGCTCGGCGGCGAACCGGGCCGCGGCCGGGTCGGTCGCCTCGGGCGCCGCCGGGTCCCCGGCGCGGTGCAGCCCGACCAGCGGACGGCCCGCCGGATCGGCCCCCACGAGCACGACGTCGAGCACGCCGGGCCCGTCCGGGGACCAGGTCGGCTCGGCGTCGCGGCCGTGCCGGGCGGCGAGGGCGCGCAGCGCGTCGGGCTCCGGACCGTCGGCCGGGCGGCCCTGCTCGGTCGCGAGCCGCACGTCCGGGACGCCGGTGAGGCGCAGGCCGGTGGTCCCGGCGTCGGCGAGCAGCCGGTCGAGGTCGTCGAGCGAGGACAGGTCGGTGCCCCAGCGCAGGGTGCGGGCCGGGTCGGCGCGGCGCACGTCGGCGCCGGGCAGGTGCAGCTCGACGTCGTAGCGGTGGCGGGTCAGCTCGTTGTGGGCGTCGCCGCGCTTGGCGCGCACCGCGACCTCCGCGCCGAGACCGGCCGCGACCCGGTCGAAGAACGCCGGGGCGAGCAGCAGCTCCTTCTCCAGGGCCAGCGACCGCTCCGCCGCGGCGTCGACCGCGGCGGGGTCGGCCCCGTCGCCGAGCCGGGTCCGGGCGATCGCGGTGTGGAACGCGTGCAGCGTGTCCGGGCGGCGCACGTCCCCGACGACGATCCGGCCACCGGGGGCGAGCAGCTCCGCGGCGCCGGTGAGGACCCGCTCCAGGTAGCCGGCGTCGGGGAAGTACTGCACCACCGAGTTGATCACGACGGTGTCGAAGTGGCCCCGCGGCAGCCCGGACAGGTCGTCGGCGGGCCGGGTGTCGAGCTCGACGTGGCCGTAGCGGGCCGGGTCGTCGGCGAGCGCGGTGCGCAGCGCGGTGATCACCGGCTCGGCGAGGTCGGTGCCGCGGTACTCGGTGACCTCGGGGGCGAGCGGGCCGAGCAGCAGCCCGGTGCCCACCCCGATCTCCAGCACCCGCTGCGGACTCAGTGCCCGGATCAGGTCGACGGTCGCGGCCCGCCACTGCGACATCTGCGCGAACGGGATGGGATCGCCGGTGTAGGAGGAGTCCCAGCCGGCGTAGTCCTCGGTGGACACCGCGACCGGGATCCGGGAGTACTCCTCGGAGTAGATCGCGCGCCACTCGTCGACGGCGCCGGCGGCGGTGGCCGCGCGGTCGGCCTCGTCGGGGGCGGCGGGGACGACGTAGCCGACCAGCCGGAGCGACCCGCCGTCCGGGGCGGGGACCGGGACGACCGCCGAGCGCGACACCAGCGGGTGCCGGTCGAGGCGGGCGGTGACCTCTCCGGGCTCGACGCGGTGCCCGCGGATCTTCACCTGGTCGTCGGTGCGGCCCAGGAAGTCGAGCAGCCCGCCGGTGCCGGGGCGGCGCCGGACCAGGTCACCGGTGCGGTACATCCGCCCGCCCGGGCTCCACGGGTCGGCGACGAACCGCTCGGCGGTCAGCGCGAACCGGTCGAGGTAGCCGCGGGCCAGGCCGTCGCCGGCGATGTACAGCTCACCGGCGACGCCGTCGGGCACCGGGCGCAGCCACGGGTCCAGGACGTGCGCGACGGTGTTGCTGATCGGCTTCCCGACCGCCGGGGTGGCCGAGTCCGCGGTCCCGGTGCCGAGGGTGTTGATCGTGTACTCGGTGGGGCCGTAGAGGTTGTAGCCGAGCACGCCGTCGGCATCGCGCAGGGTCGACCAGACGGCGTCGGACACGGCCTCGCCGCCGAGCAGCACCAGCGGCATCGGGCGCCGGGCGAGCAGCCCGGTCTCCAGCAGCGCCGCGGCGTAGGTCGGGGTCACGTTGACGACGTCGACCTCGTGGGTGTCGCAGTAGGACACCAGCCGGTGCGCGTCGCGGCGCAGCTCCTCATCGGCCACGTGCACCTCGTGCCCCTCGACCAGCCAGAGCAGCTCCTCCCAGCTCATGTCGAACGCGAAGGACACGGTGTGCGCGACCCGCAGCCGGGCGTCGGGCCCGCGGCGGGCGCGGACCTCGGCGACCACCGGGTCGAAGATCTCGCGGCGGTGGTTGAGCTGCATGTTCGTCAGCCCCCGGTACGGGGTGACGACGCCCTTGGGCCGCCCGGTGGAGCCGGAGGTGTAGATGACGTAGGCGGGCAGGTCGAGCCGTGCCGGGTTCTCGCGGGCGAAGCTGCCCAGCTCGGCGTCGGGGATCGGGCCGGGGTCCAGTGCGGCGCGCTCGGCCGCGATGGCCGGGTCGTCCAGCGCGACCGTGGGCACACCGGCGTCGGCCAGGGCCGGGGCGACCGCGGTCGTGGTGAGCACCGCGACCGGGCGGGCGTCGCGCAGGGTCTCGACCAGCCGCGCGGCCGGGTGGTCCAGCTCCAGCGGCAGGTACGCCGCGCCCGCGCGCAGCACCGCGAACAGCGCGACGACGGTCTCGGCGGAGCGCGGCAGCCCCAGCGCGACGACGGTCTCGGGCCCGGCGCCGCGGGCGCGCAGCAGCCGCGCGGTGCGGTTCACCGCCGCGTCCAGCTCGGCGTAGGTGAGCCGCACGTCCCCGGCGACGACGGCGAGGTCGCCGCGGGCGAGCGCGGCCCGGTCGGCGAGCAGGTCGGCGACCGTCGCGGTGCCGGTGTCGACCCGGCGCCCGGTGCGGTGCGCCTCGACCTCGGTGCGCTCGTCGTCGCCGAGCGGGTCGATCCGCGCGACCGGGGAGTCGGGGGCGTCGAGCAGACCGTGCAGGACGCGGCGCACCCGCTCGACCCAGCGGGCCGCGGACCGCTCCCCGACGGTGTGCGACAGGGTCAGCCGGAACCGCTCGCCGGGGGTGACCGCGAGGGTCAGGGCGTAGTGCGTGGTGTCGGTGCTGGTCAGGTCGGTGATGCCGTGCCGGGCGCCGAGGTCGGCGACCCGCTGCTCACCGCCCTCGGGGCGGTAGACGAACAGCGTGTCGAACAGCGTCCGGTGCCCGGAGACCTGCTGGATCTCCCCCAGCCCGACGGTCTCGTGCCCCAGCAGCGCGAGCCGCTCGGCCTGCACCCGGGCGAGCAGCTGCGCGCCGGTCTCGCCGGGGCGCAACGCGACCCGGGCGGGCACGGTGTTGAGGAACAGCCCGATCACGTTCTCCACGTCGGGCACGGTCGCGGGCCGCCCGGCGACCGAGGTGCCGAACACGACGTCGTCGCGGCCGGTGCCGGCGGCCAGGGCCAGCGCCCAGACCGTGGAGAGCACGGTGTTGGGGGTGACCGCGGTGGCGCGGGCCAGCTCCCGCAGCCGCGCCGAGGTGTCCGCGTCGAGGTCGAGGTGGGTCTCGGCGACCTCCCGCGGGCCCGCGGCGGGGGCCGGCGCGGTGAGGGTGGGCTCGTCGAGCCCGGCGAGTGCGTCCCGCCAGGCGGCCCGGCCGGGCTCCGGGTCGCGGGCGGCGATCCAGGCCAGCAGGTCGTCGTAGCCGCCGCCGGGTGGCGGGGGCGGCGACCCGGCGTAGGTGTCGAACAGCCCCTCCAGGAACAGCCAGGCCGACCAGCCGTCCCAGATCAGCAGGTGGCGGTGGATCAGCAGCCGGTCGCGGCCGTCGCCGCGCAGCACGGTGATCCGGAACAGCGGCGGGGCGCTCAGGTCGAACGGCGCGGTCCGGTCGGCGGCGGTGAGCCGGTCCCGTTCCGCCTGCGAGCCGGTGTGCACCAGACGGACCGGCGGGGCCGGGTCGGCGGCGACGAACTGCACCGGCCCGTCGAGGCCGTCGGCGGTGAACCCGGCACGCAGCGTGGGGTGGCGGCGCAGCATCGCGGTCACCGCGTCGCGCAGCCGGTCGAGGTCGATCTCGTGGTCGAGCTCGACGGTCTCCTGCACGGTGTAGGCGTCACCGGCGGCGGTGACGGTGCCCGCGGTGCCGTCGAGGGTGGCGTGGAAGTAGAGGCCCTCCTGCAGCGGGGACAGCGGCCAGACCCGTTCGACGTCGTCGCCGGCGATCTCCCGCACCCGGGCGAGGACGGCCGGGTCGGGGTCGGGCAGCGGCGGTACCGGCTCGGCGGCCGTCCCGGCCCGACCGGCGACGGCGGCCGGGGTGCGCCCGGCCAGCACGTCGCCGGGCCCGACGTCCAGCCCGGCCCGTCGCGCCCGCGAGGACACCGCGATGGAGGTGATGGAGTCCCCGCCGAGGGCGAGGAAGTCGTCGTCGGGGCCGACCCGGTCGCGGCCCAGGACCTCGGCGAACGCCGCGCACAGCACGCGCTCGACCTCGGTGGCGGGCTCGCGGTCCGACCCGCCCGCGGCGACGTCCGGGGCGGGCAGCGCGGCCTGGTCGAGCTTGCCGTTGGGGGTCAGCGGCATCTCCTCCAGCACGACGACCGCGGCGGGCACCATGGCCTCGGGCAGCACCCGGGCCAGCGCGGCGCACAGCCCGTCGCCGTCGGGAGCGGCGCCGGCGGCGGGCACGACGTAGCCGACCAGCGACGGGGACGGCCCGTCCCGGCGGACGACGACCGCCGCGCGGCCGACCCCGTCGGTCGCCGCGAGCACCGCCT
This sequence comes from Pseudonocardia sp. UM4_GMWB1, assembly GCF_017312155.1. Classification (NCBI taxonomy): domain Bacteria; kingdom Bacillati; phylum Actinomycetota; class Actinomycetes; order Pseudonocardiales; family Pseudonocardiaceae; genus Pseudonocardia; species Pseudonocardia sp. UM4_GMWB1. Next base: position 2,893,144 of record NZ_QJPN01000001.1, on the reverse strand, counting down.
CGACCTCACCCGGCTCGATGCGCTGCCCACGGATCTTCACCTGGCCGTCGGAGCGGCCGAGGTAGACCAGCTCGCCGTCGACGCGGCGCACGACGTCGCCGGTGCGGTAGAGCCGCTCCCCCGGCGCGCCGAGCGGGTCGGCGACGAAGCGGTCCGCGGTCAGCCCGGGGCGGGCGTGGTAGCCCCGCGCCAGCTGCACGCCGCCGAGGTACAGCTCGCCGGGGACCCCGTCGGGGACCGGGCGCAGGCAGGCGTCCAGGACGTGGGTGCGGGTGTTCGCGACCGGCACGCCGATCGGGACGACGGCGCCCGGGTCGGCGGCGACGGTGTGCGCGGTGACGTCGACGGCGGCCTCGGTGGGCCCGTAGAGGTTGTGCAGCGCCACCCCGGTCAGCGCGTGCCAGCGCCGGGCCGCGGCCGCGGACAGCGCCTCGCCGGAGCAGAACACCCGCCGCAGCGTGGCCGCCCACCGCGGGTCGGCGACGACCTGCTCGGCGGCGAGGAAGCCCTCCAGCATCGAGGGCACGAAGTGCAGCGTGGTGATCCGCTCGTCGCAGACCAGCCGCGCCAGGTACTCGGGGTCGCGGTGCCCGCCGGGGGCGGCGAGCACCACGGTCGCGCCGGTCGAGGGGGCCCAGAAGAACTCCCACACCGACACGTCGAACCCGGCGGGGGTCTTCTGCAGCACCCGGTCGTCGGCGGTGAGCGGGTACGCGTCCTGCATCCAGTCGAGCCGGTTGCCGATGGCGCGGTGGCTGACCACGACGCCCTTGGGCCGCCCGGTCGAGCCGGAGGTGTAGATCAGGTAGGCGGCGTCGTCGGGGTCCGGGTCGGGCAGCGCGGCGGGCACCGGGCCGTCGGCGAGCTCGGCGACGGCGAGGCGGCGCACCCCGGGCAGGTCGGGCAGCGGGTCGGTGCCCGCGGGCACCAGCACGGTGTCGACGCCCGCGTCGGCGGCGGTGAACGCGATCCGCTCCGCCGGATGCTCCGGGTCCAGCGGCAGGTACGCCGCCCCGGCGCGGACGACGCCGAGCAGCGCGACCATCAGCTCGGTCGAGCGCGGCACGGCGATCCCGACGACGCTGCCCGGTCCGGCACCGCGCTCGCGCAGCGCCCCGGCCAGCGCGGCCGAGCGGCGGTCCAGCTCGGCGGCGGTGAGCGTCCCGTCCGGTGCGACGACGGCGGTGCGGCCGGGGTCGGCGGCCAGCCCGTCGGCGACCCGGCGGGCCAGGGTCCGCGGGTCGGCGGCCCGCTCGGGGCCGTGCACACCCTGCTCGGGACGGGTGCGCAGCGGCAGCGCGGCGATCGTGCGCTGCGGGCCGGTGACCAGCGCGGTCAGGGTGCGCTCGAACATCTCGAGCAGCAGGCCCGCGGTGGCGTCGTCGACGCGGGCGGTGTCGTGCTTGAGCACGACGGAGGTCTCCCGGCCCGGCCGCACGACCAGCGCGAGCGGGTAGTGCACCGCGTCGCGCACCTCCACCCCGGTGACCAGGCCGTTCGCGGTCTGCTCCGCGGCGTAGTTCTCGATCACCACGATGGAGTCGAACAGCTCCCCGCGGCCGCGCTGCAGCTCCGCGAGCCGGACCTGCGGGTGGTCGAGGACGGCGGTGCGGCCGTCCTGCATCCGGCGCAGCGGCGCGGCCGGCGGCTCTCCGGGTGCCCAGCGCATCCGCACCGGGACGGTGTTGACGAACAGCCCGACGGCCTCGCCGATGCCGTCGACGGCGGCGTCGCGGCCGGACACGGTGCTGCCGACGAGCACGTCCCGGCTGCCGGTGAGCGCGCCGACGGTGAGGGCCCAGGCGGTGTGCAGCACCGTCGACGGGGTGACGCCGCGGGCGCGGGCGGCGCGGTCGAGGGCGGCGGTCGCGCCGGCGTCGAGGGTCAGTGCGCGCTGGGCGTGCGGCCGGTCCCCGCCGTCCGGGCGGGTCCGCGGGGCGGGGAGGGCGTCGAGCAGCCGGACCGGTTCGGCGCCGGCGAGCTCCGCGTCCCACACGGCGCGGGCGGCCGCCCGGGCGTCGCCGGTGTCGAGGGCGGTGAGGTGGTCGAACCAGGCGCGCAGCCGCTGTTCGGCGCGGGCGCGCAGCCCGCCGGGGTCCTGCGGGGTGCCGGCGGCCCGGGCGGCGTGGGCCTGCTCCAGCTCGGTGACCAGCAGCGCCACCGACCACCCGTCGAGGACGGCGTGCTGGAAGGTCAGGGCGAGGCGGGTGCGGCCGTCGTCGTGCAGCAGCGCGGCGCGCAGCAGCGGCGGGCGGGCGAGGTCGAACGGGCGGGCCCGCTCGGCGTCGAGCACGGCGGCCGGGTCGGTGCCGCGCACGTCGTGCTCGGTCCACGGCAGCGTGACGCGGTCGGCGACGCCCTGGACGACGCGGCCGTCGGCGCGCTGGGCGAACCCGGCACGCAGCTGCGGGTGCCGGTCGAGCAGGTCGGACAGCGCGGCGCGCAGGGTGCCCGGGTCGACGTCGGCGGGCAGGTCGAGGACCTCCTGCACGACGTAGGAGGTGTCGGCCGGGTCGAGCGCGGCGTGGAAGAAGAAGCCCTCCTGCAGCGGGGACACCGGCCCGGCGAGGGTGACGGGGCCGAGCACGGCGGCCGCGGCGTCGTCGAGGACGGTCGTGTCGGGCCCGGTGGGCGCGGCGACGGCGTGGTGCTCGGTCACGAGCGGCGCGAGCTCGGCGACGGTGCGGTGGGTGAAGACCTGCCGCGGGGTGACCAGCAGGCCGGACTCGCGGGCCCGCACGACCAGCCGGATCGACAGGACCGAGTCGCCGCCGAGGGCGAAGAAGTCGTCGTCGACGCCGAAGCCGGGCACCCCGAGGACCTCCGACACGAGGTCGCAGAGCAGCGCCTCGCGTGGTGTGCCGGGACGGGTGCCGCGGACCTGCGCGGACAGGTCGGGGGCGGGCAGCGCGGCCCGGTCGGTCTTGCCGTTGGCCAGTACCGGCACCGACGGCAGCGGGACGACGGCGGCGGGCACCATCCAGTCCGGGAGCAGGTCGCGCAGGTGCTCGCGCAGGGCGCCGACCAGGGCGTCGACGTCCCGGAACGGGGCCGGGCGGTGGAACGCGGGGCCGGTCGGGTCCGTGCTCGCGCGGTGCAGCGGGCCGGGGTCGACGCCGGGCCGGGAGAACAGCAGCTCGACCGTCGCCCCGGTGCCCCAGGTGCCCTCGGCCGTGTAGCCGAGGGACTCGCCGAGGGCCAGCAGCTCCTCGGGGTCGGCGCCGGCGGGCGGTTCGGGCTCGCCGTCGATGCGGGCGCGGGTGGCGCGGTCGGCGGCCGAGCGCAGGTCGGGGACCCCGACCACGCGCACCACGTCCGCGCCGGCACGGGCCGCGCCGTCACCGTCGCGGCCCGCGGCCGGGCCGCTGTCGCCCGCCGGGCCGGGCCCGGCGCCCAGCGCGGCACGCAGGGCGTCGGTGAGCGCGACCGGGTCGGCCCCGACCGCCTCCCAGTCGAGGACGAGCGGCGCGGTCGCGGGATCGGGCCGCGCGGCGGCGCCGGGCCGGAGCACGACGTCGTAGCGGTAGCGCGAGAGCTCGTCGTGCGCGCGGGCCCGCTTGATCCGGATGCTGCTCGCGTCGAACCCGTCGAGGGCGGTGAAGAACCGCGGCGCGCAGAGCAGCTCGCCCTCCCACGCGACGGCGCCGTCGAGGGCGCGGCGCAGCTCGGCGGGCTCGGCGTCGGGCCGCCGGGCGGCGACGACCCCGGCGCGGAAGGTGCGCAGCAGCCCGGCGTGCCGGACGTCGCCGACGACGATCGCGCCGCCCGGGGCGAGCAGCGCCGCGGCCCGGGTCAGCACGTCGGTCAGGTACTCCGGGCCCGGGAAGTACTGGGCGACGGAGTTGATCACGATGGTGTCGAAGGGACCGGTGATGCCGTCGAGCTCGTGGGCGGCGGCGGGGGCCAGCTCGACGCGCCCGCGCAGCTCGGGGCGGGTCGCGACCCACCGCGACAGCGCGGCGACGGCCTCGGCGGACACGTCGGTGCCGACGTAGCGGGGACAGTCCGGGGCCAGCTCCGCGAGCAGCAGACCGTTGCCGACGCCGAGCTCCAGGACCCGGCCGGGGCCGAGCTCGCGGATCCGGGCGACGGTGGCGTCGCGCCAGGCCTGCATGTCCGCGCGCGGGATGGGGGTGCCATCGTAGGTGGAGTTCCAGCCGGCGAAGCCGCCCTCGTAGCCGGTGGGGTCGCCGTCGTCGGCGGAGGTGGCGGCGTAGAGCAGCTCGTGGACGTCGCGCCAGTCGGCGACGCGCTCGGCACCGTCGTCGGCGGGGGTGTCCCCGGCGGTCGCGGGGACGACCCACGCGGTGAGACGCCGGTCCCCCGGCGCGGCCTCGTGCACGCCGACGACGGCCTCGGCGACGTGGGGGTGGGCCCGCAGCGCCGACTCGATCTCGCCGGGCTCGATCCGGTAGCCGCGGACCTTGAGCTGGTCGTCGACGCGGCCCAGGAACTCGAGCTCGCCGCGCTCGTCGACGCGCACGAGGTCGCCGGTGCGGTAGAGCCGCCCGCCCGCGGGCCCGAACGGGTCGGCGACGAACCGCTCCGCGGTCAGGCCCGGCTTGTTCAGGTAGCCCCGGGCCAGACCGGGGCCGCCGAGGTAGAGCTCGCCCTGCTCGCCGTCCGGGACCGGAGCCAGGTCGGGGCCCAGCACGTACGCGTCGGTCATCGGGTCGGCGACCCCGATCGGCACCACCGGCCCGGTCCGCGCCGGGTCGCACCGGCCCAGCGTGGAGTTGACGGTGACCTCGGTCGGACCGTAGGCGTTGAACATCGTCCGGCCCCGTGCCCAGCGCGCTACCAGCTCCGGGGACACCCGCTCGGTACCGGCGAGCAGGGTCGCCGGGGGCAGCGTGACGTCCGGGCCCAGCGCGGCGAGCAGCGCGGGCGGGAGCACCATCACCGTCACCGCGTGCTCGTGGGCGTAGTCGGCCAGCTCGGGCACCGGCAGCCGCAGCTCCGAGGGCACCACGACCAGCCGCCCGCCGGAGAGCAGTGCCATGCACAGCTCCCAGAACGCGACGTCGAAGCCGGTCGAGGCGAACCCGAGGATCCGGTCGTCCGCGCCGAGCCCGAGCCGCTCGGTCTGGGTGGCGACGAGCTGGGTGACACCGCTGTGGGTCAGCACGACGCCCTTGGGCCGTCCGGTGGAGCCGGAGGTGTGGATGACGTAGGCGGCGCCGAGGACGTCGACGTCGGGCACCGGGGCGACCGGGGCGGCGGCGATCGCCGCCCGGTCGGCGTCGTCGTCGAGCAGCACGGTCGGGGTCCCGTCGGGCAGCGGCAGCTCGGCGGCGACACCGGCCGTGCTCAGCACGACGGCCGGGCGGGCGTCGTCGAGCACCAGCGTGGTCCGCGCCGGCGGCTGGTCCGGGTCGACCGGCAGGTACGCCGCGCCCGCACGCAGGATCGCCACCTGCGCGACGACGAGGTCCACCCCGCGCGGTACGGCGAGCGCGACCAGCCCCTCCGGTCCCGCGCCGCGCCCGCGCAGCACCGACGCGAGGCGCCCCGCCCGCTCGTCGAGCCCGGCGTAGGTGAGCTGCTCGCGGCGCTCCCCCGAGCCGCACTGCACCGCCACGGCGTCCGGCGTGGCCGCGACCTGCCGGGCGAAGAGCTCCGGCCAGGTCGCGAGCGCACCGTCCGGCAGCGGTCCCGGGCGCGGGTCGGACGGGGACGGCAGCGTGCGGGTCACGGGAGGCGCTCCAGGGGTGGTGATGCGGGACGGGCGGTGTGGGACGGGTCAGCCGGCAGCGCGTTCGCGCAGGCTGCGCGGCCGCAGGTCGGTCCAGTGCGTCTCGACGAAGGACAGGCACGACGGCTTGTCGGCCGGCCCGTGCTCGACCGTCCAGCCGGCGGGGACCTCGGCGAACGCGGGCCACAGCGAGTACTGGCCCTCGTCGTTGACCAGCGCGTAGAAGCTGCCCTCGGGGTCGTCGAAGGGGTTCGTGGACATGGCTCTCCCTGGGATCGGCGGAACGGGTGGGGTCGCGCTCAGACGACGACGGGCGTCGGCGCCGTCGATGGCACGGGGGCGCCGGTCAGCGAGGCGACGACCTCGCCGGACCGGACCGCGATGTTGGACAGCAGGGTCGAGGTGATGCCGTGCGTGTGCTCGGTCGGTCCCTGCAGGTAGAAGCCGGCCCGCACCGCGGTGCCGTCGGCCAGCGCGGTGGTGCCGAGCCGGTAGTCGCGGTGCACGTCGAGCCGGCCGCGGGCGTCGCGGGCGCAGGCCTCGTCGAGGCCGCCGGACAGCAGCCACAGCGGGTCGGCGGGGCGGTAGCCGGTCGCGTAGACGACGGCGTCGGCGGTGATGACCTCGCGCGAGCCGTCGATCAGCGACTCGACGGCCAGCTCCACCCGGTCCCCGACGTCGACGACGTCGGCCACCCGCGACACGTTGCGGAAGCGCAGGCGCTCGGTCCCGGCGACCCGCTCGTGGTAGTGGGTGCGGTAGAGGCCCTCGATGAGCTCCGGGTCGACAACGGAGTAGTTGGTGTTCGCGTGGTAGCCGAGGATGCGGTCCTTGACCTCGTCCGGCGCGGTGTAGAAGTCGTCGACGGCGGCCGGGTCGAAGATCCGGTTGGCGAAGGAGGTGTCGTCGGCGGGGCTGTAGCCGTAGCGGGCGAACACCGCGTGCACCTCGGCGGTCGGGAAGGTGCGGTGCAGGTGCTCGACGGTCTCGGCGGCGCTCTGTCCGGCGCCGACGACGGCGAAGCGGGTCGGCTCGGTCCCGGCGAGCTCGCGGGTGCGGAACAGCAGATCGCGGTTGTGCCAGACGCGACCGCCCATGGTGATCCCGCGCGGCAGGACGGGGGTGAGCCCGCAGGCGAGGACGACGTTGCGGGCGCGCAGGCGCTCCACCCGGTCCCCGGTGCGGACGACGACGTCGACGAGCTCCACGCCGTTCCCGCCGCGGACCGGCTCGATCTCGAGGACCTCGCTGCCGTAGTCGACCGTCACCGCCGACCCGGCGGCCGCGCTGATCTCCCCCACCCGTGCCGCGGCCCACTCCAGGTAGTCGTGGAACTCGCGGCGGGTCGGGAACGACGAGCCGTAGTTGATGAAGTCGGCGAGCCGGTCCCGGTCGTGGAGGTAGGACAGGAAGGAGAAGCCGCTGGTCGGGTTCCGCAGCGTGACCAGGTCCTTGAGGTGCGAGACCTGCATGGTCGCGTCCTCGAGCAGCATCCCGCGGTGCCAGCCGAACCGCTCCTGGCGCTCGACGAAGCGGGCGCTCACCCGCGCGTCGGCGGGGACCGTCGCGTTGTGCTCGAGCAGGGCGATGGCGATGCCGAGGTTCGACGGCCCGAACCCGACCCCCACCACGTCGAGTACCTCCGGGGTGGAGTGGGGGTTCGCGTTCGCAGGGTTCGCCATCACTGTCCTCTCGTAGCTTCGGCACGCCTCAGATAAGGCGAGGCTAACTGCAACACGGAGGTGGATGTCCCGCCTAGGGGGTGATCGCCGGGGCCCGGCCCCGAGGGACCGTCCGCACTGGTCAGCGTCGCGACGTGACGCAGGTGTCACCCATTGGGAGTACAAGGCGCAACGGTGCACGCACCGCCGCACGAGGGTGTCGCATGTCCCGCCCGCGCGTCATCAGATCTGATGAGAGGGCCTGTCGGGCCACCCGGGGCGTGAGCGCGCCGGCCGGTGGCGCCCCCGGCCGCGCGACGGCGCGGAACGGCGGCGCCGCGCGGGACGACCGAGTGTCCCGCGCGGCGCCGATGACGGTTCACCAGTCCCAGTTGCGCACGAGCGATCCCCCCTCGACCGGAGTGCTTCTTCCCGTCCCGGAACGGACGCCGCTGCGCTCCGCACGTGAGGACGCACGGCGTGCTCCACGATCGAGTGATGACGTGGCCAGGGTAAGCGACGGACAACGCTCCGTCACGATTTAACGTGGACCTGAGGCGTTCGCCGTCGGTTCCGGGCCGTTCGGCGCGGATTCCGGCCACCGGGGGACGAACGGCAAAGGCTTGCCTTACCCGCGGGTAGCCTCGGTCCATCCCCTGACGCAGCCGACGAACAGGCAGACGACGTGACCTCTGGCCCGGTGGCACCGCACCCGGCCGGTCGCCGCCGTCGTGCGCCGGACACCCGGTCGCTGCTCGGCCTGCCGCTGCGCCCGCTGCTGCTGGTCCTGGTCGTGGAGACCGCCGCGGTGGCCGCGGTCGTCGCGGGCCTGCTCACCGGGGACCCGCCGGTACGGACCGAGGTGCTGCTCTGCGGGCTGCTGGTGCTGGTGGCCGCGGTGCACACCGAGCTGTCGGTCAACGCCGAGCGCCTGCGGCGCCGGATCGCCGCGACCCGCTACATCAACATGACCTCGGTGTGGACCTTCGCGGCCGCGCTGCTGCTGCCGCCGGGGCTCGCCACGGTCGTCGTCGTCGTCATCTACCTGCACCTCTACCTGCGGGTGGCCCGCCCGAGCGGCACGCCGCCGCATCGCCAGGTCTACAGCGCGGCCACGGTGCTGCTCGCCGTGCACGCCGTCGCGGGGCTGCTCGCGCTGGTCGACGGCCGGGCCGGGGCGCTGGCGACCCCGCAGAACGCGGCGCTGGTGCTGGGCGCGCTGGTCGCCTACACGGCGGTGAACACGCTCCTGGTCGTGTCGGTGCTGCGGCTGACCGCACCGGGCTCGCGGTTCCTCACGATCCTGCTGGGCGGCGACATCGGCCTGGAGCTGGCGACGCTGTCGATCGGCGGGCTGGTCGCGGTCGTGCTCGCCAACACCTCCCCCTGGTTCGCGTTGCTCGCGGTGCTGCCGCTGCTCGTCGTCGAGCAGACCACCCTGGTGCGGCAGCTGGAGGCGCAGGTCGACACCGACGCCAAGACCGGGCTGCTCAACCCGGCGGCGTGGCGCTGGCGCAGCCGGCAGATGCTGGAGCGCGACACGCGTACCGACCGGGCCGCCGCGGTGCTGATCCTCGACCTCGACCACTTCAAGGGGGTCAACGACCGGTACGGCCACCTGGCGGGCGACGACGTGCTCCAGGCCGTCGCCGACGTCCTCACCGCCGAGGTCCGCGACCAGGACCTGGCCGGCCGGTTCGGCGGCGAGGAGTTCGTGGTCGCGCTCGGCGGGATGCGCACCGACGACACCCCGGCCGCCCGCGCCCGCGAGGTCGCCGAGCGGATCCGGCGGGGCGTGCGTGCGCTGCAGGTCGACACCGCGACAGCCGGGCTGGTCACCGGGCTGTCGGTGTCGGTCGGGGTCGCGACGACGCCCGACCACGGCACGGACCTCGACGGCCTGCTGGCCGCCGCGGACGCCGCGCTCTACGAGGCCAAGCACGCGGGCCGCGACCGGGTGGCGGTCCGGCGCCCCGCACCGCCGGTCGCCGCCGAGGGCGCGACGCCGCCGTTCGGGCTGAGCTTCGGCACCTGAGCCGGGTCACGGCCCCAGCAGCACCCGCGCCAGGTCCTTCCACTGGGGCAGCATCGCGTCACCCGCGGGGTCGCGCGGGTCGAAGGTGTAGGTCAGCGCGGTCCCCCGCATGGAGGTGAGCAGCAGGTCGCGCAGCTGCTTGAACCGCGGGCGGCCCGCCAGCTCGCCGCCGAACATGCGGGCCATCGACGCGCGGATCGCCGCACCGAGCCGCTTCTCCTCGGGACGCAGCGCCTCGGCGATCTCGGAGTTGGACCGGGCCGCGGTCCACAGCTCCACCGCCGCCCAGAAGTGCGGCTCGGAGAAGCTCTCCCACAGCAGCTCGATGACCCGGTCGGCGCGTTCGAACAGGCCGACCTGGTCGGCGTCGAGCACCCGTCGCACGCGTTCCTCGGTGTCGGCGACGCGTTTGACCGCGAGGTGCTGCGCCGCCGCGACCAGCAGTCGGTCCCGGCTGGGGAAGTGGTGCAGCAGCCGGCCGCGCGAGACGTCGGCGGCCGACTGGATGGTCAGGGTCGTGGATCCGGAGTAGCCGCCGTCGATGAGGCAGGCGACGGCGGCGTCCAGGATCCGGGCGCGGCTGTCCGAGGACCGCTGCGCCCGGCTCCTGACCACCGGAGTGGGTTCGGTGTTCATGATGTGGTCATGATCGCCTGTCGGTCATCGGCTCAGAGTCCCAGACCCCGGCCGATCACCTCCTTCATGATCTCGGTGGTGCCGCCGTAGATCCGGGTGATGCGGGCGTCGGCGTAGGCCTTGGAGACCGGGTACTCGCTCATGTAGCCGTAGCCGCCGTGCAGCTGCAGGCAGCGGTCGGCGACCCGGCCCTGCAGCTCGGTGCACCAGTACTTCGCCTTCGACGCGTCGACGGCGGTGAGCTCGCCCGCGTTGAGCGCGCGGACGCAGTCGTCGACGTAGTGCTCGGCGAGGTCGATCTCGGTGTCCATCTCGGCCAGGGCGAACTTCGAGTTCTGGAACGAGCCCACCGGCGAGCCGAAGGCCTTGCGCTCCTTGACGTAGGCGAGGGTCCCGTCGAGCACCGCCCGGGCCGCCGCCGCACCGGCGATCGCGATCGACAGCCGCTCCTGGGGCAGCTTCTCGACCAGCTGGACGAAGCCCTTCCCCTCCTCGGTCCCGAGGAGGTTCTCCACCGGGACCTTCACATCGGTGAAGGACAGCTCCGCGGTGTCCTGGGCGTGCATCCCGAGCTTGTCGAGGTTGCGGCCCCGCTCGAAGCCCTCCATCCCGCGCTCGAGCACGAGCAGACTCATGCCCTTGTGCTTCTGCGACGGGTCGGTCTTGACCGCGACGACGATCAGGTCGGCGTTGATCCCGTTGGTGATGAAGGTCTTCGCGCCGTTGACGACGTAGTGGTCGCCGTCGCGGATCGCGGTCGTCGACATCGACGCCAGGTCCGAGCCGATACCCGGTTCGGTCATGGCGATGGCGAGGATCGTCTCGCCGCTGACGACGCCCGGCAGCCAGCGCTGCTTCTGCTCGTCGGTGCAGTAGGTGAGCAGGTAGGGCAGCACGATGTCGTTGTGCAGGGTCAGGCCGAGGCCGGACCCTGCGGCGCCGACACGCAGCAGCTCCTCGCTGATGACGGCGTTGAAACGGAAGTCCTGGACCCCGCCGCCGCCGAACTCCTCGGGCGCGTCGATGCCCAGGAAGCCGTTCGCACCGGCGGTGGTGAACAACTCCCGCGCGACGGCGCCGTCACGTTCCCACTGCGCCTCGTGCGGGACGATCTCCTTCTCGACGAAGGCGCGGAACGCCTCCCGGAAGTCCTCGTGGTCGGACTCGTAGAGCGTGCGCTTCACGGCGCCCCCTCCCCTCGGGTGGTCGTGACTAGCGGGGCTGCATCCGGATGGCGCCGTCGAGACGGATCGTCTCGCCGTTCAGCATGGGGTTCTCCACGATGTGGGCGGCGAGCTTGCCGTACTCCGCGGGCTGCCCCAGCCGCGACGGGTGCGGCACCTGCTTGCCCAGCGAGGTCTTGACGTCCTCGGGCAGCCCGGCCAGCAGCGGGGTCTCGAACAGGCCCGGGGCGATGGTGCAGACCCGGATGCCGAGGTCGGCCAGGTCGCGGGCGATCGGCAGGGTCATGCCGACGATGCCGCCCTTGGACGCCGAGTACGCGGCCTGCCCGATCTGCCCCTCGAACGCCGCGACCGAGGCGGTGTTGATGATGACGCCGCGGTCGCCGTCGACCGGCTCGGACTTCGCGATCCGCTCGGCGGCGAGCCGGATCACGTTGAACGTGCCGATCAGGTTGACGGTGACGACCTTGGTGAACCCGTCCAGCGGGAACGGGCCCTTCTTGCCGTAGGTCTTGATGCCGTTGCCGATGCCGGCGCAGTTGACCGCGACGCGGACCGCACCGAGCTCTTCGGCGGCGTCGAGGGCGGCGGTCACCTGCTGCTCGTCCGTGACGTCGGCGGCGACGAAGCGGACGTTCTCCCCCAGCTTGTCCGCGACGGCCTCACCCTGCGACGACGGCAGGTCGATGATCAGCACCTTGGCGCCGAGCTCCACGAACTTCTCCGTGGTGGCGAGGCCCAGGCCGGACGCACCGCCGGTGACGACGGCGACGGAACCGTTGATGTCCATGTTCTGTCTGTTCCTTCCGGGTGGGGAGCGGGTGTCAGAGGAGCTCGAGGATGGTGGCGTTGGCCTGGCCGCCGCCCTCGCACATGGTCTGCAGGCCGTAGCGGATGCCGTTGTCCCGCATGTGGTGCACCAGGGTGGTCATGATCCGGGCGCCGGAGCCGCCGAGCGGGTGGCCGAGCGCGATCGCGCCGCCGTTCGGGTTGAGCAGGGCGGCGACGTCGCCGTCGTCGTCGGCGATGTCGGCCAGCCAGGCCAGCGGCACCGGGGCGAAGGCTTCGTTGACCTCGAAGGCGCCGATCTCGTCCAGCGACAGGCCGGAGCGCTTCAGCGCCTTCTCGGTCGCCGGGATCGGCGCGGTCAGCATGATCACCGGGTCGGCCCCGGCCAGCACCGCGGTGTGCACCCGGGCGATCGGGGTCAGGCCCAGCTCGCGGGCCTTCTCGGAGGTGGTCATCAGCAGCGCGGCCGAGCCGTCGGAGATCTGCGAGGAGTTGCCGGCGTGGATGACGCCGCCCTGGTCGGCGTCCTTGAACACCGTCTTGAGCTGGGCGAGACCCTCCGGGGTGCCGCCGCGGCGGACACCCTCGTCGGCGGTGACGCCGGCGATCGGGGCGATCTGGCCGTCGAACCGGCCGTCGTCCTGCGCGGCGGCGGCGCGCTCGTGCGACTGCAGGGCGAACTCGTCGAGCCGCTGACGCGAGAAGCCCCACTTCTCGGCGATCATCTCGGCGCCGACACCCTGGTTCGGCGCGACGCCGTAGCGCTCGGCGAAGTCGTTGCCCAGCGGGTCCTGGTCCTGGCGCGAGGAGCCCATCGGGACCCGGGTCATGGACTCGACGCCACCGGCGACGGCCACGTCGTAGTGCCCGGCGATCAGACCGGCCGCGGCGAAGTGCACGGACTGCTGGCTGGACCCGCACTGGCGGTCGACGGTCACGCCGGTGACGGTCTCGGGGAACCCTGCGGCCAGCGCGGCGTTGCGGCCGATGTCGAAGGTCTGCTCGCCGCTCTGGGACACGCAGCCCCAGATCACGTCCTCGATCTGCGCCGGGTCGACGCCGGACCGCTCCACCAGGCTGCGCAGCACGTGGGCCGACAGGTCGGTGGGGTGGATGCCGGCGAGGCCGCCCTTGCGCTTGCCGACCGGGCTGCGTACAGCCTCGACGATGACTGCGTCTCGCACGGTGTTCGCTCCTTCGCGACGGTGGACGGCGCCCGGGACGGGGCCGTCGGCTCGCCACGACGGTAGCAGGAAACAGTCAGTGTTGACTGCCACGGGGCGGTGCGACCCGGGTCACGCCGACCGCGGAGCTCCCTCGACCGGCGCGCCACTGTCGATCGGCACCTCGGCGCCGCCGGGGCGGCGCCGAGGTACTGATCGATCCCGGACCGGCGCCGCGGTACGGGCGCGGCGGGCCGGTGCGCGACCGGGGTCAGGCGGAGGTGGCCGACACCCGGCCGGCCGTCGCACCCTCGACGGAGGCGGTGGCCTCGGTGGCCGCGGTGGCGTCGGCGGGATCGGCGGCGTCGCGCCCGAGGATCCCCTCCTGCGCCGCGACGAGCGTCGGAACGGTGATCTGCCCGGCGACGTTGGTGGCGGTGCGCATCATGTCGAGGATCGGGTCGATGCCGATCACGACCGCGATCCCGGCCGCGATCACCGCGGGCGGCATCCCGACCGCGGCGAGGGTCAGGGTCAGCATGGTGAACCAGCCGGTCGTCCCGGCCGTGGCCAGCGCCCCGAACACCGCGACGGCGACGATCACCAGGTACTGCCACACCGCGAGCTGCACCCCGGAGATGTGCGCGACGAAGATCGTCGCGAGCGCCGGGTAGACGGCGGCGCAGCCGTCCATCTTGGTGGTCGTGGCCAGCGGGACGGCGAACCCGGCGTAGTTGCGGTCCACGCCGAGGTCGATCGCGGCCTGCCGGGACATCGGCAGGGCGGCGCCGGACGAGCGGGAGACGAAGGCGAACTGCAGCACCGGCCAGGTGGTGCCGAAGAAACGGCGCGGCCCGATCCCGGCCACGACCTTCAACAGCAGCGGATAGACACCGAACAGGACGATCGCGCAACCGAGGTAGACGGTGCCGATCAGCCCGGCGAGCGAGGAGACGACGCCGCTGCCGTAGGTGGCGAACGCGGTGCCGATCAGGCCGAGCACGCCGATCGGGGCGAGCACGACGATCCAGCGGATGACCGTCAGGACGATCTCGAACGCCGAGCGGGAGAACGCGACGAACGGCTCGGCCTTCTCCCCCAGCGCGTAGGCGGCGGCGCCGACGAGCAGCGCGGCGACGACGACCTGGAGCACGTTGTCGTCGGCGAACGCGGCGACCGGGTTGTCCGGCACCAGGTTCGACAGCAGTGCCTCCCACGACCCCGCGGTCCGCGCGCCCACGGCCTCGACGTCGGCCGGGTCGGCGGCGATCGTGACGCCCTCACCGGGCCGCCCGATCAATCCGATCGTGATGCCGATCAATACCGCGACCAGGGAGGTCCCGGCGAACCAGGCGACGGTGCGCCCGCCGAGCCGGGCCGCGGTGCGGCCGCCGCCGAGGTCACGCAGGCTGACGATGCCGACGACGATCGCGAGGAACACCAGCGGCGCGACCGTGAACTGCAGCAGGCCGGTGAACAGTCCGCCGACGGTGTCCAGCGTGGTCGCGAGACCCGCGGACCCGGTGACCCGGGCGGTCAGCCCGAGCAGTGCGCCGAGCACGAGCCCGGCGACGGTGAGCAGTGCGAACACGCGCGGGCGCTGCCAGGCGCGTGCGGCACGGACGACGAGTGACACGGGTTCCCCCAGGAGGTGCGGTACGGGTGTGGTCGGCGGTCAGCGCCGACAGCCCGTGGCCGGACGGCGGCACAGGTCGATCACCCGCCGGCACACCAGCCACACACCCGTCCCCCGCACAGGGGGAGCAACGGACCCGTTCGCCGCGATCTTCCCGCCGGACGGGGGCACGGAGCGTGACCCGCACCTCCGTCCGGGGCCGTCACCGCGCCCGTGAGGTGGTCTCGACGCCCGGCAGGTCGCGGCCGTGCGCGCGCTGCGCCGGGCGGACACGACACCGCAGGCGGCGGGTGTCGATCTGCGGGGGCCGGTGTACGCGCCGCTGGTGCGGGAGCTGTGCGCCGACGGCCGGGCGAGCGCCGCGGAGCTCGCGGACCGGGTCGGGCGGCCGGCGTCGACGGTGCGCCGGCAGCTGTCGGCGCTGGTGCGCTCGCGGGCACTGGTGTTCCGCTGCGAGGTCGCACAGCTGCTGACCCGGTGGCCGATCTGCGTGACGTGGTGGATCCGGCTGCCGACCGCCGCGGTCGAGAACGCGGTGCGCCGGGTCCGTACCGATCCGCGGGTGCGGCTGTGCCTGTCGCTCACCGGGCCGGAGAATCTTCTGGTCACGGCGTGGACGCACTCGCTGGGCGAGCTGGTCGGGATGCAGTCGGCGCTGGAGCGGTCGCTGCCGCAGGCGCAGATCGTGGACACCTCGGTGATCCTGCGGACCCGCAAGCGGATGGGGTGGCTGCTGCACCCCGACGGCCGGGCCACCGGGGCGTGCGTCCCGGTGTTCCCCGGCTGAGGAGGGTCAGAGCCAGGCGTCGCGGACGTCGAGCGTGGTCCGGTCCAGCGACGCGAGCAGGTCCAGCTGCGGGCCGGTGCGGGGCAGCTCGTGGCGCACGAAGTAGCGGGCCGCGGCACGCTTGCCCTCGTAGAGGTCGCCGTCGCGGCCCTCGGCGGCGAGCGCCTGCTCCAGCCAGATCCAGGCGAGCACGACGTGCCCGACGGCCTCCAGGTAGACCGAGGAGTGTGCGACCGCCAGCGCCGGGTCGTCCTGGCCGTGCACGATCCCGGTCACCTCGACGACCCGGTCCACGGCCGCCGCGACGGCGTCGGCGTGCGCGGCGAGTTCCCCGCCGACCGCGCGTCCGCGCTCCACGGTCTGCCCGATCGTCTCCCGCAGCAGCGTCAGCCCGGCGCCGCCCTGCATCACGACCTTGCGGCCCAGCAGGTCCAGGCCCTGGATGCCGTGGGTGCCCTCGTGGATCGGGTTGAGCCGGTTGTCGCGGTAGAGCTGCTCGACGTCGTGGTCGCGGGTGTAGCCGTAGCCGCCGTGGATCTGGATGGCGAGGGCGTTGGCGTGCAGGCACCACTGCGACGGCCAGCTCTTCGCGACCGGGGTCAGCACCTCCAGCAGCAGGTGCGCCCGGCGGCGTTCCTCGTCGGTCCCCGCGGTGCGCTCCTCGTCGAGGAGCCGCCCGCAGTACAGGTTCAGCGCGAGCGCACCCTCCACGTAGGACTTGCTTGCGAGCAGCATCCGGCGCACGTCGGTGTGGGCGACGATCGGCACCTGCGGGCTCGCCGGGTCCTTCGCCCCGGCCGGGCGGCCCTGGGTGCGGGTACGGGCGTGGTCGAGGGCCAGCAGGTAACCGGCGTAGCCGAGTGCGGTGGCACCCGCCCCGACCCCGACCCGGGCCTCGTTCATCATGTGGAACATCTGGGCGAGACCGGTGTGCGGCTCCCCCACCAGGTAGCCGACGGCGCCGGCCTCCCCGCCCGGGGTCGCGCGGCCCTCGCCGAAGTTCAGCACCGTGTTGACGGTGCCGCGGTAGCCCATCTTGTGGTTGAGCCCGGCGAGGGCGATGTCGTTGCGTTCGCCGCTCTCCAGCACCCGGGGCACCACGAACAGCGAGATGCCCTTCACCCCGGCCGGTCCGCCGGGGATCTTCGCCAGCACGAGGTGGACGATGTTCTCCCCCAGCTCGTGCTCGCCGCCGGAGATCCACATCTTGGTGCCGGTGATCCGGTGCGTGCCGTCGTCGCGGGGCTCGGCCCGGGTGGTGACGTCGGCCAGCGACGACCCGGCCTGCGGCTCGGACAGGCACATCGTGCCGAAGTAGCGGCCCTCCACCATCGGGCGCACCCAGGTCTGCACCTGCTCGGAGCTGCCGTGGGTGAGCAGAAGGTTGGCCGCGGCGACGGTGAGCATCGGGTAGGCGGCGGTGGCGACGTTGCCGGCGTGCAGCCACACGAAACACGCCTGGACGACGACGGCGGGCAGCTGCATCCCGCCGACCCGCTCGTCGAGCCCGGCGCCGACGATCCCGGTGTCGCCCAGCACCTTCAGCGCGGCGCGGACCTCGTCGGGGAGCGTGACGCGCTCGCCGTCGAACTCGGGCTCGCGGGTGTCGGAGACCTTGCGGTGCGGCGCGAAGTGCTCGGTCGCGACCTGTGCGGCGAGGTCGACGACGGCGTCGATGGTGTCGAGGTCGTGCTCGGCGTAGCGCTCGCGGTCGCAGAGCTCGACCACCCGCAGCCAGTCGTGGAGCAGGAAGTCGAGGTCGGCACGGGAGATCAGCTGCGCTCGCACGGCACCCACGATCGCACCCCGGGGCGGATCCGGGGAAGCGGGCCGCTCAGCCCCCGGCCGCGAGCGCCGGGGTGAACGCCGGCGACCCGGACCGGCCGGTCCGCACCAGGTCGGCGACGAGCTCGCCGACGGCCGGGGCGTACTTGAAGCCCTGCCCGGAGAACCCGCCGAGGACGACGGTGCGCGGCTCCCACGGGGCGAGCGCGACGATCCCGCGGCGGGTCGGGGTGTAGCCCTCGACGTAGGACTCCAGCCGGGCGGGCCGGTCGGACATCCCGGCGAGGCGCGCGGCGACCGCACCGGCCCAGTCCCGGGTGTAGCCGGCCTCGACCCACGGGTGGTGGTCGGCCGGCGAGTGGACGCGGGGCTGCGGCTGCTGGTGGTTGATCTTGACGGTGGCGCCGTCGACGGCGGGGAAGAACGTGTGCACCGGTGCCGCGGTGTGGATCCCGGGCGGGAAGACCGCGGGCGCGAACCGGGCGGGGTCCCGCACCCCGAACCAGCTCAGCACGACGCGGCGCTGCTCGATCCCGATGGCGCCCGGGACGAGACCGGCGCCGTGGCCGGTGGCGATCACGACGTTGTCGGCGACGGTCTCGCCGTCGACGGTGTGCAGCACGCCGCGCCCGCGCCGCCTGCCGATGCCGACGACGGTGACGCCCTCCCGGACGGCCGCCCCGGCCCGGCGGGCCTCCGCGACGAGCCCGCGGGTGGCGGTGCCG
The DNA here is from genome assembly GCF_017312155.1 of Pseudonocardia sp. UM4_GMWB1. Classification (NCBI taxonomy): domain Bacteria; kingdom Bacillati; phylum Actinomycetota; class Actinomycetes; order Pseudonocardiales; family Pseudonocardiaceae; genus Pseudonocardia; species Pseudonocardia sp. UM4_GMWB1. The sequence goes on along the minus strand of NZ_QJPN01000001.1, from coordinate 2,875,048 downwards.
GCGTCGAGCAGCCCGCCGCCCGGGTCGAGCACGGCCACCTCGTCCGCGCCGAGCAGGTGCGCGGGCCAGCGCACGGCCGCCGCGGCCGCGTCGAGCACGGTGGTCCGGCCCGGCAGCGCGACCGCCCGGACCCGCGGGTCGTCGCGGGCGCCGAGCGTGAGCGCGCCGCAGGCGGTGAACGGCGCGCCGGGCAGCCCGGTCCAGAGCTCACGGCTGCGGTCGAGCAGGCGGACGTGGTCCGGCCCGGTCGCGACGGCGGTGCGGAAGATCCGCGTCTCACCGCCGGAACCCCCGTCGGGGTGGCCGACGCGCCCGGACTCCAGCCCGACGCAGGACACCCCGGCGCGGACCAGCGCGAGCAGCGACGCCGCGCCGAGCACACCCAGCCCGACGACGGCGCACTCGACCGACCCGGCCCGCCTCACGGGTGCTGCGACCGGGTCCGGGCGTCCGCGGGCAGCGGCACGCGGGCCGGGTCCCGGGGCAGGCGTCCCGGCCAGACCAGGCAGAGCAGCGGCGGCGCACCGACCGCCCGCAGCGCGGCGACGGCCGTCACGACGTCCTCGGTGGTCGTCGCAGCGGTCTCGACGACGAGCACGCTCGGCCCGCCGTCGCGCACGGCGCGCAGGTCCTCGTGCGCGAGCCGCGGGACCCGCAGGGCCCGCACGACCGGCGCTCCGGGGGCGACGGTCGTCGCCGGGACGCCGGGGGTGAGGTCGCGGTACTCGCGCCGGTCCCCCACCAGTGCGGCCGCCTTGACCAGCTCGGACGCGACGTCGCAGGCGGGCTCGCGGGTCAGCTGGACGACGGTGAGGCAGTCGACGTGGCGCAGCAGGTCGCGGTAGGCACCGGCCAGGCGCGGCACCGCGTCCGGGGCGGTGCCCGGGGCGAGCACCGGCACGTCGAGCCGGGCCCGGAGCCGGTCCTCGGGGTGGGCCTCGGGCAGCAGCCCGCGGCCGCGGCGGACCGCGGGCACCCCGAGACCGGCCAGCAGCAGCGCCGCACCGGCGCCGATACCGGCCGCCCCGCCGACCCACCACGCGGTCGGGACCCCCGGCGCGACGACCGGGGCGGGCCCGTCGACGACGACCGTGACCTGCCCGGTCCGGTCGGCCAGCGTCCGGCCGAGCTGCTCGGCGACCGGGTCGGTCCCGGTGGTGCCGGAGCTGCCGGTGGCCTGGGCGTCGGCGGCGCGCCGGTCGATCTCGGCGCGCAGCGGCTGGGTGCCGCCGGTGGTGACGGCGGCGTCGAGGGCGCCGATGCGCTCGCGCAGGGCGGTGACCGCGTCGTCGGCCAGCGCGGTGGCGCTCGCGTCGTCGGTGCCGGTGGCGCGGACGGCGACCACACCCGGTTCGGGTGCGGTGAGCACGAGGCGCCCGGCGACGTCGGTGACGGTGGAGCCGGTCAGCTGGGCGACGCGATCGGTGAAGGCGGCGCTGCCGGCCGCGGCGAGCGCGCGGGCGGTGGCCGGCCCGGGGTCGGCGGTGCCGACCGAGCCGACCTGCACCGACGTCGTCGCGACGGCGGGTGGTGGGAAGAGCACGGCCAGGCCCGCGGCGCCCGCGGCCGCGAGCAGCACGGCTCCGGTGACCGGGGCGCGGCGACGGCGCAGGGTCGCGCCGATCTCCGCCAGGGGGCCGTTGCGGTCCGACCCGGACGGGACGGGTTCCGGTGTCGCGGCCGGGTTCGGTGCGGCCGCGGGGGCGGTCGGCGGGGCCGGGGCCGCGGTCCGGTCCGGCCGGGGCGCCCCGGGCGGGACCGGACCGTCGAACCCGGCCGGCAGCTCCGGGCCGGACCCCGTCGGGGCCGGGCGCGGGGGTGCGACCGGGGACCGCTGCGGGGCCGGTGCGGGGGTGGGCACGGACGCCGTCGGCGGCACCGGCGGGATCGCCGAGGTGGCCGGGGACGGGCGGGACGGTGCCGGCGCGCCCGGCGGTGTGGACCGGGTGGGCAGGGCCGACGAGCCGGTGACGGGCGCCGTCCTTGTGACCGCCGACGGTCCGACGGGCGTCGTGGCCGAGACCGCGCCGCGCGCACCGTTCCTGCCCTTCGCGCCGTTCGCCGGACCCTGAACCGGGGTCGTGGACGTAGCCGGGGTGCCGGTGCGGGGTGAGGTCGGCAGCGACGTCGGGGTCGCGGTGCGGTGGGCCCCGGCGCGCGGTCGCGTCTGCACGGTGTCCTCCACCCCGGAAGCACCGGAGGCACCCGGGGCACCGGGACCCGCCGTCGACGCGGCGGGCTCGGCCCGGGTCACCGCACCCGGCGGCGGCAGGAGCCCCCGCCGTCGCGACCGGGCCCGGTCCGGCGTGCCGGAGCGCGACGACGGCTCGGCGGGCCGCGACAGCTCAGCGGGACCGGTACCGGGCGACGCCGGGTCTGCGGCGCGCACCGGGGGTCGCTCGTCGCCCCGCGCCGGGGCCGCACCGGCCGGCGACGGAGTCACCGCGGGCAGCGCCGTCGTCGCGGAGGCGTCGTCGACGGCACCCGGGGCTCCGCCGGCCGGCTCCCGCGGTGCGTTCTCGCGGCGGTAGGGCGTCGGCCGGGACGGCGACGACCCGGCTGCCGTCTCCGCCGGTGCCTCGCGCCGCGGCGGGACCAGCGGGGCCCGCGGGGTCCTGGTGCGGGCCATCAGCGGGACCCCGCGACCAGGGCCGGGCCACCGGGCAGGATCTCGGTGACCACGCCGGCGGGCGTGACCTCGGTGATCGTGGCCTCGCGCGGCTGCGGCATCCCGGCCGCCGCCTCGGGGCCGAAGTGCTCGGCCAGCCAGGACGGCCGGTAGACCGTGTCCAGGTAGCGCTCCCCCATGTCCGGGGCGAGCGCGACGGCCGTGGTCGTCGCGTCGCCGTGGCGGCGCAGCCAGTCCGCGGCCCCCGCGACGACGGTGCCCGTCGACCCGCCGAACAGGAACCCGCGGCGGGCCAGGGCGTGGCACGCCTCGAGCGTGTCGGGCTCGGCGACGTGCACGACGTCGTCGATGTAGGACTCGTCGAGCGCCTCCGGGCGGACGCTGGTGCCCAGCCCCGGGATCATCCGGGGCGTCGGCCGGTCGCCGAAGGTGACCGATCCGGCCGCGTCGACCGCGACCACCCGGACCGGCCGCGGCCGGGACCGGAAGTAGCGGGCGCAGCCCATCAGCGTGCCGGTCGTGCCCGCGCCGACGAAGACCACGTCGAGCTGCGGGAACGCCGCCTCGATCTCCGGCCCGGTCGTGACCCGGTGCGAGCCCTGGTTCTGCGGGTTGGCGTACTGGTTGAGCCAGACGTAGCGGTCGTCGCCGGCGACCAGCGAGCGGACCAGCGCGATCCGGGTGGCGAGGAATCCACCGGCCGCGTCCGGGGTGTCGACGACGCGGACCTCCGCGCCGAGCGCCTCCATCAGCCGGTGGGTGGCCGGGTTGCAGCGCGGGTCGGTGACGCAGACGAACCGGTAGCCCCGGCTCGCCGCGATCATGGCGAGCGCGACGCCGAGGTTGCCCGAGGAGGACTCCACGAGCACCGATCCGCGGTGCAGCAGGCCGCGCCGCTCGGCGTCGGTGACCATGCCGAGTGCGGCCTTGAGCTTGACCGATCCTGCGAAGTTGAAGCCCTCGCACTTGAGGTAGACCGACAGTCCGAGGACCCCGGTCAGGTCGACGTACAGGTCGTCGGTGTTGAAGTCTTCGGGTGCGGAGATGACGGTCATCGTCGACCCCTCGTGTACCAGTGGTGGCGGCTCAGCCGTGCCGGCTCAGCTCGTGGAAGAAGTCGTCGACGGTGTGCAGCTCGCCGGCGTGGGCGACCTCGGCGTGGACGAACCGTCCGACGGCGAGGTCGAGGACCCCGAGGCCGAACGGGGAGAACACGACCGTGCGGTCGGTGGGGACGGCCAGCGTGCCGTCGAGCACCTGGTCGAGGGTCCCGTCGACGAAGTCGCGGTTCCCGGTGGCCTGTTCGGCCAGGTGCGGGGAGGTGTCGGCCTTGAGGCAGTGCTCGACGTCGTCGAGGACGTTGAAGGCGCTGAGCACGATGTCCGCCGACAGGTCGCGCAGCGACACGTTCAGCACCAGCGGGTGGTGGTCGAACCAGGCGGGGTCGTGCACGTGCGGGGTGCCCGCCACGGTCGCGAAGATCACCAGGTCGCTGCCGCGGACCAGCGACTCGGCGGAGTCGTGGATCCCGACCGCGCCGGGCGCGGTCCGCTCGACGTGGCCCCGGAACCCCTCCGCGGAGTCGGCCGACAGGTCGAACACGCCGACCTCGTCGAAGGTCCATCCGGTGCCGACCAGGAACTGGTGGATGTAGCGGGCGATCAGCCCGGTCCCGACGAACCCGACGCGACGCGGGCGGGCCCGGTCGCGCGAGAGCCGGTCGGCCGCCGAGGCCGCCGACGCCGCGGTGCGCGTCGCGGAGATGATCGAGCTCTCCAGGCAGGCGTACGGGTAGCCGGTGCGGGGGTCGTTGAGGATCAGCACCGCCGAGGCCCGGGGGACGCCGCGGGCGACGTTCTCCGGGAAGCTGGAGATCCACTTGATGCCGTCGACGCCGGTGTCGTCACCGGTGCCGCCCAGCGACGCGGGCAGCGCGATGATCCGCGACGACGGCCTGTCGGGGAACCGCAGGAAGTACGACGGCGGGTTCACCGTCGCGCCGGCGCCGTGCACCCGGTAGGTGTCCTCGACGAGCTCGACGAGCTCCTTCTCCCGCCCGCCGAGCGCCCGCGCCACCTGGGCGCCGGAGATCACGGAGAAGGCGGGGACGGACTCGGCCGGGGCGTTCATCGGGCTCCCTCGAAGGCGGGGACGGCGACGCCGTCGGTCATGGCGACGACGACATGCCGGTCACCGGTGTAGGGGTCGCGGCCGTGGGCGAACCGCAGGTTGTCCACGACCAGCAGGTCGCCGTCCTGCCAGGGCTCGCGGACGGCGTGCCGGTCGTGCGCGGCGTTGATCTCGTCGACGACCGCCTCGGGCACCGGGGAGCCGTCGCCGAAGCGGGTGCTGAACGGCAGCCCGTCCGGGCCGTGCATCTCCAGCAGGAACTCGCGGACCTCGGGGTCCATCGCGAACTCCGACAGGAACGCGATCTGGTTGAACCAGACCCGCTGCCCGGTGACCGGGTGCATCAGCACGCCGTGCCGGCGCTGGCGGGTGCGCAGCCCGCCGTCGGGCGTCCAGACCGTGTCGATGGCGTTGGCCCGGCAGTAGCGCTCGACGGCGTCGCGGTCGGCGGTGCCGAACGCCTGCTCCCAGGAGGCGCCGATGTCGTCGCCGTAGGAGCGGGTGAGGATCCAGCCCTCGCGCTCGACGCGGTCGACGAGTGCGGGCGGCAGGTCCGCCGCGACCCGGCTGGTGTCGACCAGTGGCGTGGCGCCGCCGGTCTCGGGTGCACGCAGGCAGGCGAACAGCAGCGTGGCGGGCGTGTCCAGGACGTAGGACAGCTCGTGGTGGGCGCACATCGGCTGGCGCGCGGGCCACGGGGTGGCCGAGTAGACGCCGTCGGACAGCAGGGTCCGGGCGGCGATCGCCTCGCGCTCGACGTAGCTGCCGGTCCCCAGCCTGGCGGCCACACCGGCGACGTCGGCGACGGTGCGCAGGCCGAGCCCGCGCACCAGCACGACACCGTGGTCGTCGAGCAGGTCACGCAGCGCGTCGCCGTGGCGCTCGGTCCAGCCGGCGGCATCGCCGCCCGGGCCCGCGTCGAGGACGGGCGGTCGTCCGGGGTGCGGGCGCACCCCGAGCAGTGATCCGGTCATGTCTCCCCCTGTGGTGGTCAGCGCTGGTCGGCCGGGAGCAACCCGGCGAGGTCGGTGAGGACGGGATGGTCGAGCACCTGGCGGACCGTGACGGCCCGGCCGAGCGCGATCACGAGCTTCACCGCGGACAGCGAGCTGCCCCCCAGGTCGGCGAAGTCGTCGTCGGGGCCCACCGATCCGGCGGGCAGGTCGAGCACGCGGGTGACGGCGTCGACGACGCGGCGCTGGGCCGCGGTGAGTTCGCCACCGGTCGGGCCGGCCGACGCGCTCCCGGCGACGGCGGCCTGCGCCGCGGCCGCGGTCGCGTGCGCGGTGAGGGTCTTGCGGTCGATCTTGCCGTTGGCGGTGACCGGCAGCGGGTCCAGCCGGTGGACCGTCGGCGGGACCATGTAGGCGGGCAGGCTGCGCGCCAGCCGGGTTCGGACCTCGGGCGCGTCCGGGCCGTCGCCGGCGTGATAGGCGACCAGCTGCGGCCCGCCCGCGGTCGTCGCGACGACCACGCAGGCGTCGCGGACGCCGGGCACCGCCAGCAGCGCGTTCTCGATCTCGCCGATCTCGATCCGGAACCCGCGGATCTTGACCTGGTTGTCGCGGCGGCCGAGGAACTCGAGCTGCCCGTCGGGGCGCCAGCGGCCGTGGTCGCCGCTGCGGTAGAGCCGCTCGCCGGGCCGGTGCGGGTCCGAGCCGAACGCGGCGGCGGTGCGGTCGGGGTCGTTGACGTAGCCGCGGCCGACGCACACCCCGGAGAACACGATCTCCCCGGGCGCGCCGAGCGGGACCGGCGCCAGGTCGGCGTCGACGACGTAGACCTTCACCCCGGGCACCGGGGCGCCGAGCGGGACCCGGCCGTCCGCGGGAGCCTCGCGCAGCACGGCGTGGTTGGTGTCGTCGGAGGTCTCGGTCAGGCCGTAGGCGTTGACCAGCGGGACGCCGGGCAGCACCCGGAACCAGCGCTGCACCAGCTCGGTCTTGAGCGCCTCCCCGGTGGCCGAGACCATCCGCAGGTCGGGCAGCGCCGTGGGGTGCTCCTCCAGGTAGGTCAGCACGACCTCGAGGTAGCTGGGTACGAGCTGGGCGACGGTGACCCGGGACCGCACCAGGGTGTCGACGAAGCGGCGGACGTCGAGGATCACGTCCTGCTCGACGAGCAGGGTCCGCCCACCGGCGAGCGGACCCGCGACGAGCTGCCACAGCGAGATGTCGAAGCACTGCGGCGCGGTCTGGGCGACCACGCAGCCCGGCTCCAGCTCCAGGTCCTCGATCTTGGCGAGCAGGTGGTTCAGCATCCCGGCGTGCTCGCACATCGCGCCCTTGGGCTCGCCGGTGGAGCCGGAGGTGAAGTACAGGTAGGCGAGTCCGTCGGCCGGGACGTCGGCGGTGGGCGCGGGGCCGTCGGCGGCGGCGACCGCGTCCGGCACGGTCAGCACCGTCGTCGCGACGCCGGCCTCGTCGAGGTGGGCGCGGGTGGCGTCGGTGGTCAGCGCGATCCGGCACCCGGCGCGGGTGAGCGTGCGGGCGATCCGCTCGGCCGGGAAGTGCGGCTCGACCGGCAGGTAGGCGCCGCCGGCACGCAGGACGGCGAGCACCGCGACCATCCAGTCGAGGTCGCGGTCGCACACCACGGCGACGACGTCCTCGGGCGCCTGCCCGGCGTCGAGCAGGCTCGAGGCGACGCGGGCGGCCCGGTCCTCCAGCTCGGCGCGGGTGAGGGTGACCCCGGCGTGCTCGGCGACGACCTCGTCGGGGGCCGCGGCGGCGCGGTCGGCGAGCAGCTCGTGCGGGCGGCGGTCGGGCAGGTCCCGGGGCCGGCCGGCGAGATCGCCGAGCTGGGCGTCGCGCTCGGCCCGCCCGACCAGCGCCGACGGGCGGACGGGCGCGTCGGCGTCGGCGGCGGCGAGCGCCAGGGCCGCGGCATGGTAGCCGGCGATCCGGGCGGCCGCGTCCTCGTCGAGCAGGTCGAGACGGTGGGTCAGGCGCAGGGTGGACCCGGACACCGCGACGTGCAACCCGGCGGCCGGCCCGTCGCCGGTGGTGGGGCACGGGTCGGCGCCGCGGTCGCCGGTGCGGCCGAGCGCCCCGGGGGCGATCTCGGCGCCGCGCAGGTCCGCGCCCGGGTCGAGCACCGTGCCGAACGACGGCACCGCGGTCCCGAGCTCGGCGGCGAGGCGTCCCAGGTCGGGCCCGGGGTGGGCGCGCAGCCCGGCCAGTGCGTCGGCGGCCGCGGTGACCAGCGCGGACCAGCTGCGGGCCGTGTCCAGGCACACCGGCAGCGGCGTCGCGCCGGCGCGGGCCGGGACACCGGCGGTCACCTCGGTGTCGCCGGACAGGGCCGCGAGGACGGCGGCGTGCGCGGCGAGCAGCACCGCGCCGGGCTCCACGCCGGTCACCGCGGCGACGGAGGCGACCGCGTCCCGCGGGATCGGCTCGGTGTGCACGGCGGTCCCGGGCCGGGGTGTCGCCGTCCACGACGGGGCCGGGGTGGCGCCGCCGGTGAGCAGCACCCGGGTCCAGTACTCGCGGGTGGTCGTGGTGGCGGGGTCGGCGAGCGTGCCGGTCATCGTGCGGTCTCTCCGTTCAGCAGCGGGGCCGGGGCGGGGCGGGACCGCGGGGCGGCGGCCGGGTTGCCCTCCCAGACGGCACCGGCGGGGACGTCCTCGCCCTTCATGAGGAAGGCGTCGCAGCCGATGCGGGCGGCGTCGCCGACGACGGCGCCGTAGTGGACGAAGGCGCCGACATCGAGACAGGCGCCGGTGCCGACGGAGATGAAGTCGGACTTGAAGGTGCCGTCCTCCTGCGAGTGGCACTGCAGCACCGACCCGGCGTTGAGGACGACGTCGTCGCCGATGCGCACGAGCGTGCGGTCGGTCATGTTGCACCCGTCGTCGAACACGCGGCGGCCGATCTGCACGCCGAGGGCGCGGGTGACGAGGTTCTTGAACGGGGTTCCGGCGAGCATCCGGTCCCAGCCCTGCACCACGAGCTTCCAGTACCGCTCGTGCCACCAGAAGTACGGGTCGTAGACCGAGCAGAAGCGGGGCTGCAGCCGGCGGCGCCCGGCGACGGTGAGCCGCTCGACGGTGATCGTGTACGTCATCGTGAACAGCAGCGACAGCAGCAGCTGCACCCCGACCGCGACCGGACCCAGCGGCGCCAGCAGGGCGGCGACGATCAGGGTGAGCAGGGTGACCCCGAACAGGGCACCCCACCGGAACGCCACGGCCAGGGCGATGGTGCGGCGGTTGTAGCGGTTCTTGGCGCGCAGCCGGTCGTGCAGGTCGAGGCCGGTGTGCAGGTGGCCGAACATCGAGTCCCGGGCGACGGTGCGGGGGATCTCGAACGGCGGCGAGCCGAGGAGCCCGACCCCGGTCCGCACCCGGCCGTCCGTGGGGACGAGCGTCTTGGTGGCGATCAGGCAGTCGTCGCCGACCCTGGAGCCGGCCGTCCACACGATCCTGTTGCCCAGGAACGAGTTCGACGCAATCCGTGTCCGGTTCACGACGAATGCGGTGTCCGAATAGTCGACATTGACGATGGACAAACCGTCGGCGACCATCGTGCCGGTTCCGATCGAGCTCGCGAACGGCGTCTCCTGCTTCACCGCCGTCCCGAAGTTCGTCCCCGTCTGCGGGGTCCGCCGGAGATCGTGTCCGATGATCCGGAGGTAATCGACGATGTAGGAGCTGTCGCCGAGCAGATAGGTGAAGAACCGGACGTTCGTGATCCGTAACACGGTGCGCTGCAACGTGTATCGCAGGCCGTAGAGGGGGTACGGACGTCCCTCGGTGAGCCCGAGCGACAGCACGCGCGCGACCACTGCGGCCCCGAACAGACCGACGGCCGTCCCGGCGAGGAGCAGGCCGGTCGAGCTGACGAGGGCGTCGAGCCAGAGCTGGGACGAGACCACCCCGGCGGCCCCGCTGCCGATCACCGCCGCCAGCGTCGGCACGGACGCCAGCACGACGTCGACCACACCGGTGCCCAGCGGCAGCCAGACCAGCAGCAGCCAGCCGAGCTGGCCGGTCGCATAGCCGGCGCGCCGGGCCCGACCGATCGTCGCCGAGACCCCGGCGCCGGGGTCTCCGCCGCCCGGGCGGGCCGGAGTGCCCCACCAGGTCGCACCGGCCGGGACGACCTGGCCGGTGTGCAGCGAGGAGGCGTGGGCGAGCCGTCCGCCGTCGCCGATCTCGGTCCCGATGTCGATCACCGACGCCTCGCCGACGACGACGCGGGCACCGATCGTGACCCGGCCGGTCCGGATGATGCCCGGCTCGGCGCGGTAGCAGGACAGGATCGAGTCCTTGCGCAGCACGGTGTTCGCGCCGATCGTGAGCAGGTCCGGGCAGGCCGGGATGGTGCGCGCCAGCATGACCACGCCGGGTCCGATCCGGGCGCCGAGCAGCCGCAGGTAGAGCGGCAGCAGCGGCGAGCCCGCGGCGACCAGCAGCAGCGGGTTGGTGCGGACCAGGGTCCTGGCCAGCCAGAACCGGTAGTACGCGGCGCTCCACAGCGGGATCTCGCGCTCGGTCCACCGGCCGACGAGCAGCCACTTCGCGGCGATCGGGAGCACCGCGAACACCGTGAAGGCCACCGCCACCGCGGCCAGCGAGCGCAGGTAGAAGTCCAGCAGCCCGGTGCCGAGGGCGATCCACTGGAACACGGCGCCGAGCAGGGTGCCATAGGCGAGGGTGAACACGACGAAGGTGAGCAGCTGCGCCGCGCCGCACAGTACGTAGGCGCGGGTGGTGCCGGTCGGGACCGGCAGCGCGGGCGGTGCCTCGTCCGGCACGGGACCGGCGTCGCCGGCGAGCGCGACGGCCAGACCGGCGGCGGTGGGGTGGGCGTAGACGTCGGTCATCGCGACGTCGGGCAGGTCGTCGCGGCGGCGGACCCTGGCGCAGAAGCGGGTCATCGTCATGGAGTCGGCACCGAGGTCGGCGAACACGTCGGCGTCGGCCCCGACGTCGGCGCCGACCAGCTCGGCGAGGATCGCCCGGTAGCCTTCGCGCACGTCGTCGACGGTGCGAGCGGAGCGCGCGACCGACGGGGCGAGTGCCGCGGCCAGCCCGGCCACGGTGGGGTGGGCGTAGACGTCGGTCATCGCGACGTGCGGCAGGTCGGGCCGCTGCCGGACCCGCGCACAGAACCGGGCGAGGACCATCGAGTCGGCACCGGCGTCGACGAAGAAGTGGTCGTCCGGCCGCACGGGTGCGTCGAGCAGCTCCGTGATGATCGCTGTGAAAGCGATCACGACAGCGTGTTCCGACTCGGACGCCGTGCGCGATTCCTGTTCGCGCACAGGCCCGGCGGTCATCACCCCGTCTTTCGACACCATCGTCATCCCCCGGCAGTACGAGCGTGTACGGGCAGAATCGTCGACCATTTCCAGCGCGTTACATAGTCAATATTTATGATCGACCGACCCCCGACTCACACATTTTCGGGGGCAGAGCGGCACGATTCCGACCGCGACGTCGAGGGCGTCGCGGTCGCGGGCCGCGAGCGGACGCGATCCCGATGAACTGTTTTCGTGACTCGACGAGCGGAGGTTCGACGTGAGCCTGGATGTGATGCAAGTCACTGCACATCAGTCGTCGGTGCGGGCGTGCCGCGGGGGACCGGGTGTGCACCCGGCCGGTTCCGGCCGATCGCCCGTGGCCGGGTACCCGCGGTGATTCACTCGTCCGGCGACACCGGCCCCGGCGCGTGCGCACCGCCGTCGGGGTCGCCGGGGCGGAGCATGGACGGTTCTCCCCGACCACCACGCACAGGAGGACGTGTGACCGCACTGCCACGCCGCAGCGTGCTGCTCGGCACCCTCGGGGCCGCGGTCGCCGGGCTGGTGCCGGCCACGCCCGGCGGTGAGCCCGCCGCCGTGCCCCGCTGGTTCGCCGGTGCCCTGCGCCAGGCGACGACGCCCGACCCGTTCACCCTCGGCGTCGCCTCGGGCGACCCGTCGCCCGACGGGATGGTCCTGTGGACCCGGCTCGCCCCCGAGCCCGACGCCGAGGACGGCCGCGGCGGGATGCCCGACCGGGCGGTCGAGGTCGAGTGGGAGGTCGCCGAGGACGAGCGCTTCGCCCGCGTCGTGTCGCGCGGCACGGAGACCGCCACCCGCGAACTCGCGCACAGCGTGCACGCCGAGCCCGCGGGACTCGCCCCGGGCCGCGAGTACTTCTACCGGTTCCGTACCGGTGGCCACCTCTCCCCCGTCGCGCGCACCCGGACCGCGCCCGCGGCGGGGGCGGCCGCCGCCTCGCTGACCATCGCGACGGCGTCGTGCGCGAAGTTCGGTGCGGGCCACTTCACCGCCTACCGCGGGATGGCCGCCGACGCCCCCGATCTCGTCCTGCACCTGGGCGACTACTTCTACGAGACCGACCGCGGGGAGGTCCGCGACCCGGGCCCGCCGGAGCCGAAGAACCTCGCCGGCTACCGGCGTACGCACGCCCACCAGCGCTCCGACGACGACCTGCGCGCCGCCCACGCCGTCGCCCCGTGGGTGGTGGTGTGGGACGACCACGAGGTCGTCAACGACTGGGATGGCGCGACGCCCGACCGGCGCCGGGCCGCGGCCCAGGCGTACTACGAGCACATGCCGCTGCGCCGCGCCTCGGTGCCCGACGGCCCGGACATGCAGCTCTACCGGCGGCTGGAGTGGGGCTCGCTCGCCACCTTCCACGTCCTGGACACCCGCCAGTACCGGATGCGCGGCTCGATGCTCGGCGCCGACCAGGAACGCTGGCTGCTGCGCGGGCTGACCGACTCCGCCGCGGGCTGGGACGTGCTGGCCCAGCAGGTGTTCTTCGCCCCGCGCCGGGGCGGCAAGTCCGGCACCTGGGGGGAGTTCACCGGGTCCCGGGAGCGGGTCGTCCGCGGCTGGACCGAGGCGGGCGTGCGCAACGCCGTCGTCCTCACCGGCGACGAGCACGTCCACCACGCCAACGAGATCCCCGGTGCCGACGACCGGATCGCCGGCACCGAGCTCGTCACCACCTCGGTCACCTCCGGCGGCGACGGCGACGGCGACGCGAAGTCCGGTGGCAGCGGCAGCTCGGTGTGGTCGCTCGACCGGCGCGGCTACGTGCTGGCGACCTTCACCTCCGCGCAGATGCGCGCGGACTTCCGCACCGTGTCCCGGATCAGCGAGCCCGGTGCCACGGTGCGCACGGCGGCGTCGTTCGTGGTGCCGGACCGGGAGCCGGGCCTGAACAAGGTCTGACCCGCCCCCCCCCCCGCGCTCAGCCGGTCGCCACCCGGGGCTCGCGGACGTCGTCGCCGAGGGTGTCCAGCACCAGCGCGGCGATGCGCTCGCGGTGGGCCTCGGCGGACCCGAGCAGCGCCGCGTCGGCGACGGCGCGCTTGTAGTACAGGTGCGCGACGTGCTCCCAGGTGAAGCCGATCCCGCCGTGCAGCTGCACCGCGTCGGCGGCGACCCGGTACGCCGTCTCCGAACAGGTGGCCTGCGCGATCGACACGGCGAGGTCGGCATCGTCGACGCGCGGGTCGTCGACCGCCCAGGCCGCGTGCAGCGCCGCGGTCCGGGCCTGTTCGACGGCGACGAGCATGTCCGCGCACCGGTGCTTGACCGCCTGGAACGACCCGATGGGCCTGCCGAACTGCAGCCGCTCCTTCGCGTAGGCGACGGTCAGGTCGAGCAGCCGGCGGGCGATGCCGGCCTGTTCGGCGGCGAGCAGCGCCCCGGCGGTGCGGAAGGCGTGCCGCAGCGCGCCGTCGGCGTCCGCGCCGGTGGCGAGTACGGTTCCGGTCGCCCCGTCGAGGACGACCCGGGCGACCGGGCGGGTCACGTCGAACGAGCCGCACCGCTGCACCCGCACCCCGTCGGCGCCGGGGTCGACCACGGCCAGCACCGGGCCCTCGGGCCCCGCGGCCGCGACGAACAGCACGTCCGCGGCGCCCGCGTCCGGGACGTGCTCCACCGTGCCGGTGAGCCGGTCGCCGTCGGCGGTGACACCGGCCGCGGAGGCGCCGTCGTAGGGCGTGGTGAGCCGGGCGACCAGGGCCGCGGTGCGCGAGCCGTCGGCCAGCGCGGCGAGCAGCGCGTCGCGCCCGTCGCCCGCCGGGGCCGCGACCAGCGCCGGGACCGCGAGCGCGACGGTGCCGAGCAGCGGCCCGGTCACCAGCGCCGCACCCAGCTCCTCCGCCGCGACGGCCTGGTCCACACAGGTCCCGCCGGCGCCGCCGAGGTCCTCGGGCACCGCGAGGGACAGCGCGCCGAGCTCGGTGCCGAGCCGGGCCCACAGTGCCCGGTCGAACCCGTCGGTGGTGTCGACGAGCCGGCGCAGGGTGGCCTCGTCGTGCTGGCGCTCGGCGAAGCGGTGCAGCGCCGCGCGCAGCTCGCGCTGCTCGTCGGTGACGTCGAACTCCCGGAGCTCCTGCTCAGCCACGGGGGACCTCCTTCCAGGGGCGGTCGGAGTCCGACCGGGGCTCGCCGGGCAGACCCAGCACGCGTTCGCCGAGGATGTTGCGCATGACCTCCGAGGTACCGCCCTCGATGGTGTTCGCGCGCGAGCGCAGGAAGCGCTGCTGCACCGTGGAGTTCGGGTCGGTGTGCACCCGCCCGCGGTCCATCGTCCAGTCGTCGTAGAGCAGCGCGTCCGGGCCGAGCAGGTCCATGCAGAACTCGTAGACGTCCTGGTTCAGCTCGGCGCCGACCAGCTTGGACACCGACCCCTCCGGACCGGGCTGTCCGGCGCTCGCGGTGCGCCGCGCGCGGGCCAGGGTGAGGCGGTGGGTCTCGGCGCGGGTCCACAGTGCCGCGAGCCGGTCGCGCAGCACCGGGGTGTGCCGGTCGGGGTGGGCCCGCCACAGGCCGAGGGCCTCGCCGATGACGCCGCTGCCGCGCCGCCCGGTGACCCCGCCGATGGCGGTGCGCTCGTTCATCAGGGTGGTGATCGCGACCTTCCAGCCGGCGCCGACCTCACCGAGCCGGTGCGCGTCGAGGACCCGGGCGTCGTGCAGGTGGACCTCGTTGAACTCGGCCTGCCCGGTCATCTGCCGTAGCGGGCGGACGTCGACGCCCGGCTGGGTCATGTCGATCACGAAGTAGGTCAGGCCGCGGTGCTTGGGCTGCTCGGGGTCGGTGCGGGCGACGAGCATCCCCCACCGCGCGACGTGGGCCAGGGTCGTCCAGACCTTCTGCCCGTTGACGACCCACTCGTCACCGTCACGGACCGCGGAGGTGGCCAGGCCCGCGACGTCGGAGCCGGCGCCGGGCTCGCTGAACAGCTGGCACCAGATCTCCTCGCCGGTGGCCATCGGCCGGAGCCAGGCCCCGACCCGGTCACGGTCCTGGCCGTACTCGACCACGGTCGGCGCGCCCATGCCGTAGCCGATCGGGTTGACCGCGAACATCCGCTCGCCGCCGGCGTCGGTGACGATCTGGTCGACCACCGGCTGGAGCCCGCGGGACAGCCCGAGGCCGCCGAGCCCCTCGGGGTGGTGCACCCAGGCGAGCCCGGCGTCGTAGAGGGCGCCGAACAGCTCCTCGCGCGGCACCGACAGCGGGTCGTGGGCCTCGACCACCTCCCGGGCGGCCTGTGCCACGCGGGCCGCGTCGGATGCCGGTCGGGTCGTGGTGGGCGAGCTCATCGCACCTCCGGAAGGTGGGCCTGACGGTCGTCGTCGACGTCGCTCCGAACCTAGCCGTCATCAGTTTCGGGGACCACGGTTAACGGTTCCTGGTCCGTGCGCGACATCAGGTTCGTCCGTCCGACGCAGTCCGAACCGCAGGAGCAACGATGCCCGCCACCACCGCCGCCACCCACCGTCCCGCGGCCCCCGTCCTCGACGGGACCGCGCTGCCGGGCTGGGTGCTGCTGCTGATCACCGCCGGGCTGGCCGCCGCCGTCGTCGTGATCATGGTGCTGTCGTACAGCGGGCTGGCCTGACCCATACTCGGGAGTGATGCCCCCACTCCCCGACCTGCCGGTCCGCGCCGTCCTCGACGAGCTGCGGGCGGCGCTGGACGACCGCGGCGGCGCCGTGCTCGTCGCCCCGCCCGGTACCGGCAAGACCACCCTCGTCCCGCTCGCCCTGGCCGGGCTCGACGGCTCCGGCCCGGCACCCGGGGGCACGGTGCTGGTCGCCGAGCCGCGCCGGGTCGCCGCCCGCGCCGCCGCGGCCCGGATGTCGTCGCTGCTGGGGACCGAGGTCGGTGGGCCGGTCGGCTACCGCGTCCGCGGCGACGCCCGCACCGGGCCGGACACCCGGGTCGAGGTCGTCACCTCCGGCCTGCTGCTGCGCCGCCTCGCCGGGGACCCGGAGCTGGCCGGGGTGTCCACCGTCGTCCTCGACGAGGTGCACGAGCGTCACCTCGACGCCGACCTGCTGCTCACCCTGCTGCTCGACGCCCGCGACGGGCTGCGGCCCGACCTGCGGCTGCTCGCCACCTCCGCGACCCTCGACGCGGCCCGCCCCGCCGTGCTGCTGGGCGACGACGACCGGCCCGCGCCGGTGCTGGAGGTCGCCGCCCGCAGCTACGACGTCGCCGTCGCCCACGTCCCGCCCGCCCGGGCCGGTCGCGGCGGGAGCGAGCGGATCGAGAACACCGTCGCCCGGACGTGCGTGCGGGCGCTCGAGCACGGCAGCGTGCTGGCGTTCCTGCCGGGCGTCGCGGAGATCGCGCGGACCGCGTCCGCGCTGCGCGAGCTCGGACCCGACGCCGACGTCCTCGCGCTGCACGGCAGGCTGCCTGCCGCGGAGCAGGACGCGGCGCTGCGCGACGGGCCTCGGCGCCGGATCGTGCTCGCCACCGCCGTCGCCGAGTCCAGCCTGACCGTGCCCGGTGTCCGGGCCGTCGTCGACTCCGGGCTGGTCCGGGTCCCGCACACCGACCACCGGCGCGGACTGTCCGGCCTCGTGACGCGGCGGGTCTCGCGCGCGGTCGCGACCCAGCGCGCGGGCCGCGCCGGCCGGGAGGCGCCCGGCGTCGCCTACCGCTGCTGGCCCGAGGGCGAGGTCCTCGCCGACGCCCCGGACCCCGAGATCCGCACCGCCGACCTCACCGCGCTCGCGCTGGACCTCGCCGTCTGGGGCACCCCCGACGGCAGCGGTCTGCGCTGGTGGGACGCCCCGCCGCCCGGTCCGCTGGCCGCCGGACGGACGGTGCTGACCGCACTCGGCGCGATCGACACGCGAGGCGCGGTCACCGACCGGGGACGGCGGATCTCCGCGCTGGGCCTGCACCCGCGCCTCGCCAGGGCCCTGCTCGACGGCGTCGCCGCCGGTGGGGACCCGCGGGAGGTCGCCGGGATCGTCGCCGTCCTCGACGACGACACCCTCGCCGGCCCCGCCGACGACCTGACCGCCGCACTGACCCGGCTGCGCTCCGGCGACGCCCCCGGCGCCGGGCGGTGGCGTGGGGACCGGGACCGCCTGACCGGTGCACTGCGCCGCGCCCGCGCCTCGTCGCCCGCCTCCTCCTCGGTCGCCGCCTCGCCGACCGCCACCGTGTCGCCGGGCACCTCGCCGGGAGCCGGGGCGCACTCCGGCCCGGCCGCCGCGGCCCCGGGCCCTGCGCGCGAACGGGCCGGGCGCGCCGCGGGGGCTCCGGGCGCCGAGCTCGTCGCGCTGGTCACCGGGCTCGCCTACCCCGAACGGCTCGCCCGGCGCCGCGACGCCGCGGCCGGGGTGTTCCTCATGACCGGTGGCACCGCCGTCGAGGTCCCGCCCGGCCCGCTGCGCGACGCCGAGTGGCTGGCCGTCGCCGTCGCCGACCGGCGCCCCGGGCAGACCCACGGCCGGGTCCGCCTCGCCGCGACCACCGACGCCGCGACCGCGCTGCGGGCCGCCGCGCCGCTGCGGGTCACCGGCTCGGAGGCCGTCTGGAGCGACGGCGACGTCCGCGCCCGCACCGTCGACCGGCTCGGCGCGATCGTGCTGTCGGAGAAGCCCGACCGCTCCCCCGACCCCGGCGCCGTCCGCGACGCGCTCGTCGCCGGGCTGCGTGCCGAGGGCACCGGGCTGCTGCGCTGGACGGCGGGGGCGGTCTCCCTGCGCGAGCGGTTGGACTTCCTGCACCGGGTGCTGGGCACACCGTGGCCCGACGTGTCCGAGGAGGCGCTGCTCGACTCGGCCGCCGATCCCGCCGGGTGGCTGGCCGGTCCGCTCGCCACCGCCCGGCGCCGCTCCGACCTGGCCCGGGTCGACGCCGGCCCCGCGCTGCGCCGCCACGTCGCCGCGTACGTGGGCGGGCTCGCCGGGCGGATCGACGAGCTGGCCCCGGAGCGGCTCACCGTCCCCACCGGGTCCCGGATCGCGCTGGACTACTCCGGCGCGGCCCCGGCCCTGCCGGTGAAGGTCCAGGAGGTGTTCGGGTGGACCGGCTCCCCGGCCGTCGCCGACGGGCGGGTGCCGGTGGTGCTGCACCTGCTCTCCCCCGCCGGACGTCCGACGGCGGTCACCGCCGACCTGAACTCGTTCTGGGACAACGCCTATCCACAGGTCCGGGCCGAGCTCCGCGGGCGCTACCCCAAGCACGCCTGGCCCGAGGACCCGCGGACCGCGGCACCGGGACGGGGCACCGGGCGCCGGAGATGAGCCCCGCGCCCCGCCCGACGACCGGGTCCAGCCGGCCCGGTCGCCGATATGCAGCTCAGCGGGAGTTGTCGATCTCCACAGCCCGCTGAGCTGCATCTCGGCGTTCGTGGTGCGGCGGATCGCGGCGACGAGGACACGACAGGGAGCGCAGCGCCCGGCCCGGCCCGACGGTTCGCCGAGTGCAGCTCAGCGGGAATTGTGGATCTCCACAGCCCGCTGGGCTGCATCTCGACGAGCGCGGGCGCGTCCGGACCGCGCTCCGTGGGGCGTGGGGCGCAGACGGGCCGCTCAGCGGACCTGGTCGGCGAACACCACGACGTTGTCGACGTAGCTGCGGGCCGACCGGTCGAACACCCCACCGCAGGTGATCAGTCGCAGGCCCGCGTGGTCGAGATCGCCGTAGACCTCGGCGGTCGGGAACTCCGCCTTCGGGAAGCGCCCGACCCGGTGCACGGCGAACACCACCGACGTCCCGTCGGCGCGGTCGACGCGGATCTCGTCGCCGGGTTCGAGGGTGTCCAGGTCGGCGAAGGCGCCGGGCAGCCCCTTCCAGTCGACGTGAGCGGTGAGCACGGCGGGGCCGATCTCGCCCGGGGTCGGTGCGCCGGTGTACCAACCGACCGTGCCCGCATCCGCGGGGACCTCCATCGACCGGTCCGCGGCCAGCCCCATCGGCCGGGGCACGGTGTCGAGCCCGAGCCGGTCGACCCGCAGCCGGACCGGCTCGGACCGCACCAGCGGCGCGGGCCCCGGCGGCAGCAACGCCCCCGGCGCGGGCGCCGGAGCGGGCACCGGGACGGAGGCGACGGCCGTCGCCCCGGGCTCGGGTGCGCCCGCGGGGTCGGCGAGCAGCAGCGCGGCGGTGAGGACTCCGACCGGCGCCAGCACCCGCGCCACCCGGCGCAGCGCACCGGCCCGTCGCCGCGCCCGTCGCCCGTGGTCCGGGCTCCCGCGCCGCACCGTCCCGGCCCGGTCCCCGGCCACCGTTCCGCGCCCGGCGTGGTCCTCGGCCACCGTTCCGCGCCCGGCGTGGTCCCCGGCCACCGTTCCGCGCCCGGACCGGTCCCCGGCCACGGGGCCGCGCCCGGCCCGCGCACCGGACGGTGCGGCGGGTCCGGGCACCGGGAGGACGGGACCGGGCACGGTGCCGGGGTCAGCCGCGGCGACCGGCGGCGACGCGCCGCACCGCGACCGCGCCGATGCCACCGGCGGCGACGGCACCGAGCGCCAGCGGCAGCACGTCGGCCGGGCCGCCACCGGCCTCGACGCCACCGATCGGCGTCGCGGTGACCTGGGTGGAGTCGTCGGAGGCGGCCTCGACCGTGGCCGGGGACGCCGCGCTGCCGTAGTCGTGGTCCTCGCAGGCCACGCCGTTGTCGTTCGCGTCGAGGTTCTCGGGGTCGCCCGGGGTCAGGGCCGCCTGGGCGTCGGCCTGGCCGGCGAAGTCCTTGCAGTCGCGGTCCTGGGCGAAGGCCGTACCGGCGAGCGGGAGGGCCGCCGCGGTCGCGAGGAGCACGGCAGCGGACAGGGAGCGGAGGCGCATCGGGGGTGTCCTTCCGGGGAACGTGGGGGGAGCCACGCAGGTAGCAGCGATCCCGACGTGTCAGTCGTTACACCCGATCGTGAATGGATCCGAACGGGCTTGAACCGGCTCCGCCGGGCGGCGGAAGGTGGTCCGGTGAACGCTCTCCCCACCCCCGACGACGTCCGTGCCGCGGCAGCGATCCTGCGCGGCCACGCCCACCGCACCCCCGTCCTCACCTCCCGGCTCACCGACGCCGAACTCGGCGCGCAGGTGTTCGTGAAGGCGGAGAACCTCCAGCGCACCGGGAGCTTCAAGTTCCGCGGGGCGTTCCACACGCTGTCCCGGCTGTCTGCGGCACAGCGGCGGGCGGGGGTCGTCGCGTTCTCCTCGGGCAACCACGCCCAGGCCGTGGCGCTGGCCGCGCAGCTGCTGGAGGTCCCCGCGACGATCGTGATGCCGCACGACGCCCCGGCCTCGAAGCTCGCCGCCACCCGCGGCTACGGCGCCGAGGTCGTCGGCTACGACCGCTACGCCGAGGACCGCGCGGCCATCGCGACCGCGCTGTCGGAGGAGCGTGGGCTCACCCTCGTCCCGCCCTACGACCACCCGCACGTCATCGCCGGGCAGGGCACCGCGATGCTGGAGCTGCTGGAGGACCACGGCCCGCTCGACGCGCTGTTCGTCTGCCTCGGCGGGGGCGGGCTGCTCTCCGGATCACTGCTCGCGACGCAGGCCCTGTCCCCCGACGCCCAGGTGTACGGCGTCGAGCCCGAGGCCGGCGACGACGGCCTGCAGTCCCTGCGCGCCGGGCACGTCGTGCGCATCCCGCAGCCCCGCACGCTCGCCGACGGCGCCGCCACCACCCACCTCGGCGACCACACGTTCCCGGTGATCGCGCGGCTCGTCACCGACATCGTGACCGTGCCCGACACCGCCCTGGTCGAGTCGATGGCGCTGTTCGCGGCGCGCTACAAGGTGCTCGTCGAGCCGACCGGGGCGCTGGCCTTCGCGGGCGTGCGGGCCGCCGTCGCCGCGGACCCGCAGCGGTGGGCCGGGACGCGGATCGGCGTCACGATCTCCGGCGGCAACGTCGACCTGGACCGCTTCGCCGCCCTCGTCACCGGCTGACCACGCCGCCGGCCCGGGCGGCACGACACGGAGCGGGCCCCGTCCCCACGGGGGCCCGCTCGGGGCGGAGGGGACTCAGCGCCGGTCGTGCTGCAGCGCGTCCTCGGCGATCACGGCCTCGGTCGGCAGCCCGGGCACCTCCCGGACGGCCCCCTCGGCGTCGGCGCGCTCGTGCGACGGACCGGGCTGCTCGGCCTCGGCGTCGGCGGCGTCCAGGTCGCGGCGGATCGTCGACAGCAGCACCGCCCCCGCCAGCACGACGACCGCGGCGATCAGGAACGGCACCGACGCCCCGACGGCCGCCGCCATCAGGCCCGCCGCGAACGGGGCCAGCCCGCCGCCGATGAAGCGGACGAACCCGTAGGTGGCCGACGCGGTCGGGCGGGGCACCGGCGAGATCGACATGACCGCCGTCGTCACCAGGGTGTTGTTGACGCCGACCACGATGCCGGACAGGACCACCGCGACGATCACCACGGCGGGCACGTCGTCGAACAGCCCGATGGCCGCGAGCAGCACCGCGATGCCGACGAGCGCGCCGTAGAGGGTGCGCGCGGTGCCGAACCGCTCCTTGAGCCAGGGCGCACCGAACACGGCGAAGACCGCGACGAGCACACCCCAGCCGAAGAACACCCCGCCGAGCGCGATCGGGTCGAGCCCGCCCATCAGGAACGGCGCGTAGCCGAGCAGCGTGAAGAAGCCCCAGTTGTAGAGCAGCCCGACCCCGCTGGTGGTGGCGAGCGCGCGGTGGCGCAGGGCGGCCAGTGGTTCGGAGAGCCGCGCCTTGTGGGTCGGGACCGGCGTCGGTTCCAGCAGCACGACGGTCGCGACGAGCGCGATCAGCATCAGCACCGAGACGCCGAAGAACGGGCCCCGCCAGGAGACGGTGCCGAGCAGCCCGCCGAGCAGCGGACCGGTGGCGATGCCCACGCCGAGCGCGGTCTCGTAGAGCACGATCGCACCGGCGAAGCCGCCCGAGGCCGAGCCGACGATCACCGCGAGCGAGGTCGCGATGAACAGCGCGTTGCCCAGGCCCCAGCCGGCCCGGAAGCCGACGATGCCCCAGATCCCCGACGACGCCCCGGCCAGCGCCGCGAACACCACGATCAGCGCGAGGCCGATGATGAGGGTCCTCTTCGCGCCGATCCGGGACGACACCCAGCCGGTCACCAGCATCGCGATCGCGGTCACGACGAGGTAGCTGGTGAACAGCAGCTCGACCTCGGCGTGCGTGGCGTGCAGCTGCCCGGACAGCGACGGCAGGATCGGGTCGACCAGCCCGATGCCCATGAACGAGATGACGCAGGCGAAGGCCACCGCCCAGACGGCCTTGGGCTGGCGGAACGGGCTGGGGGCGTGCGCAGCACCGGATGTTCGGGACATGTCATCGCCTTTCCCCGGGAACGGACCCCGGAGAGATCATGGACGTATCGGACCTGTCGAACATTGCATCACGCAACGTATGTCATGAGCAATGCGAACGACCGTGATCGTGCCCATGTCCCGCTACGGTCGGGACCCCGACGTCGAGGAGGCCCCGTGCCGCACACCGCCGCCGAGGCCGACCGCCTCGCCCGGCAGGCCGCGTTCCTGGGCGCACTCGCCGCGATCGGCGCCCTGCTCCTGGCCGTGCTCGGCTGGGCCGGTGGCGCGGTCGCGATGTGGATGGGTGTCACGGCCCGCCGCCGCGGCGCGGGGCGCACCGCCGTCGTCGCGATCGCGCTCGGCGCGCTCGGCCTGGTCGCCGGCGTCGGGAACGCCCTGCTGGGCGCCTATCTGTTCCGCTGACCGGTCCGCAGCACCGGCTTGCCCGGGGCCCGGTCCGGTGACTCCAGGTGCGCGTGTGCGGCGGCGACGGCCGCGACGCCGTCGTCCAGGTCGAAGACCCGCTCCACCAGCGGGGTGAGCGTGCCCGCGGCGAGCCCGGCGCGGGCGAACGCCTCGGCACGGGCCAGCACCGCCGCGTCGCCGGTGACCTCACGGACATGGAAGCGGCGCAGCCACACCGGCGCGTACCCGGCCGCGGGCAGCGGTGTCGGCTCCCCGGACAGTCCGCCGTGGACGATCACCGCGCCGCCCGGAGCGCAGGCCCGCACCAGCCGGGCGACGCCGGGCCCGCCCTCGGCGTCGAGGACCAGGTCGGCGCCGCCGCCGAGCGCGGACCGCAGCGTCTCGGCGTCGGGCGTGCCGGTCAGCACCTCGGCGGCCCCGGCGGAGCGCAGGACCGTGGCGTGCCGGTCGTCGGGCACGACGGCGACGGCGTGCACCCCGAGGTGCCGCGCGACCTGCAGCGCCGCGGCCCCGATGCTGTTCGCCGCGGCCGTGACGACGAGCCGGTCCCCCTCCCGCAGCCGGACGGCGTGGCGGGTCATGCCCCACACGGTCAGCAGCGGCATCCACAGCGCGGCGGCGCCGTCGTCGTCGAGACCGGGCGGGCGGGCCAGCAGCGACCGGACCGGTACGACGGCCTCGTCGGCGTAGACCGGGTGCTCGTTCTGCGACGACGCCGGGATCACGCACACCTCGTCGCCGGGCGCCCAGCCCGTCACCCCCGGACCGGTCCCGAGCACGGTGCCCGAGCACTCGCTGCCCAGGCCCGCGGGGAGCACCGGGGCGTCGAGGTAGGTGCCGCGGCGGAAGTTGACCTCGGAGCGGTTGAGCCCGACCGAGTGCACCCGGATCCGCACCTCCCCCGGGCCCGGGGCGCGCAGCGGCAGCCGCTCGATCCGCAGCACCTCCGGGCCGCCCGTGGCGTGGAAGCGGACGGTGCGCACGAGCGGGGACGTCACGACGGACCAGCCTAGGTCCGTGGTGGCCGGTAGGGCACGATGAGCACCGTTGCGCGGGGAAAGGACAGGGATGCGGCGGCGGGTCGAGGTCGGGCTGGAACGGATCACGTTCTTCAGCGACGGGGTGTTCGCCATCGCGATCACGCTGCTGGTGCTGCCGCTGACCGACGCCGAGTTCGGCCCGGGCCCGGTCGCCCCGCAGCTGGTGGAGCTGCTGCCGCGGATGCTCACCTTCGCGCTGAGCTTCGCGGTGATCGGGCGGTACTGGACGGTCCACCACCAGCTGTTCGCCCGCTTCGACCGCGCCGACGCCCGGATGACGACGCTCAACCTCGGCTACCTGTTCGGCATCGCGTTCCTGCCGTTCCCGACGTCGCTGCTCGGCGGGCACGGCGACAGCACCGCGGCCGTCGTGCTCTATGCGGCCACCCTGGTCGTCATCGGCTCGTTCTCCGCCGCGATGTGGGCCTACGGCTCCTACCGCGGCCGCCTGACCCGCGCCGACGTGACCCCGGACGAGGCCCGCCACACGCTGGTCAACGGGCTGGCGCCGGTGGTGTCGTTCCTGCCGTCGCTGGTGATCGCCCCGCTGAGCCCGACCTGGGCGATGCTGTCCTGGCTGCTCACCATCCCGGTCTCGGCCGTCGCGGAGCGGCTGTTCCCCGAGCACCGCGCGGCGCGGGCCCGCGCGCAGGGGGGCACGCCGGCCTCGGCCAGCTCGCGCCGGACCTGCTCGATCGGGTCGAGGGTGATCAGGCACAGGTCGGCGCTGCCCGGAGTGGGCCGCTCGGCCTTCGGCTCGAACTCCCGCCCCGCCTCGTGCAGGTTGATCTTGCTGGGGCCGAAGGCGAGTGCGCGGCGCCCGCCGCCGAACTCGACGGCCTCCATCCCGAGCACCCGGGTGTAGAACGCGACGGTGGCGTCGACGTCGGCGACGGTCAGCACGAGGTGGTCGAGGTGGTCGATGCGCATGCCCGCGATGCTGGCAGCCGGGCCACCCGGACGCAGATCCTCCTGTGGGTGACCGCCACCGCCCCGGACCGTGAGCGGGCACCGGACGTCGACACCCACACGGACCAACCGGGCGGGTCGCTACCGGCGAACGGGCGTTCGTGAATCACCCTTGTACCTGGCCGTGCAGCCGAGTGGAGAGGGACGAGGACGCACGTGGACGACGAGCTGACGACCGGCGGGGAGACCCCGCCCGCGGACACCGCGAGCACCCCGGCGCCCGAGCCGCCGAAGCGGAGGCGGGGCAGGCCACCGGGCTCGACGGCCCGCACCACCCGGGTCGTGACCATGACCCTGACCGTCAGCGGTTCCGCCGACGGCGACTGGCAGGCCGAGCTGAAGCAGGGCACCACGTGGGTGGCCCGCGGCCTGCCGGTGACGGCGTCGGCGGTGTCCGCGGCGGCTGCGGCGCTGCACGCCGACCTGTCCGGCCCGGTCGACGAGCTCATCGAGGGCGCCCGGTCGGCGAAGGCCGCGCGGGTGGCGGAGCTGGAGGCCGAGCTGGAGCAGGCCCGCAAGGACCTGGCCGAGCTGGAGCAGTGACCGCGCCGGGGTGACCGGCGCCATGGCTCAGCCGAGCAGCGGCCCCAGTGTCGTGGCGTGCTCGCGCAGCAGGGTGACCAGCTCGGGGTCCGGGTCGGCGACCCGGGTCGCCGGGCCGGACAGCGCGAGACCCGCGACGAGCGCCCCGTCGGCGGGCGAACGGACCGGTACGGCCAGGCACCCGCGGTCCGGGCGCAGCTGACCGGTCTGGGTGGCCAGGCCGTCGCGGCGGACGGCGTCGAGGACGGCGTCGAGCGCGTCCGGGTCGGTGACGGTGCGGTCGGTGACCGGTCGCAGGTCGCGGACCAGGGCCCGCCAGTCGGGCTGCTCGGCGAGCAGCAGCCTGCCCAGCGCGGAGGCCTGGGGCAGCCGGGCGAGCAGGTCGGCGTCGCTGGGCGGGTGGTCCGGGTCCGGGTCGAGGACCTGCAGCCGGGCGCCGTCGAAGATCGCCAGGTGCACGCCCCACCGGACGCGGCCGCGCAGGTGGTCGACGACGGTGCGCGCGGCGGTCGGCAGCCGCGGGACCGCGACCGGGGACAGCCGCGCGGCACGGCGCCCGAGCGCGAAGCCGCGCAGGTCGGGCAGCCGGACCAGGTACTCCTCGCCGACGAGCAGGTTCAGCACCCGGTAGGTGGTCGCCGGGGGCAGCCGCAGCGCCGCCGAGATCTCCTTGGCGGTGACCCCGGGTCCGGCCGCGACGACCTCCTCGAGCACCGCGAGCGCGGTCCGCACGGCCCGTGGCTGGCGTCCGCTGATCGGCGCCGGGTCCACCGTCACCGGGCCCGCCCCCAGACGTCGGAGGCGACGGTCTCGTCGTAGACGCCCAGGCCGTGCAGCCGCCCGCGGCGGCGCAGCACGACGGCCCACACCGCACCGGCCCCGAGCGCCGCGGCGAGCGCGATCCCGGTGGCCGGGGCGGCGACGACGAACGCGACCAGGGCCGCGACCAGCGACGGGACGGCCACCACCGCGGTCGCGACCGCGGCCGGGGTCAGCTCGCCGATGCGGCGCAGGAACGCCGGCGCGGCCAGGCAGACCAGCACGTAGCCGACGAGGAACCCGACCGTCGCGACGCCGAGCAGCGCGGCGAGCACCGTCCCGACGGGGACGCCCAGCGCGACCGGGACGGCGACCGCGAGCGTCGCCGCGGGCGCCCCGAGCCCGACGGCGACGTGCGGGGTCCGGAACCGGCGGTGGGTACGCCCCAGCGGGCGGGGCACGACGCCGTCGCGGGCCAGGGCGAACAGCACCCGCGACAGCGCGGTGGTCGTCGCGACCGCGCAGGCGAGGAAGGACAGGACGAGCGCGGCGTCGAGCAGCGGGGGGATCCAGGACCAGCCGCGGGCGACGGCGAGGACCTGCACCGGCTGGGTCTGCCCGGCGAGCCCGCCCGGGACGGCGGCGAACCCGGCGACCTGCACCGCGGCCGCGAAGACGTAGAGCACCGCGGTCACCGCCGCGGTCGCCGTGACCGCGCGCGGCACCGACCGGAACGGGCGCCGGGCCTCGCCCCCGAGCGAGGTCGCCACCTCGAACCCGATGAACGCCGCGAGCGCGGGCACCACGCCCGCGGCGACCGCTCCCGGGCCCGCGGGCGGGACGGGCGCGCCGGGGCCGGGCAGCGGGCCGCCGACGAGCAGCACCACGAACACCCCGACCAGCACCGCGACCGCGACCGCCTCCACCAGCAGCACCACCCGGGCCGCGGGGCGGACCCCGCGCACGACCAGCGCGGTCACCACCGCGCCGACCGCGACGGCGAGCAGTGCCGACGCGAGCGGCCCGGTCGCCCACGGCCCGCACAGCGGCCCGAGGTAGGCCACGGCACCCGCGATCGCCGCGCCGCACAGCAGCAGGTACCCGGCCAGCGTCGCGATCCCGGCCGCGAACGCCGGTCCGGCGCCGAGGCCCTGCGCGGTCAGCGTGTAGATCCCCCCGGGTGCCGCCATCCGGCGGGTGAACCGGGCGACCGAGGCGGCGACGAGCAGCGCGAGCACACCGGCGACGACGAACGACCACACCGTGCCCGCCCCGGCCATGCCCGCGACGATCACCGGGGTGGCCGCCATCGCCGCCGAGGGTGCCGATCCGGCGATCGACTGGGCCGCGACGTCGGCCGGGCCCAGTCGTCGCCGGGCCAGGCCGTGCACCGGTGACCGGTCGCGCAACGACGTCACGACGCCCCTCCCCGCCCTCACCGGTGATCCTCGCCCGCGGACACTAGCTCCCCATGTCGACGCCATGACCAGCGACGACGGGTCGAACGAGAAAAACTCCGGCGCCGTTCCCGCAGTGCGGGAACACCACAGCCGGTGATTCGCACCACACGGGATCCGGCGTTGTGCACGGTCCGCGGCACCGGCCACCGTCCCGGCACCCGACGTCCGCCTCGACCGCCAGGAGGAACCGTGAGCGCACCCGCGCCCCGCCCGTCACCACCGTCGCCGGCCCCGGAGCCCGCGGACCGGCACCGTCTGCGCGGGACGCTGGGCGCCGGGTCGATCGTGTTCATGGTGGTCGCCGCGGCCGCGCCGCTGACCGTCGTCGCCGGGACGGTGCCGCTGGGGCTGGCCGCGGGCAACGGTGCCGCGTTCCCGATGACCTTCGTGCTGTGCGCGGTGGTGCTGCTGCTGTTCGCGGTGGGCTTCTGCGCGATGTCGCGGCACGTGCCGGGTGCCGGCGCGTTCTACGCCTACGTCGCCCGCGGGCTCGGTGCCGCGCCGGGCCTGGGCTCGGCCTTCCTCGCGCTGGTCACCTACACCGCGGTGCAGGCCGCGGTCTACGGCTACCTGGGCGCGACCGTCGACGCGCTGGTGCAGCACCACGGCGGGCCCGCACTGCCCTGGTACCTCTACGCGGCCGCGGCGCTCGTCGTCGCCGGGGTGCTCGGCTACCGCCACATCGAGCTGTCCGGCAGGGTCCTGGGCACGCTGCTGGTCGCCGAGGTCGCGATCGTGCTGGTGTTCGACGCCGTCGTCGCCGCGACCGGCGGGCTCGGCTCCGGCCGCTCGACGGCGCTGTTCGTGCCGTCGCAGTTCCTGTCCGGCTCGCTCGGCATCGCGATCATGTTCGCGATCGCCTCGTTCATCGGGTTCGAGGCCACCGCGGTGTTCCGTGACGAGGCCCGCGACCCCGAGCGCACCATCCCCCGCGCGACCTACCTGGCTCTCGTGCTGATCGGCGCGTTCTACACGCTGTCGTCGTGGGCCGTCGTCTCCGCCTGGGGCGACGACGGCGCCGTGGCCCGCGCGACCGAGGACCCCGGGAACATGATCGTCGCGACGATCACCGCGGTGCTCGGCCCGGTCGGCGGCGACCTGGCCCAGGTCCTGCTGGTCACGAGCCTGTTCGCGGCGCTGCTGTCGTTCCACAACGTGCTCTCGCGCTACCTGTTCGCCCTCGGCAACGCCGGCTCGATGCCCCCCGCGCTGGGCCGCAGCCACGCCCGGCATGCCTCGCCGCACGCCGCGTCGGCGGCCCAGTCGGGCACCGCGCTGGCGCTGATCGCGGTGTTCGCGGTGACCGGGATGGACCCGGTGACCCAGGTGTTCGCCTGGATGGCCGGGACCGCGACCCTCGGGGTGCTCGCGCTGATGGCGCTGACCTGCGCTGCGGTGCTGGTGTTCTTCCGCCGCTCGCGCGTCGACACCCGGTTCTGGCACACCGCCCTGGCCCCGGCGCTGGGGCTGGCCGGTCTGCTGGTCTGCCTGTGGCTGACCGTCGCGAACTTCCCGACGCTCATCGGCGGCTCCCCCGCGCTGGCCCTCGCCATCGGCGGGGTCCTGGTCGCCGCGTTCGTGCTCGGAACGGTCCTGACCCGATTCACGGGTGCCCGCCCCGAGACCTTGCCCTCGCCCGACGCGCCCGGAACCGTCACCGGGCACGACACCGCCGGAACCGACCTCCAGGAGGAGACCCGATGACCGCCGTCCAGGAGCCGCGCACCACCGCGAGCCACCCGCTGGCCCCGACCACGGAGGCCGAGGTCACCGTCGTCCGCGAGGTCCTCGCCGCGGCCGGGCTGCTCACCGAGCACGTCCGCTTCGCGTTCTTCGCCCCCGAGGAGCCGCCCAAGTCCGAGGTCCTCGCCCACCCCGACGGCGCCGACGCCGAGCGCAGCTTCCGCGCGGTGCTGCTGGACCTGGGCACCGGCCGCTCCCACGACACGGTCGTCTCGGCCACCCGTCGCGAGCTGGTCTCCTGCCGCGAGCTGGAGCCCGAGCGGGAGGGGCAACCGCCGATCATCGACTCGGAGTTCGAGTTCATCGAGGACGTCCTGAACGCCTCGCCGGACTGGCTCGCCGCGCTGGAGAAGCGCGGGCTGGAGCCCGCCTCGGTGCGCGCCGTACCGCTGTCGGCCGGCGTCTACGACATCCCCGGGGAGAAGGGCCGCCGCCTCGCCCGCGCCTTCGGGTTCCGCCAGGACCACGAGGCCGACCACGCCTGGGCACATCCCGTGGACGGGCTCGTCGCCTACGTCGACCTCACCGCCCGCACGGTCGACCGGGTGATCGACACCGGTGTCGTGCCGGTGCCCGCGACCAGCGGGAACTTCGACGACCCGGCCGTGCAGGGCGAGCACATGGCCTCGCTCAAGCCGATCGAGATCACCCAGCCCGAGGGGCGCTCGTTCACCGTCACCGACGGCCGGGTCCGCTGGGGCAAGTGGGACCTGCGCGTCGGGTTCAACGAGCGCGAGGGCCTGACCCTGCACCAGATCGCCTTCGACGAGCGCCCGATCTGCTATCGCGCCTCGGTCGCGGAGATGGTCGTGCCCTACGCCGACCCGGCGCCGGTGCGGTTCTGGCAGAACTACTTCGACTGCGGCGAGTACATGTTCGCCCGCTACGCCGACTCCCTGCAGCTGGGCTGCGACTGCCTCGGCGACATCCACTACCTCGACGCGGTGGTCGCCGACGACCTGGGCAACCCGCGCACGATCAGCAACGCCATCTGCATGCACGAGGAGGACCACGGCGTCCTCTGGAAGCACACCGACATCTTCACCGGCGCCCGTGAGGTGCGCCGCCAGCGCCGCCTGGTGATCTCGTTCTTCACCCCGATCGGCAACTACGACTACGGCTTCTACTGGTACCTCTACCTCGACGGCACCATCGAGCTGGAGTGCAAGGCGACCGGCATCGTGTTCACCTCCGGCACGCCCGGCGAGTACGCCACCGAGGTCGCGCCCGGCCTGGGTGCTCCGTTCCACCAGCACCTGTTCTCCGCGCGGCTGGACATGACCGTCGACGGCACGGCCAACGCCGTCGAGGAGGTCGAGGCGGTCCGCGTGCCGATGGGCGAGGGCAACGCCCACGGCAACGCGTTCGCCCGCTCGGCGACCCGGCTGACCCGCGAGTCGCAGGCCCAGCGGGACGCCGACCCGGGGTCCGGGCGGGTCTGGCACGTGGTGAACACCGAGAGGACCAACGCCCTGGGTAGGCCGGTCGGCTACGTCCTGCACCCGCACGGGCAGCCCACCCTGCTGGCGGACCCGGCGTCGTCGATCCACGCGCGGGCGACGTTCGCCTCGAAGGCGCTGTGGGTGACCCGCTACGACCCGGCGCAGCGCTACCCGGCCGGTGACTTCGTCAACCAGAACCCGGGTGGGGACGGACTGCCCTCCTGGGTGGCCGCGGACCGTGACCTCGACGGCCAGGACGTCGTGCTGTGGCACACCTTCGGGCTGACCCACTTCCCGCGGCCGGAGGACTGGCCGGTCATGCCGGTCGACTACACCGGCTTCGTCCTGAAGCCCGCCGGGTTCTTCGACCGCAACCCCACCCTCGACGTCCCGCCGGCGCCCACGAGCTGCCACTGACGGCCGCGCGGGTTCCGCGCCGCACGGTGTCCGCACGGCGCGGAACCCGTGCGGCGCCGGCGGCGGTGCCCGGCGACAGGACGCGGTGTGACGACGGCGCGGGGCCGGGCGGGGCGGTGGCGGACTAGGGTCGGTCCCGACCGCTCCACCCCGCAGCACCAGGAGGAACCCGTGGCTCTCGCCGCCGGTGACCAGATCCCCGACGTCACCCTGATGACCCCGTCCGCCGAGGGCCCGAAGCCCGTGCAGAGCGCCTCGGTGCTCGGCACCGGCACGGTCGTGCTGTTCGGTGTGCCCGGCGCGTTCACCCCGGCCTGCTCCGACACCCACCTGCCCGGCTACGTCCTGCGCCGCGACGAGCTCAAGGCCAAGGGCGTCGACACCGTGGCCTGCACCTCGGTCAACGACGCGTTCGTCCTGGAGGCCTGGGCCGAGTCCCGCGGCGCCGGCGACGCGGTGCTCATGCTCGCCGACGGCAACGGCGACTTCGCCAAGGCCGCCGGTCTGGACATGGACGGGTCGAAGTTCGGCCTCGGTACCCGGTCGCAGCGCTACGCCGCGATCATCACCGACGGCGTCGTGCGCTGGATCGGCGTCGAGCCGGTCCCGCCGACCGTCGAGATCTCCGGCGTCGAGTCGGTGCTCGCGCAGCTCTGAGGTTCCGGGCCGACCGGCACGCGGGCCTACACTGGCCCGCGTGCCGAAGGTCCTGGGCTCGCTGGCGACGCACCGCGAGCAGGTGCGCGAGCGGGTGTTCGACGCCCTGCGCGGGCAGCTCTACGAACGTGGCTTCGACACGGTGACCCTGTCCGGGGTCGCCGCGGCCGCCGGCGTGGGGCGCACGGCGCTCTACAACCACTTCCCCGACCGCCAGGCCCTGCTCGTCGCGTTCGTCGAGCACGAGGCGGAGCGCTACGTCGCCGAGCTCGACGCCGCGCTCGCCGAGGCCGCGGACCCCCGCGAACGGCTCGCCGCCTTCGCCCGGCTGCAGCTGCGCCGCCTCGCCGAGTTCCACCTCCCGCCCGGCCAGGCGCTGGCCGGTGCCCTCGACCCGGCCGCCTACCGGCGGATCGCCGCGCACGCCGACCCGATCTCCGACCGGCTGGTGGCCGTCCTCCGGGCCGGCGCCGCCGACGGCTCGATGGTCGACGACGACCCGCACGTGCTCGCCGCCGTGGTCTCGGCCGCGCTGTCGAGCCGTCGGATCGTCGAGGTCGAGCCGGACGCGCTGGACGCGACGGTGGAGACCGCGGTCGCCGCCGTGCTGCGAGCGGTCTCGACGATTGTCCGCGACTGAGGCTAGCCTTACCCGCATCCAGCGCTTAGCATCGTGATCTGACACGGTGTCAGATCCGGCGCCGTGCCGTCGCACCAGACGTCACGTCACGGGAGGGCCGATGGACGCCACGACCCCCATCACGGGCACGCTGTCCGCCGATCTCCGCCAGGCCACCTGGGCGGTGCACGAGCGGGCCCACCGGTGCAGCTACTTCGGGGCGCTGTTCGACGGTGATCTCCCGTTGGACGCCTACACCCTGCTCGCCGAGCAGTACGTCGCGATCTACACCGCGCTGGAGGAGGCCGGGGACGCCCTGGCCGCCGACCCGGTCGCGGCCCCGTTCGTGATCGACGAGCTGCGCCGGGTGCCCGCCCTGCACGCCGACCTCGACGCCCTCGGCGGCGGCGTCCCGCGGGTCCTGCCCTCCACGGCGGCCTACGTGGCGCGGCTGCGCGAGGCCGCTTCGGACCCGGCGCTGTTCGTGGCCCACCACTACACCCGCTACCTGGGTGACCTGGCCGGCGGCCAGGTCGTCGGGAAGGTCCTGCAGCGCACCTACGGCATCGAGGGCCCCGGGCGGCTGTTCTACGACTTCAGGGCCCTCGGCAGCCCGTCGGCGTTCCGGACCCGGTACCGCGCCCTGCTCGACGACGCGGCCTGGACCCCGGCGCAGCGGGCCCGGCTGCTCGCCGAGGCGGTGCACGCCTTCGAGCTGAACATCGCCGTCCTCACCGAGATGGCCGAGGAGGTCGGGCTCGCGCAGCCGCTGGCGTCCTGAGCCGGAATCGGGGGAACTAGGATCGACGCCCGTCCCCCGACCACCGATCCCAGGAGTGTCCCGGTGTCCAGCCCCGGCATCGACCCGGACGAGCTCGCGACCGCGCTGAAGGTACTGGCCCGGGTCGACGAGCTGCCACCTGAACACCCCGACGCCGTGGTCGTCCGGCGGGCGACCGCG
Organism: Pseudonocardia sp. UM4_GMWB1; assembly: GCF_017312155.1. Classification (NCBI taxonomy): domain Bacteria; kingdom Bacillati; phylum Actinomycetota; class Actinomycetes; order Pseudonocardiales; family Pseudonocardiaceae; genus Pseudonocardia; species Pseudonocardia sp. UM4_GMWB1. The sequence goes on along the minus strand of NZ_QJPN01000001.1, from coordinate 2,841,703 downwards.
GGGATCTGGAAGTCGGTGCGGCTGCGGCGCCGCGCCGAGAAGCGGCAGGCCGAGAAGTCCTCCGACGAGGCCGTCACCGCCGCCACCGCGACCGGCGCGGCCGGGCGCATCGACGACGAGACCGCCGGCATCCCGCTGGTGTCGACCACCCCCGGCGCGACCGCGGGGACGCTGCACCGCGCCCGCGGCTGCTACGTGTGCAAGACGCGCTACACCGTCGTCGACGCCTTCTACCACCAGCTGTGCCAGGACTGCGCCGCCGCGCACCGTGCCCACCGCGACGCCCGTACCGACCTGTCCGGGCGCCGCGCGCTGCTCACCGGCGGCCGCGCCAAGATCGGGATGTACATCGCGCTGCGGCTGCTGCGCGACGGCGCGCACCTCACCATCACCACCCGTTTCCCGCGCGACGCCGCCCGCCGCTTCGCCGCGCTGCCCGACTCGGCGCAGTGGCTGCACCGGCTGCGGGTGATCGGGGTGGATCTGCGTGACCCGGGCCAGGTCGTCGCCGTCGCCGACGAGGTCGCCGCCGCGGGGCCGCTGGACATCCTGGTCAACAACGCCGCGCAGACGGTGCGCCGCTCCCCCGGCTCGTACTCCGCGCTGGAGGCCGCCGAGCACGAGGAGCTGCCAGCGGGCGAGCTGCCGGAGATCGTGTCGTTCACCAGTGCCTCGCGCGAGCACCCGCTCCTGCTGGCCGGCGCGGTCCCGGGCGGGCGCGACCTGGCCGCGCTGGCGACGACGGCCCGTTCGGCGTCGCCGGAGCGGATGGCCGCCGGCACCGCGGTGGACGCGGGCGGGCTGCTGCCCGACACCGCGGCGGTCAACAGCTGGGTCGACCACGTCCAGCACGTGGACCCGCTCGAGCTGCTCGAGGTGCAGCTGTGCAACCAGACGGCGCCGTTCGTGCTGGTCTCGCGGCTGCGCCCGGCGATGGCGGCGTCGAGCGCCCGCAACAAGTACGTCGTGAACGTCTCGGCGATGGAGGGCGTGTTCGGACGCGGCTACAAGGGGCCCGGGCACCCGCACACGAACATGGCGAAGGCCGCGCTGAACATGCTGACCCGCACCAGCGCGGGCGAGATGTTCGCGACCGACCGGATCCTGATGACCGCGGTGGACACCGGCTGGATCACCGACGAGCGTCCGCACCCGATGAAGCTGCGCCTGGCCGAGGAGGGGTTCCACGCCCCGCTCGACCTCGCCGACGGCGCCGCCCGGGTCTACCACCCGATCGTCGCCGGGGAGGCCGGCGAGGACCTGCACGGAGTGTTCCTGAAGAACTACCGCGTGTCCTCCTGGTAGAGGGGTCCACCCGTCACTGTCGGGGGTCGCCGCTACCGTGCGGTCCGTGCTGGAGATCCATCGGGCCGAACGCGCCGACACCCTCGTCGAGGCGCTCGCCGACGTCCTGGCTGCCGGCTCGGGCGACCCGTTCGCGGCCGAGACCGTCGCGGTCCCCGAGCGCGGGGTGGAGCGCTGGCTGGCCCAGCGGCTCGCGCACCGGCTCGGTGCGGGGACGGGCAGCGGCGGGGTCTGCGCGAACGTCCGGTTCCCGGCGCCGGCCGCGCTGCTCGGCGGGGTCGTCGCGCACGTCACCGGCACCGACCCGGCGACCGACCCGTGGTCGCCCGGCCGGTCGGTGTGGCCGCTGCTGGAGCTGATCGACGAGGCCGTCGCCGCTCCCGGGGACGACCGGTTCACCGCTCTCGCCGCGCACCTGGAGCGGGGTGGGCACGGCCGCCGCTACGCACTCGCCCGCACGCTGGCCGGGCTGTTCGGCTCCTACGCCACGCACCGCCCCGAGCTGCTGCGCCGCTGGCGCGCCGGGGAGGACGCGGTGCCCGCCGACCTGGTGTGGCAGCCGGAGCTGTGGCGCCGCCTGCACGCCGCGCTCGGGGTGCCCGGTCCCGCCGAGCGCCTCGACGACGCGGTGGCCCGCCTGCGCGGAGGCGCCGACCCGGGCCCCGAGGTCGGGCCGCGGCTGTCGCTGTTCGGCCCGACCCGGCTGGCCGCCGAGCACCTGACCGTCCTGGAGGCCCTCGCGGCGCACCGGGAGGTCCACCTGTGGCTACCGCACCCGTCGCCGGCGATGTGGGAGGCGGTGCGCGCCGCGCGGACACCGGGGGTGCCCTCGCGCGCCGCCGACACCAGCGCCGAGGCCGTGCGTCATCCGTTGCTGCGCTCGCTCGGCCGGGACACCCGGGAGCTGGCCCTGCGGCTCCCCGCGGCCGGGCCCGGCGTGACCGACACCCACCACCCGGCCCCCGCCGGGACCGGCGCGCCGACCCTGCTGCGCCGCCTGCAGACCGCCCTGCGCGACGACGCCGTGCCGCCCGCCCCGGAGGACCGTCCCCTGCTCGACGCGGACGACCGCAGCGTCGCACTGCACTCCTGCCACGGCCCGGACCGGCAGGTGGAGGTGCTGCGCGAGGTGCTGCTCGGCCTGCTCGCCACCGACCCGGACCTGGAGCCGCGCGACATCATCGTCATGTGCCCGGACATCGAGGTGTTCGCGCCGCTGATCACCGCCTCGTTCGGCCTCGCCCCGGACGCGGACTCCCCCGACGGTGCGGGCCCCTCCCGCGAGGAGCTCCACCCCGGGCACCGGCTGCGGGTGCGTCTGGCCGACCGCGCCCTGCGCCAGGCGAACCCGCTGCTGGGCACGGTGTCGTCGCTGCTGGAGCTGGCCGGGTCCCGGGTCAGCGCCTCCCAGGTGCTCGACCTGGTCGCCTCCGCCCCGGTGCGGCGCCGTTTCCGCTTCGACGACGACGCGCTGGAGCGGCTGTCCGAGCTGGTCACCGCGGCCGGGATCCGGTGGGGGCTCGACGCCGCGCACCGGCGGCCCTACCGGCTCGACGGGGTCGAGCAGAACACCTGGCGGGCCGGGCTGGACCGGATGCTCGTCGGCGTCGCGATGGCCGAGACCCCGGGCGCCCCGGCCTGGCTGGGCACCGCGCTGCCGCTGGACGAGGTCGACTCCTCCGACGTGGACCTCGTCGGGCGGCTCGCAGAGCTCGTCGACCGGCTCGCGACCGTGCTCGGTGCGCTGCGCGGCCCGCAGCCGCTGTCGGTCTGGGTGGACGCGCTGGTCGAGGGGCTGTCCGCACTGACCGACACCACCCCGACCGACGCCTGGCAGGCCGGGCAGGCCCGCGCGGAGCTGGCCGACGTCGTCGCCTCCGCGGGGCCGCAGGCCGCCACGGTCGACCTCGACCTGCCCGACGTGCGCGGCCTGCTCGCCGAGCGGCTGCGCGGACGGCCCAGCCGGGCCAACTTCCGGACCGGCACGCTGACCGTCGCGACGCTGGTGCCGATGCGGGCCGTCCCGCACAAGGTCGTGTGCCTGCTGGGCTGCGACGACGGGGTGTTCCCCCGCGCCGGCGCCCCCGACGGCGACGACGTGCTGGCCCGCGACCCGGTCGTCGGCGAGCGGGACCCGCGTGGGGAGGACCGCCAGCTGCTGCTCGACGCGATCTGCTCGGCCACCCGACACCTGGTGGTGGTGTCCTCCGGGGCCGACGAGCGCACCGGCGCCGACCGGCCGCCGTCGGTGCCGGTCGGGGAGCTGTGCGACGCGATCGACGCCTGCGTGCGGACCGGGACCGAGGCGACCGCGTCGCAGGCGCTGCGGGCCCGGCACCCGCTGCAGCCGTTCGACCGGCGCAACTTCACCTCCGGCGCGCTGCTGGCCGCCGGGCCGTTCAGCTTCGACCGGGCCGCACTGCGCGGTGCCGAGGCCGCGGCCGGGCCGCGCACCGTGACCCCGCTGTTCGGCGCGGACCCGCTGCCCCCGCCGGAGGACCCGCCGGACGGGGTGGTCGAGCTCGACGAGCTGGTCGCCTTCGTCGAGCACCCGGTGCGGGCGTTCCTGCGCCAGCGGGTGCGGGTACTGCCGCCGGAGGAGAACGTCGAGCCCGACGACGCGCTGCCGGTCGAGCTCGACGGCCTGGCCACCTGGAAGATCGGGGACCGGCTGCTGACCGACCGGCTCGCCGGGGCGGCACCGCAGGCCGTCGCCCGGGCCGAGACGCTGCGCGGTGACCTGCCGCCCGGCGGGATCGGACACCGGGTGCTCACCGAGGTCGGCGGGCAGGTCGAGCCCCTGGTCGCCGTCGCCGCGGCGGTCGCGACCGGCGAGGCGGGATCGCAGGACCTCGTCGCGCAGCTCACCGGCACACCCGAGGACGGCCGCGCCGTCGCCGGGACGGTGCCGGGCCTGCACGGCGACGTCGTAGTGCGCGTCGAGTACTCGCGGCTCAAGGCCAAGCACCGGCTGCGGGCGTGGGTGCAGCTGCTCGCGCTCACCGCCGCGCACCCCGCCCGGTCCTGGACGGCGGTGACCGTCGGGCGCGGCCCCGGCGGCGCGGCCCGCTCGGTGCTCGGCCCGGTCGACCCGGGTCTCGCCCGCCGCACCCTGGCCGACCTGGTCGCGCTGCGCCGCGAGGGCCTGCGGGCGCCGCTGCCGCTGCCCACCGACGCCGCCGCCGTCTACGCCCGCAACCGCGCCCGCGGGGTGGTCCCGGCCAACGCGTTCGCCGCCGCGGAGAGCGAGTGGTCGCGCTTCGAGCACGCCGAGGCCCCGCACGTCTTCGTCCGGGGCGCCGCGGGCGGCCCGCTGGTCGTCCGTCCCGAGCCCGGCTCGGGCGGGGAGCCCACCCGCCTCGGGGAGCTCGCCGTCCGGCTGTGGGCACCGCTGCTCGACCACGAGAGGCAGGACGCGCCGTGAGCACCACCAGCGTGTTGTCGGCACCGACCTTCGAGGTCGACGGGCCGCTGCCGACCGGCACCGTCGTGCTGGAGGCGAGCGCGGGGACGGGCAAGACCTACACGATCGCCGCGCTGGCGACCCGCTACGTCGCCGAGGGCGTCGCGGACCTGGACCGGCTGATGCTGGTCACCTTCGGCCGCGACGCCACCCAGGAGCTGCGCGAGCGGGTCCGGGAGCGGCTGGTGGGCACCGAGCGGGCGCTGGCCGCCGTGCAGTCCGGCGCCACCCCGCCGACGCCGGAGGAAGACCCCGTGGTCGCGCACCTGGCCGCCACCGACCCGGCCGAGCTGGAGCGGCGCCGGGCCCGGCTGGCGACGGCGACGGCGTCGTTCGACGCGGCGACGATCGCCACCACCCACCAGTTCTGCATGCAGATGCTGGCCGGGCTGGGCGTGGCCGGGGACAACGACCCGGACGCCGAGTTCGTCGACCACGTCGACGACGTCGTCACCGAGGTCGTCGACGACTTCTACGTGCGCAAGTACGCCGCCCCGAACGCGGGCCGCCCGGCGTTCGACCGGGCCGCGGCCCTGGCGCTGGCCCGCCGCGCCGTCGGCGACCCGCAGGCCGAGCTGGAGCCCCGCGACGCCGACCCGGCCACCCCGGCCGCCACCCGGTACGGCTTCGCCTCCGCGGTGCGCCGCGAGGTCGACGCCCGCAAGCGGCGCTCGCGCATCTACAGCTACGACGACATGCTCACCCGCCTCGCCGCGGCGCTGCGCGACCCGGTCCGCGGCCCCGCCGCCCGGGAGCGGCTGCGGTCGCGGTTCTCGGTGGTGCTCGTCGACGAGTTCCAGGACACCGACCCGCTGCAGTGGGAGATCCTGTCCCTGGCGTTCCACTCCGCCCCCGACACCACGTTGGTGCTCATCGGCGACCCGAAGCAGGCGATCTACGCCTTCCGCGGCGCCGACGTGCACAGCTACCTGCGGGCCGCCGACGCGGCGGCGACCCGGCGCACCCTCTCGACCAACCGCCGCAGCGACGCGGCCCTGCTCACCGCGCTGGACGGGGTGTTCGGCGAGGCCGCCCTCGGGGACTCCGGGATCGTCGTGCACCCGGTCCGGGCCCACCACACCGGGCGGCGGCTGACCGCCCGGCACGACGCCCCGCTGCGGCTGCGGCTGGTCGACCGGGACCGGCTCGACCTGACCGGGCGCGGGCTGGCCCGGGCCAAGGGCGCCCGCGCCGTGGTGGCGCGTGACGTCGCCGTCGACCTGTCGCAGCTGCTCGACGGCACCGCCCGCTTCGCGGGGGGACGGCTGCGCCCCGGGCAGGTCGCGGTGCTGGTGCGGACCAACGCCCAGGGCCTGCTGGTGCGCGACGCCTGCGCCGAGGCCGGGGTGCCCGCCGTGCTCACCGGCTCCACCAGCGTGTTCACCACGCCGGTCGCCGCGGAGTGGCTGACGCTGCTGGAGGCCGTCGAGCAGCCGCAGCGCTCGATGCGGCTGCGCGCCGCCGCGCTGACCCGGTTCGTCGGCCACACCGTCGCCGACCTGTGCGGGCCCGACGCCGAGGGGCTGGTCGACCAGCTCGGCGCGGACCTGCGGGCCTGGCACCAGGTCCTCGCCGAGCGCGGGGTCGCCGCCCTGCAGGAGGCCGTGTTCGCCCGTTACGCCCCGGCCGAGCGCCTGCTGCGCAGCCCCGACGGCGAGCGCGACCTCACCGACGTGCGCCACGTCGGCCAGGTTCTGCACTCCGCGGCGCTGGAACGCCACCTGGGCCCGACGGCGCTCACCGAGTGGCTGCGGCACCGGATCGGCGAGGCCGCCCGCGACACCTCCGCCGAGCGGAGCCGGCGGCTGGAGTCCGACGCCGACGCCGTCCAGATCGTGACGGTGCACCGGTCCAAGGGGCTCGAGTTCCCGGTGGTGTACCTGCCGTTCGCGTGGGACCGCTGGGTCGACGACCGGCCCGAGACGCTGCTCTACCACGACACCCCGGCCGGTGCCGGCGGCCAGCGCCGGCTCCTCGACGTCGGCGGGTCCACCGGGCCGGACCGCACCCGGCGCACCGCGCTGCACCAGGCCGAGGAGGCGGGCGAGGACCTGCGGCTGCTGTACGTGGCGCTCACCCGCGCCTGCAGCCAGGTCGTCGCCTGGTGGGTCCCGGGGACGACGACGGCGGCGGCGTCGCTGCACCGGGTGCTGTTCGGGCACGCCGGGCCCGGCGCGGAGCCGGAACCGACCGCGAAGGTCCCCGGCGACGCGAACGCGCTGGCGTTCCTGCGGGAGCGGCTCGCCCCGGCCGGCGCGTCGGTGGAGACCCTGCACGACGGCGACCCCGCCGACCGCACCCCGGTCCCGCCCGACGCGGGGCTGGCCGTCGCGACGTTCACCCGCACGCTGGACACCGCGTGGCGGCGCACGTCCTACACCGCGCTGACCGCGGCCGCGCACGCCGCGCACCACCCGCACCCGGCCGTCGACGCCGAGCCGGAACCGGCCGCGACCGCGCCCGGGGTGCTGACCGAGCCCGAGGACGAGGGCATCGTCGACGAGCCCGACCCCGCCCCGCTGCCCGGTGCGGCCCCCACCGGGGACGCCACGGCGGGCGCAGCCGGCCCCGCGGCGTTCCCCTCCCCCATGGCCGACCTGCCCTCGGGCACCGGGTTCGGCACCCTGGTGCACGCCGTGCTGGAACACCTCGACACCCGCACGGCCGCCCAGGGCGACGCCGCGCTGCGGGCCGAGGTCGTCGCGCACGTCACCGAGGAGCTGCGCCACCAGCCGGCCGACCTCGATCCCGACGAGCTCGCCGACGCGCTCGTCCCGGTGCTGCGGACCCCGCTCGGGCCGATCGCGTCCGGGCTGGCGCTGGCCGACGTCGCGCCGGGCGACCGGCTGTCCGAGCTGGACTTCGAGCTCCCGCTGTGCGGCGGGGACACCCCGACGGGGCGGCTCACCCTGGCCGGGCTGGCCGCCGCCGTCCGCAGGCACCTCGCGCCCGGCGACCCGCTCCACGGCTACGCCGACCTCCTCGACTCCCCCGACCTCGCCGGACAGCCGCTGCGCGGCTACCTGACCGGCAGCATCGACTCGGTGCTGCGGGTCCGTGACGGCGCCGGGGAACGGTTCCTCGTCGTGGACTACAAGACGAACTGGCTGGGCCCGGTCGGCCCGTCCGGGCGCGACCCGCTGACCGCGGCGCACTACACCGCCGACCGGCTGGCCACGGCGATGGCCGACGCGCACTACCCGCTCCAGGCGCTGCTCTACGCCGTCGCGCTGCACCGCTACCTGCGCTGGCGGCTGCCCGACTACGACCCGGACACCCACCTCGGCGGGGTCGGCTACCTGTTCCTGCGCGGTATGTGCGGGCCGGACACCCCGGTCACCGGGTCCGGACCGCTGGCCGCGCCGTGCGGCGTCTTCGCCTGGCGGCCACCCGCCGCCCTGGTCGGGGAGCTGTCGGACCTGCTGGACGGAGGCACCCCGTGACGACGACCGCACCCCCCACCCCGGCGGCGACGGCGCCCCCGGCCCCCGAGCGGGACCCGTTCGGTCCGCGGGCCGCCCGCACCGCGACCGGGGTGCTCGCCGCGTTCAACGAGGCCGAGATCCTCGCGCCGGGCGACGTGCACGTCGCCCGGAGGCTCGCCGCCCTCGGCGGGCGCGGCGACCCGACCGCCGCCGACGACCCGACCGCCGCCGAGCCCGAACCGGTGGTGCTCGCCGCCGCGCTGGCCGTGCGCGCGATCCGCAACGGGTCGGTCTGCGTGGACCTGGCGAGCGCCGCGGCCACGACCGCGGGCGAGGGCGAGGTCGCCGTCGACGTGTCCGGGCTGCCCTGGCCGGAGCCCGCGACGTGGCGCGCGGCCTGCGCGGACAGCCCGCTGGTCGCCGTCGGCGAGGACGGCCCCGCCGGGCGGCCGCTGCGCCTGCTCGGGAACCTGCTCTACCTGGAGCGCTACTGGCAGGAGGAAGAGCTGGTCCGCCGCGAGTTCACCGCGCGCGCCGGACCGGTCGCGACCGTCGACCCCGACCGGCTGTGCGCGGTGCTGGACCGGCTGCTCGGCGACGCCGGCGCCGAACGGCAGCGCCTCGCCGCCGCGGTCGCCGCGCTGCGGCCGGTCACCGTGATCGCCGGCGGCCCCGGCACGGGCAAGACGACGACGGTCGCGGCCCTGCTCGCCGTCCTGCACGACCTGCACCGCGCGACCGCCCCGCCCGGGGCACCGGGTCTGCGGGTGGCGCTCGCCGCGCCGACCGGGAAGGCCGCGGCCCGGCTGACCCAGTCCGTCGCCGAGGCCCACGGGCGGCTGCCGGAGACCGACCGGGCCGCCGTCGCGGGGGCGACGGCGTCGACGCTGCACCGGCTGCTGGGCTCGCGGGGCACCTCGGGCCGGTTCCGCCACCACCGGGGCAACCGGCTGCCGCACGACGTCGTGGTCGTCGACGAGACGTCGATGGTGTCGCTGACGATGATGGCGCGGCTGCTGGAGGCCGTCCGACCGGACGCCCGGCTGGTGCTGGTCGGGGACCCGGACCAGCTCGCGTCGGTGGAGGCCGGTGCGGTGCTCGGCGACCTCGCCGCCGCGGGCGGCCGGGCCGAGCCCGCCCTGCAGGACGCGCTGAGCGCCTGCGGGGCGTTCCGCGTGGACCGGCCCGTGCCGGCCTCCGGCGCCGCGGGCGCCCCCGCGCCCGCCGAGCCGGGCCCGCCCGTCGTGGTGCGCAACGGGGTGGTGCGGCTGGAGCGCAACTGGCGCTTCGACGGCACGATCGCGGACTTCGCGGCGGCCGTGCAGGGCGACGATCCCGACGCCGCCGTCGCGCTGCTGCGCCGCGGCGCGGCCGACCTGTCCTTCGTCGACGGCGACGCGGCCGAGCTCGAGCCGCGCCGGCTGGACACGTTCCGCCAGGACGTGACCCGGGCCGCGGTGGACGTGATCGGGGCCGCCGAGGCCGGGGACGCCGAGCAGGCGTTGCGGGTGCTCGACGACCATCGCGTCCTCTGCGCGCACCGCCGCGGCCCGCACGGGGTGACCCGGTGGACCGCGGAGATCGAGCGATGGATCGAGACCGAGCGCCCCGGCTTCGCCGCCGAGGCCCCCTGGTACCCGGGCCGCCCGCTGCTGGTCACCACGAACGACTACGACCTGGGCCTGTTCAACGGTGACACCGGCGTCGTGGTCCGGACCGCGTCGGGGCGCCGCGCGGTGTTCGCCAGGGACAACGCTCCTGTCGCATTCGAACCGGCACGCCTCGGCGGCGTCGGCACCGTCCACGCGATGACGGTGCACCGCAGCCAGGGCAGCCAGTTCAAGCGGATCACCGTGGTGCTGCCGCCCGCGGACTCGCCCCTGATGACCCGCGAGCTGCTCTACACCGCCGTCACCCGGGCCAAGGAGTCCGTGCGGATCATCGGCACCGAGGAGGCGGTACGCGCCGCGATCGGCCGCCCGGCCGGCCGCGCGAGCGGCCTGCAGCAGCGGCTCGGGACCTGATGTCCCGAGCCGGCGTGGGCACCGTCACGCGGCGGGCGGGGCCTGCTGCTTCTGCCTGCGGCTCGCCTGGACCGACACGAACACGACCAGCGCCAGGCTGATCCACAACGCGTACTTGTCGACGGCGAGCACCACGTCGACGGCGTCCTGCCCGAGGCCGAACCCGAGCCCGGCGACGAGCCCGGTGATCAGCGCGGCGCCGATCGCGTCGAAGAGCAGGAACGTCGCGAGCCGCATCCTCCCCAGTCCGGCGACCGCGAACACCGCGGCGGCCGGGATGCCGGGCAGCGCGGCCGCGACGACGGCGATCGGCATCGCCCACCGCGGCCAGCTGCGGATCCGGCCGACGAACCGCTTCGCGAGGTCACCGGGCGCCCACAGCGCGACGATCTTCTCGCCCCACCGGCGCCCGGCCAGCCAGAACAGCCAGTCGAACTTGATCATTCCGAACTCCCCGGCGGTGATGACGACCCACAGGTCCGCCTCGCCGATCCGGGCGAACGCCGCGCCCGCGCCGACCGCGGAGAGGCTGCCGGTGACCGCGGCGAGCCACACCGGGTGCGACGCCAGCAGGAACGGCCGCAGCGGCATCGTCACCAGCATGAACACGAGCAGGCCGAGCGTGGAGAAGACGAGCACCTTGTCGCCGCGCGACATCGGGTGGTCCCACGGCATCGCGTCGCGCCAGGCCTGCTTGCCCGCCTCGATCTCCTCCGGGCTGTAGTCGCGCCGCCACCACCGGGTCCGTGCGGGAGCCGCTCCGGGGTCGGCCGGGGCGGATCCGTCCCCGTGGTCCGCGGCGGACCCGCCGTCCCCCGTCGGTGCGGCCCGCCGGGTGTGGTCGCTCGTCATCGTCGTCCCCCTCGTCCGATGGCGTTCCATCGGAACACGACCCTAGGCGGGCCGGGGTACGGCCGGATCCGCAGCGAGGACGAGATGCCCACCGTCCCCGTCCTCGTCCGGGCGGAGGAGGACACCGCTCGGCGGCGGGCCGCGGCGCGGCTACGCTCGCGCCCGTGCCGCCGTCCGTCACACCGGCCGACGGGCCGTCGCTCGACGCCCCCGTCACCCTGCGCCCGTTGGTGCGGGCCGACCTGGCCCTCCTGCGGCGCTGGCTGGCCGCGCCGCACGTGCACCGGTGGTGGTTCCACGAGACCACCGACGAGGCGCTCGAACGCGACTTCGGGGCGGGGCTGCGCGGGGAGGAACCGGGCGAGGACCTCGTCGCCGAGCTCGGTGGTGTCCCGGTCGGGCTCGTCCAGCGCGCCCGCTGGCACGACTACCCCGAGGAGGTCGCCGCGATCGCGCCGATCCTGACGATCCCGGACGGTGCGCTGACCGTCGACTACCTCATCGGGCCGGTGGAGCTGACCGGGCGCGGGCTGGGCCCGCGGATCATCGCCGCCGCCGTCGCCGAGGGCTGGGAGCGTTACCCGGAGGCGACGGCGGTGGTCGTCCCGGTCGCGGCGGGCAACCGCGCGTCGTGCCGGGCGCTGGAGAAGGCCGGTTTCCGCCGGGTCGCGACCGGCGAGCTGCCCCCGGACAACCCGGCCGACCCTCCGCTGGCCCACGTGCACCGGCTCGACCGGCCGGCCCGTCTGGGATGATCCCCGCGTGCCTCCCGTGACCAGCGCCGGACTCCTGCTGCACCGGGCCGGGCCGGGCGGCCCTGAGGTGCTGCTCGGCCACATGGGTGGGCCGTTCTGGGCCCGCAAGGACGACCATGCCTGGTCGATGCCCAAGGGCGAGCACGGCCCCGATGAGAACCCGCTCGACGCCGCCCGCCGCGAGTTCACCGAGGAGATCGGCGCCCCGCCGCCCGACGGCGAGCCGGTCGGGCTCGGCACGGTCCGCCAGTCCCGCAAGACCGTCACCGCCTTCGCGCTGGACGGGTCCGGCTTCACCGGCGCCGACGCCGTCGCCGACCGTCCCGACGACGGCAGCTGGGTCGAGCTGGAGTGGCCGCCCCGATCCGGGCGCACCCTCCGCTTCCCCGAGCTGGACCGCGCGGCGTGGTTCGACCTCACCACCGCCCGGGAGAAGATCGTGAAGGGGCAGGTGCCGCTGCTGGACAGGTTGGCCGAGCTGCTCGGCGGGTAGTCGACCGCCATGGCGAGCAGCATCAAGGACGACGAGATGTACGAGCGCCTCCGCGAGGAGGGCAACTCCAAGGAGAAGTCCGCGCGGATCGCGAACGCCGCGGCCGCCGAGGGACGCGACACCGTCGGCAAGCGGGGCGGCGAGCACGGAGACTACGAGAACCAGACCAAGGACGAGCTCTACGCCCAGGCGCAGAAGGTCGGCATCGAGGGCCGCTCGGACATGACCAAGGACGAGCTGATCGAGGCCCTGCGGAAGCACTGACCGGCGGCCTGGCAGGGTCGCGGGCATGAGCCGCCGCCACGACCACGACGCCGGGGGCGACCCCGGGACCCTCGCCCGCAAGGCCGAGCTGCGCGACGAGGTGTGGACCGCGCTGACCGAGCAGAAGGCCGCGCGGTTCCCCGGGGCGCGCAACCGGATCTCGAACTTCGTCGGGGCCGAGGCCGCGGCGCGCCGGCTGCGCGAGCTCGACGTGTGGCGGGCCGGCCGCACCGTGAAGTCCAACCCGGACTCCGCGCAGCTCCCGGTGCGCCGGTACGCGCTGGAGGACGGTAAGACCGTCTACATGGCCGTCCCGAAGCTGGCCGAGGCCGACCCGTTCTTCCTGCTCGACCCGGACGATCTCGCCGACCCGCCGCGCCTGGCGGTGTCGATCAAGAACGCCACCCGGTCGGCGCGCCGGGTCGCCGTCGCGGACCTGGAGCCGGTCGACCTCGTCGTTACCGGCTGCGTCGCGGTCGGCGCCGACGGGGCGCGGCTGGGCAAGGGCGGCGGGTTCGCCGACCTGGAGTTCGCACTGGCCCGCGAGGCCGGACTGATCTCCGACGACACGCTGGTCGTCACCACGGTCCACGAGCTGCAGCTACGCGACGCCGGGGTGATCCCGTGGGCCTCGCACGACGCCCCGGTGGACCTGGTCGTCACCCCGGACCGAGTGGTCGACTGCCGCGAGCACCGGCGGTCCCGCCCGGACGGCGGCATCGTCTGGGACTCGCTCACCGAGGACAAGATCGCGGCCATCCCGCTGCTGGGACGGCTGCGCGAGGAGGCACGCACATGAGGATCGCCTGCGAGCGCGGGGACATCACCGAGGCCCGGGTCGACGCCGTCGTCAACGCCGCCAACTCCGGTCTGCGTGGTGGGGGAGGCGTCGACGGCGCCATCCACCGGCGCGGCGGGTCCGCGATCCTCGCCGAGTGCGAGCGGCTGCGCGCCGGCGACCTGCCCGACGGGCTCCCCACCGGCCACGCCGTCGCGACGACCGCCGGCGACCTGCCCGCCCGCTGGGTGATCCACACCGTCGGGCCGGTGTACGCGAAGCGGGAGGACCGCTCGGCGCTGCTGGCGAGCGCCTACCGCGAGTCGCTGCGGGTCGCCGACTCCCTCGGCGCCCGGACCGTCGCGTTCCCCGCCGTCTCGGCCGGGATCTACGGGTGGCCGCTCGACGACGCCGCCCGGATCGCGGTCGCCACCGTCCGGGAGGTCGCCGCGACGGGCACCGCGGTGGCCGAGGTCCGGTTCGTCCTGTTCAGCGACGACGTCCTCGCCGCGTTCGAGACCGCCCTAGGCTGACCCCATGATCACCGTGAACGGCCACACCCCGCAGGTCCACGAGCAGGCCTGGGTGGCGCCAGGCGCCGTGCTCGCCGGCGAGGTGAGCGTCGGTCCGGAGACCGGGATCTGGTACACGTGCGTGGTCCGGGCCGACCTCGCACCGATCACCCTCGGCGCCCGCACGAACGTCCAGGACGGCTCCGTCCTGCACGCCGACCCCGGCTTCCCGGCGACGATCGGCGACGGCGTCACCATCGGCCACCGCGCGGTCGTGCACGGCTGCACCGTGGAGGACGACGTGTTGATCGGCATGGGCGCGGTACTCATGAACGGGGTGCACGTCGGCGCCGGGTCGCTGATCGCCGCGGGTGCGGTGCTCACCCAGGGCACGGTGGTGCCGCCCGGGTCGCTGGTCGCCGGGGTCCCGGGGAAGGTGCGTCGCGAGCTCGGCGAGGCCGAACGGAACTCGATCCCGCTGTCGGCCGCCGCCTACGTCCACCTGCTGGGCCTGTACCGCGACGCGAACGCCTGACCCACCGGTCGCCGGTGCCCCGGCCCCACACGATCCGGTCCCCCGGTCACCGGCCCGCCGGGCCACTCGCGGCCCCGCACACCGGTCCGCTCGCCGGGCCGGAGAACGCGCGCCCGATCGAGCGCGCGTTCTCCGGTTCGGCGCACATGAACGGGACGCGGGACCGGCGCCTGGACCGGCCGCGGGAGCGACGCGTGAACGGAGCGACGCGTCGACCGGGGCGACGGATGCGGGATGACCGGAGGACTGCGGCGTCAGCGCCCGGTCAGCCGGGCGGCGAGCGTAGCGACGCCGTCCCCCGTCAGCCGGTCCAGCACGGCCGGGCGTCCGCAGGCGGCCAGCAGGACGTCGACGCCGTGTCCCCGGACCTCCGCGCCCTCGCCCCGCGCGAACCCGGCGTCGTCGGCGACGAACCGCAGGCCCGCCGGCCGGCACCGGGTGGTGAACCCGAGCGGGACCGTCCCGACCACGAAGTCGAGCGCGATGCGCACGTCGACGGGGTCGGGGTCGAACGGCAGCCCGAGCGGGACGGTGACGTCGGCGGTGTGCACGATCGCGTCGGTCATCGGGCCCCGCGCACCGATGCCGGGCGGGGCGAAGGAGCTGTCGGCACGGTCGCGCAGGACCGCGACCAGCTCCTCGACCGGGCGGGCGGCGTCCCGCCGCGCGGCCCGGTCGACCGCCCGGTCCACGTTCCCGCGCGCCCGCAGCACCTGGACCAGGAACGACGGCACCGTCGTGGTCAGCGCGGACACCAGGTGCCCGGCGACGGTCCGCACGTCCCACCCGGCGCACAGGCTCGGCGCCGCGAGCTGCGCGGCGTCGAGTGAGGAGACGAGGTCGGCGAACTCGCGACGGTACCGGGCGGACACCGCGACGACGGCGGCGTCGGGCAGGTCGGAGGTGGTCACGGCGGTGAGCCTAGGCAGGTCCGACCCGGCCGTGGAAGGCGCGGATGTGCGCCTCGATCCGGTCCGCGGCCAGCGTCTCGTCGCCGTCGGCGAGCGCCGCGTGGATCTCCCGATGCTCGGCCCGCAGCCGCTCGCGCAGCGCGGGCCAGTCCCCCTGGGTCTGCATCGCGTCGAGCAGCATCCCGCGCACCGACTCCCGGATCGCCCGGGTCAGCTCCCCCACCAGGCGGTTCCCGGCCGCCGCGGCGATCGCGACGTGGAAGGCGATGTCGGCGTCGCTGAAGGCGGCCGGGTCGAGGTCGTCGTCCATGACCTCCAGCGCGGCCGTCCACTCCAGCAGGTCCGACGCCGAGCGCCGGCGCGCGGCCAGCCCGGCGGAGAACCGCTCGAACATGACCCGGGCCTCGGTGACGTCGTCCACCGGGAACGAGTCGACCGCCAGGTGCAGGGCCAGCACCCGGCCGAGTGCCCGCGCCGGGGCCGGCACGACGACCGTCCCGGAGTCCGCGCCGGTGCCCACCTGCGAGCGGATCACGCCCTGGGCCTGCAGCACCCGCAGTGCCTCGCGGACCGCCTGGCGGGACGCGCCCAGCGTCGCGGCGAGCTCGCGCTCCGGCGGCAGCCGGTCCCCCGGGCGCCACTCGCCACTCGTCAGGCGCTCCTCGACGTGGGCGAGCACCATCTCGTGGGCGGCGGGAACACGCACGTCGTCCTCCTGCTTGTGTGTGGTCCGACCATACCGCTACCTTGGTCGGACCACACCCTCCGTCCCACCACTTCACCGGAGGCGCCATGCCGATCCCCCGGCCCCGCGTCGGCCTCATGGTCACGTGTCTCAACGACGCCCTGTTCCCGGACACCGGCAGGGCCGTCGTGTCCCTGCTGCGCCGGCTCGGCGTCGACGTCGAGTTCCCCGCCGCGCAGACCTGCTGCGGGCAGCCGATGGTCAACACCGGCTACCTCGACGAGGCCGTCCCGCTCGTCCGCAACCACCTCGACGCCTTCGCCGGGTACGACGCGATCCTCGCGCCGTCCGGGTCGTGCGCGGGCTCGGTGCGCCACCAGCACGGCCTGGTCGCGCGCCGCTCCGGAGACCCGGGCCTGGTCCGCGGCGTCGAGTCCGCACCGCCGGTGTACGAGCTGAGCGAGTACCTGGTCGACGTCCTCGGCGTCGTCGACGTCGGGGCCTACTTCCCGCACCGCGTCACCTACCACCCGACCTGCCACTCGCTGCGGATGCTGGGGGTCGGCGACCGGCCGACCCGGCTGCTGCGCGCGGTCCGCGGGCTGACCCTGCTCGACCTGCCGGGCTCGGGCGAGTGCTGCGGGTTCGGCGGGACGTTCGCGGTGAAGAATTCCGAGACCTCGATCGCGATGGGCAACGACAAGGCCCGCCACGTCCGTTCGACCGGCGCGGAGGTGCTCGTCGCCGGGGACAACTCGTGCCTGATGCACGTGGGCGGGCTGCTGTCGCGGCAGCGGTCGGGGATGCGGGTCATGCACCTGGCCGAGGTGCTGGCGCAGACCGAGCCCGTGGTCGAGCGGCGCACCGAGCGGGCCGCGGACCCGACGAGCGTCGGCAGCGCGGTCCCGGACGCGACGACGGAGGCGGTCCGATGAGCGGCACGTTCCTCGGCACACCGGCGTTCCCGGCGGCGGCGCGCGCCGCACTGGAGGACTCCCAGCTGCGCCGCAACCTGGCCCACGCCACGTCCACCATCCGCACCAAGCGCGGCAACGTCGTCGGCGAGGTCGACGACTGGGAGCAGCTGCGCCTGGCCGGTGAGGCCATCAAGAACCGGGTGCTGCGGCACCTGCCCGACTACCTGGAGCAGCTGGAACGGTCGCTGACGGCGGCCGGCACCACCGTGCACTGGGCGCGCGACGCGGCCGAGGCGAACGCGGTCGTCGTCGACATCGCGCGGCGGCACGGCACCGACGAGGTCGTCAAGGTCAAGTCGATGGCCACCCAGGAGATCGACCTGAACTCAGCGCTGGAGGCCGCGGGCATCCACGCCTGGGAGACCGACCTCGCCGAGCTGATCGTGCAGCTCGGGGACGACCTGCCCAGCCACATCCTGGTCCCGGCGATCCACCGCAACCGCGCGGAGATCCGGGAGATCTTCCTGCGCGAGATGGGCCGCGCCGGGCGCGCCGCCCCGGCGGACCTGACCGACGAACCGGCGCGCCTGGCCGCCGCGGCCCGGGAGCACCTGCGGGAGAAGTTCCTGCGGGCGAAGGTGGCGGTCTCGGGGGCGAACTTCGCCGTCGCCGAGACCGGGACGCTCACCGTCGTCGAGTCCGAGGGCAACGGCCGGATGTGCCTGACCCTGCCCGAGGTGCTGGTGTCGGTGGTCGGGATCGAGAAGGTCCTGCCGACCTTCCAGGACCTGGACGTGATGCTGCAGCTGCTCCCCCGGTCCTCGACCGGGGAGCGGATGAACCCCTACACCTCCACCTGGACCGGGGTCACCCCCGGCGACGGGCCGCAGGAGGTGCACGTGGTTCTGCTGGACAACGGCCGCACCGACGTGCTCGCCGACCCGACCGGGCGGCAGGCGCTGCGCTGCATCCGCTGCTCGGCCTGTCTGAACGTGTGCCCGGTCTACGAGCGCACCGGCGGGCACGCCTACGGCTCGGTCTACCCGGGCCCGATCGGCGCGATCCTCACCCCGCAGCTGCGGGGGGTGGGCACCGACCCGCAGACCGACTCGCTGCCGTTCGCGTCCAGCCTGTGCGGGGCGTGTTTCGAGGTCTGCCCGGTCCGCATCGACATCCCCGAGGTGCTGGTGCACCTGCGCGCCGAGGTGGTCGACGCCCACCGGAAGGCGAGCCGCGTGCCGTCGGTGCAGGACGTCGCGATGAAGGCGGCGTCGTGGACGCTGTCCTCGGCCGCGCGCACCGGCGCGGCCGAACGCGTCGCCGGGATCGGCGGGAAGCTGGCCGGACGGCTGGGCCGCACCGCGCCCGGTGGGCGCAGCATCCTCGGTGCGGTCCCCGGCCCGGCGAGCGCCTGGTCCGACTCGCGCGACGTGCCGGTACCGGCGGCCGAGTCCTTCCGGGAGTGGTGGACCAGGACCGACGGCGGGCGGAGCCGGAGCGACAACACCGACGGCGGGCGGAGCCGGAGCGACGACACCGACGGCGGGCGCAGGAACGGGGACGGGGCATGAGCGCGCGCGAGGCGATCCTGGCGAAGGCCCGGCGGGCCCTGACCGACGTGCCCGACGTCGAGCCGGTGCTCGACGTCGAGGTGGTCCGGCCGGTCCCCGACCGGTCGCTGCCGCACGCGCAGGTCGTCGACCTGTTCGACGAGCGGGTCGCGGACTACCGCGCCGTCGTCGAGCGGGCGGACCCGGGCACCGCGGCGGCGCGGGTCGCCGGTGCCCTGGCCGGCCGGTCCCCGCTCGCGGGCTCCGGCCCGCTGCGGATCCTGGTGCCGCCGGGCTTCCCGGCCGGTCTGGTGCCCGACGACGTCGAGGTCGTCCCGGACGGGCCGGACGTCGCGGTGTCGGAGCTGGACCGCTGCGACGGCGTGCTGTCGACGGCCGCGGTCGGCATCGCCGAGACCGGCACGATCATCCTCGACCACGGTCCGGGCCAGGGCCGGCGCGCGGCGACGCTGGTCCCCGACCTGCACGTCTGCGTGATCCGCGCCGACCAGGTCGTGGCCGGTGTGCCGGAGGCGGTGGCGGCGCTGGACCCGGCGCGGCCGCACACCTGGATCAGCGGGCCGAGCGCGACCAGCGACATCGAGCTGGACCGGGTGGAGGGCGTGCACGGGCCGCGGACACTGCACGTGGTGATCGTCAGCTGACGGTTCCGGCGGGGCCGGCGCTGGTGGTGGCGCCGGACGTGCCGCGGCTGCCCCGCGGGGCGGGCGACGCCGTCCGGAGCCAGGGCGTGCCTCCTAACGCGCGTAGCCAGGTCACGATGGTCTTCAGGACGACCCCGCCGCGGTAGGTCAGAGTGAGTTTGTCGTAGCGGGTCGCCAGGCCGCGCCACTGTTTGACCTCGCAGAAGCCGCGTTCGACGACGTTACGGCCGCGGTAGTCGTCGCGGTCGAACGCCGGTGGCCGACCGCCGCGGGAACCGCGTCGTTTCCGGTGCCCCTGCTGGTCGCAGGGTTCCGGGATGACCGCGACGATGCCGCGCTCACGCACGTGACGGCGGCTCGCGCGCGAGGAGTGGGCCTTGTCGCCGCGGACCCGCTGCGGGCGGGTCCGCGGCCGGCCCGGTCCGGCCCGGTCGATGCGCAGATGACTCATCAGGTGCAGAAACATCGGGGCGTCGCCGGCCTGGCCGGGTCCGACGAGCACGACCATCGGGCGGCCGGGCTGGTACCCGTCACCGACCTCGACGACAGCCCGCTCTCGGCCGAAGAGATCGCCTACGGTCAGGCCTCGAAAGCCTCCGCCACGATCGAGGCCTGCCGCACCGGCTGGCAGGAGTTCTGCGACTGGTGCACCAGCGAGCACCACGACCCGTCAACGGCCCCACCGGCCGCGGTGAGCGGCTACCTGACAACACTCGCCCAGGCCGGGGCGAAAGTCTCCTCGATGAGCTGGCGCATGGCCGCGATCCGGTTCTTCCACGCCCTGCAGAACCTGCCTGACCCGACCAGCCCGGACCGGTCCGAGCCACCACAGCATGCGTGCCGACGTCCGGTCTGTCGCCCGCGGACGGCCGCGTGTCCGTGGTGGTGACGGGTCGTGATCTACGGCGGAGGGGGCAAGCCGATCGAGCGAGCCCACAGGTGGGTCAGGGTGCGCACCGAGTCCGCCTCGGTGTGCTCCTGGCCCAGCACCAGCCAGTAGTAGATGTACTGGGTGACCATCGAGTTCAGCGCGTGCGAGGCGAGCACCGGGTCCAGGTCGGCATCGGCCAGGCCCCACTCCTGCAATCTCGCGATCCCGGCCGCAGCCCGGGCGACTGAGCGTTCGCGCAGCTCGAGCCGGTAGCGTCGCAGCTCCTCGTCGAACGAGGCGACCTGCTCGAACAGGGCGAGCAACCGGCTGTCCCGACGGAACAGCTCCAGGTAGCGCCGGTTGCCCTGCTCGATCCGCCGCCACGCCTCGGTCACCGTCGGCGCCCGGCCGTCCCCGCTGCGCGGGCTGGGCGGCCGCGCCGGGGCGTAGAGCCCGGTCTCCATCACCTCGTTGACCAGGGTGCGGAACGCGTCGGCCTTGGAGTCGAAGTAGGTGTAGAAGCTGCCGTGTCCGGTGCCCGCGGCGGCGGCGATGTCCGCGACCCGTGCGTCGAGGAACCCGTCGCGCTCGAACACCGTCCGCGCGCCCTGCAGCAGCAGCGCCCGGGTCCGGCGGCCGCGCGCGGTGCTCGGCGTGGCCCCAATGCTCGCCCGCCTGCGGCTGCCCACGCCGCTGCGCGCCTCGCCCGCCACCCGCTCCGTCACCCGTCACCTGCTCCCTCACCAGGGGCTCCTCCGGTCGCCGCGAAGGATCGCATACGAAATCGGCTGCGGAAAGACTTGTAGTCGACACGGATGTCGACTTACCGTGTGTGAACCGGGTCACTGTGGCCGAGTGCCGCCACCGCACCGGAGACCAGCACGTACCTCGGCGCCCGTCCGTGTGACGGGTCCCCTGTCGTGCCCCGCGGACGAGGAGGTCCACCCTGTGACGGAGACCGTCGACGCGACCCGGCCGAACGGGCCGGAGGCTACGCCGCCGACCGACTGGAACCGAGTGTTCCGGCCGCACGCGGTCGCTGTGCTCGGCGCGACCGGGCGGGCGGACAGCCCGATGGCGCGCCCGTTGCGGTGGCTCGCCGAGCGCGGGTTCTCCGGGCACGTGTGGCCGGTCAACCCGAAGTACGACGAGCTCGCCGGGCTGCCCTGCTTTGCGTCCCTGGACGCGGTGCCGGGCCCGGTCGACCTGGTGCTCGCACTGGTCCCGGCCGCGCACGCCCCGGACGCGGTACGCCAAGCGGGCGCCGCCAGCGCGGCCGCGGTCGTTGTGTTCGCCTCCGGGTTCGCCGAGGTGGGCACCGACGGCGCTGAGCTGCAGCACGAGCTCGTCGCAGCCGCGCGGGAGTCCGGCGTCCGGGTCCTGGGCCCCAACTGTCAGGGCATCTATTACGCGCCTACCCGCCTGTTCGCCACGTTCACCGCCGCGGCCGACCGGCCGTTGCGGGGCAGCTCCGGGATCGCCTACGTCGGACAGAGCGGCGCGGTTGGCGGCTCGGTGCTCGACATCGCCGCCGAGCAGGGCCTCGACCTCACCGCCTGGGTGAGCACCGGCAACCAGGCCGACGTGGACCTGACCGAGATCGGCCGGTACCTCGCGGCGGACCCGGAGATCTCGGTCCTGGCCGTCTACGCGGAGTCGGTCCGCGACGGCGCCGCCTACGAGCGCCTCGCCGCCGAGGCCGCAGCGGCCGGGAC
Organism: Pseudonocardia sp. UM4_GMWB1; assembly: GCF_017312155.1. Taxonomy (NCBI): domain Bacteria; kingdom Bacillati; phylum Actinomycetota; class Actinomycetes; order Pseudonocardiales; family Pseudonocardiaceae; genus Pseudonocardia; species Pseudonocardia sp. UM4_GMWB1. Next base: position 2,819,983 of record NZ_QJPN01000001.1, on the reverse strand, counting down.
GTCGCTGGTGGTGCTGCGGTCCGGCCGGTCCGGCGCCGGGCGCCGCGCCGCCGTCTCGCACACCGGGGCGATGCTCGGCGACGACACCGCGTTCCGCCTGGTCTCACGCCGGTACGGCGTCGTGCTGGTCGACGACGTCGAGGAGCTGCTCGCGGCGGCCACCGTGCTGCGCGGGCAGCCCCGCCCGGCCGGTCGGCGGATCGCCGCGGTCAGCACGTCCGGCGGGGCGGGCATCCTCGCCGCGGACCGCTGCGAGGGCCACGGCCTGGCCCTGCCCGAGCTCGCGCCGGAGACCCAGGACAAGCTCTCCCGCCTCGTCCCCGCATTCGGGGCGCTGGCCAACCCGGTCGACGTGACCGCGCAGCTGTTCAATACCGGCGAGCGCGCGTTCGGCGACGTCTGCTCGATCGTCTGCGCCGACCCGTCGGTGGACGCCCTGCTGGTCCTGCTGACGATGGTCGTCGGCGACGAGGCCGCGGACCTGGCCGAGGACCTGACGGCCGCCATGTCGGGCAGCGGCGTGCCGTGCTCGGTGGTGTGGCTGGCCGGGCAGGACCGGACCACCCGCGCCCGCGCGATCCTGCGCGAGGCCGGGATCCCGGTGTTCTCCTCGATCGCCGTCGCGGCCCGGGTGGCCGGTGCGCTGACCTCCGACCGGATGCCGGACACGGCGCCGGGCAGGGCGCCGCTGCCGTGGCTCCCGGAAGCGGCGGACGACCTCGACCCGGCCACCGACGGTGGCTGGGCGCTGCTCGACGCGATCGGTGTCGACACCCCGGCGTCGGTGCACGCCGGCACCGCTGCCGAGGCCACCGACGCGGCCCGGGCGCTGGCCGGAGCCGGCGGCACCGTCGTGATGAAGGCCGTCGCCCCCGGGCTGGAGCACAAGACCGAGGCCGGTGGCGTCCGGCTCGGCGTCGCAGCCGAGCGGGCCGCCGCCGTGTTCGACGAGCTCGCCACCACTGTCGCGAGCCTGGCCGGGGTTCTGGTCCAGCAGGCCGTCCCGGGCGGCGTGGAGTTGCTGGTCGGCGCGAGCGGCGGGCGCGACGGATGGCCGCCGGTGCTCACGGTCGGACTGGGTGGCACCGCCACTGAGGTGCACCGCGACGTCGCGACCGCGCTGGCCCCGATCACCCCCGGCGACGCGCACGCCCTGCTGCGCGAGCTGCGGTGCTGGCCGCTGCTGGCCGGGCACCGCGGCGCCCCGGGGGTCGACGTCGACGCCGTCGTCGAGGCGATCGTCCGGGTCGGCGCCGTCGTCGCCCGCCGCCCCGACCTGGCCGAACTGGAGATCAACCCGCTGATCGTGGGACCGACCGGCGCCGTCGCCGTCGACGTCCTCGTCGCCACCCGCACCCCCTGACCGCACCCAACCGCACCGTGGAGGAACATCGATGGGCTCGATCGTCCTGGACAAGACCGACGGGGTCGCGACCCTGACCGTCGACTCGCCGGAGGTGAAGAACGGGCTGACGCCGCAGATGGGGCGCGAGCTCGTCGCCGCCTGCGAGGAGATCGACGCCGACCCGCAGATCGGGGCCGCCGTGGTCCGTGGGGCGGGCGGCACGTTCTGCTCCGGGGCGGACCGCCGGACCTGGAACCCCGGCGCCGACCAGGCAGCCGACGGCACGTTCCAGGAGACCGGCGCCGTCTACAAGGCGTTCGTGCGGGTCGGCAACCTCGCCGTGCCGACGATCGCCGCGGTCCGCGGGGCCGCCGTCGGCGCCGGGATCAACCTGATGCTCGCCACCGACCTGCGGGTCGTCGCCACCGACGCCCGGTTGCTCGCCGGGTTCCTGCGGATCGGCCTGCACCCCGGCGGCGGCTTCTTCACCATCGCCGGGCGCACCGCCGGGCGGGAGGCCACCGCCGCGATGGGCCTGTTCAGCCAGGAGGTCGACGGCCGCCGCGCCGCCGAGATCGGGATGGCCTGGGCCGCGGTCCCGGACGCCGACGTCGAGGACACCGCGCACCGGTTCGCCGCCGAACCGGCCAAGGACCCGGCTTTGGCCCGCGAGGCCGTCCGGTCGTTCCGCACCGAGCTCGGCCCGCCCGGCATCGGCTGGGACGCAGCCGTCGAGTTCGAACGCGCCACCCAGATGTGGTCCCAGCGCCGTCGAAACTCGCGCTGACGCGCCCCTGAGGGGTCGACGCCGGACAAGGAGGTCCCCGTGCGCCCGTCCACCACCCGCCACGTGACGCCGCGCCGCTTCGCGGTGCTGATGCTGCCCCTGCTGCTCGTCGCCGCGACCGCGTGCGGAGCGGGGACCGGCGCCATCCCGCAGGCCGACACCGGCCCGATCGACTGCCCGCCGGTCGCGCCGCGCACCGACCGCGACGCGGAGCTGACCTGGATCTACTCGGTCGACAACACGAGCTTCGACCCGGACAAGATCACCACCAACAACAGCCAGATGTACCTCTACCCGATCTACGACAGCCTCGTGCACGTCAACGCCGCCGGTGAGGCCGAGCCGATGCTCGCCGAGTCCTGGAAGCTCTCCCCGGACGGCCGGTCGGTGGACATGCGCCTGATCCCCGACTGGCGCTACCACGACGGCGTCGCGTTCGACGCCGAGTCGGTGCGCGCCAACCTGCTGCGCCACCGCGACTCCGAGGGCTCGTTCAACGCGAACCGGCTGGAGTCCCTGACCGACGTTCGGGTGCTCGACGAGCGCACGGTCCGCCTCGTCACCGACACGTCGGCCGGTCCGCTGATCACGATCCTGGGCGGCTCGGCCGGGATGATGATGAGCCCGGCCACGTTCGACAAGCCCGGCGAGGACGTGAAGCCCACCGGCGGGTCCGGCCCGTACACGATGAGCCGCTACGTCCCGGGCGACCGCGTCGAGTACACCCGGGTGCCGGGCTACTGGAACCCGGACGCCGCCCGCCTCGCGAAGATGACCTACCTGATCTCCGGTGACGACAACGCCCGGCTCAACGCCGTCACCACCGGTGCCGCGGACGTGACGTTCCTGCGGGCCAGCATGCTGCGCCCGGCCCAGGAATCCGGCCTGACGATCTGCCAGCAGCCCTCGCTGTCGAGCTACACGCTGAACCTGAACACCGCGCGTTCGGAGTTCGGCAACGAGAAGGTCCGCCAGGCGATGAACGTCGCCGTCGACCGGCAGTCGATCAGCCTGCTGGTCAGTGGCCTGTGCCAGCCGGCGGGGCAGATGTTCCCAGACTTCTACTACGCGTCGTCGAAAAACGTGACGCCGCCGCGGCACGACCCGGAACGGGCCCGGCAGCTGCTCGCCGAGGCCGGCCTGCCGGACGGGTTCTCGTTCGACTTGGAGGTCGTCAATCTCGACGTCTACCAGCAGATCGCGCAGATCATGCAGGCGAACTTCGCAGAGGTCGGCATCACGATGTCGATCACTCCGGTGGACCTGAACAAGCTGGCCGAGGACTTCTCGGTGTCCAAGAGTGTGGACGCGATCCTGTTCGAGCAGAAGGCCGAGTCGGACGCGAGCGTGCTCACCGCCGAGTACTACCGCCCGGACGGGTTCAACAACCCCGGCGGGTTCAACGACCCGGAGATGGTCGTCGCCGACGAGGCCGCCTCCCGCGGTGCGACGCCGGCCGACCGGGCACCGCAGTTCACGAAGCTGTTCGACCGCGTGGCCGAGGTGCAGGCGCCGCACATCACCCTGTGCAACCTGACGACCCCCTACGTGCAGAACCCGAAGGTCGGCGGGGTCGAGATCTACGCCGACGCGTCCCGCCAGTTCCGCGGAGCGGCGATCAACCCCTGAGGGAGGTTCTGATGCTCGGTCTTCTCGCCCGCCGGCTGGCATTCACGGTCCCGATGCTGGTCGTGGTCAGCTTCTGCGTGTTCAGCCTGATCGTGCTGGTCCCCGGCGACCCCGCGGTCGCCCTCGCCGGGGAGAACCCGGCCCCGGAGCAGATCGCGGCCGTGCGCGAGCGCCTCGGCCTCGACGACCCGTTCCTGGTGCAGTTCTGGCACTGGTTCAGCGGGGTCCTGCAGGGTGACCTGGGCCAGTCGCTGTTCTCCAGCCAGTCCGTGGCCGACGCGGTGTTCTCCCGGCTGCCCGCCACCCTGTCGCTGGCGCTGCTCAGCCTCGCCGTGGCGCTGGTACTCGGGGTGGCGGTCGGGGTGCTGGCCGCGATGCGTCCGGGCACCTGGATCGACCGGGTCGCGACGTTCGCGGCGAGCCTGGGCGTGGCCGTCCCGTACTTCTGGGTCGGCATGATCCTGGTGCTGCTGTTCGCGATCAACCTGACGATCTTCCCGGCGGTCGGCTACGTGCCGCTCACCGAGAACCCGCTGCAGTGGTTCCTGCACCTGTTCCTGCCGGCCACGGCACTGGGGCTGGCGCCGGCCGCGGTGATCGCCCGGCAGACCCGGGCCGGGATGACCGGCGTGCTGTGTGAGGACTACGTGCGCACGGCCACGGCGAAGGGGCTGCCCCCGGCGCGCGTGGTCGGGCAGCACGCGCTGAAGAACGCGGCCGTGCCCGTCGTCACCGCGTTCGGGCTCGAGGCCAGCCGCCTGATCGGCGGCACCGTCGTGATCGAGCAGCTGTTCGCCCTGCCCGGCCTCGGCAACCTCGCCTACACATCGGTGTTCGCCCGGGACTTCCCGATGGTGCAGGGCGTGCTGCTCGTGGTCGCGGCGCTGGTGCTGCTGATCAACCTGCTCGTCGACCTGTCCTACGGCTACTTCAACCCGAGGATCCGGCAGTCATGACCACCACTGCACCCGCCGCGACCCCGCCACCGGCCGCGCCGCCGTCGTCCGCACCGGCGCCGGGGCCCGACCGGCCCGGCTTCTGGCGCCGCTTCCGGGACAACCGTCCCGCGTTCGTCGCCCTGGTCGTGCTCGCCGTGCTCGTGCTGGCCTCGCTGGCCGCACCGCTGATCGCGCCCTACGCACCGGAGGCGATCGACGTCCCGCGGCGGCTGTCGCTGTCCACCCCGGACCACTGGCTGGGCACCGACTCGCTCGGCCGGGACACGTTCACCCGGCTGCTCTACGCGGGCCGGGTGTCGTTGATGGCGGCCGCGCTGGCCGTGGCCATCGCCACCGCGGTCGGCGTCCCGCTGGGCCTGCTCGCCGGCTACGTCGGAGGGAAGGTGGACTGGCTCCTCGGGCGGGCCGGCGACGTCCTGATGACGTTCCCGGCGATCATCCTGGCGATCGCGATCATCGCCGCGACCGGCCCCGGTCTGCAGAACGCCATGGTCGCGCTCGGGATCGTCTACGCACCGCGGCTGTTCCGGGTGACCCGCGCGGCGACGCTGCGGGTCCGCGCGGAGACCTACGTGGAGGCGTCGATCAGCATCGGAACCCCGGCGTGGAAGATCATCGCGCGGCGGGTGCTGCCGAACGTGGCCTCTCCGGTGCTGGTGCAGGTCTCGGTGATGCTGGCCGCCGCGCTGCTCGCCGAGGCGGCGCTGAGCCTGCTCGGGCTCGGCGTCGTACCGCCCACCGCGAGCTGGGGCGTGATGCTCGGCAGCGGGTTCAAGGAGATCCGCTCCACCCCGCTGCTCGTGTTCTGGCCCGGCGTCGCGATCGCGGTGGCCACCCTGTCGTTCAACCTCATCGGCGATGGGCTGCGCGACGCCCTGGGCCGCCGGATCCGGAAGGCCGCCCCATGAGTGCACCCGCCACCACCTCCACCCTGCTCGGCGTGTCCGACCTCCGCGTCGAGTTCGCCACCGACCACGGCTGGTCCACCGTCGTGGCCGGGACGACGTTCTCTGTCGGCGAGCACGAGATCGTCGGCCTGGTCGGCGAGTCCGGCTCCGGCAAGACCGTCACCGGGCTTTCGGTGCTGGGCCTGCTGCCCCGCGGCGTCGGACGGGTCGCGTCCGGATCGGTGACGCTCGGCGGGCGGGACCTGCTCGGGCTCTCCGAGCGGGAGCTGCGCTCGGTGCGCGGCAACGAGGTCGCCATGGTCTTCCAGGAGCCGATGACCAGCCTGAACCCGGCGTTCAGGATCGGCGACCAGATCGCGGAGACGGTGCGCCTGCACCGCGGCGGCTCCCGGCGGGCGGCCCGGGACCGGGCGGTCGAGGTGCTCGACCTGGTCGGCATCCCGCACGCCCGGCGCCGCGCCGACGACTACCCGCACGAGTTCTCCGGCGGCATGCGGCAACGCGCGATGATCGCGATGGCGGTCAGCTGCGAGCCGTCACTGCTGATCGCCGACGAGCCGACCACCGCCCTGGACGTGACGATCCAGGCGCAGGTCCTCGAGCTGTTGGCGAGCATGCAGGCCGAGCTCGGGATGAGCGTCCTGCTGGTGACCCACGACCTCGGCGTGGTCGCCGAGGTGTGCGAGCGGGTCGTGGTGATGTACGCCGGGCAGGTCGTGGAGCAGGCGCAGGTCGGCGAGCTGTTCGATCACCCCCGCCACCCCTACACCGAGGGGCTGCTGGCCGCGATGCCCCAGCTCGGCTCGCGCGGGCACCGGCTCCCGTCGATCCCGGGCCGGACCCCGGAGCCGTGGGCGATGCCTCCGGGCTGCCGGTTCGCGCCCCGCTGCGAGTATGCCCTGCCTGCGTGCGAGGAACCGCCGTCGCTTCTCACCACCCGTCCCGACCATCTCTCGCGCTGCCTGCGCCACGACGAGCTGACCCTGCGAGGTGCCCGATGAGCGACTCGACGGCGGTGGACACCCGCAATGACCTGCTGGAGGTCGAGGACCTGCGCGTCACGTTCGGCTCGCCCGGCCTGCGCGGGCGCGGCCGGGTGTTGCACGCCGTCGACGGGGTCGACCTGCGGGTCGGGCGCGGCCGCACCCTGGGCCTGGTCGGCGAGTCCGGCTCGGGCAAGTCGACACTCGGGCGCGCCGTCCTGCGGCTGGTCCCGATCCGCGGCGGGCGGGTACGCGTCGACGGCACCGACGTCACCGCGCTGCGCGGGCGGGCGCTGCGGGAGATGCGCCGCACGATGCAGATGGTCTTCCAGGACCCGTACTCCTCGCTGGACCCGAGCTCGGTGATCGGCGAGAGCATCGCCGAACCGCTGCGCGAGCAGGAACGCCTCACACCCCGCGACGCGCGGGCCCGGGTCGCCGAGCTGCTCGACGTCGTCGGGCTTCCCGCGAGCCACGCCGACCGCTACCCGGCGGAGTTCTCCGGCGGTCAGCGCCAGCGGGTCGCGATCGCCCGCGCCGTCGCGCTCAACCCGAGCCTGGTCGTCTGCGACGAGGCGGTGTCCGCGCTCGACGTCTCCACCCAGAACCAGGTGATCAACCTGCTGGAGGACCTGCGCGGCCGGTTCGGGCTGTCCTACCTGTTCATCGCGCACGACCTGGCCGTGGTGCGCCACATCGCGCACGAGGTGGCGGTGATGTACCTCGGGCACGTCGTGGAGAGCGGCCCGACCGACCGCGTCTACGACTCCCCCGCCCACCCCTACACACAGGCGCTGCTCTCAGCGATCCCGGCCTCGCATCCGTGCGACGCCGGCACCGGGAAACGGATGCTGCTCACCGGGGACCTGCCCGACCCCGCGAACCCGCCCGAAGGATGCGCGTTCGTGACCCGCTGCCCGTTCGCGATGGACGTGTGCCGGGAGGTGGCGCCGGCCGTGACGCCGGTCGAGGGCGGCGGCGACGTGGCCTGTCACCTGCAGACCACCGGCCCGGCGCTGGCCGGTAGACCGCTCGGGGCGGGCGGGGTGGGCGGGGTGGACGCGGCGCCGAGGGTGGCGCCGTGACCGGCTCCCTGGACGGGATCACCGTCGTCGAGTTCGGGCAGTTCGTGTCCGTCCCGTTCTGCGCGCAGCTGATGGCCGACGCCGGCGCCCGCGTGATCAAGGTCGAGCCGCCGGGCGGGGACTCCTACCGCCGCGCGCTCGAACTCGCGCCGCGGGAGAGCCGCCAGTTCGCGATCAAGAACCGGGGCAAGGAGTCGGTCGCCCTGGACCTCGCCCACCCCGGCGCGGCCGACGTGGTCGACCGGCTGGCCGCGGCCGCGGACGTCGTCCTGGTGAACATGAGCCCGGCCGCGGTCGCCCGTCGCGGCCTGGACTTCGCGACCCTCTCGGCGCGGCACCCGCGGCTGGTGCACGGCTTGGTCACCGGATACGGCACGGTCGGGCCCGACGCCGGGCTGCCCGGCATGGACGTGGTGATGCAGGCGCACTCCGGGCTGGTCGCCGCGCTCGGCGCGGAGGCCGACGGGGTCCCGCGGCACAGCGAGGTGCAGGTCGCGGACTACGCGTCGTCGCTGCTGCTGCTCGCCGGGGTGTCGATGGCGCTGCTGGCCCGTGACCGCACCGGGCGCGGCCAGCAGGTCGACGTCTCGCTGCTCGGTGCGGCGCTGACCATGCAGAACAACCAGTTCTCGCACGTCGAGTCCGTCGACGGGTGGCGGGCCGGCTTCGTCGCCGACGAGCTGCCCGCGCTGCGCCGCGGCGGTGCGGGCCGGGACCGGATCGACGCCGCCCGTGCCGCGCACCAGAGCGACCGGCTGACCCTGACCGCGCACTACCGCGTGTTCGGCACGGCGGACGGCGCGATCTCGGTCGGTGCCGGGAGCCCGCCCACCCAGGAGCGCCTGGCCACGATCGCGGGGCTGCCGGTCGCACTGCTGGGCACCGACCCGGACACCGTCCGCATCCGGCTGACGGCGCTGTTCGCCACCCGCACCAGCGCCGAGTGGATCGCCGAGCTGCGGGCGGCGGCGATCCCGTGCGGCGAGGTCCGCGCGCTCGACGAGGTCCTCTCCGATCCGCACGTGGAGGCCGAGGGCCTGGTCGCCGACGTCGAGCACCCGGCGATCGGCCGCTACCGGGGCCTGGGCAGCCCGATCCGCTTCGGCGACACCCCGTCCGACCCCACCCGGCCGTCCCCGGCGTTCGCCGCCCACACCACCGCCGTGCTCGACGAGCTCGGCTTCACCCCCGGCGAGGTCGAGGGCCTGCTGCGCTCCGGCGCCGCGGTGGCCGCGCCCCTTTCCGATGCCTCAGCCGACACCGCAGGCGACACCGCAGCTTCGAGGAGGAGCACCGCATGATCTTCGCGCCGACCGTGCTGACCGAGACCGAGGAACGCCTACGGCTCGAGGTGCGGGAGTTCCTAGCGGCCGAGCTGCCGCCGGACTTCCGGCCCGGGCTGGGTCTGGGTGGCGGCCACGACCCGGAGTTCTCCCGCAGGCTGGCCGCGCGTGGCTGGGTCGGGATGGCCATCCCGCGCGAGTACGGCGGGCAGGGCGCGACGCCGGTGGAGCGGTTCGTCGTGGTGGAGGAGCTGCTGGCCGCGGGTGCGCCGATCGTCGCGCACTGGGTGGCCGAGCGGCAGACCGCGCCGACGCTGCTCGCGTTCGGCACCGAGGAGCAGCGCCGCTGGTTCCTGCCGCGGATCGCGGCCGGCGAGTGCTGGTTCTCCCTCGGGATGAGCGAGCCCGACGCCGGCTCCGACCTCGCCTCGGTGCGCACGGCCGCGACGAAGGTCGACGGCGGGTGGGTCCTGAACGGCACGAAGATCTGGACCAGTGCCGCGCACCTGAACCACTTCTTCGTGGTGCTGTGCCGCACGTCGCCGTCCGACGACCGGCACGGCGGGCTGTCCCAGCTGATCGTGGACCTGCACGCGCCCGGGCTGAAGGTGTCCCCGATCCACTACCTCGACGGCGGACACCACTTCAACGAGGTCGTGTTCACCGACGTGTTCGTGCCCGACGACCGGGTGCTGGGCGACGTCGGCTCCGGCTGGCACCAGGTGACCTCGGAGCTGGCCTACGAGCGCTCCGGCCCGGACCGCTACCTGTCCGCGTTCGGGCTGCTCGCCGCCTTCGTCCGAGAGGAGCGCCAGCGGAACGAGCATCAGCACCGGGAGTTCGGGGTCACGTTCGACGACACGGCGCGGGCCGCGGTCGGGCGGGCGTCGGCGAAGCTCTGGACGATCCGGCAGCTCTCGCTGGCGGTGGCCCGGTCGTTGGAGCGGGGTGCGGCGCCCGCGGTGGAGGCGGCGCTGGTCAAGGACATCGGGACGCTCTACGAGCAGGAGGTGGTGGAGGTGCTGCGGCACGTCGCCGGTCAGGAGATCGACCCCGGGGGGCCCGGGCTGTTCGAGCGGCTGCTCGCCGAGGCGGTGCAGACCGCGCCGTCGTTCACGTTGCGCGGCGGCACCACCGAGGTGCTGCGCAGTATCGCGGCCAAGGGCCTGACCGGGGCCGGCCGATGAGCGCCCCGAGCGACGCGGACCTGGTCGCCGAGGCCGTCGGTGAGGTGTTGCGGGCACGATGCCCCCAGGACGTCGTCGCCGCGGCCGAGCGCACCGGGTGGGCCCCGGAGCTGTGGGCGGCCGTCGCGGCCGGCGGGTTCCCGTGGGTCTCGGTCCCCGAGGACGCGGCCGGGGGCGTCGCGGTCGGCGGCTCGGTGGCCGAGGCGTGCGCGGTGCTGGAGCAGGTCGGGCGCTACGCCGCGCCGTTGCCGGTGGCCGAGACCGGGCTGCTCGGCGGGTGGCTGCTCGCGGCGGCCGGGTTCGAGATCCCGTCCGGGCCGGTCACCACGGCGGCGACGGCCGGCTGGTCCGGCACGTCGTCCGCGGACACCGGCGAGGAAGGCCGGAGGCCGGCATCGGTGTCGCTGCGGCAGGAGAACGGCGATTGGGTCGCCGCGGGCAGCGTCGCGCGGGTGCCGTGGGCACGGGAGGCGGCCCGGATCGTGCTGCTCGCCGACTCCCCGGACGGGCTGCAGGTCGTCGCGCTCGACCCGGGCGCGGCGCGGATCACGCCGGGCACCAACCTCGCCGCGGAGCCGCGCGACACCGTGCACCTCGACGACGTGCCGGTCGGCGGGGCCGGAGGCGGGGAGGTCGCGCCGGCGCCGGACGGTGTCAGCCACGACGCGCTGCTGCTGCGCGGCGCGCTGTCCCGGGCGGCGCTGATCGCCGGCGCCGCCGGGCGAATCCTCGACATCACCGTCACCTACACCGGGCAGCGCCAGCAGTTCGGACGTCCGGTCGCTCGGTTCCAGGCGGTCGCGGCGCACCTGGTGCGCCTGGCCGAGCAGACCGAGACGGTCCGGATGGCGGCCCGCGTCGCGGCGGCCAACACCCGCGCCGAGCCGCCATTTCTCGACATCGCGGCGGCCGCGACGGTGGCCGGCGAGTCGGCCGGGCTGATCGCCGCCGCCGCGCACCAGGCGACCGGCGCGATGGGCATGACCCGCGAGTACGAGCTCGGTCAGCTCACCCGGCGGCTGTGGTCCTGGCGCGAGGAGTACGGAGGCGAGCGGGTGTGGAGCACCCGGCTCGGGGCCGCCCTCACCGAGGGCGGAGCCGGGGCACTGTGGCCGGCGATCGCCCGCGGGGCCGCCGCGTGAGGACCGGCGGCCACACAAGGACGGAGCACGGGCTCGACGTCGTCGTGGACGGCCGAGTCGCGACCGTCACCCTGGACCGCCCGGAGCGGCTCAACGCCCTGTCCACCGGACTGCAGGGCGACCTGGTCCGCGCCTTCGACGGCTTCGACGCCGACGACGACGTGTGGGCCGTCGTGCTCACCGGCGCCGGGGACCGGGCGTTCTCCGCGGGCGTCGACCTCAAGGAGGTCCGGGAGGCCGACACCGGGCCGGGCCCGGGGCTGCGGCCGATGGCCGGGTTCTCCCGCAACGTGTTCGAGACGGTGCTCGAGTGCGGCAAGCCGACGGTCGCCGCGCTCAACGGGTGGGCGATGGGCGGCGGCTGCGAGCTCGCGCTGGCCTGCGACGTCCGCCTCGCCGCCGAGCACGCCCGGATCGGGCTGCCGGAGGCCAAGCGCGGGATGGGCGCGAACTTCGGAGTGCACCTGCTGTCCCGGATCGTGCCGCGCGGGATCGCCTACGAGCTGCTCTACACCGGCGACGACCTCTCGGCCGCCGACGCGCACCGCTGGGGCCTGGTGAACCGGGTCGTCTCCGGTGCAGCGCTGGCGGCCGAAGCGGACGCGTTGGCCCGGCGGATCGCCGGGAACGCGCCGCTGACCGTGCAGCGTTACAAGGCCGCGATCGGGCGGGGCGGGGAGCTGCCGCTGTCCTCGGCGCTGCGCCTGTCCGTCGGCCCGGACCCCTACACCAGCCGGGACCGCGTCGAGGGGGTGGCCGCGTTCGTGGAGAAGCGGGCGCCCGTCTGGGAGGGACGCTGACCCCCGTGCGCGGATATCGCTGTTCTGGCAGCGATATCCGCGCACGGGTCAGTGGATGGGCTGATCCAGGGCGCGGTGGATCGGTTCGCCGGCCAGAAGATGCCCGGCTGGACCCCCGACGGCGGCCTACGGTGTCGCGTTCGTCCCGACGGACGAGGCCGTCCCGTGGTCGTTCCCGGTGGTCAACGTCGGCTGGCTGCACCGCCTGCCGGCTTTGGTGCTCCGGATCGTGAACGCATGCCCGGACGGGACCTGCCCGGGTTCATGACCGCCGCGTCGACGTCGCAGCAGCACGCCGCCCGCGGGAGTTGCTGGAGCTCGGCGGTGATCGCCTTGTGCAGGGACTGGTGACGAGTTGACAGTGCGTAGCGGGGCGAATTGCGGTCGGGGTAGGTCCAGAGCGGGCTGTGGCGATGCCCGGGAGGCTCCCATTCGTAACGTGGATGTACGTGTGCATGAAGATGTTCGAATGAGTTTCCGAGGGATCTTCTGGTTGATTCTTCGAAATCCACTGTCGAGCCGCTGGTACGCGTGTAGCTGGTCCCCGACCCCGACGGCCCGACTACCGCGCGCTACTGCCGGGCCTGCCCGCCGGCCGGGCCGATCACCGACCTGACCTGCGCGCGCTACGGCGACGGCCCCTTGCTCGTGGGGGACCTCGCTGCCGACCCCGCCGGGGCCGACGACGTACTGTCCGCGGCCGCGCAGCAGTGGCTCGTCGTGGCAGGGTGGCGCCTCGACGGGCCGGTGTGCCCCGGCTGTGCGTATATAGATCGGGGTTGACCGAGGTGCCGCAACGGGGCGCATCCTGGAGAACGGGGCAGTCGCAGGGCGGGGGGTGTGGACGTGTCGGAGAGTGAGCTGGAGCCGCCGTCTGGCCTGAGCCGACGCCTGTGGCGGAGCTGGATCGTGGGCGTTACGGGCATAGCGCTGTGGCCTGCCGTCGAGATCGTCGTCGGACCGCGAGTGCCCGTAGAGGTCGGCTCGGTGATCGTCGCCTGGATGCTGCTGATCGCGGCGCCTGTGTTGGGTGTGATCGCGTGGCACCTGGCAGGTACGCCTCGTCCGTCTGCCGCTGTGCTCACCACTACGGGGGTTGACCCAGGGCACGCGCGGAGGAAGGAGATCGACCGGTCCTTGTCGCGGGGCGATGCGGAGGCCGCCGCGGGATGGCCGTCGTATGCACGTGCCCGGGTTGCGCAGCGCCGCCGCGAGCTCATCACCCTCGGTCCGATCACCGTGCTGGTCTGGAGCCAGCTCCTGTCCCGACCGGCCGGAGAGATCTGGTGGTGGGCGATCTTGCTGGCCGCGACCGCCGTGACAGTGACCGGCGTGGTTTCGGCTGTTCGACAACTGCGCCGCGAGCGTGCACTCGGTGCGGCTGGCGCCGCACCGTTGACCTGACGTCGGCGGTTGGGCCCTCCGCGCCCTCAGCCGACCGATTCCTCCCGTTCCACAGGGCGTTCCCCTCGCGGCGTAGGGACCTGAGGCTGGACCACCGACGTGGGGCGACCCTCAGGAAGATCGCCGCCGCACTCACGGCAGTAGACAATTTTCTATCATAGTCGTAAGTTCGGAGCGTGGACTCCTCCCCCGCCGTCCGATACCTCTCCCTGTCGATCACTCTGGCCATCGACCCGCCGATCCCAGCCGATACCGATGTCCACGAGATCGGCCAGGCCGTGGCCGCAAGGATCGGCAACGACGGGGTCGCGATGACCACGGCCCCCGTTCGCGGTAGGCCGATCGGCCGCCTCGGCTGGGTCATCCCCACCACCAATCGCACCATGGGCAGCGACCTCGCCGACTTCGCACGCGTCTTGGAGGCCGCCGCTCGCGAGGGTCTCGAACGCGTCGTCCCCCTGACGACCCCGGAGAACCGCGGCCGCGTCCGCACCGTCGCCTTGGAAGTCCTCACACTCGACGAGGTCGATCGCCGCCTGGCCATCGACCGCTTCCCCGACATTGTCGGCATCGACGAGGTCTGCCAGATCCTCGGCGTGAAACGAGCCATGGCCTACCGCCACACCTCCCGCGACGGCTTCCCCCCGCGTGTCCGCGAGGGGGTCGCGATCTGGTTCCGCGCCGGCGTCGAGCGCTACGCCGCCGAGCTACGTGGGGAACCAGACCCCATGATCGAGAGGATGCGCAGCCTCGGATACTCCACAGCGCCCGTCGAGATCGGAACATCGCCGACGGCCGCAGCCGGTAGGGAAGACATCAAGACCACCGGCCCCAGCTGATCCGCAGTCGAGGACGCCCGGCACGGGCGCGACGGCGACGCGCGCGTCAGAGGTTCTACGACTGGCAGGCGGCACCGCCCCCGGCCTGACCCACCGCTCACACCGGCCCCCGGAGACGCCGGCTACCGCGCGGTCGGCGCGGCAGTGGTTGTCGGTCCCCTGTGCCACGCTTCGAGGCGAGCTCGGTCTGCGGGTGGAAGGAGATGAGCGGTGACCCTCGCCCTGGAGCTGTTCCCCCGCCGGGTGGATCCGGAGGTTTTCGCTCGCGCCCAGGTCGGACGGTTCACTGGTCACCAGCTCCGCATCGGCCGTTCCCGAGTCGTGCCCGCTGTCGCCTTCCGTTCCTGGCTCGGCGACCTCACGTTGCCGGTCCCGGCCTGTCACCAGGGCTGGTCCGGATTCGCCGCAGCCGGCGACCTGCTCGCCACCAGCGATCCCGTGCCTGAAGTGCGCGATGCGCGCCGGGCCGGTAGCCGTGGTGGCGGAGCAAACCGAGTTGTTCCCGGTCGAGCTGCCCGGCCGGCGCTGGCCATGGCCCGACGCCGGCGCGGTCGACCTCATTCGTGCCCTGGCTCATCAGTTCTGATGATGCGGACGAGCGCCGCGGAACGGACCCCCTCCAGGGGCCGATAGGTCAGTGGCTTGCGCCGCCGGCTGGCTGCGCTGGGGAGGCGAGGACTGGTCATGGGTCGACGGGCGAACTTTCGCATCCAGCAGAAGCTGGCCCGGGCCAACGCGTTGCACGAGCGAGCCGAGGTCATGCGGCGGGCCGCCATGACCCCGGCGCAGCGCGCCGAGGCCGACTACGTCTTCGACGTCCAGCGCGTGCGCGAGGAGGGCGAGCGGCAGGCCCGGCAGCGTGCCAACCAGGTCCTGGCACTCGGGTTCGTCGCGGGTCTCGTCCTCGCCGCTCTGACCGCGCCCTGGGTGTGGTTCGTCGTCATGGTCGCGGCGGCCGTTGGGGCGTGGGCTACGCATCGGGCGAGGATCCTAGAACTCAGCGACACGCTGGAGACCATGCGCCCGCCCTTGGCACCCGGATCGACCGGTCCGGCCGACTGACTGACCGCACCGGTCGATCCGGGAGCCGCGCGACAGTGCCCCAGACGCCATGGCCCCAGAACTCGAACTCGGCCTGGACGATCTGTTAGCGCGGGCTCGGGCCGCGTCCTTTCTGTCCTGACCAGCCGTTGTGCCATTCCCGAGATCGGAGTGGCTTCGTCGAAGGGATCTGCGAGATGACATCCCCCCAGTACATGCCCTCCCACCGACCGCCGACTCCTGGCCAAACCGCACTTCCCAACCAGCACGGCTCGGCCGCGCTGAGTGTGTTGCGCGTGGTCACCTACATCCTGGCCAGCCTCGCCTCGCTCACGTTCTTGGTCGTCGTCCTCTGGGTCGCCGTCAAGATCAACCAGCTGCAGACCGCCTGGGAAGAGAGCCCTCTTGGTCGGTTGTCCTCACTGACCTCCCCGCCGCCGTCTTCCGTCCCGAACGGGAGTACGGAGCTGTTCTGCCTGCAGTTCCCCCACGCTCAGGGATGCTGACATCGCTTCGCCTGGGCCGATCAAACGCCGTAGTACGACCCAGCAGATTTGTTCCGTCGGGGGAAGGGTGATGACATGATCGATGTGGATTTGGGCCGACATGATGTCGACGAGGCATTGCATCCGGTGAAACCCATGCTGAGGTAAGGGTGGATGGTGAGAGAATCAGCCAGACGCCTCGCATCATCAGGGGTTAGCGGCAGCAACGAGCATGTAGTCGCGGTCGCACCTGTTTATGGCCATCGCGCAGACTTCAACATCGTCACCGATCGCCGCCTCATCAAGTGGGAGGCCACCGTACTCAATCGCCTCGTGGACATAGCGACCTCGTCGGTGACGTCCAGCAAATTAACCGGGAACGACGTATATGCATACCTGAACGTCCACACGGGGACGGACAGCATCGAACTCGGCCCGTCGAAGCGGGTGGATGCTCAGCGACTTCTTGACTCTCTTCGTGCCGACGCTGACGCGTCGACTCATGCTGGTCGCGCCAGGCCATCCCCTGCCACCGACCACGACATGAGTAGCCTTGTAGATCTATTATCGAAATTGCGCGATCTGCACTCTGCAGACCTGCTCAGTGTCTCCGAACACGAGGCAAAAAAGGCCGCGATTCTCCGACGAATGTAAACGGCACCCGCATCGTCATCGCCGGGAGCCGACGACGTCCGCCCCGGCCCTACTCGGGGACGGCCGCACGGTCCGCCTCCGCTAGGCCGCACCGAGCGTCCGCACCACCACCGTCGCGATGTCCTCCGCCGAGCGCGCGGCCGGGCCCGTGGGGAGCACCATGTGGCTGACGGTGAGCCGGGCGGCGGTCTGGGCGGCGAGCCGGACGTCCTGCTCGCGGGCCCCGGGCCTGACCCGGCGCAGGTAGCCCGCGGACCGCTCGGCCGCGGCCGCGATGATCGGACCGGAGTCGGCGCCGAACGCGGACGGGACCGCCGCGTCGCCGCTGAGCAGGGCCTTGATCAGCGGGTTCTCCCCCGCCTCGGTGAGGGCGGCGTCGACCGCGGCGACCCAGGCCGAGTACAGGTCGGACTCTCCGTCGAGGGCGGCCTCGATCCGGTCGAGAAACCGGTCGGTGGCGCGCAGCATCAGGGCCGCGGCGAGGCCGTCACGGTCGCCGAACTCGCTGTAGAGGGTCTGCCTGCTGACCCCGACCCGGCGGGCGAGCTCGGGCATCGACGGGCGTTCCCCGGCGACCGCGAGGCGTTCGGCGACGTCGAGGGCCTCACCGCGCAGCTCGTCGCGGGCCCGCCGCGCCATCGTCCGCCGCTCGCTCATGGAAGACATCATGACACGACCCGTCCATCACCTGGACAGTTCTGCCGGATGTGTCTAACTTCGGCGGGGACACCGACGTCGAGGCCCGAGGAGCAGTACCGTGAAGCTGGTGCAGCAGGCGCGTGAGCGCTGGTCGTCCGTCCTGACCCTGCCCGCGCCCGACCGGCTCGACGACGCGCTGCTCGCCACCGGCGCCCGGAGCCACCGTCCCGCGCCGTTCGGCCCGGCACCGCACGGGCTGGCCGAGGTCCCCGGTGACGAGGGCATGCCGCTGCTCGGCCACGCGCTGGCCTACATCCGGTTCGGGCACCGCTTCACCCGCGCCCGCACCGAGGCACTCGGCCCGGTGTGGTGGATGCGGTCCCCGGTCGGCCGGGCGATCGTCGTGACCGGCCCGGCCGCGACCCGGGAGGTGCTCACCAACCGGGACAAGGCGTTCTCCCAGGAGGGGTGGCGCGCGACGGTCGACGCGTTCTTCCACCGCGGCCTGATGCTGCTCGACTTCGACGAGCACCGCGCGCACCGGCGGATCATGCAGGAGGCCTTCACCGCCGACCGGATCTCCAGCTACGTCGCCGCGACCACCCCCGTCGTGCGCGAGGTGCTGCCGACCTGGCCGGAGCGGCTGCGGCTCTACCCGGCGCTCAAGCGGCTCACCCTGGACGTCGCGCAGGCGGTGTTCATGGACGCCCGCTCCGGACCGGAGGCCGAGGCGGTGAACCGGGCGTTCGTCGACTGCGTCCGGGCCGCGAACTCCTTCGTCCGCAAGGACCTGCCCGGCACCCGGTGGCGGCGCGGGCTGCGCGGGCGGGTGGTGCTGGAGAACTGGTTCCGGGAGAACCTGGCGGCCAAGCGCGCGGGCGAGGGCACCGACCTGTTCTCCGCGCTGTGCCACGCCCGCACCGACGACGGCGAGACGTTCTCCGACGACGACGTCGTCAACCACATGATCTTCCTGATGATGGCCGCGCACGACACGTCGACCACCACGACGGCGTCGGCGGCGCACCACCTCGCGCGCCACCCGGTCTGGCAGGAGCGCTGCCGCGCCGAGTCCGACGCACTCGCCGAGCGGATCGGGGACCGCGCCCCGACCGTGGCCGAGCTGCGCGAGCTGACCTCGCTGGACCTGGTGATCCGGGAGGCCCTGCGGCTCGACGCGCCGGTACCGCTGGTCATGCGGACGGCGGTGAAGGACACCGCGGTCGCCGGGCACCACGTGCCGGCGGCGACGCGGGTCGTCGTCGCGCAGGCGGTGAACCACTACGACCGGTCCTGCTGGACCGACCCGGAGCGCTTCGACCCCGAGCGGTTCGGCCCGGACCGGCGCGAGGACCGCTCCGACCGCGACGCGTGGATCCCGTTCGGCGGTGGCGTGCACAAGTGCATCGGGCTGCACTTCGGGACCCTGGAGGTCACCGCGATCCTGCACGAGATGCTGCGCCGCTACCGGTGGAGCGTGGAGCCCTCCTACCGGCTGCGCTGGGACAACACGTCGCTGCCGGTGCCGGTGGGCGGCATCCCGGTGCGGCTCACCCCGCGCTGACGGCCCACTCGTCGCGGGCGATCCGCACGGCCAGCGCCAGCAGCGCGACGGCCGCGCCGTGCAGCCGCTCCCCCACCGCGCGGTCCGCCTCGCCCGCGGCGACCCGCGCCCAGGTGCCCTCCAGCACGACGCCGAGCTTGAACGCGGCCAGCCCCGCGTACCAGGTGATGCCGGTGGTGTCGCGGCCGCCGGCGTCGGCGTAGGCGGCGACGAGCTCGGCCCGGGTGGGGAGCCCGCCGTACCCGGCGAGCTCGGTCCCGGCGCCGAACCCGACCGGGTCGACCGGCCACGTGACCAGCAGCCAGCCGAGGTCGAGCAGCGGGTCGCCGACGGTGCACATCTCCCAGTCGACCAGCGCGGCCACCCGCGGCCGGGTCCGGTCCAGCAGCACGTTGTTCAGGTGCAGGTCCCCGTGCGCGACGCCCGGTTCCGGCTCGGGCGGCCGGTGGCGGGTCAGCCAGTCCGCGGCGACGGCCACGTCGGGCAGGTCGCCCGGGTCGTAGCCGGGCACCTCGGAGTAGGACGCCAGCTGCTCGGTCCAGCGCGGCACCTGCCGTTCCAGGAACGGGCCGGGGCGGCGCAGCCCGTCGAGCCCGACGGCGGCCGGGTCGAGACGTCCCAGCCGTGCCGCGGCCCGGGCCACGTCGAGCACCGCGCCGTGCCTCAGCGCCGTGGTCGCGGCCTGCTCGGGCGAGACCCGCTCGCCGGGGTTGACGCCGTCCACGTCGGACATCAGGTAGAACGGCCTGCCGAGCACCTCGGCGTCGGTGCAGGCGGCGACGAGCTCCGGGTGCGGCACGTCGGTGCCGCGCAGCGCGCCGAGCACGGTGATCTCACGGGCGATGGTGCGGGCCGACCCCGGCCGCGGGTGCACCGGCGGGGAGCGCAGGACCAGCGGCCTGCCGTCGACGACGGTGCGCAGCACCACGTTCTGGGTGCCGCCGCCGACCGGTTCCAGCTCGCCGGACCAGTTGCCGAGGCCCTGGTCGCGCAGCCAGGCCCCGAGCGCGGCACGGTCGACGACGTCGGCCGGGGACCTCACGTCGACCACGCCATCCCGCCGTCGACCTTGATCGTCGCGCCGGTCGTGTAGCCGGCGTCCGGGCCGGTCAGGTAGAGGATCGCGCCGACGACCTCGGCGGCCTCCCCCACCCGTCCGGCGGGGACGGTGCCGGCGATCCGCGTGCGGAACTCCTCGGTCCAGTGCTCGGCGATGTCGGTCCGGACCGGGCCCGGCATCACCGTGTTGACCCGCACCGACGGCGCGTAGGCGCGGGCGAGCCCGACGGTCAGGGCGTTGAGCCCGGCCTTGGCCAGCGCGTAGGGCAGCTCGCCGGGGCCCGGCATCACCGCCGCGACCGAGGAGACGTTCACGATCGCGCCGCCGCCCGCCGCGGCCATGAGCTCTCCGCAGCGGGCACCGAGCCGGTAGGCACCGCGCAGGTTCACCGCGAGGACCTTGTCGAACAGCTCCTCGGTGACCTCGGTGAGCGACCCGTAGAGCGGGGACATCCCGGCGTTGTTGACCAGCACGTCGATCCGGCCGTGCTCGGCGAGCACCCGGTCCACCAGGGCGTCGCAGTCCGCCCAGCGGCCCACGTGGCAGCCGACGCCCAGTGCCGGCGTGCCGTGCTCCGCGGTCAGCTCCGCAGCCAGCGCGGTGCACGCCTCGGCCCTGCGGCTGGCGACGACGACGGTGTCGCCGCGGGCCGCGTACGCCGCGCACGCCGCCCGACCGATCCCCCGGCTCCCGCCGGTGACGACGACGACCCGGCCTCCGTCGCTCGACGCGCTCATCTCAGGACGCCCCGGAGCCCCCGGCGTTCCACTCACGGTCCTTGCGGTCCTCGGACTCGGTGCGCTCCTTGGCGATCTCCAGCGCGCGGGCCGCGGTGGCCTTGTCCGGGTACGGGCCGAGCCGGTCGGCCGACCGGCAGCCGTCGGCGGTCTCCACGGTGCCGTGCTTGAGGCAGTAGAACCATTGCTCGTCGCTCATGGGACCACCCTGGCACCGATCCACCCCGCCTGTCTCCCGCCGCGCCGGTCCGGCGATGGCAGGCTGGGGGGCATGGCACTGGTGCTCGGGGTGGACTCCTCCACCCAGTCCTGCAAGGTCGTCGTCCGCGACGCCGACACCGGCGAGCTCGTCCGTTCCGGGCGCGCCGCACACCCGGACGGTACGGAGATCGCGCCCCGGCTCTGGTGGGAGGCGCTGCAGGCCGCGATCGACGACGCGGGCGGCCTCGACGGCGTCGCGGCGCTGTCGGTCGCGGGCCAGCAGCACGGCATGGTCTGTCTCGACGAGCGCGGCGAGGTCGTCCGCGACGCGCTGCTGTGGAACGACACCCGCTCGGCCGCCGCCGCCCGTGAGCTCGTCGAGGAGTTCGGCGCGGACCGGTGGGCGGAGACGACCGGCGTCGTCCCGGTGGCCTCGATCACCCTGGCCAAGCTGCGCTGGCTCGCCGCGCACGAGCCGGAGAACGCCGCCCGCACCGCGGCGGTGTGCCTGCCGCACGACTGGCTGACCTGGAAGCTCCGCGGGGGCGGGCTCGCCGGCGGCGCGGGTCTCGACGAGCTGGTCACCGACCGGTCCGACGCCTCGGGCACCGGCTGGTTCGACGGCGTCGACTACCGCCCCGAGCTGCTGGAACGCTTCTTCGGCTCGACGCCGGCGCTGCCGCGGCTGCTCGGTCCGGCCGAGTCCGTCGACGGCCCGGGCGGGATCCGGGTCGGCGCCGGGGCGGGCGACAACGCGGCGGCCGGGCTGGGTGTCGACGCCGGCGACGACGTCGTCGTCTCGCTGGGCACCTCCGGGACGGTGTTCGCCCGCTCGGAACGTCGCGCCCAGGACCCCTCCGGGATCGTCGCCGGGTTCTCCGACGCCACCGGCGCCTATCTCCCGCTGGTGTGCACGCTCAACGCCTCCCGGGTGCTGGATGCGACCCGGCGGCTGCTCGGCGTGGACCACGACGAGCTGGGCCGCCTCGCGCTGGCCGCCGAGCCGGGCGCGGACGGCCTGGTCGTGGTGCCCTACCTGGAGGGCGAGCGGACCCCGAACCTGCCCGACGCGACCGGCGCACTGCACGGCTGGACGCTGGCGTCGGGGACCCGGGAGAACCTGGCCCGGGCCGCGGTCGAGGGCATGCTGTCCGCGCAGCGGGTCGGACTGGAGGCGCTGCGCGAGCAGGGCGTCACCGTGTCCGGGGTGACCCTGGTCGGCGGGGCGGCCCGCTCCGAGGCGGTCTGCCGGATCGCCGCGCAGGTCTTCGAGGTGCCGGTGCGGGTGCCCGAGCCCGGCGAGTACGTGGCCGACGGCGCCGCCCGCCAGGCCGCGTGGGCGCTGCACGGCGGCGCGACGCCGCCGTCGTGGAGCGCCGGCGCCGATCCGGCACGCTACGAGGCCGACCCGGCACCGGCGGCCTGGGAGCGCTACCGCGAGGCGGCGGGGGCCTTCCTGGACCGGGTCACGGGATGACCAGCGAGGGCCCGAAGCGGCTCCTGGTCCTCGGCAAGATCACCGACATCCTGGACGCGTTCACCCTGCAGCGCCCCGTGCTCGGGCTGGGCGAGATCCAGCAGGCGACCGGCATCCCGACCTCGACGGTGCAGCGGCTGGTGTCCAACATGGTCGCCGAGGGGCTGCTGGACCGGGTCGGGGACCGGGTCCGGATCGGGATCCGGATGGCCTACTGGGCCGGGGCCGCAGCCCGCGGGGTGGACCTGCTGGAGCTGGCCGGGCCGCTGCTGCGTGAGCTGCGCGACACCACCGGGGAGACCGCGTCGCTGTTCCGGGCCGAGGCGGGGCGGCACCGGGTGTGCGTCGCCGTCGCCGAGACCCGGCACGCGCTGCGCCGGGAGATGCACGTCGGCAAGGTCATCCCGCTGCACACCGGCTCGGCGGGCCGGGTCCTGCTCGCCTGGGCCCCCGAGCTGGCCGCGGAGGTGCTGGCCGGCCCGCTGCCGTCGCTGACCGAGTACACCGTGACCGACCCGGAGACGCTGCGCGCGCTGCTGGACGACACCCGCCGCGACGGGTTCGCGATCACCGTCGCCGAGCGCGACGACGGCGGCTCGGGGCTGTCCGCACCGGTCTTCGACCACGCGGGCGAGGTCACCGCGGCGCTCACGATCAGCGGCCCCACGCTCCGGTTCGGCCGGTCGGAGTGTGAGAAGAGCGTGGATCTGCTGGCAGGCGCCGCGGACCGGCTGACCCGGACCCTCGGCGGCCGCCCTCCGGGGTGAGCCCGGCCGCGGCCCACCACGCCTGCGGCTCAGCACCGCGTCGCGGGGTCTCGGCCGGTCGTCGCCACGATTCGCTCGATCGTGGTCGCGCCGGGCGCGGTCACGACGGCCGGGGCGAACACACCCATCCCCCGCCCCTGCTCGGCCATCGCCGACACAGCGGCCAGCGTGGCCTCGAGGACGTCGTCGGGCCACACCGGCTCGACGCCCACCGCGCGGCCGAGGTCCCATCCGTGCACGACGAGCTCACCCAGCACCATCCCGCCGATGACGGCGGCCGGGAGCCGCTCACCCATGGTCACCGCGCCCTCCCAGGTCGCCGGGTCCGACCACACGGTCACCAGGTCGTCCCGGGCGGCGTCGAGCCGGGCGGGCCAGTCGCCGGTCATCGGTGCCGTCGCGTCGGGGTCGGTCGCCGGTCCGGTCCCGGTGCGCCGTCCCACGTCGGCGAGCACGGGTGTCCAGTGGAGCAGGTGGCCGGTCAGGTCCGCCAGGTCCCAGCCCGCGCACGGCGTCGGCCGGGAGGAGGGGACACGGGACGCGGCCGCGACCAGCGGGAGGTGTGCGGCCGCAGCGGCGGCGATGTGACGGTGCATGGCCGGGACGCTAGGGCCCGGGCCGGTGCCGGGTCTTGGACGAACGCGCCAGACCCGCCGGCCACGCCCCGGGCCGCGGCATACTCACCACCGTGGACCATGACCCCCGCAGGCTCCCCGGGGCGCGGGCCCGCCACCAGCGCTCGCGCACCGTGGCACCGCCGGTCGACCTGGCCGGGTTCGTCGAGCAGTTCTGGGTCGTCGAGTGGGACTACGACCGGCCCTACCGGCAGAAGGTCGTCCCCTATCCCCAGGTGCACCTGACCGTGCAGCCCGGCGGAGCCGCCGTGCTGGCCGGGCCCGCCACCCGGTACGTCCACCGCGAGCTGCAGGGAACCGGCCGGGTGGTCGGTGCAGCGCTCCGGGCGGGCACCGCGCGGGCGCTGGTGGGAGCGCCGGTCGCGAGTGTGACCGATCGTCGGGACCCGGTCGTCTGCCCGGTCACCGCCGACGTGGACGGGCTCGCCGCATACCTGCGCGGGAGGCTCCCGGCCGGTGGCCCGGACCGGGCCGCCGCCGAGGCGCGCGACCTGGTCGCCGCGATCGCCGAGGACCGATCAGTGGTCCGGGTGGATGTGCTCGCCCACGGCACCGGCTCCAGCGTCCGCTCCCTGCAGCGGCTGTTCCACGAGCACGTCGGCGTCGGGCCGAAGTGGGTGATCCGCCGCTACCGGCTGCACGAGGTGACCGAGCTCATGGCGGCGGGGCGCCCGGTCCGGTGGGCCGAGGTCGCCGTCGAGCTCGGCTACGCCGACCAGGCCCACCTCACCCGGGACTTCACCGAGATGTTCGGTGAGCCCCCCACGGCCTACGCGATGCGGTACTGACCGACCGTCCCGGACGGGGACGGGGACGGGCGCAGCGGGGTGTCAGCGTGGCCCCGCCGTCCACGGGAAGGCCTGGGCGTTCGAGCGGACACCGCGCGCCGTCGCCGAGCGCATGGGCTCCCCCAGCTCGGCCAGCAGGTCCTCGGACCACGTCACGAGGTCGGCCAGCACCGCGGGGGTCAGCCAGCCCGGGCGCAGCGCGAACAGCAGGTCCTCGCTGGCGGTGTTGCCGCTGGCCCCGGGCGCGAACGGGCAGCCACCCAGTCCACCCAGCGCGCCGTCGAGGACGGTCGCACCGTTCTGCACCGCGGCGAGTGCGTTCGCGACGCCCTGGCCCCAGGTGTCGTGGCCGTGGAAGGCGACGCGACGGCCGTCGGCGACCGCCGCGACGCGCCCGATCAGCGACCCGACCTCGGCGGGGTTCGCCTGCCCGAGGGTGTCGCAGACGACGACGTCGCAGGAGCCCGCGGTGCGCGGGTCGGCGACGATCTCGACCACCCGGTCCGGGTCGACGGGCCCGTCGAACGGGCAGGTGAACGCCGTCGCGAGGCACAGCTGGATGCGTCCGCCCGCGGCACGCGCGTACTCGACGGCCTGCGGCATCGCGTCGAGGGAGACGGCGGTGTCACGGCCGATGTTGGCGTTGTTGTGCGCATCGGACACCGAGAAGCAGTACTGGACGTTGCGGGCCCCGGCGGCCACCGCCTTCTGCACGTGCCGCGGCGTCGCCACCCACACCCAGCAGCGCTCCAGCTCCTCCGGTGTCAGCGCGGCGACGACGTCGAGGGTGTCCGCCAGCGGCGGCACCAGGTCGCCGCGGGCCAGCGACCCGATCTCCAGCTCCGGTACACCCGCACCGAGCAGCGCGCGGACCAGCCCGACCTTGCGGTCGGTGGGCAGCGGCTTGCCGGTGAGCTGGAGCCCGTCGCGCAGCGTGACGTCCCGCAGGACGACCCCGTCGGTGCTCATGCGTCCTCCCCCGATGCGGCCCGGATCGTGTCCGGGGTGTACCCGAGCAGCCCGCCGAGTACGGCGGCGGTGTCGGCGCCCAGGTCCGGCCCGACGGAGCGGACCGGGACCGACCGGCCGTCGAGCACCGGCACGATGCCGGGGAACCCGACCCGTGCGGGTTCGGCGCCGCCGGTGTCGACGTCGAAGTACTGGACCATGTCGCGGGCGCGGAACTGCTCGTCGGCGACGATGTCGGCGGCGGAGTGGATCGGCCCGGCCGGGACGCCGGCCTCCTCCAGCTTCGCGAGGACCTCGTCGCGGGGCAGCGAGCGGGTCCAGGTCTCGATGGCGCCGTCGAGCTCGTCGCGGCGCGCCCAGCGGCCCGCGTTGGAGGCCAGCTCCGGGTCGCCGCCCAGGTCCGCGCGGCCGATGACGGTCATGAACCGGCCGTAGATGGAGTCGCCGTTGCCGGCGATCACGACACTGCCCCCGTCCGCGCAGACGTAGGCGTTGGACGGGGCGATGCCCTCCATCCGCCCGCCGACGCGGCGCCGCTCGACGCCGTAGGCGAGGTGGTCGGGGACGAGGGACTCCATCATCGAGAACACGGCCTCGTTGAGCGCGACGTCCATGCAGCGCCGGTCCA
Organism: Pseudonocardia sp. UM4_GMWB1; assembly: GCF_017312155.1. Taxonomy (NCBI): domain Bacteria; kingdom Bacillati; phylum Actinomycetota; class Actinomycetes; order Pseudonocardiales; family Pseudonocardiaceae; genus Pseudonocardia; species Pseudonocardia sp. UM4_GMWB1. The sequence goes on along the minus strand of NZ_QJPN01000001.1, from coordinate 2,793,987 downwards.
GCGCAGGCCGGTCCGTGCGGCTCTCGCGCTGGTAGAGCCCCATCATCGCGGAGAACGCGCCGTAGAGCCCGGCGATCGAGTCCCCGATCGACACCCCGGTCCGCGACGGCGGCCGGTCGGCCTCCCCGACGAGGGCGCGCAGCCCGCCCATCGCCTCGGCGACGGCGGCGAACCCCGGCCGCGACGACAGCGGCCCGGTCTGCCCGAACGCCGAGATCCGCACGAGCACGACGTCGGGGTTGACGGCGTCGAGCTCGGCCGGGCCGAGCCCCCACTTCTCCAGTGTGCCGGGCCGGAAGTTCTCCAGCACCACGTCGGAGCGGGCGGCCAGGTCCAGCACGGCCTGCTTCCCCGCGGCCGAGCGCATGTCGAGGGTGATGGAGCGCTTGTTGCGGTTCAGCGTCCGGTACAGCATCGAGGTGTCCCCGGCGTAGAGCCGCCAGTTGCGGATCTCGTCGCCGGTACCGGGGCGCTCGACCTTGATCACCTCGGCGCCGAAGTCGGCGAGCAGGCGTCCCGCGGTGGGAGCGGCGATGTAGTTGCCGAGCTCGAGCACCCGGACCCCGGACAGCGGAAGTTGCGACACGACTCTCCTTAGACGACGAGCGACAGCGGCAGGATCACCAGGATCGCGACGACGGAGGCGATGGAGACCCCGACCGAGCAGGTCTTGAGCGTCCCGCGCACGGACTGTCCGAGCAGCGACTGCAGCAGCCAGAACGTGTTCGAGGTGACGTGGACGGCGAACAGCGCCCCGGCACCGGCGGCCAGCGCGATCAGTACCGGGGCCAGGCCGATCACCGGGGCGACCGGGGCGAGCACCCCGGCCGCGGTGATCGCCGAGATCGTCACCGACCCGATCGCGACGTGCAGTACGGCGGCGATCAGCCACACCATCAGCAGCGGGGCAGCGGTGCCGGCGGAGAAGAAGCTGCCGAGGATCTCGCCCAGCCCGGCGTCGGAGATCGTGGTGGCGAGCGAGCCGCCCACGCCGGTGAGGATCAGGATCTGCCCGCTCTCACGGAACCCGTCGGAGACCGCGGACTCGACCATGCCGCGCCCGTGGGCGACCCCGATGACGGCGGTGGTCCCGATCAGCGCGAGCAGCAGCGCGATCACCGGCTCGCCCAGGAACGCGATGACGGGGTGGGTGATCCCGGCCGCGTCGAGGACGGCGCCCGCGGCGATGAGCAGCAGGCCCACCAGCAGCGGCCCGAACAGCAGGGCCAGCGGCAGCTCGCGACGCGCGGTGCCGGACACCGCGGTACCGACGGCGGCCGGGACCGCGCCCCCGCCGGGCCCGGCTCCGTCTCCCCCGTGCGTGCCCCCGCCGTCCGGGGAACCGGTACCGGTGGGCTGTCCCCCGGCGCTCCCGGCCTCGGGTGCGTCGGTGTCCGGCGAGTGGGCCTCCGCACCGGCGGGCACGCCCGCGGCGACCGGCTCCTGCTCGTCGCGGGCCGGGTCCCACCAGCCGCGGCGCAGCAGCACGGACATGATCCCGGTCGCGATGAGCACGGTCGGCACCACGACGACCAGGCCCAGGATCAGCATCTGGCCCAGCGGCACCCCGAGCACACCGGCGAGTGCGACCGCACCGACACCGGGGACCATGAACACGATCCCGCACTCCAGGCCGATCGCGAGCGCGGTCGCCATGCGCGGCAGCCCCTTGTCCCCGATGCGCGGAGCGATCCGCCGGGCCAGCGGTGCGGAGATGACCAGCAACACGTCGACGAAGATCGACTGGAGTGCGGTGGAGACGGTGACGGCGGTGGCGTAGGGCATCCCGCGCGGGCCGCAGGCCGTCAGCAGCGCGGAGACCAGCCGTTCGATGGCGCCCGCGTGGTGCAGCATCGCGCCGGTCAGGACACCGAAGGCGATGAGCAGCCCGACGTCGGCCAGGATGTCGCCGAACCCGCCGGTGACCGCGTCGACCGTCCCCGTCACCCCCAGGCCGGCGGTCAGGCCCAGGTAGACGGCGCCGATCACGAGGGAGATCACCGGGTTGAGCCGGAACCTCACGATCAACACGACGACGGCGAGCACGGCGACGGCCGTGTTCACCACGATGACGGTGTCCGACACGATGATCCCCCTGGGCATCGACGACGATGTCGTACCCACATCATGAACTCAGACCCACCATGCGGGCAACCCCGCAGATCAGGCGGCGGCCAGCGCCCCGCCGAACCCGATCAGCGCGACCCCGGCGACGACGTCACCGGCGCGTCGCACGCGGCGCCGGGTGAAGAAGGCCCGCGCCCGGTGCACGGCGAGGACCAGGCCGACCCCGTAGACGCCGCCGAGCACCGCCACCGACAGCGCCAGCAGCAGCGCGTCGGCGGTGGTCGTCACCCCGGGCACGAGGAACTGCGGCAGCACCGACAGGTACATGACCAGCACCTTCGGGTTGGTGATGTTCGAACCGAAACCGACCAGGAACGACCGCCGCGCCGGGACCCGCGGACCACCGTCGGGGACCACGGGGTAGTCGCCGCGACGCGCGGCCCGCAGCGCCTGCACCCCGAGCACGCAGAGGTAGACCACCCCGGCCCAGCGGATCACGGTGAACGCGGTGTGCGAGCTCGCGACGAGCACACCGAGCCCGAACGCCGCGGCGCCGCCCTGCAGGGCGTTGCCGGTGAACACCCCGGCCAGCGTCGAGAGTCCGCCCGCGCGCCCGCCGACCAGCGAGGCGCGCAGCATCACGAAGGTGTCCGGGCCGGGCATCAGCACCAGCCCGACGACGATCAACAGGTAGGCACCGTAGGACGTCCAGCTCACGAGGGGCCATCGTAGGCTGCTGCCCCGTGAGATCCCGCCGGCGCCGCACGTCCCGGGAGGCGTCCCCGCTCCCGACGGTCGACGGCCTCGCGCCGGCCCGCGTCCGCACCCCGGCGACCGGCGGGTGGGCGACGATGCGCGATCACCTCGTCGACCGGTTCCCGCACGTCGCGGAGCGGATCGACGTACGGCTGGCCGCCGGGGAGATCGTGACCGCGGCCGGCCCGGTCACCCCGGCCACGCCGTACACGCCGTCGACGACGCTGTGGCTCTACCGCGACGAGCCCGACGAGGTGCCGGTGCCGTTCGGGCTGCCGGTGCTGTACGCCGACGACGACGTGGTCGTCGTCGACAAGCCGCACCTGCTCGCGACGATCCCGCGGGGCAGCCACGTCCGCCAGACCGTGCTGGTGCGGCTGCGCCATGAGCTGGGGCTGCCCGCGCTCAGCCCGGCGCACCGGCTCGACCGCGCCACCGCGGGGGTCCTGCTGCTGGTGGTGCGCCCCGAGCTGCGCGGCGCCTACCAGACGTTGTTCGCCCGCGGCCGGGTCACGAAGACCTACGAGGCGCTCGCCCGGTTCGACCCGGACCTGGAGCTGCCGCGCACCGAGGTGTCGCGGATCGTGAAGCGCCCCGGGGTGTTCGCCGCCGTCACCGAGGACGGCGAGCCGAACGCCGAGACCCGCGTCGAGCTCGCCGGGCAGCGGGGCGAGAGGGCCCTGTACCGGCTGACCCCGCGCACCGGGCGGACCCATCAGCTGCGGGTGCACCTGAACGGGCTGGGCGTGCCGATCCTCGGCGACGACGTCTACCCCGAGCTGCACCGGCGGGCGCCGGAGGACTTCACCCGCCCGCTGCAGCTGCTCTCGCGTGCCCTGGAGTTCGACGACCCGGTGACCGGGGCGCGGCGGCGCTTCGTCAGCGGCCGCACCCTGCAGGCGTGGGACGACCCGGACGGCTGGGCCGCCGGGACGCCGCACGAGTGGTGATCAGCCGACGCTGCGGTCGTCGCCGTCGTCGAGGTGGTGGCCGTTGCGGTGCCCGCCGGGCACCGGCGCGCCGTTGACGGCGCCGTTCAGCGCACCACCGGCCGGTCCGTGCGGGCCGTGGTCCTCCGCGGCGCGGTGGCGGCCCTCGCGCAGACCCCGCTGGTAGCTGGCCAGCCGGTTGCGCACCCGGTCGGGCTGGCGCTCCCGCGACCCGGTCGGTGCGAGCCCGTTCGGGGTGTCCCGCCACGACGGCGGCACCATCGCCTGCCCGGGCAGCCGCTGCGGCAGGCCCTGCGCGGTGGTCGGCAGGTCGACGACCCGGTCGGCCCGGATCCGGGCGGCGTCGAACTCGGCGTCGCCCGCGGTGCGCCAGTTGTCGTTCTGCGTGACCGGGAGCGCCGTCGTCTCGGTCGATCCCGGCTCACGGAACCAGGCCGAGGCGACCGCCGCGAAGATCGGCGTGTCGTCCGCGTCGTCCACGGGCACCGGCACCTCCGAGTCGAACGGTCCGAACAGCTCCACCGGCGGGGTCGTCCCCGCCGCGCCGGTGACGGGCAGTGCCTCGGTGGCCGGGGGATCCTCCGGCGCGGGCGGCGGTGGCGGGGCGCCGTTGCGCGCCGGGCCCGTGGCCGGTGACGGCGGCCCGTACGGCGGGCGCGGGCCCGGGCCGGGCGTACCGGGCCCGGACCCGTTCGGTCCGGGACCGGCCGGGCCGGGGGCCTGCGGACGGGCAGCCGGGGCACCGGAGCCGGCGAAGGGGGCCGCGGCCGCGATCCCGCCGGCCGGGCGGGGGGCACGGCGGGGCAGCCCGGCGGAGGCCGCGGGCTCGACCCGTTCGGGGGCGACCGGCGGCCAGCTGCGCTCGGGCTCCGCCGGCGGGTTCTCCCGGGGCGGCCAGGGCACGTCCGCCGCCGCGGCCGGGGCGGGATCGGGTGCCGGGCGGCGCAGCGACGCCGTCGTCCCGGTCCCGGCCTGCTCGACGGACTCGGCCGGCTGCGGCTCCGCGGCGGGCGCGGCGGACTCGGAGCGGCCACCGCCGAGGACCGAGGACGGCAGGTGGAGCACGGCGATCGGGGCGATCGCGGAGTTCCCGGCGGGGGCGCGGACGCCGAGCCGGGCGCCGATGGCGCGGGCCAGCCGCGCGGCCACGTGCAGGCCGATCTCCTGCGGGGCGACCGGGCCACCGGGCGTCGCCGAGCCCAGCGCGCGGTCCAACTCCTCGACCGGGGTGCGGTGGCGCGGGGACTGGGTGCCCTGCAGCTCGACGACGATCCCGCCGTCGGGACCCCAGCGGGTCAGCAGCTCGATACGCTCCCCGGCCGGGGTGGCGCTCGCGGCGTGGGCGAGCAGCTCGGCCAGGATCTGGCCCAGGACGGGCTCGGCGGTGGCGTCGACCGAGACGCTCGGGGTCGGCGGGACGATCGTGCGCGAGGCCGCCTCACTCGCGGAGACGACGGTGTTGAGCGCCTGACCGAGCGGGGTCGACGGGGCCGCGAGCCGGGGCCCGCGGGGGGCGCCGGCGAGAACGAGGATGTGGTCGCCGTCGCGGGCCCCCCGACGGGCGGCCGCGGCCAGCTCGGCGAGGTCTGCCAGCGCACCCGGGCGCAGCTCACCGGCACGCAGCCGTTCGGTCAGCAGCTGCTGGCGCTCCGAACGGGCCCGCAACCGGTGCGCGATCGCGGCCAGCACCGCGTCCCCGGCCGAGGCACCCGCCGGGCCGGACGGGTGGGGCGGCGGGTCGTCTCGCGCCACGCGATCGTCCTCCGAACCGTTCGGACGGCGCCCGGGATCGGACGCCACGTCAGTACCCGCTCGGGTAGCGGGCGGGACGGTTGCGAAGCCTACTCGTCGGTCCGCCCAGCGCTCGCTCTGATGCGGTGGGCGGTGGATCGTGGACGGGCGGGCGGCGCGACCCCCGCAGGGCGGTCACCGGGGGCACCCGGACGGGCACGACGGGCGGCCGGGCGGCCGCGCCGGAGGGGTCCTCACTCGAACCGCGACGGGTCCCCCGCGCCGTGCCGCACGATCTCCGGCTCGTCGCCGGACAGGTCGACGACCGTGGTCGGCTCGGTGCCGCAGTCCCCGGAGTCGATGACCGCGTCGACCTGGTTCTCCAGCTCCTCCTTGATCTCCCAGCCCTGCGTCATCGGCTCGTCGTGGCCGGGCAGCAGCAGCGTCGAGGACAGCAGCGGCTCCCCCAGCTCGGCGAGCAGCGCCTGGGTGGTGGCGTGGTCGGGGATGCGCACGCCGACGGTCTTCTTCTTCGGGTGCAGCAGCTGCTTGGGCACCTCCTTGGTGGCCGGGAGGATGAAGGTGTAGCTGCCCGGGGTGGACGCCTTCACCGCGCGGAACACGGAGTTGGAGATCTGGACGAACTGCCCGAGCTGCGCGAACTCCGCGCACACGAGGGTGAAGTGGTGCCGGTCGTCGAGCTTGCGGATCTGCCGGATCCGCTCCAGGCCGTCGCGGTTGCCCAGCGAGCAGCCCAGCGCGAAGCACGAGTCGGTCGGGTAGGCGATCAGGCCGCCGGACCGCACGAGGTCCACGACCTGTCCGATGCTGCGCGGCTGCGGGTTCTGCGGGTGCACGTCGAAGTACCGGGCCATCGCGGCAACGTACCGGCTCGGCGGCCCACCCGGGGAGTTCGACGACCGGGTGGTCTCGGTGCGGCGGGAAACCGTTGCCCGCGACGCGCGGAGGGGGCCAGGATGCGATCCATGCACGTCGTGGAATACCGGCCGGAACGGCACGAGTTCGCCTGGACCTTCGGTGGCGTGCCCCCGGTGCGCCGGGTCGCGCCCGGGACCTGCCTGCGGCTGTGGACCGAGGACGCGTTCTCCGGGCGGCTCACGTCCACCTCGGACCGTCCGAGCGCGGTGCTCGACATGAGCGAGGTGAACCCGCAGACCGGGCCGTTCCACGTGGAGGGCGCCGAGCCGGGCGACACCCTGGCCGTCCACCTCGTGGAGCTGACCCCGGCCCGGGACTGGGGTGCCTCCACCCTGATCCCACTGTTCGGGGCGCTGTCGACGACCGACCGCACCGCGCTGCTGCACGAGCCGCTCCCCGAGCGGACCTGGATCTACCAGCTCGACCGGGCCGCGGGGACGGTGCTGTTCGAGGCGACGAGCGCGGACCTGCGCCTGGAGCTGCCGTGCAACCCGATGCTCGGCACCGTCGGCGTCGCCCCGCCCGGGCGGGAGGTGCGCAGCTCGCTGGTGCCCGACGTGTTCGGCGGGAACATGGACACCCCGGAGATGCGCGCCGGGGCGACCTGCTACCTGCAGGTCAACGTTCCCGGTGCGCTGTTCTCGGTCGGCGACGGCCACTACCGCCAGGGCGAGGGCGAGAGCTGCGGCACGGCCGTCGAGGGCGCGATGGACGTCGTGCTGATCGTCGAGCTGATCAAGAACGCCCCGGTCCCGGCGTGGCCGCGGATCGAGACCGACACCCACTACGTCGTCGTCGGGTCCTCCCGTCCGCTGGAGGACGCGTGGCGGGCCAGCCAGGTCGGGATGATCGCCTGGCTGGGCGAGCTGTACGGGCTGGACCGGCTGGACGCCTACCAGCTGCTCACCCAGGCCGCGGAGTCGCCGCTGGCCAACGTCGTCGACACCAACTACAGCGCCGTCACCAAGATCGCGAAGGCGCTGCTCCCGGCCGCCGCGGCCTACGGCGGCGTCCACCGTCACCTGCGCGAGCAGGCCCGCTCCCTGTAAGAGAGGCCTTTCCATGGACATGTTGCTGAACGGTCGTGTCGTGCTCGTGACCGGAGGGTCGCGCGGGATCGGGCGTGCGGTCGTCGCCGGGCTGGCGGCGGAGGGCGCGCGGGTCGCGTTCTGCGCCCGCGACGCCGACGGGGTCGCCGCGGCCGAGCAGGAACTGCGCGCCGCGGGTGCCGGCGAGGTGGCCGGGACCGCGGTCGACGTCGCCGACGGCGACGCGCTGGCCGGCTGGGTCGCCGCCTCCGCCGAGCGGTTCGGCGCCGTCGACGCGGTCGTCGCGAACGTCTCGGCGCTCGCGATCGGCCCGGGCGAGCAGAACTGGCGCTCGAGCTTCGAGGTCGACCTGCTGCACACGGTGCGCCTGGTGGAGGCCGCGCTGCCGCACCTGGAGCGCAGCGACGCCGCCTCGGTCACCGCGGTGTCCAGCGTGTCCGGCCGCGAGATCGACTTCGCCGACGGCTCCTACGGCGTCATGAAGGCCGCGCTCGTGCACTACGTCTCCGGCCTGGCGTTCGACCTGGCACCGAAGGGCATCCGGGCCAACGCCGTCTCCCCCGGCAACGTCTACTTCCCCGGCGGGGTGTGGGCGAACGTGGAGCAGCACGACCCCGCGCTGTACGCGCACGCGATGGGGCTCAACCCGACCGGCCGGATGGGCACCCCGGAGGAGACCGCCTACGCGGTGGTCTCGCTGGTCAGCCCGCGGGCGAGCCGGATCAGCGGCACCAACCTGGTCGTCGACGGGGCACTGACCCGCGGGGTGCAGCTCTGACCCCCTCACCCCAGCGCCTCGCGCACCACGCGCTCGGCGGGCGCGGTCCCGGCCACCAGGTCGGACGCCGGCTCGCTCGCGGGCTCCAGCCCTCGCGGACGAACTGCTCGATCATCACGCCACAGGGTGCCCCGGTGGCGCGGTCGCGGGCGACCGGTTTCCCGTCGAACCGGACACTCCATCCCGAACCGGTCCCGGGTTAGGGTCGCCTCACCTGACCGAAGGAGATCGTCCGTGACGCCGCCCCGGGCCGCGGTGGCCCTCGCCGCCCTGCTCACCCTGTTCCTCGCCGCGTGCTCCGCGCCCGGCTCGGGCCCCACCGACGGCGGGGAGACCCGCACGGTCGCCACCGCACGCGGCGAGGTCACGGTCCCGGCCGCGCCGCGGCGGGTCGTCGTGCTGGAGCCGGTGCAGCTCGACACCACCGTCGCCCTCGACGCCCCGCCGGTCGGGGCCGGGGTCCTGTCCGAGGGCACCGGGGTGCCCGCCTACCTCGGCGACGCCGGCGCGCAGGTGGCGGTCGTCGGGACCGTCGCCGAGCCCGACCTGGAGCGGATCGCGGCCCAGCGGCCCGACCTGATCCTGGGCACCGAGTCCCGGCACGCCGCGCTGTACGACCGGCTGACCGCGATCGCGCCGACGGCCTTCATGGCCTCGCAGGCCGATCCGTGGCAGGACAACGTCCGCTTCGTCGGCCGGGCGCTCGGCCGCGAGGCCGACACCGAGCAGCTGCTCATCCGCTACCGGGACCGCTGCGCCGAGGTGGCGCGCACCCACGACACGGCCGGGCGGACCGCGCAGATGATCCGCCCCCGCGACGGTCTGCTCACCCTGTACGGGCCGACGTCGTTCGCGGGCAGCACCCTGGAGTGCGCCGGGTTCACCATCCCGCCCCGGGACTGGGAGAACTCGATCTCGGTGGACCTGTCCCCCGAGCTGGTCCAGCAGGCCCGCGCCGACGAGGTGTTCCTGACCGCGACCGACCCGGCGTCGCCGTCGGCGGTGCCGCCGGCCGTCCAGGCGGTGCGCACGCAGGTCTTCCCGCGGCTGCACCCGGTCGACCAGTCGGTCTGGATCACCGGCGTCGGGCCGCTCGGCGGGCAGAGGGTGCTCGACGACATCGAGCGGACGCTGGACCGGTGAGCCCCCTGTCGGGGTCGCCGAACGTCCTGTTCGCCGCCCGGGTGCTCGCCGTCGGCGTGCCCTCCCCCGGGTTCCGGCGGATCATGCTGGGTGGTCCGGAGTTGTCGCGGTTCGCCCCGCACGGCCGGGACCAGCGGGTCAAGCTGCTGGTCCCGCCGGACGACGGCTACCCCGCCTCGCTCACCTCCGGCCTGCCGGAACGCGAGTGGCGGGCCCGGCTGCGGAAGCTGCCCGCCGGCACGCGGCCGGTGCTGCGCAGCTACACCCCGGCCGCGGTCCGGCCGGGGCGCGGTGAGGTCGACCTCGATGTGTTCCGCCACTCCCGGCCGGGCCCGGCGAGCGCGTGGGCCGCGGTCGCCCTCCCCGGCGACCCCGTCCTGCTCTCCGGGCCGGACGTGCGGCGCGGCAACCCCGGTCACGGCGTGCAGTGGGACCCGGGCCCCGCCACCGAGGTGCTGATCACCGGCGACGAGACCGCGCTGCCCGCCGTACGCGGCATCCTCGCCGTGCTCCCGCCGCACCACCGGGGCCGGGTGCTGGTCGAGGTCGGCGACCCGGCCGACGCCGTGGGGCTCACCGACGCCCATCCGGGGGTGACGGTGGAGGTCTGCCGGCGGCCCGGGCGCCCGCTGCTCGACGCCGTCGCCGACTGGGCCGACGCCCACGGTGCCGCGGCCGCCCGCCTCGGCGAGCACTTCTACGCCTGGAACGCCACCGAGAGCACGCGGGTGGCGCGGGTGCGGACGCTGCTGCACGAGGCGGGCGTCGCCCCGGACCGGGTCCACGCGCAGGGCTACTGGCACGACCGGCCCCGTCCCGCTGCCCGCTGATCACCCGGCCGTCATCCGGGCGTGGCCCCGCGGCCATGACCGGCGCGCAGCGTTGCCACACGTGGACGAGACCCCGGTCGAGCCTCAGGCCGACGCCCCCGACCCCCTGATCCCGCACCCCGCCGCGGCCGCCCCCGGGCACTTCCGGGTCGACGACTCCGACGACGACGACCCGACCCTCGTCGGCCCCGAGGGCAGCCCGGTCGACACCTGGCGCCAGGGCTACCCCTACGACGACCGTCTGTCCCGCCTGGAGTACGAGCGCCAGAAGCGGCTGCTGCAGATCGAGCTGCTGAAGCTGCAGAACTGGGTCAAGGACACCGGCAACCGGATCGTCGTGCTGTTCGAGGGCCGCGACGCCGCGGGCAAGGGCGGGACGATCAAGCGGTTCACCGAGCACCTCAACCCCCGCGGCTGCCGGGTGGTGGCGCTGGAGAAGCCGACCGAGCGCGAGGCCGGCCAGTGGTACTTCCAGCGCTATGTGCAGCATCTGCCCTCGGCCGGGGAGATCGTGCTGTTCGACCGGTCCTGGTACAACCGGGCCGGCGTCGAGCGGGTCATGGGCTTCACCGACCCCCGCTCCTACATGGAGTTCCTGCGGGCCACCCCGGAGCTGGAGCGGATGCTCGTCCGGTCCGGGGTCCACCTGGTGAAGCTGTGGTTCTCGGTGTCACGCGACGAGCAGCGCACCCGCTTCCTGATCCGTCAGGTCGACCCGGTGCGTCAGTGGAAGCTGTCCCCGATGGACCTCGCCTCACTGGACAAGTGGGAGGCCTACACCGAGGCCAAGGAGGCGATGTTCTTCTACACCGACACCAAGGACGCTCCCTGGACGGTGATCAAGAGCAACGACAAGAAGCGCGCACGGCTCGAGGCGATGCGCCACGTCCTGGGCCTGTTCGACTACCCCGGCAAGGACACCGGGGCGGCGTCCCCGCCGGACCGGTTGATCGTCGGGCCCGCCGCGGAGATGTTCGAGCAGGACGAGGGCCCGAACCGCTTCCCGCCGTTGACCGACAAGCACCACTGATCCGCGGGGGGCGGCGCTCAGGCGGGCTCGGCCACCAGCGTCATGGTCAGCGAGTGGCCGAGGCCCAGGCCGGGGCCCGCGGCCCGTTCGAGTCCGAGCAGGGCCCCGGCGAGCCGGTCGGCGTCGGCGTCGGCGAGCGGTCCCGCCCCCCGGTACGGCTCCAGGGCGGCGTTCCAGCGGCCGGCGAACCCGCGCAGCCAGGACAGCACCTCCTCCGGTGCGCCTCCGGTCGCGGGGCTGAACCGGAGGTCGTCGGGGTCGACCCGGGACGGGTCGCGGACCAGGTCGTTCACCAGGGTCCGGAAGCGCGGCACCGCCGGGTGGAAGGTGCCGGTGGCGGTGTGCCGTCCGACCAGGACCGACCGGTCGACAGCGGTGCGCGACACCAGCCGCACACCGCTGCCGGCCAGCGCGGCGTCGACGGTGGCGTCGAGTTCGGCGCGGCCGTAGAAGGTCATCGGCTCGGAGATGGGCCCGCCGCCGCCGGCGAAGAAGCTCATCGCGTAGTCCCAGCGCTCGGTGCCCCAGCGAGGCTGCCACTCCACCGAGTACCGGCCGAGGACGTCGACGACGACCGCGGCGCGCCGCCCCCGGGACGCGACGGCCGTCAGCACCGATCCCAGTGCGGCGACGAGCTCGTCGCGGGTGAGGTGGGAGTACGGCACCCCGCAGGACAGGTAGAGGTCGAATGCGCCGTCGGGCAGCGCGTCGCGCACGTCGCCGAGCACGAACGTCGCCGACGGCGAACCGACGGTGTCCCGCGCGGTGGCGACCATCTCCGGATCGACGTCGAGCCCGACGTAGCGCAGCCGGTCCTCCGCGACGATCGGCGCGGCGTCCGGTGCCGGGCGGGTGAGGAGGGCGAACCCGTCGGCGGTGCCGGACCCGACGTCGAGCACGGCGACCGGGGATCCGGGCCGCAGGTGCAGCGCGGCCAGCGCACCCGCGATGACCCGCCGGGTGACCGGCTCCTCGGAGCCGACCTTGACGGGGTCCCGTCGCGACGGGGACAGGTAATGGGCGCTCGCGCCGCGGTAGGACGGGGCCTGCTCGGAACGGCTCACCGTTCCTTCCTACACCGAGAAGATCAATTTCGGCTCACCGCGGGCGGCCGGGGTCGGGCCGGCCGCCCGCGGGAGGTCAGCGGGGACGGCTCAAGCCAGGTCGTCCAGCTCGCCGTTCCTGATCGAGGCCAGGAACGCAGCCATCTCGGTCGCCGGGAAGGCGAGCACGGTGCCGTGCGGGTCCCGCGAGTTGCGGACGGCCACGGTCCCCCCGGCCACGACGGCGAGCTCGACGCAGTTGCCCTGGTAGCCGCTGCGCACGCTCTTGCGCCACGCCAGCGAATCGATCGCCGCGGGGCCGCTCAGGTGCATCTGTTCCATGCGAATGCTCACCTCATCTGCACGTGCATTCTCCGTTGCGACGACGCTAGCAGGGGGCGAACGGTTCGGTCGTGCAAAACAGGACGGACGCGCCCGGCGGTCGCCCGGCCGCGCCCGAGTGCGCCGCACCGGCCGTGGGCGGTCGGCATCGGACGGTGTCCCCCCACTGCCGGGGACACCGGTGCCGTTCGTCGCCCGGGAGCGACGTCGGTGCAGGTCAGCGCTCGGCGCGCAGCTTGCTCAGGGCCTGTTTGGTCTGCTCCGGGCTGAGCGCGTCGACGGTGAGCCGGTCCATCGACCGGCCGTAGCGCTCGACGTCGGCCCGCTTGTCCAGATAGGAGGACCCGGTCATCTCCTCGAGGTAGACCAGGTCGGGCAGCTCGGGCTCGGCGAAGCGCAGCATGGTGAAGGCGTGCTCGGCCCCGTAGCCGGACAGGTCCCAGGGCAGCAGCTGGACGATGACGTTCGGCAGCGACGACAGCTCCACCAGGTGGTCGAGCTGGGCGCGGAAGACCGCCTCCCCGCCGACCGGGCGGTGCAGCACGGCCTCGTCGAGCACGGTCCAGAAGGTCGGGGCGTCCTTGCGGTGCAGCACGCGCTGGCGCCGCAGCCGCACCTCCAGGCGCTTCTCGACGTCGGCCCGCTCGGCGGGCGGCAGATCGGTGTGGCCGCCGCTGACGACCGCGCGGGCGTAGTCCTCGGTCTGCAGCAGGCCGGGGACGAACAGCAGCTCGTAGGACGAGATCCGCGACGCCGAGGCCTCCAGACCCACGAAGTCCTCGAACCAGCCGGGGACGACATCGTTGTACCGGGCCCACCAGCCGCTGGAGTTGCTCTCCTCGGCCATCGACAGGACCTGCTCGCGCTCGGGGCCCTCGGCGACGCCGTACATCGTCAGCAGGTCGGCCACGTCGCGCTGCTTGAACCCGACCTTGCCGGACTCCAGCCTGCTCATCTTCGAGTCCGAGCCGCGGATCGCGTACGCCGCATCGGCCCGGGAGATGCCCGCGCGCTCCCGCAGCCGGCGCAGGTGGGAACCGAGAACGATGCGCCGCGCGGTCGGGCCGCGGTCGGCACCGGGCGGGGTGGGGCTGTTCGGGCTGGGGACCACCGGGACGGGCTCCTGCGGGTTGCGGGGACTGCCGATCGGGTGACCCAGCCTACACAACGGTTCTGCAGGTCGTCCGCGGTCTCGATCACGGGGCACTTCCGGACGGTGACGGTGCGTGCCCGTCGGGCCGGTCCGCTACGGTGGCCGCACCGGTGATCGGCACCACGACGGGGCGCCGTCCGGGCACCGACCGACGACCCGGCGCGACGGCGCCGACGACGCAGTGAGGACTCCGCCGATGGCCCAGCCGACCGAGGGTCGCGCTCCCGCGTACATCGACACGACCAAGGCCAGCATCGCCCGGGTCTACGACTACGCGCTCGGCGGGAAGGACAACTACGACGTCGACCGGGAGACCATCGAACGGGTCCGGCAGGTGGCCCCCGAGGTCAACATGCTCGCGATCGACAACCGGGCGTTCCTGATCCGGGCGGCGCGCTTCGTCGCCACCCAGACCTCCATCACCCAGTACCTGGACTGCGGCTCCGGCCTGCCGACCGCGGAGAACACCCACCAGGTGGTGCAGCGGCTGCAGCCCGAGGCCCGGGTCGCCTACGTCGACAACGACCCGACCGTCATCGCGCACGGCCAGGCGCTGCTGGAGGACAACGAGTTCACCCGCTTCTCCGCCGCGGACATCCGCGAGCCGGAGACGGTGCTGGCCGACCCGACGGTCCAGGGCTTCCTCGACCTGGACCAGCCACTCGCGCTGTTCCAGATCGGCACCATCCACCACTTCGACGACGCCGTGGACCCACAGGCGATCATGGCGCGCTACATCGAGCGGCTCGCCCCCGGCAGCGTCGTCGCGATCGCGCACTTCTTCGACCCGGAGAACGCCGACAGCGAGCTGGCCCGGCGGATGGAGCAGGTCTTCGTCCACAGCCCGATGGGCAGCGGCCGGTTCCGCACGCACGCCGAGATCAGCGGCCTGTTCCCCGGGCTCGAGCTGGTCGACCCGGGCATCGTCCCCTGCTACCGGTGGTGGCCCGACGGCCCGCAGCTGCGCACCGAGGACCCGGTGCAGCGCTGCATCGTCGGCGGGGTCGGCATCAAGCGATGAGTTCGCGGGGCCGCCGCGGTCGGAACGGGTGAGACCCACCGACCCCGGGAGGCCCCCGTGCCCGTCCCCCTGGACCGCACCGCCGCGCTCCTGCACGACGCCGTCGACGCCGGGCGCGTCCCGGGGGTGGTCGCCGCCGTCGACGACCCCCGGCACGGCACCACGGTGCACGTCCTCGGCGACGACGGCGCCGGACACCCGCTGCGCCGCGACACGGTCGTGCGGATCGCCTCGATCACCAAGCCGGTCGTCGCGGTCGCGGCGCTCGCACTCGTCGAGGACGGGATGCTGGACCTCGACGGGCCGGTCGCGGCGTGGCTCCCGGAGCTGGCCGCGCCGCGGGTGCTGCGTCACGAGGCGGCCGAGCTCGACGACACCGTCCCCGCGCGCCGGCCGATCACCCTCCACGACCTGCTGACCTACCGCTGCGGGACCGGGATGCTCCCCCGGCCCGGCGCCGATCTGCCCGTGCAGCGCGCCACCGCCGGGCTCGGCAGCGACGGGCCGCCCGGCAGCTACCCGCTGCCCGACCCCGACACCTGGACCGCACGGCTCGCCGCGGTGCCGCTCGTCGCGCAGCCGGGATCGCGCTGGCTCTACCAGACCAGCGGCGACCTGCTCGGCGTCCTGCTCGCCCGCCGCTGCGGGACCGACCTGCAGACCGTGCTGGCCGAGCGCGTGTTCACCCCGCTCGGCATGCGCGACACCGGCTTCTCGGTACCCGTCGCCGACCGGGACCGGTTCGTCCCGCTGCTGACCGCCGCACCCGGCGGCGGCTTCACGGTGACCGACCCGGTCGACGGCGCGTGGGCGGCCCCGCCGGTGTTCCCGTCCGGGGGCGGCGGACTGGTCTCCACCCTGGACGACCTGCTCGCGTTCTCCCGGGCCCTGCGCGGGGGCGGCAGCCCGGTCCTGTCCCCCGGCGCCGTCGCCGAGCTGACCACCGACCGGCTGAGCGCTGCGCAGCGGGCCGGCGCCGCCCCGTTCCTCGACGACGGCTGCGGCTGGGGCCTGGGCCTGGCCGTCGAGGACGGCGGCCGCTACGGCTGGGACGGCGGCCTGGGCACCGGGTGGCGCTCCGACCCGTCGACCGGCGTGATCTCGCTGCTGCTGACCCAGGTGATGTGGGACGGGCCCGAGGGACCCGCGCTCGTGCACTCCTTCCGCGCCGCGGTGCACTCCTGCGTCGCCGAGGACCGTGCCTCGCCTCGGGGGCCGGCCGGCCCGTCCTCGGTTCGGAGGCCTGCCAGGTGTCCTGCGCCTCGGTCGAGCCGCTCGGCCGAGTAGCCGGAGGGCTCGTCCTCGGTGCAGCCGCTCGGCGCCGGCCCGAGCGGGTGGCGGGGGTGCCGCACCCCGGGCGGCCCCTCGTGTCGCTCGCCCGCCTGCTCGAACCCAGGACGCGCTCGGAGAACGCCACGCTCGTCGCCCATGTCGCGCACGACGAGCGCGACATGGGCGACGTGGGTGAAGGTGGGCGTGCCGCTCCCGGTCACTGGATCCACACCGTCTTGGCGTTCACGAACGACAGCGTGCCGAAGCTCGCGAGCTCGCGGCCGTAGCCCGAGTTCTTGGCGCCGCCGAAGGGGACCTCCGGCGTCGAAGCGGTGATCTTGTTGATGTTCATCATGCCGGTCTCGATTTCGTCGACCAGGCGTTCCGCCTCGCCCGCGTCCTGGGTCCAGGCGCTTCCGCCGAGGCCGAAGCTCGAGTCGTTGGCGATCGCGATCGCCTCGTCGAGGTCCGTCGCCCGGAAGAGCAGCGCCACCGGGCCGAAGAGCTCCTCGTAGTAGGCCGGCGCGTCCTTCGGGATGTCCGCGAGCACCGACGCCGGGTAGAAGTTGCCCTTACCGCCCAGCGGCGTGCCTCCGGTCAGGAGCGACGCACCCGCGGCCACCGAGTCCCGCACCTGCCGGTCGAGCTCCTCGAGGCCCTGCGGTCCCGACAGCGGCCCGAGATCGGTGTCCTCGTCCATCGGGTCGCCGACCGTGAGCGCTTCCATCTTCTCCACGAGGAGCCGCTGGAACTCGTCGGCGACCTGCTCGTGCACGATGATCCGCTTGGCGTTGATGCAGGACTGGCCGTTGTTCAGGGTACGCGACGCCACGGCCGCGTCGGCGGTGGCGTCCAGGTCGGCAGAGGGCATCACGACGAAGGCGTCGCTGCCCCCGAGCTCGAGCACGCTGGTCTTGACGTTGCGCCCGGCGCGGGCACCGACCGCACGCCCGGCGGGCTCGCTGCCGGTGAGGGTGACGGCACGCACCCGGTCGTCGTCGACCACGGCCTCGATCATTTCCGAACCGATGAGCAGCGTCTGGAACACATCGCGCGGGAAGCCTGCCCGCACCAGCACATCGGAGATGGCCAGCGCGACCTGCGGCACGTTCGAGGCGTGCTTGAGCAGGCCCACGTTGCCGGCCATCAGGGCCGGGCACAGGAAACGGAAGACCTGCCAGTAGGGGAAGTTCCACGGCATGATCGCCAGCACCGGACCCAACGGCTGGTACCGGGTGAAGACCCGGGCGTTCGACGGTGCGTCCGCGGGCTCCCACGGGTGGTCGGCGAGGTGTTCGGCGGAGTGGTCGGCGTACCAGCGGCACCCCAGCGCGCACTTGCCGACCTCCGCCTTCGCCGCCACGAAGGTCTTGCCCATCTCCAGGGTCGCGAGCCCGGCCAGACGGTCGGTCTCGGCGTCGAGGATGTCGGCGGCGGCGCGCATCCACCCGGCTCGCTGCTCGACCGTCGTGTCGCGGTAGCCCTGGAACGCGTCCCAGGACCGCTGGATCCTGTCCTCGAGCTCCTGCTGGGTGAGGGAGTCGAACTCCCGGACCGTCTCTCCGGTTGCGGGATTCGTCGTCGCGATGGCCATACCGCAGGCCTACCCTTCTCGCCGGACCGCACACGCCGGACCGTTCGAGCGTCGAGCTGTTCCGCGCACTCGGAGGCCGTCCCGGCGTCGCCTGCCGCGGGGTCGCCCCGTCAGCGGGAACATGGCGTCGCTCGGCGGCACCCCCATGTCCCCGGCCGGCTCCACCCGCCCGGAGGTTTCGGCCCCGACCGGCCGGGCACGCGCTCCACACGGGTGCACCCGGCCCGACGACGTAGATCTCGAAAACGTGCGGGTCGAGGACGGAGGGGCAGCCTGGCCGTCGCCGCACCGTTCCCACCACCCATCGAAGGAGGCGTCATGCCGGCCGAGACGACCGACGGGCCCGATCTGCACTCGATGACCGAGAAGCTGGCGACCGGCGCGAACTTCGCCTCGGTCGCCACGGTGCTGCCGAGCGGCCGTATCCAGAACCAGATGATCTGGGTACACGCGCAGGACGGCAAGATCGTCCTGAACACCGAGTCGCACCGCGTGAAGCACCACAACATCACCCGTGATCCGCGCGTCACGGTGCTGATCCGCGACGAGGCCGACCCCTACCGCTACGCGGAGGTCCGGGGGCGGGTCACCGACACGACGACCGGGCAGCAGGCCCGCGCCCACGTGGACCGGCTCGCGCAGAAGTACACCGGGCAGGACTACCCGCCTGAGGCGATCAAGTCCGAGCGGGTGATCTGGTGGATCACGCCGGAGCGCCAGACCGTGGTCGACCAGACCAACGGTGTCGCCGACTGACCTCCCGGCACGACGACGAGCCGTCCCGGACGGCGGTTCGGCGCGGACACCGTGGCCCGACTCCGGCGCCTGGTCCGCCCGCACCCGCCAGCCGCTCACCCTCGCACTTCGCCGCACCACCGCATCGGCTGCGGTCCGACCACCGCCGTTCGCGAACGGCACCCGAAACAAGCGAAGGAGTTTGCTCATGAAGGCACTCGTCTATCACGGTCCGCGCCAGGTCAGCGTCGACGAGGTCCCCGACGCCCGGATCGAGAAGCCCACCGACGTCCTGGTGAAGATCACATCGACCAACATCTGCGGGTCGGACCTGCACATGTACGAGGGCCGGACCGACTTCGACGAGGGCCGCATCTTCGGCCACGAGAACCTCGGTGAGGTCGTCGAGGTCGGCGGTGGCGTCGACAAGGTCCGGGTCGGGGACATGGTGTCCGTCCCGTTCAACGTCAGCTGTGGGCACTGCCGCAACTGCGAACACGGACTGACCAATTACTGTCTGGCCGCCAACGAACCCGGCATGGCCGGCGGCGCCTACGGGTTCGCCGACATGGGCGGCTGGGCCGGGGGGCAGGCCGAGTACCTGCGCATCCCGTGGGGCGACTTCCAGTGCCTGCGCCTGCCCGAGGACGCCAAGGAGAAGCAGAACGACTACACGATGCTCTCCGACATCCTGCCCACCGGCTGGCACGCGGTCGAGATGTCCGGTCTGGTTCCCGGCGAATCGATCGTGATCTACGGGGCCGGTCCGGTCGGTCTGATGGCCGCGCTGTCCGCGTCGGTGAAGGGTGCGGCGAAGGTGATGGTCGTCGACCGTCACCCCGACCGGCTCAAGCTGGCCGAGCAGATCGGGGCGATCCCGATCGACGACTCGAAGAGCTCGCCGGTCGACCAGGTCATGGAGCAGACAGGCGGCCGCGGTGCCGACCGTGGCGCCGAGTGCGTCGGCTACCAGGCCCACGACCCGCAGGGCAACGAGGACAACGCGCTGACCCTCAACAACCTGGTCGCCTCGGTGAAATTCACCGGCGGCCTCGGCACCGTCGGCGTGTTCGTCCCCCAGGACCCCGGCGCGCCGGATGAGCTGGCCCAGCAGGGCAAGGCCCGCTTCGACTTCGGCTCCTTCTGGTTCAAGGGCCAGCAGATGGGCTGCGGGCAGGCCCCGGTCAAGCGCTACAACCGCCACCTGCGCGACCTCATCGCCGAAGACAAGATCACACCGTCCTGGATCGTGTCCCACAACCTGACCCTCGACCAGGCGCCGGAGGCCTACCAGCACTTCGACGCCCGCGAGGACGGCTGGACCAAGGTCGTCCTCAACCCCACCCGGCCCAGCTGAACGCCCCGGGCGTCCGGGCGACCGAGCCCGCTGCCATCCGGCCCGTCATCGGCACGACGCGGCTCGACTTTTCGGCACGCGACGGGTCCGGGACGAGCGGCCGTTGATCCCGGGGCCGGTTCGGTACAGCTCGTCACACCCATTGCGGGACGGTCCCTGCAGGCGCATACTTACTTTAATTCAACAACAGTTGAAATGAGGTGGGTGCGATGTCGGAGCGCACGACGTGCTGCGTGGTCGGTGGTGGCCCGGCCGGGATGATGCTGGGGCTGCTGCTGGCCCGGGCCGGGGTCGAGGTGACCGTGCTGGAGAAGCACGGCGACTTCCTGCGGGACTTCCGCGGGGACACCGTGCACCCCACCACCCTGGACCTGCTCGACGACCTGGGGCTCGGCGAGCGGTTCGCCGCGCTGCCGCAGAGCCGGGTCGACGAGGTCGTGATCCCCGACGAGCGGGGCGGTGCGCAGCGGATCGGGAACATGTCCCTGCTGCGCCGGGTCGGGGTGCGTCATCCCTACGTCGCACTCGTCCCGCAGTGGGACCTGCTGAACCTGCTGGCCGAGGTCGCCGCCGACGAGCCGGCCTTCCACCTGCGGCTCGACACCCGGGCCACGTCGCTGGTCCGGGAGAACGGTCGGGTCGTCGGCGTCCGGTACGCGACGACGACCGCGCCCGGCGAGGAGACCACCGGCGAGATCCGGGCCGACCTCACCGTCGCCTGCGACGGCAGGCACTCGGTCCTGCGGGCCGGGTCCGGCCTGCCCGTGACCGAGTACGACGTCCCGTTCGACACCTGGTGGTTCCGGCTGCCGCGGCGCCCCGAGGAGCAGCGGGCCACCCTGCGCCCGCGGATCGGGAAGGGACGCTTCGCGGTGGTGATCCCGCGCGAGGGCTACTACCAGATCGGCTACCTCGCCCCCAAGGGCGCCGACGCGCGGCTGCGCACCGCGGGCGTCGAGGCGTTCCGGGCCGACATCGCCGACCTGATGCCGGAGTACGCCGACCGGGTCGACGAGATCGCGTCGATGGACGAGGTGAAGCACCTCGACGTGAAGCTCAACCGGCTGCGCCGCTGGCACGTCGACGGCCTGCTCTGCATCGGCGACGCCGCGCACGCGATGTCCCCCATCGGCGGCGTCGGGATCAACCTCGCGATCCAGGACGCGGTCGCCGCCGCGACCCTGCTCGCCGCCCCGCTGCAGCGGGGCACCCTCACCGAGCGGGACCTCGGCCGGGTCCGCAACCGCAGGCTGCTCCCGACGGTGCTGGTCCAGGGCCTGCAGCGGATCATGCACCGCAACATCGCCGGCCCGGCGCTGGCGGGACGGCTCGACGGTCCCCCGGCTCCGCTGCTGCGGCTGATGCGCGCGGTCCCGGCTGCCCAGATCGTGCCCGCCTACCTGGTGGGCGTGGGCTTCCGGCCGGAGCGGGCCCCGGACTTCGCCCGTCGCGAGCCCGCCCCGGCCGGCTGAGCCGCGGCTAGGCTCGCCGGGTGCTGCCCCTGGACGCCCTCGACGTCGACCTGCTCGCCGCGCTGCGCGACCGGCCGCGGGCCGGGGTGCTGGAGCTCTCGCGCACCCTGCGGGTCGCCCGCGGGACGGTGCAGGCGCGACTGGACCGGCTGGAGCGTGCCGGGGTCGTCACCGGGTACGGCCCGGACGTCGACCTCCCGGCGGCCGGGTACGGCGTGCAGGCGTTCGTGACGCTGGAGATCGCGCAGGGCGAGCTGGGCGACGTCGCCGCCGAGCTCGCCGCGCTGCCCGCGGTCACCGAGGCGTACGCGACGACCGGCTCGTCGGACGTGATGTGCCGGCTGGCGGCGTCGTCGCACGAGGACCTGCAGGACACCCTGCTCGCGCTCGGCCGCTCACCGCTGGTGGCCCGCTCCACCAGCGTGGTGGTGCTGTCCACCCTGGTCGCGCCGCGCTGGCGGCCGCTGCTGGAGCGCGACCACCGCGAGGGCCCGAGCCGGGCGCCCGCCTACCGGGACTGACCGGACCCACAGTTCGACGGCACCGGTCCGCGGCGGCCGGGTCAGCCGAGGTGGTGCGCCGCCCGGTGCGCGCCGAGCACGTCCAGGCCGAAGTCCGTCGACGGGTCGCGCCACACCGAGTGGGCGTGGTTGGCGTCGCGCTGGGTGTTGTCCCACTCGATGAGCAGGCGCGGGCCCTGCACCCGGTAGTAGTTCGGGGCGCCGTCCTCCAGCGGCCCCGCCCAGGCGAGGTGCACGGCGTCGAGCTCGGCGTCGTCGTCGTAGCGGGAGATCGGCTGCAGCGGCTCGGCGACCCGCTTCAGGTAGGTGCCCAGCAACGCGCGCAGCATCTCGCGACCCCCGGCGTCCAGGTCGGACGCCGGCACGCCGGCCGGGGTGCGCGACAGCGCGACGGTCTCCTTCTGCGCGTCGGTGAACGCGGCCCGCTCCTCGATGGCCTCGCTCATGTCGTCGAGCCGGCGCTGCTGCTCGGGGTCGGCGAAGGACTCGGTGCGCCAGATCCCGGCCAGCGGGATCCAGTTGTCGCCCTCCTGCGGCTCGGTGCGGTTCGCGGCGACGAGGTCCGGCGGGGCCTTGTCCAGCAGCACCGCACGCTCGCGCAGCTCGGCGGGCAGCGAGCGGACGAGGTCGCGGGCGAGGTCCTCGACCCGTCCGAGCGGGCGGAGCACGGCGTCGCCGAGCAGCTCGGAGGTCGCGGGGTCGGCGCCCAGGAAGCACGGGGTCGAGGCGACCACGACGCCGTCGACGACGAGGAGGTTGACCGACACGTGGTGCCCGCCGAAGCGCCAGCCCCAGGTGCCGGTGTCCCCCGGCTCGCCGAAGACGCGCAGGTGGTACATCTGCGGGTCCCGGCCACGGGTCCGGTCGAACAGGGTCACGAAGCCCTCGGTGTGGTCGAGGACGTTCTCCAGCCCCATCACGGTCGCGACGGTGACGTAGGCGGCCCGGGACAGCCCGGACGCGACCAGCTTCATCGCGGCGCGCTGCTGCGGCGGGAGCTGGTCGTGGAAGGTGAGCCCGCCGTGGTCGGTGGGGGTGTAGAACCAGCGGCGGCGCTCGGCGTCGGCGTCGCCGTCACCGGTCGGGGCGTGCCCGACGGCGACCTCCCGCTGCGCCGGGTCGAGGGTGTCCAGCCAGGCCGACGCGGCCCCGGCCATCGCGTCCGCCGTCGCCCGGGTGTCCGCCGCACCGATCATCCTGCCGACGGTAGCGACTGCGGGCAGACTCCGCGGGGCGGGATGCGCCATACTCGTTGTGCACAATCAATCGAGCCGGAGGCAACGATGCCCACTCCCACCGACGACAACCGCGACCTGCTCACCGTGATCGCCCGGATGCGGGCGAAGCCGGGCAAGGAGGAGGAGCTGAAGGCGGAGCTCGAGAAGCTGATCGAGCCGACGTCGAAGGAGGACGGCTACGTCAACTACGACCTCCACCAGGGCTGGGACGACCCCGCGGTGTTCTTCTTCTACGAGAACTGGGAGTCCGAGGCGAAGCTCGACGCGCACCTGCAGACCCCGCACCTGGTGCACTTCGTCGGGATCATGGGCGACCTGCTCGACGGCGAGCTCGTGATCCAGAAGCTGCGCCGCATCGCCTGAGCTCAGCCCTGCCGGTACCCGGCCGCCAGCTCCGCGAAGGCGGCCGGGTCCACCAGCGACGTCGTGTCGCCGGGCTCCCGCCCGGCGGTCACGTCGAGCAGCAGCCGTCGCATGATCTTGCCCGAGCGGGTCTTCGGCAGCTCCGCGACGAGCACGACCTCACGGGGCCGGGCGACCGGCCCCATCTCACGCGCCACGTGTGCCCGCAGCTGGTCGGCGAGGCCCTCGGTCGGGCCGTCGGTGACCGTCACGAACGCGACGACGGCCTGCCCGGTCGTCGCGTCCGGTGCCCCGACCACGCCCGCCTCGGCGACCCGCGGGTGCGACACCAGCGCCGACTCCAGCTCGATCGAGCCGAGCCGGTGTCCGGACACGTTCATGACGTCGTCGATCCGGCCCTGCAGCGTCACGTACCCGTGCTCGTCGACGACGGCGCCGTCGCCCGCCTTGTACCAGCCCTGCTCGGCGTAGTCGGCGAAGTACGACGCGCGGAACCGCTCCGGGTCGCCCCACACGGTCCGTGCCATCGACGGCCACGGCCGGTCGATCACCAGGATGCCGCCCTCGCCGGGGTCGCAGGTCCGCCCGTCGCGGTCGACCACCCGCACCGAGAGCCCCGGCAGCGGCCGGGTCGCCGAGCCCGGGACCAGCGACGTCACCCCGGGCAGCGGCGCGCAGATCGCCGCGCCGGTCTCGGACTGCCACCAGGTGTCGACGATCGGGCAGCGGCCGCCGCCGATCTCGGTGTGGAACCAGCGCCACGCCTCGGGGTTGATCGCCTCACCGACCGTGCCGAGCAGCCGCAGCGACGACAGGTCGTGTGCCGCGGGCACCTGCGGGCCCCACTTCATGTACGTCCGGACCAGGGTGGGCGCGGTGTAGTACACGGTGACGCCGTACCGCGCGATGATCTCGAAGTGCCGGCCGGGCTCGGGGGTGTCCGGGGTGCCCTCGTAGATCACCTGCGTGACGCCGTTGGACAGCGGGCCGTAGACCTCGTAGGTGTGTGCGGTGACCCAGGCGAGGTCGGCGGTGCACCAGTAGACGTCGTCGGGCTTGTGGTCGAAACAGGCCCACGCCGTCCACGACGCCTGGGTGAGGTAGCCGCCCATGGTGTGCAGCAGACCCTTGGGGGTCCCGGTGGTGCCGGAGGTGTAGACGAGCATGAGCGGACTCTCGGCGGGGTGCGCCTGCGCCTCGTGGACCTCGGGTGCGGTGTCGACGACGTCGTGCCACCACACGTCGCGGCCGGGGGTCCAGTCGACCTCCGAGCCGGTCCGCCGGATGACCAGCACGTGCTCCAGCGAGTCCACCCCGGACGCGGCCTCGTCGGCGTTGACCTTGACCGGGACGGCCTTCCCGCGCCGGTACTGGCCGTCGGTGGTGACGAGCAGCTTCGCCGACCCGTCGGTGAGCCGGAACCGCAGTGCCGAGGCGGAGAACCCGCCGAAGACCAGCGAGTGGACCGCCCCGATCCGGGCGCAGGCGAGCATCACGACGACGGTCTCGACCAGCACCGGCAGGTACACGACGACGACGTCGCCGCGCCCCACCCCGAGCGCGGTGAGCGCATGCGCGCAGCGGGCGACCTCGCGCTGCAGGTCGGCGTAGGTGACGGTGCGCCGGTCCCCCGGCTCGCCCTCCCAGTGCAGGGCGACCTTCTCCCCGGCACCGGCCTCGACGTGCCGGTCGACGCAGTTGCGCGCGACGTTCAGCGTGCCGTCGGCGAACCAGGTGACCTCGGGCCAGCGGCTGCCGTCGTAGCCCTGCGCGGGGGCGCGGTCCCACTCCAGGCGCCGGGCCTGCGCGCACCAGAACGCCTCCGGGTCGGCGGCGGCCTCGTCGTAGGCCGCAGCGGTGACGTTGGCGTGCGCGGCGAGCTCGGGCGGGGGCGGGTACATGCCCCGATCCTCGCCGCCGGATCCCCCGCGGCGCAGGTCGTCGTGAGGGGACTCACCGGTGGGCGAAGGCCCGGTGGTGGTCGTCGAGCAGGTCCACGCCGAAGTCGTTCTCCGGGTCGCGCCACACCGAGTGGGCGTGGTCCGCGCCGTCCTGGGTGTTGTCCCACTCCAGCAGCAGCCGCGGCCCCTGCAGCCGGTGGTAGTGCGGCTCCCCCGCCTCCAGCGACCCCGCCCAGGCCAGGTGCACCTCGTCGAGGGCGGCGTCGTCGTCGTACCGGGCGGCGGGTGAGACCCCGGCCGGTGCCCGGTCCAGGTAGGCCGAGAGCAGGCGGCGCAGCAGGTCGCGGCCACGGTCGTCGAGCGCGCTCGCCGGGACACCGCGCGGCGCGCCGGTGAGCGCGACGGCCTCGGTGCCCTCGACCGGGTCCACCGGCCCGGGCGGGCTCTCCCGCCGGATCGCCGAGGTCGGCAGCGGCCGGTCGCCCGGCGCGACCAGCGGCCGGTTCGCCGTCACCAGGTCCGGCGGCGCCCCGGCGGAGAGGACCGCGACCCCGGCGAGCTCGGGCGGGAGCCCGCGGACGATCTCCCGGGCCAGGTCCTCGGTCGGGCCGAGCGGGCGCGTGACACCCCCGCCGAGCAGCGGTGTCGTCGCGGGGTTCGCGCCGAGGAAGCACGGCGTGGCCGCGGCCACCCGCCCGTCGACGACGAGTGCGTTCACCGACACGTGGTGCCCGCCGAAGCGCCAGCCCCAGGTGCGCGCGCCCGGGTCACCGAAGATCCGCAGGTGGTAGAGCGCCGGGTCCCGGAACCGCTCCCGGTGCGGCCGGGTGGGCCAGTCCTGCGCCCGGTCCAGGACGTTCTCCAGCCCCATGACCGTCGCCACGGTGGCGTAGCCGGCCTCGGACAGACCGGACGCGACCAGCCGCATCGCGCGCTGCTGCTGGACCGGGGTCTGCGCGTGCAGCGTCAGCCCGCCGTGGTCGGTGGGGGTGTAGAACCAGCGACGACGCTCGGCGTCGGACCGGGAGTCGCCGGACGGGCCGTCGCCGCGGGCGGTCGCGAGCCGGTCGTCGTCCAGGGTGTCCAGCCAGGCCGCGGCCGCGTCCGCCATCGCCGCGGCGACCGTCTCGCTCGTCGTCACACCGGCCACGCTAGTCCGCCGGGCGGGTCAGTCCGCCGCGTCGCGGACGAGCAGCGCGATCTGCACCCGGTTGTCCAGGCCCAGCTCGCGCAGCAGCCGGGACACGTAGGACTTCACCGTCGCCACCGACATGTGCAGCTCGGCGGCGATGTCGGCGTTGGAGCCGCCGCGGGCGACGGCCTCGGCGACGTCGCGCTCGCGGTCGGCGAGCCGGTCGAGCCGGGCCCGGGCGGCGCGCCTGCGGTCGACCGGCCCGGCGCCGTCGCCGCGGACGATGCCGATCAGCCGCCGGGTGATCGCCGGGGACAGCACGGCGTCGCCGTCGGCGGCGGCGCGGACGGCCTCCACGATCCCCTCGGGCGCGGCGTCCTTGAGCAGGAACCCGCTCGCCCCGGCGCGCAGCGCCCGCACGACGTGCTCGTCGGCGTCGAACGTGGTCAGCACGACGACGGTCGGGGCGTCGGGCCGCGAGGTCACCTCCCGGGTCGCGGCGACGCCGTCGACGCGGCGCATCCGCAGGTCCATCAGCACCACGTGCGGCCGACCCGCGGCGACGGCGGCGGGCACCTCGTCACCGTCACCGGCGTCGCCGACCACCTGGATGCGCCGTACCGGTCCGGTGCCGTCGCCGGGCAGCGCGTGCCCGTCGAGCATCACCCGCAGCCCGGAGCGGACGAGCGGGTCGTCGTCGACGAGCAGCACCCGGATCGCGGTCGCGGTCATCCCGTCTCCTCCCGCCACGGCAGCACCGCGCGCAGCAGGTGCCCCGACGGCGTCGGGCCGTGGGTCAGCGTCCCGCCGGCGAGGGTCTCGACGCGCTCGCGCAGCCCGACCAGGCCGGTCCCGGCACCCTCGGGCGTCGGACCGGCCGCGGACGGCCCGGAGGTGACGGTGACGGTGAGGTCCCGGCCGGGCCGCCCGTCGAGGGCGACCTCGACCCGGGCCCCGGGTGCGTGCCGGGCGGCGTTGGTCAGGCCCTCGCGCACCACCCGGTGCACGACGCCGGCCAGCGGACGCCCCGGCGGGGACACCGTCAACAGCGCCGTCGACCGGAGGCGGACGTCCGCGCCGACTGCGCGGGCCTCGGCGACGAGCTCCTCGACCGCACCGAGGTCGTCGACCTCGTCGGGTACGTCGCCGGTGGGCTCGTGCAGCACCTGGACGATCGTGCGCAGGTCCTCCATCGCGCGGTGGGTGGTGTCGCGCAGCACCCGCGCGGTCTCGCGGACGGTGCGGGCGGGCAGGTCCCCGCGCAGCGCCAGCGCCCCGGCGTGCACCGACAGCAACGACAGCCGGTGCCCGAGCCGGTCGTGCATCTCCCCGGCGATCCTCCGCCGCTCGTCGGCGCGGGCCTGCTCCTCGCGCACCGCGCGCTCGGCCTCGGCGCGGGCGAGCCGCTCGCGCAGGTCGTCGACCATCGCGCGGCGGATCCCGGTCAGCAGGCCCGCGGTCACCGAGATGGCCTGGAACGCCACGGCCCCGCCGAGCAGCACGAGCACCGTCGGCCCGTCGGGGACGTTGCGGTACAGCGTGACCGCGGCGGTCCCGACCGCCAGGGCCAGCACCGGCAGCGTCTCGACCGCGCGGCGCCGGGTCGCGATCACGAACACCCCGACCAGCGGCAGGTAGGTGGCGACGGGCGAGACGAGCGGGCCGAGTACGGCCAGCACCGCGAACACCCGCGGCGACCGGTAGCGCACCGCGATCGAGCCGATCATCGCGAGCCCGACGACGAGCAGCGTCCACTGCAGCACCCCGGCGGTGGCCTGCGTCTCGGCGACGGTGAGCCCGGCGGTGAGCACCGCGACCACCAGCACGGCGGAGATCACGGCGGGGCGGACCGGCACACGTCGACCATAGGGGGCGGACCGGCGCCGTCCAGCAGGTTTCCGCTCGAACGGGACGGCCACCGGTCCCCTCCCGTCT
This sequence comes from Pseudonocardia sp. UM4_GMWB1, assembly GCF_017312155.1. Lineage (NCBI taxonomy): Bacteria > Bacillati > Actinomycetota > Actinomycetes > Pseudonocardiales > Pseudonocardiaceae > Pseudonocardia > Pseudonocardia sp. UM4_GMWB1. The sequence goes on along the minus strand of NZ_QJPN01000001.1, from coordinate 2,765,635 downwards.
CCCGACCCCCCGGGATCGACCGTCAGCCTGCCGGGCGGCGCGACGGTGGCGCACCCGCCGAAGGTCGTGCGCAGCGCGACCGAAGTCGCCGGGCCGCGTCACCCGGAATGAGTACGATTCGGACATGCCGGAACCGCACAGCCACCGCGAGAGCGGGCAGCACGTCATCGAGCACGCGCTCGACCTCCTGGAGGCGGCCGACAAGGCGCAGGACTACCCCCAGGCGACCGACGGCCACACCGCCGCCACCGCCTACGCGGTGAGCGCGCTGTACCAGGAGATGCGCCACGGCGACGACCAGCTCGCAGTGCTGATCTCCGCGGTGCAGGAGCAGACCGCGGTGCTGCGCGAGATCCGGGACGCGTTGGGGAACGGGGCACGCACCGGGGGCTGACCCCGGACGGCCCGATCCGTTCGCGAGGTGGCCCGCGGGCCACTCCCGGTCCGGCCGGGTGCGGCCGAGGGCTGGTGCACCAGGCCGAGCTCCATCGGCCGCACCCCCGGGCGGACCAGCACCGCGACCTCGTGCCGCGGGGTGTCCTCAGGCGCCGACATAGGCCGCCAGGTGCTCGCCCGTCAGCGTCGACCGGTCCGCGACGAGCTCGGCGGGCGTCCCCTCGAAGACGACCGCGCCGCCGTCGTGCCCGGCACCGGGGCCCAGGTCGATGATCCGGTCGGCGTGGGCCATCACGGCCTGGTGGTGCTCGATGACGATCACCGAGCGGCCGCCGTCGACGATCCGGTCGAGCAGCGCGAGGAGCTGCTCGACGTCGGCCAGGTGCAGCCCGGTCGTCGGCTCGTCGAGGACGAACGTTCCGCCGGACTCCCCCAGGTGCACCGCCAGCTTGAGCCGCTGGCGCTCGCCGCCGGACAGCGTGGTCAGCGGCTGGCCCAGGGTCAGGTAGCCGAGCCCGACGTCGGCGAGGCGCTCCAGGATCCTGTGCGCGGCCGGGGTGCGGGCCTCGCCCGCCCCGAGGAACTTCTCCGCCTCGGCCACCGGCATGGCGAGGACCTCGCTGATGTCGCGCCCGCCGAAGGTGTAGCCGAGTACCGAGGCGTCGAAGCGGCGGCCGTCGCAGACGTCGCAGGTGGTGGCGACGCCGGCCATCATCGCCAGGTCGGTGTAGACGACGCCGGCGCCGTTGCAGTTCGGGCAGGCGCCCTCGCTGTTGGCGCTGAACAGGGCGGGCTTGACGCCGTTGGCCTTGGCGAAGGCCTTGCGGATCGGTTCGAGCAGCCCGGTGTAGGTGGCGGGGTTGCTGCGCCGCGACCCCTTGATCGCCCCCTGGTCGACGACGACCACGCCGTCGCGCCCGGCGATCGAGCCGTGGATCAGCGAGCTCTTGCCCGACCCGGCGACCCCGGTGACGACGGTGAGCACCCCGAGCGGGACGTCGACGTCGACTCCGCGCAGGTTGTGCCGGTCCGCCCCGCGGATCTCCAGGTACCCGCTCGGGGTCCGCACCGACGGCTTGAGTGACGCCCGGTACTCCAGGTGCCGGCCGGTCAGCGTGCCCGAGGCCCGCAGCCCGTCGAGGTCGCCGGTGTAGACGACGTGCCCGCCGTCGGCGCCCGCCCGCGGCCCCAGGTCGACGACGTGGTCGGCGATCGCGATCGTCTCCGGCTTGTGCTCGACGACGAGCACGGTGTTGCCCTTGTCGCGCAGGCGCAGCAGCAGGTCGTTCATGCGGGCGATGTCGTGCGGGTGCAGGCCGATGGTCGGCTCGTCGAAGACGTAGGTGACGTCGGTCAGCGACGACCCCAGATGCTTGATCATCTTGGTGCGCTGGGCCTCGCCGCCGGACAGCGACCCGGACGGCCGGTCCAGGGACAGGTAGCCGAGCCCGATCTCGACGAACGAGTCGAGTGTGTGGCGCAGCGAGCCGAGCAAGGGCGCGACCGAGGGCTCGTCGAGCTGCCGGACCCAGTCGGCGAGGTCGGAGATCTGCATCGCGCAGGCGTCGGCGATGGAGATGCCCCTGATCTTCGAGGAGCGGGCGAGCTCGGACAGCCGCGTCCCGTCGCAGTCCGGGCAGCGCTGGAACACGATGGCCCGGTCGACGAACGCCCGGATGTGCGGCTGCATCGCCTCCCGCTCCTTGGCCAGGAACGACTTCTGGATCCGCGGGATCAGCCCCTCGAAGGTGACGTTGATGCCGTCGACCTTGATCCGGGTGGGCTCCTTGTAGAGCAGTGCGTTCAGCTGGGGCTTCGTGAAGCTGCTGATCGGCTTGTCGCCGGGGAAGAAGCCGGAGTTGGCGAAGATCCGGCCGTACCAGCCGTCGACGGAGTAGTTCGGGATCGTCAGGGCGCCCTCGACGATCGACTTCGAGTCGTCGTACAGGGCCGTGAGGTCGACGTCGGACACCGAGCCGCGGCCCTCGCACCGCGGGCAGGCACCGCCGACGATCTCGAACTCGCGGCGCTCCTTGACCTGCCGGCCGTTCTTGCGGACGGTCACCGCGCCGGAGCCGCTGATCGTCGCGACGTTGAACGAGAACGCCTTCGCCGGGCCGGCGTAGGGCTTCCCGAGCCGGCTGAACAGGATCCGCAGCAGCGCACCGACGTCGGTGGCGGTGCCGACGGTGGAGCGCACGTCCCCGCCCATGCGCTCCTGGTCGACGATGATCGCGGTGGTGAGGCCGTCGAGGACGTCGACGTCGGGGCGGCCGAGGTTCGGCATGAAGCCCTGGACGAACGCGCTGTAGGTCTCGTTGATCATCCGCTGGGACTCGGCGGCGATCGTCGAGAACACCAGGGAGCTCTTGCCCGAGCCGGACACCCCGGTGAACACCGTGAGCCGCCGTTTGGGCAGCTCGACGGAGATGTCGCGCAGGTTGTTCTCGCGCGCACCGTGCACGCGGATGAGGTCGTGGCTGTCGGCTGCGTGCATGGTGGATCCCCCGTCCGGCCCGTGTCAGGGCCGCTGCTGGATGCGGACCATCGTGCCCGCGGGGTCGCGGAAGGCACAGTCGCGCACCCCGTACGGCTGGTCGACCGGTTCCTGGACGACCTCGGCCCCGCTCGCCTGGAGCCTGTCGAACGCGGCGTCGAGGTCGTTACTGGCGAGCAGCACGGCGGTGTAGGTGCCCTTGGCCATCATCTCGGTGATGGTGCGGCGCTCGTCGTCGGTGACGCCGGGGTCCGCCGCGGGCGGGGCGAGGACGATCGAGACGTCGGGCTGGTCGGGCGGGCCGACGGTGAGCCAGCGCATGGTGCCCTGGCCGACGTCGAGGCGGACCTCGAAGCCCAGGCCGTCGCGGTAGAAGGCGAGGGAGGCCTCGGGGTCGGTGTGCGGGAGGAATCCGGCGTGGATGGTGATGGCGGGTCCGGTCATGACGCTCACGCTAGGGAGGTCGCGGGTCCCGGTGCTTCTCGATTCCTGACCGGTCGGGTGACCTGTTTGGCGACGCACGCCGGGAGCCCCGGTGTGCCGTCCCGGGCGGCGCGCTTGTACGCCGACGGCGGCATCCCGACGAGCTCGGTGAAGCGGGTGCTGAAGGTGCCGAGCGAGGAGCAGCCGACGGCGAAGCAGACCTCGGTGACGGTGAGGTCGCCGCGTCGCAGCAGCGCCATGGCACGTTCGATCCGCCGGGTCATGAGGTAGCTGTAGGGCGACTCGCCGTAGGCCCTGCGGAACGCCCGCGACAGGTGCCCGGCCGACACGTGCTCGGCGCGGGCGAGCTCGGCGACGTCGAGCGGACGCGCGTACTCGCGGTCGATCCGGTCCCGGACCCGGCGGAGCCGGACGAGCTCGCGCAGGTGTCCGTCGTCGCGGTCGCTCACCCGAGGAACTCCCGCAGCAGCGCCGCCACCTCGGCCGGGCGTTCCAGGTAGACCATGTGGCCCGCGTCGACGGGGGCGACGGTCAGGTCCGCGCCGAGCGCGTCGCGGCAGGCGGCGATCCAGTCGTCGGAGACGTAGTCGGCCCGGCCGGCGGGGACGACCAGCGTCGGCAGACCCGCCGGTGGGACGACCGCCGGGCGCGCCATCTCCGCCCACGCGGCCACCAGGGACGCCTGGCTCAGGCGCCAGCGCCAGGCGCCGTCGCGCTGTTCGAGGTGCTCGTCCACCTCGGCGTCGACGAGCGCGCCGGGGACGTCGGCCCAGCTCTCGGCCTTGGTCGCGCGGGCGGCGTCGCGGGTCGGGAACGTGACGTCGGCGCGGGTGTCCTCGGCCGCGTCGAGCATGTCCTGCGGGTCCAGCCCGAGTGCGGGGTCGAGCAGCGCGAGCCGGTCGACGCGGTCGGGAACGGTGCGCGCGAGGTGCGTGGCGACGGCGCCGCCGAAGGAGTGCCCGACGACGGCGGCGCGCCCGACCCCCTCGGCGTTCAGCACCTCCACCAGGTCGGCGACGTGGCGTTCCAGGTTCCACGGCGGCGCCCACGGCGACCGCCCGTGGCCGCGGACGTCGACGGCGATCCAGCGCAGCCGGGGCAGCGCCGCGAACAGCGGCCGCCAGCGCAGACCGTGGCCGGTCACGCCGTGGACCGCGAGGACCGGCGGCCCGGCGGGGTCGCCGGCGTGGTGCACGTACAGGGACATGCACCCATTCTGCACGTTTGCCGTTTCAGCAAGGAAACTTGCCGTTGCGTGCGGCTGCTCGTCAGGCTGGGGACATGGACACAGCACAGCGCCACGACGTCGTCGTGATCGGCGGCGGCCCGGCCGGACTCAACGGGGCCATGATGCTCGCCCGCTCCCTGCGGTCGGTGGTCGTCGTCGACTCCGGCTCGCCGCGCAACGCCCCGGCCGCCGCCGCGCACGGCCTGTTCGCCCGCGACGGCGTCGCCCCGGCCGAGCTGCTCGCGACCGGCCGTGAGGAGGTCCGCCGCTACGGCGGCACGCTCGTCGACGGCGAGGTCGTCGGCGCCCGCCGCACCGGCGACGGCTTCACCGTGACCCTCGCCGACGGCACCACCCTCGACGCCCGGCGGCTGCTCGTCACGACCGGACTGGTCGACGTGCTGCCCGACGTGCCGGGACTCGCGCAGGGGTGGGGCGCCGACGTCGTCCACTGTCCCTACTGCCACGGCTACGAGGTGCGCGACCGCCCGATCGCGGTGCTCGGGACCGCCCCCGGCTCCGCGCACCAGGCGTTGCTGTTCCGGCAGCTCAGCGCGGACGTGGTCTACGTGTCGCACTCGACGGGGCCGACCGCGGAGCAGCGGGAACGCTTCGCCGCGCTCGGCATCGCCGTCGTCGACGGGCCGGTGAGCGAGGTCGTGCGGTCCGGCGGCGCGATCACCGGGCTGGTCACGCCGACCGGCGTGCTGGCGCGCGAGGTCGTCGCGGTGGCGCCCCGGATGGAGGCCCGCGCCGGCTTCCTCGCCGAGCTGGGCCTCGTCCCGGCCGAGCACCCGAGCGGGATGGGGCAGCACCTCGTCGCCGACGCGATGGGCCGCAGCACGGTCGAGGGCGTGTGGGTCGCGGGCAACATCACCGACCTGAGCGCGCAGGTGGGGGCCGCGGCGGCCGCGGGGGCGTTCGCGGGGGCCGCGATCAACGCCGACCTCGTCGAGGCCGGGGCGCTCGCCGCGCTGCGGGAGGTGGCACGCCTCTAACCTGGAGTCGTGCTGGTCATCTTCGGGCTGTCCCGCAAGGAGCGCCCGCTGGGCCTGGTCGCGCTGGGCTGCGGGACCTGCGGTCACGCGGGTCCGCAGCCCGCGGTGCACCGGAGGACCCGGTTCACGCTGTTCTTCGTGCCGGTGCTGCCGCTGCGCAGCCGCTACGAGATGCGGTGTCCCGTGTGCGGGGCGGGGCGGACCCTGTCCCGCGACGACGCCCGCCGGTACGGCGCGCGGGCCTGAGGAGCGGCCTCCCCCGCGACACGGCGGCACTCCCTCTACTACCGCCATGCCGCTCCACACCCCGTCGCACGGGTGGACGCACCGGGTGGCCCACGTCCACGGCGACGGCGAGGGGCCCGCCCTCCGGCAGGCGAGGCGCAGCACCGCCGTCCACCCCGAGGCCGCAACCCGAGGCAGGACCGTCGTCGCAGCTCAGCAGTTCGCAATCGCAAGCGGAAACTTGATACTCGAACATAAGTTCGAGTACTATGGGTGGCGTGACCGCGACCCAGGACCCGCCCGCCCACGCCACCGGCGTGCACGCGGGTGGGTTCCCGTCCGGTGATCTCACGCTGCTCCGGTTCTTCGTCGACCACGCCCTCGCCGCCGACACCTCCACGTTGTCCGAAACCGAGCTGATCGACCAGATCCAGGAGATCGAGACTCTCCGGGCTTCCCTCGCCGCCCTCCAGACGGACCGGATCCGCGCCTTCGCCCAGGCCCATGTCGACAGCCACCGCGTCGACGACCGGATCGACGTCGACAAGATCCACCGCAGCGTCGTCGCCCAGATCCAACTGGCCTGCCGGGTCTCCACCACCGAGGCCCGCACCCGCGTCGCCGACGCCCGCGACCTGCACGCCGGGCTCGACGACGTCCGGCGCCTCCATGAAGCCGGACAGCTCAGCGCCGCCAAGGCCACGGCGATCGCCGTCGAGTGCCGCGACCTCGACACGATCCAGCGGGCGCAGATCGACGCCCGCCTCGCCACCAACCGAGACCTGACCCGGTACGGCATCGGGCGCCTGCGCGCGATGACCCGCCGCCTGGTCGCCGAGATCACCCCGGAGCGCTTCCGCGCCCGCGTCCACGCCGCCAAGGCCGAACGACGGGTCACCCTGCGACCCGCGCCGGACGCGATGAGCTACCTGACCGCCTACGTCCCGGTCGAACAGGGCGCCGCCTGCCTGGCCGCGCTGCAGAAGGCCTTCGTCGAGATCCAGGTCGACCCGCGGCCCCTGACCCGCACCCGCGGACAGGTCCTCGCCGACACCCTCGTCGAACGCGTCACCGGCCAGGCCACCGCGACCGCCGTGAACCTCGAAGTCCAGGTCACCGTCCCGATCCAGGCCCTGCTCGACCCACGGTCCCCGCTACCCGCCGAGATCCCCGGCCTCGGACCCGTTCCCGCCGACCTGCTCGCCAATCCCGAGGGCACCAAATCGCTTCGCCGCCTGCTCACCGACCACGGTCTGGTCATCGGCGGCGACTCCCGACAGCGCATCTTCACCGGACTGCTCGCCACCCTGGTCAAAGCCCGGGCGCAGAACCGGTGCACCGAGCCCTACTGCGACGCACCCGTCCGCCACCTCGACCACATCCATCGGGGTGCCGACGGCGGACGCACTGAGCTGGAGAACGGGCGCGGGGTGTGCGAGTTCCACAACCACGTCCGCGAGCAACCCGGCTGGCACGTGGCTCGCGCCCCCGACGGGGCCGTCGTCACCACTACTCCGACCGGGCACACCTACCGCGGTCCGGACTGATCGCGGCATACCCGGTCGCGCCCGGTGCCGGGGCGGTGTCCGCGGCACCGGGCGGACACCGGGCCCCCGTCTGCGGGGGTCCGGCCGCCGCCCGCTCCGTTCGGTGTCTCAGGTCGGCAGCAGGTACTCCTCGCTGGCGTGGTGGCACGCGCTCGGATGGTGCCCACCCGGCCGCGTCACCAGGGGCGGCTCCTCGGTCGCGCAGATGTCGGTGGCCTTCCAGCAGCGCGTCCGGAACCGGCAGCCGCTCGGCGGGTCCACCGGGCTCGGGACGTCACCGGTGAGCCGGATCCGCGTGCGCCCCTCCCGGACCGACGGGTCGGGCACCGGCACCGCGGAGAGCAGCGCCTGGGTGTACGGGTGCGACGCCCGGGTGTAGATCTCCTGCTCGGTCCCGAGCTCCACCATCTTGCCCAGGTACATCACGCCGACCCGGTCCGACAGGTGCCGCACGACGGACAGGTCGTGGGCGATGAAGATGTAGGACAACCCGAACTCGCGCTGCAGGTTCCCGAGCAGGTTCATCACCTGCGCCTGGATGGACACGTCGAGCGCGGACACCGGCTCGTCGCACACGATGATCTCCGGGCGCAGCGCGAGCGCGCGGGCGATCCCGATGCGCTGCCGCTGCCCGCCGGAGAACTGGTGCGGGTAGCGGTTGACGAAGTCGGGGTTGAGCCCGACGACGTCGAGCAGCTCCTGCACCTTCGCCCGTCGCTCCCCCTTCGGCGCGACCTCGGGGTGGATCTCGAACGGCTCCCCGACGATGTCGGCGACCGTCATCCGCGGGTTCAGCGACGTGTACGGGTCCTGCAGCACGATCTGCATCTGCCGGCGCAGCGCCCGCAGCTCCGCTCCGCGGCGGGCGAAGATGTCCTCGCCGTGGAAGCGCACCGAGCCCGACGTCGGCGGCTCCAGCCGCATCAGCACCTGGGCCAGGGTCGACTTCCCGCAGCCGGACTCGCCGACGATGCCCAGCGTCTCGCCCTTGTTCAGCGCGAACGAGACGCCGTCTACGGCGCGCACGTGGCCGACGGTGCGCTTGACGACCGCGCCGACCTTCACCGGGAAGTGCTTGACGAGGTCGTCGACCTCGAGAACGGGCTCGCTCATACGAGGTCCTCCGCGAACAGGCACGCCGACGCCCGCGCTCCGGGCAGCGGGATCAGCGGCGGGTCGGTGCCGAGGCAGCGCTCCACCGCGCGCGGGCAGCGCGGGTGGAACGGGCAGCCGTCGGGGATGGCGGTGAGCGTCGGCGGGAGCCCGGTGATCGCGCGCAGCTCGGTGCCCTTGCTGTCGAGCCGCGGGATCGACGCGAGCAGCGCCTCGGTGTACGGGTGGGCCGGGTTCGCGAAGAGCTGGTGCACGTCGCCCTGCTCGACGATGCGGCCCGCGTACATCACCGCGATCCGGTCGGCGACCTCCGCGACGACGCCGAGGTCGTGGGTGATGAGGACCAGTCCCATCTCCCGTTCGCGCTGGATCTCGGCGAGCAGGTCCATGATCTGGGCCTGCACGGTGACGTCGAGCGCGGTCGTCGGCTCGTCGGCGATGAGCACGTCCGGGTCCAGCGCCAGCGACATCGCGATCATGACGCGCTGGCGCATCCCGCCGGAGAACTCGTGCGGGAAGTTCGTGACCCGCTGCGCCGCCCCGGGGATCCCGACGAGGTCGAGCAGCTCGACGGCGCGGGCCCGCGCGTCGCGCTTGCTCATCCCACGCCGCGTCCGCAGCTGCTCCCCGATCTGGAACCCGACGGTGAACACCGGGTTCAACGCCGACAGCGCGTCCTGGAAGATCATCGCGACGTTCTCGCCGCGCAGCTCGCGGCGCCGTTCCTCGGTCGCGGTGAGCAGCTCCTCGCCGCGGTAGCGGACCGAGCCCGCGGTGACGGTCGCGGGCGGGGTCGGCAGGATGCCCATCACCGTGTTCGCGGTGACCGACTTCCCCGACCCCGACTCCCCCAGGACGGCGAGGGTCTCCCCCGCGTGCACCTGGTAGCCGACGCCGTTCAGCACCCGGGCGACGCCGTCGCGGGTGCCGAACTCGACGTGCAGGCCCTCCACCTCGAGCAGCGGGGTCATGACCGGCCCTTCGGGTCGAACGCGTCGCGCACGGCGTCGCCGAGCAGCACGAAGGCCAGCACGGTGACGACGAGGAACGCGCCGGGGAACAGGAGCAGGTGCGGCGAGGTCCGCAGATAGCTCTGCGCCTCGCTGATCATCACGCCCCACGAGACGACGGGGTCGCGCAGGCCGACGCCGAGGAACGACAGCGTGGCCTCGGCCCCGATGAACGCACCGAGCGCGATCGTCGCGTACACCATCACCGGGGCGATGGTGTTGGGCAGCATGTGCCGCCGGATGATCCGCCACGGGCTCGCACCGAGCGCGCGGGCGGCCTTGACGTAGTCCTGGTTGCGGGCGGCGATCGCGGCGGACCGCATGATCCGCATGACGATCGGCCAGGACAGCAGCCCGATCGTGCCGATCACCAGGCCGCTGATGCCGATCACGCTCTGCCCGACCGACGCCCGGAAGGTGGAGAGCACGACGATCGCGCCGAGGATGAACGGCACGCCGAAGAAGACGTCGGCGACGCGGGCGAGCAGCGAGTCGACCCAGCCGCCGGCGAACCCGGCGATCAGGCCCATGACGGCGCCGACTCCCACGACCGCCGTCGTCGCCAGCACCCCGACGACGATCGAGACGCGGGTCCCGTAGACGGTGCGCGCGTAGACGTCACGGCCGAGGTGGTCGTAGCCGAACCAGGCCTGGGCCGACGGGTCCTCGCGGGCCCGGGACAGGTTACCGAGGGTGGGGTCGACCGAGGTGAACAGCTGCGGGAACGCGGCCATGACCAGCAGGAACGTGATGAGGCCCGCCGCGACGAGGAACAGCGGGCGACGACGCAGGTCGTGCCAGGCGTCGCCGCTGAGGCTGCGGGTGCGGGCCGTCGCCTCGGCGCGGCCGGCGGCGGCGACGGGCTTGTCGGCGGTGGCGGTGGTGGGGTCAGTCAAGGCGGATCCTCGGGTCGAGCAGCGCGTAGGTGACGTCCACGACGAGATTCGCGAGCAGGTAGACGATCACCAGCAGGACGACGACGCCGGTGACGACCACCCCGTCGAGCCGTTGGATGGAGCCGAAGATGAGCCCACCGATCCCGCGGATGTTGAAGATGCCCTCGGTGACGATCGCTCCGCCCATGAGCGTGCCGAAGTCCGCGCCGAGGAAGGTGATCACCGGGATCGCCGAGTTGCGGGTCAGGTGGACCCCGACGACGCGACGCCGGGTCAGGCCCTTCGCGGTCGCCGTACGGACGTAGTCGGCCCGCAGGTTCTCCGCGATCGACGTCCGGGTCAGCCGGGCCACGTAGGCCAGCGACAGGCTGCCGAGCACGTAGCCGGGCACGACGAGGTCCAGGAACCCCGGGTCCGCCGGGACCGTCGGCGGGATCAGGCCCAGCCGCAGCCCGAGGACCGACTGCAGCACGTAGCCGGTCACGAAGACCGGCACGGCGACCAGGAACAGCGTCGCGGTGAGCACGACGTTGTCGAGGAACCCGCCGGGCCGCAGCCCGGTGAGCACGCCCGCGGTCAGGCCGATGATCGCCTGGATGACCAGCGCGACGACCGCGAGCTTGATCGTGACCGGGTAGGCGTTCGCGATCAGCGTCGCGACCTCCTGGCCGCGGAAGTTCTCGCCGAAGTCGCCCTGCAGCAGGTTGCCCAGGTACGTGACGTACTGGACGAAGATCGACTGGTCGAGCCCGTACTCCTCGCGCATGCGCTCGATGAACGCGGGCGGGCAGGCCTGGTCACCGCACTTGCCGGCGAGCGGGTCGCCGGGCAGCGCCCAGACCATGAAGTAGATGAGGAACGTGGTGCCGAGGAACACCGGCACGAGTTGCAGGAGTCGTCGCAGGACATAGCGCCCCACGGGTCACCTCCGGGTTCGGGGTCCGGCGGTTCGCGCCGGGCACGTGCACCGGCGGCCGGGGGTCGCCCGGCCGCCGGTGTGGTGGTGGGACGGCGTCACTCCTGGACGGTCACGCTCTCCAGGTCCAGCTCACGACCGTAGGTCAGCTCGACGTTCTGCAGACGCGGCGACCAGCCGAACTGCGCGGACTGGTCGTTGATCGCGACGGCGGGCATGTCCTGGATGAGGACGCGCTCGGCCTCGGCCCACAGCGCGTAGGCCTCCTCGGCGGTGGCCGCGGTCGAACCCTGGTTCACCAGGGCGTCGAAGCGCGGGTTGGTGTAGCCGCTGTTGTTGTTCGCCGCTCCCGTCGTGTACTGCGGGCGCAGCACGTACTCCATCGTCGGGGTCGAGGCGACCCAGCCGGAGCGGAAGATCCCGGTCAGGTTCTCGGCCCGGCGCTGGTCCAGGAACTCCGAGAAGGTCGGGACCGGGACGAAGTTGCAGGGCACGCCGAGGGTGTTGCTGATGCTGACGCAGGCGGCCTGCATCCATTCGCGGTTGATCGCCGAGTCGACGTTCGAGATCAGCTCGATCGGGCCGGTGAAGCCGGAGGCGTCGAACTGCTGCTTGGCCCGCTCCGGGGAGAAGGTGCACAGCTCGCCGCACTGGTCGTCGACCTTGCCGGGCACGCCCTCCGGGATGAACCCGGTGGCCGGCTGGACGAGTCCGTTGTAGACGTTGTCGATGATCGCCTGCCGGTCGACGGCCATGGAGATCGCCTGCCGCAGCTGCGGGTCGGCGTAGCGCTGGTCGTAGATCGGGAAGGTCATCGTGTTGATGCCGGCGTAGGGCTGGTTGCCGTTCCGGTCGGCCAGGTCCTGCTGGTACAGGTTGTCGATCAGGAACGAGCCCGGGATCGACTCGAGGAAGTCCAGGTTGCCGCTGACGACGTCCTGGTAGGCGGCCTCGCTGTCGGCGTAGAAGCGGAACTCGACGCCGCCGACGGAGACCGGCTGCTCGCCGCCCCACTGCTCGTAGCGGGTCACGGTCACGTTCTGATCGGGGACGCGGGCCTCGAAGCGGAACGGGCCGTTGCCGACGGGGTTCGCCTCGAACGCGGCCGGGTCGGCGAAGAACGACTCGGGCATCGGGTAGAACGCCACGTCGCCGAGGGTGTTCACGAAGATCGGCGACGGCGCGGTCAGCGCGACGGTGAAGGTACGGTCGTCGACGACCTGCAGACCTGACATCGCCTGCGCCGTGGGCTCACCCTCGTCCGGGTTGACCTGGTCGAACCCGGCGATGTTGGAGAAGAACTCCGAGCTGGACTGCGCGTTGGTCTTCAGGGCCACGTAGTTCCACGCGTCGACGAAGCTCTTCGCCGTGACGGGCGTGCCGTCGTGGAAGGTCCAGCCCTCCTTCAGGCGGATCGTCCAGTTCTGCGAGTCGGGGGACTCGATGGACTCGGCGACCTTGTTCTCCGGCTCGCCCTGCTGGTTGTAGTCGACCAGGCCGGACCACAGCGCATCCAGGATCTTGCTACCGCCGACCTCACGGGTGTTACCCGGCAGCAGGGCGTTCTCCGGCTCGGTGCCGTAGACCGAGATCGTGGGGGCGCCCTGGGCGTCGCCCGTGGTGCCGCCTCCCCCGCCGCCACAGGCGCTGAGCACCAGCGCGGAGGTCAGGGAGAGCGCGAGCAGCGCCGCGACTCGAGGTGATCGCATCAGAGTCCTGTCTGTCCGGGACGGCCGCTCCCCGCGTGGTGTGCAGGCGGCCGGTGCGGTTCGGTGGTGGGTCGCACGGTAACCACAGCATCGCGGTTCTCCGGTTACGAATCCATTGCGCCCGCCGCCATTGCGCCGAGCAACACGGAATTGCGCGCGACGGTCGGTGAGCGGATCGCGACGTCCCGTCCGGCCCGATCCTCACGGAAAACACATCGGCGCAGGTCGGACGCATTCCGGTGCATTCTTCCGCTACGCAACATTGCATTGCGCATCGCAATTAGTCGGTCGAGTATGTGACGAGTGCCACATCTACGAGTCAGTCCGAGCCCGTGAGCAGCGACGGCACCTCACGGAAACGCACCGACACCGGACGGCGAGTCGGGCACCGTCCCACGTCGTGGAACCCGATCGCCACGACGCGGGACCACCCGTCGCGCAGGAAACCACCGTCCGCGCGCATTCTCCGCCTGTCTTCCCGCGGAATGTCCGTCGTTATCGCGACGACAACCACCGAGCCCGGGACACCGAATCCGACAGCGCACGGACCCGTTTTCCGGTAACTCTGAAGAATGCACCGGAATCGCATCGGAAACGGGGCGCGGACACCGCCGGCGTGCGCTCCACCTGCGGGACCGCGGGATCGCGGACCGACCGTCCCCGCCTCCGGGGACGGCGACACACTTCTCCGGGACGTCAAACGCTCGACGTGTGCATTCCAGGAAGATCGCCTGAAACGACATTCACGTACGGGCGTACCAATCATGGGCGGTCAGCGCGGCGACGCCTGCGTGAACAGATCGCCCTTCAGGTAGATGTTCCAGTCGGCCGCCTTGAGGCCGTGCCCACCGGAACGCAGGTGGTAGCTCATCGCCGGCCCGGAGAAGGCCGTGTCGGTGGCGGGCTTCCAGCCCGTCGTGCCCAGTCCGTTGTCGCCGAGGCCGTACAGGTCGTAGATCTCGCTCGCCGCCTCGTAGGCGAGGAACTCGCCCTCCGGGTCGGCGTTGGAGTCGTCGCTGGCGCTGGCGATCACCAGCCTGCGCGGCGCGACCAGCCCCATCAGCTCGTGCTGGTCGACGGGCAGCTCGTCGACCTTGTCCCCGTAGGCCTGGTAGGTCTTCGGGAACCAGTACGGGAAGGAGCTGTTGACCCGCGACACCGTCTCGGCGCCCACTCCCCCGTCGCCGCGGCGGGCGAGCTTCGCGCCGGTCGACCCCGAGTTGTTGGAGATGACCGCGGCGAAGCGCGGGTCCTGGGCGCCGGCCCAGAGCGCGGCCTTGCCGCTGCGGGAGTGCCCGATGACCGCGATCTTCGACGGGTCGATGTCCTTGTCGGTCTGGAGATAGTCCATCGCCCGGCTCGCGCCCCAGGCCCAGGCGGCGACGGCCCGGCCGGCGTCGTCGGGCAGGTCGCTCCCGGACGGGTGGAACAGGTTGATCATCTTGCTGCGGTAGCTGCCGCTGTCGTCCGGGGCGATGTCGTTGGCGTCGATCTGGGCGAAGGCGTACCCGGCCTTCGTGATCGTCGAGACCGGTGCGTAGTCCGAGGACTGCCCCGGGTCGTCGGAGACCGAGCCTCGGTGGTCGATCATCAGGAAGGTGCCGCGCGGGGTCTGGCCCTTCGGCACGAACAGCCGCAGTGGGAAGGACCCGGTGCCCTCCGGACCGGTGATGCCGATCGTGACCTTCTTGCTGACCACGTCGCCGTCCTCGGTGGTCTGCACGTCGGCGGTCTGCTTCGTCGGCCTGGGCAACGGCTGCCCGTAGACGTTCTCGCGGAATGCCGTGAGCAGCTCCGCGCGCCGGGTGCCCTCCCACCGGGCCACGTCGGTGACCCCGGTGCCGTCGAGCAGGCGCAGCGGGTTCGGGTACTGCGTGCCGTCGATGGTCACCGTCGCCGCGACGGACAGGCCCGCCGCCGGGACCGACGTGGAGGCGGCGTGTGCGACCGGCGTCGCCGTGGCCCCCACCGCGCCCACGCACCCGGCCGCGGCGACCGCGCCGACGACGAACAGCGACGTCGCCGTCCTCGCGACGGGGAGCAGGACGCGACGACGACTGCGCGGGCTGATCGGAGTGGACACGGTCCGAACGCTACCGAGGCAGGGACCCTCTGCAACCGACGTTGCCGGTATCACGTCGATCGGGGGACATGATCACACACCTAACGTGTGACTCCTGTCGCCACAGGTGTTGCCGCAGGTGACAACGGGGTACGGCGGGTCCGCGCAGCACCCCGGAGGAGGTCTGCCGACGTTCGCGGCTGCGAACGGCCGGGGCCGCAGCGCGGTGTCGCGCGGTCCCCGGCCACCGACAGCGACCGCGGCTTCCCGACGGTCCTACCGCGCGCGCCGCGCCCGCAACCACGGATCGACGATCCGTGGATACCGCGCCGCGACCCGGCCAGGCTGGACCCCATGCCACGCACCCCTGACCTCACCCTCCCCGACCTGACCGGGCGCCGCGCCGTCGTCACCGGCGGCAGCGACGGCGTCGGGCTCGGCATCGCCGACCGGCTCGCCGCCGCCGGTGCCGAGGTCGTGCTGCCCGTCCGCAACGCCGCGAAGGGCGCCGCCGCCGCCGACCGGATCCGCGACCGGCACCCCGGTGCCGCCGTCTCGCTGCGCGAGCTCGACCTGTCCTCGCTGTCCTCGGTCGCCGCGCTCGGGGAGACCCTGCGCGCGGAGGGACGCCCCGTCCACCTGCTGATCAACAACGCCGGCGTGATGACCCCGCCGGAGCGGCGCACCACCGCCGACGGGTTCGAGCTGCAGTTCGGCACCAACCACCTCGGTCACGTCGCGCTCGTCGCGCACCTGCTGCCGCTGCTGCGCGAGGGCCGCGCCCGGGTGGTCTGCCAGATCAGCGTCGCCGCGGCCCGCGGCACGGTGCTGTGGGACGACCCGGACTCCGAGCGGTCCTACGACGGCATGGCCGCCTACCGGCACTCGAAGATCGCGTTCGGGCTGTTCGGCCTGGAGCTGGACCGGCGCAGCCGCGCCGCGGGCTGGGGCATCACCGCGAACCTGTCGCACCCGGGAGTCGCGCCGACCAACCTCCTGAACGCTCGGCCCGATCTCGGCCGGGAACGGCGGTCCGCCGGTCGACGGGTGATCGGGGCGCTGTCCCGGGCCGGTCTGCTGGTCGGGACCGCCGACTCGGCGGGGCTGCCCGCGCTGCTCGCCGCGACCGCACCGGACGCCGGGCACGCCGTGTTCTACGGGCCGAAGGGGCCCGGCCGGGTGGGCGGACCACCCGCCGAGCAGGAGCTCTACCGCCCACTGCGCGACGCCGACGCCGCCCGCCGGGTGTGGGAGCTGTCTCAGCAGCGGGCCGGGGTGTCGTTCGACGGCGCGGCCACCCCCTGACAGCCCCCCTCGCCGACGCCTCCAGGACACCGGCGGACCCCACCGCCGGGGGCCCGTCCGGAGGGGATCATGGAGACGTCGACGTACGGAGGTGCCCAGTGGCGGACCAGTCCCCCCAGGAGCGCGAGATCCTGCTGCACGGACAGCGTGTGAGCTACCGCGAGACCGGCCGCGGCGAGGGCCCGACGGTCCTGCTCGTGCACGGTCTCGCCGCGAGCTCACGCACCTGGGCCCCGGTGTTCGACGCGCTGGGCGGCGGGCTGCACGTGATCGCGCCGGATCTGCTCGGCCACGGCGCCAGCGAGGCCCCGCGCAGCGGCGACTACTCCCTCGGCGGGTACGCGACCGGGCTGCGGGACCTGCTGGCCGCGCTCGACGTCGAGCGGGCGACGATCGTGGGGCACTCGTTCGGTGGCGGCATCGCGATGCAGTTCGCGCACCAGTTCCCCGAGTTCACCGAGCGGGTCGTGCTCGTGTCCTCCGGCGGCCTCGGCCACGACCTGACCCTCGCGCTGCGCGCGGCGAGCCTGCCGGGCACCGAGCTGGTGCTCCGCTCGGCGGCGTCGCTGACCCCGCCGTGGATGCGCCGCGCCGCGCACCGGCTGGCCCACCGGGTCGGGGCCGCACCGCGCTCGGACATCGACGGTGTGCACACCGCGCTGGAGACCTTCGCCGACCGCGGCACCCGCGGCGCGTTCGTCCAGACCGCGCGGGGTGCGCTGGAGCCGTCCGGCCAGCGCCTCGACGGGGCGCAACGCCTGCACCTGCTCGAGGAGGTGCCCGTGCTCCTGGTCGGGGGGAACCGCGACCGGGTCATCCCGCTCGCCCACACCCTCGCCGCGCACGACCGGCTGCCCGACAGCCGGCTGGAGGTCTTCGACGGTGCGGGGCACTTCCCGCACGCCGAGCAGCCGGACCGGTTCGTGGGGCTGCTGCGGGACTTCGTCGACGGGACCGCACCGGCCGAGGGCGACCGGGACGCGCTGCGCCGCCGGATCCTGGGGATCCCCCGGGTCGGCTGACCCGGCACGTACTAGTCGGGGGGCGCGGCGCGGAGGTCCGGGTCCGGCGCGGTGGGCGGCGCCCCGTGGCCGCTCGCACCGAGCGCCCCGGTCAGCGTGTCCGCACAGAGCTCGCGGACCGCGGTCCGGTCCAGGACGGGGTTCTCCAGCCAGTCCAGGCAGACGGCGACGAGGAACGACAGCCAGCCGCGCACGGCCAGCCGCACCGGTTCCGGTGCGGGGCCGGGGCACCGCACGAGCTCGGCGCTCCCGGCTTCCCAGCACGACGGCCGCGTCGGGCGCCGTGTCGCGCAGTGCCATCGTCGCGAGCAGCCCCGGGTCCACGTCGACCCGGGCGGTGCCGGTGAGCCGGACGACGTCGCCGCGGCCCGGTACGACGGCGAGCACCGACACGTCGGGGCAGAGCACCAGGTTGTGCCGGGTGTCGGCCCGTCGGTTCCCGCGGCCGGTCCCGAGCGAGGTCGGCTGACCACTCACCTCAGGCGCCGGGTCTCAGGTGCCGGGTGAGGAACCGGGCGGCGTCGTCGCCCTCGAAGGCGGGGACGCCGGTGTGCCCACCGGTGTTGGCGTGCAGCGTCCTCTCGCGGCTGCCGAGGGCGTCGAACAGGCCTAGTGCCTGCTGCCGGTCGTTGCCCTCGTCGTCCCACTGCAGCAGCACCAGCAGCGGGACGGTGACCGTCCGGGCCTCCTCGACGATCGCGCGGGTCACGTAGCTCCCGGCGAACAGGACCGCGGCCGCGATGCGCGGCTCGACCACGGCCATCCGGACGCCGAGCGAGATGATCCCGCCCGACCAGGCGACCGGCCCGCACAGGTCCGGCCGGGCGAGCAGCGCGTCCAGCGCGGCCCGCCACTCCGGGGCCGCCTGCTCGACCAACGGGAGGACGAGCCGGTCGACGACGTCGTCGGGCACCGGCACACCGGCCCGTACCGCGCGTCGCAGGTCGACCCGGGCCCGGTCGGCGTCGGGGTGGCGGGGCCGCTCACCGGTTCCCGGCAGTTCGAGGGTCGCCGCGGCGAATCCGGCCGCCACGCAGGATCGGGCCGGGGCGAGCAGCCGGGGGTGCGTCCGGCTCAGGCCGCCGGGGTGGCCAAGGAGGACCAGCGGGACGGGGTGGTCGCTGCGGCCGGGGTGGTCGGCGTCCAGAGGATGCCGGGGTCGTCGTCGAGGGAGAACGCCGTCTCGACCAGGTCGTCGTGGCGCTGTTCGGTGAGAAGTCGCATGGTCGTGCCCTTCGGGAGAGGGCGCTCCCGGGCGACCTACCGCCCGGCCGTGTCCCCGGAGGGGGGCACCCGGCTGTCTGCTGCGGTCACGGGTCCCACCTCCTCGGTTCGGTGCACGGCTACGAGAACGGTAGTGCGGGCCGCGGATGGCGGCCAGCGGGTTTCCGCGACCGGGCGCGGTTCAGCCCCGGCCGCCGGGACGGGCCGGACACCGAGACGCTCCGCGGCCCGGCGCGCGGTGAGGTCCCCCTGGGCCTCCCGCACTCGGGCCAGCACCTCCGGGGGCGCCGTGTCCGGGTGCCGGCGTCGAACGGGGGCTCCGGGTCATACTGCGTGCCCATTCGGCGGCCGCCCTCCCCTGAAGGACGTTCGCTTGCGGAGATGGCCACGCTGAGCGGCCTCGCCCGCTCGATGAAGCGGAGGCTCTCTTGGCGGACCTGATCGACCGGACGACTACCGGTCACCATCTACAGCCTCAGACGCTCGCGCTCAGCGGCTACGACCTGCCGTTCCACTGAGCCGGGGTCGATCGCACGATCGTCGCGCTCCTTGGCCTCGCTGCGCCGAGCGAAGGCGTCGAACAGCTGGGTCTTGCCCTGCTGGATCTCGACGATCCGCTCGTCGATGGAGTCCTTGGCCAGGACGCGGTGTACATGGACGGGCCGGACCTGGCCCATCCGGTGGGCGCGCGCGATCGCCTGCTCCTCCACGCTCGGCTTCCAGTGCGGCTCTGCCAGAACGACGACGGACGCGGCCTGGATGTTCAGGCCCACCCCGCCGGCCTCGATCTGGCTGAGCAGGACGGCGTGGTCCGCGCGGTCGGCGAAGTCCTGAACGAGCTCCTGGCGCGCTGCAGGCGCAACCGAGCCGTCGATGCGGCCGCACACCGCGGGCAGCTCCCGGGCCAGTAGGTCCAGCACCGGGAGGAACGTGCTGAAAACGAGGACCTTCATCCCGTCGTCCGCCGCCTCGGCCACGATCTCCTTGATCCGCTCGAGTTTCGCTGAGTGGGCCGACTCCAGGGCAGCCCGTCGCATCGCCATCACGTTGCCCGCGGCGACCGCCGCCCGGTAGCGCGCCGCGTCGTCCGCGGTCAGCTGCACCCACGCCTCGGTCTCGATGCGCTCCGGCAGCTCGTCGAGGACGTCGTCCTGGTTGCGTCGGAGGTAGACGTCCGCGACCGCGCGGCGGAAGGCCGTGGCGCCGGCGAGCGCGTCCCGGGCGTCGATCCGTGCGGCGAGCCGCGGCTGCAGGTGCCCGACGAGCGCCCGGAACTCCTCGACCCGGTTCTCCATCGGGGTGCCGGTGAGGAACAGGGCGCGCTGGGCGCGGCCCGCAGCGGCGGCGATCGCCCGGGTACGTGCCGCGGCGGGGTTCTTCGCGTAGTGCGCCTCGTCGACCACGAGGAGGGCGGTCTCGGCGTCCCGCACCGCCTCGGGCAGCCGCGCCAGGGTGCCGAACGTCGTCACTCCGATCCCGCCGTCCCGCAGCCAGCGGGCACCCGCGTCTTCCCGCTCGGGCCCGTGCAGCACGTACGCGGACAGCGTCGTGAACCGCTCGGTCTCCTTGAGCCAGTTGACCAGCACGCTGGCCGGGCAGACGACCAGGAACTGGCGCTGCCCGTTCGCGGCGAGGTGACACATCGTCGCCAGGGCCTGCAGCGTCTTGCCGAGGCCCATCTCGTCACCGAGCATCGACCGCTGCTGATGCAGGGCGTACTGGGCGCCGAACTGCTGGTAGCCGCGCAGGGTCGCACGCAGGAGCGAGGTGTCCAGCGGCACGGCGACGATCCGCTGCCGCAGCTCGTCCGGCACGAACCCCTGCGCAGACGCCTCGTCCACGCGGTCGTCCATCGTGGACAGCAGCGCGTTGACGGCCGCGGCGTCCCGCCCGTAGTCCGCCCACAGCTGCCGCTGCCGGTAGGCGCCTGGATCCACACGCTGCTCGTGCTCCGCGATGCCCGCGACCACCGCGCTCGTCGAGGGTTCGGCGAGGAGGCCCGCCAGGTCGTCGAGCGCACGCTGGGCCTCGGCGCGCCGCCGCCGCCCGGCCAGGTTCCGCTTCCACCAGCTGCCGAGCAGCGCGGCCTGGTCGGCGAGCGGCTCGGTGCGGTCCAGCAGCCGATCCAGGTGCGGCCGGAGCGTCTGCGCCTCCTCGGCGGCCCTCAACGCGGCGACGGTGGCCAGGAGCTCGGCCTGTGCCCGCGTGGCGCGGTCAGGATCGAACCGGAACCGGGTCTCGGCCCGGACCGCGACCGCCGCGGCCCGCGCGGCGCGCGTCACCTGCTCCGCGGACCGCTCCCCCACGCCGGGCACCCCGACGAGGAGGCGCATGCTCTGCACGTCGGCGACGCTGCGCAGCCCGGCCTGCTCGATCGCGGCCCATCGGACGCCCCGGCCGGCCGCCTCCTTCAGCACGGACACCGGCATGGCCTGGAGCCGCCGCTGAACCTCGTCCGCCTTCAGGGCGTCCAACTGGTGTGAGGCACGAGCGCGAAGCTCTTCGGCCCGACCGAGCAGGGCGGTGCCGCGCGCGGCCAAGTCGCGAGCGGCCGCCACCGTGGCCTGAGCGTCCGCCATCAGCTCCCCCTCAGACGATCACCGATCCCTCGATCTTCGCAGAGCTCGGATCATGGCTGCTGCCACCGGGTTCGGTATTCGGCCACGATCTCGTCTAGCCGCCGCTCCAGCAGCTCGGTGAGCTCCTCTTTCGTCCGGTCCTTCGCCAACGCCCGGAAGCACGGGCACGAGAGGACGTCACCGTTCCCGACGAGGCACACGAAGACGCCCGTCACACGCAGCCCGTGCACGACCGCGTCCGCCTGCTCGTCCCCGGGCAGTGGGATTCGTCGCGCGAACGCCGCCAGAATCTCCCGTTCGAGCGAGCCGCGGCCTAGGCGCTTCGCCGCTCGTGCCGCCACCGTCCCGACGGCGTCGTGCACGGCATTCTTCGCGTCGTCCACCTGGTCCGCGAGGTCGGCGAGGGCAGAACAGTCGACTCGGCCGACCCGCCACCGCGGGGCGGACCGCCATACGTCGTCGTTCAGCGCCGTGGCGAGCTGGTCGGCGACCGTCCGCTGCCAGCCGACGGTCAGCACGGAACGAGCGATCTCCGCCTTCTGCCGTTCTGTCAGCCGACCGGCCGGAACGGGCCCCCTCGGTCGCGGAATGCGAGCCATGGCCGCGCGCTGACGCCGTCGCTCGGCCTGCCTCGTCCGATACCAGCCGACTCCCCACGACCATGCGGTCTGGTGCTGGTAGCACCGGTCCCAGGACTCGACCACCCGTCTCCGGCAGTAACCCGGGGCCTCCTTGTTCCTGGCCCCGCAGCGATGTCCGCTTCCCCCCATTCCTCCAGAATTCGGCCCGGAGCTGGGGAAGTCACTCCGCTCGACGAGTGGAGTTCACCCGATCGTGAGCCCCCGTGAGCATCACGTGACGACCCCACTAAGTTGGACACGGACGATATTGGGGGGCTCGGTGGTGTATCTCGCCAGAAGTCTCTCCGCACGAAGGGGGAGCCGCCATCACAGCGACCAGTGAGTCCCAGGTCCGGCAGGCGCTCGCGCCCGGTTCCGTGGTGGTCGTGCGGGACGAGGACTGGTTCGTCCAGTCCACCGAGCAGACGGCGGACGGGCTCTTGGTCCACGTCCGCGGGCTCACCGAGCTGGTGCGGGACACCACCGCCAGCTTCTACGCGAGCCTCGACAAGATCGAGCCGCTGGATCCCGCGCAGGCACAGGTCGTCGCAGACGCGAGCCCCCACTACCGCACCGCGCGGCTGTGGGTGGAGTCCACCTTCCGCAAGACCCCGATCCCGCTCGGCGACCGCTCCCTCACCGTCGCGACGCAGGGTCTGGCGGACGCGCTCAGCTACCAGCAGTCCGCCGTCCGACGAGCCTTAGACCCAGAGAATCTGAGGCCCCGAATCCTCCTGGCGGACGCCGTCGGGCTCGGCAAGACCCTCGAGATCGGCATGATCCTCTCCGAGCTGGTCCGACGCGGGCGGGGCGAGCGGATCCTGATCGTCACCCCGAGGCACGTGCTGGAGCAGATGCAGCACGAGATGTGGACCCGGTTCGCGCTGCCCTTCGTCCGGCTGGACTCGGCGGGCATCCAGCGAGTGCGCCAGAAGCTGCCCGCCACACGCAATCCGTTCACGTACTTCAAGCGCGTGATCATCTCCATCGACACGCTCAAGTCGGACCGCTACCTCGCGAGCCTCAAGAAGCAGCGTTGGGACGCCGTCGTGATCGACGAGTCCCACAACCTCGCCAACAACGCCACGCAGAACAACCGGCTCGCGCGCATCCTGGCCCGCAACGCCGAGGCGCTGATCCTGGCCTCCGCCACCCCGCATAACGGCAAGGCGGAGTCGTTCTCCGAGCTCATCCGCCTACTGGACCCCTCCGCGGTGCCGCCGTCCGGCGAGCTGAACGCCAAGGAAATCGAGCATCTCGTCATCCGGCGCCACCGGCACAGCCCCGAGGTGGAGTCCGTCGTCGGCGCGGACTGGGCCGAGCGGCAGCCCCCGCACAACGTCCTGGTGCCGGCGAACCCCGCGGAGAACGCGATCGCCCGCGAGCTCGAGGACGTCTGGCTGTGGCCGCAGGACGCGAGCCCCTACTCCGGCAAGAACTCCGCGCTGTTCCCCTGGACCCTGGCGAAGGCGTTCCTCTCCTCCCCCGCGGCGTTGCAGGAGTCGATCAAGGAGCGCACGAACCGCCTTGGCCCGGATGCGGACGTCGAACGCGCGGCACTGCAGCGCCTCATGGATCTCACCGAGGACGCCCTCGCGCAGCCGTCGGCGAAGTACACGGCACTCGTCGAGCACCTGAAGAGCACCGGCGTCGGTAAGAACTCCCCGAAGCGGGCCGTCGTGTTCGCCGAACGCGTCAAGACCCTCCGCTGGCTCGCCGAGAAGCTGCCGAAGGATCTCGGGCTCCCCGCCGATGCCGTCGAGATCATGCACGGCGGCCTGGCGGACGACGAGCAGCAGCGCGTGGTCCGCGAGTTCAAGCAGGAGAGCGCGAAGGTCCGGATCCTGGTGACCGGGGACGTCGCCTCGGAGGGCGTGAACCTGCACGCCCAGTGCCACGAGCTGGTGCACTACGACATCCCGTGGAGCCTGATCCGCATCGAGCAGCGCAACGGCCGCATCGACCGCTATGGCCAGAAGCACCCACCGCGGATCACCGCCCTGCTCCTCGACCCGGCGAGCGAGCGCTTCGCCGGGGACGTCCGCATCCTGCGCAGCCTCATGGAGAAGGAGAACGAGGCGCACACCGCCCTCGGTGACGCGGCCTCCCTCATGGGCTCCTACGACGTGAAGGCCGAGGAGGAGCAGATCCGCAGCGTGCTGGCGCGGGAGAAGTCTCTCGACGACGTCGTCCGCACACCCGCGCAGGTCCAGGCCGGGAGCGACCTCTCCAGCCTGTTCGCCCAGCTCAGCAATGCCGCCTCCGCGCCCGAGCCGGCCCCGACGGTCGTGCCGACCGCGGGCACCGGCCTCTTCGAGGACGACTTCGCCTACCTCGACACCGCCCTCGCCGCCGCGTTCACCGATCCCACCAACCCCGTCTCGAACGACGGCGTGGAGTGGCGGCCGGACACGACCTTCGGCACGGCGTCCCTCGTCCCGCCGGACGATCTCGCCCAACGTCTGGAGGTCCTCCCCCAGACCTACCTCACCGACCGCAAGGTCACCTCGCGGCTCATGTTGGCGACGACGACCTCCCGCGGGAAGGACCGGCTGGCCGCCGCACTGAAGGACGAGACCGGCTCGAACTGGCCGGACGCCCACTACCTCAGCCCGCTGCACCCCGTCCTCGGCTGGGCCGCGGACCGGGCGCTGTCCTCCTTGGGCCGCAACGAGATCTTCGCCGTGCGCGGCGAGGTCGACGACCCGACGGTGCTGCTGCTCGGCACCCTCACCAACCGCGGCGGCGAGATCGTGGCCGCCACCTGGTTGAGCGTGGCCTTCCCGGTCCCGGACTTCGCGCTGCTCACCCCGCACGAGTCCGCGGCGGCGATGCTCGCGGCGGTCGGCTGGGACCGCAGGCGCGACAACCCCGGGGGTGTCGAGAACGTCGCGGACCTCCAGCGGCTCGTGACTCCCGCCGTCGAGAAGGCACAGGCACAGATGGGGTCGCTGGTCGCCGCCAACGAGGCGGACGTCGCCCGCCGGGTGGACTCCTGGTCGCAGCGCCTCGACCGCTGGGACGCCGAGGCGGAGAAGGCCACCCAGAACGCCGGCCTGCGGCAGCGCCGGGTCACGGTGGCGCAGGAGAAGGAGCTGGTGGAGGCGATGCGACCGGACCGGCAGCTGGTGCGGCCGCTGCTCGTCGTCGTTCCGGAGATGGGAGCGCAGCAGTGAGCGGCTCGGACGCGATCCTCGTCGGCGAGAGCTGGATCTCCGAGCACTACTTCGGCTCCGAGGCCACCGCCCAGTCGTTCCACGCCGAGGTCCTGGCCCGGCGCAAGACGTGGGATGCCGAGGAGAAGGCCGACCGCCCCACCCCGCGCACCCGGTTCACGAAGGTCCGGCAGAAGCTGGAGGTCGACCTCGCCGCGCTGGCCGAGCTCGCCGACCGCGAGTCCGCCGTGGTGCACGACGCCGAAACCGTCGCCAAGGCCGCCCGCGACGTCTACGCCGAGATCGTGCAGGTCCTGGAGCTGCGCCAACACGGCCTGCAGGTCGCCGAGACCGGGCCGCTGTGGCGGATCTCCGCGGCGGGCATCACCGAGCGGGCGCCGCTGGCCGTGGTGCTCGCCCGCCCCGCGGTCACGCACGAGGACGCCCTGGCGAAGGACCAGCCCACGCTGCTGGAGCCGCTCGCCCTGACCGACGACGGGCCGGAGTTCACCTCCGCCGCGCGGCTGGTGTCGGCGCTGTTCGTCGACGAGTCCGCCGCCCCGGACCTCGCCCTGATCCTGGCCGGGCGATGGATCATCCTCGCGGAGCAGGAGCGGTGGGCCGAGGGCCGCTACCTCGCTGTGGACCTGCAGCTCATCTGCGAGCGGAACGAGACCAAGCGCGGCGGGGAGATCGACCGCGCGCTGACCTGCCTGTCCGCCGAGTCCGTCGCGCCGGACGCCGCCGGGAAGCTCTGGTGGCTGGAGACCCTCGAGAAGTCGGTCAAGCACACCGTCGGGGTGTCCAAGGATCTCCGCGAGGGTGTGCGGCTGTCCATCGAGATCATCGCGAACGAGGTGGTGGCCCGGCGCAAGGCGCAGGGCCTCGAACCGCTCCCGGGTGCGGACGCCAACGAGCTGGCCAAGCAGTCCCTGCGCTTCCTCTATCGCGTGCTGTTCCTGCTCTACGCCGAGGCGTCCCCCGAGCTGGGCGTGCTGCCCGCCGGTGCCGCGGAGTACGACGCCGGCTACAGCCTCGACCGCCTCCGCGAGCTGGTGCAGGTCGAGCTCGCCACCCCGCGGGCACAGGCGGGCACACACCTCTACGAGTCGCTGTCGGTGCTGTTCGGGCTGGTCGACACCGGGCACGCACCCGTGGTGGTCACGTCCGAGTCCGACGACGAGGACGGCGCCGGCCCCTCCGACGGGCTGCATTTCAATGCCCTTCGCGCGGACCTGTTCCTGCCCAAGGCCACGCGGTTCATCGACGCCGTCGGGCTGGGGAACGCGGCGTTGCAGAAGGTGCTCGCCCATCTGCTGCTCAGCAAGGAGCGCAGCGGGAAGGACCGCGGCTTCATCTCCTACGCCGAGCTCGGCATCAACCAGCTCGGCGCGGTGTACGAGGGGCTGATGTCCTACACCGGCTTCTTCGCCGAGACCGATCTCTACGAGGTCGCGAAGGGCGGGGACAGCAGCAAGGGCTCGTGGGTCGTGCCGGTGAGCCGGTCCGAGGGCATCGCCGCCAACGATTTCGTGAAGGCCGAGGACCCGCGGACGGGCGAGAAGAAGCCGGTCCTGCACCAGGCAGGGTCGTTCGTGTTCCGGCTCGCGGGCCGGGAGCGCCAGCAGTCCGCCTCCTATTACACGCCAGAGGTGCTGACCCGCTTCACCGTCGGCCAGGCGCTGGAGGAGCTGCTCGATCAGGACGGTGAGCGGACCAGCGCCGAGGAGATCCTCGGGCTGACGGTCTGCGAGCCCGCGCTGGGCTCGGGCGCGTTCGCCATCGAGGCGGTACGGCAGCTCGCCGAGCAGTACCTGAAGCGCCGACAGGAGGAGCTCGGCGAGCGCATCGACCCGGACGAGTACCCGCGCCGGTTGCAGGAGGTCAAGGCCTACCTGGCCCTGCACAACATCTACGGCGTAGACCTCAACGCCACCGCGGTCGAGCTCGCCGAGATCTCTCTGTGGCTGGACACCATGGTCTCCGGACTCTCCGCCCCATGGTTCGGCCTGCACCTCAAACGCGGCAACTCCCTCATCGGCGCCCGCCGCGCGATCTATCGCCGCAGCCAGGTCGCGGACAAGAGCTGGCTCTCCGCAGTCCCGAAGGATCTGCCGCTCACCTCGCTGCCCGCGGACATCGAGGCCGGCCGGATCGCCTCCGACCTCGGCGACGGCATCCACCACTTCTTGTTGCCTGCCGACGGCTGGGGCGCGGCCGCGGACGCCAAGGAGGCCGCGAGCCTGGTCCCGGACGCGGTGAAGAAGCTCAAGACCTGGCGCGGGTCCACGAAGACCAAGCCGTCGAAGGCGCAGGTCGCGGCCCTGGCGGAGTTGGCGAACCGGGTGGAAGCGTTGTGGCAGATCAGCTACCGACGCCTGCACATCGCCGAGCAGCAGATCCGCCGGTCGATCCCGGTCTGGGGCGCGGGCTCGCTCCCTGCTGGTGGTGAGGTCACGCGCGAGGAGATCGAAGCGTCGCTCGCCGACGAGTCCGGTGCCTACCGCCGGTTGCGGCGGGTCATGGACGCCTGGACCGCCCTGTGGTTCTGGCCCCTCACCGACGCTGCGGTCACGGTCGACGGTGTGCGAGTCCAACCGCCCACTGTGGACCAGTGGATCGCGGGGCTCCAGGCGCTGATCGGCCGCAACCCAGAGTTCGGCAAGGAGCACACGAAGAGCGCAGCTCGGACCGCTGGCCAGATCTCGCTCGGCGAGGCGACGAGCTGGGAGGAGCTGGGCGAGGCCGAAGAACTGGCCCTGGACTTCGCCGGCGCCCGCCCGATCAAGGCGCTGCTGGTCGAGCACCCGTGGTTGGTGGTGTGCGAGCGAGTCGCGCAGCAGCAAGGCTTCTTTCACTGGAACATCGACTTCGCCACGGTGTTTGCTGCTGGCGGCGGCTTCGACCTACAGGTGGGGAACCCGCCGTGGGTGCGACCTATCGTCGACGTGGACGGGCTGCTAGCGGAAAGCGATCCGTGGTGGAAGCTTACGGTGAAGCCGACACAGGCCCAAATTGCCGCCAAACGCGAGGAGTCACTATCTCACCCGGAGACCATTGATCTATTGCTAGCAGGGACGACAGACATTGTCGCCACAGCCGATTTTGTTGGCTCACTGACTCAATACCCCTACCTCCAAGGCCTGCAGCCCGACCTGTATCGCTGCTTTATGGCTAGAATGTGGCAGCACGGCTCGCGCTCCGGCACTATGGCAATGATTCACCTTGAGTCACATTTCACCGACGACAAAGCCGGCCCGCTTCGCGCCGAACTTTACCGAAGACTACGGAGGCATTGGCACTTCCAGAACAAACTTATGCTGTTTGAGATTAAAGACGAAAAGATCTATGGCGTCACAGTCCACGGCGCCCGAAGGCAAGAGTCGAGCTTCCTTCAAGCTTGCTGGCTCTACCATCCAGAAACCGCCATCCGGTCACTCATGCACGATGGCAGCGGCCCCGAACCTGGAATGAAGAATGACGCTGACGAATGGGACCTTCGTCCACACAGTGGGCGGATTACTCACGTCACCGATGCGGTTCTTGCGACCTGGCACGCGTTCCTCGAAGCATCCTCGACTCCAATACCTCAAACTCGAATGGTCTACGCAGTCAACCGAGCAGTAGCGTCCGCGCTCGACAAGCTGGCCCAATCTCCCCGCATAGGAAATCTGGAGATGCGCGTGTCCACAGGCTGGCACGAGACTGGTGACCGGAAGAAGGGACGCTTCGAGACCGAGTGGGGGGCACCCAAATCTTGGGACGACGTAATTCTCCAAGGCCCACACTTCTTTGTTGGCACTCCGCTCTACAAGGTCCCTAACAAGACCATGCTGCACAATCAAGACTGGTCAAACACAGACTTCGAGGCCACCTCCCCAGAAACCATCCCGATCACCGCCTATAAGCCGACCGGTGACCGCAACCGCTATAGTCGCGAATATACAGACTGGGGCGATCCGACCAAGCCCGAACCTGCACGTGATTACTATCGAATCGCCTGGCGCGCCATGGCGGCCAACACAGGTGAGCGAACTCTCGCACCAGCGATAATTCCGCCGGGATCTGCACACATTCACACTGTTTCAGCGCTCGGAAAACCTGACGGAGAATTGAAGGACCTGGTCGCAGCCAGCGGATTCCTCAGCTCAATAATTAGCGATTTTTCAGTTCGTGTTGCACCGAAGTCAGGCATTAGCACCAGCACCGTCAGTAGGTTGCCCTGGTCACCGGGCCCGCTTCAGAACGGTCTGATCTTGCGCACTCTTCGCCTGAACGTGGTAACCGACGCCTACGCTGAACTGTGGGCGCAATGCTGGGATCCGGCCTTCTCGGGTGACTCCTGGGCTAGCGGGATTCCACACGCACGCCGTCACCAGTTGGGCACCCCCGGCCCCACGTGGACCGGCGAAACCCCGCTCCGCATCGCCGCCGACCGCCGTCAGGCACTCGTCGAGATCGACGCGATCGTCGCACTCACTCTCGGCCTTACCGCCGACGAACTCTGCACCATCTACCGCACCCAGTTCGCTGTTCTCTACGGCTACGACCGCAACACCTACTTTTACGACGCGAACGGTCGCTTGGTGCCGAACTCCGTGCTCACCGTCTGGCGCAGAAAGGGTGAGCGGATCTCCGAGGAGGAGCGCACCGCCACCAACCAGGCGGGCAACACCTACATCTACGAACTCCCGTTCCAGACCCTCGACCGTGAGCACGACATGCGGGTCGCGTATGCGGAGTTCGAGCGGCGGCTTGCGGAGCGTTCATGAGTGAGCTCCTCCCCACGATCCAGGCCGGGAGCATCCGGCACAGCCTGGTCGACTACCTGACCACGACGTTTGGCCTCACCGATCCCGGCGCGCGCGACGCCCTGGATCGCTTCCTCGGCGATCCCGAGTCCGGGATGTTCAAGGGGCCCTATGTGCGGCTGCGGTTGCCGTTCCGGCCAGCCGACGAGGGCTGGCGGCAGAGCCTGGAGTGGTACGAGGGGCACACGCCGTACGGGCATCAGGCGGCGGCGTTCGCGCGGCTCTCCTCTCTCACGAACCCCAGACCGCTGCCCACCCTCGTCACCACCGGCACCGGGTCCGGCAAGACCGAGGCGTTCCTCTACCCGCTCCTCGACCACGTCCTACGGGCGAAGCGCGAGGGCGTGACCGGGACGAAGGCACTGATCCTCTACCCGATGAACGCCCTGGCCAACGACCAGGCCGCCCGCCTCACCAGCTTCGTCACCCAGAACTCCGCGCTGCGCTCGATCACCGCTGCGCTCTACACCGGGCAGAAGGACGCGCCCCGCACCATGGTCACCGAGGACGGGCTGATCACCGACCGCGGGATCATCCAGGACGAGCCGCCGGACATCCTGCTCACCAACTACAAGATGCTCGACCAGCTCCTGCTGCGGCATGCGGACCGCAACATCTGGCGCGCGTCCGCGACGAGCCTGCGCTACCTGGTGCTCGACGAGTTCCACACCTACGACGGCGCGCAGGGCACGGACGTCGCGATGCTGCTGCGGCGGCTCGGGATGACGCTCAAGAGCTACTGGAGCGACACCGACCCCCGCATCACGGCCGAGGACCGGGCGCGGCCGCTCGGCCGGATCACCCCCGTCGCCACCTCCGCCACCCTTGGAGACAAGGGCGATCCCGGCGTCATGCTCGGGTTCGCCGAGACCGTGTTCGGGGAGCCGTTCGGGCCGGACGCGGTGGTCACGGAGTCGCGGCTCACCCACGACGAGTGGGCCGAGGGCTCGGCCTCCGTGCTCGCCGCGATGGGCCTCGAACCCACCGCCATATCCGAGCTGCGCGTCGCCGAGATCAACACCGCGCTCGACCTGCTCGGCGAGGATCCCGACGGCGCCGAGCTCGCGCGGGCCGTGTTCGCACTGCTGTACGGCAAGGAGCCCGGTGAGTTCGGCACCGCGGTCGCGGACCTGCTGCTGCGGCTGAGCCAGGCCCATCCGCTCGTCGCGGCCATGGCACGCGAGTCCGGGGACGCACTCAGCCTGAGCGCGCTCGTCGAGCGGGTCGTGGGGCAGACGGCCACGCCGAGCCTCGCCGCGACCGGGCGCGACCGGGCGTGGGAGAGCCTGCTGTCCCGCGTGGTCGCTGCGCTCGGGCACGTTCGGGCCGCGATGGGGCGGGACGCGCTGTCCGTGGAGGCGCACCTGTGGGTGCGCGAGCTGACCCGCATCGACCGCGCCGCCGACCCGACCGCCGTGTTCCGGTGGGGAGACGACGGCCCGCCGACCGGGGTGCACGACGCCGAGGACGTCCGGCCGTCGTTCCCCGCGCTGTACTGCCGGCGGTGCGGGCGTTCCGGCTGGGGCGTCGGGCTGGCGCCGGTCGGCGGCAGCCTCGCCGCGAACGACGACTCCATTCGCCGCGACCACGCCAGCCGCGAAGGCCGCTTCCGGCCGCTCATGTCCGCGGCCACCGAGGCGGATGCGGTGTTTGGCGGTGAGCCGCCCGCGGCCGGCCTGGCCTGGTTCTCGGTCCGCACCCGCGAGCTGCTCACCGCCACCCCGGCCGAGGACGATCCCGACCTGCGGGACGGGTGGGTGCTTCCCGTGCTCACCCACGCCGGGCAGGAGGCGGACGAGGACTCCCGCAAGGACACCTGCCCCGCCTGCGGGCAGGAGGACGGGATCCGGTTCCTGGGCAGCGCGATCGCGACGCTGCTGTCGGTGTCGCTGTCCACGCTGTTCGGGTCGGCACGGGTGGCGCCCGGGGAGAAGAAGGCGCTGGTCTTCACCGACTCCGTACAGGACGCCGCGCACCGCGCCGGGTTCGTGCAGGCCCGCTCGCACACGTTGACCCTGCGTGCGGTGTTGCGCGAGGCCGTCGCGGACGGGCCGCTCACGCTCGACGGCCTGGTCGACGAGGTCATGCGCAGCGCAGGAGACAAGGCCTCGGCCCGCTACCGCCTCCTCGCGCCAGACTGCGCGGATCGCGAATCGTTCACTCCCTTCTGGACGGCCGAGAAGTACCGTCAGATCCCGATCGCCGTGCGGTCGCGGGTGCAGAAGCGGCTCGCGCTGGACGCGATGCTGGAGTTCGGGCTCAACTCACGCACCGGCCGCACCCTGGAGCTCACCGGCTCCGCGGCCGTCGGCGTCGAGGCCGGGCAGCCGCCCAAGATGATCGCTGCGGCGCGGAAGGTGCTGTCCGGCGTCGCCGTCCAGACCCGATCGGACACCGCGGACGGCGAGCAGCCGGACGCCGTGCTGCTGCAGTGGGTGCGCGGGCTGCTGGACCGGATGCGATCGCTCGGCGCCGTCGAGCACCCGTGGTTCGAGCGCTACCGCCAGGAGGACGGCAACCGCTGGTGGGTCTCCGGCGGCCGCCCGCGCGGCGACGGGATGCCCGCCTTCCCCAGGGGCCGCCCGGCGCCCGGCTACCCCCGGATCGGCGGGAGCGGGGACCCCGCGGGCGAGGGGCTGGAGCCGGTCACCACGCCCAAGTCCTGGTACGCGCAGTGGACCTCCCGGGTGCTCGACGTCAGCCCCACCGACGGCGGCCGGCTGGCCCGTCTGCTGCTCGAACAGCTGACCCGCGACGGGGTGCTCACCTCGATCACCAGCACCTCCGGGGCCGCGGTGTTCGCCATCCCGGCGGGCGGCGTCGTCGTCAGCCCGACGTCCGCGGACGACCTCGCAGCGGGGCAGAACCTGCTGGTCTGCGGCACCTGCCGGGCTCCGGTCACCGGGTCGACGACCACGGTGGAGCAGCTCACCGGCGCCCCGTGCATGCTCGTGAGCTGCACCGGGCGGCTGCAAACGAGCCCGCTCGCGGAGAACTTCTACCAGCGGCTCTACGCCTCCCCGGACATGCGGCGGGTCGTCGCGCGGGAGCACACGAGCCTGCTGGAAGACGAGGTCCGGCT
Organism: Pseudonocardia sp. UM4_GMWB1; assembly: GCF_017312155.1. Lineage (NCBI taxonomy): Bacteria > Bacillati > Actinomycetota > Actinomycetes > Pseudonocardiales > Pseudonocardiaceae > Pseudonocardia > Pseudonocardia sp. UM4_GMWB1. Next base: position 2,732,796 of record NZ_QJPN01000001.1, on the reverse strand, counting down.
GGCCTACGAGAACGGGTTCAAGGGCGCGCAGGACAGCCCAGCGGCGCCGAACGTCCTGGTCGCGACCCCGACCCTGGAGATGGGCATCGACATCGGCGATCTCTCCGCCGTCGTCCTGGCCTCGCTCCCCCGCACCGTCGCCTCCTACCTGCAGCGCGTCGGCCGCGCGGGCCGGCTCACCGGCAACGCGCTCAACCTCGCGTTCATCACCGGGCGCGGCGAGCAGCTGCCCAAGCTCGGCGACCCGCTGTCGGTGATCAACGGCGAGGTCCGGCCGCCCGCGACCTACCTGCGCGCCGAGGAGATCCTGCGCCGCCAGTACACCGCACACCTGGCGGACGAGTTCGCTCGCGACGAGACCCGGCCCCACCCCCGTCGGGCCCGGAGCGCCATCGGGTCGAGTCAGCCCGGCACCTTCCTCGGCGACCTGATCAGTCACGCCGAGACGCACGCGGCGGCGCATCTCGACCGCTTCCTCGGCGCGTTCAGCGCACTGTCCGGCGACGTCGTCGGAGCGCTGCGGGCGTGGCTGGCCACGCCGAACGGGCCCGGGACCAGTGCGTTCGCCGCCCAGGTGCACGCCGCGAGCGGCCGCTGGCAGAGCACCGTCGAGGAGCTGAAGCACCGGCAGCAGGCGATCGACGACGCCCTGCCCGCGCTGATCGCGCAGGCCCAGTCCAGCGCCGCCACCGAGGACGACCGCCGCGCGCAGCGCTCGGCCGAGACCGCGCGCAAGCTCACCTCCGGGCAGCTCGCGCACCTGCAGGGCGAGTACTGGATCGGGGTGCTCGAGGAGTACGGGCTGCTGCCCAACTACACGTTGCTCGACGACAACGTCACCCTCGACGTCGGGCTGAGCTGGATGAACCCGGACTCGAAGGAGTTCCAGACCGACCACGCCCGGATCCAGCGCGGCTCGGCGCAGGCCATCCGGGAGTTCGCGCCCGGCGCCCGCTTCTACGCGCGGGGGCTGGAGATCACCATCGACGCCGTCGACCTCGGGGTGGACGGGGTGGCGATCCGACCGTGGGTGTTCTGCCCGGCCTGCGGCTACGCCGTGGACGTCGACGCGGAGGGCAAGACCAAGTCTGTGCCGACGTGCCCGCGGTGCGGGAGCAGCGGGGTCGGCGACATGGGGCAGCGGCTCGGGGTCGTCGAGCTGGCGCACGTCACCGCGGAGATCCGGCGGGACGAGGCGACGATCACTGACCGCCGCGACCAGCGGGACAACCGCTACTTCCAGGTCGTCACGGCGGCGGACGTGGATCCGGCGGACTTCGGGGACCGGTGGTTCGCCGAGGACATCGGGCTCGGCTGCACGTATCTGAAGGCGCTCACGATCCGGTGGGTCAACCTCGGTACCGCCGGGCACGGCGCCACCCGCACGATCGCCGGCGAGGACATCTCCGGCGCGCTGTTCCGGGTGTGCGAGGGCTGCGGGAAGCTGGACACGGACGCGGGCCAGAACAAGGCCCACGAGCACCGGCCGTGGTGTCGGTACCGGACCTCGACGGACGAGCACACCACCACCGTCGCCCTGTCCCGGACCCTACGGACGCAGGGCCTGCTGCTGCGGCTGCCCAGCGCGGTGACCATCGGGGACGACTTCGCCGCGCCCAGCCTGGCCGCCGCGCTGCTGCTCGGGCTACGTGAGCAGCTCGGAGGGCATCCGGACCACATCCGGGTGGAACACGTCGTCGACCCGACGCTCAGCGACGGCTCGGACAACCACGAGGCGATCCTGCTGCACGACGCAGTCCCCGGTGGGACGGGCTATCTGGCGGAGCTCGTCCAGTCTGACGTACTGCGATCGCTGCTGGCGACGGCGTGGAAGCGGGTGCGGGACTGCGAGTGCCGAACCGAGCCTCGTCTGGCCTGCCACCGCTGCCTGCTCCCGTTCATCGCGCCCGGCCAGGTCCGACGGGCATCTCGGGCGTCGGCGGAGCGGCACCTGCGCACGCTGCTCGGGTTTCGGCCTGACGATTCCAGCCTCGACGACGTGCCGGCTTGGACGATCACCGAGGTCCCGCCGGCCGAGGATCCCGAGTCCCACCTCGAACAGCGCTTCCGGAAGGTGTTCGTGGAGCGGCTCAAGAAGATCGGCGCAGCGACCCAGGAGGTCCCCGGCCCGTTCGGCAACTCCGTGCGGTTCACGATCCCGGGGCAGCCGCGGCAGTGGACGCTGACGCCGCAGGTGAACGTCGAGAACTCGCGCCCGGACTTCGTGCTGGAGACCAACGACACGTCGGTGCCCACGGTCGCGATCTTCACCGATGGGCTCACCTTCCACGCCACCGTGGCGCACAACCGGCTGGCGGACGACGCCGCCAAGCGGCACATCCTGCGGGACACCGGGCGGGTGGTGATCTCGGTGTCGGCGCGGGACGTGGTCGCGGCGGAAGAGGGCTCTGTGACTGCACCGGCCTGGTACTCGGACGCCACCGTCGGACAGCTGATGGCGAACGCGCAGTTCATGGCCTCGCCCGCCGCCTACCAGGCGCTGCGCTCGGGCCCGGTCGACTGGCTGCTCGGCTGGGTGTCCTCCCCCGAGCCGGTGCACGTCCGGTCGGTTGCGCGGGCGGTGCCGATGTTCCTGCTGGCCCAGACCACGGTCGTCCTGCTCCCGGCGGAGGCCGAGCTCTCCGAGGCGGCCCGGAGGGTGCTGCTGGGCACGGACGCGGCGTCCTCGGGTCCGCGCAAGGCGATGGTCTGGCGTTCCGGGTCGTGCGCAGTCGCCATCGAGCTGGACGGCGCGCTCGTCGCCACCGCGCTCGTCCTCGACGACCGCGCCGAGGTGCTGGACGCCGCGCACGGCGACTCGTGGCGGGAGTGGCTGCGGCTCTCGAACGCGCTCGCGCTGCGGGACTGGCCCACGGCTGTCTCGACGACGACGCTCGGCGCCACGCCCGCCGCCGTCCCGGTGACGGCGCCCGCAGCCTCGGCCGATCTTCCCGAGCTCCCCGAGGACTGGGCGAGGGCGGCCGACCAGGCGCGGGCCGGCTCGGAGCGTGAGCTCGTGCTCGCCCTCGCCGCGGCGGGCGCCCCGCTGGCGCCCGCGATCGGCGGGGAGAGCCCCGAGGGGATCATGATCGACGTCGCCTGGCCGAGCCTGAACGTCGTCGTCGAGACCGAGGACATGCCCGCCGAGGACCGCACGGACCTGGCGGCGGCCGGTTGGGTCGTCGTCCCGCCCGATCCGGCGGCGATCATCGCGCAGCTCAGCAATGCCGGGGAGGCGTAAGTGCCCACGCTCATCATGACCAAGTGGCCGAAGAAGCTCGACGGCTCGGTGCGGTCGAAGGCGATGGCCTTCCTGCAGAAGCTGTCGGCGGACGACACCGTCCCGGGGCTGCACGTCGAGCCGATCCAGGGGTCCGCGGACCCGCGGGTGCGCACCGGCCGGGTGGACGACTTCTGGCGCGCGGTCATGTTCCGCCTCGACGGCGACGGGGAGCGGCACTACGTCATCCACGGCGTCTGGCCACACGACGAGGCGAACAAGGTCGCCGAACGCGTCCGGCTGAAAGTCAACCCGATCAACGGGCTACCGCAGATCGAGGAGACGCCCGCGGGGACGGAGGCACCCGCCGTGCCCGAACCGACGGTGCGGGAGCCGGCCGCCACTGTGGTCGCCGAACCGGAGGCCGTCGTGCAGGCGGACGAACCGGTCGTCGATAAGCCTCTGCTGGTTCGGCGCGGGCGGACGCGGACCGCACTCGTCGACCGGCTCGGCCTGCCCGAGGAGATCGCCGACGCCGCCCTGGCCGCGCCGGACGAGGACGCCGTCCTCGCCCTCGCACAGCGGCACGAGGGCTGGATCGGGCTCCTGCTCGTCGACCTGACCAGCACGGACTCGATCGACGAGATCCACGACAAGCTCCAGTTGGACGACCCGGCACCGACGACCGGCACCGAGGACGACCAGCTCCTCGTCTCGCTGCGCAAGCCCGCCGCCGCGGCCCAGTTCGCCTTCATCGACGACCAGGACGAGCTGCGTCGGGTCATCGAGGACAGGGACTTCGGCGCGTGGCGGGTGTTCCTGCATCCCGAGCAGCGCACCTACGTCACGAAGGACTACAACGGGCCGTTCCGGCTGTCCGGCGGCGCGGGGACCGGCAAGACGGTCGTGCTCGTCCACCGCGCGCGGCGGCTGGCTCGGCAGAACCCGCAGGCCCGCATCGTTCTGACGACGTTCACCACGAACCTGGCCGACGCCCTCCGCGAGAGCCTGGCGCAGCTCGACCCGCGGGTGCCACAGGCCGCGAAGCTCGGCGATCCCGGTGTGTTCGTCGCGGGCGTCGATGCTCTCGCCGCCGCGGTGATCCGCGGCGGCGACGTGGCGAAGGCCGTGCAGGCGGCGCTGGGAGAGGAGCGGTCGAGCCCGAACGGCCGCGTCCCCGGCACCCGCTGGCGGGCCGTCCTCGACACGGCGGGCACCGACCTGCCGCCCGAGATCGCCAACGAGACGTTCCTGGCCACCGAGTACTCGCTGATCGTCCTGCCCCACGCCGTGGGCACCGAGGCCGAGTACCTCCGCGTGCGGCGCCCCGGGCGCGGCGTCGCGCTCGACCGGGCCAAGCGGTCCGCGGTCTGGTCGCTGATCTCCGCCTACCGGGCCCAGAACCGCATCGACGGGACGCTGGACTTCGGCGAGGCCGCCGCCGTCGCCGCCGCGCGCCTGCGGGAGACCGGCCCGCTCGCCGACCACGTCCTGGTCGACGAGGGCCAGGACCTCTCCCCCGCCCACTGGCAGCTACTCCGCGCGCTGGCAGCCGACGGAGCGGACGACCTGTTCATCGCCGAGGACTCCCACCAGCGCATCTACGGTCCTCGGACGGTACTGAGCCGCTACGGCATCAAGATCGTCGGCCGCTCTCGGCGGCTCACGCTCAACTACCGCACGACCGCCCAGAACCTGCATTTCGCGCTCTCGATCCTCGACGGCGGCTCCTATGTGGACCTGGAGGAGGAGCCTGAGGCGACGGGCTACCGGTCGGCCCGCTCCGGCCCGAACCCGAGGATCGACCAGGTCACGTCGCTGACCGGCGAGCTCGACACTATCGCCGCCCGGCTGACGGGCTGGCTCGCGGCCGGCGAGGCCCCCGAGACCATCGCGGTCCTGGTCCAGGACCGCTTCCAGCGCGAACGCGTGGTCACCGGCCTCACCGAACGCGGCGTCCCGGTCCGCGCGGTGGACCGCGAGCAGCCCACCGCGGGAAAGCCGCTGGTCATGACCATGCACCGGGCCAAGGGCATGGAGTTCACCAAGGTCGTCCTCGCGGACGTCGGGCAGCGTACTGCCGCTGAAACCGCCCGCCTTGCCGTCCTCGACGAGTCCGGCCGCCACGATGCCGAACTCCGCACCCGCTCCCTGACCTACGTCGCCGCCACCCGAGCCCGTGACGAGCTGTCGGTGATCCAGCGCGGGGTCTAGCAGCAGCGCGCTGCTACGAGCAGGCCCGCCACACCCGTTCTCGTGGCGGGCGTTCAGTACCGCCAACAGAAGCAGGACTGAACTGACCAGCACCTTTCGGCGCGACGCGGCGCTGGCTTGCAGCGGGTGCTCTACCGGGGCTATCACACCGGAAGCGGCGCAGCGAGGCTTCGCCCGAAGACGAGCGCGACCGTCATCGAAAGTGATGAACGTAGAAAGTGGCGTCCACCAAGGTGGTGTGCGACCGGCTCGGTGACGGGCGAGGCATCGTGTAGGGCGGCCACCGCGTGATCTTCTGAACGCCTCTCACAGCCAACAGGAGATGGATCACGCGATGACCGCGCCCTCCAGTATCGACCCCACCGAGTTCCTGCACGAGCAGCTGTCCCAGGCGAGTCCCGACCTGCTGCGCCAGATGTTGACCACGTTCATCAACACCCTCATGTCCGCCGATGCCGACTCGGTGTGCGGAGCCGCCTGGGGCCAGCGCTCCGAGCAGCGGACGAACACCCGCAACGGCTACCGCCACCGCGACTTCGACACCCGCGCCGGCACCATCGACGTGGCAATCCCGAAGCTGCGCAACGGCTCCTACTTCCCCGACTGGTTACTGGAACGCCGCCGCCGCGCCGAGCGAGCGCTCACGACGGTGGTCGCGACCTGCTACCTGCTCGGGGTCTCGACCCGGCGCATGGAGAAGCTCGTCGAGTCCCTGGGCATCACCCGGCTGTCGAAGTCCCAGGTCTCGATCATGGCCGCCGACCTCGACGACCAGGTCGAGCAGTTCCGGACCCGCCCGCTCGACCAGGGCCCCTACACCTTCGTCGCCGCTGACGCCCTGGTCGTGAAGGTGCGCGAGGACGGGCGGGTGGTCAACCTCCACGCCCTGCTCGCCACCGGGGTCAACGGTGACGGGCACCGGGAGATCCTCGGCCTGCAGGTCACCTCCGCCGAGGACGGCGCCGGCTGGCTGGGGTTCTTCCGCGACCTGACCGCCCGCGGTATGTCCGGGGTCAAGCTCGTCACCAGCGACGCCCACCAGGGCCTTGTCGCCGCGATCGGGGCGACGTTGCCCGGCGCGGCCTGGCAGCGCTGCAGGACCCACTACGCGGCGACCTGATGGCCGCGACCCCGAAGTCCTCCTGGCCGTGGGTGCGGGCGCTGCTGCACTCGGTCTACGACCAGCCCGACGCCGCGAGCGTCCACGCACAGTTCGACCGGGTCCTCGACGCACTCTGCGAGAAGCTGCCGAAGGTCTCCGAGCACCTCGACACCGCGCGTGCCGACGTCCTGGCCTTCACCAGCTTCCCGAAGGAGGTCTGGCGCCAGATCTGGTCGAACAACCCCAGCGAGCGACTCAACCGCGAGATCCGTCGCCGCACCGACGTCGTCGGGATCTTCCCCGACCGCGACTCCCTGATCCGCCTGGTCGGCGCCGTTCTGGCCGAACAGCACGACGAATGGGCCGAAGGACGCCGCTACCTCGGCCTCGACGTCCTGGCCCGCGCCCGCGTCACACCCGTCCCCGACACCCCGACCGGCACCGAGGAGGTGACCCCCACCCACACGATCCCGGCGCTCAGCGCCTGACAGAACAGAAGATCACGCGGCAGTCGTCACACACCACGCCAGCGGACTTGACCACGTAGAAACGGGCAAACGGTATCGCGCGACACGAGGGTGAACCGGCCATTCGGCCGCAGCACGTCCGGCCGCCAGGCCCAAGGAGCACGGGATGTCCGAGACCACCCAGCAGCCTTCCACCGACTCGTTCGTCACAGGGTACGTCGCGCCGACAGTCCCACCGCAGAATTCGGGGCCCGACGAACCGGCGGCGCTCGCCGCCCCGATTCGTCCACGCCGGTGGCCTCTGCTGCTCGGCGGCATGGCGCTCGGCGGGGTGATCGCTACCGTGCCGGCGGTGATCGTCGCCCTGACTCTGGCGCCTGCCGGCACACCAGCAGCAGGTCCCACGGCGTCCGCCCCGACGGTGTCGGCCTCGTCCCCGACCGGCGGAGGCGGCACTCCGGTCGCGGCCGCCCCCGCAGCGCAGGGTGAGGTGGGCGACCAGCTGACCGATGTGGGCATCACTGTGACCGTGACCTCCGCGGAGTTCGTGCCGGACGTCATGGTGTCCGACAGTGCAGGGTCGGCCTCGGCGACCTACGCACCTCAGGGACCAGGCGACGGCGCCCGCTACTTCGCCGTCCGGACTCACGTCGTCAATGACGGACAGCAGAGCATCGACCTCGCCTGCGGCTCGGCGATCACGAATGCGCTCATCGACGACCGTGGACGAAAGTTCGACGCGCTCGACAGCCTCTACAAGATCCAGGGCAACCCCTACTGCAGCGACGCCGTGCAGCCCGGCTTCGAGGCCGACATGACCTACGTCTACCGCGTTCCGTCCTCGGCGACGATCACCTCGTGGTCCTTCGCCGACGCAGCCGATCCGACCTCGTCCAGCCGCCCCGGCACCCTCGTGCAGGTCGGCTGATGACCACTCGGTGCGTTCGGAACCGCGACCCATGTGGAGTCCAGCCGGTGCCTACGTCTGCCGGTTCGACACCGTCACGCGGTTCGAGTGGCCGATCCCGGTCCGTGGAGGTCCCCGACGTCCCGTGGCGTCAGTGGTCGGGCCCCTCGCCCTCGGAGCCAGTTCGGCTCAGCGCAAGACAGTGGGACGGGTCCTTCGTCGAGGGCTCGCCGTTCCCGTATGGCCCCTGCACAAGACTGTCACCCGCAGGGGTGGAACGATCACACTCTGCCGCGCGTCCGCGCTAGGTCGATCATGCGTGGCGCGGTAGGGGTACGGTCAAGGGGGACGGGCATGAGGCTGCCGACGCTTCGTGATCACGAAGCGCCCACGTCCGCGTCCGTTCGGCCTCGTGACCTGCTCGACGACTCCGAGCATCTGTACGACGGGGATCTCGTCGACGCGATCGGCGCCGACCCCGACCCGGGCGAAGCCCACCGCCGTGAACTCCTCCTCCAAGCGCTCGCGGCGTACGAGCGGCTCCGTCTCCGCGAGGCGCCCGATTCGGATCCCGGCACGGTCTTCGCCAGGTGGCCCGCCTGCACTCTCGTCGCGACGGCGTGGCTGGCCCGGCGCGCTGAGGATCTCACGGCCTCCCTGGCGGCGCTGCTCGGCGGTCCGGCGACCGGTTGGCTCGCAGGATGGGCTCACGCATGGGACATGCGCCCGGAACTGCGAGGCCACATTCACTTGCCGGGCCTGACCGCTGCTGTGCGGGCCAGCGGCGCCGTCGGGTCGGTGGTGGGTGCTCCACTCCTACGGCTTGATCTCGAACGGGGCGCACTCGTCGTCGCCTTCCCCGACGAACGCCACGGGGCTTCCGTCCTGGTGGGCGGGGGCGAGTGTCCTCGCGCCGGTAACGGGTTCCTGCTGGCGCGGCCCTCGCGGATCGCGACCTGCACGGACGTGCTCGGTGGCGTCCACGTCGTCGACGTCGTCGACATCACGGACCCGCTCATCGTCTTCGACGAGACAGGATCCCGGCTGCCCGCGGGTGCCGCCCTACCCGCAGGCGAGGTCTGGGTTCTCCACCTCGGTACCCCCACGGCGGAGGCGGTCGACGGGACCTGGCAGGTCCTGGAGCACGCGACGCCGCCCGTCGGGTGGTCCCGGTGGTGGCTCGCGCGGGTGTCGCTCGCCGGCGCGGCTGCCATCCGCTCGGCGGTGGACTTCGGGCCGCCGCCGGGTCCTTGGCGGCCGGTGCAGAGCACCGCACAAGCCGACCTGCTGCTCGGCGAACCCATCGAGGGGCTCCTGGGGCCGGACGGCGAGCCGGTCCACGGGGAGCCCCCGCGGCTCCGTCTGCCCGGGGGCGCGAGTCAGACCTGGACCATCGAGCTGCTCCGCGACGGCGCGGCGCTCCCCCGGCGGTGGACCGCCTTCGGTGGTGCCGTCGTCTCACTCGCGGACGGGTCGACGGGGCCGTTGGTGGGGCGGTTCCGCGTCGCCGCCTCGGCGCCGGGGCAGTCGCCGGTGCGGGCATCGGTAACCCTCGCCCAGGGCGTCTCGCTGACGGCGAGGCGCCGGCTGCGGCTGCTTCGCGAGAACGGCGGACTCACCTCCGCCGACGTCAAGCTCAGCGCCCCCGCCGGGGTGCTGGTCCCCTCCGTCGTGTCGCTGAAGTCCATCGAGATGCGGACATCGGTGACGATCCGTGCCGCGGACTCGACGCACCGCCTGGACGCCGTGGTCGAACTCCCCCACTGCGCGCTGCGGCGCCGGGTGGCGGGAGAGAACGGAGTCTGGGGCGTCCGGCCCGAGGCCTTCACCCTCGACGACCTTGCCCACGGCGCATGCCTCGACGTGCAGCTGCCCGCCCGCCTCCGCGAGGCGCTCGGTCACGTCCCCGCGCTGGTCGCCACCGATCCCGCGGGCGGCCGTGACCAGCTGGTCCGCGGAGCCCGAGTGGCCGACGGCGTGTACCGGTACCGGCTCGCCGCGCTGCTCGACTCTGTGCGCTCCGACGGCAGCCTCGCGCTCTCGCTCGTGCTCGGCGACGGCTTCACCGCGCAGGTCGCCCGGATCCGCGGTTCCGCCGTGGCCGAGGCGGTGCTCCGCCGCGGCGACGAGCTGCGTCTGGTCGACCGGGACCCCGCACCGGAGCTCGTCGTGCGGGTGACGTCGCCGCTTACGCCATGGCTCCGGCCGTGGGAGGTCACCGTCGCGCCCGGCGAGTCCGCCGTGCCGCTCGGCCCGGGTTATGTCCACGGTGGGCTGCTGGACGTCCGGGTTGGCGCACCCCACCTCGCCAGCCGGACAGACCGGTCCTTCCGCATCGGCGACCCGAACCGGGTGCCGACCGCCCTGTCCGGAGTGGAATTCCAGGCGGCTGCTTACCTGGCCGGCCAGGCGCCCCCGCCCACCGGGATCGCCGCCTACCGCCTCCTCTGGGCGGCTGCGGACGCAGGCGGACCCGCGACCGACGCGGGCAGCCGAGCGCTCGTCACCCAGGAGTGCGCCGCGGTCCTCGGCGAGCGTCCGTACGCCGCGCTGGTCGCCGGGGCCCGTACGGCGATGCCCGCGCACCGAACCGTGCCCATCCTGGTCCGCTCCGGGCTCGCCGCCCACCGGTTCGCCCGGGTCGACCGGCCCGAGGCGATCACGCTGCTCTGGGAGAGCAGCCCCCTGCTGTCGCTGCTCCTCACCTCACCGCTGCTGCCCTACCGCAGCGGAGCCGTGGACTGGTCTCCCGCTGAGCTGAGCACGGAGGAGGCCCTGCTCCTCGACGCCGCGGAACGATATGCCAGTCCCGCGGGGTTGGACATCCTGACCGGCGAGCGACGGTGGGACGGGCCCGTGCCCCCGAAGCCGCTTCTCGACGTGACGGACGCTCCATCTCCTGCCGCCACCACCGCGCTCACCGGTCTGGACGAGCTGCGCGCGTTCGCGCACGCCTCAGCGTTCGGCGAGCTGTTCTCGGTGCTCACGCACGTGCGCGCACCCGGAGCCTCCTCCCCGCGGGAGGTCTCGCTCGGATTCGCGATCGTCGCCCGGCTCGCCGCGCACGGGGACCCGGACGCGGCGGAGGCCGAGCCCGGCCTGCGTGTCGCCTGGCTCGCCGTCGTCGCCGCCGACCCCGGCACGGCCGCCTCCGACCTCGCCTTGGCCGAGTACCTCGTCTCCCACTGGCACGCCCACCGTGCCTGACACCGCGAAGGAGCAACGGTGACGTTCGATCCGCTGGAGTCCAGCCGGGAGATCACCCTCGGCTACCGCCGATACCTGCGTTCCCTGCTTCCCCTGCGCGACGCCTCCCTGGCCTCGGCGCTGGAGCACATGATCGACACGAGCCCGCTGCTGACCAAGGGACCGCTGCTGGAGGCGACGCCCGCCTATATGCCCGGCGCGACCCTCGCGGAGCTCGTGGCCGAGGGAGTGCTCCCGGAGAGGTTCATATCCCTCACCGGGCCCGAGCTCCCCGCGGACCGCCCGCTCTACCGGCATCAGGAGCAGGCGATCCGCAAGGTCCGGGCCGGACGCAACGTCGTGGTCGCCACCGGCACCGGCTCGGGCAAAACCGAGAGCTTTCTGCTGCCGATCCTCGGCCACCTCGCCGAGGAGTCCGCCGCCGGTCGGCTCGGGCCGGGTGTGCGAGCGCTGCTGCTCTACCCCATGAACGCGCTGGCCAACGACCAGATGAAGCGGCTCCGGCACCTGCTCGCGGACTCGCCGGAGATCACCTTCGGCCGCTACACCGGCGAGACCCGTGACTCCGTGCGGGACGCGGAGGCGACCTTCGCCCAGCTCCATCCACACGAACGCCGGCTGCCCAACGAGCTGCTCAGCCGCGCCGAGATGCGCGCCACGCCGCCGCACATCCTGCTGACCAACTACGCGATGCTCGAGTACCTCCTGCTCCGGCCGAAGGACCTCGATCTCTTCGAGGGCGACCACGCCGGGCAGTGGCGGTTCGTCGTCGTCGACGAGGCCCACGTCTACGACGGAGCCAAGGGGGCGGAGCTCGCGATGCTCCTGCGCAGGCTCCGCGACCGGGTGTCGTCGGGCCGGGACCTGCAGGCGATCGCGACGAGCGCGACGGTCGGGGCCAAGGACTCCCCGGCCGCGGTGACCCGCTTCGCGACCGACCTCTTCGACCTGCCCTTCGAGTGGAACGACGACACACCGGGCAGGCAGGACCTCGTGACCTCGACCGTCGTCGCGGCCCCGGACCGACCGACGTGGGGGCCGCTCCCCGCCGGCGACTACGCCCGGCTGGGTGCGCACGTCGATCACACCGACGTGCTGAAGGCCGCCCGCGACCACGGCTGGGACGGGCCCGATGACGCGGTCGCCGCCCTCCGCTCGGAGTCCCGGCTGACCGCGTTCCGCACCGCGCTGTCCACGGGACCACGCCCGTTCGCCGACGTCGCCCGCACGGTCTTCGGTGAGGACGTCGAGCAGGAGCGGCACCTGACCGACCTCGTCCGCCTGGCGGGGGCGCTACGGGCCCCCGACCGGTCCCCGGCGCTCTCGTCGCGGTTCCACCTCTTCGTGCGCGCCACCGAGGGCGCATTCAGTTGCCTCGGCCCGGACGGCCCCCACCTCGGGTTGAGCCGTCGGGAACGCTGCGAGACGTGCGAGCGGGTCGTCTTCGAGCTCGGTGGCTGCCAGCGCTGCGGTGCCGCCCACCTGCACGGCGCGCTCGACGACAGCGGCCCGGTCCCCCGCCACGTCCCATGGAAGGCGGGCGGGCACCGCCGCCACGCCTGGCTACTGCTGGAGGACGGCGACAGCACCGATCGCACGCCCCACGACGAGGACGACGCCGCACTCGAGGAGGAGAAGGCCACCGAGGGCGACCGGCGTTACCTCTGCACCGGCTGCGGAGCCGTGCACCTCGACCAGCCGCTGAACTGTGGTGCGGGCGACTGCACCGCCGGCGACTTCCGGACGGTCCAGCTGCTGTCGTCCGAGTCCGCGGCCCTCGGCTCCTGTGCTGCGTGCGGGGCGCGGGGCACCCGGTTGATCCGGCTCCTGGAGAGCGGCGGCGAGGCCTCGGCGTCGGTACTCGGCTCCGCGCTCTATCAGGCACTCCCCGCCGCGGACGGGCCCTCGTCGGATCTGCCCGGCAACGGTCGGAAGCTCCTGTTCTTCAGCGACAGCAGGCAGACGGCCGCGTACTTCGCGCCCTACCTGGAGGACACCCACCGCAAACTCGCACAGCGCCGGATCCTCACGATGGCGCTAGCCGACCACCAGCGGATGGAGCGAGAACCGGCGAAGCTCGATGGCCTCGCCCACTACGCCTACCTGGCTGCCAAGCGGGAGGGAGTCTTCGACGAGGACGCTTCCTCCGTCGTCGCCCGCCGCGAGGCCCTCGAGTGGACGGTCCACGAGGCGATCAGCTTCGACGACCGCCAGTCGCTCGAAGGCGTCGGGCTGATGCGCGTCGAGATGGTCCGCAAGGCCTCTTGGGCGCTGCCGGGCTGTCTGGCCGACCTCGGCCTGCCCGACGAGGAGGGCTGGGACCTCCTGCAGGAGCTCGTCCGCACCCTACGGTTCCAGGGCGCCATCGACATGCCCGAGGAGGTACCGCCCAACTCGCCGATCTTCGAACCGCGCACCGGCCCCATCTACGTCCGCGGCGACGGCTCCGACGCCAAGCGGAAGGTGCTGAGCTGGCTCCCGACGACGGGGACCAACCGGCGGATCGACTACCTCACCCGTGTGCTGGAGTCCGTGGGATCGACGGCGGCGCCGCGCGCGCTGCTCGACGCGGTTTGGATGGCGCTCGACCCCGTCGGCACACCGGGCAAGGAGGGCCCGCACAGCTGGTTCTCGGTCGTCTCGCCCAAGGACCTCGGCCCCGTGCGCAGGCTCAACCACCTACGGTTCCGAATCCGACCGGTCGAGGAACAGGAGCAGCTCTTCCGGTGCGAACGGTGCCGTCGGATGACCGGGGTGTCCGTGCGCGGGGTCTGCCCCACGCTGCGCTGCGACGGCATGCTCGAGCCGTGGGTCCGGCCCCGCGCCGCGGAGGAGCGCGACCACTACCGGCACCTCTACCTCGACGCCAAGCCGGTGCCCATGAAGGTCATGGAGCACACCGCCCAATGGACGAGCCAGAAGGCCGCCGAGATCCAGGGGCAGTTCGTCCGGGGCGAGGTCAACGCGCTCTCCTGCTCGACGACCTTCGAGCTCGGCGTGGACGTCGGCGAGCTGCAGGCGGTGGTGCTGCGCAACATGCCGCCGTCGACCGCCAACTATGTCCAGCGCGCCGGTCGGGCGGGCCGACGCTCCGACTCCGCCGCTCTCGTGCTGACCTACGCTCAGCGTCGGTCGCACGACCTCACCCGGTTCGCCGAACCGGAGAAGATGATCGCGGGTGAGATGCGTCCGCCGATCGTGCCGCTGGCGAACGTGCGCATCGACCGGAGGCACGCCCACTCCGTGGCAATCGCCGCGTTCTTCGGCACGATGAAACGGCAGTTGGCCCGCGAGTGGACCACCGCGGGCGAGTTCTTCCTGCCGCCTGTTCCCACACCGCCCGACTGGGTCGGCCCGGTCGCCCAGCTGCGGCGGTTCCTCACCCCCGTCCCCCGCCGGGTCCGGGACAGCCTGCTGGAGGTCCTGCCCGCGGACGTCGCCGCTGAAATCGACGTCGAGTCCGGCGCCTGGGCCGAGGTCCTCCTGGACCTCGTCGAACAGGCGGGGCAACAGCTCGCGCAGGATGTCGAGGACTTCACCGAACGCGAACGCACCGCCGCGGCCGAGGCGAACTACGCCCTCGCGGGCCAGTGCAAGCGGGTCATCGCCACCCTGCGCAGCCGCCAGCTGATCGGATACCTGGCCAACCGGAACGTGCTGCCCAAATACGGCTTCCCGGTCGACACGGTGGAGCTGCGCACCGACCGGCTGCAGGGTGGCATCGACAAGCCGCTGGAGCTGACCCGGGACCTCACCATGGCGATCAACGAGTACGCCCCGGGTGCCCAGGTGATCGCGGGCGGGTACCGATGGACCTCGGGCGGGGTTTACCGGCTCCCTGGGAAAGACCTCTTCCGGCAGTACTACACCGTCTGCGAGACCTGCGGGCACTACCGGCAGGACGCTTCACCGCCCGCAGCCGAGTGTCCCGCCTGCGAGACCATTCAGACCAAGGCCGCAAAGGCGTACGTGGTGCCGGAGTTCGGGTTCGTCGCCTCGGAGAGCGTCCGTCAAGGATCGGGGCAGGCACCTCGTCGTTCCTGGTCGGGGGCAACCTACATCATCGACTCCCACTCCGACGTCGAGGAAGACGTCGTCCGGTTTCCCACCGGAGCGGAGCTGCGCTGGCGCTCCGGTGCTCGCGGTGAGTTCGTCGTGGTCAACGAGGGCCCGAACCGGGGCGGCTACCAGCTGTGCGAATGGTGCGGGTTCGGCACCTCGATGGTCGCCGGGCGCAAGAAGGCGAAGAGCCACAAGCACCTGCTCAAGGGGACCGAGTGCGCCGGCCCGATGCGGTCGCAGAGTCTGGCGCACCAGTACCAGACGGACTTCGTGGAGCTGGAGCTGCCGACCGGCACGGCGACCGTCGTCCCCGAGTCGGCGCTGCGGTCCACCGTGTACGCCCTCCTGGAGGGTGCCGCCGCCGAGCTCGAGATCAGCCGGGACGACATCGACGGCACCGTGCACCACGGCGGTGACGGGTTCCCGTCGTTGATCCTCTTCGACACGACGCCGGGCGGGGCGGGGAACACCCCTCGGATCGCGCGGCAGCTGGCCACCGTGCTGGAGGCGGCCGTCCGACGGGTGGCCTCGTGCGAGTGCGGGCCGGAGACCAGCTGCTATGGCTGTTTGCGCGCCTTCCGCAACGAGCGCTATCACGAGCAGCTCAGCCGAGCGGGTGCCCTCAGCCTGCTGGGCAGGTTCGTCCCGGTCTTCGAGGTCTGAGGGATGCCCGACGCCCGATCCACCCTCGTCCCGAGCGCGGTCGACCTCGCGCTCAGCGCGCTCCGAGCCCGTGAACTCACGGTCGTGGCGATTTCGACGATGGCGCGCGATCACGAGCTGAGCGAGGCCGACCTGGCCGTCCTGCTCCGGCGGCTCGTCGACGACGGTGCCCGGGTACCGAGGCCGCTCCGTCCGTTGGTCGCCTCGGTCCCGGTCCCGGCGGCTTTGGCTGAGGCGTTCTCGGAGCACACGACCCTCGATCTCGACTCGATCTCACTGGCCGACCTCGGGCTGGTTGCCACACGGGACGGGGTTCCCCTCCCCCGAGAGGCGGTGTGGGATCCGCCCGTCGAGCGGCTGCCGGCGCCCCCGGTGGTCGAGGCCCCCGAGGAGCCGGACGAGTCCGTCCTGGACCTTGACGGGGACGACCTCGACGAGAACGCGGAGGCCACGGACTCGTTCTGGCGGTACCGGCTGGAGACCGGCCGCGCACGGCTGCTCGACGCGGCCGAGGAGGTCGCGCTGGCGCGGGCGATCGAGGTCGGTCTCCTCGCCGCCGAACGCCTCGAGAACAGCGATGAGACGACACCGGCCGCTCTCCCGCTGCGGTTGCTGATCGCGGCCGGCGAGGGCGCGTACCAGCGTTTCGTCACGGCCAACCTCCGACTCGTGCTCTCCATCGCGAGCGGGTACGGAGCTCCGGGTCTGGACGCCCTTGACCTCGTACAGGAGGGTGCTCTCGGCCTGATCAGGGCCGTGCAGAAGTTCGACATCGCCCAGGGCACGAAGTTCTCGACGTATGCGACCTGGTGGATCCGGCAGGCCATCACCCGCGCCATCGCCGACCAGTCGCGCACCATCCGTTACCCGGTACACATCGTCGAGCGCCTGAACACCTTCGCTCGCCGCGCCCACCCGGACGACGATCCCGCCACGGCCGAGCTGGCCGCCACGCTGCCGACGACGGTGCCGTACGAGAGTGCACAGAACGCCCTCGGTGAGGAGAGCCTGCAGGGCGTCGCAGAACGCCACCTCGACCCACCCGCCCCGGACCTGCGGGGATTCGACGCCGAGGACATCGCAGCCGCCCTCTCGATCCTGTCCGAGCGCGAGCGAACGATCATCGATCGTCGCTTCGGGTTCGTCGGCGACGCCTCGACGTTGGACACCATCGGCGGCGAGCTCGGGGTGACCCGCGAGCGCATCCGACAGATCCAGAGCAAGGCACTCGGGAAGCTGGAAACCGAGCTGCGTGCGGCCCGCCGTCGTCAAGCCCGGGCGGCCTCGTAGTCGAACTCCCCCAGCCGAGCGCGCGCCGTGGCGCGCTCCTCGTCGGTGAACAGGTCGTGGAAGCGCTCGTCCAGCATGACGGCCTCGACGCTGAGATCGAGCCGCCTGCGCTCCCAGAGGAACGAGAACGTGTCGTTGGCGGGCTTCCGGAGAGCCCGACGCACCGCGTCGACCGGGCCGTATTCGACGAGCAGCCCCACGAACAGTCGCGGGTTGTGCTTCAGCTCGCCCTTGCAGACATCGAGCACCTCGACGAGGCGGGCCTCCAAGAGAGCCTCGGCCTGCGTCGTCTCCGGCGCGACGACGGGCTCCGGCTCGACGCTCGGCGCGGGAACGTGGACCGGGGCAGCGGGCTCCGGCGTGGCCGCAGCCGCGGGCGTCTCCGCGGGAGCCTGTTGCTCGACCTCCGGGAGCTCGAGCTGCGCGA
The DNA here is from genome assembly GCF_017312155.1 of Pseudonocardia sp. UM4_GMWB1. NCBI lineage: Bacteria > Bacillati > Actinomycetota > Actinomycetes > Pseudonocardiales > Pseudonocardiaceae > Pseudonocardia > Pseudonocardia sp. UM4_GMWB1. The sequence continues at coordinate 2,715,237 of NZ_QJPN01000001.1, read as the reverse complement.
CCTCGGGTTCGATGAGCTCCAACTGCCGAGCCGGGCCTACGACGGGCTCGGCCTCGGGTGCGGGTTCCACGAGTGCGACGCCGGGGGCGCCCGTGCCCTCGTCGTCCCGATCCCCCGCCGCAATCTCGTTGCGGCGCTGGACGAAGCCGCGCAGAGCGTCGACCGAGGTGAAGACCTCGAAGCCCAGCTCGGCGAGGCGGGGCAGGTCCGCCTCGTCCGGGTCCAGCTCCAGCACCACGGGCGAGCCCTGCCCGGCCTGCAGTCCCTCGGGCCAGTACGCCTCCGCCACGGCTAGCGCCCGGCTCGTCTCGGGGTCGGCGATCTCCGCATCCAACGCCGGGTTCGCGTACCCGGCCGCCCCCAGCTCGGTGAGCAGGTCGCGGATCTGCACCGCGCGGGCGTCCCGCTCGTCGGTGTCCTCGGCGACCCGTACCTGCGGCAAGCCCTCTGTCCACGCGACCTCGGCGCCGACGAGGCGCCCGAGGAACGCGTTCGCATCCGCCGCAACCAGCTTGCGACGGGCGTCGAGGAAGGCGCGATAGTTCTCGACGCGCCACAGCTCGGGGTCGGCCGGGATCCACTGGCTCGCCAACGCCTCCGCCGAGCAGAACATCAGGTACTCGTGGGGGCTGCGGCGATTCAAGGTGGTCGCGGTGCCGGGCACCGCAAAGGCCAGGTTCCCGACGGCGTTCGCCTCGGACCGGGAGTAGCCGTGCCGGTAAAGAGCGTCCTTCGGGAAAATCTCGTGCACCCGCAGCTCGCCGCTCTCGCCGTCGAGCAGGCCGCCGGTTCCGAGGTCCCGCCCACCGCTGACCCGGGTGAGCATGTAGAGCAACGCGTAGGCGCGCGCCCCGCGGCCGACCCCCTCGAGATCCTGCGGCTCGACGGTCAGGCCGCCCCGACGGGAGCGTTCGAGCGCAGTGATCAGTCCATCCACACCGGACCTGTCGACGATGTCGAGGTCCTTAGCCAGCGCGGTCTCGGCGGAGCCCGCGAACCGGCCGCGCAGGGCGGCATGGACGAACCAGTAGAGAGCCTTGTCCGCCTCCGCACCGTCCGCGAACCGGCCCTGTCCGTTGTGGAGCAGCCGGGTGACGATCGGGAACGCGTAGCGGCCACTGCTGATCACGCGGTCGTGGTCGATGCCCAGCCGCCCACCGACGAGGCCGAGGAAGTGCTCGATGTTCTGCGACGCGTGGTCGAGCGCCGTACGGAACTCGTCCGCGGACACCCCCTCCAACGCGGCGAAGGGCGCCCTTCCCGTGGCCACCGCGTTGACGTTGCGCAGCAGCCAGTCCAGCGAGAACGTGAACTGCCGCGCCCGCCAGCCCTCCAGCACCCGGCGCATCGACGGACGGGCGTCGCCCCACTCCGCGCAGATCCGCGCGAGCGCCAGGTCGCCCTTGGACAGCCTCGTGCCACCCGAGTTGACCCGGTTGAAGATGTCGACGACGACGTCCACCGTCTTGTCCGCACCGGTGATCCGGTCGACGAAGAAGTCTCGCTCGAGGATGCTCTCGAGCTGCAGCAGCCGGGACAGGTACACGCCGAGGTTCGGGCGCATCCACTGCTCGTCGATCAGCTGGTCGTACTTCTTGGCCTGGTCGGCGTTGAAGAGGCCGGTGACGTCCACCCACAGCAGGTCGGCCCGCGCGGTGGACGGAGCGAGGAACTGGAAGGCCTCGGTCTCCACGTTGAAGTAGAGCCGGGTGAAAATCGCCGGGTCACCCTCGAAGAACGCGGGTGGGCGCCCGCGGATGATGCCGTAGAGCGTGGTGATCCGCTGCTGACCGTCGAGGAGGAGTTGCTTGGTGCCGCTGCCGGCCTCCGCGCCACGGACTGCCTGCTGGTGCCCCTCCGCCTCCCAGACGAGCAGCGCGCCGACGGGGAAGCCCTTGTAGAGCGACCGCATGAGGCCGCGGATCTGGTCCTTGTTCCACACGTAGCCGCGCTGGAACTCCGGGAGCAGCATCGACCCCGAGTCGATCTGATCCAGGATGGTGCTGAGCCGCGCCATGTCCGCCCCTCCATTGCCGCCGTGCTGCGCCTTCCCGATCCCAGGGCGCCCGTTGATGATGTACCGAACGTGACCGTGTTGCCGTCCTCGCCCCAATCGGACACCCCGATCGTGTCGGCGACTCAATCCGCCGTGCCGGGCAGGACGTAGCGGGTGCCCTTCGTCCGCCCCACCTTCTCGAGACGGCCGTCTTCCACGAGCGCGGTGAGGATCAAGCGTGCCTCCGGCAGGCTCACGGCCAGGAGGTCCGCGACCTGGCTCGTCGACAGCGCGCCTCGGCCGGCCAACATGACGACGAGGCCGGAGCGATCCGCGTCGGGGTCCTCGTCCGGCTGTTCAACGACGGGTGGTAGGACCACCGGGACGCCGAGGACGGGTGTGGGGGCCTCGTCCTCCATAAGCTCCGGCGCTACCGTCACCTCCGCCGTCTCGGCGAACTCGGGCATCTCAGGGCTCTCGGCCGGTGCGTCGCTCGCCACCAACGGTCCGATCCCCAGGGTGTCGAGCTCGGCCCACACCGGGGCCAGGGCGCGCTCCTCGTTCAGGACGTACTCGGACTGCCGGATCCGCTGGAACGTCCACCCGCACCGCTTGAGCTCCTGCTCACGGTGGAGGTCCGCGAGCTGCTGTTCCGGCGTGGTGTGGAACGCGTCCCCGTCGCACTCCACGGCGAGCTTGCCCGCCGCCCCGGTGACGACCAGGTCGATGAAGCGCCCGTTGGCCTCCACCTGCGGGGTCACGTGGAAGCCGCGACCGAGAAGGTCAAGGAAGACCCGCTGCTCGAAGAGCGAGTCGAAGGCGTCGTGGCGGCGGGTCCGGGTCACGTCGGCGAGCACCGGGGGGAGCTCCGCGCCGGCGCCGGGCGTCATGTGGTCCAGCAGCGACCGCCGCAGGTCCGTCGGGCGCAGCAGATCAGCGGTCACCGAGTGGAACAGCCATAGCTGGTCCTGGGCACGGGAGACGGCCACGTTGAAACGCTGCTCCGCGTCCCGCTTGGTGAAGGGGAACGCGGCCCGCTCCTTCGGGGCCACGACCATGGACAGAAACACGACGTTGCGCTCGTCGCCCTGGAATTCGGGCGGGGTGCCGACTCGGATCCGCCGCCGGTCCCACTCCTCCGGATCGATCACCCGCTTCAGCGCGGAGGCGATGATCTCTACCTGCGCCTGTCCCTGGAGGACTACGACCCCGAACGACAGCCCGTCGTACGCCTCGTCCGCCAGGCATGCGGCCAGTGCCGCCGCGATCTCCTCCGCCTCGGCGACGTTGGCCGCCCGGCTGCCCGTGCCCTCGGTGAACCCGCCCTCGACGTAGGTAGCGCGCAGCGGCGGGAGCCGGTCGGCCCCGAACTGCCGGAGTGGGACGAGCGGCGCGTCCCGGTAGAACGAGTTCGAGCACCAGCTGATGATCTCCGGCATGCACCGGAAGTGCTCCCGCAGCCGGATGACCTGGCCGAACCGGCTGCGCAGCAGCGAGAAGATGCTGTCGCGTGGCGTGAAGCTCGTGCGCAGGTACTGGGGAATGTCGTGCAGCTCCGAGTCGATGCGGTCGAAGATGGGCTGCAAGGAGCCACTCGTGACCTCGGACGGTGTGCACTGCTTGTCGTCGCCGACGACGATCACCCGCGGCGCGAGCCACAGCAGGAACGCGCTCGTCAGTTCGGCCTGGCTCGCCTCGTCGACGATCACGACGTCGAAGGTGTTCGCCCGCGGCGGGACCGAGGCCAGGACCTGCTGGATCGGCATGACCCAGGCGGGGACCGCGCCCTGCGCCACGCGCATGGCGTCCCGCGCGGCCTGCCGGTAACGCTCGGCGTACCTTCCGGTGCCCTTACCGACGTTCGCCATGTTGTTCTTGTACGACTGCAGGGCCTGCACCTGGGTCGCGTTCATCCGGCTCAGGCAGGCGCGCCAGGACCGGGCGGCGGCCAGGCGGCCGGTCAGCCGGGCCAGGTCCTTGGTCGCGATCGCCAGGTCGGCCTCGAGGCGCTGCTCCCGGCCCGGATCGATCTGGACCTGCAGCCAGGTCGCCGCGCACGCCCGCGCCCAAGCCTCCGGCCAGCGGCGGAGACGGTCCGTCCAGCCGTCGAGCGGGTGCTCGCGGAGGTCCGCGGCGAGGTGCGGCGCCGCGACGTGGACGCGGTCGAGCAGCTCGTCGCAGCGCAGCTGGGCCGTCTGCTGGTCCGCGGCACGGGCCAGCGAGGCGAGGGCCTCTGCGTAGGCGCCCTGGTCCGCCGCCTCGAACGCCCGCAGGGCATGTGCCAGCTCGTGCGGGCGCATCTCCAGCGGCACCGCGGCCACGAGGTCGTCGCGAGCGGCGTCGAGCTCGGCACGGGCGATCGCGGCCGACCGGGCGTGGGTCACCTGGACCGCGACAGCCGTGACCTGCTCTACGGCCCCGATGTCGTACAGCGCGGGCCTCGCGGCAGGCGGCAACGTGGCGAGCACCGCGCGGAGGGCGTCAGTGGCGGCCAGGACCCGCGCGATCACCCCGCACACCGTCCGGAGCTGCTGGAGGAGGTCGATCAGCACCACGCGGGGCTCGCCGAGGCCGACGCCGATGCGAAGGGGCCCGAAGGCCACGTTGATCTGCTGCCCGATCGCGAGGACCGCCAGGTGATGGGCTGCAGCGTGCGCCGCGGCCGCGGAGTCCACCGGCCGTCCGCCCACGAGCACGGCCGCCTCGAACGGTGCGACGGCCTTCTGCTCGGGGCTCTTGAACATCTTGCGGAGGGAGCCACCACCGTCGAGGTGGGCGCCGAGCGCAGCGAAGGCGTGCGCGGCGGCGTCCAGATCGACCTGGGCGTGGACGGAGACGTCCGCGAACCCGGCCGCCTGGTCGTGCTGCACCGCGGCGTCCACCAGCCCCAGACGCTCCACTGCGCGCTGCCAGGCGTGCGGCCCCGTTCCGCCCAGCAGTGCGGACGTCATGTCCCGCGCCCAGTCCCGGTGCGCGGGCAGGTCCCGCAACGCCAGGAGGCTCTCGTCGGCTTCGGTGCAGGCGGGACCCAGCCGGACGAGCTGCTCACCGTCGAGAGTCTCGAGCGTGGCCACCAACAGCGACGTGTCGCCCCGCCGGACCGACTCACCCAGCGCGACCGCCTCCGCTAGCTCACCGAAGCGGCGCTGGTCGAGCAGACCGGTAGGAATCCGCTGGTCACGACGGCTACGGCGTTCGTCGGTCTCTTCGCCGAGCAGCCGCACCAGCTCACCGAGCTCGGCGGCCGACACCGGGAGCTCGCCCGCGACGCCCTCCCCCAGCCAGCCGTCCCGCTCCTGCGTGCGACCGAGCTCTGCCGCGATCCGGGCGAGCGTGCCCCGGAAGCCGACGGCCACCTCGGGGTGCTCGAAGGTCTCCGCCTCGCGGACGGCGCGAATCTGCTCCAGGAGCCGCGCGCGGTCCCGACGGACGGCCTCGCGCTTCTCGGTGAGGTCCGTGATCTCGCGGTCGGCCCGGGAGGGGTTGAAGTCGGTCTTGCGCCCGGCGAGGGTCGCCACGCTGCGCGAGAGGTCGGAGTTCCCCTTCGCGGAGGCGTCGGTGAGCGACACGCACAGCTCCTGCATCTCGGGCGGCAGCTTGTCCCGCAGCACCCGGAGGGCCTGCGCCTTCTCCGCGGTGACCAGGACCCGCTTGCCCTGGGCGAGCAGCGCGCTGACCAGGTTGGCGATGGTGTGGGTCTTCCCGGTGCCGGGCGGACCCTCGACCACGACGCCGCTGTCCGCATCGAGCCGATGGATGATCTGAGACTGTTCCTCGTTCGCGGCCAGAGGGAAGAGCGGGGCCTCCCCCGCCGTGGCAGTGCCAAAGCCGGTGCGCTCCAGCCAGGCGAGGCGCTGCTCAGGCTCGATTGCCTCAACAAGCTGCGCGAGCCCCAGCGGCACGGGCGAGGACTCATCCGCGAGGGACGTGGCGATCGCGTCGTAGTACGCCCTGATCGCGTAGGCGCCGCGCGGCCGGGCGACGAGTGCCGGACTCATCGACACCAAGGAGTGCTCGGTCCGCTCAGGCTCCCAACCGTCACTCACCTTGTGCGCGACCTGCAGAACCCGGGCCGCCCACTCCTTCAGGAACTCGGGCAGAGCGGGTTCGATCGGGCTCACAGCCCGCTCGAGGAGCTTGTCCCGCAGGATCGCGCTACCGGACAGGTCGAAGGAGTCCAGCCCGCCCAGGAGCTCGTCGTCCTCGAGGCGGAGGCCGGACTCGTCGGCGAGGACGCAGATCATGTCGCCGGACTCGAGGTCCTGGTCGATCCGCACGGCCTGGCTGATCATGTGGACCCGCACGCCGGGGGTCTGCAACAGCCCGGAGGCGAGCACGAGCTCGACGGACTCCGGCTGGTCCTGTGCGAGCCGGTGCATGTCGAACAGCGCCTCGAAGACCTGGCGACGAGGCCTCCGCAGCCGCTCCTGCTCCGCCCACGCCCGCCAGTCGACGAGCCACGCGTCGAACTGCCCGCGGATGTGGGGGTGCTCGTCGATCGGGACCTCGCCCTGCCCTCGGACGACCACGCGCTCCTTGAGCCGCGGCTCGCTGAGGTCGTCGGTGACGGAGCGGTCCAGCCACCGCTTGAGCTCGCGGGACACCGCCGGTTCGGGATCGCGGTGCACCCGGGAGACACGGAGCACCTCGGCCCCAGGTCCGTCCGGGCTCTGGATCGTGGTCGCCTGCTGGGCGTAGTGCAGCCACAAGGTCCGGTGGTAGCGGTCGACGCTTCGCACAGGCGCGAAGCGGGCCGCGGCCATCTGCCGTAGCACGCCCATCAACCGTGTCACGCGATCCCTGGTCAACGGGTCGTGCTCGTGCGTCATCGACTTCCTCCCCCGAAGTGCCCGATCTGAGCGCCACACCCCTCATCGAAGGCAAGCACAACACCGTCACCGAGACGAGGAAGATTCACTCGAATCGCGCAAGGGATTCGGGACTCGCTACGAGGCACGTGCGGATTCGCACTCCGCTGCCTGGCCAGATGGCCGGATACGCGGGCTAGTTGTACTCGACCCCCGGGACGTTGAAGCTGATGTCATCCGGGCTTTCCACCCGCCCATCAACGTCGACCACGCCCCGGGGCACGCCACCGAGGTCGTCAAGGCAGCGCGACGCCGCCACTACGACAGCGCCGGGCCGCGCCCGTCCGACGGGCAGCCGTAGCCAGTTTGGAAGGCCTCGTAAGACTGGCGTTCTCCGTCATCGACCAGCAAGAACAGCGGACCACACACCCCTGCGGCTGACCTGGTTGACCGCCGGTAGGTGCACGCCAATTGCACGCTCCGAGCACTGCAGCTCCGGTCACGAGCTCTTCCGTGTGAAGCAACCGGACCGTCGAGCAGACGGGCGGTAGTGCCCGTCTCATCCCCGGGCGTCCGCAGGACGCTGCCGTAGTGATCAGTCGCCGTCAGGCAGTTGGTCGAGCAGACCGTGGTCACGTCGGTGCCGCTCCCTGGATCCGGGGAGACGAGATCCGCTACGTCAGCCCGCACTCGGAGAGACCCCGTCCACGGATGAGCGGCATGAAGAGCTCGTCGATGATCTCCATCAGGACCTCGTCCGGTACGGCTGGAACACCGCGCAGGGCGTACTCGCCACGCAACACCGTCATGGGGAGCGCCGCCACCCGCGGATGAACGGCCTCCGGCGGAGCTTCGCCGCGTGCCACTGCCTGGTCCACGATCGCCACCCAGGCGGCGTCCAGCGCGCCCCCTCCGGCCTGCTCGCGCAGCAGCTCCAGCAGCGCGGGCTCGTCGGCGGCCGCGGCCAGGAGATCACGCAGGATCTCCCCATGAGGGGAGGACCAGGTGGAGTTGACCTGCCGCAGCAGCTCGACGGCATCACCGCGGAGTTCGCCCGTGTCCGGCGTCAGAGTGCGAGCGTCCGCGACGTAGGCGTAGGCGGCGACGCCGAGCGCGGCGCGCCCGGGCCAGCGCCGGTAGATCGCGTTCTTGTTCGTGCCGGCGCGCCGAGCGACCTTGTCCATCGTCATACCGGCGTAGCCGGAGGCAACGAGTTCATCGGCGGCCGCACGCAGGATCGCCTGCTCCAGTTCCGCACCGCGCCGCCGCCCCCCTGTCACGGTACGGAGCGTACCTCGCACCTGATACGGTACTACTCGTACCTTATGGAGGTTGCGATGCGCGCATGGGGCGTCACCTACGACACCGGCTTCACCAACTGCGGAAGCACGACACACGAACCGTTCGACCCCACGGTCGTCGCCGAGGACATGCGGATCATCCGTGAAGAGCTTCTCGCCGACGCCGTGCGGATCACCGGCGGAGTCGCCGACCGCCTGGAGACCGCCGCACGGCACGCGGCAGCCGTCGGACTGGAGGTCTGGTACTGCCCGTTCACCCATGACCTGACCACCGACGAGCTGTTGGCATTCCTGCTGGACGCAGCCGAGCGCGCGGAGCGCATCCGACAGGAAGGTGCGGACATCCGGTTCCTCACCGGCTCGGAGATCAGCATCATGACGATCGGACTGATGCCCGGGCAGACGCTGGCCGAACGATCCGCCGTACTCACAGACGCGGCGCGTGTTCGCGAGATCCTCCCGGGAGTGCAGCACAGGACCAACGCGCTACTGGCCCGAGCAGTCGAGGGGGCACGCGAGCGATTCGGAGGCCTCATCGGCTACGCGTCACTCCCCCTGGAGGGAGTGGACTGGACGCCGTTCGACTTCATCGCGACCGACGCGGGTTACCGCGATGCCGGCAACGCTGACGCCCTTCCCGCGAACCTCGCCGCCATGACCTCGCAGGGAAAACCGTTCGCAGTGACCGAGTTCGGCTGTGCAGCCTTCTCCGGAGCCGCCGATCGGGGTAGCCGGGGCGACATCATCGGCTACGACGACCGGACCGGGCACGCAACGCACCTCACAGAGACCGTCGAGCGCAACGAAGCCGAACAAGCCGCCTACCTCCTGGAACTCCTCCACCTCTACGACTCGGGAGGCGTGGACACGGCGTTCGTGTACACCTTCGCCTCTCGACACCTGCCGACCTCCGATCAGCCAGAGCGGGACTTCGACCTGGGAAGCTTCGGGATCGTCAAGACCCTTACCCACGGGCGCACCGGCAACGCCTACCCAGGGATGCCATGGGAGCCAAAAGCAGCCTTCTCGGCACTGGCCGAGTACGGCCGAATGCGGACCGGCCACCCCGTGACCTGAAGCTGCGACGAGACGCCGCGAACCACCCGTTTCCCATCGAGGGCCCTGCGGATGTCGGCTGTACCGCATGTCTACCGGCAGAGACAACTCACGCAAGAGGCAGCGCTGGCTCGTCGACGACGGCGTCCCGCCGAACATGGTGCAGCGGGTCCTGGGCCACGAGCGGTCCTCGACGACGCTGACCTCCACCCCCGGCGGACCGACAACAGCGAGCGCATTCTCCAGGCCCTCGACGACGAGGACGATCGCGGAACGTCCGTCGCTCCGGAATGAACGATGCTCCGGAAATGCTCCGGGAACACCCCGGGGAACGACGAAACCCCTGGTCACATCCGGCTCGCTGAGCCTGTGACCAGGGGTTTGACTGTGGGCGATACTGGGATCGAACCAGTGACCTCTTCGGTGTGAACGAAGCGCTCTCCCCCTGAGCTAATCGCCCTCAGCGGTGAAACTAACTCTACACAGCCCGTCCCACCGCCGTTCACGGGGGTCACCCGTGGATCACCGCGGGCCCGTGACCAGCTCCGATCCCGGAACGGGCACCGGCGGGGGCGGCGGCTGGACCAGCGGCAGCAGCGGCGAGCGCAGCCACTCCCAGTGGATCCCCACCCAGCCGCCGGCCGTCTCGAAGATCCCGAACAGCCACGCGCACACGGCGACCGTGCCGAGGATCAGCGTCATCACCAGCAGCTGCACCACGCGGTTCTGGCGGCCCATCCAAGCCACCCAGCCGTCGTAGCGGACACGGACCCAGTGCAGGAGCCGCTGCGCCCAGCCGAACTCGGCGGCGAGCACGCCCAGGCCGAGGAAGATGATTGCCCAGCCGGGACCCGGTGCGGGCAGCGCGATGATCCCGATGATCACGATCGCGGTGCCGAGGACGCCCATGGTGATGCGGTAGGTCAGGTCCAGCACCGGGTTGCGGGCCACGCGGGCCCGGAACACGCGGTAGCGGACCTTCGCCCGCCGGTACTTCTTGCGGATACCGGTGTACCGGCGCCCGGAGGTGGTCCTCCCGGACGCCGGCACACCGACGTCGTTCTTCTCCGTCGTACTCAGGTCTCCACCTGCCCGGCCGCGACTACCTTGGTCGGCGCGGGAGGAGCCTCCCTTCCGCGCTCGAGCGAGACGGCGTATGTCCCGTAGGTCCCGCTGTCGGGCGATTCTACGGACACCGGTCCCGGCTGCCCCGCTCGTACGTCGAACGTGCCGACCGCGCGCGGAGTTCCGTCACCGTCGAGTCCCCACAGGACATAGGTCTGGTCCGCGGTCTCGTTGGGGCCCAGCCCCATCGGCATGACCTGGCGCTGTCCGTCCTTCACGACGACCGCGGCCACCATCGGCGCCCCCGGCTCCGCGGAGAGGAAGGCGTGCGGCGTCCCGGGCTGCGCGATGGCGGAGAGCACGTCGCGCAGCTCCTGGGCCTGCGCGAGGCTCGCGTCCCGCTCGTCCTGCAGCGACCGGATCTGCCCGAACGCCGCTCCCCCGCCGACGATCACCGCGAGTGCGACGGCCGCCGCGACCAGTACCCGTCCGGGGCGGCGCAGCCACCCGTTCCGGGCCGGACCGCGTCCGGCACCTCCCGACGGGCGTGTCGCGGGCCCGGTGGACGGCTCGGACCGCGACGGGCGGGCGCGCGCCCCCCCGTCGGGCGCGGCGCCGGTGGACGACGTCTCGTCGCGGAGGGCGTGCCGCGGCACCGGGCGGTCGGACTCGCGTCCGAGCTGCGGGGTCTGCCGGGCCTGTTCCATGATCGACTCACGCAGCGACGGCGGCGGCTCGACCTGCGGCACCGCGCCACCGAGGGCGGTCGTGGTCCCGGCGACGTCCGCGGCGAGCCGTCGGCACTCGTCGCAGCTCTCGAGGTGCTGCACCACCTCGATCTCCTCGTCGGGCTCGAGGGCGTGCAGCGCCCACCCGACCGTCTGTTCGTTCATCGGACAGGGCCTCCCCTCGTTGCCGTTCACGACAGCCCTCCCGCCAGGTCTCCCCCGGCCTCCCCGAGCGCCGGGCCCAGCAGGTTCCGGAGCTTGGCCACCCCGGTGAACATGCGGGATTTCACGGTGCCCAGCGGCACCCCGGTCATCGCAGCCACTTCGCGTTGGGTGTAGCCGCCGTAGTACGCCAGCGCGAGGACCTTCCGCTGGTCCGCGGGCAGTTGACCGAGAGCGTCGCGCACCTGACCGGCGACGAGTGCGCCGATGGCCCCCTCGTCGGCACCCGGGCCGGGCGGGGCGTTCCACTCCGCGCCGTCGTCCGACGCCGGGACGGTGCGGCGCCGGATGGCGCTCTCCCGGCGGACGGCGTCGACGGACTTGTGGTGCACCAGGGTCAGCAGCCAGGTACCGAAGCGGCCCTTGGCCGGGTCGAAGCGCGACGGGTCGCGCCAGAAGGCCAGGAAGACCTCCTGCACGACGTCCTCGGCCAACCCCTCGTCGGCACAGATACGCCGCGCGAGGGAGTAGGCCTGACGCCCGAAGCGGTCGTACAGCTCACCCAGTGCGGTCGAGTCGCCCGACACGATCCGCTGCACGAGTCGCACGTCCCCCGCGTCGTCACGACGCGCCGGATCACGGCGCGCGGCAGGCCCGGCGGCCCGCCCGTGCTCGGGGCGGTCCGGCGGATCGGCGATGCCTGCCACCAGCGTTGTCCTCACGATTGCTGTGTTCGGTGTCCGTACCCGTTCCGGTTCGAACTCCGACGAGAGTAGTCGTTCCCGGTCACACGGCTCACACGCCAGGACGGCGCGGAGCCCGTTCAGCCCTGTCGCCACACGCAGCGAGTTACACCGTTGTGACTCGATCGGGGGTCATCCCACGGTGATCCACGTTCTTGCGCATCGAACCCGTCACCCCGAGGCCTTCTGTCTCGTTCCCACACTGACGCCCCACGCAACGCCCCCACGAAAGAGGATCACCGATGCGCGACGAGTCCAAGACGATCCGGGCGACGGCCATGTTCGAGCTCATCGCTCCGGACGCGCCTGTCGTTCCCGTGAAGGTCGAGCTGTCCTACAGCAGCCGCGACCCCTACGCCGTGCAGGCCTCGTTCAAGACCGGTCACGACACCACGGTCGACTGGGTCTTCGCCCGCGACCTGCTCGGCGACGGACTGGTCGACTCCGCCGGCACCGGCGACGTCCGGGTGCAGCCGATGAGCGACGACCCGACCCGGATCGAGCTCGAGCTCACCTCCCCGTCGGGCCACGCCCTGTTCACCACCTCCGCGGCGACGCTGTCGGAGTTCCTGCAGGCGACCTACGACGCCGTGCCGGCCGCCGCCGAGTACTCCTGGCTCGACTTCGACGCCGCCCTCGCCGACCTGCTCGACACCACCGCCCGGGACTGACCCGACGTACCCCACCACCGGGCGGAGACCGTCTCCGCACGTGAGAGGACATCCGGTGGTGGAGAGAGGGGGCGGTCGGACCCCCCTCGGGGCGGGTGCTAGTGTTCTCTCACCGCACCGCGGACGGGCCTCACGGCCCGGGACGCGGTGCACGGTGCGGACGTAGCGCAGCTGGTAGCGCATCACCTTGCCAAGGTGAGGGTCGCGGGTTCGAGTCCCGTCGTCCGCTCGGAGACTTCTCTTCCCACGCGCGATTAGCTCAGCGGGAGAGCACTACCTTGACACGGTAGGGGTCACTGGTTCAATCCCAGTATCGCGCACCATTTCCGGGATCCCCGGGGCCGCACATCGGCCCCGGGGATTTCGCATTTCCGGGTACGGCGACGCACACCGCCGACCACCCACGGCGCCCTCCCCCGGGCTCGTCCGGCGGTCGTGGCCCCGCTGACCTGGACGGACGATCACCGGGTACCCCCTCGACAGCGGCCACGGACCGTGCGCTACTGTTCTCCCAACGCACCGGGAACTTGCGGAAACGCTACGGGAACGGTGCGGCATGCGGACGTAGCGCAGCTGGTAGCGCATCACCTTGCCAAGGTGAGGGTCGCGGGTTCGAATCCCGTCGTCCGCTCTGCCGGGCCCCGACAGCAGGCCGGTTTCCGGCGGCGTGGCCGAGTGGCTTAGGCAAGGGCCTGCAAAGCCCTGTACGCGGGTTCGATTCCCGCCGCCGCCTCGCGCGATTAGCTCAGCGGGAGAGCACTACCTTGACACGGTAGGGGTCACTGGTTCAATCCCAGTATCGCGCACCATTTCCCGGATCCCCGGGGCCGGAATCCGGCCCCGGGGATTCTGCTTCCGGGCCTCCCCTGCCGCGGCTCAGCGCACCTGTTCCACCGGGCGCACGAGCATCTCGTTGACCGCCGCGTGCCGCGGCCGGGTCACGATGTAGACGACGGCGTCGGCGATGTCGGCGGGCTTCAGCACCCCGCGCTCGCCCTTCGAGGTCGCGTCCGGTGCGTACTGCGCACCCGAGGTCGTCATCTCCGAGGCGACCAGGCCGGGCTCCACGAGACCGACCCGTACGTGGCGCTCGGCGTACTCCTGGCGCAGCGCCTCGCAGAACGCGCCGACCCCGTGCTTGGTGGCCGCGTAGACGTTGCTCTCCGGCGACGGGACCCGCCGACCGGCCACCGAGCTGATCGTCACCACGTCGGCGACGCCGCGCGGCCCACCGGCCGCCGTCGCCAGGTGCGGCAGGGCCGCGTGCGTCGTCGACAGGACGCCCGTGAGGTTGACGTCGATCATCGTGCGCCAGTCCGCGACGTCGGCCTCGGCCGCCGGACCCCAGGACCCCAAGCCGGCGTTGTTGACGAGCACGTCCAGGCCGCCGTGCTGCTCGACCACCGCCGCGACGGCGGCGTGCAGCGCGTCGTCGTCGGTGACGTCCACCGGGTGCACCGACGCCCTCGGCAGCTCCGTCGCGAGCGCCTCGAGGCGCTCCCGGCGCCGGGCCAGCAGCGCCACCGTCGCCCCCTCGGCGGCCAGCGCCCGGGCGGTCGCCTCACCGATACCGCTCGACGCGCCCGTCACGATCACCGTCGTCCCGTCCAACCGTCCGCTCATGACAGCGGTGTACCCGCACCCCCGGCGGCGTAGTGATCATCGACGGGGGTGCGGCGCAGCACCCGGGAGCGGGTGCGTTATCGTGCCTCAGCACGCGCCGGAGACGGTGCGACTGCGGACGTAGCGCAGCTGGTAGCGCATCACCTTGCCAAGGTGAGGGTCGCGGGTTCGAATCCCGTCGTCCGCTCCACATCACCACGGTCACCACCCGTTCCGGTGCCGGGCGAACCCACCCTCCGAGTCGATCACCTGTCCGGTGATCCAGGCCGCCTCGTCGGTACACAGCCACGCGATCAGCCGGGCCGGGTCGTCGGGTTCGCCGAATCGGCCGAACGGGAACATCGGGGCCATCGCCCGGAACGCGTGCGCGCCGAGGTAGCCGGTGTCGACCGGCCCCGGGTTCACCGTGTTGACCCGCAGCCGCCGGTCCGCGAGCTGGTCGGCCAGGGTCGGGGTGACGCCCGCGACGGCCGCCTTCGCCGCGGCGTAGGCCACCTCACCGGGCATCGGCCCGCGTGCCTGCCCCGAGGTGAGCAGGACGGCCGCGCCGCCGGGGCGGGTGTCGTCGTGCGCGTTCGCCCACGCCTGGACCAGCAGGATCGACGCGCGGGCGTCGACCGCCCAGTGCCGGTCCAGCTCCTCGGACAGCTCCCCCAGCGGACCGTCGGAGCCCGACAGGGCCTGGTTGGCGACGAGCAGGTCGACCGGCCCGGTGAGCTCGCGGGCGGCGTCGAGCAGGCGCTGCGGCGCGGCCGGGTCGGCGAGGTCGGCGTGCACCCCGGCGACCGGCGCCGTCGCGTGCCCCCGGACCTCCGCGAGAGCGGCGTCGACGTCGTCGGCGCCCCACTCCTGCGTCGCGTCGTGCGGGGCGAAGTGGTGCACGACGACGGCCGCGCCGTAGGCGGCGAGCCGGCAGGCGGTCGCGTGCCCGATCCCGCCACGCCGGCCGCCTCCGGTCACGAGCGCGGTCCGGCCGCGCAACGGCATCGGGTCCCGGCGCAGGGTGCTCACTCCCCGACCCTGCCCGACCGGGGCGCGCCGCGCGACGGAGTTGTCGCCCCGCGCCGACGTCACCGGCCGGCGGTCCGAGGAGGTGCTCCGCGTGCCTCAGCCGCGGGCGGCCTCCGGGGAGATCGCGCAGCGCAGCCGCGCAGGCAGTGCCTGTGGGTCGGGGGCGCCGCCGTCCTGCAGCCAGCGGGTCACCGCACGGACGTCGTCGGTGCTGCGGACCGGGCCGACCGCGACCACCGGCGATTCGGGACGCGTGCGGGCGGCGTCGCACGCCTGCACCAGCACCATCAGACCGGGCCGCCGCACCGCGCAGACCCCCGGCCCGAGCCGGCACCCCGCGGTCACGAGCACCCCCTGGGCGCTGTCCTGCACCACCGCCCGCAGACCCTCGACCAGCACCTCGTCGACACCAGGCAGGGCCGCGACGGTGCCGTGCGCGTCCTCGTCGAACCCCGAGGGCGCGTGGGCGCAGGCCCCGCACCGGACCACCGTGAACCCGTCCACCGGCACCCCTTCCTGCAAACAGTAATCGTTGTCGATTACAGTCGACGGTAACACCCGCGACGCAGGAGGAACACCGTGAAGCCCGGCATCCACCCCCCGTACGGCCCGGTCGTCTACCGCGACACGTCCACCGGCGACGAGTTCCTGACCCGGTCGACCGAGACCTCGCGCGAGACCGTCGAGTGGTCGGACGGGAACACCTATCCCCTGATCAAGGTGGACACGACCTCGGCGTCACACCCGTTCTGGACGGGCAACGCCCGGGTGCTCGACGCCGCGGGCCAGGTCGAGAAGTTCCGCCGACGCTTCGGGGAGCGCACGCGCGGCTAGGGGCGTGTCTCCCCATCCGCCACCGTCGCTCCCGGCGCCCACGCCGCCGCCGACGGCGTCGCCGGACCGCCCGAGTACGCCCGGTATGAGGGCGGCCCGGCTGCCTTGCCGGCGGCGACGTGGATCACCGGGCCCGCGCCGGATGGGGAGACACGCCCTGGGCCCGCGTAGCGTCGGGAGGCATGCGCCGCCGCCGTCGCGAACAGGTCCGGGTCGTCACCGACCTGACCGAGCCGCTGACGGTCGAGCACGGTCGTCGCATCCGGATCCGGCTCGTCGCGATGGTGGTGTGGATCGCGGGCTGGATCGTCGCCGGCGCCCTGTGGCGCGACGGCTGGCTGGCCACCGCGATCCTGCTGACCAGCGGCCCGGGGCTGTGGATCCTGTGGTGGCTGTTCGTCCCGCCCCGGGAGCAGGGACGGCGCGAGCCGGTCGGTCGCCGGCCCCCACGGGCACTGCCCGGGCCGCGGGACCCGCGGGAGTGATCGGGTGGGCGGCCGCGGGGTTCCGCGACCACCCACCCCGGCATCCGGCGTCGTGGGCCGGAGGGTCATCCCGTCCTGCTGATCTCCACCATGTCCTCGCGCGGCACGACCTTCGTCCGCTCGCGGCCGCGCGCCTCGCCGAGGCCGCGCTCGTGCTTGTCGAGCGCGAGCCAGCCGGTCCAGGTGGTGTACGCCACGCCCCGGCGCCCCAGCAGCGCGTCGACCTCGGCCGGGTCGCGACGGGGCGCCCGGGGCAGCTGCGGCGCGTCGGCCAGCAGGCTCGCGACGGTCTCCGAGGCGCAGCCCTTGGTGTGCCCGATCAGCCCGACCGGGCCGCGCTTGATCCAGCCGACGGCGTAGACGCCGGGCATCTCCTGGCCGTCGATGTCGTGTACCCGTCCCTCGCGGTGCGGCAGCACGCCGTGCTCGTGGTCGAAGGGCAACCCGGCCAGGTGCGAGCCGGTGTAGCCGATCGCCCGGTAGACCGCACCGACCGGGAAGTCGGTGAACTCGCCGGTGTCGCGGACGTCGCCGTGGCCGGTGTACTCGGTGCGCTCGATCCGGATGCCCTCGACGTGGTCGGTGCCGAGGATCCGCTCGGGGCGCGAGAGGAAGTGCAGGTGCACCCGGCGCGGGGCGCCGCGCCGGTCCCGCAGCGCCCACCCCTGCAGGGTCCGCACCACCATCTCGACGTGCTTGGCCGAGCGGACCTCGGCCGCGGCGACGTCGTCGAACTCGACGTCGGCCGGGTCGACGACCACCTCGACGCCCGGCACGTGGTCCAGCTCGCGCAGCTCCATCGGACTGAACCGGGCGTGCGCGATCCCGCGGCGGGCGAACACGTGCACGTCCGTGGCCGGATTGACCGCGAGCCCGGCGTGGACCGAGTCCGGGATCTCGGTGCCCGACAGCCCCTCGGCGGTGCTCGCCAGGATCCGGGCGACGTCCAGGGCCACGTTCCCGGCGCCGATCACCGCGACCGACGACGCGTCGAGCGTCCAGTCCCGGGGCACGTCGGGGTGGCCGTCGTACCACTGCACGAAGCGGGCGGCGCCGTGGCTGCCCGGAAGGTCGACGCCGGGGACGTCGAGATCCCGGTCCCGCTCGCAGCCGGTGGCCGCGATGACCGCGTCGTAGTGGTCGCGCAGGTCGGACAGGGTGATGTCGGTCCCGAAGTGGACGTTGCCGAACAGCCGCACGCCGGGGCGGTCCAGCACGCGGTGCAGGGCGTGCACGATCTGCTTGATCCGCGGGTGGTCCGGGGCGACGCCGTAGCGGACCAGCCCGAACGGGGCGGGCAGCTTCTCGAACAGGTCCACGGCGACGTCGGCATCGGACTTCAGCAGGGTGTCGGCGGCGTAGACGGCAGCCGGACCGGCGCCGATCACGGCGACGCGCAGCGCAGTCATCGTTCTCCTCGGATGTCGACAGACCCCGAGGGTATAGCAAGGTAAGCCTTACCTAACTATGACGCAGGCAACACCGTGCGCGGCAACAGGTCCGGGAAGTGGCCGCCGACCCGCTCGGAGTGGCGTCGCCATTCCCGCGGGTAACCCAGCGACACCTCGACGAACGGGACGCCGTCGACCGTGACCGTCCGCGGGATGTGCAGGTGGCCGTGCACGACCGCCCGCGCCCGGTAGCGACGGTGCCAGTCGGCCGTCGCCGTCGTGCCGCACCAGAGCGCGAACTCCGGGTACCAGAGGACATCGCAGGGCTCGCGGACCAGCGGCCAGTGGTTGACCAGCACCGTCGGCAGGTCGGGATCGAGCGCGTCCAGGCGGGTCGCCGTCGACGCCACCCGGGCCGCGGACCACTCGGCCCGCGTGGCGTACGGAGCCGGATGGAGCAGGTACTCGTCGGTGCAGACGACACCGGCGGCGTACGCCGCGGCCAGCCCCTCCTCCGAGGTCGTGGTGCCGGCGGGCAGGAACGAGTAGTCGTAGGGCACGAACAGCGACGCGATGACGGCCGGGCCACCCGGGCCGTCCCACACCGGCCACGCGTCCTCCGGGGTCAGCACCCCGACATCCCGGCAGCGGCGGACCAGCTCGTCGTAGCGGGCGACGCCGGCGAGCTGCTCGACCGCGTCGGCCCGGGCGTTCTTGGCGCGGGTCCAGAGCTCGTGGTTGCCCGGGGTCCACAGCACCTGCGCGAAACGCTCCCGCAGCACGGCGAGCGTCGCGACGACGCTCTCGATCCGCTCGTCGACGTCACCCGCGACGATCAGCCAGTCCCCCGGGTGTCCCGGGTGCAGCCCCGCGGCGATGTCGGCGTTCTCCGCATGCCGCACGTGCAGGTCACTGACCGCGAGCAGGCGCGGCTCCCCGACGGCGGTCACCCGCCATTGGTACCCGGTGGGGTCCGGCCCACCGTCCGCCGGGGCCGGAAACGTACCTACCCGCGGTAACTTACTCCTGGTAGCTTCGGAACCGAGCTCGACGACGAGGCGGGGAGGCCGGGATGGCGGCATCGCGGGGAGTACGACGGTGGATCCGGTGGGTGCTGCGGCACGGGGCGATGCGGCGGGAGGTGACCCGCCAGGCGGCCAAGGGTGACCTGGGCGCGCACATGATCATCAACCCGGATGCGGTCCGGGACCCGTACCCGGCCTACGAGCAGATCCGTGGACAGGGCCGGATGGTGCGTTCGGCGCTGACCTGGACCACGGTCGACCACGAGATCACCACCGAGGTGCTGCGCAGCCCCGACTTCTGCGTCGGGCTGCGTATGCCGGAGAACGCGCCGGGCCTGCTGCGAGCGCTGCTCGCAGCAGGCGGGACCTGGCCGCTGGGGCCGGCCGAGCCGCCGTCGCTGCTGTCGATCGACCCGCCGGACCACAACCGGATCCGCAAGCTGGTCACCCGCTCGTTCAGCGCCAAGGCGATCTCCTCGCTGCGCGGGCGCACCGAACAGATCGCGGCGCAGCTGCTCGCGGACCTGGAGACCCGGGCCGGCGCCGACCGGCGCACCGACGTCATCTCCGGCTACGCCTCACTGCTGCCGGCCACCGTCATCACCGAGATGCTCGGCGCCCCGGTGGAGATGCGGGAGAAGTTCCTGGAGTGGGGCGAGGGCGGCGCCTACTCCCTCGACATGGGCCTGGACTACGCGACGTTCCACCGCTCCGAGCGCGACATCGACGCGCTCACCGACTGGATGGCCGGGCACTTCGAGCGGCTGCGCCGGGAGCCCAACGACTCCATCCTGTCCTCGCTGGTCGCCGCCTACGACGAGGAGGAGGGCCGGCTCACCCACGACGAGCTGCTGTCGCTGGCGATGCTGCTGCTCGCCGCCGGGTTCGAGACGACGGTCAACCTCATCGGCAACGGCACCCGACTGCTGCTGACCCACCCCGACGAGCTCGCCCGGCTGCAGGCCGACCCGGCGCTGTGGCCGAACGCCGTCGACGAGGTCCTGCGCTACGACTCCCCCGTCCAGCGGACCGGTCGCGTCGCCGCACGCGACACCGAGGTGTGCGGGTTCCCGGTCAAGCGGGGCGCGCTGGTGCTCACCCACCTCGGGGGCGCGAACCGCGACCCGGACGTGTTCCGCGACCCCGCCCGGTTCGACGTCGGGCGCGCGGGCGCGGACCGGCACGTGGCGTTCAGCCAGGGGATCCACTACTGCCTGGGTGCGGCGCTGGCGAAGATGGAGGGCGAGGTCGGGCTGCGGGCGCTGTTCGACCGCTACCCCGACCTGCGCGCCGACGGCCCGGCCGAGCTGCGCGGGACCCGGGTGCTGCGCGGCTACCGGACGCTGCCGGTCCGCCTGGGCGACGCCCGGGTCCCCGTCGACGCCTGAGCTCAGGCCCGGTGGGTGGCGCTGGTGACCGTCGTCGTCACCAGGCTGATGATCGACATCCCGATCACGAGGTGGATCACCGCGGTGGCGATGCGGACGGCCCAGGGCTGCTCGGTGAGGATCAGCGGGGACACCGCGGCCAGCGCGGTGAGCAGCCCGGCGATCCAGCCGAAGTAGGACATCGGGCTCGGCACCGCGACCAGCAGCAGGTGCGCGAGCCCGGTCGCCGCCAGCCCGGCGACCGCGGCCCAGATCGCCAGGCTCTGCGCCGCGGCCCAGCCGTCGAGCGGCTCGGAGACGGCCGGGGCGAGGTACGGGATCTGCAGCAGGACCTGCAGGATCAGCAGCCCCACCAGGGCGATCAACGCGGCGATCACCGCCGTCGCCACACCGCCGGCCCACAGCCGACCGGGGTTCACCCCGCTGCGGGGACGCGGCCGGGCGGTCTCCCGGCTCATCTCTCGGGTGCGGTCGTCGGCCTCGGACATCGTCGTACTCCCCCGGTCGCGGACGGGCCGTGCGCGGCGTCGGTGCGGCGCCGCGCGGCGGTGACCACCCGCGCCGGGTGATCACCTGTGGTGGGCAGCAGACTACGCCCCGCGACGACGCCCCGTCGGCCCGCGCCGCAATGCGGCGAGTGCGGCCTCCGCGTCGGCGACCACGCGCTCGCGACGGCGCTCCAGGGCCTCCCCGGACTCGGCGCCCGAGCCCATGTTGCCCTGGGCGTAGCGCG
Source organism: Pseudonocardia sp. UM4_GMWB1 (assembly GCF_017312155.1). NCBI lineage: Bacteria > Bacillati > Actinomycetota > Actinomycetes > Pseudonocardiales > Pseudonocardiaceae > Pseudonocardia > Pseudonocardia sp. UM4_GMWB1. The sequence goes on along the minus strand of NZ_QJPN01000001.1, from coordinate 2,694,217 downwards.
TCCAGACCCCGGTCCCGATGCAGGCACAACGCCAGTGCGCGAACGCCACCCAGTACGGCAGCTGGTCCAGCGCGTGCCCGGAGCGCTCGGCGTAGCGGGCGGCGACGAGGTCGCGGTCGGGCCAGCCGGGCGCCGCGGTCGGGCCGCTCGTGATCGCGGGCAGGGTGTCGCCCGGACGCTCCCAGGACGCCAGCAGCCACCCCAGGTCGGCCAGCGGCTCCCCCAGGGCCGCGAGCTCCCAGTCGAAGACGCCGGTGATCCGGCCTCCGCGGAACGACAGGTTTCCCGGCCGGAAGTCGCCGTGCGCGATCCGCGGCCCGCCGGCCGGCTCCGGCGGCATCGCCTCGACCAGCGCGGCGTGCGCGGCGTCGAGCGCGGCGAGGTCGGTGAACGCGCCCGCGTGCGCCTGCCGGTGCCAGCGGCGCAGCTGCCGTTCCAGGTAGCGGCCGGGCCGCGCCATGTCGCCGAGCCCCACCTCGGCCGGGTCGACGGCGTGCAGCGCCGCGAGCACCTCGGCGGTGTCCAGACCGCAGGCCCGCCGCTCCGGTTCCGGGACGGCCTCCCCCGCGGCGCGGTCCCCCGGGACCACGCCGTCCACCCAGCCCATCAGGTAGAAGCCGGCGCCCAGCACCGCGGTGTCCGAGCACAGGGCGACCGGCTCCGGCACCGGGACCGCGGTACCGGCCAGTGCGGTCAGGAAGCGCCACTCCCGGCCCATGTCGTGCGCGGTGGCGAGCACGCCCCCGGTCGGCGGGCGGCGCAGCGCGTACGGCGTGCCACGGGCGTCGGTGACCCGGAAGGTCAGGTTGGAGTGCCCGCCGGAGATGCGCTCCACGGCCACCGGGCCGTCGCCGAGCTCGACCCGCGGCACCTCGGCGGCCAGCCAGCGGGTCAGGGCGACCGGGTCCACCCCGTCGTGTGCGTCGGTCATCCCCCGATGCAACATGATCGCCCCCGCGCCGACCACCCCCGTTTCGGTCACGACGATTGCGGGCACCTCTCCCCTGATCATGACCGGTCGCGTCCGGCGCACCCCGGCGCCGTCGACGAGGACCGGTGGGAGAGGAACCCGTGAGCGACCAGATCACCGTCACCCGCACCGTGTCCGCCACCCCGAAGCAGCTGTTCGCGCTGCTGTCGACCCCCACCCGGCACCAGGAGATCGACGGCGCCGGCATGCTGCGGGGCGTCGAGGGCTCGACGGAGATCAGCGGCGTCGGCGACGAGTTCGTGATGAACATGCACAACGGCGACCTCGGCGACTACCAGATGAAGAACACCGTCACGTCCTTCGAGCAGGACCGCGTGATCGGCTGGGCGCCGTCGATGCACCCGATCGACGCGAAGAAGGACACTATCGGCGACCTGCGCGCCGAGGGCCACACCTACACCTGGCACCTCGCGCCCGAGGGCGACGGCACGACGGTCACCCAGGTCTACGACTGGAGCGGTGTGCAGGACCCGGACTTCCGCGGCTTCTTCCCCATGCTCAGCGAGGACCAGCTCGCGGACTCGATCGAGAAGGCCGGACGGGCCGCCTCCTCCTGAGACCGTCCACACCCGACGGCGCCGCACCGGTCACCGGGCGGCGCCGTCGTGTGTCCGGGCCCCGGCCGGGGCCGCGTCTAGGACAGCGGCAGAACGAGGCGGGCGAGCAGCCGCTCGGCCTCCGCGGCCGGGTCCTCGGTGAGTCCTGTGTGGACCGGGCCGGGGCACACGATGGTGCTGCGTGCGGTGGTGAGACGCCGGAAGCGGCGTCCGATGTCCTCCCCCGCGCCGGGCCCGCGGGCGGCCAGCGCGCCGGTGGCGTGCCGGTCCGAGCGCGGCGGCTCGGGCACCGCGGCCACCGCGGCCACGGTCGCCAGCAGCTCGTCGACGGCGTCGGCGTCGGCGGCCGGGTCGAGCGCGGCCAGCCGGGCGCGGTCGAGGTGGACCCGCACCGCGAGGACGTCGCGGGCCCGGCAGTGCAGCAGCACCCCGGCGTTCATCGACTCGCCGCGCTCCACCCGCGGCACGACCCGCAGCAGCGCGTACTCGTAGGCGACGAAGCCGCTCACCGGCCCTCACCGCCGCCGACGCCGCCGATCCGGAGCCACGGCGGACGGCGTGGGGCACGGTCGACCGGCCGCGGCCTGCCCGCCGCCACCGTCGCGGCGACGCCCGGCAGCCAGTCGCCGCGCGCCGCGACCCGGGCCGCGAGCGCCTGGACGTAGGCGGCGCGTACGGCGTCGGGCCCCCCGACGCCGTCGACGTCGGCGATCCACTCGTCGGGCACCAGCGCCAGCACCCCCTCGAGCAGGTCCGGGGTGACCAGCGGGGCCAGTGCGCCGTCCGCGGCGTCGAGGTCGGGACGGGCGCCGAGCAGCACGTGGTCGCCTGCGTCGAACGGGCGGTGGGCGAACCGCGGCGCGGCCGACCAGTCGTGGGCGAAGGTGAGCGTCGCTCCGTGGTCGATCAGGTAGGGTCTGCGGTGCCAGAGCAGCATGTTCGAGTTGCGCCAGGAGCGGTCGACGTTGCCGACGAGCGCGTCGAACCAGAGCACCCGACCGGCGAACCCGGGCCCGACGTCGAAGGCGACCGGGTCCAGATCGAGCGCCCCGGGCAGGAAGTCGACGGCCAGGTTGAGCCCGTCGGAGTTCCGGAGCAGCTCCTGGACCTCCTCGTCCGGCTCGGTGCGCCCGAGCGTCCCGTCGACGACGATGGTCGCGATCCGCGGGACGGGCAGACCCAGCGCGCGGGCGAGCTCCCCGGAGACGATCTCGTTGACCAGCACCGGGCGGCCCTGCCCGGCGCCGGTGAACTTGACCGCGTAGGTACCGAGGTCGTCGGCCTCCATCAGCCCGGGCAGCGACCCGCCCTCGCGCAGCGGGGTCACGTACCGGATCGCGGTCAGCCGGGGCAGCGCCCGCCCCTCGGTCGTCCGCTCGTGGCTCACCCGCGGAGATTAGCGCCGGGCACGGATGCGGCCCGCACCCCGTGGCGTCGGGGTGCGGGCCGTGGTCACGCTCGCGGGGTCCGGGAGGAGGGTCACCGGCCCGCCCGGCTCCGGGACGCGCGGGCGGACCGGGAGGTGCGGGTCAGACCGAGACGGTCTGGCGCGGGATCGCCTGGGTCTGCTCCATCCGGCGGGCCGCCTGACGCGACAGGAGCTCGTCGACGCTGAACCGGCCCGGGCCGGTGGACATGAGGATCAGCGTGGCGCAGATGATCGTGCCGACGAGCGCCCACCCGTTGTCGGCCATGAACAGGCCGTTCTTGCCGTGGACGAACCAGATCGCGCCGGCCATCACGAAGGTCATCATCGCGCCGGGCAGGACCATGCGGACACCGAGGGCGACCGAGAGCGAGAACACGAGCTCGACCACGATCGTGAACGAGGCCGCGCCGATGGCCAGGGGGATGCCGAACTTCGCGAACACCGCGGCGGTGTCGAACAGACCGGCGTCGATCTTCTTCCACGAGTGCATGACCATGATGTAGGCCAGCAGCAGGCGGGCGACGAGCAGCGCGACATCGCGCGGGGTTCCGGTCAGGGAGCGGTACACGGTTCCTCCAGGTACGAGATGATCACCGCGGGTGAGCTCGTCACCACGGACTGCACAAGACCCTAGAGGCACGAACGCGCTACGTCGCCCGGTTCAGCCACCCTGCGCGACGAGACGGCCGCAGGACGCGACGAGATGTACGCCACCGCGTGTCACCCGACCGGGGAGCACTGTGGCCGGTGGCCCACACGGCACGACCGGTCGAGCGGTCACCCCGATCCCGCGTCGCCGCAGGTAGCGAGCACACAGCGTGTCCCTGCAGGAAGCGGACGTCACCCGGACGTCGCAGTGGCCGGCGGCTCACCCACCCGGGGTTCACCGACCGTCGGGGCCACGTGCAGTCCGGCGATCCGGACATGCCGCTCGTCCCGCACGACCCTGCGCGCGCCGGGCGGTACGCCCGAGCGGACCAGTGACGCGCCGCCGCGTCGCGCCGCCGCGCTCGGGCCCCGGCGCTGCGCCATGATGGCCGTCGTGTCCGACACGAACAGCCACGACATCACGGCGACCACGGAATGGACGGCGCTGACCGAGCACGCGGCGGAGGTCGAGCCGCGGCACCTGCGGTCGCTGTTCGACGACGACCCCGACCGCGCCGGTGCGCTCACCGCCACCGGGGCCGACCTGGTGCTCGACTACTCCAAGCACCGCATCACCCGCGACACCGTCGGGTTGCTGACGGACCTGGCGCGGGCGGCCGGGCTGCCCGCCCGCACCGAGGCGATGTTCACCGGTGCGCACGTGAACACCTCCGAGGACCGGGCCGTGCTGCACACGGCGCTGCGGCTGCCGCGTGACGCGTCGCTCACCGTCGACGGCCAGGACGTCGTCGCCGACGTGCACGCCGTCCTGGACCGGATGGGCGAGTTCACCGACGCGGTGCGCTCCGGGGCGTGGACCGGATCCACCGGCCGGCGGATCCGCACGGTGGTCAACATCGGCATCGGCGGCTCCGACCTGGGCCCGGTCATGGCCTACGAGGCGCTGCGCGACTACGCGCAGCGCGACCTCGAGTGCCGGTTCGTGTCCAACATCGACCCGACCGACCTGTACGAGAAGACCCGCGACCTCGACCCGGCGACCACGCTGTTCGTCGTCTCGTCGAAGACGTTCACCACGCAGGAGACGCTGACCAACGCCCGCAACGCGCGGTCCTGGCTGCTGTCCGGGCTCGGTACGGACGACACCGGGGCCGTCGCGAAGCACTTCGCCGCGGTCTCCACGAACGCGGAGAAGGTGTCGGAGTTCGGCATCTCCACCGACAACATGTTCGGGTTCTGGGACTGGGTCGGCGGCCGCTATTCGCTGGACTCCGCGATCGGGCTGTCGCTGATGTGCGCGATCGGCCGCGAGCACTTCGCGGAGTTCCTCGCCGGCATGCACGCCATGGACGAGCACTTCCGGCACACCCCCCTCGAGCAGAACCTGCCGGTGATCTCCGGGCTGCTCGGCGTCTGGTACGCGAACTTCTTCGGCGCCGACACCCGCGCGGTGCTGCCGTACTCCCAGTACCTGCACCGGCTGCCCGCCTACCTGCAGCAGCTGACCATGGAGTCCAACGGCAAGTCCGTGCGCGGCGACGGCACCCCGGTCACCACGACCACCGGCGAGATCTTCTGGGGCGAGCCGGGCACCAACGGCCAGCACGCGTTCTACCAGCTGCTGCACCAGGGCACCCGGCTCGTGCCGTGCGACTTCATCGGATTCGCCCGCCCGCACCACGACCTGCCCGGCGAGGACGCCGCCGACTCCCACGACCTGTTCATGGCGAACCTGTTCGCCCAGTCCGCGGCGCTGGCGTTCGGCAAGACCGCCGCGGAGATCGAGGCCGAGGGCACCCCGGCCGACGTCGTGCCGCACAAGGTGATGCCGGGCAACCGGCCGTCGTCGACGATCCTGGCCGAGAAGCTGACCCCGTCGGTGCTGGGGCAGATCATCGCCTTCTACGAGCACGTCACCTTCGTCGAGGGCACGGTCTGGGGCATCGACTCCTTCGACCAGTGGGGAGTGGAGCTCGGCAAGGTCATGGCCAAGCAGTTCGGCCCCGCGCTCCACGACCCGAACCCGCCGGACGCCGGTCTCGACGCGTCCACCGCCGCGCTGATCGGCCGCTACCGCGCCTGGCGCGGCCGTTGAGGCACCTCTTCCGGCGGACGAGCATCGACCGGGAGAGAATCGGCCGGTGAACGATCAACCGTCGGCCCCGCTGCGGGCCCGCGTCACCGGTCCGGTCGCTGCGGTACTGCTGGTGCTCGCCGGGGTGCTCATCGCCCTGGCGTGGACGGGTGTGCTGCAGGGCGGTGACACCGAGACCGCGGTCGGGCTCGCCGCGGACCGGATCCCCGGCGTCACCGTGGTCGCGCTGGTCGTCACCGAGCTCGGCAACACCGTCGGGAGCACGGCGGTCGCGCTCGTCGGCGGGGCCGTGCTCGCGGTGCGCGGCCGGGTCGCGGAGGGCCTGTGCCTGGCCGCGGTCCCGCTCGTCGCGAGCGTGGTGTTCACGATGGTCAAACGGATCCTCGACCGGGCCCGTCCGCCCGCCGACCTGCAGGTGATGGCCGTGGCGAACGAGTCGCTGCCGTCCGGGCACGCGACCATGGTCGCCGCCGCCTGGACGACGCTGGTGCTCGTGCTGTGGCCGGTGCTGCGGTCACGCGGCCGGGTGCTGCTCACCGCGTTCGCGGTGCTGTGGGCGGGGGCCGTCGGGATCACCCGCGTCTATCTGGGTGTGCACTGGCTCTCCGACGTGCTCGCCGGATGGGCGTCCGGGGCGGCGCTCGCGTTCACCGGGGTGACGGTGCTGTCGCTGGTGCTCGACCGCCGGACCCGGCGACGGGACACCGCCCCGGCCTGACCCGGCCGGGCGCCACCCCCGGCGCCGGTCAGGCTGCGGGGTCCCCGTCCGGCGTCCCGGCGCCGGTCAGATCGCCGGTGATGCGCCTGGCCCGCTCCCCCGCCGCGGAGAGGGTACGGGCGTGGTCGTGCCAGGCGCCGATGTCGTCGCGCAGCCACGCCGCGCGCAGGGCCTCGGTCGCCGTCGTCCACTGCCGCAGCAGCGCGACCCCCTCGGCGGCACCGCAGGCCCTCCGGTGGGTCCGCAGTGCGCCGGTCATCGCGAGCACGGCACGCATCGCGGTCGCGACCTTCCCGGTGATCTCGATCGGCACCGGGAGCCCCGCCGTGGCGTGCGCGACGGCGGCCGCGCGGGTCAGCAGCAGCACCACGGCCACGACCCCGACCAGCACGACGACGGCCGCCATCCAGAACGCCGCGCCCGCCACCGGGGTGAACGCGAGCACCAGCACGACGAGCAGGAGCACGGGGACGACCCATCGGGCACCGCGGGCGGTCCGCACCAGGGTGTGGGCACGGCGCTGGGCCGCGGGGTCGGGTGGGGCGTCGTCGGCGCGCACGAGGCCGCGGTCGAGGAAGAGCAGAGCGGTGTCGGACGTGTCCGGCATGGGCTGATTGTGCACGGCCTCCGGTCAGACCTGCTCCTGCGGGCACCACCAGGTCGACCGCCCGCCGACGGTGCCGTGCATCATCTCGGTTCCGCAGCGGGGGCAGTGCCCGCCCGGGTGCCGGTGCTCGACGACCTCACCGGTGTGCACGCCGCCGTTCGCGACGGCCCGCTCCAGCGCGCGGTCGAGGTTGCGGTGCAGCCGGTCCAGGTCGGTGCGGGTCAGGTCGCGCACCGGGGCCTTCGGCGAGATCCGCGCCTGCCACAGCGTCTCGTCGGCCAGCAGGTTCCCGACGCCTGCCAGCACGGACTGGTCGAGCAGCCGTGCCTTCACCGCCGACGTGCCGCGCAGCAGCCGGTCGCGGAACTCGGCCGGCTTCATCCCCTCCGCGTCGGGGCCGAGACCGGACAGGTCGGGGTCGAGCCGGACCCGGCCGAGACGGCGCTTGTCGAACAGCCGGAACTGCCCGCCGTCGTCGAAGGTCATGGTGAACCGGTCCCACTCGGCCTTGCGCGGCTGCCGGTCGGGGCGGGCGGGGCCGCCGCCGATGCGCTCACCGTCGGAGTCGGTGACGACGATCCGTCCGCCCATCCCGAGATGCACGCCGAGCGCGGGCCCCGCCTCGCCGTCGGCGGTCTCGGTGTCGCACCACATGGTCTTGCCGATCCGGTTCGCCCGGGTGAGCCGCCCGCCCTTCAGCGCCGAGGCGATGTCACCGGGACGGTGCGGGCGGCAGACCCAGTCGTCGCGGTCGTCGACGGCGGTGATCGTGCGGCCGACGGCCTCGGCGAGGACCGTGCGTGCGTTCTCCACCTCGGGCAGCTCGGGCATGACGATCAGTGTGGCGTGGCCGGGGAACACCCGCGCGCCGGTCCGTCGTTGGGGCCGGTGTGACTGCTGGTGAACGGATGAAGGTGCGGGCGCCCGAACTGCGCGGACGGCGGTGGCTCAACACCGGCGGCGAGGACGTGACCCTCGCCGGGCTGCGCGGGCGGATCGTGGTGCTCGACTTCTGGACGTTCTGCTGCGTCAACTGCCTGCACGCGCTCGACGAGCTGCGGCCCCTGGAAGCCGAGTTCGGTGACGTCCTGACGATCATCGGGGTGCACTCGCCGAAGTTCCTGCACGAGGCGGACCCGGCCGCCGTCGAGGCCGCCGTGGAGCGCTACGACGTCACCCACCCCGTCCTCGACGACCCGGAGCTCACCACCTGGGACGCCTACGCCGCCCGCGCCTGGCCGACCCTGGCCGTCATCGACCCGGACGGGTTCGTCGTCGCCCGGATGGCGGGCGAGGGGCACGGCCCCGGGCTGGCCGCGCTGGTCCGGGAGCTGGTCGGCACACACGGCGACCGGCTGCGCCGCGGGGACGACCCGTACGTCCCGCCGCCCGCGCCGGACACCGCGCTGCGGTTCCCCGGGAAGGTCGTCGCGCTGCCCGGCGGCACGTTCCTCGTGTCCGACACCGCCCACCACCAGCTCGTCGAGCTGGAGCCCGACCTGGGGACCGAGGTGCGGCGGATCGGGTCCGGGGAGCGCGGGCTCGCCGACGGCGCGACGGCGGCGGCCCGGTTCTCCGAGCCGCAGGGGTTGCTGGTCCTCCCCTCCGGCGACGCCGTGCTGGTCGCCGACACCGTCAACCACGCGGTCCGGCGGGTCGACCTGGCCGACGGCACCGTGTCCACCCTGGTCGGGACCGGTGAGCAGCTGCGCGAACGGGTCGCCGTCGGTGGCGCGTCGGCGCTGCTGTCCTCGCCGTGGGACCTGGCGTGGTGGGGTGGGACGGTCGTCGTCGCGATGGCGGGACCGCACCAGCTGTGGACCCTCGACCCCGCCACCGGTGAGGCCCGGGTCCTGGCCGGGACCACCAATGAGGGACTGCGCGACGGCGCGTTCGACGAGGCGTTCTTCGCCCAGCCGTCCGGGCTGGCCGCCGGCCCCGACGGGACGCTGTGGGTCGCCGACTCCGAGATCTCCGCGCTGCGCCGGGTCGGCGACGGCCCCGGGGCCGCGGTCGCGACAGCCGTCGGGCAGGGGCTGTTCGAGTTCGGGCACCGCGACGGCCCGGCCGCGCAGGCGCTGCTGCAGCACCCGCTCGGGGTGACCGTGCTGCCCGACGGCTCGGTCGCCGTCGCCGACACCTACAACGGCGCGGTGCGCCGGTTCGACCCGGCGACGAACCTGGTCTCCACCCTGGCCGAGGGTCTCGCCGAGCCGTCGGACCTGCTCGTCGACGGCGATACGCTGGTCGTCGTCGAGTCCGCGGCGCACCGGCTGGTGCGGCTGCCCGTCCCGGCCGGGTCGCAGGTGTCCGGCGACGCCCACGTCGTCCGGCGGACCCCGACGGCCCTCGCCCCGGGCGTGGCGCTGCGGATCGGGTTCGCCCCGCCCACCGGGCAGCACCTCGACGACCGGTACGGCGACCCGACGTCGCTGACCGTGGCGGCCGACCCGCCGTCGCTGCTGCTGTCCGGCGGGGGCACCGCGACCGGGCTGACCCGCGAGCTGCGCCTGGACCCGGCCGTCGGCGCCGGGGTGCTGCAGGTCGCGGTGACCGCGGCGGCCTGCGACGACCCGTCCGACGGGTTCGCCGCCTGCCACCGCTACCAGCAGGACTGGGGTATCCCGGTCGAGGTCTCGCCCGGCGCCTCCACGGGGCTCGACCTCGACCTGCGGTCGGTGTGAACCTCAGCGGCGCCAGGGCCCGGTGCCGGCCAGCAAATACCCCGGGTTCTGGATGCCGGCGAACAGGAAGCGGCCGTCCCCGGTGAACGTGGGGCCGGCGAACTCGCTGTCGTTCAGGTCGTTGCGTGCCAGTGCGTAGGGCGCCCCGGTGCGCGGGACCCCGACGAGGTGCTGGACGCCCTCGCCGTCCTCCGCGACGATCGTGCCTCCGTAGGGCGAGACCGTGATGTTGTCCGGCCCGTCGAAGTTCGTCCCGTCGGCGGCCGGGTCGGCGTTCACCCCGAAGATCGTGCGCAGCTCGAGGGTCCCGCGACGCGGGTCGTGGAACCAGATCTGTCCGTCGTGCGGGTTGCGGCTGCCGTCCTCGAGCCGGGCGTAGCTGGCGACGACGAACGCGCCGCCCTCGCCCCACCACGCGCCCTCGAACTTGCGGCTGCGGTGACGCGGTCCGGCGGCAGCTGCACGCGGGTGGACAGCGTCCGGGCGAGCCGGTCCGGCACGTCGGTCCACTCGACGCGGTAGGTCGTTCCCGGCCGGGTGGCCTCGGACAGGTCGGGCACCGGGCGGTCGCCGTCGAGGGCGCGCATCGCCTGCAGACGGCCCGCGGTGTCGCCGCCGGGCCCCTCGGCGAGCGCCTTGAGCTCCCATCGGCGGCCGTCGAACCCGGACGGGGGCACCCAGCGGTACAGCAGCCCGTTGGGGCCGGCGGCGTCCTCGGTCAGGTAGATCGTGCGCGTCGCCGGGTCGACCGCGCACGCCTCGTGCGAGAAGCGGCCCAGGAAACGCAGCGGGGTCGGGCTGTTCCCCGCGTTCTCCCGGCCGGCAGGACTGACCTCGAACACGAAGCCGTGGTCCTTCGTGAGCCCGTTCGTCCCCGCCCGGGCCTCGGTCTCCTCACAGGTCAGCCAGGTGCCCCACGGCGTCACGCCGCCGGCGCAGTTGTTGTGCGTCCCTGCGACGGACACGTACTCACCGGTGCGGCGGCCGGCCCGGTCGACCTCGACATTGGTGGTACCGCCCCCGGCCCCCGGGTCGTAGGTCAGCCCCGGGCGGGCCGGTACGCGGTGCGCCTCCCCGCCGCCGATCTCGTGGTTGTTGACCAGCGTCCAGCCGTCGGGCCGGTCGAAGCAGGCGGTGCCGTCGGTGTCGCTGGGGGTGGGCTCGCCCCCGTCGGTCAACCGGGTCACGCCGGCCTGGGCGACGACGGTGTAGCGGAAGCCGCGGGGCAGCGCGAGCACGCCCCTCGGATCCGCGACGAGCGGGCCGTACCCGGCCCCCCGCAACGGCGGCGGTGCGGCCGAGGCGGAGTGCCCGGCGATGACATCGGTGCTCCCGCCGATTGCGATGCCCAGCCCGACCAGGGCGGAGTTGCGCAGCAGCCGGCGCCGCGACAGGGCGGGGGTGGGGTCGGACGTGGTCACGAGTGCCTCCGTGGTGGTGGGACCAACCACCCGAGTGCACCCGTGGCGGGCGAGCAGAGGGTGACCGGACGCCGCCACGGTGATCACTATTGAGTGACGGTGGCGCTCAGCCCTCCAGCCAGGCGAGCACCGCCATCACGCGGCGGTGGTCGTCCGACGACGGCGGCAGCCCGAGCTTGGTGAAGATCGAGGAGATGTGCTTCTCCACCGCGCCCTGGGTGATCACCATGAGCCGCCCGATGGCGATGTTGGTGCGGCCCTGGGCCATGAGTTCCAGCACCTCGCGCTCGCGCGGGGACAGCTCGGCCAGGGGGTCGCGCCGGCGGCGCTTGGTGAGCAGCGCGGAGACGACCTCGGGGTCCAGCACGGTGCCGCCCGCGGCGACCCGGCCGAGTGCGTCGGAGAGGTCGGCGAGCCTGGACACACGGTCCTTGAGCAGGTACCCGACCCCGCCGCCGGCCTCCAGCAGGTCGGTGGCGTAGGACTCCTCGACGTACTGCGACAGCACCAGGATGCCGACCGACGGGAACCGCCTGCGGATCTCCAGCGCGGCCCGCAGCCCCTCGTCGGTGAACGAGGGCGGCATCCGGACGTCGACGACGGCCACCTCGGGCTGGTGCTCCTCCACCGCGGCGACGAGCGCGGTGCCGTCCCCGACGGCGGCGAGCACCGTCGCGTCCGCCTCCTCCAGCAGCCGGACCAGACCCTCGCGCAGCAGCACCGAGTCCTCGGCGAGGACCACCCGCATCGTCATGGCCCCATCCTGGGTCACGCGTCCCCCAGGCCGGCGACCGGGACCTCCGCGGTCAGGACGGTCGGGCCACCCGGCGGGCTGTCGACCTCCAGGCGTCCCTCGACGATCTCCAGCCGGTCGGCGAGCCCGGCCAGGCCGTGGCCCTTGCCCGGGTGGGCGCCGCCGCAGCCGTCGTCGCGGACGCAGACCCGCAGCAGGGTCTCGTCGACGGTCACGGTGACCGTCACCGCGGTCGCGCCGGCGTGCTTGGCGATGTTGGTGAGCGCCTCGGTCACCACGAAGTACGCGGTGTTCTCGACCAGGGCGGGCAGCCGGGTGCCGTCGTCGAGGCCGACGTCGAGGTCGACCGGGACCGGGCAGCGCCCCGCGGCGGCCCGCAACGCCGGGCCGAGCCCGCGGTCGGCCAGGATCGGCGGCGCGATGCCCCGGGACAGCGCACGCAGTTCCGAGAGCGCTTCGCGGCTCTGTTCCAGGGCCTCGTGCAACAGCGGGCGGGCGCGCTCGGGGTCGTCGTCGAGGCGCCGGACGGCGGACTCCAGGTCCATGCCCAGCCGCACCAGGCGCTGCTGCGGCCCGTCGTGGATGTCGCGTTCGAGCCGGCGCAGGGTCTGCGCCTCGGCCGCGACGGCCGCCCGGCGGCCGGCGGCCAGCGCCAGCGCGCGGGCCCGCAGCGCGGCGGTCTGGTTGGTGAGCAGGCCGCGGGCGAGCAGGGCGCGCACGTCGGTCAGCCAGCGCACGACGGTCGGAAGGGTCATCAGCAGCAGGACGCCGAGCCCGGTGTTGAGCGCGACGTCGCCGAGGGTGGAGTCGATGCCCGTGATCGAGCCGAACAGGGTCCAGTTGTTCGGCCCGCGCGGCAGCGACCACTGCCAGAACACGTAGAACAGCCCGCCCAGGCCGGTGACCGACCACACCAGCGCGATCGCCGCGGTCACCGTCCGCACCGGCAGCGCGGTGACGGCGTGCGCGACGTCGCGCCAGCTCTGCGGGTCGGCCAGGGCCCGGAACAGCCGCCCCATCAGCGAGCGCCCGCGGTTGGGCCGGTAGTGGTGCGGCGGGAGCGGGCCGCCGGTCGCGGCCTCGGTGGCCCGGCGCTCCAGCTCGGCGAACCCGCGCGCCGCGGCCAGCAGCCCGACGGTGATCGGCAGCCCGATCCAGATCACGAACGTCCCCGCGCCCAGCACCAGCCCGACCAGGACCACGACCCCGCTGACGACCGCCAGCGGCAGCCCGGTCAGCAGGTAGGCCATCTGGGCGCCCAGCCGGGTGCGCCCCGGCCACGACGACGGCCAGCCCGGCGGGTGCGGCAGGTGCAGGCCGCCGTCGCGCAGCAGGTACTCGCGCAACGCGCCGTTGCCCCAGCCCTCCAGCGCGCGGACGAGGTGCGGGTCCAGGTGGCTGCCGCCCGGCTCGTCGGGGGCGGGGCGGGGGCGGGTGGCGAGGTCGCGGTCGGCCGGCTCCTCGGACATGCGGTCCTCCTGCTCGGCGCGGCACGGGTGCACCCCGAGGATAGGCGGTGACGAACACCCCGCCGGGGTCGCGTGGGACGGGGGCGACGTGGTGAGCTACCCCTCGGTAACAGACGCGACGACGCGAGAAGGTGTGCCCGTGGACCCCGCCGACCTCACCGACGTCCTGGACTCCGTCCGTGACTTCATCCGCACCGAGGTGGTGCCGGAGGAGGAGCGGATCGACGCCGAGGACGCCGTCCCCGAGCGCATCGTCGCCCAGTGCAAGGAGATGGGCCTCTACGGCTTCACCATCCCCGAGCAGTACGGCGGCCTCGGCCTGACCGCCTCGCAGGAGGTCCGCCTCGCGTTCGAGCTCGGCTGGACGACCCCCGCGCTGCGCTCGCTGTTCGGCACCAACAACGGCATCGCCGGGCACGTGCTGCTGGAGGGCGGCACCGAGGAGCAGAAGAAGCAGTGGCTGCCCCGGCTCGCCTCCGGCGAGGTCACCGCCTCGTTCGGGCTGACGGAGGCCGACGCGGGCTCCGACCCCTCCTCGCTCACCACCCGGGCCGTCCGCGACGGCGACGGCTGGGTCCTCAACGGCTCCAAGCGCTACATCACCAACTCCCCCGTCGCCGACGTGATCATGGTGTTCGCGCGGACCGACCCGGACGCCCCCGGCAACCGCGGCATCTCCACCTTCCTCGTCCCGAAGGGCACCCCCGGCCTCTCGGTCGGGCCGAAGGACCACAAGATGGGCCAGTTCGGCGCCTGGACCGCCGACGTGTACCTCGACGACGTCCGCGTCCCGTTCGAGAACGTCGTCGGCGGCGAGGAGGGCATCGACAAGGGCTTCCTCGTCGCCGCGAAGTGCCTCGCCCACGGCCGGCTGCACATCGGCGCGGTCTGCGTCGGGATGGCCGACCGGCTGGTCCACGAGACCGTCGAGTTCGCCCGCACCCGCGAGCAGGGTGGCAAGCCGATCGCCCGGTTCCAGCTGGTCCAGGGCCTGGTCGCGGACTCGGTGACCGACGCCCGCGCGGGCCGCGGCCTGGTCCTCGACGCCGCCCGCAGCTTCGACGACGGCACCGACATGGTCTCCGGGCCCGCTGCCGCGAAGTACTTCTGCTCGGAGATGGTGGGCCGGGTCGCCGACCGCGCGGTGCAGGTGCACGGCGGGGCGGGCTACATGCGCGGCGTCGCCGTCGAGCGGTTCTACCGCGACGCCCGGCTCTTCCGGATCTACGAGGGCGCCAGCCAGATCCAGCAGGTCATCATCGCCCGCGACGCGCTCGGCCGCGCCGCCCGGGGCTGACCGCACCCCGCGCCCCACACCGCCCCCGCACCACACCGCCCCCGCCCTCCGGGTAGCTCCCAGGGTCACTCTCGTAGCGCTCTAAGCCACGAAAGTGACACTCGGGGCAGCTCCGGGCGGGAGCGGCGCGAGGATGGTTGTCCACAGGGGAGGAAGTCGTCCCGGTTGCGGGGCCGGACGGGGGCACGCTGGTCGGGTGCCCCGACGCAGCGCTCCCTCACCCGCTGAGGTCCTGTCCGAGCTCCGCGAGCCCGTCGTCCCGGTCCGTGAGCTCGAGAGGCTGGGCCTGGACCGCCGGACGATCGCCCGCCGCTGCCGGCCGGGCGGGCCGTGGCGCAGTCTCTGTCCCGGGGTCGTCAAGCTGTCCAACGGCTCCGTGGTCCGTGACGACCGGCAGCGGGCAGCGCTGATCGTCGCTGGGCCGGACGCGATGCTGACCGGGCTCGACGCCTTGCACCTGCACGGGGTGCGCACCGCGCCGTCGCCCCACGGTCCGGTGCACGTGCTCGTCCCGCACGACCGTCGTCGAGGGAGGTGGTCGGTGGTGCGGACGGAACGGACGCGGCGTCTGCCGGTCCCGGGGGCACGCCGGCACCCGGTCGCACCGGTGGTCCGCGCTGCGGTCGACGCGGCTCGGTGCTCCCGCGATCGCGACTTCGTCCGGGACCTGTTCGCCGATCTCCTGCAACACGGGCACGGCACGATCGACGAGCTCCGGGAGGAGCTGGCTGTCTGCAGCAGCCGGGGAGTCGCCCTGCCCCGGGCGGTCCTCGGCGAGATGACCGCGGGAGTGCGCTCCGTGGCCGAGGCCAGGGCGCGGAAGCTGGTTCTCCGCAGCGGTCTGCCGGTGCCGCGGTCCAACGTCCGGCTGACCGACCGGCGTGGCGTCCTGATCGCCGTCGTCGACTTCTGGTGGCCGGAGGCGGGTCTCGCCTGGGAGATCGACTCGATCGAGTTCCACCTCTCCCCGGAGGACTACGCCCGCACCGTGCGCAGGCGGGCCGCGCTCAGCAGGCACGGTGTCGTCGTGGTCCAGACGCTGCCGTCCGACCTGCGACGACGACCGGCCGAGATCGTCGACGAGCTACGTCGATGTCACGCCCGCGCTCTCGCCCAGCCCCGTCCCGACGTCGTCCACCTCGACGACGCCGCCTGAGCCGCGGGGCGGCCCCGGAGGTGCCCCCAGGGGAACTCTCGTAGCGCTCTAAGCCACGAGAGTTCCCCTGGGGGCAGGCCCGGAGGGCCGCGGACGTGAGAGGCAGCAGCCGGGACGACGAAACGGCCCCGCCCGGGGATCCCGGGCGGGGCCGTCGTGTGCTGCGGTCGATCAGTGGGCGGCGGGGCCCCGGTGGTACTCGAACACCAGGCCGCCGACGGCGATCAGCACCAGCGTCATGCCGATGACGATCATCCAGGCGTACCAGAAGGCCACACCCAGGGCGGCGAAGGCGGCCGCGGCGGCCAGACCCAGCGGCCAGTAGCTGCCGGCGGAGAAGAAGCCCACCTCGCCGGCACCGTCGGACACCTCGGCCTCGGGGTTGTCCTCGGGGCGCTCCTCGAGGCGGCGGGAGACGAACCGGAAGTACGTGCCGACGATCAGCGACAGACCCGCGGTCAGCCACAGCGCGGTCACGCCGACGACCTCACCGGCGATGAACATGTACGCCAGCGCGGCCAGGATGAAGAAGCCGGTGACGATCTCGAAGAGCCGGGACTCGATCTTCATGGGGTGCGCGTCCTCCCTCAGCCCGTGACCTGCGCGGCCAGCTGGCCGCGGTCGGTCGAGAACGGCTGCGTGCTGATCGCCTCCGGCGCGCACCACTCGCCGCAGTTCAGCGCCTGCAGCGCCTCGCCGGTCGAGTAGGCCTGCCCGGTCTGCGGGTTGGTCTCCTTGCGGAGCTGGATGTACCGGTCGAACAGCGCGGGCTCCAGGGCACGCACCTCGAAGTTCATCTGGGAGTGGTACGTGCCGCACAGCTCGGCGCAACGACCGACGAACGCGCCCTCACGGTCGATCCGGTCGATGATGTAGCTGTTGTCCTGCTCGTTCCGCTCCGGGAACGGGAAGACGTCGCGCTTGAAGAGGAACTCCGGCACGTAGAACGAGTGGATCACGTCGGGCGAGCGCTGCGTGAACTGGATCGACCGGTCGGTCGGAAGGACCATGATCGGGATCGTGTCGCTCGTCCCCAGCGTGCTCACCGGGCGTCCGCCCTGGCCGGCCTCGTCGGGGTAGGAGAACTCCCAGTTCCACTGGAACCCGACGATGTCGACCCGCAGGTCGGCCGGGCCACCCGCGGTCGGGTTCTCCTTGTCGATGTAGTTCTGCACGTTCACCGTGAAGCCGAAGAGCACGGCCACGATGACGGTGGGGATCGCCGTGAAGACGAGCTCGACCGGCAGGTTGTACTGCGTCTGGCGCGGCAGCGAGCCGTCGTCGTCCTTGCGCTTCCGGTGCAGGATCATCGCCCAGAACATGGCGCCCCAGGTGATGACACCGACGACCAGCGCCGCGATCGCGGACCAGGTCCACAGGTTGCGCATCGACTCGGCTTCGGGGGTCACCCCCTCGGGCCACCCGAACCGGATGACCTCCTGGACCGAGCAACCGGCCAGAGCCGGAGTCGCCAGCAGGCCGACCACGGCCACCTTCGCCGCCCGGGCGATCCGGGAGCGGCCTTCGGTTCGGGCCACTGCACGCCGCCTTCCTGTCGTCTCCTGCGTACGCCGCACTGCCAGCACGTTCTTCCTTGCTCCGCCGTCACGACACCGCGGTCGAAGGGGATCATGTGCCACCCGTATGGAGCACCGTCTTCGACCTCGCGTAGAGCCTAGACGAACCCCGGTCGGGCCGCGCCCCCCGGGGGTTCCCGGACAGGGCGTGAACGTCGTCACCGCCGCAGGGGAAACAGGCAGTCTCGCAGCGGGAAGACCGTTTCGCACCGGGGCGCGCGAGACCCGTCCGGCTGACTCGGCATACTGATCGGTGTGTGCGGACTGCTGGGATTGCTGACCGCCGGGGCGGACGCCGCGACCCGGGTCGACCCGATCGCCGACGGGCTGCGCTGTGCGCGGCATCGGGGACCCGACGAGAGCGAGACGTGGAACGACCACGACCTCGTCCTCGGGTTCAACCGGTTGTCGATCATCGACGTGGACCATTCCCACCAGCCCCTGCACTGGGGGCCGGTGCCGGGCGAGGACACCCGCTACACCATCGTCTTCAACGGCGAGATCTACAACTACCTCGAGCTCCGCGAGGAGCTGATCGAGACCTACGACGCGGCGTTCGCCACCGACGGCGACGGCGAGGTCATCGTTGCGGCGTTCCACTACTGGGGCCCCGACGCCGTGCAGCGCCTGCGCGGCATGTTCGCCTTCGCCATCTGGGACGTCGTGGAGCGCGAGCTGTTCCTGGCCCGCGACCCGTTCGGCATCAAGCCGCTGTTCCTGGCCACCACCCCGGTCGGCACCGCGTTCGCCAGCGAGAAGAAGTCGCTGCTGTCCCTGGCCGGTGAGCTGGAGATCGGGCTGGACCTGGAGCCGGCCGCGCTGCAGCACTACCTGACCCTGCAGTACGTGCCCGAGCCGATGTCGCTGCACCGGATGATCTCGCGCGTCGAGTCCGGCACGCACGTCACCGTGCGCCCCGGCGAGGAGCCGCTGCACCAGCGCTACTTCGCGCCGAAGTTCATCTCGCTGCCCAGCCATGCCCCGGCCAGCGCCGAGGCGGAGGCGATCGTGCACGGCGAGATCGCCGACGTGCTGCGCGACTCGGTCGCCAAGCACATGCGGGCCGACGTCACCGTCGGTGCGTTCCTGTCCGGCGGGATCGACTCCACCGCGATCGCGGCGCTCGCCAAGGAGCACAACCCGAACCTGATCACCTTCACCACCGGGTTCGAGCGCGAGGGCTACTCCGAGGTCGACGTGGCCGCCGAGTCCGCCGCCGCGATCGGCGTGCGGCACGTGGTCCGCACCGTCAAGCCGGACGAGATGATGGAGGCCCTGCCGCTCATCATCTGGTACCTCGACGACCCGGTCGCCGACCCGGCGCTGGTCCCGCTGTGGTTCATCGCCCGCGAGGCCCGCCAGCACGTCAAGGTCGTGCTGTCCGGCGAGGGCGCCGACGAGCTGTTCGGCGGCTACTCGATCTACCGCGAGCCGCTGTCGCTGTCGCCGTTCGAGAAGGTCCCCGGCACGCTCAAGCCGCTCATGCGCCGGGCGTCGCGCAAGATGCCCGAGGGCATGCGGGGCAAGGACCTGCTGCGCCGCGGGTCGCTGTCGATGGAGCAGCGCTACTACGGCAACGCCCGCATCTTCCGCGACGACCAGCTGCACGAGGTCCTGCGCGGCTACGACCCGCGGGTGTCGCACCAGGACGTGACGGCACCGCACTACTTCGCCAGCCACGACTGGGACCCGGTCGCCCGGATGCAGCACGTGGACCTGTTCACCTGGCTGCGCGGCGACATCCTGGTCAAGGCCGACAAGATGACGATGGCGCACTCGCTGGAGCTGCGGGTGCCGTTCCTCGACCCCGAGGTCTTCGACATCGCTTCGTCGCTCCCGCAGTCGCAGAAGATCACCCACGGCTCGAACGGCACCACGAAGTACGCGCTGCGCCGGGCCTGCGAGGGCATCATCCCGCCGCACGTGCTCAACCGGCCGAAGCTCGGCTTCCCGGTGCCGATCCGGCACTGGCTGCGCGACGAGATGTACGCCTGGGCGCGCGACATCCTGCAGAACTCCGGTGCCGGGCACCTGATCGACCTGCAGGCCGTGCACCGCATGCTCGACGCGCACCGCGAGGGCCCGGTCGACCACTCCCGCCGGATCTGGGCGGTGCTGGTCTTCCTACTGTGGCACGGGATCTTCGTCGAGAAGCGGATCGTGCCGGAGGTCCCGACCCCGACCTACCCGGTCAAGATCTGAGCGGTCCCGCATGACGGACGGGCCGGCACCCCTGAGGGGTGCCGGCCCGTCGGCGTCCGGAGGGGGTCAGGCGGGCAGGACGGCGCGCAGCTCGTCGGCCGCGGCCTCGCCGAACGCGTCGGCCAGGCGGGTCAGCGCGGCGTCGCGGTCCCAGGTCCACTCCTGCGGGCCGTCGGACTCCAGCACGTAGGTCGCGATGAGCGCTCCCAGCTGCGCCGAGCGCTCGACCGACAGGCCGCCGCCGAGGGCGGTCAGGAACCCGGCGCGCCAGGCGTCGCCGACACCGGTCGGGTCGACCTGCTCGGTCGGCGCGACGACGTCGACGCGGGTCTCGGTGCCGTCGGACTCCACGATCACCGCGCCCTTCTCGCCGAAGGTGGTGATCCGGGTGCCGACCTTCGCGTCGACCTCCTCTGCGCTCCAGCCGGTCTTCTTGAGCAGCAACTCGTACTCGTAGTCGTTGGTGACCAGGTACGTCGCGCCCTCGATGAGGCGGCGGACCTCGGGGCCCTCCATCCGGGCGAGCTGCTGGGAGGGGTCGGCGAGGAAGGGGTAGCCCTGGGTGCGGCACTCGTCGGTGTGGCGCAGCATGGCCTCGGGGTCGCTGGCACCGATGAGCACCAGGTCGAACCCGCCGACGCGCTCGGCGATCGGGGCGAGCTCGATCTCCTTCGACTTGGCCATGGCGCCGGTGTAGAACGACGCGATCTGGCGCATGTCGTCGTCGGTGGTGCAGACGAAGCGGGCGGTGTGGACGTCGTCGTGGGTGTGCACCCCGGAGGTGTCGACACCCAGGTCGTCGAGGACCTGTTTGTACTCGGCGAAGTCGGCACCGACGGCGCCGATCAGCACCGGGTTCTGGCCGAGCACACCGAGCGCGAAGGCGATGTTGCCGGCCACGCCGCCCCGGCGGACCGTCAGGTCGTCGACCAGGAAGCTGACCGAGATCCGGTCCAGCTGGTCGGCCAGGATCTGCTCGGAGAACTTCCCCGGGAAATGCATGAGGTTGTCGGAGGCGATCGAACCCGTCACGGCAATAGGCACACCGGGGACCCTACGTCACTCACGGCGAAGGGCCCCGCCGGAGATCACCGGCGGGGCCCTTCGGAGGTGCTGCTGTGCGACGTCAGTTGAAGCTGTCGCCACAGGCGCAGGAGCCGCCCGCGTTCGGGTTGTCGATCGTGAAGCCCTGCTTCTCGATGGTGTCGACGAAGTCGATCGTGGCGCCCTGCAGGTACGGGGCGCTCATCCGGTCGACGCCGACCTTGAGACCGTGGAAGTCACGGAAGAGGTCACCGTCGAGCGACCGGTCGTCGAAGAAGAGCTGGTAGCGCAAGCCGGCACAGCCACCGGGCTGCACGGCGATGCGCAGGTGCATGTCGTCGCGGCCCTCCTGCTCGAGCAGGGTGCGCGCCTTGACGGCAGCGGAGTCGGTCAGCTCCACGCCGTGCGTCTGCTCCGTGGTCGCGCCCGCGTCCAAGGTGTTGTCAACGGTCATGACTCTCCCAACAACGTGCGTGGTCCGCCCTGTTCCCACCGGGCGTCGGAATCCATAGTACGACGTCGGGCCGGTCCGCATCCGTGCGGAGACCGTGCGAATCGCCGACGGACGGGTGACGGGGCTCACCGGCTCCAGCGCGGTGCGACACGCTCCGCCAGGTCGGCGAGTGTCCCGGCCGGGTCCGCCATCGAGGCCTCCAGGCCGAACTCCTCCGCCACCCCGAACGCCGCGTCGACCCCGGCCGCCGCGGCCTCCCGGCGGCCCACACTGACCTGACCGGCCAGCACCACGCACGGCGTCCCGCGGTCGGCCGCACCCCGCGCGACGGCGGTGATCAGCTTCCCGCGCAGCGACTGCCAGTCGAAGCTGCCCTCCCCCGTGACGGCCAGGTCGGCGGCGTCCAGCTCGGCGTCGAGGCCGACCAGATCGCGGACCAGTCCGGCTCCGGACTCGACGCGCGCGCCGAGGGCGAGCAGCGCGGCGCCGAGACCACCCGCGGCGCCCGCGGCGGGCCGGTCGCGCACCTCGCGCCCGGCCAGGTCGGCGAGCACCCCGGCGAACACGGTCAGCGCGCCGTCCAGCTCGGCGACGGCGGCGTCGTCGGCGCCCTTCTGCGGACCGAACACGGCGGCGGCGCCATGCGGTCCGAGCAGGGGGTTGTCGACGTCGCTCGCCGCCACCAGGGTCATTCCACCCAGGTCGGGGGCCCCGTCGAGACGGGCACAGCAGTCCAGGGCCGCGCCGCCGGGCGGGAGCGGGAGGCCGTCGTCGTCGACGGGGACGGCGCCGAGCGCGGCCAGCAGACCGGCGCCGCCGTCGGTGGTGGCGGACCCGCCGAGCCCCACGACGGCGGTCATGACGCCGGCGTCGCGGGCGGCGGCGAGCAGCTCCCCCACCCCGGACGTCGTCGCGGTGCGGGCGACCCCGGGGACCCGGTCCTCGCGCGGGACGTGGTGCAGCCCGCACGCCGAGGCGCACTCCAGGTAGGCCGTGTCGCCGACGCGCAGCCAGGACCCGGTCACCGGGTCACCGAGCGGACCGGTGACCTCCAGCTCGTGCACGGTCCCGCCGAGCGCGGTGTGCAGGACCTCCGCGAAGCCGGTGCCGCCGTCGGCGAGGGGGACGATCGCGACGTCGGCGCCCGGCACGCCGCGCCGCCAGCCCGCGGCGATCGCCTCGGCCGCCTCCCGTGCGCTGAGGGTTCCGCCGAAGGAATCGGGAGCCACCACGATGCGCATGCGGGGCAGGCTAGCGGCGGCCCGTATTGTGGACACCTGTGAGGTTCCTGCGCCGCTCCGAGAGCTCCGACCAGGCCGGTCAGACGGCCGTCGAGTCCCCGGCGGGCACGGACGCTGCGGAGACGGAGGACGAGGGCGCGACCCGCTCGCGTCCCCACACCACCCCCGGCAAGGGCCGGGCGACACCGAAGCGCCGTGACGCCGAGGGCAGGCGGCGCGGTCCCGCGCCGCCCCCGCCGCGCACCCAGCGGGAGGCCGCGAAGCTGGCCCGCGCCACCCGGCCGTCGAAGGACGAGCGCCGGGCGAAGGCACTGGAGCGCCGCAAGCGGATGGACGCCGGCGACGACCGCGTGCTGCTCCCCCGCGACCGCGGCAAGGTGCGGGCGTACGTGCGCGACATCGTCGACTCGCGCCCGCACGTCATCGGGCTGTTCCTGCCGCTGGCCGCGCTCGTGCTGGTCGCCGCGCTGATCCAGAACCCGGTGATCCAGCAGTACGTCACGCTGTTCACGTTCCTGATGCTGATCGTGATGGTCGTCGAGGGCACGCTGCTGGGCATGCAGGTCCTGAAGAAGGCCCGCGCGAAGTTCCCCGACGAGGAGATCAAGGGCCTCGGCACCGGGTGGTACGCGTTCTCCCGCGCCACCCAGCCGCGCCGCATGCGCGTGCCCAAGCCGCGCGTCAAGCGCGGCGACACGGTCTGACACCGTCCCGGCGGGCCCCTGCTCTCAGAGCACGAGCGGCCCGCCGGGCAGGTCCAGCACGGCCTGCAGCGACGGCGTCTCCCCCGCGACGACCTCGGCCTCCCCACCCGCACCGACCGCGTCGAGCAGTGCGGTCACCCGCTCCGGCTCGGGGTGGGTCAGGCGCAGCGTGCGCAGGCTCGCCGGGACCGGCAGGTCGGACGACGGGTGCCGGGTGATGCCCCAGTCGATGAGGAACGGCAGCACCCCACCCGCGTCGTCGGGCGGGAACGCGAGCCGCCACGCGAGCAGCGTGCCGTCCGGGCGCCTACGGGACATGTCCCGGGCGGGTCCCGGGTCGTGCCCGGCGGCGCGGGCCGCGTCGAGCGCGGCGTCGAGGTCGTCGACACGCACCGCCCAGGTCACCAGCGCGGGTGCGGTCAGGGTGTCGATCCGGAACGGGCGCGGTGCGCCCGGCTCGTCCTGCGCGGGGTCGGGGCCGACGACCTCCAGGTACCGGCCCGGCCCGATCCCGGCCAGCCGGTTGCGGGTGCCGACACCGACGTGCGGCCCGCCCTCGAGCGTGTGGAGATGACGTCCGGCCAGGTCAGCGGCGGTGTCGTCGACGTCGGGGGTGGCCAGGACCAGATGATCGAGCACCTTCGCGACGCTACCGGGGACCGGTAGGACACGATGTGCGGCGTGACTCCTCCCGTCGAACTGCGGACGCTCGTCCTCGGGGGCACGCGCTCCGGCAAGTCGCGGCACGCCGAGGAACTGCTCGGCGACGACGCGGCGGTCCGCTACCTCGCGACCGGCCGGCGGATCCCCGGCGACACCGACTGGGACGCGCGCATCGCCGCGCACGCCGCCCGGCGTCCCGCCCACTGGACCACCGAGGAGGTCGGCGGCACCGAGCTGGCGACCGCACTCGCCCGGCCCGGCCCGGTGCTGGTCGACGACCTGGCGACCTGGCTGACCGGGGTCCTCGACGATGCCGGCGCCTGGGACGCCCCGGTCGTGCCCGCCACGGTCGACGCCGCCGTCGACGGCCTGGTCGCCGCGGTGGCCGCCGCGCCGGGACCGCTGGTGCTGGTCTCCGCCGAGACGGGGCTGGGAGTCGTGCCGGACACCCGCGCCGGGCGGCTGTTCCGTGACCGGCTGGGTGAGCTGAACGCCGCCGTCGCGCGGGTGTGCGACGACGTCGTGCTGGTGGTGGCGGGGCGGGCGCTCACCCTGCCGACTCCCGCCGTCACCGAGCCGGGCGCCGGTGTCGCCCCGACACCCGGCCCCACGGCGTCGGCCGCGGGGACACACGCCGGTCCCGTCCTGGCGGGCCCCGCCTCCGGGCTCGACGCAGCGGGAGCAGGCGCACCCGGCCCCGCCACCGGGTCCGCGACTCCCGAGAGGACCGGTGTCCCGGCTGCCGGAGCCGGCGGGCCCGTCGGCACCGACGTCGCCGACCCCGACGGCGACGTCGCGGGCACCCCCGCCGGGGTCCCGGGTGCGGTCCTCCCCGCGACCGGGGCGGCCGCGGGCGCCGTCGCCGGAGCCGCGACGACCCCCGCCTCGATCACCGAGTCCGACGTGGAGATCGTCCCGGTCACCGTCGGACGGCCGGACTCCCGCAGCCGCCGTGCGGCCGTCGCCCTGGTCGAGGGGCTCGCCATGCCCACCGGCGGGCTCGGCAGGCTCGGCGAGCTGGGCGTGTGGCTGGCGTCCTGCCAGGGCACCTGTCCCCCGCAGGCGCCCGTGCGCGCCCGGGTGGTGCTGCTCGCCGCCGACCACGGCATCGCCGGGAACGGCGTCTCGGCCTACCCGCCGCAGGTGTCCGCGGTGCGCGCCACCGCCGCCGCGGCCGGACGGCTGCCGGTCACCGTCGCCGCGCGGGCCGCCGGGGCGACCGTGCGGGTCCTCGACGTCGGGCTCGTGTCCGGGGCCGAGGGCGCCGAGCCGGGCTGGCTCGTCGCGCACGGCACCGGCCGGATCGACCGCGAGGACGCCCTGGACGGTGAGCGCGCCACCGCGGCGTGGCTGACCGGGCGGCGGCTGGCCGACGCCGAGATCGACGCCGGCGCGGACCTGCTGATCCCGGCGACGCTCGGCGTCGGCGTGACGACCCCCGCCGCGACGCTCGTCGCGGCCGTGACCGGGGCCGAGCCCGTCGCGGTCGTGGGGCGGGCCTCGGGGATCGACGACCGCGCCTGGATGCGGAAGGCCGTCGCGATCCGTGACGCGCTGCGCCGGGCCCGTCCGCACCTGCGCGACCCGCTGGCGCTGCTGCGCACCGTCGGCGGCACGGACCTGATCGTGCTCGCCGGGTTCCTCGCCCGGGCCGCGGAGCGCAAGGTGCCCGCGGTGCTCGACGGTCTGGCCGTCGGCGCGGCGGCCCTGCTCGCCGACGAGCTGGCCCCCGGCGCGAAGGACTGGTGGGTCGCCGCGCAGCCGTCGACCGAACCGGCCGCGACGCTCGTCCTGGAGCACCTGTCGCTGGTGCCGCTGCTGGACCTGGCGGTGCGCACCGAGGACGGCACCGCCGCGGTGACGGCGCTGCCGCTGCTGGTCGCCGCGGCGCGGCTGCTCGCCGAGACCGGGACCGCGCACGACACCGGCGTCGTCCCGGGTGACGTGACGGCGCCGGCCGGCGCCGGCCGGTGAGCGGACCCCGGCCCGGTCCCCTCGCAGGGCTCGCGCTGGCGGTCAGCTGGCTGACCGTCGTGCCCGCCCGGGTCCGCACCTCCGGCGACGGCGCGCTGCCCGACGGCGTCGCCGCGGCCGCCCTGCGCTGGGCGCCGCTGGTCGGCGCCGGGCTCGGAGTAGCGGGCGGGGCGCTGCTCACCGGATTGGTCGCCGCCGGGGTGTCCCCGCTGGTCGCGGGCCTGCTGACGGTCGGGGCGGGTGCGCTCGCGACGCGCGGGATGCACGTCGACGGCATCGCCGACACCGCCGACGGCCTGGGCAGCTACGGCCCGCCGGAGCGGGCACTGCGGATCATGGCCGACGGCGGGGCCGGACCGTTCGCCGTCGTCACGCTGCTGGTAGTGCTGGGCGCCCGCGCCGCCGCCCTCGCGCAGCTGGCGTCCGCGCCGCCCGCGGTCGTGCTCGTCGCCTGCGCGCTGGCCGCGGCGACCGGGCGGGCCGGGTTCTGCTGGGTCGCGCGCCGCGGGACGCCCGCTGCGCGCCCGGGCGGGCTGGGCGCGACGGTCGCCGGGTCGCAGCCGGTGTGGGTGGCGCCGCTGTGGTGGGTCGGGCTGGCCGCGGCCGCCGCCGTGGCGCTGGCCGCCGCGACGGGACCGGCGGGCCCCGTCGTGACGACGGCGGCCGTGCTGGGGGCGGTGCTGCTCGCGGCGCTGCTGGTGGTGGGGCTGGCCCGCCACACCCGGCGCCGGTTCGGCGGGATGAGCGGTGACGTGCTGGGAGCGGCCTGCGAGGTGGGCGGGACCGCCGTCCTCGTCGTGCTGGCGGCCGCGCTCACCGGGTGACCCGGCGCCTGATCGAGCCGGTCCACGCGGCAGGCGGTCACATGATCACCGGTTGTGGAGCGTTCCGTCCGCGAGGCGGGCGCAGGACTCCACAACCGGTGATCATGCGGTGGGGACGGCTCAGACCGACGCGGAGGCCGGCACCAGGGTGTGCATCCAGCCGTGCGGGTCGGGGGCCGCGCCGCGCTGGATCGCGGTCAGCGCCTCGCGCAGCTGCAGGGTGACCGGGCCGGGCTCACCGTTGCCGACGGTCACCTCGCCGCCGCTGTGCTTGACCGTCCCGATCGGGGTGATCACCGCGGCGGTGCCGCAGCCGAACACCTCGGTCAGCACGCCGCTCGCGGCGCCACCGAGCCACTCCTGGCCGGAGATGCGGCGCTCGACCACCGAGATCCCGAGATCCTTCGCCACCGTGATCAGCGAGTCCCGGGTGATGCCGGCGAGCACCGAGCCGCGCAGGTCCGGCGTCGCGACCTCGACCGAGCCGTCGCCGGAGCGGAAGACGAAGAACAGGTTGTTCGAGCCCATCTCGTCGATCCACTGGCGCTCCTCGGCGTCGAGGTAGGCGACCTGGGCGCAGCCGTGCTGGGCGCCGACCGCCTGCGGCAGCAGCGACGCCGCGTAGTTCCCGCCGCACTTGGCGGTGCCGGTGCCGCCGAGCGCGGCGCGCGTGTACTCGGTCTCCAGCCACACGTCCATGGGCTTGACCCCACCGGCGAAGTACGGACCGGCCGGCGAGGCGATGACCGAGTACAGGTACTCCGACGACGGCCGCACCCCCAGCCCGACCTCGGTCGCGATCATGAAGGGCCGCAGGTAGAGCGAGTCCTCGCCGCCGGCCTCGGGCACCCACTCGGAGTCGACCGCGAGGAGCTCGGACAGCGAGGCGAGGAAGAGGTCCTCGGGCAGCTCGGCCATCGCGAGCCGGCGCGCGGAGCCGGCGAACCGGGCGGCGTTGGCGTCGGGCCGGAACGACGCGATCGAACCGTCGGGCTGGCGGTAGGCCTTGAGCCCCTCGAAGATCTCCTGCCCGTAGTGGAGGACCATCGAGGACGGGTCCAGCGTCATCGGGCCGTAGGGCACGACCGCCGGGTCGTGCCAGCCGGTCCCGGCGGTCCACCGGATCGTCACCATGTGGTCGGTCATGTACCGCCCGAAGCCGGGGGCGGCCAGTACGTCGGCGCGCCGCTGCGGGGACGCCGGGGCGGGGTTGCGGGTCACGGAGAACTTCGGCGCGCTCATGACACGAACGGTATCTCCGGCGTCCACCCGGCAGACAGTCGGATTCCCGACCGTCGGACGGGTCACCGCACGTGGGAGGGCACCAGGGGCGGCTTCACGACCTCCACCGGCAGCGCGCGGCCCCGGACGTCGATCACCAGTGGGTCGCCGACGGCCACCCCACCCGCGGTGTCGACCAGAGCCAGCGCGATGCCGGTGCGCAGCGTCGGGGAGAACGTCCCCGAGGTGACGACGCCGACGGGGCTGCCGCCCTCGCCGTCGAGGACGGTCATGCCCGCCCGCGGGACACCCCGCCCGGTCGCCCGCAGCGCGCGCAGGCGCCGCGCCGGGCCCGCCGCGCGCTCGGCGAGCAGGGCGTCGCGGCCCCAGAACGCCGGCTTGTCCCAGCCGACCGCCCAGCTGCTCCCGGCCTGGACCGGGCTGATCTCGGTGGACAGCTCGTGGCCGTGCAGCGGGTAGCCCATCTCGGTGCGCAGGGTGTCGCGCGCCGCGAGACCGCACGGTCCGCCGCCGACCGCGCGGACGGCGTCGAGCAGGGCGTCCCACATCGCCGGTGCGGCCTCCGCGGCGAGGACGACCTCGTAGCCGAGCTCGCCGGTGTAGCCGGTGCGGCAGATCCGCACACCGCCGTCGTTCAGACCGCCCTCGAGGTCGGTGAACGCCATGTAGTCCAGGTCCGCGACGCCCTCCCCCACGGCACCGAGCGCCGCGCTCAGGGCCTCGGCGGAGCGGGGCCCCTGGACGGCGAGCACGGCGAGTTCGCGGTGCCGGTCGGTGATCGTGACCCCGGGCGGGGCGTCGGCGGCGAGCGCGGAGACGATCCGGGTGGAGTTCGCGGCGTTCGGGACGAGCAGCAGGTCGTCGTCCGCAGCCAGGTAGACGATCATGTCGTCCTCGACGCCGCCGCGGTCGTCGCAGGCCAGGGTGTACTGGGCGCGACCCGGGCCGATGCGGCCGAGATCGTTGGTCAGGCAGGCGTTCAGGTGCGCGGCCGCGCCCGGCCCGGAGATCGGGACGGTGCCGAGGTGGCTGACGTCGAAC
Organism: Pseudonocardia sp. UM4_GMWB1; assembly: GCF_017312155.1. Classification (NCBI taxonomy): domain Bacteria; kingdom Bacillati; phylum Actinomycetota; class Actinomycetes; order Pseudonocardiales; family Pseudonocardiaceae; genus Pseudonocardia; species Pseudonocardia sp. UM4_GMWB1. The sequence goes on along the minus strand of NZ_QJPN01000001.1, from coordinate 2,665,464 downwards.
AGGCCCGCCGCCTCGCGGACCGACGTGTGCTCGGCGACGGTGCCGCCCGGGTAGGAGATCGGCATCGACCACCCCCCGAACTCGCCGAGGGTGGCGTCGAGGGCGACGTGCCGGTCGTGCAGCGGGCTGGGCAGGAGCTCGTCGGTCACGCCCGCGACCCTATCGGCCTCAGGCCGCCTGTTCCTCGGGATCGCTGCGGCGCACGGGTTCCTCGGCCGCCGCGCGGGAGCGGGACCGCGCGGTGACGGCGCACAGCACCCAGCCCGCGGCGAGCGCCCCGGCCGTCGCGACCAGCGGCCACGGCGGCATCGACGCGGCGACGGCCAGGCACCCCACCCCACCGGCGACGGCGACGACCGCCGCCCGCACCGGGCGTCCCGGCAGGCGGAGCACCGCGGCGTGCAGCACGGCGTGGTGGACCAGGGCCGCGACGACCGTGACGACGATCGCGGTCGTCGCGGACAGCAGCAGGGTCATCGCCAGGGTGAGCACCCCCAGCGTCAGGTCGGCCACCCACGGCGTGCCGCGGGACCCGCCCCGGCCCAGGAACGCGGGCAGCTCCCCCTCGCGGGACAGCCGGGCGGCGCCGGCCGCGGCCCGCGACAGCGCCCCGAGCAGTGCGGCGATCGTCGCGGCGGCGGCACCGACCCGCACCAGCACCCCCACCTGGGCGCTGCTGCTGGTGTCCATCAGCGCGGCCAGCGGGGCCGACGCCGACGCCAGCCCGGACGCACCGAGCCCGCGCAGCAGGGCCGCCGACAGCAGGAGCAGCAGCACCGTCGTGATCACGACGGCGAGTGCGGGGGCCCGGCGGATCGCCCGCACCGGGTCCCGCAGGCTGCCCCCGAGCTCGGCGACGCGGGACAGCCCGGTGAAGGCGAGGAACACGAACCCGGCGGCGGCGAGCACGCCGAGCGGGCCCGGCTCGATCGCGGCCTGCAGCGTGGCGACGGCCGGGTCGTCGGGCGTCCCGGCGCCGTCGCCGGCGATGCCGGCTCCGGTGGCTGCGGCGGGCATCGCCGAGGACAGCACCGCGTGCGGCCCGTCCGACCGCAGCCCCACCACGATCGCGACGGTCAGGGCGAGCAGCGTGCCCACCACCAGCCCGCGCGCCGCACCGGGCGAGATCCGCACCCCGAAGGCGTTCACCGCGACGACGGCGAGCACCGCCACCACCGCGATCGTGACCGGCTGGGTGGGCAGCACGTAGGCGCCGAACACCAGCGCCGCGGCCGATCCGGCGGCGGCCCGCGAGGTCACCCGCGCGACCGCCCCGAGCCGTAGTGCGGGGGCGGGCAGGTCACCGCGGGCCAGCTCCGGACCGGCCGGGCGGGCGAGCGACAGGTGCGCGGTCGAGCCGACCACGCCGAGCGCGAGCAGCGCGGCGAGGAGCACCCCGAGCGGGAACCAGGTGCCCGCCGACGCGGCCGCCGGGCCGAGCGCGGCGTACAGCCCGGTACCGAACGTCGCCGAGAGGGCGACGACGACCGCGGTCACGGTCGGGATCCGGTACGGGGGGCGGGGCACCCGTTCACCTTCCCATCCACCCCTGTGCCGCGCGGCGCCGCGGGGGTGTCATTACCATCTCGGTCCGGTCTCGTCGTCCTGCCCGCCACCCGGCTCCCCACCCACCCGGCGGACGGGACGCGTGCACCGGCCACGCAGGGTGAGATCGGGCGATCTGGAGCCACTCGTCCGATACCCACCGTTCCCGTCCGACCCCGAGGAGTGCCACCCGTGCCGATCGACGTCCCGACTCTCCCGCAGACCGCCGCACACAGCGGTGCCGAGCCGGAGGCGGTCGTCGACGCCGTCGTGGTCGGTCTGCACGCCCCCGCGGCCGACGCCGCCGACGGCACCGGCCCGGCGCTGGCCGCGGGCGCCGCCGGCGTCGACACGGCGTTCTCCGGGGAGCTGCTGGAGCTGCTCACCACCGTCGGCGCGACCGGGAAGGCCGAGCAGGTCGTGTCGCTGCCGACCCGCGGCGCGCTGTCCGCGCCGCGGCTGGTCGCGGTCGGTCTGGGCCGCCCCGCCGAGGGACCGAAGGCGTCCGAGGCGGTCCGCCGCGCCGCCGGTGCCGCCGCCCGCACGCTGGCCGGGACCGGCTCGGTGCTGAGCACGCTGTCCGCCCTCGACGCCGAGGCCGCGGTCGTCGGCGCCGTCCTCGGCGGCCACCGCTTCGACCGGCACCGGACCTCCACCGACGCCGCGGCCGCCCCGGTCGGCAGCTGGTCGTTCACCGGCGCCGACGACGCGGCCGTGCGGCGGGCGACGCTCGTCGCCGAGGCCGTCGTCACCGCCCGGGACCTGGTCAACACCGCGCCGAACGTGCTGGTCCCGGAGACCTTCGCGGCGCACGCGGTGGCGCTGGGCGAGCGCGCCGGGCTGGTCACCGAGGTCCTCGACGACGCCGGGCTGCGGGAGAACGGCTACGGCGGCGTCACCGGCGTCGGGAAGGGGTCGGCGAACCCGCCCCGGCTGGTGCGCCTGACCTGGAACGGCGGCCCGGCCGCGTCGAAGCGGGTCGCGCTCGTCGGCAAGGGCATCACCTTCGACACCGGCGGCATCTCGCTCAAGCCCAACGCCGGCATGGCCGACATGACCTCGGACATGGGCGGGGCGGCCGCGGTCGTCGCGACCGTCGTGCTCGCCGCGAAGCTGGAGCTGCCGGTCACGGTGACCGCGACCGTACCGATGGCGGAGAACATGCCGTCGTCGACGGCGTACAAGCCCGGCGACGTGCTGACCATGTTCGGCGGGACCACCGTCGAGGTGCTCAACACCGACGCCGAGGGACGGTTGATCCTCGCCGACGCGATCGTCCGTGCCGCCCAGGACGACCCCGACTACCTGGTGGAGACCTCGACGCTGACCGGCGCCCAGCTCGTCGCGCTCGGCATGCGCACCGCCGGGGTGATGGGGTCGGACGAGCTGCGCGACCGGGTCGCCGCGCACGGCACCGCCGTCGGCGAGGACGCCTGGGCGATGCCGCTGCCGGAGTACCTGCGCGGCGAGCTGGACTCGCGGGTGGCCGACATCAGCAACGTCAGCGGGCAGCGGTTCGCCGGGATGCTGCTGGCCGGCACGTTCCTCAAGGAGTTCGTACCCGCCGGGCTGCCGTGGGCGCACATCGACATCGCCGGGCCGTCGTTCAACACCGGCGGGCCGCGCGGCTACACCACCAAGGGCGGCACGGGGGTGCCGGTGCGCACCCTGCTCGCGTTCCTGGAGGACGTGGCGGCGAACGGCTGACCCCGGTTCAGCGGTCCTGCAACGCGTCCAGCGCGACGGCGAAGGCGGCGGCCAGGCGGAAGTCGATGCGCGGGTCCGGGACGGAGACGTCGTAGGAGTCGCGCAGCGACCACCGCCGGTCGCTGCTCATCAGCAGCGAGCCGCCGGAGTCCTCGGTGACGTCGAAGTGGTACGGCAGCGGCAGGTTCTCGGCCACCCGGCGCAGCAGGGCGACGCCGAGGCTGCGCTCGCGCCCGGTCGCGGCGACGCCCGGCGCGGTCAGCGTCCAGGTCGAGCGCAGCAGACTCGCCCCGAACCTCTTGCCGAAGGTTCCGATCACCCGGCCGTGCTCGTCGAGGACGTCGTGCTCGGCGCGGACGTCGAGACGCTGGCGGGCGCGGAAGGAGAACACCGCGCGGGAGCGGCTGTCGTCGGACCAGAAGGTCACCTGCTCCTTGAAGGCGAACCGCTTCTGCTGCGCGAACGCCATGAGCGCGCCCGCGCTGCCGTCGGGGTTCGCGGCGTGCACGTCGTAGCGGTTCACGCCGAGGGTGATCCGCTGGCGGACGAGGAAGCGGGGCAGGTGCATCGCGGCCGTCACGGGGCCCGAGTCTGGCCGGACCGGATCCGGGCGGCGACACCGGACCGGGGGTTACCCACGGGTAGGGCATACTGCCGCCCATGAGCCGGCAGCGTCGTCGACACGAGGTCCCCGCGCACGCCCCCCGTTCCGCGGTGGTCACCGGCGCGGCCCGCGGCATCGGCGAGCAGATCGCCCGCGAGCTCGTCGGGCGCGGCTACCGGGTGCTGGTCACCGATCTCGACGAGGCCGCGGCGCAGGCCACCGCGACCCGGATCGGGGCGGCCGCCGGCACCGCCTGCGACGTCACCGACCCGGCCGCGTCCGCGGTGGCGGTGGCCCGGGCCCGCGAGCTCGCGCCGCTGGGCGCCTGGGTGAGCAACGCCGGCGTCGGCTTCGACGGCACCGTCACCGACATCGCCGAGGCCCGCGCCCGCGCTCTGGTCGAGGTCAACCTGCTGGGCCCGATCTGGGGTGCCCGGGCCGCGGTGGCCGCGTTCCGCGAGCAGGCGGCGGCGGGGACCGCCCGGGGCGGCGAGATCGGTGTGACCGTGTCGCTGTCCGGCCTCGGCCCGGTTCCGGGCCTGTCGGTGTACGCGGCGTCGAAGGCGGGCGCCCTGTCGATGGTGTCCGCGCTGGCCTCGGAGGTGCGCCGGGAGGGCATCGGGGTGCACGCGGTCTGCCCGGACGGGGTGAACACCGAGCTGCTGCGCTCGATGACGCCCGGCGGCCAGGGCCAGGCGCTCGTGCGGTCCGGGGTGCTGGTCACCCCCGAACAGGTCGCGACGGCGCTGGTCGGGATGTTCGGCACCGGCCGGGTCTACCGGACGCTTCCCGCCTGGCGGGGTGCGCTGCTGCGCCTCACCGCGCTGGCCCCCGGACCCGCGCTGCGCCTGGAGCCCGCGATGCGGGCGCTCGGCGAGCGGCGCGCCCGCTCGCTGCGCCCCTGACCGGACGGGTCAGGCGTCGCGGTCCTTGGCCCGCAGCTCGCGCAGCATCCGCTCCTGGCGCTCGCGCTTGCGCAGGGCGCGGTCGCGGGCGTCGTGCTCGCGCATCCGGTTCGGGTACCCGACGAGCTGCACGTCGTAGATCGGCATCTGCAGCGAGCGGGCCAGCTTCTTCGCCGCGTTCGGGTTCGCGACCCGCCTGCGGGTCCACTCGCCGTCGTGGGCGACGAAGACCACCGTCGTCTCCGTCACGGTCGTGCGCGGTTCGACGAAGGCCTCGACCCCGATCCGGGCGGCCGACCACTCACGCAGGTGGGCCTCCCCCTCCGCGTATGCGCCACGCCTCCCGCCGGAGCCGGATCCCCGGCCGGACCTGGGGCCCGACGGTCCACGTGACCGGAACAGGTCGAGCAGACCCATGCGCGTCGTCCTCTCGTCGATCCGGTCGCACCCCTACGAACCGGACACGGTAGCTCCGAGTGCCCAACGAACGGGATCACGGATTTGCTCCCGACACCCCACTGGCGCAGTCGCGGCCGGATGACAAGATGGGCGCCGCGTAGCGGGGTCCCGTCCGGCGGAGCCGGTCCACCGGCGGTGACCCCCGGAGGGAGCTGATCGGTGTCCGACCCGGACGCTCGTTCCGCCGACCTGGTGATCCTGGGCGGCGGCTCCGGCGGCTACGCCTGCGCGCTGCGGGCCGCGGAGCTGGGCCTGTCGGTGGTCCTGGTCGAGAAGGACAAGCTCGGCGGCACCTGTCTGCATCGCGGCTGCATCCCCACCAAGGCGCTGCTGCACGCGGCCGAGGTGGCCGACCACGCCCGCGACGGCGCGCAGGTCGGTATCCGTTCCACGTTCGACGGCGTCGACATGGCCGGGGTGAACGCCTACAAGGACGGCGTGGTCTCCCGGCTGTACAAGGGCCTGCAGGGCCTGGTCGCCTCGCGCGGGATCACCGTGGTGCCCGGTGCCGGTACCCTGGAGGGCCCCGGCACCGTCCGGGTCGGCGACGAGCGCATCACCGGCCGCCACGTCGTGCTCGCCACCGGCTCCTACGCCCGGTCACTGCCCGGCCTGGAGCTGGACGACCGCGTCGTCACCTCCGACGCCGCGATCTCCCTCGACGAGGCCCCGCGCCGGGTCGTCGTGCTCGGCGGCGGCGTGATCGGCGTCGAGTTCGCCAGCGTGTGGCGCTCGTTCGGGGCCGAGGTCACGATCGTCGAGGCGCTGCCGCGGCTCGTGCCGAACGAGGACGAGTTCTGCTCCACCCAGCTGGCCCGGGCGTTCCGGCGGCGCCGGATCACCACCCGCACCGGGGTGCGGTTCGCGAAGGCGACCCGCAGCGGCGACACCGTCACCGTGTCGCTGGAGTCCGGTGAGGAGATCGAGGCCGACCTGCTGCTGGTCGCGGTCGGCCGCGGCCCCAACACCACCGGTCACGGCTTCGCCGAGGCCGGCGTCGCGATGGACGGCGGCGTCGTGACCGTCGACGAGCGGCTGCGCACGAATCTCGACGGCGTGTACGCCGTCGGGGACGTCACCCCCGGCCTGCAGCTCGCCCACCGCGGCTTCGCCCACGGGATCTTCGTCGCCGAGGACGTCGCGGGGCTCGCACCCCGCCCCGTCACCGACGACGGCATCCCGCGCGTCACCTACTGCGACCCCGAGGTCGCCTCGGTCGGGCTGACCGAGCAGGCCGCGCGGGACCTCCACGGCGAGGTGCACACCCTGACCTACGACCTGGCCGGCAACGGGAAGTCGCAGATCCTGCAGACCTCCGGCGCGGTCAAGCTCGTCGCCCAGGGGCCCGCCGGACAGGGCGGACGCGTCCTCGGCGTGCACATGGTGGGCTCCCGGATCGGGGAGCTCGTCGGGGAGGCACAACTGGTCTACAACTGGGAGGCTCTGCCCACCGACGTCGCCGCCCTGATCCACGCCCACCCCACACAGAGCGAGGCCCTCGGAGAGGCCCACCTCGCCCTGGCCGGGAGACCGCTGCACACCCACGGCTGATCCCGGCCCCACAACCCGAACACCCACGCGGAACAAGAGGAGCTCCACCCGACATGGCCGTCACCGTTGAGATGCCCGCCCTGGGCGAGAGTGTCACCGAGGGCACCGTCACCCGCTGGCTCAAGGCCGAGGGCGACACCGTCGAGGTCGACGAGCCGTTGCTCGAGGTCTCGACCGACAAGGTCGACACGGAGATCCCGTCGCCCGCCGCGGGCGTCCTGAAGCGCATCATCGCGGGCGAGGACGACACGGTCGAGGTCGGCGGCGAGCTCGCCGTCATCGGCGACGCCGACGAGGCCGACGACGCCGGTTCGTCCGACTCCGACTCCTCCGGGAAGGCCGAGGAGCCCGCGGAGTCCGAGGCGGAGCCCGAGCCGGAGCCGGAGCAGGCAGAGGAGGAGGCCCCGGAGCCGTCCTCCGGTGGCTCGTCGTCCGGTGGGGGCTCCGGCACGCCGGTCACGATGCCCGAGCTCGGCGAGTCGGTCACCGAGGGCACCGTGACCCGCTGGCTCAAGCAGGTCGGCGACGCCGTCGAGGTCGACGAGCCGCTGCTCGAGGTCTCCACCGACAAGGTCGACACCGAGATCCCCTCGCCGGTCGCGGGCACCGTGCTCGAGCACACCGTCGCCGAGGACGAGACCGTCGAGGTCGGCGCGCAGCTCGCGCTGGTCGGCGACGGCTCCGCCGCCCCGGCGCAGGACGAGGCGCCGAAGCAGGAGAAGGCTCCGGAGAAGAAGGAGGAGGAGCCGAAGAAGGAGGCTCCGAAGGCCGAGCCGAAGCCGGAGCCGAAGGCCGAGCACCCCAAGGCCGAGGAGAAGCAGGAGAAGGCCCCGGCCGGCTCCGAGGACTCCCCCGCCGGGAGGATCGAGCCCTCCTCGAACGGCTCGGGCTCGGGTTCGGGCGAGAAGCCCTACGTGACCCCGCTGGTGCGCAAGCTGGCCCAGGAGCACGGCGTCGACCTCGACTCGGTCACCGGCTCCGGCGTCGGCGGCCGCATCCGCAAGCAGGACGTCCTCGCCGCCGCCGAGCAGGCGAAGGCCCCGGCGCAGGAGAAGCCGTCCGCCCCGGCGGCGCAGCCCGCCCCCGGCGGCGCGCCCCAGGAGCCGAAGGCCGTCCCGACCCGCGCGGACAACGCACCGGAGCCGGGCACCACGGTCAAGCTCCCGCGCCTGCGCCAGGTCATCGCGCAGCGGATGAACGAGTCGCTCGCGACCTCGGCGCAGCTGACCACCGTCCAGGAGGTCGACCTCACCCGCATCGTCAAGCTGCGGAACCGGGTCAAGGAGGACTTCAAGCGTCGCGAGGGCGCCAACCTCACCTTCCTGGCGTTCATCGCCAAGGCGACCATCGAGGCGCTCAAGGCGTTCCCGTCGCTGAACGCCTCGATCTCCGAGGACAACAAGCAGGTCACCTACCACGGCTCGGTCCACATGGGCATCGCCGTGGACACACCGCGCGGCCTGCTCGTGCCGGTGATCAAGGACGCCGACGACCTGTCGCTGTCCGGGATCGCCAAGAAGATCGCCGACGTCGCGGCCCGCACCCGCGACTCCAAGATCGGTCCGGACGAGCTGTCGGGCGGCACCTTCACGATCACGAACATCGGGTCCGCGGGCGCGCTGTTCGACACGCCGATCATCAACCAGCCCCAGGTCGCCATCCTGGGCACCGGCGCGATCGCGAAGGAGCCGAAGGTCGTCACCGGCCCCGAGGGTGACGACGTCATCGCCGTCCGCTCGGTCTGCTTCCTGCCGATGACCTACGACCACCGCCTGGTCGACGGCGCCGACGCCGGCCGCTTCCTGTCCGCGGTCAAGGCCCGGCTGGAGGAGGGTGCCTTCGAGGCCGAGCTCGGCCTGTAGGCACTCCCCGCGACACACGGCGGCCCGTCCCGGTTCCCCCGGGGCGGGCCGCCGTCGTCACCGGTCCGGGTGGGCGGGTGACGATGCTCGCGGCATGTCCGGCTCGCGCGTCCGCCCGGGACCGGGAAGGATCGCGGCCGTGCGAGTCGTCGTGGCCGGTTCGTCCGGACTGATCGGAACAGCCCTGGTCGCCCATCTGCGGGGCGCGGGGCACGAGGTGCTGCGCCTGGTGCGGCGCACCCCCGCCGCCCCTGACGAGCGCGGCTGGGACCCGCCCGCCGGCACCGTCCAGGACGGCACCCTCGACGGCGTCGACGCGGTGGTGAACCTCAACGGCGCCGGCATCGCCGACCGGCCGTGGACCGGCGCCCGCAAGCAGCTGATCCGCGACTCGCGCAACGTCCCGACCGACGTCCTCGCCGAGGCCGTGGCCCGGCACAAGGTCCCGGTGCTGGTCAGCGGCTCGGCCGTCGGCTACTACGGCGACACCGGCCAGGTCGTCGTCGACGAGTCCGCGCCGTCGGGCTCGGGGTTCCTCGCCGACGTGTGCCGGGACTGGGAGGCCGCCGCCGCTCCCGCCGTGGACGCCGGCGCCCGGGTGGTGCTCGTCCGCACCGGCCTGGTCCTGTCCCCCTCCGGTGGGCTGCTCGCGATGCTGCGCCCGCTGTTCAAGGGGTTCCTCGGCGGGCGGATCGGCAGGGGCACCCAGTTCATGCCGTGGGTCTCCCTCGACGACCAGGTCGCGGCGATCCGGTTCGCCGTCGAGACCGAGGCGCTGTCCGGACCGGCGAACGTGACCGGCCCGGTGCCGGTCACCAACGCCGAGTTCACCAAGGAGATGGCCGCGGCGGTCGGGCGGCCCGCGCCGTTCCCGGTGCCCGGCCCGGTGGTCTCCACCGTGCTCGGCGAGATGGGCCGCGAGATGCTGCTCGGCGGCCAGCGGGCGGTGCCTGCGGCGCTGCTCGAGGCCGGGTTCCAGTTCCGCCACCACACCGTCGGCGACGCGCTCTCGGCCGCGGTCGGGTCATGACCCCGTCCGACGTCGACGTCCTGGTGGTCGGGGCGGGCCTGTCCGGCCTGCGCGCGGCCACCGTGCTGCACCGGCACGGGCTGACCGTGCGCGTGCTGGAGTCCGCCGACCGGGTCGGCGGGCGGATGGCGACCGACGTCGTCGACGGGTTCCGCTGCGACCGCGGGTTCCAGGTGCTCAACACCTCCTACCCTGCGCTGCACGCCGCGCTCGCCCCGCACGGGCTCGACACCCTGGCCGCGCGGCCCTTCGAGCCCGGTGCCGCCATCCGGGCCGGCGACGGCGCACTGCACCGCTTCGTCAACCCGCTGCGCCGCCCCGCATCCGCCCCGGCCACCGCGCTGGACGACCTGTTCGGCCCGATCGAGAAGGCCAAGCTCGTCGCGTGGACGGCGAAGGTGCTGGCCTCGCCGCCGTCGCGGACCGCGACGCTGGTCGGCTCCTCCGCCGCCCGCGACCTCGACGCCGCCGGGCTCGGCGGCGCGGTCACCGACCGGTTCCTGCGCCCCTTCCTGTCCGGCGTGCTCGCCGAGACCGCGCTGGAGACCTCGGCCGCGTTCGTGCGGCTGGTGTGGCGCAGCTTCGCCCTCGGCACGATCGTCGTGCCCGACGACGGCATGGAGGCGCTGCCCCGGCGGCTGGCCGCGGCCCTGCCCGAGGGCACCGTGACGCTCGGGACGCGGGTGCACGCCGTGCGCGGCGGGCCCGCCCCCGCCCTGGACACCGACGACGGCACCCTGTCCGCACGGGCGGTCGTCGTCGCGGCGGACCCGAGGACGGCCGCCGCGCTGCTCCCCGGGGTCGCCGAGCCGCGGATGAACGCGCTGACCACGTTCTTCCACGTCCCGCCGCAGGCCCCGACGGCCTCCCCGCTGCTGCACCTGGACGGCACCGGCGGGCCGGTCGTCAACACGATGGTGATGACCGCGGCCGCGCCCGGCTACTCCGCCGACGGGCGCCCGCTGGTGGCGTCCTCGATCGTCGGGACCCCGGGGTCCACCGGGGCCGACGAGCCCGCGGTGCGCCGTGAGCTGGCCCGGATCTGGGGTGTCGGCACCGACGACTGGGCGCACCTGCACACCGCGCAGGTCGACGAGGCGCTGCCGCTGTTCGAGGCGGGGCGCCCGGTGCGCCGCGACGTCGACCTCGGCGAGAACCTGTTCGTCGCGGGCGACCACCGCGACACCCCGTCCACCCAGGGGGCGCTGGTCAGCGGCCGCCGGGCCGCGCAGGCCGTCCTCGCCCGGCTGGGTGCGGCGTAAGCTCGCCGCCATGCCCGCACCGCATCTGTCCTGCCGCGCCGGAACCGACGACGTCCGGGTCGACCGGCTCGGGCGCGTGGAGTACCAGGCGGCGTGGGACACCCAGAAGGCGCACGCCGAGGCCCGCAAGGACGGCGGGCCGGACGTGCTGATGCTGCTGGAGCACCCGCCCGTCTACACCGCGGGGCGGCGCACCCGGCCGGAGGACCGGCCCACCGACGGCACCCCGGTCGTCGACGTCGACCGCGGCGGGCGCATCACCTGGCACGGGCCGGGGCAGCTCGTCGGCTACCCGATCGTCGCCCTCGGTGAGCCGATGGACGTCGTGGACTACGTCCGCCGCCTGGAGGAGGCCCTCATCCGGGTCTGTCACGATCTCGGCGTGACGAGCGCGGGCCGGGTCGAGGGGCGCTCCGGCGTCTGGCTGCCCGCGCAGGGCTTCACCCCCGAGCGGAAGGTCGCCGCGATCGGCGTCCGGATCGCCGGCGGGGTCACCCAGCACGGATTCGCGATCAACTGCGACGCCGACCTGGGCGACTTCGGGAAGATCGTGCCGTGCGGGATCGCCGACGCCGGCGTCACCACCCTGACCGCGGAGCTGGACCGGGAGGTGACCGTCGACGAGGTCGCCGGCCCGGCGGCCGCCGCCGTGCTGGACGCGCTCGACGGCCGGCTGCCGGTGGCCGAGCACCCGGTCGTCCGTCAGGTCGACCTGATGTCCGGCCTGGGCTGATCCCCCGGCCCCGGGTGCCTCAGGCGAGCTGGGGCACCACCGTCGCGGCGAAGTCCTCGATGTGGGCGAGGTCGGACAGGTCGAGGACCTGCAGGTAGACCCGGGTCGTGCCGGTGACCTCGGCCCATCGGCCGAGCCGGTCGACGATCTCGCCGGGGGTGCCGGCGAGGCTGCTCGCGCGGACCTCGGCGGCGTCGCGGCCCACCGCGGCCGCGCGGCGGTCGACCTCCGAGTCGTCCTTGCCCAGGCACAGCATCTGCGCCACCGAGTACGTGAGCGAGCCCGGGTCGCGCCCGGCGGCGGTGCACGCGTCGCGAACCCGGCCGAACTGCGCGGCGACGGCCTCGGGCTGCTGGAACGGCACGTTGAACTCGGTGGCGAACCGGGCGGCCAGCGCCGGGGTCTTCCTTTTCCCCATCCCGCCGACGATCACCGGCGGCGCGTCCTGCACCGGGCGCGGCAGCGCCGGGGAGTCGGTGACGGTGTAGTGCCGTCCCTGGTGGGTGAAGCGCCCGCCGAGCGGGGTCGCCCACAGCCCGGTGAGGATCTCCAGCTGCTCGGTGAGGATCTCGAAGCGCTCGGCCAGCGGCGGGAACGGGATGCCGAGCGCCCGGTGCTCGGCCTCGAACCAGCCCGAGCCGAGCCCGACCTCGACGCGGCCGCCGGACATGTCGTCGGCCTGCGCGACGGCGACGGCGAGCGGCCCGGGCAGCCGGAACGTCGCGCTGGTGACCAGGGTGCCGAGCCGGATGCGCTCGGTCTCGCGGCCGAGCGCGGCGAGGGTCACCCACGCATCGGTCGGGCCGGGGACGCCGCTGCCGTCGCCCATCACGAGGAAGTGGTCGGAGCGGAAGAACGCGTCGTAGCCGGCGTCCTGCGTGGTGCGGGCGACCCGCAGGAGGTCGGTGTAGCGGGCGCCCTGCTGGGGCTCGGTGAAGATCCGGAAGTCCACGGGTCGCGACGCTAGCCGCACCGGCCCGCCCGCGCCGCCCGACCACCGGCGGCGGCCGCGGGGGACCGCTCGCTACGGTCGCGTCGTGCACCCGCTCCCCGACCAGACCGGCCGGACCGTCGTCGTCACCGGCACGACCTCCGGGCTCGGTCTCGCGCTGTCCACCGCGTTGGCCCGGGCCGGGGCCCGGGTGCTGATGACCGCCCGCGACGTGACCCGCGGCCGCGCCGCGGTGCGCGGGGCCGGTGGTGAGCTGGTGCTGCTGGACCTCGCCGACCTCGGCTCGGTGCGGGCCGCGGCGGCGGAGATCCGGGAGCGCACCGGGGACCGGGTGGACGTGCTCGTCAACAACGCGGGCGTCGCGATGGGCCCGCGTGCGGACACCGCGGACGGTTTCGAGCTGCAGATCGGCACCAACCACCTCGGGCCGGCCGCTCTGACCTGGCTGCTGATGCCCGCGCTGCGGGCCGCCGGCGACCCGGAGCGGCCCTCGCGGGTCGTCACGACGTCCAGCCTCGGCCACCGCACCGGCCGGCTCGACCCCGACGACCTGGGGTGGCGGCGCCGGCGCTGGTCCCCGAACGCGGCCTACGGCGCGTCGAAACTGGCGAACCTGCTGTTCGCCGCGGAGCTGGACCGGCGGCTGCGGCTGTCCGGGGACCCGGTGCTCTCGGTGGCTGCGCACCCGGGGATGACCGAGTCGTCGCTGCTCGCGAACTCCTTCCGGCGGGGCGCGACGCTACAGGCGCGGCTGTTCGCCCCGTGGGAGCGCTGGCTCACCTCGCCGGTGTCCGAGGGTGTCGGGCCGCAGCTCGCCGCGGCGACGGGGCCGGTCCACGGCGGCGACTACCTGGGCCCCACCGGGCTCGGGGAGACCCGCGGCCCTGCCGGTCCGGCACGGCGCTCGGCGGCCGCGCAGGACCCGGTGCTCGCGGGCAGGTTGTGGCAGGTCACGGCCGCCGCGACCGGCATCACACCGGACCCCGGGCGTAGGCTGGACGCGTGACCATCGCACCCGAAGGCCGCAAGCTCCTCCGCCTCGAGGTCCGCAACAGCGAGACCCCGATCGAGCGCAAGCCGTCCTGGATCCGCACCCGCGCCAAGACCGGTCCGCAGTACACCGAACTGAAGGGTCTCGTCCGGTCGGGCGGCCTGCACACGGTGTGCGAGGAGGCCGGTTGCCCCAACATCTACGAGTGCTGGGAGGACCGGGAGGCGACGTTCCTCATCGGTGGGGAGCAGTGCACCCGTCGCTGCGACTTCTGCCAGATCGACACCGGCAAGCCGGCCGACCTGGACACCGACGAGCCGCGCCGGGTGGCGGAGTCGGTGCAGCAGATGGGGCTGCGCTACTCCACCGTCACCGGCGTCGCGCGCGACGACCTCGACGACGGCGGCTCCTGGCTCTACGCCGAGACCGTCCGCAAGATCCACGAGCTGAACCCGGGCACCGGCGTCGAGCTGCTCGCCCCGGACTTCAACTCGATCGACGACCAGCTGACCCCGGTCTTCGAGTCGCGCCCCGAGGTGTTCGCGCACAACCTCGAGACCGTCCCGCGGATCTTCAAGCGGATCCGCCCGGCGTTCCGCTACGACCGGTCGCTGGAGGTCATCACCAAGGCCCGCGAGTTCGGTCTGGTCACCAAGTCGAACCTGATCCTCGGCATGGGCGAGACCCCCGACGAGGTCACCTCCGCGCTGCAGGACCTGCACGACGCAGGCTGCGAGATCATCACGATCACCCAGTACCTGCGCCCGACCAAGCGCCACCACCCGGTGGAGCGCTGGGTCAAGCCCGAGGAGTTCGTCGAGCACTCGACGGCCGCCGAGCAGATCGGTTTCGCCGGGGTGATGGCCGGGCCGCTGGTGCGCTCGTCCTACCGGGCCGGCCGGCTCTACGCCCAGACCGTGGCCCACCGCGGCGAGGAGCTCTCCCCCGCCCTGGCGCACCTGGCCGACTCCGGCCCGGCCGCGCAGGAGGCCAGCTCCCTGTTGGCACGCGGCTGAGACCTCCTCGCACCGTCGATCACCGGTCGGAAGTAGGCTGGTCACATGCCCGGCAAGCCCCGTAAGCCCTCGCCCGAAGAGAAGAAGGCGCTCAAGGCCCAGAAGAAGGCCGCGTCGAAGCAGCGTCGCCAGCAGATCTGGCAGGCGTTCCAGATGCAGCGCAAGGAGGACTCCAAGCTCCTCCCGATCATGATCGGCGTGTTCGTCGGGTCGATCGTGGTCGTCACGCTCATCGGGTGGCTGCTGGGCCTGGTCTGGTTCTTCGTGCCCTTCGGCATCCTGATCGGCGCGCTGGCCGCGTTCAGCATCTTCGGTCGCCGCGTCCAGAGGTCGATCTACGTGAAGGCCGACGGGCAGCCGGGCGCCGCGGGCTGGGCGCTGGACAACATGCGTGGGCAGTGGCGGATCACCCAGGGCATCGCGGGCACCACCCACCTCGACGCGGTGCACCGGGTCATCGGGCGGCCCGGGATCATCTTCGTCGCCGAGGGGGCCCCGCACCGGGTGAAGACCCTGCTCGCACAGGAGAAGAAGCGCACCGCGCGGGTCGCCGGCAGCACCCCGATCTACGACGTGATCGTGGGCAACGAGGAGGGCCAGGTCCCGCTCAAGGGCCTGCAGCGCCACCTCATGAAGCTGCCCCGCAACATCTCCGCCGCCGAGATGGACTCCCTGGAGGGCAAGCTCAACGCCCTCGGCAGCCGCTCGGCCGCGATGCCCAAGGGGCCGATGCCCCAGGGCGCCAAGATGCGCAGCATCCAGCGCACCGTCCGCCGCCGCTGACCCCGCCGCCGACCGGGCGGCCGGGTCAGTCGGTGGGGTCGCCGGACGCCGGCTCGCCGCGCAGATCCGCCAGGACGCAGTCGGCGCAGGTGCTGCCGCCGGGCACCCGGTAGTACAGGCAGCAGGACCGCCGCCGGAACGTCCAGGCGTGGTCCGGCGCCACCGGGGCCCGCCGCTCCCCCGTACCGGTCAGCCGGGGGTGCTCCAGCAGGTCCGCGGCGACGGCGGCGACGGCGTCCGCGGCGTCGGGGCGCTGGATGTCGAGCACCCGCTTCGCCCCGGCGACCGACGACGCGACGTTGCCCCACAGCACCGTCCCGGACACCCCGAAGCGCTCGCCCGCGATCTCCACGAGCGGGGTGAGCACGTTGTCGACCAGCGGGGCCAGCGCGTCCGGCGCCGGGAACGGGCAGCGCGCCACCCGGGGCGGGTCGAGCGCGACGACGTCGCCCAGCGGCGTGGCCGACCACCACAGCGTCTCCGGCCGCAGGTCGACCAGGACACCGTGCAGGGCCAGCGCCGCGACCGGCCCGGACAGCAGCTTCGCCGCGAGCCCCTGCACCGCGATCGACGCGGCGATCCGCCGGCCCAGCGGCGGCTCGGCCCCGAGCGCCACCCGGGTCCGTTCGACCCGGTCCAGCAGCGCGTCGGGAGCGAGCACGGCGGCGAACGGGCGGACCGACCGTCCGTCGGCCCGCTCCTCGGTGGCGTCGAGCAGCTCGAAGAACGGCCCGACCGCCGCGAGCCCGGCCAGCACGTCGCTCACCGGCGGGGTGGCGGCCGTACGCGCGATGTCGATGCGCTCCGTGGTCACCGGAGAAACCTCGCATCCCGGATCGTCCCGGTCGAGCCGTTCGTGAGGGTCCCGGCGACCGGTCCGACCCACAGCACCACCCCCGCAGCAGCCACGACGGCGAGTGCCTGCGTCGCCGTCGACGACGCCACCAGTGCGGCGAGCACCGTCAGCCGGAGGAGGCCCCGCGCGGTCGCCCGTCCCGTCGCCGTCGCCACGGCCGGGAGGCGCGTCAGGGCCGGACACCGGCCGGCCCGGGCAGCGGCAGCCCGGTCACGATCCGGGCCGCCGCCGCGCCCGCCCGGCGCCCGTGCGGCCGGTCCCCGGCCCCCTCCGGGCCGGCCGGCATGGACGGCCCCGGACCGGTTTCGGTGAAGGCGGGCCGGTCGGCGGGCAGCGTGGTGTGGTGCACGACCACGGAGCCGTCGGCGTCGATCCCGACGCCGACGTCGAGCCGGGACCGCTGCGCCGCCCGGTGGGCCAGCGCGACGACACCGTCGGGACCCCCGACGGCCCCCGGATCCGGCCAGGTCGTGACCGGGACGCCCTCCTCCTCGGCGCCGGCCAGCACCTCGCGCAGCACCGGGTCCGGGATGTCCGGGTGGTGCCCGACGACGACCGACGGCGGCTCCGGGGCCGACGCCGGGCCCGGGTGGCTCATGCCGCCGGCTCCCCGCTGCCGACCAGCGAGCTCGCGTGCGCGTCGACCAGACCGGAGGCGACGGCGTTGCGCGGACCCTCGGTGCCGTGCACGTTACCGGTACCGCAGACCACGCCCGACCCGGCGAGCGCGTCGGCGATCATCTGCGGGATCTCGAAGTCCAGCGCGGACCCGCCGAGCAGCACGACGAAGTCGAGCATGCGCAGCGACCCGCTCGGGGCCACCTGGCGCAGCGCCCGCAGCGCGTTCACCACGAACACCCGGCGCTTCGCCTCCCGGCGCACCCGCACGACGTGGTCGATGGAGTGCCGCGTCGTCACCGGGACGGGCCCGTCCGGGGTCATGACGACGACCCGGGCGAACACGTGCGAGGGCAGCGGCTCGGTGAAGAACTGCACCGAACCGTCCTCGTGGCGGACGTGGAAGAAGCTCTCCACCTTCGCCAGCGGGAACCACTTGACCTGCTCGGCGGTCTCACGGTCGTCGAGCGCCAGCTCGGAGTCGATCAGCTTGGTGACCAGCTCGCCCGCGCCGGCGACGTGCACCGCGGAGCATGTGCCGTCCCGCAGCAGCAGCGCCGCGTCGGTGGAGCCGCCGCCCATGTCGAGGATCGCGATCGGTGTGTCGGTGCCCGGGGTGGTCAGGGCCCCGCGGACCGCCATCTCGCCCTCGACGCCGCCGATCCGGGCCGAGCAGCCGAGCGTCTCGGCGACCCGGTCGGCGACGACCTGCATCCGGCTGCGGCTGGTGCGCACCATCGCGGCGAGTGCGACGGCGTTCTCCAGCGACACCTCACCGGCCAGCCCGCCCCGCACCTCGCGCGGGACGAACGTGTCGATGGCCAGCACGTCGCGGATCCGGATCTCCCCGGCCGGCTGCCCGGTCACGTCGGTCATCGTGTCCCGGACCTGGGCGAGCATCCCGCCGACGTGCGTGCCGGGCTGGCCGGTCGCGTCGTCGAGGGGCTGCACCCGGGCCAGGGTCTCCATGATCTCGTCGGCGCCGGCGTCGACGTCGACCCGCAGGGTCTTGCCGGCCCCGGTCAGGACCAGCTCCCCCACCGGGACGCGGCGGTCGGTCACGTCCCCGGCCGGGGTCCGGACGACGACGGCCGAGCGGTTCCCGGTCAGCGCCCGCGCCACCGGCGCGACCTGCCGGGTCTGGTCGGGGTCGAGCTCGAACACCGTGGCCAGGCCGTAGGAGTCCGACAGGGTCCGGATGGTGCGCCCCGGCAGGGCGACCTCCACCGCCGCGGACATACCGAGCGGCACCCGCTCGACGGCGCCGACCTCGTCGACGATCGGGATCGAGACGTCGATCCGGTTCGCGACGAGCACCGCATCGTCCTGCGCCAGCACCGCCGCCACCAGCTCCAGGCCGCGTCCGAGCGCATCGTTCAGCACCCGCGCGACGCGGTCGAAGTCCCACCCGCGCCCGACGACGGCGATCACCGGTCCCTCGGGGACCGGGCCGGGGCCGGTGAGGTCCTCCATCGCGACGGTGACGCCGACCCCGATCCCGCTGCCGCCCGGCGTCGCCGGGTTGTGCCCGATCATCGTGGACTCGGTGATGATCGTCTCGGTGATCGTCTCCATGGCGAGACCGCTGATCACCGGTGTCGCCTCGTTGAGCAGCACCTCGTCCAGCTCGTCGGCGGAGCGCCGGGCCCCTTCCAGGGCCCGGCGGACCGCCTTCACCGCGCCGTCGGTGTTGTCCGGGGTTCCCTTGACCCCGGTGGTGCGGGTCAGGGCGGTCCCGAGGTAGGTGACCCGGCCGCCGGCGTCGATCGAGGCCACGCAGGCCTCGGTCGTCGAGTTGCCGATGTCCACGCCCACGACCAGCCGCGAGCCGTCCGTCCCGTGCACCTGTGTCTCCTTCAGCCTGCGACCGGTGCGCCGAGGGCGACCTCGACCGGACGCACCCCGGTGCGGATCTGCTCGAACTCCTTGAGGTGCAGCAGCGCCGCCTTGGCCTGCCAGCGGGGGCGGGCCATCTGGTCGTTGCGGGTCGGCACCGGCTGCGGCGACTCGCCCTTGGCGTACTGCGCGGCGTTGGAACCGATGCCGCGGAACACCTCGGCGTCGAGCAGCGGGGACTGCGGGAACAGCTCCAGGTTCGACAGCCGGGCCAGGTCCTTCTGATGGATCATCGTGGTGCCCCGCGACAGCAGGCCCACGCAGATCCCGGAGCCGGACAGCTTCGCGCCGGTGTGGGCGATGGCCGCCAGGTCGGCGGTGTCCCACACCCGGATCAGCCGCGACGTCACGCCCTGCTCCTCGATGCCCGCCATGAGCTGGCGCAGCACCTCGGCGTGCGGGACGTCGACGATCGTGCGGGTGAAGAACCCGGCGAACGCCGGGGACACCGCGATGACGACCTCGTCGGGCCGGGTGCCGCGCTCGGCGGGCCCGATCTCGGTGAGCGACAACGGGTTCTCGGTAGCGGTGCTCACGAGACCTCCTCCTCGGGGTTCTCGGCGCTGGTGACGTGGCGCAGCTTCTTCAGGGCGTTCCACCGGTCGCCGGTCAGGCGGTAGCCGGTGCCGGGACCGGCGTAGTCGTTGGCGTCGTTGATGGCGGCCTGCGGGACGAAGTTCTCGTCGAGGATCGCCGAGGTCTGGAGCAGGTCGCCGGACACGCGCTGGCGCAGGACCTGCAGCAGGTTCTCCGCGACGTCGTGGAAGCCGGTGCGCTCCAGGATCTTGACCAGGTCGAGACCGGTGATGCCGCGGTCCATGACCGACTGGGCGCCCTTGAGGTCCTCGAGGACCTCGCGCAGCGGGTAGTCGGCGCTGGAGTTGGCGTAGGTGGCCGCCTCGATCTCCTCGTCGGTGATCCGGGGCAGGTCCAGCTCCGCGAACACGGCCTGCATCGCGCGGGCCGCCTTCTCGCGCACCGCGAGGATCTCCGGCTCGCGGACGTGGCGCAGGCCGCCGTCGATCTGCAGGTCGCGCTGGATGGTGTTCCAGTCGTCGTAGTCCTCGACGTCGAGGTTCGACCCGGCGAACATGTTGTCCGAGTTCGGCACGCCGGAGAAGCCGGAGCACACCAGGTCCTGACCGGACAGCAGCTGCGGCATGAGCCGGCTGGTGCGGCGCATCGCCGAGTGCGAGAACGACTGGTCGTTGCCGGCCGCGCACTCGAGGTCGACCATGTTGCAGACCAGGTTCTCGGCGGCGACGGCCCGGATGCCGCCGGGGACCGCACCCGGGACGCCGATGCAGCTGATCGAGCCGTTCTGCAGGCCCTGGACGCCGGCGCCCTTGGCCATCAGGATGCAGCGGATCTCGAGGAACAGCATGGAGCGGCCCTCGGCGTTGCCCATCTGCACCTCCGACCCGGTGCCCGAGGTGAAGCGCATCTTGATGCCGCGGGAGGCGTAGGCGCTGGCGAGGAACGACTTCGACCACGGGGTGTCGTCGCCGTCGACGAAGACCGACTCGGTGCCGTAGACCGAGATCGTCTCGGCGTAGCCGGTGATGCCGCGCATGCCCAGGTCGAGCTCGGTGGCCTCCTCCAGCGCGCACTGGGTGATGACACCGCCGCGCCCGGACTGGGCACCGACCTGCAGGCCGATGGCCACGAGCGGGGCGTAGCGCAGGACGCCGAGGGTCGTCTCCATCTCGGCGAAGCCGCGCAGCGCGGCCTCGGCGGCGTCGGCCGCGACCTGGATGGGGTTGTCCCGGGCGCTGGTGGAGTGCGCCTGGTTGGCGGGGCTGCGACGGGCCCGCATCTTCTGCATCGACATCATGATCTCGACGACGTTGAGCAGCTTGACGACGTCGAGCAGCTTGGCCGGGGTGAGGCCGCGGGTGATGTCGAGCAGGTCGGCCCGGGTGACGCCCGGGTCGACGAGCATCCGCGCGATGTCGGTCGAGGGGATCGCGGTGGCCCGCTCGGCGACCTCGACGTCGATCGCGTGGTCGGCGATGAAGGTGTCCATGAAGTCGAACTCGGCGCGCTCGCGCCCGTCCATCTCGACGATCACGCCGTTCTCGACGCGGACGCTCGGCTGCGGGTCGAAGTCGCTCTCCATGGCGACGAGACCCTTCTCCGGCCATTCCTCGACGAAGCCGTCGAGGTTGACCGGGCGGGACTCGAGCATGTCCGTGCGCTTGGAGGTCCGGGCCCCGGTCGCCGGGGTGCCCGCCTCGGGGAGGGTGCTGGTCATCGGTCAGTCTCCTTCGCGGGCGAGCAGGTCGCGGGCGGCGTAGACCTGCGCGGCCTCGCGGACGAGCGCGGCGCAGGTGGCGGCGGCGTAGTCGTTCTCCAGCCGGTCGGCGATCTCCGCGAGCCGGGCGGCCGACGAGGCGCGGGGCCGCAGCGCGTTGTAGATCGCGAGGACCTCCTCGTCGGGGACGGCGGTGAGTTCGGCGGCACGCCGCATGTTCTCGGCGAGCTGGCGGCGGCCGACCGAGTCGGAGATCTCGCCCTGGAGCTTCAGGGTCTCGGGCGAGATGCGGAGGTCCTCGTTGCGGATCTCCCCGGACACGACGGCGGCCATGGTGACCTCCGCCAGCGGCCGGCCGGTCGGGGTGCGGAGCAGGTCGGGCCGCTGTACGGACAGCGGGTAGTCGGTGGGGCCGAGGGTGGTGGTCATCGGGTCTCCTCCAGGCGGGACGCCACGGGCTGCTCGACCGGGGCCTCCGGGTGCGGGACGCGGCCGACGGGGGTCTCGCCGGTCGCGGCGGCCTCCAGCTCGGCCGGGGTGAGGAAGCGCTCGACCAGCAGGACGAAGGCGCCGCCTCCGATCAGGCCACCGAGCAGCGGGGCGACGATCGGGAGCCACCAGTACGGGACACCGGCGGCGGTGACGAACGCGGTGTCGTAGCCGGTGACGAACGAGGCGAGTCGGGGGCCCAGGTCACGGGCCGGGTTGATCGCGTAGCCGGCGTTGGCACCGAACGCGATGCCGATGCCGACGACCAGGAAGCCGATCATGAAGGGCGCCATGTTGGCGCCGGGCGGGTTGTTCAACGCGTTGGTCAGCGCGAAGATCACGAAGACGAGCAGGGCGGTGCCGACGATCTGGTCGCCGAACGCGGCGAAGATCGTGACGTGCTCGCCGGGCAGGGTCGAGAAGATGGTCTGCGTGGCGACGGTGTGGCCGGGGTCGACCGCCGCGATCGGGCCGGCGTAGACGGCCCGCACGACGAGGGCGGCGAGGAATGCGCCGACCGTCTGGGCCAGCCAGTAGGGCACGACCTTGCGCCAGGAGAAGCCCTTGAACACGGCCAGCGCCAGGGTGACGGCCGGGTTGAGGTGGGCGCCGCTCACGCGGCCGGCGATGTAGACGCCCATGGTGACCGCGACGCCCCAGCCCCAGACCAGGGTGCCCCAGTCGCCGTTGGCGCCCTCGGAGGTCACGACCTGGGCGACGGTGCCGCAGCCGATGAGGATCAGGACGAAGGTCCCGGCGAACTCGGCTGCGAGCTCGCCGGCGTCCCCGCGGCTCACGCGAGTGCCGCGACGGCGGCCTCGGCCACCGTCACGTCCTGCTCCACCGAGCCGGCGCTGACCCCGACCGCGCCGACGAGCTCACCGTCGCGGTGGATCGGGATGCCGCCGCCGAAGATGACCATGCCACCGGCGGTGTGCTCCAGGCCGTAGAGCTCGGCACCGGGCTGCACCAGCGGGGTCAGCGCCGCGGTCGGCAGGTTCATCAGGATCGAGGTGCGCGCCTTGCGCTGGGCGATGTCGATGCTCGCGCGGATCGCGCCGTCCTGGCGGGCGAAGGCGAGCAGGTGACCGCCGTCGTCCACGATCGCCACGTTCATCGGCTGGCCGATCTCGGTCGCCTTCGCCAGTCCGGCGGCCAGCGCCTTCTCTGCGTCCTGGAGGGTCAGTCGCTGCATCCGGGCCTCACTCCTCGTCGAGTCGAGCTGCCCGGGTCCGTACCGGGCCACGACGAGGACGCTATGAGCGCGGTCACCCACGCAGATATGAGGACTCTCCCTACCTCACCCCCACCCCCACACCCTCCGGAGAGGGCCGTACGGCCCAGTCGGCGCCGGTGCGGAGGGGTCGACGGACCGGTCGCCGAAGCGGCGTCGACCAGGTGGCCCGGCCGGCCGCAGCGACGGCGGCCACGCCGTCCTGCGTGCGGCCCTCGCTCAGTTGCCCGCGCCGAAACGCGCGAGCATGGTCCGGTTGCGGGCACCGGTCTTCCGCAGCACCGCTCCGACGTGCTTCTCCACCGTCTTGACCGAGATGGCCAGCCGGGTGGCGATCTGCTTGTCGGCCAGCCCCTGTTCGACGAGTGCGCGGACCTCCCGCTCCCGCAGGGTCAGCGTGTGCTGGCCGCGGGCCGGCTGCAGGCCGGCGGGCGGCGCGACGAGCGGACCCGCTGTGCAGGGGGTGGGCGGGTCGGGCCAGCAGGCCCGCACGCGCGTCCCCCACCCGGGGACGCTGTCGATCTCCAGCCGGCCGCCGGCGGCGCGCACGGTGGACTCGACCCGGTCCAGCCCGGACCGGGACGCGGTGACGGGGTCGAAACCGCGGCCGTCGTCCTCGACGAGCAGACGGACCGTTCCCGTCTCGAACGCCAGCCCCACCCGCAGCGTGCACGCACCGGAGTGCAGCACCGCGTTGTCGAGCAGCAGCCGCGCGACCTCGTGCACCCCCGTCGCGACGACCGGGGCCGGCACCCGCTCGGTACCCAGGGTGACCACGCCGCCGCGGGCACCGAGCGCGCGCAGCGCGCGGTCCAGCTCGGCCCGCAGCTCCGGCAGCAGCTGCGGCGCGGCGGGGGCGGTCGCGACCGCCGGGACGTCGGCGAGCAGCCGGGCCGCCATCACCGCGACGGCCGCCTGCTCGGCGAACCCCTCGACCGCGGCGACGTCGGAATCGCGGAAGCGTCCACCCCCACCGAAAGCACAGGCTCCGAGCAACTCGTCGTCCCACCAGAGGGGGGTTCCGAGCACGTCCGGTGTGCCGGGGCCGTCCCCCTCCACAAGGAGGGTGCGGGGCTCCCGGACCAGGCGGGCCAGCACGTCCTCCACCGGGGGCAGGGGATCGCGGTGCACGACCGGTGCCGGGTCGCCCAGCAACGCGACGGTGCCGCCACCACCGCCCAGCCTGCTGGTCGTGCGCCGGACGAGGTCGTCGAGCAGCGTCGTCACACCCCGGTCCTGCGCCGCACCGTGAGCGAGGATCACCCGGTCCTCCCGGTATCCATCTTGCATCTATGCCGCATTCCTGGAGGGGAACGGTAGGGATGTCGACCGGGGTGGGCAAGCCTCGCGAACCCGGGCCGGACGTGTTCAGGCATCATTTCGGATGTGGACGACGGGTCACGGGCAAGCGGTAGCGCCACCGAACGGGCGTACCGGTTCGCCAAGGCCGGGATCCTCGACGGCTCCCTGCCCGCGGGCGAGCTGATCAGCGAGGGTCAGGTCGCGCGGCCGCTCGCGCTGAGCCGCACGCCGGTCCGCGAGGCGTTCCTGCAGCTGCAGGCCGAGGGTCTGCTGAAGCTCTACCCCAAGCGCGGCGCGCTCGTGGTGCCGGTCTCCCCCGGTGAGGTGGACGCCGTCGTCGAGGCCCGCGACGTGATCGAGTCGCACGCGATCGCCACCGTCGTGGGGGTCGACGACGAGACCCTGGAGCACATCGCCGCCGCGATGGACGCCGCGATCGAGGACCAGCTCGCCGCCGTGGCCGCGCGCGACGAGCTCGCCTTCGTCGAGGCCGACCGCCAGTTCCACACCGTGCTGGTGCGGGCCGGGTGCCGCAGCATCCTGCTGGAGGTCTACGGGACGCTGCGTGACCGGCAGCTGCGGATGAACATGGGCGCACTGGGCGGCCGCTTCCCCGGCCGGGCCGAGCGCCTGGTCGCCGAGCACCGGCAGCTGCTCGCCGGGCTGCGCGCCCGGGACCGCCAGGGCGCGGTGGCCGTGCTCCGGGTGCACCTGGCGGGCACCCGGGCATCGGTTCTGGGCGCGCCCCCGGCGAGCGCCTGAGCCGCCGGGCCTCAGCCCCGCAGCACCCGCACCACGACCGTGCGGCTCGCGCGGTCGTGCCAGCCCCGGCCGTCGGTGTCACGCAGGAACGGCGGCAGCACCACCGCGATCATCGCGGTGCGCAGCAGCGCCCGCGGGACACCGACGTGGGTCGCCATGTCGGTGCGCGCGACCCGCATCCCCAGCGCGAGGTGCCCCGGTGCCGTGCCGAGCACCGACACGGACAGCGCGGTGATCACGAACCAGGTCCCGAGGACCCACCAGCTGAACTCCGGGGTGCCGAGCGCGTCGACCCCTGCGACCAGTAGCACCAGCAGGTAGGACAGGAACCAGTCGAGGCAGACGCCGGCGACCCGGCGGCCGAACCCGGCGACGGAGTAGTGACCGGTCGCCGGCAGCCCGAAACGCTCGCCGGGGTGTCCGGCCGGGGCGGAGCCCCCGGCGGATGAACCGGGGAGCCAGGACTCGATCCAACGGGCCATGCTCTCTAGCGTAGGCGCCGTAGCCGCACCACCGAGCGGGACCGGACCGGACACCGATGACGAACGTGATCGATGTCGCGGTCGGGTCAGTTAACGTCGGTGAAACAGGTGAGTGATGGGTGAGCAACACGCCACTCCTACCGTCACCCACGATCTCCACCAGCGAATGAAGGAGCCCAGAGAGTGTTCAGCAACGCCGAAGAGGTACTCAAGTACATCTCGGACGAGAAGGTCGAGTACGTCGACATCAGGTTCTGCGACCTGCCCGGCGTCATGCAGCACCTCACCGTCCCCGCCAAGACGGCCGGCGACCTCCTGGAGAACGGCGCCGCCTTCGACGGCTCCTCCGTCCGCGGTTTCCAGGCGATCAACGAGTCCGACATGGCACTGCACCCGGACACGACGACCGCCCGTCTCGACCCGTTCCGCAAGCACAAGACGCTGAACATCAACTTCTTCGTGCACGACCCGATCACCGGCGAGCCCTACTCCCGTGACCCGCGGAACGTCGCCCGCAAGGCCCAGGAGTACCTGGCCGCGTCCGGCATCGCCGACACCGCGTACATGGCGCCCGAGGCCGAGTTCTACGTCTTCGACTCGATCCGGTTCGGCACCGACCCGCACCAGGCCTACCACCACATCGACTCCGCGGAGGGCTGGTGGAACACCGGCCGCGAGGAGGTCGGGGGCAACCTGGGCTACAAGGTCAACTACAAGGGCGGCTACTTCCCCGTCCCGCCGGTCGACCACTACGCCGACCTGCGCGCCGACATCGTCACCGCGATGCAGGCGTCGGGTTTCGAGGTGGAGCGCGAGCACCACGAGGTCGGCACCGCCGGCCAGGCCGAGATCAACTACAAGTTCGACACGCTGCTGCGTGCGGCCGACGACGTCATGCTCTTCAAGTACCTGGTGAAGAACGTCGCATGGCAGAACGGCAAGACCGCCACCTTCATGCCGAAGCCGCTGTTCGGCGACAACGGCTCGGGCATGCACGTGCACTCGTCGCTGTGGAAGGACGGGCAGCCGCTGTTCCACGACGAGTCCGGCTACGGCGGGCTGTCCGACACCGCGCGCTACTACATCGGCGGCCTGCTGCACCACGCGCCGTCGCTGCTGGCGTTCACCAACCCGACGGTGAACTCCTACCACCGCCTGGTTCCGGGCTTCGAGGCCCCGGTCAACCTGGTCTACTCCGCGCGCAACCGCTCGGCCTGCATCCGCATCCCGCTGACCGGTGACAGCCCGAAGGCCAAGCGCGTCGAGTTCCGCTGCCCGGACTCGTCCGGCAACCCCTACCTCGCCTTCTCGGCGATCCTGATGGCCGGCCTCGACGGCATCAAGAACAAGATCGAGCCGCCGGCGCCGATCGACAAGGACCTCTACGAGCTTCCGCCGGAGGAGGCCAAGGACATCGCGCAGGTCCCGGCCTCGCTCGGTGCGGTCATCGACAAGCTGGAGCAGGACCACGACTACCTGCTCGAGGGTGGCGTGTTCACCCCGGACCTGATCGAGACCTGGATCTCCTACAAGCGGGAGAACGAGATCGACCCGCTGCGGCTGCGCCCGCACCCGTACGAGTTCGCCCTGTACTACGACGTGTGATCCACAACTGACCCACGTCACACCGAGGCCCGGCCCCCGTCAGGGAGCCGGGCCTCGGCGCGTCCGGTGGGTCGTCGGCCGCCCCGTCAGAGGCGCTCGACGCGGTCGGCCTGCGGGCCCCGGTCGCTCTGCCGCACCGCGTAGCGGACACGGTCGCCCTTCTGCAGCGGCTCCGCGTCCCGGATCACGGACACGTGGACGAACAGGTCGTCCCCGCCGGCATCCGGGGAGATGAACCCGAAGCCGCGGTCCTCGTCGTAGCGGACGACGACGCCCTCGCCGCCCCGTGCGGGAACCTCGCGCGACGACGGCCCCGCGGGGGGCGCCGACCGCTTCGGCGCCGTCGAGGGCTCACCGCTCCGGACCAGATGCACGTCACGGGCCTGGGGGCCCTTCTCCGCCTGGGCCACCTCGAAGGCGATGCGGTCGCCCTCCGCGAGCCAGGTCAGCCCCTCGGCCAGGGCCCGGGCGTGGACGAAGACGTCGTCGCCGCCGGAGTCGGGGGTGACGAAGCCGAAGCCCTTGTCCTCGTCGTACCAGGCGACCGTGCCGTCGGCGTCGTCCGCGGTGTCGTCCACGGCGGGCGGGCCGACCTCCGCCCCGAGCGGGATCAGGTTCCCGGCCTGCGGGCCGCGCTCGCCCTCCACGACCAGGAAGGCCACCCGCTGGCCCTCGGTGACCACGCCGCCGGTCACGATGGCGGAGCTGTGCACGAAGATGTCGGCGCCGCCGCCGTCCGGGGTCGCGAAGCCGTATCCCTTCCCCGGCTCGTACCAGGTGACGGTGCCGAGCAGGCCCACGGCGCTGTCGGCCGCCTCGGCCGTGACGCGCACCCGCAGCGCCTGGGGTCCGCGGTCGTTCTCGCCGACCTCGAACTCGACGACCTGGCCCTCCCGGAGCACGGGTGCGCCACCGCCCCCGACGATCTCGGAGGCGTGCACGAACACGTCCGGCGAACCGTCCTCGGGGGCGAGGAAGCCGAAACCCCGTTCGGCGTCGAACCAGCGGACGGTCCCGTGCGGCATCGAGAACTCCAGATCGGTGGTCGGGTACTGGCCCCAGTCTCCCCGACGGGCCTCGCGGTCCGACGGGCCGGGCCCGCGGGGCTGCGGTACGGCGCCGACCGGCGGTCCGCGCGGCATCCGGCGGACGGGTCCGGACATACGTCGGCGCCCGCCCGGAGAGTCTCCGGGCGGGCGCCGACGAGGGTGTTACGCGCGTGTCAGGCGCGGACCTTGCGGCCCACGATCACGCGGTAGATCCCCAGCAGGATCAGCGACCCCACGATGGCGAGCAGCCAGGTGGAGATGTTGAAGAAGCCGCCGAGGCCGACGCCGAACACCGCGCTGCCGATCCAGCCGCCGAGCAGCGCTCCGACGACACCGAGGATCAGGGTGACGATGATGCCGCCCGGGTCCTTGCCCGGCATGATGGCCTTGGCGATGGCGCCCGCGATCAGCCCCAGCACGATCCACGCGATGATGCCCATGTCTGTCTCCCTCGCTTACGGTCCGTTCGTGACGAACCGAATCTGACCGGTCGGCATCGAGTGACCCGTGGGGGTCGTGGCGAAACGTCCCCGGTGGTCACCGTTCGGATGCGATCAGGAGACGGGAGAACGTCGGCCCGCTCCGGCTGCTCCGAACGGCACCGTGGAGGCGCCCGTCCGGCGACCGGTGTACGGCCGTCGGCACCACGCGGTTCCCGATGTCGTGTAGGACGTCGCCGACGCTAACCACTGCCGGTCACGGAAACATCGCAGGACACCCCTGCCCCACCATCAGGTGCCGGAGTTCGCACGGTCGGGGTCTTCCCGGATGCGGGCGCGTCACGAGGCGGTCACCGCGGACGGATGCGACCCCCGCTCGGGGTCAGGTCCGCTCGGAGCATCCCGGACGCGGAATCGGTGCAGAGATCATCTCATCGCCCGCGTCCGCGGATTCGTTGACAAGGGCGGGACGCGGATGCTTGACTCAGAGCTACCGTGTTCCAGGTCACACGGAGTGAGGGTTGCACCGGCCCGTCCACTCCGATCGGTGACACCGCCCGGGTGTCCACGGAACGGCACCGGCCACGCGCGACCCTCTGCGTCACCCTGCGCCCCTCGGCGCGACCACGAACGTGCACGGTCCTTCCTCGGCGGCAGGATCGTGTCCCCTCCGCGCCCCCGGGCTGACCTCGTCGCCCGGGGGTGCGGCACATTCCGGGACGGCGGGACTACTCGGCGCCGGTGACGGCCACCAGACCGGCGGCCTCGATCCCGGCGAGGGCGGCGGCCTCGTCGTTGAGCGACGCGTCGCCGGTCACCCCGACGGCGCCGAGCAGCGCGCCGGCCGCGTCCTTGACGAAGACCCCGCCGGGCACGGAGAGGATCTTGCCGCCGGCGAGGTTCGCCACCGAGGTGAAGAACTCCGGGGAGTCCGCGGCGCGGGCGGCGATCGCGCGGTTGGTCATGCCGAGGGCGAGCACACCGCTGGCCTTGGCGACGGCGAGGTCGGGCCGCAGGAAGCCCGAGCCGTCCTGGCGGGCCAGGGCGACGATCGCGCCGCCCGGGTCGAGCACCGCGACCGTGAGCGGGTTGAAGCCCTGCTCGGTGCCGTGGGCCAGGGCAGCGGCGGCGATGGTCTGGGCCTGCTCGAGGGAGATCGTCATACTGCGAACCCTGCCATCACCGCGCCGCGCACGCCCACCCCGGCCTCACACAGCGCGGGCGGCGGTCAGCGCCGGGTGAGGCCCACCAACGGGATCGTCCGGTCGGTCCTGCGCTCGTAGTCGGCGAACCCGCCGTTGTTCTCCTTGATCCAGGCCCAGACGCGGTCGCGGTCGGCCTCGTCGAGCTCGGCCGCATGCACCGGCACGGTCTCGACCCCGCCCTCGCCGTCGGCGATCTCGGCGGTGACGTCCGGGTTCGCCATCAGGTTGTGGAACCACGCGGGGTGGCGCGGCGCGCCGGCCGCGGAGGCGACGACGACCCAGCGGTCACCGTCGGCGAACCAGCGCAGCGGGGCGATCCGCTCGGCACCGCTCTTCGCGCCGACGTGGTGGACCAGGATCATCGGCAGGCCGGTGAACGGCTCGCCGACCCGGCCGTCGTTCTCCCGGAACTCGCGGATCACCCTGGTGTTGAAGTCCTCTGCCATGACCCCATGCTGTCAGGCCGGCGCCCCGCCGGGAGCGAACACGACCCAGCAGGCGGCGAGCGTCGCGGCGAACGCGACGAGGACGAACACCGCTGCCCACGCCCCGCCGCCGAGCGGGGTGAGCTCGGCGAGCCGGTCGGCGTCGGAGTGGCGCAGCCGGCCCCCGCGACGGCCGCGGCGCAGCTCCAGACAGGCCTTCACCCCGCCGAACAGCAGGAACCAGGTCAGCGCGGCGGCGAACCCGGTCCGCAGATCGGCCGGGGCACGCAGCGCGACGAGCACGAGCACCGCACCGGTCGCGACGACGGCCAGTCCCCCGTAGAGGTTGCGGATCTGCAGCAGCGTCGCGGCCAGCAGCACCACCGCGATCCACAGCATCGCCTGCGCCTCGTCCGCCGCGACCAGCACCGCACCGCCGAGGCCGAGCAGCGGCGGGAAGACGTAGCCGGCGGAGAACATCGCGACCACGCCGGGGCCCCGCCCGGCCCCGGTGGAGTGCGTGACGCCGGAGGAGTCGGCGTGCAGCCGGATCCCGGCCAGGCCCCGCCCGACCAGGACCGCGACGAGTGCGTGCCCGCCCTCGTGGGCGATCGTGACCGCGGTGCGCGTCAGCCGCCAGGTCGGCCGCCACGCGACGACCGTCAGGGCCAGCAGCGCGGCCAGCAGCGACGCCGGCCGGGCCGCGACGAGCTCGTACCCGCGGGTGATCACGTCGAGGTCTGCCACGCACCCCAGTCAACCAGCGGGGCCCGGTCACACCGCGCCGAGGATCTCCTCGACCGCCTCCAGCGCCGAGCCGGTGTCGTCCGCCAGATACATGAGGTCGACGAAGGTGTGGTCGACGTCGGTGTCGGTGGCCGCCCGGCGCACCAGCGCGGCGGCGTCGGCGGCGGTCTCCCCCGGCTTCGGGTTCACCCGCAGCACCGCGCCGATCGCGTCGGCGGGGCGGCCCGCCTCGGCCGCGGCGGCACGCAGGTCCGCCCAGGGCGCGGAGACCGCGGCGTCGAGGTCGGTGACGTCGGAGGTGACGACCGGCAGGAACCCGTCGGCCCGTTCCGCGATCCTCCGGCGTGCCCGGGGGCTGAAGCCGCCCAGGTAGACCGGCACGTGCCGCGGCCGGGCGTGCACGTACGACGGCGCGACGCTCGCGAACCGGCCGGTGAACTCCACCGGGTCGTCGTGCCACCAGGCGTCGAACAGGTCGAGGGTCTCGTCGAGCCGGGCGCCGCGCTCACCCATCGGGACACCCACCGCGTCGTACTCCTCGGGCGACCAGCCGATGCCGAGGCCCAACAGCAGCCGTCCGCCCGACAGATTGTCGATCGTCGCCGCCTGCCGGGCCAGCAGCGCCGCCGGGTACCAGGGCGCGTTGAGCGTGCTGGTGCCGAGCTGCACCCGCGCGGTGACGGCGGCCGCCGCGGTCAGCAGCGCCAGCGGGTCGTGCGCGGCGGTGAACTGCTCGGGCACGCTGCCCGGGTCGCCGGGCCCGCCGCCGTAGCCGACCGTCGGGTCGA
This sequence comes from Pseudonocardia sp. UM4_GMWB1, assembly GCF_017312155.1. Taxonomy (NCBI): domain Bacteria; kingdom Bacillati; phylum Actinomycetota; class Actinomycetes; order Pseudonocardiales; family Pseudonocardiaceae; genus Pseudonocardia; species Pseudonocardia sp. UM4_GMWB1. The sequence goes on along the minus strand of NZ_QJPN01000001.1, from coordinate 2,633,912 downwards.
CGGCCACCAGCAGCCGGTCGCCGGTCCACAGGCTCGCCGCGCCGCGCTCCTCGGCGCCCGCCGCGAACCGCATCGTCCCGTCCACGTGGGCCGCGGCCGCACCGAACTGCGGGATCCCGAAACCGATTCGCACTTGACCTCCAGCCGCTGGAACACCCGACGCTGTACCCGTGACCGCACCACCTACCGATGATCACCCTGTCACGCTGACGATCGGGCAGCTCGCCCGGCGCAGCGAGGTCCCCGTGCGCACGCTCCGTTTCTGGTCGGACGAGGGGCTCGTCCCCGCCGACCGCAACGGCGCGGGCCACCGGGTCTACGGACCGGCCGCGGTCGCACGGCTCGACCTCGTGCGCACCCTGCGCGAGCTCGGCCTGGGCCTGGACGACGTGCGCGCCGTGCTGTCCCGCCGACGGGGGGTCGGCGAGATCGCGGCGGCACACGTCCGGGCCCTGGACGACCGGATCCGGGAGCTGCGGGCGCAGCGCGCGGTGTGCGCCCTGCTCGCCCGCACCGGAGCCGGTGACACCCCACCCGACGAACGGAGCGTGACCCTGATGAACGACCTCGCCCGGCTGTCCGCGGCCCAGCGCCAGCACCTGATCGACGACTTCGTGACCGAGACCTTCGCCGGCATCGACGACGACGCGCCCGGCGCGGGCATCGCCACCGGCATGCGGTCGATGCCCGCCGAACTCCCCGACGACCCGACCCCCGAGCAGGTGGGGGCCTGGGTGGAGCTGGCCGAGCTGGTCGCCGACCCGGGGTTCCGGGCCCGGTGCCGGGAGATGGCCGTCACCGGGGCCACCGCCCCCGAGCACCACGAGCGGGGGGCCGACCCCGCCGCGGTGGCCGAGCACGCCGGGGCCGCGCTCGCCGCGGGCGTCGACCCGGCGAGCGCGGAGGCGGCCCGCGTCCTCGCCCGCATCCCCGGCGTCGAGGGGCAGGACGCGGCGGCCCGCGCCCGGACCGCGAACAGCGTGGAGCTGTTCGCCGACCGCCGCGTCGAGCGCTACTGGACGCTGCTCGGGGTGCTCAACGGCTGGCCGGCCCGCGAGCCCGCGGTTCCGGCGTTCGAGTGGTTCGCCGCGGCACTGCGCTCGGCACCGGTCGGTCAGTCCTCGGACCAGCCGTAGAACACCCGCTCGACGACCGCGCGGGCCCGCCGCGTGACGCGCTTGTAGTCGTCGAGGAACTCCCCCGGGTCGCCGCCCGCCGGGTACCCGAGCGCGACGGCGACGGCGGCCAGCTCCCGCCCCGAACGCGGGAGCTGGTCGCCGGGCTTGCCCTTGACCAGCATGATCGCGTTGCGGGCCGCGGTCGCGGTGCGCCAGCCCTCCTCCAGCTCGGCGGCGTCCCCGGCGCTGATCAGCCCGGCCTCCGCGGCCTCGTGCAGCCCGTGCAGCGTCGACGGGGTGCGCAGCTCGGGGACGTCGCCCGCGTGCTGGAGCTGCAGCAGCTGCACCGTCCACTCGACGTCGGCCAGCCCGCCCAGGCCGAGCTTGGTGTGGGTGGTGCGGTCCGCGCCGCGGGGCAGCCGCTCGGCGTCGACCCGGGCCTTGATCCGGCGGATCTCCGACACCGAGGCCGCCGACACGCCGTCGGCCGGGTAGCGGATCGGGTCGACCAGCGCGGTGAACTCGCGGCCCAGCGTCCGGTCCCCCGCGATCGGGCGGGCCCGCAGCAGCGCCTGGGCCTCCCACACCTCACCCCAGCGGGCGTAGTACTCGCGGTAGGAGGCCAGGGTGCGCACCATCGGCCCGGACCGGCCCTCCGGGCGCAGGTCCGCGTCGACCGGCAGCGCCGGGTCCGGGCTGGGTGAGCCGAGCAGCCGCCGCACGCGTTCCACCACCCGGGTCGCCCACCTCACCGCGGTGTGGTCGTCGACGCCCTCGGCGGGCCTGCAGACGAACATGACGTCGGCGTCGCTGCCGTAGCTGGACTCGCCGCCGCCGAGGCGGCCCATCCCGATCACCGACAGGACGGCCGGGCGCTCGGACTCCGCGCGTAGCACCGCGTCCAGGGTCGCGGCCAGCACCGCCTCGTTGACCGAGTTCAGCGCCGTGCACACCGCGTCGACGGGCAGCAGGCCGAGCAGGTCGGCGCAGGCGATCCGCAGCATCTCGTGGCGGCGGTAGGACCGCGCCGACGCCACCGCGGCCTCCGGCGTGCTCTGCCGGGCGACGGTGGTGCGCAGCGCCATCGACACCTCGGCCGGGTCCCGGGTCAGCTCCGGGCTCTGCACCCCCGAGGAGGTCGCCAGCATCCGCAGCACCTCCGGCGCGCGGGCCAGCAGGTCCGGGACCAGTGCCGACGTGCCGAGCAGCGTCATCAGTCGCTGTGCGACCGCGCCCTCGTCGCGCAGCAGCCGCAGGTACCAGGGGGTGTCGGCGAGCGCCTCGGACACCCGCCGGTAGGCGAGCAGGCCGCGGTCGGGGTCGGGGCTGCGCGACAGCGAGTCCAGCAGCACCGGCAGCAGCGCCCGCTGGATCGACGCGGCCCGCGACACCCCGCCGGTGAGCGCCCGCAGGTGCCCGAGCGCCCCCTCCGGCGACGCCCAGCCCAGCGCCTTCATCCGTGCCTTCGCCGCCTCCGGGGACAGCACGGCGTCGGCGCCGTCGGCGGCCAGCCGGGACACCGCCGACAGCAGCGGCCGGTAGAACAGCTTCTCGTGCAGCCGGGTGACGCGGCGCGCGTTGCGCTGCCACTCGTCGACGAGCACCCCGACGACGTCGCGGCGCCCGTCCGGGCGGATCCGCGCGGCCCGGGCGAGCCAGCGCAGCCCGTCGGTGTCGTCGGCGGCCGGGAGCAGGTGGGTGCGGCGCAGCTTCTGCAGCTGCAGCCGGTGCTCCAGCAGGCGCAGGAACCGGTAGGACGCGGCGAGATTGGCGCCGTCGTCGCGGCCGACGTAGCCGCTCTCCGACAGCGCGGCCAGCGCGACCAGGGTGTTGCCCGAGTGCAGCGAGTCGTCGCCCCGGCCGTGCACCAGCTGCAGCAGCTGGACGGCGAACTCGACGTCGCGCAGCCCGCCGCGGCCGAGCTTCAGCTCGCGTTCGCGCTGCTCGGAGGGGATGTTCTCGATGACCCGGGCCCGCATGGCCTGCACGTCGGTGACGAAGTCGTCGCGGGTGGAGGCCTGCCACACCATCGGCGACAGCGCCTCGACGTAGGCGGCACCGAGCTCGCGGTCCCCGGCGATCGGGCGGGCCTTGAGCAGCGCCTGGAACTCCCAGGTCTTCGCCCACCGCTTGTAGTACGCCACGTGCCCCTCGAGGGTCCGCACCAGTGCGCCCTGGCGGCCCTCGGGGCGCAGGTTCGCGTCGACCTCGAAACAGGCCTCCCCCGCGATGCGCATGACCCGCGACGCGAGCTTCGTCGCTGCCTGGGTGAGCTCCCCGCCGGGTTCGGCGACGAACACGACGTCGACGTCGGAGACGTAGTTGAGCTCCCGGCCACCGCACTTGCCGAGCCCGATGATCGCGAGCCGCAGCTCCTCGGGCGGGTCCAGCTCGGCCGCGGCCACCGCCAGCGACGCCGACAGCGCGGCCTCGGCGAGGTCGGCGAGCTGGGCGGCGACGTCGTCGACCTCCATCACCGGCAGCCCCGGGTCCCCGACGGCGGCCAGGTCGGCCGAGGCGAGGCCGAGCAGCTCGTCGCGGTAGGCCGTGCGCAGCGCGGCGACGGCCTCGGCGCCGGTCAGCGACGCCCGCGCTCCCCCGGCCGTCCCCGGCGGCGGCGCGGCCGGGTCGGCCCCCACCGCGCGCAGCAGGTTCGCGGTGCGCCGGGCCAGGTCCGGTGGCGGGTCCCCGCGCTCGGCGGTGTCGGCCAGCAGCGGCCAGCGGTCCGGGTGGCCGACGAGGTGGTCGCCCAGCGCCGTCGACGACCCCAGGGTCGCCAACAGCCGCCCCCGCAGCCCGCGGTCGGTGCGCAGCGCGCGGTCGATCGCGGGCCACGGGGCGGTCTGCGCCAGCCGCTCGACCGCCCGCAGGGCGAGGGACTGATCGGGGCTGCGGGCCAGCGCCCACATGATCTCCTCGCAGCCGGGCGCCGGCCCGTCGGTCGCCCACCAGCCCAGACCGCGCAGGGTCGTGGCCGCGTCCTCACCGGTGAGGCCGAGCCGGGCGAGCGAGGTCCCCGTGCGACGGTCCATGACCGGTGATCCTGCCCCATCGCGGGCCGCCCTTCCCTCAGGGGCGTCCAGCGGTCAGGCTCGGGACATGCACGTCGTGATCGTCGGTGGGGGTATCGGAGGACTGACCGCGGCACTGGCCCTCGAGCGGGCCGGGATCGGGTCCACCGTCCTGGAACAGGGGTCCGGCGCGGGCGAGCTCGGTGTCGGGTTCAACCTGCTGCCGCACGCCGTGCGGGTGCTCGACGGGCTCGGACTGTCCGCGGAGCTGGCCGACGTCGGCATCGCGACCACCGACCTCACCTACGCCCACCGGCTCGGGCAGCCGATCCTGCGCAGACCCTGCGGGGTGGCGGCCGGCTTCGCGTTCCCGCAGGTCGCCGGGCACCGCGGACGGGTGCACCGGATGCTCACCGAGGCCGTGCGCGCACGGCTGGGGCCCGACGCGATCCGCACCCGGCACCGGTTCGCCGGCGTCGAGCACTCCGACGGGGGTGTCCGGGTCCGCTTCGACGACGACGCCCTGCCGGAGGCGACCGGCGACGTGCTGGTCGGCGCGGACGGGATCCACTCCGCGGTGCGGGCGGGCCTGTTCCCGGGCGAGGGACCGCCGCACTGGAACGGGGTGTCGATGTGGCGCGGCGCGACGGACTGGCCGGCGTTCCGCGGGGGCCGCTCGATGGTCGTCGCGGGCGGGAACGCCGCCAAGCTGGTGGTCTATCCGGTCGGCGCCGGCAGCGCGCCGGGGACGGTCCTCACGAACTGGGCGGTGTGCATCGCGACCGGCGCCGACGGCGACCCCGCCCCGCAGCGCCAGGACTGGTCACGGCCCGCCGACCGCGACGAGACCCTCGCCCACGCCCGCCGCTTCCACCTCGACGACGTCGACCACCTCGCGCTGGTCGCCGCGACACCGGAGATCTTCGAGTTCCCGATGTGCGACCGGGACCCGCTGCCCCGCTGGTCGCACGGGCGGGTCACCCTGCTCGGCGACGCCGCGCACCCGATGGTCCCGATGGGCTCCAACGGCGCCGGGCAGGCGATCCTCGACGCCGAGTCGCTCGCCCGCCACCTCGCCGCGGGCGGCGCCCCGGCGGCGGCGCTGGCCGCCTACGAGGCCGAACGGCTGCCGATGACCGCCGACGTCGTGCTCCGCAACCGCGTGGGCGGCCCGGAACGGGTCATCGACGAGGTCGAGCGCCGCGCGCCCGACGGCTTCGACGACCTCGACGCGGTGATCACCGGCGGGGAGCTCGAGGAGATCTTCGCCGGCTACCACCGCGCGTCGGGCAACACCCGCTAGTTGTACTGACCGGAGACGTTGGTCGAACTCGTGTGACGACACGATCTAGCTGATCTTGAAGGGTGAGGACCTCCTGCGGAGGGTGTGGAGCTGTCGAAGGCACCCGCACCCACAACCACAGGAGGTCCTCGTGGTCCACGCTAACGCTCCACTGTCCGAACGCGGCCGACTGCGCCTGGCGCGTCTGATCGTCGAGGGCGACGTGCCGATCGCTGCGGCCGCTGCCCGGTTCCAGGTGGCCTGGCCGACCGCGAAACGCTGGGCCGACCGCTACCGCCTCGACGGCCCGGCCGGCATGGCCGATCGCTCCAGCCGGCCGCACCACTCGCCGCGGGCGACGCCGGCACCGGTGGTGCGCCGGATCGTGCACCTGCGCTGGAAGAAGCGCCTGGGCCCGGTCCAGATCGCCGACCGGGTCGGTGTCGCTGCCTCGACCGTGCACCGGGTGCTGGTGCGGTGTCGGATCAACCGCCTCGCCCATGTCGACCGCGCCACCGGAGAACCGGTGCGTCGCTACGAACACCCCGCCCCCGGGGATCTGCTGCACGTGGATGTGAAGAAGCTGGGCAACATCCCCGACGGCGGCGGCTGGCGCTATGTCGGGCGCGCCCAGGGAGACCGCAACCGGGCCGCGACCCCTGGGAAACTTCGCAACGCCCACCACCAGGCGAAGATGGGCACGGCGTTCGTGCACACCGTGCTCGACGACCACTCCCGCCTGGCCTACGCCGAGATCCACGACGACGAGACCGCCGCCACCGCGATCGCTGTGCTGCGCCGCGCGGTGGCCTGGTTCTCCGCCCGCGGGGTCACCACCCGCCGAGTCCTGTCCGACAACGGCTCGGCCTACCGCTCCCACGCCTGGCGCGACACCTGCCACGCGCTGCGGATCACCCCGAAACGCACCCGTCCCTACCGCCCACAGACCAACGGAAAGATCGAACGGTTCCACCGCACTCTCGCCGACGGCTGGGCCTTCGCCCGGCTCTACACCGGCGAGTCGCAACGCCGAAAGGCGCTACCCGGGTGGCTGCACGAGTACAACCACCACAGGCCCCACACCGCCATCGGTGGTCTCCCACCGATCAGCAGGTTGACCAACCTGTCCGGGCAGTACAGCTAGTCGGCGCCGGGGACGCTGCCCGGCGGCAGGAAGTCGACGTCGTGCAGCGCCGACTGCCGCACGACCTCGGCCGGGTCGGTCAGATCGTGCAGCCGGTCGAACAGCGACGCCAGCCGGCCGGCCGGGCTGACCCAGAACAGCGCGCGGGCGTTGCCCTGCTCCTTGTTGTAGTAGGCGTGCGGCAGGCCCTTGGGCATGAGGACGGTGTCGCCCGGCCCGGCCTTCTCCCACTGCCCGTCCAGGTAGAGCGTGAACACGCCGTCGAGGACGTGGATGTGCTCGTCCTGGGTCAGGTGCACGTGCGGCGGGACGCCCGTGCCGGGCGGGTCGAGGGTCTCGAAGGCGAAGCTGGTCTCGCTGACCGCCTTCGCCCAGTAGGTGTGGCCCAGCACGTTCCACACCCGCTGGTACTGGCCCTCACCGGCCCGCGTGATGCCCTTCGGCAGCGGGCCCAGGATGATCTCGTCCGAGAAGTCGGTCACAGCACGGGAAGATACGTCGCGAGCTCGTGCGGCGTCACGTTCCGGCGGTAGGCGTCCCACTCGGCCCGCTTGTTCCGCAGGAAGAAGTCGAACACGTGCTCGCCGAGGTACTCGGCGACGAGCTCGCTCTTCTCCATGACGTCGAGGGCCTCGGTGAGGTTCTGCGGGAGCAGCTCGTAGCCCAGCGCCCGGCGCTCGGTGTCGGTCAGGGCCCACACGTCGTCCTCGGTGGGCGGGGGCAGCTCGTAGCCCTTCTGGATGCCGGTGAGGCCGGCGCCCAGGATGACCGCGTAGGCGAGGTAGGGGTTGCACGCGGAGTCCAGCGTGCGGACCTCCACCCGCCGCGACGACGACTTGCCCGGCGAGTACATCGGGACCCGGACCAGCGCGGAGCGGTTCGCGTGGCCCCAGGACACCGCGGTCGGGGCCTCGCCGCCGGTGATGAGGCGCTTGTAGGAGTTGACCCACTGGTTGGTGACCGCGGTGATCTCCCGGGCGTGCTTGAGCACGCCGGCGACGAACGCCTTGCCGGTCGCGGACAGCTCGTAGGGGTCGTCCGGGTCGTGGAAGGCGTTGTGGTCGCCCTCGAACAGCGAGAAGTGCGTGTGCATGGCCGAGCCGGGGTGCTCGGAGAACGGCTTGGGCATGAACGAGGCCCGCACGCCCTGGGTGAGCGCGACCTCCTTCACGACGTAGCGGAACGTCATGAGGTTGTCGGCCATGGTCAGGGCGTCGGCGTAGCGCAGGTCGATCTCCTGCTGGCCGGGGCCGCCCTCGTGGTGGGAGAACTCCACCGAGATCCCCATCGACTCCAGCGTCTCGATGGTGTTGCGCCGGAAGTGCGGGGCGACGTCGTGGCTCGCCTGGTCGAAGTAGCCGCCGGAGTCCGCCGGGACGGGCCGGGTGCCGTCGCCGGGCAGGTCGCGCAGGAGGTAGAACTCGATCTCCGGGTGCACGTAGCAGGTGAACCCGGCCTCGCCCGCCTTGTTCAGCGCGCGGGTCAGCACGTGCCGCGGGTCGGCCCAGGACGGCGACCCGTCGGGCATGGCGATGTCGCAGAACATCCGCGCCGAGTAGTGCTCGCCCGAGGCGGTCTCCCAGGGCAGCACCTGGAACGTCGACGGGTCGGGCTTGGCGACCATGTCGGACTCGTAGACGCGGGCGAAGCCCTCGATGGCCGAGCCGTCGAAGCCGATGCCCTCGGCGAAGGCGCCCTCCAGCTCGGCCGGGGCCACCGCCACCGACTTGAGGTATCCGAGCACGTCCGTGAACCAGAGACGGACGAAACGGATGTCGCGTTCCTCGAGCGTGCGGAGCACGAACTCCTGCTGGCGGTCCATGCGGCGGAGCCTAGGAACCCCGTGTTACGCGGACGTTACCGGGGTGTGCGGGCGACCCGGTCGTGGTCGCCCGCACACCCCCGACGACGGCCCTCAGCTCGGCGCGAGCGTGCACTCCGCGCCCTGCGGCGGGAGCGTGAGGTTCACCAGATAGTCGATCGCGAGCGTGTCGGTGCACGCGTCACCCTGCAGCGACGCGGTGTGCTGGTTGCCGTTGACCGTGATCAGGCTGCCGTTCAGCTGCTGGGCCAGGTCGACCCCGGCCTGGTACGGCGTGGCCGGGTCACCGGTGACCGACACCACGACGACCGGCGGGAGCCCGTCGACCTTCGGCGTGTGCGGCTCGCTGGTGGGCGGGACCGGCCAGAACGCGCACGCGTCGCGGGCACCGACCGGGCCGCGGCCGGTGGAGCGGAACGGGGCGGCCTCGTCGGCCCGCGTCGCCAGCTCCAGGGCCTCCGAGGGCTCCTTCAGCGCCGGCTGGTTCACGCAGCTAATCGATTGGAAGGCCTGCAGCATGTTCGAGTAGCGGCCCTGGTCGTCGCGCTCGTGGTAGAGGTCGGCCAGGCGCATCAGCAGGTCGCCGTTGCCGTTCGCGACCTGCGAGATCCCCTGCTGCAGCGCGGGCCACAGCTGGGAGACGTAGAGGGCCTGGCTGACGCCGGTCTGGGCGTCGGAGAAGCTCAGGACGCGCCCGTCGCTGACCTTCGCGGGCGTGTCGATCAGTGGCCGCATCACCGTCTGGAACGCCTGGGTCGCCGTCGCCGGGTCGGTGCCCAGCGGACAGCCGGGGCGGCTGGTGCAGTCCTCGGCGAAGTTGTCGAACGCGAGCTGGAACCCGGCGTTCTGCTTGACCGTGGAGTCGATGGTCGACTGCGTCGGGTCGATCGCGCCGTCGAGCAGCAGCGCGCGGACGTTCTGCGGGAACGCCTCGGCGTAGGCGGTGCCGAGCTCGGTGCCGTAGGAGAAGCCGGCGTAGGTCATCTTCTGGTCGCCGACGGCGGCCCGCATGACGTCCATGTCCTTCGCGACGTCACGGGTGCCGACGTTCGCCAGCACGTCGGCCCCGGTGCGCTGGGTGCAGCGCTCGGCGAACTGACGGCTGTCGGCCTCGGCGGCGGCGACCCCGGCGGGCGAGGGGTCGGCGAAGACCTTGGTGCGCTCCTCGTCGTTCTCGGCGTCGGTGAGGCACTGGATCCGCGGCCGGCTGGCGCCGGTGCCGCGCGGGTCGAACCCGACCAGGTCGAACCGGTCCCCCAGGCCGTTGGTGGCCCAGGTGGCGGCCTGACGCGCGACGAACGAGGTGCCCGAGGCGCCGGGGCCGCCCGGGTCGGCGAACAGCGAGCCGATCTTCGCCCCGGTCGCCTTCTTGCGCAGCAGCGCGATCTGCATCGTCTTCCCGTCGCCGGGCCGGGCGTAGTCCTGCGGGACGGTCACCCGGGTGCAGTCGAACTGCGGGTCGGCGTAGGTCTGCGCGTCGTCCGCAGTGGGGGCGTAGTCGTTGCAGGGGCCCCACTGCAGCTGCTGGTCGTAGAACTGGGCCAGCTCCGGCAGGTTCTGCGCGGCCTGCGGCTGGTCACCGGTGCCCGCGTCGGCACACGCGCCGACCAGGACGAGGGTCGCCGCGCCGAGCGCGGCGAGCGCGGCCGGACGCGTCCGCCGGCGGGCCGGGGCCGGTGTCTCTCGTCGGTGGGCACGTCGTCGCAACAGCCGAGGGAGCATGACCGTGAGCATGCCACCGACCCCCGACGGTGACCGGTCGCGGGTCACGGCCCGGGTGAGGGTGCCCACACCACGGGGCGGTCCGGGCCCGTGCGCTGCCACCCTGGCGTCCGCCATCGACGGCGAACCCGGGGACCCCCGACCAGCGTGGGCCTCGAGGACGGAAGGAGCTCACCGGTGAGCACACAGGAGAGCGGAGAGGTGGCGGCCCCGTACCGGGCGCCCGCGACCCCGCCGAAGCGGACCCGCGTCCACCACCTGCTGCAGTGGAAGCAGGAGGGCCGGCGCTGGCCCATGCTGACCGCCTACGACGTCTACTCCGCCGAGATCTTCGACGACGCCGGTATCCCGGTGCTGCTCGTCGGCGACTCCGCGGGCAACAACGTGTTCGGCCACGACAACACCATCCCGGTCACGGTCGACGACCTGGTCCCGCTGACCCGGGCCGTGGTGCGCGGCTCCCGCAGCGCGCTCGTCGTCGCCGACCTGCCGTTCGGCAGCTACCAGATCTCCCCCGCGCAGGCGCAGGAGACGGCGTTCCGGTTCATGAAGGAGGGTGGGGCGCACGCGGTCAAGCTCGAGGGCGGTGCGCGCTTCGCGCCGCAGGTCGAGGCGCTCACCGCGTCCGGCGTGCCGGTGATGGGCCACCTCGGGTTCACCCCGCAGAGCGAGCACGCGCTGGGCGGGTTCCGCATCCAGGGCCGCGGCGACGCCGCCGACCGGCTCGTCGAGGACGCGCTGGCCGTGCAGGAGGCGGGCGCGTTCGCCGTCGTGCTGGAGATGGTGCCCGCCGACGTCGCCAAGCGGGTGACCGGGGAGCTGCGCATCCCGACCGTCGGCATCGGGGCCGGGCCCGACTGCGACGCCCAGGTCCTCGTCTGGTCGGACATGGCCGGGATGAACCGCGGGAAGGTGCCGCGCTTCGTCAAGAAGTACGCGGAGCTCGGCTCGGCCCTGCACGACGCGGCGGCCGCGTTCGCCGCCGACGTGGCGCACGGCGAGTACCCCGCCGAGGAGCACAGCTACCGGTGAGCCGGGCCGGGCCCCGGCGCGCGTCGCCGGGGCCCGGTCGGCCGGGTGGGACCGGTTCAGCCTGCGCCGTACGTCGTCGGGTGCCCCAGCCCCGGGATGCCGCCGCCCGCGCGGTGGCGGGCCAGCATCCGGTCCGCGGGGGTCTCACGGCGCGCCAGCCGCCGGGCCAGCGACGCCAGCCGCGCGCCGTGGGCGTCGTCGCCGGCCAGCGCGGCGGTCGCGGCGTCGAGGACGGCCTGCGACCCCGCCCGCACCGCCGGGTCGGCCCAGCCCCGCAGCGCCGAGCGGCGGTGCGCCGTCGCGTCCGGGGTCCGACGCCGGCCGGGCAGCGTGTCGTCGCGCAGCAGACCGGTCAGCAGGCTCAGCAGCGCCGCGGGCAGGTCGGTGCCCACGCCGTCGGCGGGCTCCTCCCCCGCGACCGCCGGGACGGCGTCGAACGCCTTGAACTCGATCCGCCCCACCTCCCCGGGGATGCCCGCGTGCCGCACCAGGCTGGGGTCGGTCACCATCAGCGGGGCGTCGGGCGGCAGGTAGGCCAGCGCCGCCGGGCGCGCCCCGGTGCGACGCGCGGTGCGTGCCGACAGCCCGCCCCAGACACGGCCGTCGCGGAACGGTGAGGAGAACGACCACGGCACCAGGTAGGGGCTGTAGAAGGTCAGCTTCGCCGCCGCGTCGGCCAGCACGGCGGGGTCGGTGCCCGACTCGGGGAACGACAGGTTCAGGTCCGGCCCCCAGGTCACCATGTGCAGGTGCGAGGTCCGCTCCTCCGGCGAGGCCGCCATCAGCGCCCGCTCGTGGGCGTTCGGCGGCGGGTCCAGCCGGTAGGCCGACAGCTGCGGGTGGTGGGCGAACGCGACGGGGCGCAGTCCGTGCCGGGCGGCCACCGCGGCCAGGGTGACCGCGTCGGCGGCCAGCGCGTCGACGGCGGCCTCGACCGAGTCGTGCACGCGGGTCCGGATCTCGATGCCCTTGGGGTCGAACCGGAGCAGCCCGCCGTTCTCGTCGAGGCGCTCGTAGCCCTCGGCGTACCAACGCTTGCGGCGGATGCCGGCGTCGCCGATCCGCAGGTCCGGCTGGTCCCCGGGCAGCTCCGGCAGCTCGTCCACGATCGCCGCGACCTGAGCGTGGGTCAGCGACCGGTGGTCGGCCACCGTCCCGTCGTCCCGCAGCAGCGCGAGCTCGTGCTCGAGCCCGTAGCGCGCCTCGCCCCGCATCGACCACCCCCGGTCCCCGTCCTGGCACAGGACGTTACCGAGGTCGGGCCCGGCGCCGGCTGTGATCCGTCCCGGCCTCCTCCTCACCCGTTCCGCCCTGGACAACCCCGCGCCGAACGGTCAGCCTGGTGACGGCGGCCACTCCACCAGGTGGCCGGGACCCGGAGCACACGGGAGGCGTCATGAGGCTGGGCCGCAAGATCTCCGAGGGATTCGCCGTGGACCACGAGGCCGACCGGGTGGCCGACGCCCAGGAGCGCCCGCGCCCGGCGCGCGCCGTCGAGCCCGAGTTCACCGAGTGGACGCCGGCCGCCCCGCAGCCGGCGCACTCGGGGTCCCGCGAGGACTGACCGGGTGCGCGGGCTGTTCCGCCGGACCCCGCTGGAGTACCCGACCGGCCCGCTGGAGGGCCACAAGCTGGCGTTCCCGATGCTGTCCGCGGACGGCACGACGGCGGGCTTCAGCGGTGTGACGCTCGGGCGGGCGCACGTCTACCGCACCGTCGACGACGCGGTGTGTGCGCACGGTTGCCGGCACGCCTGCCCGTCGCGGTGGTGCGACTGCGGGTTCTACTGCTTCCACACCGCCGACGACGCCCGCGAGCTGGCGTGCGCGCCCGAGCACCAGGGCGCGATCCTGCTCGAGGTGGCCGTCTCCGGCCGGTTCCGTCGCTACGAGCTGGGCCTGCGCTACGCCCGGCAGCGGGTGCGCACGATCCGGATGCGGGCCTGCCGCTGCGGGGCGCGGGTCGCGGTGCTGGCCGACACCGGATCCGGGCAGCACGGCTGGCGCCGGCTGGAACCGGTGTGCCTGCGGTGCGCCGGGGCGCGCCCGGTGCTGTCGGCGCAGCGCTTCGCCGAGCTGGCCGAGCTCACCCTGCTGCCCGACGACGTCGCGGCGGGCCCGCTGACCACGCCCGACGACGCGGCGGGGTTCGCCGAGCACCCCGACCCGCACGGCACCGAGGCCGACGACCTGATCGGCGACCCGGTCGCCGCGGCGGGCGCGGTCGCCGTGCTCACCGCGGAGATGGCGCTGCTGCAGGCCCGGCTCGACGAGATGGCCCGCCAGCTCGGCCGGGCCACCGCACGCCTGGACGCGCTCGAGGGCCGCGACCTGCCCGCGGCGGAGCCGGGGTCAGAGCCAGACCGGTAGCGGCGGCGGGAGCTTCCCGTCGGCGTCGCGCAGGCCCTTGTCGAACGGGCGGCCGAGCAGCCAGGCGATGATGTCGTGCGCCTTGCCGCGGACCGTGCCGAGGTCGCGCGGCTCGGCGCCGTCCGGCCCGGCGGGCCCCGGCCCGAACTCCAGCGTCGCGCCGGTGCGGACCTCCTCCAGGCGCACGTGCGGGCAGCCGGGCTTGCGCTCCAGCCGCGCGACCACGTCGGCGACCAGCACCTCCCGCATCGGGATCGGCAGGTCCTTGAACGAGGCGCCGACATCGAGGTCGACGGCGTGGATCCACACCTCGCGCGCCCGGTTCCAGGGCACCGCCGTCACCGGCATCTCGATGCCCTGCGGGTTGCGCACGGTCGCCGACCAGGCCTTCTCGGGCATCGCCCGGACCGCGTCGGCGAGCCGGTCGGAGGAGGCGACGACGTCGGCGCGGATCTCGTCGGAGCTGCGCCCGGCCCCGGCCTCGATGTCGGCGTCGCGGGACGCGGGATCGGGGTAGGCCGGGGTCTCGACGCCGGTCCGCGCCCAGGTCAGCAGGTTCACCATGGCGTCGGCGTTGCGGGCCAGGTGGGTGAGCACGTGCGCGCGGGTCCAGCCCGGCAGCGCCGACGGGGCGCGGAACGCCTCGCCCGCCATCCGGGTCATCAGCCCGCGCAGGTGGGCCTGGCCGTCGCCGGCCCAGGCCAGCGCGTCGCCCACCGGCGGCGGGACGACGGCGTGGCCGTCGCCGGGGGTGCGTGCGGGGGTCACCGCACCGCCCGGCACACGTTGCGGCACTCGCCGATCCCCTCCACCGCGGTGACGATCTCGGCGCCGTCGGTGAGGTAGCGCGGGGGCGTGCGCGCGTCACCGACGCCGCCCGGGGTGCCGGTGGCGATGACGTCGCCCGGGTTGAGCGTGAGGATCTCCGACAGGTAGACGACCAGGTCCACCGCGCCGAACACGAGCTGGTCGGTCGTGGAGTCCTGCATGGTCTCCCCGGACAGCTCCGAGGAGATCCGCAGCGCGCCACCGGCGGCCGGGTCGGCGGGCAGCTCGTCGGGGGTGACCAGCACCGGCCCGAGCGGCGTCGAGTGCTCCCAGGTCTTGCCCTGCAGGAACTGCTTGGTGCGCCGCTGGTAGTCGCGCATCGACACGTCGTTGAGCACGGTGTACCCGGCGATCGCGGCCGCGGCCGCCTCGCGGTCGGCGCGCCGGACCGAGCGACCGATGACGACGACGAGCTCGGCCTCGTAGTCGACCCGGTCGGACTGCTCGGGCAGCTCGATCTCGTCGTACGCGCCGATCAGGGCGGGCGCGTACTTGCCGAAGACCGTCGGGTACTCGGGCAGCTCGTTGCCCATCTCGAGCACGTGGTCGCGGTAGTTCAGCCCGATGCAGATGATCTTCTCGGGTGACGGCACCAGCGGCGCGTAGTCCAGGCCCGCGGTCTCGTGCACCGGGCCCGCCGCGCCCGCGGCGTGCTCGGCCCAGTCGGGGCGCTCCAGCAGCGCCCGCACGTCGGTCTCCCCCGTCTCGACGGCGGTGTCGCCGTCGACGCGCACCGCCCGGTGCCCGGTCGCGGTCCGGATCGTCGCGAGCCTCATCGTGCGGGTGCCTCCCGGTATCGGTTGCCGTCCGGCGGAGAGTCTGCGCCACCGGGGGCCCGCGGGACAGTCAGGGGGTGGGTTACCGCGCGTCCCGGCCGGTGGACGGGCCGAACTCACCCGTACGGCTGACACCGTCGACGGACCGCGACACGCGTTCCGCCACCACGGCGACGGGGCGGCCCCGTCCGGGCATCCGCCCCGCCGGTGCGGCGCCACCCGTCCCGCCCGCAGGTGACCGCCCGCCCTCGCCGACCCGGCGTCGTGGCGGTCCGCAGCCACACCCGCTGTCCGGTGACCACAGCCATTGCAGCAGGTGTGGATGCCGGACAGCGGGTGTGGCTCCGCCACGGCACTCCCACGGCCCGGCGGCGACCGCCCCGGGCCGGCACCCGGGTCAGATCGCGGCGTCGTCCTCGGCGCCACCGCCGCGCACGGGCAGGTCGTCGAAGCCCGCGGGCGGCTCCCGCCACGCCTGCTCCGGCGCCCCGGCGCGGGCCGCGGCGACCGCCCGCCACACCCGCTCGGGGGTGCAGGGCAGGTCGATGTGCCGCACACCCAGGTCCGACAGTGCGTCGACCACGGCGTTCTGCACCGCGGGGGTCGACCCGATCGTCGCGGACTCGCCGATGCCCTTGGCGCCGAGCGAGTTCAGCGGGGTCGGGGTCTCGGTCGTCGCGGTCTCGAAGGAGAACAGGTCGGCCGCGGTCGGAATCGTGTACGCGGCGAGGCTGGAGGTCAGGGGCTGGCCCTCGTCGTCGAACAGGACCTCCTCGTGCAGCGCCTGGGCGACGCCCTGGGCGAGCCCGCCGTGCTGCTGGCCCTCGACGAGCAGCGGGTTCAGGATCCGCCCGCAGTCGTCGACGGCGACGTGCCGGCGCGGGGTGACCCGGCCGGTGTCGGTGTCGACCTCGACCACCGACAGGTGCGCCCCGAACGGGAAGGTCGCCCCGTCCTGCGCGGAGTCGAGCCCGACGTGCAGCTCCTCCCCCGTGGCGGCGGCCTGGCGGTGCACGTCGCTCCAGGTCGCGGTCGGGCCGCCGGGCACACCGGCGACGCCGAAGATGCCCTCGTCGGTGATCTCGACGTCCTCCGCGGCGGCCTCCAGCAGGTGCGCGGCGAGCTTGCGGGCCCGCTCGTACAGCTCGTGCGCGGCCTCGGACACCGCGGTCCCGCCGAGCTGCAGCGACCGCGAGCCGCCGGTCCCGGCGCCGCGCGGGACGAGCGCGGTGTCGGACTGGACGTAGCGGATCCGGTCCATCGGGATGCCGAGCCGGTCCGACACCAGCATCGCGAACGAGGTCGCGTGCCCCTGACCGTGCGCCGAGGTGCCGGCCGACACGGTCGCCGTGCCGTCGGCGTGCACGGTCACCGAGCCGTACTCGCCGCCCCCGCCCCCGGCGGTGACCTCGACATAGACCGCGATGCCGATGCCCAGACGCACCGGGTCGCCCGCCGCGCGGCGGCGGGCCTGTTCGGCGCGCAGCTCGTCGTAGCCGGCGATGCGCAGGGCCTCACGCAGCGGCAGGTCGTAGTCGCCGACGTCGTAGCGGGCGCCGGTCGGGGTGGTGTACGGGAAGACGTCGGGCGCGAGCAGGTTGCGCCGGCGCAGCTCGACCGGGTCGATGCCCAGCTCGGCGGCGGCGACGTCGACCAGGCGCTCCAGGTGGGCGGCGGCCTCGGGGCGTCCCGCGCCGCGGAAGGCGCCCATCGGGGTGGTGTTGGTCAGCGCGGAGACGGCGTCGTAGCGCAGGTTCGTGATGTCGTAGACGCCGGTCGCCATGAGGTAGGTGGTGCGCAGCGGGAGCGCGCCGCCGAAGCCGGCGTAGGCCCCGGCGTCCCCGACGACCCGCACGCGCAGGCCGGTCATCCGGCCGTCGCGGGTGAGGCCGAGCTCGTAATAGCCGACCTGGCCGCGGCCGTGCGGCATCGAGACGAGGTTCTCCGAGCGGGTCTCGACCCAGGCCAGCGGCCGCCCCAGCGCCCGGGCGGCGGCGACGGTCGCGGTGTGCTCGGCGAGCACACCGGCCTTCGCGCCGAACCCGCCGCCGACGTGCGGGGCGATCACCCGGACCTGGTCGGTCTCCAGCCCGGCCAGTCCGGCGAGCTGGGTGCGGAAGCCGTGCGGCATCTGGGTGGAGACGTGCACGGTGAGCGGGAAGTCGGTGGTGGTGGGGTCGGCGACGATCGCGTTGCCCTCCATCGGGACGGCCGCGACGCGCTGGTTCACCATCCGCGCCCGAACGACGACCTCGGCGCCGTCGAGCGGGTCGCCGGTCCCCCGCTCGCCCGCGGCCAGGTTGCTGCCCTGGTCGGGGAACTGCAGCGGAGCGTCGTCGGCGAGCGCGGCCTCGATGTCGGTGACCGCGGGCAGCGGGTCGTAGCCGACCTCGACGAGCTCGGTGGCGTCGACGGCGGCGGCGCGGCTCTCGGCGACGACCAGCGCCACCGCCTCGCCGACGAACCGCACCCGGTCGGTCGCCAGCGGCGGGCGCGGCAGCGCCGGGTTGAGGACCATCAGGCCGTGGTGGG
The DNA here is from genome assembly GCF_017312155.1 of Pseudonocardia sp. UM4_GMWB1. Taxonomy (NCBI): domain Bacteria; kingdom Bacillati; phylum Actinomycetota; class Actinomycetes; order Pseudonocardiales; family Pseudonocardiaceae; genus Pseudonocardia; species Pseudonocardia sp. UM4_GMWB1. The sequence continues at coordinate 2,616,276 of NZ_QJPN01000001.1, read as the reverse complement.
CGGGCAGGTCGAGGTCGGCCGCGGTGTACACGGCGAGGACGCCGGGCGCGGCCGCGGCCTCGGTGGTGTCGATACCGGTGAGCAGCGCGTGCGCCACCGGCGAGCGGACGAACGCCACGTGGGCCAGGCCCGCCGGTGCGTCGGCACCGTGGACCAGGTTGCCGACGAAGGTGCTCGCACCGGTGATCAGGTCGGCGTCCTCGACGCGGCGGACGGAGGTTCCCAGGATCGAGCCAGGCATGTGGCCCACACTACAACACTAACCGGAGGGTCGTCCGGTTAGTGCGCCTCACACGTCGTCTGCGTCTCCACCTGCGGTGCCCGCCCGGCGACGGCCGGTAGCGTCCCCGCCATGCCCGAGTTCCACCACACCGACGTGCTCCCGCTCGGCCCGGACGACACCGAGTACCGCGAGCTCGACCTGCCCGCGGGAACCGTGACCGAGGCCGCGGGCCGCACCTTTCTCGAGGTCCCGCCCGAGACGATCACCGGACTGGTCCGCGCGGCCGTCACCGATATCCAGCACCTGCTGCGACCCTCGCACCTGAAGCAGCTGCGCGCCATCATCGACGACCCCGAGGCGTCCGGCAACGACCGGTTCGTCGCCACCGACCTGCTGCGCAACGCCTGCGTGTCCGCGGGCGGGGTGCTGCCGATGTGTCAGGACACCGGCACCGCGATCGTCGTCGGCAAGAAGACCGAGACCGTGCTGACCGGCGGCGACGACGAGGCCGCGGTGTCGCGCGGGGTCTTCGAGGCCTACCAGGAGCTGAACCTGCGCTACAGCCAGATGGCGCCGATCAGCTTCTGGGACGAGAAGAACACCGGCACCAACCTGCCCGCGCAGGTCGAGCTGTACGCCAAGCCGGGCCGGGACCCGTACTACGAGTTCCTGGTCATGGCCAAGGGCGGCGGCTCGGCCAACAAGACCTTCCTCTACCAGGAGACGAAGGCACTGCTGAACCCGAAGCGGCTCGCGGCGTTCCTGGACGAGAAGCTGCGCAGCCTCGGTACCGCGGCCTGCCCGCCGTACCACCTGGCGATCGTCGTCGGCGGCATGTCGGCGGAGTTCAACCTGAAGGTCGCCAAGCTGGCCTCGGCCCGCTACCTGGACAACCTGCCGACCGAGGGCTCGCCGCTCGGGCACGCCATCCGCGACACCGACCTGGAGCAGCAGGTCCTGGAGCTGACCCGCAACTTCGGGATCGGCGCCCAGTTCGGCGGCAAGTACTTCTGCCACGACGTGCGCGTCATCCGGCTGCCCCGGCACGGCGCCTCGCTGCCGGTCGGCGTCGCGGTGTCCTGCTCGGCGGACCGCCAGGCCAAGGCGAAGATCACCCCGTCCGGGGTCTACCTGGAGCAGCTGGAGCGCGACCCGGCCCAGTACCTGCCCGAGGCCACCGACGCCGACCTGTCCGACGAGGTCGTGCGGGTCGACCTGAACCGGCCGATGGACGAGATCCGCGCCCAGCTGTCGCAGCTGCCGGTGAAGACCCGGCTGTCGCTGACCGGGCCGCTGGTCGTCGCCCGCGACATCGCGCACGCCAAGATCGCCGAGCGGCTCGACGCCGGCGAGCCGATGCCGCAGTACCTCAAGGACCACGCCGTCTACTACGCCGGACCGGCCAAGACCCCCGAGGGCTACGCCTCGGGCTCCTTCGGTCCGACGACGGCCGGCCGGATGGACTCCTACGTCCAGCAGTTCCAGGAGGCCGGCGGGTCCCTGGTGATGCTGGCGAAGGGGAACCGGTCGAAGCAGGTCGTGGACTCCTGCGCCGCGAACGGCGGCTTCTACCTGGGCTCCATCGGCGGCCCGGCCGCCCGTCTGGCCCAGGACTGCATCCGCAAGGTCGACGTGCTCGAGTACCCCGAGCTCGGCATGGAGGCGGTCTGGAAGATCGAGGTCGAGGACTTCCCGGCGTTCGTCGTGATGGACGACAAGGGCAACGACTTTTTCGCCGACACCAGCGCCCCGACCCTGCAGGTCACCTTCCGCACCTGACCGCTGCGACGCCCCCCCCCGGGGTTGTGCCCGCGGCCCCCGTGCACGGCGCGCCGTGCCCCCAGGGGAACCCTCGTAGCGCTCTAAGCCACGAAGGTTCCCCTGGGGGCCACCCGGCGGGTGCCCGGCGACGGCACCGGGGGCTCCCGGGGGTGGGCGGGCGGGTCAGCGCAGGCGGCGGGGGCCCGCGTCGCGACGGTCGGGCACCGGGCCGATCGTCACCCGGGCCCCGGCCACGAACGCGCCCTGCGGCGAGGCCAGCACCGGGTCGAGGGCGAGCGAGCGGACCTGCGGCAGGTCCTCGACGAGCCGCCCGATCCGCAGCACGACGTCCTCCAGCGCGGCGAGGTCGACCGGGTCCGTGCCGCGGTAGCCGGTGAGCAGCGGCGCCGCGCGCGGGGCCCGCACCAGCCGGGCCGCGTCCTCGGTCGAGACCGGCAGGACCCGGTAGGCGCGGTCGTCGAGCAGCTCGGTCGCCATCCCGGACAGCCCGAACGCGACCAGCGACCCGAACGACGGGTCGTCGACGACCTCCACCGTGCACGACGTGCCCTTCGGGGCCATCCGCTGCACGTAGACCTCGTCGGACCCGGTCACCCGCGACAGCTCCGCGTGCGCGACGCGCAGGGCCTCCTCCGAGACCAGGTCCAGGCGCACCCCGACGAAGTCGCCGCGGTGCCGCCACTGGTCCGCGGTCGCCTTGATGACCACCGGGTAGCCGAGCTGCTCGGCGGCGGCGACGGCGTCGTCGGCGCCCTTGGCCCGCCGGAAGGTGATCACCTCCAGGCCGTAGCAGGCGAGCAGGTCGACGGCCTCGTCGTCGGTGAGGGTGTGCCGGCTGTCCGGCCCGAACGACGCGATGAGCTCCCGCGCGCGGTCGGCGTCGATGCCCTCGGGCACGACGAACTCCCCGACCGGGGTGTCACGCCACTGCGCGTAGCGGCTGACCCTGCCCAGCGCCGACGTGGCCCGCTCGGGGCTGGCGAAGCTCGGCACCGACCCGCGGCCGGGCGTGCCGTCGGCGCCGGGTACCGACAGCTCCGCCGGGATGCCCTCGGCGGCGAGGAACACCGCGATGACCGGGACCCCGGCACCGTCCGCGGCGCCGCGCAGGGCGTGCGCGTGGTCCCGGCCGGCCACCGCGACCGGCGGGACGAACACCGCGATGAGCGCGTCCGGGCGGGCGTCGCCGTCCAGGGTCGCGCGGACCGCGCCGGCGAACGCCTCCGGCGAGGCCTGGGTGCCGACGTCGACCGGGTCCCCCGCCAGCTCCAGGCCCTCGTCGAGCAGCCCGTCGAGGACCAGAAGGTTGACCGCGGTGGAGTTGCCGACGACCGCGACCCGGCGGCCCTTCGGCAGCGGCTGGTGGGCGATGAGCAGGGCGGTGTCGAACATCTGCGGCAGCGTCTGCACGCGGATGACGCCGGACTGCTCGAACAGCGCCTGCACGCTGGACTCGTCGATCGGCGCCCCGACCGAGGCCAGCGACGGCAGCGTCCCGGTGTGCCGGCCGGACTTCACCGCGATCACCGGCTTGGTGCGGGCCAGCCGGCGGGCGACCCGGGCGAACTTGCGCGGGTTGCCGAAGGTCTCCAGGTAGAGCAGCACCTGCTCGGTGCTCGGGTCGGTCTGCCAGTACTGCATCAGGTCGTTGCCGGACACGTCGGCGCGGTTACCCGCCGACACGAACGACGACAGGCCCAGCCCGCGGGTGCGGGCGTTGGCGAGGATGGCGCTGCCGAGCGCGCCGGACTGGCAGAAGAACCCGGTGCGCCCGTACCCGGGCATCCACGGGGCGAGGGTCGCGTTGAGCCGCACCGACGGGTCGGGGTTGGCGACGCCGAGTGCGTTCGGCCCGACCACCCGCATCCCGTGCGCCCGCGCCTCGGCGACCAGCCTGCGCTCGGCGACGGTGCCGCCGTCGTCGCCGGCGTCGGCGAAGCCGGAGCTGATCACGACCAGCACCTTCACGCCCTTGGCCAGGCAGGAGTCCATGACCTCGTCGATGTTCGCGGCCGGGACGGCGACGACCGCGAGGTCCACCTCGTCCGGGATGTCGATCACCGACGGGTAGGCGCGCACGCCCCGCACCGAGCGGGCGTCGGGGTTGACCGGGTAGACGGGGCCGGTGAACCCGGCGCGCAGCAGGTTCAGCAGGACGGCGTGGCCGATCTTGGTCTCGTCCGCGGACGCACCGATCACCGCCACCGAGGTCGGGTGCAGCAGGTTCGCGACGCTGCGGGCCTCGGCGGCCTGCTCGCGCGAGTAGCGGACCGCGATCGACTTCTCGGTGGGGTCGATGTCGAACTCGAGGTGCAGGACACCCTCGGCGAAGGCTCGTGTGACGCCGTAGCCGGCCTCACGGAACACCCGCACCATGGCGTGGTTCTCCACCAGCACCTCGGCCTCGAACCGGGACAGCCCGTTCTCCCGGGCCGCGGCGGCGAGGTGCTCGAGCAGGATCGAGCCGAGGCCGCGGGACTGGTGGTCGTCGCGGACGACGAACGCGACCTCCGCGGAGGTGACCGGCTTGTCGGTGCCCGCTCCCTCCTGGGCGGCCGCCCCGCCGCCGGGGGTCAGCCCCTCGTAGCGGCCGACCGCGATGATCTCGTCGCCGAGCAGCGCCAGGAACGCGACCCGGGTCCGGTGGTCGACGACGGTGAACCGCTCCAGGTCCCGCGCCGAGATCCGCGGGTACGGGCCGAAGTAACGCAGGTAGCGGGTGCGGTCGGACAGCTTGGAGTGGAAGGCGAGCAGCGCGTCGGCGTCGCCGGGCAGGATCGGGCGCAGGTGCACGATCCCGCCGTCGGAGGCGACGACGTCGGCCTCCCAGTGCCGCGGGTAGGGGTGCCCGGGGGCGCCGGCCGGGGTCTCGCCGGTCTTCTCGGTCATGGTCGGTCTCAGTCCCGCGGGTCGTCGGGGTCGAGGCCGTGCAGCGGGAACACCGCACGACGGGTCTCCAGGATCGCCGAGTCGACGCGCTCGCCGAACGAGCCGCCCCACCGCTCGAACGCCGGGTCGGCCCCGTCGGACATCGAGACCGGCAGCGGCGAACGGGTCCGGGTCGCCGCGAGCGCGGTCCAGTCCGCGGGGATGGAGGTGTCCCGGTCCAGGTCGCGGTCCAGGGCGACGGCCATCAGGTGCGTCCACGAGCGCGGGACCACCCGGTAGAGCGCGTACCCGCCGCCGCCGAGCACCAGCCACTTGCCGCCTGCGGTGGTCTCGGCCATCTCGCGCAACGCGTGGTAGATGGCCCGGTGGCCGTCGACAGACAGCTCCAGGTTCGCCAGCGGGTCCTCGGAGTGGGTGTCCGCGCCGCACTCGGTGACCAGCACCTGCGGACGGAACGACTCCAGCAGCGACGGGACGACGCCGTGGAAGGCCCGCAGCCAGCCCGCGTCGCCGGTGCCGGGGGGCAGCGAGACGTTGACGGCGTAGCCCTCGCCGGCACCGCGGCCGATCTCCCCCGCCCAGCCGGTGCCCGGCCACAGCGTGAGCGGGTGCTGGTGCAGCGAGATCGTCAGCACCCGGGGGTCGTCGTAGAAGCAGTCCTGCACGCCGTCGCCGTGGTGGACGTCGACGTCGACGTAGGCGATGCGCTCGTAGCCCTGCTCCAGCAGCCAGGCGATCGCGACCGAACAGTCGTTGTAGACGCAGAAGCCCGCGGCGCGGTCACGCATCGCGTGGTGCAGCCCGCCCGCCATGTTCACCGCGCGGTCCGCGCGGCCTTCGGCGATCTCCCGGGCGGCGGCGACCGAGCCGCCCGCGATCAGCGCGGACGCCTCGTGCATGCCGAAGAAGATCGGGTTGTCGGCGGTGCCCAGCCCGTGGCCGACGCCGAACGGCGCCTCCGGCGCGGACTTCACCGCGGTCTGGAAGCCGGGGGTGTGCACCCGGGTCAGATCCACCTCGCCCGCCGGCTCCGGGACGACCGGGTCGACGCCGTCGAGCACCCCCAGCCCGCGGGACAGCTCCATCATCAGCTCCAGCCGCACCGGGTTGAGGGGGTGGTCGTCGGACAGCTGGTAGGTCAGGAACTCCGGAGTCCACACCACCGACGTGCGAGCGCTCATGGGCCGGAACCGTATGCCAGGCCGGCGGGCGCGGTCACTCCCGCGCGGCCCACGGCCGGTCCCCGGTCTCGGCCGGCCGGTCCGGGTCGGCGCTCCACTCCGACCACGACCCGGGGTACAGCGCGGCCGGGGCGTCCGGCGTGGTGAGGCCGGACTCCTCCAGCGCGAGCACCAGGGCGCAGGCGTTGACGCCGGACCCGCAGTAGGCGCCGGTCGCGACACCGGGTGCGACGCCGGCGGCGCGGAAGCGCTCCGCCAGCGTGCCGGCGGGCTGCCAGCGCCCGCCCGGGCCGGTGTTCGCCGCGGCCGGGGTGCTGCGGGCACCGGGGACGTGCCCGGCGCGCGGGTCGACCGGCTCGGTCTCACCGCGGAAGCGGGCGGCGGCGCGGGCGTCGAGGAGCACGCCGTCGCGGGCCAGCGCGGCGGCCCCGTCGGCGTCGACGACGGGCATCCCGCCGGGCCGGACCACCAGATCGCCGGGCGGCAGGGGCTCCGGTTCCGGCGTCCCGGCACCCGGGCCGGTGCCGGCCACCGGCAGCCGCGCGGCCTGCCAGCCGGCGAACCCGCCGTCGAGCACCCGGACCCGGCCGGGCGCCACGCCGGCCCAGCGCAGCAGCCACCAGGCGCGCGCGGCGACCGAGCCGTCGAGGTCGTCGTAGGCGACGACGAGCTGGTCGCCGGCCTCGTCCCGGATCCCGGCCCGGCGCAGGACCTCCTGCAGCGCAGCGGGTTCCGGCAACGGGTGGCGCCCGCCGGGGCCGGGGCGCGCGGGGCCCGCGGACAGCTCGGTGTCGAGGTCGACGAACACCGCACCGGGGACCCGGTGGGCCCCGTGGTCCGCGCGGCCGGGCGGGCCGGCCAGACGCCACCGGACATCGAGCACCACGGGCCGCACGGTGCCGGCGGCCGGGGCGGGCCCCAGCAGGCCGGCGAGTTCCGAAGGGGGGATCATGGATCCGGACACGGCGCCCATCCTGCCCCGGACGGGCTCGCCGTGCGCGGGAGCCGCGCTGGGTAGACTGGACGTCGAACGAAGGGGCCCCACGTGAACGACCTCATCGACACCACGGAGATGTACCTCCGCACCATCTACGAACTCGAGGAGGAAGGCGTCGTCCCGCTGCGCGCGCGGATCGCCGAACGCCTCGGACAGAGCGGGCCGACCGTCAGCCAGACGGTGGCCCGTATGGAACGCGACGGACTCGTCGTCGTGGCCGGGGACCGCCACCTCGAGCTGACCGACGAGGGCCGCGGCCGCGCCGTCGCCGTCATGCGCAAGCACCGCCTCGCCGAGCGGCTGCTGATCGACGTGATCGGGCTCGAGTGGGAGCTCGTCCACGCCGAGGCGTGCCGCTGGGAGCACGTGATGAGCGAGGACGTCGAGCGCAAGCTGCTCCGCCTGCTCGACAAGCCGACCGTGTCGCCCTACGGCAACCCGATCCCGGGTCTGGAGGAGCTGGAGCGCGGGGACGACGCGTCGACGTCGTCGTCGGTGCCGCCCACGCTCGAGGTCGGCCTGCAGCGGCTCGACGAGCTGGCCCGCCGCGGTGGCGGTCGCGTCGAGATCAGGCGGATCGCCGAGCACGTGCAGCTGGACTCCGACCTGATGGGCGAGCTGAAGCTCGCGGGGATCGTGCCCGGCAACGTGATCGACGTCGGCCCGATCTCCCGCTTCGGCGACCCGGTGCCGGTGAGCTCGGACGACGAGAAGTCGACCGTCGCTCCGCCGGTCGCGCACGCCGTGCTCGTCCGCGCCGTCTGAGGAGGATCCGCACACGTGAAGCTGCTCGTCACCGGCGGCGCGGGCTACGTGGGCAGCGTGTGCGCCGCACACCTGCTCGACGCCGGCCACGAGGTCGTCGTGCTCGACGACCTGTCCACCGGCCACCGCGACGCCGTGCCCGCGGGCGCGGAGTTCGTCGAGGGTGAGCTCGGTACCCGCGCCGGGGAGGTCCTGGGCCGCGGCGGGTTCGACGGCGTGCTGCACTACGCCGCCCGCTCGCTGGTCGGGGAGTCCGTCGAGAAACCCGAGAAGTACTGGGACGGCAATGTCGTGGCCTCGTTCCGGCTGCTCGAGGCGGTCCGGGAGCACGCGGTACCGCGGCTGGTGTTCTCCTCCACCGCCGCCACCTACGGCGAGCCGGAGCAGGTCCCGATCCCGGAGACCGCGCCGACCCGGCCGACCAACCCCTACGGGGCGAGCAAGCTCGCGATCGACCACATGATCACCTCCTACGCGACGGCGCACGGCCTGGCCGCGACGAGCCTGCGGTACTTCAACGTGGCCGGGGCGCACCTGTCCGGTGACACCCCGCTCGGGGAGCGGCACGCGGTCGAGACCCACCTGATCCCGCTGGTCCTGCAGGTCGCCGCGGGCACCCGCGAGTCGATCTCGGTCTACGGCGACGACTGGCCCACCCCCGACGGCTCCTGCGTGCGCGACTACATCCACGTCGACGACCTCGCCGAGGCCCACCTGCTCGCGCTGACCCACGCCGTCGCGGGGCGGCACGACATCTACAACCTCGGCAGCGGTCACGGGTTCTCCGTGCTCGAGGTGGTCGAGGCCTGCCGCACGGTGACCGGGCACCCGATCCCGGCCGTCGTCGCGCCGCGCCGCGCCGGTGACCCCGCGGTGCTGGTGGCCTCGAGCGAGCAGGCCGCGCAGCAGCTGGGCTGGAAGCCGTCGCGGACCGCGATCGCCGAGATCGTCGGCGACGCCTGGGAGTTCGCCCGGTCCCGCTGAACCTGCGCGGCCCGGGGCCGGCTCACCGGGCGGCCGTCTCGTCGGGAGCGTCCGGGTCGAGCATCGCGGTGAGCAGCCGCCGCAGCCCGCCCGGGCCCGCCCACCGTGCGGCGGGTGAGCGCGGGTCGCGGGTGCCGTGCAGGCTCGCCGCCACCACCCCGGCGAGGACGTGGTCGGGCCGTTCGGCCAGCGCCCGCTCCGTCGCCCCGGTCGCGAGCGCACCGTCGCCGCGCAGCAGGGCGCACACCGCGAGCAGGGCCAGCGGGTGCGCCCGCTGCGGTGACGGCAGGGCCGCGACCAGCACCGCCCACAGCTGCTCGGCGTCCGCCGCGCGGCGACCCAGGCAGCGGCGCAGCGCCTCGTCGCGCACGTCGCCGACGTCGAGGGCGCCGCACAGGGCCAGCGCCAGCCGGTCGTCGACGACGAGCCGGCTCGCCGCGGCCTCGTCCAGGCAGGCGTCGAGCAGGGCGGTGCCGGTCGCGACACACACCCGGGCCGGTGCGGCGCCGGTGTCGCGCAACCGGGCCCGGCGGCGACGGATGGCGGCGTCGGAGTCGAGCGGGGCGAGCACCGCGTCGCGGTCGGGCAGGACGGCCCGGCCGTCGCGGACCGCGGCCGTGACCCCGAGCGTGGTCGACGCGGCATCGGGCAGCAGCCCGCCGCAGGTGCAGGGCAGGTCGAAGCAGCCCCACCGGTCCCCCGCCCGGGTACCGGTCGCCCAGAGGGCCGCGATCGGCTCGATCCCGGCGTCGAGCAGCGCCCGCCGCGCGGCGGCCCCCACGTCCCGGCGGCTCCGGCGGGGCCCCGGGCCGGCGGGGCCCGGGTCGCGCACGACGAGCGCCAGTGCCCGGGCGGGCTGTTCCCCGGCGAGCACCCCGACCGCCTCCCGGCACACCCGGCGGGCCGACCCCGACGAGCGCGGCAGGTCGACCCGCACCGTGAGCCCGAGCCGGTCGTGGAGGTGCGGCCCGGTGACCGAGACGAGCACCAGTGACTCCCGGGGGTGGAAGCCGAGCAGCACCGGCACCGCGGCGATCAGCTCGGCGGGCCGGTCGAGCCGCAGACCGGGACCGGACTCGGTGTCGGGGGGCCACCCGGTGGCGGGCAGGTCCTCCGCCCCCGACGACGGGCCGGGGCCGGGGCCGGGGAGGGGGTCGGGCTGAGGGCAGGCGGTCATGCTGCCACGGTCGTCGCGGGCCGGGACGTGCGGAACGCCGTCACCCGACCGGCTGTGGACGGTCCCGCCTCACACCCCTTGCCGAGGGGGTGTCGTGGATGGTTTCCCCCCGCGCCGGGGCAGTCGCCTGCGCCACGCGGTGAACGAGGTGACCGGACCGGCGTGCGGGCGGTACAGCCACGGCCAGGGGTGCACCACGACCGGGCGGACGGCGGCGGAGCGCGTGACGAACCCGGGGACCGGGGCGTGGGTGACCGCGACGGGCGTGCCGTCGAGCTCGGCGGCGACGACGCCGCGGCGCACCAGCACGGCACGGCGTTCGCCCAGGTCGGCGAGGGTCTGCGCGAGGAAGACCAGCCGTTTGCCGGACAGCCGCAGCCGGCGCAGCAGCGGCTCGTCGAACACGAACACCGCGGGCAGTTCCGGGTGGGCGTCGAGGGCGGGGTCGGCGTCGCCGAGCGACTCCGCCGTCAGCCACACCGCCTCCGGCTCGGCGCCGGTGGAGACCGGGGCTGCCGGCCCCCCGGTCGTCTCCGGGTCGGGGTCCGAGCGCAGCCGCGGGTCGTGCTCGGGGGCCGGGCGCGACGGCGGATCGGCGGGCCAGTGCTCGATCGGGCAGGCGTCGGACAGCGCGCAGCTCCCGCACAGCTGCGGGGCGCGCTTGCGGACCTGCCAGCGGGAGAAGCCGTAGGGCTTGCCGGTGCCGGCGCCGACGGTCCACTGCCAGCCGAGCCGGTTCGCCGCGCGCGAGCCGTCGAGCAGGTGGGCGAAGAACTCGCTCTCCCCGCCCGCCCACTCGTGCCCGGCGCGCACGGTCCACTGCGAGGACAGCCACATGCGGGTCTGGTTCACCAGCCAGCCGTCGGTGTGCAGCTCGGTGAGGCAGGCGTCGACGCAGGCCATCTCGGCGGGCCACGGCTCGTCCCATCCCTGTTCGGCGCGGGCCGGGGCCGCGCGCAACGCGGAGCGGGTGCGGGTGCCGAGCCGGGCGTAGAGGTGGCGGGCGTACTCCTGCCAGCACAGCTCGTCGCGGAACTTGGCGCGGTCGCGCGGCGGGGCGTCGGCGGCGGCGTCCCAGGCGGTCGGCAGGTCGACCAGCCCGTGCCGGATCCACGGCGACAGCGCCGTCGCACCGCGCCGCGACACCGGCAGCACCTCGTTGCGCCGCTTCGCATAGCCGGTCAGGTCCAGCGCCGCGACGGCGGCGTCGGCCGCGGTCTGCCCGCCCCGGAACGCTCCGGAGGCGACGGGCTCGTCGCGGCAGAGGTCACCGAGGTGCTCGCGCACCCAGTCGGTCGCGGTGTCCGGGTGGGGTGTGGGCAGCTGCACCGGAGAAGTCTGCGGCGCCCCGGCCCACCGCGCGCGTCGACCTGCACGAATGTTCTGCACCCGTTCTGTGTGCACCGCGGGCGGGGGACGGTAGGAACGTCCCATGCACGTGTATCTGGGCGTCGACATCGGTACGTCGGGTTCGAAGGGCGTCCTCGTCGACGCCCGCGGCCGGGTGCTGGCCCGGGCCGACCGGGCGCACGAGACCGCACAGCCGCTGCCCGGCCACGTGGAGCACGACGCCGAGGCCGTCTGGTGGGGTGACTTCGTCGCGGTCGTGCGGGAACTGCTGCCCGCCCTCGACGACGGCGCCGAGCTCGCCGGCCTGGGGGTGTCGGGGATCGGGCCGACCCTGCTCCCCGCCGACGGCGACGGCCGCCCGCTGCGCCCGGCGATCCTCTACGGCGTCGACACCCGCGCCGGCACCGAGATCGACGAGCTGAACGCGGAGCTGGGCGAGGACGCGATCCTGGCCCGGGCCGGGACACCGCTGTCCTCGCAGGCGGTGGGGCCGAAGTGGCGGTGGCTGGCCCGGCACGAGCCGGAGGTGTTCGCCCGCACCGAGATGTTCCTGATGTGCTCGTCCTACCTGGTGCACCGGCTCACCGGCGAGTACGTGCTCGACCACCACTCGGCCAGCCAGTGCGACCCGATGTACGACCTGGCCGCCGCGGACTGGGCGCCCGACTGGGCCGAGCGCACCGCCCCGGGCATCACGCTGCCCCGGCTGCTGTGGCCGACCGAGGTCGCCGGGCGGGTGAGCGCGGCGGCGGCCGCCGCGACCGGGCTGCCGGAGGGGCTGCCGGTCACCGCCGGCACCGTCGACGCCTGGGCCGAGGCCACCAGCGCCGGCGTCACCGGCGCCGGGGAGGTCATGGTGATGTACGGGACGACGATGTTCCTCATCGAGGTCATCGACCGCCCGCACCCGCACCCGGCGATGTGGACGACCCGCGGGGCCGTACCGGGGTCGTTCACCCTGGCCGCGGGGATGGCGACCTCCGGGGCGATCACGAACTGGCTGCGCGACCTCACCGGGGAGGGGTTCACCGGGCTCGTCGCCGAGGCCGCGGAGGTGCCGCCGGGCAGCGGCGGGCTGCTGCTGCTCCCCTACTTCGCCGGGGAGCGGACCCCGCTGTTCGACCCGGACGCCCGCGGCGTGCTCGCCGGGCTGACCACCGGGCACACCCGCGGCGAGGTCTACCGGGCCGCGCTGGAGGGCATCGCGCACGGCGTCCGGCACAACCTGGAGGTCATGCGGTCCGCGGGCGGCGGCACGAAGCGCCTGGTCGCCGTCGGCGGCGGGGTGCAGGGCGGGCTGTGGACCCGGATCGTCACCGACGTGACCGGGGTCCCGCAGGACGTGCCGGAGCAGACCGTCGGCGCCGCGCTCGGCGACGCGTGGCTGGCCGCCGTCGCGACCGGGGCCGAGCCGCGGCTGCGCGACTGGAACCCGGTCGCCCGCACGGTCGAGCCGGACCCGGCGGCCCGCGAGGTCTACGACCGCTTCCACCCGCACTACCGCTCGCTCTACACCGCCACCCGGGAGACCGCGCACTTCCTCGCCGACGAACGGAGACGCTCCTACCGCGCGTGACACGCTGTTCACACCGGTGTGGTTGCCGCGCGGCGCGGCGGCCACCACGCTGTGCGGGTGAGTGCCGACGAGTCACCCGCCCACGACTACGACCTGCTGGTGATCGGCTCCGGTCCCGGTGGGCAGAAGGCCGCGATCGCCGCGGCGAAGCTCGGGAAGCGGGTGGCGATCGCCGACCGCGGCCACATGATGGGCGGAGTCTGCGTCAACACCGGCACCATCCCGTCGAAGACGCTGCGCGAGGCGGTGCTGTACCTGTCCGGGTTCAGCCAGCGCGAGATGTACGGCGCCAGCTACCGGGTCAAGTCCGAGATCACCGTCGACGACCTGCTGTGGCGGGACGGTGGACTACCTCGTCGACACCGTCCTGAACTACCCGACGCTGTCGGAGGCGTACAAGGTCGCCGCGTTGGACGCGACGAACAAGATCCGTGCGCTGGAGTCGGTCCAGAACTCCTGACTCAGGTGTAGCGGAACCCGTTCGCGTCGAGCCACGGCTTCGGGTTGATCTTGGTGCCGCCCGGGTCGACGACCTCGATGTGCAGGTGCGGGCCGGTGGACTGGCCGCGGTTGCCGACCTCGGCGATCTGCTGGCCCGCCGCCACCTTCTGGCCGACCGAGACCAGCGAGCGGTTGATGTGGCCGTAGACGGTGACCGTGCCGTCGGCGTGCCGGACCCGGACCCACATCCCGAACCCGCTGGCGGGGCCGGAGCTGATGACGGTGCCGGCGATCGGTACGTGGATCGGGGTGCCGATCGGGGCGGCGATGTCGAGCCCCATGTGCTTCGTGCCCCAGCGGGAACCGAAGCCCGAGGTGACCCGGCCGGTCACGATCGACACCGCACCGCCCGCGGAGGCGGACTGCAGCGCACCGGTGGCACCCGCGGCGCGGGCGGCCTCGACCGCCCGGGCGCGCTCCTCGGCGGCCTTGCGGACCTGGTCGACCGAGGCGGTGGCGGCCTGGACCGCGGAGGCGGCCCTGGCGCGGCCGGTGTCGGCGACGGCGACGGTGCGCGCGGCCGCCGAGGGGGCGGCGGCCGGGGCGGCCAGCGAGGCGATGGTGGCCGGGTCCGCGATCGGCGAGGCGGCGTCGTCCGCGGCGGCCCGCGGGGCGGGCACGGCGGCGGGGAGCGCGGCGTCCTGGTTCGACACCGACGACGATCCCGCCGTGTCGAACCAGGACGTCACGGTCGCGGACAGGTCGCCGGAGCCGACACCCGCGTGGGCGGTGGCGGCGATACCGCCCACCGCGACGACGGCGGCGGTGATCCGGGTCGAGGCCGCCCAGCGCGAGCCGTCCTCGGCCCGGGCGTCACGGGCGCGCCGGACGTGCGGACCTGCGGGGAACGAGCCGACCGGGACCCCGATCCCGGCCACCGCGAACTGCGGGGCCAGGAGCGCGAGGCTCGCCTGCCGGCTCCGGGGGGAGCGATGCCGTGCCACGACCCTTCCTTCCGGATCCCGGAACGGCGGACAACCCGTGGGGAGCGGGCGGCCCCCTGGGGAGGAGCCGCGTCCGGTTCGTGACCGTTCCGTGATCTGACATCGACGCTAGCCGGACGCACCGGACGGACAAACCCGATCGGGTGATCACGAGACCGACGGGACGTTGCGGGCGGTGAGCGGACGACGCCGGCCTCTCGCCCCGGCCACCTGCCGTTCACCGTGGCGTCGGTCCGGCCGATCCACCTCGGACAGGGCCCTGAGCTGGGCTTTCCGTCGACCGCGCGCCGCGGCCGAGTGGTCGTGGCCGGGGGCGTCGCGGTCCACCCCCTCACCCACAGTGAGGGCGTGTGCGCGGCGGCTCCCCGACGCGCGCTCCGCGGACGCGGCCGGGCCGGGACCCGTTCGGCGCACCTCGTCGTCGACGGCGCGTGCACCCGCTCACCCGGTGCCCGGATTGCCGCCACGGTGCCGCGGGGGTTGTCTGGACGGGTGCGCCGCCTCCTGGTCCCCCTGCTGACGTGCGCGTTGCTGGTCGTCCTGGCGCCGGCGGCCCTCGCCGACCCGGCACCGGCCACCGCGGCCGCCGCCCCCGTCCGGTACGTCGCGCTCGGTGACTCCTACGCCGCGGGCGTCGGGGCCCGGCCGGACCCGGCCACCGGCGACTGCCGGCGCAGCACCGCGTCCTACCCGGCACTGTGGGCGGCCCGGCACGACCCGGCGTCGTTCGTCAGCGTCGCGTGCAGCGGCGCCACCAGCGGCGAGGTGATCGCCCGGCAGGTGCGCACCGTCTCCGCCGACACCACCCTGGTGACGATCACCGTCGGCGGCAACGACACCGGGTTCGGTCCGGTCCTGGCCGCCTGCAGCACCGCCCGCGACGACGAGACCTGCCTGCGCGCCGTCCGGGGCGGGGAGCGTGCCGCCCGCTGGGTCGCGCCCGGCGGGCTGATCTCGACCATCGTCGGGGTCCGGCTGCAGGCCCCCGGCGCGACGATCCTGGTCCTGGGCTACCCGCGGCTGTTCGAGCCGGGCGCCGACTGCGACGTCCCCGGCGTCCCGAACGCCGTCCGCCGGGAGGCGTTGAACCGGGCCGCCGACACCCTCGACGCCGCCCTGGCCGACGCGGCAGGGCGGTTCCGGGGCCGGTTCGTCGACGTCCGTGCCGCGTTCGCCGGGCACGGGATCTGCTCCGCCGACCCGTGGATCACGCCCCCGCCCGCGTCGGCCCCGGCGGTCTACCACCCGACCGCCCAGGGCTACCGCGACGGCTACCTGCCCGCGTTCGAGGCGGCCGTCACCCTCCCCTGACCACCAGGTCCTCGCCCGCTCGTCCCCCGGCGGACACCCGCTCGACATCGGCCGGACCGGCCACGCCACGATGGTTCCCAGGCACCGCCCCCGATCCTGAGGACCCACCTCGTGCGACGCCTGCCCGGAACCCTCCTCGTCCCCACCGCCCTCCTCGCGACGGCCACGTCCGCCCTCGCCGACTCCGACCGTCCCCGGCCCGGTCCGGAGGTCGTCGCGCACCGCGGCGCCTCCGCCGACGCCCCGGAGAACACCCTCGCCGCCGCCGACGAGGCGCTGGCCCAGCGGGCCGACGCCGTCGAGGTCGACGTCCAGCGCACCGCGGACGGTCACCTCGTGCTCGTCCACGACGCCACGCTGGCCCGCACCACCGACGTCGCACAGGTCTTCCCCACCCGCGCCATCGCACCGGTCGGCGCGTTCACCCTCGCCGAGCTGCGCCGTCTCGACGCCGGGTCGTGGTTCTCCCCCGCCTCCGCCGGGGAGCGCATCCCCACCCTCGGGGAGTTCACCGACCGGCTCCGCGGTCGCGCGGACCTGCTGGTCGAGCTGAAGGGCCCGGCGCGGTACCCGGGAATGGAGAAGGAGGTCGCCTACGAGCTCGACGGCCGGCGCGGGGTCGTCGTGCAGTCCTTCGACCACGACGTGATGCGCAGCTTCGCCGAGGCCGCCCCGGAGGTCCCGGCCGGATGGCTGTTCGACGGGCGCCCGACCGCGGCGCAGCTCGACGACGCCGCCGCCCACGGGGTCACCCAGATCAACCCGTCGTTCGAGGTCGTCGACGCCGCGCTGGTCGCCGAGGTCGCGGCGCGCGGGATGCAGACCGGGACGTACACGGTCGACGACCCCGACGACATGCGGCGGATCGCGGCCACCGGGGTGGACCGGATCATCACCGACCGGCCCGCGGTGCTGCGGACGGTCCTCGCAGGCTGACGCGATCCGCGTCCGCGCCGCCGACCCACCGCCGACATCCACCTCACACCACGCGCCCTAGACTTCCCCTCGCGGCGCGGGCACCTTCCCGGCCGGTGAGTGGAGGATCGGGGATGACGGCTGTACGGCGGCCAGGACTGCTCGTCCCGGCGGCACTGGCCCTGCTCCTGGTGGCGGGCTGCGGCAGCTCGCTGGCGACCCAGCCGGGTTCGTCGTCCCGCACGGTCGTCACGACCCAGAACCGCCCGTCCAGCCCTTTCTGCGACGCCGTCGAGGCGAGCCGCACCGCCACCCAGCCGTTCAGCGGGGTGGGCATCGGCCGCTCGATCTCCGATGTCGGCGAGGTCACCGCGAACGTCCGGCAGGCCAACCAGCAGGTCACGTCGCTCGCGCCGCAGGAGATCCGCGCGGACTTCGAGCGGGTGGACCAGCTCGTCGAGCGTCAGCTCGACCTGCTGGAGGCCAACGGCGGGGACACCCTCGCCGTCGCCCGTGACCCGGAGATCGCGCAGGACCGGGCGGACCCGGACTACCAGGCCGCGTCGCAGCGGATCCGGGACTACGTGCGGTCGACCTGCGCCTGACCGTCGACGACGACCGGTGCGGTCCGCCGCCACCCCAGGTAGCGGTCGGCCTCGACCAGCAGGGCCCCGCCCAGCCACATCGCGACGACCGCGTCGTCGCCGAGGCCGAACACGGTCAGGAACGCCTCGGGCACCAGGTCGACCGGCGACACCAGGTAGGCCAGGGCCATCAGGAACAGCGCGACCCGGCCCTTGCCGAGGTGCGGGTAGGTGCCGCGCCAGGCGTCGCCGGCCATGGCGGGCAGCGCCCGGAACCGTTCGACGGGTCCGGGCTCGCCGGGGCGGCCGCGACGGGTGAGGGCACGGAAGAGTGTCGCGAACGCGGCCGTGCGGCCGGCGCGGCGGCCTGCGGTGGCACTCGCTGCAGTCATGTCCGGTCCAACGCACGGCACACCCCGGTCGTTCCCGGCGAAACGGTCACGTCACACCGGGGACGACCGGGGCGGGGTCAGTGCGAGGCGAGGTAGATGTCGCGCAGCACCCCGGCCTCGGTGCTCATCTCGGCCAGCCGCTGCTTGACGACGTCACCGATGCTGATCATCCCGACGAGCCGTCCGTCGTCGACGACGGGCAGGTGGCGGTGACGCCAGCGGTTCATCAGACCCATGGCCTCGGTGAGCGAGTCCTCCGGCGAACAGGTCACGACGTGCCGGGTCATGACGTCGGCGACGGTGAGATCCAGCAGGCCCGCGCCGTCGGTGGCGAGCCGGCGCACGATGTCGCGTTCGGAGACGATGCCGTCGACGCGTTCGCGACGGCCGTCGTCGGAGACGACGAGCGCGCCGATCGCCGGCGGACCGGCGAGCCGGGTCGCGGCCTCGGCGATGGTGTTCCACGACAACGCGGTGTGCACCGTGTCGCCCTTGATCCGCAGGATGTCCGACACCTTCATGGAACTCTCCCTTCGACGTCCCTATTGTTGCGCTTGCGCAGTAGTTGTGCAATGGCAAAGATTGATCGACGCATCGGTCAGCGCGGAGTAAAGATCGCCGGTGAGGGAGGTGGACGGGATGACCGACGCACACGGCCGAGATCGGGATCACCCGGACGGCGCGACGGTGGAGGCGGGCCTGGCGCTCGCGCGCGCGTTCACCGGCATCAGCGTGCGCGCGGTGGCGGCGGCCGGGGACGCCGTGACCGTGCCCCAGCTGCGGGTCCTCATGCTGATCGCGGACGCGGGGCGCACCAACGTCACCGCGGTCGGTCGTGAACTCGACGTCCACCCGTCGAACGCCACCCGGGTGCTCGTGCGTCTCGGGCGGGCCGGCCTGGTCGAACGCCGCCCCGACCCGGACGACCGGCGGCACCTGCTCGTCGAGCTCACCCCGGCCGGACGGGAGCTGATCCGCGAGGTCGACGCCCACCGTCGCGCCGCGGTCGCCGACCTGCTGGGCCGGGTCCCGCCCGAGCGACGAGTGGGCGCGGCCGACCTGCTGTCCGCGCTGGCCGACGCGGCCGCCCCGCCGACGCCCTAGGATCGGAGGGCGTGAGCGAGGACGCCCCGACCGACGTCGCATCCCTGCGGGCCGCCGTCGCGGCGGGGGCGCGCCCGCGGTTCGTCCCGTTCTGGGGTTCCGAGCCCGCCCCGGGCGACGTGCACGTGCTGAGCCAGTGGCATCCGTCGCCGTTCGTCGTCGACGGGGTCCGCTACGCCACCGCCGAGCACTGGATGATGGCGGCCAAGGCCCGTACCTTCGGCGACGACGACGCGCTGGACCGCGTCCTGTCCGACGACGACCCGGACACCGCCAAGCGGGCCGGGCGCGAGGTCCGGGGCTTCGACTCGCAGGTGTGGGCCGCGCGCCGGGTCGAGGTCGTCGTCGAGGGCAACCGGGCGAAGTTCCGCTCCGCCGAGCGGCTCACCGCGGCCCTGCTGGGCACCGGAGACGCGGTGCTCGTCGAGGCCTCCCCCGTCGACCGGATCTGGGGCATCGGCCTGGCCGCCGACGACCCCGACCTCGGCGCGCCGGACCGCTGGCCCGGCCGGAACCTGCTGGGCTTCGCCCTGATGCGGGTGCGCGCCGGGCTCGGGAGCCACTGACCCCGACCGGCCCGGGTCAGACCGCCCCGGGGTACCGGGAGCGGCGCGGACGGCGGGCCCGGCGCGCCACCAGCACCGCCCCCACCCCGGTCGCGACGGCGCCGCCGACGTAGGGCACGGCGGCCCGGGCGATCTCCCCCGCCCGTCCGACGAGCGCCGCACGCCGCGCCGCGAGACCCGCGCCGAGCCGGTCCAGGCTCGCCCGCAGCTCGCGCGCGGCGTCGACGACCTGGTCGTCGCGGCCGTCGGACCGCGCGGAGAGCCGGTCCCGCAGCTGCGCCGCGGAGACATCGCTGAGGTCGACCTCCTCGGCCGTGTCCTCCGGTACCTCGCCGGCCCGGCCGGCCCCTGCGTCGTGACGCCCCACGACTCCCCCTCACATCCGGCGGACCGCCCGCCGGCCCGCCGGGACAGTGAACCCGCCACGGGCCGCTCCGCGCACCCTCAGGACATTCTCAGACCATCACCGTTGCAACGTAGAGCAGTCGCGATATATCGTGATGGCACACGAGCCGATCGACAAGGAGGCTCACGACGAGAGGACCACACCTCATGACCACGCGCGACATGTTCCGGAGCCCCTTCGGGCCCCGCATCCACCGACACCCCCGGGGCCACCGCGGCGCCGGGTTCCCCTGCGGCCCGGAGGAGGCAGCCATGCACGACACCCCCGACGTCCACGGCGACGACCGTGACGACCCCCGCGACGAGGGCGGACCCGGCCACCGCCACGGTCGCGCCCACCGCCGCGGACGCGGGCCCGGCGGCCGGGCCTTCGGTCCCGGCCGCGGGTTCGGCCCCGGAGGCCCGTTCGGTCCCGGAGGCTTCGGCCCGGGCGGGTTCGGTCCCGGCGGGTTCGGCCCGGGCGGGTTCGGCCCCGGCGGGCCCCGCGGCCGGCGCGGCAAGCGTGCCCGCGGCGACGTGCGCACCGCGGTGCTCGCGGTCGTCGCCGACGGCCCGCGGCACGGCTACGAGATCATCCAGGAGATCACCGGCCGCTCCGGTGGGCAGTGGAAGCCGAGCCCCGGCTCGGTGTACCCGATGCTGTCCCAGCTGGAGGACGAGGGCCTGGTCCGGTCCGAGCAGACCGAGGGCCGTCGGGTCGTCCACCTGACCGAGGAGGGCACCCGGCACGTCGAGGAGCACCGCGCCGAGCTCGACGCGGTGTGGGCGCCCTTCGCCGAGGACGCCGAGGCCGCCGAGTCGGACCCGGCGACCGGCCTGGTCACCGAGCTCGGCCGGCTCGCCGCCGCCGCGCGGCAGGTCGCCGAGGCCGGCTCCGAGGCGCAGGTGGCGTCGGCGACCGAGGCGCTGACCGAGGCCCGCAAGGCGCTGTACCGGCTGCTGGCCGAGTGAGGCTCGCCGAGCGAGCAGACGACACCGGGTGAGGCCCGCCGGACGGGCAGACCGCTCCGTGTGCGACGGGGGCGGGACCGCGATGGTCCCGCCCCCGTCGTCGTCTACCGGGCCTGTCGCCGGCGCCGGTTGCGGCGCAGCGCCTCCCGCAGCGGCGGGACGACGGTGCCCTCGGCGGCCATCACCCGGCGGGCCTTGCGCCGCGCGAGGACGACCGCGACGGCGGTGAGCGCCCAGATCGGGAACTGCACGAGCCAGGCCAGCCGGAACGCCTCGGGGGTGTAGCCGCCCGACACGCTGAGCACGAGCCCGACCAGGAGTGTGGTGGTGAGCGAGGCGGTGAACCCGCCGACGTTGACGATCCCGACGGCGGTGCCGCGCCGGTGCGCGGGGTTGAAGGTGCGGGCGTAGTCGAAGCCGACGGCGGAGCAGGGACCGTTCGCGGCGAGCACCACCACGAGCAGCACGAGCAGCCACAGCGGCGCGGGCGGCGGGACGAGCAGCACGACCGTCCACACGAGCGCGGTCGCGCCGATGACCGACAGCACGAGCCAGGAGCGGCGCAGCGGGTGGCGGGCGGTGAACTCGCCGAACATCGGGCCGACGACGGCGCCGGCGAGGACGAGCACGGTCAGCATCACCGAGGCGCCGGTGGGCGTCATCCCCTGCCCGGCGACGAGGTAGGGCACGCCCCACAGCAGCGCGAACACCAGGCCGGAGAACTGGGTGCCGGCGTGCGACCAGAGCCCGAGGCGGGTGCCCGGGTGCGCCCAGGCGCCCGTGAGCCCGTCGACGACCTCGCGGGGGCTGCTCGCCGGGGCCGGGGCCGGGCTGCCGGGCGGGCGGTCGCGGAACACGGCGAGCACCGCGACCGCGGCGACGACGCCGATCCCGGCGGCGGACAGGAACGCGGTCGTCCAGCCGTAGGCGTGCAGGACGGTGGCGAGCGGGATCGCGGAGAGCACCTGGCCGAACTGGCCGAGCAGCGCCGTGATCTGCGTCATCAGCGGGACCCTGCGCGGCGCGAACCAGGTGGACAGCACCGACAGCACCGAAATGAAGGTCAGGGCGTCGCCGACGCCGACGAGCACGCGGGCGGCGATGGCCAGCGGCAGCGAGGTGGCGAGTGCGACGAGCACCTGCGCCGCGGTCATGGTCACGGCGCCGGCGAGCACCATGGTGCGGGCGCCGAACCGGTCGAGCAGGAGCCCGACCGGCACCTGGAGGACGGCGTAGACCAGCAGCTGCAGGACGAGGAACCCGGCGAGCACGGTCGGGGACGCACCGAACCGGTCCGCCGCCTCCAGCCCGGAGACGCCGAACGAGCTGCGTTGCAGCACCGCCACGACGTAGGCGAACAGACCGGCGGACCAGACGAGGTAAGCGCGACGTGACGTGTGCATGACGAACGACCATTCTGGTCCATCCCGGACGGGCGGGGTGTCCCGGCAGGGCCGCGTCACAGGGGGGCGATGGTCACACCGCGACCGGGCAGGCCGTAGGTGGCTCCGGATAGGGTCGCGGTGCACGCCACGACTCGGAGGACGCCGGTGCTCGATCCCGCTCAGCTGTACCAGGTCGACCCGGCCGCGCCGGCGCTCGACGAGCCGGTCCTGATCGTCGTGCTGGACGGTTTCGTCGACGCCGGGAACGCGGGTGCGCTCGCGGTCGGCGCGCTGACCGACGAACGCGAGGCGGTCCGGGTGGCCCGGTTCGACGTCGACCAGCTCGTGGACTACCGGTCGCGACGCCCGCCACTGCGGTTCGAGACCGACCGCTGGGCCGACTACGACCCGCCGGAGCTCGACGTCGTCGCGCTGACCGACACCGGGGACACGCAGTACCTGCTGCTCGCCGGTCCGGAGCCGGACATGCAGTGGGAGCGGTTCGTCGCCGCGGTCGGGCTGCTGGTCGAGCAGCTCGGGATCCGGCTGGTGATCACGTTGCAGGGCATCCCGATGGCCGTGCCGCACACGCGTCCGATCGGAGTGACCGCGCACGGCACCCGCCCGGAGCTGGTGGAGGGCCACACCCCGTGGTTCGCGACCGCCGACGTCCCGGGCAGTGCCGCGGCGTTGCTGGAGTACCGCCTCGGGCAGGCCGGGCAGGACGTCGTGGGCTACGCCGTGCACGTGCCGCACTACCTGTCGCGCTCGGCGTACCCGCAGGCCGCACGGGTGCTGCTGGACCACGCGGGGCTGTCGGCGGGGCTCTACCTGCCGACCGAGACGCTGACCCGCGCCGCCGAACAGGCCGAGTCCGAGATCGCCGAGCAGATGGCGGCGTCGGAGGAGGTCGGGCAGGTCGTCGCGGCGCTGGAGGAGCAGTACGACCAGGTCGTCGCGGCCCGGGAGTCCGGTGACCTGCGGGACGGCCTGGAGGGCGGCGAGCTGCCCAGCGGCGACGAGCTGGCCGCGGAGTTCGAGCGTTTCCTCGCCGGCGGTGGGGACGACAAGCCGGGCGGGAAGTCCGGCGACGAGCCGCCGCACGAGCCGCCCGCCCCCCCGCTGCCGCCCGCGACCTGACCGGTACTCCCCCGGCGGGTCAGCCGCCGAGCGCGAGGGCGTGCTGCACCCGGCCCCGGCCGCCGGGTCCGTGCAGCACCGCCTCGACCCAGCAGCCGACCGGCCGGGCCCTGAGCCCGGCCGCGGTGGCCGTCAGCCAGGCGTCGTGGACGGCGAGGCCGGACCGCACGTGCTGGGCGACGGTGTCCGGGCCCGGGTCGACGTCCCCGGTGACGACGAGCAGCCCGCCGACGCCGGTGAGGTCGGGCAGGCCGCAGGCCCGCCGGGTCAGCGCGGCCAGGAGCGGGTGGCCCGCGTCGAGCAGGGCCGCGTGCTGTCCCGCGCCGAGCCGGGTCCGGGCGATCCGGTCGAGCCCGGGGTCCGCGACCGGGGGACGCAGGCTCGCGAACGGCGCCGAGCGGCGTGCGCGGAGCACGGCCGCCGGGTGCGGATCCGCGCTCGCACCGAGCGCGACGGCGCCGTCGGGACCGGGTCCGGTCGTGAGCACGACGCGGGAGCGGTCGCCGTCGGGGACGAGGTGGGCCGTCCGGGGTCGTCTCAGCGTCGCCGCGGCGGCGAGGACGGCGGCGGCCGCGTGGCCGAGGTCGAGCAGCAGCACCGGCAGCGAGCGGGGGCCGTAGCGCCAGGCGGTCCGCTCCGGGGCGAGGTGGAGGACGACGTCCGGGTGGTCGTCGTGGTCGTCGTGGTCCGGGTCGGACAGGGCCGGGACGGCGGCGCCGGGCCGGGCGTGGCTGCCGGGTCCGGTTGCGCCGGGCCGGGCGGGTTCCCGGGCGGGCCCGCCGTCGAGGGCGTGGGCGAGCGGGTCGTAGACGCGACCGGCGTCGCGGCCGTCCGTGGTCGGGTCGTGGACGCGGGCGTCGACCGGGTAGCGGCCGCCCGCCGACGGCACCCGGCGCAGCCGCACCCCGCCGACCACCCGGTCCGGGTCGGCGGCCAGCGACAGCGCCAGCAGTGCACCGGTCCCGGTGCCGTCGCGGGTCAGGGGCACCGGCCGGGCCGCCGTGGTCGCCTCGGCGGGGCGGGCGGTGTGGTCGGTGGGGCCCGGGTCGGCGCCGGACCAGGCGAGCCGGAACGCCGCGGCGGTCCGGGCCTCCTCGGCGCCGCCGGACCGGTCCCGCTGCGGGTCCGGTCCGGGCCCCGGTGCGGCGTGGCCCGGGCACGGTGCGGCCCCGCCCGGGGGCGGGACCGTCACAGGAACGGCGGCGGGCAGTGCACGAGCCCGTCGGGACCGGCGGCCGGGTCGAGGCCGAGCCCGTGGGCGCGGGCGGTGTCGCGCCAGCGGGGCAGCCCCCAGTACCGGAACGCGGCGGGCGCGTTGGGGACGAGACCGGTGGCGCAGGTGCGGACCACCCGCCAGGGGGTCTCGGCGACGTCGGGAGTGGTGAGGTCCACGCGGGCGATGCGGTGCCCGTCGGCGAGCAGCGCGGCGGTCAGCGACGCGAGGTCCCCGGCCGGCCCGGTGCGCAGCGGGCCGCGGGTCGCGGGCGCGGTGAACCGGGGCAGATGCTCCTCCTGCACGCGCGGGTCGAGCCACACCTGCACCTGGGCGCCGAGGTCGCGCACGGCGGCGTAGCGCCCGCCGGCGTCGTCGCGGTAGCGGCGGTCGGCGCGGTGGTCGAGGTAGAGGCCGCGGGCGAGGACACCGGCGTCGATCGAGGCGTACACCCAGCCGTCGGGGTCGAGCAGTCCGCGGGTGAAGACCCAGGTGTGGACGGCCTCCAGCACCGCCTTGGTGGCGGCCTCGGCGGCGTCGAAACGGGCGGCGCCGCCCCCGGCGACGATCCCGGTCTCCGGGTCGACGACGACGGCACCGACCACGGCCGCCGGGTACTCGGTGGGCAGCTCGACGAGGTGGACGTCGAACGCGGCCCCGGCCAGCGCGGCGTCGAGCCCGGGGACCGAGGCCCGGTCGATGCCGTGGGAGGGCAGCCCGAGGTGCCACCAGCGTTCCAGCGCGTCGCGTTCGACGAGCTCGAGCAGGCCGCGCCGGTGGGCGTCGACGGCGCCGTCGCCGGTGGCGATGCCGGCGTAGTTGAGGTGGTGGAAGCGGGGTTCGGCGCGACGGGCCCCGCTGTGGTGGTTGAGCAGCGCCCAGGAGGCGGGCAGCCAGGTCGGCTCCTCGTCGGCCTCGACGCCGGCGATCCAGCGGATCGGCAGGTCCTCGGTGAAGCGCTGGTAGGGACGGCCGTCCTGCCAGTGCGCGAGCAGCGGCAGCTCCTCGGGCCCCCAGCACCGGTGTCCCGCGGCGCGCAGCTCCGCGGCCGTGGTGAGCGGCAGGTCGCGCGGGACGCGGTTGCCGCAGTAGCGCTCGACCGCCTCGCCGAGTGCGGCGGTGCGGGCGCCGTCGCGGTCGCCGAAGGTGGTGCCGAGGCTGACCCGGTCCGCGGGCCAGGCGCCGAGCCGGCGCGCGTCGGACACCTCGGCGGTGACGGCGGTGTAGGCGGCGGGCAGCCCCGGCACGGGGGCGACGTCGACCAGCCGGCGGACGATCCCGCCCAGCGGGTCGACCAGCACCTCCACCGGCAGTACGGGAACGGTCGGTGCCGTCACAGGGTGACCTCCTCGGGGATGGCGGCCGCGGCGACCTCGTCGCGGCCGGGTCGGACGTGCGGCAGGTCCAGGCGCAGCGCGTGCACGGTGCGGCGGTCGGCGCGCAGCTCGGTCGCGTGCGCCGGGTCCCGACCGGTGTGCGGGTTGCGGGCGTGTGCGGGCCAGTGGTGCCCGGCGATCTCGACGCGCAGCCGGTCGCCCTCGCCCACGGCGGCGCCGACCGGCGGGGTGGTGACGACGACCTGCCGCGACGCCGGGCCGCGGTGCCGGTGCACGGCGGTGACGAGGTCGTGGCCGCGCAGTCCGACCCGGACGACCCAGTCGGCGTCCGGGGCGTCGGTGTCGCCGGTGACGGTGACGACCAGGGGCCCGGCGAGCACCCCCGCCGGCAGGGGCGGGGTGTGGGCGACGACCCGGTCGGCGGGGCGGCCCGCGGCGGCCGACTCGGTGGTCGCCGCGGTGGTCGCGCTGGTGGTTGCGGCGGTCGTCCCGGTGCTGGTGGCAGTGGTCGCCGCGGTGGTCGCCGCGGTGGTCGCCGCAGGGGTCGCCGCAGGGGTCGCCGCAGGGGTCGCCGCAGGGGTCGCCGCAGGGGGCGTAGCGGCGGGAGCGGCGCCGTCGGTCGGCGCGAGAGCCGGCGTGGGTGCGCCGGGCGCGCGGGACCGGACGGGCCGCTCGGGGTCGGCGACGAAGCCGGCGGGGAACCCGTCCGGCGGCGCCGCGGCGACCGTGACTGCCGGCCCGTCCCCGGCCCGCACCCAGCGCCCCGTCTCCCCCACCGCCACGAGTGCCCCGCGCCCCCGCGGCCGGCCCTGCACCGCGGCGCGGGCCCAGGCGGCGTAGACCGCGCCGATCCGCCGTCCGGCCAGGACCGCGCCGGGTGCGGGGGCGTCGAGCTCGTGCCCCCACGGCCCCAGGACGAGTCTTGACGGCCCGCCCCAGCGCCGGGCGAGCTCCCGGGTCCGGGCGGCGAACGGGTCCGCGGTGCCCCCGACCGCGAGCAGCGGCATCGCGGCCCGCGCGATCCCCGACCACAGCCACGGGGTCTCCTCGGGTGCGTCCCACAGGTCGGCCCACCCGTCCGGGGCGGGTGTCAGTGCGCCGGAGACCGGCAGGGTCGCGGCCGCCGACGGGGCGGCGGGACGCGCGCCCGCACCGTGCTCGGACCACCAGCCGATCCGGCAGGCCAGCCGGGCGGCACCGCCGGGTTCGCGGGCGGTCTCGCCGGGCCCGAGCGCCGGGACCGCGGCGAGCACCCCGCACACGCCGGGATCGGCGAGGGCACCGGCGACCGCGCAGTGCGCCCCGTAGCTGGCGCCCGCCAGCACGACCCGGCCGTCGCAGCCGGGGGTCGCCCGCAGCGCGGCGAGCGCGGCGGCGCCGTCGTCGGTCTCGTGGGCGTAGGGCCGGAACTCCCCCGTCGAGCCGCCGCGCCCCCGGACGTCGACGACGAGGCAGCCGAACCCGTGCGCGGCCCAGCCGCGGGCCTCGGGCAGCAGCCGCCCGCGGCCGTAGGGGGTGCGGATGAGCACCGCGGGCCAGGTCGCGGCGGCGGGGCGGACGAGGGTGGCGGCGAGCCGGACCCCGTCGGGCGCGGTCAGGTCGAGGTCGTCGGTGCCCTGGGCTGCCGGGCCGGGCCGGGCGGGGTCGGTCACGGCGCGCTGTCGGGGACCGGCAGCAGTGGGTGGTCGGCGATCGCGGCGGTGTCGAGATCGACCACCCGCAGACGGCGCCGGGCCGGCAGGGCGGCCGGGACGAGGTCACCGACCGCCGGGACGTCGTGGCCGCCGGCCCAGGCGCGCACGTCGGCGGCGAGCAGCGCGGCCAGCAGGGCGTGGTCACCGGGCCCGGTCGGGGCGGCCGGGGCGGCCGCCCAGTAGGCGAGCAGGTGCGGGTGCCCGGATCCGGCCGCGGCGAGGCGGCGGGCGCGGACGTCGGCGTGCCCGGCGTCGCCGGGATGTGCGGCGGGAGGTTCCAGGATCCCGTGCCGGCCCTCGACGGCGAGCCGGAACACGGCCGTCCCGCGGTCGGGCAGCCGGTCCAGGGTGGTCCAGGATGCGGGTGCCGGCCCGTCGGCGACGACGCAGACCGCGGTCGGCGTCGCGGACGCATCCGCACCACCCGTGGCGTCGACGCCGGTCGCCGGGCGCGTGGGGTCCGGGCGGGCCGGGACGGCCGCGAGCTCTCCGACCGTCCCGCGCAGCACCCGCACGGTGGGCCCGGCGAGCGCGGTGGCGACGGCGTCGGCCAGCGGGCCGTCACCGGCGACGGTCACGGTGGCCGTCCGGGCCGGGCGGGTGTCGTCGAGGTACCCGGCCGCGGCGAACGCGCCGCGCTCCGGGTCGAGTCCCGGCGGAGGTGTGGGGTCGGCGCCGGCGAACCAGCGGGTCAGTGCCTCGACCGTGCCGCGGGGCAGGTCGACCCCGCGCAACCGGCCGGAGGCCTCCCGCAGCGCCGAGCCCCGGCCGGGGACCTCGAACACGCTCACGCCCGGTCGCAGTCGTTCCACTCGCACTCCCTGGTCCGTCGGTCGGTCACGGCAGACCGCGGGCCCGGCACCGTCACCGGTGCCGGGCCCGCGGCGGGTGTCACTCCTGCTCGGCGGCCTGCTCGGTCGCGAACGGGTTCTCGACGAGGGCGTTGGAGTGGCTCGCGGAGTTGTGCGGAAGGGCGCGCTCGGCCTCGAGCTCGGTGAAGATGTCCTTCATCGTTTTCTCCTCCAGTGGGTGACATCGTCCGGTTCCGGACCACCCCATCGTGACCACAAACGACATCGGTTTTCAACAGTGGTGTGTCTCGTGGCACCACTATTGGTGATGACTGTCGTTTCACACTATGGTTCGCGCATCCGCCGACGGAAGGACCCCGTGAGCGAGACGGCCCCGACCGCCCCCGAGCACGAACGCACCGACCTGCGCCGCTACCTCGCCGCCCGGGTCGTCTCGGTCGCCGGCTCCCTGGTCGCCGCGGTCGCCCTGCCCGTGCTCGTCTACCGGCTGACCGGCTCGCCCGCGTGGACGGCGGCGATCGCGACCGCGGAGGCACTCCCCTACCTGCTGTTCGGGCTGGTCGCGGGAGCGCTGGCCGACCGGGTCGACCGCAGGCGGCTCATGGTCGGCGTCGACCTGGCGTGCGGCGCGGTGCTGGCGGGGATCCCGCTCGCCTGGTGGGCCGGGGTACTCACACCGTGGCAGGTGCTCGGCACGGCGGTCGCGGTGCAGACCGGTTTCGTCTTCTTCGACGCCGCGAACTTCGGCGCCCTGCCCACGCTGGTCGGGCCCGACCGGATCACCGCGGCGTTCTCCACCCTCTACGGCGCGACGACCGTCGTCGAACTGGTCGTGCCGCCGCTCGCCGGGCTGGCCGTCGCGACCCTGGCCCCGGCCGGGCTGCTGTCGGTCACCGCGCTCACCGCGGTCGCGTCGGCGCTGCTGATCCGGTCGGTCGCCGGGAGCCTGTCCCCCGGGCCCGGCACCCGCGCGCCGACCCGGATCCTCGCCGACGTGCGCGAAGGCCTGGCACTGCTCGTGGGCCACCCGGTGGTCCGGACGCTGACGCTGGTCGGTACCACCCAGGCCGTCGCGGGCGGCGCCTGGCTCGCGATGACCGTGCCGTGGGCGGACCGGGTGCTCGGCATCCGCGCCGACGGCGACGCCCGGCTCGGCCTCCTGTTCGCCTGCTGGGGTGTGGGCGGGCTCGCCGCGGCCCGGCTGGTCCCGCGGCTGTCGGAGCGCTGGGGTGGGGCGCGGCTCGCGCTGGCCGGGCTGCCGGTGTCGCTGGCCTGCGCGGTCGCGGTGGTGTCGGCGACGCACTGGGTCCCCGCACTCCTCGCCGCGACCGCGTTCGGGGCGGCGTACTCGACGGTCGTGCTCAACGCCGTCACCTACCGGCTGCAGGTCACCCCCGAGCACGCCCGCGCCCGCGTCTCGACGACCGCGCGGATGCTGTCCTGGGGCCTCGGCACCCCGGCCGGTGCCGCGCTGGCCGGCGTCGTCGCGACGACACCGGCGGGCCCGCGCGGCGGCCTGGCGGCCGGGGCCGCGGTGCTGGCCGCCGGGGTCGCGCTGGCGTGGCTCACCCCGCCGCTGCGCCGGGCCGCCCGCGGCTGACCGGGCCGACCCGTCCGGCACACCCCGGCCCGGTCCACGGCAGCACCGGTCCCGGCGTGCGCCCGGCCGGCGAGACGCACGTTTCCGCCCTCGCGGGGGCGGAAACGTGCACGTCGCCGTACCGGCGACCCGACGGGGGTGGCGGACCGGTCGTCGGCGCCACGCCCGGCGGGGTGGGTGCGCGGTCAGGCGCTGACGGGCCGGGCCGGGGTGGAGTCCAGGTAGCTGCAGGTCAGCCGCCCCTCGTGGGTCGAGACGACCCCGCGCACCCCGAACACCTCGGCCAGCAGCCGGTCGTCGACGACGTCGCCGGGTGCCCCGTCGGCGTGCACCCGCCCGTCGCGCAGCGCCACGATCCGGTCCGCGCACCGCGCGGCCTGGGCGAGGTCGTGCAGCACCGCGACGACGGTCAGGCCGCGCAGCTCCTGCAGCTCCCGGACCAGGTCGAGCACCTCCAGCTGGTGGCGGACGTCGAGGTAGGTGGTGGGCTCGTCGAGCAGCAGCACCGGGGCGTCCTGGGCCAGGGCGAGCGCGATCCGCACCCGCTGGCGTTCCCCGCCCGACAGCAGCTCGACCGGGGTGTCGGCCCAGGCCTGGGTGCCGGTGGCCGCCAGCGCGTCGGACACCGCCGCGTCGGCGCCGCCGCCGAGCATGCCCAGCGGCCCGCGGACGGCGTAGCGGCCCTGGGCGACGAGCGCCCGCACGGTCACCCCGCCCAGCGGCGGCAGGGCCTGCGGCAGCACCGCGACCCGCTTCGCGACCTCCCGGCGCGGGGTCCCGGCCAGCGGCCGGTCGGCCAGGTGCACCGCGCCCGCGTCGGGCCGGTGCAGCCCGGCGAGCACCCGCAGCAGCGTGGTCTTCCCGCAGCCGTTGCGCCCCACCAGCGACAGCCACTGCCCGCGGGCGACCGCCAGGTCGACGCCGTCGAGCACGGTGCGCCCGTCGAAGCGCACCGTCACCCCCTCGGCCCTGAGCACCGTCACAGCGCACCTCCCACCGTCGTACGGGACCGTCGGCGGACGATCCCGATGAGCACCACCGCGCCGGCGACCGCCGTCACCGCTCCCGCGGGCACCCCGATCGGCCGGTCCCCGGCCGGGGCGAACGCCGTCAGCAACTGGGCGACGACGTCGGCCGTGACGACCGTGCCCGCCCCGGCCGTCGCCGCCGCGGGCACGAGCAGCCGCGGGTCGGCCGCGCCCCGCACCC
Source organism: Pseudonocardia sp. UM4_GMWB1 (assembly GCF_017312155.1). NCBI lineage: Bacteria > Bacillati > Actinomycetota > Actinomycetes > Pseudonocardiales > Pseudonocardiaceae > Pseudonocardia > Pseudonocardia sp. UM4_GMWB1. Next base: position 2,585,289 of record NZ_QJPN01000001.1, on the reverse strand, counting down.
CGAGCAGCGCACGGGCCAGGTGCGGGGCGAGCAGCCCGACGAACGCGAGCGCCCCGACCGCCGCGACCGCCCCGCCGGTGGCGAGCACGGCCAGCAGCACCGCGGCCGAGCGCCACCCGGACACGGCGAGGCCGACGCCGCGGGCGTGGTCGTCGTCGACGCCGAGGACGGCGAGCACCGGGCCGAGCAGCACCGCGAGGACCACCGCGGTCAGCGCGACCGGCCAGAGCGCGTCCCAGTGCTCCCAGCCACGCCCGTTGAGCGAGCCGACCAGCCACCGGACCATCGACCCGGCCAGCTGCGGGCGGGCGGTGAGCAGCAGCAACGTCGTCCCGCCGAGCACCGCCGACACCAGCACCCCGACGACGGCCAGCCGCAGCGGGTCCGCGGTGCCCGGCCCCGCGGCCCGGCCGGCGAGCAGCCACAGCACCCCGCCCCCGAGCGTCCCGCCGAGCAGGGCCACGGCCAGCACGCCGAGCGGGGTGCCGACCGGTCCGCCGAGCACGGTCCCCAGCACCGCGCCGAGCACCGCGCCGGAGCCGACGCCGGTCACCTCAGGGGAGGCGAGCGGGTTGCGCAGCACCGCCTGCAGCACCGTTCCGGCGACGCCGAGGCAGGCACCGGCCGCGAGCCCGACCAGGACCCGCGGTGCCCGCAGCTCCCGGACGAGGTCGGTCGACAGCGGGTCCGCGACCCCGGCGAGGGCCGCGAGCGCGGTGCCGGGCCCGACGGCGGTGCCGACCAGGAGCCCGGCCAGGGCCGCGACCGCCACGCACAGTCCGAGCAGCCCGAACCGGGCCGCGAGCGTCGCGTCCCGGCCCACCGAGCGGTTCACCGCTCCACCGCCGCGGCGGGACCGTCGGTGCGGACGGGAACGGCCGTGCGGGCGGCCCGCGGGCGTCGCCACACCAGCAGCAGCCCGCCCGCGACGATCGCGACCCCCGCGGTGAAGCCGCCGACCGGCAGCTCCACCGGGTACAGCACGGTGCGGGCCAGCAGGTCCGCCACGACGACCACGGCCGCACCCGCCCCGGCGCAGGCCGCGGCGCGGGGAAGCGGCCGGGCCGCGGGGAGCAGCACCCGCACCAGCTGTGGGGCGAGGAACCCGACCCAGGCGACCGGCCCCGCCGGGCCGACGACGGCCGCGACGAGCAGGCAGGCCACGCCCAGCACCGCCGCCCGGGCCGCACCGGTGCGCAGGCCCAGCGCGGAGGCGGCGTCGTCGCCGAGACGCAGCGGCCCCAGCAGCGGCAGCACCGCGACCCCCGCGACGAACGCGACCGCCAGCGCGGGCAGCACCGGCGTCACCGTCGCCCATGTCGTGCCGGTCAGCGAACCCAGCAGGTAGCGCACCAGTACGCCCTGCTCGGAGGAGCCGGTCATGGCGACCGCCGCGAGCAGCAGCGCCTGCAGCGCCGCCCCCACCCCGGCTCCGATCAGCAGGACCGCGGCCGGGCCGACGGCGCCGCGGACGGCGAGCAGGGTGAGCGCGCCCCCGGTCACCGCGCCGACCACGGCGGGCAGCAGCGGCGCGAACGGGACCGCGGCCCCGGTGACGATCGTGACCGCCACCGCGGCCGCGGCACCGGAGGACACCCCGAGCAGCTCGGGGACGGCGAGCGGGTTGCGCAGACCGTCCTGCAGCAGCAACCCGGCCAGCCCGAGCGCGGCGCCGGTGAGCACACCGAGCAGCAGCCGCGGCACCCGCAGCTCGGTGACGACGACGTGCTCGATCCCGCCCGCCGCGACCAGCACGGCGGGCAGCCGGTGCGGGGCGACGGCCGGGGTGCCGGTCCCGAGGACCAGCGCGGCGAGCAGCACCGCCCCGGCCGCGACGGCGAGCAGCAGCAGGGCCCGTCTCACCGGCCGGGGACCGCCGCGAGCGACTGGGTGACGATCGCGCCCAGGCTGCGGGTGCCGCGCCCGCTGCCCCACAGCCGCGGGTCCATCTCGTGCACGTTCCCCTGCTGCACCGCGGGGACCTGGGCCCACACCGGGTTCGCGGCGAGCTGGTCGGTCAGGGTGCGGTCGGCGGAGGAGAACAGCAGTGAGAACGCGAACACCACGTCCGGGGCCTGCGCGAGGATCTCCTCGACGCTGTAGGTGCTCGCGGTCTCGACGTCGGCGCCGCGCGGGACGAACGGGTAGTCGTAGAGCGTCGCGAGCAGGTTCCCGTTGACCGTGTCGGTGGTGTCGACGCCGATCGTGTCGGCGCTGCCGTACATCAGCAGGACCTTCCGGCCGGCCTTGCCGGTGGCGCGCGCCTGCTCGACGCCGTCGGCCAGCGTCGTGCGGAAGCGCAGTTCGCCCGCGGTGGCCTCGGCGGTGCGTCCGGTGAGCGACCCCAGGTCCCGCAGGTAGCCGACCGACTCCTCCCAGGTCGTCGGCTGCACCAGCCACAGCGGGGCGAAGCGCTCGATCGCCGCACGCAGCGGCTCGTGCACTCCGCCGAGCCCGATCACCAGGTCGGGACGCAGCGCGGCGATGGACTCGACGTCCTCGCTACCGAAGCTGCCGGCGACGGTCGGGACCTGCGCGGCGCGGTCGCCGAGCAGGACGGGGTTCTTCAGCAGGGCCGGGGTGGAGGTGCCGACCGGGGTGAGCCCCAGCTCGACGACCATGTCGTCGCACAGGCCGGTCAGGCAGACGATGCGCGTCGGCGGGGCCGGCACGGTGACGGTGGCGCCGCGCGGGTCGGTGACCGTGAGTGCCGGCTCCAGCGGTGCGACGTCCCGGCTGACGGCGGGCCGCTCGGCGGCCGCCTCCGGCGCGGGCGCGGCCGACCCACCGCACCCGGCGAGCAGCAGGGCGACCACCGCGACCGGCAGCAGGGCGGCGATCCGGGAGGCACGGGACCGGGCGGCAGCGACGGTGCGAGCGGCTGGGGCGGAGCCGGCGGCGGCATCGGCGGGCAGGCGACGGGCGCTCATCGCGCACCGGCCAGGTCGCGCCCGGCCCGCAGGTCGCGCAGCGCGGCGGCGTCACGGCGCAGCGAGGCGGCGGTGTCGCCCGGCACGAACTCCAGCAGCACCTCGGTGTCGGTGCCGTCGTCGCGGGACTGCGCGGTGAGCTCGGCGAGCACCGGGGCCCACAGGTCGGCGCGGTCGCCGAGCGGCAGCCGCTCGGTGTATCCGTCGGCGCCCCAGGAGAACGCGTGCACGGTGGCCGGGCGCAGCGCGCGGACCTCGGCCAGGCAGACGTCGGTGTCGGGCAGCTCGCGCGGCTGCCAGTGGGCGACCAGGGCGGGGTGGCCGACCTCGGCGCGCAGCCTCAGCGCGGTGTCGAGGCCGTCGGTGAGGGACTCGACGTGGTGCTCGACGAGCAGCCCCATCCCCCGCTCGGCGACGGCGTCGGCGCAGCGCCGCAGCGCGTCCACGGTGGCGGCGCGCCCGGCGGGCGACACGTCGGCCGAAGCCGCCGTCCCGGCCCAGACCCGTACCCGCGGGGCGCCGAGCTCGGCCGCCGTCGCGACGACGGCGTCGAACTCGCCGGGGTCGGACGCACCGGCCTTGTGGTAGCTGCCGTAGGTGCCGATCCGCAGCCCTGCGCCCGCGCAGGCACCGCGGGCCGCCGACGCCGCCGCGCGGTCACCGGGACGGACGTGCCGGTCTCCGGCCCACTCGAGGACCTCGGACCCGGCGTCGACCGCCAGGCGCACGACGTCCGGAACGGACCTCTCACGGAAGGTGACTGACGCCAACCCCAGAAGCAGCATGGTCGGTAACCGTAGTCATTGTCGTTTGCGCGATCCAGCGACGTACGTCACTCGATGTCCGGTTCCGTCTACAGCAGGTCGAGTCCGGCCGCCACGACCGTGTCCGCGTCGAGCCCGTGGTGGGCGTAGACCGAGGCGAGGTCGCCGGACTGACCGAAGCGATGCACGCCCAGGTGCGTCGCGGGGACCCGGTTGACCCCGGCGAGGAACGCGAGGGTGTGCGGGTGCCCGTCGAGCAGGGTGACCAGCGGCGCGGCCCGGCGCGCGGGGAACGCCGACTCCAGGATCCACGGCTCGGCCTGCGGACGGGCGGGGCGTCCGGCACGGGCCTGCAGGGCGTCGAACAGCAGCCCCGGACTGGTCACCACGACGACGTCGACGTCGTGGCCGAGCTCGGCGAGCCGGTCCGCCGCGGCGAGCGCCTCGGTCGTCGGCGCACCGGCGACCGCGATGGTCAGCGCCGGTGTGCCCGCGGCGCGGCGGAGCGGGTAGGCCCCGGCGACCACCTGACGCCGGCGCCGCTCGCGCGCGGCCGGGTCGGCCGGGACCGCCGCGAGGGTCTGGTCCACCGGCCGGGTCGACAGGCGCAGGTAGGCGCTGGTGCCGTCCGGACGGCCGAGCCGGGCCAGCGAGGCGAGCAGCGTCCACTCGGTGTCGATGGCGAACGCCGGCTCGTAGGTGACGCAGCCGGGCTGCTCCAGCCCGACCGACGGCGTCGTCACCGACTGGTGGGCACCGCCCTCGGGGGCCAGCGACACCCCGGAGGGCGTGCCGACGAGGATCGACTGGCCACCCGCGTAGATGCCGAACGACCACGGCTCCAGCGCGCGCTCGACGAACGGGTCGTAGAGCACCCCGATCGGCAGCACCGGACGGCCCCAGCGCGACCAGGTCGCCCCCAGCTCCCCCAGCGCCCCGACGAGGTTCCCCTCGGCGATGCCCAGCTCCAGGTGCTGGCCGGTGGGCCGCTCGCGCCAGTGCAGGATCGTCTCGGGATCGTCGTCGAACCAGTCCTTGCGCTCCGCGGTCGACCAGACGCCGACCTTGTTCACCCAGCCGCCCAGGTTCGTCGACGACGACACGTCCGGACAGAGCGTGACCACCCGGCCGGCCGCCTCGGGAGCCTCGCGGGTGAGGTCGAGCAGCGCCCGGCCGAGCGCGGCCTGGGTGGTGGCCCGCCCGGTCGGGGTGCGTCCGATGTCGGCCGGCAGCGGCGGGACCGGCTGGTCGTCGACCGGGTCGCGGTGCAGCCGCTGCGCCGCGCCGGCCACCACCTCGCCCGCCGGGGACTCCGGGTCGAAGCGCCGCCAGGGGTCGTCGGGGTCGGCGCCGACGGCGTCGGCCAGCTCGCGGACCTGGTCGGCGCTCAGGATCGAGCCGTGGTTCTGCGGGTGGCCCGCGGTCGCGAGGCCGTGGCCCTTGACCGTGTAGGCGAGGATCACCGTGGGCCGGGTGTCGTCGATCGCGGAGAACGCGTCGCGCAGCGCGGCGGTGTCGTGCCCGCCGAGGTTGCGCACCGCGGCGAGCAGGGTGTCGTCGTCGAGGCCGGCGACGAGCTCCGCCAGGTCGGCGTGTCCGTCGGGGAGCCGGGTGCGGACCTCGTCGGCGTCGCAGCGCAGCAGCCGCTGGTACTCCGCGTTCTGCATGGTGTCGATCCGGGCGCGCAGCGCGTCGCCGCCGGGGCGGTCGAACAGCTCGTGCAGCAGCCTGCCGTACTTGACGGTGAGGACCTGCCAGCCGGCCGCGGAGAACATGCCCTCGATCCGCGGCGCGCCGATCGCGGGGACGACCCGGTCCAGGGACTGCCGGTTCAGGTCGACGATCCACACGACCTCGCCCAGCTCACCGACCATCGGGTCGAGGATGGCCTCCCAGACGGCGCCCTCGTCGAGCTCGGCGTCGCCGACCAGGGAGTACTGCCTGCCCTCTCCGGCACCCCCGAAGTGGGTGTCGACGTAGCGGCGGGCCAGCGCACCCCAGATCGGGGCGGTCGCGCCGATGCCCACCGAGCCGGTCGAGTAGTCGACCGGGTCGGGGTCCTTGGACCGCGACGGGTAGGACTGCAGCCCGCCGAAGGCGCGCAGCGTGCTCAGGTAGCGCTCGTCGAGCTCGCCGAGCAGGTAGTTGATCGCGTGCAGCACCGGCGAGGCGTGCGGCTTGACCGAGACCCGGTCCCCGGCCCGCAGGTGCTCGAACCACAACGAGGTCATGATCGTCGTCATCGACGCCGACGACGCCTGGTGCCCGCCCACCTTCAGCCCGCTGGGGTCACCGCGCCGGTTGGCCGCGTCGACGATCGCGGTGGACAGCCAGAGCACCCGCTTCTCGATCTCGACGAGCGTGTCCGTCGTCACCGTCTGCGTGCCCATCGCCCACCACTCCAGCCTCGTCGCCCATGCAGCCTGCCCAGTCAGCCCACCACCACATCGACGAGTGCACAACCACAGCCCGTACGACTGAGCAGAGTGCACGCGCCGGGCCGGGCGGGACGCGCGCCGGGACGGCATAATGCGCACCTGCGGACACGAGGAGGGGGCACCAGGTGACGGGAACGACCGGTGACGGGCGGGCCGCGCTCGACGGCCACGACGCCCGGCTGCTGCTGGCCCTGGCGCAGGACCCGCGCGCGACGGTGCTCGCCCTCGCCGAACGGGTCGGCCTGTCCCGCAACACCGTGCAGGCCCGGCTGGCCAAGCTGGACCGGCTCGGCGCACTGGACACCTTCGAGCGTCGGGTCGACCCGGCGGCGCTCGGCTACCCGCTGACCGCGTTCGTGACGGTGCGGGTGGTGCAGCGCGAGCTCGCCGCCGTCGCCGACGCACTGGACCGGGTACCGGAGGTGCTGGAGGTGCACGGCGTCTCCGGACCGGAGGACCTCCTGGTGCACCTGGTCGCCCGCGACGCCGACGACCTCTACCGGATCGCCGGGCACCTCCTCGCGATCGGCGGGGTGGAGCGCACGTCGACGTCGCTGGTCATGCGCTCGCTGGTCGGGTTCCGCACCGCCCCGCTGCTGCACCGCCTGACCGACGGCGGCGCAGGCGCACCCGCCGTTCACCCGGCACCGCTACCGTCACGCCGATGAGCGCCCCCGCCGCCCCCGGTTTCGACCCGGACTTCCTCGGCGTCGCGACGCCGATGCCGACGCTGCCCGGGACCGACACCGTGCTGCTCCCCTACACCCACTTCGCGACCCTGCACCGGCCCGACCGGCGCCTGGCCGCGGCCACCGCCGTCGCGATCGACGGGGCGACCCTGCGGCAGCTCGAACGTTCCGACGACTGGCGCCTCGACGACCGGCTGCCCGCCGGGCAGCAGGCCGGCGCCGAGCTCTACGCCGACAACGACCTCGACCGCGGCCACCTGGTCCGCCGCCAGGACCCGGTGTGGGGCGGGGCCGCCGAGGCTGCGACGGCGGAGTCCGACACGTTCCTCTACACCAACGCCGCCCCGCAGGCCGCCGCGTTCAACCAGGACAAGCAGACCTGGGGCGGGTTGGAGGACTACCTGCTCGACAACGCGGGCGACCACGATCGGCGGCTCGTGGTGTTCACCGGCCCGGTGCTGGCCGACGACGACCCGGAGTACCGCGGCGTGCGCATCCCGCGGCTGTTCTGGAAGATCGGCGCCTTCGTCGTCGGCGGCGCGCTGGGCACCACCGCCTACCTGCTGGACCAGACCCCTCAGCTCGGCGACCTCGCCGAGCCGCCGGCCGGGGACCCACCGCCGCTGGGCCCGTACCGCACCTTCCAGGTACCGGTGGCCCGGATCGGCGAGCTGACCGGGCTCGACCTGGGCCCGCTGACCGCGGCGGACCGGATGCCGGTACCCGAGCCGGTGCCCGCCGCACTGTCGGAGCGGGCCGTGCGGCTGCGCTCGTTCGCCGACATCAGCGGACTGTGAGCGCGCCGGGGATCTAGGGTCGCCCCGTGACCGAGCTGCTCCCCAGCACCCAGCGCACCCTGCTCGCCCGCGTCGCCCGCGCCCAGCGCGACGGCCGCGTCCCCTCCCTCGTCGCCGGGGTGGTCCGCGACGGCGCCCTCGTCTGGCACGCCGGGCGTGGAGCGCTCCCGGACGCGGCCGCCGAGGACGACGTCCAGTACCGGATCGGCTCCATCTCCAAGACCGTCTGCGCGGTCACCGTCCTGCGGCTGCGCGACGAGGGACTGCTCGACCTCGACGACCCGCTGGACCGGCACCTCCCCGGCACCCCGCTCGGCGACCGCACCCTGGGTCAGCTGCTGTCCCACCTGGCCGGGGCCGGCTCGGAGAGCCCCGGCCGGTGGTGGGAGCGCACCCCCGGCGGCACGCTGGAGGAGCTGGGCCTCGGCGACGCCGACCGGGTGCTGCCCGCCGCGCGCCGCTTCCACTACTCCAACCTCGGGTTCGGGCTGCTCGGCGAGGTCGTCGCCCGCCTCCGCGGCCGCGCCTGGACCGACGTCGCCCGCGACGAGGTGCTGCTCCCGCTGGGCATGACCCGTACCTCCACCCGCCCGCAGCAGCCCGCCGCGGCGGGACGGGCCGTGCACCCGTGGGCCGACCTCGTGCTGGCCGAGCCCGAACACGACGCCGGGGTGATGGCCGCCGCCGGGCAGCTGTGGTGCACCGCGGCGGACTTGGCCCGGCTCGGCGCCCTGCTGCTCGGCGACACCGGCGACGTGCTCTCCCCGGCGACGGTCGAGGAGATGACGCTGCCCGCGGGCGTCGACCCGACGTCGCCGGTCTGGGCCGGCTACGGCCTGGGCGTGCAGGTCCTGCGGTTCGAGCGGCCCGAGGGCGGCGGCACGACGACGCTGGTCGGGCACGGCGGATCCATGCCCGGCTTCCTCGCCGGGCTCTGGGTGGACCGCGAGGAGGGCGCCGGCGCCCTGGCGATGGGCAACACCACCTCCGGGATGGACAGCGGGCTGACCGCCGGGCTGCTGAACGACCTGCGGGTCGCCGAGCCCCGCATCGTCGCGCCGTGGGACCCGCAGCCCTGCCCGGTCGACCCCGAGCTGCTCGGACCGTGGTTCTGGGGTCCCTCCCCCTACGCGCTGCGCTCGGTCGGCGGCGGGCTGCTGCACCTCGGCGGCCTCGGGCGCCCCGGACGCGCGTCGCGGTTCCGGCCCGGCCCGGACGGCACCTGGATCGGCCTGGACGGCTACTTCGCCGGGGAGACCCTGCGGATCGCCCGCGACCACCTGTGGCTGGCCACGTTCGTGTTCACCCGCACCCCCTACGACCCGGCCGCACCGGTCCCCGGCGGCGTCTCCGACGAGGGCTGGACCACCTCCTGACATCACGGTTCGGCCTGCACAGCGACACGGGACGGTCCAGTACCTACACTTTCGGCACACAAACGACTTGTGCACAATTTCTGCACGAACGAGAGCGGAGGGGGGATGCGCCCGACATGCGGGCGTGACCACGTATGACACAGGCCCAATCACCACCGGACGGCCGTCCGGACACGACCGGGGACGACCGGCCCCGCACCGACTGGATCGTGTTCGGCGTCGGCGCCGCGCTCGCGCTGCTGTTCGTGCTGTGGGGGCTGCTCAGCGCCGACACCCTCGGCGCCACCGCCGAGGCGATGCTCGGCGGGCTGATGCGCGGCGGCGGCTGGGGCTTCATCCTCGCCGCGACCGCCTTCGTGGCCTTCGCGCTGTTCCTGGCCTTCAGCCGGTTCGGGCGCATCAAGCTCGGCGCCGACGACGAGGAGCCCGAGTTCCGCACGGTCTCCTGGATCGCGATGATGTTCTCCGCCGGCATGGGCATCGGGCTGATGTTCTTCGGCGTGAACGAGCCGCTGACCTTCTTCCAGTCGCCGCCGCCCGGCGCGGCCGAGCCCGGCACCATCGACGCGCTGCAGACCTCGATGGCGACCTCACTGTTCCACTGGACGCTGCACCCGTGGGCGATCTACGCCGTCGTCGGCCTCGCCATCGCCTACTCCACCTTCCGCAAGGGCCGCCGTCAGCTCATCAGCCAGGCCTTCGTCCCGCTGATCGGCCGCAAGGCCGCCGAGGGCTCCATCGGCCGGGGCATCGACATCCTCGCGATCTTCGCGACGCTGTTCGGCTCCGCGGCCTCGCTGGGCCTGGGCGCGTTCCAGATCGGCGGCGGCATGCAGACCGTCGGCTGGGTCGACGGCCAGGTGAGCCCCTGGGTACTCGCCGCGATCATCATCGTGCTGACCGCCGCGTTCATCCTCTCCGCCGTCTCCGGCGTCGAGAAGGGCATCCAGTGGCTGTCCAACACCAACATGGTGCTGGCGGCGGTGCTGGCGTTCTTCGTGTTCGTCGTCGGACCGACGGTGATCATCCTCGACCTGATCCCGACGTCGATCGGCGCGTACTTCTCCCAGTTCTTCGAGATGGTCGGGCGCACCGAGGCCGTCGGCGGCGCCCCGATGCTCGAGTGGCTGTCCGGCTGGACCGTCTTCTACTGGGCGTGGTGGATCTCGTGGACGCCGTTCGTCGGCATGTTCCTGGCGCGGATCTCGCGCGGGCGCACGATCCGTGAGTTCGTCGGCGGCGTCATCCTCGCGCCGAGCCTGGTCTCGCTGGTCTGGTTCTGCATCTTCGGCGGCACCGCCATCACCCAGGCCCAGCAGGGCACGCAGTTCTCCGACGACTCCAACGTCCAGCTCTTCCAGATGCTCGGCGCCTACCCGTGGGCGACCTTCACCGGCCTGCTGGTCATGCTCCTGGTCGCGATCTTCTTCGTGTCCGGCGCGGACGCCGCGTCGATCGTCATGGGCACACTGTCCCAGCGCGGCACCATCGAGCCCAGCAAGTGGGTCGTGGTCTTCTGGGGCTCGGTCATGGGTGCGGTCGCCGTGCTGATGCTCGTCACCGGCGGGGAGAACGCCCTGGACGGCATCCAGAACCTGACCATCCTGGTCGCGGCGCCGTTCGTCGTGATCATGGTGCTGCTGTGCTTCGCACTGTTCAAGGACCTGCGTCGCGACAAGGTCGTGCTGCGGGACGAGAAGGGCGCGCAGGTGCTGGAGCAGGCGGTCGACTGGGCCACCGACAACCACGGCGAGAACTTCTACGTCAAGGTCGGTGCGTTCGACACGACCGACGGGAACGCACCCGCCGACGGCAACGACAGCTCCGGCAACGGTCCCGTCGCGGCCGGGGCCGACGAGCCGGAGGGGCGGACCGGCGACGAGTCGACCCGGGCGACCGCCGAACGGCGCGACAGCCCGGTCGGCGGCGACTGACCACCTCTCGTCGCACACGACGGCGGCCGGACACCCTCCCCGGGGTGTCCGGCCGCCGTCGTCCGTGGCAGGGTCGAGGGCTCACGGTCGCGGGGACGGCCGGACGATCGGACGACCCGTGAGCGACCGCCCACCGACGGTGAGCGGTCGGGAGTGACCCGGGCCGACCGCGCTCGTTGGACCTCCTGCGACCACCCGGTGCACGGCCCCCGCGCGCACCGACGATCATCGGAAAGTGCTGCGCCGCAGCCGGAGCGGATGGGAGGGACCTGACACAGTGGGCCGGATGCGTCTCGTCTTCACCCCGGGGGACGACCAGGGGTACGCCGAGGCCCGCAGCCGCCTGCTGGAGCAGTTCTCCCTCTGGGCCCGCCGCCGTCGCGTCGAGGTGGACACCGCGCTCGTCGCCGCCGTGCTGGACTACAAGTACGCGCGCGACCGCAGGCTGGGCCGCTGGACGCGCTCGCACATCGCCGACGCGCTGGGCATGTGGTTCCCGCGCAAGGTGACCGTGCTCGAGCCCGACGACGTCGCCCCCGCCTTCCATGCACTCATCGACTTCGTCGACGAGCACGACTGGTTCGACCCGCAGTCGCACCCGGCGGACGCGCTGCACCGTCAGGTCCTCGACTCCACACCCGCCCTGCACGACGGTCTCGCCGACGAGCGCAACTACGACCTCGGCAAGTTCTGGGGCGTGCAGCTGCACCGCCACGGCGTCGACCCCGCGGACCCGGCCGCGGTGCAGCGGTTCCTCGACCGCGCCGGCGCCGGGCAGACCGACGTCGACCGGCACGCGCTCGCCGAGATCATGCGGCGCGAGGCGCAGCGTCCCACCCGCGCCGAGTGGAACCCCGAGCTGCCGCCGGTACCGATGCCCGGCGCCGCGGCGCTCGTCGACGCCGCGGAGCGCTCCGAGGCCCTCGAGCTGCTCCGCAAGCTGACCCTGTGGGTGCGGGCGGGGCGCCGGCTCACCTCCGACGGCCGCCTCGACCGCACCGACGCGCTCGACCTCGCCGCGCACCTGCAGCTCGACCACATCTACCGCGAGACCGCCCGTACCAGCGACGACCTGCCCGAGGTGTCGCTGCTGCTGCGCTGGGCCCGCTCGGCGCGCCTGGTCCGCGTGGTGCGTGGGCGGCTGCTGCCGGTCAAGAGCGCGGGCCCGCTGCTGAACCGGCCGATCGAGCTGTGGCGCCGGGTGTTCGAGTCGGTCGGACGTCTCGGCGACAGCCTGGGCGGGACCGACGTGTTCGGCGCACCGTCGCTGTTCGGGATGTCGATGTCCCAGGCGTTCCCGATGCTGTGGGTCGGCCTCTACGCCACCGGCGGCGGGCAGGTCCCGCTCGAGCACTTCCACCGCCAGGTCCGCGACGCCGTCAACGACGAGGCCGGCTGCGTGGTCGACGACCTCGCAGGCGACGTCGAACAGCGGCTGTGGCGCCGCGACGTCACGGCCCTGCTGGACGCCTGCGAGCTGCTCGGGGCGATCGAGCTGACCGAGACCCTCGATGCCGACGAGCTGGACGAGCTGTCCCGGGTCGCGCACCGCGACGACCCGGACCCCACGGTCGTCGCGCTGACCCCGATGGGGCTGTGGGCGGTGCACGAGTACCTGACCGAGCAGGGCATGCACCTGCCCGCGCCGGGGGAGCTGGCCGACGAGGACGTCGAGTACGTGTGCGTGCGGATGAGCGGGGTGCGGGCCGACGTCGCCGAGGCCGAGCTCGCCGCGTGGGCGCTCGCCCGCCACCCCGGGGACGCCGTGCGCGAGCTGGACCGCTTCCTGCGCCGCTGCGAGGTCCCGGCGCACCGGGCCCTCGCGCTGCACGCGCTGACCGCGACCGGCCCGGCCGGGCGGGCGGTCGCCGCCCGCCACCGGTTGCACGTCGCCGAGCCCGTGGTGGTGCCGGCGCCGCACCGCCACGTCGGCCCCACCCCGGCGCCGCGGACCGCGGCGGCGGCCACCGAGACCACGGCGCCGCTGCCGCGCACCGCGGTCCGGCACAACCTCGAGCCGGCAGGCTGACCCGGCTCAGGTCAGGAGCACGACCTTGCCCGTGACGGTGCGGTCGTCGATGCGCGACAGGGCGGTCGCGGCGTCGTCGAGACCGAAGCGCTCGCTGATCAGCGGGTCGAGCGCGCCGGAACGCAGGTGCGGGAGCAGGGCGTCCCACTCCGAGCGGATGAAGTCCGGGCGTCCCAGCGCGTAGGCACCCCAGCCGACCCCGCGGACGTCGACGTTGTTCAGCAGCAGCCGGTTCACCTTCACCGTCGGGATGTCCCCCGCGGTGAATCCGACGACCATGAGACGGCCGAGCGGGCCGAGGCAGCGCACCGAGTCGGTGAAGCGGTCCCCGCCGACCGGGTCGACGACCATGTCGACTCCCGCACCGCCGGTCAGGCCCTTGACCGCGTCCTTGAACCCGTCGACGCCGACGGTGTGGGCAGCACCCGCGCGCCGGGCGACCTCGGCCTTGGCCTCGGTGGAGGTGACGCCGATGACGGTGGCCCCCATCGCGGCGGCCAGCTGGATCACCGCGGTCCCGATGCCCCCGGCCGCGCCCTGGACGAGCACCGTCTCCCCCGCCCGCAGGCCACCGCGGGTGTCGAGGGTGAAGTGCGCGGTCAGGTAGTTCATCGGCAGGCAGGCGCCCGCCGCGAACTCCACCTCGTCGGGCAGCGGGAAGACGTGCTGCTCGGGAGCGGAGACGGTCTCGGCGAACACCCCGGACATGGTGAACGCGACGACCCGGTCCCCGGCGGTGAACCGGCTGTCCGGGCCCGCCTCGCGCACCGTGCCGGCGCACTCGGAGCCGAGGGTGAACGGCGGCTCCGGCTTGTACTGGTACATCCCCTTGGTCAGCAGGACGTCCGGGAAGTTCACCCCGGCCGCGGCGACGTCGATCAGAACCTCGCCGTCACCGCGGACCGGCGGCTCGACCTCCGCGACACGGACCGCGGACGGCCCGTCCAGCTCGCTGACCTGCACTGCACGCACGTGTGCTCTCCCTCGTGGTCCGACGGCGGTGTCCGCCGGTCATCGAACCACGGGCGCGGGTGATCCACACGGGCCGCGGGGCGCGGGCTACACGGGCTGGGCGTCGCCGTAGCGCGGGGTGCGCGGCTCGGTGAGCGCGTCGCACAGCTCGGAGAGCCGGTTGTCGATGCGGTCCTGCACCCGCTCGAGGGCGTCGAGCTCCAACATGAGGTCCAGGGCGTCACCGGTGGTGCCTCCGGAGAGGACGCGCTCCAGCTCGGCGCGGCGCTCGGCGGCGCGCCGACGGCAGGCGTCCGCGGTGGCCTTGTGGGCGCGCAGCCGGGCACGGGCGGGGTCGGCGAGATCGCGGCCGCCGTTGACGGTGGCGACGCGCTCCTCCAGCAGGTGCGGGTTCACGGGGCCCTCCGATGCGTGGTGGTGGGAACGTCGGCTCGACCGTGACGTGACCGCCGACACATCCCACGCTAGACGATCAGCGTGTGCCGCGCATCACATCGGTGTGACATCCGTGGGGAACCGGCCTCGGACGCGCGACGACCCCCGGTGCCGCGGCACCGGGGGTCGTCGGATGTCGGGTCGGGTCAGTCGCCGCGGCGCGGCTGCGGGATGAGCTCCGCCGGGCCGCGACGGCGCTGGGCGACGGCGTCGGTGGTCAGGTGGTAGTGCCCGCGGCGGGACCGCCGGCACAGGTAGGCCCGCTGCGGGCGCCCGCCGAGGGCCTCCAGCTCACGGGCGGCGCTCTCGGCCGCGTCCCGGTCCGGGTAGATGACCTTGCCGTCGCTGCCGGTCGCGGAGGCGCCGAACCGCTCGCGCTCGGAGATCTCGCGCCGCCCGGGGAGGCAGACCTCCGGCCGGCCGGACCGCATCAGCCGCGCGTAGCGGGCCAGCACGCGGCCCCGCTCGCCGTCGACCACACCTCGTCCGGACGGCAGGTTCTCCACCGAGCGCCGTGCCGCGGGGATCATCCCCGGGTGCACCGCCGGAACCCTGTCGAACTGCCCGTCCATGTCGCCTCCACGTCGCCGTCACTTGTGGATCGCTCGACTCATCCTGCCTCGTTACCGCCTGCGGCGGGCTCGCTCGATCGTGTCATCTGTCACGCAGACACCGGCATATCCGCTCACACACTGTGACATCGCGTGCAGATCGGCGTGTCGGCGACGCCGTTCACCGCCGCGTCGGTCGTGTCATCACACCTGTGGGTACGGCCGCGTGCACCAGCCTGTGCGCCCGTCCGGACCGTCCTATCCTGATCTCCCGGGAACGCGCGTGCCCCGGGTCGGGGGACGAAGATGGCGATCCAGCCCGAGACGGGTGTCGGGAACGGGGCGTCCGGCGGCCCGCGGTGGGACGAGGTGTTCACCCCGTCCGACCTGGCCGAGGGCGTGTTCGACGTGCGCTGGGACCTGCGGCCGCGACTACGCCGGTGGCTGGCCGACCAGGGGCTGGCCACCGCGTCGGGGCGCGAGACGCACCGTCCCGCGATCGACGCCTGGGCCATGCTCGACGGCGGTGTGATCGCCGTGTCCGCGGTGAGCCTGCCCGGCACGCCGCCCGGTGCGGTGCCGCTGCCCGGGCAGGAGACCGCCGCCGGCACCACTCCTCCGCGGAACTCCGCGCTGCTGTCCCCGGGTATGCGACTGATCGGGCACCGCACGCTGCGCCTGGTCGTCGCCCGCCTCGGACTGCCCGGTGGCGACGAGCCGCTGCCCGGGGAGCACCGCGACGTGCCCGGCCTGGTCGAGGACCTGTTCGACGCCCGTCGCCGCGACGCCGGGAGCACCGAGCAGGCCGAGCTGCTCGCCACCTGTACCGACCGGACGTCGCTGCGCTGGGTGGTCGCCGCGCTGCGGCCGTGAGACCGCGGCGGATCGTGCGCTCCGGTCTGGACCGGTTCCTGGCCGCTGCGGAGGTTCTGCGCCGGCTCGCCGCCGTTGCCGTGGTGTTGCTCCACGTTCTCGCCCGGGACCTGCCCGTGCGTCTGCTCGCGTACGTGGAGCTGCGGCGCCGACAGGATCATCACTTGTGATGATCCTGATCCCCGGTCGATAACGACGAACCGGACGAAGATCGAGAAGCCGTCCGACGGAGCGGCTCGGCACGGTGCCGAGGGCTCCTGCTGGGGGGGGCGACGTGCGACGAGGGACACGGGCGGCGGCGATGGTGCTGACCGCCTCGGTGATGACGGGACTGGTCACGGGCTGCGACAGCGCCCGCGCGACGGTGTCCCGGGTGGTCGACGGGGACACGATCGACGCCGTGGTCGACGGGCGGGAGCAGCGGATTCGCCTGCTGAACATCGACACTCCCGAGACGAAGGACCCGAACGCCGATGTCGAGTGCCTGGGCCCGGAGGCGTCGGCCTACCTCGCCTCGTTGCTCCCACCCGGCACCGAGATCGAGGTCATGACCGACGAGGAGAAGGTCGACGGCTGGGGCCGCGTACTCGCCGGCGTGCAGCTGGGCGACGGCCGGCTCGCGAACGCGGAGGTCGCCCGCGCCGGTCTCGCGCTACCGATGCAGATCGGGGGCAACGACCGTTTCCTGCCGCAGGTCGAGCAGGCCCACGCCGAGGCCGTCGCAGCCCGGCGCGGCCTGTTCGACCCGGCCGTCGCGTGTACCGTTCCCGGCCAGGTCGACGCCGTCGAGACCGCGTCGGCAACGCTCACGTCGGGAGCGACCGCGGCCACCCCCGCGGAAGCGGACTCGGCAGCGGCCGGAGCGGCCGCTGTCGTCGCCACCGCGCTCGCCCTGCAGTCCCGGCTGGACAGCGCCGTCCCGGGCGAGGCGATGATCTGGCGGGCGGCTCGTCTGCTCTCCGACCGGCGGCAGTGGTCGGCCACGGTCAGGACGATCGCATCGAGCGCCCGGACGGAGGTCGATGCGGCCACGCACCGTGCCCGCGTCCTGCGGACACCGCCGCCACCGCCGACTCCCCCGGCCGACGGTGGCGGCACCGGCGGACCGGCGCCGCGGCCGACCTCGGGCGGAGGTGGGGCGGCCCCGAGCCCGGCGAGGAACTCGGCGCCCGCACCGAAGCCGAAGCCTGCACCGAAACCCAAGCCGAAGCCCGAAGCGGGTGGCGGGACCGGAGGTGGCTCCGGGCCCGCCGGATACACCGGCCCGCGGTGCTATGCCCCGGGCGGAAAGACCTGGAAGCCCTGTTGATCCACGATGCGGCGCCGTTGGACGCTCCCGTCCGGCGGCGCCGTGGCACCCTCCTGTCGTGACGACCTGGACCAGCGACGAGTGCGCCGCCCACTGGGGCGTGCAGGTGGGCACCTGGAACTCCTACGTCTCCCGCGGCCAGGCGCCGGCCCCGCTGCCCGACCCCGGCCCGGGCGGCCGCAAGGTCTGGGACGCCGACGCCGTCCGCGCGTTCTCCCGGCCCGGGGTGGGCCGCCGCCGGGGATCCGCCGAGTCCGCGGCCGTGCTGGAGGAGCTGCGGGCGGCGGCGGACGCGCCGCGCGAACGCCGCCGCGCGCTGCTGCGCGCCGGGCGCGAGGCCGGCTGCGAGGTCAGCGCGATGGCGGCGGCGCTCGGTGTCTCCCGGCACACCGCCTACGCCTGGTTGAAGGACTGACCTTCCGGCGGAGAGACTGCGCGGGCGTGCGCACCGCAACGGAGGGGGAAGGCGTGCTGGCCTCGACGGCCGTACGGACGGCGACGAAGCGGCTCATCCCGCTGCTCGCCCTGGCCTATCTGCTGAACTACATCGACCGGGTCAACGTCGGGTTCGCGTCGCTGACGATGAACGCCGACCTGGGCCTGTCCGCGGCCGCCTACGGCCTGGGCGCCGGGCTGTTCTTCATCGGGTACTTCTTCTTCGAGGTCCCGTCCAACGTGATCCTGGACCGGGTCGGCGCCCGGATCTGGATCGCCCGGATCATGGTGACCTGGGGCATCGTCGCGTCGTCGACGGCGTTCATCCAGGGCGAGATCGGCTTCTACGTCGTGCGGGTGCTGCTCGGCATCGCCGAGGCCGGCTTCTTCCCCGGCATCATCCTGTACCTGACCTACTGGTTCCCGAGGGTCGAGCGGGCACGGATCGTCGCGCTGTTCTTCCTGGCCGTGCCGCTGTCCTCGGTGGTCGGCGGGCCGCTGTCGACGTGGCTGATCTCGGTCGGCGACGGTGCCCTGGGCTTCGACGCCGGCTGGCGCTTCATGTTCTTCGTCGAGGGCATCCCGGCGGTGCTGCTGGGGATCGCGGTGCTGTGGCTGCTGCCGGACCGCCCGACCCGGGCCCGGTGGCTGCCCGCCGACCAGGCGGTCGCGCTGGAGGAGCGGATCGCCGCCGAGGACGCGGCGGCGGCCGGGCAGGACCGCGGCGTCGCCGCCGCCCTGCGCGACGGCCGGGTGGTGGCCCTCTCGGTGGTCTACTTCGGGATCGTGTTCGGGCTCTACGTGCTGGCGTTCTTCCTGCCCCAGATCGTCGCCGGGTTCGAGCAGCAGTTCGGCGCCGACTACTCGCTGGTCGAGGTCGGTCTGATCACCGCGGTGCCGTACGCGATCGCGTCGGTGACGATGGTGCTGTGGGCCCGGCACTCCGACCGCAGCGGCGAGCGGGGGCTGCACGTGGCCGTCCCGGCCGTCGTCGGGGCGGTCGCGATCGCGGGCGCGCTGTACATGGACTCACCGCTGCTGGTCATGGCGTGCGTGACCGTCTGCGCGATCGGGGTCTTCGCCGCCATCCCGCCGTTCTGGGCGCTGCCGAACGCGTTCCTCACCGGTGCCGGGGCGGCCGCCGGGATCGGGTTGATCAACTCCTTCGGCAACCTGTCCGGGTTCGCCGGGCCGTTCGTCGCGGGGTGGCTGAAGGACCTGACCGGCGACTCCCGCGCCGGGATGTGGGTGGTCGCGGTGATGATGCTGATGTCCGCCGCGATCGTGCTCGGCTTCCGCCGGACGGCGCAACGGGTTCCGGCGGCCGATGCAGCCGACCGGGCCGGCGATCATCAACAGTGATGAACCGGTCAAGGATTCCGGAAACGGCGACGTAGTCTCGGTGGCCGGGGCGGCGACAGGGGGTCGCGCGCTCCATTCATCGGGGGCGACGAGAATGACGCAATTCCTGCTGTCTGCGGCCGAGGAACAGGACGGGGCGAGTGGGACGACCATTCTGGTGATCCTCGGCGCGGTGGCCCTCGTCCTCTATATCGGGTCGCTCTACCTGCATCCCCTCACCCGGTGCGGGCGCTGCAAGGGCAGCCCGCGACACTACGGCGCACTCGCCACGAAGTCCTGGCGGAACTGCGGTGCGTGCAACGGCTCCGGCCGCGAGACCCGGCTCGGGGCACGCATTCTGGGAATCGAACCCTGAATGGTTCAGTATCCGATCGCGCTCGCGTAGTGGACCGCGCCGAAGGCGACGGCGGAACCGGTCACGGCGAGGGTGACCACCGCGAAGGGCCAGGCAGGGCGCCGTTCGACGATGCGCAGGACGGTCATGGCGAGCCCGGCGACACCGGCGGCGGCCGCGATCACCAGCGACCCGCCGACCGAGACGAGCACCGCCGAGGAGCTGCACGTCCGCGGCGGGCAGTAGTCGAGGAACGCGACGAGGAAGACGGCGCCGAACACGCCCAGTGCGACGAGCATCCCGGTCGCGGCCAGCGCGGCCCCGGACAGCGCGGCGTCCCAGCGGATGATCGGCCGACGCCCCGCTTCCGGACGAGCGGGACCGGTCGACAGCATGACGTCAACGGTACCGCTACCGCCCGGTACAGGACAGATCGGACATCCATCGTCACCGTTCGGTGAGCGGCCGGGCGCTGCCTCCGGCCTGGCAACCGGGGCACCAGAACAGGTTCCGCGTGCGGACCTCGGCGTGCGCGATCGGGGCGCCGCAGACCAGGCAGGGCTGTCCGGTGCGGCGGTAGGCGTAGACGACGCTGGCGCAGACCGCGCCGCGGTCGGGGGGCGCCAGCTGGGCCGGGTCGTGCTCGGGGCGCAGCGTCTCGATCCGGCCGCGCCGCTCGCCGTCGCGGAGCATCTCGGTCAGGTCGTCCCAGAGCAGGGCGAAGGACCGGTCGTCGAGGTCGCGGGCCGGGGTCATCGGATCCAGTCCGGTGCGGAACAGCGTCTCGGCGCGGAAGACGTTGCCGATGCCCGCGATCACCGACTGGTCCATGAGCAGGGCGGCCAGCGGGACACGGGAGCGGGCGAACCGCTCCCGGACACGCGCCGGGTCCGCGTCGTCGCGCAACGGGTCCTCGCCGAGGCGGGCCCGCAGCTCCTTCACGCCCACGTCGTCCAGCAGTTCGCAGGCGGCCGGGCCGCGCAGGTCGGCGTAGTGCGTCTCGCCGACCATCCGCATCCTGACCTGGCCGCGGGGCGGCTCCTGGGGGAGCGTCCGGTTCGGGAACCGGCCCCACAGTCCGAGGTGGACGTGCACGGTGGTGTCCGGCCCGTAGTGCTGGAACAGGTGCTTGCCGTGGGCCTGCACGTCGACCAGCACCCGCCCGTCGACGATCTCGGCGCCGGTGGTGAACCGGCGCTGCGGGCTGGAGACGGCCACCGGCCGTCCGGCGTAGCGGCGGCGCTGCAGCCGCGCGAGCCGGTGCACGGTGTGTCCCTCGGGCATGCGGAGGGATCCCCCGTGCGGGCGGGTACTACTCCCCCGCGGACACACCCACCGCGTGCCGGGCGGGCGTGCGACCGCGTCCGGCGACGAGCGCGTCGACGGAGAACCGGCCCGGTCCGGTCGCGGCCAGCGCGAGTCCACCGGCGGCGATCACGCCGACCAGCTCCCAGCCGCCCGAGTCGACGAACGGGTTCAGGCCCACGTGCGCGAAGAGGTAGGCCCCCGCCATCGCGACGACGACGGCAAGCCCCGCCACGGTCGTCGCGGCACCGGCGATCAGCAGCAGACCGCCCCCGAGCTCGGCCGCGATGACGAACAGCGCGGAGACCGTGGGCAGCGGGATGCCCATGCCGGCGAAGCTCGACGCGACCCCGCCGACACCACCCGAGAGCTTCTGCAGGCCGTGGGCGACGAGGACGACGCCGACGAGCAGCCGGACGAGCAGGAGTGCGGTGTCGGAGAGCGGCGCGGGGAGCGGTCGCATGGGTTCCTCTCAGTTGTTGAACTTTCACGCTTGCGTTCCCGAGGCTAACAGGATCGTCGCAACGGCGTAGTCGTGGCGACCTGCTCCTGCCCGCGCCGCCGTCACCCCTCCGGTTGCGCCGCGGCACGGCGGGAGATCAGCTGGACCCGTGCCCGAGTTCTCGACGCTGTCCCACCTGGAGTGCTCCCGTACCGGCGAGGTCCTCGACGCCGACACGGTGCAGGGCACCTCGGCCTCCGGTGCCCCGCTGCTCGCCCGCTACGACCTCGACCGGGCCCGGACGCTGGTGACCCCGGCCGACATCGCCGCCCGCCCGCCGGACCTGTGGCGCTACCACGAGGTACTGCCCGTGCGGGACCCCGCGCACGTGGTGACGATGGGCGAGGGCATGACCCCGCTGCTCCCGCTCCCCCGTGCCGGTGCCCGCCTCGGGGTGCCCGGCCTGCGGATGAAGGACGAGGGGCTGGTCCCGACCGGGGCGTTCAAGGCGCGCGGCGCCGCCGTCGGGGTGTCCCGGGCCGCCGAGCTCGGAGTCCGGGCGGTCGCGATGCCCACCAACGGCAACGCCGGTGCCGCCTGGGCCTGTTACGCCGCGCGCGCCGGGCTCGGTGCGCTGATCGCGATGCCGGTCGACGCCCCGGAGATCACCCGGCGCGAGGTCGTCGTCTCCGGCGGGGAGCTGTACCTGGTCGACGGCCTGATCGGCGACGCAGGGAAGCTCGTCGCCGACGCCGTCGCCCGCCGCAACTCCGCCGGGGCGGGGTACCAGGACACCTCGACGCTGCGCGAGCCCTACCGCATCGAGGGCAAGAAGACGATGGGCTACGAGATCGTCGAGCAGCTCGGCTGGCGCTGCCCGGACGTCATCCTCTACCCCACCGGCGGCGGCGTCGGGATCATCGCGATCCACAAGGCCCTGGCGGAGATGCGGGAGCTCGGCTGGATCTCCGGCCCCCTGCCCCGGCTCGTCGCGGTGCAGGCCACCGGCTGCGCGCCGATCGTCGACGCGTTCGAGGCCGGGCTGCGCGAGTCGACCGCCCCGGCCGACCCGCACACGGTCGCGTTCGGGATCACCGTGCCCAGGGCGCTGGGCGACTTCCTCGTCCTCGACGCCGTGTACGACACCGGCGGGACCGCCGTCGCCGTCTCCGACGACGAGCTGCTCGCCGCCGAGCACGCCCTCGCCCGCGACGAGGGCACCTGGATCTGCCCGGAGGGCGCGGCCTGCGTCGCCGCGGCGGGCCGGCTGCGGGAGTCGGGGTGGCTCGACGGGTCGGAGACGGTCGTCGTGCTGAACACCGGCAGCGGCCTGATCTACCCCGACACCGTGACCGCCGACGCGCCGGTGCTGGCGACGGACGGGCGCATCCCGTGACCCACGGCGACCTCGTCGTGATCACCGGTAGCCTGCGCACGTGTCACTCCTGCGACCCGGATCCGAGCCGTCACCCGCACCGCTCTCGCGGTACTGGCGGACCTACGTGGCCGAGTGCACCGAGCAGGTGCAGCGCTTCCACCGGATCACCACGGTGATCTCGGCTATGCAGGTGCGGACGTGGCTCACCGAGATCGGCAAGCGGCTGGACTCCGAGCTGGAGGCGGTGCAGCGCCTGGCCGCCGTCGGCGACTCGATCGAGCCGGCACGGTTCCGGCTCACCGAGCCGCCGGCGAAGCGGATCGCCGCCCGGTTGAACAAGGCCAAGGCGTCGCTGAAGCAGTCGGTCGACCAGGCCGCGGAGATCGCCGAGCAGGCGGTGCTGGACCCGACCCACGACGACGTCCGGGTACACCTCAAGGTCCTCAACGAGCAGGTCGGGCGGCTCGCGATCGCCGCCCCGATGGAGGACGAGCCCGCCGACCGCCCGCGTCGCCGCCGGTGGGGCCGCACGGCGTCCTGACCCCGGCGTCGGGCCCGTGTCCGCCCCCGGGGCAGGCCCCGCGCCCGGCGCGCGGGTGACCGCGGGCGCCCGCACACTCGGGTGATGGACATCGAGGCCCTGCACCCGGTCGGCGCCCGCGTCACCGGGACGTCCCTGCCCGACCTCGACCCGGACGCGCTCGGGGCGCTGCTCGCCGAGCACGGCGTCCTCGTCCTGCCCGGTCAGGACGACGTCGGCGACGACGGCTTCCTCGCCTTCCTCCGCGGTCTCGGCCCGCTGGCGTTCACCACCGGTGAGACGCCGCTGGAGACCCACCCGGACCTCAACGTGATCTCCAACGTCGGCCGCGACACCCCGCCGCGCAGCTCGTTCCACGTCGACACCAGCTACGTCGCGGCCCCGCCCGCCTACACCGCGCTGCGGGCGGTGACCGTCCCCGCCCGGGGCGGCGCGACGCAGTTCTCCAACCAGTACCGCGCCTACGAGACGCTCCCGGAGCCGCTGCGGACCCGGCTCGACGGCCGCAGCATCCGCCACGTCGTCACCGGGCTGTCCCCCGACGACGCCGGTACCGAGACCGAGGCCTGGCACCCGGTGTTCCGCCCGCACCCGCGCACCGGCCGGACCGCGCTCTACCTGTCGACCGCGGCCCGCTGCGCCGAGGTCGGCGGGATGGACACCGAGGAGTCCGCGGCGACCGTGCGGGAGCTGATCGAGCACTCGACGCGGCCGGACAACGTGCTGGACCACCGGTGGGCACCGGGCGACGTCGTGATCTGGGACAACGCCTGCGTGCTGCACCGCGCCGATCACGCGGGCGTCGTCGGGGACCGGGTCATGCACCGCGGCATGGTGCGCGAGCACGTCCGGCCCCGCGCCGCCCGCTGAGTTCCCGTCGCGCACCCCGGACGCGGTCGCCGCACCCGCCGCGGAGGGTGCGCGGGCCACCTGCGGGGTGCGACGGCGCGACCCACCGGCGGCGGGAGCCGGATCAGCGGTCGGAGCCCGGTGGGGCGGTGGTGCGGGCGGCGGCGCGGGTGACGGCGTCGGCGAACAGGTCGGCGACGCCGATCCCCGCGGCCTCGGCCATCGTGACGACCACCGAGGTGCGGGCGAACGAGCAGTACAGCCCGGCCTCCAGGAACCAGGGCCGGCCGTCGGGGTCGATGCGGAAGTCGAACAGCCCGTAGTCGCGGCAGCCCAGGGCGCGGAACGCCGCGCGGGCGGCGTCCTGCACCGGCCGGGTGACCGGGTCGCCTGCGTCGACGATCCAGGACCGGGCGTCCTTCGCGACCAGGCGCAGGTCGCCGTCGCCGGTGCGGGCGAGCTTGTCGTCGGCGAGGCGGACCGGCTTGTCGACCGCGTCCATCCGGTACTCCTCCAGCGGCAGGCCGACCAGGTCGCCGTCGCGCTCCACCACCGCGCACCGGACCTCGCGGCCCAGCGGCACGAACTCCTCGACCAGGGCGCGGTCGCCGTGGACCAGGGCGGCCTTCACCGCCACCTCGAACCCGTCCGGGTCGTGGACGAGGCTGACGCCGACCGAGTTGTCGGTGTCCGCCGGCTTGACGACGGCGGGCGGCCGGACCGTCGGCGCCTGCCCGGCGCGCACCGTCTCCCCCGCCGGGACGGCGACCCCGCCCTCCGCGACGACCGCGCGGGCCAGGGCCTTGTCCGCGCCCAGCGCCATGACCTCCGGGGTGTTGCCGACATAGCCGATCCCGAGGAGCTCGAACAGCGCCCGGTGGTGGGTCATCCCGGGCCGGCAGAACATCTGCGGCACCATCACGTCCACCTCCGCCCGGGCGATCTCGGCGACCGCCTCGGGGAGGGTCCGCAGTGGCGCGGCAGCGATCTGCTCCGGGTCGAGCCCGGCCGGGAACCGCCAGCCCTGCGGCGTCACGTACGCGACGACGAACTCGTAGCGCGCCGGGTCGGCGGTCGCGGCGAGGCAGTCCGCGGCGTAGAGCCGGGACAGGTCGCAGAAGAACTCGTCGACGCCCGAGCCGACGAGGTGCAGGACACGCAGCACGGTTCAGTCCCCCGCCGGTTCGACGAGCTTGCCGATGTTCACGTCGACGGTCACCCACGGCCGTCCGCGCAGCAGGTTGCCCAGCAGCAGCGAGGCGATCTGCAGGTGCGGGACCAGCAGGAACGGCAACGGGTCGTGCACGTCGAGCAGCGCCTCCCGTCCGTCGCGCACGATCCGCAACCGTTCCCGCCACGACCCGGGGTCGCCGAGGAGCCGGCCCAGCTCGTGGTGCAGCCAGTAGGTCGGCCGGGTCGCCGGTGCCGGCACGAGTGTGCCGGCACCGGCGTCGAGGTAGGCCGCGGCGACACCCGGGTGGTCGTGGAACAGGGTGATCGCGGAGTGGGTGCGCGGGTTGCACTCGATGGCCAGGACCCGGCCGTCGGGTGCCTCGATGAAGTCGAACGACAGCTGCCCGGTCACCCCCAGCTCGCCGCAGAACCGCCGCACCCAGTCCTCGATCGCCGGGTGGTCGACGTGGTCGTAGTTGAGGAGGAAGCTCGACGACGGACAGCAGCAGTACAGGCGGACCTCGCCGTCGCGGACGGTGGCGTGGGTGCAGTACTCGGTGCCCTCGACGAACTCCTGCAGGATCCAGGGGTTGTCCGGTGAGATCGGCAGGGTCGCCACGAACGCCGCGGTCTCGGCGCGGGTCGGGCGCGGCAGCCGGGTCAGGTCGCGGCGGCGCACCGGGTCGTAGCGCAGCGACTTGAGGATCCAGGTGCGCCCCGGGGTGGCGGCGAAGTCGTGGTCGACGACCTGCGCCGGGTCGGTGATGCGCCGCGCCGCGGGCACCGGCAGGCCGAACCCGGCGGCGGTCGCGGTGAACCGGTGCTTGTCGTCGAGCATCGCGACGACGTCGGCGTCGGGGTGCACGACCGCGCAGAACGGTTCGAGCAGCCGCTTGGCGTCGGCGTCGTACCAGCTCGCGACGGGGCTGCACACCGGCACGTACACGTCGGCCCCCTCCCGGCGGGCGATGTCGGCGAGCGCGTGGGCGTAACCCGGTGCGTCCGGGGCGGGGACGACGTGGAACGCGTCGACCGCCCGGGAGAACCGGTGCCCGGTGAAGCGGTAGCGGGCCTGCTCGACGAGCACGACCCGGTGGCCGGCACGGTGGAAGGCCCGTGCCAGCTCCAGCGCCTTGGTCATCTTCCCGCCGCTGAGCAGCACGGTCAGCGGCCGGTGCGGCCGGGCCCGCTCACGTCGGCGCAGGAGCCCGGCCAGCGCAGCGACGCCGGTGATCGCCAGGTCGGCGGGCAGGGCGGCGGTGAGCAGGGCGAGGGTGCCCGCGGTACGGACCCGGGTCGCCGCCGTGCCCTCGCGCGGGGCGCCGTCGCGGCCGGTGCCCAGCGCACGCCCGGCGAGCCCGGCGGCGGCGAGCGCGACGACGCCCGAGGCGAGCCGCGCCGGGGCCGGGCCCGACGAACGGGCCCGGCCCCTCAGGGCGGTGGTGCGGCTCATGCGGACCGTCGGATCAGGGTCAGCCCGTCGCGCAGCGGCACCAGCACCTGTTCCACGCGGGGGTCGTCGGTGATCCGGCGGTTGAACGCGGCGATGGCGTCGCCGTTCGCCGTCCGGTCCCCGGTCCAGGGCAGGCCCTGCATCAGGGTGTTGTCGACGCAGACCACCCCGCCCGGGGCGAGCAGACCGCCGTCGAGGACGGTGTCGAGGTACCCGGCGTAACCGGCCTTGTCGGCGTCGACGAACACCAGGTCGAACGCGGTGCCCCGCAGCCGTTCCAGGGCGTCGGCGGCCGGGCCGACCTCGACCCGGATCCGGCGTCCCGCCGGGGACGCGGCGAAGCAGTCCCGCGCGAACGCCGCCACGTCGGCGTCGAGCTCGCAGGCGACCAGCTCGCCGTCCTCGGGCAGGGCCTCGGCCATCGCGAGCGCCGAGTAGCCGGTGAACATGCCGACCTCGAGGACCCGCCGGGCGCCGGTCATCCCGACGAGGAACGCCAGGAACCGGCCCTCGACGTGACCGGACAGCATCTCCTGCTCCAGGGTCCCGGTCCACGCCGCGGACCGGGTGCGCGCCTCCAGCTCGACCAGTGCCGACGACGCCGGCGAGGTGTGCTCGTCGAGGTAGGGGTCCAGGCCAGCGGCCAGGTCCCGGGCCCGGACGAGGTCGGCGTCGGCGCCCGGCCCGGCGCGGGTGACGAGGTCGTCGAGCAGCTCGGCGAGGATCGTCGTCGGTGTGACCGGGCGGGCGGGCCGGGTCGGTGCGCCGGTCACTTCAGCGACCACATGTCCACCCCGCCCGCCGCCGTCGGCAGGTCGGCGACGACCTCCTTGTGCGCGGCCAGGGCCGCGGTCAGCTCCGCGGGGGTGGCGTCGTTGACGAAGTGGCAGGTGCCGATGGGCTTCGGCACCGCCGCGCGCAGCAGCCCGGCCCGGGTCTGGGTGATCGACTCGGTGGCCTCGGTCAGCAGCTCCGGGGTGAGGTACGGGCTGTCGACGGTGAGCCCGAGCCCACTGAACAGCCGGTGGACGCGGTCCCGCTCGCCGGTCGAGATGTAGCCGCGCCGCTCGGCGAGGGTCGCGGAGAACGCCATGTCGACACTGATCGCGTGCCCGTGCAGCATCGGCGTCTCCGGCGCCAGCTCCAGGGTGGGGCTCCAGGTGTGGCCGAAGGCGATGACCCGGTCGAGGTCGAGCTCGTGCAGGTTGCGGTGCTCCAGCTCGAGCATGGTGCGGACGGCGTCGTAGGTGGCGCGGTGGGAGATCTCGCGCAGCTCCGGCGTGCCGTCCCGGTGCCCGAACCCGGTGGCCAGCAGGTCCTCGCCGTACTTCTCCAACAGGTCGAACAGGTCGGCGTTCGCCACCGTCGCGATCTTGATCATCTCGGCGACGCCGTTGCGGACCTGCGCCTCGGGCAGCGTCGCCAGGAACGAGAAGTCCAGCAGCACGTCGTGCGAGGCGTGGAACGCGCCGAGCCGGTTCTTGTGCTTGCCGTGGTTGACCGCGACCTTCATCGCGACGCTGGCGTCGATCAGGCCGATCAGCGTGGTGGGGATGCGGATGTAGGGGGTGCCCCGCTTGTAGGACGCGCAGGCGAACCCGGCGACGTCGGTGGTCAGCCCACCCCCGACGACGAGCGGCGGCTCGGTGCGGTTCAGC
This sequence comes from Pseudonocardia sp. UM4_GMWB1, assembly GCF_017312155.1. Classification (NCBI taxonomy): domain Bacteria; kingdom Bacillati; phylum Actinomycetota; class Actinomycetes; order Pseudonocardiales; family Pseudonocardiaceae; genus Pseudonocardia; species Pseudonocardia sp. UM4_GMWB1. The sequence goes on along the minus strand of NZ_QJPN01000001.1, from coordinate 2,557,262 downwards.
CCGAACTCGGCGAACGCGTCGACGATCCTCTCCAGCGTCCGCAGGCTCTTCGCGGTCTCCGCGATCGTCAGCGGGACGGTGGTCAGCGCGATGCCGTGGTGGTCGAAGTAGGCGCGGATGCGGTCGCCGTAGAGCTCGTGCACCGTCTCGTCGACGACCATCAGGCAGCGGCCCCGGTCCCGGTACAGGTCCGCGACATGCGTGTTCTCCGGCGCGAAGGCGCCGTCGACGTAGGAGAGGGTGAACTCGATCCGCTCCCAGCTCTCGACCCGGAACGCGGTGTCGGTCGTGGTCAGCGTCGGGCTCGGCGGCAGGGTCTGCGCTGCCTGGGGATTGCTCATGTCCTCTGGTCTCCGATCAGGTCGATCCGGGGCGGGGCATGGGACTCGTGGGCACGCCCGTGCCGGGCCCGGTCGGTGCGACCGGGCCCGTCGGGCCGTGCGGAGGGTGGAGCGGGGTGACGCCGCCGGGCGTCAGCGGGTGACGCCGGCCAGCAGCGCACCGTCGTCGAGCGACTCGACGCGCTCGGTGGCCTGGGAGAAGTCGTGACCCGCGGTGTTGGCGTTCGGGAAGGCGACGACGCGCACACCCGCACCGTTCGCCGAGGCGACGCCACCGACGTTGTCCTCGATGGCGACGACGCTGTCGGCGGTCTCGCCGAGCGCGGCGATCGCGTGCGTGTACGCCGCGGGGTCGGGCTTGGGCGCGGACACGACCGCGCGGTCGATGAGCAGCGCGAAGTCCGTGCGCGTCACGTCCGGTCCGAGCGCGTCGAGGACGGCGTCGACGTTGTCGCGGGAGGTCGTCGTGACCAGCCCGACGGTGACCCCGCGGCCGTGCGCGGCCTTGATGGTCTCGCGGACGCCGGGGCGCGGGGTCCCGCCGGACTCCCGCAGCTTCTCCCGGAAGACCTCGGACTTGGTGGCGTGCACGGCGTCGGCGTCGACGGTCTCACCGGTGGACGCGGCGTGCTCGGCGATGCGCTGGGCGCCGCCGTTGGACTCCAGCATGGCGAGGTAGTCGTCGCGGTCCCAGTGCCAGTCGAGGCCGTGCCGGGAGAAGGCCTCGTTGAACGCCTCGCGCTGCAGCTCGGAGGTGTCGACGAGGGTGGAGATGGAGCCGAACAGGATCGCGGGCACGGGGGTGCTCCTTCGCGGTCGGAGCATGCCGGCGCACGCCCCGCCGCGGGTGGTGGCGGCGGGGCGGGATGCGCGTACGGACGCTCGTGGGAGGCGCCGATCCTGCTGCGTGTGGACACGCCGGGACCGACCGGTTCGCGGTGGCGGCCGCTCTGGTGGACCGCCTCCTCCCAGTATCGAGGGGCCCCCGTGTTCGGCAACTCGAACTCGGGTGGCCGGCCCTCAGAAGGGTCGGTCACCCGCGATCGCGACACGCTCGGCGACCCGCGTGTGCGGGTGGTAGTCGCCGACGGCGTAGTGCTGGGTGGCCCGGTTGTCCCAGAACGCGAGGGTGCCCTCGGACCAGCGGTAACGGACCTGGAACTCGGGCACGTGGGCCTGCGCGAACAGGTGCCGCAGCAGCGCGTCGGACTCCTCGCGGGGCAGCCCGACGATCGCCGTGGTGAACGACGCGTTCACGTACAGCGTCCGCCGCCCGGTCTCGGGGTGGGTCCGGACGACGGGGTGGGTCACCGGCGGGAACAGGTCCTGCACCCGGGCCAGCCTGTCCGGGTCCAGGAAGCGGGCGAAGCCGGGCACCATGTCGTGCACGGCGACGGCGTCGTCGATGCGGGCCTTCACCTCGTCGGTGAGGTTGTCGTAGGCGACGGCCATGTCGGCCCACATCGTGTCCCCGCCGAACGGCGGCGTCTGCACCATCCGCAGCATGGCGCCCATCGCCGGAGCGGTGCGGAACGTGGTGTCGGCGTGCCAGATGTTCTCGTAGGTGCGCTTCCCGGTGCCGAAGCGGACGACGTCGGCGGAGTCACCGGTGTCGAGCATCGGGTTGGTCTCCAGGTCGCCCCAGAGCAGGGCGAGCTCGCGTTGCCGCTCGCTGGTCAGGTGCTGGCCGGGGAAGAACAGCACCTTCCATTCCAGCAGTGCCCGGTGCAGCTCGGCGCGCAGCTGCTCGTCGACCTGCTCCCGCAGGTCGATCCCGGTGATCTCGGCGCCCAGGGTGCGCCCGAGCGGGGTGACGGTGAACGCCTCGTACCGCGCGCCGCTCCGGTCCGGCCCGTCGCCCGGCAGACGGGCGAGCAGGCGCTCGCCCTCCAGCAGGTCGATGGCGGGAGTGGTGCGGGGCCGGGTGACCGGCGCGTCGAAGTTGATCGTCACACCGCGATGGTGCGCGCCGGCTCCGGTGGCCGACAAGCCGGGGTCCACCCGGCGGAGTCCTGTCCGGTCAACTCCGGCGTGCGCCGCCCCGGACCCACTCGAGCGCGGCGTGCCCGGCCGGGGTGAGGGCGACGGTCAGCTCCCGTACCGCGGTGTCGGACAGCGGGAACCGCGCCCCCTCCCGGGTGGACGCCCACACCGACGCGGCCAGATCCGCCGGGCCGGCCATCTTCACCAGCAGCGGCACCACCCGCCGGTACTCCGAACGCACCAGCGCGTCGAGCGCGGTCGCGGCGACCGACACGTCGAAGTCCAGGTCCCCCGGGTCGGTGGAGTCGGCGAGGTCCAGGCTTCGCCGCTCCGCGATGATCCCGAGCAGGACCGGGTGCAGGCGCGGGTGGTCGCCCAGCACGCGGTCGGGGTCGACGTCCCACTCCCCCGGCACGCCCAGGTCGAGGGCGCGGGCGCAGAACTCGCGGTGGAACATGTTCAGCGCGAGCAGCCGCAGGACCAGCTCGCCACGCTCGTACTCGGTGCCGGCGGCGGCCAGGCCGGCGCGGGTGAGGATCGACCAGGCCCAGGCCGCCCACTCCGGCTCGGAGCCGTCGTAGCAGAGGTCGAAGACGCTCGTCGCGAGCTCGTGGAGGTCCCCGAGGACCTCGGCGGCGTCGGGGGCTTCGAAGAGGTCGTCCCACATGTCGGTCATCACCGCCGGTTCTACACGCGTGCCGCGGTTGGTCCGGCGGCCACGGGGTACCACCGGCGCAGCACTCCCACTTCCGCGGCGGACCGGGCGGCGCGGGCGTGTCGGCGTCGGCTGCTCGAAACCGTCGGTTCCGACAGGCAGGATGGCCCCATGACGACCACCGAGTCCGCCCCGACCTCGCGACCGTCCGGTCTCGACCTCAACTGGGTCGACCCGGACGTCCGCCCCCAGGACGACCTGTTCGCCCACGTGAACGGCCGGTGGCTGGCGACCCACGAGATCCCCGATGACCGCTCGCAGGACGGCGCGTTCCGCGTCCTGCGCGACCGGGCCGAGGACCAGGTCCACGAGATCGTCGAGGAGTGCGCGTCCTCGGCGGAGCCCGGCACCGAGGCCCGCAAGGTCGGCGACCTGTACCGCTCCTTCATGGACGTCGAGCGGGCCGAGGAGCTCGGGACCGCGCCACTGCGCCCGCTGCTCGACGAGATCTACGCCGCGACCGACCGGGCGGCGCTGGCCGGCGTGCTCGGCCGACGCCAGCGCGAGGGCCGTGCCGCGCTGTTCGGCGAGTTCATCGCGACCGACCTCAAGGACTCCTCCCGCTACCTGGTGAACCTCAACCAGGCCGGGCTGGGACTGCCCGACGAGTCGTACTACGGCGACGAGGGCGACCCGGAGATCCGCACGAAGTACGTCGAACACCTCCAGCGTCTCGCCGAGCTGGTCGGGCTGGCCGAGCCGGAGCGCGTCGCCGAGCAGGTCATGGACCTGGAGACCGCGCTCGCCGACGCGTCGTGGGACCGGGTCCTCAACCGGGACGCCGAGAAGACCTACACCCTGATGACCCGCGACGAGCTCCGCGCCGCCGCCCCGGGCTTCGACTGGACCGAGTGGGAGTCCGCGCTGGGGGTGCCCGCGCACGCCTACGACGAGGTCATCGTCCGCCAGCCGAGCTTCGTCACCGCGGCCGGTGAGCTGTGGGCCGGGCGCCCGCTGGAGCAGTGGCAGGCGTGGCTGGCGCTGACCGTCGCCGGGTCGTGCGCGGAGTTCCTGTCCGCCGACCTGGTCGAGGCCGACTTCGACTTCTTCGGCCGCACCCTGTCCGGCACCCCGGAGCTGCGCGAGCGGTGGAAGCGCGGGGTGTCACTGGTGGAGGGCGCGCTCGGCGAGGCCGTCGCGAAGATCTACGTCGAGCGGCACTTCCCGCCGCACGCCAAGGAGCGCATCACCGAGCTGGTCGACAACATCGTCGAGGCCTACCGCCGGTCGATCTCCACCCTGGACTGGATGAGCCCGGCAACCCGGGAGCGGGCGCAGGACAAGCTCGGCAAGTTCACCCCGAAGGTCGGCTACCCGGAGAAGTGGAAGGACTACTCCGACCTGCAGATCGACCCGGCCGACCTGCTCGGAAACGCGGGCCGGGCCGCGGAGTGGCGCCACGACTTCGAGTACGCCAAGCTCGGCGGCCCCGTCGACCACGACGAGTGGCTGATGACCCCGCAGACGGTCAACGCCTACTACCACCCGCGGCTCAACGAGATCGTGTTCCCGGCCGCGATCCTGCAGCCGCCGTTCTTCGACCCCGACGCCGACGACGCCGCCAACTACGGCGGCATCGGCGCAGTCATCGGCCACGAGATCGGCCACGGCTTCGACGACCAGGGTTCCCGCTACGACGGCGACGGCAACCTCACCGACTGGTGGGAGGCCGCCGACCGGACCGAGTTCGAGTCCCGCGCGAAGATGCTGATCGACCAGTACGACGGCCTGTCCCCGGCCGGCCTGCCCGACCACAAGGTCAACGGCTCACTGACGGTCGGCGAGAACATCGGCGACCTGGGTGGTCTGACGATCTCGCTGAAGGCCTACGGGATCGCGCACGAGGGCTCCGAGCCGCCGGTGATCGACGGCCTGACCGGCGAGCAGCGGGTGCTGTTCGGCTGGGCGCAGGTGTGGCGGGCGGTGACCCGCGACGCCGAGGCGATCCGTCGGCTCACCACCGACCCGCACTCGCCGCCGGACCTGCGGTGCAACGCGGTCGTCACGAACCTCGACACGTTCCACGAGGCGTTCGGGGTGACCGAGGACGACGGGCTCTACACCGACCCGGACCGGCGCGTCCGGATCTGGTGAGGCGTTCCCCCGCGCCGGGTTGACCGGCCGGTGCGGGGGTATCCGGTCCCATGACGCAGAAGTTCGCCAAGGGCACGTGGGTCGCGTGGAACTGGGGCAACGGCACCCCGACCGGCAAGGTCGTGGACCACTCCACCGACCGCATCGAGAAGACCATCGACGGGTCGAAGCAGTCCCGCAACGGGACCGAGGACAACCCGGCCTACGTGCTCGAGCAGGAGGACGGCCAGACCGTCCTCAAGCTCCACTCGGAACTGAAGAAGGCGTGACCCGCCGGCGGCGGCGCCGCACCACCAGGTAGACCACGACGAGCAGGGCTAGGAAGGGCACGCCCGCCTGTGCCGCCGTCGCGAACTCGGTGGTGAACGGCGTCGTCGCCAGCACCGCGGCGACGAACAGCATCGCCGCGACGGTCGTGTACGGGGCGCCCCACAGCCGTACCGGGGACTCCTGCCCCGCGCCGGACCGGCGGAACGCCAGGTGCGCGGCGAAGATCAGCAGCCAGGTCACCAGCGCCCCGAACAGGGCCAGCCCGACGAGCAGCGGGAACGCCGTGGCCTCGGCGAACACCGAGACCAGGCAGGCCAGCGCCAGCCCGACCGCGGACAGCGCCAGGGCCCGCTGCGGGGCGCCGTGCCGGTTGACCCGGGCGAGCGAACGGGGCGCGTAGCCGTCGCGGGCCAGCGAGTAGGTCATGCGCGCGGTCACGTAGAGGTTCGTGTTCATCGCCGACAGCGCCGCGGTCAGCACCACGACGTTCATCACCGCGGCCGCCGCGGGCACCCCGGCCAGGGCGAACAGGCGGACGAACGGCGACTCGGTGACGTCGTCGCCGGTCGTCACGGTGTTCCACGGCAGCAGGGTCACCACCACCAGCATCGCCCCGACGTAGAAGACCGCGAGGCGCACCACGGTGCGCCGGGCCGCGCGCGGGATGTCGCGGACCGGGTCCGAGGACTCGGCCGCGGTGACGGCGACGGCCTCGGTGCCGAGGAACGAGAACGTCACCACGGTCAGGGCGAGCCAGATCGCGCCGAGGCCGTTCGGGGCGAACCCGCCGTGCGCGGTGAGCGCGCCGAGGCCCACGGGCTGCTGCCCGGGCAGACCGAACACGATCGCGACGAGGCCGACGACGATGAACGCCACGATCGTCACGACCTTGATCATCGCGAACCAGTACTCGGTCTCGCCGAAGAAGCGGACCGCGCCCGCGTTGACCGCGAGCATCACCACCGAGAACCCGACGACCGGGATCCACAGCGGCAGGTCGGGATACCAGAACGTCAGGTAGAGCCCGGCCGCGACGACCTCGCTGCCGATGTTCACGACCTGCGCCGCCCAGTACATCCAGCGCTGCACGAACCCGGCACCGTGCCCGAGGTAGCGCTGGGTGATGGGCCCGAATCCCCCGGCCTCGGGGTGGCGCACCACCATCTCGGCCAACGCGTAGGCCAGGACCAGCGCGACGACGGCGGCGACGACGTAGGCGACGATCACCGCCGGCCCGGCGATGGAGATGGCGAGCCCGGAGCCGAGGAACAGCCCGGTGCCGATCGCGCCGCCCACGGCGATCATGCCGATCTGGCGTCCGTCGAGTTCACGGCGCAGGCCGTCCATGGTGCTCCCCGTGCGGTACCGCTCCCCCGGCCCGGGTCACGGGCGGGGCGCGCCGGCGCCGATCCCGGCCGGTGGGCCGGAACGGTGCGGGGCGCAACGGGCGGTGATCCTCGCACGCGCCCGGCGGTGTCAGTCCCGGGGGCCGTCCGGCGGCGCCCCGACCAGCGCCCGCCGGAACCAGGTCACGTCGCGCCACGCCCCGTGCTTCCAGCCGACACCGCGGAACGTCCCGACCTCGCTGAACCCCAGGGCACGGTGCAGCGCGGCGCTCGCCTCGTTCGGCACGGTCATCCCGGCCACGGCGACGACCATGCCGCGCGCGACGAGTTCGGCGAACAGCGCCTCGTACAGCGCCCGGCCCAGCCCCCGCCCCTGCGCCGACGGGGCCAGGTAGACCGAGACCTCGCAGGTCCACGCGTAGGCCTCGCGGGACTTCCACGGCCCGCCGTAGGCGTAGCCGAGCACCTCACCGCCGGGGCCGACGGCGACCAGCCAGGCGTGGCGTTCGCGGGCGGCGGCGATCCGCTCGGCCATCTCCACCGGGCCCGGCGGCTCGGCCTCGAAGCTGATCGCGGTGTCCCGGACGTAGGGGGCGTAGACGGCGGCGCAGGCGTCGGCGTCCTCGGCGGTCGCCGGGCGGATGACAGGTCGGTTCGGCACGGTTCACAGCGAATCACGGTGCACCGGTCGCCCGGGCGGGTGAGGATCATCGCGTGCTCCTGTCGATCGTGCTCGGACTCCTCTTCGGCCTCGCCGGCACCTCGACGTCGGGGGTGACGGTCGCGTTGCCGTTGCTCGCCGACGGGCTCGGCGTCGACACCGCGGTCGCGACCTGGATGGTGAGCGGGTACGCGGTCGCGCTGGCCGTCGCGACGCCGGTGCACGGACGGCTCGCCGACGCCGTCGGCATCCGGGTGCCGCTGTGTGTCGGGGTGGGCCTGCTCGGGCTGGGAGCGCTCGCCGCGGCGGCCGCGCCGAGCTTCGGCCTGCTGATGGCGGCCCGGATCGTGCAGGGGCTGGGCGCGGCCTCGGTCCCGGTGCTCGCCTCGGCGCTGCTGTCCGCCAGGACCCCGCCGGAACGACGCGGCGGCGTGCTCGGGCGGCTGGCCGGGATCTCGGCCGCGCTGTCCGCGCTCGGCCCGCTGATCGGCGGGGCGCTGACGACGGTGGGCGGCTGGCGGGCCGCGGTCGCGCTGCCGGTACTGGCGCTGCTCGCGGTCCCCTACCTGTGGCGGCACTCGGTGGTCCGCGGCGACGGCGCCCGGGTGGACCTGGTGGGTGCGGCGATCGTCGCGACGGCGGTGTCCGGACTGGTGCTGCTGGTGCAGTCGCCCAGCGCGGGTGCGGTCGCGGCCGTCGCCGGTGGGGTGCTGCTCGCGGTCGGCGTCCCGGTGACGGCGCTGTGGGTGCGGGCCCGGCCCGACGGGTTCCTGCCGCGCGGGGTGGTCGGCAACGCGACGGTGGTGCGCAGCTCGCTGTGCGCCTCGGCGGTGCCGGCCAGCTGGTTCGCCCTGCTGCTGGGCATCCCGCTGGAGCTCGCCGAGCGCGGCTGGAGCCCACTGGCCACCGGGCTGGTGCTGGTGCCGTCGGCGGTGGTGGCGTTGGCGTGCCCGGCGGCGTCGGCGTTCCTGCAGGCCCGGATCGGGCCGCGGCAGACCCTGACGTGCGCCTGCGCGACGACCGTCGTCGGGCTGGTCGTGGCCGTGGCCGGGGTGGCGAGCCACCTGCCGTGGGTGCTGGCGCTCGCGCCGATGCTGGTGACGCTGGCGTTCGGCACCGGGCAGCCCGCGATGATCGCCGCCGTCGGCACGGCGGTGCCGCAGGACCGGCGCAGCGGCGCGATCGGGGTGGCGACGCTGTGCTTCCTCACCGGCGCCGGGATCGGGGCGGCGGTGATCGGCGGGTTCGCCGCCGTCGTCGGGCTGAGCGCGGCACTCGCGCTGCTGCTGGTGCTGCCCGTCGCCGGGACCGCGGTACAGATGCTCGCGGGGCGCCGGTCCGGAACGGCGTGATCCTCCAGCCGCGCCCCGGTGACGGCCGGTGGTCGCCGGGCCGGTCGTCGCCGGCCGAGCCGCTCAGCGGCCCGCCCGGACCGAGCGCCGTACCTCGTCGGTGTAGCGCAGGCGCAGCGCCGCGGTCCGGGCGGTCCCGACCAGCCGCGGGTCGGTGCCGGGGGTCTCCCGGGCCACGACGTCGTCGAGCCACACCCGGAAACAGCCGTGCAGCCCGCGGACCAGGCCATCGAGCAGGCACGACGCCGGGTCGAGCGGGTCCAGCACGGTCGAGACCGCCCGGTGGCCCTCCTCGGGATGCGGTGGCTGCTCCGGGCACACGATGAACCAGCCCTGGCGGGCCAGGACGGCCTCCTGGAGCAGGTCGAGGACCACCACCTCTTCACCGACCCCGGCCAGGGTGCACAGCACGTGCCGGGCCACCGGGAGGTCCTCGTGCCCGATCGCCTCGGCGAGCGCGACGACGTCGGGCACCGTGTGCCCGACCCGCTCCGCGACGAGCACGGCCGAGGCCCGCAGCCAGCGCAGGGTCGCGACGGCGGCCGCGTTCGGCTCGACCGACGTCACGATCGCGGGCGGGCCGAGCGGGTCGTCGTGCAGCAGCGCGTGCGCGACGAGGAGCTGCTCGGCCGGGGCGTCGCTCCGGGGGTGGACGACGGCCTGGGCGGAGCGTCCGGTGAGGACGCCGTCGTCGGCGACGAGGACGGCGTCGGTCTCGGCGCGGACGTCGGCGACGACGGCGTCGCGGAACGCCCGCCCCGGTGCCCGCGCCACGATCCGGCCCAGCAGGTGCGCGGTCTCGGCACAGCCGTCCTCCATGACGCGCAGGAGGTCCCCCACCGGCTGGTTCGGGTGCCGCACGGCCGCGGCGAGCGCCGCCGGGTCGAGCTCGTGGGCGGCCTGGTCGGCGTAGGTGGCCCACAGGTGCGTCGACAGGGCGCTCAGCGCCTTCGCGGTGCGGCGGGCCAGGGAGTGGTCGAGGGCCTTCGGGACGCGGGCGGCCCGGCAGGCGACGGCGCCGTCGCCGGTGGGCCAGCAGGCGACGATCGTCGAGGCGACCGGGTCGTGGGCGTAGGTGGTCATGCGGCTTGGACGAGGCCCGGGCCGCGGCGGTTCCGCCGGGTCCGCGGCCGGGTACCGATGGCCGCGCCCGACCGCCGGGTCACCGCCCCGGCCGGTACGCCAGCCGTCGCAGCAGTTGCTCGGCCGGGCCCGTACGACCGGCCCGTTCGAGTGCGACGGCGACAGCGACGGTCACCGTCCACACCCCGACCGCGTAGACGGCCATCCCGGCGCTACCCAGCAGCCCACCCACCCCGAGCCCCCAGGCCGCGAGGACCGGCGCGCACAGCACGGACTGTCCCAGATAGCCGGTCATCGACCGCCTGCCGAGCGCGGTCACCGCCGACGCGACCCGCCCCGGTGGCCGCCCCTCGAGCCGGGCGGCGAGCAGACCGAACACCGCGACGTAACCGATCCCGCACACCAACCCGGTGACCATCTGTACGGCGGTGAACGCCCAGACGACCGTGCCGAGCTCCGGCAGCACGCCGACGTGGGCGAGCGCGTGCGGCAGCCCGCCGAGCCAGCCGACCGCGACCCCCACGACGGCCGCCGGCCACAGCAGCCGCCGGTGCTCGGCCGGCCGTTCCAGCACCCTGCGCCGGGCGGCCCAGACCCCGAGGAGCATCGCAACCGGTACCGCGATCCCGAACAGTCCCTGGCCGAGCACGATGAACGGCCACAGCAGCATCCGGTCCAGCGCCGCCGTGAGCGGGTCGGTGGCCGAGGCGCTCGCGGTCACGAAGGCGGGGAGCCCTCCGCCCTGCACCGGCACTCCCTCGACGACGACCGCCCAGGCACCGTAGAGCGAGAACGCGGCGAACGCCGTGAGGACGACGGTGCCCAGCGCCGACCACACCAGCAGGGTCCGGTCGGAACGTCGCAGGAACAGCCAGGTCAGCACCAGCCCGCACAGGCCGTACGCGCCCAGGACGTCGCCACCCCACAGCAGCAGGGCGTGCACGAGACCGAACGCGATCAGCCACAGGTTGCGGCGGCGGAGCACCGCGAAGGCCCGGGCGTCCGGCACCCCGGCCTCGGCCTGCCGCCGACGGATCACCGCGAGGCCGTACCCGAACAGGAACGCGAACATCGGGTACACCCGCATGTCCACGCCGATGATCAGCGCGGCCTGCACGACCCGGTCGACGGGCGAACCGTCGACCGGGTGGAAACCGGCCTCGGAGTGGGCCCGTCCGTACAGGTAGAACGGTGTGTTCGCGAGCGCGATGAGTAACAGCATCGCCCCGCGGGCGAGGTCCGGCGCCGGTGCGCGCTCCGCCGTCCCGAGCGGGCCGACCGGCTGCGGGCCAGGTTGCCCGGCCGTCACGACATCCTCACGCGGACCATCGCACCGCGTGACGTACCGGACAGGCAAGTGGAAATCAGGCAGTGGGCCGTCCGGTCAGTGGTTCCCGACCACCCGCTCCGGCACGACGAGCACCGCGGCCCGCCGCTGCTCGGCCATCACCCGGTCGTACTCGGCCCAGTCGTCGTGGGTCCCACCGCACGCGACGAACACGTCCCGGAGGAGCTGCGGTACGTCGACGCCGTCCCGCGGGTCGTCCGGCCCGAAGATCTCGGAGCTGCCCTCGACGGCCACCCAGCGCCACCCGGCCCGCCAGTGCAGCGACGTCGCGGGTCGCGCACGCAACGCCGTCAGCTTGACGGGGCCGTAGGTGACGTAGGCGGCCACCGGGGCGCCGGTCACGGGGTGGTCGAGCACACCGGCGTTGACCAGCGAGGTGTGCGGGCGGCCGTCGGCGCGTACGACCGCCACGGTGCACAGCCCGGAGTCCTCGGCGACGATCCGCCGTACCGCGTCCAGATCCATGCGGCCAGTGTGGCGGGTCAGCGCCAGCCGAGCTTCTTGGTGCAGGCCGGCCAGGCCTTCCAGCCCTGCTCGTCCTGCACCTTCTTCGCGATCTCGATCTGCTGGGCCTTGGTGGCCTGCTCCGCGCTCGGCGCGTACTGGCGGCCGCCGAACTCCTTCCAGGTCGACGGCGTGAACTGCAGGCCGCCCTTGAAGCCGTTGCCGGTGTCGGCGTCCCAGTTGCCGGTGCTCTCGCAGTGCGCGAGCTTCTCCCAGGTGGCCGAGCGCTCGACGGACGGGGCCGACGAGGTCGACTCGGCCGCCGAGGCGGTCCCGGCGACGCCCAGCGGGGCGGCCGCCATCGCGGCGAACGCGCTGATCCGGGCGACCTGGCGGCCGGTCTCGGTGGGTTTGCGGTGTCGTCCAGCCATGGTCGTTCCTCTACCTCGGGGAGCAGGTACCGCCCGGGCCGGAGTGCGGGGAGGACCCGGAGCGGCCGACACCGTAACCACGCCGAGACCATCGGTCACAACCCGTGACACCCGCCCACCGCGGAGTACGCGACGAGTGGTCGCCTGCCCGCGTTCACCGACGGATGGGGTAACGCATACCGCTCGCGCCGTCCGCCGATCAGGCTCCGCAGGTCGGCGCGGGGACCGGTTCTCCGGTCGCGGGAACCGGCACACGGCGGCCCAGCACGGCCGCGACGACGGCCAGCAGCGCGACGACGCCGCCGTACACCAGCGCCGTGGGGCGCAGCTCCCCCAGCGTCGCGGCGACGCCCGCGACCATCGCCGGCACCGAGAACGCCAGGTAGGCCAGTGTGTAGAGGGCGGCGAACAGCTCGCCACGCTCGTGCGGGGCCGCGAGCGTGGACATCGTCCCGAACGTGGCGTAGGCGGCCGCACCGAATCCGAGCCCGGCGACGACCGCACCGACGGCGGCGAGCGCGAGCAGCCCGGTCGACACCCCGGCCAGGGTGACGACGGTGCCGGCGGCCAGCAGCCCGGCCGCCGGGACGAGCAGCGCCGACGGCACCCGCCCGCGCAGCGCGAACGCCGTCACCGCGCCGGTCCCGACGAGCGCGACGACGGTGAGCCCGCCGACCAGGTGGTCGTGCACCCCGAACACCTGCGCGACGACCGAGCCCCCGAGCGACAGGTAGAGCCCGCCGAGCGCCCAGCTGGCCAGCAGGATCGGCACGATCGCGACGAAGCCGGCCCGCACCCGTGGCGGCACCCCGACCCGCGGCCGCAGCGACCCGAGCGCCCCGGGCCGACGGTCGATCGTCTCCGGGATCAGCGCGACCAGCACGGCGGCCAGGACCAGGCCGGCGACCAGCAGCGCCCAGACCAGGCGGGTCGGGGCGGGCGCGTACTCGACGAGCAGGCCGCAGCCGAGCGCACCGAGCGCCAGCCCGGCGAGCGGAGCGGTCCCGTTGATCGCACCCGCCCGGTCCGGCCGGTCACCGCGGGCGGCGAGGTCGACCAGCGTCGCGGGCAGCGTCGCCGTCGCCGCACCGGTCGCGACGCCCTGGACGACGCGCGCGACGAGCAGCCAGCCGACGCCGTCGGCCAGCAGGAACAGCACCAGGGACACGACCTCCAGCGCGATCGCACCGAGCAGCACCGGCTTGCGTCCGATGTGGTCGGACAGCGACCCGGCCACGAGCAGGGCGGCGATCAGCGCGAGGACGTAGACCGCGAACACCGTGGTCAGCGTGAACTCGGTGAACGCGAACCGCTCCTGGTAGACGACGTAGAGCGGGGACGGCGCGGACGACGCGGCGAGGAACCAGACGAACGTCGCTGCGACGACGGCGAACGCCACCGGCGGGGACAGGCGGGGCACGGTGCTCCTCGGGTCGGACGGCCTACTGAGCATCGGCAACGACCGGCCCGGGGCCCGCATTCCCACGCCGCTGCGTGGCCGGCCACCCCCACCCCGCCCGGGCTGCTCCCAGGGTCACCCTCGTAGCCCTCTAAGCCACGAAAGTGCCCCTGGGGGCAACCCCGGGGTGAGGGCGCACCGGGTCAGGCCAGGGCGGCGCGCAGGGCTGCTCCCGCCTCGTCGAGCAGGGCGCGGCTGTCGTCGACCGCGGCACCGAACTGCAGGAACCCGTGGATCATGCCCGGCGACTCGCGCAGCTCCGTCTTCACGCCCGCGGCGTTCAGCGCCGCGGCGTAGGCGGCGCCCTGGTCACGGAGCGGGTCGAACTCGGCGGTGACGACCAGCGCGGGCGGCAGCCCGGACAGGTCGGTGGTGCGGGCCGGGGACATGCGCGGGTCCAGGGCGTCCTGCTCGCCGGTGAGGTAGTGGCCCATGAACCACTCCATCCAGGCGACGGTCAGGAGCGGGCCCTGGGCGTTCTCGGTCATCGACGGGCTCTGGTCGGCGGCGTCGACGGCCGGGTAGACCAGCAGCTGGAACCGCAGGGCGGGGCCGTGGTCGCGGGCGTGCTGGGCGACGACGGCCGACAGGTTCCCGCCCGCGGAGTCGCCACCGACGGCGATGCGGGACGGGTCGCCGTCGAACTCCGCGGCGTGGGCGTGCACCCACTCCAGGGCGGCGACGGCGTCGTCGACGGCGGCCGGGAACCGGTGCTCGGGGGCGAGCCGGTAGTCGACCGCGACGACGACGGCGCCGGACCGGTTGGCCAGCGACCGGCAGACCGGGTCGTGGCTGTCGAGGTCGCCGATCACCCAGCCGCCGCCGTGGTAGAAGACCAGGACCGGGAACGGGCCGGTGCCCTCGGGCGTGTAGATGCGCACCGGTACGTCGCCGGCGCGGTCGTCGCGGACCGCCGCGACCGGCTCGGGCGGACCGGACACCGCGGCCATCTCCCGGATCATCGCGCGGTTCTGCGCGACGGTCATGGTCTCCGGCGGCGCCCCGCCCTGTTCGGCCATGAGGTTCAGGAGGGCTTCCACCTGCGGGTGCAGCGGCACGGTCGTGCTCCTTCGACGTCGTCGTCCTGCGGGGCGGAGGGCCCCACCGGATCATCCTGCACCCGCCGGTCCCCGACGGCACGGACCACGACCGCGGCCGCGGCGAGCAGTGCCGCCAGCGCCGGGACGACGGCCGGCAGGTGCGCCAGCGCCAGCCCGCCGGCGACGGCGCCGAGCACGATCGCCGCGAGCTGGCGCAGCGCCGGCCACCGCCGCCCGTCGCCGGTGGCCAGGTCGGACACGGCGCCGGTCAGCGTGCCGGTCATGTAGGTCGTGGACTGTCCGAGCAGCTGCGCGACGCTGCTCTGCCCGCCCATCGCCAGTGCGGCACCGGCGAGCAGCGGGAGCGTCGCGCCCGGGGCGAGCGGCCAGGCCACCGCGAGCACGACGAGCACCACCAGCTCGGCGACGAGCGGGACCGACACCGCCGTCGGCCACCGGCGGCGCAGCAGCGACCACAGCGCGACGCCGACGACGAACCCGGCCACCGCGACCGCAGGCGGCAGCAGCCGGGCCGGCTCGGCGACGGCGAGGGCGTGCCCGGCCGTCACGAGGTTGCCGGTGACGACACCGGCGAACGCGCCGCCCAGTGCGACCACGGCCCAGACGTCCGCCACCCCGGCGCACGCGGCCAGCAATGCGGGGACCACCGCACGGTTCACCGCGTGGTCCTCCCGCGGCGGCGGCGCCGGTGGCACGCTGGGCGGGTGCAGCTGCGTGCGACCTCCACCCCGGCGGGCCTGCTCCGTGTGCGCTACGAGGTCACCGCCGACGGCCGGGCCGTCACCGGGTGGAGCGCGCGGGCCTGGCACTCCCACCGGGACCTCGTCATCGACGGACACCCCTACGCGCTGCGGTCGGAGGGGATCGCCCGGTTCGCGCTGGAGGGCGACATCCGGGCGCACATCCAGCGATCGGTCGACCACCCGGACGGGCCGCTCTCCCGCCCGCGGTGGACCGTCGAGCTCGGCGACCTGACCTACCGGCTCACCGGTTCGGGGATCGGGCGCCGCTTCGCCCTGCTCACCACGGCCGACGCGGTCAACGAGGCCGGGCGGGTGTGGCGGACCGGCGGGCTACGGCCGTCCTACGGTGCGGACCTCCCCGACGCCCTGCCCCTGCCGGTCGGGGTGTTCGTGCTCTGGGCGGCGATGGCGATCTGGCGGGCCACGGTCACCGCGGCCGCGACGGCGGTGCGCTGAGCCGGCCCCGGACACCACGCCCCCGGACACACGACGGCCCCGGACGTCGTGGTGGGGACGCCCGGGGCCGGTGGTCGTGCGGGTGCTGCTCAGACCTCGCCGCGGTAGCCGGCGGCCTGCGCCTGCCACATCCAGCGGGCCTCCTCCAGCGCGCGGCCCAGCTCGATGAGCAGGTCCTCGGTGAGCGGGTCGGCCTTGCCGGCCTGCTCGATGCGCGGACGCAGCCGGTCGACGGCGGCGTCGACGGTCGCCGAGATGGTGAGCACGGTGTCGGAGTCGGACACGTAGCCCGCCGGGTACTCGGGCAGCCCGGTGTCGCGGCCGACGGTCTTCGCGCGACCGTCGGGGGCGACGCCGATCGCGGCGGCCCGCTCGGCGACCGAGTCTCCGTGCTCGCGGGCCAGGTCGACGAGCTCGTCGAGGTGCAGGTGGATGTCGCGGAACTGCCTGCCGACGAGGTTCCAGTGCGCCTGCTTCGCGACCAGGGACAGGTCGACGAGGTCGACGAGGGTCTCCTGCAGCACGCCGCCGGTGATGTCGGTGGCGCCGCTGTCGAGCGGGCTGGTGATCGGGGTGGCCATGGTGCCCACCGCTCCTTCCGATGTCGGTTCGGGACGTACCGGGAGTGCCCCGCCCTCGGGACGCCCACACCCGTTCGTGATCCGTCCGACACCCGGTGAGGCGCGCCTGACCTGGGGAAAGCCGAGCCTACGAGCGCGCCGCGTGGGTCACGAGGACCGGGATCGGGGAGTCCAGGATGATCCGCTGCGCGGTGCTGCCGGTGAGCAGCTTGCCGACCGGGCTGCGCCGCCTCACCCCGACCACGAGCAGCTGCGCGTCCTCCTGCGCGGCCAGGTCGAGGATCGCCTCGGCGGGGTCGCCGCCGTCGTCGACGACGCGCACCGCGGTGGTCGGGTCGCCCTCGGCGCGCAGCCCGGCGAGCCGCGACCCGATGGTCACCTCGAGCGAGGCGTGGTCGTGGGTCCCGGTGCCGTCGGCGTCGAACAGCTCCTGGCGGCCGGTGGCCAGCACCGTCAGCGGGGCGCCCCGCAGCCGGGACTCGCGGACCGCCAGGTCCAGGGCGGCGTCGCCCTCGGGCGTCGGGCCGTAGGCCACACAGATCGTCATGTCGCTCCCCATCAGGCGTTCGCGGACGGGACGGAGACTAACCACGCCGAACGGACATACCGGAGAAAAGTTCGTTGTGGTCACAGAGATCGTAGAGTTTCCGATCCGGACCATGGAGGACGGAGCGGACGTGTGCCAACGTCTGCCCCCATGCCACGACGGCAGGTCATCGCAGCCCTGGGAATCGTCCTCGTCGCCGCACTCGCGGTGACCGCCTTCGCCGACGCCGCCCGGTCCGGGGAGGGACAGGCGGCGCGCTCCAACCTCACCCTCATCGCCCCCGCGGCCGCCGGTGGCGGCTGGGACCTGGTCGCCCGCGAGGCGCAGCAGGCCATGCGCACCGGGAACATCGTGAACACCGTGCAGGTGGTCAACATCCCCGGTGCCGCCGGGACCATCGGCCTCAACCAGCTCGCCGGTCTCGCCGGCGAGGAGACCACCATGATGGTCACCGGCACCGTCATGCTCGGCGGGATCAGCCAGTCCGGCAGCGCGCTCAGCCTGCAGGACACGACGCCGATCGCCCGGCTCGCGGAGGACTTCGAGGTCGTCGCGGTCCCGGCCGAGTCACCGTTCCGCACGCTCGACGACATGCTCACCGCCTGGGCCGCGAACCCGGCCGCGCTACCGATCGGCGGCGGCTCGGCGGGCGGTATCGACCACATGGTCGCCGCCCAGCTCGCGCAGGCCCGCGACATCCCCGTCGAGCGGATGGTCTACACCCCGCACCCCGGCGGCGGCGAACTCACGCTGAGCCTGCTGTCGACCGCGGCCGGCACCGTCGGCGTCGGGATCTCCGGCTACAACGACTTCCGCGACCTGGTGGAGTCCGGGCAGCTGCGGGTGCTGGCCGTCGTCGCGCCCGAACGCCTGCAGGGCGTCGACGCCCCGACCATGGACGAGCTGGGCATGCCCGAGGTCGACCTCGTCAACTGGCGCGGGCTCGTCGCCCCCGCCGGGATCACCCCCGAGGCCCGCGCGGAGCTGGAGCAGATCGCCCGCGAGATGGTTGGGACCGAGTCCTGGGGCGAGGCCGTGACCCGCAACCGCTGGGTGCGCAGCGAGACCTACGGCGAGGACTACGACCGCTACCTGGTCTCCGAGCAGTCCCGCATCGACGACCTTCTGAAGGAGCTGGGGCTGGCATGAGCGGCCGTCCTGCACACCTGTCCCGGGGCGCGCTCGTCGTGCCCGCGATCCTCGCCGCGCTGGGGGTCTTTCTGACCTACGGCACGCTGACCATGCGGGTCGTCGGCGACGGCGGCCTGTTCGGTCCGACCACCATGCCGTGGATCGTCGCGATCCTGTGCTACGTGGTCGCGGCGCTGCTGGCGTTCGACATCCTGCGGCCACGGCCGGAGTTCGACGCCCCGGCCCCGGTCCCGGCGGCCACCGGTGACGGCGACGTCGAGGGCGCCGCCGGCGGGGACGCGCCGGCCGACACCGGGGTGAACGCCCCGGCCGTGCTGACCGCGGTCGGCGGCGTGGCCGCGTTCATCGTCGTCCTGCCCTACCTGGGGTGGATCCTGTCCGCGACCGGGCTGTTCGTCACCGTCGCCGCCGCCCTGGGCAACCGGCGCTGGCCCGCGATGGCGCTCGGCGGGCTCGCCGTGTCCTCGGCGGTCCAGGTCGTGTTCAGCATGCTGCTCGGGATCTCGCTGCCCGCCGGCTTCGTCGGAGGGTTCTGACCCGTGGAACAACTGACCAACCTGCTCGGCGGCTTCGCCGACGTCCTCAGCCCCTCCGCGCTGCTGTTCGTGTTCCTCGGTGCGCTGATGGGCACCGCGGTCGGGGTCCTGCCGGGGCTGGGCTCGGCGATGGCCGTGGCGCTGCTGCTCCCCCTCACCTTCGTCCTCGAGCCGACCAGTGCGCTGATCATGTTCACCGGCATCTACTTCGGTGGCCTGTTCGGTGACTCCATCGCCGGGTTCCTCATGAACACCCCCGGCAACTCGACCGCCATCGCAAGCACCTTCGAGGGGCATCGGATGGCGCTGCGCGGCAGGGCCGCCCAGGCGCTGGCCACCGGCGCGATCGGCGCGTTCATCGGCGGCATGGTCGCCTCGGCGCTGGTGGTGTTCTTCGCCCCGACCCTCGCCCGGCTCGCCACCGGGTTCGGCCCCGCCGAGTTCCTCGCACTCGCCGTGTTCGCCTTCGTCGCGATCTCCGCCGTCGTCGCCGACTCCGCGATCCGCGGCGTCGCCGCGCTCGCGATCGGCCTGACCCTCGCCCTGGTCGGGATCGACCAGCCGACCGGCACACCCCGGTTCTCCTTCGGCTTCTCCCCGCTGCTCGACGGCGTCTCGATCGTCGTGATCACGGTGTCGCTGCTGGCGCTGGGCGAGGTGTTCAGCCAGGCCGCGAAGGTCGGCCGGGCCGAGGAGACCAGCGCCGTCATGCCGACCGGCCGATGGTGGCTGTCGAAGGCCGAGTTCCGCCAGGCGCTGCCCGCGTGGCTGCGCGGCACCGCGATCGGCGTCCCGTTCGGTGTCATCCCGGCCGGTGGCGCCGAGGTGCCGACGTTCCTGGCCTACGGGACCGAGCGCAGGCTCGACCGGCGCAAGGCCGAGCCGACCTTCGGGAAGGGCGCCATCGAGGGCGTCGCGGCGCCGGAGGCCGCGGGCAACGCCACCGCGGGCACCGCGATGGGCGCGCTGCTCGCGCTCGGCCTGCCCACCTCCGCGACGGCGGCGATCCTGCTCGCCGCGTTCCAGCAGTACGGCCTGCAGCCGGGCCCGTTGCTGCTGGAGCGCTCCGGGGACATCGTGTGGGCACTGCTCGCCGGGTTCTTCCTGGCGATGATCGTGCTGCTGATCCTCAACCTGCCGTTCGCGCCGCTGTGGGCGCAGCTGCTGCGGGTCCCGAAGTCCTACCTGTACGCGGGCATCGCGGTGTTCGCCGCGTTCGGCGTGTACGCCTCCGGGGCGAGCCAGGTCGACCTGGTGATCATGCTGGTGGTGGGTGTGCTCGGGCTGGCGATGCGGCTCTACGACATCCCCGTCGCGCCGGTGCTGATCGCGGTGATCCTCGGGCCGCTGGCGGAGTACTCGCTGCGCGACGCGATGGGCAACTCCGACAACGACCCGGCGGTGCTGGTGTCGAGCCCGATCACCGTGGTGCTGTACCTGCTGCTGCTGGCCGGCCTGGTCTGGACGGCGTGGCGCCGAATCGCCGAGAAGCGCGCCGCCGACGTGTGATCACCCCGCGGCGCGGGCCAGCTCCACGGCCCGCGCCAGGGTGGTGAGGCGCTCGTCGAGGGTCTCCCCCGCCGGGTAGAGCCGGACGGTGCCGACGCCGGCGGCGGCCCAGTCCCGCAACCGCGCGGCGACCCGTTCCTCGGTGCCGACCAGCGTCGTCCCCAGCACCATCTCGTCGGTCACCAGGGCCGCGGCGCCCGCCCGGTCCCCGCCCTGCCAGGCGGCGCGGACGGCGTCGGCCCGCTCGCCCCAGCCCTGGCGGCGGTAGGCGTCGAAGTAGAAGTTCCGCTCCGCGGTGCCCATCCCGCCGAGGCTGAACGCGATGCCGGGGCGGCGGGCGTCGACCATCGCCGCCTGGTCGGCCTCGTCGGTGGCGAAGGCGACCTCGGCGCCCTGGCAGACCTCGATCGCGGACCGGTCCCGCCCGGCGGCGCGCAGACCGGTGTCGAGGTGGGCGAGGTAGGCGTCGGCACCCTCGGGGACGAAGCTCGTGCCCAGCCAGCCGTCGGCGACCCGCCCGGTGAGCTCCAGCATCCGCGGGGACAGCGCGGCGACGAACACCGGCAGGTCCGGCACCGGCGTGGTCGACAGCCGCATCGGGCGGCCCTGTCCGCCGGGCAGCGGGATCGCGACGGTCTCGCCGTCGTAGGCGATGCGCTCCCCCGCGCAGGCGGCCCGGACCACCTCGATCGTCTCGCGCAGCCGGGTGAGCGGGCGGGCGAACGGCACCCCGTGCAGGCCCTCGATGACCTGGGGGCCGGACGGGCCGAGCCCGAGCAGGAACCGTCCCTGCGACATGTCGTGCAGGGTCAGCGCGGCCTGGGCGATCGCGACCGGCGAGCGGGTGCCGACCTGGATCACCCCGGAACCGAGCCGGATGCGTCCGGTGCGGGCGGCGAGGTAGCCCAGCGCGGACGGCGCGTCGGACCCCCACGCCTCGGCGACCCAGCAGTCGTCGAGGCCCAGCTTCTCGGCCTCGACGACGAACTCGACGGTCTCGCGCCAGTCACCGCCGGAGGCCTCGACCGTCGTGGCGGTCCTCACCGGCCGTCCCGGACGAGCCCGACCGGGCCGTGTACGGGCACGTCCCCGGCGGCTAGCACCGCCGTCGCCATCGGCGCCAGCAGCGCGGCGAGCTCGGCGGTCCGTTCCGGGCCGAGTGCGCCCCACGGGCGGGCGGCGGCCCGGTCGGTGAGCCGTTCGATCTCGTCGTGCTCGTCGGCGCCGGCGGCGGTGAGCGCGCCGGTGGCGTCGACCCAGCCGCGGGCCCGCAGGTCCTCCGCGCCGGCCGCCCAGGCGTCCGGGTCGACGCCGCGGGCGGTGCGCAGCCACTCGCCGTCGGTCTCCCCGGCGGCGATCTTGAGGTGGTGCGCGGCGACCGGGCCGACACCCCGCGCGACCAGGACCGCGACGTGACCGTCCCCGCGGTGCTCGCGCAGCGTCGTCGTCGCCTGCCAGAGGGTCTCGAGGTCGCCGTCGGGGCGGGGCAGCGCGGCGTTCGCAGCGGCGAGGACGCGGCCGTCGACGTCGACCTCCCCGGCGGCGGCCCAGGCGAGCTCCGCGGCCCGGTGCAGCGCGGCCGGGTCGGCGGCCGGGCCGGCGCCGTCGAGCCCGGACCGGCGCAGCGCGGCGGCGGAACCGGCGAGCCGGGCCGCGAGCGCCCCGTCGGGGGACCCCGGCGACCAGACCCCGGGCAGCGCACGGGCGACCATCGACGGGTGGAAGCCGTGGAACGCGGCCGTCACCGGAGCCGCGCCCACCGGCCCCAGCGGGGCGGCGCGCATCGCGAAGTAGCCGCGCCAGAACCCGCGGAACCCGGCCGCCTCGGCGGCCGCCCGCGCCTCGGGGGCGAAGTACACGACGTCGTGGACCGGTTCGAGCTCGGCCCACAGCGCCCGCGCGGCCTGCACCGCGATGTCGGGGACGGTCACCACCGCACCGTAGTGCGGCGGTGACCGTCCCCGACAGGTCTCTCCCGCTCGGCGGTCAGGAGAGGTGGTGGCGCTCCTGCAGCGCGTAGACGGGGGTGTCGATGCCCGCCTCACGCGCCTTGAGCTGCAACGCCAGGTACAGCGAGTAGAACCGGCTCTGGTGCAGGTTGCCGCCGTGGAACCACAGGTTCTGCTGCTGGGTGGGCTTCCACATGTTGCGCTGCTCGCCCTCCCAGGGACCGGGGTCCTTGGTCGTGTCCGAGCCCAGGCCCCACACCTTGCCCACCTTGTCCGCGACGTCCTGGCCGACGATGTCGGCGGCGAGGCCGTTCATCGACCGGTAGCCGGTCGCGAACACGACGAGGTCGGCGTCGAGCTCGGTGCCGTCGGCGAGCCGCACCCCCTTCTCGGTGAACTCCTGCATCTGCCCGCGGACCAGCTTCACCTTGCCGTCGGCGACGAGCTCGGCGGCACCGACGTCGATGTAGTAGCCCGAGCCACGGCGCAGGTACTTCATGAACAGGCCGGAGTCGTCGTCGCCGAAGTCCAGCTCGAACCCGGCCTCCTCCAGCCGCCGGTAGTAGTCCGCGTCGACCTCGCGGGCCTTGTCGTAGGCGGGCTTCTGGAACGTGTGCATGATCCGGTACGGCAGCGACGCGAAGATCATGTCGGCGGTGTGGGTGTCGACGCCCGCCTTGACCGCGCGCTCGGAGTAGAGGTCCCCGAGGCCGTACTCCATCAGCGTGTCGGACTTGATGATGTGGGTGGACGAGCGCTGCACCATGGTGACGTCGGCGCCGACCTCCCACAGCGAACCGCAGATGTCGAACGCGGAGTTGTTCGACCCGATGACCACGACCTTCTTGCCCCGGTAGGCGTCCGGGCCGGGGTGCTGCGACGAGTGCTGCACCTCGCCCCGGAACTGCTCCCGGCCCGGGAAGTCGGGGATGTTCGGCTTGCCGGAGACGCCGAGCGCGATCACGAGCTGGCGCGGGCGCAGGGTGATCTGCTCGCCCGCCTTGTCGACGACGACGCTCCATCGGCCGGACGCCTCGTCGAACTCGGCGCTGCGCGCGGTGGTGGAGCCCCAGTAGTTCAGCTCCATGATCCGCGTGTAGAACTCCAGCCAGTCGCCGATCTTGTCCTTCGGCGCGAACACCGGCCAGTTGTCCGGGAACTTCAGGTACGGCAGGTGGTCGTACCAGACCGGGTCGTGCAGGGCGAGGCTCTTGTAGCGCTTGCGCCACGAGTCGCCGGGCCGCTCGTTGCGCTCGACGATGATCGTGTCGACGCCGAGCTGGCGCAGCCGGGCGCCCAGCGCGATACCGCCCTGGCCGCCGCCGATGATCACGACCTCGGGGTCGCGGGTGCGCCCCAGCTCGGCCAGCTCGGCCTCGCGGCGCTCCTTCCAGGTGACCCGGTCCGGGTTGGCGCCGTGTTCGGTGCCGAACGGCCGGTTCTCGCCGCGGGGCTCCTCGTGCCCCTTCAACTCGTCGAGGGTGGTGAGGAACGTCCAGGCCTTCCCGTCGACGAGGCGGGCGTGCCCGGAGCCGCGCCCGACGGCGGTCTCGAAGGTGAACCACACGTCGGTGACACCGCCGGCCTCGGTCGGCTCCGCAGAGATCTCCCAGTGCGACGGGTCGGTCCCGTCGAGGGTGTTCTCGAGCAGGTCGCGGACGCCGTCGTGGTGCTCGACGGTCTTCAGGTTCCAGGTGAACGCGACCAGGTCGCGCCAGTAGCTCTCGTCGGCGAACAGCGCGACGGCGCGGTCGATGTCGCGGGCGGACAGGGCGTCGGCGAAGGCGGTGAGCCAACCCTCCGCGGTCGTGCGTGCGGCGGACTTCTCCTGCGTCGTGGTCACGGGCACCTCCTGCGAGCGGTTCGCCACGACCGGGGCGGCGCTCGCCGTCCTGCCGCGGTCGTCGGGGCAACGGAGGTGAGTGAACACCACCCGCGTGATCCACGACACCGGTTGCGGGGAGGTTGCAACTCCCCCTCACCGCGGCAGGACCGGGGGCCTCAGGCGAGGTCGGGCCGCAGCGGGCTCTTCTCCCCCGCCTCGACGGCCACGTCCAGGGTGTTTCCGGCGGGCGGCAGCGGGCAGGTGGCGTGGGCGGTGAACGCGCACGGCAGGTTCACCACCCGGTTCAGGTCCACCTCCAGCGTCCCGTCCGGCGCCGGGTCGTCGGTTCGCAGGATGCGGCCGCCGCCGTAGGTGGTGTCCCCGGAGGTGGCGTCGCGGAAGTGCAGCGACAGGCCGCCGTCCTTCCCGGCCAGCGCCACGAGCCGCTGCGGAGCACCGGCCCAGGTGAACGCGACCTCGCCGACCGCGGTCGGGAAGTGCTGCACCCCGGCGACGACGGCGTCGACCGTCACCGTCCGCGGCGCGTCGTAGGGCGTGAACACGGCGTCGACGACGGCGGCCGGGTCGTAGGGCCAGGCGGGTACCCCGGTGAACGCGGTCCGGGTGCGGGCCTGCGGGTCGCGCACGCGCAGCGCCCACGCGTCGGTGCGCCGCGCGATCTCGACCACCCGCTCCCCCACGGTGACCATCACGCCGGGGGCGCCGTCGACGGGCCGGACGTGCGCGGTGCCGTCGAGCGGGCCGGTCGCGCCGGGCAGCACGATCCCGTCGTCCGCGACGGCGGTGACCGCGACCTCGTCGGGACCCGCGGCGCGCCAGGTCCCGGGCAGCCCGGGGACGGCACCGTCACCGTCGTCGAGCCAGTGCAGCGCGGTCAGGGACAACCAGCCGTGCGGCTCGCGGAGGGTCTGCTCGCGCGCGGTGCGCCACGCGTCGTGGGCGGTGAGGGTGCTCGTCATGTGGGGGCAACACCACAGCCGGGCGGAGGTGTTCCCCCGGGGCCGCGGCTCAGTGCACGCGGCGGCGGACCGACTCCGGGTCCGGGCGGGTCAGCGCGACCACCCCGCCGAGCGCGACGAGGACCCCGGCCAGCGCCGCCCCCTCCCAGCCGGGCCGGATCCGGTCGCCGAGCAGCGCGATCCCGACGAGACCGGGCACGACCACCTCGGTCACCGACAGCACCGCCGTCGCCGGGCCGACGGCGCCGTCCTGCAGGGCGCGGGCGAAGGCCAGCACCCCGAGCACCCCCATCGCGACGACGCCGTACACCAGCGGGTCGAGCAGCAGGTTGCCCGCGGTCTCCCATCGGAGCGGGCCGGGGTGGATCGCGCGGACGGCCAGCGCGGTCCCGCCGAAGCCCAGCCCGGCCAGCAGCGCCAGCAGCATCGGCCGTCCGGCCCGCCACACGAACGGGGCGGCGGCCAGGATCACCACGAACGACACCAGCAGGACCGGGGTGGCCACGGGGGGCAGCGCGTCCGGGCGGTCCGGCGCGGCGCTCGCGGCCACCACGACCAGCCCGGCCAGCACCGCGACGACCGCCCACCGGTCGCGCCGGATCAGGTTCCACGGGTTCCAGTCGTGGTCGGCCAGTGTGGTCAGCGCGATCGCGCCCGCCAGGATCGACTGCACCGCGAAGACCGGCAGGTACCGCAGCGCGACGACGGTGAGCACCCAGGCCACGACGTCGGCGAGCAGCCCGGCCAGGAACCACGGCTGGAGCCACACCGGGCGCCCGTACTTCGCCAGCCGGCTGCCGCGGGCCTCCCAGAGGGCGGCGACGGTGTTGCCGACCATCGCCGTCGCGGCGATCAGCAGGGCGAACAGTGTGGTCATGTCCGGGCCCATCCTGCCCGCCCGCGGCACGACCTGCTCCGGACACGCCGATCGGCGCCCGTGGGTGTGTGGCCGGTGCCGGGCGTGCACACTCGGCCCATGCGCATGCGGTTCGGCCCGGACTCCGACGACGAGTTCCACGCGGCCGCCCAGGAACTCCTCGACGGGTTCGCGGCGTGGCTGACCGAGAACGAGGTGGTCGCCGAACCGATGTCGGCGGAGCTGCTGCTGCAGTACAAGTGGCTCGCCGGCGACGGCGATCTCGCCGACTGGCCGCTGGAGCACGTCGAGACCTTCCTCGACGGCTGGTGCCCGCACATCGTGCTGGAGCACCGGCTGCCGGTGCGGCTGGTGCCCGCCAGCGTCGCCGCGTTCGTGGAGTTCCTCGACGAGCGCGGGCTGCTCGCCCCGGGCTCGCCGCGGCCGTCGCAGGTGCGGCGACTGTGCGGCGAGTACGTCGAGGAGTACGACGAGCTGGAGGCCGGGGCCGGGTCGCCGCTGCTCACCGAGCTGGGTGACGACCCGGACCCGGTGCGGATCCCCTCGCCCGCCGACCGGGCGGCGTCCGCGGCGCAGGCCCGGATCCTGCACGACGCGCGGGCGCTGGCCGGCTGGTGCGGCCCGCGCGGCCGGTCCCTGACCGCGACGGGCAACCTGCGCCTGGCCGACGCCCGCGAGCTGGTCGGTCTGCTCGGCACCGGCGACGAGCCGGACCGTGTCGTCCGCCTCGACCGTTCGACCCGGCTGCGGACCCTGACCTGGGTGCTGGAGACGAGCGTGCGCGCCGGCGCGGTCCGGCGGGAGTCGGGGCGGCTGGTGGCGGTGCCGCGCTTCGCCGGGCTGGACGACACCTCCGCCCACGAGGACCTGGTGCTCGCCGCCCGCGAGGTGGGCGCGCTGTCGACGGGCTGGCCGCACGTCGCCGCCGAGGACACCGTGGACCCGGACCTGCCCGTCCGGGAGGCCGCGCCGACCCCGGTCGACGACACCGCACCCGACGCGGACGTGGTGTTCACCGGTGAGATCGACGACGAGGCGATCGAGGCGCTGCTGCGCGCCGAGGAGGGTCCGCCGTCGGAGGACGCGACCCCGGCCCTGCTGTTCCTGCTGCGCCACGTCGACGACGGCGTCGACCACGACGACCTGCGCCACGCCCTGGACGTGCTGCTCGACTGGACCGAGGACGCCGACGGGGACGCCGACGTCGCCTCGCTCCGGACCGCGACGCTGCTGGAGCAGCTGGAGCGGCTCGGGATGGTCGCCTGGACCGGGTCGAGCCACGAGCCCGACGGGGCGGAGGAGGTCCGGGTCGGCGGCATCGTGCAGCTCACCCCGGGCGGGGTCGCGTGCGCGCTGCTGCTGCTCGCCGCGGAGGACCTGCACTACCCGACCCGGCCGGACCCGGCGGTCGCCTCGGCCGCGGAGATCGTCGAGCTGGCCGGGGAGGTCCCGCCCGACGAATGGCGCCGCGACATCGACGCCTGGCACGCCGCGCAGCCCGATCCGGCGCGGGCGGTGGCCGAGTTCGTGGCGGCGGCGCTCGCGCCGGGCCAGCCCCTGCTCGTCGCCCTCACCGCGACCGGCGTGGCCGCGGACCGCTTCGGCGCCGAGGCCGTCGACACCCTGCTGCACGACCACCTCGACGGCCCGCACCGCGGCATGGTGGCGCGCCGGCTGGTCGCGCGCGGAGAGCTCGACGTCGACGCCGTCGAGCCGGAGCTGCTTCTCACCGCCTCGATCGACGTGCTGGCCGTCGCGCTGGACACCGTCGACGCCGAGGACTGGCCGGACGCGTTCGCCGCCGAGTTCCCGCCCGAGACCCTCGAGGTGTTCGACGCCGTGTGGCAGCTGGACCACCCGCGGGTCGGCGAGGTGCTGGCCGCGCTCGGCGAGCACCACCCGGACGCCGCGGTGGCCAAGGCCGCACGCCGGGCCCGGGAACGCTGGCGCAGCCGGACCGGGGGCGCCTGAGCCGTCGGGCGCAGCCGCTCGCCGCGGACCCCGCCGCATGCGAACATGTGTTCGTGCGCGGCCTGGCCACCATCCTGCATGCCGACCTGGACTCGTTCTACGCGTCGGTCGAGCAGCGCGACGACCCGCGCCTGCGGGGGCGGCCGGTGGTCGTGGGCGGCAGTGTCGTGCTGGCCGCGAGCTACGAGGCCAAGGCGCACGGCGTGCGGACCGCCATGAACGGCCCCCAGGCGCGGGCGCTGTGCCCGCAGGCGATCGTCGTCCCGCCGCGGATGGCGGCCTACTCCGAGGCGAGCCGCCGGGTGTTCGCGCTGTTCCGCGACACGACCCCGGAGGTCGAGGGGCTGTCGATCGACGAGGCGTTCCTGGAGGTCGGCGGGCTGGCGAGGATCGCGGGCACGCCCCGGGAGATCGCCGCGCGGCTGCGCGAGCGGGTGGCCCGGGAGGCGGGGCTGCCGATCAGCGTCGGCGTGGCCCGCACCAAGTTCCTCGCCAAGGTGGCCAGTGGGGCGTCGAAACCGGACGGGCTGCTCGTCGTCGACCCGGCGCGGGAGCGGGAGTTCCTGCACCCGCTGCCGGTGCGCAGCCTGTGGGGCGTCGGGGCGGTGACGGCGGGGCGACTGCACGAGGTGGGCGTGCGGACCGTCGCCGACGTCGCCGCGCTCGGCGAGGCCGCGCTCGTGTCCTACCTGGGGCCGGCCGCGGGACGGCACCTGCACGCGCTCGCGCACCTGCGGGACTCCCGCCCGGTGGACACGCACCGGACACGCCGCTCGATCGGGTCGCAGCGGGCCCTGGGTCGCCACCCGCGCACCGACACCGAGCTCGACGGCATCCTGGCCTCGACCGTCGACCGGCTGGCCCGGCGCCTGCGCGCCCCCCGCGGGTCCGACCGCGACGAGCCGGACGAGACCGTCGACATCGACGGCCCGTCCGTACCGCGCGACGCGGGTGGGGCCGCGACGGGCGGCCGGGTCTGCCGCACCGTCGTGCTGCGGGTGCGGTTCGGCGACTACGCACGGATCACGCGGTCGCACACGCTGCCGGTCGCGACCGCGCACACGCCGACGATCCTCTCCGCCGCCCGCCGGCTGCTGAGCGACGCCCTTCCCGAGATCCACGCCCGCGGCATCACCCTGCTCGGCCTGTCGCTGACCAACCTGGACCGCGACGACGCCCTGCAGCTGGAGCTTCCCCTCGACGCCCACACCGGTCCGGCCCTGGACACCGCGCTCGACGCCGTCCGGAGCCGGTTCGGCTCGGCCTCGGTCGGCCGCGCCAGCCGCCTCGGCCACGACGAGGGACTGCAGGTGCCCCTGCTGCCCGAACACGAGTGATCGTCAACCCGCGGTTGACGAACAACCGTCGTCAACTTACGGTTGACGCATGACGTCACCGACACCCCTGGGGGGCACCGTCCGCCTCGACGACCTCATCCACGCCATCACCTCGGTCCACCAGGACCCGCTGGAGCAGCTCTCCGACGCCGTGCTCGCCGGGGACCACCTCGGCGAGGTCGCCGACCACCTGATCGGCCACTTCGTGGACCGGGCCCGCCGGGCCGGGGCGTCGTGGACCGACATCGGCCGCAGCATGGGGGTCTCCAAGCAGGCCGCGCAGAAGCGGTTCGTCACCCGTCCGGACGCCCCGGAGAACATGGCGCAGGGCTTCGAGCGGTTCACCCCGCGGGCCCGCAACGTCGTGGTCTCCGCGCAGAACGAGGCCCGTACGGCCGAGAGCGACCGGATCACCCCGGCGCACCTGGTCCTCGGGCTGCTCGCCGAGCCGCAGGGGCTGGCCGTCGCGCTGCTGACCGGGCTGGGGACCGACACCGCGGCACTGCGCGAGACCGCCGTCGCCGCGCTCCCGGAACGGGCGACGACGGTGCCCGCCCTGATCCCGTTCGACCCGGCCGCGAGGAAGGCCCTGGAGCTGACCTTCCGGCACGCACTGCGGATGGGGCACAACTACGTCGGGACCGAGCACGTCCTGCTCGCCCTGCTGGAGCAGGAGGACGGCGACGGTGTCCTGACCCGGTCGGGCGTCGACGGTGAGCGGGTGGAGCAGGCCGTCACCGAGGCGATCGCCGCGATGACCGGGGGCGGGGCAACGACCGGGGCCGGGGAGAGCTGAGGACGGAGCCGTGGTGCACCGGGGCAGGAGCCGGGCAGGCTCAGGTCGCGAGCTCGATGCTCCCCCGCACCGACTCCGGTGCCCCGTCGGACCCGGCCGCGACGTCGATGCGGTCCCCGTCCGGGGTCCCGCCGACCCAGACGTCGGCGCCGGCGAAAGCCGGTGCGGTGAGGCGGTACTCGAAGCCGCGCACGAACGCCGTCGGGCGGTGGCGGCGCGCGATCTCCAGGCCGAGCAGGGCGAACAGCGGGCCGTGCACGACCAGGCCGGGGTAGCCCTCGACGCCGGTGACGTAGGGCAGGTCGTAGTGGATGCGGTGGGTGTTGTAGGTCAACGCCGACATCCGGAACAGCAGCTCCGGGCCGGTCGGCACGGTGAAGGCCCACTCGTGCTCCGGGCGCGGCGCCGGGTCCGGCGCGACCGTGCCCCGGACGGTGCCGGCCGGCTGCGAGCGGTAGACGATGTCCTGCTCCTCGACGCAGAGCAGCGTGTCGCCGCGGCGGAACTCCGCCCGCGTCGTCACGAACGCCATCTCGCCGCTGCGGCCCTGCTTGACCCGGACCGGGCCGAGCTCCTGGCGGCGGGTCACCGGTTCGCCGACCCGCCACGGGGCGTGCCAGGTCAGGCGTCCGCCGGCGAACATGCGGCGCCGGTCCGGGACCGGCGGCAGGAAGTGGCCCTCGCGGGGGTGGCCGTCGTCGCCGAGCGCGGACATCGGCGGGGTGTCGAGGAAGGCGAGCCAGTGCCACAGCGGCGGGAGCGGGTCCCCGTCGGCGGCGACCGGGTCGAGGTCGAGCAGCCCGGAGAACGCGGCGACCGACCACGGGGTGACGGTGTCGGTGCCGACGAGCGGTCCGGGGGCCCAGCCGTCGAGGGCGGCGGAGAGGTCGGCGGGGGCGTTGCCGGGGCCGGTCACGACGCGACCTGGTAGCGGGTGTGCTGCAGGATCGTCCAGGCCACCAGCGCCGGGTTGTCCACCATCGGCACGTGGCCCACGCCGGGGAGCACGACCAGCTCGGCGCCGGGGACGGCGTCCATCAGCGGGCGGCCGTAGCGGCCGTAGGGGATCGTGCGGTCGGAGCCGGCCCAGGCGACCCGCACCGGGCAGGGCAGCTGCTCGAACGGTGTGATGGCGGTGTCCATCCGCGCCGCGGACAGCAGCGGCTCCAGGATGGTGCAGCCGGCGAGGTCGTCGAACAGCTCGGCCACCTCGTCGGCGGTGTAGCGGTCGGCGTGCTCGGCCACGGTGAGCAGGAGCAGCCTGCGGATCGCCCCGCACGAGGCCAGCGTGCGCATCGGCGCCCACCCGGCGAGCAGTGCCCCGAGCCGGAACACCACGAGCAGCCGGTACAGGTCCGAGGGCACCGACCAGGCCCCGGCCGGGGACAGCCCGACGACCGAGCGGGCCCGGCCGCGGCGGGCGAGCTCCAGCGCGGCCCAGCCGCCCAGGGAGTTGCCGACCACGTGCGGCCGTTCCGGCACACCCAGCGCGTCGAGCTCCTCGACCAGGGCGTCGACCATCAGGTCCATGCTGAACTCGCCCTCGGGCATCGACGGGCCGTCGAGGTGCCCGGGCATCGTGACCGCCCAGACCTCGTGGTGCTCCTCCAGCATGGGCAGCAGCGGCTTCCAGGCCCGCCAGGAGGAGGTCATCCCGTGGAGCAGCAGCAGCGGCTCCCCCGAGCCGCCGACGTGGTGTGCGCTCATCCGACGATCATGGGCTCGGCGGCCCCGGGCTGCAGCGCGAGGACCTCCGCGAACCCTCCGGCCAGGCAGCGGGCGAACTCCTCGCGGTCGGTGATCGCGGCCGCGTCGATGTTCGCCCCGACGCAGCACAGGTCCCCGTGGGTGACCACCGAGATCATCGCCGCGCAGCCGGGCAGCGGCGCGAACGGGTAGACGCGGTCGATCCGGGCGCCGCACAGGAACGCCTCGGACCGCAGTCCCGGCACGTTCGACGCCTGCAGGTCGTTGCCCTGGGTCGAGCCGCCCGCGACCAGGGTCAGCAGCGGGCCGGGCAGCCGGGCCAGCAGCGGCGCGACGACGTCGGGGCTCTCCAGCGCGGGCTCGGAACGGGCGGCACGCATCTGTTCGGACACCTCCCGGATCCGCCGGGCCGGGTCGGCGACGCCCATCGGCGCGGCGAGCCGGGCCGGTGCCCAGCGGTTGCCGCCTGCGGCGTCGCCCTCCCTGCGCACCGACACCGGCACCGAGGTGCGCAGGGTCGCGTCGCCGGTGACCGGGTGTCCCATCGCCTCGTGGTAGAGCCGGAAGGCGCCCAGTAGGGACGCGACGAAGGCGTCGTTGAACGAGCCGCCCACCGACTTGCCCGCCGCCCGCAGGTCGGCGAAGTCGACGTCGAGCGCCACGAACCGCCAGGACATCCCCCGCGGTCGCAGCAGCTCCGAGGCACCGCCGGGCGGCGGGGACAGCACCCGCAGCGCCGAGTCGAGGTAGCGGGCGGTGTCGCGGGCCGCCGACAGCGGGTGGGTGAGCGCGCCGACGACGTCGCGGGCGGCACGGGCGGCCGCCGGGACGATCCCGGCCTCGCGGCGGACCAGCCGGTCGACCTCGGCGAGCGGGTCGGGCGAGGTCGGCTCGGGCGCGACGGGCTGCGGCTTGGTGTCGTCGTGCTCGCGCTTGCGGCTGTGCAGCTGCGACAGGAGCTGGACCACGCCCATGCCGTCGGTGAGCACGTGGTGCAGCTTCAGCAGGAACGCCGCACGCCCGCCGGGCAGCCCCTCGACGAGCATGGCCTCCCACGGCGGACGCTCCCGGTCGAACGGGGTCATCATGAACTGCTCGGCGATCGGGGACAGCTCCGCCCAGAAGCCCGGTCCGGCGCCGGGGATCCGCACCCGGCGCAGGTGGTAGTGGAGGTCGAACTCGAGGTCGTGGATCCAGTACGGCGTACCGAGCCCGCCCAGCGGCTCCCGGATGCGCTCGCGGAAGCGCGGGACCATCCGCGTCGCCCAGTCCACGGCGGCGACGAGCCGGTCCCAGTCGGGCTTGGCGTCGAGCAGCTCGACGGCCAGGACCGGGGACCGGAAACGGGGGTCGTCGCCCTCGGCCCGCCACATCATGACCTCGAACGGCGACATCTCGCGGGCCGAACCCCAGCCCGCCGGGGAGTCGCTCATGCCGGGTCCTCCTGGCTGTGGTCGCTGCGGTCGTACTGCTGGGCGATGCGGCGCTCCGGCCACGCGGCGAGCGTGTCGAGGAACCGGCCGCGGACCTCCTCGGCGTACTTCCCGGCGTCCTCGGGGACCCAGGACGAGGTGTCCACCGGAGGCAGGACGGCGACCTGCACGGTCCCGCCGCGCAACGTCTGGGCGCCGCGCCACATGATCTCCCCGGCGTTGCGGATGACCACGGGCACGATCGGCACCCCGGCCTGCATCGCGATGTGGAACGCGCCCTTCTTGAACGGGCCGAGCCGGGGCGTCGGCGAGCGCGTGCCCTCCGGCGCCATCGCGAGGGAGATCCCCTCGTCGCGCAGCTTGTCGACGGCCGGCTGCAGCGCCGCGCGGGCGGCGCGGGAGTTGGAGCGGTCGATGAACGCGACGTCGGCGGCCCAGAACAGCTGCCCCCACACGGGGATCTGCGCGGCCTCCTTCTTCGCGACGCCGGTGAAGCTCTCGCGCAGCAGCTTCATCAGCACCGGCACGTCGAACTTGGACTGGTGGTTGAACACGAACACGCACGGCCGCGCGGAGTGCAGGTACTCCGCGCCGGTCACCTCGACGTCGATCCCGGCGAGCCCGAAGGCGACGTCGGCGCCGACCGAGCCGGCCATGTCGACGAACCGGCGGCGCGAGCCGTGCAGCAGCCCGGCCCCGGCCGCGGCGGCCAGCCCGCCGGCCATGCCGCCGTAGAAGACAGCCGTGCGGGCGACGTCGGTGACGCTGGGGAACAGCCCGCCGCGGGGTGCGCAGTCGAGCACCGGCCATCCCCGCTCGCCGGCGAGCGCGCGCAGCGAGTCGGTCGGTGACACCGCGACCGCGTGGCCGACGGCGGACAGGAACTCCGCGTCCTCGGTGCCGTTGGCGTAGCCGAAGCAGCCCGCCAGGTCGACACCGTGCGCGGCGGCGTCGGCGCGGACCGCCTCGGCCTTGCCGGTGCCCCACAGCGAGGTGCCCGCGACCCGGCCGGTGAGCACGCCGTCGTGCACCTCCAGCTCGGTGCACAGCACCCGGTCCGCGCCGAGCTCGTCGGCCATCGGCTGCACCTGGAACCGCGTCGCCGAGGACGCCATCACGACCTGGTGGCCCTGCTCCTGGTGGGCGGCGACCAGCTCCCACACCTCCGGGTGCAGCGAGCCCGCGATCTCGTCACGGAACAGCGTCCGCCCGAGGGCGTGGAGCTCGTCCTCGCTGCGGCCCTTCCAGGTCGCGAGCGTGATGGAGAGGAACTCCTTGAAGTCGTCGTCGGTGCGGATCCCGCGCATGCCCGACAGCACGGTGCGCACCATCTCGACCGGCCCGACGTCGAACTCGCGCAGCCGTTTGCGGTAGAAGGCCCCCGCGGAGTAGCCGTCGATGACGGTGCCGTCGTAGTCGAAGTACGCGACCGTCCCCGGTCCCGGCTCCGCCTCCCGGATGGCCCGGAGCCGGTCCCGGGTGTCCCCGGCCGGCGTCCCGTCAGCTGGCGACACCCGTATCCCCTTCCGCACGCTGTTTCGCCCCGGAGGGCGGGACCACCGGCGACGCCGGGGCCGCCTCGGGCGCCGTCGTCCCGCCGGAGCCGAGGACCACCTCGAGGCGGGCGCGCTGCAACTCGCCCAGCCGTCCCAGATCCTGGATCACCGCGGTGACCTCCGTCAGCCAGGCGGCGCGCCGCTCCCCCAGTGACGCTCCGG
This sequence comes from Pseudonocardia sp. UM4_GMWB1, assembly GCF_017312155.1. Lineage (NCBI taxonomy): Bacteria > Bacillati > Actinomycetota > Actinomycetes > Pseudonocardiales > Pseudonocardiaceae > Pseudonocardia > Pseudonocardia sp. UM4_GMWB1. The sequence goes on along the minus strand of NZ_QJPN01000001.1, from coordinate 2,522,557 downwards.
CCGCGCCGGACTCCGGCTCGCCGAGCAGGTCGCGGTTGCCGGCCTGGCGCACGGCGGTGGCGTACAGCTCGCGCGACACCGAGTCGGCGCGGTCGAGCCGCTGCTGCAGCAGCATCTGACGGCCGACGCCGAGGCAGTCCTCCAGGAACTCCTTCTCCTCGGCCATCGGCTCCTCGCCCAGCGCGACCAGCCGGTCGGCGACGACGAGCTGGGCGTCGAGGAACGACCGCAGCACGCCCGGCGCGACCAGCAGCGGAGCCTGGCGGAGCACACCGCGCACGTCGGCCGGGTCGGCCGCCCGGGTCCGCCACTCCGGGTCGACCAGGTCCAGCTCGCCGATGATCTCGGCGCGGAACTCACGGCGGGTGGAGAAGAAGAACTCGAACTTGAGCAGGTCCCGCAGCCGGGCCAGCTCGCGCCACGCGACCTCGACGATGTCCTCGTCGGGGGCGGCGTCGCCGACGCGCAGCAGCGCGATCTCCAGCATGGCCCGGTTGAGCAGGTGGTGCAGCGCGCCGTTGCGGTAGAACGCGGCGACGTGGTGGCGGCCGGTGCTGACGGCGAAGACCGGCTCGGTGCCGCCGTCGTAGACGGTGACGACCCCGGCCTCGGCGAGCCGGTCGAGGGTCATCCGCAGGCCGTGCCGGGTCCGCAGCTCGGCGATCGGCACCGGGATGCCGCGGGCCTCCAGGTAGTCCGCCAGCGGCGCGACGACCTCCCGGACCTGCTGCAGGGTCAGCGCCCGGTCCTGCGCCCAGAGCAGCGCGAACGTCGCGAGCGAGGTCGCCGTCGCCGGGGTGACGCGGTTGATGCCCGCACACACCCGGAAGGCGACCTTCTCCAGCTGGGCCCGGCCGGGGCCGGCGTCGTCGAGCGCACGGCGCAGCGCGAACGGCTCGGCGAAGCGCACCCGGGCGGTGCCGATGTGGCGGCGCTGGTCGCGGAAGTAGCCGTAGAGCCAGCCCAGTCCCTCGGCCTTCTTCTGCCCGCCGCGCTGCTCGGCGGCCATCGCGCCGACCTCGTGCAGCTGGTCGTAGACGATGGACACCGGGACGAGCACCGCGTCGAGCTCGGGGCGTTCCTCCAGCGCGGACACCAGGTAGCGCAGCAGCCCGATGCGGGGCTTGCGCAGCTTGCCGGTGCGGCTGCGGCCGCCCTCGATGTACCACTCCAGGTTGAAGCGCTTGGCGAGCAGATGCCCCAGGTACTCCTGGATCGCGGCCTTGTAGACGGTGTCCCCGCCGAAGGTGCGGCGGATGAACACGATCCCGGCGCGGCGTCCGAGCGACCCCATCGGCCAGAACGACAGGTTGTTGCCGCCCAGGACGTGGTTGCGCGGGAAGTTGCGGTCGTGCAGCACCTCGGCGAACAGCAGGGGGTCGGCGTAGGAGCGGTGGCTGGGCAGGAACACCAGCGCGTGCTCCTTGTTCAGCTCGCGCAGCCGTTCCAGCCCGGACTCGTCGACCTGCACGTCCCAGGCCTTGGCGTGCATCGGCCCCATCATCGCCCGGAAGAGGTCGATGGCGGGCGGGCTCTGCACGGCGGCCATCTCGTGCAGACAGGACTCCAGACGCTGCTCGACCTCGGTGGCGGGGCTGCCGGTCTGGTGCGCGAGCCGCTCGACCAGGGCCGGGAACCGGGCCGAGGAGGTGATCTGCTCGACCATCCGGCGCGGCACCTTGTAGCGGTCGCCGAGGATGCGCCGCTCCGCGCGGTCGCAGGCCAGCACGGCCTGGCGGGCGACGAACCGGGTGAAGCCGTTACTGCCCGGCCGCCCGCTCTCCTGGGCGACGAACCGCGACACCAGGTCGGCGACGGTCGCCGGCTCCCCCGCCACGACGCGCGCCGCATCCGGGCGGTGCCGGGCCATCGACGGGTGCAGCGGCGACCACGCCATCCGCATCACCGCCGACGTCGCGAGCCCGGTGAGCTTGCGGACCGGGCCGCCGTCCTCGGGCTCGGGGGTCACCCAGGCCACGCGGGCCGGGACGATCACCGTGTCGTCGCCGTGCAGGGCCTCCCCCAGTGCGGACGGGACCTCGCCGTTCGGCCCGATCCCGACGACCGCCGAGCCCGGGTGCTGCTCCTCGGCCCAGCGCCGCAGGATGCCGCGTTCGGTGTGCGACCGGGCCTGGGTCACCACGACCTCGCGTCCGCCGCCGGTGAGGTCGTCGGTCGTCATGGAGCCCCCCGTCGGCATGCCCCGCCGCGGTGCGGCGCCTGCGGGGGTCAACCTAGTTACCCGCCGGTTGGGCAACAACCCGACGCGGCGGTCGCCCGCCAACTCACACGATCTTGTCCGCCTCGGCGAGCACCCCCCGCAGGATCTGCTCCATCTCGTCGAACTCGCGCTGTCCCGCGATCAGCGGCGGCGCCAGCTGGATCACGACGTCGCCGCGGTCGTCGGGGCGGCAGTACAGGCCCGCCTCGAACAGCGCCCCGGGGAGGAACCCGCGCACCAGCCGCTCCCGCTCCTGCGGACCGAAGGTCTCCCTGGTGTCGCGGTCCCGCACGAGCTCGATCGCCCAGAAGTAGCCGTCGCCGCGGACGTCGCCGACGATCGGCAGGTCACGGAGCCGGTCGAGGGTCGCGCCGAACGCGTCGGCGTGGGACAGGACGTTGCCGTAGAGGTCCTCGCGCTCCATGAGGTCGAGGTTCGCGAGCGCGACGGCGGCCGAGACCGGGTGCCCGCCCCAGGTGTAGCCGTGCGGGAACGTGACGCCGGGGGCGAGGAACGGCTCGATCACCTTCTCCGAGGCGATCATCGCGCCCAGCGGCCCGTAGCCCGAGGTCATGCCCTTCGCGCAGGTGATGATGTCCGGGGTGAACCCGAACTTCGCGCTGGCGAACGGGACGCCGTGGCGGCCGAAGCCGGTGATCACCTCGTCGGCGACGAGCAGCACGTCGTGCCGGTCGCAGATCTCGCGGACCCGGGCGAAGTACGACGGCGGCGCGGTCAGGCAGCCGCCGGAGTTCTGCACCGGCTCGAGCACGACCGCGGCGACGGTGTCCGCGCCCTCGAACGCGATGGCCTCCTCGATCCGGTCGGCGGCCCAGCGGCCCAGGGCCTCGGCGTCGCCGTCGAACTCGGGGTGGCGGTAGAGGTTGGTGTTGGGTACGCGGAACCCGCCGGGCGCCAGCGGCTCGAAGTCCTTCTTCATCGCGGGCAGCCCGGTCACGGCCATCGCCCCGTGGGTGGTGCCGTGGTACGCCGTCGCCCGGGAGATCACCTTGTGCTTGAGCGGGCGGCCGCGGAGCTTGAAGTACTGCTTGGCCACCTTCCAGGCGCTCTCGACGGCCTCGCCGCCGCCGGAGGTGAAGAAGACCCGGTTCAGGTCGCCGGGGGCGAGATGGGCCAGGCGCTCGGCGAGCTCGGCCGCGGGCGGGGTCGTGTAGCCCCAGACCGGGAAGAACGCCAGCTCCGACGCCTGCTTCGCGGCGACCTCGGCCAGCTCGCGCCGCCCGTGCCCGGCCTGCACGACGAACAGGCCGGCGAGGCCGTCGAGGATGCGGCGGCCGCGGTCGTCCCACAGGTGCACGCCGTCGCCGCGGGTGATGACGGGGATCGGGGCGGCGCCGTCCCGGCCGTGCATCCGGGCGAAGTGCATCCAGAGATGCCGCCCGGCGGCGTCGGCGTGCGGCGAGAGGGCGGGCGCGTCCGGGGTGGCTCCGGCCTCGGTCCGGGTCGTGTTCTCGACGGCGGTCACGTGGGGCTCCCTCGGTAGCGGCGCGGTACGCCTCCGATCGTCGGCGCCGCGGCGGCCCCGGTCAGGGATACGATCCGTATCGTCCTCGACCGCGCGGCGGACGGAGTGGATCCCTATGCACCCGACCATCGCCGACGTGCTGGCCCGTCCGGAGGTCCGGGCCGGGGCACCCGCCGTCCGGGCCGGGCGGGCGGCGCTGGGCACCCCGGTGCGCTGGGTGCACGTCAGCGAGGTCGCCGACCCGGCCGGGACGCTGCCGCCGGGGGTGCTGGTGCTCTCGGTCGGGGTGCCGGTGGCCGACCCCACCACCGTCCCCGCCCGCTACGTCGACGCGCTGCGGGCCGCCGGGGCGGTCGGGCTGGTCGTGGAGATCGGCCGGCAGCTGCCGTCGCTGCCCGCCGGTCTGGTGCAGGCCGCCCGGGCGGCCGGGTTCCCGCTGGTGGAGCTGCGGCGCACGGTGCGCTTCGCCGAGATCGTCGCCGGTGTGCTGGGGCAGGTCGCCCGCCGCGACGACGACCCGGGGCCGCCGGGCGTCGAGGCCGCGTTCCGGACGCTCGCCCTGCACCGGGTGCCGCCGGGGCGCGTGGTCGGCGAGCTGGCCCGCCGGATCGACGCGCCCGTGGTGTGCGAGGACCTCGCGCACCGGGTGCTGCTCACCGCGGGCGGTCCGGACCTGCGGGACTGGGCGGCGCGCTCGCGGCTGGCCGGGCCCGCCGGGCCGGAGGGCTGGGCGACCGCTCCGGTCGGGCGGCCCGGCGCGCGGTGGGGGCGGCTGACGGTGCCGTCGCGGCCGACGCCGGGCACCGCCGAGCGGGTGCGCGCACTGCTCGACGCCGCCGCGGACGCGGTGTCGCTGCTCGACCCGTCGCCCGAGGGCCTGCTGCGGTCCGCCCGCGACGCGCTGGTGGCCGACCTGGCCGTCGCGGTGCCGTCCGACGCCGGACGGCTGGCGGTGCGGGCCCGCGCCGCCGGGCTGGACACCGCGGGTCCGCTGTCGGTGGTGGCGCTGCGCCCGGCCGGAGACGACGACCCCGGGCGGGCCGTCGACCCGGAGCAGGCCGTGGACGCGGCGCTCGCCGTCGTCGCACCGGGGGCGACGGTGGTCTCGCCCGCACCCGGGGAGCTGGTCGTGCTCGTGCCCGGCGACGGCCGCCCGCTGCTCGCCGCGCTGCCCGCCACGGTGGCCGCGGCGACGGCCGGGCCCGGCCCGTTCGCCGCCGTGGCGGACCTGCTGCGCCGGGCCCGCGAGGACGCGGCCGCGCACGCCGCGACCGGCGGCCGCGGCCCCGTCCGGGTGCCCGCGCTGCGCGGGCTGGTGCACCGCCTCGGCGACGACCCGGCCCTGCTCGGCTTCGCGGCGGACGTGCTCGGCCCGGTGACGGCGCTGCCCGCCGCCGGACGCGCCGACGCCCGGGACACGCTGTGGGCCCTGGTCGGGGCGGGCGGGGTCGTCGCCGACGTCGCCCGCAGGCTCGGGGTGGGCCGCCCCGCCGCCTACGCCCGGCTGCGCCGCCTCTCCGGCCTGCTGGGCCTCGACCTCACCGACCCCGAGGTGCGGACCGCGCTGCACATGGCCCTGCTGGTCGACGCCCGTGCCGCCCGCTGAGCCCGCCGTTCAGGGCCGGTCGGCCCACAGCAGCGTCGCCGAGCCGAGGGTGTCGGTGACCGTGTCGTGCAGCGGCCGCCCGTAGCCCGCGGCGACCTCGCGGACCGGGCGGGCGGTGACCGTCCAGCCGTGGCGGCGCAGCCAGTCGTCGCAGGACTCGGCCCGGGGCTCGGCGAAGAACAGCTCGCGGACGTCGGTGGTGTGCAGCATCTCCTGGGCCGCCTCGCGGAACGACGGATCGTCCGCGATCCGCTCCACCTGGTCGCCGAAGTGCTCGACGGCGATCCGGCTGCCCGGCACCGACAGCGCGTGCACCCGCTCGAAGAGGAGTTGCTCGGCGTCGGCGGGCAGGTAGGGCAGCAGGCCTTCGGCCAGCCAGGCGGTCGGCCGGTCCGGGGCGAAGCCGGCTGCGGTGAGCGCGGCGGGCCAGTCGTGGCGCAGGTCGACCGGCACGGTGACCCGGCGCGCGGTCGGCGTGATCCCCGCTTCGGCGACGACCCCGTCCTTGAAGTCCAGCACCTTCTGCTGGTCGATCTCGAACACCGTGGTCCCGGCGGGCCACGGCAGGCGCAGGGCCCGCGCGTCGAGGCCCGCGGCGAGCAGCACGACCTGGGTCGTCCCTGCGCCGGTCAGGGCCTCGTCGAAGAACCGGGAGCGCACGCCCTGGTAGCCGGCCTGCACGACCCACGGGTCGGCGGCGTCGCCCGGGTCCCGCGGCACCGCCGACAGCGTCCCGGCCGCGTCGACGAACCGCTGGGCGTACGGGTCGTCGACCAGCCGGTCGGCGCGGCGGGTCTCCAGCGCCCGCCCCGCGGCGACGGCCAGGGCGGTGGCGCCCACGCTGCTGGTGATGTCCCACTGATCGTCGGCTGTGCGCATGACGATCACGCTAGGAGCAGACGGTTAGCGTTGCTCATCAGTCACGCGGATGATCACTCGCACGGCGCAGGCGGTACCGGACACCGGGTCCCATACCGACCCTGCGTGTGTGAGCCGTAACACCGCGTGGATCGGCGGCGAGGGGGGCCACATGGACCTCCGCCGGGTCACCGGCTACCTCGCGCACACCCTGCTCGCGCTGCACTGGCTGTGGGTGCTCACGCGCACCGCCTCGGTGCTGCGACGCGGCTGCCGCGACCGGCCACTGCGCCTGCGGCTGACGCTGCTCCGGACCGCCGCGCTCGGCTGGACCGCACTGTTCGTCGCGACCGTGCACTTCTGGGCGACGTCGTGGTGGCACGTGGTCGTGGCGCTGCCGGTCGCGCTCGCGGGCGGGGCCGGGCTGCAGCGGGTGTACCGCCGCCTGGTCGCCCCGCCCCGGCACCGCGTCGCGCTGTCCCGGCGGGTCCGCCGCACCGGGCACTTCCCGGTCATCCGCCGGCCCGGGGTACCCGGGCCGCACCGGCATGCGGCCGTCGAGGCCGCACCGCGCGCGGTCCGGGACCTCCGCGACCTGGCGTGGCCACCGGGTCAGCCCGCGGCGCCGACCGGCGTGCGGTCCTCGGGGTCGTCCTCCTCGGCGGGCTCGGCGGCCGGCGCACCGACCAGCTCGCCGTAGACGACGGTCAGGGCCTCGGCGATCCGCGCCCGGTCGAACCGCGACACCGCACGGTCCCGGCCCGCGATCCCGAACCCGGCGCGCAGGGCGTCGTCGCCGAGCACGCCGCGCAGCGCGACCGCCAGCTCGGCGGGCCGGGCCGGGCGGACCAGCACCCCGGTCACCCCCTCGACGACGACGTCGCGCAGCCCGCCCACGCTCGTCGCCACGACCGCCCGCGCGCAGGCCATCGCCTGCAGGACCGGCCCGACCCCGACGTCGCGCTCCGGTGCGGCGACCACGACGTCGGCCGAGCGCAGCAGCCGCGGCATCAGGCCGCCCTCGACCGGCCCGAGGAACCGGACGCGCCCGGCGACGCCGGCCTCGCGGGCGATGGCGAACAGGCGCGCGCGGTCGGGGTCCGGGTCCGCCGCGCCGCCGGCGACGAGCAGCTCGGCGGTGCGGATCCGGGACATCGCCCGGATCACCGTGTCCATCCCGGCGCCGTCGGCCAGCGAGCCGACCGCGAGCAGCCGCGGCCGGTCGTCCCGGCGCAGCGCCGGCCCGTCGGGGGCGAACGCGTCGGTGTCGACGGCGGCGGGCACCGTCCGCAGCACCGCCCGCGGCACCCCACGGCGCAGCAGGGCGGTGTGCTGCTCCTCGCTGGAGGCCAGCACGCGGGCGGCCCCCTGCGACGACCCGGTACGGGCCGCGGGGATCGTGGCCGGGCCCTGGCAGTCGGCCGGATAGACCTGCACGACCGGCACCCCGGTCGCGACGGCGGCGGCCCCGGCGCGCGGTCCGATGGCGTGCACCACCTGGGGCGGGTCGTCGGACCACGCCGCGGCCAGTGCGGTGTCCTGCCCGGGTTCCCACGGCTGCACGCGCAGCGTGCCGCCGTCGGCCGGGGCGGTCAGGTCGGGGTCGTCGGGGACGTCGGTGAACACCCGGACCGTGTGACCGGCGGCGGCCAGCGAGGCGGCGGTGATCCCCGCGCCGCACGTTCGCGGGACCTCGGGGGTACGGATGACGGCGATGCGCAAGCGGAGCCTCCACGTCGTGCTCGCGGCTGCGGGCACGCGCAGTTGGCTCTACGCGTCGGACCCGTGACCGTACCCGCTCCGGTCCGCCCCCGGGTGGGCGACCGCGGGGGTGTGCGAGGCGGGCACATCGGGTAACCGGGTCGCGTCGGGCGGGCCGGCCCGGCAGGACGGGGAGGGGGCGGGCCCGTGACCGCACAGTCCTGGATCCTCAGGGTGGAGCCCGACGCGGCCGCGTGCCGCACGGCCCGGCACGAGCTGACGCGGTTCCTGACCCCGTTGGTGGACGACGTGACCGTCGGCGACGCGACGCTGGTGCTGCACGAACTGGTGGCGAACGGTGTCGACCACGCGCACACCCCGATGCTGGTGACCGCACGGGTGCGCGACGGCGCGGTACGACTGCGCGTGCGCGACGGTTCGGTCGTGCGCGGACGCGAGCAGCCCTACGACCCCACCGCGACCCGCGGACGCGGGCTGCAGATCGTCGGCCGGCTCTCGCAGCGCTGGGGGGTGCGCCGGCACCACGGCGGCAAGACGACCTGGGCCGACGTCGGGCCGGTCGGCGCCCGCCCGGCCCCGGACCTGCACCTGGTGCGCCCGGCCTCCTGACCACCCGCCCGTCCGGCGGGCCGGAGCCACCGGGCCGGGGCGGGCGGTCCCGGCCGGGGACCGGGTGGCCGGACCCGGTTCACCGGGGTGGGCTCACCGCGACGGGCCGATGCGGGCCCCGCCGCGGACGGTCAGGCCGGCGTGGAGAGCCGGGTGCCCTCGTGGCGCGGCGCCAGCCCGAGACGCTCGACCAGCTCGGTCGTCGCCGTCGACCGGTTGAGACAGTAGAAGTGGATCCCGGGGACACCCTCGGCGAGCAGCCGCTCGCACAGCTCGCCGGTGACCTCCATGCCCGCGGCGCGGAACGCCGCCGTGTCACCGGAGTAGGGCGCGAGCCGCTCGACGAGCGCCGCCGGCAGCGGCGAGCCCGACAGCTCGGGCCCCTTGTGGAAGGTCTTCTCCGAGGTCAGCGGCATGATGCCGGGGATGATCGGCTGGTCGAACCCGGCGGCGGCGACCCGGTCGCGCAGCCGCAGGAAACCGTCGGGCTCCAGGAACAGCTGGGTCACGGCGAACTCCGCGCCCGCCCGGAACTTCCCGACGAGCCGCTCGGTGTCGGTCTCGAGCTCGGCCGAGCGCGGGTGGCCGTAGGGGAACGCGGCGACGCCCACGCAGAACGGGCCGGACCGCTTGATCAGCGCGACGAGCTGGTCGGCGTACTCGAGCCCGTCGGGGTGGGCGACCCACTCGCCGAGCGGGTCGCCGGGCGGGTCCCCGCGCAGCGCCATGATGTTGCGGACGCCCGCGGCGGCCAGCGACCCGATCACGTGGCGCAGCTCGTCGGTCGAGTGCGAGACGGCGGTCAGGTGCGCCATCGAGCACAGCGTCGTGTCGGTGGCGATCCGCTCCACCGTGCGGACGGTGCGGTCGCGGCTGGAGCCGCCCGCGCCGTAGGTCACCGACACGTAGGCCGGGTCGAGCACCTCCAGGCGGCGGATGGCGCGCCACAGTTCCGCCTCGCCCCGATCGTCCTTGGGGGGAAAGAACTCCACCGCGAAGAAGGGGCGGTCGACGTTGATCCGTTCGGTCACCGTGGATGCGAAGGTCGTCGTCACCCCGACGACCTTACGGTGCGCACCGCCGTTCGGTCGTCCACCGACCGGCGTGCACCGTCTGCGCACCGCCATGACGTGCACCACGACGGCATCGGCGGGCCGGGTCCCGGGTGCACCGATAGCCTGGTCGTCGTGGCCGACCCCGTCTCCCCCGTGTCCGCACCGTCCGGTCCGTCCGGATCCCCGGGCCTGTCCACCGCAGGTCCGGCTCCGCTCGACGACGCGCTGCCCCAGCACGTGGAACGGGTGCTGGCCGGGTACCTGGACCGCCGCCGCACCGAGGTGCTGGGCATCGACCCGGTCGTCGCGGCGGCCGCCGACGCGCTGGCCGGGTTCGTGCTGCGCGGCGGCAAACGGCTGCGGCCCACCTTCGCCTGGTGGGGCTGGCGTGGCGCGGGCGGCGACCCGGCCGACCCGCACGCCCAGGGCGTGCTGAGCGCGATCGCCGCGCTGGAGCTGATCCAGGCATGCGCCCTGGTCCACGACGACCTGATGGACGCCTCCTCCACCCGCCGCGGCCGGCCCACGGTGCACGTGGAGTTCGCCCGGATGCACGCGGCGAACGGCTGGTCCGGACCGCCGGCGCGGTTCGGCGCCGCCGTCGCGATCCTCGTCGGGGACCTGGCCCAGGTGTGGGCCGACGACATGTTCCACGCCGCCGCGCTCCCCGAGGGCGCCCACACCCGCGCCGCCGAGCCGTGGCGGGCGATGCGCACCGAGGTGCTGTCCGGCCAGTACCTCGACGTGCTGGCCCAGGCCTCCGGGGACACCGCCGAGTCGACCGCACTGACCATCGACCGGTTCAAGACCGCCGCCTACACCGTGGAGCGGCCGCTGCACCTGGGCGCGGCGATCGCCGGGGCCGACCCGCGGGTCGTCGCGGCCTACCGGCGCTACGGCGCCGACATCGGCGTCGCCTTCCAGCTGCGCGACGACCTGCTGGGCGTGTTCGGCGACCCGCGGGTCACCGGCAAGCCCGCCGGGGACGACCTGCGTGAGGGCAAGCGGACCCTACTGGTCGCCGCGGCCCTGCAGCGCGCCGAGCAGCGCGGGGACCGGGCCGCGGCCGACGTCGTCCTCTCCGCGCTCGGCGACCCCGACCTGGACGCCGCGAGCCTGGAACGGGCCCGCTCCGCGCTGTCGGAGCTGGGCGCGGTCCAGTCGGTGGAGCAGCGGATCGCCGCGCTCACCGGCGCCGCGCTCGACGCGCTCGACTCCGCACCGGTCGCCGAACCGGGCCGCTCGCACCTGTTCGAGCTGGCCGAGCGCGCGACCCGGCGGGCCTGGTGAGCGGGGTGCGGCGGATCGAGGGGCACACCGACCACGTCGTCGTCGTGGGGGCGGGGCTGGCCGGGCTGTCGACAGCACTGCACCTGCTCGGCGCGGGCCGCCGCGTCACGATCGTCGAGCGGGAGAGCTTCCCCGGCGGGCGCGCCGGGCGGCTCGACGTGACCGACGACCACGGCACCTACGCCCTGGACACCGGCCCCACCGTGCTGACCATGCCGGAGCTGCTGGACTCCGCGTTCGCCGCCGTCGGCGAGACGACCGCGGACCGGCTCGACCTGGTCCGCCTCGACCCGGCCTACCGGGCCGAGTTCGCCGACGGCTCGGCGATCGCGGTACACACCGACGCCGCCGCGATGGAGCACGAGATCCGCGAGCAGTGCGGCCCGGACTCCGCGGCCGGGTACCGGCGGCTGCGCCACTGGCTCACCGACCTCTACCGCGCCGAGATGGACAACTTCATCGGCGCGAACATGGACTCGCCGCTGTCGCTGCTCGGCCCCGACCTGGCCCGGCTCGCCGCCCTCGGCGGCTTCGGGCGGCTCGGGAAGCGGATCGACCGCTTCCTGCCCGACGAGCGGCTGCGCCGGGTGTTCTCCTTCCAGGCGCTCTACGCCGGTGTCTCCCCGCGCGACGCGCTCGGCGCCTACGGCGTGATCGCCTACATGGACACCGTCGCGGGCGTCTACTTCCCGCGCGGCGGCATGCGGATGATGGGCACCGCACTGGCCGGCGCCGCCGCCGACGCGGGAGCCGAGATCCACTACGGCCGCACCGTCACCGGCCTGGACCGCTCCGGGGACCGGGTCACCGCGGTCCGGCACACCGGTCCCGACGGCGCCGACGAGTCGCTGACCCCGTGCGACGCGGTCGTGCTCACCCCGGAGCTGCCCGCGGCCTACGCCCTGCTCGGCGGCGCACCGCGGCGTCCGATCGGGCTGCGCTGGTCGCCCAGCGCCGTCGTCGTGCACGCCGGGATGCCCACGCCCGCCCCCGGCACCGCGCAGCACCACCACACGATCTCCTTCGGCGGCTCCTGGGCGGGCACCTTCCGCGAGATCATCGACGAGGGACGGCTGATGTCCGACCCGTCGCTGCTGGTCACCCGGCCCGGGCTGACCGACCCGTCGCTGCAGCCCGGCGGGCGCGAGGTCATGAGCGTGCTCGCCCCGTGTCCGAACACCGCGGTGGCGCCCGGCATCGACTGGGACCGGGTCGGCCCGGCGTACGCCGAGGAGCTGTTCGGTGTGCTCGCCGACCGCGGGCTGGTGGACCCCTCCGCGCGGCCGAGCTGGACCCGGATGTGGACCCCGCAGGACTGGGCGGCCGCCGGGATGGCCGCGGGCACGCCGTTCTCGGCGTCGCACACGCTGGCCCAGACCGGCCCGTTCCGGCCGCGCAACCTGGTCCGCGGTACGGCGAACGCGGTGCTCGCCGGGTGCGGCACGACCCCGGGCGTCGGGATCCCCCCGGTCCTGATCTCCGGGCGGCTGGCGGCCGAGCGGATCACCGGTCCGCGCCCGGCCGAGCACGCCGGGCGCGGGGCCGCCGCGCGCACGGGGCACTGACACGGGGCACTGAGGGCGGGTGCCGGGGGGCGTGGAATCATGCTCCCGACGATGCCCGACCAGCACACACGGACACGATGACGGCTCAGCCCTCGCCCCCGCTCCCCCGCCCGGCGGCACCCGAGACGGTGACGCCGGACCCCGGCGCGGGCGCGGTCGTGCCCCCGCCGGCCGCACCGGAGCCCGCGGGCCCCGGTCTGGTCGAGCGGCTCGGCTCGCCGCCGCGGGGTGTCCTGCTGCTGGGGCTGGCCGGGACCGTGCTGATGTTCCTCGGCTCGTTCGGCGGCGGCGGGATCCCGATGCGGGACCCGGTGATCGGCAACTCGGCGCTGTCGTTCTGGCGCTACGGCCACGGCGCGATGCTCGCGACGATCGTGATCTACGTCGGCCTGGTGCTGATGGTGTGGGCGTGGGTGCGGCTGGGCCGCGCCGTGCTCGCCCGGCGCGCCGGTGGCCGCGCGGTGCTGACGACGGCGGCGGTGTGGATGCTGCCGATGCTCGTCACGGCGCCGTTGTTCACCCGCGACCCCTACAGCTACCTCGCCCAGGGCGCGCTGCCCCTGGCCGGGTACGACCCGTACGTCGTCGGGCCGGACACCATGGGCGGGATCTTCACCGACAACGTCCACTTCTTCTGGCAGGACACCCCCGCCCCCTACGGCCCGCTGTTCATCCTGCTCGCGCAGGGCGTGGTCCTGCTGGTCGGCCAGAACGTGCTGCTCGGCGTCGTGCTGATGCGGCTGACCCTGGTCACCGGGCTGCTGCTGCTCGTGGCGGTGCTGCCCGCGCTGACCCGGCACCTCGGCGGGCGTCCCGCGGTCGCGCTGTGGCTGGCCGTGGCGAACCCGGTGATGGTCGTGCACATGGTCGGCGGGGTGCACAACGACCTGCTGGTCGTCGGCCTGCTGCCGCTCGCGGCGCTGCTGGCGCTGCGGCAGCGGTTCGTGTGGGCGATCGTCGTCGCGTCGCTGGCCATGGCGGTGAAGGCCTCGGCCGGGATCGTGCTGCCGTTCCTGGTGCTGGTGTGGGCCGCGACGCTGTCCGGCGGGTTCTGGTCGCGGCTGGTCCGGGCCGGGGTGCCGTCGGTGGCCGTGTTCGGCGTCGTGTTCGGCGGGGCCACCTGGCTCACCGGTCTCGGGCTGGGCTGGCTGCCCGCGCTCAGCGCCCCGTCGATGATCGTGAACTGGCTGTCGGTGCCGACCGCCGTCGGTCAGGCGACGGCGAGCGTGGCCGGGATGTTCGCCGGCGAGGTGAACACCCAGGCGTTCGTGGACACGTTCCGGTTCATCGGCGCGCTGGTGATGGGCCTGCTGATCGCCCTGCTGTGGTGGCGCGGCCGCGACGACCCGCGGGCCGCGGTGCGCAATGCCGCGATCGCCCTCGCGCTGGCCGCCGTGCTCTCCCCCACCACCCTGCCGTGGTACCTGAGCTGGGGGTTCTGCCTGCTCGCGATGACCCCGTGGAGCGCGCGCGGACTGCAGTGGGTGGTCGCCGGCTCGATCTGGCTGATGATCGTGTACTTCCCCGACGGCGAGACCGCCCTCTATGTGCCGCACTACCTGCTGGCGGGTGCCCTGGCCGGTGTCCTGGCTGCGGTGTCGCTGCTCCGCCCGGACCCGCTGGGGCTGCGCCGGGGCGCCCCGGAGGCACCGTCGACCGCGCCCACCACCGATGCGGGCGTCCGCGGCTGAGCGGGCCGGGCGCGTCGAGCTCGACGCCGCCGGCCTGACCGACCCGCAGCTACGGGCCGCCTACGCGGCCTGCCGCGCGCTGCACGCCGAGCACGGGCGCACCTACTTCCTGGCGACCCGGCTGCTGCCCCCGGCGCGACGGGTCGACATCCACGCCCTCTACGGCTTCGCCCGCTTCGCCGACGAGATCGTCGACGACCCCGACGGCGCGGGCGGCGGGGATCCGCACACCCGGCTCGACGCGCTCGACGCCGAGCTGGCGGCCGCACTGGCGGGCGCCCCGCTGCCCGGCAGCAGGCCCGAGGTGCTCGCCGTCGCCGAGACCGCGCGCCGCCACGACCTCGACGCGTCGCTGTTCCGGGACTTCATGGTCTCGATGCGGATGGACCTGACCGTCACCGACTACGCCACCGACGACGAGCTGGCCGTCTACGTGCACGGCTCGGCCGCCGTGATCGGGCTGCAGACGCTGCCGGTGCTCGGGACGGTCGTCCCGCGGGCGGAGGCCGAGCCGCACGCCGCGCTGCTGGGCGTGGCGTTCCAGATCACGAACTTCCTGCGCGACGTCGGCGAGGACCTCGACCGCGGCCGGGTGTACCTGCCCGCCGACGAGCTCGCCGCGTTCGGCGTCGACCGGGAGCTGCTGGCCTGGAGCCGGCGCACCGGGCGCCCGGACCCGCGGATCCGCCGCGCCCTGGCCCACCTGGTCGCCCGGACCCGGGCCACCTACCGGCGGGCCGACCCCGGGATCCCGATGCTGGAGCCGGTGTCGCGGGCCTGCGTCGGCGCCGCCCGGGTGCTGTACGCGGAGATCCTCGACGAGATCGCCGACGCCGGCTACGACGTGCTGACCCACCGGGTCGCGGTGCCGAACCGGCGCCGGGCCGCCGTCGCGCTGCCCCGGCTCGGCCGGGCGCTGGCCGCCCGCGGGACCGAGCTGGCGCGCGAACGCGCCGGGCGTCCGTCCCGCGGGTGAGCCGGCGGAACCCTCAGAAGGCCATGGCCTGGGCGCGGCGCTTGATCTCCTTGTGCCGGCCCGCGCGCAGCGCGGTGATCGGAGCACCGGAGAGCGACTCCTCCTCGGTGAACAGCCAGCTCAGGATGGCGTCGTCGTCGTAGCCGCCGTCGCGGAGGACGACGATCGTGCCCGGCAACCCGCGCACGACACCGTCGTCGTCGAGCAGCGCGGTCGGGACGACGACGTCGTGCCCGTTCTTGAACGACAGGAGCTGACCGTCGCGGACGAGCTGGTGGACCCGGGAGACGGGGATCGACAGGCGGTCGGCCACCTCGGCGACGCTCAGCGTCTCCTCGGTGACCGCGGCGGGGAGGGACTCGTTCACAGCCGGACACTGTCCCACACCGTCCCGGACGGCGCCGACGCCCACCGGACCGGCCCGCCCGCGGCCCCGACGCCGACCACCTGCGCGACCGCCGGGATCGCCCCCGGTAGCCTCACCCGCGATGAGCTCACCGTCCGGTCCGGCCGACCCCGGCATCCCGGGTGGGGCCGGGCGGCTCGCCGCCGACGGCCCCGGCGAGGTGCTGCTCGACGGCCGTTACCGGGTCGGCCCGGTGCTGGCCCGCGGCGGAATGTCGACGGTGCACCACGGCACCGACACCCGTCTCGAACGCGCCGTCGCGATCAAGGTGATGGACCCGCGGATGGCCGGGGACCACGCCTTCCGTACCCGGTTCGACCGGGAGGCGCGGCTGGCCGCCCGGATCGACCACCCGTGCGTCGTCGCCGTCTACGACCGGGGCACCGTCCCCGCGGGCCCGCTGGGCGAGGCCAGCCTGTTCGTCGTCATGGAGCTGGTCGACGGCGGCACCCTGCGCGACGTGCTGCGCGCCCGCGGGGCGCTCGGGCTCCCGGCCGCGGTGCGGGTGCTCGAACCGGTCCTCGCCGGTCTGGCCCGCGCGCACCGGCTCGGCATGGTGCACCGCGACGTGAAGCCGGAGAACGTACTGATCTCCTCCGGCGGCGAGGTGAAGGTGGCCGACTTCGGCCTGCTCACCGCGGCCGCCGAGGCCGGGGTCAGCCACGCCGGGATGATCCTCGGGACGATGGCCTACCTCTCCCCCGAGCAGGTCGTGTCCGGCCGCGCCGACGGCCGCAGCGACGTCTACGCCGCCGGGGTCGTGCTCTACGAGATGCTGACCGGGCAGCCGCCCTACACCGCCGACAACCCGCTGTCGGTGGCCTACCGCCACGTGAACGAGGACGTGCCGCCGCCGTCGGCGCTGGTCCCGGGGCTGCCGCCGGCCGTGGACGCCCTCGTCGCCCGGGCAACCTCGCGGGACCCCGAGCAGCGCCCGGTCGACGCGGAGCACTTCCGCCGCGAGCTGCTGGACACGGCCGACCGGCTGGGCCTGCCCCGGACCGCGACGCCGCGCCCGCCCGGCCCGCCCCCGCCCGACGACGGCGCCACCCTCCCCGCGGGCCCCCTGCGCCACCGGCCGCTCGACGCCGCCGCGCCGGGCCCCGGCGGCACCCGGGTGCAGTCGCGGGCCCGCGGCGCGCACGGCACCGCCGTCACCCCCGCCGGGCAGCCGGAGCCGATGACCCGCGAGGAGCTGGCCGGGCGCCGCCGTCGCGGCCGCCGGGTGTTCGCGCTGTGGATGGTGCTGCTCCTGCTGCTGGCCGCGCTGGCCGGGACGGGCGCCTGGTGGCTCGGGTCGGGCCGCTGGACCACGATGCCCGCGGTCACCGGCCTGGACCGCGAGCGGGCGACCGCACTCGTCGCCGAGTCCGACCTGACGCCCACGGTCACCGAACGGGCCGACGACGACGTGGCGCCCGACCTCGTCGCGCAGGTGGACCCGGCCCCGGAGACCCGGGTGCTGCGCGGGACCACGGTCACCCTGGTGGTGTCCACCGGCCGTCCCGCGGTGCCCGACGTGCCCGCGGGCAGCGCCGTGGACACCGCGGAGGACGCCGTGCGCCGCGCCGGGCTGACCCCGGTGCGCTCGACGAGCGCCGAGGAGTTCAGCACCGAGGTCCCCGCCGGTGCGGTGATCCGCACCGACCCGCCCGCCGGGACCCGGCTCGCCGGTGGTGCCGCGGTCACCCTGGTGACCAGCCGGGGCGCCGAGCCGGCACCGCCGCCCCCGGCACCGACCGCCGAGCCCGCGGCGCCCACCTCCGTGCCGTTCGTGATCGGCATGCGGGCCGACGAGGCGGAGGCGCTGCTGCGTCAGGACGGCTTCGAGGTCGACATCGAGCGCAGCTTCCCCTTCGGTCGCCGCGACGGCCGCGTCGTCGGTCAGGACCCGGGGGCGGGCGGCGACGCCGAGCCCGGCGACACGATCACCCTGACCGTGCTCTGAGCCCGCGCCGCGGGTCGGAGCCGGCGCCCCGGCCGGATGGCGGTCCGGCCGGGACACCGGCGTTCGAGGGGCCTACAGCCCGAAACGGGTGCGCTCGGCGTCGCCGATCGCGGGCAGCTGCGCCCCGGCGACGGTGACCGCGAGGGCACCGGCGCGCACGGCGTAACGCGCGGCGTCCGGCAGGTCGTCCCCCGCGGCGAGCCGCACGGCGACGGCCGCCAGGAACGCGTCGCCCGACCCGGTGGTGTCCACCACATCGGCCCGCATCGCATCCACTGTGGACACAGTAGCCGTTCCCGCGTCGTGCACCTCGCAGCCCGCGGCCCCGCGTGTCACGACCGACCGGGGCACCGGGTGCCCGCCCAGCAGCGCGGCCTCGTGCTCGTTGACCACGAGCACGTCGGTGGCGGCGAGCAGCTCGGCGGGCACCGGGGCGTAGGGCGAGAGGTTCAGCACCACCGTGGTCCCGGCGGCTCGGGCGGCCCGGGCGGCGGCCAGCACCGTCGGGACACCGATCTCCAGGCACAGGGTCAGCACCGCGACGTCGTCGAAGGCGGGCAGGTCCCCCGGCTCCAGGGCGGCGTTGGCACCGGGCGAGACGACGATCGTGTTGTCGCCCGCGGCGTCGACGGTGATGACCGCGGTGCCGGTGGCCGCGCCGGTCCGCACCACGACCCGGTCGACGTCGGCACCGGCGGCGGCGACGGCGTCGCGGACGGTCCGGCCGTGGTCGTCGTCGCCGACCGCGCCGACCATGCCCACGCCGACCCCCGCGGCGGCCCCGAGCCGGGCGGCGGCGACGGCCTGGTTGGCACCCTTGCCGCCGGGGCCCACGGTCAGGTCCGACCCGGCCACGGTCTCCCCCGGCCCCGGGAGGCGCTCGGTGCGCACCACCAGGTCGGCGTTGAGCGAGCCGACGACCAGCACCCGGCTCATCGGGCGTCCACCACGTCGTGCGCGGCGCCGGTCTCGGCGGCGGCCGGGCGCGGGATGAGCAGCGACAGCGCGAACGCTCCCGCGGTGCACGCGGCCCCGACCAGCATGCCCGCGGTGTAGCCGCCGACCCCGGTCTGCCCGGCCCCGCCGACGGCGACCTGCACCGCGGGCAGCACCACGAAGCTGATCCCGGCGCCGAGGTTGAACGCGCCGGCGTTGAGTCCGGGCAGCATGCCGGGCCGGTCGGCGGGCGAGAGCAGCACGCCCAGGCCGTTGAGCATGATGTTGGCGATGCCGGCGTAGGTGACGCCGAGCAACAGCGTCGCGACGACCAGCACCGCGAACGAGTGCACGCCCACGACCGCCAGCAGCGCGGTGGCGACGACGCTGCCGGCCAGCCCGACCCGCAGCACGGTGCGGTAGCCGAGCACCGGGGCCAGGCGACCGGCGAACGGCCCGACCAGCCAGCCGATCAGCGCGTAGGGGGCGAGCAGCGCGAGCGCGGTGAGGTCCGCACCGAGCCCGAACCCGGCCGCCGGGTTCTGCGCGATCGAGGCGACCAGACCGTTGACCACGGCGAACACGCCGGTCATGGTCAGCAGCGTGGTGCCGAGCGTGGCCCAGGTGGCGCGCCGGCGCAGGTCCTCGGGCGCGACGAGCGGCTGCGCGGTGCGGCCCTGCAGCCGCCAGAACACCACCGCGGCGACGACGGCGAGCAGCGCGTACCCGGCGACCCGGCCCCAGCGCGCGTCGGACAGCGCGGCGGCCTCGTCGAAGGCCAGCAGCAGCGCGCCGACCGCGGCGACGAGCGGGACGACCCCGCGCCAGTCCATCCGGGCGCCCTGCGAGGGGCGGGACTCCACGCCCCACACGGCGACGAGCACCAGCGCGACGACGGTGACCGCGGCGATGACCCAGAAGATCGAGCGGAAGCCGTGGTGGGTGGCCAGCCAGCCGCCGAGCAGCGCGTCGAGACCGGCCACGCCGCCGTTCACGGCGGTGATCAGGCCGAGCACGATCCCGTAGCGGCGCGGGTCGGCGATCTCGCTGCGCAGCATGAGCAGGCAGACCGGGACGACCGGCCCGGTGATG
Organism: Pseudonocardia sp. UM4_GMWB1; assembly: GCF_017312155.1. Taxonomy (NCBI): domain Bacteria; kingdom Bacillati; phylum Actinomycetota; class Actinomycetes; order Pseudonocardiales; family Pseudonocardiaceae; genus Pseudonocardia; species Pseudonocardia sp. UM4_GMWB1. Next base: position 2,503,096 of record NZ_QJPN01000001.1, on the reverse strand, counting down.
CCCTGCAGGGCCCGGCCGGCGAACAGCATCGGCACGCTGACGGCGAGGGCGGCGACGACGCTGCCGACCAGCATGACCGCGAGCATCACCAGCAGCACCCGCCGGCGCCCCGCGATGTCGGACAGCCGCGGCAGGAACAGCGAGAACATCGCCGCGAGGGTGAAGAACATCGTCTGGGACAGGCCGACGGTGGCGTCGTCGGTGCCCAGCTCGCGGGCCATGGTGACCAGTGCGGGGCTGAGCATCGAGGCGTTGAGCTGGAACGCCACGCAGGCGGCCAGCACCGCCACGACGAGCGTGACGACCGGGCGGCGGTCGGGGGTGGTCATGCGATCTGCTCCGTTGCAGCGAGGGCGGCGGCGTCGGCGGGGACGGTCGCGGCCGGGGTGGCGGGGTCGCCGATGGTGCGCAGCGCGTCCACGACGAGCTCCCAGAACCGGGTGTGGTCGAGCTCCAGCGCGGCGTGCGTGCGGCATCCCTGCGGGGCCGGGCCGCGCCGGTCGGCGACCGTCATCCCGGTGGTGTGCCGGCCCGCGGTCTCGACGACGATCGGCATCGGGAACGCCCGCACGATCGTCGGGTCGATGACGTGGGCGACGGCGCACGGGTCGTGCACCGGCGGGGCGTCGAAGCCCTGGACGTCGCGATAGGTGGCGGCGAAGAAGTCCAGCAGCTCGTCGACGAAGCGCGCCGGGCCGGTCCCGACGGCGCGGATCGCGCGGCGCACCTCGGGACCGGCCAGCGCCTGGTGGGTCAGGTCGAGCCCGACCATGACCACCTCCCAGCCCGCCTCGAACACGATCGCGGCGGCCTCGGGGTCGATGGCGATGTTGAACTCGGCCACCGGGGTCCGGTTGCCGACGGCGACGCCGCCGCCCATCAGCACCACCCGCTTGACCCGGCCGACGATCTCGGGGGCGCGCCGGGCGGCGAGCGCGATGTTGGTCAGCCCGCCGGTGGGGACGAGGGTGATGGTGCCCGGCTCGTGGGCCAGCACGGTCTCCACGATGAGGTCCACGGCGTGGGTGTCCACCGCGGCGAACGCCGGCGCGGGCAGCTCCGGGCCGTCCAGGCCGGTCTCGCCGTGGATGTCGGCGGCGACGGCGATCTCCCGCAGCAGCGGGCGGTCGGCACCGGCCGCGAACGGCACGCCGGTGATCCCGGCCAGGGTCGCGACCGAGAGCGCGTTGCGGGTCACCTTGTCCAGCGTCTGGTTCCCGACGACCGTGGTGACGGCGAGCAGCTCGATCCGCGGGTCGCCGTGGGCGAGCAGCAGCGCGATCGCGTCGTCGTGGCCCGGATCGCAGTCCAGGACGATCTTCTCGGTCATCTCCGGTGTCCCACCTCGTCGTCGTGGTCGTCCGGGGCGCTCCGGACGTGTCGACTGTGACCTGTCAAGCGCATGACGTCAAGCGCTTGATGTTTGGCGCGTCCGGGTAGGCTCGCCGGATGGCAGGACCGGTGGGCCGGCGGGTGACCGCGGCGATGGTGGCCCGGCGGGCGGGGACGAGCGTGTCCACCGTGTCGCTGGTGGTGAACGGCAAGTCGCGCGGACGGGTGTCCGCGGTGATCACCGAGCGGGTTCGCGCCGCGGTCGAGGAGCTGGGCTACGTGGTCGACCACGCGGCGAGCTCGCTCGCCCGCGGGACCACCGACCTCGTCGTGCTGCTCGCCCCCGACCTCCCCAACCCCTACTTCGGGCGGGTCACCACCGGGATCCGGGAGGCGCTGGGCAGCAGGCACCAGCTGATGCTGTCGGTGATCGAGGGCGGCGAACAGCCCGGCGCCGACGACGTCCGCCGGGTCGCGGCGTTCCGCCCGGCCGGGCTGCTGGTGCACGCGCCGTCGCCGACGTTCCTCGACGACCTCGAGCCGGGCGGTCCGCCGCTGGTGCTGATGGACGCCCCCGGCTTCGAGGGCCGCGCGGCCACGGTGACCTTCGACCTGGAGCCGGGCGTGCGCGCGCTGGTCGCGCACCTCGCCGAGGCCGGGCACACGGTGCTCGCCTACCTGGAGGGCTCGACGCCCTCGGCCACCTTCACCGTGCGCCGTGAGCTGCTCGCCCGGGTCGCCGCCGAGCACGGCCTGCGGGTCCTCGACGACGGCACCCGGGCCGGGCTGACCCTCGACGCCGCCGCCGACGTCAGCACCGAGGCGCTGCCGCGCTGGCGGGCGGCCGGGGCCACCGCGGTCGTCGCGGCGGCGGACACGATGGCCTACGGCGTGCTGGCCGCGGCGCACCGGCTGGGGCTGGCCGTGCCGGGGGACATCGCCGTCGCCGGGTTCGACGACCTGCCGTACTCACAGGTGACGGCGCCGTCGCTGACGAGTGTGGCGCTGCCGGCGGAGGAGCTCGGCCGGGCCGCGGCCCAGCGGCTGGCCGCCGTGCTCGCCGGGGACGGCGACGGCGCCGCCGCTCCCCTGCTGCCCTCACGGCTGGCGGCCCGGGCCAGCACCGGGGCCTGAGACACACCACCGGGGCGGCTCCGGGTGGAGCCGCCCCGGGACGGACGGGTCAGCCGCGCAGCATCTCCGCGACGAGGAACGCCAGCTCCAGGCTCTGCTGGGTGTTCAGCCGCGGGTCGCAGGCGGTCTCGTACCGGCCGGCGAGGTCGGTGTCGGAGATCCGCTGCGCACCGCCGAGGCACTCGGTGACGTCCTCGCCGGTGACCTCGACGTGGATGCCGCCGGGGTGCGTGCCGAGCGAGCGGTGCACCTCGAAGAAGCCCTGCACCTCGTCGACGATCCGGTCGAAGTGCCGGGTCTTGTAGCCGGTCGAGGCCTCGTGGGTGTTGCCGTGCATCGGGTCGCACTGCCAGATGACCTTGTGCCCGGAGGCGGTCACCTTCTCGACGATCGCCGGGAGCACGTCGCGGACCTTGTCGTTGCCCATCCGGGAGATCAGCGACAGCCGGCCCGGGCGGTTGTGCGGGTCGAGCCGCTCGACGTACTCGACGGCCTGGTCGGGCGTCGTCGTCGGGCCGATCTTCATGCCGATCGGGTTGGCCAGCAGCTCCGCGAACGCGACGTGCGCGCCGTCGAGCTGACGGGTCCGCTCCCCGATCCAGAGGAAGTGCGTGGACAGGTCGTAGAGCTTCGGCGACTCCCCGCCGGTGGGGTCGCGCTCCAGGTCCAGGCGCAGCATGGCGCGCTCGTAGTCGAGCAGCAGCGCCTCGTGGCTGGCGTAGAACTCGACCTGGTGCAGGTTGTGGTCGCGCACCCCGCAGGCGTCCATGAAGCGGACCGCACGGTCGATCTCGGCGGCGACGGCCTCGTAGCGCACGCCCGCGGCGGAGGTGCGGACGAAGTCCTTGTTCCAGTCGTGCACCTTGGACAGGTCGGCCAGCCCGGTCGCGGTCAGGCCGCGGACCAGGTTCATCGCCGCCGAGGCGTTCGCGTAGGCGCGGACCATCCGCGACGGGTCCGGGATCCGGCCCTGCGCGTCCGGGGCGAGCCCGTTGACGATGTCCCCGCGGTAGGACGGCAGCCCGCTCGCGTCGGTCGGCGAGCTGCGCGGCTTGGCGTACTGCCCGGCGATCCGGCCGACCTTGACCACCGGCATCGAGGCGCCGTAGGTCAGGACGACGGCCATCTGCAGCAGCGTGCGGATCGTCGCCCGGATGTGCGGCTCGGTGTTGTCGACGAAGGTCTCGGCGCAGTCGCCGCCCTGGAGCAGGAACGCCTCACCGTTCGCGACGTCGGCGAGCCGCGACTGCAGCCGGTCGACCTCCGGCGGCAGCACCACCGGCGGGACGGACTCGAGGACCTTCCGCACGTCGCCCACCTGCGACGGGTCGGGCCACTCGGGCTGCTGGGCGGCAGGGCGGGAGAGCGCGTCGTCCAGGGCGGAGCGCAGGTCCGCGGGCAGCGGCGGCAGCTCCGGGAGGACGTCGATCGGCGCGTCGACGGACCAGTTCACGCGGCCCAGCCTAGGCCGGGGCCGATCCCTACCGGGGCGCGGCCCCCGTCGCGAGGGTCTCGGCGATCACTTCCCAGCGCCGCAGGTTGTGCCGGGCGTCGGCGAGCGCGTCGTGCGCCTCGGCGGGCGGCGGGGGCAGCGCCGGGCGGCCCGCGTCCTCCCACCGCTGGCGCAGCTCGCGGGTGAAGCGCGGGATCGGCCGCGGCAGCGCGGGCATCGCACCCCACAGCTGGCACAGCGCCACGTGGTCGTAGGCGGCGATCCAGGCCCACAGCTCGACGTCGCCGGGGGCGCCGGTGCAGAAGTCGAGGATCTCCTCGCGCATCCGGGCCCGCGACATCCAGGCCCGGTCGCTGGGCGAGGGCAGCTTGGGCAGCACATTGGCCCGCACCCACTTGCCGGCCCGGTCCGGGTCGAACTCGGTGGACACGGCATAGAACTCGCGGCCGTCCTCGCCGACGATCCCGATCGACACCAGGTCGATCGTCGTGCCGTCCTCGATGAACTCGGTGTCGTAGAAGAAGCGCATTGCCGTCCTGGGCTCGGGTTCGGTCGTGGAGCTGTGCCGCCTGACGAGCGTACGTGCCTCTGCTGCCGTGATCGGGACCGCTCCGGATCAGGTGTCCTCCGTTGCCTGAACCGCACGCAGCTGGATCGCCAGCGCCGGGACTTCCTGGGACGCAGCAGACCAGAGGATCTCGAGATCGATCTCGAAGTACTCGTGCACGACACGATTACGCATGCCCGCCAGTGCCCGCCACGGCAGGTGCGGATGAGCAGCAGTCAGCCCGGGGCTCACGCGTGCAGCAGCCTCACCGAGCACCTGGATCAGATGCGTCAAGACGATCTGCAGGTCCTCGTCGGCATCAAACCGCGCGCGGCCGCGCGCAACCCGGACCCGGATCTTCTCAGCGGCTTCCAACATGTCCGCGATCCGCTCCCGGTCACGTCGGACCAACAGGGATCCCTTCATCACGAGCGATCTTCGAGAAGACAGTCACACTGCCACCGCCTCGGCGAGAACCTGATCACGGACACGTCGTTTGAGACCGTTCACCGTGGCGACCTGTGTGAGAACCCCAAGTGAGTCCTCGACCGCGAGCGCGAAGGAAACCAGGTCGACATAACCGTGGCCGGGTTCCAGGTCGACCAGCAGGTCGAGATCGCTGGTGGGGGTTGATTCGCCACGCGCGACGGAACCGAAGACACGGATGTTGTAGACACCATGACGGCGCCCGACGTCCACGATGTAGTCCCGACGTGCACTCACGTCGGCCAGCGTGACGGCCTGGTGGGTTCCGGCAGTCATCGCGCCTCCCATACGAAACGGTGCGGCGATCGTACTGCGCTCGCGCGATATCGGGACCGGCCGAGCCCGGGCATCGAGCTCATCCGTCGGACGACACCGGCAGCCACTCCGCCGCCGAGCTGAAGAACCGCCGACGGCCCCAGTCTGCGCGATCACCGATGACGTAGAACCTCTCCTGCGCCCGGGACACCGCGACGTTCAACAGGTTCGGCTTCTCAGCCACCCACGCACGGGCGCCGGCAGATCCACCGAGAACCAGGATCACGACCGGCGACTCCTTGCCCTGCACTGTATGAACGGTCCCCATCCGATCGTCCTCCAGTAGCCCCGACAACTGCTTCCTCACAGCAACGACGACGGTGCGGAACGGTGCGATCACCAGTATCTCCTCACGGGTGCATCCACCGGCCGTCAGCTCAGCGACGAGGGTCGCCAACCGTTCGATCTCCGGGCGGACGACGTTGTCCGTGACCGGGCCCCGCACATCGATCCACTGGCTCGGCCGCCACGGGCGTGGCTCCCGCGCCGGAGTCGCGAAGACCATCGGCGAGGACGCGTAGGCGACCGTGTTGGCGATGTCGAACATCGGTCGATCACACCGCCGGTGAACCCGGAGTGGTGCACCCACCCAGATCTCCTCCCCGTCAGGGGACCCCACGGTCGTTCCGAACCGGTTGAGCCGGTCGGCCGCGAGCTGGGCCGAACGCCGCTCCGGCAGCCACTGGTGGTCGACCCCATGGTGGTCCGCGAGCGCGGTCTGGGCGGGCACGGGGAGCGGGACGATCGGTTCGAGCTGCATCGGATCGCCGACCAGCACAGCCCGCTGCGCCCGCCACAGCCCGCCGACCACCGATTGCGCCGTGGCCTGGCCCGCCTCGTCGACCAGAAGCCACCCGAGGTCCTCCCGCCCGAGGTGCTCGAACAAGCGGGGTAACGAGGCGAAGGTCGTCGACACCACCGGAACCATCAGGAAGAACGCCTGCCATGCGGCGCGAGCGACCGGACGATCCGGGGAGAGGTCGCCACCAATGATCTTGTTGGCAGCGATCAGGGCAGGGCGGATGCGGCGTGCAGTGGCGAGGATGAACGCACGGTGCAGCCGTAGGGCCGACTCGAACAGGTCGGCGCGCGCAGCTTCGATCTCCGCGTCCGCCCAGGGGGCGTGACGCTGGAACCCCGGGTCATCCGGGTCTCCGGCGGGAACGTGCTGCGGCCAGCGCGAACGGGCCTCGGCAACGATCTCGGCATCCTGCTCCGCAACCTGGTCCGCTGCCTGCAACGCCTGCTGTACGGCGTCCAGCTCGGTGCGGGCGAGGTCGGCCTCTCTTCTCACGTGCTCGAGCTGCAGCGCAGCGGCGTTCGCCGACGTCAGGGTCTCGACGCGTCGCCGGAGGAGCTCGGCGTGTCCGCGCCGCCAGGATCGGTGAGCCGCCCCGAGAGTCCATACCCGCGCCCACCACCCGGGCTCCTCCACCAGGTGCGACGCGATCTCGCTGTCCACCTGAGCATTACGGAGCTCACAGGCGTTCTGTTCCCGAACGCCCTGCTCCTGCCGTCGCTCCGCGGCGACCGAGATCGCTTCCGCCTGCAGCGCGTCGGCGGCCAGCGCCCTCCGTCTCTCCGGGTAGCCGGTGTGTCGACGCAGCGCGTCGGCAGCAGTCTGGCGGTGTGACGTCAGCCGTTCGACGCGGTCGCGAACCTGCTGGTACGCCTCGACGGCCACCGCCCATTCGCGCTGGCAGGACGCCGGATCGTCGGCTGCTGCGCGGAGTCGAGCCCGCATACCCGGCACCCGTTCGGTGTCCCCGGGCCACCAGACGACGTCGGCGAAGCGACGTCGGTTCTTCCGATTGCCCAGGGCCGCAGCCACGAGTGCCCAGGCCGGCTTGGCCAGGAACCGGGACGCGAGGTCCGGGAAGTGCCCGACGGTCCGGAGCCGGTCGATCTCGTCCTCCGGTGCGGTCGGCAGCTCGTGGGTGACGTTCTCGGCCGCGGCATTGGAGTTCGTGGCCAACACGACTTCCCACCCGGTCAGGTCCGGACGCAGGGTCGGCACGGGCCGGCGTACTCCGTTCTCGACGTAGAAGACCTCCCCGACGAAGGCCGCGTCCAGCGACGGGAGGGCGGAGAGGATCTCGGCACGACGAACCACCACTGCGGCGACGACGTCACGGAGCAACGTGGTCTTACCCGTCCCGGGAGGTCCGTTGACGGTCGTCACTCCCGTGCCGTCTGCCAGCTCACCCACGATCCGGTTGACCGCCAGCTGCTGACCGGTCGCCAGCGGGTTCTGTCGGCCGACCGGCCAGCGACCAGGCGGACGCATCGACGGCTCGACGTGTGGCAGGACGGATGCACCGTCCGCGAACGTGTCGATCCGCCGACCCGGATCGATGCCGCGGTCCGGGGCGAGGTAGCGCCGGAGCGCATCTCCGGCGTCACCGCTGCGCAGCGCGGCAGCGATCCGGGACAGGTCGGTTCCGATGAAACTGTTCAGCATCGGTGACGTGTCGTCGTCGTACCGTCGCGATGTCGGAACCGACTGGAGCACGACGCGGATACCGGTGGGCTCCAGGCTGCGGTCGATATGCAGGAGTCGCGCCAACTCCGCCACGAATGTCGCCAGATAACCGGCGGTCATCGTCGTGGCCGGTGGACGGGGTGGCCTGCTTTCCTGAGGTGTCGGCCCGGCGTGCGTTCCATTCCCGTCGGGTCGCGTGATCGTCAGCAGCTTCTCGGCGAACGTGCCGGCGGCGGAGCCCGCGTAGCCGCCGACCAGCGGTCCGGCCACCCCGGTGATCGCCACCGAGGCGGCACCGGTGACGAGACCGCCGAGCGTCTTCGCCCCTTCGTTGAGCGCGTCAGTCGCGGCACCGCTGACGTGTCGTCCGACCGCGCGGGCGACCCGCCGGGCACCCGAGGCCTCCTCTGAACCATGCGGACCGGGCGAACTCGTGGCATCGGAGGCGGCGGTCGACGGAGCAGACAGCCTGTTCAACGCCGCTGCGAACGCCTCGCCCTCCTGCTCGAACCCGTCGAGCCAATTCCTCGCGCGCGGTCCTGGTGCCCGGAGCCGCCCGACGGCCCACGCGCACGACGACAGCGCAGCGGAGTTCTCGACGAGGTAGCCGTCCGCCCCGATCGCGAAGGCGAACAGCGCGCCCTGCCCGGAGCGTCGTTCGGGCCCCGCCCGGTCTGCTCCGAACACCCGGACGATCTCACGCTGGACGCGGACGGCATCGAACAGACCGGCATGGACGACGTAACGCCACTCCCTGTCCGGGCCGGCGTCACGCCGAGCAGCCTCGTGGCCTTCCTGCCACGGCAAGGGGCCGGACCCCGCGATGTCGAAGGTGGTCGGCGGTTGCCCCGGGCCGACCCGGGCCGCACGCGGGGCACGCTGGAAAGTGAACAACTCCACCGAACGCCAGAACTCCACGACGTCCGCTGCATGCTCGTCCGCCACTCAGCTCCCCCACGGCTCGACGACCTTCGATCGTAGAGGAGGTCGTCCACCTACCGGATCGAAACGAGCATGCTCGACGCCCTTGTCGCAAGCCGCAAACTCCACTGCCCGGACAGGTGAGCGGGCCGCCGTCCGGTTCCGGCCGGCCCGGTCGCCTGCTTCGCCTCCCGGGAGGTCACCGACCGCCGAATTCTGCCGGGCGACAGGTCGGTCCACCACGCGCCCTCATCGGCAGAGGAGCCTTCGCCCAGCTCCACATCGGTGGGTCACATCGCCGAGATGCACTTCCGGTGTCGGTCAGGAGGCGCGGGAGTCGGGCACGTTCGCGTCCGGCCGCTGCGGGGCGGGACGCGACGGCGCGGGCGGTGGCGCACCGGCCGCGGCCTTCTCCTTGACCGACGCCGCGTAGAGGTCGACGTAGGTCTGCCCGGACAGCTCCATCAGCGAGTACATGATCTCGTCGGTCATGGAGCGCTCGATGAACCGGTCCCCGGCCATGCCCTCGTAGCGGGAGAAGTCCAGCGGCTCGCCGATCACGATCTTCACCTTGCGCGGGCGCCACATCTTGGAGCCGATGGGGTTGACCTTGTCGGTGCCCACCATGGCGACCGGGATGACCGGCACCCCGGCCTCCAGGGCCATCCGGGCGACGCCGGTCTTGCCCTTGTAGAGCCGCCCGTCGGGCGAGCGGGTGCCCTCCGGATAGATCCCGAGCAGCTTGCCCTCGTTCAGCAGCCGGACCGCGGTGTCCATCGCGGCGCGCGCCGCGGACCCACCGGAACGGTCCACCGGGACCTGCCCGACGCCGGTGAAGAACTGCTTCTTGAACCAGCCGCGGATCCCGGGCTCGGTGAAGTACTCGCGCTTGGCGAGGAAGGTCACCCGGCGCGGCAGCATCAACGGCAGGAAGAAGGAGTCGGCCACCGCGAGGTGGTTGCTGGCGAGGATCGCGCCGGCACCACCGGGCACGTTCTCGGCACCACGCACCTCCGGCCGGCAGAACAGCCTCATCAACGGGCCGAGCAGCACGAACTTGGACCACCAGTACAGCACCCTGCGCTGCCTCCCTACCGACTTCGGCGACAGCCTACGGAGCGTCGACACCTCCTCACAACGGGGCGGTGGTCACCGGGGTCGGGCGGTCCCCGCGCGGGCCCGTGGGCGGTGTCGGCCGGGACACGGGCCGTGACAGGATGGAGCCGCCGCGAGCGGGGAGGGACGGACCGGTATGAGCTCCGCAGACCCCTCGCGCGACCGCGAGGACCGGCCCGACGACTTCGACGCGATCGTCGCCGCCTGGCGCGACGAGGGCTCGGTCCCGGACTGGCCCGCCGAGCCCGTGGAGCGCACCGACCGTACGGACCGCGGCGACGCCGGTGACGTCGCGGGCGCGGCGGGCGGCGCCGACCGGCCCGCGCACCGGCCGGGCCCGGCCGCCCCGCACCCGGGCACCGGCACGGGTGCCGACCCGGACGACCACTACCACCCGCCGGAGCCGCCGCCGCTGCCACGGCCGGGACCACCGGCCGTCGTGGGTGGCGGGCTGATCGGGGTGGGGCTGCTGCTGTGCATCGCGCCGGGCCTGATCGGCGTCGGCGGGACCTGGCCGCTGCCGCTGGGACTGGTGCTCATCGCGGCCGGCCTGGGCTGGCTGCTGCTGCGCCTGTGGAGCCCCGACTCTGACGAGGGCCCCGACCCCTGGGACGACGGCTCGCGGCTGTAGCGCGCTCAGCGCCGGGCGCCGGTCCGCAGGCTCTCGCGGGCCAGCGTCGCCGCGCCCACGACGGCGGCGGCCGCGCCGAGCTGCGCGGTCCGGATCCGGGCCAGCGGCCGGTTGCCCGCCCCGGTGAGGATGCGGGCGTAGTGCTCGCGGGCGGCGTCGAGGAACAGCGGAGCCGACGCCGACACCCCGCCCGCGATCACCACGAGGTCCGGGTCGAAGACGTCCGCGACGAGCGAGAGCCCCTCCCCCAGCCAGCGCCCCATGTCGTCGACGGCGGCGCGGGCGACCGGGTCCCCCTCACGGGCGGCCGCGGCGACCCGCTTGCCGGTGACCCGCCCCGGGTCGACGGCGGCCTCACGGGCCAGCCCGGACGGGCCCGGCACGGCGCCGCCCGAGAGCATCTCCAGCGCGGTGGCACCGAGTGCGGTCCCGCTGCAGTAGCGCTCCCAGCAGCCGCGCTTGCCGCACGGGCAGGCCCGCCCGTCCGGGACGACCCGCAGGTGCCCCAGCTCGGGTGCGACGCCGTGCGCGCCGCGGAACAGCTCGCCGTCGAGCAGCAGGGCACCGCCGATCCCGGTGCCCAGCGCGATCACCAGTGCCACCGAGGCACCGGCCGCGGCGCCGTGGCGCCGCTCGGCGAGCGCGGCGGAGTTCGCATCGTGCTCCACGACGACCGGGATCCCGCCGAGCCGGGCGCCGATCCGCTCGGCGACCGGGGCGTCGCGCCAGGACAGGTGCGGCGCGTAGCGGACCAGCCCGCGGGGGGCGTCGACGAACCCGGCGAGCGCGAGCCCGACGGCGGCGACGGTGTGCCGGCGTCGCAGCTCGTCGACCGCACCGGCGATGGCTGCCTCCAACGCGTCGTCGGTGCGCGGGGTCGGCGCGGAGGCGGTGTCGAGGATCCCGCCCTCGGCATCGACGACACCCGCGCGCACGCTGGTGCCCCCGACGTCCACCCCGATGGTGCGGACGTCGGACATCCGGGGGCTCATGTCCGGTGCACCACGATCCGCTGCACGGAGCGTCCGCCGCCGTGTGGGCGGCGGGGCTCCTGGCGCGCGGGCGGGGCGGCCTCCTCCAGCACCGCGACGAGCACGGCGAGCAGCCCGCCGGCGTGGTCGGCGAGCCGGGTGACCAGCTCCGACCGCTCCCCCCGCACGACGGCGATCAGCGCGCACACCGGGCAGGCGGTGCAGGAGCCCGCGTCGCCGGGGCCGGGGTCGCTCCCGGCGGCCCGCAGCGAGTCCGACATCGTCTCGGTGGCCGCGCGCAGCCGGTCGAGCAGCGCCATCGCGGTGACCCGGAGGTCCTCCGGGATGCCGCTGTGATCGCCGCAGTGGGTGCCGCACCGCGTGTCACGGCCGCTCACGAGGTCATCCAGGTGCCCGGGTCGGGCACGAAGGAGATCACCAGGCGGGCGTCGGAGCCGCGGCCCTCCAGCCGGGCACCGGTGGCCTCGCAGCGGCGCAGGACCGACGGCAGCGAGACCACGCGCCGGGAGAACCCGATACCGACGACCATGTCGTCGCCGACCCGGGCGAGGTCCAGCGGGGCGTCCTGGGCGCCGGGCAGCGCCACGTCGAGCTCGAACTCGGTGTCGGCGGAGACGCCGTGGCCCGCGGTGCGGCGCAGCTCCATCAGCGGCCGTGGCGGGGCGCCGTCGGCGGTGCCCGCGGGGTCGTCGTCGCCGTAGACCGACAGGGCCAGCTCGCGCAGCGCACCGACGCCGGTCGGCTCGGCGGCGGTGTAGCGGACCGCGGTCACGGGTACGTCCGCGCCGAGCTCGCCCAGCTCGGCGAGCACGGACTGCTGCTCGGTGGCGCGTTCGCGCAGCCAGCGCGCCGCGGGCCCGCGCAGCGACGGCGGCGGGCCGGGCATCACCCGGTTCGCCAGCAGCCCGTCGACCCGCAGCTCGTGCAGGGCGAGCGCGGTCAGCGTCCGGCGGGTCTCGGCCGCGACGACCCGCTCCGGGGTCAGCACCAGCCGGATCGAGGTGCGGGAGCGGTCGGCGAGCAGGCCGCGCAGCCCGCGCAGCTGCTCGGCCAGCACGCCGAGCGCGTCGATCGTGCGGTCCCAGCCCGCGCCGTCGGCCTTGGCCCCGGCGAGCCCGGCGACCAGGCCGCGCACGGCGCGGCGGTGCGCGGGGAACAGCCGCTCCAGGTAGCCCGACAGCGCCTCGGGCAGGGTGAGCAGCCGCAGCGTCTCCGCGGTCGGCCCGCAGTCGACGACGACGACGTCGAAGCGGCCCGAGTCGGCGTAGCGCTGCACCTCGACCAGCGCGAGGAGGTCCTCGACGCCGGGCAGCACGGTCAGCTCGTCGGCGACGAGCTCGTCCACACCGGCCCCGGCGAGCATCGTGCGCAGGTGCCCCTGCAGGTCGCCCCAGGCGCCCTCGAGCAGGTGCCGGGCCTCGATGTGGGCGCCCCACAGGTTCTCGGTGACCTCGGCGGGCTCGGCGCCCAGCTCGGCGTCCAGCGCGTCGCCGAGGGAGTGCGCCGGGTCGGTGGACACGACCAGCGCGGACCGGCCGGTCCCGGCCACGTGCGCGGCCGTCGCGGCGGCCAGGGTCGTCTTGCCGACCCCGCCCTTGCCGGTGAAGAGCACGACGCGCACAGCGCGGAGCCTAACGATCGCGTCCGGGTCGCCGCCGACCGGCTCAGCCCTTCTCGACGCGGCGCTTGAGGCCCTTCAACGCGGCGTCGATGATCACTTTCTCCGCCTTGCGACGGAGCATCCCGATCATCGGGAAGTTGACCTCGACGCTGAGCTCGTAGGTGACGGTGGTGCCGCCGGCGTCGCCGACCAGCCGGTACGCGCCGTCCTGGGCGCGCTGGATGCCGCCCTTGACCAGCGTCCAGGACACCGAGCGGTCGTCGGCGGCCCAGTCGTAGTCGAGGGTGTAGGTGTCCTTGATGGCCCCGGCGTCCATCGCGAAGCGGACCTGGCGGGCGCGACCGTCGGCACCGGCGTCGAGGATCTCGACGCTGGTGATCTGGTCGGTCCACTCGGGGTAGGACGCGAAGTCCGCGACCACCGCCATGACCCGCTCCGGCGGGGCGTCGATGTGGATCGAGGACGAGGTCGCGTCGGCCATGGCGGGAGGCTATCCGGTGGTCAGAACCGGAGCACGTAGGGCGTGCCGTGCGCGCGGAAGTGTCCGGCGTTGACGCACTCGGTGCGGCCGATCCGCGCGCGACGGTGCAGCGGCTGGTGCACGTGACCGAACAGGGCGTGCGACGGCTGCTCGGCCCGGATCCGCGCAGCCAGCGGGGCGCTGGCGATCTCGGCGCGGCGGGTGACGACGTCGTAGGTCAGGCCCGGGTGCGCCGGCGGGACGTGGGTGCACAGCACGTCGGCCGGGCCGAGCGCGTCCAGGCGCGCGGTCCAGTCCTCGTGGGTCACGAAGTGCGGCCGCCAGGGGCCGGTACGGCGCGGGTCGATCCCGGGCGGCAGCGGCACCCCGCCGAGGAAGCCGAACCGGCGACCGCCGATCTCGACCACCCGTCCGTCGGCGCGGGTGACGCCGTCGGTGTCGGGCCAGGCGTCGGGGACGTCGACGTTGCCCGGGATCGCCCAGACCGGTACCCCGAGCCCGCCCAGCACCCCGAAGACCTCGGCGTACTGCGCGGCGACGGCCTCGGCGACGGCGGCGGCCGGGTCGGTGAACCGGGCCCAGGAGCGCTCCAGCAGACCCAGCATCTGCCCGCGCGGCGCCCCGATCCGGCGCATCCGGCCGAACTCCGCGGCCACCTCGGGCCCGAGCAGCCGGGAGATGATCCCGTTGGTCGGGTCGCGGTAGTCGATGAACTCCAGCAGGTCGCCGAGTACCAGCACCCCGTCGGCGCCCTCGGCGGCGCGGGCGAGCGGGACGGTGGCGCCGTGGACGTCGGTGACGACGTGCAGCCGCACGCTCAGGCCGTCCGGTCCGGCCGGAACGCCGACGGCGCGACGCCCGCCGGGCGCCCGTCCTCCAGGCGCCGTTTGAGCGCGAAGGCGTGCGCCTTGAACGCTCGGTGCCGCCGGTCGGACTCCGCGCGCAGCCACCGGCGGCGCCGCAGCCGGCCACCGGGCGGCGGGCCGTCCGGGTCCGCGCGCAGGAAGAAGTGCAGGACGGTGCCGTCGCCCTCCGGCTCGCACCAGACCTCCATGGTCCCGACGAGCGCGCCGGTCACGGTCCAGCGCAGCCCGGCCGGTCCGCGGTCGTGCGCGACCTCGGGGCGCAGGTCGGGCCAGTACGACGGCCACCGGGCCGGGTCGGCGAACTCCGCCGCGACCCGCTCGCGGGGCACGGCCAGGAAGGTCTCGTCGATCACGTCGATCGCGGGCACCCGGTCAGCGTGCCACCCCGTGCGACGGCGCCGGTCACGGGTACCGTCGCGGCCCGGACCGGACCGGCGGCACCACCGACCGATCCGTTATGTCCGAATCGATGTACGTGGACCCTACTCTCCGGTAGGTTCTGCTCCGAGGTGTCGCCGCAGCCGTCGCGGTGACCGCGTTCAGCCTGTCGAGGCCGCCAGGAGGTCGATCCCCGTGCGTGAGTACAGCGTTCCCGCCGCGGTGTCCGTGGGAGACGAGGAATCGCTCTCGGACGCCGTGTTCGACAACGCCACGCAGCACCCGTCGGACGTGCTCTACCGCCGCAAGGGCGCGGACGGGAGCTGGTCGGAGGTGACCGCGGCCGAGTTCGGTGAGCAGGTCACCCGGATCGCCGCCGGGCTTATCGCCGCGGGTGTGCAGGCCGGGGACCGGGTCGCACTGCTGTCGCGGACCCGGTACGAGTGGACCCTGTTCGACTACGCGATCCTCGCCGCGGGCGGGGTCACCGTGCCGATCTACGAGACGTCGTCGCCGGACCAGATCTCCTGGATCGTGTCCGACTCCGGCGCCGTCGGGATCGTCGTGGAGACCGCCGAGCACGCCGCGTCGGTGGAGAAGGTCCGCGGGGACCTGCCCGAGCTGCGCACCGTCTGGCAGATCGAGCCTGCCGCGTCGGCCCCGGACGCCCCCTCGGCGGTCGAGCAGCTGCGCGGCCTCGGCGCGGACACCCCCGACGACGTGGTGCACGAACGTCGCGGCGGGGTGCGCGCCGACGACCTCTGCACCCTGATCTACACCTCGGGCACCACCGGTCGCCCCAAGGGCTGCGAGCTGACCCACCGCAACCTGATCGCCGAGATCCGCACGATCGCCGCGACGATCCCGCACCTGTTCGAGCCCGGGGACTCGGTGCTGCTGTTCCTGCCGCTCGCGCACGTGTTCGGCAAGGCCATCCAGTGCGGCTGCCTGTCCACCCGCACGATCGTCGGCCACTCCCCCGACGTGAAGACCCTGCTGCCCGACCTGGCGGACTTCCGGCCGACCTTCCTGCTCGCGGTGCCGCGGGTGTTCGAGAAGGTCTACAACGGCGCGCGGCTCAAGGCGCACAACGACGGCAAGGGCAAGATCTTCGACGCGGCCGCCGACACCGCGATCGCCTACTCCGAGGCCCTCGACGCGGGCGGGCCCGGCCTGCTGCTCAAGGCCCGGCACGCGCTGTTCGACAAGCTCGTCTACGGCAAGCTGCGCGCCGCCGTCGGCGGCCGGGTCAAGGCCGCGGTGTCCGGCTCGGCCCCGCTCGGGGGCCGGCTCGGGCACTTCTTCCGCGGCGTCGGGCTGCCCGTGCTGGAGGGCTACGGCCTGACCGAGACCTCCGCCGGCATCACCCTGAACACCCTCGACGCCCAGCGCGTCGGCTCGGTGGGCCGCCCGGTCCCCGGCTGCGCGGTCCGGATCGCCTCCGACGGCGAGATCATGCTGCGCGGCGACATCGTCTTCCGCGGCTACTGGAAGAACGAGGAGGCCTCGAAGGAGGCCCTGGAGTCCGACGGCTGGTTCCACTCCGGCGACATCGGCGAGCTCGACGACGCCGGCTTCCTCACCATCACCGGCCGCAAGAAGGAGATCATCGTCACCGCCGGCGGCAAGAACGTCGCCCCGGCCGTGCTCGAGGACCGGCTGCGGGCGCACCCGCTGGTCGGGCAGTGCATCGTGATCGGCGACCAGAGGCCGTTCATCTCCGCGCTGGTCACCATCGACCCGGACGCCCTGCCGGGCTGGCGCGAGCGCAACGGCAAGCCCGCGGGCGACGGCAGCTCGGCCGCCGACCTCGTCGACGACCCGGAGCTGCGCGGCGAGATCGCGGCCGCGGTCGAGGACGCCAACCAGGCCGTCTCGCGGGCCGAGCAGATCCGCAAGTTCACGATCCTGCCGCACGACTTCAGCGAGGCCGGCGGCGAGCTGACGCCGACGATGAAGGTCAAGCGCAAGGTCGTCGTGGAGTCCTACTCCGGCGAGATCGAGGCGCTCTACGCGGGGACCACCGCCGACAAGGGCTGACCCCGCCGTCGACGACGGGTCGTGCACTCAGCGCGGCCCGTCGTCGCCGGTCAGGAAGCCGTGCAGGCGCGCCGCCGACGACGGCCCACCCCAGACCCGCCGGACGTGGGCCCGTCCGGCGCGGCCCATCGCCGTCGCCCGGGCGGGGTCGGCGAGCAGGTCCGCGACCCGGTCGGCGACGGCGGCGACGTCACGTCCCGGCACGACGTGGCCGGTCACACCCTCCTCGACGGTCTCCGGCGCGCCGCCGGAGTCCCCCGCGACGACGGGCAGCCCCGACGCCGCGGCCTCCAGCAGCGCGATCCCCAGCCCCTCGACGTCGAGCCCGCCGAGGTGGGTGCGGCACGGCAGGGCGAACACGTCACCGGCGGCGTGGTGCGCGGCGAGCTCGGCGGCCGGGACCCCGCCGGTGAGCACGACGGCGTCGGTCACCCCGGCGCGTGCGGCCAGTCTGCGCAACCGGTCCCGGTAGGGGCCGCCGCCGACGAGCAGCAGCCGGGCGCCCGGCACCCGGCGGCGGATCCGCGGCAGCGCCGCGACCAGCACGTCCTGGCCCTTGCGCGGCACCAGCCGGGACACGCACGTCACGACCGGTGCGTCGCCGAGCCGGTACCGGGTCCGGACCGCGGCGCGGGCGTCCGGGTCGGGTGCGAACCGGACGGTGTCCACCGGGGGCGGCAGGACCTCCAGCGCCGCGTCCGGGCCGAACGCGCCGGCGAGCCGGCCGCGGGTCCAGCGCGAGACCGTGGTGACGACGTCGGCGTCCCGGCCGATCCGGTGCAGCGCCCGGCGCGCGCCGGGCAGCATCGACCAGCCGACCTCGTGGCCGTGCGTGGTGGCGACGACCCGCTCCACCCCGGCCCGGCGGCGGAGGTACGGGCCGAGCAGCCCCAGCGGCGCGGCCGCGCCGAACCAGACGGTCCCGGCGTCGTGCTCGCGGGCCAGCTCCGCGGCGCGCCGGGCGACCTCGGGGACCGGCAGCATCAGCGACGACCGGTGCCGGTGCACGGGGAACGGCAGCGCGGCGTCGTGGTCGGCGGCACCGCGCCAGGCGGGCGCGTGGACCGCGAGCGAGTCCGGCGGGAGCGCGCGGGCGAGGTCGGACAGGTAGGACTGGATGCCGCCGGGCCGGGGCGGGAAGTCGTTGGTCACCAGCAGCGTGCGCGCCACGGTCGGCGACGCTAGTCCTCGGCGGGGCGCCGGCCGCCGGTGGTCACCGGCGGACTGGCGGCGGGGGTCGGGACGGCGGCTCCGCACACGCGCTGCGCGTCGGGGATGCGGGCCGCCGTCCGACACTCCGGGGAGCGGACGAGTTCCGCGTCCTCACCGTTGCGTGACCGGATCGGTCGCCCGCCGGGGTGGCGCTGCTCCGTACGAGTGGTGGTGTCCGCTCGACGGCACAGCTGGTGAGGATGTCGTGCTGTTCAGGTGAACGAGCGCGGCAGCCCGCGGTGACGGCCCCGGCCCGGATTTTCTTCGGCGCGGCCATTCTGTCGGACCCCTCCCCTAGCGTCCGCGGTGCTCGACCACCTCGGGTCCGACGAAGGAGGAGCCATGATCGTCGACTGCGATCGCTGCGAGGTCCGCGGGGCCGCGTGCGGTGCCTGCGTCATCGGGGTGCTGCTGGAGGTCCCGGAGGACGACCGGCCGATCCCCTACCTTCCCGTCGACCTGCCGGCCGGCACGGAGGCCACGACCGTCGTCCCGGTGGAGTTCGCCGAGCCGGAGCGCCGGGCGCTGCAGGTGCTGGCCGAGGGCGGCCTCATCCCGCACCTGCGTCTGGTCGAGCCGGGCGCACCGGCGCCCGGTCGAGCCGGACGTACGGCGCTGCCGATGCCGGTGGTCCCGCCGGCCGGGCACGGGCCCCGGCACCGTGACGTGGGGTGAGCGCTCAGCCGCCGAGGCGGCGCAGCAGCACCGCGGACGCCACGGTGTGCGCGCCCCGGCGGCGCACCGAGCGCACGATCTCCTGGTCCGACGTCGCGACCAGCAGCGGCCGGCCCGCCGGCTCGGCGGCGACGAGGTCGCGGACGACGTCGTCGGCGATCACCCCGGCGTCGCTGAACAGCACCCGCACCCCGCGGCTGCCGCGCACCGGCGCGGCGATCACGGCGGCCCCGTCGAACACCACGGTGATCTCGGCCCCCGTGCGGGCACCCAGTGCGCCGAGCTGGGCCACCAGCCGGGAGCGCTGGTCGGCCAGCGGCAGGTCCGGGTAGCCGGTCTTGCTGACGTTGTAGCCGTCGACGATGAGGTGCACCGACGGCACGGTCAGCAGGGCGTCCAGCGCGGCCAGCCCGTCGACGGGGGCCGCGACGCGCGCGCCGGTCCCGCGGTCGCCCGTTCCCGCGACGAGGTCCGCCGGCCGCGGTCCGCCCGCGCCGACGTCGAGCTCGCGGCGCAGACCCGAGATCGCGCCGCTGACGGTGTCGAGCAGCAGCTCCAGGCGCACCTCGTCGCCGCGACGGGCCTCGCGGGCGGCCTGGCGGGCGGCGGCGACCTGACCGGCCGCCGTGTCGGCCCGGCGGCGTTCCCGGTCGGCGCGCTCGCGCTCGGCGGCGGTCTCGGCGCGGGAGCGGGCGAGCTCGTCGTCGACGCCGCCGCGCAGCCGCGCGACCTCCTCCTCCAGCTCGGTGCGGGCGTCGAGTGCGGCACGCAGCCGCGCGCCCTGGTCGCTGACCCGGCGGCGCATCTGCTGGTACTCGGTCTCCCGCTCCCCGACGAGCGCCCGTGCGCGTTCCCGTTCCTCGACCAGCTCGGCCCGGGCCCGTTCGAGCTCGGCGGTGAGCTTGTCGGCCTTGGCCAGGGCCTCGTCGCGCTCGGCGCGCAGGTTCGCCAGGTCCGCGGTCTGCCCCACCTCGGCGACCCGCCGGTGCGCGAGCGGATCGGCGGTGAGCAGCGCGACCGCGGCCGCGTCGAGCTTGTCGACGGGTGCGGGCAGCGGATCCGCGACGGACGCGGCCTCCGCAGCGGGGGTCGCCCCGTCCACCGGTGCTGCGGCTGCGTGCTGCGCCGCGGGACGGCCGGACGGGCCGGCTGCCTCCGCGGCTCCGGTGTCCCCGGTGGGTGCCCCGGGTCCGCCCGG
This sequence comes from Pseudonocardia sp. UM4_GMWB1, assembly GCF_017312155.1. Lineage (NCBI taxonomy): Bacteria > Bacillati > Actinomycetota > Actinomycetes > Pseudonocardiales > Pseudonocardiaceae > Pseudonocardia > Pseudonocardia sp. UM4_GMWB1. The sequence goes on along the minus strand of NZ_QJPN01000001.1, from coordinate 2,483,216 downwards.
GGGCACGGGCGGGTCGCCGGCGGGTCGTGTCGTGGAGGGTTCGGGCAGCTCCAGCTCACCGGGCCGGTTCTCGGCCCACCAGGCCACCACGGCCGCCCGGAACGCCGCGTCCTGCTGCAGCCGGGACACCAGTACCTGCCCGCCGAGCCGGGCCCGCTTGGCGGGGGTGAACCGGGCGAAGCGGCGTAGCGGGGTGGGGACGTCCCCGGGCGGCAGCCCGCCCAGCGCGGTACCCGCGATCTCGGCGAGCCGGGCCCGCAGCGGGGCGGGCAGCTCCGGCCAGTCGCTCGCGGCCGGGTCGGCGGCGCACGACGGGACCCCGGAGCACGTGGGCTCCGGTCGCTCCGTGTCGTCGTGCGCCATCGGTCCAGGTTATCCCCGCCCGGCCCGGATCGCCGTCGGCGTGGCCGTCCGCGGCCGGGACGTCCCCGGTTCGGGGTCCGCGCCCCGCTCCCCGGGCCGGGGCCGGGTGTTCGAACATACTGTCGGACCCCACGGCTACGGTGCAGGGCGTGACCTCCTGCTCCCCGCAGCTCACCTTCGACGAGCTGGGCACGCCACTGCGTGACGTCACCTTCTGCGTGGTGGACCTGGAGACCACCGGCGGCAGCCACCGGACCGACGCCATCACCGAGGTCGGCGCCGTCGCGGTGCGCGGCGGCAGCCGGATCTCCGAGCTCGGCACCCTCGTCGACCCGGGCGTGCGGGTCCCGGCCGACATCACCCGGCTGACCGGCATCACGAACGCGATGCTGCACGACGCGCCACCGCTGGGTGCGGTCCTGCCCTCGGTGCTCGACATGCTCCGCGGCTCGGTGCTGGTGGCCCACAACGCCCCGTTCGACACGGGTTTCCTCAAGGCCGCCTGCGAGCGCCTCGAACGCCCCTGGCCCGGCCCGCCGGTCCTGTGCACCGCCCGGCTCGCCCGGGCCGTGCTCCCGCACACCGAGTGCCCCAGCGTGAAGCTGGGCACGCTGGCCCGGCACTTCGGCTGCGCCACCACCCCGGACCACCGGGCACTGACCGACGCCCGGGCGACCGTCGAGGTGCTGCACCACCTGCTGGAGCGGATCGGGAACCTGGGTGTGCAGAGCCTGGAGGAGCTGCTGCAGCTCGTCCGTGACCGGGCCCCGCACCGGCCCACCACCACCCAGCGCCGTCGCAGGCACCTGGCGAACGACGTGCCCTCCGAGCCCGGTGTGTACCTGTTCCGCGGCGGCGACGGCCAGGTGCTCTACGTCGGCACCAGCGGCGACCTGCACCGGCGGGTGCGGTCGTACTTCACGGCCGGGGAGAAGCGCCGCCGGGTCCGCGACATGCTCGTCCGCGCCGAGAAGGTCGACACGGTGGTCTGCGCGCACGCCCTGGAGGCCTCGGTGCGCGAGCTGGCGCTCATCGCCGCGCACCGCCCGCCGTACAACCGGCGCTCCCGCAACCCCGGCCGGGCCTACTGGGTGGCGCCGACGGCGGAGGCGTTCCCGCGGCTGTCGGTCGTCGCCACCCCGCGGGCGGGTGCCCTGGGCCCGTTCGGGTCGCAGCGGGCCGCGACCGACGTGCTCGACGCGGCACTCGACGCACTGCCGCTGCGCCGGTGCACGATCCGCATCCCGGCCCGGAACCCGTCGGCGACGCCGTGCGCGCTGCACGAGCTGGGCCGCTGTGCCGCCCCGTGCGCCGGTCTGCAGCCCGCCGAGGACTACGCGCCCGCCGTGCACGCCTGGGGCGACCTCGTCGCGGGGCGGGACGACGGCCCGCTGCGGGTGCTGTCCGCCGAGGTCGACGACCGGTCGGCCGGCGGGCGCTACGAGGCGGCCGCGCGGGCGCGGGACCGGCTGGCCACGCTGGCCGCCGGGGTCGACCGGGGCGGCACCCTGGCCGCGCTCGCGGGCATCGACGAGCTGGTCGGCGCCCGGCCCGACGGCCGGGGCGGCTGGGAGCTCGCCGTCGTTCGCCACGGACGGCTCGCCGCGGCGGGCAACGCCCCGCGCGGGGTGCGGCCGATGCCGGTCGTCGAGGCGCTGCGGACCGGCGCGCAGACGGTCCTGCCCGGCGACGGGCCGCTGCGCGGGGCCCCGTCGGAGGAGGTCCGGGTCCTGCACCGCTGGCTCACCACCGGCGGGACCCGGCTGGTGTACTGCGACCCGCCGTGGGCGGAGCCGGCGTGGGGCGGGGGTGCCTGGCGGGAGTGGGCCGACCGGGCCCGGGAGGCGTCGCACCGCACCGGTGACCGCTCCCCCGACGAACCCGCCGGGATCTGAGCCCGGCGGGCCACGGTCCTCCACGACGGCGCCCCGGCCGACGACCCCGTGGCCGGACACACGGGACGCGGCGTCCGACCACGCGCAGCCCGCACACGACGGCGGCCCCCGCCGGACGCACGACGGCGCACCGGCACACGACGGCGGCCCCGCCGGAGACCGTGTCTCCGGCGGGGCCGCCGTGGAGTGCTTCCGGGCCGGGCCCGGGCCGTGCTCAGTCGCGCGGCTGCTGCGGACGACCACCGTCGTCGGGGCGGCCCGCGAGCTCACTGCTGCGGGACTCGAGCTCCGCGCGCGCCTCGTGACGCCGGCGGGACTCCTCGAGCTCCCGCTCGTGGGCCTCGTGGCGGGCCACGGCCAGCGCACGGGACTCCTCGACCGGGTCCGGCGTGAGCAGCGAACCGGAGACCGGCTCGCCCGCCGACCCGAGCTGGTTCATCCGCTTGGGCACCGAGGCGCCCTGGTACTCCAGCGGGATGGCGTGGCCGTGCGAGTCGACGCCACCCAGCGGCTGGTGCACCTCGATGAACTCACCGTGCGGCAGCCGCTTGATGATGCCCGTCTCGATGCCGTGCTCCAGCACCGCGCGGTCCGACCGCTGCAGACCGAGGCACCAGCGGTAGGCCACCCAGTACACGATCGGCGGCACGACGAGCAGACCGATGCGGCCGGCCCACGTGGTCGCGTTCAGCGAGATGTGGAAGAAGTACGAGATCCAGTCGTTGAACCCGCACATCACGAGCCACAGGTAGAACGAGATCGCCATGGCGCCGAGCGCGGTCCGGACCGGGACGTCGCGCGGGCGCTGCAGCAGGTTGTGCAGCGCGTCGTCCCCGGTGAAGCGCCGTTCGATGGCCGGGTAGGCCCCGGCGAGCACGAACAGCACCGGCAGGAAGCCCGCGGTGGGGATGAACGCCGCCGGGATCGTGTACGTCCCGAACAGGTAGAACTCCCACGGCGGGAAGATCCGGCCCATGCCCTCGGACCACAGCATGTAGAAGTCCGGCTGCGAACCGGCGGAGATGTGCGAGGCGTCGTACGGGCCGAGGTGCCAGATCGGGTTCATCTGGAACAGCCCGGAGATCAGGGCCAGCACACCGGCGACAACGAAGAAGAACGCGCCGCCCTTCGCCGCGAACTGCGGCATGATCCGCACGCCGACGACGTTGTTCTCGGTCCGGCCGGGGCCGGGGAACTGGGTGTGCTTCTGGTACCACACCAGGCCGAGGTGCACGGCGATCAGCGCGAGGATGATGCCGGGCAGGATCAGCACGTGGATGATGTAGAGCCGCGGGATGATCTCGGTCCCGGGGAACTCGCCGCCGAACAGCGCCCAGTGCACCCAGGTGCCCATGATCGGCACGGTCAGCGTGATGCCCGAGGCGATCCGCAGCCCGACGCCCGAGAGCAGGTCGTCCGGCAGGGAGTAGCCGGTGAAGCCGGCGAAGGTGCCCAGCAGGATCAGCACGACGCCGATGGTCCAGTTGGCCTCACGCGGCTTGCGGAACGCGCCGGTGAAGAACACCCGGAACATGTGGATGATCATCGCCGCGACGAAGAGCAGCGCCGCCCAGTGGTGCAGCTGACGCATGAACAGGCCGCCGCGGACCTCGAGCGAGATCTCCAGCGCGGACTCGTAGGCCCGCGACATGTGGACGCCGCGCAGCGGGTCGTACGGCCCGTTGTAGACGACCTCCTGCATGGAGGGGTCGAAGAACAGCGCCAGGTAGGTGCCCGACAGCAGCACGATGATGAAGCTGTACAGGGCGATCTCGCCCAGCATGAACGACCAGTGGGTCGGGAAGACCTTGTTGAACTGCTTCCGCAGTCCGGCGGCCGCGTGGTAGCGCTGGTCCGCCTGGTCGAGTGCCGCGCCGCCCTTGGCCGCGAGGCCACCTGAGGAGGTGGTGGGTGTCGTGATCGAACTCATGTCGTCTTCGGCCTCTCCCAGAACGCGGGTCCGACGGGCTCCACGAAGTCGCTGCGGGCGACGAAGAAGCCCTCCTCGTTCACCGTGATCGGCAGCTGTGGCAACGGCCGGGCGGCGGGCCCGAAGACGGGCTCGGCGTCCTGCGTGGCCAGGAACTGCGACTGGTGGCACGGGCAGAGAATGCGGTTGTCCTGCGCCTGGTAGAGGGAGGTCGGGCACCCGAGGTGGGTGCAGACCTTCGACCAGGCGTAGAAGTCACCATAGTTGAAGTTCTCCTGCCCGGGGCGCTTCGTGACCTCGGTCCCGGGGCGGAGACGGATGAGCATGACCGGCGCGTCCGAGGCGCGCTGCGCGTGCAGCAGCTCCTCCTCGTTGCCCCGCTCGCTCTCGCGGTACGGGAAGACGGTCATCATCGAACCCGGCTCCATGTCCTCGGGTCGCACTCGGGCGATCTCGGAGAGAATACCCGTGTCGGTGCGCAGGTACACCGTCTCGCCGTTCTCCGGACGCCAGCCCGTGTGCCACAGCGGGGCGTCGTCGCCCTCGGCCCACGGGTTCCGGATGATGCCGCCGAGCGCGACGACACCGGTGCCGATACCGGCGACGGCCGCGGCCAGGCCCGCGCTGCGGATGATCAGCTTGCGACGGCCGATCGTGGTGCCCTTGCCGGCGTCGGCGACCTGGGCCAGGAAGGTGGCGCGGTCGACGTCGGTGGACGGGCCGTCGTGGCGCTGCTGGACCGAGGTCTCGTCCGGGAACAGCTTCTTCACCATCTGGATGACCGCGATGCCGATGGAGAGCACCGAGAACCCGAAGGTGAAGCCGATGACCGGGGTGTAGAGGTTGTAGAGCGCGTGGCCGGGCTCGCCGACGTTGACGTACTCCCACGGCCACGCGATGAACGCGACCACGAAGGCGATCATGGAGATCGCCGAGATGACGAACCACAGCGCGACCGAACGCTCGGCGCGCTTCTCCGCGCGGGTCCCCGGGATCGGGAACGCCGGCGTGTTGTGCACGACCTCGACCTCGTCGAGCTCACCGGCCAGACGGGCCAGCTGTTCGGGCGACATCGCGTCGAGCTCCTCCTTGGTCGGACGACGGTCCGACCCGGTGCTGACTTCGCTGCTCAACTCTTCGCCCCCAACCAGATGGCGAACCCGACCAGACCGGACATCACGACGGCGAAGATGAAGACACCCTCGGCCGTCGGACCGAGACCCAGCAGCGAGTAGCCGCCCGGGTCGTTGGCGTGGTTCACCGACTTGATGTACGCGATGATGTCCTGCTTCTCCTGCGGCGTGAGCTGCTGGTCGGAGAAGCGCGGCATGTTCTGCGGACCGGTCTGCATCGCGGTGTAGATCTGCTCCTCGCTGGCCGGCTCGAGCGCGGGAGCGTACTTGCCGGACGACAGCGCGCCGCCGACACCGGTGAAGTTGTGGCACGAGGCGCAGTTCAGGCGGTACAGCACACCGCCGCGGCCCGGGTCGTCGCCGCGCAGGGCCTCGCCGGTCGCGGCCGGGGTGACCGGCCCGCCGCCGTTGGCCTGCACGAACGCGCCCAGCGCCTCGAGGTTCGCCCGGCCCTCCTGGGTCTCCGGGTCGAAGATCGGCAGCGGGTGCTTGCGGGCCGCCTGGGCCTCCTGGCGCGCCATCGGCATACGACCCGAGGACACCTGGAAGTAGACCGCCGCGTCACCGACGCCGATGAGGCTCGGGCCGCGGTTCTCGACGCCCTGCAGGTTCGCACCGTGGCAGGTGATGCAGGTGTTGTTGTAGAGCTGCTCGCCCTTGGCGATCAGCGCGGTGTCCTGCTGCGCCTGGGCGACCTGCGGCTGCGGCGCGAAGGCGGCGTAGAGGAAACCGACGGACAGCAGTCCCAGCCCGATGGCGAGGGCGCCGGCGATGCGGCGCTTCATCTTGCCGTGCGGACGGGTGCGGCCCCCGGCCTTCTCGTCCGGCCGGTCGGCCGGTGGTGGGTTCTGGTTCTCGGTCATCGCTGGGGGTCTTCCAACCTCGACGTCGTGGCGGGTGCTGTCAGGGAACGGGCGGCGCGATCGGTCAGCGGATGAAGTAGATCGTGGCGAACAGCCCGATCCACACCACGTCGACGAAGTGCCAGTAGTACGACACCACGATCGCCGCGGTGGCCTGGGCGGGCGTGAACTTGCTGAGCTTCGTGCGGATGATCAGGTACACGAACGCGACCAGGCCGCCGACCACGTGCAGCCCGTGGAAGCCGGTCGCCAGGTAGAAGACCGACCCGTAGGCGCTCGACGCGATCGTCGTCTCGTGCGAGGTGACCAGGGTGTAGTACTCGAAGGCCTGGCCGAGCACGAAGAACGTCCCCATCGCCAGCGTCAGGGCGTACCAGCGACGCAGGCCGAACACGTCACCACGCTCGGCGGCGAACACGCCGAACTGGCAGGTGAACGAGGACGCCACGAGCACGATCGTGATCGCGAGCGCGTAGGGGACGTCGAGCTCGGTGGGCGGCGGCGGCCAGGGGCCGTCGTTCTGCGCCCGCGCGGTGAAGTACATCGCGAACAGCCCGGCGAAGAACATCAGCTCGCTGGAGAGCCAGACGATGGTGCCGATGCTGACCAGGTTGGGGCGGTTCAGCGAATGGATCCGCGCGCTGATGTTGGGTGCCGCTGTCGTCACGTCGGGCATTATGACCCGAGCCGAACTTCTACGGCTTGTCGGGATACCCCTCGCCACATCACGATCGGCGAACGGGCCCCATGATCACCGAACTCTTCGCCTGGTCGGGGCGACCGGGCGGGCGCCGGACGGCCCCGTCCCGGACCGCCGACTCGACAACGTTCGGGGCCGACGGAGGGTTCCCCTAGTATCGCCGGCGTGAGCGGACGAGCGGCAGAGATCGGCAGCGCGGCCGGATCGGTGACGGGGACCAGCACGGTGCTGGTCTACAGCCACCGTCCCGAGGTCCGCGAGAGCATCATCGAGGCGGTCGGGCGGCGGCCCGCGCCGGACGTGGGCCGGGTGCGCTGGGTGGAGGCGGCCGGCATCGCCGAGGTCCTCGCGGCCTGCGACGCCGGTGAGGCCGACCTGCTGGTCCTCGACGGCGAGGCTCAGCCGACCGGCGGGATGGGCGTGGCCAAGCAGCTGCGTCACGAGATCGTCGACTGCCCCCCGATCGTGCTGACCGTCCGCCGCCGGGACGACCGCTGGCTCGCCACCTGGTCGGAGGCGGACGCCGTGCTCGTGCACCCGCTCGACCCGATCGAGGCGGCCGAGGTCGTGGCGCAGGTCCTGCGCGACCACCGGCCCGGCACCCTGACCCAGCAGCAGTAGCGAGACAGAGGACACCTCACGTCGTGAGCGCACCCACCTGGCCCTCCGTGATCGGCCGCCTGATGCGCGGCGAGGACGTGACCGCCGACGAGGCGACCTGGGCGATGGGTCAGGTCTTCGCCGGCGAGGCGACCCCGGCGCAGCTCGCCGGATTCCTCGTGGCGCTGCGCGCGAAGGGTGAGACGCCTGCGGAGATCTCCGGCATGGCCGACGCGATGCTGGCCCACGCGCTGCGGGTGCACGTGCCCGGGCGCTCGGTCGACGTCGTCGGCACCGGCGGGGACCAGGCGCACACGGTGAACATCTCCACGATGGCGGCGATCGTCGTCGCGGCGGCGGGTGCGCCGGTGGTCAAGCACGGCGGGCGCGCGGCGTCGTCGCAGTGCGGGACGGCCGACGTGCTGGAGGAGCTGGGCGTCGCGATCGAGCTGACCCCGTCCGCGGTCGAGCGGTGCGCCGCGGAGCTGGGGATCGCGTTCTGCTTCGCGCAGTCCTTCCACCCCGCCATGCGCTACGCCGGCGCGGTCCGTCGCGAGCTCGGCGTCCCGACCGCGATGAACCTGCTCGGGCCGCTGTCCAACCCGGCCCAGCCGGAGACCGGCCTGATCGGCTGCGCCGACCCCCGGCACGCCGCGACGATGGCCGAGGTCTTCGCCCGGCGCGGCAAGTCGGTACTGGTGGTGCGCGGCGACGACGGGCTCGACGAGCTGACCACCACCGGGCGCAGCACCGTCTGGATCAGTGACGGCGGCACCGTGCGCGAGGAACGGCTCGACCCGGCCGACCTCGGGGTCGGCGTGGCCACCGCCGAGGACCTGCGCGGCGGCACCCGGCAGGTCAACGCCGCCGTCGTCCGCGACCTGGTGGCCGGCAAGACCGGGCCGGTGCGCGACGCCGTGCTGCTCAACGCCGCCGGGGCGCTCGCCGCGCACCGCGGGGTCGGTGCCGACCTCACCGCGTCGGTCGGGGCGGCACTCGACGCCGTCGCCGAGGCGGTGGACTCCGGTGCGGCCGCGGACCTGCTGGCCCGCTGGGCCGCGCTCTCGACCGAGCTCGCGTCGGCCTGACCCGCGGGGGCCGGCTCAGTCGAGCCCGATGGCGAACGCGGCGTCGGTGTCGGCCTTGGAGTAGGACCGGAACGCGATGTGCGTGTCGGTCCCGACGACGCCGTCGATCCGGCTGAGCCGGCTGGCGATCACGTCGGCGAGCTGCTCGTGCTCGCGCACCTTGACGATCGCAATCAGGTCCACGTCACCGGCGCAGGAGTAGACCTCCGACACGCCGTCGAGGTCCGCGATGGCCTGCGCGGTCTCGGGGATCCGGTCGGCGGCGGTGTGCACCAGGACGATCGCGGTGATCACGGTGGGGCTTCCCCTCGGGTCAGGGCGTGGCGGACACCGATGAGGCTAGTGGGGGCATCCCCTGTGGCGCAGGCCGCATCCGGTTGCTACTGTGATCGTCATGCGCACCGTCGAGCACACCCTTGCTCCGGCCGCAGCGCTGCCCGCACGACTTCTCGCGGTAGTAGCACTGCGCGTCGGCTGATCCAGGCCGCCGACGCGCCCGCGCCGCAATCCCGGCGCTTCCCTCCCGCACACCGCGGTGAGGTTTTACGAGACCTGGCTCGCGTTCCCGCTTCTCTCTCGCGCAACGCATGGAGCCACACGATCATGAGCATCACCGCCGACCGTCCCACCACCACCTTCTCCTTCCCCACCGGGTCCGGTGGCGCCGCCGACATCGCGTCCCGGATGCCCCGCCGGCACACCGTCGTCACCGGCGACGGGATGGCCGGGGTCATGCAGATCGCCTCGGCGCTGCAGGGCTGTGGCCGCACGCTGCGCGAGTTCTGCGTCGACGTCCGTGAGGGTGTCGCCTACAGCTCGGTCACCTGCACCATGTCCATGACCCCCGACGAGGCCGAGGACTTCTCCCGCGGCATGGGCGCGATGTCCTGCGTCATGGCGGTCGACCCGTACTGAGCCGTACGGCGGCCGCGCGGGAACCGACCGCTACGACCGTGAGCTGCGGCTGCGGGCGGCGTCGAGCATCTCCGCCCGGTCGGCGATCTTGACCCGGTCGGTGCCGCCGCGCCGCTCCCCCAGGGCGAGCTCGGCGGCGTCGAGACGCAGCCAGTCCTCCCACAGCACGGGGTCGACGCCGTAGGAGCGCATCCGCTCGACGACGGCGACGCCGCCCGGCCGCGGCGGCGTCGACAGGGCAGGCAGGTCGGCGAGCACCGACTCCGCGGTCTGCGCGCCGTCGCCCTTGTTGGTGCCGATCACCCCGGTCGGGCCCCGTTTGATCCACCCGGCCACGTAGCTGCCGCGCACCGGCTCCCCGCCGAGCAGCACCCGTCCGGCCTCGTGCGGGACGGTGCCGGTGGCCGCGTCGAACGGCAGCCCCTCGATGGGCTCGCCCGCGTAGCCGATGGCCCGCACGACCAGGCCCGCCTCCAGGGTCTCCCGCTCCCCCGTGCCGCGCACCCGGCCGTCGTCGCCGAGGGCGTTGCGTTCGATCTCGACGGCGCCGACCCGGCCGGTCCCGTCGTCGACGAGCCGGACCGGGGACCGCAGGAACCGCAGGTGGATCCGCCGGGGCGCGCCGGTGGAGGACCGGCGGGCCCATGCGGTGAGCATCTCGATGTTCTGGCGCATCCGGCGCTCCTCCGGCTCGGCGACGTCTGCGGCGAGCAGGCCGTCGTCGTGCACCACGACGTCGACGTCGTCGAGGCCGCCGAGACCGCGCAGCTCGGCGGGGGTGAACTTCACGTGCAGCAAGTCGCGCCGGACCAGTACGTGCACGTCGGTGACCGCGCTCGCCCGCAGCGCGTCGAGCACCGCGTCGTGCGCGTCGGTGGCGGCGAGGTCGTCGGCGGGGCGGGCCAGGACCCGCGCGACGTCGACGGCGACGTTCCCCGCGCCGACCACGACCACGCCGGGGCGGTCGAGCAGCGGGCCGGGACCGACCGCGTCGGGGTGCCCGCAGTACCAGGACACGAACGCACCGGACCCGACCGAGCCCGCGAGGTCCTCCCCCGGGACGCCGAGGTCGCGGTCGACCGCGCTGCCGGTGGCGTGCACGACGGCGTGGTAGTGCTCCCGCAGCGCCTCCCCCGGGATACCGCCGGGGCCGACGTGGACGTTGCCGAGGAACCGGACGCGGTCGCTGTCGTCGAAGGTCCGCACCAGCGCGCGGATGACCGACTTCATCTTCACGTGGTCGGGGGCGACGCCGTACCGGACCAGACCGTAGGGCGCGGGCAGCCGGTCGATCACATCGACGTGCACCGACGGGTCACCCGCCAGCAGCGCCTCGGCCGTGTACAGGCCGGACGGTCCGGACCCGATGACGGCGATCCGGTGGGGTCGTGGGGCGGGGACCTGCGGGGTCGACACGTGCGCACCTCCGAGCCGGGGACGGTGACGACGCTAACAGCGACGACCCGTCCGGGCGATCATCGGCGCAGCGCGGTGCCGACGGCGCGCACCGCGGTCCGCCCGTCGGGCAGCACCAGCTCCGTGCCCAGGGTGCGGAAGCGGCGACCGTCGCGGATCGCGACGGTGCGGGCCCGCAACCAGTCGGTGATCTGCACCGGGCGCAGGAACTCCACGGTCGTCGACAGCGGCCGGGCGTCCGCGGCGCCGGGGTACGCGGCCTGGGCCGCGGCGGCGAGCCCGGACAGGACCGCACCGTGGGTGGTGCCGTTGAGGTTCGTCGTCGACGGGCCGGGGGTGAACACGACGTCGCCGTCGGCGTCGCGCTCGAGGTGCTCCGGCCGCAGGCGGGTGGCGTCGAACGGCGGCAGCGCGGCCCGGGCGTCGGTGCCGGCGGCGGTGGTCCCCGTCGCGGGCGCGGTCGCGAGCCCGCCGGGGCCCGCGGGAGCACCGGTCAGCGCGAACGTGGCGACGACGTGCGCGACGGCGACCCCGGTGTCGTCACGCATCTCGGCCCGGCCGACGCCGACCTCGTCGTCGAGGTGCAGCAGCGACAGCTCGGCGCGCAGCCACCGCGCGTCCGGTGCGGGGACCCCGGCCACGTCCAGGCGCAGGTCGACGGTGGGCGCGCCCGCGGTGAGCCGCGCCGTGGAGAAGACGAGATAGCCGAGACCCGCGTCGGCCAGCAGCGCCGGGAGCACCGGGAGGACCCGGCCGTCGGCGGTGCGGACGCCGTCGTGCAGCGGGGCGCGCACCACCACGCGCTCCGGCGTCGACGACGGGTCGGGGGCCATCCCGAGGCCGGACTCGACCGGCGCGCGCCGCAGCCGCTCCCGGGTGCCCGGTCCGGGCCTGGTCGGCTTCGGCTGCGTCGTGCCGGTCATGATCCCATCGTGCGTCACGCCGGGGGCGCTCCCGGCCCCGGGTCCCGGTACCAGGCGGTGAGCAGCTCGGCCTCGTCGTCGACGGCGCGCCGGTCGGCGGCGTCGAGCGGGGTGAACGGGGTGGTGGCGACACGGCCGTCGCGGTGCTCCCAGGTGCCGGCGACCCGGCCGTGCAGCAGGAACACCGGCGCCGAGCGGGGCCGGGTCGTGGCGAACACGTGGTGGCGGTGCTCGGCGGGCACGATCCCGGTGGCCGCGGCGTGCCCGAGCAGCAGCACCGCGTCGTAGGGGCCGAGGAAGCGCACCGGCAGCGGGGCGCCGGGCCCGGGCAGCGGTGCGCGCGGCACGTCGAGCAGCGCGGTGCCGTCCTGGGCGGCGAACGGGCGCAGGTCCTCCCCCGCCAGGGCTGCGCGGGCGACGCGGACCGGCCAGCCGGCGAACCGCGCGACGTCCGGCGCGGACGCGGGCCCGAAGGCCCGCAGGTAGCGGCGGGCCAGCGCGGCCCGTGCCGCGGCGGGGTCGGGCTCCGCGCCGGGCGCGGCGAGACCGTAGACGTGGGCGCGCGGGGTCGCCCAGGTGCCGGCGGGCGGGATCCGCACGAGCCCGACCCAGTGCTGCACGCCGGGGAAGACGCCCGCGGGCAGGCCCGCGTCGGCGAGTGCGGCGGTGATCTCGGCGTGCCGGCGCGGCCCGTCGGCCAGCAGCCCGCCGACGACGCGTGCGGCGGCGGTCATGTCGGCGTCGGTGACGTCGCGGAGCAGCCGCAGCCACTCCGCGCGCTGCTCGGCCCGGACGGCGGCGGTGAACACCCGGTGGTCGCGGCGGCTGAGCATGTGGATGGTCGAGCGCATCGCCCAGGCCTGTACGACGCGTCCGTCGTGCAGCATCGCGGTCAGCGTGGACCGCTCGAAGCCGATGAGCCGCGACCAGAGCCCGAGGTAGCCCGACGGGGCGTGCTGGGTCTGCAGCCCGCCGATGCGCTCCAGGGCGCGCGGCACCGTCAGGGCGGCTCGCCCGGTGAGGAGCTGGCGGGCGAGCAGGGCCCGCAGCCGGTCGTCGGCGGTGAGGACGCGCACCCGGCGAGTGTGCCGGTCAGCCCGCCGTCCGGGTGTACCGGTCCGCGGGGCGGGCGAGCCCGAAGCGGTCGCGCAGGGTGCCGCCGTAGGGGGCGGGCGTCCAGGCGTCGCCGAGTGCGGGCAGCAGGCCGTCGACGATCTCGTCCACCCCGGACGGCAGCGCCAGCGGGGCCAGGACGAACCCGTCGGCGGCGCGCTCCTCGGCGGCGTCGCGCAGCAGGCCGGCGAGTGCGGCCGGGTCGCCGACGTGGCGCAGCGTCGCCGGGACGGTGTCGGCGTCGGCGGGGGCGAGTGCGTCGAGCTCGCGCAGCCGCGCGGCGGCGTCGTCGCCCAGCAGGGTCTCGACGTCGAGCAGCACGGTGACCTGTTCGGGGTCGCGCCCGGCGTCGGCGACGGCGGCACGCACCCGGTCCCGGGCCTCGGCGGCACCGGCGACCGTGTCGGCCGCCACCCGGACGACGTCGGCGTAGCGGCCGACGGTCGCCAGCGCCTCGATCTCGTCGCCGCGCAGCACGGTCAGGGGCTGCCCCTGCGGCGGGCGCGGGGTGATCGACGGTCCGGTCACGGAGAAGAACTCGCCGGTGAAGTCGATGTGGTGGAGCCGGTCGCGGTCGACGAAGCGGCCGGTGGCGGAGTCGCGGATCTCGGCGTCGTCCTCCCAGGAGTCCCACAGCCGGGCGGCGACCTCGATCGCCTCGCCGGCCTCCCGCCAGAGCGAGGCCGCGTCGCGATCGGCGCGCGCCCGGCCGAACAGGTCGGCCTCGGCCTGCGTGCGCGACACGTCGGGCTGCCAGCCGGCCCGCCCGGTGGACACGAAGTCCAGGGTGGCGACGGCCTTGGACAGGTGGAACGGCTCGGTGTGGGTGACCGTCACCGTCGGCACGACCCCGATACCGGGGACGGCGGGCGCGACCCGCGCGGCGACGGCGACGGCGTCGAGGGTGCCGGGCAGTGCGGCCGGGTCGGCACCGGGCGGCTGCAGCGAGTCGGGCAGCGCGACGAGGTCGAGGCCGCCGCGCGCCGCGGTGCGGACCAGGTCCAGGTGGTACGGGGCGGTGAACAGCCGGGCCGGGTCGGCGCCGCCGAGCCGCCACGCGCCGGGGTGGCGCCCCGCCGCTCCGAGTTCGACCGCCAGGTGCAGACGTCCGCTCACCGTGCCTCCGTCGCTCGTGGTCAGCTCCTGGGAGGGCCAACCCACCGCGGGCGCGGTCTGTTCCCGGTCACCCGGCGGCGCGCAGGTCCGCCTCGATCGCGGCGGCGCAGGCGCGCAGCTCGGGCAGGATGTCGGCGCGCAGGCCGTCGGCGTCGTTGCGGGAGGCGTGGGTGGAGACGTTCGCGGCCGCGACGACCCTCCCGGCGCGGTCGTGGACGGGCACCGCGACCGAGCGCAGCCCGGCCTCCAGCTCCTGGTCGACGACGCAGTGCCCGTCGGTGCGGACCCGGTCCAGCTCGGTGCGCAGCTGCTCCGGGGTCGAGACGGTGTGCGCGGTCAGCGCCGCGGGCTCCAGCGCGCCGAGGTAGGAGTCGAGGGTGGCGGGCGGGAGCGCGGCGAGCAGGACGCGGCCCATCGACGTCGCCCAGGCCGGGAAGCGGGTCCCGATGGTGATGGTGACGGTCATGATCCGCGAGGTGGGGACGCGGGCGACGTAGACGACGTCGTAGCCGGTGTGCGGGTCGCCGTCGAGGACCGACACCGACGCGGACTCGCGCACCGTGGCGACCAGGTGCTCCAGGTGCGGGGCCGCGATCTCGGGCAGGCCCATCGCGGACAGGTAGGACCAGCCGAGCTCCAGCACCCGCGGGGTGAGGGTGAACAGCCTGCCGTCGGTGCGGACGTAGCCCTCCTCGGCCAGGGTGAGCAGGAACCGGCGCGCCGCGGCGCGGGTGAGCCCGGTGGCACGGGCGACGTCGGCGAGGGTCTGCTGCGGGCGCTGCGCGTCGAAGGACCGGATGACGGCCAGCCCGCGGGCCAGCGAGCGGACCTGCTCGGTGCGCGGGGCGCCCACGTCCTCCGGGGTGCTCACGCCGGCCGCCCGGCGAGGACGGCGTCGACCAGGTCGGCGGCGTGCCCGGTGCCGTGGCCCTGGGCGCCCGCGGCGAGGTCGAGGTTGCGGGCCATCGCCTCGGGGTGCACCTGCAGTCCGTCCAGGCTCACCCGCAGCCGGGCCGCGGCGCCGGCGGTGACCCGCAGCAGCGCGACGAGCGTCTCCCACTCCGCGTGCCAGGCACCGGCGGCACGCTGGAACTCCTGCTCGGCGCCGGCGAGCAGCGTCGCGACCAGGCCGGGGGCGCGCTTCGCGGCGCCACGGGCGGTGACGGCCGCGGCCGGGTTGCGCTTGTGCGGCATCGACGACGAGTCCCCCGGCGCGGACTCCGACACCTCGCCGAGCTCGGTGGCGGACAGCAGCACGACGTCGCCCGCGGGCTTGGCGCAGGCCCCGGCGGCGACGCCGAGCGCCCCGGCGAGCTCGCCGATGCGGCTGCGTTCGGTGTGCCACGGCACGCCCTGCGGGGCGAGGCCGAGCCGCGCGGCCAGCGCGTCGGCGACGGCCGGGCCGTGCGGGTGGACGGCCGCGAGGGTGCCCGCGGCGCCGCCGTAGGAGACCGGCAGCGCGGTGAGCACCCGGTCGAGGCCGGCGCGGGCCCGGTCCAGCCCGGTGCACCAGGTGGCGGCGACGAGACCGAAGGTGGTCGGCAGCGCCTGCTGGCCGAGGGTGCGGGCGGCGCACGGGGTGTCGCGGTGGGTGGCGGCGAGCGCGGCCGCGGCGTCGGCGCAGGCGGTGAGGTCGGCGACGACGCGGTGCCCGGCCCGTCGGGTCAGCAGCATCAGCGCGGTGTCCATGACGTCCTGGCTGGTGGCGCCCGGGTGCACCGCGCGCTCCGCGCCGGGCTGGATCCGCGCCGCGGCCGCCTTGAGCCGCTTGACCAGCGGGATCACCGGGTTGCCGCCCTCGACCGACTCGGCGGCCAGCGCGTGCGGGTCGACGCCCGCGACGGCGGCGACGGCGCGTTCCACCGCGTCGGCGTCGTGCTCGGTGACCGCGCCCTGCTCGGCGGCGACCGCCGACAGCGCCAGTTCGACCTCCAGCAGGGCGGCGATCCACGCGCCGTCGTCGAGCAGGCCGTCGACCCGGTCGGTGCCGGACAGCGGCCCGAGCAGCGTGTTCGCCATGCGTACAACTGTACGACCTGCGACCGTCGGGCAGAAGAGTCGGCCGGGTCTCCCGGGAGGCAGAATGACCCGACGTGCTGACCCACATCCTGCTCGACCTCGACGGCACCCTCGTCGACTCCGCCCCCGGCATCCTCGGCTCGATGCGCCGCGCGATCGACGAGGTGGGCCTGGACGTCCCCGAGTCCGCGCTCGGCACGCACCTGCTCGGCCCGCCGCTCTACCGCAGCCTGCCCCCGATCCTCGGCGACGAGGGGACCGCCGCCGTGCTGCCGGTGTACCGGCGGATCTACGGGGACGAGGACGGCTGCCTGGACTGCGCGCCCTACCCGGGTGTGGAGGAGCTGCTGCGCGCACTGTCCGCGGCCGGCGTGACCATGGCACTGGCCACCAGCAAGGCGGAGCCGTCCGCTCGGAAGATCCTCGCCCACCACGGCTGGACCGACCTGTTCACCGAGATCGTCGGCGACACCCGTGCCGCGGACCGGCCGACCAAGGGCGCCGTCGTCGCCGAGGCGCTGCGCCGGCTCGGGTCGCCGTCGGGTGCGGACGAGCCGCTGATGGTCGGCGACCGGCTGCACGACGTCGAGGGCGCCGCCGAGCACGGCCTCCGTTGTGTCGGAGCGGGCTGGGGCTACGCCGAGCCCGGTGAGCTGGCGGCCGCCGGCGCGGAGACCGTGTACGCCTCGGCGGACGCGCTGCGGGTCGCCCTGCTCGGCTGAGCCCGGCCCCGGCCGTCCCCCGCACTGCACCGTCCGGGTGAACCGGTCCCGGGCCGGAGCGCATCCGCGGCGGCTCGGGACCGTCACGGCCTCAGCTGAGACGCGCCCCGCGGACCCCTCCGTCCGGCCCGTGCCGGAGATGCGGACGGGCCGCTATACACCGGACATGACGGTCGCCGCGCTCTACCGCTATCCGGTCAAGTCGATGCTCGGGGAGTCCCTGACCCGGGCCACCATCACCGAACGGGGGCTGCTGGGCGACCGAGCCTACGCGGTGCTCGACAACGGGACCGGGATCATCGCCAGCGCCAAGGTGCCCAAGCGCTGGCTCGGCCTGCTCAGCTTCGCGGCCCGGTTCGTCGCCGAGCCGGTGGCCGGGGAGCCGCTGCCTCCGGTCGAGATCACCTTTCCGGACGGCTCGGTCCTGCGCAGCGACGACGAGGGACTGGACGCCGCGCTGTCCGCCGCGCTCGGCCGGGACGTGTCGCTGATCTCGGTGCCGCCGGAGGGCAGCTACTTCGAGGAACTGTGGCCCGACATCGAGGGCCTCACCCCGCAGCAGCTCGCGCCGCGCACGCTCATCGAGGACACGACGACCCGGCACGAGGACTCCGGCGAGATCATCAGCCGGTTCGACATCTCCGCGTTCGGGGCGCCGGGCACGTTCTTCGACCTGTCGTCGCTGCACGTGCTCACCGAGTCGACCCTGGACCGGCTCCGGGAGCTGAACCCGGACGCGACCTTCGACCCGCTCCGCTACCGCCCCAACATCGTGCTGCGCGACGAGGGGACGGGCTTCGTCGAGAACGACTGGCCCGGCAGCACCAGCGCCCTGGGCGACGACGCCCGGATCACGTTCTCCTTCGCCACCATGCGCTGCGTCATGACCACGCTCCCCCAGGGCGACCTGCCCGACGACCCGGACACCCTGCGGACGATCGCGAAGAACAACCGCATCGAGATCCCGCAGGTCGGCGGGGTCTGGGCGTGCGCCGGGGTCTACGCCGAGGTAGCCGCAGGCGGGGAGATCGCCGTCGGGGACCCGCACACCGCCCCCGCCCCCGCCTGACCCACGCCGCGCCCGCCCGGCCGACGGTGCGCCGCGACGGCGGCGGTCGCCGAGATGCAGCTCAGCGGGGTACGGGGCACCCTCGGGCCCCGCTGAGCTGCATCTCGACACCGCGGGACGGCGCCCCCTGCCCCGGGGACGTCACCGGGATGCGGTCCGGGGTGGCCGGTCGGCCTCTCGGATACCCCTGAGCTGCACCTCGGCGCACAAACGACGGGTCCCGCCCTGTCGGGTGGTGTTCGCACAGCGAACGCTTGTGCGTCTGTCGTACGCCGCGTACCGTCGTCGGCGACGGAGGTGCGTGATGGACAAGGTGGTGGCATCCGCCGCGGACGCGGTCGCCGACATCGGCGACGGGGCGTCGCTCGCGGTCGGCGGGTTCGGCATGTCCGGGGTTCCGACAGTGCTGATCGCGGCACTGCTGGAGCAGGGCGCGACGGACCTGGAGACGATCTCGAACAACCTGGGCGTCGACGGCTTCGGCCTCGGCACCCTGCTCGCCGCCGGGCGCATCCGGCGCACGATCGGCTCCTACGTCGGCAACAACAAGGAGTTCGCCCGCCAGTACCTGGCCGGTGAGCTGGAGCTGGAGCTGACCCCGCAGGGCACGCTCGCCGAGCGGCTGCGGGCCGGCGGCGCGGGCATCCCGGCGTTCTACACCCCGGCCGGGGTCGGGACGCTGGTCGCCGAGGGCGGGCTGCCCTGGCGCTACGCGTCCGACGGCTCGGTCGCCGTCGAGTCCCCGGCGAAGGAGACCCGCGAGTTCGACGGCGTGACCTACGTCCTCGAGCGCGCCCTCACCCCGGACTTCGCGCTCGTCCACGCCTGGAAGGGCGACCGGCACGGCAACCTGGTGTTCCGGCGCGCGGCGCGCAACTTCAACCCGGACTGCGCCGCGGCCGGGCGGACCACGATCGCCCAGGTCGAACACCTGGTCGACCCCGGGGAGATCGACCCCGACGCGGTGCACACCCCCGGTATCCACGTGCACCGCGTGCTGCACGTCCCCGGCGTCGAGAAGCCGGTCGAGTTCAGGACGGTGCGTTGACCATGGCCCTCAACCGTGACGAGATGGCCGCCCGGGTCGCGGCCGAGCTGCCCGACGGCGCGTACGTCAACCTCGGCATCGGCATGCCGACCCTGGTGCCCGGACACATCCCCGAGGGCCGGACGGTCGTCCTGCACTCGGAGAACGGGATCCTCGGCGTCGGCCCCTACCCCACCGACGACGAGGTCGACGCCGACCTCATCAACGCCGGCAAGGAGACCGTCACCGTCGCCGACGGCGCCGCCTTCTTCGGCTCCGCGGAGAGCTTCGGCCAGATCCGGGCCGGGAAGCTCGACGTCGCCGTCCTGGGCGGGATGGAGGTCGCCGCGAACGGCGACCTCGCGAACTGGGCGATCCCCGGCAAGATGATCAAGGGGATGGGCGGGGCGATGGACCTCGTCCACGGCGCGCGCTCGGTGATCGTGATGATGGACCACGTCTCCAAGGACGGGTCCCCCAAGATCGTCGAGCGGTGCTCGCTGCCGATCACCGGCCTGGGCTGCGTCACGAAGATCGTCACCGACCTGGCGGTGATCGACGTGACGCCGGACGGGCTCGAGCTGGTCGAGACCGCGCCCGGCGTCAGCGCCGACGAGGTGCGGGAGAAGACCGGCGCCCCGCTGCGCTGACACCGCCACGCCGCACCGACGGCTGCCCCGCCGGTCCGACATCGCCCGCCGGGCGCACCCCCCTCGGTCGCGCCCGGCGGCGGCGCCCTCAGGCGGGCTCGCCCGGCGTGACCGGCAGCCGGGACAGGCCCCGGACCAGCGTCGACTCGCGGTACACGAGCTCGGACGGCTCGACGGCCAGCGCCAGGTCCGGCCGCTGGGCGATGAGCTTGCCGATCGCCACCCGGCCCTCGGTGCGCGCGAGCTGCGCGCCCAGGCAGAAGTGGATGCCGTGGCCGAAGAACACCCCCGACGACGAGTCCCGGGTGATGTCGAGCCGCTCCGGGTCCTCCAGCCACTCCGGGTCCCGGTTCGCCGCGGCGAGGCCGAGCATGACGGTCGACCCGGCCGGGATGGTCACCCCGGAGTACTCGACGTCCTCGCTGGCGAACCGCATCGGGGCATTGGAGACCGGGGACTCGAAGCGCAGGAACTCCTCCACCGCCGAGGTGATCAACGACGGGTCGGCCTGCAGCCGGGCGCGCTGCTCGGGGTGGGTCAGCAGGGCGAGCACGCCGTTGCCGATCAGGTTGACCGTGGTCTCGTGCCCGGCGATGAGCAGCAGCGTCGCCATGGCGACGAGCTCCTCGGCCGACAGGCGGTCGCCGTCGGCGTCGCTGACGGCGAGCAGGCCGGACAGCAGGGCGTCGTCGGGCTCGGTGCGCTTGCGCTCGATCAGCTCGGCGAGGTAGCCGTTCAGGCTGCCCATCGCGGCGAACTTCTCCTCCTGCGGGGAGTCGTCGACCATCACCGACGACCACGCCGAGAACATGTCGCGGTCCTCGGCGGGAACCCCCAGCAGCTCGCAGATGACCAGAACCGGGACGAGGAACGCGTACTGGCGCATGAGGTCGACGGGACCCTCGGCGGGCAGCGCGTCGAGCAGCTCCTGGGTGATCTCCTCGACCCGGGGCTGCAGGTCGTTCATCCGCCGCACGGTGAACGAGCGGCCGACCAGCTTGCGCAGCCGGGTGTGGTCCGGCGGGTCCATCAGGATCATCATCGGGATCGGCGCGGCCGGCTGGCCCTCGCGCTGGTCGGCGGGGAGCGTCCAGCGCCAGTCCTTGCTCAGCCGCGGGTCGACGAACGCCGCACGGACGTCGGCGTAGCGGCTGATCAGCCACGCCTTCCCGTCCGGCAGTGCGAGCTCGCGCACCGGCTCCTCGGTGCGCAGGGCCGCGTAGGCGGGGTGCGGGTCGGTCCAGAAGTCGCCCGAGAACAGGTCGTGCGTCTCGGTGCCGGTGGTGGTCAGCGCCATGGGGACCATGGTGCCAGCCATGGGTAAGCGACCGCTTACGTCAGTCGTGTGACCGAGCACACAGCGGGGTCGAGCTCGACGTCGGCCGGGGCCGGGTGGCCCAGGACGACCGACGCGGCCAGCGCCGCCAGTGCCGGGGCGGACTCGATGCCCGACCCGCCCTGCCCCGCGACAAAGAAGAACCCCGGGTGCTCCGGGCGCGCGCCCAGCACCGGGGCGCGGTCGGGGGCGAAGGTCCGCAGCCCCGCCCACGCGGTCCGGACCGACCGCAGCCCGAGCGTGGTCGCCGAGCCCACCCGGTCCAGGGCGAGGGCGACGTCGAGCTCGTCGGGCCGCGCGTCGCCCGGCTCGGCCGGGGTCTCGTCGGCCGGGGAGACCAGCACGACGTCCGCCTCGGCCTTCAGGTACCAGCGCTCGGCGGCGTCGGCGATCATCGGCAGGACGGCACCGTCGACGGTGAGCACCGACGGGTCGCCGACCGGGCAGGCGGCGATCGTGCGCCGGTACGGGGTCAGCCCGGCGCCGGGTACGCCGGCCAGCGCCGCCACCGCGTCGGCCCAGGCCCCGGCCGCGTCGACGACCACTCCCGCCCGCACCCGGTGCCCGCCGGTCGTCGTCGCGCTCCAGCCGGAGCCGTCCCGGTCCAGCGCGGCCACCCGGGCGCCGCGCAGCACGGTGCCACCGCGGGCGCGCAGCCCGCGCCGGTAGCCGTCGTGCAGGGCCGCGGTGTCGACGTCGCAGGCACCGGCGGTCCACGCGGCCGCACGCGGGGCGCGGCGCAGCACCGGCGCGCGGCGCCACGCCTGCGCGGGGTCCAGGGCGACCGGGGCGCCGGGCTCGCCGTGCTGCTCGCGCAGCGTCGTGGCGAGGCGGTCGGCGGCCTGCTCGTCGTCCGCGAGGTGCAGGACCGGGCGCGGGGACAGCAACGGCGGCGTGCCGAGCTGCTCGGGCAGCGCAGCGAACCGCGGCCCGGAGGCGTCGATCAGCGCGCGGAACGGGCCGGAGCCGTGACCGGGGATGTAGGTGGCGGCCGAGCGGGCGGTGGAGTGGACCGGCAGGTCCTGCTCGGCCTCGGTCAGCACGACGCGGGCGTGCGCGGCCAGCTCCCACGCGACCGACACCCCGGCGATGCCGCCGCCGACCACCAGCACGTCCGCCGTCTCCATGCCCGCGACGATAGGTCGGCGGTCCCGGGGAAAACCGGTGGCCCCGGCCGGGCGGTCGTCGTAGCGTCGCCGCCATGCTGATCCGGTTCCTCTGAGCGGCCCGCGGAGTCGACCTCCGCGCCCTCCGCCGCCGGCCCGTGACGTCCACCGGGCCCGGAACCGTCGCCGCCCTCGTGCGGCCCTTCCGGCGTCCCCGCGTGTGTCACCAGCCCTCCGCACCCGGTCCGAGTCCGATCCGATGCTCCGAGGAGGTCGTATGCCCACGACCCGCCACACCCCTGTCCCCACCGCCGACACCGATCCCGCCGGGGCGCCCACCCCCGCCAACCGCGCCGAGCGTCGCGCGGCGAGGCGCGGCCGGTCCGGCGCGCCGGACGGCCCGCCGGCACCGCGCACGGCAGGGCCGGCCCCGCAGGCCCGCCCGGCCCACGTCCGCACGGACTTCGCCGCCCGCCGCAGCGGCTGAGAGCACGGGCACGATCACGGATCGGGCACCGGGGACGTCGGCGGGCGACCCTCCGCGTGCCCGATCCGTGATCACTCCCGGCGGTGCGGCCCGGCGCGGGGGCGTCGTGGAAGGCTGGACGCCGTGACCGTCACCGTCTGGTGGGCCGCCCCGGCCGATCCCGGCGACCGCGCCGACCTCGTCGCACTGCTGGACGCCCATGAACGTGAGCGGCTCCTCGCACTGCGCAGGCACGAGGACCGCGCCCGCTACCTCGCCGCGCACGCCCTGGCCCGGCTCGTGCTCGCCGAGCGGCTCGACACCGACCCCGCCGCGCTCGTCCTGGACCGGACCTGTCGCTGCGGAGAGCCGCACGGCAAGCCGCGCCTGGCCGGGCGCGGCGACGACCCCGGCTTCTCGCTGACCCACTCCGGCGCGCTGGTCGGCGTCGCGGTCGGGACCGGCCCGGTCGGCGTCGACGTCGAGGCGCACCGCCCGCTGTCCGGCCTCGACGGCCTCGTCCGGCACGCCCTCTCCCCCGCCGAGCTCGCCGCGGGCACGCCCGACGGCACCGGGTTCCTGGTCACCTGGACCCGCAAGGAGGCGCTGCTCAAGGCCACCGGCGAGGGCCTGTCGAGCCCGATGGACGCGATCACGCTGTCCCCGCCGCACGCCCCGGCCCGGGTGCTGGGCTGGACCGGCACCGGCGGGAACTGGTGGGTCGCCGACGTCGCCACCGGCCTCGACGACCACCCGGGCGCCGTCGCCGGGGCGGGGCCGGTGGCCCCGGTCGTCACCGTCGCCGACGGCGACGCGGTCCTGTCGGTGCGCCGGGGCACGATGCACGGGTGATGGTGAGGTGACCGCGGCGGCCGACCGCTGGGTGCTGCATCTCGACATGGACGCGTTCTTCGCCTCGGTCGAGCAGCTGACCCGGCCCACCCTGGCCGACCGGCCGGTCCTGGTCGGCGGCGCGGGACCGCGCGGCGTCGTCGCGGGGGCGAGCTACCAGGCGCGGGTGTTCGGGGCCCGCTCGGCGATGCCGATGGGGCAGGCGCGGCGGCGCTGCCCGCACGCGACCGTCCTGCCGCCCCGGTTCTCGCTGTACAAGGCGCTGTCCGAGGAGGTCATGGCCGTCCTCGGCGAGTTCTCCCCGGTGCTCGAGCCGGTGTCGGTCGACGAGGCGTTCGTGGAGCCGCCCGACCTCGTGGGGGCCTCCCCGGACCGGGTGCGGGAGTGGGGCACCCGGCTGCGCGGCGCGGTGCGCGAGCGCACCGGGCTGCCCGCCTCGGTGGGGGCCGGGTCGGGCAAGCAGGTCGCGAAGATCGCCTCCGAGCTGGCCAAGCCGGACGGGCTGCGGGTGATCGCCCACGCCGAGCAGGCCGCCGTGCTCGACCCGCTCCCGGTGCGGTCGCTCTGGGGCATCGGACCGGTCTCCGGCGAGGCGCTGCGGAAGATCGGGATCGAGACGATCGGACAGCTCGCCGCGATGGACGCCCGCGAGGTCGCCGGGGTGCTGGGCGGTGCCGTCGGGTCCGAGCTGCACCGCCTGGCCCGCGGTGTCGACGACCGTCCGGTCGCCCCGCGCGGCGCGGCCAAGCAGATCAGCGCGGAGACGACCTTCGACACCGACCTGACCGCGATGAGCGCGGTGCACACCGCGGTGGAGTCGATCTGCGTCGCCGTGCACCGGCGCCTGGTCGCCGACGGCCGGACCGCCCGCACCGTCACGGTGAAGGCGCGGACCGGGGACTTCGCCACCCACACCCGGTCCGAGACGACCCCCTTCGGGACCCGGGACCTGGCGACCCTGGTCGCGGTGGCCCGACGGCTGGCCGAGGGCGCCGTCGGCGAGGGCGGGGTGCGGCTGCTGGGGGTGTCGGTGTCCGGCTTCGGCGACGAGCCGCCACTGGCGCTGTTCGACGCGGTGCCCTCGGAGAGCGGGTGGACGACGGCCCAGGCCCCCGACTCACCGCCCGCGACCGCCGGCCCGGCCGCCGCGGCGGGGGCGACCGTGCTCGACGCATCCCCGGAGAACGACGCAGCCGGCGGGGCCGGCGCGACCGAGGAGCCCGGCGACGCGGTCGGGCCGCTCCGCCCGGACCGGCCCGACCGCGAACCCAACCCGGACCGGCCGTGGCGCGCCGGCGACGACGTCGCCCACCCCGAGCACGGCCACGGCTGGGTCCAGGGCGCCGGGCACGGGCGGGTCACCGTGCGGTTCGAGACCGCGCTCACCGGCCCCGGACGCACCCGCACGTTCGACGCCGCCGACCCGGACCTCACCCGGGCCGACCCGCTGGGCAGCTGGCGGGCCTGAGCCCGGGCCCCGGGTGGGTTCAGCCGATCAGCGGGCTGCGGTGCGGCGGTGCGACGCGGCTGCCCTCGGCGATCCGGGCGCGCAGCGCGGGAGCGGTGCGGGCCAGCCCGTCGAGGACGGCGCCGAGCGCGGCGTCGGCCGCGGGGTCGCCCCCGACCAGCAGCACCGCGGCCTCGGCGGGCCCGGCGGCGGCCCAGGCCCCGATCCGGGCGACGGCGTCGCGCGGCGTGACCGGCTCGACCCGCCACGCCTCGGCGTAGAACAGGGCGGTCGACTCGGCCTGCGGGAAGGCGAAGACCGTCCCGGCCTCCGCCAGCAGGTCGTGCGCACCCGTGCGGGGCGCGTCGTCGCCGGACGGATCGGTACCGAGCACCACCAGGTCGTGGCTCATCGCATGTCCTCCTCGAGGGTCCGCGCCCTCATCAGTGGGAATCCGCGACGACGGGCAGTGTCCTGGCTCCCGGATCGGTACGCCCTCCCCGGCCTTCCCACCCTCGCGGGCGGTGGCGCCGGTGTGGGGAGGGCACTCCCCGGTGACAGTGGCGGGACCGCGCCGGACTCGCACCGGCTTCCTGTTCGTCGTCGGCCGGAGCCCATCACGCGACCGGGTCAGCGGTCAACCGTCCCGCGCCCGGCCACTCCCCGCAGATGGTCGAGCAGGTCGTGCTCGGTCAGCGTCCCGAGCAGCGGCCCGTCCGGCCCCTCCCGCACGGGCAGCGCCGCACCCCGGTGCGCGGCGAGCACCCCGAGGACGTCGTGCACGGAGCCGTCCGGGTCCAGGACGGGCAGCTCCGGGTCGGGCGTCGTGCCGTCGGCGGGCCGCATCACCTGGGCGACGACGACCCGGCGCAGCGCCTCGTCGGTCGGGGTGTCGGCGGCGAGGTCGATCCCGCGTCGCAGCAGCTTGAGCGTGTAGATGTTGTCCCGCGACACCAGGTTGGACAGGCCGGTTGCCAGGACGACGGCGGCCATCAGCGGCAGGATCAGGGCGTAGTCGCCGGTGAGCTCGAACACGATGAGCACCGCGGTGATCGGGGCGTGCGCGGCCCCCGCGAACACCGCCGCCATGCCGACCAGGCCGAACGCGCCGGGGTGCAGGTCGAGCGCCGGGAACAGGGCCGCGGCGGCGTAGCCGAAAGCGGTCCCGGCGGTGCCGCCGACGAACAGCGACGGCGCGAAGACCCCGCCGGACCCGCCGATGCCGATGGTGAGACTGGAGGCGAGGATCTTCCCGACGACGAGCAGGAGCAGGAACCCGACGACGTACCGGCCGCCGATCGCGGCCTCCAGCACCGGGTAGCCCACGCCGTACATCTGGGGCAGCGCCAGCAGCAGCCCGCCGAGCAGCAGCCCGCCGACGGCCGGGCGCAGCCATTCCGGGCCGCGCCAGACGGCGTCGCAGGCGTCCTCGACGGCGTAGAGGATGCGGGCGAAGGCCCAGCCCAGCAGCCCGGCGAGCAGCCCGAGCAGCGCATAGAGCGGCAGCTGGGCGGGGCTGCCCAGGTCGAAGTGCGGCAGGGTCAGGATCGCGCGGTCCCCGGCGATCACCTCGGCGACGACGTTCGCGACCACGGAGCTGATCACCAGCACGCCGAAGGCCTCGGCGCTGAACGACCGCAGGATCAGCTCCAGGCCGAACACCACCCCGGAGATCGGGGCGTCGAACGTCGCGGAGATCCCGCCCGCGGCGCCGCAGGCGACCATCAGGACCAGCCGGGTGGCGGGCACCCGCAGCCACTGCCCGATGGCCGAGCCGAGCGCGGAGCCGATCTGCACGATCGGGCCCTCCCGGCCGACGGAGCCGCCGGTGCCGATGCAGATCCCCGACGCGAGCGCCTTCACCGCGGCGACGGTGGCCGGGATCCGCCCGCCCCGGCGCGCGACGGCGAGCATCACCTCCGGCACCCCGTGCCCGCGGGCCTCCGGCGCGAACCGCTGGACCAGCGGGCCGTACACGAGGCCGCCGAGCACCGGGGCGACGAGCAGGAACCAGACCCCCAGCCCGGGCAGGTGCGGCGAGGCGACCCGGCCGGCGTCGGAGAAGTCCTCCCGGCCGGTGACCAGCCAGGTGACACCGAGGATCAGCTCGTGGAACAGCACCGACCCGATGCCGGCACCGATCCCGATGACCGTCGCCAGGCCGACGAGCCCCGGCCGGGTGCCGACGAGCGCGCGGTGCAGCGCGCGGACCGCGGTCACCGGGCACCGTCCTCGGCGGGCACGGGCGCGACGGCCCAGTCGGTCTCGCCGACCTCGCCCGCGGCCTCCGCGAAGCGGCGCAGCGCGTCGCGGACCGCGGTGCGCTCGGCGGCGGGCAGCGTCGCGAGCAGCCGGTGCATCTCGGCGCGGCGCAGCCGGGTGACCTCGTCGACGAGCGCCCGCCCGGCCGGGCTGAGCGCGACGGCGACCTCGCGGCGGTCGTCACTGGTGCGGGTGCGCGCGACGAGGCCGCGGGTCACCAGCCGGTCGCACATCCGGGTCGCCGTCGACGCCGACACGGTCAGCGCCCTGGCCAGGTCGGCCGGTCGCCGGGTGCCGTACTGGGCCAGCACGACGAGCGCGCGGTACTGGGGCAGGGTCACGTCGCCGGCCGTGTCACCGCCGGTGTGCTCGCCCGCGGCGGCCAGGGACCGGGCCACCACGGAGAGCATCGCCCGGCTCGCGGTCATCACCGCGTCGACGACGTCATCGATCTCGTCCGTCACGCCCGCGATCGTTGCATATTGCAAACTTGCAATGTGCAACGAGTTGCCGGGGTCACCCCCCGACGGGCGCCTGCAACCCCGCGACGGGCCCGATCACGACGATCGCCGGCGGGCTGATCTCCTGCTCGGCCGCGACCTGCTCGGCGGTCTCCAGGGTGGCGCGCACCGATCGCTCGATCCGGGTGGTGCCGTCCTGCACGATCAGGACCGGGGTGTCGGCGGGCCGGCCGTGGGAGATCAGCGCCTCGGCGAACTTCCCGAGCCGCTCCACGGCCATCATCAACACGATCGTGCCGGTCATCCGGCCCAGCGCGGTCCAGTCGGTGAGGCTGCGCGGGTCACCCGGCGCGACGTGCCCGGACACGACGACGATCTCGTGCGCGACCCCGCGGTGACTCACCGGCGTGCCGGCGACGGCCGGTGCGGCGAAGGCGCTGGTGATGCCCGGGACGACGGTCACCGGCACCCCGGCCGCGGCGCACGCCTGGACCTCCTCGAACCCGCGGCCGTAGACGAACGGGTCGCCGCCCTTGAGGCGGACCACGAACTTCCCGGCCCGGGCGTGGGAGATGAGCAGCTCGTTGATCCGCTCCTGGGCCATGGCGCGGCCGTAGGGGATCTTGGAGGCGTCGATGACCTCGACCTCGGGGGACAGCTCGTCGAGGATGTCGCGCGGGCCGAGCCGGTCGGCGACGACGACCTCGGCGCGGGACAGCAGCCGCCGTCCGCGCACGGTGATCAGCTCCGGGTCGCCCGGACCGCCACCGACCAACGCGACACCGGCCTGCGGGGGCTCGGCCGACTCGTCGACGACACCGGCGGCCAGCGCCTCGACCAGCGCGGTGCGCACGGCCGCGGACCGCCGGTGCGCGCCCCGGGCCAGCACGCCGACGGTGAGCCCGTCGTAGCCGCCGGTGGCAGGGGTGACCGCGGTGCCCTTGTCGCCGTCGTCGGCGCGGACGCAGAACACGCGGTCCCGCTCGGCCTCGGCGACGACGGCGGCGTTGGTCGCGGCCTCGTCGGTGGCGGCGATCGCGTACCAGGCGCCGGCGAGGTCGCCGTCGGTCCAGCGGCGGGCCGTCCAGGTGATCTCCCCGGCCGAGGCCATGCCCTCGACCGCCGGGGTGACCTCGGGCGAGACGACCTCGACGACCGCTCCCGCGGCGATCAGGCGGGCGACACGGCGCTGGGCGACCTGTCCCCCACCGACGACGACGGCCCGGCGGCCGGCCAGGTCCAGCCCGACCAGGTACTGCTCGTGGTGCGCGTTCAACGACGTTCCTCTCCCGGACTCCGACGCCCGGCGGTGGCAGCGGTTCCCTGCGCGGGCCCCCCGCTCGACGGCGACGCCGGACGATAGCCGGGCCCGCATGTTTCGGAGGAGACCCCGGAGGGCAATCCCACATCCGCCGATCCGGCGGCCACGGCGATGGTGACGCCCTGACCAGCGGTCTTACCGACGACCAGGTGGGCCCCGTCGCCGGCGGCGAGCAGCGCGGCGGCCTCTGCGACCGACGAGGTCCCGACGGCCGCGGCCACCCGGGCATCCGGCCGCGGCACCGCGACCGCGGCCAGCGCGGCGGCCGCGAACCCGTGCGGCTCCCGCGGTGCGACGGCCGCCCGCAGCCCCGGTTCCGACACCCGCCGGTCCAGCGTGGCGACGACGGCGTCCCCGAGCTCCAGCCCGTGCGCGGCGGCGACCCGGTCCAGCAGCGCGCGCACCGCGGCCTCGGACGTGCCCGGCCGCAGCCCCACCCCGACGGTGACCACCGGCCGTGGAGCGGAGCGCTCGGCCCGCGGAGGCTCCGCTCCCCGGCCGGTGATCATGCGAGCGCGGCCGGGGCCCCGGCGCGGGCCGCCGCGACGAACCGGGCGACGGCGCCGGGCCCCCCGGCCGGGTGGGTGTGCAGGAACGACGCGTGCACCCGGGCGTCGACGTAGCCCTCCGGCTCGCCGCCGCGCCACGCCCAGGCGGGGGCGGCCCCGGCCCGCGGGGTGACCGCGCACCGGTGGAACTCGTGCGCCCCGGCCCGCTCGCCCGCCGCGAACAGTGGCGACGCCGACACCGCGACCGCGTCGCGGTAGCCGAGCGTGAGCCGCGGGGTCATCCCCGCCGACGCGTCGAGGACCCCGCACATCGGCGTCCCGTCGAGGTCGCGGCACAGGTACAGCAGCCCGCCGCACTCGGCGTGCACCGGCGCCCCGGACGCGGCCAGCGCGGCGACCTGCGCCCGCAGCGGCGCGTTGTCCCCGAGCGCGCCGACGTGCTCCTCGGGGAAGCCGCCGGGCAGCACGAGCGCGGCCGTGCCCGCCGGGAGCGCGGGGTCGCGCAGCGGGTCGAAGGTCACCACGTCGGCACCGGCCGCGCTGAGCAGCTCGGCGTGCTCGGCGTAGCCGAACCCGAAGGCCGGGCCTCCCGCGAGCGCGACCACCGGACGTCCCGGGACCGGGTCCGTCCCGAGCTCGGCCGCCGGGTCCCAGACGGGTCCGTCGGGCAGCGGGCGGGCGAGCGCGAGGACGGCGTCGAGGTCCACGTGCTCGGCGACGAGCGCGGCCATCGCGTCCACCGCGGCGGTCGCGGCGGAGCCGTGCTCGGCGGCGGTGACCAGGCCCAGGTGCCGCGAGGGCACCGCCAGCTCGGCCCGGCGCGGGACCGCGCCCAGCACCGGGAGCCCGACCTCCTCGGCCGCGGCCCGGCAGACCTGCGCGTGCCGGTCGGACCCGACCCGGTTCAGGATCACGCCGGCGACCTGCACGGAGTCATCGAAGCTGCGGAAACCGTGCAGCAGCGCGGCCAGCGACCGGGACTGCCCCCGGACGTCGACGACCAGCACCACCGGCGCGCCCAGGGTCGCCGCGACCTGTGCGGTGGACCCGGCGCCGTCGGCGATGCGGCCGTCGAACAGGCCCATCACCCCCTCGACGACGGCGACGTCGGCGTCCCGGGCGCCGTGCCGGGCCAGCGGCGCGAGCCGGTCGGCGCCCTGCAGGACGACGTCGAGGTTCCGGCCCGGGCGGCCCGCGGCGAGGGTGTGGTAGCCGGGGTCGATGTAGTCCGGCCCGATCTTGAACGGCGCGACCCGGGTGCCGCGCCGCGACAGCGCGGCCATCAGCCCGGTCGCGACCGTGGTCTTCCCGCTCCCCGACGACGGCGCCGCGACGACCAGCGCGCGGGCCGTGGTCACCACTCGATCCCCCGCTGACCCTTCTGCCCGGCGTCCATCGGGTGCTTGACCTTCGTGGTCTCCATGACCAGGTCGGCGGCCTCGACCAGGGCCTGCGGGGCGTCCCGGCCGGTGATGATCACGTGCTGCTGCCCGGGCCGGTTGACCAGCACGTCGACGACCTCGTCGACGTCGATCCAGCCCCACTTGAGCGGGTAGGTGAACTCGTCGAGCACGTAGACGCGGTGCGCCTCGGTCCCGATCCGGCGGCGGATCTCGGCCCAGCCCTCGGCGGCGTCGGCGGCGTGGTCGGTCTCGGTGCCGGCCTTGCGCGACCAGGACCAGCCCGAGCCCATCTTGTGCCACTCGACGGGCCCGCCCTGCCCGGTCCGGGAGTGGACCTCGCCCAGGGCGCGGAACGCCTCCTCCTCGCCGACCTTCCACTTCGCGGACTTGACGAACTGGAACACCCCGATCGACCAGCCCTGGTTCCAGCCGCGCAGCGCCATCCCGAACGCGGCGGTCGACTTCCCCTTCATCACCCCGGTGTGCACCACCAGCAGCGGCCGGTTGCGACGCTGGCGGGTGGTGAGCCCGTCGGTGGGCGTGACGGACACCTGTCCCTGCGGCACGGTGGTCTCCTCTCAGGCGGCGCGGGCGGACCGGGTCTCCCGGACCAGGTCGCCCACGCTGTCGGCGGTCAGCTCGTCGAGGGTCACCAGCTCGCCGCCCGCGGCGGCGGCGAGCGGCGCGGCGAGCCCGAGGCGGACGTGGCCCGCCTCGCAGTCGACGACGACGGTGTGCACCCCGTCCGCGGCCAGCAGCCCGGCGGCGCGGCGGGAGTCGGCGACGGGGTCCCCGCCGTCGCGGGCGGCGACGGTGGCCCGCCCGTCGGTGAGCAGCACGACCAGCGGGCGGCGGCGCGGGTCGCGGCGGCGCTCGGCGTCGAGCACGGCGCGGGCCTTGAGCAGCCCACCGGCCAGCGGGGTCCGCCCGCCGGTGCGCAGCCGGGACAGGCGCTGCTGGGCGGTCGGCACCGACGACGTCGGCGGCAGCGCGAGCTCCGCCTCCCGGGCCCGGAAGGTGACCAGCCCGACCTTGTCCCGGCGCTGGTAGGCGTCGCGGAGCAGGCCCAGCACGGCCCCCGAGACGGCGGTCATCCGCCTGCGCGCGGCCATCGAGCCGGACGCGTCGACGACGAACAGCACCAGGTTCCCCTCGCGGCCCTCCCGCTCGGCGCGGCGCAGGTCGTCGCGGTGGACCAGCAGGCCCGGCCCGCGGCGCCCGCGCCCGGCCTGGTGCGGCGCGGCGGCGAGCACGGTCGCGGGCAGGTGCAGGTCCGCGGCACGGGTGGCCCCGGCCCCGGACGGACGGACGACGCGACCGGCGTCGGTGCGGGCCCGCGATCGACGGCCCGGCGCGCCCGCGCCCAGCCCGGGGACGGTGAACTTACGGACCGTCGCCCGGTGCAGCCGCGCGGCGTCCCCGACGACGACGGCCCGGCCGTCCCCGCCGTCGCCGCCGGCCGGGGCCTCCGCGGTCTCCGGGGCCCGGTCGTCGCCGGGCGTCGCCGGGTCGGTGGCATCGTCCCCGCCGTCCCCGCCGTCCCCGCCGTCCCCGCCGTCGGTGCCGGGAGCCTCGGCGCGCTCACCGGCGCCGGTCCCGCCGTCGCCGCGCGGGTCGCCGCCGACGGGGGGCGTGTCCCCGGTCCGGTCGGCGTCGTCGGGCTCCTCGCCGGCGTCGGGGCCGTCCGGACCGTCCTGCGGCTCGGCCGGGTCGTCGGGGCCGGGGCCGCCAAGGTCCGGGTCGTCGTCGGGGTCCGGGTCGTCCTCGGGGCCCAGGTGGTCCTCGGCGTCGGCGAGGGCGCGGTCCAGCTCGGCCGGGTCCAGGCCGGGCTCGTCGAACGGGTCGCGACGACGGCGGTGCGGCAGCGCGAGCCGGGCGGCGACACGCACGTCGTCGGCGGTCACCGCGTCGCGGCCCTCCCAGGCGGCGTGCGCGGCCGCGGCCCGGGTGATGACCAGGTCGGCACGCATGCCGTCGACGTCGAACCGGGCGCACACGAACGCGATCCGCCGCAGCTCCCGGTCGCTCACCGCGACGGCGGAGACGTGGGCCTGCGCGGCGCGGAGCCGGGCCGCGGTGGCGGTCTCGTCCGGGGCGAAGCGGGCGACGAACCCGGCCGGGTCGTCCTCGAACGCCATGCGCCGCCGCGTCACCTCGACCCGGGTGTCGACGTCGCGGCTGGCCCGCACCTCCACGGTCAGACCGAACCGGTCGAGCAGCTGCGGGCGCAGCTCGCCCTCCTCCGGGTTCATCGTGCCGACCAGCAGGAACCGGGCCGCGTGCGAGACGGAGACGCCGTCGCGCTCGACGTGCGCGCGGCCCATCGCGGCGGCGTCGAGCAGCAGGTCGACGAGGTGGTCGTGCAGGAGGTTGACCTCGTCGACGTAGAGCACCCCGCGGTGGGCGTCGGCGAGCAGGCCGGGCTGGTAGGCGCGGCGGCCCTCGGACAGCGCCTTCTCCAGGTCGAGCGAGCCGACCAGGCGGTCCTCGGTCGCGCCGACGGGCAGCTCGACCAGCCGGGCCGGGCGACGCCCGCCCGCGGCGCCCGCCGGGTGCGGGCCGTCCGGGCAGGACGGGTCCGGCGCGGCGGGGTCGCAGCCGAACCGGCAGGCGTCGACGACCGCGTGCGAGGGCAGCAGCGCGGCCAGCGCGCGCACCGCCGTGGACTTCGCGGTGCCCTTCTCCCCGCGCACCAGGACACCACCGACACCCGGGTGCACGGCGTTGAGCAGCAGCGCCAGCCGCAGGTCGTCGTGGCCGACGACGGCGGAGAACGGGAAACGGGGAGGTCCGGCGGCGGGGGCGGTGCTCGTGCTCACGCGG
Source organism: Pseudonocardia sp. UM4_GMWB1 (assembly GCF_017312155.1). Lineage (NCBI taxonomy): Bacteria > Bacillati > Actinomycetota > Actinomycetes > Pseudonocardiales > Pseudonocardiaceae > Pseudonocardia > Pseudonocardia sp. UM4_GMWB1. Next base: position 2,449,688 of record NZ_QJPN01000001.1, on the reverse strand, counting down.
GTGAGGCTGCCAGACCGGAGGTCAGCACCGGGAGGTCCGGCGGCGCACCGTGTCCGATCACATGTTCAAGTGAGGACGTGTCGAGGTGGTGTTCGACCAGGTCGGCCAGCAGATCCACCTGCCGGGTGCGCTCGGCCGCGAACGACGTGTCCTGCGCCACCACGAACCCGGTCCGTCCCGCCACGTCGGCGAGGCGGGTGAGCAGCAGCCGCCGGAAGCCGTCGTTCTCGGCGAGGCCGTGCCAGTGCGTGCCCAGGACGTTGCCGCGGTCGCTGCCCTCGTCCCCGATCAGGCCGGGGTCGCCGGAGCGCACGACGCGGCCGTGGTGGATCTCGTAGCCGGTGACGGCCTCGCCCCACGCCGTCGCGGTGGGGGTGGCGAGGTGCTTGACCGGGTCGAACGCGATCTCGAGGTCCAGCAGCCCCAGCCCGGCGACGGTCGTGCCGGGAGCGGCCTCGGCGCCGTCCGGGTCGGAGACCGTGTGCCCGAGCATCTGGTACCCGCCGCAGATCCCCAGCACCGGGCGCCCGGCCGCGGCGTGCGCGCGCACGGCGTCGGCCATCCCGGACGCCCGCAGCCAGGCCAGGTCCGACACGGTCGCCTTGGTCCCGGGCAGCACGACGACGTCGGTGTCGGCGATCCGCGACGGCTCGGTCACGTACCGCACGGCGACGCCCGGTTCGCAGGCCAGCGCCTCGGCGTCGGTGGCGTTGGAGATCCGCGGGAACCGGACGACGGCGACCCGCAGCCACTGCCCGCCGCGCGGTGGGGCCGGGCGCCCGAGCACCCCGTCGGCGACGGCCGAGAGCGAGTCCTCGGCGTCGAGCCAGAGGCCCTCGGCGAAGGGCAGCACGCCCAGCGTCGGCCGCCCGGTGAGCTCGCGCAGCCGGTCGAGGCCGGGTTCGAGCAGGCGGGGGTCCCCGCGGAACTTGTTGATGACGAAACCGGCGATCAGCGCCTGGTCGGCCGGGTCGAGCACGGCGAGGGTGCCGAACAGGTGCGCGAGCACCCCGCCGCGGTCGATGTCGCCGACGACCAGCACCGGCAGGTCGTTGCGCCGGGCGAAGCCCATGTTGGCGAGGTCGGTGGCCCGCAGGTTGATCTCCGCGGGCGAGCCCGCTCCTTCGCAGACCACGACGTCGTGGCGGGCGCGCAGCCGGGCCAGGGAGTCGGCGACGACGTCGGACAGCGCCGCGGTGCGGTGCCGGTAGGACAGCGCCGACACCTGGCCGTCGGCGCGGCCGCGCACGACGACCTGCGAGGTCCGGTCCCCGCCGGGCTTGAGCAGCACCGGGTTCAGGTCGACCGAGGGGGCGATGCCGCTGGCGAAGGCCTGCATCGCCTGCGCGCGGCCGATCTCGCCGCCGTCCGGGGTGACGACCGAGTTGTTGCTCATGTTCTGCGCCTTGAACGGCGCCACCGAGACGCCGCGCCGGTGCAGCCACCGGCAGATACCGGCGACGACGGCGCTCTTGCCCGCGTCCGACGTCGTCCCCGCCACGAGGACCGCTCCCTGAACCACCACGGCGGGCAGTATCGCCCCGGCGGGACCGTCCGCGGGCGCGGCTACCCTGGGCCGCGTGCGTTTCCTGCTGCGTCCCGGGTGGATCGCGTTCGTCGTCGCGGTGCTGGCCTTCGCCGTCGCCTGCTACACGCTGCTCGCGCCGTGGCAGTTCGACCGGGAGTCCGAGCGCTCCGCGCAGAGCCGGGCCATCGCCACCGCCGACGCGACCCCCGCCGTCGGGTTCGACACGCTCGTCCCGCCGGGCACGGCGATCGGCGCGGACGACCAGTGGCGCCGGGTCACCCTGGCCGGCACCTTCGACCGTGCCGCGGAGACCCTGGTCCGCCTGCGGGTCGTCGACGGCGCACCCGCCTTCGAGGTGCTGACGCCGCTGCGGCTCACCGACGGCCGGACCGTCGTGGTGAACCGGGGGTCGGTCCCGGCCGCGGACCGGGGCGCCGTGCCCGGCTACGCCGCCGCGCCCGCCGGCCCGGTGACGGTCGAGGGCAGGCTGCGCCTGGACGAGACCGACCCGCAGGGCCGCCCGCCGCTGGTCGAGAACGGCACCCGCCAGGTCTACGTGTCGGACTCCCGCTCGGTCGCCGCCGCCACCGGCCTGACGCCGGTCGAGGGCGTCGTCGTGCTGGAGGCCGGCCAGCCCGGCGTGCTGGACCCGATCCCGGTCGAGCCGGTCGGGGGCGGAGCGCCGTTCAGCAACTTTTCCTACGCCCTGCAGTGGCTGACCTTCGGCGCCGTCGCCCTGGTCGCCCTGGTGCTGTTCATCCGACTGGAACTGTTGCAGCGCAGCGGGAAGCGCGAGAAGGCGGGCAGCCTGCGGGACCAGCTCTCCGGCCGAGACGGCTTCGGCGACGAGCCCGTCCCCGCCGACCGTGCCGACGACAGCGCCCCCGGCACCACCCGCGACGCCGCCGCCGGGTCCGGTCCGGGCTCGGGCTGATCCCGCACCGCGCCACACCCGTCGCGGGCCGCCGCCCTGCGCGGTCCCGAGGTGCCACGTGAGTGCGCCGCGCCGGGCTCCGGGGCGCGGTTGCGCAGGGCTCCGGATGCCGCGACCCTTCGCCCCGGCCGAGTTCGCTCACCCGGTCAGCGGATTCACCCGTCCGACATGGTGGCCCGCCGGCCGTTCCCCGCCGGCCGCGCGCCGGGCCGCCCCCACCGGGACGGCTCTCTCCGAACTCGCTTACCTGGTAAGCGAATTCCCACGATCCACCCTCACCGACCGGGTAGGCGTGGAGATCGGCCGGACCCACCGGGACCCGGGCGGTGGGCCGCCGGGGCCACCCGAACAGACCCGCTGTCGCCGGAGACAGTTCACGCGGTGAACGGACTCCGGGCGCCACAGCACCGCGGCCGGGCCGACCGGCTCAGCCGCGCCGCCGCCCCAGCACCGCCGCCGTCGCGACGGCGAGCAGCCCGGCCGCCCCTGCCACCAGCCGGGACAGCCGCGCGACGCGGTGCAGGTCGGCCACCCGGGGCGGGTGCCCGTCGCCGAGCGACGGGCGGTCCTCGGTTCCGTAGGCGTAGACCGTCGGCCCGCCCAGACGCAGCCCGAGCGCGCCGGCGGCGCTCGCCTCGACCGGGCCGGCGTTCGGGCTGGGGTGCCCGGCGGCGTCGCGGCGCCAGGCCCGCAGCGCGGACGCCGGCGAGCCGCCCACCAGCGGCGCGACGGCCACCGTGACCACCGCGGTGACCCGGGCCGGGCCCAGGTTGACCACGTCGTCGAGACGGGCCGAGGCCCACCCGAAGCGGGCGTGCCGGGCGGAGCGGTAGCCGACCATCGCGTCGAGGGTGTTCACCGCTCGGTAGCCCAGCAGCCCCGGGATGCCGGCGACCGCGCCCCACACCAGCGGCCCGACGACGGCGTCGGAGGTGTTCTCGGCCAGCGACTCGGTCCCGGCGCGGGCCATGCCGTCGGCGTCGAGCAGCTCCGGGTCGCGCGCGCACAGGTGCGGGATCCGGGCGCGGGCGGCGGCCAGGTCACCGGAGTCGAGCGACGCGGCCAGCGCGGCACTCTCCCCCACCAGCGAGGTCCCGCCGAGCACGGCCCAGGTGGCGACGGCGGTCAGCCCGGCCCGCACGACGGGCTCGGCCCGGGCCCCCGCACGCGTCGCGGCCGCCTCGGCGACCACCCCCGCCGCGACCACCGCCCCGACCAGGATCGCGGTGTAGGCCACCCCGGGTGCGACGGCGTCGTGGTGCATCCGGCCCTCCAGCCGGGCGGCGAGCGCGCCGAAGCCGGCGACCGGGTGGCCCCGGCGCGGGTCGCCGAGCAGTGCGTCGGCGACGATCCCGGCGGCCAGTCCGGCCGCGCGGCCACGTGTTCCCATGCGCCGAACCTAGAGCGGCGCGCGCGCAGGGTGCGGGCAGGCCGGGCAGGATCATGGGCATGCGCACGGACCTCAAGCCGGACGAGATGGGCAGCGGCCCGTTCTACAAGCTCCTGACCAGCGTCGTCGTCCCCCGACCCATCGCCTGGGTCTCCACCCGCTCGGCCGACGGCGTCGACAACCTCGCCCCGCACTCGTTCTTCACGGTGTCCTGCGTGGACCCGCCCATGATCCAGTTCACGTCGGTCGGGAAGAAGGACTCGCTGCGCAACGTGTCGCAGACCCGCGAGTTCGTCGTCTGCCTGGCGAACGAGCCGATGTTCGAGCGGATCAACGCGACCGGCACCGACTTCCCCGCCGAGATCAGCGAGTTCTCCTCGGTCGGGCTGACCGCCGAGGCGTCCTCGGTCGTGGCGCCGCCGCGGGTCGCCGAGTCACCGGTGGCGCTGGAGTGCGTGCTGCACGCGAACATCGAACTCGGCAACTCGACCGTCGTCATCGGCCGGGTCGTGCACGCCGCGATCGAGGAGAGCGTGTTCGTCACCGACGAGCGCGGCAACTCCCTGCCCGACGTCCGCCGGCTCGCCCCGCTGGCCCGCCTGGGCCGCAACGAGTGGTCCCGGCTGGGTGAGATCCTGGAGATCACCCGCATCCCCTACCAGCAGTGGCCGGGTCACTTCGGCGAGCAGTGACCCGGCCCGCCGGTCAGAGGGTGTACTCGGTGGGCGGCGTGGCGGCGGGGTCGGCGTGGATCTCGCCCTCCCGGCCGCGCAGCTCCACCCGGCGGATCTTCCCGGAGATCGTCTTCGGGAGCTCGAAGAACTCGAGGCGGCGGATCCGCTTGTAGGGGGCGAGGTTGTCGTAGGCGAACTGCAGGATCGCCGTCGCCGTCTCCTCGGTCGGCTCGTGACCCGTGGCGAGCACCACGTAGGCCTTCGGCACGGCGAGGCGGACCGGGTCCGGGGACGGCACGACCGCGGCCTCGGCGACCGCCGGGTGCTCGATCAGCACGCTCTCCAGCTCGAACGGGCTGATCCGGTAGTCGCTGGCCTTGAACACGTCGTCGGCCCGGCCGACGTAGGTGATGTAGCCCGACTCGTCGCGGGAGCCGACGTCGCCGGTGTGGTAGTACCCGCCGGCCATGGCCTCGGCGTTGCGCTCCGGGTCGTCGGCGTAGCCCACCATCAGCCCGGTCGGGCGGTGGTCGAGGTCCAGGCAGATCTCGCCCTCGTCGGCGACCTTCCCGGTGGTCGGGTCGACCAGCGCGACGACGAACCCGGGGATCGGCCTGCCCATCGAGCCCGGCTTGACCGGCTGCCCGGGCGGGTTGCCGATCTGCACCGAGGACTCGGTCTGGCCGAACCCGTCGCGGATGCGCAGGCCCCACGCCTTCTCGACCTGCTCGATGACCTCGGGGTTGAGCGGTTCCCCCGCCCCGACGACCTTGGACGGCGGCGTCGCCAGCCCGGACAGGTCGGCCTGGATGAGCATCCGCCACACCGTCGGCGGGGCGCAGAAGCTCGTCACCCCGCAGGAGTCCAGGACCGACAGGACGGACTCGGCGTCGAACCGGGCGTAGTTCATGACGAGCACGGTCGCCTCGGCGATCCACGGCGCGAACACGTTGGACCAGGCGTGCTTGGCCCAGCCGGGCGAGGAGATGTTGAGGTGCACGTCGCCGGGCTCGAGGCCGATCCAGTACATCGTCGACAGGTGCCCGACCGGGTAGGACGTGTGGGTGTGCTCCACCAGCTTCGGCTTGGCGGTGGTGCCGGAGGTGAAGTACAGCAGCAGCGTGTCCGACGCCTTCGTGGCGCCGTCCGGGGTGAACTCGGCGGCGGCCGAGTAGGCCTCGCCGGTGTAGTCGCGCCAGCCCGCCACGGCGCCGCGGACGGCGATACGGGTGTAGTCGCCGTCGACGTCGTCGAACTTGCCGGCGTCCTCCGCTCCGACGACGACGTGCGCGGCCCGCCCGCGGTCCACCCGGTCCTGCAGGTCGGCCGGGGTGAGCAGGGTGGTCGCGGGGATGACGACGGCGCCCAGCTTCATCGCCGCCAGCAGCGTCTCCCACAGCTCCAGCTGGTTGCCGAGCATGAGGATGATCCGGTCGCCCCGGGCGACGCCCTGCTCCCGCAGCCAGTTCGCGACCCGGTTGGACCGCTCGGACAGCTCCGCCCACGTCCAGTGCGCCTGCGAACCGTCCTGTTCGACGATCCACAGTGCCTTCCGCGCGCCCCGCTCGGGGTCGGCCGCGACGACGTCGAAGTGGTCGAGCGCGAAGTTGAACTCCTCGAGCTCCGGCCAGCGGAAGTCGCGGTAGGCCGTGTCGTAGTCCTCGCGGTGGGTGAGCAGGAAGTCGCGGGCGGCGAGGAACTTCTCCGTCGCCGGGCTGCCGGTCGCCATGGGGTGCACCTCGGTGGGCTCGTGCGGGGGGCCCGTGCCCCGGGCCCGTCGTGCGGGGCCGCCCGTGCGGCCGTACCGCGACCCTAGTCACTCCACCGGCGCCCCGGCAGTGCGCGACGGCCGCTGCCGGTCGGGCACCGACCGTGCGGCGCCCATCACGCGATGGTGGCGGCGAGGTCGGCCCGCCCGGGCGGGCCGGTGATCGTAAGGTGCCCGCGTGACCGCGCCGAACCTGCCGAAGGTGCCGACCCCCGACGTGTCGGTGTCCCGCCTGCGGGTGGGCCGGTACGGGCCGCGGCTGCTGCTGCGCGGCGTGCTCGTGGGGCTGGCGCTGCTGATCCTCGTGCTGCTGCTGGCCGGCTGCGGCAACGGCGAGCTGCCCGCGGCGTGGCGCACCCCGTCGCCGGTCCCGACGACGTCGCCGACCGCCACCCCGACACCGACCCCGACGCCCACGCCGACGACCCCCACGCCGAGCCGCACCGCCGACCCGTCCCGCACGACCGCCGCGCCCGCACCCGGGCGCGGCGGCACCGACGGCGGCGGCACCGGGCCGGGCCGCACCGGCGCCCCGGGGGCCGCCGCGGCGGCGTCGCCGATGTGGCCCGCGGGCGACGCGGCGACCGCGAAGCGGATGCAGCAGCAGGCCGACGCCGGCGGCGACCCGTGGCTGCTCGACCCGGAGGAGGTCACGATCTCCTACGTCGGCAGTGAGCTCGGCTACCGGAACCCGACCGTCACCCGCCTCGGCAACGGCGTGTACGCCGCCACCGACGGCCGGTCGGCGCAGCGCTCGACGATCCGGCTCACCCAGCCGGTCCGCTCCGGCACCGGCGGGATCTGGGTGGTCGACCGCGTCGACCGCGGCTGACGGGACGGTCGGCCGCACCGCACCCTGCGTCACCGGGTCTCGTACCGGACGGCGTCTCTCGCCGGAACCCGGCCTCGCGTTACACCCTTTGCGCGACTTGGGTACCGTGAGGTGAATGACAGTTGGCGCGAACGGGTGAAACCCGGTGCCGGGTGCAGCGTCCGGGCCCGTTCCGACGATGTTCCGTGTGAGGCCGTCGCGGTACCGCGGCGGTCGGGGGGTCCAGGAGAGGCGGAGCACGATGGCCAGCGAGTCGGTCCAGCAGGACGTCTTCACCGTGTTGCACGGGCAGGCGTCGCCGATCGTGAGCCGCTGGGCGTACCGCGCCGCGGACCCGTTCGCGATCTCGTTCTCGGTGCGCCGGTCGTCCGACCGCTGGATCGAGTGGCTCGTGGCCCGCGACCTGGTGATCGAGGGCCTGACCACGCCCACCGGCATCGGTGACATCCGGATGGCGCCGCGGCGCATCGACGGCTATGACGTCGTCGAGCTGGAGATCCGCTCCGACGGCGGGTCCGCCGTCCTGGAGGTCGACCGCGACCTGCTGGCCCAGTTCGTCGACTCGACGTTGGAGATCGTCGACCTCGGCGAGGAGCACGACCACCTCGACCTCGACGGCGCCATCGCCCGGCTGACCGGCAGCGCGGCGGGCCCCACCACCCCCTGAGCGCACGCTCCCACCCACGACGAGGGCCCCGGACCGCGCGACGCGGTACCGGGGCCCTCGTGTGTGCCGGGTGACGCTCAGCTGTTCTGCTCGGCCCACTCGGGGTCGGTCGAGGCGTCCCACTCGGCGTCGGCCGCCGCCTCGTCGGCGTGGTCGGCGTCGCGGGCGAGCTGGTCGCTGACCTCCGGGTCCCCGACCGGTGACTCGTCGACCACCGGCACGATGCCTTCGTCGACATCGTGCACGGCGGCCTCCTCGGCACTTGCCGCGCCGCCGTCGACGCCCACGTCGGTCCCGGCGCCGTCGACAGCCGGGTCGCCCGCCGCGGAGTCGGCGGCGGCGGTCAGCCGGCCGGAGCGGCCCGGGTCTCCCTCGGACAGCTCGTCGGGCAGCTCCCGGGCCAGTCGCGCCTCGTGCGACTCGCCCTCCTCCTGACCCGCCGCGGTCACCGCGTTGTCCTCGACGCCGTAGGGGCGGTCCGGCGGGACGTAGCCGGAGTCCAGCGGGTCGGTGTCCGACGGACCGGTCAGCGCCTCGTCGGTGTCCAGCTGCATCGCCGACGCCATGTCCGGCGCCTCTGGCTGGAACTCGTTCTCGTCACCTGAAGCGGATGCCATCGGTCGCGGGTCTCCTCGGTCTGGCCATGTGTCGGGCGGTGTTCGGTATCGACCGTGCGTACCCCGCGTCGCGCCGCGCCATGCGCCGGCGCCCGGACGCTACGGTCGCCGACACCGGACCCGCCGTGGCCGGTTCCCGCGCCGCACCCGTCGTACGAAGGAGCACTCCCCCGTGACCGCCGCCCCGTCCGCCCGTTCCGGTGACGGCACCCGCCGCGCCCTGCTCGCCGCAGCCGCGGACCTGTTCACCGAGCACGGCTACGACCGCACCTCGGTCCGCGCGATCGCCGACCGGGCCGGGGTGAACCAGGCGCTGCTCTTCCGCTACTTCGGCAGCAAGGACGCCCTGTTCGCCCGGGTCGCCGCCGAGCGTGCCCTCGCCGTGCTGCACGACGGCCCGCCGGAGGAGCTCCTGACCCGCCTGCTGCGGTCGATCCTCGACGGCGGCGACGGGCCCGAGCGCGACCTGTTCGGGCCGGTCGTGCGCTCGGCCGGGACGTCGGAGGCGGCCGCGGCCGTGCGGGTGGAGCTGGCCGGGGCGTTCACCGAGGCGTTCGCCGAGCAGGCCGCCGGCGCCGCCGACCGGGCCGACGCCGAACTGCGCGCGGAGCTGGTCCTGACCTGGCTGCTCGGGCTGAGCCTGGTCCAGCCGCTGCTGCCCGGGGGCGCGGTCGGGCGGGCCGACCCGGACACGGTGCTGGACCACGTCACGCGCGCCGCCCGCACCCTCCTGGAGGCGCCCGGACTCAGCCGGTGAGCCGGTCCACCTCGGTGCGGAACCGCTCGCGCTGGGCCGGGGTCTCCCGGGTCCGCGACAGGTAGTGCGCCGGGCGCGGGGTGCGGTCGTGCCAGAACCGGCCGGTCCCGACCGCCGACGACGGCGCGGCCGCGAGCCACACCGCGGTGTCCGCGCCCTGGGCCGGGGTGCGCAGCACGGGGCCGACGACCTTGTCGAACAGCGGCAGCGACCCGGTGACGCCCGGGGTGCGGGCCCACCCGGGGTGCAGTGCGTGCACGGTGACGTGCCGGGGGGCCAGCTCGTCGGCGAGCAGCCCGGTCAGGACGACCTGCATCCGCTTGGTGCGGGCGTAGGCCGCGGTGCCGCCGTAGTCACCGGTGCGGAACTGCAGGTCGTCGTCGCGCAGGGGCTGGGCGTACATGCCGCCCGAGGACATGATGATCACCCGGGAGTCGGCTCCGGACCGCTCGGCGCCGGCCGCGAGGGTGTAGGTGAGCAGCCGGGTCAGCAGCAGCGGTCCGAGGACGTGCACGGCCAGGGTCAGCTCGTTTCCCTCGGAGGTCTCGCTGCGCTCGGGCGGGAGCAGCCCGGCGTTGTGCACCAGCACGTCCAGCGCGTCGACCTCGGTGGCGAACCGGGTCGCGAACGCACGCACGTCCGCGAGCTCACCCAGGTCGCAGACCTGCACCGGGAGCCGGTCGCGGGACAGACCGGGTACCGCGGCCAGGATCCGGTCCTGCGCGGCGGCACCCTTGTCCCGGGAGCGGACGAGCAGGTGCACCGTCGCACCGAGGCGGACGAGCCCGGTCGCGATCGCCTCCCCCAGCCCGCCGCCCGCGCCGGTGACGAGCGCGGTGCGCCCGGTCAGGGCGCCGCGCGGCGGGTCGGCGCGGTCACCGCTCCAGCCCGGGCGCCGCAGCAGGTACCCGATCCGTGAGTAGCCGGGGACCAGGGTGCGGTCGAGGACGGTATCCAGAGCGCTGCCGAGCACGGACCGATCCGACCACAGCGCCGCGCCGCCCGCGCGTCGATCAGCCCTGCAGACCCGGACCGGAGACGTAGGGGGTGCCGGGGACGTTCGCCGTCGGGAGCTTCGGGACGGCGTCGGTGACCGGGTCGGCGGTGGAGATCCGCTCCATCGCACCGCAGCTGGACAGCGAGTACGACAGCGGGTTCACCGGCGGGGCGGTCGCCTTGTCGAAGCCGTGCTCGACCTTGCGGATCGACATGGTGCCGCCGGTGAGCTTGTACATGTTCCCCGACGGGTTGGGCGCCTCCAGGGTGCCGTTGCCGTTCTCGTCGACCTCCCACTCGCCGACGGTCTGGCCGCCGGGCAGCGGGTTGGTGCCGTCGAGGATGCAGGGGTTGTTGTTGGTGGCGCTGGAGGTCGCGCCGTAGAAGAACGACACGTAGCGGGCGTCCGGGTCCATGCCGGTCGCGGTGCCGGAGACGGTGTCGGAGTCGACGGTGGCGGTCCCGGCCACGCCGTCGGTGTTCTTCGACGCCAGGTCGACCTGCGTGGGCCCGGTGCTCGGTCCGCCGACGACCCCGGCCACGTCCGGCAGGCCGCCGAGACCCGAGTAGTCGGGCAGGCCCGCCGTGCGCGCGACGCCGGACAGGTCCGGCAGTGGGCCGTCCCTGCCGGTCAGCGGGGTGGTGTCGGGCAGGCCCGCGATCTCGTTGAGGCCTTCCAGCGGTCCGCCCGCGGTGAGGCCGGGGACGTCAGGGAGCTCGTCGGTGCTGCCGTCGGTGACGCCGGGGACCGACGGCAGGTCCGGCACGACGTCGCCGAGGCCGGTGAGGGTGTCGGTCGGGCCGGCCAGCGGGCTGTTGCCGGTGTCGGTGCCGACGACGGTGCCCGCGGCGCCCATTGCGGTGTCGACCAGCGAGCCGGCCTGCCCGGCGCCGGGCACCGAGGTACCGGCGTCGGACAGGGTCTGCGCCGGGTCGGGCAGCGACGTCAGGGGCTTCGTGGGGGTGTTCAGGTCGACGCCCTTGCCGAGGCCGCCCGTGAGGTCGCCGAGGCCGGGGACCGCGTCGAGCGGGCCGGTGGAGGGGCTGCCGGAGTCCTTCGTGCCCGCGGCCGGGGCTGCGGAGTCCGAGCCGCCCGAGTCCTCGCCGGCCGAGTCCTCGCCCGCGGAGTCCTTGCCGGCCGAGTCCTTGCCGGCCGAGTCCTTGCCGGCCGAGTCCTTGCCGGCCGAGTCCTTGCCGGCCGAGTCCTTGCCGGCCGAGTCGTCGCCACCGGACTCCTTGCCGGACGTCTCGCTCGTCGTCCCCGACCCCTGGTCCGACGAGTCCCCGCCCGAGGAGCCCGACCCCGGGCCGCCCGCACCCAGCACCGAGCCGACGACGTCCGCCCCGGTCACGAGGTCACCCAGCCCGCCGGAGGACCCCGACGAGGACTCGGATCCCGAGGAGCCGCCGGAACAGGAGCCGCCCACCGGGGTGGACCCGTCCGGGCAGTCCGCCGAGGTGCCGGAGGAACCGTCGTCGGACCCGGTGCCGGCGAACGCCGTCCCGGTCGTCGCGCCGGTGGTCAGCAGCAGCGCGGCGAGCGTCGCGGGGGCGGCGATCCGGCGCGCGGTGCCCGCGGAGGGAGCGGCGTGCCTGCGCCGCCCGCGGAGGGGCCGGCCGGCGGCCACCGCCGCGGCGACGCCGGTCGAACGGTGGCCGGTCCGGGTGTGCTTGCCCATCTCGAGCGGTCCTTCCGCCTCGCCGCGGGCGAGGGTGCTGGGGAGCGGTGGAGGACGGCGCGGGCACCGGCGTGGCCGGGGTGCGGGGGCACCCCTGGGGAGCGGCCGGATCGGGCCGGGTCACCCGGCTCGTCCGGTTCGGGACGTTACGAAACGGTGACCCGTCGAGGTTGCTTTTCTGAGAGCACCTCGGCGACCCGGGCGATCACGGGTCGACTCCGGACGCCGACTGACAGGGCGGCTGGACCGAACGGCTCAACGATCTACGACGAACACCCTCCGTGTTCTCAGGATCGCCGGAGACCCCCTTCGTTCAACGAGCGGGCGACGCCGGAGTGACGGGTCGTCGCAGAACGGCCACCGCTCGTACGTCCCGGCGCGTGGCCGCCACCCCGGACGGGGAACTAGCCGAGGCGCTCGCGGACGGCGTCGAGGTTGCGTTCCATCCCGGTCCGCCACTCCCGCAGCCGGCCCTCGACGATCCGCTCCTCCTTGTCCGGCCACCGCTCGATCGCCTGCGTGAGGCCCGACGGCCCGGGACCCATCCGGGCCCACTGGCGCAGCGCGGTCCCCTCGCCGTCGGGGGTGAGCTCGAAACGCCACACGGCCGTCGCCCCGCTCTCGTCACCGAGCCCGACCGTCCACTCGAACAGCCGCTCCGGCTCCCATCCGGTGACGGTGGAGACGGTGCTCCACTCCCCGATCGCGTCGTGGCGGTGGTGGCCGTGCAGCCGGGCCCCGAGGCCCGGCTCGTCACCCTCGCCCCACGAGGCGCGCTGCATCTCGGTCGACACCCGGGCCAGGAACGCCGGGTCGGTCACCAGCTCCCACACCGCCTGGGGCGGTGCGGCGACCCGGGCGGTGGCCTCGGTGGTGGGTCCGTCGGCGTAGCGCATGCGACCTCCTCGTCGTCGGGCCGCGGCGGGTCAGCGCTCGTCGGCACCCCGGCGCAGCAGGTAGGTGTCCATGATCCACCCCTTGTTCTCCCGGGCTTCGGCCCGGACCTTCAGGATCTCGTCGGTCACCTCGACGAGCGGCCCGGCGACGAGCAGCTCGTCGGGCGTACCCAGGTAGGCGCCCCAGAATATGTGCAGCTCACGGCGCTGCTCGTCGGGCAGCGTGGCGAAGGCGGTGCGACCGTCGAGCATCACGACGACGTCGTCGACGTCGGTGGGCATCCCCTCGGCGATCCGGCGCCCGGTGGTGATCAGGACGGGGCGCCCGACCCGGTTGAGGATCAGCCGGTGGGCGGCGGCGAGGGCGGCGACGCTGGAGATCCCGGCGACCGACTCGACCGACCACTGCTCCCCCGCGCCGTCGAGGACCCGGTCGAGCAGGCGCAGCGTCCCGTCGTAGAGGGAGGGGTCGCCCCAGACCAGGAAGGCGCCGGTCTGCCCGTCGGCCAGCTCGGCGTCGAGCATGTCGCGGTAGAGCCGGGCACGGCGGTCCTGCCAGTCGACGACGACGTCGCGGTAGCGCTCGTCGTCGCGCTCGACCTCGGTGCCGCGGTCCCGGCCCACCTCGGGCGCGGTGACCAGCCGGTACCCGCCGTCCGGGCGGTGCCGCCGCAGGAGCTCGGTGCGCAGGGCCAGCAGGTCGTCCTGCGACCCCCCGCCGTCGAGCCCCTTATCGATGACGAACACGACGTCGGCCCGTCGCAGGGCGCGGACCGCCTGGAGGGTGAGGTGGTCGGGGTCACCGGCCCCGATCCCGATCACGAGAACCGTGCGCACCGGAGTGACCGTAACGGACCCCGGGCGCTGCCCGGCACTCCCCCGATCGGCAGGCACCCCCCGCCCGGTGTCGCCCGATGCGCGCAGCGTCCGACCCCGTCACGCGACGTCGTCACTCGGTAGTGTCATGGTGACCGGCGAGCCACGACCGGGTCACCGGCCGACCGCCGAGGACCGACCCCGCAGCGCCACCCCGGGAGGCCACGTCACCGTGCCCACCAGCGATCACAGCAGCAGGACCCTGACGATCGGACACCTCGTCGAGTCGCTCGACGACCGCGGCGTCGCCGCCGCGCTCGGTGACCTCGCCGCCGCGGCCCCGGACGCCGGGTTCCGGGTGGTGGTCGTCGCGCTGGCCCCCTCCGGACACTCCGACGTCGCCGAGCGCATGGCCCGCGCCGGGGCACCACCGGTCGAGCTGAACGTCGCGCCGTGGGACCCGCGTGCCGTGCTGAAGGTCCTCGCCGCGTTCCGGGAGCACGGTGTCGACCTGGTGCACACCCACGGCGCCCGGCCCGACGTCGTCGGCTCCGCCGCCGCGGCCCGGCTGCGGGTGCCCGCGGTGTCCACGCTGCACCACATCCACGAGCACCCCGCCGACCGCGGCGACCAGTTGCGGCGGACCGCGAAGACGTTGGCGCGCAAGCGGTTCATGACCCGCACGATCGCGACGTCAGCCCTGCAGCGCGACTGGTACCGCCGCGCCGCCGGGTCCACCGAGGGCCTGTCGGTAATCCCGGACGGCGCCGCCGACCCGGGCGAGGGCACGCCCGAGGAGCGGGAGCGGCTGCGGCGCGGGCTCGGCGTGGACGACCACGAGGTCGTCGCCGTCTCGGTCGCGCCGATGCGCCGCGGCCAGGGGCAGGACATGCTGCTCGACGCCGTCGCCGGGATCGGACCGGACGAGCCGCTCACCGTGGTGCTCGGCGGCGACGGGCCGCTGCGGCCGTGGCTGGAGTCGCGCGTCGCCGCCGACGAGGCGCTGTCCGGCCGGGTGACGTTCCGCCGCAGCACCGACCCGGTCGCGCTGCTCCGCGCCGCCGATGTGCAGCTGCACACGACCCGGCACGACACGATGCCCCGCATGCTGCTGCTCGGCCACGGCACCGGGACCCCGGCGGTCGCGACGCGGGTCGGCGGGATCCCGGAGATCGTGACCCGCGAGACCGGCCTGCTGGCCCCGGTCGACGCCACCCGGATCGCCGACGAGCTGGTGCGGCTGACCCGCGACGCCGACCTGCGTGCCCGGCTCGGGGGCGGGGCCCGGCGGCGGTTCCTCGACCGGTTCGCGGCGGCACCGTGGGCGGTCCGGCTCGGTGACGTCTACCGCAGCGCGGCCGGGGTGGCGGGCGCGCCCGCTCCCGCCGAGCTGGACACGCCGGAGCCGGTGGGCCGGGGCTGAGCCGGGCCGGCTGCGGCGGTCCGCGCCGGGCCGGCTCAGTGCACGACGGGCGCGGGCCGCTCGGCGACCGGGTTCTCCAGTGTCCCGACGCCGTCGATCTCGACGGTGACCCGGTCCCCCGCGGTCATCGGCCCGACCCCGCCGGGGCTGCCGGTGAGCACGACGTCACCGGGCTGCAGCGTGATCCAGCGGGTCACGTGGGCGAGGATCCGCGCGACGTCGAAGATCATCGCCCCGGTGTCGGACTCCTGGACGGTGCGGCCGTTCAGCGTGGTCCGCAGCCCCCACGGGCCCGCGCCCGGCTCGGTCTCGATCCACGGCCCGAGCGGGCAGAAGGTGTCCGCGCTCTTCGCCCGCGCCCACTGCCCGTCGGCGCGGTAGTCGTGCGCGGTGACGTCGTTGGCGCAGGTCAGGCCGAGCACATGCGACCAGGCGGTGCGTTCGTCCAGGTCACGGGCCCGGCGGCCGATCACCACCGCGAGCTCGCCCTCGTACTCCAGCCGTTCCACCCCGGCCGGGCGCAGCACCGGCTCCCCCGGTCCGACGACGGCGTTGGGCGCCTTGAGGAACAGCGCGGGCCGCTCCGGGCGGGGACGCCCCTTCTCGGCGAGCTGGCAGGGGTAGTTGCTCCCGACGCACACGATGGTGCGGGGGTCGCAGGGGGCGAGCAGGACGACCTCGGCGAGCCGCCCGGCGACCGCCCCCGGCCCGGACGGGCCCAGCTCGCGGACGACGTCGCCGTCGCCGCCGGTCTCGACCCGCCCCGTGCGCGGGCCCTGGCCGGAGTCGTAGCGGACCAGTCGCATCCGCTCACACCGTCCCGGCCGGGCCGAGTGCCTCGCGCACCAGCTCCAGCGGGTGCCAGGCGGTGCGCCCGGCGCCGTGGAAGATCTGCTGGCGGCAGGAGACGCCGGTCGCGGCGACCAGGGTGTCGGCGGACTCGGCGTCGATCGCCGGGAGCAGGCGGTCCCGGCCGACCTCCATCGAGGTCGCGTAGTGCTCGGCCTCGAAGCCGAACGAGCCCGCCATCCCGCAGCAGCCGGAGTCGATCTCGGAGACCTCCAGCCCGGGGATGCGGCGCAGCAGCGCGAGCGTCGCCGCGGTCCCGACCTCGGCCTTCTGGTGGCAGTGCCCGTGGTAGACCACGCGCCGCCCGCTCAGCGCCGACCGCTCCGGCAGGACCAGGCGGCCGTCGTCGAGGGCCTCGACGAGCAGCTCCTCGACCTGGCGGACCCGCTCGCCCACCGACCGGGCCTCGGCGCTGTCCGGGAGCAGGGCGAGGGTCTCGTCGCGCAGGGTGAACACGCACGACGGCTCGCAGCCGACGATCGGCGCGTCGGCCGGTGTGTCCCGGGCGAGCGAGGTGACCAGGCCGGTCGCCTTGCGACGGGCGTCGTCGAGCAGTCCCTTGGACAGGCTGGACCGGCCGCAGCAGCCGCCGCCGGCCAGCTCGACCCGCCACCCGGCACGCTCCAGCAGGCCGATCGCGGCCCGCCCGATGTGCGGCTCGGTGAAGGTGGTGAACGAGTCGGCCAGCCACACGACGGTCCCGGCCGGTGCGGCGGCCCGCGCGGGGTCACGACGCCGGAACCACCGCACCAGGTTGTCCCGGTCGAAGCGCGGCAGCGGGCGGCGCGCGGTGATCCCGACCGTCCGCTCGGCGAGCCGGCGCAGCACCCCGACCCGGCCGGGCAGGTTGGACAGCGGCGCGGTCGCCGACCCGAGCCGGTTCAGCGTGCGGATCGCACCGAACAGCCGCGAGCGCAGCGGCGTGCCGTGCACCGCGTGCTGCTGGTGGAGCGCCTCGGCCTTGAGCGAGGCCATGTCCACGCCCATCGGGCACTCGCTCTTGCAGGCCTTGCACATCAGGCACAGGTCGAGGATCTCGTGCAGCCGCCCGTCGGCGAGCCCGGCGGCCGGGTCCGGCTCGGACAGCGCCTTGACCAGTGCGTTCGCCCGGCCGCGCGTGGAGTGCTCCTCCTCGAGGGTGACCTGGTAGGACGGGCACATCACCCCGGCCGTGGTCTTGCGGCACAGGCCGATGTTCATGCAGCGGTCGGCGGCGTCGCGCATCCCGGTGGCGCCGGGGCCGCCGATCACCTCGAACGACAGCGCCGTGGTCAGCCGCGGGGCGGGCGGCAGCGCGTCGCGGTCGCGCAGGTTCTCGGTCATCGACGGGGCGTCGACGATCTTGCCGGGGTTCATGACGTTCCCCGGGTCGAACAGGGCCTTGACCCGGCGCATCGCCTCGTACAGCTCGTCGCCGAAGATCTCGCGGTTGAACTCCGAGCGCGCCAGCCCGTCGCCGTGCTCGGAGGAGTTCACGCCGCCGTACTCGGCGACCAGGTCCTTGATCCGCTCCGCGACCCGGCGCATCGTGGCGACCTGGGCCGGGTCGGTGAGGTCGACGAACGGGCGGATGTGCAGGCAGCCGACCGAGCAGTGGCCGTAGAACCCCGCCTCGAGACGGTTCTCGTCGAGGATCTGCTTGAACCGCGCGGTGTACTCGGCCAGGTGCTCGGGGGCCACCGCGGTGTCCTCGACGAAGGCCAGCGGGCGCCGGGTGCCCTCCCCCGCCGCCATGAGCAGCCCGAGGCTGGACTTGCGGACCTTGAGCAGCGCGGCCTGCTCGGCGGGGGTGACCAGCTCCAGGGTGTGGTAGCCGTGGCCGTGGCGCTCCCAGAGCGCCGCCAGTGCGCGCAGCTTCGCCACCAGCCCGGCCTCGTCGTCGCCGGAGAACGAGACGAACAGGAGCGCGGCCGGGTCACCGACGAGGTGGTTGCCCAGGTCGGCGTACTCGATCTTGCGTCGGGACAGGTCGAGGATGGTCCTGTCCATCATCTCGACCTGGTGCGGATCGCAGCTCAGCGCGTCGGCGGTGGCGGAGATGGCGCCGTGCACGGTGTCGAAGTGGCCGACGGCGTAGACCGTCCGCGCGGGCTTGGGCACCAGGTCGACGACGGCGCGGGTCGCCAGCACCAGCGTGCCCTCGGCGCCGACGACGAACGTCGCCAGGTCGAACGTCCCGGACTCCGCGAAGCCCGCGAGCCGGTCCAGCCGGTAGCCGCAGGCCCGGCGCCAGAACAGCGGCATGCCCGCGGCGATCGCGTCCTCGTTCTCCGTGACCAGCGCGGGGAGCTCGCGGTAGAGGGCGCCCTCCAGGGTGTCCGCGGCGGCGCGACGACGGCGCTCGTCGGCGTCGACGGGTTCCAGCCGGGCGGTGGAGCCGTCGGACAGCACGACGTCGAGCGCGCGGACGTGGTCGATCGTCATGCCGAAGGTCAGCGACCCGCTGCCCGCGGAGTTGTTGCCGATCATCCCGCCGATCGTGGCCCGGTTGCTCGTGGAGGTGTCCGGGCCGAACATGAGCCCGTGCGCGGCCGCGGCCCGGTTGAGCTGGTCCTGCACCACCCCCGCCTCGACGACGGCGGTGCGCGCCACCGGATCGAGCTCGACGATCCGGTTGAGGTGCCGGGACAGGTCGAGCACGAGCCCCGGTCCGACGGTCTGGCCGGCCAGGCTGGTGCCGGCACCGCGCGGGACGACCGGCACGCCGAACTCGGCCGCGGTGCGCACGGCCGCGGCGACGTCGTCGTGGGTACGGGGGAAGACCACTCCGAGCGGGGTGATCGCGTACATGCTCGCGTCACGGGAGAAGAGGTGGCGGCTGTAGTCGTCGAAGGCGACCTCGCCGGTCACCCGGGACCGGAGCGTCTCCTCCAGACCCGGGACGGCGGTGGTGGCGGTGGCGGGACGGGTCAGCTCGGCGGTCATGGGGGGCGTCCTCTCGCGACGGTGCGGGGGCGGTCGGGGCGGGTCAGTCGGTCTGCAGCCGCTCCAGCGCCGCGTCGAGGCCGGAGCCCGCGACCGGCACCCCGGCGAGACCGAGGCCCATCTGGACACCGGCGAGGGTCCCGGCCAGCGTGAGGTCGTTGAACGCACCGAGGTGGCCGATCCGGAAGATCCGCCCGGCGAGGCGGCCGAGACCGGCGCCCAGCGACATGTCGAAGCGGTCGAGGATCACCGCGCGGACCTTGTCGGCGTCGACGTCGTCGGGGACGAGCACGGCGGTGAGCGCGCTGGAGTACTCGCGCTCGTCGAGGGCCAGCACCTCCAGGCCCCACGCCCGCACCGCGGCCCGGGTGGCCTCGGCGTGGCGGGTGTGGCGGGCGAAGACGTTCTCCAGTCCCTCGTCGTGGAGCAGGCGCAACGCCTCCTTGAGCCCGTACATGAGGTTGGTGTTCGGGGTGTAGGGGAAGAAGCCGCGCTCGTTGGCCGCGAGCATCGGGCCCCAGTCCCAGAAGGTGCGCGGCATCGTCGCGGTGCGGGAGCGCTCCAGGGCCTTGGCGCTGATCGCGTTGAAGCTCATCCCCGGTGGCAGCATCAGCCCCTTCTGCGAGCCGGCGACGGTCACGTCGACACCCCACTCGTCGTGCCGGTAGTCCATCGAGCCGAGCGAGGAGATGGTGTCGACCAGCAGCAGGGCCGGGTGATCGGCGGCGTCCATCGCGGCGCGGATCTCGGCGACCCGGCTGGTGACACCGGTCGAGGTCTCGTTGTGCACCACGCAGACGGCGGCGATCCGGCGGCCGGTGTCGGCGGCGAGCCGCTCGGCGACGACGGCGGGGTCCGCCCCGTGCCGCCAGTCGCCGGGCACGAGGTCCACCCGGAGCCCGAGCCGGCCCGCCATCTCCTGCCACAGCGTGGCGAAGTGCCCGGTCTCGAAGCACAGCACCGTCTCCCCCGGGTTCAGGGTGTTGACCAGGGCCGCCTCCCACGCGCCGGTGCCGGTGGCCGGGTACATCACGACCGGACCGGTGGTGCCGAAGACCGGGCGGACGTCGCGCAGCAGCTCCGTCCCCAGCGCCTGGAAGTCCGGACCGCGGTGGTCGATCGTCGCGGCCGACATGGCGCGCAGCACCGAGTCCGGCACGTTCGTCGGGCCGGGGATCTGCAGGAAGTGCCGACCGGCTGCGTACGTCATGAGGTTCTCCACGCTCGGTGACCGATGGTTCCGGATGGCGGAATCCGGGTCTCGCGCTGATGACGGTATACCGTCTACAGTCTGCCGTCGAGAGGGTGCTGCAGAGCCTTCCCACATCCCGTCGAGCGGCATCGACGCCGCTTGACGGGCGTGTGTGATCCTGCTGATACTCGGGATATCGAATTCGTTTTCCGCATTGCGGAAAATGCGGCCCGGCGACGTCGCGCGGACCGCGTCATCAGTTCCTGTCTGCGTCAGTGCCGACCCCAGAGGAAAACGATGTCCATCGAACTCATCACCATCGTGGCACTCGCCCTGGTGTTCCTGATAGCGACGATCCTCCCGGTCCACATGGGCGCGCTGGCCTTCGTCGCCGCGTTCGTCGTCGGCACGGCGTTCGTCGGGGAGGACACCGACGACATCGTCGGCGGGTTCCCCGGCGACCTGTTCGTGATCCTCGTCGGCGTGACCCTGCTGTTCGCCATCGCCAAGGGCAACGGGACGGTGGATCGCCTGGTCCAGCTGGCGGTACGGGCCGTCGGTGGCCGGATCGCCCTGATCCCGTGGGTCATGTTCGGCGTCACCGCCGTCCTGACCGCGGTCGGCGCCGTCGTCCCCGCCGCGGTCGCCATCATCGCGCCGATCGGCATGGGATTCGCCCAGCGCTACAAGATCAACCCGATGCTGATGGGCCTTCTCATCATCAACGGGGCGAGCGCCGGCGGCTTCTCGCCGATCAGCATCTTCGGCAGCATCGTGAACGGCGTCGTCGCCCGCAACAACCTGCCGAGCAATCCGGGGCTGCTGTTCTTCTCGTCGTTCGTGTTCAATCTCGCGCTCAGCATCGTCGTGTTCCTGATGTTCGGCGGGCGGGAACTGCTCCGCCGTTCCCGGGATGCCGCGGGATCCTCGGGCGCCGGCGACGACCGAGTCGCCGTGGCCGCCGAGCCGGGCACCTCGCTCGCCCTGGGCGGCGGCGCCGTGCCGCACGGTCGGTCACGGACGGTCACCGGCGGGGCCGGGTCGGGTGGGTCCGGAGCCGCCGAGCCGGTCGGCCCGGACGACGACGAGCCGCACCGCCCGCTCGAACGCGACCACGTGTTCACGATCCTGGGCCTGGTCGCACTGGCCGTCGGCGCACTCGCGTTCGGCCTCGACGTCGGCTTCACCGCGCTCACCGTGGCGGCGGTCCTCTCGATCATCTCGCCGTCGTCGGCCAAGGCGGCCGTCGGGCAGGTCGCGTGGCCGACGGTGCTGCTGATCTGCGGGATCGTGACCTTCGTGTCGCTGATGGAGCGGGTCGGCACCATCGACTGGCTCGGCACCCTCGTGACGACGATCGGGTCCCCGCTGCTGGCCGCGATCATCATCTGCCTGATCGGCGCGATCGTGTCCGCGTTCGCCTCGACCACCGGCATCCTCGGCGCCCTGATCCCGCTGGCCGTGCCGTTCCTGCTCGCCGGCGAGGTGGGCGCGGTCGGCCTGATCATCGCGCTGTCGCTGTCGTCGTCGGTGGTGGACTCCTCGCCGTTCTCCACCAGCGGGGCGCTCGTCGTCGCGAACGCGCCGGCCGACCAGACCGACCGGGTGTTCCGCGGGCTCATGATCTGGGGCTTCAGCATGTGCGCGGTGGCACCGCTGCTGAGCTGGCTGATCTTCGTCGTCCCCGGCTGGGGCTGATCCGGTGCCGGGAACGGGAGCAGGCCCGGGCGGCGTCCAGTCCGTCGTCCGGGCCTTCCGGATCCTCGACGTGCTGGCCGAGGCGGACGGGGAGCTGTCGATCAGCGAGCTCGCCGTGGCCGTCGACCTGCCGCAGCCCACGATCCACCGGATCGTCGCGACCCTGCGCGAGCTCGGCCACGCCCACCAGGTCACCAACCGCCGCTACACCCTGGGGCCGCGGCTGATCGGGCTCGGGGACCGGGCGTCGCGGGTGCTGGGGGTGCGCGCCGGGGACGACCTGCGCGCGGTGGCGGAGCGGTTCGGCGAGACCGCCAACATGGCCGTGCTCGACGGGGAGCGCGCCGTCTACACCGCGCAGGTGCCCGGTCCGCACTCGATGCGCACGTTCACCGAGGTCGGGCGACGGGTGCCGCTGCACAGCACCGGCGTCGGGAAGGCGCTGCTCGCCCAGCTGCCCGCGCCCGCGGCCCGGCGGCTGCTGGGCTCCACCGGGCTGCCCGCGGCGACCGACCACACCGTCGTCGACCCCGACCGGCTGCTCGGGGAGCTCGACCGCATCCGCCGGGCCGGGTTCGCCGTGGACGCCGAGGAGCAGGAGGTCGGCGTGTTCTGCGTGGCCGTCCCGCTCGCCGGGGTGTCCAGCCCGGCGGCACTGTCGGTGTCCGGACCGATCCACCGCTTCGGGCACGACCGTGTCGCCGAGGCGGCCGCCCTGCTGCGGGCCGCCGCCGACGGCATCGGCGGGACGCTCGCGTGAGCGCCGACCGGAGCTCAGGCCCCACGCCGGCGGGCGAGCCACTCCTCGGACTCCGGCGTGCCGCCGTCGAGCCGGTCGACGAGGTCGAGCAGGAACGACGTGTGGCCGTGCTCGGTCAGGGCCCGCTGCGCGACCTCCGGGTCCCCCGCCTCGACCACGGCGAGCAGCTCGCGGTGCCGCTCGACGTTCTCCAGCAGGGACTCGCGACGGGCGGTGCGGTTCATCGCCATGCACAGCTGCATCTGGAACGACAGCGCCCGGTAGGCCTCGGTCAGCCGCGAGTGCCCGGCGAGTGCGACCAGCGACAGGTGGAACTCGAACTTGTGGTGCAGGAACCGGCTCTCGTCGCCGGCCCGGCCGACCTCCTCGAACGCCGCCAGGGCCGCCCGGCAGCGCTCCAGCCGCTCGGGCACCCGTACCGGCACGCCGAGGCGGACGGCGAGTGCCTCCAGGTCCTCGCGCAGGGTCACGATCTCGTAGACGTCGTGCCGGGTCAGCGTGCGCACGGTCGCGCCACGCCGCGGGTGCGCGACGACCAGGCCCTCGTGGGTCAGCGTCTGCAGCGCCTCACGCAGCGGCGGGCGGGAGACCCCGAGCCGCTCGGTCAGGCGCGCCTCGACCAGCCGCTCCCCCAGCGCGAGCTCGCCGGAGAAGATCATCGCGCGCAGGGCGTCGGTCGCCAGCTCCGCCATGGACGGCGGCGCGACGATCCGGCCACCGGTACCCGTGTGCACCGCCGTCACCGCACCCACCTCTCCCGCGTTTCCGTATACCGTATATCAAGGCCGACGCCGACGACCCCGGAGGGCTGCCGATGCAGACCGACCCACCGCTGACCGGAGTGCTCGTGCTGGAGGTGGGGGCCTTCATGGCCGCGCCGTTCGCGACGATGCAGCTCGCCGACCTCGGAGCCCGGGTGGTCAAGGTCGAGCCACCGGGCACCGGCGACCCGACCCGGTCCGCGGGCCCGTTCCTCGACGGCGAGAGCTCCCCGTTCCTGCGGCTCAACCGCAACAAGGAGTCCGTCGTCCTCGACCTCAAGGACGAGCGGGGCCGCGCCGCGTTCCTGGCGCTGGTCGACCGCGCCGACGTGGTCGTGGAGAACCTCCGTCCGGGCGCGATGGACCGGCTCGGGCTCGGCTACGCAGCCCTGGCCGAGCGCCGTCCGGAGCTGGTGTACGCCTCGGCGTCGGGCTGGGGTGTCGACGGTGCGGCCGCGACGCGGCCGGGGCTCGACATCATGGCGCAGGCCGCGAGCGGGCTGATGAGCGTGACCGGGGAGCCCGACGGCGACCCGGTCAAGGTGGGCGTGCCGGTCTGCGACCTGGTGACCGCGCTCTACGTGGCGCTCGCGGTGACGGCGGCGCTGCGCGAGCGGGACCGCTCCGGGACCGGTCAGCACATCGACGTCTCGCTGCTGGAGTCGGGTGTCTCGCTCGCGGTGTGGGAGGCCGGCATGTACCTCGGCGACGGGGAGGTGCCCACGCGGCAGGGCTCGGCCCACCAGCGCTACGCCCCCTACCAGGCCGTCCGCACCCGCGACGGGCACGTGACGGTCGGTGCGAACACCACCCGGCTCTGGACGTCGCTGTGCGCGGCGCTCGGGCTGGAACGCCTCGAGCGCGACCCGCGCTTCGCCGACCCCGGCTCGCGGCTGGCGAACCGGGTGGCGCTGATCGACTGCATCGAGACGGTCACGAGCACCCGGTCGTCGTCCGACGTGCTCGCCGCGCTCGACGCGGCCGGGGTCCCCTGCGCGTCCATCGCCGGCTACGACGAGGTCTTCACCGACCCGCTGCTCACCGGCCGGGACTTCTTCTGGGACGCCCCGCACCCGACCCTGCCCGCGGTCCGCCAGCTGGGGTCGCCGATGCGCTTCTCCCGCACCCCCGCGCGGCGGGGCACCGCCGGGCCCCCGCTCGGCGCGGCGACCGACGACGTCCTCGCCGAGCTGTCCGACCCCGCCCGCGGGGGCCACGCGTGAGCCCGGAGGTGACCGCGGAGCTCGCGGCCGGGGTGCTCACCGTGACCTTCCGCCGTCCCGAGCGGCGCAATGCCCTGACCTGGGGCATGTACGAGGGGCTGGTGGCCGCGTGCGAGCGGGCCGACGCCGACCCGGAGGTCCGGGCGCTCGTCGTGCGCGGCGAGGGCGGCCGGGCCTTCGCCGCGGGCACCGACATCGGCCAGTTCCGCGCGTTCACCTCGGGCGCCGACGGAGTGGCCTACGAGCGCCGGGTCACCGCCGTGCTCGACCGGGTCCGCGCCGTCGGCGTGCCCACCGTGGCCGCGGTGGCCGGGTACTGCGTCGGCGGCGGGCTGGGCATCGCCTGCGCGGCCGACCTGCGCATCGCGACGCCCGGGTCCCGGTTCGGCGTGCCGATCGCCCGCACGCTGGGCAACTGCCTGTCCGCGCGGACCCTGGACCTGATGGTCGAGGCCCTGGGCCGCCCGCTGACCGCGGACCTGCTGCTCACCGCGCGGATGCTGGAGGCCGAGGAGGCCGCGCGGGTGCCGGGGTTCCTGCACGCCGTCGTCGACGACCTCGACGCGGGGCTCGATGCGCTCACCGGGCGGCTCACCACCGGCGCACCGCTGACGGTCTGGGCGACCAAGCGGCTGCTGGACGACCGGTCCGCCGACGACACCGCGGTGGTCGACCGGGTCTACGGCTCGACCGACTTCCGCACGACGGTCGCCGGGTTCGGGCAGGGCGGCACCCCGAGCTGGACCGGGACCTGATCCGGGGCTCCGGTCCGCCCTCGGACCGGTGACCGGGGTCGGCGCCGGGCCGTCGGGCCCGAGTGGCGGGTCCGTGGAGCCCGGAGGGCGGGTCCGCCGGGCCCGGAGGGCGGTCAGCGCCGCCGCAGTGGCCGGGCCGGGCCGGTCAGCGGCGGGGTCGTCCCACCCTCGGCCTGCACCTGGCGGCGCGCCTGGAGGTAGAGCGCCGGACCGGACACCAGCCCGCGCAGCTTGCGGGCGCCCGCGCCGCCCGGCAGCGCGGCGACGTCCTGCGGCGCCGGGCGCTCCTCGGTCGCGATCGGGGCCGGACCCGGGGTCGGGCCGGGCGCGCCGACCGCGGTGGGCGCGGGCTCCTGCCGGGCCCGCGCGACCGTGGCCGGCGTCGAGGACTCGCGGCGCACGATGTCGCGCAGCCGCCCCAGCGCGGCCGGGAACCGGCGCACCGCCAGCCGGCGCGCCCGCGGATCCAGCGCGACCTTGCCCAGGAACGCGCCCAGACCCAGCGCGTAGCCGCCCATCTGCTCACGGAGCTCCCCCGGCGACGGCCGGTGGTGGTGCCACACCCAGGCCGAGGGCAGGTAGGCCAGGGTGCCGCCGTCGAGCACGATCCGGACCAGCAGCTCGATGTCCTCGCCTCCGCGGGTGGGCCGGCCCGGGCCGAGCGCCTCGTCGAACCCGCCGAGCGCACGGACCGGCTCGGCACGCACCGCCAGGTTGGCCCCGATCCCGAACAGGCCCGGGGAGAACGGGAACACCGGGGAGTCCGCGGGCGGGTCGTCGAGCCGGAACCGGCGCGGCAGGAAGCCCTTGTTCCAGGCCAGCGCGACGTCGGCGGCCCGCTCCTCGGGCGTCTCCAGCCGCGCGGCGAGCACCGGCCCGCTCAGCGCGGTGAGACCGGGGTCCTCGGCGAAGGCCCCGGCGATCCGCGACGCCCACCGCGGGTCGGGCTCGGTGTCGTCGTCGGTGAACGCGACGACCGCGGTTCGGGCCTCGGCGAGGCCGCGGTTGCGCCCGACCGAGACACCGCGGCGCGGCTCGCGGACGTAGCGGACCCGCGGGTCCGCGCAGTCACGGACGACCTCGCGGGTGCGCTCGTCGGGCGGATCGTTGTCGACGACGAGCACGGTCACGTCCGGGTGGTCGCCTGCCAGCACCGCGGCCAGGCAGCGGCGTACGCTCTCCGGCCGCCCCCGCGTCGCGACCACGACGGTGAGCGGCTCGGCCGACACCGCAGGCTCCCCCGGCGGCTCACGCCCGGCGACGGCCGCGGCGGCCCGGGCCAGGTCGGCGGCGCGCGCCCGGCCCTCGTGCAGCGGGACCTCGGCCTGCCCGACGGGGACGCCGCCGTCGGTGACCAGCAGCCGGGCCGAGCCGAACCGCGGCGGGACGACGAGGTCACCGGCCCCACGACCCGTGCCGTGCACGGCACGGTGGTGGACGAGCTCGCCCACCCAGACGGGGCCGCCTGCTCGCTCCGGCACTGCTGCGACCTCCCGGGTCGTGGGTCCTCGTCGGTGGGTCCGTGTCGGTGGTCCGGCCCCGGGACCCGTCCGCTCGCAGACGTGTCCCCGTGTGCCTACGTCGCGGACCGCCGCCCGGTTCACCGTGTGCGGCCGACGTCACGTTGCGCCGCACCGGGTCCGCCCCGGGCACCGGACCCCGGCGTCGAGCCGGCCGGTGCACGCCGCACCGGTCACGGCCGGCACGCCCCCCGATCGTCGCAGAGCACCCGGTACCCGCGCTCACCAGGCACGGGACGCCTCCCGCGTGCTGCTCCGTCCGCCACGGCCCGGACCGCCTCCCGGCGCAGTCACCGGACGCGGTGCCGCCCGGGCGTCGCCGGCGGGCGTGCCGGGTTCGTGAGGGGGCTGGTCCGTCCGGGGCCGTCCCGGTCACGGTGCGCACCGCGTCACCGCCTCAGACGTACCGTTCGGCGCAGCACACCGACCGTACGACCCGAACGGCGCACCGCACCCACCGTTGGACGCGGGTCCGGTGCGTGGGTCGCTCCGGACCGGCCGTTCGCCGCACACCCGGCGAGCCCGCTCGGTGTCCGTGTCACGGAGCGGTTACGGTCGCTCCTGGCTGGTCGACGAGATGTCGGCTGGTGCGCCTGGTCGGTCCCCCGCTCCCCGCTGGCCGACACTCCCCCTGGCGCCCACCCAGCACGCAGCGGGCGGAGCCGTGTCCGGTCACGAGGACCGGGGCGGATCCGGGGTGGCGAGGACCCCCGAATGACCACTGCACTGACCCCGGACCTCCATACACCCGAGAGCGACGTCCCCCGGCGTCGCCGGGACCGCGACGCCGGCGCGGGCATCTCCGCCGCCGACCTGCTCGCGCGCTACTCCGAGGCCGGTTTCGACACCCCCGCGCCCGGCAGCCGCCGAGCCCGCCGTTCCGAGGCCCCCGGCCCGGAGCTGGAGCGCATCGACACCCCCGCGACCGGCCTCCCCGCCGCGTCCGGCGGCGACACCGTCATCACCCGCGACGCGCAGGACACCCCCGCCGGCGTCACCTCGCGGACCGCGATCGGCCTGCTCGGCGGCACCTCGGACACCGGGCCGCTCGGGCGTCACCCGCGCGCGGTCGTCGCGACCATGTCGGCCACGCTGGTCGGCGCCACCGCGGTCATGGGCGTCGTGTCGGCGCTCAGCTCGCCGGAGCAGTCCCCCGAGACCTCCGCGGACATGGACCTCACCGGCGCGGCCCACGAGGCCACGATGAAGCTGTCGGTCCCGGCCGCGGGCTCCGAGCACGGCGGCACCGGCACCAGCGACGCCGCGTCCACCCTGACCAGCGGTTTCGAGCACGTCACCGCGTCGGTCCCGCAGGCGTTCGAGAAGGCCGACGCGGCCCGCATCGCCGCCGTCGCCCAGAAGGAGGCCGCGGCGAAGGCGGCCGAGGCCCGTGCGAAGGCCGCCGAGGCGGCCGCCCGCAACGGCGGCGGCGGTGACGACGACGGTGACGGCGGCGGGCTCGGCGACATCGTCGGCGGCCTGACCGGCTCCTCGGACGGTGCCCAGGCGCTCGCCCAGGCCAAGCAGCAGCTCGGCAAGCCCTACAAGTGGGGCGCCACCGGCCCGAGCGCGTTCGACTGCTCCGGCCTGATGGTCTGGGCGTTCGAGCAGATCGGCGTCGACCTGCCGCGCACCTCCAGCGCACAGTCGCAGATGGACGGCACCCCGGTCTCCAAGAGCCAGCTCAAGCCCGGCGACATGGTGTTCTTCTACTCCCCGGTGAGCCATGTCGGCATCTACGCCGGCAACGGCAAGGTGCTCCACGCCTCCACCAGCGGCGAGCCGGTCAAGTACTCCGACATCGACGCGATGCCGTTCCACAACGCGGTCCGGGTCTGACCGACCGCGTCACCGAGTTCCGAGGCCGGTGCCCCTGGGGAGGGGTACCGGCCTCGACGCACGTCGGGGCGGAGCACCGCGTGTTCCTGCACCCGCCGTCCGCCCCCGGCTACAGCGAGCGCAGCCGCTCCGCGACCGCCTCGGGCAGCACGTCGGAGATGAACGCGCCCGCGCCGGACTCCGACCCCGCCAGGTACTTGATCTTCCCCGGCGCCCGGCGGATCGAGTGCAGGCGCAGGTGCAGCCGGGCGTCGGAGCGACCGTCGGACTCCAGCACCGGGGCCTGGTTCCAGCCCGCGACGTAGGGCAGCTCGTCGTCGTAGAGGGCGTCGAGGCGGCGCAGCACGTCGAGGTAGAGGGTCGCGAACTCGGCGCGCTGGGCCTCGTCGAGGGCGGGCAGATCCGGGGTCGGACGGTGCGGGTACAGGTGCACCTCGACCGGCCAGCGCGCCGCCTGCGGCACGAACGCCGTCCAGTGCTCCCCCGCGACGACGACCCGCTCCCCCGCCCGCTCGGCGGCCAGCTGCGTGTCGAACAGGTTCTCCCCGGTCGCCTCACGGTGCGCGGCGACGTGGGCGAGCATCCGCTGCGGGAACGGCGGGACGTAGGGGTAGGCGTAGATCTGGCCGTGCGGGTGGGACAGCGTCACGCCGATCTCGGCGCCCCGGTTCTCGAACGGGAAGACGTAGCGGACCCCCGGCCGGGCGCCCAGCTCGGCGGTCCGGTCGGCCCACGCCTCCAGCACCAGGCGGGCGCGGTCGGGCGTCAGCCGGGAGAACGGGGTGTCGTGGTCGTCGGTGAAGCAGACGACCTCGCACCGGCCCGACGCCGCCTGCGGCACCGGGCCCGGCTCGGGCAGCGGCGCGCCGGGCGCCGACCCGAACGACGGGAAGCGGTTCTCGAACGCGACGACGCCGTACTCCGGGCCCGGCACCTCGGTGTGGCGGCCGTCGCGGCTGGGGCACAGCGGGCACTGGTCGGCCGGCGGCTTGTAGGTGCGGTCCTGCCGGTGTGCGGCGATCGTCACCCACTCCCCGGCCAGGGCGTCGTAGCGCAGCTGCGAGGCGGGCACGACCCGCGGGAGGTCACGGGCGTCGACCAGGCCTGCCGGATCGCGGGGGGCGTGGTCGGGGCCGTCGAACCAGATGATCTCCCGGCCGTCGGCCATCCGGGTGGTCAGCTTCTGCACCTTCTGCACGTACGTCACCTTCCGGGGCGCGCAATGATCACGTGGTCGACCTCGCCCTCGAGGACCGCCCGGTCGGCGTCGGCCAGACCGGAGTCGGTCACGAGCACGTCGGCCTCGGACAGCTCGGCGATCGTCGAGATCCCGACGGTGCCCCACTTGGTGTGGTCGGCGACGACCACGAGCCTGCTGCCGGACTCGATGAGGGCGCGGTTGGTGTCGCGCTCGGTGAGGTTGGGGGTGGAGAAGCCCGCCGCGGCGCTCATGCCGTGCACCCCGAGGAACACCGTCTCCAGGTTGAGCGAGCGCAGCGCGGTGATCGCGACCGGGCCGACCAGGGCCTCCGAGGGCGTCCGCACGCCCCCGGTGAGGATCACCGTGGTCCCGCGGGCGTCGGCGCCACCGGTGTGGAACGCGTCGGCGACGGCGACGGAGTTGGTCACCACGGTCAGCCGCGGCACCGCGGCGAGCAGCCGGGCGAGCCGCCAGGTCGTCGTGCCCGCGGACAGGCCGATCGCGGCGCCGGGGGGCACCAGCTCGGCGGCCGCGGCGGCGATGGCGTCCTTCTCCTCCAGCTCGCACACCGACTTCGCGGCGAACCCGGGTTCGGAGGTGGTGTGCTCGCCGACGGCCGTCGCGCCGCCGTGCACCTTGTCCACCAGGCGTCGCCGGGCCAGCACGTCGAGGTCGCGGCGCACCGTCATCTCGGACACGCCGAGGTGGTCGGCGAGCTCGGACACCCGCACCGCGCCGCGGCTGCGGACCTGCTCCACGATCACCTCGCGCCGCTGCTCGGCGAGCAGGCTCATCGCGTCCGGGCCGGACACCGTCGGGGCTTCACCCGCACAGAATGCAACACAACCGAACGTGCGGCAAGGGTCGACCGTGCGTGTCGAAACCCGGCCCCCTGGCGCTCCGAGGTCACCGAGCGGTCCCGAATTCGAGCGAAAGTGTTCACTTCTGATCGAGTGCGGTCTAGCTTGTGCGTTGGTCCGCGCAACGTGCCGTCGTGCACCACCGGCCGGCGGACCGGCAGCGCACGCACTCGACGGCGAGGAGCTACCCGAGATGGATCATCACGAGACGGCCCGGCGGGCCCCGGGGACGTCCCGGGAGGACGCGGCATGACCGCCCAGGAGGTCCTGCGCCTCAACCCGAACCTGGTCGACTACCTGTTGGTCGCGTTCTACTTCGTACTGGTGCTCGGCATCGGCTTCGCGGCGCGGCGCTCGGTGTCCTCCAGCCTCGACTTCCTGCTGTCCGGCCGGTCGATGCCGGCCTGGATCACCGGTCTGGCGTTCATCTCGGCCAACCTGGGTGCGATCGAGCTGATCGGCATGGTGGCCAACGGGGCCCAGTTCGGCATCCCGACGGTGCACTACTACTGGCTGGGCGCGATCCCGGCGATGGTGTTCCTCGGCATCGTGATGATGCCGTTCTACTACGGCTCCAAGGCCCGCAGCGTCCCGGAGTTCCTGCTCAAGCGGTTCAACAAGACGACCCAGCGGGTGCAGGCGGTGATCTTCGCGGTGGCCTCGATCCTGATCGCCGGGGTCAACCTGTTCTCCCTGGGCCTGGTCCTGGAGGCGCTGCTCGGCTGGTCGCTGTACCTGGCGATCCCGGTCGCGGCCGTCGTCGTCCTGGGCTACATCTCCCTCGGCGGGCTGTCGGCCGCGATCTACACCGAGGTCCTGCAGTTCTTCGTGATCCTCGCGCTGCTGATCCCGCTGACCGTCGCCGGGCTCAACCGGGTCGGCGGCTGGGACGGCCTGACCCGCGCGGTCACCGAGGGCCCGAGCGCCGGTGCGGACCTGAACGCCTGGCCCGGCACCCCGCTCACCGAGATCGCGAACCCGTTCCTGTCGGTGCTGGGCATCGTGTTCGGCCTGGGATTCGTGCTGTCCTTCGGCTACTGGACGACGAACTTCGCCGAGGTCCAGCGCGCCCTGTCGGCCAAGTCGATGTCCGCCGCGCGGCGGACCCCGATCATCGGTGCGTTCCCGAAGGCGCTGGTCGTGCTGGTGATCGTGACCCCGGGCATGATCGCCGGGATCCTGGTCCCGCAGATCGCCGCGGTGAAGGCGGGCGGCGGCGACGCCGTCGAGGGCATCACCTACAACAACGCGCTGTCGCTGCTGATGAAGGAGGTCCTGCCCAACGGGATCCTCGGCGTCGCGATCGCGGGTCTGCTGGCCGCGTTCATGGCCGGTATGGCGGCGAACATCAGCTCGTTCAACACGGTGTTCACCTACGACATCTGGCAGGACTGGGTGCGCCCGGGCCGCGCCGACCGCTACTACCTCGGCGTCGGCCGGCTGGTCACCATCGTCGGCTGCGTGCTCGCGATCGGCACCGCGTTCATCGCGTCCGGGTCGGCGAACCTGATGGACTACATCCAGTCGCTGTTCAGCTTCTTCAACGCGCCGCTGTTCGCGATCTTCATCCTCGGCCTGTTCTGGAAGCGGATGACCGGGCCGTCGGCCTGGATCGGGCTGCTCTCCGGCACCACCGCGGCGGTGCTGGTCGACGTCCTGGTCCGCACCGAGGTCTGGACGATGTCCAGCCAGGCGGGCAGCTTCGTCGGCGCCATCGCGGCGTTCGTCGTCGGTGTCGGCGTGTCCGCGGGGGTCTCGATGGTGACCACCCCGAAGCCGGACGCCGAGCTGGTCGGGCTGACCTGGAGCCTGACCCCGAAGGAGGCGCGCACCCACTCCACCGACGGTGACGACGCCGGCTGGTACCGCAGTCCGAACGTCCTCGGCGCGCTGGTGCTGGCCCTGACCGTCGTCCTCTACGTCGTGTTCGGCTGAGCGGAGACCTGCGATGAGCTCGAAGAGTGAGAACCACCCCGACCACCACGGGACCGACGCCCCGGTCTCCTCGACCGCGGCGAACCTGTTCGACCTGCGCTCGGTGATCGCCCTGCTGTTCGGGGTCTACGGCATCGTCCTGCTGGTCATGGGGATCGTGTCGGGCGACGACCCGGAGAACCTCGCCAAGACCGGCGGGACGAACCTCAACCTCGACACCGGCATCGGCATGCTGGTCATCGGGGCGTTGTTCGTGCTGTGGGTGTACCTGCGACCGCTGAAGCTGGCCGCGCCGGAGCAGCAGGACTGACCGCACTCCCCCGGCCGGGGGCGCCCTCAGCGCTCCCGGTCGGCGGGGGTCGGGTAGACCGGGTTGAACGCCGCGAGGGTGTAGTCGTCGATCCGGCGCGCCACGCGGGTCAGACCGGAACGCAGGACGCGGAGGGTGTCGCTCATGGGTGGGGGTCCCTTCGATGTCGGCGGTGGAACCGCCTGGTGTGGACGAGGGAGACCGCCGGGTGAGGCGGGCGGCCTCGTCACCGGACACGTCCAGGATGCACTGAATCGATCCCGACCCGCCGCCGATCGCGAGCGCGGTCACGGTGTGAGGCCGGTCGCGGCGTGCGGGTGATCGCCCGCGACGGGAGCGCGGAGACCGAGATCGCCCGGTCGCGCTTCGTCTGCACCGTCGCCCGGGTCGCCGACGTCGGGGCCGCCCAGGACGTGATCGACCGCGTCCGCCGGGCCGGACCGGACGCCACCCACCACTGCACCGCACTGCGCATCGGTGACCCCGGCACCGGGGACCTCACCGCCCGCAGCAGCGACGACGGCGAGCCCTCGGGCACCGCCGGCGTCCCGATGCTGGAGGTGCTCACCCGGCGCGGGCTGACCGACGTCGTCGCCGTCGTCTCGCGCTGGTTCGGCGGGACGAAGCTCGGCGCGGGCGGGCTGGTCCGCGCGTACTCCGGCGCCCTGACCGCGGCCCTGGACGCGGTCGGCGAGCTGCGCCGGGTCCGGCACCGGGAGCTGCTGCTCGCCGTCGGCCACGACCGCGCCGGCCGCCTGGAGCACGACCTGCGCCACTCCCCGTACCGGCTGTGCGATGTCACACACGGCACGGACGTCACGCTGACCGTGGCCGTCGCCGAGCCGGAGACCGGCGCCTTCGCCGACTGGCTCGCCGAACACACCGGCGGCGGCGTCGAGGCGCTCGACGCCGGCCCGCGCGACCTCTACCTACCCTGAGCGCATGCACATCCGCGCCGCCACCGACGACGACCTCCCCGCCGTCCTCGCCGTGCTCCGCCCGATCTTCGCCGAGGGCCGCACCTACACCGTCCCGCCCGACGCCGACGACGCCTGGGTCACCCGCATGTGGATGCTCCCGCCGCCGGCGCGGGTCCTCGTGGCGGTGCGGGACGGCCGGGTCGTCGGCACCGCGAAGACCGGGCCCAACCAGGCCGGGCCGGGCTCGCACGTCGCGACCGCGAGCTTCGCGGTCGAGGCGGGCGAGGCGGGGCGCGGCACCGGACGCGCGCTCGGCGAGCACGTGCTGGCCCTCGCCCGCGCGGACGGCTACTCCGCGATGCAGTTCAACGCCGTCGTGGCGACCAACACCCGCGCGGTCGCGCTGTGGCACTCGCTGGGCTTCGCCACGGTCGGCACGGTGCCCGACGCCTTCACCCTGCCCGACGGCACGACCACCGGCCTGCACGTGATGCACCGCTACCTGTGAGCCGCACGGCCCGCACCGTCGCAGGTCTGTACCAGCGGAGTTAGTCGTGCCTACACTGCGTCTTCGCCGGACCTCATCACCTCGCGGGGGCGCACATGACGAGCACGGACACGGCCGCGTCGGCGGCACCGCTCACCGTGGAGCAGCTGCGCCGGCGCGGCTGGCGCGGCAGGCTCGCCGTCCTCGGGCCCGCGTTCGTCGCCGCCGTCGCCTACGTCGACCCGGGCAACTTCGCGACCAACTTCTCCGCCGGCGCCGGCTACGGCTACCTGCTGGTGTGGGTGATCGTCGTCGCCAACCTGATGGCGATGCTCATCCAGTCGCTCTCGGCCAAGCTCGGGCTCGCAACCGGGAAGAACCTGCCCGAGCTGTGCCGCGAGCACCTCACCCCGTGGCGGAACCGGTTCATGTGGGCCCAGGCCGAGCTCGTCGCGATCGCGACCGACCTGGCCGAGGTGATCGGCGGCGCGGTCGCCCTGCACCTGCTGTTCGGGATCCCGCTGTTCACCGGCGGGGTGATCACCGGCGTGATCGCCTTCGTGCTGCTGGGGCTGCAGTCGCGCGGGCACCGGCCGTTCGAGCGGGCGATCGTGTTCCTGCTCGCGATCATCCTGGTCGGGCTGGTGTCGACCCTGCTGCGCACCGACGTCGACGGGCCCGCGCTGGCCGCGGGTCTGGTCCCCGGCTTCGACGGCGTCGGCTCGCTGGTGCTCGCCACCGGCATCCTGGGTGCCACCGTGATGCCGCACGTGATCTATTTGCACTCCGCGCTGACCCAGGGCCGTCTGGTCGCCCGCGGGCCCGAGGACACCCGGTTCCTGCTGCGGGTCGGGCGCACCGACATCGCGCTCGGGATGGGCGTGGCCGGGCTGGTCAACCTGTCGATGCTGGTCGTGGCGGCCGCCCTGTTCGCCGGGACCGACGTCCCCGGCACCGACACCCTGGAGGGGATCTTCGCCGGGCTGGGCACCGAGCTCGACGCCGTCGCCGCGTACGGGTTCGCGATCGCGCTGCTCGCCTCGGGGTTCGCGTCCTCGGGCGTGGGGACCTACGCCGGGCAGGTCATCATGGCCGGGTTCCTGCGCCGCCGGATCCCGCTGCTGCTGCGCAGGCTGCTGACCCTCGCGCCCGCCCTGCTCGTGCTGGGCATCGGGATCGACCCGACGCAGGCGCTGGTGCTCTCCCAGGTCGTGCTGTCGTTCGGCATCCCGTTCGCGCTGGTCCCGCTGGTGTGGCTGACCGCCCGCCGCGAGGTGATGGGCGACCTGGTCAACCACCGCGTCACCACGACCGCGGCGGTCGTCGTCGCCGCGGTCGTGGTGGGGCTGAACGCCTTCCTGATCTGGGAGGCGTTCGTCGCCTGAGTCAGCGGCCGCGCCAGACCGGGTCGCGCTTCTCGGCGAACGCGGTCGCGCCCTCGCGGGCGTCCTCCGAGGTCAGGACCGGGCCGACGACCGCGTCGTGGCGCTCCCAGCGGTCGGCGCCCCAGTCCGGGCTCTCCCGCACGATCCGCTTCGATGCGGCGACGCCGAGCGGCCCGTTCACCGCGATCCGCGCGGCCAGCGCCAGCGCGGCCTCCAGCGCGCCGCCGTCCTCGACGACCTGGTTGACCAGCCCGGCGGCCTCGGCGCGCGTCGCGTCGATCGGGTCGCCGGTCAGCAGCATCTCCAGCGCCAGCGCCCGGGGCACCCGGTTCGCCAGCTCCAGCGCACCGCCCGCGGCGGCGACCAGGGACCGCTTCACCTCCGGCACCCCGAACCGGGCGCCGCGCCCGGCGACGACGAGGTCGCAGGCCAGCATGATCTCGAACCCGCCGGCCAGGGCCCAGCCCTCGACCGCGGCGATCATCGGCGTCACCGGCGGGGCCTGGGTGATCCCGCAGAGCCCGCGCCCGGGCACCGACGGACGCTCGCCGCGCAGGAACGCCTTGAGGTCCATCCCGGCCGAGAACACCCCGCCCGCCCCGGTCAGCACGCCGACCCGCAGGTCCGGGTCGGCGTCGAGCTCGTCGACGGCCGCGGCGACCGAGCGCGCGACGTTCTCGTTCAGCGCGTTCTTGGCCCGGGGCCGGTTGATCGTGATCAGCAGGACGCCGTCCCGCCGCTCGACGAGCACCTCCTCCTCGGAAGCGACCGGTCCGGAAGGAGTCAGCTCTGACTGCTCTGTCATGGGGCCACCCTAGATCGCGGGGGCCACCACCGGAACCGAGTGCTCCCAGTCCGCGAGCAGCGTCCGCAGCGCGGTCACCAGAGCCAGCGGCTGGTCGATCATCACGTGGTGCCCGGCCCCGGGGATCTCGACGACCGGTGCCGCCCGGCCCATCCGGTCGACGACCATCTCCCCCATGTCCGCCGGGACCAGGCCGTGCTCGGCCCGGAACAGCGCGATCCGGCAGCCGGGACGCCCGAGGTCGCCGGGGGTCAGCGAGATGCCGGCGAAGATGGCCGGGTCGAACTTCCAGCTCCAGCCGCCGTCGACCGCGCGGATGCTGTGCTCGGCGATGTGGCGGTGCACGTAGGGCAGGTCGCCGGGCTGCTCGGGGATGGTGCGGAACCGCGCGATCAGCGCGTCGCGGTCGGGGTGCACCTTCGCCGGGCCGAACGCCCGCTGCTCACGGGCGGCCCGCTCCTCCGGCGACCGGTCCCGGACCGGGGAGTCGACGGCGACGGCGCCGGCCAGCTCGTCGCCGTAGCGCAGCGCCGCGGTGAGCGTCACGAACCCGCCCATGCTGTGCCCGATGACCGTCGGCCGGGGGCCGAGACCCGCGGCGTCGATCACGGCGCGCAGCTCGACGGCCCAGCGGTCCAGGTCGTAGGACGGTGCCCGCCCGGAGTCGCCGTGCCCGGACAGGTCGACCGCCACGACCCGGCGCGTGCCCTCGGCCAGCAGCGGGGCGATGTGGTCCCACCAGTGCAGGTGCGCCGCGCCGCCGTGCACCAGCAGCACACCGGGCCCGCCCGGGGTGCCCCAGCTCCGGAAGCGGATCTCGACGCCGTCGCTCTCGGTGCGGCCGGGCTCCCCCGGCTCGGCGAGTGCGTCGGTGAACCAGGTGGGCGGAGCGGTGGACACGCGGGGACCTCTGTTCGTGGGACGGGGACGACCGTTCGAACCTACGCCCCTCGTCAGTTCTGACCACGCCGGGTAACGGGGTACCGGGGCCGGGCGACCTGCGTCACCGAGGGGCCGACGAGGAGGCGCGATGACCGGTGCGGCGACGGGGACGGTGGTGCGGGCCGTGCCACGCGACCCCGGGGCGTGGGACCTCACCGACCGGCGCCTGGGGCGCGCGCTGGGGTCGCTCGCGCGCGACGCCGACGCCCCGGCCGGGACCGCGGCGGCGGTGCGCGGCTGGCGCCGGATGGCCGGTCCGCTGCGCGCCGCCCAGCACCGCCCCGGGTACGGCCCGGGGCCGTGCCCGGACCTGTGCCTGGTCCCGGTCGGGTCGGCCGACGTCGCCGCGCTCGGCCTGCTCGCCGCCGCCCTGGGCGCCCGGACGCTGCCCGGCGCCGACGGGGGGTCGCTGCGCCGGGCGGCCGCCGCGGCCGGCACCACGGCCCCGGCGCTCGTGCTGGAGCTCGCCCGGGTGCACGGCGTCCTGGACCTCGACCTGGGCGCCGACGGCGAGCTGCTCTACGCGCTGGCCGGGGTCCGCACCACGGGGACCGCGACCGCAGCCGCGCACGAGGCGGTGGCCGCCCGGGTCGGGACGATGTGGGCGGCCGGTCGGGCGCCGCACCCCACCCGCACTGCCGACGACCGGGGCTGACCCGGGCGCAGCCGTCGGCGGCGCGGTGATCGTCTTCTGCGAGGGGTGCGGTGCCGGGTCCGGCACCGCACCCCTCGCTCGTCGCGATCACCGGTCCCGCCCGGCCGCCCGGGACGGGTGACGGGCCAGGGGTGGCGCCTTGTTGACACGTTTTCTACGATGACGGCGTGTCTCACAACGAGGTGGAGTCCGCGAGCCGCACCCGGACGGTGACCACGCAGGACGGCCTGGAGCTGGTCGTGGAGGAGCGGGGCGACCCGTCGCACCCGACGGTCGTCGCGGTGCACGGCTACCCCGACGACCGGCACGTGTGGGACCGCGTCGCCGCGGACCTCGCCGCCGACCACCACGTCGTCACCTACGACGTGCGCGGCCACGGGGGCTCGGCCGCGCCCGGCGCCCCGGCCGGCTACGACCTGGAGCTCCTCGCCGCCGACCTGCGCACGGTGACCGACGCCGTCTCCCCCGACGCCCCGGTGCACCTGCTCGCCCACGACTGGGGCTCGATCCAGACCTGGCACGCCGTCACGCGCGAGGGCGGCACCCCCTCGGCGATGGACGGCCGGGTCGCGTCGTTCACCTCGATCTCCGGCCCGTGCCTGGACCACGTGGCGCTGTTCCTGCGCCGCCGCGGGCTCCGCGACCTGCGGCCGGTGCTCACCCAGGCGCTGCACTCCTGGTACACGCTGGCGTTCCGGGTGCCGGTGCTGCCCGAGCTGATGATCCGCAGCGGGCTGCTCGGCGCGCTGGTGGCGCGGACCGAGCGGATCCCGCGCCCCTCGGTGCGCGACGCGGTCAACGGCCTGGAGCTCTACCGGCGGAACCTGCCGCGGCGGCTCGGCCGCCCGCAGCCGCGCCGCACCGACGTCCCGGTGCAGATCCTGGCTCCGCTCGGCGACGCCTACGTCTCCCCCGCGATGGCGACGAGTGCCGCCGGGTACGCCCCCGACCTGCGGGTCCGCTACCTGCCCGGCGGGCACTGGATCGTCCGCAAGCGCGCGGGCGTGATCGCCCGGTGTGTCCGCGAGCTCGTCGCCGAGCGCAGCGGCGGGACCGCCGCGCCCGCGCTGGCCCGGGCGGGGGCCCGGGGCGCCGCCCTGGTCCGCACCGGGGGACGGCCGGGCCGGGCGTCGCGCTGGGAGGGCGGGCTCGCCGTCGTCACCGGGGCGGGTAGCGGGATCGGCCGCGAGATCGCCCGTCAGGTCGCCGACCTGGGGGGCCGGGTCGTCGTCGCCGACGTCTCCGAGGCCGGCGCCGCGGAGACCGTCGACCTGGTGACCCGGCGGCACGGGCCCGGGCGCGCGGTGGCCGCGGTCGTCGACGTCGCCGACGAGGCCGCCGTCGCCGCCCTCGCCGAGCGGGTCGCGGCCGAGCACGGGGTGCCCGACCTCGTCGTCAACAACGCCGGGATCGCCGTCGCCGGATCGTTCACCGACACCACGGCGCAGGAGTGGCAGCGGATCGTCGACGTGAACCTGTGGGGCGTCGTGCACGGCTGCCGGCACTTCGGCGCGCTGCTCGCCGCGCACGGCGAGGGCGGCACGATCGTCAACACCGCCTCGGCGGCGGCGTACCTCCCGTCGCGCTCGCTGCCGGCCTACGCCACGACCAAGGCGGCGGTGCTGATGCTGTCGCAGTGCCTGCGCGCCGAGCTGGCGGGCGCCGGGGTGGGGGTCACCGCGCTGTGCCCCGGGTTCGTCGACACCCCGATCACCGGGGCGACCCGCTTCGCCGGTACCGACGACGCCACCCAGGCCGTCCGCCGCCGCGACGCCGCGGCCGCCTACACCCGGCGCGGGTACACCCCGCAGCGCGTCGCCGCCCGGCTGGTCCGCGCCGTCGAGCGGGACCTGCCGATCGCCCCGGTCACCGCCGAGGCGCACGTCGGGCTGCTCGCGTCCCGGCTGTCCCCCGGCCTCGTCCGCGCGCTCGCCCGCGTCGACGGCACCCGCTGAGTACGAGAGGAGCGTCCACGATGACCGCCGACCCGACCGAGGACCGGATCGCACTCCAGGCCCGCGACGTCCGTTTCGACTTCACCGAGCTGCGGACCGACTGGATCCCCGGCGAGCCGTTCGCCTCGCACCTGATCGACGTGCTGCACCTGCTGCTGCCCGAGGGCGAGCGCTGGTTCGTGGACGTCTTCTCCCGCGCGCTGCCGATGGTCCGTGACGAGGCGCTAGCCGAGGACGTCCGCGGGTTCATCGGCCAGGAGGCCGTGCACGCGACCTCGCACCAGGGCGCGCTGGACCACCTCGTCGAGGCGGGCGTCGACGTGACCCGCTTCGTCGAGCAGGTCGAGTGGATCTTCAAGGAGCTGCTCGGCGACCGCGGTCTGACCGGCGACGCGGCCCGGGAGTGGCTGGTGGAGCGGGTCGGGCTGATCGCGGCGATCGAGCACTTCACCGCCGTCCTCGGCTCCTGGATCCTCGACTCCGCCGCGCTGGACGCGGCCGGGGCCGACCCGCACATGCTGGACATGCTGCGCTGGCACGGTGCCGAGGAGGTCGAGCACCGCAACGTCGCGCACGACCTCTACACCCACCTCGACGGCCGCTGGCTGCGCCGGATCCGGGCGATGGCGGTGGCCGGCCCGGCGCTGGCGAAGCTGTGGGTCGACGGCACCCGGCACCTGTGCGCCCGCGACCCGCACCTGCGCGGGACACCGCAGCGCCGGGCCCGGCTGCGCGACTACCTGCGGGACTCCCGGCGCGGGCTGGTGCCCGGGCCGTGGCTGTTCGCCCGCGCCGTCCTGACCTACCTCAGCCCGCGGTTCCACCCGGCCGCGCACGGCGACACCGACGCCGCGGTGGCCTATCTCGCGATCTCCCCCGCCGCCCGCGCCGCCGAGGCGGGTCACGCC
The DNA here is from genome assembly GCF_017312155.1 of Pseudonocardia sp. UM4_GMWB1. NCBI lineage: Bacteria > Bacillati > Actinomycetota > Actinomycetes > Pseudonocardiales > Pseudonocardiaceae > Pseudonocardia > Pseudonocardia sp. UM4_GMWB1. The sequence goes on along the minus strand of NZ_QJPN01000001.1, from coordinate 2,408,826 downwards.
GGCCCGGCCGAGGGGTCCGCGGCATGAGTCCCGCGCTGCTGCCCGGCACGGGCTCGACCGCGCCGCCGCCGCACCCGAACCGCGGGGCCACCGCGCTGTCGGTGCTCACCGCCCTGACCCAGACCCTCGCGACGGCCGGTGCCCGGCGCCGCCGCCCGGTCACCCCGGTGGACCGCACGCTGCTCGTCGAGGTGCACGCCGTGCGCCGTCCCTGCCCCGACGTCGCCGAGCTCGACCTCGTCCCGGCGGGCGCCGAGCCGCTTCCGGGCTGGCGGCCCGGCGCGCACGTCGACGTCGAGCTGCCCTCGGGGGTCATGCGCCAGTACTCGCTGTGCGGCGACCCGGACGACCGGTCGGTGTACCGGATCGCGGTACGGCAGGTGCCCGGGGGCACCGGCTCGCACGAGATGCACACCCTGCGCCCCGGGGTGCGGCTGCGGCTGCACGGCCCGCGCAACGCCTTCCCGCTGGCCACGGCGCCGTCGTACCTGTTCGTCGCCGGCGGCATCGGGATCACCCCGATCGCGCCGATGGTCCGGGCCGCGCACGCCGCCGGGGTGCCGTGGCGGCTGGTGCACACCGGCCGGGACCGGGCGTCGATGCCACTGTCGGACGCACTGGCCGTGCTGGCCCCGGACCGGGTCCTGCGCCGCCCCGACGACGTCGCGGGTGTCCCGTCGGCGGCCGAGCTGCTGTCCGGGACCGACGCCGACGCCGCCGTCTACTGCTGCGGCCCGCCGCCGATGATCGAGTCTCTGCGCCGGGCGCTCCCCGCAGGGCAGCGGTTCCACTCCGAGCGGTTCTCCCCGCCCCCGATCCGCGACGGCCGCCCGTTCACCGTCCGGATCGCCGGTGGCCCGGACGTCGCGGTCCCCGCCGACCGCACCGCGCTGGACGCGGTCCGCGCGCTGCGCCCGGACGTGCCGTACTCGTGCCGGCAGGGGTTCTGCGGGACCTGCCACGTCCGGCTCGTGGAGGGCACCACCGTGGGCGACCCGGCCGGGCCGGGTCTGACCGCGCTGTGTGTCGGGCGGGCCACGGACGGGACGATCGTCGTCGATCTCGGGCGCTGAGGCGTGGGGTCCGTACCCTCGTCGGTGATGACCTCACCCGCACGTCCACCCCGGCGTATGACGCCCGAGGCCCGCCGCGCACAGCTCGTGTCCGCCGCGCTCGACCTCTACGGCGCCCGCTCGCCGGAGGAGGTGGCCGTCGAGGACGTCACCCGGGCCGCGGACGTGTCCCGGGCGCTGTTCTACCGGTACTTCTCCGGGATGGAGGAGCTGCACGTCGCGGCGCTGGGCAGCGTCGCCGAGGAGCTCATCGACCGGGTCGCGCTGCCCACCGACGGTCCGCTGGACGGGCAGCTGGCCGACGCGCTGGACGTGTTCCTCGACGTCGTCGGCCGGCATTCGCGGGCCTACATCGCGCTGCTGCGCAGCGGTTCGGTCGTCTCCACCGGGGAGACCGACGCCATGGTCGACGGCGTGCGCGACCACATCGTGGACCTGCTGTGCGTGCGCGGCGGCGTCCCCGACCCGACCCCGCTGCAGCTGATGACCCTGCGCGGCTGGGTCGCGCTGGTCGAGGGCTCGGTGCTGGTGTGGCTGGAGGCGGGCCGGGTGCCCGCCCACGCCGAGCTGCGGGACTGGCTGGTGGAGCAGCTGTTCGCGATGCTCGGGGTCACCGTCGCCCGCGACCCGGACGCTCAGTTCTCCACGACGCCGAGCGCGTTGGGCACCAGCCGGTAGGCGTCCTCGGACGGGCTGTTCACGACCTGGTCGCGGAACACCATCGTCGAGGAGCCGCCGCCGTCGAGGTTGACGCCGTCGACGGCGCCCGCCCGGCGCAACTGCTCGGCGGTCTCGGCCAGGGTGATCCCGACCGAGGTCGACTCGCGGCCGTCGGCGGTGAGCAGGATCAGCCGTCCCTGCGCGGTGAGGCCCGCGGCGCTGCGCGGGTCGCGCGAGCGGGCGTCCAACCCGGCGACGGGTGTGCCGTCGCGCAGGATCGGTGACGCCCCGACCGCGGTCCGCGGCACGGTCCCCGACGCGGCGGTGAGCGCCTGCCGCACGGTGACACGGTCGCCGACGGCGAGCCCGCGCAGCGCGGCGGCGCCCTGGTCGCGGCCGGCGAGGACCTGTTCCCCGGCCGGGATCGCTCCCCCGCCGGGCGGGCCGACGGCGGTGACCGCACCGTCGCGGACCACGACCTCGAACCGGTCCGGTGCGCACGGCGCGTCCCGGTCGGTGTCGCTGCCGCACAGCGTGGCGGCCCGGTCGCCCGCCCAGTCGGAGGTGAACAGCCCGATCCCGCCGACGGGCACGGCGTAGGCGTTGAGGGTGTCGATGCGCAGGCGGCCCTCCGGCCCGGTCGCGGACGCGTCGAGGGTGAGCCGGTCCAGGCGGGGGGTGCCGTCGTCGTCGATCGCGAGGACGTCGCCCTGCTGGGCGCCGGGGACGCCCGGGGCGAGCCGCCGCCCGGGCGGCACGGCGGAGGTGAGTGCCCGGCCGTCGCGGACCGAGGGGCCGGCCGGGGCGTTGCTGCGGGCCAGGTCGAAGAAGTCGCCGTTGATCGCGGCGACGGCGCCGCCGCGCCGGGCGTGCGCGGGCACCGACGACCGCTCCCCGACCGTTGCGCCGGTGAGCAGGGTGGCGCGCAGCTCGGCCCGGTCCAGGTCGGCGACGACGATGTCGACGGTCACCGGCCCGGCCGGGGTGTCGACCCGCTCCTCGCGGTGGGTGATCGCGGGGGCCTGCGGGGCCGGGGCGACGGGCGCCGCGGCCGGGCCCGGAGCGGCACCGGGTGCGGCGGAATCGGATGCGGCGGACCCGGCCCCTGCCGCGGGCGATGCCGCGGACGCGGTGGCCGCGACGGGGTACGCCTCCCGGGCGGGGGCCGCGGACGCCTGCTGGGTGGCCGGTACCAGTACCCCGATCACGACCGCCGCCGCCACCGCCGCGCCCCGGCTGCCCGTCCACCCCACCATGCCCGCACTCCCCCGATCGCCACCCCGGCCGGGACCGAGATGAACACGGCGGTACGGCGACGGCGCGGGGCGTCACGCGTCGGTGGTGCAGTGCCACCTGGTCGGGGTCGCGACGTCCCTCTGCGGGGTGGCCCTGCACCGCGGAACGCGACCGTCGGCACCATGATCACCGGGAGTGGGGCGGCCGGGTGCGGGTGCTGCTCCCCGCGCTCCGCTCCCGGTGGTCATGGCGTGGCGTCAGTGCGTACGGTGCGCCGCCCCGGGGTGGTCCTTCGCGAGCCGGGCGCCGTCGCCGGTGCCGTAGCGCTCGCGCAGGGTGGGGCCGCCCGCGTCGGCGGCGGCGGGCATCCGGCCGCGGCGGCGCAGCTCGGGCACGACGTGGGTGACGACGTCGGCCATCGTCCCCGGGGTGACGGCGTAGGCCAGGTTGAAGCCGTCGAGGTCGGCCTCGTCGGCCCAGCGCTCCAGCTCGTCGGCGACACCCGCCCCCGACCCGACGAGGAGCGGCCCGCGCCCGCCGACGGTGATGAACTCCGCGAGCTCCCCCACCGTCCAGTCGCGGTCCGGCCCGGTGAACGACGCCAGCGCCGAGCGGGTCGCGTCGGTCTGCACGTACTCGAGCTTCTGCTCCGGCGAGGCCCCCGCCAGGTCGACGCCGGACCAGCCGCCGAACAGCGCCAGCGCCGCGGACGGGTCGGTCAGCTCCAGGTACTCGGCCAGCGTCGCGCGGGCGGCCGCGTCGGTCTCCCCGGCGATCGCGGTGAGCATGGCGAAGACCTTCACCGAGCGCGGGTCCCGCCCGGCGCGGGCGGCCTCGGCACGCACGGCGTCGACCGAGCGGCGGACCACCGCGGGCGACGGGCCGGACACGAACACGGCCTCGGCGTGGGTGCCGGCGAACCGGGCACCGCGCGGCGACGCGCCCGCCTGGAAGATCACCGGGGTGCGCTGCGGGGACGGCTCGGACAGGAACGGGCCGGGCACGTCGAACCAGCGGCCGTGGTGGGCGATGTCGTGCACCCGGTCCGGCTCGGTGAACACGCCGCGGGCACGGTCGCGGACCACGGCGTCGTCGTCCCAGGAGCCCTCCCACAGCTTGTAGCAGACCTCCAGGAACTCCTCGGCGAGCTCGTAGCGCTCGTCGTGCGGGATCTGCCCGGACCGGCCGAGGTTGCGCGCCGCGGAGTCCAGGTAGGACGTGACGACGTTCCACGCGACCCGGCCGCGGGTGAGGTGGTCGAGGGTGGTGAGCCGCCGCGCCAGCGCGTAGGGGTGCTCGTAGGCGACCGAGACGGTCACCCCGAACCCGAGCCGCGAGGTCACCCCCGCCATCGCGGGGACGAGCAGCAGCGGGTCGGCGAGCGGGACCTGCGCGGCGGCGCGGACGGCGGCGTCACGGGAGCCGCCGTAGACGTCGTAGACGCCGAGGACGTCGGCGAGGAACAGCGCGTCGAAACCGCCGTCCTCCAGCATGCGGGCCAGCGAGGTCCAGTGGTCGAGGTCGGTGTAGCGGTGCCCCTCGTCGGACGGGTGGCGCCACAGCCCGGCGGACTGGTGGCCCACACAGGCCATGTCGAAGGCGTTGAGCAGGATGCGGCCGGTCATGCCGACACCTTCTCCCGGGCGGTGCGCAGCCCGCCGCGGTGGGTCTCGGGGAGCAGGACGGTGGAGACGACGCAGATCGCGAACAGCACCCCGAAATACCCCCAGATCAGCCACGGGGTCCCGCCGCCGGCGTAGAGCAGCGCGGTGGCGACCAGCGGCGTCGTGCCGCCGATGACCGACCCGATCTGGTAGCCCAGCGACGCCCCGCTGTAGCGCAGCCGGGTGTCGAACAGCTCGCCGTACCAGGCCGCCTGCGGGCCGTACATCGCGTCGTGGAAGAGGTTGACCAGCACCACCATGCCGACCACGACCAGCACGGTGGACCCGGTGTCGAGCAGCAGGAAGAAGGCCCCGAGGAACAGCGGCGCCCCGATCGCGCCGGCCAGGTAGACCGGCTTGCGGCCGACCCGGTCGGACAGGACCGCCCACAACGGCGTCGAGAACAGCCCGATCGCCGACGCGATGATCACCGCGGTCAGACCGGCGCCCTCGGCGGCGCCCGAGTCGCCTTGGGCCAGGTAGGTCAGCGCGAACGTCGTCGCCAGGATGTAGACGGAGTTCTGGGCGATCCGGCTGCCGACGGTCAGCAGCACGGTGCGCCAGTCGGTGCGCAGCACCTCCAGCACCGGGCGGCGGGACAGCGTCCCGGCGTCGCGGGCGGCGGTGAACACCGCGGGGTCGGCGAGGGTGAGCCGGATGGCCAGCCCCACCACGACGAGCACCGCGCTGAGCAGGAACGGGATCCGCCAGGCCCCGGCGAGGAACGCCTCCTTGCCCGCGATCGCGAGCACCGCGGTGTAGACACCCGACGCGAGCAGCATCCCGGCCGAGGAGCCGATCTGCGGGAAGCTGCCGAACAGGCCGCGTCGGCGCTCGGTCTCGGCGTGCTCGACGGCCATGAGCACCGCACCGGCCCACTCCGCACCCACGGCGAGCCCCTGGGCCAGGCGCAGCACCACGAGCAGCACCGGGGCCAGCAGCCCGACGGTCGGGTAGGTCGGCAGCAGCCCGATGAGCGTCGTCGCGACGCCCATCAGCACCAGCGACCCGACCAGGACGGCGCGGCGGCCGATCCGGTCCCCCAGGTGCCCGGCGACGACGGCGCCGATCGGCCGCGCCCCGAACCCGGCGGCGTAGGTCGCGAACGAGGCGAGCACTCCGGTCGCCGGGTCGGCGTCGGTGAAGAACAGCGGGGCGAACACCAGCGCCGCGGCGGTGGCGTAGAGGTAGAAGTCGTACCACTCGATGGTGGTCCCGACGAGGCTCGCGACGGCGGCGCGGCGCGGCGCGGCACCGGACGTCGGGGCGGGATCGGACACGGCGGAGCTGGACACGGGACCTGCCGGTGGGTGAGGCGGAGCGGGGAGTCGGTGCGCGAGGCCGGGGTCAGCGACAGGCGTGCGACGACAGGCGGCCGTGGTCCAGCCACCGCCGGCGGGTCAGCTCCGAGTGCTCCACACCGCCCACCCGAACAGACGGCACCCGCCCGGCGCAACGGAGCGGGACCGGGGTCACCCCCGCCCGGCCACCCGGGCATGCAGCCGGACCCACTGCCCGGCGTCGAGGTCGCGTGGCAGTGCCCGCGGCCCGAGACCGCACTCGCGCGCCCAGTCCCGGGCGAGGGCGCGGCCGAACCGCCGCCCGACGACGTCGACGACCCCGCGGCCGCGGCCGGTGAACACCGCGTCGACCATCCGGTGGTGGTCCCGGGGCCGGGCGTCGAGCAGCGGCACGTCGCGGCGGGCGATCTCCAGCACCCCGCCGTCGACGGCCGGGACCGGCCGGAACGCCCGGGCCGGGACACGGTCGTGCAGGGTGAAGGTGAACCACGGCCACCAGCGGGCGGTGAGCGCGCTGGTGCCGCCGACCGCCGCCCGCTTGCGCGCCACCTCCCACTGCACCAGCAGCAGCGCGTGCGCCCAGCGCGGGGCGCCCAGCAGACGTCGCAGCAGCGGGGTGGTCACCGCGTACGGGACGTTGGACACCACGTCGACGGGCCGGTCCAGGCGGGCGTCGAGCAGGTCGCCGTGGACGACGGTGACGGCGTCGCCGAACCGCCGTCGCAGCCGGGCCACCCGGTGCGGGTCGAGTTCGACCGCGGTCAGCGGCCTGCCGGGCAGCCGCAGCAGCGCGGCGGTCAGCGCGCCGTCGCCGGGGCCCAGCTCCAGCAGCGGCCGGGGCGGGTACCCGGCGACGACGGCGGCCAGCGCGGCCGGGACGGAGGCGTCGACGAGGAAGTTCTGACCGTGCTCATGACGGCCGAGCGGGCGGGGTAGGGGGGATCGCACAGGAGGCTCCCGGGGTGGGAGCCGGGGGCGCGGCGGGGCGCCGCCCGGCAGGGGTACGAGGACCGGCTGCTCGGACGGCGGCGCCAGGAGATCGGCAGGGATCAGGTGTGGCGCCGCCGTCGGGCGACGCGCAGGCGTATCGAGGCCACGGGGCGACGGTAGGGGCGACGGGGTCGCCGGCGCACCCGGATTTCAGTCCGTCAGGTCGGCGGGCGGCGCGGGCCAGTGCGGCAGGACGTGGCCGGGGTAGTCGTCGGAGACGGTGTCGGGGAAGGCGGGCGGGCGCTTCTCCAGGAACGAGGTGACACCCTCGCCGACGTCGCGGCCCTGCCCGAGGTGCGCGATCGCGGCCGAGTCGGCGCGGTGGGCGTCCCACGGGCTGGGCGCGCCGAGCATCCCCCACAGCAGCTGGCGGGTCAGCGCGACCGACACCGCGGAGGTGTTGTCGGCGATCTCGCGGGCGATCGCGTACGCCGCGCCGAGCAGCTCGTCGTCGGGCAGGACTCGGGACACCAGCCGGCCGTCGAGGGCCTCGGCGGCGTCGAACACCCGGCCGGTCGCGGCCCACTCCATGGCCCGGGAGACTCCGACGATGCGCGGCAGGAACCAGCTCGACGCGGCCTCGGGGACGAGCCCGCGGCGGGCGAACACGAAGCCGAACCGGGCCGAGGCGCCGGCCAGCCGGATGTCGGCGGGCAGCGTCATCGTCGCCCCGATGCCGACCGCGGGCCCGTTGACGGCGGCGATCACCGGGGTGCGCAGCGCCGCCATCCGCATGGTCACGGTGCCGCCGCCGTCGCGGACGACGCCGCCGATGGTGCCGACGCCCGCCCGGTCGGCGGCGCGCTGCGGGTCGGTGGGATCGAACGACGCCCCGCCACGGCCCAGGTCGGCGCCGGCGCAGAAGCCGCGGCCGCGGCCGGTGAGCACGATCGCGCGGACGGCGTCGTCGGCGTCGGCGCGGTCGTAGGCGGCGATCAGCTCGCGGGCCATCGTCGGGGTGAACGCGTTGAGGCGGTCCGGGCGGTCGAGGGTGATCGTGGCGACCCGGTCGTCGACGTCGTAGGAGATCTCGGTGAAGGCGGGAGCGTCGGTGCTCATGATCGGCGAGTCTGCCCCGCCCCGCGCCCGGGCGACAGTGCCCGCGGCGCCCGCAGCCGGTCCGCAAGTGGGCTGCAAGCGGCCGGGCGCACGGTGGTCCCGCCGCGCCGGACCGACCGGACGCGCCCCTCCGGAAGGACCCACCGTGACCGTGCAGGACGCCCCCACCACCCCCACCACCCCGGCCGTCCCCGCCGTCGACCCCACCCGGCGACGCCTGGTGGTGGGCGGCGGCGTGATGCTGCTCGCCTCCGCCGTGCTCTCGCTCGCCGGTGGCGTCGCCCACCCCGTCGTCGACGGGAACGCCCACTCCGTCGCGTCCCTGCTCGCCCCCGGCTCGCCGTGGGCGCAGCTGTCGATCTACGCCGGCGCGCTCGCGCTGATGATGGGCCTGCCGGCGGCCTGGGGCTGGTTCGCCCCGCGGGCCGGTGTGCTCGGCACGCTCGGGTTCGGCCTGTACTTCCTGGGCAATGCGCTGAGCGCGCAGGGCCACCTCGTCGTCGAGGGGCTGGTGGCGCCCGAGATCGCCCGTGCCGCCCCGGAGCTGGTCCCCGACGACGGCAGCATCCTCGCCGCCCCCGGTTTCGCGCTGCTGCAGATGGTCGGCGGGCTGGTTCTCCTGGCCGGGCTGGCGTTGACGGGTGTGGCGCTGATGCGTACCACCGGGGTGCCGCGCTGGATCGGCGCGGCCGCGCTGACCGGGGCGCTGCTGCTGTTCGTGCCGCTGCCGGAGGCCCCGGTGCTCAGCGGGCTGCACGTGGAGCTGCTGCGCGGGATCGCCGTCGCCGGGCTCGGGGTCGTCATGATCCGCGAGGTGCGGGCCGCCCGGTGAGGCCCGCCGCGTCATCCGGCGGTCGCGAACCGCCGGGTGCGCACCGTCACGCCGCCGTCCGGGCGGCCGCCCGCGATGGCGGCCGCCCGGATGCAGGCGTGCGTCCACATGTTGAACTGCACCTCCTTGGCCACCCGCAGGGTGTTGTAGAGCACGTGCGACAGCCGGTCCCCGGGCCGCGCCCAGGACTCGATGTCGAAGCGCAGCATCTCCGGGTGGTCCGGGTCGCGACGGGTGCGGAACTCGATCCGGCCGGCCTCCAGGTGCCCGTCGAGGGTGACGAAGGAGAACTCGCTCGGCCCGGCGGCGGCCACCCGCACCGGGCCGTCCCACGGGCCGGGCATGCGGATCAGGAACTCGTCGCCGACCGCCATCCCGCCGGGCTCACCACGGGTGCGGCGGAACACCGCGAACTCCGGTGACCAGCGGTCGGGGTCCGCGGCGAGGCGCGTCATGAGCTCCTCGGGGCTCAGCCGGGACCCGCGGATGCGCACGCTGTAGCGCCGGTGCAGCAGGGTCCCGACCCCGTCCGACGGGCGCTGGACGTCGTCGCCCTCGGCGCCCTGCGGCGAGGCGGGCGGCAGGTCCCCCAGGTCCCCGACGACGTCGCTGCGGTGGATCGGTGTGGTGCGCCAGAAGTAGCGCCACGACACCAGGGCCAGACCCACCGGCCAGCGCAGCACCGCCGACACCCGCCGGGACCGCCGGTCCCCCGTCACCGGGGTGGACCGATCTCTCGTCGTGGCCGTCCTGGAAGTCCGCACGGCGTGGACATACCCCCTCTGCGGGATTACATCCGCCGGGAGCGGGGAAGGAACCGCCATGACGGTCGGACGTGTCCTGCACCGGGTCGGGTTGCGCGGTGCCCAGCTCCAGTGGTTCTCCCTCGGCTCGGTGGGCTTCTCCATCGCGCTGTGGCTGCGCGCGAAGACCGTGGACCAGGACGAGCGCGGCAACGCCGAACGCCGCGCCGTCTTCGTCGGCCTGTGGCCGTCGATGTTCTGGCTGATCGGCGACTCGATGCGGCGCGAGGAGAAGGGCCGTCGGTCCTGAAGCGCCCCGCCCCCGGGGACCGTCGCGCCGACCTGGACGGACTCGCCGCACGCGGCGTGAACTTCGACGACGCCGAGACCCCCACCGACACCCGTGACCCGCGCTGGCACGTCGACCACGGCCGGGCCCTGGTCGGCACCGAGCCGCCCGGCGACCCGGTCCCCGACGGGCCGTGGGAACGTGCCTGCGCGGTGCTGCGCGACTACCAGTTCACCGCCCCGAACCGGCTGCGCGGCGTGTTCCGCCCGTCCGACCCGCTGCTGGGGCGGGACATGCTGCTGGAGGGCCGGTTCGGGCCGATGCGCTTCCACCTCGGCGTCCGCGTGACCGGTCTGGTCGACGAGACCGTCGACGGCCGGCGCGTCTGGGGCTGGACCTACGAGACCCTGCACGGGCACCTGGAGGAGGGCCGGCTCACCTACGAGGTGGTCAAGGACCTCGCGACCGGCGACGTCGAGTTCGTCATCCGCGCGTTCTCCCGGCCCGCGCACATCCCGAACCCCCTGTTCCGGCTCGGCTTCGGGTTGTTCGGTCGCGCGGTGCAGCTGGAGTTCTACCATCGGGCCGGGCAGCGGGTCCGCGAACTCGTGGCCGACGCGGCGACGGGCAGGCCGCTGCCGCAGCCGCTGCCGGGTGCCGACGGCGTGACCGTCGCCCCGCAGAACGGCGGACGGCACTGGACGGACCCGTTCGCCGTGCTCGTCCGGCATCCGGGTGTCTGACCCGGGTGCGCGATCCGATGAGGGGGAACGTCCGATGGACGACCGGATCCGGCGTCCGAACCCGTTCCGCTGGGTGGCCTACGCCTTCGGTGCCCGGCTGCCGGATCGGAACCGGCGCTGGGTGCTGCACGACGTCACGACCCGCACCTGGGTGCTGCGCCACTTCCTCCGTACGACGGTCCAGCTGATCCCGCTGCTGGCCCTGCTGTTCCTGGTGGTGCCCGGCCCGGCGTGGGTGCGGCTGGGCGCCATCGCCTCCGGCGCGGTGATCGGCTACTTCTACTCGATGGTCTACGTGGTCGAGGCGTGCGAGACCCGGGTGATGAAGGCCGGCTACCCGGTGGGGGCGGCCGCGTCGACCCGGGAGGCGCGGCGCGCCGAACAGCACGTCGACGCCCGGCTGCGCCACGACCGGGAGTTCGGGGCGGACCGCGACCGGGACGACCGCCGGGGCTGAGCACCCCCGCCGCGGCGCGCCCCGGCCGCGGTCCCGCCGCGCCGTCGGGCCGGGCCGGTCCGGGTCGATGCCCACGTCGGGGCGCGGGGGTGTGCCACGATGACCGTCGTGGATCCCGATCTCGGCCCGGTGTTCACCGCGCACGACGTCGCGGTGGCCTACCTGTTCGGGTCGCGCGCCACCGGGACCGCGCGGCCGGACAGCGACCACGACGTGGCGGTGCTGTTCGCCGGTGAGCCGGCTCCCGTCGCCACCGAGCTGCTCGCCGCCGACCTGGCCGCCCGGCTCGGGACCGGGGTGGACGTCGTCGACCTCGGGCGGGCGGGCCTCGAGCTGCGCGGCCGGGTCGCGGAGTCCGGCCGGCTGTTGTTCAGCGCCGACGAGGTCGCACGGGTCCGGTTCGAGGTGGACGCCCGGATGCGCTGGATCGAGTTCCGCCCCGTCCTGGAGGAGATGACCCGTTCCTTCCTCGCCCGTGTCGCGCGGGAGGGGCTGCGCTGATGGTCGACGCCGATCGCGTGCGCCGGTTGCTGGTGATGCTGGAGCGCTACCGGGACCTGCTCGCCCGCAGCATCCGCGACGGCGGTCTCGACGACCTGGGCGCCTTCGCCGCCCGCATCGCCGCCCTCGCCGGCTGACGGGCACGCCGCGGCTCCCCGTCCCGGCGCGCGGCCCCCGGTGCACGGGGTGCCGCGCGACGTCACGGGGCGCCGCGGGTGGAGCGGGTCAGGGGATGACGACCGGCCCGGTGGTCGGGGCGGGGTCGTCGGCCCAGCGGTGCCCGGTCTCGCGCGGGGTGACGCCGTCCTCGGACCACGCGGCCAGCAGCTGCGCGACCTTGGCGTGCATCACGGTGCGCAGCCGGTCGAAGGAGTTCTGCGGGTCGTCGTCGACCTCACCGAGCAGCAGCCACCAGGCCCAGGCGACCGCACCGGCGTTGGCGACGAAGTCCGGCAGCACCGGCACGCCGCGGGCGGCGAGCATGGCCTCGGCCTCCGGGGTGGTCGCGGCGTTCGCGGCCTCGACGACCACACGGGCGCGGACGTCGTAGGAGTTGTCCGGGGTGATCGCGTAGGAGATCGCGGCCGGCACCAGGATGTCGACCTCGGCGGAGAGGATCGCGGTGCGCGGGAGCTGCTCGACACCGGCGGGCAGCCGGGCGCGGTCGATCTCGCCGAAGCCGTCGCGCAGGTCCAGCAACGCGGGCACGTCGAGCCCGTCGGCACAGTGCAGGGTGCCCGCGGCGTCGGCCAGCGTGGTGACCTGCATCCCGGCCTCGTGCAGGTAGTAGGCGGCCGCACCGCCCATCGTGCCGACGCCCTGGATCGCGACCGTGGTGTCGGCCGGGATCTGGCCCCAGGACACCGCGGAGGCCAGGCAGGCGTGCGCGACGCCGTAGCCGCCGATCACGTCGCCCAGCTCGAACCCGCCGTCGACCTCGGCGGTCAGCCCGGTGCGCACCCGCTCCAGGGTGGCGGCCGGGTCGGCGGCACGGCTGATCGCGGCGTGGTAGCTCTGGCCGAGGCCGATCTTCTCGAAGACCTCGTCGATCAGGTGCTGCGGGACGCCGAGGTCCTCCGCGGTCACCCAGTGCGCGTCGATCCAGGGGCGCATGGCCTCGCAGAACCGCTCCAGCACCTCGACGGCGCGCGGGTCCTTCGGGTCGAAGTCGATGCCGCCCTTGGCCCCGCCGATCGGCAGGTCGAAGGTGGCGGTCTTGTTGGCCATGCCCCGTGCGAGGTCCTCGACCTCGGACAACGTGCAGCCGGCCCGCATCCGGGTGCCGCCGGTGGCGAGGCCCGCCCGCAGGGTGTGCACGACCAGGTAGCCGACGGCACCGGTCACGGCGTCGTTCCACTGCAGGCGCATGTACGGCTCGGGGCGGCGGACGACCGGAGCGACGGTGGGCGCCGGGGCGCCGGCGACGTACGGGACGGCCGTGGCCGCCGTCTGCGGGGTGCTCCCGGCCGGGTTCTGCATCGTCGTCATGGCGACCCACCTCCTGCTCGTGCTGCACCGGTCGTCGCCGCCAGGGGCCGTTCCGGTCTCGTCGACATCGCGGACCTCGTCGTCCCCCGGCCGCAGTCGTTCCCGACCGGTGGCCCCAGGTTGGGGTCGCACCCGGCCCCGCGTCCATTTACGGATCATTCACGGCGCTGTTCACCGTTCCTGCACAGCGCAATAGGCTCGGCCACATGGAGCTGTCCCTGTCTCGGCTGCGGATGCTGCGCGAGCTGCACCGGCGGGGAACCATCACGGCAGCGGCGACCGCGCTGCACTACACGGCGTCGGCGGTGTCCCAGCAGCTCGCGCAGCTCGAGCGCGACGTCGGGACCCGCCTGTTCGAACGGAGAGGTCGCCGGGTCCAGCTCACCGACCTCGGGGTCCTGCTGGCCGAGCACGCCGAGGAGATCCTCGCCTCGGTCGAGCGCGCCACCCAGGCCCTGGAGGGGGCGGGCGAGACCGTTGCGGCCAAGCTCACCGCCGGGGTGTGGGCCTCGGTCGCCTCGGGCCTGCTGCCCGACGCACTGACCGCGCTGGCCCGTACCCACCCCGGTGTCGAGGTCCGCACCCGCGAGCTCGCCCCGGAGGAGACCGCGGCCGCGGTGCGCGACGGCGAGCTCGACCTGTCCTTCGTCATCGACTACTCGAACTACCCGATGACGTGGGACAAGGGCCTGGAGCGGGCGGTCATCGCCGTCGAGCGGGTCTACGCGGCGGTGCCGGCCGGGGCCGTGCCGGCCGCGAGCGTGATGCTGTCGGAACTGGCCGAGCACCCGTGGATCGTGTCGCCCGCCCGGTCGCACTTCGGGCAGGCGGCCCGGCTGGCCTGCCAGAGCGCGGGCTTCGAGCCGCGGATCGACCACGAGGTCGAGGAGCAGGCCACCGCGATGGCGATGGTCGCGGCCGGGCTCGGCGTCACCCTGGTGACCGACCTGGGCCTGGCGCTGCGCCCGCCGGGGGTCGACATCGTCGCACTCGGCGACGCCCTGACCCGCACGGTGTCACTGGCCTACCGCACCACCACCGCACGACGGGCCGCGCTGCCGCTGGTGATCGAGGCCGTCCGGACCGCGGCGGCGCAGAAGGGGCTCGGCGCCGACGCCCCGATCCCGGTGCAGCCGGACTCGCTCGGCCTGGCCTGACCCGTTCCGCGGAGGAATCGTCGGAACCCGGTCGAACCGTTTCCGCCGCCGGTTCCGAAGAACGGTCGTGCTGACCGAGAACCGGACCGAGGGAAACGGGCCCCTGGCCCTTCCGTCGCGTTCCGTGGCGATCCTGGTGGAACTGCTGGCGATCTCCGCGGCGGTGGCATCGGGACACCTCGTGTCGGCCCTCGTGGCACCGGCGTCGTCGCCCTTCGTGGCCGTCGGCGACGCGGTCGTGCGGCTCTCGCCGCAGCCGGTCGTGGAGTTCGCCAAGTCCGCGTTCGGGACGGCCGACAAGCCGGTCCTGCTCGCCGGGATCGGCGTGCTTCTGGTGCTGCTCGGCGCACTGGCCGGGCTCGCGGCGCGGCGACGGCCCGCGGTGGGGACCGCGGTCGTCGCCGCGCTGGGGCTGCTCGCGGTGGCCGCGGTGCTGACGGGTCCGGCGCCGACCGCGACCGACCTGGCCGCCCCGGTCGTCGCGCTGGTGGTGGGCGTGGTGGTGCAGCGGGGGCTGGACCGCCTCGCCCGCCGTCACGGTGGGACCCGCACCGGGAGCGGCGGGAGCGGTGCCGGGGTCCCCCGGCGCACCGTGCTCGCGGGGGCCTCGGCGACCGTCGCCGGGACGCTCGTCGCGGGCGGGGCCGGCCTGGCGCTCTCCTCCTCGGGCAGCGGGATCGCGGCCTCGCGGGCCGCGCTGACCGGCAGGCTGGCCGCGGCGACGCTCGCCGAGACCGCCCCGCCGGTACCCGCCTCGGCCGCGTTCCCCCAGCTCGGCACCCTCCCGTTCGTGACGCCGAACGCCGACTTCTACCGGATCGACGTCGCCCTCACGATCCCCACTGTCCGGGCCGAGGACTGGTCGCTGCGGGTGCACGGCCGGGTCGGGCGCGAGCTCGTCCTCACCGTCGACGACCTGCTGCGACGCCCGCTGGTGCAGCGCACGATCACGATGACCTGCGTGTCCAACACGGTCGGCGGGAACCTGGTGTCGACCGCGGACTTCGTCGGCGTCGAGCTGGCCCCGCTGCTGCTGGAAGCCGGGGTCGACCCGTCCGCGGACCAGATCGTCTCCACCAGCCGCGACGGCTGGACGGCGGGCACCCCGACCGCGACCGTGCTCGAACCCGGCCGGGGCGCGCTGCTCGCACTCGGCATGAACGGCGAGGCGCTGCCGGTCGAGCACGGCTTCCCGGTGCGCATGGTCGTCCCGGGTCTCTACGGCTACGTCTCGGCCACCAAGTGGCTCGCCGACATCGAGCTGACGACCTTCGCCGAGCGCAGCGTGTACTGGCGCGACCGGGGCTGGGCCGAGCGCGCCCCGATCAAGACCCAGTGCCGCATCGACGCCCCGGTCGGGTTCTCGAGGCTCCCGGCCGGACGTGTGCAGGTCGCCGGGGTCGCGTGGGCGCAACCGGTCGGGATCACCGCCGTCGAGGTCCGCGCCGACGACGGCCCGTGGGTGCGGGCCGAGCTGGCCACCGAGGTCAACCCGAACACCTGGCGGATGTGGCGGGCCGAGCTCGACCTGTCCCCCGGCAGCCACACCCTCACCGCCCGGGCCACCGACCGCCGCGGGCTCGTCCAGACCGACGTCCGCGTCGACCCGATCCCGGACGGCGCGACGGGGTGGCCGAGCACGATCATCACCGTCGTCTGAATCGTTCCACGCCCCCCGGAAGAAATATCCGAAAAAACTTCCGGAACCGCCGAACCGCCCGGACCCACCGCCCGAACAATTCAGTGAAATCCATACAGGACAGACAATTTCCTGGAAAGGGAATCAGCCATGCGCGCCTCTCGCACCCTCGCCACCGTCGGCCTGCTCGCCGCCCTCTCGCTGGGCCTCACCGCCTGTGGCGGCGGCAGCGACACCTCCGCCCCGCCCGCGGCGGCCCCGGCCTCCTCCTCGGCCCCGGCGACCACCGCCGCCGCCGACGGCGTCACCACCAACGACGACGTCTTCGGCCCGGCCTGCAGCCAGCTGCCGCAGGGCGACGAGCCCGGCTCGCTGAACTCGATGGGCCCGCAGCCGGTCGCCACCGCCGCGAGCACCAACCCGCTGCTGACCACGCTGGTCACCGCCGTCGGCAAGGTCCCCGGCCTGGCCGACACCCTGAACCAGCAGCAGGGCATCACCGTCTTCGCCCCGGCGAACGACGCCTTCACCGCGGTGCAGCAGCAGCTCGGCGAGGAGAAGTTCAACGCCCTGCTCGCCGACACCACCCAGCTGCAGGGCCTGCTCTCCTACCACGTGACCCCGGAGCGCCTGGACGCCGCGGGCCTCGTGGAGAAGAAGACCCTGACCCAGCTGGCGGGCGGCGACCTCACCATCGGCGGCACCGCCGAGGCCCCCACCGTCACCGACGGGCAGGGCAACACCGCCAACATCCTCTGCGGCAACATCCCGACCGCGAACGCCACCGTGTTCGTGATCGACAAGGTCCTCATGCCCACGAGCTGACGACCGCCGGCACGACACGACGGGCCCGGGGTGCGAACCCC
The DNA here is from genome assembly GCF_017312155.1 of Pseudonocardia sp. UM4_GMWB1. Taxonomy (NCBI): domain Bacteria; kingdom Bacillati; phylum Actinomycetota; class Actinomycetes; order Pseudonocardiales; family Pseudonocardiaceae; genus Pseudonocardia; species Pseudonocardia sp. UM4_GMWB1. Next base: position 2,392,128 of record NZ_QJPN01000001.1, on the reverse strand, counting down.
GGGCCCGTCGTCGTACGAACACCCTGGTGTGACCGCGACCCCGATCCGCCCCACCGCGTCCCTCACCCGGCCGCGGGCGGTGGTCACCGGCCTGCTCGGCGTCGGCTCGGCCCTCGCCGTGGGCGACCTCGTCGCGGGGCTGGTGGCGCCGGCGTCGTCGCCGTTCCTGACCGTCGGCGACCAGTTCGTCCGGCTGACCCCGGAGTGGCTGAAGCAGTTCGCGATCGCCACGTTCGGCACCGCCGACAAGCTCGCGCTGCTGACCGGGATGGCGCTGGTGATCACCGGGCTGGCCGTGGCCGCCGGGCTCCTGGCCCGGCGACGACCCGCCCCGGGCGTGGCGGTCGTCGTCGCGATGGGGGTGACCGCCCTGGTCACCACGGTGCTCGCGCCCGCGTTCCGGCCGGTCGACCTGCTCGCCCCCGCCGTGGCGCTCCTCGTCGGGCCGACGGTGTTCCTCGCGGTGCACGCCGCGTTCACCCGGGCGGCCCGGGACGGCCTGGGCGCCGCCGCGCCGCTGTCGCGCCGGCGGGCCCTCTCGCTGGCCGGCGGGGTCGCCGTCGTGTCGCTGGGGGCGACCGTCGCCGGGCGGCTGCTCGCCGCCGCGCCGTCGACGTCCGGGCCCGCGGCACTCGCGCTGCCGCCCGCCCCGCCGGTACCGGCGCTCCCGCCGGACGCGACCCTGCCGGGCGCACCGGCCTGGCTGACCCCGACCGCGGACTTCTACCGGATCGACACCGCGCTGCAGGTCCCGCGGGTCGACACCGCGTCGTGGACCCTGCGGGTGCACGGCATGGTCGAGCGCGAGCTGACGCTCTCCCTGGACCAGCTGCGGGCCCGCCGGGTCGTCGAGGTGCCGATCACGATGGTGTGCGTGTCCAACCCGGTCGGCGGCGCGCTGATCTCCAACGCGCGGTTCACCGGGGTGCGCCTGGCCGACCTGCTCGCCGAGGCCGGGGTCGGACCCGGGGCCCAGCAGCTGCTGTCCACCAGCGTCGACGGGTTCACCACCGGCACCCCGGTCGACGTCGTCACCGACGGCCGCGACGCCCTGCTCGCGTTCGGCATGAACGGCGAGGCGCTGCCGGTCGAGCACGGCTTCCCGGTGCGCATGGTCGTCCCCGGCCTCTACGGCTACGTCTCCGGCTGCAAGTGGATCACCGACATCGAGGTGACCACCTGGGACGCGGCCACCCCGTACTGGGCCGAGCGCGGCTGGGCCCGCGAGGGCCCGGTGAAGACCCAGTCCCGCATCGACACCCCGGCGGCCGGGGCGTCGGTCCCGGCCGGGCGGGTCGTCGTCGCCGGGACGTCGTGGGCGCCGCACGTCGGCATCACCCGGGTCGAGGTCGCCGTCGACGGCGGGACCTGGGTCCCGGCCCGCCTCGGCGCCGACGTCGCTGCCGACACCTGGCGGATGTGGCGCACCGAGATCGAACTGGGACCCGGCGAGCACACCCTGCGCGTGCGCGCGACCGACCGGACCGGCACGGTGCAGACGGAACGGGAACAGGTCTCGATCCCCGACGGCGCGACCGGCCGGCACACGGTGCCGGTCACCGCGGTCTGACGGGCGGGCCGGCCCCGCCGCGCTCCCCCGCCGAGTCGATCCGGAAGTCGATGCACCCCTCAGACCACCCCGCCCCGCCGTCCGTCCCCCGCCGCCTGGTGGTCGCGACCCTGCTCGCCGGCCTGCTCGCGGGCCTGCTCGCCGCGCTGGTGCCGTTCGCCCCCGTCGACACCCGCAGCACGACCGTGACCTGGCCCCGGGCGGGCGAGCAGCCGGTGTCGACGACGGCGGCGTTCCAGCCCTACGCACCGGAGGCGGTACGCGTCGACGTCGGCTGCCGGGTGCTGCGCGCCGCGCAGGCCCGCTCCGCCGACACCGGGACGGCGACGACCGTCGTGGCCTCGGAGCGGCCCGGTGCCACCGGGATCGGGTTCGCCGTGCTCACCGGACCGGGCGGGGAGCTGCGGGTCCAGGTCGGGGGCCGTGAGCTGCTGCGCGCCCCCGTCCCGCCCGGCGACGACTGCGGGCTGGTCCTCGACACCGACGAGGCCGGGTCCCGGGTCACCCTCGGCGACGGCGCCCCGCGTGCCTTCCCCGGCGACGTCGTGCGCGCGGTCGCCGCGTTCACCACCCAGCTCTCCCCCGCCGACGCCGACGGCCTGCGGGTCACCGCGCGCACCGCGGACTGGTTCGCCGCCGCGTCGTCACCGGCCAAGACCGTGCTGATCGGGCTGCAGTGGCTCGCCGCCGCCGTCGCCGCGGTGCTGCTGGCCCGCCTGGCCGGTGACCGGTTCCGGCGCCGCCGTGGCGCAGCCCGGCTCCGGCGGGCCCGGCTGGCCGCGGTGGGCACCCCGGCCGGGCTCGGGCGGGCCGCCGCGGACGTGCTCGTCGTCGTCACCCTCGCGGTGTGGACGGTGCTCGGGCCGCTGTCCACCGACGACGGCTTCACCGAGGCGATCGCGCGCAACGCGACCGGCACCGCGACCGGCGACTTCGGCAACGTCTACCGCTGGGGCAACGCCTCGGAGGCGCCGTACACGCTGGTGATCCGCCTGGTCCGGGCGCTGGCCGAGACCGGGGTGGGGCCGCTGGTGCTGCGCGTGCCCTCGGTGCTCGCCGGGATCACGGTGTGGCTGCTGCTGTCGCGGGTCGCGCTGCCCGCGGTGCTGGCACGCCACCACCGCCGGGCCTGGGTGCGGGGCACGCTCGGCGTCGCGCTGCTGGCGTGGTGGCTACCGCTGAACCTCGGGGTCCGCCCGGAGCCGTTCGCGGCGCTCGCGACGACCGCGGCGCTGTGCTGTGCGCTGCGCGCCGCCGCCCGGCCCGGGCGCCGCGGCGGCACGTGGACCGCGGCCGCCGCCCTGGCCTCGGGGCTGGCACTGGCGGTGACGCCGTCGGCGGTGACCGTCGCCGGTCCGCTGGTGCTGCTGCTCCCGGCGCTGTGGCGGCGGGTCACCCGCCACGGCGGCGGGGGGCTCGCCGTCGGGGTCGCGGCGACCGTCGCCGCGGCCGGGATCGCCGCGGCCGGGCTCACCCCCGTCTTCACCGGGCAGAGCCTGTACACGGTCGCGCGGGCCACCGAGATGCACCGGTTCTACGGCCCGGCCACACCGTGGTTCCAGGAGTTGCGCCGCTGGAGCTACCTGCTGGGGTTCGGCACCGAGCAGGGCGGCCTCGGACGCCGGGTGCCGGTGCTGCTCGCCGTCGCGATGCTGGTCGCGGCGCTGCCGCTGGTCGCGCGCGGCGCGCACCGGTGGGGTCCCGGTCTGCGGTGGACACCGGTCCCCCTGGCCGGACTCGCACTCGGGTTCGTGCTGCTCACCCCGGCTCCGTCGAAGTGGACCCACTACTTCGGGACGCTCGCCGGGACCGGGGCGCTCGCCGTCGCCGCGGGGGCGGTGCTGGTGGTGACCGCGGCCCGGCGGCCCGCCGACCCGACCGTGCGCGGCGCGGCCGCCGCCGGGACCCTGGCGGCGGTCGTGCTGGTCGCGCTGGCCTTCTCCGGACGCAACGAGTGGTTCCTGTGGTCGGGCTGGGGTGTGCCGCGCGCCGACGGGCCGTTCGCGCCGCTGAACTCCCCCGCGGTGTGGGCCGTGGTGGCGGCGGCGGTGCCGGCCGTGTCCGCCGTCGCGGTACACCGGGCGGGACGCCGAGGACACCGGACACGGCGGGACTCCGCGGCCCGGGCCGCGGCGGCGCTGCCCGCCGGGATCGTGGTCATCGCCCTGGTCACCGGGGTGTCGGTCGTGGTGGCGTCCTTCGTCGTCGCCCCGGTGCGCCAGGGCGGCGGCTACAGCGTCGGCGGACAGATGTGGAGCGAGCTGACCGGCCGCGACACCTGCGGGATCCTCGACCACGTCACGGTCCCGGTCGACGCGGGCGCGCTGCCCGCCGCGGGCGGCGCCGACACCCGCACCGGGTTCACCGAGGGCCGCGGCTGGGTCGACGCCCCGCCGCGCGGCGGGCTCGCCTGGGGCAGTCTCGACGGCGGTCCGGGCACCACCGGCGAGCTCCGCACCCGCTGGTTCGCCGTCGCGCCGGGACCGGGCGAGCGGGTCCTGTCGGTCGACGTCGCCGGACGGACCGGGCAGGGCAACACCCTGGAGCTGGAGTACGCCCGGGCCGGGTCGCCGGGTCCGGACGGGCGCGTGTCGCTCGACGACACCGCGACCGGTGCCCGCGGCACCTACCCCACCGAGCGGGTGCAGGAGGCCGTGCCGCTGGACCGGCCGGGCTGGCGCACCGTGCGGGTGCCCGTCTCCGCGTTCCCGGCGGACGTCGACCGGGTGCGGGTGCACGCCGTCGACACCGCCGTCGGGCCGGGTGGCTGGGTGGCCGCGGCCGCCCCGCGGATGATCACCCCGGCGCCGGTGGTGCCGATGCTGCGCGACGCCGACGGCCCGGTCTACGTCGACTGGTCGATCCTCTGGTCGGCCCCCTGCCTGCGCGACCTGCCCGCCGTCCGGGCCGGGCTGGTGCAGACCCCGCGCTACCTGGTGCTGGGCCCGTCGTCGCTGGGGTTCGCCGTGGACGTGTCGTTCGCCGACGTCGCCGGGGGCAGCTTCGCGGCGATGCGCCGCACCACCACCGAGCAGGTCGTCGCGACCCGGATCGACACCGCCGACGACCCGGACCAGGCCGACTGGGGCTCGGTCACCCGGATCGACACCGACCTCGCCGTGGATGCCTACGACGTCTCCTCGGTCCCGGTGCGCCGCTGGGGCTGGGAGGGCGACCGGACCCCGGTCGGGTACCCGGCCCTTCCGGCACCGTGACGACCCTCCGGTCGGAGGGGCCCCGCGGCCGCGTCCGGCTGATAGACACATGCGGACACCCGCACGCAACGAAGCGAGGGACACCGTGGCCTTCCCCGGTCTGCAGCACGTCGCCCTGACCGTCAGCGATCTCGAACGCAGCACGCGCTGGTACGCGGCGCTGTTCGGCGCCGAGCCCGTCCTGGACGAGGACGAGGAGGGCGGCCGCTTCCACCACACCGTCTTCGCCCTCGACGGTGGGATGCTGTTCGGTCTGCACACCCACCAGGGCCGCGAGTCCGGCGAGCCGTTCAGCGAGGAGCGCACCGGCCTCGACCACGTCGGCTTCGCGGTCGGCTCGCACGCCGAGCTGGAGCAGTGGGCGCAGAAGCTGACCGACCTGGGCATCGCCCACGAGGGCGTCAAGAAGGCGCACTACGGCAGCGGCGTCTCCTTCCGCGACCCGGACAACATCGCCCTGGAGTTCTTCACCGGGCCGGAGTGAGCCGGTGCGGGGAGTGTCCGGACACGCCCCGCACCCCGCCCAGCCGGTGGACGGTTCCTTGCTCCGGACCGGGTATCGCGATCGAATCATGCGGTGATGCGCACGCTGCTGGAGCCGTTCTGGCCGGGCCGGCGCGTCGTGGCGTTCGACGAGCTCTGTCGGTGGGCCGCGTAGCGACCCCGTGGGGTCGCCGCGTGGCCGCCCCGTGCCCCGTGCGCGGGTACGACGCCCGCGCCACCGACCGCCCACTCCGGAGGACCCCGTGTCCGTCACCGACGAACTGCTCGAGAACAACGCCCGCTACGCCGAGAGCTTCTCCGGCCCGCTGCCGCTGCCACCCGCCCGCAAGATCGCGGTGGTCGCCTGCATGGACGCCCGGCTCGACGTGTACCGCATCCTCGGCCTGGCCGAGGGCGACGCCCACGTCATCCGCAACGCCGGCGGTGTCGTCACCGACGACGAGATCCGCTCGTTGACGATCAGCCAGCGGCTGCTGGGGACCGAGGAGATCATCCTCATCCACCACACCGACTGCGGGATGCTGACCTTCACCGACGACGCGTTCAAGGCCTCGATCCGCGACGAGACCGGCATCAAGCCGGAGTGGGCCGCCGAGGCGTTCGACGACCTCGACGCCGACGTCCGCCAGTCGGTCGCCCGGATCCGGGCGAACCCGTTCGTCCCGCACACCGACGCGGTCCGCGGCTTCGTGTTCGACGTCGCGACCGGGCGGCTGACCGAGGTGGAGTAGCCCCGTCGCACCCCGCGTGCGGTCGTCGCACCCGCCGCGACGGGTGCGACGACCGCCGTCGCGGCGCGGCCGCCCCACGAGGGGTGCGGCGGCCGACCGCGCCGTCCGGGAACGGCCGCGGTGCGACGGAGCAGCCGGGTCAGGACGGCAGCAGGACCAGGACCGCCGCGCCCGGCGCCCCGGCCTCGCCCAGCAGGTAGGCGGTCCGGTCGGCACCGCCCAGCCGCACCCGGGGCCGCCCGAACGCGCCGACGCCGCGGCACTCCCACAGCGGCGCCCGTTCCGGCGCGTCGGTGCGCAGGGCGTCGCGGACCCCGCGGGTGCCCGGGTCGGCGGGGTCGAGGTCCGAGGCCATCCGGAACCGGCGGTGCAGCGCGGCGAGCAGCTCGTCGGGGCCGGGCCCGAACCTCGGCACCGCCGGGTCCGGGCCGGGGCCGAACCGGGCCCGCGCCGCGGGGTCGGCGGCCAGCTGCCACAGCACGTGCCGCCGGCCGGGGTCGCCGTCGGCGGGACGGCCGACCGCGGCCTCCCACGCGTCGTTGGCGGCGACGACGCCCAGCCGGGCGTCCAGCAGCACCGCCGGGTGGGCGGGCCAGCTCGCGAGCACCGGGGCCAGCTCCTCCGGTGCGGCGCCCACGGCCGGTCCCCCGTCGCGGGACAGCCGGATCAGGTGCGCGACGCCGGGGGCGTCGATGCCCAGCACCCGGCCGACCGCGGTGAGGACCTCGTCGGAGGCGGTGACCCGGCCCTGCTCGAGCCACGTATACCAGGTCAGGCCCACCCCGGCGAGCACCGCGACCTCCTCGCGACGCAGCCCCGGCGTGCGCCGCCTGCCCCGGTCGGGCAGTCCGAGGGTCGCCGGGGCGACGCGCTCGCGGTAGGAGCGCAGGCAGGCGCCGAGCTCCCGGCGGCGGTCCGCCGTCGTGGCCCGCGGAGGGGCCGCCGATCCTGTCACCACGGGTACCCCCATCGGTTCGCTCCTGGTCCGGGCCCGGCCGTCGTCGCACGGTGGGCCCATGATCGGTATCGGTGTCAACCTCGCGGCCGGGCTCGAGGATTCCGGGTCGGCGAACCTGGTCGAGGAGATCGTGGGTCGCGCCCGTGCGGTCGCCGCGGCCGGGCTGCGGTCGGTGTGGCTGCCCCAGGGCTACGGCTACGACGCGCTCACCCTGTACGCCGCGCTCGCCCGGGAGGTCCCGGACGTCGAGCTGGGCGCGTCGGTCGTCGTCGTGCAGCCGCGGCACCCGCGGGTGCTGGCCGCGCAGGCGCTGACCGTGCAGGCGGCGTCGGGCGGGCGGCTCACGCTGGGGCTCGGGGTCAGCCACCCGGGGCTGCTGGAGGTGTACGGGCTGCCGTTCGCCCGGCCGGTGTCGGCCCTGTCGGAGCACCTCGACGTGCTGGCCCCGCTGCTGCGCGGCGAGCGGGTCCCCGGCTCGTCGGGTCCGGGGTCGGACCCGGCGGACACCGCGGTGCCCGGCGCGGAGCCGGAGGTCCCGGTGCTGCTGGGCGCGCTGGGACCGCGGATGCTGCGGCTGGCGGGCGAGCGGACGGCGGGCACCATCACCTTCCTCACCGGGCCGCGGACGGTGTCCGGGCACGTCCGGCCGCTGCTCGACGCCGCCGCGGCCGGGCGGCCGTCGCCGCGGGTCGTGGTCGGGGTGCCGGTGTCGGCGACGGCCGAGCCGGACCGGGTGCGGGCCGCGGCGGCCCGCGACTACGCCGGCTACGCCCGGCTGCCGTCCTACGAGGGGGTGCTGGAACGCGAGGGACTGAGCTCGCCGGGCGGGCTCGTCGTCGCCGGGGACGAGAACGTGATCGCGGCCGGGATCGCCCGCTACGCCGACGCCGGCGCCACCGACCTGCTCGTCAGCCCGCTGGGCGACGCCGCCGAGCGGGCCCGCACCGTCGCCGTCCTGGGCCGGATCGCGACGTCCTGAGCAGCGCGCCGAGATGCAGCCCAGGGCTGTCGTGGGCCGCCCCGGGCAGCCCTGCGCTGCATCTCGATGACGTCCGGGCGCGCGGTGATCCGCACACCGGCACCAGGACGCGCGCCCGGATCCGCCGGGACGCGGCACGGCGGGGTGTGCCGCGTCCCGGCGGAACGGGTCAGGCGACGCGCGGACGGCGGCGCAGCGCCGTGCGGGCCGCCGCGAGCTGCTGGGCCACCTCGGCGGTGATCAGCTCGGCGTGCAGGGCGTCGTTGCCCGGGTCGCCGCCGCCGCGCAGCGCGCGGTGCCGGCGGACGAGGGCGTCGAGCCCGTCGAGCAGCTGGGTGCCCGGATCGGTGGAGGGCAGGGTCGGAACGCTCATGGTGTCTCCTGGTGACGAGGGTGTCGGTGTCGATCCGTCGGGTCGATCGACCGGCCGACACAGCGTCGAGGAGATCCGCACGTAGTCGATGTGACGCCGCCGGGACAGGACGGTGCGGGTCACTGCACCACCCCCGCCCGTCTACCGGCGATCGCGGCGAGCAGCTCTCGCGTGTACTCGTCCCGCGGGTCGTCGAACAGCTCCGCGGTGGGCCGCAGCTCGCGGAGCCGGCCGTCGCGCATCACGCCGGTACGGTGCGCGACCCGCCGGACCACGGCGAGGTCGTGCGAGATGAACAGGTAGGACAGGCCGTCGCGCTCCTGCAGCTCGGCGAGCAGCTCCAGCACCTGGGCCTGCACCGAGACGTCGAGCGCGGACACCGGCTCGTCGGCGACGACGAGATCCGGCGACAGCGCCAGCGCCCGGGCGATCGCGACGCGTTGACGCTGCCCGCCGGACAGCTCCCCCGGCCGCCGGTCGAGCGTCCCGGACGGGAGCGCGACCCGGTCGACGAGCTCCGCGGCGCGATCGGCCTGCTCGGCGGCCGAACCGACGGAGAACGCCCGCAGCGGCTCGGTGACGATCTCCCGGACGGTGAACCGGGGGTCCAGCGAGGCGTAGGGGTTCTGGTAGATCAGCTGGGCGCGGCGGCGCAGGGCCCGCCACGCCTCACCGCGGACGCGGGTCACGTCGTGGCCGCCGAGCAGCACCTGCCCGGAGGTGGGGTCCTCCAGGCGCAGCAGCAGCCGCGCCGTCGTCGACTTGCCCGATCCGGACTCCCCGACCAGCGCGACGGTCTCGCCGCGGGCGATCGTGAACGACACCCCGTCCACGGCGCGGTGCGTGCGCCGCGTCCAGGAGCCGCGGGCGCGGGGCAGCGGGAACTCCTTCACCAGGTCGCGGACCTCGGCGACCGGGGTGCCCGCGGTGTCGACGGGCGGCAGCACCGGCGGGGCGGTGAGCGCGAGACCGGGGGCGGCGGCGAGCAGCTCCCGGGTGTAGGGGTCCTGCGCCCCGGCGAGCAGCTCGGCCGGGGTGCCCTGCTCCACGACCCGCCCGTGCCGCATCACGACGATCCGGTCGGCCCGGTCGGTGGCGACGGCGAGGTCGTGGGTGATCAGCAGCAGCGCGGTGCCGAGGTCGCGGCGCAGCGTGTCGAGGTGGTCGAGGATCCGCCGGGCGACGGTCGCGTCCAGCGCACTGGTCGGCTCGTCGGCGACGACCAGCGCGGGCCCGGCGGCGATGGCGATCGCGATGAGCACGCGCTGGCGCATCCCGCCGGACAGCTGGTGCGGGTACTGCCCGGCGCGGGTCCCCGGCTCGTCGAGACCGGCCTGCCCCAGGAGCTCGACGGCACGGGCCGGTGCGGAGCGGCGGTCGGCGAGCCCGTGGGTGCGCAGCACCTCCGCGACCTGCACGCCGACCTTCTGGACCGGGTTCAGCGCGACGCCCGGGTCCTGCGGGACGAGCCCGATCCGGGCGGCGCGCACCGACCGGTACGCGCGCTCGGACAGCCCGGTGAGGGTGGTGCCGTCGAGGGAGACGGTGCCCGCGGCGACGGCACCGGCGGCGGGCAGCAGCCCCAGCAACGCGGCGGCGAGGGTGGTCTTGCCCGACCCGGACTCCCCGACGACGGCGACGACCTCCCCGGGTGCGACGGTCAGGTCGACCCCGCGCACGGCGTGCACCGTCCCCCCGCTCCCGGCGTAGGTGACCTCCAGGCCCTCGACCTGCAGCAGGGCGCTCATGCGGACCGCCCCCACTCGCCGTCCAGGGCGCGGGAGATGCGGTTGACCGACAGGACGGTTGCGGCGATGACCAGGCCGGGCATCGCGCACACCCACCAGGCGACGGCCAGGTAGTTGCGGCCGTCGGCGACCAGCGAGCCCCACTCCGAGGCGGGCGGCGGGGCGCCGTAGCCGAGGAAGCTCAGCGCGGACACCGCCAGGATCGCCAGGCCGAACTCCAGCACCGCGAGCACGACGACCGGCCCGGCCGCGTTCGGCAGCACGTGCCGCCACAGCGAGACGTACCAGCGGGTGCCGACCGCGCGGGCGGCCTCGACGTAGAGGGCGCGGCGCACCCGCAGGGTCTCGGCGCGCATCACCCGGGCGAAGCTCGCGACGCTCGCCACGCCGACCGCGATCGCGACCTTCACCGTCCCGAAGCCGAGCGCGGTGATCAGGGCCAGCGACAGCAGGATCGCGGGGATCGCGAGCAGCACGTCGACGCCGCGCATGAGGACCTCGTCGACCCAGCCGCCGGCGAACCCGGCGAGCAGCCCGATCAGCCCGCCCGCGACGAGCGCGACGGCGACCGCGATCACGGTGGCCTGCAGCGACAGCGAGGCGCCGTGCACGACCCGGGTCCAGACGTCGCGGCCGAGGTGGTCGGTGCCGAACCAGTGGCCGGGCCCGGGCGGGGCGAGCCGGCGTGCGGTGTCACCGACCGCGGGGTCGCCGGGCGCGAGCAGCGACGGCACGAACGCCGCGGTCAGCACGAGCAGCACGACCGCCCCGGCGAGCACCAGCCCGGGCCGGGAGCGCAGGAACCGCCCGAGCCGGGCCCGCGGCCGTCGACCGGCCGGAGGCGGTGTGTCACGGACGCCGGGCGCGGCGAGGGGGGCGCGGTCGAGCAGGGTCATCGGGAACTCCCGGGGGCGACGGCGACCCGCGGGTCGAGCAGCGGGTAGGCCAGGTCGACGAGCAGGTTGACCACGACGAAGGCGAGCGCCGCGAACAGGACGATGCCCTGTACGACAGGGATGTCCTGCGCCCCGACCGAGGCGACGGTGAGCCGGCCCAGGCCGGGCCGGGTGAACACCGTCTCGACGACGACCGACCCGGCGAGCAGGTTCCCGACGACGTAGCCGAGCACGGTGAGGGCGGGGATCGCGGCGTTGCCCAGCGCGTGGCGCAGGTGCACCGCGGCCGCGCCGACCCCCTTGGCGCGGGCGGTCGTGACGTACGGCGAGTCCAGCGCCTGGGTGAGGCTCTTCGCGAGCACCTGGGCGACGAGCGCGCCGGTCGGGAGGCCGAGGGTGACCGCCGGGAGGATCAGCGACTCCGGTCCACGGTCGCCGACCGAGGGCAGCCAGCCCAAGGAGAACGAGAACAGCTGCACCAGCATCAGCCCGACCCAGAACACCGGCAGCGACACGGCCAGCGACGGCAGCGACGCCAGCACCTGCCGCAGCCACGGCGTCCGGGCCCAGGTCGCGGCGAGCGCGACCGCGGTGCCGCCGACGACGGCGACGAGCAGCCCGGCGGCGGCGATCTGCAGGGTCGGGGGTAGGGCCTGCGCGACCGCGGTCCGCACGTCCTGCCCGCTGGCGAACGACGTGCCGAGGTCGCCGTGCAGCGCCGCCCAGAGCTTCGTCACGTACTGCACCGGCAGCGGCTGGTCGAGGCCGTAGCGGGCACGCAGGGCGTCCAGCTCGGACGGCGACACCGGCTCGCCGTCGCCCGAGGCCATGGTCGCGACCGGGTCGCCGGGCAGCAGGTAGAGCACGATGAAGCTGACCGTCCACGCCGCCCACAGCACGACGGCGGCGAGCCCGAGGCGGCGCAGCAGGTAGGGGACGGTCATCGCGCGTCGGACTTCCAGGCGTCGTGCAGCTGGATGCGCGAGGACGCGTCGAACGCGACGCCGTGGGCGTCCGGGCCGACGCCGAGCACGGTGGTGAGCTCGACGACGGGCGCGGTGTCGAACCGCTCGGCGAGCAGCTTCTGCGCCTGCCCGGCGAGTGCCGCGCGTCGCGCCGGGTCGACCGTGGCGGCCTGCTCCGCCAGCGGGGCCTGCAGCGGCCCGGCGGGCAGCCGGTAGCGGTTGGTCCCGTCGGTGCCGTAGGTCGACCGCAGGATGTCCGGGTCGGCCCGGGTCAGGTTGCCCCACGCGGCGACGAAGTCCCCGCCGTCGAGGACGGCCTGGGTCTCGGCGATCTGGATCTCGCGGAGCGCCACGTCGATCCCGATCCGGCGCAGCTGCTGCTGGATCAGCTCCAGCGCGGGCTTGGTGGTGCCGATGTTCTGGGCGAACGTCAGCGGCACGGTCAGGCGCTGCCCGCCCTTGGCGCGGATGCCGTCCGGGCCGGGCACCCACCCGGCGCGGTCGAGCGCGGCGGTCGCGGCGGCCGGGTCGTAGCCGACGAGCGCGGACTGGTCGGCGTAGGACGGCGTCGTCGACGACAGCGGGCTCGTCGCCGCCCGCGTCTGGGTCGGGTAGACCGCGGCGACGACCTCGTTGCGGTCGATGCCCCGGCTCACCGCCTCGCGGACGGCGGCGTCGGCGCCGAGCGGGGTGCCCTGGTTGAACGTGATCCCGAACGGCAGGCCCGGGTTCGGCCGGGCCGGGAGCTGGACCCCGGCCCCGGTGAGCGGGGCCTCGTCCTGCTGGCCGACGCTCGCGATCGCGTCGACCTCGCCGGACTGCACGCTGCCCGCCCGCACCCCGGACTCGGGGACGACGCGGAACTCGGCCCGGTCGAGCCAGGCCTCGCCGGGGTGGGTGAACAGCTGCGAGCCCCAGTCGTAGCCGGCCCGCTTCACGAGCACGGTGACGTCGTTCTTGGCGTAGCGCTCGAGGGTGAACGGACCGGAGCCGACGACGCCGGCGCAGCGCTCGTCGTCGGAGCGGACGGCGCTGGCCGGGGAGAGCAGGCCGAGGCTGTGGGTGGAGGTGCCCTGCAGGAACTGCACGTTGGGCTTGGAGAACCGGACGGTGAACTCGGTGGGGCTCGTGACGTCGGTGCCGGTGTACCCGGCCAGGTAGCCCTTGGGGAGGCTGCCGCGGGCGCCCAGCTGCACCGCCCGGTCGAGGTTCGTCTTCACCGCGGCCGCGTCGACGGGCGCGCCGTCGGAGAAGGTGGCGCCGGGGCGCAGGGTGAACGTCCAGGCGGTGGCGTCGGCGTTCGACGACCAGCGGGTCGCCAGCCAGGGCACGATCGCGCCGGTGGACGGGTCCTGGTCGGTGAGCGAGTCGACGACCTGGCGCAGCGAGTAAATCGAGTCGTTGCTCTGCACCTGCTGCGGGTCGGCGCAGCCCTGGTCCGAGGACACCGCGAACACCAGCGTCCCGCCCGGCTGCGGCGGGCCCGCGTCGGCGGCGGCGCCACCGGCGCCGGAGCCGCAGGCGGTCAGGGTGAGCGCGGTGGCGGCGAGCAGCACGGCCGAGCGGCCGGCGGGCAGGTCCCGCCACAGCCGGAACCGGCGCCTCACGACGCCACCGCCGCACGGCGCTCGCCGAAACGCGACGGGTGCGCGAGCCCGAGGTTCTCCCGCAGCGTGGCGCCCGGGGTGTAGTCGGTCCGGAACACCCCGCGCTCCTGCAGGATCGGCACGACCCGGTCGACGACCTCGTCGAGCCCGGACGGGCTGACGTGGGAGCCGAGGATGAACCCGTCGGAGGCGTCGTTCTGCACGTAGCGGTCGATCTCGTCGGCCACGTGCTCCGGGGTCCCGACGAACACCGCGCGGTCGAAGACGTGCTTGACCGTCTCGCGCAGCGAGTACCCGTGGGCCTGCGCGAGCTCGCGCCAGGCGGCGACGGTCGCGTGCGCGTCCTGGGTCAGCGGGGCCCGGCCCTCGATCCACGTCGGGGCCTCGGGGGTGGGCTCGACGTCGGGCAGCGGTCCGTCCGGGTCGTAGCCGGACAGGTCGCGGTTCCAGACCATCTCGGCCAGCACGATCGAGGTCCACGGGTCGACCTGCCGGTCGTGAATGTGCTCGTGACGCTCGCGGGCCTCGGCGTCGGTGTCGCCGAGCACGACGCCGGCGCTGGGCAGGATCCGCACCTCGTCGGGGTCCCGGCCGGCCTTGCGGACCCGGGCCTTGACGTCGTCGTAGAAGGCGCGGGCCTCGTCGAACTTCTGGTACCGGGAGAAGATCGCGTCGGCGGACGCGGCGGCGAAGTCGCGACCGGCCGGGGACTCGCCGGCCTGCAGCACCACCGGGTGGCCCTGCGGGCTGTGCGGGGTGGTGAAGCGCCCGGCGATGTCGAACTGGTTGCCCGCGACCGCGAAGTCGCCGACGTGGCCGTCGCGCAGGAAGGTGCCCGACGCGGGGTCGGCGACGACGGCGTCGGAACCCCAGGAGTCCCAGAGCGCGCGGACCGCGGCGAGGGTCTCCCCGGCGCGCTCGTAGCGCTGGTGGTGGCCGAGGTAGGCACCGCGGCGGAAGTTCTCGCCGGTGGGGGCGTCGGAGCTGGTCACGACGTTCCACGCCGCGCGCCCGCCGGAGAGGATGTCCAGCGTCGCGAACTTCCGGGCCAGCTCGTAGGGCTCGTTGAAGGTCGAGTTGATCGTCCCGGCCAGACCGATGTGCCCGGTGACCGCGGCCAGCGCGGCGAGCACGGTGAAGGTGTCCGGGCGTCCGACGACGTCCTGGTCGAAGACCTCGCCGCCGCGGGTGCGCAGGCGCAGCCCCTCGGCGAGGAACAGCAGGTCGAGCTTCCCGCGCTCGGCGGTGCGCGCCCAGTGCTCGAAGGACTCCCAGTCGATGTGGCTGCCGGAGGCGGGGTCGCTCCAGACGGTGTCGTGGTTGACGCCCGGGAAGTAGGCGCCGAGCACGATCTGCTTCCTGCCGGTCCTGGTCATGCGGTCGCTCCGGAGAGTGCGGGGTTGAACGCGGTCACGGCGTCGACCCGGGCGCCCGCGGCGTAGCGGCTGACCGGGCGGGTCAGGCCGAACCGCGCGCGCAGGGTGGTCTCGCCGTAGGCGGTGCGGAAGGCGCCGCGCGCCTGCAGCTCGGGCACCAGGCCGTCGACGACGGCGTCGAGGTCGGTCGGGAGGACGGCCGGGCGCAGGCGGTAGCCGTCGAGGCCGGCACGGCGCCAGGACAGCAGGGTGTCGGCGAGCCCGGCCGGGGTGGTGGCGAGGACGGCGGCGTCGGAGGAGAGCGGGTCGAGGGCGTCGAGGCGGGCGAGCCGGTCGCGGGCGGCGCGTTCGGTCGCCTCCAGGACCACGACGACGTCGCCGAGGACCCGCAGCGGCGGTGCGGTGCGGCCCACGGCGGCCTCGGCGGCCCGGACCTGGGCGACGATGCGGGCGGCGTCGTCGGCGTCGTGCGGGTTGGTGAACACGACGTCGCCGACGCGGGCGGCGAGCAGCGCCGGGTCGTAGCCGTGCGCCAGCGACACGACCAGCGGCTGGCCCTGCGGCGGGCGCGGCACGATCGACGGCCCGGCGACGCCGAAGTGCTCCCCGGCGAAGTCGACCCGGTGCAGCCGGTCCCGGTCGACGAAACGCCCGGTCAGCGCGTCGCGGATCTCGGCATCGTCCTCCCAGGAGTCCCAGAGCCTGCGCACGACCTCGACGGCGTCGGCGGCCTCGCCGAACAGCTCGGCGACGAGCTCGCGCCCGGCCGGGGTGCCCAGGTCCTCGCGGCGGACCCCGGGGACGGTGCGGCGCCCGAAGTGGGCGGCCTCGTCGGCGCGGACCGAGGTCTGCACCCGCCACCCGGCGCGGCCGTGGCTGTCGTGGTCGAGCGTCGACAGCGCGGACGCGACGTGGAACGGCTCGGTGTGGGTGGTGGTGACGGTCGGGACCAGACCGATCCGCGACGTCGTCGGGGCGAGGAAGGCGGCGACCAGCGAGGCGTCGAGGCGTCCCTGCACCCGGTCGGTGCGCCGCCCGGCGCCGCTCAGGTGGTCCCCGGACTGCAGGCCGAGTGCGTCCTCGATCGTCAGCAGGTCCAGCAGCCCGCGCTCGGCGGTGCGGGCCAGGTCGGTCCAGTAGCGGGCGGTGAACAGCGCACGGGGGTGCGCGGCGGGGTCGCGCCAGGCGGCGGGGTGCCAGCCGGCGCCGTCGAGGGCGACGGCCAGGTGCAGGGGGCCACCGGTGGTGGTGTCCGATGTGGACATACGGCATCGCTTTCTCGTCGCCCGGGGGGGGCACGACGGGACGAAAAGGACGTCGGGGCGGCGCGGAACGCGGCGGCCGGGACGGGGGCCGTCGTGGACGGCCGGGGCGGGTCGGGTGGGCGGGGCGCCCGGCAGGACGCCGGTCAGATCCGACAGGTGGCGCCCGCGACCCGCATCAGGTCGACGTGGCGGCGGTACCGGGGATGGTGCGCGGCGCGCACCTGCTCGGCGACCGTGCGCATGGGATCCTCCATCGGACCCGGCTGGAGCACCCGCACCCGCGTGCTGCGGGGGGTTGCTGCGGCGTCGTCGAGCCGGGTCTCTCGGCCGCTCCGGATGGTGTGCGTCCCGACTGTAGGTATCCGGTGCCCGAGGGTGTCAACCCGCATCGCAAGCGAGTGACCCGCACCGCAGCAGGTCTCCCGACCTGCGGAATCACCACCCGAATGCCGCGGAAGGTGTCCGGACAGCCCGCGGCCGTTCCTGGTTGGTGGACTCCGGGTTGTCCGGAGAGGTGACCACCGCGCACCCTGGACGGGTGACGACGAGCCAGCGGCGGCCCTCGCGCACCGCACGGCTCGTGGGGGACGCGACGGCCCCCGTCCCCCAGCGGCAGACGCGCACCGCGTGGCACGCGGTGCCCCTGCGCCCGACCGGCCTCGAGCCGTTCTGGCCGAGCCGGCGCGCCCCCGCCTACAGCGAACTCTGTCGCTGACCGGTCCCCGTCCCGCAGGCCGTAACGCCACGCCCCCGGCGTGCGACGCACCCGCCGGACCGGGAACCGCCCGCCGGACACCACTCCGGCCCGCCACCCGTCCCGAACCCCGGCACGCCCTCCCAGGGCCGGCCGGCCCCGGCGCGCAGCGGTCGTCCCCGACCGCCCGCCCCCACGGAAGGACCCCGTTCCGCGATGTCCCCGCACGTCCTGCGCCCCGGATCCCGGGCGCGCACCGCCGTCCTGCTCGCGCTCCTCACCGCGCTCGGGCTGCTGGCCGGCTGCTCCCGCGCCGACGAGAGCACCACCGCCGCGGGCGCCACCTCCCCCGCGACCGAGGTCCGCCTCGGCTACTTCCCGAACATCACCCATGCCCCCGCCCTGGTCGGTGTGAAGCAGGGCCTGTTCGCCGCCGAGCTGGGGAGCACGACGCTCACCACCCAGACGTTCAACGCGGGTCCGGACCAGGTCAACGCCCTGCTCGGCGGCTCGATCGACGTCGCGTTCATCGGCTCCGGCCCGGCGATCAACGCGTTCACCAAGTCGGGCGGCGAGGCCGTGCGCCTCGTCGCGGGCTCCACCTCGGCCGGCGCCCAGCTGGTCACCCGGCCCGACATCACCTCGCCCGAGCAGCTCAAGGGCACGATCATCGCGACGCCCCAGCTGGGCAACACCCAGGACATCGCGCTGAAGACCTGGCTGTCGGAGAACAAGCTCCCGATCGGGCAGGGCCCGGACGCGGTGACCGTGCAGAACATCGAGAACCCGCAGACCCTCGATCTGTTCAAGCAGGGCAAGGTGGCCGGCGGCTGGCTGCCCGAGCCGTGGAGCTCGCGCCTGGTCGACGCCGGGGCGAAGGTCCTGGTCGACGAGAAGTCCCTGTGGCCCGGCGGGAAGTTCCCGACGACCGTCGTCATCGTCCGGACCGAGTTCCTGCAGCAGCACCCCGAGACCGTCGAGGCGATCCTGCGCGGCGAGCAGAAGGCCATCGCCCTGATCCGTGACGACCCGGCGCAGGCGAAGACCGTCTCCAACGAGGCGATCGGCGAGATCACCGGCAAGCCGCTGGCGGCCGACATCCTCGACCGCGCGTTCACCGAGCTGTCCTTCGACTCCGACCCGCTCGCCTCGACCTTCCCGCAGCTGGCGAAGGACTCGGTCACGGCGGGCATCGCGAAGAGCGAGGCGGACCTGACCGGCTTCCTCGACCCGACCGCGGTCGACGCGGTCCGGACGAGCTCCGGGGAGGCCGCCGTGGACCCGGCAGGCCTCGCCTCCCGGAACTGACACCACCACCCACGAGGGGAACCCACCGATGACCGTCGACCTCACCACCCGACGTCCCCCGACCCGCGACACCGCGGTGGTGCTGTCCGGGGTCGCCAAGACCTTCGGCACCGGGCCGGGGGCGGTGACCGCGCTCAACGGGATCGACCTGCGGGTCGGCGCCGGCGAGTTCGTCTGTGTGCTCGGCGCGTCCGGCTGCGGCAAGTCGACGCTGCTGAACCTGCTCGCCGGGCTCGACGCCCCGACCGCGGGCGAGGTCACGGTGGGGTCCGCCCGGCCGTCGTTCATGTTCCAGGAGGCCGCGCTCATGCCGTGGCTGACCGCGCTGCGCAACGTCGAGCTGCCGCTCAAGCTCGCCGGGCACGGCCGGTCGGCCCGGCAGGAGCGCGCCGAGGAGCTGCTGTCGCTGGTGCGCCTGGAGGGCATGGGCGGCAAGCGTCCGCACGAGCTGTCCGGCGGCATGCGCCAGCGCGTGTCGCTGGCCCGGGCACTCGCCGCCGCGACCGGTCTCGGCGAGGACCAGGGCACCGGCGGGCTCCTGCTGATGGACGAGCCGTTCGCGGCCCTCGACGCGATCACCCGCGACGTCCTGCAGGGCGAGCTCCTGCGCGTCTGGCGGGCCACCGGCACCACGATCGTGTTCGTCACCCACGACGTCCGCGAGGCGGTCCGGCTCGCCGAGCGGGTGGTGCTGCTGTCCTCGCGGCCCGGCACCGTGGTGCGGGAGTGGACGGTGCCCGCCGACGGCCACGACGCCGAGGCCCAGGCCGAGCTGCACGACGACATCACCGGACGGCTGCGGCAGGTGATCACCAGCCATGCCGCGTGAGGACTCCTCGATGACGGTCGTCGAGAACGACCGGGACTCCGCCGCCGCGGTCGCCGGGCTCGACGCGCTCGACACCCCGGTCGAGCGGACGACACCGTGGTGGCAGCGGTTCCTGCGGACCTGGCTGCCGCCGCTGGTGGCGCTCGTCGTGATCGTGGTGGTCTGGCAGCTCGTGTGGGCCTCGGCGGTCACGCCCGAGTACAAGCTGCCCGCCCCGGCCGACGTGGCCGCCGCGTTCGGCGAGACCGTCGCCAGCGGCGAGATCTGGTCGATCCTGTGGACCTCGGTCAGCCGGGCCGCCCTCGGTTTCCTGCTCGCACTGGTGATCGCCACCCCGCTCGGTGTGGTGGTCGCGAAGGTGCCGGTGGTGCGTGCGGCGATCGGCCCGCTGCTCACCGGCCTGCAGTCGCTGCCGTCGGTGGCCTGGGTGCCGGCCGCGGTGCTGTGGTTCGGGCTGACCAACGCCACGATCTTCTTCGTGGTGCTGCTCGGCTCGGTCCCCTCGATCGCGAACGGCCTGGTCGCGGGCATCGACCAGGTGCCGCCGATCCTGCCCCGGGCCGGCCAGGTCCTGGGCGCGACGGGCTACCAGATGGCCCGCTACGTCCTGCTCCCCGCGGCGCTGCCCGGCTACCTCGCCGGGTGCAAGCAGGGCTGGGCGTTCTCCTGGCGCTCGCTCATGGCAGCGGAGATCATCGCGGCCGGACCCGCCCTCGGGGTCGGGCTGGGCGCCTACCTGAAGAACGGCGCCGACGTGAACGACATCGTCCAGGTGTTCGCCGCGATCCTGCTGATCCTCATCGTCGGCATCGGGGTCGAGTTGCTGGTCTTCCGCCCGCTGGAGCGACGGGTCCTGCGCGCCCGGGGGCTGGCGCTCACCGTCTGACCGGCCGTCGACCTCCCGGTCCCACGAGCGGGCCGTCCGTACGGACCCCCGTGCGGACGGCCCGCTCGCGTGTGTGGCCCCAGGTGTCCGGACGGGTTCCCGCACCCGGTCCCACCAGCCGAAACGTCGTGACGCCAATCCCAACTCCAAGGGTTGGGTTTCGGGCTCGGGACGGTTACCGTCACCGTATGACCGTTCCGGTTCCGCTGACCACGCGCGCGCACATCGACCTCGCGCGCGTCGCGTCGGCGCTCTGTCGGTCCTGACACGGGTCCGGCGCACCGCGCCGCCCGGTCGCGTCCGCGGCGCCCGCGCGCCCCGACCGCACCACCCCGGCGGACCGCGCCCGCGGTGCCGGTCCGGCGCCCCGGCCGCCCGGGGGGGGTGACCCCGGCCGGTGTGCGCGCCACCCCTGGGCGGCGGACCACCGCGGCTCCGCACCCCGCCGACGTAGCCGGCCACCTGACGACACCCGTTCCACCGGCCCCGTGGGGCAGACCGGCCCCACCACCGTGCCCACCCCGCACGTCCGGTCCGGTACCGGCGTGCCGGTACCTCCGGCGTCCCCCACCCGTACCCGGCCCGTCCCCGCGACGGCCCACCCGCATCGTCACTTCCGCCCGGCACCCGCACCGCGCCGGCATCCGCACCCGGTGTCCGCACCGCCCGGGCCGCACCGGCCGCCGGGCCGGCCGGGCGTGCCCTCCGAGCCCCAGGAGTCCCCATGACGACCGTCTCCGAACGGGAGCGCACCAGCTCCCCACCCGAGGTCGAGACCCTCCGCACCCGGCACACCCGCGGCCCGGACCGGGTCCCCCGATGGGTGGTCAAGACCGCCTCCCCGGTCGTGCTCATCGGGCTGTGGCAGGTGCTGTCGAGCACCGGCGTCCTCCCGCGCGACGTCCTCGCCTCGCCCGCCACCGTCGCGGTCACGGCCGCCGAGATGTGGGCCGACGGCGCGCTGCAGAGCGCGGTGGCGGTGTCGAGCGTGCGGGTGCTGTCCGGCATCGCGATCGGCCTCGTCGCCGCCGTCCTGCTCGCCACCCTGTCCGGGCTGTTCCGCCGCGGCGAGGACGTGATCGACGCGCCCGTGCAGATGCTGCGCACGGTGCCCGTCATCGGGCTCATCCCGCTGCTGATCATCTGGTTCGGCATCGGCGAGGAGCCCAAGATCGCGCTCATCGCGCTCGCCGTGACCTTCCCGCTCTACATGAACCTCTTCGGCGGGATCCGCAACGTCGACGCGACCCTCGTCGAGGCCGCCCGCACGCTGGGACTCGGCTGGTTCGGCCAGGTCCGCCACGTCATCCTGCCGTCGGCGATGCCCCAGTTCCTGGTCGGGCTGCGCTACGCGCTGGGCACCGCGTGGCTCGCCCTGGTCTTCGGCGAGACCATCAACGCCACCTCCGGGATCGGCTACGAGATGAACACCGCTCGGGAGTTCTTCCAGACCGACGTGATCGTCGTCTGCCTCGCGCTCTACGCGGTGCTCGGGCTGGTCGGCGACCTCGTGGTGCGCACCCTGGAGAGGGGGCTGCTGTCATGGCGACCGGCGTTCAGCGGACGGTGAGCACCACCGCGCGACCCGTGTCCGTCCGCGGCCTGGGCCGGCACTTCGGTGACCGGGCCGTCCTGACCGACCTCGACCTCGACATCGAGCCCGGACAGTTCGTGGCGCTGCTCGGCGCCTCGGGCTGCGGCAAGTCCACCCTGCTGCGGATCCTGGCCGACCTCGACAACGACGTCACCGGCGAGGTCACCGTCGCCCGCAGGCGGGCCGTCGGGTTCCAGGCACCACGCCTGCTGCCGTGGAAGAAGGTCTGGCGCAACGTCGTGCTCGGCCTGCCCGGGCGCCCCGACCGCGCCCGCGCCGAGGCCGCCCTGGCCGAGGTCGGCCTCGACCACCGCACCGACGTGTGGCCCAAGGTCCTCTCCGGCGGCGAGGCCCAGCGCGCGGCGCTGGCCCGCGCCCTGGTCCGCGACCCGGACCTGCTGCTACTCGACGAGCCGTTCTCCGCACTCGACGCGCTCACCCGGATCACCGCCCGCGGGCTCGTCGACGAGCTCTGGCAGCGCCACCGGTGCGCGGTGCTGCTCGTGACCCACGACGTCGAGGAGGCACTCGTGCTCGCCGACCGCGTCCTGGTGATGGAGGGCGGCCGGATCGCCCACGACGCACCGGTCGACCTCCCCCGCCCCCGCGACGTCACCGACCCCGCCTTCCAGCGCCAACGCGCCGACCTGCTCGGCCGCCTCGGCGTGCACCGCCCCCAGGAGCGCACATGAGCATCGAGTTCATCGGCATGATCGGGACCCAGGAGGTGTCGGAGATCCTGCCCGCCACCGGACCGGTCCTCGATCCGGCCCTCGTCCGCCGGTTCGCCACCGCCCACGAGGAGGCCGGCTTCGACAAGGTCCTCATCGGCCACTCGTCGTCCACCCCGGACGGGCTGCAGGTCGCCGCGTACGCGGCCGCGCACACCGACCGGCTCGGTTTCCTCGTCGCGCACCGGCCCGGCTTCACCGCCCCCACCCTGGCCGCCCGCCAGTACGCGACGCTGGACCACTTCAGCGGCGGCGGCCGGGTCGCGATGCACGTCATCTCCGGGGGCAGCGACACCGACCAGCGCCGCGACGGCGACTGGCTGGACAAGGACGAGCGCTACGCCCGCACCGACGAGTACCTCTCCGTCGTCCGCCGGGCCTGGACCGACCCCGAGCCCTTCGACCACACCGGCGAGCACTACCGGGTCGCGGGTGTGGCCCAGGAGATCCGCCCGCTCGGTCCGATCCCGGTGTACTTCGGCGGGTCCTCCGAGGCCGCGTACCGGGTGGGCGGGCGGCACGCCGACGTCTTCGCGCTGTGGGGCGAGCCGCTCGCCGGGACCGCCGAGCAGATCGCCCGGGTGCACGAGGCCGCCCGCGCAGCGGGCCGGACCGACCCGCCCCGGATCAGCGTGTCGTTCCGCCCGATCCTCGGCGACACCGAGGAGCAGGCCTGGGCCCGCGCGCACGACGTACGGGACCGGATCGTCGCCGCCCGCGGCGGTCACGGCTCGTTCACCGGAACCCGGATGCGCGACCCGGGGGCCCCGGCCAACGTCGGGTCCCAGCGCCTGCTCGCCGCCGCCGAGGCCGGAGAGCTCCACGACCGCTGCCTGTGGACCGCCACCGCGGCGGCCTCCGGAGCGGCCGGCAACTCCACCGCCCTGGTCGGCACCCCGGACACCGTCGCCGCCGCGCTCGCCGACTACGTCGACATCGGTGTCACCACGCTGCTCATCCGCGGCTACGACCCGATCGACGACGCCCGCCGCTACGGCCGCGAGCTGCTGCCCGCCGTGCGCGCCGAGCTCGCCCGCCGCGGCGCGGCCGCCGGGGTGGGGGTCCCCGCGTGAGCGCACCCGCCACCACCGGCACGGTGTGGACGCCCGAGGGGACCTCTCGGGGCACCGTCGCCGTCCTGACCGGCCGCGGCGAGCACCCCGGCCTCTACGCCCGCCTCGGCAGGCGGCTCGCCGCCGACGGGTGGACCCTCGCCGTGCCCGGCCCCGGCGCCGGGGCCGGCGAGGTCACCGCCGCGCTGGCCGGCGCGACCGGGGCGCGGGTTCTGCTCGGATCCGACACCGGGGCGCTGCGGGCCTGGGAGCTTGCCGGGGCCGTCCGCCCGGACGGGCTCGTGCTGGCCGGGTTGCCCGTGGGTGACCCGGGCCCGGCGCCCGCGGACCGGGCCGGGGAGCTCGACGCCCGGACCGCCTGCCCGGTGCACCGAGGGCTCCTCGAGTCCGACCCCGACTTCGCCTGGGGGGCACTCGCGCAGGCGCCGCCCCCGCCGCCGACCGACCCGCTGCCCGACGCGGCGGTGCTGTGGCTGCACGGCGACGCCGACCCGGTCGCCCCGGTCGCCGGGATCCGGTCGCTGGCCCGCCAGGGCGACGACGTGGCCGTCGTCGTCGATGGGGTGCACGACGTGCTCAACGACCAGTTCCACCGGATCGTCGCCGCGCGGCTCGTGCAGTTCCTCGAACGCCTCGCCAAGGGCGCCCGCTTCGCCGACGAGGCGCCGCCCGCCACGGCGGGGCCCGCCCGGTCGCGCCGCGCCGCGCCGCTGAACGTCTCCGCGCGGCTCGACCACGCGATGCGGGCACTCGCCGAGCTCGTCGCCGCCGACGGTGCGACCGTCACCTGCGACGCGATGGCCCGCGCCCGCGGGGTCCCGCTCAACTCCCTGGTCAACGTGATGCTCGCGCTGCGCCGGGCCGGTCTGGTGACCAGCCGTCGTGGCTGCGAGGGCGGCTACCGGCTGGCCCGCCCGGCCGCGGAGATCACCGTCGCCGACGTCGTGCGCGCCACCGAGGGCTCGATCGCCTCGGTCCGCGGGGCCGGCCCGGCCGCCCCGCTGTGGGCGGACCTGGAACGCACCGTCGCGGACTTCCTGACCACCCGCACCCTGACCGCCCTGGAGGGCGATACCCGGTGACCACGCACGCGCACGCGACCGACCCGTTCCACCCCGACCTCGCCCCCGCCCCGCCGGACCACGCCCGGGTGCACCTCGTCCGCGGTGCCGGCCTGTCCGGCGACACCGCCCAGACCAGCGGCATGTCCCGCCGCGAGGCCGTGAGCGGGCGGACCGTCGGCTCCTCGAAGCTCTGGACCGGCGAGACCCACGTCGCCCCCGCCACGAACTCCGGCGACCACCACCACGGCGAGGCCGAGACCTCCATCTACGTCGTCTCCGGCCGGCCGCGGTTCGTGTTCCACGACGGCACCGGCGAGGTCGTCCTGCAGACCGAGCCCGGCGACTACGTGTTCGTGCCGCCGTGGGTCCCGCACCGCGAGGAGAACCCCGACCCCGAGGTGCCGGCCGTCGTGGTCATCTCCCGCAGCACGCAGGAGGGGATCGTCGTGAACCTGCCCTCGCTCACCCCGCTCACCGACCCGGAGACCACCCCGTGACCCGCCGACCGCTGCTCGCCCTGCCTGCCCTGCTCGCCGCGCTCGCGCTGCTGCTCACCGGCTGCTCCGGCGCGGCCGACGACGGCCCGGTCGACCTCTCGCAGGTCACGCTGCGAGTCGGCGACCAGGCCGGAATCCAGCAGGCGCTGGTGAACGCCTCCGGCGCCCTCGACGGCGCGCCCTACCGGGTCGAGTGGGCGCAGTTCCCGGCCGCCGCCCCGCTGCTGGAGGCGCTGCGCAGCGAGGCGATCGACGTCGGCGTCGCCGGCGACGCGCCCACCCTGACCGCGCTGTCCTCCACCGACCGCATCAAGATCGTCGAAGCGACCCGCTCCCCGAGCCAGGGCGGGCTGGCGCTGCTCGTGCCGAAGGACTCGCCGATCCGGTCGGTCGCCGACCTGCGCGGGAAGACGATCTCGCCGACCACCCAGGGCAGCATCGGGCACTACCTGCTGCTGCGCGCGCTGGAGGAGGCCGGGGTTCGGCCCGACGAGGTCACCATCTCGTTCCTGCAGCCGGTCGACGCCGCCGCCGCGATGAACTCCGGCGCGATCGACGCCTGGTCGACCTGGGACCCCTACACCGCGGTCGCCCAGCAGGAGTCCGGCGCGCGGATCCTGCGCGACGCGAAGGGCCTCGGCACCGGGCTGACCTTCCTCGACGCCAACACGGCGGCGCTGGAGGACGCGGGCACCCGCGCCGCGCTGACCGACTTCACCGAGCGCTACGGCCGTGCCCTGCAGTGGGCCCGGGAACACCAGCAGCAGAACGCCGCCATCTACGCGGAGCTGACCAAGCGGCCCGCGGCCGTCGCCGACCTGATGGCCCGGCGGGCGTTGCGTGACACGCAGCCGCTGTCCCCCGAACTCGTCGCCGAGCTGCAGGGGGTGGCCGACCGCTACTCCGACTACGGCGTGCTGCGCAGCCCGGTCGACGTGGCCTCCGCGGTCGAGGACCTGCGCGCCCCCGCAGGCTCCTGACCTCCTACTCCTCGACCCGCCCGCCGGACCCGCACCGGCGGGCGGGTCGTCCCTCAGGTCCGGTAGTCGGCGGCGAACGGTACGGACCGGGCCGAGCAGGGGTCGGCCGCGGTGCCGTCGGGCGGGCTCCAGAGACCGCGCTCGCGCAGCAGCGGCATCACGCCCTCGCCATCCACCACGCCTCCTCCAGGTGCGGGTACCCGGAGAGGACGAACTCGTCGATGCCGGCCTCGTGGTACTCCGCGATCCGGTCGGCGACCTCGGTGTGGCTCCCGACGAGCGCCGTGCCCGCCCCGCCGCGGACCAGGCCGACCCCGGCCCACAGGTTCGGCGCGATCGTCAGGTCCTCGACGGGAGTCTTGACCCCGTTGTGCAGGGCACGCATCCGGCGCTGCCCCTCCGACTCCGACGCCGCGAGCCCCGCCTGCACCCCCGCGATCGTCGCGGGGTCGAGCGCGTCGAGGAGCTTCTGCGTCTGCGCCCACGCCTCGGCGGCGGTGTCCCGAGTGATCACGTGCAGCCGGATCCCGAAACGCACGGTGCGTCCGCGGTCGGCGGCGAGCTTCCGGATCCAGCCGATCTTCTCCCGGACGGCCCCGACCGGCTCACCCCAGGTGAGGTACACGTCGGCGTGCTCGGCGGCGACGTCACCCGCGGCCGAGGAGGACCCACCGAAGTAGACCGGCGGGACCGGGTCGGGCAGCCGCGAGAGCGACGCGGCCTCGACCCGGACGTGCTCGCCGTCGAGTTCGACGGTCCCGCCGCGCCACAGCCGGGTCACGACCGAGAGGAACTCGCCCGTCCGGGCGTAGCGGGCGTCCTTGTCGAGGAAGTCGCCGTAGGCGCGCTGCTCGCGGGACTCGCCGCCGGTGACGACGTTGAGCAGCAGCCGGCCTCCGGAGTGGCGCTGGAAGGTCGCGGCCTGCTGGGCGGCCAGGGTCGGTGAGATCGAGCCGGGCCGGAACGCGACGAGGAACTTCAGGCGCTCGGTGTGCGCGACGAGCATCGCGGTGGTGAGCCACGCGTCCTCGCACCAGGCACCGGTCGGGGTGAGCGCGCCGTCGAACCCGGCCTGTTCCGCGGCCCGGGCGACCGTGGTGAGGTACTCGATGGAGGCGGGACGGAGGGCGCCGGCGGACCCGGTCGCGTTGCCGTGGCCTCCCCCGACGAGGTGACGACCGTCGCCCATGGTGGGCAGGAACCAGTGCAGGGTGACTCCCATCCGGGAGACGGAACAGTGCCGCACCTGCCGGCGCAAGTCGGCCGGGACAGCCGTCACACGTCGTTCCACAGCGGACCTTCCAGCCGGCGGGACACCTGTCCGGACTACCAGGATCACGGCTCCCACCAGGCAGGATGCCCGTGATACGGGTCGCCGCGGCCTTGGGTGACTGCGCCGGTCACGACTACCGTGGCGTCCGTGACCGGATCGGTGCTGCTGACCACGCGAGGCCATGTCGACCTCGCGCGCGTGGCGTCGGCGCTGTGTCGTCGCTCGGCCCGTCGCCGCTGAGGACACGCCCCCCGGCCCACCGGGTCCGCCCCGCGCGACGGCCACCGGGACCACCACCGGGACCACCACCGCCGTCACGGCCACCGGAACCCGCGGACCCGGCCCCAGCGGCCCCCGACGTCCCCGCGGATCGTCGGCCCCGCACCACGGCACCCACCCGTATCCCACCCCGCCGTCGTCGCGCCACGGCGCGCCGCCGCCCCACCGGAAGGACCTCCCGTGACCACCACCTCCCCCGCCCCCACCGGCACCGTCGGCCGCGCCGCCTGGACCGACGAGCAGCTCGACGCCGTCTTCGCGCCGGTGTTCGCGCGGATCGCCGAGGGCGCGGTGGCCCGTGAGCAGGGCCGAGCCCTCGCCCACGACGAGGTCGCCGCGCTGCGCGCGGAGCGCTTCGGCGCGCTGCGGCTGCCCGTGGAGCTCGGCGGTTACGGCGCCACGGTGCGCCAGCAGTTCCGGCTGCTCGTCGACCTCGCCGCCGCCGAGTCGAACCTGCCGCAGGCGCTGCGCGTGCACTGGTGGTACGTCGACGACCTGCTGCTCGCCACCCCGGGCCCGGACCGCGACGCCCGGCTGGCGGCCGTCGCCGAGGGGCGGCTCGTCGGCAACGCCATCACCGAGCCCGGCGTCGGCGCGATCGACCGCTACCGCACCACCCTGACCCCCGACGGCGACGGCTACCGCCTCGACGGCACCAAGTACTACTCGACCGGCAGCCTCTACGCCGACCAGATCCTGGTCGCCGCCGACCTCGACGGGCAGCGGGTGTCCGTGCTCGTCGACGGCGACGCCGAGGGCGTCGTGCAGCACGACGACTGGGACGGCTTCGGCCAGCGCCTCACCGCCAGCGGCACCACCGAGTTCCACGGCGTCGCCGTCCCCCGGGAGCGGGTCCTCGGACCCGGGTACGGCACCGAGGGCCGCGGCTGGGGCACCTCCTACCTGCAGCTCGTGCAGCTCGCCGTGCTCGCCGGGATCGCCCGGCGCGCCACCGACGACGTCACCGCCTGGGTCCGCGAGCGCACCCGCACCTTCACCCACGCCCCGGCCGACCTGCCCCGCCACGACCCGCTGGTGCAGCAGGTCATCGGTCGGCTCTCGGCCGCCGCGTGGTCCTCACGCGCCCTCGTGCTGACCATCGCCGAGCAGCTCGACGTGTTGCTCGCAGCCGGCGGGGAGGACGCGGAGCTGCTCGACCGGGTGGAGCTCGACGTCGCCCACGCCCAGGCCGCGGTGATCCCGGCCGTGCTCGACGCGACCACCCAGCTGTTCGAGGTCGGCGGTGCGTCGATCACCTCGGAGAAGCTCCGGCTGGACCGGCACTGGCGCAACGCCCGGGTGATCTCGGTGCACAACCCGCTGATCTACAAGCTGCAGTCCGTCGGGGACCACGTGCTCAACGGCACCGACCTGCCCTACGCCTGGAGCGCAGGCAAGCGATGACCGACCACCCGCGACGGCTGCACCTCAACGGGTCCGGCGGTCGGGCACGGGTGCGTGGACGAGGGCTCCGTCGTCGGAGGGCTCGCCGGTCACGGGTCGGATGCGGGTCGCCCCCGCCCGGGGCCCGCGGGAGCGGGGGCCGGGCGTCCGGCACGGCCGGACGGGGCGGGCACGGTCAGCGGCGGCCGACCGTGCACAGGGGACACCGGCCGGACGTCGTCCGCCCTGCGGGTCCCTGCTGCACGGTGCAAGAGGTACCGGACGAGCGGTGCCCGGACAAGGACGGGCCCACTGTCATGAACACCACCCGCCGACTCCGTAACACCGGGCATCCGGGCACGACCTCCCGATCCGTGGGACGGGGCCGCCCGCTGCCCGGACCATGGCCGCCGTCGGCCCACCAGCTGGACGACGAGGCGGGCGTCCCTTGCCGTCGTCGGCACCGGTCGGACACGATCGGTCCCGTGACCGCGACCGCGCGCCTCGTCGCGCGCCTGCACGTGGACCTGGGTCGTACCCGGTCCGCGCTCTGTCGCTGACCAGGTCACATCCTCGGCCCCCAGCCCCACCGCGCACCGCCCGACGGCGGTGCCGGGGCCGGCCGCGCGCGCCCGTTCCCGCTGCACCGACCTCGTCCGGGAGGACACCCATGACCGCAGTCCGTCCGAAGCAGACCGTCGTTCCGTTCGTCGTGCACTCCGAGGGCACCGGGGTCTTCCAGACCCTGCGTCCCGAGGGGGACGCCGGGCACGTCTTCACCGCCGACGCCTACCCGGCCTTCGGCGGCGCCGACTCCGCACCCAGCCCGCTGTTCTTCGCACTCGGCGCCCTGACCTCGTGCAACCAGGTCACGGCGAGCCTGGTCGCGAAGGATCTGGAGATCCGCCTGGGCCGCTGGACCTTCGAGGTGCGCGGTGACCTCGACACCGCCGTGCTCGTCGGTGGCGCCGACGGCAACGCCAACTTCGACCGGGTGCAGGTACGGGCCACCGTGGAGACCGACGCGACGCCCGAGCAGTTCGAGCGCCTGGTGTCGGAGACCGCGCGGCGGTGCCCGGTCACCCAGCTGTTCGAGCGCAGCGGCCTGGAGTTCACCAACGACTGGACCCCCGTGGCGCTGCCCGACGCCGGCTGATCCGGCACCGGCGTGCCGCTCCCCGCACTGCAAGGGCGGACCGGTCGCGCACGGGAACCGTGCGACCGGCCCGCCCGCCGCACCGGGAAGCGGCCGGAGGGAGGGTCGGGTCAGGCCGCGGCGGTGAACCCGGCCGCGCGGCCGGCGTCGGACGGGCCCCACAGCGTCGTCGACACCTCACGGCGCACCAGCGGGATCACCTCGGTCGCGAAACGGGTCAGCACCTCGTGCTGGCGCGCGTAGGGCAGGACCGGGTTGACCGACACCGACTGGACGTCGTGGCCGTAGGCGGCGTGGTAGTCCAGGATCTTCGCCGCGACCCGCTCCGGGCTCCCGACCAGCGCGGGGCCGTGCGCCACCGCCTCCTCGACGGTCGCGAACGAGGTGGCCTTGCCGGGGCGGTCGTCGCCGGCGTGCGCGGCCCGCATCTTCGCCGCGAACCCCTCGTAGACGGGGCGGTACTCGTCGATCGCCTCGGCGTCGGTGTCGGCGAGGAACAGCCCGTCCGAGCCGGAGCCGACGTAGCCCCGCGCCGGGTCGTGGCCGTGCTCGGCGAGCTTGTCGCGGTAGCGGTCGATGAGGACCTTGTAGTTCTCCCGGGGCTGCAGCGCGTTCGCGGAGAAGATCGGGTCGCCCCAGCGGGCGGCGAGGTCGACGGCGGCGGTCGAGGTCGCCGAGCCGTGCCAGACCCGGAACGGGCCCGCGAACGGCCGCGGGAACGTGGTGACCCCGGACAGGTCGGCGTGATGGGTACCTGCCCAGTCCACACCGGACTCGCGGAGCAGACGTCGCAGCAGCTCGTGGTTCTCGGTGAGGTACTCGTACTGGCGGCCGAGCTCGAGCCCGAACATCGGGAAGTGCCGGTCCTCGTTGCCCTTGCCGATCACGATCTCCAGCCGGCCACCGGAGAGCTGGTCGACCGTCGCGTAGTCCTCGGCGACGCGGACCGGGTCGAGCAGCGACAGCACCGTCACGCCGGTCGAGAGCAGGATCCGGGACGTCGCCTGGGCGATCGCGCCCAGCAGCACGGTCGGCGAGGACGAGACGAACTCGCCGGCGTGCCGCTCGCCGACGGCGTAGGAGTCGAACCCCAGCCGCTCGGCGAGCACCGCGGTGTCCACCACCCGGCGCAGCCGCTCGTGGGTGTCGACGATCTCGCCGGTCACCGGGTGCGGGGCGTGCGGAACGATGTCGAGAACCTGGAACCTCATGGGAAGCACCGCCTCGCGCGCGGGCGCGCCGCACGCGTCGTCACCGGACGTGCCGGGTGGGGCCGGGCGCCGGCGGGACGCGGGTGCGCCGGGGGCGTCGCGGCCGGACCGGGCCGCCGCGCGGGCCCGCGGACGGGCGGCGCGGCGGGGCGGCCGGCACGACGTCGACGGTAGCAAGCCGCGCCGGGGTTGCGCCGCCGTCGAGGGCAGGGCGACGATCGGAGGGCGACCGGCGTCGCCCGGGCCGGACCTGCCCGCGGCGCACCGCCCGAGCCCGCACCCCGGTCCGCCTGCGTCCCGCGCCGGGCCCGCCGGGGCGGACACCGTCGCCCGGCCCGGTCGTCGCGACCGCCCCGGGTCCGGAGGTGTGCCGCCGTGCCCGTTCCCCTGTCCGTCCTCGACCTCTCCCCGGTACCGGCCGGCTCGACCGTCCCGACGCCCTGCGCGACACCCTCGATCTCGCCCGCTCCGCCGAACGGGCCGGCTACGCCCGTTCTGGCTCGCCGAGCACCACCTCAACCCGGGCGTCGCGGGGGCCTCGCCGGCCGTCCTGATCGGCGACGATCCGGGTCGGCTCGGGCGCGGTGCAGACCGGGCACCGGACCCCGCTGTCGGTGGTGGAGGACTTCGGAACCCTCGAGGGTCTGCACCCGGGCCGCATCGACCTCGGCCTGGGCCGCTCCGGCGGGTCCCGGCTCCCGTCCCGCGAACCGGACGGGCGCGGTGACCGGCTCGTCGACGGTGTGCTGATCCCCGCCCCGGTGTCGCTCGCCGGGATCGCGTCCTCCCCCCGGTTCCGCGCCCAGGCGGCGGCGCTGCGCCAGCCCGGGGCCCAGGTGCCCCCGTACGAGGAGTTCCTCGACGCCGTCGACGGGCTGCTCACCGGCACCTGGACGCCGGGCGGGGTGGAGGTCCGCGCCGTCCCCGGCGAGGGTGCCGCCCTGCAGACCTGGGTGCTCGGGTCCAGCGGCGGGGAGAGCGCCGTCCTCGCCGGGCGCCGCGGGCTGCCGTTCGCGGCGAACTACCACGTCAGCCCGGCGACCGTGCTCGACGCCGTGGCCGCCTACCGGCACGCGTTCCGGCCGTCGGAGCGGCTGGACCGCCCGCACGTGATGGTGTCGGCCGACGTCGTCGTGGGCCCGGACGACGCGCACGCCGCCAGGATCGCGGCGGGCTTCGGCCCGTGGGTGCACAGCATCCGCACCGGGGCGGGCGCCATCCCCTACCCGCGCCCCGAGGACGCCGGTGCGCTCCCGGCCGACCCGGCGCTGGTGACCGACCGGGTCGCGACCCGCTTCGTCGGCGGCCCGGCCACCGTCGCCGACGGCCTGGAGCGGCTGCGCGCCGTCACCGGCGCCGACGAGCTGCTCCTGACCACCATCACCCACCGGCACGCCGACCGGATCGCGTCCCAGGAGCTGCTGGCCGACGAGTGGGCCCGCCGCGGCTGAGCTCCCACCCCGCGGGAGCCGGTCCGCACATCCCCGGTCACCCGTCCCGCGGGACGGACGCCGTTTTGTCACGGTACGGACGCCGTGGTCATCTGGACGCATGAGCACCGGTCGGCGCAGCCCGTCACGCACGGTCGCCGTCGGTCCGGGCCGCGACCTCACCCCCCGCCGCCACGTGGATCTGCTCCGCC
This sequence comes from Pseudonocardia sp. UM4_GMWB1, assembly GCF_017312155.1. Taxonomy (NCBI): domain Bacteria; kingdom Bacillati; phylum Actinomycetota; class Actinomycetes; order Pseudonocardiales; family Pseudonocardiaceae; genus Pseudonocardia; species Pseudonocardia sp. UM4_GMWB1. The sequence continues at coordinate 2,359,341 of NZ_QJPN01000001.1, read as the reverse complement.
TCGCTGGCTGCACCTGTCGCTGACCGCGGCCGCCGCGCCGCCCCCGCCCGTGCCGCGGGCCGCCCGACCGGGGCCGCCCCGACGTGCGCCCACCCCTGTCACGACCACGAGTCCCGGGAGCCCCCGTGTCCACGACCTGGACCTCCGCACCGGCCGACGCCGTCGCGCCACCCACCACCCCGTCACCACCCGGGCCCGCGGGCACCGCCCGCAGGCTCCGTCGCCGGCCGGACCTGCGCCGCTGGATCTCCCCCGTCGCCCTGATCCTGCTGTGGCAGCTCGCCTCCTCGACCGGCCTGCTCGCCGAGGACGAGCTCGCCTCGCCCCTGCGCGTGGTGACCGCCGCCGTCGACCTCACCCGCAGCGGGGAGCTTCCGGAGGGGCTGCTGGTCTCGCTCGCCCGGGTCGCGACCGGGCTGGTCCTCGGACTGGTCGTCGGGGTCGGGCTCGGCGTGGTCTCGGGGCTCTCGCGCTGGGGCGGGCTGCTCGTGGACCCGCCGGTGCAGATGCTGCGCACACTGCCGCACCTGGGCCTGGTGCCGCTGTTCATCCTGTGGTTCGGCATCGGGGAGCTGCCGAAGGTGCTGCTCGTCGCGCTCGGCGTGCTGTTCCCGATGTACCTCAACGTCCACTCCGGGGTCCGCGGGGTGGACCCGAAGCTGCTCGAGGCGACGTCGGTGTCCGGGTTCACCCGCGCCGAGCGGCTGCGCCACGTGGTGCTGCCCGGTGCGATGCCCTCCACCCTCACCGGCCTGCGGCTGGCGCTGGGGATCGCCTGGCTGTCGATCATCGTCGCGGAGACGACCTCGGCCGACGCCGGCCTCGGCTACATGATCATGAACGCCCGGGAGTTCCTCCGCACCGACGTCATCGTCGTCGGCCTGGCGGTGTACGCGCTGCTCGGCCTCGGCACCGACGCCCTGGTGCGCCGGCTGGAACGCCGCGTCCTGGGCTGGCGCCCGGCCGGCCCGGCGGGGGCCGACCGGTGAGCGCCCGCGTGCACGACCTGGTCCGCGAGTTCGACGGCCGCCGGGTCCTCGACCGGCTCGACCTCACCATCGGCGACGGCGAGTTCGTCGCCCTGCTCGGCCGCTCCGGGTCCGGCAAGTCGACGCTGCTGCGGCTGCTCGCCGGGCTCGACGACGCCTCCGACACCGGGGTCTCGGGTACGGTCGAAGTCCCCGGCTCGGTCGCGGTCGCGTTCCAGGAGCCGCGGCTGTTGCCGTGGCGCACGGTCCGCGACAACGTCGCGCTCGGCCTGCACCGCGATCTGGGCGGCGACACCCCCGCCGGGGTCGCCGACGCCGCGCTCGCCGAGGTCGGGCTGTCCGCGCGCGCCGACGCCTGGCCGCTGACCCTGTCCGGCGGCGAGGCCCAGCGGGCGTCGCTGGCCCGGGCCCTGGTCCGCGAGCCGGACCTGCTGCTGCTCGACGAGCCGTTCGGCGCGCTGGACGCGCTGACCCGCATCACCATGCACCGGCTCGTCCTCGACCTGTGGCGCCGGCATCGCCCCGGCGTGCTGCTCGTGACCCACGACGTCGACGAGGCTCTGCTGCTCGCCGACCGGGTGCTGGTGCTGGCCGACGGCCGGATCGGCGACGAGCACCGCCCCGGCGGCCGCCCCCGCGACCCGGAGCGGCTCGCCGCGCTGCGCCGCACCGTTCTCGACGAGCTCGGGGTGGCCGACGATGCGGCCTGACGCCGGCAGGTCCACCCCCGCGGCGAGCATGCGACCCCACCGGATGCACCCCACGGCGCCGCACGGCGGGCCACGACGACGCGGCCGCGCCCCGACCGCCGTTCATGATCACCGGTCGTGGAGCATCCGGTCCGCCGAGTGGTCGCTCCGCTCCACGACGGGTGGTCACCGGGGGTCCCGGGCGGTCACGGTGCTGCTGGTGGCGCTGGCGATCGTGCTCAGCGGGTGCTCGTCGGTGCCGGTGGACCGGCCGCCGGTGCAGCCGGCCGCCAGCCCCGCCGGGGTGACCCTCGTCGTCGGGGACCAGAAGGGCGGGTCCCGGTCGCTGCTGCGCGCCGCCGAGCTCCTCGACGACGTCCCCTACCGCATCGAGTTGCGCACCTTCACCGCCGGTCCCCCGCTGATCGAGGCGGCCCGGGCCGGCGCGATCGACGTCGGCGGCACGGGCAACACCCCGGCGATCTTCGCGGCCGCGGCACGCGCCCGCGTGCAGGTCGTGTCGGCCAACCGAGGCAACGTCACCAGCGACGCGATCCTCGTCCGCCGCGACTCGCCGATCCGCTCGGTGGCCGACCTGCGCGGGACGCGGATCGCCGTCGGGAAGGGCACCTCGGCGCACGGGCAGCTGCTGTCCACCCTGCGGGCCGCCGGGATGACCCTCGACGACGTCGACCTCACCTTCCTCGCCCCCGCCGATGCCTACGGAGCGTTCCGCCAGGGCGACGTCGACGCCTGGGCCGTCTGGGACCCCTACACCTCCCAGGCCGAGCTCGACGACGGCGCCAGGATCGTCGCCGACGGCACCGGCACCGCGAACGGCTACGGCTTCCAGGTCGCGTCCAACGCCACCCTGGCCGACCCGGCGCGCAGCGCCGCGCTGGCCGACTTCCTGGCCCGGCTCGCGGCCGCGCAGGTCTACTCCGACACCCACCGCGAACAGCGCGCCCGGGTCTGGAGCGAGGAGACGACGATCCCGCTGCCGATCACCCGACGCGCCGTCGCGCGCGGCACGGACCTGCCGGTCCCGCTCGACGACACCGTCGTCGCCTCCCAGCAGGCGCTCGCCGACGCGTTCTCCGAGGCCGGGGTCATCCCGGGCCGGGCCGACATCGGCGCGTTCGTCGACCGCCGCTTCGAGGCGACGACCCTGGCCGCCGCCCGGGACGGCATCCCGGGCACCCCCACCGACCGACGGACGGGAGCACGATGAGCATCGTCCCGCACTGGTTCCTGCCCACCTCCGGCGACGGCCGCACCATAGTCGCCCGCCGGCACGCCGACCGCGGCGAGGCCGGGTCGACGGCCCGCGAGGCGGACATCGGCTACCTCGCCCAGATCGCCCGGGCCGCGGAGGCCCAGGGCTTCCACGGCGTCCTCACGCCGACCGGCACGTTCTGCGAGGACGCCTGGCTGACCACGGCCGCGCTGCTGCGCGAGACCCGCACGCTGCGCTACCTGGTCGCGTTCCGGCCGGGCGTGCTCTCCCCGACCCTCGCCGCCCAGATGGCCGCCACCTACCAGCGGGTCTCCGGCGGCCGGCTGATGCTCAACATCGTCACCGGCGGCGACGCCGTCGAGCAGCGCCGCTTCGGCGATCACGCCTCCCACGACGAGCGCTACGCCCGCACCGACGAGTTCCTCACGGTGCTGCGCGGCGCCTGGTCGCCCGAGCCGTTCGACTTCACCGGCGCCCACTACGACGTCGACGGCGCCACCACCCTCGCGCCGCCGGACCCGCTGCCTCCGGTCTACTTCGGAGGCTCGTCCGACGCCGCGCTGCCGGTCGCCGCCCGGCACGCCGACGTCTACCTGACCTGGGGCGAGCCACCCGCGGCCGTCGCCGAGAAGATCGGGCGGGTCCGCAAGCTCGCCGACGACCTGGGCCGCAGCCCACGCTTCGGCATCCGGCTGCACGTGATCACCCGCGACTCCGCCGACGAGGCGTGGGCCGAGGCCGCCCGGCTGCTCGACGCACTCGACCCGGCCGAGATCGAGCGCGCCCAGGCGACCCTGCGGGCCAGCCAGTCGGTCGGGCAGCAGCGAATGCTCGCGCTGCACGGCGGCTCGGCCGACGCACTGACGATCGCGCCGAACCTGTGGGCAGGGGTGGGCCTGGTCCGGGGCGGTGCGGGGACCGCGCTGGTCGGGTCGCACACCGAGGTGGCCGACCGGATCGCCGAGTACCACGAGCTGGGGGTCGACGAGTTCGTGCTGTCGGGCTACCCGCACCTGGAGGAGGCCTACCGGGTCGGCGAGGGCGTGCTGCCCGAGCTGCGTCGGCGTGGCCTGCTCGCCGAGCCGCCCCGCTAGCGCCCGGGCCCCGGGTCAGCGGAGCCAGTCGGCCAGGTCCCAGCCGGTGTGCTCCGCGACCCGCGGCACGTCGTCGGCGAACAGGGGCAGTACGGCGGCGCGCTCCGCTGCGGTGGGGCCGCCGGTGCGGCCCTGCACGTCCGGGCGCACATGGTGGCGGGGCACCCCGGTGACCACCCCCGTCGCGACGCCGAGGAAGGCGCACACCCGGTCCGCCGTGCCGGCCGGGTCGTCGCGCAGCTCCCGGTAGCGCAGCAGCAGCACCTGCTCGCGGGGGAACAGCGTGTCCAGGTGTGCGAGCTGCTCCCCGTAGCGGCCCTGGGCGGCGTAGTGCCAGAAGTGCGCCCAGCCGGCGTCGATGCGGCGCTGCTCGTCGCGCAGCGCGGTCCGGAAGTCGGCCTCCGGCTCCAGCCCGGCACCGCGCAGGTGCGCCCAGTTCGAGTGGGCCCGCTCCACCGGGTCGCGCAGCACCGCGACCAGCCGGGCCCGGGGCAGCAGCCGGGCGATCCGGTTCTGCGCGGCGGTGTCGTAGAGGTGGAACACCGTCGACTCGCCGCACCGTGCACCGGGCGGGGCGGCGTCGAACAGCGCCTCGTAGTCGGTGCGCCGCCACACGTGCTCACCCCACGTCGGGACGTCGCCGGGGCCGCCGCCGGAGGTGGGCGGCGGACCGTCGGTGAGGAAGAACTTCGGTTCCTTCGGCTCGGACAGGAACAGCTCCGGGTGCCCGGAGAGGGCACGGTGCAACGCCGAGGTGCCGCACTTGGCGGCGCCGAGCAGCAGGAAGTCGGGCAGCCGTCCCACTCAGACCGTCCCGGCGACGGGCACCGGCGCGACGAGCAGCTCGGTGCGCAGCTCGTGCGCCCCGTCGGCGCGTGTGACCTCGTAGAACAACCGCCACCCGCCACCGGGGGCGGCCACCACCGACAGGTAGCGCAGTCCGCCCGCCCCGTGCGGGGAGGCGGCGACCGGACCGTCGCCGTCCGCGGTGAACTCCCCCGGCGCGCCGGTACCGCCGCGGGCGAGCCCGGTGCGCTCCTCCCAGTTCTCCGCCGCGGTGGCGCGCCCGTCGTAGGTCGCGGCCCAGCGGCCGTCGACCCGGAAGACCGCGGACACCCGGACGCCGCGCGCGTCCCAGCGGTCCGGGCGCGGGCGCAGCGCGGTGCCCGCGTGGCTCCAGGCCAGCCCGTCGGGCGAGGTGTAGTGCTCGGTGGTCATCCGGTCCTCGTGGCCGGGCAGCTCGAGCGGGTGCACCGAGGCCCACAGGTGCCAGAGGCCGCCCTCGCGCACGACCACCGGGTCCTTCACCGCGTGCCGGTCGTCGCCGGGCAGCACGGTGCGCCGGGGCGCGGTGGGCAGCTCCTCGACGGTGGCGGCCTCCAGCACGTCGATCCACCAGTGCTTGGAGTCCGGTGTGGCGCAGGAGACGTAGAGCCGCCACCGGCCCTGCTCGGTGCGCACCAGCGCGGGCCGTTCGAGCGACTCGGCGCCGAAGCGGTCCTTGGTGACCTCGGCGACCGGGGCGACGGCGACGCCGTCGGCCGACCGCGCCAGGACGACGGCGAGGCCGCGGCCCTCGGTGAGTGGGGCCCGCAGCCGGTAGGCGAGTACGTAGCCCCCGTCGCCGTCGGGGACCGCCGACGGGGCGCCCGCCCAGTGCCCGGCGCCGTCCCCGGGCGGTGCGACGGCGACGGCGGCGCCGTCCAGACGTGGCAGGGGCAGCGGGGTGCTCATGCGGTCTCCCGGGTCGTGACGTCGCGCGGTCCGGCCAGACCACGGTCGATGAGGTGGTCGACCAGCAGCGTCACCGACCCGGCGACCGGCTGGGTGTGGGCGGGCAGCACCAGGTCCGGCGACGGCGGCACCTCGTACGGGTCGTCGACGCCGGTCAGGCCGGTGATCTCCCCGGCCCGCTGCATGGCGTAGAGGCCCTTCACGTCGCGCGTGGCCGCGACCTCCACCGGGGTACTGACGTGCACCTCCAGGTAGGTGGTGCCGTTGTCGGCGTGGGCGCGCCGCACGTCGTCGCGCACGTCGGCATACGGGGCGATCGCCGAGACCAGCACGAGCACGCCGTTGCGGGCGAGCAGTTCGGCGACCCAGCCGATCCGCCGGATGTTGATCGCCCGGTCCTCCCGGCTGTAGCCGCGGGCGGCGGCCAGGTGCGGGCGGACGGCGTCGCCGTCGAGGACCTCGACCCGCAGGCCGCGGGCCCGCAGGACCGGTTCGCAGGCGTGGGCGATGGTCGACTTCCCGGCGCTGGGCAGGCCGGTGAGCCAGACGGTGGCGCCGGGGGCGGGAAGGACGTCCGTGGGGGGCATCGCGCAGGTCTCCGCGAGAGGCACCCGGCGGCGGAGGGGCTCCGGGGCCGGTGGCGGGTCGCGCGTCACGGCGGTGACGGCCGGCCCGCGCGGGGACGGCCACCCGGGCCGGCGGCGCGCGGACGGTGCCCTGATCGTGGCCGCACCGGCCGCCGCACCGCAACCGCCGGACGGCGGCGTGCCGGTCACGGTGAGCTTCGTCGCGGCGATGAGCTACGGGCGGTTCGCCCGATGTAGGTTCCCGGATCGTGCCGACCGCCCCGTCGCGGCCGGCCGCGCCCACCCGGCGCGGCCCCGCCCGGCGGCCCGGTCTCCCCCGGCGACGTCCCCGGAGCTCCTGCTCCCGCCCGGCGTCCGGACCCACCAGGGCGCCCATCCGGCGCCCGGCACGCACCACCGTCGCACCGCAGCGCCGGCTCGTCGGACGCGACCCGTCCACGGCCGGAGCCGAGAGGAACCCCGATGCGCCTGCCACGCGCGCTGTCCCTGCTGGTCCCCGCCGCCGTGCTCGCCGTGCTGGCGGCCGGCTGCTCCGCCCCCGGTGAGTCCTCGTCCGGTGGTGGCGAGAGCGGGTCGCGGACCGTCCGGATCGGCGTCTCCGACGGCGCCGAGCCCTACTGGAAGGTCTTCACCGAGAAGGCCGCCGCGCAGGGCATCACCGTCGAGCTGACCAACTTCACCGACTACAACCAGCCGAACCCGGCGCTCGCCCAGGGCCAGTTGGACCTCAACCAGTTCCAGCACCTGCAGTACCTGGCGAACTACAACGTCCAGAACGACGACACCCTGGTCCCGGTCGGCGCGACCGCGGTGTACCCGCTGCCGCTGTACTCCACGAAGCACACCGACCTGGCGCAGATCCCGCAGGGCGGGCAGGTCGTCATCCCGAACGACGCGGTGAACCAGGCCCGGGCGCTGACCGTCCTGCAGTCCGCCGGGCTGCTCAGGCTCACCGACGGGGGCACGACGACCTCCACCCCGGCCGACATCGACCGCGCCGCCTCGAAGGTCACCGTCACCCCGGTCGACGCGGCCCAGACCGCGGCGAACCTGGCCAGCGCCGACGCCGCGATCGTCAACAACAACTACGCGCAGTCGGCGAACCTGACCCAGGACCAGGTCCTCTACCAGGAGGACCCGGACTCGGAGAAGGCCAAGCCCTACATCAACCTGTTCGTCGCCCGGGCCGACCAGGCCGACGACCCGGTCTACGCGACGCTGGTCCGGATCTACCACGACCCGCAGGTCCTCGACGCCGCCCGCCGCGACCTCGGCGACGGCGGCGTGTTCCGCGACAACTCCGCGGAGGACCTGCGCCGGACCCTGACCGGCATCGAGCAGCGGCTGCGGGCGGGCTGATGACGGCGCCGGTGATCTCGTTCTCGGGCGCGACCCGCACGTTCCCGGCCCGCCGCGGCCCGGGGGTCACCGCCGTCGACGACGTCGACCTCGACATCGCCGAGGGCGGGATCACCGGCGTGATCGGCTGGTCCGGGGCGGGCAAGTCCACGCTCGTCCGGATGATCAACGCCCTCGAGCTGCCGACGGCGGGGACCGTCACGGTGCGCGGGCGGGTCACCTCCGAGCTGCCCGAACGGGGGCTGCGCGAGCTGCGCGGCGACGTCGGGATGATCTTCCAGCAGTTCGCTCTGATGAACTCGCGCACCGTCGCCGGCAACGTCGGCTACCCGCTCGCCGTCGCCGGCCGCTCCCGGGAGGAGCGCCGCGCCCGCGTCGCGGAGCTGCTGGAGTTCGTCGGGCTGGCCGACCTGGCCGGGCGCTACCCGGCGCGGCTGTCCGGCGGGCAGAAGCAGCGGGTCGGGATCGCCAGGGCGCTCGCCACGTCGCCGTCGATCCTGCTCGCCGACGAGGCGACCAGCGCGCTGGACCCGGAGACGACCCGGGAGGTGCTGGCCCTGCTGCGCCGGGTCAACCGCGAGCTGGGCACCACCGTCGTCGTGATCACCCACGAGATGGAGGTCGTCGCCGACGTGTGCGACCGGGTCGTGGTCATGGAGCAGGGCAGGGTCATCGAGGACGGCGAGGTGTACGACGTGTTCGCCGCGCCGTCGCACCCGGCGACGCGCCGCTTCGTGCACGGCGTCCTGCAGGACGTGCCGTCGCCCGGGACGCTCTCCCGGCTGCGCGAGCGCCACCCCGGCCGGCTGGTGACCGTCGGCGTCGGCGGGCCCGGCTCGGCCGCCGCGGACGCCCAGGACGCGATCGCACGCGTCCCGGCCGCGCACGGGGTCCGCGCGACCGTGGTGCACGGTGGCATCCGGGAGCTGTCCGGGCGCCCCGTCGGCAGCCTCACCCTGGCCCTGACCGGCGACGACGACGCGGTGCGCGCCTGCATCGACGAGCTGTCGCGGACCACCCGGGTCACCCCGGACGGCGCCGCCACCACCCGGGACGAGGAGTCCGCATGAAGGCCGACTGGGAGACCCTGAGCCCGGTGCTGTGGCTGTCGGTGCTGCAGACCGCCTACATGGTTTCCTGGACGATGCTGCTGGCCGGGGTGCTCGGGCTGCTGCTCGGGGTCGCCCTGCACACCACCCGCCCGAACGGCCTCTACGCCCACCGCGCCGTGTTCGGCGTGCTGAACGTGCTGGTCAACATCGTGCGCCCGATCCCGTTCATCATCTTCATCACCGCCGTGGGCCCGCTGACGCTGGTCGTGATGGGCACGACGATCGGCACCCGCTCGGTGCTGTTCCCGATGGTCGCGATGGCGACGTTCTTCATCGGCCGCATCGTCGAGCAGAACCTGGTGTCGGTGGACCCGGCGGTCGTCGAGGCGGCACGGGCGATGGGCGCGAGCCGGTTCCGGATCGTGTGGAGCGTGCTGGTGCCCGAGGCGCTGGCACCGCTGGTGCTCGGCTACACGTTCGTGTTCGTCGCGGTCGTCGACATGTCCGCGATGGCCGGCTACGTCGGCGGCGGCGGTCTGGGCGACTTCGCCATCACCTACGGCTACCAGCAGTTCGACTGGCCGGTGACCCTGCTGACGGTGGCGATCATCGTGGTCGTCGTGCAGTGCGCGCAGCTGCTCGGGAACACCCTGGCCCGGAGGGTGTTGCACCGGTAGGAGCCACGTCGGGAGGACACGCATGCCACGCAAGCAGATCCACCTCGCCGCCCACTTCCCGGGCGTCAACAACACCACGGTGTGGAGCGACCCGGCGTCCGGCAGCCACATCGAGTTCGAGTCGTTCGCGCACTTCGCGCGCACGGCCGAGCGGGCGAGGTTCGACTTCCTGTTCCTCGCCGAGGGACTGCGCCTGCGCGAGCACCGCGGCGAGATCTACGACCTCGACGTGATGGGCCGCCCGGACACCTTCACGATCCTGAACGCCCTCGCGGCGGTCACCGACCGGCTCGGCCTGGCCGGCACGATCAACTCGACGTTCACCGAGCCCTACGACGTCGCCCGCCAGTTCGCCTCCCTCGACCACCTGTCCGGGGGGCGTGCCGCGTGGAACGTGGTCACCTCCTGGGACGCGTTCACCGGCGAGAACTTCCGCCGCGGCGGGTTCCTGCCGAAGGAGAAGCGCTACTCGCGGGCCAAGGAGCAGCTCGCCGCGACCGCCGCGATCTGGGACTCCCGCACCGGCCCGGACGACCGCTGCGGGTTCGCCTACTCCTCCGACCAGTTCGACGTGCACGGCCGCTTCTCCCTGCCGCGCAGCCCGCAGGGCCGCCCGGTCATCCTGCAGGCGGGTGACTCCGAGGAGGGCCGCGAGTTCGCCGCCGCGTCGGCCGACGCCATCTTCTCCCGGCACGCCGAGCCCGAGGCCGGGCGCGCGTTCCTCGCCGACGTGAAGGGCCGCCTGGCCCGCTACGGCCGCGCCTGGGACGACCTGAAGATCCTGCCCGCCGCGACGTACGTGCTGGGCGACACCGACGCCGAGGCCGCCGAGCACGCCGAGGTGATCCGCGCCCAGCAGGTCAGCCCGCAGACCGCGATCGTGTTCGCCGAGCAGCTGTGGAACACCGACCTGTCCGACCGCGACCCGGACGGCCCGCTGCCCGAGTTCGACCCGGTCGAGGGTGAGCTGGTGTCGAAGGGCCGCGCCAGCGTGCGCCAGTACCGGGACCCGAAGGCGGTCGCCGACCAGTGGCGCGCCCTGGCCGCGGAGAAGGGCCTGTCGCTGCGCGAGACGGTGATCGAGGTGACCGGGCGGCACACCTTCGTCGGGAGCCCGCGCACGGTCGCCGACGCGATCGACGACGCGGTCCAGTCCGACGCCGCGGACGGGTATGTGCTGGTCCCGCACGTCACCCCGGGCGGGCTCGACGAGTTCGCCGACCGGGTGGTGCCGTTGCTGCAGGAGCGCGGTTCGTTCCGCACCGACTACACCGGCAGCACACTGCGCGAGCACCTCGGGCTGCCCACCGTGCGCTCGACGACCGACCCGACCGAGGCCGCGACGGCGGCCCCGTCCACGACCTGACCGCGCCTGACCCGCGACCGGCGCCGCCGCACCGGGCGCAGGTCAGGCGCGCTCGTCGTCGCGGCCCTCGGCCTGCTCCCGGGCGGCGTTCTCCCGGTGTGCACGCACGGCGATCCAGGCCATCGCGGCCGGGATCCCGAGCAGCAGCCCGAACGACAGCAGCCCGGCGACCCAGTCACCCGGCACGATCACCAGCACGATCACGGTGATCGCGACGGCCTGCAGGATCCGGTCCGCGCGGCCGCCCGCGGCGCGCGTGGGCCGGTGCGGTGCGGTCAGCTCGGTGTCCAGCTCCGGGTCGGAGCGGCGCAGCTCCTGTTCCAGGCCGGAGAGCCGGAGCTCCTCGTCGCGGTCCAGGGGGCGCGCCACCGGGCGTGGGTCGGGGTCGCCGGTCCCGCCGCCGGGCGACGGGGGCGGCAGGGGCGGGGGTGTGACGGACATCGTGACCTCCTCGGTGCCACCGACCGGGTTCCCGCTCCCGGGGGCGGTCATCCGGGATGTGCGGTAGACGTCACCGATCCTACCGAAACGGACATAGTCCCGCCGCTGCACGCTGCAGGACCCGGCGGCAGGATCGTCCGCATGGAACGCTGGACCGATCTCGTCGAACGCCACGACCCCGCCGGAGTCCTCGACCGGCTCGACGGACGGCCCGCCCACGAGATCGCCGACGCGCTGGCCCGGATGGAACCGGTCGACGCGGGCTGGGTGTTCCGGCTGCTCGGCAAGGACCGCGCGCTCGACGTGTTCGAGGAGCTCGACCCGGTCGACCAACAGGAGCTGCTGGCGGGGCTGCGCGACGACGCGGTGACCGCCCTGGTCGAGGACATGGACCCCGACGACCGCGCCCGGATGCTCGGCGAGGCGCCGGCCAAGGTCGCGAACCGGGTGCTGGCCGGGCTGTCGGCCGGGGAACGGTCGATGACCGCGGCGCTGCTCGGCTACCCCGACGGCTCGGTCGGGCGGGTGATGACGCCGGAGACCGTCGCCGTGCCGCTGCACAGCAGCGTCACCGAGGCGCTGGCCGTCGTGCGGCGCAAGGGTGCGCAGGCCGAGACCGTGTACACCCTCGCCGTCACCGACGCCGGGCGCCGGGTGATCGGCACCGTCTCGCTGCGCGACCTGGTGCTGGCCCGGCCGGACGTCGCCGTCGCCGACCTCGTCGACGACGGGGCGCCGCGGGTGCGGGCCACCGACGCCGCCGAGGACGCCGCACGCCTGATGGGCGAGGCGAACCTGCTCGACCTGCTGGTCGTCGACTCGGAGGATCGGCTGCTGGGCCTGCTGACGATCGACGACGCCGTCGAGATCCTGGAGCGCGCCGACACCGAGGACGTCGCCCGCCAGTCCGGCGCGGCGCCGTGGTCGGGCCACTACATGTACGTGCGGGTCACGAAGCTGGCGCGCACCCGCGCGGTGTGGCTGGCGGTGCTGCTGCTCGCCGCGGTGCTGACGGTCAACGTGCTGCAGATCTTCGAGGACGCACTCGAGCAGGTCACCGCGCTGGCGCTGTTCATCCCGCTGCTCGTGGGCACCGGCGGCAACGCCGGTGCCCAGTCCGCGTCGGCGGCGGTCCGGGCGATCGCCGTCGGGGAGGTGCGCCTGGCCGACCTGCCCGCCGTGGTGTGGCGGGAGCTGCGGGTCGGGCTGCTGCTGGGCACCCTGCTCGGTGCGCTGGGGCTGGCCGTCGCGTCGCTGCTGGTCGGGGTCCAGGTCGCCGTCGTGGTGGCGGTGACGCTGGTGGCGATCTGCGGCTGGGCGGCGACGGTGGGCGCGACGATGCCGTTGCTGGCCCGCCGGGTCGGGATCGACCCGGCGGTGGTGTCCGCTCCCCTGGTCACGACGCTCGTCGACGCGACCGGGCTGCTGATCTACTTCTCGGTCGCCCGGGTGGTGCTGGGGATCTGATCCGCGTCCACGGTCGCGTCGTCCGCACCGTCGGTGTCGGGTCCGGCGACCTCCGGGGCTGCCGGGGCGGCCGCGGCGCGGCGCCGGGAGACGACCAGGCTCGCGACGGCGGCGACGGCGATCGTCCCGGTGATGACCAGCAGCGACAGCCAGATCGGCACCTCGGGCACCGGCACCGGCTGCCCGTCGTTGATGAACGGCACGTTGTTCTCGTGCAGCGCGTGCAGGGTGAGCTTCACGCCGATGAACGCCAGGATCACCGCGAGGCCGTGCGCCAGGTAGATCAGGCGCTCCAGCAGCCCACCGATGAGGAAGTACAGCTGGCGCAGGCCGAGCAGGGCGAAGGCGTTCGCGGTGAACACCAGGAACGGCTCCTGGGTGAGGCCGAAGATCGCCGGGATCGAGTCGAACGCGAACAGCAGGTCGGTCAGCCCGATGGCGACGATGACCAGCGCCATCGGGGTGAGGAGCCGCTTGCCGTCGACGCGGGTGACGAGCTTCGCGCCGTCGTACTCGGTGGAGGTGGGCAGCACCTTGCGGACCAGGCGGATCAGCTTCGAGTCACCGGCGTCGGCCTGCTCGTGGTCGTCGGAGGACATCGCCTCGCGGATCTGGGACCAGGCGAGCCAGAACAGGATGACCGCGAACAGATAGAAGACCGCGACGAACTGCTCGATGATCACCGCGCCGACCGCGATGAACGCACCGCGCATGACGATCGCGATCGCGATGCCGATCAGCAGCACCTTCTGCTGGTGCACCTTCGGCACCGCGAAGCTGGTCATGATCAGCAGGAAGACGAACAGGTTGTCGACCGACAGGGCCTTCTCGGTCAGCCAGCCGGCCATGTACTCGCCGCCGTACTGCCAGCCCGAGAAGACGCCGACACCGACGCCGAACAGCAGGGCGATCGCGATGTAGCCGGCCGACCAGATCGCCGACTCGCGCAGCGTGGGCTCGTGCGGGTCACGGGCGTGCCCGACGAAGTCGAACACGAGCATGCCGACGACGACGGCGAGCGTGGCCAGCCACGCCCAGAGGGGAACGTTCACGGCGGGGTCCTCCAGCGCAGGTAGGGGCGCTGAAGGTCTCCTCCGCCCGCCGCGGTGACCGCGGTGGACCGGCGCAACCGGGACCGGCTCGGGCCGGTGCCGTGATGACGGCGACGCCGTGTTCGGGAGTACTCCCCTTCGACTGTGCAGAACGCTAGGGCATGGCCCAGGGTTCCGACAGTGGGGGGTACGCGAGCCTCGTCACATCTGTCCGTTTCCGCCGATGACCTCCCGGGCGGGCGGCGCCGTCGTCGTGGGCCCGCAGGGTGGCCGCGGGACCGGCGAGCGTGGCGCGGTCCTCAACCCGCGGCGAGCCGGACGGTCGCGGCGTCGCGGGCCGGCTGCACCGGACGCGGGGCGGCGGGCAACCTGCGGACGGCGGCGCGGGCCGTCGCGGAGGCGGCCGCCCGCGCGGCGGCCGGGCGGACCGGGGCGGCCCCGGTCCCGGTCCCGGCCGGACGGGTCACGACGGGCAGCGGGCCGGTACCCGACACGCGCGGCGCCGGGAAGATCGCGGCGGCGACGTGCGCGGGCCGCGCCGGCTCCTCGGGCAGGACCGGCGGCACCGGCGTCGCCGGGCCCACCTCGTGCACCGTGACAGCCGGCTGCCGGGCCGGGGCGGGCGCGTCACGGAACGGCGTCGGGACCGGCGACGGCCGGGTGTGCCCGCTCCCCCGCTCCAGGCGCTCGCAGCGCTCCCGGCCCCGGCCCGCGACCCGTGCGGCCAGCCGCAGCGCGGTGCGCGGCGCCTCCAGGTAGCCGACCAGCGCCCGGTACACCCAGCCCGGCGCAGACAGCGTGCGGCCGCGGGCGAGGTCGTCGAGCGAGCGGCGCACGACATCGCGGGGGTCGAGCCACAGCGGTCCCTGCGGGTCGTCGTCGGTCCGGATCCGGCCCGCGGCGACGGCGGTGACGGTGACGCCGGTGCCGTGCAGCGACGCTGCGACGGTGTCGCTGAACGCCAGCACCCAGGACTTCGACGCGCCGTAGGCGTTGCCGCCCGAGGCCAGGTACCCGGCGAAGCTCGCGATGTTGAGCACGCCGCCGCGGCCGCGGGCGGTCATCGCCGGGACCGCGGCGCGGGTGAGGCGCATCAGGGCCGTCACGTTGAGGTCGATCTCGCCGGTCAGCGCCTCGACCGGCGCCTCGGCGAAGACGGCGTCGGTCTCGACGCCCGCGTTGTTGACCAGTAGCTCGATCGGCAGGTCCCGGTCGGTGATCCGGCGCTCGACGGCGGCCAGCCCGGCCGGCTCGGTGAGGTCGGCGGGCAGGACCTCGACGATGGCGCCGGTGGCGCGGCCGATCCGCTCGGCGACGTCGGCGAGGCGGGCGGCGTCGCGCGCCACGAGGACGACGGACCATCCGCGCTCGGCGAGCTCGTGGGCGTAGACGGCGCCGAGCCCGCGGCTCGCTCCGGTGACCAGTGCAGTCGGCATGTCGACGACGGTAGGGACGGTTCGCTGTGGCGCCCCTGAGAAGGCCCGCCCCGCTGAGAGCCCGCTGAGACCGGCCCGGGCCCGGCGGTACGGTCGGGGCCGCACGGTCGAGGGGAGGTGGTGTCGTGCAGCAGATCGGTGAGGTGGCCACGCGTGTGGGGCTGTCGCTGCGCACCATCCGGCACTGGGACGAGCTGGGGCTGGTCACGCCGTCGGCCCGCAGCACCGGCGGTTTCCGTCTCTACACCGAGGACGACGTCGAGCGCCTGCGGTTCGTCAAGACGCTCAAGCCGCTCGACCTCGGCCTGGACCAGATCCGCGCGCTGATGGCGGTGATCGACGGTGCCCGAGCCGACCTCGACGCGGGCCGTCCGGTCGGCGACGACGCCCGGGACCGGCTGGCGCTCTACCGCACCGCCGCCGAGTCGCAGATCGAGGCGCTGCACGCCCGGATCCACGGGCTGGAGCTGCTCTCCCGCGAGCTGCGGGCGCTGTCCGAGCCGCGGACCGGCGACGCGGACGACTAGCGCGGCGACGGCAGTCCGCGCACCGCGCCGAGGTCCTCGGGCACGTCGACGTGGCGCCACAGGTCGTCCAGCCCGGTCAGCGGGCGGTCCGGCAGGGCGGCGTCGAGCACCTCGTACAGGCGGGCCCTGGCGTCCTCGGCGCGGGCCGCGGCCAGCAGCGCCGCACGCGGTACCGGGCCGTGGCCGAAGAGCTCGCCCACGAAGTCCAGCACCTCGACCCGGGTGACCGGTACCCGATCGGGGTCGGCGGGCCGGTCGTCCTGACCCACGGCACCCTCCTCTCACCGCCGGGACGGCCCGGGAAGTGCACCGGCCGGACCGTCGAAGGACCGGACTCTACCCTCACACGCCGGGAGGGTTCTCCGGCCCGCCCCGTCGAGCGGCACACTCCGTTGCCCGTCACAACGTCATCGGGGCTGACGTGCGCGCCCATCCGCACCGACCAGCGGTGGTCGATCGAGCCGGGGAGGCCCTGTGGCAGGCAAGTTCGAGGTGTACGAGGACCGGGGCGGGAAGTTCCGGTTCCGGCTGCAGGCGAGCAACGGGCAGGTCGTCGCCGTCGGCGAGGCCTACGAGAGCACGTCGGCCGCCCACAAGGGCTGCGAGGCGGTCCAGCGCGCCGCCGAGGGCGCCACCGTCGTCGAGACCGACGCCTGAGCGGACCTGCCGGGGCCGGTGTCGCGGCCCCACCGGCAGCCCGCCGGACGCGTCCGGTCCGAGACGGGTCGGAACGCCTCCGGCGGGTAGTCGCACACCATGCAGCGACACATCGCACCGGACGACTCCGCACCCGCCGGCGCCGCGCCCGGCGACACACCGCGCGGGGACCACCCCGGCCCCGACGACACGGCACTCACCGACCGGCGGGTCCGCGCCTTCGCCGACGCACTGCAGGCGTTCGAGCGGGACGGCGGGACGGAGGACCTGCTCGCCCGCTTCCGCGACGGCGCCACGGCCGAGCGCCTCGACGGCCGCGGGGCCCGCACCGATCTCGGAGCGTTCTGGCAGGAGTACCTCTCCCCGTTCGACCACGTCGCGACGACCTTCCGCCACGCCGTGCAGACCGGGGACTCCGTCGCGCTGGAATGGCACAGCGACGCCGTGCTCGCCGGGGGCGGCCCGGTGACCGTGCGCGGTGTCACCGTCCTCGATCTCACCGACGCCACCGACGACGACGGTTCGGGCACGGTGACCGCCCTGCGCACCTACTACGACACCGCGGTGTTCGTGACGCCGCCGCACGCCCGGGTCTGAACCGCACCGCGGTCCCCCGCCCCGGGTTGTGGTCCGTCCGGGCCGTGGTTACGGTCGAGCTCCCGGTACCGGGCACGCAGGACACCGCCGACGCGGGTCCGCCGCCCACCGGTCCACACGAGATCCGTTCAACCGTGCAGCGGACCCCGCACCTGCCATCGGCGATTGCGAGGGACCATGCAGAGTCCCACTCTCTCCACCCGGCCCACGACGACCACCCGCGACGGCCGACGGGGCTACGACGACCTCATTCCCGATCTCGACCAGCTGGCCGGGACCGAACCGGGCACGCCGGGCCGTGATGCGTTGCGCGAGTACGTGATCCGCGAGTTCCGTCCACTCGTGCGCAACCTGTCCCGGCGCTTCGCCGCCCCCGGCCGGGGCGTCGAGGACATCGAGCAGGCCGGCATGCTCGGTCTGGTCAAGGCGGTCGACCGCTACGATCCGTCGTCGGCGACCGGCGGCCCCCTCGGCTACCTGGTTCCGAGCATCCGCGGCGAGATGAAGCGCCACCTGCGGGACTACTCCTGGGCGGTGCGGGTCCCGCGCGACCTGAAGGAGCTCGCCGTCACCGTCGGCCGGGTCGCCGACGAGTTGGGGCAGCGGCTCGGCCGTCCGCCCCGCCCCTCGGAGATCGCGACCGAGGTCGGCGTACCGATCGGCGAGGTCGTCGATGCGCTCGGCGCGCTGGAGTCGCACCACGCCAAGTCCCTGGACGCGCCGGTCGGCGACGACGGTTCCGGCGAGGGCCTGTCGCTCGCCGAGCGGATGGGCTCCGAGGACCCGGCGCTGGACCTCGCGGCGCACGGCCCCGGGATGCGTGCGGCACTCAACGAGCTGCCCGAACGGGAGCGTCGGATGCTGGTCCTGCGCTTCTACGGCGACCGGACCCAGTCCCAGATCGCCACCGAGCTGGGCATCTCGCAGATGCACGTCTCGCGGCTGCTGTCACGGACCCTGGCGCGGCTGCGCGAGCGGCTGGCCGACGACTGAGGAGCCCCGCCGTGCCGCCGGCGCGGCGGGGCCCGGACGCTCAGCCCGGCAGGGTCTCCCCGCCGACCGGTGCGAGCACCTCGCCGGTGTAGTACGACGACAGCCGCGGCGCCGCGAAGAACACGAAGGACGGCGCGATCTCGTCCGCGGACGCGGGACGCCCCATCGGGGTCTGCTCGCCGAACCCGTCGACCTTGTCGGGCGGCATCGTCGCCGGGATCAACGGCGTCCACACCGGACCCGGGGCGACGCAGTTGACCCGGATGCCGCGGGGGGTCAGCGACTGCGCGAGCGAGTAGGTCAGCGACTGGACCGCGCCCTTGGTGGCCGAGTAGTCGATGAGGCTCTTGTTCCCGCGCAGGCCGTTGATCGATCCGGTGTTCACGATCGCGCCGCCGTCGGGCAGGTGCTCCAGGGCCGCCTTCGTGACCCGGAAGTAGCTGTGGATGTTGACCTCGAAGGTCCGCAGCCAGGCGTCGTCCTCGATGTCGGTGAGCGCGTCGACCGGTTCCTGGGTGGCGATGTTGTTCACGACGGTGTCGAGCGCGCCCAGCTCCTCGACGGTGCGCCGCACGATGTCGGCGCAGTGCGCGGCGTCCCCGAGGTCACCGGGAAGGGTCAGGCAGCGCCTCCCCTCGGCGCGGACGAGCCCGGCGGTGTGCTCGGCGTCGTCGTGCTCCTCCAGGTAGGCCAGGGCGACGTCGGCGCCCTCCTTGGCGAACGCGACGCACACCGCGCGCCCGATGCCGGAGTCACCACCGGTGACCAGGGCGACGGTGCCGGCGAGCAGGTCGCGGCCCTGGTAACCGCGCATCTCGTCGCGGGGACCGGGGTCCATCGCGCCGGTGTCGCCGGGCGGGGTCTGCTGCTGGGCGGGCGGGCTGTCGGACACGGGGCTCCCTCTCGATCGGTCCGTGACCGGCGACGGGACGAGCCCGCCGACGGGCCGGGACGGTGCGCCGGCGGGTGCGGCCGAAGGGGACCACGGCCGCACCCGTCGGCCACGCCGCGCCTACCCGCGTCGCCCGGGGCGAAACGGCTGCGTGTGCGCGCCCGCCGGTGGGGTAGTCCGGTCCCCGTGCGGCCGTCCGGTCGCGCGGCACGAGAGGAGACCCGATGGACGCGGAGCGGGCACGCACCCTGCTGACCGACGAACTGGACCAGCTGGAGGGCAGCTCGGCGGTGACCGAGCGGCCGGGGCCGGGTGACGACCGCGTCGGCGAGGGTCTCGACTTCGGCGACGAGGGCGCGCGGGCCTACGAGACCATGGCCCACGACCTCGACGAGAACACCCGCCGGGCCCGCACCGCGCGGGTCCGGGCAGCGCTGACCCGTCTGGACAAGGGTGAGTACGGACGCTGCGACGTGTGCGGCGAGCAGATCGACGACGAGCGGCTGGAGGCGCGCCCCGACACCGACCGGTGCCGCGACCACCCCGAGGACGCCGCGCAGATGGCCGGCCCCGTCGAGGGCTGACCCGGTACGCGGACGGGCCCGGCACCCGCTCGGGATGCCGGGCCCGTCGACGTCGTGCGGGTGGGTCAGGCGGTCGCACCCTCCGGGTGCACCGGGTGCTTCCCCTCGGCGAACTCCTCGATCAGCTTCGCGCAGAACGCGTCGAGGTCGTCGGGGTTGCGGCTGGTGACCAGGCCCTTGTCGTTCACGACCTGCTCGTCGACGACGGTCGCGCCCGCGTTGCGCAGGTCGGTCCGGATGCTCGGGAACGACGTGAGGGTGCGACCCTTCACCACGTCGGCCTCGACCAGCGTCCACGGGCCGTGGCAGATCGCGCCGACCGGCTTGCCCGCCGTGAAGAAGGCCTTCACGAACGCCACCGCGGTGGCGTCGGCGCGCAGGTTGTCCGGGTTCACGGTGCCGCCGGGCAGCACCAGCGCGTCGTAGTCGTCGGCGGACACGTCCGCGACGGCCCGGTCGACGTCGAGCTTCTCGTCCGGGTTGATGTCGGCCGACATCGACTGGATCGGGTCCGTGGACAGCGAGACCACCTCGACCCGGGCGCCGGCCTTCTGCAGCTCCTCGCGGGGCTGGACCAGCTCGACCTTCTCCACGCCGTCCGCGGCCAGGATCGCGACGGTCCGGCCCTGCAGTTCGTTCGCCACCGTGGGTTCCTCCTCGGTCTCGTGCTCGTGCGTTGTCCCCTCCCGGCTTCCCGCTGTGCGCACGATCAATCGCGCACGACGGGACCGGGCACTGTCGCCGTCCACCGCGCCGGGCTACCCTGCCTCCTGAGTAGCGCGGCGATACCCAGGAGGCGGAGATGGACGCACGGACGGCGGCGGCGTCCCAGGTGTGCTCGGTGGCCCGCACCGCGGCGCTGCTGGCCGACCCGTGGACGGTGCTGCTCGTGCGCGACCTCGGCCGCGGGGTCGCCCGCTTCGACGAGCTGGCCCGCGTCCTGGGCGTCGCACGCACCGTCCTGAGTCGGCGGCTGTCCGAGCTGGTCGGCGACGGCGTCGTCGAACGGGTGGACTACCGCGAGCCCGGCGCCCGGACCCGCGCCGAGTACCGCCTGACCCGCCGCGGCCGCGACCTGGGCGTGGTCCTGGCCGCGCTCATGGACTTCGGCGACCGGCACCTCGCCGGCGACGCCGGCCCGCCCGTGGTCCGCGTGCACACCGGCTGTGGTGCCCCGGTGCGCCTGGTGAGCGTGTGCACCGCCGGACACCGCCTGGGTCGCGGCGACGACGTCCACCTCGAACCGGGCCCCGGAGCCCCCGTCCCCGAGCAGGAGCCACGATGACCTCCGCAGCAGAGCCCACGGCCGGTCCGGCCACCGCCACGCGCCGCCGCGAGCACGAGTGGACCGACCCGATGGTGCTCGCCGCCGCCGCGTCCGGTCTGGACGGACTGGAGTACCTGCGCCGGATCGTCGACGGCCGCCTCCCCGGGGCGCCCGTCGCGAGCCTCGTCGGGTTCCGTGCCGTCTCCGCCGAGCACGGGCGCGTCGCCTTCGCCTTCGAACCCGGCGAGCACCAGTACAACCCGATCGGCTCGGTGCACGGCGGGGTGTACGCCACGCTGCTCGACTCCGCCTGCGGGTGCGCGGTGCACTCCACGCTCCCTGCCGGGACCGGCTACACCAGCCTGGACCTGTCGGTGCGCTTCCTGCGCCGGATCACCGTCGACACCGGCACCGTGACGTGCACCGGCCACGTCGTGCAGGCCGGGCGCCGCACCGCGCTGGCCCGGGCCGAGCTGACCGACGCCGGGGGCCGGCTGCTGGGCGAGGCCACGTCGAGCTGCCTGATCCTGCCCGGCGACTGAGCCGTCTCAGCGCGGCGCGACCGGGCCCTGGGTCGGCGCGCTGCCGGAGCGGTCGGTGCGCTGCGCGGCCTCCACGCAGGTCGCGGAACGGACCGCGCCGGCCGCGTCCGGGCCGGTGGCGTAGAGCGACGGCCCGGGGAGCCCGGGAGTGAGGGCGCGCGCGTCGTCGGTGACGGCGGCGAAGCCCTGCCGCCCCCACACCCAGACCGCGCGGTCCCCGGCGCCGCGCAGCGTGCCGGTGATCGGCGCCGAGACGAACGTGAGGTCCCCGTCGGTCGCGGTGAACCGGTCGGCGCCGGGCACCGCACCGACCGGGAGCGCCCCGGACAGCGCGTCGACGAGGGTCCCGCGGGCGGGGGTGCACGAACGCAGCGCGGCGGGCGGGTCGTCGACGGCGAGCCGGGCGAACTCGGTGGCCGGGTCGATCTCGCGGGACGCGCGCGCCTCCCCCGGTGCGACGAGCGCGCCGAACCCGACGACGACGGCGGCCAGCACACCGGCACCCACCAGCAGGACCCCGGCACACCAGGCGACGGTCCGCAGGACCACCGACCCGGATCCGCTCATGGCACCAATCTATCCGCGCACCGGGGTATCGGCCCTGCGGAAACATGATCGGTTATCGAGCGGTGACACCGGCCGGGTCGCGCACGGCCCCGATCGGGTCGGCGCAGTTCCGTTCCGCATTCGTATGGGGTAGGGCGCGGGAGTACGGTCACCTCCCATTCGGTCACCACCGGTGAATGTGTTTCTACCGAACGTGACCATGGCCGTCGTGGTCGTGGTCGTGGCCGGCCGGGCGGGCGGCGAGACCCGCGGCGCGGGTGGACACGTCGGCCCCGCCCAGCCGACCCGCGGCGACGAGCGCGTCCTCGCAGGCGGCGAGCCAGCAGCCGTAGTAGGGGGCGGCGGGGTCGGCCTCGATCCGCGCGACCAGCCGGTCGCGGAAGCCGTCCCAGGTGAACACCCCCGCCTCGGCGAGCGCGACGGCCAGCCCGAATGCGCGTCCCTCCCAGGGCGCGGCGAACACCAGCTCCCCGTTGGCGCGCGGTGGGGCGGCGGGGCCCGCGACGTCGAGCAGCGGAGCGCTCACGACGGCTCCACCGCCTCGGCGACCCCGACCATCGCGTCCCGCCCGACCAGCCCGGCGAGCTGCTCGGCGGTGAGCCCGTCGGTGCCCGCGGGGCGGCGCGGCAGCACCAGGTAGCGGACCTCGGCCGAGGAGTCCCACACCTCGATCCGACGCTCCGGGGGCACGTCGAGGCCCATCTCGGCGAGCACGGTCCGCGGCTCCCGCACGACCCGGGCCCGGTAGGCGGGGTCCTTGTACCAGCTCGGGGGCAGCCCGAGGACCGGCCACGGGTAGCAGGAGCACAGCGTGCAGACCACGACGTGGTGCACCTGCTCGGTCTGCTCCAGCACCACCATGTGCTCGCCCTGCGGTCCGGTGAACCCGAGCGAGGCGATGGCCGCGGTGCCGTCGCGCAGCAGCCACTCCCGGAACTGCGGGTCGGTCCAGGCGCGGGCGACGACCGTCGCGCCGTTCAGCGGGCCGACGTCGCGTTCGTAGGTGCGCACGAACCCGTCGACGACGGCCGGGTCCACCAGCCCCCGTTCGACCAGCAGCTCCTCCAGTGCCGCGGTGCGCAGCGCCGGACCGGGATCGTCGTCGGTCATCGTGGCTCCAGGTAGGACTCGAACAGGTCGGCGTGCACGGTGACGTGCGGGTCCGCGCCGGGGCCCCACACGTCCGGCGCGGCGAACGCGACGGTGTACACGTGCTCGGGGTGCTCACCGGCGAACACCGCGTGGGTGTCGGGCAGCACGTGTGCGGGCCGCACCGCGGTCACGGCGCCGGGTGTCCCGCGCAGGTAGCGGGGCAGCTTGCACGGCCCGCGGCCGACCGGGCCCGCCGACGGTGCGGGCGGAGCGACGTCCGGGGGCTCGCGGCGGGCGCGGACCGGGTCGCCGGGGGCGAAGCGCGGCGCGGCGTCGACGGTCCGCAGCGACCCGGGCGCGGTGGGCGCGTAGTCGGGCTTCGCGACCGGTGGGTCGACCGGCTCGGGCACGTCCTCGCCGCGACCGCGCCGGGCCCGTGCCTCCACCGCGCCGCGCGCCAGGACGCCCGAGTCGACGAGCATCAGCTCGGCGGCGTGCAGCCAGCGACCGTAGTAGCCGTCGTCAAGGTAGCGGGTGCGGTCCAACCGGGACAGTGCGTGCCGGAACGCGTCCAGGTTGCGCCCGGAGATGCGACCCATGGTCAGCGCGGTGAGCGCGAAGGCCCGGCCCTGCCACGGCTCACCGAAGGGCGGTTCCGGCTCGACGTCGGTCGGCGCCGTGACCCGCCCCCAGCCGGAGGCGCCGCCGAGGTCGGACGGGTCGACGGGATCGTACACTCAGGACCCCAGGGCGAGGACGTTGCAGACGTCGCCGCGGCCGCCGGTCGAGGTCAGGCCGCGCTGCGAGCGGATCCGCTCGGCGAGGAACGCCGCGTCGGCGCCCACCCCGGAGAACCGCCCGGACCCCCAGGTCCACTGCCAGGGCAGGCCCAGGAAGAACAGCCCGGGGACGGCCGTCGTGCCCCGGCTGTGCACCGGCGAGCCACGGCCGGTGAACACCCCCAGGTCGATCCAGGAGAAGTTCTGCCGGAACCCAATGCACCACACCACGGAGGTGATCCCGGAACCGTCGAGCGCCAGCTCGGTGACCTCGCGCTCCGGACGCCACACCGGGGTGTAGCGCTCCTCGACCGGCGCGTCGACACCCTGCTCGGCGATCCAGCCGTCGATGGTGTCCTTGATGGACTCGCTTACCTCGTCGGCGTGGTCCAGTGAGGACTCCAGGTCGGGGGCGAAGGTGAGCCGGCCCCCCGCGTGGTCGGTCAGCGCACCGTAGAGGTGCATGCCCTCGGCGGCGAAGCGACGCAGGTCGATGTCGCGACCGCCGTCGCGCCCGGTGACGTAGTGGTTGGCCTGGGCGCGCACGGCCTCGCGGCGCGGGTGCCGGGTCACCGGCATCCGGTAGTAGCCCATCTCGTCGAGCCAGTCGGTGACGTCACGGCCCCGGTAGAAGCGGGCCACCCGCGGCGCGTGCCCGACGACGAGGTGCACCCCGCGCCCCTCCAGGTGCAGGTCCTCGGCGATCTGGGCCCCGGACTGCCCGGACCCGACCACCAGCACCTCCCCCGGCGGTAGCTGGCCGGGGTTGCGGTAGTCCTGGGACCCGATCTGCGTGATGCCGGCCGGCAGCGGCTCGGACAGCGGCGGGGTGAGCGGCGTGTGGTACCCGCCGGTGGCGACGACGACCTGGTCGGCGG
The DNA here is from genome assembly GCF_017312155.1 of Pseudonocardia sp. UM4_GMWB1. Taxonomy (NCBI): domain Bacteria; kingdom Bacillati; phylum Actinomycetota; class Actinomycetes; order Pseudonocardiales; family Pseudonocardiaceae; genus Pseudonocardia; species Pseudonocardia sp. UM4_GMWB1. Next base: position 2,334,786 of record NZ_QJPN01000001.1, on the reverse strand, counting down.
TGCACGTCCCGGCGGAGGTCTCCACGACGAAGGTCCCCCGGTCGTCGCGGTGCAGCCGGGTCACCGCGACGCCCTCGAGCAGCGGCGGGTCGACGAACGCCCGGTAGGCCTCCAGGTAGTCGACGATCTCGCCGCGGACCATGAACCCGTGCGGGTCCGGCCCGGCGTAGGGGAAGTCCGGCAGGTCGCACTGCCAGTTCGGCGTGACCAGGCTGAAGGTGTCCCATCGGTGCCGCTTCCAGGACGACGCGACGACGTCGCGCTCGAGCACCAGGTGGTCGATGCCGCGCACGTCCAGGCAGCGGCTCATCGACAGCCCCGCCTGTCCACCGCCGACGACGACCACCGTCCGGTGCTCGCCGTCGAGCTCGGTCGGCGGGGTGCGCCGGTCCTCGCGCCGGATCACCGCAGTCATGGGGGCCTCCTCGTGAGGGATCGGGGAACGCCACCACGGTCGACCCGTCGTATTACCGAATCGTGTCGTTCGGACGACGGGAGTATTGCCCCGTGTTACGCAACACGACGGTCACAAAGCGCTGATCAAGAATTGCCGTCGTAGTCCGCTCTCAACGTTCCGGAAACAGATCACTGGTGTTGTGGGGACTGCCGGAAACGGTGGGGCCCGATTCCTTCGCAGTGTCCCTCCCCCGGCGCTCCCACGCACCCCTAATCCCGGCGTGGATCCGTCACACCACGAGGAGCATCCCCATGACCAGCGCCGAGCTGTCCGACGTCGAGAAGAAGAGCCTCGAGGAGATCCCGCACCCCTCGCTGCCCGAGGGTTCGAGCATCTACGGCGGCACCAAGGTCTTCCCGGACCTGCAGGCCGAGAACGGCGAGACCTACTTCACCCTCGTGCACGGCATCGCCCACGAGTCCTCGGTCAGCTTCGTGGCCGTGCTGCAGGCGACCCGTGCGCTGCGCAAGGGCTTCGAGTCGGCCATGTACTTCTACGGCCCGGGCTCGCTGAACTGCCTGGCCACCCGCGGTTTCCCGACGACCGGCACGTCCGCGTTCCCCGGCGAGCACAACATCAACGACCAGCTCAAGACCTTCATCGGCGAGGGCGGCAAGGTCTACTGCTGCCGCTTCGGGCTGTCGCTGCACGGTGCCCGCGAGGAGGACCTGATCGAGGGCGTCATCCCGACGCACCCGCTCGACGTCCAGGACGCGCTCATCCACTACGCCCGCAAGGGCGCGATCATCAACTCGACCTACCAGCTCTGAGGAGACGGCGGGACGCCACCGCGTCCCGGATCCGCACCGAGATGCAGCTCAGGGCGCCCCGGCGTCCGTCGCGGCAGCCGTGGGCTGCATCTCGGTGCGGCCGGGTGCACCGGTCGCACCCCGCCGTACCCGGCCCGTCGCATCCCCGGAGGTCCGTCCGCATGTCCGCACCGTCCCGTACCGAGCCCGGTCTGCGGGCCCGAGCCGAGCTGGCCGTCCGCGGCGTGGGGCTCGACCCCGACACCGGGCCCGAGACCGCATCCGGCGCCGGGCCCGAGCGCCCCTCCGGCGTGACCGACCTCGGGTCGGTCATCCCGCTGCGCCGCCCCGGCGGGGCCGGGCCGTCCGCCGACGGCCACGTGCTCGTCGACGGGCTGGCCACCACCGTCCCGATCGTCGCCGACTCCCCCTACCGGCTCCGGGACGGGCGGCTGCTGCGCCGCGAGCCCGGCGGCGGCGTGACCGACATGGGTGTCGCCGTCGACACCGTCGCCCGGCCGGCCTTCTACGACCTCACCACCGCCGACGGCATCTCCTACGAGAAGATCGCCCGCCTGCACGGCGACGACGTGCTCGCCTCCACCGTGGTGCAGACCTGCGTGCGCTACGGCGAGGCCGACCGCTGCCGGTTCTGCGCCATCGAGCAGTCCCTGGAGTCCGGCGCCACCACGGCGGTCAAGACACCCGACCAGCTCGCGGAGGTCGCCGAGGCCGCGGCCCGCCTGGACGGGGTGCGCCAGATGGTGCTGACCACCGGCACCTCCAACGGACGTGACCGCGGTGCCCGGCACCTGCTGCGCTGCGTGCGCGCGATCCGCGAACGGGTACCCGGGCTGCCGATCCAGGTCCAGTGCGAGCCGCCCGCCCCCGACGACCTCGGCGTGCTCGCCGAGCTGGCCGCCGCGGGCGCCGACGCGATCGGCATCCACGTCGAGTCCCTCGACGACGACGTCCGCCGGCGCTGGATGCCCGGCAAGGCCACCGTCGGGCTGTCCCAGTACCGGGCGGCCTGGGACGAGGCGGTGCGGGTGTTCGGCCCGAACGCGGTGTCGACCTACCTCATCGTGGGGCTCGGGGAGGACCCCGACGAACTCGTCGCCGGCGCCGCCGAGCTGGTCGCGGCCGGGGTGTACCCCTTCGTCGTCCCCTACCGGCCGCTGCCCGGCACCCTCGCCTTCGCCGACGGTGTCCCCGCGCCCGACCCGGACCTGCTCGCCGACGTCACCTCCCGGGTCGCCGCGGTGCTGCGGGAGGCCGGGATGCGCGGCGCCGACCAGGCCGCGGGCTGCGCCGCCTGCGGGGCGTGCAGTGCGCTGTCGGCGGCGGGGGGCTGAGCCGTGAGCACCACCGACCCCCGCCCCCGCTTCGTGAGCGGGGCACCCCGTCACCTCACCCCCGCCCCCCGCTGGATCGCCGACGAGCTGCTCGGCGGCCGCCCGGCCGCCGGCACCGACACCCCGCCGGTGACGATCCGCGAGGCCCGCGCCGACGACGCGGGCGACTCCGGCGTCGCCGGGTACCGTGCGCTGCGCCGCGCGGTGTTCTGCGTCGAACAGGGGCTGTTCCCCGACCGGCCCACCGCCGACCTCGACGACCACGACGCCGACCCGCGCGTCGTCGTCCTGCTCGCCCACGACGCCGACGGGACCCTGCTCGGCGGGGTGCGCCTCGGCCCGGCCCGGGCGGCCCACCCCGACATCGGGTGGTGGACCGGCAGCAGGCTGGTCGTCGCCCCCACCGCGCGGCGCCGCACCGGGGTCCGCGTCGGGGCGGCACTGGTCCGCGCCGCCTGCGCGCGCGCCGAGGCCGCCGGCGTCCTGCGCTTCGACGCCGACGTCCAGGCCGCGGGCGCGGTCCTGTTCGACCGGCTCGGCTGGACCCGGGTCCGCGACTGCGAGGTCGCCGGGGCCCCGCACGTCACGATGCGGTGGCCGGTGACCCGCGTCCAGGACCTCGTCGTCGCCACCAAGGCACCGCTGGGTGCGCTGGTCGGTGGCCTCGGCCCGGCCGGGTTCGTCGGCGACGACGGCGCCCCCGTCCCGGGCACCGACGTCGTGGCCTGCTGCGACGCGATCGTGCCGGCGATGGTCGAGCGCGACCCGGAGTGGGCGGGCTGGGCCGGGGTGCTGGTCAACGTCAACGACCTCGCGGCGATGGGTGCCGCCCCGGTCGGGCTGCTCGACGCCGTCGGCGCCCGGGACGCCTCGTTCGCCCACCGCGTGCTGAGCGGGGTACGCGCTGCGGCCGACGCCTACGGTGTCCCGCTGCTCGGCGGGCACACCCAGCTCGACGTGCCCGCGGCGCTGTCGCTGACCGCGCTCGGACGCACCGACCGTCCCGTCCCTGCCGGTGGCGGCCGCGCCGGGCACCGGGTCCGGCTCACCACCGATCTCGGCGGCGGCTGGCGTCCCGGCTACACCGGACGTCAGTGGGACTCGACGACCTCGCGCACCCGCGCCGAGCTGACCGCGACCGTCGGCGCCATCGGTCCGGACGCACCGCACCGCCCCGCCGCGGCGAAGGACGTGTCGATGGCCGGGCTCGCCGGCACCCTCGGCATGCTCGCCGAGGCCTCCGGCGTCGGCGCCGTCCTCGACGTCGCCGCCGTCCCCCGGCCGGACGGCGCCACCGCGGGCGACTGGTTCACCTGCTTCCCCGGGTTCGGCCTGCTCACCGCGGACGACCCCGGCGCACCCGCCCCCGACGCGGGCCCCGCGGTCTCCGCCGAGTGCGGCGAGCTCGTCCCCGGTGCCGGGGTCCGGCTGCGCTGGCCCGACGGCGAGCAGACCGAGGCCGTCACCGCGGGTGTCACCGGCATGGGCCGCGCCGGCGCCCCCGCCCACCACCCCGAGGAGATTCGATGACGCCCACGACGTTCGGCGCCGCCGCGCAGGGCTTCGTCCGCGACCTCGACGAGGACTTCGTCCGGATCGCCGCCACGATCGACCGGGCCCGCGCGGCCGGGGTGCAGGTGCTCGCGCTGCCCGAGGCGGCGATGGGCGGGTACCTGTCGTCGCTGCACGACGTGCCCGGCACCCCCGCCGACCGCCCGCCGCAGCTGGACCCGGACGGGCCGGAGATCCGGCGGCTGGTCGCGCTGGCCGGGGACATGGTCGTCGCGGCCGGGTACTGCGAGACCGGGGACGACGCGTCCGGCGGGCGGCCCTACAACTCCTGTGTCGCCGTCACCGGGGACGGGATCCTCGGCCACCACCGCAAGGTGCACCAGCCGATCAACGAGAACTCCAGCTACGCCGCGGGTGACCGGTTCGCCGCGTTCGACACGCCGTACGGCCGCACCGGCATGATGATCTGCTACGACAAGGCGTTCCCCGAGGCGGCCCGTGCACTGGCCGACGACGGCGCCCGGACCGTGCTGTGCCTGTCCGCGTGGCCGGCGTCGCGGACCAACCGTGCCCCGGTCCTCGCCGAGGACCGGTGGGCCCGTCGCTTCGACCTGCACGACCGTTCCCGGGCACTGGAGAACCAGTTCGTCTGGGTCTCGGCCAACCAGGCCGGTACGTTCGGCGACATGCAGCTGGTGGCGAGCGCCAAGATCGTCGACCCGGGGGGCGAGGTGCTGGCGACGACCGGCAGCGAGGCCGGACTCGCCGTCGCGACCGTCGACGTGGACGCGGAGGTGGACGCGGCCCGCCGCGTGATGGGGCACCTGCGTGACCGCCGTCCGGCGGCCTACGGGCCGGGCCCGGTCCACGCGGGGGTGTGAGGTGCGCGTCGCCGCGGCGGCCGCGAACTTCACCCGGGACGTCGCGTTCGACCTGGAGCGGATCGGTGTGATCGTCGCGCACGCCCGGGAGCAGGGCGTGCGCGTGCTGGTGCTGCCCGACGGCGCGCTCGGCGGCTACGTGCACGACCTGCGCAGCCCCGATCCCGCCGACCCGGACGACGGCGCGGTGCTGCCGCCCGAGCTCGACCCGGACGGCCCCGAGGTGCGCGCGGTCGCCGCGCTCGCCCGGGAGATGGTGGTGTGCGTCGGGTTCTGCGAGGCCGGCCCCGAGCCGGGCGTGCGGTGGAACTCCGCGGTCTGCCTGACCGGGGACGGTGTGCTCGGCAGGCACCGCAAGGTGCACCAGCCCGCGGGTGTCGCCGGGCTGTTCGCCGCCGGGGACGGGTTCACCGCGTTCGACACCCCCGCCGGGCGGATGGGGATGCTCATCGACCACGACAAGACCTTCCCCGAGTCGGCCCGCTCGCTCGCGCTCGACGGCGCACAGCTGCTGGCCTGCCTGTCCGCGTGGCCGACCTCGCTGACCAACCGGGCGCCCCGGATGGCGCAGGACCGCCAGGCCCGGCTGTTCGACCTCTACGACCAGTCCCGCGCCGCCGAGAACCAGGTGCTGCTGATCTCGGCGAACCAGAGCGGGCGCAACGGCTCCCTGCACTTCCTGGGCCGGGCCAAGGTCGTCGGGCCGGGCGGGGACATCCTGGCCCGCACGTGGTCCAAGGGCGGGCTCGCCGTCACCGACGTCGAGCCCGACGAGATGATCGCCTCCGCCCGCGCGGTGCTGCACCACCTCAAGGAACGCCGACCCGACCTGTACCGGGGCTGAGCGGTGCGGATACGGCTGTCCACCTACTCCACCAAGCCGCGCGGCGGGGTCGTGCACACCCTCGCGCTGGCCGAGGCACTCGCCGCCGCCGGGCACGAGGTCGCGGTGTTCTCCCTGGCCCGGGGCGGGGACACCGGCTTCTTCCGGGCCGTCGACCCCCGCGTCGCGGTGCATCTGGTCCCGGTTCCGGAGATCGACGGCGAGACGGTCGGTGCCCGCATCCTCCGCTCGATCGATCTGCTGGCCGCCGGGCTGGCCGACGCCCCCGCGGTCGACGTGCGGCACGCCCAGGACTGTCTGTCCGCCAACGCCGAGGGCCGCGCGCACGGCTACGGCTCGCTGCTGCGCACCGTGCACCACCTCGACGAGTTCAGCACCCCCGAGCTGGCCGCCTGCCACGAACGCGCGCTGGTGCACCCGGCCGCGCTGGTGTGCGTCTCCCGCGCCGTCGCCGCGGAGGTGCGCGCCGGCTGGGGCCGGGAGGCGACGGTGATCGGCAACGGCGTCGACGCCGCCCGGTTCGCCCGGGCCGCCGACGCCGGCGCCGGCGCGCCGTGGCGGGCCCGGTTCGGCCGCTACGTGCTCTCGGTCGGCGGGATCGAGCCGCGCAAGGGCACCGCCGACCTGGTCGAGGCGATGGCGCTGCTCCGGCCCGGTGCACGCCTGGTGATCGGCGGCGGCGAGACGCTGTTCGACTACCGCGACTACCGCGCCCGGGTGCTCGCCCGGGCCGACGAGCTGGGCGTCGTCCCGGACATCCTCGGCCCCGTCGACGACGACGCGCTGCCCGGCCTGATGGCGGGTGCGGCGGCGTTCGCGTTCCCGTCGGCCAAGGAGGGCTTCGGCCTGGCCGCGATGGAGGCGCTGGCCGCCGGGGTCCCGCTGGTGACCCGGGACCTGCCGGTGCTGCGCGAGGTGTTCGGCGACGCGGCACGGTTCGCCCGCGACCCGGCCGGGTTCGCCGCCGCGCTCGCCGACGCGCTGGCCGCCCCCGACCCGCGGCGGGCGGCCGCCGGTCGCGCGCTGGCCGCCGACCACACCTGGACGGCGGCCGCGGACCGGCACGCCGACCTCTACCGCATCCACCTCGCCGACCGCGCGTGACGACGACGGGGTGACGGGGACCACACCGACTGCGCTAGCCTGGGGTGACCACACGACGACGACGTCCCGGGGGGTACGCCGATGCCTGCTCACGAGGCACCCGCTCCGGCCACCGTCGTGCCCCTGTGCCGCGCCGCCCGCCACGGCGACGCCGCCGGGGTCCGCTGCCCGCACTGCACCCGCCCCACCCGCGACGACCGCGACGCCGTCGTGCTGCGGCTGCCCCGGCTGCGCGACCACGAGGTGCTCGCGGGCGAGCTCTGACCCACCGCCCGCCCGGCCCCTCCGCGCCCACGCCGGTCCGCCGCTGCCGCACCGCTCCGCCGCTGCCGCACCGCTCCGCCGCTGCCGCACCGCTCCGCCGCTGCCGCAGTGCTCCGCCGCCCACACGCTGACCCGTCGCCCGCGCGCCGGTCCCCCGCCCGAGCCCTGATCCGCTGCGCGCGCGGTGATCCGCACCCCGCGCAGTGATCCGCTCGGCGCGCGTGTCCGGACGCGCGCGCCGAGCGGATCAGCGCGCGAAAGGGCGATCATCGGGTGCCCGTCCACAATCGCGGGAATGCTCCACAGGTGGCGGATCCGCTCCGGCGCGGGCGCCGGGCGCGGGCAGGGTCGGGACCGTGGACGAACCGCTGCTGCGCCGCGACCTCCTGAGGCTCGGGACGACCGAGGCCGAGATCCGCGCCGCCCTGCGCAGCGGGCGATGGACGGGGATCGGCCCCGGTGTGTACCTGGAGACCGGCGACGAGCGTCTGCGGTTTGCCTCGACGCGGCACGCGACCCTGGTGGAGGCGACGGTCCCCTCGCTCGCCCCCGGGGCCGTGGTCAGCGGTCCGTCCGCCGCCGTTCGACACGGCCTGCCGGTCTGGGGCGTGCCTCTGACCACGGTGCACGTCACCCGGGACGGCGCGTCCGGCGGGCGCGGCGGGCCGCGGCTGCGCGTGCACGCCTCCCCGTTGTCCGCCGACGAGGTCGTCGACGTCCGCGGCATCGCGACGACGTCGGTGGCCCGCACCGTCGTCGACGTGGCCCGCACGGCTCCGTTCGAGACCGCCGTGGCCGTCGCCGACGCGGCCCTGCACCGCCACCTCGTCACGCCGGACCGACTGCGGGATGCGGTACTCGCCGCCTGCGGGCGCCACGGCGTCGGCCGGGCCCGGGCGGTCGTCGCCTTCGCCGACGCCCGCGCGGACGGGCCCGGTGAGTCACGCAGCCGGGTCCGGATGGCCCGCCTGCACGTGGCGAGGCCGGTGCTGCAGCATTCGTTGCTCGACGAGCGGGGCCACCGGATCGGGGTCGTCGACTTCTGGTGGCCCGACCACGGGGTGGTCGGGGAGTTTGACGGCCTCGGCAAGTACGGGCGGTCGCGACGCCCGGGAGAGAGCGCGGCCGACGCCGTCGTCCGGGAGAAGCGGCGTGAGGACGCCCTGCGGGCCCGGCCCGGTGTGCGGACGGTCGTGCGCTGGACCTGGGAGGAGCTCGACGACTTCGCCGCCGTCGCGCAGCGGCTCCCGCGGACAGCATGATCCGTACCCCGCGTGGTGATCCGTTGCCCGCGCGTGTCCGGACGCGCGCGCGAAACGGATCACCGCGCGGCGAGTGGATCAGCACGCGGACAGCGGATCGGCACGCGGCGGGAGGGATTGCCGCCAGGGCGACGGGCCGGCACGCAGCCGTCTGGCCGACGTGGGACCGGCGGATCACCGAAGCCGGCGGATCACCGGGGCAGCCGACGGGTCGGTGCGCGGAGCCGGTCAGTCGGCCGGGCGCAGCACGGTCGCCCCGAGGATCCGGCAGGCCAGGAGCGCCACCTCGACGTCGAGCCGATCGTCGCCGAGGGGCCAGCCCCGCACCTCCTCGGCGCGGCGCAGGCGGTACTGCACGGTGTTCTTGTGCAGGTGCAGCTCGCCCGCCGCCGCGACGAGACTGCCGCCGCCGCGCAGGTAGGCGGCGAGGGTGTCGCGGAGCCGGGCGTGCTGCTCGTCGTCGATCGCCAGGTCGCCGAGGATCTCGGCGACCCGGGCGGCGAGCAGGTCGGTGCCCGCGTCGAGCAGCAGCAGCGGGCCGAGGTCGTCGGCGGTGGTGACCGGGAGCCGGGCGGCGGGAGCGGCGGCGGTGACCACCTCCTGCACCCGGCGGGCCCGGCGGTGCGCGCCGCGGAACCCGTCGAGGCCGCGGCCGGGCCCGCCGAGCGCGACCGACACCGGTCCGGGCGGCAGGGTCACCGGCCCGCCCGTGCCCGGGTACCAGGCCCAGGAGGTGACCGCGTCCGGGGCGACGACGAGCGGGGCGCGGGTGCAGCCGAGGGCGGCGCCGACGTCGCCGACGGCACGTTCCAGGGCCCGGCCGGGATCGGGGGCGTCCTGGTCGACCCAGAGCACCGCGGCCAGGTGCTCCCCCGCGACCGGGTGCCCGAGCGCCGCCTCGACCTCGGTGACGGTGCCGCCGCGCCCGGCGAGCACCGCGTCGACCATCGCGAGCCGGGCCGCGTCGCGGCGGCGGACCCAGCCGTCGCGTTCGGCCTGGTGGACCGCGACCATCTCCTCCGAGACCCGGTCGACGTAGCCGAAGGCGACCGCGGTGAGCGCACGGACGGCGTCCCCGACCTCGGTCGTCCCCAGCCCGGACCCGGCGATGCGGCCGATGAGCTCCTGCTGGAACACCGACTGGCCCAGCCGGTAGGCCCGCAGGACGACCGTGACCGGGACCCCCTGCTGGGCGAGTCGGCGGGCGAGCTCCCCGGCGACCGGGGGGAGCGGCACGTCGTCCTGGGCCCGGCCGGTCAGCACGACCAGCGCCCCTTCCAGCGAGCCCTGCACGGTGGCGACCAGCAGCTCGCGCACGCGGGGGTCGCGGCCGAGCTCGGGCAGCCCGGCGTCGATCTCGACGAGCACCCGCGCACCGAGCGCCTCGACGTCGCCGTGGACCTCGGTGGCGAGGCGGGCGAGCAGGGCGGTCACCGTCGACACGGGACCGACCGTAGCGCGACGCCCGCCCGGCTCCGGGGATCCGGTGCCGGGCGGGCGTCGCGACCCGGCGCTCAGTTCTCCAGGGCCAGTGCGCGGGCGGGGCAGGCGCGGACGGCGGCGTCGACGTGGGCCCGCTCGGACTCGGGCGGGTGCTCGTCGCGGACGACGACCACGTCGTCCTCCCCCACCTCGAACCAGCCGTCGGCCATGGCCTCGCACATCCCGATGCCCTGGCAGGCGTCGAGGTCGGCGACGATGCGCATCAGACCTCCTCGGTGGTCAGCGCGACGAAGTCGACCTTCTCGCGGACCCCGCAGTCCGGGCAGCACCAGTCGTCGGGGACCTGCGACCACGGGGTTCCCGCCGGGAAGCCCTCGGCCTCGTTGCCCGCGGCGACCTCGTAGGTGTACCCGCAGCCGGGGCAGCGGGCCGCGGTGACGGCGTCGCTCTGCGCGCGGCGGGTGACGTCGACGGCGGTGTCGGCGGCCGGGGCCGGGTCGGCGGGCGGCGGGTAGGCGGCGAGCAGCGTGTCACGCTTGCCGGGCTGCAGGTTGGCGTAGCGCAGGTCGCCGTCGTAGTGCGCCACCACCAGCGGGTCCATCAGCCGGCGGAACACCGGCGGGACGGTCGCGGCCAGCATCATCCCGGTGTAGCCGGTCGGCAGGACCGGGGCCTCCGGGAAGTCGCGCAGCGTCTGGAACCGGCGGACCGGGTTCGCATGGTGGTCGGAGTGTCGCTGCAGGTGGTAGAGCAGCACGTTGGTGGCGATGTTGTTGGAGTTCCAGGAGTGCTCGGGCAGCACGCGCTCGTAGCGGCGGCGGTCCGGCGGGCCGACCTTCTGGCGCAGCATCCCGTAGTGCTCCATGTAGTTCACCAGCTCGAGCAGGGTGAACCCGAAGACGGCCTGGATCAGCAGGTAGGGCAGCACGCCCCAGCCGAACGACGCGACGATCGCGCCCCACAGCACCACCGACATCAGCCAGGCGTTGAGGACGTCGTTGCCGATCCGGAACGGGTGCCGGTCGCGGCGGGCGTAGCGCTTGCGCTCCAGGCGCCAGGCGCTGGTCAGCGAGCCGAACACGGTGCGCGGCCAGAACCGGTAGAAGCTCTCGCCCATCCGGGCCGAGGCCGGGTCGTCCGGGGTGGAGACGCGCACGTGGTGGCCGCGGTTGTGCTCGACGTAGAAGTGGCCGTAGAACGCCGGGGCGAGCGCGATCTTGGCGGCCCAGCGCTCCACGTCCTCGCGCTTGTGGCCCAGCTCGTGGGCGGTGTTGATGGCGACGCCGGCGACGGTGCCGAGCGTGACCGCGAGACCGATGTTGCCGACGACCGGCGCCCCGGCGGTGGCGATGTAGAACATCCCGGCGAACAGGCCTGCGTACTGCAGCGGGAGGTAGGCGTAGGTGACCCAGCGGTAGTAGCGGTCCTCCTCCAGTTCCTCCATCACCTCGTCCGGCGGATTCGTCGGGTCCTTGCCCGCGAACAGGTCGATCGTCGGAACGATGCCGAGCACGACGATCGGACCCAGCCACAACGCCACCGACCAGCCGGTGGCCAGGTGCAGACCGATCGCGAGGAACGGCAGGACCGGGACCAGCAGGCCCAGCAGCCAGGCGTAGCGCTTGCCGTCGTGCCAGGTGTGGTGACCGTTCACCGGTTCGGACAGTGCATAGGTCCGCATCGGATTTCCTCCTCGCGTCGGCTCTGACGGAACGATGGAGCAGACGGTAGGGAGATCGGCGCACGATTCCTCGGTCGTCGGGACCGAAGATCGGCGCCCCGTTCGGTCCCGCGGACCGAACGCGCAGCCGGTCAGCGGTCCCAGCGGAACAACCGGACCGCGCCCACCACCCCGACCAGCACACCGACCAGCACCGCGACGACCAGCCCGACGACGGCGCCGGTGTCCGGCGGGACCCCGCGCCACGCCGTCCCGAGCAGCTCCGACGTCGCACCGCAGGGCAGGGTCGCGCCGATCTCGGCGAGCAGTCCGGGCGGTCTCCGCGGGCCGCCGACCATGCCGGACAGTGCCTCGTGCGGCCCACCCCAGAACGGGACAGGGTGTCACGATCGCGCTCCGTGGTCGTGGGTTCACCCGTCCCGACGCGATTGAGGCGCCACTCCCGGGGTACCTACCCCTCGGCCGGGTGAAGATCGACGGAAGGATCGTCATGACCGACACGCAGATGGGTATCCGTTCCGGACTCCGTTCGTGTCGTCGTCGGACGCACACCTGCCGCCGGTCCGCCGGTGGCCTGCGGTGACGCCGGAGCTCGCCCGGGCCACCGACGCCGTCAGCCGGCTGGTCGACGAACTCGGCCCGGCCATCAGCCGGGACGCCGTGGTCGCCGCCGTCGCCCAGGCCTGCGACGACCTGCGGGGCAGCCCGGTGGGCGCGCTGCCCGAGCTCGTGGAGCGCCTGGCCCGGGTCCGCCTGGACCAGCCGACCGTCGGGCTCTGAGGCCTCCGCACCCGGTATGGGCCTCGCGGCGTCCGGGTATCCCCGTCGGGTGAGCGACGACCAGAACGACACCGGACGCGAGAGCCCCCCGATCGACCCGGAACGCGCACTCGACGAGCTCGAGGAACGGGTGCTCGGCCGGCGGATCGACGCCGGGGACACCGAGGCCGGTCGCGAGGAGTCCGCGGACACCACGTCGGAGGGCGCGGCCGAGCCGGAACCGGTCGAGGGCGCCGGGGAGCCGGACGACGCCGGGACCGGGGTCGACGCCCCGACCGACTGAGCCGGCACCCCCGCCGGGGCCGCCGCCCCCGTACCCCGCGGAGGGTCCCGGCAGGACTTCCGGGGACACGCGATCCCGCGGCAGTACCGGTCGGGGCTGTCGGCGCGGCGGCGCGCGCAGGTCCGTGAGGGCCCGCTACATCGTCGGCCGCACGGCACAGAGTTCGGGGAAGTAGGTGAGGTTCGGCGGCCGGGTGTTCGTGCGGCCGTCGCTCATCGGGCGACCTCCTCGGCGAACGCGGTCATCCCGGCCAGGACCTCGGCGAACGAGGTCGACAGCGGCGCGAGCCCGATCCGGATGCCGTCCGGGGCCCGGAAGTCCGGGATGACCCCCCGCTCCCACAGCCGGGCGTTGACCTGGGCGAGGTCCTCGCGGCGCAGCGTGACGTGCCCGCCGCGGCGGTCCGGGTCGCGCGGTGAGGCCACGGTGACGCCGTGCGGGGCGAGCAGGGTGTCGGCGAGGTCGAGGGCGAACCCGGTGAGCCGCACCGACTTCGCGCGGACGGCGTCGATCCCGGCCTGCTCCAGCAGCTCCACCCCGCACTCCAGCGGCACCGACGCCAGCACCGGCGGGGTGCCGGACAGCAGGGCGCGCACGTCGGGCGCCGGCTCGTGGCCGGGTCCCATCGCGAACGGCGCGCGGTGGCCGAACCAGCCCGTGATCGGCTGGCGCAGCGTCGTGGTGTGCCGGGCGGCGAGGTAGCCGAACGCCGGGGCGCCCGGGCCGCCGTTCAGGTACTTGTAGCCGCAGCCGACGGCGAGATCGGCGCCCCACGCGTCGAGCCGGACCGGGACCGACCCGACCGAGTGCGACAGGTCCCAGAGCACCAGGGCGCCGGCGTCGTGGGCGGTCCGGGTGATCGCGGGCGCGTCGGCGAGGAACCCGGAGCGGTAGGCGACGTGGGACAGCAGCACCAGCGCCGTGTCCGGCCCGACGGCGGCCGCGACCTGCTCGGGCGTCACGCCCGAGGCCGGGTCGGAGGTGATCCACCGCAGGACCGCGCCGCGCTCGGCGGCGATGCCCTCGAGCACGTAGCGGTCGGTCGGGAAGTTGTCGGTGTCGACGACGATCTCGCGGCGCCCCGCCGCCGCCTGGTGGTCGACGGCGGCCCGGGCCAGCTTGTAGAGCAGCACGGTCGTGGAGTCGGCGACGACGACCTGCCCCGGCGCGGCACCGAGCGCGGCCGCCCCGATCCGGTCCCCCAGGCTGCGCGGCCGGTCGACCCAGCCCTCGTCCCAGCCGCGGATCAGCCGGGTGCCCCAGTCCGCGCGCACGAACCGCTCCATCCGCTCGGCCGTCGCCTGCAGCGGGCGGCCGAGGGAGTTCCCGTCGAGGTAGGCGACGACGCCGTCGACGGGCAGGAACCGGTCGCGGTACCCGGCGAGCGGGTCCTCGGCGTCGAGCCCCGCCGCGACGGCCGCGAGGTCGGTGCCGAGGTCGGTGGTCGGGTCGGTGCTGCGGTCGGTCACGGTGTCCCCTCCGGTCGCGGTGTGCCCAGACGGTGCAGCCGCAACGCGAGCTGCAGCTCCAGCCCGTGGTCCGGGTCCTGCCAGCGCGGCCCCAGCAGCGACGCGACCCGGTCGAGCCGCTGGGCCACGGTGTTCACGTGCACGTGCAGCGCCGCCGCGGCCCGGGTCGGGCTGGCGCCCGCGGCGTAGTAGGCCTCCAGGGTGCGCAGCAGCTCGCTGCCGCGGCGCGCGTCGTGCTCGGCGACGGGCCCGAGGATGCCGCGCACGTACCCGGCGACGTCCGGGCGCTCGCCGAGCAGCAGCCCGGCGAACCCGAGATCCGACGCCGACGCGCACTCCCCCTCCCGGTCCAGCGCGACCAGCGCCTCCGCCGAGCGACGGGCCTCGGCCAGCGCCGCGTCCGCACCGTCGGCCGGCTGCAGCGGGCCGGCGCCGCCGACCGTCACCGCCCCGTCGGGGTCCTGCTCCGACGCCGGACGCGCAAGCCGGGCACCGGCCGCGGCCGGGTCGGTGCCCGGCAGCAGCACGACCACCGCGCCGTCCCGTTCCCCGACCAGTCCGGAACGGCCGCCGAGAGCGGCCGCCTCCCGGGCCAGCGCCCGTCGCCGGGCGGGGTGGCAGCGGCAGACCAGCAGCACGTGCGGCCGCCGGGGCGACACCCCGAGCGCGGCGAGCCGGGTCAGCGTCGTCGGTCGCGGGGCCCCGGACGCGGCGAGGAGCTCGGTGAGGGCGTCGGCGCGGTCGAGCCGGTCGGCCTCGTCGGCGCGCTGGGCGAACAGCTGCACCAGCGCCGTGACCATCGCGGCCCGCTCCACGGTGCGGACCTGGCCGGGGGTCAGGGCGTCCCCGGCGCCGAGCCCGCCGAGCAACAGCGTCCCGAGGCGCTGACCACCGGCGATCACCGCGGTCACCCAGACGCCGCCGGCGCACGGCACCGGCACCGGGCGACCGCCGCCGTCGCGCTCCCCGGCGCGGCGGGCCGCGGCGCGGGCGTCCAGGCCGGGCGGGACCGGGCCGTGGGCCGCAGCGGTGGCGCCGTCGCCGTCGAGCACCGCGACCCACCCGCCGAGCAGCCTGCCGAGCGCCTCGGCGATGTCGCCGACGTCGCCGCCCTCCAGGACGACCCCGGCGAACCGGTCGTGGGCGTCGGCGGCCTCGGCGATCGCGGCGTGCGCGCCGCGCAGCTCGCGCAGCGTGGTGGCGGTGTCGGCGAGGCGGCGGGTCTGCACCAGCGACACCGCGGCGAGCGCGGCCAGCGAGCCGAGCAGGGCGACGTCCTCGGCGGTGAAGGGGCGGGCGGACCGGTTGGCGGCGAACAGGACGCCGACGAACTCGTCGTCGACCAGCAGCGGGGTGCCGCAGATGCCGACGATGCCCTCCTCGGCGACCGCGGTGTCGATCTCCTCGGTGTGCCGGTAGCGGCCGTCGCCGGCGTAGCGGCCGGTCCAGTGCGGGGTGCGGCTGGCCGCGACGAGGCCGCCGAGCCCGGCCCCGAGCGGGAGCCGCAGCGACTGGAAGCGGTGCGAGACCGACCCGGAGGTGACCCGCATGAACGTGTCCCCGCGCTCGGGGTCGTGCAGGGTCAGGTAGGCGACGTCGGTACCGAGCAGCCCGCGGGCCCGGCGCACGATCGCCTGCAGCACCGAGCCGGGGTCGGACTCCGAGGCGAGGTCGCGGGCGATGCCGACCAGCGCGGCGAGCTCGGACTCACGGCGGCGCCCGGCGTCCATCGCCGCCCGCACCCGCAGGGTCAGCGCGCCGGCCTCCGGCTCGGAGGCCGCCAGCTCCGCGACGACGCGGTCCAGCTCGCCGTCGCGGGCATCGCCGTCGGCCCGGTCGGCCAGCAGCCGGAGCAGGTCGAGGACGGTGCGCACGCGTCCATCCTGCCGTGCGCGGCGCTCAGTCGGACTTCCACGCCCCCGGGCGGCCGTAGATGTCGCGCAGGTCGAGCAGGTGGCTGCGCATGGCCTCCTCGGCCTGCGCCGCCTCGCCCCGGGCGATGTGCTCGGTGATCGTGGTGTGGCAGGCGTCGACCTCCGCCCAGTGCTCGGCCGCGACGACGTGCCGGTTCAGCCGGGTGCGGAGCACGTCGCCCACCGGCTGGCCCATCATGGTGATCATCAGGTTGCCGGTGGCCATGAGTACCGTGGTGTGGAAGTCCATGTGCTCGACGAACCCGCTGGGGTCGCGCGGGTCCCGCGGTGCCGCCGCCGCGGCGCGCAGCGCCTCGATCGTCTCCGGGGCGGCGCGCTGGGCGGCCAGCCGGGCCGCCGCGGGCTCGAGCAGCAGCCGGGCCTCCAGCAGGTCCGCCATGCCGAGCTGCGGCGTCGCGACCAGCACCCCGAGCGCACCGCCGACGTCCTCGACCAGGCGGGCGGGGTCGGGCGCGGCGACGAACGAGCCGCCCTGCACCCCGCGCCGGGTGTCGATCAGGTGCTGGCTGGCCAGGACCCGCAGCGCCTCGCGGACCGTGGAGCGGCTCACCCCGAACATGCCGGTCAGCTCGGACTCCGCGGGCAGCCGCGTGCCGGCGGGCAGGGCACCGCGCATGATCTGCGCGCGCAGCTCGTCGGCCACCTGCCGGTAGGCGGGACGGACCCGCTGGACCCGCAGCCGCGCCGTCGGCGGCCGGTGACCGTCGCGAGGCCGCTCCCCCGCCGGTGCGTCGGTCGGCACGGTGACGCCGTCACGCGGATCCCGGGTCGCACCCATCTTCACGCCGCCGCCCTGTCGTCCATCGTGCCGCGCGTCCCGCGACCCGTTCCAGGGTACCGGTCGGGCGTTGCCCGGGACCATCACCCGGCGGTATAGGTCTGACAAATCTGTCGAGCACTTCCAGCAGCTCGTGACCGTTGGAGGGTCTTGCCTCTGAAAGTGTCTGATGTTTACCGTGCGGAGGCGGGGTCCGGTCGGCCCCCGCGGACCGGAAGGCGGGCGACGGCGCCCGCCGAGGGGAGTACGCGATGACCGTCGACCCACCCGGTGACCGGCAGGCGGCCGGTGTGCCGCCCGCTCCGGCCCCCGTCACGGACCTGGCCGCCCGGCTCGACCGCATCCCGGTCGCCACCCCGACACACCGCCGCTGGGTGGGGGTGCTCGGTGCGCTGTTCGTCTTCGACCTGGTGGACCTCAACTCCTTCGCCTACGCCGCCCCCGCGCTGCGGGCCGAGTGGGGGCTGTCCATCGGGGAGGTCGGCGCGGTCACCTCGGCCGCGTTCGTCGGGATGTTCGCCGGGGCGATCGTCGGCGGCCGCCTCTCCGACCGCTACGGCCGCCGCCCCGTCCTGCTCGGGGCCGTCCTGTTCTTCTCCGTCTGCTCGCTGCTGAGCGCGCTGAGCTGGGACGCCTGGTCGCTGGGCGTGCTGCGGGTGCTGACCGGGTTCGGGCTGCAGGCCACGACCGGGGTCCTGCTGGTCTGGGTGAGCGAGATGTTCCCGCGCTCGCTGCGGGGCCGGTACCAGGCGCTGCTGCTCGCCGTCGGCCTCGCCGGCATCCCGATCGCCGCGTGGCTGGCCCGGATCGTCGTCCCGCTCGGACCGGGCTCCTGGCGCTGGGTCTTCGTCGTGGGCGCGCTCGGCGCGGTCGTCGCCCTCGTCGCCTGGCGGACGGTCCCCGAGTCGGTCCGCTGGCGCTCGGCACAGGGCCGGTCCCCCGACCCCCGCGACGAACGGCTCGTGGCCCGGATGGAGCACGAGGCCCGCGCGCAGCTCGGCACCGACCTGCCCGAACCGGTCCCCGACCCCCCGAAGCCCGAGGGACGGCTGTCGGACCTGCTGCGCGGCGCGACGCTGCGCCGGACCGTGGTCGCCTCGACGGCCTGCGTGTTCCTGATCCTGTCGTTCTACGGTTTCAGCTCCTGGGTGCCGACGCTGCTCGTGGAGCGCGGGTACACCACGGCCGAGAGCCTGACCTTCGCCTCGGTCCTCGCGATCGCCGCCGTGCCAGGAGCGCTGCTCGTGGCGCCGGTGGTGGACCGCTTCGACCGGCGCGCGGTCGTCCTGGTGCTGCAGACCCTCTCCGCGGGCCTGGTGCTCGCGTTCGGCCTGGTCACGCACCCGGTCGCGATCGCGGTGACCGGATTCCTCGCCGCGATGTTCATGCAGGCGACGGTGCCGGTCCTCTACACCTACATCGCCGAGGTCTTCCCGCTGCACCTGCGCGGTCTGGGCTCCGGCATCGCGAACGGCTCCGGCCGGCTCGCCGGGGTCGCCGGCGGCCTCCTCGTCGCCGCGACCTTCGCCGGCCTCGGCCTCACCGCCGTCTACGTCTACCTCGCCGCGGCGGCACTGCTGCTCGGCCTGGTCATGGCCCTGTTCGGCGAACGCACCACGAACCGCCGCCTCGAGGACATCGAGCGCGGATGACCACCCCCCACCGGAAGGACGACACGCACGTGACGATCAAGCAGGGCTGGCAGGGACGCTTCTACGAGGACTTCGAGACCGGCGACGTCTACCAGCACCCGCTGGGCCGGACGATCACCGAGACCGACAACACCTGGTTCACGTTGCTGACCATGAACACCAACCAGGCGCACTTCAACCGCCAGGTCGGCGAGTCCTCGGAGTTCGGCCGGATGCTCGTCGTCTCCCCGCTGACGATCTCCATCGCGATGGGCCAGTCGGTCACCGACACCACCCAGAACGCGTTCGCCAACCTGGGGCTCGACGACCTGAAGCTCACCGCGCCGGTGTTCGCCGGGGACACCATCTGGTCGGAGTCGATCGTGCTGGACAAGCGCGAGTCCTCGTCCCGCCCGACCGCCGGGATCGTCACCGTGCGGACCCGCACCCTGAACCAGGACGCGGTCGAGGTGCTGAGCTTCCGGCGGACCTTCTACGTGCACAAGCGGGAGGTGGGCGGGGCGTCGTCGCTGTTCCCGCAGGCCGCGGAGCCGCTGACGGTGGAGGGCGCGTGACCCGGCGGCCGCTGGAGGACATCCGGATCGTCTCGCTGGAGCAGTACGGCGCCGGCCCGTTCGGGTCGATGCACCTCGCCGAGCTGGGCGCGGAGATCATCAAGATCGAGGACCCGTCGGTCGGCGGTGACGTCGGCCGCGCGATCCCGCCCTACACCGCGCCGGGAGACTCGCTGTTCTTCCAGTCCTTCAACCGGGACAAGTCCTCGGTCACCCTCGACGTGCGCACCCCCGAGGGCCGCGAGGTGTTCCACGACCTGGTCCGCACCGCCGACGCCGTGTTCTCCAACCTGCGCGCCGACGTCCCGGCGACGCTGGGGATCCGCTACGACGACCTCAAGGAGGTCAACCCGCAGATCGTCTGCTGCTCGCTGACCGGGTTCGGGATGACCGGCCCGCGCTCGGCGGAGCCGGGCTACGACTACGTCCTGCAGGCGCTGGCGGGCTGGATGTCGCTGACCGGTGAGCCCGGCGGCGCCCCGCAGAAGACCGGGCCGAGCCTGGTCGACTACTGCGGCGGCTACGTCGCCGCGATCTCGCTGCTGGGCGCGATCCACGGGGCGCGGCGCGACGGCGTCGGCACCGACTGCGACGTCTCGCTCTACGACACCGCGGTGAGCCTGCTCGCCTACCCCGGGACCTGGCACCTGACCGCGGGCTTCGAACCGGTGCGCACCCGGCAGTCGGCCCACCCCTCGCTGGTGCCCTTCCAGGCCTTCGAGGCCTCCGACGGCTGGCTGGTCGTCGGGTGTGCGAAGGAGAAGTTCTGGCAGCGGCTCACCGTCGTGCTGGGCCGCCCGGACCTGGCCGAGGACCCCCGCTTCGCGACCTTCGCCGACCGCAACCTGCACCGCGACGCGCTGCTGCCCGAGCTCGAGGCGCTGTTCCGGACCCGCACGGTCGCGGAGTGGCTCGCCCCGCTCTACGCGGCCTCGGTCCCGTGCGCCCCGGTCCGCGACGTCGCGGGCGCGCTGACCGACCCGCACACCGTCGAGCGCGACCTCGTCGCCGAGACCCCGCACCCCGACTTCGGCCCGGTCCGCACCCTGCGCAGCGCGGTCCGGGTGGGCCCGCCCGGCGCCGACCGGGCCCCGACCCGCGCCGCACCCGTGATGGGTGCGGACACCGACCGCGTCCTGCGCGAGCTGGGCTACGACGACACCAGGATCACCGCGCTCCGGAGCTCCGGCGCGCTGGGGAAGGACTGACATGGACTTCCGGTTCACCGACGAGCAGCGCCTCTACCGGGACACGTTGCGCGCCTTCGTCGACAAGGAGATCGTCCCCGTCGCGCGGGAGTGGGAGCAGTCGGGCCGCTACCCCACCGAGATCGTCGAGGGGATGAAGAAGCTCGGACTCTTCGGCCTGGCCGTCCCCGAGTCCTACGGCGGCCTGGCCGCCGACACCGTCTCGTTCGCGCTGACCTTCGAGGAGATCTCGCGGGGCTGGATGGGCATCGCCGGCATTCTCGGCAGCCACTCGGTGTCCTGCTTCCTGCTCGCGAACCACGGCACCGAGGAGCAGAAGCAGCGCTACCTCCCGGAGCTCGCGACGGGCGCGCGGCGCACCGGGATCGCGCTGACCGAGCCCGGCGCCGGCACCGACCTGCAGGGCATCCGCACCACCGCCCGCCGCGACGGCGACGACTACGTCATCGACGGCACCAAGATGTGGATCACCAACGCCCGGCACGCCGACCCGCTCCCGGTGCTGGTCAAGACCGACCCGTCGGCCTCGCCCGCGCACACGGGCATGAGCATCCTGCTCGTCGAGGCGGGCACCCCCGGCTTCGAGGTCACCGCCGACATCGGCAAGCTCGGCTACAAGGGCACCGAGTCCTGCGAGGTCGTGCTCGACGGCGTGCGCGTCCCGTCGTCGCAGCTGCTCGGCGGGGTCGAGGGACGCGGCCTGCAGCAGGCACTCTCCTCGCTGGAGACCGGGCGGATCAACATCGCCGCCCGCAGCGTCGGGATCGCCCAGCGCGCCTACGACGAGGCCCTGTCCTACGCCCGCGAGCGCGAGGCCTTCGGCAGGCCGATCGGCGACTTCCAGGCCGTCCAGCAGCGGCTCGCCCAGACCGCGGTGCGGCTGCAGGCGGCCCGGCTGATGACCTACTGGGCGGCGTCGCGGATGGACGACGGCGTGCGGATGGACACCGAGTCCGGGATGGCGAAGATCTTCGCGTCCGAGCAGGCCCTGGAGTGCGCACTCGACGCGATGCGCATCCACGGCGGCTACGGCTACTCCACCGAGTTCGAGGTGGAGCGGCTCTACCGCGACGCCCCGCTCATGTCGATCGGCGAGGGCACCAACGACGTGCTGCGCGGCGTGGTGGCGAAGGCGCTGCTCAGCGGCAAGGCCACCGTCCGGTGAGCACGGCCGACGAGCTGGGCGCCCTCGCCGCGCGGCTCGGGTACACCCTCGACCCCGGCCAGGTGACGGCGATGCACGACGCGGTCGCGGGCGCCGAGCCCGCGGTGGCGGCGCTGCGGGCGGCACCCGTCCCGGCGGCGGCCGCCGACCCGGCGCGGGGCGAGGCGTGGCTCGCCCCGCCCGCCGTCGCCGGGAGCGCCCCCACCGGGCCGGACCCCCGCGCCGCGGAGCTGCGTGCGGAGTGGTCCGGGCGCGCGGCCGGGGCCGTGCAGCGGCTGGAGCGCCTGCACGCCGAGCTGAACTGCACGATCCGGGTGCTGCACGAGCGGGCCCGTGACCACCGCGCGCCCGAGGGGCCGCCCCGGCCGCTGGAGGGCGTGCCGTTCGCGGTCAAGGACGTCATCGACGTCGCCGGGGTGCCGACGACCGGGGCCTCGCGCACCCGCGCGGACGCCGCCCCGGCGGCGGCCTCGGCGACGGTCGTCGCCCGGCTGGAGGCGGTGGGCGCGGTACCGGTGTCCAAGGACGCGACGACCGAGTTCGCCGTCGGCGGGCCGCACCCGCCGCTGACCGGGCCGTGCCGCAACCCGTGGGACCCCGGACGGTGGGCGGGCGGTTCCTCGACCGGGACCGCGGCCGCGGTCGCGGCCGGCGTCGTCCCGTTCGGGCTCGGGACCGACGTCGGCGGCTCGGTCCGGCTGCCCGCGGCCTGGTGCGGCCTGACCGGGCTGAAGCCCACGGCCGGGGCGGTGCCGCGCACCGGGGTGATGCCGCTGTCCTGGACCACCGAGACGGTCGGCCCGCTGGCCCGCGACGCCCGCACCGTCGGTCTGCTGTTCGGCCTGCTCCGCGGCCCGGACGGCGTCGACCCCCGGGTGCCGCAGCTGCCGCCGCTGCCACCGACGACGGTCCCGGCCGACCTGCGCGGCCTGCGGGTCGCCCGTCCCGGCGGCTACCTCACCGCGCTGTGCGACGCGGCCGTCCGGGCGGGCGTGGACCACCTCGTCGACGTCCTCACCGACGCCGGGGCCACCGTCGTGCCGGGCGAGATCCCGTCGGCCGAGCAGGCGCTGCCCATCGGCTACCAGGTCGTGTTCACCGAGGCCGCCGCGGTGCACCGGGTCGACGCCGACCGCTGGGGCGACTACGACCCGGTGACGGTGCGCCGGATCAGCCAGGGCATCACCACACCGGCCGCCGACCTCCTGCGGGCCCTGCAATTCCGGGTGCAGCTGCAGGCCGAGCTGGACGCCGTGTTCGCCGGGGCCGACCTGGTCGTCGTCCCCACCACGCCCGCGACCGCGCCGCGGCTGCCGGACTGCACGGTCGTCGTCGACGGGGAGCGGTACCCGCTCTACGCGGCGCAGTCGCGCGCCACGATGCTCGGCAACCTCACCGGGGCGCCCGGGCTGGCCCTGCCGACCGGCCTCGCCCCCGACGGCTGCCCGGTCTCGGCGCTGCTCATCGCCCGTCCGCACGACGAGATCACCGCGCTGCGGGTCGCCGCCCTGTTCCAGGAGCGCACCGACCACCACCGGCGCACCCCACCGGTCGCCGACCGGATCACCTGACCGTCCCACTCCGACCCGGAGGTCACCGATGACCACCATCCCGGCCCCGTCCACGACCACCTCGCTGTCCGCCACCGTCGGCGCGTTCGCGGCCCGCGCGACCCTCGACGACGTCCCCGCCGAGGTGCAGGAGCGGGCCCGCCACCTGATCCTCGACGCCGTCGGGCTGGCGTTCGCCTCGACCGCGTACGGCTTCCCGGGGGTCGCCGTGGCGGCCCTGGCGTCCTTCGGGGGCGCGGGCGACCAGCCCGTGCTCGGCCTGCCCGACCGGCTCCCGGCCCGTGACGCCGCGATGCTCAACGGCGTGCTGATCCACGGCATGGACTTCGACGACACCCACATCCCGGCCGTCACCCACGTCTCCGCCGCGGCGCTGCCCGCTGCGCTCGCCGCGGCCGTCGCCCGCGGGGCGGACACCCGGACGCTGCTCCTGGCCTACGTGCTCGGTGTCGAGGTCTCGGCCCGGGTCGGTATCGGCGGCGCGGGCGGGTTCCACGACGTCGGGTTCCACCCCACCGCGGTGGCCGGGGCGTTCGGGTCCGCCGTCGCCGCCGGGAAGGTGGCGGGCCTGGACGCCGACGGTCTCGCGACGGCGCAGGGCGTCGTCGGCTCGATGAGCTCCGGGCTGCTGGAGTTCCTGGCCGACGGGGCCTGGACCAAGCGGCTGCACCCGGGCTGGGCCGCGATGTCCGGGCTCACCGCGGCCGGGTTCGCCGAGGCGGGCTGGAGCGGGCCGGGCGCGGTCTACGAGGGCCGGTTCGGCCTCTACAACTCCCACCTGGCCGGGCGCGAGACCCGGCCCGGCGCGGTCGGCGAGGGTCTGGGCGGAACCTGGGAGCTGATGCGGACCGCGGTCAAGCCGTACCCGATCTGCCACTTCATCCACGCCTTCGCCGACGCCGCGCTGCTGCTGCGCCCCGAGATCGGCGACACCGCGATCACCGGGATCCGCTGCGCGATCCACCCGGTGCCCGGCAAGGTCGTGTGCGAGCCGGCGGAGGCCAAGTGGACCCCGCGCGACGAGTACGACGCCAAGTTCAGCCTCCCCTTCGTCGTCGCGACCACGCTGCTGCGCGGCCGCTTCGGGCTGACCGAGCTGTCCGACGCGGCACTCGCCGACCGCGCCGCGCTCGACCTCGCCCAGAAGGTGCGGGTCACCGACGACCCGGACAGCGCCTTCCCTGCCGCCTACTCCGGCGCGATCGAGATCGAGCTGGCCGACGGCCGGGTCCTGCGCCACCGCGAGCAGGTCAACCGCGGCCATGACGAGCGCCCGCTCACCAACGACGACGTCGTCGCCAAGTTCCGGGAGACGATCGGCACGGTCGCCCCGGCGGCCGTCGCCGACCGGGTGCAGCGCGCGGTGCTGGGGCTCGGCGACGACACCCCGGCCGTGGAGTTCGCCGAGGCCTGCCGTGGCTGACCGCCCGGTGCGGGTGGGGGTGTTCCTGACCCACCAGCAACCCGCCGGGCGGGACCCGCTGCTCGCGCTGGCCGAGCAGCTGTCGCTGGTCCGCACCGCCCGCGACGGCGGCCTGGACTCGGTGTTCGCCGGTCAGCACCACCTGCCGGAGTCGTTCTCGCACATCCAGCCGCTGCCCTGGCTGGCCCGGCTGGCCGCCGAGGCCGGGGACATGCGGATCGGCACCGGCATCCACCTGCTGGCCCTGCACAACCCGGTCGACACCGCCGAGAGCTTCGCCGGCCTCGACGTCGTGACCGGCGGGCGCTCGGTGTTCGGGGTGGGGCTGGGCTACCGCGAGGTCGAGTACGCCGCGTTCGGGATCCCGCCCGGGGACAAGGTCCGCCGGTTCACCGAGAACCTGCGGATCGTCCGCGCGCTGTGGACCGGGGAGCCGGTGCACGCCGACGTGGACTGGTGCCGCCTCGACGGGGTCCGCGCCACCACGCTCCCGGCGGCCGTGCCGCCGGTCTGGATGGCCGCGAACTCCGACGGCGCGGTCCGTCGCGCCGCCCGGCTCGCCGACACCTGGATGATCAACCCGCACGCGACCGCGGCGACCGTGCGCCGTCAGCTGGACCTGTTCCACGCCGAGCGGGCCGCCGCCGGGCGCGGTCCGCTGCCCGAGCTGCCGCTGATGCGCGAGGTCTACTGCGCGCCCACCCGGGAGCGGGCCGTCGAGCTGGCCCGGCCGTACCTCGCCGGGAAGTACGAGGTGTACGCGGACTGGGGCCAGGACCGGGTGCTGCCCGGCGCCGAGACCTTCCGCACCGGCTACGACGCGCTGGCCCTCGACCGGTTCGTCGTCGGGACCCCGGAGGACTGCCTGGCCGCGCTGCTGCCCTGGCGCGACGAGGTCGGCGTCGACCACTTCGTGCTCCGGACCGACTGGGCGGGCATGCCGGTCGAGGACGCCCGCGCCTCCCTGGACCTGCTCGCCCGCGAGGTGGCACCGGTGCTGCGTGCCGCCCCCGCCACGACCTCCCGAGCGCACCCCCGGCCCGAGGGGACCGGCCCGTGAAACGGGTCGGAGTCGACGTCCCGGAGCGGGCGAACGCCGCCGGTGAGGTCCTCGTGCCGCCACGAGGACACGGCGCCCGAGCAGGTCCGCCGGGTCAGCGCACCGGGACGGGCCGCCCGGCCCGGTGCAGCAGCGCGACCGCGCGATCGACGACCGGCTTGTCGACCAGCGCCCCGTCCAGCACGGCGACGGCGCCGGTCTCCGCGGCCGCGACGACCCGGTCCGCCCACGCCAGCTCCTCCGCCGAGGGGCGGAAGGCGGCGGCGACACCGGGGACCTGGGCGGGATGGATGCACAGCTTCGCGGTGAGGCCGAGGGCGAGTGCCGCGGCGCTGTCGGCGGCCAGCCGGGCGTCGTCGCGGACGGCGGTCGTGACCCCGTCGACCGGTGCTGTGACCCCGGCGGCGCGGGCGGCCAGTACGAGCTCGCAGCGGGTGTGGCGCAGTGCGACGTCGTCGAGGTGGTCGACGCCGATGTCCACCGCGAGGTCGACGCTGCCGAAGGCGGGACGCACGACGCCGGGGGCGGCGCAGATCTCCTCGGCCCGGCGGACCCCGAGCGCGGTCTCGACGACGGGCACGACCGGGGTGCCCGGCGGCAGCCGGTCCGCCAGCGCGGCGAGCTCCGCGCCGGTCTCGGCCTTGGGCAGCACCACCGGACAGCCGAGTGCGGCGACCACGGCGACGTCGTCGTCGAACCAGGGCGTGCCGGTGCCGTTCACCCGCACCGCGGCCCGGCCGCCGGCGGCCAGCCACTCCCGGACCTGCTCCCGCGCGGCGGTCTTGCCCTCGGGCGCGACGGCGTCCTCGAGATCGACGATCACGACGTCGGCACCGCTGGCGACCGCCTTGTCGTAGCGGTCCGGGCGGGAGCCGGGGACGAAGAGGAAGGTGGTCGCGGCATCGATGGCGAGCATCGGTCCATCGTTAATGTCTGATGTTTAGCTGTCAACGTTTGAACCTGTGCTTCGCGCTCTCCGGGGTATCGCAGAGAAAACATCTGATGATTGCTTGAAACGACAGCCGGCGCCGTGCGACGCTCCCTGTGACGCCCCACACGGTCCGCCCCGGGCCGTGCCACCCCGACCGGTCGCCGACGCCCGGCCGGTGTCGTGGCCGCGCCCGCCCCGCGTGCGCGGCGCGGCGCCGTTCCCGCGAGGCCCGCCCGGGACGACGCCGAGAGGAACCGATGAGGACGCTGGGCAAGGGAGCCGGGCTGACGACCTGCCTCGTCGCCGCGGTCGCGCTGCTGACCGCCTGCACACCCGCACGGGAGGCACCGCCCGACGGGGTCCGGACCCTCGTGGTCGCCGATTCCTACCCGGTGTCCCACCCCGCGTCCCGGGACGGGATCGTCCACTTCACCGACCGGGTCCGCGAGCTCACCGGCGGCGCCCTGGACGTCGAGTACTACCCGTCCGAGCAGCTGGGCAAGTCCACCGACTACGTCAAGCTCGTCGCGAGCCGCGCCGTGGACATCGGGGTCGTGTCGCCGCCCTACCTGTCCGACAAGCTCCCCCTGTCCAACGTCGGCGACCTGCCGGGCCTCAGCACGGATTCGTGCACCACCGCCCGCGCGGTCGGCGAGCTCACCCGGGAGGGCGGGTTGCTGCACCGCGAGGAGTTCGCGCCCCGCGGGCTGCGGACGCTGTTCGTCGGCGTCGTCCCGCAGTACGAGCTGTTCACCAACGGCCCGGTGACCGACCCGGCGCAGCTCCCCGGCCTGCTCACCCGCTCCCCCGGCGGTGTCGTCGACCAGACGCTGCGCACCCTGGGCGCCACCCCGGTCTCCATCGCCGGACCCGAGGTCTACGAGGCGATGTCGCGCGGCACCGTCGACGCGATGACCCTCCCGCCGATGAGCGCGGTCCCCTTCCGACTCGACGAGGTCGCCTCGCACGCCACCGAGGGCGCCCCGCTCGGCGGCTTCACCCTCACCTTCGCCATCTCCGAGGCGCTGTGGCGGGAGCTGCCCGAGGCCCACCGCGACGCCATGACCCGGGCGGGCGAGGAGACCTCCCGGCACCTCTGCGCGGTGATGGACGAGCAGACGACGCAGGCCCGGTCGACCCTCGAGGACGGGGGCATGACCTTCACCGCGCTGACCGCCGCCCAGCAGCAGCGCTGGCAGGACGCGGTCGCCTCGGTGCGCGCCGACTGGGCCGCGGACATGGAGGCCCGCGGGCGACCCGGCCGCGCCGCGCTGGACGCGATGGAGGCGGCGCTCGACCGGGCCCGCGACGAGACCCCGGAGGCCGCACGATGAACGCGGGCACGACGAACGCGGGCACGACCCGGCCGGGCCCGGTGGACCGTGTTCTGCGCACGGTCGAGAACGCGGCGGCCGCCGTCGGCCTCACCGGCGTCGTCGTCACGGTCGCGCTGATCGTGATCGACGTGGCCCTGCGCTACCTGGTGGGGGCGCCGCTGTCCTGGTCGGTGGGCTTCGTCGGCGACTACGCGCTGGTGGGACTGTTCTTCCTCGGGCTGTCCTACACGGTCCGCGAGGGTGCCCACGTCCGGATCGACCTCGTCCACAAGCGCCTGGGACCGGCCGGACGACGCATGCTCGCGGTCACCGGGTCGGGCCTGACCACCGTGTTCCTGGCGCTGGTCGGCTACGGCGGGCTGCTCCTGACCGCGGGCGCGCTCCGCCACGGCGACGTCCCGCTGGCCGGGGCCTCGGAGCTGTCGTGGCCGGTGTGGACCTCGGCGGTGCTGGTACCGATCGGCGCGGGGCTCGCGGTGCTCCGGAGCCTGCACACGCTGGTCCACGACCTGCGCGGCCCCGAGCCCGCCGCCCCCGCCACCCCCCTCACCCCGGCCGCGGAGGAGATCGCCTGATGGTGCTCGCCGGAGTCCTCGTCCTGCTGTTCGTCCTGCTGCTGGCCCGGGTACCGGTCGGCGTCGCGATCGGGGTGAGCGCCGTCGTCGGGTTGCTCGCCCACGGCGGGCCGTCCGCCGCCGTCGGCTTCCTGGAGACCACCCCGTACGCGGCGGTCTCGACCTACACCCTCGCGGCGATCCCGCTGTTCATCCTCATGGCCCAGCTGGTGCTCAAGAGCGGGGTCACGACCGAGCTGTTCGCCGCGGCCCGGGTGTGGGTCGGGCGGGTCCCGGCGGGTCTGGGGGTCGCCACGACGACGACCGGCGCCACCTTCGCCGCGGTCTCCGGGTCGAGCACCGCGGCCGCGGCCGCACTGGCCTCGACGACCATCCCGGAGATGGAGCGCGAACACTACGACGGCCGGCTCGCGAACGGTCTGGTCGCCGTCGTCGGCACGCTCGCAGCCATGGTGCCGCCCAGCATCATCCTGGTGTTCTACGCGATCCTGGCCGAGGTCAGCGTGGGCCAGATGCTCGTCGCGGGCCTGGTTCCCGGGCTGCTCGTCACGGTGACGATCATCATCACGACCCTGGTCCTGGTGCACCGCAAACCCGCGCTCGCGCCGGCCGGTCGCCGCTACACCCTGGCCGAGAAACTGCGGACAGTCCCCGTCCTCGGCCCCGTCGCGTTGCTGTTCCTGCTGGTCGTCGGCTCGATCTACCTCGGGCTGACGACGCCGACCGAGTCGGCGGGCCTCGGTGTCGCCGGTGCGCTGGTCATCGGGCTGGCCCGGCGGCGGCTCGACCTCGCCCGGATCCGCGACGCGCTCGTCGAGACCCTCACCTCGACCGCGATGATCCTGCTGATCATCGCCTCGGCGTACCTGTTCGGCTACTTCATGACGCTGACCCGGATCACCGGAACCCTTGTCGACGCGATCGCCGGCGTCGCCGCGCCGCCGCTGGCGATCTTCGCCCTGATCGCGCTGGTCTACCTCGTGCTCGGGGCGTTCCTCGACCAGCTCGCGATCCTCGCGCTCACCGTCCCGGTCGTACTGCCGGTGGTCGAGCAGCTGGGCTACGACCCGATCTGGTTCGGTGTGATGATCATCCTGTTGGCCGAGATCGGCCTGGTCACCCCGCCGCTGGGGATGAACGTCTTCATCGTGTCGAAGGCGACCGGACGCCCGGCCGAGGAGATCTTCGTCGGGGTCCTGCCCTACGTGGCGGCGCTGCTCGTGCTCGTCGCCGTGCTCGCCGCGCTGCCCGGTGTGGTGCTGTGGCTGCCCGAGACGATGGGCGGGTGAGCCGGCCTCAGCCGCGCCAGCGCCGCTCGTAGCGCTCGCGGGCCGCGTCCCGATTCCCCGCGTCGGCCTGCTCCCGCACGGCGGCCGCGTGCCCGACCGGGTACCCGGCCTTCGCGACGCGGTGCTCGGCGGACTCGTACATGTAGGCCACCGAGTAGAAGTAGCCGAGGATCGCCCCGGCCAGCACCGACAGCGCCCGGACGTACACGGGGCCGGGGATGAGCAGGAACAGCAGCACCCCGACCGGCAGCAGCTGGACGGTGGTGCGGACGAGGTGACGCAGCTGCCAGGTCCGGGTCGTGACGTCGTGCAGCACCCAGCCGCGGTGCCGGGCGGGCAGCCCGGCACCGTAGACGTAGGCCAGCCACCGCAACGGGTTCGGCCGCTCGTTCACAGTTGGTCCCCCAATTCTTGGTGCACCAACAATGTACGATGTCCGTCATGGCGAGCGCATCCCCGGACGAGGGTGACACGCGTGACGGTGACACGACCGACGGCGCCCCGGGCGGGGACCTGCTGCGGCTCGACCGTCAGGTCTGCTTCGCCCTCGCCGTCGCGGCCCGCAACGTCATCGCGCTCTACCGGCCGCTGCTCGAGCCGATGGGCCTGACCCACCCGCAGTACCTGGTGATGCTCGCGCTGTGGGAGCGCTCCCCCCGCTCGCTGGGTGAGCTGGCCCGCGCGCTCGCCCTCGACCCGGGCACGCTGTCGCCGCTGCTCAAACGACTGGAGGCGGCCGGACTGGTCGACCGCCGCCGGGTCCCCGGCGACGAACGGACGATGGCGGTCTCCCTCACCGTCGCGGGCCGGGCGCTGCGCGCGCGGGCCGAGGCGATCCCGCCGGCCGTCGTGGAGCGGCTCGGGATGCCGCTGGCCGAGCTGGAGGAGCTGCGGGCGGTGCTGGACCGGGTGATCGACGCGTCGCGGAGCTGACCGCGACGGCGGTGCCCGTACGGTCGGGGGGTGTTGATGAACGCAGGCAACGCCGTCCTGCTCCTGGTCGATCTGCAGGAGCGCCTGGTCCCCGCGATGCACGACGGCGAGCGGGTCGTCGCCCGGGCCGCCCGGCTCGCCGAGGCCGCGACCCTGCTCGAGGTCCCCGTGCTGGCCACCGAACAGGTCCCGGAGAAGCTGGGCCCGACCGTCGAGCGGCTCGCCGGGCTGCCGCACCTGGTGATGCCCAAGACCCGCTTCGCCGCCGACGACGACGTGCTGTTCCCGCCCGGCCGCGGCGAGATCGTCGTCGCCGGGGTGGAGGCACACGTCTGCGTGCTGCAGACCGTGCTGGAGCTGCTCGCCGACGACCGCCGGGTGGCGCTCGTCGCCGACGCGGTCGGCTCACGGTTCGTCGAGGACGAGCAGCTGGCGCTGCAGCGTGCCCGCGCGGCCGGGGCCGAGATCGTCACCTCGGAGATGGTGCTGTTCGAGTGGCTGCGCGACGCCACGCACCCGCGCTTCCGCGAGGTCCAGAAGCTGCTGAAGTAGGCCCGGTCACCCGTCGCGGGACTGCAGGTGGGCCGGGTCGGGGTCGGGCAGGGGCACATCGGCCCGCCCGGCGATCAGCGGCTCGACGGCGGCGAAGAACGGCGGCGCCGCGACGGTCCCGCCGAACGCGCCGTGTCCGCAGTCGCCCAGGTGCACGGGGTCCCCGGGGCAGATCTCGGACGGGTCCGGGCCGTCGGCGAACACCATCGAGGACCCGGCGACGCCGTCGATGCCCCCGGTGCCCCCGACGAACGCGACCGACTCCGAGGAGTTGGTCGTACCCGTCTTGCCGATCGTCGGCCGCGTCCAGCCCGCGGCCCGCGCCGCGGCCGCCGAGGTACCGGACACGGTGTCCCCTCCCAGCCCGGCGGACAGGGTGTGCGCGATCCCGGGGGCGACGGCCTGCTCGCAGGTGGGCCGGTTCACCGGCATCGCGGCGCCGTTCCGGTCGGTCACCGACAGCACGGCGTCCGGGGCGCACCACACGCCGTCGCTCTGGACGGTCGCGGCCACGTTCGCCATCTCCAGGGGGGACACCGGGCTGACCCCGAGGGTGAACGACGGCAGGTCGGCGAACGAGGTCGACTGCGGCTGGGAGATCCGCGCGTCCGGCGACGACGGGTCCGGCGTCCCGCCCGCCGCGTTCGACGCCAGGGTGTCGCGCAGTCCGAGCCGGCGCGCCATGTCGACGACGTTCGCGATGCCGGTGCGCTCCTCCAGGTCGACGAACGCGGTGTTCGGCGAGGTCGCGAGCGCGACGGGCAGCGGGATCGGGTCCGGGTAGTCCGGCGTGTCGTTGCTGACGGGGTAGCAGCTGCTCCCGGCGCCGGGGAAGCACGCCGAGGCCGGGTCGGGCAGCGTGCTGTCGTAGCCGACGGTGCCCGCCTCCAGCGCCGCGGCGGTGGTGAAGATCTTGAAGGTGGACCCGGCGCCGAAGACGTTCGACGGCGCGGCGACGAGGTCGCGGGTGGTGTCGCCGGCCGCGGCGTCGGTGCCGGGCCGCCGGTTGGCGACCATGGCGAGGATCTGGTGGTCGCCGGTGGCGGCGTCGCCGTGGCCGGGCCGGATCAGCGCCAGGGTATCGGCGACGCCGTCCTGGGTGCGCGGCACGTTCGTGTCGACCGCCTGCTGCGCCGACGCCGTCGCGGCCGGGTCGAGGGTGGTGCGGATCGTGTACCCGCCGGTGTCGAGCTGCTGCTCGGTGAACCCGGCCCGCTCCAGCTCGGACACCGCGTACTCGCAGAGGAACCCGGCGCCGTCGGTGGCGCCGTAGCAGTTGTGCCCGGGGACCTGTGGCCCGCCGGCGCGCACCCCGAGCGGCGCGGCGGTGGCCTCGGCGGCCTGGGCGGGGGTGAGCGACCCGGCGTCGCGCATGGCCGCGATCACGGTGTTGCGCCGGTCGGTCGCGGCCTGCGGGTGGCGGAACGGGTCGAACAGGGTGGGGTTGTTGACCGCGCCCGCGAGCAGCGCGGCCTGCGGGACCGTGAGGTGTGCGGCGTCGGTGCCGAACCAGGCGCGCGCGGCGGCCTCGACGCCGTAGACGTTGCCGGTGAACTCGACGGTGTTGAGGTACCCGGCGAGCACGTCCTGCTTGGACGTGCCGTGCGCCAGGCGCTGGGCGAGCACCGCCTCGCGGATCTTGCGGGTCGGGGTGTCGGCGTGGTCGGCCCGCTGGGCGGCGGGGTCGTCGCGGTCGACGACGTCGACCAGCCAGTTCTTCACGTACTGCTGGGTGATGGTGGAGCCACCCTGCACGGCGCCGCCCGCGGCGTCGGTGACCAGCGCGCGCAGGGTGCCGACGGGGTCCACACCGGACTCGTCGAAGAACCGGCGGTCCTCGACGTCGACGATCGCGGCGGTCATCGACGGGGCGATCCGGTCGTAGGACACGGGGATCCGGTACTGCTCGTCGAGGTAGGCGATCGGGGTGCCGTCGCGGTCGGTGAGGACGGTCGCGGCCGGCAGTGTCGCGGCGTCGGGGAGGTCCCCGGTGGCGCCGTCCGGGACGGTGGACGCGACCGCGGCGAGGCCGGCCGCGGCCGGTGCGGCGCAACCGGCGAGCACCAGTCCCCCGACCAGCACCGCCGCGCCGAGCCGCCGCGCGGTCCGGCCGTCGCCCCGGGCGCGCCACGGCCGTCCCGCGGCCGCGGACGCCCCGCCCCGGCGACGGCCCCGCTCCCAGGTACTCCCGTGCCCACCCCGGGCGTGACGCCGGAGGCGGGCCGCCCCCGGGATCCGGTCGAACCACTGCCGTGCCGTCGCGCGTTCCCCCACGGCGACGATTGTGCGTCGCAACGCTGAGGGGCGCCTGAGACCCGCCCGCGCGAGTCGCTGAGAGTCAGCCGGTCAGGGCATCGAGCGCGGCCCGGGCCTGCTCGCGGAACCGCTCGACGTTGCCCAGCTTGACGTCCTCGTAACCGCGCACCAGCTCCGCGGTCCCGGCGACCTCGACCACCGCCTCGACGGTGTCGGGGACCAGGTGGTCGAGCGCCGCGCGGACCAGCGTCTGGTACTCCCCCACCAGCTCACGCTCCACGCGGCGGACTCCGGCCCGGCCGAACACGTCCAGCGGGGTGCCACGCAGCCTCCGGGCCGCGCGCAGTGCCCGGAACGCGGGTGCGGCCAGCCGTCCGTCGAGGGCGATCTTGCGGTTCATCCCCAGCGCGCGCAGCACCGGCGGGTGCAGCATCACCGACACCCGGGCGTCGGGCCCGAACGCGGCGTCGCGGCGGGCGGTCTCCACCGGGTCCAGGTGCAGCCGGGCGACCTCGTACTCGTCCTTGTAGGCCATGAGCCGGTGCAGGCCACGGGCGTAGGCGGCGCCGACGCGCTCCCCGGCCGCGTCCCCGGCCCGCGCGGCGGCGATGGCCGCGACCCGGCGGACCTCCTCGGCGTAGCGGTGGGCGTAGGCGGCGTCCTGGTAGCCCGTGAGGTCGGCGATCCGGGTGGCGAGCAGGTCGGCGAACCCGGTGCCCGCGGCGACCGAGCGGGCCAGCGCCGCGGACGCCTCGTCGACGGCGACCGGGGCCGCCTGCGGCGTGACGAGCGCGCTGCGCACGGCGGCGGCGTCGATCGCGGCGGCCCGGCCCCAGCGGAACGCCGTCAGCGTGATCTCCACGGCCGCGCCGTTGACCCGGATCGCCTCCTCCAGCGCGTCGGCCGACACCGGGAGCACCCCGTGCTGGTAGGCGGCACCGAGCAGCAGCATGTTGGTCGGGAGGTGGTCGTCGAACAGCGCCTCGGACAGTGTCTGGGCGTCGACGGCGAGCAGGTCCCGGGTGACCGCGCCGATCCGCTCGACGGCGTCGTCGGTGGAGCCGGGCAGCACGACCCGGCCGGTGACCATGGCCGCGGTCGGCACGAGCGAGGTGTTGACGACGGCGACGGTGTGCCCGGGCCGGGCGACCGCGAGTGTCGCGTCGGAGGCGGTGCCGACGAGGTCCATCCCGATCAGCACGTCCGCGGTGCCGCGGGAGGCGCGCAGGATCCCGTGGTGTGGCTGCTTGGAGATCCGGACGTCGGAGACGACCGGGCCGCCCTTCTGCGCGAGCCCGACCTGCTCCAGCCCGGCGGCGAAGAGCCCGTCGAGGTGGGCGGCCATCTGCAGGATCGCCGAGGCGGTGACGACGCCGGTGCCGCCGATGCCGGGCATCCGGATCAGGGTCGCGTCCGGGTCGACCCGCGGCTCGGGGGCGACGAGCGTGACCGGCAGCGCCGGGATCTCCCGGCGGGGCCGGGTGCCGGGCACCACGGTGAGGAACGACGGGCAGTCGCCCTTGAGGCAGGAGTAGTCGGTGTTGCAGGACGCCTGGTGGATGGCGGTCCTGCGACCGAACTCGGTCTCCACCGGCAGTACCGACAGGCAGGTGGACGCCTCGCCGCAGTCACCGCAGCCCTCGCAGACCCGCTCGTTGATCAGCACTTTCTCGGCCGGGGCCGGCAGCTTCCCGCGCTTGCGCAGGCGGCGCTCCTCGGCGGCACAGCGGTCGTCGTGGATCAGGACGGTGACGCCGTCGAGGGCCTTCAGCTCCTCCTCGACCGCGGAGAGCTCGTCGCGGTGACGCACGCTCGCGATCGGGTCGAGGGCGATGCCGCGGTAGTCCCGCGGGCTGTCGGTGGTGACGACGATCCGGCGCACGCCCTCCAGTGCGAGCGAGCGCGTGATGTCGGGGACGTTCATCCGGCCCTCGGCGCGCTGCCCGCCGGTCATGGCGACGGCGTCGTTGTAGAGCAGCTTGTAGGTCATGGTGACCCCGGCGGCGACGGCGGCGCGGATCGCGAGCGAGCCGGAGTGGTGGAAGGTGCCGTCGCCGAGGTTCTGGACGAGGGTGCGGTCGTCGGTGAACGGGGCCAGGCCGATCCACTGGGCCCCTTCGCCGCCCATCTGGGTCAGCCCGATCTGGTGGCCGCGGTGCTCGCCGTCGAGGGCGATCATCGCGTGGCAGCCGATCCCGGCCCCGACGAGCGTGTCGTCGCCGGTGCGGGTGGAGGTGTTGTGCGGGCACCCGGAGCAGAAGTACGGCGTCCGGTTCCCGAGCAGGTCCAGCCCGATCCGCGACGGCCTGGGCGGTGCGAGGCGCTCCAGGTGCGCGGTCGCCGCGGCGGGGAGGATCCGCCCGGCGGCGGTGAGCCGGGCGGCGAGGGCACGGGCGACGTCCTCGGCGCCGAGCTGGCCGCGGGCGGACAGCAGCGGACGGCCGCGCTCGTCGCGACGGCCGGTGACCGTGGGCCGGTGGTCGCGCCCGTAGAGCGCGTCGCGCAGGTGGCCCTCCAGGAACGGCACCTTGTCCTCGACGACGAGCACCTCCGCGCAGCCCGCGACGAGCCCGGCGAGCGCGTCGGCGTCGACCGGGAACGGCATGGCGAGGCGGATCAGGCGTACGCCGAGCGCGTCGAGCTCGGCCTCGCCCAGGCCCAGGTCCTCGCACGCCCGCAGCACGGTGGCGTAGCCGGTCCCCGAGGCGAGCACGGCGAGGTGCGGGTCGCGGGAGGTGAAGGTGACGCGGTTGAGCCCGGTCTCGCGGGCGTACTGGCGGGCCAGGTCGAGCCTGCGGGTCAGCTGGTCGTGCTCGGCCTCGACGGCGGCGGGCCCGACGAGCGGGCCGGACTGCGCGCGGTCGGTGGCGGGCGGGGCGGGGACGCCGACCAGTTCCGGGCGCAGCGCGCCGAGGTCGACGGTGCAGGACGCGTCGGCGACGTCGGCGATGATCTTCAGGCCGGTCCAGAGGCCGGTGGCCCGGGACAGCGCCACGGCGTGCAGCCCGAACTCGATCACCTCGGACACCGAGCCGGGCGCGAGCAGCGGCATCGCCAGTGACTGCGCCATCGGCTCGCAGGAGCTGGGCACGGTGGAGGACTTGCAGGACGGGTCGTCCCCGATGATGGCGACGGCGCCGCCGAGCCGGGCGGTGCCGGCCAGGCTGCCGTGCCGGATCGCGTCGGCGGCCCGGTCGAGGCCGGGGTTCTTGCCGTACCACCAGCCGACGACGCCCTCGTGGCGGCGGCCGGGGACGGCGTCGAGCAGCTGGGTGCCCGCGACGGCGGTGGCGGCGAGCTCCTCGTTGAGCCCGGGCCGAAACACCACGCGCTCGGCGTCGAGGTGGGCACGGGCGCGCCCGAGCTCGGCGTCGAAGGTGCCGAGCGGGGAGCCCTGGTAGCCGGAGACGAACGAGGCGGTGTCGAACCCGCGGGCGGTGTCGAGGCGGGCCTGCTCGAGCACGAGGCGGACCAGCGCCTGGATCCCGCTCATCGGGGCCCGACCGTGGGCGGCGAGGTACTTGTCGTCCAGCACGGTCATTCTCGGCTCCTCGGCGAGTCGGGCGGCGCGTCCGCACCAGGACAGCGCGACGACGGCCCCGACACAATGCCTGCGGTGGTGATCGCCGCGGATACGCAACAGATACCGTCGACGATCCACGAGAACGTGGATCCGTTGCGCTGGAGGTGCCGTGCCCGAGCCCGAGGTCGACGACCTGGACCACGCGATCCTGCGGTTGCTGCACGAGGACGCACGCCGCACCTACGCCGACATGGCCGAGCGGGTCGGGCTGTCCACCGCCGCGACCAAGCGCCGGGTCGACCGGATGCGTGAGTCCGGGGTGATCACCGGGTTCACCGTGCAGGTCGACCACGCCAGACTGGGCTGGCCGGTCGAGGCGTTCAGCGAGATCCGCTATGCCGGCACCGCGAGCGTCTCGGAGATCGTCGACTCGGCGTCGCGCCAGCCGGAGGTGCAGGCGGTCTACACCCTGGCCGGTGACCTCGACGCCCTGGTGCAGGTCCGGGTCCGCGATCTCGCGCACCTGCAGGAGGTGATCGACCGGCTGCGGCGCAACGGCACGGTCACCGGGACCCGGACGCTGATGGTGCTGGGCCGCTGGACCCGCACCTGATCATTTGCTTACCGCAACGATCGGGTCGATCATGATCGGGTGCTCGTCCTCTGCAGTGTCACCGGTTCCCCCTCGCACGGCCGGGCCGTGCTCCCCTTCGCCCGCGCGCTGGGCGACGCGGGCCACCGGGTCGTGGTGGCGTGCCCGCCCGACGTCGCGGGGGTGTTCGACGGTGCGCCGGTCGTCGTCGAGCCGGTGTTCGCGACGATGGCCGATTCCGCCGAGCACCTCGGCCCGGCCGTCGCCCGGCTCGGTGGTCCCGCCGCGCTGGCGACGCTGACCGCGACCGAGGTGACGACGGCGCTCCTGCCCACCCTGTTCGCCGGTCCGCAGGTGACGGGCTCGGCCCGGGCGCTGCTCGGGCTGGTGGAGTCGCACGGGACGCCGGACCTGGTGCTGCGCGACGGCGGCGAGACCGCGGGGTTCCTGGGGGCCGAGCACCTGGGGGTGCCGTGCGTGGCGGCGCCGTCGGGTGCGGGCAACGTCCTCTCGCCGGACGTCGTGGCCGACGCGCTGGCGGAGCGTCGCGACGAGCTCGGCTTCGCCGCCCCGGACGACCCGGCCGCGCTGCACCGGTGGGGGCGGCTGGACTGCATGCCGCCGCAGTTCTCGCTGGCGGGCCCGCAGATCGCGCCGGCGCGGGCGTTCCGCCAGGACGACCAGGTCTCCCGCGGCGAGACGCTGCCCGGCTGGGTCGGCGCGCTGCCCGGGAGCCGGCCGCTGGTCGTCGCGGGGCTGGGGACGGCGATGCCGGCGATGGCCGGGCGTGCCGAGCGCCGCGCCCCCGTCGACCCGCACGCCGCGCTGCGCACGGTGGCCGAGGCGGCGTCCCGGCTCGACGCCGAGGTGGTGCTGTCCACCGGTGGCCTCCCGGTCGACGACCTGGCGCTGCCTGCACACGTGCATCCCGCGCCGTGGGTGCCGCAGCCGCTGCTCCTGCAGGTCGCGGACCTGTTCCTGACCCACGGCGGCTACAACGGCGTCCGCGAGGCCGTGCGGCACGGCGTCCCG
Organism: Pseudonocardia sp. UM4_GMWB1; assembly: GCF_017312155.1. Lineage (NCBI taxonomy): Bacteria > Bacillati > Actinomycetota > Actinomycetes > Pseudonocardiales > Pseudonocardiaceae > Pseudonocardia > Pseudonocardia sp. UM4_GMWB1. The sequence continues at coordinate 2,296,337 of NZ_QJPN01000001.1, read as the reverse complement.
CTGGCGGTGCTGCCGCAGTTCGGGGACCAGGAGCACAACGCCCGCCGGATCGCCGAGCTCGGGCTGGGCGCGCACTGCACGCCCGACGCCGCCGAGATCGCCGCGACGTGCACCCGGCTCCTGGGCGACGACGACGTCCGCGCGCGGATGCGCTCGGCCCAGCGCGCGATGCTGGCGCTGCCGCCGGTGGAGGACGCCGTCGGCGTCCTGGAGGACCTGGCCGCGCGTCGGGTCCCCGCGCTCGTGGCCTGACCTGCCGGGTCAGGCGGGCGGGCCGTGCGGGACGCGCGGCCCGCAGGCGACGACGGTGCGCGCCCAGGTGCCGAACAGCACGAGCACCCCGAGCACGGTGACGATCAGGCCCGGCCCGATGTCGTCGGTGCCGGCGACCGCGGTCTGCCGCGACCACACCGCCCAGAGCCCGGTGACCGCGCCGACGCCGGTGACGGTGGCCGCGGTCCAGGCCAGCGGCCAGAGCCGGGTCAGGAGGGCGAGCACCGACGCCCCCACCGCGACGACCGCGACCACGGTGAACAGCCACGGCAGCGGCCCCATCGCGGCCCGGCCGACGAGGACCTCCCACCCGGCGCCGCGGGTGGACCAGGGCATGAGCAGGGCGGCGACGACGGCGGCGACCCCCGCCCCGGCGACGACCGAGGCGGGACCGGGGTCGATCCAGCGGTCGACCCGCCATGCGATGCGAGTGAGCTCGTCGGCGAGCTCGGGTGACGCCTGCGGGGACAGCGGGACCGGGCCGGGCGTACGCGGTGCGCTCATGCGGCTCCCTCGTCGTCACTGGTGCCGGGATGTCGGGACGGCCATTGCACCACGACGGCGCCGGCCGCGGCGCCACCGACGGGGTGGCACCGACGGGGTGGCACCGGGGGCCGGTCGGCGAGCCCGCCGCGCGCACCGCCCGGCGGTTCCGGCCGCACCGGACCGGCTGCCCCGGTCGGCACCGCTCCCCTAGGCGGCGCGCACGGCGCAGCGGCAGGGTGCGCCCTGCTGGCAACCGCAGCCGCAGGTACTCGCGCACCCGCAGGCCGAGGGCACCACACCCACCGGGGCACGTCCCGCCGCCCCGCTGCAGCAGCCGCCGTCGAGACAGCTCAGCCGCGGGACGGCCGGGAGCGGTGGTGCCGGTGCCGGGGCGGAGACGCCGAGCGCGGCGAGTACCCGGTCGGTGAGATCGGGGAGCGGGTCCGCCGGACCGACCCGCGCGAGCCGTCCGAGCCGGTCGGCGCCGTCGGCGAAGGCGCGGCAGGACGCGCACCCGGCGAGGTGGTCCTCGGCCGCCGCGCGCTCGTCGTCGCCCGCCTCACCGTCGAGACGGGCGGACAGCACCTCGCGGTAGCCCTGACAGTCCATACCGTCACTGTCGTACACGAGGCCCGTCCGGTTCCACCCGACCCCCGTCTGTGTTCCGCCCGCGCGTCCCGACACCGACGACATGCGCGGTGAGGACGTTGCGCAGCCGCCGCGAGCTCGCGGCGCTGCTGCGCGCCGACGGCTTCTCATGCGTCGACGACGCCGTGGGCGCCGACCTCTGACGCCTGCGGCGGCCGGTGTTCCCGCCGGCCCCCCTCCTCGCACCCCACGTCGCACACCTTTCTGCGACCTCGCAGCCCCTGCAGAGGGTGCGAGGTCACAGGAAGGCATGCGAGGTGCGCCGACCCCACCGGCACGACAGGACCGGATGCGACTCCCCCCAGAGAGCTCCACGCCCCGACCACCAGCCCCGAGGGACCCGCGCCAGGGACCACGAACGGACACACTCATGCCCGGCCGGGCCGGCATCACGCATCGGACCGAAAACAATCCGGAAATGAGAAATGCCCCGGACTCGACAGTCCGGGGCACATCCCATGAAGTTGAATGTCGGCGACGACCTACTCTCCCACACCCTGGCGAGTGCAGTACCATCGGCGCTGGAAGGCTTAGCTACCGGGTTCGGAATGGGACCGGGCGTTTCCCTACCGCAATGACCACCGACAACACTATCCAACTATCACCCCACCCCGAACCCGGGACAGGGGTCGAGCACACACACCGACCCACAAATCCCCCGGATCACCGGGGAAATGTGGATGGTTGTGGACTCAGGGTCACACAGTGGATGCGAACAACTCGTTGTGGCAAGCCCTCGGCCTATTAGTACCGGTCAACTCCACCCCTCACAGGGCTTCCATCTCCGGCCTATCAACCCAGTCATCTACTGGGAGCCTTACCCACTCGAAGGTGGTGGGAGACCTCATCTTGGAACAGGCTTCCCGCTTAGATGCCTTCAGCGGTTATCCCTCCCGAACATAGCCAACCAGCCGTGCCCCTGGCGGGACAACTGGCACACCAGAGGTTCGTCCGTCCCGGTCCTCTCGTACTAGGGACAGCCTTCCTCAAGTCTCCAACGCGCGCGGCGGATAGGGACCGAACTGTCTCACGACGTTCTAAACCCAGCTCGCGTACCGCTTTAATGGGCGAACAGCCCAACCCTTGGGACCTACTCCAGCCCCAGGATGCGACGAGCCGACATCGAGGTGCCAAACCATGCCGTCGATATGGACTCTTGGGCAAGATCAGCCTGTTATCCCCGGGGTACCTTTTATCCGTTGAGCGACACCCCTTCCACAAGGTGGTGCCGGATCACTAGTCCCGACTTTCGTCCCTGCTCGACCCGTCAGTCTCACAGTCAAGCTCCCTTGTGCACTTACACTCAACACCTGATTGCCAACCAGGCTGAGGGAACCTTTGGGCGCCTCCGTTACTCTTTGGGAGGCAACCGCCCCAGTTAAACTACCCACCAGGCACTGTCCCTGAACCAGATCATGGCCCGAGGTTAAGACACCCAATTCGACCAGAGTGGTATTTCAACAACGACTCCACCACCACTGGCGTGATAGCTTCACAGTCTCCCACCTATCCTACACAAGCCGAACCAAGCATCAATACCAAGCTATAGTAAAGGTCCCGGGGTCTTTCCGTCCTGCCGCGCGTAACGAGCATCTTTACTCGTAGTGCAATTTCGCCGAGTCTGTGGTCGAGACAGCGCCCAAGTCGTTACGCCATTCGTGCAGGTCGGAACTTACCCGACAAGGAATTTCGCTACCTTAGGATGGTTATAGTTACCACCGCCGTTTACTGGCGCTTAAATTCTCCGCTTCGCCCCGAAGAGCTAACAGGTCCTCTTAACGTTCCAGCACCGGGCAGGCGTCAGTCCGTATACATCGTCTTGCGACTTCGCACGGACCTGTGTTTTTAGTAAACAGTCGCTTGGGCCTGGTCTCTGCGACCGGCCGTCCCTAGCCCGCAAGGAGCCTCAAGACAACCGGCCCTCCTTCTCCCGAAGTTACGGAGGTATTTTGCCGAATTCCTTAACCACAGTTCGCTCGATCGCCTCGGTATTCTCTACCTGACCACCTGTGTCGGTTTGGGGTACGGGCCGCAACAGCACTCGCTAGAGGCTTTTCTCGACAGCATGGGATCACTCTCTTCGCCTCAATCGGCTACGCATCACCTCTCACCCTTCGATGAGCCCCGGATTTACCTAGGACTCGGGCTACAGGCTTACACCACGACAACCACCGCGTGGCGGAGCTACCCTCCTGCGTCACCCCATCACTTGCCTACTACCAGATCGGATCCCACGCTCCCCCACAAACAACACTCCCGAAGGAGCGAAGGTGGGTTCGGATGGTTAGCATCACCAGCCTCGGCATGGACGCACTATCACGAGCACGGGAATATCAACCCGTTGTCCATCGACTACGCCTGACGGCCTCGCCTTAGGTCCCGGCTCACCCTGGGCGGAACAACCTGGCCCAGGAACCCTTGGTCATCCGGCGGCAGAGATTCTCACTCTGCATTCGCTACTCATGCCTGCATTCTCACTCCCACACCCTCCACCCGTAAATCACTCCCGGGCTTCACCAGATGCAGGACGCTCCCCTACCCAACAACACCTAAGTGTCATTGCCACGGCTTCGGCGGTGCGCTTGAGCCCCGCTACATTGTCGGCGCAGGACCACTTGACCAGTGAGCTATTACGCACTCTTTCAAGGGTGGCTGCTTCTAAGCCAACCTCCTGGTTGTCCGGGCGATCCCACATCCTTTCCCACTTAGCGCACGCTTAGGGGCCTTAGCCGGTGATCTGGGCTGTTTCCCTCTCGACCACGAAGCTTATCCCCCGCAGTCTCACTGCCGCGCTCTCACTCACCGGCATTCGGAGTTTGGCTGACTTCGGTAAGCTTGTCGGCCCCCTAGGCCATCCAGTGCTCTACCTCCGGTGAGAAACACACGACGCTGCACCTAAATGCATTTCGGGGAGAACCAGCTATCACGAAGTTTGATTGGCCTTTCACCCCTACCCACAGCTCATCCCCCAGGTTTTCAACCCTGGTGGGTTCGGGCCTCCACGACGTCTTACCGACGCTTCACCCTGGCCATGGGTAGATCACTCCGCTTCGGGTCTACACCCCGCGACTCACACGCCCTATTCGGACTCGCTTTCGCTACGGCTACCCCACACAGGTTAACCTCGCCACGAAGCATAACTCGCAGGCTCATTCTTCAAAAGGCACGCCATCACCCCGAAAGGCTCTGACGGCTTGTAAGCACACGGTTTCAGGTACTATTTCACTCCCCTCCCGGGGTACTTTTCACCTTTCCCTCACGGTACTTGTCCGCTATCGGTCATCAGGTAGTATTTAGGCTTGACGGGTGGTCCCGCCAGATTCACAGCGAATTTCACGGGCTCGCTGCTACTCGAGAACACGCCCACAACAGAACCCAGTGTTTTCGCGTACGGGGCTATCACCCACTACGGCCGACCATCCCAGAGTCGTTCCGCTAACACAGGCACTTGCTGTCCCACCCTCGGCAGAAGATGAACGACACGTCTCACAACCCCGCACCCGCAACGCCTGCCGGCTTGACACGGACACGGTTTAGCCTCTTCCGCTTTCGCTCGCCACTACTCACGGAATCACTATTGTTTTCTCTTCCTGTGGGTACTGAGATGTTTCACTTCCCCACGTTCCCTCCACGCACCCTATGAATTCAGGTACGGGTAACGCCCCATGACGGGCGCTGGGTTTCCCCATTCGGACACCCTCGGATCACAGCTCGGTTGACAGCTCCCCGAGGCCTATCGCGGCCTCCCACGTCCTTCATCGGCTCCTGATGCCCAGGCATCCACCATGTGCTCTTAACAACTTGACCACAACAAGATGCTCGCATCCACTATGCAACACTCAACCCACAACCACACCCGACCAAGAAACAACCACCACCACCCACACAAGGAAGCGTTAGGAAGCCCTCGACCAGAGCGGCCAAAGAAAACAACCCACAGTTCCGAAGAACCCAGGATGTCCTCTCAGGACCCAACAGTGTGCCAAGCCAGACGGTCCGACGTGCTGCGTTCCACCCAACGCACCCGACCCACGAACGGGGCCGCAAATGCGATTCAATGAAGGAACCACAGACACCCAATAAAGAGCGTGTGGTGCCCCATCACATGATGGGACTCCTTAGAAAGGAGGTGATCCAGCCGCACCTTCCGGTACGGCTACCTTGTTACGACTTCGTCCCAATCGCCAGTCCCACCTTCGACAGCTCCCTCCACAAGGGTTGGGCCGCCGGCTTCGGGTGTTACCAACTTTCGTGACGTGACGGGCGGTGTGTACAAGGCCCGGGAACGTATTCACCGCAGCGTTGCTGATCTGCGATTACTAGCGACTCCAACTTCACGGGGTCGAGTTGCAGACCCCGATCCGAACTGAGACTCACTTTAAGGGATTCGCTCCACCTCACGGTCTCGCAGCCCTCTGTATGAGCCATTGTAGCATGTGTGAAGCCCTGGACATAAGGGGCATGATGACTTGACGTCATCCCCACCTTCCTCCGAGTTGACCCCGGCAGTCTCCCATGAGTCCCCACCATTACGTGCTGGCAACATGGAACAAGGGTTGCGCTCGTTGCGGGACTTAACCCAACATCTCACGACACGAGCTGACGACAGCCATGCACCACCTGCACACCAACCACAAGGGAAGCCCTATCTCTAGGGATGTCTGGTGCATGTCAAACCCAGGTAAGGTTCTTCGCGTTGCATCGAATTAATCCACATGCTCCGCCGCTTGTGCGGGCCCCCGTCAATTCCTTTGAGTTTTAGCCTTGCGGCCGTACTCCCCAGGCGGGGCGCTTAATGCGTTAGCTGCGGCACAGAAACCGTGGAATGGTCCCCACACCTAGCGCCCAACGTTTACGGCGTGGACTACCAGGGTATCTAATCCTGTTCGCTCCCCACGCTTTCGCTCCTCAGCGTCAGTATCGGCCCAGAGACCCGCCTTCGCCACCGGTGTTCCTCCTGATATCTGCGCATTTCACCGCTACACCAGGAATTCCAGTCTCCCCTGCCGAACTCAAGTGATGCCCGTATCGACCGCACGCTCAGAGTTAAGCCCCAAGTTTTCACGGCCGACGCGACACACCGCCTACGAGCTCTTTACGCCCAATAATTCCGGACAACGCTCGCACCCTACGTGTTACCGCGGCTGCTGGCACGTAGTTGGCCGGTGCTTCTTCTCCAGGTACCGTCAATTGCTCTTCGTCCCTGGCGAAAGAGGTTTACAACCCGAAGGCCGTCATCCCCCACGCGGCGTCGCTGCGTCAGGCTTCCGCCCATTGCGCAATATTCCCCACTGCTGCCTCCCGTAGGAGTCTGGGCCGTGTCTCAGTCCCAGTGTGGCCGGTCGCCCTCTCAGGCCGGCTACCCGTCACCGCCTTGGTAGGCCATCACCCCACCAACAAGCTGATAGGCCGCGGGCCCATCCCCCACCGAAAAAACTTTCCACCACCAACCATGCGATCAGTGGTCCTATCCGGTATTAGACCCAGTTTCCCGGGCTTATCCCAGAGTGGAGGGCAGGTCACCCACGTGTTACTCACCCGTTCGCCGCTCGTGTACCCCCGAAAGGGCCTTACCGCTCGACTTGCATGTGTTAAGCACGCCGCCAGCGTTCGTCCTGAGCCAGGATCAAACTCTCCAACAAAACCCTGACTTGCAACAAACAACTGGCCACAACACCCGACGGGATCGAATGCTGCAACCAAACAAACAATTTGGCACAAAACGCCAAACCGAATCAAAATAGCTCGACACACTGTTGAGTTCTCAAAAGACACCCGCACCGCACTCACCCAACCCCCTGAAAAAGAGGCGGGATCCTGAAGACGGATCGCCTTGACCCACCAAGACAACCACACCGAGAAACTCGGCGAACCACCGGGGGTCGCTGTCCGCGGGGCCTGTTGACCGGGCCTCTCAGGGCCCGTTCTGTCCGGCTCACTCGCTGACGGGGAGAAAGATACACGGTCCGTCGGACGCCGTTCACAGGGGGGTCGGTTTTCCGTATCGTCGCAGGTCAGCGGGCTCGTGGCGCCGTACCCGCGGCACGCTGGGCCGCCGGGCCGTAGGCGCGGCGTCGTCGCACTCCGTCCGGGACCAGGCCGGCGCGTGTGACCGGGACGTCGGGGACAAACGATAACCGTCGTGGTTATCGTTCTGGTGATGTCGACTCACCCGGACGGACCCGGCTCCGCCACCCCCCTGCTCGCGATCGAGGCGCTGACGGTGACCGTCGGCGGTCGCGACGTCGTCGACGGGGTGGGCCTGCGGGTCGGACCGGGTGAGCGGGTCGCGCTCCTCGGCCCGTCGGGGTCCGGCAAGTCGCTGACCGCGGCCGCGGTGCTCGGGCGCCTCCCCGCCGTCGCGTCGCTGCGGGGCCGCGTCCTGCTGGGCGGTACCGACGTCGGCGCGGTCCCGGCCGCGCGGCGGGACCGCGCGGTCCGACTGGCGGCCGTCGGGCAGGACACCCGCACCGCGCTCAACCCCCTGGTGGCGGTGGGGACCCAGCTGCGTGCCGCGGTGCGGGCGAACGGGGGTGACGAGCGGCCCGGGGCCCTGCGGGAGGCCCTCGCGGCGACCGGCATCGAGGACCCCGGCCGCGTCCTGGGCGGGCACCCCGGCGAGCTGTCCGGCGGGCAGCGCCAGCGCGTGCAGCTGGCGCTCGCCCTGGCCTGCCGCCCGCACCTGCTGGTCGCGGACGAGCCGACCACGGCCCTGGACCCGGTCAACCGGCGGCGCGTGCTCGACCTGCTGGCATCCGGCCTGGCCGGCACCGGGACCGCTCTGCTGTTCATCAGCCACGACACCGCCGCCGCGCACGAGCTCTGCGACCGCGCCGTGCACCTGCGCGAGGGGCGCGTCGTCGATCCCGCCCCCCTCCCGGCGCGCACTCCCCGGCCCGCTCCCGCGGCGTCCGCCGGTCCCGGTCGTCCGCTGCTCGTCGCCCGTGGCCTGCACCGCGTCCACCCCGGGCCCGGACGGCGTCGCCCGGCGCCGGTGGCCGCGCTGCGCGGGGTCGACCTCACCGTGCACGCGGGCGAGCGCGTCGCCCTGGCCGGGACGTCGGGGGCGGGGAAGTCCACGCTGCTCCGGATCCTGCTCGCCCTCGAGCCCGCCGACGCGGGGTCGGTCACCGCCGACGGCGCGGACGTCCGTCCCGGACCCGTGCGGCGGCTGCGTGCCTTCCGCCGCACCGTGCAGTACGTCCCGCAGGACCCCGCCGGGTCGCTCGACCCGCGGATGACCGCGCGCGACCTCGTCGCCGAACCGCTGCGCCGCCTCGGGGGCCCGGCCGCCCGGTCCGCGGCCGGGCGGGCCCGCGCGGCCTCGGCCGCGCTCGACGACGTCGGCCTGCCCGCGGCGCTGGCCGACCGGCGTCCGGGCGAGCTGTCCGGGGGCCAGGCCCAGCGGGTCGCGCTGGCGCGCGCGCTCGTCGTCGGGCCGCGCCTGCTGCTCGCCGACGAGCCGGTGAGCGGGCTCGACCCGGCGCTGCGCGACCAGGTCGTCGACCTGCTCGCCGACACCTGCGCCGCTCGCGGCACCGGGCTGCTCCTGGTGTCGCACGACCTGGCGGTCGCGGCGGCGCTCTGCCCGCGCACCGTCGTCCTGCACGACGGCCTGGTCGTCGAGGACCGGCCGACCGCCGAGCTGCTCGCCGCGCCGCAGCACCCCGCCGTCGCCGCGCTCGTCGGCGCCACGGCCCCCCTGTCCGTCTGAACCGTCCCGCCACCCACGAACCCGGAGGACACCTGTGTCCCGACCCCGCCGCATCGCGGCAGCCCTCGCGCTCGGAGCGTCCGCGCTGCTGCTCACCGGATGCTTCGCCGCCCCACCGCAGACCGCCGGGACGGGCGCCGTCGGCGACCGCGTCGCCGTCGCGATGCTGCAGCCGCCCCGCTCCGGCCTGACCCCCTTCAGCGACGACGCGTTCAAGCTGTCCCGCTGGCGCACCGCCGAGACCCTGGTGCAGCTCGACGCCGCCGGCGACGCCGTGCCGATGCTCGCCACCTCCTGGTCCCGCGCCGACCCCACGACCTGGCGGTTCACGCTGCGCGACGACGTCGTCTTCCACGACGGCACCGCGCTGACCGCCGCGCACGTCGCCGACGTGCTCACCCGTGCGACCCGGGCCTCGCCGCCCCCGCGGATCCTCGACGGCGTCGACCTGGCCGCCCGCGCCGACGGCGACGACGCGGTGCTGGTCACCACCGGCGTGGCCGACCCGCTGGTCCCGCAGCGCCTGTCCAGCCCGCAGCTGTCCGTGCTCGCCCCCGCCGCCTACACCGGGGACCGCGTGGACCCGGTCGGGCACGGCTCCGGCCCGTTCCGGCTCACCGCGGTGCAGGGCACCACCTCGGCCACCCTCGACCGCCACGACGGCTACTGGGGCGAGCCCGCCCGCGTCGCCGGCATCGACGTCACGTTCGTCCCGGACGGCACCGCCCGCGCGGCGGCGCTGCGCACCGGCACCGCCGACGTCGTCGAGGCCGTCCCGCCCGGCCAGTACCCGCTGCTCGACCCCGCGCTGGTGCACGAGGTCCCCATGCCGCGTACCAACACGCTCTACCTGAACACCGCCCGCGGCCCGTTCGCCGACCCCGCCGTGCGCGCCGCCGCCCGTGCCGCCGTCGACCGCGCCGCACTGGTCGCGAGCGCCTACGAGGGGCGCGCCGACGTCGCGCAGGGCCTGCTCGGGCCCGCGCTGCCGTGGGCCGCGCCGCTGCGCGACGACCCCTCCTACGCGCAGGCGCTCGCCGCCCGCCCCGCGCCCGCGGCGGTGCGCGGCGTGCCGATCACGCTGGGCACCTTCACCGACCGCAGCGAGCTGCCCGAGGTCGCGGTGCTGCTGGAGCAGCAGCTGGAGGCGGCCGGGTTCGTCGTCACCCAGGACGTGCGCGAGTACGCGGCGATCGAGGCCGACGCGCTCGACGGCGCGTTCGACGCGTTCGTGCTGTCCCGCGCGACCGTGCTCGACTCCGGCGACCCCGTCGCCTACCTGGCCAGCGACTTCGGCTGCGGCGGCGGGTTCAACATCTCCCAGTTCTGCGACCCGGGTGTGCAGGCCGCGCTGGAGCGCGCCGCGGGCACCGAGGCCGGACCGGAGCGCCGCGCCGCGACCGCCCGCGCCGAGGCCGCCGTCCTCGCCGCCGACGCCGCCGTCCCGCTGCTGCACGAGCGGGTGATCCAGGGCGAGTCCGCGCGCGTCGGCGGGGTCGCCCGCGACCCCCGCGAACGCGATCTGGTCACCACGGACACGGTGCTGGGGGCGCCGTGACCGCGGTGGCCGTCCCGGCGCCGGTCCGGCCGCGGCGGTCCGGGCCGCGCGACGGCGCCGTCGTCGCGCTGTCGCGGGTGCTGGCCGGGGCCGCGGTGGTCGCCGGCGTCGGCGTGCTGCCCTGGCTGTCGCAGCGCTCCCCCGAGCTCGCCGTGCTGCGGGCCCGCTCCGCCGAGCAGGAGGCGACGCCGGCGGCGCTGGCCTCGATCCGCGCGGAGCTCGGGCTCGACGCCGGGCCGTGGGTGGTCGTCGGACGCTGGCTGTCCGGTGTCGCGACCGGGGACCTGGGCACCTCGTGGGCCTCCGGTGCGCCGGTGCTCGGGTCGGTGCTGTCCGGGCTCGGGGTGTCGCTGACCCTGGTGGGCTTCGCGCTCGTCGTCGCCGCGCTGGTGGCGGCGGTGCTGATCGTCCCGGCCCTGCACCGCGGTGTGCGCGGCGCGCGGGCCGGGACCGCGGGGGGCTCGGGCGCGGCCGGCGCCACGCTGACCGCGCTGCCGGAGTTCCTGCTCGCGACGTTCCTGCTGGTCGTCGTCGCGGTCTGGCTCGGCTGGCTGCCGCCCTACGGCTGGGCGGGCCCGCGGTACGCGGTCCTGCCCGCGCTGGCACTGGGACTGCCCGCCGGCGGCCTGGTCGGACGCCTGCTCGCCGAATCCGTCGCGTCCGCGGCGACCGAACCGTGGGTCGGCACCTGGCAGACCGCCGGGCTGCCGCGCCGGCGGACCGCCGCAGCGGTGCTGCGCCGCGCGACCGCGCCGGTGCTGCCCCAGATCGGGCTGGTGCTGGTCGGGCTCACCGGCGGGGCCGTCGCCGTCGAGCAGGTCTTCGCCGTGCCCGGGCTCGGGCGCACGACCCTCGGCGCCGCGGCCGGCCTGGACCTGCCGCTGCTGCAGGGCGGGGTGCTGGCCCTGCTCGCCGTCGCCGTGCTCGCCGGCGCGGGGGCGGGGGCCGCTCGCCGTGCGGTGCTCGGCCGGGCCGCCCGCACCGGCGACGTGCCCGTCCCCACCGCGGTGACGGCGGTGCGCCGGTCCCGCTGGGTCGTGCCCGGGGTCGCGGGCGGGGTGCTCGCGCTCGTCGTGCTCGCCGGGCTGCCGCGCGACCCGTTCACCTCCGCCCACCCGCGGCTGGCGTCGCCCTCGGCGGCCCTGCCGCTCGGCAGCGACGCCGTCGGGCGCGACCTGCTCGCCCGGGTCGCCCACGGGGCGCTGCTCACCACCGGGACCGCGCTGCTGGTCGTGCTGGTGGCGCTGGTCGTCGGCGTGCTGATCGGGCTGGCACCACGGATCGCGACCGGGTTCGCCGAGGTCGCGAACGCGGCGCCGCCGGTGCTCGCCGGACTGGTCGTCGCCGCGGTGCTCGGCCCGTCGGCCGTCGGGGCCGCGGTCGGCGTCGCCCTGGTGAGCTGGGCGCCGCTGGCCGCGCACGCGGCGTCGCTGGTGGCCGAGATCCGGGCGCAGCCGCACGTGCGGGTGCTGCCCGTGCTGGGGGTCGGGCCCGCCCGCGCACTCGAGGCGCACGTGCTGCCCGCCGCGGCCGGCCCGCTGGTGCGGCACGCGGTGCTGCGGCTGCCGGGCACCGCGCTCGCGCTGGCCTCGCTCGGGTTCCTCGGCCTCGGCCCGCAGCCGCCGAGCCCGGAGTGGGGACGGCTGCTGGCCGACGGCATGCCCTACGTCGAGCGCGCCCCCTGGGCCGTGCTGGCACCGGCCGGGATGCTCGTGCTCGTCGCGGTACTGGCGGTGTCGCTCGCGGCCGCCGGACGGCGGCCGCGAGCGCGCTGAGTCAGGCCGCCCGGGCCGCCGCCGGGCGGCGCCGCAGCCCGCGGCGCTCCCGGCGGTGCTCGGACTCGCGGATCCCGCGCGCGGGCAGCGACAGCCGCCAGATCGACCGCGTGGCCTGCCAGAACTGCCGCGGGAACGGGCCCGTGGTGTAGGGCAGGTCGTACTTCTCGCACAGCGCCCGGACCTTCACCGCGATCTCCGGGTACCGGTTCGACGGCAGGTCGGGGAACAGGTGGTGCTCGATCTGGTAGCCGAGGCTGCCGGACATGACGTGCATCAGGCGGTTGCCGGTGAAGTTGGCCGAGCCGAGCAGCTGACGCAGGTACCACTCGCCGCGCGTCTCCCCCTCCAGCTCCTCCTCGGTGAAGACCTCGGCGCCGTCGGGGAAGTGCCCGCAGAAGATGATCGCGTAGGACCAGATGTTGCGGACGACGTTCGCGGTGGCGTTCGCGGTCAGCGTCGAGACCGCGGCGGGGCCGGTGAGCAGCGGGAACAGCAGGAAGTCCTTGCGCATCTGCCGGGCGTGCTTGCGGCCGACGTCGAGCAGCTTGCGGCGGAACTCCTCGGGGTCCTCCAGCTGCATCTTCAGCAGGCCGTCGACGTCGAGGTCGTGCAGCGACACACCGTGCTCGAACAGCAGCATCAGCAGGACGTTCCAGAACGGCTGCCCCAGGTAGGCGGGGTGCCAGGGCTGGTCGGCGCGGACCCGGAGGATCTCGTAGCCGACGTCCTTGTCCTTGCCGATCACGTTCGTGTACGTGTGGTGCAGGTAGTTGTGCGAGTGCCGCCACTGCTCGGCGGGGCACACGTTGTCCCACTCCCACGTCGACGAGTGGATCTCCGGGTCGTTCATCCAGTCCCACTGGCCGTGCATGACGTTGTGCCCGATCTCCATGTTCTCCAGGATCTTCGCGACCGAGAGCATGGCGGTGCCGGCGAGCCAGAGCGGCGGGATCCGGCTGCCGAACAGCGTGACCCGCGCGGCGACGTTCAGCCGCCGCTGCCAGGTGATCATCGTGCGGATGTAGTCGGCGTCGTACTGGCCGCGACGCTCCTCGACGTCGGCGCGGATCGCGTCGAGCTCGTGCCCGATCGCCTCCACGTCGGCCTCGGTGAGGTGGGCGAACTCCTTGACGTCGGAGATGGCCACGACGTTCCTCCTGGGTGTGAGCGGTGTCGGGTCTCGGTGTCAGATCTCCAGGACGCAGTCACCGGCGGCGGCGGTGATGCAGGTCTGGATCCTCTCGGCGGGGGTGTCGGGGTCGCCGCGGCGTTCGGTGCCGTCGCGCAGGTCGCGCACCGAGCCCGACCGCAGGCCGACGGTGCAGGTGTGACAGATGCCCATCCGGCAGCCGTAGGGCAGGTCGAGGCCGGCCTGCTCCCCGGCGTCGAGCAGGGTGGTGGCACCGTCGATGTCGACGGTGGTGTCGCCGTCGCCCGAGGAGGTGGCGGCGGAGCCGCGGCGGACGAAGGTGACCGTGCCGCCCTCCGCCTCTCCCCCGCGCAACGACGCGGAGAAGCGCTCGACGTGCAGCGCCGCGCCGCGGCCCGCGGACTCCCACAGGTCCTCGGCCTCGTCGAGCATCGCCTCCGGGCCGCACGCCCAGGTGCTGCGCTCGCGCCAGTCCGGGCAGTACTCCGCCAGCCCGTCGGGGGTGAGCCGGCCGTGCTCACCGGTGAGGTGCAGCTGCACCCGCAGCGACGGGTGCCGCGCGGACAGGGCGTCGAGCTCGTCGGCGAAGATGACGTCGCCGTCGCGCGGGGCCGAGTGCACGAGCACCACGTCGGTGACGGTGTCGCGACGGTCCAGGGTCCGCAGCATCGCCATGATCGGGGTGATGCCGCTGCCCGCGGTGAGGAACAGCAGCCGCTCCGGTGGCGGGTCGGGCAGCACGAACTCGCCCTGCGGCAGCGCCAGGCGCACCACCGTTCCGGGCCCGACGCCGTCGACGAGATGGCGGGACAGGAAGCCCTCCGGCATCGCCTTCACGGTGATCGAGATGTGCCTGCGGTCGCGGCGCGGCTCGGAGGTCAGCGAGTAGGAGCGCCAGTGGAAACGGCCCTCCACCTCGACGCCGATCCCGACGTACTGGCCGGGGCGGTGGTCGAACGACCACCCCAGGCCGGGCCGGATGACCAGTGTCGCGGCGTCGGCCGTCTCGGGCACGACCTTCACCACCCGCCCGCGCAGCTCCCGCACCGACCACAGCGGGTTGAGCAGCAGCAGGTAGTCGTCGGGCAGTAGTGGCGTGGTGAAACGGGCGGCCGCCTTGCGTACGCGGCGCAGCCCCCTCGGCAGTACGGCGTCGGTCATGACCCACCTCGTCGTCGCGGTCGGGGACCATCGGACCCGATCTCGGTGGCGACGGCAAGTTGGGACGGCGACACCCCCGTCACCAGTGACGACGTCGTCGGCCTCCGACCTGCGGGAACGTTACATCGGTTTCTCCATCAACGATGTCGAGATCGACTGTCTAGGATCGTCCGGGTGGCGGACTTCCCGATCGAGGAGCTGGCCCGCCGGGCGGGGATGACCGTGCGGACGGTGCGGTCCTACATCACGCGCGGGTTGCTCCCGCCGGGCGAGCGGGCCGGCCGGGCCGCCCGCTACACCGACACCCACCTCGCCCGGCTGGACCTGGTCAACGGGCTGCGCCGGCGCGGCTTCTCCCTCGGGGCGATCGAGGTGCTCGTCACCCAGGACCCCGAACGGACCGCCGAGGAGGCGCTGCGGCTCTACCGCGGGATGCTCGCCCCGTGGCAGCCGGAGGAGCCCGTCGAGGTCGACGGGACGGAGCTGCCCACCCACCTCGGGCTCGACCCGGACGCGGTGTCGGCCGACGAGCTGGTCCGGCACCTGTGCGCGACGGGTGTCGTCGAGACCGCGGCGCACGGACGGCTGCGCATCCTGCGGCCCGACCTCGCCCGGGCCGCCGCGGAGGCCGTACGGCTGGGCATCCCGCCCGCCGCGCTGGTGGGGCTGCGCCGGCGCCTCGACGACCACACCGGCGCCGTCGCCGAGATGTTCGTCGAGCTGTTCGCCCGGCAGGTGTGGGACGACCACGTCGAGGCCGGGCTGCCCGCCGGCGACGCGCCCCGGATCCAGCAGACCGTCGAGCAGCTGCAGCCGGTCGCGACGCTGGCGCTGCTGTCGTCGTTCCGCTCGCGCATGCAGGACGCGATGGACGCCTTCATCACCCGGATCTCCGACGACATCTCCCCCGAGGCCGGACGCGCGATGGGGATCCGGACGACGGACCTGGACGATCGTTGACTCTTCAACGATGATGCGCCGGTGAGCACCGTGACGACGGACGTCCTCGTGATCGGCAGCGGGCCCGCGGGCTCCTCGGCCGCCCTGTTCCTCGCCGGTCTCGGCGTGGACCACCTCGTGATCACCAAGTACCGGTGGACCGCCGACACCCCGCGGGCGCACATCACCAACCAGCGCACCGTCGAGATCCTGCGCGACCAGGGGGTGGAGGCCGACGTCGTCGCCGAGGGGACGCCGTCGCACCTCATGGGCGAGACGGTGTTCTGCACCGCGCTCGCCGGCGACGAACTCGGCCGGGTCCGGACCTGGGGCACCCACCCCGCGCGGCGCGCCGACTACACCCTGGCCAGCCCGTCGTCGCACTGCGACCTGCCACAGAACATCCTCGAGCCGATCCTGGTGGGCCGGGCCGCCGAGCGCGGCAGCCGGGTCCGCTTCGACACCGAGTACAGCCACCACGTCCAGGACGACGACGGCGTCACCGTCACCGCGCGCGACCGGCTCACCGGGGCGGAGCTGACGATCCGGGCCCGCTACGTGATCGGCGCCGACGGTGGGCGCAGCGCCGTCGCCCGGGACGCGGGCCTGCCCTTCGACGGCCGCGGCGAGCTCGCGGGCAGCATGAACATCGTCTTCGACGCCGACCTGACCGCGCTGGTCGAGCACCGGCCGAGTGTCCTGTACTGGGTGCTGCAGCCCGGTGCCGACGTCGGCGGCATCGGGATGGGCGTGCTGCGCATGGTGCGGCCGTGGACCCGGTGGATGGCGATCTGGGGCTACGACCTCGCCGGCCCTCCGCCGGAGCTCGACGACGCCGCGGCGACGGCGATCGTCCACGACCTGATCGGTGACGACTCCGTGCCGGTGACGATCCGCTCGACCTCGGTGTGGACGGTCAACGAGCAGTGGGCCACCCGCTACCGGTCGGGCCGGGTGTTCTGCGCCGGTGACGCCGTGCACCGTCACCCGCCGTCGAACGGGCTGGGCTCCAACACCTCGATCCAGGACTCCTACAACCTGTGCTGGAAGCTCGCGATGGTGCTGCGCGGCACCGCCGGGCCGGGGCTGCTGGACTCCTACGACGCCGAGCGCGCCCCCGTCGGCGAGCAGATCGTGCGTCGCGCCAACCGCTCGGTGGAGGAGTTCGGCCCGATCTTCACCGCGCTCGGGCTCACCCCGGGCGCCGATCCCGAGGCCATGCGCGCCTCGATGGCGGCCCGCGCCGACGACTCCCCCACCGGGGCCCGGCGGCGCGCCGCGCTGCAGGCGGCGCTGGAGGCCAAGGACTACGAGTTCAACGCGCACGGCGTCGAGATGGGCCAGGCCTACACCGGCCCCGGCGTCGTCGCCGACGGCACGCCCGAGCCGCCGCCCGGGCGCGACCCGGAGCTGTTCTACCGGCCGACCACCCGGCCCGGGCACCGGCTGCCGCACTGCTGGCTGGGTCGCGACGGGCACCGGGTCTCCACCCACGACATCACCGGCAAGGGCCGGTTCGCCCTGCTCACCGGCATCGCGGGCGGGGCCTGGGCCACGGCCGCGGACACCGTCGCCGCCGAGCTGGGGATCGACCTGGCCGCGCACGTGGTCGGCCCGGGCCGCGAGCACACCGACCTCTACGACGACTGGGCCCGGCTGCGCGAGGTCGGCGAGGACGGCTGCGTACTCGTCCGCCCGGACGCCCACGTCGCCTGGCGCAGCGACGCGCTCGTCGCCGACCCGGCGGCCGCGCTGCGCGGGGTGCTGGGGCGCATCCTGGACCGGACCCCGGAGGTGACCGCATGACCGGCTTCGTCCACGAACCCTCCCTCGCGCGGGTGGTGTTCGGCCCCGGCACGCTCGACGACCTCGCCGCGGAGGTGACGCGGCTCGGCCGGTCGCGGGTGTTCCTCGTCGGCGGCCGCCACCCCGCGGGCGCGGCGGACCGGGCGCGGGCCGCGCTCGGGTCGTTGCTCGCCGGGCGGTTCGACCGGGCCGCCGTGCACACCCCGGTGACGGTGACCGACGAGGCGCTGGCGGCGTTCACCGCGGCCGGGGCGGACTGCGTCGTCGCGATCGGGGGCGGCTCGCAGATCGGGCTGTCCAAGGCGCTCGCGGTGCGGACCGGTGCGGACCAGGTCGTCGTCCCCACGACGTACTCGGGCTCGGAGTGCACCGCGGTGCTCGGGGAGCTGGGGGTGGACACGCCGGGGGTGAAGACCACCCGGACCGACCCGGCGATCCGGCCGGAGACCGTCGTCTACGACACGACGCTCGTCGCCGACCTGCCGTCGCAGGTGGGGGTGCCGAGCGCGGTGAACGCGCTGGCACACGCCGTCGAGGCGTTGTGGAGCGTCGACCGCGACCCGCTGACCGACGCCGCCGCGCTGGAGTCGGTGCGGCTGCTCACCGCGGGGCTGCGCGACGGCGACACCGACGCGCTGCTCCGCGGGGCGTGGCTGGCCGGGACCTGCCTGGACCGGGCGGGGATGGCGCTGCAGCACAAGCTCGCCCACACCGTCGGCGGCTCCCTGGACCTGCCGCACGCCCCGACCCACGCGGTACTGCTGCCGCACGTGATCGCCCACAACGCCGCCGCCGCACCGCGGATCGCCGAGGCGCTCGGACCGGACCCGGCCGGGACGGTGTTCGACCTGCTCGTCGCCGCGGGCGGGCCGACGTCGCTGGCCGGGCTGGGTGTCGACGAGGCCGACCTGGACCGGCTCGCCGAGCAGGCCGTCGCCCGGCCGTACCCGAACCCGGTGCCGGTCACCCGCGACGGTGTGCGCGCCCTGCTCGGGCGGGCCTGGGCCGGGGAGCGGCCGGGCGACCCGGTGCGCGCCACCCTGGACGCGCTGACCGCGCAGGTCACCGCGTCGTTCGGCGGGCCCGACGAGCGGCTCCGCACCCTGCTGGCCGCGCTCGCGGCCACCCTGCACGGCTACGCGCGAGAGCACGACCTGACCCAGGACGAGTGGCAGGCCGCGATCGACTTCCTCACCCGCACCGGGCACCTCACCGACGAGCGGCGCCAGGAGTTCGTGCTGCTCTCGGACACCCTCGGGCTGTCCAGCGTGGTGGACGTGCTGACCAACTCCCGCACCCCGGACACCACGTCCTCGGCCGTGCTCGGGCCGTTCTACACCGACGGCCCGCCGGAGCTGGACCAGGGGACCGACGTCTCCGCGGGGAAGAAGGGCACCCCGCTGTGGGTGGACGTGGTCGTCACCGACACCGGTGACGAGCCGGTCGCCGGGGCGGTCGTCGACATCTGGCAGTCCGACGAGGACGGCTTCTACGACCTGCAGCTGCCCGAGACCGAGGGCCCCGTCCTGCGCGGCCGGTTCCGTACCGACGACGCCGGCCGGCTGCGGTTCCGCTCGATCCTGCCCGCCGCCTACCCGATCCCGGCCGACGGACCGGTCGGGGAGATGCTGCACGCCACCGGACGGCACCCCTTCCGGGCGCCGCACCTGCACTTCCTCATCCAGGCGCCGGGGCACCGGCAGCTGATCACGCAGCTGTTCGTCGCCGGTGGGGAGCACCTCGACTCGGACACGGTGTTCGGTGTGAAGGAGGACCTGGTCGTGGACTTCGCCCCGCGCAGCGGCCCGATGCCCGACGGCGTCGAGCCCGACGGGCAGTGGCGGCTGCTGGAATTCACCTTCCGGATCGCCCGCGACCGCTGATTCCTGCCCGATTCCGGGCAGATTCCTGGTCTTTCGCCCCGCGGCGGGTCAGGATCGGCGGCGTGGATCCGGATCTCGTGCGGCACGTGGCCGCCACCACCGGGCTCGCCGAGCCGGTGGCGGCCCGCGTGGTCGCCGACGTCGTCGCCTACTTCGGCGAGACCACCGAGGAGTTCGTCCGCCGTCGGCACCGCGAGCTGCAGGCCCGCGACCGGCGCAACGACGAGATCTGGCCGCGGATCGCGGCCGAGCTCGCCGCGCGGGTGGTCGGCCCCGGTGACGTCTCCCAGCGGCGGCTGCGCCGGATCGTCTACGGCTGAGCGGACGACGGGGGAACGTGCATGTGCGGGATCGTGGGTTATGTGGGGCCGCGGGAGGCGGCGGGCGTGCTGCTCGACGGGCTGTCCCGGCTGGAGTACCGGGGCTACGACTCGGCGGGCCTGGCCGTGGCGCACCGCCGGAAGGTGACGGTGCGGCGCACCGCCGGGCGGGTGGAGGACCTGCGCACGCTGCTGGGTGACGCCCCTCCACCGGGCCGGTCGGGCGTCGCACACACCCGGTGGGCCACCCACGGCGAGCCGAGCGAGGCCAACGCGCACCCGCACACCGACGCGTCCGGACGGGTCGCGATCGTGCACAACGGCATCGTCGAGAACGCCGAGGCGCTGCGTGCCGCGCTCACCGCCCGCGGGGTCGTGCTGCGCAGCGACACCGACTCCGAGGCGCTCGCGCACCTGGTCGCCGAGGCCCTCGACGGCGGGGCCGCGACCCTCGCCGACGCGGTCCGCACGGCGCTCGCCGGCGTCGAGGGCACCTACGGCCTCGCGGTGCTCGACGCCCGCACCCCCGACGAGATCGTCGTCGCGCGCAACGGCAGCCCGATCGTGCTCGGCATCGGCGACGGCGAGATGGTCGTCGCCTCGGACCTGGCCGCGGTGGTGCGGCACACCCAGAAGGTCGTCTTCCTCGACGACGGCGAGATCGTCACCGTGCGCGCCGACGGCGTCGAGGGCTCCACCCGGATCAGCCCGACCACCGTCGACACCGGCTCCGAGGACTACGCGCTCGGCGGGCACCCCGACTTCCTGGCCAAGGAGATCGCCGAGCAGCCCGACGCGCTGCGTCGCGCTCTGGCCGGGCGGCTCGACACCCGGTTCGCCACCGCCCGCCTGGGCGGGCTCGGGATGGACCCGCGCGAGCTGCGCGGGGTGCGCCGGGTGCTGTTCCTGGGCTGCGGGTCGGCGTACTACGCGGGGGAGATCGGCGCCGGGCTGGTCGAGCAGCTGGCCCGGATCCCGGCGGCGGCCGAACCGGCCGGCGAGTTCCGCCACCGCAACCCGGTCGTCGACCCGGACTGCCTCTACGTCGCGGTCAGCCAGTCCGGCGAGACCGCCGACACCCTCGCCGCGGTGCAGGAGCTGCGCCGCAAGGGCGGCCGGGTGATCGGCGCGGTGAACGTGATCGGCTCGGCGATCTCCCGCGAGTGCGGCGCGGGGGTGTTCCTGCACTCCGGGCCGGAGGTGTCGGTCGCCTCGACCAAGGCCGTCACCACGATGAGCGTGTCGTTCGCGATGCTCGCGGTGCTGCTGGGCCGGGTGCGCGACCTCTCGGTGGCCGACGGCAGGCGGCTCCTCGACGGCCTGGCGGCGCTGCCCCGCCACGTCGAGGCCGTGCTCGCCGAGGACGCCGCCCACGGCACGGTCGCCGCGGTCGCGCAGCGCTGGGCGCACGCGTCGTCGATGTTCTTCGTCGGGCGCACCCGGTGCAGCCCGGTCGCGCGGGAGGGCGCGCAGAAGCTCAAGGAGATCTCCTACTGCCACGCCGAGGCCTACCCCGCCTCCGAGCTCAAGCACGGCCCGCTGGCACTGGTCACCCCGGACATGCCCAGCGTCGTCGTGGTGCCCGACGACGAGCTGCTCGCGAAGAACGTCGGCACGATCGAGCAGATCCGGGCCCGGGGCGGGCCGGTGATCGCGGTGACCGACGCCGAGCTGCCCGCCGGGCTCGCCGACGCCGTGCTGCGGGTGCCGCGCACCGAGCCGGAGCTGGCGCCGATCCTGCTCGGGATCCCCCTGCAGCTGCTGGCCCGGCACGCCGCCGTCGCGCTCGGACGCGACGTGGACCGGCCGCGGAACCTCGCGAAGTCGGTGACGGTGGAGTGAGGGTCCTCGGGCTGCACGTGGCCGCGGAGCGGGGTGCGCCGATGCACGACGTCGAGCGGGTCGAGGTGGTCGCGGGCAGCGGTGTCGTCGGCGACCGGTACTTCGGCACCCGGCACCGGCACGTCTCGGTGCAGAGCCGCGACGAGCTCGACGCCGCCGCCGACGCGCTCGGCGCCCCGGTGCCCTCGGGCGGCACCCGGCGCACCGTCACCGTCGACCACGGCACCGTCCCGACGACGCCCGGCACCCTGCTGCGGCTCGGCGACGTCGAGCTGGAGGTGGTGCGGAGGGCCGCACCGTGCCGGGTCATGGAGACCGCCGTCGGGCCGGGGGCGCGCCGCGCGCTGCACGACCGCGGCGGCGCGGTCTGCCGGGTGCTGACCTCCGGCGCGATCGCCGTCGGCGACCCGGTGCACATGCCCGCCGGGACGTGACCCGTCCGGTCACCGACGGTCACCCGTCGGTGACGCAGAATGCCTGCCGACCGTCACGGGATCCCCGTCCGTGCGTTGGAGAGGTGACGGACTTCGACGAGCGGGGAGCGCCGGTGACGGATCCGATCAGCCGGCGGGCGGCGGGCATGGTGGCGGGACTGGTCGTCCTGGCCGGGGTCGCGGGCGCCGGGGTCGCCGGCGCGACCGCCGCCTCGGAGACCTCCTCGGGTGCCACCGAGGGTGAGAACAGCCAGGTCGCGCGGCAGGCGCACGCCGAGGCGCAGGTGCCGGGCACGCCGTGCTCGGTGTCGGCGCGGGCGTGTGTCGACCTGGACTCACAGCGTGCCTGGCTGGTCACCGACGGCGCCGTGTCCTACGGCCCGGTCCCGGTCGCCTCCGGCGGGGCGGGCCAGGAGACGCCGGTCGGGCACTCGTTCCGGGTGTACCGCAAGGCCGCCGACCACCGCAGCGGCGAGTTCGAGACACCCGACGGGGAGCCCGCCCCGATGCCGTGGTCGGTGTTCTTCGCCGACGGCGGGGTCGCGTTCCACGGCGGCGACCGGGACCGGGCGTCGGCGGGGTGTGTGAAGCTCGACCCGGAGCCGGCGGAGGAGTTCTTCGCCGGGCTCCGGGTCGGGGACACGGTGCAGGTGCTCAGCGCCGCCACCGAGCGCGAGCACCGCGCCGCCCTCAGCTGACCGGGGCCTCCGCCACGGTGCGGCGGCGGACGAGCAGCGACAGCAGGACGGCCAGCACCCCGACCCCGCCGGCGACGGCGAACGCGGCGTGCAGCCCGTCGGCGTCCGGAGAGGCCCCGGCGGCGCTCGACGAGCCCAGCGCGGCGACGGTGACGAACAGCGCCGTCCCCAGCGCGCCCGCGACCTGCTGCAGCGTGGACAGGATCGCGCTGCCGTGGGAGTACAGCTCGTCGGGCAGCGAGCCGAGCGCCTCGGTCATCAGCGGCGTCATCATCAGCGCGAGCCCGCCCATCAGGACCAGGTGGAAGCCGACGACCACGCCGAGCGGGGTGCCCGGGCCGAGGGTGGAGAACAGCAGCAGACCGGTCGCCATCAGCACCGCGCCGGGGATCACCAGCGGGCGGGCGCCGACGCGGTCGAACAGCGCGCCGACCGGGCGGCCGAGCAGTCCGAGCAGCAGCCCGCCGGGCAGCACCACGAGCCCGGAGACCAGCGTGCTCGTCCCGAGCACGGTCTGCAGGTAGAGCGGCAGCAGCACCGCGGCGACGCCGATCAGCGACAGCAGCACCAGCGCGGTGAGCACCAGCGCCACGACGAACTGTCGGCGCCGGAACGGGCGCAGGTCCAGCAACGCGCGGTCGGAGCGCATCAGCCGCAGCTGGCGCAGCACGAACACCGCCAGCGCGACCAGCCCGACGACGACCGACACCCACGGCGGGAGCCCCCCGCCGCCGTGGCCGCCCAGCGAGGACAACCCGTAGACCAGGCCGCCGAACCCGACGGCGGACAGCAGCACCGACACCACGTCGAGCGGGACCGGGCGGCCGCCGCCGTCGATGCGCAGCCACCGGGCGCCGGCCGCCATGGCGAGCGCGGCCAGCGGCAGGACCAGCCAGAACATCCAGCGCCAGCCCAGACCGGACAGGATCGCGCCGCCGATCGTCGGGCCGACCGCGGGCGCGACCGCGATGACGATCGTGATCGTGCCCATCGTCGCGCCACGCCGCTCGGCCGGCACCAAGCGCAGGATCGTGGTCATCAGCAGCGGGATCATCATCGCCGTGCCGCCGGCCTGCACGATGCGGCCGACGAGCAGCACCGCGAACCCGGGCGCGAACCCGGCGATCGCGGTCCCCGCGGTGAACAACCCGAGCGAGGTGAGGAAGACCTGCCGCGGGGTGAAGCGGTCGAGCAGGTAGCCGGTGGTGGGGATGACCACGGCCATCGTCAGCAGGAAGCCGCTGGTCAGCCACTGGGTGGTGGTGGCGGGAACACCGAGGTCGACGCTCAGGTCACGCAGCGCGACGCTCAGCACGGTCTCGTTGAGGATCATCACGAACGCGGCGCCGACGAGGACGGCGATCAACGCTCCGGTCCGGTCGGCCGCTACCGGTTCGGTACGGGACGGGGTGGTGGTCACGCGGGATCTCCTGCCCGGGGAAGGGTCGTGGTGGCCGCGCGCAGGGCGCGGCCGAGTCGGTCGACGGGGTCGGTGCACCGGACGCCCGCGGCGAGCTCGACGGCGAGGTCCTCGCCGCTGATCCGCAGGGCGGCGGCGACGGCGGCGGCGTGCACCCGGACGTCCAGGTCGCCGGGCTCGCGGCCGGCGCGGGCCGCGATCACCTCGGCGAGCACCGGCTCGGCCCGCTCGTGCACCGCCAGCCACACCGCCCGCAGACCGGGCTCGGTGCGCGACAGCGCGATGACGGCCATCGCGGCGTCGGCGTCGGCGGCGTCGACCGGGTCCTGGGGCGGGCGGTACTCGGCGAGCAGGTGCTCGTCGAGGCCCACCCCCGCCGGCCAGCGCCGCAACGTCGCGACGACGGCGTCGATGCTGCGTGCGAGGAGCGGCTCCACGCAGCTCTCCTTGGTGCGGAACCAGCGCCACAGCGTCCGGCCGGACAGCCCGACCTCCTCCGCGATCCGCTCGCCGCTGGTGGCGTGCACGCCGTGCTCCCGGAACAGCGCCACAGCCGCACGGGAGATCTCGAGGCGCTGCAGCTCGCGCCGGCGGTCGCTCATCGGCGCACGCCCGCGTCTGGTGTCGTCGAGTGTCTTCATGTCACTGCCTGACAGTAATGAGATCGGCCGGTACCGACCACGAGACACTCGTCTCACAGTGCCTATTTGGCAGTTCGTGCCACGCTTGTCGAGCACGTGATCATGCAACGTCGAGGGAGCCACGAGCGTGACGACGACCGGGACCACCGACCCCACCGCGGCCGACCTGGACCGGCTGCGGGAGCGCTACCACGCCGAGCGCGACCGCAGGCTGCGCCCCGACGGCACCGCCCAGTACCGGGCGTCGACCGGGGAGTTCGGCTTCTACGCCGACGACCCGTGGTCCGAGCCCGCCGACCGCGACCCGGTCCGCGACGAGGTGGACGTGCTGGTCGTCGGCGGCGGCTTCGGCGGGCTGGTCGCCGCGGCCCGGCTGCGGCAGGCCGGCCACGAGCGGATCCGGATCGTCGACGTGGCCGGGGACCTCGGCGGGACCTGGTACTGGAACCGCTACCCCGGCATCGCCTGCGACATCGAGAGTTCGATCTACCTGCCGCTGCTGGAGGAGCTGGGCGGGATGCCCAGCCGTCGCTACCCGCCGGGCGAGGAGATCCGGGCGCACGCCCGCGCCATCGGCGAGCGCTTCGATCTCTACCGCGACGCCCTGTTCCACACCGAGGTCACCACCCTGGTCTGGAACGACGACGCGCGGGCCTGGCAGGCCGGCACCGACCGCGGCGACGCGGTCACCGCCCGGTTCGTCGTGATCTCCTCCGGGCCGTTCAACCGGCCCAAGCTGCCCGGCATCCCCGGCATCGCCGACTTCGCCGGGCACACCTTCCACACCAGCCGGTGGGACTACGGCTGGACCGGCGGCGACGGGCGGGGCGGCCCGCTCGACCGGATCGGCGACCGCACGATTGCCGTGATCGGCACCGGGGCGACGGCGATCCAGTGCGTCCCGCACCTTGCCGGGGCCGCGCGGCACCTCTACGTCGTGCAGCGGACGCCGTCGTCGGTCGACACCCGCGACGACGCCCCCTACGACGAGGCCTGGTGGCGAGCACTGACCCCGGGCTGGCAGCGCCGCCGCCGCGAGGACTTCCTGCACCTGATGGACATGCGACCGGCACCGCACGGCTCGTCCGGCCCCGACGGCGTCGCGGACAGGTGGACCGACACCGCCCCGATCCGGGGCGCGCAGCGGCTGGCCCGGACCCGGGGCACCGAGGATCCGGCCGAGGCGCTGGAGATCGCCGACGCCGAGAAGATGGACGAGATCCGGGCCCGGGTCGACGAGATCGTCGCCGACCCGGCGACGGCCGCGGCGCTCAAGCCCTGGTACCGCCAGATGTGCAAGCGGCCCACCTTCAGCGACACCTACCTGCAGACCTTCAACCGGCCGAACGTGACCCTGCTCGACACGGCCGGGCAGGGCGTCGAGCGGATCACCCGCGACGGCCTGGTGGTCGACGGCGTCGAGTACCCGGTGGACGCGATCGTGTTCGCCACCGGGTTCGAGCTCGGCGCGGACCCCGCCACCCGGGCCGGGGCCGACATCCGCGGCCGCGACGGCGTCACCCTCGCCGAGCACTGGGCGGACGGGCTGTCCACCCTGCACGGCTGGGTCAGCCGCGGCTTCCCCAACCTGTTCCACGTGGGCGCCGGGCAGAACTCGGCGTCGGTGAACTTCGCGCACGTGCTCGACGAGCAGGCCGGGCACATCGCGGCGGTCTGCGCCGAGGCCGCGCGGCGCGGGGTGCGGGTCGTGGAGCCGACAGCTGCGGCGGAGGCGGCCTGGGTCGCGACGATCCGCGAGCGGGCCCGTGACCAGCACGCCTTCCTCGCCGGGTGCACGCCCGGCTACTACAACTTCGAGGGCCGCCCGCGGACGCGCAGCGAGCAGTTCGGCGGCGGCCCCGTCGAGTTCCACGAGATCCTGCGCGACTGGCGCGCCGGTGGGATGGACGACGTGCTCTCCGGCGGGGACGCGTGACCGTGCGCCCGGTCGCGGGGCCGGACCGGGGCCCCGTGCGGACCGCACCCGGGCTGCGCGCCGAGCCGCTCTGCCCGCCGAACCCGCTGTGGGCGTCCAACGGGATCGTGGCCGGTCCGGACGGCCGGCTGTGGATCGCGCAGTTCCTCGGCGGGACCGTGTCCGCGTTCGACCCGGCGACCGGCGGGCTCGAGACGGTGCTCGGGCCGGACGGGCCGCTCACCGCACCTGACGACCTCGTGTTCGGCGCCGACGGCGAGCTGTTCGTGGTCGACCTGCCCGCCGGGCTGGTGTGGCGCCGGGCGTCCGACGGGGCGACGGCCGTCGTCGCCGACGGGATCACCGCCCCGGACGGGATCGCCTGGCACCGCGGGCGGCTGTTCGTCAACGAGCTGTGCCCGGACGGCCGGCTGCTGGAGATCGACCCGGCCGGCGGGCCGCCGCGGGTGCTCGCGACCGGGCTCGCGCTCGGCAACGCGATGGAGGTCGGCCCGGACGGGCTCCTGTACTACCCGCACCTGCTCTCCGGCGAGGTGTGGCGGGTCGACACCGACGGCGGCACCCCCGAACGGCTGCTCACCGGGCTGGACCGGCCGGTGGCCGTGCGCTTCGACCCCGCGGGACGGCTGCGCATCCTGTCCAACGGCGACCGCGGCGCCCTGTGGACCGCCGACGGCGGGCGGGTCACCACCACCCTCGACACCGGCGTCGGCGGTGCGGACAACGTCGTGTTCACCGCCGACGGCGCGGCCTGGGTGACCGGCGCCTTCCACGGCGGGCTGGTCCGGGCCGGCGTCGACGGCACGGTGACCACGGCGCTGCCGGCGGGCCTGTGCGGCCCCTGGGGCGTGGCCGCCGACGGTGCGGGCGCGCTCGTCGCCGACCACTTCTCCCTGGCCCGGGTGGCCGACGGAGCCGTCACCGTGCTCGGCGACGTCGTCACCGAGGTCCGCGGCGGGGTCCGCGGACTCGCCCGGCACCGCGGTGACACGGTCGTGACCACCGGGACCGGGGTGTGGCGCGGGCATCCCGGCTCCTGGACCCCGCTGGCCGACGGGCTGGCCGGGGCGACCGGCGTCGCCTCCTGCCGGGACGGGCTGCTGGTCGCCGAGACCGGCGCCGGGCGGGTCCTGCACCTCGCCGACGACGGCACCGCCACCGTGCTCGTCACGGGTCTCGACGGGCCGGTGGACGTGGCCGTCGACGGCACCGGGGCCGCCTACGCCACGCTGACCGGCGGCGGGCAGGTCGTGCGGCTCACCCGCGACGGCGACGCCACCGTGCTCGCCGCGGGTCTGCACCGGCCGGAGGGGGTCGCCGTGGCCGGGGACGTGCTGTGGTGCGCGGAGGCCGCCGCGGGACGGCTGCTGCGCATCGACCCGGCCGGCCGGACGGTCACCGTCGCGGCGTCGGGGCTGCCCTTCGACGTGCGGCCGCCGCACGTTCCCGCGGACCGCCGCAGCGGCGCGGCCGCCCGGCCCGCCCCGTTCGCCGGGGTCGCCGCGGCCGACGACGGCTCCGTGCTCGTCGCGGTCAACGGCGCGGGCTACGTGCTGCGGGTCGGTCCCTGACCGGCCGCCCGCTCGCCGTCGACGCCGTGGGTCGCGGCGTCGACGGCCGCCGAGAGGCGCTCGCGCAGCTGCGTGGCCGGCGGGCGGCGCCCGCCGGCGGTGGCGGCGGCGATGTCCTCGGTCGCGACCCGCAGCGCCCCGTTGAGCGCCGCGGCCTGCACCCGCACGGCGACGTCGCCCGCGGCGCGGCCGAACCGGCCGGCGAGGATCCCGGCGAGCACCGGTTCCGCCCGCTCCTGCACGACGAGCCAGATCGCGCGCAGCGCGGGCTCGTCGCGGCTCATCCGGATCACCGCGAGCACGAGGTCGAAGTCGTCCGGGCCCGCGTCGGGGTGCTCGGCGTAGTCCCCGGCGAGATGCTCGGTCAGCCCGACGCCCGCGGGCCAGCGGGTCAGGCTCGCGGTGAACGCGTCGGTGGCCAGGCTCAGCACCGGCTCGACGCAGCTCTCCTTCGTGCGGAACCAGCGCCAGAACGTGCGCGCCGACAGCCCGACCGCCTCGGCGATCTGCTCCCCGCCGGTCGCGGCGACGCCGTGCTCGCGGAACAGCCGGATCGCGGCCCGGGAGATCTCCAGGCGCTGCAGGGTGCGGCGACGGTCGCTCATCGGCCGCCGTCCGCGCCGGACCGCCGTCCCCTCCGTCACACCGCACCCCCGAGTGCTCGCCGGGCGGTCAGCCTAGACGGCGGGCGTTGGCCCGCACCCGGGTGCGGATCGGCTCCAGCGCCCGCCCGAGGGTCTCCGGCCCCGGCTTCGAGGTGACCAGGACGACCGCGGCCCGGGAGAACCCGTCGACCTTCTCGGCCCACATCCGGTGGAACTCGCGGACCTCACGCGCCGGGGGCGGGAAGCCCGAGGTGAGCATCCGGGCGGTGCGACGCGCGATGACCAGCGGCGCGAACACCGCGATCTCGGCGAGCGAGAGGACGGCACGAGTGGTGGCGGGCACGGGACGGACGGTAGCCCCTGCCCCCGACACCCACGGGCCGCGCGCCGGTCACCGAGGGCTCGCCGCCGGTCACCGCCGCTTCGGGTGGCGACACCCCCTCCCACGTTAACGATGGGGCGCGGACCCCACGACACGTAACCGAACGCGACCCCGGGGAGGGCTCACACGCATGGCCGTCGAGACGTTCTGGGACGGGCTGGAACGGCGCATCGCCGCCGGCGAACCGCCACACGGGGAGCACCCGGGCGTCGCGCCGGACGGGGTGACGCCCGAGGCGCTGCGCCGCGTCCTGGACCTCGAGGCGCACCACCTGCGCCGCTCCGGCACCGCGCCGGTCGCCCAACACCTGCTCGCCGGGGCCGTCCTGGCCGGGGAGGCCGCGCTGGCCGGGGCAGCCCGGGCCCGGCTCACCGCCCAGGGCGTCCCCGCGCTGACCACCCGCTGGCGCACCCGGCCACCGTCGGCGGCGCTGAGCCGGGTCCTGGAGGGTCACGGCGACGCGGTCGTCGCGCTGCTCGCCGGACCGGACGGCCTGCTGCTGTCGCTCGACGCCTCCGGTGAGAGCGGTGCCTGGGACGCCGGGACCGGACACGCGGTCCCGGACCCGCTCGCCGGGCCCGGCGGTCCGCGGCCCCCGGCCTCCGCGGTCCACGCCCGGACGGTCGCCCTGTCCCCCGACGGCGGCCTGGTCGCCCTCGCCGGTGACGACCCCGTGGTGCGGGTGCTGGCCACCGACGGCCCGGCCCGCGGCGCCGAGGTGACGACCCTGGCCGGGCGGCCCGGCCCGGTGACCGCGCTCGCGGTGACCGGGACCGCCCCGACCCGGGTGGTCGCGGGCGGCGCCGACGGCGCGGTGCGGGTGTGGGACGTGACCAGCGGCGCGGCCGTCTCGGTCGCCCGCGGCCACGCCGGCCCGGTGACCGCGCTGACCGCGACCGGCCAGGGCACCGTCGTGTCCGGCGGGGTGGACGGCACGCTGCGGTCCTGGGACCCGGCGACCGGGGCCCCGCTGGGACTGCTGGAGGGCGGGCCCGCCGTGGTCGCCGTGGTGGTGCCGGCGGCGGGGCAGCTGCTCGCGGCCACCGCCGACGGTGCGCTGCACGTGTTCGCGCTGGTCGACGGGGTGCCGCAGGACGCGGTGCGGCTCGACGTCCCCGGCGACGGGGTCGCAGTCACCGCGGCCGCGTGCGCCGGTGAGGGCCGGGTCGTCGTCGGGCGGGTGGACGGGACCGTGCAGCTCGTCCCGACCACCGGCCCCGGCCCGGTCGCCGAGCTCGCCGGGCACGGCGCCGCGGTGCGGGCGGTCACCGCCGACGCCGCGGGCACCGTCGTCGCGACCGGGGACGACCACGGCCGCGTCCTGGTCTGGGACCCGGCACGGGCCCGGCCGGGTGCCGGCGGGCACACCGGGGTCTCCCCCGCGGTCGGTGCGGTCGCCGCGAGCACCGGCCTGGTCGTCTCGGCCGGTCGCCGCTCCGACGGGCTGCTCGCGCACGACCCGGCCACCGGCGCGCGTCGCTGGGGCGTCCCGGCCGGTGCGGGCCCGCTGTGGTTCGACCCGTCCGGGACGAGGCTGTTCGCCGTCACCGGGACCGCGGCCGTCGAGGAGCGCTACGCGACGACCGGGGTGCGGGCCGGTGCGGTGTCGCTGCCCGGTCGTGTGCTGGCCGGGCGGGGCGCGCTGGTGGTGACCGGTGAGACGGACGGCACGGTCGCCGTGCGCGACGCGCGCAGCGGGCGGGCCTTCCGCACCACCCGGCTGCCGTCGGCACCGCGGGTGGCCGCGCCGACCCCCGGCGGGGCGACGGTGCTGCTCGCCGCGGACGGCCTGCTGGCCTGCTGGCGGCCCGCCGCGGCGGAGGTGGTCACGGTGGCGCTGCCGGCCGGGCTGGTCACCGCCGTCGCCGTCGACGACGACGGCTGCCACGGCGTGGTCTGCGACGCCGACGGCCGGGTGCACGTCTGGCGGGCCGGGTCGGCCGCGGTGACGACGGTGCGCGCCGACGCGGCGCACCTGACCGCGGCCGCCGGTGCGGGCCGGTGCCGCGCGGTGACCGCGGGCTCGGACGGCACGGCGGTGCTGTGGGACCTGACCTCGGCGACGGCGCTCGGCCGGGTGCCGCTGGACGCGCCGCTGACCGCGGTCGCGGTGGGGGGCGGGACGGTGGTCGTCGGCGACGGGTGCGGCGAGGTGCACTGCCTCGACCTGCTCGCCGGGGCCGCCGCGGCCGTCCCGGACGGTGTCATCCCCGAGCAGGGCGGCGCGGCGGTGGTCCCGGCGCCACGCACCGGGACCACGGACCGCGAGGCGGCCGCTCAGCTCAGCGAGTAGCCCTCGAACTTCTCCCGCAGGGTCTTCTTGGAGAACTTGCCGACGCTCGTCTTGGGCACCTCGTCGATGAACTCGACGGCATCGGGGAGCCACCACTTGGCGACCCGGTCGGTCAGGAAGGCGAGGAGCTCGTCGGCGGTGAGGGTCTCGCCGTCCTTCACCACGACGCAGGCCATCGGGCGCTCCACCCAGCGCTCGTGCGGGATCGCGATGACCGCGGCCTCGGCGACCTTCGGGTGCGCCATGACCTCGTTCTCCAGCTCCACCGAGCTGATCCACTCACCACCGGACTTGACCAGGTCCTTGGTGCGGTCGACGAGCTTGACGTAGCCCGAGCCGTCGACGACGGCGACGTCGCCGGTGCGCAGCCAGCCGTCGGAGGTGAACTGCGTGCCGCCGCCCTCGCCGCGGTAGTACTCCGAGGCGATCCACGGGCCCGCCACCTGTACCTCACCGCTGGTGGTGCCGTCCCAGGGCTGCTCGGCACCGGTCTCGGGGTCGGCGATGCGCAGGTCGACGAGCGGGACCGGGGGGCCCTGCAGGGCGCGCACGGTGGCCTTGTCGTCGTCGGACAGGTCGTCGTGCTGGGAGCGCAGCACGCCCAGGGTCGCCACCGGCGAGGTCTCGGTCATCCCCCATCCCTGCAGGACCGGCAGGCCGATCGCGGTGCGGAAGCCCTCCGACATCGACTTCGGCACCGCCGAGCCGCCGCAGAGCAGGATCCGCAGCGACGAGCAGTCGTACTCGCCGAGCTTGGGCAGCAGGCCCATCCAGATCGTCGGGACGCCCGCGGCGACGGTGACCCGGTGGTCCTGGATCAGCGTCAGGACCGCGTCCGGGGTCATGCCGGGCCCGGGCAGCACCAGCGAGGTGCCGGCGAGCAGGCAGCCGTAGGGCAGGCCCCAGGCGTTGGCGTGGAACATCGGGACGACCGGCAGGACCACGTCGCGCTCGCAGAGCCCGACGCCGTCGGCGAACAGGGTCGCGAGCGAGTGCAGCAGCGTCGAGCGGTGCGAGTAGACGACGCCCTTGGGGTTGCCGGTGGTGCCGGAGGTGTAGCACATGGCGGCGGCGGTGTTCTCGTCGGAGACGACGAACCGGCCCGCGAACGGCTCGGCCGCGGCCAGGAGCTCCTCGTAGAGCCGGATGCGCGGGTCGTCGGGGATCTCGGTCGGCGCGCCGTCGTCGATGACGACGACGTGGCGCACCGTGGTCATCCGGTCCACGTGCGGCCAGAACAGGCCGAGCAGGGAGCGCTCGACGAACACGACCTCGTCCTCGGCGTGGTCGGCCACGTAGACGAGCTGGTCGGGGAACAACCGCAGGTTGAGCGTGTGCAGGACCCGGCCGGTGCACGGCACCGCCAGGTACAGCTCCAGGTGCCGGTCGGTGTTCCAGCAGAACGTCCCGACCCGGCCGTCGGCGGAGACGCCGAGGGTGTCGAGCACGGAGGCCAGCCGGCGGGTGCGTACGGCCCACTCGGCGACCGTGGTGGTGCGGACCGTCCCCGCCGGGGTGGCGGTGACGATCTCCTTGTGTCCGAAGTACTGCTCGGCACGGTGGAAGACGTGCGGCAGCGTCAGGGGACGGTCCTGCATCAGACCGAGCATCGTTGCTCCTGGGGGCTTCCGGGGTGGGGTCGACGCGACCCTACCGTAACTCCGGATATGGATTGGACTATCCGGTCACTGCATCCGGGGGTCGCGAACGCGGCGTCCGGAGTAATCGGACACCCGCTGTCAGCAGGCGTGACGCACTGTCCTGACGTTCTTCCCGACGTCCGCGAACCGTCAGGTTCCGGACACGAGCACGCAGGGTCAAGCAACCGGCCCGGCATCGCGGGGTCCGCCCCGGGAACCGTTTCCGCGGACATCATCTGCCGGACGCGCCGGGCCAGGTCTCCGGTGCCGCTCGCCGCGGCACCCGCCGAACCGTCGCGTTCCGGCGCGGCGGAGGTCGAGATGTTCTCCGGGTCCTCGGACGCGCAGATCCTGCGCGCCTGCTGCGACGATCCCGCGTTCCGTGTCACGCGCTCCCCGTACCTGGTCGTCGACCGGGAGCTCACGGTCGTGGGGGCGAACGCGGCCTTCTGTGCGGCGACCCTGCACGCGCCCGGCGAGCCGGTCGGCAGGCCACTGACGGCCGCGCTGCCGGACAACCCGCACCGGCCCGGCGCCGACGGCGTCGCGAGGCTGACGGCGTCGCTGTCGCGGGTGCTGTGCCTCGGGCTGCGCGACCACCTGCCGGTGCAGCGTCACGACGTGCCCGCGGCGACGGGCACGCCCGGCTTCGTCGAACGGGTGTGGGTCACGGTGAACTCCCCGCTGGTCGCCCCGGACGGGCGGGTCATCGGGGTGTTGCACCACATCGAGGACGTCACCGGGTTGATCAGCCCCGGCGCCGAGGGCAGCGACCTCGCCGCCGCGGCGCTGGCCCGCGCCCTGGACACCGAGAACAGTCACCTGCGGGCCCGCTTCGCCCGGCACGTCAGCATCGAGCAGGCGAAGGGGGCCCTCATGGCCCAGCGCGGCTGCTCCGCCGACGAGGCGTTCACCCTGCTGCGCCGGCTCCCGCACGAGACGAACCGGAAGCTGCACGTGGTCGCCGAGGCGCTGCTGGCGGACACGGTCGGGCAGCGGCACTGAGCCGTCATCACCCGTTCGCCCGCAGACCGTGCCGGAGCGCGATCACTGGGGCACGATGGGTGGTCACGAGTCGATCGACGGAGGCGACATGGTGGACCCGCACGCGGCCGTCCCGGGCCGGACCGCAGGCACGCTGACCGGCCGGTACCTGCTGGTGCTCAGCGACGAGCTGCTGGCCGACCACGACACGGCACGCTCGGCGGTGGCGGAGCTGACCGGCCTGTCCGAGGTGACCAGCAGCCGCGACGACACCCCGGGGGTCCACCCGACGCTGTTCGCCCGGCTCGGCGTCGCCGTCGCCGAGCTGGACCCGGCCCGGCTGCGCACCGTGCGGGCCGACCGCCGGGTGCTGTCGGTGGAGCCCGAACGCGTGCTGCGCGCCCTGTCCCGGCCCGGGCTGAGCGCCGACTACCTGCGCGGGTTCGCCGACGCGGCGGGCTTCCTGGCCGAGCGCGCCGCCGCCTCGGAGACCGCCGACGCGCCCGTCGCGGCCCGGTTCGCCGACAACGACCAGGTCACCTGGGGACTGCAGGCCACCGGCGCGGACGTCGCCGCCGAGACCGGCGCCGGGATCACCGTCGCCGTCCTCGACACCGGCCTCGACCTCGGCCACCCCGACTTCGCCGGGCGGCGGATCGAGTCGCGCTCGTTCGTCGACGGCCAGGAGGTCGCCGACGTGCAGGGGCACGGCACGCACTGCATCGGCACCTCGTGCGGGCCGCTCGCCCCCGGTTCGGGACGCCGCTACGGCATCGCCCACGAGGCGAGGATCCTGGTCGGCAAGGTGCTCGGTGACGACGGCTCCGGCACCGACGCCGGCATCCTCGAGGGCATCGAGTGGGCGATCTCCTCCGGCGCGCAGGTCGTCTCGATGTCGCTGGGCGCGGACCTCGACGAGGTCTCCGCCGCCTACGAGAACGCCGGGCGGCGCGCGCTCGACGCGGGCACCCTGATCGTCGCTGCGGCCGGCAACAACGCCGAGCGCTCGACCGGGAACGTCGGCTTCGTCGGCGTCCCGGCGAACAGCCCGTCGATCATGGCGGTCGCCGCGGTGGACGCCGCGCTGGCCATCGCCGACTTCTCCGCGGCGAGCTCCGCGGTCGAGGGCGGGCAGATCGACATCGCCGGTCCCGGCGTGGACGTCTACTCGTCGTGGCCGATGCCCCAGCGCACCAACACGATCTCGGGCACCTCGATGGCCACCCCGCACGTCTCCGGGATCGCGGCGCTGTGGTCGCAGCGCACCGGCGCCCGCGGGCGCGACCTGTGGACCCAGCTCACGCAGGCCGCCCAGCGGCTGCCGCTGCCCTCGGGCGACGTCGGCGCGGGCCTCGTCCGGGCCCCGGGCCGATGAGCACGACCGGGAGGCTGCTGGTGTCGGTGGCCGACGGGCACGTCGCCGACGACGTCGCGCGGGCCTGCGCGGCCGCCGGGCTGCAGGTGGAGAAGGTGCTCACGGGGGTCGGGGTGGTCGTCGGGACGTGCGACGACCCGGACGCCCTGCGGGTGGTCACCGGGGTCGCCGCGGTCGAGCCGGACCGCGAGGTCCACCTCGACCGCGATCAGCCGGGACCCGCGTAATCGGTCGACGCGCAGCCCGTATGTCCGATACGGTGATGCCAGTCGATCGCGCCCGGTGACACGCCGGCCGCGACGAACTGCCCGGACCGTCCCCGGGAGGCGCCCACCCGGCGCCCCGGCCACGGCCGGTGCCACCGACCCCGTACCGGCACCGCGCGATCCCGCGCGGCGCGGCACCCCGCCGCGTACCGGACACCACCTCGACCGAAACGACCATTCCTGTGCAGGCCTCCGTCCACCCACCCGTCACCGACCCCACCGTCCGGGGCGCCGTCGACCGGCTCACCGCCGAGTTCGCCGGCCGTTTCTCCCCCGACCTCGTCGACCACGTCGTGCGCGGCTCCCGCCGCGACCTCGACGTCGTCTCCGCCGCAGCGCTCCCCGAGATGGTCGAGCGCCTGGCCCGTCAGCGGCTGATCGAACACCTCTGATCCGTCCGACCGCATCGCCGGGCAGGATGGTCGCCATGTCGCGTCCGCTGTCCGGTCTGCACGTCGTCGAGTGCGCGAGTTTCGTCGCCGGTCCCACCGGTGGCATGACGCTCGCGCAGCTCGGGGCCTCGGTCATCCGCATCGACCCGCTCGGGGGCGGCCCCGATCACGGTCGCTGGCCCGCCGCCGGGCACGGTACCGGCGACTCCTACTACTGGGCCTCGCTGAACAAGGGCAAGCGCTCGATCAGCATCGACCTGCGCTCCGACGAGGGCCGCGAGCTCGTCCTGGGCCTGGCGACGGCGCCGGGCCCGGACCGCGGTGTCCTCGTCGACAACGTCGTGGGCCGCCGCTGGATGGCCAACGACGCGCTCGTCGCGCGTCGACCGGACCTGGTGCACGTGCGCGTGCAGGGCTACCCGGACGGCCGGCCCGCCGTCGACTACACCGTCAACGCCGAGGTCGGGATCCCGCAGATCACCGGTAGCGAGGAGGGCGCGGCCCCGGTCAACCACGTACTGCCCGCGTGGGACCTGGTCACCGGCATGTCGGTCGCGACTGCCGTGCTCGCCGGGGTGTACCAGCGCTCCCGTACCGGCGCCGGGGTGTACTCCGAGATCGCGCTGTCCGACGTGGCGCTGGCCGGCGTCGCCAACCTGGGCTGGCTCTCCGAGGCCGACGAGCGCGGGCACGAGCGGCCCCGGCACGGCAACCACGTCTACGGCAGCTTCGGCGTCGACTTCGCCTGCTCCGACGGGAACCGGGTGATGGTCGTCGCGCTGACCCCGGCGCAGTGGAACGCGCTGGTGTCGGTCACCGGGACCGGTGACGTGTTCGCCGCACTGGAGCCCGCCCTCGACGCCGATCTGACCTCGGAGACCGAGCGCTACCGGCTGCGCGAGACGATCGCGGCGGTGCTGCGGCCGTGGTTCGCCGCGCGCGACTCGGCGACCGTGGAGTCCGAGCTGAACCGGGCCCGCGTGCTGTGGGGCCGCTACCAGGGGATGACCCACGTCGTCGCCGAGCACCGCGCCGGAGGGCACCCGCTGCTCGCCGATCTGGCGCTGCCCGGTGGCGCCACCGGTATCACCGCGCGCTCGCCGATCCGGTGGGACGCCGACCACGGTGACCCCGGTGCCGCCCCCGAGCTGGGCCGGGAGACCGACGAGGTACTCGCCGACGTCCTCGGTCTCGACGAGCGCACCATCGGCGGGCTGCACGACCGCGGCGTCGTCGGGTAGAGAATCCCCGTGACCGACGCACAGCTGACCGAGGCGCGGTGGACCCACGTCGCGCTGCCCACCGGCGACCTCGACGCCGCCATCGACTTCTACACGACGATGACACCCCTCACCGTCGTCGAACGCTTCTCCGACGACGCCGGGCGGAGCGCCTGGCTGTCCAACGCCGGTCAGGTGGAGACACCGATGGTGCTGGTCCTGGTGTCGTTCGACGCCGAGCAGGGTGGCGAGCTGGGGCTGCTGCGCCCCTTCGCCCACCTGGGGATCGAGGTGCCGACCCGCGACGACGTCGACGCCGCCGCCGACCGCGCCCGGGACGCGGGGTGCCTGCACTGGGAGCCGCGGCAGATGCCGGGGCCGGTGGGGTACATCTGCGCGCTGACCGATCCGGACGGGAACGTCGTGGAGTTCTCGTACGGGCAGAAGGTGTTCACCTCGGTGCGGGAGAAGTGGGGCTGAGGTCCCTGTCGGGCGCCGCGGTCCCGGGTCGCGTCGACCGGGTAGCAGCCGATGGCACGCCACCCGATGACCGGTCCTCGGTGACGACGCCCCCGGGGACCGTCCGCGATCCGTCCTCGCCACCTCCTGCCGGTGGCAGCCACGCCGTCACGACGGGCACATGGTGCGGCCGTCCCTCTCGAGCCACCTCGCGATGCAGCCGGTCGCCATCCCATTGTCCCCTTCGGCGCGCAGCCACCACACCACGAGGCACCGTCGCGAACGGTCCGCATCGCCGCAGGCCACGAATTCGCGATCGCGAACGGAAACTAGACATCGAACACCTGTTCGAGTATCTTCGATGGTGTGACCGCGACCCAGGAACCACCCGTCCACGCCACCGGCGTGCCGGGCGGCGGGTTCACGTCGGGTGACCTGGCCCTGCTCCGCCTCCTGGTCGACCAGGTCGTCGGCGACGACACCACCGTGCTCTCCGAGGCCGACCTGATCGACCAGATCCGGCAGATCGAGTCCCTGCAGTCGTCCCTCGCCGCGCTCCAGGCGACGCGCATCCGGGCGTTCGCCCAGGCACACGTCGAGAACAGGCTCACCGACGACCGCGCCGACGCCGACGGGCTCCATCGCAGTGTGGTCGCGCAGGTCCAGCTCGCCTGCCGCGTCTCCACGGCCGAGGCCCGCACCCGGGTGGCGAACGCCCGGGACCTGTACGCCGGGTTCGGGCGTGTCCGGGACCTGCACATCGCCGGTGAGCTCAGCGCCGCGAAGGTCTCCGCGATCGCAGTCGAATGCCGTGACCTCGATGCGCGCCGGCGCAGGCAGGTCGATGCCCGCCTCGCCGTGCACGACCTGACCCGGTACGGCATCGGACGGCTCCGCGCCATGACCCGCCGGCTCGTCGCCGAGATCGCCCAGGAGCGCTTCCGCGCCCGCGTCCACGCCGCCAAGGCCGAACGCCGGGTCACCCTGCGACCCGCGCCGGACGCGATGAGCTACCTCACCGCCTACGTCCCGGTCGAGCAGGGCGCCGCCTGCCTGGCCGCGCTGCAGAAGGCGTTCGTCGAGATCCAGGTCCACCCGCAGCCGCTGACCCGCACCCGCGGGCAGGTCCTGGCCGACACCCTCGTCGAGCGGGTCACCGGCCAGGCCACCGCGACCGCCGTCAACCTGGAAGTCCAGGGCACCGTCCCGGTCCAGGCCCTGCTCGACCCCACCTCCCCGCTCCCCGCCGAGATCCCCGGCCTCGGCCCCGTCCCCGCCGACCTGCTCGCCACCAGCGAGGGCAGGAAGTCCCTGCGACGCCTGCTCACCGACCAGGGCATCGTGATCGGCGGCGACTCCCGCAGACGCACCTTCACCGGGCTGCTCGCCACCCTCGTCAGAGCCCGGGCGCAGAACCGGTGCACCGAGCCCTACTGCGACGCACCCGTCCGCCACCTCGACCACATCCATCGGGATACCGACGGTGGGAGAACGGAGCTGGGGAACGGGCGTGGGGTGTGCGAGTTCCACAACCACGTCCGCGAACAACCCGGCTGGCGGATCTTCCGCGCTCCGGACGGCATCGTGGTCACCGTGACACCGACCGGACACAGGTACTGCGGTCCGGAACCACCGCTGCCGACCGCACCACCACCGCGCGCACCGACCTGACTCGACGCCGACCACCGGCCCGTCGCAGCACCGACGTGCACGCCGGGCTGCGGCGGGCCGGGCTGCGTCGGGCCGGGCTGCATCGGGCCGGGCTCGGCCGGGAACTGCCCGGGCGTGCTACAGCCCCTCGCCCGGGCAGTTCCGCGGCGGAACGCCGCGCGCACCCCACCGATCCGGTGGGGTGCGCGCGGTGGTGACGAGCGTGTCAGGAGGTCGGGGCGGACAGGTCGTAGACGGTCTGACCACCGACGGTCGTCGCCGTGTAGTGCTCGGCGACCCAGGTCGCGATCCGGCTGCTCGTCGAGTCGCTCTGCCCACCGGGGCCGCCGGGCCCACCGCCCTGGCCGCCCGCTACGTAGTAGGCGATCCGGCCCTGCTCCACGTCGGACCGGAACTCGGCGAGGGTGACGGCGGAGTCGCTGCCGCTCCACCCGCCGGTCGACATGACCGCGGTGCCGCTGGACAGCTCCAGGGAGGCGGCGGTCTGGGAGGTGGCGACCGCGGCCGACCAGGTCGTCCCCGGCAAGGACCGCGTCGCGGCGAGCAGTGAGGTCAGCTCCGCCGAGGTCGCGCTACCGGAACCCGGACCACCGGAACCCCCACCGTCCGGCACGGTGCCCGAGATTCCGTCGACACCACCGGACCCACCCACTTCGTCGGCCGCGCCCGGCCCACCGTCGTTGCCCGGGGCGGCGGTGTCCGAGGCCGGGGGCGCATCCGGACCGCCCGCGCCGGGGCCGCGACCGAGGCCGCCGGACGAACCGGACGAACCGGACGACGTGCCGAACGAGCTCGACACCGTCCCGACCGAGGGAATGCTGCCGGTGTGCCCGGTCGACGCCGTCGCCACCGCGTACACCCCGGTCCCGAGCATCCCCGCCACCAGCACCGCGACCAGACCGGACCGCACCACCGCTCGCCCCCGGCCGGGCCCGAGCATCAGCCCCGCCGCGACCACCGTGACCGCCCCGACCGGCCGGGACAGCCAGGAGAAGGACTCCGGGCTCACCACCAGCAGCGCGACCGCCCAGCCACCGGTGACGAGCACCGTCGTCGCGGCGACGATCCGCGCCCACCGGGCACCCCGATCCCGCCACAGCGCCGCCCCGCCGACGGCCACCACTCCGTCGAGCCCCGGGGCCAGCGCCACCGTGTAGTACGGGTGCATCGTGCCGCTCATCATCGAGAACACGGCCGCCGTGACGAGCGTCCAGCCACCCCACAGCAGCAGCGCCGCGCGGGTCCGGTCGGTCCGCGGCGCCCGCCTGGTGACCCACAGCCCGGCGACGAGGAGGATCAGCGCGGCCGGCAGCAGCCAGGAGATCTCGTAGGCGAGCTCACCGGTGAACAGCCGCAACGGACCGGCCGAGCCACCGAAGCCGGTGTTGCCACCACCGCTTCCCCCGCCGGGACCGCCACCGTTGCCGGTGCCGCCGAGCAGCCGGCCGAGGCCGTTGTAGCCCAGCGCGAGCTCGAGCAGCGAGTTCGTCGTCGACCCGCCGATGTAGGGGCGGTCGGACGCGGGCCACAGCTCCACCAGCGCGATGAACCACCCCGCAGAGACGACCATCGCCGCCACCGCGGCGCCCATCTGCACGATCCGGGTCCGCAGCCGCGGCGAGCCGGCGACCAGGTACACCAGCCCGAGCGCCGGGACGACCAGCAGCGCCTGCCCCATCTTCGTGAGGAACGCGAACCCGACCGCCGACCCGGCCGCGACCAGCCACCAGGTGGACGCCCGCACCGAGGCGGCGTCGACGGCGCGCGAGCCGGCCGAGGCCGCGACGACCAGCAGCAGCGTCAGCAGCGCGTCCGGGTTGTCGAACCGGAACATCAGCACCGCCGCCGGGGTCAGCGCCAGCACCGCACCCGCGAGCAGCCCCGCGGCGGGCCCGGCCCACCGCCGCACCGTCGCGTGCAGCAGGGCCACCGCGCCCACACCCATCAGCGCCTGCGGCACGAGCAGGCTCCACGAGGAGAACCCGAACAGCCGCGCCGACGCCGTCATCACCCACAGCGCCGCGGGCGGCTTGTCGACGGTGATCGCGTTCCCGGAATCCAGCGACCCGAACAGCCATGCCTTCCACGACTGCGTCCCGGCCTGCACCGCGGCGGCGTAGAAGTCGTTGGCATAGCCCGAGGCCGACAGGTCCCACAGGTACAGCAACGCCGTCCCGGCGAGCAGGACGAGCAGCCCCGGCCGCGCCCAGCCCGGGTCACCGGCCGGG
This sequence comes from Pseudonocardia sp. UM4_GMWB1, assembly GCF_017312155.1. NCBI lineage: Bacteria > Bacillati > Actinomycetota > Actinomycetes > Pseudonocardiales > Pseudonocardiaceae > Pseudonocardia > Pseudonocardia sp. UM4_GMWB1. Next base: position 2,254,564 of record NZ_QJPN01000001.1, on the reverse strand, counting down.
CCACGCAGCAGGCGGGCCACCCGCCCCGGCGGGACGGCGGGCGGGGCGGCGGTCTGCGCCGGGACGGGCGGCGCGCCGGCGCGGTCCCGTCCCGGCCGGACCGGGGTCGCAGTGCTCACGGATGATCTCCTCAGGGGTCGTGGCGGTAGGACCCCACCGTCGACGCCGGCACTGTCGCGATGCTGTCCGGTCGCTGTGCGCGGTCTGTGAGCGATGAGTTCCGGGCGCGACGCCGGTCACGCCTCACATGACCGAGCCGATCACCGCCGCCCTGCCACCCGTCGTCGACACCGCCACCTGGGAGCGCGAGCTCGCCGCGCTGCGCGTCCGGGAGAAGGCCGCCACCCGCGAGCTGGACGCCATCGCCGCCGCCCGTCGCCGGCTGCCGATGGTCGAGATGCCCGACTACGTCCTGCGCGGCGAGAACGGCCCCGTCCGCCTCGCCGAGATCTTCGACGGCCACCCGCAGCTGATCGTCTACAGCCACATGTGGCACGACGGCGCCGTCTGGCAGTGCGGCGGGTGCACGGGGTTCACCTCGCAGTTCACCCGGCTCGCCGGCCTGGAGAAGTTCGACGCCCGCTTCGTGGTCGTCACCCAGGGCCCGATCGACGAGGCGCTGGCCTACCGGCGTCGCGTCGGCAACACCATGGCCTGGTACTCGACGGCCGACAGCAGCTTCGGCACCGACGTCGGCGCCCCGCCCGGGGGCGGCTTCGCGGTCAACGTGTTCCTGCGCGACGGCGACCGCGTCTTCCGCACCTGGCACACCGACGGCCGCGGCACCGAGCAGCTGTCCTACCTGTTCCCGCTGGTCGACGTGCTGCCCTACGGCCGCCAGGAGGTCTGGCAGGACTCGCCGGAGGGCTGGCCGCAGGGCCCCACCTACAGCCGGTGGGCCGGGCCGCAGGAGATCGCCGCCGCCTACGGCGAGGGCTGAGCCCGCGCCCGTACCCCGGCCAGGACGGTGTCGACGACCGCCGCCGCGTAACCCCGGGCGTCGTCGCGGGCGGCGAGGTGCGCGGGGGTGGTCGCGACGTGGTTGCGCACCGCCCCCGCGACCAGGTCCGCGACCAGCGCCACCGACGTCCCGGCGGGCAGTTCACCGCGCTCGATGCCGCGGCGCACCATCGTGCGCGCCCCGCGGACGTGCTCGGGGTAGGCGTCGTCGGCGAGCGCGCCCGCGATCTCCGGGACCCGGTGGGAGTCGACGAGCAGCCGTTCGACCAGCCGGCCGTCGTCGCTCGTGGCGAACGCCGTCCACAGCTCGGCGAAGGTCACCAGGTCCTCGCGCAGCGAGCCGGTGTCGATGTCGGCGACGAAGCGGGCCCGGTCGCGCACCGCCGCCACCAGCAGCGCCGCCCGGGTCGGCCAGCGCAGGTACAGCGACCCCTTCCCGATCGACGACCGGCGGGCTACCTCCTCGAGCGACAGCCCGGACCAGCCTCGCTCGCCGTAGACCTCGCGGGCGGCGGCGAGGGCGCGACGGTCGACGTCCGGGTCGCGCGGACGTCCGCTGCGGCGCGACGGCGGGGGCACGGCGGCGATCCTGCCAGACGGTGCTGTGACCACCGACCCACTTCTGGACGGTGTCCGTCCGTAATACGCTCACCGGTGTGATCAGGACAGCGCTGACCGATCTGCTGGGCGTCGAGCACCCGATCGTCGGGTTCAACCGGTCCCCCGCGGTGGTGACCGAGGTGAGCCGCGCCGGCGGGTTCGGGGTACTCGCCGCGGTCTCCTACACCGCCGAGGAGCTCGATGCGCAGCTGACCTGGATCGAGGAGCAGCTCGACGGGCGGCCCTACGGGGTCGACCTGCTCGTCCCGGAGAAGACCGCCGACACCGGGGCCGACCGGGAGGACCTCGTCGCCGCGTTGCGTGCGCAGCTCCCGGCCGAGCACCTCGCCTTCGTCGACGACCTGCTCGACCGCTACGGCATCCCGCGGGTGCCGGTCGACCCCGGGCGCGACGCGATCGCGGCGGGGATGAGCCGGCGCGGCGCCGAGGCCCAGCTCGACGCGGTGTTCGCCCACCGGCCCGCGCTCGTCGCGAACGCGCTCGGCACCGCGCCGCCGCACCTCGTGGAGCGCGCGCACGACGCCGGGATGGCCGTCGCCGCGCTGGTCGGGACCCGCCGGCACGCCGAGCGGCAGCTCGCGGCCGGGGTCGACGTGCTCGTCGCGCAGGGCACCGAGGCCGGTGGGCACACCGGCACGATCGCGACGACGGTGCTCACCCCGGAGATCGTCGATGTCGCCGGGGACCGTCCGGTGCTGGCCGCGGGCGGCATCGCCTCGGGCGACCAGATGGCCGCCGCGCTCGCGCTCGGCGCGGCCGGGGTGTGGTGCGGCTCGGTGTGGCTGTGCAGTGTCGAGGACGTGGCGCCGGAGTCGGTGAAGCGCAAGTTCCTCGCCGCGGGCAGCGGCGACACCGTCCGCTCCCCCGCCCGGACCGGCAAGCCCGCCCGGCAGCTGCGCAGCGCCTACCACGACGCGTGGTCCGCACCCGGCGCGCCGGCGCCGCTGCCGATGCCGCTGCAGCCGCTGCTGACCCTGCAGGCCTGGTCGAGCATCGACGCCGCAGCCGACGCCGGGAACCCCGGCGCCCAGGAGCTGCAGTCGTTCTTCGTCGGGCAGGTCGTCGGCGCGTTCACCGAGCTGCGCGGCGCGGGCGAGATCACCCGGGAGATGGCGCGCGACTGCGAGCACCGCATCGCCGCGCTCGCGGGGCTGGTCCGATGAGCCTCGACCCGCGGACACCCGTCGTCGTCGGGGTCGGGGAGGCCTCCGAGCGGATCGGCGAGCCCGGTTACGCCGCGCTGTCACCGGTCGGGCTCGGTGCCGCCGCGGCGGCCGCGGCGCTCGCCGACACCGGTGCGGACCCGGCCGCGGTGGCGGCGGCGCTGACCGTCGTCGCGGGGGTGCGGCAGTTCGAGATGTCGGTGCCCGGGGCGGTCGCGCCGCTGGGCCGGGCGGACAACTACCCGCGCGCGGTCGCCCGCCGCGTCGGCGCCGACCCGCGGCGGGCGGTGCTCGACGTCGTCGGCGGGCAGTCCCCGCAACGGCTCGTCAGCGAGTTCGCCGGCGCGATCGCCCGCGGGGAGGCCGGGGCGGTGCTGCTCGTCGGGGCCGAGGCGATGTCGACCGTGCGGGACCTGATGTCGCGCCCCGAGGCCGAGCGACCCGACCACGGCGAGCACGTCGGCGGCACGCTGGAGGACCGCGGGTACGGCTCGGAGCTGCGCAGCCCGGCCGCCGAGGCGCACGGTGTGCTCTCCCCCGCCGCCTACTACGCGCTGTGCGAGAACGCCCGCCGCGCCCGGCTCGGCCTCGCACGGGACGCCTACGCCCACGGGATGGGCGAGCTGTTCGCGCCGTTCACCCGGGTCGCCGCCGGGCACCCGCACGCCGCCGCACCGCGGGTCCGAGAGCCCGACGAGCTCGTCACGACCGACGACCGCAACCGGATGATCACCGACCCCTACCCGCGGTTCCTCGTCTCGCGCGACCAGGTCAACCAGGGCGCCGCGGTCGTCCTCACCTCGGTCGGCACCGCACACGACCTGGGGATCGACCCGCAGCGGTGGGTGTTCCTGCACGGCCACGCCGACCTCACCGAGCACGCCGTGCTCGACCGCCCCGACCTGGGCGCCTACCCGGCCGCCGAGGCCGCCGTCCGGCACGCCCTGGACCGCGCCGGGACCGGCGTGGACGACCTCGCCGCGATCGACCTGTACTCCTGCTTCCCGATCGCGGTGTCCTCGGTCGCCGACCCCCTCGGGCTGGCCGCCGACGACCCGCGCGGGCTCACCGTCACCGGTGGGCTGCCGTTCTTCGGCGGGCCGGGGAACGACTACTCGATGCACGCGGTCGCCGAGGTCGTGCGACGCCTGCGGGCCGACCCGGGTACGTACGGCCTGGTCGGCGCGAACGGCGGGTTCCTGTCCAAGTACTCCGCCGGGGTCTACTCCACCCGCCCCGCCCCCTGGCGCGACGACGACAGCGCCGCGCTCCAGGCCCGGCTCGACGCCGTTCCCACCGTCCCGACGACGACCGCCGCCGACGGCGCGGCGACCGTCGAGACCTGGACGGTGCGCCACGACCGCGACGGCAGCCGGCACGCGGTCGTCGTCGGCCGGCTCGACGACGGCGGTGCGCGGTTCATCGGGTGCGGTCGCGACGACGAGCTGCCGGAGCTGCTCGCCGGCGACCCGGCCGGGGCGGCGGTACGGGTCCGGCCAGACGGGAAGCTGACGATCGTCACGCCGCGCTGACGGGTGTCCGGACCCCGTGACCGCGAGGTCGCCGAGCGCGAGCCGTCACGTCGCTGCGACGCCGGACCGGCGCACGGCCGCCGTCGAGGGCTGAGCCACCTCCCCCAGGGCCGTGCCGAGGATGTCCACGCCGCGGCGGATCTCGGCCTCGGTCGCGGTCAGCGGCGGCGCGATCCGGAACGTCCCGCCCATGCCGGGCAGCTGCACGATGTTCATGTGCAGCCCCAGCTCGGCGCACCGCGCGGTGACGGCCGCCCCGAGCGCGTCGGTGTCGGAGCCCGCCAGCTCCAGGCCCACCAGCAGGCCGCGGCCGCGGACGTCGCCGATCATCCCGGTCGTGCGGGCCAGGTCCCGCAGGCCGTCCTGCAGCAGCGTGCCCAGCTCGCGGGCGCGCAGGTCGAGCCGGTCGCGGGTGAGCACGTCGAGCACGGTGAGCCCGACCGCCGCCGGGAGGGGGTCGTTGACGTGGGTGGTGAAGAACAGGAAGCCGCGCTCGTGCGCGACCTGCTCGATCGCGGCCGTGGTGAGGACGGCGGCGAGCGGCAGGCCCGCCCCGAGCGTCTTCGACAGCGTGAGGATGTCGGGGACCACGCCGTCGCGCTGGTGGGCGTACCAGTCGCCGGTGCGGCACAGACCTGTCTGGGCCTCGTCGAGGATCAGCAGCATGCCGCGCTCGTGGCACTTGTCACGCAGCGCCGCCAGGTAGCCCGGCGGCAGGTCGACGACCCCGCCGGAGGACAGGACCGGCTCGACGATGCAGGCGGCGAGGCTGCCGACGGACTGGGCGTCGATCAGGGCGAACCCGAGGTCGAGCTGGCGGCGCCAGTCGAGCTCCCCGGCGTCGTCGACGAGGTCGGGGCGGTAGCGGTCGGGCACCGGCAGCGCGAAGTTGCCGGGGGCGGCGGGACCGTACCCGGCACGGCCGGCGACGTAGGTCGCGTTCGCCGCGGCCTGGGTCATGCCGTGCCAGGACCGGGCGAAGGAGACTATCTCGTGCCGGCCGGTGACGAGCTTGGCCATCCGGATCGCGGCCTCGTTGGACTCCGCGCCGGTGGTCAGCAGCATCGCCCGCTCCAGGCCGCCGCCGACCGAGGCGCACAGCCGCTCACACAGCTCCAGCACCGGCCGCGACAGCATCCCGCTGTAGAGGTGGTCGAGCCGTCCGACCTGGTCGCGGACGGTCGCGACGATCTCCGGGTGCGAGTGCCCGAGGATCGCGCTCATCTGCCCGGAGGTGAAGTCGAGCAGCTCACGGCCGTCCTCGGTGGTGACGGCGCTCCCTTGGGCCCGGGCGATCACGCCGGGGGTGAAGCCGCCGCGGCCGGAATAGCGGATGAGGTGCTCGGTCACAGCCAGGTCCTCTCGCGGGCCCGGATGGTCCGGGCGACGGTGTCGTTGACCGGGGTCGGCATGCCGAGCCGGGCGCCCTCGCGGGCCACCGCCCCGTTGATGGCGTCGATCTCGCAGCGGTGCCGGGCGAGCGCGTCGAGCAGCATCGACGGGCGGGCGTGTGGGATGGCTCCGCCGAGCCGGCGGACGTGTTCGATCGGGTCGCCGACCTGCAGGGTCACCCCGGACGCCGCCGCCACCGCGACGGCCTCGGCCGCGCAGGCGCGGGCGACGGCCCAGGCGTCGGGGTCGTCGAGCACCCCGCCGATGGTGAGCCCGGTCAGGCAGGTCGAGCCGGAGAACGCCGCGTTCATGACCAGCTTCTCCCACACCATCCGGCCCAGGTCGGTGTCGAGCGCGACCGCGAAGCCCGACGAGCGCCAGATCTCCGCCGAGGCCTCCAGCTGTGCCGCGGGCAGCCCGTCGTAGGGGCCGAACCGGACCATCTCCATGCCGTTGTGGTGCGCGACGCCCGGCTCGGGCAGCGACGCCCCGAACCCGCCGACGACGCCGACCGCGATCCGCCCCGGGTCCAGCTCGGCGGCCGCGACCTCCGGGGAACCGAGCCCGTTCTGGATGGTCTGCACGACCGTGCCCGGGCCGACCAGGTGCGCGCACGACCGCGCGGCGACCGCGACGTCGTAGGCCTTGGTCGCGACGACCACCAGGTCCGCGGGCCGGTCGAGGGCGACGTCGGCGGCGTCGAGGACCGCCGAGGCGGGTGCGACCGTGCGGTCACCGCTGTGCCCGGTCACCCGCAGGCCGCGTTCCCGCACCGCCGCGGTGTGCCCGGCGCGCCGGCAGACGGCGTGCACCTCGTGCCCGGCGTCGACCATCAGCCCGGCGTACACCGAGCCCATCGCGCCGCAGCCGACGATCACCACCACCGCCATGCCGACCTCCTCCGGCGCAGTCTGGCATCCCGGGGACCGTCCGGTCAGCCCGCCGACGCTGCCGCGATTCGCTGTACTTCGACCACGACGCCGTGGCCCACTCCGGACGCTGACCCGCCGGATACGGCAGGGTGGAGGACGGAGCAGGAATCGGACGAGGGGGACGTCGTGACCTGGAGCACCCGTGAGGTCGCCGAGCTGGCGGGGACCAGCCTGCGGGCGGTGCGGCACTACCACGAGATCGGGCTGCTGACCGAGCCCGATCGGCGCGCGAACGGCTACAAGCAGTACGGGGTCGCGCACCTGGTGCGGCTGCTGCGGATCAAGCGGCTCGTCGACCTCGGATTCTCGTTGGCCCAGATCTCCGAGATGAACGACGCCGACGCCCACCCGGAGGAGGCCGCCCGCGCGCTCGACGCCGAGCTGGCCGCCACCATCGAGCGGCTGCAGCAGGCCCGCACCGAGCTGGCCCTGATCCTGGACGGTGCCGCGCCCACCGACCTGCCCACCGAGTTCGCCGCGGCCGCCGACCAGCCGATGTCCGAGGCCGACCGGTCGCTCACCCTCGTCCTGCCGCGGGTGCTGGGCTCGGAGCGGCTGCAGGCCGTCGCGGACATGCTGGCCGACGCCCGCCCGGACCCGACGCAGAACCGGTTCGACACGCTCCCGGCCGACGCCGACGAGGCCACCCGCCAGGAGCTCGCCGACCGGATGGTGCCCTACATGCGCGCGCTCTACGAGACCCATCCCGGCCTGGTCGCGCCGAACACCGACGCACCCGTCGGTGAGCAGCGGGCGGAGCAGACCCTGGGCCGGGCGATGCGGGAGCTGTACAACCGCGCCCAGCTCGACGTGCTCGTGCGCGCCGGGAAGGCTCTCGCCGCGGAGCGTGGGGACGGCTGAACCGGGCCCACCGCCGGCGATCATCAGTAGTGGGGATCGGCCCGGCCGACCGATAACGCCCCCGTCCGTTCCGCGATGCGCCGTGTGCACCGTCGGATCGGTCCGATGCGCGCAGGCGCGCACGGGAACAGGGGTGGGTCGTGCTCGGGAAGATGATCGCCGCGGTGGTCGCGGTCACCGCGACCGTCGCGGGTGTGGGGCTCGTGGCGAGCGGCGGGTCGGACCAGGCCGTCGTGACCCGCATCGTCGACGGCGACACGTTCGAGGCGACCCTGGACGGCCGCCCCACCACGGTCCGGCTGCTCAACATCGACACCCCGGAGACCGTCGATCCCGACTCCACCATCCAGTGCCTCGGCCCGGAGGCGGCCGCCCGGCTCGCCGCGCTCATCCCGGTCGGCAGCACCGTCGACCTGTCCTACGACGACGAGCGCGTCGACGGCTGGGGCCGCACCCTGGCCGGGGTGCACGACACCGGGGGCCGGCTGGTCAACGCCGAGCTCGCCCGGGAGGGACTCGGCACCGCGATGGTGGTCGGCGGCAACGACCGCTACCTCGACGAGGTCACCGAGGCCCAGGAGGAGGCGCGCGCAGCGGGCCGCGGGCTGTACGCGACGACGGTGTCCTGCACCGTCCCCGCGCAGGTGGAGCGGGCCCGCGGCACCGTCGCGGGGCTGGCACAGCGGGCGTCGTCGCCGTCGTCGGACCCGGCGCAGCTCGACGCCGCCGGCCGGGAGGCCGTCGACGCGCTGACCGTGCTGGCGGGGCTGGACGCCGACTTCCGGGCACACCGGGCGGGTGTGGCCTGGGCGGTGCTGTCCGAACTCGACCGCGCCCGTCTGACCGGGGTCCTCGACACCGCCTCCGACGACGCGCGGACACTGCAGGTCCGCTTCTCCGAGCAGGCGTCGACGGCACGGGAGTCCCAGCGCCTGGCCGCCGAGCAGGCCGAGCGCGACCGCGTCGCCCGGGAGGAGGCCGCCCGCGCCGAGGCCGCCGCCGAGCAGGCGGCCCGCGACGCCGCCGCCGAGCGGCGTCGTCCCGCCGCCGCGCCCGCCCCGGCCCCGGTCGCCCCGGCGGCCGCTCCGGCGGGCGGGGGCTGCGACCCGAACTACACCCCCTGCGTGCCGCTCTCGGCGACCGACCTCGACTGCGGGGACCTGTCCGGCGGGCCGTTCCGGGTCGTGGGGACCGACCGGCACCGCCTGGACGCGGACTCCGACGGGATCGGCTGCGAGTCGCAGGGCTGACCGGGCCGGCCGCGGGTCGCGGGTCAGCCGTGGGTGAGGCAGCCGCGCCGCCCGACGACCCGCGCCGGGCCACGTGCGGGCCCCTGCGCCGTGACCGGCACCGGGCGCGACGCCGGCGCGGCCAGCACCACGTCCGGCAGCACCGTCCCCGGCCCGAGGTGCACGTGCTCGCCGAAGGGCGCGGGCCCGGCGACGGCCGGTGCGGCGACGAGCAGGTGCGTCCCGGCCGGCACGCGGACGGCGAATCCGCCGTCGTCGCCGGTGGTGACGCGGTCCAGCTGACGGCCCGCCCCGTCGACGACGGTGACCGTCGCCGCAGCGGGTACGCCGTCGGGTCCGCGGACCCGCCCGACCGTGGCCGGGACGGGCCCGTCGTCGCCGGTCTCCAGCAGCGCCGGGAGCTCGGCGGCCAGCAGCCCGGCCTCGCGGGCGAGCGCGGCGCCGCGCCCGGTCCCGCCGGCCGGACCGATCAGCAGGTCGAGCACGGCCGCGCAGCTACCGGTGGGCACCGGCCGCCCGGCGACGGCGTCCGCGGTGAGCTGCGCGAGGCGCGCACAGCCCGCGGTCAGCGCCGGGGTCCCGGACACCCCTTCGGCGGAGCGGGCCAGGCGCCGCGCGTGTTCGGCGACGGCGGTGCAGGCGGTCAGCCCGTGCACGACGTCGCGGTGGGTGGAGCCCAGCCAGGTCCGGGTCAGCGGACGCCCCAGCAGCAGCGTCTGGTGCAGTGCGGCGTCGAGTGCGCGCGACCCGGCACGCAGGTCCTCGCACGGGCCGGGCCGGCGCAGCGCCCGGTCGACCGTGCCCAGCAGCTCGGCCAGCGCGTCGAGCAGCCCGCGGCGGGCCTCCTCGGCGGCGGACCGGGTGCGGGTGGGCAGCACGAGCACCGAGACCGCGCAGCCGATCAGACCACCGACCACGGTCTCCTCCAGGCGCAGCACCATCAGGTCCACCGTGAAGGTGCCGAGCAGCGCGTAGAGCTCGCCGAGCATCAGCGTGATGAAGAAGATCATCAGCGCGTAGGAGAGCCGGAACAGGTAGAGCGCGCCGAAGATGCTGAGCAGGATCACCGGCAGCACCACGGCGACGTCGGGTCCCAGCACCGGCACCAGCGCGATCGCGCCGACCAGGCCGATCATGGTGCCGACGATGCGGTGCGCGGCCTTGCGCACCGTCTCGGCGACGGTCGCGGTGCCGGTGAAGGCGATGAACGCGGCCAGCACCGCCCAGTAGTAGCGCTGCTCGGACAGTGCGTCGCCCACCGCGATCGCGACCGCGGTGGCCACCGCGACCTGCACGGCCTGGCGGGTGGTCAGCGACAGCCGCGAGGCGGGACGGCCGGGGTCCGGCGGGCGGTGCAGCCGGGTCACCGTGCCCGCCGAGCCGGGCAGGTTGCCCCCGAACAGCTGGACCGCGGGGGCGAACGCGGCCGTCTCCCCGACGGTCGGGGCGGCGGTGTCCTCCGGCACCGTGCCGGAGTCGCCCTCCCGCACCGTGGCGAGGGCGGCGGTCCAGTCGGCGCGGGCGTCGGCGAGCACCGTGGCGTCGACGGCGAGCCGGCGCGGCCCCGGGGCCGCCACCCGGTCGGCGACCCGTCCGGCCCGCTCGCGCACCGCGTCCCAGCGGCCGCCGTGCAGCGCGGTGAGGACCGCGCGGGCGTCGTCGCAGTCCAGGGTTCCGGGGCCGACCCGGGTCAGCGCGGTCACGGCCAGCTCGGCGTCGAACACCGCCCGGCGGACGATCCGGGCGGCGTCGTCGTCGGCGACGGCGGCCGGGGTCCCCAGCTGCCCGTCGATGACCAGCGCGGCCTCGTTCACCCGGACCAGACGGCTCGCCAGCCGGGCCTCGGCGCGCTCCCGCTCCGCGGTGCCGGGGGCGTGCCCGTCGAGGGCGAGCACGGTCCCGGCGAGACCGGCGAGCCGCGCCTCGAACGAGCGCAGCATCCGGCGGAGCACCCGGTCGTTGCGGATCGGGAGCAGCACCAGCGTCAGCAGCATCACCCAGACGATCGCGACCGCGACGACGAAGGCCACCCCGGGCAGCATCTCCGGGCGCAGGTTCAGGAACAGGGCGAAGAAGTAGCCCATGAACCCGCCCATGCCGCAGACGAAGTACCGCAGCCCGAAGCGGCGCACCCAGACCGCGACGAAGACCACGACGACGAACGCGGTCAGCGACGCGAGCCGGTTCCGGTCGACGAGCAGCGCCACGCCCATCCCGGCGAGCATCGACAGGGCCAGGAAGCACAGCGTGACCGCCTGCCCGGCGCGGGTGGCGTCGACGACCCCGAACGAGGCCAGCATCGCCACCACCGCCCCGAGCATCATCGGCACCAGCGGCGGGGTGCCCGTCACCGTCGCGACGAGGTATTCCACGCCCAGCGCGGTGGCGATCGCCAGCACGGCGCGGACCGCCGAGACGAGCCGGACGAGGCCGGGGTCGGAGGCGACGAACCGGTCACGGGCCCGGAGGAGGCGGTCGGACGCGGTCGGCACAGTCCGTTGCATATGCTAACGATATACCGGATCGTGATCTTCGCGCATCCCGGGCCCGCCGGACGTAGCGTGGGAGACCGGGACCGATCACGGAGGTGGCGGGTGCGCGGGTACGGGTTCGTGGCGGCGGGTGGCCCGGAGCAGCAGGCGTTCGTCGAGGTCGAGGAGCCGCGGCCCGGGCCGGGTGAGCTGCTCGTGCGGGTCCGGGCGGCCGGGGTCAACCCGGGCGACCGGCGGATGCGCGACGGCGACTACGGCGTCGCCGGGCCCGCGGTCCTCGGCCGCGAGGTCGCCGGGACCGTGCTGGAGGTCGGCGACGGCGTCACCGGGTTCGCCCCCGGCGACGAGGTGTTCGGCGGCTGCCCGGACATGCAGGGCGGCTGGGCGCCGCGGGCGCGGGTCACCGCCGGGTTCGCCGCGCACCGCCCGCCGGGGGTCTCGCCCGAGCAGGCGGCGGCGCTGCCGGTCGCCGCGGGCACCGCCTGGGACACCCTCACGAACCTCGACCTGCCCGCCGGGGCGACGCTGCTGGTCAACGGGGCGGGCGGCGGGGTCGGCGTGCCGCTGGTGCAGCTGGCCCGCCGCCGCGGGCTGGCGGTCGTCGGCACGGCGAGCCCCGGCAAGCACGCCCTGCTCGCCGGGTTCGGCGCCGTCCCGGTGGCCTACGGCGACGGCGTCGCCGACCGGATCCGCGCGGCCGCGCCCGGCGGTGTCGACGGCGCCCTGGACCTGGTCGGCGGGGACGCGCTGCGCGCGGTGGCCGGGCTCGTCCCGGCCGCGGCGCTGTACTCGATCGCGGACAAGGCGCTGGTCGCGCAGCTGGGCGGCCGCGACGTCACCCGCGACCGCAGCACCGCGGTGCTCGACGCGCTCGCCGCACTCGTCGCGGCCGGGGAACTCGACCCGCTGGTGCGCGAGGTCCGGCCGCTGGCCGAGGCCGGGGCGGCGCTCGCCCTGGTCGAACAGGGTCACGTGACCGGCAAGGTCGTCCTGGTGCTCTAGTCCCGACGGAACAGGAACAGCCCGTAGCGGTGCTCGTCGTCGACCCACTCGGCCTCGGCCCGCAACCCGTGCCGGGCCACGTCGGTGCGCAGCCGGTCGGGCTCGAACTTCGCCGAGAACCCGACGTTGACGCTGTCGCCGCGACGCAGCTCCAGCGTCCGGTCCAGGCCGGGCAGCACCACGGTCTGGTCCCGGCGCGCCCACAGCCGCCCGTCGACGACGTCGGCGGCGGCGTCGTAGTGCGCCGCCGGGTGCACCGCGTCGAGGGCGACGCTCCCGCCGAACCGGCGTGCCAGGTGGTCGAGGTGGTTGAGCCGGAACCGGGCGAAGGCGTCGTACCCGGGCGGGTCGTTGTAGCAGGACTCGAACACCGCGGCGGGCTTGACCAGGTCGGCCGAGAGCAGCAGGGCGTCACCGGGGCGCAGGGTCGCGCCGATCCGTGCCAGCAGCGCGGCGCGCTCACCGGTGGTGGTGTTGCCGATGTTGGCGCCGAGGAACAGCACCGCCACCGGGGCGCCGCCGTCGTCGCGCAGCCGGTCGAGGCCGGCCTCGTACCGCCCCCACAGCCCGGTGACGGTCAGCCCCGGCAGGTCCGCCATGCGTTCGGCGCTCAGCACGAGCATCTCGCGGCTCACGTCGATCGGCAGGTAGGTCGTCGGCCGGGCCGCCGAGCAGTGTTCGAGCAGCAGCCGCGTCTTCTTCGCGCTCCCGGACCCGAGCTCGGCGACGCGTGGGCAGCCCAACCGGGCCGCGATGTCGGTGCCGTACCGCTCCAGGAGCGCCCGCTCGCACCGGGTCAGGTAGTAGGTCGGCAGCTCGGTGATCTGTTCGAACAGCTCCGAGCCGAGCGCGTTGTAGCCGAACCAGGGCGGGATCCGCGGCAGCGGCTCGGCGAGGCGGGCGCGCAGCTCGTCGGTGTCGTCCCAGAAGGAGCCCTGTTCCAGCTCGACCGGGGCGGCGGTCACCGGCCCGGCCCGTCATCGAGCGGGCGGCGCAGGCTCGACTCCCCCGCCGCCCAGCGGGCCAGCACGTGCCCGCCGAGCCGGTCGCCGAGCAGCCCGGCGGCCCGGATCCCGAACACGACGTCGGCGGCCAGGCCGGGCTCGGTACGCAGCAGCGGGGCGAGGACGTCGCGACGCACGACCTGCTCGTGCACGGCGTCGGCCTCCACGTGCTCGTCGTAGAAGCGGATCGCGGCGGGGCCGCAGCCGAGCCGGCGCATCGCGCGGACCAGGCGCTCCGATCCGGGCGAGGAGGTCAGCTCGACCAGCGCGAACTGCCCGACCAGCGCGCCGCGCAGGCTGCGCCGCAGCCCGCACAGCGACATGAAGTTGACCTCGGCGAGGGTCTCGGCGCCGACGGTGTCGACGTGCGCGCCGTAGGCGTCGGACAGTCCGAGGTCGCGCATCATGTCGGCGAACAGCACGGCGTGCATGCCCGCGGCGTCGCCCGCGCCGTACTCGTCGTGCTCGACGGTGACCAGGCCCGCCTTGGCGGCCGGGGGCAGCCGCGGGATCACCCAGGCCTGCGGGTCGGCCTCCTTCAGGTGGTAGATCGAGCGGTGCACGACGTACTCGCGCAGCTGCCACAGTTCGCCGCGGCGCAGCAGGTGGTGGGTCACGCCGGTCTCCGCGCCCGGCCCGACCGGCTCGACGAGCAGCTCGGCGACGGTCGCGTCGACGTCGTCGCCGGGCGGGACCGCAGCGCGCAGGGCGGCCAGGAACCGGTCCTCCAAGGCCACGCGCAGGCCGAGCAGGGCCACGTCCCACTCGTGCTCGTCGCCGACCCCGGCGAAGCCGCGGTAGTGCAGCTCGTAGCAGCAGTGCAGGGCCAGGTGCAGGTCCTCGCCCCACGGGTCGGCGTCGCCCGCGGCGGGCAGCGCGGCGGGATCGCCGCCGAGCCGGGCCAGGACGGCGCCGGACAGCGGGCCGCGCGCCGCCGGCAGCGGCGCGGTCCCGGTGCCCGGGTGCGGGGGTGCGGTCACGTCGGGTCCTCCTGTCGCACGCGGGTGCGGTGGCTGGTGTCGCAGAACGGCGGGCGGCGGGTGCGCCGGCAGGTGCACAGCGCGGTGACCGGGCGCCGCGAGGTCACCCGGGTGCCGTCGGGCAGCTCGACCTCCACCGGGCCGGTCACCAGGACCGGGCCGTCGTCGGTGAGCCGCACCCGGGCGGGCCCGGCGCCGGTCTCACGACCCACGGACGGCCTCGATCACCACGAGCTCCTCGTCGGCGGCGCCGGGTTCGACCAGGCCGCGGGCCTCGTGCAGCGCGGTGCGGGCCCGCATCACCGGGCCGAGCGGGATCCGGGACCGGTCGGCGACCCGCACGGTGAGCCCGGCCGCGGTGAGCCGGTCCAGCGAGGCCTGTACCCCGGAGACGGCACTGTGCACCATGAGCAGCGCACCGCCCGGTCCGAGGTGGGCGGCGACGCCGTCGCAGATGCGGTCGATCACGGCGCGGCCGTCGCGGCCGCCGTCCCAGCTGCGGGCCCGGCGGTGCCGGACGAGCCGGTCGGTGTGCGACGGCACGTACGGCGGGTTGGCGGTGACCAGGTCGAACCGCCGGCCGTCGACGGGGCCGAACAGGTCACCGCGGTGCACGGTCAGCGCGGTGCGGTGCAGCCGGGCGTTGACCCGTGCCGCGAGCACGGCGCGCCGTGACAGGTCGACCGCCGTGACCGCGCCGGCACCGCAGCGGGCCGCGGCGAGCGCCACGGTCCCGGTGCCGGTGCCCAGGTCGAGCACGGCCCCGCGGGCCCGCCCGGAGACGGCGACGGCGCGGGCCAGCATCTGCGAGTCCGACTGGGGCCGGTAGACCCCGGGCGGGGTCAGGAGCATGGGCGCCACGTCAGTGCGCGACCGTCTCGCGGGCCACCTCGGCGTGCCGGGTGCGGGCCGCGGTGAGCACGCCCGCCCGGTTCTTGTGCTGCTCCTCGTAGCGCAGCACGGCCTGCACGTCCTCGGGCGTGTCGAGCTCGCGGACGGCGCGGGCCGCGTCGGGGACGGACAGGTCGTCGTAGCCGTCGACCGGGAGTTCGCCGGCGCCGAGCGCGCCGCGGGACCGACGGGTGTCGTGCAGGGCGCGGGCGGCGTCGCCGGCCCGCTCGCGGCGGGCGATGTCCTCGGCGCGCTCCAGGGCGGCGTCCAGCCCGGAGCCGAGGACGTCGGCGGCGTCGCGCCCGGCGCGGTCGGCGCCGTCGCCGAGTGCCGACGCGGTGCGCCGCACCCGTTCCCCGGCCCGGGTCAGCTCGTGCCCGGCCCGGTTCAGGCCGACGGCGCCGAGGCGGGCCGGGAGCCGGACGGCGTCGGTGACGGCGCCGCGCGCGATCTGCAGCGGGGTGGCCCGCAGCGGCGCGGGACCGCCGACGGCCTCCTCGGCGAGCACCGTGGTCAGCCACTCGACGGTCTCGCTGTGGGCCTCGACGAGCTCACCGGCGAGGCGGTGCACCCGTTCCGGCCCGGACGCGGTCAGCGCCTGCAGGTAGCGGGCGCGGTCCTGCAGCTGCCGCTCCAGCGCGAGGTCCCCGAGCAGCGCCTCGTCGAAGCGCTGGGCCTGCTCGACCTGGCTCTTCACGAACGCGAGGATCCGGCCGCCGACGGCGCCGACCAGGTCGGGTACGGCGTCGAGCTCGCGCAGGGCGTCCTGGATGCGGCCGAGCCGGTCCTCGGCGCGGCGGGCGTTGTCGGTGAGCTCGCGGCGGGTCTCGTCGGTGCGGGCCTGCACGGTGCGCAGGCGCGCGATCCGGTTCTCGGTGCGGGTCAGCTGCTCCAGCACACGGAGCTGGGCGACCACGGCGGCGGTATCGGTCACGAACACGTCCTCTTGCGGCGGCGACAGGGTCGCACTACGCCTACCCGCGATCCGCGGTCTTACTCCTGCCCACCGGTGCCGCTCCGGTCAGATCACCGGCATGTTCAGCTCGGTGCGCAGGTCGGCGGGGTCCATGTCCGGCGACGGCTCGGTCAGGTAGACCTCCCAGAACACGTCGCCGCCGCGCAGGCCCTGCGCGGCGACCCACTCCCCCAGCCGCTGCCAGGCGGCGCCGAGCCCGTCGAACGACCCGGCGTGGACGACGCGGGCCACCCGGCAGGCGGGGAGCGAGCCGGCGACGACGTCGCCGTCCGGGGTGACCTCCCGGTCGGTGGGGAACCCCGTCTCGAGGTCGGCGGTCGTCGTCAGCGGCCCCCGGTACAGCGCGAACGCCGGTCCGGTCACCGTCACCCCCTGCCCCGAGACGGTCCCGGGGAGGACGGAGTAGGCGCGGTCGAAGAACGCGGGCAGGTCGGTGACCGGGACCGTGCCGCGGACGACGGCGGTGGGGCAGGCGGTGACCTCGAGGAGCTCGGGGGTGGTCATGGACGGGTCCTTCCGGCGGGGTGGGTGGTCCACCGGGGTGGACCGCGCCGGGTGTGCGGACTCATCGGTCCGCGCGGGGCGCGAGGTGGGTGGCGAGGAAGCGGTCGGCGGCCTCGAACATGGTGGCCAGGTTCTCCGGGTTGACGATGGCGTGCCCCTCGTCGTCGAACACCAGGTAGTCGACGTCGACCCCGCGTCCGCGCAGCGCCGCGACGAGGTTGTCGGACTCGGCGCGCACCACCCGGACGTCGTTGGCGCCCTGCACCACCATCAGCGGGGTGCGGATGTCGTCGACCCGGGTGAGCGGCGAGCGGGCCAGCATGTCCGCCTCCTGCGCCGGGTCGGCCGGGTCGCCGACGTAGCGGAACCAGTTGTTGACCAGCCCGGGCCGGGTGAACTCCGGCACGGTGCGCAGAAAGTCCGCCAGGTTCGAGATGCCGACGTACTCCACCGCCGCGGCGAACCGGCCCGGGGTGAACGCGACCCCGACCAGGGTGGCGTAACCGCCGTAGGAGCCGCCGAACATCGCGACCCGGTCCGGGTCGGCGTACCCGCGGGCGACGGCCCAGTCGACGGCGTCGATCAGGTCGTCGTGCATGGCGCCGGCGAACTCCCCGACCGCGGCCTCCATGTGGGCGCGACCGAACCCGTAGGACCCCCGGAACTGCGGCTGCAGCACCGCATAGCCGCGGTTCGCCCACAGCTGCACGCTCGCGTCGAAGCCCCACCAGTCCCGCGACCACGGCCCGCCGTGCGGCATCAGCACCAGCGGCAGGCCCTCGGGTGCGACGCCGACGGGCAGCGTCAGGTAGGCGAGCATGTCCCGGCCGTCGCGGGCGGTGACCGTGACCGCCTCCATCGGCGCCATCGCGGCCGGGTCGAGGTCGGCGCGCGGGCGGAACAGCAGCCGCGACTCCCCCGTGGCGCGGTCGTGGAACCAGGTCTGCGGGTCGCGGTCGTGGGCGAACGTCGCCACCCAGCGGCGCCCGTCGACGTCGCCGGAGACCCCGGACAGGTCCCCGTCGCACAGGCCGCGCAGCGCGACGAGCACCTCGGCGAAGTCCGGGTCGACGGCCCGGATCTCCTGGCGCGCACCGAGGTAGCGGACGCCGAGCAGCTCGCCGGTGCCGCGGTGGCGGATCAGCGCCGACGGGAGGCTGGGGAAGATCTGGGCCCGGATGTCGATGTCGTGCTCGGGGTGGCGGTCGACCTCGGTGACCTCGCCGGTGGTGGTGTCGAGCCGGCCGAGGTGCAGCCGGTCGCCGTCGCCGTAGGTGCCGATCCAGATGCCGGTGCCGTCCGGGGTCGGCTCGTAGGGGTACACGCCGATCGGGTGGGCATCACCGTCGAAGGTCGCAACCAGCTCCTCGCCGCGCCACACCTGCGCGACGCCGTCCGCGGTGAGGGTCTCGCGCAGCAGCTCGTCGCCGACGAGGGTCCAGCCGTCGCCACCGCCGGGGCTCTGCGCGAGCACCGTCATCTCCCCGGTCGCGACGTCCAGCTCGCACAGGTCGAACTCGACGGGGTTGCGGGCGTTGCTCTGCAGCAGCAGCTTCCCGGGGCGTTCCGGGCGCTGCTCGACGCCGAACGTCGTCGCCCCCTCGAACGGGGTGAGGTCGACCGCGGGTGCCTCCGGCGCGGTCAGGTCGACGCGGAACACGTGCCAGTTCTCGTCGCCGCCGGTGTCCTGCAGGTAGAGCAGGTAGCGGGGGTCGTCGGTCCAGTGGTAGCGGAGCACGGTGCGGGTCTCGTCGGCGGTGACGCATCGCTCGCCACCGCCGTCCACGTCGGACACCCACACGTTCAGGCGCCCCTTCCACGGGGCCAGGAAGGCGATGCGGGTGCCGTCCGGGGAGATCGTGGCGGCGGTGCGGTCGGGCATCCGCAGCAGGTCGCGGGCGGGGATCGGGTCGGGCAGGGCCATGGTGGACTCCGGGGTCGGGGCGGCGGTAGGGGTGGCGGTCACAACGCGGTCCAGATCGTCTCGGCGTCGACGACGCGGTGGCGGCGCCAGGTGAGGGCGCGTTCGGCCGCGGCGATCACGCCCGCGACCAGCAGGCCCGTGTTCAGCCAGCCGGGCAGGGCGACCGGTGAGGTGAACGTCCCGAACCGGGCGGCGACGGCGTCGATGCCGGTGAGCAGCTCCAGCGCCACCGGGACGGCCAGGACGAGGTTGACGAGCAGCACGACGACGGCGACCGTCGCGATCGTGCGGCTCACCGCCGGTGAGCGGCGGGCCAGCCGCGCGCGGCGGTACTCCAGCGTGCCGGGCACCGGGGGCAGCCTGCGCTCTCCGCCGTCGTCGGTGACCAGGTGCATCCGGGTGATGCCGTAGAGGCCGGCGTCGACCTCGATCCGGCCGCCCGGCACCGGCAGCGACGCCGGCATCTCCGCCCGCGCGACCTGCTCGCCGTCGCGGTACAGGCGTGCGTCCCAGTCCCGTGCCTGGTCGACCTCGACGGTCCACATCGCGCCGGGCCCGCCGGGCTCGGGGAGAGGGGCCGCGTACAGCGAGCGGGTCAGGATCTGGTGGCGGCGCAGCGGCCGCAGCCGCCGGCTCACCGGGCACCCGCCGTCGCCGGGGCCGGCGCGGCGGCGTCGGCCGTACCCGGTTCGCCGAGGTCACGGAACGCGGGCGCCACCAGCGCGACGAGTGCGGTGCCGACCGCGACCGCGGCGAGCGCGATCCCGGCGGCGCCGAGGCCGACCGCGGAGGCCAGCGCCGCGACCGGCGCCGCGGTCAGTGCGGGCGCGGCGAGCAGCAGGGTGTTCTGCGCCCCGAGGACGCGGCCGCGCAGGGCGTCCGGGGTGGCCTCGATGGTCAGCACACCGAGCACCGCGCCGACCGGGGCGTTGGTGAACCCCACGAGCGCGGCGGCGCCGAGCACCACCCACGGCGAGGCCAGGCTCCCGACCAGCGCGAAGCCGGCGCCGAAGCCGAGCATCCCGACCACGAACCAGGTCCGGCGCCGCACCCGGTTCACCAGCGCCGCGTACAGCACGGAGCCGGCCAGCCCGCCCGCGGCGAGCGCGCTCAGCGTCAGCCCGGCGAGCGCGGGAAGGTCCAGCGCCGTGAAGTAGGCGGGCATCAACGTCGTCTGCAGGGCCGCGATGACGGCGACCAGCACCGCCGACACCAGCGTCGCCCCGAGCACCAGCCGCTGCCCGGCGAGGAACACCCACGACACCGCGAGATCCCGCACGGCCCTGCGCACCACACCCCCCGGAGCGGTGCGCAGAACCCCCTCGACCCGTCCGGCCCGCGGGTCCAGCAGCGCCGCGGTCAGCGCCGCGAGCAGGCTCGTCGACGCGGTCACCACCAGCACCGTCGACGCCGGGCCGGCCAGCGCGACCAGCAGCCCGCCGATCGCCGGGCCGGCCAGCAGCAGCACGTTGGACAGGTTCTCCCGCAGCGCGATCAGCCGGTCGAGGCGGCCCGGCCGCGGGTCGAGCCGGATAAGCGCCGGGAGCAGGACCTCCTGCGCGGTCATCGCGGGCACCCGCACGACCGCGCCCAGCACGCCGAGCACCAGGAAGGCGGTCATGCCCAGCCCCCACAGCGCGTCGACGACCGGCAGCGCCGCGACCACCGCGGCCCCCAGGACCCCGGCGACGACGGTCACCAGCCTGCGGTCGATGCGGTCGACGACCAGCCCCGAGACCAGCCCGGTCAGCGCGGACGCCGTGGTCGTCACCGTCGCCAGCACGCCCGCGGCCAGCACGTCCCCGGTGCGCTGCAGGACCAGCAGCGGCAGGACCGCCGCCATGATCCCGCCGCCGAGCAGGGTCAGCCCGTAGGCGGCGAGCCACAGCGCCGGGCTGCGTCGCAGCGTGCTCACCGGACCAGGGCCTTGGTGCTGCGCCGGAACGCCCAGACGACCACCAGCGCGGCAAGCACGGTCAGCGGGGTGCCCATGGCGACCCGGGCGATGCCCAGCCCGCCGGTCGCCTCGGCGACGTAGAGCCACTGCTGGATCCCGAACCGCGCGCCGAGCACCAGCGCCGCGGCACCGGTGGCGAGGTCGTGGGCGCGCAGGACCGCGGGCGTCGAACGCCAGGGGTGCGTGCCCCCGTGGACGGCGTTCCAGATCACGCCGGTGATCGGTCGGCGGGCCAGCAGCGACCCGGCCGTGACGACGAACCCGGCCAAGGAGGCCCAGATGCCGATCACGAAGAAGTCGCGCGCCGACCCGGTCCACGCGACGATCCCGGCCGCCAGCGCGACGCCGAGCAGGCTGCCGACCGCCGAGCTGAACCTCTCCCGCTGCAGCAGCCGGTACCCGAACAGGGCCAGGCCGGTCGCGACGGCGATGCCGATGGTCAGCGGCAGGGACAGGAAGGCGTTCGCCGTCACGAACACGATCACCGGGATCGTCGAGTAGACGAACCCCGCGGTCCCGCCTATCTGGTCGAGCAGGCTCGGGGTGGCGCGGTCGCGGGTCCGGTCGTGCTGCGGCTCGGTCATGGTCATGCCGTCCTCCCTCGTCGTGATGTGCTGCAACGAGGGAAGGCCGTGCCGCCACGGCACACTCAAGCCCGAGGGCCCGTCGTGTGGTCCAGGTCACTGTCGGCTTGACCGTGCCGCGACGGCACGGTGTGGGCTCGCCCCATGACGTGGAGCACCCGGGAGATCGCCGAGCTGGCCGGCACCAGCCTGCGGGCGGTGCGGCACTACCACGAGGTGGGGCTGCTGGCCGAGCCCGCACGACGGGCGAACGGGTACAAGCAGTACGGGGTCGAGCACCTCGTGCGGCTGCTGCGGATCAAGCGGCTGGCCGACCTCGGGTTCTCGCTGCCGCAGATCGCCGACACCCTCGACGACCGCAACCACCCCGAGCAGGCGCTGCGCACGCTCGACGCCGAGCTCGCCGCCACGATCGAACGGCTGCAGCGGGCCCGCCTCGAGCTCGCCACGATCATCGACCGACGTGCTCCGGCGGACCTGCCGGTGGCCATGGCGCCGGCGCAGGCGGCCGCGCTGACCGAGTCCGACCGGTCGGTGATGCTGCTCATGAGCCGGTTCATGGGGCCGCGCAAGCTGACCGCCTACGGCGAGCTGCTGCGTGACCTGCCGGCCGACCCGACCGACGGCGAGTTCGACCGCCTGCCCGCCGACTCCGGTGAGGAGGTCCGCGCCGGCCTCGCCGAGCGGATGGCGCCGCACGTGCGCCGGATACGGGAGGCCCATCCGGGCCTGGTCGGCCCGGACGACGACGCCCCGCGCGGAGCACAGGTCCTCGCGGAGACGACGAGCGCGGCGATGCGGGAGCTCTACAACCCGGCCCAGGTGGACGTCCTCGTCCGCCTCGCAGCGCTGCTGCGGGCCCCCCACTGACCACCCGTTCACGGAGAGGAACGACCGATGTTCGAACACAAGGTGCTGCAGTACAAGCTCGGCTGGAAGGGCTTCGACTACCCGGGGATGGAGAAGGAGCTCAACGAGCTCGGCGCGCAGGGGTGGGAGACGGTCGGCACGATCGTGCCCGCGGTCGGCGCGGGCCAGACCATCGAGATCGGGGTGATCCTCAAGCGGGCGCGGGGGTGACCTCGGCGGCCCGCGTCGATCCGCGCGCACCGGGTACCCGCGGGCGTGCCCGACTTCGCCGCGTCGCCACGACGCCACCCGTTCGACCTCGACCCGCGCTTCGGCGCGGTGCTGCTGCCGTTCGGGGTGTGCGATCCCACCGACGCCCACGTCGACCTCGACGACGACGGCCTGCGGGTCCGCTTCGGCCACTTCTCGCTGGTCACGCCGGTCCGCAACCTCGCGGGCGCCCAGGTCACCGGCCCGTTCCGGGCGGCGAAGGCCCTCGGTGCGCGGCTGTCGCTCGCCGACCGGGGCGTGACCTTCGGCAGCACCACCGAGCGTGGGGCGTGCATCCGGTTCCACCGCCCCGTCCCGGCGCTCGACCCCCTCGGTGCGCTGCGCCACCCCGGGGTCACCGTGACCGTCGCCGAGCCGGAGCGGCTGGTCGCTGCGGTGGAGCACTACGCCACGCAGACCCGGCTCACCACCGCGCGGCGCTCGGAGCCGACCCCCCAGCCGGGCCCGGTGGCCCGCGCCGGGGCCGTACTCCGCTACCCCGCGGGCCTCGCACTCACCGCCACCCGCTACCTGCGACGCCTCCCGCACGTCGACCGCGCCGAGGACACCGGTGACGCCTCCGATCTCCCGCCGCCGCTGCCGGAGGAGTTCGTCGACGCGCACCTCAAGACCGTCGGCGAGGGCTCGGGTCCCCTGCTGCACCGCATCTTCACCGTCGACGTCCGGGACAGCGGCCTCGACGCCGCCGCGCTGATGGACCGGGTGTGCGCCGATCTCGACCGTGCCGCCCCGTCGGAGGTGGTGACCTTCCGCAAGAAGCGCGGGCGGCTCGGCGAGGTCGCGGTCGGTGACGAGTACGTCGTGCACATGCCGGCGCCGTGGAACGGGCCGGTACGGGTGGTGCACCGCGACGCGACGTCGTTCCGGTTCGCGACACTGGCCGGGCACCTGGAGGCCGGGCAGATCGAGTTCTCCGCCCACGACACCGGTCGGGGCGTCGCGTTCCGGATCGAGACGTGGTCGCGGCCCGGGGACCGGCCCTCGGCGCTGGTGTTCGACGTGCTGCGGGTCGGGAAGGAGGTCCAGCTGCACATGTGGACCCACTTCTGCCTGCGCGCGGGGGATCTGTCGGGCGGCCGGGTCACCGACGGGGTGCGGGTGCGGACGCGGCGTGCCTCCTGGCCCCCGCGGGTGGGCGGCGGGGCCGGCGCGCGGGCCGGGGAGGGGACGGCAGGATGACACGCCGGCTGGCCGGCGACGATGCGCGACGGCCGCGTGTCCGCCGGGGTCACCCGGCACGCTGACGGCGTGAGCGAACCCCTGCGCGCCGGGGCGCACGAACGTCTGCGCACCGCCCGGCTCGACACCGCCCTCGCCGCCGTCGGCGACCTGACCCCGCGCTGGGACGAGGTGGAGGAGGCGACCCAGCCGCGGGTGCTGTCCCGGCACGTGGCCGAGGTCGTCGAGCAGGCGCTGGCCGACCGGGATCCGGAGCAGCGGGTCGCGCTGGTCAACCGGCTGCTCGCCCAGGTCGAGCGCGAGGAACTGCTCTCCGCCGACCTGCAGCAGCTCATCGCGCTCACCCGGGAGATCGCACCCGGGGTGCACGAGGTCCGGCGTCCCCTGACCCCGCTGTCGGACGCGGCGCTGTTCACCAACGCCGCCGGCGAACCGAAGCTGCACACCGCGCTGCAGTCCGAGCTGTCCAGCGCCGACCGGGTCGACCTGCTCTGCGCGTTCATCCGCTGGCACGGCATCCGGCTCCTGGAGACCCAGCTCGACGTCCTGCACGAGCGTGGCGTCCCGTTCCGGGTCATCACCACCACCTACATGGGCGCCACCGAGCAGCGGGCGGTCGACGAACTCGTCCGGCGGCACGGCGCCGAGATGAGGGTCAGCTACGCGAGCGCGACCACCCGGCTGCACGCGAAGGCGTGGCTGTTCCGCCGGGACTCCGGCTTCGACACCGCGTTCGTCGGGAGCTCGAACCTGTCGCGGTCCGCCCTGGTCGACGGTCTGGAGTGGAACGTCCGGCTGTCCTCGGTGGCCACGCCGGAGCTGATCCGCAAGTTCACCTCGACGTTCGACTCCTACTGGGCTGCGCCCGACTTCGTCTCCTACGACCCGGACCTGCCCGCCGACTCCCAGCGTCTCGCCGACGCCCTGGGCCGTCACCAGGACGACACCACCCCGTTGTCCGGGCTGGAGGTCCGCCCGTTCCCGCACCAGGAGCAGATCCTCGAAGCCCTCGCGACCGAGCGCGAGGTGCACGACCGGCACCGCAACCTCGTCATCGCCGCGACCGGGACCGGCAAGACCGTCGTCGCGGCGCTGGACTACGCGCGGCTGCGCCACGCGCACTCGAGGCTGCTGTTCGTCGCGCACCGCAAGGAGATCCTCGACCAGTCCCGGCGCACCTACCGCAACGTGCTCGCCGACGGCGCCTTCGGCGAGACCTACGTCGGTGGGGACCGTCCGCAGCGCTGGAACCACGTGTTCGCCTCGGTGCAGTCACTGGCGTCCTACGGGGTGGAGAACATCCCGTCCAACCACTTCGACGTCGTTGTGATCGACGAGTTCCACCACGCGGCCTCGCCCACCTACCGCGCGTTGCTCGACCACCTGCGGCCCGCCGAGTTCCTGGGTCTGACGGCGACCCCCGAACGCTCCGACGGCGTCGACGTCCGTGACCTGTTCTTCGAGGGGCGTACCGCCGCCGAACTGCGCCTGTGGGATGCGTTGTCGGCGGACCTGCTGGTGCCCTTCCACTACTTCGGGGTCGCCGACGACGTCGACCTCACCGGGATCGAGTGGAAGCGCGGCAGCTACGACATCACCTCCCTCGACGGCCTCTACACCGGTAACGACGCCCGCGCCGCCAAGGTCGTCCGCGAGACCCGCGCCAAGGTCACCGACGTGACCGCGATGCGGGCGCTCGGGTTCTGCGTCTCGGTCCCGCACGCCGAGTACATGGCGCGGGTGTTCACCGCGGCCGGCATCCCCAGTGAGGCGGTCACCGGGCAGACCGCCCGCGACGACCGTGACGGCGCCCTGCGGCGGCTGCGGGACCGTCGGGTGAACTGTCTGTTCGCCGTCGACGTGTTCAACGAGGGGCTCGACGTGCCGCAGGTCGACACCGTCCTGCTGCTGCGCCCCACCCAGAGCGCGACCGTGTTCCTCCAGCAGCTCGGCCGCGGGCTGCGACGCGCTCCGGACAAGGCGGTGCTCACCGTCCTGGACTTCATCGGCCAGCACCGCCGCGAGTTCCGCTTCGACCTGCGCTTCCGGGCACTGACCGGCAGCAGCCGGGCCGGGGTCGTCCGCGACGTCGAGGAGGGCTTCCCGTTCCTGCCGTCCGGCTCGGCGATGGTGCTGGACCCGGTCGCCCGCGACATCGTGCTGGACAACGTGCGCAGCCGGCTCCGCCTGTCCCGCAGGGACCTCATCGCCGACGTCCGTTCGCACGGCGAGTCGGCCCTGGCCCGCTACCTGCACGAGTCCGGCGGCGAGCTGGCCGACGTCTACCGCGGCAAGGGTTCCTGGACGATGCTGCGTCGCGATGCCGGACTCACCGTCGCCGGCCCCGGCCCGGACGAGACCGTGCTGCTGCGCCGGCTCGCCGCACTCACCCATGTCGACGACCCGGAGCGGGCCGCGGTCTACGCGCGGGTCGCGGACCCGGCGGGCCCTGCCTACGCCGAGCTGACCGACCGCGACCGGTGGCTGGCGCGGATGCTGTTCTTCCAGCTCTGGCCCGATCGAGGGGGCTTCGACAACTACCAGGCCGGGATCGACCACCTCCGCCGCCACCCGGCGGTGTGCGCCGAGATCGGCGAGCTGACCGCGTTCACCCTCGATCAGGCCCGGCACCTGCCGCGCTCGCTCGGCGAGGGACTGCAGCACGTGCCGCTGCACAGCCACGCCCACTACCGGCGGGAGGAGATCCTCGCCGCGCTGGACTGGGCGTCGATGACGCGCAAGGCATCGGGGCACGCCACCGGGGTGGTGTGGGCCGAGCAGACCCGGGTCGACGCGCTGCTGGTCAACCTGCACAAGACCGAACGCGACTTCTCACCCACCACGATGTACCGCGACTTCGCGCTGCAGCCGGACCTCTTCCACTGGGAGTCGCAGAACGCGGCCACTCCGGAGACGGGGATGGGGCGCCGCTACCTCACCCACGCCGAACAGGGCAGCCACGTGGTGCTGTTCGTCCGGGACTCCCCCGGCGACGACGTCGGCCCCGGCGCACCGTTCCTGTGCCTGGGCGCCTGCACCTACGTGTCCCACGAGGGCCGCAAGCCGATCGCGATCACCTGGAAGCTGCGCCGCCCCATGCCGGGTGAGACGTTCCGGGCGGCGAGCGTCGTGGCGTCCTGACCCGGAGCGGGCATCGTGCCGGAGGCGGCACCGCCGGCCGGGGACAGATCCGTCCGGGGACTCGCCCACCGGTTCAGCCTCCCCCACTCGACGCGGCGGCCGCGTTCTGCTGCTCCCACACCGAGAGCACGACCGCGACGACGAACAGCTGCGCCGGCAGGCTCAGACCCGGCAAGGCCGCTTCGGCCCCGCCGCGCCACCAGCTCGACTTCCGGATCGTCCCGGCGGTCCGGTCGCCCTCGACGAGGTGCTGCTCGGAGCTCCACACCGAGGCCCGGCGGAAGCGGTAGGACCGGCCGTCGGCGGTGACGGTCCAGTGCTTGCGACCAGCCCGCTCCGCCGTGGCGACGACGGTCCCTGCGGAGTCGGTCATCGTGTAGGTCCTGCCCCAGACGGTCGATCCGATCTGGTACTCGCGGCCCTCGACCTGGATCTGCCCGCCGGAGCGCCACCAGTGCGAGCTGAAGGTGCTGACCGGCGCGCCGTCCAGTGTGAACTCGTAGTCGCGGCGCCATACGCTCGTCCGCTCGGCACGCAGCATGGGGTGATCGAACCATCCGAGTCCTCGGCACACCGCGCAGGCCGGGTGGGCGGGGACTCGGCCGGGGGGGCGAGCTGATCATTGCCCACCGCTTAGCGTCGCCTTAGGCCGAACGGCCGAATGCTGCCGCCGTGCTCGCCACAGATCATGACAAGCAGACGGCCCGGATCTTCGCGGCGGTGCCGCTACTGCTGGCCGCGGCGGCGGGCGCCCTGGACGGGGCCTCGTTCACGGCGTTCCACGACGTGGTCGTCAGCGCC
Source organism: Pseudonocardia sp. UM4_GMWB1 (assembly GCF_017312155.1). Lineage (NCBI taxonomy): Bacteria > Bacillati > Actinomycetota > Actinomycetes > Pseudonocardiales > Pseudonocardiaceae > Pseudonocardia > Pseudonocardia sp. UM4_GMWB1. Next base: position 2,227,278 of record NZ_QJPN01000001.1, on the reverse strand, counting down.
ATGACCGGCAGCTTCGTCGCGCTCGGCCGGGGGCTGGGGTCGGTCGGGGCGCTCGCCCCCGCGGTCTGGGCGCTGGGCGGCTACGTGCTGGGCCTGGTCGCCGGCACCGTGACGGCGGGTCTGGCCGAGCGGAGGCTGCCGGCCCGGGGCGCCGTGGGTGTCACGCTCGGCCTGGAGCTCGCGGTCCTGTCCGCGTTCGGCCTCGCGTGGCTGCTCGGCGGGCAGGGACACGCCTTCCCCGTGGAGCCGATGATCGGGACGGCGACTCTGGCGATGGGACTGCAGGGGGCGGCGCTGCGCCGGATCGGTCCGGCCGGCACCCCCACCAACTACTTCACCGGCGTCGTCACGAACTGGGTGTCGGGCATGGTCGACCCGGCCGGGCGCAGCTGGAACCCCGGCGCCGGCGCCCGCATCGCGGTCTTCGTGCTCGCCGTCGCGGCGACGGGCTCGCTGCACCGGGTCCTCCCGGTCGGAGTGGTCGCGGTGCCGGTGGCCCTGGTCGCGGCCGCGACGGCGCTCGCCGTGGCCACGGCGCGCTCCCGGTCGCCCGTCGGGCTGCACCCGGGCGACCACCCGCGGACCGGACCCGGTCGATGGTGGTGGCCCCGACCGGGGCGTGAGCCGTGGACGGTGACGGATTCGTCCCCGTCGGGCAGTCTGACCGGCGTGGCCGCAACGGTGCGGCCACGCCGAGACCGGGGGGTCACATGACGACCGAACGGGAACGCTTCCTGCCCACCGAGCAGGGCGAACAGGCCCCCAACGCCGGCCGGGTGCTGGCGCTGCTGTTCGCCGCCAACACGTTCAACTTCTACGACCGGGCCGTCCCGGCGATCGTCGCCGAGCCCGTCAAACTCGAGTTCGGGCTCTCCGACCTGCAGATCGGCGTCCTGGCCGCCGCGTTCACCGTCGTCTACGCCCTGTGCGGGCTCCCCCTCGGGCGCCTCGCCGATCACCGCTCGCGGGCCCGGATCATGGGGTGGGGCATCGTCGCGTGGAGCCTGCTGACGGCCGCGAGCGGCGCGGCCTGGAACTACGTCTCGCTGCTGCTGATGCGGGTCGGCGTCGGTATCGGTGAGGCCAGCTACGCGCCCGCCGCGAACTCCACGATCGCCGACCTCTACCCGGCGGGGAAGCGGGCGCGGGCGTTCGGGCTGTTCCAGCTCGGGCTGCCGGTCGGGCTCGTGCTCGCCTACTTCTCGGTCGGTGCGATCGCCGAGGCGTTCGGGACGTGGCGGGCCCCGTTCGTGCTGGCCGCGATCCCCGGGCTGCTCATCGCGGCCGGGTTCTTCCTGGTGCGCGAGCCCCGCCGCGGGGCGTCCGAACCGGCGTCGACGACCACGGTCGAGGCGACGCCGGCTCCGGTCGACCGGCCGTTCCGGCGGATCCTGGCCGTCCCGACGATGTGGTTCCTGATCGTCGCCGGGATCGGCGCGAACCTCGCCGCCTACTCGGTCAACACGTTCACCGTGCCGCTGTTCCAGCGCTACTTCGGCGCGTCCCTGACCGGGGCGGCGGTGCTGACCGGCGTCGTCGTCGGCGTGACGGGGCTGGCCGGGTTGCTCGTCGGCGGCTGGGTGTCGGACCGGGCCGCCCGTCGCTCGACGGGTGCGCGGGTGCTGGTCGGTGCGGTGGCGACGCTCGTGTCGGTCCCCCTGACCTGGTTCGCGCTGTCCGTGGGACCGGAGGCGACGGGCACGTTCGTCGTGCTGTTCGGCGCCGGTTGGCTGCTGCAGTACCTCTACTACACCTCGGCCTACCCGGCCGTCGCCGACGTCGTCGGGCCGCGGCTGCGGTCGACGGCGACGGCGGTGTTCTTCGCCGCGTTCTACCTGCTGGGTGGCGCGGTCGGGCCGGTGATCGCCGGTGCCCTGTCGGACGCGTTCGCCGCGGACGCCCTCGCCGCGGGCGCGAGCCCGGCCGACGCCGCGGCGAACGGGCTGCGGCAGGCCCTCGCCGTGATCGTGCCGCTGTCGATGGCGATCGCGTCGGCCGGGCTGTTCCTCGCCGCCCGCACGGTGCGCCGGGACAACGAGCGGATGACCGCGGCCGCCGGCTGACCCGGGCTCTCAGCCGGGCAGCCGGGTCCAGTCGCGGTCGTCGACGTCGGTGCCGAACGCGTCGAGCGTCACCGTCGTCGAGTCCTGGCGCTGCTCGGGCAGCCGGATCCGGCGCACGTGGGCGCCGTCGAGCCACACCTCGCCCGGCTCACCGTCGCCGGTGGTGACGGTCAGCCGTCGCCACCGCTCGCCGCGGTCGGCGACGACGCCGTGGTCGTGGGCCTCGGTGACGTCGGCGAGCCGGTCGAAGGCCGCCAGCGGGGTGACGATCCGGCCGGGATCGGTGAGGCCCAGCCGGTCGAGCCTGCGGCCGGGCCGCCCGCTCCAGACCCGGTCCTCGATCTGCACGAACGCGATGTGGTCGTGGCCCACCATGGCGCGGCGCCGGGTGAGGTCGAGGACTCCGCTGGTGACGACCTCCCGCGGCACCCGGCGCAGGACGGCCCGCGCCAGGGCCGGGAGCGGGCGCCGCCGCCGCGGGAGCGCCTCGCCCACGGCGCGGGTCCCGGACATGTCCATCAGCAGGATGGCACGGGCGGTGCCGGCCGCGACGGTGCGGCCGACGGCGTCGCGCAGGCGGACCATGGCCGGGCTCTCGGTGGTCATCGTGGGGCCTTTCGCCGGTGGCTCGGGGACGGACACCTGCGAGCCTGCCCGTCGGCGCGGCCCGGCGAATCGGTCCGGAGGACGATCCGTGTCTCCACCGCAGGGAGGAGGCGGGGTCAGCCGGCGTCGAGCGCGCCGGTCAGCCGGGCCAGTACAGGAGCGGCGGCGGCCAGGGCGGCGCGCTCGGCGGGGGCGAGGCGGTCGAGCGCCGCACCGAGCAGGGCCTCGGCCGCCGCGTCGTAGCGTTCCAGCGCCCCGGCCGCGCGCGCGGAGACGGCGACGACCACCGTCCGCTGGTTCGCCCCCGCCCGCCGCTCGACGAATCCGGCGGCGGTCAGCGTGCGCAGCAGGTTGCTCACCGTGGACCGTGCCAGACGCAGCGCCGCCGCCAGTTCGCTCGGCGCGAGCGGCCCTTCCGCCGCCAGCGTGCGGAGCAGCTCGATCTGGGCCTCGGACAGGTCCGGCAGATCGGCGGCGATACGGGTGCGGCGCAGCAGGGTCCGGCGCAGCGGGCCGAGCTCGCGGCCGATCAGCGCGGCGGTCGTCGTCACCGGGGCAGTATCGCACGACGCATTGCCCACAAAATAGTTTTGTTGCAATACTATCGCCATGGACGAAGAGGATCTGACCGCCGTCGTCGGGCACCGGTTCATCTACACCTACGACACCGGCTGGCAGTACGAGATGTACGTCAAGAACGACCACACCATCGACTACCGGATCCACAGCGGTCACGTCGGCGGGCGTTGGGTGCGCGACCAGGAGGTGGACCTGGTCCGGCTCGACGAGGGCGTCTACAAGCTGTCCTGGAACGAGCCGACCGGCACCTCGGTCGTGGTCTGCGTGATGCCGGCCCGGCGGCGTCTGCACGGCACCATCTTCTTCCCGCGCTGGGTCGCCGACGACGGCACGGAGACCGTCTGCTTCCAGAACGACCACCTCGACCGCATGCGGGAGCTGCGCGACGCGGGGCCGACCCACCCGATCGAGACGATCCCCGAGTTCGCCGAGATCACCCTGTTCGAGTTCGTCGGCGTCGACGACGAGACCGTGATCGCCGTCGGCCCCGACGAGCTGCCCCCCGGCTTCGCCGCGCGCACCGATCCCGGATCCGACCGGGTGCACGCGTGAATCCGCTGCTGGTGCGGGCCGCGATCGGACTGCTCCGCCACGCGCCCGGTGGACCACGGTCGCGGGTCGCGCCCGCCGGGACCCGCACGCTGAGCGCGCCCACCCGGCACGGTGCGGCTCCGGTGACGGTGTACCCCGGCGGGGACGGGAGCCTGGTGCACGTCAACCTGCACGGCGGCGGCTACGTCCTGCCCGGCCGTCACCAGGACCAGGAATGGTGCCGGACACTCGCCGCGACCGGAGTGACCGTGCTCGACGTCGAGTACGTCCTCGCTCCCGAGCATCCGTTCCCGGCTGCGGTCGAGCAGACGCTCGACGTCCTGGCCTGGGCCGCAGCCCCGGAGACGGCGCACGGCGGCGACGGAGGCCGCCTGACGGTCGGCGGACAGAGCGCGGGCGGCGGTCTGGCCGCCGCGGCCGCACGCCACGTCCTCGCCACGGGCCGCGGACCCCGGATCGCACTGCAGGTGCTGCACTACCCGCCCCTCGACCTCGCCAGCGAGCCCGGGACGAAGCGGGCGCGGACCGCGAAGCCCCTCATCGGACCGCGGATCTCCCGGCTGTTCAACGCCGCCTACCTCCCGGCGCCGGAGGCCGCCCGCAACCCGCTGGCCTCCCCGGCCGCTCCGGGCGACGACGCCGACCTCACCGGAATCACGCCGGCCGTCGTCGTCACCGCCGAGCTGGACACACTGCGCGACGAGGCCGTCCGGTACGCGAACCGTCTCCGGGCGGCCGGTGCGCTGGTCGAACACATCGACGTCCCCGGCGCCGACCACGCCTACGACCTGCGCGGTGGCCCTCCGGGCGTCGTGGCGGACGTCCGGGCCCGGCTGGCAGCGCACATCCGGGGGGCGCACCACGGCGCCTAGGCTTCGTCCCATGGCGGAGGACGCGGTCCTGTTCCGGGACGTGGTGGCCGACCTCATCGGCGGACGGGCGAACCGGGACACCGCGGTGGCCCGGTTCGCCGCGCCGTTCCGGGCCCACCGGGACGGCCCGGCAGACCGTCTGGAGGAACTGGCCTGGGCCGGGTTCGGCGAGGTCGCCGCCGCGGCCCGCACCGTCGCCGTCCACGACGCCCTCGTCGCGCTGCTCACCGGAGTCCGTGATCTCGGCCCCCTGACCGGTGCCGACGACGCCGTGCGCACCGTGTGGACGCGACGACTGTTCACCGACCTGCCGTGCCTGGGGCCGCAGCTGCGCGAGTCCCTGGACGTGTACCCGGACGACTGCCCGGCGCTGTTCGCCTTCGCCCGACGGTTGACCCGGGCCGGGCTCGGCGACTTCTCCGCATGGGAGTCGTGGGAGCCGAATCGCCCCTGACCCGGCCGTCCGGCGCGCCGGGACGTGCATCGGGGCGGCCGACCGTGTACTGACTGGACCTGCCGTTCCGCTGCCGCGTCGAGGAGGACCCCGTGGAGTTCGACATGCTGGTCGAGGTGCCGAAGGGCAGCCGCAACAAGTACGAGGTGGACCACGAGTCCGGGCGCATCCGGCTCGACCGCACGCTGTTCACCGCCACCCAGTACCCGGGCGACTACGGCTTCGTCGAGGACACCCTCGGGGAGGACGGCGACCCGCTCGACGCCCTGCTCGTCACCACCGGCGAGCCGCTGTTCCCCGGCGTCCTCGTGCTCGTGCGCACCATCGGCATGTTCCGGATGACCGACGAGGCGGGCGGCGACGACAAGCTGCTCTGCGTCCCGGCCCACGACCCCCGTCTGGAGAACCTGCGCGACATCCACCACCTGCCCGAGTTCCACCGCCGGGAGATCCAGCACTTCTTCGAGATCTACAAGGACCTGGAGCCGGGCAAGAGCGTCGAGGGCGCCGACTGGGCGAACCGGGCGGCGGCCGAGGCGGAGCTGGAGGCGTCGCGGAAGCGGTTCCGGGAGACGCCGCACTGAGCACTCCGGGGCGGGCGGCCCCGGTGACCGCCCGCCGTCAGCGGCGTCCGTTGCAGGAGACCGCGGAGTAGTCGCCGTCGGCCGACTCCTCGGAGATCACGGCGCCGTCGACGAGGATCCGGCAGGAGAGCTCACCGGACCCGCCTGCGGCGGTGACCGAGTAGTCGGTGGGCTCGCCGGCGGCCGGGGCGGTGCGCTCCCACGGCAGATCCGTGCCGGAGACCTGGGCGACCGAGGTGCCGCGGCCGAACGTGATCGTGACCCCCGAGCCGGACCCGGTGACCTCGTAGGTGATCTGGGCCGCCGCGGGCGCCGTGGGTGCCGTGGGTGCCGTGGACACCTCGGTGGCCGGGACGACGCCGGGCTGGCCGCCACCGGTCGACGCACCGAACGCGACCGAGCCCTCGCGCCACGCCGCCGGGGTCTCGTCCCCGGTGCCACCGAACACGGCGAGCCCGATCGGCACGGCCGCGGCAGCCGCCGCGGCGACGCCGACGACCCACGGCCATCGGCGTCGACGGGGGTCCTCCTGCACGGCGCGGCGGCGCCCACGGCGCGGCGGGTCCTCGACGACGTCGTCGGGACCGGGGGCCGGGTCGGGTTCCGCTCCGTCCCCGTCGGGATCGAGGTCGAGGTCGCGCGGGTCGTACCCGAGGTCGTGCGGGTCCACCGGCCGGGCCCGGCCGTCGCGGGGGTCGGGGCCCGGTCCGGCCTCCGGGCCGTCCCACGGGGCGGTGGTGTCGCCGGGACCGGCGACCGCGAACCCGTCCACGCCGTACGGCCCGGCGTCGCGGTCCTCGGCCCGACGCCGTCCGCCGTGCCGGGGACGACCGCCGTGGTCGTACCCGGGCGGCGACGCGACCGCCGGCGGCCGGCGCACCGGGAGCGGCCGGGGCGGAGTCGTCGCGCTCGGGCGCGGCTCCCCGGCATACGGGTCCCCGGGGTGCCGAGCGGTCGAGAGCGCGTCCGGTCCGGCGGTCTCCGGAACGCGGCGACGCCCGCGCCGGGAGCCGTGGTCGGCCCGGTCCGCTCCTGACTGGGCCAGATCGTCACGCTCCGTGATCGACCGGGGACGGCCACGGGGCGCGGCCGGGCGGGGCTCGGGCTCCCGGGTGGACGGGAAGACGATCCCGGCGACGAGGTCCTCGGGCGAGAGGTCCCGGGCCGACGCCTCGACGACGTCGTCCGACCGGTCCATCACCTCGACCGATCGGCGACGTCCACGTCGGGGCACCGGGGACGACTCGTCCCCGAGCACCCAGCGACCCGAGTCCGGGTCCCATCTCGGTCCTGGCACGACGCCCCCCTTTGGTAGCCGTGCCGATTCAACGATTCGGACGCGCGCCGGTTACGGAGCGCGTCACGGTCACAGAGCGGGGGTCCCGTTCGGCCCTTCCGCCGCCCCGTTCGGACGCGCCGGACCCCCCGCTGGCACCGGGCCCGGTCCGGACGAGAGTGGGCACCATGTCGATCGACCCGCAGTTCCTCCTGGGCCGCCGTACCACCGCCGACCTCGCCGACGACCTCGGCGACGCCGTCCGCTCCTGCGACGTCCGGTTCCGCTCCTTCGGCGCACACTCCCGCTTCGGCGGTCCCGTGCGCACCGTGCGGTGCGAGAACGACCACGCCCTGCTCCGCGCCACGCTCGACGGCCCCGGTGACGGGGCGGTCCTGGTCGTCGACGGCGGCGGTTCGACCCACTGCGCGCTCATCGGCGATGTCATCGCCGGCCTGGCGGTGGCGAACGGCTGGGCCGGGATCGTCGTCTACGGGGTCGTCCGCGACAGCGTGGCACTCGCCGCGCTCCCCCTCGGCCTCAAGGCGCTGGGCACGAATCCCCGCAGGAGCAGCAGGACCGGGGCCGGGGAGGTCGACGGCACCGTGACGTTCGGCGGGGTCGACTTCACCCCGGGCGGGATCCTCTACTCCGACGAGGACGGGATCGTCGTCGTCGCGCGGTGAGGTGCCGGCGGCTTTCGTCGACCCCTGAGCGCCGAGTCCGACTCCCGGCTCGCCGAGTTCCTGCGCCGGGTGGAGGCGAGCGGCGACGACGCCGCTCCGGCCGCCGTCGTCGTCGGGGCGGGCGAGGCCTCCGAGGTGCAGGAGCCGATCGCGCTGCAGTTCGCCGCGACCGTGCGGGAGCAGCCACGTCGAGCCCGCCGGCGGGCCGGACCGCGACCTGCGACGGGTGCGGCTCACCCCCGCGGGACGGGAGTGGCTCGCGGAGTACGACCGGAGCGCGCCGACGCCGCACCCCCGCTTCCCGTCGTAGCCACGGGCGCGAGAGCGCGGCATGCGCGCCGGACGACGGCGTCGGCGTAGGCGTGGTCGAGCGCCCCGGTCCGCAGCTGCCACCGGTCGCCCAGGCGGTGCTGCCCCATCTCCGCGCCCGCGGAGCGGGACACATCATCCAGATCTCCACGACCGGCGCGGTGGGTGCCATGCCGACCCTCGGCCTCTACAACGCGGGCAAGTGGGGGCTGGAGGGCTTCTCGCAGGCGCTCGCCGGTGAGGTGGCCCGGTTCGGTGTCCGCGTCTCCGTGGCCCAGCTCGGCGGGTTCGACACGGACTGGGCCGGCGCGGGGATGCACTTCGCGACCCCGTCCGCCGTCTACGACGACCTGCGGCCGCGAGCTCTTCCGGACGGCCGAGGTGCCGTGGCGGGCCGAGGGGCCGCTCGGCGCGCCCGTCGCGGAGGCGGTCGACGCCCTGCGCCGGCACGTCCACGCACCCGACGGCCCGTTCCGGCTCCTGGTCGGGGCGGACGCCCCCGACCAGGTCACCGCGGCGCTGCAGGTCCGGTGCGAGGACTACGCCGAGGACGACCGCCTCCTCTGGCCGGCTCCGGCCGCCACGCCCTGACCCACCGAGGCCGGCCTCCTGCCGGTCACCGACGAATCGTCCGGCCGGGACCTGCTCGCCCGGTGGATCCCGCACGGCGGTCCCGCCGGGACGCCGGGGCTGCACCCGCACCCGGTGGTCGGGACCTGGCCGGACGACTATCGCTGGCATAGCCAGCTGCGCATCGTCGGGCGGCGGGCTGCCGCGCAGACTCGGGGCACACCGCACCAGCGGGTGGAGAGCCGAGGGTAGAGAAGAGGCAACGGTGCCCGACAACAGTCCGCGCGAGGTCCTCCCGCACTTCGATCCGCACGATCCCGGTCTGTCCCCCGAGCGCGCCTACGCGACCTACGCGCAGCTGCGCCGACATTGCCCGGTCTCGCACGGCGAGCGCCACGGCGGCTACTGGTCGATCTCGCGGTACGCCGACGTCCGCGACGCCGCTACCGACCACACGACCTATTCCTCGACCGGCGGGGTCTACCTGCCCCCGGTGTCCGGGAGCCGATTCCCCCCGATCGACCACGACCCGCCCGAACACGCCGGGTTCCGCGAGCTCATCGCGCCGCTGACGAGCGGCGCCGCGGCGAAGACGATGGAACCGGCGGTCCGCGCCATCGCCGAACGCCTCGTCGACGGGTTCACCGGACGGGGCCGCGCCGAGCTCGCCGCCGAGCTCGCCACTCCGCTACCGCTGGAGGTCATCACCCGGCTCTATGACCTGGGTCCAGAGGACACGGAGGAGATCCGCGGCTACTCCGAGGAGTTCCTGACCCACGCCTCCGGCTCCCGCGGCCCAGAGATCATCGACCGGGTGTGCCGGTACTGGGTCGGCCTGTTCGCCGACCGGCGCGAGAACCCACGCGAGGACTTCCTCACCGGACTCGTCGAGGCCAACCGCGAACTCGGGGCGACCGACGACGAGCTCGCCAACATGATGTTCATCCTGACCTACGCCGGGCACGACTCCACGGCGCTCGGTCTGGGCAACACGCTGTTGTACCTGGCCGAGCATCCGGATGTGCAGCAGCGGCTGCTCGACGAGCCGAAGCTGATCCCTTCCATGATCGACGAGATCCTGCGCCACGAGACCCCGCTGCACTGGTTCCCGCGACAGCTCACGGCCGACACCTGCCTGCACGGTCAGCAGATGAAGGCGGGTGAACGGGTGCTGCTGCTGTTCGCCTCGGCCAACCGCGATCCCGAGGTCTTCGACCGCGCCGACGAGATCGTCATCGACCGGCGGCCGAACCGGCACCTCGCGTTCGGCGCCGGGATCCACACCTGCCCCGGGATGGCCCTGGCCAAGCTCGAGATCCGCACGGCGGTCCAGGTCGTGCTGGAGCGCATCCCCGGGTTCCGGGTGGACGGCGACGTCGAGCGGACCGACCCGCTCGAGGGCGGAGGGCGTCACCTCGGCGTCCGGCGGCTGCCGGTGACCTGGTGAGCGCCGCCGTGCCCGGCCCGGCCCCGGCCCCCGCGCCGACGACCCGTCAGATGGTCACCGCGGGCACCGCGTCCACGGTCGGTTTCGCGTTCGATCTGTTCGACCTGTTCATCCTGCTCTACGTGGCCTCCACGGTGGGCCCCCTGTTCTTCCCCACCGACAGCCCCACACTCACGCTCGCGGCCACGTTCGCCTCGTTCGGGGTGAGCCTGGTGATGCGCCCGCTGGGCGGCGCGGTGTTCGGCCGCTACGCCGACCGGCACGGCCGCAAGCAGACCATGCTGGTCACCGTGGGCGGCGTCGGTCTGGCCACCGCCCTGATGGGAACGCTGCCGACCTACGCCGCGATCGGTGTCGCCGCACCGCTGGTGTTCGTCGCGCTCCGCCTGGTGCAGGGCCTGCTCGTCGGCGGCGTCGTCGCCTCGACCCACACCCTCGGCACCGAGACGGTGCCCCAGCGCTGGCGCGGCCTGGTCTCCGGACTGGTCGCCGGCGGCGGGCCCGGGCTCGGCGCCGTGATCGCGTCGGTGGTGTTCCTGGCCGTGTCCTCGGCGTTCCCCGGACCCGCGTTCGACGCGTGGGGCTGGCGGGTCATGTTCTTCACCGGCCTGGTGGCCTCGCTGGCGAGCCTCGCGTTCTTCCGGCTGCTCGAGGAGTCCCCGGTGTGGTCCGCCGCGCGGGCGCGGGCCGCCGGTGCGGTGCCGGAGCCGCCGGCCAGGGCCCGGGACCTGCCGACCGCGGTAAGGCCGCGGACGCTGGTCGCGGCCGCCGCGCTGGTGACCGGCGCGGGCGCGCAGTACTACCTCACCTCGGGCTACCTGCCCACGTTCCTGGACGAGATCAACCAGCTTCCGGCGGGCGCGCGTGGGCTGCTGCTGGTCTGGACGAGCCTGGCCATCCTGCCGATCGCGTTGCTGGCCGGGCACGCCTCAGAACGGTTCGGCCGTCGCCCGGTGTTCCTGGCCACCGGCATCGTGAACCTGGTGGCACTGCCGCTGCTCGCGCTGGCCATGGGTGGGCTGGGGCCGGAGGACACCGGGGCGCTGCTCGGCTACGGCCTGATGATCACGATGCTGGCCAACGCCCCCATCGCCGCGGTGCCGATCTTCCTGAACGAGCTGTTCCCGACCCGGTTGCGTGCGACCGCGACCGCCCTGATCTGGAACGGCGGGTTCGCCATCGGCGGGCTGACCACCACGTTCGTCAGCCTGGCCAGCCCGACCGTGCCGGACATCCCCAGCCGGCTGGCGCTGTTCCTGGCCGTGGTCGTCGCGCTGTTCCTGCTCGGGGCGGCGTTCGTCCCCGAGACGCGCGGCGCGCTCGACCGCGAGGACCCGCGCGACGCCGTTCCCAGTCCGTCACCCACCGCCACGGCCGACCGGCCGGAGCCCCTCCCGGGAGGATCACAATGAGCACGAACGAGCAGAGCAGCGGCGAGCACCTGGGCCGCACCGTCCTCGTCACCGGCGCCGGCGGCGGGATCGGCGGCGACTACGTCGCCGCGTTCGCGGCGGCGGGCGCGAACGTCGTGGCCACCGACGTCGCCGGGGCCGCCGACGCGGGGCTCGCCCTGGCCGACGAGGTGAGCTCCGCCGGCGCGGGGAAGGTCGTGTTCGTGACGGCCGACGTCACCTCCGACGCCGACTGGGAGACCGTCGTCGCCACCGCGGGCGCCGAGTTCGGCGGGATCGACGCGCTGGTCAACAACGCCGCGATCTATCAGGGCCTGGGCACCAAGTCGCACCTGACCGAGCTCACCACCGAGGCCTGGGACCGGGTGCTGACGGTCAACGTGCGCGGCACCTGGCAGGCGATCAAAGCGGTGACCCCGGCCATGCGCGCCCGCGGCGGCGGACGGATCGTCAACATCTCCTCCACCGTGGCGCGGATGGGTGCGCCCGGGTTCGCGCACTACGTGGCCTCCAAGGCGGCCGTGGACGGGCTCACACGGGCCGCCGCACGTGAGCTCGGATCCGACGCGATCACCGTCAACGGCGTCGCGCCCGGCCTCGTCAGCGACGCCGCCAGCCGGACACTCAACACCGGCGACTACATCGCCGCGGCGGCGAAGGGGCGGGCGCTGGGCCGCGAGATGACCCCGGGCGACCTCGTCGGCGCCGTCATGTGGCTGGCCTCGCCGTCGTCCGGGTTCGTCACCGGCCAGACCGTCGTCGTCGACGGCGGTGGGGTGTTCACGTGAGCTCCGACCTGCGTTCCTGGCTCGACGTGCTCGACGGCCGCGGCGAGCTCGCCCGGCTGAGGTCCCCGATCGACCCGGACCAGGACGTCGCCGCGGTGCTGACTCGTGCCGACGGGCGGCGCGCCGTGCGGTTCGGCGACGTGATCGGCGCGGGGTTCCCGCTGGTGGGGAACACCGTGCCGAGCCGGACGCACCTCGGCCTGGTACTGGGCTGCGAACCGGCCGGGGTGGCCGACCGCTTCGCCGCCGCCCTGGACGCCCCGGAGCGCTGCCCGGAGGTGGAGGCGTCCGGGGCCCCGGTGCTGGCGAACCGCATGCACGGCGACCGGATGCTCTCGGTGCTGCCGCTGACCCGTCAGCACTCCGAGGACGGCGGCAGGTACCTGACCTCGGCGCTGCTGGCGGTCCGCGACCCGGTCAGTGGTCGGATGAACCTCTCGATCAACCGGCTGCTGGCCGCGGGCGAGCGGGAGCTGCGTGCGCTGCTGCTGCCCGGGCGGCTGCGGAGGATCTTCACCGAGGCCGAGGCGGCGGGGCGCGACCTCGACGTCGCCCTGGTGGTCGGGGTGCACCCGGCGCTCGTTCTCGCCAGCCAGTCCCCCGCCGACCGCGAGCTCGACGACTACGCCGTGGCCAACGCGCTGGCCCCTCCGGTCGAGTTGGTCGCCGCCCCGACCGTGGACGCGCTGGTGCCGGCCCGGGCGGAGTTCGTGCTGGAAGGCCGATTCCGGGCCGGACGCCGCGAGGCCGAGGGGCCGTTCGGGGAGTATCCGCGCACCTACGGTCCCGGCGGCCCCGCCCCGGTGATCGAGCTGGTGGACGGCTGGCACCGTGACGACGCGGTGTTCCAGACGATCCTCTCCGGCGGCCGCGAGCACTTCTACGCCGGCGGCGTACCGCGCGAGGCGGCCTGCCTGCGGGCCCTGCGCCGGGCCGGGCTGGACGTGGCGGCGCTGCGGCTACCCGAGTCCGGCTCGTGCCGGCTCACCGCCGTCGTGGCGCTCCGCGGGCCCACGCCGGGAGCGCCGACCACCGCGATGATGACGCTGTTCCTCACCGCGTCCACGATCAAGCAGGTCACCGTCGTCGACGACGACGTGGACATCACCGACGACGAGCAGGTGGCCTGGGCGGTGGCCACCCGGACCCAACCCGACCGGGACCTGCTGGTGGTGCCGAACGCGAAGGGCAGCAGCCTGGATCCCTCGGCCGAGCAGGGGCTCACCGCGAAGCTGGGCCTCGACGCCACCGTCCCGGCCGCCGACCGGGACCGCTACCGGCAGATGACGGTGGCCCCGGCCGACCCGTCGGCTCTCGAGCGCCATCTCGCGGAGCTGGGGGACCTCCGATGAGACGCATCATCGTCGCGCTCACCGGGGCGTCCGGGGCGGTGTACGGGATCAGGGCGCTGGAGCTGCTGCGCGAGGTGCCCGACGTCGAGACGCACCTGGTGCTGACGAAGGCGGCGCGGGCGACCATCGGCTACGAGACGGACCACAGCGTCGCCGACGTGCGCGCACTCGCCGACGTCGTGCACTCCGACGGCGACCTGGGCGCGCCGATCTCCTCCGGCTCGTTCCGCACGGCCGGGATGCTGGTGGCGCCCTGCAGCGTGAAGACGCTGTCCGGGATCGCCGCCAGCTACGACGAGTCGCTCGTGGTGCGGGCCGCGGACGTGGTGCTCAAGGAGCGCAGGCGCCTGGTGCTCCTGTTGCGGGAGACCCCGTTGCACGCAGGCCACCTACGGCTGATGTCCGAGGTCACCGCCTCCGGCGCGATCGTGATGCCGCCGGTGCCCGCCTTCTACGCACACCCGCACAGCGTCGCCGACATCGTCGAGCACACCACCGGTCGGGCGCTCGACCTCCTGGACGTCGACACCGACGCGGTCGCCCGCTGGACCGGCGAGCGGGACGGACGAGCTGTCGTGCACCGGTCGTAGACGTGCGGCCGAGCTCCGCGCTCATTCGCGCGCCGTGCGCAGCAGCAACCGTCGGAACGCCTGTACCGGCGGGGACACGTGCGCGCTGGCCCGCGACACCACGCCCAGCTCACGGAACGCACAGGAGTCGGCGATCGGGACCGTGGGGCCTTCGCCCGCGGCCATCCTCGGCAGCAGCGCGACCCCCATGCCGGCGGCCACCATCCCGTGCACGATCGCCAACTGTCCGGTCTCCAGCACCACCCGCGGACGGACGCCGGCCTCGGCCAGCAACTGATCGGCGAGGTCGCGCAGCCCGTACCCGGTACGCATCCCGACGAGATCCTCGCCGGCCAGCTCGGCGAGCGCGACCTCCGCACGGCAGGCCAGCCGGTGCGCGGCGGGAACCAGCACGAGCACCGGCTCGCGGACCAGCACGTCGACGCACAGCCCGCTCAGGGTCAGCGGCATCCGGGTCATCGCCAGGTCCAGTTCCCCGGAGCGCACGAGCTGCTCGAACTCCCGGGAGATGTCGTGCTCGACGATCCGCACCCCGACCAGCGGGTGCGCGCGCCGGAACCGGGCCAGCACCTCGGGCAGCATCCGCGCGCCGATGCTGGGCAACACGCCCACCCGGACCTCACCTTCGCGCAGACCGCTGACCTCGGCCACCCGTTCCCGGCCGCGTTCGAGTTCGGCGAGCGCGATCTCCGTGTGCTCGAGCAGCGCGGATCCGGCCGCGGTCAGCACGATGTGCCGGCCGGTCCGCTCGAACAGCCGAGCACCGACGTCCTGCTCCAGCTTGCGGATCTGCACCGACAACGACGGCTGGGACAGATACAGACGGGCGGCCGCGGAGGTGAAACTCCCCTCGTGCGCGATCGTCACGAAGTACCGAAGTTGATGAAGCTCCACAGATCACCCCGGACCATCTGTTCCATACCGTGTCACCGTGCCGGCGTGCACGCGTTCATCCGGCCTCGGACCGCACCCTGAAGTCACCCGGCTCGACCACCGCGGAGATCGCGACCCCCGCGACGAGCGCCCAGAACGGGCTGGAGATCCCCAGCGGTGCGACCCCGCTCATCGCGACCACCAGGGCCGTCAGCGCACCGGTCCGGAACCGGCCGTCGCCGAACGCGCCGCGGAACGACGACACCAGCACCCCGATCATGGCGAGCCCCGCGACCACCGCCACCAGCTCGGTCGGCAGCGCCGTGACCGCGGTGACCGCGATCCCGGCGAGGGCGCCGAACGCGATGAACAGCACGCCGTTGACCACGCTCGCGGCGTAGCGGGCGTCGGGGTCCGGCCCGGCCTGCGGACCCGAGCAGATCGCGGTCATGGGGCCCGCGACGTTGGCGTTGTGGCCGCCGGTCAGCGGGGCCAGCAGCCCGCCCACGCCGCTCGCGACCGTCATCGCGTTGATCGGGGGCCGGTAGCCCTGGCTGAGCAGCACGCCGTAGGCCTGTGCGTTCTCCGCGGCGATCACCAGGACCGCCAGCGGGATCCCGACGGCCAGGATCGCGGCGAGGTCGAACGTCGGCGCCACGAGCACCGGCGCCGTCCAGCCCTCGACGGCGGTGGCCTGCGTGGTGAAGCCGCCCGTGGCCGCGGCCGCGGCCAGCCCGGCGACCAGCGCACCGAGCGCGCCGGGCACCGCCGGGACGAACCGGGACAGCAGCAGGAACCCGGCCACCGCGGCCGCGACGATCCACGGCGCGGACTCGGCCGCGGTCACCACCCCGGTGCCGAACCGGATCAGCGCCCCGGCGATCATCGCCATCACGATCTGCTGCGGCAGCCACCGGGACACGGTGCCGATCAGGCCGGACAGCCCGAGCACGAGCACGAGCAGTCCCGCGACGAGGAACGCGCCGACGACGGCGGAGAACGGGAACGTCCCCAGCGCCCCCACCACCAGGACGGCCCCCGGGATGGAGAAGGCGCCGACGACCGGCATCCGGTAGCGCAGGGCGAGGAACAGCGAGATCAGGCCGCCGAAGACGTAGATCCCGAAGATCCACGACGCGATCATCCGGCTGTCCAGGCCGTTCGCGGCGGCACCGTCGATCACGATCAGCGCCGGCCCGGTGCAGCCGAACACGGCCGCGACCACCCCGGCGCCGACCGTTGCGGGGTTCAGCCGCCGGGGCAGGCCGCGCAGCCCGGACCGGATCCCCGGGCCGGGTTCGATACGGCGGGTCGGCCGCGGCTCGGCCGGCGGGGTGGGCGGTGCGGCGGCCGGGCCCTCGGCGGGCTCGTCGGTCGATGCGGTCATGGTGTCGCCTCCTTGCGATCACTCACCGGGCAGGGAGCGGGCGGCTACCGGCGCCGCAGTGTGCGGACGCGGGTGAGGCCCCGGCGGACGAGCGCGCCGACGGTGTCCCGGACGGTCCCCAGCACCAGGCGGAGCTGCGCACCGCGGCCGGGCTCGGTGACCGACCCGGTCTCGGCGGCCTCGTCGACGCTCGTCGCGAACTGCTCGAACAGCCGCCGCGAGACGTCCCCGGCCAACGCCCGGCCGAACTGGGCGACGCGGCCGGTGAGGTGGACGTCGGCGTGCGCGGTCAGGACCGTGCCGCCGTCCGGTCCGGCCTCGGCGGCCAGCACGACGTCGGCCTGGGTGGCGCTGCCGCCGGCGTCGGCGCCCTGGGCGTGGAACCGCAGCCGGTGCGCGGCTGGGTCCCGCTCGACGACCTGGGCCAGACCGTCGAAGGACAGCTTCACCGGGCCGAGCGCGACGACGGCCCGGCCCCGGTAGCGGTCGCCGTCGAGCACCTCGGTCAGCCGGGCGCCGGGCAGGCAGCGGGCGAGCAGGTCGAAGTCGTCGAGCACCGCCCAGACCCGCTCGACCGGCTGCCGGAGCGCGCTGGTGACCTCGACGACCGCAGACGGCGGACCGGAGGGCAGCCGCACCTCCTGCGCGAGCGCCGCCGCCGGCACGTCCTCGGCGGGGGCGCCGGCGCCGCTGCCGCCACCGGTCCCCCGCCCGACCAGGGTCCGCGCGCCGCACGCCCGGGGCCCGGGGACGCCGTCCGGGTGGCTCTGCCGCACGTCGTCGACGGCCGCGAGGATCCCGCGGTAGCCGGTGCACCGGCAGAGCACGCCGGACATCTGCTCGGGCAGCTCCTCGCTCTCCACCTCCGGGGTGTTGCTGAGCAGGTCGTAGCTGCTCATGAGCATCCCGGGGGTGCAGAACCCGCACTGCAGCGCGTGGTGGGCGGAGAACGCCTGCTGCAGCGGGTGCTGGTCCTCGGGGGTGCCCAGGCCCTCCACGGTCACGATCTCGGCGCCCTCGCACTGCACCGCGAACAGCAGGCAGGCGCGGGCGGCCTCGCCGTCGACGAGCACGGTGCACATGCCGCAGACGCCGTGCTCGCAGCCCAGGTGGGTGCCGGTGAGGCCGAGCTGCTCGCGCAGCACGTCACCGAGGTGGGCGCGGGGCGGCACGGTGACGGTCGTCTCGGTGCCGTTCACCGTCATCGTGATCCCGACGGTCTCGTCGGCGGCGACGCGGTCCCGCGGCTCCGCAGTACCTGTTCGCCTCGGCTCCACCGTGGTCATGAATGCTCCTTCCGGTCCCGGGCGCGGTGCAGCGCACGGGACAGCTCGCGGGCGGCGAGCACCCCGAACAACCGGCGCCGGTAGCCGGTGGATCCGTGGGTGTCACCGCCGGTGTCGACGACCTCATCGGCCAGTGCGGCGGTGGCCGGGCGCAGGTCGTCCTCGTGCTCGGTGAGCAGCGGTGTCACGTCGCGGGTCACGGCGCGGTCGGAGATCCCGAACCCGGTCAGCCGGGCCTCGGTCACCGCGCCGTCGTCGCCGACCCGCACCCGGGTGACCACCCCGGCGAGCGCGAAGTCGCCGTGCCGGCGGGCGATCTCGGCGAACCCGAAGCCCTCCCCCGGCCGGGCGTGCGGGAACGTCACCGCGACGACGACGTCCTCCGGCCCGGCCGCGGTGGTCATCGCGCCGGTCACGAACTCCTCGGCGGGCATGCTCCGCCGCCCGGCCGGGCCGGCCAGCTCGACCGTCGCCTGCGCGCAGCAGGCGACGGCGGGCAGCTCGGCGGCCGGGTCGGCGTGGGCGAGGCTGCCGCAGACGGTGCCCCGGCTGCGCAGTTCCCGGTGCCCGACGAAGGGCATGGCCATCCCGATCAGCGGGACCGCGTGGGCCGCCCGGTCGTGCTCGACCGTGCGCTGCCGCACCGCCGCGCCGATCCGGTACCCGTCCTGCTCCGGTCCCGCTGCCGTCAGCTCGGGCACGGCGGTGATGTCGACCAGGGTGCCGGGGCGGCCCAGGCGCATCGCGAGGACCGGCACCAGGGACTGGCCGCCGGCCAGCACCTTGCCGTCGCCGCCGGCGAGCTCGCCGAGCACGTCGTCGAGCCGGCCGGGGCGGACGTAGGCGAACGGTGCGGCCTTCATCAGCGGCCCGTGAAGTTCGGGGTGCGCTTCTCCCCGAAGGCCTTCACGCCCTCGGCGAAGTCCTCGGTCGCCCGCAGCATCGAGTAGGCCTTCCGCTCCAGCTCGATGCCGGTGTAGAGCGGGCCGTCGACGCCGCGGTCGAGGACCTCCTTGGCGGTGCGCAGCGCGGCCGGGGAGAACCCGGCCATCTTCAGCGCCAGCGCGTCGACCTCGGCGTAGAGCGCGTCGCGGTCGTCGTACAGGCCGGCCAGGATGCCCCAGTCGAGCGCCTGCTGGGCCTGGATCCGGGTCGCGGTCATGATGTGGAACTTCGCCCGGGACAGGCCGATCAGCCGGGCCAGGCGCTGGGTGCCGCCGGAGCCGGGGATCATGCCGAGGTTCATCTCGGGCAGCGCGAGCTGGGTGCGGCCGGTGCCGAGCCGGATGTCGCAGGACAGCGCCATCTCCAGCCCGACGCCGAAGCAGTAGCCGTCGATCGCGGCGATGACCGGCTTGGTGCTGCGGGCCGGGGCGGTGACGTCCTGGCCGAGGTCGGTGAGGTCGATCGGGTCGACCTCCATGAACCCGGCGATGTCGCCGCCGGAGGTGAAGTGCTGGCCGTCGGAGCGGATCACCACGACGCGGACCTGCGGGTCCCGGTCGATCTCGGCGAAGCGCTCGGCGACCAGCCGGCGCATCTCCATCGTGACGACCGTGTACTTGCCGTGGGACAGGGTCAGGTACGCGACCCGCCCGTCGTGTGCGCGCTCCAGGACGACGTCGCCGCCGGTGAGTGCCATGTCAGGAGTTCTCCTTCTCGGTGAGCAGTCGGTGCAGTACCTCGCCGTGCAGCGGCAGGCGGGTGATCTCGATCCCGTGGGGGGCCAGCGCGTCGGCGACGGCGTTGGCGTAGGCCACCGGGAAGCTCATGGACGACCCCTCGCCGCAGCCCTTGGCGCCGAGCGGGGTCAGCGGTGACGGGGTCACCACGTGGTCGGTTCGCAGGTCGAACCCGGCCTCGGCGCTGGTCGGGCACAGGTAGTCGAGGAACGTCGCCGCCGTCGGCTGCCCGGAGTCGGCGTGGGTGAACTCCTCGTAGGCGGCACCGCCGAGGCCGTGCACGAGCGCGCCGTAGACCTGGCCGTCGAGCAGGGTCTGGTCGAGGACGGTCCCGGCGTCGTGCACCGAGGACACCCGGTCGACCTCGATCTCCAGGGTGTCCGGGTCGATCCGCACCGCGACGATCTCGGCGACGAAGCCGTAGCAGAGCGAGGAGTTGATCCGGTCGTCCGCCGTGGCCGCGCGGGTCTCCCGCGGGGAGAACTCGGCCTCGGCGTAGAGCCGGGCGGGGACGCCGTCGGGCAGCGACGCCGGGTCCCAGTGCACGACACCGGCGGCGTGCCGGAAGGCGACCGAACGACCGTCCGGGTGGACGACCTTCCCGTCGGCGAGGGTGAGCTCGCCCGGGTCGGCCCCCTCCAGCAGCGTGGCCCCGGCCGCCTTCACCGTGGCGGCGATGGTGTCCGCGGCGGCGACGACCGCGCTCGTGACGAGCGGCGCGAACCGCGACGAGTACGACCCGGACGTGACCGTCCACGGGGTCGTCGCGGTGTCCATGTCGACGACCGCCCGTACCTGCGCGATCGGCAGCCCGAGCCGCTGCGCCGCGACCTTCCGCGCCACGGTGGCGTGGCCCTGGCCCTGCGGGACCGACCCGAGCAGCACGGTGACGATCCCCTGCAGGTCCACCGACATCCGGACGTGCTCGGTGGAGCCGGACTTGTCCCGGCCCGGCTTGCGGTCCTCGGCGGGGGTGGCCAGGCCGACGTAGCCGATGTTGGTGCCGGACGGGTCGACGACCAGTGCGGTGCCGATGCCGTAGAAGGCGCCCTCGGCCCGGGCCGCCTCGCGCCGGCGCTCCAGCTCGGCGAGGTCGGCGTTCTTCACGGCCAGATCCAGCGCCGCGGCGTAGTCGCCGGAGTCGTAGACGCCCCCGGTTGCCGTCTCGTGCGGGAACGTCGACACCAGGTTGCGCCGCCGCACCTCGACGACGTCGCGCCCGGTCGCCGCGGCGACCGCGTCCATCAGCCGTTCCAGCCCGAAGTAGAGCTGCTGGCCGCCGAAGCCCCGGTTCAGCCCGGTCGGCATGGTGTTCGTGACCACGGCGCGGGCCCGGATCTCGACGGCGTCGATGCGGTAGGGCCCGGTGATGTTGCCGTAGCAGCGGTAGAGCGTGGAGGGCTCCGGCGGGCGCAGGTAGGCGCCGACGTTGTCGATCAGGTCGGTGCGCAGGGCCGTCACGGTGCCGTCGGCGTCGACCGCGGCGGAGAAGGTCATCGCCCGGTCCGCACCGGTGGAGCTCGCCATCAGGTGCTCGACGCGGTCCTCGGCCCACCGCACCGGCGTGCCGGAGTGCTTGGAGGCCAGCGCCATCAGCACCACGTAGGGGTAGATGCCGGCCTTGATCCCGAAGCTGCCGCCGATGTCGGCGGGGACGTGCAGCCGCACCCGCGACGTCGGGATCCCGAGCGCGCCGGCCATGACCGGGACCATCGAGAACGGTCCGTGGAAGTTCGCCCAGGCCTCGACCGAGGGGCCGGCGTCGCCCTCGTTCCACTGCGCGATGACCGAGTAGCACTCCATCGGCACCGAGGAGTAGCGCGGGAAGTCGTAGCGGCCGGTCACCACGTGCGCGGCGTCGCGGAACCGCTCCTCCACCGGACCGAAGGAGAAGGTTCGGTCGGTGGCGACGTTGGACCCGGCGTCCTCGTGCAGCAGCGGCGCATCCGGCTCCAGCGCGGCGCGGGCCGCGGTGACCGCACCCAGGTCGTCGTACTCGACGGCGACGAGCTCGGCGGCGTCCTCGGCGACGTAGCGGTCCGAGGCGACGACGACGGCGATCGGCTCGCCGACGAAGCGCACCTTGTCCACACCGGTGGGCAGGTAGGGCATCACCGCGCCGGTCGACAGGGGGAAGGGCCGCAGCGCGGCGCGCACCTCGTCGGGGCCGATCACCACCGCCACCCCCGGATGGGCACGGGCCCGGCTCAGGTCGACCGAACGCAACCGGGCGTGCGGACGGGTGGAGCGCACGACGGTGGCGACCAGCGTGCCGGGCAGCGGGTCCAGGTCGTCGAGGAACGCGCCCCGGCCGGTGACCAGCGCGGCGTCCTCGTCCCGGCTGGGGACCCAGGTGCGGGCGGCCACAGACACTTCGGACACATCAGACACGTGCTTCTCCCCTCAGGTCGTACTCGCCCGCGACGAGCGTGCGGCGCAGCGTCTTGCCGACCCCGGACCGCGGGATCGAGTCGACGGCGATCACCCGCTTCGGCCGCTTCAGCGACGGCAGTTGCTCCCGGGCCCAGGCCAGGGCCTGCTCGGCCGCGGCCAGCGGGTCGGTCCCGCGGGCGGGGACCACGAACGCGGTCACCGCGTGTCCCCAGCGCTCGTCGGGCAGTCCGACCACGCAGACGTCGTCGATGGCGGGACAGCGGGTCAGGACCGACTCGATCTCGTCCGGGTAGATGTTCTCGCCACCGGAGTTGATCATGTCGTCGGTGCGGCCGGAGACCCAGAGGTCGCCGTCGGAGTCGGCGACGGCGAGGTCACCGGTGTGGTACCACCCGTCCCGGATGGCCTTGGCGTTCGCGTCCGGCCGGTTCCGGTAGCCGCCGAAGGCCTCGGGCGAGGCCATCGAGACGATCACCTGACCCTGCGTCCCGCGCGGGACCTCCTCGTCGACGGGGGCGCCCGCGTCGGGCGCGATCAGCCGGACCCGGGAGAACAGCCCCGCCCGGCCGGCGCAGCCGGGCTTGGCGGCGACGTCGGGCCCGATGGTGAACGTGTAGATCTCGGTCGAGCCGAAGTGATTGACGAACGAGGTGGGCGCGACCTGGTCGACCAGCTTCTCGGCGAGGGACGGGGTCATGGCGGCACCGGCGTAGGCGAGGTTGTCGAGCGCACGGGCGTCACCGAGCCGTCCGGTGCGCAGCAACGACCAGTAGATCGTCGGCACCAGGTACAGGGACCCGATGTTCTCCTCGAGGATCAGCTGCATCGACTCGTCGGCGTCGAAGGCGGGCTGACCCACCCAGGTGCCGCCGACGACGACGGAGGCCAGCAGCGTGCGCAGGCCCATCGTGTGGAACAGCGGCATGACCCCGAGGGTCGCGACCCCCTGCCGCTGCCGGGTCTGCATCACGTGCGCGACCGCTGCCAGGTGCTCCGCCCGGTGGGTACGCGGGACGCCCTTCGGCTTCCCGGTGGTCCCCGACGTGTAGAGCATGACGCTGAGGTCCGATTCGTCCGGGGCGACGCAGACGGGGCTGTCGAGACGCTCGGCGAGCTCGTCGACGGCTGCCACGTCCCGCAGCAGGTCCCCGAGGCCGGCGGCGGCGACCCGCTCGGCGTGCGCGGCGTCGGCGACCACCAGGCGGACGTCGGCGTCGCCCAGGCAGTAGCCGAGCTCCTCGACCCCGAACCGGGTCGAGAGCGGCACCGAGACCGCGCCGAGCTTCTGCACGGCCAGGTGCAGGCTCGCGAGCTGCTCGCCGCCGTGCATCACCAGGCCCACCCGGGCCCCCCGCTCCACGCCGAGGCTCCGCAGGGCCCCGGCCAGCCGGTCGGTCCGCGCGTCCCACTCCCGGTAGGAGAGCCACCTGCCGGTTCCTCGTACCGCCGGCCGGTCGGGGTTGCGCTCGACCGCCCATCGCAGCGTCGTCACCAGGTCCATCCGACCCCCTCGTCGTTAGTCTGTTTCAGACCATACGGTTCATACTGTCAGAGGGGAAGCCCCGGATTCCACCGGCCTCGGGAGCGACCCCGTCCGGTGGCATCCGCCGGGAGGAGGGGCGGTCATCGGTGACGGGACGCACGTGCGAGGGTCGAGCCGCATCCGCGGATCGACGACCCGCCTCGTCTAGAGTCCGCGGAGCACCGGCCGGCATGAGAGGAGCGCGGATGCGACTGTCCACGACGTCGTATCTGGTCCTGGGCATGATCGCGTTGCGCGGGCCCTCGACGCCGTACGACCTGAAGCGGGCGGTCAGCCGCTCCGTCGGCTACTTCTGGCACTTCCCGCACGCGCAGCTGTACTCCGAGCCGGACCGGCTCGCCGACGCAGGCCTGCTCGCCCTCGACACCGAGGAGCACGGACGGCGGCGCAAGACCTACTCCCTGACCGACGAGGGCCGGGCGGCCCTGCGCGAGTGGCTGGCGGCACCCACCGCCGAGCACTTCCAGATGCGCGACATCGCCGAGCTCAAGCTGTTCTTCAACGAGGCGGGATCCTCCGACGACGTCGAGAAGCTCGCCCGCGAGCAGATCCGCCAGCACGAGAGCCGGATCGCCGACTACGAGGACATGGTCGCCCGGCACGGCCGCGAGGAGTGGGCCGAGCCGCGCATGATCACGATCGAGCTGGGCCTGGAGATGGAGCACGCCGCCCTGCGGTTCTGGAGCGCGCTGGCGAACGACGAACTCGACCGGCTCCGTCGCGAGCGGGCCGAGCGCGACCCGCGCGACTGAGCACCGGCCCTGTCGGGGGTCGTTCGCTCGCTCCGATCCATGGGTCCGTGACCACCTGGTCCACCGCCGCGTCGACCGGGGCCCTGGTGAGTCCCGGACGACGTCCGACCGGACACGGAGTCCGGGTCCGGCCGGATGTCGCACGTCAGTCGGTCGATGACGCAGGCCGTCCGGCGACGTCACGCGTGGCGGCCGTGCCATCCGTCCCGGTCCCGTCCACCGGCTGCTCGGAGAGATGCCCCCGCACCGTCACCATCCGGGGCGGGACCTCGGAACGGAGCCCGGCGACGAGCGCGAAGACCATCGCGAAGACCATGGTGAAGATCGGCAGCCCCACCACGGTGATCACCTGCTCCAGCGCATCCAGCGCGGCATCACCGCCCAGGACGATGAGCGAGGCGGCCAGTGCACCGATGGTGAGCCCCCAGAACACCCGCTGCCGGATCGGGCTGGGCCGGTCGTCACCGGTGCAGAGCATGTCGACGACGAGGGCGGCCGAGTCCGCGGACGTCGCGAAGAACAACGCGACCACGACGACCGCGATACCGGAGACGAGTGTCGCCGCCGGGAAGTTCTCGAAGAAGGCGAACATCGCGAGCGGCACGCTGTCGGCGACGGCGGCCGAGATCGGCCCCCCGGTCCCGCCGATGCCGTCGATCGCCATCGCCGACCAGCCGAAGATCACGAACCAGACGACCGTGAAGGTCGCCGGGGCCACGAGCACCCCGCCGACGAACTGGCGGATGGTGCGCCCCTTCGAGATGCGGGCGAGGAAGACCCCCATGAACGGGGCCCAGGTCACCGTCCACGCCCAGTAGAAGACGGTCCACCCGGCCTGCCAGCCCCAGCCGTCCTCGTCGGTGTAGGGGGCCAGGGAGTCGTTCCAGAAGGACAGCCTCGGCAGGCTCGACAGGTAGAGCCCGGTCGTCTCGATCATCTGTCGGAGGAGGAAGACGGTCTCACCGGCCATGAGTACGAACAACATCAGACCCACCGCGAGTCCGATGTTGAGGTTCGACAGCCGACGGATGCCCTTGTCCAGCCCGACCGCGATCGACCCCGTCGCCACGAGGGTGAGGACGGTGATGACCGCCACCCGCACACCGACGGAGTCCGGCACCCCCAGCAGCGCACTCAGCCCGGCACTGATCTGCGAGGTGCCGAGGCCCAGCGACACCGCGACGCCGAACACCGTGCCGAGCACCGCGAAGATGTCGATCGCCCGCCCGATCGGGCCGTGGATCCGCTCCTTGAGGAACGGATAGAACACCGACGAGACCCGCATCGGCAGGTCGTAGCGGTAGATGAAGTAGCCGAAGGCCAGCCCCGGCAGCGTGAAGATGGCCCAGGTGTGCAGGCTCAGGTGGTACAGCGCGAAGGACATCGCGTCCTGCGCGGCTTGGGCGCTGTAGGGCTCGACACCGTCGACCGGGGGCGCCGTGAAGTGCGAGATCGGCTCCGCGACCCCCCAGAACATCAGGATGGTCCCGATCCCCCCGGCGAACAGCATGGTGAACCAGGACACGTTCGAGTAGGCGGGACGCGCGTCGTCACCGCCCAGGCGCAGGGTGCCGTAGCGGCTCAGGGCCACCCAGATCAGGAACACGAGCCAGGTCGTCACGCCCACGACGAAGTACCAGCCGAGGTTCGTCGTGATCCACCCACGACCCGCGTCGAACGCCGCGCCGATGGGGCCGGGCGCGAGCAGCAGCACCACGAGGAAGGCGATGATCAGACCTGCAGACCAGAAGAAGATCTGCGGGTGGGTGCGCAGGCCGAGCCTGCGCGCGAGTTCCTGCACGTCGCGCTCCTCCTCCGGCCGCCGACCGGTCCGCCCAGTGGTGGTGTTCGCCTCGGGTCGTCGGAGGCAGGGCGGACGGCGACGACGCAGTCGCGCAAAGATGTCCGATAAAGCCCTTGATGTCCACCTGTCGGGGGCTGCGGAGATCGTTGCCGGACCATGCGCGGTGGGTGTGACCAGGAGTCATCTCGGCTCGGCAACGGTCTCACCGGATCAGCCCGACGCCGGCCCTCACGGAGACCCCCTACCGACTACGGGTGCGGTCAGGGCTGCCGTCGTAGGAGTACGTGCTGTCGGCCGGGACGGCTGTACGAACTCAACCGCCCCGGCCTGACCCTCGCATCGCCCCGGGTCGACGCTCGGGATGCGGCGCGTCTGCCCGCTGCGCCGATGCCCAAACGCCGGACCGCCGACACTAGAGGGAGTCGATGTCCTGGGGACGCTCGGCGACCGTGCGGGCCAGGCGCGCCAGCTTCACGTTGATGTCCTGCGAGGTCCGCCGCAGCAGGTCGAAGGCCTGGTCGGCGTCCAGCCCGCGGCGGGCCATCAGGATGCCCTTGGCCTGGCCGATGACATCACGGGTCTCGATCGCCGTCTGCAGATGTGCCTGCTTGAGCTCCGCGGCCGAGACCGCGTCGGTGGTCGCCAGCGCGAGCGAGGCGTAGCCGGCCAGGATGGTCAGGCGGTCGAGGTCGGCGCGGCCGAAGGCCCGCGGTCCGGAGGCGTACACGTTGAGCGCGCCCGGCAGCCGGGGCGGCCGGGCGTCGGGGAGCAGCTCGACCGCGGCCACCGAGAGGAACCCGTGACCCACCGCGGTACCGGCCAGCTCGGGCCACCGCTCCTCGTGCCGCAGGTCGTCCGACACCGCGGACGCGGGGCCGTCCTCGCGGGCGGCGTCGACGCAGGGGCCGCGACCGCTGCGGTACTGCACGACGTCGATCTCCTCGGCCGGCCCGCCGGTGGACACCGGTGTGTAGTAGTGGCCTGCGTCGTCGCGCATCGTCACGCTCGCCATCGCCGCCACGGGCACGACGCGTGTTACGGCATCGAGCACCCGGTCCAGCACCTCGGCGACCGTCGCACAGTCCAGGAGCGCCGGTGCGAGACGTCGGAATTGCCCGACGACGTCAGCGTCGGCGTCGACCGTGGCGGCGTACGGGGCGGGGCACGCGCCGTCGGTGCTGCGCTCCGACTCGTCCGGCGTCCCCATCGGCTCTGGTCGCGTCAACTCCACCCGGCGGGGTGACCCCTCGTGGGCGCGGCTAAACCTCGCGAGGCGATGCCGCCGCAGGCCGTCCGCTCGCGTTGCGCTCGGTCTCGTGTCCACACGACGTGGGCGTCCCGCCGACGGCGGTCGAGCCCGATCGCTTGACGCCCACTCGCGGGGCTTCTAGCCTAACTGAAGTCAATTCACCTTCACTTCCGGTACTGCACTTCCGGTACGACGTGCCGACGGGGGGACCATGGACGAGCCGCGGACCGCATCCCGGGCCGATCTCCTGGTCCTCGGCGGCGGCATGGCGGGCCTGTCGGCGGCGGCGCGTGCCGCCGGACACGGCCTGCGGGCGGTCCTGGTCGACTGCGCCCCGGACCTGGGCGGGTCCGCGCGGTACGCCGGCTACCTGTGGACGGCCGCCACCCCCGAGGTCATGGCGGAGGTCAACCCCGGCGGCTCCCCCGAGCTGCGGGACACCGTCGTCGCGGGGTTCCCCGCAGCTCTCGACTTCGTCCGTGATCTCGGGGTCGACCTCGGGTCCGCGGTGCCCGTGCTGCGCTACGGCATCGGCCACCGGGTCGACACGGGCGCGTTCGTCGCCGCCTGCCGCCGACGCGTCGCGGGCGCCGGTGAGATCCTCCTGGGCGTCCGCGCCGAGCGGCTGCTGACACACTCCACCGGCCGCGTCGCCGGCGCACGGATCGTGACCGCGGACGGCACCCGGCAGGACATCATCGCGACGACGACGCTGCTCGCCACCGGCGGGTTCCCCGCCGACCCGGACCTGCGGGCCGAGCACGTGCACCCGCAGGCCCGCGACATCGCCGCACGGTCCAACCCGTGGAGCACCGGGGACGGCCTGCGCCTCGCGACGGCCGCCGGCGCCCGGATCACGAACTCCGGCGGCGGCTTCTACGGCCACCTCGTACCGGCCGGCGTCCACCTCACGCCCGAGCTGTACGTCGAGGCGGCGCTCTACTACAGCGAGCACGCCCTGCTGTTCAACCTCGCGGGCGAACGGTTCGTCGACGAGAGCCTCGGGGACCACCTGACCACGATCGCCCTGGTGGAGCAGCCGGAGTGCCGGGGCCTGCTGGTGACCGACGCCCGCGGCCACCGCGACCGCGTCCGGGCGCCCTACGTCGCAGGCGGCCCGGCGAACGACAAGTTCGAGTTGGCCCGGCGGCGCGGCGCCCGCTGCGTGGTGGCCGGATCGGCGGAGGACTTCGCCCACGTGCCGCCGGAGTGGGGCTACGACGGCCCACGGATCGCGGCGGAGATCGCCCGGCTCGCCTCCGGCGGGCGCCCCCACCCGCCGCGGTCGGTCCTCCCCCGCCTGCTGGACGAACCGCCGTACTACGTCGTCGAGGCGACCGCGGCGATCACCTTCCCGTTCGCCGGGATCGACACCGACGGACACGGGCGGGTCCGGTCCTCCGGCGGCGGTGTGATCGACGGGCTGTACGCCGCGGGCGCGGACGTGGGCGGCCTCTACCGCAACGCCTATGCGGGCGGCCTCGCACCGGCCGTCGTCCTCGGGCTCGCCGCCGCGGACGCCGCCCGCGAGCGGGCCCACCTCCCACCGGGCACCGCCCCGCACTGACCGCACCATCACCCCCGGATCCCTCCAGCGCGCAAAGGAGCGCCATGTCGAGCACGACCTCCCAGGACGCCGCCCGGATCGGTCGCCGGGCCAGTACGGCCGCGGCCGTCGGCACGGCCATCGAGTACTACGACTTCGCCATCTACGGCTACCTCGCGGTGGTGCTCGCCCCGCTGTTCTTCCCCTCCCAGGACGGGCTCATCGGGGTCCTGGCGACGCTGACGGTCGTGGCCAGCGGCTTTCTGGCCCGGCCCATCGGTGGGCTGTTCTTCGGCCGCCTGGGTGACCGCCGCGGTCGCCGCACGGTGCTGATGGTCACCGTCGCCGTGATGGGCGTCGCCACCGTGCTCACCGGGCTCCTGCCCACCTACGCACAGGTGGGGGTACTCGCCCCGATCCTCCTCACGGTGCTGCGGATCGGGCAGGGCTTCTCCGCCGGTGGTGAGATCGGAGGGGCGGCCTCGCTGGCCACCGAATCCGCCCCGTCGAGACGACGGGGCCTGTTCGGATCGGCCACCTCGGTCGGCATCGCGCTCGGTCTCGCCGGTGCGGCGGCCGTCGTGGGCACCGTGACCGCGCTGACCACGCCCGAACAGCTGGCGGCCTGGGGATGGCGCATCCCGTTCCTCATCGCCGGGCCGCTGCTGGTCGGCGCGGTCCTGTACCGGATGCGGGTCGAGGACTCGCCGCTGTTCCAACAGATGATCGACACCTCCGAGCCGCCCAAGGCCCCCATCACCGAGGTCGTCCGCGACCACCGGCGGTCGGTGTTCGGTGTGATCGGCGTCGCCTACGCGACGATGACGGCAGGCGGGCTCAGTTCGGTCTACCTGCTCGTCCACCTCTCGGCCGTGCTCGGGTACTCGCTCACCGGGGCGCTGTGGCTGATCGTGCTCATCGTGCTGCTCCCGATCGGGCTCATCCCGTGGGCGGGCGCGCTGAGCGACCGCTTCGGCCGGCGGACCGTCCTGACCGCCGGACTCGTCGGTTTCGCCGTACTCGCGGTGCCCTGCTACTGGGTGATGCAGCAGGGGTCGATCGGGCTCGCCGTGGTGGCCGCCCTCGTGCTGAACGTGCCGTTCGGGATCTGCCAGGGCGTGATCTACACGCTCTACTCCGAGCTGTTCCCCACCCGGGTCCGCTACACGGGTGTCTCGATCGGGTTCAACATCGGCGGGGTCATCGGGTCCGGGCTGGTGTCGGTCA
Organism: Pseudonocardia sp. UM4_GMWB1; assembly: GCF_017312155.1. Classification (NCBI taxonomy): domain Bacteria; kingdom Bacillati; phylum Actinomycetota; class Actinomycetes; order Pseudonocardiales; family Pseudonocardiaceae; genus Pseudonocardia; species Pseudonocardia sp. UM4_GMWB1. The sequence goes on along the minus strand of NZ_QJPN01000001.1, from coordinate 2,197,395 downwards.
TCGCGACCTCGCTTGTGTCGCTGAGCGGCAACACCCTGGCCCCGGCGTTCTACCTGGTGTTCGCTGCGCTCGTCGGGATCGGCGTGATCGCGGTCCTGCGGGAGACCTCGGGGGGCACGCTCGCCGAGGACGTGACCGGCCGGGCCGCGGAGCCGGCGTGACCCTGCCGATGGCGGGTCGCCGGGTTGTCGTCACCGGCGCCGGGAGCGGTATCGGGCGCTCCGTCTGCGACCGGCTCTGTGCCGCAGGTGCCTCCGTGGCCGGCCTGGACATCGACGGCGACGCCCCGGCGGTCGGCGGCCGCCGGCACATCGGGTGCGACGTCCGCGACGAGGACGCGGTGGCGCAGGCGTTCGACCGGGCGGCGCGCGAGCTGGGCGGGATCGACGGCCTGGTCACCTGTGCCGGCGTCACCGACGGGACGCCGACCGGCGAGACCACGCTCGCCACCTGGGAGACGGTCGTCGGCGTCAACCTGACCGGCACGTTCCTCGCCGTGCGCGCCGCAGCAGGTCACCTCGTCCGGGCGGGCGGGGGCTCCGTCGTCACCGTCGGCTCGGTCGCGTCGCTGGTGGCGGCGGGCCGGTCGGCGGCCTACGACGCGTCGAAAGGGGGCGTCCTGGCCCTCACCCGGTCGATCGCCACGGAGTACGCCGACCGGGGTGTGCGGGCCAACTGCGTCTGCCCCGGCCCGGTCGGGACCGGGCTCGCCCGCAACAGCACCCGGCACCTGGGGCTCGCCCCGGACTCCCGTACCGGCGTGCCGGGCCGGGTGTCGCCGCCACAGGCTCGTACGGCCGACCCACGGGAGGTCGCCGACGTGGTGGTGTTCCTCCTGAGCGACGCCGCCGCTTTCGTCACCGGGGCGGCCGTCCCGGTCGACGGCGGGTACACCGCGGTATGACCGACCACCACCGATCACCTCAGGAGCCACCGTGCGTGCCTACCGGATGACGGCGACGGGGACGGCCCGGCTCGTCGAGCTGCCGCCCCCGCCGATCGGTCCCGACCAGGTCCGGCTGCGGGTCCTCGCCGCGGGCGTCTGCCACAGCGACCTGCACGTCCTCGACGCGCCGGCCGCGATGTGGGAGCCCCCGTTCACCCTCGGGCACGAGATCTGCGGGACGGTCACCGATCTCGGCGCCGGGACCGACCCGGGACTGCTCGGCCGACAGGTGGTCGTGCACGCCCCGTACGGCTGCGGGCGCTGCCGCCGGTGCGCCTCGGGGGCCACGAACGACTGCGACCGCCGCCGGGAGCTACCGGCGGGGCTCGGGCTCGGCGTCGACGGCGGGATGGCCGACGAGATCGCCGTCGACGCAGCCCGGCTGGTCGACGCCGACGGGCTCGACCCCGCCGAGGCGGCGGCGCTCACCGACGCCGGCCTGACGTCGTACCGGGCGGTGGCCGGCTCGGTGGACCTCCTGGGCGATCCCGGGGCGGTCGCGGTCGTGATCGGGGTCGGCGGGCTCGGGCACCTGGCCGTCGGCGTGCTGCGCGCCCTGACCGGCGCCCGGGTCGTGGCGGTGGACACCCGCGCCGCGGCGCTCGACCTCGCCCGCGAGTGCGGCGCACACGCGGTCTGCGGGCCGGCCGAGGTGGTGTCCGTGGTGGACGTCGTCTCCGACGGACGCGGCGCGGACGTCGTGCTGGACTTCGTCGGCGCCCAGGCGACCCTGGACGGGGCCGGGCCGCTGCTGCGCACCGCGGGCGAGCTGGTGGTCGTCGGCGGGGCGGGGGGCGTGCTGCCGGTGAGCAAGCCGGGTCCGCTGCCGTCCGGGGCCCGGCTGCGCCTGCCGTTCTGGGGGTCGCGCGACGAGCTGGTCGCGACCGTCGGCCTGGCCCGGGAGGGTCGGATCCGCTCCCGGACGACCACCTACCCGCTCTCCGACGTGACCCGCGCGCTGGACGACCTGCGCGCCGGGCGGGTGCTCGGGCGGGCCGTGCTCGTGCCCGACCGGCCCGGGTCGGACCCCGCCACCGGTCAGCGGGCCGACCACCCGCCGTCGACCACCAGCTCCGACCCGGTCGTGTAGCCGGACTCGCGGCTCAGCAGGAACGCGACCGCGGCGGCGACCTCCTCCGGCCGCCCCAGCCGGCCCATCGGGGTGTTCGCCAGCATCGCCCGGTGCCGGTCGGTGCCGGCGAAGCGACCGAGGAGCTGGTCGGTGCCGACGAAGCCGGGGACGACCGCGTTGACCCGTACCCCGGCCCCCGCCCAGTGCAGGGCGGCGTTGCGGGTCATCGACCGGACCGCTCCCTTGGCCGCGGCGTAGGCGAAGCTGTTGCCGAGGCCGCCGGTGGTGCCCAGGATCGACCCCACGTTGACGATCGAGCCCCCGCCGGACCGCTCGATGACCGGCCCGCAGTGCCGCATTCCCAGCCACGTGCCGAGCTGGTCGACGGCCACCACCTCGTCCCACCGGGTCCGGGACTCGCCGACCACGGTGCCCAGGCTGCCGATCCCGGCGTTGTTCACCAGCCCGGTGAGCGGCCCCGCGCCGGCCACGACGCGCTCCCAGTCGCTCTCGGAGGAGACGTCGAGCGCCGCCGTCCGGGTACGCCCACCCAGACGCCCGGCGAGCGCGACGCAGCCGGCCTCGTCGACGTCGGTCAGCACGACCTCCGCCCCCTCGCCGACCAGCCGCTCGGCGACGGCCGCGCCGAGACCACCGGTCGCCCCGGTCAGCAGCACCGTCGAGCCCTCGAACCGACGCTCGGTCATCCGTTCCTCCGCACACTTGACACACAACTTGAACTGATATTGGTTCAAGGTATGCTCATCGACGAGGCACTGTCCACCACCCGAGCCGTGCGCCGGAGGCTGGACACCACGCGCGACGTACCGGTCGCGCTCATCCGGGAGTGCGTCGGGCTGGCGATGCAGGCTCCTGCCGGGTCGGCGGTGGCCCGGACCCGGTTCGTGGTGGTCCGGGACCCGGAACGGCGGCGAGCGGTGGCCCGCATCTACTCCGAGGTCTACCGCGACAGCTACCGCGAGTCGGCGGGCTACATCGGCCGGGTGCCCCGCACCGACCCGACCGAGCAGCGCATGCAGGAGCGGACCGCACGCTCGGCCGACGCCCTCGAACGCGCCCTGCACGAGGTCGGGACGATCGTGATCGGCTGCCTGGAAGGGGCACGACTGGACGGCGCGGCGGCGATGACGAGCAGCTCGCTGCTCGGCGGGGTGCTCCCGGCGATGTGGAGCTTCATGCTGGCCGCCCGCGCCCGCGGCCTCGGCACCTGCTGGACGACGATGCACCTGGCGCGCGAACGGGACGTCGCCGAGATCCTGGACATCCCCTTCGACCGGGTGCAGCAGGTCTGCCTCACGCCGCTGGCGTTCACCGTCGGAACCGACTTCCGGCCGGCCGCCCGCCCCGGACCCGACGAGGTCGTGCACTGGGACGGCTGGAACACGGGCCGACCAGGTCCGGAACCGGTCCGGGGACTGCTGGACCCCGACCGGCCGGGCCCGACCCCTTGACACGACCGGATCGGTCACGCAACCTTAACTGAGTTCAATTCAACTACGGAGGACGGCATGACGGTCGAGGACGACATCCAGTTCGAGCGTGACGGTCACGTGGCGCGGATCTGGCTCAACCGCCCCCACAAGCGCAACTGCATCACGGTCCCGATGCTGCACCGGCTCGACGAGATCATCACCGAGATCGAGGCGGACCCGGAGCTGCGGGTGGCCGTCGTGCGCGGGCGCGGCAACACCTTCTCCTCCGGCTTCGACCTCGACAGCCTGCAGGCGGACTTCATCGGGACGAGCACCGCGATGGACGTCGCCGTCGTCTCGGCGAAGGTCTGCGACCGGCTCTACAACATGTCCACGCCGTCGGTGGCGGTCCTGGAGGGCTACGTCACCGCGGGCGGGTTCGAGGTCATGATCTCCTGCGACTTCGCGATCGCCGAGGACACCGCGCAGATCGGTGACTTCCACATCCGCCGCGCCCTGTTCGGCGGCGCCGGCCCGATCTACCGGCTCCCGCGGATGCTCGGCATCCGCAAGACCAAGGAGCTGATGCTCACCGGCAAGCTGCTCAGCGGCACCGAGGCCGCCGACTTCGACCTGGTGAACGCCAGCGCTCCCGCGGACGAGCTCGACGCGACCGTGGAGGAGTTCATCAGCCACCTGACGGACAAGAGCCCGTTCCAGATGAAGCTGACCAAGATGGCGGTCGACCGCGGCCTCGACGCCGACATCGCGTCCCTCATGGTGCTCGAGCACCTCGCGGTCGGCGTCACCCTGAACTCCGACGACGCCGCCGAGGGCGTCGCCGCGTTCCTGGAGAAGCGCGAGCCCAAGTGGACGGGCCGCTGACCCGCACGCGAGTGGTGTCGGCGGTCCGGCGCACCGCGCTGGTCGTCGGCGCCCGTGTCCCGGTGGACCGACCTCGAGGAGGAGGACAGCGATGCCCCGGACCCACACCCCGGCGGACGCCGATCCGCAGCTCGCCGCCCGGGTGCGCGCCGAGCTCGGCGCGGGCGCCGCAGGCCCCCTGACGGCGCTCGAGGGCGGCCGCTCGGGCCTGACCTACCGCATCGACGCCGGCGGGATGCCGCTGGTGGTCAAGGCGGTGCCGCCCGGCCGCGAACCGGTCGGGCGCCACGACGTCCTGCGCCAGTCCCACGTGCTCTCGGCGCTGGCCGGCAGCGGGGTACCGGTGCCGGCCGTCGTCGCCCGCGGCGACGAGGCACCGGCCTGGTTCGCGATGGAGTTCGCGCAGGGTACGGCGTCCGAGCCCGTCCTCGAGCCGTCCGACACCGATCACGTGCTCGGCCGGCTGCGGATGCTCGCGGCCGCGCGTGTCCTCGGGGCGCTGCACGCCGTCCCGGTCGACCGGCTCGTCGCGGGGGTCGTCCGGGCCGGCGGCGTCCGGCCCGAGGTCGCCGGGCCGGCCGACGAGCTCGCCCGCTGGACGCGGACGATGCACGCGGTCCCGGCCGGGATCCGCCCGGGAGCGGCGGAGCTCCTCGAACGGCTCGCCGCGACCGTGCCCGAGCCCGCTCCCCCGGTGCTCGTGCACGGCGACTTCCGGCTCGGCAACCTCCTGTGCACCGGCACCACGCCCACCGCGCTGGTGGACTGGGAGATCTGGGGGCTGGGCGACCCGCGCGTCGACCTCGGCTGGTTCGGGGTGTTCACCGACGGCGCGCTGTTCCCGGGCGTCGGCGGTGTCGTCTCGGGCCTCCCGGACGAGGACGAGCTCGACGACGCCTACCGGGCCGCCCGCGGCGACGACGGCGGCACCGCCGCCGGCACGACCTGGTTCCGCGCGCTCGGGCGGCTGAAGATGGCCGCGATCATGGGGCACAACCTGCGCCGGCACCGCGAGGGCCGCCACCACGACCCGGTCCAGGAGCAGCTGCCGCCCACGATCCGTGCGCTCATCGGCTCGGCCGCCGCCCTGCTCGACCGGAGCCCGTCGTGACCGCCGAGGGCCGGGCCCCCGCCCCGGCGGAGCTGTTCGACCTGACCGGCCGGACCGCCGTCGTCACCGGGGCGTCCTCCGGGCTGGGCGCACGGTTCGCGCGCGTGCTCTCCGCGGCGGGCGCGACCGTCGTCGTCGCCGCGCGGCGGGCCGGGCGCCTGGCCGAGGTCGCCGACGGCGACGACCGCCTGCACCCGGTGGTCGCCGACGTCGCCGACGGGGCCGACCGGGAGAACCTGATCGAGGCGGCGCGGGCGCTCGGCTCGGGGACGGTCGACGTCCTGGTCAACAACGCCGGCGTCGAGGGCTCCGGCCCGCCGGCCGAGGAGACCGCCGCCGGTTTCGCCGGGGTGCTGGACACCAACCTCGTCGCCCCCTTCCACCTGTCCCAGCTCGCCGCCCGGCACCCGGGGTCGGACGGCCTGTCCATCGTGAACATCGGCTCGGTGCTCGGGCTCGTGTCGGCCGCGCCGCTCGGCGGTGCGAGCTACGCCGCCTCCAAGGCCGGGCTCCTCGGGCTCACCCGCGAGCTCGCCGGCCACTGGGGCCGCGACCGGGTCCGGGTCAACGCGCTGGCCCCGGGCTGGTTCGCGACCGAGATGAACACCGACCTGTTCGCCGACGAGCGGTCCGTCCGCTGGATCGGGAGGAACACGATGCTGCGACGTCCAGGACGTCTGCACGAGCTCGACACCGCCCTGCTGTTCCTGGCGACGCCGGCGAGCTCCTACCTGACCGGTCAGGTCCTGACCGTCGACGGGGGGTGGACCGCCCGATGACGCCGACCGCCCCGCCGAGCCGCGCGGAGCTCGAGGAGTTCCGTCGTACCGCCCGCGCCTGGGTCGCCGGGCACCTGCCCCCGCGCCGCGAGCGCCACGACCGCTCGGTGGCCGTGTTCCACGATCTGCCGCACGAGCAGGAACGGGCCCTGATCGCACGCGTCCAGGGCTGGACGCGGACCCGGTACGACGCCGGGTACGGCGCCCTGACCTGGGCGGTCGAGGACGGCGGCGCCGGGCTCAGCGACCTGCACGAGGAGGTGTTCGCCGAGGTCGAGCGCGAGTTCGAGACCCCGGGCCAGCACGAGCTCACCTCGGTCAGCACCGCACTCGTCGCCCCGACCGTGCGCCTGTTCGGCACGCCGGCCCAGCGCGAGCTGCTGGTCACCCCGCTGCTGCGCGGCGACGAGCTGGCCTGCCAGCTGTTCTCCGAGCCCTCGGCGGGCTCCGACCTCGCCGGGCTCGGCACCCGGGCCGTCCGCGAGGGCGACGGCTGGGTCGTCAACGGGCAGAAGGTCTGGAGCTCGGGGGCGCAGTTCGCCGGCTGGGGCGAGCTGATCTGCCGCACCGACCCCGACGCCGTCAAGCACCGCGGCCTCACCGCGTTCCTGCTCCCGATGGACACCCCCGGCGTCGAGGTCCGGCCGCTCCGCCAGATGTCGGGCGGGACGTCGTTCTGCGAGGTGTTCCTCGACGACGTCCGCATCCCCGACACGCTGCGCCTCGGCGAGGTCGGCGGCGGGTGGGGCGTCACCCTGGCCACCCTGGGTTTCGAACGCGGCCACTCGGGCGCGAACGCCGACCTCGGCGGCGGGTTCGCCGACCTGCTCGGCGACGCGCGGGCGCTGGGCCGGACCGACGATCCCGATGTCCGCCGGATCCTCGGCGAGGTCTGGGTCGCCGAGCGGATCGCCGAGCTCTCCGCCCAGCGCGACCGCGAGGCCCGGCTGGCCGGCACCGACGTCGGAGCCGTCGGCTCGCTGCGCAAGCTCGTCTGGGCCCAGCGGCTGGCGCTCGTGTCCGACGCGGCCGCGCAGGTCCTCGGCCCGAGGCTGGTCGCCGACGCCGGGGACGGCACCCACCGCTGGGTGGAGCACGTGCTCGGCGCACCGGGCTACCGGATCGCCGGGGGCTCCGACGAGGTGCAACGCACGATCATCGCCGAGCGGCTGCTCGGCCTCCCGCCGGAACCCCGCGCCGACCGCGGTGTGGCATGGAAGGACGTCCCCCGATGAGCACCACCGCGACGGGTAGCACCGTCACCGAGGCCGTCGCTCGGGCGCGCGCCGCAGGCGCCCCGCTGACCGGGCGGAGGGCGCTGGTCACCGGCGGCTCACGCGGCCTGGGCCGGGAGATCGCGATCGCGTTCGCCGCCGCGGGTGCGGACGTCGCGATCGTCTCCCGGAAGAAGGACGCCTGCACCGGGCTGGCCGCCGAGCTGGCCGAGGCCACCGGGCGGCGGGTGACCGGGCACGGCGCGCACGTCGGCGAGTGGGACCGGCTGGACGGTCTGCTCGACGAGGTCGAGGACGGCCTCGGGCCGGTCGACGTCCTGGTCAACAACGCCGGGATCGCGCCGGTGTACCCGAGCCTGCACGGCGTCACCGAGGAGCTGTTCGACAAGATCGTCTCGGTCAACCTCAAGGGCCCGTTCCGGATGATGGCCGTCGCCGGCAGGCGGATGGCCGCACGGGGCGGCGGCGCGATGCTGAACATCTCCTCCATGGCCTCGGGCCGCCCCACCGCCGGCGACCTCCCCTACGCCGCGGCCAAGGCGGCGCTCAACACGCTCACCGCGGGGTTCGCCCAGGAGTACGGCCCGACGGTCCGGGTCAACACCATCGTGGCCGGGCCGTTCCGCACCGACATCAGCGCCTCCTGGGACATGGCGGCCGTCGACGAGATGGCCCGGAGCTGGCCGTCGCGGCGGGTCGGCGAACCGTCCGAGATCGTGGGCGCCGCGCTCTACCTGTGCGGGCCCACGGCGAGCTACACGACGGGCAGCCTGCTGGCCGTCGACGGCGGACGGCTGGCCGCGCCGTGACGTTCGTGGACGACGGGCTGCTGACCGACACCCCCGACGGCCCGGCGCTGCTGGGCAGCCGGTGCACCGACTGCGGGGCCCACACCTTCCCCCGCCAGACCGGCTGCCCGCGCTGCTCCGGCGCCCGGATGGCCGACGTGCCGCTGCACCGCACGGGGACCCTGTGGACCTGGACCGTGCAGGGGTTCCGGCCCAAGCCGCCCTACACCGGGACCGCGGGCCACGAGCCCTACGGCGTCGGCTACGTCGAGCTCGACGGGCAGCTGCTGGTCGAGGCCCGCCTCACCGAGTCCGACCCGGCCCGGCTGCGGATCGGCATGCCGATGGAGCTCGCGATCGTCCCGTTCCGGCAGGCCGACGACGGACCGACGCACACCTTCGCCTTCGCCCCCGCGGGAGACCTCTCATGACCGGAGTCGCGATCATCGGGGCCGGGATGCACCGGTTCGGCCGCACCGAGGGCGTCCCGGGGCGGGCGCAGGCCGTGCACGCCGCGCGCGCGGCGCTCGCCGACGCCGGCCTCCGGTTCTCCGACATGGGTTTCGGCTTCGGGGGCTCGCACTCGGCCGGCGACGCCGACACCCTCGTGTCCGAGCTCGGGCTCACCGGCCTGCCGTTCATCAACGTCCACAACGGCTGCGCGACCGGCGGTTCGGCGCTGATCGCCGCCCAGGCCGCGATCGCCTCCGGGGCGCACGACCTCGGCATCGTCATCGGCTTCGACAAGCACCCCCGGGGCGCGTTCGACACCGACCCGGCCGACCACGGCATCGGCTCCTGGTACGGCGAGACCGGGCTCATGGTGACCACCCAGTTCTTCGGGATGAAGATCCAGCGCTACCTGCACGAGCACGACATGGACCCGGACCTGCTCGCCATGGTCGCGGAGAAGGCGTTCCGCAACGGGGCCGCCAACCCGATGGCCTGGCGCCGGAAGGAGCTCGGCGCGGCCGAGATCGCCGCCTCGACGATGATCTCCGACCCGCTGACCCAGTACATGTACTGCTCGCCGGGCGAGGGAGCGGTCGCGCTGGTGCTGTGCCGGGCCGACCGGGCCCGCGAGCACACCGACCGCCCGGTGTTCCTGCGCGGCGCGGCGTTCCGCAGCCGGCGCTACGGCTCGTTCGAGGTCTTCTCCCCGTGGCTGGCGACCGACCGCGCCGACTCCCCCACCGTCGAGGCCGCCCGTGCCGTGTTCGAGCAGGCCGGCGTCGCGCCGTCCGAGGTGGACCTCGCGCAGGTCCAGGACACCGAGTCCGGGGCCGAGCTGATGCACATGGCCGAGACCGGACTGTGCGCCGACGGCGAGCAGGACGAGCTCATCCGGTCCGGGGCGACCGCGATCGACGGCCGGCTGCCGGTCAACACCGACGGCGGCTGCCTGGCCAACGGGGAGCCGATCGGGGCGTCGGGCCTGCGGCAGGTGCACGAGAACGTGCTGCAGCTGCGCGGCGAGGCCGGCCTCCGACAGGTCCCGGGCGGGCCGCGGGTCGGGTTCACACACGTCTACGGGGCACCGGGCATCTCCGCCTGCACGGTGCTCACACGCTGAGGAGGACCAGGTATGTCGTGGGGTTTCGAGTCCGACGAGGCATGGCAGGCCGAGCTCGACTGGGTCGAGACGTTCGTGCGGGAGCAGGTCGAGCCCGTCGACCAGGTGGTCGAGCACGCGTGGAACCCGCGTGACCCGGTCCGCAACGCGCTGATCAGACCGCTGCAGCAGCAGGTCCGGGAGCGCAAGCTGTGGGCCTGCCACCTCGGTCCGGAGCTCGGCGGCGAGGGCTACGGGCAGCTGCGTCTCGCCCTGCTGAACGAGAAGCTGGGCCGGACCCACTCCGGACCCGTCGTGTTCGGCTGCCAGGCCCCGGACTCGGGCAACGCCGAGATCCTCGCGCACTACGGCACCGACCACCTGAAGCGGACCTACCTCGACCCGCTGGTCGAGGGCGACATCGTGTCCTGCTTCTCGATGACCGAGCCGCACGGCGGGTCCGACCCGACCGGGTTCCGGACCACCGCCCGGCTCGACGGCGACGAGTGGGTGATCAACGGCGAGAAGTGGTTCTCCAGCCACGCCCTGTTCGCCGAGTTCCTCATCGTGATGGCGGTGACCGAGCCGGACGCTCCGCCGCACCGGTCGATGTCGATGTTCGTGGTCCCGGCCGACGCGCCGGGCCTGGAACGGGTGCGCGACGTGTCGGTGTGGGGCCACGACGAGCCGGTCGGCACCCACCAGTACCTGCGCTACACCGACGTGCGGGTACCGGCCGAGAACCTGCTCGGCGGGCGGGGCGAGGGGTTCGCCGTCGCCCAGACCCGGCTCGGCGGCGGCCGCATCCACCACGCGATGCGCACCGTCGGTCTGGTGCAGTCGGCCTTCGAGATGATGAAGCGCCGTGCGGTGTCGCGCAGCAGCAAGGGCACGCGCCTGGCGGACAAGCAGCTGGTCCAGGAGATGATCGCCGACTCGTGGATCCAGCTCGAGCAGTTCCGGCTGCTCGTGCTGCGCACCGCGTGGCGGATCGACCGCTACGACGACTACAAGCGGGTCCGGGCCGACATCTCGGCGGTCAAGGCCGCGATGCCGAAGGTCCTCGCCGACATCGCCGGGCGGGCCATCCAGATCCACGGGTCGCTGGGGATCTCCCAGGAGCTCCCGTTCGGCAAGTGGGTCATGGAGTCGTTCCACATGGGACTGGCCGACGGCGCCACCGAGGTCCACAAGATCAACCTCGCGCAGGCGCTGCTGCGCGGGACCGAGCCCGACGACGGCCTCTTCCCGCCCTACATCCGGCCGACGCTGCGGGCCCGGGCCCGCGAGCGCTTCGCCGACGTGATCGCCGAGGTCGTCGACGACGCGGAGCCCGTCCGATGACCGCGGCGCCGACTCCGGCCCCGGCCCGGGCTCCGATCCCGACCCTGACCCCCGACGGCGACGCCGAGGCGCTGCGGGAGGTCGTCCGCGACTTCCTCGCCCGCCACGGCGACGCCGACGGGGTCCTGCACGGCCGCCCGGCCGGCCCCGAGGACCGGCGGACGGTCTGGCGGCGGTTCGCCGGGGAGCTCGGCGCCGCGGGCCTCGACGTCCCGGAACGCCTCGGCGGTTCCGGCGCGGGGTTCCGCGAGGTCGCCGTCGTCGCCGAGGAGATGGGCCGCTCGCTGGCCCGCCTCCCCTGGTTGTCGACGTCGGTGACGGCGCTGGGTGTGCTGGCCGGGACCGGCGAGGACGAGCTGATCGGCCGGCTGGTGTCGGGCGCGACGACGGCGGCCGTCGCGGTGCACGACGCGTCGGCCGACGCCCCGGCGCGGGCCGTCCGGACCCCGGACGGCTGGCGGGTGACCGGTCGCAAGGACCTGGTCGTCGACGGGGCCGAGGCCGACGTCCTGCTGGTCGCCGCGTCCTCGCCGGACGGGCCGGTCGTGCTCGCGGTCGACGCCGGGTCCCCAGGGACGACGGCCGCCGGGGTCCGCGCGCTCGATCCGACCCGGCCGCTCGCCGAGGTCGGTCTGGACGAGAGCCCGGCCCGGCTCGTCGCGGGCCCCGACACCGCCGCCGCGGTCCTGTCCGGGGCCCGTCACCGCACCCTCGCCGCGCTGGCCTGCGAGCAGACCGGCGGGACCGGTGCGGCCCTGGACATGGCCGTGCGGCACGCGTGCGACCGCGTGCAGTTCGGCCGGCCGATCGGGACCTTCCAGGCGGTGAAGCACCGGTGCTCGGACATGCTGGTCCAGCTCGAGGCGGCCCGGTCGGCGTCGCTCTGGGCGGCGGCCTGCGCGGCGGACGACGAGGCCGCCCTCCCGATCGCCGCCCGCACCGCCGCGCTGGTCTGCGGCCGGGCGTACACGTGGGTGGCGGCCGAGAACGTCCAGGTGCACGGTGGCATCGGGTTCAGCTGGGAGCATCCGGCCCACCTGCACGTCCGGCGGGCCGCGACCAGCCGGGTGCTGCCGGACGGCGAGCCCGCCGGCGCCGCGGCCCTGCTCGACGAGGTGCTCGGTGCCGCGCGGACGTGACCCGAAGCCGGTTCGGGCGAACGGCTACGCTGGCGCGACCGCCACGCGAAAGGGGCCCGACGATGAGCATCGCCGCGCTCACCGAGCCCGACGACGGTCCCCGCTCGAAGCGGCCGGCCATCCTCGCCGCCGCCGTCGAGTGCTTCGGGGAGGTCGGTTTCGAGGCCACCCGGTGGTCCGAGGTCGCCACCCGGGTGGGTATCGGCCAGCCGGCGCTCTACCACTACTTCGAGTCCAAGACGCACTGCCTGCTGACGATCATGCGACTGGGGCTGCGCAACTCCGACGAGGCGTTCCGGGCCGCGGTCGCCGAGTCGTCGACGGCGCACGACGGGTTGCGTGCGGCGGTGCGGGCGGCCTTCGAGGTGTCACCGCAGGAGGTGCAGCAGAACCGGATCCTGCAGGCGAACATCGCGCTGCTGGCCGGTCGCCGCTCCTCGGAGCGGGAGGAGTCCGAGCGCCAGGCGTGCCGCAAGCTCGTGGCGCGCATCGAACGCAACTGGGCCGACCTCGTGCAGCACGGCATCGACCGGGGCGAGTTCGCCCGGCACGACCCGCTGATGATGGCGCGCAGCCTGCTCGGCCTGGTCGTGAGCGTCTGGCGGTGGTACCGCCCGGACGGCTCGCTGGAGCTGCCGGCGATCGCCGGGTTCATCGGGGGCTGTTGCGTCCGCATGGTCGACGAGGGGCCCTCCGGGTCCTGAGGCCGAGCGCCGGCCGACGGTCTTGTCCCGCCCGGGACCGAGCCGTATGGTCGTACTGAACTGAATTCAAGTCGTTGCTTCGCTGCATCACATCCCCCCGTCGGAGAGGACGGTCGCATGGTCATCGTCGACTACTACTCCCGGTTGGACGGGGCCGAGCCGCTCAGCGGGCTCGACCTGGTCGAGCCGGACATCGAGTTCCTGATCGCGCTCCCGGGTGGGGAGGTGACGGGGTCCGGGCGTGCCGACCTCGCCGCCTACATCTCCGGTCGTCCACCCGTCGGACGCCGTCACGGGGTGCTCCGGAGTTCGGTCGACGGCGACCTCGAGATGGTGTACGGCGTCGTGACCGAACAGGACGGTCGCCGGACCGGGGCGTTCTCCGGGGTCGCGCTCGTCTCACCGGGCGGGTTGATCTCCCGCTACCAGGTCTTCTTCCACCCGAGCTTCTCCCTGTATCCGCAGCCGGAGGTGGCGGCGTGAGCGCAGCGACTCGGAGCGTGCTGTCCCGCTGGTTCGGCACCATCGACTCCGACACCCCGGAGCGGATCCTCGACCTGATCGCACCGGGGTTCCGGTTCTCGATCGTGTTCGGCACCGGCGGCGGGGCCGCCACCGACTTCCACGGTGGGCGCGCCGAGCTGGAGGGCTACCTCGACCAGCGCGAGAAGGGCGTACTGACCCACCACGTCCTGTCCGAGGCCGTCGTCGGCCGGGACGAGCTGGTCCTCGGCCAGGCCCGGCGCGCCGGCGCCTTCGAGTCGACCTTCGTCGCCTCGGCCCGGCTCGACGCCGACGACCGGGTCGCGGCCCTGATGATCGGTCGCTCGCCGCAGCTGGACATCGAGTCGATCTGAGCCGGCGGCACCGCCGGCCATTGCGCAAGGAGGCGTCATGTTCAATCTCGTCCTGCTCGCCGCTCGTCCACCGGAGTGGACCCACGACGAGTTCATCACCTGGTGGCGCGGCGAGCACGCGGAGATGACCTACCCGCTGCCCGGCCTGCGCGCGTGGCGCCACACGGCCGTGAGCAGCGCACTGGAGGAACGCTCCGAGGGTTGGGACGGGTTGTCGGTCCTGAGCTTCGACGACGAGGAGTCGGCCCGGGCGGCCCTCGCCAGCGACGAGTGGAAGGCCGCCGTGGCACACGTCGGGTCCATGCGGGGCAGGCGGATCGCCCTGCTCGGCGACGAGCGCGAGATGGTGCAGGGCTGAGATGCGCGCGCTGGTCACCGAACTGGACCGCCGGGCCGGGGCCGACCCCGGCCAGGTCGTCGCGATCGACGGCGCCGGCCCGCACGACCTCGCGACCACCCTCGCGGCGGCCGGGGAGCTCGCCGAGGTGCTGGCGGGCTGCACCGGCCCGCGCCCGACCGTCCTGCTCCAGGCCGAGAACACCTGGCGGACCGTGGTCTGTGCCCTCGCCGTCGGACGGGTGGACGGCACGCTCGCCCTGCTGAGCGGCCATGCGACCGCGCCGGAGTTCGCCGCGGCGCAGGAGGATCTGGACCCGGACGTCGCGATCGCCTCACCCCAGAGTGCCTCGACCTGGGACACCGGCTCGGTGGGGCCTGCCCGGGTCACGGTGCTGGACGGGTGGACCCTGACCGGCCGGGTGGAGACCCGGCCGGGCCGGTGGGGCGACGGAGTGGTGATCGGCCTGACCTCCGGGTCGACCGGCCGTGCGAAGGGGGTGGTCCAGACCGAGGCGGCGTTGCGCTATGCCGGGCGTGCCACCGTCGAGGCGGTCGGCCTGCGGGCGGGCGATCCGGTCGGCGCCCTCGTCCCTCTGTCCTCGGCCGCAGCCGTCTGCTTCGGGCTCTACCTGCCGCTCATGCTCGGCGGACCGATCCTGCTCGCCGGGCGCTGGAGCCCGCCGGAGGCCGTGGAGCTCCTGGCCGCGCACGGGGCCCGGTGGACGATGTGCGTGCCCACGATGGCGTTGCAGATGGGCATGCAGGCCCCCGAGGCCGGGATGTTGTCGGCGATGACGGCCATGACCGTCGGCGGCGGCCCGATGGACCGCGGTGCTCTCGCCCGTGCGGAGCAGCGGCTGGGCACCCGGTTCCTGCGGGTGTTCGGCATGTCCGAGTGCCTGGGCCACACGACGTCCTCGCCGTCGGACCCCGAGGAGGTGCGGCTCGGGACCGACGGTGTGCCGTTCCCGGGGACCCACCTGCGCGTGGTCGACGCCGACGGAGCCGGGGTCCCGGCGGGCACGGTCGGGCGCGCCCAGGTCCGAGGCCCGTCGTTGTTCGCCGGGTACGCCGGGGCGGGCAGGCTCGCACCCCCCGACCTGACCGCGGACGGCTACCTCACGACCGGCGACCTGATGTCCGTCGACGCCGACGGCCGGGTGTCGGTGCGGGGCCGGGAGAAGGACATCATCATCCGCGGCGGGCGCAACATCGACATCCACGAGGTGGAGAGCGCGCTCGCCCGGCACCCGTCGGTCGAGCAGGTGTGCGTGGTGCCCGTCCCGGACGACGTCCTCGGCGAACGTGTGGCAGCCCTGCTCGTGACGTCACGGCCCGGCATCGACCTCGAGGCCGTCCGGGCGCATCTGGACGCCGAGGGGCTGGCGAAGGGCAAGTGGCCCGAACACGTGCTCGTCGTGGACGCCCTGCCCCAGAACCGGGTGGGAAAGCTGTCGCGTCCGGAGGCGACCCGCCTGGCGTGTCGGCTCGCGACCCCGGCAGCGAGCTGACGGGCGCCTGCCCACGCCTCGTTCTCGGGAACCCTCCCGAGCGACATCCGGACCATGGCCGGCATGGATCGAGCAGAATCACGCACAAGCATCAGGACCGCTGGGCCCCTCCCAGGTCCAGGACCGGCGATGACCGGTCGCCGCTGACCGGGTACCGCGTAGACGTCCCCCTCCCTCGTCGGGGACCGGATCGTCAGCGGAGGACGGCGGCGTTCCCCTCGCGGTAGGTCGTGACCGCGGACTCGGGGAACCGGGTCGCGAACTTCGACGAGTCGGATGGGGCGTGGTGGCCCGCACACGTGCACGTGTGCGAGCCACTGCGGCAGGGACGGCCGGCGCCGATCACCAGGACGTCGGTGCGGCTCCTGTCCGGGGCCGACAGGATGCCGGACCAGACGCCGGTCGTCTCCCCGGTCGGTGGGGTGTCACGAGGTGGAGGTGCGAGCTAGAGCGAGGTCCAGATGGTCTCGGCGTCGACGATGCGGTGGTGCCGCCAGGTGACTGCTCGTTCCACGGCGGCGGCGACACCGGCGACCGTGAGGGTCCCGAGCAGCCAGCCGGGCAGGAGCACCGGTGAGGTGAACGTCCCGACCCGGTCCGCCACCTCCGGGATCGAGGTGACCATCTCGAGCCATACGGGTGTGGCGAGGACGAGATTGACCAGCAGGATCACTACGGCGGTGACGGCGATCGCCCGGCTCGTACGCGGGCGGTCCCGGGTCAGGGCTGCGCGCCGGTGCTCCAGGGTCCCCGGGGCCGGGGCCAGTCTGCGTTCCCGTCCGTCGGGGGTGACGAGATGGACCCGGGTGACGCCGTACAACCCGGCGTCGACCTCGATCCTCCCTCCGGGGACGGTGAAGGTGGCGGGCATCTCGGCCGTGCTGGTGCGCTGCCCGTCCCGGTAGAGCCGGGCGCGGTGGTCCTCGGTGGTGCGGGTCTCGACGGCCCAGACGGCTGGGCCGTCGGGGTCCGGCAGCGTGATCGTGTGAACGGTGCGGCTCAGTGCCTGGTGGAGCCGAACGGGTCGGAGGGCCATCGTCACCTTCTCCTGTCTGCGGGAACGGGGTCCCGAGCGGGTCAGAGGCTGCATCGGGCATCGGCCGGAGGGGTCTCGAGGTCGAGGAGATAGGCGTTGACCGCATCGTCGACGCACGCGCTGCCACCGAGGAGGTAGGCGCCGTGCTGCTTGCCGTCGACGGTGAGCAGGCTCGCGCCGAGGGTTCGTGCCATGGAGACGCTGCCCTCGTACGGCGTCGCCGGGTCACCGGTGACCCCCACGACGAGCGTCTCGGGAAGGCCCTCGACCTCGGCGGGCAGCCACGGGTCGTCGCGGGTCGGTGGCGCCGGCCAGCCCTCGCACTCACCGTGGAAGGTCCCGCCCGTCAGCAGGTCGACATCGAACATCGGCGCGACGTTCGCGACCTCGCGCGCGTGCGCGGTCTGCCCCTCCGGTGTCAGGCGGGGCCAGTCCATGCAGCGCACGGCGATGTTCGTATCGATGTCCGTGGTGTAGACGCCGTCGGCGGTACGGCTGTAGAAGCCGTCGCGCAGGGCGAGGATCTCCTCGGCCCGCCCCGCGTCGAGCGCGGTCAGAGCGGAGATCAGCGTGGGCCAGTGGGCCTCCGCCGCCAGGCCCGCCGTGATCCCGAGGTAGACGTCCCAGACGCTCACGTCCCTGCCGTCGGCGGTGGGCACCGGCGTCCCGACCAGCGGCGCGACGATCTCGTGCAGACGCTCGTTCGCCGCCGCGGGATCTGGCCCGAGGACACAGTCGGGTGACTGGGCGCAGAGCGCGGCGACCTCGTCGAACCGGGCCTGGGAGGCGGTGAACTGGGCGAGGCGGAGCTCGCTCGGTGTCCAGTCGGGCCCGACGGCGCTGTCGAGCACGACGGCACGGACCTTGTCGGGGTGCGCGGCGAGATACATGGCGCCGATCTCGGAGCCGTAGCTGTAGCCGAGGAAGGTCAGCCGCTCGTCGCCGAGGACCTCCCGCATGATGTCCATGTCCCGCACGACGTTCGCCGATCCGGCGTTGACGAGGTTCTCGACGCCTCCGGAGCCGTCGATGCAGCGCTGCGCGTGGTCCACCGCCTGCTCGGCGCTGGTGATGTCGTACACGGCGCCGAACCGGGGCACGTCCCCTGCGTCGTATTCCTCGTCGGTGTAGCAGTCGAGGGCCGGGGTCGACGCCCCGATCCCGCGCGGGTCGAAGCCGACGATGTCGAAGCGCTCGGCGACGGGACCGTTCTGCCACTGGGGCAGGAAGGACGCCACGAAGCTCGTGCCGGATCCGCCGGGGCCGCCGGGGTTGATCAGCAGTGACCCCTCGGCCTCTCCCCGGGCGGGAAGACGGGTGAGGGCGATCCGCGCCCTCTCCCCCGCCGGGGCGTCGTAGTCGAGTGGGACCTCGACCGACGCGCACTCCAGTGCGGGGTTCGCGAACAGCTCGGCGTCCGCGGCGTTGGTCGCGGTGTCCGTACAGCTGCCCCAGTCCGGTTCCTGCGTCAGGTAGGCGGCCATGTCCGCCTGCCCAGCGGGCTCCGGCGGGGTCGCCGACGTGCAGGCCGCCGACAGGACGAGGGGGATGACGGTGAGGGCCACGGCGAGACGCGGCACGGTCCGTCGCGATCGGTGCGGGCGTCGGCGATACGAGGACATGTCTCTCCTGGGGCGGGTCCGGGTGCGGCGGCGATGTGCGTCCGGCCGGGTCGACGGCCTGCAGGTGCGGAAGGACCTGCCGACCGTGACCGGGATGCGCCGGACGCGGACCGCTGTGGGCTCGACGGCGGCGCGGCCGGGTGGGTGCTACGCCCGGACCGACGCGGTTTCTAGCATGCACGTGCTAGAAACGTAGCATGCTCATGCCACATCGGGCGATAGAGTGGGGCCATGCCCAGACGCGTGGACCCGGATGCCCGGCGAGCGCAGGTCGCCGACGCCGTGATCGACGAGATCGCCGCGCACGGACTCCGCTCGGTGACCCTCGCCCGGATCTCCGCACGCTCCGGCCTGGCCATCGGGAGCATCCGGCACTACTTCGGCGACAACCTGCGGGAGGTCATGTCGTTCACGTTGGGCGTCCTGCTCCAGCGCGCGGAGCACCGCAACCCAGGGCTCTCCGGGGATCCGGCGAGCCGGGTCGCCGAGCTGGTCGTCCTCGTCGCACCCACCAGCGAGCAGGAACGCAAGGAGAACATCGCACTCGTCGAGTACAGGGTGATGGCGCGCACGGACCCGGGGTTCGCAGCCGAGGTCGCCGCGACCTCGCTCGCGGCCGCGGAGGCGATCCGGTCGCTCCTGCGCGCGGCACTCGCCGACCGCGTGATCGACGAGGAGGCACTGCACCGCGAAGCGCTCCTGCTGCTCACCCTGGTCGAGGGCTTCTCGCTCGGTTCGGCACTGAGCCCGGCCCCGCTACAGGAGGCCGACGTCCGCGCCGTCGTCACGGACACCCTGCACCGCATCCGTGATGCCTACCCACCTCGGCGGGAGGCGCCGGTGGAGCGCTCGGGGACCTGAGCCGCCGACGATCACCACGCGGGCGAGCGGCGCATCATCGGCCCGTGAGCCCGCTGCGCCGCGCGCTCACCGGTCCTTGAGCCGGTTCCGGTTGGCCGCGAGGACCTCGTCCGACAGGTCCGGGGCGACGTCGGCCACCGCCCGGGCGAGCAGGAGCGCGCCGACCATCTGGCTGAACAGTGCCACCGCCTGCTCCCTGGCCTCGGCCGGGGTGATCTCGGTACCGATCTCGCGGCCGCACTCGATCACCATCTCCGCGATGGCGTCGAAGTAGCCGTCCAGACCGCGGCGGTACTCGGCCTGCGCGCCGGCGCCGTGCCGTCCCGCGTCGGAGACGAGTGCGGCCGAGGGACATCCGGCTTCGGGGTGGTCCCGGTGCTCGGCGTCGACGTACTGGTCGATCATGCCGTCCAGGGCGGCGCGCGCCGAGCCGGGGTGTGCCGCACGGAGGCCGTCGAGCACCGCCAGCGAGTCGATGAAGCCCTGGTGCAGGACCTCGACGGCGAGATCGCCCTTGGACGCGAAGTGGTTGTAGAAGCCGCCGTGGGTCATGCCCGCCGACTTCATCAGTCCGTCGATGCCCGTCCCGTCGATGCCGCGCAGCCGGAACCCCTCGCCCGCCGCGGCCAGGATCCGCTCGCGGTTGCGCTGCTTCTGCTCCCGTGTGACGCGGGGCATGTCGACCACCTCCCAGGCCAGGACCCGGCCGAGTCTAGCCGACTTTCGATGATGGCCAACATCAAAACTGGCCGTCCGGGTTGACGGCACCCACCTCCGGTCGTGTAGTTATTGATGTCGTTCATCATCAAAGGAGGGGTTCTCGTGCGGTTCGGAACCATCGGCGCCGGGACGGTCGCGCAGGCCGTGGCCGGTCAGCTGGTGAGGGCGGGGCACACCGTCACCCTGAGCAACAGCCGCGGCCCCGACTCGCTGCGCGATGTCGTGGCGCGGCTGGGGGCGTCGGTGCGGGCGGCGCCGGTCGAGGACGCCGCGCGGGCCGACATGGTGTTCCTGACCGTGCCGTGGCCGCGGGTCGGCGACGCACTGGCCGGGCTCCCACCCTGGGACGGCCGCATCCTGGTGGACACGACCAACCGGATGCCGGAGTCTGCGGACGTCGATCCCGGTGCGGCGACGCCGAGCGAGCTCGTGGCGGCGCTGGCCCCCGGCGCACGCGTGGTCAAGGCGTTCAACACGCTCTACGCCCGCTACATCGCCGCCGACCCCCGGCACCCGGCAGGGCGGCAGCTGCTGTTCCACGCCGGCGACGACACCGCGGCCAAGGCCACGTTCCACGAGCTCGCCGACCGCATCGGGTTCGCCCCGGTCGACGCCGGACCGCTGCGCGACGGCGGACGGCTGATGCAGGTCGGCGGCGCCCTCTCGGCCCTGCACGCCCTGCGCCAGGACCCGGACGGAGAGGCGCGGTGAAGGCACTCGCCTACGAGCGGGCGCACCTGCTCGACGCGTTCGCCATCGATCTGGTCGACGTCGCCGAACCGCGGCTGCGGGCCGGTGACCTGCTGGTCGAGGTGCGGGCGATCGGTATCAACCCCGGCGAGGCCGCGATCCGGCGGACCCGCAGTGCGCCGCCGGGCGGTCGCGTCGTCCTCGGTTGGGAGTTCGCGGGCGTCGTCGTCGCGACCGGGCCCGCGGCCACCGGGTTCGCGGTCGGGGACCGGGTGATGGGCACCGGCGACATCACCCGCGACGGGAGCTGGGCCGAACGCGTCGCGGTCGACCACCGGGTCGTCGCCCCGATCGCCGACGAGCTCACGTTCGCCGACGCAGCATCCCTGCCGATCGGCGTGCTCACCGCGTGGGAGGCGCTCGTCCGCGATGGCGACGCACTGCCCGCCGGCGTCGGGAACGTCCTGGTCGTCGGCGCCGCGGGCGGTGTGGGCTCGATGGCCACGCAGCTGCTGGCGACGTGGACGCAGGCATTCGTGATCGGCACGGCGTCGCGGCCCGAGTCACGGGAGTGGACCACCGCCTTGGGGGCCGACCTCGTCGTCGACCACCACCGCGACCTCGCCGCCCAGCTGCGCGACGCCGGGGTCGGCCCCGTCGACCTCGTGCTGTCCACCTCGGACACCGGCAGCCGGCTCACCTCGTACGTCGAGCTGCTGCGCCCGTTCGGACACCTCTCCTTCGTCGACGCGCCGGGGCGCTGGGACCTGGAGGCGGTCGCCGTCAGGTCGCTGTCGCTGCACGGCGAGATGGTGTTCAGCACGATCGTCACCGGCGGCGACGCCGCCCGTCAGGGCCGGATCCTCGCCCGCGCGGCGGGCGACGTCGTGGCGGGCCGCCTGCGTCCGATCGGGACGACGACGCTGCAGGGACTGACCCCCGAAGCCATGCGGGCCGCACACACGCTCGTCGAGAGCGGCCGGAGCGTCGGCAAGACCGTGATCACTCTCTGACCCCGGCCCGCAGGGTCCGGGACCCACCGACGGAAGGAACGACCCGGCATGACACCGAACCTGCTGGACGGCGAGTACGTCCCCAGCTCCGATCCCACCACCCGCGACCAGGTCGAGCTCTACGAACGCACCGACGGCCGGGAGGGTGCGACCATGCTGGGCGGCCCCGTCGTCGTCCTGACCACCCGCGGGGCACGGTCGGGCACGCTGCGTAAGACCCCCCTGATGCGGATCGAGCGCGGCGGCGTCTACGCCCTCGGAGCGTCGGCCGGTGGGCAGGCCCGGCACCCGAGCTGGTTCCACAACCTGACCGCCCACCCGACGGTGCAGCTGCAGGACGGGGCCCGCCGGGCGCTGATGACCGCGCGCGTCGCCGAGGGCACCGAACGCGCGGACTGGCTCGCCTACGCCGACGGGCTGTACCCGTTCTTCGCCGACCTGCGCGAGCGCGCCGTCCTGACCGGTGACCGGGAGGTGCCGGTGGTGCTGCTCGAACCCGTCACGGACTGACCCGTCGAGGAGTCCCGGCACGGAGCCGGCGGTCACGGGGCCGACCGCGAGTTGCTCGACGGTGGCTCCCCCACCAGGACCGCGAACCCGTCCAGGTGCCGGGCCAGGCTGTAGTCGAACAGCTCGTCGACGTCGGGGACGACCTGCTCATGGACCTGCGCCAGCAAGGGGAAGCGCCCGCCGGCGAACAGCGCGTCGCTCCGTGCACGTTGCGCTTGCCGCCACCGGCCCAGCGACACACCTGTCTCCTGCTCGGCCTCCACCTCGTCCGCTGTGGACAGTGCAGCGTTGATCACCAACGAATGCAGCGCGAGCGCCTCCTGCATCCGCGTGCGCAGTGACAGGCCGAGACCCTCGAGCGCCCGCAGGGTCCACTCGGTGTGCGCCATCATGTTCGGCGCCATCGAGGGCCGGGTGAACGACACCGCTCGGGGCAGCCACAGGTGTCGCCGGCACAGCCCCCACTGCCACCGCGCGATCAGCTCCAGTCTGGCTCGCCAGCCGTCGGGTCCCGGGTCGGGGAGTCCCAGCTCCCCGAAGACCAGGTCGGCCATCTCGGTCATCAGGTCGTCCTTGTTCGCGATGTGGCGATAGAGGGACATCGCCCCCACGCCGAGCTCGGCGGCGACCCGCCGCATGGACACCGCGCCCGCACCCTCGACGTCGGCGATCGCGACAGCGGTCCGCAGCACGTGCTCGCGACTGAGCGCCTGCCTCGCTCCGCCGGCCGGACGCGGCCGGAACGGCCGGGAAGCGGACGGCTGCGCCCGGCCCGGCCGGCGCGGCCCGTTCGTGGGGGCGCTGACGACGGTGCCGGAGCCCACCTTCGCCTCGACCAGGCCCTCGTCGCGCAGGACAGCAAGAACCTTCGTCGCGGTCGCGATCGCGACGTTCCACCGGTCGGCGATCTGCCGGATGGACGGGATCCGGTCCCCTGGCCTCAGATCACCGGATCGGATCCGGGCGGCGAACTCCCCGGCGATCCGCCGGTAGAGCGGCTCCGGCTGAGCGTCCTCCGACATGCGGACCTCCTGAGCGTCGTCGTCGACAGCGGCGGAAGTGCACTAGTTCACTTCCGCCGCACTAGTTCACTTCGCAGAGGCGTTTGAGCACGATTTGTTGACCGTCTCACATCCTCGTGGAGACAGTGTACGCGTAGTTCGCTACAGCGTACGCAGTCAGCGACCGGGGCTTCGCCACCCGGCGGTCCGCCCCGCACCACCCGCCGGACCGGAAAGGACATCCCCATGCTCACCGTCGCCGAGGAAGTCGTCCTCATCGCCCTCGACGAGGACACCGGCAGGGGCGGGACCCGCCTCGGCCTGGACTGGGCCGTGGCCGGTGCGGTCGTCGTCGAGCTGGCCCTCGCCGAGCGCATCGCCGTGGGGGACGACGACGTCGTCACGGTCGTGGACCCGGCTCCGACAGGGGCCGGGCACCTCGACACCGTCCTCGCCGAGGTCGCGGGCCGGGTGAAGGTCTCGACGCTGTTGCGACGGACGCGCGCCGGGGCGCCGGGGCGCGCCATCGCCGCGCTCGTCGAACGCGGTGTGCTCCGGCGCCGACGCGGCCGGCTGCTCGGTCTCGTCCCGGCGCATCGCTACCCCACACAGGACTCCTCGGCCGGATCCGAGATCCGCAGCAGGCTCGCCGACGCCGTCCTCGACGGGCACGAGCCCGACGAGCGCACCGCTGCCCTGATCGGCGTGCTGCACGCCGCGAGGCTGTGGCGCCGCGCGCTGCCCACCGGTCACCGGAGGCAGGTCCGCACCCGGATGGGCGACATCGCCACGGGGCAGGCCGTCGGTCCCGCAGTGCGCACGGCGATCGCCCGGACGAAGGGCGCCGTCGCTGCGATGGCCGCCTCGGGCTGAGCCGACCGGCCGGACAGACAGACAGACAGACAGGAGCGACACGATGGTGACCGACATCGACACCGACTACCTCGTGATCGGCGCAGGTGCGACCGCGATGGCGTTCGTCGACACGGTGCTGACCGAGTCGCGGGCGACCGTCACCATGGTCGACCGCTACGACCGACCCGGCGGGCACTGGACCATCGCCTACCCCTTCGTACGGCTGCACCAACCGTCGGCGATGTACGGCGTGAACTCCCGCCCGCTCGGCGAGGACCGGGTCGACCGGACGGGCTGGAACGCCGGGATGTACGAGCTGGCGGGCGCCGCCGAGATCTGCGACTACTTCGACCAGGTGATGCGCCGGACGTTCCTGCCGTCCGGGCGGGTCTCCTACTTCCCGATGGCCGAGTACCGGGGTGGCGGACGGTTCCACGTGACGACCTCGGTCACCCGGTACCGGGTGACCGTGCGGCGCAGGATCGTGGACACCACCTACCAGGGCGTCACGGTGCCCGCGATGCGGCCGCCGGCGTTCCCGGTCGCCGACGGGATCCGAGTCGTGCCGCCGAACGAGTTGCCCGCCGTTCGCGAGTCCTCCGACCGATACGTCGTCGTCGGAGCGGGCAAGACCGGGATCGACGCCTGCCTCTGGCTGCTGGAGCAGGGCGTCGACCCCGCCGACCTGACCTGGATCATGCCCCGAGCGCCGTGGCTCATCGACCGTGCGACGGTGCAGCCGATGCCGCTGCGCCGCCCCGCGGACATCGCGGCGGACCACGCCGCGAAGCACTCCGCGATCATGGGCGCCGAGTCGGTAGGCGACCTCTTCGACCGGCTCGACGCGGCGGGAGCGCTGCTGAGGATCTCCCCGGACGAGCGGCCGACGGCGTTCCGCTGCGCCACCGTCTCCCGGGCCGAGCTGGAACAGCTGCGCAGGATCACCGACGTCGTCCGCCTCGGCCGGGTCACACGCATCGACCCGACGGCCATCGAACTCGACGGCGGCACGCTCCCGACCGGCCCCCAGGTGCTGCACGTGGACTGCACCGCCGACGCCGTGAAGCAGCTGCCCGTCGTACCGATCTTCCAGGACGGACTGATCACCCTGCAGCCGGTCCGCGCGTGCCAGCCGGTGTTCAGCGCCGCACTCGTCGCACACGTGGAGGTGACCGGTCCCGACGACACCGTGCGCAACGAACTCTGCCCCGTCACCCCCTACCCGAGCAGCGACGTGGACTGGCTCCGGTTCGCCCTCTCGGCGAACGCGGAACAGCTGCGCTGGGCAGCGAACCCGGACATCGACGCCTGGCTGCGCGCCTCCCGTCTGCATCCGGATCTCGCCCCGCCGATGCCGGACGACCCGGCCGAACGCGCGGTCGTCGAACAGGCGGCCACGGCCATGGCGAAGGCCCAGAACGCGAAGCTCGACGAGCTCCTGCACACACGACGGTCGCTGACCCCACCGGGACCGCACCACCCGACACACAGAGAGGCGGCCACTGGATGAACCGGTCAGGGAACCGGCGGTGGAACCGGGCGCCCTGGACGCTCGCACTGCTGACCACGGTGTGCGCGGAGCTCACCTTCACCGCGGTCGCGGTGCCGTTCACCTGGCTGCTGGTGCCGCTGCTGATGGTGATGTACGGCGCCGGTGTCCTCGTGCTCCGTGAGGCGACCGTGCGGGCCGGTGGCACCTGGCCGAGCCTCGTACTGCTGGGCGTGGCCTACCAGGTCGCGGAGGACGGCCTGGGCCTGCAGGCCCTGACCAGCCCCCGGATGTACGGCGCCGCCGACTGGGGATTCCGGGCGCTCGGCGTGAACTGGACCTACTGGGAATCCCAGGTCGGCGTGCACGTCGTGCTCAGCGTCCTCGTTCCGATCACCCTCACCGACCTCCTCTTCCCGGCACAACGGGACCGGCCCTACCTCGGCAACCGGGGCCTGGCCGGCGCGGGCTCCCTCGCGGTCCTGGGCGTGCTCGGGCTCCGCCACCTGATCTCGGCGACCGAGGACCCCGGCTACCGGACCCCCTGGGGCTTCACGCTCCTGTTCCTCGCACTCATCGCGACGCTCGGCGTGGTCGCGCTGCTGGTCCTCCCCCGCCGCGGCGTCACCGCCCGCGTTCGCGGGGCCCGGAAGACGCCCCACCCGACCCTGGTCGGAGTCGTGTCCGGGTACCTGACCATGGCGTTCCTCACCACGCTGCTCCCGCTCGGCCTCGGCCCCACGATGCTGCTCGGCGACCTGATGTCCCCCGCCCAGCGGCTGGTCGTCGGACTGATGACCGCCGTCCCGTTCGGCTGGCTGCTCCTGCGTTGGCAGGCATCGCCCGGGTGGAGTGACCGGCACCGGATCCGGCTCATCGGCGGCATCCTCGTGTCGCACACCGCGTTCATGATGCCCGCGTCACCGACCGCCGCACTCGTCGGTTCGGTCGCGATCGTGACACAGGTGTACCTGCTGGCACGTCTCGCCGAGCATCTCCGGCGGCGGAGAGCCGCGGCTGCCGATCCCCGCGACGAGCATCCGCTGAGCCGGCCGGAATGACCACCGTCATCAGCGACCTCGCCTGCCCGGTCGCGCTCCCGGCTCCTCGTCCCGCCGCACGCCACGGCAGTCCGGAGTCGTGCTCATCGATCACGCGCGCGGCCCGGCGCAGAGTCGACCGGATGTGGAGGACAGTGTCGTGACCGACGGTCACGACGGATTCTGTCGGATGTCGCGGTCTGCACGCAGGTTCACCATGAGGTCGACGACGGTGGCGTCGGCGTCGAGTGGGGTTCCGGAGTGGACCGCGGTCGCGAACAGGAGGAGTCCGGTCAGGGCGGCAGCGACGGACGCCCCGGCCGAAGCGCTCGACTCCGCCATCGACACCGTCCGGGAGACCACGGCCCGAACCGCCGCCTCGCTGGCGCGGACCGGACGCCAGGTCCGCGGCGAGGTCGCCGCCACCGCGCGCCGCGCGGCCGACACCGTCACTCGACAACGACGCCGAGGTCACCGGCCCGAGGCGCCGAGAACGCTGCAGAGGCGGGTGAGCGTGCCGAAGATCGTCTCGCCGCAGAGTGCGACCGCATCGGACATCGGATCCTCTGCCGGGGCGTCCACCTCCGGAGCCACCTCGGATCCCCAGGACAAGAAGTCGGTCGGAACCGATCCGCACCCGCCCACCCTGCTGCGCAGCAGCGCCGCGGAGGCGCTGGGAACCGCCCTGCTCGTCATCGGAGGAGTCGGCACCGCCGTGATCGCCGGGGACACCGTGGGAGACCTCGGTGTCGCTCTCGCGTTCGGCCCCTCCGCGGCTGGGCGAGAACGGGGATCGCGATCGGTGTCGTGTTGAGCGTGGCTCATCCGGTCGCCATCCCGATCGACGGCACGTCGGTGAGCCCGGCGGCTTCTGCACTCACCCTCACCGGTACGTGACACGAGTCACCATCTCGGCGCGTGAGGATCGGGGGCCGGGAGTCGTCAGAACTGTCGGATGGCCGTTGCGGACGAGATGGCCGGCATCGCACACGACGCCGGCCCGAGCGCCCGCACCGTCGTCCACCGCCGCGGACGCCTGCGCTGTCTGCCGTGGCACGACCGTCACCCGGCTCGATCGGTCCGGGGACCGGCGACACATCCGTCAGACGACAGGAGAACGACGATGAGCTTCACCGACAAGGCGAAGAACAAGGCCCAGGACGCGGTCGGCAAGGCCAAGGAGAAGGTCGGCGACGTCGCCAACAACGACGACCTCAAGCGCGACGGGCAGGCCGACCAGGCCGAGGCCGCTGCCAAGCAGGCCGGCGAGAAGGCCAAGGACACCGCCAAGAACGTCAAGGACACCTTCACCAAGGACTGACCGCGACACCTCCGAGCAGCGCACATCCCCTTCGCTCCGACGGAGCCACCCGGGACCGAAGCTCGGCCTGCGGCATTCCTCTCGCGGTACGGGGCCCGTGCTCTCCAGGGACCACGGGCCCCGCCACCGCCTTCGCCCGTCGCGCCCGAACACCAGGTCTCGCCGCCGGCCTCGCACGGGCACCGCCCACACCCCGCCGGGTGCAGCCCTCCGCCACCGCGACCGGCGCGCCGCAACGGCCCGCCGCTCTCCGCACCGGCCTGCCGACCGACGACCGCGGACCCAGGGACCCGGCCCGCACGCCCGTCACCTGCAGGGCTCCGGATGCGGCAGAAGGCGGAGGACCACTCGGCCATCATCCAGGAGAGGTGTCATGTCTGACCCGGACCCGGACCCGGACCCACGGCGCCAGCGTGCGCATAGCCACCGCCGCCGTCCGAACGGCCCGCCGCGATGACCGGCGCCTCCCGACCACACCCCGACCACCGGCGCACCGACCGCGCCGTCGCCGAGACCGATCGACCAGCACGCCCCGGCCGGTCCCCTGCCGGCGCAGGCCCCGGCCGCAACGCCGACCAGATCGACCACCAGGCCGACGCCTGGCTCGTCGGCAAGGCCCAGCTCGGCTCCATCGAGGCCTACGAGGTCCTCATCCGGCGCCACCGCGACCGCATCCACCGCATCGCGCTGCGCATGCTGGGCAACCGCGACGACGCCGAGGACATCACCCAGGACGTGGTCATCCAGGTCTGGACCGCGCTGGCGGGCTTCGCCGGTGACAGCATGTTCACCACCTGGCTCTACCGGATCGTGGTCAACCGCTGCATCACCCACCTCAAGCGCCGCCGCCATGACACCCCCCTCGAGGATCCCGACCTCGTCAGGTCCCCCGGCGCCGACGCCCAGGCCGAGGCACGCGACCGCCTGCGCGCGGCGCTCGCCGCGCTCGCCGGGCTCCCGGCCGACCAGCGCGCCCCGATCGTGCTGATCGACATCGAGCAGCTCAGCTACGACGAGGCGGCGAGCATCCTCGGCGTCTCCGAACCGACCGTCCGGGGACGCCTGTCCCGTGGGCGCCGACAGCTCGCCGAGACCATGCGGGAGTGGACATGACCAGCCACGAGCACGACCGCACAGGGGACCAGGCCTCCGGCGGCGGACACATCCCTCTGCGACCGGACCTGCTGCCCTGCGCCCGGTCCCGCGACGATCTGCTCGACCAGGTCGCCCGCGGCGACGCCGCCACCCTCGACCCCCACCAGAACCACTGTGTCCACTGCCAGGCGGCCCTGGCCGAGTTCGACCGGCTGTGGTCACCGATGCGCGAGCTCGCCGCGGAACAGGTCGACACCCCCGAGGCCGGGATCGACGCCGCACTCGCGCGGATCCGCGGAGCGGTCGAGGTCACCGACTACGCCACCCTGCGCGGCCCGCAGGGCACCACCCGCGTCGCGGCCCGGGTCGTGGTCGTCGCCGCCCGTCACAGCGCCCAGGAGGTACCCGGCGTCCGCGTCGCGCTGAGCAGGGACCTCACCGGCTCCCACCAGGACACCGACTCCGAGGTCCACGTCGGAGTCGCCGGCACCAGCACCGTCATCGAGATCACTCTGGCCGCCGACTACGGCCGCTCACTGCACCAGCTGGCCGCGGACGTCCGCCGCGCCGTGACCGACCGCGTACGACAGCTCACCGACCTCGATCCCACCCAGATCATCGTGATCATCGACGACGTCCTCGACTGACCCGGTCATCGTGACCCACGTCATCGGTGAGCGGCGTGAGGACCGGTCCCGCGCGATGTCCGAGCCCATGACCACCGACCACGACCGACACCCGAGGAGCTGCAGCATGTGGGTCCTGCTGTCCCGCCACCTACGCACCTGGGCGATCTTCGCGATCGCCGTCCCGCTGCTCAGCCGCGTCCTGGGCGCACTCGGACGCGCCATCGAACGCCGCCACGGCCCCTCCGCGCTGACCCACGTCCTGACCTGGGCACAGCGCCTGCTCGCCCGCCGAGCCCGCGGTCCGCTCGCCACCGGCACCACGCCCCCCGGTACCGGCGACCGGACACACGGAACCCACGCACCGGCGCCGGACCGAACCCCCCAGCAGCCGCAGCCGCGGCCGGTCACCGACACACAGCCCTGAACGCAGCACTCCGCACGAAGCGCCATCAGCGTGGTGCGCTCACAGATACGGACACATCATGGGAATCCTCGGATGGGTCGTCGTCGGCCTCGTCGCCGGCGCCCTGGCCACATAGGTCATGCCGGGCAAGGACCCCGGCGGCATCCTCGTCACGGTCATTCTCGGCATCCTGGGCGGGCTGCTCGGCGGATTCGTCAGCTCCCGGCTCTTCGGGATCAGCACCGGCGCCTTCTTCGACCTCCGCACCTGGATCATCGCGCTGATCGGCTCAATCGTCCTGCTCGTGATCTACCGCTTGGTCATCGGCCGCCGAACCCGCCGGTGACCGGAACAGCCCGATGGTTCCAGCCCGGACACCACCGGCCCCGGACCAGCTGCACCGTCCCGCCGCGAGTGGTGAGCCCGTGACCCGGCCCCGGCCACATACCCACGTCATGCTCGTCGAGAAGCGGGAGCACCCCACCGGAGCCGTACTGCTCACGATCCACGGCGAGATCGACGCCGCGACGAGCCCGGCACTGGAACGCCGCTTACGCGACTACAGCGGAACCACCGACCGGGTCGTGCTCGACCTGCGCGAGGTCATCTTCCTCTCCGTCCGCGCCATCACCATGCTCACCGCCACGCACACCCACGCCGCGAGCCGTGGCACCGCCCTGCAACTGATCATCGGGCGGGGCAGCCCCGCCGAGCGGGCCCTGCTGGTCACCGACCGCCTCCATCCGTCGCCGCTCGCGATCACGATCACCGACGAGCGTTGACCGGCACGACCCGGCAGAACCGGCCCGGCACGGCACTACACCCCGGCGCCACCGCGACCCCCACGCTTTGAGATCACCCTCGCCCACCGGACCACCGTCGCGGCCCTCTCGGCACACCGGCTCTGCCACTACGCCGCCGACCTCGCATCACCAACCCTGCGTCGCCTCCAGGGCGACCGCACCCGTGCCGTGCTCGTCCCCAGCGACCACCGCCAGCGGAGACGACCGTTGATCAGCAGAACCTGCGCGGCGACAACCACCGCAATGGGAGTTCGCGAAGACGGTGCGCATCGAGATCGGGCCCGTCGAGGTGAAGGTCCCGCGGAACTCGGCGAGGTCTTTGGCGCCACCGTGCCGCAGGGGTTGGCCTCGGAGGTCACCGACAAGGTCGTCGACGGAATCACCGCCCGACGGAGCCGCCCCCTCGATCGGGCCGACCCGTGGTGCTCATATACGCGCTGTACGTCCAGATCCGCGAGGGCCAGGTGGCCGACCACCCGATCTACGTCGTGATCGACATCAACTGCGACGGCGCGCGAGACGTGCTCGGGCTCCGGGTCGGCACCGGCCCAGTGGGGACCGGGTGTCACCGGCCGATGGCTGAGAGGTCTCTGAGCTCGGACCACATCTGTTGCCAGGTGACGGTCCGGTCCTCGAGCAGCCAGATGGTCGTGTTCTCCTCCACCAGGCCCCCGTAGGTCCCCAGCGGGGTCGACGCCGTCACTGTCCGCAGTGGGCGGGCGGAGGTGAAGTAGGGGCGAAAGAGGTCGGGACTGCCGACGAGCAGCATCGCGTCGGATGTGTCCGGCGGGGGCGGGAACCAGCCGTACGCCCTGTTGGTTCCGTGGACCGCCGGCAGGCCGAGGTCGGGTGGGGCGGCGTCGAGAAGCGCAGCGTGGACGTAGGGAACCGCCACGAGTGCGGTGCGCGCGCGGTCCTCGTCGGGTAACGCCGACCAGGTGGCTGCGGTGCTGGTGGCCAGCGGGGCGGCGAAGGCCGGGGACGCGAGCAGCACCGACGACGCGGCACCGGCCGTGGCCAGCACTGCGCCGGCGGTGACCACCGGCCAGGCGCGGCGTGGCCCGCGGCGTTCCCGGCGGCGCTGGAGCGCGACGGCACCGACGGCACCGAGGACCGGGTAGATCGGTGTCAGGTAGTAGTGCCGGCCCGCGGAGACCAGGACCGCGATGAACAACAGCAGGTAGGCCACTGCCAGGTAGCGCAGCGGCCGCCACTGCGGGTCGCGCAGCAGCGCGAGCAGCCCCGACACCGCCAGCCCGAGGGTGAGCGGTCCGGTCACGGCCAGCCCGTGTGCGGCGACGACGACCGGGTGAGCCGCTCTGGGTCCGGTGGAGACTCCTGGTCTTGGAAACGAGGATGGAGTCATGCCGTCAGAACGAACTGCGGGCAAGCCCACGACGCGGCGGTACTCGCAGGAGGAGAAGGCCGCGGCGGTGCGGATGGTCCGCACCCTGCGCACCGAGCTGGGCCACGACCATGGCGTGGTGAAGCGGGTGGCCGATCAGCTCGGCTACGGCGCAGAGTCGGTGCGGTTGTGGGTTCGCCAAGCCGATATCGACGACGGCCACCAGCCCGGCGTGTCCACCGACGAGGCGTCCCGGGTGCGTGAACTCGAGCAGGAGGTCCGGGAGCTGCGCCGGGCGAACGAGGTACTCAAGCGGGCTGCGAGTTTCTTCGGGGCGGAGCTCGACCGCCAGTACCGCAGATAGTGCAGTTCATCGACGCCCACCGCGAGGACGTGGTGGAGGGGCGCCGGCTCGGGGTCGAGCTCATCTGCCGCGTGATGCAGGTGGCCCCGAGCAGCTACTACGCCGCCAAGACTCGTCTGCCCTCGGCGCGGGCCCGGCGCGACGGTGATCTCGTTCCTGCGCTGGTCGGGTTGTGGGTGGACAACTACCGCGTCTACGGAGTCCGCAAGCTCTAGAAGGCCGCCCGCCGTGCCGGCCTGGACGTCGGCCGCGATCAGGTCGCCCGCTTGATGCGGGCGGCGGGGATCGAGGGCGCGCAACGGACGAAACGGGTTCGCACCACCCGGGCGGATCCAGTCGCGGCCCGCCATCCGGACCTGGTGAAGCGCCGGTTCCGGGCTGACGCGCCGAACCAGCTGTGGGTCACCGACCTGACCTACGTGCCGACCTGGGCCGGGGTCGCTTACGTGTGTTTCATCGTCGACGCCTTCTCGCGGATGATCGTGGGCTGGCGAGTCGCAGGGCACATGCGCACGTCGATGGTGCTCGACGCGCTGGAGATGGCCCGCTGGTCGCGCGGCACGCGGCTGCCGGATCTGCGGTGTCACAGCGATGCCGGAGCTCAATTCACATCAGTTCGGTACGGCGAGCGGCTCGCCGAGATCGGTGCGGTTCCGTCGATCGGCAGTGTCGGGGACTCGTTCGACAATGCCCTGGCCGAGACCGTGAACGGCTACTACAAGGCCGAGCTGATCCGCGGTCCCACCCGAGACGGTCCGTGGAAGACCGTGGAGGACGTCGAGCTCGCGACGCTGGGCTGGGTGCACTGGCACAACCAGCAGCGCCTGCACGGCTACCTCGGCGACCGCCCACCGGCCGAGTACGAGCGCACGTTCTACGCTGCCCACTGGGACGACCAACAGCCGGTCGGAATCCCATAGCGCGAGTCTCCATCAGACCCAGAGCGGCTCAGTCGAGGGTGCGACCCCGACCCGGTCGGCGATCTGGACCGGGCCCAAGCGCTTCTTCCAGCGCAGGTGCACGATCCGGCGCACCACCGGCGCCGGCGTCGCCCGCAGCGAGTGGTGCGGGCGGCGCGAACGATCGGCCATGCCGACAGGACCGTCGACGCGTAACGGTCGACCCAGCGTTCCGCGGTCGGCCAGGCCACTTGGAACCGGGCGGCGGCCTGAGCGATCGGAACGTCGCCCTCGACGATCAGACGGGCCAGGCGTAATCGGCCGCGTTCGGACAGCGGGGCGTTAGCGTGAACCACGAGGACCTCCGGTAGTCAGGGGTGGATGCCGTCAGACAGCTCCACACCAACCACGGGAGGTCCTCCCCGTTCAAGACCGATCAGGTCGTGTCATCACACGAGTTCGACCAACGTCTCCGGTCGGCACACCTAGATCGAGTTGCTGGTCGAGGGCCGGCTCCGTCGGGCGGCTGGCTGCGCCTCTACTTCATCGCCGTTGCCGTGGCCAGGAAGTTCGCCCGGGTGACCCCACCGCTCGGACTGACTGGATGGCTTGACTGTTGACATCGCTGGTGCTGATCCGGTTATGTGTGGTCAGACCACCTGGTCACCTGAAACTACTCGATCCAGTGCGCGAGGCAGGCTCGGCTCGGTTGCCGTCCTCGTCCTCTCGACGTTCCGAGTCAATGCAAAGGAGCAACGATGTCCTCGCTCGACTACACCTACACCCACATCGACACGCACATCGACCGCTCGGCCTGGGTAGCGCCGGTGATCGATCCGACGAAGACGATGCTTCTGGTCCTGGACATGCAGAAGGCTTGTGCGCAGCCCGGTGGTGCCATGTACATCCCCAGCACCGGCGGGGCCCCCGAGGGCAAGGACGTCGTGCAGCCGGTCGTCAACGTCCTGGAAGCTTGCCGTTCCAAGGGCATTCCCGTGGTGTGGTCGTTGTGGGGGCTGCGCCCTGACGGCAAGGACGCCGGTTTCGCCGACGTGAAGTGGGGCCTGCAGGGCGCGCTGGCGCAGTTCCCGGGCGCCTGGGGTAACGGGGGCGATGAGCTGGTCGACGAGCTCAAGCCGCTCCCGGACGAGCCGGTGTTCCGCAAGCACCGTTTCAGCTCGTTCTACGGGACAGCGCTGACCGAATACATGCGCAAGGCCGGCTGCGACACCCTCGTGGTCGCGGGCCTGTCCACCGGCAACTGTCAGATCGCTACCGCGATCGACGGGGCCAACCAGGATTTCAAGATCGTCGTACTGGCCGACACCACGGCAGCCATTCCGTCCGGCAAGGACGACCCGATGGGCTTCGGTCAGCACTGGGAGGCGCTGCGCCAGATCCAGGCCAACCACGGCGACGTGCGCACCAGCATCGAGTTCCTGAAGATGATCGACGCTTGAGCGGGACACGAGACTTCGTACTCCCCCGACGAACGACGAACGCGAGGACGTGACATGTCGATTTCCGGTAAGAAGGTCGCCCTGCTGATCGAGGACGAGTACCAGATTCTCGAGGGCTGGTATCCCCACCTGCGTCTCCAGGAGGCCGGTGCCGATGTGAAGGTGATCGGTAGCGGCACCAAGGGCAGCTACGAGAGCAAGGAGCACTACCCGATGGAGGCGGACGCTGCTGCCTCCGAGGTCTCGGCCGCCGACTTCGACGCGGTGGTCATCCCCGGCGGATTCGCGCCGGACAACATGCGCCTGCACCCGGAGATGATCGACCTGGTGAAGGACGCCTACGAGTCCGGCAAGCTGGTCGCCGCGATCTGTCACGGCGGTTGGATGCTCGCCTCCGCGGGCGCCACCAAGGGCCGCAAGATCACCGGCTACCTGCCGATCAAGACCGACGTCGAGAACGCCGGAGGCACTTGGGTCGACGCGCCGGTGGTCGAGGACGGCAACGTCATCACCTCCCGCACGCCGGTCGACCTGCCCGACTTCGGCCGGGCGATCGTCAGCTATCTCGAGCGCGCCTGACCCGAGGGGGTCGACGACGTCCCGCAAAGGAGAGGGAACGTGACGGATCTGAGCGTGACCGCGCGCGACGCCAAGCCGCCCCTGGGCGGCTGGCTGCCCGGGGTCCGGCTGACCGAGACGCAGGCCGCGGTGCTGAACGCCGCGGCGGACGAGCTCATCCCGGGTGGCGACGGCTTCCCGCCGCCCAGCGAGGTCGACGTGATCTCGTTCATCGGCCGGTACGTGACGCCGTCGGGGCTGGAACCCAGGTGGTTCCCGTTCCTCGGCGAGGACGACTTCCGGGCCCGGCTCGACGGGCTCGGGCAGGAGTTCGCCGACGCCACCTCGGCGCAGCGCGTGACGGTCCTGGAAGGGCTGGAGCGCGACGAGCAGGAGTTCTTCACGCGTCTGCGGGACGTCGTCTACCACGCGTACTACTCCCGGCCCGAGGTCATCCGGGCCGTCAACCGCCTGCCCGCGGGCCGGGACTACCGCAACAGCCCCCAGCCCTACGGCTACTCCGACGTCATGGACGACTGGGACGACGAGCTGCTGAGCCGGGTGCGCGGCACCTACATCCGGACCGAGGAGGTGCGACGGGTCGCGATCCCCGCCGACCTCCCGATGTGTTCGGCACGGCAGGCCCGGGAAGCAGGAGAGAACTGATGGCGGCGTACACGGAGACCGACGTCCTGGTGATCGGGGCCGGCGCCGGCGGTGGAGCGGTGAGCAAGCGGCTCAGCGACGCCGGCATCAAGGTCGTCTGCCTCGAACAGGGCGACTGGGTCCACGCGATGGACCACCCGCATATGTACGACGGCTGGGAGCTCGAGCGCAAGCGAAGCTGGTCGTTCGAGCCCAACGTCCGGAAGTTCCCCGAGGACTACCCGGTCACCGGCAACACGACCCCGTACACCTTCACCGGGGTGGGCGGCTCGACGCTGCACTATGCGGCGGCCTGGCCCCGGTTCAAGCCGGTCGACTTCCGCAAGGGCACCGAGCACGGCGTCGAGGGCACCATCGACTGGCCGATCTCCTACGAGGAGCTCGAGCCGTTCTACGCGATCAACGACGCCGAAATCGGCGTGGCCCGCCGGACCGGCGACCCCGGCAACCCGGCACGCCCCGAGGGGTGGGGCCCGGCCAGCCGCGGCGGCAAGGTCGGGCACAAGATGGGCTCGGGCTTCGACAAACTCGGCTGGCACTGGTGGCCCGCCGACAACGCGATCCTCACCCGCGCCAAGGACAACCGGCTCGCGTGCAACGACTGCGGCTTCTGCCTCGCGGGCTGCCCCCGGCACTCGATCGCCTCGACCGACGTGTCGTACTGGCCGGCGGCCCTGCGCAACGGCGTCGACCTTCGCGTGAACGCCCGGGTCGAGCAGATCAACGCGAAGAACGGCCGGGCCACCGGCGCCACCTACATCGACCGGGTGACCGGGCAGCGGCACGAGGTGCGGGCCGGGATCGTGGTGGTCGCCGCGAACTCCATCGGCACCCCCCGGCTGCTGCTGATGTCCGCGCAGCAGGGCCACCCGGACGGGCTGGCCAACTCCAACGGCCTGGTCGGCACGCACTTGATGTACCACAGCTGGTCCTTCGTGGACTTCTGGTTCGACGAGCCGCTCGAGGGCTTCAAGGGCCCGGAGCCCGCCGTGCTCTACAGCCAGGAGTTCTACGACAGCGACCCGTCCCGGGGCTTCGTCAACGGCTTCTCGCTCCAGGTCGGTACCTCTCTGGGCGCCGCGACCAGCGCGCTCGGGACGAACACCGGCAACCTCGCGCCCTGGGGCGCCGGGCACCGCAGCTTCTTCGACGAGCACTTCGGCCGGCACGCGCTGATCTACGTGCAGGGCGAGGACCTGCCGGTGCGCACCAACCGGGTCACCCTCGATCCCGACGTGCGGGACTCCAGCGGGCTGCCCGCGCCGCACGTCCACTACGAGCTGCACGAGAACGACCGCAGGCTCGTCGAGTGGGGCCAGCAGCGCGCCCGCGAGGCCGCGGACGCCGCCGGTGGCGTCATCGACACCACCACGAGCGGCATCGGCGGGATCGACGCGCCACCGCCCGGTTGGCACATCATGGGTACCTGCCGGATGGGCAACACTCCCGAGGACTCGGTCACGAACAAGTGGAACCAGACCTGGGACGTGCCCAACCTGTTCATCACCGATGCCAGCTCGCTCACCACGGGTGCCGCGGTCAACCCCACCAGCACGCTGCAGGCCGTCGCGGTCCGCGCCGCGGAGTACATCACGCGCCGCCACCGGGACATCGCGTCGCAGACGATCACCCCGAGCAACGCGGACGCGCCCGCGCTGTAGCGCCGCTGTCCGCCCCACCCGTTTCCCGCGCCCGAGGGCGATCTCCCTCGGGCCGGCGCACGCCATCATGCGCCGGCACCGCTGCCGGCGTGGAGAGGAAGGCACGTGCATCACGCCAAGAAACCCGAGCCGGTCGACGCGATCGTCGTCGGGCTCGGGGCCACCGGTGCCACGGCCGCGAAGGTGCTCAGCGAGGCCGGCCTCAAGGTCGTCGGCTTCGACCGCGGCCCGTGGTTGTCCGCGAAGGACCACTACTCCGGCGACGAGCTCAAGTTCGTCAACCGCAACTACCTGTGGCCGGACCCGAACCTGTTTCCCCGCACCCTGCGCCACGACGAGACCTCGGAGGCCGAGCGCTTCCCGTTCTCGCCCACCCCGCAGCTCGTCGGCGGCGGCACGAACCACTGGGCGGGCTGGGTGCCGCGGCCGCGCGAGTCGGACTTCCTGCAGCGCAGCCTGCACGGGGACCTCGACGGTGCGAGCCTGGCGGACTGGCCGATTCGGTACGAGCACCTCGAGCCCTACCTGACCAAGGTGGAGTGGGAGTTCGGGATCTCCGGCATCGCCGGGGCGGACAAGTACGAGCCCTTCCGGAGCAAGGGCTACCCGAGTGTGCCGCTGCGCCCGACGAAGTTCGGCAAGCGCTTCTACGACGCCTGCAACGAGATGGGCGTCAACGGCTTCCCGATCCCGCACGCGATGGTCACCCACGACCACAAGGGCCGGGACCCGTTCAACACCACCAGCTTCTGGAATCAGTACGGCGACCCGAGTACCGCGCGCTCGAACACGCTGACCACGTTCATCCCGGAGGCCGTGGCCACCGGGAACTTCGAGCTCCGCTCGGAGTCCTTCGTCCGCGAGATCACCGTCGGCAAGGACGGCCGGGCCACCGGTGTCGTCTACGTGGACCCGGACGGCGTCGAGACCGCGCAGGAGGCGAAGGTGGTCGTGCTCGGTCTCGGCGCGATCGAGTCCGCCCGGCTGATGCTGATGTCGACGTCCCCGCAGTTCCCCGACGGCCTGGGCAACTCCAGCGGCATGGTCGGCAAGAACGCGACCTTCCACGAGTACGTCTTCGCGGTGGGCCTGTTCGACCAGGAGATCGACGACCCGCTGCACGGTTGGGCCGGCAACTACATCTCGGGAGGCACCTTCGAGTTCTACGAGACCGACGAGAATCGCGGCCACATCGGCGGCTGCCTCATCTCTGCCTCGCAGACCTGTCATCCGATCAACTGGGTCTTTCCCGGCCGGCCGACGTGGGGTCAGTCGCTCAAGGACGCCGACCGAAGCTACTTCAACTTCGCGATGAAGATCGGGGCGATCCTGCACGACATGCCGGTCGAGTCGAATCGTGTCGACCTCGACCCGACGGTCAAGGACGCCTGGGGCCTGCCGGTCGCCAGGATCACGCACAAGCCCCACGCCAACGACGTGGCCATGAGCAAGTGGCAGGTCGACAAGAACGCGGAGATCCTGCAGGTCGCCGGCGCGAGCAAGACGGTGCCGGTCTACCTGGACCGGATGACCGGCAACACCTGCCACCAGCACGGCACGGCCCGGATGGGAACCGACCCGTCCACGACCGTGCTGAACGAGTGGTGCCAGTCCCATGACGTGGACAACCTCTTCGTCGTCGACGGGTCCTGCTTCCCGAGCTCCACCGGGGTCAACCCCACGCTGACGATGATGGCCAACGCCTGGCGCGTGTCGGAATACATCAGCGACATCTGGTCCAAAGGCCGCGACGAGCACATCACGCTCGACTGAAATCCACCACTCCCGAAGCTCCACCCACGGAAAGGAGGACGTCATGACGCTGAAGGCCGACTGGGAGGTCGTCGGTTCCCCGATCGATCCCGATTCCGACGAGCGGCTGTTCTTCACCGACCACGAGTGGGACACGATCGAGGCGGCCACCGCCCGCATCATCCCCACGGACCACGACCCGGGTGCCCGCGAGGCGCGGGTGGTCGTGTTCCTCGACCGTTACCTCTCGGGTATCGACTACATCTTCGCCGCCGCCGACGGCAGCGGGTTCCTCAAGCTGACCGGCAAGTTCGCCGACGCGTGGCGGGCCCGGATGTCGGACATGCAGCGGACCTACCGCGAGGGCATCCGGACACTCGACGCGCTCGCCGAAGAACACTTCGACCGGCGGTTCGTCGCGCTCACGGAGTCCGAGCAGGACACCGTGCTGGAAGCGCTGTCCGGTTCTGCCAAGCCCGGGCCGGTCACGCTGGGCACGAGCGAGGCGGTCCGGACCTTCCTGCAGGGCGTGTTCGACCAGGGGCTGCCCTTCTTCGAGGCGCTGTGCCTGCACACCCGGCAGGGCTTCTACTGCGACCCCGTCTACGGCGGCAACCGCAACCGAGTCGGCTGGGACGTCATCGGCTTTCCCGGCCCCACGACACTGAAGGACACGATGGACGGCACCTACAGCACGACGGAGTTCTTCCATGTCGGTGACTACGACTGGAACGAGCTCGTCCCGCATCTCGGAAAGGTCGGCTGATGCGAATCACCAGTGTCGAGGCGAGGCCACTCGGGACACCGCTGGACGAACCACTTCGGTGGGGCGCCATGGTGGTCACCTCGAAGGGCGGCATCGTCGTACGGGTCACCACCGACGAGGGTCTGGTCGGGATCGGAGAAGCGGGATTCTCCTCGGAGTACTTCCCGACCGTCGGCCCGATCATCAACCAGCAACTGGCACCGATGCTCGTCGGCCAGGACCCACGCGACATCGGGGCCCTCTGGCAGCAGATGCTCGACGCAACCCACATGTGGGGCCGCCGCGGTATCGAGACCTACGCGCTCAGCGGCATCGACATCGCGCTGTGGGACTTGCTGGGCAAGATCTCCGACCAGCCGGTGCACCGCTTGTTGGGATCCTCCAAGCATACGGTGCGCGCCTATTTCGCGCCCTCGGTCAAGCCGGTGGACCAGATCGTCGAGGAGGCTCGACGTGCGGTGGCCGACGGCTACACCGCGATGAAGCTGCGGGTCCTCGGGGACATCGGCGACGCCGTCGAGCTGGTCGGCTCGGTGCGCGACGCCGTCGGCGCCGGCATCGACCTCGGTGTGGACGCCAACATGTCCTACGACCGGCGCGGGGCGCTGCAGCTCGCCCGAGAACTCGAGGGATTGCAGGTGGCGTGGCTCGAGGAGCCGATCCTCGCGCGCAGCCTGACCCAGTACGCCGACGACCACACGTGGCTGGCCGACCGGGTGTCGCTGCAGCTCTCGGGCGGCGAATCGCTGTTGACCCGCTTCGAGTTCATCGATCTGCTCACCCGGCGGACCTTCGACATCCTGCAGCCCGACGCCACGAGCGTCGGCGGGATCTCCGAGGCCAAGCGGGTGGCCGACATGGCCAGCACCTGGAACCTCAGCTGCATCCCGCACATCGCCTGCTCCTCCGGCACCGGGATCGCGCTGGCCGCCGGTCTGCACATGATCCTGGCCTGCGAGAACACCCCGTTGATCGAGGTCGACGCCTACGGCGGGCCGGGCTGGGACGGGATGCTGATCGACCCGTTGGTGGTGAAGGACGGGTACCTGTCCGCGCTGGACGCGCCCGGGCTGGGCGTCGAGCTCGCCCCGGACGCCGACGAGCGGTTCGCCCTCTCGCCGGACACCGCCCGACCGTCGGCCTCCGGGACGCCGGCTGCCGGCGCGCAGTGAGCCCTGGCGTGCCCGCACTCGAGGTCCGGGACCCCCGGCTGCACGAGGTGGTGGCCGACGATCCGTTGCGCCGGGTGGCCACGGGGTTCCGGTTCCTCGAGGGCCCGGTGTGGCATCCGGTCGAGCGGTCGCTCGTGTTCAGCGACATCCCCGCCGCTCGGATGTCGCGGCTGTCCGCAGGCGGCGCGCTGTCGGTCTTGCGGGACCCCAGCCGCATGGCGAACGGGAATGCCTACGACCGGCAGGGCCGGCTGCTCACCTGCGAGCACGCCACGAGCAGGCTGGTCCGACAGGAGCCCGACGGCTCGCTGGTCACCCTGGCCGACCGCTTCCGTGGCAGAGAGCTGAACAGCCCCAACGACGTGGTCGTGGCTGGTGACGGGACGATCTACTTCACCGATCCCGCCTACGGCCGCGCCGTGCCCTACGGCGTGCCGCGGTCGCGGGAGCTGCCCTTCTGCGGGGTCTATCGGCTCGGCGCCCATGGCCTCGAGCTGCTGACCGATGACGTCGAAGGGCCCAACGGGCTGTGCCTGTCACTCGACGAGCGACATCTCTTCGTGGCCGACACCGAGCGGATGCACATCCGCCGGTTCGCGCTGACCGAGAGCGGCGTCGCCGGCAGTGCGGTCTGGGCGCGGCTGACGGGCCCCGGCACCGGTGAACCCGACGGCCTGAAGATCGACAGCGCCGGGAACCTGTTCAGCTGCGGGCCGGGTGGCATCCACGTCTTCGACCCCGCGGGCAGTGCGCTCGGGGTCATCCGCGTTCCCGAGGTGACGGCCAACTTCACCTGGGGCGACGACGACATGCGCACCCTCTATATCTGTGCCAGCACCACGCTCCATCGATTCCGGACCCGGGTTCCCGGAATCCGGGCGTTCTGAAAAGAGGACCTCATGCCCCTCTCCCCGGCGATGGAACGCAGCGCCGAGCGGATACGCAGAGCCCGGATCGTTCCGGTCCTGCGAACCTCCGATGCCGAGACCGGTCACGCCGTCGCCCTACGGCTGGTCGCGGCCGGCCTGGACGTTCTCGAGGTGACCGCGACCATCCCCGGCTGGCACGACCTCCTCGCCGCAGTGAAGGCCGAGGCACCGAACGCACTGGTGGGCCTGGGCACCGTCCGCACGGAGGCCGACGCCGAGCGCGCGCTGGCGCGAGGCGCCGACTTCCTGGTCAGTCCGCATCCGGTCGCTGCAGCCCGAGCACCCGCTCACGCACAGGACGTGCTGTTCGTCGAGGGCGGAACCACGCCGGCCGAGATCGGCGAAGCCACCGACCGTGGTGTCGCCAAGGTATTCCCCGCCCACCTCGGCGGACCGCCCTACCTGAAGTCCCTGCTCTCGATCCTGCCCGGGGCCCGGATCATCCCCACCGGCGGCATCACCGTGAGCGAGGTCCCCACCTGGCTTGACGCGGGCGCGTTCGCCGTAGGAGTCGGTAGCGACCTGTACGCGGCCGACGATCTGGAGGCGAAGATGTCGGAGCTGCGGGAACTCGTCGGCCCGGGACGCTCATGACCGACCTCATCAGACCCACCTCCGTGAACACCCCGGCGACCCGAGTGACCGTCATCGGCGAATGCATGGTCGAGCTCACCCACCACAGCGACCGCACGCTCGCACTCGAC
This sequence comes from Pseudonocardia sp. UM4_GMWB1, assembly GCF_017312155.1. NCBI lineage: Bacteria > Bacillati > Actinomycetota > Actinomycetes > Pseudonocardiales > Pseudonocardiaceae > Pseudonocardia > Pseudonocardia sp. UM4_GMWB1. The sequence continues at coordinate 2,154,336 of NZ_QJPN01000001.1, read as the reverse complement.
TTCGCCGGCGACACCTTCAACACCGCGGTCTATCTGGCACGCGGCACGCCGGCCCGAGATGTGTGCATCGACTACGTCACCGCCGTGGGCGACGACTGGTACAGCGACGAACTCGTCTCAGCGATCGAGACCGAGGGTATCGGTACGGAACTGATCGAACGCATACCCGGCCATTCCCCGGGCCTCTATCTCGTTCGAACCGACGACCGGGGAGAACGCACTTTCACCTACCACCGGTCCGAGTCCGCGGCACGACACCTGTTCGACAACGGCTGGCCGGAACGGATCGACCGCGCCATCGGCGCGAGTGACCTGATCTACCTGTCCGCGATCACACTTCAGATCCTCTCCGCGTCGGCGCGAGAGCGACTCTGGTCGATCCTTTCGACCGCCCGCGCCCGAGACACGAAGATCGCGTTCGACAGCAACTTCAGGCGGCGGGGGTGGCCGACGGTCGGCGATGCGCGTACGGCCATCGAGCGCACGGTCGAACTGACCGACCTCTACCTTCCCACCCTGGCAGACGAACAGATCGTCTTCGGCGACCGCGACGGCCCCGCGTGCGCACAGCGCATCGCGGGCCTCGGACTCCCGGAATGCGTCATCAAGGATGGGGAACGTGGGTGCCTGGTGCTGGCCGACGGCGGCGTCGTGTCCGTACCCGCACGACACGATGTCCCCGTCGTCGACACGACCGCAGCAGGCGATTCCTTCAACGCCGGGTATATTGCCGCGCGCCTGCGAGGCGAAGCGCGGCCGCGGGCAGCCGAGTCAGCCCATCTGCTCGCCGCTCAGGTCGTCGGTGGATCGGGAGCGATCCTGCCCGACGGGGTCATCCCACGGCGTGAGCAGGCGAAGGCCCCTCCGGACGCCGTCTAAGGCCGCGCTGGCGGACCAGGAGACCAGACCACTACTCTTCAGACCACTGACCACAAGCGCTATTGTCAAGAAGGGGCCGAACGGTCGGCATGAGCCACGGCAAGATCGAACCCGTCCGCCGCCTGAAGGTCGCCGACTCCGTTGCCGAGCAACTCGAATCGATGATCGGCCGCGGAGATCTAGCACCGGGGGACAAATTGCCGCCGGAGCGTGTACTCGCGGAGCAATTCGGCATCGGCCGCAGTTCCATGAGGGAAGCGATCCGGATCGTCGAGGCGAACGGGATGCTCCGGACGGACCACGGAATCGGCGTCTTCGTGGTCAGCAAGACGCGGCGGACGCCCGACCTGTCACAACTGCTGATACTTGGCGAGTACACGGTGCCGGAACTCTTCGAGGCCCGCATCACCCTCGAACGCGACGCAGCGGGCTTCGCCGCTCAACGCGCCACCCCGGACGATGCGACCGTGCTGCATGACATCATCACGGCGATGGCGGATCCCGAGCTGAGCGACGACGACTTCGTTGCGCTCGACGCCGACCTGCATCGGACGATCACAAAGATCACGAGAAACCCGATCCTGTTAACTCTCCACTCGTCGATCGAACCTCTTTTCGTGGACTACTCCCGCCAGGTCATCGGATTGCCGGGGCGTCGGGAGACCGCGGACATCGGGCACCGCGCGATCGTCGACGCGGTGGTCGGAAAGCGGGTCCGCGAGGCGCGCACCGCAGCTGTGAAACATATTCGCGATGTCGAGCGGGATATCATCGCGAACCTCGCGGACGCGCACTCGTCAACTCACTCAGCAACCTCGAACCGGCAATCGACAGCCACGTAAACCCAAGCACATTTCTGCCGGCTGTGAAGTTTCACAAGAGTCTCCGCCGGAAGGAACTTCGTCAGTTGATATCCGCGAGCTCCATCTCGCAAGCAACGCTCTTTTGACGCAACACTGGAAGTTCGGAGGGCAGGTCCACTCAAAACCGGTTCTGCTAACGCGCCGCAGATGACGGCCTCGACCGTACACCGAGCGGGTCGCACTACTCCCAGCCTACGGACGACGAACATCCTGACGGCGACACCAATCCAGTCCACAAAATCAACTGGCCAATCGTTCACCGATGATCCCCGAACGGTGCAGCGGCCCGACGAGTAGATTGACTTCCCGATGGCCGGGATTTCGAGCGGTCCTCGGGTGGGAACGGCCGGTCGTGGATGCTGAGCGTGGCCCCGATTAACCGGATCCGTCGCCGGACCGGGATCTGAGCACGACGGTATTCTCGGCCAATGCGCAGTGGCGAGCGGTCGGGCTCTGTGACCACGGGCGCGCGCAGCAGTGGGCTGTCGGAACGGTAGACCGCCTGGTAGATCGACTCCGCGCACAGCTGCCCACTCGGTGCGGGAGGGGAACTGCGGCCGCGGCTCCCGGCTGATCTGCTGCGGGCGCCAGCGCTGGCGTAGCCGATCGGCCACGAACGCCAGCAGCTCAGGGCTCGCCGCTACTTTGGCCAGACGTCGTCGCCGCTGCGCGGTGCGCGGTGCGCGGTGCGCGGTGCGCGGTGCGCGTCGAAGGGTCGGTACTGGCCATCAGTGCGGGAATCACGACGCATTTCCCGGCTGATCGTCGACGGCGACCGCCCCATCTCGGCGGCTATCTGGCCGAACGTCGGGCCGGCCTGACGCAGATCGGCGATCTCCACACTCCCGTCCTGCGACAGCGACAGGAAGCGAGTGCTGAGCGAGGCAAACATCAGCGGATCGAGCGCAGGCACATGCCCCACGCCCCGGCCATCTCTGTGGATCTTGTAGCCGCGAATCCAGTTCGCGCCGGTCGTGCGGGACACACCGACCTCGCGCCGCGCGGCGTACACCGACCAGCCCTCGGTGATCAGCCACAGGAACCACTGACGCTTCTCCGACTGCGCACGGTTGCCAGGACGACCCTTGCGGACACGACGGGACGGCAACACAAACACTTATTCTTGATCATTTGTTGCGACCACTGCCGCGAACCACCCCGGACGCCGGGAGATCAGTGTGGGCCCGTCGTCACAGCAGCGCGTCGGCCAGGCGTTGCTTCTTCCTCCGGTTGCCTCCAGAGATGTGTGTTGTACAACGTCGTTCATGAGAAGCACCACCAGCCAGGAGACGTCCAGATGTGCGCCGTACGGGAGGTCGAGGCATCCCGGGTCGTTCGTGTCCCCGCATCGAGCAATCCTGACAAGAACACGCTGGCAAGAATACGCTATCGCGCCTCGGTGTTGGTTCGCTCCGGATCGGCGGCGCACCGGGTCTCCTCGAGTCGGTCCTGGTCGTAGGTTTCCGGGAGCAGCAGGGTGCAGGCCGCCGACAGCACGATCATCGCGATCATGTACCAACCGACGGCCGAATAGTGTCCGGTCCATTCCAGCAGCCACGCCGCGATGATCGGTGCGACAGCGCTGCTCGCAAGGGTCCCCAGGGTGTAGCCGAAGGAGATTCCCGAGTAGCGAACCCTCGTCTCGAAGCTCTCTGCGAAAAAAGCCGCGAGCGGTCCGAACGAAGCGGCGAAGCCACAGGTGATCGCGAGATACCCGATGAGGGCGAGCACGAAGGATCCCGCGTTGAGCAACCAGAACCACGGAAATACCAGGACACCCATGGCGATGACGCCGCCGAGGAACACCGGTCGGCGCCCGAATCGGTCGGACATCCGTCCGAAGTAGGGCAGGGCGGCGAGAGCGAGGACCATGGACAGTAGCACCAGGACGAGCATGGCGTTGCGGCTGAACCCGAGCTGTTGTGCCCCGTAGCTGAGACCGAACACCGTCGTGATGTAGAAGGTGACGCCGATGGCGAGGTAGGCACCCGCGGTGAGCACCACCTCCTTCGGGTACTGCCGCATGATGACGGCGATGGGCAGCTTGACAACCCCGCCGTGCTCCTTGCGCTCGGCGAAGTCCGGGCTCTCCGCCAGCCGCAGACGGACGACCAGTCCGAAGATGACGAACAGGCCGCTGATCAAGAACGGTATCCGCCATCCCCATTCGATGAACGCGTCCTCAGCCATTCCACCGAGGAGCAGGAACACGCCGTTGCCCAGGATCAGGCCGGCGGGCACGCCCATCTGGACCCAGCTGCCGATGTAGCCGCGACGTCTCGGCGGCGCGTGCTCGACCGCCATCAGCACGGCGCCGCCGTACTCACCGCCGAGGGAGAGTCCCTGGATGAATCGCAAGGTCACCAGAATGATCGGCGCGGCCACCCCGATCGTGGCGTAGCTCGGCAGCAATCCGATCAGGAACGTCGTGACACCCATGATGCTGAATGTGAGGACGAGCACGGATTTGCGACCGACCCGGTCTCCGAAATGCCCGAACAGAACGCCACCGATCGGGCGCGCCACGAACGCGGCTGAGAACGTAGCAAAGGAGAGGAGCGTCCCGATCAGCGGATCGAACTGCGGGAAGAAAAGTTTGTTGAAGACGAGACCGGCCGCGGTGCCGTAGATGAAGAAGTCGTACCACTCGAACGTGGTCCCGACAGCACTGGCCAGACCCGCCTTGCGGGTCCGGGAGGTCGTTGACATGTCCACTCCTTCGTGAAGATGCGACGGAACGTGCGGGCCGGCCGAGGCCGTCCGGGACCACCCGGCGCACGACGGGCCAGGTGTCCTCTGTGGTCTGTTCGGGTTCGGCTCCGCTCTGGGCCGGCCCAGCTCAGAGCAGGCGCAGCTCGTGCGCCCTCGCGATCGCTTCCACCCGGTTCCGGGCGTTGAGCTTCTGCATGGCGGTCTTCAGATAAGCCTTGACGGTGTTGCGGGCCAGCTCCAGCTGCTCGGCGATCTCGGGATTGTTGTGCCCCATCGCCGCGAATCGCAGCACCTCGTACTCGCGCCGGGTGAGTCCCACCCGGCTCAGCAGTTCGGGGCCGGCCGAGCATCGCGTACCGGCCAGCCGCGGGTCGACGACCCGCACGCCCCTCATCACGCGGTGCACGGCGGTGGAGAAATCGCTTCCCGTGACGTCCTTCACGAGACACCCGTCCGCGCCGGCCCCGAGCAGCAGGTCGATCGCGCCGTGATCGGCGTAGCCGGTGAAGAGCATGATCCGGGTTCGCGGCTGGGTGCGCCGGAGCTGCCCCACCAGCTCCGGCGCCGGCATGTCCGGGAGCCGCAGGTCCACCAGGACCAAGTCGCTCTCGATGCGACGCAGGGCGTCGATCGCCTCACGAGCGGTGCTCGCACCGCCGGTGACTGTGATGTAGGGGTCCTCTGCGGCCAGCAGCTCCACCCCGCCGCGTACGACCGGATGGTCGTCGATGACGAAGACCCGCACCGGACGGAGCTCACCCATTGCGGTCCCCCGCGCAGCACGGCACCCACGCCCGCACCGTGCTGCCGCCGTCGTCGTTCGCGCTCATGACGACGCCGCCCCCGAGCCGCTGCATCCGCTGCGCCGCCAGCGAGAGGCCGAGATGACCAGGAGCCGGGTCGGCCCTGTCTTCGGACCACCCGCATCCGTCGTCGGCGACCGCGACACTCAGCGTGTCGCCGACGACGGAAACGGTGACCACCACCGCCGAGGCGTGCGCATGCTTCTCGACGTTGACGAGAGCCTCACGCACCACCCCGAGCAGCGCCTCGTTGCGGCCCGGCCCCAGGTCCGGAATCACCGCCAGCGGCACGTACCGCGCCGGGGTCCCGGTCCGCTCCTCGAACGCCTCACAGTCCTCCTGGATACTCACGGCCAGATGTCGGTCCGGCGGCTGCTCGTTGAGCTCGGCGAGCGTGGAGCGCAACATCGACGTGACGTCCTGGACCTGGCGTTCGAGCTCCTCGACCCGTGCACGGACGCACTCGGCCCCGGTCACGGCACGCAGGCTCCGTAGCTCTGCGCCGATCCGGAAGAGCACCGGGCTCACCGAGTCGTGCAGCTCGGCGGCCTTGCGCCGCCGGTCGGCCTGGACTGCGACTCGGGTCTGGATCTGGGCACGGCGTGCACTGACCAGTGTCGCCGACGCGGCACATGCCGCCTCCTCGACCAGCGACACGACCTGCTCCCCGAAGCTGACTTTGCCCCGCACGCCGACGTAGACGGCGCCGAGCACCTCGCCGTCGTAGATCATCGGTACCGCCAGCATCGCCCGCAGGTCCTCGCGGGCGACGAGCTCGTCGAACTCGTGGGTGATCGCGCTCGACGCGAGGTAGTCCCGCACCCAGACCGGGCGCCGCTGCAGCAGGCTCTTGCCCCCGAGACCGTGTCCCTCAGGGACCAGGAGCCGATGCAGCGCGGTGCTCTGCGTCCCGAGCCAACTGCGGTGCACCATCGCGCCGTCGTACTCGACCCGTCCGACGAGCGACATGTCGAACCCACCGACCTCGCGGATTCTCCGGGCCACGGCGTTCATCGCCGCGGACTCGTCGAGCAGGACCAGGAGCTCGCTGTGTCGCAGCGCAAGCTGGTCCAGCACCGCGTCGCCGGGCACGACTCGGTTCGGCTCGGTACTGCGACGCATGGGCGCTCTCCTCGTCGAGGTCCTCGAAGCGTATCCGCCGGGGCATCGTTCCCCCGTTCGTCGAAGGTCAGGGGATGGAGGTGGCGACGTCACCCCGAAGCCGCAGCAACGACTCCAGCAGGAAGTGATCGCCCCAGATCAGCTCGTGCGCGGTCGCTTCTCCCCGTCGCTGGTCGAAGCATCCGGCCGTGAGGATCCCCGCAGGGCGGGGGTCGTCCTCCGTCACGGGGGTGAGGTGGTCCACGACGAGCCTCCGCACCGTGGCCGTGGCATGGTCGCGGTAGTGCGGACGATCGGTCGACTGGTCGGCCAGCCTCAGAAGCGCTACAGCGGCGATGGCGCTGGCCGAGGTGTCCCGCGGGGCGTCGACGCCGGCCGCGAAGTCCCAGGGGGCGACCCGACAATCGGGCAGCCACTCGATCCATCGATCCGCGACGCGCAGAGCCGGGTCGAGGAACTCCGGGCCCGACCAGTGCGCAGCCTGCGCGAAGCCGAGCATGGCCCAGGCCTGGGCCCGGGCCCAGGTGCTGCCGTCGGACAGTCCCTTGTGCGTGTAACGGCACTTCAGCTCACCCGTGCGCTCGTCGAAGGCCGCGGACTGGGCGACGGACCCGTCGTCCCGGACGCAGTACTCCACGTGCCGTGCCGCATGCCGGCGCGCGATCTCCGCCAGACCGGTTTCGCCCGTCCTCTCGGCGGCCCAGCACAGCAACGCGACCGTGCCCGGAACGGCATCGATGTTGGCCGCGCCCGCGCCGACGTCGCCCGCCTCCTCCGCCTGGCTGCCCAGCGGAATCAACCCGGCGTCGCCGTTGAACGCGCTCGCCAGACCACGCGCCCCGGCCAGCGCCGACTCGGCAGCCGCACCGCTGCCGGTCAGCAGATGGGGCAGCAGCGCGCCGTAATGGAAGAGGAACCCGCGGAAGGCGGTGTCGGACTCGGCACGTCCGGTCAGCCCGATCGCGACCTGGTCGGCCGCCGCGGCGTAACGCTCTTCGCCGGTTGCCACCGCCGCCAACGCCAGCAGGCTGCCCCAGAAGCCGCCGGTCCAGAATCCATCGGGGGTCCGACGCCAGGTGCCGTCAGCGGGGTCCGCGTAGTGCGGGTAGCCCGGCTGATCCGACGCCAAGGTGGCGTCGGTCCGCTCGACGAGCAGTCGGACGGCCTCGTCGTGGTCGTAGGTCCTCATGACGAGCTCACCTGGCCGGGCAGCAGCACGGGCTTCAGGACGGTTCCGCGTCGCATGTCCGCCAGCGCGCGCCCGGCATCGGTGAGCGGGTACGTGGTGACGAGCTTCTCCAGGTCGAACCGCCTCGCCAGCTCGGGCACGCTCAGTACATAGTCGAGATGGTTGCGCGGCGAGAATGCCCAGCTGCCGAGCACCCTCAGCTGCTTCTTGGTGATGTGGTGCGGATTGATCGGGGTCGTGCCGTGGTCGGTGTACTGGCCGACCACCAGGTACGTACCGCCGCGGCGGGTGAGGTCGATGCCCTCGGCGACCGCTGCCGGAACGCCCGTCGCCTCGATCACGAGGTCCGCACCACGCCCGTCGGGCGTCTCGGCCCGGATCTTCGCGGCGCGGTCGACGGAGTCGGACTCGGTGAAGATGTCGACGTGCACGTCACCGATGCCGGCGGCGCGTGCGGCGTCCAGCCGTCCCGCAGGCCCTCCCACGATGATCACCTTGACGGCGCCCGCGAGCGTCGCCAGCATGGCGCAGGCCAGCCCGACCGGCCCACTCCCCTGCACGATCACGACGTCACCGGGTCGGGGGCCTCCGATGCCCACGGCGTGCACGGCGGTCGGGCCCGCGCAGCCCAGGGCGATCACCTGCTCCGGGCCGACGCCCTCCGGGATCTTGACGATCGTCGAGCCCGGCTGCAGATAGATCTGCTCGGCCCAGCCGCCCGACAGGTGCGGCCAGACCCCGCTGCTCTGGTTGATGCCGTACACCTTGCGCGTCTCGCAGAGCGACGGCTCGTCGCTCGTGCAGTGGAAGCACTCGTGGCACGGGATGTTCGACGCCCAGGACACCGCGTCGCCCGGCTGCAACGGGGCGCCGAGCACATCGGTGGTCACCTCGTTCCCGAGCGCGCTGATCCGGCCCACCGCCTCGTGCCCGAGGATCATCGGCAGCGGAATCTCCATCCGGCCCTGCTGCAGGTGCATGTCGGTGCCGCAGACCCCGGCGTGGGTGACGTCGACCGTCACGGCGCCCGGCTGCGGTGCGCTCGCGGGACGGTGACCCACCTGCAGGTCCTCGCCGAATGCGGTCAGCTCGACGGCGACGCGATCGCCCATGGTGTCCTCCTTCATCGCACCGCTCCGCTCTCGCGGAGGGCACGGAGCTCGTCGTCGTCGAAGCCCGCCTCGCGCAACACCGCCTCGGTGTCCGCGCCCACCCCGGACACCCCGCGGCCGACGCTCGCGGGAGTACGCGACAGTCGGACGGGGTTGCCGAGGATCCTGGTCGTGCGCCGGCCTTCGACGTCGACGGTGGTGACGGTGCCGTTCTCCAGAACCTGCGGATCCTCCAGCGCCTCGCGCAACGTGAGCAGCGGGGCCGACAGCAGGTCGACGGCGTCGAACCGCTCGGTGGCATCTCGCGTGGTGAGTGCGGCGACCGCGTCGCGCAGCAACTCGTTGGCGGCGGCGGCGTTGCGGGCCTGCAGGTCGGCGGTGGCGAACTCCGGCCTGCGGCTGAGGTCCTCGACCTCCAGCGCCTTGCACAGCATGCCGAGGGCGTTGTCGCGGAACAGGCCCAGGACCGTGACCATGCCGTCCGCGGTGGGGAAGACCCCGTGGTACCAGTCGGTGACCCAGTTGGTCTCGTGGTCGTACATCAGCAACGAAGCGCTCTCCAGCGTCTGCAGAGCGAGTGCCGTGTCGAGCAGGTTGACGCTCACCTTCTGCCCCCGGCCGGAGCGCTCGCGCTCGAAGAGCGCGACCAGGATCCCCTGCGCCAGCAACATCCCGGACGCGTAGTCCACCGCGGGGACCGGATTGAGGTGCGCGGACAGCGTCCGGTCCCCGACGGTCCGGGCCATCCCGCTCAGCGACTGGGCGAGCATGTCCTGCCCGGCCTTGTGCGCGTAGGGGCCGCTCTCGCCGAAGCCGGACGCCGAGGCGTACACCAGCCGCGGGTAGCGCTCGGCGAGCAGCTCGTACGCCAGACCCAGGCGTTCCACGGCCGCCGGCCGGTAGCTGTGCACGAGAACGTCGGCCCTGGCCAGTAGCCGGTGCAGCGCGCTCATGCCCTCCCGGGTCTTCAGATTGAGGGCGATGCTGCGCTTGTTGCGGTTGACGCCGGCGTAGTACGACGACGGCTCCCCTGCCTCGACCGCCGGGCGGTCCAGCGAGCGCAGCATGTCGCCCCGGACACCGCGCTCGACCTTGATCACGTCGGCGCCGTGGTCGCCGAGCACCTGCGCGGCGACGGGGCCCTGCACCACTTCGCCGAGGTCGAGCACGGTCATCCCGCTCAGCGGCTGTGACACGCCGATCACCGACCCTCGTAGACGGACTTCGCCACGAGCAGCCGCTGGATCTGGTTGGTGCCCTCGTAGATCTGGGTGATCTTGGCATCGCGCATCATGCGTTCCACCGGGTAGTCGCGGACGTAGCCGTACCCGCCGTGGAGCTGCACCGCGTCCGTGGTGACGGACATGGCGTTGTCGCTGCAGAGCAGCTTCGCCATCGAGATCCTGCCGCGAGCCCGCGGGTTCCCGTCCATGATCAGACGAACGGCGTCGTACAGCAGTGCGCGGGCGGACTCGATCTTGACCGCCATATCGGCGACCATCCCGCGCAGCATCTGGAAGCGTGACAGCGGCTGACCGAACTGGTGCCGCTCGCAGGTGTAGGCCACCGCCGCGTCGAAGGCGCCCTGCGCCACGCCGAGGGCCTGCGCGGCGATGAGCGCGCGGCTGGTGTTGAGCTCACCGTTGATGTAGCGGTAGCCCTGCACCGGGTCGGCCACGACGCGGCTCGCCGGCAACCGCACACCGTCGAAGTTGACGTCGGCGGTCGGGCTGCCCCGCATGCCCATCTTCTTCTCGTGCGGGCCGAAGGACACGCCCGGGTCGTCCCGGTGGACCATGAACACGCCGAAGTCCTGCGTTCCCCCGGACCGGGCGAGTACGGCGTACCAGTCGGCCCACGGCGCGTTGCTGATGAAGCGCTTCTGGCCGGTGAGCATCCAGTCCGTGCCGTCGGGACGCGCTGTGGTGGCGATCGCGGAGAGATCGGAGCCGACGGTCGGCTCGGTCATGCACCAGGCGGCCCCCGCATCACCGGCCGCGACGCGCGGCACGATCTCGGCCTTGAGCTCGTCCGAGCCGTGGCTGACCACTGTCGAGGTACCGGCCCAGTTGACCAGCAGCACGAGCGCGGTGCTCCCGCAGGCGGCGGCAACCTCTTCGACTGCGATGACCTGCGACAACAGGTCTCCGTCGCCGCCACCGAGCGCCCCGGCGTAGGGCAGGCCCGCGACCTCGGCCTCGCGCAGCGCCGCCCAGCCCTCCTCGGGGAAGCGCTCCTTGTCGTCGACATCGCCGGCATGCGGGGCGATGCGATCGGCGGCGAGCCTCCGGACCATGTCCCGGAAGTCGTCGTACTGGGTGTCCATGTCGTCTTCCCTTCGACGATCGTGCAGGTGGTTCACAGCGGTGGCCAGCTGAGGCCGGTGACGGCGGGACCCCCGCCGCCCGCCGTGACACGGCGGGCGGCGTCCGCGGAGACGCCCAGCCGGGTCAGCACCGCCTCCGTGGCGTCTGCGGTGTCGGTGTGCCCGGCCCGGGCCGCGGTGCGGGAGAACACCGGGACGGGCGGGACGGAGCCGGGGTCGAATCCGTCGTAGCGCTCCTTGATCTGCCCGAAGCCGGCGAGTTCGTGGGGCTCGAGGACCGGCGTGACGCAGGCGTCGACGCCGGCGAAGCGCTCCGCCCAGGCGTCGCGGTCGCGGGTGGCGAACGCCGCGGTCAGGCGCTCGCCGATCTCGGTCCAGTTCTCGGGGTCGAGGTGGTCCGGGACCTCACCGAGTTCCAGCGCAGCCCAGAGGTTGGCGAAGAACGCGTTCTCCAGCGCGCCGACCGCGACGTGGCGACCGTCCGCACAGGGATAGCACCGGTACGCCGGCATGCTGCCGGTGAGGACGCCCTCCCCCCGGGCCGGTAGGGAGCGGTGGCCCCAGTCGGCGAAGTTCATGCCCATCATGGACAGGACGCCGTCGACCATCGCCGCGTCGAGGTACTGGCCGGCCCCGGAACGCTCCCGCTCGTAGAGCGCGGACACGATGCCGAACGCCGCCAGCAGGCCGCCACCGGCGAAGTCGGCCAGCAGGTTGAGCGGCGGCACCGGTGGCCCGTCGGCGGGCCCGAACGTCCCCAGGGCGCCGCCGACGGCGGCATAGTTGATGTCGTGTCCGGCGGCCTGCGCGAGCGGACCGGTTTGCCCGTATCCGGTGACACTGCAGTAGACCAGCCGCGGGTTGATCCGGCGCAGCTCCTCGTAACCCGCCCCGATCCGGTCGGCCACGCCGGGCCGAAAGCCCTCCATCAGCACGTCGGAGACCTCGACCAGCCGGTGCAGGGCCGCACGGCCGTCCGCTGTCTTGAGATCGAGGGTCACGAACTGCTTCCCGCGCGCCAGGGCGGGGACGGGGAGCCCGGACCTGCCGCCACCGACGGAGATGACCTCGGCCCCCAGGTCGGCCAGCAGCATGCTTCCGTAAGGGCCCGGAGCCAGGCGGGTCATGTCGAGCACGCGGATGCCGGTCAGCGGACCGGAACTTTCCGATGTGGACGTCAGGGATGGCACAGCAGGACGCTCCTCCTCGTTGTGGTCGCCTCGCGTTGCTTCGAGATCCTGTGCCGCCCTCATCCGCCTCGGTACCTCCACCAGGAGGTGCCGGTTTCCCGACGACGGCGCGACGGTGTCCGCCGAGCGTGGCAACGGGCCACCCCGACCGAGGGAGACGGCGATGTCCGGCGTCGAGCAGCCGAGCACCAGCCCGGCGGAGTTCGAGCAGGTCCTGGAATCCGCGGCCGCGGCGGCGCCCGCACTGGGCGCGATGTCGCCCGGGGAGCGAGCCAGGTTGTTGCGCGCGGTCGCGGCCGGCCTGCGGGCCCGGCGCGACGAGCTGGTCCCGCTCGCGGATGCGGACAGCGCCCTGGGCGAGGCGCGGCTGGTCGGCGAGGTCGAGCGCACCGCGGTGCAGTTCGAGATGTTCGCCGAAGCGGTCGAAGAGGGTTCCTGGCTCGAGGCCGTGATCGATCGGGCGAACCCCGAGGGCCCGCTCGGCCCGCAGCCCGACCTGCGCCGCATGCTCGTGCCTCTGGGGCCGGTCGCCGTGTTCGGGGCGAGCAACTTCCCGTTCGCGTTCGGGCTCGCCGGCGGGGACACCGCGTCGGCCCTGGCCGCGGGCTGCCCGGTCGTCGCCAAGGTGCACCCCGCCCAACCGCGGCTCTCCGGCCCCTACGCCGAGGTCGTCGCGAAGTCGCTGGCCGCAGCCGGTGCTCCCGAGGGCACCTTCGGGGTCGTGTCGGGACTCGAGTCGGGCCGTGCCCTCGTCATGGACCCGCGGATCACCGCGGTCGGCTTCACCGGCTCCACCTCCGGGGGGAGGGCGCTCGCGGACCTGGCCGCCGGTCGCCCCTCCCCCGTTCCCTTCTACGGTGAGCTGGGCAGCCTCAACCCGGTGTTCGTCACGCCGGCGGCCGCGGCCGCGCGGGGCGAGGGGATCGTCCGCGACTACCTGGCCTCGGTCGGGCTCGGCGCCGGCCAGTTCTGCACCAAGCCGGGCCTGCTGCTCGTGCCCGAGGACAGCGGGATGGCCGAGATCGTCGCCGCCGAGGCGGACACCGCACCGGTCACGCTGCTGCACGACGGGATCGGCGACGCCTACGTGGACGGGACGCGGACCCTGGCGACGCATCCCGCGGTGCGGATCCTTGCCGGTGCCCCGGAAGGCGACGGCCGGACCGTCCGCCCCGTGTTGGCCAGGACGACGATCGTCGAGCTCGCCGGGTTCCGGGACGAACTGCTGGCGGAGCGCTTCGGACCCTTCTCCCTCGTGGTGACCTACCGCGACGCCGACGAGCTGCGGTCCGCCGTCGCCCTGCTGGAGGGGTCGCTGACCGCAGGGGTACATGCCGCGGGGCCCGACGACGGCGACGCGGCAGCGCTGCTTCCTCTCCTCGCTCCGCTCGCCGGCCGCGTCCTGTGGAACAGTTGGCCGACGGGTGTCGCGGTCACCTGGGCACAGCACCACGGCGGCCCCCACCCGTCGACGACATCGATCCACACATCAGTGGGCGCCACGGCCATGCGCCGTTTCCTGCGCCCGATCGCCTACCAGTCGATTCCGGACGCTTTGCTCCCGGCAGCGTTGGCGGACGCCAACCCGCTGGGCATCCCCCGCCGTGTCGACGGCGTGCTCACCCCGGAGCCGCTGGCGTGAGCGGTAGGCGTCTCACTTCACCGAGGGTCCAGCGCCCGTGAGCCCGGTGTTGGACGGGATCCGCGTCGTCGAGCTCGGCAGCGGTGCGCTCAGCCCACAGCCGGGGCAGACGCTCGGCGACCTCGGAGCCGAGGTCGTCAAGGTGGAGCACGGCGCCCGGGGGGGCGCCCTTCGCCCGGTCGACCGGCAGGCGGTCGACAACGACCTCATGGCACCGGCTTTCGCCGCCGCGAACCGCAACAAGCGCAGCATCTGCGTCGACCTCGCCACGCCCGGTGGCGAGGACGTCGTGCGCCGTCTGGTCGAGCGCGCCGACGTCCTGCTCCACGACCACGGGGCGCCGTGCATCGAGCGGCTGGCGCTGGGCCACGCCGATCTCGCCGGAGGCCACCCACGCCTGATCCACGCCTCGATCAGCAGCGCCGGTTCCATCGGTTCCACAGCCGCCCCGGCGGGACACGAGCTACTCGCGCAGGCCACGAGCGGGCTCACCCACACCGGCTGCGGCCGGGGTGGTCACCTCCCGCGATCCCTTCCCGGCACGCCGGTCATCTACGCGGCCTCGGCGCTGCTGGTTCAGGGGATCCTCGGAGCGCTCCTCGAGCGAGGCCGATCGGGCCGCGGACAGGAGGTGACGGTGAGCCTGTTCGACACCGCACTCGCCATGCAGGGATCGGAGGTCGCATCGTTGTCGATGTACGGGCGGAGCCCCGGATGGGACGACCTGGGGTACTGGGCCACGTTCACGACCCGCGACGGAACCGTGACCGTGGTCGGTGTCGTCGACGCGGACGCACTCGGCCCGCTGTGCCGGGAACTCGGCGTCGACGACCTCACCGAGCGGGCAGAGTTCTCGACGCCGTACCTCCAGGCGCGTAACGGGGAGGCGGCAACAGCTCTTCTCGCGCCAGCCGTCGCCGAGCTGACGAACCTGCAGGCTCTCGAGGTCTTCGAGACCGCAGGACTGGCCTGTGCTCCCGGGCTCGGGCTCCGGACGCTCCTCGACGGGTCGAGTGTCGGGGCCGGCCCACTCCTGGTCGACGTGGACGTGGCGGGCCAGCCGGCCGCGCAGCTGCCCCGCCATCCCGTGCGCATGTCGCGGAGTCGCGCACAGACCGGGCGAGGGGTCCCCGCCCTCGGCCAGGACACCGAGAACGTGCTCGCCGAGCTCGGCTTCGTCCCCGGCGAGATCCGCGCGCTGGCGGGTGTCGGCGCCATCCGCCCGGACGCGGACAGGGAGATCCGCTCCGCCGCGAACTACGTCTGATCGAGCTCGGATCCACAGTCGACGTGAGGCTGAGGATCGGGTCGTGGGTGGACGACGAACCAACGGGCCCGCACGTGCGCAACGGCGCTACTTCGTGCTCCCGCCCGCGTCGACGAGCAGCTCGAGTCCGGTAAGGAAGCGGGCCTCGTCGGACAGCAGCCAGAGCGCGGCGGTGGTCGAGTCCGTGATCTCAATGCTGCTGGTGGTCTTGGTGTCCTCCTGCAACGCCCGCCCGTCCTGGGCGATCGCCCGGCGGATCGTCAACGTCCCCGAATGCCGATCGACGTTCGTTCTTCGCGCCCGCCCCGGCCGGGACGGTCTCGCGCAGGTAGTGCCGCCGACCGGAGATCGGGTCCTTCCCGACGTAGACGGAGACCCGGAGCGCGCCGCTGGGCAGCTCCTCGATCGTCCCGCGCGGTCGTCCGCGCGGCCTCCCGGCTGCCGTCACGTGGAGCAGGATACGAGGGCTTCGCACCACGAAAGGCTCCACGAGCGGAGCTACGCGATCATGGGGCCAGAGAAGGCCCTGGTCAGATATGTGGGCGCGGCAGGGTTCGAACCTGCGACCGCTCGGGTGTAAACCGAGTGCTCTCCCGCTGAGCTACGCGCCCGGGACGGACATCTTCACACGGCCCCCAGGGCCCGACGCCACCCGTCCTGGTCCCGCGGTTCCCCCGGCTGGTTCACTTCGGCGAACGAGACGGTGCCGTCCGGGCGGATCAGGAACGTCCCCCGCAGCGCCCTCCCCTTCGCGGTGTCGAACACCCCGTAGGCCGACGCCACGGCCCCGTGCGGCCAGAAGTCGGACAGCAGCGGGAACCTGAACCCCGCGGACGCGGCCCAGGCCCCGAGCGAGAACGTCGGGTCACAGGAGATCGCCAGCACCTGGGTGGCGTCGTTCTGGAACTCCGGGAGCGACGCCTGCACCGCCGACAGCTCCCCGCCACAGATCCCGGAGAACGCGAACGGGTAGAAGACCAGCAGCGCCGAGCGCCCCGACCCGAGGACCGACGCCAGCGAGACCGGCTGTCGGTTCTGGTCGGGGAGCTCGAAGTCCGGGGCGGCCGCACCCTCGACTACTGGGCTCAGCGCTTGCCCTTCCCCTGCTTCGGCGGCACGAGCTTCGACCCCACCCAGTCGTCCCCGAGCGTCGCGTTGGACGTCTGCGACAGTCCGGCGGTCGGAGCCGCCTCGGCGATCTCGGAGGGCTGGATGTGGCCGTCACGGCCGGTCTTGGGTGTCAGGACCCACACGAAGCCCTCGTCCGAGAGGGGCGTTCGGGCGTCGACCAGGGTGTCGATCAGGTCGCCGTCCCCGTCGCGGAACCACAGGAGGACGACGTCGATGACCTCCTGGGCGTCCTCGTCGAGGAGCTCCTCACCTGTCGTGTCCTCGACGGCCTCTCTGACCTGGTCGTCGATGTCGGAGTCGTACCCGAGTTCCTGGACGATCATGCCCGGCTCGATGCCGAGCTTTGCCGCGATGTCGGACGCACCGGCATCTGCCGCGGTCACCACTCGTTCCCCTTTCACGCTGCTCACGCAGTCCATCGTCTTCGGTTCCGCGTGCGGGCGCCACCCTTCGCGCGAAATCGGATGGGGCATCCGATCACGGGGGCACGACCGGATGCAACCGGCTCGTGGTGCGCGGCGCGGTGACGCGCAGGTCACCCCGCCCTCCGTTCAGTTACGTACGAGTAGTACCTATCCTCGCGGCCAGAGCCCGACTTCGTGAACGACGAGTTTCGGGACCGCGCCGGAACAGGCACGATGGACCGAGCCACGGCCACGACCGTCGAGTCCGGCCGGCGACGTCGCCCCACAGCCGGCGGCGGAAAGACAGGGCCGGGCGATCCCGGCCACCGACGGAATCAGGCAGGGAGAACCCTTGACCGCGCAGAGCAGCACGCCCGGCGACGACAAGCGCCGCGTCAACGTCATCCGGGACGGGCTGGCCGCCCACCTGCCGGACATCGACCCCGAGGAGACGGCCGAGTGGCTGGACTCCCTGGACGCGGTCCTGGACAACGCCGGGCAGCAGCGCGCCCGCTACCTCATGCTGACGATGCTGCAGCGCGCCCGTGAGAAGCACGTGGGCGTCCCGTCGCTGACCGCGACGGACTACGTCAACACCATCCCGACCGACCGCGAGCCGTGGTTCCCCGGCGACGAGGACGTCGAGCGCACCTACCGGCGCTGGCTGCGCTGGAACGCCGCGATGACCGTGCACCGCGCGCAGCGCCCGGGCATCGGTGTCGGTGGGCACATCTCGTCCTACGCCTCCTCGGCGACGCTCTACGAGGTCGGTTTCAACCACTTCTTCCGTGGCAAGGAGCACCCCGGCGGCGGCGACCAGATCTACATCCAGGGCCACGCCTCCCCCGGCATCTACGCCCGCGCCTTCCTCGAGGGGCGGCTGTCGGAGGACCGGCTCGACGGCTTCCGCCAGGAGCTCAGCCACGCCGGCCCGGGCGGCGGCCTGCCGTCGTACCCGCACCCGCGCCTGATGCCGGACTTCTGGGAGTTCCCCACGGTCTCGATGGGCATCGGGCCGATGAACGCGATCATGCAGGCGCGGTTCAACCGCTACCTGGGCGACCGCGGGTTCAAGGACACCTCGCAGCAGCAGGTGTGGGCCTTCCTCGGCGACGGCGAGATGGACGAGCCCGAGTCGCGCGGCCTGATCCACGTCGCGGCCAACGAGGGCCTGGACAACCTGAACTTCGTCGTCAACTGCAACCTGCAGCGCCTCGACGGTCCGGTCCGGGGCAACGGCAAGATCATCCAGGAGCTGGAGGCGTTCTTCCGGGGCGCCGGCTGGAACGTCATCAAGGTCATCTGGGGCCGCGAGTGGGACTCGCTGCTGCACGGCGACCGTGACGGCGCGCTGATCAACCTGATGAACACCACGCCGGACGGCGACTTCCAGACCTACAAGGCCAACGACGGCGCCTACGTCCGCGACCACTTCTTCGGCCGGGACCCGCGGACCAAGGCGCTCGTCGACCCGATGAGCGACGCCGAGATCTGGAAGCTCAAGCGCGGCGGGCACGACTACCGCAAGGTGCACGCGGCCTACGCCGCCGCGACCGCGCACCACGGCCAGCCGACCGTCATCCTGGCCAAGACCATCAAGGGCTACGGCCTGGGCACGCACTTCGCGGGCCGCAACGCCACCCACCAGATGAAGAAGCTCACGCTCGACGACCTCAAGCAGTTCCGCGACGAGCAGCGCATCCCGATCTCGGACAAGCAGCTCGAGGCCGACCCGTACCTGCCGCCGTACTACCACCCCGGCGAGAAGGACGAGGCGATCCAGTACCTGCGGGAGCGCCGTCGCCAGCTGGGCGGGCCGCTGCCGTCGCGCCGGACCACCGGCAAGCCGCTGGTGCTCCCCGGCGACAAGGTCTACGACTTCGTCAAGAAGGGCTCCGGCAAGCAGGAGGTCGCCACGACGATGGCGTTCGTCCGGCTGCTGCGCGAGCTCATCAAGGACAAGGAGATCGGCCCGCGCTTCGTGCCGATCATCCCGGACGAGGCCCGTACCTTCGGTATGGACTCGATGTTCCCGAGCCAGAAGATCTACAACCCGAACGGCCAGAACTACACCTCGGTCGACGCGGACCTGATGCTCGCCTACAAGGAGTCCGAGCAGGGCCAGATCCTGCACGAGGGCATCAACGAGGCCGGTTCGGTCGGGTCGTTCACCGCGGCGGGCACGTCGTACGCCACGCACGACGAGCCGATGATCCCGGTCTACATCTTCTACTCGATGTTCGGCTTCCAGCGGACCGGCGACTCGATCTGGGCCGCCTCGGACCAGATGGCCCGCGGCTTCCTCGTCGGCGCCACCGCGGGCCGCACGACGCTGACCGGTGAGGGGCTGCAGCACAACGACGGGCACTCGCTGCTGCTGGCGGCGACCAACCCGGCGGTCGTCGCCTACGACCCGGCGTTCTCCTTCGAGGTCGCGCACATCGTCCAGGACGGGCTGCGCCGGATGGTCGGTGAGAAGCCCGAGAACGTCATCTACTACCTGACGGTCTACAACGAGCCCTACCGCCAGCCGGCCGAGCCGGAGGACGTGGACCGCGAGGGCATCCTGCGCGGGATGCACCGCTTCGCCGCCGCGCCCGAGGGCAACGGCCCCGTGGTGCGGCTGCTCGCCTCCGGGGTCTCGCTGCCGTGGGCGCTGACCGCGCAGAAGATGCTGGCCGACGAGTGGGACGTCCGTGCCGAGGTCTGGTCGGTGACGTCCTGGGGTGAGCTGCGCCGCGACGGCGTCGAGGCCGAGCACGCCAACCTGCTCAAGCCCGGTGACGAGCCGGTCGTGCCGTACGTGACCCAGAAGCTGGGCGACGGCGAGCACGGCGACGCCCCGGTCGTGGCGGTCTCGGACTGGATGCGTGCGGTCCCCGACCAGATCCGCCAGTGGTCCCCGGCGCCGTTCCTGTCGCTGGGCACCGACGGGTTCGGCCTGTCCGACACCCGTCCGGCCGTGCGCCGCCACTTCGCGGTCGACGCCGAGTCGATCGTCGTCGGCGCGCTCTCGGTGCTGGCCAAGCAGGGCCTGGTGAAGACCGAGACCGCGGCCGAGGCCGCGGCCGGCTACAAGATCGACGACCCGCAGGCCGCCGGCCCGCAGATCGGCGACGGCGGGGCCGCCTGACCCCACCGGCACACGACGGCCCGCCGCCCCGCACGGGGCGGCGGGCCGTCGCCGATTTTCGCCCCTCCCAGGGCGACGCAGATCACGATAGGCTCCGCGCGACGGCGGTGGCGGTGATCACTCGTCCTCGCGACTCGCCGTCCTGACCAGGGCGTCGACCGTGTGCGTCGCTGGCCAGCGGTCCCGGGGCGAGG
Organism: Pseudonocardia sp. UM4_GMWB1; assembly: GCF_017312155.1. NCBI lineage: Bacteria > Bacillati > Actinomycetota > Actinomycetes > Pseudonocardiales > Pseudonocardiaceae > Pseudonocardia > Pseudonocardia sp. UM4_GMWB1. The sequence continues at coordinate 2,134,369 of NZ_QJPN01000001.1, read as the reverse complement.
TGCTCCGGGCCGATGATCTCCAGGGAGCAGGAATGGCAGAAGGCACCGTCAAGTGGTTCAACAGCGAGAAGGGCTACGGCTTCCTCGCCCCCGACGGTGGTGGTGCGGACGTGTTCGTGCACTACTCGGCAATCCAGACGAACGGCTACAAGAGCCTCGACGAGGGGCAGCGCGTGTCGTTCGACATCGAGCAGGGGCAGAAGGGGCCGCAGGCCAGCGGGGTCACACCGCTCTGAGCCGTCCGGTCACCCGTCCGTCGTGGTGACCGGCAGCAGACCGTCACGGCCGAGGCCCCGCGTGCCCCGGCCGGTTCCGCGGCGCCCGGGTGTCACCACCCCAGCGCCGCGTGCATCTCCCACACCAGGATCTCGGCCCCGTCCGGTCCGGCGGTGATCCGCCGGCCGCCGTCGTCGACGATCCTGGCCGCGTCGCCCGTACCGAGCTCGTCACCGGGCACGTCCTCCAGCGTCGCGCCCCCACGTGCCACGAAGGCGTGCACGAACGGGGCGGTCGGCAGCTCCGTCGCCGCCCCCGGCGCGAGCCGTGCCACCGACAGGGCCGCCGCGCGCTGACGCAGCGGCAGCAGGGTCGCCTCACGGTGCCGTTCCAGGCCCGAGGCCAGGACGACCGTGTCCCTGCGCTCCCCCGCGTCCGCCGCACGCACGAGGTGGCGCGGGTCTCCGCCCGGTTCCTCGGGCACCACCCACATCTGCACGAACCGCACGCCCCCGTCCGGCGTCGCGTGCTCGGAGTGCCGCACCCCCGACCCTGCGCCCAGGTACTGCACCCCGCCCGGCCCGACCCGTGCGGTCCGCCCGGTGGTGCTGTCGCGGTGTTCCAGCTCGCCGTCGAGGACCCAGGTGAGGATCTCGGTGTCGCGGTGCGGGTGCTCGTCGTAGCCGCGCCCCGGGACGAGCCGGTCCTCGTTGTGCAGCAGCAGCAACCCGAAGTGGGTGTTGGCCGGGTCGTAGTGCGCCCCGGCGGAGAAGCTGTGCCGCGAGTCGAGCCAGCCGGTCTCCGTGCGCGCCCGCGAGCCGGAGCGGTACAGCGTGACGTGTCCTGTGGGTGCGTCCATCGTCGTGTCATGCTGCCCGACGTGCACCGCCACCCGGTCGCGGACGCGACGTTGCGCCGCCTCGAGCTCGCCTCGTCCCGGCTGGCCGCGGCATGCCTGGCGGAGATGGAGCGGCGCTGCCCGTGGTTCGCGGGGCTGCCCGCCGACCAGCGCGCGGGCGTGGCGCTGGTGACCCAGACCGGCGTCGCGAACTTCGTGTCCTGGCTGCGCGAGCCCGCCCGCACCACCCCGCTCACCGCCGAGGCGTTCCGGATCGCGCCGCGCGACCTGGCGCGGAGGATCAGCCTGCGCCAGACCGTCGAGCTGGTGCGTATCGCCGCGGACGTGTTCGAGGAGCACCTGCCCCCGCTCGCCGACGACGGCACCGAGCGCCACGAGCTCACCGAGGCCGTGCTGCGCTTCGGCCGGGAGATCGCCTTCGCCGCCGCCACCGTGTACGCCGGCGCCGCGGAGTCCCGCGGCGCCTGGGACGCCCGGCTGGAGGCGCTCGTCGTCGACGCCGTGCTGCGCGGTGACACCGACGGCGCGCTCGTGTCCCGGGCCGCCGCGCTCGGCTGGGACCCCGCCGCCCCGGTGCACTGCCTGGTCGGCTCCGCCCCCGGCTCCGGCCCCGAGTCCCCGCAGCTGATCGTGGAGCTGCGCCGGGTCGCCGCGCGGCTCGGCCACGACGTGCTCGTCGGCGTCCAGGGGCGACGGCTGGTGGTCCTGCTGCATCTGACCGGGCGGCCCGCGCGCCGGGTCGCCGACCGGCTCGCCGAGACCACCTCGGCACGTGCGGCGCCGACCGGGCCCGGGCCGGCCCCGGGGACGAGCGCGGTCACCGCGCGGGTGCTCGCCGAGGTTGCGGCGCGCTTCGGGCCCGGACCGGTCGTCTCCGGCCCGCCCAGCACCGACCTGGCCACCGCGGGTGCCGCTGTCGCCGAGGCACTGGCCGGGCTGGCCGCCGCCCCCGGCCACCCCGACGCCCCGCGCCCGGTCGACGCCGCCGACCTGCTGCCCGAGCGCGCGCTGCACGGCGACCCGGCCGCGCGGCGCCGGCTCGCCGAGGACGTCCTCGCCCCGCTCCACGACACCGGTGGCGAGCTGCTGCGCACCCTGGCCGCGTACCTGGAGGGCGGGGCGAGCCTGGAGGGCTGCGCCCGCGCGCTCTACGTGCACCCCAACACGGTGCGCTACCGCCTGCGCCGTATCGGCGAGCTCGTCGGGCGCTCCCCCACCGACCCGCGGGAGGCGTTCGTGCTGCGCGCCGCGCTCGTCGCCGACCGCACCGCCCGCGCGTCCGACGGCCCGGCCGTCGCCGCGCACACCCCGCTGACTCCTCTGGACCCGACCGGGGAGCATGATCAGGAGGTCGACGGCGTCCGTGTCCCGGTGGGCGGGGCGTTGTCGTGAACCCTACAAACACCGGCCCCTACGGATCGGTAACGAGGCCCCGGTCACACCTGTGGTTCGTAGGTTTCCTACAACTTCGGTGGTCCGACTTCGTCGTAACCGGTATCCCGGCGCCGCCCCCGAGAGGTGTGTGATATCCCCGTGATCGCCCTGCTCGCACCCGGCCAGGGGGCCCAGACCCCCGGCATGCTCGCTCCGTGGCTGGAGGACCCGGCCGCGGCGGAGGCCGTGGCCGGCTGGTCCGACGCCGTCGGGCTCGACCTGGTGCGTCTCGGCACCACCGCCGACGCCGAGGAGATCACCGACACCGCGGTCACCCAGCCGTTGATCGTCACCCTGGGCCTGCTGGCCGCGCACCGCCTGCGAGAGCGGGTCGAGCTGCCGTCCGGGACCGTCGTCGCCGGGCACTCGATCGGCGAGATCACCGCCTGCGCGATCGCGGGCGTGCTGACCGAGGACGCCGCCGTCGCCCTCGCCGGGGTCCGCGGCCGTGAGATGGCCGCCGCCTGCGCCGTCGCGCCGACGTCGATGGCCGCCGTGCTCGGCGGCGAGGAGGAGGTCGTGCTGGCCCGCCTCGCCGAGCTGGGTCTCGACCCGGCCAACCGCAACGGGGCCGGCCAGATCGTCGCCGCCGGGGCGAAGGAGGCGATCACCGAGCTGGTCGCGTCGCCTCCGGAGAAGGCACGGGTCAAGGAGCTCCCGGTCGCCGGGGCGTTCCACACCGCGCACATGGAGCCCGCGCGTGCCGCGCTGGAGAGCCACGCGTCGTCGGTGCCGGTGTCGGACCCGACGCTCACGCTGCTGTCCAACGCCGACGGCGCGACCGTCGACACCGGCGCCGAGGCGCTGCGCCGGCTCGTCGCGCAGGTCACCCGGCCGGTCCGCTGGGACGCCTGCATGCAGACCCTCGCGGACCGCGGGACCGGTGCGACCCTCGAGCTGCCCCCGGGCGCGACGCTGACCGGGCTGGTCAAGCGCGCCGTCAAGGGCACCCCGACGCTGGCGCTCAAGACCCCCGAGCAGCTCGACGCCGCCGTCGACCTGATCTCCGAGCACGGGAAGTGAGCCCCATGCGAGCGACCCCGACCGTCGCGGGGGCCCGTTTCCTGGGCCTCGGCAGCTGGCAGTCCGAGCACGTGGTCACCAACGCCGACCTGGAGAAGCGGGTCGAGACCGACGACGCGTGGATCCGCAGCCGCGTCGGGATCGCCGAGCGCCGGATCGCCGACGCCGACACGTCGCTGACGTCCATGGCGACGGCGGCCGGGGCAGCGGCGCTGACCGACGCCGGCTTCGACCCGGCCGCGCTCGACGCCGTGATCGTTGCGACCTGCACGATGCCCAACCCGATCCCGAACGCCGCCGCCCAGGTGGCGACCGGCCTGGGCGCGAACGGCGTCGCCGCGTTCGACCTCAACGCGGCCTGCGCCGGCTTCAGCTACGCCACGGCCGTCGCCTCGGACATGATCCGGGCCGGTTCGGCCCGGCACGTGCTGGTCATCGGCGCCGAGAAGCTCTCGGACTGGGTCGACTGGGACGACCGCTCGACCTGCATCATCTTCGCCGACGGCGCGGGCGCCGCCCTGCTGGGACCGGCGGACGGCGAGGACGAGGTGGGCGTCGGCCCGGTCAGCTGGGGCAGCGCGGGCGACCACGCGTCGACCATCCGGATCCTCGGTGAGACCACGAACAAGCTGCACCAGGAGGGCCAGGCGGTCTTCCGGTGGGCGACGACGGCGATCTCCCCCGTCGCGCTGGACGCCGTCGAGCGGGCCGGGCTCACCCCCGCCGACATCGACGTGCTCATCCCGCACCAGGCGAACCTGCGCATCGTCGAGGCGATCGCGAAGAAGCTGCGCCGCCACGGCGCCCGGGAGGACATGGTCGTCGCCGACGACATCGTGCACTCCGGCAACACCTCGTCCGCGTCCATCCCGATGGCGCTGGACCACATGCGCACGGCCGGCCGGGTACGGTCCGGCGACGTGCTGCTCCTCGTAGGCTTCGGCGCAGGACTGTCCTACGCCGGACAGGTCGTCGTCTGCCCCTGACGGGGCACCGGAGACCTGGCACCCGCACCCATCCACCGCGCAAGGAGAACCATCGTGGCTGACAACGCCGAGATCCTCACCGGGCTGGCCGAGATCGTCGAGGAGGTCGCCGGCATCGACACCGCCGAGGTGACACCCGAGAAGTCCTTCGTGGACGACCTGGACATCGACTCGCTGTCGATGGTGGAGATCGCCGTGCAGGCCGAGGACAAGTTCGGCGCCAAGATCCCGGACGACCAGCTCGCCGAGCTGAAGACCGTCGGCGACGCCGTCGACTTCATCGCCAAGCACCAGTGACCCGTACCGGCGGGCACGCACCGGTAGCGCTGTCCGCCGGGGAGAAGGAGACGTCATGACCGACGGAGTGGTCGTCACCGGTTTCGGGGCCACCACCCCGCTCGGCGGGGACGCCGCCTCCACCTGGGAGGCGCTGCTCGCCGGGAAGTCCGGGGTGGGAACCACCCGGGCCGACTGGACCGAGCGGTTCGACCTGCCGGTGTCCATCTCGGCCCAGCTCGCCGTGGAGCCCACCGAGGTCCTGCCCCGCGTGCAGGCCCGCCGGATGGACCGGTGCGAGCAGGTCGCGATGGTGGCCGCCAAGGAGGCCTGGGCGCACGCCGGGCTCGGCGCGATCCCCGGCGAGGACGGGGCCGCGGTCGAGGCGGAGCGGCTCGCCGTCGTCATCGGCGCCGGCATCGGCGGCGCGCCGACGCTGCTCGCGCAGGACGACCTGCTCGAGGAGCACGGGCTGCGCAAGGTCTCGCCGCTGACCGTGCCGATGCTCATGCCCAACGGTCCGGCCGCGCTGGTGAGCCTGGAGTACAAGGCCAAGGGCGGGGTGCACTCCCCCGCCTCGGCGTGCGCCACCGGCGCCGAGGCACTGGCCTGGGCCTACAAGCTGCTGCGCGACGGGGAGGTCGACGTCGTCCTCGCGGGCGGCGCCGAGTCCTGCATCGTGCCGATCACCGTGGCCGGGTTCGTGCAGTCGCGGACGCTGTCCACCCGCAACGACGACCCGGAGCGGGCTTCCCGGCCGTTCGACACCGGGCGGGACGGCTTCGTCCTCGGTGAGGGCTCGGGCGTGCTCGTGCTCGAGCGCGAGGAGTTCGCCAAGGCCCGCGGCGCCACCGTGCACGGCCGCCTCGCCGGGATCGGTCTGACGTCCGACGCGTACCACATCACCGGGCCCGACCCCGAGGGCGAGGGCCAGATCCGGGCGATGCAGAAGGCCGTGGCCGGGGCCGGTCTGACCGCCTCCGACATCGTCCACGTCAACTGCCACGCCACCTCCACGGTGGTCGGCGACGTGGGCGAGGCGACCGCCGTGAAACGGGCGTTCGGCGACCACCCGGTGCTCACCGCACCGAAGTCGGCGCTCGGGCACCTCGTGGGCGGGGCCGGGGCCGTCGAGGGGATCATCGCGCTGCTCAGCGTGCGCGACGACATCGTCCCCGCGACGCTCAACCTGACCGACAAGGACCCGAAGGTCGAGCTGGACGTCGTCGCCGGTGAGCCGCGGAAGATGACCGTGGACGCCGCCGTCAACAACTCGTTCGGCTTCGGCGGGCACAACGCCTCGCTGGTGTTCACCAAGGCCTGACGGTTCCGTGCGGGTCCCCGGCCGGGGACCCGCACGCCCGCTCAGCAGGGGGCGCGCAGGATCCCGTCGGGGTTGCCGACGTCCATCCGCGGCGGCGAGCCCGCCATCGGGAAGGCGATCTGCCAGCAGATCCGGCCGACGTGCAGGCCGGGCGGGCCGTCGTTCGGGTCCTGGACGCTGATGAAGCGCACCAGGGCGAGTACAGCGCCGCCGGTCGCGGAGTCGATCCGGTCGATGCGGATGGTGCCGTCGGTGGTGGAGCCGATCCCCTCCAGCCACGTCTCGCGGGGCTGCCGGTCGGCGGTCTCGGGGTTCACCACGCGGGCCCAGGTCGCATGGTCGCGGCCGTTGACGGCGTTGAAGTAGAGCTGCACCTGCTGCATCACCAGCTGGGCGGCCGGATGCTCGGCCGCGCCCGCGCTGATGGTCACCTCGCTGCTGCCCGCGCCGCTGTCGGGCACGGTCTGCGGCGCGGAGGCGGGGGCGACGCCGGAACGGGTCGTCCCGGACACCGTCCACGCGACACCGCCGACGGCCACGAGCGCCACCAGCAGGACGCCGACCGTGATCGCGGCCCGGCCGTTCATTCCTCGCCCCCCATGGGACGACAGTGTGCCCGGCCCGGCTCGGCTCAGCCGACCCGGTGGGTCAGCAGTGTCACCGCCGCGCCGTCGCCGGCGAAGCGGAAGGACTCCAGCTCGTCGTCCCAGGCCGTGCCCAGCAGCTGGTCGAGACGCCGGGACAGCCCGGCGCCACCGTGCTCGGCCATGACCGTGCGCAGCTGGTCCTCGGGCAACACGACGTCACCGTTGGCGCTGGTGCGCCCGCGCCACATGCCGAGGCCGGGGACGTGCATGAACCGCTCCCCGTCCACGCCGGGGCTCGGTTCCTCGGTCACCTCGAACCGCAGCATCGACCAGGCCCTCAGCGCCCCCGCGAGAGCTCCGCCGCTACCGGCGGGACCGCTCCAGGTGCACTCGGCCCGCATCTGACCGGACGCCACCGGCTGCGCGGACCACTCGAGGGAGACCCGCGTTCCGAGAACGCCCGAGAGCGCCCACTCGACGTGCGGACAGACCGCAGTCGGCGACGAGTGGACGAACACCACTCCGCGTGTGCTCACTGCCAACCTCCGCTGTCGTCGACGAGGATCGTCTTCCCCTACGTCCTCGGCGCAGCGCGGCCGGTGCTCGGACCCGCGGTACTGATGTGCTGGATGTGGGTGTGGTGACCTCCGTGGCGTGAGTGGCCTTCAGTGGCCTCACTCTGCCCGATTCCGCTCCGGGGAGCCACCCCGACACGACGACCGGGTGAACGGCGCCCGGCGTGTCGCGGCCCGGCGCGCGGGTCAGGCGGTGTAGATGGCGACGGCGACCCCGGTGGCGGCGTCGGGAACCTCGGTCCGGCGCAGCTCGCCGAGGTCGGCGAGCACGTCGAGGTGCGCCCCGGTCTCCAGGACCGCGAGGGTCCGGTTGAACAGGTCCATGTCCTCCAGCCGGTGTTCCCGCCGGGTCCAGCGCAGGACCCGGGCGACGGCGTCGGCCGTCGGGTGGCCCGCGGCGACGGCGTCGCGGCACTGGGCGAGTCGGACGTCGTGGTGGGCCAGCAGCTCGTCGGTGCGGACGTGCGCGCTGCCACCCACCGGGCCGTGTGCGGGCAGCAGGGTCGCGTCCGGCCGGGACCGGACCAGGCGCAGCGAGTCGAGGAACTGCCCGAGCGGGCTCGCCACCGGCGACGGCTGCAGGCCGATCGACGGGGTGATCCGGGGCAGCACGTGGTCGCCGGCGAACAGCAGCTCGTGGGCCTCGTCGGCGAACACGAGGTGCCCGCGGGTGTGCCCCGGAGTCTCCACGGCGGTCAGCGTGCGGGTACCCGCCGGGTCGGCGACGGCGATGGCGGCACGGTCGGCGATCCACTCGTCCGGGGCCTCCCACTCCTCGGGGAGCGGACGCGGCCACGGCCCGGCCCGGCCGAGCTCGTCGACCAGGCCGGCGGCACCGGCACGCAGCAGCCGGGTCCGATCGGGCTCGCCCTGCGGGCGGTCGGGATCGGTGATGACCTCCAGGTTGGGCCGCTCCCCCGCGCCGAGCAGCACGCGGGTGCCGTACTCGCGGCGCAGCACTGCGGCCAGGGTGTAGTGGTCCCGGTGGGCGTGGGTGACCAGGAAGCGACGGACGTCGCCGAAACCGGAGCCCAGCGCGGCCATCGCCTTGCCGAGCAGGTCGCGGGCCTCGTCGATCGCCCAGCCGGAGTCGATCAGGGTCCAGCCGGTGTCGTCGGCGAGCGCGTACACGTTCACGGCACGCAGCCCGTCCTGGGGCAGCGGCAACGGGATCCGGTAGACGCCGGGGGCACTGCGGAACACGCCCGGCGCGGTCCAGTCGCCGTCCGGGTCGTCATCGGTCACGGTGGGAGCGGCGGTCACCTCCCGACGATAGATGACCGTGCACGCGCGTCCGGGCCCGCGGCACCCTCCACGGGGTCACATCATCACTCCGCGTATCCGGACGGCCACCGAGAGCCGACAGTTTTCGGACAGTCCACCCGAGGGTGGGACACGTTCGCACCGGGAGGGTGGTCCGATCCGCGCTACCGTCCCTGCGTTCGGTGATCAGAGGTCGACCTGGGGGCGGGTCGGCGAAGGAGGGGCGCAGCATGGCGGCAGGGATCCCGGAGCAACGGTCCGGGCAGGACGCGCCGTTCCTCACTGTGGCGGAGGTGGCGGACCGGATGCGGGTCTCCCGGATGACGGTGTACCGGCTGGTGCACTCCGGGGAGCTGCCCGCGGTGCGCTTCGGACGCTCGTTCCGCGTACCACCCGAGTCGGTGGAGGCGTTGATCGAGTCGGCGCGCTACACCGGCGGGTGAGATACGGAACCGGAATGCTGCCGGTCAACGCCGCGAGCGCGCGGCGGGTCGCGGACACCTACGACACCGCCGAGGCGTGCACCGAACGGGAGCGGACCCTGGAGCTGCTGGATCCGCGGGCCGGTGAGCAGATCCTGGTCGTCGGGGCCGGGCCGGGACAGCTGCTTGACGAGGTCGCGCGGGCAGTCGGTCCGGGCGCCACGGGTGTCGACCCGGACCCGGTGATGGTGACGCTGGCGCGACGCCGGTGCGGCACCCGGGCCGTCGTCACGCAGCGCGCGCTGGCCGGTCCGGGCTCGCTGCCCGGCGGGCCGTACGACGCGGTGGCCTGTCTGCAGGTGCTCGAGTTCCTCGAGGACCTGCCGGCGGCCGTCGCCGAGCTGTACCGGGTCCTGCGCCCGGGCGGGCGGCTGCTGGTCCTGGACACGGACTGGACCTCGCTCCACTGGCCCGGGCCCGGGCAGGACCGGCACCGCCGCATCCGCGACGCATGGTGCACCACGGTGCCGCGGTCGCGGCTGCCCTACGAGCTGGGCCCGCTGCTGCAGCGCGCCGGGTTCGACGGGGAGTGGACGCGCCGGATGCCGATGCGCGGGCCGGCCTCCACCGGCTACGGCGCCGCGCTGCGGGAGATGGTCGCCGACGCCGCGCCGGGCCGGTGCGGGCTCACCCGGGCCGACGTCGACGCGTGGGCGTCGGGCGTCGCGTCCTGCGGCGACGAGCCGTTCTCGGTGGACCGCTGGTTCCTGGGTGCCGTCCGGCCCTGAGCCGGCGGGCGTGGCGCGCGGGGAGCCGGTCGGGCAGCATCGCGGCCGTGGGCTCCCCGTCGTCACAGACACCGATCACCGCGCGGGTGAGGATCGGGCAGCAGCCCGACTTCGTCCGCCTGTTCCAGACGCTGCCCCGGGCCGGCGAGTGGGTCAACTTCGCCCCGCCCGGCCGGCGGCGCGACGATTACGAGGTCGACTGGGTGCTGCACTGGGCGGTCGACCCCGACGACACCGACAGCCCGGACGTCACCATCGAGATCCAGCTCGTCGACCCGGAGTAGTCCGCTACCGGAAGCCGTGGCTGCGGACCGCGGCGACGCCGCCGTCGCGCAGGTCCTCGAGCACCGCGCGTTCGTGCGGGACCGTGTCGGCGGGCAGGTCGGCGAGGGCGAACCAGTCCAGGCCCGCGGTCTTCCCGTCCTCGGCGCGACGTGGCTCGCCGGCCCAGCGTCGGCAGGTGAAGAAGAAGTCGACGCGTTCGTCGACCGGGTTCCCGTTGCGCTGGGTGCGGTGCACCGCGGTCAGCGGGACGAGGTCGGCGGGATCGACGGTGACGCCGAGCTCCTCGTGGGCCTCGCGCACCGCGGCGGCCGCCGCGTCCTCGCCCGCCTCGACGTGCCCGGCCGCGGCGGCGGCCCAGTGGCCGTCCATGAACCCGGTGCCCGCACGCAGCTGGAGCAGCACCTCGGTGCGTTCACCGGTGCCGCGCAGCAGCAGGACGTAGGACGCCGGGACGACCCGGTAGCGCTCGCTCACGCCGTCGACCCTAGGGCGCGTCTCCCCATCCGCCACCGTCGCTCCCGGCGCCCACGCCGCCGTTCGCCGACGGCAACACCGGGGTAACCCGTCGGTCCTACCGTCGGCGGATGGCGGCCCCCACCTCGCGCCCGGCACCGGTCGGCGACCGGCTCGGCGTCGTGCCGCCCCGGGACTCGGAGCTGCGGTTCCGCACCGTGCACGGCTACCGGCGGGCGTTCCGGGTGGCCGGCTCCGGGCCTGCGGTCGTGCTCGTGCACGGCATCGGCGACAGCTCGGCGACGTGGGAGGCGGTGTTCCCCGCACTGGCCCGGCGGCATCTGGTGATCGCCCCGGACCTGCTCGGACACGGGCACTCGGACAAGCCGCGCGCCGACTACTCCGTCGCCGCCTACGCCAACGGGGTCCGCGACCTGCTCGGAGTCCTCGGGGTGCCCCGCGCGACGCTGGTGGGGCACTCGCTCGGCGGCGGCGTCGCCATGCAGTTCGCCTACCAGTACCCCGAACGCACCGAGCGTCTCGTGCTGGTCGGCACCGGCGGGGCGGGGCCGGAGGTCACGCCGCTGCTGCGCGCGGTGAGCCTGCCCGGCGCGCACGCGGTGCTGGCGGCCTCGCAGCTGCCGCTGCTGCGGTGGCAGCTCGGGTGGGCCCTGGACGCACTGCGTCTGGTCGGGGCCGACCTCGGCCGCGACGCCGCCGACCTGCTCCGGCTGGTCGACGCGCTGCCCGACGCGACGTCGCGGACGGCGTTCATCCGGACGCTGCGCGCCGTCGTCGACTGGCGCGGGCAGGTGGTGACCATGCTCGATCGCTGCTACCTGACCCGCGGGATGCCGACCATGCTGGTGTGGGGCGCCCGGGACGTCGTGCCGCTGGCGCACGCCCGCACCGCGCACGCCGCGATGCCGGGCAGCAGGCTGGAGGTCTTCGACGACGCCGGGCACTTCCCGCACCACAGCGACCCGGCCCGGTTCGTCGGGGTGCTGGAGGAGTTCCTGGGGTCCACCGACCCGGCGCGGTGGAGCCCGGAGCAGTGGCGTCAGCTGCTGCGCTGCCCCGCTCCCCCGCCCGCCGGCGTCGCCGGGGCGCGGCCGGGACCGGTGTCGGCGACCTGACCCGGGCCCGGGGTCAGAAGACGAACCCCAGCCAGGTGCCGGCACAGCCGTGGCAGGCGCCGTGCGTCGTCGCGGCGCGGTGCACCGGCCGCAGGCAGATCACGCAGTGGGTCAGCCGGCGCCGGGCCCGGCGCAGCAGACCGTCGCGCACCTGGCGGACGGCGAGCCCGGCGTCGCCGTCCGGGTCGTCGCAGCCGGGCAGGACGGGCACCTCCACCGCGTCCGCCGGGTCCAGCACCGGGAGGTGGCCGTCCCATCGTGGTTCCGGGCGGGCCAGCAGCACCGGACCCGCCGGGGCGAACCCGAGCATCAGCTGCGGCGGCTCCCCGGCGACGAACCAGGCCACCGGTTCCGGCGTCGCGCCGGGCGGGAGGAGCCTCGCCGAGCGCAGGTCGGCGTCGGTCCAGCCGCCGCGACGCAGGTCGGCCGGGGTCAGCCCGAAGTGCCGCAGCCCGTCTGCGGGCAGGTCGAGCTCGCGCAGCTCCGCCGGGGACGGGACGCCGACATAGACGGTCCCGCGCTCCCCCGCCGGCTCCGCGACGGGCCCGGTGTCGTGGCCGTCCGCGGCGCGCCACGGGGCGGCGACGAGTACGGCGAGCACCCGCGGGTCGACGCGGAGGCGCCCGGCCACCTCCGCGGTGCGGTCCTCGGTCACGTGGTCCCCGATCCCTGCCTCCACCACACGCGCCGGGGCGGCTCCGGTGTCGGAGCCGCCCCGGTGTGGTGCGGTGTCGCTCAGCTGCAGCCGCTGGTGGAGCCGCAGCCCTCGCAGAGGTAGCAGGACCCGGCGGGGCGCATCTTCGTCCCGCAGGTCATGCACAGCGGAGCGTCGGCGGCCTTGCCCAGACGCAGCTCGAGCAGCTCGGTGGAGCTGCCGACCTCGACCGGCGCCGGATCGACACCGGTCTCCTTGCGCTCCTCGGTCGTCGGCACGGAGGAGCGGAACTCCTCCATGTCGAGCTTCTCGCCGGTGCCGTAGTCGTTCTCGACCTGGGCGGACCGCTCGTCGGAGGAGAAGATGCCCAGCTGGGCGCGCTTCTCGTACGGCAGGTGGTCCAGCGCCAGACGGCGGAACAGGTAGTCCAGCACCGAGGTCGCGATCCGCACGTCCGGGTCGTCGGTCATCCCGGCAGGCTCGAAGCGCAGGTTGGAGAACTTCGAGACGTAGAACTCCAGCGGGATGCCGTACTGCAGACCCACCGAGATCGACATCGAGAAGGCGTCCATCACGCCGGCCAGGGTCGAGCCCTGCTTGCCGAGCTTGACGAAGATCTCGCCGAGGCCGTCGTCGGGGTAGCTGCCGGCGGTGAGGTAGCCCTCGGCGCCACCGACGGTGAACGACACGGTCTCGCTGGGCCGCTTCTTCGGCAGACGCTTGCGAACCGGTCGCTGCTCGACGACGACGTGCTTCTCCGGTTCGGCGTCGGCCTTCGTGTCGCCGCCCTTGCCCGCGGACAGCGGCTGGCCGACCTTGCAGTTGTCGCGGTAGATCGCCAGGGCCTTGAGGCCGAGGCGCCACCCCTCGAGGTAGATCCGCTCGACGTCCTCGACGCTCGCCCGCTCGGGCATGTTGACCGTCTTGGAGATGGCACCGGACAGGAACGGCTGCGCGGCGGCCATCATGCGGACGTGGCCCATCGGGGCGATCGTCCGGTCGCCCATGGCGCAGTCGAACACCTCGTAGTGCTCGGGCTTCATGCCCGGGGCGTCGACCACGTGGCCGTGCTCGGCGACGTACTCGACGATCGCCTCGGCCTGCTCCGCCTGGTAGCCGAGGTTGTCCAAGGCGCGGCGCACCGACTGGTTGACGATCTGCATGGAGCCGCCGCCGACCAGCTTCTTGAACTTGACCAGCGCCAGGTCCGGCTCGATGCCGGTCGTGTCGCAGTCCATCATCAGGCCGATCGTGCCGGTCGGGGCCAGCACGGACGCCTGCGCGTTGCGCCAGCCGTTGACCTGCCCGATGTCCTGGCACTGCTTCCAGACCTCGGTGGCGAGCTTCTGCACCGGGGTGCTGGAGGCGAAGGTGCGGATGCGGTCGTTCTCCGCGGCGTGCTTGCGGATGACGCGCTGGTGGGACTCGGCGTTGCGGGCGTAGCCCTCGTACGGGCCGACGACACCGGCGAGCTCGGCGGAGCGCTTGTACGCGGCACCGGTCATCAGCGAGGTGATGGACCCGGCGAGCGCCCGGCCGCCCTCGGAGTCGTAGGCGTGGCCGGTCGCCATGAGCAGCGCGCCGAGGTTGGCGTAGCCGATGCCCAGCTGGCGGAACCTGCGCGTGGTGTCGGCGATCGGCTCGGTCGGGAAGTCCGCGAAGCAGATCGAGATGTCCATCGCGGTGATGATCAGCTCGACGGCCTTGGCGAAGGTCCGGGCGTCGAACCGGTCGTCGGAGTCGAGGAACTTCAGCAGGTTCAGCGACGCCAGGTTGCAGCTGGAGTTGTCCAGGTGCATGTACTCCGAGCACGGGTTCGACGCGCTGATGCGCCCCGACTCCGGAGTGGTGTGCCAGTCGTTGATCGTGCCGTCGTACTGGATGCCGGGGTCGGCGCAGTTCCAGGCCGCCTCGGCGATGCCGCGGAACAACTTGCGGGCGTCGACGCGCTCGATGACCTCACCGGTCATGCGGGCACGCAGCCCGAAGTCGGTGCCCCCCTCGACGGCGCGCATGAACTCGTCGGTGACGCGGACGGAGTTGTTGGCGTTCTGGTACTGCACCGAGGTGATGTCGGAGCCGCCCAGGTCCATGTCGAAGCCGGCGTCGCGCAGGACGCGGACCTTGGCCTCCTCCTTGGCCTTGGTCTCGACGAACTCCTCGATGTCGGGGTGGTCGACGTCGAGGACGACCATCTTCGCCGCGCGCCGCGTGGCGCCGCCGGACTTGATGGTGCCCGCGGAGGCGTCGGCACCGCGCATGAACGAGACCGGGCCCGAGGCGGTGCCGCCGGAGGACAGCAACTCCTTCGACGAGCGGATGCGCGAGAGGTTCAGGCCGGCACCGGAGCCGCCCTTGAAGATCAGGCCCTCCTCGCGGTACCAGTTCAGGATCGACTCCATGGTGTCGTCGACCGAGAGGATGAAGCAGGCGCTGACCTGCTGCGGGCTGGCGGTCCCGACGTTGAACCACACCGGTGAGTTGAAACTGAACACCTGGTGGATCAGCATCCAGGTCAGCTCGTGGTCGAAGATCTCGGCGTCGCCGTCGGTGGCGAAGTAGCCGTGCTCGAGACCGGCCCGCTTGTAGGTGCCGACGACCCGCTCGACGAGCTGCTTGAGGCTGGACTCGCGGGTGTCCGAGCCCACCGCGCCGCGGAAGTACTTGCTGGTGACGATGTTGGTGGCGTTGACCGACCAGCTGCGCGGGAACTCGACGCCGCGCTGCTCGAAGTTGACGGTGCCGTCGCGCCAGTTCGTCATGACGACGTCGCGGCGCTCCCACTCCACCTCCTCGTAGGGGTGGACCCCTTCGGTGGTGAAGACACGCTGCACGGTCAGGCCGGGCGCGCGCTTGGCACCGGTCTTCCCGCGGCCACGCGACGGCTTGGCCGCCGCGCTGTCACCGGTGTCTGTCGTCGGGCCCCCGACGGTCTCGGTCATGAACTGCCTCCGCACATCCGACGCTTCTCCGCCCGCACGCTGGGGTGCGCGGACGGCTCTCTTCCCGGTACGACCGGCGACGACGACGCGCCGCTCAGCCGCCCGGGTGGTGACCGGCCTCGTCGTCGGCTGCTTCCCCGGCAGCCGCCGAACGCAGGTCGGCGATCTCCTTCTCGAAGTCCTCGATGGAGGAGAAGGACCGATAGACACTCGCGAACCGCAGGTACGCGACCTCGTCGAGCTCACGCAGCGGCCCGAGGATCGCCAGCCCGACCTCGTGGCTGGGAAGCTCCGCCGCCCCGCGCGCCCGCACCGTCTCCTCGACCCGGTGAGCGAGCTGTTGCAGGTCGTCCTCGTCGACCGGCCGGCCCTGGCACGCCCGCCGAACCCCGCCGACGACCTTCTGCCGGCTGAAGGGCTCGGTCACCCCGCTGCGCTTGACGACGGCGAGCACGGCCTCCTCGACCGTGGTGAACCGTCGTCCGCACGAGGTGCAGGACCGGCGCCGGCGGGTACAGGTCCCGTCGTCGGCGGTCCGGGAGTCGATCACGCGGGAGTCCGGGTGTCGGCAGAACGGGCAGCGCATGGACGCTCACACCCCTCTTCCGTGACGTTCCGGAAACTCTCCGCAGCAATCTGTCCCCCCAAGCTGTGGCGGAACGACACCAATGTAACCCCTACATCTAGGGGTACGCCATCCCGGGCCCGGTGCCACGCCGAGCTTCGCCCGATCGGGATCCGAGCCTCGCACACCACGTTCCGCGACCGGTCCGTCGCCGACGATCATGCAGCGGGGCATCGGCGCTGGTGGCGCGGAGAAACGTCGCGGGCAGCGCCGCCCGTCGCGCCGGAGGGACCGCGACCGGCGGCCACCCGATGCGGGGACACGCCCTGCGGACGCGCCCGGCGGCACGTCGCCGACTCCCCCGGCGACATCCCGGCGACCACGTCCGACACCCGCGCACCACCCCCGTGCACGCCGTCACCCGATGCGCCGCCGACACCGCGTCCGGCGCTCCGCACCGTCACCACCTCGGGCCGCCCGCAGCGCACAACCGTGCGCACCACGGGGTGCGGCGTCGCGCTGCGCGGCGCCGGCCGACGTCAGCGCACGGCGCCGATCGACGGCACGGCCGCCGCGGGGGCGTTCCAGCCCGCCGCCGCGTCGCCCAGCAGCCCGAGCGCCACCACCGCGGTCGTCGCGCACAGCAGGGCCGCGACCCCGGCGAGGAACCGCTCCAGGCGCCCGCCGGCGCGGCTGCGGGCCGGGCGCGGCCGCGCCGGGACCAGGCAGCGCCGGGACGGCGGACGGACGGTACGCGGTGCCGGCACGGCCACCGACCGGGGACGGGGCGGCGCCACGGCCGGCGCGGGCCGCGTCAGGGTCGATGCGGGCCGCGTCAGGGTCGCCGTCGCACTCGGGGCCGGGTCCGCGGTGGTGCAGCGGGGCGTCCGGACCGCGAGATTCGGACCGCCGGCGGGACCGGACACCGGGACACCGGCCCCTCGGGCACCGGACGCCGGAGCGCGCCGGGAACGGGCGGCGGGATGACGGGCCACCGACTCGGCCAGTGCGCGCTCGTGCGCCCCGTGGGCCGCCCACCGGTGGGCCGCGCGCGCGGCGGCCGACGGGCCGGCACCGGCCACACCGGCGAGACCGTCGGCGGCCCGCACCCGCTCCCGGGCGGCGCGCCGGGCGCGCGAGGTGGGGGTGCCGGGCGCCGGGGCGCCGGTCAGGCAGCCGACCGCGCCGTGGTCGCGGATCCGCTCGTCGAGCTCTCGCATGGTTCCTCCTGCCGTCGGACCGCCCGTCCCCCGGGCGGGTCTCGTCTCCCCCGCTCCCGACCGGCCCTTCCCCGAGCCCGGTCGAACGGGCGTACGAGCGGTGTAGCACCCGACACCGACAACGACCGCGTTCCCGCAGGCCCTCCCCCGTGCCGGGGACGTTCTCAGCGTGGTGCGGCGGCCGCGGGCGGCCCGGCCGGGCCGTGGGTGGCGACCGCGACGTCGGCGAGCACCCCGAGCGCGACGACCGCGGCCGCCGAGGCGAGCAGGACACCCGATGCGCCCACCGCACGGCGCACGACGCCCGGCGCCCGGCCGGGCCGCACTCCGTCGGTCGTGGTGCGCACCGCGACCCGCCCGATGACCGTCACGTCCCCGATGACCGCCGAACCCACGATCGCCACCCCCGCTGCCGTTCCCGCTGCCGGTCGCCCCCGCGCGGCCGGACGGCGACGCGGACCGCGTCCGATCGAACCCGCGTTCGATCGAACGCCTGTGCGATGTTGTACCACCGCGGCCCGACGGAATCCACGACACGCCCCGGGCGACTTCGAACGCATGTTTGGCGAACGGGATCGTGGCGGCTAGGGTCGTCGCCGTAAGTACCCCGAGGAGGCGAATGCGATGGCAGCGGACGACACCGGACACGGTGGTCCCGGCGTGACCGGCACCGCCGCGGACCGGGGATCCGCGAAGGTCCGGGAGTTCCCCGACCCCGCGGCCGACACCCGCGGCCTGACCCCGCGGCAGAAGAAGGTCCTGGCCGTCATCCGGGACTGGGTGGACCGGTACGGCTACCCGCCCAGCGTCCGCGAGATCGGTGACGCGGTGGGCCTCACGTCCACCTCGTCGGTGCACCACCAGCTCCGCACCCTGGAGCGCAAGGGCTTCCTCCGGCGCGACCCGAACCGCACCCGCGCGGTCGACGTCCGCAGCCCGGAGCAGATCGCCGGTACCGACGGGGCGGACTCCGACACCGACACCGCCGATCTGCGTTCCGCGCGGCCGGCGCCGGCGTTCGTGCCGCTCATCGGCGACATCGCCGCCGGTGGCCCGATCCTGGCCGAGCAGGCCGTGCAGGACGTGTTCCCGCTGCCGCGCGAGATCGTCGGCGAGGGCACGCTGTTCCTGCTCAACGTCAAGGGCGACTCGATGGTCGACGCCGCGATCACCGACGGCGACTGGGTCGTCGTGCGCCAGCAGCCGGTGGCCGAGCAGGGCGAGGTCGTGGCCGCGATGATCGACGGTGAGGCGACCGTGAAGACGTTCCGCCGCAAGGACGGGCACATCTGGCTGATGCCCGCGAACGACGCCTACGACCCGATCCCGGGTGACGACGCGTCGATCCTGGGCCGCGTCGTGGCGGTCCTGCGCCGCCTCTGACCGCCTCGGACGGCGCCCCGGGCCCCGCGATCAGCGGGACCGGCGGCGCCGTCCGTGCAGGGACATCGCGACGGCGCCGGCGATCAGCAGCGCCCCGAGCGCCGCGGCCCCGCCCGCGGCAGGCAGCCACGACGGGTACGTGCGGTACTCCGGCACCTCGGCGGGCTGAGGGACGACCGGTGCCTGCGGAACGGTCGCCGCGGTCACCGCGCCCGGGACGACCGTGATCGCCGCCGCGGTCAGGCTCCGCGCCTCGCTCCCGGAGTGCAGCGCGCCCCGGCCGTCCGGGGCGACCGCCTCGCCCTGGGCCTCTCCCGGCAACGGCACCGGAAGCGGTGCCCCGTCCAGGGCCGCGACCAGCGCGTCGGCCGTCGCCGGTCCGCCGGCGGGCAGCGGGAACACCCAGGCGTCGGTGTAGGTCCGCAGCACGGCGGCGCGCCCGCCGTCGGCCCCGGCCGGCGAGACCCCGCCGCCGGTGACCGTGCGCGCCCCGGCGGCCCCGAGCGGCCCGCCGCCGGTGCCGGACCAGGGCAGCACGACCTGTGCCACCCGGCGCAGCTCCACCGGGTCCCCGCCGTCGTGCAGCGGCGCGGCGGCCCGGTAGACCCCGGCGGCCCCGGTGGTCTTGTCGACCAGCAAGGGCACGCCGTCGTCGCCGACCAGCAGTGCCTCGACGTCGCGCGGACCGTCGGGGTAGACGAGGTCGTGCACCCGTGGCGGCCCGGCCGGGGGCAGCACGACGAGCCGGACCGAGCCGCGCCGCGCCCCGTTGTCGCCGGTGTCGGCGAGCCACAGCTCCCCGCCCGGTCCGAGGCCGAGGTCCTCGACGTCGGTGACCGGGACGTCGGCCTGCCGGGTCCCGGTGACCGCACAGCCGACGGGGTCCAGGGTGAACGCCCGCGCGGTCCCGCCGCCGTCGACGATGGTGTGGTAACGCTGCGGGGCGGCGCCGGGCGGGCCCTCGGCGACCAGCCCGGACAGCTCCGCCAGCCGCGGGTCGCCGATCGAGCAGGCCGGGATCGCCCCGGGCGGCGACGCGGCCGCACCCGTGAGCGCACCGGTCAGGCAGAGGACCGTGGCCAGGCGGCGGGCCACGATCCCGGGGCCCGGCCGCCCGGCCGGTGGGACGCTCAGTGGCCCGCCGCCGTCGCCGGCAGGTCGGTGCCGGCCCCCGTCGGCAGGGCCGAGCCCGCCACCGCGAACGGCAGCACCGCGGTGCCCAGTTCGGGCTTCACCCGCGCCCGGATCCGGGTGCCGTCGGCGGTGTGTTCCTCGGCGAGGATCTCGCCGTCGTCGTGCAGCCGCGCGACCAGCGCACCCTCGGTGTAGGGCAGCAGGAGGTCGACCTCGTACTCCGGGCGCGGCAGTCGCTCGGCGATGCGCTCCCGGAGCCGGCGGATCCCGTCACCGCTGTGCGCGGAGACGAACACCGCGTCCGGCTGGGCGTGCCGCAGCCGGGCCAGCGCGAGGTCACCGGCCGCATCGGTCTTGTTGATCACGAGCAGCTCGGGCGGCATCGTGTCGCCCGCAGCCTCACCGACCTCGACGAGCACCTGGCGGACCGCGGCGATCTGGTCGTCGGGCAGCGGGTCGGACCCGTCGACGACGTGCACCAGCAGGTCGGCCCGGGCGGCCTCCTCCAGCGTGGAGCGGAACGCCTCGACGAGCTGGTGCGGCAGGTGCCGCACGAACCCGACGGTGTCGGTGAGGGTGTACTCGTGCCCGTCGGGCGTCTGCGCCTTGCGGGTGGTCGGGTCCAGCGTCGCGAACAGCGCGTCCTGCACCAGCACGCCGGCGTCGGTGAGCTGGTTGAGCAGGCTCGACTTGCCCGCGTTGGTGTAGCCGACGATCGCGACCGACGGGATCTCGTTGCGGCGACGGCTGCCGCGCTGGGTCTCGCGGACCTGGCGCATCGCACCGATCTCGCGGCGCAGCTTCGACATGCGCGCGCGGATCCGGCGCCGGTCCAGCTCGATCTTCGTCTCACCGGGGCCACGGCCACCGATACCGACACCGCCCGCGGCGCGGCCACCGACCTGCCGGGACAGCGCCTCACCCCAGCCGCGCAGCCGCGGCAGCAGGTAGGACAGCTGCGCGAGCTCGACCTGGGCCTTGCCGTCCCGCGAACGGGCGTGCTGGGCGAAGATGTCGAGGATCAGCGCGGTCCGGTCGATGACCTTGACCTTGAGCCGCTCCTCCAGCTGGCGGAGCTGACCGGGTGACAGCTCGCCGTCGCAGATCACGGTGTCGGCGCCGGTGGCGCGGACGGTTCCGAGCAGCTCCTCGACCTTGCCGGAGCCGATGAACGTGGCCGGGTCCGGGCTGGAGCGGCGCTGGACGAGGCCGTCCATCACCTCGGAACCGGCGGTCTCGGCGAGGCGGGCCAGCTCGGTCATCGAGTTCTCGGCCTGCTCGGCCGTGCCCTCGGTCCAGACGCCGACGAGCACGACCCGCTCCAGCTGGAGCTTGCGGTACTCGACCTCGGTGATGTCGGTGAGCTCGGTGGACAGCCCGTGGATCCGGCGCAGCGACGTGCGCTCCTCCAGGTCGAGCTCGCCACCCGTCGGAACCGGGTTCGACGCGGAGGGGGTCACGGAGGGGTGCGTGTGGGCATCAGTCATCTTGACCCCATCCTCCCACGTCGCGGGGCCCGTGTCCGCCCGGATTCGCGACGCTCAGGCGGGCGCGTCCCACCACGCCCGGTCCAGCTCCCCGGACGCGAGCAGTACGGCCGGGCCGTGCAGCGTCGTGGGCCCGGTCCGTTCGTCGGTACCCGCCTCCACCGTCACCCGCAGCAGCCCGCCCGGGACGGTGACCTGCACGTCGCCGGCGGAGTGCCCGGCGTGCCGCAGCGCGGCGACGGCGGCGGCGACGGTCCCGGTGCCGCAGGAGCGGGTCTCCCCCACGCCGCGCTCGTGCACCCGCATCCGGATGTGGCCGCCGTCGGCGGGACCGTCCAGCGGGGTCAGGAACTCGACGTTCACCCCGTTCGGGAACAGCGCCGGGTCGAACGAGGGCGCACGGGTCAGGTCGAGGGTGTCCGGGTCGGCCGCGGTGACGCAGGCCAGGTGCGGGTTGCCGACGTCGAGGGCGATGCCGTCGAAACGCGCGTCGCCGCTGGTGGCGACCGACGCGGGGCCGACGCCGACCGTGCCGAGCCCGACCGAGACCCCGTCCGGCCCGACCGCGGTGTCGAGCACCCCGTTCCGGGTGCCGACCGGCCCGCCGGTGGCCCAGCCGCACTCGTGCAGGTAGCGGGCGAACACGCGCAGGCCGTTGCCGCACATCTCGGCGAGCGAGCCGTCGGCGTTGCGGTAGTCCATGAACCACTCGACGCCGTCGGCCGGCTCACCGACGCCGGGCTCCCCGGCGAGCTCCGTCCAGCGCACGACCCGCAGCACACCGTCCGCGCCGAGGCCGCGGCGGCGGTCGCACAGCGCGGCGACGCGGGCCGGGGTGAGGTCGAGCGCGGCGTCCGGGTCGGGCAGCACCACGAAGTCGTTCTGCGTGCCGTGCCCCTTGCTGAACGCGATACCGCCGGTCATGCCACCAGCCTACGAGCGAGCACCGCGCGCGCCGAGGCCACCAGGTCCGGGTCGGCGCCGTCGAGCCAGTGGATGCGGCGGTCGCGGCGGAACCAGGAGCGCTGGCGGCGCACGAACCGCCGGGTCGCCCGGACCGTCTCCTCCCGGACACCGGCGAGGTCGGGGTGGGCCGGGTCGCGGTCGAGGGCCTCGATCACCTGCCGGTAGCCCAGCGCGCGGGACGCGGTGCGGCCCTGCGCCAGCCCGTGGCGGAGCAGGGCGCGGGTCTCGTCGACCAGACCGCCGTCGAGCATCCGGTCCACCCGCAGCGCGACGCGCTCGTCGAGCTCGGCGACGTCGCGGTCCACGCCGAGCAGCACGGCGTCGTAGCGGGGGGTGCCCGCGCCGGGCAGCGTCGCCCGGAACGGCCTGCCGGTCAGCGCGATCACCTCGAGCGCGCGGACGATCCGCCGCCCGTTCGAGGGCAGCACCTGCTCCGCGGCGACCGGGTCGACCGCGGCGAGGCGGGCGTGCAGCGCGCCGGACCCGTCGCGGTCCAGCTCGGCCTCCAGCGCGGCGCGCAGCTCCGGGTCGGTGCCGGGGAACTCCAGCTCGTCCAGCACGGCCTGCACGTAGAGACCCGAGCCGCCGACGAGCACCGGCGTACGTCCGGCGGCGCGCAGCTCCTCGACGACGGCGCGGGCCTCGCGCTGGTAGGCCGCGACCGAGGCGGTCTCGGTGACGTCGAGGACGTCGAGCTGGTGGTGGACGACGCCGCGCCGCTCGTGCGGGGTGAGCTTCGCGGTGCCGACGTCCATGCCGCGGTAGAGCTGCATCGCGTCGGCGTTGACGACCTCCCCGCCCAGCACCAGTGCCAGCTCCAGCCCGAGGTCCGACTTGCCGGTCGCGGTCGGCCCGACCACGACCACGAGCGGCGGTGCCGTCGACGGAGGGGCGCTCACGCCGGTTCCCACAGCGCCACGTGGTAGGCGACGCCGTAGGGCATCGAGGTGTGCCGGTGCGCCGCCGTCCAGGCCCGCCCGCGCGCGGCACCCGCGAGGACCTGCCAGGGCGCGCGGCCGGACGCCCAGAGCGCGGCGGCGCCGTCCGGGTCGAGCCGGGCGAGCGCCTCGGGGTCACCGGCGTCGAACGCGGCGGCGACGACGGCGTCGAACGCCTCGGCGCGGCCGTCGAACCCGCCGGGGGCCTTCGCGGTGTGCTTGGCCGCGCCGTCACCGACGACGACCAGCCCGACCCCCTCGCCGGCGAGCTCCACGCCCAGCGCCAGGCAGTCGGCGACCGGGGTGTCCGGCGCGACGAGCTCGCCGCGCACCGACCCGACCCCGGCCGGCGCCGCGGCCCAGGCCGCGACCAGCAGCGGGAGCGGGAGCTCCGCGCCCTCGTCGGGGCCGGCCGGGCCGGGCAGCGCGACGGGGACGTCGCGGCCGTAGCCGGCGAAGGTGCCGCGGGTACCCGGGGCGACGGTGCGCCGCCCGCCGGGGTCGGCGCCGACGACGACCCAGCGGTCCGCGGCCGCGGCCAGACCCGCCACGGCGGTGGCGACGGCCTCGCGCAGCCCCTCGGTCTCGACCGCCGCGTCGCCGCCCAGGGCGGGGACGAGGAGCGGGGGCTGGGGCAGGACGGCGATCGCGGCGGGCACGGGATCCGAGGGTAATCAGCGCTCCCCCGCCGCGACGCCCGTACCCGGCCGGAGGGCACGCGGTTCCCCCGAGGGCGGTGGACCTGCTTGAATCGCCGTTCCGGCCTCCGCACCGCGCGAGGGGCCCGGTGCGCGCACGGCCCCGGACGGACATCCGCACCGGGGCGCCCGCCCCCGCGGCGGGCCGAACGAGGAGGACCTACCGGTGTCCGAGACCCACGCGACCGACGCTGCAGGACAGGGTGCCGAGCCCACCCGGCCCACCCCGCCGAAGCCGGGGCCGCCCCGGCCCGGACCGCCGCCCGCCGCGCGCCCCGCGCCCACCCCGGCCGCGGTCGCACCGCCCGCGCCGCCCGCCGCGCTGCCGTCGCCGGTGCCCTCGGCGGCCGGTGACCCGGGCCGCTGGGGCCGCGCCGACGACGACGGGACCATCACCCTGGTCACCGCCGACGGCGAGCGGGTCGTCGGCTCCTACCAGGCCGGACCGCCCGCGGAGGGCCTGGAGCACTACGCGAAGCGGTTCGACGCGCTGGTCACCGAGACCGAGGTGCTCGCCGCGCGGATCGCCGGCGGCGGGGACGCGAAGGCGTCGCTGACCGCGCTCACCGCGCTGCGCGAGGGCCTCGGCGAGGCGCACGTGGTCGGGGACGTGCCCGCCCTGCGCGAACGGCTCGACGAGCTGGTCGGCCGGGCCGAGCAGGGCGTCAGCGCGGCGAAGGAGGAGCGCGAGCGCGCCCGGCACGACGCCGTCGCCCGCAAGGAGGCGCTCGCCGTCGAGGCCGAGAAGATGGCCGCGGACTCCACCCAGTGGAAGCAGGCCGGGGACCGGTTCAAGGCGATCCTCGACGAGTGGCGCAGCGTCCGCGGCGTCGACAAGAAGACCGACGAGCAGCTGTGGAAGCGCTTCTCGAAGGCCCGGGAGGCGTTCAACCGGCGGCGCGGCTCGCACTTCGCCGACCTCGACCGCCAGCGGGTCACCGCGAAGGCCCGCAAGGAGGAGCTCGTCGACCGGGCCGAGGCCCTGGCCGACTCCGACGAGTGGAACGCGACCGCGGCCGCCTATCGCGACCTGATGACCGAGTGGAAGGCCGCGGGCCGCGCCCACCGCGAGGCCGACGACGCGCTGTGGGCCCGCTTCCGCGGCGCGCAGGACCGCTTCTTCGCCCGCCGCGGGGAGTACTTCTCCGCCCGCGACACCGAGTTCGCCGAGAACGCCGAGGCGAAGCGGGCCCTGCTCGCCGAGGCCGAGACGATCGACCTGTCCGACCCGGACGGCGCACGGGCCCGGCTGCGCGAGGTCCAGGAGCGCTGGGAGGCCATCGGCAAGGTCCCGCGCGAGGAGATCCGCACCCTGGAGGGGCGGCTGCGCGGGATCGAGGACAAGGTCGCCGCCGCCGCGGACGCGCAGTGGCGCCGCACCGACCCCGAGGCCCAGGCCCGCGTGGAGCAGTTCCGGGTGCGGGTCGAGCAGTTCGAGGCGCAGGCGGAGAAGGCCGAGGCGGCCGGTGACGGCAGGCGCGCCGAGCAGGCCCGTGCGCAGGCGGCGCAGTGGCGGGAGTGGCTGACCGCCGCCGAACAGGCGGTCGACGAGCGGTAGGGGTCAGTCGCGCTGCAGCGCGGCGCCCGCCCACACGAAGGTCAGCAGCACGACCGCGATCACGCCGAGGACCATCCCGAACCCGGGGCCGGCCCCGGCGCCGGTCTGCTGCGACCAGATCGCCCACAGCCCGTTCACCGAGGAGATCCCGCAGCCGAAGGCCGCGAGCCACGCGAGCGCCCACAGCCGGGTCAGCAGCGCGGCCGCGGACACCACGACGGCGAACCCGGTCATGGTGAACGAGAACAGCGTCGGCAGCGGCCCGGAGGTGCCGGAGGCCAGCACCTGCCAGCCCGGGGTGCCCGCCACCCACGGCAGCAGCAGCGCGGCGACGGCGGCGACGATCGCCACCGCGATCAGCATGGCGCGCGTACCCGGGTCGATCCGGCGGGCGACACCGCGCCCGGCCCGGTCGATCTCGGCGCGGGTCTCCGGGGACACGTCGCTCATCGGGCACCTCCGGTGGTGGCGGGGACGCCGCAGGACGGCGTGGCGGGTGCCGGCTCGGGCGCCGGGGCCCCGAACGCGGGCAGACCCAGAGTGGTCGGTGCCCCGGACGGGCGCTCGCCGGCCTCGGCGGCGTCGCCGGCGCGGGTGCGGCGGTGGGTGAGCACGCCGCCGTCGGCGACGAGGTGGTGCGGGGCACCGCGGTCGATCCGGACGGTGACGATGTCGCCCGGCCGGATGCCGGTCGCGTCCCCGGGCGCGAAGTGCACGAGCCGCCCGTCGCGGGCGCGGCCGGTGAGCCGGGCGGTCGCCGCGTCCTTGCGGCCCTCGCCGGTGGACACCAGCAGCTCGACCTCGGTGCCCTCCTGCCTGCGGTTCTCCTCCCAGGAGATCCGCTCCTGCAGCGCGACGAGGCGCTCGTAGCGCTCCTGCACGACGGCCTTGGGCAGCTGGTCGGGCAGGTCCGCGGCGGGCGTACCGGGGCGCTTCGAGTACTGGAAGGTGAACGCCGCGGCGAACCGGGCCCGCTCGACGACGTCGAGGGTGTCCTGGAAGTCCTGCTCGGTCTCGCCGGGGAAACCGACGATGATGTCGGTGGTGATCGCCGCGTGCGGGATCGACTCCCGGACCTCGGCCAGGATCGACAGGAACCGCTCCGAGCGGTAGCTGCGGCGCATCCGGCGCAGGACGCCGTCGGAGCCGGACTGCAGCGGCATGTGCAGCTGCGGGCAGACGTTCGGGGTCTGCGCCATCGCGGCGATCACGTCGGAGGTGAAGTCGCGCGGGTGCGGGCTGGTGAACCGCACCCGCTCCAGCCCCTCGACCTCGCCGCAGGCCCGCAGGAGCTTGGAGAACGCCTGCTTGTCACCCATGTCCGAGCCGTAGGCGTTCACGTTCTGGCCCAACAGGGTCACCTCGAGCACGCCGTCCGCGGCGAGGGTCTGCACCTCGGCGAGCACGTCGCCGGGGCGCCGGTCGCGCTCCTTGCCGCGCAGCGACGGCACGATGCAGAACGTGCAGGTGTTGTTGCAGCCCACCGAGATCGACACCCAGCCGGCGTAGGCGGAGTCGCGGCGCGCGGGCAGCGTCGAGGGGAACACCTCGAGCGCCTCGGCGATCTCGACCTGGGCCTGTTCGTTGTGCCGGGCCCGCTCCAGCAGCGTCGGCAGGGCGTGCACGTTGTGCGTGCCGAACACGACGTCGACCCACGGGGCCCGCCGCGTGATCGTGTCGCGGTCCTTCTGGGCCAGGCAGCCGCCCACGGCGATCTGCATGTCCGGGTTCGCGACCTTGCGGGGGCGCAGGTGCCCGAGGTTGCCGTAGAGCTTGTTGTCCGCGTTCTCCCGCACCGCGCAGGTGTTGAACACGACGACGTCGGCGGTGTCGGGGTCCTCGGCCCGGGCGTACCCGGCGTCCTCCAGCAGACCGGCCATCCGCTCCGAGTCGTGCACGTTCATCTGGCACCCGTAGGTGCGCACGGTGTAGCTGCGGCTCACACACCCGAGGGTAGGCGCCCGGTGCGACGACGCCGGGACGGGGCCGTCGGGGATGATGGGCCGGTGCACCGGCCCGGGCCCCCGCTGACGAGGCGCACCGTGCTGCGCGCGGGGGCGGTGCTGGGTCTGGGGGCAGGGCTGGCCGCCTGCACCGGGCCGCGGCCCGCCGCCCCGCTGGTGATCGCCGGCGGGGTGCAGCCGGGGGTGTACATCAACCTCGCGCGCACGCTGTCGGAGATCTGGCGGGAACGGCTCGGGCTCGCCGCGGCCCCGCAGGTGCTGGGGACCGCGGGCAGCGCGCAGAACATGGAGCTGCTGACCACCGGTACGGCCGCGGTGACGATCAGCCAGGTCGACGTGGCCGCCGACGTCGCCGCCCGCACCACCGGCCCGGCCGAGCCGCGCGCACTGGCCCGGCTCTACGACGACGTCACCCACATCGTCGTGCGCGCCGACTCCGGCCTGCGCAGCATCGCGGACCTGCGGGGGCGGCGGGTGTCGATCGGCCCGGGTGGCAGCGGATACCAGCCGATCGCGGTCCGGCTGCTCGACGTGGCCGGGATCGGCCTCGCGGGTCTGGGCACCCGCGCGGAGCTGGGCCTCACGGACGCGACGGCGGCGCTGCGCGAGGGCACTCTCGACGCGTTCTTCTGGTCCGGCGGGGTCCCCACCGACGGCGTGCGGGAGCTGGCCGCGCAGGTCCCGATCCGGCTGCTGGAGCTCGGCGGCGTGCTCGACCGGATGCGCGACCGGTACCCCGTCTACTCGGTGGCGACGGTCCCCGCGAACACCTACGGCCTGCCCGGCCCGGTGTCGTGCCTGTCGGTGCGCAACGCGCTGCTGGTCACCGAGGGGATGGACGCCGACCTGGCCGGCGCGCTCATCCGCGCCGCCTTCGACGAGCAGCCGCGGCTGGCCCAGGCCAGCCCGGCCGCGGTGACCGTCGACTCCCGCTCGGCGATCGGCACCCAGCCGATCCCGCTGCACGACGGCGCCGTCGCGTTCTACCGGGCCACCAAGGGCTACTGAGCCGCACCCGGGCGCAGCCACAGTGTGACCCGCAGCCCGCCGCCCGGGGCGGCGCCCAGCTGCAGGCTCCCGCCGGCCGCGGCGGCGGCCCGCACCGCGATGGCCAGACCCAGCCCGCTGCCCTCGACGTTGGTCTGACCGGGCGCCCGCCAGAACCGGTCGGTGGCCCGCGCCCGGTCCTCCGGCGCCAGGCCGGGCCCGCCGTCGACGACGCTGACGCCGATCCGGTCCGCGGTGCGCAGCGTCGCGACCCGCACCCGTCGCCCGGCCGGGGTGTACTTGAGCGCGTTGTCGAGCAGCGCGTCGAGCACCGACTCCAGCGCGGGCTCGCCGATCAGGGCGTGCAGACCGTGCGGGCCGCTGCGGCGCAGCTCGATCCCGGAGTGCTCGGCCAGCGGCCGCCAGTTGTCCACGCGTTCGGCGATGACGAGGTCGAGGTCGGTGTCCTCGGCGTCACCCGGATCCTCCACCGCGCGCTCGGCGCGGGCCAGCGCCAGCAGCCCGTCGAGCACCCGGGACAGCCGCTCGGCCTCCTCCATCGCCGCGAGGTGGTCGTCGGCGGCGGCCGGGTCGACGTGCCCGTCGAGGTTGGACAGCCGCAGGCGCAGCGCCGTGAGGGGGTTCCGCAGCTGATGGGAGGCGTCGGCGACGAACGCGCGCTGCGCGGCGAGCGCCTCGCGCACCGTCTCGGTCATCCGGTCGAACGACCCGGCCAGCGAGCGCAGCTCCGGCGGGCCGCTGCGCCGCGACGGCGGACCGGGCGGCCCCCCGGCGACGACGGCCGTCCCGACCCGGCCCATCGCCTCGTCGAGCCGGCGGACCGGGCGCAGCACCCAGGCGGTGAGCGGCAGCGCGACCAGGGTGCCGGCGAGCAGCGCGAACACCGCGGCCCCGGCGATCAGCGACCAGGTGCGCACCGCCTCGGCCCGCAGTGCGTCGGTCGGTGACACCGTCGCCACCGCGCCGACGACCTCGCCGTCGACGAGCACCGGCTCGGCCAGCACCAGCGGCCGGGCGTCCCACGGCATCAGCAGCGGGTAGGTCGACGAACGGCGCCCGGCCAGCGCGACCGCGGTCCGCTCGGTGGCGTAGTCCCCCAGCTCGGGCAGCCGGTCGGCCGGGCGGGACGCGGTCAGTGTCCGACCGGTCCGGTCGACCACGAGCACCGCGACGCCGTAGACGTCGTCGTAGCGGGTGATCTCGTCGGTGAAGGTGGTGAGCGCGGAGCTGCCCGCGGGGGCCTCGATGAGCGGGCGCTGCGCGGTGGAGGCGAAGGAGATCGTGTCGGTGAGCCGGTCGGTGAAGACCTCCTCCTGGGCGCGCTGGGCGGCGGTCCACGCCAGCGGGACGCCCAGCCCGGCGGCGAGCAGCCCGACGAGCACGAGCACGACCA
The DNA here is from genome assembly GCF_017312155.1 of Pseudonocardia sp. UM4_GMWB1. NCBI lineage: Bacteria > Bacillati > Actinomycetota > Actinomycetes > Pseudonocardiales > Pseudonocardiaceae > Pseudonocardia > Pseudonocardia sp. UM4_GMWB1. The sequence goes on along the minus strand of NZ_QJPN01000001.1, from coordinate 2,104,831 downwards.
GCAGCAGCCGGCTGCGCACGGGTCAGTCCTCGGTGGCGGCGAAGCGGTACCCGACGCCGCGCACGGTGCGCACCAGCTCGGGGCGGCCGAGCTTGGTCCGCAGCGTCGCCACGTGCACGTCGAGGGTCCGGTTCGCGCCCGCCCAGCCGCGCCCCCACACCTCGGCGACGATCTGGGCGCGGGTGCAGACGGCGCCGTCGGCGCGCGCGAGCAGCGACAGCACCTGGAACTCCTTGCGGGTGAGCACCACCTGCTCCCCGGCGACGGTGACCTCGTGCCGTTCGGGGTCGACGCGGACGTCGCCGACGGTCACCGGGGCCGACCCGGCCGGGGCGACCGTGCCGTCGTCACCGACCTTGCGGCGGCGCTGCACCGCGTGCACCCGGGCCACGAGCTCGCCGATGTCGTAGGGCTTGACCAGGTAGTCGTCGGCGCCGGTGTGCAGACCGGCGATGCGGTCGGTGACCTCGCCGCGGGCGGTCACCATCAGCACCGGGACCTCGGAGACGGCGCGGATCGCACGGCAGACGTCGAGCCCGTCGGCGTCGGGGAGGCCCAGGTCGAGCAGCACGACGTCGACGCCGTCGAGGTGGTCGACGGCGCCGCGGCCGTGGTCGAGGCGGGTCGTGGTCATCCCGTGCCGGTGCAGCGCCGGGCGCAGCGCGGCGGCGACCCGGTCGTCGTCCTCGATCAGCAGGATGTGCACCGCTGCCCGCCCTTTCCGTTACGTGGCCGAGACCCTAAAGGTTCCTCAAGGTGGTGGACTCGCATGTCCGTTCCGTCCAGGCTCTCGCCATGTCCGGAGGCAGCATGACCAGCCCGCCCGCGTCCAGCACTCCCATGGTGCGGATGGCCGGGGTGCAGAAGCACTTCGGCGACCTCCACGTGCTGCGCGACATCGATCTCGACGTCGCCCGTGGTGAGGTCGTCGTCGTCCTCGGCCCCTCCGGTTCCGGCAAGTCCACACTCTGCCGCACGATCAACCGTCTCGAGCCGATCGACACCGGCACGATCGAGATCGACGGCACCGCGCTGGCTGCGGAGGGCAAGGCGCTGGCCGCCCTGCGCGCCGACGTCGGCATGGTCTTCCAGTCGTTCAACCTGTTCGCGCACAAGACGATCCTGGAGAACGTCACGCTGGCCCCGCTCAAGGTCCGCGGCGCCTCCAAGGCCGAGGCCGAGAAGACCGGGCTGGCGCTGCTGGAGCGCGTCGGCATCGCGAACCAGCGCGACAAGTACCCGGCGCAGCTGTCCGGCGGCCAGCAGCAGCGCGCGGCGATCGCCCGCGCGCTGGCGATGAAGCCGAAGGTGATGCTCTTCGACGAGCCGACCTCGGCGCTGGACCCGGAGATGGTCAACGAGGTGCTCGACACCATGACCTCGCTGGCCAAGGAGGGCATGACGATGGTCGTCGTGACCCACGAGATGGGCTTCGCCCGCCGGGCCGCGCACCGCGTCGTGTTCATGAGCGACGGCGAGATCGTCGAGGACTCCACGCCCGACGACTTCTTCACCGCGCCGCGCAGCGACCGGGCCAAGGACTTCCTCGGCAAGATCCTCTCCCACTGACCCACCCCACCCCGACGAGCGGAGCGAACGTGAAGAGAACCCGCATCCTGGTGGCGGCCGCCCTGGCCGCCACCCTGGCCCTGGCCGGCTGCGGCCAGGAGGGCGCACCGGGCGCCGAGGGCTCGGGCTACGAGCCCACCGTCGCACAGAACGTCGAGGTCGCCGGTTCGCCGACGTTCGCGGCGATGAAGCAGCGCGGCCGCGTGATCGTCGGCGTCAAGGACGACCAGCCGGGCCTCGGTTTCCGCGACGCCACCACGGGCCAGTTCACCGGCTTCGACATCGACATCGCCAGGATGGTCGCCGGCGGTCTCGGCTTCTCCCCGGACCAGATCGACTACAAGGTCGTCCCGTCCGCGGCACGTGAGGACGTCATCGAGCGCGGCGAGGTCGACTACTACGTCGGCACCTACACGATCAACGACAAGCGCAAGCAGCGCGTCGGGTTCGCCGGGCCGTACTACACCGCGGGCCAGGGCCTGCTCGTGCGCGCCGACGACAACGCGATCACCGGCCCGCAGACGCTGCAGGGCAAGAAGGTCTGCTCGGTCACCGGCTCGACCCCGATCCAGCGGGTCCGGGACCAGAACCTCACCGAGGCGTCGAACATCGTCGAGTTCCAGACCTACACCCAGTGCGTCGACCAGCTGATCAACAGCCAGGTCGACGCCGTCACCACGGACGACGCGATCCTGCTCGGCTACGCCTCGCAGAACCCGGAGCAGCTGAAGGTCGTCGGCGAGAAGTTCTCCTCCGAGCCCTACGGCATCGGCCTGCCCAAGAACGACACCGCGCTGCGCACCAAGGTCAACGACCTGCTGCAGGCCGCGATCGACGACGGCACCTGGAAGACGATCTACGACGGCACCCTGGGCAAGTCCGGCACCCAGGCCCAGCCGCCGGCGATCGACCGCTACTGATTCCGTGACGCGGCCGGTCCCCGGGTGGTCCCGGGGACCGGCCGCGTCCATGAGCACGGAAGGAGGGCATCGCGGTGAACGTCCTGCTGGACAACGCCGACGTGTACTGGCGCGCGATCCTCGGCACCGTCGGGCTGTTCGTCGTCTCGGCGATCGGCTCGCTGATCCTCGGCACCCTGATCGCCGGTCTGCGGGTCAGCCCGGTGCCGGTGCTGCGCAGCTTCGGCAGCCTCTACGTGACGCTGCTGCGGAACACGCCGCTCACCCTGGTGCTGTTCTTCTTCGCCTTCGCCTACCCGCGCCTGGAGCTGGTGGAGTTCTCGTTCTTCACCCTGGCCTGCATCGGCCTGGCCCTCTACACCGCGGCGTTCGTCTGCGAGATCGTCCGGTCGGGCATCAACACCGTGCCGGTCGGCCAGGCCGAGGCGGCCCGGGCGCTCGGTTTCACCTTCACCCAGACACTGGGGCAGATCGTGCTCCCGCAGGCTGTGCGGGCCGTCGTCCCACCGATGACGAACATCCAGATCGCGCTGCTGAAGAACACCACGATCGCCTCCGGGTTCGCGGTGTTCCAGCTGGGCAGCGTCTACAGCGTGCTCTCCGAGCGCGGCTACAACGTCATGATCGGCCTGCTCTGGATCGCGGCGATCTTCGTGGTCCTGGTGGTCCCGCTGACGCTGCTGCAGCGGCGGCTCGACGCGAAGTGGGGTGTCGCCCGATGAGCTCGGTCCTCTACGACGTGCCCGGACCGGCCGCGATCCGGCGCAACCGGACCCTCGGCGTGGTCGGCACGCTGGTCGTCCTGGCACTGGTCGGGTTCGTGGTCTGGCGGTTCTACGAAGCCGGGCAGTTCTCCCCGCGGCTGTGGGAGTGGATCACCTACGTCCGCATCCAGTACCTGCTGCTCGGCGCGCTCTGGGCGACGATCAGCGCCTTCGCGGTGGCCGCGGTGCTGTCGCTGGCCTTCGGTGCGTTCTTCGCCGCGGGACGGCTCTCGGACCACCGCTGGGTCAGCGTCCCGGCGACGACGGTCGTCGAGTTCTTCCGCGCCGTCCCGCTGCTGGTGCTGATCTTCATCCTGTACTTCGGCCTCTCCCGCGGGCTCGGCATCGAGATCGACGCCTTCTGGGCGGTCGTGCTCGGCCTGATGCTCTACAACGGCTCGGTGCTCGCCGAGGTGTTCCGCGCCGGTGTCAACGCGGTGCCGCGCGGTCAGCGCGAGGCCGCCTACGCGCTCGGGATGCGCAAGACCCCGGTGATGACGAACGTGCTGCTCCCGCAGGCGCTGCGCTCGATGCTGCCGACGATCCTGTCGCAGCTCGTCGTGGTCCTGAAGGACACCGCGCTCGGTTTCATCATCCTCTACCCCGAGCTGCTCTACCAGGCGCGTTTCCTGGGCAGCCAGAACCAGCTGGGCTCGCCGATCCTGCCGGTCGCGCTGGTCATCGCGGTGATCTACATCGGGCTGTGCCTGATCCTGACCGGGATCTCGCGGCTGGTGGAGCGGCGGCTGTCGCAGGGGCCGCGCAGCGGCGGGGCGAAGCCCGCCGACCCGGAGCTGACCGCGCCGCAGGTGCCGTCCGGCGCCGGGTACGGGGGCGGCGCGGCCTGACATTCGTGGACACGGCCCCGGGAGGACGTCCTGTCCTCCCGGGGCCGAGGTCGTCTACAAGTGCCGCAGGAATGCGTCCGGGTCGGCGAGGAACCCCCGCGTCAGCACGACCGGGAGCGCCTCGTCGTACCCGACGCGGCGGACCGCGCCGTCGTCGCCGATCTCCAGGATCGTCGCCCCGGGCAGCGCGAGCAGCACCGGCGAGTGGGTGGCGACGACGAACTGGCTGCCCCGCTCGGTCAGGTCGGTCATCCGGGCGAGCACGGCCAGGGCCCCGGTGACCGACAGGGCGGCCTCCGGCTCGTCGAGCAGGTACAGCCCGCGCGGGGAGAACCGGTTCCTCAGCAGCGCAACGAACGACTCGCCGTGGCTGCGCTCGTGCGGCGAGCCCCCGAACGCCGGCGACAGCGGCGGGCCGCCGCCCTCCCGGTCGAGGCGTTCGACCTCGGTCGCCACGTTGTAGTAGGACTCCGCGCGCAGGAAGAAGCTGGTCCGTTCCCGCCCCGGCCGGCGCACCGTCCGCAGGTGCGTCCCGAGGTCGGACTCGCTGGCCCGGGTCGCGAACCGGAACGACGCCGAGCCGCCCTCCGCGTTGAGCCCGAGCGCGACGGCGAGCGCCTCCAGCAGGGTGGACTTACCGGACCCGTTCTCCCCGACCAGGAACGTGACGCCCGGGTAGAGCGCGAGGCCGCCGTGCGCGCGCAGCCACCGCACGACGCCGAGGTCGAACGGGTAGCCGTCGGCGGGCGCGTCGGGGTCGAGGGTCACACGGGCGACGAAGTGCCCGGCGCTCACAGGTTCTCGATGTCCACCGGCTCGATGCCCTCCTCCGGGGGCAGCGCGAACCCGAACACCCGGGAGTAGAACGCGAGCTCGGCGTCGAGGGCCCGGCGGATGTTCGCGGCCTGCCGGAAGCCGTGCTGCTCCCCGGCGAACAGCAGGTAGGCGACCGGCACCCCGCGCCCGCGCAGCGCGTCGACGATCATCTCCGACTGGTTGGGCGGGACGATCGCGTCCTCGTCGCCCTGGAGCACGATCAGCGGGGTGCGGAAGCGCTCCACGTGGGTGAGCGGGGAGCGCTCGGTGTACACCGCCTCCGCCGCGGGCCACGGCCCGACCAGGCCGTCGAGGTAGCGAGACTCGAACTTGTGGGTGTCGCGGGCGAGCGCGGCCAGGTCGGCGACGCCGAAGTGGTCGGCCCCGGCGGAGAACGGGGTGTCGTCACGGGCGAGGGCGGCCAGGGTGGTGAACCCGCCCGCCGAGCCGCCGCGGATCGCCATCCGGGCCGGGTCGACGCGGCCGGTGTCGGCGAGCGTGCGGGCCGCGGCGAGGCAGTCGGCGACGTCGACGACCCCCCAGGCACCCTTCAGCTGCTCGCGGTAGGCGCGGCCGTAGCCGGTGGAGCCGCCGTAGTCGACGTCGACGACGCCGAACCCGCGGCTGGTCCAGTACTGCACGGCGACCGAGAGGACCGGGGTCGCGGAGCCGGTCGGCCCGCCGTGGATGACGACGAGCAGCGGCGGCAGCTCGCCCTCGGGGGCGTCGTGACCGGCCGGCGGCGGGTAGAACAGCGCGTAGCCGGTGCGCGGGCTGCCCGCGGCGTCCGAGGACAGGAACGTGATCGGCTCGGGAACCGACACGGTCTCCGGGTGCAGGCCGAGGTCGCGCGGGGCGCGCAGGGTCTGCACCCCGGCCGCGCCGGGCTCCCCCGCACCGTCCGGGGCGGGCACGACGCGGTGCACGCCCGGCTCGGCCGTGGGCGACCCGGCGACGCAGACCACGGCGTAGGGCCCGTCGGCGCGCACCGAGCCGATCGCGGTGAACGGGGTGTCCAGCTCGATGATCCGGCCGTCGAGCTCACGCACGACCAGCGCGTCGAAGCCGCGCGAGGAGCGGGCGAACACGACGCGGCCGTCGTCGAGGACGGCGTAGCGCGAGCCGCCGAGCGACCAGCCGGGGACACCGATCTCGGCGTCGATCCGCACCAGGGTCTCGATGTCGTGGCCGGGCAGCCAGCGGTAGAGGTTCCACCAGCCGGTCCGGTCGCTGATGAACGTCAGCGACCCGTCGGACTGCCACTGCGGCTCGGTGACCGACTCCCCCGGCCCGCCCGCGACGACGGTGTCCACCCCGGACGCCAGGTCGCGGACGGTGAGCTCGACGTCGTCCCACGGCATCGACGGGTGGTTCCAGGACAGCCAGGCCAGCGTGCCGCCGTCCGGGGAGATCCGCGGCGCGGCGACGAAGTCCGGGCCGCCGACCAGCACCTCCGGCTCCGACGGGGCGCGGGCGTCGAGCCGCACGATCTCGTTGACGACCTCGGCGGCCGGGGTGTGCGCGGCGTGGTGGCGCTCGCGGACCACGACCATCCAGGTGCCGTCGGGGGCGACGTCGCCGTCGGCGTGGCGGTCGCCGCGGGGCACCGCGGGCTCCGGGGTGAGCGCGACCGGGGCGGCGCCGCGGTCGAGCCGGTACAGGCGCTGGTCGGCCCACTCGACGTACCAGACGACGCCGGGGCTGCCGGCGTGCAGCCACCACGCGCCGCCGCCGTACTCGTGGACCGCCGAGCGGGCGTTCGCGCCCTCGGGCAGCAGATCGGTGCGCGAGCCCGCGGCGTCGCCGCCGGTACGGCGCACCAGCTGGGTCCGGCCGCCCTCCGCGGCGCGGCCCTCGGCCCAGACCACGCCGGTGTCCTCGGTGCCGGGCGCACCGTCGGGGCGGACCTCCCCGAGCCGCACCGCGGCCGTCACCACCACTTCGGACGTGACCGGTGTCGGCCACGACCCGTACCCGGAGATCGTCACGGCGCCCACGGTAGTCATCGCCGGGCCGCCGTGCCCGTAGGTCGATGCATCCGAGCGCTGCGATCGGCGCCGTCTATGCCTCGGCCAGCCGTAGCGTCGCCCGGGCCCGGGCGAGCACCGGTGCGTCGACCATCTCCCCGCCGAACCGGAAGACGCCGGGGTGCCGCTCCGCCTCGGCGAGCAGGGCGCGGGCGTGCTCGGTCTCGGCGTCGCCGGGCCGGAACCCGCGGCGCACGACCTCCACCTGCGACGGGTGGATGCACACCTTCGCCGCGAACCCCGCGTCCGCCGCGTCGGCGGTGTCGGTGAGCAGGGTGTCGGTGTCGGCGATGTCGGTGAGCACGGTGTCGACCGGGGCCGGGCCCGCGGCGCGGGCTGCGTAGAGGATCCGGGTGCGGGCCTCGGTGAGGGCCGGGCCGTAACCGCCGCCGGCCGCGCGCCCGGTGCGCCCGCCCAGGTCGGCGAGCAGGTCCTCGCTGCCCCACATCAGGCCTGCGCAGTTCGACGCCCGGGCGATCGACGGCGCCTCCAGCACTCCGTGCGCGGTCTCGCACAGCGCGATCACCGGGTGCGGGGCCAGCGCCTCCACCGCGGCGGCGCTCGTCGCCATCGGCAGCATCAGCGTGAGGTCGGGGTAGGCGGCCAGCGCGGCGACGTCGCCGTCGTGGGCGGGGGCGCCGGGCGCGTTGACCCGCACGACCACCCGGGTGCGGTCCAGCTCCGCCAGCGCGGCGACGACGGAGTCCCGGGCGCCGTCCTTGTCGTCCGGGCCGACGGCGTCCTCCAGGTCGAGGATGACGGCGTCGGCGGCGGCGAGCGCCTTGGCGAACCGATCGGGCCGGTTGCCGGGGCAGAACAGCAGGGCGGGCCCGTGGTCGAGCGGGCTGGCGGCGGTGTCCACGGGTGGGCCCTCCGGTCGGTCGGCGCGTCTGACCCGACCAGGATCTCCGGTGCGGCCGTGACCGGCTCACCGGGGCCGGACCTCAGCGCCGCACCGCGGCCGCCTCCCGCAGCAGCCGGACCGCGACCGGCAGCGCCCCGGGCCGCAGGACCGGCGCCAGCCCGACGATCCCGCGCATCCCGGTCCACCAGCGGACCTGCCCGTCGGTGCGGAGCACACCGACCGCCGGCGCCCGGCACCCGGCGACGGCGGCCGGCAGGTTCGGGTAGATCTCTGCCAGCCGCGGCTCGTGGCAGGACCGCGCACGGACCCGGACGGTCACGCAGCCCGGCAGCTCCCGTGCGATCCGCGAGCACGGCGCGCAGGCCGCGTCGTGCACCACCACCAGCTCCCGGATCCGCGTGCGCGCCACGGCGCCATCATCGCCTGCCGTCAGCGACCGAGCACCGCCGCGGCCAGCGCGCCGGGGTGCGACAGCATCGGGTGGTGCCCGCCGGGGACCATCTCGGGCACGACGCCGCGCAGCCGCCGGGCGAGCATCGTCCGGACGAACGCGGCCGGGAACAGCTTGTCCTCGCGGCACAGCAGATACCGGGTCGGCACGTCCGGCCAGGCCGCACGCGGCCACGGCTGGGTCCACGGCGTCGTGGACTGGTCGCGCTCGTGACGCAGTGCCTCGTTCGCCACCGACTCGTCGACGTCGTGGTAGAAGAGCCCGACGACGTCGTCGGGGTCGCGCCCGTCGCGGGCGTCCTGCTCCGCGAGCGCCGCCCCGGCGCCGGTCGCGTCGCCCCACTGCGCCGCGGACTCGCCCGGCAGCGGCACCATCGCCGTCACCAGGACGAGCCCACGCACCGCGACCCGGTCGCACACCAGCGGTGCGCTGAACCCGCCGAAGGAGTGCGCGACGACCACGAGGTCGTCGGCACCGCCGACCGCGGCCACGACGGCGTCGGCATAGGTCTCTAGCCCGGCGGCGTCGTCGTCGCAGGGCAGCTCGACCGGCACCGCGCGGTGGCCGCGCCGGGTCAGCTCCCGTTCCAGCGGACGCCAGTACCAGGTGTCGGTCCCCGCCCCGGGGACGAGCGCGAAGGTCGTCATACCGGTGAGGACCGCCCACCGGGGGCGTTCTCATCGCCTACCGTCGAGGGCGGAACCGAGGAGGCCCGATGACCGACCCGACCCACCTGCCCGCCGTCCCCGACCCGGAACCGGCCCTGCCCGACCCTGCCGTCCCCGAGCCGGTCGAGCCCGTCACCGACTACACCGACGACGGCGTCCCCACGTTCTCCTACGTGCGCGACCGCATCGAGGGCCGCGCCGCCACCGCGGCGGCCGCCCAGGAGCTCGCGGGCGGCGACGCGCGCGCCGCGGAGGCGGAGGACGCGTTCGCCGAGCGCGAGCGCAAGGCCGCCGACCGGCTCGCCGAGATCCGCCGGTCGATCGAGCGCTGAGCGACCCGTCGCACCCCCGGCACGGTCCCCGCACCCCGTGCGGCGGGTGCGCCGCCCGCCGCCGGGGCGCGCCGGCACGCTCAGCTCCCGGAGCGCCGGAAGATCTTGTCCCCCAGCCACACCAGCGGGTCGTACTTGCGGTCCACCGCGCGCTCCTTGAGCGGGATGAGCGCGTTGCCGGTGATCTTGATGTGCTCGGGGCACACCTCGGTGCAGCACTTGGTGATGTTGCAGAACCCCAGCCCGTGCTCCTCCTGGGCCTCGACGGCGCGGTTGCCGTGCGCGTCGAGCGGGTGCATGTCCAGCTCCGCCATCCGCATCAGGTAGCGCGGCCCGGCGAACGCCTCCTTGTTCTCCTCGTGGTCGCGGACCACGTGGCAGGTGTTCTGGCACAGGTAGCACTCGATGCACTTGCGGAACTCCTGGCTCCGCTCGACGTCGACCTGCGCCATCCGGTACTCGCCCGGAGCCACGCCCTCGGGCGGGGTGAAGCTGGGGATCTCGCGGGCCTTGGTGTAGTTGAACGACACGTCGGTCACGAGGTCGCGGATGACCGGGAAGCTGCGCAGCGGCGTGACGGTGACGATCTCCTCGTCGTCGAAGGTGTTCATCCGCGTCATGCACATCAGCCGCGGCCGGCCGTTGATCTCCGCCGAGCACGAGCCGCACTTGCCCGCCTTGCAGTTCCACCGCACGGCCAGGTCGCCGGCCTCGGTGGCCTGCAGCCGGTGGATGACGTCGAGGACGACCTCGCCCTCGTTCACCTCCACCGGGTAGTCGACCAGCTCGCCCTTGGTGTCGTCGCCGCGCCAGACGCGGAAGTGGTGCAGGTGACTGCTCACTGGTTCCCCTCCGCGGAGTCGGCACGGTGACCGCCCAGCTCGTCTCCGGTGTAGTACTTCTTCAGCTCGTCGGACTCGAACAGGTCGAACAGGTCCGACCGCATCGGGAGCTGCTCCTGACGGGTCAGCTCGACGTCGTCCTCGCCGATCGCCCGGCACACCAGCAGCAGGTGCCGCCAGTCCGAGTCCATGACCGGGAAGTCGTCGCGGGTGTGCCCGCCCCGGGACTCCTGGCGCTCCAGCGCCGCCTTCCCGGTGCAGAGCGCGACGAGCAGCATGTTGCGCAGGTCCAGGGCCAGGTGCCAGCCCGGGTTGAACCGGCGGTGCCCCTCCACCGAGACCGTCCGGGTGCGGGTGGCGATGTCCTCGAGCTTCTTCAGCGCGAGCTCCATCTCGTCGCCCTTGCGGATGATCCCGACGAGCTCGTGCATCGTCTTCTGCAACTCCTGCTGCACGACGAACGGGTTCTCCCCGCCCGCGGTCGCGCTGGAGAACGGCAGCATCGCCCGCTCCAACGCGGCGGCGACGTCGGACTCGGCCACGGCGGGCCGGCCGGTGTCGGCGTGCTGCGCGGCGTGCAGCCCGGCGCGACGCCCGAACACCAGCAGGTCCGACAGCGAGTTGCCGCCGAGCCGGTTGGAGCCGTGCATGCCGCCCGCGACCTCGCCCGCAGCGAACAGGCCGGGGACCTTCGACATCGCGGTGTCCGGCTCGACCTCCACCCCGCCCATCACGTAGTGACAGGTCGGGCCGACCTCCATCGGCTCCTTGGTGATGTCGACGTCGGCCAGCTCCTTGAACTGGTGGTGCATCGACGGCAGCCGCTTGAGGATCTCCTCGGGCTTCAGCCGGGTCGACACGTCGAGGAACACCCCGCCGTGCTCGGTCCCGCGCCCGGCCTTGACCTCGGAGTTGATCGCCCGGGCCACCTCGTCGCGGGGCAGCAGCTCCGGCGGGCGCCGGTTGTTGTCCGGGTCGGTGTACCAGCGGTCGCCCTCCTCCTCGGAGGTGGCGTACTGCTCCTTGAACACGTCCGGCACGTACTCGAACATGAACCGCTTGCCGTCGGTGTTGCGCAGCACGCCGCCGTCGCCGCGGACCGACTCGGTGACCAGCAGCCCGCGCACCGACGGCGGCCACACCATGCCCGTTGGGTGGAACTGCAGGAACTCCATGTTGATCAGCGTCGCGCCGGCGCGCAGGGCCAGCGCGTGGCCGTCGCCGGTGTACTCCCAGGAGTTCGACGTGACCGAGTAGCTCTTCCCGACCCCGCCGGTGGCGAGCACGATCGCGGGCGCGTCGAAGCGCACGAACCGGCCGTCGCCGCGGAAGTAGCCGAAGCAGCCCGAGATCGCGCCGTCGGTGGTGAACAGCTCGGTGATCGTGCACTCGTGGAAGACCCGGATGCGGGACTCGGCGTCACCGGTCTCGGCGAGGTCCTCCTGCTGCAGCGAGACCACCTTCTGCTGCAGGGTGCGGATCAGCTCCAGGCCGGTCCGGTCGCCGACGTGCGCCAGCCGCGGGTAGGTGTGCCCGCCGAAGTTGCGCTGGCTGATCTTTCCGTCCTTCGTGCGGTCGAACAGCGCCCCGTAGGTCTCCAGCTCCCAGACCCGGTCCGGGGCCTCCTTGGCGTGCAGCTCGGCCATCCGCCAGTTGTTGAGGAACTTCCCGCCGCGCATGGTGTCGCGGTAGTGGACCTGCCAGTTGTCGTTCGGGTTGGCGTTGCCCATCGACGCCGCGCAGCCGCCCTCGGCCATCACGGTGTGCGCCTTGCCGAACAGCGACTTGGAGATGATCGCCGTCCGCTTGCCCTGCAGCCGCGCCTCGATCGCCGCCCGCAGACCGGCACCGCCGGCCCCGATGACGACGACGTCGTAGTCGTGCCGCTCGATCTGTTCGTCCATCTCGGTGCTCACCCCACGATCCGCAGGTCGCTGATCCAGCCGGCGGAGACGGCCATGACGTAGAAGTCGGTGACGGCGAGGCTCACCAGCGTCGCCCACGCGAACTGGTTGTGCCGCGTGTTCAGCTTCGAGACCTGGGTCCACAGCTTGTAGCGGACCGGGTGCTTCGAGAAGTGGTTGAGCCGCCCGCCGACGGCGCTGCGGCACGAGTGGCACGAGAGCGTGTAGCCGAACAGCAGCACCACGTTCACGACCAGGATGATGTTGCCCAGCCCCAGGCCGAACCCGCCGCCGGGTTTGGCGAAGGCCAGCACCGCGTCGTAGGCGTTGATCAGCGTGATGATCCCGGCGATGTAGAAGAAGTAGCGGTGCGCGTTCTGCAGGATCAGCGGGAAGCGCGTCTCACCGGTGTAGCGGCGGTGCGGCTCGGCGACCGCGCAGGCCGGCGGGGAGAGCCAGAACGCCCGGTAGTAGGCCTTGCGGTAGTAGTAGCAGGTCAGCCGGAACAGCAGCAGGAACGGCAGGGAGACCGCCGCGTAGGGCAGCCACCACACGTCGGGCAGGAACCGGCCGAAGTGCGAGGCCTCCTCCACGCAGCCCATCGAGACGCAGGGCGAGTAGAACGGCGTCAGATAGCCGTACTCGGCGACGAAGTAGTGGTCCTGCATGAAGGCCCGCACCGTGGCGTAGGCGACCCAGGCGACGAACGCGACGAAGGTCGCGAGCGGTGGGAGCCACCATCGGTCGGTGCGCAGCGTGCGTGCAGCGATGGTTGCCCGGCCCGAGCCGGCCCGGCCGCCGGTGTCAGTGGTGGATGACACGCGCGGGAGCTCCTGTCGTCTCACCGGCACCATGACCCGGTGCGGGCCCGGACACAGCGCCGTGTCCAACTCGTCACCACGCGGGGGCGCGGGACCGCCAGAGAATACGACGCGGATCACATGTGATCTACGTCGGTGCCCGATTCGGTCCCGGATGGAGATGTGGCTCACAGCGGCCGGGGTCACACCGTCTGTGATCCGATCGATGCCTCCGCGGAACGGCCGCGGTGGTCTCATGAACAGTCGACCCGGCCGATCCCGGGCATCCCCGGTCCGTGACCGGCCGCCGGCGCCCTGCCGGTCGCCGAGAGGAGAACGAGCAGCACCGATGCACCCCACCCTCGAACCCATCCACCAGCGCGTCCTGGACCGCAACCCGGGCGAGACCGAGTTCCACCAGGCCGTCCACGAGGTGCTGGAGAGCATCGGCCCGGCTGTGGACAAGCACCCGGAGTACGCCGAGGCGCGGATCGTCGAGCGGATCTGCGAGCCCGAGCGGCAGATCATCTTCCGGGTGCCGTGGGAGGACGACGACGGGGACATCCACATCAACCGGGGCTTCCGGGTGGAGTTCAACAGCGCGCTGGGCCCGTTCAAGGGCGGTCTGCGGTTCCACCCGACCGTGCTGCTCGGGACGGTCAAGTTCCTCGGCTTCGAACAGATCTTCAAGAACGCCCTGACCGGGCTGCCGATCGGCGGCGGCAAGGGCGGATCGGACTTCGACCCGCGGGGGCGCTCCGATCGCGAGATCATGCGCTTCTGCCAGAGCTTCATGACCGAGCTCTACCGCCACCTCGGTGAGTACACCGATGTCCCCGCCGGGGACATGGGTGTCGGCGGCCGCGAGCTCGGCTACCTGTTCGGCCAGTACAAGCGCATCACCAACCGCTACGAGTCCGGTGTGCTGACCGGGAAGGCGCTGGCCTTCGGCGGTGCGCAGGTCCGGCGCGAGGCCACCGGCTACGGCAGCGCGTTCTTCGCCCGTCGCGCCCTGGAGGTCCGCGGGGACTCGCTGGAGGGCAAGGACGTCGTGGTGTCCGGCTCGGGCAACGTCGCGCTCTACACCGTGGAGAAGGTCCACCAGCTCGGCGGCCGGGTCGTCGCGGTGTCGGACTCCGACGGCGTCGTGCACGACCCCCAGGGGGTGGACCTGGAACTGCTCAAGGACATCAAGGAGGTCCGGCGCGAGCGGCTGCACGTCTACACCGACAAGATCGGGCGCGCCGAGTTCTCCACCGACCGCTCCATCTGGGACGTGCCCTGCCAGGTCGCGCTGCCCTCGGCGACCCAGAACGAGCTCGACGCCGACGGCGCCCGCGCCCTGCTGCGCTCGGGATGCCTGTTCGTCGGTGAGGGCGCGAACATGCCGACGACCCCGGACGCGGTGGAGGTGCTGCGCGAGGGGGGCGCGATCTTCGCCCCGGGCAAGGCCGCGAACGCCGGCGGTGTCGCGGCGTCGGCGCTGGAGATGCAGCAGAACGCCTCGCGCGACTCGTGGAGCTTCGAGTACTCGGAGAACCGGCTGAGCGAGATCATGACCGACATCCACGACCGCTGCCACGCCACCGCCGAGGAGTACGGACGACCGGGCGACTACGTCGCCGGGGCGAACATCGCGGGCTACGCCCGGGTCGCCGACGCGATGCTGGCGCTCGGCCTGGTCTGAGCGACCGGCTCGCCGACGACAACGGGGCCCGGTCACCACTGCGGTGGTGACCGGGCCCCGGCCGTCGTCGCGGGTCCGCTACTTCTTGCGGCCGCCCACCGTGGCCGCGAGGTAGTCGCGGTTCAGCTGGGAGATCACGTCGAGCGGGATCTCCTTCGGGCAGGCGGTGGCGCAGGCGCCGGTGTTGGTGCAGCCGCCGAACCCGGCGGCCTCGTGCTCCTCCACCATGCTGACGACGCGCTCGTAGCGCTCCGGCTGGCCCTGCGGCAGCTCACCCAGGTGGGTCAGCTTCGCGCCCAGGAACAGCGACGCCGACCCGTTCGGGCAGGCCGCGACGCAGGCACCGCAGCCGATGCAGTTCGCCGCGGCGAACGAGCGGTCCGCGGCGACCTTCGGCACGGCGTTGGAGTTGGCCTCCGGCGCCGACCCGGTGTTCACCGAGACGTAGCCGCCGGCCTGGATCATCTTGTCGAACGCGGCGCGGTCGACGACGAGGTCCTTGATGACCGGGAAGGAGCCCGAACGGAACGGCTCGATGACGATGGTGTCGCCGTCGGAGTAGTGCCGCATGTGCAGCTGGCAGGTGGTGGTCGCCCGCTGCGGGCCGTGCGGCCGGCCGTCGATGACCATGCTGCACGAGCCGCAGATGCCCTCGCGGCAGTCGTGGTCGAACGCGACCGGCTCGTCGCCGGAGAGGATCAGCTTCTCGTTGAGCACGTCGAGCATCTCGAGGAACGACATGTCCTCGTCGGCGTCGACGGTGTAGTTCACCAGGCGACCCTTGTCGACCGCGTCGCGCTGGCGCCAGACCTTCAGATTGAGCTTCACGGGGTCCTCGCCTTACTTGTAGCTGCGCTGGGTCGGGTGCACGTACTCGAACGTGAGCTCCTCCTTGTGCAGGACCGGAGCCTGCCCGCGGCCGGTGTACTCCCAGGCCGAGGTGAAGGAGAAGTTCTCGTCGTCGCGCTGCGCCTCGCCGTCCTCGGTCTGGCTCTCCCCGCGGAAGTGACCGCCGCAGGACTCGCGACGCACGAGCGCGTCGAGACACATGAGCTCGCCGAGCTCGAGGAAGTCGGCCACCCGGCCGGCCTTCTCCAGGCTCTGGTTGAGCTCCGCGCCGGTACCCGGCACCTTGACGTTGTTCCAGAACTCGCGACGGAGCTCGGGGATGCGGTCCAGCGCCTTGCGCAGACCCTCCTCGGTGCGCTCCATCCCGCAGTAGTCCCACATGATCTGGCCCAGCTCGCGGTGGAACGAGTCCACCGTGCGGGTGCCGTTGATCGACAGGAACTGGTCGATCCGGTCGGTGACCGACTGCACGGCCTCGACGACCTCGGGCGCGTCGTCCGGGACGGCGTCGAGCTCGTTCTTGGCCAGGTAGTCGCCGATCGTGACCGGGAGGACGAAGTAGCCGTCGGCCAGGCCCTGCATCAGCGCGGAGGCGCCGAGCCGGTTCGCGCCGTGGTCGGAGAAGTTGGCCTCGCCCGCCACGTAGAGACCCGGGACGGTCGACTGCAGGTCGTAGTCGACCCAGAGGCCACCCATCGTGTAGTGCACGGCGGGGAAGATCCGCATCGGGACCTCGTACGGGTTCTCACCCGTGATCCGCTCGTACATCTCGAACAGGTTGCCGTACTTGTTCTCGACGGCCTTGCGGCCGAGCCGCTGGATGGCGTCGTCGAAGTCCAGGTACACGCCCAGGCCCGACGGTCCGACGCCGCGCTTCTCGTCGCAGACCTCCTTGGCGGCCCGGGACGCGATGTCGCGGGGCACCAGGTTGCCGAACGCCGGGTACTTGCGCTCAAGGAAGTAGTCGCGCTCGTCGTGCGGGATCTCGTTCGGCCCGCGGTCGTCGCCGAGCTTCTTCGGGACCCAGACGCGGCCGTCGTTGCGCAGCGACTCCGACATCAGGGTCAGCTTCGACTGATGGTCGCCGGAGACCGGGATGCAGGTCGGGTGGATCTGGGTGAAGCAGGGGTTCGCGAACAGCGCGCCCTTGCGGTGCGCCCGCCACCCGGCGGTCACGTTGCAGCCCTTGGCGTTCGTCGACAGGTAGAAGACGTTGCCGTAGCCGCCGGAGGCGAGCACGACCGCGTCGGCGGTGTGCACCTCGATCTCGCCGGAGACCATGTCGCGCGCGACGATGCCGCGGGCGCGCCCCTCGACCACGATCAGCTCGAGCATCTCGTGCCGGGCGTACATCTCGACGGTGCCGGCCTTCACCTGGCGCTCCAGCGCCTGGTAGGCGCCGATCAGCAGCTGCTGGCCGGTCTGGCCGCGGGCGTAGAAGGTGCGGGAGACCTGCACGCCGCCGAACGAGCGGTTGTCGAGCAGACCGGCGTAGTCGCGGGCGAACGGGACACCCTGGGCGACGCACTGGTCGATGATCTGGCGGGAGATCTCGGCGAGCCGGTGGACGTTGGACTCCCGCGCACGGAAGTCGCCGCCCTTCACGGTGTCGTAGAACAGCCGGTACACGCTGTCGCCGTCGTTGCGGTAGTTCTTCGCCGCGTTGATGCCGCCCTGCGCGGCGATCGAGTGCGCGCGCCGCGGGCTGTCCTGGTAGCAGAACGTCTTGACGTGGTAGCCGGCTTCGCCGAGCGTCGCGCTCGCGGAGCCGCCGGCCAGGCCGGAACCCACGACGATGATCTTCTTCGAGCGCTTGTTCGCCGGGTTGACCAGCTTGACGCCGAACCGGCGGCGCTCCCAGCGGGTCTCGATGGCACCCGAGGGGACCGCCTTGTCGACGACCGGCTCACCGGTCGCGTAGTCGGCGTAGGAAACGTGGTGGGACGAGGCGTCAGTGCTGTCAGTCATGGGATCAGACCACTCCGAACGTGACGGCGAGGGGCACCGAGATGAAGCCGAGGGTCAGCACGGCGGCGAAGACCGTCGACACCACCTTGATGGTGCGCTCACGGCTGTTCGACGACCACCCGAGCGTCTGGATGCCCGAGAAGATGCCGTGCTGGACGTGGAAGCCCAGCGCGACCACCGCGAGGACGTAGAACAGGGTGACGTACCAGCGGGCGAGGGTGAAGTCGGCCGCGAGGTTGTCGGCCACCGCGAGGTGCACGCCGTTCGGGTTCAGCGTGCCCGCGGTGAGGTCGAGCAGGTGGTAGACCACGAACAGCGCGATGATCACGCCACCCCAGCGCATGGTGCGGGCCGCGTAGCTGCCCTTGACCTGGTAGGAGCCGCCCGCGTACTTGATCGGGCGGGCCCTGCGCGCACGCAGGGCGAGCATCGTCGCCGACCAGATGTGGGCGACCACCGCGACGACCAGCACCACGCGGACGATCCAGAGCATGCCCGAGTAGGGCAGCGCCGGTTCCAGGATGGTGCGCAGCCAGGCCGCGTAGTGATCGATCGCCTCGGGGCCGAAGAAGATCTTCAGGTTCCCGATCATGTGCAGCGTGACGTAGCCGAGCAGCACGACGCCGCTCACCGCCATCACGAACTTCAGCAGCGCACTGGGCGTGCGCGGGCGCCGGGGTGCGGCGGGCTCGGCTCCGCCGCCGGCCCGGGACTTCTCGGACATCGTGACCACGTCCTCCAGTGGACATACCAACGGGTAAGGCAGTCCAATGCATGAAACGGTCTCCGCTCATAGCCGTAAGCTATGCACGTGACACTTCAGCAGCTCATGTACTTCGTCGCCGTGGCGAACGTGCGCAGCTTCACTCGGGCGGCCGACCAGGTGGGGGTCGCCCAGCCGACCCTGAGCCGCGCGCTGCGGGCGCTGGAGGACGAGCTGGGCTCCCCGCTGATCAACCGCGGGTCGGCCGTCACGCTGACCCCGGCCGGTGAGGCGGTGCTGCCACTGGCACGCAGGATGCTCGCCGATTCCGACATGGTCCGCACGACGGTGGCCGAGATGGTCGGCCTGCGCAGCGGCCGGGTGCGGGTCGGGGCGACGCCGTCGCTGTGCATCGGCGTGCTGTCCGACGTGCTGCGGGTCTTCCACGCCCGGCACCCCGAGATCGCCGTCGAGCTCGCCGAGGACGGCTCGCAGCCGCTGGAGGCGGCGCTGGTGCAGGGGGAGCTGGACGTCGCGCTGGTGATCGTGCCCCCCGACGGGGTGGACCCGACCCTGCACACCGCTCCCCTGCTGCGCGAACGGCTCTCGGTCGCCTCGCCGCGGGCGCGCAGGCCGCTGACCCCGCGCGGGTCGATGACGGTGACCGAGCTCGCCCGGCACGATCTGGTGATGGTGCGCCAGGGCTACGACCTGCGGGAGGTGACCCTGCGGGCCTACGCCGTCGCCGGGGTCACGCCGCGGATCGCCGTCGAGGGCGGTCAGATGGACGCGGTGCTGCGCATGGTCGAGGCCGGCACCGGGGTGGCGGTGGTGCCGGACCTGACGTTCATCGGGCGGCCGCGGCTGCGGCGCACGGTGCTCAACCCGGCGATCCACCGCACGGTGGCGCTGGCGCGGCGGTCCGACATCGCCCCCACCCCGGCCGTCATCGCCTTCGCGGACACGCTGCTGGAGCACATGTCCGACACCTCGGCGTCGCTGCGGGAGGGCATGACCGACGTCCAGGTGCTGCACCGGCACCGGACCGGCCGGGAGCTGCTCGGCTGAGGGCCGGGGTCAGTCGGGCACCGGGAACAGCGGGGCGTGGCCCCCGGGGCCCTCCGGCGGCGGGTGCGGGTCGAGCACCCGCAGGTGCTCGCACGTCCCGGTCACCTGCAGGACCCGGCGGACCTGGCGCGCCGCGCCGCAGTACAGCTCCAGCACCACCCCGGCCGCGGCGGCGTCGCGGTGGCAGTCCAGCAGCGCCGCGATCCCGGCCGAGCCGAGGAAGCCGACCGCGGACAGGTCCAGCACGACCCGCGGGGCCGCGGAGAACCAGGCGCCCACCTGCTCGGCCAGGAACGGCGCGGTCGCGACGTCGACGTCGCCGACGGCGTGCAGCGCCACCGGCCCCGACGGGTGCGGCACCGCCTCCAGGGCCAGACCGCCGCCCTCCGCGGTCGCGGCGGACAGGCCGGGCACTCCTCCCGGGCCGTCCGTCGGATCGGTCATCACCGGCCGCCTCCCGCGGGGCGCCGCGCCACCGCCGGGGCCAGAGTGCCAGTACCGCACACCGATCGCCCGATGACGGCGGCGTCGTCGCCCCGTCGACGCGCGGCACGCCGCCGGTCTTCCTACGCTCGGCGGGTGGCCCATCACGATCTCGCAATCGTCGGCACCGGATCCGGGAACATGATCGTCGACGACCGCTTCGACGGTCTCGATGTCGCCCACGTCGAGGCGACCCGGTTCGGCGGGACCTGCCTCAACGTCGGCTGCATCCCGACCAAGATGCTCGCCTACACCGCCGAGGTCGCCGAGACCGTGCGGGCGGCGTCGTCCTACGGCGTGGACGCCCGGATCGACCGGATCCGCTGGAGCGACATCCGCGACCGGGTCTTCGCCCGGCTCGACCCGATCGGCGACGAGGGCCGCGACCACCGCCGACACGACGGCACCGTCTACGACGGCGTGGCCCGCTTCACCGGGCCGCGCGCGATGACCGTGGACCTGGGCGACGGCGGCACCGCGGAGTTCACCGCGGACCGGATCGTGCTCGCCGTCGGGGGACGGCCGGTGGTCCCGCCACCGGTCGCGGACTCGGGCGTCCCGTTCCACACCTCCGACACGATCATGCGGATCGACGAGCTGCCCGAGCACCTGGCGATCATCGGAGGCGGCTACATCGCGGCCGAGTTCGCGCACGTGTTCGGCGGGCTGGGCTGCGCGGTCACGATCATCGAGAGCGCCGACACACTGCTCGGCGGGATGGACGAGACCGTCGTGGAGCGGTTCACCGACGCCGCCCGCGAGCGCTTCACCGTCCACACCGGCCGGACGGTGGAGAAGGTCACCGGCGGCGAGGGCGACGTGCGGCTGCACCTCGACGACGGCACGGAGGTCCGGGCCGACCGGCTGCTCGTCGCGGCCGGGCGCCGTCCGAACTCCGACCGGCTCGGCCTGGACCACGCCGGGGTCGACACCGACGACGCCGGCCGCGTCGTCGTCGACGCCCACGGCCGCACCACCGCCGACGGGGTGTGGGCGCTGGGCGACATCTCGACCCCGCACCCGCTCAAGCACGTCGCGAACCACGAGGCCGAGGTCGTCGGGCACAACCTCGCCCACCCCGACGACCTGCGCGAGGTCGACCACCGGTTCGTGCCGGCCGCGGTGTTCACCACCCCGCAGATCGGCTCCGTGGGGCGCACCGAGCAGCAGTGCCGCGAGGAGGACCTGGAGTTCCGGGTCGGGCTCCACGAGTACGCCGATGTCGCCTTCGGCTGGGCGCTGGAGGAGCAGCGCGGGTTCTGCAAGGTCCTCGTCGCCCCCGACGGCACGCTGCTGGGGGCGCACCTGCTCGGCCCGCAGGCGTCGACGATGGTCCAGCAGCTGGTGCAGGCGATGGCGCTGGGCGTGACCGCGGAGCGGCTCGCCGACGTCCAGTACTGGATCCACCCCGCCCTGACCGAGGTGCTGGAGAACGCGCTGCGCGGCGCCGTCGAGGAGGACTAGGTGTACTGACCGGAGACGTTGGTCGAACTCGTGTGACGACACGATCTAGCTGATCTTGAAGGGTGAGGACCTCCTGCGGAGGGTGTGGAGCTGTCGAAGGCACCCGCACCCACAACCACAGGAGGTCCTCGTGGTCCACGCTAACGCTCCACTGTCCGAACGCGGCCGACTGCGCCTGGCGCGTCTGATCGTCGAGGGCGACGTGCCGATCGCTGCGGCCGCTGCCCGGTTCCAGGTGGCCTGGCCGACCGCGAAACGCTGGGCCGACCGCTACCGCCTCGACGGCCCGGCCGGCATGGCCGATCGCTCCAGCCGGCCGCACCACTCGCCGCGGGCGACGCCGGCACCGGTGGTGCGCCGGATCGTGCACCTGCGCTGGAAGAAGCGCCTGGGCCCGGTCCAGATCGCCGACCGGGTCGGTGTCGCTGCCTCGACCGTGCACCGGGTGCTGGTGCGGTGTCGGATCAACCGCCTCGCCCATGTCGACCGCGCCACCGGAGAACCGGTGCGTCGCTACGAACACCCCGCCCCCGGGGATCTGCTGCACGTGGATGTGAAGAAGCTGGGCAACATCCCCGACGGCGGCGGCTGGCGCTATGTCGGGCGCGCCCAGGGAGACCGCAACCGGGCCGCGACCCCTGGGAAACTTCGCAACGCCCACCACCAGGCGAAGATGGGCACGGCGTTCGTGCACACCGTGCTCGACGACCACTCCCGCCTGGCCTACGCCGAGATCCACGACGACGAGACCGCCGCCACCGCGATCGCTGTGCTGCGCCGCGCGGTGGCCTGGTTCTCCGCCCGCGGGGTCACCACCCGCCGAGTCCTGTCCGACAACGGCTCGGCCTACCGCTCCCACGCCTGGCGCGACACCTGCCACGCGCTGCGGATCACCCCGAAACGCACCCGTCCCTACCGCCCACAGACCAACGGAAAGATCGAACGGTTCCACCGCACTCTCGCCGACGGCTGGGCCTTCGCCCGGCTCTACACCGGCGAGTCGCAACGCCGAAAGGCGCTACCCGGGTGGCTGCACGAGTACAACCACCACAGGCCCCACACCGCCATCGGTGGTCTCCCACCGATCAGCAGGTTGACCAACCTGTCCGGGCAGTACAACTAGGCGCGCCGCTCGGCCAGCTCGGTGACCACGGCCAGCCCGACCACCACGGCGAGCACGACCAGCCCGATCACGATGGCGGGCAGCGCGTGCCCGGCGACGAGCGCGACCGCCGCGGCCGCGGCCAGCACGGCCGCGGCGGCGTAGCGCGACCACCCGACCGTCCCGGTGCGGCCCTGCAGGTAGAGCTTGTTGCCCACGAGGTAGAGCAGCGGACCGCCGACCGAGGTCAGCACCAGGGCCGGGGTGTTCTCCGGGTGCGTGAGGTGCAGGTCGATCGCGACCGCGAACAGCACCGCGCCGGCCACCATCAGGCCGTGTGCGTAGGCGAACGCGGCCCGCGCCGCGCGGGTCGACCCGTCGCCGGAGGCCGCCCGGGTGCCGTGTCCGGCGAGCGCGAAGTAGGACCACCACAGCGCGACCAGGCCGGCGAACCCGAGCAGGGTGATCACCACCGCGTAGGGGGTCACGACCTCCATCTCCGACAGCGTGAAACCCATGATCAGGATCGACTCGCCGAGCGCGATGATGAACACCAGCCGATTGCGCTCGGCGAGGTGCTCCACGTCGGTCGGCCACTCCTCCATCGGGGTGCGGCCGAGCCCCGGCACCCGGAACTCGAACCGCGGGCCCGCCATGTCGACGGCGACGGCGACGGCCCAGACCACGAGCCGCGCCACCGGCGGGAGGAACGCGCCGAGGACCATCAGCACCGACGCGGCCGTGCTCCACACCAGCAGGTTGCGGTAGTTGCGGGCCATGACGTGCCCGCGCATGGTCACGACGAGGAACAGCGGGCGGCCGATCTGGGCGGCGGCGAAGCACAGCGCGAACAGCAGGCCCGAGTCGCCGAACGCGCCCGGCAGCGCCAGGGCCATCCCGAGTGCCGCGAGCATCAGCCCGGCGTTGAGCATCCGGACCGACGGCCGGGCCGGGTCCAGGTAGTTCATCGCCCAGGCCGAGTAGTTCCACAGCCACCAGACCGCGGCGAACAGGACCGCCGTCTCCAGCGCCCCGACCGGGGTCAGGTGGTACAGCAGCGTGTGCGAGACCTGGACGATCGCGAACACGTAGACGAGGTCGAAGAACAGCTCGATCGGGGCGACCTCGGAGTCGCCCGCCCGGCGCAGCACCCGTGGCCGGGTGTCCGGTGTGGTGTCCGGTGTGGTCATCGGTGGGTCCTTCCCCGTGTCGGCGCAGCCGAAGGGTAGTGCGGCGCGCAACGATGGCCGGTGTGAACCTCGGTCTGCGCGCGATGCGCCCCCGCGACCCGGACGAGCCCCACCGGGCGGCCAGTCCGCTGGAGCTGTTCTTCGACCTGGTGTTCGTGGTGGCGGTGTCGCTGTCGTCGGCCGCGCTGCACCACTCGGAGTCCGGCGGGCACATCGGTGCCGGGGTCGGGTCGTACCTGCTGGTGTTCTTCGGCATCTGGTGGGCCTGGATGAACTTCACCTGGTTCGCCTCGGCCTTCGACGTCGACGACTGGCTCTACCGCGTCACCACCCTGGTGCAGATGGCGGGGGCGCTGGTCCTGGCCGCGGGGACCCCGTCGGCGATGGCCGGTGAGGGCTACGGCGTGCTCGTCGCGGGCTACGTGGTGATGCGCCTGGCGATGGTCACGCAGTGGCTGCGGGCGGCCCGCTCGCACCGGGAGCTGCGGGTCACGGCGCTGCGCTACGCGGGCGGCATCGTCGTCGTCCAGCTGCTGTGGATCACCTGGGTGCTCGTGGACCCGCACCCGGTGGGGTTCGTCGTGCTGGCGCTGGCCGAGCTGGCGGTCCCGGTGGTCGCCGAGCGGGCGCGGACGACACCGTGGCACCCGCACCACATCGCCGAGCGCTACAGCCTGTTCACCCTGATCCTGCTGGGCGAGTCGGTCCTGGCGTCGACGACGGCGGTGGTCGACGCGCTGTCCTCCGCCGAGCACCTGGGCCCGCTGCTGCTGCTCTCGGCGTGCGGGCTCGTGCTGGCGGCGGGCATGTGGTGGGTCTACTTCGCCCGCGACCAGCACGAGCACCTGCGGGCCATGCCACGGGCGCTGGTGCACGGCTACGGCCACTACCTCGTCTTCGCCGCGGCCGGGGCGTTCTCGGCGGGCATCGAGGTGGCCGTCGACGTCGACACCACCGCGACCGGGCTGTCCGCCGCCGCGGCCGGGGCGACGCTGACCGTGCCAGTCGCGCTGTTCGTCCTCGGGGTGTGGGCGCTCGCGCTGCGCCCCACGCTCACCGCCGGGCGCAGCGCCGCCGTCGTCGTGCTGGCGGGGCTGCTGGGACTGTCGGCGTTCGCTCCGGTCGTCGCCGCGGTGGTGATGGTGGCGGTGGTCGTGACCGTCGAGACGGCACCCGCCCGGAACACCGTCGCCGCGTGACGGGTTCGGAGGTGACATGGGCCGGGTGTGGATCGACAAGCAGACCCCCGAGGTGTTCCGGGCGATGACCGACGTCGTCGCGGTCGTGCGCGAGCGCGCCGCCGCGGCCGGGGTGGACCGGGACCTGCTGGAGCTGGTGAACCTGCGGGTCTCGCAGATCAACGGCTGCGAGACCTGCCTGGACACGCACTGGCGGTCGGGGCTGGCGGCCGGACTGACCCCGCAGCGGATGGCGCTGCTCCCGGCCTGGCGCGACAGCGCCCTCTACGACGACCGCGAGCGCGCCGCACTCGGTCTCGCCGAGGCCGTCACCCGGACCGCCGGGACCCACCTCGACGACGACGCCTACGCCGCCGTCCGCGGTGCCCTCACCGACGACGAGGTGTCGGTGCTGGTCTGGGCGGCGATCACCATCAACGCGTTCAACCGGGTCTCGATCCTGTCGGCGCACCCCGTCCCCGAGCGCGACGCCGACGGCCGCGTGGTGCGGCGCCGGGCGTCCTGAGAGGCTGACCACATGCCCGGCGACACCGACGACACCGTGGTCACCCACGACACCGGCCACCACCGCTACGAGATCCTGATCGACGGCACCGTGGTCGGCCGGGCCGAGTACGTCGACGACCACGAGCAGCGGATCTTCCACCACACCGAGGTCGACCCGGAGCTGTCCGGGCGCGGGCTCGCGAGCACCCTGGTCCGCTTCGCGCTGGACGACACCCGCGCCGCCGGGAAGCGGATCGTGCCGGTCTGCCCGTACGTGCGGCGCTGGGTGTCGACCCACCAGGGCTACGCCGACATCCTCGACCCGGTGACGCCCGACGCCGTCGCCACCGTCCGGCGGAGGGCGCGGTGAGCAACGTCGAGACCGTGCCGGAGGAGGTCGTCTGCGGGGGCGACACCGCCGCCGCGGAGCTGGTGACCCCGCGCGACGTGCCGTTGGGTGGGCCGCGCGCGATGACGGTGCGCCGCACGCTGCCGCGCCGCACCCGGTCGCTGATCGGGGCCTGGTGCTTCCTCGACCACTACGGCCCGGACCGGGTCGCCGACACCGGCGGGATGGCCGTGCCGGGGCATCCGCACACCGGGCTGGCGACGGTGTCGTGGCTGTTCACCGGGGAGGTCGAGCACCGCGACACCACCGGCGCGCACGCGGTCGTGCGCCCGGGCGAGCTGAACCTGATGACCGCGGGGTCCGGCATCGCACACTCGGAGTTCTCCACGCCCGGTACCGAGGTGCTGCACGGGGTGCAGCTGTGGCTGGCGCTGCCCGCCGCGCACCGGGACACCGCGCCCCGCTTCGAGCACTACGCACCGCCCCGGGTGCGGGCCGGGGACGCCGCGCTGCGGGTGTTCCTCGGGTCGCTGGCCGGGTCGTCGTCGCCGGTGGAGACGTTCACCCCGCTGCTGGGCGCCGAGGTCGTGCTGCCCGCCGGCGCGGCGGTGACGCTCGACGTCGACGCCGGGTTCGAGCACGGCGTGCTGGTCGACACCGGCGCGGCGCGGGTGTGCGGGACGGCGGCCGCGTCCGCCGAGCTCGTGTACCTCCCGCCGGGCCGTACGACCCTGGACCTGCACGCCGGCGACGACGGCGCCCGCCTGGTGCTGCTCGGCGGGGAGCCGTTGGGCGAGCAGATCGTGATGTGGTGGAACTTCGTCGGTTCCACCCACGACGAGATCGCGGCCTTCCGGGAGCAGTGGCAGGACGAGCGTGCCGCCGGAGGGTGGGACGGTGGGCGCTTCGGGGTGTTCCCGGACGCCTGGGAGTCGACGTTGCCGGCGCCGGAGCTGCCGAACGCGCGGTTGACGCCTCGGGGGTAGCCCTGGATCAGCCCAGGTCGGCGCGCACCACCGGCACGACCCGGCGCAGCTGCTCGAGGAGCAGGTCGGCGGCCCGGCCGTCGCGGGTGACGACGAGGTCGACCCGGCCGATCTCGCCGGACATGTCGACCCGCAGCGAGCGGACCTTCCAGCGGCGCGACCGCAGCGTGGTGAGGACCTTGTACAGGCCGTCGTCGGCGTCGGTCAGCAGCAGCGAGACGACGTGACCGTGCTCGGCGGGATCGCTTCCGGTACGGGTGCGCTCGGTGGTGGGGGCGTTCATCGGATCTCCGGTGTTCGAGGGCGAACGTCAGGATCCGGCCAGGTCCGGCGGGCACGACGTGCCACGCGCCGGCTCCCTGGCTTCAGCCGGCGCGCCGTGTAATGGTCCGACCGCGCACGGGACGAGGGTAACAGCCGTCACCACCCCCGGGCCGAGCCGCGGCGATCGCGACGCGGATGCTGACCCCGTGCGGTACGTGGCGATCGGGGACAGCTTCACCGAGGGCGTGGGCGACGAGGACGCCGCCGGCATCCCGCGCGGCTGGGCCGACCGGGTCGCCGCCGGGCTGGCCGGCGCCTCCGGCGAACCGGTGCACTACGCGAACCTGGCCGTACGGGGCCGGCTGCTGGCCGACGTCGTCGGGCCGCAGCTCGACGCCGCGCTGGCGCTGGACCCCGCACCGACGCTGATCACGCTCAACGGCGGCGGGAACGACATGCTGCGCCCCCGCACCGACGTCGCCGGGCTCGCCGCGCTGACCGCCCGCGCCGTCGACCGCTGCGCGGCGGCGGGGGTCCGGCTGGTGCTGCTCAGCGGCGCCGACCCGTCGGACCGGCTCCCGCTGGGACGGGTCGTCCACCGCCGCGGCGCCGAGCTGTCGGCGACGGTGCGCACGCTCGCCGCCGCACACGGGCTCACCTTCGTCGACGTGTTCGGCGACGCCGAGATCCGCAGGCCCGGCTACTGGTCGGACGACCGCCTGCACCTGGGCACGCCCGGGCACCTGCGCGCCGCCGGGCTGGTGCTGGAGGCACTCGGGGTGCGCGGCGCGACGCCCGCGACGACCGTCGCCACGACCTCGCCGACCGGGCCGGCCGCGGGGCTCGCCTACTACCGCGCCCACGTCCTGCCCTGGGTCGGACGACGCCTGCGGGGCCGGTCCTCCGGGGACGGCCGCCCGGCGAAGGCCCCGGCCTGGACGGTCGTCCCGGCGCGCTGAGCCGCGGGGCGGCGCCGGGCGTCACAGGTCGGCCAGCGCGGACAGCGGCGACTCGACGGCGTCGGCGACGAACCGCAGGAACCCGCCCGCGGTGCCGCCGTCGCAGACGCGGTGGTCGAACACCAGCGACAGCTGGGTGATCGACCGCGGGACGACCGCGCCGTCGACGACCCACGGCCGCGGCAGCACCCGCCCGACGCCCAGCATCGCGACCTCGGGATGGTTGATGATCGCGGCGCTGCCGTCGACGCCGAGCACCCCGTAGTTGTTCAGGGTGAACGACCCGCGGGTCAGCTCGGTGGCGGTGACCGAGCCGTCCCGGGCCGCCGCGGTGAGCCGGCGGATCTCGGTGTCGAGGCCGCGCATCCCGAGGCGGTGGGCGTCGGCGACCGAGGGGACGACCAGACCACGGTCGGTCTGCGCGGCGATGCCGAGGTGCACCCCGTCGAGGTGCACGATCTCCCCCGCCTGCGGGTCGACCCGGGCGTTGAGCTCGGGGAACCGAGCGAGACCGGCGACGACGAACCGGGCCAGGATCGCGAGCAGCCCGACCGGGCGGCCGTCGGTGCCGGTGAGCTGCGGGCGCAGGGCGAGCAGGTCGGTGGCGTCGACGTCGACCCAGGTCGTGGCCTCGGGGATCTCGGCGCGGCTGCGGGTCAGGGTCTCGGCGACGGCGCGGCGGACCCCGCGCAGCGGCACGATCGCCCGCACCGCGAGCCCGGTGCGGGGGTCATGCTCCGGCGCGACGGCGGTCGTCGCAGCGGACGGTGCGGCGGCAGGCCGTGCAACGGCGGGCGGCGCGGCAGCGGGCGGTGCAGCGGCAGGCGGTGCAGTGGCGTGCGGCGCGGCAGCGGGCTCGGCGGCGGCCGGCGGCGCGGAGCGGGCGGCAGCGAGCGCCACGTCGTGACGCAGCACCATCCCGCCGGGCCCGGTCCCCTCGACCGTCGCGAGGTCGATGCCGTGGTCGCGGGCCAGCCGCCGCACCACCGGCGACTGCACCGGCCGACGCTCCCCCCGCGCGCGGTCGGCGGCGGACGTCGCCGCCGGGACCGCGGGCGCGGCCGGGCCGGCGGGCGCGGGTGAGTCGGCGGGCACGGGCGAAGGGGCGGGCGCGGGTGGGTCGGCGCGCTTCGCGGCCCGGCGACGCCGGCGGGCCCCCTCGTGCCCGCCGGACGTGCCGTACCCGATCAGGACGTTCCCCGATCCGGTGTCCCCGGCGTCCCCGACCGACACCAGCGGCTCCCCGACCCGCAGCGTCTCGCCCTCCGCACCGTGCCGGGTCAGCACCGTGCCCGCGTACGGCGACGGCACCTCGACCACGGCCTTCGCCGTCTCCACCTCGGCCACGGGCTGGTCGACGCCGACGGTGTCCCCGTCGGCCACCAGCCAGCGGACCAGCTCGGCCTCGGTCAGCCCCTCCCCCAGGTCGGGCAGGGTGAACACCTGCGCACTCACGCCGCGTCCTCCCAGCCGAGCGAGTCGACGGCGTCGAGCACCCGGTCCACCCCGGGCAGGTGGTGCTGCTCCAGCTTCGGCGGCGGGTAGGGCACGTCGAATCCGGTCACCCGGCGCACCGGCGCCTCGAGGTGGTGGAAGCACCGCTCGGAGATCCTGGCGGCGATCTCCGAGGCGACCGAGGCGAACCCCGGGGCCTCCGCGACGACGACCGCCCGCCCGGTCCGGCGGACCTGCGCGCAGACGGTCTCGTCGTCGAACGGCACGATCGACCGCAGGTCGACCACGCCCAGGTCACGGCCCTCGCGGGCGGCCTCCTCGGCGGCGGCGAGCACGACCGGGACCGTCGGGCCGTAGGCGATGAGCGTCGCGTCGACCCCGGGGCGGCGGACGACGGCACGTCCGATCGGCGGCACCGGGACGGTCGTGTCCACCTCCTCCTTCATGAAGTAGTGCTTCTTCGGCTCCAGGAAGACCACCGGATCCGGGTACTCGATCGCCGCGCGGAGCAGGCCGTGGGCGTCGGCGTTCGTGGCCGGGGCGAGCACGGTCAGCCCGGCGGTGTGGGCGTAGTACGCCTCGGAGGAGTCGCAGTGGTGCTCGACGCCGCCGATCCCGCCGGCGTAGGGCACCCGGATGACCATCGGCAGCCGCATCCGGCCCGAGGTGCGGTTGCCGAACTTCGCGACGTGGCTGGCGATCTGCTCGAACGCCGGATAGGCGAACGCGTCGAACTGCATCTCGACGACGGGCCGCAGCCCGTTCATCGCCATCCCCACCGCCGTGCCGACGATGCCGGACTCGGCGAGCGGGGTGTCGAAGCAGCGGTGCTCGCCGAACTCGGCCGTGAGCCCGTCGGTGACCCGGAAGACCCCGCCGAGCGGACCGACGTCCTCCCCGAACACGACGACGGTCGGGTCGGCGGCCATCGCCTCGCGCAGCGCCGTGTTGATCGACTGCGCCATGGTGAGCTTCACGGGACCGGTCTTCACGGCGTGACCTCCAGCTCGGCGCGCAGCTGGGCGCGCTGCTCGCGCAGCTGCGGGGTGGGGTGGGCGTAGACGTGGGCGAACAGGTCCTCGGGGTCCACCGGGGACTCGGCCGCGATGCCGGCGCGCAGGGCGGCGGCCATCCGCTCGGCGTCGTCGGTGAGCGCGCGCTCGGCGTCGTCGTCGAGCAGGCCGTCGGCGCGCAGCCGAGCGCGCAGACGCACCAGCGGGTCGCGGCCTGCCCAGGAGGCGACCTCGCTCTCGTCGCGGTAGCGGCCCGCGTCGTCGGCGTTGGTGTGGGCCTCCATGCGGTAGGTGTCGGCCTCCACCAGCGTCGGGCCGCCACCGGAGCGGGCCAGGGAGACGGCGCCGTCGAGCACGGTGAGCAGCGCGGGGAGGTCGTTGCCGTCGACCCGCACACCGGGCATGCCGTAGCCGACCGCCTTGTCCGCGAGGTCGGCGGCTGCGCTCTGCCGATGCAGCGGCACCGAGATCGCGTACTTGTTGTTCTGCACGAGGAACACCACCGGCGCCCGGAACACCGCGGCGAAGTTCAGCGCCTCGTGGAAGTCGCCCTCGCTGGTCGCGCCATCGCCGCAGAGCGCCAGGACGGCGTCGGGCTCGCCCTTGAGCCGCGCGGCGTGGGCGACGCCGACGGCGTGCAGCAGCTGTGTGGCGAGCGGGGTCGCCTGCGGGGCGACGCGGTGGCCGGCGACGTCGTAGCCGCAGTGCCGGTCCCCCCGCAGCATCGTGAGCACCTCCACCGGGTCGACACCGCGCGCGACGATCGCTGCGGTGTCGCGGTAGGTCGGGAAGAGCCAGTCGTCGTCGCCCAGCACCATCGCCGCGGCCACCTGGCAGGCCTCCTGGCCGCGCGAGGACGGGTACACGGCCAGACGCCCCTGCCGGACCAGCGCGCCGGCCTGCTCGTTGAGCCGCCGGGCGTGCACCAGGCCGCGGTAGCCGTCGAGCAGCCGGTCCGGCGGCGGGAGCTGAGCGCCGGGCACCGTGGTGCCGTCCGGTTCCAGCAGGCGGACGGTCTCGCGCCGGTCGTCCACGATGACTCCCCTCCGTGCGGACACAGTGCCTCGAGAATGGCGCATGATCCGTACGATCGACTCGGAAAGCGGAGATGCCGAGACGATCGGCCCGCAGCGCGGCACCGCTCCGGACGAGTGGTCCGGGTCACCGGTGTCCGGCGGGGCGCGGCGAGACGAACGGAGGGGCCGGTGCTCGACGACATCGACCGGCGGATGGTCGGGGAGCTGCAGCGCGACGGCAGGCTGACCGGGCGCGCGCTGGCCGAGCGCCTGACGATCTCGCGGGC
The DNA here is from genome assembly GCF_017312155.1 of Pseudonocardia sp. UM4_GMWB1. NCBI lineage: Bacteria > Bacillati > Actinomycetota > Actinomycetes > Pseudonocardiales > Pseudonocardiaceae > Pseudonocardia > Pseudonocardia sp. UM4_GMWB1. The sequence goes on along the minus strand of NZ_QJPN01000001.1, from coordinate 2,073,497 downwards.
GAACGCCTACGCCCGCCTCGCCCGGCTCGTCGACGATCGCGTGGTCACCGGGTTCACCGCGCTCGTCGACCAGGACAAGGTGGGGCTGCACACCTCGGCGTACGTGACGCTGACAGTGCGCCAGAACAGCTGGCGCGAGCTGCGCGAACAGCTGCGCGCGATCCCCGAGGTCCGGCACATGGCGCTGGTCGGCGGGGACTTCGACGTACTGCTGCTGGTGCGCACCACCGGCAACGACGCGCTGCGCAGCGTCGTGCTCGAACGCCTGCAGGCGCTGCCGGCCGTGGTGTCGACCCGGACGATCCTGATCTTCGAGGACGAGTCCCGCTAGCTGTACTGACCGGAGACGTTGGTCGAACTCGTGTGACGACACGATCTAGCTGATCTTGAAGGGTGAGGACCTCCTGCGGAGGGTGTGGAGCTGTCGAAGGCACCCGCACCCACAACCACAGGAGGTCCTCGTGGTCCACGCTAACGCTCCACTGTCCGAACGCGGCCGACTGCGCCTGGCGCGTCTGATCGTCGAGGGCGACGTGCCGATCGCTGCGGCCGCTGCCCGGTTCCAGGTGGCCTGGCCGACCGCGAAACGCTGGGCCGACCGCTACCGCCTCGACGGCCCGGCCGGCATGGCCGATCGCTCCAGCCGGCCGCACCACTCGCCGCGGGCGACGCCGGCACCGGTGGTGCGCCGGATCGTGCACCTGCGCTGGAAGAAGCGCCTGGGCCCGGTCCAGATCGCCGACCGGGTCGGTGTCGCTGCCTCGACCGTGCACCGGGTGCTGGTGCGGTGTCGGATCAACCGCCTCGCCCATGTCGACCGCGCCACCGGAGAACCGGTGCGTCGCTACGAACACCCCGCCCCCGGGGATCTGCTGCACGTGGATGTGAAGAAGCTGGGCAACATCCCCGACGGCGGCGGCTGGCGCTATGTCGGGCGCGCCCAGGGAGACCGCAACCGGGCCGCGACCCCTGGGAAACTTCGCAACGCCCACCACCAGGCGAAGATGGGCACGGCGTTCGTGCACACCGTGCTCGACGACCACTCCCGCCTGGCCTACGCCGAGATCCACGACGACGAGACCGCCGCCACCGCGATCGCTGTGCTGCGCCGCGCGGTGGCCTGGTTCTCCGCCCGCGGGGTCACCACCCGCCGAGTCCTGTCCGACAACGGCTCGGCCTACCGCTCCCACGCCTGGCGCGACACCTGCCACGCGCTGCGGATCACCCCGAAACGCACCCGTCCCTACCGCCCACAGACCAACGGAAAGATCGAACGGTTCCACCGCACTCTCGCCGACGGCTGGGCCTTCGCCCGGCTCTACACCGGCGAGTCGCAACGCCGAAAGGCGCTACCCGGGTGGCTGCACGAGTACAACCACCACAGGCCCCACACCGCCATCGGTGGTCTCCCACCGATCAGCAGGTTGACCAACCTGTCCGGGCAGTACAGCTAGCCGCGGGCGGGTGTGCCCTCGGCCCAGGCGGTGTCCAGCACCTCGCGCAGCGCCTCGATCGGCTGGGCGCCCGCGACGCCGTAGCGGTCGTCGATCACCAGGAACGGCACCGAGGTGATGCCCAGGCGGCGGGCCAGGTCCTCGTCGGCGCGGACGTCGTCGAGGTGGCGGTCGGAGCCGAGCACCGCGCGGACGCCGTCCTCGTCGAGCCCGGCGCCGACGGCGATCCGGACCAGCGCCTCCGGGTCACCGATCGGCTCGCCGTCGGTGAACGAGGCCCGCAGCAGCCGGCCCTTCAGCTCGTCCTGCACCGTGGCGCCGCCGGTCTCCCAGGCGTGGTGCAGCAGCCGGTGGGCGTCGGCGGTGTTGCCGTGGCGGGCCCGGTCGAAGCGGAACTCCAACCCGTCCGCGGCCGCGGTGGCGGTGACCTGGCCCTCCATCCGGCGGGCCGCCGCGACGCTCACGCCGTACTTGGCCGCCAGGTGCTCGGCCCGGTCACCGGGCTGCTTGCGCGGCGCGGCCGGATCGAGCTCGAAGCTGCGCCACCGCAGCGTCACCGCGTCGCGGTGTGCGAAACCGGACAACGCCGCCTGCAGACGCGCCCGCCCGATCGCGCACCACGGGCAGACGACGTCGGACCAGATCTCGAGCTTCACGACCGGTCGCAACCCGCGCGCGACCCACGGCATTCCCCGCCGAGGAGGTCAGCTCCTCGGCTCCCGGTGGTCCTTGAGCCGCTGCAGCTTCCCGACCGAGCGCTCCAGGGTGTCGGGGTCCACGACGTCGCAGGTCACGGAGATACCGACGGTCTCCTTCACCGCGCGCACGAGCTCCGCGGCGGCCGGGTCGCGACGGTCGGCGGGCGTGTCGCCGCGGGCCTCCACGCGCACGGTCATCGCGTCGAGCCTGCCCTGGGTGGTCAGCTCCAGCTGGAAGTGCGGCGCGAGCCCGGGCGTGCGGAGCACGATCTCCTCGATCTGGGTCGGGAAGACGTTCACCCCGCGCAGGATGATCATGTCGTCGGACCGGCCGGTGATCTTGGCCATCCGCCGCATCTGCGGCCGCGCGGTACCCGGGAGCAATGTCGTGAGGTCGCGGGTGCGGTAGCGGATGATCGGCAGCCCCTCCTTGGTGAGGCTGGTGAACAGCAACTCTCCCTCGGAGCCGTCGGGCAGCGGGGTGCCGTCGAGCGGGTCGACGACCTCGGGCAGGAAGTGGTCCTCCCAGATGTGCAGACCGTCCTTGGTCTCCACGCACTCCTGTGACACGCCGGGTCCCATGACCTCGGACAGCCCGTAGATGTCGACGGCGTGGATGCCGGCCCGCTCCTCGATCTCGGCGCGCATCTGCTCGGTCCAGGGCTCGGCACCGAAGATCCCGACCTGCAGGCTCGTCGACCGGGGGTCGACACCCTGGCGCTCGAACTCGTCGAGCAGGGTGAGCATGTAGCTCGGGGTCAGCATGATGACCTCGGGCTCGAAGTCGCCGATGAGCTGCACCTGGCGCGGGGTCATCCCGCCGGAGACGGGGATGACGGTCGCGCCCAGCTTCTCCGCGCCGTAGTGCGCGCCGAGCCCGCCGGTGAACAGGCCGTACCCGTAGGCGACGTGGACGCGGTGGCCGGGGCGCCCGCCCGCGGCCCGGATCGACCGGGCGACGAGCCCGGCCCACCGGTCGAGGTCACCCGCGGTGTAGCCGACGACGGTCGGGCGCCCCGTCGTGCCCGACGACGCGTGGATCCGCGCGATCCGCTCACGCGGCACCGCGAACATGCCGAACGGGTAGGTCTCCCGCAGGTCGGCCTTGGTCGTCGTCGGGAACTTCGCGATGTCGGCGAGCTCGCGGCAGTCGGCGGGGCGCACGCCGTGCTCGTCGAACCTCGCGCGGTAGTGCGGCACGTTGTCGTAGGCGTGCCGCAGCGACCACTGCAGACGCTCCAGCTGCAGCGCACGCAGCTCGTCGACCGACATCCGCTCGGCGGGGTCCAGCAGCTCGGCCGGGGGCGCGTCGCCGAGGCGCCTCGTCGCCGCCGTCATCACGCGTCCTTCTTCGCGACGAGGGTGAGTACGTCGTAGCGGGCGACGGACTCGCCGTCCTGCCGCGTGACGTCGGCGTCCCAGCGGACCTCGCCGTAGCCGGCGGACTCGCGCGGGGTGAGCTGCTTGCAGGTCAGGGTCACGGTCAGCTCGTCGTCGAAGCGGACCGGGGTGAGGAACCGCAGCCCGTCGACGCCGAAGTTCGCGAGCACCGGGCCCGGGTCCGGGTCGACGAACAGGCCGGCGGCCAGCGAGACGACCAGGTAGCCGTGCGCGACGCGCTGCCCGAACAGCGGGTTCGCCGCGGCGGCGGCCTCGTCCATGTGCGCGTAGAACGTGTCGCCGGTGAACTCGGCGAAGTGCTCCACGTCCTCCCGGGTCACCCGGCGCGGACCGGCGACCAGGCAGTCGCCGGGGCGCAGCTCCTCGAGATGCCTGCGGAACGGGTGCACGTCGGTGGTGTGGCGCTGCGCACCGGTGACCCAGCGGCCGGTGATCGCGGCGAGCGAGTCGGGGTCGGCCTGGACCGCGGTGCGCTGCATGTGGTGGAACACCCCGCGCACGCCGCCCATCTCCTCACCGCCGCCGGCGCGGCCCGGGCCGCCGTGGACGAGCTGCGGCAGCGGCGACCCGTGCCCGGTGGACTCGCCCGCGTCGCGGGCGTTGAGCACGTGCACGCGGCCGTGGAACGGCGCGACACCGAGCACGACCTCGCGGACGAACCCGGGGTCGGCGGAGACGACGGACCCGGCGAGCGACCCCTGACCGCGGGCGGCGTAGTCGATCAGCTGCGCAGGAGTGTCGTAGGGCAGCACGGTCGACACCGGGCCGAACGCCTCGACCTCGTGCGGCTCGGCGCGGTCCGGGTCACCGACCAGCAGCAGCGGGGAGACGAACGCGCCACGGTCGGCGTCGGCGCCGGTCACCTCGACGTGGTCGGGGTCGCCGAACACGATCCGGCCGGCATCGCGCAGGGCCTTCACGCTGCGGCGCACCTCCTCGCGCTGGTCGAGGCTCGCGAGCGCCCCCATCCGGACGCCCTCGGCGCCGGGGGCGCCGACCACGACCCTCGCGAGCCGCGCGGTGACGGCCTCGACGACGGCGTCGACGTGTGCGCGCGGCACGAACGCGCGCCGGATCGCGGTGCACTTCTGCCCGGCCTTGACCGTCATCTCGGTGGTCAGGGCCTTCACGAAGAGGTCGAACTCCTCGGTGCCGGGCGTCGCGTCCGGGCCGAGCGCGGCCAGGTTCAGCGAGTCGGCCTCGGCGGAGAACCGCACGGAGTTCCGGACGACCCCGGGGTGGCTGCGCAGGGTCTGAGCGGTCGACGCCGAGCCGGTGAAGCTCACCAGGTCCTGTCCGGTGAGGTGGTCGAAGCAGTCCCCCAACGACCCGGCGACGAACTGGACCGCGCCGTCGGGCAGCAGACCCGAGTCCACGATCAGCTCGACCAGCCTCGCGGTCAGGAACGCGGTCGGCGACGCCGGCTTGATCAGCGTGGGGACACCGGCGAGGAACGCCGGGGCGAGCTTCTCCAGCGGCCCCCAGACCGGGAAGTTGAACGCGTTGACCTGCACCGCGACTCCGTGACGCGGGGTCAGCACGTGCTGGCCGAGGAAGCTGCCGCCGCGGCTCAGCGGCTCGACCGCGCCCTCGACGAACACGGTGTCGTTGGGCAGCTCACGCTTGGCCTTCGAGGCGTAGGCGAGCAGAACCCCGATGCCGCCGTCGATGTCGAACGTCGAGTCGTCGAGGGTCGCCCCCGTGCGCGCGGAGACGGCGTAGAGCTCCTCACGGTGCTCGCGCAGGTGCCCGCCGAGTGCCTTCAGCAGTGCGGCGCGCTGGTGGAAGGTCAGCTCGCGCAGGGCCGGGCCACCGGTGCGGCGACCGTGGGCCAGGGCCGCGCCGAGGTCCAGGCCCTCGGCGGAGACACGGGCGACCTCCTCGCCGGTCACCGCGTTGTACAGCGGGCGGCCCTCGCCGCTCCCGGTCTGCCAGGTACCGGAGAGGTGACTGCGGAGCAGGGTCATCGGCGAGCCTCCGTCGCGCTTCGTCGTCGCGGGTCAGCAATTGAACCGACCGTTCGTTCGGGCGAACCTAGCACCGGTCCACGGAACCGCACCAGGGTCCGTCCGGACGCCGGCAGGAAGGGGAGACCGATCGTTCGGTCGGCCGCTAGGCTCACCGGATGTCCTCCCCCGCCACCGGCACCGATCCCGCCGTCCTCGTGACCCGCGACGAGACCGACCCGTCGGTCGCAGTGGTCACGCTGAACCGCCCCGCGAAGTACAACGCGCTCACCGTCGAGCTCAAGGAGGCGCTGCTCGCGGCGGCCGTGGAGGTCGCCGCGGACGAGACGGTGCGTGCCGTCGTGCTGACCGGGGCCGGGAAGGCGTTCTGCGTCGGCCAGGACCTGGGCGAGCACGCCGCGGCGCTCGAGGTCGACCCCGTCGACGCCCTGGGAACCGTCCGCCGGCACTACAACCCGTTGATCCGCGCGCTCAACGAAGCGCCCAAGCCGGTGATCGCCGCGATCAACGGACCGTGCGTGGGCGCCGGGCTCGGCATCGCGCTGGCCGCCGACCTGAGGATCGCTGCGGAGGGCCTGAAGTTCTCCACCGCGTTCACCGGCATCGGACTGTCCACCGACAGCGGCCTCGCGGCGTCGCTCGCGCACGCCGTCGGCGTCTCCCGGGCGACCGAACTGGTGCTGCTGAACGAGCAGTTCACCGCCGAGGACGCCCGCAACTGGGGCCTGGTGCGCGACGTCGTCCCGGCCGATGAGGTCCTCGGCACCGCACTGGAGCTCGCGCGCCGGCTGGCCGCCGGACCCACCCGCGCCTACGCCGAGGTGAAGGGCGCGCTGCGCTTCGGCGCGGTCAACGAGCTCCCCGCCGTCCTGGAGTACGAGGCCGACGCCCAGGTCCGGCTGTCGACCACGCGCGACCACCAGCAGGCCGTGAGCGACTTCCTCGCGAAGAAGAAGCCCGTCTTCGAGGGCCGATGAGCTCGCCGGTCAAGCGGGCCCGGCGGCCCAGCGGCGGCCGCGACGCGCTGCTCGAGACCGCGGTCGGGGAGTTCATCGACCGCGGCTACGACGCGACGTCGATGGAGGACCTCTCGCGGGCCGCCGGGATCACGAAGTCGTCGTTCTACCACCACTTCGCGGGCAAGGAGGCGCTGCTGCGCGCGGCGCTGGAACGCGCCGTCGACGGGCTGTTCGGCGTGCTCGACCTCCCCGAGGCCCGCACCGGCTCCCCCGCCGACCGGCTGCGGGTGATCGTCGCCGCGCAGGTCGGGGTGCTGATGGCCGAGCTGCCGTACGTCACCCTGCTGCTCCGGGTGCGCGGCAACACCGAGACCGAGCGCTGGGCACTGGAACGCCGCCGTGCGTTCGACGCGGCCGTGCGCGCCCTGGTCCGCGACGCCGTCGACGCCGGCGAGGTCCGCTCCGACGTCGACCCCGCCCTGGCCGCACGGCTGCTGTCCGGCACGATCAACTCGATCGTCGAGTGGTACCGCCCCGGCCGCCCCGGGACCGCCACCCTGCCCGAGGACGTCGTCCGCGCCGCCTTCTCCGGCATCGTCCCGGCCCCGTGACCGACGTCCGGGTCCGCGTCCGCCCCGAGGTCGACGACGTCGCGCTCTCCGCGCTGCACGCCGCCGGGTTCGGCGAGACCCCACGCCTGCGACGCTGGTCCACCCAGCTCGCCGCACACAGCCTGAGCTGGCTCGACGCCCGCGACGGCGAGGCGCTCGCCGGGTTCGTCAACCTCGCCTGGGACGGCGACCGGCACGCGTTCCTGCTCGACCTCGTCGTCGCCGACGGGTACCGCCGCCGCGGGATCGGCCGGGCGCTGGTCGCCGGGGCCGTGGAGCAGGCCACCGCGGCGGGCTGCACCTGGCTGCACGTGGACTTCGCCCCCCACCTGATCCCCTTCTACCGCTCCTGCGCCCTCCCACCCACCGACGCCGGCCTGCTCCGCCTGCACCGCTGAGTCACGCCGAGCGTGACGAACCGGTGCCCGGCACCACGGCTTCGCGACGCTCGAGGTGGGCCCGGACGGAGAGGGCGAGGGACTCCGGGTACAGGAGGACGTCGACGGCGGAGGGGCGCAGGATCGTCCAGCCCGCGCGGGACAGGTACTGCTGACGCTCCAGGTCCTTGCGGGCCTGCGCCGGATCGCGGTGGTGCTCGCCGTCGTACTCGATCCCGAGTCGTACGTGCGGGTAGGAGAGGTCGATCCGGTAGGGGCCGACGGGGTGCTGCAGCACCGGTGGCGGCAGCCCGCCGTCGTGCAGCGCCAGCCGGACGCGGGTCTCCATCGGTGACCCGGCGAGCGGATCCGACAGCGCGACGAGGCCGGGGAGCCGCCGGATCCCGCGCGCGCCCGGACGCCGCCCGGCGAGGTCGAGCACCGAGGTCGGAGTGAAGCCACCGACCCGGGCCAGGGCGTCGAGAGCGATCACGGCCTCCACCCGCGGCACCCGGCGGGCCAGGTCGAAGGCGGTGCGCAGCGGCGTGGTGGCGGTGACCGTCCGGCCGGGTACGAACCTCGGTCGGCGGCCTCCGGGGACCGGGATCCGTACCCCCGGCACCAGCTCGTCCGGCGCGAGCAGGCCGCGGTGGACGAGCACGCCGCCGCGGATCCGCCGGCTGCCACCCGGCGCCACGATCTCGACCGGGACATCCTTCGGAGCGCACCGGGCGTCGTGCACCTCCGCCGCCGCCCAGCCCGCGAGCGCGACGGAACCGCCGCCGGGCACGGGGGCCCCCGTGACGGCGAGCGCTCCGACCGCCAGGGCCGCGGCCTCGCACCGCAACAGGTAGGTCACCGGCACCTCGGCGCGGACGTGCACGCCGCGCACCAGACGCCGGAAGCGTGGGCCGCGCAGCTGGTTCGGGGTGACCAGCCCGGCACGGACCGCCGTCGCACCGCAGAAGGGCCGCGAAAGATCCATGCGCCTTGGACGACACCGGCGGCTCAGCGGTTCCCCTCATCGCCGAGCGTCGCGTCCGCGTGGTCGCGACCACCGGAACGCGACACCCGGTGCCGGGGTTGCGGGATCCCCCGCTCATCCGCCACACTCGTAGCCGAACGAACATTCGGTACGGAGGTGTCCAGTGACGAGCACCGCGCCATCCCCGGCGGAGCTGGAGGAGCGGTTCGACGCGACGATCGCGGCGGACCAGCGGATCGAGCCGCGGGACTGGATGCCCGAGGCCTACCGCAGAAGCCTTATCCGGCAGATCGCCCAGCACGCGCACTCGGAGATCATCGGGATGCAGCCGGAGGGCAACTGGCTGCTGCGTGCGCCGTCGCTGCGGCGCAGGGCGATCCTGCTGGCCAAGGTGCAGGACGAGGCCGGCCACGGCATGTACCTCTACGCGGCCGCGGAGACCCTCGGCGTCGACCGCGAGGAGCTCACCGAGAAGCTGATCGACTCCAAGCAGAAGTACAGCTCGATCTTCAACTACCCGACGCTGTCCTGGGCGGACATCGGCGTCATCGGGTGGCTGGTCGACGGCGCGGCGATCGCGAACCAGGTCCCGCTGTGCCGCTGCTCCTACGGGCCCTACGCCCGGGCGATGATCCGCATCTGCAAGGAGGAGTCGTTCCACCAGCGTCAGGGCTACGAGTCGCTGCTCGCGCTGACCGCGGGGACCGAGGCGCAGAAGCGCATGGTGCAGGAGTCGGTGGACCGCTGGTGGTGGCCGTCGCTGATGATGTTCGGCCCGGCCGACGGCGACTCCCCCAACACGCACCAGTCGATGGCGTGGGGCATCAAGCGCCACACCAACGACGAGCTGCGCCAGCGCTTCGTCGACATGACCGTCCCGCAGGCGGCGGTGCTGGGCGTCACGCTGCCCGACCCGGACCTGCGCTGGAACGACGAGCGGCAGGCGCACGACTTCGGCGAACCGGACTGGTCGGAGTTCACCGCCGTGGTCTCCGGGGCGGGGCCGGCGAACCGGCAGCGGCTGGACCACCGGCGTCGCGCGCACGAGAACGGGGCGTGGGTGCGCGAGGCGGCGCAGGCCTACGCGGAGAAGCAGGGGGCACGGGCATGAGCGAGCAGGACATGAGCACCGAGCGCAGCGCAGGCGGAACGAGCATGAACACCGAGAGCAGCGCAGGCGGAACGAGCATGAACGCCGAGGGCGGCCACGGCGCCGTCCCGACGACGGGTGTCGAGACCGGGCGGGGTGCGAAGCCGAGCCGTCGCGCCTGGCCGCTCTACGAGGTCTTCGTCCGCGGCAAGCGCGGGCTCAACCACGTCCACGTCGGGTCGCTGCACGCCGCGGACGACGAGATGGCCCTGCACAACGCCCGCGACGTCTACACCCGCCGCAACGAGGGTGTGAGCATCTGGGTGGTCCGCGCCGACGCGATCACCGCGTCCAGCCCGGACGAGAAGGACCCGTTCTTCGGCCCGAGCGGGGACAAGATCTACCGGCATCCGACGTTCTACGCGATCCCGGAGGAGGTGCCGCACCTGTGAGCGGCTCCGTCTACGACGGCCTCACCGAGGAGGGCGACGACCCGCGCTGGGCGTTCGGCTCGGGGTTCGAGGACAGCGAGGCGGACATCGTCGCGCCGGTTCCCGCGGGCACCGATCCGGCGGACCTCGCGGAGTACTGCCTGATGCTCGGCGACGACGCGCTGATCCTGTCCCACCGCCTGACCGAGTGGGTCTCGAACGCCCCGGAGCTGGAGGAGGAGGTCGCGCTCGCCAACACCGCGCTCGACCTGCTCGGCCAGGCCCGGGTGCTGCTGTCCCGCGCCGGGCACCTGACCGGCCGCGACGAGGACGCGCTGGCCTACTGGCGCGAGGTGTCGGAGTTCCGCTGCGTCGGGCTCGTCGAGCCGTCCGACGACCTGGACTTCGCCCGCGCCATCGCCCGGCTGCTGGTGTTCTCCAGCTGGCGGCTCGCGCTGCTGCACCGGCTCACGGACTCCGCCGACCCGGTGGTCGCCGCCGTCGCCGCGAAGGGGGTCAAGGAGGTCACCTACCACCGTGACCACGCCGCGCGGTGGACGCTGCGCCTCGGCGACGGCACGCCGGAGTCGCACCGGCGCATGCAGGACGCGCTGGAGTGGGTGTGGCCGCACCTCGGCGAGCTGTTCCGCACCACCGACACCGAGCGACGCCTGGTCGCCGCCGGTGTCGCCGTCGACCCGGCGGACACCCGCGAGGAGGTCGACGCCGTGCTCGCGCAGGTGATCGGACGGGCCACGCTGACCGTGCCGCAGGTGCCGCCGACCGGCACGATCGGGGGCCGCGGCGGCCGCCAGGGCGTGCACACCGAGAAGCTGGAGCCCGCGCTCGTCGTGCTGCAGAGCCTCGCGCGCCGGCACCCCGGGGCGTCCTGGTGAGCGGGGCGGGCACGGTCGTCGCGCAGGTCGTCGACCCCGAGATGCCGATGCTCACCCTCGACGACCTCGGCGTGATCCGCTCGGTGTCCGAACAGGACGACACGGTGACGGTCACGATCACCCCGACCTACTCCGGCTGCCCGGCGATCGAGGAGATGCGCGCGGACATCCGCGGCGCGCTCGCCGCGGCCGGGTACACCGGCGTCGAGGTGCGGACGGTGTTCTCCCCCGCCTGGAGCACGGACTGGATCAGCGAGGCCGGGCGGCGCAAGCTCGCCGAGGCCGGCGTCGCGCCACCCGGGAGCGCCCCGCGGACGGGCGGACCGATCCCGCTGACGCTGGACGCGCCGTCGACGGTCGTGCCCTGTCCGCAGTGCGGGTCCCGGGCGACCGAGGAGCTGTCGCGCTTCGGCCCGACCGCGTGCACCGCGCTGCGGCGGTGCACCACCTGCCGTGAGCCGTTCGAGCACATGAAGGAGATCTGAGGGTGCGTGAGCATCGCAGCGAGCCCTGGCGAGCGAGGAGCGGAGCGTGCCCGGTGATCGACCGGACCGGCGAGGAGATCCGATGAGCGAGCGGCGCGCGGCGGCGTGGCAGGCCCGGGCCAACCAGGCGTACGGCCGGACGACGCTCGCCCTGGACGACGAGATCGAGGCCCTGCTGGCCGAGGACGACGCGCTGCCCGCCGGCTTCCACCGGCTCGTGGTGACCGAGGTCGACCGGCTGTGCGACGACGCCGTGGCCGTCACCTTCGACGTCCCCGAGGATCTGCGCGGGCACTACGACTTCCGGCCCGGCCAGTATCTGACCCTCCGGAAGGACACCGCCGACGGCGAGGAGCGCCGGTCGTACTCGATCTGCTCCGCCGCCGGGACCGCACCGCGGGTGGGGGTGCGCCGGGTCGACGGCGGCCTGTTCTCCGCCTGGCTGGTCGACGAGGTGAGCCCGGGCGACGTCGTCGAGGTCGGCCCGCCGGCCGGGTCGTTCACCCCCGAGCTGACCGCGGGCACGCACCACGGACTCGTCGCCGCCGGGTCCGGGATCACCCCGGTGCTGTCGATCGCGGCGTCGCTGCTGGCCGCGCACGACGACACCCGCGTCACCCTCGTCTACGGCAACCGGCGGACCGACACGGTGATGTTCACCGAGGAGATCGCCGACCTGAAGAACCGCTACGGCCCGCGGCTGCATCTGCTGCACGTGCTCTCGCGCGAACCCACCGAGGCCGAGATCGTCAACGGCAGGCTGGACGCCGACCGGCTGCGGCTGCTGTTCACCGCGCTGGTCGACACCGGCGACGTCGACGACTGGTGGCTGTGCGGCCCGCTCGGCATGACCGAGGCCGCGGTCGCGGTGCTCGGTGAGCGGGGCGTCGAGCGGCGCCGGGTGCACCGCGAGCTGTTCTACGTCGACGAGCCGCCGCCGGAGGTCGACCGCCACGAGCCCGAGCGGGACGGCGACGGCGCGCAGGTCACGGTCGTCCTCGACGGACGGTCGACGACGCTGGCCGTCCCGGCGGGCGAGTACGTCCTCGACGCCGCCCAGAAGGTCCGTGGCGACCTGCCGTTCGCCTGCAAGGGCGGGGTGTGCGGGACGTGCCGGGCGAAGGTGACCGGCGGCGAGGTGACCATGCGGCGCAACTACGCGCTGGAGGACGACGAGGTCGCCGCCGGGTTCGTCCTCACCTGCCAGTCCCGCCCGGTGACCGACACCGCCACGGTCGACTACGACGCCTGATACTGGCGGGCATGACCACGTCGCGGCGCGGCCACCCGGTCGGACCGACCGGGTCGGTCGTGGTGCGCGCGCTCGGCCTGCTCGACGCGTTCGGCCCCGACCGGCCCGCGCTGTCGCTCAGCGACCTCGCCCGGCACGGTGGCGTCCCCCTGTCGACCGCGCACCGGCTCGTCGCCGACCTGGCGGCGTGGGGCGCGCTGGAACGTGACGACGAGGGCCGCTACCGGATCGGGCTGCGCGTCTGGGAGCTCGGCGCGCTCGCCCCGCGCGGGCAGGCGCTGCGCGAGACGGCGCTGCCGTTCCTGGAGGACCTGTCCCGGGTCACCCGGGAGAACGTGCAGCTCGCGGTGCGCGAGGGCGCCGAGGTGGTGTTCGTCGAGCGGCTCGCCGGCTCCGGCGCGGTCCCGGTGCAGACCCGGGTCGGGGGGCGTTTCGCGCTCACCGCGACCGGGGTCGGGCTGGTACTGCTCGCGCACTCGCCGCCGGAGCTGCAGGACGAGGTACTGGGCGCAAGGATCGAGCGCTACACCCCGTTCACGGTGACCGACCCGCAGCGGATGCGCCGCATGCTCGCCGACGTCCGCCGCGACGGCCACTCGGTCAGCGACCGGCAGGTCACCGACGACGCGCTGTCGGTCGGCGCCCCCGTCTCCGACGCCCGTGGTCAGGTCGTCGCGGCCGTCTCGCTCGTCGTGCGGCACGGCAGCGTGTCCGCCCGCGCGCTCGCCCCGCTGGTGCGCACCACCGCCGCCGGGATCAGCCGCGCGCTCAGCACCTCCACGCGCTGAAACCCTTCCATTATCCGGAAGGAACGTACGGCGCGGCCCCCGTCGCCCCGCATCCTCGCTGCACCACCACGACCGCGCGGAGACGACGGAGTCCCACCATGCGCCCATCCCCCGCGGCGGACACCGTCCGCCGCCTGCTCGACGACGCACCGATGTCCCGGTACCAGTGGGGCGCGGTCGCGGCGTGCGTCCTGCTCAACGTCCTCGACGGCTTCGACGTGCTGGTCATGGCCTTCACGGGCCGCTCGGTCGCCACCGAGTGGGACCTGTCCGGCAGCCAGCTCGGGCTGCTCCTGTCCGCGGGCCTGGTCGGCATGGCCGCCGGTTCGGTCCTCATCGGACCGTGGGCCGACCGCGTCGGGCGGCGGCCGATCGTGCTGGGCTGCCTGGTCGTGGCGGGCCTCGCCATGCTGGGCTCGGCCGCGGCGCAGTCCCCCGGCCAGCTCGGCGCGCTGCGACTGATCACCGGGCTCGGCGTCGGCGGCATCCTCGCCACCAGCAACGTCGTCGCCGCGGAGTACGCCTCGGCCCGCTGGCGGGGGCTCGCGGTCAGCCTGAACTCCACCGGCTACGCGATCGGGGCCGTCCTCGGCGGCGTGCTCGCGGCCACGCTGATCGGGCAGTTCGGCTGGCGGTCGGTGTTCCTCGCCGGGGGCCTGGCGACCCTGGCCGCGGTCCCGCTGGTCTGGTGGCGGCTGCCGGAGTCCCTGGACTTCCTGCTCGTGCGCCGCCCGGCCGGGGCGCTGGAGCGGGTCAACGCGCTGCTGGCGCGGATGGGGCACGCGGCGCTGCCCGCCCTCCCCGACGGCGCTCCGGTGCGGACCGGCGTCGCCGCGGGGTACGGGGCGCTGCTGCGCCCGGCGCTGCGCCGCACCACGGTGCTGCTCTGGATCAGCTTCTTCTGCGTGATGGCCGGGTTCTACTTCGTCACCAGCTGGACGCCGACCCTGCTGGTCGAGGCCGGGCTCTCCCCGGACGCGGGCATCGCCGGCGGCACCCTGCTCAACGTCGGCGGCATCTTCGGTGCCGCCGGGCTCGGCCTGCTCGCCGCCCGGTTCGCGCTGCGGCACGTGCTCGCCGGATACCTGCTGGCCACCGCGGTGCTGCTGGCCGTGTTCATCGCCAGTACCTCCTCGCTCGCGGTGGCGTTCGTCGTCGCCGCGCTGGTCGGGCTGTTCGTCAACGGCTGCGTCGCCGGGCTGTACGCGATGGCACCGACCTCCTACGGCGCCGACGTGCGCACCACCGGCGTCGGCACCGCGCTCGCGGTCGGCCGGTCCGGGGCGATCCTCGCGCCGACCCTGGCCGGGTCGCTGCTCGACGGTGGAGCGACCCCGCAGTCGCTCTACCTGCTCTTCGCGGCCGTGTTCGTCGGCGCGGCCGCCCTCGTCCTGCTGCTCCGCCGATCCGACACCCCCACCACCCAGGGAGTCCCCGCATGAGCTCGATCCCCCGCGACCAGTGGTACGTCGCCGCCTACTCCGCCGAGATCGGCCGCGAGCTGTTCGGCCGCACGATCTGCGACGAGCCGATCCTGTTCTGGCGCACCGAGGCCGGCCAGGTCACCGCGCACGCCGACCGCTGCGTGCACCGCCGGTTCCCGCTGTCCCAGGCCCCGAGCCGGCTCGTCGGCGACACCGTCGTCTGCGGCTACCACGGCTTCACCTACGGCGCGGACGGGAAGTGCGTGGCGGTGCCGGGGCAGAACCGGGTGCCGCGCACGGCCCGGCTGGCGGCCTACCCCGTCGTCGAGCAGGACTCGCTGATCTGGGTCTGGATCGGGGACCCGGAGCGCGCCGACCCCCTGCGCATCCCCCGCGCGACCTACCTCGACGACGCCGCGTGGACCACGGTGCGCGGGATGGAGCCGCTGGCCGCACGGTTCTCGCTGCTGGTGGACAACCTGCTCGACCTGTCCCACGAGACCTACCTGCACGGCGGCTACATCGGCACCCCCGAGGTCGCCGCCACCCCGATCTCCACCGAGGTCGACGAGGACGCCGGCGTCGTCTACGTCTCCCGGCACATGGCCGACGCCGAGTGCCCGCCGTTCTACGAGCGCTCCACCGGCCTGTCCGGGCGGATCTCGCGCTGGCAGGACATCGAGTACACCCCGCCGTGCCTGTACAAGCTGCACTCCCGGATCGCGCCGGTCGACTCCGTCCCGCACGCCGACGGCTCCGACCCGGACGCCTTCCACGTCGAGGTCGTCTACGCCATCACCCCGGAGACCGAGCACTCCACACACGACTTCTGGATGGTCGCGCGCGACTTCGCCCTGGCCGACGTCGAGGTCTCGGCGTTCCTCGCCGAGCAGAACCGCACCGTCGTGCTGCAGGACGTCGAGGCACTCGACGTGCTGGAGAAGGTGATCGCCACCGAGCCGGCGGGCTACCAGGAGCTGTCGGTCAACATCGACACCGGCGGGCTCGCCGCGCGCCGGATGCTCGCCCGGATGGCCGGCGCGGCACCGGCGGTCCCGTCCCCGGCGCCCGCCCGGTGAGCGCGATCCCCGAGGCCCCGCCCGTCCTGCACGGGCACCGTGTCCAGCGCATCCACTGGGTGCTGGGCACCGACCTGCTGCGCGCGGTGTGTCACTGCGGCGCCGAACGCGTCTTCGACGACCCGGTGCCGCTGTGGGACTGGCTGCTGGGCTGCCCCGTGGACCACGAGACCTGGAGTACGTCGTGACCGAACCCGAGCTGCGCCTCGAGGTGGAGAAGAAGGAGCTCCTCGCCGACGACGTCGTGCTGCTGACCCTGCGCGACCCGTCCGGCGCCGAGCTCCCGGAGTGGACGCCCGGTGCGCACCTCGACCTCGTCCTGACCGCGGACCTCGTCCGGCAGTACTCGCTGTGCGGGGACCCCGGCGAGCGCTCGGTCTACCGGGTCGCGGTGCTGCGCGAACCCGCCGGGCGGGGCGGCTCGGCGCACGTGCACGACGTCGTCGCCGAGGGCGACACGGTGCTCGTCCGCGGGCCGCGCAACCGGTTCGCACTCGTCGACGCCCCGGGCTACGTGTTCGTCGCCGGCGGGATCGGCATCACCCCGCTGGTCCCGATGATCGCGGCGGCGCACGCCGCGGGCGCGGACTGGCAGCTCGTCCACGGCGGGCGCAGCCGGGCGTCGATGGCGTTCACCGAGCTCGCCGGGCGTCACCCCGACCGGGTGGCCCTGGTGCCGCAGGACGAGGCCGGGCTGCTCGACGTCGCCGGGATCCTGGCCGCGGCCGCCGGGCGACCCGTGTACTGCTGCGGGCCGGAGGGGCTGCTCGCCGCCGTCGAGGCCGAGGGGGAGCGTCTCGGCGTGCCGGTGCACGTCGAGCGGTTCTCCGCCCGGCCCGGCGCGCTCGACGGCCCGGACGAGGCGTTCGAGGTGGAGCTGTCGGGGTCGGGGACGGTCGTCGCTGTCCCGGCGGGCTGCTCGATCCTCGACGCCCTGGAGGGCGCCGGGATCGCGACGCTGTCCTCGTGCCGGGAGGGGACCTGCGGGACCTGCGAGACCGGGGTCCTCGCCGGCGAGCCGGACCACCGGGACTCGCTCCTCACCGAGGAGGAGCAGGCGTCGAACGAGGTGATGATGCTGTGCGTGTCGCGCTCCCGGTCGCCGCGGCTGGTGCTCGAGCTCTGAGGCCGGGCGCCCCGTAGGGTCGGGCGCGTGTTCGTCAAGGTGTGCGGGCTGCGGACCCCCGGTGACGTCGACGCGGCCGTGGCCGCCGGCGCCGACGCGGTCGGGTTCGTCGTGTATCCGCCGAGCCCCCGCCACGTCGACCCGGCCGACCTCGGTGCGCTCGTCGCCCGGGTGCCGGACGGCGTGCGGTCGGTCGTCGTCGTCGCCGACCTGCCCGCCGACCGGGCCGCGGCGGTGACCGCCGACGCCGGCGCCGACGTGCTGCAACTGCACGGCCGCTACACCCGCGACGACTTCACCGCGGCCGCCCGCGCGCCGATCACCCTGTGGCGGGCGACCTCGCTGGCCCACGACCCCGACCTCACCGTGGGCCTGTACGGCGAGGACGTGCTGCTGCTCGACTCCCCCGTCGCCGGGTCCGGCGAGCGCTGGGACGCCGAGGCACTCGACCCGCGACCGGCCGGGAGGTGGCTGCTCGCGGGCGGGCTGGACCCGGACACCGTCGCCACCGCGGTGCGCCGCGTCCGGCCCTGGGGCGTCGACGTCTCCAGCGGCGTCGAGTCGTCCCGCGGTGTGAAGGACCACGCCCGCATCCGCGACTTCGTCGCCGCCGCCCGCGCCGTGGGCTGAGGACCGCGCGGCCGATCCGATCAGCACGTTTCCGCCCCACCGGGGGCCGCAACGTGCTGATCGACGTGGCTTGACGGCGTGGCGGGGTGGGGCGTGTGCAGCGGCAGCCCTCGAGAGATGCATGACCTCGCCGGATCGTGCATTATTCCGGCGATCAGGCACCGTCTCGACGTCGAGGAGCCGTCATGGCCGCGGGCGCACTGCAGGGCAAGGTCGCGATCGTCACCGGGGGTGCGTCCGGCATCGGCCGGGACGACAGGCGGAGCATCTGATGGCGCTCCCCCTGGACGGGCTGCTCGTCGTGTCCTGCGAGCAGGCCGTCGCCGCACCGCTGGCGACCCGGCACCTCGCCGACCTCGGCGCCCGCGTCATCAAGATCGAACGCGAGGGCTCGGGCGACTTCGCCCGCGACTACGACGAGACCGTCCACGGCATGTCCAGCCACTTCGTGTGGCTGAACCGGTCCAAGGAGTCGGTCACCCTCGACCTCAAGTCCGACGACGGCCGCGCCACGATGCTGCGGCTGCTGGACCGGGCCGACGTGTTCGTGCAGAACTTCGCCCCGGGCGCCGCCGAGCGGCTCGGGCTCGGTGCCGCGGCGCTGCGCGAGCGGTACCCGCGGCTGGTGACCTGCTCGATCTCCGGCTACGGCTCGTCCGGCCCGTACCGCGACGCCAAGGCCTACGACCTGCTCATCCAGTCCGAGGCCGGCCTGGTCTCGATCACCGGCACCGAGGACGCGCCCGCGAAGAGCGGCATCCCGGCCGCCGACATCGGCGCCGGCATGTACGCCTTCTCCGGCATCCTGTCCGCGCTCTACGAGCGGGAACGCACCGGGCAGGGCACCGACCTGGAGGTCAGCCTGTTCGACTCGCTGGTGGAGTGGATGGGCTACCCGCTCTACTACGCCGGCTACGGCGGCACCGCCCCGAAGCGGACCGGCACCAGCCACGCCGCGATCGCCCCGTACGGCACCTTCTCCGCCGGGGACGGCACCGACGTCGTCCTGTCGATCCAGAACGAACGGGAGTGGGCGACGTTCTGCGAGGTCGTGCTGGGACGCCCGGAGGTCGCGACCGACCCGCGGTTCGCGAGCGGCCGGGCCCGGGTGGAGAACCGGCCCGACCTGCACGCCGAGATCGACACCGTGTTCACGGGCCTGACCGGCGACGAGCTCGTCGCGCGGCTGGTGGAGGCGCGGATCGCGCACGCCCGGCAGCGCGAGGTCGGTGAGGTGCTGGAGCACCCGCAGCTCGCCGCGCGCGACCGGTGGACCGAGGTCGGCAGCCCGGTCGGGCCGCTGCGCGCGCTGCGGCCGCCGATCACCGTCGCCGGACGGACCGCGCGGATGGACCCGGTCCCGGCCGTCGGCGAGCACACCGACGCCGTCCTCGCCTGGCTCGACGAGCGGTGAGCACGAAACGCGACCGGATCGTCGACGAGCTGCGCCGCGACATCCTCGGCGGCGGCCTCGCCCGCGGGACGCCGCTGCGCCAGGACGAGCTGGCCCGCCGGTTCGGCGCGTCCATCACCCCGGTCCGCGAGGCGCTGAGCCTGCTGTCCGCGGAGGGGCTGGTCGTCGCCGAGCACCACCGCGGGGTGCGGGTCGCCGGCGTCGATGTGGACCGGGTGACCGCGACCTACGTGGTGCGCCGGCTCACCGAGGCCCACGCGGTCCGCCGCGCGACGCCGCGGGTCTCGCGGCACGACCTCGCCCGGGCCCGCGCCGTCCTCGACCGCCCCGCCGACGACCCGGCCGCCGCCCGCGAGCGGAACCGCGAGTTCCACTTCCTGCTCTACGACCGGTGCGGCGTGCCCGCACTGCCGGAACGGATCGCCGCGCTGTGGCAGGCGTTCCCGTGGGACCTGACCCTGCACGACGACGACCGCGCCGCCGCCTCGGCCGCCGAGCACCGGGCGATCCTCGACGCGGTGACCGAAGGCGACGCCGACCGGGCCGCCGCCGCGACCGAGGAGCACGTGGCGGGCGGGTTCGCCTCGCTGCTCCGGGCGCTCGGCGGGGCGCGCGCCGGGGACCCGTTCGACGACTAGGGTCGCGCGGATGGACTGGGTACGGCACGCGATCTGGTGGCACGTGTACCCGCTGGGGTTCACCGGGGCCCACCCCGACCGCGGCGACGGCGCGGACCACTCGCTGCGACGGATCGTCGGCTGGCTCGACCACGCCGTCGCGCTGGGGGCGAACGGGCTGCTGCTCGGCCCGGTGTTCGCCTCGGCCACCCACGGCTACGACACCACCGACCACCTGCGGATCGATCCGCGCCTGGGCTCGGACGCCGACTTCGACGCGCTCGTCGCCGAGGCGAAGGGACGCGGCCTGCGGATCCTCCTCGACGGCGTGTTCAACCACGTCGGCCCCGAGCACCCGCGGCTGCTCGCCGCCCGCGCCGACCCCGGCGGGCCGGACGACGCCTGGTTCCGGCACACCGACGACGGGGAGATCGCCGTCTTCGAGGGCCACCCCGGCCTGCACACCCTCGACCACGACAACCCCGCCGTCCGCGACCACGTCGCCGACGTGCTCTGCCACTGGCTCGACCGCGGCGCCGACGGGTGGCGGCTCGACGCCGCCTACACCGTCCCCGACGACTTCTGGGCCGACGTGCTCCCCCGCGTCCGCGAGCGCCACCCGGATGCCTGGTTCCTCGGCGAGGTCATCCACGGCGAGCACGACGCGGTCACCGCCGCCACCACGATCGACGCGCTCACCCAGTACGAGCTGTGGAAGGCGATCTGGTCGAGCCTCAACGACGGCAACCCGCACGAGCTGGCGTGGGCGCTGCAGCGCCACGACCGGTTCGTCGCCGCCGCGGTGCCGAACACCTTCGTCGGCAACCACGACGTCACCCGGCTCGCGTCGCAGCTGCACGACCGCCGCCACATCGAGCTGGCCGTCGCCGTGTTGTGCACCGTCGGCGGCACCCCCTCGGTCTACGCCGGCGACGAGCTCGGCCTGACCGGGGTCAAGGAGGAGCGGGCCGGCGGCGACGACGCGGTACGCCCCGAGTTCCCCGCCGACGGGTCCCTCCCCTCCGGCGCCGACCCGCACGTCCTGGCCGTGCACCAGGAGCTGATCGGCCTGCGCAGGCGTCACCCCTGGCTGTACGACGCGCGGACCGAGGTGGCCGAGGCCACCGACGACCGGCTCGTCTACGTCAGCCACGGCGACGGTGGCGCCCTGCGGGTCACCCTCGACTACGCCGCGGGCACCTGGGACGTCCAGGACGTCTGACCCGACCTCGGCAACAGGTGGATCACGGTTGATCCTTCCGGCCGAGCGGCCCGCCACTCGCAGCACCGCGACGGCCGGTGGTCGCGGACCGGCCCCACGCGGACAACCCGATCCGTACGGTCGATCACGGAACGGTCACGGTCCTGATCCCCAGCAGGACCCGCGCGCCCCGCTCCCCAGGCACCCGGGCGCAGCCGACTCCGACGAGGAAGGACGCCCTGCGTGCCGAGGAACATCCCCGGCTCCGTGGCGGCCCGGCGCTCCCCGAGCCGGACCGACCCGAGCCGACCCCTGCCGTCGACGACCGTCGTCACCCGTGACGTCGGCCCGGAGCGGGGCGGGAGGCACCGCCGCGCGGGGCGGGCCCGCACCCTGCAGGCACTCACCTCCGCGCTCGCCGGTGGCGGCCTCGTCGCCGCGCACGCCGCGACCGGCGGTGGGCTCCCCCGGGTCGACGACCTCGCGTTGCAGGCGTTCAGCACCCCGGCCGCGGACGCCTCGCTCGCCGACGCGGTCCCGGCCACACCGACGGCGCACGCCGGCGCGGCCCGGTCGCTGGCCGAGCCGCCGCCCCCGGTCGACGTCGACGCGATCGTCGGCGCCGCGGACGGTGCGGTCGGCTCCGCGGTGAAGGCCCGCGACGAGGCGCGCGAGCGCGCCCGTGCCGCCGCGCGCGAGGCACGGGATGCGGCCGCCCGCGCCGCCGACTCCGCGCGGTCCTCGGCCGGGACCTCCGGCGCCCCCTCGGATGACGGCCCGACCGGGTCCACCACGTGTGCCCTGGGCACCGCGGGCATGGAGGGCGTCGCCGCGAACGTGGCGACGGCCGGGGAGAAGCTGCGCTGCCTGTTCGGCGTCGACTCCGTGCTGGGCATCGGCAGCCGCGGCAACGCCTCCGACCACCCCAGCGGCAAGGCTCTGGACTTCATGGTCGACAAGGCGACGGGCGACCGGCTCGCCGCCTACGCCCGGCAGAACCGGGACGAGCTCGGGATCTCCTACATCATCTGGCAGCAGCGCATCGACACCGGCAGCGGCTGGAAGGCCCAGGAGGACCGGGGCGGGGCGACGGCGAACCACATGGACCACGTGCACATCTCGTTCACCTGACGTCTCGACGACGATCGCCGCGTCCGAGGGGTCCGGTGCCGTTCCCGGCACCGGACCCCTCAGCCGTGACGATCTCCGCTCAGCCCAGCAGCGTCCGCATCTCCGCGATCTCCGCCTGCTGGGCGTCGACGATCTGCTGCGCCAGCTCCCGCGCCCGCGGGTCCGCCCCGGCGTCGAGCTCGGCGCGGGCCATGGTCACCGCCCCCTCGTGGTGGGCGATCATCATCTGGAGGAACGACCGGTCGAACGCGGCGCCGGACGCGCGCCCCAGAGCGGCCATCTGCTCGTCGGACATCATCCCGGCCATCCCGGCCATGTCGCCGTGACCGCCGTGGTGGTCCGCGGCGGGTGCGGCGCCCCAGTCGGCCAGGAACCCCCGGAGCCGGCCGATCTCCGGGCCCTGGGCCGCCTCGATCCGGGCGGCGAGGTCGCGCACCCGGGCTCCGGCGCGGTCGTCGGCGAGCCGCGCCATCGCGACCGCCTGCTCGTGGTGCGGGATCATGCCCTGGGCGAAGGCGACGTCGGCGCTGCTCGACGAGGCCGCGGGCGGGGCGGACGCTCCCCCGCCGGCACAGCCGGTCAGGACGAGGGCAGCGGCCAGTGCCGTGGCGGCGAGCGCCACGTTCGTGCGTGTCATGTGTCGGTACTCCCGTGTCGTGGGTGCTCGGCGGCTCCGGCGCTCTCCCGCGCCGGAGGCCGGTCACGTCCGCGACACGCAGAGCAGCGCGAGCCGTCGCGGGACCGGGGGCGGACGGGCCACCGGTGCGGTCCGCGGACTCCCCGGGCCGGCCGGCCCCCGCGACGACGGCAGCGGCGCGAACCCGGCCAGCAGCACCGCCGCAGCCAGGACGACCCCGGCCGCGAGCACGGCCAGGCACAGGTGCAGCAGGTGCGACGCCCCGTCGTGGGGCACGCCGCGCGGGTCGGGATGCGCGGCCCCCTGAGCCCCGGCGGGCGCGACCCCGTGCGGGCCGGGATGCGCCGGCCCCGGGGCGTCGTGGAGCGTGCCCCCGTGCGTGACGACGGGTGCGGCGGCGGGAGCGTGGTGTACACCGGAGGACACGGGCGGCGCCGCGAGCGCGTGCATCCCCAGCAGCCCGAGCAGCACCGGCAGCACGAGCACGAGCAGCCGGGTCCGGTCCGTCACACCCCGCACGCTACAGGCACGGTAGATACCATTACCCCCTAGGGGTATGGTGACGGTGGACCCCGAGGAGGACGCGATGCCCGGCTACGCCGACACCAAGGACGCGCACGTCAAGCGGATGCGCCGGATCGAGGGCCAGGTCCGCGGCATCACGAAGATGATCGAGTCCGACAAGTACTGCATCGACGTGCTGACCCAGGTCGCCGCGGTCAACAAGGCCCTCGAGGCCGTCGCGCTGGGCCTGCTCGACGAACACCTGAAGCACTGCGTCGCCGACGCCGCCACCGAGGGTGGCCCCGTCGCCGAGGAGAAGATCCGGGAGGCCAGCGCGGCGATCGCCCGGCTGGTCCGTTCCTGACACCCGACGTTCTTGAGACCCCGCACCCAGGAGAGAGCACGATGAGCACCGCCAGCTACACCGTCACCGGCATGACCTGCCAGCACTGCGTCGCCTCGGTCACCGAGGAGATCGGCGAGATCTCCGGCGTCACGGACGTGGCCGTCGACCTGCCGACCGGCGCCGTCACCGTCATCAGCGACGGCGAGGTCTCCCCCGACGCCGTCCGTGACGCCGTGCACGAGGCGGGCTACCAGCTCGCCTGAGCACCCCCCTGACCGCCCACCCGGCGCGGGTCGCCACCGCCACCCGCGCCGGGTCACCCCCGGAGGACCGACCATGAGCGACACGTCCCCGGCCCACGGACCCGTCACCGCGCTGCCCCGCGCAGCCGCGACCGGGACCGTCGCCGAGAGCGATGCCGACAGCACCGTCACCGAGATCGAGCTCGCCGTCGGCGGCATGACCTGTGCGTCCTGCGCCAACCGGATCGAGCGCAAGCTCAACAAGCTCGACGGCGTCAGCGCGACCGTCAACTACGCCACCGAGAAGGCGCGGATCAGCGCCCCGGGCGGCGTCGGGCTCGAGACCCTGCTCGGGACCGTCGAGGCCGCCGGCTACACCGCCACCCCGCCGAGCGCCGGGGCCGACGAGGACCCCGAGCGCGACCTGCGCGACCTGCGGAACCGGCTCATCGGGGCCGCCGTGCTGTCGGTGCCGGTCGTCGTCCTCGCGATGACGCCCGCATGGCAGTTCGTCGGCTGGCAGTGGGTGTCGCTGCTGCTGACACTGCCGGTCTGGGGCTGGGCGGGCGCGCCGTTCCACCGCGCCGCCTGGACGAACCTGCGCCACGGCGCCGCCACGATGGACACCCTCGTCTCGATGGGGACGACGGCCGCGCTCGCCTGGTCGCTCTACGCGCTGTTCCTCGGCACCGCCGGGATGCCCGGCATGGTGCACCCCTTCGAGCTGACGATCTCGCGCACCGACGGCAGCGGGAACATCTACCTGGAGGTCGTCGCCGCGGTCGTCACGTTCGTGCTGGCCGGGCGCTACGTCGAGCTCCGCTCCCGGCGCCGGGCCGGTGCCGCGCTGCGCGCGCTGCTGCAGATGGGTGCGAAGGACGTGACCGTGCTCCGTGACGGCGCCGAGGTGCGCGTCGCCGTCGAGGAGCTCGCCGTGGGCGAGGAGTTCGTCGTGCGTCCCGGGGAGAAGGTCGCCACCGACGGCGAGGTCGTCGACGGCCGCTCGGCGGTCGACGTCTCGATGCTGACCGGTGAGTCGGTGCCGGTCGAGGTCCGGGCAGGCGACGCCGTCGTCGGCGGGTGTGTGAACTCCGGCGGGCGGCTCGTCGTGCGGGCCACCCGGGTCGGCTCGGACACCGCGCTCGCGCAGATGGCGCGACTGGTCGAGGAGGCGCAGAACGGCAAGGCCGAGGTGCAACGCCTGGCCGATCGGATCTCCGCGGTGTTCGTGCCCGTCGTCGCCGTGATCGCCGCCGCGACACTGCTGGTCTGGATCCTCACCGGCGCACTCGCCTCGACGGCGTTCACCGCCGCCGTCGCCGTACTGATCATCGCCTGCCCCTGCGCGCTCGGGCTGGCCACGCCGACCGCGCTGCTGGTCGGCACCGGGCGCGGCGCCCAGACCGGCATCCTGATCAAGGGCCCGGAGATCCTGGAGTCCACCCGGCGGGTCGACACCGTCGTGCTCGACAAGACCGGCACCGTCACCACCGGGACCATGGCGCTGACCGGCGTGCACACCGCCGACGGCACCGACGAGGCGACCGTGCTGCGCCTCGCCGGGGCCCTCGAGAGCGCCTCGGAGCACCCGGTGGCCGCCGCGATCGCCGGTGCGGCGACCGAGCGGGTCGGTGACCTGCCCGCCGTCACGGACTTCACCAACCACGAGGGCCTCGGTGTGCAGGGCGTCGTCGACGGCCACGCCGTGCTCGTCGGCCGTCCGCGGCTGCTGGAGCAGTGGTCGGTCCCGCTGCCCGACGACCTCGCCGCGGTCGCCGCGGACGAGGCCGCGCGGGGCCGTACGACGGTCGCCGTCGCGTGGGACGGGGCCGCCCGTGCCGTGTTCGTCGTCGCCGACACCGTGAAGCCGACGTCGGCCGAGGCGATCGCGGAGTTCCGCAGGCTCGGGCTGCGCCCGGTGCTGCTCACCGGGGACAACCGGGCCGTCGCCGAGACCGTGGCCCGTGAGGTCGGCATCGAGCCCGGCCCGGACACCGTCATCGCCGACGTGCTGCCTGCGGACAAGCTCGCCGTGGTGGAGCGGCTCCAGGAGCAGGGCCGGGTCGTCGCGATGGTCGGCGACGGGGTGAACGACGCGGCCGCGCTCGCCCGGGCCGACCTGGGCCTGGCCATGGGCACCGGCACCGACGTGGCGATCGAGGCGTCGGACATCACCCTGGTCCGGGGTGACCTGCGGGCCGCGGCCGACGCCGTCCGGCTCTCCCGGCGCACCCTGGGCACGATCCGGGGCAACCTGTTCTGGGCGTTCGCCTACAACACGGCCGCGATCCCGCTGGCCGCGTTCGGGTTGCTCAACCCGATGATCGCGGGAGCGGCGATGGCGTTCAGCTCGGTGTGCGTGGTGCTCAACAGCCTGCGGCTGCGCCGGTTCCGCCCGCTGGCGGACTGACCCCTGCTCGGCGTCGTCGGTGCGGAACTCCGACGACGCCCTCCGACAGGTCGTCGGCGCTCGTCGTGCGTGCGCGGTGATCGGAGTGGTGTTGGGGGCGGCCCCGCCGGCTGCAGGATCTCAACCGACAGGACCTGAGCCGGCGTACGCCCCGGGTACGAGCGCCGACGTGGACCTGACGTACCCCGTCGGCGGCCGGCCACACGTCACCGCTCCGCCGGATGCAGATCCGGGCTGCGGTCGGCCGGTCCGGCGTGCACGTGGTCCAGGCAACGCCGCAGGTGCAGCACGATCCCCGACGCGGCGAGGCTGTCCTCCCAGCCCGCGCGCTGGGAGTCGAGCCGGTCGGTGACCCGGTCCAGCGCGTCCCGGGCGGCGGCCAGGTGGCGGCGGTGCCCGTCGAGCCCGGCGGGTGCGGGGCCGCGGGTCAGGTGCGCGAGCTCCGCCGACCGGATCGCGGTGGCCAGGTCGCCCATCGCCTCCGCGACCGGGGTGCGCAGCGCGGGGTCGAGGACGAGCACGGTGCGCTCGGCCCACGCCGTCTGGGCCAGGACCGTGCTGATGTCGCGGACGAGCACCGCGAGCTGTTCCAGGGTCTGCGCGGCCTCGTAGAGCTGCTGGCCGCGGGCCCGGTAGGCACGTGCCCGCAGGTTGGCCCGCCGGCCGGCGTCGGCGGAACGGACCGCCTCCCGGGTCGCATCGATCAGGGGCTCGAAGTGGTGGCGGTGGCGTGTCCACTCCTCGCGCTCCGGCGGCCACTGCTCGGCCAGGACCTCGGCCATCTCCTGCAGGTGGTCGGCGATGCCGTCACGCAGCCGCGCCACCACGCGGTGCGCGCGGGCGTTCTGCGGCGGGGGCGGCAGGACCAGGGTGACCGCGACCCCCACGAGCACCCCCAGCAGGGTCTGCCCCAGGTAGCCGGCCATGAACCCGGACGGGTCGGTGGCGCCGATGAGGATGGTGAACAACGCCGCGGTCGGGATCAGGTCCCGGGCGGTGGCCAGCACGGGGGCGGCACCCGCCGCGATCCCGGCCAGCACGGCCGCGGCGACCGCCCACCACTGCGCGCCGCCCAGGTGCAGGGCGGCGGCGCCGAGACCGACACCGAGCCCGGTGGCGAGCACGGCGTGCAGGCTCTGGCGCAGCGAGTCGAAGACGGTCGGATAGCAGACGAGCAGGGCACCGAGCGGTGCGTAGTAGGGGTACTGGCCGAGCACACCGGGGACGAGGGTGGCGAGGTACCAGGCCGCGCCGGCTGCGGCGCCGGCCCGCCACGCCAGTCGCATGCGGTGGCGCAGCCCCTCGGTGAACGGGGAGGCCGGGGAGTTCGGGTGGTGCGGGATCAACGACGGCTCCGTCGGTCGTGCAGATGTTGCGGGAAGCGGGGCCGGCTGTTCGACCGCGGAGGAGCCCTGGCCACCCGACGGCCGCGGGGAACGCGGTGGAGTCCGGGGTGGCGCCGTGCGCACATGGGCGCGGGCCGCCGGAGGACTACCCACGACCGCGCGGCGCAAACCCGGGCGGTGGCAGGATGTGCCGGTGCGCGCCATCGTGATCGGCCACGACCACGTCGCCGGCCTCGGGGCGCTGGGACCGGCCCTGGAACGACGCGGGATCCGTCCGGAGTGGACGACGGTGGTGCCCGCGGACCGGTACGACACCCCGGACGTCGACGCCGGGTTCCCCGACCCGACGGGGGCCGGCCTGGTGGTCACCCTCGGCGCGCCGTGGCCGAGGGAGCGGATCGCGGGGTGGGCGGTCCGTGAGGTCGCGTTCCTGCGCCGGGCGCACGACGCCGGTGTGCCGGTGCTGGCGATCTGCTTCGGCGCCCAGCTCCTCGCCGAGGCGCTCGGCGGCTCCCGGACGACGCTGCCGGCCGCCCGGATCGGATGGCACCCGGTCGACCCGGCCGATGGCCGCCTCCCGGCCGGGCCGTGGTTCTGCTGGAACGCCGAGCAGCTCGTCGCACCGACCGGGGCGGAACTGCTCGCCGCCGGCGGGGCCGGACACGAGGCGTTCGTGGCCGGTCGCAGCGTGGGCGTGCAGTTCCACCCCGAGATGACCGTGGACCTGCTGGAGCGCTGGTACACCCTCGGTGTGCCCGACGGCCTCGACGCGCGGGCCCTGCGGGCGGCGACGGCGGCCCAGGACCCGCAGCGGCTCGCCGAGCGGGCCGAGCGGGTCCTGGCGCTCGCGCTCAGGCCCCCAGGAAGTGCTCCAGGGTGATCGGCAGCGACCGGACCCGCACGCCGGTGGCGTGGTGGGCGGCGTTCGCGACGGCCGCGGCCACCCCGACGATCCCGATCTCCCCGATCCCCTTGGCGCCCACCGGGTTGACGTGCGGGTCGTCCTCGTCGACCCACTCGGCGTCGATGTCGCCGACGTCGGCGTTCGCCGCCACGTGGTAGCCGGCGAGGTCGTGGTTGACGACGTGCCCGCGGGCCGGGTCGACGACGCCCTCCTCGTGCAGCGCCATCGACAGCCCCCACACCATCCCGCCGAGGAACTGCGAGCGCGCGGTCAGCGGGTTGAGGATGCGGCCCGCGGCGAACACCCCCAGCATCCGCGGCACCCGGATCTCGCCGGTGTCGGCGTGCACCGCGACCTCGACGAAGTGCGCCCCGTGCGCACCCATCGCGTACTCGGCCATCGCCGGGTTGTGCCCGGCGACGCCGTCGGCCTCCGCCGCGTCCTCGGGGTCGGTGCCCCACTTGTCGCGGAACCGGTCGGCGGCCTCGACGATCGCCGTCGCCCAGGACGCGGTACCCGCCGACCCACCGGCCATGGTCGCGTGCGGCAGCCCGGTGTCGCCGAGGTTCAGGTCGACCTGCGCGGGCGGCACCCCGAGCGCCTCGGCGGCGATCTGGGTGAGCACCGTGCGGGCGCCCTGCCCGATGTCGGCCGCGGCGATGTCCACCCGGTAGCGGCCCGGCGCACCGGCACCGCCGTCGGCGTACCGGATCGCGGCGGCGGAGCCGGGCATCGCGAAGCTCGGGAAGAACGCGGCGGCCACGCCGGTGCCGTGCCACCAGCCGTCGACGAGCCGGGTGCGCGGGCGCGGGTCCCGGTCGGCCCAGCCGAACCGCTCGGCGCCGCGCTGCA
The DNA here is from genome assembly GCF_017312155.1 of Pseudonocardia sp. UM4_GMWB1. NCBI lineage: Bacteria > Bacillati > Actinomycetota > Actinomycetes > Pseudonocardiales > Pseudonocardiaceae > Pseudonocardia > Pseudonocardia sp. UM4_GMWB1. Next base: position 2,044,240 of record NZ_QJPN01000001.1, on the reverse strand, counting down.
GGCAGGCCACGAGGTTGCGACTGGAGAACGGCCTGCCGGTGTCGGGGTCGACGTCGGGCTCGTTGCGGATCCGCAGCTCGACCGGGTCGATCCCGAGCGCGACGGCGAGCTCGTCCAGCGCGGACTCCGCGCCGAAACTGCCGGGCGCCTCGCCGGGTGCGCGCATGTACGTCGGCGTGGACAGGTCCAGCGGCACGACCCGGTGCGAGGTCCGCCGGTGCGGCGACGCGTAGAGGTGCCTGCTGATCACTGCGGTCGGCTCGCCGAACTCGGCCATCCGCGCCCCGGACTCGACGACGTCGTGGCCGAGGGAGTGCAGCCGCCCGTCGGTCCCGGCACCGAGCCGGACCCGCTGCACGGTCGCCGGGCGGTAGCCGGTCAGGTCGGTCATCTCGCGGCGGGTCAGCGCCAGCTTGACCGACCGTCCGGGGACCGCCCGGGCGGCGACGACGGCCAGCACCGACCCGCCGTGCAGCGTGCCCTTGGTACCGAACCCGCCGCCGACGTGCGGTGAGACGACGGTGACGTCGTCGTCGCCGATACCGAACATCTGCGCGAGCTCGCGCCGGGCCGACCACACCGCCTGGGAGGCCTCGAACAGCGTGAGGTGGTCGCCGTCCCAGCGGGCGACGGTGCTGTGCGGCTCCATCGGGTGGTGGTACTCGATCGGCGTCGTGTAGGTGGCGTCGACCTGCACGGGAGCCTCGTCGAACGCCGTCTCCGGGTCGCCGGTGCGCGTGTCCGGCGGGAACGCGACGACGACCTCGGGGGTGTAGGCCTCGGCCGATCCCGGGTCGAACGCGGTGGTGGCGGGCTCGGCGTCGTAGCCGACGACGACGAGGTCGGCCGCCTCCCGGGCCGCCTCGGCGGTCTCAGCGAGCACCGCGGCGACGTACTGGCCGCGGTGGTGCACCTCGCCGGACTGCAGCACCGACTGCTCGGTGGTGGCGCTGCCGTCGATCCGGGGCGCGGTGTCCGGGGTGAGCACCGCGACCACCCCGGGGACCGCGGCCGCGGCGGTGGTGTCGACGGCGCGGACCCGGCCGCGGGCGACCGTCGCGCCGACGCCGCGCAGGTGCAGCGGGTCGACCGCGTCCTGCTCATAGGCGTAGACGGCGTTGCCGGTGACCTTGGCGGGGCCCTCGATCCGGGTGTGCGACGTGCCTGCGGCGCCGTCGGTCCGGGTGCCGGGGGTGACGGTGCTGGTCATGCGGCCTCCGTCCGGTGCGCGGCGAGGCCGCGCAGGGTGGCGGTGACCGTGCCGGCCACCAGCGGGATCTTGAAGGCGTTGCCGCCGACGGCGGTGTCGACGGCGCGGGCGTCGGCGGTCTCGGCCGTCGCGGCTGCGCGGAACGCCTCGTCGGTGGCGGGCCCGCCGAGCAGCGCCTGCTCGGCGCGGCGCGCCCGCCACGGCCGGTGCGCGACCCCGCCGAGGGCGATCCGCACGTCGCGGACGGTGCCGTCGTCGGCGACGTCGAGGGCCGCGGCGACCGACACCAGCGCGAACGCGTACGAGGCGCGGTCGCGGACCTTGCGGTAGGTGGAGTGCGCGGCGACCGGCAGCGCGGGCAGCTCGACCGAGGTGATCAGCTCCCCGTGCTCCAGCACGGTGTCGCGGCCCGGGTCGTCGCCGGGCAGCCGGTGCAGCTCGGTGGCGGCGACGGTGCGCTCCCCGTCCGGGCCGAGGACGTGCACGCGGGCGTCGAACGCGGCCAGCGCGACCGCCATGTCCGACGGGTGGGTCGCGATGCAGCCGCCCTCGGGTGCGCCGAGGATCGCGTGGTGGCGGGCCCAGCCGTGCTGCGCGGAGCAGCCCTGCCCGGGGTCGCGCTTGGTGCAGGGCGCGGTGAGGTCGGCGAAGTAGGAGCAGCGGGTGCGCTGCAGCAGGTTCCCGCCGGTCGTCGCCATGTTGCGCAGCTGCCCCGAGGCCCCGGCGAGCAGCGCCGCGGACAGTGCCGGGTAGTCGCGCCGGACCCGCGGGTCCACGGCGACGTCGGTGTTGCGGGCGCCCGCGCCGATGGACAGGCCGCCGTCGGGGGTCGGGGTGATCCCGGTGGGCAGCAGGCCGGTGACGTCGACGAGCGTGCCCGGCTCGACCAGGCCCAGCTTGAGGTGGTCGACGAGGTTGGTCCCGCCGGCCAGGTAGGCGGCGGACGGGTCGGCGGAGACGACCGCGACCGCTGCCGCGGCGTCGCCGGGACGGGTGTAGGCGAACGGCTTCACCGCGACGCCCCCGTCCCGGTGCCCACGGCACCGACGGCGTCGACGATGCCGGAGTAGGCGGCGCAGCGGCACAGGTTCCCGGACAGGCGCTCGGCGATCTCGGCGCGGTCCAGCACGGCCGGTCCGTCGCCGGACAGGTCGGCGGTGACCGCGCTGGGGTGCCCGGCGTGGGCCTCGTCCAGCATCCCGACGGCCGAGCAGATCTGGCCGGGGGTGCAGTAGCCGCACTGGTAGGCGTCGTGCGCGACGAAGGCCTCGGCGAGCGGGTGCAGGTCCGCACCGGTGCCGAGGCCGTCGGCGGTGGTGACCGCGGCGTCGTCGTGGGCGACGGCGAGCGAGAGGCAGGACAGCACGCGGCGGCCCGGCCCCTGTTCACCGGGTGCGGCCAGCAGGACGGTGCACGCACCGCACTGGCCGTGGTCGCAGCCCTTTTTGGCGCTGGTCACGCCGAGCCGGTCACGCAGCGCGTCGAGGACGGTGGTCCGGGTGTCGACCGTCAGCTCGTGGCGACGGCCGTCGACGGTGAGGGAGATCGTGGAGTCCACGATGGTGCGCTCCTTCGGGAGACGGAGTGGAGAGCTCGAAACGGAGCCTCCTCCGGAAATATAGGAACGCTGTTCCGGTTACGCAACCCGGAGGCCCGCGAGGAAGAAGCCGACGGCGCGGCGGGCGTCGTAGGCGGAGTCGGCCTCGGCGCCGAAGCAGAGGTTGCCGATCCCCCGCAGCACCTCGTAGGCGGTGACGTCGGACGGCAGCTGCCCGGCCTCCTGCGCCGCCCGGACGATCCCCTCCCCCGCCGGCAGGAGCCGCTCCAGGAACAGTTCGTGCAGCGCGGCGGAGCGGCCGTCGTCGTGGACGAGCATCGCGACCAGCCCGTGCTTGGTGACGAGCAGGTCGACGAACTCCCCGACCCAGGCCACGAGGGCGTCGAACGGCGTCGGACCGGCGTCCAGGCAGGTCCGTGCGGCCGCCGCACACCCCTCGACCTGGTGCCGGTAGACGGCGACGACCAGGTCGGGCCGGGTGGGGAAGTGCCGGTAGACCGTCCCCACGCCGACCCCTGCGCGGGCGGCGATCGCCCGGACCGGCGCGTCGACGCCCGCGGTCACGAACTCGGCCGCGGCGGCCTCGAGCAGGGCGGCACGACTCCGCCGGGCGTCGGACCGGACCGGTTCCCGCTGCACACCCACCGCACACTCCCTTGCTGACCGGAACACTGTTCCGTATCGTACTCGGAACATTGTTCCGTTTCATCGTCCGCCGTCGTCCCGCACAGGAGTTCCCGTGTCCCGAGCGTCCATCGGCATCATGACCGCCCAGATGCAGACCACCTACGACGACCTGCTGCGCGTCTGGCTGGAGGCCGACGAGCTGCCCGGCATCGAGCACGCCTGGCTGTTCGACCACCTCATGCCGATCGGCGGCGACCCGCTGGGGCCGGCCCTCGACGGCTGGACCACCCTGTCCGCGCTGGCCGCTCGGACCCGACGGCTGCGTCTGGGTCTGCTGGTCACCAGCAACCGGTTCCGCCCGCCCGCGGTGCTGACCAAGATCGCGACGACGGTCGACGTCGTCTCCGGCGGACGGCTCGACCTGGGCATCGGCGTCGGGTCCCGCCCGGACCACCCGCTCGCCCGCCGCGAGTACGAGGCGCACGGCCTGCCCTTCGCCGCCACCGCCGACGCCGTCACCGCGCTCGACGAGGCCTGCACGGTGATCCGGCGGCTGTGGACCGAGACCGAGCCGTTCGACGTCGACGGCGAGCAGGTGCGGCTCACCGGCGCGTTCGGCAGCCCGAAGCCGGTGCAGGCCCACCCGCCGATCGTGATCGGCGGACGGGCCAGGGCGACGCTGCGGATCGCGGCCCGGCACGCCGACGTCTGGAACATCCCCGGCGGCGACCTCGACGACGCCGTCGCCCGCAGCGCGCTGCTCGACGAGCTGTGCGCCGACATCGACCGGGACCCGGCGGAGATCACCCGGTCGATCCACCTGGGCGTCTCCTACGACGACCCGGCGGACGCCCGCGAGCGGGTGTCCGCCGCCGTCGGCGCGGGCTTCGGGCACGTGGTCCTGGGGCTGCCCGCCCCGTTCCCGCAGGGTGCCGCCCGCTGGGTGGCCGACGAGATCGTCGCGCAGGTTTAGCCGACCGGATAGTTCGGTCATCTAACTACCATGGCCTCCTCCCGGCACGCCCTCATCTCCGGCGCCGGCATCGCCGGCTCCGCGCTCGCCCTGCGCCTGGCCGCGTACGGCTGGCGGACGACCGTCCTGGAGCGCGCGCCGCGGCAGCGCGACGAGGGGCACAACATCGACGTCCGTGGCACCGCTCGTGAGGTCCTGCGCCGGATGGGCCTGGAGGACGCCGTGCGGGCCGCCGGCACCCGCGAGGTCGGCTTCCGCGTGATCGGCGACGACGGGCGCCCGGTCGCCGAGATCCCGATGGACCCGACCGGGTCGGCCGACGGTCCGACCGCCGAGCTGGAGATCCTGCGCGGCGAGCTGACCCGGGTGCTGATCGGGGCCGCGCCGGGGTCCACGGCGTTCCGGTTCGGCACCCGGATCACCGGCGTCGAGGACCGGGGCGCCGGCGACGGCCCGGCCCGGGTCGCCCTCGACGACGGCACCACGGTCACCGCCGACCTCGTCGTGGTCGCCGAGGGGCTGCGGTCGCGCACCCGCGACCTGGTGTTCGACGACGTCACCGTCCGCGAGACCGGCCTGTACGGCGCCTACCTGACGATCCCCCGCACCGCCGACGACGACGCCTGGTGGAACTGGTTCCACGAGACCGGCTCGCGCGGGGTGCACCTGCGCCCGGACAACCTGGGCACCACCCGCGCCATGCTGACCTTCCTGTCCGGGGTGCGCGGCCTGGAGACCCTCGGCGACGCCGACGTCCGCACCGTCCTGCGGCGGACCTTCGCCGACGCGGGCTGGGTCGCCCCGCGGATCATGCGGGAGCTCGGCGACGGGCCGGGCGGGGCCCCGATGTACTTCGACGCCGTCGGGCAGGTCACGGCCCCGCGCTGGAGCTCGGGACGGGTGGTACTGCTCGGCGACGCCGCGTACTGCCCGTCGCCGCTGGGCGGCGGGGGCACGAGCCTGGCCCTGATCGGTGCCTACGTACTGGCCGGGGAGCTGGCCTCCCGCCCCGGCGACACCGCGGGTGCGCTACACCGTTACGAGGAGCTGCTGAGGCCCGCGACCGAGCAGGCGCAGAAGCTGCCGCCGCTGACGCTGGCCAACCCGCGGACCCGGGCCGGGATCCGGACGCTGCGCACCGCGTTCCGGGCCGTCGCGAGCCCGGTCGGGAAGCGGGTGACCGGGCTGCTCGGGGCCACCCCGACCGGCGCGGTCGACGCGTTCCGGCTCCCGGACTACCCGGCGCCGAGCTCGTCGAGCGTGGCGACGACCGCGCGCAGGTAGCGCTCGACGACCTCGCCCTCGTCGGCGGAGAGGCGGCGGGCGACGTCGTCGAGGGCCCGGACGGCCGGCTCCCACTGCGCGAGCCGCGCGCGGAAGGACTCCTCCCGCGAGCGCACGGTGACCCGGCGGCGGTCGTGCGGGTCGGGGACACGCTCGAGGTGGCCGGCCGCCTCGAGCCGGTCGATCAGCGCGGTGGTCGAGGCCGGCCGCAGGTCCAGCCGCCGGGCCAGCTCGGTCGGCCCGAGCGAGTCGTGCACGTCGAGCAGCCGCAACGCCCACAGGTCGGTCGGGTGCAGCCCCGCCCGCCGGGCCTGCCTGCCGGTGAACTCGTGGGTCGCCCGGTTCACCGCCTCCAGCGCGAGGGTCGGGCCGGCCAGCCCCTCCAGCAGGTGTCGTCGCTCGCCCATGCGGCCTCCCGGCGTCGGTCCACGGCACCGTAGCCGGACGGGCCCGGCCGCAGCCGCGGCAGGACCGGTCACGAGGTGGTCACGAATTCGCGACGCCGTTTCGGGGACACCTCCCCGCTCTCGACCGTCGAATGGGAATGAATCCGCATCAACTGATCGACGACCCGCAGGTGACGGCCCTGCGCAACCTTCCACCCGATCGGGTGACGCCATATTTCTGCGCACCATTCCCGACGGCGACCCGACGATTTCCCGGAACCGCCCCGTGCGTAATCTCCGGAATCGTGATCGAGCTGGAGGGGGTCTCCAAGGTCTACCGGACCGGAGCCCTCGAGCTGCGCGCACTCGACGCCGTGGACCTGCACGTCGACGACGGCGACCTCGTCGCGATCATGGGCCCCTCCGGCTCGGGCAAGTCCACGATGATGAACATCCTCGGCTGCCTCGACGTGCCGAGCTCCGGCGCCTACCGGCTCGACGGCATCGACGTCGGCCGGATGTCGGACAACAGGCTCGCCGACGTCCGGCTGCAGAAGATCGGTTTCGTCTTCCAGTCGTTCAACCTGCTGCCGCGCACCTCGGCGCTGGCCAACGTGGAGCTGCCGCTGGTCTACGCCGGCGGGCGCGACCGCCGGGGCCGGGCGCGGCGCGCGCTGGAACGGGTCGGGCTCGGCGACCGCGGCGACCACCGGCCCAACGAGCTCTCCGGCGGCCAGCAGCAGCGCGTCGCGGTGGCCCGTGCCCTGGTCACCGACCCCTCGATGATCCTGGCCGACGAGCCGACGGGGAACCTCGACACCGCCTCGACCACCGACGTCATGAACCTGTTCGTGGAGCTGAACGAGAGCGGCCGCACCGTCGTGCTGATCACCCACGAGCCCGAGGTCGCGGAGTTCGCCAAGCGCGTGGTGACCCTGCGCGACGGCCGGATCGTGGGTGACGAGCGCCGATGACGATCTGGGAGTCCGCGCGGATCGCGGTACGGGGCCTGCGGGCCGGGCCGCTGCGGTCGCTGCTGACGATGCTCGGGATCATCATCGGGGTCGCCGCGGTGATCGTGCTGGTCGCCTTCGGCAACGGTCTGCAGCGCTTCGTCGCCGACGCGTTCGGCCCGCTCGCCAACCAGATCCAGATCACCCCGGACCGCGGTGGCATCAGCGGCAGCGGCACGCCGCGCGACCTCACCGACGCCGACGTCCGCGCCCTGCGGGACCGGGCCTCCGCACCCGCGGTCGCCTCGGTCAGCCCGACGGTGACCGGCTCGGCGCAGCTGCAGCTGGCCGGTGGCGGGAGCGTCCGCAGCGGCGTGACCGGCGCCGACGCCGACTACCTCGACATCACCAACCGGGAGCTCGTCGTCGGGTCGTTCTTCGACGACCGCCAGGCCACGACCCGGGCGAAGGTCGTCGTGCTCGGCCCCAACCCGGTGGCGACGCTGTTCGGCGGCCGCGCCGGCGAGGCGCTCGGCTCGGAGGTGCGGATCGGCCGCACCTCATTCCGGGTGATCGGCGTGCTCGCCGCCAACGGCCAGCAGGACGACATCGCCGTCATGCCGCTGGGCGCCGCACGCGCCTACCTGACCGGTGGCGGCGACGTCGTCGACCAGATCACCGTGCGCGCGGTGTCCACCGACGCGGTGCCGCAGGCGGTCGAGCAGGTCACGACGGTCCTCGACGACCGGCACCGCATCGACGACCCGCAGGACCGCGACTACACCGTCACCGCGCTGCAGAGCCTGCTCGACCAGTCCTCGCAGGTCCTGAGCTTCGTGACGATCTTCGTCGCGGCGGTCGCGGGCATCTCGCTGCTGGTCGGGAGCATCGGCGTCGCCAACATCATGCTGGTCACGGTGACCGAGCGGACCCGCGAGATCGGCATCCGCAAGGCCATCGGCGCGCGCCGCCGCGCGATCCTGCAGCAGTTCCTCATCGAGGCGATGGTCCTCACCGGCATCGGGGGGGTCATCGGGATCCTGGTCGGCGTCGGTGTGTCCGTGCTGGCCGGGATCGTCCTGCCCCGCCTCGTACCCGACTTCCCCGCCCCGACGGTGTCGGCCGGATCGGTGGTGCTCGCCTTCGGGGTGAGCCTGCTGATCGGGCTGCTCGCGGGCGGTTTCCCCGCCAACCGGGCCGCGCGGATGCGGCCCATCGACGCCCTGCGGCACCAGTGACAGCGCCCGCGACAGCACCGAGGAGCACTTCATGACCCGACTGCGGCTCGCGGGCAGCCTGCTGCTCGCCGGACTCGTCGGCCTCACGGCCTGCACCGGAGGGGACCAGCCGCCGCCGACGGCCGTCGTCGACCGGGGTGTGGTCTCCACCGGGGTGTCGGCGTCGGGGTCGCTGGTGTCGATCACCCAGCAGAACCTCGGGTTCACCGACGGCGGCCGGGTCACCGAGCTGCTCGTGGAGGTCGGCGAGACCGTGGCCGCCGGGCAGCCGCTCGCCCGGCTCGACGACGCCGAGGCCCTGTCCCAGGTCGCCGCCGCGCAGGCGGGGCTGGACCAGCAGCAGGCGTCGCTGGGCAAGCTGACCGGCGCGAACACCGTCGAGGCCGCGCAGGCGTCGCTGGCCTCGGCCGAGTCGGTACTGGCCGCGACCCGCGACCAGGTCGGGGCGCAGAACGCGGCGAACGACACCGCCGTCGAGCGGGCGAGGGTCCAGCTCGCCTTCGACCGCAAGCAGCTCGCCGCGGCCCAGGAGAAGCTGGAGACCGACCGGCGGGCCTGCAAGCGCTCCGGCGGCAGCACCGCGTCCGCGACCCCGGAGCCCACCGCCGACCCGTCCGGCGGCGGGCTGCTCGGCGGTCTGTCCGGCGGGTCCGGCACCTCGGGCGGGTCCGGCCTCGGCGCGGCGACGACCGACCCGGCCTGCACCGCCGTCGCCACCGACGAGCAGGCCGTGACGACGGCGAAGGGCCAGGTCATCACCTCGCAGACGGCGCTGGCGCAGGCCGAGGGCACCCGGGACACCGGCGCCGCCTCCGGCCGGGTCTCGATCGCGAACGCCGAGAGTGCGGTGTCCGACGCCCGCTCGCAGCTCACCGGGGCGAACAACGACGCACCTGCCGACGTCGCGGTGCAGGACGCCGTGGTCGCCGACGCCCGCAACACCCTCGCCGACGCCCAGCGCGCGCTCGACGACACCCTGCTGCGCGCCCCGGTCGCCGGCACCGTGTCCGCGATCAACGGCGCGGTCGGTGACGTCGTGCCCGCCGCGAGCGCCGCGACCGCGCTCGCCCCCGGCACCGACGCCCGGATCCCGCAGGCCGTCGGGTCGGCGTCGGCGGCCTCGGGCGGCGCGGGGGCCACCGGTGGCGGCGCGTCCGCAGCGGGCGGGGCGCCGTTCCTCACCCTCAACGACCTGCAGACCTACCAGCTGGTCGTCCCGTTCGAGGAGAGCGACGCCGCCCGGGTAGCGCCGAACCAGACCGTCGACGTCACCGTCGACGCGCTGCCCGGGGTGAGCCTGCCGGCGACCGTGGTCGCCGTCGCGCCGACCGCGACGCAGCTGTCGGGCGTCGTGAGCTACTACGCGACCGTCGTGCTGAACCGCACCGACCCGCAGCTGCGCGACGGCCAGACCGCGCAGGCCGACGTGCGTACCGAGGCCCGCAACGGGGTGCTGCGGGTGCCGAACACCGCCGTCCGGCAGGAGGGCGGCCGCTCGGTCGTCGACGTGCCCGGCGACGACGGCGCCGCGGTGACCCGGCAGTTCGGTCCCGGCCTGGTGGGCGACCAGTTCACCGAGGTGCGGTCCGGCCTCGACGACGGCCAGCAGGTCCTGCTGCCGCAGGCCACCGTCGAGGCGACGCCGGGCCGTCCTGGCGGCGGGCCCGGCGGGGGTGGCCAGGGCGGGAACTGACCGCCGCGGGGTCACGCTCGGCGGCTCGCTCGCCCGTTCACCGAGTCACGGGTGTCGGTCGTTCGGTCCCGCAACGATCACTGCCAGGCTGGCCCACGCACATCCGTAGGACGCGGCCCCGGGCCGCATCGGGAAGGAGCAGTCGTGGGCGACATCGCCGGTAAGTTCGACAAGGCGTACGAGGGCAAGGGCGTCGAGGAGCTGGCCGACGCCCCCGTCGACTCGCTGAAGGGCGTCTCCGAGGGCGACGCGAAGCTCCTCAAGGAGGCGTTCAACATCACGACCGTCCGTGACCTGGGCACCAACAAGTTCTTCCTCTGGGCGCAGGCGATCAGCAAGCTCGCGGACTGAGCACCCCGGTGCGGGGCGGACACACACTCTTCACACGGTTACCCCGCGCGGCCCTACCCCGGTCCGGCCCGCACTCCCTAGCTTGTCCCCACACCGACGGTTCCGTCGGCGAGGACGTGCCCCGGGAGGACGCCATGGCCCACGATCCGTCGGAGTACCTGGAACGACGACAGCTGCGGACCGGGGCGGCGGGCTGGGTCCTGCTCGCCGGGCTCGGCGTCAGCTACGTCATCTCCGGCGACTACTCCGGCTGGAACTTCGGCCTCGCCCAGGGCGGGTTCGGCGGGCTGCTGATCGCCGGTGTCGTCATCGCGGGCATGTACTTCGCGATGGTGCTGGGCATGGCCGAGCTGTCCTCGGCGCTGCCCGCCGCGGGCGGCGGCTACACCTTCGCCCGCCGCGCGCTGGGCCCGTGGGGCGGGTTCGCGACCGGCACCGCGATCCTCATCGAGTACGCCATCGCCCCCGCGGCGATCGCCACCTTCATCGGCGCCTACGTCGAGTCACTCGGCCTGTTCGGGATCACCGACGGCTGGTGGGTCTACCTCGCCGCCTACCTGGTGTTCATCGGTATCCACATCGCCGGGGTCGGCGAGGCCCTCAAGGTCATGTTCGTGATCACCGCGATCGCCGTGCTCGGGCTGCTGATCTTCGCCGTCGCCGCCGTGCCACTGTTCGACGCCGCGAACCTCGTCGACATCGCGCCGACCGCGGCCGCCGGGGCGTCACCGTTCCTGCCGTTCGGCTACCTGGGGATCTGGTCGGCGGTGCCGTTCGCGATCTGGTTCTTCCTCGCGCTGGAGGGCGTCCCGCTGGCCGCGGAGGAGGCACGCGACCCCGAGCGCAACGTGCCCCGCGGGATCGTCGCCGCGATGCTGGTCCTGCTCGTCACCGGGGCGCTGGTGCTGGTCCTCGCGACCGGCGCGCTCGGCGCGCAGACGCTGTCGGAGTCGGGCAACCCGCTCGTCGAGGCGCTCGGCGGGTCGACCGCCGGGGTCGTCGTCAACTACGTCGGTCTGGCCGGGCTCGTCGCGAGCTTCTTCTCGATCATCTACGCCTACTCCCGCCAGACCTTCGCGCTGTCGCGTGCCGGGTACCTGCCGCGGGTGCTGTCGGTGACCAACAGCCGCAAGGCGCCCACCCTCGCCCTGATCGTCCCCGGCGCGATCGGGTTCCTGCTCTCGCTGACCGGGCAGGGGGACGTGCTGCTGAACATGGCGGTGTTCGGGGCCGCGCTGTCGTACGTGCTGATGATGGTCAGCCACATCGTGCTGCGCCGGACCGCGCCGGAGATGCCGCGGCCCTACCGGACCCCCGGCGGCGTCGTCACGACCGGGTTCGCGCTGGTCGTCGCCGTGCTCGCCGTCATCGCGACGTTCCTCGTCGACCCGGTCGCGGCGGGCGCGACCCTCGGCGCCTTCGCCCTGTTCATGCTGTACTTCGCGCTCTACTCCCGACACCACCTGGTCGCCGCGGCCCCCGACGAGGAGTTCGCGGCGCTGGCACAGGCGGAGGCCGAGCTCACGTGACGACCCGCAGGGCCTCCGTCGGGGGGCACACCCACGAATTCGCGGACCTGCGGGCGCTGCTGGCCGCCGCCACCCCGGAACGCTCCGGGGACGTGCTGGCCGGTGTCGCCGCCCGCTCGGAGTCCGAGCGCGTGGCCGCCCAGACGGTGCTCGCCGACCTGCCGCTCGCGACGTTCCTGACCGAGCAGGTCGTCCCCTACGAGGACGACGAGGTGACCCGGTTGATCGTCGACTCGCACGACCGCGCGGCGTTCGCCCCGGTCGCGTCGATGACCGTCGGCGGGTTCCGTGAGCACCTGCTCGACCCGTCCACCGACACCACCGCGCTCGCGCCCGGCCTGACCCCGGAGATGGTCGCGGCGACGGCCAAGCTGATGCGGCTGCAGGACCTGATCGCCGTCGCGCGGCGCACCCCGGTCGTCACCGCGTTCCGCTCCACGGTCGGGCTGCCCGGCACGATGGCGACCCGGCTGCAGCCCAACCACCCCACCGACGACCCGTCCGGGGTGACCGCGTCCATCGTCGACGGGCTGCTGCTCGGCTGCGGCGACGCCGTCATCGGCATCAACCCGGCGACCGACTCGCCGCAGCGCACCACCGACCTGCTGCACCTGATCGACGAGGTGCGCACCCGCTACGACATCCCCACCCAGTCCTGCGTGCTCGCCCACGTCACGACCTCCATCGAGATCATGGAGCGCGGCGCCCCGGTGGACCTGGTGTTCCAGTCCGTCGCCGGGACCGAGGCGGCGAACACCGGGTTCGGGGTGACCCTGGCGATGCTGCGCGAGGCGCACGACGCGGCGCTGTCGCTGGGCCGGGGCACCGTCGGCACGAACTGCATGTACTTCGAGACCGGGCAGGGCTCCGCGCTGTCCGCCGACGCCCATCACGGCGTCGACCAGCAGACGCTGGAAGCGCGGGCCTACGCCGTCGCCCGCGCGTTCGACCCGTTGCTGGTCAACACCGTCGTCGGGTTCATCGGGCCGGAGTACCTCTACGACGGCAAGCAGATCACCCGCGCCGGTCTGGAGGACCACCTGTGCGGGAAGCTGCTGGGTGTCCCGATGGGCGTCGACGTCTGCTACACCAACCACGCCGAGGCCGACGCCGACGACACCGACGCCCTGCTCACCCTGCTCGGCGCGGCCGGTTGCTCGTTCGTGATCTGCGTGCCCGGCGGCGACGACGTGATGCTCCACTACCAGTCGCTGTCCTTCCACGACGCGCTCTACGCCCGTCAGGTGCTGGGCCTGCGTCCCGCCCCCGAGTTCGAGGGGTGGCTGTCCACCATGGACATGCTGGCACCGGACGGACGGCTCAAGGAGCTGGCCCCCGCGGCGGTCCGTGCGCTGACGGCGGGTGTGGGGTGAGCGCGGCGGACCCGCTGGAGCTGCTGCGGGCCTCCACCCGGGCGCGGGTGGCGCTCGGCCGGGCCGGGGACGCACTGCCGACCGCGCGGCTGCTGGAGCTGCGCGCCGCGCACGCCGCGGCGCGCGACGCCGTGCACACCCCGCTCGACGTCGACGCGCTCATCGACCGGATCGCCGCGCTCGGGGTGGACACGCTGCGCGCCGCCGGGGCCCCGGTCGACCGCACCGAGTACCTGACCCGGCCCGACCTGGGCCGTCGTCTCGCCGGCGGCGCCGACCTGCCGCGCGGGGAGCACGACGTGGTGCTCGTCGTCGCCGACGGGCTCTCGCCCCGCGCGGTCGCCGAGCACGCCCCGGGGATGCTGGCCGAGATCCTCGACCGGCTCGACGGGTGGCGGGTGGCGCCGGTCGTCGTCGCCACCCAGGCCCGTGTCGCGCTCGGCGACGAGATCGCGACCGCGGTCGGGGCGCGGCACGTCGTCGTGCTCGTCGGGGAGCGGCCGGGGATGAGCTCGGTCGACTCGCTCGGGCTGTACTTCACCTACGACGCCCACCGCGGCCGCCGCGACTCGGAGCGCAACTGCATCTCCAACGTCCGCCCGCCGCACGGCACCGGCTACGCCGCCGCCGCGACCACGCTCGCCCTGCTGATGAGCGAGGCGCGGCGGCTGAAGCTGTCCGGGGTCGCCCTCAAGGCCGATCCGGCGCTGCCCCCGGGTGGTCCGGACGGCTGAACACGGCGGGCCGCTTCTCCAGGAAGGCCGCCATCCCCTCCGTCCGATCCGGCGTGGCGAACAGGGCGTGGAAGGTCCGGCGCTCGAACCGCAGCCCCTCGGCCAGCGAGGTCTCCAGCGCGACGGCCACGGCCTCCTTCGCCGCGGCGGTGGCCGTGCGCGACATCCCCGCGATCGTGGACGCGACGGCGAGGGCCTCGTCGAGCAGGGTGTCCGCCGGGACCACCCGGCTGACCAGGCCGGACCGCTCGGCCTCCGCGGCGTCCATGGTGCGCCCGGTGAGGCACAGGTCCATCGCCTTCGCCCGGCCCACCGCGCGGGTGAGCCGTTGCGAGCCGCCGATCCCGGGGATGACCCCGAGCCGGATCTCGGGCTGCCCGAACCGGGCGGTGTCGGCGGCGACCAGCACGTCGCACAGCATCGCGAGCTCGCAGCCGCCCCCGAGCGCGTGCCCGGCGACGGCCGCGACGAGCGGGGTGCGCAGCCCGGTCAGGCCGTCCCAGCCGGCGAACAGGTCGGTCGCGACGACCTCGGCGTGCGACAGCCCGGCCATCTCGGCGATGTCGGCCCCGGCGGCGAACGCCCGGTCCGAACCGGTGATCACCACCGCCCCGACGGCCGGGTCGGCGTCGAAGGCCCGCACGGCGGTGACCACCTCGTGCATGAGCTCCTGATTCAGCGCGTTGAGCGCCTTCGGCCGGTCCAGCCGGACCAGCCCGACCCCCTCGGCCGGGGTGCTGACGACGATCGTGGTGTACCCGGTCACGACTGTTCCCTCCGGATGTCGGTGATGATCGCCGAGAAGTCCTGGGTGCGCGGGTCGCGCGCGGTGAACTCGGCGTAGCGCTCGGTGGCGCGCCTGCCGACCGCGGTGTCGACGCCGGCCTCGGCGGCCGCGGCGTCGGCGAGCCGCAGGTCCTTGAGCATGAGCTGGGCGGCGAACCCGCCGGTGAAGTCCCGGTTGGCCGGGCTGGTGGGCACCGGCCCGGGCACGGGGCAGTTGGTGTCGACCGCCCAGCACCGGCCGGACGAGGTGGACAGCACGTCGTAGAGGGCCTGCGGTTCCAGCCCGAGACGCTCGGCCAGCACGAAGGCCTCGGCGACCACGACCATCGACGCGCCGAGCACCATGTTGTTGCACATCTTCGCGACCTGGCCCGCGCTCGGCCCTCCGCAGTGGACCGTGCGCTTCCCGAGCACGGCGAGGACCGGCCCCGCGGCGTCGACGGCGGCCTGCTCACCGCCCACCATGAAGGTGAGCGTCCCGGCCGCCGCACCCACGACGCCGCCGGAGACGGGGGCGTCGACCGACGGGTGCCCGGTCGCGGCGGCCCGCGTGTGGGCCGCCCGGGCGGAGGCGACGTCGATGGTCGAGCAGTCCACGAACAGCGCACCGTCCGGAGCGGCCGGGAGCAGCTCGTCGTGGACGGCCAGCACGTGCCCGCCGGTGGGCAGCATGGTGATCACCACCTCGGCGTCGCGGACGGCGTCGGGGCCGGTGGGGTGCACCGTCACCCCGGCGGCGGCCGCGGTGTCGCGGGCCGCCGGGGCCGGGTCGTACCCGGTGACCTCGTGCCCGGCGGCGACCAGGTTGGCGGCCATCGGGCCGCCCATGTTCCCCAGTCCGACGACGGCGATCCGGCTCATCGGTCCTCCCCCAGCCCCAGCTCGTCGGTGTCGGTGAGCGGCGCGAAATAGCCGTCCACCAGGGTGTCGTCGACCTGTTCGAGCACCGGTGGGTTCCAGCGCGGGTTGCGGTCCTTGTCGACGACCTGCGCGCGGATCCCCTCGACCATGTCCGGTTCGGTGAGGCAGCGCAGCGACACCCGGAACTCCTGGTCGAGCGCGTGCTCCAGCGACGGGAGCCGGCGCGCCCGGCGCACCGACTCCAGCGCAACCTTCACGCACGACGGCGAGCGCTGCCCGATCGTCTTGGCGGTGTCCTCGGCGTCGGGCACGCCGGACGCCGAGAGCCGGGCGACGATCTGCTCGGCGGTGCCGTCGGCGTAGCAGCGGTCGATCCACCACCGCGACGCGCCGAGCCCGGCCTCGGGCTCGGGGGCGGCGAGGTGCTGGAGCAGGTGCCCGAGGTGCTCGTCGAACGCGGCGCCGGTCACCCGGACGTCGCCGAGCGCGGCGAGCAGCGCCGGGACGGTGTCGGTCGGCAGGTACCAGTCGGCCAGGCCCATGGCCAGGGCGTCGCCCGGGCCGAGCCGGCACCCCGTCAGCGCGGCGTGCGTGCCGAGCTCACCGGAGGCACGGCCGAGCAGCCAGGTGCCCCCGACGTCCGGGACGAACCCGATCCCGGTCTCGGGCATGGAGATCTGCGTGCGTTCGGTGACGATCCGGTGGCTCGCGTGGGCCGAGACCCCGACCCCGCCGCCCATGACGAGCCCGTCCATGACCGCCACGAACGGCCGCGGGTAGCGGGCGATCCGGGCGTTCAGCCGGTACTCGTCGCGCCAGAAGTCCCGGGTCGCGGTGCCGCCGGCCCGCGCGTCGTCGTGGATGGCGCGGATGTCGCCGCCCGCGCACAGGCCGCGCTCGCCCGCGCCGGTCAGCAGCACCGCGCCGATCCCGTCGTCGTGCTCCCAGTCGTCGAGGGCCGCGGCGATCGCGCGGACCATGTCGTGGGTCAGGGCGTTGATCGCCCGGGGCCGGTCGAGCTCGATGTGCCCGATCCGGCCGGTGCGTGTGAGGCGCACGTCGCCGAAGGTGGTCACTGGTCCGCTCCCATCAGTCCGCGGGAGACGATCACGCGCATCACCTCGTTGGTGCCTTCGAGGATCCGGTGCACGCGCAGGTCCCGCACGATCTTCTCGATGCCGTACTCGGCGAGGTAGCCGTAGCCGCCGTGCAGCTGCAGGGCGGTGTCGGCGACGTCGTGGCCGGTGTCGGTGGCCAGCCGCTTGGCCATGGCGCAGAGCCGGGTCGCCCCGGGTTCGTCCGCGTCGAGGGCCCGGGCAGCGCGGTGCAGCAGCAGCCGGGCCGCGGTGAGCTCGGTGTGGGCGTCGGCGACCCGGAACCGCAGCCCCTGGCGCCGCGCGAGCGGCGCCCCGAACGCGGTGCGGTCGGTGAGGTGGGCGACGGCCCGGTCCAGCGCGGCACGGGCCCCGCCGAGCGAGCAGGCGCCGATGTTGAGCCGGCCGCCGTCGAGCCCGCCCATCGCGATCCGGAAGCCCTCGCCCTCGGCACCGAGCCGGTCGTCGTCGGACACCCGCACCCCGCGCAGCACGACCTGCCGGGTGGGCTGGGCGTTCCACCCCATCTTGGGCTCGTCCGGGCCGAACGCGAGCAGGTCGCGGGCGACGAGGAACGCGCTGATGCCGGCGGCGCCGGGCCCGCCGGTGCGGGCGAACACCAGGTAGCGGTCGGAGGTGCCCGCACCGGAGATGAACTGCTTGACGCCGTCGAGGACCCAGTCGTCGCCGTCGCGGACGGCGGTGGTGCGCAGGGCCGCGGCGTCGGAGCCGGCGTCGGGTTCGGTGAGGCAGTAGGAGGCGAGCTCGTCCATCGCACACAGCGCGGGCAGGTACCGCTCGCGCTGGGCGGCGGTGCCGTGCCGGTCGACCATGCCGGTGACCATGTTGTGGATCGACAGGTACCCGGCCAGTGACGGGCAGCCGGTGGCCAGCGCCTCGAACACCAGCGCGGCATCCAGCCGGGACAGCCCCGTCCCGCCGTGGTCGTCGGCGACGTACAGCGCGGCCATGCCCAGCTTCGCGGCCTCGCGGAGCACGTCGACCGGGAAGTGCTTGTCGCGGTCCCACGCCACCGCGTGCGGTGCGAGTCGCTCGGCGGCGAAGGTCTCGGCCGTGGCGACGAGGTCCCGCTGGAGGTCGGTCAGCTCGGCGGTCTCGGCGTACCGGGCGGTCACGACATCGTCGGGATCACGAAGGAGGCGCCGTCCTTGATCCCGGAGGGCCAGCGCGAAGTGACGGTCTTGGTGCGGGTGTAGAAGCGGAACGCGTCCGGGCCGTGCTGGTTGAGGTCGCCGAATCCGGAGGCCTTCCAGCCGCCGAAGGTGTGGTAGGCGATCGGGACCGGGATCGGCACGTTGACGCCGACCATGCCGGTCTCGACCTTCGCCGCGAAGTCGCGGGCGGCGTCGCCGTCGCGGGTGAAGATCGCGACGCCGTTGCCGTACTCGTGGGAGTTCGCGATCCGCAGCGCGTCGGCGTAGTCGGCGGCCCGGACCACCGACAGCACGGGGCCGAAGATCTCGTCGCGGTAGAGGCCCATGTCGGTGGTGACCCGGTCGAACAGCGTCCCGCCGACGAACCAGCCGCCCTCGGCGCCCTCGGGCGCGGGCACCCCGCGCCCGTCGACGACGAGCTCGGCGCCCTCGCGGACGCCCGCGTCGATCGCGCCGGTGACCCGATCGACGGCGTCGGCCCCGACCAGCGGCCCGAGGTCCGCGGTCTCGGAGTCCGAGCGGCCCAGGACCAGGCCACGGGCGCGTTCGGCGAGCTTGGCGACGAGCCGGTCGGCGGTCTCCTCCCCCACCGGGACCGCCACCGAGATCGCCATGCAGCGCTGTCCGGCCGAGCCGAACGCGGCGCCGGACAGGGCGTCGGCGGCCTGGTCGAGGTCGGCGTCGGGCAGCACGACGAGGTGGTTCTTCGCCCCGCCGAAGCACTGCGCGCGTTTGCCGTGCGCGGTGGCGGTCGCGTACACGTGCCGGGCGATCGGGGTGGATCCGACGAACCCGACGGCGGCGACGTCGGGGTGCACCAGCAGTGCGTCGACGGCCTCGCGGTCGCCGTGCACGACGTTGAGCACGCCCGGGGGCAGCCCGGCCTCGGCGAAGAGCTCGGCGATCCGGACCGGCACCGACGGGTCGCGCTCGGAAGGCTTGAGGATCACCGCGTTGCCGCAGGCCAGTGCGGGTGCCGCCTTCCACAGCGGGATCATGGCGGGGAAGTTGAACGGCGTGATCGCCGCGACCACGCCGAGCGGCTGGCGCATCGAGTAGACGTCGATGCCCGGCCCGGCGTCGGTGGAGTACTCGCCCTTGAGCAGGTGCGGGGCCCCGGCGGCGAACTCGACGACCTCGAGCCCGCGCTGCAGGTCGCCGCGGGCGTCGGGGAGCGTCTTGCCGTGCTCGGAGGACAGGAGCGCGGCCAGCTCGTCGGCGTGGGCGTTCGCCAGCGCCAGGAAGCGGAGCAGGACCCGCGCCCGGCGCTGGGGGTTCCACGCCGCCCACTCCCGCTGCGCGGCCACCGCGGTGCGCACGACGTCGTCGACGTCGCCCGCACCGGCGAGCCGGACCCGGCTGCGGACGGTTCCGTGGTTGGGGTCGAAGACGTCGGAGAATCGCACGGACGCACCCGTCCACGGTTTTCCGGAAACGAAATGGTCGATGACTTCGGACATGGGCGTGCCCCGTTCGACGAGATGGGAGAGAAGCCGGAACGGCGTCCGCGACAGCGTCCGCCTTGGCCCCACGACCATAAAGTCGGACGTCCATCTATGTCCACCACCTGGGATGATGTGTTCCGAAACACCATTCTTCGTCGAATTCCGGGCACGCCGAGAACCGGACAGGGCATCGGACCCGTCCGGTTCTCTGACGCGTATTCAGGGTGTCATCGAATGACGTCCACCTCCCGCCGGGACTTCCCGTCGTACTGCGCGACGGGACGGATCAGGACGTTGTGTGCGGCCTGTTCGATCACGTGCGCGGTCCAGCCGCTGATCCGCGACATCGCGAACAGCGCGGTGAACAGCGGGGTGTCGAACCCCATGAGGTGGAACAGCGGACCCGCGGCGTAGTCGAGGTTGGGGCGCAGCCCCTTCTCGCGGAGCATCGCGCCGGCGAGAACCTCGTAGTGCGCCATCAGGTCCCGGCCGCCGCGCAGCTCCGCGACCCGCCGCATCTGCGCGTGCAGCGCGGGCACCCGCGAGTCGCCGCGCTTGTAGACCCGGTGCCCGAAGCCCATCATTCGCTCGCCGGCCTCGAGCCGGGCCGCCAGCCAGTCGTCGACGTGGTCGGGGTCGCCGATCTCGGCGAACTGGGTCATCACGGCCTCGTTCGCCCCGCCGTGCAGCTCGCCCTTGAGCGCTCCGAGCGCGGCGACGACCGCGCTGTAGAGGTCCGACCGGGTGGAGGTGACGGTCCGGGCGGCGAAGGTGGAGGCGCTGAAGCCGTGGTCGGCGTAGAGGATCATCGCGATCTCGAACGCCCGCACGACCTCCGGTTCGGGGACCTCCCCGAAGGTCATGTGGAACACGTTCTCGGCGTGGCCGAGGCCGGGGTCCGGCGGGATGGGGTCCAGGCCGCGGCGACGCCGCTGGTCCAGCGCGACGACCGTCGGCAGCACCGCGAGCAGCTCCACGGCCTTGTCCGCACTCGCGTCGGTGGAGCGGTCCGCCGTCGCGGGGTCGGCGGCACCGATCCGGCTCACGGCGGTGCGCAGCACGTCCATCGGGTGACAGTCGGTCGGCAGCGACAGCAGCATCGCCTCGCACGCGGGGTCCAGCGCCCGCAGCGACCGTTCACGACGCTCCAGCGCGGCGAGCTCCGCCGCGTCCGGCAGCTCGCCGGTCCACAGCAGGTGCGCCACGTCGAGGAAGGTGTGGCGCTCGGTCAGTCCGGGCGCCGGGTAGCCGCGGTAGAGCAGCACGTTGCGGCAGGGGTCGACGTCGGAGATCGACGTCGTGTCGGCGACGACCCCCACCAGGCCGCGCCGGACGTGGGTGTCCCTCGGGTTCTCGGTCATCGGTGTCCTCCTCCGGCGGGAGCCGCGGCGCGGTCCCGGGTGCGGTCGCCGCCGTGGGCTCCGGGCGGGAGCGCGCCGGCGGGACCTCGTGGTGTTCCTGCGTCGCGCGGGTCCCGGCGGCCACGGTCGGTGGCGGTCGGGGCCCACGGGCCGGTGACGGGGTGGATCACGACGTCCATGCCGAGGGCGGCGAGCTGCGTGACGGTGGGCAGCAGGACGGGGGTCGGGTCGCCGCCGGTGACCGTGGTCGCGGTCACGAGCAGCGGGACGGCGAGGGCCTCGCGCAGGACCGTGTACGCGGTCCGCGACACGGGCGCCTCGACGACGATCACGTCCGCACCGGCGCCGACACAGGCGCGGGCACGGTCGATGGTCTCGATCAGGCCGCCGGCGGCGCCGACGGTGGTACGGACCCCGATGAGGAGGTCCGGGTCGCGGCGGGCCCGCACGGCGGCGCGGACCCGGGCCGCGACGTCGTCGGCCGCGTGGTCGGTGGGATCGGTGTCGTCGAGGTGCACACCGGACGCGCCGGCGGCCTCGAACCGGGCGACGTCGTCGGCGTCGCCGGCACCGCCCAGGTCCACGAGGACCGGCAGCGGGGTGGCCCGCACGATCCGCGCGGTCAGCGCGACCGGCTCCTCCAGGCCCGCGGTCGCCGCCGTCACGTGGACGCCGTCGAGGCCGAGCGCGGCGACCTGGCGGGCGGCCGCGGTGGTGGTGACGGTCTGGAAGCGCAGTGGTCGCGCCCCCGGCCGGGCACGGCCGAGTGCCGCGCGCAGCCCGGTCCGCCTGCGGACCGGGGGGACGTCGGTCTGCAGCATCAGCGCACCCGTTCAGCCGTGGAACTGCTCGGACTCGGTGGACCCGGCCAGCGCCGTCGTCGACGACTCCGGGTTGACCGCGGTGGAGACCGCGTCGAACCAGCCGGTGCCGACCTCGCGCTGGTGCTTGATCGCGGTGTAGCCGTCGGCCTCGGCGGCGAACTCGCGCTCCTGCAGCGCCACGTAGGAGGTCATGCCGTTCGCGGCGTAGCCCTTGGCCAGGTCGAACATCGAGTGGTTGAGCGCGTGGAAACCGGCGAGGGTGATGAACTGGAACGCGTAGCCCATCGCGCCCAGCTCCCGCTGGAAGCGGGCGATCGTGTCGTCGTCGAGGTGCTTGCGCCAGTTGAACGACGGCGAGCAGTTGTAGGCGAGCAGCTGGTCCGGGAACTCGCCCTTGATCGCCTCGGCGTACTTGCGCGCCAGCTCCAGGTCCGGCACCGAGGTCTCCATCCACAGCAGGTCGGAGTACGGCGCGTAGGCCAGACCGCGGGTGATGCAGGGCTCGATGCCGCCGGTGACCCGGTGGAAGCCCTCCGCGGTGCGCTCGCCGGTGAGGTAGGGCCGGTCCCGCTCGTCGACGTCGGAGGTGATCAGGTTGGCGGCCTGGGCGTCGGTCCGGGCGACGATCACCGACGGCACGTCGGCGATGTCGGCCGCGAGCCGCGCCGCGTTCAGCGTGCGGACGTGCTGCGAGGTCGGGACCAGCACCTTCCCGCCCAGGTGCCCGCACTTCTTCTCCGACGCGAGCTGGTCCTCCCAGTGCACGCCCGCCGCCCCGGCGGCGATCATGGCCCGCATCAGCTCGAAGGCGTTGAGCGGACCGCCGAAGCCCGCCTCGGCGTCGGCGACGATCGGCACCAGCCAGTGCGGGTCGTCCCCGCCGTCGGCGGCCGCACGGCCCTCCAGGGTGCTGATCTGGTCGGCCCGCAGCAGCGCGTTGTTGATCCGGCGCACCACCGACGGCACCGAGTTCGCCGGGTAGAGGCTCTGGTCGGGGTAGGTCTGCCCGGCCAGGTTGGCGTCGGCGGCCACCTGCCAGCCGGACAGGTAGATCGCCTCCAGCCCGGCGCGCACGCTCTGCACCGCCTGGTTACCGGTCAGCGCGCCGAGTGCGTGCACGTAGTCGCGCTCGTGCAGCAGCCGCCACAGCCGCTCGGAGCCCAGACGGGCCAGGGTGTGCTCCTCGCGGACGCTGCCGGCCAGCGCCACCACGTCCTGTGCGGAGTGCCCGCGGGTGGTCCCGGCCCAGCGCGGGTCCTGCGCCCACTGCCGCTCCAGCTCGTCGATCCGCTCCTGGCGGTGGGTCCCGGTCATGTCGTGCTCCTCTGCGAAGGTCTCGTCCGTGTCTGCGCTCACGGCCCGGCCGGTGGTGACCGGAGGGTGTGGCGATCTCCCGAACGGGGTGCGACCAGCATCGGAGCCGGGACCAGGGTCCGGCGACGGTGGCGACCTGCCAACTCCTGCACATCTTCCGACCGGATTCTGCGAAGGTTGCGAAGGGTGTCCTCGGCTACAGTCCGCGGCATGGCGACGTCAGGCATCCCGGGGACCCGGTTGCGCGCGCTGCGCGAGACCCGCTCGATGAGCCAGGCCCAGCTGGCCCGCACCCTGGAGATCTCGCCCAGCTACCTCAACCAGATCGAGCACGGCTCACGCCCGCTGACGGTGCCGGTCCTGCTACGGATCACCGAGGTGTTCGGCGTCGACGCGGCGTTCTTCGCGGCCCGGCGGCCCGAGCGTCTCGTCGCCGAGCTGCACGAGGTGTTCGCCGAGACCACCTCGGCCGCCGGGTCGGTCCCGGTGGGCCAGATCGAACGGCTGGCCGCGGAGCTGCCCTCGGCCGCCGACGCGGTGCTGGAGCTGTACCGGCGCTGGCGGCGCGCCGACGAGCACCTGGCCGCGGCGGCCGACGGCCCGCGCGACGGCAGCGACCGGGTCCGGTCGGCGTCCCCGCACGAGCAGGTGCGCGACTACTTCTACCGGCGCCGCAACCACGTCGCCGAGCTCGACGACGCCGCCGAGTCCCTGGCCACCGCGATCGGGGTCCGGCGCGGCGAGGTGCGGCGTGCGCTGGCGGAGCGGCTGCGCAGCGTGCACGGCGTCGGCATCGCCGGACTGGAGGACGACCGCGGCGGCGCCGGCGAGCTGCACCGCTACGACCCCGTCGACCGGGTGCTGCGGCTCTCGCCCACACTGCGCGCCGGACAGCAGGCGTTCCGGATGGCGACCCAGCTCGCCCTGCTGGAGCACGACGACACGATCGAGGCCCTCGCCGCGCGGGAGCCCGTCGACGCCGACACCCACACGCTGACCCGGATCGGCCTGGCCCGGTACTTCGCCGCCGCCCTGACCCTGCCCTACGGCGAGTTCCGCACGACGGCGGAGACCTTCCGCTACGACATCGAGCGCCTGTCCGACCACTTCGGACAGGGCTTCGAGACGATCGCGCACCGGCTGTCGACGCTGCAGCGCCCGTCGGAGCCCGGGGTCCCGTTCTCGTTCGTGCGGGTGGACCGGGCGGGGAACATGTCCAAGCGCCAGTCCGCGACCGGCTTCCACTTCTCCCGCGGCGGCGGGACGTGTCCGCTGTGGAACGTCTACCGCGCCTTCGCCTCCCCCGGTGAGATCGACGTGCAGGTCGCGGCGATGCCCGACGACGCCCGCTACCTCTGGGTCGCGCGCACCGTCACCGGTTCGCAGCGCCGCTGGGGGCGGCCGGGCAAGACGTTCGCGATCGCGCTGGGCTGCGAGCTGCGCCATGCCCACCGGCTCGTCTACTCCGACGGGCTCGACCTCGACAACCCCGCGGCGGCCACCCCGATCGGCGCGGGGTGCCGGGTCTGCAGCCGGACCCGCTGCCCGCAGCGGGCCTTCCCGCGCCTCGACCACGCGACCCAGATCCTGGAGGACCGCAGCACCTTCGTGCCCTATCCGGTGTCGGCCGGCCGCTGAGCGGCCCGGGCCGCCACCGCCGCCAGCCCCCGCAGGACGGGGCGCAGCTCGTCGAGGGTCAGCCGGGCGGGCTGCACGTGGCAGAGCAGCTCGGTGACGTGGGGCAGGCACGGGTCGGCGGCCAGCGCGGCGAGGACCTCGGGGCCGGTCCCGGCGTGGACGTTCCCGGCGGCGAACCAGGCCGACGGGTCGTGCCCGCGCCGGGCGACGTGCGGGGCGAGCAGGGCGTGGACGGCCGCACGGGACGCGCCGGGCAGCACCGGCCGCGACAGCCCCACCCGGGCTCCCCCGGCCGCGCGGAACCGCCCGAGCAGCCGGGCCGAGCGGTGGTCGTCGGGGCCCGCGGGCCCGGAACGGCGACCGGACAGCAGCCCCAGGCCGTGCCGGAGCGCCGTGTCGACCCCACCCGCCGACGACGTCGCCAGCCACATCCGGTCCCGCAGCCCCGGTGCCGCCGGTGTGACGGCACCGGTCAGCGCGTCGAGGGCCTCGTCGAGCCGGACGTACCGCTGCGCCGGGTCGACCCCGAAGGCCTCCCACACCCCCGGGTCCGACCCGGCACCCAGCCCGAGCTCCAGCCGGCCACCGCTGAGCACGTCCACCGTGGCCGCGTCCTCGGCGAGCCGTAGCGGGTGCTCCAGCGGCGCGACGACGACGGCCGTACCCAACCGGATGCGCGCGGTACGCGCCGCGACCGCGGCGAGGACGACCAGCGGCGAGGACACGTGGCCCTGCTGGGCGCCGAGGTGGTGCTGGGCGACCCAGAACGAGGAGAACCCGAGCTCCTCGGCGAGCACCGCGAGCCGGACGGTGTCGTCCAGCTCGGACGCGGCGTCGCGGGGGCCCGCGCCGTGGGTGAGTACGCCCCATCTCACACCAGACACTGTGGACATCTGAGCAGACTTTCATACATTGGACCAGTGTCCCGCCCCCGACTCCGCGCCGCGACCGCCGCGCTCACCGCCCTCCTGCTGACCGGCTGCGGCGCCGCGGTCACCGATGTCCCCACCGCGGGCGCCCCGGCCGCCGGGTTCCCCGTCGTCGACGACAACTGCGGCGTTACCACGACCTACCAGGCGCCGCCCACCCGCGCGGTCACCCTGACCTCGAACGCCACCGAGCTGCTGCTCGAGCTGGGCGTGGAGCGGTCGATGGTCGGCACCGCGTACCTGAAGAACCGGCCGATCGGCGAGCGCTACGCGCAGGCGTACGCCACCGTCCCGGTGCTCGCGCCGGGTCAACCGTCGCTGGAGCAGCTGCTCGCGGCCGAGCCCGACTTCGTCTACTCCGGCTACCCGGACGGCTTCTCCGAGTCGAACGGACACACCCGCGCCCGGCTCGCGGAGCTGGGGATCGACACCCACCTCAACCCCGAGTCCTGCCGCGAGGGACGCTCCGGGTTCGAGGACCTGTTCGGGGAGATGACCCGCATCGGGGCGATCTTCGGGGTGCCGGAGCGGGCCGGACGCAGCGTCGACGCCCTGCGCACGCGGCTCGACGCCGTCGCCGAGCGGCTGGGGACGGTCGAGCCGGTCGACGTGTTCGTCTACAACAGCGGCACCGACGCCCCGCGCACCGCGGGCGGGCGGGCCCTGCTCACCGACATGATCGAGCGCGCCGGCGGCCGCAACGTGTTCGCCGACCTCGACCAGCGCTGGGGCGAGGTGTCGTGGGAGCAGGTCGCGCGGCGCGCCCCCGACGTCGTCCTGATCTACGACTACCTGGACCCGAGCGTCGAGTCGAAGATCGCCACGCTGCGGGCGACCCCCGCGGTCGCCGGACTGCCCGCGCTGACGCGCCCCTTCCCCACCGTCCCGCTGTCGGAGGCCCAGCCCGGCCCGCGGTCGGTCGACGCCGTCGAGCGGCTGGCCCGCGAGCTGCACCCCGACCGGTTCCGGTGACCCGGCGGGAGCAGCTGGTCGCGGCGCTGCGCCCGGACGGTCCACTCCCCGCGGCCGGGCCCGCAGCACGCGGCACCGCCGGGCACGGCCGTGTGTCGACGACGGCGGCGGTGGCCGTCCTCGGAGTGCTGCTGGTCCTCGCCGCAGGCCTGGCCCTGACGACGGGATCGGTGTCGGTGCCGTGGTCGCAGACCTGGCGGATCCTGGCCCATCGGCTCGGTGGCACCGCCCTGGTGCCCGACCCGGACTGGTCCCGGGCCGAGGACCTGATCATCGCCGACACCCGGCTGCCCCGGGTGCTGCTCGCCGGGCTGGTCGGCGCGGCGCTGACCGTGGCCGGGATGGTGCTGCAGGCCGTGGTCCGCAACCCGCTGGCCGGCCCGGGCGTGATCGGGGTGTCGTCGGGCGCGGCGACCGGCGCCGTCGTCGTCATGCGGTTCGGGCTGCTCGGTGCGGGGGCGCTCACCCTCAACGTGGCCGCCTTCGCCGGGGCGCTGCTCACGCTCGCCGTCGTGCTGGCGGTCGCCCGCTCGGCCGGGCGGATCACCGTGCTGCGGCTGATCCTCGGCGGGGTCGCGGTCGGGTCGGTGCTGTCCGCACTGACCAGCCTGCTGGTGCTCACCGCGCCGAGCCCGACGCTGGCCTCCCAGGTCCTGTTCTGGACCCTCGGCGGGTTCGGCGCCGCCCGCTGGGAGGTGCTGGTCGTCCCGGCCGTCGTGCTCGCAGCCGGGGTGACGGTGCTGGTCTCCCGCTCCCGCGACCTGGACCTGCTGCTGGCCGGCGACGAGAGCGCCGGTGCGCTGGGGCTCGACGTGCACCGGTTCCGGCAGGCGATGTTCGTCGTCGTCGCGGTCCTGGTGGGGGTGACCGTCGCGGTCAGCGGGGTGATCGGGTTCGTCGGCCTCATGCTGCCGCACGTCGTGCGGTTCCTGGTCGGTTCCGGGCACCGGCGGGGCCTGCCGGTCGCGGTGCTGGTCGGCGCGCTGTTCACCGTGCTCGCCGACCTCGTCGCCCGGACCGTCGTCATCCCCGAGGAGCTGCCGGTCGGCATCGTGACCGCGCTGGTCGGCGGACCGTTCTTCGTGTGGCTGCTGCGCCGCGACGGCCGCAGGCAGGACGCCCGGTGACCCCGCTGGAGATCCGCGACGTGCACGTCGTCGCCGGGCAGGCGACCCTCGTCGACGGGGTCTCGCTGTCGGTCGGGGCCGGCGAGGTCGTCGGGTTGCTCGGCCCGAACGGCAGCGGCAAGTCCTCGCTGCTGCGCACCGTCTACCGGGTCGGGGTCCCGGCGTCCGGCTCGGTGCTGGTCGACGGCTCCGACGTCCGGAGCCGCCCGGCCCGGTGGGTGGCGCAGCGGGTCGGGGTGGTCCTGCAGGACATGCCGTCGGACTTCCCGCTCACCGTGCGCGAGGTCGTCGCGATGGGGCGCTCGCCGCACAAGCGGCCGTTGGCCGCCGACGACCCCGTCGACCACGCCCTGGTCGGCTCCGCCCTGGAGCTGCTCGACCTCACCACCCTGGCCGGGCGCCGGTTCGCCACCCTGTCCGGCGGCGAGCGGCAACGCACCCTGGTCGCGCGGGCGCTGGTCGGACGGCCCGCGTTGCTGGTCATGGACGAGCCGACCAACCACCTCGACGTCCGCCACCAGCTGGCGCTGCTGGAGCTCGTCCGCGAGCTGGGCCTGCCCACCCTGGTGGCGCTGCACGACCTGAACCTGGCCGCGCGCTACTGCGACCGGCTGTGCCTGCTCGACGCCGGCCGGGCCGTGGCGACGGGGTCCCCCGCCCAGGTGCTGACACCCGAGCGGATCTCCGCGGTGTACGGCGTCACCGCGACGGTGCTGGACCATCCGTCGGCGGACTGCCCGCTGGTCGTGCTCTCCCCCTGAGCGCGCCCGGCCGGCCGGTCAGCGCCGGGTGAACACCGCGGGCCTGCGGTCCAGCACACCACGCACCGCGTCGCGGTGGTCGCGGGTCCCGGCCAGCCGGGTGAAGTGCGAGGCCTGCAGCGCGCGGGCGCCATCGGCGTCGAGGTCGGGCGCACGGCCGACCGCGGCCTTGGTCGCCTCGACCGCCAGCGGTGCCCGGGTGGCGATCCGGTGCGCGCGCCCGCACGCGGTCCGCAGCAGGTCGCGCGCCGGGACGACCGTGCCGACCAGCCCGGTCCGCAGCGCGGTCGCCGCGTCGCAGCGCTCCCCGGTCAGCAGCATCTCCCGGGCCGGTCCGAGACCGATGAGCCGCGGCAGCCGCCAGACGCTCATGATCAGCCCGACGTTCACGCCCGCCGCGACGAAGAACGCGTCGTCGGCCGCGACGCGGATGTCGCAGGCCAGCGCGAGCTCGAGCCCACCGCCGACCGCTCCCCCGGTGACGGCGGCGACCACCGGGACCCGCAGGTCCTCGATCCGGTCGGTGAGCCGCAGGACCCCGTCCAGGAAGTCCGCGGAGGTGCCGTCGTCGCGGGCCCGTCGTTCCTCGCCGAGGTGCCCGCCCGCGCTGAAGTGGCCGACACCGGTGAGAACGAGCGCCCGGACCGCGGTGTCGGCCTCCACCGCGTCGAGCGCGCGCCCGACCGCCGCCCGTACCGGGGCGGAGAGCGCGTTGGCGGGCGGATGGTCCAGGGTGAGGACGGCGACGTGCGGGCCGTCACGGGTCAGTCGTACCCCCGGTGGGTCCACCGGGTACTCGGTCGGGGCGGTCGGGTGGAGGCTCATGGGCACCTTCCGGGCGACGGCACCCCGGCCCGCCCGTGATCGACGGGCGGGCCGGGGTGAGGGGAACCGGCGGTCGGCCGGTGGCTTGACGGCTCCGGGTCAGGCCGGGCCGGGCACCTCGCGGCGGGCGGCGCCCTCGTACGCCGCGAGCGGGCGGATCAGCGAGTTCGCGGCCAGCTGCTCGGAGATGTGGGCGGTCCACCCGGTGATCCGCGACATCACGAACAGCGGCGTGAACATCGGGATGTCGAACCCCATCAGGTGGTACAGCGGGCCCGCCGGGTAGTCGAGGTTGGGGTGCAGGCCCTTCTCCCGCAGCATCGCCGCGGCCAGCGCCGAGTGGGTGGCCAGCAGCGTGCCGGCGCCGCGGAGCTCGACGACCTCCTCCAGCGCCGCCTGCAGGGTCGGCACCCGCGAGTCGCCGCGCTTGTAGACACGGTGCCCGAAACCCATGATCTTCTTCTGGTGCGCGAGCGCGTCGGCCAGCCACTCCTGCGCGGCGTCCGGGCCGTCGATCCCGGCGAGCATGTGCATCACGGCCTCGTTCGCGCCGCCGTGCAACGGCCCCTTGAGCGCACCGATCCCGGCGACGACGGCGCTGTAGAGGTCCGACAGCGTCGAGGTCACCACGCGCGCGGTGAACGTGGAGGCGTTGAAGCTGTGCTCGGCGTAGAGGATCATCGAGACCTCGAACGCCCGGACGACCTCCGGCTCCGGGACCTCCCCGAAGGTCATCCGGAAGAAGTT
Source organism: Pseudonocardia sp. UM4_GMWB1 (assembly GCF_017312155.1). Lineage (NCBI taxonomy): Bacteria > Bacillati > Actinomycetota > Actinomycetes > Pseudonocardiales > Pseudonocardiaceae > Pseudonocardia > Pseudonocardia sp. UM4_GMWB1. The sequence goes on along the minus strand of NZ_QJPN01000001.1, from coordinate 2,014,472 downwards.
CGCCGCGTAGCCCAGGTCCGGGTCGGGCGCGATCGGGTCCAAGCCGCGCCGGCGCCGCTGGTCGAGCGCGACGACGGTCGGCAGCGCGGCCAGCAGCCGCAGCGACTTCTGCGCGTCGGCGGTCGGGTCGTCCTCCTGGGTGTCCTCCGAGCCGAGCCAGCTCACCGCGGTGCGCAGGGTGTCCATCGGGTGGCAGGTGGTGGGCGTCGACAGCAGCAGTGCCTGCAGGCTGCGGTCGATCGGGCGCAGTGCCCGCTCCTGCGCCTCCAGCCGGGCCAGCGCCGCCGGGTCGGGCAGCTCGCCGTGCCACAGCAGGTGGGCGACGTCGAGGAAGCCGCGATGCGCGCAGAGGTCCTGCACCGGGTAGCCGCGGTAGAGCAGCGAGTTCGTGTCGGCGTCGACCTTCGAGATCGCCGTGGTGTCGGCGACGACGCCGGCCAGTCCCTTGCGGACCTCGGGCGGGGTGTCGATCACGGTCATGCGGGGTCCTCCTCCTGGTATCCGGCGAGGCGGGCGTCGAAGGCCGCGTACTCGTCGTAGCCGAGCAGCTCGTAGAGGCGTGCGCGGGTCTGCATCCGGTCGACGACGCCGGACTGGGTGCCGGTGCGCCGGATCTCGGCGAGCCCGGCCTCGGCGGCGCCCATGGCCAGCCTCAGCAGGGTCACCGGGTAGATGACGACGTTCATCCCGAGCCGGGCCAGGGTGTCCGCCGTGAGCAGCGGGCTCCTGCCGAACTCGGTCATGTTCGCCAGCAGCGGGACGTCGAGCGCGTCGCGGAACGCCGCGTACTCGCCCTCCGAGGTCAGCGCCTCGACGAACACCATGTCCGCGCCGGCGTCCACGTAGGACCGGGCACGGGCGACGGCGGCGTCGAGCCCCTCGACGGCGCGGGCGTCGGTGCGTGCGCAGAGCACGAGGGCGTCGTCGCGGCGGCCCCGCACGGCGGCCCGGATCCGGATGCACATGTCCTCGGTGGACACGAGCTCCTTGCCCGCGAGGTGGCCGCAGCGCTTCGGGTCGACCTGGTCCTCCAGGTGCAGGCCGGAGACGCCGGCGTCCTCGAAGGACTGCACGGTGCGCGCGACGCACGCCGGGCCGCCCCAGCCGGTGTCGGCGTCGACGAGGGTCGGCAGGTCGGTCTGCCGGACGATCGTCGCGGCCCGGGCGGCGACCTCGGTGGCCGTCGTCAGCCCGACGTCGGGCAGCCCCAGCTCCGCCGACAGCACCGCACCGGAGACGTAGACGCCGTCGAAGCCCTGCTCGGCGACGAGCATCGCCGACAGCGCATCGAACGCCCCGGGGAACTGCAGCAGCCGCCCGCTCGCCAGCGCCTCGCGGAACGCCACCCGGCGCCCGTGGGCGGTGGTGGTCGTGCCGAGCATCAGAACACCCCGCGGCCCGGGGCGGCCGCGAGCGACGCCGGGACGACGGTCAGCTCCCCCAGCTCGCCCGCGTCCAGCTCCGGCAGCCGCAGGGCGTGGTCGAGGAAACGGTCCTGCTCGACGCGGTCGACGGTGTCGCGGGCCAGGTCGCGGAACTTGCCGACGTACTGCTCGCGGCCGAACGGGCGGGCGCCGAGCGGGTGCGCGTCGGCGACGGCGATCTCGTCGACCAGGGTCGACCCGTCGGTGAGGGTGATCTCCACCCGGCCGCCGAACGCCTTCTCCGCGGGGTCGTGGGAGTGGTAGCGGCGGGTCCACTCAGGATCCTCGACGGTCGAGATCGCGTGCCACAGGCGGACCAGCTCGCCGTCGGCGGCACGGTGCGGCGGGTAGGAGCGCTCGTGGTGGAAGCCGCCGTCGAGCAGGGCGACCGCGACGATGTAGGGGATCGAGTGGTCCAGGGTCTCCCGGGACGCCTGCGGGTCGTACTTCTGCGGGTCCCCGGAGCCGGAGCCGATCACGTAGTGGGTGTGGTGGCTGGTGTGGATGACGATGCTGCGCACCGCGTCCGGGCCACCGGCCTCGCGCAGCCGCGGGCCGAGCCGGCGGGCCAGGTCGATGAGCGCCTGGCTCTGGTACTCGGCGGAGTGCTCCTTGGTGTAGGTCGCCAGGATCGCCTGCGGCGCCTCGCCCGGCGCCGGGAGCGGCACGGTGTAGCCGGCGTCCGGGCCGTCGAGCAGCCAGGCGATCACGCCGTCCTCACCCTCGTAGATCGGCGACGGCGCGCCCTCCCCGAGCATCGCCCGGTCGACGGCCTCGATGGCGACCTTGCCCGCGAAGGCGGGGGCGAACGCCTTCCACGACGAGATCTCGCCCTTGCGCGACTGCCGGGTGGCGGTCGTCGTGTGCAGGGCCTGCTGCACGGCCTGGTAGGTGACCTCGGTCGGCAGGTCGAGCAGCGCGCCGATCCCCGCGGCGACCGACGGGCCGAGGTGGGCGACGTGGTCGATCTTGTGCTGGTGCAGGCAGATCCCGGTGACGAGCGCGACCTGCACCTCGTAGGCGACCGCGATCGCCCGGGTGAGCGCGGCGCCGTCGGCACCGGTGTGCTGGGCGACGGCCAGCAGCGGCGGGATGTTGTCCCCGGGGTGGGAGTAGTCGGCCGCCAGGAACGTGTCGTGGAAGTCCAGCTCCCGCACCGCGACGCCGTTCGCCCACGCCGCCCACTCCGGTGAGACCCGCTCCCGGGTGCCGAACACGACCGAGCCCGCACGGTCACCGGCCGCCGCGTGCCGCAGCGCCTGCGCACGGGCGGCGACGACCGGGCTACGGTCCAGCGACGCCGTCGCCACACCGGCGTTGTCGACGAGCCGGTTCACGACCATGTCGGCGACCTCGGCGGGCGGCGCGACCGGGTCGGCGGCCACCTCCGCGATCTTCCAGGCGAGCTGGTCGGTGCGGGCGAGGTTCTCCTCGCTGCGGTGCACCCGGACCTTGTGGTCGACGGTCATGCGGGCTCCTCCTCGTGAACGGCCGGTCGGCCGTGGGACCGACACTCGCGCAGCGGGGAGGTGGGAGGCCAGGACGTGTACGTGGTGAATCCGAACCGGGTAGCCGGGCCGATCTGCGAAGGGTGCGAAGTCGGGGGCCCGCACATCGTCGCTGCGATGGTCTGTGGGACAACGCGAACGGCGACGGCCGACGCACCGGCTCGTCAATCCTGATGATGCGCGGAGAGCGACGTAACGGACACGGGACGTGGCACCGATTCCTTCTGCGACAGGCTCTCGCCCGGGGAGCCGCGACGAGGCGGAGGCCACTCGGTGAGCATCAGCGAACGCGTCTACGAACTGGCGAACAAGGTCCGTCAGCAGAAGGCCGCCATCGAGACCGAAGAGGCGACCAAGAACGCGTTCGTGATGCCGTTCATCGGCGCCGTCCTGGGCTACGACGTCTTCAACCCCTCGGAGGTCATCCCCGAGTTCACCGCCGACGTGGGGGTCAAGAAGGGCGAGAAGATCGACTACGCCCTGGTCCACGGCGGCCAGGTACAGATCCTGGTCGAGGCCAAGAAGGTCGGGGCACCGCTCCGGCTCGAGCACTCGTCCCAGTTGTTCCGGTACTTCTCGGTCACCAATGCCCGCGTCGCCGTGCTGACCAACGGCGAGGTGTACGAGTTCTACACGGATCTCGACGCCCCGAACAAGATGGACGAGAAGCCGTTCCTGGTCCTCGATCTCGCTTCCGTCGACGCCACCCTGCTGCCCGAGCTGGGGAAGCTGACGCGGGAGTCCTTCGACCTCGACTCGGTCATCAACGCGGCCGGGGAGCTGAAGTACATCGGCCAGATCAAGCGCGCGCTCGCGGCCGAGTTCCGCGACCCGAGCACCGACTGGGTCAAGTTCTTCGCCTCACGCGTCTACGAGAAGAACGTGACCTCGAAGGTGCGCGAGCAGTTCGAGACGCTCGTGCCGAAGGCCGCCACGCAGTTCCTGAACGAGCAGGTCAACGCGCGACTGAAGACCGCGCTCGGCGACGACACCGCGAGCGTGCCCGCCGTGCCCGCCCGGACCACTGCGGTCGCGGTCGCCGACGGCGCGCCCGCCGGTGACGTCGAGGAGTCGAGGTCGACGAAGCTGGTCGTCACGACCGACGACGAGATCGAGGGCTTCCAGATCGTGCGGGCGATCGTGTGCAGCGACGTCGATGCCGACCGGGTCGCCGCCCGCGACACCCAGACCTACTTCGGCGTGCTGCTCGACGACAACAACCGCAAGCCCATCGCCCGGCTCTGGTTCAACCGCAACCAGAAGTACCTCGGGGTCTTCGACGAGAACAAGAACGAGACGCGACTGCCCATCGGGTCCCCGCAGGACATCTACGGCCACGCCGACGTCCTGCGGAGGACCGTCGCGAACTACGTCGGCTGAGGCGGCCCAGGCCCTGCGGTCGGGGCTCCCGCACCCCGCTCAGGAGCGGCGGCCTCCCGGGCGGGGAAGGACCAGCGGGGTCCCGGTGAGCGGGTCCGGCATCACCAGCGCGTCCACCCCGAACACCGAGGAGACGAGCTCCTCGGTCACGACGGCGGACGGCACCCCCTCCGCGACGATCCGCCCGTCGCGCACGGCGATCAGATGGTCGGCGTAGCGGGCGGCGAGCTCCAGGTCGTGCAGCACCATCACGACGGTGCGGCCCTGCTCGGCGTTGACCGCGCGCAGCAGGTCGAGCACATCGAGCTGGTGGGCGAGGTCGAGGAAGGTGGTCGGCTCGTCGAGCAGCATCGTCCCGGGCCCCTGGGCCAGGACCAGCGCGATCCAGGCCCGCTGCCGCTGCCCGCCGGAGAGCTCGGCGACCGGCCGGTCGGCCAGCCCGGTCAGGCCGGTCGCCGCGAGCGCCCCGGAGACAGCGGCCTCGTCCTCGGCCGACCACTGCCGGAACCAGCGCTGGTGGGGATGGCGCCCGCGTCCGACGAGGTCGGCGACGCTGATGCCGTCCGGGGTCGTCGGCTGCTGCGGGAGCACCCCGAGCCGGCGGGCCAGGTCGGTCGCCGGGAGCCGCGCGATCTCGGCGCCGTCGAGCAGGACACGTCCCGCGGCGGGACGCAGCAGACCGGCGAGCCCCCGCAGCAGGGTGGACTTGCCCGAGGCGTTGGGCCCGACGATCACGGTGATCCGCGACGCCGGGACGGTCACGGACTGGTCGTCGATCACGACCTGCCCCGGGTGGTGGCCGAGGGTCAGCCGTTCACCGGACAGGGTCATCCGCTCGCTCCGATCCGGTTGGCGCGCACCAGCAGCGCGATGAGTACGGGTGCCCCGACGACGGCGGTGACGACCCCGACCGGCAGCTCCCGCGGCGCGAACACGGTCCGGGCCGCGAGATCGGCGACGACGACCACGAGCGCGCCCGTCCCGGCCGAGGTGAGCAGGCCGGGGCTGCGCTCCCGGAGCACCCTGCGCACGATCTGCGGTGCGACCAGCGCGACGAACCCGACCGGCCCGGCCGACGCCGTCGCCAGCGCGGACAGCCCCACCGCCGCGGCCAGCATCACGGCGCGGGCCCGCCCCGCGCGGGGGGACAGCGACCTCGCCAGGTCGTCCCCCAGCTCCAGGACCTGGAGCCGGCGGGCCGCGGCGAGCACGACGGGCAGCAGCAGGCACAGCCCCGCGGCGACCGGCGCCACGTCCGGCCACGAGCGGCCGGACAGGCTGCCGACCAGCCAGACCGCCGCCGAGTAGGCCACGTTGACGTCGGCGCGGCTCAGCAGGAACGTCGCGGCCGAGCCCAGCATCGCCGCGACGCCGATCCCGACCAGCACGAGCCGGTAGCCGGAGAACCCGCCCCGCCAGGCGACCGCGTACACGGTGAGCGCGGCGAGCAGCGCACCGGTGAGCGCACCGCCGGTCACCCACGCCGCCGAGGCCCCCCACACGACGATCATCACGACGGCGCCCGCGGACGCCCCCGCGTTGATCCCGATGACGTCCGGGCTGACCAGCGGGTTGTGGGCGAGCCGCTGCAGCACGGCCCCGGCGACGCCGAAGGCCGCGCCGACCAGGACCCCGGTCAGCGCCCGCGGGAGCCGGTGGGTGACGACGAGGTCGTAGGAGATCAGGGTGCCGTTCCCGGCGAGGGTGTCGAGCACGGTCCCGAGCGGGAGCGGGTACTCCCCGACCGTGACCGCGACCAGCCCGACGGCCACCCCCGCCGTCCACGTCGCGAGGCCCAGGACCAGGCCACGGACGCCGATCCGGGCCGACACCGGCCCGCGGCGCAGGACCAGGGTCGCGCTCACAGGGCCGCCACCCTCCGGGTCCGGACCAGGTACAGGAACGCGGGCCCGCCGAGCAGGGCCGCGGTCACCCCGAGGTGGACCTCCTCGGGGGCGATGACGACCCGGCCGACGACGTCGGCGAGCAGCGCGACGCCGGCCGCGAGCAGCGCCGACAGCGGCAGCACCCACCGGTGGGCGGCGCCGACCAGCGCCCGCGCCGCGTGCGGGGCGACGAGCCCGAGGAACACGACCGGCCCGGCCAGCGCGGTCGCCGTCCCCGCCAGGACGACGACGGCGACGAGACCGGCCACCCGCGTCGGGCCGGGACGGGCGCCGAGGCCGCGCGCGGCGTCCTCCCCCAGCGCCACGGCGTCGAGGCGCCGGACCAGTGCGACCGCCAGCACGACCCCCACCAGGGCGAACGGCAGCGCCTGGCCGACGGTGGGCAGGTCCGCCCGGGCCAGCGACCCGATCACCCAGTACCGGTAGCGGGCGAACAGGTCCCGGTCGAGCAGCACGAACGCCGAGGTGATGGCCGTGAGCAGCGCGGAGACCGCGGCACCGGCCAGCGCGAGCTTGACCGGTGTCACGCCGTCGCGGCCCGACCCGCCGATCGCGTACACGGCCACCGCGGCGCACGCCCCGCCGAGGAAGCCGAACCACACGTACCCGGTGAGCGACCCGACCCCGGCGGTCATCGTCGCGATCATCGCCGCCGCCGCGCCGGCGTTGATCCCGAGCGTGTCCGGGCCGGCGAGCGGGTTGCGGGTGATGCCCTGGGCCACCGCGCCGGCGAGCCCGAGGCAGGCTCCCGCGAGCAGACCGCACAGGGTGCGGGGCAGCCGGACGTGCCGGACGACGAAGTCGGTCCGGCTCCCGGTGAAGTGCAGCAGGCCGGTCGACAGCTCGGACCAGGTCAGTGGCCGGGCCCCGACCTTCATCGACAGCACCGTGGCCACGAGGACGACGGCCACCGCGCCGGGCAGCGCCCAGGGCGCGGCGGACCGGGCCCGGACCGCGGACGCCGGGCTCACTCCGGATGGACGAGGTCGGCGACCCGCTCCGCCGCGTAGGGCCCCCGGATGCCGGCGGCACGGTCGGCGAACAGGAACGGGTACACGCGTCCCTCGCGGACCGCCGTGCTCCCGGCGAGCGCGGGGTCGGCCCGGATCTGCGCCACGTCGGCCTCGCCGTCGGCGACGGTGGTGGTGGCGTCGCAGCAGGTCGAGGTCAGGATGACGTCCGGGTCCCGGGCGATCAGCTCCTCCTTGGACACCGCGACGTGCCGGCGCTCGGTGAGGTCGCCGAAGGCGTTCTCGGCACCGGCCATCTCGAGGACCCGGGTGCCGAAGTCGATGCCCGAGGCGACCCGGTAGCTGCCGTCGTCGTCGTCGAGCAGGATCGCGACGCGGGGCCGCGGCGCCCCCGCCACCCGCTCCTGCACCGCGGTGACCTTGGCCTGCAGCTCGCCGACCAGCTCCTCGGACCGTTCCCCGGCGCCGAGGACCCGGCCGAGCGAGCGCAGGTCGGCGTAGACCGTCTCCATCGACACCTGTCCCGGGTCGATGGCCTCGTCGGACAGCCCGTCCGCCGACGGGCACAGCGGTGCGTTGACCCAGGTCCGGACGCCCAGCGCCGCCAGGTCGGCCCGGGTGCTGATCGACTCGTCCCCGGTGGTAGCGAACACGTTGTTGTAGCCGGCGAGCACGAAGTCCGGCTCCGCCGCGAGCAGTGCCTCGCGCTGGGGCAGGCCCTGGGTGTAGGGCTTTCCCTGCTGTGCCGCGGCGTACGGCTCGACGACCTGCGCGTCGAGGAACGCGGTGCCCACCAGCCGGTCGGCCAGTCCCAGGGCGTGGACGGTCTCGATCGCGGGCTGGTAGAGCGCGTAGATGCGCTCGGGCGGCGCCGGGACCGTCACCTCGATCCCGCAGTTGACCTCGGTGACGGCGCCGGCCGCGTCCGGCGCGGCCGCCGGGGCGGGCGGCCCGCCGCAGGCGGACAGGGCGAGCACCGCGGCGGACAGGACGGCGACCGGCAGGACCCGGCGGGGGACGGACATCGCAGCTCCTCGTCGGTCGGCGACAGCCGAAAGTTGACGAACTGTTCATATGTCACGGTGTGGTGCGGGCGCCACCGTTCCCGGATGTCCGGAACATCACTCCTGTCCGCCTGCGGTCAGCCGCTGACCCGCGGGTGGACGTCGGTGGGCCAATTGTCGTCCGACGCCCCGCGCGCCTCCTGCCGGGTCGTCCCGTCCCGCGCCGGGCCGGTGGACGCGGCGTCGGCGTCGGCGTACTGCTCCCGGATCGCCTCCTGCGCCGACTCCGGCAGCTCGTGCAGCATCGCCTGGACCCGCTCACGGCGGCGGTGCACCGCCTGCCGGTCCGGCATCCCGGTCGAGGCCACGAGCTGCGGCTTCATCTCGGGACGCCCTTCCAGCTCACCGCCGGCCTCCTCCATCTCCCGGGCGGCCTGGGCGGCGTCCTTCTCCTCGGACATCCCGATCGGCCCCTCGCGACGCCCGTTCAGGAACTGCGCCACGACCGGCTCGTCGGAGGTCAGCAGCACCTCCCGCGGACCGAACATCGACAGGTGCTTGCGGTACAGCAGCCCGATGTTGTCCGGGACCGTCTGCGCCGAGTTGATGTCGTGGGTGACGATCAGGAACGTCGAGTCCGTCATCGCGTTCAGATCGATGATCAGCTGGTTCAGGTACGCCGTACGCACCGGGTCCAGACCCGAGTCCGGCTCGTCGAACAGAATGATCTTCGGATCCAGCACCAACGCCCGCGCCAGCCCCGCCCGCTTACGCATACCGCCCGAGATCTCACCCGGCAGCTTGCCCTCGGCACCGACCAGACCGACCATGTCGATCTTCTCCATGACGATGTCGCGGATCGCCGACTCCGACTTACGCGTGTGCTCCCGCAACGGGAACGCGATGTTGTCGAACAGGTTCATCGACCCGAACAACGCACCGTCCTGGAACAACACCCCGAACAGCTTCCGGATCTCGTACAGCTCGGACTCCGAGCACTTGCACAGGTCGACGCCCTCGATCACGATCGACCCCCGCTCCGGCTTGAGCAGCCCGATCAGGGACTTCAGGAACACCGACTTACCGGTACCCGACGGTCCGAGCAGCACCGACACCTCGCCCGCGGGCAGCGTCAGGGTCACGTCCGACCAGATGTTGGCCCGACCGAAGGACTTCGTCAGCCCCTCGACCTTCACCTCGACACCCGTCATGGGGTCACGTCTCCTTCTCGCCTAGAAGTTGCGCAGGTCGGACACGAGCCACCGGCCGTCGACCCGCTGGACCGTCACCTCGGCGCGGCCCGCGGTGGTGCGCGGCGGCTCGCCGGTGCGGGCGGCCTCCTGCGTGAAGTAGAGCAGGGCGGTGACCCGGTCGGCGTCGGCGGACACCACGCCGGCCCGGGTGACGACGGTCCGTGTCCCCACCCCGCGGTCCAGGGCCGGTCGGACGACGGAGTCGAGCACCGAGTCGAACTGGCGTCCGAAGTCGCCGGTGACCAGGCCGCGGGCGCGTGCGACGTCGGTGTCCTTCGACGCCGGCTGGTAGCTGAGGACCTGCTCGACACCGGTGCGGGCCGCCGCCAGTCCGTCCACCCGGGCCTGTTCGGTCTGCTGCGCCGGCCGGACGACGGCGGCGTACAGCACCGCCGCGGCCACGAGCAGCAGCACGGAGACCACCGTCGTCGTCCACAGCAGCGTCCGGCGACGCCGGGTCAGGCCGCGCCGGACGCTGCCGAGCGCGGCGCGCAGGCGGGCACCGCGGCCGGGCCCGGTCCCGGTGGTGTCCCCACCGGCGTCCGCGGCGGGGGGCGTGGCGGGGGGCGTGGCGGGCCCGGGGTCGGTCACCGCGACCGCACCGGCGCGGTCCGTGCCGGTCTCGTCGTCGTGCGTCACGGGGCCACCTCCACGGTCGACACCTTCCACGCCCCGTCCTCGTGCCGCAGCCCGAGGAGCAGCCGGAAGTCGCGCGGGGCGCCGTCGGGGACCTCGGTGTTGCGGACCGTGGTGCTGGCGCTGACCAGCACGGTCGCCGTGTCGGCGTCGATGTGCTCGATGCCCACCGCGTCGATCCCTCCCTCGGCCCTGACCTTCCCCTGCGCCAGGATGGCCCCGAACACCTCCGAGAAGCGGCCCAGTTCGGTCCGGAACGGGTCGGTCGCGACGGCGAGCATGTTGTCGACGTTGCCCTTGGCGTTGTCGGCGTCGATGCCGATGAAGTCCCGCACGACCTGCGACGCGACGGCGGTCGCCTCGTCCCGGTCGGCGACGGTGCCGGCGGTGCCCCGCCACGCCAGCACCGACAGGACCGCCGCGGCGACTGCGACGACCAGCAGGAGCGCGACGGCCACCAGGGCGAGCCGACCGCGCCGTCGCGGGCCGTCCGCGGGTGCGGACCCGTCCGGCTCCGCACCGGCCGGGCCGGTGCCAGCGGGCGCGGTGTCCGCCGTGTCGGGGTCCGCCGTGTCGGGGTCCGCCGTGTCGGGGTCCGCCGTGTCGGGGTCCGCCGTGTCGGGGTCCGCCGTGTCGGGGTCCGCCGTGTCGGGGTCCGCCGTGTCGGGGTTCGCCGTGTCGGGGTCCGCCGTGTCGGGGTCCGCTGTGTCGGGGTCGGTCGCCGTGTCGGTCACACCTGGTCCAGTCCGGCGATCAGCCATCGGCCGTCCACCTCCCGCATCGTGAGCGTCGCCTGGACGGTGTCCACGCGCTCGCCGGCGTTCGTCGTCGTGCTCTGGTTCAGGAACACCAGCACCTGGGCGTCGGACCCGGACCAGCCGACCCAGCCGGCGCCGACGACCCGGGCGATCGTCCGCGCACCGAGCCGTTCCGCGTTGGGCCGGACCTTCTCGTCGAACAGACGCCGGTAGTCGTCGTGGAAGTTCCCGGTCGTGGTGTCGTCGACGACGGTGGACGCCGCGTCGAGCTTTCGTCCGTCGTAGGACAGCAGGGTCTGGGCGCCGGCCGTGGCCGCGGCCAGGACGTCGTCGCGGGTGCGCTGGTCGTCCGACCGCGCGACGAGCAGCCACGCGCACACCCCGGCGGCGACGGCGAGCAGCGCGATCACCACGAGCAGCGCCACCACGAGGCCCCGTCGCGAGCGCGGCCGCGCCCCCGGGCCCGGGGTGTCCGCGGCGTCGGTGTCCGGCGCGCCCGCGGTGTCCGTGCCCGTCGTGTCCGCGCCGGTCACGGGACGAACTCCAGCCTCGACACCAGCCATCGTCCGTCCTCCTGCTCGACCGTCATCCGCATCCGGTACTGGCGGGGCTCGCCGTCGGGGACCTGCGCGTTGTGCACCGTGGAGTCGGCGGACACCAGCACGACCGCGCGGCCCGGTCCGCGTTCGGCGACGCCGGCCGCGGACACCTCACCGGTCGAGCTCACCTTCGCGTCGCGGATGGTCCCGGCGAAGGTCCCGGACCGGCTGCCCAGCTGCTCGTGGAACTCCCCCGTCGTCCCGTCCTCCAGCCGGCGCAGCGTCGCGTCCGCGGTGTCCGGGGCGATGGTGAGCAGGTCGGTCGCGGTCTGCCTGGCCGCGACCAGTGCCGGTTCGTCGTCGCCGGTCCCGCCGGCGAGACGGACGGCCAGCACCGTGACCAGCGCGGCGAGCAGGAGCGCGACCACGCCCAGCCCGATCGGCAGGGCGAGCGACCGCGGCGGCAGCCGGAACCGGGGGCGGCTCATCCCTCCACCCCCAGCGGGTCGAGCACGATGGCCTGCCACCCGCGGTTCGACGACCGGACCCTGTTCCCGTCGACGATCGGGGTGTTGCTGCCGGGGGCGAGGAAGACGCCGTCCAGCGACGCGGCGTCGGAGGGGGTGTAGCCCTCCTCCCCCGGCGCGAACGGCTGGTTCTCCTCCGGGTTCGTGTTCCCGTCACCGGTGGTCGGCAGGTTCCCGGGCCGCAACGGGTTGTCCGCGACGCGGTCGGACTGGGTGCCCGCCACGTCCAGCATGGTCGCGACCGCGGCCTCGCGGGCGGCGGCCGCCTCCTCCGGGCTCTGGAACCGGAACCCGCACGACGCGGCGTCGGGGCCGCGGCCGTCGGGGATCGGCGAGCCCGGCGGGCAGAGGTAGGCCTTCCCGCCGCGGGCCGCCTTGAGCGGGTCCGGGTCGGTGCAGCGCACCCCGGTGCCCGGGCGGGCCGGTGTCACGTCGGTCGGCGGCCGCCGGTCGACGATGAACCCGTTGACACAGGGCGCCGGGTCGTTCACCTGCGTCTGCAGGTTGATCATGATCGTGCCCGGGACGGGCGAGCCGCTGACCGCGCCGATCGAGGCGTCGAAGGTCGACGGCAGCAGGGTCAGCGTCTGCTCCAGGTGCGGGACGTAGACGCGGGCGACCTCGCCGACCGAGGTCAGGTTGTTCAGCAGGTCCGGGAGCGGGTCCCCGATCTGCTTCACGAACCCGGCCACCTCGTCGAGCGCCGGCGGGAAGCGGTCGAGGGTGCCGCGCAGCGCGGGTTCGGCCTCGGTCAGCCGCCCGGTGAACGACGCCAGGTTCGCGACGTAGGTGCGGATGTCGCCGGAGGTCGCGTTCTGGGTGGCGAGGACCGGGTCGAGGTCGTCGATCAGCCGCACCGTCGGGTCGAGGTTGGCGGTCGCCTCCCGGGTCAGCAGGTCGAAGGAGTCGATCAGGCGGCCGAGGTCCTCGCCGCCACCGGCGAACGCCTCACCGAGCTCACCGACCGTGGTGTTCAGCTTCTGCCCCGGCACCGACGCGGCGAGCGCGTTGGCCTGCGAGAGCAGCTCCCCCGTCGTCGTCGGGAGGGAGACCTGCTGCACCGGGACGACCGCGCCGTCGGTCAGGAACGGGCCACCCGTCGTGCGCGGCTCGAAGTTGATGTACTGCTCGCCGACCGCGGAGATGCTGCGGACCTCGACCGCGGAGTCCACCGGGATCGGGTGGTCGTCGAGCACCTGGATGTCGGCCTCGACACCGTCGCGGGTCAGCCGCACCGCGTCGACCTGGCCGACGGTCACCCCGCGCAGGCTCACCACGCCGTTGACGTAGAGGCCCGCGCCGGCGGGGAGCTGGACGGTGACCGCGTTCCGCCCGATGCCCAGCATCCGCGGGACGTTGAGGTAGGTGACCGCGCCCCAGCCGACGGCGATCGCGGCGATCACCAGGAAGGCGACCAGCTTGCGTGCGGTCGTGCGGGTGATCCGCACCGACGAGGCCCTCATCGGCCACCTCCCAGGAGTCCGCCGAGGATGCCGTCGGACCCGGACCCGTCCGGCGGGTCCGCGGGCCGGTCGGCGCCCGGTAGCGGCAGCACGCCGTCGAGCGGCTTCGTCAGGTCCTGGAACGGGGCCAGTGGCGCCGTCAGGGCCGGCGGCGCGCCCAGCGGCGGGACGGCCAGCACGCCGGGCCCGTCGGGGCCGGGCAGCTGGAAGCCGTCGAGCAGGTTGCGCCGCAGGACCTCCGGGGTGAGGTCCAGGGTCAGGAACAGGTTGCCGTAGTCGCCCTTGAACATCCCCGGGAACGCGGTCGACGCCGGGAACGGGAAGGTGAGCAGCAGCTCGATGCCCTGGGTGAGGTCGGTGCCCGCGTCGGCCAGCCGGGCGACGGCGGGCCGGATCTGCCGCAGGTTCGCCAGCAGGTCCTCCTTGGACCGGTCGGACAGCGTCCCGACCGCGGAGTCGAGCCGCTGCACCTGCTCCAGGGTGCGGACCAGGTTCTCCCGGTCCTCGTTGAGCACCTTCAGTGCCCCGGGGATCGTGTCGATGCCGCGGGCGAGGGTGGCGTTGTCGGCGTTCAGCGTGCCGCCGAGCCGGTTCACCGCGTCGAGGGCGCGGACGATGTCGTCGCGCTGGGCGTCGAGCCCGCCGACGAACCGCTCCAGGTTCCCCACGAGGGAGCGCAGGTCGTCCTGGCGACCGTCGAACACCCGGTTGAGCTCGGTGGTGATCGTGCGGACCTGCTGCAGCCCGCTGCCGTTGAGCACGACCGACAGCGCGCCGAGGAGCTCCTCGGTCTCGGGGTAGCGCCCGGACCGGTCGAGCCCGATCACGGCGCCGTCGGTGAGGCGGCCCTCGGGGGCGGCCCCGTCCGGCGGGGCCAGCTCCAGGTACTCGGCGCCGAGCAGGCTCTTCTGCGCGACCCGGGCGACGGCGTTGGCCGGCAGCACGGCGGCCTTGTCCAGGCTGACGGTGAGGACCGCCTTCCAGTCCTTCACCTCGGTGCGCACGACCGACCCGACGGGCACGTCGGCGACCATGACCTCCGCGTTCGGGACGAGGTTCGCGACCTGCTCCATCTCCACGGTGACCTGGTAGGCGTCCGGCCCCGTCCCGGCACGCAGCGGGAGGGGCAGCTCGCCCAGGCTGGAGAACCCGCAGGCACTCGTCGCGACGGCGACGGTGGCCAGGGCCGCCACCACCCGGGCGGTGCGCGCGGCTCGGCGCGTCATCAGTTGCCTCCCAGCGACGGGACGGACGGGAGCGCCGGGGCCGACGGGTCGCCGTACTGCAGCGGGTTGACCGCCACCGGCGGCGAGTCGACCCGGGCGAGGTCGAGCAGCGGGCCCAGGCCCGCCCGGCAGGCGTAGGCCGCGGCCGGGTCGGCCTCGCGGGACGGCGCGACGGCGGCCGCCGCGTCGCAGACGAACGCGGCCGGGCTGCGCAGGTTGGTCACGGCGACGTTCGCGGTGACCGCGCCGGTCTTCTCGTCGATGAAATTGGCGAAGTTCGACACCAGGAACGGCGCCTTCTGCAGGAGGTCGCCCAGCGCCTGCCGGTTCTGCGACACGGTGCGGACGACGTCGTCGGCCTTGCGCAGGTCCTCGGTGAGCTGGTCGCGGTTGTCGGCGACGAAGCGCTGCACGACGGGCGCGGCCCGGTCGAGACTCTCCAGCACCCTGGCCAGCGCGTCGCGGTTGTCGGCGAGGATCCCCGACACGTCCGCGAGCTGGCTCTGGAAGCGCTGGACCTGGGCGTCGGCGTCCTTGAGCGCGGTGACGAAGGTCTGCAGGTTCCGGACGGTGGCGAAGATGTCCTCGCGTCCGTTCGCCAGCGTCGACGCCGCGTCGGAGAGCCTCCGGATGGTGTCGCGGATCAGCGGGCCCTGACCCTGCAGGTTCGCCGAGGTCGTGTCGAGGAGCCGGTTCAGCGCACCCTCGGTCTCGGCGGACTGCGGCGCGAGCGCCTTCGCCAGCCCGGCGACCTCGGTCTTGATCCGGTCGAACTCGACCGGGGCGACCGTGCGCTCGCGGGGGATCTCGGCGTCGTCGGCGAGCTGCGGGCCGCCGTCGTAGGGCGGTCCGAGCTGCACGTACCGGACTCCCACCAGTGTCGGGGAGATGATCGCCGCGGTCGCGTCGGCCGGGAGCGGGAGGTCGGCGTCGTAGCTCATGACGACCTTCACCGCGTCCGGCCGCGGCTCCACCGAGTCGATGGTGCCGACCTGCACGCCGAGGACGCGGACCTCGTCGTGCGGGTAGAGGTTCACGGTCTGGTCGAAGTACGCGGTGACGGTGCGGGTACCGGGGCTCGCCAGGGCCCAGACGGCCGCACCGGCCGCGACGACGAGGACCACCACGAGCAGCAGCACGCGGTTGCGGGTCACGAGGGCCATCAGTTCCCGCCTCCCTGCGGGGTACCCGGTGCCGGGCCGACGGCCGGGGAGACCGGGGTCAGCTGGTCGAGCACCGAGGGCAGGTTCTGCTGGGCCAGGTTCGTCGGCACCAGGTTCGGCACGAGGGCGAAGAACCACGGTCCGCTGGAGATCGCCTCGCCGAGGCTGCCGGCGTAGGTGTCCAGGCCGGTGATCGCGGCGGCGAGGTTGCGGTCGTTGGCCCGCAGCAGGTCGAGGGTCTTCTCCAGCTCGTCGAGCATCGGGCGCAGCTGCTGCTGGTTGTCGCGGGCGAGCCCCTCGATCTCCTGGACGGCGCCCGTGACGTTCAGCAGCAGCGATCGGATCACCTCGCGACGGGCCCGCAGCTCCTCGAGCAGCAGGTTCCCGTCCGAGACGAGCGTGGTGACGGAGCTGCTCCGCTCGGCGAGGACGCCGGAGACGCTCGCGGTGTGCGAGAGCAGCTCCCGCAGCTCCGCGTCCCGCGAGGAGATCGTCTGGGACAGCCTGCCCAGCCCCTCCAGCGCCGAGCGCAGCTCCGGCGGGGTGTCGGCGAAGGTGTCGGCCACGGTGTTCAGGGACTCCGCGACGCGGGGGACGTCGAGGTCCTCGGTCTTGCGGGTGAGGGTGTCCAGCAGCTCCTGGACGTCGTAGGGCGCGGACGTCCGGTCGAGCGGGATCTGCGCCCCGTCGTCCAGCCGTCCCGGCCCCGACGGGCGGACCTCGAGGAACTTCGCGCCGAGCACCGTCGCCGTCTTGATCGACGCGCCGGTGGACTCGCCGAGGGTGCTGCCGTCGAAGACGGTGAACCCGACGTCGACGGTCTTGCCGGCGAGCTCGACGGAGTCGACCTTGCCGACGACGACGCCGGCCAGCCGGACCTCGTCGCCGGTCTTGAGGCCCGCGGCCTCGGAGAACAGCGCGGAGTAGGTGCCGGAGGTGAGCTGGCGGTAGAGGTAGCCGGAGTTCAGCGCGATGGCGGTCGCGACCACCGCGATCACCAGCGCGACGGCCCCGATCCTGAAGAGGTTCATCTCCTCGACGCGGCGGCGGGTCAGAACTGGCATCTCGCCTCCTGGCTCGCGATGGTGTCGGTCATGATCGGCGGGCCGACCCCGGGGTCGAGGCGGACCTGCACGCCGCAGAGGTAGAACTGGAAGCCCTGCTGGTAGATCCCGGCGCGGCCGAGCAGCTGGTAGTAGCCGGGCAGCTGCTGGAAGTAGACGTTGAGCCGGTCGGAGTCGTCGTTGACCAGCCGGGTCAGGCGGTCGAGCTCGTGCACGGTGCCGGCGACGTCGGGCCGGGCCTCGCGGACCAGGCTCTCGACGGTGCCGGCCAGGTGGTCGGCGCGCTCCAGCGACCGCCCGATCGAGCCGCGGTCGGCGGCGAGCCCGCTGACCAGCGTCTGCAGCTGGGTGACCAGCTCGTGCACGTTGTCCTTGCGCGCGTCGAGCGTGCCGAGCACACCGTTGAGGTTGGTGACGACCTCGCCGATGACGCGGTCGCGGTCGGCCAGGGTGCCGGTCAGCGTGCCGATCTGGCCGAGCAGCGTGCGGACGGAGCCGCCCTGCCCCTGCAGCACCGAGATCAGCGACTCGGCGAGCTGGTTGACCTGCGCCGGCTGGAGGCCCTCGAACAGCGGGGTGAAGCCGTTGTAGAGCTCGTCGAGGTCGATCGCGGGCCGGGTCCGGGACGCCGGGATCACGCCGCCATCGGCCAGCTGCGGGGTCGGCTGTGCGCCCCGCAGCAGTTCCAGGTAGCGCTGCCCGAGCAGGTTCTTGTAGCGGACCGCGCCCTCCGACGCCTGCTCGACGGGGACGTCGGAGCGCAGCGAGAACTCGACCCGCGCGAGGTTGTCGGCACCGACGTCGACGGACTCGACACGGCCGACGGTCACGCCGGCCACCCGGACGTCGTCCTTGGCCTTCAGGCCGGAGGCGTCGACGAACTCGGCGGTGTAGCGGGCCGTCTCGCCGAACCGGACCGAGCCGTAGGCGACGACGACGAACGCCGCGCACAGGGCCGCGACCACGGCGAAGACCACGACCCGGACGAGGTTGCCCCGGATGCCGCTCATCGGCCTCCTCCTTCCGCGGTCGGGTCGGCGGGGGCGGTGAGCGCCCCGGCCGCGGCCGGGGCCCCTCCGAGTCGCTCCTGGATGGTCGGGCCGAGCTCGTCCCCGCCGACCAGGACCGCGATCGGGGTGTCGCGGACCTGCACCGGCGCGTCGCGGGTGTCCAGACGCGGAGAGCCGTCGGGGTAGGAGGCGTGCCGCGGGAACGTGCCCGGTGCGGGGATCCCGCTGCCGCAGTTGGGCCGGTCGATGCCGAGGGACGGCGCGTTCTCGGGGGTGTAGCCCTGCTCGCCCGGCTGGAACGTGGTGAGCGAGCGCAGGCCCGGCTGGGCGCCGCCGAAGGTGGGCAGCAGCAGTTTCTGCAGGTAGTTGAGGCTGTCGAAGGTGCAGGGGAAGGTCGGCGCGTAGCGGCCGAGCACCTCGGTGGTCGGGCGGAGCGTCTCCAGGGTCCGGTCGAGGCCGTCGGTGTTGGCCTCCAGCACCCCGGAGACATCGGTCGCGAACATCGACAGCGACGCGAGCGTGGCGTCGATCCCCGCCTGCTTCTCGACGATGGTGCCGCCGGTGGTCGTGACGTTGCGGACCACGTCGAGCAGCTGCGGGCCGACGTCGGCGTAGGTGTCGAGCACCGGGGCCGCGGCCTGCAGGTCGCGCTGCAGTGCGGGCAGCGACGGGTTGATCCGCTCCAGGTACCGGTTGAACGACACCAGCGTGGCGCCGAGCTTGTCGCCGCGGCCGTTGAGCGAGGTCGACAGGGCGCCCAGCGCGGTGTTGACCTTCGCCGGGTCGATCGTGGTGAGCAGCCGGTTCAGGTTGTCGAAGACGAGGTTGGCCTCGGTCTGCACCGCGGCGGCCGGGACGACGGCACCGGCGGCCAGGGTCGTCGTCGACGGCGAGGCCGGCGGGACGAGGTCGACGTACTTGGGACCGAACACCGTCGGCGAGATGATCTGCGCGGTCACGTCGCCCGGGATGAGGTCCAGCTGGGACGGGTCGATCGCGAGGCTGACCACCGCGCCGCCGTTCCCGTCCGGCTCGACGGCCGAGACGCGCCCGACCCGCACGTCGCGCAGCGCGACGTCGGCGTCGGGCTGCATCAGCAGACCGGCCCGGTCGGTGCGGACGGTGGCGGGTACACCCGGGGTGAAGACGTCCAGGTAGGACGCCACCACGAGCGCGGCGCACAGCAGCAGCACCCCGATTGCGGCGAGGCCGCGGACCTCGTGCCGTGTCTCCGCCCCGCTCATCGGGACAGGTGGAGGGTCTCGGGGTCCGCGTAGAGCAGGACCGCGGTCACCAGCGCCGTCACCATGACCGCGATCAGCGACAGCCGGACCGCGCGCCCGACCGCGGCGCCCACGCCGGCGGGGCCGCCGGAGGCCGTGAAGCCGTAGAAGGCGTGGATCGACATCACCACGAAGGCGATCAGGGTGACCTGCAGGACCGAGGTGAGCACGTCGGTCGGGACCAGGAAGGTGGAGAAGTAGTGGTCGTAGGTGCCGACCGACTGGCCGTAGCCGAGCACCACGATCAGCTGGGTGGTGGCGAAGCAGGCGATCAGGGCCAGCGCGTAGAGCGGGACGATCGCGATCGTGCCGGCCAGGATCCGGGTCGTGACCAGGTAGGGCACGGCGGGGACCGCCATGACCTCGATCGCGTCGATCTCCTCGCTGATCCGCTGGGCGCCGATCTCGGCGGTGAACGCGGCACCGATCGTGGAGACCAGGGCGACCCCGCCGATCAGCGGGGCGGCCAGCCGGATGTTGATGTAGCTGGCGAGGAAGCCGGTCAGGGCGTCGGTGCCGACGGCGTTCAGGGCCTCGTAGCCCTGGAGGCCGACGATCGCGCCGGCGCTCGCGGTCAGGATCGACACGACGACGACGCTGCCGCCGATCAGGACCAGCGCGCCGGTGCCGAAGCTGATGGCGGTGAGCTGGCGCAGCACCTCGCCGAGGTAGCGGCGGACCACGACCGGGATGCCGGCGTAGGCCTTCAGGTAGAACTCGACCTGCTCGCCGACGACGCGCAGGCCGGCCCGGGGGCGGTCCACGGCGCGCCGCAGGGCGGAGCCTTCGGATGTGTTCACGAGCGGGTCCTCAGATCCTTTCCAGCTTCAGCTGGATGTCGACCGCGGTCAGCAGGGCGTTGATGATGAACAGCAGGACGAAGGAGATGACGACGGTCTCGGTGACGGCCTGGCCGACGCCCTTCGGGCCGCCCTCGGTCTTGAGCCCGCGGTAGGAGGCGACGAGACCGGCCAGGGTCCCGAACAGGAGCGCCTTGAACGAGCTGACCAGGAAGTCGCCCTCGTCGGTGAGCAGGGTCAGCGTCGCGACGAACTGCCCGGCCGAGGCGCCCTGCAGCCCGACCGACACCACGTAGGCCACGATCTCGCCGACCACGGTGATCACCGCGTTGAGGCAGAGGGCGACCACCGCCGAGGCCAGCACGCGGGGCATCACGAGCCGGTGCAGCGGGTCGATGCCCATCACGTTCATGGCGTCGATCTCGTCGCGGATCTTCCGGGCGCCCAGGTCCGCCGCGATCGCGGTGGCGCCGGCGCCGGCGGTGACGAGCACCGCGGCGACGGGTCCGATCTGCCGGAGCACCGCGAGGCCGGTCACCGCGCCCGCCACGTCCAGCGCGCCGATCTCGGCGAGCAGCTGGTTGATCAGCAGGATGACGACGCCGACGAACGGGATAGTCACCATGATCGCCGGCGCGAGGGACACCGAGGCGATGAACCGCGTCTGGGACAGGAACTCCCCCAGCGGGAACGGCCGCTTGGTCACCGTGCGAGCGGTGTCGAGGACGAACGCGGTGAAGCTGCCGGTCGTCTGCACGATCCCCCGCAGCGACGGCGCCCGGGTGCCACTCACCGGCGACCTCCCGTCGTCGCCCCGCGGGGAGTCCCCGTGGGGGCGGTACGCGTCCTCGTCATCGAGTGACCTCCGTCATCGGCCCGGCCTAGTCCTGACTTCTTAAACGAGGATTAGATTCGGTGGTTACGGGGGTCGCGGAGGTTTTTCCGTGCGGCCGCGTGTTCACCCGACGGTGTCGCGCGACGGGTCGCCGGTCCGGCGAGCGGACTCGGACATCCCGGGCCCCACACTGGAGATGTGTACGTTCCCGCAGCTCGGAGCCTCTGCGCGGAACGAAAGCCGGGACGGCGGCCCACGACGGCGGACGGCACGGCGGGGAACCCGGCCGGGGATCGCGCCGGCGCCGATGTCACCCCGCGCGGACGCGACACCCTCCCGACGACTACCTAGTGCTGATTAACCGACGACGGGTCAGAGCAGGACGAGCAGACCGAGCGCGACGCCGAACACCAGCACCCAGGCGTCGAAGGCGCGGCGCAGCGCCACCGGTGCGTGCCGCAGCTCCATGAACTCCCGTCCGACGACCCATGCCTTGCCGAACGCCACCGCCAGGACGAGGGCGAACACCGCACGGGCGTCGTCGCCGCCGGCCGGGTGGTGCGCCCCCGCCCACCAGGACAGCAGGGTCACCACGACGAGCCCGGCCCACACGAGTGCCGGTCGTGCGGCGCTCATCGCGGGAAGCCCAGGTAGAGCAGGGCGAACAGCACGAGCCACAGCAGGTCGACCATGTGCCAGTAGGCCGCGGCGCCCTCGGTCGTGCGCACCCGGCCTGCGGTCCCGGCGCGCAACCGCCACCACACGACGCCGAGCAGCACCAGCCCGACCGCCACGTGGAACAGGTGGATCCCGGTCAGCACGAACCAGTAGGTGAACAGCAGCGACGTGCTCGGCGTGTTGCCCGCGGCGACCTCGGCGGCGTACTCGCCGGTCTTGAGGACGGCGAAGCCCACACCGCAGGCGACGGTGCCCGCCAGCAGGACGCGGGCGACGCCGGACCGTCCCTCCCGGACCGCGCGCACCGCGTAGGCGACGAGCAGCGAGCTCGTCAGCAGGACCAGCGTGTTGACGCCACCGGTCGTCGTGCCCAGCGCGGCCGCGCCGTCGGCGTACCCGGACGGGTCGGCGCGGCCCTGCACGACGAAGGCCACGAAGAACGCACCGAACAGCGTCATGTCGCCGAGCAGGAACACCCAGAGCCCGGCCTCACCGGGCACGTGTCCGTCCGCCCGCGGCGCCTCGGCGGGCGCCGTCGCCGCGGCGGCGGCCCGGGCCGGTGGGGTTCCGGCCGGGAGGAGGAAGTCGGGGAGGTCCGCGGTCACGACGCGGGCGCCGTCGCGGCCGGGGCGGGCGCCACGACGCCGGTCGGGTCGACGAGCACGGCCCGGCGGACGAGCAGGAACATGCCGAACAGCCAGGCCGCGTAGACGACGGTGCCGAGCCAGAAGACGAAGACGCCGTTCCAGGCGAACGGGCCGCGGAGGAAGAAGTAGGCGAGCACGGCGGGGCAGAACAGGAACGCCGCCCAGAAGTTCGCGTACGCGCTCCACCGTGGGAAGACCTGCACTCCCGGGCGGTCACCGAGGACGGCGAGACCGATCGTGATGTTCTGCAGGGCGAACGGCGCGACCGGGGTGAGGAACAGCAGCCAGGCCGTGTCGTGCAGGAGCTGCACCAGCTCCGGCGAGCGGTCGGCGCGCAGCCCGGCGACACCCAGCAGCAGCATCGGCACGAGCAGCAGCACGACCGTGACCGCGCCCAGGAGGAGCTGCAGGAACGACAGGATCGGCACCCGCCCCTCCATCCGCAGCATCTGCACCGAGATCGCCGCCAGCAACGGCGCGGGCAGGCACATCCCGACCGAGGTCACGACCAGACCGGCCCGGGTCGTCGGCGAACCGTAGAAGGCCACGATCTCGGCGAGGCCGTCGGTGGGCCCGGGTGGCAGCGGGAGGATCCCGGCCAGCACCCAGCCACCCAGCGCGACGACCAGCGTCGCCGGGCCGCCCCAGGCGCACAGCAGCTGCACGCGTCGCACGTCGGTCATGGCGGTCACGCCTCCCCGCTCCGGACGGGCCCCGGCACCGTCGCCGATGATCGACCCTTTTGTTAACCTACATTAGAATAGTGGTGCTCCGGTTCGCCGGATCGGGTGCCGGTGCCCCGGCCCGGCCCGCGACACCACCGGGCCCCGCCCGCCGACCGAGGAGACGCCATGCGCCGAGAGCTCTACACCGACGACCACGAGCAGTACCGCGCCACCGTGCGCGAGTTCCTGGCCCGCGAGGTCGAGCCGCACTACCTGGACTGGGAGCGCGCGCACGCCATCGACCCGGCGGTGTTCCGCACCGCCGCCGAGCAGGGCGTCTACGCGCTCTCCGTGCCGGAGGAGTTCGGCGGTGTCGGCGAGACCGACTACCGGTACCGGATGGTGGTGAACGAGGAGGTCGCGCGGGTCGGTGCGACCTCCTTCGGGATGACCCTGGGCCTGCAGGACGACCTGGTGCTCGCCTACCTGCTCGACCTCACCACCGACGAGCAGAAGAAGCGCTGGCTGGTCCCGTTCGCCCGCGGCGAGATGCTCGGCGCGCTCGCGATGACCGAGCCCGGCACCGGCAGTGACCTGCAGGGCATCCGCACCTCGGCCCGCCGCGACGGCGACGGCTGGGTGCTCGACGGCTCCAAGACGTTCATCTCCAGCGCCCTGTCGGCCGACTTCGTGATCGTCGCCGCGCGCACCGACCCGGAGGCGGGCTCGCGCGGGTTCAGCCTGTTCGTCGTCGAGCGGGACATGGGCGGCTTCCGGCGCGGGCGCCGCCTGGAGAAGGTCGGTCTGCACGCCCAGGACACCGGCGAGCTGTTCTTCGACTCCGTGCGGCTGCCCGCCGAGAACCTGATCGGCATCGAGGGCCACGGCCTGATGCACCTGATGAGCCACCTCCCGCAGGAGCGGCTCGGCCTGATCGCCTCCGCTGTGACCGCGGCGCGGGCGGTCTACGAGCACACCGCCCGCTACTGCTTCGAGCGCCGGGCGTTCGGGCAGGCCATCGGCGACTTCCAGAACTCGCGCTTCGTACTGGCCGAGATGGAGACCGAGCTCGAGGTCGCCGAGTCGTGGACCGACCGCGCGGTGCTGGCCTTCAACCGGGGCGAGCTGACGCCGGTCGAGGCCGCGAAGGGCAAGTGGTACCTGACCGAGCTGCAGAAGCGGATCACCGACCGGTGCGTGCAGCTGCACGGCGGCTACGGCTTCATGCTCGAGTACCCGGTGGCCCGTGCCTTCGCCGACGGCCGCATCCAGACGATCTACGGCGGCACGACCGAGATCATGAAGGAGATCGTCGGGCGGGACATCGCCGCCCGCTACCGCGGCTGAGCGGGTCACCGGCGGCCGGGCCACCGGCCGTCGGCGGCACCGGCCGGGTGCGCCGATCCCGGCCGGCGGGAACGGCTCGGACTATTCTTCACCGGTGGCACGGAAGACGAACGCGGTCGCACCGGCCGAGCCGGACGGCACCGACAGCACCGACAGCGGCGACAGCAAGTCCGCTCGCACCCGGGCACGACTACTGGACGCCGCGGCACAGGTGCTGAGCCAGAAGGGCTTCGCGGGGACCCGGCTGTCGGACATCGCGCAGGTCGCGAAGATCCAGGCACCGGCCATCTACTACTACTACCCGTCCCGTGAGGACCTGATCGAGGACGTGGTGGCGACCGGGGCCGCGTCGATGCGCGAGCACCTGATCGCCGTCCTGGAGGCGCTGCCCGCCGGCACGCCTCCGGCGGACCGGCTCGCCGCCGCGGTCGAGGCCCAGCTCCGCCACGAGCTGCAGCTCTCGGACTACGCGCGGGCCGTCGTCCGCAACGCCAACCAGCTCCCCGAGCACCTGTCCGCACGGGCGATGGTGCAGATGGCGGAGTACCAGGAGATCTGGCGTGGACTGATCGAGGACCTGCGCGCCGCGGGGCAGCTGCGCCCGGACGTCGACCCGGTCATCGGCCGGATGCTGATCCTGGGCTCGCTGAACTGGACCGTGGAGTGGTGGGACCCGGAGCGCGGCGAGATCGACCGGACCATCGCCGTCGCCCAGTCGATGATCCTCTACTCGCTGCGCCCCTGATCCCACCTCTGCGGTGGAGCGGACCCGCTCAGGTGGTCGCGTAGCGGGCGCGCAGCTCGCCCTTGACGAGCTTGCCGGTCTCGGTGCGCGGCAGGTCGTCGACGAACCGGACGCTGCGCGGGGCCTTGTACCCGGCGATCCGCGACTTCACGAACGCGATGATCTCCTGCTCCAGCTCCGGGCCGGTCGCGACGCCGGCCCGTGGCTGCACGAACGCGGTGACCCGCTCCCCCATCTCCGGGTCCGGCAGCCCGATCACGGCGACGTCGTGCACGGCCGGGTGCAGGGCGAGGGCGTTCTCGGTCTCCTGCGGGTAGATGTTCACCCCGCCAGAGATGATCATGAACGACTTGCGGTCGGTGAGGAACAGGAAGCCGTCCCCGTCGACGTAGCCGATGTCGCCGAGCGTCGTCCAGGTCTCGTGCTCGGGGTGCTGCGCGGCCTTCGTCTTCTCCGGGTCGTTGTGGTACTCGAAGGGCATGGTCTCGCGCTCGACGTAGACCGTGCCGATCTCGCCGGTGGACAGCTCGCGACCGTCGTCGTCGCAGATGTGCAGGACACCCAGCAGCGGCCTGCCGACGGTGCCCGGCTTCGTCAGCCAGGTCGCACTGTCGATCATGGTGAGGCCGTTGCCCTCGGTCCCGGCGTAGTACTCGACCAGGATCGGGCCCCACCAGTCGATCATCGCCTGCTTGACGTCGACCGGGCACGGCGCCGCCGCGTGCACGGCCACCCGTAGCGAGGAGACGTCGGCCGCGTCCCGCTGCTCCTGCGGCAGGTGCAGCATGCGCACGAACATCGTCGGCACGAACTGGGCGTGGGTGACACGGTGCCGGGAGATGGCGTCCAGAGCGGCGGCCGCGTCGAAGCGGCGCAGCATCACCACGGTCCCGCCGTGCGCGTGCACGGCGCCGCACCAGCGCAGCGGCGCAGCGTGGTAGATCGGGGCCGGGGTGAGGTAGACGGTGTCCGGGCCGACGCCGAACGCCTGGCCGATCAGGCCGACCAGCGGGTCCCCGATCTCGGTGAAGGGCACCGGCGGCAACGGCGGGCGCACGCCCTTCGGGCGCCCGGTCGTGCCCGACGAGTAAAGCATCGGGGCGCCGTGCGGCTGCTCGGCCGGCGCGACGTCCGACGCCGCGGCCAGCGCCTCCTCGTAGGAGCCGAAGCCGTCGACCGGGCCGTCGTAGGACAGGAGAAGCCCGGGCCGGACGCCGGTGGCCAGCACCGCCTTCGCGACGTCGGCCTTGCCCGCCGAGACGACGAGCGCGGCCGCCCCGGAGTCGGCGACGATGTAACCCGCCTCCTCGGCGACGAGGTTGTGGTTGATCGCGGTGACGTAGAGCCCCGAGCGCATCGCGGCCCAGTAGACCTCGAAGACCCGCAGGTTGTTCTCGCTCAGCAGGGCGACGACGTCGCCGGGACGCAGGCCGGCCTCCCGCAGGACGTTCGCGAGCCGGACCGAGCGCTCCTCCAGCTCCGCGTAGGTCACCCGCTCACCCGTCTCGGCGAGGATCGCGGCGATCTTGTCCGGGTTCTGTGCGGCATGGGCGCCGGGGTGGGTCACGGATCCTCCACGTCGGTGTGGTCGCCGTCGACGACGACAGTTTCTAACTCGGATAAAATAGTGTGGACGGGCCGCACCGGCAACGGTCCGGCGGTGCCGGGTCTTCTAGAGTCGTCCCGGCCGGAGGGGGTGGGACGTGGCCGCACCGCATGCAGCACCGCGACGCCGGATGCAGGCTGCCGAGCGCCGCGCCCAGCTCGCCCGCACCGCTGCCGCCCGGTTCCATCTGGTCGGCTATCACCAGGTGTCCCTCGGTGACGTGGCCGCCGACGTGGGGCTCACCGGCCCGGCGGTCTACCGGCACTTCCACAACAAGGAGGCGCTGCTCGCCGCAGCCCTCGACGGCGGGATCGACGAGGTCGCCGCGGCCGTCGAACTGCACCTCGAGAGTCCGCTCGAAGACCTGGTCGATGCGTTGACCCGGGTCGCACTGGACCGGCCCGATCTGTGGACGCTGCTGCAGCGCGAGGTCCGGTTCCTGGGCCCGGAGACCCGCGAGACGGTGCGGGAACGGCTGCGCAGCCGGCTCGAGCTGCTGTCGCACCGCCTGCGACGCGACCGTCCGGAGCTCACCGAACGTGCCGCGGGGGTGCTCGTGACGGGGGCGCTGGGCGTGCTGGCCACCCCGTCGTCGACCGGCACCAGCCTCGACGGCGACCAGGTGCGCGCCGTGCTGGTGTCGGCCGCGCTGGCCTGCCTGCGCTCCACCCCGCCCGCCGGGAGTCCGCCGGGCGGCGCGCCGGTCGACGAGGGCACCGTCGCGCCGGACGGTGATGCCGTCTCGCGGCCGCAGGAGATCGTCGACCATGCCGTCGAGCTGTTCCACACCCGCGGCTACGCCGGGGTGAGCCTGGACGACATCGGCGCCGCGGTCGGGATGGCGGGCCCGAGCCTGTTGCACCACTTCGCGACGAAGGCCGACATCCTGGGCGCCGCGTACGACCTGGGCTCGGAACGGCTGCGGGCCGAGCAGCGCACCCGGCGCGCCCACCCCGGCTCGGTCGACCTCGCCGGGCTGGTCGACCGCTACGTGGGGTTCTGCCTGGCCAACCGCGCGCTGCTCGGCGTCTACGTCTCGGAGTTCCACCACCTGCCCTCCGACGCCCGGGAACGGACCGCCGCCGCGGTCCGGACCGAGCTGCGCGACTGGACCCGATCGCTGCTGGCCTACTTCCTCGACCTCGACGAACCGACCGCGCGTCTGCGGGTCCGGGCGGCGGTGTCGGCGGTCAGCGACCTGACCCGGCTCACCTCGTCGGCACAAGGCAGACCGGCGGTCCGCGCGGAGGTCACCGCGGTCGCGCTGGCCGTGCTGCGCGACGGCGACTGACCCCGCCCGGCCCGCCGCGGGTTTCATCGCGGTGTGAACACGCACCGCTGCCGTCGGATCCCGTTGATGAACGTGCTGACCAGCCGGTCCGGCTCGCCGTCGGTGCGCAGGTCGGGCAGCCGGTCGTAGAGCTCGCGGACGATCCAGCGCAGCTGGGCCTTCGCCAGGTGCGAGCCGAGACAGAAGTGCGGCCCGCCGCCGCCGAAGGCCAGGTGCGGGTTCGGCGTGCGGGACAGGTCGAACTCCAGCGGCCGCTCGAACACCTGCTCGTCGCGGTTGCCCGATCCGTAGAACAGCGTGACCCTGTCCCCGGGCTCGATCACCTGCCCGCCCAGCTCGACGCGCTCCAGCGCGGTCCGCCGGAACGTCATCACCGGGCTCGCCCAGCGCACGAACTCCTCGACCGCCGTCCCGATGCGGGCGTCGTAGTCGGCGAACAGCCACTCCCGCTGCTCCGGGTGCTCGGTCAGGGCGCGGACCGTGTGCGTGGTGGTCTGCTTGGTGGTGTCGTTGCCGGCCACGCACAGCAGCACGAAGAACGACCGGATGTCGTCGTCGGTGAGGTGCTCGCCGTCGACCTCGGCGGCCACCAGCGCGCTGATCAGGTCGTCCTGCGGAGCCTCCCGGCGGGCGTCGATGACGTCCTGGCAGGCGCCGTGCAGTGTGACGATCCCGTTCAGCATCACCGTCGCCGCGTCCGAGCCGGCGGTGCCCTCCTCGTCACCCCAGGCCACCATCGACTCGGCGGCCGTGGCCACCTCGTCGCGGCGGTCGGGCGGGATGCCGATCATCTCCGACACCGTCCACAGCGGCAGCCGGGCGGACACGTCCGACACCAGCTCGATCTCGCCGCGGCCCTGCACCGCCGTGACGATCTCGCGGGCCTGGCGGGCGATCTGCTCCTCGATCCGCTGCACCCGTCGCGGGGTGAACACCGACGCGACCAACCTACGGACCTTGCGGTGCCGGGGGTCGTCCATGGTGAGGATCGACGAGGCCATCTCCAGGACCTCCTCGGGGAACTCCTCGACGAGCACCCCGCCGGTGGCCGAGGAGAAGACGTCGGCCCGGCGGCTCACCGTCGCGATGTCCGCCGCCCGCACGACCGCCCAGTAGCCGGGCGGGCCGTCGTCGCCGTCCATCAGCGGGCTGTGCACCGGCCGCTGCCAGGACACCGGGGCCTCGGCCCGCAGGCGGGCGAACGCGGGCTCGCGGTCCTCCGGCGCCAGCCGCCAGAACGCGTCGGACGAGATGTCGACGTCGTGGTGGGTGCGCCCGGTCGTGGGCGCGGCGGGCCCGGCCACGTCAGCTCACGACCAGGTCGGCGCGTCCACGGTCGGTGAGCATCGCCGTGTAGCGGGGGTAGAGGCTCTTCGCGATCGGCGAGAGCTTCAGCAGCTGCGCCGCCGAGCCGCCGACGGTGATCTTCCCGCGGGCCATCGCCAGCGGGAGGCTGACCTTTCCCTGCCAGTACTGGTTGGCGGTGTCGGCGCTCATCGCCAGCGTCGCGTCGGAGTCGACCGCGGCCGCCGGGCCGGTGGTGATCTCCTTCGTCGCGAAGTCGACACGGACCGTCGTCTCGGGATCGGTGTAGTCCATCCGCAGGCTCATGCCGGTCGCGGCCAGCTTCGGTCCGATGGTCCCGTCGGCCATCGCCTCCTCGAAGATCCCACCCAGGAACTCGTGCACCTCGTCCGGCGACCGGAACCCACCCATGACGTCTCCCTCGACATCTCTGCGGCTGTGACCTAGCGGAAGTTAACATAGAGGCCTCTATGTCGGAAGGATCCGCGCGCGGCTGCGATGCTGACCCGGCCCGACCCGCACCCGAGGAGCCGCCCGTGCCGCAGTACGTCGGCCGCGAGGACTACTACGCGGCAGCCGTCGAGATCCTGTCCGGATCCGGCTCCCGCGACCTGTCGATGACCGCCCTGCACCGCCACCTCGGGGTGTCGAGCGGGTCGTTCTACAACTGGTTCCGCAACTGGCCGGACTTCGTCACGCAGTTCCTGGAGCACTGGGCCGCGCGGACCGAGGAGATCGCCCGCGAGGCCGCGGCACCGCTCGCGCCGCTGGAGCGCCTGGAGCTCCTGCGCCGGCTCGCCCGGACGGTCCCGCACGACGCGGAGGCCGCGATCCGGGTCTGGAGCACCGGCGACCCGGCCGTCGCGACGGCACAGCGGGAGGTCGACCGCCGCCGCCGGGAGGTCGTCCGGGCCGCCGTCGTCGAGGCCGGGGCGGGCGCGGACGCCGACGAGCTGGCCGAACTGTGCCTGTCGATGATCGTCGGCGCCCAGCTGCTGCACCGCCCGGTCGACGTCGACGCGCTGGACCGGCTGCTCGCCCGGTTCGTCGAGCTGGTCCGCACTTCCGCCGCAAGTTAATCACGGCTAGGGTGATGTCACGCGGCCCGCATCGGCGCGGGCCTCCGAACCGACGAGGAGCCGCCGTGCCGGCACCCCAGACCGAGGCCTTCCTGCGTGACTTCTCTCGCCGCTGGCTGGCGGCGTGGAACTCCCACGACACCGAGCGCGTGCTCGAGATCCTGCACCCCGGCATCCGCTGGGAGGACACCGTCTTCTGGCCGGAGGTGATCGACGGGCGTGACGGCATGCGCGCCTACGTCGACCGGATCTGGCAGGTCATGCCCGACGTCGCCTTCGACGAGGTCCAGACCTTCACATCACCGGAGGACGGCCGGGCCCTGTGCCTGTTCCGCCAGTACGGCCACGGCCCGGCGAAACTCGCCCCCGGCGCGACCTTCAGCACCTACGGCTGCGACATCTTCCTGGAGTTCACCGACGGGCTGCTGTCGTCCTACCTCGCCCAGTACGAGATCACCGAGATGATGCGCCAGCTCGGCGCGCTCCCGCCCCGCGAGGACCGCATCGGCGGCGCCTACCTGCTGTCGCTGCTGGGCCGCAGCCCCGCGGCCACCCGCTGACCCGGCCCCTCCCCCACCGTTCCCCGCACCCGAGGAGTACCCCCATGGCCGACGACGAGGCCGTCCGCACCACCGTCGCCGACGGCGTCGGCACCATCACCTTCAACCGCATGCACCGGCGCAACGCGCTCAGCCTGGAGCTGTTCGCCGCGCTGGGCGACCAGCTCGACGCGTGGCGGGCCGACGACGACGTCGCCGCGGTCGTGGTCACCGGGGGCGAGGAGGCGTTCTCCGCGGGCCTCGACCTCGACCTGCAGTCGGCGTTCACCGAGGACTCCCGCGACGAGTACTCCGCCATGTGCCTGCGGGTCTACGGCGCACTGCTCGACTACGCCAAGCCCACCATCGCCGCCTGCGCGGGCCCGACCCTGGGCGGCGGCTGCGACATCGCCGTGTTCTGCGACATCCGGATCGGCGCGGAGAACGCCGTGTTCGGGTTCCCGCAGATCAAGTTCGGGCTGACGCCGTACTTCTCCCCGCTGTGGAAGATCGTGGGGCTCAGCCAGGCCAAGCTGCTCACCTTCTCCGGGGACCGGATCGACGCCGCGGAGGCGCTGCGGATCGGGCTGGTCGACCGCCTGGTGCCCACCGGTGGCGTGGTCGGCGCCGCGACGGAGCTGGCCCGGTCGATCGCGGCCACCACCACGCGCTCGGCGATGATCAACAAGGAGCTGGCGCTGCGCTCGCCCACGATGGACCCGATCAGCGCGCTGTCGTTCGAGACCTCGGCCTACCGCGAGGTCATCCGCCACCCCGAGGTGCTGGAGCGGATCGGCGAGGCGTTCGGTCGCCTCCGCCGCCGCTGATCGGCCGTTCGGACCCTGACCAAGTGATCCGTCACTAGGTGACGGATCACGTCGGTTCGAGCCGTAGGAGCACGTCGATGACGACTGCCACCCCCTCCGCCATCACCGCCTACCGGTACGCCGGCTACCGCGCGTCGGGTCTGTGGACCGCGACCACACTGGCCGACCTGGTCCCCCGGGCGGCCGCCCGCCACCCCGAGCGGGAGCTGTTCTGCTTCGAGGGCCGCCGCGTGAGCTACGGCGAGTTCGAGCGCTGGACCCGCGCGATCGCCCAGGACCTCGTCCGGCGCGGCGTGGCCCCGGGCGACCGGGTCCTGGTCCAGCTGCCCAACCGGCTCGAGGCGCTCGCGGTGCAGGTCGCGGCGTTCCGGGCGGGCGCGGTGGACGTGCCCGTCATCCCGATCTACCGCGAGCACGAGATGCGCCAGATCGTCGCCGACTGCCGCCCCGCGGTGGTGTGCACCGTCGACGCCCTCGGCCCGCGCGACCCGGCCGCCGAGCTCGACGGGCTGCTCGACGAGGCGGGCCTCGACCCGGTGGTGCGCTACCTCGTCGGCGGCGGGCGCCCCGGCTGGGTCGCGGTCCCCGACGCGGCGACGGCCGTCGACGAGCCGCTCACGGTCACCCGCGGGCCCGCCGACCCGGCGCTGCTGCTCTACACCTCCGGGACCACCGCGGCGCCGAAGGGGGCGCTGCTGTCGCACCGCGCCGTCGTCGCGCACCTGGTCAACTTCCGCGACGCGCTCGGTGCCGGGGAGCACACCGTCACCCTCGCCGCGACGCCGCTGTCGCACCTGGGCGGCTTCGTCGCGGCAGTGGTGTTCCCGGTCTTCCTGGGCGGCCGCTCGGTGGTGATGTCCGGCTGGCGGCCCGACGACGCCGTCGAGCTGATCGAGGCCGAGCGGGTCACGCTGATGATGGGCGCGACCGTGTTCGTCGCCGACCTCGTCGAGCGCTACCGGACCCGGCCCGAGGGCCACCGGCTCGACACCTACGCCTGCGCGGGCGCCGCGATCGCCCCGGAGGTCGTCGACCGGGCGTCCGAGGCGGGTGTGCGGGTGGTGCGGGCCTACGGGATGACCGAGACCGCGGGCGTCCTCGCGATCGCCGCCGCGGACGACCCGCTGGAGCGCAGGCGGGCCTGGGACGGTCGGCTGCTGCGCGGGATGGAGATGACCGTCGTCGACGAGGACGGGGCGCTCGTCCCACCCGGCACCGTCGGCAGGCTGCTGATCCGCGGCCCCCAACTGCTGGAGTGCTACACCGACCCGGTCGTCACCGCCGAGCAGCTCGACGACGACGGGTGGTTCTCCCCCGGCGACGTCGGCCGGGTCGACGACGAGGGCTGGGTCCAGATCGTCGGGCGCACCAAGGACATCGTGAACCGGGGCGGCGAGAAGTTCTCCACGATGGACATCGAGCTGGCGATCGCCTCGGCCCCCGGGGTCCGGCGGGTCGCGGTCACCGCCGTGCCCGACGAGCGTCTCGGGGAGGCCGTCGGCGCCTGGGTGGTCCTCGACGACGACGCCCGCGCGGCCGGTGTCGACCCGCTGCTCGACCACGTCGCGGGGCAGCGGCTCGCACGGGCGAAGACCCCCGTCGAGTGGCACGTCGTCGCCGACATCCCGGTCACCGCGACCGGCAAGATCCGCAAGCACACCCTGGCGGGTCTGCCCGAGCTCGACCTCTGGTCCGCCCACCGCACGGCGCCCGCGTGAGCACGACGGACACCGCCCGGTTCGCCGAGGGCACGGTCGCGCTGGTCACCGGCGCCGGCCGGGGGCTGGGCGCGGAGTACGCGACCGCGCTGGCCGCGGCCGGTGCCACGGTCGCCGTGCACGCCCGCACCGCCGACGCGGCGGGCGCCGTCGTCGCGCGGATCCGCTCCGGCGGCGGCCGTGCGCACCCGGTGACCGGCGACGCCCGTGACGGACGCGCGCTGGTCGCCGACACCGTCGGCGCGCTCGGCCGGCTCGACGTGCTCGTCGTCAACGCCGGGGCGACCCGCGACCGCGCGGTCTCCCGGCTCACCGACGACGACTGGGACTCCGTCGTCGACGTGCACCTGCGCGGCAGCTGGACGGCCTGCTCGGCGGCCTGGCCGCACCTGCGGCTCCGGGGCGGGGCGATCGTGCTGACCACCTCGGGCGCCGGGCTGCACGGCAACCCCGGCCAGGCCGCCTACGCCGCGGCGAAGGCCGGGGTCCTCGGGCTGGGCCGGACGCTGGCCGCCGAGGGCGACCGGTATGGGATCCGGGTCAACGCCGTCGCCCCGATGGCGCTGACCTCGATGACCGAGGAGGTCTTCCGCGACCGTCCCGCGCAGGCGCTGCGGGCCGCCGACGTCGCCCCGGTCGTCGTCGCACTGGCGCTGCCGTCGTGCCCGCTGACCGGCGAGGTCGTCGAGACCGGCGGCGGCTGGGCCTCGGTGCTGCGCTGGGAGCGCTCGCACGGCGTCCGCCTCACCGGCTCCGACGGCCGGCCGCCCGGACCGGCCGACGTCGCCGCGCACTGGGCCGGGGTGACCGACTTCGCCGGTCACCCGCCCGACCACCCCACCGCCACTGCCGACTCCCTCGCCGCCGCCTGCGACGCGGCCCGCGGGGCCGGCGCCACCCGACCCGGGACCGAGGCCTGCTGCTGAGCGCGGCGGGCGACATGGAAGGACACGCGTGACCGAGTACCGCTACCTGAGGACCTCCGTCGAGAACGGGGTCGGCATCCTGCAGCTCGACCACCCGGAGAAGCGCAACGCGCTGGGCTGGGAGCTGCACGAGGAGATCGTCGACGCGCTCGCGGCCTGGGCCGAGGACGACGACGTCGCCTGCGTCCTGCTCATCGGCAACGAGGACTTCTTCTGCGCCGGTTGGGCGCTCGACGTCCTGCAGGACACCACCGGCGACGACCGGACCCGGTTCACCGACCTGGCCCACAAGCTGATGGTCGCGATCTACGACTACCGCAAGCCCACCGTGGCGGCGGTCGCCGGCGTCGCTCCCGGCTACGGCATGGACCTGGCCAACATGTGCGACATCACGATCGCCTCGGAGAACGCCGCGTTCGGGTCGACGCAGGTCAAGTACGCGATGAACGGCTTCTACCACGCGATCCTGCGCAAGACGAACACGCAGCGGGCCCGCCGGATGTTCTTCACCGGCGACCCGATCGACGCCCGGGAGGCGCTGCGCTGCGGGCTCGTCGACGAGGTCGTGCCGGTGGGGACGCTGCGTGAGTCGGCCCTGACGCTGGCGACGCAGATCGCCGAGCACGGCAGCGAGCTGACCACGGTGCTCAAAGAGGTCGCGCTGCGCGCGTCGCACATGGACCATGTCGCCGCCACCGCCTACGAGCTGCGGGTCACCCACGACCTGCTCCAGCGCGGGCTGTTCACCCGGCGGATCGCCGAGGGTCTGGACCGGCTGCGCTCGGGCACCAGCAAGGCCACCGAGCGGCTGGCCCGGCCGTGAGCACCCCGCACCCCGCCGACCCGGCCTTCGCCTCGGCCTACGGCGCCGCGTGGACCGCCGACCCGGACGCGCTGCTGTCCTTCTTCGCGCCGGACGGCGTGTACCGCGACATCGCGCTCGACGGCACCTACCGCGGCCGCGACGGGATCGCCCGGTTCCACCGGTTCATGCTCGTCTTCGCCCCGGACTCGCACATCGATTTCGGCGAGACCTGGGCCGGCGACGGACGGCTCACCTCGCGGTGGGAGTGGTCGGGCACGGTCCGCGGACCGCTGCGGCTGCGGTCCGGGGAGCTCGTCGACGTGGCGGGCGCGCGGTTCTCCGTACCGGGCGTCGCCGTCGGCACCTACGGCGACGACGGCCTGCTCACCTCGCACGACGACTACTGGGACCTGGCGAGCGTGCTGCACCAGGTCGGGGCACGGATCGGGTCCCCGACCCGGTCCCCGGCAGCAGGCTGAGGGCGCCCTCGACCAGGTCGCGGACCGACCGCTCCACCGCGGCCGGGTCGAGCACCCCGTGCCCCCCGAGCGCCCCGGACCGCCGCCGGACCAGCACCCCCTGCAGCAGCGTCGCCGCCGTCCAGTGGGTCAGCGCCCGGTAGCGGTCCAGCCCGGACAGGTCGAGACCGGTGCGGGCGGCGTAGTCGGCCGCGAGCTCCGCGCGGTCGCCGAAGCCGCCGGCCCGGGTCGGGCTCGGGATCGCGACGGCGGGCTCGCCGGGGCCACGCCAGTCGTCGAGAAGCCAGGCGAGGTCGACCAGCGGGTCGCCGTGGGTGCACAGCTCCCAGTCCAGGACGGCGGTGACCCGGCCGCCGGCGACGAGCAGGTTCGCGAGCCGGTAGTCCCCGTGGACGACGGCGAGCCGCTGGGCCCGCGGCGGCGCGGCGGCGATCCGCCGGTGGGCCTCGCGCCAGGCCGCGTCGACGCTCCGGGGCGCCGACCCCGCCCAGGCCTCCCAGTTGCGTGCGGCGCGCCGGACCCGGCGCGCGAACAGGTCGTCGGCGTGGCCGCGGACCGGCCCGATCCGCTCCGGATCGACGGCGTGCAGCCGGGCCAGCACCGCGACCACGTCACCGGCCAGCGCCCGTCGCCGGGGCACGGGCAGTGCGTCGGCGTCGGCCTCCCGGGCCAGGACCGTGCCCGGCGACCGCTCCATCACGACGAACTCCCCCGGCACGCCGTCGACACCGGATCCCGAGGCGACGACGGCCGGGACCGGGACCGGTCCGCCGGCCAGCCCGCGCAGGACCCCGGCCTCCCGCAGCGCGTCGTCGGCGGCCGCCCCGGCCGGGCGGTGGCGCAGGATCCACGCGCGACCGGCCGCGTCGGTGACCAGGCTGGTGACGTTGGACTGGCCGTCGCCGACCCGGTCGACCCGCAGCGGCCCGGTGACCTCGACCCGGTCGCCCAGCCACCGCGCGAGCGCGTCGGGATCCGGGCCGCTCACGACGTGCCCGCCCGCCGGCCGAAGCCGAACAGCTCGCGGGCGATCGTGCGGACCTGGATCTCCTCGGTGCCCTCGGTGATGCGGTACCGGCGGTGGTGGCGGTAGATGTGCTCGAACGGCACGTCGCGGGTGTAGCCGAGCCCGCCGTGCACCTGCATCGCCCGGTCGGCGGCCTCGCAGGCGAGCCGGTTGGCCCGCAGGTTGCACATCGACACCAGCTCCGACAGCGCGACCTTGCCGTCGGTGTCCATCGCCGCCGCGGTCGCCCGGACCAGCGCGCGCACCAGGGTGGCCTCGGTGTGCAGCTCGACCAGGGGCCACTGGACCGCCTGGTTCGACGCCAGCGCGCGCCCGAAGACCTCCCGCTCGCGGGCGTAGGTCACCGCCGCGTCGATGCAGAACCGGGCCGCGCCGAGGCTGGACGCGGCCTGCCGGATGCGGTTCTCGTGCACGAACAGCAACGCGAGGTCGAGCCCGGCGCCCGGCTCGCCGAGCACCGCGGAGTCCGGGACGCGGACGCCGTCGAGGGTCACGTCGGAGTGGTCGGTCGGCATGGCCATCGTCCAGGCGTGCCGCTCGACCCGGAACCCGGGTGTGTCGGTCGGGACGACGAACGCGGTGATGCCGCGGGCGTCGCCGGGCTCGCCGCCGGTGCGGGCGAAGACGACGTCGATCCCCGGGCGGTGCATGCCGGTGTTGAACCGCTTCGCCCCGTCGATCACCCAGTCGCCGTCGCGGCGCACCGCGCGGGTGCCCATCCAGGTCGCGGCGCTGCCGTGGCCGGGCTCGGTCAGCCCGAACCCGCCGCTCACCTCGCGCCGGACCAGCGGCTCGATCCACTCGCGCTGCTCGGCGGTGCCCGCCCGCCACAGCAGCTCCACCAGCGGGAAGTTCCCGACGCAGCTGGTCTCGGACTGCAGGTCGCTGTGCAACCCGACGGGCCTGGCCGCGAGGTGCTCACGGACCTGCGCCATCGCGAGGTCGGACCCGTCGGCGCCGCCGAGTGCGGCGGGCAGCGCGAACCGGTACAGCCCGGCCCGGTCCGCGCGGCGGGTCATCTCGGTCAGCAGCTCCTCCCACTCCCGCGCCGGGACCCCGCCGTGGTCGAGGTCGGTGCGGGCGAACTCGCGGCGGTGGTCGAAGAACTGCGGGTGCTCGAGTTCGAGCGGGGCCAGCTCGTCGGCGGCGAAGCGGTCGATGCGGTCGAGCAGGTCCTGCGTGGCCGGGTCGGGCGTCGGGGTCATGGTCGAGGTCTAGCGGCCCGGAGCACCGGCGACGCACCATCGTCCGGTTATCCCGGACGGCGCTCGTCGTCGCCGGTCCGGTTCCGCCACGCTCCGCAGCGCCGGCTCGACGCGGAGCCGTACCGCCAGGGAGGACCCGTGCTGAGCACGATCGCCAGAGCCGGATCGGTGCTGGGGCTGTTCACCCACGACCGTCCGGAGTGGGGTCCCCGCGAGGTCGCCGCGCGGCTGGAGCTGCCGCGCTCCACCGCGCAGGAGCTGCTCGCGAGCCTCGCCGGGATCGGGCTGCTGGAGCGCACCGCCGCCGGCCGCTACCGGCTGGGCTGGCGGCTGCTGGCGCTGTCGCGCACCCTCGTACACGGCGCGGGCTTCGACGGCGGCGCCGGTGCGGTGCTGCGCGAGCTGGCCGCGGCGACGGGTGCGACGAGCCGCCTCGGCGTCTGGGACGGCCGCTACGTCGTCCCGGTGTCGGCGGTGCACCCCGACGGCGGGGTCCGGCTACCGGGTGTCGGCAACGGCGGCAGGCTGCCCGCGCACTCCACCGCGCTGGGCAAGACGATCCTGGCCCACCGCCCGCGCGGCGAGGCGGTCGAACGCGCCCACCAGGGCTTCTCGGTGTTCACCCCGCACACGATCCACCGGCTGGACGCCCTGCACACCGAACTGGACCGGATCGTCCGCGACGGCGTCGGCGTGGACGCGCAGGAGACCTTCCTGGGCGTCGGCTGCGTGGCCGCCCCGGTGCGTGACGGCTCCGGGCGCGTCGTCGCGGCCGTCAGCGTCTGCGTCGCCGACGACCGGCTCGCCGCCCGCAGGCCCGCCCTCGTCACCGCCGTGCTCGGCGCCGCCCGGCGCCTCGGCTCCGTCCCGTGGGACACCGGCCCCGAGCTCGGGCCGGTCATCCGCGAGGTGGTGCCCACGCCCCCCCGCCCCGACGACCCCGAACCGCCTCCGGAGGACCCCCGATGACCAGCCCCCTGACCGACATCGCCGGCTCGATCGGCCGCGTCGTCGTCCACATCACCCGCGAACGGCTCGGCGCGGACCGCCGGACCGCCGACCCCGCCGTCGTGCCTCCGTCGGCGCGGGCGGTCACCCCGCAGTGGCTGACCGGCGTGCTCTGCCGGGACGTCCCGGGCGCGATGGTGATCGACGTCGAGGCCGGCGAGGGCCACAACGGGACCAGCGCCCGGCTGCCGCTGCGGGTCGTGTACAACTCCGTCGGCCAGACCACCGGCCTGCCGACCAGCCTGTTCACCAAGGCCACGTCGACGTTCACCTCACGGCTGCTGATGGGCGTCACCGAGATCGTCGAGGGCGAGGCGATCTTCTACAACCGTGCCCGGCCGACCCTGGACCTACGCAGCCCCCGCGCCTTCTACGCCGGCTACGACCCGCACACCTACCGCTCGCTGCTGCTGCTGGAGGACCTCGGCCCGCAGGGCTGGACGTTCCCGGCGCCGATGACCACCACCGTCACCCGCCGCGACGCCGAGACGATGGTGGAGCAGCTCGCGACCTACCACGGCGGGCTGTGGGACAGCCCCCGGCTGCGCGCCGGCGGGGACCTCGCCGGGCTGCGCGGGGCGACGGCGTGGCAGGAGAAGCTGAACCCGATCTCCTACCGCAAGCGCACCCTGGTCGGCCTCGAACGCGCCCGGCACGTGGTGCCCGACGAGGTGTACGCCCGGCGCGGCGGGATGCACGACGCGTTCATGCGGGCGCTGCACCTGCACGACCTGGCGCCGCAGACGCTGCTGCACCAGGACGTGCACCTGGGCAACTGGCTGCGGGACCCGGACGGCGCGATGGGTCTCTACGACTGGCAGTGCGTCGCGCGCGGGAACTGGGCCCTCGACGTGTCCTACGCGCTGAGCGTCGCGCTGCCGATCGAGGACCGCCGCGCCTGGGAGGCCGACCTGCTGCGGCACTACCTCGACCGGCTGCGCGCGCACGGGGTGGCCGAGCCGCCGTCGTTCGACGAGGCGATGCTCGCCTACCGGCGGCAGCCCCTGCACGCACTGACCCTGGCGCTGTTCTCGATCGGCGGGACCCGGTTCGAGAACAAGCTCCAGCCGCAGGGCCACATGATGTGGGCGATCGAGCGGATCGCCCGCTTCGTCGCCGACATGGAGACCTTCGACGTGCTGCGCTGAGCCGGGCGGGGCCCGCTCATCGGGCCCCGGCCATCCCGGCCAGCCGACCGGCGATGATCTCCTCCGCCTCGGCGACCATCCGGCCGATCAGCTCGGCGCAGGTCGGCACGTCGCGGATGATCCCCTGCACCATCCCGACCGACCAGATCCCCGCGTCGAGGTCGCCGGTCTCGTAGACGGTCGCGCCGCGGCTGCCCGCGACCAGGTGCCGGATGTCGTCGAACCGGGCCCCCGCCGCCAGCTTCTCCACGACCTCGGCGGACACCGCGTTGGCCGCCACCCGGGCGGTGTTACGCAGCTGCCGGAAGATCAGCGCCGTGTCGCGCTCGCCCGCCTCGACGATGCGGGCCTTGACCGCGTCGTGCACACCGGACTCCCGCGTGCACAGGAAGCGGGTGCCCATGGTGACCCCGTCCGCGCCGAGCGCGAGCGCCGCGACCAGGCCGCGGGCGTCGGCGATGCCGCCGGAGGCGAGGAACGGGACGTCGAGGACGTCGGCCGCGGCGGGCAGCAGCACCAGTCCGGGGACGTCGTCCTCGCCGGGGTGCCCGGCGCACTCGAAGCCGTCGATCGACAGCGCGTCGACGCCGAGGTCCTGGGCCTTCTGCGCGTGCCGGACCGAGGTGCACTTGTGCACGACGACGATTCCCGCGTCGTGCAGCGGCCCCAGGTGGGCGACCGGGTTGGCGCCCGCCGTCTCCACCACCGGGACACCCTCGTCGATGATCACTTGGCGGTACTCGTCGTAGGGCGGGGAGTCGATGGTCGGCAGGATGGTCAGGTTCACGCCGAACGGCTTCGCGGTCAGCTCCCGGCAGCGGAGGATCTCGGCCCGCAGGTCCTCCGGGGTGGGCTGGGTGAGGGCGGTCAGGAAGCCCAGCCCGCCCGCCTCGGCGACCGCCGCGACCAGCGGCGCCCGGCCGACCCACTGCATGCCGCCCTGGACCACAGGGTGTTCCACCCCGACGAGCTCGGTGAATCGCGTCCGCATCGACGTCTCCCTCGGTGGGTCGTGGTCGAGGGTCGTTGACCCTCCTCGGTGATTAATCTAGTTTAAAAACAACGGGCGTCACCGGCGACATCGGAGGGATCACATGGACGTACAGGGACTGCGCTGCCTGGTGACGGGCACCGCGTCGGGGATCGGCGACGCCGTCACCCGACGGCTCGTCGAGGGCGGCGCGACCGTCGTCAGCCTCGACCGCAACAAGCCCTCCGCCGAGGTGGACCAGCACGTCGAGGTCGACCTGGCCGACCCCGCGAGCATCGACTCGGCGCTGGAGCGGATCGAGGGCACCTTCGACGTCCTCGCCAACATCGCGGGCGTCCCCGGTACCGCCCCCGGCGACGTGGTGTTCAAGGTGAACTTCCTCGGGATGCGGCACCTGACCGAGTCGATGTTCGACCGGATGAACACCGGCGGGTCGATCGTCGTGGTGTCCTCGACCGCCGGTTTCGGCTGGCCGGCCCGGCTGGAGACGATCCGCGAGGTGATGGCCACCGACACCTTCGACGAGGGCGCGGCCTGGTTCGCGGCGCACCCACAGCAGGGCAACGCCTACAACTTCTCCAAGGAGGCGGCGACCGTCTACACCCTGGCCATGGGCGGGGCGGTGCGCGAGATGAACGAGCTGCGCATCAACGCGCTGCTGCCCGGCCCGGTGGAGACGCCGATCCTCGCCGACTTCGAGGAGAGCATGGGCAAGGACACCCTCGACGGGGTGCGGGAGTTCCTGGGCCGGCACGCGACGGTCGACGACATCGCGCCCGCCGTGGTCTTCCTCGCGTCGCGCGACTCGCGCTGGCTGAACGGGTCGACCGTCACCGCCGACGGCGGCATCACCGGTGCGGTCGCGGCCGGGCTGGTGCCCGCCCCGGAGATCTAGCCCGTGTACTCGCCCAGCCCCAGGGCATGGCCCATCCGCTGCTGCTTGGTGCGCAGGTAGCGCAGGTTCTGTGCGGTGGGCTCGGACGGCAGCTCCACACGGCCGACGATCTCCAGGCCGTGCCCGTCGAGCCCGCCGTACTTGGCCGGGTTGTTGGTGATCAGCCGGAGCCGGGTGATCCCCAGATCGGCGAGGATCTGCGCACCGATGCCGTAGGAGCGCGCATCGACGGGCAGGCCCTGGACGGTGTTGGCGTCGAGGGTGTCGAGGCCCGTCTCCTGCAGGGCGTAGGCCCGGATCTTGTGGGCCAGGCCGATCCCCCGCCCCTCGTGTCCACGCAGGTAGACCACGGCTCCCGCGCCCTCGTCGGCGATCGCGCGCAGCGCCCGTTCCAGCTGCTGACCGCAGTCGCAGCGCAGTGACCCGATGATGTCGCCGGTGAGGCACTCGCTGTGCACCCGCACGAGCGCGCCGCCCGGACGTCGGGACGCCTCGGCGACGTCACCGTGGACCAGCGCGAGGTGCTCGGTGCCGTCGGTCACGGAGCGATGGACGACCGCGCGGAACTCGCCGAACACGGTCGGCATGGCGGCCGAGGCGACCTGCTCGACCAGCCGCTCGGTCGCCCGCCGGTGCCGCACGAGATCGGCGATCGCGAGCACCGGCAGGTCGTGCTCGGCCGCGAACGCCCGCAGCACCCCGCCCCGGGCCATCGACCCGTCCGGGGCGACGATCTCACCGATCACCCCGACCGGCTCCCGCCCCGCGAGCCGCAGCAGGTCGACCGTCGCCTCGGTGTGACCGGCCCGGACCAGCACCCCGCCCGCGCGGGCGCGCAGCGGGAACACGTGCCCCGGCCTGCGCAGGGCAGCGGGCCGGGTCGCCGGGTCCGCCAGCGCCCGCAGCGTCGCCGCACGGTCGGCGGCCGAGACCCCGGTCCCGGCCCCGTCGTGGTCGACCGACACCGTGAACGCGGTGCCGTGGGCGTCGGCGTTGTCCTCGACCATCGGGGGCAGCCCCAGCGCGTCCGCGCGCTCCGCGGGCATCGGTGCGCACACGATGCCGGTCGTGTGCCGGACGACGAACGCGATCTGCTCGGCCGTCGCGGTCGCCGCGGGCAGCACGAGGTCGCCCTCGTCCTCCCGGTCGGCGTCGTCGGTGACGATCACCATGCCGCCTGCCGCGAGCGCCGCCACGGCACGCCGGACGGCGGCGGCACCTGGCAGGGACATCGGGTTCGGGTTCACGTCCGGCTCCTCACATCGGGCACGTCATCGGGCCGGGCGACCGTAGGACGCGACGGCGACGGACCGATATCCGCAGGCGGACGGCGCACAGCCGCTGCGCGCGGCCTGCGGTCGGCGGCTCTACCGCGGCCACGCGCGGATATCGGGCGGCCGCGCCGCGGCCCTACCGTTCGGTCCATGGACGAGACCCCGCACACCGAGGTGCCCCCGATCGATCCCGGCCGCATGCGCTCGGTGCTGGGTCATTTCGCGTCGGGGATCGTGGTGGTCACCGCGCTCACCGCGGACGGGCCGGTCGGGTTCACCTGCCAGTCCTTCAGCTCGCTGTCGCTGGAGCCACCACTGGTCAGCTTCTGTCCCGCCCTGACCTCGACCACCTGGCCGCGGATCCGCGAGGTGGGTGCGTTCTGCGTGAACGTGCTGGCCGACGGCCACCGCGAGCTGAGCTCCGCCTTCGCCCGCTCGGGCACCGACAAGTTCGCCGGCGTCACCTGGGACCCGGCGCCGTCGGGCGCACCGGTACTCGCCGGCGTGGCCGCGTGGATCGACTGCACCCTGGAGGCGCAGTACCCGGGCGGGGACCACACGGTCGTCGTCGCCCGGGTGCACGACCTGGGCGCCGACCCCGTCCGCGCGCCGCTGCTGTTCCACCGCGGCGGCTACGGCGCCCTAGCCCCGTAGCGTGTCGCGCGGGAGCTCCCCGAACCGTTCCCGGTACTGCTGGGCGAACCGGCTCGGGTGGAAGAAGCCCCAGCGCAGCGCGATCTCCTTCACCCCCGTGACGGTGGGATCGCTGCGCAGCAGCTCCCCGCGGACGTGGTCGAGCCGCACCCGGCGCAGGTAGGCCATCGGGGACTCGCCGAGCTCCTGGGCGAAGGACGCGTGCAGCGTGCGGACACTCATGCAGCCGACCCGCGCGAGCTCCTGCGGGGTCAGGGGCTCGTCCGCGTGCTGCTCCATGTAGTCGAGCACCGGGCCGAGCCGCCCCCGGCGGACCGGGTTGTCCGGCGCGGCGAGGGCGTCGGAGTACTGGTGGCGGCCCGCGTACAGGAGCTGGCTCATCACGAACGCCTCGAGCTGCTCACGGGCGATGGGCATCTCGGCCAGACCTCCCGGCCGGTTCAGCTCCCGGGCCAGGAACTGCACCGAGGACAGCAGGGTCCGCCCTGCGGGCGAGGAGAAGGCGAGACCGAAGTCGAACTCCACCACGTCGTGCACCGGCTGGTTCAGCTGCTCGCTCAGGTGGGTCTCCAGGCTGCGCCGCGGGATCTTGAGGATGTACTGCTCGGCGTCGGGTGACCAGCGCACCGTCGTCGTCCGGTCCGGTAGGAGCGTGAGCCCGGACGCCCCGGCGGCCGTGGCGGCCCGCGACCCGTCGCTGCGCTGGGCGATCGTGTTCCCGGCCACCGTGAGGTTGATGTGGTAGGCGTCCTCGGTCGGCGGCATCACGAGCTTGGCCGCGGACTTGTAGGTCAGGAAGCCGACGGTGAACATCCGGTCCGAGGTGGCGTTCAGCGTCATCTCGAGCTGGTCGGTCGGTGCCGTCAGGTCGTGGTCGAGATAGACCCGGGACACCGCCTCGCGCGCCTGCTCGAGGTTGCGCGTGTCGAGGACCGGGTAGCGGCCGAGATGGTGAGCGGCCGCGCGTGCGTCGAGGGCGTCCATCGGCTCCTCCTGATGCCGTCCCGTCGTCGGTGGCGAGCGGTCGAAGAGTCCCCTGACGATAGAGCCTGGTGGGCGCCCTGCCCAGCCGATCACCGCGGCCGGTCAGCCGTTCCCGGAAGCTCGCGCGGAACGGCTCCACGTGTGCCACGCGCGGATAGTCGACGGCCCCGGGCCGCTCGTAGCGTCGCCACCCGTCAGGACGGGGCACGCGCCAGGAGGTCGACGATGACATCGCCGCTGCAGGAGTTCCGGCAGTTCATCCACGGGAGGGCGGTGGACGCCCGGTC
Source organism: Pseudonocardia sp. UM4_GMWB1 (assembly GCF_017312155.1). Classification (NCBI taxonomy): domain Bacteria; kingdom Bacillati; phylum Actinomycetota; class Actinomycetes; order Pseudonocardiales; family Pseudonocardiaceae; genus Pseudonocardia; species Pseudonocardia sp. UM4_GMWB1. Next base: position 1,969,591 of record NZ_QJPN01000001.1, on the reverse strand, counting down.
CGGTGCGACGTTCGCGTCGCTGAACCCCTACACCGGGGAACCGTGGGCGCGGCTGGCCGACGGCGGCGCGGACGACGTCGACGAGGCCGTCGCCTCGGCGCGCGCCGCGTTCGAGGGCGAGTGGGGCGCCATGACCGGCTTCCAGCGCGCCGCGATCCTGCGCCGGTGCGGCGACGCGATCGCCGCGAACGCCGAGCGCCTGGCCCGGCTGGAGGTCAGCGACTCCGGCAAGCTGCTGCGCGAGATGCTCGGCCAGCTCAACGCCCTGCCCCAGTGGTACTACTACTTCTCCGGGCTGGCGGACAAGATCGAGGGCCGCACCGTCCCGCCGGTGAACCCGAACTACTTCGGCTTCACCACCCGCGAGCCCGTGGGCGTCGTCGCCGCGATCACGCCGTGGAACAGCCCGCTGCTGCTGCTGACCTTCAAGCTCGCCCCCGCGCTCGCCGCGGGCTGCACGATGGTCGTCAAGCCGTCCGAGCACGCCCCGGCCTCCACCGTCGCGTTCGCCGAGATCCTGCACGAGGCCGGGCTGCCCGCCGGGGTGCTCAACGTCGTCACCGGCTGGGACCGCGCCTGCGGCGAGGCGCTGGCGTCACACCCCGGAGTGGACAAGGTCGCGTTCACCGGCTCGTCGGCGACCGGGGCGAAGGTCGCGCAGGCGGCGGTGGCCAACTACAACCGGGTCACCCTGGAGCTGGGCGGCAAGTCCCCGCAGATCGTCTTCCCCGACGCCGACCTCGACGCCGCGGCGAACGGCCTGGTGGCGGGCGTGTTCGCGGCCACCGGGCAGACCTGCATGGCCGGCTCCCGGCTGATCGTGCACGCCGACGTGCACGACGCACTGGTGGAGAAGGTCGTCGCGCGGGCCGAGGCCATCGTGCTCGGCGACCCCACCGAGGCCGCCACCGAGATGGGCCCGGTCGCGAACCGGCCGCAGTACGAGAAGGTGCTCGGTTACCTGCAGGGCGCCGCCGCCGAGGGCGCGACCTTCGCCTGCGGCGGCGAGCCCGACGCCGAGCGCGGCGGGCTGTTCGTCCGGCCCACGGTCGTCACGAACGTGTCCCCGGAGAACACGATCGTCCGCGAGGAGGTGTTCGGGCCGGTCCTCGCCGCCTACACCTTCACCGACGAGGACGAGGCGCTGAAGCTCGCCAACGACACCCCGTACGGGCTCGCCGGCGCCGTGTGGACCAAGGACGTCCACCGCGCCCACCGCGTCGCGAGGAAGCTGCGCGCGGGCACCGTCTGGGTCAACGCCTACCGCGTGATCGCCCCGAACATGCCCTTCGGCGGCTTCGGTGCCTCCGGCATCGGACGGGAGAACGGCGTCGACGCGGTCAACGAGTACACCGAGAACAAGTCCGTGTTCGTCGAGCTGACCGGCGGGACGCGCGACCCGTTCCAGCTCGGCTGACGCTCGCCCACGACTCCCCCGCACGACGTCGAAGGAGACGACCATGACCGTGACCGCCAACGAGCGCCTCGGGCTCGCCCCCACCGATCCCCGCCCCGCCTCGGAGACCCGGCCCGCGGCCGACCGCACGACGACGAACCCGCTGTTCGGCGACCAGAAGATGAAGCTGGGCCTGTTCGGCAGCAACTGCTCGTACGGGTTGATCATGAGCCACGCCCCGTCCAGCTACGAGGTCACCTGGGAGCACACCAGGGAGATCGCCCAGCGCGCCGACCGGCTCGGGTTCGACGTGCTCGTCCCCGTCGCCCGCTGGAAGGGCTTCGGCGGGTCCACCAACTTCAACGGCAACTGCTTCGAGACCTACACCTGGGCCGCCGGGATCGCCGAGGCGACCGAGCGGATCGCCGTCGCCGCGACCTCGCACCTGCCGACCATGCACCCGATCGTCGCGGCCAAGCAGGCGACGACCGTCGACCGCATCTCCGGCGGCCGGTTCGCGCTGAACATGGTGATGGGCTGGGTGCCGCCGGAGATGGAGATGTTCGGCTCCGAGCAGCGCGAGCACGACGAGCGCTACGCCTACGGCCAGGAGTGGCTGGACTTCGTGAGCAAGCTCTGGACCGAGGAGGGCACCTTCGCGATCCACTCCAAGTACTTCGACGCCGAGCTGCTCGAGGCCTATCCCAAGCCGCACCAGGGGCCGCGGCCCGCGCTGATCAACGCGGGCAACAGCCCGTCGGGCATCGAGTTCTCCGCCCGCAACGTCGACGTCAACTTCGCCTCGCTCGACACCCTGGAGAACATCAAGGCCTACACGACGGCGCTGAAGGAGAAGGCCCGCACCGAGTACCAGCGCACGATCCACGCCATGACCTACGGCCTCGTCGTCTGCCGGGACACCGAGGCGGAGGCGAAGCGCGACTTCCAGCAGGTCGTCGACGAGGGCGACTGGGGCGCGGCGGGCAACGTCATCAAGATCGCCGGTTCCGGTGCGTCGCAGTCCTTCGACCACGCGGTGAAGAAGATGCAGGAGCGCTTCATCGCCGGGTGGGGCGGCTACCCGATCGTCGGGACCCCGGAGCAGGTCACCGAGGAGCTCGGCAGGCTCAACGAGGCGGGCATGGAGGGCATGATCTTCGGCCTCGTCGACTACAACGAGGAGCTGAAGTACTTCGGCGACAACGTCATGCCGCTGCTCAAGCAGGCCGGCTTGCGCCACTGACCGGTCCCGGCACCTCCACCGCCCGGGCCGCACGGTCGGCCCGGGCGGTGAACCGCAGGACCAGCGACGACACCAGCCGGGGCGCGTCGCCCATCGGCACGTGCCCGACGCCCGGCACGCGGACGAGCTGCGCACCGTGGACGGGCTCGATCACGGTGTCCCCCGGTCAGAAGAAGCGGCGCAGCAACGCCATCTTCCGGTCGGTGTAGGGCGGGTACATCAGCGCGGGGTCCGGCTTCGCGGGCTTGGCCAGCACCGCCTTGCGGTGGCTGAACGCGTGGAAGCCCCATTCGCCGTGGTAGGCGCCCATCCCGCTGGTGCCGACGCCGCCGAAGGGCAGCTGCGGCACCAGGCAGTGCATGGCCAGGTGGTTGATCACCACGCCGCCCGAGCTGGTGCCGGCGAGCACCTTCTCCTGGGCGGCCCTCGACCCGGTGAACAGGTACAGGCCCAGCGGCTTGGGCCGGGCGTTGACGAAGCGCATCGCCTCGTCGAGGGAGCCGACGGTGAGCACCGGCAGGATCGGGCCGAAGATCTCGTCGGCCATCACCGCGGAGTCCGGGTCGGGGTCGACGACCACGGTCGGCTCGATGGAGTGCGTGGCCGCGTCGGTGCCGCCGCCGGCCGCCACCTCGCCGCCGTGGCCGTCGAGCAGGGCGGCCAGGCGGCCGAACTGCCGGTCGTCGACGATCGGCTGCGCGGCCGGTTCCCCGGCCCGGAACTCCCGCAGCGTCGCGACGATGCCGGCGACCAGACGGTCCCGCACCCCGGCCTCGACCAGCACGTAGTCCGGTGCGATGCAGGTCTGCCCGGAGTTGAGCAGCTTGACCCAGGCGATCCGCCGGGCCGCGACGTCGATGTCGGCGTCCGCGGTGACGATCACCGGGCTCTTGCCGCCCAGCTCCAGCACCACCGGGGTGAGGTGCGCCGACGCCGCCTCCATCACCTTCTTCCCGATCCCCGGCCCGCCGGTGAAGAACGCCAGGTCCAGGCCCTGCGCGAGCAGCTCCTGGGTCACTGCGGCGTCGCCCTCCAGCACCGCGACCGCGTCCGGGTCGAGGTACTCCGGGATCAGCCGGGCGAGCAGCGCCGAGGTCGCGGGCGCGTGCTCCGACGGCTTGACCACGACGGTGTTCCCGGCCGCGACGGCCGCGACCAGGGGGCCGAGGGTCAGGTAGACGGGGTAGTTCCAGGGGCCGATGACCAGCACCGTGCCGAGCGGCTCGTACTGGTAGAAGCCGCGACCGGGCAGCATCGACAGCGGGAGCGAGGTCCGCCGCCTGCGCATCCACCGCTTCAGGTGCGTGCGCGCGAAGGCGGCCTCGGCCGCGGTCGACGCGATGTCGCCGAGCCAGGCGTACGGGGCGGGTCTGCCGAGGTCCTGCGCGAGGGCCGCGGCGATGTCCGGCTCCCGCTCGGTCACGAGACGCTCGATACCGCGCAGCTGGCGCAGCCGCCACGCCAGGGGCCGGGTCCGACCGGAGGCGAAGGTGCTGTGCAGCCGGGCCACGGTGGCCGCGGCGTCGCCCTCGACGTGGGTCACGGTGCTGGTCACGGCGGATCAGCCGACCGGGTTGGTGCCGGGGACGGCGCCGTCGAGGTCGACGATCTCGGCGAACCGGTCGCCGACCTGGTCGATCGTGGGCACCTCGGCGAAGGTGACGCCCTTGGTGCGGAACTGGGCGACGCGGTGCACCTCGCCGCCGCCGGCGACCAGGACGCTGCCGGTCTCGGTGCACTCGTCGGTCAGCAGGTGGCCGACGACCGGCGCGACGTGCGCCGGGGAGAGCTTCGCCAGCATCTCCGGCGGCGCGATGTCCTCCGTCATCCGGGTCGCCGCCATCGGCGCGATCGCGTTGGCGGTGATGCCGCGCTTGCGGCCCTCGATGGCCAGGGTGTTGATCAGACCGATCAGCCCGCCCTTGGCGGCGCCGTAGTTGGCCTGGCCGAAGTTGCCGTAGATCCCCGAGGTAGAGGTGGCGACGACGACGCGGCCGTGACCCTGCTCGCGGAAGTGCGGCCAGGCCGCGTGGACGACGTGGAACGCACCGTAGAGGTGCACCTGCTGCACGGCGTCCCAGTCCTGGTCGGTCATGGTGTGGAACGACCGGTCGCGCAGGATGCCGGCGTTGGCCACCACACCGTCGATCCGGCCGTAGGCGTCCAGCGCGGTGGCCACGACCGCCGCGCCGCCCTCGGGGGTCGCGACGCTGTCGTGGTTCGCCGTGGCCTCGCCGCCCTCGGCCCGGATCTCGGCGACGACGGCGTCCGCCGCGGTCGACCCGCTGCCCGTGCCGTCGCGGGACCCGCCCAGGTCGTTGACGACGACCTTCGCGCCCGCCCGGGCCAGGACCAGCGCGTACTCGCGACCGAGGCCGTTGCCCGCCCCGGTGATCGCGACGACGCGTCCCTCGACTCCTGCCATGCCTGCCGTGCTCCTTCGTCGTGGATGGATGGGTGCGACCGCGTCAGCGGCCGGTGAAGCGCGGGCTGCGCCGCTCCAGGACGGCGGCCAGCCCCTCGCGGGCGTCGGCGGTGCCGGACAGCTCGGAGACCGTGCGGGCCTCCTCCGGCAGCTGGGCCTCGACCCGGTTGCCGAGCCCGGACCAGACCAGGCGCTTGACCGCGCCGAGCGCGCGCGGCGCCCCGGCCGCCAGGGTCCGGGCGACGGCGAGTGCCTCGTCGTGCAGCGCGTCGTCGGCGACGACGCGGGTGATCAGGCCGATCTCCGCGGCCTCGGCCGCGGTCAGCGTGGGGTTGAGCAGCAGGATCTCCATCGCCTTGCGCAGTCCCACGAGCTGCGGCAGCGTCACCGAGGAGCCCGCGTCGGGCGCCATCCCGACCCGCGCGGCGCCGGACATGAACTTCGCCGACTCCCCGGCGAGCACGATGTCGCTGGCGCACACCAGGCCCAGTCCCCCGCCGCCCGCGGCGAAGCCGTGCACGGCCGCGACGACCGGGACGGGCAGCGCGAGCAGCGCCTGGGCGACGTTCTGCAGCCAGGCGGTGGCCTCGCGCAGGTAGTCGGGCAGCGCCTCGCCCTTGGCGGCGAAGGTCTTGACGTCCCCGCCCGCGCAGAAGTTCTTCCCCTCCCCGGTCAGCAGGAGCACCCGCAGCTCGGGGCGGCCGGTGGCGGTCATGACGGCTTCGTGCAGCGCCCGCAGGAACGGCACGTTCATGCCGTTGGACGCCTCGGGCCGGTTGAGCCGCAGCCGGCCGACGCCGTCCTCGGCGAGGTCGAAGAGCACCTGTGCGGTGCGGGTCGTGTCGGTGTGGGTCGTGTCGGTGGTCGTCACGTCCGTGTCCTTCCGGTGAACCGGTCGATGCCCGCGCCGGCCCGTTCCCCGCCCAGGTGGGCGAGGGTCGAGGACAGCTCGGCGGCGAGGCCGTCGGTCAGGGTCCCGTGCAGCCCGCCCCGGACGAGGTGCTTGATCCGGGCGAGCGCGTCGCGGTCCTTGCCGAGCAGGTTCGCGACGGTGCGCTCGACGAGCGCGTCGAGCTCGGCGGCCGGCGCGCAGGCCCACGCCAGCCCCCAGTCGACGGCGTCGCGGCCGGAGAGCCGCTCGCCGAGCAGGATGTGGCCGAGCGCGCGGGGCGTCCCGACGATGCGGGGCAGCCGCTGCGACCCACCGCCGCCCGGGATCATCCCGAAGTTCGCGTGGTTGTCGGCGAGCACCGCGTCGTCGCGGACGAGGGCGATGTCGACGGACTGGAGCAGCTCGAACCCGCCCGCCATCGCGTACCCCTCGACGACGGCGACGACCGGCACCGGCAGCGTCGCGATCAGCTCGCAGGCGCCGACGAAGGTCTCGAACAGCGGCCGCAGCGCCTCGGGCCCCTGCTCGCGGAGCCGGGAGACCTCGTGGAAGTCCCCGCCCGCGCAGAAGTGGCCGCCCGCGCCGCGGACCACGACGACGTCGGCGGTCTCCGCGGCCGCCGCGAGCCCGTCGTGCAGGGCGCGGGCCAGCTCGACGGTGATCGCGTTGCGGGCCTGCGGCCGGTTGAGGGTCAGGGTCGCGACGCGGCCGTCGGCGCGGTCGTCGAACCGGGTCAGGACGGTGCTCACGTGTCCTCCCGCCAGCGGTCCGCGGACGGGTCGAGCAGCTTGTGCAGGTGCCCCGCGGGCAGCCACACCAGCGTCTCGAGCTCCAGGGCGTCGAGGAAGCGGACGCGGCCGGTGCGCAGGTCCTCGATCCGCAGGCGACGGCTGTTGGCGTCGTCGTCGACCCGGACGGCGACCTCGGCGAACTCGTTGCCGACGATGTCGGGAGCGATCTCCATCAGATCAGGAACGACAGCGTCGCGATCGCCCTGGCGTTGTCGACCAGGGCGACCTTCTTGTAGGACAGGGCGAGCTCGCCGTCGACGACGCGGAGCCGGTAGGTGGTGCGCCCGGCCCACAGCCGGTTGCCCCGCTCGCGGGACTCGACGAGGACGAAGTTGGCGCCGACCTCGGTGTCCCCGGTGTCCGGGACGGTCCCGAGGATCTCCACGTTGGACACCACGCGCCGCAGCCGGGACGCGGGCACCTGCGAGTGCCGGCGCCCGGTGCGGTACTGCCTGATGCGGGTGGCGATCCGGTTGCGGTTGTCGTGGATGATCGACATCTGCGTCATGCGGTCGGCGTCGTCGTCGTTGGCGGGCACCCAGTAGAGGGCGTCCGGGGTCCAGAGCGCCTCCCAGTCCTCATAACGGTGCTCGTCCGCGTAGCGCGCCTCGCGGTAGAGGAACTGCTCGACGGTGCGCAGGTCCAGCTCGGTGGTGGTCGGTGCCATCGTCATCGGCCCTCCGTCATCAGCCGGGTGTAGTGCCGCCAGAAGCCGCGCATACCGGTCTCGTCGGTGGCGCCGCCGACGGTGAGGCCGCGCTCGTCGACGGTCTCGCGGTCGGCGCCGCGGCGGATGTCGAGCCACTCCGGGCGCAGCTCGGCGACGCCGGCCTGGTTGCGCTCGTACATCTCGGTGTCGTCGGCGAGCAGCATCCCGGCGGGCCCGACCGAGCCGATGCACTGCTGGAGCATCCGCCGGTTCATTCCCGGCGCACCCTTGAGCTGCACGGCGGTGACGTGCTGGACGGTGAGGTCCGCGGCCAGCGGCTGGATCGTGAACAGCTGGATCTCGGCGATGAACAGGTTCGGGAAGATCATCACGTGCGGTCCGCCCTCGACCAGGATGTCGTGGGCGTCCGGGCCGTAGGTCTCGCGCATCCGGGCGGAGTAGTCGGGGACCTTCTCCTCGGTGGTGCCGAACCAGCCCAGCGGCGTCCCGAGGCGGCGGAACTCCGGGCGCAGGTCGTTCTCGCTGTGGCCTCCCCCGAGGTCGCGGGTGACGGCGGTGGACTTCTCGCCGTAGAGGGCGCCGATCCCGCTCTCGGCGACGCTGAAGATCGACGCGTGCACGAACTGCGGGTGGTAGCCGTCGGTCTCGTTCTCCGCGAGGAGCTTCCAGTTGGCCTGCGCGCGGTGCTGCAGGAAGCCGGCGGTCAGCTCGATCTCGCCGTCCGGGGAGAGCCGGACCAGCCGGTCGATCTCGCCCTTCGCCTCGCCGAGGTGCTCGTCGAGCGTGGGGCCGTCGGGGGCGAAGCTGCCGAACACGAAGCCCTGGTAGACCCCGACCCGGGCGACGCGGCCGAGCCCGAGGTCGAGCTTGCCGCGGCCGCCGTAGCCCTGCGGGAACGGGTAGCCGAGCATCCGGCCGTCGTTGCGGTAGGTCCAGCCGTGGTACGGGCACCGGAAGGAGCTGGAGTTGCCCGCCGAGGCCTCGCAGACCAGGTTGCCGCGGTGCGCGCAGCGGTTGAGCAGCAGGTGCACCTCGCCGTCGGCCGTGCGCGTCATGATGACGTCCTGCGGGCCGATGGACTTGCGGACGTAGTCGTTCGGGGCGGCGATCTCGCTGACGTGGCCGACGTAGACCCAGGTCCGGTACCAGATGCGCTCCAGCTCGTCGGCGAAGATCTCCGACGAGGTGTAGAGCGAACCGTGCACCCGCCGGGGCTCGATCAGCTCCGCGTAGGGAGCCGCGGGGGGACGCGGCGCGCCGGCGGGGGCGGTCGGGGTCACTGTCGGTTCCTCTCGTTCACAGCTGGTCAGGGGTAGAGCCGGCCGACGCTCTCGATGACGCAGGCGGGCTTGGCCGAGTCCTCGACCTCGAGCGTCGAGCGCACGGTGACCTCGACGAAGCCCTCGCCACGGCGCACCGACGCGATCTCGGCGGCGAGCCGGACCTTCGAACCGACCGGGACGGGGGCGGGGAAGCGGACCTTGTTGAGCCCGTAGTTGATGCCCATCCGGACGTTGTCGACGGTGTAGAGCTCGTTCAGCAGCCGCGGCAGCAGCGACAGGGTCAGGAAGCCGTGCGCGATGGTCCGGCCGAACGGGCCGGACGCGGCCCGCTCCGGGTCGGTGTGGATCCACTGGTGGTCGCCGGTGGCCTCGGCGAACAGGTCCACCCGGCGCTGGTCGATCTCGGTCCAGTCGGTGGGCCCGAAGGACTCGCCCTCGGCGGTCAGCAGCTCCTCGACGGAGTCGAACACCCTGGCCATCGCACTCATCCCTCGATCCGCAGCGCCTCGGTGGGGCAGGCCCGGCAGGCCTCCTCCAGCTCCGAGCGCTGCGCCTCGTCGGCCTCGGCCTGCAGCAGGTTCAGCGAGCCGTCGTCGGCGACCTCGAAGAAGTCGGGGGCCAACGACTCGCACAGTCCCAGCCCGGTGCACTTGTCGTAGTCGACCACCACACGCATCGGTGGTTCCTCCTCACAGGTTGAGCGTGCACGGCATGGACTTCACGCCGTCCACGAAGTTGCCGACGAGCTGCACGGGCTCGCCGGTCCGCAGGTCGGGCACCCGGTGCAGCAGCTCGCCGAACAGCGCGCGCAGCTGGGTCCGCGCCAGCATGTTGCCCATGCAGAAGTGCGGCCCACCGCCGCCGAACCCCACGTGCGGGTTCGGCGAGCGGGTGACGTCGAAGACGTGCGGGTCGGTGAACACCCGCTCGTCGCGGTTGCCCGAGGCGTAGAACATGACGACCCAGTCGCCCTCGCGGATCTGCTGCCCGTGCAGCTCGACGTCGCGGGTGGCGACCCGGCGGAAGGTCATGACCGGGCTGGCCCAGCGGACGAACTCGTCGGTCGCGGTGCCGATCGTGCCGTCGAAGTCGGCCTGGAGGATCGTGCGCTGGTCCGGGAACCGGGTCAGCGCCTCCATCGTGCGGCTGATCGTGTTGCGGGTGGTGTCGTTGCCCGCCACCGACAGCAGCACGAAGAACGCAGCGATCTCCTCCTCGCTGAGGCTCTCGCCGTCGACCTCGGCCTGCACGAGGCTGGTCATGAGGTCGTCGCGGGGGTTCTCGCGCCGGTCGTCGGCGAGCTCCAGGCCGATCGTGATGAGGTTGACCAGGGACTGGTTGAGCAGGTCGGCGGGCTCCAGCCCGGCGCGGACGTCGGCGTCCGACCAGGACACCATGCCGTCGGCGGCGTGCGCGGCGGCGTCGCGGCACTCCGGGGACAGGCCGCACATCTCGTAGATCGTCCACATCGGCAGCCGCCGGGAGACCTGGTCGACGAAGTCGCAGTCCCCCGTCGCGATCAGGTCGTCGACGATCCGGCGGGCCTGGTCGGCGATCTGGTCCTCGATCTTCTTGACCTGGCGTGGGGTGAACGCGGCGCTGACGAGCCGGCGCAGCTGGGTGTGCCGTGGTGCGTCGGTCGCGAGGAACGAGCTGGCCGCCTCCAGGATGTCGCTCGGGACGTCCTCGATCATCACGCCCTGCCCGGAGCAGAAGGTCGCCGGGTCCTTGCTGACGGCCTGGATGTCGGCGTGCCGGGTGATCGCCCAGAAGCCGGCGTCGTCCTCCTGCGGCAGCATCGACCCCTCGGCGGGGCGCTGCCAGCTGACCGGACGCTCGTCACGCAGGATCCGTAGCCGCTCCTCGCGTCCCTCGGGGGTCAGCGACCAGAACTCGAGCGACCCCACCGATACCGGGTCGTGGTCGGGCCGGGACTGCACCATTGCTCCCCCAGGACGGTCTCGTTTTTAACATTGATTAATCTCGCGCAAGAGGACATCACGGCCGTCCGCCCGGTGTCAAGACGGCGACGCCGCGGTCGAACCGGTGTTGAATCCCGCGTCGAAAGACCGGGCCGGAGAACGGGAGGCACAGTGGATCTGGGACTGCGCGACGCACGGGTCGTCGTCACCGGGGCGGGCGCCAACATCGGGCGGGGCATCGCCCGGGTCCTCGCGGCGGAGGGGGCACGGGTACTGGTCGTCGACATCGACGGCGAGCAGGCCGAACGGGTCGCGGGCGAGCTGCGCGACCTCGGCGCGCCGGACGCAGCCGCGTGCGCGACCGACCTGACCGCCGAGGGCGCGGGCGCCCGGGTGACCGCGCAGGCGGTGGCGGCCTGGGGCGGGGTGGACGTGCTGGTCAACAACGCCGGGTGGAGCAGGCCCGGCTGGTTCGCCGAGCAGACCGACCGGGACCTCTGGCGGCGCACGGTCGGGGTGAACCTGTTCGCCGCGATCGACTGCACGCAGGCCGTGCTCGGCCCGATGCGCGAGGCCGGCCGGGGCGCGATCGTGTTCCTGTCCAGCGACGCCGCCTACGGCGCCGTCCGCCAGGGCATCTACGGCAGCACCAAGGCGGCGCTGATCTCGCTGGCCCGCACGGTGGCGCGGGAGAACGGCCGGTTCGGGATCCGCAGCAACGTCGTCGCCCCCGGACTGGTCCTGCCCCCCGAGGACGACCACGTGGGCCCGAGCTCGGTCTGGGCGGGCGGGGCGGACGCGCTGTTCGCGCCGGACCAGGTCGACGCGATCGTCCGCACCCAGGCGCTGCGCCGGCGCACCACCCCGGCCGACGTCGGCAACGCGGTCGCCTGGCTGGCCTCGGAGACCGCGGCGCACCAGGTCACCGGCCAGGTCGTGGCCGTCGGCGGCGGCTCGTCGATGCCCTGAGCCGCTCCGGCCGCGTTGACGGGGCCTCCCCTGCTACCTATTCTGAATTAGAAAAAATGTCCGGGCCCCGAGGAGACACCGATGCCCAGCTCGCTGATCGTCGCCGACACCGAGGAGCGCGCGGCGCTGCGCGACGCGGTGGCGACCCTGGTCGGTCGCTACGGCCACAGCTACTTCATGGAGAAGGCGAAGGCCCACGAGGAGCCGACCGAGCTGTGGAAGGAGCTCGGCGCGGCCGGGTTCCTGGGCGTGCACCTGTCCGAGGCCTACGGCGGTGGCGGCGGCACCATGAGCGACCTCGCCGTGGTCGTCGAGGAGGCCTCGTCGCAGGGCGTCCCGCTGCTGATGATGGTCATCTCCCCCGCGATCTGCGGGTCGATCATCGACGCGCACGGCTCGCACGAGCTCAAGGAGCGCTGGCTACCGGGGATCGCCGACGGCTCGCTCAAGATGGCGTTCGCGATCACCGAGCCGGACGCGGGCTCGAACAGCCACGAGATCACCACCACCGCCCACCCCGACGGCGACGGCTGGCGGATCCGCGGGCAGAAGTACTGGACCTCGGGCATCGACGAGGCCGACGCCGTCCTGGTCGTGACCCGCGGCCCCGAGCCGGGCCCGAACGGGCGCCACCCGCTGTCGCTGTTCGTCGTGCCGACCGACGCCGAGGGGCTGACCTGGCAGACCATCCCGGCGGCGCTGCAGCAGCCCGAGCACCAGTTCACCGTGTTCCTCGACGACGTGCGGGTCGGTCCCGAGGCGCTGATCGGCGACGAGGGAAACGGCCTGCGCCAGGTGTTCGCCGGGCTCAACCCGGAGCGGATCACCGCGGCCTGCATCTCCAACGGGATCGCCCGCTACGCGTTGGACAAGGCCACCGGCTACGCCCGCGAACGCCAGGTGTGGGGCGTGCCGATCGGCGCACACCAGGGCGTCGCGCACCCCTTGGCCGAGGCCTACATCGGCACGCAGCTCTCGCGGCTGATGACCTACCGCGCCGCCGAGCTGTTCGACGCGGGCGCCGACGCCGCCGAGGCGTCGAACATCGCGAAGTTCGCCGCGGCCGACTCCTCGCTGCGCACCCTGGACCAGGCGATCCAGAGCCACGGCGGGAACGGCCTGTCGCTCGAGTACGGCCTGGCCGACCTGTGGTTCGTCGCCCGGATGCTCAAGACCGCGCCGGTCAGCCGGGAGATGGTCCTGAACTTCGTCGCCCAGCGCAGCCTGGGCCTGCCCGCGTCGTACTGACGCCGTGCCCCGCGCCCACACGGTCCGGACGGCGGGCGTCCGGGGCCCCGGCGAGAAGTCGGCGCGGACCCGGCGCCGGATCCTGGACGCGACGGCGTCGCTGCTCGCGACGCGCGGGTACGCCGGGACCCGGCTCGCCGACGTCGCGCGGCTGGCCGGGGTCCGGCCGCCGGCCGTCTACTACTACTTCGACTCCCGCGAGGACCTGGTCGAACAGGTCGTGGTGGCGGGCATGGTCCGCAACCTGGAGCACGTGCGGGCGCGGGTGCAGGAGCTGCCGGCCGGGGCGACGGCGATGGACCGCATCTGCTGCGCGGTCGAGGCCCACCTGCAGGTCGTGCTCCGCATCTCCGACTACACGGTCGCCTCGATCCGCAACACCCAGCAGCTGCCCCCGGAGGTCCGCACCCGGCAGCTGGCGGAGCAGCAGCGCTACAGCGACTTCTGGCGCGAGCTCGTCGAGGCCACCCGGGACGCGGGCGAGCTGCGGGACGGGCTCGACCCGCGGGCGGCCCGGATGCTGGTGCTCGGCGCGCTCAACTGGGCGTGCGAGTGGTGGAGCCCCGGCCGCGGCTCGCTGAGGTCCCTGGTCCGGACCGCCCGGACGATCGTCCGGCGCGGGCTGTCGGCCCCGACCGGCGGTTGACCCGGCCCGAATCTTATCTACGTTCAATCGCCCGATCGGTCCACGCCCTCTCCCGCCCCACGGAGGCCCGTCATGAGCACGCAGGCCGTCAGCTCCACCTCCCCCACCCCGGCGACCGGTCGCTCCGAGTGGCTCGAGGGCCCCGGGCCCGGCCTCGTCGAGGGCACGGTCGGCGGGCTCCTGCGCGAGCAGGCCGCCGCGCACCCCGACACTGTCGCGCTCGTCGCGACCCGGCACGACGGCACCGCCGGCCGCTGGACCTACGCCGAGTTGCTCGACGAGGCGAGGCGGGTCGCCGGGACACTGCTGGAGCTCGCCGGGCCCGGCGGGCACGTCGCGCTCTGGGCGCCGAACGTCGCGGAGTGGACGATCGTCCAGTACGCGGCGGGCCTGGCGGGGGTCGTGCTGGTGGCACTCAACCCGGCCCTGCGCCCGGGCGAGCTGGAGTACGCGCTCACCCTGTCCCGCTCGACGGTCCTGCTGCACGCCGACCGGGTGCGCGACCACGACCTGACCGGCGTCGTCGCCGACGTCGTGCCACGGGTGGCCGGTCTCGCCCACGTGGTCAGCCTGTCCGACACCGCCCGGCTTCACGGCACGCCGCTGGACGGCGGCTCGCCCGACATGCCGGAGCGCAGCGCGCCGGGCTCCCCGGCGATGATGCAGTTCACGTCGGGGACCACCGGGCACCCCAAGGGCGTGCTGCTGGCGCACCGCTCGCTGCTGAACAACGCCCGGCTCACCATGCACACCGCCGAGGCCCGCGACGGCGCCGTCGCCGTCGCGCCGCTGCCGACCTTCCACACCGCGGGCTGTGTCATCTCGACGCTGGGCCCCGCGGTGCTGGGCGGCACGGTGGTGCTGATCGAGCGGTTCGAGCCCGGCGCCGTGCTCGACGCGATGCGCGACGAGCGCGCGACGATCCTGATGAGCGTGCCGACGGTGCTCGGCGCGGTGCTGCACGAGGCGCGCCGCCGCGACGGCCAGGCCCCGGCGCTGGACACCGTCCTGGTCGGCGCCGCGACCGTGCCCGGCTCGATGATCACCGCCGTCCGGGAGACCTTCGGCGCCTTCGTGCACAACCTCTACGGCCAGACCGAGCTCTCCCCCGTGCTGAGCCTGACGCGGCGCTCCGACACCGCCGACGACCTCGTCCGCAGCGTCGGCCGCCCGCTGCCGCACACCGGGGCGCGGATCGTCGACCCCGCCACCGGCGGGGTCGTGCCGCTCGGCACCGTCGGCGAGGTCTGCGCCCGCGGCTACAACCAGATGCTCTGCTACTACGACGACCCCGGGGCCACCGCCGCGACCGTCGACGACGAGGGCTGGGTACATACCGGCGACCTCGGCTCGATGGACGACCGCGGCATGATCACCCTGACCGGCCGGCTGAAGGAACTCATCATCCGCGGCGGCGAGAACATCGCCCCCGCCGAGATCGAGGTCGCGCTGGCCGAGCACCCGGCGGTAGCCGCGTCGGCCGTGGTCGGCCTGCCGGACCCCACCTGGGGCGAGATCGTCGCCGCCGCGGTGGTGACCCACGAGCCGCAGGAGCCCGGGTTCACCGACGAGCTGGCCGCGCACTGCCTGGAGCGGCTCACCCCGTACAAGGTGCCGGTGCGCTGGTTCCTGGTCGACGAGCTGCCCATGACGCCGTCGGGGAAGGTCCAGAAGTTCGTGCTGCGCGACCGGCTCGAGGGCTGAGCGCACCGACAGGTCGGGACCGGGCACCGGGGTGGCCCCGGGGCCCGGCCCGTTCCTCAGCCCAGCACCTCGGCGGCGCGCCGGGCGAGCCGGAACTTCTGGACCTTGCCGGTCGGGGTGGTCGGCAGGTCCTCGGCGGTGGTCACCAGCACGTGCCTGGGCACCTTGAACCGGGCGAGCTTCTTCCGGCAGAGCGCCAGCACCGCGTCCGGATCGACGGTCGCGCCGGGTTCCGGGACGATCCACAGGCACCCGACCTCGCCCCACCGGTCGTCCGCGACGCCGACGGCGTAGGCCTGGCTGACCCCGGGGTGGCGGGTGATCAGCTCCTCGATCTCCTTGGGCATCACCAGCTCGCCGCCGCTCTTGTAGAGCTCCTTGCTGCGGCCGGTGATCTCCAGGTAACCGTCGTCGCGGACCCGGCCCAGGTCGCCGGAGAACACCCGGCCCCCGCGCAGGGCGGCGGCGGTCTCCTCGGGCTTGTCCCAGAACCCGAGCATGTGGGTGGGCCCGGACGACACCAGCTCCCCCTCCGTCCCGGCCGGCAGCTCCTCGCCGGTCATCGGGTCGCAGGTCCGGTAGTGGCACAGGTCGCCGTCGTGGTCGGGCAGCCCGGCCACCCCGGCGCGCTTGACCCGCCCGACGGTCGTCGAGTGCCGCTCCAGGGGATCCTCGGGCAGCGTCATCGTCATCGCGCCGCCGCACTCTGTCATCCCGTAGCCGGTGGTGATCTCGGAGATCCCCAGCTCGGCGCGCACCCGCTCCCACAGCCACACCGGCGCGGGCGCGGCGCCGGAGAGCACGGCGAACACCGAGGACAGGTCGCGCGCGGAACGGTCGGGGTGCTCCAGCAGGGCGACGGTCATGGTGGGCACACAGAGGATCTCGGTCGCGCGGTGCCGCTCGATGCCGTCGAAGTAGTCGGCCGCGGAGAACGCCAGCCGCGGGACGATCGCCCCGCCCACGAACATGGCCGCGACCAGACCCTCGACGTAGCCGAACATGTGGTAGCAGGGCAGTGAGAACAGGATGCGGCGCCCGTCCTCGAAGGCGCGGGTCAGCGCGGACGCGTAGCCGGTGCGCAGGACGGCGTCGTGGGTGACCATCACCCCCTTCGGCGACCCCGTGGTACCCGAGGTGTAGAGGATGTCGCCCAGGTCGTCCGGGGCGGCCCCGGTGGATCCGGCCGCGACCGGCTCGCCGAGGGCACCCAGCTCCTCCACCGTCGTCACGCCGGGCCGGGCCGGGTGCACCGTCGGCAGCTGGACGACCGCGCGCAGGTCCGGGAGCTCGGCGGTGGGGCCGTGCTCCCAGCCGGGGGCCACCTCGTCGAGCAGGGCGAGGTGGTCGAGGTCGCCGTAGCCGGTCATCGTGACGAGCACCGTGCAGCGGGACTGGCGCAGCACGTAGGAGAGCTCGTCGCGGCGGTAGAGGAAGTTGAACGGGATGGCGACCGCGCCGGCCCGCGCGACCGCGAACTTCAGCGGGACGAACTCCAGGTGGTTGGCCATGAGCAGGCCGACCCGGTCACCCGGGCGGACACCGAGCGTGGCCAGCCCGCCGGCGAGCCGGGCCGTCCACTCGGCGGCGCCGGCGTAGTCGAGGGTGCGGTCGTCGGTGACGACGAGCGGCCGGTCGGGGAACTCGCGGGCGCAGTCGTCCAGGAACCCGTCGAGCGTGCGGGGCTGCCACGCCGGGTGGCGCGCCTCCAGAGCCGCTCGGCGGTGCGCGATCGGGGCGGGCATCGTCGACCTCCTCCTCGTTGCTTAATCGCTCGTAGATTAGAGAGAACGGACGGAGCGGACAATCGTCCGGACGGCCCACCCGCCCCTAGGCCTCCTGCGCCGCGCCGGAGGCGAGCAGGGCGTCGACGTCGAGGCCTGCACCGGCGAGTACCGCGCGGGTGTCGCGCCCGCGGGCCGGCGGCGCGGCGGGCGCGGCGACGGGGTGGCCGGAGAACCGGGGCGCCGGGCCGGGCTGCAGCACCCCGCCGGTGTCGGCCACGCTCCCCCGAGCGGCGACGTGCGGGTGGGCGGCGGCCTCGCGCAGCCCCAGCACCGGTGCGACGCAGGCGTCGGTGCCGTCGAAGACGGCGGTCCACTCGTCGCGGGTGCGCGTGGCGAAGCGCGCGGCGAGCGCGGCCCGCAGCGCGGGCCACCGGCTCCGGTCCTGCTGGTTCTCCGGCGCCGCCACCTCGCGCGGGATCTCCAGCAGCCGCAGCAGCTCGGCGTAGAACTTCGGCTCCAGCGCCCCGACCGCCATGTGCCCGCCGTCGGCCGTCGCGTAGACCGCGTAGAACGGGGTGCCGCCGTCGAGCATGTTGACCCCGCGCCGGTCCTCCCAGCGGCCGGAGCCGAGCATGGCGTGGATCGCGGCGAGCAGGTACGACGCGCCGTCGACGATCGCGGCGTCGACGACCTGGCCGCGCCCCGTGCGCTCGGCCTCCAGCAGCGCCGCGAGCACCCCGATCACCAGGTAGGTGGACCCGCCCCCGAAGTCCCCGACGAGGTTGAGCGGGATCTGCGGCGGGCCGCCCGCCTCGCCCATCGCGTGCAGGGCGCCGGTCAGCGCGATGTAGCCGATGTCGTGGCCCGCGGTGTGGGCGAGCGGGCCGTCCTGACCCCAGCCGGTCATCCGGCCGTAGACCAGCCGGGGGTTGCGCGCCCACACCGCGTCCGGCCCCACCCCCAGCCGCTCGGCGACGCCCGGCCGGTTCCCCTCGACCAGCACGTCCGCGCGCCCGGCGAGGGTCAGCACGGCCTCCACCACCTCGGGACGCCTGAGGTCCAGCACGACCGACCGCTTGCCGCGGTTGAGCACGTCGGCCGCGGGCGGCGCCGTCGAGAGCGGCCCGGCCGCGGGCCGGTCGATCCGGATCACCTCGGCGCCGAGGTCGGCAAGCGCCATGCAGGCGAACGGCCCCGGCCCGATGCCCGCCAGCTCGACGACCGTCCGGCCGGCCAGCGGTCCACGACCGCGCTCCACCTCGTCCATGCCACGCCTCCTGATCTTTTTTCTTATTGCGGTTAGACATTAGCCTGACGCGATGACGGACGGACCGGACCGGCGACAGGGGCCGCGCCGCGGGGGCACCGGGTCCGCGCCGCGCTCGGCGCGGACCCGCGAACGGATCCTCGACGCCGCGGCGGTCGTGCTGAACCGCAGCGGCTACGCCGGCACCCGACTGCTCGACATCGCCGGGCTCGCCGGCCTCCAGGCCCCGGCGATCTACTACCACTTCGCCTCCCGCGACGAGCTGATCCAGGAGGTCGTGCAGGTCGGGCTGCGGCGCACGATGGCCCACGTCCATGACGAGCTCGCCGCCCTCCCGGACGGGACGCCGCCGATGGACCGGATCGCCACCGCGGTGCGCGCCCACCTGGAGATCGTGCTGCGCGACTCGGAGTACGCCGCCGCGGCGATCCGCAACGCCGCCCAGCTCCCGCAGGGCATCCGCGACGTCCAGCTGCGCGACCAGCGCCGCTACGGCGCCCTGTGGCGCGGCCTGGTCGACGACGCACAGGCCGCCGGGCAGCTCGACCCGGAGCTGGACCCGCACGCGGCGCGGATGCTGGTGATGGGGGCGCTGAACTGGGCGCCGGAGTGGTGGCGCCCCGACCGCGGCGACCTCGCCGACATCGTGCGCACCGCCCAGACGATCGTGCGGGAGGGTCTCGCACCGGGCGGTTGACCCGGCCACGTCATTAATTTACTGTCGATTAAAAGAAGCAACCGAAGGAGATGACCCGTGGCGCCCATCGAGTCCGACACCGCGTTCGACGCGCTCGTGGTGGGAGCGGGGGCCGGTGGCCTGTTCGCCGCCGCCCGGCTGGCCCACGCCGGCTACCGCACCCTCGTCGTGGAGCGGCTCGACAAGGTCGGCGGTCGCGCCTCGACCACCGACATCGACGGCTTCCTCGTCAACGACGGGGCCATCGTGATCGAGGTCGGCGGGATCACCGAGGAGACCTTCGCCGAGGTCGGCGCCGAGTTCGACGTCCGCACCCCGCAGGTCCCCGTGCTGTACCGGGTCGGCGGGAAGAACCTCGACGTCACCCGCGGCGGCTGGGGCATGCTGCTCTCCCAGCTCACCCGGCAGGGCGCGAAGCTGCTCTCGGGCATCGGCGCCGCCCGCACCGACGACGACGCGCTGCCCGGCAGCGAGATGTCCACCGCGGAGTGGGTCGGCAAGTACTCGAGGAACGAGGCCGTCCAGGGCGTGTTCCGCAACATGTGCGCCTCGGTGTTCGCCGTCGGCTCCGAGGAGCTGCCCGCACGGGTGTTCCTCACCTACTTCACACGCAAGTCCGCGTTCAAGCGGTTCGGGTTCTGCCCCGCCGGGACCATCGGCGTCTGGCAGTCGCTGGCGGACTCCGTCGTCGGCAACGGCGGACAGGTGTGGCTGTCCTCGGAGGTCGAGCGGCTGCACGTCGCCGACGGCCGGGTCACCGGCGCCACCGTCGTCCGCGACGGCGAGCGGGTCGAGGTCACCTGCCGGGTCGCGGTCAGCGACACCGGTCCCGCGGGCACCGTCGCCATGGTCGGCGAGGAGAACCTGCCGGCCGACTACCGCGAGCAGGTCCGGATCAAGGACCGTCCGTGCTCGATGCTGGCGGTGAACTTCGCGAGCCGTGAGCGCCTGGTGGACGTGCCGGGCATGCTGCTGTTCTCGAAGTCCGAGCGGCTCTGCTACGTCGCGAACTTCACCGACACCTGCCCCGAGATGGCCCCCGACGGGTGGAACCTCTACGTCGCGGCGTCGGTGCCCGAGCCCTCGGTCGGCGACTTCGACGCCGACGCCGAGGTGGCGCTGCTGAAGAAGGACCTCCAGGAGCAGGTCCCGGGCTTCGACGGCGCCCGCATCCTGTCCGTGGCCGTCATGCGCGACGACTGGCCGCCGCAGCGCGCCGTCGCCGGGTACGACCTGACCTCGGAGACCCCGATCGCGAACCTCTGGAACGTCGGCGACGGCGTCAAGGAGTACGCCAACGGTGGCACGACGGCCTGCGCGGAGACCGCCAAGCTCGTCACCGAGCGCATCCTCGCGGACTTCCCGCTCACCGCGAGCGTCTGACCTCCGCTCCCCGCCGACGCGCCGTCGCCCCTGCCCGGGTGGCGGCGCGTCGTCGTTCCGGCGCCGACGGCGCAGGGTCAGGCGGTGGCGTAGCGGCGGACGCCGTCGGTACCGTCGGCCGCGACGAGCTCCCCCGCCATGACGAGCACGTCGAGGTGGGCGGCGATCTCCAGCACCGCCAGCGCCGCGTGCTCGGTCGCCAGCTGCGACACGTGCTGCGCGCGCCGGGTCCACGGCAGCGCCGCCGCGACCGCCCAGGCCGTGTCGTCCCCGGCGCGGACCCGGTCTGCCGCGGCGGCCAGGCGCTGCTCGTGGTGCGCCAGCAGCTCGTCGACCCGGGTGTGCACGCTGCGGGTCACCGGCCCGTGTGCGGGGAGCAGCAGTGCGTCGGGCAGGTCCCGGACCAGCCGCAGCGAGTCCAGGTAGCTGCGCAGCGGGGCGGGCTCGGGGGCGCGCTCGTAGCCGATCGAGGGCGTGATGTGCGGGAGCACGTGGTCGCCGGCGAACAGCGCGCTTCGTGCGGTGTCGCGCAGCACGACGTGTCCGCGGGTGTGCCCCGGGGTGGCCCGCACCTCCAGGTCCCCCTGCCCGGTCGGGACGGTCCCGCCGTCGTCGAGCCAGACGTCCGGTGGACCCCACGGGGTCGTGTCGGACCGCTCGATCGCCGCCACCAGCGCGGCGTACTCGCGTGCGAGGTCCGCTGCCCCGGCCCGGGCCACCAGCGGGGGCTGCGGTGCCGGGTGGTCGAGCGGGTGGGTCTGCGCGGTGACCGTCGGTTCCTCCCCGCGGCCCAGCAGGACCCGGGTCCCGTGCTCCGCCCGCAGCGTCAGCGCCTGGGTGTAGTGGTCGTGGTGGGCGTGGGTGACCACCACCTGCGCGACGTCGGCCGGGGCGTACCCGAGCGCGCGCAGCCCACGGGTGAGGGCGTCGCCGTCGGCACCGGCCCAGCCGGAGTCGACCAGCGTCGGGCCGTCGGCGCCCTCGATCACGTACACGTTGACCGCGCGCAGGCCGTCGGTGGGCAACGGCAGCGGGATGCGGTGCACGCCCGGCAACACCGGGTGCGCTCCCGGGTCGGTCCAGTCCTGCGTCTGCTCGGCGAGCTCCACGGTCACACGGTCTCCTCTGTTTTCGAATCTGAGTTCAATGTAGGTTGCGGGGGTGACCCCGCGCTACGAGGACCTGCGGTACACGACCGGCGACGGGCTCGCCCGGATCGAGCTGCACCGGCCGGACGCTCTGAACGCCTGGACCCCGCAGATGGGCTCCGAGCTGCTGGACGCGGTCCGCCGCGCGTCGGCGGACGACACGGTGCGGGCGGTGCTCGTCACCGGTGCGGGCCGCGCGTTCTGCGCGGGCGCCGACGTGAAGAACGCCCGCGACCTGACCCCCGACGGCGACCCGGACCTGTCGAGCCGGCTGCGCGAGATCTACAACCCGATCGTCACGGAGATCCGGGCCGCGCCGAAGCCGTTCGTCGCCGCGGTCCAGGGCGCCTGCGCCGGGCTCGGGGTGTCCCTCGCCCTGTCCTGCGACCTGCTGCTCGCCGCCGACGACGCCTACCTGCTGCTCGCCTTCGTCCGGATCGGGGTGATGCCCGACGGCGGGACGACCGCGTTCCTGGCCGAGCGGATCGGGCTGACCCGGGCCGCCGAGCTGTGCATGCTCGGTGACCGGCTGCCGGCGGAGACCGCGCACCGCTGGGGCCTGGTCAACGCGGTGCACCCGCGCGACGAGCTGGCCACGGCGGCCGAGGCGCTCACGCGACGGCTGGCGCAGGCGCCGACCGTCGCGCTGGCGAGCACCAAGCAGGCACTCGGCGCCGCAGCGCAGCGCCGCCTCGCCGACCAGCTGGAGCTGGAGGCGACGCTCCAGCAGCGCCACGCCACGACCCACGACTACGCCGAGGGCCGGGCCGCGTTCGTCGAGAAGCGGCGGGCCGTCTTCCGCGGGTGCTGACCCGCGTGGGCGGCCCGCCGTCCCCTCAGAGCCGCTCGATGATCGTCGCGTTGGCCATGCCACCGGCCTCGCACATCGTCTGCAGGCCGTAGCGGCCGCCGGTGGCCTCCAGGTGGTGCAGCATCGTCACCAGCAGCCGGGTCCCCGACGAGCCCAGCGCGTGGCCGAGCGCGATCGCCCCGCCGCGCGGGTTGAGCCGGGCCGGGTCCGCGCCGAACTCGCGGGCCCACGCCAGCGGGACCGGCGCGAACGCCTCGTTGACCTCGTAGGCGTCGATGTCGCCGATGCCCAGGCCGCTGCGGGCCAGCACCGCGTGCGTGGCCGGGATCGGCCCGGTCAGCATCATCAGCGGGTCGTCGCCGACCACGGAGAACGCGTGGAACCGGGCCCGCGGCCGCAGACCCAGCTCCACGGCGCGGCGCTCGCTCATGACCAGCACCGCGGACGCGCCGTCGGTCAGCGGCGAGGAGTTGCCCGGGGTGATCTTCCAGTCGACGTCCGGGAAACGGGCGAGGGCCCCGTCGGTCCGGAACGACGGCCGTAGCCCGGCCAGGCCCTCGGCGGTCGTCGTACCGCGGACGGTCTCGTCGGTGACCAGGTCCGGTGCCTCCGGGACCGCGACGACCTCGGCGTCGAAGCCGCCCTCGGCCCAGGTCGCCGCGGCCCGGCGGTGCGACTCGGCGGAGTAGGCGTCGAGCTCGTCGCGGTCGAGCTTCCAGCGCTGGGCCACGAGTTCGGCCGAGATGCCCTGGTTGACCAGCCCGTCCGGGTAGCGGGCCGCGTGCCGGGCCCCGGCGCCGGCGCGCGCGCTGCCGATCGGCACCGCGCTCATCGACTCCACCCCGGCCGCGATCACGACGTCGTGCACGCCGGCCATGACCGCCTGCGCGGCGAACGCTGCGGCCTGCTGGCTGGACCCGCACTGCCGGTTGAGAGTGGTGCTCGGCACGCTCTCCGGGAACCCGGCCCCGAGCACCGCGTTGCGGCCGATGTTGCCGGCCTGCTCCCCCACCTGCTGGGCGCAGCCGACGATGACGTCCTCGACCAGCGCCGGGTCGATGCCGGCCCGCTCGACCAGCGCGACGAGCTGACCGGCGAGCAGGTCGGCCGGGTGCACCCCGGACAGCCCTCCCCCGGCCTTGCCCCTGCCGACCGGGGTCCGGATCGCCTCGACGACGACGGCGGTACCCATCAGAGCCGCTCGATGATCGTGACGTTGGCCTGGCCGCCGCCCTCGCACATGGTCTGCAGGCCGTAGCGGCCGCCGGTGCGCTCCAGCTCGTGCAGCATCGTCGTCATCAGCCGGGCGCCGGTGGCGCCGAGCGGGTGGCCGAGCGCGATGGCCCCGCCGTTGGGGTTGACCGTCGCCGGGTCGGCGCCGGTCTCGATCAGCCAGGCCTGCACGACCGAGGCGAACGCCTCGTTGATCTCGACGGTGTCGATGTCGCCGATCGTCAGGCCGGTCTTCTGCAGGGCGTACTCGGTGGCCGGGATGGGCGCGGTCAGCATCCACACCGGGTCGGAGCCGCGGACCGACACGTGGTGGATCCGCGCCCGCGGGGTCAATCCGTGGTCGCGCACCGCGGCCTCGGAGGCGATGAGCAGTGCGGCGGTGCCATCGGAGACCTGGCTGGAGACGCCCGCGGTGAGCCGGCCGCCCTCGGTCAGGGTCTTCAGGGCGGCGAGCTTCTCCAGGGAGGTGTCCGGACGCGGCCCCTCGTCGCGGGACACCTCGCCGAAGGGCACGATCTCACGGTCGAAGCGACCCTCCTCGATCGCGGTGAGCGCGCGGCGATGGCTCTCCAGCGCGAAGACCTCCATGTCCTCACGGGAGAGGTTCCACTTCTCGGCGATCATCTCCGCGCTGCGGAACTGGCTGATCTCCTGGGAGCCGTAGCGGGCCTCCCAGCCGACGCTGCCCGTCCACGGGTCGGTCGCCCCGAACGGCTCGCCCGCGCCGAACGAGGACAGGATCGGGTACTGGGACATGACCTGCACGCCACCGGCGACGACGAGGTCCTGGGTGCCGGCCATGACCGCCTGCGCGGCGAACGAGACCGCCTGCTGGCTGGACCCGCACTGCCGGTCGACGGTGGTGCCGGGCACCGACTCGGGCAGCCCGGCGACCAGGGCCGCGGTGCGCGCGATGTCCCCCGCCTGGGCGCCGATGGCGTCCAGGCAGCCGTAGACGACGTCGTCGATCGCGGCCGGGTCGACGCCGGTGCGCTCCACCAGCGCCCGGATCGGGTGCGCGCCGAGGTCCGCGGGGTGCACCGCGGCCAGGCCGCCCTTGCGCCTGCCCACCGGGGCCCGGACGGCGTCGACGATGTAGGCCTCGCCCATGGGTTCCTCTTCCTGCGTCGATCAGTGGCCCGCCGCGACGGCCGCGGCGTTGCGCTCCCCGGCGAACGCGAGTGCGTCCGCCCAGCTCGTGCGGCGTCCGATTCGGACGCGGTACTTCATGACGTCGGCGCGACGGTCGAGCGTCAGCGCGCCGGTCAGCCGGTCCCCGGTGCGGTACAGGGCCACGAAGCGGCCCTCCTCCACCGAGCCGGAGACGACCCGGATCTCGTCGGCGGTGGCGACCCCGACGAACTGGATGCGGCTGGAGTACCAGTCCGACCAGAAGTAGGGCACCGTCTCGTAGGGCGTCGCCGCGGCCGGGGCGAGTGCGTTCCGCGCGGCGCGGGCTCCCTGCTCCGCGGCGCTGGTCCAGTGCTCGATGCGCATCAGGCCACCGGTCGGCAGGTCGGCGAACAGCGGGTTGCGCCAGCGGACGACGTCGCCCGCGGCGTACACCCCGGGCAGCGCGGTCGCGAGCGTCTCGTCGGCCAGGACGCCGTCCTGCAGCCCGACGCCCGAGCCCTCCAGCCAGCCGGTGTCCGGGGTGGCCCCGATCCCGGCGACGACGAGGTCGGCGGGCAGCACGGTGCCGTCGCTCAGCCGGACACCGGTGACCCGGTCGGTCCCCTCCACGGCGTCGACGCCGACGCCGCAGCGCAGGTCGGTCCCGTGGGCCTCGTGCAGCCGGGACAGCGCCGCGCCCATCTGCTCGCCGACCGCGCGCACCAGCGGGGTGGGCAGCGCCTCGACGATGGTGGCGGGCAGTCCCCGCCCACGGGCGCCGGAGGCGACCTCGGAGCCGATGAACCCCGCGCCGACGACGACGGTGCGGGCCCCCGCGTCGAGCGCGGCACGCACGGCCGCGGCATCGTCGAGGGTGCGCAGGGTGTGCTGCCCGGCGAGGTCGCCGGGCAGCCTGCGGGCCCGCGCACCGGTGGCGACCACCAGGGCGTCGTAGCCGATCCGGCGGTCGCCGACGACGACCTCGCGGGCGTCGGCGTCGAGCCCGGTCGCGGGCGCACCCAGCTCCAGGTCGACGCCGAGGTCGGAGCGCAGGTGCTCCTCCTCGCGGAAGCGGACGTCGGGAGCCTCCCCGTCCTCGAGGAAGGCCTTCGACAGCGGCGGCCGGTCGTAGGGCAGGTGCGGCTCGGCGCCGACCAGCGTCACCGGGCCGGTGTGGCCGGCGTCGCGGGCGGCCTCGACGGCCCGCAGACCGGCGAGGGACGCCCCGACGACCACCAGACGGGGACCGGAACGCGGCGGCATCGCAGCACCTTTCGTCGACCAGATTTGAATCGAGAATAAACTTATGCGAGATTCGACGTCAACGCCGGGGACGCCGTTCGGGAGGACGCGATGCACGCAGACCGAGCCACCTACCGGGTCAGCGAGGGGGTGGCCGAGATCAGGATGACCCGCCCGGACGCGGGGAACGCGATCGATCCGGCCATGGTCGAGGCGCTCGACGCCGCGATCCGCACCGCGGAGACCGACGACACCGTGCGGTGCGTGCTGCTGACCGCCGACGGCCCGGCCTTCTGCGTGGGCGGCGACCTGCGGTTCTTCCGCAGCCACCTCGACGCGCTGCCCGAGCACCTGGACTCGATGATCAGCACCTGGCACCGGTCGGCCCTGCGCAGGCTGTCCGCGCTGCCGGTGCCCGTCGTCGCCGCCGCCCGCGGCGGGGTCGGCGGCGGCGGGCTGGGCCTGCTGTGGGGCGCCGACGTCGTGGTCCTCGCCGACGACGCCAAGCTGGCGACCGGCTTCACCCGGCTCGGCATGACCGGGGACGGCGGCAGCTCTTGGTACCTGCCGCGGCTGGTCGGCCTGCGCCGCGCACAGGACCTCATGCTGCGCTCGACACCGGTCGGCGCCGCCGAGGCCCTGGAGTGCGGGCTGGTCTCGCGGGTGGTGTCCGGCGCCGAGCTCGAGGACACCGGCCGGGCGCTCGCCCGGGAGTTCGCCGCCGGGCCGACCTGGGCCTACGGCGGGATCAAGCAGCTGCTGCGCGACAGTGGCGACCGCACACACGCGGACCAGCTCATGGCCGAGTACGAGCTGATGACAGCCGGCGCCGGCCGCGCCGACGTCCGGGAGGGCATCACCGCGTTCGCCGAGCGCCGCGCCCCGGAGTTCGACGGCCGATGACCGCGCGGGAGGACACGATGGGCACGACCGACGACGAGACCGTGGTCCGCCGCCTCTACCCGGCGCTGGCCGAGGGCGACCGGGAGACCCTCGACGCGATCCTGCACCCCGGCTTCGTCGGCGTGCTCGCCGACGGGATGCCCGGCGGCGTCGGCGGTGAGCACCGCGGTGCCGAGGCGATGCGCCGCGACGGCTGGGGCGGCATCGCCCGGAACTTCGCCGCTCGCGCCGAGCCGGAGCGGTTCACCCCCACCGCCGACGGCCGGATGCTGGTGAGCGGGCGCTACCGGGGGCGCGGGCGACGCGGCGGCGGCGAGCTGGACGCGGCGTTCACCCACGTCGTCACCGTCGCCGACGGCAGGCTCACCCGGCTGGAACAGCTCACCGACACCGCGCGGTGGGCCGCGGCGGCGCCGCCGTACACCACCCTCGACGTCCGGGTCGCCGACGGCGTCGCGACCGTGCGGCTGGACCGGCCTGAGAAACACAACGCCGTCGACGGGACGATGGGCGCCGAGCTCGCCCGGGCCGTGGACGCGCTCGCCCGGGACACGGCGGTGCGCGCGGTGCTGCTGACCGGCGGGGAGAAGGTCTTCAGCGTCGGCGGCGACGTCGGGCTGTTCACCGGCTGCCCGCCCGAGGAGCTGCCCGCGCTGCTGCGCGACCTCACCGACCTCTACCACCCCGCCGTCGAGCGGCTGTCCACGATGGACGCTCCGGTCGTCGCCGCGGTGCACGGTGCCGCCGCCGGGGTGGGGCTCGGCCTGGTGTGCGCCGCGGACGTCGTCGTCGCCGCACAGGAGGCGGTGTTCACCACCGCCTACGCCGGCATCGGGCTGACCTCCGACGCCGGGGTGTCCTGGTTCCTGCCCCGGCTGGTGGGCCTGCGCCGGGCGCAGGAGATGTTCCTGACCGGGCGCCGGCTCACCGCGGCCGAGGCGCTGGACTGGGGCCTGGTGACGACGGTCGTCCCCGACGGTGAGGTCGACGCGGCGGCACGCGACCACGCGGCGTCGGTCGCGGCGGGGCCGACGCGGGCGTTCGGCGCGGTGCGGCGGCTGCTGCGCCGGAGCGGCGACACCGACCTGCACACGCACCTGGCCGACGAGCAGGACTCGGTCGTCGAGGCCGGACGCGGCAGCGATCTCCTGGAGGGCGCGCGGGCGCTGGCCGAGCGCCGGCGGCCCCGGTTCACCGGGGCCTGAGCGCGGCGGGCCCGGCCCCGACGAGGCGCAGCGCGAACTCCGCGAGCTGCCAGGCGACCTCGTTCTCCCCCGGGCCCGCATCGTCGCGGAACCACACCGCGACGCCCATCCCCTGGTCGAGGATCGCGTACGACGCGAGCTGCGGCGACGCGACCGAGAACACCCCGGCGTCGGCACCGTCGGCGATCAGCCGCCGGAAGCGCTGCTCGTAGTCGGCGCGTCTGGCGAGGATCTCCGACCGGTGCGGTTCGGTCAGGCTGCGCAGCTCCCGGTTGCCGACGAAGGCCTCCACCCGGTTCCGGGCGTGGAAGCGCACGTGCGCCTCGACGGCGCGGCGCAGCCGTTCGACCGGGTCGTCGATCCCGGCCACCGCGGCGTCGTGATCGCGGATCAGCGCGTCCATGGTGGCGTCGATGACCGAGGCGAGCAGCTCCTGCTTGGAGCGGACGTGCTTGTAGAGGCTCGGCCCGCGGATCCCGACGGCGGCTCCGATGTCGGCCATCGTCGTCGCCTCGTAGCCGCGGCGGGCGAACTCCGCCAGCGCCGCCGACCGGATCTGATCGCTCCGCACGGCTAGCAGTCTATAGCCGCAATGTGAGATGTGGCTCCCGACGCTGTCCTCGGCTGCCGCGATGCTGCTACAAGATGGCTAACAATCATTAGCCGATGGAGGAGACATGGCGGTCGACCTCGCCCAGGACGCGCACGTGCAGGACCTCGCGGAGCGGACGGCACGCTTCGTCCGGGAGGTGGTGGTCCCGGTCGAGGAGGCCCACGGCGGCGTCCTGCCGTCGGACGGGGAGCGGGTCCGGCTACAGGACGCCGCCCGCGCCGCGGGCGTGTTCGCCCCGCACGCCGCCCCCGAGTTCGGCGGGCACGGCCTGGACATGTGCGGCCGCGCCGCGGTGTTCACCGAGGCCGGCTACTCGCTGCTCGGCCCGATCGCGCTGAACATCGCCGCCCCCGACGAGGGCAACATCCACCTGCTCGAGCGGATCGCCTCGGAGGACCAGAAGGTCCGCTACCTCGCCCCGCTCGCCGCCGGGGACGTGCGCTCGTGCTTCGCGATGACCGAGCCCTCCCCCGGCGCCGGGTCCGACCCCGACGCGCTGTCCACCACGGCCACCCGGGTCGACGGCGGCTGGCGGATCGACGGCCGGAAGTGGTTCATCACCGGCGCCGACGGCGCCGCGTTCGCCATCGTCATGGCCCGCACCAGCGGCGTGCCCGGCGACCGTGGTGGTGCGACGATGTTCCTCGTCGACGCCGACAACCCCGGGATGACGATCGGCCGCCACATCCCGACGCTGGACGAGTCGCTCTACGGCGGGCACCTGGAGGTCGAGTTCTCCGACTGCCGCGTCACCGACGACGCCGTGCTGGGTGAGGTCGACGAGGGCTACCGCTACGCCCAGGTCCGTCTCGGCCCGGCCCGGTTGACCCACTGCATGCGCTGGCTGGGCATCGCGCGCCGCGCCCAGGACATCGCCGTGGCCTGGGCGGCGGAGCGGCAGGTGTTCGGGTCGCGGCTGGCCGACCTCGGGATGGCGCAGGCGATGATCGCCGACAACGAGATCGACATCGCCGCCGCGCGCGGGCTGATCCTGCACGCCTGCTGGGAGCTCGACCAGGGCCGCCCCGCCGGGATGGAGGTCTCGATCGCCAAGACCTTCACCGCGGAGGCCGTGTGGCGGGTCGTCGACCGGGCCCTGCAGCTCAACGGCGGCCGCGGCGTCTCCGGGGACGTGCTGCTGGGCCGGTTCCTGCGCGAGGTGCGCCCGTTCCGCATCTACGACGGCCCCTCGGAGACCCACCGCTGGTCGATCGCCCGCCGCGCCGTCGCGCGGGCCACCCGATGAGCCCCGACGGCCTGGACCTGACCGCGCTGGACGCGTTCCTGCGCCGGCACGTCGACGGCTACCGCGGCGGGGTCACCGCCGAACTCGTCTCGGGCGGGCGGTCCAACCTCACCTACCGGGTCACCGACGGCGAGCACGTCTGGATCCTGCGCCGCCCCCCGCTCGGCACGCTGACCCCGTCCGCGCACGACATGGGCCGCGAGTACCGGGTCGTCGCCGCCCTCGCCGGGTCCGGGGTCCCGGTCGCACCGGCGGTCGCGCTGGCCGACGAGTCGGTGCTGGGGGTGCCGTTCGCGCTCACCGGGTTCGTCGACGGGATCGTGGTGCGCAGCGAGGACGACCTCGCCGCCCTCGACGACGCAGACGTGCGGGCGACCGCGTTCTCCCTGGTCGACACCCTCGCCGCGCTGCACGCCGTCGACGTCGCCACCGGTCCGTTGTCCGAGCTGGGCCGCCCCGCCGGGTACCTGCGCCGCCAGGTCGAGCGCTGGTACGGCCAGTGGCAGCGCGTCGCCACCCGCGAGCTGCCCGACGTGGACACCCTGCACGGCCTGCTCGAGGCGAGCTGCCCGGCCGAGAGCGACCACGCCGTCGTGCACGGGGACTTCCGTATCGACAACGCCATCCTCGACCGCGACGACCCCACCGTGGTGCGCGCCCTGGTCGACTGGGAGATGGCCACCCTCGGCGACCCGCTGGCCGACCTGGCCCTGCACGTCGTCTACGGCGACCCCGTGTTCGCCCCGGTCCTGGCCGGGGCCGCGGCCTCCACCAGCCCCCGGATGCCGGGTGCCGACGAGCTCGTGGAGCGCTACGCCGCGTCGTCTGGGCGCGAGCCGCGGGACTGGGCGTTCCACCGCGGCCTGGCCTACCTCAAGGTCGCCGTCATCGCCGAGGGCATCCATGCCCGGCACCTGCGCGGCGACACCCGCGGCGATGGTTTCGCGACGGTCGGCGAGGCCACCGCACCGCTGGCAGCAGCCGGTGTGCTCGCCGCCTGCGGCTGATCCACGGACTCGGCGTCGATCCGCTCGTGCTCGGCGTGCGCGAGCAGGCGGTCGGGCACCTCGGCGGGCGGGCCCTCCGGCAGCGCCCGGACATGCGGGATCGTCGCCGCAGCCCGGGACGCACTCACGGCGGGCGTCGTGCAGCGCACCGCTCAGCGGCACCTCGCCGGTCGCGCGCCGCAGGTCGGGACCCACGTCCGCGCCGCGCACGGCGTGCCCATGAGGCCGGACGCCGCCCGCGCGTCGCATGGTGTCGGGGACGACGA
Organism: Pseudonocardia sp. UM4_GMWB1; assembly: GCF_017312155.1. Classification (NCBI taxonomy): domain Bacteria; kingdom Bacillati; phylum Actinomycetota; class Actinomycetes; order Pseudonocardiales; family Pseudonocardiaceae; genus Pseudonocardia; species Pseudonocardia sp. UM4_GMWB1. The sequence continues at coordinate 1,938,541 of NZ_QJPN01000001.1, read as the reverse complement.
CCCGGTCGCCGTGGCGGCTGGGCGGCCCGGGCAGACCTCGTCGACGCAGTCACGATCGGGCCCTCGGACGATTGGGATCCCACCGGCCGGGTAGGGCCTCCACAACGGGTGTGGCGCCGGCACGGCGGCACCAGCAGTCGACGGTGGAGGTTGCCCCATGGATGGACACAGCGACGACTACTCGGAGGCCGACCTGGAGGTCGGCACGCCCGAGGACCACGCCGTCGGGGCGACGGCCGTCGCGGTGTCGATGAAGCGGTCGCTGGAGCGGATGGGACCGTCCCGCACCGCGCGCACGCTGCTCAAGCTGAACCAGGCCGAGGGCTTCGACTGCACCAGCTGCGCCTGGCCGGACCCCGACCCCGGGCACCGCTCGGTGGCCGAGTTCTGCGAGAACGGCGCGAAGGCGATCGCCGAGGAGGCGACGACGCGGCGCGCGACCCCGGAGTTCTTCGCCCGCCACAGCGTCGCCGAACTCGACGAGCGGTCGGAGTACTGGCTCGGCCAGCAGGGCCGGATCACCCATCCCATGGTCCGGCGACCGGGCGGGACCCACTACGAGCCGATCGGCTGGGACGCGGCGTTCCGGCTGATCGGCGACGAGCTGAACGCCCTGGACGGCCCCGGTGAGGCCACCTTCTACACCTCCGGCCGGGCGTCCAACGAGGCCGCGTTCGTCTACCAGCTCTTCGCCAGGGCGTTCGGGACCAACAACCTGCCGGACTGCTCGAACATGTGCCACGAGTCGACCTCGATCGCCCTGCAGGAGTCGATCGGGATCGGCAAGGCCAGCGTGACGCTGCCCGACCTGCTCGAGGCGGACGTGATCGTCATCGCCGGGCAGAACCCGGGCACCAACCACCCGCGGATGCTGACCCAGCTCGAGCACGCCAAGCGCAACGGCGCCACGATCCTCACGATCAACCCGCTGCGCGAGGCCGGGCTGATGCGGTTCAAGAACCCGCAGACCCCGACGGGCGTCCTCGGACGCGGCACCGACATCTCCGACCTCCACCTGCCGGTCCGGGTCAACGGCGACCTCGCGCTGTTCCAGGCCATCGGCTCACTGCTCGTCGAGTGGGACGCCCTGGACCACGAGTTCCTCGACCGGCACACCAGCGGCTTCGACGCCTGGCGCGACCACGTCGCCTCGATCGACCGGGACGCCGTCACCCGGTCCACCGGGCTGTCCTGGGCCGACATCACCCGGGCCGCGGCCCTGCTGCGGGACTCGCGCAAGACGGTCTTCTGCTGGGCGATGGGTCTGACCCAGCACCGCAATGGCGTCGCGACGATCAAGGAGGTCGTCAACGTCGCCCTGGCCCAGGGCAACATCGGCCGTCCGGGCGCCGGGCTCTTCCCGGTCCGCGGCCACTCCAACGTCCAGGGCGACCGGACGATGGGCATCTGGGAGCGCGTCCCGGACTCCTTCCTCGACGCCCTGCAGGCCGAGTTCGCGTTCGACCCGCCCCGTGAGCACGGCCTGGACACCGTCGACAGCATCCGGGCCATGCGTGACCGGAAGGTCAAGGTCTTCGTCGGCCTCGGCGGCAACTTCCTGCAGGCCGCACCGGACACCGACGTCACGACCGCGGCGCTGACCGGCACCCGGCTGACCGTGCAGATCTCGACGAAGATCAACCGGTCGCACCTGCACGGCGGCCGGACCGCGCTGATCCTGCCCACCCTGGGCCGGACCGAGCGCGACGTCCAGGAGTCCGGACCGCAGTTCGTCTCGGTCGAGGACTCCACGTGCTCCGTGCACTCGTCCCGCGGCCCGCTGCCGCCGGCGAGCCCGCACCTGCGCTCGGAGGTCGCGATCCTCACCGGGATCGCCGAGGCCACCCTGGGCGACCGGTACGGCATCGACTGGGCGGCGATGCGCAGGGACTACCGCCGCATCCGCGACCACATCTCCCGCGTCGTGACCGGCTGCGAGAGCTACGAGGTGAACGTCCGTCGCCCCGGTGGGTTCGTGCTGCCGCACCCGCCGCGGGACTCGCGGACCTTCGAGACCGGGTCCGGGCGCGGCGAGTTCGCGGTGTCGCCGATCGAGGTGCTCGAGGTGCCCGACGGGCATCTGCTGCTCCAGACCCTGCGCAGCCACGACCAGTTCAACACCACCATCTACGGCCTGTCGGACCGCTACCGCGGCATCGAGGGCGGGCGCCGGGTCGTGTTCTGCCACCGCGAGGACATCGCGGCGCTCGGGTACTCCGAGGGCGACCACGTGGACCTGATCACGCGCTGGGAGGGCGACGAGCACGTGCGCTGCGCGTCCGACTTCCGCCTGGTGGCCTACGACGTCCCGCGGGGTACCGCGGCGGCGTACTACCCGGAGACGAACCCGCTGGTCCCGCTCGACGCCACCGCGCTGAAGAGCAACCAGCCGGCGTCGAAGTCGGTGGTGGTCCGGCTCGGCGTGGCCGGGAGCGAGGAGTGCGACCCGCGGGGCGCCCAGGGAGCGGTCGGCGACGACGACGGCCACAAGTCCCGGCCGGAGGTGTCGCACCTGTCCTGACCGTGAGGCGTGCCGGGGCTCACCAGGGGACGACCGCTCCGGTGTGGTCGAGGAACTGCAGGCCGCCGTCGTGCGCGTGGCCCACCAGGACCTCGGCCACCCCGCGCGCGCTCTCCGCGACGGTCAGCCGGGCCCCGGGGCCGCCCAGCTCGGTCTGCACCCACCCCGGGTGCAGGAGCAGCAGGGTGCGCGGGTCCTGCGCCGTCCGGGCGGCGTAGCTGCGCATGAGCTGGTTGAGCGCGGACTTGCTCGCCCGGTAGACCTCGTGCCCGCCCCGGGTGTTGAACCCGATGCTGCCCTGCCGCGACGACATGACCCCGATCGTGCCGGTGGGCGGGACCAGCGGGGCGAGCCCCTCGACGACCCGCATCGGGCTCAGCGCGTTGGTCACCATGACCTCGACGAACACCTCGGTGGGCACCTGAGCGGCCGGCACGTCGGCGTCGGTGATGCCGGCGTTGACGAACAACAGGTCGATCCGGCGGTCGCCGAGCCGCTCGCGCAGCGCGTCGATCTGCCCGGTGTCGGTGATGTCGAGGTGCTCGACGGTCACCCGCCCGGTCCGGTCGGCGAGTGCCGCGAGGGCCTCCGGGGTCTCACCACGCACGGTGGCGACGACGTCGAACCCCCGCTCGGCGAGTTCGCCCGCCAGGGCGAGCCCGAGTGAGCGCGAGGCCCCGACGACGAGTGCGGTGCGGTCGGTCATGTCTGCTCCTGGGTGTCGGTGCGGGGGTCGCCGGCGAGCCCGTTCTCGATCCGGCGCAGCAGGACGACGGCCGTGTCGATCCCCGCGGGCTCGTCCGCGACCCCGGCGAGCAGCTCACTCCAGATGCGACGCAGCTCGCGCAGGTTCTGCTCGGCGCGGTCGGTCGGGTACAGCCGGACCCGGCGCGCGTCGTCGGGGTCGGACACGCGCCGCACCAGGCCCTTGGCCTCGAGGTTGCGCAGCGCCCGGCTGGTGTTGCTGGAGATCAGCCGGGTCGCCCGGGCGACGGCACCGGCGGTGATGCCCGGCTCCCGGTCGACCACGCGCATCACCGCGCTCTCCAGCGGGGTCCAGCTCTGCCCGGCGAACGCGGGCTCCTTCGACGCGTGGATGAGCCTGCCGACCGCGAGGATGCGGTCGGCCAGCTCGAACAGCCGGGTCTCCTGGTCGTCGTCCACGCCGTCACGGTACATCCAATAGCTGTCACACGACAGGTATCAGACGACAGTGTTCGGGTCGGGGAACATCCGCACGGCGGTGACGTCGTCGCCGGCCGGGACCCGGTCGAGGCCGACGATGCGGTCGACGACCATGTTCTGGAAGCGGTGGACGGGCTCCTCGAAGCGGAAGCACATCCGGCCGCCGCGGAAGGCCGGGTCCGCCAGGCCCTGCTGGACCCGCTCGACGATGTCCAGGTCCTGGCGGTTGACCAGGTCCCAGAACGCCTCGAGCTGGTCGAGCCCCGCCCGGCCCTCCTCGTCGTCGACGAACTCGGGGTGGGTGAGCAGCACCGCGGTCTCCTCCGTCCGGTCGGCGGCCACCGGGCGGTTGAGCAGCACGAAGGCGTGGTTGGGCAGGACCACCAGCGCGCAGCTCGGGAACAGCCAGACGAAGCGGCCGCTGTCCGCGTCGCCGGGGCCGAGCGTGCTCAGCGGCGCCGGGCCGTCCCAGCCGCCGGCCTCGGTGTTGCGCGACACCGGGGTGGTGCACATGCCCGTGTACATGCCGGGGCCCTGCCAGCGGTAGTGGTCGGAGAACCGCGAGACCCGGTTGAGCTCGGGGTGCACCCAGGGCAGGTGGTAGTACTCCATGAAGTTCTCGCCGACGAGCTTGTAGTTGGCCGCGACGTCGTAGCGGCGGCGACGGCGGGGCGACCAGGTCTCCAGCCGGTGGCCGGCGAACCGGGCGGGCAGGTCACCGAGCTGCTCGCGCAGCGGGCCCGGGTCGCGGCCGAGGTGGACGAACAGCAGGAACCCCCAGCTGTCGACGGCGACGGGGAGCAGCGCCTGGTCGGCGCGGTCGAAGCCGGTGGCGACCGAGGTGTCGAACACGGGCTCCTGCCCGGCCGGGACGTCGGAGCCCTCGAACAGCGGGGTGCCCAGGCACGCGCCGTCGGTGTCGTAGGTCCAGCTGTGGTACGGGCAGCGGATGCGGCCGCGCCTGCCGACCTCGCGGGCCCCGGCGTCGAGCAGCCGGGTGGCGCGGTGGCGGCAGACGTTGTGGAAGGCGCGCAGCTCGCCGTGCCGGTTGCGGGTGACGATCACCGACCGCCCGGCGACCTCGACGACGACGCAGGCGCCGTGCCGGTCGACGTCGGCGGTGAGGCCGACCGCGACCCAGCCGGTCGCGAACACCCGCTCCCGTTCGAGGGCGAAGAACTCCGGTGAGGTGTAGGCGTCGGGCAGCAGGGTCGACGCCTGGTCCACGGGGAGGCGGGTGTGCCGGTAGGTGGCCTCGTCGCCGAACGTGGCGGGGTCGACCGGCCGGGCGGGCAGGGCGTCGTGGGGGGCGGGCGCCGGGCCCGGGGTGACCGGGAGGTCGATGCTCACGGGGGTCTCCTCTCGTCGCGGGACGGACGGGCTCAGGTGTGGAAGCTGCGCGGAAAGGCGGGGTCGGTCAGTGCGGGCCGGGTGACGGAGAAGGCGTCGACCGGATGCGCCGGCTCCTTCCCGAGAGCGAGGTCGGTGAGCAGCGCACCGATCAGCGCGGCGAACTTGTACGCGTGCCCCGCCCCGATGGCGACGACGACCTGCGGGGTGCCGGGCAGGGTGTCGAGGACGAAGTCCTGGTCCGGCGGGACGGTGTAGAGACAGGTCCTCGAGTACAGCTCCGGACCGCGGAACCGCGGCAGGTGCCGGGCGAGGAAGGCGTCGTAGCGCTCGCGGCGGACCGGGTCGGGATCGAACGAGCGGCCGTCGGCGGTGGTCTCCTCGCCGCCCATGTGCTGACCGAGCTTGGTCGCGACCTCGCCGTACACCGGGAAGCCGTAGAAGTTGTGCTCGCCGTGCCACATGAACACCGGGAACCGGCCGGGCGAGAACTCGGCCAGATGCGGGGTCGCGTAGTAGGTGACCTGCTCGCGCAGCACGGTCAGCGGCAGCCGCAGTCCGACCCCGGCGAGCAGCTGGTTGGTCCAGGCGTCGGCGGCCAGTACGACGCGGTCGGCGTGCAGGGTGCCCCCGTCGGTGACGACCGCGACCCCGCCGCCGTCGGCCCGGATCGACCGGACCGGGGTGTGCGGTCGGACCTCGGCGCCGTGCGCCCGGGCCAGCGCGACGTGCACCGCGTTCGCCCGCGCGGCGTCGACGATGCCGGACTCCTCCTGGTAGAGGGCCTGCTCACCACCGGAGGTCCGGAACTGGGGCCAGCGCCCGGTGAGGGCGTCGGCGTCGAGCAGCTCGTAGCCGACGCCGTGGCGGTCGAACAGCGCCGTGTAACCCTCGATGTTGCGGGTGCCGGTCGCGGTGCCCGCGCGGGCGACCCGGTCCTCGATCACCAGCCCGCCGGTGCGGGTGACGAGCCGCTGACCGGACTCCTCCTCGACGGCGGCCCAGGCCCGGTAGGCGGGTGCGGCCAGGGCGGCGTAGGCGTCCTGGTGCTGGGCGAGCCGGATGATCCGCGAGTGGTCCTGGGAGGCGCCCCGGTGGTGTCCGAGCGCGAACTGCTCCAGGCCCAGTACCCCCGGCCCGAGCTCGGTGGCGAGCCGGTGCAGCGTGGCCGAGCCGAGCCCCCCGAGGCCGATGACGATCGCGCGGTACGCACCCATCCGTCGTGCTCCTGCCGTTCCGCGGTGTGCTGACGACGACAGGGTGGGCGCCGGAAACCATTCAGGTCCATCACAGAATCGGACCCGGAATCTTGTACGTTCCGCGAATGATCGACCGGAGGCTGGGGGTGCTGGCCGCGATCGCCCGGCACGGGACGGTGACCGCGGCGGCCGAGGTGTGCCGGATGACGCCGTCGTCCGCCTCGCACCAGATGCAGGCGCTGGCCCGCGAGCTCGGGGTGACGCTGCTCGAACCCGACGGGCGACGGGTGCGCCTGACCGCCGCGGCGCGGACCCTGCTGGCGCACGGCGAGACGCTGCGGGCGCAGTGGGAACGGGCGCAGGCCGACCTGGCGGCCCACCGCGACGGCGACACCGGCGGGGCGCTGCGGTTCTGCGGGTTCTCCACCGCGGCGGCGGCCGTCGTGCCGGAGGTGCTGGGACGGCTGCGCACCGCCCACCCCGGGTGGGAGCTGCAGCTGCGGGAGTGCGAGCCGGCCCGGGCGTTCGACCTGCTCGCTGCGGGTGACACCGACATCGTGGTGGTCGTCGCGACGTCGAGCCTCCCGCCGGTGACCGACCCGGCGTTCGACCAGCGGACCCTGTTCGACGAGCCGCTGGACCTGCTGGTCGGCCCGGACCACCCGCTGGTCGGACGCGCGGACGTGGCGCTGGCCGACACGGCCGCGGGGCGGTGGGTCTGCAGCAACCCGGGACGCGCCTACCACCAGCTCGTGACGATGGCCTGCGCCGGCGCGGGGTTCACGCCCGACATCGCCCACCACGCCGACGAGTGGGACACCGGCGCCGCGCTCGTCTCCCGCGGGTTCGGCGTCGCGCTGGTCCCCCGCCTGGCCGACGTCCCGGCCCGGCACGAGACCCGGCGCATCCGGATCGGCACGCCGCCGGTGCCGATCCGCCGGGTGGTCGCCGCGGTCCGCGCCGGTGCGCGGCACCGGCCCACGGTGGCCGCCGGGCTGGCGACCCTGGACGAGGTGTGCCGAGAGCTGGCCGACCGGCTCGCCGCGACCTGACCGCCCGGATCCCGGCCTACCGACCCGGCCGTTCCGGTGGGACGCCGTCCAGCGCGTGACGACGGCGGGCCCCTCCGGACCGAGCATCGCGGACCGGGTCCTGGTCGTGCGGAGGGGCCGCGGCCAGCGGCAGCACGCGGCGACGGTACCCGCCACGATCAGGAGTGGCTCGCACGCCGACCTCCTCGAATCTCTCCCCCGCCCGGTATCGGGGCGGTGCCGCCGCGCAGGCCGGAGGCGAAGCTCCGCACCAGCGCGGTGACCCGACCGGGCGCCTCCACGTTGGTGAGGTGCGCGGCCCCGTCGATGACGACGTAGCGCCCGTCCGCCACCCCGTGGGCGACGATCTTCGCCATCTCCGGCGGCGTGGCCGGGTCGGCGCCACCGGCGATCACGAGTGTCGGGACGGTGATCTCCGCCAGCCGTCGCCGGACGTCGAAGGCGCCGATCGCCTCGCAGCATCCGGCGTAGCCCTCCGGGTCGGTCGCTCCGAGCATCCGCAGCAGACGGACGGCCTCCTCGTTGCGGGTGCGCACGAAGTCGTGGGTGAACCAGACCCCGGCCCGGCTCGTGATCATCGCGGCCGTCCCTTTCGCGCGGACCTCCTGCGCACGCGCCGGCCAGCTGGAGGGTTCGGCGAAACGTGCGGCCGAGGCGATCACCGTGAGGGTCTCGAGACGGCCCGGGTGGTCGAGGGCGATCTGCTGGCCGATGGCGCCGCCGATGGAGAGACCCGCGTAGTGGGCGCGGTCGATGGCGAGCCGGTCGAGCAGCGCGACGACGTCGCGCGCGAGGCCGGCCATCGTGTACGGCCCGGCGGGTGCCGGGCTCGCACCGTGCCCGGGCAGGTCGTAGCGCACGATGCGGAAGTCGTCGGCCAGGGTGTCGACCTGCTCGTCGAACAGGTGCAGGTCGGTGCCCAGCGACGGTCCGAGCACGAGGACGGGGGCACCCTCGCGGCCGTCGATCCGGTGCGCGAGGTCGATCGGGGCGTGGACGAACTCGACCTCCGGTTCGGGCGCGCCCGTCCGGAAGGTCGCGGCGGCGTCGTCGACGCTGAACACGCCCTTCTCCCAGCCGTCGGCGAGTGGGGCGAAGTAGTCGAACGAGACGCGTTTGCGCCGGTAGCGCCACTCACCGTCGAGTCGCACGACGCGGTCGTCGTAGCGACCGGCGGCCACGTGCGGCACCCCGTCGCGGACGCAGGGCTGCCACAGCAGCGAGTGGACACGCGCCGCCGCGGGCTCGCCGTCGACGGCGTCGTCCAGTTCGACCTCCAGGTTGGACACGTGGTGCCAGAACGAGGTGAGCCCCTCACGGGCCAGGCCGGCGAAGAAGCGGCGCAGACCGACCGGGCCCCGTACGTGGCGGAGGCCGACGAACTCGCCGTCGTCGGTGAACAGCGAGACCAGGGTGTCCCAGTCGCCGTCGTCGAGGGCCCGGCAGTAGCGCGCGTCGAGGGCCCGGATCTCCTCGATGGCCTCCAGCCGGGCGAGGCGCTGCTCCGCGGTGGTCATCGGAGCGCGCCGCCGTCCCCGGCGAAGACGACCGAGACCGGGCCGTCCGGTGACGGCCGGTCCCCCGCGGCCGCGACGATCCGCACCTGCCCGTCGGGCAGCACCTCGACGTCGGCCGCCCTGCCGTCGACGAGGCCGTGGTAGCGGCCGGGCGGTGGGAGCGCCGTCCCGGGCTCGGGACGGACGACGTCACCGCGGCGCGCGCCGTCGACCCGGTGCGGGCGGCCGAGGGCCCGCGCCGCGGCGTCGAGCCGGCCCGACCGGATGCACCGCCGGGCGTGGGTGGACGAGCACGGGGCGTCGACCACGCGCAGCAGCGGCACCACGTGGGTGGTGAAGCCGAACCCCGTCCCCAGGGTCGCCAACGTGGTGACGTCGCCGGCGGCGCGGGCGCCGAAGGTGAAGTTCGCGCCGACGACGACCGCCGCGGCCCCCAGCCCGCGGGCCAGGACGTCGCGGGCGAACTCGTCCGGGGTCCGGGCGGCCAGCCCGGCGGTGAAGCGCAGTACGCAGACCGCGTCGACGCCGGCGGCGGCCGCGAGCTCCGCGCGGCGGTCCACGGTGGTCAGCACGGCGGTGTCGCGGTCGATCCCGAGCACGCGGGCCGGATGCGGGTCGAAGGTGAGCAGCACGACCGGGAGCCTCCGCGCCCGCCCGACGGCTCGGGCGTGGTCGATGAGGCGTCGGTGACCACGGTGGACGCCGTCGAAGACACCGACGGTCACCACGCAGGGGCCGAAGGAGTCGGGGACGGCGTCGACGCCCCACCACAGCGGGACGACGGGCCGGCTCGGGGTGCGCTCGGGTGCCTGGGCGGCGGCGGTCATGACCGGGACCTCCACGTCACGGTTGCGCCGACGGGTGGGGGCGGACCCCGTACCGGGGCCCGCCCACCCGTTCGGACTACTCGGGTTCGAGGACGAAGTCGTGGTCCGAGCGGACCCCGCCGCCGTCGCCGGTGGGCTGCGGGTCGAGTACCAGCTCCGGCTTGGTCGCCGAGGCGACGTCGGAGTCCAGGTAGGGGTCACCGGTGAAGAACAGCTGGGTCGTGACTGTGCGATGCCCGGGGGCGGAGACCAGGAGGTGCAGGTGGGCCGGTCTCCACGGGCTCCATCCCGCGATCGCGGTGAGCTTCCCGGTCGGGCCGTCCAGCGGGATCGTGTACGGGGCGGGCCTGCGGGTGTGGATCTCGAACCGGCCCTGCTCGTCGCAGGCGACCACGCCGCGCAGGTTCCCGGCCGGGGGCTTCTCCGCGAAGCCGGAGTACCAGCCCTCGTCGTCGGTGTGCCAGATGTCGACCGTCGCCCCGGGCAGCGGCGTGCCGTCGGTGCCGGTCACACGGCCGGCGAGGACCAGCGGGGTGCCGGGCTCGTCCTCGCGCATCGGCAGGGTCGCCGGGGACTGCAGCCGGACCTGGCCGTCGAGCCAGAACGGGCCGAGGATGGTGCCGGTGGAGCCCTGCCGGGACTCGGCGGCCACCCGCTCGACCTCGAACTCGAGGTAGACGTCGAGGAACAGCGGCCACTCGCCGGTGTCGGAGACCTCGATGAGCCAGCGCTTGAACGCGTCGAACTCGGAGTAGGTCACCTTGTGGTCGCGGATCGCCGCCCGGATCCCCTCCAGCGCGGCGCCCACGACGGCGGCGACGCGGTCGGCGTCGGCGCCGGTCCCGGGCGTCTCCCGCGTGCTGGACAGACCGAGGCGCGCGGACTCGGTGGCGTTGGCCCCGGCGAGCTCGGCGCTCGACGGTGCGGTGCCCTGGTCGGTGGTGGTCATGACCCGTCCCCCTCCGCGACCCTGCGGCCGAACAGCCGCACGTCGTCGTTGTTGATCAGGTCGGGCACGGTCCAGCCGTTGAGGTCGTACTCGTCGAGGCACTGCTCGGCGAAGCCCTTCATCGCCGACGCGGTGCCCGACGCCTCGGCGGCGAACAGGAGCTCGGCGCGCACGCCCTCGTGGTTGCCGGAGTAGTTGCGCTCGTAGAGCTCGTGGCGCCCGCCGAACTCCGAGCCGATCGAGTCCCAGATCAGCTTCATGAGCTTGACCCGGTCGACGGCCTCGTAGCCGTTCGAGCCGCGGACGTACTTGTCCAGGTAGGGCCGGACCTCCGGGGAGAGGAAGTCCGCGGAGTGGCTGGGCAGGTAGATCAGCGAGGCGCCCAGGTCCTGCATGATGATCTCCTTGACCCGCGGGTAGCCCAGGGTCATGAACCAGCGATAGGCCAGGCCGTAGTCGAGCTTGGGCAGCTTCGCCCCGCCCACCCACTCGTCGGGGTTGGCGCACATCGCATCCGACAGCGCCCAGAACATGTTGCGCCAGGCGATGACCTCGCCGACCCGGGTCTGCACGCCGCGGAAGTCCTTCGAGCCGGTGACCTCCAGGCCCTTCATCAGCAGGCCGGCGATGAAGTCGAGCTTGACCGCGAGCCGGGTGACGCCGTGGAAGGTGAAGCGGTGCAGGAAGCCGGACCCGGGGAAGAACGTCGACGCCTTCTCCGCGTCGCCGTAGATGAACACGTTCTCCCAGGGGATGAGCACCTTGTCGAGGATGAAGATCGTGTCGTTCTCGTCCATCCGCGAGGAGAGCGGATAGTCGAACGGGGTGCCCATCATCGAGGCCTGCTGGGCGTAGGACGGGCGACAGATCAGCTTCATCCCGGGCGCGCCCATCGGCACGGTGCAGACCAGGGAGTACTCGCGCTTCTTGATCGGCAGGCCGTAGTGGGCGAGGAAGTTGAAGTGGGTGATCGCCGAACCGGTGGCGACGACCTTGGCCCCGGAGACGACGACACCGTTGTCGTTCTCCTCCTCGACGTGCATGAACACGTCGGAGACCTCGTCCGGCGGGCGGTGCCGGTCGACCGGCGGGTTGATGATCGCGTGGTTCCAGTAGAGGACCTTCTCCTGCGACTCCTCGTACCAGCGCCGGGCATTGGCGGCGTAGGGGTCGTAGAACTCGGAGTTCGCGCCCAGGGTGCCGAGGAACGCGGCCTTGTAGTCGGGGCTGCGCCCCATGAAGCCGTAGGTCATCCGGGCCCACTCGGCGATCGCCTCGCGGTCCTTGCGCAGGTCCTCGACCGAGTGCGGGGTCCGGAAGAACGGGTGGGTGACGCCGGAGCTGCCGGTGTCGGTGGGGACGGTGAGCTTCTCGGCGCGGGTCGGGTCGTGCAGCGCGTCGTAGAGCCGCGCGGTCATCCGTACCGCGTTGCGGAACGCCGGATGGGTGGTCACGTCGGCGACCTTCTCGCCGTAGAGGTAGACCTCACGGTCGTCCTTGAGACTTTCGATGTACTCGTCGCCGGTCATCGGCCGGGTGACGCGGCCGTCGGCGTCGGTGGGGGTGGCGACCGAATCCTGCTGCAGGGTCATCATCGACTCCTTTGTCGTTCGGGCTCGGGGGTCGAGCCGTGCGTGCGCACGGCGTCATGTACGGGGGGTGGTCAGCGGGCCGCGGCCGGGGTGATCCAGCTCTGCCCCGCGGGGCCGTCGGCCGAGTCGCCCCACAGGACCGGCTCGTGGTCGTCGCCCAGATGGTGGAAGCGGCCGGTGTGGAACAGCAACGGGGCGCCGTCGTGGATCAGGAACTCCTGGACCTCGCCCAGGTAGAGCACGTGGTCACCGCCGTCGTAGGCCTGCCAGGGGGTGCAGGAGATGTGCGCCAGGGCGCCGTCGAGCCGCGGCGCACCGCACGCGCTGTCGGGCAGCCACGCGACGTCCTGGTTCGGCCGGCCCGCGAAGTGCAGCGCCAGCTCCTTCTGCCCCGCCGCGAGGACGTTCACGGTGAACGGCCGCCGCTCCTGCTCGACCAGGGCGCACAGGCGCGACCGCCGGTCCAGCGACACCAGCACCAGCGGCGGGTCGAGCGACACCGCGGTGAAGGCGTTCACCGTCGCGCCGTGCGGCGTGCCGTCGGCCCCCTGGCAGGTGATGACGGTCACGCCGGTGGCGAAGTGCCCGAGGCACCGGCGCAGCTCTCGCGGGTCGATCGCCATCGATCGCTCCTCTCTGTACGCTCTGCGTACACACTGACCGCTTTGCGTTCACGCTCACTGTGTCGAGTGGGTTCGCGCTGGTCAACGCCCCTGCGGCGCCCGCACGGACCGGCTCACGATCAATTGAGAGGAATCCCGTCCCAATGACCGACGTGGCCGACGGTGCCGGTGCTCGGGACCGCATCCAGAGCATCGAGCGGGGTTTCGCCGTGCTGCTCGCCTTCGACGCCGACCGGCCCCGGCCGACCAGCTCGGACGTGGCGGCGGCGACCGGCCTGTCCCGGCCCGCCGTCCGGCGGATCCTGCTGACCCTGGAGCACCTCGGCTACGTCGAGCAGGCGCACGGCCACTGGCGGCTGACGCCGCGCGTGCTGTCGGTCGGACAGCGGTACACCGCGACGCACTCGATCGTCGACGCCGCCCGCCCCTACCTGACGCAGCTGGCCGAACAGACCGACGAGTCCGCCTCGCTGACCGTGCTGGACGGCACGGACGCCGTCTACGTCGCCCGGGTGCCGGTACGCCGGATCCTGCAGGTCGACGTCTCCCCCGGCACCCGGGTCCCGGCCACGGCGACCGCGATGGGGCGGGTCCTGCTGGCCTGGGCCGAGGAACCGACCATCGCCCGGGTGCTCGCCGCGGGCCCCCCGGCCTGCACCCCGCGGACCGTCACCGATCCGAAGGCGTTGCGCGGGATCCTCCGGGAGGTGCATACCCGGGGCTGGGCGTTGGCCGTCGGCGAGCTCGACCCGGACCTCATGGCCGTGGCGGTCCCGGTGCGGGACCACACGGGAGCGGTCGTCGCGGCGCTGGCGTCCGCGACCAGCGTCGGCCGGTGCTCACCGGAGAGGCTGGTCGAGACCGTCCTGCCGCACGTACTGGCCACGGCCGAACGCCTGAGCCGGAGCCTCGGACGGCCCTCGGGCGCCCGGTTCGGCGCCACCCGCGACGGGTTCTACTGACCGCGGGTCAGTCGTGCGCGACGAACAGAGTGGCTCCGCCGTCGGCGGAGCTCTCCAGGTCGGCGGCCGCCGCCCGGCCCTCCGGTGACGCCACCAGGTCGTATGCCATGGCCGGGTCCGCCGTGGTCGCGGTCCAGCGGGTCCGTGTGGTTCGCGCCCTGGCGTGCGACCGGCCGTGGCGCGACGTGGCGGAGTACGGTGCGCCGGTGCGTGGGAACCCGGCGGTGAGAGCCCTCGTCGGACTGGTGCTGGTGGGCGCCGTCGGATGCGCTCCGTCCGTGCCGGTACCGCCACCGGCGACCGCTCCGGCGCCGCCGGCGCCGCTCCTGTCCCCGCTGACCGGGCTGCCCTCCGAGCCCGGAGCGAGAGTCTTCGCCGTGAAGATCGACAACACCGCGGAGGCGCGCCCGTGGGACGGCGTCGAGTTCGCCGACGTCGTCTACGTCGAGCCGGTCGAGGGCGGCCTCACCCGGCTGCTCGCCGTGTTCGCCTCGCAGCTACCGGGCTCGGTGGGGCCGGTGCGCAGTGCCCGGGAGACCGACATGGGCGTGCTCGGCGCCTACGGCCGCCCGGCCCTCGTCTTCTCCGGCGCCGCACCGCCGGTCATGGACGAGCTCGTCGCCGCGCCGCTGGTCCCGGCCGTGCCCCGCGAGTTCCCGGCGGCGTTCCGGCGTGACGACCGGCGGCCGGCGCCGGTGAACGTCTACGTGGACCTGGCGGACCTCCGCGGCCGGGTGCCGGAGGCGGGGCCGGTCCAGGACATCGGCCTGCGCTTCGGGCCCGCGCCGGACGGGGGTGCCCCCGCCCCGGAGCGCACCGTCCGGGTGGGTTCCACCGCCGTCACCGTCACCTGGAGCGCACCCGACGACGCCTGGACGATCGCAACCGGCGAGGAGATCGCCGTCGCCGGTCCGGACCGGCGGCCGGTGCGGGCGGACACGGTGGTCGTGCAACGGGTCGGGGTCGTCGAGTCCTCGGTCCGGGACAGCGCCGGCTCGGCCTCCCCGATCGCGCTCACCGTCGGCGCGGGCGACGCCGAAGTCCTGCGTGACGGCCGTTCGTTCCCCGCCCGGTGGTCCCGTCCCGCTGTGGGCGACCCCACCCGACTGACCGCACCCGACGGCCGTGAGGTGCCCCTGCACCCGGGGCGGACCTGGGTACTGCTCGTCGCGTAGGCGGTCCGCCCGGGGCATCGTGCGGCGCCGTTCCACGGTCGCAGGGCGCAGGTGCCGTGACGGCATCGTCGATCGCAGGGATTCCCGATGGACGCCGCCCGGGTGACCCGCGTCGTGGCCGTCCCGACGTACCACGCCGTCGAGCCCATGCCGTTCCTCCGTTCGCTCGGTCATGCGTTCGAACGAGAACAAACGACCCGAATGGGGATAATTCGGGTACGGTCCGCGACGCAGCACAGCGGCCGTACGACACAGGGGTTCCGACGATGACGACGAATGACAGCGGTCCCGAGCCCGGCACGGCCACGGCGGATCCTCCGGCTCCGGGAGCGGCGACCGCGGCCGACGGCAGAACCCCGCGGGCGACGTGGTCGCTGCGTCTGCTCGGCGTGGCGCTCGCCCTGCTGACGTGGCTGCTGCTCGGAGCGGCGCAGGAACTGCCCCCCGAGGCGCGGATGGTCGCGGCGATCGGTGTCCTGATGGCGACGTGGTGGGTCACCGAGGCCATCCCGCTGTCGGCGACCGCGCTGCTGCCGGTGGTGTTGTTCCCCGCGTTCGGGGTGGTGTCGGTCGGGGACACGACCGCCCGCTACGGCGACCCGATCGTCTTCCTGTTCCTGGGCGGGTTCCTCATCGCGATCGCCATGCAGAAGTGGCACCTGCACCGGCGGATCGCGCTGCTGACGCTGCGGGCGGTGGGCACGACACCGACCCGGATCGTGCTCGGCATGATGGTGGCGACGGCGTTCCTGTCGATGTGGGTGTCCAACACCGCGACCACCCTGATGATGCTGCCGATCGCACTGTCGGTCCTGGCGCTGGTCGCCGAGCGTGCCGGGGGCGGCGGCGACGAGGTCCGTCGCGGCGCCCCGCTCAGTGAGACCATCCGCGACCCGGCTGTGCGCTCGTTCGGCATCGGGCTGATCCTCTCCGTGGCGTGGGCCTCGTCGATCGGCGGACTCGGAACGCTGCTGGGCAGCCCGCCGAACGCCATCGTCGCCGGCTACGTACAGGACGAGCTCGACCGCGACATCAGCTTCGTCGGCTGGATGCAGCTCGGGGTCCCGATCGTCGTGGTGTTCGTGACCGTCGCGTGGCTGCTGATCACCCGGGTGCTGTTCCGGACCACTCTGACCGAGATCCCCGGCGGCCGGGAGATGATCGACGACCAGCTCCGGGAGATGGGCCCGGCCAGTACGGCCGAGAAGCGCGTACTCGCGGTGTTCGCCTCCGCGGCGTTCCTGTGGATCGTGCCGGGCCTGCTCACCGAGTTCGACGCCGTGGACGCCGCGCTGCCGTGGCTGGGCGGGCTGAACGACACCGCGATCGCGATCGCCGCGGGTGTCGCGCTGTTCTTCCTGCCGTCGGCGACCACCCCGCCCGACGAGGCCGCGACCGGCCGCCGCGGCGGGTACCGGATGTTGCTGGCCTGGCCCGACGCCCAGGCGGGACTGCCCTGGGGCGTGCTGCTGCTGTTCGGGGGCGGGCTCGCCCTGGCCGGGGCGGTCGCCTCCAGCGGGCTCGACGAGTTCATCGGCACCAGCGTCGCCGGCCTCGGTGTACTTCCGGTCCTGCTGCTGGTGGCCGCGGTGGTGACGATCGTGCTGTTCCTGACCGAGGTCACCAGCAACACCGCGACGGCGGCGACGTTCATCCCGGTGCTCGGCGGGGTCGCGATCGGCATCGGCGCCGACTCGATGACGCTGCTCATCCCGGCGGCGCTGGCCGCGACGTGCGCGTTCATGCTGCCGGTCGGCACCCCGCCCAACGCCATCGTCTTCGGGTCCGGTGTGGTCACCATCGGTCAGATGGCCCGCGGGGGTCTGCTGCTCAACGTGGTCGGGGTCGTGCTGATCACCGGGTTCGCGTTCCTGCTCGGCGGATGGGCGCTGGGCCTGCAGTTCTGAGCCGTCTCACCCCGCCCCGGGGCCGGCCGGCGCGGTGATCCCGCGACGGACGGCGTCGGGGTGGGAGTGGGCGAGCAGGTGCCCCGCGTCGGCGACGAACTCGACGCGGGCCCCGAGCAGCATCCGGGCGGGGCGGGTCAGCTCCTCCGCCGGGAAGATCGGGTCGCGACGGCCGGCCAGGACGACGCACGGGGTGTCGCGCCAGGCGGTGAGGACCGCGTTGGGCAGGGGGGCCGGCGCGAGCGAGCTGCGGGTGTGCTCGGGGACCAGCGTCATCCACTCGACGAGGTGGCGCCGGTCGGGCAGCGGTGCACCGCCGGAGAGGAAGGACAGCACCCGCTCGGTGCGGGCCTCGGTGGGATGCCACAGCCACGGCAGGGCCGGGCGCAGACTCGCGGTGACCCGGGCGGGGACCAGACCGGCCGGGGCGACGAGGACGAGCCCGGCGACCGCCGGGCCGGGCCCGGCGCAGAGCGCGACAGCGGCGCCGAGGGACTCGCCGACGATCGTCGCCGGCTCGGTCCCGACCGCGGCCAGCACCTCGTCGATCCAGGCGCGATACCGGCCGACGAGATCGTCGGCGGGCCTCTCGCCGTGGCTGAGTCCGGGCTGTCCGGCGACTGCGCTGGTCCGGCGATCCGACGAGGACGACCAGGACGGGAGCGGTGGCGGCACCGGAGTCCTGGCGCCGCCCGTCCCCCGCGTCGGTATCCGGCTCACCCTTCCCGCCCTCGTACTGGCCACGGTCACCCTCGGTCTGGGGCTCGGCGCCGAACTGCTCTACGGGCTCTCGGCCACGGCGGCCGCCGGCCTGCTCGACACCAACCCCTATGTGGAGGCGGTGCTCACCTCATGACCGACGTCCTCACCCGCCCACTGCGCGTCGTGGCGTTCCTGACCTGGTTCGCCGGGCAGATCGCCCGCTCCGCGCGCGACGTCCTCGGCGACGTCCTCACTCCCGGCTCCTCGGCCACCCCACGTCTGGTGCGGCTGCCGTTGACCGGCGGCAGCCGGACCGCGGCCGCGACCCTCGGAGCTCTGATCACCATGACACCGGGCATCCTGACCCTCGGCGTCGTCGACGGTCAGGACGCCCTGCTCGTGCATTCGATGCATCACGCCGACGACAACATGGCACTCGCCGAACTGCACGACCTGCAGTCACGGCTCCTGCATGCCCTGGGCCGCAGCGAGGTGCACTTGTGATCGGCATCGACATCGCCCTGGTCCTGTGCGGTCTGGTCGCACTGCTCGCCGTGATGCGCATCGTGCGCGGGCCCGACCGCGGATCCCGGGTCGTCGGCGCTGAACTGCTCACCGTCGCCGTCGTCGCGATGATCGCCCTCGGTGGTGTCCGGACCGCCAGCACGTCGACGTTCGACATCGTCCTGGTCGCCACCATGGTCGCGTTCCTCGCCACTGTCTCCTTCGCCCGTGCCCTCACCGGAGGTGCCCGATGACCGTGTTCGGACAGGTCCTCACCGTGGCGGGCGCACTGGTCCTGCTGCTCGCCGCGGTCGGGCTGCTGCGCTTCGGCGACGTCTTCATGCGGGCATCCGCCGTCGCCACCGCCACCGGCAGCGGCATCACCCTCGTGCTGGTCGGCGCGTTCCTCGTCTCCCCCGGTGTGGTCGACGGCCTCACGGTCCTGCTCGCCGTCGTCCTGCAGCTGGTGACCTCCGCCGTCGGCGGCGTACTGCTGGCGCGCTCCGCGGTCCTGACACGGCACCGGTTCCGCCCCGACACCGCCTCGACCGCCTTGGCCGACCCGGCCCGGCCCGGCCCGGAACGGAGATGACCCGTGCTGATGCGCCGGCCCTCGTGGTGGTCACGCAACGGTGGACTGCTCGTTCTCCTCGCCGCGATCCTGCTGATCGCGCTCGTCGCAGCCGTGCTCCGGCTGTGGATCGGTCCGCCGGGGCCCTACGACGGTGAGCTCCTCGTCAGCCTCGTCAGTGCCGAAGCGGCAGCGCTCATCCTCTTCCTCCGGCACATACGTACCGACCGGCGGCACACGATGCCCGGGCGACGAACGTAGTCGGGGTGCCCGCGCGGGGCCGCACCCCGGGAAGCTCCTCGCAGCGGTGACGGCGACGAACGAGCCAGCCGGCGGATTCGTGATCGGCACCGTCCTCCAGGGGTTCCCCGCTTCGGTCGTGCCCTGGCGCATCTCCGGGCCTGCCTTCGGAGCGGGGCATCGTCGACCCGGAGCCCACAGCGTGTGCCACGGACGATGCGGACCCCGGGGTGACGGGTGGTCAGGCAGGCGATGCGAGGGAGAAGCGCTTGTCCAGCCAGCCGCGGATCTCGTCGGCGGCCAGCTCGTTGCCTGTGGGTTCCCCCTCGGTGATGGCGGCGCCGAAATGCAGGCCGCGGACCTTCGCAGTGGTCAGGTCCGCCGCGCCCAGGGCGGTGATCATGCGGTCCGAGTCCGCCGGGAAGGCCGCTTGGTCGCCGGTCAGCTCCAGGAACAGCGTGGGGACGGTGACTCCCGGGGCGCAGCGCACGAAGTCGGCCTTGCTCGACAGTCCGGACCAGGTGGAGAGCCAGGCCTCGGGCGTGGTGAGCCGTCCGAAGCCGACCTGCCCGTAGTCGATCAGGTCAGGGCGTCTGCCGAACAGTGAACCGTAGGGCCGCTCGCTCGGATCCAGGGAGAGATCCACGTTCCGCGGATCGGCGTCCGTGCGGAAGATCGTCATGATGGTGGGGGCCAGCGCCCGGCGGCGGTCGGCGGCCGCGCCGGACTCCTTGTGTGCTCTACGAGCCGCGGCGGTACGGGCCAACGACTCACGGGCGAGTGCGTCGAGCCGGGCGACCCGGTCGCGCTGGGCCTCGCGGTAGCGTGCGAGGAACTCCGCGGAGTACGAGGAGCTCGTGGGCGGCTCGGCGAACCCGTTGGTCGGGTTCCACGGATCCAACTCGGGGATCACCGACAATGGGTCCGTCTCATCCGCGACCGAGGGGTCGATGCAGGCCAGCAGCAGCGTGCCCTGGCCGGGATGCGGGGCGAGGAAGACCGCACCGTCCGCGACCGGCATGTCCGCGCCCGCGAGGTCGACCGGCCGACCGCCCGGGGTCCGGGAGATCCGCTCCGACGGCGCCAGCGCGGCCTGCTCCAGGTAGAACGCGAACAGCGTGCCGCCGCCGGAATGCCCGAGCACCACGACGGCGTCGAAACGCTCGCGCAGGAACACCTGCCCCGCGGCGACGTCCAGCAGCGCCTGCTCGTGGAGCAGGTTCAGATCGTTGTTCACCGAACGGGGGTGCTGGGTCCACACGGCCGCCCCGGCCCGTAGCAGCAGCGGAACCAGCGCGTGGTGAGTGACGTCCTGGCGCGGGTGCATCAGGCACACCACGGTCCGCGCGCCGGGCACGGTGGCCAGCACGCCACGCACGGTGGCCCCGTCCGAGGTGGACAGCTCGTGAACGCTGGTGACCGTCTCTGCGGGCCGCTCTCCTGCGGTGAGGTAGCGCCCCGCACCGAGCCCCGTACCGCCTCCCCCGGTCACACCGGCTCCACGCGCAGCGCGTTCTTGTCGTGCTGGGTGATCGTGTCGCCGGGCGCGACACCGGCGATGCACGAGTACCAGACGGCGTGCCTGCAGCCGGTGGCGCGGCGGTCGATCACGACCGGTCCGTCCCCCCGGATCTCGAAGTACGGCCCGATCTTGTCGACGACCACCGTGGGATCCTCCGCCGCGACCGTGGCGACGGCGGTGTTCTCCGGGACGTCGAGCACGTACAGCGTGCTCACCGGACCACCGTCTCCCAGCCTGCGGCCCGCTCCACGATCAGCTCCGCCTTGCGGGCGAGCAGCTTGCCGAACGTGGGCTCCGGCCGGGACACGACGTCGATCAGCGCGTCGATGGTGAGCTCCGCGTCGAGGTCCTCCTGCGGCGTCACCGGACGCATGGCGCGGGTGATCTCGAAGAAGTAGCCGTTCGGGTCGTGGGTGTAGATCGACTCGATGGTCTCGTGCTGGATCTGCATCTCGACCGGCCAGTCGCTGGCGTCGAGGCGACGGCGGTATTCCAGCAGGTCCTCCTCGTTCTCGACGTGGATCGCGAGGTGCCGGGAGCGCACGAAGTACTCGGGGACGTCGGCGTCGAACCGCCCGTAGACGTCCCCCTTCTCCCGGAGCTCGCCGCCGACCGAAGGGTCTGCACCGAAGTAGTAGAAGAACGCGATCCGGTCGTCGTTGCCGATGTCGAAGAAGAAGTGGATGAAGTCCGGGTGGTCCTCCGGACCCCACCCCGCGGCGCAGATCGAGTGCACCACCGGGAAACCGAGGACGTCCCGGTAGAAGCGCACGGTGGCCGCGGGGTCGAACGTCGGGAACGCGACGTGGTCGACCCCCCGCACCAGGTGGTCCAGCTCGCTCATCAGTACCTCCATGTCGGTCGCGCGGTGCTCACCCACGACCCTACGTCCGACTGACGGATGAGTCCATAGTTTGACGCAGCAGACGATTCTCTGGACGCACGGGGACCCGGGCCCGTCGTCGCGAGCCTTCAGAGATCGAGGACGCGCTCCAGGTGATCCAGGTCCTGCCGCAGGAGCTTGATCGCCGCGGCAGGGCCCTCGTCCCCGGGAACCTGGTGCTCAGGGCGCTGCAGGGCGGCGACGGCCATGTCGGCGAGCTGTTCGATCACGCTCTCGGCGGTGTCGCGGCCACCTGGGTGGAACCACCAGGCGACCCAGTTGCACATGCCGAGTACGCCGAGCGCCGCGACCCGGGCGTCGACCGGCCGGAGCACGCCGGAGCGCACCCCGTTGTCGATCACGCCGGCGACGGTCTTCAGCACCGCCCGGCGGCCCTCGTCGTACGCCGCGGTCAGCTCTCCGGGGAGTTCGGCCTCGGAGCGGATCAGCAACCGGAACCGCTCGGGTTGGGTCACCCTGCGCCGCACGAGGACCTCGACGATGCCCCGCAGGGTCACGAGCGGCTCTAGGTCCCGCGCGACCAGCGCGGTGAGCTCGTCGAGTGGCCCGCTGGTCACCTCGGTGACCAGCTTGGCCAGCAGCTCGTCCTTGCTCTTGACGTAGTAGTAGAGCGCGGGCCTGGTGATGCCCAAGGCGTCGGCGATGTCCTGCAGGCTCGTACCAGCGAATCCACGCTCGGCGAACAGCCGCGTCGCGTGCTCGTAGAGCTCGTTCTCCACCAGCTCCCGGCGAGCGGTGCTCGCCGCACCGCGCTTGCGCCCGGTCCCGTTGCCGCTCATGCGCCGATGGTACGGGCCGGTCTCATTCCGCCCCGGCAAGCAGTCGTCCGGCCCCGGGCAGCACGGGGTCGAGGCCGAGGCTCGTGAGCAGCGCGTACGCGCCGGCGGTGGCGGCGGAGAGCACCGGAAGCCCGAACTCCGCCTCGGCCGGGACGACGAGGTCGAGCGAGGGCATCTGCACGCACGCGGAGATGACCAGGGCATCCGCACGGGTGAGGTCGAGTCCTCGGGCCGCCTCCATCACCCGGTGCCCGGGGATGCAGCCGACCGCGGTGTTGTCCCCGACCTCGAGTGCCTCCCAGTCGACGACGGTGAACCCCTCGGCCTCCAGGTACGCCACGACCTGCTCGGCGAGAGGCCGCATGTAGGGCGTGACCAGTCCGATCCGACGGGCCCCGAGCGCGGCGAGTCCGTCGACCAGGGCACCGGCGCTGGACAGGATCGGGGTGTCCTGCAGCTGGTCGCGGACGGCCTTCTCCACACGTCGGTGCTCGCCGGGACCCTGCGCCATCAACGCGACCAGGCAGGCGTAGAGCAGGGCGTCGACGTGGGCGTCGGCCAGCTCGTCGACGCAGCGCTCCCGTTGGGCGTTCATCGCCGTGAGCTCCTCGGGCGACACCTGGTGCATCCGCATCCGGCTGGAGTGGAAGGAGAAGCCGTCGGCATGGCGGGCGAGCAGGGCCGGGACCTCGGTCTCGACGGTCACGTTGGAGCTGGGGACGACCAGTCCGATCCGGTGTGTCACGGGACGGCACTCACTTTCCGGGCGATGTCGGCGGCCAGGCGCTTCTTGTCCGTCTTGCCGACGAGGGTGCGGGGGATGTCGGGGAGGTGCTCGAGACGTTCGGGCCACTTGAACTTGGCGACCTGGAGGGCGGCGAAGTGTTCCTGCACCTCGGACAGAGTCAGTTCGGGACCGTCCACCACCACGTAGGCGCAGGTCCGTTCGCCGAGCCGCAGATCCGGCATCGGCACCACCGCGACCGCGGTGATCCGCGGGTGCCGGAGCAGGAGCAGCTCCACCTCCTCGGCGTTGATCTTCTCGCCGCCGCGGTTGATCAGGTCCTTCAGCCTGCCCTCGATGGAGACGTAGCGTTCGCCGTCGATCCTGACGAACGAGGCCAGGTCACCCGTGCGATAGAAGCCGCCCGAGGTGAAGGCGCGGGCGTTGTGCTCGGGGGCGTCGAAGTAGCCGGGAAGCGTGTACGGTCCGCGCGCGCACAGTTCGCCGACCTCGCCCTCCGCGACGTCGACCTCCGAACCGGGCTCCAGGATCCGTGCCTCGTCGAGCGCGGACAGCGGGGTGCCGACCGTCGTCAGGCGTGCATCCCGCGGTGCGCCGGGCCGGGTCGTCAGGAACAGCCCCTCGCCCATCCCGAACAGCTGTCCGGACCAGAGTCCGCGGGCCTCGAGTGCCTCGAACAGCGCGGGCGGCACCTTGCTGCCGGACAGGACGACCTGGGTCACCGCCGTGGTCGCGGCGTCGAACTCGGGATGGGCGACCGCACGGTAGTGGCCGTGTCCCAGCAGGACGTGCGTGGCACTCTCGCGGGCCATCAGCGGGAGCGACTCGTCGAGGTCGGGGGTACCGAGGACGAGGCAGGCGCCCACGCTGTGCGGCCCGTGGACCGCGCAGACGATGCCGGCGTTGTGGATGATCGGGATCAGGTGTGCGACCCGCGTCTGCGCCGTCCAGCCCCAGGACCGGGCGTACTCCGCGCCGTTGTACCAGTACTCCGCATGCAGACGGGGGATCACCTTCGGCACCCCGGTGGTGCCGCCGGAGAGCTGGAAGGCGGCGACGGCGTCGGGGTCGATGTCCGCCTGGACCCGCTCGACCAGGGAGCGGGCCGCCGAGGTCTCCCGGTCACGGCCGAGCGCGGTGAGCGACACTCCGCGCGGGTCGTCACCCAGGACGAGGACGTGTCGCAGCGTCGGGTGGTCGCGTCGTTGCTCCTCGGCGAAGCCCACGAGGTCGAAGCCGCGCAGGCCGGCCTCGACCAGGTGCGCGACCGCGCCCACGCGGCGGCTGATCTCACCGATCTCGTACCCGCGGTGCGCGGCGAGCGTGGCGACCGGAACCAGTCCGGCCTTGAGCACCCCGTACCAGGCGACCACGGCATCGAGCCGGTTCGTGACCTGGAACAGCACGGGGTCACCGGGCCGCAGCCCCAGTCCGGCCAGCCCGGCGGCGAGAAGGTCGCTGCTCCGGTCGAGCTCGGCGAAGGTGAGCCGCCCCTCCATCGCGACGACGGCGTCGCGACCCGGATGGCGGAGCGCGATCCGGTGGAACTCGGTCGCGATCGTGTCGCCGCCCCACAAGCCGGTACCGCGGTAGCGGCTGACCGCGTCCTCGGGGTAGGGGACGAGTGTCATGGCGTCTCCTCGGTGAGCGCCGCCAGGTCGGCGCGGCCGCTCACCAGCCCGGCGGCGAGGTCGTCGCGCAAGGCGGCCGCCCCCTCCACCGCGGTCAGCACGCCGGTCTCCAGGCGGACCCGTTCGGCCAGGTCGAGACGGGTGAGCAGGGACGGACGGGCCGCCGGACCGGTGACCAGTACGCCGTCGGTCTCCTGGGCTCGCGCGACCAGCGTGTCCCCCTCCGAGGACCAGGGGTCGTGCAGGTCGACCCACAGCCGCTCCAGCTCCGGGAGGGTGGTGCGGTTCGGGAACGCGCGACCCCCGTGGGTGAGCGGTCGGTCCAGCACCCAGCCGGAGAGGTCGTCCACGGGTGGGTGCCCACCGCCGTACTGACGCAGGGCCTCGCCGACGACATCCGGACTGCTCTGCCCGAACCGGTCCAGCGGTACGTTCCCGGCCCGGGACATGTACGCCACCATCAGCCGCTCCACGGGCAGCCCGGTCCGCGCGGGGAACGACTCCCACCACAGCTGGCTGCGCCGGGCCAGCTCCTGCAGCCGCTCGACGGCGGGCCGGCGGACCTCTTCGTACCGGGCGAACGCGGCGCCGGCCTCCGGCGTCTCACGCAGCGCTTCCACCAGGGCGATCGCGTCCTCCATCGCCAGCTTGGTGCCGGAGCCGATGGAGAAGTGCGCGGTGTGGGCGGCATCGCCGAGCAGCACCGTGTTCCCCGCCGACCAACGGTTGCAGCGGACGGTGCGGAACCGTAGCCAGCGGGTGCGGTTGCCGATCAGTGGCCGCCCCCCCAGCTGCTCGGCGAAGACCTGCTCCAGGTACCGCAGGGAGGTCTCGTCCGAGGCAGCGAACGACGCGCCAGGAGCCTCCAGCGACCTGGTCGTGGCGTCGAATCCCGCGCGCCGCCACGTCTGCTCGTCGGTCTCGATCAAGAAGGTGGAGCGACCACTCGTGTACGGGTAGGCGTGGGTCACGAACGTGCCGTGATCGGTTTCGATCGGCGCGAACACGGCGGCGTCGAGCGCGAACTCGGTCGCGGCCCACAGGTAGAGGCCCTTGCCGATCTCGGTTCGCCCGCCGAACGCACCGTTCTCACGGGTGGCGCTGCTGACGCCGTCCGCGGCAACCACCACGTCTGCGTCGAGCTCCTCGGCGGTGCGTCGAACGCCGAACTCGAGCTCCACGCCAGCCTTCTCGGCGTGGCGCCGGAGAACGTCGAGGAGATCGGTGCGGGCGACGCCGATCAGCCGGTCGTTGCGCACCCGGGTCGAGTGCGATCCGACCTGCATCGTCATGTCATGCGCCAGACCTGCCGCGACGATGTCGCGCAGGGTGTCCGGGTCGGCGGCCTCCAGCTTGCGCTGCGTGCCCGCGGCGAGCCCGACACCGAACCCGAACGTCGTGCCGGGATCACCCTGCTCGTGTACGCGGACCTCGCAGGTGGGGTACGCGAGTTTCAGCAGGCGCGCGACGTAGAGCCCACCCGGCCCCCCGCCCAGCACCGCGACCCGTCGTGGCTGCATCACCGAACCTCCGATGGCTTCTTGACTATTGCGTCGACTATTCGACGACAACGAGGCACCCGAAGTCAACGTTGACTCTTATCTAGCTCGTTTAATAGTCTACGCAACCGTCAGCCACCTCACTTGCGCGAAGGAGCGCCAGCCATGGCCTATGTCATCGGAGTGGACGTGGGCGGCACGTTCACGGACGCCGTGCTCGACGACGACGCCGGAACCGTGCTCGCCGCGAAATCCCCGTCCACCCCGCCGGACTACTCGCGAGGGGTGCTCGACGTCCTGGAACTGCTGGCCGAGCAGCTCGGGGAGAGCCTGCCCGAGATGCTGGCGCAGACTCACCACATCGCGCACGGCACCACGTCGTCGCTCAACGCCCTGGTGATGGGCAACGTGCCCCCGGTCGGGTTCCTCACCACGAAGGGGCACCGGGACTCGATCTTCATCATGAACGTCGAGGGCCGCTATCTGGGCCGTTCCCCGCACGAGCTGCAGCACGTCCTCGGCCAGACCAAGGATCACGCACTGCTGCCGAAGCGGCACGCCCTCGAGGTCACCGAGCGGGTCGACCGGGACGGCACCGTGGTCGTCGGGCTGGACGAGGAGGAGGCCCGCGCCGCGATCCGCTCGCTCGTCGCGGACGGGGTCAGCGCGATCGCCGTCTCGCTCCTGTGGTCCTTCCGCAACCCGGTCCACGAGCGCCGACTGCGGGAGCTGATCGCCGAGGAGGCCCCCGACCTGTTCGTGGCACTGTCGTCCGAGGTCAGCCCCCGGATCCGGGAGTTCGCCAGGAACGCCACCACAATCATGTCCACCCAGATCGGGCCGGGCCTGCGGGACTACCTGGGCACGCTGGAGAGTTCGCTGCGCGATAACGGGCTCACCGGGCCGCTGCTCGTCATGCAGTCCAACGGTGGTGCCGTGGCGGCGAAGGAGGCTCCCGCGGCCGCGATCAGCACAGTCGGGTCCGTGCTGACCGGCGGTGTCGTAGGGAGTGTGGCGCTGGGACGTCAGCTCGGCCACCGCAACATCATCTCGACCGACGTCGGCGGCACGACGTTCCTGGCGGGCCTGATCGTGGACGGTGAGCCGGTCCGCGACACCACCACGGTGATCAACCACCACCCGATCAACGTCCCGACCCTGCGGGTGGACGCGATCGGCTCCGGCGGTGGCGCCATCGCCTGGCTCGACGCGGGTGGCAACCTCCGCATCGGCCCGCGCAGCGCCCAGGCCGTGCCCGGCCCGGCCTGTTACGGCAACGGGGGCACGGAACCGACCAACACCGACGCGAACCTGGTGCTGGGCATCCTGCCCGAGAAGGGTCTGCTCGGCGGGCGCAAGCCGCTGTCGCTGGAGCTGGCGCGCCAGGCCATCGACACACAGATCGCCAAGCCGCTCGGACTCGGTGTCGAGGAGGCCGCCGCTGCGATCTACACCGTGCAGAACGCCCAGACCGGCGACCTGCTGCGGAAGACCGTCGTGGAGTCCGGCCACGATCCCCGCAACTTCGTGCTCTACGCCTTCGGCGGCGCCGGGCCCGCGCACTGCGCCGGGTACGCAGCGGAGGTCGGATGCGAGACCGTCGTGGTCCCGCTGGGGCCCGTGGCCAGCGCGTTCTCCGCGTTCGGGCTCGCGTCGAGCGACATCGTGCTGGCCGCCGAGCTCTCGGACCCGACCGTCGTCCCGTTCGACCCGCAGCGGGCCGAGCGCAGCTTCGCGGAGCTGGAGCAGCGGGTCCGCGCAGGGCTGGAGCGCCAGGGCGTGACCTTCGAGAAGGTCGAGCTGCACCGCGAGATCGACATGCGGTACTCGATGCAGCTCGCCGAGGTGACCGCACCCGTCGCGAGCGGCCCGCTGGGTATGCCGGAGGTCGAGGAGGCCGCAGCCGCCTTCGAGAAGCGCTACGCCGAGCTGTACGGCAAGGACGCCGGATTCCGCGAGGCCGGCATCCAGGCCATCACCTTCCGGGTCCGGGCCGTCGGCGTGCTGCCGTTCAGCCCTGAGCTCCCGGAGGTCTCCGCGGCGCACGGCGACGCGACCCCGTTCACCACCCGCCCGGTGTGCCTGGACGCGGCCACCGGCTACGTCGACACCCTGGTCTACAACTACCGCGAACTCCGCGCCGGTCACGTGCTGGCCGGCCCGGCGATCGTCGAGGTGCCGACCACCACGGTCGTCGTCCCCGGCGGGACCACCGGCACCGTCGACCACCTGGGTAACCTCACGATTCGCAGGAGCGCCTGATGACCATGCCGATCCCCGGCTCGGAGGCCTTCTCCAGCCGCCCCGTCGACCCCGACGAGCTGGCCCGCAGCCTGCCGTCGAGCCTCGAGGTCCACACCGTCACCCAGGAGCAGATCGACGGACTCGACCCGCTCACCTACGAGGTGATCCGACACCGGCTCTGGTCGGTCACCGACGAGATGGGCGAGGCGCTCAAGCGCATGTCCGGCTCGCCGATCGTCACTGACGCCAACGACTTCGACTTCGCGATCTCTGACGAGCTCGGCCAGGAGGTGCAGGTCGGTCTCTACAACACCATGCTCGTCGGCGCCGTCGACCTGGCCATCTACTGGACGCTGCGCAACCGGGCCGAGAACCCTGGCATCGAGGCCGGGGACATGTTCCTCACCAACGACCCGTGGGTCGGCGGCGGGCTGCACCAGAACGACGTCATGGTCTATCAGCCCGTCTTCCACGAAGGGAAGCTGTTCGCCTGGACCAGTGCCATCGCGCACCAGCCGGATCTCGGGGGCGTGGGGCTGGGTTCGTTCTCCCCCGCTGCGCAGGACGTCTTCTCCGAGTCCCTGCCCACCCCGCCGGTGAAGGTCGTCCGCGGCGGGACGCTGCAGCGCGACGTCGCCGACCTGTGGGTGCGCCGCTCGCGGGTCCCGATGCTCATCGGGTTGGACCTGCGCGCCAAGATCGGCGCCAACAACGTCGGCGGCGAGCGCCTGCACGCGCTCATCGACCAGTACGGCGCGGACACGGTCAAGGCCGTGATGAAGCGGATGATGTCCGACGCCGAGTCCCGCCTGCGCGGCAAGCTCTCGAGCATCCCCGACGGGAGCTGGAGCGCCACCGGCTACCAGGACCAGTCCCACGAGGGCGACCGCGGCCTGCACAAGATCACCGTCACCACGACGAAGACAGGCGACCACCTCACCTTCGACTTCACCGGCACCGACCCGCAGGCAGGCGTCGTCAATTGCACCTACGCGGGCATGCGCGGCGGGGTCATGCTGGCGCTGCTGCCGATCCTGGCCAACGACATCCCCTGGTCGGCCGGCGGACTCATGCGCTGCTTCGACCTGGTCACCGAGGAGGGCACGCTCAACAACGCGACCTTCCCCGCCGCCGTGGGACGCGGGCCGATCGGTCCCGCCTGGCTGACCGGCAGCCTCATCGCAGAGTGCCTGTCCCAGATGCTCGACCGCGATCTGGAGCTGGGCAAGAACGTCCAGGCCACCTGCTGTGGCACCTGGGACACCGCCGTCATCGCCGGGCTGGACGAGCGCGGCGAGCAGCCGGCGCCCTTTCTGTCGATCATGATGGAGCCGATGGCGGGCGGATACGGCGCCCGCCCACACGCCGACGGCATCGACACCGGCGGGCTGTTCTGCATCCCGATGGGCCGGGTGCCCGACGTCGAGATGACCGAGTTCCTGTACCCGCTACTCACCCTGTGGCGGCGCGAGGTGCCGGACTCCGGTGGTCCCGGGCGCCACCGCGGCGGACTCGGCGCCTCGCTGGCCTTCACCCCGCACGGCACGAGCATCCCCATGGGCCTGGTTCTCGCCTCCAACGGCAAGGCGGTCGCGCAGAACGCCGGTCTGTCGGGCGGGCACCCCGGCAACACCGGTCTCGACGTACTGGCCCGCCAGAGCCGGATCACCGAGATCCTGGCGTCGGGAAGGATGCCGTCCTCCCTGGAAGAAGTGTCCGACGCCCTCGAGCCCGGCCAGAACTACGCGTCGAGCTACCTCGCCCCCGGCGAGGTCTTCGCCATGACCTGGCAGGGCGGCGGCGGATACGGTGACCCTCTCACCCGCGATCCCGAGGCGGTCGCCCGGGACGTCCGCGAGGAGAAGATCACCGGGCCCGCGGCGAAGTCCGTCTACGGCGTCGCCCTGTGCGGCGACTCGGTGGACACCACCGCCACCGAATCCGAGCGGTCGCGGCTGCGGAACGCGCGTCGCGACCGCTCCCGGATCGTCGGCGAGTCCCGCGGGAAGACGGACCTCGGGGCGAGGAAGCGCATCGACGACAACCTCGTCGAGGTGGGGTCCGTGGTCGCGTGCGGACACTGCGGCGAGGTCCTGGGCGACCCCGCCGACGGCCCGCTGGCACTCGCGGTCTACGACGGCGCTCCCACGGACGCCGGCCCGCAGATCATCGCGACCGCCGGCGACTACGTCGACGCGCCGGTGGTCTTCCGTCAGTACAGCTGCCCATCCTGCTGGACCGCGTTGTCCTCCGCGGTGGTTCCCCCTGACCACCCGGACGCCGCCACCACCCTCGGACGGCTGACGGTCACCGCCGGGTAGCACGAGTCGGGGGTGGGCAAGCGACACGCTCGCCCACCCCCGGCCTCATCCCCCACCCCAGGGCGCCGACCACGCGGTGCTCCCGACCACGGAGAACAACACATGCCCCTCGACTTCGCCGGACGCGTCGCCGTCGTCACCAGCGCGGGCGGAGGCCTCCGTGCCCACGCCCTCGCCCTCGCCGCCCGCGGCGCACGCGTCGTGGTCAACGACATCGGCGGCACGGTGAACGGCCAGCCGCCGCCCTCAGGGATGCTGTCAAGCTTCTTGGCGTCGACGTGGAGCAGATCCCCGGGGTCCGGGTGTTGGTAGCGGCGTACGGCCTCGCCGGTGACCCGGTCGACGTGGGCCAGGCGGTGCAGCCTGCAGCGGGTCAGGATGAACACACCCCGGCGGGCGCCGATGTCAACCGGGCCCAGACCCAGTCGCATCCGGTCCCGCACGATCCGGCCGCCACTAGCTTCGGCGGTGTCGTGCGCGGGCTGCGGTGCGGGCTGCTGAGTCGATCTGTCATCCCCGCGGTGCTGTGACGGCGGCAGCGCTCGGCCCAGCGTTCGCCGTGGGCAAGGCGGCCGGGCCGCTGCGCGGCCTCGGCGATCGGCAGAGCATCATGGACGACCAGCTTCGCCAAGCTTCATCGATGAGCGGACCCCGATCGCGCGGGCAGCCGGTCAGAGACACGGGTTCCCCTACGCTCATCCCGCCCCGGAGGAGGTCGAGGATGCAGCACACGTGAGCGAAAGGGTGAAGATGATGGCCCGGCCGGCACCGGCGCGGGGCCAGCCCGCCCGCCGAAGCCGGCCTCCGCGGCCGGTAGCGGCGCTGCTGGCCAGCGTGATCGCGACGTCGGCAACACTGAAACGCCCCGGAGGGCCAGATCGTGCTCAAGCCGGGCGACCAGGCGTCGGGGCCCGGCGGTACCGGCGCGAGCAGTAGCACCAGTACCACGACGGGCATCGCTCAGCCGGTGCCCGTCGCCCGGGCCGGCGTCCCGGCCTCCAACCGGTTCAGCGAGCGCTGGACGGTCTCCGGTGCGATGGCCAGGGCGACAAGGGTCAGGACGGCCATAGCACCCATGTAGACGAGGATCGGCCACCAGTGTCCGGCCCAGGCGTACAACGCGGTGGCGATGAAGGGCGAGAGGCCACCCGCGAGGACCGAACCGATCTCGCGGGAGAACGCAAATCCCGACATCCGGAACTCGGTGTCGAACAGCTCCGCGTACCAGGCGGCCTGCGGGGCGAGCATCGCCGGGTAGAACACGCCCAGCCCGATGACGAACGCGAGGATCACCCAGCCGATCCCCTTGGTATCGGTGAGCAGGAAGAACGGGACCATCCACACCGCCGAACCAATGACGCCCACCGTGTAGATGGGCTTGCGGCCGACCCGGTCGGAAACCATCCCGAAGACCGGGATCAGCACAGCCTGGACCGCGGAGGCGATCAGCACGGCCCACAGTCCGGCTGAGTCCCCTATCCCCAGCGTGGTCGCCACATAGGAGACGCCGAAGACCGGAAGCAGGTAGGCGAATCCGTTCTCGCCCACCCGGGTGCCGACAACGATGAAGAAGCTGCGTGGCTGGTGGCGGATCGCCGCGAACACGCCACCGACGGCCTTCCCGGACTTATCGGCCTCTGCCGCGACCTTCTCGAATGCTTCCGGCTCCTCGATCCGGCGCCGGATAAGATACCCGGCGATCAGACAGATCGCACCGAGCAGGAATGGCAGCCGCCAGCCCCAGGAGGCGAATTGCTCGGACGGCAGTAGCAGGAACAGCGCGAACACGCCGTTGCCGAGTAGCGTCGCCGCGGCGAAGCCCAGCGGTGCGGCGGAACCGGCGAGCCCGCGATGCCCCGGGTCCGCATGCTCGACCGACAGCACCACCGCGCCGGCGTACTCGCCACCGGCACCGAAGCCCTGCACCAGTCGGAGCAGCACGAGCAGGATCGGGGCCAGCACACCCACCTGCTGGTAGGTCGGCAGCAGCCCGATCGCCGTTGTCGACACCCCCATCAGGAGCAGGGTAAGTACCAGGACCCGCCGGCGGCCCGCTCGGTCGCCGAGGCGCCCCAGGACCAGGCCGCCGATCGGCCGCGCCAGAAAGCCGACCGCGTAGGTCGCGAACGCGGCGAGCGTTCCGATCAGCGGGTCGTCGGAGGGGAAGAAGTGGTCGTTCAACACGATCGCCGCGGCGATTCCGTAGATGATGAAGTCGTACCATTCCAAGACGGTCCCAACGAATGCCGCGAGCGAGGCGCGGCGTGACTGCCCTCTTCCCGGTGCGGCGGACTGCGTGGACATCGGTGGCTCCTTCTGACGGAACATTTGGATATCGATACCCGATCGCTTATATATTGGCTGTGGACAGAGGTTCTTCACCGGGGTCGGGTCAGGGTGGGGACACGGGCCCCGGGTCAGTCAGCTGGAGCCGGGCGGCGCAGCACGGCGCCCTGCTCCACCGGCCCGACGAGGGCCGCGTACTGGCCGAGCCAGCCGCGCTCATGCTCCGGCCTGCCCGAGGTGACCGGCTCGCCGTGCCGGACCGGATCAGCATCCACCACCCGGGTGTCGAGATCGATGGTGATCGTGTCGCCGGTCCGCACGCCGGCAAGCGGGCCGCCGTCGGCCGCCTCGGGCATTACTTGACCGACGACGAGCCCACGGTTCAGCCCGGATAGTTCGCCGTCGGTCAGGACGGCCACCTTCCCGCCGAGCCCGGCACCGTTGAGCGCCGCGACGAAACTGGCCGCGAAGACGGTCCCGGGGCCGCCACGCGGCCCCATGCCGCGCAGCACGATCACGCTGCCCTCCGCGATGCCGCCGGTACTCAGGGCCGCGATGGCCGCGTCCTCACCGGCGAACACCTCAGCGGGGCCGGTGAACCGGCGGCGGGCGTTGCCCGCGCCAGCCACCTTGACCACCGCGCCGTTCGGCGCTAGCGAACCCCGCACGATCAGCAGACCGGGTTCGGGCCGCACCGGGTCGTCGAGGCCGCGCAGCACCGCACCGTCGGCCTCGGGCCCCTCGACCGCGTGGTCGCTGATCGTCCGGCCGGTCACGGTGAGCACCTCACCGTGCAACATCGGAAGCATGGTGCGCAGCACCGCACGCACCCCGCCGACGCGTTCGAGGTCCCACACCTGAGCTGTGCCATTGGGCCGGATGGCCGCGAGCTGTGTGGTGTCCTTGCCCAGGCTCTCGAACAGCCCGACGACGTCGATGCCGAGATCCGCCTCGTTCGCGACCGCGGCCAGGTGCCGCACGCAGTTGACCGATCCCCCGAGCGCCATCGCCACCCGGGCAGCGTTCTCGATCGCCTCGACGGTGAGGACCCGCCGGGCGGTGAGCCCCTCGTGGATCATCCCGACGATCCGTGTCCCGGCATCCACAGCCAGCGCCCGCATCCGTTTCGAGTCGGCACGGATGGGTGCGGCGCCCGGCAGCGCCATCCCGAGCGCCTCGGCCAGGACATGCATGGTGTTCGCCGTCGCAAACCCTGCGCACACCCCCGGGCCCTGGATCGCCGAGTCGGCGAGCTGCCCGAGCTGGTCGACGCTCATCGATCCGGCATTCACGGCACCGACTGACTCGTAAACGGTGTCGATGTCCACTGAGCAGCCGCTGTATTTGCCGCCCCGCTGGTAACCGCCTGGCACGATGATCGAGGGGATGTCGAGCCGGGCGGACGCCATAAGGTGCGCCGGCGTGGTCTTGTCGCAGGACGACAGGCACACCATCCCGTCGAGGACCGCGCCCTCGACCGCGGCCTCAATGTCGTTGACGATCAGGTCGCGGGTGGGCATCAGGTAGCGCGCCTTGCGGCCCGCGCTGGTCACGAAGTCCAGCGGCGCCGTCGTCCGGATCTCGAACGGCAGTCCGCCCGCTTCCCAGATCGCCTCGGCGACGAGTTCGGCGATTCCGTCGAGGTGAGAGAAGCAGATCCCGAGCCGTGACGAAGTATTGACGACGGCGATCTTGGGGCGGCCCTGGTCCTCGGGGGCGAGCCCCATCGCTGTCCATTGGGCGCGGCGGACGGCCCAGCGGGTCGTCCCGGGGGTGAACTCGCTGCGGAGGACGCCACTGCGGAAGCGGTCGCCGTCAGGAAGGTCGGGTAGTTCGGACATGGTGGTGGGCTCCCGGGAGAGAACGTCGGTTCAGGATCAGATGCTGCTGCCGGCGGCGCGCATGGCCACGCGGACCTCGGCCCCGGGCACCAAGCGGTAGGCGAAGTCCTTGCGCAACGAAATGACGGTGGCGACGGCCGCGGCGTTGCCGTACTCGAAGCACTGCGCGGTAACCCGCGCCGAGGCGAGCGCCTCGTGCTGCGCGCCGAGGCACCGGCCCGCGACGACAATGTTCTCCCCGGTGCGCGGCACCAGCGAGAGGTAGGGCACCTCGTAGTAGTCATCGAGCAGCCAGTGCAGCCTCGGCCGATCGCCCGAGTGCATCTCGATCGGCCAGGGTGAGCGGACGACCCCGTCGCTGCGCTTGCGGCAGGTGAGGACGTCGTCGTTGGTCAGCGTGGTGACCGCCTCGATGCTCCGGGTCTGCCGGATCCCCACCTCTACCCCGGTGTCGACGACGAACGCGTCCGCGCAGCCCGGCAGGTTCCGCCGGATGAAGGCTGTGTAGTCGCGGACCTGGCGCCTGCCGACGATCTCCGCCTCGGTGAAGTCCTCCGGGTCGACCACGTTGAGCATCCGCCCATCCCGCCCGACCACGCGGGTGGCATTGACGAGCAGCTCGCCGGGCCGGGTCGTGTCGAACAGCCACACGTGCGAGCGCGGCAGGTCGAGCCCCGTGTCACGGGCCGACTTGATCGCATCCCCGACCCACGGCGGACAGATCGTGTCCGCCCCGTACCCCTCCCGGAAGACGTCGACGTCGACGTTGCCAATTCGGAAGAACATCGTCGGGTTCTGGATCCGGCCGTCGTCGCCGAAGCGAGTGGCGTGTCCGGCCCGGGCGACGACGGCGGCGTCGCCCGACGCGTCAATGGTGCGCGCGGCCCACACCACGGAGCGACCGGCGTTGGACTCGACCACGACACCCGTGTGCACGCCGTTCTCGACGAGGACACCGGTCACCGTCGTGTGCAGCAGGATCCGCACACCGGCATCGTCGAGTAGGCGGTCGGCGACCTCCCGCCAGATCAGCGGGTCGTGCGCGACCGTCCAGGTCTTTCCGTACTGCTGCGGACCGGTGACTCCGCCGTGCTCATCCAGGACGCTCCGGAACCGCTCGGTGAACCCGTGCACCACCTGTTCAGGACCGCCGGACTCAGTCGCCAGGTACAGGCCACAGATCGTGCCGGACATCCCGGCCACCGCGGCCCCGCCGAAGAAACCGTACTTCTCGACGATCACAACGGAGAGCCCGCTCTCCGCGCAGACCGTGGCCGCTGCCACGCCCGCGGCACCACCGCCGACGACCAGCACGTCGACGTCGGCCAGCACTGGTAGCCCGGCCGCAGCATCGGTTCCGGTGTCGAGGCTCCAGCTGGGGAACTCGCCGCTATGATCGCCCATATATTGGTTGTACATTGCATATGGGCCTGCTGTCCAGGAGGCCCTGGCGGTAGGTGATGATGGTGCTCGGGGGTGGGCCACAATGGCGTTCCAGATCAACAAGGCCGAGCAGGTATACGCCCTGCTGGAAGACATGATCACGTTCCAGGACCTCGCGCCGGGCGAGGCCGTGTCGGAGGCCGACCTCATGGCCCGCACCGGGTTCGGGCGCACGCCGGTACGTGAGGCGCTGCAGCGGCTGGCGCGCGAGCGGATGGTCGAGATCCACCCGAACCGCGGGGTCTTCGTCGCACCGGTCTCGGTCGAGGCGCACTTTCGGCTCCTCGAGCTCCGCCGGGGCGTCGAGGAGATGGCAGTGCGGTTCGCGACGTTCCGTGCGCGGACCGCCCAGAAAGAGCAGATGCTCCGGCTCTCCGCTGACCTCGAGGAGTTCAGCGGCACCGACGTCCGTCGGTTCGCCGTGCTACTCAAGGGCTCTCACGAGCTGATCGTCGAGGCCGCCCACAACGAGTTCCTCGAGCTTGCGATGGCCCCGCTGCAGTCGCTCTCCCGCCGATTCTGGTTCGCCAACCTGCCTGACGTCGCCCGCGAGCTACGCACCGCGGCGGACCTCCACCGGGACGTGCACCAGGCCGTCGCGCACAGCGATGAGCAGGCCGCGGTCACGAGCGCGCTGAGACTCAATGACTACCTCGTCGACTTGACGTACGGGGCCCTCGGTCGCCCGATGACGCCACGGTCCTAGGACGACGGCGGCGCCGAGACCCAGGAGGGACTGTCCGACCTTCGGTGTAACTGCTCCGACACGCCGAGCTTGGCTCGGTGGAAGGAGCAGTCATGGACGACACGATCGGGCCCATGCCAGACCGGATCGATCAGCAACAGATGGCTCAGCAGCTCGTCGAGGCGGCCCGCGCAGACAGGGTCGAGCTCGTCGGCCCGGACGGGTTGTTGAACGGGTTGACCAAGTCGGTGCTCGAGGCCGCACTGAACGCGGAGATGAGCGAGCACTTGGGCTACGAGCATCACGAGGTGGCCGGGCGCGACGGCGGGAACTCGCGCAACGGCACCCGCCCCAAGACCGTGCTCACCGATCGGCCCGGTCGAGATCGAGGTGCCCCGCGACCGGGATGCCAGCTTCAGCCCGACTATCGTGCCCAAGCGCCGGCGCCGCCTGGACGGCATCGACGAGATCGTGCTGTCGCTGACCGCACGCGGGTTGACGACTGGGGAAGTCGCCGCGCACTTCGAGCAGGTCTACGGCGCGACGGTCTCGAAGGACACGATCTCGCGGATCACCGACACGGTGCTCGAGGACATGGCCGAGTGGCAGAACCGGCCCCTTGACCGCGTGTATCCGGTGATCTTCGTCGACGCGATCCACGTCAAGGTCCGCGACGGCCAAGTCACCAACCGGCCGTTCTACGTCGTTATCGGGGTCACCGTCGACGGGCGCCGGGACATCCTCGGGATCTGGGCCGGAGACGGCGGAGAGGGCGCGAAGTACTGGCTGGCCGTACTCCCCGAGATCAAGAACCGGGGCACCGCCGACGTGTGCATCGCGGTCTGCGACGGCCTGTCGGGTCTGGGCGAGGCGATCACCACGGTCTGGCCCCAGACGGTGGTACAGACGCTGCACCTGATCCGCAACAGCTTCCGCTACGCCAGCCGCAAGTACTGGGACCAGATCGCCAAGGACCTGCGACCGGTCTACACCGCGCCCACCGAGGCGGCGGCCGAGGCACGGTTCGCCGATTTCACCGAGCGCTGGGGCGCCCAGTACCCGGCGATCACCAACCTGTGGCGAGGCGCCTGGTCGGAGTTCGTGCCGTTCCTCGACTACGACGTGGAGATCCGCAAGGTCATCTGTTCCACGAACGCGATCGAGAGCCTGAATGCCCGATACCGGCGCGCGGTGCGCGCCCGGGGGCACTTCCCGACCGAGCAGGCCGCCCTGAAGTGTCTCTACCTGGTCACTCGCTCGCTGGACCCGACTGGGAAGGGACGGGCCCGGTGGGCGATGCGCTGGAAGCCGGCACTGAACGCGTTCGCGATCACCTTCGAGGGACGTATCGTCTCCACCGGCACCACCTGAGACCTCTCAACGCCGGTTACACCGTTGATCGGACACTCCCCGGCGGGGTCGTCCTGAAGACCATCGTGACCTGGCTACGCGCGTTAGGAGACACGCCCTGGCCGCTCCCAGCCAGCTCGTCGATGCGTTCGTCGCGGCGTCGGCCGGGCTGCCGTCGCTGCTGGCCGGCCACGGCCTGCATCCTTCGGCGTGCTCGCGCTGCGCGGCGCGGCACCTCGCCGGGCGCGGCATATCGCGACCGGCACCGAGCAGATACTCGTGACCAGCGGCGCTTTACAAGGCCCGGATCTCCTTCTCCGTGCCGTCGTCGCTCCCGGACGTCCGGTTCTGGTGAAGCAGCCCACCTATCCTGCCGTGCTCGACACCCTCCGCGCCCACCACTTGCGCCCGGTCCCGCTCCCGGTCACTGCCGCAGGCTGGGACCTGCCGCCCTCGGGCGCGACCATGGCCCACCTGACCCCGGACGGTCAGAATCCCACCGGGCTGGTCGCCGACGAAGCCGCTCGGTGACAGGTCCTCACGGCTTGCGGGACGTGGTCGTCGCCGTTGACGCGATCTTTGCCGAACTGGTCATGGACGGGCCCGCTCCCCCGCCGGCGGCCGTCCTGCGACCCGACGTCGTCACGCTCGGATCGATGAACAAATTGTTCTGGACAGGCCTGCGCGTCGGCTGGGTGCGCGCTGATCCCGCCTCGCCCGCGAGCGCGTCCCTCGACCTCAGCAGGCCCGTGCTGGACCAGCTGGTCGCCGTACATCTCCTCGACGACGCGACCGCCATCCTCGCCGAACGGCGCGAGCAGCTACGCCGCTCCCGCGCCGTGCTCGAGCACGCCTTGCGTACCCGGCTCCCGGACTGGCGGTGGTCCTCGCCGAAAGCCGGTATGGCCCTGTGGATCGAGCTTCCTCGGCCGAGCGCAACACGCCTGGCGACGCCGGCGCTCGAGCTCGGCCTCCGCATCTCCCCGGGCCGCGCTTCACCGTCGACGGTACGGCCGACCGGTGGATCCGGTTGCCGTTCACGCTGGCCGCAGATGACGTCGATTTCATCGTCGACCTGCTCGAACAGGCCTGGAAGTGTTCCTCGTCGCTTTCGTTGACGCGCACTCAATCAATCCCACAATGGACCGCGTGAGCCGGTTCAGCGAACCACGTTCGGTGGGCGCGCGGGGCTCGCCCGGTCTGACCACGCTCGGTGTCACCGCCCCGATCTACGCAGTGTGCACATCGGGCCGGGCCGGAATCCGTCCGGTCGCCGTCTCGCCGTGCTCGGGCTCGGGCTCGGGCTCGGGCTCGGGCATATGGTCGTTTTCGACATCGACGGGTCCCAATGCACTCGCCGGGGGCTGGGCAGCCTGGACGCCTGGCCAGGCGCTAGTTGTGGTGACCCATCACGTTGTTGGCGGCTGGGTTAGTTGGTGAGTCGGGTGATGGGTGGGTGACCGCCGATGGCGGAGTGGGCTCGTTGAGTGTTGTAGGCATGGACCCAGTCGTCGAGTGCGGCGAGCCGGTCGGTGTTGGACAGCCAGGGGCGGGCGTAGGCGAACTCGTCGAGCAGGGTCCGGTTGAACCGTTCTGCTTTCCCGTTCGTCCAGGGGCAGTGCGGGCGGGTAAACCGGCGGCTGATCCCGAGGTCGATGCAGGCCTGGGTCCAGCCGCGGCCGGCCCGGTAGACACGGGCGTTGTCGGTCAGGACCCGCGCGAGGGTCACGCCGTGATCGGCGAACCAGGCGGTGGCGCGGCGGAGGAACCCGGCACTGGTCGGGGCACGCTCGTCGGGTAGGGCCTCGGCGTAGGCCAGTCGGGAGTGGTCGTCCACGGCAACGTGGAGGAAGTCGTAGCCCAGCGCCCGGCCGTGGACCTTGCGGCCGCGGACTTCTTCGCTGCGACCGTGCAGGCGCCAGCCACCGCCGTCGGGGACTCGGCCGAGCTTCTTGACATCGATGTGGACCAGATCACCGGGCCGGGGATGCTCGTAGCGTCGTGCGGACTGCTGTCGGCGGACCGGTCCTCCGGTGATCGGGTCGAGCGCACGAAGCGGCATCACCCGGTGACGACGCAGGATCCGGCCGACCGTAGAGGCGGCCATGCCCAGTTCATGGGCCAGGAACACCGGGCCCCGTCGGGCTGTCGCCCGCAGGGCCAGGACCTGGCCCTCGGTGTCGTTGCGGGTTCGGGTGGGGCTGTGGTGCGGGCGTGAGGATCGGTCGTGCAGTCCGTCCCATCCCTCGACCCGGAACCGGTTGATCCACTTGTGCACCGTCGCCCGGGAGATGCCGAGCTGCTCAGCGATCCGGGCCGCAGGCCAACCAGCCTGCTGGCGCTGCACGATCAGGCGGCGGGCGTAGAGGGTCGTGCGGGCATTACGGTGTGCCACCGAGGACCTCCGGTGTCTCGAGGTGAGTGCGTCAGACACACCCACTTCGCCCGGAGGTCCTCCCCTCGATCAACCCGACACGCCCCTGGCACCGTCAACAACGTCCTGGGTCACCACAGCTAGTGGCCGCTGTCGACGCCCTTGCCCGTGCACGGTGGTCGGAATCCTCACCGCGCAACTGGCGGGCGACATGCGGGCCGAGGCGATCGTCGGTGCTGCGGACAATCAGCTTGACCACGACTGCACAGACAATGTCCTGTACGAGTACGGTCGTCCGGTATCCCGACGTCATGGGCATCGCCAGCGGCATTATCGGCGCGGTCGACTAGAAGCGCGACGGTTTGAGCTCTGGGGTCACCGCCTCCCGGGACGAGCAATTGCTGGGTCAGATCCTCTCCGCCGCGGCCGCAGCACAAATCGTACCGCTGTGGACTTCATCGAAACGGCAAAAATATCCGGGAGTCGAGCGTCCCGCGCAGTTCGGCCACCACGTCCCGATCCGTTCACGCCGAAGGCCGAGATCGCGTCGCACATCTCCCCCTCGGGCTTAGGCACATTCAACTCGACAATTCAAGCAAGTTCCGTGACAGCTTAGCGGCCCAACCAAATTCTGCTCTTACAAAAACAATATTAGAAGTGCCTGGTCTGGGCACGGCACAGGTTTCGCTGCATCGGCGTGCGGACATCGCCTTATTCAGCGGTGCATGCAACCACCCGAAATCGATGAGTCGACCCGACAGGTAGCTCCGGGTCAAGTAGCAATTTCACCGTCCTGCTGAGCTCGTGTTCCGACGCCGAAAATGGTGCGCAGCCACACTGTGGCAATCGTGTCAACAGCGTCCTCGCTAGGAATCGCATTCCCGCTGCGCATGCTCATCAGACCTAGGTTGCGCTCGCCCATCCACATCAGCGCCGCTGCCAGCGCCCGCGGAGGTGGTCCGTCGAGGGCTACCCCGGCCGCCCGGTCGCGCTCGATGGCAGCGGCCGCGGCTTCAATAAACTGCCCCAGCATCGAATCCCACTGCGACCGCAGGTCGGGCTCGGCGCCCACAGCGTCTCCGACCTCCCGGAGGATGTGACCGTGCCGATGCCACACAGTCACGACCTCCGCCGAGGCCTGCTCGATCGCCTCTTGCGGGTCCATGTCCACGGGACGCTCGAAGATGAGCCGCGAAGCGGTGAACACATCTTCGGTGATGGGTCCGAGCATCGCGAACAGAACCTGCCACTTCGACTCGAAGTAGAAGTAGAACGACGACCGAGACAGACCAGCTCGCTTGGCAAGGTCGTCGATAGACAACGTGCGGAGTGGCGTGTCACGCAGCAGCTCATACGCACCGTCGAGGATCGCCTGCTCGCGCCGATCACCCTTCGTCGGCCGCCGCCTACCGACTTTAACGTCCGACCGGGCAGGGCCGGATGAGGAAGTAGTCGCCACAGTTACATGGTAACCCAGCGCCTCGTT
This sequence comes from Pseudonocardia sp. UM4_GMWB1, assembly GCF_017312155.1. Classification (NCBI taxonomy): domain Bacteria; kingdom Bacillati; phylum Actinomycetota; class Actinomycetes; order Pseudonocardiales; family Pseudonocardiaceae; genus Pseudonocardia; species Pseudonocardia sp. UM4_GMWB1. Next base: position 1,896,555 of record NZ_QJPN01000001.1, on the reverse strand, counting down.
CGAGCTCCCTTGCGGCCTCACAACGCGTAGCGAAAGCCTATGATCGAGTCTCGAAGTCTCCGGTCGCTGGCCTCGATCTCCTCGTTCAGTCCCCATTGTAAGGCTCGAAAACTGCTAATCCCCCGACAGTGCCGACACCAATCGAATCGTCCCGACACCGCGGCCATAGCCTCGACGTTAAGCGGGCCTGCGTTCGTAGTCGCGTGCGACGCATCGAGGTTCGAGACTTAGGCGGCGCCCCCTTCCACAGGCTTCACCCCCGGATATCGCTCAGCGGATGCCGTTCACGTCACTGGACCCGTATGCCGCGGGGGGTCGTGACCGATCTCCACGCGATCTCGATGAGACAGACCAGCCGGCGAGTCCCTCTACCGCCACGAAGGCTCCTGGGCACGGTCCGGGCATCACTCTGTCGCGCATTGGTTGACGACGAGTCGTACGCCCGGGCGGCGTGATCACAGGCAACTGTGCGACTGATCATTACGTTCGCAGGACCGAGGAGATGCCCTGCCGTCCCCGAGGCCCCACGCCGATGCCGCGTCCGCCGTTCTGATCACCGAAGCGGCCCACCTGGCGATCCGCAGCAGTAGCCGTCCCGGCATCGGCGATCCGGTGCCGCGATTCGGGGGAAATCGGCTTGGGCACCCACGGCGCGGCGACTGCATTCTACTACTCGACTTGGCCTTTCCGACCGATTAGCGAATTAGTAGCTCTACGATCTGCGCCTGCCCAGCGGTCGACAGATCAAGCTTTCCGCGCCTCTAGTGAGTCCGGTCCGTGTTTCGTCGCGCAAGTCAGAGACGTCGCGCCGCAGGTCACCGAGGTCACTGCGCTTCTCTCGTCCGCGGCCGTGTGCTACCGCATTTCGGCGGCCGCCTACCACGGCTTTGCCGGGCCCCCGGCCACGCAACCCAGGGGAGTCATCCGCTGAGAGTGCTGCAAGCGCGCTACGCGTTCGCCACAGGCTCGGCTGGCGAGGCGGGTGATTCGGTTACCTCGTCCGGGCGGTAGGGACTGCGGAGGGTCAACGCGGCGATCAGGCTGATGACCGCGGTGAGCGCCCCGTCCAGGTCCATGGCGGCACCGGATACATGCGCGAGATCCCGGTCGAGCGCATCTAGCGCGACGTCCGGTTGTTGCGGCTCTACGAGGGCACCAGCGAGATCCAGCGTCTGATCGTCGGCGGCGGGCTCGTGCGGCGGGCGGTGGCGCGGTCATGAGTCCCGCCGCGGTGGAGCCGCCGATCGCGGGCGGGGCGGCATCCACGGCCCACCCGGCCGTCGCGATCGTGACCGGAGCCCGGGCATCGGCGCGGCGACCGCCCGGCGACTCGCCGACGACGGCCTGCACGTCGCCGTGTTGGACCTCGACGGGACGGCCGCAGAGGCGACCGGCGACTCGACCGCCAGTTCGCGGAGGGATCGCCACGCCGCCGACGTCACGGACGTCAACGCGGTCACCGACGCGGTCGGCCGGGTGCGTCGTGACCTCAGTCCGCCCACCGTCCTTGTTGCCGAGCGGGCGCAGCAGCAAGCCCGACGGCCTGAACCCCTGAGACATCGGCGTTGTTCATCGCCGAGGATCACCTGTCGGTCAATGGCTCGTAGTGCCGTAGCTAGCAGCTGCTCACGACCGAATCTGGTGCCTGCAATGGTGACCAGTCTATGGGAATATCGCTCTCTCGAAAACATACCCAGTAGCGGGTGCGTAGGGCATGCTCACCGGCGGCAACATCGCAACTCCCCGCCGACACCGTCATCGACGACGGGCTGGTCGCCCCTTCGCAACGGCAGAGTCGGCTTCACCGCGCTGACCTCTCCCACCGCCGAAGACGTCTGGGCGCGTTCGACCTATTCGCCCACCATGGCGACCTTCGCGACCTGCCTCACCGTCCGGGGCGACCGCCAGGGCGAGCTGGTCGGCGAGGCGCGACGCGGACCTGACCACCAGCACCTCGGCATGTTGTGGGCAGCCCGGGCGGCGGATCCGGCCTGGCCCCCGGCGACCGGGCGTACCAAGGCCGACGCCGGTGCTCGCACTGGTACTCGTCGGCACGGCTGCCGACGAGTACCAGCCACCGGCGATGGTACCTGCACCCCGACCGCCGGCCGAGCGTGTCGACCGCGTGAATGGACTCGACCGGTCGGCACCGGTCGCCGCTGACCTCTTCGCAGCCCCGGTAGGGATCGCGGCATCATGCTCGGCGGAGGTGGTCGAGACCATGACGTTGGATCGCGAGTTTTGGGAACGACGGTGGACGGAGGTGCTAGACGAGCACGGTGACACGGTCGCGAGGATGCCTCCGAACGCACACCTCACCGCCGAGGTGGGTGACCTTCCGGCTGGTCGAGCGCTGGACGCGGGCTGTGGTCACGGGGCGGAGACGATGTGGCTCGCCGCTCGCGGCTGGACGGTCACCGCACTCGACTTTTCTCCTGCTGTGTTGGAGCACGCCCGCGCGACCGCCGAGGAGGCTCTCGGGGCCGAGATCGCCGGGCGAATCGACTTCATCGAGGGGGACCTGACCACTTGGGCACCGGAGCCGGGGTACTTCGATCTCGTCGTCTTTCTCTACGTCCACAGCGCAGGTGCTGTCCACGAGCTAATTCAACGCATGGCCTCCGGAGTAATACCCGGTGGGACGCTGTTCCTGGTCGGCCACCGGCCGATCGATCCTGACACTGGCGCCGAGACGCCCGCGGCCGGGCAAGTGCAGGTCTCCGTCGACGAGGCCCGCGCCGCCCTCGGCTCCGAGCAGTGGGACATCGCCGTCGCCGAGGACCGTCGGCGGCCCGCCGCGAAGAGCGGGGTGGACGCCGTGATCTGTGCTCGTCGGAGGGAGGGCGCGTCGTGACCCGGGCTCGCGGCTGCCTCCCCCGGATAAGGTTGGTCCGCCGTACATCGGCCGTCGTCAATGCGGCCATTGGCGCGGCGCTGATCCCGGGCTCACCGTGCATGACCGAGCGGTGCTGCGCGATCCGTCCTCGATCGGCGCCCACGACGGTGAGGGCATGGGTACGAGTCCCATAGTCGTTCTGGTCGCGCATGCAGATCGAGCTGCTCGACAGGCGACCGGTGGAAGATCCGGACCGAGCTGGCCAACCCGATCTTCGAGTACCTCGCGATCTGGCACAACCGGCGCCGTCGGTACAGCGCCCCGGGCTGGCTGTCACCGCTAGAGTCCGAGACACACAACAAGATCGTCGTGGCCTAGAAGTTGCACCCAAGCGACTGCGCTGACTTCGGGGCGTCCCTTGTCTCCATCAAACCCGGGGACGAGACACCTCGCCCCCCCCCGGGGGGTTCAGCCAACGCATCCGGCAGACCCCTACTGTGGAAATTCTCGGCCATCTCCAGTCCGATGAACCCGGCGCCGATCACCACAGAGGTACGGGCGCGCTCGGCAGCCTGGACGGTGGCGTCAGCATCGACGACATCCGTGATACATGCGCGCGTTTCACTTCAGGCGCGGACGGCACCACCGCCTCCTCGCCCATGCTGAAGACGAGGTGATCCCAGTGCTGTGCGTAGTCCACACCGGACCAGTGTCCCCGGCACCGTGAGCGTGTGGGCTGTTCAGTCGAGCGCCAGCACCTCCTGACCTACTCGCACGTCGAGCGCGAACCTCTCCCTCAACACGTCCAGATTATGCGGCAGCAGCGCCGACTGTTCACCGATCATGCCGCCGATGCGGTGGGGTAGGCCACAATTGACGACCGAAACATACCCACCTTTCTCGACACCACGATCTCAGCCTTCTCGTCGAGTCGACGCAGGCGGGTGGCCGCTGACATCCCGCCAGCCACGCCACCTACCGATCACCACCACCTTCATCTCAGCGTCAGTTAGCGGCCGGGATGAAGTTGGCGTACTCCTCGATCCGGTCGATGAGTCCGTCCCGGAAGCGGAAATACATCGCCGCCTGCACTTCGCCGACCGGCCCGTCGGCGTTGATGATGCACAGAACGTGCTGCTGGAGCATCTCGTCCGCTTCGGTTAACTGGCGGATGATGTCGTAGTGCAGGGACGCCTCCGCCGCAGGACCATCCTTGAGCATCGCGAGGTTTTCGTCGATGGTTTGCTGCCCCTTGCCGTCGTTGTGCCAGACGGTCGCGGTGTCCGTGCATAGCGCACGCATCCCTGCGTAGTCGCCCGCTTCAAGCCGTCGCAGGTAGCGGGTAGCGGTGTCTTTGAGATCGGTGCTCATTGCCTCACGTACTCCTATCGATTCTCCGTGGACAGGTGCGCGCTCACCCGCCGGTACGGGCACAGGTAAATGGTTACCCTCCGGTGCCAGCGGGCACGGAAAAGCGCGTGAGAAGACATGCAGGGGAAGCAAGGCCTCGTTGAAATCGACCCGGACGGCGTCGCCCGCAACCGGTGGCAGCACCACCCACCTCCCAATGTCCGGCGTCTCAGCGCCAGTGGTGGAATCGGTGAACACCACCAGCAGGTTGCCGGGGAACGTTTCGATCACCATCAGGGAGAACTGCTGCCCAGCAAGTTCGAATACCAGATCGGCGGGCGCCGGGAGAATGTGCTTGGTGGGCGGATCGGTCAGTCGCTCGATTTCCACTTCCCGTCCCGGCGTCCTCCGGTACTCGGCATCTACCACATATGTCGGATCCACCGGGAACACGGCGATCCCCCGCAGCCGCGCCAGGGAGGAGGCTGCGGGGTCCCATACGGTCAGCCCGTAGACTCCCTCGCTCCCGGAGATGGCCACGGTGCGCTCACCCGACAACCGCAGCCTGCTGCCCCCGGTCAACGTGACCGTGCCATTCACCGGACGGCCGTCCAGCGACACGCCGTCCGCGCCAGCCGCGGTGAACTTCAGCCCGTCCGGGTCGCTCGCGTCCCATCCTCCGGGCACGCCCTCGACCGTCTGAGCCGACCCGGTGATCGTCGCAAGCTGGACGACCCCGGCTTTCCCGGAAGGTCCGGCAATCTCGTCCCAGCGGTCGCGCCGCCACGCCTCGTAGTCCGTTTCCAGCCGTTCTTTGACCATGATTCGACACTAACCGCCCACCTCGACCCATCGGCAAACTGTCTTGCCGGTTCGGCAAAAACAGGCAGCGGTCGACGGGTCGGTGAGATATCAGCCGTTGCCCGACGGCATGTCGCCCCGCAGGATGGCCGACTGGATCATGGGGTGGCGGTCGTCCAGCATCCGGTCCAGCTCGCCATCGCCGTTGCAGGACGGGTCAACCTTCCCCCGGGTCTCGCCAGAGCCGCCGCCGCTGCCGCCAGCGGCGCAGGTCAAGTCCGCTGGCGTGGTGTTTGACGGTTGTCACGCCAACCCGACACTGGACCCGGCCACCGTCGATACCCTCACGACAGGGGCCTGGATCAAGTCCGGTGAGCCGCTCTGCCTCATCGGCGACAGCGAGACTGGGAAGTCCCACCTGCTCATCGCGCTGGGCGCCGCAGCCACTCACCAGGGGATCCAGGTCCGCTACACCCTGGCCACGAAGCTCCTCAACGAGCTGCTCGAGGCTGCCGACGAGCGTCAGATGGAGAAGACCATCGCCCGTTACGGCCGGGGCGATCTGCTCTGCGTCGATGAGCTTGGCTACATGGAACTCGACCGCCTGGGCGCCGAACTGCTCTTCCAGGTGTTGACCGAGGGGGAGGAGACCAACGCGATCGCCATCGCGTCGAACCAGCCGCTCTCCGGCTGGACCCGCACCTTCACCGACCCACGACTCTGCGCGGCGATTCATCGACCGCCGAACCTTCACCGGAAACATCATCGAGACCGGCACCCAGTCCTACCGACTCGCCTGCGCCCGGACGCAGCAGACTAGTTGATTGAGATCTCGCGAGTCCGTTTCCAGAGCTCTGGAAGTAGTCCCGACTGAGTCGTCAAGCTCCGCGTCGCCGGCGGTGTCGTCCAGGCCACTGGGCTCCGACATCCATCACGGTCGTTGACCGACCCGCGCAACGCTGTCAACCCACCGCGATGCCGAGAACGAGCGATGCAGCCGCAAGGAGCAAGTAAAAGATAGGGAACCCGAGCGAGACCGAGTAGTCCCCGGCCCGCACGTGAGTAATGACCGCCCCGATGAAGAACAGGAGGAGTCCGGTTGCGGCGAGGAGCCCGACGAACGGGACCCCAAGCAACCCGAGTAGCAGCCCCACCGCTCCCGCCGCCTTGAGAAGAGCCAACGGAGTCAGCCAGGACTCTGGCACCCCGACCGAAGCGGAGTTTTCCAGGACAAATCTCGCGCGGGTGAAGTCCGCGACGGCGATGAAGGCGTTCGCGACGATCGCGGCGACCGTCACACCGACATAGGCAAGAACCATGATGCGATCAGTCCGAGGAAAGAGGAGATGAGTACCAGAACAGGTGGCGCGAGCCCAGCGCGGTCGCTCGGGAAGCCACCGGGGGCTGGTGCCCGGTCGCGCGAGCTGCCATGAGCTGCTGGAACTCACGAGCGGCCTCAAAGCCAGGCAGCGGGTTGAGCGCCTGATCCTCGAGCTGGAGGATACTGACGAAGAAGACCCCGTCAACCAGGTTGCATGCCGCAAACCCCACTCCCGACACCTCGGCGTGCTTGAGCGCGCCGCGCACCTTCTCGGCAGCAGGCTCGATCTCACCGACATCGGCCGGTTCGACCGAGAACTGGACCATCAACACCGTCATATCGTTTCCCCAGGGGTGGCGCTCGACCCGATCAGGTCGCGTACTGCGTCCCGCAGCCGCTGCGCGAGTCGTCATCACCTATGACGAAGCACGCAGCAGAGAGGGGACACATGGATCACCGTGCGGGAAACGACGAGATCGACACCATCGCTGCACGCTTCGGCCAGCACCGCCCACGCCTGCAGGCGCTCGCCGCGCGCCTGCTCGGCTCGCCTGTCGACGCAGAGGACACCGTTCAGGACGCCTGGATACGGCTCGCTCACACAGATGCCGGTACGATCGACAACCTCGGCGGCTGGCTGACCACAGTCACCTCACGGCTCTGCCTGGACCGCCTTCGGGCACGCCAAGCACGACGCGAATCGCCCCTCGACGCTGACAACCTGCTGCGCGCGAACTCCGACGACCCCGCCGACGACGCGGCGCTTGCCGACTCAGTCGGCAGAGCTCTGGTCGTAGTCCTCGAGAATCTCTCGCCCGCAGAACGGGTCGCCCTAGTGCTCCACGACGTCTTCGCGATCCCCTTCCAAGAGATCGCACCGGTCCTCGAGCGGTCCACCGACGCGACCAAGAAGCTAGCGGCCCGGGCCCGCCGCCGAGCTCGACTCGGCGCCGAGAACGCCCCTCCGGATCTGGCCGGCCGCCGCGCCCTCATTGTCCGATTCCTCAACGCGATCCGTGAGGGCGACACGAACGCGATGCTCGACATCCTCGCCCCCGACGCCACCCGCTACGTCGACCCGGCCCTGCTCGCGCCAGGGCAAAACACGACGATCAGAGGCGCCCATGCTATTGCGAAGGAAGCACGCAGCTTTTCCCGCCCCGCCCATGAAGCCAGCCCAGCCCTCATCGACGGCGACCTCGGCGCATTCGTGGAGCGCGACGGGCGCCCCGTCCTAGCAATCACCTTTATGATCGCCCAGAAATTCATCCACAGCTTCGACGTCATCACCGACCCAGACCGCCTGAGCCGACTCACCATCGCCCCTCAGGCAATCCCTCAGGACCCCGATGACGCAAGCGGGGCCAGAAACGAAGACTACGAAGCGGGCCAAATCACTTGACCGCACCCACATCGGCCACCGGGCCCTGCCCGTCCCGGTCGGGTCCAGGGACCGGGCCACCAGATAGAGACACTTCAGCGCCGCTCGGCGAACTCCCTGTATCGGGCGTCGGCGGCCTGCTCGGTGGTGCGGTGTAGACCAGGTGCAGCTCGCGCGCCATGGCCTCCCAGTCGCGACGCGACGCGTAGCGGAAGGTGTGGCGGGTCAAGTGCGGGACACACGTCTGCACCACCGTGGCCGGCCACACCGCGGTGATGGCCTCACCGAGGCCGGCCAGGCCGTCGCAGACCGCGATGCACACGTCCGCGGTGCCTCGGTTCTTGATCTCTGTAAGCACGGCGAGCCAGAACTCGGCGACCTCGACGTCGGTGATCAGACCACGGGCCGTCAGCGACAGCGCGATCTCATCGATCCCGTCCAGGCGGCACTGGCGCTTGCGCACAATCGTCGGGGAGAAGCTCGCGTCCCGAGCCCGGGGGACCTGGATCTCGACCGGGCCGATCTCGGTCAGCACCGTCCTGGTCTTGGTGCCGCTGCGCGAGTTCTCGCCGCGGCGACCGGTTGGATCGCGGCGGCTCATAGCCGAGGTCGTCGCTCATCTCGGCTTCCAGAGCGGTCTCCAAAACAGTCTTGGTCAGGCCCAAGAGCAACCCACCCGAGCCTACGAGCTCTATCCCTGCAGCACGGGGCAGTGTCGATAAGCTGCTGGGCGAGTTGCTGCTGATCAATCCCATCCGGCGCTGGCTCGATCGTGTCGGTCATGACTGCTCTTCCCGCCGAGCAGGTCTCGCGTGTCGGACCAGTTACACCGAAGATCGGACAGTCCGGACAGGTTGGTCAACCTGCTGAGTGGTGGGGTCCGCCGATGGTGGTGTAGGGCCTGTGGTGGTTGTCGTGGTGCAACCATCCGGGTAGCGCTTTGCGGGGTTGTGCCTCCCCGGGTGTAGAGGCGTGCGAAGGGCCAGCCGTCGGCGAGGGTGCGGTGGGACCGTTCGACTTGCCCTTGGTCTGCGGGCGGTAGGGACCGGTGTGCCTTGGGTGATGCCGAGCTCGGTGCAGGTGTCGCGCCAGGTGTGGGAGCGGTAGGCAGAACCGTTGTCCGACAGGACCCGGCGGGTGCTGACCCTGCGGGCGGCGGATCAGGCCACCGCGTGGCGCGGCACGGCGGTGGCGGTGGCGGCGGTTTCGTTGTCGTGGATCTCGGCGTGGGCGATGCCGGCGTGGTCGTCGAGGAGGGTGCCGGGCGACCGACACTTCCTACGAGGAGCCTTCGGGGCCGAGAGCACGGCATGCGGTGCGGATCGCGCATCCCGACGGGAAGGCGGTGCTCCGGGCGGTCGGCGCGGCCTTCCTCATCACGTACGGGCCCACATCGGACTCGCCCCTGAGCGTGGAAGGCCGTGCCGCCGCTATCCGCATCAGCCCTCGTTGAGCCCTCGGCAGGATTCGGCGTCGAGCGGATCGTCGGTCCAGGCGGGGTCCCCCGATGCGGAAGAGCCAGCCGGCCTCGTAGGGCTCCGCTCCCACCGTGGTCCGGCTACCATGACCTCGCGTGGCTGCGCGGGTTTCCCCGCCCAGCCACGCGATGGGTGGTATCGATCAGGCGGGCTACCCGCCGGCAGCGCTGTCCTGCAAAGGTGCGCGGGTGCGGATCTGGCGGTGGTGCGTGCCGGAGGGGCACCCGCGCCGACGTGCTGAAGGCCGGGCAACGTGGCGGACGCCTACGGCCGTGGTCTTAGGCCAACGCCTGCTGCTCAGTCACCGGCGGACGGTAGAACCGCCCGGGCGCCCGCCATCGCCGCCGCGACGAGAACCGCCAGCCCGAGCCTCCGGGCATGACGATGGTGCGGCCGTGCAACGTGTTCACTTCAGCTCCAAAGGGGTCGCGTTGACCTGCCCACCGCGCGCTCACACACCCGTCTGGACGGTCGTAGCGGCGGCTGGCTGCCAGGCCTCACTACTGCGCCGCGGCGGAGGAAGGATCCGGTGGCTCGACCTCTCGCCGGAGGATTTTTCCTGTCGGCCCCTTCGGCAAGGAGTCGACGATCCACACTTCGCGCGGGTACTTGTAGACGGCAAGTCGACCGCGAACGAAATCCTTCAATTCTTCGGCATCTGCACGTACTCCGTGCTTGAGGGCCACGGCCGCGCCGATCTCCTCTCCGAGGTCTTTGTGCTTAATGCCAATCACCGCCGCCTCGGCAACAGCGGGATGCTCGTAAAGAACCTCCTCGACCTCGCGGGGGTAAATATTGTATCCGCCGCGAATGATCAGGTCCTTCTTTCGGTCCACGATGGTGTAGTATCCATCGCGATCGCGGGTGGCAATGTCCCCGGTGCGGAACCACCCGTCGGGGATGGCCTTGGCAGTGGCCTCCGGTCGCTTCCAGTATCCCTTCATGAGATTCTCGCCTTGAATAGCGATCTCGCCCGGTTCACCGTAGGGCGTGTCCGCGCCGTCGTCGTCGACGAGCCGCATCCGGCAGCCGCGCACAGGTATTCCGATCGTGCCGGGTCGGCGCTCCCGCCCAGGCTGGTTGAAACAGGCGATCGGCGCCGTCTCGGAGAGCCCGTAACCCTCATAGATCTCGCACGCGAACTTCTCCTCGAACGCCCTGAGGATTTCGACTGGCATGGCGGCGCCGCCAGCGATACAGGTGCGGAGCGACGACGTGTCCATGTCGCCAGCATCCGGAGAGTGCAACATTGCAGCGTACATCGTGGGCACACCCTCAAGAACCGTCACTCGATCGCGCGCCATAACCTGCAATACCCTGGCCGCATCGAAGCGGGGAACAAGAGTGAGGAGCGAAGCCGCCCTCACCGCTGCATTGAGCCCGCAGGTGAGGCCGAAAACGTGGAACAACGGCAAGCAGCCGAGGATCACATCGTCCGGACCAACTTCGATCAGAGTGTCCACTGTCGTCGCAACATTGGTCGACATGTTCCGGTGAGTGAGCTCTGCCCCCTTGGGACGTCCTGTGGTCCCGGAGGTGTACAAGATCACAGCAGTGTCGTCATCGGCACGATCGGTGGCTTCAAGGACCGGGTCGCCGGACAAGTTGGTCGGACCAGTAGGAGGTACCAAGACCGACTGGATCCCGACCTTCGTTGCCACAGCTGGGGCAACAGCATCGCTACCGTCCAACCCGTACACCAGTGTCATGCCTGAGTCGTTGAGGTAGTACTCGACCTCACGCGACTTAAGCAGTGGGTTCATCGGCACCGCGACCGCGCCCGTCAACAGAATGCCGTAGAAGAGGACTGCGTATGCCGGGACGTTCGGCAACATGAGGCCCACGCGATCACCCTGCTGCACGCCACGGGCCCGCAGGTCACCGGCCACGGCCGCGGCCTGGCGATGCAGCTGGCGGTAGGACAGGAGGTACTCGTCAAGCTTCACGGCCGGGCGGTCTCCATAATTGGCCGCGGCCGCGACCAGATTCTCAGCGAGGTTCGACACTGCTACTCCTGTTTGAATGATCTTCTCGAGCCGCATTTGCTCGCGAACCTGCATACCTTCGCCGAACACGAGCAGCGGCGTGCCTGGACTGATCAGGCGCCCGCCGGAGCGGACTTCCAGACCGACGCTGACGCACTGGCCGAATCGCACGAAAATCATCGCGTTGAGCTACGCCTGGGGCCACCGTGGTGTGGCTGCCGGACCGGACCCGGCAAGCGCAATCCGCGCGACTTCGGACGACAGCCGAGGACTGATCGCGGCATGCGCAGGGTGTCCAACTCCACGTCGTGGCCGCGCAAGGTCGCTTACCTGGTCTAGCATGCCGCCTGTCGCGACCAACCCTTCGTTAAGCCGGAGGGCAGCGGAAACGAGGGGGCCGACGAAACCTCAAGGTCGGCAGGCGCGAGCCAGCCCGCGCTTCGAGGATGCCTATGACTAGCGTCCGCATGGCATGCCGCCGGAGGCGGCGATCGAGCAGGCCGTCAACGAGGTCATCCAGGTGCGGGAAACACGGACATATTGCGTGGAATAGTCGACGTCCGCTGCGACCGGAGCGGGCCGCGCCGACGCAATGAGACTCGATCATCGGTAGGTTCATCGACGCTGCAGCCGCCGGCATCGCGCGAGACGAGTCACTGGCGTGGCGATCGCCGGATCGCCACGCCAGGTCACTCGCTGCCGCGTCGATGCGAGAAGATGGCGGAAGAACGTACTCTTCGTTCACGAGCCTGCGCAGCGAAAACGCCCTCTCGTTCGCCGGCACGGTCAAGACCATGACGACCATTTGACTGCGGACGCTCTATGGTCGCGAGTGGGTGCACCGGTGAACACCTGCTCGGACGCTACTGGCTGTCCAACGCGATCTTCGCCATGTTCAGCCCCGGCATGAGCATGTGACCGCCGTCGACCAGCATCTCGAGTCCGGTCGTCCACCGTGATTCATCGGACGCGAGCCACAGCACCGCCTCGCTCATGGCTTGTGTCGGCAGGAGACCCACATCCCGGAGGACCGACCAGTACTTCGCGCCCTGCAGATCCGCCTTGACACCCTGGCCCGGACCCTTTCCTGAGCAGAGATCGTAGCCACCCTGCCAGTCGAGGGCGGGGGTGTCGGTAGGTCCGGGGAGTAACGAGTTGACACGGATACCGAACTGGCCGAACTCGAGCGCCGCGCTCTTCGCCAGGCCGAGTACGCCGTGCTTCGATGCGACGTAATGGACGTAATGCGGCGATCCTTCGACGCCGTTGCCGGACGAGACGACGATTACCGACCCGCCGCCGCGCGACTTCAGGGCGGGAGTCACCGCCTTCAGGGTGCGCCAGACCCCCATGATGTTGACGTTGAGAACGTCCAGGAACTCGTCCTCGGGAACATCGGCGAAAGGGTGCACGGTCCAGATACCAGCATTGGCCACTGCGACATCGAGCCCGCCGAAAACCTGAATGCCCGAAGCCACCAACTCGTCCAGCGCGGCTTGCTCGCGGACGTCGCCCTCGTGCGCAATGATCCGGCGGCCGAGTGCCTCTACCTCTTTGACCGTAATCGCGAGATCACTCGCCGTGCCAACGGGGTACGGCACCCTCCCATCGGCCGGGCAGTCGAACGCCAGGATGTCTGCACCTTCTTGGGCCAGCCGGATCGCGTGTGCCCGACCCTGGCCCCGGGCCGCGCCGGTGACCAGCGCGACCTTACCTTCCATGCGCCCCATTGCGCTCCTCCTTGTGCGTGGTTTCGTTAGCGTTTGAGTCTCGGATCATTCGCTGGGCCTGATCAGCTGGAGCAGAACATCGATCCCGGGAGGCTCGATCCACACGTGTGTCGCGTCTCCCATCAGAATGGGTGCGGCGATCGGGTCCGGCCGACCAGGCCCCCGGATAGCGCATCCGGCGAGTTCAGACCCGTCGGCATGGTGCAGTCGTAGTGCTACGTGGTCGAGTTTTGCCGGTGCGCCGTCGAGGGCCGCATCGAGCGCATCGGCGTCGTGGACGGTGTACAACTCGACCGGTGCCCCCGACACGTCGAGGAACGCCGCGCTGATGCTCATGGCCGGCGCCTCGACCGTTCGAGCGACCTCGACCCGGAACCGATTGGACCAGTGCGCGACGGCAGACTCCAGATCGCGCACAAGTATTCCGACGTGATCGAGTCGAGGGCCGCGGGAAGCGGCAGACGCGGTAGAACTGTTCTCAGGCATGGAAGCTCCTCGATCGCCGCGCTACTGACGTGCCGCCGCGACGAAATGCGGAGCAAGACCCGGAGTAGGCTCCGTCCAGCGCTGGGTGACGACCTTGGACCTCGTGTAGAAGCGGTAGGCGTCGTAGTTGAGGCCGTCGTCACCGAATCGCGAGTCCCCCCAGCCGCCGAAACCGAACCAGGAGGTCGGTACGGGGATAGGGATGTTGACCCCCACGCTTCCGGCCAGCACGCCCCGGCTGAACCGACGTGCGGCCGCACCGCTGCTGGTGAAGATGGCGGCACCGTTTCCGTAGGGATTGTCGTTTACGATCTGCAAGGCGTGCTCCAGATCTCTGGCGCGCAGCACACTCAGTACGGGGCCGAATACCTCGTCGCGGTAGAGGTCGCTCTCGACGCTGACGTGGTCGACGAGACTGGGACCGATAAAGTAGCCAGCTCCGGGAGGAGGCCGCTCGCGGCCGTCGACGACCAGTTGGCCTCCTTGCTCGACGGAGAGTTCCAGTGCGCCACGGACCCGATCGAGAGCATCCTCGGAGATCAGCGGCCCCATGTCGACACTCGCCGCATTCCCCGGGCCCACCCTGAACGCGTTCGCGCGCTCGGCGGTCTTCGTGACCAGAGCCTCTCCCGCCTCGCCGACGGCGACGGCTACTGTCACGGCCATGCACCGCTGACCCGCGGCGCCGTAGGCCGCGGACACCAGCGCATCGGCAGCGGCGTCGAGGTCTGCGTCGGGCATCACCACCATGTGGTTCTTCGCGCCGCCGAGCGCCTGGACCTTCTTGCCAGCCGCAGCCGAGCGCTGGTAGATGATGCGGGCGACGCGGGTGGACCCGACGAACGACACCGCGGCGACATCGCGGTGATCGAGGAGTGCCTCGACCGCTTCCGAGTCACCGTGGACGACGTTAAGCACACCGCCGGGGAGGCCGGCATCGCTCATTAGTTGCGCCAGCCGAACCGACGCCGACGGCACCCGCTCACTCGGCTTGAGGACGAATGCGTTCCCACAGGCGATCGCGGCCGTGAACATCGACACCGCCACCATGACCGGAAAGTTGAACGGCGTGATACCCACACACACACCGAGGGGTTGCCGGAAGGAGTACGTGTCGACGCCGTTCGCCACCTGATCGGCGTACTCGCCCTTGAGCTGCTGCACCACCGAGAGCGACACATCGACAGCTTCGATGGAACGGGCGATCTCTCCGCGGGCATCCGCGATCGTCTTGCCCTGTTCGGCTGTGATGAGCGAAGCTAGTTCGTCTGTGTGCTCGTGCAACAGCGCGCGGAACCGATGGAGTACCGATGCGCGCGCCGGGGCGGGGGTGGCGGCCCAGGCCTCCGCTGCGGTTCGGGCGTCGGCCACAGCTTCCTCGACGGCATCAGCACCGCCCAGTACGACGGTTCTGATCACGCGCCCCGTGGCGGGATCAAGGATGTTTGCGCGCGGCCCGTCCGTCGGGGGGACGGCAGTGCCAGCGATCCAGTGCGTCACGGTGTCGAGGGATACGTCGATGGTCACAGCAACTCCGTTACTCAGCGATGGCCGGATATCCGAGGGACAGGTCAGGCCTCGCCCTCCCGGTCACGCGGGTGCGGCAGGTCCGGGAACATCTCCAATCCGTAGTTGACCTTCAGGTTCTCGACCTCCGTCTCCACCTGCTCGGGCGTCCGGAGCTCCCGGTCGCGGGCCTCGTAGAAGTACTTGTCGATACCGCCGTTGGGCTCGAAACCCTTGCTGTCGGGTCCGGGCACGAACACCACGAGGATCCGGGCCTCTTCACCGACCACCTCGTACGTGTGCCGCTGGTCCTTGCGGCCCCACACGAACTGGCCCTGCTTCGCGCTGTACGAACCGGCCTCGGTGTGGATCTTGATTTCACCGTCCATCACGAAGAACCCCTCCTCTTCGCGGTGGTGGATATGCCACACCGGCTCGGTACCGCGGACCCAGTTGGTCTCGATGATGATCAACTGGCCGTTGGTGGTCTCGCCCGTCGCGTGGATCCAGAAGTCCACGCCCGTCATGAAATCGCCGGTCATCTTGAAGTGGATCTCGTCGCGGTGCGAGACGTAGCTCTCGCCATCGCGAGAGGCAGAAGGCTGGATCTGGTCGACTTCCGCTGCATTGGCCATGTCGGTCCTCGTTCGTCCTTTGTGTTGTGATGTTCTGGGCATCATCGGGATTAAACCCGCGAAAGCGCTGACGCTAAATCCGCTGTGGTTCATAGTCAACGTTGTCCCGCATATTGCGAGTATGGAGAATCTCCCCGGAGCAAGTCCGAGAGCCATCGCGCGAATACGGTGATGGCGTGACCGCCGTCGTCCAGCACCCCCGCCAGCAGCGGGAAGCTGTGCGGCATGCCCTTGTACTCATAATTTAAGACGCCGACCCCCGCCGCCGCGAGCATTGCCGCATACCGGCGAGCATCGTCAGCAACGGGATCAACCTCGGCGCTGATGATGACGGCAGGTGGCGCACCTGCGAGATCTGGCATCAGCAATGGTGAGGCGAAACTTGAACGACGGTCAGCTGGATCCGGGATGTACTGGTCGTATGACCATTCGAGCGCGGCTCGGGTAAGGAAGGGGCCGTCCATGTACCGCTCCACGGAGTCGCTGCTCATGGTGGCATCGAGAGCGGGACACAGTAGGCCCTGTGCCTTGACCGGCGGGCCTTGCGCTCGCGAGGCAAGGGCGACGCCCGCCGCCAGCGCGCCCCCGGAGGAGTCACCGGCGACGGCAATGGAATCGACGTCGATGCCTAATTTATCGGCGTGCTCGCTCACCCATAAGAATGCGTCTCCGGCGTCGTCCTGAGCAGCAGGATAAAGGTTTTCAGGTGCCAGTCGGTACGCGACGGAGACCACGATTAGGTCGCCTTGCACGCAGAGTTCTCGGCAGAGTCGATCGTGGCTGTCCAGACTCCCGCGTACGAACCCCCCGCCGTGTAGATAGACAACACCGGAGCGCAGGCTGGGTCCAGCGACGGGAGGGCGGTAACACCGTGCGGCAAGCGCCCCCTCACGACTCGGGATCGTGAGGTTCTCCACTGTGCAGCGTTCGTCAACGGAGCCCGACAACGCCGTCATGTTCTCGCCGGCCTGCCTGTAGGCGGCGACCGACATCTCCCACGGATGCGGAGTCGGGCGCGCGGATACGGACCGCAACAACTGCTCGACCTGCGCATGCAGCACGCTCATGCGATCGGTCACCCCCGGAACTGGACGGACCCGCCGAAGCGGCCGGCGGGTCTCATGCGTCGACCCGGAAGACCTGGAACTCGACGATCGGCCCGGGCTGGATGCGCCCCTGACCCACGAAGACGGTCTGGTTGACCCAGGAGTACCTGGGGTCGCCGCACTCCAGGCGTGGTGTCGTGACGAAGTAGTGGTCTCCGTAGTCGGTGCCCGTTGCGCCCCCTCCAAGTGCGCCCGCGGCCGCTTCGGTCACCTGGACCAGGCCCTGGTAGCTCATGTAGATGACCGCGCCGTCGTCGGTGTAGAACTGCGCGCGCACATCGAGTCGACCGAAGCCGTCGTCCCCGGCCAGCAGCCAGTCACCGCCACCGGGGGCTGCTGTCCCACTGAATCGCTTGCCCGTGACCTTGCCTCCCGTGACGGCGAGGACCTGACGCAGCCCGTAGGGCCCCGGGCCGACGACCTGGGGCTCGGCGAGCTCTGCGGTGTAACTGAACTCCGGTTCCAACTTCACTGACTGACCTCCACTCCAGCAGCAGCGAGTACCGCAGACATACCCTTGGCAATCTCGTCGTGCCCGAACGCCTCGAGGACGACGTCGGGATTGAAGTACTCGCGGAAAAGGACGATCTTGCCGTCCCGGATCCGCATGTGGGTGCAGTAGGTATTCGCGTAGATCTTTCCCGTCTGCGACACCGTCGCTCTGCCATGCAGCTCGAGGACGAAGAGCTCCGGATCGGTGGTGTCGTGCACCGTCAACGAGTCGATGCGCAAGTCCGGCACCGAATCAAAGAACCAGTCGATAAAATGTCCGATGAGGTGTCGGCCCGGCACGCTCTTGGCTAGCGGCTCGGGCGCGAATGGCATCTCCCACACGCCGTCCTCAGCGAACGTTTCCTTCCAAGCCTCCAAGGCTGGGCCGCGAGGTGGGCCGTCATCGAGAGCCCCCCAGAAGCGCTCGACCGTCGCACGGTTATCCGCCTGTGCGCTCATACACCGCCTCCATTTTCTCGTCGGCTGATGCTCAGCCGGTGTCGGATGACATAGTGCACGAAGCGTTGACCAGAGTCAACGCCCTGTCGACTACATCGCGTCGATCCTCCTCGTCCGAAGGCGCCCGAGGCGCGGGACCAGGTCATTGCGTGTTCCGACAGTGTGTTGACTATCGTCAACGGTGGGTCTAGCCTGCCGACAGGTTTACGGACCCCGTGCTGCGGCGCTCGCACTGCGTGTCCGACCACCTACGTCACTGCTCTCGACCAACGGGGATCGATCATGAACTCACCCATCAACCGGCTCTTCCGTTTGCGCAACAGACCTCGGGGCCGAGTCGGCGAGGGGGATCTCGAGTGGGGCGAGGAGCCCGTTGTAGAGATCGGCGATGGGCAGGCGTTGGTCCGCACACTCTACCTTTCGCTTGATCCCACGAATCGCGTCTGGATGAGTCGGGTACGGTCCTACATTGCGCCGGTCGAGCTCGGTGCGGTCATGCGGGGGCTCGGCGTAGGACAGGTCGTCGAAAGTCGGCGCGCGGATTTGCCTGTCGGCGCGTACGTGCTCGGCTTCACCGGCTGGCAAGAATACTGCGTTGCCGACGATTTCGTTCTCGAGGCTCCTTTCACCGTCCTTCCCGACCCTCTCCCGGCGCCGCTGTCTGCGTTCCTCGGATTGCTTGGACACACCGGCATCTCAGCGTTCATCGGTGTGGAACTGGGCGACCCTCGACCGGGCGAGACATTCGTGGTCTCAGCCGCCGCCGGGGCTGTTGGTTCGATCGCCGGCCAGCTGGCAAAGCAGCGTGGTGCTCGGGTGGTCGGCATAGCCGGCGGCGCCGAGAAGTGCCGCCGCCTCGAGGCGGAGCTCGGCTTCGACGCCTGCGTGGACCGGCATTCAAAGGACTGGCGTAAGGCGCTCGACGACGCGACCCCCCACGGCATCGACGTCGACTTCGAGAATGTGGGAGGCCCGATCATGGATCACGTCCTGGGCCGGCTCAACGTCGGAGCGCGCGTTGCGCTGTGCGGTCTGATCTCCGAGTACGACAACTACAACGACCGCAGCGACCAACTGGGGTTGCGAAACGTGCACCAGCTGCTGATGCAGCGCGCCACTCTGCGAGGGTTCATCGTCACTGACCACGTCGAACGTTACGGTGAGATCATCGGAAAGCTCGCCGCGGCGTTGCAAGAGGGCTCGCTGTCATACGAGGAAACCGTTGTGGACGGCTTGGAGAACGCGCGCACCACTCTCAACCAGGCATTGTCCGGAGAGACGCGGGGGAAGACCGTGGTCAAGGTCGCGGCGCCCTCTATCGTGGAGTGACGCAGCGAGCACGTTCGGCGGCCGGACGACGGGTATCCGCGATCAGGTGCAGCTGATCACCGCCGCGTCGAGGACGTCCCGCAGTTGAGTGCGCGACGTGATCCCGAGCTTGGGAAAGGCGCGATAGAGGTGCGAGCTGACTGTCCGGGGGGAGAGGAACAGGCTCTCGCCGATCTCCCGGTTGGTCCGGCCGAGCGCGGCCAGGCGAACGACCTGTTGCTGTTGCGGGGTGAGTTCACCGAAGGCCGCGGGTTCCGCGGCGGCGATCTGCGCTCCGCTCGCCCGCAGTTCGGCCTCGGCGCGGGTCGCCCACGGTCGGGCTCCCAGTCGACGGAAGACGTTGTGGCACTCGTGCAGGAGTGGACGGGCCTCCGCGATGCGGCGGCGGCGACGTAGCCATTCGGCGAGATCGAGCAGGATCCGCGCATGCTCGAACGGCCGATCAGCGGGCCCGGAAAGCGTCAAGGCGGCGCGGAAGTGCGTCTCCGCGTGGTCCGGGTCGGCGAGCAGCGCCTGGCTGTGGTGGATGAGCACCCGGGCGCGTACGGAGTGGGTCTCCCCGGAGCGGACCGTGCACTCGACGACATCGGCTGCCTGGTGGTGACGTCCGCTGCGCACCGCCGCCGCAGTGAGCTCCGGCAGGGCGGCCACGGAGGCGTGGTAGTGCACCGGTCCGCCGTCGGCCCCGAAGGCGGCACGGAAGCAGGCGTAGGCGTCCTCGTGGTTCCCCGTGACGGCCGCGGAGACCCCCAGTGCCCGGTAGGCGTAGACAGCGACGGACCGGCTCTCGGCAGGATCGATCAGCGACAACGCGCGCGCGGCCAGTTCGTGCGCGTTCGCGGTGTCCCCGCGCACCGCTGTCGCCAGTGCGTCGACGGCGGCTGCGCACCCCGCCGCGTGGTCGAGTCCGTAGGTGTCGGCGACCGCCGCGAGCTCCGTGCAGAAGGCCTGCGCCCGCGCCACCCGGCCGTGCTCCAGGTGGGCCAGTGAGCCTTTGCCAACCTGATGGACGAGCAGGTCAGCTGGCGTGCGGCGTGGCGTGACCTCGAAAGGGTGAAGCTCCTGGTAGGCGGGCGATTGCCTAGATCAATCCGCCTGACCAGGAGCTTCAGAGTGTTGTCTTACCCGTCCGGGATGACCGTGTCCAGCCGCGCGCTCGGCCTGCTCGCCGACGCGCTGCGCGCGCACCGCAACCAGCGGGCTACACGCTGGCGCAAGCTCTCCGCCGGCCGCCAGGCCCTGCTGGTGGTGGCCTATCTGCGCAAGGGCGAGACCTATGCCGACCTGGCCTGCGGGTTCGAGATCGGCACGTCAACGGTCTACCGCTACGTGCGCGAAGCGCTCGCCCTGCTCGCGGCGATGGCCCCGACGCTGGAGCAGGCGATCGAGGTCGCCTCACGCAAGGCGTTCGTGATCGTCGACGGCAGCCTGCTGCGGATCGACCGGGTCGGCATGGCGTCCGGCCGAGACCGCCCCTACTACAGCGGCAAGCACAAGGCCCACGGGCTGAACGTGCAGGTCATCGCCGACCCGGTCGGCAGGCTGGTGTGGATCTCCCCGCCGCTGCCTGGCGCGCGGCACGACATGGGAGCCGCCCGCGACCACGGGATCATCGAGGCGCTGACCGCGCATGAGATCCCCGCGGTCGCCGACACCGCCTACCAAGGCGCCGGTCCGATGGTGGCCGTGCCGCAGCGGCGTCGGCGCATCGACCCGGACACCGGGCGCTACCGGCGCCTGTCGCGCAACCAGAGGGAGGTCAACGCCGCACACGCCCGCCGACGCGGGCCGGGTGAGCGGGTCAACGCCGAGCTGAAGAACTGGAAGGTTCTGCGCAAGATCAGATCCTGCCCGGCCCGGGCCGCCGAGCTCGTCGCCGCAGTTCAGACCCTCATGATCGCCAACGGATGATCAGGTTGGCAAAGGCTCAGTGCCGCAACGCCACCGAGTCCGTCGGGGAGGGGACCCGCGGACGACCAGAGGGCGAACGACGCCTCGAAGGCTCGGACGGCGAGGGCGGTCTCGTCCAGGATCCACGCCGCGATCGCCAGCAGGTGCAGCTGTTCCGGGTGTTGCCGAGCGGCGGTGATCAGCTGGGCCAGCTCCGCCCTCAGCCCGGCGCCCTCGCGTGGATCGGCCACCGCCGTGAGCCAGCGTCCCAGGAACGGGACCGACGTGGCGGACTGCGCGCGCAGGACGTCGGACAGCGCGGCTCCGATCTCCTCGCGTTGCGACTCCGCACCCGAGTAGAAGCGGACCACGGCCGCAGCGGCGAGCGCCTGCAGCGCACCTTCCGGGTGCGCGGTCGTCAACTGCCGCGCTGCGGACATCAGCTGCTGGAACGCGGCTGTCGGGGAACTGGTCAGGGCCATGAGCCGCCCGGTCTGGAGCGCGGCCACGGCCAGCGGCGTCGGCTCGTCGGTCCACGCGCGGGTGCGCGCGGCGAGCCGTTCGACCCAGACGAGCTGCCCTGTCATCACCGCCATGTCCGTCGCCGCGACGATCAGCCGGACGCGATCCGCCCGGTCCGCGCTCAACTCCGCGGCGCGCTCGAGCGCGCGCGCCGCCGCGGCGTACCCGCCGCGGCGCCGTGCCCTCCCGGCGCTGTCCTCCAGCGCGGCGGCCACCTCGGGGTCCGCTCCGGTGGTGGCGGCGGCCAGGTGCCAGGCGCGCCTGTCGGGGTCCTCCGCCAGCGCGGACGCCAGAGCGTGGTGGGCGGCACGCCGCTCGTCGAACGATGCCGCCTGGTAGACCGCCGAGCGGACCAGCGGATGCCGGAAGGAGACACGGCTGCCGGTGCGGTCGATGAGGCCGGCTCCCTCCAGGGCCGTCCACATCGGGTCGACCGGCCCGGGCAACAGGGTCAGGACGGTCTCGGCGGGGTCGTCGGCGGCGAGCGCCAGTACCAGCAGCCACTGCCGAGCGGCCGGCTCCAGCCCGTTCAGCCGCCCGATCCACCGACGCTCCAGTCGGGCCGCGATGGGCAGCGGGTTGCCGCTGGTCCACGGTCCCGCGTCAGAGCCGGCGGTTCTGGCGAGTTCGACGAGAGCCAGCGGGTTGCCTTCGCCCTGATCGAGTACGCGCGTCCGGGTCTCGCCGGCCGGCGGCCGAGGCAGTCGGTCCAGGAGCCGTTCCGCGGCCGGGCGCTCGAGTGGCGCGAGCTCGAGCGTCGTCCAGTGCCCGTCGACGCCGGGGAGAGCGGCCGGCTCCCCGGTGGCTATCGCCATCGACACGGGATCGTCGCCGGTCCGCCGGGCGACGAAGGCGAGCACGTCCAGCGACGCGTGGTCGGCCCACTGGGCGTCGTCGAGCAACACCAGGACCGGCGCCCCGGTGGCCAGGTCGGACAGGAGCGTGAGGACGGCGACCCCGATGAGCATCGGGTCGGGCGGGTCG
Source organism: Pseudonocardia sp. UM4_GMWB1 (assembly GCF_017312155.1). Classification (NCBI taxonomy): domain Bacteria; kingdom Bacillati; phylum Actinomycetota; class Actinomycetes; order Pseudonocardiales; family Pseudonocardiaceae; genus Pseudonocardia; species Pseudonocardia sp. UM4_GMWB1. Next base: position 1,874,264 of record NZ_QJPN01000001.1, on the reverse strand, counting down.
CCGGGCGTTCCGGAGCCGAAGGCCGCCTGGAGAGCCGTGCGCTGGCGCGCGGGCAGCTCGCTGATCACGCCGGCGACCGGGCGCAGCAGCTGGTGCAGGGTGGCGAAGGGCAGGTCGGCCTCCGCCGGGCTGCCACCCGCGCGCAGCACGCGTCCACCCGATGTCCCCACACGCCGGGCGACCTGGTCCAGGAGCGTGGTCTTGCCGATCCCCGGCGGCCCCGTCAGGACGACGGCTCGCGAGTGGGGGTCGGTGCTCGCCTCGAGAAGTCGACGCAGCTCGGCGGGGTGAGCGGTATCCGCATCGGAGAGGTCGCACGGAGGGCTGTCGGTGCCCACGCCCCGGGCGCGATCGGACATCACTTCTCCAGCATCACGGACCGCCTGCACCATACCCGCGGCACCGCCGCCGAGCTGCCGCAGGGCCGACCGGCCGACTGCAGTCATGTGTCCGATACCGCTTCTACCCCGGCGCGCCGAAGCTGGAGGAGTCTGGAGCCGATCGAAGGAGAGCCATGCCCACCGGATCCGGGTCGTCTCGACCCGACCCCGCCGCGCCGCGCGTCACGACCATCGAGCTCGGTGACGTCCAGGTCACCCGCGTCATGGAGTTCTCCGACACCACGCCCATGACCACCGACGTGTTCTTCCCCAACAGCAAGCCGGAGGAGTGGCAGCGCCATGCGGCCGTCCTGGACCCGCACCACTGGGACGCGAAGACCGACCTGACCCGCGCCGCGACCCAGACCTGGGTGCTGCGCAGCGAGGGCAAGACCATCCTGATCGACACCGGCGCCGGCAACGGCAAGTACCGACCGCTACAGCCGATCTGGTCCTACATGGACACCGACTACCTGGGCAACCTCGCGGCGGCCGGCGTCGGCCCCGAGGACGTCGACATCGTCGTCAACACCCACCTGCACGACGACCACGTCGGCTGGAACACCCGTCTCGAGGGCCGGGACTGGGTGCCCACCTTCCCCAACGCCACCTACCTCATGCCGCAACGCGACTTTGAGTACTGGAAGCCGGAGAACCTGCACAACACCAAGTTCGGCCGGGGCAACCAGAACGTCTACGAGGACAGCATCGACCCGGTGATCGAGGCCGGACTCGTCACGACGTGGGACGAGTCCCACGTCATCGACGCCAACCTCCGCCTGGAGCTCGCGCCGGGCCACACCCCGGGCGCCTCGATCATCCACCTGGAGTCGGCGGGCGAGCGTGCGATCTTCGCGGGCGACCTGCTGCACGGCGCCATCCAGGTCCACGAGCCGCACATCAACAGCTGCTTCGAGGAGGACGAGGACGGCGCCCGCGCGAGCCGGGCACGGATGTTCGCCCATGCCGCCGAGCACCGCGCGCTCGTGCTCCCGGCTCACCTTCCCGGGCACGGCGCGTTCGAGCTGCGGCGCAGGCCGGGCGGCTACGGGGTCGCCGCCTGGGCGCCGTTCTCCCGCACCTGACCGGGCACGCACCGGCCCCGCCACGCAACGAAGGGATCCACGTGACCACCGAGACCACGCCACCGACCCTGGGCGTCTCCGACTACGGCTTCACCCGACGGACCTGGGTGGCTGCCCGACCGGGCGAGGTGTACGACCTGATCAGCACGGTGTCCCACATCAGCCGCTGGAGCCCGAACGCGATCCGGGCCCGGTACGACGAGGGGGCAGGCCTCCGGCCGGGTGCCTGGTTCAGCGGCCGCAACCGCAGGTCGGGCAACGAGTGGGACAGCCGGTCGCGGGTGGAGGTCGCCGAACCCGGCTCCGAGTTCACCTACACCGTGCTCGGCTCCGTTCCCGTCCCGATCGTCCGGTGGCGCTGGACGTTCACCCCCTACGGTTCCGGAACGCACGTGACCCAGACCTGGCGGCTCCTCGCCGCGGACCCCGTTCTCGGCGGCACCTACCGGGACCTGGACGCCCTGCGCGATGCCACGATCGACAGCGTCGAGGCGACCCTCGTGTCGCTGGCGAGCTGGGTCGTCGATCGGGCGGCGGCCTGACCGCGAGCGACCGCCGTCCGCACCGGACGGTTCGCTACCGCGCCGGACGGGCGGGGCCGGGCGGCAGAACCCCGGCGGCCCCCGCGGCCCACGGGTCGACGGGGATCACCCGCACGCTGCGACCCTGCTCGTCGACGATCCGGCCGTGCACCTTCACCTGCTGGAGCACCACCCGGCGGTCCACGACTGCGACGGTCGGGTGCTCCCGCACGATCCGGCCGAGGGTCTCGTCGAGGTGCTCGAGCGAGCGCAGACTGACGACGAGCGCGAGGTTGGCCGGCCCCGGTACGGCCGAGCAGTGCCGCGTCTCCGGCAATGCTCCGAGCGCCCGCCCGACCGCGGCCAGGTCGTTCTCCGGCACGGACAACCACAGGAAGGCCATCGAGACCCAGCCCGTCAGCGGGCGGGCGACGTCGCACCGGAAGGTGATGTCGCCGTGCCGGCAGAGCCGGTCCAGCCGCCGCCGGACGGCCTGCGGGGATGTCCCGAGCTCGTCGGCGAGATCGTTGTAGGCGCGCCGCCCGTCGTGTCCGAGAGCGAGGAAGAGCGCCCGGTCCCCCTGCCCGAACGGGCGGATCTGCGCCGGGGGCGACGCCACCGGCTCGCGCACCTGCTCGGACTGCACGCGGTTGATCACCCCGAGGCGCCACACGACGCCACCGAACAGACCGCTGTAGAGGTACGAGTGCAGCGCGGTCACCTCCTCCGGGATCGGCAGGGAGTGCACGAGGACCTCTGCGATGGACGGCAGCGAGGGCGCCAGCACGAGAGCGAACACCTGGAACCGGCCGGTGGTGATCCCGACGGTGCTCACGTTCGGCTGTTCGGCGAGGGCGAGCGCGACCCGGTGCGCTGCCCCCGGCCGGCACGACAGCTCGATCACCGCGCCGCGCATCTGCCGGTTGGTCAGCGCGACCGTGACCCACGCCGACCCGGCGTCGACGAGTCGCTGCCACCGGCGGGCCAGCGTGATCGGCGCCAGGTCCAGCACGGGCGCGAGGCTCGACCAGCTCATCCTCGGGTTGACCTGCAGCGCATCGACGAGCGCCAGATCCGTCTCGTCCAGCACGTCAACGGCGGGGTGACCCCGACCTCAGGCTGTCGGTATCGAACATTGGAGCGGGCCTCAGGGTCATTTTTCCACCATATCGAGGCGGATACGACGACCTCCTGCAGCGTACCGGCAACGACGGACACCGACGCCGGGCCAGCGTGGCCCCGAGGAGCGTGACATGGCCAGCATCGAGAGCGCCGCACCGCCGACCGCAGCCCTCCCTGCGCTCTACCGCAGGATCGCTTGGCGGATCCTGCCGCTGCTCGTGATCTGCTACCTGTTCGCCTACATCGACCGCGTGAACATCGGCTTCGCGAAACTGCAGATGTCGGAGGACATCGGGATCAGCGAGTCTGTCTACGGGCTCGCGGCCGGGATCTTCTTCCTCGGCTATGTGATCTTCGAGGTGCCCAGCAACCTACTGCTGCGGCGCATCGGCACTCGGAAGACGATCTTCCGGATCATGCTGCTCTGGGGCGTCACGTCGGCGGCGATGCTGTTCGTGCACGACGCCATGAGCTTCTACGTCCTGCGCTTCCTGCTCGGGGTGTTCGAGGCCGGCTTCGCGCCCGGCATCATCTTCTACCTCACCGTCTGGTTCCCGAAGGCCCGGATGGGCGCGGCGATGTCGGTGCTGATGATCCCGGGCCCGCTGGGGTCGATGATCGGCGGCCCGGTCTCCTCCTTCCTGATGACCGGGTTGGACGGGCAGCTCGGCCTCGCGGGGTGGCAGTGGATGTTCCTCGTCGAGGGCCTGCCGTGCGTGCTGCTCGCGTTCGTCGTGTGGAGGTGCCTCCCCGACGGCCCCGACGACGCCCGCTGGCTGTCCGCCGACGAGCGCGCGCTGTTGGCGCAGGACCTGGCGGCCACCACCGAGCGGGGAGAGCACCGATTTCGCAAGGTGCTCACGGACCCGCGCGTCTATGGGCTGGCGATCGGCTACTTCTGCCTGATCAGCGGGCTCTACGGGATCAGCTTCTGGTTGCCGACGATCCTGGCCGACACCGGCGTGGGATCGACGGTGGAGATCGGTCTGTGGTCGGCCGTGCCCTATGTCGCTGCGCTCGTGCTCATGTGGGGTCTGGCCCGGCACTCCGACACCACCGGCGAACGCCGCTGGCACATCGTGATCCCGACGATCGTCGGCGCCGCGGGTCTCGCGGTCGCGGCCTTCACCGCGTCGACGTTCGGGGTGTCGATGATCGCCCTGATCGTGGCGACCGCCAGCATGTGGGCGGCGTACACGGTGTTCTGGTCGGTCCCCGGCTCCTTCCTCCAGGGTGACGCCGCCGCGGGCGGCATCGCCTTCATCAACAGCATCGGGCTGCTGGGCGGATTCGTGAGCCCCACGCTCATCGGCTTCGTCAGGCAGGGCACCGGCAGCGCCGAGATCGGCCTGCTGACCCTGGTCGGCCTGCTCGTGGTCGGCGCGATCTCGCTGGCCGTGACCAGGATCCGGACGGCCGACCCCACGCCCGCTACCACCGGTACGACGGTCGCCGTCGCAGCCGAGGAGGAGGCACGATGAGGATCCTGGTCGCCGGGTTCCAGCACGAGACGAACACGTTCGCACCGGCCCCGGCCACCTACGCGAACTTCGAGAACGGGGAAGGTTTCCCGGCTCTGCGCCGAGGCACGGCGCTCTTCGACCTCGAGCAGGTCAACCTGCCGGCCGGCGGGTTCCTGGCCGAGGCGCGCCGGCGGGGCTGGGCCGTCCTGCCGGTGATCTGGGCGGCGGCCAGTCCGTCCGGCCCGGTCGAGGCCGAGACCTACGAACGCATCGTCGGCGAGATCGTCGACGCAGCCCGGTCCTCCGCGCCCGACGCCGTGTACCTGGACCTGCACGGGGCGATGGTCGCCGAGCACCACGACGACGGCGAGGGCGAGCTGCTCACCAGGGTGCGCGCCGCCGTCGGGCCGAACGTACCGGTCGTGGCCAGCCTCGACCTGCACGCGAACATGTCCGAAGCGATGTTCGCGGTTGCCGACGCCCTCGTCTGCTACCGCACGTACCCGCACGTCGACATGGCCGAGACCGGGGCCCGCGCCGCGGGGCTGCTGGCGAGGCTCGCCGCGGGCGAGCGCCTCGAGCTCGCCTGGCGGCGGATCCCGTTCCTCATCCCGGTCAACTCGGGCTGCACCGACCTGGACCCCGCCCGCTCCGTCTACTCGGGGCTCGACGCCCTCGGCGGGGCGACGGCCTTCCCGTCCTTCGCCGCCGGGTTCCCCGCCGCGGACATCGCGGACTGCGGGCCGTCGGTATGGGCGTACGGGACCGGCGGCGCCGCGGCGGTCGCCGAGGTCGTCGACGAGCTCTACGCGGAGGTCGTCCGGGACGAGTCCCGGTGGGCCGTGTCGCTGCTCGACCCGGTCGAGGCCGTCGACCGCGCGCTCACCACCCCCGGTACCGGACCGGTGGTCATCGCGGACACCCAGGACAACCCGGGAGTGGGCGGCTCCGCCCGCACCACCGGACTGCTGCGGGCGCTGCTCGCCGCGCGCGGCGACGAGCCGAAGGCCATCGGCCTGATCACCGACCCGGCCGCCGTGGCGGCGGCCCTGTCGGCCGGGGTCGGGGCGAGCGTGGACCTGGCACTCGGCGGCGAGGCGGCGGTGCCCGGCGACGAGCCGGTGCGGGGCAGGTTCGTCGTCGAGGCGCGGTCCGATGGCCGCTGCCGGTTTGACGGACCGATGCTACACGGCACCGAGGTGGACCTCGGAGCCTCGGCACGCCTGCGCTCCGGCTCCGTGCTGATCGCCGTGACGACCGGCCGGACACAGGTGTTCGACCGTAACCTCTTCCGGATGGTCGGTATCGAACCCGAGGAGCAGCGAGTGCTCGTGGTGAAGAGCTCCGTGCACTTCCGCGGGGACTTCGGGCCGATAGCCCGGGAGATCCTCGTGGCCCGCTCCCCCGGTCTGATGGCGGCGGATCCCGCCGACCTGACGTGGAAGAAGCTTTCCGGCGCGATTCGGGTGACGCCCGGCGCCGCCTGAGCGTCAGCCCGCTCACCGCGCAGACGCCGACGCGTAGAAGCGTTCGTCGTCCGCGTTGGCCCGCCAACCTGCGATGACCATCGTCGCGACGGCGTCGCCGATGACGTTGTGAGGGAGCGGCCCTCGCTCACGATGCGGTCGGTGCCAGCGATGATCGCGATCGACTCGGCGGAGGAAGAATCCCCGCGCCAAGGGCGGACGGCCTCTCGCCAGCCAGGTGCAACGCCGTGACACCCGGCCATCGCAGGATCGTCTGAACATACGAGGATCGGCGCAAGGAGTTGCGTCAGCTGGATGGTCGCCGGCAGGAATCCTGACCGCGCCGGCGTCCGAGGGCGACGCGGGAGCGTGTCAGGGCAGCGGTGCGACGAGCGCCGCCGCGAAGAGGCCCACGACCAGACCTCTCGACGAGAGGCCCGCCATGACCGGGAACGCCCCCTCGACCTGCGAGCCCGTGACGACAACGTTCGCCCGCCTCCATGACGGGCCAACGCCGCTGCTGCTCCCAACGCATGGGACCTCACCCTCCGCTCTCGCGTTCGTGCGCGCCGGCTACCCGGCCATCGCCACCACCAGCTTCGGCGTCGCCGCGAGCGCCGGTCGGCCCGACGGCGGCCGCACCACCCGCAAGGCCAACCAGACCCTCGCGACAACTCTGCGCCATCTCCCGATCCCGCTGAGCGTGGACATCGAAGACGGCTACGACGACGACCCGGACGCCGTCGCGGACTATGCCGCGACCCTGTCCCACACCGGAGTTGCGGCCATCAACATCGAGGACAGCACCGCCGACATCCTCATCGACCCCGCGCGCCACAGCGCGAAAATCACCGCGATCAAGCAACACTGCCCCGATCTCTGTTCCTCAACGCGAGAGTGGACACCTACTGGCTCGGCCAGGACGCCACACCCGAGCACACACTGACCCGCGCCGAGGCCTACGTCCGTGCCGGCGCCGACGGCGCGTCCCTGCCCGGACTCACCGACCCCGCCGTCGTCCGCGAGGCCCGATCCCTATCCTTACCGGTCAACACCCTCGTCGTCCCAGCCTCACCCTCGCCCAGCTCGCCGACCTCGGTGTGCGGCGCGTCAGCACCGGGTCACTGCCCTACCGAGCGGCCCTCCACGCCGCCCTCGACGTCGCAGCAGCCGTGCGCGACGGCAGCACACCACCGCCCGGGCTCCCCTACCCCGAGCTCCAGGCCGCCCTGGTCGACCAGGCCACGGACTAGCAACGCACAAGATCTCAGCCGACCCGCTCGCGGGTGTGGACTCGTGTCCAATCCGTGCAGGATGACGATCTCCTCGATGCGCCCGGACGCCGCTGGGCCGTGAGGTAGTGAGGCACTCGTGCAGGCGGCTCGGTCGTTAAGCTTCACATGTAGTCGGCACAGGCAAGTTGCCGAACTAGGACCGACGACTGGCACGGACACACGCGGCGCGCCGCGTCGTGACGACAACCCCGACAAGGACCAGGCTCAGAGCCAGGATGTATACCGCGAACGCCCAGTCGGACGGGGCCCAGCTGTCCAGCGTCAGGAGCGTGATCGTGGCTCCGAGGCCGACAAGGACGTAGAACAGCAGGTTCTCCGAGTCCGGGTCGCTCCAGGCCTTCCGGATGGTGGGTAGCGCCGCTGTCGCGTCGGCTCCGACGGCGAATACCACCGCGGTGGCAGCCGCGTCGAAGCCGATCCAGACGACGAGTGCCGCGACGGCGATCACCGCACAGACGATGTCGAAGGGGCCGATCGTCGAACGGGGGTGTCCGGTCACGAGGGCGGAGACGACGACGAGGAGCGGACCGAGTCCTGCGGCCAGAGTGAGCACGGCGGCGAGGCCGACTCCAGCCGAGAGCTGTGCGAAGAAGCCGATCAGCGGTGCGACCGCCCAGAGAACCCACGTCACGAGGTTGGGGCGGGCCGTCCCGGTGAGCGTCGCGATGGCGTAGCGGGTGCTGCCGGCCAGCCCGAGCGCAGCGCTGAGAAAGACCCAGTTCGGATCGAGCATGACCCCTCCATCTCGCGTCCCTCCGGCGGTACCACGTCAGCGTTCGACTGAGCGCCACGGCGGACGTCCGGGCAGAAAGCCCTCGCCCACGCAAGCCGTCGAGGACAGCCCGATACTGCAAGCACCATGCCTGCCGAGGTCCGGTGGGCACCACCTCGAGCGCTGAACCGCGCCCCACACCGCGCGGGGCCCCTCCACACCTGTGCCGTCCCCGTCGTGCTTCCGGCACTCCCCAGGGCGGTCAACCGGCGTCTATCGCCGCACCACGCCGAGCGCCATGACCGCGACCAAACCCGGCTCCGAAGCCGGCACACTCGAACTGCGCGACGGTTCGTCCGGCGAGTCAAGGAGATCCAGGCCCGACCCGCCGAACCTCCGCGCTCCCACAGCAACGGGCCAGCGACGGCACTGTGCCAGTGCCAGACCGCCGATCCCGTCGCCGATCGCCAGCACGATCACGACCGCCACGCCGACCTGCGGCGGCGCTCCGCCGTGCGGATCGCCCACGCCACCACGCCGAGCGCGGCGAGAGTCAACGGCAGACCCATCGCGATCTTCACTGCGGCGAGCTTGCCGATTTCGTGGGCTTCGAGGAGTCCGCGCTGGGCCGTGAAGCGCGCGCCGAACACCGCGGCGCAGACCAGGGTCGCCGTCGTCAGTGCACGGCGGGACGGCCGGTCGCCGCGCCACACCATCGGCTCGCGGCGAGTGACGCTCCAGAACACGCCGACCAGCGGGAACCCGATGATCACGGATCCGAGCAGGACCGCGCCCGCGGCGAGGCTCCACCAGATGTCGGGAAGGAAGATCCCCGCGTCCGACCCGGTCGACCAGGCGATCGCGGCGGTGACGCCGATCCCGACCAGTCCTGAGGCCACGCGCACGACCGACCGACCGGTAAGGCTGGCGAGAAGGGTGAGCAGCAGTGTTGCGGAGACTCCGGCCAGGAGTCCGACGACCAGGCAGGACCAGGCCGTGACCGCGACGAACACTGCGGAGGGCACCGCCGAGGCCGCGAGCTCCTCGACCCGGCCGCGCCTCATGGGGCAGCGTCCAGATCCAGGCGTACCACGACGGCGCGCCCACCTGCGCTGCGCGGCCGCCCGAGCGCGAGCAGCAGCCGGAACCACCGGAAGGACAGTCCGTAACGCGCAGCGAGCAGCGACAGGCCCTCCGTGCGCTCCGCCCCGTCCACTTCCTGAGCGCGGCCACGGCGCCACTCTCCCCGGGCCGTGCCGTCGAAGTCCGACGGGGCGACCTGCACCCGAGGATCCCGCCGGAGCCGTCTCATCTTGTGGGAGCGCTCCGGCGTGAGCAGGTAATGCCGGCCGTCGCTGCCCGCGGCGAGCCAGACCGGAGTCACACGACCACGACCGCCGACACCGAACGTCCGCAGTGCGAAGTAGCGCTCCCCGCCCGTCTCTCGTCGCCTCATGCCGACCTCCCGAAGCTGAGGGTACCGCTGTTATATAATGACGTTACACAACGCGAGGAGTCGATGGGATGAGTCCGCGGTCCACCGATCCCGACGCGCGCGCAGCAATGCTGGCGGGAGCAGCCAGACTGCTGGCAGCTGAGGGTCCGTCCGCCCTGACCACGCGGCGCCTTGCGGCGGCGGCGGGGACTTCCACCATGGCCGTCTACACCCGCTTCGGCAGTCTGCTCGACGTGCATCGCGCCGTCCGGGCGGACGGATTCGCCCGACTCGGGGCTGTGCTGGAGGCGCTACCGGCCACTGACGACCCGGTGGCCGACCTCGTCGCCGCGGCGCTGACCTACCTCGACTTCGCCGTCGGTGAGCCTCACCTCTACCGCACGATGACCATCGACCGGCCACCGCCGAAAGAGCACGACACCGATCCCGACCCCGGGGAGGCCGTCTTCACCCGACTGACCGGACACGTCCGGCGCTGCCTCGACGCGGGCCGCTTCCGTGGCGACTCGACCCTCGTCGGGGTGTGGAGCGCACAGCTGTGGTCCATGCAGCACGGGATGGCCACGCTGGCGCTTGCCGACACCGCGGAGCCCGCTCAGGTCCGTTTCGTGCTCCAGGACATGGCCGAGCGGCTCTGCCTGGGCTACGGGGACGATCCCGTGCGAGCGCACCGCTCGGTCACGTCGGCCACCACCGCCACGTCGGCCACCACCGCGCGGGACCGAGAGGGACCATGAGACGCTGGACCGTCCTCACCGCCGCATCGGTCGCCAGGTACGGCGATACACCAGGGCACGGAGCCCCCACGGATCGACCTCCCGGACGTTCCCGGCGGCTCCTCTACCCGTCTCAGTAGCCCGGAGACCCGTTCGGGGCGACGACTCGGCGTGTACCCAGGGCAGCGGGGGGCGAGGGGGGCACGCACCGGGTCGGCGAGCTAGGCGCGGTCCTGCACACGCGCCCGCCGGACCGTCCTGCGGTCCGGCGGGCGCGTTCTGGTGTCGGGGCGGGGTCTACTCCGGTGCCGACTGCAGAGCGCGAACCTCGACCCGGGACTGCAGAGCGGCCGAGGCCTGCTCGGCCCAGACCAGTGCCGCCTCCTGATCGACCGCCTCGATGATCCAGAAGCCGCCCACGTACTGGTCGGCCTTCACGAAGGGCCCCGGGGTCCGGGTCGTTCCGGTGCTCGTCACCTCGACCGTGACCGCGGTCGACGGCGGCTCCAGACCGCCCGCAGTGACGAATGCGCCGGCCTCGTTCAGGTCGGTGTTGAACTTCTCCACGGCGGTCATGAGCGCTTCCAGCTCGGCCGGGTCCATGTCCTGCATCGACTCCATCGTCGGCTCGTCGGCGGTGTCGTGCGGGAGGGTCAGGAAGTACTGCGTCATGAAATCTGCTCCATCTCCGGTGGTGGACGAACATCTGGCGGGTAGTGGTGGCCGGATTCGCGGAGAGCGCCGCTGTGGCGCGGCCGAGCTCGGCGGGCGAGGCCTGTCGGCCCGGTTGCGCCCGTTCGGGGCGCCGTACGGTGGGAGTTTCGAACACCTGCCGGCTGCGCGGAGCCTCGACGCAGCGCTGGATCGGCCGAGACATCGGCGACGACGCGGCGCATCTCGGCCGTCTCCCGGCGGGTGCCACAGTGCAGTGTGGTCACGACGCCACGGCCCACAGGGTGGCCAGCGCGTCGTTGATCGCATCCGGTTGTTGTGTCTGCGGGTAGAAACCCGGCACGGTGAGCAACTCGGCGCCGATGCGCTCGGCGAGGACGCGGGCCGCCGCCGTCAACGGTTCGCCGGCCAGGCGTCGATACTCTGCGGGTGCCCCAGCCCAGTCGCCGACAATCACCGAGGCCGGCCACGATGCGGCGGCGAGCGGGTCCAGTTCGATCTCGGCGTCCCAGCAGGGCCGCTCCCCCATGGACGTCCAGGCCACACGCAGCCGCTGCGGAGTCGCGGGCGGTGTGGGCATCCCGAGCGGCTCGGTGGACAGGCGCAGGTAGTCCGCGGCGGTGAGGTCGGCAGGGAGTGACGCGGTGGAGGAGCGGGCCCGGGTGAGCATGTCCCGCACCACCGGTTCGTCCTCGGCGACACGCAGCGCCCCGGGTTGGATCAGACACAGCGACCGGACGAGATCGGGCCGGGCGGAGGCGGCGAGCATCGCGGCGACCCCGCCGTAGGAGTGTCCGACGAGGTGGGCGCCGTCGCCGAGGAGCGCGATGACGTCCTCGGCGTCGACCGCGTAGTCGGTCCGGTACGGGCCCTCGAGGTCGGGGCTGTCGCCGTGACCGCGGCGGTCCATCAGGATCAGCCGGCGGTGTGCGGCCAGTGGGCGTTGGTGGCCGAACCCGTAGCGGTCGTCGGTGCCCCAGGACAGCACACCGTGCACGAACACCGCGGGTGGCTCGGCGGCCCCCGGCGCGGCCAGAACGGTCGCGTTCACTGCGGCCATGTGGAACCTGCACCTCCTCACTGCGATGTCGTGGTGCGGTGGTGTCGCTGCCAGATCTCGGCCGAGACCGCGGTCGGGTCCGCGCCGACGGTCGGCGGGAGGTCCCAGATCCGGGTCAGCCACTCGTCGGGCCGGTACCGCGGCCAGCCCGGATCCCCGCTGGCGGCGAACTGCGTCCAGGCCGACCGCATCGCGGTGGACAGCGTGACGAACTCGCCGGGTCGGGCACCGAGGTCCCAGCCGAGCGGGCCGGTCGGGAGACCGAACACGAACGACTGGTCGAGACCGTGGTAGGCGCCCAACACCGGATCCCCGACCCAGCCGAACTCATAGAAGAACGTGCGACCGCCGGCCTCGGCGTGGGCACGGGCAACCTGGTGCGCGGTCAGCCGGAAGAACGCATCGGAGAGCACCAACGTGGACAGGTCACTGTCGCCGATACCGGGTCGGGCGTGGCGATAGGCGTCCACCGCGGCCGGATCCAGGCCGACACCACGGGCCACACCGGCCGGATCGGCAGCGGCCGGGTCCAGGTTCGCCGTGAACATGCGCGCCTCAGCCGCGGTGCATCCGCAGATCAGGTCGATGCAGCGGCCGACGCCCCGCCGCATCGTCGCCCACGGCAACTCGCTGAGCAGCTCACCGTCCAGGACCACGCCGTAGGGACTGTTCGGATGACTCCATGCATCGGGATCAGCGGACATCAGCGCCACCGGGTTCCAATGCACGTCGTGGATCGCTTCAGCGGGGACGGCGGCGAGGGCCTCGGCAGTCGAGGCGACACCGAGCTCCTCGGTGATCATCGTGGAGACGGCGCGCGCTTCCTCCGGCGGGACGAACACGTGGCCGGGGCTCTGGACGATCCCGCGATGGAACACCCCGTCCGCGCGGCCCCCGGCGAGGACCGCGGCGATCGAGGTCGCACCTGCAGACTGTCCGAACACCGTCACCCGACCCGGGTCACCGCCGAACGCGACGATGTTGTCCTGCACCCACTGCAACGCGGCGAGCTGGTCGAGTACCCCGCGGTTCCAGGGGGCGTCGCGCACCCAGCCGAATCCTTCGTAGCCGACCCGGTAGTTCACCGACACCAGGACCACCCCGTCCCGCGCCAGCTGTGTGCCGTCGAAGCCCGGAGAGTTCGCCGAGCCGCCGACAAAACCTCCGCCGTGCACCCACACCAGCACCGGCAACCCGTCACCGCCGGCACCGTCTCGTGCTCGCGGTGTCCAGACGTTGAGCGTCAGACACTCCGCGCCGGACGCACCACGCACATCGGCGAGCTCACCGGTGGTGGCCCCGGAGACAGCGGACGGGATCGCCTGCTGCGGAACCCACGCCCCGAACTCGCGTGCCTCCCGCACACCAGCCCACCCCGGTGCCGGTCGCGGCGCCTGGAACCGCAATGCCCCGTGCAGCGGCGCGGCATAAGGGATCCCCAGATACGCCACCACATCGACATCCGGCACACCCCTCACCGCGCCGGACCTCGTCCTCACCACCCCGTCCACTGCAATCCCCCTATCGCGACGGACACCTCACGCCTGGCCCCGGCATCACCGCGTCCCAGACCACCTGGTCAAAGGGGCGGGCACGACGAAGCGGAGAGTCCTGAGCGGAGTCGGTCGTCATGAATGCCGCTGGCCACCACAGGTCCCTCCCCCGGCGCTCCTGCACGCCCCTCCGCGATCCGTACCCGTGTCCGCTCGGACACGAGCTCCGCTTCCCGCGGGTAGAACCAGGATTATAGGTCAAGTGTATTATGTCAACCGTATTGGCGAGCCCCGGGCACGAGGGAGGAACCGGCATGCCCAAGCAGGTGGACCACCGCAGGCGCCGCGAGACGATCGCCCGCGCGCTGTGGCGGGTGGTGGAGCAACGCGGCGTCACACAGCTGACGATGCGCGTGGTGGCACAGGAGGCGGGCATGTCGCTCGGGCAGCTGCAGCACTACTTCGCTTCCCGGACCGCCATGCTCTCCTTCGCCATGGACTTCGCATCCGAGCAGACCTCCGCACGCATACGCCGAGGACTGGAGAAACTCGGTGAACGGCCGCACCCCCGCGACGTGCTGCAGGTGACACTCGCGGAAATGCTCCCCCTGCATGCCGATGCCCGTGCGACCAGCCGCATGAGCGCCGCCTACGTCCTGGAGGCACTGCACGACGACGCCGTACACGAGCAGGCACGCCACGGCCTCGCCCAAGGGCGAACCCTCGTCGAGCAGCTGGTCCGCCAGGCCATCGCCGACGGGCACATCGACACCGACCGCGACCCGGCAACCGAGACAAACCTGCTCCTCGCCCTCACCGGTTTCACCCCCCTCATCGAGCTCGACGTGATCGAACCCCAGGACGCTCTCACCGCGATCGACGCACATCTGGACCGGTTGTTCAGGAGCGCCGTAGAGCGGCGCCCCCATTTCAGTGTTGAGTAGGCGCTCAGCCGGATGTCGCGTTGATGTGCGAGCCAGGATCTCCACTGCACGATGTCCGGATTTCGAAGGACATGGCAACGAGGCTTTCCTTCAGGGAGCAAGAGCCCGAGGAGGAAACCTGGATGACGAAATCGCACCCGCCACAGATATCTAGCGTCGAGGATCCGGCTCAGCCCCTGGTCGGATCACGCCGGTCTCGTACGCGATCACCACGAGCTGTGCCCGGTCCCGTGCGTCGAGTTTGCCGAGCAGCCGCCCGACGTGGGTCCGCACGGTCGCCGGGCTGATGAGCAGACGTGCGGCGATCTCCGTGTTCGAGCGGGCCGCTCCTACCTCGACCAGGACTTCCCGTTCCCGCTCGGTCAGCACGTCGAGGCGTTCGGGCGACGGCTGGGCGGACGCCGCCGCAGCCTGCATCACTCGCCGGGTCACTGCCGGGGACAAGAGCGCTTCGCCGGCGGCGACGATGCGAACAGCCTCGCGCAACGCTTCCGGCCCGGTGTCCTTCAGCAGGAAACCGGCGGCGCCGGCACGGATCGCGTCCAGGACGTTCTGATCGGTGTCGAAGGTGGTGAGCACGATGACCGAGCTGCTCGCGAGCGAGTGGTCCTCGACGATCGTGCGGGTGGCGGTGATCCCGTCGATGCCAGGCATGCGGATGTCCATGAGAACCACGTCCGGGTGGACGGCTCGGGCAAGCGCGACTCCGCCGGATCCGCTGGCCGACTCGCCGACGACCTCGATGTCGTCGGCTCGCTCCAGGAGCGCGCGCATCCCCGCCCGCACGAGTTCCTGGTCGTCGACCAGGAGGACGCTGGTCACGGTTCACCTCCGCCGGTCGGTACCGGCAGGATCGCGTCGACGACGAAGCCGCGGGATCCAGGCGCTGCGGTCAGCCTGCCGCCGGTCAGCTCGACCCGTTCCCGCATACCGATGATCCCCCACCCTGGTGCCTGCGAGTGTGCGGCGTGCTCGCCCTCGCCGTTGTCGGACACCCGGACCCTGACCTGCTCGGCTCTCACATGCACGACGACCTCCACCTGCGATGCACCGGAGTGGCGCAGGACGTTGGTCAGGGCCTCCCGGACGACGTGGAAGGCTGTGGTCGCGGTGACGGCCGGGAGGGTGTCGAACCGGTGACCTCCGTCGAGGGTAACCGTGAGACCGGCGGCAGCGACTTCCTCCACGAGCACCCCAAGTCGCTCACGTAGTGTGTCCGGCTCGATCCCACCGGACTCCGGTGGATGACGTAGCGCTCCGAGCGTCGCACGCAGCTCCCGGGTGATCGATGAGCAGGCACCGCGCACGGTGCGGAGCGAGCGGTCGGCTGCGGCCGGATCGTCGTGCAGCGTCTCGCGGGCGACATCGGCGTGCAGCGCGATCACCGACGTCGTGTGGGCCAGCAGGTCGTGCAGGTCGCGAGCGATCCGCAGCCGCTCCTGCTCCACCCGCTGCGTGGCCTCCCGCTCGCGCTCCCACCGCGCGGTGATCTCCCGCCGCTGCCGCTCGGCGTGCCACTCCCGCCGTGCCTGGACGGCGATTCCGCAGGCGATCGAGGCCGCCATCAAGGCAGCCGACGAGGGCAGTTCGTAGCCGAGGACCAGCCCGGGGTCGTCACCCTGCATGGTGCGGACCGATGTAGAGACCACGAGGAGTACGGCCGCGACGGTGGTCGCCCACCGGGTACGCCCCTGCTCAGCAGCGGAGAACAACGCGGCCACCATCGGGACGGCGAGGCCTACCGGCGGCTGTCCGAGCCGGTAGTAGATGATCAGGCCGACCGAGGTAGCCACCAGGACCGTCACAGGGAACCTGCGACGGATCAGCAACAATCCGCCCAGGCCGACGGCGAAGCCGTACGCGACGGGCCCCGGCCCGACACCCTCGCCGAGATCGGCGGAGGCTGCGAGCCCCACGAGGACGATCGTCACCCCGGAGAGCACGACGTCGAGCCCCCGCGCGCGGCATGCCTCGTGGCCGGTCTCGGCTGCTGTCATCGCTGCCCGCGCACGGGTCACCCGGCGGCGCGGGGACGCGATCCTCGGAGCCGGAGCGCACCCCATCCGACCAGACCGACGAGCGCGCCCACACCGAGACCGGTCAGCACGCTGCTTCCGAACGCGAACAGGCGCAACACCGTCGACTCCGCCGTCGAGGACAGGGTCCCGGCAAGGTTCCCGCCGAGCCGGGGCGGGCTGTCGAATGCCCACGGCCACAGTAGCTGGTGGGCCAGGCCGACGAACACACCGTAGGTGAGGCCGATCACCAGCAACGTCAGGAACGGCCGGGGCAGCTCTCGCCACACCACCACGCCCAGCCAGACGCCGATCGGGACGAACACCAGCAGAGCGTTCAGCACCGCACCGACAGGACCCATGTCGTGCGCCACCGCCCGCGGCACCCCGAGCATGGCCAGCAAGAGAATCGCGGTCGGGGACAATCCGAGCCGCCACATCACACGACCTGCTCAATCGATCTGCTCACCTGCGCCGGGGTCAATAATCGGAGAAGCGTTCCGAACGCCAGCACCGCCGTCACACCGCACAGAACCAGCCGTAGCCAGTGCCCGGTCTCGAACTCCCACGCGACACGGACCAACTCGTCGGTCGCATGAAATGCCGGGCCTTCGACGAACATTAGCGTGTTACGCGGCCAGAAGAACCACGCCGAGAAACCGAACTCACCGACCACCGCCGCGGCCACCGCCATCAGCGCCCAGGACCGCGCGGGCCTCAGACGCCAGGTCGTCGCGACCGTCAGCAGCCCGGTCACCAGCGTCGCCATGCCGAGCACCGGGAAGACGTCACCTGGCCCGACCTCGGAGAAGAACTCGGTACTGCGCACGAGTGACGCTGGCACGTCTCCGAAGATGTTCGGATAGATCAACAGTGTCTCGATCAGCACCCCGCTAAAGGTTGTGATCGCCACCCAGACGAACACCAACGACACGGCTAGGGTTGGTCTGCTCCTCATGGACCCTCCACATCGTCCAGAACCACATATCCGGTTCTCAGCCGAAACTAGGAGCGCCCAGGTGCGTCAGCATCGTCTGTGAGGCACCGTCCGTCGTACGCTTCTCGACGTACGGTCACGCTAGGGGAACGCGCCGAGCGATGACTGGTAGCGGAGGGGCTACGAAGCTGGTCCCGGCCCTATAGTTAGGTGTGAGCCGCCCTGGGTGCTGTAGAGACTCTTGGCCTTGGAAACGAGGATGGAGTCATGTCGTCAGATCGAACTGCGGGGAAGCCGACGACGCGGCGGTACTCGCGGGAGGAGAAGGCCGCGGCGGTGCGGATGGTCCGCACCCTGCGCGCCGAGCTGGGACACGATCACGGCGTAGTGAAGGGGGTGGCCGATCAGCTCGGCTACGGCGCAGAGTCGGTGCGGTTGTGGCTGCGCCAAGCCGACCTCGACGACGGCCACCAGCCCGGTGTGACCACCGACGAGGCAGCCCGGGTACGCGAGCTCGAGCAAGAGGTCCGCGAACTGCACCGGGCCAATGAGGTGCTCAAGCGCACCGGGTCGATCCCGGCGTAGACCCGGACGCGGATGGTGCCACGCGGAAGCGTGGTGATGCTGCCCCGGGCGCGAGCCGTGCTCGCGGGCTGTCGACCTGCCATGCAGTCAACGCTAGGACCGACTCGCACCACGTTTGATGCACGAAATCTGTCTCAAGATCAGAGCTGATCAGTGTTTACGCTGGTCAGGTGGTGGAGCGGGCGACGGGAATCGAACCCGCGTAGCCAGTTTGGAAGACTGGGGCTCTACCATTGAGCTACGCCCGCATGCCCCGATCTCGTCGATCAGGACCCCCGCAGCGTATCCCACTCCGCCCCTGTGAACACCCCCGCCCCCGGGTGCGTACACACTTGGGACAGGGACGTTCAGGAGGTTCGCAGACACCGATGAAGGCGCCCCACCGCAGGTTGCGCTCCGTCGACGCGCGCCCCGCCGAACCCGGGCTCGACTCCGAGCCGGGGCTCCGCGCCGCGTACACCGCGCACGGAGCCGAGCTCTACCGCTATGCCCTGCGTCAGCTGGGCGACGAGGGTGCGGCCCAGGAGTCCGTGCAGGAGGTCTTCCTGCGCGCCTGGCGTCGTGCCGACTCGTACGACCCGTCGGTTGCCAGTCTGCGGGTGTGGCTGTTCGCCATCGCCCGCAACGTGGTCATCGACGAGATCCGTAGGGTCGCGGCGCGGCCCTGGCGCCGCGGGCTCACCGACGAGCCCGAGACCGGGAACGACTACATCGGCCCTGCCGACGACGCCCTCGTCGACGGTTGGCTGGTCGAGGAGGCGTTGCGGCGGCTCCGTCCGGAGCACCGGCAGGCGATCGTCGAGGCATACCTGCGGGGGCGTCCACACGCCGAGATCGCCGCGGAGGCGGGGGTGCCCGTCGGGACGATCCGCAGCCGGGTCTTCTACGGGCTGAAGGCGTTGCGACTGGCGATGGACGAGATGGGGGTGGAACCGTGACTCCGGACGAGCACCGGGCGATGCGGGAGTCGTTGGGCGACCACGCGATGGGCCGGTTGGAGGGCCACGAGCTGGCGACCCTCGAGGCCCATCTGCAGGGCTGCCCGGCGTGCCGCGAGGAGCTGGCCGAGGTCGCGAGTGTGCTGCCCGCGCTGGGCCGTGTCGACCCCGGCCGGCTCGACCACACTCCCGCTCCCCCGCCGGATCTGGGCGACCGGATCGTGGCGGCGGCGCGGGCCGAGCGCCCGGCATCGGCCGGGGCCCGGACACGGAACCGGTGGGCTCCGGTCGCGGCGGCGGCCGCGGCCGCGCTGCTCGTCGGCGGCGTCGCCGGGTATCTGGTCGGCGACCACGACGGGATTCCCCGCGAGCCGGTCGCGGTCCAGGCGATGGATCCCACGGTGCAGGCCACGGCGGTCGCGATCCCGCACACCTGGGGCGTGGAGATCGTGCTCGACGGCGACGGGTTCCGCTCCGGTGCGACCTACCGCGTCGTCGTCGAGGCCGAGGACGGGCGTGAGGTGAGCGCGGGCGAGTTCATCGGGACCGGCGCGGCGCCGATGGTCTGCAACCTCAACTCCTCGGTGCTGCGGGCCGACGCGGAGGAGTTCCGGGTCGTCGACGTCGCCGGGTCCACGGTGCTGCGCGGCAGCCTGGCTACCTGACCCGGCGGGCGGCGTTGGCGACCAGCCCGAGCAGGAACAGGGTGCTGACCAGCGCCGTCCCGCCCGCGGACACCAGCGGGAGCTGCTGGCCGGTCACCGGCAGCAGGCCGACGACGTAGCCGACGTTCATCGCGGCCTGCACGACGACCCAGGTCACCGTCGCCGCCGTCACCAGCCGCAGGAACGGGTCCCGGGTGCGCGCGGCGACGCGCAGCCCCACCCAGGCGAGCAGCAGGTACAGCGCCAACACGGCGAGCCCGCCGACCAGCCCGAGCTCCTCGCCGATGACGGCGAAGATGAAGTCGTTCGCGGCGTTGGGCAGGTAGTCCCACTTCGCCCGGCCCTGCCCGAGGCCGGTGCCGAGCACGCCGCCGTCGGCGAGGGACAGCAGCGCCTGGCGGGACTGGTAGCCGGCGCCGAGCTCGTCGCCGGCGCCGAGGAAGGTACTGATCCGGTCGCGGCGGTAGTCCGCGGTGAGCCCCAGGACGGCGACGCCGAGCAGCGCCCCGCCGGACAGGCCGCCGAGCAGCACCAGCGGCGCCCCGGCGAAGAACAGCAGCGAGAGCACGATGACTCCGAGCGCCACCGTCGTGCTGAGCGCGGGTTGCAGCATGAGCAGTGCCCCGGCCAGCAGGGCGACCGGCACCAGGGGGAGGACGGCGTAGCGGCCGTGGCGCACGGCGCGCCCGCGCAATGCGAGCACGTGCGCGCCCCACAGCAGGAGCACGACCTTCGCCGCCTCGCCCGGCTGCACGGTGAACCCGGCGACCGAGATCCACCGGCGGGCACCGCCGCGGACCTCGCCGATGCCGGGGACCAGCACCAGCACCAGCGCGGTGAGACAGGCGAACAGCAGCCACGGCGTCCACCGTCGCAGCCGGGCCGGTGACACCCACATCCCGAGTGCGAACGCGCCGATCCCGAGCAGCAGGAAGATCAGGTGGCGGACGAAGACGGTGAGCACCATGCCGTCGGCGACGGTCCGCCCGCCCGCCGACGCCGACAGCACCATCACCACACCGACGGCCAGCAGGGCCCCCGTCGCGCCGAGCACGAGGTGCAGCGGCGGTACGGAACGCAGCCGGGCGAGCCGCGACGCCGGACGGCGTCGCGGCGTCCCGCCCGTTGCACGCGCGTCGCGCTGTCTCGGCACCGTCACCCGATCAGTGTCGCGCCGGACCGGGCACAACGGGCGGAACCGGACCGCACGGCGCGTCGGGCAACGGTCAGAGCATGCGGGCGTGCACGACGAAATTGTCGACGTAGCTGCGCTCGCCGCGGTCGAAGTCGCCCGCGCAGGTCACCAGGCGCAGCAGGTCCGGGGACGCCGCGCCGAACACCTCGAAGGTCGGGAACGCGTCCTTCGGAACCTGCTGGGTCCGCTCGATCGCGTAGCGCAGGGTCGTGCCGTCGCTGCGACCGACCTCGACGACGTCACCCGGTCCGAGGTCGCGCAGGTCGAAGAAGACCGCGGGCCCGCTGCGCGAGTCGACGTGTCCCATCAGGACAGTCGGTCCGGGGTTGCCGCCGCGGTCGAACCAGCCGACACGGTCGAAGTCCTGCGGGACCTCGGCGGTGTTGTCCGCGGCGACGCCGAGACGCACCAGACCCGGCTCGTCGACCCCGATGGCCGGGATCCGCACCGAGGTCGGCACCGCGGCCTCCCCCGGCTCGGCGACGACCGGCTCCTGCGTGACCGGGCCTGCCGGGCGCTCGGGCGCGGCGGGTGCGGCCGGCGCGGCGCAGCCTGCGAGGAGGAGGAGCAACGCGACGACGCCCGGGAGCAGCAGGGCTCCCGGGCGCCGGTCACGCGCGGTCTCAGCTCTGCGCACGACCCCGGCGGACCATCACGATGCCCGCACCGGCGGCCGCGGCGACGCCGGCGGCGCCGATCGCGTAGAGAGCGGTGGAGTCGGACGCGCCACCGGCGCCGGTCTCGACGCCACCCATCGGGACCTCTTGCAGCTGCCCACGGACGGTGCCCGCGGCGAACTCGGCGGTGTGCGTGTCGCCGGTGAACCCGGCCGGGTTCGCCTCGATCTGCTTGAGCGAGAAGCCGGTGCCGGTGTCCTGGCCGTTGTCACCCTCGAGCCCGGTGGTGAAGGGGCCCTGCATGCAGCCGGACGAGGTGCGGACGTCGCCGTCACCCTGGGGGTTCGGGAACGAGATCCGCGGCGGGCCGGGCTGGCCGGCGGCCGCCTCGTGGATGTGCGTCGCGGTCGCGGCCGGGCTCTGGTACTCGCCGGTGACGCCGCGCAGCGTGATGTCGTAGCAGATGACCTCGTCGTCGGAGTTGATCCGGAAGTTGAACTCTCCGGTGGCACCCGGCTGGCCGGGGACCGACGCGCCGTCGTTGTTGATGATGGTGTCAGGGGTGGCCATCACGGTGTACATGCTGGTGAACGAGTCCGGCTCGGGCACGTCCGCCTGCTGGGCGAAGGCGACGCCCGCGGTCGCGGCGAAGCCGAGGGCGGTCGCGGCGGTGACGGCGGCGAGACGGGGCAGGGTGCGACGCATCGGGGTGGGTCCTTTCCGAGAGGTTCACGAGGTTCGTCGTTCTTGCCCGTCTCTACGGACCTCGCAGTGGCCGCGTTCACGTGTCACCCGATCGTGCGGGCCCGACCACCTCGCGTGGAGCGCTGCGCGGTGGGGTGACGCCCCCGGCTAGACTCCGGCCGACGGGGTGTGGCGCAGCTTGGTAGCGCACTCGCTTTGGGAGCGAGGGGCCGTGGGTTCAAATCCCGCCACCCCGACCAGCGGAGACGTCACCGTGCGCGGCGGTCCGGAAGCGGTCGACAGCGGCATCCGACAGCGTCCGGCAACGGCCGGTGGTCCCGGCCGGCGCCCGCACCGAGCCGTGGTCCGGCCGTCCCCCGCAGCGGCGACGTGCTCAGTGGGAGCCGCCGTGGCGGTGGTACCGACGGAACTCCGAGGGCGACAGGCCGTAGCGACGGCGGAATGCGGCTGCGAACCGGCTCGGACTCGAGAACCCCCAGTTCGCCGCGACATCGCTGACCGAGTGCGACGTCCGGCTCTCCAGGTCCGCCTTCGCCCGTTGCAGGCGGACGGTCGTGAGGTGCTCCATCGGGGAGCATCCGATCCACTCCTGGAAGCCCTCCTGCAGTCGTCGCACGGTGGTGCCCCCGAGGACCGCCATGTCCGCCACGGTCCAGGGCCGGGCCGGGTCGTCCCGAACCGCGTCCACGACCCGGGACACGGTGCGCGGCCGCGCGGGCGACCCGGTGCCCAGGTCGGGGCAGCTCGTCAGCAGGAACCCCGCGGCCACCGCGCCGGCCAGCTGCTCGGAGACCACGGGAGAGCCGGCGAACAGCGACGGGCGACGAAGGTGGCTGGCGAGACTGTTCACCAGCCTCCGCCAGTCCTCACCTCCACCCCGGTCGAGATCGAGCTGGTCGGGCAGGACACCGGCGACCCGGACGGGGTCGCTGCCCAGCACACGTTCCGCCTCGAGGTCGAGCCAGGTGCGGTCGAACTTGACCCCCAGCACGGTGCACGTCGCGTCCCAGTGCGTGATCCGGCACGCGCTGTCGGCCCGGAAGACCGCCGCCTGGCCGGAGACGGAGGTCAAGGATCCGCGACGGGTCTGGCTGACGAAGTGACCGGTCAACGGGATGTTGACCTCGTACGCCCCGGGATAGTCGCAGTCGATGGCGATGTCGGCGCCCCAGCCGACGTAGCCGAGGAGAACCGGGCCGAGATCGAGTGTCTGCAGGGTGAGGCGAGGCCTGCTCCCAGGACCGATGGGCGTCAGCTCGTGCGGGAAGTACACGTCAGCGACGCTCTGCGACACCTGGTCCCAGTCCCGAGGTGGCGCACCCCTGTGTGCGGCCATGCCCTCGATCGTATCCGACACCGATCACGCTCGAACTCCTCGCGCGATCGGTACCGAAACCGCGCGATCGGTGTCGTCAGCCCCCGACGACCCCGCCTACCTTCTCGCCGTCCCGAACCGACGCAGTGAAGGAGCCACCCCCATGACGGCGGTGAACGACGCCCGCACCCCGGACCTCTCGTGGCTGGACGACGTGACGATGTCCGACCTCGAGCGGAACCCGTACGCGACCTACGAGCGTCTGCGTGCCGAGGCACCACTCGCCTACGTCCCGGTACTGGGCTCCTACGTGGCGTCCACCGAGGAGGTCTGCCGCGAGGTGGCCACGAGCGCCGCCTTCGAGGCCGTCATCACCCCGGCGGGCGGGCGCACCTTCGGCCACCCGGCGATCATCGGGGTCAACGGGGACGTCCACGCCGACCTGCGCGGGATGGTCGAGCCCGCGTTGCAACCGGTCGAGGTCGACCGCTACGTCGAGGACCTCGTCCGTCCCATCGCCCGCCGCTACCTGGAGAGCTTCGAGAACGACGGCCGCGCCGAGCTGGTCGCGCAGTACTGCGAACCGGTCAGTGTGCGGTCCCTCGGTGACCTCCTCGGGCTCCACGACGTGGAGTCCGACGTCCTGCGCGACTGGTTCGCGAAGCTCAACCGCTCGTTCACCAACGCGGCCATGACCGAGAGCGGCGAGTTCGCCAACCCCGAGGGCTTCGTCGAGGGTGACCGGGCGAAGGCCGAGATCCAGGCCGTGGTCGACCCGCTGATCGACCACTGGATCACCCACCCCGACGACAGCGCGATCTCCCACTGGCTGCACGACGGCATGCCCCCCGGGCGCACCCGCGACCGCGAGTACATCTATCCGACCGTCTACGTGTACCTGCTCGGCGCGATGCAGGAGCCCGGACACGGGATCGCGTCCACCCTCGTCGGGCTGTTCGGCGAGCCCGAGCAGATGGAGCGGGTCGTCGACGACCCCGCGTTGATCCCGCGAGCGGTCTCGGAGGGGATGCGCTGGACGTCGCCGATCTGGTCGGCCACCGCACGCATCTCGACCCGGCCCGTGACGGTCGCGGGCGTGGACCTCCCGGCCGGCACCCCGGTCATCCTCTCCTACGGTTCCGCCAACCACGACGACGACCGGTACGCGGCGCCGACCCGGTTCGACATCGACCGGCCCCCGCTCCCGCACCTGGCCTTCGGGGCGGGCAACCACGCCTGCGCCGGGATCTACTACGCCAACCACGTCATGCGCATCGCGCTCGAGGAGCTGCTCGAGGCCATCCCGAACCTGGAACGCGACACGTCCTCCGACGTCGAGTTCTGGGGATGGGGATTCCGTGGTCCGACCACCCTGCACACCGTGTGGGAGGTGTGAGGGCATGGCGTTCACCGCGACCGTCTCCGGCCGGAGGGTGGCGTGCGGGCCGGACCAGTCGGTCCTCGACGCGTTCCTCCGCGCCGGGGCGTGGATGCCGAACTCGTGCAACCAGGGCACCTGCGGCACCTGCAAGGTACGCGTGCTGAGCGGCGAGGTCGACCACCGGGACTCGCCGCTCGGCACGTTGACCGAGGACGAGCGGGCCGCCGGTCTGGCGCTCGCCTGCCAGGCCCGGCTCCGCTCCGACGCGGAGGTCGCACCGTCGGGGCCGGGCGGCGGGAGCGCGGGGCGTCGGACCCACCCCCTGCGTGATCTGGACGCCGTCGTCGTCGACATCGAGGACATGGCGCGGGACACCCGCCGGGTGCGGCTGGATCTGACCGAACCGCTCGCCTTCCACGCGGGACAGTACGTGGAGCTCACGGTCCCGGGCTCGGGTGCTCGTCGGCAGTACTCGCTGGCGAACGTCGCCGACGACGACCAGGTCCTCGAGCTGCACGTACGCCTCGTCCCCGGGGGGACGGCCACCGAACGCTGGATCTTCGACGGGCTCGCCGTCGGCGACCGGGTCCGGGCCGCGGGGCCCCTGGGCGACTTCTTCCTCGACCCGGAGGACGACGACGGCGGCGAGCCGATGGTGCTGATCGGGGGCGGCACGGGGCTGGCCCCCCTGCTGGGCGTCGTCAGGACCGCACTGGCCCGTCGACCGGGCCGTGAGATCCTGCTCTACCACGGGGTCCGCGGTGCGGCCGATCTCTACGACCTGGACCTCCTGACCCGTCTGTCCGAGACTCACCCGAACGTCAACGTCGTTCCCGTGCTCTCCCACGAGAGCCCGCCCGACGGCACGTTCTACCGCACCGGACTCCCGACCGACCTGTTCCTGGACGACGTCGGATCGGCCCGGGGCTGGTCGGGCTGGCTCTGCGGGCCACCGGGGATGGTCGAGGCCGGGGTCAGGGCGTTCAAGCGTCGCCGCATGGCCCCCCGCCTGATCCACCGGGAGACGTTCACTCCCGCCCACGCCGCCTGAGGGCCACCCCGTCAGGACAGCACGCGCAGCTGGAACGGGTAGTCGTAGGGCCGGTCGTTCGACGCCCGCACCGCGCCCTTGATATGGCACCACGCGGAGACCACGAACAGCACGAGCATCAGCGGCAGCGCCACCACGATCCCGACCACGGTGAAGATCAGGATCCAGCAGAGGATGAACAGCACCCAGAACGACAGGTTGAAGTTGAACGCCCCGGCGGCGGCCCGCCGCGCGAACGGGTCGTCCTTCTTCACCAGCCAGACCAGCAGCGGGCCGACCAGGCTCAGCAGCCCGGCGCTGAGGATCGCGGCGATCGGCGCCGAGAGGTGCGCGAGGATCGCCGCGATCCGGCTGGAGTCGGAGGTGTACGGCTGCGACATCGAGGTCCTTTCGGGTCCGGTCGGCTCAGCGCCTCTGGGCCGACCACCCTGCCAGGCATCAGGCCGGCAGGCGGGAGCCGAGCGGCACGCCGGGCCCCGACCACCCGGACGGGTGCGCGGGCGCCCCGGTCACGAGCACCGCGAGCCGTCCGAGCATCCGCCACGTCATGACCGCGCTGACCACGCCGGTCAGCCGGGCCGCCGCCCGCTCCACGAGACCCCCGGTCTCGTAGCGTTCACGCAGGTGCAGCCGGGTGCCCGGCGTGCCGTCGGGCAGCGCGACCGGCGCGAGGTGGAACAGCCAGGTCATCGCGGTGTCTGTGCGGCCGGGTGCGTCACCGCCCCGGGAGGTCACCACCAGGTGGGCGCCGGGCTCGACGGCGGCCACCCGCAGCGCGACGTCGGGGTGCAGCCGGAACCGGTCCCCCGGCTCGACGTGCTGCCACTCCGGGTGCACGCGGTCGGCGCCGGTGATCCGGCACCCGGCGAGGTTCTCCAGGGCCTGGAACGAGTAGAACCCGGCCCGGTCCTGGCCGAGCTGCGCGATCCACGGCCACACCTCGGCGGGCGGCGCGGCGAGGGTACGGGCGCGGTCGTACTGCAGATCGGCACGGGGCAGCAGGGTGTCGCCGGGCCGCGGCACGCGCGCCTCGGCCGGGGACGCCCCGGTCCGGCGGGCCATCCGTGCGGCGAGCACCGTCATCATCGCCGCGACCGCCAGCACCACCGGGACCGTCCGTCGGGTCGTCATCGTCGGCCACCTCCTCGCCGTCGATCCTCGTGGGGCGGCGCCGGTCCGCTCAGGGCCGAAGGACCGTGGGCCCGCGCGGTGTGACGGCGGGAACACCCCGCCCCGCGCCGGCGTTCCGGTCGTCGAAGCGTCCGTGGGGGTGCGTCCGATGCCGTCGACTGCGAGACCGTCGTTCACCGTCGGCCTCGTCGTGCCCTCGGCCGGCTCCGACGGCATCTACGGGCCGTCGTGCATCCTGTGCGCCCGGTTGGCCGTCGAGGAACTGAACGCGGTGGGCGGGGTCCTCGACCGCCCCGTCCACCTGCGGATCCTCGACGGGTCCGGGGCGCCGGAGCAGGTGGCGACGGCGGTCGCGCAGGCGGCGCGGACCGGGGCGATCGACGCCGTCGTCGGCTGGCACATCTCCCCGGTGCGGGTGCGGCTCGCGTCGGCGCTGCGCGGACTGGTGCCGTACGTGTTCACCGCGCTCTACGAGGGCGGTGAGACCACGCCGGGTGTCGTCCCGATCGGTGAGACACCGGACATCCAGCTCACCCCGGCGCTGCGGTGGATGGCCCAGGAGATCGGCGTCCGGCGCTGGGCGGTGATCGGCAACGACTACCGCTGGCCGCACCGGTCGATCGCGCGGACCCGGGCCGCGCTCGACGGGTCCGGCGGGCCGACGCTCGACCACACCCGTTTCGTGCCGCTCGGCACCTCGGACCACCGGGCGGTGCTGGACGACCTGGCCGACCTCGACGTCGACGGGGTCCTGACGCTGCTCGTCGGCTCCGACGCCGTCGCGTTCCACCGCGAGTTCGCCCGGCGCGGGCTGGAGAGCCGGTACGCCCGGTTCTCCCCGTTGATGGACGAGAGCATGCTGGCCTGCGCCGGGGCCGGGGCGTCGCAGGACGTGTTCACCGCCGCCGGCTACTTCGAGGCCCTCCCGACCGCGGAGAGCCTGGCCTTCGGCGCCCGCTACGCCCGCCGGTTCGGCCCCGGCGCACCGCTGCCGTGCGCGCCCGGCGAGTCCTGCTATGAGGGCGTCGGGGTCCTCGCCGCTCTGGCGAACCGGGTCGGCACCACCGACGCGGTCCGACTGTCCGAGGCCGCCGGACGGTGCCACTACGTCGGCCCGCGCGGACCCGTGACCGTACGCGACGGCCGCGCCGAGCAGCGCATCTACATGGCCGTCGCCGACGGGTCGGGTTTCGACATCCTCGCGTCCCTCTGAGACCTCCGGGCGAGGACGAGCGCGGTCACGACCGCGGCGAGGACCAGGATCCCGGACAGCGGCAGCCCGATCAGCAGCATCAGGCCGCCACCGATGTTCGCGCCGATCGACGCCGCCGTCATGACGCGTCCGGCCCACCCGACCAGCAGACCCGCCACCACGCACAGCACGACCGGTGACGCCGCGGCCCACCGGCGGACGACGGCGGCGACGCAGCAGACCAGCCCCACCCCGGCGAGCACCCCGACGGGCCACGGCAGCGCGGGCGGGTCGTACGCCCGGATCCCGTCGGCGAGGTCGGCTGCGGGGCCGACGTCGCCGATCAGGAACCAGGCGACGACGGCCGCGCAGGTCCCGGCGAGCAGCCCCACCGGGATGGCACGCAGTGCGCCGGACACGGGAGCCCCCTCTCCTCGGTTCCCCGCCACCCTGGCCCGCGCGGACCCGGCGGACCTCCGTAGGACCACGGAGTTCAGTCGGCCGGCCGCCACGGACGCGGCGGCAGCGTCGGCAGCCCGCTCGGCGCGCACTGCCCGCCCCGCTCCCCGGCCAGCCGGAACACCAGCCAGCCCGACAGCGCGGCCAGCACCGACCCGGCCAGGATCCCGATCTTGGCTTCGGCGACGAGCAGCTCGTCGGTGAGCGCGAGCTCGGTGACGAACAGGGCGACGGTGAACCCGATGCCCGACAGCGCGGCACCGCCCATCAGCTGACCCCAGCGCAGCGTGTCGGGCACCCGGCCCAGCCCGGTGCGCAGCGCGATCCAGGTCGCGGCGGCGACGCCGATCGGCTTGCCCACGACCAGGCCGAGCATGATGCCCCAGGTGAGCATCGACGTCGCCGCGGCCGACAGGGTCTCCGACGACAGCACCACACCGGCGTTGGCGAGCACGAACAGCGGCACGATGACGTAGCTGCTCCACGGCTGGATGGCCTGCTGGAGCCGTTCGTTCGGGGAGACGGCGGCGACCGCGACCGCGCGGGCGGTGCGGGCCCGCTCCGGGGTGGGGTCGAGCAGGAAGTTCTTCCCGATCCGGACGGCCTCGACCATCTCGGTGCGACGCGGCGCGTAGGCGTTGACCAGCAGCCCGAGCGCCACGCCGACGACGCTGGGGTGCACCCCCGACCGCAGCACCGCGACCCAGCACAGGATCCCGGCGACGGCGTAGAACGGCGTCCGCCAGAACCGCACCCAGCGCAGCGCGAGCAGCCCGGCGAGCAGCACCACGGCGACGAGCAGCGCGAGCAGGTCGACCTCGTCGGTGTAGAACAGCGCGATGGCCAGCACCGCGCCGATGTCGTCGACGATGGCCAGTGCCAGCAGGAACACCCGCAGCTGGTCGGGGCAGCGCGGCCCGAGCAGCGCGAGCACACCCAGCATCACCGCGGTGTCGGTGGAGATCGCGATCCCCCAGGCACCCGCCGTCTCGCCACCGGCGTTGAGCGCGAGGAAGAACAGCGCGGGCACGACGAGTCCACCGAGCGCGGCCGCGGCCGGTGCGGCCAGGGCGCGGACCCCGCGCAGCTCGCCCAGCGTCGTCTCGCGGGCGATCTCGAGCCCGACGGAGAGGAAGAACAGCACCATGAGGCCGTCGTTGACCCAGTGCCGCAGGTCCAGGTCGAGCGCGGACTCCCCGAACGACACGGCCAGCGGGGTGTGCCAGAACGTCTCGTACCCGCCGCCGAGGTTGGCCCACAGCAGCGCGACGACGGCCGCCCCGACCAGCAGGACCGCCGATCCGGACTCGGTCCCGAGGAAGCGCCTCGCGGCATCGGAGAGATCGCCGCGCTCGGCTAGGGTCACCACCGCCATGTGCTGATCCTGCCCTGCGCGGGTCACGACGAGGAGGCCGCCATCAGTCTGGACCCACCCGTCGGACCGTACGACCACGTCCTGGGCCCGCCCGAGGCCGAGCTGACGCTGGTGGAGTACGGCGACTTCGAGTGCCCCTACTGCCGCGACGCCGCACCGGTGCTGGAGGAGGTCCGTGACCGCTTCGAGGGGCGGCTGCGGTTCGCGTTCCGGCACTTCCCGCTGCACGAGGTGCACCCGCACGCCATCGCAGCCGCCCTCGCCGCGGAGATGGCCGGGTTCGACGGCCGGTTCTGGGAGATGCACGACACCCTGTTCGCCCCCGGTCCGCCGCGGCTGCGCCAGGACGACCTGCGGGAGCACGCCGTCGCCGCGGGGGTGCGGCCGGACCGGGTCGTCTGGCCGGCGACGCGGCTGGCGGAGGACCGTGTGGAGGCCGGGTTCAACGCGGCAGTGCGCTCGGGCGTGCGCGGCACGCCGACCCTGTTCGTCAACGGCGAGCAGTACCGCGGCGACGTCACGGTCGCCGCGCTCACCGCCGCGCTGGACCCCGCGCTCCGGTCGTAGCCGCTCAGGCCGTCGCGGCGGGCCCGACCAGCATCACCGGGCAGTTCGCGCGCTGGACCAGCGCGAGCCCGGTCGAGCCGAGCAGCAGCCCGGTGAACCCGCCCCGCCCCCGGGTGGCGACGACGACCAGCCGCGCCGCCCCGCTGCGCTGGGCCAGCACCCGTCCCGGCTCGGCGCGCTCGATCACCCGCTCGACGGCGACGTCGGGATAGCGCTCCGACCAGCCGGCGAGCCGCTCGGCCAGCGCCCGCTCCTCGGCCTCGCGCAGCCGGTCGAACGCACCGGTCGCACGCAGGGCCGGGGACCGGCCGTCGTGCCAGGCGTGCAGGACGACCAGCCCGGTGCCGTGCTCGGCGGCCGCGGCGAAGGCGTGCTCCAGCGCGACGTCGGACAGCGGGCCACCGTCGATCCCGACCAGGACCGGCCCGTCGGACGACGTGCCGCGGACGACGACGACCGGACAGCCCGCGTGCGAGGCCACGGCGAGGGTCACCGACCCCAGCGCGGTGCCCATCGCCCCGCGCCCGGCGGACCCGAGTACCAGCAGCTCCGCCGTGGCGGACCGCTCGACCAGTGCCGTCGACGGCGCCCGCCGGTCCTCCGCGAGGTCGACCGCGACCTCGGGTGCGGCCTGCGCGGCGGCGTGCCGGGCCGCGTCGAGGGTCGCACGGGACTCCTCGCGGATCGACTCCTCGACGTCGTCGAGCAGGGGTGCGACGGCGGCGTCCGCGTACAGCCCGGCCACGTCGAAGGCCTGCACGAGCAGCAGGTCGGCGTGCCGGGCGGCGGCCTCGCGGGCCGCCCACGCGACGGCGTCCAGGGCCGCGTCCGATCCGTCCACGCCGACGACGACGGTGCTCATCACTGTGCTCCGTTCCCGGCCGGCCCGGTGTCGGCCGTTCGCCCTCCACTGTGCTCCGTCGCGGGCAGGGTCGCACGGCCCCGTCGTGTGAGGTCGGAGACGGCCCGCACGGGCCGGGACGGGCACCCGGGGCCCCGGGCCGCCTCGCTACGGTGATCGCTGCTGCATTCCGGAGACAGGGAGGTCCCGTGCACGCACCGAGCGTTCTCGTGGTCGGCGCCGGGTTCGGCGGCATCGCCGCCGCGATCGAGCTGCGGGCCCACGGCATCCGCGACGTCACGATCGTCGACGCCGCCGACGGCATCGGCGGTACCTGGCTGCACAACACCTACCCGGGCGCCGCCTGCGACGTGCCGAGCCATCTGTACTCGTACTCGTTCGCGCAGCGCACCGACTGGTCGCGGCTCTGCTCACCGCAGCCCGAGATCCTCGCCTACCTGCGGGGCGTCGTCGCCGAGTTCGGGGTCGACGAGCTGGTGCAGACCGGTGTGCGGATCGTCGACGCCAGGCGCGACGAGGCCGACGGACCGTGGACGGTCACCGCCGACGACGGCCGCACCTGGACCCCCGACGTGCTGATCGTCGCGACCGGGCAGCTGAACCGGCCGGTGTCCCCCGACCTGCCCGGCGTCGACTCGTTCGCCGGGACGATGTTCCACTCCGCGCGCTGGGACCACGACCACGACCTGCGCGGCCGTCGCGTCGCCGTGATCGGTACCGGAGCCAGCGCCGTGCAGTTCGTGCCGGCGATCGCCCCCGAGGTGGGGCACATGACGGTGTTCCAGCGGTCCGGGAACTGGTTCCTGCCGCGACGGAACCGGAGGTTCCCGGCGTGGTGGCGGGCCGCGATCGCGCGGGTGCCCGGCCTGCAGGCCGCGCGACGCCGGTTCATCACCGAGTACTGCGAGGCACTGACGCTGATGATCCGCCACCCCGCCACCTGGGGCCGGCTGGGGCGGCTCTACGCGACGCTGTTCATGCGGGCCCAGCTGCGCGACCCCGAGGTCCGCCGCAAGGTCTGGCCGGACTACACCTTCGGCTGCAAGCGCATCCTGTTCAGCTCGCACTGGCTGCCCGCGCTGCAGCGGCCCAACGTCGAGGTCGAGACGTCGCGCATCGCGGCCGTCGAGCCCACCGGGGTGCGCACCGAGGACGGCACGCTGCACGAGGTCGACACGATCATCTGGGGCACCGGGTTCGCGGCGACCGACTTCATGTTCCCGATGGAGATCAGCGGCCCGGGGGGACGGTCGCTGCGCACCGAGTGGTCCGACGGCGCGCACGCCTACCTCGGCATGACCGTCCCCGGGTTCCCGTCGCTGTTCGTGCTCTACGGCCCGAACACCAACACCTCCGGCGGCTCGATCGTCCGGTACCTGGAGCACCAGGTCCGCTACGTCCGCGAGGCCCTGCAGGAGGCCGCCCGCCGCGGCGCGTCCGGCGTGGAGGTCCGACCCGAGGTCGAGCAGGCCTACGACGAGGAGGTCCAGGCCCGCTTCCCCGGCACCGCGTGGACCCGCTGCGACTCCTGGTACCGCGACGACACCGGGCGCATCGTCACCAACTGGCCCGGCTACATGCGCGAGTACGACGAGCGCACCCGGCGCGTCGAGCCGTCGGACTACGTCTTCCACTGAGTCCCGGCCGGCGTCGGGCAGGATGGAACCGCCCCCTGCGTCCCGTGGCGGCGGGAGGCAGGGGGCGGAGGCCGTCGTCGGGAATCAGTCGCAGGACGTCGGGTTGTCGCGGTTCTGCGCCGCCCCGCCGCCGAGGATCCCGAGGACGTTGCCGAGAGCCGCGTTGACGCCCGGGCAGACATTGGCGTTGTTGAGGACGTTGACGTCGTCGAGGTTCACCAGGCCGAACTGGTCGCCCCGGGTGTTGCCGACGTCCTGGACGAAGGAGTCACCGTCGTCGTCCTTCGGCGCGGGCGCAGCCGACGCCAGCGGGCTGAAGGCGACCATGGTGGCGATGACGGCGACGCCGGTGACCGCAAGCTTCCTGCGCATGTCTTTCTCCCCGATCGTGTCCGGTGGGACGGACGTGTCTCACGATTCCCGTGAGCACCACCGGGACGCCTGTGCGTCACGGCAAGCGGACAGTAGGCAGCCGCTCACCGGCGGGGATACGGCGGCGACACCAACGAGTGATCCGATCACCACGGGTACCAAAAGTGTGGTGTGAAACGGACGGAACCGGTTCTCCCAGGACGCCGGACACCCTCCGTCCCCACGTCCGGGGCGGCCGATGCGAAGGGTGATCGACCGACCGGACCGTGGGCGGGGGCCGACCACCCGCGGGGGTGAATCCGTGACCGGCGTGTCGCGGGCCCCGGCGTGTCGCGGCGGGACCGTGGCGTCCGGGCTTGCACCTGACGCGACGTGAGACGACACCGTCCATCATGCCGCCACGACGTGGCGGCCCGACAGGAGGGGATTCCGGTGAAGGTGGGCGAGCCGGCCCGGGTGACCGGGCTGACCGTGCGGACACCGCACCGGGCCGGGGCCACCGGCTGAGCGGGTGGGGCGGGAGGGCAGGGGTCAGACCGACCCGACCCCCCGCACGACCGCCCCACCCACACCGGCCGCCTCCAGCAGCCCCGCCAGCACCGGGTTCACCGCACCGGCCTTCCACGCCAGCGCCAGCGGCACCTCCGGCGGGTCGGTCAGCGGCACCAGCACCACCCCCGGTGTGCGCAGCTCCGCCGTCGCGTCCAGCGCCAGCCCCACCCCGACACCGGCCCCGACCAGGGACAGCAGGGTGTGCGTCTCGGGAGCCTCCTGCTCGATGCGCGGCAGGAACCCGGCGTGCAGGCAGGCCGCGTCGACCGACGTGCGCATGACCGCCATCCGCCGGACCGGGTAGGTGACGAACGGGTCGTGGGCCAGCTCCGCCAGGTCGATCGTGTCCCGCCCGGCGAGCGGGTGCTCCTCGGGCAGCGCGGCGACGAGTCGGTGCCGGTCGATCTCGTGGACGACGAGGCCGTCGTCGTCGACCGGGGTGCGGATCAGCGCGGCGTCGACCCGGTCGGTGCGCAGGTCCTCGGCCAGCTCGCCGGAGAACCGGCCGGTGACCAGCACCAGCCGGGCCTGCGGCCGGTGCGCGCGGAAGCGGCGGGCGGTCCGGTACAGCCAGGCGTTGGAGCTGGGTCCGGCGAACCCGAGGCGGACCGAGCCGGTGCCGCCCGCGGCGGCCTCGCGCGCCGCCTCGACGGCCTCGTCCGCGGCGGCGAGGGCACGGCGGGCCCGGGGCAGGAACGCCGCCCCCGCCGGGGTGAGGGCGACGGCGCGGGTGTGGCGGTCGAACAGCGTGGCGCCGACCTCGCGTTCGAGCCTGCGGATCTGCTGGGACAGCGGCGGGCCCGAGACCTGCAGGCGGGCCGCGGCCCGACCGAAGTGCAGCTCCTCGGCGACGACGACGAACGACTCCAGCTGCCGTAGCTCCACCCTCCGATCATGTCGATCCGACGACAGGAACGGAAGCAAGAGCGTCCCGATGGAGTCCCAATGCTGTTCTACCGTTGCGTGGCGGTGGTCACGACGGCGTGGTCGCGACCGTCGCTCCACGACGAGTGCAAGGGGGCACCGGGTTGAGCACGAGCACACCGTCGATGCGCCGCAAGGCGGGGATCGCCTCGTTCGTCGGCACCACCATCGAGTGGTACGACTTCTACATCTACGGCACCGCCGCCGCGCTGGTGCTGGGGCCGCTGTTCTTCCCGAACGCCTCCCCCGCCGCCGGTGTGCTGGCCTCGTTCGCCACGTTCTGGGTCGGGTTCCTCGCCCGGCCGATCGGCGGGATCGTCTTCGGCCACCTCGGTGACCGGCTCGGCCGCAAGACCGCGCTGGTCGCGACGCTGCTGCTGATGGGCGTCTCGACGCTCGCGATCGGGCTGCTGCCCGTCCACGACGACATCGGCGTCCTCGCCCCGGTGCTGCTGGTCGTGGCCCGGCTCGTACAGGGGCTCGCCGTCGGCGGGGAGTGGGGCGGCGCGGTGCTGATCGCCTCGGAGCACGCGTCGAAGAACCGCCGGATCCTCTACGGCGCCTTCGCCCAGCAGGGCAGTCCGGCGGGGCAGATGCTCGCCACCGGCTCGTTCGCGCTCGTCGCGATGCTGCCGGAGGACGCCTTCCTGTCCTGGGGCTGGCGCGTGCCGTTCCTCGTGTCGGCGGCGCTGGTCGTCGTCGGGCTGGTGATCCGGCTGCGGATCGAGGAGAGCCCGGCGCTGGTCGCGATGCGGTCGCGCGGCACGACGGCGCGGTTCCCGCTCGCGGAGCTGCTGCGGGAGCGGACGATGCTGGTGGTCGTCTCGGTGGGAGCGTGCGCACTGGTGGCCGCGGCCGCGTACTTCAAGAACACGTTCGCGCTGTCCTGGGCGGTCAACGACCTCGGCTTCGACCGCCAGGTGTTCCTCAACGTCGTGCTGATCAGCTCGACCGTGCAGTTCTTCACCCAGCCGCTCGGGGCGTTCATGGCGACCTGGTGGAACCCGCGGAAGGTCGTCACCGCGCTGCTGCTGATCGAGCTGCCGCTGTTCCCGGTGATGTTCTGGCTGATCTCCACCGGCAGCTTCGGGCTGGCCGCGCTCGGCATGGCGCTCGCGACGCTGCCGCACACGATGTACTACGCGATCCTCGCCGGGATGCTGGCCGAGGCGTTCCCCGCGCGGATGCGCTACACCGCGATCTCGCTGTCCTACGCGCTGGCGGGCACGCTGTTCGGCGGCACCGCCCCGCTCGTCGGGCAGTCGCTGCTGGCCGCGACCGGGTCGATCGTGCCCGTCGTGGGGTACTCGCTGGTGATCGTGCTCGTCTCGCTGCTGGCGGCCCGGTACGTGCTGGCCCGCGGACCGGTCCCCGACGACGAGCGTCTCGACGCCGCCGTCACCGGCACCACCGGGAGGACCGCATGACCGCACGACTCCGCGAGCCCCGCTTCCCCGAGCCCGAGGTGCCCGCCGGCGCGACCGCGCTCGCCGCCCGGCTGCGGGCGCTCGTCGCCGCCGACCCGGACCGCCCGCTGGTCACCGAGGACACCGCGGACGGCCCCGGTGTGGTGCGCACCCGCGCGGAGTTCGACGCCCGCACCAACCGTCTGGCCAGGGCGTTCGCCGACCGCGGGGTGCGGCGCGGGGACCTGGTGTCGATCGCGCTGCCGAACAGCGCCGCGCACCTCGAGAGCTCGGTCGCGGCGTGGAAGGTCGGCGCGGTGCCGCAGCCGCTGTCGGCCCGGCTGCCCGCCGCCGAGCGCGACGCGGTGCTCGCCGTCGCCGCGCCGGCGCTCGTCGTCGACACCCCGGTCGACGCCGGCTCCTACGACGACGGCCCGCTCCCCGACGTCGTCGGGCCCAGCTGGAAGGCCCCCACCTCGGGCGGGTCGACCGGTACCCCGAAGGTGATCGTCGCCGGTCAGGCCGCCTGCGTCGAACAGGTCCTGGCCCGCGCCGACGGGCTGCGCATCGACCGCGACGGCGTCTTCGGCTGCACCGCGCCGCTGCACCACAACGCGCCCTTCATGTTCACGCTGATGGCGTTGCTCCAGGGCCACCACGTCGTGCTCATGGGCCGGTTCGACGCCGCCCGCGCACTCGCGATGATCCCCGCGTACGGCGTCACCTGGCTCTACGCGGTGCCGACCATGATGAGCCGGATGCTGCGCCTGCCCGACGCCGACTGGGCCGCCTGCGACACCGGGAGCCTGCGGACCGTGCTGCACGTCGGCGCGCCCTGCCCGCCGGAGGTCAAGCGCGGCTGGATCGACCGGGTCGGCGCGGAGACGGTGTTCGAGATCTACTCCGGCACCGAGTCGCAGGCCGGCACCGCGATCGACGGCCACGACTGGCTGGCCCACCCGGGGTCGGTCGGGCGGGTCACCCGCGGCGAGATCACCGTCCGCGACGACGACGGCCGTGAGCTCGGCCCCGGTGTCACCGGTGAGATCTGGATGCGGTCGGGCGGGGCGCCGACGTACCACTACCTGGGCGCCTCCGCCCACGAGCGCGACGGCTGGGAGTCGCTCGGCGACATGGGCTCACTGGACGCCGACGGCTACCTGTACCTGGCCGACCGGCGCTCGGACATGATCCTCGTCGGCGGCGCGAACGTGTACCCGGCGGAGGTCGAGGCGGCGCTGACCGCGCATCCCGGGGTACGGGACGCCGTCGTCGTCGGGCTGCCGGATTCCGACTACGGGCACGTCGTGCACGCCGTCGTACAGGCCGAACCGGGCATCGAGAACGATCTTCGCGAGTTCCTCGACGGGCGTCTGAGCAGGGCGAAACAGCCACGGAGCATCGACGTCGTCGACCACCCGCTGCGCGACGACGCCGGGAAGGTGCGCCGCTCGGAGATCGCCGCGCGCGCCGCGGACGCTCGACGGCGCGCAACGGCGGACGGTGCGACAGGATGACGTCCATGACCGACCTCCTGGACCGTCTGCGCGAGCTGCAGGTGTCCGCCATCTGCGACGCCGACAAGTCGCTCCCCGTGGTGGACCCCGCGATCCGGGCCCTGGTGCCGGACGTGTCGATGGCCGGGCCCGCGGTGACGGTGTCCTGTGTGGACGACCACCTGCCGATGTTCGCTGCGCTGTCCGCGGCCCGCCCCGGCTCGGTGCTCGTGGTCGCCGGAGGGGGTGGTCACCGCGCCGTGTCCGGTGAGCTGTTCGCGACCGAGGCGAAGCGGCGCGGGCTGGCCGGGATCGTCGTCGACGGGCTGGTCCGCGACGTCCGCGGGCTGCGCGGGATCGGACTGCCGGTGTTCGCCCGCGGGACCTGCCCGGCCTCGGGCAGCACGAGCGACCCGGGCACCGTCGACGAGATGGTGTCGTTCGGCGGGCTCGTCGTGAGCCCGGGCGACCTGGTGTGCGGCGACGACGACGGCCTGCTGATCGCCGCGCCGGACCGGCTCGCCGAGGTCGTCGACGCCGCCGAGGGCATCGAGGCCGCCGAGCGCGCGCTGGTCTCGGCCATGCGCAACGGCCACGACCTGCACTCGCTGACCACGGTCGTCGAGCACGTCGCGGCGCTGCGCCGGGGCGAGCCCAGCGCACTGGGGTTCAAGGTCTGAGCGGGCCGCTCAGGCCGCGACCGAGTCCCAGCTGAACTCCTCGGTCATCGAGCCGGGGCAGTCCGGGCACGGGACGGCGACGCCCGCCGTCTCGTCACCGGGGAGCTCGGCCTCCGCGCCGCAGCCGGCGCACCGCTGCCAGGACACCAGTTCTCCGTACATGTGTTCGAGGGTGAACCACATCGGTGTAGTTCGCAACCCCGCAGGTCCGGGGGCGGATCAGACGTCGTCGATCAGGTCCGCGACCGAGGAGACGACCCGCGTCGGGCGGAACGGGAACCGGTCGATCTCGTGCTCCCTGGTGATGCCCGAGAGCACCAGCACCGTGCGCATCCCGGCCTCCAGTCCGGCCAGGATGTCGGTGTCCATCCGGTCGCCGATCATGACCGTGGACTCCGAGTGCGCGCCGAGCCGGTTGAGCGCGGCCCGCATCATCAGCGGGTTCGGCTTGCCGACGAAGTACGGGTCGACCCCGGTGGCCTTGGAGATCATCGCGGCGACCGAGCCGGTCGCGGGGAGGATGCCCTCCGGGGACGGGCCGGTCGCGTCGGGGTTGGTGGCGACGAACCGGGAACCCTGCTCGACCAGGCGCATCGCGGTCGCGATCGAGGAGAAGCTGTAGGTGCGGGTCTCGCCGAGCACGACGTAGTCGGGGTTGCGGTCGGTGATGACGTAGCCGATGTCGTGCAGCGCGGTGGTCAGCCCGGCCTCGCCGATCACGTAGGCGCTGCCCTGCGGGCGCTGCTCGCCGAGGAACGCGGCGGTGGCGAGCGCGGAGGTCCAGATCGACTCCTCCGGCACGTCGAGGCCGGTGGCCTGCAACCGGTAGCGCAGGTCGCGGGGGGTGTGGATGCTGTTGTTGGTCAGGACCAGGAACGGCACGCCCTTGTCCCGCAGCCGCGACAGCAGCGTGTCCGCACCCGGGACGATGCTGCCCTCGCGGACGAGGACGCCGTCCATGTCGGTCATCCAGCACTCGATCGGCTTCTGCTCCACGGGTCCGACCCTAGACCCGCGACGGTTGGCAGGCCGGGCACCAGAACAGGTTGCGGTTCTGGTGCTCGGCGTGCCGTACCGGCGTGCCGCAGACGAGGCAGTCCATCCCGGTGCGGCGGTAGACGTAGACCTCGCCGCCGTGCCGGTCCTTCCGTCCGGCCTGCCCGCGCCGGCGCGGGTCGTGCTCGGGACGCACGGTGTCGATACGGCCGGTCCGCACGCCGTCGCGCATGAGCACGACGAGGTCGGCCCACATCGCGTCCCACGTCTCCCGGTCCAGCGACCGGCCCGGGAGCTGCGGGTCCAGGCCGTGCCGGAACAGCACCTCGGCGCGGTAGACGTTCCCGACGCCGGCGAGCACCTTCTGGTCCATCAGCAGCGTCGCGAGCGGGCTGCGCGAGGCCGAGATGCGGGCCCAGACCGTGTCCGGGTCGGCGTCGGGACGCAGCGGGTCCGCACCCAGCCGGGCCCTCAGGGCGCGGGCCTCGGCCGAGGTGAGGAGCTCACAGGCGGTCGGGCCGCGCAGGTCCGCGTAGTGGGTCTGCCCGACCAGGCGCATCCGCAGCTGCCCGACCGGTTCCGGCGCGGGCAGCGGCTGTTCGACGAACGTGCCGTACAGCCCGAGGTGGACGTGCACGACGCGGTCGCGGCCGTAGCGGTGGAACAGGTGCTTGCCGTGGGCCTCGGCCCCGGTCATCACCTCACCGTCGAGCAGCGCCGCAGAGGCTCCGAAACGGCCCTGCGGGCTGGACACGCCGACCGGCCGGCGCACGAACAGCTTCCGGTGCAGCCGCGCCAGCCGGTGCAGCGTGTGTCCCTCGGGCATCCCGGCTCCGGGTCAGGACGCGGGGAGCTCGATCTCGCCGGTCCGCTCGTAGTCGAGGACCTGGTCGATGCGCCGCTGGTGGCGCGCGTCGCCGGAGAACGGGGTGGCCAGGAAGGCGTCGACGATCGCGACGACCTCGTCGAAGCTGTGCTGCCGCGCGCCGACACCGATGATCTGGGCGTCGTTGTGCTCGCGGGCGAGCGTCGCGGTGGCCTCGTTCCACGCCAGCGCGGCGCGG
The DNA here is from genome assembly GCF_017312155.1 of Pseudonocardia sp. UM4_GMWB1. NCBI lineage: Bacteria > Bacillati > Actinomycetota > Actinomycetes > Pseudonocardiales > Pseudonocardiaceae > Pseudonocardia > Pseudonocardia sp. UM4_GMWB1. The sequence continues at coordinate 1,833,762 of NZ_QJPN01000001.1, read as the reverse complement.
ATGCCCTGCACCTTGTTGGCGGCGATCTGCTCGCCGTTGCCGGACCCGCCCAGCACGATGCCGAGGGACTCCGGGTCCTCGACCACGCGCCGCGCGGTCTCGATGCACCAGGCGGGGTAGTCGTCGAGGGCGTCGTAGGTCGGAGCCCCGACGTCGATCGCCTCGATCCCCTGCTCGGTCAGGTACTCGACGAGCTTGCCCTTGACCTCGAAACCGGCGTGGTCACTGCCCAGGTAGACGCGCACGGGGCACGATCCTCCCCCATGCGGATCAGCGGCGTGGACGGGGTCCCGGGTGGCTGGGTGGTGTGCGTGCTCTCCGGCAGCGGACGGACACGTGAGGTGACGTGGACGGTGGTCCCCGACGCGGCGTCGGTACTCGCCGCGACGGCCGGGTGCGACGCCGTCGGGATCGACATCCCGCTGTCGGTCCCGGCCGGTGCGCAGCGCCGCGAGGCCGAGATCCTCGCGTCGGCGCGGCTGGGCCGGGCGCGGTCCTCCCTGTTCCCGACCCCGCCCGCCCCGGTGCTCGACGCAGGCTCCTACGACGAGGCCTGCGCCGCCGCCCAGGCCGTCACGGGGAAGAAGATCAGCCTGCAGACCTGGTACATCGTCGGGAAGATCCGCGAGTTCCAGCAGGTGCGGCTGCCGTCGTCGGTGGTCGAGGCGCACCCGGAGCTGACGTTCCGCACCATGGCACCGTCGCGTGCGTTCGCGGCGAAGAAGACCGCGCGCGGGGCGGGCCAGCGGGTCGCGGCGCTGTCGGAGTGGGTCCCCTCCGCCGCGTCGCTCGGTGACCTGCCCACCGCCGCCCGGCTCGACGACGTCCTCGACGCGCTGGCCTGCGCCTGGACCGCGGAACGCGTGGCCCACGGGACCGCGGAGCTGCTCGGCCCGGGAACCGACGCCCTGGGCCGGTCCACCGCGATCGCGGTCTGAGCGCGAGGATCACCGGATGGACGGGCAGCGGTCGGGCGGGCAGCGGTCGGACGGGCGCTGGCTCGAGCTCGCCGACGGGGTACTCGCCCGCCGGCACCACGAGCTCGACCTGACCACCGGTCTCGTGCTCGGCACGTCCGCCGCCCTGGTCATCGACACCCGCGGCGACACCGCCCAGGGCGCCGAGCTCGCCACCGCGGTGCGCGCGGTGACCGCCCTGCCGGCCGTCGTGGCCCTCACCCACGCCCACTTCGACCACTGCTTCGGCACCGCCGCGTTCCCGGGCGCCCCGGTGTACGCCCAGGCCGGCTGCGCGGGTGCACTGCTGGCGACGGCCGCCGCCCAGCGCGCCCACTGGTCCCGGCACTACCGTGACGCCGGGAGCGCCGGGAGCTCCGGGGGATCCGGCAGCTCCGCCGCCGCGACGGCCGACGCGCTCGCCGCCACCGTCCCGGTCCTCCCCGACCGCCCGGTCTGCCCCCGCCCGGCCTCCGTGCACACGCTCGACCTGGGCGGACGCGTCGTGCAGCTCGTGCACCCCGGCCCCGCGCACACCGGACACGACCTGGCGGTGCACGTCCCGGACGCGGGCGTGCTCTTCGCCGGGGACCTGCTGGAGAACGGGGCACCGCCGTCGTTCGGGCCGGACTCCTACCGCCGCGACTGGGCGGCCGCCGTGGGGCTGCTGCTCGACGTCGCCGCAGCCCCCGCCGCCACCGGGACACGGGTGTTCGTCCCGGGGCACGGCGATCCCCTGTCGCCCGACGAGGCAGCGGCACAGCACGCGGACCTGCTGCGGATCGCCCGGGCGGCCGAGGCCTCCGCCGCCGTGGTCCCGGGTGCTCTCCCGGAGAACTCGCTCGACCGGTAGGCGATTCCACGCGCCGACCGTCTGCCGACCACCGCGTGTCGGCCGTGCAGGCCGAGCCGTGAGCCGGTGTACCCCGATATCGGGGTGGGCACGGTTCGCTCTACGAATCCGCTTACCCGGTAAGCGAGTTCACGGATCCTCTGCCCGCGGCAGCGGTGATCGGCCGCAGTGGTCGGCACACGTCACCCGTCCGGTCGAGCCCGCCGTGATGGGGCCGCGCCGGTGCCGGACCGCGGTGGGGCGCCCATCGGCGTGGCGAGGTTCGACGAAGCTGCGGGCCCGCGCGCGGCGGCCGGCGGACATGGGCGGCTCCGTGGGGTCGGCGGATCCGGAGACGCTGGAGAGAACAGCCGGTGGGAACTGGTCCGGACAGACGTCCGGATACCGCCGTACGGACCACCGGACGGAGTGGCGTCGGGCGCGATCGCCGCGGGACACACGGACGTAACAGCGGACACCTAGCGTCACCGGCCGTGGGGAACGTGCCGCTGGTGGGGGTCGAGGAGGAGTTCCACGTGGTCGGCCTGGCCGACCGCCGGGCCGCGCCCGACGCGGAACGGTTGCTGGAGCACCTGGACGGGGCGGAGTTCTTCCCCGAGCTGCAACGGTCGCTGGTCGAGACCAACTCGCCCGCGACGCCGTCGCTGGACGAGCTGCGCACCCACGTGCGACGCCTGCGTACCCGGCTGCGCGAGGCGGCCGAACCGCTGGGGCTGGGTGTGGTCGCGGCCGGGACGGTGCCGCTGGTCGACCTGTCCGGCGACGACATCTCCGCCGGAGCCCGGTACGAGCGGATGCAGCACGAGTACCAGATGCTGGTGCGCGAGCAGCACATCTGCGGGGTGCAGGTGCACGTCGACGTCCCCGACCGCGACACCGCCGTGCAGGTCTCGCGCCGGGTCTCCCCCGCCCTGCCGACCCTGCTCGCCATCACCGCCAGCTCGCCGTACTGGCGCGGCCACGACACCGGCTACGCCAGCTACCGCAGCATGATCTGGCAGCGCTGGCCCACCGCCGGGCCGCCCGGCGACGTCACCACCGCCGCCGAGTACGACACGATGATCGACGAGCTCATCGCGTCCGGGACGATCAGCGACGCCGGGATGCTCTACTTCGACGTCCGACCCAGCGCACACCTGCCGACCGTCGAGCTGCGGCTGTGCGACGCCTGTCCCGACGTCGACGACGTCGTGCTGGTCGCGGGTCTGTTCCGCGCGCTGGTCGGGCGGGCCCGCGCCGACACCGAGGCGGGCAGGCCGCTGCCCCGCGCCCGGTACGAGCTGCTGCGTGCGGCCGGTTGGCGGGCCGCGCGGTCCGGGCTGGAGGGCGACCTCGTCGAGATCGGCCGGGCCCCTGCCGGTCCCCCGACACTGAGCTCCCCGTCGGTGCAGCTGCGCGCGCTGGTGGAGGACCTGCGGCCGTGGCTGGAGGAGGTCGGCGACCACGAGCAGGTCGCCGAGCTGGCCGAGGGCGTCCTGGCCCGCGGATCGGGCGCGGCGGCGCAACGGCGCGCGTTCGGGCGTCGCGGGTCGCTGACCGACGTGGTCGACGAGCTGCTGGCCCGCACCCACGGCGAGCGGCCGCCGTCGGCACCGGCGGAGACCGTGCCGTCCGCGCCGGAGCTGCTGGACGGCTACGTCCCACCCCGCTACGACGAGGCCGTCGACGCGACCGGCGCCGTCCGGCCCGGCTACGGCTGGCTGTTCCGCTCGCTGGAGCGGCTCGGCCCGCGCGGGCTGGCCGCGGCGGAGAACGCGCTGCGCACCGAGCAGCGCGCCCGCGGGGTGACCTTCCCGGTCCCCGGCGTCGAGCCCGGCCACGACGGCGAGCGGCTGTTCCCGCTGGACCTGGTGCCGCGGATCATCGAGCGCCACGACTGGGCGCACCTCGCGTCCGGGCTGGAGCAGCGGATCCGGGCGCTGGAGTGCTTCGTGCGCGACGTCTACGGCCGGCGCGAGATCGTGCGCGACCGGGTCGTCCCGGCCTCGGTGGTCGAGCAGGCCCCCGGCCGCACCCGCTCGGGCGCGCTGGTGCCGCCGGACGCGGTGCGGATCGCCGTCGGCGGCATCGACCTGGTCCGCGACGACGCCGACGGCTGGGTCGTGCTGGAGGACAACCTGCGCGTCCCGTCGGGCATCGGGTTCTCGATGATGAGCCGGCGCCTGATCCGCAGCGTGCTGCCCGACCTGGAGTCGCCCTCGGAGGTGCGCCACCTCGACGACGTGCCGGACCGGCTGCGGGCGGCGCTCGCGGCCGGCGACCCCGACGGACCCGACGGGGAGGCCGCGCTGCTGACCGCGGGCGAGGTGGACCCGGCGTTCTTCGAGCACCGGCTGCTCGCCGAGGCCATGGACGTCCCGCTGGTGACCCCGGCCCGGCTGCAGGTCACCGACGGCGCGCTGTTCCTCGTCGGCGGTGGGCGGCGGCGCCGGATCACCACCCTCTACCGTCGGATGGACGAGAACGAGCTCGCGATCGCCCGCGGCGCCGACCACCGCCCGCTCGGCCGCGCGCTGTGGGCGGCGATGGCCCGCGGGCGGGTGGCGCTGCGCAACGCGCCCGGCAACGGCGTCGCCGACGACAAGCTCGTCTACGCCTACGTGCCGGAGATGATCCGCTACTACCTCGGCGAGAAGCCGGTGCTGGCCTCGGTGCCGACGCTGCCCTGCGTCGACCCGCTCGCCCGTGAGCAGGTCCTGGACCGGCTCGACCGGCTGGTACTCAAGCCCGTCGACGGCTACGGCGGCGCCGGGATCGTGATCGGCCCGCACGCCGGGCGCGCCGAGCTGGACCGGATGGCCGCGGCGATCCGGGACACCCCGGCCGGCTGGGTCGCCCAGGACCTCGTCGGGATCTCCACCCATCCCACCTTCACCGACGGCGCCCTCCGGCCCCAGGCCGTCGACCTGCGGGTCTTCGCGGTGCAGTCCCCCGGCGCCGGCGGGGTGCCCGAGGTCGACGTGCTGCCCGCGGCGCTGTCGCGGGTCGCCCCGCCCGGCGGGATGATCGTGAACTCCTCGCGCGGCGGCGGGGCGAAGGACACCTGGGTGCTGGCCTGAGCCGGGCTCAGCCGGCGAGCAGCAGGTCCGGCTCGCCCAGCACCCGGTCGGCCACGGCGCGGGCGGTCCCGGTGACGGTGGCCGCCCGGCCGTGCGGGGACACGAGCACGGCGACGTCCGGCCCGGTCGCGACCCCGCGGCGCACCAGCTCCGCGTGCACCGCGGGGACCAGCCAGGTGCCCAGCTCGGCGTAGCTGCCACCGAGGACGACGGTGCCGACGTCGACGACGTGGAGTACCGACGTCAGCGCCGTACCCAGCGCGGCACCGGCCCGGGCCAGCGCCCCCGTCGCGGCCGGGTCCCCCGCGCGGGCGGCGGTCCGCAGCGCCGCGACGTCGGCGGCGCCCGCGTCGCCGAGCAGGGCGGGCAGGCCCGCGTAGACCTCGACGCAGCCGGTGCCGCCGCAGCCGCAGAGCCGCCCGGCGCGCTCGATCACGACGTGCCCGATCTCCCCGGCGACGCCGCGGGCACCGGGCAGCACCCGCCCGTCGACGACGATCCCGCCACCGATCCCCACGTCGGCGGAGACGTAGACGAAGTCGTCGGCCTGCCCCAGGTGCGCGAGCGCCCCGAGCGAGGCCTCGTTGCCGACGAGCAGCGGCACCTCACCGAGCGCACCGGCGTGCTCGGCGGGGCGGCAGCCGTCGAGCCGGGGCAGGTTCGGGGCCCGCAGCAGTACCGCCGCGCCGTCCGAGCCGCGCACCGGTCCGGGGACGGCGATCCCGGCCCCGGCGACCGTTCGGCCGGTGCGCGCGGCCAGGTTCGCCGCGGTCCGCGCGGCCCGCCCGAACACCGCATCCGGGTCGAGGCCGCGGTGGTCGCGGCGCCGGCGCGACCGGTGCACCACCTGCCCGTCCAGACCGGTGACCAGCGCGTCGACGCCGTCGACCTCGACCGACACGGCCAGCACGACCGGCCCGCTGCCGGCGAACACCAGGGGGGTGCCGGGCCGGCCGACCCGGCTGCGGTCGGGCTCGCCCTCCGCGAGCACGCCCGCGGCGACCAGCGGGTCCAGCAGCCCCGCGACGGTGCCGCGGGTCAGCCCGGTCGCCGCGGCGAGCGTCGCCCGCGACGACGGCGCCGCCCGCAGCGCCCCCAGCAGCAGGCCGAGGTTGTGCCGGCGCACCGCCGGTGGGCGCGCGGGCGGGGCCTGCGGGCGGGGAGCCGGTCGGTCGTGCACGGGGTCATCGTGCTCCGGCGAGGTGTTCCAGTGCCAGCTGGTGGAGCCGGACGAAGCCGTACCCGCGACGGCCCAGCGCGTCCGGGTCGACGGTGTCCAGCGCCGGGTCGGCGAACAGGTCCGCCGCGGTCTCCCCGGCCCCCAGCGTCGGCTCGGACAGTGCGGGCACCCCGGCCTCGGCGAGCGCGGCGACGACCTCGGGGTCGGCCCGGAACGCGGCCGCCCGCTCGCGCAGCAGCAGGTAGGTGCGCATGTTCGCGGCGGCGCTGTCCCACACCCCGCGCCGGTCCTCGGTGCGCGCCGGCTTGTAGTCGAAGTGCCGTGGCCCGTCGTAGCCCGCGGTCTCGAGCAGGTCGACCAGCGAGAACGCGTTCAGCAGGTCACCGTGGCCGAACACCAGGTCCTGGTCGTACTTGATGCCGCGCTGGCCGTTCAGGTCGATGTGGAACAGCTTCCCGGCCCACAGTGCCTGGGCGACGCCGTGGGTCATGTTGAGCCCGGCCATCTGCTCGTGCCCGACCTCGGGGTTGACGCCCACGAGCTCGGGGTGGGCGAGGCGCTCGACGAAGGCCAGCGCGTGCCCGACGGTGGGCAGCAGGATGTCCCCGCGGGGCTCGTTGGGCTTCGGCTCGATCGCGAACCGGATGTCGTACCCCTGCTCCAGGACGTGCCCGCAGAGCAGGTCCATGGCCTCCCGGTAACGGTCCAGGGCGGCGCGGACGTCCTTGGCGGAGTCGAACTCCGAACCCTCCCGTCCACCCCACAGCACGAAGGTGCGGGCACCGAGCTCGGCGGCCAGCTCGACGTTGTGCAGCACCTTGCGCAGCGCGAGGCGCCGCACGGTCCGGTCGTTGGAGGTGAACCCGCCGTCCTTGAACACCGGGTGCGAGAACAGGTTCGTGGTGATCATCGGAACGGTCATGCCGGTCGCCTCGCACGCCTTCCGCAGCCGTGCGATCTGCCGGTCCCGGTGGGCCGGGTCCGGCGCGAAGCCGAACAGGTCGTCGTCGTGGAAGGTGAGACCCCAGGCGCCGCGCGCGGCGAGCTCCTCGACGGCCTCGACGACGTCGAGCTCGGGGCGGGTGGGCGAGCCGAACGGGTCGGCCGCGGTCCAGCCGACGGTCCACAGTCCGAAGGAGAACCGGTCGGCGGGGGTGGGGGCGGGAACGGACATGGGCTGGGACTCCTGGGACGGGGGTGCGGGACGGTCCGGCAGCGAGCCGGTGGACAGGACGCCGGCGTAGAACCGGGCGCTGAGCTTGGGGGTGCGGGCGTGGGTCACCGGGTCCACGGCGACGATGCCGAAGCGCATCGCGTAGCCGCGGGCCCACTCGAAGTTGTCGAGCAGTGACCAGACGTAGTAGCCGCGGACCGGTAGGCCGTCGGCCGCGGCCCGGGCGGTCTCGGCGAGGTGGTCGTGCAGGTAGGCGACGCGGTCGTGGTCCTGCACCGCGCCGTCGGCGGCGGGGACGTCGGGATAGGCGGCGCCGTTCTCGGTGACCACCAGGTCCAGGCCGGGATGCTCGGCGGCGAGCCGGCGCAGCAACGCGCCCAGGCCCCGGGCGTCGACCCCCCAGCCCATGTCGGTGAGCGGACCGGCGGGCCGCGGGAACTCGACGTCCTCGCAGGCGACCCACGGGGTGGCGGCACCGTCGCCGTGCCCGTCGGCGGTCTCCTTCGGCCGCTCGCGCGTCCAGTGCCGCACGACGGTCGGCGTGTAGTAGTTGACCCCCAGCACGTCCGGCGGGGCGTGCACCAGCCGCTCGTCGCCGGGCAGGACGAACGACCAGTCGGTGACCCCGGCGGTGTCGGCGAGGACGTCGGCCGGGTAGCCGCCGTCGAGCATCGGCCCGGTGAACAGGCGGTTCTGCAGACCGTCGACCCGGCGGGCGGCGTCGCGGTCGGCGTCGGACCCGGTCTGCGGCAGCACCCAGGCCAGGTTGAGGCTGACGGCGATCCGGGCGCCGGGGAGCAGCTCCCGGATCGCCGTGGTGGCGAGCCCGTGGGCGAGGTTGAGGTGGTGCACCACGGCCAGTGCCGCGGCGGGCTCGGTACGACCGGGTGCGTGCACCCCGGCCGCGTAGCCGAGGAAGGCGCTGCACCACGGCTCGTTGAGCGTCGTGAACAGCTCCACCCGGTCACCCAGCGCGGCGGCGACGACGGCCGCGTACTCGGCGAACCGGTACGCCGTCGCCCGTGCCGCCCAGCCACCGGCGTCCTCCAGGGCCTGGGGCAGGTCCCAGTGGTAGAGCGTGAGCACCGGGGCGATCCCCGCGGCCCGCAGCGCGTCGACCAGCTCCGAGTAGAAGGCGAGCCCCTGGGCCGACACGGGTCCGAGGCCGTCCGGTCCGACCTGCGGGGTCACCCGGTTCCAGCTGACGGAGAAGCGGTAGGACTGCAGGCCCAGCTCGCGCATGAGCGCCACGTCCTCGTGGACCCGGTGGTAGTGGTCGGCCGCGACATCGCCGGTCTCGCCGTCCGCGGTCCGACCGGGGGTGTGGGCGAAGGTGTCCCAGATGCTGGGGGTGCGTCCGCCCTCGGCGACCGCCCCTTCGATCTGATAAGCGGCGGTGGCGGCGCCGAGCACGAGCCCCTCGGGCAGATACGTGGTCATCCGCCGAGCCGCCGGCCGCTCGCCGGGTCGAACGCGTGCACCGTGCGGCCCTCACGGGCCGCGACCCGGAGCCGGGAACCGACGGCCGGTCCCGCCCCGCCGTCGAGCCGGACGACGAACCGCTGCGCGTCGGCACCGACCCGCCCGTGCACGAAGGTGTCCGACCCCAGCTCCTCGGCGAGCTCGACGGTGAGCTCGAGGGCGGGCTCGGCGTCGTCGGCCGGGCGCAGACCCTCCGGACGGACCCCGAGCAGGACCTCGGACAGCCCGGCCCCCGCCGCGTCGGCCAGCACGTCCCGCGGCAGCGCGACGGCGGCCCCGGCCAGGTCGGCACCACCGGGGGTGAGCACCGCGGTGCGCAGGTTCATCGCGGGCGAGCCGATGAACCCGGCGACGAAGGCGGTCGCGGGCCGCTCGTAGAGCTCGCGAGGCGCGGCGCACTGCTCCAGCAGACCGTCGCGCAGCACCGCGACGCGGTGCCCCATCGTCATGGCCTCGACCTGGTCGTGGGTGACGTAGACGGTCGTGGTGCCGAGCCGCTGCTGCAGGGCGGCGATGTGCGCACGGGTCTCCACCCGCAGCTTGGCGTCCAGGTTGGACAGCGGTTCGTCCATGAGGAACACCGCGGGCTCGCGGACGATGGCGCGGCCCATCGCGACACGCTGGCGCTGGCCACCGGAGAGCGCCTTCGGCCTGCGGTCGAGGTAGGGCGTGAGGTCGAGCAGCTCGGCGGCCGCACGGACCCGCCGGGTGAGCTCGCTCTTCCCGACCTTCTGCAGCCGCAGGGCGAAGCCCATGTTCTCCGCGACGGTCATGTGCGGGTAGAGCGCGTAGTTCTGGAACACCATCGCGATGTCGCGTTCCTTGGGCGCGACGCCGGACACCTCGCGGCCCCCGATCTCGATGCCGCCCTCGTCGACGTCCTCCAGCCCGGCGAGCATCCGCAGTGCCGTCGACTTGCCGGACCCGGACGGGCCGACGAGCACCAGGAACTCCCCGTCGGCGATGTCCAGGTCGAGCCGGTCGACCGCGCGCACCGGGGGCGGCCCCGGATAGACACGGGACGCGGCCCGGTAGGCGACCTCGGCCATGATCGTCGTCCTCTCGCTGGGAACCGGCTCCGCTGCCGGCCCCTCCGACCCTGGCCCACGAACAACCACATGCCTAGAGTTTGTTCGTCTTCCATACGAACTAACACCGGAGCATGCATGGACGCGAGCAGCCGGATCGCCGCCGGTGACCTGCGGCGACACCACCTGGGCCTGGTGCTGGGCGAGGTCGTCCACGGGTCCGCGATCAGCCGCGCCGGCATCGCCGCGGCGACCGGACTGACCCGGTCGACGGTCTCCGGGCTCATCGCGGAGCTGCTCGCCGGCGGCCTCGTCCGCGACATCGGCGCCGGCCCGGGCGGCACCTCGGGACGCCCCGGCCGCCGTCTGGTCCCCGACCCGGCCGGACCGGTCGGCATCGCCCTGCAGATCGAGGAGGACGGCGTCGGCGGTTGCCTGGTCGACCTGGCCGGCCGGGCCGGGGCCCGCCGATGGCACCCGGCCGCGATCACCGGGACCCCGCCGCAGCGGGCCGCCGGCGCCCTGGCACCGGTCCTGCGTGAGCTCCTGCTCGCCGCAGCCGGCGGGGACCGGCCCGCTGCCGGGATCGTGCTGGCGGTGCCCGGTGTCGTGTCCGGCTCCGCCGCCACCACGGCGGTGACCTCTCCGGCGCTGGGCTGGGACGCGGCCGCGATCGGCACGCTGGTCGCGGCCGAGGCCGAGCAGCTCGGAGCGGGCGGGATCGCACTGGCGGTCCGCTGCGGCGCCGCACTGGCCGCGGAGGCCGAACCGGACACCGGACCGCCGGGCACGACGACGGTGCACATCGGCGGGCGCAGCGAGATCGGCGTGACCCTGGTGCGCGACCGGCGGTCCCAGGGCCGCGCCGCGACCCGGTTCGGGCACCTCGTCGCCCGCCCGGGCGGCACCGCGTGCCCGTGCGGCCGGCGCGGCTGTCTGGCCGTCGAGACCCGACCCGAGGTGCAGTCCGACCCGCGCCGATCGGGCAGGCTGCTCGGGCGCGTCCTCGCCGGGTTCACCGCCCCCAGCGACCCGGACCGCGTGGTGCTGGGCGGCCGGTTCGCCGCCGCCGGACCGGCGTTCGTCGCCGCCGTGACAGCCGAGCTGCACCGGCACGGCATCCCGGCGGACCGGGTCGTCCCGTCCGTGCTCGGCGCCGACGCGGCCCTGCGCGGCGCCGGACGGGCCGCGCTGGCCCCGGTGATCGCCGACCCGTGGGCCTGGATCACCGGCGACCCGGCACCGTGACGCGACGGCGCGGCTCAGCCGCCGGGGACGGCCGTACTGGCACGGACGACGAGCTCGGTGGCCAGCTCCAGGCGGGCCGCGGCTCCGGTGACGTCGGCCCGCGGCTCGTCCAGTGCCAGCCGCACGGACTCCCCCGCCATCCGGGCCAGCGGCTGGCGCACCGTGGTGAGCGGGGGGCTCAGGTACTCGCAGACGGTGATGTCGTCGAACCCCACCACCGACAGGTCCTCCGGCACCCGCAGGCCACGACGGTCGGCCTCCTGGTACACCCCGACCGCCTGCATGTCCGACCCGGCGAAGACGGCGGTGGGCGGGTCGCGCAGGTCCAGCAGGGCCGCGGCCCCGGCCCGCCCGCCCCCGACGAGGAAGTCCCCGTGGCGCACGAGCTCCTCGTGGGCCTCCACGCCCGCGCGCCGCAGCGCCGCCCGGTAGCCGTCCACCCGCTGCTGGCTGGAGCTCAGCCGTGGCGGCCCGGAGACGATGCCGATCCGCCGGTGCCCCAGCGCCACCAGGTGTTCGGTCGCGGCCAGCCCGCCGGCCCAGTTGGTCGCCCCGACCGTGGGGAACGAGGGCGGGGCGTCACCCACCGGGTCCAGCAGGACCACCGGCGCCTCGAGGGCGGCCAGCCGGTCGGAGGTCTCCGGGTCACGGTCGCCGACGACCACCACGACACCGTCGCTGCCCCGCCCGGCGATCCGGTCGAGCCAGGCCCGCGAGCCGGGGTCGTCGTAGCCGGTGGTGTTGAGCACGACCTGCCGGTCGGTGCGCCGGGCCTCGGCCTCGGCGCCCCGCAGCACCTCCATCGCCCAGAACGAGTCGAGGCGGTCGACGACCACGTCGACCAGCCCGGTCCGGCGTCGCGACGCCCCGCCGCGACGGCGGTAGCCGCTCTCGGCGACGACCTGCTGCACCAGCTCGCGGGTGGACCGGGCGACGTCGGCCCGCCCGTTGAGGACCTTCGAGACGGTCGGGACCGAGACACCCGCCTGTTCGGCGACCTCGGCGATCGTCACACGGCTGCGTTTCACGCCCGCACCTTATCGAAAGTTTCAAAGATCGTCGTCGACACATCGCACCTTGACGGCCCCGTACGAGCGCTCTAACTTGCGTTCATCGCGTTCGCAAGTCTCGGAAACTTTCGATCGACTGCTCAAGGGAGAGCCCATGTCGACCTGGTCACGCGTCCGCCGGACCGTCCTCGCGGCGGCACTCGCCACCGGCCTCGCCGCCGTCGCCGCCTGCGGGGGTACCGCCGGTCCACAGGCCGGCGGCGGGGCCGGCCAACTCACCCTCTGGACCCTGCAGAACGAGGGCATCAACTCCGTCCAGCAGGCCGCCGTGGACCGCTTCAACGACACCGGTGGCCCGCAGATCGACCTGACCACCTACCTCAACGACCCCTACAAGTCCGCCCTGCAGACCGCCATCGGTTCCCCGAACGGACCGGACGTCTTCTACAACTGGGGCGGGGGCAACCTGAAGGGCTACGCCGACGCCGGGCAGGCCGCCGACCTGACCGCCGCGCTCGACGCCCGGCCGGAGGTGAAGCAGGCCTTCCTCCCGCAGGTGCTGGAGACCGGCACGATCGACGGCAAGGTCTACGGCATCCCCATGCAGGGCGTGCAGCCGCTGTCGTTCTTCTACAACAAGGACGTGTTCGCGCAGGCGGGCATCACCGAGTTCCCGACCACCTGGCAGGGCTTCCTCGACACCGTCGACCGGCTCAAGGCCGCCGGGGTGCAGCCGATCGCGCTCGCCGGGGCCCAGTCGTGGACCGAGATGATGTACCCGGAGTACCTGCTCGACCGGGTCGGCGGCTCGGAGAAGTTCCAGGCCATCGCCGACGGCAAGCCCGGCGCCTGGCGTGACCCGGCCGTGGTGCAGGCGATGACGATGGTCCAGGACCTGGTGGACCGCGGTGCGTTCGGCACCAACTTCACCGCCGTCGACTACGACAACCAGGCCTCGCAGGCGCTGCTGACGAGCGGTCGCGCGGCGATGGAGCTGATGGGGTCCTGGCAGGTCACCAGCCTCAACGACAACTTCCCCGACTTCCTGGAGCAGAGCAAGCTCGGCTGGGCGCCGTTCCCGGCCGTCGAGGGCGGCGCGGGCGACCCCAGCACCGTGATCGGCAACCCGTCGAACTACTACTCGGTCAGCGCGCGGTCGGCCGACGTCCCGGCGGCGACCGACTTCCTGCTCACGCAGATGACCGACCCGCAGTACGTGCAGGGCATGCTGGAGAAGGGGCAGGTCCCCGCCCTGACCGGGATCGAGCAGCAGGTCGCCTCGGCCGGGCCGTTCGCGGACTTCAACACCTACACCTACGACCAGACGAAGAACGCCGCGACGTTCGTCCAGTCCTGGGACCAGGCGCTGCCCGCCGCCGAGGCGCAGACCATGCTGACCAACCTCTCCAAGGTCTTCACCAAGGAGCTGACGCCGCAGCAGTTCGCCGAGGCGATGGACAGCGCAGGCCGATGAGCACCACGTCGGTGACCGGGTCGGGGCGGCCCGGGTTCGTCTGGGCCGCCCCCGCCCTGGCCTTCTTCGCGCTCTTCGCGCTGCTGCCGATGCTCGCCGTCGTCGTCCTCAGCTTCACCGCCTACGACGGCCTGTCCGCGCCGCGGTGGACCGGGCTCGACAACTGGGTCCGGCTCGGGTCGGACCCGCTGTTCACCGAGTCGCTGCAGCTGTCGTTCGTCCTGACCGGGGTCTCCTGGGTGGCGCAGACCGCCGTCGCGCTGCCGCTGGGGGTCTGGCTCGCCGGCCGCGGCCGGTCGCGGGCCGTGCTGGCGGCGCTGTTCTTCGTGCCGCTGCTGATGTCCAGCGCCGCCATCGCGGTGCTGTGGGGCACCCTGTTCGACCCCAACTTCGGCCTGGCGTCGGTGCTCGGTCCGCTGGTCGGCATCGACGACGGCAACATCATCGGCAGCAACCGGTACGCCTTCGCCGCGGTGATCGCGGTGATCGCCTGGCAGTACATGCCGTTCCACACCCTGCTCTACCAGGCCGCGGCCCGGGCGATCCCGGCGCAGCTCTACGAAGCGGCCCTGATCGACGGTGCCGGACGCTGGCGGACCTTCGTCTCGATCACCGTCCCGCAGCTGCGGGACACGATCATCACCTCCGGCGTGCTGATCGTGGTCGGCTCGATGACGACGTTCGAGGTCGTGCTGATCCTGACCGGCGGCGGGCCCGGCACCGCCTCCCGGATCCTCCCGCTGCACATGTACCTGGAGGGGTTCCGCAGCTTCGACATGGGTTATGCGAGCGCGCTGGCCGTCGTGCTGCTGGTGCTGGGCACCACGCTCTCGCTGGTGATCGCCCGGGTGACCGGCTATCGCCGGATGACCAGCCAACGGGAGGGGATGTGAGCACGATGTCCGCCACCACCACCGGTCCCGCGCCCGGGCGGGACGTACCCCCCGCGCCCGCGGGCCCGCCGCGGCCGGGCCGGGTCCGCCGCGCCCGTCCGAACCTCGTGGGGGGCCTCGGGGCGGGCGTCTGGTTCGTCGTGGTCGCCGTCCCGCTGTACTTCCTGCTCGTCACCAGTTTCCGGGCGTCGTCGGACTACCTCTCCGACGGACCGCTCGCGGTGCCGTCGGGCCTGACGACCGACAACTACCTCGAGGTGCTGTCCTCGAACTTCCCGCGCTACTTCCTCAACAACGTCCTGGTCGCGGCGGCCTGCGTCGCGATCGTGCTCGTCCTGGCCCTGCCCGCGGCGTACGCGATCGTCCGCAGCCGCAGCCGCTGGGTCGCCCGCGGCTTCACCGTCCTGCTGCTCGGGCTCGCCGTGCCCGCCCAGGCCGTGATCGTCCCGCTGTACCTGATGGTCACCCAGCTGCGGCTCTACGACACCCTGCTCGCGATCATCCTGCCGACGGCGGCGTTCGCCCTGCCGCTCGCCGTGGTCGTGCTGTCCTCGAGCCTGCGCGACATCCCGGGCGAGCTGTTCGAGGCCGCGGTGCTCGACGGGGCGGGCCCCGGACGGGTGCTGGTGTCGCTCGTGCTGCCGCTGGCCCGCCCCGGGCTCGCGACGATCGGCATCTTCACCGCGTTGCAGGCGTGGAACGGGTTCCTGTTCCCGCTGGTCCTGACCCAGGACGCCTCGGTGCGCGTGCTGACGCTGGGGCTGTGGGACTTCCAGGGCCAGTACGGCACGAACGTCCCGCTCATCACCGCCGCGGTGCTGCTCTCGCTGCTGCCGTTGCTCGTCGTCTACCTGCTCGGGCGCCGCTTCCTGCTCGCCGGCCTCACCGCCGGCGCCGGCCGCTGAGCCCCCTCCCGTCCTGTGAAAGGCCCTCATGAGCACGGATCTGTCCCCGTCCACGACCACCGGTTCCGACCCGCGCCCCGCCGCCCTGCTCGCCAGGATGACCCTGGAGGAGAAGCTCGCCCAGCTCGTCGGGCTGTGGGAGGGGCGTGACCACGCCGCCGACACCGACACCGACGGCGACGTCGCGCCGATGCAGGACTCGATGCAGTCCGGCCACGCGGGCTTCGACTCCTTCGCCCGCGACGGCCTCGGCCAGCTCACCCGGGTGTTCGGCACCGCCCCGGTGGAGCCCGCCGACGGCCTGACCCACCTCGCCGACCGGCAGCGCAGGCTGGGCGCCGCGACCCGGCTGCGGATCCCGGCGCTGGTGCACGAGGAGTGCCTGACCGGGCTCGCCGCCTGGCGGGCGACGACGTTCCCGGCGCCACCGAGCTGGGGCGCGGCGTTCGACCCGGGCCTCGTCGAGGAGATGGCGGCCGCGATCGGGACGACGATGGCCGATCTCGGGGTGCACCAGGGCCTCGCCCCGGTGCTCGACGTCGTCCGCGACGCCCGCTGGGGCCGGGTCGAGGAGTGCATCGGGGAGGACCCCTACCTCGTCGGCACGATCGGCACGGCCTACGTGCGCGGGCTGCAGTCCGCCGGGGTCGTCGCGACGCTGAAGCACTTCGTCGGCTACTCCGCCTCGCAGTCCGGGCGCAACCTCGCCCCGGTGCACGCCGGGCCCCGTGAACTCGCCGACGTGCTGCTGCCGCCGTTCGAGATGGCGGTGCTCGACGGCGGTGCCGGCTCGGTCATGAACTCCTACGCCGAGGTCGACGGGCTCCCCGTGGCGGCCGACGCCGGACTGCTCACCGGGGTGCTGCGTGACCGGTGGGGATTCACGGGCACCGTGGTCGCCGACTACTTCTCCATCGCGTTCCTGCACACCCTGCACGGGACCGCGGGCGACCTCGGCGCCGCCGCGGAGCAGGCGCTGGTCGCGGGGATCGACGTGGAGCTGCCCACCGGCACCGCGTACCTGGAGCCGCTGGCCGAGCGGGTCCGCTCGGGCGGGCTGCCCGAGCACGTCGTCGACCGGGCCGTGCTGCGGGTGCTGGAGCAGAAGGCCCACCTCGGGCTGCTCGACGACGGCGCCGCGGCCCGCGCCGCGGAGCAGGCCACCGCACGCGCCGCGGCGCCGGTCGACCTCGACCCGCCGGAGCACCGGGCGATCGCCGCGCGGCTGGCGGAGCAGTCGGTCGTGCTGCTGCACGACGACGGCGTCCTGCCGCTCGCGCCCGGCACCCGCCGGATCGCCGTCCTCGGCCCGAACGCCGACGACCCGGCCGCGCTGATGGGCTGCTACAGCTTCGCCAACCACGTCCTGCCCCAGCACCCGGGCACGGAGCTCGGCCTGGACGTACCGACCGTGCTCGACGCCCTGCGCCGTGAGCGGCCGGACGCCGAGCTGGTCCACGTGCGGGGGTGCGACGTCGACACGTCCGACCGGTCGGGCTTCGACGCGGCGGTGCGGGCCGCGGCGGGCTCCGACCTGGCCGTCGTCGTGGCCGGTGACCGCGCCGGGCTGTTCGGCCGTGGCACCTCCGGCGAGGGCTGCGACACCGACACCCTGGAGCTGCCGGGGGTGCAGCGGGAGTTCGTCGAGGCCGTGCTGGACGGCGGCACACCGGTGGTGCTCGTGCTGCTGACCGGCCGTCCCTACGTGCTGGACTGGGCGCTGGCCCGGTGCGCGGCCGTGGTGCAGGCGTTCTTCCCCGGTCAGGAGGGCGCGGGCGCGGTGGCCGGCGTGCTGTCGGGCCGGATCAACCCGTCCGGGCGGCTCCCGGTGAGCCTGCCCCGGTCAGCGGGGGCGCAGCCGTACTCCTACCTGCACCCCCGGCTCGGCGCGGCGAGCCCGGTGACCGCGATCGACACCGCACCGGTACGGCCGTTCGGGTTCGGGCTGAGCTACACCCGGTTCAGCCACTCCGACCTGCGGATCGACCGGGCACGGGTACCCACCGACGGAGCATTCACCGTGACCTGCCGGGTCCGCAACGACGGTGACCGCGCGGGTGCCGACGTCGTCCAGCTCTACGGCACCGACACCGTCGCCTCGGTCACCCGGCCACAGCGCGCGCTGCTCGGGTACGCACGGGTCCCGCTCGAGCCCGGCGCCGCCGCCGACGTCGTGTTCGACGTGCCGGCCCGCCGGCTCGCGCTGCACGACCGCAGGATGTGCCACGTCGTCGAGCCGGGCGCCGTCCAGCTGTTCGTCGGTACCTCCTGCACCGACCCGGTGCTGCACGGCGCCGTCGAGCTGGTCGGCCCGGTGCACGAGGTCCGGGTCACCGACCGGCGGATCGTCGACGTCCGGGTCGTCCCCTGCTGATCGCGACGGTTGTCACCCCCCGGAAACGTGTCGGGTCTTGCGGCGGGACCACGATCCACGTGAGGTGGTCCCATGTGCGGCGTCGTGGGCGGTATCCGGATCGACGGCCACACCTCTGATGCGGGGCCGGTCCCGGACGCCGGGGCCACGCCGCCCGGCCGGTATCTTCTCGTTCCGGCCGGGCACCGGGGGCCGGGGCGCCACCCCGCCGGGGGCGTGCACCGGTGTCCCGTGCCCGCGTCCGCGGTCCGCAGCGGCACGAACGGGGGTGGTGACGGGTGAGGTCCGTGCGGGAGGGCACACCCGCCCCGGACACGGCGTCCGTGTCCTCCGCCGGGGCCGAACCCGGGCACCACTCGCCCGCGGTGTCCCCCGACGGCACCCGCATCGCCTGGATCTCCGACCGCACCGGGCGCCCGCGGGTGCACGTCGCGGCGCTGCCGGCGGACGGACCGGTCGACCCGGACGGGGCGCGGGTACTGGAGGCCCCCGGCCCGCACGCCGACGTGACCGCGCTGTCCTGGTCCCCCGACGGCAGCCGGATCGCGGTGCAGGTCGCCCCGTGCGGCGGCGACCGCACCCGGGTGGCGCTGCTGGACCCCGACGGCGGGCCCGCCGTCGGGATCGCGACCCACGCCACCGCCGTCGTGCTGGGCGCGTGGGCACCGAGCGGGCGGTCGCTGGGCGTCACCGTGCTATCCGACGCGACCCCGCGCGGCGCCGAACCGGGCGACGGCACCGCCTGCCTGGTCGACGTGCGCGACGGCTCCTCCACCGTGCTCGGGTCCGGGCAGTCGGCCGTCGTCCAGGCGGTGTCGGCCGACGGACGACGGGTCGTGCTGCGCACCGGCCGCCGCGGGGAGCGCGCCCTGGAGCTGGTCGACCTGCACCGCGGCACGCGGGACCGGGTGATCGGCGGGCCCGGCGGGGCGCTCACCGCGGCCGCCCGCTTCGGCAGCGCCCCCGGCACGCTCTGGGTGCACACCGACGCCGACCGCGAGCACACCGCGCTGCTCGCCGTCGCGCTCGGCCCCGCGGGCGAGCACCGCCTGTCCCCCGCCCGCCCGGTCGCCGTCCGGCCCGGCGCCGACCTGGAGGTCGTGGCGCTGGACCCGGGTGGTCCGCGGGCCGCGCTGGTGTGGAACGTCGGGGGGCGCAGCCAGGTCGAGATCGCCGACCTGCGTGGCGGCAGGCCGGAGCGGCTGCCCGCACCGTGCGACGTCGTCACCGGGGTGGCCTTCGCCCGCGACGGCGTGTCACTGCTGGTGGCGGGGCACGCGCCGGGGGTGGCGCCGTACGTGGTGCGGATGCCGCTCGACGCGCGCCCGGCCACACCGCTGCTCGGCGGCACCCCGGTGACGCCGCGGCCCCCGCGCCCGGAGGCGGTCGGCTTCCCGGCCGAGGACGGGCTGCGGCTGGCCGGATGGCTGCACCGGCCGTCGTCGCCGACGGGGGTGGGGTTCGTGTGGCTGCACGGCGGGCCCGAGTCCGAGGAGCGGCCCGGCTGGGCGCCGCTGCTGCACGGCCTGGTCGCCGCCGGGGTCACCGTGCTCACGCCGAACGTGCGCGGGTCGTCCGGTCGCGGGCGGGCCTTCGCCCGGCTCGACGACGGCCCGCTGCGGCCGGGCTCGATCGCCGACGTGCGGACCGCGACCCGGCTGCTGGCGGGGGTGCCCGACGTCGACCCGCGCCGGATCGTCGTCGGCGGCCGGTCCTACGGCGGGTTCCTCACCCTGGCCGCGCTGACCCGGTTCCCGGAGCTGTTCGCGGCCGGCGTCGACGTGTGCGGCATGTCCGACATGACCGCCTTCTACGCCGACTCCGAGCCGTGGATCAGCGGGCCCGCGACCACCGAGTACGGACACCCGCACCGGGACCGCGCGCTGCTGGAGGAGCTGTCCCCGCTGCGCGCGGCGGACCGCATCGCCGCACCGCTGCTGGTCGTGCACGGCGAGCACGACACGAACGTCCCGCTGGCGCAGGCACTCGCGATCCACGCGGCGCTGGCCGGGCGCGGTGCGCCGGTGGAGCTGCTGCGCATCCCCGACGAGGGCCACGAGGTGCACGACCGGCACACCCGGGCCGCGGCGAACGCCCGCATCGTGGAGTTCGTGACCGCGACGGTGGCCCGTGGCTGACCGGGCGCCCCGGCCCGGGTGGGCGGTCGCGGTGCGGGCGCTGGTCGGGATCGTGGCCGTGGTCGTCGTGGTGGGGATCGTCGTCGTCGCGGGCCCGGTGCTGCTGGCCGGGCACCCGGCCTACCCGGTGCTGCTCGCCGTCGTCGCCCTGGTGGGGCTGGTCCTGGTGGTGCGCTCGGGGCGCCCGGCGCGGCCCGGACGGCTGCGGACGACCGGGCGGGCCGCCGGTGCGGTGCTGCTGGTCGCGCTGGTCGCCGCCGTGCTGTGGCTGCGTCCCTACGCGGCCGACGAGACCGCGCTCGCCGCGACCACGCCGTCGGACCGGGTCGCGGTGGTGCACACCGCGACGACGTGGGAGCTGCGCCCGACCGCGCCGTCCGGCCGGGGCCTGGTGTTCGTCCCCGGGGCGCTGGTCGACCCGCGGGCCTACCTGGCGCTGCTGCGCCCGCTGGCCGAGCAGGGGGTGCGCGTGATCGTGACCGCGCCGCCGCTGGGCGTCGCACCGGCCGATCCGGGGGCCGTCGGCCGGGCGGTCGGCTCGGCGCCCGAGATCCGTACCTGGGCGGTCGGCGGGCACTCCCTCGGCGGCGTGGCGGCCGCGCGGGCGCTGGACGTGCCCGGGGTGCGTGGGCTGGTGCTGTGGGCGTCCTACCCGGCCGCCGACGTGTCGGGGGCGCCGGTCGCGGCCCTGTCGGTGTCCGGCTCCCGCGACGCGCTGGCCACACCGGACGCGATCGCGGACTCCTGGGCGCAGCTGCCCGCGGGGACCCGCTTCGTCGTCGTCGACGGAGGGGTGCACGCCTACTTCGGCGACTACGGCCCGCAGACCGGCGACGGCGAGGCGGGCGTGGACCGGGCGACCGCACAGCGGCAGATCGTCGCCGCGACCACGGACGTCGTGACGTCGCTGCGCCCCGACTGACCGGTCGGGACGGTCAGGCCGTGCTGAACGACTGCAGGATCTCCTGGCCCTCGCTGTCGGTGCCGACGACGAACCGGTAGTTCTCCCGGGTCGTCGTGCCGTCGTTGCGCATGAACACGACGGTCGCGGTGACCGTGTTCGGGCCGGCGTTGCGCAGGTTCTCGGCGTAGACGTTCCGCACGGTGCTGTAGAAGGTCCGGAAACCCTGGATGCCCTGGCTCTGGGCCTGCGCCTGCGGGCTGAGCATCGCGAACGCGCCGTCGATGTCGCCGGGCAGCATCCGGTAGTAGTTCTGCACGAACGACACCGGGTCCTGCACCTGCCCGGTGCCGGTGGTCGGTGTCGGCGTCGCGGTGGTCGTCGGCGCGGGCGTGGTCGTCGGGGCCGCGCTCGGCGTCGGCGACCCGCTCGTCGGCGGGGCGGCGATCACCGGCGGGGCGTCCTGCTGCCGGCTGGTCGAGTAGACGCCGAACGCGACACCGCCACCGACGACGAGCAGCACGGCCACCGCGCCCAGCACGACCGGGGTGCGACGACCCCGCCCGTCCCGGGAGCGGGTGGCACCGCCCCGTCGGCCACCACGGCCGCCGGGGCCGGGGATGACCTGCGGTGCGGGCACGGCCGGCGCGTCGACGACGGTCCCGCCGCCCTGCGCCTCGCGCCCGTCGGACGCACCCGCGCCGTCGCCGGTGTCCATCACCGCGGTCGCCGTCGACGGCGTCGCGAGACCGGCGACGGACTGGCCCGCGGCGATCCGGGCGAGCGCCTCGCGGGCCTGGGCGGAGCTGGGCCGCTCGGCGGGGTCGTTGGCGAGCAGGCGCATCAGCAGCGCGGTCAGCGGGCCCGCATCCTGCGGCGGGGTGATCGCGCCGGTGGCGACCTTGTGCAGCAGGGCGTAGGCGTTGTCGTCGAGGCCGAACGGCGGCTCGCCCTCGACCGAGGCGTAGAGCATCGCGCCGAGCGCGAAGACGTCCGAGGCGGCCGTCGGCTCCTGGCCTCGGGCGACCTCCGGGGCCAGGAAGGCCGGGGTGCCGGCGATGACGCCGGTACGGGTGAGCTGCACGTCGTCGACGGCGCGCGACACGCCGAAGTCGGTGATCTTGGCCCGGCCGTCCTCGGCGATCAGGACGTTGCCCGGCTTGATGTCCCGGTGCACGACGCCCGCGGTGTGCGCGGCGGCCAGCCCGTCGGCGACCTGACGGCCGATCGCGGCGGCCTCCCGCGGCGGGATCGGCCCCTTCTCGGCGAGCACCGCGGCCAGCGAGCGCGACGGCAGGTACTCCATGACCAGCCACGGACGGTCGTCGTGGACGACGACGTCGAACATGCTGATCACGTGCGCGTGCTGCAGGCGGGCGCCGATCCGGCCCTCGCGCAGGATCCGCTGGCGGGACTCCTCCAGCTGCTCGTCGGACGGCAGGGCCGCCGCGAGCAGTTCCTTGACGGCCACCGTGCGGTTCAGCAGCTCGTCCGTCCCCCGCCACACGGCACCCATCGCACCGGCACCGATCCGCTCGTCGAGCCGGTAGCGGTTCCCGATCCGGTGGGCGTCGGGGGTGGGCGAACTCATGAGGTCCAAGGGTAGGGAATCGAGGCCGGGCCGCCGTCGGCAGGGCAGGTGCTGCGAACGACCGGGAGAGGGACCACGGACCCTACGCGACCACCGGTCGCGCAGCCAGCGACCGTACGCCACACCACAGGACCACCGATCACCTCGGAAGGCCCAACTTGTTGGCACATGCCGGCCACGATCCGTAACCGCCGCGGGCGTCGCGGACCTTGGTCGCGATCTCGATCTGCTGCTCCTTCGTGGCTCCGTCGGCGGTGGGGGCGTACGTCGTGCCGCCGAAGTCGCTCCAGGTGCCCTTGTCGAACTGCAGACCACCGTGGTAGCCGTTCCCGGTCGAGATGGACCAGTCGCCGGAGGACTCGCACTGCGCCAGCTCGTCCCAGGTGCCCTCGGCCGCCTTCGCCGACGACGACGGCGCCGGCTCCTTCTTCGTCTCCGGCTTCGGGGCGGGGGCCGCGGGGGCCGGGGCGTCGGCGTCTCCCCCGCCGCTCCCGTTCCCGCGGTCCTCGTCTCCCCCGTCGCCCTTGTCGCCCTTGTCGCCGCGGCCCTCGTCGCCGCCGGACCGGTCGCCACCGGAGCCGCCGCTGCCGTCCTCGGCGGAGTCGTCGCCATCGGACGATCCACCGTTCCCGCCGGGAGGGGCTCCGTCGCCGCCGGAACCGCGGAAGTCGCGGTCCTCCGGCTCCGATCCCGAGGCCGGGCCGTCGCCGGCGCTGCCGCCGGAGGGGTGGCCGGAACCGCCGGAGCCCGACGGGGAGCCGCTGCCGGAGCCGTCGTCGCCCCCGCCCCCGTCGCCACCGGTGCCGCCGTCGCCGCCGGAGCCATGGCCGTCGCCGGACCCGCCGGCTCCATGGCCGTCGTCGGACCCGCCGGAGGCCCCCGCCGGGTCCGGTGCTCCGGCCGAGCCGTCCGAGCCGGAACCGTCCGCCCCGCCGCCCCGGCCGGACCCCGCCCGCGCCGCCGCGGACCGCACCCGCTCCCCCACCGCCCGTGCGACGGCGTCGGCGTCGGGCGCGCCGTACCCGGCGGCGACGTCGTCGACGACCAGGACCCAGTCGCGGCTCCCGTCCGGGCCCTGCGGGGCCGGGAACCGGGCGATCCCCGAGCTCGCGAGCCGGGCCAGCTCCAGCGTCGTCCCGGTCGCGGGCTGGACCCACCACGGGCGCGCGGTGTCGCCGGAGAGCAGGTCGAGGTCGAGGACCACGTCGCTGCCCGCCGGGGTGTGGCCGAGCACGTAGGACCCGTCCTCGGCCCCGGCGATGTCGACCCGGCTGTCCACCGCCGCGGCCCGCACGGTGAACGCGCCGTCGGAGTACGGGCTCAGCGACGTCCGGGGCACCGCGTCGGCGAGCGCGCCCCGGTCCAGCACTGCGCCGACCGCGAGCTGCCCGCCCACGAGCGTCCCGGCGACCAGCGCCACCGCTCCGAGCACCGACGTCGTCCGCCGCGAGAACCAGGTGTCCACGGCCGGGCACTGTGCGCCCCCGCGGCGCCCGCCACGGCCGAACGGGCGATCCCGTTCGCGATCGCGAGCGGCACCGCCGGGTGATCGTCACGGGTGAGGGGTCCGGTGCCCCATCCGGCACCGGACCCCTCGATCGCGGCGATCACGCCGTCACCGGCTCAGTAGTCGAAGGACGGGTCCTCGGTGCGGGTGCGCTTGAGCTCGAAGAAGTGCGGGTTCTCGGCCAGCAGCCGGGCGCCGTCGAACAGGCGGCCGGCGTCCTCGCCCTTCGGGACCCGGGAGATGACCGGCCCGAAGAACGCCACGCCGTCGACGTGGATGGTCGGGGTACCGACGTCCAGACCCACCGGGTCCATGCCCTCGTGGTGGCTGGCGCGCAGCTTCTCGTCGTACTCGGTGGAGTGCGCGGCCTCGGCCAGCGACTCCGGCAGGCCGAGCTCCTTCAGCGCGCCCGCGATGACGTCGTCGAAGTCCTTGTTGCCCTGGTTGTGGATGCGCTCGCCGAGCGCGGTGTAGAGCGGCGCCAGGATCTCCGGGCCCTTCAGCTCGGCGGCGGCGATGCACACGCGCACCGGGCCCCAGCCCTTCGACATGAGCTCGACGTACTGCTCGGGCAGCTCACGGCCCTCGTTCAGTACGGACAGGCTCATGACGTGCCAGGTGACGTCGACGTCGCGGACCTTCTCCACCTCCAGCACCCAGCGGGAGGTCAGCCACGCCCAGGGGCACAGCGGGTCGAACCAGATGTCGATGCGGGCACGGCCGTCGGCAGCAGGAGTCGTCATACCCGGCGCAACACCGGGCACCGGCCGCGGATTCCACGGGCCGCGCCCCGGGCACCGTGATTGGATGCCGACGACACCACTCCCCCGAGAGGACCCCGAACGACGTGACCCCGCCCAACCTCACCCGTGCCCAGGCCGAGGAGCGCGCGGCGCTGCTCGACGTCTCCACCTACGACGTCACGATCGACCTGACCGACGGCGCCGGAGCCCCCTCCGAGCGGACGTTCGCGGTGACGACCACGGTGCGCTTCACCGCCGCCGAGCCCGGTGGGAGCACGTGGATCGAGTGGGTCGGCGACGGCATCACCTCGGCGACGCTGAACGGCACCGAGCTCGATGCCGCCGCGTGGACCGAGGAGGACGGCCTCGCGCTGCCCGGTCTCGCCGCCGACAACGAGCTGACGATCGTCGCGACCGGTCTCTACACCAACACCGGTGAGGGCCTGCACCGCTTCGTCGACCCCGTCGACCAGGCCGTCTACCTGTACTCGCAGTTCGAGACGGCCGACTGCAAGCGGCTGTTCCCCTGCTTCGACCAGCCCGACCTGAAGGCCCGCTACACCCTCACCGTGACCGCGCCGGAGGACTGGAAGGTCATCTCCAACGCCCCGGCGACGGTCGAGGGCGGGGTGCACCGCTTCGAGCGGACCGAGATCCTCTCCACCTACCTGGTCGCGCTGATCGCCGGGCCGTACGCGAGCTGGCACGACACCTACCGCGACGAGCACGCCGAGATCCCGCTGGGAATCTTCTGCCGCGCCTCGCTGGCCCCGCACATGGACCACGAGCGGATCTTCACCGAGACCCGGCAGGGCTTCGACTTCTACCACCGCAACTTCCGCGTGACCTACCCGTTCGGCAAGTACGACCAGCTGTTCGTGCCCGAGTTCAACGCGGGTGCGATGGAGAACGCCGGCGCGATCACGTTCCTGGAGGACTACGTCTTCCGGTCGCGGGTGACCCGCACGCTCTACGAACGGCGCGCCGAGACGATCCTGCACGAGATGGCGCACATGTGGTTCGGCGACCTCGTGACCATGCGCTGGTGGGACGACCTGTGGCTCAACGAGTCGTTCGCGACCTGGGCGTCGGTGCTGTGCCAGGCCGAGGCGACCGAGTACACGGGCGCCTGGACGACGTTCGCGAACCTCGAGAAGTCCTGGGCCTACCGGCAGGACCAGCTGCCCTCGACGCACCCGATCGCCGCGGACATCCCGGACCTGCAGGCCGTCGAGGTCAACTTCGACGGCATCACCTACGCCAAGGGCGCGTCGGTCCTCAAGCAGCTCGTCGCCTACGTCGGTCTGGAGCCGTTCCTGGCCGGGCTGCGCGACTACTTCGCCGCCCACGCCTGGGGCAACGCCACCTTCGACGACCTGCTGGGCTCGCTGGAGAAGGCGTCCGGCCGGGACCTGTCGGACTGGGGCGCGCAGTGGCTGCGCACCACCGGCCTGAACCTGCTGCGCCCGTCGTTCCAGGTCGACGAGGCCGGGACGTTCACGTCGTTCGACGTCGTGCAGGGCGGCGCCCGGCCGGGTGCCGGTGAGCTGCGCACGCACCGGATCGCCGTCGGCGTCTACGACGACGACCCGGAGACCGGCAAGCTCGTCCGCACCCACCGCGTCGAGCTCGACATCTCCGGCGAGCGCACGGCCGTCCCGGAGCTGGTCGGGCTGTCCCGCGGCAAGCTCGTCCTGGTCAACGACGACGACCTCACCTACTGCGCGCTGCGCCTGGATCCGGGCTCGCTCGCGACCCTGGTGGACCGGATCGGCGACATCGCCGAGTCGCTGCCGCGCACGCTGTGCTGGTCCTCGGCGTGGGAGATGACCCGTGAGGCCGAGCTGAAGGCCCGTGACTTCGTCACCCTGGTCGCCGGCGGGTTCGACACCGAGTCCGAGATCGGCGTCGCGGCGCGGCTGCTGCTGCAGGCCCAGACCGCGACGGCGTCGTACTGCACCCCGGAGTGGGCGCAGGGCCGCGGCTGGCCGCTGCTGACCGACGCGCTGCGGTTCCGCCTGGACACCGCCCCGCCCGGATCGGACGTCCAGCTGGCCGTGGTCAACGCGCTGACCGCCTCGGTGCTGCCGGAGAACACCCTGGACCGGATGAAGGGCTGGCTGCTCGACGTCGACGTCCCGAACGGGCTGACCGTCGACGCCGACCTGCGCTGGCGGCTGCTGCACGCGCTCGTCGCGCACGGGAAGGCCGGGGAGACCGAGATCGCCGAGGAGGCCGATCGTGACGCCACCTCCACCGGGGCGCGGCAGGCCGAGCGGGCCCGCGCGCTGATCCCGACCGCGGAGGCCAAGGAGCGGGCGTGGCAGCGTGCCGTGCACGACGACTCCCTGCCGAACGCGATCAACGAGTCGGCGATCTCCGGGTTCTCCCACCCCGCACTGGCGGCGGTGAGCCCCGGGCTGCTCGACGGCTACGTCCAGCGCTACTTCGACGAGATCGACGGCGTGTGGGCGCGCCGGACCTCGGAGCTGGCGCAGAACGTCGTCGTCGGGCTGTTCCCGTCCTGGGCGGTCGCGGAGCCGACCGTCGCGGCGGCGGACGCCTGGCTCGCCGACGAGTCCAAGCCGGCGTCGCTGCGCCGGCTCGTGTCCGAGGGGCGCGCCGGGATCGTGCGCGCGCTGGCCGCCCGTGAGTTCGACGGTCAGGCCACCCCTGCCCCGGAGCGGACCACCGCGGTCCAGCAGCCCTGACCCACGCACGACGGCGCCCCGGGAGTCCGTGCTCCCGGGGCGCCGTTCGTGTGTCGGGGTGTGGTCAGCGGCGGCGCAGCCACCGCCGCAGCGGGTTCGTCGACGCCGGTTCGTCGGCCGGGCGGAAGCCGGCGCAGACACGCGGTCCGCAGCTGCCGCAGTCGGTGCCCGGTCGGTAGTGGTCGTGCAGGTCCTCCGGGTGACCGCAGGTGCACAGTCCCACCTGCGGGACGACGGGCGCGGGCGGACCGGCCGGGGTCTTCGGCTCGGACGGTGTGCGCGGCCGGGGCAGCGCCGGGACGGGCTCCAGGCCCGTCGGCGGTGTCAGGACCGCGGCCGTGGGGGTGGCGGGGGTCCTGCGGTCGGTGCCGTCGTTCTCGTGCGCCATGGTGACCTCCTTCGTGCCGGCGAACGGCAGCGCGGACGACCATCGCGTCATCGCACCGTGCCGTTGCGTCACCAGTATGAGATCGGGTGGGACGCCTGGGAATGGCTCGCGGCGACGAAAAGACCTGCCGTGGACGGAACGGCAGGTCGTGGATACCTCGCCACCCGATCAGCGGGCCACCGGAAGTGTGAGCACGGCAAGACAGCCACGGGGCGCGTCCACCGTACGGAGCACCAGGGTGCCGCCGTGCTCCCGAGCGAGCTGGGCGCTGATGTGCAGCCCGAGCCCGGAGCCGCCGGCGGCCTCGTCGTGCCGCCCGCGGACGATCTCGAGCTGCTCCTGCCCGTCGGGCAGGCCGGGGCCGTGGTCGCGGACCTCGACGGCGACCAGACCCGGCTCGTCGGCGAGGCGGGCCCGCACCACCACCGGGGTCCGGGGCGCGTGCCGGTCGCAGTTGGCCAGCAGGTTCGTCACGACCTGGCGGGTGAGCGACTCGGGCGCGGCGACGGGGGGCAGGTCGTCCTGGGTGTCGAGGGTGATGCAGCGGCCGTCGCGCAGGTCCACCAGGGTGCGCAGGGCCTCCCCGACGTCGTGCTCGCCGCCGGGGCCCGCACCCGGCGACGGGGTGACCGGGGCGTAGGCCGGGCCGTAGTCGAGCAGGGCGGCGTCGCGCCCGTCGACCATCGGGCCGGCCACCGAGTCCTCGACGGTGACCGGGGTCTGCAGCATCTGGCGGAGCCGGTTCAGCTCGGCGAGCACCGCCTCCCGCATCCGGGCGACCTGCGGGTCGTCACCGGGGCGGGTCGTCAGCAGCTGCGCGGCGCCGGCCAGGCCCGCCAGGCCGTTGCGCAGCTCGTGGTCGCGCTCGGCGGTCTGGCCGGTGGCCCGTTCGAGCAGCGCCGACGCCTCGCCGAGGGTCTCCTGGAGCTGGTCGTAGTCGTCCTGTATCTGGGTCACCGCACGCAACGCCATGGTCAGCAGCGCGGTGAGCACCACGCCCATCCCGAGCACCCGCAGCGACGGGTAGACCAGGCCGTCCGTCGGTTCCCGGCCGGGCACGATCGCCCGGTACAGCTGCGACACCGCGACGATCAGCAGGCCGAGCCCCATCCGGGCCCGGATCCGGCTCGGACGCCGGTAGCCGTCGAGCAGGAACAGCACCGCGACCAGCGCCCAGCCGCTCTGCACCACGATCGAGTAGAGGGGCGAGGTCGCCACCATCCGGGTGAACGGGCTCTCCGCCTGCGATGCGACGACCCCGCCGATGACGAGGGCGACCGCGGCCAGCGCCCAGCCGCCCCAGGCCCCGAGGGCCGGTGGCGGCCGCAGCGCGGCGACCAGGATGCACAGGCTGATCACGAACATGGTCAGCACGGCCAGCCGCGGGGTGCCCGCCGGGTACTGCGGCAGGACCAGTGCGGACAGCGGGAGGAGCACGACGCCGTAGAGCAGGAGGGCGGCCCCGAACCACGACGGACGGGGGTCTCCGGACAGCCGCCCCGTCACCAGCGCGACGATCGCCGCCGCCGAGCCGACCGCGGCCGCCACGAGGGTGAGCACCGCTGTCGCGTCGGACAGGTCGATCCGTCCGTCGACCACCGCGGGGCGGCTCACCGCCACCACGAGGACGGCCAGGACCGCGACGACGAGCACATCGGTCAGGTGTCCGGCCAGGAACCGGGCCCGCCGCTGCGGGCCCAGGAGCGCGCCGAGGAAACCGGACGCCACGTCCCCTCCGCTCCGAAGATGTCGCCGGACTGATGAGATTGCGATGATAGGACTCGTCATTCTCGATGACGTTCGGTGGCGGCGTTGTGGGCCGAACGGGTCAGATCCCGGCGGCCTTGCGGTAGAGCGCGACGGCCTCCAGCTGGGAGCCGACCTCCAGCTTGGTCAGCACCGCGCGGATCTGCGTCCGGACCGTCGCCAGCGAGACGACGAAATGGTCGGCCACCGACTGCGCACGCTTGCCACCCGCTAGGAGGGCGAGGACCTCGCGCTCGCGCTGGGTGAGCCTGCCCAGCTTCTCGTGCAGGTCGCGACGCTCGTGCTCCCGGTCGCGGTGCAGCCGGATGAACTGCTCGCGGCGGCCCGGCGGCATGATCGAGCGCCCGGCGTGGGCCTCGCGGATGGCGCTGAGCAGCGCCGGGAACGGCGCGTTCTTGGGGACGAACACGAACCCGCCCGCGTCCAGGGCGGCGCCGACCCGGCCTGCGTCGGAGCTGCCGGACAGCACCACCACCCGCCAGCCCGCCTCGCAGAGGGGGCCGACGAGCCGGACCCCGTCGATGCGGTTGCCCTCCGGGTCACGCCCCAGGTCGAGGTCGAGCACGATGAGCCCGGGCGTGACGCGCCGGGCGTGCTCCAGCACCGCGGCGGCGGAGCGGACCGGCTGGAAGGTCGCGTCCTCGCCCTCGGCGCGCAGGTTGAGGGCGAGAGCGGACCCGACCAGCTCGTGGTCGTCGACGATCAGGATCGGGCTGCCGGTGGGGCCGCTCACCGCTCGGTCCTCCCGCTGGGCACCATGGGGGACACCTTAGAGCCGGTGCGCCGATCGTGGTGGCCCGCGAGTGACGGACACGCGGGCACCGCACTGTCCACGGACGCGACGGGGTGTCCGCCCGTGGTGTCCACCGATGGGAAACCCCAGCTCAGGGGCGACTGCCGGCCTGGTCCGCCAGCATCCTCAGTCCGGACAGGATTCCACCGAACAGATCGCCCTCCTTGAAGGACGCGACCATGCTCATGAGAGCGAGCTTGGCGCCGCGGTCGGGGAGGCGGACCTTCGCCTCGGCGCCGGTCACGATCTCCAGCAGGCGCTGCTCGGGGCTCACGGCGACGAGCACCGCGTCCTCGTGGTCGTCGACGCGCCCGTGCAGGTCGACCGCGGTGGCCCGCGCGTCGGCACCCAGGTCGCCCAGGTACAGCGCGAACCGCAGGCCGGTCTCGCGGCTGGCCAGGTACAGGGCCTCGTCCAGGCGGGTCAGCTGCACCGGGGTGAACGGGTGCGCGGCCGCGGACGGCTCGACGAAGTTCTCGGCCACCGACAGGCGACCGGAGTTCGTGACGACCGACCCCTCGGGCAGGTCCTCCTCGTTGCCGGTGAAGACGGCGAGGTCACCACTTGCCACCGGTACCTCCTCGGGTGTCGCCGCCCTCAGACGGGGCGGTGTCGCCGTGTCCGGCATGCGCGGCGTGGTGCCCCGCGGCGGACGGCTCGGCGATCCAGAACAGCGGCTCGTACGGCCAGGGGTCACCCGCGTTGTAGCGGGGGCGGTTGCTCCGGTTCCGCACCGCGATCCAGCCCCAGATCGCGAAGTACAGGACAGCCGGCGCGACCACGAAGACCAGCAGGGTTTCGACGACGGTCACGGGGCCAGAACCTAGCCGATCGCCGTGCCCGGCACCTGCTCAGGTGTCCGATCCGACAGCCGCCCGGACCGCACCGCGCGGACCAGCGCGTCATGATCGGCTTCGGTCTGGTCGGCGTAGGCCCTGGCGAACGTCGCGAGCGCCGCGGCCACCTTGCCGCCCTTCCCCAGGTAGCCGGCGATCATCGACGCCCCCGAGGTGCGAGCGTGCCCCTTGGCGAGCAGCCTGCCGCAGACGTCGGCGTAGTCGGCCAGCGCGGGGGCGTCGAGGGTGTCGGGGACGATCGCGCCCTTCATGTCACGGAACTGGCGGACGTAGTACTGGCGGCCGTTGATCGTCGTCCAGCCCAGGAGCGGGTCGGAGACGGTCTGCAGGGCCTGTTGGTACTCCACGACCCGCTGGCCCTGGTGGGCGTGCCAGGCCTCGCCGCCGTGCACCCACGGCGCGACGACCGACCGGCGTGCCTGCTTGAGCTGCAGGAACAGCACGTCGTCGGGGCTGGAGCCCTCGCAGAGCACGAGGTAGGCGCGCAGCCCGACCGAGCCGACCCCGACGACCTTGTGGGCGACGTCGACGGCGTGGTAGCCGCCGAGGATCCGGCTCCAGTGCGGCGGCAGCGTCGCGAGGTACCCGTCGAGGGCGGCCAGGATGCGCGCGGTGTGCTCGCCGTCGGGGTGGGTGATCAGCGGTGGCTCGGTGACGATCCGCCGCGCACCGCCCTCCTCGGTCACGAACCGGGGCAGCGCACGGTCGCTGGTGCGCCGGCGCGCCCGTTCGGCGGCCTTGTCGATGACCCGGCGCGAGGTCTTGTGGTCGGCGTCCGAGCGCAGGGTGTCGATGTCCATGATGTCGAACGAGCGGGCGAGCAGCGGCTCGTCGGCGAGGTGGCGCAGGTGCTCGGCGTAGGAGGTCACGCAGCGGGTGGCGGCCTCGCCGCACTGCTCCTCGGTCGCGCCGGAGTCCCGGCCGGCGACCCAGGTGGAGGACACCAGACGTCGCAGGTCCCACTCCCAGGCGCCGGGGTGGGCCTCGTCGAAGTCGTTGAGGTCGAAGACCAGGTCGCGCTCGGGCGAGGCGTAGAAGCCGAAGTTGCCCAGATGGGCGTCGCCGCAGATGACGGGGTGCACGCCGGTCTCGGGCAGCACCGCGAAGTCCGCGGCGTGCAGGGCGGCGGCGCCGCGCAGGAACGCGTGCGGGGATGCGGTCATCCGCTGGATCCGCAGCGGGACGAGCTCGTGCACGCGCCCGGCGTTCTGCGCCTCGACGACGTCGACCGGGTCGGCCCGGCGCAGCTGCGCGGACCACTCGGCGAGCCCGGACCGGGGCGCGACCTTCCGCAGCCCCTTGCCGATGCGGTAGCGCTCGGCGCGGGGCGTGGAGGCGCGCTGCAGCGAGCCGAACGCCGCGCGGTCCGATCCGGCGAGGACGGGGTGCGAGGTCACGCCTGCGTTCTACCGCACGGCGGGCCCCGGAGCCCGCGCGGTGGGCCCGGGCTCAGACGTTGCGCCTGCCCAGCGCGCGGTAGGTCCAGCCCGCGGACTCCCACGCCTCGCGGTCCAGGGCGTTGCGGCCGTCGAGCACCCGGCGGGTCTTCACGACCTTCCCGAACGAGCCCGGGTCGAGCTCGCGGTACTGCTTCCACTCGGTCAGCAGCAGGACGGCGTCGGCGCCCTCGGCGGCCTCCTCCGGGGTGTCGACGCAGTCCAGCTGCGACCAGTGCCGCCGCACGTTGGGCAGCGCCTGCGGGTCGGTCACCCGGACGTTCGCGCCCTGCAGCTGCAGCTGCGCGGCCACGTTCAGCGCCGGGGAGTCGCGGATGTCGTCGGAGTCGGGCTTGAACGCCGCGCCCAGCACCGCGATCCGCTTGCCGAGCAGGGAGTCGTCGCACACCTGGCGGGCGAGCTCCACCATCCGGATCCGGCGCCGCATGTTGATGTTGTCGACCTCGCGCAGGAACGTCAGCGCCTGGTCGGCGCCCAGCTCGCCGGCGCGGGCCATGAACGCCCGGATGTCCTTGGGCAGGCAGCCGCCGCCGAAGCCGAGCCCGGCGTTGAGGAACTTGCGGCCGATCCGGTCGTCGTGGCCGATCGCGTCGGCGAGCTGCTTCACGTCGGCGCCGGTGGCCTCGCACAGCTCGGCCATCGCGTTGATGAAGGAGATCTTGGTGGCGAGGAAGGAGTTCGCGGCGGTCTTGACCATCTCCGCGGTGGCGTAGTCGGTGACGACCTTCGGCGTGCCGTCGGCGACGATCCGCGCGTAGACGGCGTCCAGGACCTTCTCCGCGTCCACCGCGGTGTCCGCGCCGGACAGCGACGGGACGCCGTAGACGAGCCGGTCCGGGTGCAGGGTGTCCTGCACCGCGTAGCCCTCGCGCAGGAACTCGGGGTTCCACGCCAGCGCGGCACCCGGCACGCGGGCGGCGACCTGCTCGGCCAGCCGGGCGGCCGTGCCCACCGGCACCGTGGACTTGCCGACGACCAGCTCGCCGGGCCCCAGCACCTCGATCAGCGACGCCGTCGCCGCCTCGACGTAGGTCAGGTCCGCGGCGTACTCGCCACGACGCTGCGGGGTGCCGACACACACGAAGTGCACCGCGGCGCCCCGGGCGTCGGCCATGTCCGAGGAGAACGACAGCCGCCCCGAGTCCAGCGACCGGCGCAGCAGCTCCTCGAAGCCCGGCTCGAAGAACGGGACCCGGCCCGCGGCCAGCGACTCCGCCTTCGCGACGTCGACCTCGATACCGACGACCTCGTGGCCCAGCTCCGCCATCGAGGCCGCGTGCACGGCTCCGAGGTAGCCGCACCCGATGACCGACAGCTTCAGCGGGGTGGTGTTCTCCGACATGGCCGGAGGTTAGCTGCCGCCCCGGACGGGCTGTCGCAGACGTCGGGCAGTGTGCGTCCCGGTGACGCCGAGGTGTCGCGCCGGCACTAACGTCCTCGCCCGTGCGGACCCTGCTGCTGGCCGAGGAACTGCTCCTGCTGGGGCTCGACCGCTCGACCGGCCGGATCGGTGACCGGTTCGACGGGCGGGTCCTGCCCGTCGCGCTGGTGCGCGACCTGGTCGACGCCGGCGCACTGCACCTCGACGGCGGGGACGGCCCCGACGGCGGCGACACCGTGACGCCGTCGGGCGGGGAGCCCGACCACCCCGCCCTGGCCGCGGCGCTGGCCGCGGTGACCCGGGACGGCACCGACACCGGCTCGCACGCCGTGGCCGCCACCGCGGCACACCTCGCGCGG
Organism: Pseudonocardia sp. UM4_GMWB1; assembly: GCF_017312155.1. NCBI lineage: Bacteria > Bacillati > Actinomycetota > Actinomycetes > Pseudonocardiales > Pseudonocardiaceae > Pseudonocardia > Pseudonocardia sp. UM4_GMWB1. The sequence goes on along the minus strand of NZ_QJPN01000001.1, from coordinate 1,799,533 downwards.
ACCCCGGCGGGCTCGGCGGGCGGCGCCGTGGGGCAGCTGGTCGCCGACGGGGTCCTCGCCGCGCAGGAGTACCGCCGGTTCGGGCTGTTCCGCCGGGTGCTGCTCACCGAGCAGGACCCGGAGCCGGCCCGGGCGCTGCGCACCCGGCTGGCGTCGCTGCTGGTCACCGAGACGGCGCCGGGCGGGCACGACGGCCTGCTGCTCGCGCTGCTGGGGCTCACCGACCTCGCCGGTGACGTCCTGCCGCCGGAGATCGACGCGGAGACGCGCGGGGTCGCGCAGCACCGCGCGGCGCTCGTCGCGGAAGGGGCGGCGCGCGACCCGTTCGTCCGGGCCTACTTCGCGGTGCGGTCCGGGTGGGCCGGGAACTGAGCCGCTACCCGCGCAGCTCCGCCAGGCGGGCGCGGCAGCTCTCCCAGGCCGGCAGGGCGCCCGCGGCGAGGGCCTCGTCCAGGGTGGGCGCGGCACGGTCCTTGTCGGACAGCACCGGCTCGACCCCCTCGGCCCAGGGCAGCGCGAGGGCCGGGTCCAGCGGGCTGATCCCGTGCTCGGCCGCCGGGGTGTACGACGTCGAGCACAGGTACCCGACGACGGTGGTGTCGGCGAGCGCCTGGAAGGCGTGCCCGAGCCCCTCGGACAGGTAGACCGCCCGCATCGAGGCGGCGTCGAGGTCGACGGCCTCGACCCGCCCGAACGTCGGCGACCCGACCCGCAGGTCCACCACGACGTCGCGGACGGCGCCGGCGGCCACGTAGAGGTACTTGGCCTGGCCGGGCGGCACGTCGGCGTAGTGCACGCCGCGCACGACGCCGCGCGCCGACACCGACTGGTTGGTCTGGGCGACGGTCAGGTCGAACCCGAGCGCGTCGCGGAACGCCGGGCCCTGGAAGGGCGCGGTGAACGAGCCGCGGTGGTCGGCGAAGGTGGTCGGCTCGAACAGCCAGGCGCCCTCGATCGACAGCGGGGTCGCCTTCACGCCCACCAGCTCCGGTGGTCGCGATACCAGGCCACGGTGGCGGCCAGGCCCTCGTCGAACGGCACCCGGGGGGCGTAGCCGAGCTCGTCGCGGATCTTCGACCAGTCCACGGCGTAACGGCGGTCGTGCCCCTTGCGGTCGGCGACCCGCTCGATGCGGTCCTCCCCCACGCCGACGGCGGCGAGCAGTGCGCGGGTCAGGTCCAGGTTGGTCAGCTCGGTGCCGCCGCCGATGTTGTAGACCTCCCCGGCCCGGCCCGCCGTGGCGGCCAGGACGATCCCGCGGCAGTGGTCGGAGACGTGCAGCCAGTCACGGACGTTGAGGCCGTCGCCGTAGAGCGGGACGGTGCCGCCGTCGAGCAGCCGGGTGGTGAACAGCGGGACCACCTTCTCCGGGAACTGGTACGGCCCGTAGTTGTTCGAGCAGCGCGTGACCACCACGTCGAGGTCGTGGGTGCGGTGGTAGCTGCGCGCCAGCAGGTCGCTGCCCGCCTTCGCCGCGCTGTAGGGCGAGTTCGGCTCCAGCGGGTGGGTCTCGGGCCACGAGCCCGACGCGATCGAGCCGTACACCTCGTCGGTGGAGACGTGCACGAACCGGCCGACGTCCGCGTCCAGCGCGGCCTGCAGCAGGACCTGGGTGCCGACGACGTTGGTCGTCACGAAGTCCGCGGCGCCGGTGATGGAGCGGTCCACGTGGGTCTCGGCGGCGAAGTGCACGAGCAGGTCGGCACCGCCGTCGAGCACCTCGGTGACGCGCCGGGGGTCACGGATGTCGCCGCGCTCGACCGTCAGCCGCGGGTCGTCGGCGACGGGCGCGAGGTTCTCGATCCGGCCGGCGTAGGTGAACGCGTCGAGCACGGTCACCCCGGCCCCGGCCAGCTCGGGGTGCTCCCCGCCGAGCACCTCCCGGACGAAACAGGACCCGATGAACCCGGCCCCGCCGGTCACCACGATGCGCACGTGCCCTCCCCGCTCACTGTCCGGCCCCGCCAGCGTGTCAGAGTCGGCCCCGACGATCGGGAGGTGGGCGCGTGCGCGCGTGCGTGCTGGGGGCGAACGGGCAGCTCGGGCGGGCGCTGGTCGCCGCACTGCCCGGCGCGGTGGCACTCGACCGTGCGGCGCTGGACATCGGCGACGCCGACGCCGTCGCCGCGCACGACTTCACCGGCGTCGACGTGCTGGTCAACGCCGCCGCCTACACCGCCGTCGACCGGGCGGAGACCGAACCGGGCGCGGCGTGGCGGGCGAACGCGGCGGGCCCCGCGCACCTGGCCGCGGCGGCCCGCGAGCACGGTTGCCTGCTGGTCCACGTCTCCACCGAGTACGTCTTCGACGGCACCGCGCCCGGTCCGGTGCCCGAGGACGCCCCGCCGTCCCCGCTCGGGGTGTACGGCGCGTCGAAGGCAGCCGGGGAGCTGGCGGTGCGGGCGGCGCTGCCGGAGCGGCACGTGATCGTGCGGACCAGCTGGGTCGTCGGTGACGGCGGCAACTTCGTCGCCACCATGGCGCGGCTGGCCCGCGACGGAGTGTCCCCCGCCGTCGTCGACGACCAGGTGGGGCGGCCGACGTTCGCCCCCGACCTGGCCGCGGCGCTGCTCGTGCTGGCCGGGTCCGGACGGCACGGCACCTTCCACGTGACCGGCGACGGCGAGCCGGTCAGCTGGCACGGACTGGCCCGGGAGGTGTTCGCCCGCTGCGGCCGCGAACCCGGCGACGTCCGCCCGGTGTCGACCGCCGAGTACGCCGCGGACAGGCCGCACCTGGCGCGCCGACCGGCGAACTCCGTGCTCGACCTGTCCCGCGCGACCCGCGCCGGGGTGACGATGCCGCCGTGGCGCGACGGGCTCGGCGCCCACCTCGGGACCGCCCGGTGAAGGGCGTCATCCTGGCCGGTGGCACCGGCAGCCGGCTGTTCCCGCTGACCGCGGCGGTGTCCAAGCAGCTGCTGCCGGTCTACGACAAGCCGATGATCTACCACCCGCTGACCACGCTGATGCTGGCCGGGATCCGGGAGATCCTGCTCATCTCCACCCCGCACGACCTGCCCGGGTTCCAGCGCCTGCTCGGCGACGGCGGCCGGCTCGGCCTGCAGATCACCTACGCCGCCCAGGAGCACCCCAACGGCCTGGCCGAGGCGTTCGTCATCGGCGCCGACCACGTCCGCGGCGGGCCGTCGGCGCTCGTGCTGGGCGACAACATCTTCCACGGCGCCGGGTTCGGCGACCTGCTGCGTCGCCGCGCCGCCGAGGTCGCCTCCGGCGACGCGGGCTGCGTGCTGTTCGGCTACCCGGTGCGGGATCCGCGGCGCTACGGCGTCGGCGAGGCCGCCCCCGACGGCACCCTGCTCTCGATCGAGGAGAAGCCCGAGCACCCCCGCTCGGACCGTGCCATCACCGGCCTCTACTTCTACGACGACCGCGTCGTCGACATCGCCACGCGCATCACCCCCTCGGCCCGCGGCGAGCTCGAGATCACCGACGTCAACCGCGCCTACCTCGAACAGGGCCGCGCCCGTCTGCAGGACCTCGGACGCGGCTTCGCCTGGCTCGACACCGGCACCCACGAGTCGCTGATGGAGGCCGGCCAGTACGTCCGCGTCCTGGAGAACCGCCAGGGCATCCGCATCGCCTGCGTCGAGGAGGTCGCCCTGCGGATGGGCTTCATCGACGCCGCCGCCTGCCACGCCCTCGGGGCGCAGCAGGCGGGCTCGGGCTACGGCGAATACGTCATGGCCGTCGCGGATCAGTTCAGGTCGTAGCGACGGCCGTTCCCCGGCGCCGGTCACAGGCAGGCAGCCCGGGTCGGCCTCGTCCGGACGGTGCCGGTGCCGACCGACGTCGTCGCCGTCGGGACCGCCGCGGTCGTGGTCGCGCCGATCGGGCACGACTGCGTCGTGGTGTCCGCGCTGGCCCAGGTCGGTCCGGTCGGCAGGCTCATCCGCCGCATCTCGCTCGACGAGCCGCCCCAGCTGTGGAACCCCCTGCGCGGGGACATGAGCCTCGTCGGGCCGCGCCCGGATCGGCCGTGGTTCGGCAGTCCTGCTGACCGGAGGGCCCGGCCGGGGAGTCAGAAGGGCAGGTGCCCCGAGAGCACGACGGCCGTCGCGACCGCCGCGGTGAGCACGAGCAGGAGCGCGGCGACCGCGGTCCGGCGGGTGCCCGTCGTCGCGGGACCTGTCGCCGGAGCGACGCCCGGAGGTGACCAGAGCGGTCGGCCCGTCCGGCGCCCTGCGGGCCAGGGTCCGGCACCGTCGCGCTCGCGGCGGGCCGCGACCGTGAGGGCCTCGGCCCGGTCCGCCGTCGCCGGATCGGCGCGGCCCTGCGCGGTGAGTGCGGCGACCAGGTCCCTGATCCCGACGGCGTCGCCGGGCAGGGCACGGCCGCGGACGACGTCGCGGACCCGCGCGGTCGAGGTCCGCAGCCGGCGCGCGAGCACACGCTCCGACGGGCAGCCGTGGTGCACGTGGACGTCGTCGAGCAGGTCGAGCAGGTCCCGGTGCGGGCCGTGCTCGGGCCAGGACGTCCGGTCGAAGCGGCGCAACGGCACCCGTTGCCTCCTCACGCAGGATGATCGTTCGATCACCTGTCGCATCCGGCGGCGTCGGCGTTACTCAATTCTGATGAGACGCCGCGATCGTCACTCCTGATGACAACCCCTCGCATGGATTAGGACGAACGGCGCAACGTGCGCGCGGGTGAGGGAGCGGGACCTGGAGGGCTCGGAGACCGAGCTCGCCGTCGACCCCGGCCTGATGGAGCTCGCCGGCCCGCGCATGCACTTCACGCCGGTCGACGGCATGCCGCTGCTGCGGCTGTCCGAGCCGCGGTTCTCCGGCGCGTCGACGATCGTGAGGTACGTCGCGGACCGCGCGGTCGCCGCGCTGCTGATGCTTCTGGTGGGGCCGCTGTTCCTGGTCCTGGCGGCCGCGGTGAAGCTCGGCGACGGCGGCCCGGTGTTCTTCCGCCAGGAGCGCGTCGGTACGCACGGGCGCACCTCGGGATGCTGAAGTGCCGGTCGATGTGCGTCGACGCCGAGGTCGAGAACTGGATCCCCGCACTGGACCTGCTGATCCTGTGGAAGACCGTCGGCGCGGTGCTCCGCAGCCGCGGCGCCCACTGACCCGGCGCCGCGGCCTGCGGGCCGCTCAGGCGAACAGCTTGTCCTGCTCCTCGCGGAGCGCGTCGACGAGCCGGCCCGGGGGCAGGGTCACGTCGTCGTAGGTGAGCACCGCGTCCTTCGCGACGTCGCGCACCAGCGTGCACCCCTCGGCGACGCCCATCGGCAGCAGCCGCTCGGCGCGGGTCACCGGGCTCGACTCGGCGACACCGTAGGTGTCGTAGCCGCCCAGCCCGTCGACGGTGTGCCCGGCGCTCAGGTCCTGCTTGGCGGTGGCGACGACGTCGACCCGCTGTCCCGCGGGCGGGCTCAGTGCGGCGTCGGCGAAGTCGACGGCCCGCACGATGGTGTTCGGGACCTCGAAATGGCACAGGTGGTACGGGGTGTAGAAGCTGTACAGCGGGCCCTCGCCGAGCTTGTACAGGTTCAGGTAGTGGCGCTGCTTCGGGTCGTCGTGGGTGCCGAGCACGTAGATGCCCGGCCCCGGCTTGGCGCCGACCACGTAGTCGACGACGCCGCCCAGCTCGCGCAGCTCGTCGACGTCGTAGGCCGCGGTCAGCTCGTCGACGTGCCCGGTGTGGTCGCGGCCGTACATGCCGCGCCGGCCGACGGTGAAGCCGAACGCGTTGGCCACGATCGCCTGCTCGAACGACACCTTGGTGCCGTCGGCGAAGCTGGTGACCATGTAGGGGTCCTGCCCCCACTTCTCCGCGAACGCCTGCTGGGTGGTGGGGGTGCGGTACTCGTCCTGCAGGCCCTTGATGTTGCCGGCGACGAGCGGGGTGACCCCGATGCCGCGCACGAAGCGCAGCAGGTTGGCCTGGACGCCGGGCTGGTCGCCGTCGGCACCGGTCAGGACGACCCCGGCGGCGCGGGCGCGGTGCGCGAGCAGCGGGCCGACGGTGCCGTCGAGCTCGGCGTTCATCGTGACGACGGGCAGCCCGCGCTCGATCGCGGCGACGGTGACCCGGGCGCCGAACTCGACGGCCCCGGTGACGTCGACGAGCACGTCGATGTTCTCCGCGGCGAGCAGCGCGAACGCGTCGCCGAGCACGGCCGGGACGCCCTTCGCGACCATCGCCTCGACCTGCGCGGTCGTCGACACCTCGACCGGCTCCAGCCCGGCCTCGGTGTAGGCGCGCACGGCGGTGGCGACGGTGCGGTTCGCGATCGCGACGACGTCCATCCCGGGGGTGGAGTTCACGATCTGGTTGACCAGGCCGCGGCCCATGAACCCGGCGCCGACCAGGCCGACCCGGATCGGGCGGTTCTCGGCGGCGCGCTTCGCGAGGGCGGTGTCGAGGATCAGCATCAGCGGGCTCCGGTGACCGACGGGAAGTCGGCGTTGTCGGCGAGCAGCGGCCAGTTCGCGTCCTTGTCCGAGACGTGGTCGACCGCGTGCGGCCACTCGACATCCAGGGCCGGGTCGTTCCAGCGCAGGCCGCGCTCGGCGCCCGGGGTGTAGGGCGTCGAGACCTGGTAGATCGTCGTCGCGTCCGGGGTGAGGGTGAGGTAGGCGTGCGCGAAGTTCCGCGGCACGTACATCGCCCGGTAGTTGTCCTGGGACAGCTCGGCACCGAACCACTGCAGGTAGGTGTCGGAGTCCGGGCGCAGGTCGACGATCACGTCGAAGATCGCGCCGCGGACGCAGCGGATGACCTTGACCTCGGCGTTGGGCTCCAGCTGGTAGTGGAAGCCGCGCAGGGTGCCCGCCTCGTGGTTGTACGAGAGGTTGCACTGGGTGATCGTCGGGTCCAGCCCGGCGTCGCGGAACTCCTGCTCGCAGAAGGCACGGGCGAAGAAGCCGCGGTCGTCCTCGAGTCGCTTCAGGTCGATGAGAGCCGATCCGGGGAGCGGGGTCTGGTGAATCTCCACGCCCGGCATCATCGGCCAGAGCTGATCGACCGTTATCGGGTACCCCCGCGGGGGTGGCGCACACGACTCCGGCCGTGACGGGGTGTGTGTCACCCACTGCACGGGGTGACCGCGACGGGGTCAGACGGAGCCGGGCGCCACCGGGTGGATGTAGGTGCCGGGGCGGGTCGCGCCGTCCTGACGGGAGACCGGGCCCTGGTCCCACTTCAGCGTCGTCGACGTCGTCTCGTCCGGCGCGGTCACGACGACGTCGGTCGGCGTCCAACTGTCCCCGGGCAGCCAGGTGATCACGGTGTGCGCGGTCCCGCCCGGCTTGACGACGACCGCGGTGGGTTCCTCCCCCGCCCGGGGCAGCGAGTAGGACGGCCCGAACTGCGGGTCGTCCGGGCCGCGCAGGTCGACGCCGCCGAACCCGGTCATGGTGCAGGGCGCGTCGGAGGTGTTGCGCCAGACGATGGTGGTGTCCTTCTGGTTGTCGCCGAGGGTGGTGCCGACCGACGCCTGCACGGTGCTGCTGGTGCAGCGGGCGACTTCGGCTGCCTCCGACGACGACGTCTCCCCCGTCGGCTGCTGCGCGGCCGTGGTGGGCGCGGTCGACAGCGCGGCCGGGGCCTCGGACGGGGCGGCACCTCCGCCGCACCCGGCGACGAGCAGTCCGACCGACAGCAGTCCGATCAGGAACGGTGTGCGGTGACGGTTCATGGGGGAGACCGTTCCCCGGTCTGCCCGATCACGCCGCGCGAGGCGCGAGAACCACCCGGTCGGGTCGGACCTAGCGTCGCGCCAGGAGACGGCCCAGTGTCCTCGCGATGATCACCATGTCACTGCCGACCGTCCAGCTCCGGACGTAGCCGATCTCGATCTCGAGTTTGGCCGGCAACAGCTCGCCCAGGTAGAACGACTCGACGTCGTCCGGTCGGGCCCGCTCGATGTAGACCTGCTCGTCGCCGAAGTCGAGGTAGGCCACGCTCGTCATCCCGGGCCGGACGGACCAGACCGCCCGCTGCTCCGGGGTGTAGGCACGCGCGTAGCGCGGGTCCTCCGGACGCGGGCCGACGACACTCATGTCACCGCGCAGCACGTTGACGATCTGGGGCAGCTCGTTGAGCTTGGTCGACCTCAGCACCCGGCCGATGGGGGTGATCCGGGGGTCGCCCTCCCGGGTCACCCGCGGGCCGGAGTCCCCGGGACGCATCGTGGCGAATTTGAACATCGTGAACCGGCGCCCGTGCAGCCCGACCCTCGGCGCCCGATAGAGCACCTCCCCGCCGCTGAGCAGCAGGACCAGTCCTACCGTCAGCAGGACCGGCAGCACCAGTGGCAACCCCGCGAGGCACAGCACGACGTCCAACGCCCTTTTGCCCGCGGTCCGGGCCCGGCCACGGGTCCCGCCCCGCGACGGAGCCGCCGGCGTCGGGCCGGGCAGGTCGGCCGGAGCCAGTGACCGGACCAGTTCCGCCAGCGGCGGCACCACGAGCGTCGGGATGCCCGCCGCGGCCGCCTCCGCCGACACCGTCCCCGCCGCGGCCCCGTCCGAGGTCGCGATGACCAGCAGGTCGGCGCCGAACCGTTCGGCGAGCGCGGCGGGCCGCTCCCCGGACCGGGCGGTCCCGAGTCCGGCGATGCGACGCCGCGCACCGTCCGAACCGACCGTCGCGACCGGCAGGATGCCCCAGCTCGGGTCACGCAGCATCGAGCGGACCAGGTGGTCGGCGTCCTCGCCGGTCCCGACCATGACCGCACGACGGGTGCGCCGCGGGTCGGTGGGATCGGGCCGCTCGATCCGGGCACGCAGACCCGCTCTGACCCCAACCAGCAACAACGCCGCGATGGGAATGGCGAGCAGCGGCGTCGAGCGGGGCACCGGAGGCGGGTCCTGGAGGGTCACCAGGACGAACGTCGTCAGCCCGACCAGGAACACCGACAGGGTGAGCCCGCCCGGGTCGGTCGCGGAGGCGGCCCTCCCGCTCGTGTAGGAGCGGCCGAGCCATCCGACGAGCATCTGCGCGACGGCGGCTGCCGCCGCCGTCCACAGCAGACCCGACACGTCGATCTCGGCCAGGTCCAGCTCGTACCGGAGCAGGACGGCCACGACGAGGGCCACGACCCAGCCGAATGCGTCCCCGGCGACCGCTGCCGCGATGTACCCACGGTGACCGATCGGGTCCGGACGGACGTGGGCGAACGATCGGTTCAGGAGTGCGTTCGACATGACACCTCACCGGCGGCGTTGCGATCTGCTCGACGCGTGAGTGGTCGATATTCACACGATCGTGTTACAGCGTCCAGGTCTGGGTTCCCCCAGAAGGAACGCCTGCACTGCTCTCGGTAATCACACGTGGCCCGTAACGACCGTCGAGACACTTTCGAGTGATTGTTCACCCCGAGCGCCCCAAGGAGGAAAGATGCCGAATCTTCACGCCGTGGTTCAGGCCGGCGGCCGCGGCACCCGTCTCGCTCCGTATTCAACCGTTCTACCCAAAGCACTGATGCCGGTGGGCGAAGGTTGCGTCATCGACAATCTGCTCGCCCGGTTCTCCGCGGCGGGAGTGAAGACGGTGTCGATCACCGTCAGCGCCTTCGGCCCCTTGATCCGCAGCTACTGCGGCGACGGGGAACGATGGGGACTGGAGATCGAATACATATTCGAGGAGGAACCGCTCGGGACCATCGGGCCGCTGAATGCGTTGCGGCACACCGTCCGAGACCCGTTCTTCGTCACCAACTCCGACGTCTTCGCCGATGTGGATCTCGATTCGGTCCTGAGCGAGCACCGGGAACACGGTGCACCACTGACCGTGGTCGTGACACGACAGGTCGTGAACATCGCCTACGGGGTGCTCGAGCACCACAGCGGCGTGGTGACCGACTTCAGGGAGAAGCCGAGCCAGCAGTTCTCCGTCAGTACCGGGATCTACCTGATGGAGCCGTCGATCTTCGACCACATCCCGCCGTCGGGGCCCTTCGGTTTCGACGAGCTGATGCGGACCATGCTGGCCCGGGGTGTCCCGGTGAACGTCTACGAGCACCACGGCTCCTGGATCGACATCGGAAGGGTCGAGGACCTGCGCCGCGCCCAGGAGCACGCCGAGCTGGCCATGCGAGCACCCGCGTGACACCCCTCGCCGACCTCCCGACGATCGAGCTCGGGTCGCCGGTGCTGGGCGAGGCCGAGAAGCAGGCGCTGCACGAGGTCATCGACGACGGTTGGCTGACCATGGGCGACCGGGTGCGCCGCTTCGAGCAGGCCTTCGCCGAGCTGCACGGTGTCGCCGACGCGATCGCCGTCCACTCCGCGACGTCGGCTCTCCAGCTCGCGCTGCACGCGGTCGGCGTCGGTCCCGGTGACGAGGTGCTGGTCCCGTCGCTGACGTTCGTGGCGACGGCGAGCGTCGTGGTGCAGGCCGGGGCCACACCGGTCTTCGTCGACATCGAGTCCCCGGACCTGCCGCACCTGTCGGTCGAGGACGCGCGGGCACGGCTCACGCCGCGCACGACGGCCGTGGTCGTCATGCCCTACGCGGGGTACGCGGTCGACGGCGCGACCTGGCGGCGCTTCGCCGACGATCACGGGCTGGCCCTGGTCGAGGACGCCGCGCACGCCGCAGGGCTGCCGGGCCACGTCGCCGGTGTCGCCGACGCTTCCGCGTTCAGCTTCTTCTCCAACAAGAACATGACCACCGCGGAGGGGGGGATGCTGGTCGTCGCCGATCCGATCGCACGGGAGCGGGCGCGCCTGTTGCGCGCACACGCCATGACCGCGAGCACCCTGGACCGAGACCGGGGGCAGCGGGTCGGCTACGACGTGGTCGACCGCGGCTACAACTTCCGGATGGACGAGCTGCGTGCGGCGCTGGGGCTGGTCCAACTCCCCCGGCTCCTCGGGTGGAACGCCAGGCGACGAATGCTGAGCGGGCGCTACCGCAGTCTCCTGGCCGAGGTCCTGCCGCACTGCCGGGTCCCGTTCCAGCCGGAGCACCCCACCGCCGCACACCTGCTGCCGGTGCTGTTGCCCGTCGGCACCGATCGGACAGCCGTGGCCACGGAGATGCGGGCCGCCCGGGTGCAGACCAGCGTGCACTACCCGCCCGTCCATCGGTTCACCTACTACCGGGAGCGGTTCGGCGACGTCGAGCTCGCCCGTACCGAGGAGTTCCACGACCGGGAGCTGACGCTTCCGCTCCATCCCCGGCTCGGCCCGGACGACGTCGGCCGCGTCGTCAGGACTCTCGCCGACGCCCTGGCCACGACCGGGGCCCCCGACACCGCGACCACGACGGTTCCGGCGCCCATCACGGAGAGGACAGCGGGATGACCCCGGATCTGAGCGAGCGCACCGTCCTCGTCGTGGGCGGCGCCGGCTACGTCGGCTCGGTCCTGAGCGCACGGCTCCTCGACGCCGGTGCTCGGGTGCGCGTGCTCGACCAGCTGATCTACGACAACGGTTTCGCCCTGCATCACCTGCTGGACCACCCTCGCTTCGGCTTCTCCCGTGGCGACCTCCGGAACCGGGCGTCGGTGACCGCGGCGGCGACCGGCACGACCGATGTCGTGCTGCTCGCGGCGCTCGTCGGGGACCCGGTCTGCAGGCGCTACCCCGAGCTCGCCGAACAGGTGAACCACGAGGCGGCGGTACAGCTGCACGACATGCTGGCCGGACTCGGTGTGCGGAGGTTCGTGTTCACCTCCACCTGCAGCAACTACGGGATCCACGACCCGTCGTCCTTCGCGGACGAGACCAGTGAGCTGAACCCGCAGTCGCTCTACGCGGAGACGAAGATCGCGGTCGAGGAACACGTGCTCGCCGGCGCGTCGCGGACGACGACCGTCGGCACCGTCCTGCGTGTCGCCACCGCCTACGGCCTCTCGCCACGGGCGCGGTTCGATCTCACGGTCTCCCAGTTCACCCGTGACCTCGCCGCGGGCGAGGAGCTCGTGGTGTACGACGCCGACACCTGGCGCCCCTACTGCCACGTGCAGGACCTCTCGTCGGCGGTCCTGACGGTGCTCGACGCACCCCCCGGGCTGGTGCGCGGCGAGGTGTTCAACGTCGGTGACGCCGACCAGCAGTTCACCAAGCGCATGCTCGTCGACGAGGCCCTCAAGCACGTCGACGGGGCACGGGTCGTCTACCGCGAGGGCGACACCGACCCGCGGAACTACCGGGTCGCGTTCGACAAGATCGCCACGGTGCTGGGATACCGGTCCCGGCACTGCGTGCAGGACTACGTGGGGGACCTGGTCTCCGCCGTCCGGGCGGGGATCTTCACCGACGTCCGTCCCGGCGACCCACGGTACGGCAACCACGTCGTCGCGCACCTCTGCTGAACGGCCTCGCGGCAGGCGGCGGTGTCATCGGCCGCCCGCCGCAAGCTCCGCGAGCGCTGCGCGCGCCGTGGCCAGCGCCGCCGGGTCGCGGCTCCAGCCGCGCCAGTCCGGTGCCACCGTGCGCACGACCCGGTCGACCGCGGCGTCACCGGCCGCCCGACGGGCCAGCTCGGCGTAGGCGTAGTCGTCGATGCCGTCCCGGATCCACTTGAGGCGCAGCGACGGCGCGGCGCCACCCGGGAGGCCGACCCGGTCGCCCGGGTAGACGAGCATCCCGTCGCCGGCGTACCGGTCGTCGTAGAGAACCGCCGTCGACCAGGGGTCGACAGTCCCCCATCCGTCGACCCGCCAGTAGAGCAGCCCGGTGTAGCCGAGGCTCTGGTTCAAGAATCCGGGCATCGCCCTCAGCCCGGCGGGGTCAGCGCCGATGAGCCATTTCGGCGAGTAGTCGTCCTGGGCGAGGGCGGTGTAGGACCAGACCTCCATCCCGCGCCCGACCGCCGCGTCCACCAGCGCGGGGTCGTGGTCCATCGGCAACGACGCCCACACGTCGACCACCGGTGCCCCGGTGCCGTCGTCGAAGAGGACCGGGTCCGGTGCCATCGTCACCAGCTGCCGCACTCCGGCCCGGTGCAGGGCTCGCGACCAGTCCCGCAGCGCCGGGTAGAGGGTCGTGTGGTCATCGCAGTCGGCGATCTCGTCGGCGGTGTAGTTGTAGCGCGACGTGCCCGCGGGAGCCTCCCGCACGGCGGCGTCGACCTCCCCCGGTGTGGGCGGTGGCCGCATCGCGCAGGTGTCGCGGTCGGCTCCGCTGTAGAAGCCGGTGTTCACCGCGTTCAGCCGGCCCGAGGCGCGCAGCGCCGGGTCCAGTCCGCCCACCGGGCTGCCGGGCATGGCGCCGTTGCGGAGCAGCTCCGCGTCGACGGCGGGTCGACCGCCGCTGTTCAGGAAGGCCCCGGTCAGAGCCGGACGGGCGGGCAGCACCAGGTCCAGGACCGTGAGCTCGACCTGCCCGCTGACGTCGCCGCCGGCGGTGCGCAGGGTGTAGCCGCCGCGGTACACCCCGGGGACCGCATCCCGGGGGACCGCGACGTCCACCCAGTACGGCTGGGCGCGGTGCGGATCGACGGATACCCCGCGGGCGGGGATGTCGCCGTGCAGCGGTGCACCGGTCGCAGGATCGGTGAAGGGCACCAGGCCGTCGGCGTAGTCCCCCGGCCCGGCGGAGCCCGCGACCGGCAGCGTCGCCGGGACCGTCACGAACTGTTCCCGGAACAGCGAGACCGCACCCGCCGGGAGGAAGACACCGCCTGGCCCTCCGAGTCTGCTCACCTCCAGGTCCACGCCGCGCAAGGGCCGGCCACCACCGGTCGTGACGATCTGGAACGACTCGGTCTCACCCCGTGCCGCGGTGATCTGCGCCGTGGTCCGGGGACCGGGCGGGTCGTGTGCCGACACCCGGACGAGTGCGTCCTCCACCCACGCCGTCGGAGGACCGGACGGGGCCGGGGGACCCGGTCTCAGCGGACCGGCGAACAGCACGACGGCCGCGACGACGATGACGCCGACCGCGGTGGCGAGTGCCCGGTGCCGTCCGGTCATGCCCCCGGCTCGCCGACGTAGGCGATGCCCTCGACGCGGCCGCCGGTCGCGTGCAGGGTCTGCTCCACGCGACTCAGCTCGTCACGGCGGGTCCGGTCCGACACGACGAGCAGCGTGGCGTCCGCCGTCCGCGAGACCAGTGCGGCGCCCGGGTCGTCGCCGAGCGGGGCACAGTGGACGACGACGACGTCGACCGTCCGCTCCAGCTCCTCCACGATCCGGCCGAACTCCCGGCCGGAGAGGAGGTCGACAGTCGAGTCGGGCGCGGCGCCCGCGGCGATGACCGACAGGCCCGGCGCGTCGTCGGTGACGGTCAGCGCATCGGACAGGGCCACCCGTCCGGCGACGACCGCGGACAGGCCCGGAGCGCCGAGGTCGGCCTCCGGGGCGGTGAAATCGGCCCGGACCAGCGCCGTCGACGCGCCGGCCCGGGCGAAGCCGGTCGCGAGCTCGGTCGCGATCCTGCCCGTCTCGGCGCCGTCGCCCCGGCCGGCGCCGCAGACCAGCACGCTGCCGCTGAGCTTGTCGCGGTCCGCGGGCAGCACCAGGGCACGGATCATCGCGATCACCTCACCCGGCGCGGTGCGCATCCGTGCCCGGCGCCGCGCCCGCGACGACCGCCACCCACCGCGGGTGCCGGACGGCGCGACTGTTCCGAACAGCGGGACCCGCAGGGCTCTGGTGGCGTACGCAGGGCCCGGCACGTGCGGGTCGAGCCCCCCGGCGGCCCCGGCCAGCCCGGCACCCGCGACGGACCCGATCGCGGCGGCCGCCGCGGCGTAGAGCCACACCGTCCCGCTCGCCTGCCCGTCCGCCACCGTGGTGTCCAGGACGACCGGCCGGGGCCCGGCCTGGATCGTCGCCGACGTCGTGCTGGTCAGCGCGTCCTGGAACGCGGTGATCTCGTTCTCCAGCCGTGCCCCGGCCTGCGGTGGCGCGTTCGGGGGCAGGGCGTCCAGCTCGGCCCGGGCGCGGGCGATGGACTGCTCGAGGTCGGCCTCCCCCGCACGGCGGGCGTCCGTGGTGGCCTGCTCGCGCAACCGCACGTAGGTGGTCGCGTAGGTCGTCGCGACCCTCGCGGCCTCCTCGGGAGTCGCCGCCGACGCGGTGACGGTGAGGATCCACGTCGAGTCGCCCGACCCGACGTCGACATCGGGCCGGGAGCCCAGCTCGGCCGCGGCGGCCTCGGAGACGAAACGGCTCCGGACGAACTGGACCTCCGGAGCGACGTCGGCGCCGGACACGAAGACCTCGGTGGTCGCCGAGTGGGACGCGGGGCGCAACAGCACGGCCGCGACCGTGACGGCGACGAACAGCACGACCACGATGAGGACGAGCATCCGGTGCCGGCGCAGGGCCCGGCGCCAGAAGGAGATCTCCAGCTCGTCGGACGATGCGGTCTGGTTCATGCGGTCCCCGATTCTGTGCGATGGTCGGTGGGGGCTCCGGTCAGCCGGTCCGTGTCCTTCTGATCCGTGTCCTTCCGGACCAGGAACAGCAGCCAGGCCAGCACGGCGCTGACCGCGTAACCGCCGGCGAGGACGACGGCGGTGCCGGTCGCCCCGTGCCCGGAGGCCACGACGAGCACCAGGACGAGGACGATCGGGACCGTCGTCGCCTGGACGAGCAGTGCCCGGCGCAGCTGCCCGAGTGCCGAGGCGACGACGATCGCCCCGACCAGCACCGCCTCGGCGACCAGCATCACGGCGAGGAAGGTGCGCGGCCCCTGGGTGCCGTCCCAGTTCGTGTCGAGCAGCCACCGCCCGACCCGGTCGGGCAGCAGGACGACCCCGGCGCCCCAGGCCGCGGCGAGGACCGCCTGCACCGCCGTGACCCGGCCGACGAGCCGGCGGACCTCGCGGGGGGAGCCGAGCCGGGTCGCGTCGGGCAGAAGCATCGACCGCGTACCGAGGATCAGGATGCCGAGCGGACCGAAGAACAGGAACGCGGCCCGGAGCGCACCGACCTCGGACAGATCCGTGACCAACGGCATCAGCAGGAACGAGGCGTCGACCGGGATCCCGGTGAGCATGTGGGTGGCCAGCAACGGAGCCGCGAGGGCGCGGTGCAACACGAACCACCGCAGCGCGGCGCGGAACCGGGGCCGGATGTGCAGCCTGACCAGAGCCGTCACGGCGCCGAGGCTGCCGCCGGCGCACCATCCGAGCACGGCGGCGATCTCGGACACCCTGCCGTCCAGGACGGCGGCGACACCGATCGTGCCGAACTGCGCCACCGCCCACAGGACGTCGGAGAGCGCGGCCTCCTTCGGGACGGCCCGGACCATCGCGATCCCCCGTAGCCCCTCCTGGAGCAGGAGCATCGGCATCACGAGCGCCATCAGCAGGAACGGGCCGGTCCCGTGCCCGATGACGAGGACGACGGCCGCGGCCGCGAGTCCGAGCAGGATCCCGAACGCGACGGTGTGCGCGAGTGCCTCGCTCTCCTCGCGCGCCGGGTCCGCCCGGTCGCGGCGGCGGCGCACGGCGAGCACGTCGTTGGACGTCGCACGCACGACCCCGATCCCGATCGTGTAGAGGACCATGACCACCGCGAAGGCACCGAACGCGTCGGGCGCGGTGACCCGGGCGACGAGCAGGGTGAGCAGAAAGTTCGTCCCCGTGTTGACGATCTGCGACAGGAACCCCCAGTGGGCCTGGCGGAGGTTGGTCGGACCGTTCACCGGACGAGCACCTCCGTCGCGGACCGCGGAGCGGCACGGGCGTCCGACGACCGTAGGGCGAGCACCGTCGCCACACCCGCGGCGGCGAAGACCAGCCACCAGTGCCGCTGGTAGAACGCCTCGATCCCGAGGGACACACCGGCCATCACGACGTGCCCGCACAGCAGTGCGAGCACCATCGGCCGCAGCTCACCGGACGCGACGGGCAGCGCGGAGAACAGTCGTACCGCCACCGACACGACCAGCGCCAGGAACACCGCCAGGCCGATCAACCCGAGATCGGACAGGAACCACAGCGCCGTGTTGTGCACGACGATCCGGTACTCGGCGACGTACACGCCGAGTCCGATCCCGAACACCGGGCTCTCCACGTAGTCGTGCAACGCCTCGAACCCGATCACCAGACGGGAGGAGATCTCGCTGGGCCGTGTCACGAGCGCGGCGGCGTCGGGGACCTGCAGCAGCACCAGCGGGACGAGGACGACGACCGGCAGCGCGCCGCGGACGAGGGTCCGGCCGCCGAGAGCCGGTCGGACGAGGAGCAGCGCCGCCAAGCCGCAGGTCAGCCCGATCCAGGACGACCGGGAGAAGGTCAGCAGGAGCGTCGCCGGCAGCACGGCGTAGCCGGCGACCGCCCACCGCCCGGGCAGCAGCGCCGAGGGGGTGCCGGCGGTCACGTGGTGCAGCACCAGGGCGAGTGCGACGAGACCTCCGAAAGCATTGGCATCGAGCACGAGGCCGGAGATCCGGTCGGTCGGCCAGGGATCGTTCATCAGGGGCAGGACCGGGCCACCGGCGAGGTTCAGCAGCCGCGCGCCGAGCGCGAGCGTGGCGTGCAGGAGGACCGCGCCGACGAACAGCCGCAGGATCCGGCGGAGCCGCTCGACGTCGCGCATGTAGTCGATGAAGCAGGCGCCCGTCGCCAGCAGGGCGATCAGCCCGACGTACTTCTGCAGCAGGGCGTAGGAGGTCAGCTCGCCGGTCCGCACGACGGCGACGAGGCAGCCGAGACCGAGCAGCGGGACCAGCGCCGTGTGCCAGACCGTCCACGCCCCGGACATGTGCCGCAGCCGGGTCGACCGCACCGCGAGGTAACAGGCGATGAACGCGTCGGCCGGCGCGATCTGCCGGTAGTCGCCGACCTCGACCTGGATCGGCATGGTGAACAGGTAGGCGGCGAGCAGCACCAGCTCGGGCGTCCACACCCGGCGCGCCGTTCCCTCGCCGCCGGTACCGGCCCGACCGGGTTCACTCATGGGTGTCGACGAACCGCACCCAGCCACCGGGGACCCGATGGCTGTCGATGTGATGGCCCGTCCCGCCGACCCCCCGCGACGGGTACAGCCGGACCTCCTCGGGCGTCTCCCGGTACTCCTCGGAGGTCAGCGTGCGGATCGGCCGGCCCCACACCCCGTCGCCGTAGGACCGGTGGCACGCCTGCGCCAGCCGGACCAGGCGTCCGCCCACCTCGATGACCCGGCCCGCCGGTCGGGAGATCGACGCGTCGTCCAGCACGATGGGGTTCGAGGGGTGCGGTTCCCAGGGCCCACGGATCGACGGCGCGACGAACAGGTCGAGCCGGTCGTGCGTGTGGCGCTCGCTGATCTCGGTGAACAGGTAGTACAGGCCCTCGTGCCGAAGGACGGTGCTGTCCTTGAAGGGACGGCCCCGGAGCAGAACACGGTCGAGCTCCCAGGTGTGGGGGAAGTCCACCGCCCGGTACAGCCGCACCGTCCCGTTCCCGTCCGCGCAGCTCTCCGGGACCATCAGGATCTCGTCGCCGTCGGCGAGCACCTGGGGGTAGGAGAGGTGGAAGTCCTCCCTGAGCACGACACCGTGGTAGCGCCAGTCGACGAGGTCGTCGCTGGTGGCGAGCCCGATCTCGCCGCGTCCCTGGCCGTGGCGCACCTGCTCGAAGAACAGGTGCCAGATGCCGTCCCGCTGGATCGCGAACGGGTCGGCGACCATCGTGATGCCGAGGCGGGCGAGCTCGTCGTCGGAGAACACCGGTCGTCGCACCGGGCCGACCGGGGACAACGGGTCCGCCGTGTGCTCGACAGCGAGCCGCCACCGCGGGGTCCCGGTCGCGGGTCCCCGCAGCGCCGTCGGCACGACGCGTCGTACCAGAGGGCGCAGCCGGGCCCGCAGGCTGAACCGGTGCCGGGGGGTCGACGCCTCGATCCGACGGTAGAGCGACATCAGCGGCGCGAGGGCGTGCGGGATCGCGAAGTGGTCCTCGACCCGCGCCCGACCGGCCGCCGCGAGCCGGGTCCGCTCCCGGTCGTCGGCGGCCAGCGCACGGACGGCGGCGCTGAGCTTCGGTGCGTCCCGTGGGGGCACGAGCACTCCCGCGCGGCCCCCGTCGAGGGCCTCGCGGCTCCCGCGGATGTCGGTCGCCACCAGTGGAACGCCGGCCGACATGGCCTCCAGCACCGCGACCGGCATCCCCTCCCGGTACGACGGCTGGACGGCGAGGTCGGCGGCCGTCAGGAGGTCGGGCACGTCGGTACGGAGCCCGAGCCGCAGGGTGCGCGCGGCCGCCGCCGGGTCCCGCCGGTGCTCCTGCTCGAGCCGTGCGCGCACCGACTGGTCGCGCTCGCTGGGTGCGGCGTCGCCGACCAGCAGCAACCAGGCCGGCCGATCGGCGAGCAGGTCGGAGAACGCGGTCAGCAGTTCCAGGACGCCCTTCTCCGTCACCAGCCTGCCGACGAAGACGACGACGAACTCGTCGGCCGGGATACCGAGCTCACGACGAACGGCGGCCCGGCGCTCCGGGTCGGGGGCGAACCGGGCGGTGTCGACCCCGACGCCCGGTGTGCCGACGACCCGGTCGGGGTCCCGGGCGAAACCGGTCCGGCGTGCGAAGTCGAGATCCTCGGAGTTGACGGTCACGACGTAGTCGGCGAAGTAGCGGTTCAGCAGGCGCTCCGCGGTGGTGTGCACCAGCCACGTCCGCCGCGCCATGCCGTCGTGGAAGTAGAAGCCGTGCACGTGGTTGACGACGCAGGGGACCCGGGCGATCCGGGCCGCGATGCGCCCCTGGATCGAGGCCAGCGGCCCGTGCAGGTGGACGACGTCGAACCGCTCCCGGCGCAGGTAGCGGACGAGCGCCAGGATCTCGGTGCTGAACGCCCGCCCCGTGATGCGGCGGCTCACCCGGATCCGGTGCAGGGCGTAGGAGCTGCCGAGGTGGTGCCGCAGGGTGTCGCCGTCGCGGTCCATGATGCTGGCCGCGACCACCTCGTGGCCGTCCGCGTCCAGCGCGTGGAACAGCGGGACCAGGAAGGCGAAGGCGGACTCGACGCTGGACAGCTGGCAGATCCGCACCTGCGGCCTCCTCCGTCGCACCGGTCTCCCGGGGCGTGGGCACAGGCGCCGCAATCGGGCGTGTCGACGACGCGCTGAGACTGACCCTCTAGCGACGGGTTGGGACTGACCCCTCCATCGAGGCTGGAGGGGTGATCACGTTGGAAGAGTGGGCTGAGGTCCGTCGTCTGCACCGCGCCGAGGGCGTGCCGATCAAGGAGATCGTCCGCCGGCTGGGACTGGCGCGAAATACGGTGCGGGCGGCGTTGCGGGCCGACGCGCCGCCCTCGCGGGAGCGTGGACCGCGCGGGTCGTTGGTGGACAAGGTGGAGCCGCAGGTCCGGGCCCTGCTGGCCGAGTATCCGAGGATGCCGGCGACGGTGATCGCCGAGCGGATCGGCTGGACACACTCGTTGACCATCCTCAAGGACCGGGTGCGTGAGCTGCGGCCGTTGTTCGCCCCTCCCGACCCGGCGGACCGGATCGAGTACGCCCCCGGTGAGCTCGCGCAGTGCGACCTGTGGTTCCCGCCGGTCCCGATCCCGGTCGGTGCCAGCGGGGCGCGGGTCCTGCCGGTGTTGGCGATGACCTGCGGCTTCTCCCGGGTGACGGACGCTGTGATGATCCCGTCCCGCAAGGCCGGCGACATCCTGGCCGGGATGTGGGAGATCATCGCAGGGTGGGGCCGCTGTCCCCGCACGCTGGTCTGGGACCGCGAGGCCGCGATCGGCGGCACCGGGCGACCCGGCGTCGAGGCAGCTGCGTTCGCCGGGACGCTCGGGGTGCGGATCAAGCTCACCCCGGCACGGGACCCGGAGTCGAAGGGACTGGTGGAGCGGCGCAACGGCTACTTCGAGACCTCCTTTCTGCCCGGACGCAGCTTCGTCTCGCCGTTCGACTTCAACGCCCAGATCGAGACTTGGTTGACCGAGGTGGCGGGCGCCCGGCACCTGCGCTCGATTGGGACCACCCCCGCCACGCGGTGGCCGATCGACCGGGCCGCGATGGTCGCCCTGCCGCCGGTGGCGCCGCAGGTCGGGCTGACCGGGCGGGTTCGGCTGGCGCGTGACTACTACGTGCGCGTCGACGGCAACGACTACTCGGTCAACCCGGCCGCGATCGGCCGGTTCGTCGACTGGATCGCCACTCCCGCCCTGGTCGCGGTCACCTGCGCCGGGCAGATCGCGGCCACCCACGAGCGGGTCTGGGCCAGCGGCGCCACGGTGACCGATCCCGAGCACCGGGCCACCGCCCGCGCCCTGCGCACTGCGTTCACCGCCGCCCGTGACCGCGCCCGCCATGACACGCGCTCCCACACCGATGGGCACGTCGTGGCCCTGCGCGCGCTGCCGGATTACGACGCGCTCTACGGCGTGAACTTCGACCCCGCACCCGACCCGACCGCCACCGCTGAAGGGCAGTAGATGACCACCCCGAAGACGACCGCGACGACCAGCACGACAGCAGCCACGGAAGCCACGAAGACCGGTGGCGTGAGCACCGAGCTCGGCTCGAAGCTGGCCTACCTGACTCGCGTGTTGAAGACGCCCACGATCGCCCGCGTCTGGGACGACCTCGCCGCCCAGGCCCGCGACCTGAACTGGTCGCACGAGGAGTACCTGACCGCGGTCCTGGAGCGCCAGGTCGCCGACCGTGAGTCCGCCGGCACCACCATGCGCATCCGCACCGCCCACTTCCCGGCCGTGAAAACGCTGGAGGAGTTCAACCTCGACCATCTGCCCTCTCTGCGCCGAGACCTGCTCGCCCATCTGGCGACCGGCACGTTCGTGGCCAAGGCCGAGAACGTGATCCTGCTCGGACCGCCCGGGATCGGGAAGACCCACCTCGCGATCGGGATCGGGGTCAAAGCCACCCAGTCCGGGCACTCGGTGCTCTTCAACACCGCCGGCAACTGGATCACCCGCCTCGCTGCCGCGCACCAGGCCGGGCAGCTGGAGGCCGAGCTACGCAAGATCCGCCGCTACAAGCTGATCATCATCGACGAGGTCGGCTACATCCCCTTCGACCACGACGCGGCGAACCTGTTCTTCCAGCTCATCGCCTCTCGCTACGAACAGGGCTCGGTCATGGTCACCAGCAACCTGCCCTTCGGACGCTGGGGCGAGGTCTTCGGCGACGAGATCGTCGCCGCCGCGATGATCGACCGCCTCGTCCACCACGCCGAGGTCCTCACCCTCTCCGGCGACTCCTACCGCACACGCGCCCGCCGCGAACTCCTCGCCAAAGACCGCGACAACTAGCACGAACCGGGCACACAGGGGTCAATCCCAAACCGTCGCCAGGGGGTCACTTCTAACCCGCCGTTGACAGGGCGATTGCGACGTCGTGACGACACTCGCAACCCGAGGATCGGGCGTTAGCCCCCGAACCTCACCGACCTTCCGCTAACGACGGACACCCACCCGCGGGGCGAGCGCGTCGACGATCCCGTGCACGGCCTGCCAGATCAGGCGGACCGCCTCGCGGTGCGCCTGTTCCGGTCCGCCCATCGGGTCGGGGACGGTGTCGTCGGCCGGGGGGATCGTTCCGCGCCGCGCCTGTGCGGCCTCGACGAGCACACGACCGCGCTTGACCAGGTCGGGCGGCAGCATGGTGTCGTCGACGGCCGCGGTCAGCCGGGCGAACTCGCGCAGCGCGAAGGTGCGGTCGAGCAGGTGCGGGTAGCGCTCGAGCACGGTGGAGCGGTGCCGGACGTTGGCGCCGAGCACCAGGTCGACCCCGGCGACGACGCGGTCGTCGAGTTGGCGGGACCGGAAATCCTCGGCGCGGGTGTCGAGTCCCCAGGGGGCGAGCTGGGCACGGGACAGCGGGTGCATCGGGCCGTTCACGACCGCGGCGACGCCTGCGCTGGAGATCTCCACCCGTGCGGCCTCCCGCCCACCGAGCCGCCCGACGAGCAGGTTACGCATCAGCAGCTCGGCGGCCGGAGAGCGGCAGATGTTGCCGGTGCACACCACGAGGACCCGGAACCGGTCGTCCGGTCCGGGCTGCGTGGGGGCCTGCGGCCGGCGAGCCATGGACGCAGTGTGGAACGCGCGGAGTGGCACGGGCACCACTTCGTGTGCCTCGGCACGCTCGTCCAGCGATGTCATGGGCCCTCCCCCGACGGTCCGTCGTCCGTTCAGTCGCACGGAAGCCCCTGTCCATTTCCGCCGAACGGCCGCGGGCGGCGGACATCCCCAGGGTTGATGAGACGGTGTGACCCGGGTCGCCCCCGTGCCCGCGCCGGATCCGGTGACGGTCGCCCGGCGGAGCCGAGATCTTCGGGGGGGATCACCACACCCGCCCGTGTGCCCGACCTGGACGGCCAGCGCGGTGGCGGAGGTGTTCCTCCGGGCTGCGGAGCGCCCGGCGCACGGTCTGGCCCGCCGGATCCGGCTCCGGTTCGGCGGCACCCCCAGCCGCACGCGGCACCGCGGCCCGCGCGCCGACCGGGCGCCCGCCCCGCATCCCGCGGATATGGCGCGTCACGGGACCAGCACCCGGCCCGCGGTCGCGTCGACGACCGCGTCCAGCGGCACCGGTGGGTCGCCCCGTCCGCAGCCAATCAGGTCGGGCCGGTGCAGCGGGTTGCGCCGAGACCCGCCCGGCGCCCAGGGCGGCGGGTGGAAGACCGGGAACCCGACGTCCATCGTGATGCTCCAGTCCCCGTGGTGGACCAACCGGTGGTGGTGCCCGCAGAGCAGGACCAGGTTGTCCAGGTCGGTGGCGCCGCCGTCGGCCCAGTGCCGCACGTGGTGCGCGACGCACCACTGTGGCGGCGCCTCGCATCCGGGGTGGGCGCATCCGCCGTCGCGTTGGGCGAGGGCGCGGCGTTGCCCGCGGGTCGCGAGCCGGGCCTCCCGTCCGACGAACAGCGGCTCCCCGGCCGTGCCGAGCACGACCGGGACGATCCGCGCGTCACAGGCCAGGCGCAGCGCGTCCCCGGCGGCGACGGCGGCGGACAGCCCACCGGCCCCGAAGCCGAGCAGTCCGGCACCCGTGCCGGTGGTGAGGGTGTCGAGCGGGACGGTGACGGTCAGCGTGACGGGCTGCCCGTTCTCCACGCCCAGGTCCCCCGTCCCGAGCATCCGCCGCGCGAGCTCCACCAGACCGTCGCCGGAGCGCTCGGCGGTGGATCGCTCGTCCCGCGCCCCGGTGGGTCCGTCCGCCGGGACGGGCGCGGTCAGCGGGGACAGTGCAGTGCGCAGCATCGCCGCGGACTCGGTGTCGAACCAGCCCCGCGCCTCGTACCCGGCGCCCTGCGGGCGGAGCACGAACCGGTTGCGCGACGGCTTCGCCTCACGCGGGCGCGGCCCGTCGGGGTCCAGCAGGGCGATCGCCCGCCGGCCGAGCTTCTCGACGGCGTCGGGATCCAGTGTGCGGGCGTGGTGGACCAGGTCGGCCTCCAGCACCGGACGGTGCTCGTGCAGGTGCGGCGGCAGCATCGCCAGCACGCGCAGGATCACCCGCACGTGCTCGGGGCCGACCGCGCCCGCGGCGAACGCCGCCGCCAGCTCGGGCAGCTCCGGGTCCACCTGCTCGCCGGTGATGAGGAACAGCGGGGACAGCCTCCGAGCGGCATCGACCCGGGCGCGGGCGGTGGACAGCGCCACGTTCTGCACGGTGCGCAGCAGGTCCGCGGTGTCGCGGAATCCCCTGTCCCCTGCCACCCCGCGGGTGGCGATCTCGGCGACCAGGGCGACGAGCGAGGCGGACTCGCGGTTGATCCGCTCCTGGACGTCGGCCACTGCGAGGAGGAGCTCCTCGTCACCGGCCTGCCAGACATCGTCCACGCATCCGACCCTACTCGACCATACGTTCGATTATAGCTTTTTGAGCTGGGCGGACGCCGGGCAGCGGCGAGCGGTCAGCCGGTGAAACCGTCCATGACACCGTCGCCGTCGAGGTCGGATCCGCACGCCGCCGTGCCGTAGTAGCTGCCGGCGGGGTCCGAGCAGGCGGACTCCAGCCCGTCCCCGCTCACCTCGTGCTCCTCGGCCTGCAGCTGCTCCAGGTACTCCCGCTGCGCCTGTTCCTTGGCCGCGATCAGGTCGGGGCAGTTCTTGTTGGTGATGTAGTGCGGGTGGGCCGGGTCCTCGAACTCCGGGTCCGCCGTCGGCTCGCAGGTGTAGAGCACCGGCTCCGGCTCCTCCTCGACGAACGACGAGAGCGGCGCGGCCGGCACGATCCCCGGCACGAGCGGCGCCGGGAACTCCCGCGCCACCACACCGGGACCCGTGGGAGCCGGGGCCACGATCGCGACGACCGGATCGGCGGAGGCGACGGACGCGACGCAGAGCGCGGCCGCCGTCGTCGCCGGCACCAGCCCGGCCAGCAGGGCGCGGGACACGGAACGGCGTGGGCGGCGGTGCGACGTCATCGTGCGGTCTCCCCTGGTCCGGCGGGCCGTCGACGCGGCCCTCTCCTCCGCTGGATCGCTCCGCACGGACCAGCCCGTTATCGGCCGTTCGGCGGTTCATCAGATGTGACGAGACGGCGGGCCCGCGGTCAGGGGTGTTCTTCCGCCAGACCCGCGTCGGCTGCATCCTCGAGCGCTGGTCCCCCATGCTCGACCTGTCGATCCTCGCCTGCACCGCCGGTGCGGTCACCCGCGGCGGGGGCGCCTACTGACCCCGGTCCCGGTCCTCCGCGACGGCGGGGCGGACACCCACCCGGTGACCGCCCCCGCCGTCGTCGTTCCGGAGGGGAACGTGCATGGCCGGGCCCGGCCCGGGGTAGCCGCTCGCGACAGTCCCGACGACACCAGGAGACCACCATGGCTCTGAACGACGACGACATCACCACCTCGAGCGGCTCCGGCGCCGAGGGCCCCGCCGACTCCGGCGCCGGCCAGGGCACCCCCGGCCAGCACGACGGCGGCGCCGACGGCGGCGCGGACTCCGGCGCCGAGGGCCCGGCCGACTCCGGTGCCGGCCAGGGCACCCCCGGCCAGCACGACGGCGGCGCCGACGGCGGCGCGGACTCCGGCGCCGAGGGCCCCGCGGACTCCGGTGCCGGCGACGGCACCCCGGGCCAGCACGACGGCGGCGCCGACGGTGGCGCCGACAGCGGTGCGAACTGAGCTGAGCGAGCCGACGGCCGGTGCCGGATCGCCCCCCGCGGGCGCCCCGGTACCGGCCGGCGCACGTGCGGCGTCCGGGAACGGCGCCCTCGCGCGGCTGGTCGGCTCGGACACCGACACGTTCGGCGCCCGGAACTGGGGCACCACCGCGCTGCTGCGCACCGGCGCGGACACCGGCGCGTTCCGCGACCTGCTCGACCTCGACGGCGTCGACGAGCTGCTGTCCCGTCGCGGGCTGCGCACCCCGTTCCTGCGGCTGGCCCGCAACGGGTCCGTCGTCGGCTCGGGTGACTTCACCGGCCCGGGCGGGGTGGGCGCCGAGGTCGGCGACCAGGTCCGCGACGACAAGGTCGCCGCGCTGTTCGGCGACGGCAGCACCGTCGTCCTGCAGGCGCTGCACCGCGTCTGGCCCGGCGTCATCGACTTCTGCACCGCGCTCGCCGAGGACCTCGGCCACCCGGTGCAGGCGAACGCCTACATCACCCCGCCCCAGTCCCAGGGCTTCTCCGCCCACTACGACGTGCACGACGTGTTCGTGCTGCAGCTGGCCGGGCAGAAGCACTGGCGCGTCCACGCACCGGTCCACACCGACCCGCTGCGCAGCCAGCCCTGGAGCGACCACGGCGACGCCGTCGCCGCCCGCGCCCGCGACGACGAGCCCGTGATCGACCGGGTCCTCGAACCCGGTGACGTGCTCTACCTCCCCCGCGGCTGGCTGCACTCCGCCACCGCGCTCGGCGACGTCTCGGCGCACCTGACCGTCGGCGTCCACGTGGTGACCCGGTACGCGCTGGTCGAGTCGCTGCTGGCGCTGGTCGCCTCCGACGAGCGGCTGCGCGCGAGCCTGCCGCTGGGGGTCGACCTGGCCGACCCGGAACAGCTCGCCCCGCACCTGGACGCGGTGCGCGCCGCGCTGACCGGTGCCCTCGCCGCCGTCCCCGCCGAGGACGTGTCGCGCCGGGTCCGGGGCCGGATGTGGTCCGGCGGGCGCCCGGAGCCGGTCCGGCCGGTCGCCGCCGCCGCGTTCGCCCGCGATCTCGCGCCCGGGGACACCGTGCGCCGGCGCCTCGGGGTGCACCACCGCCTCGTCCCGGGCGATGATCGGGTCGTGCTGGAACTGGCGGAGAAGACGCTGACCCTGCCCGCCGTCGTCGCACCCGCGCTGGCGGCCCTGCTCGGCGGCGGCACCCACACCGTCGGGGACCTGCCCGGGCTGGACGCCGACGACCAGGTCGTCCTCGTCCGGCGGCTGCTGCGCGAGGGCGTGCTCGTCCCGGCCACGGCGTGACCGCGGCCCGGGAGTACCAGCACTGCGCGGAACTCGCCGGGACGGCCGGTGACCCGGCGGAGGGCACCGCGCCGCCCGCGCGGCACTGGTTCCTCGTCGAGCACCCCGGGCCGTGGCCGCGTCAGGCCCTGGCCGGGCTCGATCCCGCCGCCGCGTCGGCGCTCGGGGCCTGGGCCGGGGAGGAGGGCGCGCGGGTCGTGCTCGTGCGCCGGCCCGGGCGCCGGGACCGCGACGCCGTCGCACCGGGGCGGCGCTGGTTCCGCGTCGACGCCCGGCCCGGGCACGAGGACGTCCGCACCGGCATCTGGTCCTCCCCCGCCGAGCTGGCCGCCGCCGTCCACTCCGACGGCGACCCGCACCCCGACCCGCTGGTGCTGGTCTGCGCGCACGGCCGGCACGACGCCTGCTGCGCCGTCCGCGGTCGGCCGCTCGCCGCCGCACTCGTCGCCGACGACCCCGAGGGCACCTGGGAGTGCAGCCACATCGGCGGCTGCCGGTTCGCCCCCGCCCTGGTGCTGCTCCCCCACGGCCTGACCTACGGCGGCGTGACCCCGGCCGACGGGCCCGCCGTCGTGCGGGAGTACGGCCGCGGGCTCGTCGTCCCCGGTCTGCTGCGGGGGCGCTCCGCGCTGCCGCCCGCCGTGCAGGCCGCCCAGCACCACGCGCGTGCCGTCACCGGCGCGACCGGGGTGGACGACCTGGGCGTCGCGGACGTCGACTCCGACGGCCGGCCCCCCGGGCACACGTCCTGGCGGGTCACGTTCCACCACCCGGACTGCGTGATCGAGGTGCGGGAACGGTTCGTGGAGGTGGACCGGCCGCTGACGTGTGCGGCCCGCCCGGCGGGCCGGATCCGGGTCTTCGACCTCGTCGACACCCGCACCTGACCTCCGGCGGGGCGGCCGTCGTTTCCGAAACGGAAACGACCGGCCGATCAATCCCGTCCGCACCGGAGCCCTGGATGACCTGCGGACAGGTCGTGGCGGGGCGACCCGCGCTGTCCGGTTTCGCCCGATGTGAGGCGGGAGACAGCCCGACGGCGATAACAGTGCGGTAGTGGTGTTCGGTTGCACCACTACGACGCCGTCGCCCCACCACGCTCCCCACGAAGGAACGGAAGGCCCCCATGGACCCCCAGACCCCCGTCGTCATCCTCTGCGGAGGCAAGGGCACCCGCATCCGCGAGGCATCGGAGAGCCTGCCCAAGGCGATGGTCGAGATCGGTGACCGGCCGATCGTCTGGCACATCATGAAGACCTACCGGGAGCACGGCTTCCGGCGCTTCGTCCTGTGCCTGGGGTACAAGAGCTGGGCGATCAAGGAGTACTTCCTCGACTACCGGGCCCGCTCCGCGGACTTCACCCTGTCCATGTCCGACCGGCACCGGATCGACTTCCACAACGGCGTCGACGAGGACTGGGAGATCACCTTCGCCGAGACGGGCCTGGAGGCCGCCACCGGCTCGCGCGTCCGGAAGATCGCCCAGTACGTCGACACCGAGAACTTCTTCCTCACCTACGGCGACGGCGTCGGCACCGTCGACATCACCGCCCTGGCCAAGGAGCACGAGCAGTCCGGGAAGATCGGCACCGTCACCGGGGTGCACCCGACGTCGAAGTTCGGCGAGATGAACGTCGAGGGCGAGCGGGTCGTGGAGTTCAACGAGAAGCCCACCCAGGTGACCGGCTTCGTCTCCGGCGGGTACTTCGCCTTTCGCCGCGAGTTCCTCGACTCCTACCTCGGCGAGCCCGACGACGACGGCGTGTGGCTCGAGCACGAGCCGCTGCAGCGCCTGGCCCGCGACGGGCAGCTCAACGTGCACCGCCACGAGGACTTCTGGTCGGCGATGGACACCTTCAAGGACTTCGAGTACCTCAACAGCCTGTGGGCGCGCGACCAGGCGCCCTGGAAGATCTGGGCCTGACCGGCCGTCACCGGGGATCGGGGAGCGACGACTCCCCGGCCCGGTGGCTCATCAGGTCCCCCGGCTGGCAGCCCAGCGCCTCGCAGATCGCCGACAGCGTCGAGAACCGGATCGCGCGGGCCCGGCCGTTCTTGAGCACCGACAGGTTCGCGTGCGTGACCCCGACCCGGCGGGCGAGCTCGGTGAGCGTCATCCCCCGCTCGGCCAGCAGCGTGTCGAGATGGATCTCGATCGCCGACTCCGGTTCCGCGGGCACCGCTACACCTCGACCAGGGCCCACACCGGCTGCCCGACCAGCGCCCAGCCCAGCAGACCCACCCGGCGCGGCAGACCGTCGCAGAACAGGCCCCGCTCCCGCGCCAGGTCCAGCGCCCGCAGCGCGAGGCCGATGACCACCGCCCCGCAGAGGGCGGGCAGGAGCTGCGGCAGCTCGGCGAGCACCGAGCCGAGGCGCGGCGAGTCCTGTCCCATCACCAGGGGCGATCCCTCGATCATCCGTGCGGAGTCCGCCAGCGGCGGGCGGTCGTATCCCAGCTCGAACACGTACGACGTCGGCTCCCCGGCCAGCGCCTGCCCGATCTTCCCGACCGCGGCCGCGGCCAGGAACGCCGGCGCGACCGCCAGCAGCACGAAGTAGAGCCTCGCGACCAGCCGGACGGCGCTCAGCATCCACGAATCCACTGTCATGACATCCCCCCGGATGCATCGTTCTTCGATACGTCGAAGAACAGTACACCGAAGAACGATATACTCAGGACGGCGTCGCGCTCAGCGCCTCCGTCGGATTCAGGTCCGCGTACTGCGCCACCGACCCGTTGCGCACCGCCCCCCACAGCTGCGCGCTGCGCCGCTCGTCGAGGTAGACGACCGACTGCTCCCCCTCGCGCCCCAGCCCGGCCACCGGCGCGGTCACGAACGCCACACCCGAGCCGCGCAGGTTGCGGTTCTCCAGGGCCAGCTGCACCAGCCCGGTGTTGGACAGCGAGTCGTCCACGCTCACCGCGTCGCCGACGCTGGTCGCGAACGCGTAGAGCGCGGTCAGGTCGGTCGTGGCCTTCTCCTGGACCGTCGCGAGCAGTGCCTTGATGGCGTTCTGCTGGCGGGCGGCGCGGTCGATGTCGCCGTTCGGGAGGCCGTAGCGCTGGCGCACGTAGGCCAGCGCCTGGGCGCCGTCCAGGTGGTTCTCCCCCGCCCGGAAGTCCACACCGGCATTGCTCGTCGCCTGCGCCACCTTCACGTCGATGCCGCCGACGGAGTCGACGAGCGAGGTGAACCCGGCGAAGTCGACGACGCCGAAGTGGTCCACCCGCACCCCGGTCAGCTTCTCCACGGTCCGGATGAGCAGCGGGGCGCCACCGAACGCGTAGGCGGCGTTGATCTTGTTCATGCCGCGGCCGGGGATGTCGACCCAGGAGTCGCGCGGGATCGACACGACGCTCGCGTGCTCGCCGTCGGGGGCGAGGGTGCCGAGCATGATCACGTCGGAGCGCTGGGAGCCCGCGTCGACGCCCGGGGCGGCGTCGATGCCGGTGGTGGGGGCCTCGGCGCGGGAGTCGGTGCCGACGAGCAGGAACGTGGTGCCGCCGAACGTCGCCGGACGGCTGCCGGCGTCGATCCCGCGGAACGCGTCCGGGATGCGAGCGATGCCACCGCCGATACTCGAGGTCAGGTAGGCGACCACACCCCCGATCGCGAGGAGCAGCACGAGGACGAGCGCCAGAAGGACGGCGAGCACCCGCCGCCCGCGACGCCGGAGCCGTCCGTCGCGCAGGCCGGGCGCGACGGCGTCGTGCCGGGGCGGGGGGACGGCGATGCGCATCGGGTCTCCTGGATCTCCGTGGACGGTCGTCCGGTTCGTCGCCACCGGGCGTCCGCCGTTACGTGCCACCGCACGGTCCCACTCCCGGTGCCGCGCAACGTCACCGGTCGTCGCAGGTCAGCGGCTCGGCGCGCACACAGCGCAGTCACAGAGGGGTGCTGTGTCATCAGATGTGGGGAACCGACGGCCCTCTCGCTAATGGTCCGGACGGACCAGGTGAACTCACGGGGCAGAACGGCCGCACGGCCGTCGCGGACCGAGGAGGACCCATGAGCGTCACGCCCGAGACCCCCGCCACCGTCGGCACCGGCACCGCTCCGGTCGCCATCCCGGCGCCGCGCGGCGCCGCGGAGAACGGCGCGCTGCCGCCCGTCGCGGCCACCCCGGTCGCGGTCGACCTGTGCCGCTGCGGGCATGAGCGCGACGCCCACGACCACTACCGCGCCGGCACCGACTGCGGGGTCTGCGGCACCGCCTGCCGCGTCTTCCACGCCCGCACCGCCGCCGGCCGCTCGGCCGGTCGCGCCGCCCGTCTCACCTCGGCCCTGCTGCGGCGCAGCTGACCCCTGCGCTCCGTCCCCGGACGGTCCGCCGGGAGACGTTCCACGAACGCCCCCGCCTCCTCCCGTGAGGCGGGGGCGTTCGCGTGTCCGTCGTCAGGCCGCGGCGGCCAGCCAGGGCTCCCAGGCGGGCAGTGGTTCCACCGCCAGGACGAGCACCCCCGCCCCGTTCCTCGCGGGCGGTGCCGGCGCCGTCCGCAGGGTCCAGCCCAGTTCCTCGATGAGACGGTCCGCCTTCTTCGAGTTGCAGGCCTTGCATGCCGCGACGCAGTTCTCCCAGCTGTGCGCCCCTCCGCGGCTGCGGGGGATCACGTGGTCGATGGTGTCGGCGCGTCTGCTGCAGTACGCGCAGCGTCGGGCGTCACGACGGAGCACACCGGCCCGGGTCATGGGCACCGATCGGCGGTAGGGCACCCGGACGTAGCGGGAGAGCCGCAGGACGGACGGTGCCGGGAGAGCGAGACTCTCGGAACGGAACTCCGCGCCCTCGAGCGCCTCCTGGAGACACTCGGCCTTACCGGCGAGCAGCAGGCAGATGGCGCGCTTGGACGTGACCACGGCCAGCGGTTCGAAGCTGGCGTTGAGGAGCAGGACCCGGGACCCCGATGGGATCCGAGCCGTGGTCGGCAGCTCGGCCCCCGGTGCCGGGACGGGATCGTCGGGGAGCGGGTCGACCGCTCTCAGTTCGCCAGGGACGATCATCTCGGCACCATGGGGGACGGGTTGTCGGTACGGCACGCGACCACCTCCGCGAACGCTCGAGGTCCGGATGTAGTCGACCATACGGAACCCGGGTTACGCGAGTGTGATAGCGCGACCGACGCGGGGTGTCCCGTCGGTTCCGCGGCGCGGATCAGCCCCCGAGTGCGCCGATCACGTCCGCGAGGAGGTCGTCGGTGTCCTCGACACCGCAGGACAGCCGCACCAGACCGTCCGGCACCGCGTCGCCCCAGCGTGCCCGCCGGTCCGCAGCGGTGCGCAGCCCGCCGAAGCTCGTCGCCGAGTCGACCAGCGTCGTGCGGGCCAGGAACTCCGAGACGGCGTGGGTGTCGGCCAGGGTGAACCGCAGGATCCCGTTCCAGCGCCGCATCTGGGTCCGGGCGAGCACGTGCGACGGGTCGTCGGCCAGCCCTGGCCAGCGCACGTCGTGCACGCCCGGGGTCTCCCGCAGCGCGACGGCGAGCGCGCGGGCGTTCTCGGCCTGCCGGGCCAGCCGCAGGTCCAGGGTGCCGAGCCCGCGCAGCGCCAGCCAGGTCTCCATCGGCCCGGCGATCGCGCCGCCGCGGGTGCGGAAGGCGCGGACCCGCTCGTGGTGCACCGGGTCGGCCGCGGACACGTGCCCGAGCAGCAGGTCCCCGTGCCCGGACAGCGCCTTGGTGTCGCTGGCGACGACGAGGTCCGCGCCGAGCGCGAGCGGCTGCTGCCCGAGCGGGGTGCACGTGGTGTTGTCGACGGCGACGACCGCCCCGGCCGCGTGCGCGGCGGCGGCGACCGCGGCGACGTCGCAGACCTCCAGGCCGGGGTTCGACGGCGTCTCCAGCATCACCAGTGCGGGCCGGTGCCGGGCGATCGCCGAGGCCCAGTCGCCCGCGGTCGCGCAGTAGGCGACCGGCACCCCGAGCGGGGCGAGCTCCTCGTCGGCGAGCAGGCGCGCGACGTAGTAGCCGTCGCTGGGCAGCAGCACGCCGCGCCCGGCGCCGGTGAACGCACGCAGGACCGCGGCGATCGCGGCCATCCCGGACGGGAACACCGTGCACGGCCCGCCGTCGAGCTCGCCGACGGCGGCCTCGAACATCCGCCACGTCGGGTTGTCCGCGCGGGCGTAGAAGTCCGCGCCCTGGTCGGCCTCCTCCGGGCGGCCGAGGTGGTAGGTGCTGGTCAGCACCGGCCCTCGGTGCACCGGATCGCCGACGGCGTGGGCGTCGTGCTCCCCGCCGCGCACGCAGCGGGTGCCGTCTCCGAGCATGGGGTTCACTCCGGCTTCGGGGCCCGGGAGATCAGTTCCTTGGCCATCTGGTGGGCGGTCATGCCCTCGTGGCAGACCCGGCGCACCGCGTCGGCGATGGGCAGCTCCACCCCGGCGCGCTCACCGAGCTCGCAGATCGACAGGCAGGACTTCACGCCCTCGGCGACCTGGCCGTGGTTGGCCTTCTCCGCCTCGGCGAGACTCGCGCCGCGGCCGAGCTGCTCGCCGAAGGTGCGGTTGCGCGACAGCGGGGAGCTGCACGTCGCCACCAGGTCGCCCATGCCGGCCAGGCCGGCGAAGGTCAGCGGCGAGGCACCGAGCGCCATCCCGAGCCGGGACATCTCGGCCAGCCCGCGGGTGATCAGCGACGCCCGCGAGTTGTCGCCCAGCCCCATCCCGGACGCGACGCCGACGGCCAGCGCGATGACGTTCTTGCCCGCCCCGCCCAGCTCCGCCCCGACGACGTCGGTGTTGGTGTAGGCGCGGAAGTAACCGGTCGCACAGGCGGTCTGCAGCGCCACCGCACGGTCGTGGTCCTCGCACGCGATGACGGTGGCCGTCGGCTGCTCGTGGGCGATCTCCGCGGCCAGGTTCGGCCCGGACACCACGGCGAGCCGGTCCACCCCGACGCCGGTGACGTCGTCGATGACCTCGGTCATCCGCTTGAGCGTCCCCAGCTCGACGCCCTTGGCCAGGCTGGTGAGGGTGACCCCGGCCGGGACCAGGTCCCGCCAGCGCTCCAGGTTGTCGCGCAGCGACTGCGACGGCACCGCGAGGATCACCGCGTCGGCCCCGTCGAGGGCCTCGGCCGCGTCGTGGGTGGCCCGCAGCGTGTCCGGCAGCGCGACGTCGGACAGGTAGTCGGGGTTGCGCCGGTCGGCGTTGATCGCCTCGGCCACCTCCGCCCGGCGGGCCCACAGCCGCACGTCGCGACCGGCGTCGCCGAGGACCTTCGCGAACGCGGTGCCCCAGCTGCCCGCGCCGAGCACGGCGACGCGGTGGATCGAGTGCACGGGTTCGTTGACCGGACGCTCCCCGAACGACGGGGCCGGGGGGACGCTCATCGGCCCGCCTCGCTCTCCGGGCGGCGGCGGTAGAACTCCTCCGGCGCGTCCTCGTCGCGGACCTCGGCGAGCAGCTCCCGCACCCGTCCCATGATCAGGTCGGTGACCTCGCGCAGGATGTGGGCGTCCAGCGGGCGCCCGCGGTAGGCGCTCAGGTCCACCGGGTCCCCCGCGCGCAGCACGACATCGGTGCGCGGCAGCGGGCGGAACTTCTTCTCGTAGCCGTTCAGGACCTCGCGGGTCCCCCAGTGCACCATCGGGATGACCGGCACGTCCGAGGCCAGCGCCATCCGCGCGACGCCGGTGCGCGAGCGCATCGGCCACCCGTCGGGGTCGCGGGTGATGGTGCCCTCCGGGTAGATGATGACGATCTTGCCGTCGGCCAGGGCCTGCGTCCCGGCGGCCAGGCTCTGCTGGGCGTCGGCGGAGTCGCGGTAGACCGGGATCTGCCCCGAGCCGCGCAGCACCTGCCCGAGCACCGGCACCTGCCACAGGCTGCTCTTGGCCAGGAACCGGGGCACCCGCCCCGCGCTGTGCACGTAGGTCCCGGTGTGGATCGGGTCCAGGTGCGAGATGTGGTTGCCGACCAGCAGCGCGCCGCCCCGGGCCGGGAGGTGCTCACGGCCCTGGTAGCGCGGCCGGCCGGTGAGCCAGCCGATCGAGTAGAAGAACGGGACGGCGAAACCGACCCAGAATCCGCCCTTCTCGCGTGCCACCGGCGGCCTCCTCCTGCCCGCCTCGGTGGCGGGTCGTGGGGTCGTCGCGGATCGGGATGATCCGGATCTCGTCCGTGGAGTCTCCCCACAGAGGCCCCACGGTGTCACGCGGGGTGCCAGACTGGGGCCGTGACCCTGCGGGTGGACCTGGTCGTACCGGTGAAACCGCTGCCCCGCGCCAAGACCCGGCTGCGCGGTGCCGCCGACGGCGGGGTGGGTGATCTCGACGCGCACCAGCGGCTCGCGCTGGCCCTGGCCCGCGACACGGTGGCCGCCGCCGTCGCCGCGACGGCGGTCCGGCACGTGCTGGTGATCTCCTCGGACCCGGCGGTGGCGATGGAGGTCGGCGCGCTCGGCGCGGAGGTCGTCACCGACCCCGGCCGCCGGCTCAACGGCGCGCTGCGCCACGGTGCCGCGCTGCTGCGATCGCGCGACCCGCACGCCGCGCTGGGGGCGCTGCAGGCCGACCTGCCCGCGCTGCGCCCGGCCGAGCTCGACGACGCCGTCGCCGCGGCCGCCGTGCTGTTCGCCGCCGGTGCGACCCGCGCCTTCCAGCCCGACGCCCCCGGCGAGGGCACCACGCTGCTGCTCGTCGCGCCGGGCCACGACCTCGACCCGCACTTCGGCCGCGGGTCGGCCGCCCGGCACAGCGCCTCCGGGGCACGCCCGCTGCCCGGTGTCCGTCCCGGTCTGCGCCGCGACGTCGACACCGCCGCCGACCTCGACGACGCCGTCGCCCTCGGGGTGGGGGTGTGGACCCGGGCCGTGGTCGACGCCCGGCACGGGCCGCCCGCCACACCTCACCCACCCGGATGTCCCCCGCCCGGTGACGCCGTCGCCCGACGGTGTGGCACACCACGTACGTGACATCGCCGGACGGGGCCGTGTCCACGTGGACGGTTGCGGAGCGGTACGAAACAATCGCGACGTGAGTGACGACTCGGCGACCCCGGACGGACGGAACGGCACCTCCGCGCACCCGGGGGGCCGTCCCCGGTCGGCGTCGCGCCGCGCCCCGCGTCCGGCATCGCGGCGGCTGCACACCGCGAGCCGCAGCGTCGCCGACCACGCACCGGCCGCGGAGATCCCGGCCCAGCAGCACGTGCCGCCGGGCCCCGCGGCACCGCCCGCGCCGCCGGCCGCCGCGCCGTCGCAGGTGCAGGGAGCCGCCCCGATCGCGCCGCCCGCGGGGGCGACCACCCCGGCGTCGACGATGGCCGAGCTGCTCCCCGAGGACCGTTACCTCAACCGTGAGCTGTCCTGGCTCGACTTCAACGCCCGGGTGCTGGCCCTGGCCGAGGACTCCAGCCAGCCGCTGCTGGAGCGCGCGAAGTTCCTCGCGATCTTCGCCTCCAACCTCGACGAGTTCTACATGGTCCGGGTCGCGGGTCTGAAGCGCCGCGACGAGACCGGCCTGTCCGTGCGCAGCGCCGACGGCCTGACCCCCCGCCAGCAGCTGGCCCGGATCACCGAGCGGAGCCGCGCGCTGTCGCGGGCGCACGCCGAGGTGTTCATGGACGAGCTGCTCCCCGAGCTCGACGCGGCCGGCGTCCACCTGCGCAGCTGGGAGGACCTGACCGACGCCGAGCGCCTGCGGCTGTCGGACTACTTCACCGAGACGGTGTTCCCGGTGCTCACCCCGCTCGCGGTGGACCCGGCGCACCCGTTCCCCTACATCTCCGGGCTGTCGCTCAACCTCGCGGTGACCGTCCGCGACCCCGAGGGCCGGACCGAGCGGTTCGCCCGGGTCAAGGTACCGAACAACGTGCCGCGGCTGGTGTCGGTCGACCCGCCGGACACCGACACCCGCGCCGGGAACCGGCAGTGCACGTTCCTGCCGATCGAGGACCTGATCTCCGCGCACCTCGGGGACCTGTTCAACGGCATGGAGGTCACCGAGGTCCACCCGTTCCGCGTCACCCGCAACGCCGACCTCGAGGTCGAGGAGGACCGCGACGAGGACCTCCTGCAGGCCCTGGAGCGCGAGCTGGCCCGGCGCCGGTTCGGTCCGCCGGTCCGCCTCGAGGTGCTCGACACGATGTCCGAGCACGTGCTGGAGCTGCTGCTGCGCGAGCTCGACGTCGACCCGAACGACGTCGTCACCGTCCCCGGGCTGCTCGACCTCACCGGCCTGTGGCAGGTGCACGGGGTCAACCGCCCCGACCTGAAGGACGAGCCGTTCCGCCCCGCCACGCACCCCGCGTTCGCGGAGCGGGAGACCCCGCGCAGCGTGTTCGCGACCCTGCGCGAGGGCGACGTGCTGGTGCACCACCCCTACGACTCGTTCTCGACGTCGGTGCAGCGCTTCATCGAGCAGGCCGCGGCCGACCCGAACGTGCTCGCGATCAAGCAGACCCTCTACCGCACCTCCGGCGACTCCCCGATCGTCAACGCCCTGATCGACGCCGCCGAGGCGGGCAAGCAGGTCGTCGCCCTGGTCGAGATCAAGGCCCGGTTCGACGAGCAGGCCAACATCCGCTGGGCACGCGAGCTGGAGAAGGCCGGCGTGCACGTCGTCTACGGCCTGGTGGGGCTCAAGACGCACTGCAAGACCTGCCTGGTCGTCCGCCAGGAGGGGTCGGAGATCCGCCGCTACTGCCACATCGGCACCGGCAACTACAACCCGAAGACCGCGCGGCTCTACGAGGACGTCGGCGTGCTCACCGCCGACCCGACCATCGGCGCGGACCTCACCGACCTGTTCAACTCCCTCACCGGCTACTCGCGGCAGACCTCCTACCGGAGCCTGCTCGTCGCGCCGTACGGGATCCGCCGCGGCATCGTCCGCCGCATCGACGACGAGATCGAGGCGCACCTGTCCGGCGAGTCCGGCGCGCGGGTGCAGATCAAGGCGAACTCACTGGTCGACGAGGCCATCATCGACGCCTGCTACCGGGCGTCGCAGGCGGGCGTGCCGGTCGACATCGTGGTGCGCGGCATCTGCGCAATCGTCCCCGGCCGCCCCGGGCTGAGCGAGAACATCACCGTCCGGTCGATCCTCGGGCCGTTCCTGGAGCACTCCCGGGTGCTGCACTTCGGCTCGGCCGACGAGTACTGGATCGGCTCGGCGGACATGATGCACCGCAACCTGGACCGCCGGGTCGAGGTCATGCTGCGGGTCGCCGACCCGAAGCTGGCCGACCAGCTCGGCGCGATGTTCGACTCCTGCCTGGACCCGGCGACGCGCTGCTGGACGCTCGGGCCGGACGGGACCTGGTCGCCGTCGCCCGCGCCGGGCTCGGAGAACATCCGGGTCCGCGACCACCAGGTCGAGATGATGAACTCCCGCCGCGGCAGCAGCGAGGACTGATGCTGTCCGCACAGCTCCGGACCGACGGCGCCGAGGTCGACCCGGCGGGGATCGCCGACGTCGTCGCGGCCGGGACGGTGCCGTGGCGCCGCGCGGACGACGGCACCGTCGAGGTGGCCCTGGTCCACCGCCCCCGCTACGACGACTGGTCCTGGCCCAAGGGACACCAGGACCCGGGCGAGGCGCTGACCCTGACCGCGCTGCGCGAGACCGCCGAGGAGGCACACCTGGGGTGCCGCCTCGGCGCCCGGCTCGGCCACACCGCGTACGCCGTGCCCGGCAAGGGCCACAAGGTCGTGCACTACTGGGCCGCCGAGGCCGTCCGCGACCACGGCTTCTCCGTCACCGACGAGACCGACGACCTGCGCTGGCTGCCCCGCGACGAGGCCGCCGCGCTCCTCACCCGCCCGACCGACGCCGACCTGCTGGACCGGCTCGACCGGGTGGGGCCGCCGACGTCGACGGTGGTGCTCGTGCGGCACGCCAAGGCAGGCAGCCGGACCGCCTGGGAGGGCGACGACGATCTGCGCCCCCTGTCCGGTACCGGGTTCACCCAGGCCGACCGGCTCGCGGACTTCCTCGACCGCTTCGGCCCGGACCGGCTCGCGACCGCCCCGCCGTTGCGCTGCGGCCAGACGATCGAGCCGTACGCCCACGCGTCCGGCGCGGGCGAACCAGACGTGGAGCCGCTGCTCGGCGAGCACGGCTACTGGGTCTCCCCCGTCGACGGCCTGGCCCGCTTCCGCACCCTCGCGGCGCAGCCCGGCGTGACGCTGCTGTGCAGCCAGGGCGGGGTCATCCCGGACGTCGTCGGGCACCTGCTCGCCGCCGCGGGCCGGTCCCCCGACCCCGACCTGCCCTCGCACAAGGCCAGCACCTGGGTCCTGGGCTTCGGCGACGACGGCGCCCTGCTGTCGGCCGACTACTACCGCCGCCCGCCCTCCTGACCCGCCTCGCCGCTCAGCGCCTCCCTTCCCCGCTCCCTGCCGCGCCCACCGACCCGCCCGCGCCGCACCTCGGACGCCGTCCGCACACCACTCCGCGGGCCTGTCGTTCCGTGTACTCGTCGCTTTCGCGCGCAGCCACTCCCCGCGCCCCGCACCCGCCGTCCCCGGCCCCGGCCCCGGCCCCGGCCCCGGTCCGATCGTCGATCAGTACCTGAGAGCTGTTCGGCCCCGGGTCGGCAGCACTGGTGCACTGATCGACCGGAGCCGTGGCGGTGTGCCCTCCTCTGCGGCGGCGTGTGCGACTGCGAACGGACGCACCGGTTCGGGCCCGCCAGGCACGGACCGGGGTGCAGGGTGCGCGGGTGGAGGAGCCGTTCCGGGGGTCGGAGGCCGTCGCGCGCGGGATCGTCACGCCGGCGCGGCTGCGCGGGCCACGGTTCGTGCGTCTGTTCCCCGACGTGTACGTGTCCGCCGCGGCCCCCGTGACGCCGGTGCTCCGGGCCCGGGCGGCATCGGTCTACGCCGGACCCCGGGGCGCGGCATCGGCCTACTCGGCGGCCGAGATCCTGCGCGCGTCCTGCGGGCCGTGGACGGCGCCCGCCGAGCTCGTCGCGCCACGGCGGATCCGGCCCCGCCCGGACCTGCTCGCCCACCAGGGCGTCCCGCTCGAACCCGGTCTCTGCGACGGCGTCCGGGTCACCTCACCCCGCGCCACGGCGTGGGAGCTGTGCCGGCGGCTCGAGCTCGTCGACGCCGTCGTCGCCCTCGACGCACTCGCCGCCCGGAGACGGGATCGGCCGGTGTTCGTACCGGTACAGGGCACACCGGCACCCGAGCAGCGGAGACTGTCCAGGATGACGGCGCCGTGCCCCGGCTTCGACCCCGCCGACCTCCTGGTCCTGCGGTCGCTGTACCCCCACGTGCGGGGCTCGGCCCGGCTGGACCGGGTCGTCGCACTCGCCGACCCCCGGGCGGAGTCCCCACCCGAGACCCGGCTACGGCTGTTGCTCGTGCTCTCCGGGCTCCCGGTCCCGCAGGTCCAGTTCCCGTTGTACGACGCCCGCGGCCACCCCTGGGCGCGTTTCGACCTCGCCTACCCCGACGCCCTGCTCGCGATCGAGTACGACGGCGCCCACCACGACGACCCGCTCGACCGCATCCGCGACACCCGCACCGCGGCGCTGGGATGGCAGACCCTCCGGATCACCGCCGACGGCCTCACCCGCAACGCCCGCCGCACCGTCGGGACGGTCCGCGCCCTGCTCGCCCAACGGACCCACCTCACCTCGCCCTGACCCGCACCGGCGCGGCGTCCCGGGCCCCACTCGACGCCGCCCCCCGCTCTCGTCCACGTCCCCCCGTCGATCAGTACGTGAGCGTCGCTGCGTTCCGGTCGGACAGCAGTCACGTACTGATCGACGTGCGAGGGGCTCGGACGGCGCGGCGCGCCCCTGGGGAGGCAGCCCAGAGCGGGCAGTCCAGCGAGGCGCGGCCCTACGCCCGCCGCGCTCGGCGGGCCGCACCGAGCCAGGGTGCACACCGGGACGAGGACCGTCGATCAGTACCTGAGCGCTGTCCACCTCCGCTCGAACAGCAGTCATGTACTGATCGACGCACTCGTGGACGGCGATGGGCGGCGAGCACAGGACGGCGTAGCAGGGAGGGAGAGGGGGCGCGGGGCGGCACGGGCGCGGGGAGGCGCGGCACCGCGGGGCAGGGCAGGCCACGGCGGCGCGGTGGCGCGGCTACTTCTCCGCAGCGGCCTTCCGTCGGGCCGGCTTCTTCGCCGAGGCGGCCCCCTTCTTCGGGGCAGCCGCCTTCTTCGCCGGAGCGGCCGCGGCGGCCGGAGCGGCCGCGGTGTCCGGCGGGATCGTCGTGCGGGTCGCGGTGCTGCGACCGGTGCCCGTCGCGGCTCGCTCGGTACGGCGGGGGGCGCTGGTCGCGTTCGCGGCGGCGGCCTCGCTGGCGGCCACCCGCTCCTTGAAGGCGGCGCCGGGCCGGAACGACGGCACCACGGTCTCCCCGACGGGCACCGTCTCCCCGGTCCGCGGATTGCGGGCGGTGCGCGGGGCGCGTCGTCGCGGCTCGAACACCCCGAACCCGGTCAGGGTGACGGTCTCACCGCGGCCGACGGCGTCCACGATCACCTCGACCATCGCGTCGACGGCCGACGTGGCGGCACGACGGTCTCCGAGCCGGGCGGTCAGCGCATCGACGAGCTGAGCCTTGTTCATGGTCACGAAAGGTAAGGCTGCGCCCCTGCCGCGCACCAGATCCCGACGCGAGTCCAGGTCGCATACCGTCCATCAGTACAGGTCCGAACGGGTGATCACCACGACATCTGTCGGAGCATGGTGACCACCCGTGTTCGGGTCAGGCCAGAGTGCGTGGCATCCGGGCGGGCCGGGTGCCCTCGAACGCGGTGATGTCGGCCTCGTGCCGCAGGGTGAGTCCGATGTCGTCGAGACCCTCCCGCAGCCGCCACCGGGCGTAGTCGTCGATCTCGAACGGCACGGTCAGGTCGCCGGCCTGCACGGTCTTCTCACCCAGGTCCACGGTGATCTCCGTGCCGGGCTCGGTCTCGAGCTTCTTCCAGATCAGCTCGACGTCGGGCTGGGCGACCTCGGCGGCCACCAACCCCGCCTTCGCCGAGTTGCCACGGAAGATGTCGGCGAACCGCGACGAGATGACGACCCGGAAGCCGTAGTCCATCAACGCCCAGACCGCGTGCTCACGCGAGGAGCCGGTGCCGAAGTCCGGACCCGCGACGAGCACCGACCCCCGGTCGAAGGGCTCGTTGTTGAGCACGAAGGACGGGTCGTCGCGCCAGGCGGAGAACAGGCCGTCCTCGAAGCCGGTGCGGGTGACCCGCTTGAGGTAGACGGCCGGGATGATCTGGTCGGTGTCCACGTTGGACCAGCGCAGCGGCACGCCGATCCCGGTGTGGGTGTCGAACTTCTCCATCAGTCCAGGTCCTCCGGGCTGCTCAGCGTGCCGCGCACGGCGGTCGCGGCGGCGACCAGCGGCGACACCAGGTGGGTACGGCCGCCCTTGCCCTGCCGCCCCTCGAAGTTGCGGTTCGAGGTGGACGCGCAGCGCTCACCGGGCGCGAGCTGGTCGGGGTTC
The DNA here is from genome assembly GCF_017312155.1 of Pseudonocardia sp. UM4_GMWB1. Lineage (NCBI taxonomy): Bacteria > Bacillati > Actinomycetota > Actinomycetes > Pseudonocardiales > Pseudonocardiaceae > Pseudonocardia > Pseudonocardia sp. UM4_GMWB1. The sequence continues at coordinate 1,756,843 of NZ_QJPN01000001.1, read as the reverse complement.
ATCCCCAGGCACATCGAACAGCCCGCGGAGCGCCACTCGGCGCCCGCGGAGGTGAAGACCTTGTCCAGGCCCTCGTCCTCGGCCTGGAAGCGCACCCGCATCGACCCCGGAACGACGAGCATCCGCACGCCCTTCGCGACCGAGCGCCCGTCGAGCACCTCCGCGACCGAGCGCAGGTCCTCGATCCGGCCGTTGGTGCAGGAGCCGACGAACACCGCGTCGACGGGCACCTCCCGCAGCGGGGTCCCACCGGTGAGGCCCATGTAGGACAGCGCCTTCTCCACGGCGGCGCGCTCGCCGTCGTCGGAGATGGCGGCCGGGTCGGGCACGGACCCGCCCAGCGGCAGACCCTGACCGGGGTTGGTGCCCCAGGTGACGAACGGGGTGAGCTCGTCGGCGTCGATCCGCACGACCCGGTCGAACTCGGCGCCGTCGTCGGTGCGCAGGGACCGCCAGTCGGCGACGGCGGCGTCCCAGTCGTCGCCGGCCGGGGCGTGGTCGCGGCCCTTGAGGTAGGCGAAGGTCGTCTCGTCCGGGGCGATCATGCCCGCACGGGCACCGGCCTCGATCGACATGTTGCAGATCGTCATCCGGGCCTCCATCGAGAGGTTCTCGATGACGTTGCCCCGGTACTCCAGCACGTGGCCCTGCCCGCCGCCGGTCCCGATCCGCGCGATCACGGCGAGGATGACGTCCTTGGAGGTGACGCCCGGGCGCAGCGTGCCGTCGGCGCTGGTCACCTCGATCGCCATCGTCCGGAACGGCTTGAGCGGCAGCGTCTGGGTGGCGAGCACGTGCTCGACCTCGGAGGTGCCGATGCCGAACGCCATCGCGCCGAACGCGCCGTGGGTGGAGGTGTGGGAGTCCCCGCAGACCACCGTGGTGCCCGGCTGGGTCAGCCCCAGCTGCGGTCCGACCACGTGCACGATCCCCTGCTCGGGGTCGTTCATCGGGTGCAGGCGGACGCCGAACTCCTCGCAGTTGCGACGTAGGGTCTCCACCTGGGTCCGCGAGACCTCGTCCGCGATCGGGGCGAGGACGTCGAGGGTCGGGACGTTGTGGTCCTCGGTGGCGATGGTGAGGTCCGGACGGCGCACCGGACGGCCCGCGAGCCGGAGCCCGTCGAACGCCTGCGGGCTCGTGACCTCGTGCACCAGGTGCAGGTCGATGTAGAGCAGGTCGGGCTCGTCGCCCTCGCCCTTGCGGACGAGGTGCCGGTCCCAGACCTTCTCGGCCAGCGTGCGCGGCTTCTCTGCGGTGGTCACGCCCGCCTCCTCTGTGATCTGATCGCGGTGGACTTCCCAGATCGTGGGAAGTTAGTATCGGAACGTGGGACAGTCTAGCGGGATCGGCGTGCTCGACAAGGCCGTGGGGGTTCTCCGGGCGACGGCGGAGGGGCCGTGCGGCCTGGCGGAGCTCTGTGAGCGCACCGGCCTGCCCCGGGCCACGGCCCACCGGCTCGCCGTCGGGCTCGAGGCGCACGGGATGCTGCTGCGCACACCGGACGGGCGCTGGCATCCGGGCCCGACCCTCGGCCAGCTCGCGGGCGGGCGGCCGGACCCGCTGCTCGACGCCGCGGCCGCCGTCCTGCCCCGGCTGCGTGACATCACCGGCGAGAGCGTCCAGCTCTACCGGCGCGACGGGATCCACCGGATCTGCATCGCGCACGCCGAGCCGCCGTCCGGCCTGCGGGACACCGTGCCCGTCGGGTCCCGGCTGCCGATGACCGCGGGCTCCGGGGCGAAGGTGCTCGCCGCCTGGTGCGACCCGGCCACGCAGCGCCTCGTCCTCGCCGACGCGAGCTTCTCCGAGCGCGTGCTCGTCGACGTCCGCCGCCGCGGCTGGGCACAGAGCGTCGCCGAACGTGAGGCCGGGGTGGCGTCGGTGTCGGCCCCGGTGCGCGACGCGGCGGGCCAGGTCGTCGCCGCCGTCTCGGTGTCCGGACCGGTGGACCGGATCGGGCGCCGTCCCGGGGTCCGCTGGGCCGCCGACCTGCTCGCCGCGGCGGACGCGTTGCAGCACCGGCTCACCTGATCGGCTCCTGCCTGCCGTACCGACGCGACTGAGGTGACGGTTCCGGGCTCCACTACCGTGTGGAGGTCCGGCACCGGGCCGGACCCTTCGGACATGGTCGGCACACCGGGGAGACGATGGGTTACCTGCTGGGCATCGACGTCGGCACCACCCGCACCGCGGCTGCGGTCATCGGCTCCGGCACCGTCGAGATGGTCACCCTCGGTGACCACTCGGTCGACATCCCGTCCGTGGTCTACGTGGCGCCCGACGGCGGTCTGCTGTTCGGCGAGGCCGCCGAGCGCCGCGCGCTGACCGAGCCGGACCGCGTCGCCCGCGAGTTCAAGCGGCGCATCGGCGACCCCACGCCGATCCCGCTGGGCGAGCGGTCCTTCGCCCCCGAGCAGCTGTCCGCGCTGCTGGCCGAGCACGTCGTCGACGTCGTCGCGCGCACCGAGGGCGGCGCGCCCGAGCGCATCGCGGTGACCCACCCGGCGTCCTGGGGCACGCACAAGTGCGACCTGTTCGCCGCGGCCCTCGCCGAGCGCGGCCTGACCGTCACCTTCCTCACCGAGCCGCAGGCCGCCGCGCTGCACTACGCGACGAGCGAGCGGGTCGAGCCCGGCGCGACCGTCGCCGTCTACGACCTGGGCGGCGGGACCTTCGACGCCGCCGTCGTGCGCAAGGAGGCCGCGGGCGGCGGGTTCACGCTGCTCGGCAGGCCCGAGGGCGTCGAGCAGCTCGGTGGCGCCGACTTCGACCAGGCCGTCGTCGACCACGTGCGCGACGCCGTCCCGGCCGCCTTCGAGGGGCTCGACGACACCGACCCGAACGTCCTGTCCGCGATGGCCCGGCTGCGCCGCGACTGCCGCGAGGCCAAGGAGGGCCTGTCAGCGGACACCGAGGTCTCGATCCCGGTGTGGCTCGGCGAGGTCCGCACGACGGTGCGCCTGCACCGCAGCGACTTCGAGGAGCGCATCCGGCCCCGGCTGGAGGAGTCGGTCGAGGCGCTGCAGCGGGCGATCGCCTCGGCCGGGCTGGCCGCGTCCGGGCCGTCGGTGGTACTGCTCGTGGGCGGGTCCTCGCGGGTCCCGCTGGTCGCCGAGCTCGTCTCCACCGGGCTCGGGCGTCCCGTACAGGTCGACGCGGACCCGAAGAACACCATCGCGAAGGGCGCCGTCGTCGCGCTCGGGCCGGCCGACCCGGTTCCCGGCACCGGCTCGGGCGGGTTCGGCGCGGTGGCGGCGAGCGGCGGTCCCGCGCTCGCCCCCGACCCCGGCCCGCTGCCCTGGGAGAACCCGGACCCGGTCACCGATCGGATGCCGACCGGCGGCACGACCCAGCTCGACGGCGACCGCACCGCCTACCTCGAGGGCGCCCGCGCCGACCCGCCCACCGACCGCATCCCTGTCGTGCCGCCGATGGGCTACGACCAGACCGCCGTGCACGGCTACGGCGGGTACGGCGGCTACGACGACGGGGAGACCACCGTCGCCCCCGGGCCCGCACCCGTCCGCCGCTCCCCCGCGCTGCTCATCGGCGCCGGCGGGGTCGTCGCGGCGCTGGCCGTGCTCGGCACGGTGTTCTTCTGGCCGCAGGACCGCACGATCAGCAATGCGACCCCCGAGCTGCCGGCGATCCCGACGACGACCCAGGCCCCGCCCCCGACGACCGTCGAGCAGGAGCCGGTGCGCGAGCCGGAACGGACCCGGGACCGGCCGACCGAGGTCGCCCCGACGACGACCGACGCCCCGGCCCCCGCTCCGCCACCGGTGGTGACCACGACGCCGCGGCCGCCGGATCCGTCGACACCGCCGCCGGACCCGGAGCCGTCGACCAGCCCGTCTTCTCCATCGACTGCTCCGTCGACGCCCTCGAACGAGAACAATCGACCGGCCCCCTGAACCGACCGTGGGCGCGTTCCGTGCCCGACGGTCTCCCGGGAGACGGCCCCGCCCCGCCCATGCTCAGCCCCACTCTGAGCCCTCGGATCCCGGGCCCGGAGTCGATCGGCCTCCGCTCGTCGGCAGCGCTGCCCGACTCCGGTGCCCGAGGTGCATTCCGGTAGCGCTCTGCCCAGCTAGTGAGGCCCTGGGAGCACCGGGGATGTTGTGCACCGTGCAGAGAACGACCCCGGACACGACGAAGGCCCCGCTCCGTGGAGCGGGGCCTTCGTGGAGTAGTCCCGACGGGATTTGAACCCGCGCTACCGCCTTGAGAGGGCGGCGTCCTAGGCCGCTAGACGACGGGACCAGGACATTCGGCTCGATCTCGATTGCGGACCCCCTGCGCGGGAGTCCGTGGTAGTCCCGACGGGATTTGAACCCGCGCTACCGCCTTGAGAGGGCGGCGTCCTAGGCCGCTAGACGACGGGACCTTGGACGAGACCGTGCCGATTGTCAGAAATCATCATTCCGAGGAAGTCGTGATTTCCGCTGGGGTACCAGGACTCGAACCTAGACTAACTGAACCAGAATCAGTCGTGCTGCCAATTACACCATACCCCATCGAAAAGCGGGCCCCGTTCCGGAGCGAGGCCCGCTCTCCGTTGATGTAGGTACTCTAACCCATGCCCTGGGAGCGTCTGACACCGGCCCCCAGGCGGGCGAGCGACCGCTCGCGGCCCAGTAGCTCCATGCTCTCGTAGAGCGGCGGGGACACCGTGCGGCCGCTGATGGCGACGCGGACGGGCGCGAACGCCTTCCGCGGCTTGAGCTCCAGACCGTCCACGAGCGAGGTCTTGAGCGACTCCTCGATCGCGGCGGCCGACCACTCCGGCAGGTCCGTGAGCCCGGCGACGGCGGCCTCCAGCACCGGGGCCGCGTCGGCGCCCAAATTCTTCGCGGCGGCGTCGTCGTCGGGGGTGAAGGTGTCCTCGTCGCGGAAGAGGAAGGCCAGCATCCGGGCCGCGTCGGACAACACCTGGCTGCGCTCCTGCACCAGCGGCGCGGCGGCGGCGAGCACCGAGCGGTCGGGGTCGGTGATCCCCTCGGCGGCGAGATGGGGCACGACGCGCTCGGCGAAGTCGTCGGGGGCGAGCAGGCGCAGGTGTGCGGCGTTGATCGCCTCGGCCTTCTTCAGGTCGAAGCGGGCGGCGTTGCTCGACACCCGGGAGACGTCGAAGGCGGCGACCATCTCGTCGAGGGAGAACACGTCGCGGTCCTCGGCGATCGACCAGCCGAGCAGCGCGAGGTAGTTGAGCAGTCCCTCCGGCACGAATCCGCGTTCACGGTAGTGGAACAGGTTCGACTGCGGGTCCCGCTTGGACAGCTTGCGGTTGCCCTCACCGGTGACCAGCGGGAGGTGGGCGTAGGTGAAGGGGCCGTGGCCGATGCCGACCCGGGCCAGCGCCTCCAGCAGCGCGATCTGCCGCGGTGTGGACGCCAGCAGGTCCTCCCCGCGCAGGACGTGCGTGATCTCCATCAGCGCGTCGTCGACCGGGTTGGTCAGCGGGTAGAGCGGGGTGCCGTCGCCGCGGGCCAGCACGAAGTCGGGCACCTGCCCGGCCCGGAACGTGATCTCGCCGCGGACGAGGTCGGTGAAGGTGATGTCGTGGTCGGGCATGCGCAGCCGGTAGACCGGGGCACGACCCTCGGCCCGGAACGCGGCGCGCTGGTCCTCGGTGAGGTCGCGGTCGGCGTTGTCGTAGCCGAGCTTGGGGTCGCGGCCCGCGGCGCGGTGCCGGGCCTCGATCTCCTCGGCGCTGGAGAACGACTCGTAGACCTCGCCGGCGTCGATCAGCCGGCGCAGGGCGTCGGCGTAGACCTCGCCGCGTTCGCTCTGCCGGTACGGCCCGTGCGGGCCGCCCTTCTCGACGCCCTCGTCCCAGTCGAGGCCGAGCCACTCCAGCGCGTCGAGCAGGGCCCGGTAGGACTCGTCGGAGTCGCGGGAGGCGTCGGTGTCCTCGATCCGGAACACCAGGGCCCCGCCGTGGTGGCGGGCGTGGGCCCAGTTGAACAGGGCGGTGCGGATGAGGCCGACGTGCGGGGTACCGGTGGGCGACGGGGAGAACCGCACCCGGACCTGGGCTGGAGTACTCATGGTCGGTCCAGCGTATCGACCCCGTACGGAGGGGTGGTGCACGCGGGCGCCGGATGGACCATGGTGGACGGCAGTCGCGACGCACCGGAGCGTCGCGGGACGAGGCGAGGAGGAACCCCGTGTTCCAGCTGACCGCTCTGTACAACCACCCCGAGGACGCCGCCGCGTTCGACCGGCACTACGACACCGTGCACGCCCCGCTGGCGAAGAAGATCCCCGGCGTGCAGCGGTTCACCGTCTCCCGGCCCGCGCCGGGACCGGACGGGGCGCAGCCGCCGTACCACCTCGTGGCGGTGCTGGAGTTCCCCGACGCGGCGGCGTTCCAGTCCGGGATGGGCGGCACCGAGGGACAGGCCGCCGTCGCCGACCTCGACAACTTCGCCGGCGCCGGGGTGACCCTGCTGACCGGTCCGTCGAACCAGGTCTGACCCGCCCGCACACGACGACGGGGTGGCCCCGGAGATCCGGTGCCACCCCGTCGGCGTGTGCGTGGGTCAGTTGGTGGCGACCTCGCGGCTCGACACGAGCGCGGCGAGCCGGTCCCCGATCGACGAGGTGTTGCCCGTCGCCGCGTGGTCCCGGGTGGCCAGGTCGAACGCGACCGCGGCCTCGATGCGCCGGGCCGAGTCGCGATGGCCCATGTGGTCGAGCAGCAACGCGACCGACAACACGGCGGCGGTCGGGTCGGCGATGCCCTGGCCCGCGATGTCCGGGGCGGAGCCGTGCACCGGCTCGAACATCGAGGGGTTGGTACGGCTGGCGTCGATGTTGCCGCTGGCCGCCAGGCCGATGCCGCCGGTGACCGCCGCCGCGAGGTCGGTGAGGATGTCGCCGAACAGGTTGTCGGTGACGATCACGTCGTACCGGCCCGGGTCGGTGACCAGGTGGATCGTGGTCGAGTCGACGTGCTGGTAGGCCACCGAGACCTCGGGGTACTCCAGCGACACCTCCTCGACGATCCGCGACCACAGCGCACCGGCGAAGGCCAGGACGTTGGTCTTGTGGACCAGCGTCAGGTGCTTCTTCGGCCGCCGCTGGGCGCGGGCGAACGCGTCGCGCACGACGCGGTCGATGCCGAAGGCGGTGTTCTGGCTGACCTCGGTCGCGATCTCGTGCGGGGTGTCCTTGCGGAGCAGGCCGCCGGTGCCGACGTACGGACCCTCGGTCCCCTCGCGCACGACCACCAGGTCGATCTCCGGGTTGCCTGCCAGCGGGCCGCGCACCCCCGGGTAGAGCCGCGCGGGGCGCAGGTTCACGTGGTGGTCCAGCTCGAAGCGCAGACGCAGGAGCAGGCCGCGCTCGAGGATGCCGCTGGGCACCGACGGGTCGCCGACCGCGCCCAGCAGGATCGCGTCGTGCTGCTTGATCTCGGTCAGCACCGTCTCCGGGAGCAGCTCGCCCGTGGAGTGCCAGCGGGCGGCACCGAGGTCGTACTCGGTCGTCTCCACGTCGCGGGCGACCTCGCCCAGGACCTTGAGTGCCTCGTTGATCACTTCCGGGCCGATGCCGTCACCGGGGATGACCGCAAGGCGCATGACCTCGTCCTCTCGTCGTACTGCTGGCCGCACGCTACCGCCTGCCGACGCAGGGTCATCGTTCGGCCACCCGGTGGGGTGGTCCCGTCCGGGTGACGCGTGCGCCGCACGCGGTCGGAGTACCCGCGACACGCGGCCGTTCCGGGGACTCCGGCCCGTTCCGAGGGGTGGGACGGCCGCCGCGGCCGCCACCCGTCCGGGTGGTGGTGGGGAAGAAGCGCGACGACGACGTCGTTGCCCCGGGCGTGCCCACGCCCGACCGCCCGCTGCGTCGACTCGGCTTCCTCACCATCGGTTCGTTCGACGGCGACGACCCCCGCCCCGGACACGAGACGACCCTGGAGATGATCGCCCTCGGCGAGCGTCTGGGCTTCGACTCGGCCTTCGTCCGGCACCGTCACCTGCAGTTCGGCATCTCCTCGCCGGTCGCGGTGCTCGCCGCCGCGACCCAGCGGACCACGCGGATCGAGCTCGGGACGGCCGTGGTCCCGCTGGGCTGGGAGAACCCGCTGCGCCTCGCCGAGGACCTCGCGACGGTCGACGTGCTCTCCGGCGGCCGGCTGAACCCGGGCGTCTCGGTCGGGCCGCCGATGCAGTGGGAGCACGTGCGGGACGCGCTCTACCCGGACACCGCCGACGTCGAGGACTTCGGCCGCGAGCGGGTGTCGCGGCTGCTGCGCCTGGTGCGCGGGGAGCGGGCGAGCACCTTCTCCGGGACGGTCGGGATCGAGTCGTTCTCCGAACGGGTGCAGCCGCACTCCCCCGGTCTGGCCGGGCGCATGTGGTACGGCGCGGGCAGCGACTCCTCCGCCGTCTGGGCCGCAGGGCAGGGGCTGAACCTGCTGACGAGCAACGTGGTGCGCTCCGGCGGGGAGACCGACTTCGCCGCGATCCAGTCCCGGCAGATCCGGGCCTACCGCGAGGCGAACCCCGCCGGGCGCGTGTCGCAGGGGTTGGTCGTCGTGCCGACCGACTCGGCGACGCCCGATCAACGCCGGCGCTACGCCGCCTACGCCCGCGAGCGCGACGCCCGGGTCGGCGTCCCGCAGGGCCCGGCCGGGCTGCTGTTCGCCCGCGACCTGGTCGGCAGCTCCGCCGAGATCGCCGAACGGCTGTGGGCCGACGCCGGGTTCCGCGAGGTCGACGAGGCGGTGTTCGCGTTGCCGTTCGGCTTCCCGCACGACGACTACGTCCAGATCGTCACCGACATCGCCGGGGCGCTCGGACCCGCGCTGGGCTGGGCGCCGCGCGGCTGACCCGGCCGCCGCGGCACCGTCGCGCCGGGCTCAGTGCCCGGCGCGGGGCAGCGCCCGGCGGGCCCGCACCCGGCCCGGGGCCTCGATCATCGCGACGAGCGCGGCGAGGACCACGAGCATGCCGGGGCCGATCGTCATCGTCGCCGACGGCGGCCCGGTCACGATCGCCATCACCGACACGACGTAGGGCACGGTCAGCGACAGCCCGGTGACGAAGCCGACGCCGAGCAGCACCAGGCACCCCACGCCGACCGTCGTGCCCGCCAGCACCAGTGCCCGCAGCCAGCTCACCGGATCCCCCTCCGCTCGTGGCGAGCAGACACGATCCCACGACCGACCGGGTCCGCGCAGCCGTTTCCCGCAGTGCGGGACCGGGCCCGGTCGCTCAGTCGTCGAAGGAGATGAGCCGGATCGTCCGGGCGCCGACCGAGGCACCGATCGGCTCCAGCACCGCCGGGTCGATCTGGCGGTCCACCCGCAGCAGCATGACGGCGTCGGTGCCGTCGGTGGTCTGCGAGATCTGGGCGGCCTCGATGTTGACCGCGGCCTCCCCCAGCAGCGACCCGACCCGGCCCATCACGCCGGGCCGGTCGGCGTACTCCAGCAGGACGACGTCGCCCTCGGCACGCAGGTCGAAGTGCCGTCCGTTGATCTCGACGAGCTTCTCGACCTCGGCGCGGCCGGTCAGGGTGCCGGACACGGTGACCTTCTCCCCGTCGGGCATGGCGCCGCGCAGCTGCACTACGCTGCGGTGGTTGGCGCTCTCCGGGCTGGTGGTGATCTCCACGGCGACGCCGCGCTCCTCGGCGAGCTGCGGCACGTTCACGAACGTCACCTGGTCCTCGACGACGTGGGTGAACACCCCGCGCAGCGCAGCCAGGCCGAGGACCTGGACGTCCTCGGTGGCCAGCTCGCCCGCGACGTCGACGGTGACCGAGGTCGGGGTGCGCCCGGCGACGGCGTGCAGGGTGGTGCCGAGCTTCTGCACCAGCGGCAGCCAGGGCCGGACCTCCTCGCCGACGGCGCCGTGGATCTGCACGTTGACCGCGTCCGGCACGAACTCCCCGGCCAGGGCCAGCTGCACCGAGCGGGCCACGTCGGTCCCGGCCCGGTCCTGCGCCTCGGCGGTGGAGGCGCCCAGGTGCGGGGTGACGACGACGTTCTCCAGCTCGAACAGCGGGCTCGACGTGGTCGGCTCGGTGACGTAGACGTCGATCCCGGCGCCGCCGACGTGCCCGGAGCGGACCGCCTCGGCCAGGGCGTCCTCGTCGATCAGGCCGCCGCGGGCGGCGTTGACGACGAGCACCCCCGGCTTGGTCAGCGCGAGCTGGTCCTTGCCGATCAGGCCGAGGGTCTCCGGGGTCTTCGGCAGGTGCACAGTGATCATGTCCGCGGTGCGGAGCAGGTCGTCGAGGCCCATCAGCTCGATGCCGAGCTGTGCGGCGCGCGACGGCGCGATGTAGGGGTCATAGGCGACCAGCGTCATGCCGAACGCGGCGAGGCGCTGCGCGACGAGCTGCCCGATCTTGCCGAGCCCGACGATGCCGACGGTCTTGCCGCTGAGCTCGACGCCGCCGAAGGACGAGCGCTTCCACGCCCCGGAGCGCAGCGCGGCGTCCGCCGGCGGGATGTGGCGCGCGGTCGCGAGCAGCAGCGCGATGGCGTGCTCGGCGGCGGAGACGATGTTCGAGGTCGGGGCGTTGACGACCATCACCCCGCGCGCGGTGGCGGCGGGGACGTCGACGTTGTCCAGGCCGACCCCGGCGCGTGCGACGACCTTGAGGCGGCCTGCCGCGGCCAGCGCCTCGGCGTCGACCCGGGTGGCGGACCGGACCAGCAGCGCGTCGGCGTCGGCGAGCGCCGCCAGCAGGGCGGGGCGGTCGGTGCCGTCGACGTGGCGGATCTCGACGCCGTCCCCGAGCAGCTCGACGGCGGAGGGCGCGAGCGTCTCCGCGAGCAGGACGACGGGACGGTGGTCGGTGGCTGCGGTGCTCACGGTGTGCGAGTGCTCCCCGAGGTCGGTGCGCGAACGTCGACCATCCTAGGACCGTGGGGGCCCTCGTGGACCCGGACGGGCGGACGGGTCGTTGCGCGGCACAGCCACCGGACGCGCGAAACCCCCGCCCGGTGTCGCCGGTACGGGGGTTCCACGTCGCCTGGTCCGGATGGGTGCGTCCGGGCCCGGGCATCCGCGGGCCGTCTGGGGCCCGCGCGATTCATCCTGCCGGACGCATCCGGCAGTCGATCACTTGGCCTTCTCGCCGACCCAGCTCATCAGGCCGCGGAGCTTCTCGCCGACCTGCTCGATCGGGTGCTCGGCGCCCTGCTGCTGCAGCTTGGTGTAGTTGCCGCGGCCGGCCTCGTCCTCGGCCACCCACTCGCGGGCGAAGGTGCCGTCCTGGATCTCGCCCAGGATCTTCTGCATCTCGGCCTTGACCGCGGGCGTGATGACGCGCGGGCCGCGGGTGAGGTCGCCGTACTCGGCGGTGTCGGAGATGGAGAAGCGCTCGTTGGCGATGCCGCCCTCGTACATGAGGTCGACGATCAGCTTGAGCTCGTGCAGGCACTCGAAGTAGGCGATCTCCGGGGCGTAGCCCGCCTCGGTCAGCACCTCGAAGCCGGTCTGGACCAGCGCGGCGGCACCGCCGCAGAGGACGGCCTGCTCACCGAACAGGTCGGTCTCGGTCTCCTCCTTGAAGGTGGTCTCGATGACGCCCGCGCGGGCGCCGCCGATCCCGGCCGCGTAGGAGAGCGCGAGCGCCTTGGCGTTGCCCGAGGCGTCCTGCTCGACGGCGATCAGGGCGGGGACGCCCTTCCCGTCGACGAACTGGCGGCGGACCAGGTGGCCCGGGCCCTTCGGCGCGACCATGGCCACGTCGACGTTCGCCGGGGGCTTGATCAGCTCGTAGCGGATGTTGAAGCCGTGGCCGAAGAACAGCGCGTCGCCGTCCTTGAGGTTCGGCTCGATGTCCTGGGTGTAGATGAAGCGCTGCTTGGTGTCGGGCGCCAGGACCATGATCACGTCGGCCCAGGCGGAGACCTCGGCCGGCGTGCCGACCTCGAGGCCCTCGTCGGCGGCCTTCTGCCGGGACTTGGAGCCCTCGGGCAGACCGATCTTCACCTCGACCCCGGAGTCACGCAGGGACAGCGAGTGCGCGTGCCCCTGGGAGCCGTAGCCGATCACGGCGACCTTGCGGCCCTGGATGATCGACAGGTCGGCGTCGGCGTCGTAGTAGATGTTGACACTCATGGCTCTGGGACGGTTCCTCTCGGAGGTTGTGTAGCGACGACTGTCTAGCGGACGGCCGCGGCGGTGATGGACCGGGGGCCGCGGCCGACGGCCACCATCCCGGACTTCACCATCTCGCGGATCCCGTAGGGCTCCAGCATGCGCAGGAGCGCGTTGAGCTTGTCGGACGACCCGGTGGCCTCGACCGTGACCGCCTCCGGGGAGACGTCGACGACCTTGGCGCGGAACAGCTGCACGGTCTCGACGACCTGGCTGCGCACCGTGGCGTCGGCCCGGACCTTGACCAGCAACAGCTCGCGCTGCACCGAGGCGTCCGGCTCCAGCTCGACGATCTTGATGACGTGCACCAGCTTGTTGAGCTGCTTGGTGACCTGCTCCATCGGGAGCTCGTCCACCTCGACGACGATCGTCATCCGGGAGACGTCGGGGTGCTCGGTGGGGCCGACCGCGAGCGAGTTGATGTTGAACCCGCGCCGCGAGAACAACCCGGAGACCCGGGCCAGGACACCCGGCTTGTCCTCGACCAGGACCGAGAGGGTGTGGAGCTCGCTCACTTCTCGACCTCCAGGGCCTGCTCGGTGACGTCGGCGACCGCATCGACCGACGCGGCCAGCTCGTCGTGCTCGAACTCCGGCCGGATGTCGCGCCGGACGTTGATCTCGTCGTTGCTCGTGCCCGCGGCGACCATCGGCCACACCTGGGCGTCGGCACCGACGACGAACTCCACGACGACCGGCCGGTCGTTGATCTCCATGGCCTGGTGGATGACCCGGTCGACGTCCTCCTTGGACTCGACCCGCAGTCCCTCGCAGCCCATCGCCTGCGCGAGCATCGGGAAGTCCGGGATGCGCAGCTTGTGGGTGTTGAGGTCGGTGTTGGAGTACCGCTCGCCGTAGAACAGGTTCTGCCACTGGCGGACCATGCCGAGGTTGCCGTTGTTGATGACGGCGACCTTGATCGGGATACCCTCGATCGCGCAGGTGGCGAGTTCCTGGTTGGTCATCTGGAAGCAGCCGTCGCCGTCGATGCACCAGACGACGGCATCCGGCTCGCCGACCTTGGCGCCCATCGCGGCCGGGACCGCGTAGCCCATGGTCCCGAGCCCGCCGGAGTTCAGCCAGGTCCGCGGCTTCTCGTACTTGACGAACTGCGCGGCCCACATCTGGTGCTGGCCGACGCCCGCGGTGTAGATCGCGTCCGGCCCTGCGATCGCGCCGATCCGCTCGATCACGTACTGCGGCGAGAGCGCCCCGTCGGTCGGCTCGTCGTAGCCGAGCGGGTAGCGGTCGCGCAGGCCGCCGACCTGCTTCCACCAGGACGACAGGTCCGGCTCACCGTGCTCGGCGCGGTCCGCACGGACGGCCTCGACCAGGTCGGCCAGGACCTCCTTGCAGTCCCCGACGATCGGCACGTCGGCGCGCCGGTTCTTGGAGATCTCGGCCGGGTCGATGTCGGCGTGGATGATCTTCGCCCCGGGGGCGAAGCTCTCCAGCTTGCCGGTGACCCGGTCGTCGAACCGGGAGCCGAGTGCGACGAGCAGGTCGGACCGCTGCATCGCCGCGACCGCGGCGACGGTGCCGTGCATTCCGGGCATGCCCAGGTGCAGCGGGTGGCTGTCGGGGAACACACCGCGCGCCATCAGGGTGGTGACGACGGGCGCCCCGGTCAGCTCGGCCAGCTCCCTGAGCTCCTCGGCGGCCTCGGCCTTGAGAACACCGCCGCCGACGTAGAGCACCGGCTTGGCCGACTCGCGGATGAGCCGGGCGGCCTCGCGGATCTGCTTGCCGTGCGGCCGGGTCGTCGGCCGGTAGCCGGGCAGCTGCAGCTCCGGGGGCCAGGAGAACGTGGTCTGCTCCTGCAGCACGTCCTTCGGGATGTCCACCAGGACCGGGCCGGGCCGGCCGGTGGACGCCAGGTGGAAGGCCTCGGCGATCGCGCGCGGGATCTCCGTCGCGTCGGTCACCAGCATGTTGTGCTTGGTCACCGGCATGGTGATGCCGGTGATGTCGGCCTCCTGGAAGGCGTCGGTGCCGATCAGCGGCCGGGTCTGCTGACCCGTGATGGCCACCAGCGGCACCGAGTCCATGTGGGCGTCCGCGATCGGGGTGACCAGGTTCGTGGCCCCCGGCCCGGACGTCGCCATGCAGACCCCGACCCTGCCGGTGGCCTGCGCGTAGCCGGTCGCCGCGTGTCCGGCGCCCTGCTCGTGGCGGACGAGGATGTGGCGCACCTTCGTCGAGTCCAGGAGCGGGTCGTAGGCGGGCAGGATCGTCCCGCCGGGCAGCCCGAAGACGACCTCGCAGCCGATCTCCTCGAGCGAACGCACCAGGGACTGGGCGCCGGTCATGGGCTCGTCCACGATGCGCGGACCGGGCACGGTGGTCTCACCGGGTGCCGGGGCCGCGCTGCGGGACGTGCCGGAGGCCGCGGACCGGCCGGGCGGCGGGCCCGGCTTCGGGCCGGACGAGCCGGGCTTGGCGGGGACGGTGGTCATCTGGGTCTGCCTCGCTGGAGATCGTGTCGATCAGATGCCGGACATGGGCTGAGCTCGGAGCTGGACATGAAAAAACCCCCGCCGCCCGGTACTCCGGGCGCTGCGAGGGTGAGCGCGTCGTCGTTCGAGAAGGTCGAACTCAGGCGACGACGCGCCCAAGAAGTACGAGAATTCGAACGGCGAACATGCATCGACGCTAGCACGCGTCCCACGGACGGAGTCAAACGACCCCACCCGTCCGGGCCGTGGGGTCACGGTCCGGATTTGTCACACTGGGGTCGTGAGCAGCACCGACGACCGCGCCGTCCCCGCCGACCCCACCTCTGCCGATCCGCAGTCGGCCCCGGGGGCGTCCCAGCAGGTGGACGGCGAGCTGGCGTGGACCCCCCGGGTCCGCGACGAGGGCCGCAAGCTCCGCGTGGGCTCGCGCGCGCTGGTGTTCAAGCCCAGCCGGCTGACCATCTTCGCCATCCTGGTCGCGGTCGTCGGGTCGACGCCGCTGGTGTTCAGCCTGCCGTGGTTCTGGGTCGTGCTGGTGGCCCCGGTCGCGGCGATCGCCTGGATCCTGCGGGTCCGCACCACCGTGGACCCGGACACGCTGACCGTCCGCGGCGCGTTCTCCTCCCGCACCGTGGACTGGGACGACGTGCGCGGTCTGCGGATCGGCTCGCGCTCGCGGGTCAGCGCGGTGCTGGGCGAGGACGACGACCTCGTCCTGCCCGCGGTGCACGCGCGCGACCTGCCCGCGCTCTCGGTCGCCAGCGGCGGCCGGTTCGCCGACCCGGCCGCGGTGACCGACCCGGAGGACCCGGCCGAGGGTCACTGACGCCCGTCGCGGGGCGTACGGTTGCGGGCGATCGGCCCGCCGGCCGGCGGGACGCGACCCGCCCCGCCGCCGTCGCGCCGCACCCCCCGGGCGGCTCGTGCCCACGCTTCGCGACGCGCCCACCGGGGGCCCTCAGGAACCACCACGGAAGACCCGGCTGGAGAAGACCGATGCCCGCCCTGCGTTCCCGCGTCACCACCCACGGCCGCAACGCCGCCGGAGCGCGTTCGCTCTGGCGCGCGACCGGCATGGGCGACGACGACTTCGGCAAGCCGATCGTCGCGATCGCCAACTCCTACACCCAGTTCGTCCCCGGCCACGTGCACCTCAAGGACATGGGTGACCTCGTCGCGGGCGCGATCAAGGAGGCGGGCGGGGTCGCCAAGGAGTTCAACACGATCGCCGTCGACGACGGCATCGCGATGGGCCACGGCGGGATGCTCTACTCGCTGCCCAGCCGCGAGATCATCGCCGACTCGGTCGAGTACATGGTCAACGGCCACGCAGCCGACGCCCTGGTCTGCATCTCCAACTGCGACAAGATCACCCCGGGCATGCTGAACGCCGCGATGCGGCTCAACATCCCGACCGTGTTCGTCTCCGGCGGGCCGATGGAGGCAGGCAAGGCGGTCGTCGTCGGCGGGGTCGCGCAGGCACCCACCGACCTGATCACCGCGATCTCGGCGTCGGCGTCGTCCGAGGTGGACGACGCGGGGCTCGCCGAGGTCGAGCGTTCGGCCTGCCCGACCTGCGGGTCGTGCTCCGGGATGTTCACCGCGAACTCGATGAACTGCCTCACCGAGGCGCTCGGGCTCTCCCTGCCGGGCAACGGCTCCACCCTGGCCACCCACGCCGCGCGCCGCGAGCTGTTCCTGAACGCCGGGCGCACCGTGATGGACCTGGCCACCCGCTGGTACCGCGACGACGACGCGTCCGCGCTGCCCCGCAACATCGCCACCCGCGAGGCGTTCGAGAACGCGATGGCGCTCGACGTCGCGATGGGCGGTTCCACCAACACGGTGCTGCACATCCTGGCCGCGGCCCAGGAGGGCGAGATCGACTTCGACCTCGCCGCGATCGATGCGGTCTCCCGGCGGGTGCCGTGCCTGAGCAAGGTCGCGCCGAACTCGGACTACCACATGGAGGACGTCCACCGAGCCGGTGGCATCCCCGCGCTGCTGGGCGAGCTGTGGCGGGCCGGGCTGCTCAACACCGGGGTGCACACGGTGCACTCGCCGTCGCTGGAGCAGTGGCTCACCGAGTGGGACATCCGCTCCGGGGCACCGTCGGAGACCGCGGTCGAGCTCTACCACGCCGCGCCGGGCGGGGTCCGGACCACGCAGGCGTTCTCGACGGAGAACCGCTGGTCGAGCCTGGACACCGACGCCGCGGGCGGCTGCATCCGCGACCTGGAGCACGCCTACTCCGCCGACGGCGGCCTGGCCGTGCTGCGCGGCAACCTCTCGATCGACGGCGCCGTGATCAAGACCGCGGGCATCCCGGAGGACATCTGGGAGTTCGAGGGCCCGGCCGTCGTGCTGGAGAGCCAGGAGGACGCCGTCTCGGCGATCCTCAAGAAGGAGATCAAGCCCGGCGACGTGCTGGTCATCCGCTATGAGGGCCCCTCGGGCGGGCCGGGCATGCAGGAGATGCTGCACCCGACGGCGTTCCTCAAGGGCGCCGGGCTGGGCAAGGTCTGCGCCCTGATCACCGACGGCCGCTTCTCCGGCGGCTCGTCGGGCATCTCGGTCGGCCACATCTCCCCCGAGGCGGCCGCCGGCGGCACGATCGGCCTGGTGGAGAACGGCGACCGGATCCGGCTCGACGTCCGCGCCCGGTCGCTGGAGCTGCTGGTCGATGCCGAGACGCTCGCCGACCGGCGCGCCAAGATGGAGTCCTCGGAGCGGCCGTGGCAGCCGGTCGACCGGCAGCGCGTCGTGTCGAAGGCGCTGCGCGCCTACGCCCACCTGGCGACCAGCGCCGACACCGGGGCGGTCCGCCGCATCCCCTGACCCCGGCACGCACGACGGCCCCGGTCCGCTCTCCTGCGGACCGGGGCCGTTCGCGTCTAGGTTGGTTGTCATGGCTACCGGAACCGGCCTCGGAACCCGTCGACTCGGCGATCTCACCGTCTCCGCCCAGGGCCTGGGCTGTATGGGCATGAGCCAGGCCTACGGCGACACCTCCGACCGCGCCGAGTCGATCGCGACCATCCACCGCGCCCTCGACCTGGGCGTCACCCTGCTCGACACCGCGAACGTCTACGGCGACGGCGCCAACGAGGAGCTCGTGGGCGCCGCGATCGCCGACCGCCGCGACCGCGTGGTCCTGGCGACGAAGTTCGGCATCGTGCGCGACGCGCAGGGCAACCAGGGCGCGCAGGGCGACCCGGCCTACGTGCGGCGGTGCGCCGAGGAGTCGCTGCAGCGCCTGGGCGTCGACCACATCGACCTCTACTACCAGCACCGCGTCGACCCGGACACGCCGATCGAGGAGACCGTCGGCGCGCTCGCCGGGCTGATCGAGGAGGGGAAGATCCGCCACTACGGGCTCTCCGAGTGCGGCGCGGACACCGTCCGCCGCGCCCACGCCGTGCACCCGCCCGCCGCGGTGCAGTCGGAGTGGTCGCTGTGGACACGCGACATCGAGGAGTCGGTCGCTCCGACGTGCGCCGAGCTGGGCGTCGGCGTCGTGCCGTTCTCCCCGCTCGGGCGCGGCTTCCTGACCGGCGCGATCACCTCGACCGGGCAGCTCGGCGAGGGCGACATGCGCCGCGGCCTGCCCCGCTTCTCCGACGAGAACATGGCCGCGAACCTGGCCATCGTCGAGGCGCTGACCGCCATCGCGCAGCGCCGCGGGGTCACCGCCGGGCAGCTCGCGCTGGCCTGGGTGCAGAGCCGCGGGGAGCACGTCGTACCGATCCCGGGGACCAAGCGGCGGACCTACCTGGAGCAGAACGTCGAGGCCGCCGCGCTGGAGCTGTCAGCGGACGAGCTGGCCGAGATCGAGGCGGCCGCACCGGCGTCCGCGGTGGCCGGGGAGCGCTACCCGGCGCACCTGCAGCGCAACGTCGGCCGCTGAGCAGCGCTCCCGGCCGCCGTCTCAGCCGGAGGCGGTGGCCGCGGCGCGGCGGTGCCCCGCGGCCGGCGTGGAGTGACGAGGCGGACCCGATGTTTGCCGGACCCCCTGCGACGGACATCCGTCGGGCAGGAGCGCGACCCGCGCCACCCCGCGACGGAAGGACACCATGACTGCCTAC
This sequence comes from Pseudonocardia sp. UM4_GMWB1, assembly GCF_017312155.1. Taxonomy (NCBI): domain Bacteria; kingdom Bacillati; phylum Actinomycetota; class Actinomycetes; order Pseudonocardiales; family Pseudonocardiaceae; genus Pseudonocardia; species Pseudonocardia sp. UM4_GMWB1. The sequence continues at coordinate 1,738,169 of NZ_QJPN01000001.1, read as the reverse complement.
GTGACCACGAACCCCGCCACCGGGAAGACCGAGAGGACGTTCCCCGAGCTCGACGACGCGGCGGTCTCCGACGTCCTGGGCCGCGTCACCGACGCCTACCCCGGGTGGCGCGCGACCCCGGCCGCCGACCGGGCACAGATCCTGGTCCGGGTGGCCGAGGCCTACGAGGCCCGCAGCGACGAGCTGGCCGCGTTGATCGCGACCGAGATGGGCAAGCCCGTCAAGGAGGCCGCGGGCGAGGTCGCACTGGCCGCGTCGATCTACCGCTGGTACGCCGAGCACGGCCCGGACCTGCTGACCCGGGAGACCCTGGACCCGCAGGGCGCGCAGGAGTCGGTGGTGCAGACCGAACCGATCGGACCGCTGGTCGGGGTCATGCCGTGGAACTTCCCGTACTACCAGGTGGCGCGGTTCGTTGCGCCGAACCTGGTCGTCGGGAACACGATCGTCCTCAAGCACGCCCCGATCTGTGCCGCCTCGGCCGAGGTGATGGACGAGATCTTCCACACCGCGGGTGTCCCCGACGACGTCTACGTCAACGTCTACGCGACCAACGAGCAGATCGCCGACATGATCGCCGACCCGCGGATCCAGGGGATCTCGCTGACCGGCAGCGAGCGGGCCGGGGCCTCGGTCGCCGAGACGGCGGGGCGCAACCTGAAGAAGGCCGTCCTGGAGCTGGGCGGGTCGGACGCGTTCATCGTCCTCGACGACGCCGACGTCGCCCGCACCGCGAAGGTCGCCGCCCGGGCCCGCCTGATGAACGGCGGTCAGGCCTGCAACTCCCCGAAGCGGATGATCGTGCCGACCGACAAGGTCGAGGAGTTCGTGTCGGTGCTGGTCTCGACGTTCGAGGCCACCGAGCACGGCGACCCGACCGACTCCGGCACCCGGCTCGGCCCGCTGTCCTCGGTCGCGGCGCGCGACGGCGTCGCCGAGCAGGTGCGCCGCGCCGTCGAGCAGGGCGCCACCCTGCACACCGGCGGCGAGGTACCCGACGGCGACGGCGCGTTCCTCCGCCCGGCCGTACTGACCGGCGTCACGAAGGACATGGACGCCTACTCCGAGGAGATCTTCGGACCGGTGGCCGTGGTGTACGGCGTCGACTCGGTCGACGAGGCGGTCACACTGGCCAACGACGTGAGCTACGGGCTCAGCGGGTCGGTGTGGAGCGGTGACATCGAGCGCGCGCAGGAGATCGCCGACCGGCTCGAGGTGGGCATGGCCTACGTCAACGAGCACGGCACGACGCTGCCCGGGCTGCCCTTCGGCGGGGTGAAGCGCTCCGGCTTCGGTCGCGAGCTGGGCCGCTGGGGCATGGGCGAGTTCGTCAACACCCGGCTGCGTCGCACGGCGAAGCCCCGGGGCTGACGCTCCGGTCCTCGCCGGGATCAGCCGCGGCGGGCCTCGGCGAGCAGGGCGCCCAGTTCGTCGAGGGCCGCGGCGGCCACCCGGACCATCGAGGTGACCCGGTCGGGGTCCTGGTGGTCGGCGGCGAACGGCAGGTACTGCACGTGCGCCGCCGCCCGCGCCCACGCCGTCTCCACCGCGACCACGGCGGGCGGGTCCGGCGCGCCGAGCGCGCTGTGCAGGGTCTCCCGGTAGACCGCGGGCACCGGCGCCGACGGCGCGTCGGCCGGACCCCCTGCCGGAGGCGCGGCCAGCACCACGACGTCGAGCGACCCCACCGCGACGCGGGCGTTGCCCCAGTCCAGCAGTACCGCACCAGCCGGACCGGCGACGACGTTGCCGCGGTGGGCGTCGCCGTGGCACAGGGTGCGGGGCAGGGCGCGCAGCGCGGTGCGGGCGCGGTCGTCCCCGGCCCAGGCCACGACGGACGCGGCCGCGGTGTCGTGCCCGGCCGCCGTCAGCCGCTCCGCGGCGTGCCCGCACAGCCGCGCCCACCAGGCGTCGTCGACGACCGGGACGCCGCGTGGCCGGTTGCGCCGCCAGTGCGCGTGGACCAGCGCGAGGGTGCGCCACACGTCGTCGGGTACCGGGGCCCCGACCGGCAGCGGCGCGCCGGGCTCGTGGTCGAGCAGCACCCAGCCGTCGCCGGAGCCGAGCATCCGGGGCAGCCGGACGGGCCCGTTCACCACCGCGACCGCACGCAGCGCGGCCGTCTCCACCGCCCCGGTCCGCTTCAGGACGACCGCGGTGCCGTCGTCGAGGTCGATCCGCTCGGCCCCGCCGGAGGCGTACCCGCCGGTCAGCGGCGTGCGTGCCCGCACCGCGAGGTCGCGACGGCGGCGCCGGGCGAGCGGGCGCAGCCAGACGTCGTCGGCAGGGGTCACCGGCGCAGCACGAACAGGACCAGCAGCGCCACCGCGACCGCGACCAGCAGCGACAGCACCGACCACGGCAGCGGGCGTCGCTGGTAGGTACGCCCGGCGTCGAGGGCGATCCGCCCGGCCCCGGCGAACACCAGCGCCGCGGCCCCGGCACCGAGCAGCAGGTCCAGCTCCAAGGAGTTCACGCCGTCCGAGGCGAACAGCGGCACCGACAGGGCCGGCACCAGCGCCACCACCACGGCCACGGCCTTCGACGCGAGCAGACCCGCCGCGGCGAAGGGCGTCAGCAGCCCCAGCACGAGCAGCACGCCGAGGACCAGCTGGCCGACCGCGAGCACCCAGGCCAGCGGGCCGGCGAAGGACGTGAACCCGGCGTCGGCGAGCGCGGTCGCGCTGGCGTCGAGGCCGATCCCGCCCGCGACGCCGAACAGCGTGCGTGCCCCCGCCGCGGCGAAGGACGCCCCGACGACCAGCCGCAGCACGAGCAGCCCGATGTCGGAGGAGAGGTGGGCGGGGACCGGCATGCGCTCCGGGCGGGTCTTCTCCGCCGGTTCGTCGCCGGAGATGTTGCCCCAGTCGTACTGCTGCGTGGGCCCGCTCATGGTCGGCGACAGTACCGGCGCGCGCCTAGTAGGCGCCGGTCACGAGGTTCGGCGGCGCGTCACCGGCGGCGAACGCCGCGAGCTGCTCGGCCGCGACGCCGTAGGCCCGACGCATCGCCAGTGGCACGCTGCCGCCGACGTGCGGGGTGAGCAGCAGCCCGGGCGCCGACCACAGCGGGTGGCCCGCGGGGAGCGGCTCGGGGTCGGTGACGTCGACGGCGGCCCGGATCCGTCCCGAGGTCAGCTCCGCGACCAGCGCGTCGGTGTCCACGACCGGCCCGCGGGCGCCGTTGACGAGCAGCGATCCGTCGGGCATGGCGGCCAGGAAGCCGGCGTCGACCATGCCGCGGGTCTCGTCGGTGAGCGGGACGATCAGCACGGTCGCGTCGTGGTGCGGCAGCAGCGCGGGCAGCTCGTCCCAGCCGTGGACGCCGTCGCGGGCGGTGCGCCCGACCAGCGTGGTCTCCACCTCGAAGGGCTCCAGACGGGCCCGGGTCCTCTGCCCGACATCGCCCGCGCCGACGATGAGGATCTTCTTGCCGGCCAGCTCCTCGGTCTGGTGGTAGTCCCACTCGCCGCGGTCCTGGGCACGCACGAAGCGGTCCAGGTGCCGGTAGACGGCCAGAAGCACCGACACCACCCACTCGGCGGTGGCGCCGCCGTGCGCGCCGCGTCCGTCGGAGAGGCCGACGCCCTCCGGCAGCCGCCCGATCCACGTCTCGGCGCCCGCGGTGAGCAGCTGCACCAGCTCCAGGTTCGGGACCCGCTCGACGATCCCGACGGCGTCGGAGCCCGCCAGGAACGGCGCGACCAGCACGCGGGCGTGGGCGGCCTCGTCGGGCAGCGGCTTCTCCGGGTCGTAGACAACCGGGTCCAGTCCGTCCACACCGGACAGGATCTCGGCGCCGACGGTGTGCGGCACCAGGACGGTCACGGGGCTGCTCATGACGCCCGACCGTACTCACCGGGCACTCACCTCGCGGGGCCTAGCCTGGTTCCTCGTGACCGCCCGGCTGCTGCTGATCGTCGCGACGCTCGTCGTGCTGCTGGGCGGCTGCGCCACCTTCCCCGACGCGGGCTCCCGCGACTGGCGCCCGCAGGCCGAGGGAGAGGGCGAGCTCGGCGGGCCGCCGCAGATGGCGCCGGAGGAGCGGACACCGCCGCCGAGCGGGGCGCCGTCGCCGCAGCAGCAGGGGTCCGCGCCGGCGCCGCAGCCGTGCGTCGACCCGGACCCGCAGGTCGTCGCGTCATGTCTGGGGCCGGTCGGGGCGGTGGCGGTGCTCCCGCAGGGCGACCGCGCACTCGTCGCCGAGCGGCGGACCGGGCGGGTGCTCGAGGTCCGTCGCAACGCCACCCCGCAGCCGGTCGCGACCGTGCCGGTCGACCCGGCCGGCGGGCTGACCGGGCTGGTCCTGTCCCCCGGCTACGCCGAGGACCGCCTGCTCTACGCCCTCTCCGAGGGACGGGTCTGGCGGATCGCACCCGGTGAGGCGCCGAAGCCGGTGCTGGAGGGGTTGCCGCCGGGCGGGGCGCTGGCCGTCGACGCCGACGGCTCCTCGCTGCTCGTCGCCACGCCCGCCGGGGCGGGACCGCTCGCCGGGGCGGTGCTGCGGATCGACACCCTGGGCCGTCCGGCCCCGGGCAACCCCGACCGTGCCTCGCCGGTCCTGGCCCGCGGGCTCACCGCGCCGGGCGGGGTGTGCGTCGACCCCGCGGCACGGACCACCTGGGTCACCGACCGCACCCCGGGCCGCGACGTCCTGCACCGCGTCACGCCGGGCACGCTCGGCGCGCCCGCCTGGACCTGGCCGGACCGCCCGGGCGTCGCCGGGTGCACGGTGCTGCCGGGCGCGGTCGTCGTCGCGCAGAGCACCGGCACAGCGCTGTTCGTGCTCAACCCGGGCGCCGAGGGCACCTTCACCGGCGACCCGAAGCCGGTCCTGGAGGGCACCTACGGCCGGATCGGCCCGGTCACCCTCGCCCCGGACGGCCTGCTGTGGCTGGGGACGGTCAACCGCGACGGCGGCGCCCCCGGCGCCACCGACGACCGGGTCGTACGCATCCAGCCGCCGACCGGCGGCGGCGCCAGCGCCATCTGACACCACCCGGTACCGATCCTGCGTCCACGACGCGGCCGGCCGGCCCCTGCGACCCGACCGGTTCCCGCTCGTGGACCAGGCCGCGTTCGACCGGCCTGCAGACGATGTCGGTGATCGACTGTGCGGACAGCCCGGTGGCCGTGGACAGCCCCGCCCGGGACAGGTCGTGCCGGGCGCGCCGCAGCGCGTCCAGCACGACCGCCTGGTTGACGTCGCCGATCCGGGGCAGGTTCGCGCCCCGGCGGGCCCCGGTCAGGTCAGGCCCCGACCCGCTCGACGATCAGCTCCCGGACCCGCTTGGCGTCGGCCTGGCCCTTCGTCGCCTTCATGACCGCACCGACGATCGCCCCGGCGGCCTGGACCTTGCCGCCGCGGATCTTCTCCGCGACGTCGGGCTGCTCGGCCAGCGCCGCGTCGACGGCGGCGATCAGCGCACCCTCGTCGGAGACGACCTTCAGCCCGCGGGCCGCGACGACCTCGTCCGGGCCGCCCTCGCCGTCGAGCACGCCGTCGACGACCTGGCGGGCGAGCTTGTTGGTCAGCTCCCCCGTGGCGACCAGCTCGACCACCCGGGCGACCTGCTCCGGCGTGATCGCGAGGTCGACGAGCTCGACGGAGCGGGTGTTGGCCTGCTGGGCGAGGTAGGACACCCACCAGGAGCGGGCCTCCTGCGACGGTGCACCCGCCGCGACGGTGGCCTCGACCAGCTCCAGCGCGCCGCCGTTGACCAGGTCGCGGATCTCCTCGTCGGAGATGCCCCACTCGGTCTGGATGCGCTTGCGGCGCTCCCAAGGCAGCTCGGGCAGGGTGCCGCGCAGCTCCTCGACCCACTCGGCCGAGGGCGCGATCGGGACCAGGTCGGGCTCCGGGAAGTACCGGTAGTCCTCCGAGGTCTCCTTGCGCCGCCCGGCGCGGGTGTGGCCGGTGGACTCGTCGAAGTGCCGGGTCTCCTGCACGATCTCGCCGCCCGCGTCCAGCACGCCGGCCTGGCGGCTCATCTCGTGCCGGACCGCGCGCTCGACCGACCGCAGCGAGTTGACGTTCTTCGTCTCGGTGCGGGTGCCCAGCGCGCCGCCCTTCGGCGAGAGCGACAGGTTCACGTCGGCACGCATCGAGCCCTGGTCCATCCGGACGTCGGAGACGCCCAGGGACTGGATCAGGTCGCGCAGCGCGGTGACGTAGGCACGCGCCACCTCCGGGGCGCGGGCGCCGGTGTCCGGGATCATCTTCGTGACGATCTCGATCAGCGGGACGCCGGCGCGGTTGTAGTCGAGCAGCGAGTGGTCCGCGCCGTGGATGCGGCCGTCGGCACCGCCCACGTGCAGCGACTTGCCGGTGTCCTCCTCCATGTGCGCGCGCTCGATGCCGATCCGGACGACCTCGCCGTCGTCGAGGGTCAGGTCCAGGAACCCGTCGACGGCGATCGGCTCGTCGTACTGGGAGGTCTGGAAGTTCTTCGGCATGTCCGGGTAGAAGTAGTTCTTCCGGGCGAACCGGCCCCACGGCGCGATCGAGCAGTTCAGCGCCAGGCCGATCCGGATCGCCGACTCCACCGCGGCCCGGTTGACCACCGGCAGCGCGCCGGGCAGGCCCAGGCAGACCGGGCAGACCTGGGTGTTCGGCTCGGCGCCGAACTCCGTCGGGCAGCCGCAGAACATCTTGGTGTTCGTCGACAGCTCGACGTGCACCTCGATGCCCAGGACCGGGTCGAAGCGGGCGACGACGTCGTCGAACTCCACGAGCTCGGGTTCGGTGGTGGTCACCGGGTCACCTCCGGAACACGCGCGATCAGCGGACCGCCCTCGTCGGCGTCGCGGGCGGCCTCGAACGCCGCCCCGACGCGGTACATGACGGCCTCGCCGAGCGCGGGCGCCATGATCTGCAGACCGGTCGGGAGCCCCTCGGAGATCCCGTTGGGCACCGACATGCCCGCCACACCGGCCAGGTTGGTCGGGATGGTGGCCAGGTCGTTCAGGTACATGGCCAGCGGGTCGTCGACCTTGTCCCCGATCGGGAACGGCACGGTCGGCGCGGTCGGCGACACGAGCACGTCGGCCTGGGCGAACGCCGCGTCGAAGTCCCGGCTGATCAGCGTGCGGACCTTCTGCGCCTGCCCGTAGTAGGCGTCGTAGTAGCCGCTGGACAGCGCGTAGGTGCCGAGCATGATCCGCCGCTTGACCTCGGGCCCGAAGCCCTGCTCGCGGGTGTTGGCCATGACCTCCTCCGCGGAGCGGCCCTCGGCCGCGCGCAGGCCGTAGCGCATGGCGTCGAACCGTGCGAGGTTCGACGACACCTCGCTCGGCAGGATCAGGTAGTACGCGGCCATGCCGTACTCGAAGTGCGGGCACCCGACCTCGACGATCTCGGCGCCCAACTTCTCCAGGCTGCGCAGCGACGCGTCGAACGCCGACCGGACGCCGGGCTGGTAGCCCTCGCCCCCCAGCTCGCGCACGACGCCGACCTTCAGCCCCGACAGGTCACCGGTCGCACCCTGGCGCGCGGCCTCGACCACGGCCGGGACCGGCCGGTCGATCGAGGTCGAGTCGCGCGGGTCGTGGCCGCCGATGACCTCGTGCAGCAGCGCCGCGTCCAGCACGGTACGCGCGCACGGCCCGCCCTGGTCCAGCGACGACGCGCAGGCGACCAGCCCGTAGCGGGAGACCTGGCCGTAGGTGGGCTTGACGCCGACGGTGCCGGTGAACGCGGCGGGCTGACGGATCGAGCCACCGGTGTCGGTACCGATCGCCAGCGGCGCCTCGAACGCGGCCAGCGCGGCCGCCGAGCCGCCGCCGGAGCCGCCCGGCACCCGGGAGGTGTCCCACGGGTTGCGGGTGACGCCGTACGCGGAGTGCTCGGTGGACGAGCCCATCGCGAACTCGTCCATGTTGGTCTTGCCCAGGATCGTGATCCCGGCGGCGCGCAGGCGCGCGGTGACCGTCGCGTCGTAGGGCGGCTGCCAGCCCTCGAGGATCCGCGAGCCGCAGGTGGTGGGCATGTCGGAGGTGGTGAACACGTCCTTCAGCGCCAGCGGCACCCCGGCCAGCGGGGACTCCGGCGCCTCGCCCGCGGCGATCCGCTCGTCGACCAGCGCGGCGCCGGCCAGCGCGGACTCGGCTCCGACGTGCAGGAACGCGTGCACCTCGCCGTCGACGGCGGCGATCCGGTCGAGGTGGGCCTGCGCGGCCTCCACGGCGGAGACCTCACGGGAGTGGATCTTCTCGGCGAGCTCGGCGGCGGTCAGCCGGATCAGGTCGCTCACTGCTCCTCCCCCAGGATCCGCGGGACGCGGAAGCGCCCGTCCTCGGCGGCCGGGGCGCCGGCGAGCGCCTGCTCCTGGCTCAGGCCGGGGCGGCGCTCGTCCGGGCGGAAGACGTTCTCCAGCGGGACGGCGTGCGAGGTCGGCGGGATGTCGTCGGCGGCGACCTCCCCGACCCGGGCCACCGACCCGATGATGACGTCGAGCTGGGACGCGAAGGTGTCCAGCTCGGAGTCGGTGACGGCCAGGCGGGCCAGCCGGGCGAGGTGTGCGACCTCGTCCCGGGTGATGACCCCACCCGTCCGCTCCGCGGAATCGGCGGTCATGCCCCTCCTCGAGATGGTGTCCGATGATGACGACGGCGGGTGGACGGTCGTGGCGGTGCCGTGGCAGCGGCGACGACGGTGCGACCGCCGGTCCGGCTGCCGACACGACCCGGTCGCTCCCGCGCGCGCCGGTCTACCCACCGAGTCTATTCCCGCCGGTCCACCGGCCGATCGCCCCCCGGTGACCGGGCGCGCACACCCCGCTGCGGGTGGCGGGTGACCGAGGGCCCCGTGGGTGGCAGGATCATCGTTCCCGCCCGGAACCGCTCCCCGCCGCTCCGGTGCGGTGCATGCGCGTGCCGACGAGGCGCCCGCTGTCGAGGGAGAGGATCCACTCCGTGTCGTTCCTGCTCCGGGTCGTCCTCCCGGACAAGCCCGGCAATCTCGGCGCCGTCGCGTCCGCACTCGGCGGGGCCGGGGCGGACATCCTGAGCGTGGACGTCGTGGAGCGTGGCGACGGCCAGGCGGTCGACGACATCGCCGTCGAGCTGCCGACCAACCGGCCGCCGGACGTGCTCATCACCGCTGCCGAGTCGGTGCCCGGGGTGTCGGTGGAGTCGGTGCGCCCGCACACCGGGCAGCTGGACACCCACCGCGAGCTGGAGCTGCTCGACGAGATCGCCGGCGACCACGCGCACGGGCTCGACCTGCTCGCCGCCGAGGTACCGAGACTGTTCCGCGCAGGGTGGGCGCTCGTCGCGGTCAGCGAGCACGGCCGCTCCTACCGGATCGCGGAGAGCTCCGCGGCGCCCGAGACCCGGTCCGGGGACCTGCCCTGGCTGCCGCTGGACCGGGCGATCGCCCTCGACGAGAGCCACTGGGTGCCCGAGCCCTGGCGGGCGATGGACACCGAACTGGCCGCCGCGCCGTTCGGGACCGGGGTACCACCGAAGACGCTGGTGGTCGGGCGGCCGGGTGGGCCGGTGTTCCGGCCGTCGGAGCTGGCGCGGCTGGCGCACCTGGCCGGGATCGTCGCGACGGTCCTGAAGGCCTGACCCGCCGCGCCACCGCACCCCTCCGCAGGCCCCGGGCCCGGGGGCCTGCTCCCAGGGGAACTTTCGTAGCGCTCTAAGCCACGAGAGTTCCCCTGGGAGCAGCGCCGGGAGTGGACGAGCGGCCGGGGCGACGGCGCGGCGGGTCAGACCCGGATCGACAGGGCGGTGCGGACGAGGTCGTCGTTGCCGGTCGCGAGCCAGCCGTCGGGACGCACCAGGACGTCCTCGAAGCCGATCCGGGTGTCGATGTTGACCCGGGTCGCGTACTCCAGCACCGGCCAGGCGCCCTCCTCCTCGCCGTGCAGCAGCACGGGGACGGGGGGCTGACCGAGGGCGCGCAGGATCCGGATGCCCTCGGCGACGGCGGTCTCGGGGTCGATCACCGTCGACTCCGCGATCACCCGCCGGGTCCCCGGGGGCAGCCCGTTCTGGCGGAGGGTGACGGCGTCGCCGCTGGTCCAGACGCCGAGCTCGACGGCGATGCCGACCGACCACGCGGCGTGGCAGACCTCGGTCCAGCCGAGCTCGTGCACGTTGACGCCGCACACGTCGGGCTTGCCGGAGCCGAGCCGGCCCCAGGACAGGACGGTCTCGACACGGTCCTTCGGGTCGGGCTGGATCCAGCGCCCGGTCGGGACGCCGATCTCGATGCCCGGGGCCTCCTGGCGGATCAGCGACACGACGTCGCCGACCACGGCGGGTTCGATCGACTCGGCACCGCTGTCGTCGCGCGGGTGCACGTGCACCGAGGTGACGCCGAGCCGGGCGACGGCCCGGGCGTCGCGAGCGAGGTGGCGGGCCAGGGTCGGCAGCGCCGGGTGCGCGTCCGCCGGTCGTGAGCCGTTGAGCGCCGCCTGCAACACCGTGTGTTCCCCGATCCGAGTGGTCGTCCTCCGGCCGGGAGGACCCCGCCGTGCGACCGAGAGTAGGCGGTGATCGACCGCGGCCCGCGGCCGGGCGCGGGCGCGGGCGGGGGACGTCGACGTCCGGCTACCGGGCCGCGCCGGACGTCGAACACGCCCGGTGAGCAGTCGCTCACCGTCGGCGTGGCGCACGCCGTGTCGCCGGACGGGACGGGCCGGCCGGGTGCCCGGGCCGGCGGTCAGGCGTCGGCGGCCTGCTCGCGGGCCGCGTCGGGACCGCGGTCGAGCAGGACCGAGAACCCGGCCTCGTCCAGCACCGGCACCCCGAGCTCGACGGCCTTCTCGTACTTCGAGCCGGGTGCCTCCCCCGCCACGACGAACGCCGTCTTCTTCGACACCGACCCGGCCGCGCGCCCGCCGCGGGCCATGATCGCCTCCTTGGCCTCGTCGCGGGACCAGTTCTCCATCGAGCCGGTGATCACGATCGAGAGGCCCTCTAGGAAGTGGGGCACCGAGTCGTCGACCTCGTCCTCCATCGCGACGCCCGCCGCCCGCCACTTCTGCACCACCTCGCGGTGCCAGTCGACGGAGAACCAGTCCCGCACCGCCGCCGCGATGGTCGGGCCCACGCCGTCGACCCCGGCGATCGGGGCGAGCGCCTCGGCCACGGCCTTCGCCCGGGCGCGCGCGGCCGCCCGCTCCTGCTTCGCGGCCTCGGCGTCCGCGGCGTCCGCCTCGTCGGCGTTCTCGTCGGCGTTCTCCGCGCCGTCCACACCCTCGGCGCCGTCCACGGCCTGCGGGGAGTCCGCCGCCCCGGCCGCGGCCTCCGCCTCCGCGGTCTCGACGTCGCCGGCCGCCTCGGCGGCGGCACCCTCGGCCGTCGGCGCCGCGGCCTCGGCCGCGGCGTCGTCCTCCCCCGCCGTCCCGTCGGAGACGATCGCGACCCCGGCCGCCTCGGTGTCCGCCTTCGCCTGCGCCGCGGCGCGTTCCAGGGCCTCCATCGAGCCGAACTCACGGCCCAGCGCCTGCGCGGCGGTCGGCCCGACGTGGCGGATCGACAGTCCCACCAGCACCCGCCACAGCGGCCGGTCCTTCGCCGCCTCCAGGTTCGTGAGCAGCTTGCGGCCGTTGACCGTCAGCTCGCCCTTCTGGTTGCGGAACAGCTCGGTCCGCAGCAGGTCGTCCTCGGTCAGGGCGAACACGTCACCCTCGTCGGTCAGCACGCCCGACGTCAGCAGCGCCACCGCGGCCTCGTAGCCGAGTCCCTCGATGTCGAACGCGCCGCGGCCCGCGACGTGGAACAGCCGCTCCCGCAGCTGTGCCGGGCAGGAGCGGGCGTTCGGACAGCGCCGGTCGACGTCGCCCGCCTTCTGCTGCACGAGCGCGGTGCCGCACTCGGGGCAGTGCGTCGGCATCACGAACTCGCGCTCGGAACCGTCGCGCACGTCGGTGACCGGGCCCAGCACCTCGGGGATGACGTCGCCCGCCTTGCGGATGACCACCCGGTCGCCGATCAGCACGCCCTTGCGGCGTACCTCGTCGGCGTTGTGCAGGGTCGCCATCTCGACCGTGGACCCGGCGACCTTCACCGGCTCCATCACCGCGAACGGGGTGACCCGGCCGGTGCGCCCGACGTTGACCCGGATGTCGAGCAGCCGCGTGGTGGCCTGCTCCGGTGGGTACTTGTAGGCGATCGCCCAGCGCGGGAACCGGGAGGTCGCACCGAGTCTGCGCTGCAGCGCCACCTCGTCGACCTTCACCACGACGCCGTCGATCTCGTGCTCGACGTCGTGCCGGTGCTCGCCCCAGTGCTCGACGTACTCGATCACCTTCTCGATGCCCCGCAGCACGGTCGTGCGCGGAGAGATCGGCAGGCCCCAGGCGACCAGCGCGTCGTAGGCGTGGGACTGGGTGTCGGGGGTGAACCCCTCCCGCTTGCCGAGGCCGTGGCAGATCAGCCGCAGGTTGCGCGAGCCGGTGACCCGGGGGTCCTTCTGCCGCAGCGAGCCGGCCGCGGTGTTGCGGGGGTTCGCGAACGGCTCCTTGCCCGCCTCGACCAGCGAGGCGTTGAGCCGCTCAAAGTCCTCCAGCCGGAAGTAGACCTCGCCCCGGACCTCGACGAGTCCCGGCACCGGGAACTCGTCGGTGGCGGTGAGCTGCTCGGGCACCTCGGCGAGGGTGCGCATGTTGAGCGTGATGTCCTCGCCGGTGCGCCCGTCACCGCGGGTCAGCGCGCGGGTGAGCCGCCCGTCGGTGTAGAGCAGGTTCACCGCCAGTCCGTCGATCTTGAGCTCGCACAGGTAGTGCAGGTCCTCGCCGACCTCCTTCGTCACCCGCTCCTGCCAGGTGCGCAGGTCGTCGGGCGAGAAGGCGTTGTCCAGCGACAGCATCCGCTCGAGATGGTCGTGGGCGGTGAAGTCGGTGGAGAACGTGCCGCCGACGCGCTGGCTCGGCGAGTCCGGCGTGACCAGCTCGGGGTGCGCCTCCTCCAGCGCGAGCAGCTCGTGCCACAGTTCGTCGAACTGGCCGTCGGAGACGACCGGCGCGTCCAGCACGTAGTACCGGAACTGGTGGTCGGCCACCTCGGCCGCCAGCTGCGCGTGGCGCTCGCGGGCCTGCGGGGCGTCGGACTGGGAGCTCACGACGCGCAGGTTAGCGGCGACCCCCGACAGCCACCCGTCGCCGAGGGTTCCCGGACGGGTGGCGGGCCGGGTCCGGTACCGCGGTCGCCGCCCGGCGGGGTGGCCGCGGCACCCCTACCGTGGCGGGGTGGACCAGGCCGCCGTGGAACTCGCGCACCGGATGTTCGACCTGGCCCGCGAGGGTGCGGCGGAGCAGCTGGCCGCCTACCTCGACGCAGGCGTCCCGGTCGGGCTGACCGACCCCAAGGGCGACACCCTGCTGATCCTCGCCGCCTACTACGGCCACGACGCGGTCGTCGCCGACCTGCTGGCCCGCGGCGCGACGCCGGACCACACCAACGACCGCGGCCAGACCGCGCTCGCCGCCGCGCTGTTCGCCCGGTCGGCGCCGTCGGTGACCGCGCTGCTCGCCGCGGGCGCCGACCCGCACCACGGCAGCCCGTCGGCGTGGGCGACCGTCGAGCACTTCGACCTGCCCGACATGCGGGCGCTGCTGGAAGCGGGGGCCTGAGCCGTGCTGCGGCTGGGGTTCCCGGTCGTCGGCGTCGCCGATCTCGACCGGGCCGCCGCGTTCTGGGCCGCCGCGCTGCACCTGCAGGTCTCCGAGGAGTGGGCGAGCCCCTCCTGGCGCACCCTGACCGGCCCCGGCGGCGGCCGGGTACTCGGCCTGATGCACAGTGCCTCCCCACCCGAGCCCAGGCCCCGCCTGCACCTGGACCTCCTGGTCGACACCACCGACGAGCAGGAGGCCGAGGTCGCGCGGCTCGGATCGCTGGGGGCGACCCTGCCCGACTGGGACGGCTACCCCGCCGAGCCCGACTTCGTCGTCCTCGCCGACCCCGACGGCAACGTGTTCTGCGTGGTCGACCTGAGCCGGGCGCCGTCCTCGGAGGCTGTCGGTGGCGGCGCCTAGAATGCGGGTGTGAGCACCACCGAGAGCGACGCCCGGCAGCCCGGATCCGCCACCGACGCACGCGTCGTCGGCGAGACCGCCCGCCGGCGCACGTTCGCGGTGATCTCCCACCCCGACGCGGGCAAGTCGACCCTGACCGAGGCGCTGGCGCTGCACGCCGAGGTCATCGACTCCGCGGGTGCGGTGCACGGCAAGTCCGGCCGCAAGGGCGTCACCTCGGACTGGATGGAGATGGAGCGCGCCCGCGGCATCTCGGTGTCCTCGGCGGTGCTGCAGTTCGCCTACCGCGACTGTGTGATCAACCTGCTCGACACCCCCGGCCACGGCGACTTCTCCGAGGACACCTACCGGGTGCTCGCCGCCGTCGACGCCGCGGTGATGCTGCTCGACGCCGCGAAGGGCCTCGAGCCGCAGACCCTCAAGCTCTTCGACGTCTGCCGCTCGCGCGGTGTCCCGATCGTCACCTTCGTCAACAAGTGGGACCGGCCCGGCCGCGAGGCCCTGGAGCTGCTCGACGAGGTCGAGCAGACCATCGGCCTGCGCCCGATGCCGCTGACCTGGCCGCTGGGCATCGCAGGGCAGTTCAAGGGGCTCATCGAGCGCACCACCGGCGAGTACACCGCGTTCACCCGCGCCGCGGGCGGCGCGACCAAGGCCACCGCGCACGTCGTCGACGCCGAGACGATCGCCGCGCAGGAGCCGGAGTACTGGCAGAACGCGCAGGACGAGCTGGGCCTGCTCGACGAGATCGGCGCCGGGTTCGACGAGGAGGGCTTCCGCTCCGGCAAGGCCACCCCGGTGCTGTTCGGGTCGGCGCTGTCGAATATCGGCGTCGCCCGGCTGCTCGACTCGCTGGTCGACCTGGCCCCGCCGCCCGCCCCCCGCCCGGACGTGAAGGGCGACGACCGCCCGCTCGAGGCGCCCACCTCCGGACTGATCTTCAAGGTCCAGGCCGGCATGGACAAGGCGCACCGCGACCGGATGGCGTTCCTGCGGATCTGCTCGGGCCGGTTCGAGCGCGGCATGGTGCTCACCCACGCCGCGACCGGCAAGCCGTTCGCCACCAAGTACGCGCAGTCGGTGTTCGGCGCCGAGCGCAAGACCGTCGAGGAGGCCTTCCCCGGCGACATCGTCGGCCTGGTCAACGCCACCGCCCTGCGCCCCGGCGACACCCTCTACGCCGCCGACCCGGTCGAGTTCCCGTCGATCCCGGCGTTCGCCCCGGAGCACTTCGCGGTGATCCGTGCGAAGGACGCAGGCAAGTACAAGCAGTTCCGCAAGGGGATCGAGCAGCTCGGCAACGAGGCGGTCATCCAGATCCTGCGCTCGGACCTGCGCGGCGACCAGGCGCCGGTGCTCGCCGCGGTCGGGCCGCTGCAGTTCGACGTCGTCACCACGCGGCTGGAGACCGAGTTCAACGCCCCGGTCACCCTCGACCGGCTGCCGTACCAGATCGCGCGCCTGGTCGACCCCGAGGCGGTCGAGGCGCTGGCCGGGCAGTCCGAGTGCGAGGTCCTGCGACGCGCCTCGGACGGCGAGCACCTCGCGCTGTTCACCAACAAGTGGCGGATGGACATCATCCAGCGCAAGTTCCCCGACATGCGGTTCGAGGCCATGCCCGCCGGGTCGTCGATCTCCTGATCCGCTGAGCACCGTCGCCGCGGTCGGGGCCGCGCTGCTCGCGGCGCTGCTGTTCGCGCTCGCCGCCGTCGCCCAGCAGACCTCGGCGGCGGCGGACCCGCACGACCGCGGCACGGCGATGCTCGCCCGGCTGGTCCGCGACCCACGTTGGCTCGCCGGCTCGCTGGGTGACACGGTGGCGTTCGCGATGCAGGCCGTTGCGCTCGGGTTCGGGTCGCTGCTGCTGGTGCAGCCGCTCATCGTGACCCAGCTGGTGTTCGCGCTGCCGCTGGCCGCGTGGTGGGCCGGGCGGCGCCCGTCGCGCCGGGAGCTGGTCTGGGCCGCGGTGCTGGTGGTGGCGCTGGTGCTGTTCGTGACCGTCGGCGAGCCGACCGCCGGGGTCGACCGGGCGGGCCTCGCGGCCTGGGCGCCGACCGGGTCGGTGCTGCTCGTGCTGTTCGTCGCGTGCCTCGTCGCGGCCCGGAGCGCGACCGGTACCGCCCGGGCGCTGTTGCTCGCCGCGGCGACCGGGATCGCCTACGGCGTCGTCGCCGCGCTCACCCTCGGCGTGGTCGACACGCTGTCCGACGGGCTCGTCGCGCTGCTGACGTCGTGGGAGACCTGGGCGCTCGCGGTCGCCGTCGTCGGGGGCACGCTGCTGCAGCAGACCGCGTTCCAGGCCGGCGCGCTCGGGGCCTCGCTGCCGGCGGTGGTCGTCGGGGAACCGGTGGTCGCGGCGGTCGTCGGGGTGACCGTGCTCGACGAGCGGCTGGCCACCGGCGGGGCGGGGTGGCTGCTCGTCGCGGTGCTGGTGGTCGTGCTCGTGGTGGCGACGGTCGCGCTGGCGCGGGCGAGCGCGGGATCCGGGGAGCGGTCAGGGGTCCTCGACACCGGCGAGCAGGCGTCGTAGCAACCCGTCGAGGAGAGTGCGGTCGTCCGGGCCGAGCGGGCCGAGGATCCGCCGCTCGTCGTCGACGTGGTCGGCGACGGCCCGGTCGACGAGCTCGCGGCCGGGGTCGGTGAGGCGGGCCAGGATGCTGCCGAGGTTCTCCGGGTCGAGGCTGCGCGTGGTCGAGCCGGTGGGTCGTCGCGGCCGGGGACAGCATGAGCGCGCGGCTGAGGCCGGCGAGCACGCGTCGCGGACTCGCGGACCGGCGGAAGACGATCTACCGCCGGGCCTGTGATGGACCGGGCAGCCGAGGACATCCGCCTGGCCACCACCGACCCGTCGGTCACGTACCGGCGATCGCGGCGACACACCTCCGAGGCACGGCAGGGTGCGCGACCCGGGCCACCTGCGCGCAGCCTCCCGCCGCGCCATCGCCCACCACACCGCCGGAGGACCCGAACCATCTCGCATCGGAACTACTTGCCTGAGCGGCAACTAGCTGGCACGCTCGACCCCGACGACACCGATGGGGGCTCGGATGGACACTCCGGACGCACGACGAGCGACCGAGGCGCTTCAGGAGATCGAGGCGGCACGACGGGCCGTGGACGCCGCAGACCGGCGCTCTCGGCCCGCGGTCCTGATCGCCACCGCCGCGCTCACCGTCCTCGACTTCGCTGCGAAGGACCACCTGCCGCGACGCGGTCAGCGGGTCGTCACCGCGGTCGCCCTCGCCGGCGTGCTCGGCGTCTCACTCGCCGACGTGCGTTCCACTCCGGTCGTCGTCTATGCGGCCGCTGACGGACCCGCCCCGGGCAGGGCCGCGGCGTTGTTCGGAGCCTCCATCGGCTGGTTCGCGGCCGAGCGGGTGGCCGTCGCCCTCCTACGACGCAGCCGGCTGCGCCGCCCGAACACCGCCGCCGGGATCCTCCTCGGCGTGTCACGCCCGCTCGGGAGCGTCCTCGTCACCCGGATCCTGCCACGCGCCGGTCGCGATGTCTGAGGACTCTCCCGACACCCGACTGGTCCCGCTGCTCCTGGACCCGACCCGCCTGCGTGTGGTCGCGACACTCCTCGCCGCAGGCGAGGTCGAGTTCGCGTTCGTCCGCGACAGGGTCGGACTGAGCGACTCCGCGCTGTCGAAGCAGGTCAAGGCCCTGTCCGACGCCGGCGTGGTGACCTCGCGGCGGGAGCCGCACGGGCCCGCGCGCCGGACGTGGCTGCGGCTCAGCCCGGACGGGCGACGGCAGGTCGAGGTCCACGTCGGCGCGTTGCGCGACATCGCCGGTGGCGCCGACGGGTCCGGATCCGGGTGACGCGCCGCGCCGGGGAGAAGGAACCGCGACCGTCGGCCGGTGGGACACGGCCCCCGCTCCGGGCGACACCCGACGGCGTCGGGCGTCGACGCTTCTGCACCGCGAGGGGAGCAGGGTCTCCCGCTCCCCGCGCTGCGACTCATCGGGGCCGGCCCGTGACGGAACCGGCGGCGGTCGCGTAGGCGGCGGCCGGGATCTGGTCGGCGCCGAACACGACGTGCCCGACGGCGGCGACGTCGCCGCTCCCGAAGCCGCCGCACAGCTCGACCAGGGTGACCCGCTCGTCGCGGACCAGGCCGGCGGCGACGGCGGGCGCGTCCGCGGTCGACGCGACGGCGACGACCATCGAGCACTGCCCACCGGACTCGAGCACGAGGCAATCACGGTCGGGGTCGGCGCCGGGGTGCTCGACCAGGTAGGCCCAGCGGGCCGGTTCGGTGGTCATGGACCCATCGTCGGAACTGAACCCCGCTCCGGGTCAAGCCCGGTCCGGGCACACCCGGCCCCGCCGCGGGCCGCGCTGCGGTCCGGCCGGCCAGGTCAGGAGGCCAGGACGAAGAACTCCAGCGCGTTGCCGTCGGGGTCCTTGAACGACAGCGCCAGGCCGTAGTCGGCCTCGACGATCCCGTCGTGGGCGATCCCGACCGAGTCCAGGTGGTCGCGCCACAGCTCGATCTCCGCCCGGTCCGCGACGCCGAACCCGACGTGGTCCATGCCCGGCCGGTCCGGGGCGAACGCGTCACCGGTGTCGACGGAGTCGTGCCGGGTCAGGCCCAGCAGCTGGCCCGAGGGCAGCGCGAACACGCGGCGGTGGAACGGCCCGTCGGACAACGTCATCGCCGGCTCGGAGCCGATCAGCTTCGAGTACCAGGCCTCGCTGACCTCCAGGTCGGTGACCGAGAGGGCGAGGTGGTGGATGGCGGGGAACTCGGGCACGGGACGACCTCCGGATCGCATAGCGGGACGTGCATGTCCTGGGTTCCCGTTCCACCCGATGATCAATCGTGCACGACCGTTCTGCGGGCCGCGCCCCACCAGCTACCGAACCGACGCGGCGCGCCCGCCACCCGACGCGGCGGGGTACAGCGCGCGGGGCGCGACCGAGCAGGACGCCACAGGGCAGGGAGGGGGTCAGCCCGCCGCGTCGGCCGGGTCGCCGTGGCGCACGTCCACCGGCCACGCCCCGGCGGGCAGCCGGTGCAACCGGGCGTAGTGCTCGGCGATGTCGTCCGGGTCGTAGGCGGTTCCCGGCGCGACCGGCCCGCACACGGTCACGGTCGCCGACCGCACCCCTCGCGGCCCGAACTCGGCGTCGAGCAGCTCGGCCAGCGCGCGCAGCCCGGCCTTGCCCAGCGACAGGCTCGTCAGCTGCGGCAGTGGGTGCGGCATGCCGGCCGTCATCAGGTAGCTGCCGCCGTCGCCGTCGGCCATCACCGGCAGCAGCGCCGCGGCAGTGGTCACCGCGCCGCCGACGTTGACCGCCCAGGTGTCGCGCAGCGTCGCCGCGTCGAGCCCGGTGACGGTGTCGGCACGGATCACCCCGGCGTTGTAGACGACGACCTCGGGCACCCCGAGCCGCTCGACCAGGCCGCCGAGCGCGGTGCGCAGCGCCGCCTCGTCGGCGACGTCGGCGGTGGCACCGGCTGCCCCGCCGGGGAGGTCGGCGAGCAGGCCGTTGACCGTGGACGACGAGCGGGCGAGCACCCCGACGGGGTGGCCGGCGGCGGCGAAGCGGCGGGCGACCGAGCGGCCGATGCCCGGCCCCGCGCCGACGACGAACACGGCGGCCATCAGTCGGGCAGTTCCGAGGCGGACCGCATCCCGGTCACCACGACGGTGTCCCTACCGCCGCACCGCGCGCCGAGCTCGTGGCAGGGGCGCCGGCGGAGCCGGTTCACCGGTCCCGTCGGGCGGTGCGCGGCGAGCCCGTGCCACGGCCGGAACGCGATCGGGTCGCCGGCGGGCACCCGGCGCCGCGGCGCGTGGGCGTGCTGCGGCAGGAACGTCGGCGTCGCGACGGTGGCAGTGGTCGCGAGCTCGCCGGAGGCGCCCGGCTCGTGCACGTCGGGCTGCCGCCGTGCGACGGCGTCGGTGCAGGGAATCGGTGGCACACCACCGGTTACCCCGTGATCAGGTCGCCCATCCCCCGGCACCGGCACGAGCTACCCGTCACGACGTCGCCGGCCGCCGACGACGGCGCGAGGGTGAGGGCGAGCTCGGCGCCGTGCTCGCGCGTCGAGGCCATCATCTCCGCCGAGCGACGCCCCGTGCCGACCATGCCGCGCAGGCCCCGCGGCGAGCGGGCCGGGCGGCCGGCCCGCAGGTCAGTGGATGTGGCAGACGTCCGGCGCACAGGCCGGTGTGGTGTCGGTGCCGTCGAGCGGGGCGGGTCCCGGCCCGGTGACGGCGAGGATCACGAAGGCGGCCAGCCAGATCAGCCCGCCGGCCAGCCCGGCCACCGACAGTCCCGCGGCGGCGATCGGGGTGCGGGACCGGCCCGGGCAGGAGCGGACCGCGCCCAGGGTGCCGAGCACCAGACCGCCGATGGCCAGGACCACCCCGGCGGAGGCGAGGGCGAGACCGGCGACGGTCGGTGACGACACCGCGGACAGCGCGGTGGCGACGGCGACGAACACCGAGCCCAGCGCTCCCAGGACGAGCGCGGACGACCCGAGGCCACCCCGCGGGGCGGTCGGGTGTCGGGTGTCGGACCGGTCTCGGAGCACGGCCCCAGAATCGGGGCCGGGCGGCCCCACCGCTGTCAGGGACACGACAGATCCTCAGTTCTGGGTACGCGGCGGCGGTCCCGCAACCGCCCTACGGTGACCGCATGACCTCTACCGCCGAGAAGGCCACGAAGCTCCAGGAGCTGCACGCCGCGTCCGAGCTGCTGCTCGTCGTCAACGTCTGGGACGCGATCACCGCGAAGGTCGTCGCCGAGACGCCGGGCACGAAGGCCCTCGCCACCGCCAGCCACGGCATCGCCGCCTCCCGCGGCTACGAGGACGGCGAGAACATCCCGCGCGACCTGATGATCGCCGAGGTCGGGTTGATCGCGAAGGTCGCGGGCGACCTGCCGGTCACCGCGGACCTGGAGGCCGGCTACGGCGACCCCGGCGGCACCGTGGCCCGCGCGATCGACGTCGGCATCGTCGGGGCGAACCTGGAGGACCAGGTCAAGCCGCTCGCCGACGCCGTGAAGGCGGTCGAGGCGGCCGTCGCCGCGGCCGAGTCCGCGGGCGTGGACTTCGTGCTGAACGCCCGCACCGACGCGTTCCTCAAGGCGGGCGACAAGGACCCCGAGGCCGTGCTGGCCGACGCGATCGAGCGCGGGAAGGCCTACCTCGACGCCGGCGCGTCGAACTTCTTCGTGCCGGGCAAGCTCGACGAGACCCAGGTCGGACGCCTGGTCGAGGTGCTCGGCGAGCGCCGGGTCAACCTGATCGGCATCCCCGGGTCGATCCCGCTGAAGCGCGCGCAGGAGCTGGGCGTCGCCCGCGTCTCCTACGGCCCGTGGAGCCAGAACGTCGCGCTGACCGCGCTGGAGGACCTCGCCACCGACGTCTACGCCGGTGGTGGCCTGCCCGAGGGCACCCGCAAGCTGAACTGAGCGGCGACCGGGCCGGCCCTCGGTCTCCCATGTCCGGCGCGCCCGCGTTGGACGGCGTCGTCGTCACTTCCCGGCCGGGTCCCGCCGCGGCCGGGACGAACTGCCCGTCGACGCGCATCGCCACCTGGTCGGCGGTGCGTGCGTCGGGGGCTCCGAGCTGCCCTCCGACGCCACCGGGTCGATCCGCGAGCAGCCTGTACGTGTTCGGCGGGCTGCTCGTCGCGGGTGGGCTGCTGGTGCCCGCGGTGCGCCCGGAGCAGGTGGACGGGCAGCGCTGACCGGCGCGGGTCCGTCCCCGCCGCGCTGTGCTCCCTCCGGCGCGCGGTGATCCACCCGGCGCGCGCGTCCGGACACGAGCGTGGAGCGGATCACCGCGCGACGAGTGGATCAGCTCACGGAGGTCGCTGTATCGCCGGGGGGCAGAGCGCGTGGGGGTCAGCGCTCGTCGGCGGGCGGGACCTCGTCGGGGTCGGCGAAGGCCTTCCCCAGCTCCCGGGACAGGGCGAGCGCGCGGTGCGCCCAGGCCGGGGTCGCCCCGGCGAGCCCGCAGGCGGGCGTCGGGACGGCGAGCCGGGCCAGCCGCGGCCGGTCGAAGCCCAGCCGGTCGGCGAGGTCGTAGCCGATCCGGGCGAGGTCGCCGACCGCCGGTTCGCGGGCCGGCGCGGTGCCGGGCAGCAGCCCGAGGAACAGCGGGACACCGCTGTCCCAGGTCTCGCCGATCGCGTCGAGAGCGCGTGGCTCGGCGGTGGCCCCGGCGAACGCCGGTCGGGTCGCGTCGATCCCGACCGCGGCCGCACCGGTCCCGGCGAGCAGTCGGATCGGCGGGCGGTCCGCGCAGCAGTGCACGACGACCGGGGCGTCGATGCCGGCGATCAGGTCCCGGAGCACGTCCTGGGCGTCCGGCGCGGCGATCGAGCGGACGGTGCCGTAGCCGGACGCGGTCGGCAGCGACCCGGCGAGCACGGCGGGAAGGCCGGGCTCGTCGAGCTGGACGACGACCGTCGCCCCGGTCCGCTGCGCCACCTCGGCGACGTGGGCGCGCAGCCCCTCGGTCAGGCTGGCGGCGAACTCGCGGACGGCGCCGCGGTCGGTGAGCACCCGGTGCCCGGCGGCGAGCTCGACCGAGGCGGCGAGCGTCCACGGGCCGGCGACCTGGACCTTCACCCAGGACGGGCGGATGCGGTCGCAGGCGTCGTCGAAGGCGTCCAGGTCTCCGGACATCAGGTCGCGGGCCCGGCGCAGGTCGCGCCCGGGGTGGGCGGCGACCCGCCAGCCGGTCGGCACGACCTCGACGGCCAGGTCCACGAGCAGCCCGGCCGTGCGGCCGACGATGTCCGCGCCGACACCGCGGGCGGGCAGCTCGGGCAGCGCCGGGAACTCCGGGGTCTCGCCGGTGACCAGCGCACACGCCTCGCGGACGTCGACGCCGGGCAGCGAGCCGACGCCGGTGCCGACGCCCGCGGGCCACAGGGCGCGGGGCGCGGCGGGCTCGGCGGGGGCGTCGTCGACGACCTCGATGCGCGGCGGGGGCGGGAGGGTCTCACCGGGACGCACGTCGCCGAGTCCGGCGGCGGCGAGCGCGGCGGCCAGCGGGTCGGTGGGATCCGGGACGGTCACACCCCCAGTGTCCTCCGCCGTCCCGTCCGGGTGCGTGCGGCCCCGGTCCGGCGTCGGCGGGCGTGGTCGCCGGGAGTGGAGTGCGGCGGCGGGTGGGCTGCGCCCGGTGCTCCGCTCCTGGTGGTCACCGCAGGGCGAACACCGGGTGGCGGGGTGCGGCGGCGGCGAGCTCGGCATCGGTGGAGGCGGGATCGACGTCGTCGAACAGCATCCCGGCGGCCCGGCCGAGTCCGCGCACGTAGGCGCGCAGCACGGGGACGGCCGCCGCGGCGTCGAGCTCGACGGCCGACACCGGCTCCGCTCCCCCACGACCGCGCAGTTCGGCGCTCCCGCCGGCCGCGCGCAGGTTGAGGACCCAGTCGGTCTCACCGCGCGGCGAGATGAGGTGGCGGGTCCCGTCGAGCAGGACCGGGGTCAGCGGGACGGTGCGGATCCTGCCGCTGCGCCGGCCGCGGACGGCGAGCACGGCGGTGTCACCCGGGGTGATGCCGCGCTGGGCCAGGGCCCCGACCAGCGGGTTGAGGACGCGGCGCACCAGCATGCCGGGTGCTCGGTAGTCACGGTCGCTCACCGCGACAGCCTCTCACCGATCACGCCGTCCGTCGCTCCGGTGATCCCTCCTCCCGGAGCCCACGCGACCGAGGGGCGCTCCCGGCTCCGCGGAGAAGGATCACGCGGCCAGGACGAAGATCGGGTGGCAGTGGGCGACGGCGGCGAGCTCGGCGTCGGACGAGGACGCGTCGACACCGTCGAAGAACGTCCCGACCTCCCAGGCCCAGCGACGCAGGTACTCCCGCAGCACCGGGACGACGGCGGCCGGCTCGGTCAGCTCGGTCGCGGCCACCCGCTCGGTGCGACGGCCGACGGTCAGCTCCGCCTCCCCCGCGACGCGCAGGTTGCGCACCCACTGGGTCTCGCCGCGCGCGGCGACGAGGTAGCGGGCGCCGTCGTGGCGCAGCGGGTTGACCGGCGTGGTGCGGACCTCGCCGGAGCGGCGGCCGCGGACGCCGAGCACCGCGGAGCCGGCGAGCGGGAGGCCGAGCCGGGTCAGCCCGGCGACCAGGGGGTTCATCACCCGGCGGGTGATGCGGCCGGGGGCGATGTAGTGGAGCCGAGAGCGCTGGTTCGTCATGAGAGCAGTGTTCACTATCCGTCGCACAAGAGCAAGAGCAGTGCTCTCGTCGGGGTCGGTGCGGCGTGCAGGTTGCACCGAGTTGCAGGTCAGCGGGCTCGAACGGCTCCGCGCAGCCCGCTGGGGTGCATCTCGGCGGAGAGGCGATGCCGGACCAGGCCACTCGCGGCGCCGGCGGGGGGGCGTGCTCCGGGGCCGGTCAGGCGCCGCCGGGCGGGCCCGGGTCGGTCGGTGCCGCCGGGCGGACGCGGCCGGCGATCTCGGTCAGGCCGTCCCGGTGATCGTCGCCGACCCCAGGACGACGTCGCCGTCGTCGTCGGGGCGGTAGAAGGCGACGGCCTGCCCCGGGGCGACACCGCGCAGCGGTTCGGACAGCTCCACCTGCACGGCGGAGTCGAGCGGGGTGACGGTGGCGGGTGCGGTGCCGCCGTGCGCGCGGACCTGCACGACGCAGCCGAACGGTGCGTCCGGCGCCGCGCCCGAGGTCCACACGGGGGTACGCGCGGTGATCGCGGTGACGTCGAGCGCGGCCTCCGGTCCGACCCGCACGGTGCCGCTGACCGGCTCGATGCCGAGCACGTAGCGGGGGCGGCCGTCGGCGGCCGGCCGGTCGATCCCGAGGCCCTTGCGCTGCCCGACGGTGAAGCCGTGCACGCCGTCGTGGGTGCCGAGGGTCTCGCCGGAGGCGGCGTCGACCAGCGCGCCGGGAGTGGTGCCCAGGCGGTCGGCCAGGAAACCGCGGGTGTCGCCGGTGGGGATGAAGCAGATGTCGTGACTGTCGGGTTTCCCGGCGACGCGCAGCCCGAGCCGGGCGGCCTCGGCCCGGATCTCCGGCTTCGGGGTGTCGCCGACCGGGAACATCGCGTGCCGCAGCTGGTCGGCGCGCAGCACCGCCAGCACGTAGGACTGGTCCTTGCCCGCGTCGGCCGAGCGGCGCAGTACCGGCCCGGCCGGGTCGAGCTGCGCGTAGTGGCCGGTGCAGACGGCGTCGAAGCCGAGGGCGAGCGCCCGGTCCAGCACGGCCGCGAACTTGATCTTCTCGTTGCAGCGCAGGCAGGGGTTCGGCGTCTCCCCGGCCGCGTAGGCGGCGACGAAGTCGTCCACGACGTCGCGGGTGAACTCCTCGGACAGGTCCCAGACGTAGTACGGGATGCCGAGGACGTCGGCGGCGCGGGCGGCGTCGCCCGCGTCCTCCTTGGAACAGCAGCCCCGTGATCCGGAGCGCATGGCGTCCCGGGTGCGCGACAGCGCGAGGTGCACCCCGACGACGTCGTGTCCGGCGGCGACCGCCCGCGCGGCGGCCACCGCGGAGTCGACGCCGCCGCTCATCGCAGCGAGGACCCGCACGGCTCAGCCCGTGACCGACGCGGGGGTGCGACGGCTCGCGTTGCGGGCGCGCTCCACGACCGACCCGATGGCCCCGGCGACCGCGGCGACGTCGGCGGAGGTGCTGGTGTGCCCCAGGGAGAAGCGCAGCGACCCGCGGGCGGTGCACTCGTCGGCGCCCATCGCCAGCAGCACGTGGCTGGGCTGGGCGACGCCCGCGGTGCAGGCCGAGCCGGTCGAGCAGTCGATGCCGTGGGCGTCGAGCAGCATGAGCAGGCTGTCGCCCTCGCAGCCGGGGAACGACAGGTGCGCGTTGCCGGGCAGCCTGCCGGGACCGCCGTCGACCCGGGAGTCGGTGGTGTCACCGTTCAGGACCGCGTCGGGCACCTCGGTGCGCACGACGCGGACCAGCTCGTCGCGCAGCCCGGCCAGGTGCACGCGGCGGCTCGGCGCGGCGGCCACCGACTCGACGACGGCCGTCGCCAGCCCGGCCAGCGACGGCACGTCCAGGGTGCCGGAGCGGACGTCGCGCTCCTGGCCGCCGCCGTGCAGCAGCGGGGTGCAGGTGACCTCGCGGCCGAGCAGCAGCGCGCCCGCGCCGTAGGGGCCGCCGAGCTTGTGCCCGGTGAGGGTGAGGGCGTCGGCGCCGCTCGCGGCGAAGTCGACGTCGAGGATCCCGACGGCCTGCACGGCGTCGGTGTGGAACGGCACCCCGAACTCGTGGGCCACGGCGGCGAGCTCGCGCACCGGGTTGACGGTGCCGACCTCGTTGTTGGCCCACATGACCGAGACCAGGGCGTTCCCGTCCGGGTCCTCGGCGAGCGCGGCGCGCAGCGTCTCCGGGTGGACGCGGCCGGTCGCGTCGACCTCGAGCATCCGCAGCCGGGCTCCCTCGTGGGTGGCCAGCCACTCCGCCGCGTCGACGACCGCGTGGTGCTCGACGGCCGAGACCAGCACCCGGGTGCGGCGCGGGTCCGCGGCCCGGCGGGCCCAGAACAGGCCCTTGACCGCGAGGTTGTCGCTCTCGGTGCCGCCGGTCGTGAACACGACCTCGGACGGGCGCGCGCCGACCGCCTCGGCGATCCGCTCGCGCCCCTCCTCGACCGCGCGCCGGGCGCGGCGGCCCGACGAGTGCAGCGACGACGCGTTGCCGGTGCGGCCGAGCGCGTCGCTCATGGCGGCGACGGCGGCGGGCAGCATCGGTGTGGTCGCCGCGTGGTCCAGGTACGTCATCGGCCTCCAGGGTAGACCCCGTCGTGACAGCGGTGCGTGCCGAACCCGTCGTGGACGACCGTCCGTCTCACACGGCCGTGGCGGTCGTGACCGGTGGCGGGTGACGGACCCGGTCGCGGGCCCGGGCGGCCAGCGCGCGCCGGTCGGTGTGCGGGCCCGGCTCGACGAGCTCGCCCACGGTGACCTCACAGACCAGGCCGGGCAGCCTCAGCACCCGGCCGACGGTGTCGCCGAGGGTCTGCTCGCCGACGAACGCGGCGGCCGTCGTCGGCCGCCCGTCCGGGGTGGTGATCGCGACGGCGACCGGCCGGACCGGGGCACCCGCGTCGATCGCGGCCTGGAACGGGGCCCGCCGGTAGTCCCCGGAGATCGCGCCGCACCACGTCGTCGCCTCGGGGAAGACACCGACCAGCGTGCCGTCCCGCAGCGCGTCGGCGCAGGTCGCGACGGTGCCGGGGAGCCGGGACAGGCCCTCGCGGTGCACGAACAGGGTCCCGATGCGGGCCGCGAGCGCGCCGATCAGCGGCCAGTCCCGGACCTCCCGCTTGGCGAGCATGGTGACCGGGCCGATCGCACCGAGCGCCGGGATGTCGATCCACGACGTGTGGTCGGCCACGACCAGGGCGCCCCGCCCGTCCGCGGGCGCGAGCGGCCCGCCGCGCACGACGAGCCGGACCCCGGCGGCGCGGAGCACCGCGCGGTGCAGCGCCCGCAGGACCGGGTCCAGCACGCGGGCGCCGAACAGCGCGGCGACCGGGACGACGGTCACGGCCACCGCCAGCACCGACAGCAGTACCGCGGTACGGCGGGCCAGGCGCAGCGTGCCTGTCGTCGCACGCGGGGGCAGGCACTCCCGCGGGGTGCACGGCGACCAGGCCGCCCACGGCCCGCCGGGACGCCGCGACGCGGGCGGTGCCGGCGGGTGCGTGGGGTGGTCGACGAGCGGGTGCACCGGGGTCCGCAGGGCGGCGCGGGCCGGGTGGTGCACGGCACCACGGGGATCCCCCGGGACAGCCGGGGCCGGCGGGACGACCGGGGCGACCGGGGCTCCTGGCGGAGCGGACGACAGCACCGCGGGCCCGACGGACGGGACGGGGACGGTGGAGGCACGGCCGCGCGGCCGGAACCGGCGGCGCGGGCGGAGGGGCGCGCCGGCGTCGCCCTCCGGCCCGGCGGCGATGGTCATGCGCCCGTCACCCCGGCGGCGTCCTCGCCCAGGAAGAAGCGCAGGTAGCGCTGGTCGATGTGGTCCATCCCCAGCAGCACCGGGAAGTCCGCGACACCGAAGTCCGGGTCGTGCGCGGGCGGCCCGCACACCCAGGTGTTCAGGCGCAGGTAGCCGCGCAGCAGCGGCGGGATGCCGCCGCCCCGGCCCACGGGGGCGCCGGTCGGGTCCCAGGGGCGGTGCGGGACGGTGCGGTACTCCTCGGGCGCGAGGTGCTTCGCGCGGACCCGGTCCCAGACCGCGGCGGCCCGGGTGCCGCCGTCGGCGAGGGAGACGCTGGCGCAGCCGATCAGCCAGCGGTGCCCGGTGAGCAGCATGTAGCGGGCGAGCCCGGCCCACACCAGCCCGACGACGGCGCCGCCGCGGTGGTCGGGGTCCACGCAGGAGCGCCCGGTCTCGACGATGCCGGGGCGCAGCGGGTCGAGGTTGGTGAGGTCGAACTCGCCGTCGGCGTAGAGGCCGCCCGCGGCGCGCGCCCGCTGCGGCGGGAGCATCCGGTAGGTGCCGACGATCTCGCCCGTGGCGTCCTCGCGGACCACGAGGTGGTCGCAGTGGGCGTCGAAGCGGTCGACGTCGCGGCCGGGGACGGGGCTGTCGAGCCGGGCGCCCAGCTCACCCGCGAACACCCGGTGCCGCAGCGCCTGCGCCGCGGCGACGTCGCCGTCGTCGGTCGTGAGGAGCAGGGAGTACCGCCGGGCCGCGGTCTCGGGGGTCGAGACGATCACCTGGTTCACACCCGGCTTGGTACCGGCCGGGTGCGACACCCGGGCGGTTGCGGACCGACACGTCGGTGGCATCGGGGTGAACGGACCCGGACAGGTGTCGTCGCAGGCAGGAGCGGGTGAACAGGCCCCGCACACACGACGACGCCCGGGTGCAGGCGGCACCCGGGCGTCGACGCGGTGGAGGACCGGAAGGGCTCAGCCCTTGCGCTTGGCCACTTCCTCCTGCAGCTGCGGCGCGACCTTGAACAGGTCGCCGACGATGCCGAAGTCGGCGATCTCGAAGATCGGCGCCTCCTCGTCCTTGTTCACCGCGACGATCGTCTTCGACGTCTGCATGCCGGCGCGGTGCTGGATCGCGCCGGAGATGCCGAGGGCGATGTAGAGCTGCGGCGAGACCGACTTGCCGGTCTGGCCGACCTGGAACTGCGGCGGGTAGTAGCCGGAGTCGACCGCGGCGCGCGAGGCACCGACGGCGGCACCGAGGGAGTCCGCCAGGCCCTCGACGACCGTGAAGTCGTCGGCCGAGCCCACGCCGCGCCCACCGGAGACGATCACGGTCGCCTCGGTCAGCTCCGGACGGGACCCGCCCTGGATCGGCTCGCGGCCGGTCACGGTCGCGGCACGCCCGGACGGGGCCGGGACCTCGACGGTCTCGCGGGCACCCGCACCGGCGACGGCCTCGATCTCGATCGAGCCCGGGCGCACGGTGATGACCGGGTGCCCGGTGTTCGACTTGGCCTCGGCGGTGTAGGCACCACCGAAGATCGAGTGCGACACACCCTCGGCCGAGACGCCGACGACGTCGGACAGCAGCCCGGAGTTCGTCCGGACGGCGAGCCGACCGGCGACCTCCTTGCCGTTGCCGGTGGCCGCGAGCAGCACCGCGGCCGGGGACGCCGACCCGATGAGCGACTCCAGGACCGTCGTCTCCGGGGAGAGGAAGTCGGTGGAGTCGGTCTCGGCGACGTAGATCTTCTCGGCGCCGTGCTCGGTCAGGCCGTCGGCCAGCGTGTCCGCGGTGCCCGCGGCACCGACGACGACCGCCGACGGCTCGCCCAGCGCGCGGGCGGCGGTCAGCAGCTCGTAGGTGGTCTTCTTGATGTCACCGTCGACGTGGTCGACGAGGACCAGAACCTCAGCCATGATTCTCTATCTCCAAACGAAGAGGGAAGCCAGGAAGAACCGGGGTCAGATCAGCTTCTGGCCGACCAGGAACTCGGCGATCTTCGCGCCGCCGTCGCCCTCGTCGGTGACCTTCTCGCCGGCCTGCTTCGGCGGCTTCGGCGCCGCGGAGACGACCGTGGTCAGGGCGTTCGCCAGACCGACCTCGGAGGCGTCGATCCCGGCGCCGGCCAGGTCGAGGGTCTCCACCGGCTTCTTCTTCGCCGCCATGATCCCCTTGAACGAGGGGTAGCGCGGCTCGTTGGACTTCTCCCCGATCGACACCACGACCGGCAGCTCCGCGGTCAGGTGGGTGACGCCCTCGTCGGTCTCCCGCTTGGCCTTCACCGTGGTGCCCTCGACCGAGAGCTCGTTGGCGTGGGTCAGCGACGGCACACCGAGCAGCTCGGCGATCATCGCCGGGACCGCACCGATCTGGCCGTCGGACGCCGAGTTGCCCGCGATGACCATGTCCCAGCCGTCGACGGTGCCGATCAGCTTCGTCAGCGCCTTCGCGGTCTGCACCGCGCACGAGCCGTGGATGGCCTCGTCGGACAGGTGCACCGCGGAGTCCGCGCCCATCGACAGCGCCTTGCGGATCGCGTCGGTGGCCCGGTCCGGGCCCATGCTCACGACGACGACCTCGGAGCCGTCGTTCGCCTCCTTCAGCAGCAGGGCCTGCTCCACCGCGCGCTCGTTGATCTCGTCGATCACCGCCTCGGCACCCTCACGGTCGAGGGTGTGGTCGGAGTCGGACAGCTTCCGCTCCGAGTAGGTGTCGGCCACCTGCTTCACCAGGGTCACGATCTTCATAGGACCTCTTCGACCTCCTGCCGCGGCGGCCTGCGCCCACGCGCACACCGCGTCGTCCTTCGTCGCGTCCCGTCCCGGTCGTCCCGGGGCCGGGTCGTCTCGCGTCACCGTGACGGTGCTGCGCCGCGCGCTCTGGTCGGAGCGGGGGTGGGCCGCGGCGTCGCGCCCGTCGTAGCCGGTGACTCTGCCATTGCTCGTGCCGTAACGGCACGCCGTGCCACTGTGACGTTCATTGTTACCAACGAGTAGCGTCCCGGCAAACCGGGGCAGCTCGTGACCGTACTCACGCGCGGGACTCCTCACCTGGTGCGCGCACGAGGTCACACGCCGCAACCCCTGATCGGGGGTCCGGTTTCGCTACCGTCGGCACCTCGCGCACTCGGCAGGAGGGAGCCGTCGTGCAGGTGACGGGGTTCGACGACCGTCTGGGGACCGGTTACGTGCTCAGCACGGGGCCGCACGCCGACGAGGACGTACCGGGCAGCCGGACCGTCGAGCACGGCGGTCGCACCGTCCGGGCCACCGACGGTCTGGCCGCGATGCTGGAGGACGCGCTGGTCCACCGGCCGACCACACGTCTGGGGTGGGGCGGGCCGGAGGTCCCGCTGACCCTGGACGACGCGACGCTGCTGGCGTGGCTGCGCCAGGACATCGGCGGGGTGGTGGCCGTCAGCGGGGAGCCCGAACCCGTCTGAGCCGCCCTCAGCGGCCCAGGTGGGCGAGCGCGCGACGCGCGGCGTGCGCGCCGCACATCCCGTGCGCACCCGGGCCGGGCGGCGTCGCGGCCGAGCAGAGGAAGTGGCCCGGCGCCCCCGTGTCGTAGGGCTGCAGCGTCGTCCGCGGCCCGAGCAGCAGCTGCCGCAGGTCCTTGGACCCGGTCAGGATGTTCCCGCCGACGAAGTTCGGGTTGCCCGCGAACGCGGCCGGGTCGGTGACCATCGTGCCCACGACCCGCTCCCGGAAACCGGGCGCGAACCGTTCGATCTGCTCGGTGACCGCCTCGGTGGCGTCGCCGGTGTACCCGCGGGGGACGTGCGCGTAGGCCCACACGGGGTGGACGTCGCCCGCCGACCGGGACGGGTCGGCCAGGTACTGCTGCCCGACCAGGACGAACGGCCGCTCCGGCATCCGGCCCGCGTGCACCTCGCGCTCGACGAGTGCGTTCTCCGCCGCCGACCCGACGACGTGCAGCGTCCCGGCCCGTCGCGCGTCGGGGTGCGTCCAGGGCACGCCGCCCGCCACCGCGTAGTCGACCTTGAACGCGGCCGGGCCGTGGCGGAAGCGCCGGTAGGCCCGCGCGACCCGTGCCGGCAGCCGGTCCCCCAGCAGGGCGGGCAGCCGATCCGGGCCGACGTCCCACACCACGACGTCCGACGGCGGCAGCTCGTCCGCCGTCCGCACGTGCACCCCGGTCTCGACCTTCGCCCCGTGCTCGGCGAGCACCGCGGCGAGCGCGTCGGAGATCGCCCGCGACCCGCCCTCGGCGACGCCCCAGCCGTGCCGGTGCCCGGCGGTGAACAGGCCGAGCCCGATCGCCGAGGACAGCGGCCGGTTCAGCGGCCGGAACGCGTGCGACGCCGACCCCAGGAACAGCGCCCGCCCGCGCTCGGTGCGGAACGCCCTGGCCAGCACCTCCGCCGGGAGCACGGTGGGGGCACCGAACCGGGCCAGCAGGAGCGGGTGGCGCGGGATCCGCACCAGCGGGCCGAGGAAGTCCGGGGAGAAGGTGTCGTAGTCGCGCACCGGTCCGGTGAACAGCGCACGCCACAGCGCGCCGTCGGCCCCGAGGCCGGCCGCGGTGCCGGCGACCGAGCGGACCAGGACGCCGGCGTCGCCGCCGTCGAGGGGGTGGGCGCAGTCGACCTCCGGCAGCCGCCACCGCAGCCCGTACCGGTCCAGGCCCAGCTCCTCGAGCACCGGCGAGCCGACGGCCATCGGGTGCACCGCCGAGCAGTGGTCGACCAGCAGCCCCGGGACGATCGCCTCCACCGTGCGGGTGCCGCCACCGATCTCGTCGGCGGCCTCCAGCACGGTCACCGCCACCCCGGCGCGGGCCAGCAGGGCCGCGGCCACGAGCCCGTTCGGCCCGGATCCGACGACGGTCGCGGTGGTCATGGCGTCCTCCTGGGGTACCGGGTCAGAGCAGCGACGCGTCGAGGCCACCGTCGAGGACGAGCCCGCTGCCGGTGCAGAAGCGGGACCGGTCGCTCGCGAAGAAGAGCGCGGCCTCCGCGACGTCGTCGGGGGTGCCGTAGCCGCCCTGCTTCTGCTCGATCAGCCCGTCGAAGCCACCGGCGGGCAGGCCGAGCGCGGCCTCGAAGCCGGGGCGGGCCGACGTCACCAGGTCGGTGTCGACGAAACCCGGCAGCAACGCGTTGACCCGCACACCGTACGGCCGCAGCTCGGTCGCCGCGGTCCTGGTCAGGTTGACCACGCCGGCCTTGGCCGCGGCGTAGTGCCCGATCAGCGGGGAGCCCGCCGTCGCCGTGACCGAGGCGAGCGTGACGATCGTGCCGCCACCGGAGGCGATGATCGCGGGCGCGGCGTAGCGGATCGACAGGAAGACACCGTCGAGGTTGACCGAGGTGACCTCCCGCCAGTCGGCGAGACTCATCTCCAGCAGCGGCTGCGGGCGCCCGACCCCGGCGTTGGGGACGAGGACGTGCAGCCCGCCGTGCCGTTCGACGGTGTGCGCGACGAGCTCCTGGACCTGCTCCTCGTCGCGGACGTCGCAGGACAGGTGCGTGGCGTCCGGGATCTCCTGCGCCGTGCGCCGTGCGGCGTCGCCGTCGATGTCGGAGACGACGACGGTCGCCCCCTCCTCGGCGAAGCGCCGGGCGATCGCCCGGCCGAGGCCCTTGCCCGCGCCGGTGACGAGCGCGACGCGGCCGTCCAGTGCGTCTCCCATGTCGTGTCCCTCTCGTCGTGCGGTGTCGGTCCGGCGGGACGGGCGGGCTGCGGTGTCTCCGCCCGTCCCGCGGGTCTCAGGGGGCCGGGGCCTCGACGCCGTCGCCGGCCGTCGCCCGCTGCGGGGCGCGCCAGGTGACGGTCAGCGGGATCGGCCCGTTCGGCAGCCACGGCTGCTCGGCGACGGCGTCGGCGACCTTCCAGTACCCGCGCTCGACCACGCCGAAGGCGGCGTCGATCAGCTGGTAGTGCTGCACCGACGAGTGGATGGCCTGGGACTCCACCCAGCAGACGACGAACTCGCCGGGCGCGAACCCGATCCGCTTCTGCAGGGCGGCGATGAGCTGGGCGTCGTGCAGGTGGCCGTCGCCGAAGTTGAACCCGATGACGGAGTTGCAGCCGAACTCGGCCTCGCGGACGGTGCGGGAGTCCAGGTCGTCGAGCCGGGCGGCCAGGACCGAGAACAGGCCGCGGCCCTGGGAGTGCATCGACCGCCAGGCGATCGTCTGCTGCATGGTGACCTCGGCGACCGCCGGCGGGTAGCCCAGTGCCTGCAGCTGGTCGACCTGGTTGGTGGTGGGCCGGTGCGGCAGCCGGTTCAGCTTCTCCTCCGCCCCGGGGGTGAAGGTCCACAGCGCCGACGCCCAGTTGCCGGCGTACTGGCGCATCGAGGGCAGGAACGACACCAGGTCGGGTCGCAGGTTGCCCAGCACCGGGAAGAACGCCAGGCAGGCCACGATCGCGACGGTCAGCACCGGGGAGGACATGTCGCCGATGCCGAAGCCGTCGCCGTTGGGGAAGCCGAGGAACAGGAAGACCGCCAGGTAGCAGAACAGGATGTTCCACTCCAGTGGCACCGCGAGCGGGAACGTCGAGGTGATGAACAGGTGGAACACCACCATGAGCACCACACCGGCCAGGGTCAGCCGGTGGTCGGTCGAGAACAGCAGCACCAGCGGGGTGATGATCTCCACCGTCGTGCCGCCGACGTGGGCCATGAACGTCGCGAGCCGCGACGGCCGCAGGTCGCCCGAGGCGTCCCGGTAGTGCGCCCGCTTGATCCACTTCGAGGGGATGCAGGGGCTGTTGGACACCATCGGCGGGATGACGTTGGTGAAGTGCCTGCCGAACTTCGACACGCCCGCACCGATCCACACCATGCAGATCAGCAGCTTCGCCGCGACGATCATGTCGACGAAGGGCAGCGTCCCGAAGAACACCATCGCGGGCAGGTACTGCTCGCCGCGGGCGGCCAGGAAGATCGTCTTGTCGCGCAGGCCGCACAGGACCAGCAGCACGATCGGCGCGATCATCAGCCAGGGCGCGACCAGCCCGGAGGTGTTGTCGGGCAGCACCGCCGACAGCGACGCGCGCGGCACGCCGGGCAGCACCACCGCGGTCAGCAGCGAGGCGACGAGGCCCAGGTAGAGCACGACGTCGAGCAGGGTGCGGGTGTCGCCGTCGGTACCGGGGACGGCCTTCCACGGGCGGAGCCGGATGGTGCCGGGGCGGGCCCAGAACAGGATGCCGCCGGTCATCGGCCTGAACTTGCCCGCGATCGGCCCCCAGGACCCGGCGACGCCGACGACCTCCAGCAGCACCGTCCAGAGCACCAGCTTCTGGTAGACGACCGGCTGGTCCCACCAGCCCGACACGTCCCAGAACGGGCCGACGCCGGAGGTCCAGGTGATCAGCGCGGTCCCGATGACGCAGTAGAGGACGAGCAGCTTCACGACGTAGGTCGCCGGGATCATCTTCGGCGACCCGAAGCCGTACTGCGTCCAGTGCAGGGCGAGCGCCTTGGTCCGCTCGAACAACGGCCTGTCGAGGAAGGTGTCGAGATCGACCGGGGGGAAGTCCCCCGTCTTGAACCCCATCGTGCGGTCCTCTCCGGTGGAAGGTTCGGTGGCCGTCCGCGGGCGGTGTCCGGGCAGGACGGCTCCCCCGCCGGACCGTGCGGGTCCGCGGGAGGTCGGTGGGTGCCCCGGGTACGGGGGCCGGGCGGTGCGCGGGCGCGCCGGCCGCCGTCGGGATCGGTGTCGGGGAAACGTAGGTCCCCGGGTGTGACCGACGCCATGTACGGCGATCACGAATCGCGGGCGGCCCGTTGTGCCGGGGACACAACCGGGACGTACCCGCCGGTCCGGGGCCCGGCCGACCCGCTAGCGTCGCGCGGGTGTCCGCCCACGTCGACGAGGTCGTGGCGGCCGTCGCCCGCGACGTCGAGGCCCGGCTGCCCGAGCTGACGACCGCGATGACCGACTGGTTCGTCGAGGTCATCCCCGAGTTCCGGCACGACGAGACGCTGCGCAGTCTGATGGTCGCGAGCACCTCGGCGAACCTCGTCGCGATCATGGACATGCTCGTCCACTCGATCCCGATGGACCGCATCACGGTGCCGCCCGCGGCCGCCGAGTACGCCCGCCGCTTCGCCCAGCACGACCTGTCGCTGGAGGCGCTGCTGCGGGCCTACCGGCTCGGCGAGCAGATGTTCGCGCAGTGGGCGCTGGACGCGCTGCGGGCCGGGCCGCACCACGGGGACCCGGACGTGCTCGACGCGGTGTCGGTGCTGAGCGAGCGCACGAACCGCTACATCGACGAGGTCATCGCCGGACTCATCGACATCTACGAAGCCGAGCGACGGCGGTGGAGCACCCGGTCCGGAGCAGGGCTCGCGACCCGGGTCCGGATGGTGCTCGACACCGACCCGCTGACCGACGCGGCCGCCTCGGAGCTGCTGGGGATCCCGGTGACCGGCCGGCACACCGCGGCGCTGGTGTGGGCCCCCGCGTCCGGCGACGGCCCCGCCGACGGGCACGCGCTGCAGGCCGGGGCCCGGCTGCTCTACGAGGCGTGCGGGCGGACCCCGCTGACGGTGCTCGCGGACAGCCGCACACTGTGGGCGTGGCTGTCCGGGCCCGACGAGGTGCGGCTGGACGTCGGCCTGCTCCGCGACCGGCTCCCGGCCGGGGTGCGGATCGCCGTCGGCGGGTCGGCCGCCGGGATCGACGGGTTCCGCGGCTCGCTCGCCGAGGCGCAGCGGGCCCGTGCGGTGGCCGAGACCGCCGAGGACCGGCCCGCGGTCGTCCGGTTCGACGACGTCGCCGTCGCCGCGCTGCTCACCGACCGGTCCGAGGACCTGCGCCGCTGGGTCGCCCGGACCCTGTCCGGACTGACCGCCGACGAGCCCGGCACCGACCAGCTGCGCGAGACGCTGCGGGTGTTCCTGGCCGCCGGGGGGAGCTACATCCAGGCCGCGGCCCGGCTGCACCTGCACAAGAACACGGTGCACTACCGGGTGCGCAAGGCCGAGGAACTGCTCGGGCGCCCGGTCGGGGAGGACCGGCTGCAGGTCGAGGTGGCGCTGCTGGCGGCGTCGCTGCTGCGGGGACGGCTGTAGTCCGACGCCTCTGCTCAGCTCACGCGGCGGCCGGGCGGGGGCTCGGCGGGGACGCGGTCCTCCTCGGGCACGACCATCGACAGCACCTCGCCGAGTGCCTCGTCGTCCATCGCGCGCGGCTCGACCGGCTCGTCGCCGAGCACACCCGACACCACCCAGGACCCGGACCGCCCGGTGATGGTGAGCGACAGCGTCTCGTTCTCGTCCACCGGGTCGTTCATCCTGGGCTCCTCTCGGCACGACGCCGTCGGCGTCACCCCTGGCCCGCACGGGCCCGGGGTATGGCGGATACCCGTCGGTGGGCAGGTGATACCCGTCCGGGGGCCGACCGCACGCCGACCGGCACGAACCGTGCGCCGACCGCGAAACGGACGTGCGCGACCGGACTGCGGCTCAGCCCGCGTGACGGCGGCCGGGCGCGGGGGCCGGGTACGCGGGCCCGTGCGCTGACGACGGTGCCACCGGCAGCATCGCCCACAGCATCTCGGCGAGTGCGCCGTCGTCCAGCCCCTTGAGCGGCAGCGGTTCCCGGCCGAGCACACCCGACACCAGCCAGGATCCGCTACGGCCGGTGATGGTCAGCGTCACCGTGTCCTCGTCGGTCGCGATGTCGTTCATGTGTCCCCCTCCGTCGTGCCTGGCGGGATGTCGGTCGGGCTCCACGTCATCAGACGTCCGTGGTGACACTGCGTTGCTCCGCGTCGACGAGCGGTAGCGCACGCGAGGGGACCGGTGCGAACTCCCTCCGACGGGCGTGGTGAAGTCGGTGGGTGACCAGCAGCCTGCCCCTCACCGGAGAGCGCACCGTCCCGGGCGTCAGCCACGAGAACTACTGGTTCCGCCGCCACGAGGTGGTCTACGCGGCCATCGCCGCCGACTGCTCGGGCGTGGCCGTGCTGGAGGCCGGCTGCGGCGAGGGCTACGGCGCCGACCTGCTCGCCGGGGCCGCCCGCTCGGTGCTGGCGCTGGACTACGACGCGACGACCGTGGCCCACGTCCGTGCCCGCTACCCGCGGGTGGGCGTGGCCCGGGCCAACCTCGTGGCGCTGCCGGTGCCCGACGGGAGCGTCGACGTCGTCGTGTCGTTGCAGGTCATCGAACACCTGTGGGAGCAGGAGCGGTTCCTGCGCGAGTGCAGGCGGGTGCTGCGTCCCGGCGGGCGGCTCATGGTGTCGACGCCGAACCGGATCACCTTCTCCCCCGGTCGTGACACCCCGCTCAACCCGTTCCACACCCGCGAGCTCGACCCGCGCGAACTGGCCGGCCTGGTCGACGACGCCGGGTTCGGCCGTGTCGTCGTGCAGGGGCTGCACCACGGTCCGCGGCTGCGCGAGCTCGACGCCCGCCACGGTGGTCTCATCGAGGCGCAGACCCGGCTGGCGTTGTCCGGGGAGCCGTGGCCGCACGCGCTGGCCGTCGACGTCGCCGGGGTGCGGTGCTCGCACTTCGTGCTGCGCACCGGCGACGACACCGACCTCGACGCCTCGCTCGACCTGCTGGTCACGGCGACCCGGCCGTGAGCGGCGCGCCCGTCGGGACGTTCTGCCTCGTCCTGCACTCGCACCTGCCGCTGCTGGCCCGGCACGGCCGGTGGCCGGTCGGCGAGGAGTGGCTCTACCAGTCCTGGGCGCACTCCTATCTGCCCGTCGTCGCGATGCTGCGGGAGCTGGCCGAGGAGGGCCGCACCGGGCTGGCCACCCTCGGGGTGACGCCGGTGCTGGCCGCGCAGCTCGACGACCCGCACTGCCTGCGCGGGGTGCACGACTGGCTCGGCGGGTGGACGCTGCGCGCGCACTCGGCGGCGGGCCGGCTGCCGGACCTGGCCGCGCACGAGCACCGGGTGTCGACGGCGGCGACGGCCGAGTTCGAGCGGCACTGGCGCCACGGCGGGTCGCCCGCCCTGCGCGGTCTGCGCGATTCCGGCGCCGTCGAGCTGCTGGGCGGGCCGGCGGCGCACCCGTTCCAGCCGCTGCTCGACCCGCGGGTGCGGGCGTTCTCGCTGCGCGCCGGGCTCGACGACCACGCCCTGCGCCTGGGCGCCCGGCCGGCCGGGATCTGGGCGCCCGAGTGCGGCTTCGCACCCGGGATGGAGGACGGCTACGCCGCCGCCGGGGTGCGCCGCTTCCTCGTCGACGGCCCCGCGCTGCGCGGCGACACCGCGTTCGCCAGGCCGGTCGGGACCTCCGACGTCGTGTGCGTCGGCCGCGACCTGGAGATCACCTACCGGGTGTGGTCGCCCCGCAAGGGCTACCCCGGTTCGGCCGAGTACCGCGACTTCCACACCTGGGACCACGAGTCCGGCCTCAAACCGGCGCGGGTCACCGGACGGCGGGTACCGACCGAGCGGAAGAAGCCCTACACCCCCGCGCTCGCCGCCCGCGCCGTCTCCCGCGACGCCGACGACTTCGTCGACACCGTCGTCGCACGGCTGACCGCGCTGCGCGCCGAGCACGGCCGCCCGGCGCTGACCGTCGCCGCGTTCGACACCGAGCTGTTCGGGCACTGGTGGCACGAGGGACCTGCCTGGCTGGCCGCCGTGCTCCGCAGGTTGCCCGAGGCCGGGGTCGCCGTGCGCACCCTCGGCGACGCCGTCGACGACGGTCTGGTCGGCGACCCGGTCGACCTGCGGGAGTCGTCCTGGGGCTCGGGCAAGGACTGGCGGGTCTGGGCCGGGCCGCAGGTCGCCGACCTGGTCGCGCGGAACGCCGCGGTCCAGTCCGACCTGCTCGCCGCCCCGCTGCCCGGCCCCCTCCGGGACCCGCTGGCCGACCTGCTCGCCGACCAGGCGCTGCACGCCCTGTCCAGCGACTGGGCGTTCATGGTCAGCAAGGACTCCGCAGCCGGGTACGCCCGCTCCCGCGCCGACCTGCACGCCGGACGGGTGGCGGAGCTGTCCGGGCTGCTGCGCGCCGGGCGACGGCGGGCCGCACAGCGCCGGGTCGCGGCGTGGGCGGACACGCCGCTGCCGACCTTCGGGCACGTGGACGCCCGGGACCTGGGACGGGTCTGACCACGAACTCGCTCACCCGGTGCGCGGACGGCGCCCCGGGGGTTACCGCCGGTCCGGTGTTTGTCAGGATCTAGCGATGCGGGTGCTGATGGTCAGCTGGGAGTTCCCGCCGGTCGTCGTCGGCGGGCTGGGCCGGCACGTGCACGCGCTGTCCCGCGAGCTCGTCGCGGCCGGGCACGAGGTCGTCGTGCTGTCCCGGGCCCCCACCGGCACCGACGCCGAGACCCACCCGACCCGCACCGAGACCGTCGACGGGGTGCGGGTGCTGCGGGTGGCCGAGGACCCGCCGGAGCTGGAGTTCGGCACCGACCTGGTCGCGTGGACGCTCGCGATGGGGCACGCGATGCTGCGCCACGCACTGACCGCGTTGCTGCCGAGCTGGCGGCCGGACGTCGTGCACGCCCACGACTGGCTCGTCGCGCACCCGTCGATCGCGCTCGCCGACGTCCTCGGGGTCCCGCTGGTCGCGACCGTGCACGCCACCGAGGCGGGCCGGCACTCCGGCTGGCTGCCGGGGCCGCTGAACCGGCAGGTGCACTCCACCGAGTGGTGGCTCGCGCAGCGCGCGGACGAGGTCATCACCTGCTCCGGCGCGATGCGCACCGAGGTGTCGGCACTGCACGACCTCGACCCGGCCGCCGTCCATGTGGTGCACAACGGCATCGACCCGCGTCGCTGGCGGTCCCGCGCCGCCGCTCCCGCGCACGCCGGCGACGGGCCGAGGATCGTCTACTTCGGACGTCTGGAGTACGAGAAGGGCGTCCAGGACCTGATCGCGGCACTGCCCCGGATCCGGCGGCGGCACCGCGGGACCCGGCTGCTCGTCGCCGGGAGCGGGACGCAGCAGGAGATGCTGGCCGAGCGCGCGGCGCAGCACCGGGTGACGCGCTCGGTGACCTTCCTCGGCCACCTGCCCGACGGCGAGCTGACCGCCCTGCTGCGCGGCGCGGACGCGGTCGTCCTGCCGAGCCGCTACGAGCCGTTCGGAATCGTCGCGCTGGAGGCCGCCGCGGTGGGAGCGACTCTCGTCGCCTCGACCGCGGGCGGGCTCGGCGAGCTGGTCCGCGACGGCGAGACCGGCCTCGGGTTCGCCCCCGGCGACGTCCCCGGGATCGCCGACGCCGTCGACCGGGCGCTGGCCGACCCGTCCGCCGCCCGCCGCCGGGCCCGCGCGGCCCGGGCCCGGCTGCGCACCGACTTCGCCTGGCCGGTCATCGCCGGGCACACCGCCCGCATCTACGCCGGCGCCACCGCTGCCGGGCCGCGGGAGCTCCCCCGTCCGAAGATCCCCACCGGGAACCTGTTCAGCGCCTGAGCCCGCGGCGCGGCTCAGGCCCGGTCGAGCCGGGCCTGCAGGGCCCGGTCGGCCTTGCGTGCCATGTCCGCGACCGCGGCGCGCTCGGCGGCGGCGGCCTCGTAGTCGGCCCGCCGGTCGCGCA
Organism: Pseudonocardia sp. UM4_GMWB1; assembly: GCF_017312155.1. Lineage (NCBI taxonomy): Bacteria > Bacillati > Actinomycetota > Actinomycetes > Pseudonocardiales > Pseudonocardiaceae > Pseudonocardia > Pseudonocardia sp. UM4_GMWB1. The sequence continues at coordinate 1,696,759 of NZ_QJPN01000001.1, read as the reverse complement.
CCACCCGGGCCGGGGTCCCGACGGCGATCGACTCCGCGGGGATGTCCCCCCGCGCGACCGCGTGCGCCCCGAGCACGCTGCCCGGGCCGATCCGGGTGCCGCGCAGCACCGAGGTCTTCACCCCGAGCCAGCAGCCCTCGCCGATCCGGACCGGCGACTTCACGATGCCCTGGTCCTTGATCGGGCGCCGGACGTCGGAGGTGCGGTGGTCGAAGTCGGTGACGTAGACCCAGTCGGCGACGAGCGTCGTCGCGCCGATCTCGACGTCGAGGTAGCAGTTGACGGTGTTGTCCCGGCCGAACACGACCTTGTCGCCGATCCGCATCGAACCCTCGTGGCAGCGCAGGGCGGTGCCGTCGCCGATGTGCACCCAGCGGCCGATCTCGAGCCGCCCGAATCCGGGTCGGGCCTCGATCGTCACGTCCCGGCCCAGGAACACCATGCCGCGCAGTACGACGTGCGGGTGCCGCAGTCGCAGCTTCGCCAGCCGCCAGTACCGCCGCAGGTACCAGGGGCTGTACGCGCGGTGGCGCAGGATCCAGCGCAGCGAGGTGAGGCTGAACAGCTTCGCCTGCTCCGGGTCGGCGTCGGGGATCGGCGGACGTCGCACCCGGCAGAGACTAGGCGTGTGCACCCCACCGGCGACGGGTACCTCCGGCGAGTACCCGTACCCCACCCGAGAGGTCCGCTTGTGAGCGAGCACCGCCAGCCCGACGACGGCACCGACGTCGGCACCGACGAGCTGACCTCCGGAGGAGGCGGCACCTCCCGCGTCGACACGGACAAGGCAGGCAACCCGCGGCCCGACGCGACGACCGACGACTCCGGGGCCACCGGGGCGGCCGCCCGCGAGGTCGAGGCGGACAACGAGGACGAGCCCACCCGCAGCGAGTGATCACCCCGGCGGGCCGGTCGTAGGCTCGCCGGTGTGCCCCGCCCCCTGATCATCTCGACCGATCCCGGCGTCGACGACGCCGTCGCGCTCGTGCTGGCCCTGCGCAGCCCCGAGGTGGACGTCCGGGCCGTCGTCGCCACCTTCGGCAACGTCGGACTGGACGCCACCCTGCCCAACGCGGGTCGCCTGCTCGCCCTCGCCGGGCGCCCGGACGTCCCGCTGGGGGTCGGCGCGGCGCGGCCGCTGGTGCACCGGCTCGAGCGGCGGGCCGGGCACGTGCACGGCTCCGACGGGCTCGGCGGGCGCGCTGCGTCGCTGCCCGGCCCCGCCGCACCGATGCCCGGGTCCGGGGCCGCGTTGATGGCGCGGGTCCTCGAGGAGGCGACCGAGCCGGTCACGATCGCCTCGATCGGCCCGCTCACCGACACCGCGATCCTGCTGGCCGCCCGCCCGGATCTGGTGGGGCGGATCGAGCGGGTCGTCGTCATGGGCGGGGCGATCGGCGGCGGGAACGTCACCGGTGCCGCCGAGTTCAACGTCCACGCCGACCCGGAGGCCGCCCACCGTGTCCTGGCCCAGGACCCCGGCGAGGGCTCCGTGCCGGTCGCGCTGGTGCCCCTGGAGACCACGCTGGGCTGTGCCGCGGGCCCGGAGTGGGTCGCCGCACTGGGCGACGCCGACCCGGTCGGCGCCGAGCTGGCCGCGATGATCGCCCCGTACATGCGGTTCTACCGGGAACGCTACGGCCGCGACGCGGTCGCCCTGCACGACGCGACGGCGCTGCTGGAGTGCGTCGCACCCGGGTCGCTGACGCCGACGCCGACGGCGCTGACCGTGGACACCGGGTTCGGCCCCGCCCGCGGGGCGACCGTGCCCGCCGGACCCGGCACCCGCCCGGTGGACGTGCTGTCCGCGCCGGACGTGCCGGCCGTCCTCGACGCGGCGCTGGCCCGGCTCACCGCGCGCCCGTAGCCGGCGCGGCGACGGCCCGACGCGGTGTGTCCCCGCACCCGGCACCCGCGGGTCGGTGCGGCGGCAGCACTGCGCGGCGCGCCTCTCGCCTCCGTGCAGCGCGCGCCCGCAGCTCAGCCGGCCCACACCACCACGGCGACCAGCAGTGCCGAGACACCGGGCCCGGCCCATGCCGTGACGGTGCGCCCGGCCGGGTGCAGCGGCAGCCCCCGGCCCCGCAGCACCGCGACCGCCAGCGCTGCGGCGGCCGGTGCGAGCGCGAGCCCCCACACCCAGCCGCCGACCGAGGCCCACGGGCCCCGGTTCCACAGCAGCACCAGCCCGAACACCGCGGTCAGCAGGCCGTCGGCGATCGGCAGCAGCGCACCCTCCCGCAGCGCGCGGCGCAGCGCGAGCAGCGAGAAGAACGCCGCGATCGCGGCCGGCGCCCACGCGAGCAGGTCCGCGCCTTCGTCGGACGGGGGTGTGCCGAACAGCAGGGTGCGGGCGACCGGTTCGACCCCGGCGGTGGTGTCGCCGAGCACGACGACCGCCCGCCCGCCCTCGCGGTCGAGGGCCAGCATGCTGCTGAACCCGGCGGTGCCTCCGTTGTGCCAGACGTAGGGGTACCGGGCGCCGTCGGCGCCGGTGGCCCCGCTGGTGACCCAGATCCAGCCGATCGACGTGCCGGGGTCGTCCTGCGCGGTCGGGACCAGCGCGCCGGTGCCGGGTGCGGCGCCGGTGAGCTGGGCCGCGGCCCAGCGCGCGAGGTCGTCGACGGTCGAGAACGTGGAGCTCCCGGCAGGCAGGTAGCCCTCGCCGGCCCAGCGGGGCGCGGGGCGGCCGTTGTCGCGGTGCCCGGGGACCGCGGTGTCCGGGACCTGCGCGCCGGTGGCGGCGAAGCTCGTCGAGGTCATGCCGAGGGGCCCCGTGATCCGGTCCGCGACCAGCTGCGGGTACCCGTCGGCGCCGGCGGCGCGGACGACCGCGGTCCCGAGCAGCGCGACGCCGAAGTTGGAGTACGTCGGCGGCTGCTGCGGGTCGACCGCGGCGGCGCGGGCGTCGTCGAGGAGCTGCGCGGTGGTCGTCGACGCGTACGGGTTCAGGTTCACCGTCGTGGCCAGGGCCCGGGCGGCGGCGGTCGCCCCCAGCGCCGGCAGCCCGGAGCGGTGCTGGGCGAGCGAGGCGAGCGTGACCGCGCCCGCCGGGGTGCCCGTCAGCTCCGGCAGTGCGCGCTCGAGCGGGTCGTCGGGGCGGACCTCGCCGCGGGTCACCGCGTCGGCGAACAACGCGGCCGTGAACGTCTTGGTGACCGACCCGATCTCGAAGGGGGCCCCGATGTCCGCGGGGCCGAGCCCGGAGGTGGTGACCGTCGTCGGCGTGACCTCGGCGACGGCGAGCGACCGGTAGCCGCCGTGCCCGCCCGCGGCGGCCCGGACCCGCTCGGCCAGGGCCGGATCGCCGGTGGTCTGCGGCCCGAGCCGTCGGTGCTCGGGGCCGGCGACCACGCCGACGAGCACCGCCAACACGGCGGCGACAGCGGCGACGGTCCCGATGCGGCGTCCGACCCCGGCGGGCGCGGAGGTGGTGGCGGTCATGGCGGGTCCTCTCAGCGGTGCGCGGCCAGGACGGTGACCAGCAGCGGGACGACCCGGGCGGCCGGGACCTCGTAGTGGCCGCGCCGGGTCGAGGCCAGCCAGCCGGCGGCGACGAGCTGGCGCAGGTGGTGGTGCAGCTGGCCGGTCGTGCCCACCGAGGGCTGTTCCAGCAGCTCGGCGGTGCTGTGCACGCCACCCAGCACGTGCTGCAGGATCGCGAGCCGCGCGGGGTGGGCGAGCGCGTCGAGGGTCGCGCTCAGCTCGGGCCAGTCGGCGTCGAGCAGGACCTCGCCCGGGCGGGCGTACTGCCAGCGGACGGTGCCCTCGTCGCCGGGGAGCCCGACGCTGCCGGCCATCAGCACCGCGCCGGGGCTGCGGGCCTCCAGCCCGGTCAGCGCCCACAGCGCGTCGTCGTCGGGGACGGAGGTGTCCGCGGGCCCGACGGCGTCCGGTCGGTCGGCGGCCCGCAGGGCCTCCTGCAGCTCGACGACGGCCTGTTCGACGGCGCGCAGCCGCTCCTCGATGCCGCTCACGCACCTCAAAATACGGAAGTACGTGGAAACGCACAAACGACGTTCAGGCGAGCCCGTACTCGATCGCGTGCCGGACGAGGGCCGCACGGCCGGGCACCTCGAACTTGCGCAGCAGCCGCTGCACGTGGTTCTCGACCGTGCGCGGGGACAGCACGAGCCGGGCCGCGATCTGCTTGGCGGTGAGCCCCTCGACCACCAGCCGCAGCACCTCGGACTCGCGCGGGCTGAGCTCGGGCACCGCGTGTGTGGGGGCCGCGACCGACTCCAGGACGACGTCGGCCAGCCCCGGGGAGAACGCGGGACGCCCGGCGGCGGCCGCGGCGGCGACGGCGGCCAGCTCCCGGGGGTCGGCACCGGTCGCGACGCCGGTCGCCCCGGCCCGTACCGCGTCGAGGACCCGGGCGTGGTCGGCGACCGCACCGGCGACGGCGAGCACCGCCGCGTCCGGCACGCGGGCGAGCACGGCGGCGATCACCGCGGGCGCCACACCCTCGGGGCCGGTCAGGTCGACCAGGACCAGACCGGGCCGGGCGCGGTCGACCGCAGCCGCGGCCCCCTCGGCGGGCGCGGGCGGCACGTGGGCCACGACCTCGACCCCCGGCGGCACCACCGGCCGCCCCACCGCCACCGCCGAGACCCGGTCGCCGTCGTCGTGCACGTCCTCAGTTCTCCCCGCCCCGTTCGTCCGGACGGCCCAGCTTGCCATGTGCCGCAGCACAGTAGGCCGTCCGAACGGCGCGGAACCCGCCGGTTCGGCGCGAACGGGCCGGGCGGGCTCAGACCGCGACGACGGGGCGGCGCAGCCGCAGCAGCGCCTTGGCCGCGGCCGCCGCGGAGGCGACGAGCGCCGCGAGGACGAACCCGGCGAGCACCGACATCAGCGGGTCGCCGTGCGTGATCGGCCCGACCAGGACGCCGATGCCGGTCATCCAGGTGCTCCACACCAGGGCGCTCGCGACGGTCGCGGGCAGGAACGCGCGCAGCGGCAGCCGGACCCGGCCGGCCGCGGACACGCTCGCCAGCCGTCCGCCGGGCAGCAGCCGGGTCGCGACCAGCGCGGCGACCGGTCGGCGATGCAGGTGGCGGCGGACCCAGGCGCCGGTCCCGTCACCGCGACGGGTGCCCCGGACGACCGAGTGGGAGCTGCGTCCCGCGCCGTAGAGCACCGCGTCGCCGAGCAGCGACCCGACCACCGCGGCACCGAACAGGGCCACGATCCGCCACCGGTCGCCGTCCGCCAGTGCGGCGGCCGTGGCGCTGAACAGCACCGGCTCGCTCGGCAGGAACGGGAGCGGCCCGTCGCACATCACGGCGACGGCGAGCAGGGGCACCAGCCAGGGGCTCTGGAGCAGGTACCCGATCAGGGCGCTCGGGTCGGTCACGGGCTCTCCGGAGGTCGAGCGTCGGGGGCGGAGCCGAGTCTGCCCGGTCCCGTGACCTGTTCGTGATGGGGGTGGCCCCCGTTACGGGTTCACTCCGCTCACCGCAGGGAACGCACCGCCCCGCCTGCTCAGTCCGCGAGGCCCTGCTCGATGGCGTACCGGACGAGCTGGCTGCGGTTGTGCAGCTGCAGCTTGCGCAGGGTGTTCTGCACGTGGCTCTCGACGGTCCGGTGCGAGACGACGAGCTTCGCCGCGATCTGCTTGGCCGTCATGCCCTTCGCGACCAGGCGCAGCACCTCGGTCTCGCGGTCGGTGAGTGCCGGGACGGCGGGCGCGCCGTCGGCGGGACGCGGGGCGTCGGCGAGCCGCCGGTACTCCCCCAGCACCAGCCCGGCCAGCCCCGGGGTGAACACGGCGACGCCGTCGGCGGTGCGCCGGATGGCCTCCAGCAGCTCGTCGACCCCGGCGGACTTCACCAGGTAGCCGAGCGCACCGGCCTTGACCGCCTCCAGGACGTCGGCGTGCTCACCGGAGGCCGACAGCACCAGTACGCGGCTGTCCGGGCTCTGCTGCCCGATCCCGGCGATCGCGTCCACGCCGGAGGTCACGCCCAGGTTGAGGTCCATGAGGATCACGTCCGGCCGCACGGCCGTCGCGATCCGGACGGCCGCGGGCGCGTCCGGGGCCGTCGCGACGACGTCGAGGCCGCGCTCGGCGAGGTCGCGGGCCACGCCCTCGCGCCAGATCGGGTGGTCGTCGACGACCATCACCCGGATGCTCATGTGTCCTCCCTGGGGACCCGGATGACCCATTCGGTCCCGATGTCCGGTCCGGTGTCCAGCGTCAGTGTCCCGCCGACGTCGCCGACGCGGCCACGGATGGAGCGGGACACCCCCATCCGGCCCTGCGCCTCGGCCTCGGCGAGGCGGCCCTCGGGGATGCCGGGGCCGTCGTCGCGGACGCTGACCTCGACCGCCCCGGGCAGCTCCTCGACCAGCACCCACGCGCGCGCGTCCGCCCCGGCGTGCAGCGCCACGTTCGCGAGCGCGGCCCGCACCGCGCCCTCCACCTCGTCGACGACCGGCCGGCCCAGCTCGACCGGACGTCCGGGGGCCGAGACGGTGACCCGGTCCGAGGCGAGGATCCGCAGCGCGGCGGCGAGGTCGCGGCACCCGGACGCGTCGGTGGTCCCCGGCCCGGACAGCAGCGCACGCAGCGCGGTCTCCTGCTCTCCGGCGAGCACGCCGAGCTCGGTCGCCCCGCCGCCCAGCTCGGCGCCGCGGCGCTGGACGTGCGCCAGCACCTGCAGGACTCCGTCGTGCACGGCCCGGGTGAGCCGCTCGCGTTCGGCGGTGGCGGCCTGTTCGGCGACGAGGCGGCGCAGCCGGGCGGCGGTGCGGTCGAGCACGTGCGCGGCGAACCCGACGGTCAGCCCGGCCAGCAGGAGCAGCTGCATGTCGCCCAGCTCCAGCACCCCGAACCGCTGCTTGGACAGCACCAGCGCCACCGAGATCACGGCGGCGGCGAGCACCCCGCCGGTGATCCGGAACGCGACCGCGCAGGCCAGCACCCCGCCGGAGGTCCAGATCGACCCCATGCCGGGGCCGCCCTCGTCGAGGTGGGCGACCCGGACGACCAGCGGCGTGGTCGCCATGATCGCGACGCAGACGCCGAGGTCGGCCAGGGCGAGCAGGCCGCGGCGGTCCGGGGCGCCGGGCAGCCCGCCGAGGTAGCCCCATGACGTCACGGCCGTCCACACCGCCATCACGACGAGCACGCCGACCGCGGCCGGCGGACGTTCGTAGCCGGTGGGCAGGTGGTAGAGCGTCACGCCGACGACCGTCAGCAGCGTGAGCAGGCGGTAGGCGATGACGCCGCGCCAGAACGGCTCCAGCGGGTGCTCCACGTCGTCCATGCTGACCGACAGCGCGCCGCGCCGGGGCCGATCGCTCATCTCGGCTTGGTACCGGTGATCAGGGCGTTGTAGAACCAGCTGCGCGGCACGACCCGGTTCAGGACGTGCTCGTCGAGCCAGGACAGCCGCTGCCAGCCGTGGTAGGCGAACATCGCCCAGTTCCAGCCGAGCTTTCCGGGCGGGACGGCCGCCTCGAAGGTCCGCACCGGCCAGCCCAGCATGGCGGCGGCGAACTCCTCGGTGGAGGCCCGCACTCCCTCTGCCCCGGCCCGGGTCGCGGTGCGCTCCAGGTCGGCCGGGTCGAAGGTGTGGATGTCGACGACCGACTCCAGCGCGGCGGCCCGGGAGGACTCGTCGAGCTCGTGCTGCGGGCGCCGCCAGCCCCGCAGGGCCGGGAGCTTCGTCAGGGTGGTCGTTGCCTTCCAGGTCCACTGGCCGAGCGTGCGGGCGTAGGCGTCGCCGACGGTGGTGGGCTCGCCCGCGAACACGAACCGCCCGCCCGGCTCCAGCACCCGCAGGACCTCACGGAACGCGGCCTCGACGTCGGGGATGTGGTGCAGCACCGCGTGCCCGACGACGAGGTCGAAGCTGTCGTCGGGGAACGGGATGTGCTCACCGTCGACGACGGCACCCTCCACCTCCAGCCCGAGGTGCTCGGCGTTGCGGGTGGCGGCGTCGACCATCCCCGGCGACAGGTCGGTGACGACGCCGCGCTCGGCGACACCGGCCTGCATCAGGTTCAGCAGGAAGAACCCGGTGCCGCTGCCCAGTTCCAGGGCGCGCAGGTAGGGGCGGCCGTCCCACGGGGCCGCGGCACGGAATCGGCCCGCGGCGTAGTCGATGCAGCGCTCGTCGTAGCTGATCGACCACTTCTCGTCGTAGGTGCCCGCCTCCCAGTCGTGGTAGAGCACGTTGGCGAGCTTCGGGTCGTGCCAGGCCGCCTCGACCTGCTCGGCGGTGGCGTGCGGGGTGGGCGCCGGGTCCGAACTCATGAGTAGGAGTTTCGCAGAACACGGCCGCCGACCTGCTCCCCGCCCGGGCGCGTCGCGCGTCCGGGCGGGGGCGGACGGCTCAGCGGCCGGTGAAGGTGGCCTTGCCGGGGCCGTTCTCGACGAAGCTGGCCATGCCGGCCTTCGCGTCGTCGGTGGCGAACACGCCCGCGAACAGCTCGGACTCAATGTCCAGGCCGGTACGCAGGTCGGTGTCGAGGCCGTTGTCGATCGCCTTCTTGGCGGCGGCGTAGGCCAGGGCGGGGCCCGCGGTGAACTGCTGCGCCCAGGCGACGGCGCGGGTGTAGACCTCGTCGGCCGGGACGACCTCGTCCACCAGCCCGATCGCCAGCGCCTCGTCGGCCTTCACCATGCGGCCGGTGTAGATCAGGTCCTTGGTGCGCGACGGCCCGATCAGTCGCGCGGCGCGCTGGGTGCCGCCGCCACCCGGGAAGATGCCGAGCAGGATCTCCGGGAAGCCGAGCTTGACGTTGTCCCCCGCGATGCGCCGGTCGGCCCCGAGTACGACCTCCAGGCCGCCGCCGAGGGCGTAACCGGTCACCGCGGCGACGGTCGGCTTCGGGATCGTCGAGACGGCCCCCAGCCCGGCGGACAGCCGCCGCGCCTGCGGCGCCATGTCCGAGTAGGACATCGACGCCATCTCCTTGACGTCCGCACCCGCGGCGAAGGTCTTCTCCCCGCCGTACACGACGACCGCACGCACGTCGGCGCGGGTGGCGGCCTCGTCGGCCACCTCCAGCAGCTCACCCTGGATCTGACGGTTCAGGGCGTTCATCGGCGGGCGGTCGATCCGGATCGTCCCGACGCCCTCGTCCACGGACAGGCTCACGAATTCGGTCACGTCTGCGGACCCTAGTCGCCTCCGGCGCCCTGGAGCGCGCAGTGATCCGACCCGGCCGCCTCGGCCCGCGTGGCGTCCCGTCCCGGTTCGCGGCGACCCGCGCGACGGTCGCCCCACGCGGGTGCGGGCACCGGCGCCCGGCGGCGGATCAGTCGCGCCGGTGGGCGGTGAACCGTCCGTTGCCGCGGCGCTCGACGGTCAGCGGCAGCCCGAACGTCTCCGACAGCGGCTCGGAGGTCATGACCTCGTCCAGGAGCCCCGCGGCGACCACACGCCCTTCACGCAGCAGCAGCCCGTGGCTGTAGTTCGGCGGGATCTCCTCGACGTGGTGGGTGACCAGCACCGACGCCGGGGCGTACGGGTCGTCGGCGAGGTCGGCGAGCCGGGTGACGAGGTCCTCGCGGCCGCCGAGGTCCAGCCCGGCGGCGGGCTCGTCGAGCAGCAGCAGTTCCGGGTCGGTCATCAGCGCGCGGGCGATCAGGGTCCGCTTGCGCTCGCCCTCGGAGAGCGTGCCGTACGCGCGCCCGGCGAACCCCGCCATGCCGAGCTGGCCCAGCAGCTGCTCGGCGCGGCCGGTGTCGTCGCGCTCGTACTCCTCGCGCCAGCGCCCGAGGACCGCGTAGCCCGCGGAGACGACGACGTCGGAGACGATCTCGTCGCCCGGGATCCGGACGCCCAGGTTCGCCGAGGTGAGACCGATCCGGGTGCGGAGCTCGAAGACGTTGACCCGGCCCATGCGCTCACCGAGCACATGGACGGTGCCGGCGGTCGGGTGCAGCTCCGCACCGGCGAGCCGGAGCAGGGTCGTCTTGCCGGCGCCGTTCGGGCCGAGGACGACCCAGCGCTCGTCGAGTTCCACCCGCCAGTCGACGGCATCGAGCAGGATGGTGTCGCCGCGGCGGACGGTGACGCCGTCCATCCTGACGACCACGTCCTCGTCGTCGATCGGGGTGGAAACGGGTGTGACACCGGGCGCGGACGGGGTTCGGGGCGAAGTCACCCCCCTATCCTGGCCGATCGTGCCTGTCTTCCCCCTCGGTGCCCACCCCGACGACCACGGGACCCGCTTCGCGGTCGCCACCACCAGCGCCGAGACCGTCGAGGTGTGCCTGATCGACGGCGCCGCCGACGGTGAGGGCGGTGGTCTCACCGAGCGGCGCGTCGAGCTGCGTGAACACACCTTCGGCGTGTGGCACGGCCACGTGCCCGGGGTGCGGCCCGGTCAGCGCTACGGCTACCGGGTGCACGGCGAGTACCGGCCGTTCCACGGGCTGCGCGCGAACCCGCACAAGATCCTCGTCGACCCCTACGCCGCGCGGATCACCGGCACCGTCACCGACGTCGTCGCCGCCCGCGGGTGGGACGGCGACCCGATGTCCGGGCGGCCCAGCACCGTCGACTCGCTCGGCTCGGTGCCGCTGTCGGTCGTCACCGCCACCGACGCCGCGCCGCGCCCACCCCGCCCGGACGTGCCGTGGTCGGAGACGGTGATCTCGGAGATCCACGTGCGCGGCTGGACGAAGCTCCACCCCGAGGTGCCCGAGGCGCACCGTGGCACCTACCTCGGGCTGGCCCACCCGGCGGTGATCGCGCAGCTGCAGCGGACCGGGGTGACGGCCGTCGAGCTGCTCCCGGTGCAGGCCAACGCCCCCGAGCCACCGCTGCTGGAGCGGGGCGCGCCGAACTACTGGGGCTACGCCACGCTGGGCTTCCTCGCCCCGCACGCCGGCTACGCCTCGGACCCCGGCAACGAGGTCGCGGAGTTCCGCTACCTCGTCGACACCCTGCACGCGGCCGGGATCGAGGTCGTCCTCGACATCGTCCCCAACCACACCTGCGAGGGCGGGGTCGGCGGCACCACCCTGTCCTACCGCGGCCTCGACGCGCCGGCGTACTACTCGCTCGGCGGGTCCGGGCACGACGCCGACATCACCGGCACCGGCAACACCCTCGACGCCGGCTCCCCCACGGTGATCCGGTTGGTCTGCGACGCCATGCGGCACTGGGTGCACGCCTACGGCGTCGACGGGTTCCGGATCGACCTCGCCTCGGTGCTCGGTCGCCCGCGGTCGGGTCCGTTCTCCCCGGACTCCGCACTGCTCACCGCGATCGCCCAGGACCCGACCCTGTCGACGACCAAGTTGATCGCCGAGCCGTGGGACGCGACCGGCGAGGGCTACCGCGTCGGCGGGTTCGGCGTGGCGTGGTCGGAGTGGAACGGCCGTTACCGCGACGCGGTGCGCGACTTCTGGCGCGGCCACGGCGGCGTCGCCGAGCTGGCGTCGCGGCTGACCGGCAGCTCCGACATCTACCAGCACTCCGGGCGTCGCCCGTGGGCCTCGGTCAACTTCGTCACCGCCCACGACGGCTTCACCCTGCGCGACCTCGTGTCCTACGAGCACAAGCACAACGAGGGCAACGGCGAGAACAACCGCGACGGCACCGACGACAACCGCTCGCAGAACCACGGCGCCGAGGGCCCGACCGACGACGCCGGCATCCGCGCCGCCCGGCAGGCCACGGCCCGGGCGATGATGGCGACGCTGCTGCTGTCGATCGGCACCCCGATGATCACCGGTGGCGACGAGCGCTGGCGCACCCAGGACGGCAACAACAACGCCTACTGCCGCGACGACGAGACCTCCTGGGTGGACTGGACCCGCACCGACGAGACCACGGCGATGGAGGCGTTCACCGCCAAGGTCGCCGCACTGCGCCACGAGTCACCGGTGCTGCACCGCGACCAGTTCTACGTCGACGGCGAGGTCCTCTGGTGGGACCCGTCCGGGCGGCCGATGGAGCCCGGGGACTGGCACGACGGCGGCCGCCGCACCCTCGCGCTGCTGCTGGCCGACTACTGGCTGCTGGTCCTGCACGCCGGCGACGAGCCCGCCGACTGCGTGCTGCCCAGCGACCACGGATTCGACCCGGTCCTGGACTCGACCGCGCCCGACGGCACCCCCGCCGACACCACCCCGCTCGACGCCGGGGCGACGATCGTCCTGCCGCCCCGCTCGGTACGCCTGCTGCGCAGCCGCTGACCGGACCCGGCCAGCCGGGTTCGGGGAGCTGGGTCCGACGGGCCGGGCAGCGTAGGCTCCGCGCATGCCGCGCTACGAGTTCCGCTGCCGCGAGTGCGCCACGACGTTCGAGGTCGAACGGCCGATGGCCGCGTCGTCGGACCCGGCGGACTGCCCGCACGGGCACGCGGACACCGTCAAGCTGCTCTCGACGATCGCGCTCGGCGGCCGGTCCGGTGCCGCACCCCGGCCCGCGATGACCCCGGCCGGTGGCGGCGGGGGCTGCTGCGGCGGCGGGTGCTGCGGCGGCTGACCCGTGCCGACGACGGGTCCCGCCCCCTCGGACCACGGTCCGGCGGGCGGAGGTCCGGCGGGCGGTGGGAGGTCACGGGCGGCCCGGCGCGTCGTGCTCGTGCTCCCGGCCGTCCTGCTGGTCGGTGTCCTGGGCGCGGGCTGTGCGGGTTCCTCCCCGCTCGCCCCGACCCGCGGCGCGGAGACCGCGGCGGGCCCGAGCGCGTCCGCCGACGCCGCACCGTCGGACTCCGCGTCGACCGGCACCGGACCGCCGGTGACGATCGTGCTCGGCAGCCCGGACCGGCCGCAGGCCCGCGGTCTCGGGACCGCGCGGCCGCCGCTGGTCGGCCTCGGCAGGGCGAGCTCCACCGGCATCGTCGAGGACCTGACGTGGCAGAGCTGGGGCGGCCCGACCGCCACCGGCACCGGGACGGCCGCCTACGCCGCCCCCGGGCAGCCGCTCGCCGCCGCGACCCGGGAACGGGCGACGGTGGTCGCGGCCGACCCGGGCACCTGCGCCGGGCGTCCGGCCTACCGCACGCTGACCTGGTACTTCCCCCAGCACGGCGAGATCCCCGGTGCCCACACCCCGCTGCCCGTCTGCGGCGACTGACCGCCACACCATTACTGGGCCGGACGGGCGTATTCCGCTCGAACGTGTGACGTACGTCAACACTGCTCCGATACGCCGAGAGCATCTGTCCCCGTGGGACTGGAGTCCACGTGCCCCGAGCGCTCCCCCGCCTTCTCCGTGCCGCCACCGCCGTCGCCGCCGTGGCCACCACCGCTCTGCTCACGACGGCGGCGATCCCCGCCCCGCCGTCACCGCCGGCCGAGGCGCTCACGGCGCCCGGCCCGGTGCAGGCCCTGCAGGTCTCCCCCGTACCCGGCGGCGGCGCCCGCGGCCTCGGCCTGCAGGTGTCCTGGTCCCCGCCCGTCCGGAACGAGGGCGCCCTGCGCACCCACTACGACGTCGAGGTCCGCGACCACGCGGGCGCCGTCCTCCACTCCGCCTCGACCGAGACCACCACCAGCGCCCCGGTGTACGGCGACTACTGCGTCGCGCCGTTCACGGTGTCGGTGCGCGCGGTGAGCCGCGACGTCGACGAGAGCCGGTCCGAGCCGGGGCCCGCCGTCCTCACCACGTACGGCGAGCAGGCCCCGTGCGCCCTCACGATGTCGATCACCGCGGCCCGCGCCGCCGACGGGCGCGTGCACGTGCGTGCCACCCGCGAGGCGCCGGTCGACCCCTTCGTGTCCGGCCCGTGCACGCTCGCGACGGCCGGCCGGGTGCTCTGGTCGGGCACCTGCGGCGGCTACGCCGCCACCCAGGACATCGTGGTCGGCGCGCTGCCCCCGGGACCGCGGGAGCTCACGCTGACCACCGTCGCCCCGCGGGGTGAGCGCACCACGAGCCGGACCACGCTGCGCTAGCCCGCCAGGACGATCCGCCCCAGCTCGACCGACGACGCCAGGTGCGGGTGGTGCGGCAGCACCCGCACCGTGTACCCGGTCAGCCCCGCGTGCGGCAGCGGCACGGCGACCTCCCAGGATCCGTCGCCGCGGTGCTCCATCGCGACGGTCACCGGGTCCGCCAGCTCGTCGGAGGAGTCGACCCGCCCAACGACGGCCTCGACCGTCACGTCCGACGGGTCCAGCCCGGCCAGGTCCACCCCCGCCCGGACGGTCATGGGCGACCCCACGACCGGGGTGTCGGGCAGCCCGGACGCGTCGACACCGGTGATCCGGACGTGGTTCCACGCCTTGTTCAGCCGGGCCCGGAACTGCGCGATGTCGCGGGCGACGGCGTAGTCCGACGCGGCCGCGTCCGCGGCGGCGCGGGCCGCCGGGGTGTACCAGTCCTGCACGTACTCCCGCACCATCCGGGTGGCCTGCACCTTCGGCCGCAGGGTGGTGAGGGTGTGGCGGACCATCTCGACCCAGCGGTGCGGGACACCGTCGACGCGGTCGTAGAACGCCGGGCCGACCTGGGTGGCGATGAGCTCGTAGAGGGCGTTGGCCTCGAGGTCGTCGCGCCGGGTCGGGTCCTCGACGCCGTCGGCGGTGGGGATGGCCCAGCCGTTGGCGCCGTCGTAGAACTCGTCCCACCAGCCGTCGCGGATGGACAGGTTCAGCCCGCCGTTGAGCGCGGACTTCATGCCGGAGGTGCCGCAGGCCTCCAGCGGGCGCAGCGGGTTGTTCAGCCAGACGTCGCAGCCCCAGTAGAGGTAGCGGGCCATCGACATGTCGTAGTCGGGCAGGAAGACGATGCGGTGGCGCACGCCGGCGTCGTCGGCGAAGCGCACGATCTGCTGGATGAGCGCCTTGCCGCCGTCGTCGGCGGGGTGCGACTTCCCCGCGACGACGAGCTGCACCGGCCGGTGCGGGTCGAGCAGCAGGCTGCGGAGCCGGTCGGCGTCGCGCAGCATCAGCGTGAGCCGCTTGTAGGTCGGGACCCGGCGGGCGAAGCCGACCGTGAGCACGTCGCGGTCGAAGACGTGGTCGGTCCAGCCCAGCTCCGGCTCGGACGCACCCCGCTCCAGCCAGGCGGCGCGCACCCGGCGGCGGACCTCGTCGACCAGCCGGGACCGCAGCGTGTTGCGCAGGCCCCACACGTCGGCGTCGGACACCGCGGCGGTGCTGCTGCCGGGCTCCCCGAGCAGCTCGGTGACCTGGTGGGCCTCCCAGGTGGGGCCGTGCACGCCGTTGGTGACCGAGCCGATCGGCACCTCCTCGCGGTCGAACCCGGCCCACAGCCCGCCGAACATCTCCCGCGACACCGTCCCGTGCAGCCGGGAGACACCGTTGGCGCGCTGGGCCAGGCGCAGACCCATGTGCGCCATGTTGAACGTCTCCGGATCCTCCTCGGCGCCGAGCGCGAGGAGCCGGTCGGTCGGCAGGCCCGGCAGCAGCCGGTCGGTGAGGTAGTGCCGCACGAGGTCCAGGCCGAACCGGTCGATGCCGGCGGGCACCGGGGTGTGGGTGGTGAACACCGTGCCCGCGCGGACGGCGGCGAGCGCCTCGTCGAAGTCCAGCCCGCCGGACGACGCGGACGCCGTCGCCGGTCCCGCGCCGTTGGACGACACCGCCGAGCCGGTGCACAGCTCGCGGATCCGCTCGCAGCCGAGGAACCCGGCGTGGCCCTCGTTGGTGTGGAAGACCTCCGGCGTCGGGTGCCCGGTGAGCCGGCAGAACGCGCGGACCGCGCGGACCCCGCCGACACCGATCAGGATCTCCTGCTGGATGCGGTGGTTCTGGTCGCCGCCGTAGAGCCGGTCGGTGACCCCGCGCAGGTCGGCCCCGCCGTCGGAGCCGGCGTTCTCCTCGATGTCGGTGTCGAGCAGCAGCAGCGGGACCCGCCCGACCGCGGCCTGCCAGATCCGCGCGTGCAGCGTGCGGTCCCCCGGCATCGCGACCTCGACGAGCTCCGGCGCGCCGGAGGCGTCGGTGAGCAGCTGCAGCGGCAACCCCTGTGGGTCGATCGCCGGATAGTGCTCGAGCTGCCAGCCGTCGAGCGACAGGGACTGACGGAAGTACCCCGACCGGTACAGCAGCCCCACCGCGACGAGCGGAACGCCCAGGTCCGAGGCGGCCTTCAGGTGGTCGCCGGCGAGCACGCCGAGACCGCCGGAGTAGTTGGGCAGCACCTCCGAGACGCCGAACTCCATCGAGAAGTACGCGACGGCCGACGGCCGGCCCGCGCCGTCGGCCTCGTCGTACCAGCGCGGCTCGGACAGGTAGGCCTCCAGCTCCGCGGCCCGCTCGGCGACCTCGGCGGCGACCGCGTCGTCCGCGGCGAGCTCGGCCAGCCGACCGGTGGGGATCTCGCCGAGCAGGCGGACCGGGTCCTGCCCGCTGGCGTCCCAGGCGTCGGGGTCCAGGGAGGCGAACAGGTCCCGGGTCGGCGCGTGCCAGGTCCACCGCAGGTTCGTCGCCAGTGTCTGCAGCGGCGCGAGCGGAGCGGGGAGCTGGGCACGGACGGTGAAACGACGGAGGGCTCTCACGGCCGCGAGGGTAGCCGGGAACACCGACACGCACGCGGTGTCCCGCCCGGCCGGGACGGGGTCCCACCGGTAGGGTCGCACTGCCGCGGGATCAGTGGGTCCGTGCACGTCGAATCGGTTCCGTCCACATCCGTTCCGATCCGTTCACGCCGATGGTCCCGCGGGTGTGGCGACAGGTGACGTGGCGGCGTCAGACTGACCGTCTCGACTCTGGTGGGACTTCTACCGACGGTGACAATTTCCTGGGGGTGCAGCCGATGACCGGTCGGCTCGGAATCGACGACGTGACCCCGTTCGTGGAGAGCGGAGACCCGGCCAAGGCCGTGGTCGGCGAGGTCGTCCCGATCCGGGCGACCGTGTGGCGGGAGGGACACGACGCCGTCGCGGCGAACGTCGTGTTCACCCCGCTGTCGGCCGACGGGACGCCGGGCGACGCGCAGTACGTGCGGATGCAGCCCGACGGGGTGGGCACCGACCGCTTCGTGGCCTGGGTCCGCCCCGACGCCGAGGGTCGCTGGACCTTCCGCGTCGACGCGTGGAGCGACCCGTGGGCGACCTGGCGCTCGGGTGTGGAGAAGAAGATCGCCGCGGGCCAGACGGCCGAGGAGCTGGCCAACGACCTCGAGGTCGGCGCCCGGCTGCTCGCCAGGGTCGGGCGTCGCCCGGCCGAGAAGGACAGCCGCGACCTGCTGCTCGGTGCCGCGAACACGCTGCGGGACACCGCGCTGCCGCTGCGCGCGCGGGTCGCCCCCGCCCTGTTCGACGCCGTCGTCGCGATCATGACCGAGCGCCCGGTCCGGGAGCTCATCACCCGCGGCCCGGAGCGGACGATCTTCGTCGACCGGCCCCGCGCGCTCTACGGCTCCTGGTACGAGTTCTTCCCGCGCTCCACCGGCGGGCGGGACGAGACCGGCCGGCCGGTGCACGGCACGTTCGCGACGTCGTCGAAGGAGCTCGACCGCGTCGCGCGGATGGGCTTCGACGTCGTCTACCTGCCGCCGATCCACCCGGTCGGCACGGTGCACCGCAAGGGCCGCAACAACTCCACCCACGCCGAGCCGGGCGACGTCGGTTCCCCGTGGGCGATCGGCTCGGCCGCGGGCGGGCACGACGCGATCGACCCCGAGCTGGGCGACTTCGACGACTTCGACGCGTTCGTCGCGCGGGCGAACGAGCTGGGCATGGAGGTCGCGCTCGACCTGGCGCTGCAGTGCGCCCCGGACCACCCGTGGGTCACCGAGCACCCGGAGTGGTTCACCGTCCGCCCGGACGGCACCATCGCCTACGCGGAGAACCCGCCGAAGCGCTACCAGGACATCTACCCGCTGAACTTCGACCGCGACCCGGCGGGCATCTACGCCGAGTGCCTGCGCGTGGTGCTGAAGTGGGTCGAGCACGGGGTGACGATCTTCCGCGTCGACAACCCGCACACCAAGCCGCCGAACTTCTGGCACTGGCTGATCTGGGAGGTCAAGCGGACCCACCCGGAGGTGCTGTTCCTGGCCGAGGCGTTCACCCGCCCGGCCCGGCTGTTCGGGCTCGCGCGGCTGGGCTTCACCCAGTCCTACACGTACTTCACGTGGCGGACGGAGAAGGAGGAGCTCGCCGACTTCGCGACGATGCACGCCGAGCACGCCGACGAGTGCCGTCCGAACCTGTTCACCAACACCCCGGACATCCTGCACGAGTCGCTGCAGACCGGCGGCCCGGCGATGTTCGCGATCCGGGCGACCCTGGCCGCGACGATGGCGCCGACCTGGGGCGTCTACTCCGGCTTCGAGCTCTACGAGGGCACGCCGGTCAAGCCGGGCAGCGAGGAGTACCTCGACTCGGAGAAGTACGAGCTGCGGCCGCGGGACTTCGAGTCCGCCCTGAACCAGGGGCGCTCGCTGGAGCCGTACCTGACCCGGCTCAACGAGATCCGCCGCGCGCACCCGGCGCTGCAGCAGCTGCGCGAGATCCACTTCCACGAGGTGGACAACGAGCACATCATCGCCTTCTCCAAGGTGGACCCGTCCACCGGCGACCAGGTGCTCGTGGTGTGCACGCTGGACTCGCACGCGCCGCAGCAGGGCACCCTCAAGCTGGACATGCCGGCGCTGGGGCTGCGGTACACCGACGTCGTCGAGGTGCACGACGAGGTGTCGGGCGAGACCTACCGCTGGGGCGAGTACAACTTCGTGCGGCTGGTCCCGACCGACCACGTCGCGCACGTGATCACGCTGCCCGCGCAGGCCCCGCTGCTCTGACCCGCCCCGTCCGCCGCCGTCCACACCCGTCGCGACGGGTGTGGACGGCGGCGGACGGGTGTGGGCGCTCAGTCCTCGTCGGCGTCGTCCGCCGGGGGCTCCAGGACCACGGCGGTCGCCCGGAACGGGGCCATCCCGATCCGGAACCCGTTGAGGTCGTCGACGGTGCCGACGGTCTCGCCGGAGAACAGGTCGGTGACCGTCGCTCCCGGCGCCAGGTGCTCGGACCGCACGAACGCGTCCACCTGCTCGTCGGCGAAGTTCAGGACGGTCACGCTGGTCCGGTCGTCGTCGAGCAGGTGCACCATCACCAGCAGGCCGCGGTGCGACACGTCCGGCACGTCGACCTGGCGGGCCGTCGCCACCCCGGAGCGCTTGCGCACGGCCAGGATCGCCTGCATCTGGCGGACGAAGCTGGTCTCCTCGGTCAGCTGGTCGGGCAGCGACCCGTAGAGGCTGCGCCCGCGGGGCATGCCCGACGAGGACCTCTCGGCGTCCGGCCGGTGCCCCATCAGATCGTGCGCCGGCCGCGAGATCCACCGGGTGTCCCCGGAGTTCAGCAGGTCCGAGACCGAGTCCGGCGGCAGCGTCAGCATGCCGAGCAGGTCCCAGCCCGACAGCGCGAACACCCCGGGCTGGAAGGCGTTGAACATGACCAGCAGCAGGTGCACCCGCCGGATGCGCTCGACGTCGTCGGGGCCGATGTCGTCGAGCGCGGAGATGCCGAGCGAGGCGGCGATGACGGTCGCGGTGGTGCAGGCGATCCCGTTCGTCGTGAAGATCAGGTTGTAGGGCGCGTCCGCTCCGGTGAGGACGTCGCACAGGTCGCGGCGGATCGTGTCGGCCAGATCCCCGCCGCGCATGTCCTCGCCGCGGAAGTGGAAGAGCTCGTCGGTGTGTCCCGCGGTCCAGTGCACGAGCTCGTAGGTCAGCTCGTCGTGGTTCTGCAGCGCGTGCACCAGCGACGCCGGGTCGACGCCCAGATCCAGCGCGGTGCGCAGGGTCAGCCGCAGGAACTCGGTGTCCGAGGTCGCGAGCGCGTGGTGGTAGGCGGGGCGGTTGATGAAGTCGTAGGACAGGTCCGCGCCCGCCTCGGAGGTGACCTTGATGTCGTCGACGGTCAGGTTCAGCTCCTGGAAGGTGAACCCGCCGACCTTGCGCACCATGCTCGCGATGAGGTGGTTCGCGGCCTCCGACAGCGGGTGCCCCTCGGACCAGCCGGGGTCCCCGGAGCCCGCCTTCTCCACGCCGAGGAAGCCGTTCGCGTCCAGGCGCAGCGCACCCGAGCCGAGGTCGGCCAGCGAGTGCAGGGCGTCGCCGATGACCATCCGCATGCCCGCGAAGGTCGGGTCCAGCCAGTTGACCGACGGCTGGCCGTCCTTGAAGTAGTGCAGGTACACCCAGCGCCGCACGACGCCGTCGACGCCGGTGACCTCGCCGGTCGCCGACCAGTTGGTCTCCTTCACGCCCTCGCGGTAGAAGATGACCCGCTGCAGCCGGCCGACGATGTAGCCGGCCTTCTCCAGTGCCTCCTCGGTCGCGGCGTCGAGGTTGGCCGAGTCCTTCCCCGGCGGCACGTCCGGCAGCATCCCCCAGTCGGACTGCTCGATCTCCACCATGTGGTAGATGCCCGGATAGTCGCCGTAGGCGAGCTCGGCGAGCCGGAAGTCCGGGCCCTTGCCGGTGTGGCCGGGGACGATGTCGTCGATGATCGTGCCGCCGTGCCAGGTGGCGGTCGCGCACATCGCGCGGAACTCGTCCTCGGTGCCGAAGGCCGGGTCGAGCTCGTTGGAGATGCGGTCGAAGTGGCCGTCGACGCTCGGGGTGGGCTGCCAGCCCGAGAGTCCGCCCGCCTTCTTCACCGGCCCGGTGTGGACGCCCTCGATGCCGATCGTCTCGAACGCCTGCCACAGCTCCTCGTTGCCCAGCGCCGCCAGGAACGACTCGCCGGAGGCGGTGATCAGCGAGATCGGGTAGGCGGTGAACCACACCGACGCCGTCTCGACCGCGTGCCGCGGGCCGGGGCTGGCGTAGGGGTTCTGCCACATCGAGCCCTGCCCGGAGAACTGGCGGGCCAGCTCGTCGGCGTGGCCGAGCATCGACTGGGACAGCAGCCACGACACGTAGACCGGGTTCTCCCCCGACGCCGGGCCGTCCTGCGACACCGACCGGCGCCGCACCGTGGACCGCACCCGGGCGCGGTGACGCAGCGTGCGCGGACGCGCCTCGTGGTAGTACTCGGCGAAGTTCACGTCCGGTGGCTCCGGGACGTGCTCGGCCTCGGCGGGCACCGGTTCGACGGCGGCGAGCGGATCGGCCGGTGCGATCCGGGCCTGGGTCTCCGGGATCGTCGGGGGGATGTCGGCCTTCGGCTCTCGCTCGGTCACGCCGCCGGTCCTCCGGTCGCTGTGGGGGGCAGGTCAGGGCAGGTTCTGGGCATGTCCGGCCCACGGTGCGCCCTGCGACGGCGATCCGCACGCGGGCGCGTGCGCACCGTCGCGGGGTACCCGCGGGCACCGCGTCCAGTATGGGTTTCCCGGCACGGGGATGCCGGACAGAGGCGTGATCACCGCCCGTGACCAACGGGTGGTCGATCCGACACGGACAGTACCGCCCACCCGACCTCCTGACCCGGCCGGGTCGGCCTGTCCCGGTTAGGGTTTTCGCCTGCGGGCCCGGGTGGCGCCGACCGGTACCCCGACGTGGTGCGGGCGGTGGCCGCGACCGGTCCGCGGTGGTGTTCACAGGCCGGGCGGACGCCCGGCAGGAGGGGGACGACGCGTGCGGCCGACCGGAGCTTCCGAGGACCTGACGGCGCTCCCGGGTCTGTTGCGCGACTGGCTGCCCGGGCGTCGCTGGTTCGCCGAGAAGGGGCGTCCGCTGACCGGCGTCGCCGTCGCGTCACGGCACCCGCTGCCCGCCGCCGAGGGTGTCACCGGGCTCGAGGTGCTGATCCTCGCGGTGTCCTTCGCCGACGGTCCGGACCGCCACTACCAGCTGCTCCTGGCCCGCGCCCCGCACGCCCCGGCCGGGGCCGCCCCGATCGGCGACCACGACGGGCAGGTCCTCTACGACGGCCTGCACGACGGGCGCGTCACCGCGCTGCTGCTGCGGCTGATCGCCGAGGGCGCGACCGTCGATGACCTGTCGTTCGTGCCCGAGCCGGGCGCAGACCTGCCGCTGACCGAGACCGGCCGCGTCGTCGACGCCGAGCAGTCCAACACCTCCGTCCGCTGGGGCGAGCGCTCCATCCTCAAGGTCTACCGGCGCCTGTCCCCCGGTCTGAACCCCGATCTGGAGCTGCACCGGGCGCTGCGCGCGGCCGGGTCGACGTCGGTCGCGGCGCTGCAGGGCGGGATCGAGGGTGTCCTCGGCGGCGAGCCCGCCACCTTCGCGCTCCTGCAGGAGTTCGCGGCCGGCTCGCACGACGGCTGGGAGCGGGCCACCGCGGCGGTCCGCGACCGGACCGACTTCACCGGCGACGCCCGCGCGCTCGGTGAGGCGCTCGCCGACGTGCACGTCGCGCTGCGCGCCGAGCTCGGCACCTCCGAGGCCGACCCGCGCGAGCTGGCGGCGTACTGGACCCGGCGGTGCGCCGACGTCGCCGACCAGGTGCCGGTGCTCGCCCCGCACGTGCCCGCGATCCGCGCCGTCTACGACGAGGTGGCCGCGCTGGGCGCGCCCGTCGTCGTGCAGCGGGTGCACGGCGATCTGCACCTCGGGCAGACGCTGCGCCGCCCGGACGGGCGTTGGCTGGTCATCGACTTCGAGGGCGAGCCGGCCGCCTCCCCCGAGGAGCGGCGCGCGCCGGACTCCGCGGTGCGCGACGTCGTCGGGATGCTGTTCTCCTTCGACTACGCCGCCTTCCACCACCTGCTGACCCGGTCCGACACGCCCGGGGCAGGTCTCGGTTCGGACACCACCGAGGCACGCCTCGCTCACGACTGGTCGGCCGCGAACCGTGACGCGTTCTGCGCCGGCTACGCCGCCCGCGCCGGCGAGGACCCGCGCGTGCACGCCGCGCTGCTGCGCGCCTACGAGCTGGACAAGGCCGTCTACCAGGTGCTCTACGAGACCCGCAGCCGTCCGACCTGGCTGCCGATCCCGCTCACCGCGATCGCGCGCGGCACCGCTTAGCACGTCCGGGCCGTCGGCGACACCCGGTGGTCACCGGACCTTCCCGCCGACGACGCCGGGGCGACGCCCGACTCCCCGGGCGGCCTGGCGCGGGATCGTGGAATCCTCCCCGACCAGGAGGACACCCACCGTGAGACGACCACCCCCCACCCGGCCCGAGGACCTCTCGTGACCCCGGCCGGTCTGCTCGGTGCGGACGGTCTGGACGGCGTCCTGGGCCTCGTCCAGCGCCCCGACGGGCCCACGCTCGGCGTGACGCTGGCCGTGCTCTTCCTCGGTGTGCTGGTGGAGGGGCCGGTCGTCAGCGTCGTCGCCGGCTCACTCGCGGGCGCCGGGCTGCTCGACTGGTGGGTGGTGTGGCTGGTGGCGTTCGCCGCCGACGTCGTCGCCGACACCGCCTTCTACGTCCTCGGCCGCGGCGGGCGCCGCCCGGCCATCGCTCCGCTGCTGGTCCGGCTGGGTCTGACCGAGCGTCGCTGGGACGCACTGCGCGCGAAGGTGGGGGGCCGTCCGGGCCGGTTGGTGCTGGGCGCGAAACTGGTGGACGTCGGCGCGATCCCCGCGTTCCTGGCCATCGGCCTGGCCGGGGTGTCGTACCGGCGATTCGTGGCCTGGGTGGTCCCGCTGACGGCGGTGCGTTCGGCACTGCTGGTCGGGATCGGCTGGGTGGTCGGGGGCCGGTTCGCCGCGGAGCTGGCCGACCGGCCGTGGATCATCGTGGCGGTGGGGCTGGGCGTGGGCCTGGTGCTCGTGGCCGGGCGCGCGCTGTGGGTGCGTGCCAGGACCTCGCGGAAGGAGAACGTGTGCGCGTCCTGATCGGGGCCGACACCTGGGCACCGGACGTCAACGGGGCCAGCTACGCCGGACAGCGGCTGGCGGCCGAGCTCGCCGCCCGCGGGCACGAGGTGCACGTGGTCGCACCGTCGCGCGGCCTGCGCAGCCTCCCGCCGCGCCGGGTCGGGCCGGTGACCGAACACCGGGTCCGCTCCTGCCGCGTCCCCAAGCCGCCGGACTTCCGGCTCTGCCCGCCGCCCGGGCTGCGCCGGACCTGCCGCGCGATCCTGCGCCGGGTCCGGCCCGACGTCGTGCACGTGCAGAGCCACATGGTGCTGGGGCGGATGCTGCTCACCGCGGCCGCCGACCTCGGCGTCCCGTCGATGGCGACCACGCACATGATCCCGGAGAACATCATCCCGGCGATCAGCTTCCTGCACCTGCCGGAGTCCGGGCTCAAGAAGCTGTTCTGGTGGGACGCGGTGCGCGTGCTCAGCCGGGCCGGGCTGGTCACCGCACCCACCCCGCTGGCCGCGTCGATGGCCGAGCAGGGCGGCGTCCCCGGCCCGGTGCTGCCCGTGTCCAACGGCCTGGACCTGGGCCGCTTCCGGCCCGACACCACCGGTCGCGGGCCCGCGTTCCGCGCCCGGCACGGCATCGCCGAGGGGGTGCCGCTGGTCGGCTTCGTCGGGCGGCTGGACCGGGAGAAGCACGTCGACGAGCTGGTCCGCGCCACCGCGCTGCTGCGTGCCGGTGCCGTGCCCGACGCGCAGCTGGTCGTCGTCGGCGACGGCGAGGAGCGGGCCCGGCTGGGCGCCCTGGTCCGCGCCGAGCACCTGGAGCACGCGGTCACGTTCACCGGCCGGCTCACCGACGACGAGATCCCCGACGTCTACCCGGCCCTGGACGTGTTCGTGAACGCCGGCACCGCCGAGCTGCAGAGCCTGGTGACGCTGGAGGCGATGGCGACCGGGAAGCCGGTCGTCGCCGTCGACGCGGGTGCGCTGCCGCACCTGGCCCGCCCCGGGGTGAACGGCTGGCGCTACCCCCACGGCGACGTCGCCGCGCTCGCCGACCGGCTGGCCCGGGTGCTCGACGACCCCGACGGCGCGGCCGAGCTGGGGGCAGCGAGCCTGCAGATCGCCTCCGAGCACTCACTGGCGACCACGGTGGACACCTTCGAGGAGCTGTACCGGACGAAGGCCCGCCCGGTCGTGCCGGTGCGCGCGTTCCGCTCGGCACGCCGCGCCCGCCGGCACGCGGACACCCGGCGGTGACCGCGACGCCGTCGCCCGCCCTCGCGGTGGCCTCTCCCGTGCACGTCGTCGACGGCGCGCCCACCGTCGTGCACACCCTCGGGGACCCGGACGGGGCGCCGGTGCTGGCGCTGCACGGGCTGCGCGGCAGCCACCACGGGCTCGCGCCGCTGGCGTCGCGACTGGCCGGGTACCGCGTCGTCGTGCCGGACCTGCCCGGGTTCGGGGCGTCGCCGGCGTTCACCGACCGCACCCACGACGTCGACGGCTACGCCCGCTGGGCCTCGGCGCTGCTCGCCGACCTCGGCCCGGACACGGTGCTGCTGGGGCACTCGTTCGGGTCGATCGTGGCCGCGGCCGTCTGCGCCGCCGCCGCGACCACCCCGCGGGCGCTGGTCCTGGTCAACCCGATCGCCGAGCCCGCCTCGGACGCCGGCGGCGTCACCGGCCTCGGGACGGCCGCCACCGCGCTGCTGCACTCCGGTGCCGCCCGGCTCGGCCTCGACGGCCTGCTGCGCCACCGGCTGCTCGCGGACGCCGCGACCGTCTCCATGACCACCACCCGCGACCCGCTGCTGCGTCACTGGATCTCCGACGAGCACCGCGCCCACTTCGGCACCTTCGCCACGACGGCGTCGCTGCTGGAGTGCCTCCGCGCCGCCGGTTCCGGCTCGGTGCGCCCCTGGGCGCCCCGGATCACGGTGCCGACACTGCTGCTGGCCGGGGCCCGCGACCGGGTCGCCCCACCGGCCGGGCAGCACGCGCTCGCCGCCGCCTTCGCCGACGCCCGGCTGGTCCTGCTGCCGCGTACCGGCCACCTCCTGCACTACGAGGCCCCCGCGTGGGCGGCCCGCGAGATCCGGGGTTTCGTGGCGCGGTGAGGGTGCTCGTCGACTGCCGCTACATCCGTCCCGGACGCCCGGACGGCATCGGCCGCTACACCACCGGGCTGGTCCGCGCGCTGGACCGGATCGCCCCGGTGGAGCTGCTGGTGTCCGACCCGCGCCAGCGCGACGGGCTGCCCGACCGGCCCGCGCACACCCTGCCCGCCCCGACCGGGGCCGGGGAGCCGCTGGTCGCGCGGCGGGTGAACCGGATCGTCGCCGGGTCACCCGATGCGGTCGTCTTCAGCCCGATGCAGACGATGGGCACGCTCGGACGCCGCTACGCGGTGGTGCTCACCGTGCACGACCTCATC
Organism: Pseudonocardia sp. UM4_GMWB1; assembly: GCF_017312155.1. Lineage (NCBI taxonomy): Bacteria > Bacillati > Actinomycetota > Actinomycetes > Pseudonocardiales > Pseudonocardiaceae > Pseudonocardia > Pseudonocardia sp. UM4_GMWB1. Next base: position 1,670,702 of record NZ_QJPN01000001.1, on the reverse strand, counting down.
TACTACCGGCACCCGGCGCCGCCGCCGTGGCTGCCCGCGCCGGTGCGGGCGGTGTGGCGGGCCTACCACCTGTCGTGGTGGCCGCAGCGACTGCTGCTGGCCGGCGCCGACGCCGTCGCATGCGTGTCCGGCGCGACCGCGGGCCTGATCGCGGCGCACCGGCTGTCCCGCCGCGAGGTCGCCGTCGTCCCGGACGCCACCGACTTCCACCTGCCGCCCGGCACGCCGACGCGGTCCCGGCCGCCGGGGAACCGGATCGTCTACGCCGGGTCGTTCATGCCCTACAAGGACGTCGCGACCCTGGCCCGGGCCGCGGCCCGGCTGCCCGGCCACGAGCTCCACCTGGTCTCCCCCGTCCCGCCCGGGGTGCGCACGGAGCTGGAGCGGCTCGCCGCGCCGGCCCGGCCGGTGTTCCACGACGGCGTCGACGACGACGGCTACCGCGCCCTGCTCGACGGCGCCACCGCGCTGGTCTCCGCCTCCCGCGACGAGGGGTTCGGGCTCCCGGTGCTGGAGGCCATGGCGCGGGGCTGCCCCGTCGTCGTCACCGACATCCCGGCCTTCCGCGAGGTCGCGGGCGACGCCGGGGTGTTCGTCGCGCCGGGCGACGACGCCGGGTTCGCCGCCGCCGTGCGCGCGCTGGACACGACGTGGACGCAGCGCTCCGACGCGGTGCGCGCCCGGGCCGCCGAGCAGACCTGGGACGGCGCCGCCGGCGCGCTGCAGGCGGTCCTGGAACGGGCGCTGGCCCGTCACCGGCGCCGGCGCGGGCGGGGATGACGCGCCCCCGCTCACGCTCGACTGCGATCCGGCAACACTGTGCGACCGCGCGCGGCGGGCGTTCGTCACCCGCAGTACGGTTCCGCAGTGACCTCCGAGGAGACCCGAGCGACCCGCTCCGAGACCGATGCGTACGCACCGGACCAGGCGACGACCGACCGGCTCCTGGGCGGTGCCCACCACGACCCCCACTCGGTGCTCGGCGCGCATCCGCACGTCGACGGCACCGTGGTCCGTGTCCTGCGGCCGCACGCCGTCTCGGTGGCGGTGCTGCCCAACGGTGACCGCGCGCAGGCCTGCGAGCTGACCAGGGTGCACGACGCCGGACTGTTCTCCGGCCTCGTCCCCGGCTCCGGCGGCGACTACCGGCTGCTCGTGACCTACGGCGACGGCGCCGGCGGCACGACCGAGCAGACGGTCGACGACCCGTACCGCTGGCTGCCGACGCTCGGCGACATGGACCTGCACCTCATCGGCGAGGGACGGCACGAACGCCTGTGGGACGTCCTCGGCGCACACGTCCGGGACTACGACACCCCCTCCGGCCCGGTCGCCGGGACCAGCTTCGCCGTCTGGGCGCCGAACGCCCGCGGTGTGCGGGTCACCGGTGACTTCGACGGCTGGGCCGGCTGGACGCTGCCGATGCGCTCGCTGGGCAGCTCCGGGGTCTGGGAGGTGTTCCTGCCCGGCGTCGGCGTCGGCGACCGCTACAAGTTCCGCATCCTGGGCCCCGACGGCCGGTGGCGGGACAAGGCCGACCCGATGGCCTTCGCCACCGAGATCCCGCCGCAGACGGCGTCGGTCGTGACCCGCGACGTCCACGAGTGGACCGACGACGCGTGGATGGCCGACCGCGCGCAGCGCCGACCGCACGCGGAACCGATGAGCGTCTACGAGATGCACCTCGGTTCCTGGGTGCCGGGGCTGGACTACCGCGAGATCGCCGAGCGGCTGGTGGCCTACCTGGACACCACCGGGTTCACCCACGTCGAGCTGCTGCCGGTGGCCGAGCACCCGTTCGGCGGGTCCTGGGGCTACCAGGTGACCTCGTACTTCGCCCCGACCTCGCGGTTCGGCACGCCCGACGACTTCCGGTACTTCGTCGACCGGCTGCACCGCGCGGGCTACGGCGTGATCGTCGACTGGGTGCCCGCGCACTTCCCGCGCGACGAGTGGGCGCTGGCCCGCTTCGACGGCACGGCCTGCTACGAGCACGCCGACCCGCGCCGCGGCGAGCAGCCCGACTGGGGCACGCTCGTGTTCGACTTCGGCCGCAACGAGGTGCGCAACTTCCTCGTCGCGAACGCGCTGTACTGGCTCGAGTCGTTCCACATCGACGGCCTGCGCGTCGACGCGGTCGCCTCGATGCTCTACCTGGACTACTCCCGTGCCGACGGCCAGTGGCTGCCCAACGTCCACGGCGGCCGGGAGAACCTCGACGCGGTGGCGTTCCTGCAGGAGATGAACGCGACGGTCTACCGGGAGCACCCGGGAGTCGTCACGATCGCCGAGGAGTCCACCGCCTGGCCGGGCGTCACCCGGCCCACCTACATGGGCGGTCTCGGGTTCGGGCTCAAGTGGAACATGGGCTGGATGCACGACACGCTCGACTACACCGGGCGCGACCCCATCCATCGCAGCTACCACCACAACCAGATGACCTTCTCGCTGATGTACGCGTTCAGCGAGAACTACGTGCTGCCGATCAGCCACGACGAGGTCGTGCACGGCAAGGGGTCGCTGTGGACCCGGATGCCCGGCGACGACTGGAACAAGGCCGCCGGGGTCCGCGCACTGCTGGCCTACATGTGGGCGCACCCGGGCAAGCAGCTGCTGTTCATGGGCGGCGAGTTCGGGCAACCGCGCGAGTGGTCCGAGCAGCGGTCGCTGGACTGGCACCTGCAGAGTGACGACCCGCTGCACGGCGGGATCACCACCCTCGTCGGGGACCTGAACCGGACCTACCGCGCGCAGTCCGCACTGTGGTCGCGCGACACCACCCCGGACGGCTTCGGCTGGATCGACGCCAACGACGCGCAGGGCAACGTGTTCTCGTTCCTGCGCCACGGCGTCGACGCCGAGGGCCGCGCCACCGTGCTGGCCTGCGTCGCGAACTTCTCCGGCTCCCCCCGCGAGGACTACCGGGTGGGGCTGCCGTTCGCCGGGAACTGGACCGAGGTCGTCAACACCGACGCGTCGGCCTACGGCGGGTCCGGGGTGGGCAACCTCGGGCGGGTCAGGGGCGAGCAGGTCATGTGGCACGGCCAGCCCGCCTCGGCGGTGCTGCGGCTCCCGCCGTCGGGTGTGCTGTGGCTGGTGCCGGAGGAGACCGGCGGCCCGGTGCTGTCCGCCCCGACGCAGGAGGCGGCCCCGGCCGCGACGGTCCCGCCGCCGCTGCCGGCCGCCGCGCTGCCCGACGAGCCGGAGGACACCGACGTCGAGGCGCCGGTGACCCCGGACGACGACCTGCGGGTCTCCGCCGCCCCGGCGGACCCGGCCGACCTCGTCGACCCGGGGCCGGACGACTCCGGTGACGTCCCGGACGCCGGTCAGGTGTCCACCTCGGTCGCGCCCGCACCCGGCACCGTCGGTGTCCGGGCGGTGCGCACCGGGACGTTCGTCAACGGGAGCTCCGGGACGGGCGCGTCGGACACCGGGACCACCGCGGGCGACTGATCTCCGCCGTGCGACCGGTCCGGCCCCTCGCCGGGCCGGTCGCGGGCAGGCGGACGGTCGCCGTCGACCGGTGACCTGCGCGACGGCTCGTCGTCGGGGCCCATCCAGACGCGCGCCATCGGCTCACCCCGTCACGCGCCGGTCGCCGGGTACGGCCAGTACCGCCAGGGCCCCCAGCGCGGCGACCGCCCCGAACGCGAAGAAGCCCCACGGGTAGGCGAGGCCCGCAGTGAGCAGCACACCGCCGAGGAGGGGCCCGCAGATCGCGCCGAGCCGGCCGATCCCGCTGGCCGCCCCGAGCGCCGAGGCCCGCGCGTGGTCCGGGTAGTGCCGGCTGACGAACGCGTAGACCAGCACCTGCGAGCTGAACACGAACACGCCCGCGAGCAGGACGCTCACGTAGATCCCGCCGCCGGGCAGCGGCACCGCGAGCAGCGCCAGGAAGACCGCGCCCGCGACGAACCAGCCGACCGTCGCCGTGCGCAGCCCGATCCGGTCGGCGACCCGGCCCGCGACGAGCAGACCGACGATCGCGCCGACGTTCAGCACGAGCAGCTGGGCCAGCGCCGCGTCGAGCCCGTACCCGGCGACCCGCATGATCTGCGGCAGCCAGGTGTTGAGGCCGTACACCAGCAGCAGCCCCATGAACGAGGCGACCCAGAACGCGACCGATGAGCGCAGGTAGCCGTCGCGGACGAGCTGGGCGACCGGGTTGCGCGACCGTGGCCCGGCCGGTGCGGCCGTCGCGCGGGCCTCGGCGGGCAGCGTGTCCGGCAGGTACCGGGCCAGCAGCGGGACCAGCACGATCGCCGGGAGCGCACCGAGCACGAACATGGGCCGCCAGCCCCAGACCGGGATGACCAGGATCCCGAGCAGCGAGGTCGCGACGGCTCCGACGTGGTAGCCGGTCATCAGGGTCGTGGTCGCGCTGCCGCCGCGCCCGGGTCCGCTGTGCTCGTTCACCATCGCCAGCGCCACCGGCAGCACCCCGCCCAGGCCGAGCCCGGCCAGGAAGCGCAGTGCGCCGAACGTCCACGGGCCGGTCGCGACCGCGCACAGCAGCGTCAGCACGGAGAACGCGACGACGGTCGCCAGCATCGCCCGGCGCCGTCCGACGAGGTCGGCGAGCGGGCCCGCGGAGAGGGCGCCGGCCATCACACCGAGCAGCCCGGCGGTGGACACCAGCGACGCCGTCGCCGGGGTCAGGCCCCAGGCGGGCTCCTCCAGCAGCGACGGCAGCACGACGCCGAGCACCACCAGGTCGAAGCCCTCGAGCGCCACCGCCGCCCAGCACAGTGGGGCCACCCAGCCCCCGTGGCGGACGGCGCCGGGGGCGGTGGTGGGTCCGCGGGCGGGGTCGGGCCGTGACGTCTGCGCCATCCGGGAGCCTCCTTGCGTCTCGGGTGGCGCGGAGTCTGGACCGTCAGGCCGGTGCGCGGGCCGACTCTTCCGCAGAGCGGAAGGACCCGCCGGGGACCGGTCCGGTCGCCGGACGCAGCAGTGACCACCATGTCACCAGGAGCACCGCCGTGTAGAGCGCCCGCCCGAGCGGGGTCGCCCAGCCGCCGTCGGCCCACAGGTCCGACCAGCTCACCGGGACGACGGCGAGACACCCGATCGCGACGACGACCCGGCGGCGGGTGTCCCCCGCCTCCCCGGACGCGACGAGCGCCAGCAGCCCGGGCACGAGCAGCAGCAGGTAGTTGTGCCACGCGATCGGCGCGGCCAGCAGACCGGTGGCGAGCACCGCGAACAGCGCCGTCCCGCCCGGGTCGGTGCCCACGGCCGGGCCGGCTCCGTGCCGGCGGGTACGCCGCCCGAGGTGGACGAGCGTGCCGGCCGCGACCGCCGCGCCCACGAGGGCCCCGACGACGGTCGGGATCCCCCAACGCAACGCCTGGCCCGGGAGCGACGCGTTGTCCGGGGTGGGGCCGACCGGCTCGGCCAGCGCCATCGCCAGCCACTGGAACGCCGTCGGCCACCCGGCGACGGCGACGCCGACGAGCGTCGCGACCGCCGCGGCGGCGATCCCGGCCGCGAACGGCCGCCACCGGGCCTGCACGGCGGGGAGCAGCAGCACCGGCGCGAGCGAGGGCTTGAGGGCGACCGTCACGCCGTAGCAGGCGGCGGCCAGCACCGGGTGCCCGCGCCGTTCGGCGACCCAGCCCGCGGTCAGCCCGGCCAGCAGCAGCGGGTAGATCTGGCCCAGCAGCAGCGTCCCGTGCAACGGCGACGACGCCAGCACCACCACGAGCGCGCCGGTCGTCCAGCGGCGGCCCAGCCGCAGCTCCCGGCAGACCAGCAGCACCGACCCGGCGACGAGCAGCACCGACAGGGCCGTCAGCAGCCGGTAGCCGGTGACCGGGTCGAGCAGGGCCAGCGGCGCGAGCAGCACCGACAGCAGCGGCGGGTTGAGGTTGTGCAGGCGGGCGCCGGTGTCGTAGATCGCGGCGCTGCCCGGGCCGTGCTGGACCAGCGCGTGCGCCGAGGCCCGGAAGGTGTCGAAGTCGACGTGCATCCGCGCGATGTCGGTCGCCGGGATCCAGCGCAGCAACGGCGGGCCGCCCAGCAGGAACAGCAGTGCAGCGGCCACCAGCGCGGCGACGGCGACGATCGGCGCCCCCGCCCGGGCGAGGCGGTGCACGGCGTCGCGCGCCGCGTGCGCCCGCCGCGCCGTCCGCCCGGTCCACCCCGTCCGCACGGGGTCCGCCGCGGCGGGGCCCGACCGGAGGTCCGCGGTCACCGCGTGGCCCGCCGGCCGGCCGCGGCCGATGCGGCCCCGGTCCTCGTGGGCGCCGGATCCGGCGGCCACGGGGTCCGCGGGCGGACCACCGGCGGCCGGTGGGTCATCGGGGAGGAACCCGGCTCAGAACAGGGCGCGGGCGAGCGCGCGCCGGGCCGTGGCGACCCGCGGGTCGTCGGCCGGGAAGAGCTCGAAGAGCCCGACGAGGTGCCCGCGGGCCCGGTCACGGTCCTCGCCCCCGGTCCGGGCGACGGTGCCGACCAGCCGGGTGAAGGCGGCCTCGACCCGGTCGGCGGCCAGCTCGGCGTCGGCCGCGGCGAGCTGGGCGTCGACGTCGTCGGGCGCGGCGTCGGCCCGCTCGATCGACGACGGGTCGGCCTGCTCGGCACGGGCGAGGAAGCGGACCTGCGCCAGCGCCGCCTTCGCCTGCTCGTTGGCGGGCTCGGAGTCGAGGATCCCGGTGTAGGCGGCCTCGGCGGCGGCGTAGTCACCCTGTTCCAGGGCGTCCTCGGCTGCGGTGAAGCGCGGGTCCTCGGGCTCCTCGACGGGCTCGTCCGAACCGGCTGCGGCCGCCCGGCGCTCACCCTCGGCGATGGCCGGCATCCGGTCGCGCAGCGCGTCGAGCAGGGACGTCACCCATTCGGCCACCCGGTCCTCGGGGATCGCACCGTTGACCGCGTCGACCGGCTGACCGCCGACGAGCACGACCAGCATCGGGACCTGCTGCACGCCGAAGGCCTGGGCGACCCGGGGCTGGGTGTCGATGTCGACCCGGGCCAGGCGCCAGGCGCCGCCGCCGGTCGAGGCGAGCCGCTCCAGCTCGGCCGACAGCTGCTCCTCGCGCGGGTAGCGGCTGGCCCACAGCTCGACGACGACCGGGACCTGCAGCGACGGCTCGAGGACCTCGTTCTGGAAGCCCTGCTCGGTCGCGTCGACGACCCAGGAGCCCTCGCCCCCGCCGGTCGCGGGTGGACCACCCGCGGCACCGCCGGACGGGGCGGGACGATTCGCCGCATCGGCACGGGCCTTCAGCCCGGAGAGGTCGACCGCCCCGGCCATGGCCGAGGACATCGCCGCACGCTGGGCCGCCTGACGAGGATCTGGGCGAGACACGCCGTCCATCCTGGCACGTCCGTGTGTCCGGCGTGACACGCCCCGCCCGGTGACACGCGCCCCCGCGCGACGCGTGCGCCCCGGCCGGTCGGCGTCATCCCCTCGCCGACTCGGGCCCTGTCCGCTTTTGGCCCGTTCCCTCCCCACCCCCGGGCGACGCTCCCCGGCCGGCCGCCCCTGTGCCGTTCGGTCGCCGGCCCGGCCCGCGGTACGGGGCCGCACGACCGGGGGCGAGGACGACGGTGCTCCCACGATCACCGGACCGGCGGAGCAACACCGGGCGTCGTCACTCGTTGAACACCCTGCAGGGACTCGATGCTGACTCTGCGTGACCGCGGCGGGGCGTTCCCCCGGTTGCCCCACCCCGCGGTTCCCTTCCCCGACAGAACGACCGCCGGCACCCCGGCGCACAACGGAGGGCTCCAACCCGATGAGCAACATGCAGACGACCGACAAGCCGACCCTGGCCTACGCGTCGCTGGCGCTGGGCATCATCGCGATCGCCGCGTTCCTCGTCCCGATCGCCGCCTGGATCCTGGGTGCCGCGGGCCTGGTCGCCGGCTTCCTCGCCTACCGCAAGCCGGGCATGGCCAAGCTCGCCCAGATCGGCATGACCGTCAGCTTCGTCGGCATCCTCGCGGGCGTGTACTACTTCTCGACGATCATGGCGGGCTGACGACGGCCCTCCTCGCGGTACGCCGCGACGACGACACGGCCTCCGGACCCGGTCCGGATGCCCGACGGCCGGTGACGGGTCTCCCGTCACCGGCCGTCGTCGTCCCGGCCCCCGGCGCTCCGGTGACCCCGCCCCGGTGCGCGTCGGCCGGCGGGGCCCGTCGTCAGGCCGGCGCGGCGAGCCCGGCCAGCAGCTCCGCCGTCTCCTCCGGCCGGGTGAGCATCGGGAAGTGCCCGCCCGCGAGCTCCACGAGCCGCGCCCCGACCCGGTCCGCCTCCCGCCGTCCCGCGACGGGGCTGACGACCCGGTCCTCCGCGCACACCACAGACACCGTCGGCACCGCGGGCCACGACGACACCGGGCACGGCTCGGCGAGCAGCGACCAGTCCTGCGGGCGCAGCTCCGCCGCCGCGTCCGCGACCACGGCCCGCCCGTCGCGTCCCGCCGCGTCGAGCTCGTCGGCGACGCCCCGGTAGAGCCCGTCGGCGACCGCCCGTGCGTCCGGCCAGTACGTGCTGACCCCCGGGCCGCGACGGACCTCGGCGTCGTAGCCGGCGACCATCAGGTCGCGCTCGGCACGCATCCGGTCCCGGTAGGGACGACCCGGCTCGGGGACGAGCGCCGCGACCAGGACCAGCGCCCGGACCCGGTCGGCGATCCGGTCGGCGGCCGCGGTGGCCACGAGGCCGCCGAGCGAGTGGCCGACCAGCACGACCGGCGGACCGTCGCCCCGGGGACCGGGCCCGCCCGGCCCGTCGCCGGCCCCGGACAGGACCGCGCCGACGAGCTCGGCGTGGCCGACCCCCGGCTCGTCGGACGGGAGGTCCGGCGCGACCGCCGCCACACCCCGGGCCGCCAGTGCCTCGGCCACCGGCGCCCACGACACCCCGCGGTGCCAGGCGCCGTGGACCAGCACGACCCGTGCCGGACCGGGTCCCCCGGCCCCCGGTCCGGCCGGGGCGCTCACGCGCCGCCCCCGCGCAGGTGCTCCTCGACCCGCTCCACCTTGGCCTGCAGCTGCCCCTGGTACCCGGGCCGGATGTCGGCCTTGAGGACCAGGCTGACCCGCGGCGACACGGCGGTGACGGCCTCGACGGCGCGCTTGACCACCGCCATCCCCTCGTCCCAGGTCTCGGACTCGATCGTGGTGAACATCGAGGTGGTCTCGTTCGGCAGACCGGACTCGCGGACCACCCGGACGGCCTCGGCGACGGCCGCACCGACGCTGCCGTCCCCGGAGTCCGATCCGGACGGGGCGATGCTGAAGGCGAAGAGCATGCCGACACCGTGCCACGCCCGGCGTGCGGAACGGATCCGGTCACGGCACTTGCTAGCGTCGGGCCATGGCATCCCGCGGGTCGCTCCCCTTCGACCCGATCCAGCGTGCGGCCGAGCTCTGGGAGGAGCGGGTCGGCCCCGCGCGCACGATGGCGACGGTCACCAGCGTGATGCGGGTGCAGCAGATCCTGCTCTCCGCCGTCGACACGGCGCTCCGGCCGCACGGGCTGACCTTCGCCCGCTACGAGGCCCTGGTGCTGCTGGACTTCGCGCGCCGCGGCAGCCTCCCGATGCGGGTGATGGGCGAGCGCCTGCAGCTGCACCCGACGAGCGTGACCAACATCGTCGACCGGCTGCAGGGCGACGACCTCGTCCGGCGGGTGCCGCACCCCACCGACCGCCGCGCCACCCTGGTCGAGCTGACCACCGAGGGGCGTGCCCGGCTGGAGAAGGCCACGGCCGCGGTGACCGGCATCGACTTCGGCCTGTCCGGGCTGGACCCGGCCGAGGAGGAGCAGCTGACCGCGCTGCTGCGCTCGGTGCGCCGCGCCGCCGGCGACTTCGCCTGATCCGCGCACCTCAGCCGGCCCGTCTCCGCCGTCGCGGCCCGCCCGGTGGCGGACCGCCGTGTCCCGGGCCGCGCCAGCTGCGCATCACCGATCCGCGGGGCGGCCGGGGCCACAGCATCCGCCGCACCGCGGCCCGCCCGGCCAGCGCTCCGCTGAGGCCGGACAGACCCACGCACGCCAGGTAGTCGATGAGGTCCACGGGCACGCTCCGGAGGTTTCGGGGGTGGTGGTGACGCGGGTTGCGTCAACGGTGTTGACCCTACGACGGGGCACCGACAGAATCGGTCGCGTGCACGCTCCACCGCCCTCTGCCGACCGGCCCTCCCCCGCCCGGCCCGGTACCGGCGCGGCGCTGCGGGCGGCGCGCGACCGGCGGGGCTGGTCCCAGTCCGAGGCGGCCCGCGCGCTGGCCGCGCTCGTCGCCGGGAGCGGCGGCACCGCGCGGGCCGCGAGCCTGAAGACCCAGCTGTCGCGCTGGGAGAACGGCCACGCGGTCCCGGACGCCGCGCACCGCGCACTCCTGGCCGAGCTGTACGACAGCACCCCCGCCGGGCTCGGCCTCGCCGACGCGACCGGACCGGACCCCCTCGACGGGGCGGCGCGGCTGCGTGCGGCGCTGGAGCGGGCCGCCGCCGTCGGGGAGGAGGAGCTGGACCTGCTGCGCGCCCAGTGGGCCGCCACCACCGCGCTGGACGACCGGCTGGGCACGGCCGCCGCCCACGACGCGGTGGCCGCCGTGGTCGCCCAGCTGCGCGAGCCGGCCGCGCACGCGCGGGACCCGCGCCGGGTGCGGGCGCTCACCGGGCTGCTCGCCGCGGCCGCGCTGCGGCTCGGGGACCAGGAACGCGACCGTGCCGCCCCGGACCGGGCGTGGGCGGCCTACGTCGAGGCGGAGTCCGCCGCCCTGCGAGCCGGTGACCCGGGCACCGCGGACGAGGCCCGGCACCGGCGGGAGCGGCTGCTGGCCGAGCTGCCGGCCGTCGACGCGCAGGACGGTGCTCCGCATCCGGTCGGAGCGCACGGCGCCACCGGACGGCGCGCGACCACCTCGACGGGCGCCGCCGGGCCCGGGGAGGCCGCCCCCGGGGGCGAGGCCGGACACAGCGGCGGGACCGGACACAGCGGCGGGACCGGACGGGCCGGCCCCGGGCCCTGCCCGACCATCGACGTCCACACCGCCCCCGCGTGGCTCACCGTCGCCGACGGCCCGCCGCAGAGCCCGGTCCGCGAGCGCACCGACCTCGCCCTGGACGAGGTGCTCGCCGCCCTGCGCGACGGCGACGGCCCCGCCGCGCGGGCCGCCCACGCCCGGGCCCGGGCACTCGCCCTGCGCAGCGGGTCGCAGCGCGTCCTCGACCGGCTCGCGACGCTGCCCGGGGCCACGCCCCCCTGACCGGGGGGGCATCGGCTCAGCCCGACTGTTCCAGCAGCTCGTCGGCGGCGGCCCACGGGTCCAGCTCGCCGCCCAGCACCCGCTCGGTGAGGGTGTCGAGCGCGTCGCCGCCACGCACCCGTTCCATCCGGGCCCGGACCTGTTCCATCCCGATGCCCTCGATCTCACGGCGCGCCCGCTCGCGGCGCCGCCGCTCCCGTTCACCGGACTTCTCGGCCCAGGCGAGGTGCTCGTCGAGGGCGTCGGCGACGGCCCCGATCCCCTCCGAGCGGGACGCGACCGTCGAGAGCACCGGCGGCTCCCACGGCTCGGTGCCGATGCTCGTTCCGCCTGCGCTCCTCCCGGCGCCGTCCGGGGTGCGCAGGTGGAGCATGTTCCGCAGCTCCCGCACCGTGCGGCGGGCCCCCTCGCGGTCGGCCTTGTTGACCACGAAGACGTCGCCGATCTCCAGGATCCCGGCCTTGGCCGCCTGGATGCCGTCGCCCATCCCGGGCGCGAGCAGCACGACGGTGCTGTCGGCGAGCCCGACGATCTCCACCTCGGACTGCCCGACACCGACGGTCTCGATCAGCACGACGTCGCAGCCCGCGGCGTCGAGTACCCGCAGGGCCTGCGGCGTCGCCCAGGACAGCCCGCCCAGGTGCCCGCGGGTGGCCATCGACCGGATGAAGACGCCGTCGTCGTCGGCGTGGTCGCCCATCCGCACCCGGTCGCCCAGCAGCGCCCCGCCGCTGAACGGTGAGGACGGGTCCACCGCCAGCACCCCGACCCGGCGTCCGCGCGTCCGCAGCTCGGTGACCAGCGCCGACGTCGACGTCGACTTGCCCACCCCCGGGGACCCGGTCAGCCCGACGACGTGCGCGCGCCCGGTGTGCGGCGACAGCGCCGCCGACACCTCCCGCAGCTGCGGGCCGGCGTTCTCCACCATCGAGATGAGCCGGGCGACGGCGAGCTGTTCGCCGCGGCGAGCGCGTTCCACGAGGTCGCGGGGGTCCGGCGGTCCGGGCACGGTCGGCCTCCTTGTCGGGGGGGCGGATGCACGTCGGCCCCCGCCGAGGCGGGGGCCGACGTGCATCACACGGAGATCAGGCCTGGGGGACGCGCACGATCAGCGCATCGCCCTGACCACCGCCGCCGCACAGCGCGGCCGCACCGACGCCGCCGCCGCGCGCCTTGAGCGCGAGCGCCAGGTGCAGCGCGATCCGCGCGCCGGACATGCCGATCGGGTGGCCGAGGGCGATGGCGCCGCCGTCGACGTTCACCTTCTCCTCGTCGATGCCGAGCTTGCGGGCGGAGACGATGCCGACCGCGGCGAAGGCCTCGTTGATCTCGACGAGGTCGAGGTCGGCGGGCTGGATGCCCTCCTTCTCGCACGCCTTGGCGATCGCGTTCGCGGGCTGCTCGTGGAGCGAGGCGTCCGGACCGGCGACGACGCCGTGGGCGCCGATCTCGGCGATCCAGTCCAGGCCCAGCTCCTCGGCCTTGGCCTTGCTCATCACGACCACGGCGGCCGCGCCGTCGGAGATCTGGGAGGCCGACCCCGCGGTGATGGTGCCGTCGGCGGCGAAGGCGGGCCGGAGCTTGCCGAGGCTCTCGGCGGTGGTGTCGCCGCGCACGCCCTCGTCGGTCGAGAAGACGACCGGGTCGCCCTTGCGCTGCGGGATCTCGACCGGGGCGATCTCCTGGTCGAACGTGCCGTCCTGCGCGGCGCGGGCGGCGCGCTGGTGCGAGCGGGCGGAGAAGGCGTCCTGCTCCTCGCGGGTCAGGCCGTAGCGCTCGTTGTACTTCTCGGTGGAGGCACCCATCGCGACCTGGTCGAACGCGCAGAACAGACCGTCGTAGGCCATGTGGTCGGTGAGGGTGGCGTCACCGAACTTGGTGCCCTCGCGGGACTTGGTGAGCAGGTGCGGGGCCTGGGTCATCGACTCCTGGCCACCGGCGACGACGATGTCGAACTCGCCGGCGCGGATGAGCTGGTCGGCCAGCGCGATGGCGTCGACGCCGGACAGGCAGACCTTGTTGATGGTCAGCGCCGGGACGTCCATCGGGATGCCGGCCTCGACGGCGGCCTGACGCGCCGGGATCTGTCCCGCGCCGGCGGTGAGGACCTGACCCATGATCGTGTACTGGACCTGGTCGGGGGCCACACCGGCGCGCTCGAGCGCGGCCTTGATGGCCACGCCGCCCAGCTGGGCCCCGGAGAAGCCCTTCAGGGAGCCGAGCAGACGGCCCATCGGGGTGCGGGCGCCGGCGACGATCACGGTTCCGGACACGGGGTCCTCCATCAGGCTTCGTTGTCAGGTGGGCCGCCACCATACCCACGGCCACGACCCGTCCGGACGCACCGAACGGTGGGGGTGACCAGTGGCACAGGCACCTACCGACGAGTAGAACCGGTAGCTTGTGCCCCCATGACGACAACCGAGGACGCCCTGTCGCCGCTGGTCGTGGCCGTGGACCACGTGGGCATCGCGGTGCCCGACCTGGACGAGGCCATCCGCTGGTACGCGGAGAACCTGGGCCTGGTCGCGGTGCACACCGAGACCAACACCGAGCAGGGCGTGCGCGAGGCCATGCTCGGGGCGCCCGGCGAGGCGGCCGGCGCCACGAAGGTGCAGCTGCTCGCCCCGCTGAACGAGGACTCCACGATCGCGAAGTTCATCGGGCGCAACGGCCCGGGGCTGCAGCAGGTCGCCTACCGGGTCACCGACGTCGCCGCCGCGGCGGACGCGCTGCGGGCGAAGGGCCTGCGCCTGCTCTACGACGCCCCGCGCCGCGGCACCTCGAACTCGAAGGTCAACTTCGTGCACCCGAAGGACGCCGGCGGAGTGCTGGTCGAGCTCGTCGAGCCGGCCGCGGACGCGCACTGACGGACGAGGCACGACCCCGTCCCGAAGGACAGTACGCACGTCCGGTGGGGTGCATCACGAAGCGCACTTCGGGTATCACCCTCACCGGCGACCTACGGTTAAGATACTACGCAGTAACTTGCGGTATCCCAAGCATCATCGGGTGAGCCCACCCGACTCCCCTGACAACGTCGCCATCGGAGGCCAGCAGTGAAGGACATCCGCGACGCCATCCTCGCCGGACAGTTCACCGACGTCGGAGGCCTGGAGGTGCCCGAGCACTACCAGGGCGTCACCGTCCGCGCCGAGGACGCGGACATGTTCGAGGGTCTGACCACCAAGGAGAAGGACCCGCGCAAGAGCCTGCGCGTCGAGGACGTCCCGGTCCCCGAACTCGGCCCCGGTGAGGCGCTCGTGGCCGTCATGGCCAGTGCGATCAACTACAACACCGTCTGGACCTCCATCTTCGAGCCGGTCTCGACGTTCAGCTTCCTCAAGCGCTACGGCAAGCTCTCGCCGCTGGCCAAGCGGCACGACCTGCCCTACCACGTGGTCGGCTCCGACCTCGCCGGCGTCGTCGTGCGGACCGGGCCGGGCGTGAACAGCTGGAAGCCGGGCGACCAGGTCGTCGCGCACTGCCTCTCGGTCGAGCTGGAGAGCCCGGACGGGCACTCCGACACGATGATGGACCCGGAGCAGCGCATCTGGGGCTTCGAGACCAACTTCGGCGGCCTCGCCGAGCTGGCCCTGGTCAAGTCCAACCAGCTGATGCCGAAGCCGGACCACCTCACCTGGGAGGAGGCCGCGTCCCCGGGCCTGGTCAACTCCACCGCCTACCGCCAGCTGGTGTCGAAGAACGGCGCCGACATGAAGCAGGGCGACGTCGTGCTGATCTGGGGCGCCTCCGGCGGCCTCGGCTCCTACGCCACCCAGTTCGCCCTCAACGGCGGCGCCACCCCGATCTGCGTCGTCTCCTCGGAGGAGAAGGCCCAGATCTGCCGCGACATGGGCGCGGAGCTGGTCATCGACCGCAACGCCGAGGGCTACAAGTTCTGGAAGGACGAGACCACCCAGGACCCGAAGGAGTGGAAGCGGCTCGGCGCGAAGATCCGCGAGCTCACCGGCGGCGAGGACCCCGACATCGTCTTCGAGCACCCGGGCCGCGAGACCTTCGGCGCCTCGGTCTACGTCACCCGCAAGGGCGGCCAGATCGTCACCTGCGCCTCGACCTCGGGCTACATGCACGAGTTCGACAACCGCTACCTGTGGATGAACCTCAAGCGGATCGTCGGCTCGCACTTCGCGAACTACCGCGAGGCCTACGAGGCCAACCGGCTCGTCGCCAAGGGCATGATCCACCCGACGCTGTCGCGGGTGTACCCGCTGACCGAGACCGGCCAGGCCGCCAACGACGTCAAGCAGAACCTCCACCAGGGCAAGGTCGGCGTGCTCGCGCTGGCTCCCGAGGAGGGCCTCGGTGTCACGAACCCGGAGAAGCGCGAGAAGCACCTGTCCGGCATCAACCGGTTCCGGGGCGTCTGACCCCCGATCGGTCGTCCGGAGGCCCCGTCCGTGTCACACGGACGGGGCCTCTGTCCATAGCGGGGTGAACCCCGTGACCCTCGGTGCGAACTCACGGCTGTGGAACGTCGGCGACGGTACGGTGAACGACATGGCCGGTGACCACGATGTGCCCGTACCCCGGACCGGTTTCTCGATCGCGCGCCGCGGCTACGACCAGGCGCAGGTCGACAGCCACCTGCGCCGGCTCGACGCCGAGGTGCGCATGCTGGCGGCCGACCGTGACGCGGCGGTCGCCCAGAACACCCGGCTGAGCCGCGAGCTCGACGACGCCCGTACCCGCGCCGAGGCCATGCAGCAGCAGGTCAACCGGCTCGCCGGCCCGCCGCAGAGCGTGCAGGGCATGAGCGAGCGGCTCCGGTCGATGTTGCGTCTCGCCGAGGACGAGGTCGCCGAGATGCACGCCGCGGCGGACCGCGAGATCGCCGAGAAGCGCCGCCGGGCCGAGGAGCACGCCCGCACCGTCGTCGAGGACGCGCGCGTCCGGGCCGAGCAGACCCTCGCGCAGGCCGAGGCCACGGCCGCGGAGGCCGCGCACCGGTCCGCCGAGCGGGAGCGCGCCGTCGAGGAGAAGCAGTCCCGCGTCGAGCGGGAGCTGGCCGCGCTGCGTGAGCGCACCGAGGCCGAGCTCGCCGAACGGCGACGCGTCACCGAGGCCGAACTGGTCGAGCAGCGCACGACGACCGAGCGCGACCTCGCCGAGCAGCGCAGCTCCACCGAGCGCGAGCTCACCGAGGCCGAGCGCACCGTCACCGCCCGGATCACCCGCGCCGACACCGAGGCGCGGGAGAACCGCGAGCAGGTCGAGCACGACTTCCGGATCGCGATGGACCAGCGCCGTACCGAGGCGCTGACCTCGCTGTTCGCCGAGCGCGACGCGCTCGAGGCCGACATCTCGCGCCGTGAGCGCGAGGCCGCGGAGCGGATCCGCCGCGACCTGGACCAGGCCCGCGCCGACGGCGAGAAGATCCGGTCCGACGCCCGCCGGGACGCCGAGGAGACCACCTCCGCCGCCCAGCGCCGCGTCGAGCAGCTCATCGGGCTGCGCGCCCGGGTCGCCGAGCAGCTGCGTGGCGCGCGGTCGCTCATCGAGTCCGGCGTCGACGACCTCGATGCGGGCCCGGCCCTGACCGACCTGCCCGCCGACGAGCCGCCCGCGGGGCAGGCCCCCGTCGAGCAGCCCCCGGCCGGGATCACCGAGCCGCGGACCACCGTGGCTCCCGCCGCGCCGGGCGCGGCCGACACCCCCGCGAGCACGCCCCGCACGGTCGAGGAGGCCGTCACGGCGAAGGAGCGCCGGTCCGCCGCCGCGGAGAGCGAGCCGGAGCCCCCGGCCGGGCCGGCGGGCAGCGGGAGCTCCGGGTCCGGCCGCCCCCGGCCCTCGCCGCGGGCCCGCAGCAGCTACGGCGGCAGCAAGCGCACCGCACGCACCCGCTGAGCGGGACCCGTCCGCGCGGCGCGGGACCGCCGGGAGCCGCACCGCGCCGCCCGGTACCGCCGGGAAGCGGCACCGCGCCGCTCAGTGCCGCCGGAAGCCCGCCCGCCGACGGTCGCGCGCGTTCCAGCACGGCAGGTGCCAGTGCCGCCGCTCCTCGACCCCGCGGCCGTCCTCGGCCGGCCAGGTCACCACGTGCGGCATCCCCGAGGGCAGCAGCTGGTCGCAGCCGGGGCACCGGTAGTGCTTCACGGTGGTGCCGCCCGGCACCCGGCGGACGTAGTGCTCGCCGTCGCGGCCGCTCTCCAGGTCGGTCGTCATGCCGCTGCCCAGCGGTGGTGCGACGGGACGGCCCCGCCCCCGTTCCGAGGGGCGGGGCCGTCGCGCACGCCGTCCTGCCATGTCCCCCAGTGTCCCAGGGGTGTCGGGATCCCTCAGCGCTTGGTGTAGTCCCGGAAGCCGTGACCGGTCTTGCGCCCGAGCCGGCCCGCGGTGACCAGGTGTTCCAGCAGCGGCGCGGGGGCGAACCCGGCCTGGTGGAACTCCGCGTGCAGCGAGCGCTGGATCGCCAGCGACACGTCGAGACCGACGACGTCGAGCAGCTCGAACGGGCCCATCGGCAGCGCACAGCCGGTCTTCATCGCCGCGTCGATGTCGTCGGCGGTCGCGTAGTGCGCCTCCAGCATCTTGACCGCGTCGTTCAGGTACGGGAACAGCAGCGCGTTGACGATGAACCCGGCCCGGTCACCGCAGCTGACCGGGACCTTCTTCAGCTTCTGGCACACGTCGAGGACCGTGGCGGCCACATCGCGCGAGGTGCCGATCGTGGACACCACCTCGACCAGCTTCATCACCGGTGCGGGGTTGAAGAAGTGCATGCCGATCACGTCGCCGGGGCGGCTCGTGACCGCGGCGCACTCGACGACGGGCAGCGAGGACGTCGTCGTCGCCAGGATCGCGCCGGGCTTGCAGATCTCGTCGAGCGCGCCGAACATCGCCCGCTTGACGTCGAGCTCCTCGGCGACGGCCTCGACGACGAGGTCGACCTCGGCCATGTCCTCCAGCGCGGTGGTGCCGCTGATCCGGGCGAGGACGGCGTCGCGGCCCGCCTCGTCCAGCTTGCCGCGCGCGACCGCCTTGTCCAGGGACTTGCGCACCAGCGCGACCGAGCCCTCGACCTTGGTGTCGCTGCGCCCGCGGACGACGACGTCGTAGCCGGCCTTGGCGAACACCTCGACGATGCCCGAGGCCATGGTGCCGGTGCCGATCACGCCGACCCGCGCCACGTCGCGCAGGGTCACGTCGTCGGGCACGGCCGAGGCCGGGGTCTCACCGTCGGCGACGACGGTGGAGCTGTGCGGGGCGGAGTAGGTGTAGAAGCCGCGCCCGGTCTTCCGGCCGAGCAGCCCGGCGGTGATCATCTGCTTGAACACCGGGTTCGGCGCGTGCATCAGGTTGCGCGACTCGCCGTACATCGTCTCGAGGATCTCGTAGGCGGTGTCGAGGCCGATGAGGTCGAGCAGGGCCAGCGGGCCCATCGGGTAGCCGCAGCCGTAGCGCATGCCGGCGTCGAGGTCCTCGCGGCTGGCGTAGCGCTCGGCGTACATCTTCGCCGCGTGGTTCAGGTAGCCGAACAGCAGCGCGTTGGCGATGAAGCCGGCGCGGTCGCCGATGACGACCGGGACCTTGCCGAGGGAGTCGGCGAACGCCTGGACGTCGGAGATGACGTCGGGCTCGGTGACGACGGTCCGCACGACCTCGACCAGCTTCTGCACCGGTGCCGGGTTGAAGAAGTGCATCCCGACGACCTTGCCGGGGCGCGTGGTGCGCACGGCCAGCTCGGTGACCGACAGCGACGAGGTGTTCGAGGCGAGGATGGTGTCCTCGGCGACGACCTTGTCGACCTCGGCCAGCAGCGCGGTCTTGGCGTCCAGGCTCTCCGGGATGGCCTCGACGACCAGCTGCGCCGGCGCCAGGTCGGCCAGGGTGGTGGTCACCGTGATGCGACCGAGGAGCTCGTCGGCCTGCTCACGGGTGAGCTTGCCGCGCTCGATGGCGCGGTCGGTCGAGGCCGCCAGGTGGGCCCGGCCACGCTCCCCCGCCGCCTCGTCCACCTCGACGGCGACCACGTCGAGACCGTTGCGGGCGAAGACCTCGACGATGCCCGCCCCCATCGTGCCGAGGCCGACCACTCCGACGGTCCGGAACTCACGTGCCACGCTGCAACCTCCTGGTTCGACAACCCTGTCTTCCGCGTCGTCGCGCATCCTGTCATCCGGAAGCGCTACCAGTGGGTAACATGCGACCAGGACCACCCCGACGTGCGGGAACGGTCCTGGTCGTCGGGTGAGGGGCCCCTCAGCGCCCGTGGCGGGCCTTCACGATCCCGACCAGCGTCTGCATCGTGCGCGCGGTCCGCTTGAAGCTGGTGACGACGATCGGCATCCCGAACCGCTGCCGGGCGATCGACTGGGCGCGGGTGAACTCGCGCAGGCCGTCGGCGCCGTGGATGCGTCCGAAGCCGGACTCCCCCACCCCGCCGAAGGGCAGCGACGGGATCCCGGCGAAGGAGATCACGCCGTTGATCGAGACCATCCCGCAGCGGAGCCGCTCGGCGATCCGCTCGCCGTGCTTCGCGGAGAACACGGTCGCGCCGAGGCCGTAGCCGGTGGCGTTGGCGCGGCGGACCGCCTCGTCGACGTCGGGCACCCGGTTGACCACGACCAGCGGGCCGAAGGTCTCCTCGGTGACCGCGACGGAGTCCTCGGGCACGTCGGCGATGACGACCGGCGAGATCGACCCGCCCTGGGCGGGCACCGAGTCGGCGCCGCCGACGATCGCGCGGCCGCCGCGCTCCAGGGCGTCGGTGACGTGCCGGCGCACGATCTCGGTCTGCGACGGCATCGTCATCGGCCCGAGGTCGCCCTCGTTCGTGGCCGTGCCGACCTGCAGCTTCGACGCCGCGGCCCGCACCTTCTCCAGGAACCGGCCCGCGACGGACTCGACGACGTAGACCCGTTCCACCCCGACGCAGGTCTGGCCCGCGTTGGACATCCCGCCCCAGACGGCGGCGTCCGCGGCGGCGTCGAGGTCGGCGTCGGCGTCGACGATCAGCGGGTCCTTGCCGCCGCACTCCATGAGCACCGGCACCAGGTTCTCCGCGCAGGAGGCCATCACCCGGCGGCCGGTCGCGGCGGACCCGGTGAACGCGATCTTGCCGACCCCGGGGGCGCGGCACAGCTCGGCGCCGGTCGGCCCGAACCCGGTGACGACGGTCAGCAGCGGGTACCGACCCACCTCGGGAACGGCCTCGGCGAGCGTGCGGGCGATCTCGTGCCCGACGCCCGGGGTCAGCTCCGAGGGCTTGAACACCACGGTGTTGCCGGCGGCCAGCGCGTAGGCGATCGAGCCCATCGGTGTGAAGATCGGGTAGTTCCACGGCCCGATGACGCCGACGACGCCCAGCGGCCGGTACGCCACCGACGCCGCCTGGTTCGCCATCAGCAGGCCCGGGGACACCGAACGCTTCCCGAGCACCTTCGCGGCGTTGGCCGAGGCCCAGTCCAGGTGGTCGATGGCGAGCACGACCTCGAGGCGGGCGTCGTCGAGCGGCTTGCCGGTCTCGGCGGCGACGACACCGGCGACCCGGTCGAGCTGCGCGACCAGCACCTTCTTCCAGGCCGCGAGCCGGCGACGGCGTTCGGCGAACCCGAGCCCGTCCCACCACACCCCGGCCTCGCCGGCGTCACGGACGGCGGCACGCACGTGCTCACCGTCGTGGACGGGGTAGCGGGCGAGCTCCTCCCCGGTGCGCGGGGAGAGGGACGCGAAGTCCCCCGAGGCGGGCACGGCGGCGGTCGTGGGGGCGGAGTCAGCGGCGGTGGCACTCACGTGGTCAGGCTAGACGCCGTGGCAGGGCCCGGCCGGGCCCGCGCTGGCCCGGCGGGGCCGCCTCAGAACAGGAGCAGGTCGTCGCGCGCCATCCCGCGCAGTGCGTCGTAGTCGACGGTCACGCAGCGGATACCGCGGTCGACGGCCAGCGTACGGGCCTGCGGCTTGATCTGCTGGGCCGCGAACACCCCGTGCACCGGCGCGAGCAGCGGGTCGCGGTTCATCAGCTCCAGGTACCGGGTGAGCTGCTCGACGCCGTCGATCTCGCCGCGGCGCTTCACCTCCACCGCGACGTGCGCGCCGTTCCCGTCGCGCAGCAGCAGGTCGACCGGGCCGACGGCGGTCATGTACTCGCGGCGGACCAGCGTGTGGCCCTCCCCGAAGGTCTCCGGGTGCGCGGCGAGCAGCTCCTGCAGGTGCGCCTCGACGCCGTCCTTGACCAGGCCGGGGTCGACGCCGAGTTCGTGGCTGGAGTCGTGCAGCACCTCGTCGATGGTGATGACCAGCGACTCG
Organism: Pseudonocardia sp. UM4_GMWB1; assembly: GCF_017312155.1. Taxonomy (NCBI): domain Bacteria; kingdom Bacillati; phylum Actinomycetota; class Actinomycetes; order Pseudonocardiales; family Pseudonocardiaceae; genus Pseudonocardia; species Pseudonocardia sp. UM4_GMWB1. The sequence continues at coordinate 1,649,205 of NZ_QJPN01000001.1, read as the reverse complement.
TCGGCCTTGTTCTTCACCGTCCACACGCCGGGCTCCTCGGTGAGCCAGCACGGTGGCGACATCCAGTTGAGCGGCTTGTAGGCGCGGTCGTCGGCGTGGATGCTCACCGAGCCGTCCCGCTTGACCAGCAGCAACCGGGGGGCCATGGGCAGGTGGGCGGTCAGCCGTCCGACGTAGTCCACCTGGCAGCGGGCGATGACGAGACGCACCCTGCTCACTGTAAGGCCGGGTGGAGGGATCATCCTGGGCGGGTGATCGAGCAGACCTCGAGCCGCCGGGTGTACGCCAACGACTGGATGACCGTCCGGGAGGACGGCATCCGGCGTGCCGACGGCACCGGGGGGATCTACGGCGTCGTCGACAAGCCCACCTACGCACTGGTGATCCCCCGCGACGACGACGGCCGTCTGCACCTGGTCGAGCAGTACCGCTACCCGGTGGGCGGCCGCCGCTGGGAGTTCCCGGCGGGCACCGCGCCCGACCGGGCCGACGTGGACCCGGCCGAGCTGGCGGTGCGCGAGCTCGTCGAGGAGACCGGGCTGGCCGCGGCGCGGATGACCCTGCTCGGCACGCTGGACTGCGCGCCGGGCATGTCCAGCCAGCGCGGTCACGTCTACCTCGCGACCGGGCTGACCGCGGGCCCGCCGCGCCGCGAGCACTCCGAGCAGGACATGCGCGCCGCCTGGTTCACACCGGCCGAGCTGGCGGCGATGGTGGGCCGAGGCGAGCTCACCGACGCCCAGTCCCTCGCCGCCTGGACACTGCTCACCCTGTACGACGCGGGCACCTGATCACCCGGTGAGCACCGGCAGCGCCGCCACCCGGCTGAACCCGGGACGGGGCAGCCAGGCGACCTCCGCGGCCGGCACGGCGAGCCGCAGGCCGGGGAAGCGTTCGAACAGCGTCCGGAAGGCCACCTCGCCCTCCTGCCGGGCCAGCGCCGCGCCCAGGCAGTAGTGCGCGCCCTGTCCGAACCCGAGGTGTCCCTCGCCCCGCCCGGTCTCCCGGGCGACGTCGAGCTCGTCGGGCCGGTCGTAGGCGCGCGGGTCGTGGTTGGCCGGCAGCAGCCCGGCGATGACCGGGGTCCCGGCGGGCACGACGGTGCCGCCCAGCTCGACGTCGACGGTCGGGTACCGGAACTGGGTGAACTGCACCGGGCCGCGGGCGCGCATCAGCTCGTGTACCGCGCCCGGCCAGCCCGCCGGGTCGGCCCGCAGCGCGGCGAGCTGGTCCGGGGCGCCCAGCAGCGCCAGCACGCCGTTGGTGACCAGGTGCGCCGTCGTCTCGTGCCCGGCCATGACGATCGCGAAGATCATCGTGACCATCTCGCGGTCCGAGAGGCGGTCGCCGTCGTCGTCCTGGGCGGCGATCAGGGCGCTGACCAGGTCGTCGGCGGGCTCGGCCCGGCGGGCGTCGACGAGGGCGTGCACGTGGGCGATCGCCGCCCGCAGCGCGGGCCCGGTCCGCTCGCGGTCCATCGTGGTCAGCACCGCTCCCCATTCGTGCCACTGCGGGCGCTCGGGCTCGGGTACCCCGACGAGCTCGCAGATCACGGTGATCGGCAGCGGGTAGGCCAGCGCCTCCACCAGGTCCACCGGCGCGCCACCGGCCCCGGCGGCGGCGACCTCGTCGAGCAGGGCGGCGGTGATCTCCTCCACCCGCGGGCGCAGCGCCGCTACCCGCTTCACCGTGAACGCGCGCGACACGAGCTTGCGCAGCCGGGTGTGCTCGTCGCCGTCGGTGGTGAGGATGTTGCGCACCAGGTAGCCCGCGACGTCGTCGGGAACCCCCATCGTCGCCATGATCTGCTCGCGGGTGTCCGGCCCGCCGGCGAGCGCCGGATCGGTCACGAACCGCGGGTCGGTCAGGACCGTGCGGACGTCGTCGTAGCGGGTGACGAGCACGGCGGGCGGGCTGCCCAGCATCGTCACGGTGGTGGTGGGCGCCTGCTCGCGCATCCGCCCGTAGGCGGTGTACGGGTCGGCGGTGACGGCCGGGTCCATCAGGTCCACGGCACTCGGTGCGGCCATCTCGGGACTCCTCTCCTCGCGCGCCCGGGTCAGCGGACGCGACGTCTCCACTCCGCGTCGATGTGCTCGACGAGCGGCCGGTACAGACCGGCGACGGCCGCGGCGACCTCCGAGGCAGGGGCGACCGGGGCGGGCCCGGTCAGCAGGCGGGCCACACCGTGTTCGATCAGCTCCGCGGTGCGCCGCGGATCGGTGGGGACGAACGGGCTCGCCGCGCTCTCGGTGAACAGGTAGCCCCAGGTCAGCGCACCCCAGGCGTGGATCTGCTCGTCCGGGGACAGCGCGTCGTCGACGAGGCCGGCCGACCGCAGCACCCGGAAGTGCTCGCGCACCACGGCGTCCCGGCGGCGGCCCAGCTCCCCGAGGGTCCCGGCGGCCTCGTGCGCGAGCCGGCCGAGGACCTCACCGTCGCCCAGGTACAGCGCACGCGCCACCTCGTCGGCGCGCAGCCGCTCGTACAGCTCGCGCGACATGCCCCAGGGCAGCGCCACGACGGGCTCGACGAGCATCCGGTCGGCCAGGTCGGCGAACAGCCGCCGCTGCGAACGCAGCAGCACGGTGAGGAACAGCGCCTCCTTGGTGCGGACGTGCAGGTAGACGGTGCCCTTGCCGACCCCCGCCCGGCGCGCGACGTCCTCGACGGTCACACCCCGGTAGCCGCGTCGCACGAGCAGCTCGGCCGCCGCGTCGAGCACCCGCTCCATCCGCGTGGTGCCCTCCGCCGCGACCACGTCCGGTACCGCCACCGCTCCCCCGCTCCTCGGCGTGACCGGATCAACGAATTCGGTCACCAGGTCACCGTAGCGCGTCCGCCCCTCGGCGACGAGCGGATTCCGGGCTACCGTCGGTCCATGACCGACTACGAGCACCTCCTGGTGAAACAGGACGGCGACACGGTCCGGATCACGATGAACCGCCCGCAGCGCCGCAACTCCCTCACCGAGGACCACCTGCGCGAGCTGCTGGACGCCTTCGAGAGCGCCGGACGCAGCGACGCGACCGGGATCGTGCTCGCCGGGGAGGGCAAGGCCTTCTCCTCGGGCCACGACTTCGGCGACGTCGCCGCCCGCGACCTCGCGGGGGTCCGCTCCCTGCTGCGGCTGTGCACGACGGTCATGCGCACCGTGCAGGAGGTGCCGCAGGTCGTGATCGCCCGGGTCCACGCGACGGCCTGGGCCGCGGGCTGCCAGCTCGTCGCGTCCTGCGACCTCGCCGTCGCCGCGGAGTCCGCGACGTTCGCGCTGCCCGGCGGCAAGGGCGGCTGGTTCTGCCACACCCCGGCCGTCCCGGTCGCGCGGAACATCGGCCGCAAGCGGCTGATGGAGCTGGCCCTGACCGGGGACCCGATCGACGCGGCGACCGCCGCCGACTGGGGCCTGGTCAACTACGCCGTCCCCGACCACGACCTCGACGCCCGCGTGGACGAGCTGCTCGCCCGCGCGACCCGCGGGAGCCGGCTGTCCAAGGCCGTCGGCAAGCAGACCCTCTACGCCCAGCTCGACCGTCCCGAGGCCGACGCCTACAGTGTCGCGGCCGAGGTCATGGCGTCGATGTCGCAGTCCGGGGGCGCCCGCGAGGGCATGGCGTCGTTCCTGGAGAAGCGGGCCCCCGAGTGGACCGACTGATCGACACCTAGGCTCGCGGGACCATGCAGATCCGCACCACCACCCGGCTGAGCCGGCGGCGCCTGCTGGGGGCGGCCGCCGCCCTCGGCGGGACAGCCCTGGCCGGGCCACTGCTGGGCGGCTGCGGAGGGCCGTCGGACCCGCTGTCCCGGCTCCGAGCCGGCGGCGACGTCGTCGTCGGGCTGTCCGGGGAGCGCCCGTTCGGCTACACCGACGGCTCCGGCCGGGCCACCGGGGAGAGCCCGGAGGTGGCCCGCGCGGTGGTCACCGACCTCGGCGGCAGCGGCCTGGCCGCGGTCCAGACGAAGTTCGACCAGCTCGTCCCCGGCCTGCTCGACGGCCGCTTCGACGTCATCGCGGTCGGACTGACGATCACCGCGCTGCGCTGCCAGCAGGTCGCGTTCTCCCGCCCCGACTACGTGGCGGGTACCGGCCTGGTGGTCCCGGCCGGGAACCCGCTGGGCGTCGCGACACTGGCCGGGGTCCGCCGGTCCGGGGCGACGCTGGCGGTGCTCGACGGCAGCGCCGAGCAGGAGTACGCGCTCGCGGCCGGCATCCGGGCCGAGCACATCGTCACCGTCGACTCGCAGGGCGCGCTGGTGCGCGAGGTCGCGAACGGCGGTGCGCAGGTGGGGGCGCTCACCCGCATCTCGCTGCTCGACGAGGTCCGCCGCAACGCGGGCATCGGTCTGGAGGTGACCGCCGCGTTCGCCCCCGAGGTGGCGGGGCGACCGGTCGTCGGGGCAGGGGCGTTCGCGTTCCGCCCCGCCGACGGTGCCTTCCGCGACGAGTTCGACCGCGGGCTCACCGCGCTGCAGGACTCCGGGCGCTGGCTGGAGCTCGCCGCGCCGTTCGGGTTCACCGCGGCGAACCTGCCGCCACGCGACCTCACCGTCGACGAGCTCTGCGCCCGCACCCCCGACTCCTGAGCCGCGCCGCCGCCGGACTGGAATGATCCGGGCCATGGCGCTGCGCATCGCGGGTATCGACGTTCCCGGCCCGTCCGACCTGCTCTCCGGCGCGGCCTCCGTGGTCGAGGCGACCGGCGACCTCGCCGGGACCGTCGCCGGGCTGCCCGCCCGGGCCGGGGAGCTGCTGGAGGAGGTCGGCTCGCTGGTCGGCCGGATCGGCACGATCGCGACCCGCGCCGAGCAGCTGCTCGACCGGGTGGACGGCGTCGTCGACCGGGCCGAGGGGCTGATCGGGACCGTCGACACCGTCGCCGGGGAGGCGACCGAACTCGTGGCCCGGGTCCGGCCGGTCGCGGACCAGGCCGAGGCGCTCGTCGCCCGGGTCACCGGCGTCGCCGGGAACGCGGAGGAGCTGGTCGGGCGGGTCACCGGCGTCGCCGGGAACGCCGAGGAGCTGGTCGGGCGGGTCACCGGCGTCGCCGACGAGGCCGACACCCTGGTCCGCAAGGTCACCACCGTGTCCGAGCAGGCCGACGGCCTGGTCCGCCGGGTCACCACCGTCTCCGACGAGGCGGGCGACCTGGTCCGGCGCGTCACCACGGTGTCCGAGGAGGCGGGCGACCTGGTCCGGCGGGTCACCACGGTCTCGCAGAACGCCGAGGGCATCGTCGAGCAGGTATCGGTGGTCACCGGGAACGCGAGCGGGCTGCTCGCGCGGGTGGACACGGTCACCGGCGAGGCGGGCGGACTCATCCGGACCGTCGGCGAGATCAGCGAGCGCGCCGGCGGCCTCATCGGGCAGGTCGAGACCGTCACCACCGACGCGACCGGTGTCGTCACCGCGGCGAAGGCGGTGTCCGACCGGGCGGGCGAGGTCGTCGGGCAGGCCGCGGGCGCCAGCGAGCAGGCCGGTGAGCTGCTGGACCTCTACGGCCCGCTGGCCCGCCGGGCGGCTCCGCTGGCCCAGCGCTTCGTCGACGAGCTCTCCGAGGAGGAGGTGCGCGCCGCGATCCGGCTGGTGGACCAGCTGCCGAAGTTCACCGAGCACATGGAGGAGGACATCATGCCGATCCTCACGACGCTCGACCGTGTCGGACCGGACGTGCACGAGCTCCTGGACGTGCTCAAGGAGGTCCGGCAGGCGATCATCGGGATTCCCGGCTTCAAGCTGCTGAGCCGCCGGGGCAGTGAGAAGGACGAGAGCTGACCCACCGGGAGGACCGGGCGTGGACCGGATCTGCGGCGAGCAGACGTTGTACGCACGGACCCTCGAGAGCAACGCGACGTTCGGTCCGCGCCAGGGCCGTGAGGTCGTCTTCGGCCGCAAGCGGCCGCTGGTGCACCTGGCGCTCGGCGACCTGCGGATCAGCCGTGAGCACGGCCTCCTGTGCTTCGACGACGGCCGGTGGTGGGTGCACGACGGCGGCCGACCGCGATCCGGCTGCCCGCGGGCACGGAGCTGCGCCCGGGCGATCCACCCGTGCCGCCGGCGGCCGGCCACACGCTGCTGACCGTGCTCGGCTCCCCCGGGCGCGGGCACGCCCTGGAGGTTCGGGTGAGCGGCCCGGAACCGGGTGGCACCGGCGCCCTCCCACCCGACGCGCACACCTATGAGCCCCCGGTCTGGCCGCTGGAACCCGACGAGCGCCGGGTCGTCGTGCTGCCGGCCCGGCGCCATCTGCAGGGCGACTCCCGCCCCACGCCCCAGCGCTGGCGGCAGGTCGGGGAGGGCATGCAGGCGCTGGCCCCGGAGGCGGGCTGGACCCACCGACGGGCCGAGCACACCGTGCGTGCGGTCCGCGAGCGGCGCTCCTCCGCGGGTGTCGCCGAGCTCCTCGCCGAGGAGGTGGAGCCGCCGGTCGGCGACGCGCTGGACGAGAACCTCGTCGCCGAGCTCGTCCGCAGCCGCACGATCACCGCGGCCGACCTCGACGCACTGAACAGGGAGACACCGTGAGCACCGTCCTCGCCGGGCGCTACACCGTCGGCCCGCGGCTCGGCGCCGGCGGGACGGGCGTCGTGCACCGGGCCCGGGACACCGTGCTGCCGCGCGACGTCGCGCTCGAGCAGGTCCTGCTCCCCGACGACCGCGACCCGAGCGGGTCCGACGGGTCCGGTCCGGCGGCGACCCGGCGGCTGCGCCGGGAGGCCGCGGTCGCCGCGCAGCTGCACCACGGCCGGATCGTCACCGTCTTCGACGTCCTGGAACTCGACGGCGGCCCGCTGCTGATCATGGAGAACGTGCCCGCGGAGAGCCTCACGGCGTTGCTCCTCCGATCCGGACCGCTGCCGTCCGGCGTCGCCGCCCGGATCGGGGCGCAGGTGGCCCCGGACCGCGCGCCCCCGCCGAAGCGGCCGCGTCGTCGGCGGCGGCCACCCTGGCCCACGGTGTACCCCGCCGCACACCGCCCACGCCGAGCGCGCTGTGGGCTGCGGACGGGTGCACCCTGCTGCGTCCGGAGGACCTGACCGTGCTGCCCGGGCCGATCCGCTCGGGGTTCTTCCGCGACGTCGCGGGCCGGCGGTGCGGCTGGAACGCGGGCGACGCCGACGACGCCCTGCAGATCACCCTGTCCTCCGACCGCTACGACGACCCGCGGGGCACCGACGCCGGCCGGGTCCCGGCACCGGCACCTGGACACGCGCCGACGGCGACACCGCCTGCAACGCCGAGGTGCCCGTCCGGGACTTCGTCGGCACCAACGGGCGGCCCATGTCGGAGGTGCTGCGGGTCACGACCGCCGAGGGCGGCCTCGGTACCGGCGAGCTGTGCGACCTGGCCGCCCGCCTCGCCGGTACCGCGCGCACGCGGCTGGGCTGACTCAGTCCAGACCCTGGGACCGCCGGATCAGGGTGACGATCTCGTCCATCATCCCGGTCAGCCGGAAGTTCTTGGGCGTGAACACCGCCGCGACCCCGCCCTCGCGCAGCCGCTTCTCGTCCTCGGGCGGGATGATCCCGCCGACGACGACCGGGACCTCCCCGGCACCGGCGTCGCGCAGCCCCTGCACGACCGCGGGCACGACCTCCAGGTGCGACCCGGACAGCACCGACAGCCCGACGGCGTGCACACCCTCCTGCACCGCGGCCGCCACGATCTGCGACGGAGTGAGCCGGATCCCCTGGTAGACGACCTCGAACCCGACGTCGCGGGCGCGGACGGCGACCTGCTCGGCGCCGTTGGAGTGGCCGTCCAGGCCCGGCTTGCCGACCAGCATGCGCAACCGCTGGCCCAGCTCGTCACCGGTGGCGCGGACCCGCTCGCGGACCTCGGAGATCTCGGTGGCGCCCTCGCCGGACATGCTGGCGCCGGCCACCCCGGTCGGGGCCCGGAACTCGCCGAACACCTCGCGCAGCGCTCCCGACCACTCGCCGGTGGTCACGCCCGCCTTGGCGCAGTCGATCGAGACCTGCATGAGGTTCTGCTCGGTCTTGGCCGCGTCGCGCAGGGCCCGCAGCGCCTCGTCGACGGCGTCCTGGTCCCGCGCGGCGCGCCACTCGCGGATCGCCTCGACGGCGGACCGCTCGGTCGCCGGGTCGACGGTGAAGATCGCCTCGGCGCCCTCGGCCTGCAGCGGGCTCGGCTCGGTCGTGTCGAACTTGTTGACCCCGACCACGACCTCGTCGCCGGACTCCAGCCGGCGACGGCGGGCGGCCAGGGAGTTGACCAGCTCGCCCTTCATGTAGCCGGACTCGACGGCCGCGACCGCCCCGCCCATCTCCTGCACCCGGTCGATCTCGGCGCGGGCTCCCTCGACGAGCTCGGACACCTTCGCCTCGACGACGCGGGACCCGTCGAAGATGTCCTCGTACTCCAGCAGGTCGGTCTCGTAGGCCAGCACCTGCTGCATCCGCAGCGCCCACTGCTGGTCCCAGGGCCGCGGCAGGCCCAGCGCCTCGTTCCAGGCGGGCAGCTGGACCGCACGGGCCCGGGCGTCCTTGGACAGGGTCACGGCGAGCATCTCCAGCACGATGCGCTGGACGTTGTTCTCCGGCTGTGCCTCGGTCAGGCCGAGCGAGTTGACCTGCACCCCGTAGCGCAGGCGCCGCTGCTTGGGGTTCTGCACGCCGTAGCGCTCGAGGGTGATCTCGTCCCAGAGCCTGCCCAGCGCCCGGAGCTTGCACATCTCCTCGACGAACCGGATGCCCGCGTTGACGAAGAACGAGATGCGCCCGACCACGTCGCCGAACTTCTCCGGCGGCACCTGCCCGGAGTCGCGCACCGAGTCGAGGACGGCGATCGCCGTGGACAGCGCGTAGGCCAGCTCCTGGGTCGGTGTGGCCCCGGCCTCCTGCAGGTGGTAGCTGCAGATGTTGATGGGGTTCCACTTGGGGATCTCGCCGACCGACCAGGCGACCATGTCGGTGATCAGCCGCAGGCTGGGCCCGGGCGGGAACACGTAGGTGCCCCGCGACAGGTACTCCTTGACGATGTCGTTCTGGGTCGTCCCGGCCAGCTTCGCGCGGACCTCGGCGTAGTCCAGGCCGGACTGCTCCGCCTGCTCCTCGGCGACGGCCACGTACAGCGCGAGCAGCCACATCGCCGGGGCGTTGATCGTCATCGAGGTGTTGGCCTCGGCGACCGGGATCCCCTCGAAGAGCGTGCGCATGTCACCGATGTGGCTGACCGGCACGCCGACCTTGCCGACCTCGCCCTTGGCGAGCTCGTCGTCCGGGTCGTAGCCGGTCTGGGTCGGGAGGTCGAAGGCCACGGACAGACCCGTCTGCCCCTTGGCCAGGTTGCGGCGGTAGAGCTCGTTGGTCTTCTCCGCCGAGGAGTGACCGGCGTAGGTGCGGATCACCCACGGACGGTCGCGCTCACGATCGGTGGGGTACGGCACCGGAACCTCCGTGTCGTCGCGGGAGCACAGTCGGCACTGCCTGTGATGCGGACAGAGACTACTCGTCAGTAGCCGGCGACGGGCACGGAGTCGTCCCTCGTCACAGTCGGCGTGTTCGGCAAAGTACGCGACGCGCGCGGGAAACCGAGCGCTGGATCGGTTCACCACCCGACCCCTCGGACAGGGCGCGTCGCCCGTCCGGGTGCGACCATCGGCGGATGGAGCTCGACCTGGTCCCGCGGCTCGGCGCCGTCATCGGCCTGGCGGTGGTGCTGCTGGTGCTCGGGCTGCTGCTGCGCTGGACCTACGGCCACCAGAAGCACCACGCGCTGCCCACCGACGACCCGGACGACCCGGTGGCCACCGGGCTGCTCACCGAGGTCTCCCGGGTACCGGGCCAGGAGGCCGCCCGCGTGCTGCGCGACCGGCTGCGCTCCGAGGGCATCCGCGCGACGACCTCGCGCGCCGACGGCGGCGGCTGGGCGCTGCTCGTCTTCCCCCGCGACGTGAAGGACGCCCGCGTGGTGCTGAGCCGCCGCTCCCTGGACTGAGCGCTCAGTCCACCCGGTGGTAGCGGGCGTCGAGGAAGCAGAACACCCCGTAGCAGGCGATCCCGACGCCCACCGCGACCAGCAGGAACACCCCGTAGGGCTGCTCGCGCAGCGTCTTGAGCGCCGAGTCCAGCCCGTTCGCGCGCTGCGGGTCGAAGGTCAGCGCGGCGACGCCCAGCAGGATGCCCAGCGCACCGATCGCGATCCCCTTGGCGATGTACCCGGCCTGCCCGGTACGGGCGTTGATCCGCCGCAGCCGGCTGTCGGCGCCGCCGAGGTCCTGGTCCTCGGTGAACTTCTTCCGGTAGCCGTTCCAGGCCATCACGCCGCCGCCGACCAGCACACCCAGCCCGACGAGCGCGGTGAGGACCTGCCCGCCCGGCAGGCCGAGCAGTCCGGCGGTCGCCCGCCCACCACCGCCGCTCGAGGCGCGCCCGCTGACCGCGGTGGTCGCCGCGGTGACGGCCAGCACGGCGTAGACGACCGCCTGCCCGCCGGCGACGACCCGCTTCACCGTCCGCTTCGTGCTGTCGCCGACGTAGTGGAAGCCCCACACCGCCGAGACCGTCCGCCACAGGACGACCGCGGCGAACCCGACCACCAGCACCCACAGGAACACCCGGCCCGCCGGCTCGGCGGCGATCGCCCCGAGGGCGCCGCTCTGGTCGGCCTGCCCGCCCGAGCCGAGCGCGATCTGGACGGCGAGCCAGCCGATCAGCAGGTGCAGCACCCCGTTCGCGGCGATGCCGACCCGGGCGGCGACGCGCACCGGTGTCGAGTGCGCGGCGTCCCGCGCCCCGCGGCCCGCTCTGCGGCCGGCCTGCGAGACGTCCGCGGCGTCGGGGGTGCTCACCATGACGGGCCTCCTCGTCGAGTCGACGCGAAGGGTGGCACGGCGCGGACCGGTCCGCCGGGCTGGTGGGCCGTTCGGAGCAACGGCGAGGCCGCACCCGGGCCGTGTCGCGCCGAGGGGTGTCGCCCACCCCGGCCGGTTCGCCGCCGGGTACCGGCGCCGCCACGGCGAGCCGCCGTCGGCGCCCCTGCGGGGCCGAGCGTCTACCGCTCCGGCTCGCCCGCGACCCGCCGGATGTCGGCGCCGAGCGCGGACAGGTTCTCCACGAACCGCGGGTAGCCGCGGTCGATGTGCGCGACGTCCCAGACCTCGGTCGTGCCCCGTGCGCACAGCCCGGCCAGCACCAGCCCGGCGCCGGCCCGGATGTCGCTGGCCCACACCGGCGCGCTGGACAGCTCCGGCCGCCCCCGTACGACGGCGTGGTGCCCATCGGTGCGGGCGTCGGCGCCCAGGCGCACCATCTCGTCGACGAAGCGGAACCGGGCCTCGAACACGTTCTCGGTGATCATCGAGGTGCCCTCGGCGATCGCCGACAACGCGATCGCCATCGGCTGCAGGTCCGTCGCGAACCCCGGGTAGGGCAGTGTCACGAAGTCGACCGCCTCCGGGCGACCGGGCATCGCGACCGAGAACTCCTGCTCGGCGGTGGCGATCTCGGCGCCCGCGCTGCGGAGCTTGTCGAGGACCAGGTCGATGTGGTGCGGGTCGACGCCGCGCACGGTGACCTCGCCCCGGGTCATGGCGGCCGCGAACGCCCAGGTCGCACCGACGATCCGATCCCCGATGACGCGGTGCGTGGTCGGCTGCAGCCCCGCGACGCCGTGCACGGTCAGCGTGGAGCTCCCGACGCCCTCGAGCTTCGCGCCCATCTGTTGCAGCATCACGCAGAGGTCGACGATCTCCGGCTCGCGGGCCGCGTTGTCGATCACCGTCGTGCCCTCGGCGAGCACCGCGGCCATCAGGATGTTCTCGGTCGCGCCGACGCTCGGGAAGTCCAGCCAGATCTGCGCGCCGTGCAGGTCGCCCGCCGTCGCGGTGACGCTGCCGTGCACGATGTCGGTGGTCGCGCCGAGCTTGCGCAGCCCGTTCTGGTGCATGTCCAGCGGCCGCGAACCGATCGCGTCGCCCCCGGGGAGCGGGACGACCGCCCGCCGGCAGCGCGCGACCAGCGGCCCGAGCACGCACACCGACGCGCGCAGCTTGGAGACCGAACGGTAGTCGGCCTCCGCCCCGGGGTCGGCGGGCACGTCGATGTGCACGGTCGACCCCTCGATCGCGACCGTGCAGCCCAGGCTTCGCAGGACGTCGGCCATCAGCGGCACGTCCAGGATCTCCGGGCAGTTCTCGAGCGTCGTCCGTCCCTCGGCCAGCAGCGCCGCCGCCATGAGCTTGAGCACGCTGTTCTTCGCCCCGACGACGTCGACGGACCCGCTCAGCCGGGCCCCGCCGTTGACCGCGAAATGCTCCACCACGACCGGAACGGTAACGGGACCGTCACCACGCCGGATGCCCGCCCCGGACGGCCCTGACCCTTCGGACCGTCCGACGCACCCCCGCATCTGGTCGCCGAGGCACCGGCGCCCCTAGCCTGTCGGGGTGGCGGTGCATCTCACGCGGATCTACACGAAGACCGGCGACGACGGTACGACGGCCCTGGGCGACTTCAGCCGGGTCCGGAAGACCGATGCCCGGCTGGCGGCCTACGCCGACACCGACGAGGCGAACGCCGCGATCGGGGTCGCCGTGACCGTCGGGGGACTCCCGGAACGGGTCGTCGACCCGCTGCGACAGATCCAGAACGACCTGTTCGACGTCGGTGCCGACCTGTGCACCCCGATCGTCGAGAACCCCGAGTACCCGCCGCTGCGGGTCACCGAGGGCTATGTGACCCGGCTCGAGGGCTGGTGCGACGAGTTCAACCCCGAGCTGCCCAAGCTCAACTCCTTCATCCTCCCCGGCGGCACCCCGGGCGCGGCGTACCTGCACGTCGCCCGGACCGTCACCCGGCGTGCCGAGCGGTCGGTGTGGGGCCTGCTGGAGGTCGACCGGGAGCACACCAACCCGCTGACCGCGCAGTACCTCAACCGGCTCTCGGACCTGCTGTTCATCCTCGGCCGGGTCGCGAACCCCGACGGCGACGTCCTGTGGCAGCCGGGCGGCCCGCACGGAGCACCGACCACGGACACCTGACCGGACCCGCTCCGGACGGCCCGCTCAGGTCAGCACCGCCACCAGCAGCGCGACGACGGCGCCGCAGCCGAACACCACGGCACGCCGCATCGCGGTGCCGCTGCGCCTCCGGCTGCGCTCCAGGTGGTCGCCGCGCTCGGCGACGGTGAGCGTGAGCGGGTGGCCGGCCGCGGCGGACAGCCGTACCCGGTCCCCGGACAGCCGGGCCTCCCCCACCACGGTGAGCCGGGAGCCCGGCTCGATCCGCCACTCGGTGCGCTCTCGGGCCACCGTCGGGTCGACGAGGCGGAACAGGCCGAACTCGCGGCCCCCGCCGTCGTCGGTGACCCGGCGGCGCTCGGCGACCGGGATCTCGGTGCGCGCGTCACGGGGGTCGACCACGACCTCCGCGCCACCGTCGGTCAGCCGGAACGGCCGCTCCCGCCGCTGCTCGGCGACGACCTGCCGTTCCTCCCGGTCGTCCCGGCCGCGGGAGAGCGCCTCCTCGACGAACCGGAACCAGACCGAGTCGACCCCGGTCAGCGGGGCCGGGCGGGCCTCGTCGTCGAGCGGCTCGACGGTGCCGGACAGCGACACCACCTGGCGGAACGCCGGGGCGTCGAGCTCGTCGCGGACGGACCCGGCCATGGCGACGAGCTCCGCGACCGTCACCGGAGTCGCGGCCAGGCCGCGCGTCCAGCGGGCATGCCCGTCGCGGGCCTCGCGGAACGACGTCCACGCCAGCCGGCCGAGAATGCCCGCGAACGCCAGGAGGACCAGATCCACGGCGGCAGCATAGAACGGACAGAACGGACGACAGGTCCGTAGAGCTACCGATCCGGCGAGGTCAGGACGCCTCGCGGTAGCCGTGCCCCTGCCCCGGCGGGGTGGACTCCAGCCAGGCCATGAAGCCGGTGCGGACGCCCGCCGACATCGCCAGCTCGACGTCGATGCCCCGGCCCGCGGCGTCGCGGCCGCGGCAGCGCAGCACCTCGACCGCCATCGGGATCGCGAACTCCTCCGACCGGTGCGGCGGCCGCCGGTCCACGATCTCCAGGTCGGCCCGGTCCATCACGACGGTCGCACCGATCCGGAAGCTGGTCAGGCGGTACCAGGCGAACCGCTCGCCCTCGTAGCGCCCGACGCCGAAGTGCCAGTCCGTGACAGCGAAACGGCGGCGCAGACACAGGTCCACACCGCCGTTGCGCATGAGTCGTACCCGCCGTACGGCGAGCCAGACCAAGGGGACGACCAGGCACAGCAGCAGAACTCCGACGAACGCCGCGATGAGCTCCACTGCCTGCCCGGTCCCCGTGCTAGTTCGCCTCGGCCGCCCGAAGGCGGGCCTCGGCCCGGGCGATCGCCGATCTGCCCTCGTCGGTGGACGAGTCGGCGCCGTCGCGCGCCCGCCGGGCCCGCTCGACATCGATCTCGTCCGCCTGCTCGGCGAACTCGGCCAGGATGGACACCCGCTCCGCCGACACCGACAGGAACCCGCCGTGCACCGCGATGGTGCGCTTCGAGCCGTCGGTGGAGTCGATGCGGACGACCCCGGCCTCTTCCATCTGGGCCAGCATCGGCTGGTGGCCGGGCAGGATGCCGACCTCGCCGACCGTGGTCCGGGCGAGCACGAAGCGTGCGTCGCCCGACCACAGCCGGCGCTCCACGGAGACCAGCTCCACGGTCATCTCAGCAGGCATCGGTGATCAGCCCTCGAGCTTCTTGCGGTTCTTCTCCAGGTCGTCGAGACCGCCGCAGAGGAAGAACGCCTGCTCGGGGACGTCGTCGAACTCGCCCTTGGCGATCTTGTCGAACGCCTCGATGGTCTCCTTGAGCGGGACCGTCGACCCCTTCTGCTGGGTGAACTGCTCGGCCACCAGCAGGTTCTGGGACAGGAAGCGCTCGATCCGCCGTGCGCGGCCGACCAGCTGCTTGTCCTCCTCGGACAGCTCGTCGATGCCGAGGATGGCGATGATGTCCTGCAGGTCGTTGTACTTCTGCAGGATCCGCTTGACCTCGTTGGCGACGCGGAAGTGCTCGTCGCCGACGTACTGCGGGTCCAGGATCCGCGAGGTCGAGGTCAGCGGGTCCACCGCCGGGTAGATCCCCTTCTGGGAGATCGGCCGGGAGAGCTCGGTGGTGGCGTCGAGGTGCGCGAACGTCGTCGCCGGAGCCGGGTCGGTGTAGTCGTCCGCGGGGACGTAGATCGCCTGCATCGAGGTGATCGAACGACCGCGGGTCGAGGTGATCCGCTCCTGCAGCTCACCCATCTCGTCGGCCAGGGTGGGCTGGTAGCCCACCGCGGACGGCATGCGGCCGAGGAGGGTCGACACCTCCTGGCCGGCCTGGGTGAACCGGAAGATGTTGTCGATGAACAGCAGGACGTCCTGCTCCTGCACGTCGCGGAAGTACTCCGCCATGGTCAGCGCGGAGAGCGCGACGCGCATACGGGTGCCCGGCGGCTCGTCCATCTGACCGAACACCAGGGCGGTGTTCTTCATGACGCCCGACTCGGTCATCTCCGTGATGAGGTCGTTGCCCTCACGGGTGCGCTCACCGACGCCGGCGAACACCGAGGTGCCACCGAAGTTCAGCGCGACACGCTGGATCATCTCCTGGATCAGCACGGTCTTGCCGACGCCGGCACCACCGAACAGACCGATCTTGCCGCCGACGACGTAGGGCGTCATCAGGTCCAGGACCTTGATGCCGGTCTCCAGCATCTCGGTCTTGCCCTCGAGCTCGTCGAAGCGCGGGGCCTTCTGGTGGATCGACCGGAGGTCACCGGTGAACTGGATGGACGGGTCGTCCAGGCAGTCGCCGAGGGCGTTGAACACGTGGCCCTTGACCTGGTCGCCCACCGGCACGGAGATCGGGCGGCCGAGGTCGGTGACCTCCTGGCCGCGCACGACACCGTCGGTCGGCTGCATGGAGATGGCCCGGACCAGGTTGTCACCCAGGTGCGTGGCGATCTCCAGCGTCAGCTTGCGCTTGTCGCCGGAGAGGTCCACCTCCAGCGTGAGGGCGTTGAGCAGGTTCGGGACCTGGTCACGCGGGAACTCGACGTCGACGACCGGGCCGGTCACCTGGACGACGCGCCCGGTGATCGGGCCGGCCGAAGTTTCGGCGGTCGTGGTCATCAGCTCTCACTTCCTGCGCTGGCGAGAGCGTCGACCCCACCGACGATCTCGCTGATCTCCTGGGTGATCTGTGCCTGGCGAGCCTGGTTGGCCTCCAGGGTCAGGCTACGGATCAGTTCGTTGGCGTTGTCCGTCGCGGCCTTCATGGCCCGCTGCCGGTTCGCCGACTCCGACGCCGCCGACTCCAGCAGGGCCGCGTAGAGGCGGGCCCCGATGTACTTCGGCAGCAGCGCGTCGAAGAGCGTGTCCGGGTCCGGCTCGAACTCGTAGAGCGGCTGGAGCCCCTTGCTCTCCGGGTGGTCCCGCTGGCTCTCGGCCGTGTCGGCGTCGGCGTCGCGGGCGACCGAGGGCAGCTCCGACCCGGCACCGACCGGCCTCGAGGAGGCGCTGTCGGCCGCGTACTCGACCTCGAGCGGAGCCATCCGCCGGGCCTGCGGCACCTGGGTGATCATGTTCTTGAAGCTGGTGTAGACGAGGTGCAGCTCGTCCACGCCGGTCACACCGTCGGTGTTGCCGTCGTGGTCGTCCTCACCGGCCATGAACGCGTCGACCAGGGCCTTCGCCGCCTCGGCCGCGTGCTCGTAACCGGGCTGCTCGGAGAAACCGGTCCACGACTGCTCGACGTCCCGGTTGCGGAACCGGTAGTACGAGACGCCCTTGCGGCCGATCACGTAGAGCACAGGCTCCTTGCCCTGCTCACGGAGCAGGGCCTGGAGCTTCTCGGCCTCCTTGAGGACGTTGGCGTTGTAGCCGCCGCACTGACCGCGGTCACTGGTGACGACCAGGACCGCGGCCCGCTTCGGCTGCTCCCGCTCGACGAGCAACGGGTGGTCCAGCGCCGAGTTCGACGCGAGCTCCGACAGGGTGCTCGTCATCAGCTCGGCGTACGGACGTGCCTCGTCCACCCGTGCCCGGGCCTTCGCGATCCGAGAGGTCGCGATCAGCTCCTGGGAACGGGTGATCTTCTTGATGGACTGCGTCGACCGGATACGCCGGCGCAGCACCCGGATCTGTGCCGCCATCGGGTATCAGCCTCAGTTCTTCTTGACCGTGACGGTCTCCTGCTCGACATCGTCCTCGTCGAGGGCCTTCTCGGCCTTCTCCTTGGGGACGACCGAGGAACCGTCGGACGCGGTGAACTCGTTGCGCTTGAACTCGTCGACCGCCTTGGTCAGCGTCTCGACGGCGTCGTCGGAGAGCTTCCCGGTGTCGGTGATCTCGTTCAGGGCGCCGGAGGCGTGGCGACGCGAGTACTCGCGGAACTCCGACTCGAAGCGCTGCACGTCGGCGACGGGCACCGAGTCGAGCTTGCCGGAGGTGCCCAGCCAGATCGAGACGACCTGGTCCTGCACCGCGACCGGCGCGTACTGCGCCTGCTTGAGCAGCTCGACCAGGCGCTCGCCACGGCCCAGGGCTGCGGCCGACGCGGCGTCGAGGTCGGAACCGAAGGCGGCGAACGCCTCCAGCTCACGGAACTGCGACAGGTCCAGACGCAGCGAGCCCGAGACCGTCTTCATGGCCTTGATCTGCGCCGAGCCGCCGACCCGGGAGACCGAGATACCGACGTTGATCGCCGGCCGGACACCCTGGTTGAATAGGTCGGACTCGAGGAAGACCTGGCCGTCGGTGATCGAGATGACGTTGGTCGGGATGTAGGCCGACACGTCGTTCGCCTTGGTCTCGATGATCGGCAGACCGGTCATCGACCCCGCGCCGAGCTCGTCGGAGAGCTTCGCGCAGCGCTCCAGCAGACGCGAGTGCAGGTAGAAGACGTCGCCCGGGTAGGCCTCACGGCCCGGCGGGCGGCGCAGCAGCAGCGAGATCGCGCGGTAGGCCTCGGCCTGCTTCGACAGGTCGTCGAACACGATCAGGACGTGCTTGCCCTGGTACATCCAGTGCTGGCCGATGGCCGAGCCGGTGTAGGGCGCGAGCCACTTGAAGCCGGCCGGGTCGGACGCGGGGGCCGCGACGATCGTCGTGTACTCCAGCGCACCGGCGTCGGCGAGCGACTGCCGGACGCCGGCGATCGTGGAGCCCTTCTGGCCGATGGCGACGTAGATGCAGCGGACCTGCTTCTTCGGGTCGCCCGACTCCCAGTTCTCCTTCTGGTTGATGATCGTGTCGACGCAGACCGCGGTCTTGCCGGTCTTGCGGTCGCCGATCACCAGCTGGCGCTGGCCGCGGCCGATCGGGGTCATGGCGTCGATGGCCTTGATCCCGGTCTGCAGCGGCTCGCCGACGGACTGGCGGTCCATCACGCCGGCCGCCTGGAGCTCGAGCACGCGGCGGGCGTCGCTCTCGACGTCGCCGAGGCCGTCGATCGGGTTGCCCAGCGGGTCGACGACCCGGCCCAGGTAGCCCTCGCCGACCGGCACGGACAGGACCTCGCCGGTACGGGTGACCTGCTGGCCCTCCTCGAGGCCGGTGTAGTCGCCCAGGACGACCGCACCGATCTCGTTCTGCTCGAGGTTCAGCGCGACGCCGCGGACGCCGCCCTCGAACTCGAGCAGCTCGTTGGTCATGGCCGAGGGCAGACCCTCGACGTGGGCGATGCCGTCACCGGTGTCGGCGACGGTCCCGACCTCACGGCGGGACGTGCCGCTCTCCAGCGACGAGACGTAGCTGGAGATCGCACTCCGGATCTCCTCGGAGGAGATCGTCAGCTCTGTCATGGCTGCGTCGTTCCTTCTCTCGAACGGGGTCTTCGGGTCGTTCCGCCGGGGTCCGGCGATCGCGTCCGAAGCAGGTCAGCTGGGCAGGGATCGGCGAGCTGCGGCGAGTCGACCCGCCACGCTGCCGTCGATGACCTCGCCGCCGACCTGCACGACCAGGCCTCCGAGGAGGCTCCGGTCGAGCTCGACCTGCAGGGAGATCGTGCGGCCGTACATACGGCCCAGTGTCTCGGCGAGCGTGGTCTCCTGCTCGGAGGAGAGCTCGACGGGTGTGCGCACCTTGGCGACCGAGCGGTCCCGGCGGGCCGCCGCGAGCTCGGCGAGCTCCTCGGCGACGACGTCGAGGTGCCGGCTGCGGGGCAGCCGGACCGCTTCGCGGAGCAGCGTCGCCGTCACCGGGTAGACCTTCTCGCCGAGCACCGAGTCCAGGAGCTGGACGCGACCCTCGACGGGCCGGGCGGCGTCGCCGAGCAGGCTCGCCAGCTGCGGTTCGCGGGCGACGACCCGGCCGAACCGGAACAGCTGGTCCTCGACCTCGTCGAGGGAGCCGTTGCGGTCCGCGATCGCGATGGCCGTGCGGCGGGCCAGGCCCTCCGCGCCGGTGACGATGTCGCGGGGGGTGGACCAGCGCTTGCCCGCCAGCTCGGAGACGAGGTCCACGGTCGGCTGCGAGAGCTGGGACCCGAACAGCCGGCGGACCAGGTCCGCGCGGGCGTCCTCGGGGGAGGACGCGTCGGCCAGCAGGCGCCGGACGGAGCGCTCGGAGTCCAGGAACCGGGCCACCGCGAACAGCTCGTCCGCGGTCGTGGTCAGGTCCCGGGCCGACGCGGAGTCGGTCCAGGAGTCCAACCGCTCGGTCAGCGCCGCGAGGGACTCACGGCTGGCGGGCTGCAGGACAGCCGCCATCAGTTCGCCCCGCTCCGCTGGGCCACGCCCTGCTGGTCGAGCTCACCGAGGAACGAGTCGATCGTCGCGGAGCGACGCGAGTCGTCGGCCAGCTGCTCGCGCAGCAGGCGCTCGGCCAGCTGGACCGACAGGCCCCCGACCTCGCTGCGCAGAGCACGCTGGGCGGCGTCGCGTGACGCGGCCACCTGCTCCTCGCCACGGGCCTTGATGCGCGCGGCCTCGGCCTCGGCCTCCTCGCGGAGCTCGGCCTTGATCTGCTGGCCCTCGGCCCGGGCGTCGTCGCGGATGCGCGCCGCCTCGGCCCGGAGGCCGGCGAGCTGCTCCTCGTACTCCTTCTTCAGCCGGTCCGCCTGCTCCTGGGTCTCCTGAGCACGCTTGAGGCCGCCCTCGATCGCGTCGGTCCGCTCCTCGTAGAGCGTCTCGAAGCGCGGGACCGCGAACTTCCAGAGCAGGAACAGCAGGATCGCGAACGCGACCACACCGAGCACGAGCTCATCGAGGTGCGGGAGAATCGGAAGCGGCTGTTCGGCGGCGAGAATCAGTTCCACCGTGTGTCCTTCCCTGACATGGCCGCCGGTACCGGGACCGGCATGAGAGTGATCTGCCGGCTCTTACTGCGCGATGAAGAAGAGCACCAGGCCGATCAGCATGACCAGCTCGGCGAGGACGAAGGTGGTCCAGCCGATACCCATCAGCTGGCCGCGGGCCTCCGGCTGGCGGGCGGTGCCGCTGATGACGGCCGACCAGATCAGGCCGACGCCGATACCGGCGCCGATGGCCGAGGCGCCGAACCCGATGGCCGCGAGGCCCGGGTTGATGTTGGCGGCTTCCTGGGCCAGAACCTGGGTGACGTTCACTTCGGGTTTCCTTCCGTCGGGTCCGCGGGATGCGGGTCGTTCGGTGTATCGGCCCGGACGGGCCGGCGGATGAAGCAGGTGGTGCGAGCGCGGTGCCGGCGGCACCGAGGTCTCGGTGGTGCTGTCAGTGGTCCTCGGAGATCGCCGCGCCGATGAACACGGCTGCCAGCAGGGCGAAGACGTAGGCCTGGATGACCTGGACCAGCGCCTCCAGGAACGTGAACGCGATCCCGGCGGCGAACACCACCGGGGACGCGATGACGAGCGCGGAGCCCGCCGACACCAGGAACGCCGCACCCACGGCGGTCAGGGCGAGGATGAGGTGGCCTGCGAACATCGCGGCGAACACACGCAGAGCCAGCGAGAGCGGCTGCACCAGGAACTTCTGCAGCAGCTCGATCACGATGATCAGCGGCGCGATGAAGACCGGGACGCCCGGCGGCAGCGCGGCGTGCTTGATGTAGCCGAAGAACCCGTGCTTCTTGAACCCGGCGTAGTGGTAGAAGACGTAGACGAACAACGCCAGCGCGATGGGGAACCCGATCCGCGACAGCGTCGGGAACTGGATCACCGGGATGATCGCGAAGATGTTGTTGACCAGGATGAAGCTGAACAGGCCGAGGATCAGCGGGATGTACCGCTTGAAGTCCTCGGAGCCGATCTGGTCACGCGCCATCGTGTTGCGCGGGATGTTGTAGAAGGACTCCAGTCCGAACTGGAATCGGCTCGGCACGATGGACAGCTTGCGCGTGCCCAGCGTGAAGACGGCCGCGACGATGATCAGCGACAGGACCGCCAGCACCATCGGCTTGGTGACGGCGCCGAAGATCGGCGGGTACTCGAACAGACCTGCGCCGGGCGGAGTGAACTCCTCGGCCGCCAGTACCAACGTGCCCAATGGGGGTCCTTCCGGTGCTCCCGTTCCGCATCCACGCGGAACGGGGGATCGCCTGCAAGGTGCCTCGTGGCGCGATGTGTTTCCGGGCGGCCGGGTCGAAACACCGGAAGTCACCCACATCGCCTACGTGGCGGATGCTATCAGCCGTACTTCTACACGATGTCGGGGGCTCGTACGCACCTCACCTGCGCGTTCGTCCGACGAAACGATCTTGATCGGGTCCGGTGGGTCGCGTCGGGTGATTCACCGTTAACTCCCCCGGCGGTCGCCGCCCGGCCATCCGCCCGACGCCCTCGACAGCCCCCGCGGACGCCCGCGAGGGCGCCGCAGGAACGGACGAAACGGTCGTCGAACCCCAGGTCAGGCATCTGTGGACCCCGGATCGGTGCCGATCAGGATCTGGAGCTTCTGCCCTGCCCAGGCCTCCGCCGCCGTCGTCGTGATGAAGACGACGAGCATGGTGACGGCCAGTGACATGCGGTGCAGACCCGGCGCACCCCCGAGGGTGAACAGGGCGAGCAGGAGAATGATGGCCTTCATCGCGAGGCCGCCGAATGCGGCCAGCATCACAGCGCCCGGCTCGAGATGGGTCGTACGCAGCATCAGCACCGGCGTGAGCAGGGCCGAGCCGATGGCCAGCAGACCACCGAGGGCCGCGGCGGACAGGCCCGGGACCCCGGCTGCGACGATCCCGCCGACGGCGCAGACCACCGTGGTGGCCACGCCGACCAGGGCGGCGCCGCGGGCCATCGACCCCGACAGCCGCCGCACGACCTGCGCCTGACCGAGCGCGGGACCGTCGTACTCCACGGTCCCCCAGCGGTCCCATCGCCACACGGTGCGTCCGCCTCCCGGCTCACCGGCCGCCCCACCAGCGGGTACGGCTCCGCGCACACGGTAACCGGCGGGTCCGGCGCCCCGACCGGCGCCGTCCCCCGCGGTGTCCCGTGCCGCCCGGCCCGCGTCGAGAAGCTCCCGAGCGTCGTCGGACCGCCGTCGGGCGGCACCCAGGTGCTTCTCGACGCGCTCGACGGCCCCGGGACCGGGCGACGTACGGGGCGGGCGGGCCTGATCCGTGAGCGCGGACACCTCTCCCCAGGGCCAGGACCGGCGCCGGTCAGGCGTCGCGGTCCCGGGCGGGGTGGTGCGCGGGGGTGGGGACGGTCGGCTGGTCCGGCCCCGGTGTCGCGGCGGGGTGGGCGCGGTGGCCGGTGCCGCGCGGGTGCTGCGGGCGGGGTGGGACCGGCCCGGGGTCGGTCGGGGCCGGCGTCGGCGGTCCGGCGGCCGTGCCGCGTGGCATCCGCGGACGGGCGGCGACGGGCCGGGGCGGGGTCGGTGGTGTGGGCGGCCCGGCATCGGCGGACGTCATCGGGCCGACGTGTTCCGGCCCCCCGGTCGGGGTGCCCGCGAGCCGGGTGGGTCCGGGTCCGGCGGGCGCAGGTCCCGCAGTACCGGCGACCAGCGGTCCCCCGGTGCCGGCGGGCGCGCGTCGCGTCCCGGTCCGCGACGGGCCACGCCCGCCGCTCGGCCGGTGCGCGCCCCGCGTCCACGGCGCAGGCCCCCCGGGTGCGTCCCGACCCGATGTGTCCCGCCGTGACGGCTCCCGACCGGACGTGTCCCCGCTCGGCACGACCCGGCCCGGCACCGGTGCCGCCGCGGCGGGGCCCGGCGGTCCGGGGCCGTCCTCGACCGGACCACCGGCGGACGGCCGGGCCGGGGGCGCCCGGCGCCCGGGCCCGGCGTCCGGGAGGTCGTCGGTCGAGGCGATCGCCGTCTCCCCCGCGGCGACCGGCGCCGCGGAGGCGGCGTTGCGCATCCGCGACCGGTGCGGCACCGCCGAGGCCACGAACGCCACGACCAACGCGATCCCGGTCGCGGCGAGCACCAGCCCGGTGCGGGGGACCAGGGCCAGCGCGACCGCGCCGAAGGCGATCACCGCGACCCACAGGTAGACCAGCAGCACCGCGCGCCGGTGGCTGTGCCCGACCTGGAGCAGGCGGTGGTGCAGGTGCATCTTGTCCGGGCTGAAGGGGCTGGTCCCGGCCCGGGTCCGGCGCACGACCGCCATGAGCAGGTCCAGCGACGGGATGAAGACGATCCCGACCAGCACGACCACCGGGGAGACCAGCGCCAGCAGATCCCCGGCCGACGGGGTGTCCGACTGCGGGACGCGGCCGGACGCGCTCGTGATCGCGGCGGCCAGCATCACCCCGACCATCATCGAGCCGGTGTCCCCCATGAAGATCCGCGCGGGGTGGAAGTTGTGCGGCAGGAACCCCAGGCAGGACCCGGCGAGCACCACCGCGAGCAGCGCGGGGACGAACGTGGCCGGATCGTTGCCGTTCTCGCTGATCAACCCGATGCAGAACACCGCGGTCGCGAGCGTGGTGATCAGCCCGATCCCCGCGGCGAGCCCGTCGAGCCCGTCGACGAAGTTCATCGCGTTCACCAGGACGACGGTGACCAGCACCGTCAGCAGCACCGACTGACTCTGCCCCAGCGCCAGCACCGACCCGCTGAGGAACGAGTCGCCGCCGATCGGGATCCAGATCTGGAGCCACTGGACCCCGTACAGGACCAACAGCCCGGCCGCGGTGACCTGCGCGGCGAACTTGGTGAGGGCGTCGAGGTCGTAGCGGTCGTCGAGCATCCCGACGCCGACCAGCAACCCGGTCGCGACGACGACCCCGACGACCTCGGTGCTCTGCTCGAAGTAGGCCAGCCGCAGGGCCGGGAGCTGCAGCGACAGCAGCAGCCCGGCCAGCACCCCGCCGAACATCGCGAGGCCGCCCCACCGCGGGGTCGGGGTGACGTGCACGTCCCGTCCCCGCGGCCAGGCGACCGCGCCGACCTTCAGTGCCAGCATCCGGACCGGCCCGGTCAGCAGCAGCGTGACGACGGCGGCGACCAGCCCGACGAGCAGGAGCTCCCGGATGGGGAGTCCGTACGTGAACTGGTCAGTGGGCACGTCGCGAGCGCCTCTCCGCCTCCGCCGTGGGTCTCAGGTCATCCCCGAGGGTAGGCCGGTGCCTTCGAGACGAGCGCGGTGACCGCCTTCGCGACGTCGGCGAGTTCGGCGTCGCCGGCCGTGGTGTCGTGCTCGGCCTTGACCGCGCGGGCCAGCAGCGCGCCGACCTCGGCCATGTCGGCCTCGGTCATCCCCTGCGTGGTGACGCTGGGCGAGCCGACCCGGATGCCGGACGGCTTCATCGGCGGCGCCGGGTCGTAGGGGATCGCGTTCTTGTTCAGCGTGATGCCGGCGCGGTCGCAGCGGGTCTCCGCCTCCGACCCGGTGACGCCGATCGGACGCAGGTCCAGCAGCGCGAGGTGGTTGTCGGTGCCGCCGGAGACGGCGCGCATGCCCTCGGACTCCAGGCTCGTCGTCAGCGCCCGGGCGTTCGCGACGACCTGGCGGGTGTAGGCCTGGTACTCCGGCTGCGCCGCCTCCTTCATCGCGACGGCCTTCGCGGCGACCGCGTGCATCAGGGGGCCACCCTGGGAGAACGGGAAGACGGCCTTGTCGATGGCCTTGGCGTGCTCCTCGCGGCACAGCACCATGCCGCCGCGCGGGCCGCGCAGGACCTTGTGCGTGGTGGCGGTGACGACGTCGGCGTAGGGCACCGGCGACGGGATCGCCTTGCCGGCGACCAGGCCGATGAAGTGCGCGGCGTCGACCATGAGCTTGGCGCCGACCTCGTCGGCGATCTCGCGGAACACCGCGAAGTCGATCAGGCGCGGGTACGCGGTCGCACCGGCGATGATGATCTTCGGCTGGTGCTGCTTGGCCAGGTCCCGGACCTGGTCGTAGTCGATGACCTCGGTGTCCTCGCGGACCGTGTAGGACACCGCGTTGAACCACAGGCCGGAGAAGTTGACCTTGCTGCCGTGCGTGAGGTGGCCGCCCTGCTTGAGGTCCATGGCCAGCACGGTGTCGCCGGGCTTGGCGAACGCGGCGTAGGCGGCGAGGTTCGCGCTCGCGCCGGAGTGCGGCTGGAGGTTGGCGTGCTCGGCGCCGAAGAGCTCCTTCGTGCGCGCGTTGCCGATGTTCTCCGCGACGTCGACGACGCCGCAGCCCCCGTAGTAGCGGCGGCCGGGGTAGCCCTCGGCGTACTTGTTCGACAGCGTCGACCCGAGCGCCGCCAGCACCGCGGGGCTGGTCAGGTTCTCGCTCGCGATGAGCTGCAGTCCGCCGCGCAGGCGCTCGAGCTCGTCCAGCACGACGCCCGCGATCTCGGGGTCCTGCTGCTGCAGTGCGTGGAAGTCCGGTCCCCAGAAGGTCTGCTCGCTCACGCCGGGACACGCTACCCGCTGCCATCCCCGCAGGCCGCGGCCGTGCAGGCGTGATCACACCCGCGGGTGGCCCCCTCAGACCCGGTCGACCTCCTGGCCGACGACCTCCTCGACCTGTTCTGCGGTCACCCCGCCCTCGCGCAGCATGCGCGGCCGGGCGCCGGTGAGGTCGACGATCGTGGAGGCGACCGGGTCACCGGACGGGCCGCCGTCGAGGTAGACCTGCGCGCTCGAGGCCAGCTGGGTGATCGCCTCGGTCACGTTCGACGCCGGCGGGTTGCCCGAGGTGTTCGCGCTCGACACCGCCATCGGCCCGACCTCGCGCAGCAGCTCCAGCGCGACCGGGTGCAGCGGCATGCGCAGCATCACCGTCCCGCGGGTGCTGCCCAGGTCCCAGGCCAGCGACGGCGCGTGCTCCAGCACCAGCGACACCTCGCCCGGCCAGAACGCCTCGATCAGCGCCCGGGCGGACTGCGGTACTCCTGAGACGAGGCCGTCGATGGTGGTCCAGGAACCGACGAGCACGCCGACCGGCATGTCCGGGCCGCGCCGCTTGGCGGCGAGCAGCGCGCGCACGGCGGTGCCGTTGAACGCGTCGCAGCCGATGCCGTAGACGGTGTCGGTGGGCAGGACGACCAGCTCACCCGCCCGGACGGCGCGCGCGGCGGCGGTCAGACCGCGTGTGCGCTCGGCGGGGACGCTGCAGTCGAACAGCGGCTGGGTCTGCGGTGCACTCACGATCCGCGAGGATACGACCGTGCCGCGCGGGGGTGCGGGGCGGCTCACATCCGCGGCGCCGGCGGGACGTCCGGACGACCGCTCCCCGCTGGGTGGGACGGGCGTCAGGGGCAGGGGACGCGGCGGGCGGTGACGAAGCGCGGGCGGCCGGTGAGGTCGTCGTGCTCGGTGACCTCACCCAGCGTGCGCCGGCGACGCAGCAGTGCCGGGACCGTCTCGCCGTGGGTGTCGTCGTGCTCGATCGCGAGGTGCCCGCCGTGCCGCAGCCATCCGCTGGCCCCGCGTACGACGGCCTGGATGATCTGGGTGCCGTCGGGCCCGCCGAACACGGCGCCGGGCGGGTCCCACCGCTCCACCTCGGGCGGCACCGGCGTCCCGTCCGGGACGTAGGGCGGGTTGCAGACGACCAGGTCGACCGCACCCTCCAGCTCGATGAGCAGGTCGGTCCACCGGACGTCGGCGACGTGCAGGGTCACCGGGCGCCCGCCCGCGGCGACGTGCGCGTCGAGGTTGCGCCGGGTCCAGGACAGTGCCGACGGGTCGGCCTCGAGAGCGTGCACCTCGGCGTCGGGCCGGGACACCGCGAAGGCCAGCGCGAGCGCGCCGGAGCCGGTGCAGAGGTCGAGCACCCGGGGGCGGCTCACGTCGCGGATCGCGGCGAGGCCCCACTCCAGCAGCAGCTCGGTCTCCGGGCGCGGGGTGAACACCCCTGGTCCGACGGCGACCTCGACCGGGCCGAGTACCGCGGTGCCGAGGATGTGCTGCAACGGTTCGCGGGTCGCGCGGCGGGCCACGAGGGCCTGCAGCCGTTCGACGACCGGTGGGTCCACCAGCGGGGTCATCAGCAGTGTGGACCGCGAAGAGCCGAGCACGTGCGCGGCGAGCAGCTCGGCGTCGACGCGCGGGGACGCGACACCGGCGGCGGCCAGGGTGCGCTCGGCCTCCGCGATCGCCACCCGGAGCGGCAGCCGGCTGCCGGTCGTGGGGCTCGCCGTCGTCTCGGTCACGGCTCCAGTGTCCCGGCTGCGGGGCGCGGGGACACCGCAGGTGACCGGAGCATCACCTGAGCGGGGGATCATTCCTGCTCCTGCTCCCCCGCCATGGCCTCGGCGCGCTCGGCCGCGGTCAGAGCGGCGAGGACGTCGACGAGGTGGCCGTCGAGCACCGCGGACAGGTTGTAGGCCTTGAACCCGACACGGTGGTCGGAGATCCGGTTCTCCGGGTAGTTGTAGGTACGGATCCGCTCCGAGCGGTCCACCGTGCGGACCTGCGAGCGACGCTGTTCCGACGCCGCCTCGGCCGCCTCGGCCTCGGCCTTCGCCTGCAGCCGGACCCGCAGCACGTCCATCGCACGGGCCTTGTTCTGCAGCTGGGAGCGCTCGTTCTGGCAGGTCACGACGATGCCGGTCGGCAGGTGCGTGATCCGCACGGCGGAGTCGGTGGTGTTGACGCTCTGCCCGCCGTGGCCCGAGGCCCGGTAGACGTCGACCCGGATGTCGGCGTCGTGGATCTCGACGTCGGGTGTGTCGTCGGCGTCGGGGAAGACCAGGACACCGGCCGCGGAGGTGTGGATGCGGCCCTGCGACTCGGTGACCGGGACGCGCTGGACGCGGTGCACGCCGCCCTCGAACTTCAAGGCGGCCCACACCCCGTCGACCGGGTCCTTGCTGCGCAGGGACAGCGTGATGTCCTTGTACCCGCCCAGATCGGACGGGGTGGCGCCGAGGACCTCGACCTTCCAGCCGCGGCTCTCGGCGTAGCGGCTGTACATGCGCACGAGGTCGCCGGCGAACAGCGCGGACTCCTCGCCGCCCTCGCCGGACTTGACCTCCATCAGGACGTCGTCGCCGTCGTGCGGGTCACGCGGGCGCAGCAGCTCGGTCAGCTCGGTCTCGAGCTCGACGATGCGGGTGTCCAGGGCGTCGGCCTCGGCGGCGAAGGCGCGGTCCTCGGCGGCGAGCTCACGGGCGGCGTCGCGGTCGTCGCGGACCTGGGCGAGCTCGCGGGCGCAGCGCACGACCGGGCCGAGCTCGGCGTAGCGACGGCCCAGCTTGCGGGCCTGCGCCTGGTCGGAGAGGACGCCCGCGTCGGCGAGGCGCTGCTCCAGCTCGGCGTGCTCGTCGAGCAGGGCGTCGACCGACTGCGTGCTCATCGGAGATTCCTTCGAGGCGCTGGGGCGGGAACGCGAAACGGCGCCCGCCTCCTCGCGTGCGGCGAGGCGACGGGCGCCGTGTCGGGAGCTACTTGGCGGCGCGCTCGCGCTTCCCGTAGCGGGCCTCGAAGCGGGCCACGCGGCCACCGGAGTCCAGGATCTTCTGCTTGCCGGTGTAGAACGGGTGGCAGGCGGAGCAGACCTCGACGCTGATGGCGCCGCTGTTCTTGGTGCTGCGGGTGGTGAACTGGTTGCCGCAACCGCAGGTGACCTGGGTGTCGACGTACTGAGGGTGGATTCCCTCGCGCATGGCTCTCTCCTCATCGTTGGCCGCCGGGTCCCTGGTACGACCAGGGTGAACCGGTGCCGGGAAGCTGACGGTCCATTCAACCATCCGGGCCCCGGCGGAATTCCCACCGGGGCCCGGACGGCACGGCGACGACTAGTCCTCGTCGTTGCCGGGGGCGTTCTTGGCGACCTGCATCAGGAACTCGATGTTGGTCTTGGTCTTCTTGAGCCGGCCGAGCACCAGGTCGAGCGCCTGCTGGTCGTCGAGCGCGGCGAGGACGCGGCGGAGCTTCACCATCACCGCGTGCTCGTCGGGCGACATCAGGAGCTCCTCCTTGCGGGTGCTCGAGTCGCCGACGTCGATGGCCGGGAAGATCCGCTTGTCGGCGATCTTCCGGTCCAGCTTGAGCTCGGCGTTGCCGGTGCCCTTGAACTCCTCGAAGATCACCGTGTCCATCGTGGACCCGGTCTCGACCAGCGCGGTCGCGAAGATGGTGAGCGAGCCACCGTCCTCGATGTTGCGCGCGGCGCCGAGGAAGCGCTTCGGCGGGTACAGCGCCGTGGAGTCGACACCACCGGACAGGATCCGGCCCGACGCGGGCGCCGCCAGGTTGTAGGCGCGGCCGAGGCGGGTGATGTTGTCCAGCAGGACGACGACGTCGTGCCCCATCTCGACCAGGCGCTTGGCCCGCTCGATGGACAGCTCGGCGACGGCGGTGTGGTCTGCCGGCGGGCGGTCGAAGGTCGAGGCGATGACCTCGCCCTTCACCGACCGCTGCATGTCGGTGACCTCCTCGGGCCGCTCGTCGACGAGGACGACCATGAGGTGGCACTCGGGGTTGTTCGTGGTGATCGCGTTCGCGATGTTCTGCATGATCGTCGTCTTGCCCGCCTTGGGCGGGGAGACGATCAGCGCACGCTGCCCCTTGCCGACCGGCATGATCAGGTCGATCACGCGGGTGGTCAGCTGCGTCGGGTCGGTCTCCAGGCGGAGCCGCTCGTTGGGGTAGAGCGGGGTCAGCTTGGTGAACTCGGGCCGGTTGCGTGCGGCCTCCGGGTCCCGCCCGTTGATCGAGTCGACGCGCACCAGCGGGTTGAACTTCTGCCGCTGCTGCTCGCCCTCGCGGGGCTGGCGGACGGCGCCGGTGATGGCGTCGCCGCGGCGCAGGCCGTTCTTGCGGACCATCGACATCGACACGTAGACGTCGGTGGGGCCGGAGAGGTAGCCGGTGGTCCGGACGAACGCGTAGTTGTCGAGGATGTCCACGATGCCGGCGACCGGCAGCAGGACGTCGTCGTCGCGGATCTCGGTGTCCACGCCACCGCCGGTGGCGCCGCCACCGGTGCGCTCGCGGTCCCGGCCGCGACGGCGGTCGCGGAAGCGGCGGCCGCGGCGGCCGCGGCCGTCACCGTCGTCACCGTCGTCGTCGCGGAAGTCGTTCCGGTCGGTACCGCGGTCGTTGTTCCGGTCGTTGTTCCGGTCGCCGTTGCGGTCGTTGTTCCGCTCACCACGGTTGTCACCGCGGTCGCCGGTCCGGTCGTTGTTGCGGTTCCCGCGGTTGCCGCGGCCGGAGTCGTCACCGTCGCGGTTGCGCCCGCCACGGCCGTTGTCGCCGTTGCCGCGGCCGTTGTCGTCGCGGCCCTCACCGGTGCGGTCGCCACCGTTGCGGTCGCCACCGCGCTCGGCGTTGCGGTCGGCGCCACGGCCACGACGGCGGTCGCCGTCGGTGCCGGGGTCGTCGCCGTCGGCGTCGCGAGGGGCGTCCTTCTGGCCCGCGTCCCGCTGGCCCGCGTCCGTGGCGGGGTCCTTCGGGGCGCCCTGGGGGCCGTTGTCCTTCTGGCCGTTGTCCTTCTGGCCGTTGTCGTCGCCCTGCCCGCGGCGGCGGGTCCGGCCACGACGACCGGCGCCGTCGGCGTCCTCACGGCGCTCCTCGGCCGGGGCCGGGGTGCTGTCGGCCTTCTCCGGCGCGCTCGCGGCGGGGGCGGCCTGCTCGGGCGCGGCGGCCGGGGCGCTCCCGGCGGCGGCCGGGGCGGCACCGTTGCCGGTGGAGGTGCCGGGGTCGCCGGTGGCGGCGTCGGTCACGGTGGCGTCGGGGGCGCCGGCCGGACGGGTCGCAGCACGGCGACGACGGGTGCGCGGCGCGGGGGCCTCGGCCTGCTCGGCGGCCTGTCCGCCCTGGTCACCGGCCTGCTCGGCAGGTGCCTGGGGGGCGGCCGGCGCGGCGGAGCCGTTGCCGGCGGGGGCCGCGGCGGTGTCGCCGAGGGCGAGCTGCGGCGCGCCCGCACCGTCGGAGCCGGTGGTGGCGGCGGGGTCCGCCTTCGCCTTCGGCTTCTTCGCGGGGGCCGCCGCCGCTCCGCCCTGACGCTCCTTGATGGCCGCGATCAGGTCGCCCTTCCGCATGCCGGAGATGTCCGGGACGTTCAGCTCGGTGGCCAGCTGGCGCAGCTCGGCCAGCACCATGCCGGACAGGCCGCCGCGTCGGCGGGGCGCCGCCTCGGCCGACGCGGTCCCGGTACCGGCGAGATCGGTCTCGCTCACAGAGTTCCTTCCTGACCGACCCGGTTACCTGTCCAGGTCAGGGGATGTCACACGCTCGGCCGATACGGAGACCCCGTATCGGCAGCATTCACAGATGGAGTCCCACGACGACGTCGCGGGAGTCAGGCCGCCCGTTCGGGATTCCGAGTCCAGTTCAGAAAGGAGATCGGGCGAGCGGGCCCGGCCGCAAGACTACGCCGATGTCGCGTGGATCGCCATGCACGGGCGACACTAGTCCGTACACCCCGGGGCGGCAACAACCCCCCTCGGGCGACGCGCCGACACACGGGGTCGCGTACCTCACGTTCCCGGCGGGCACCGGTGCTCAGCGGACCTCGACCTGCACACCGGTGGCGTCGACCGGCAGCCGCTGCACCGCGAAACCGTCGGTGTCGACGCCGTCGGGCAGCACGCCGTCGCGGGTCAGGGCCAGCACCGTCGGCCCGGCGCCGGAGATCGCGGCGGGTACGCCGTGCTCGCGCAGCGCCTCGACCAGCCGCAGCGACGACGGGTACGCCGGCCGCCGGTAGGGCTGGTGCAGCCGGTCCTCGGTGGCCGCCATGAGCAGGTCCGGCCGCCGGGTCATCGCCAGCACCGCCAGCGCGCAGCGGCTGCCGGTGAACGCGGCGTCGGCCAGCGGGACCTGCTCGGGCAGCAGCCCCCGGGTGGTCTTGGTCGAGGACTCGACGTCGGGCACACAGGCGACCGGGTGCACGTCGGGGTGCACCTCCAACCTCTCGGCGTGGAAGCGCCGGGCCGACCCCGCCGCCTCCCAGGCCACCACGAACCCGCCGAGCAGACTGGCCGCGGCGTTGTCGGCGTGGCCCTCCATGCCGGCGGAGAGCTGCAGCAGCGCATCGCGCTCCAGCTCCGGGTCCCGCCCGGCCAGCACGGCGGCGGCCGTCACCCCGGCGACGGCGGCCGCCGCGGAGCTGCCGAGACCGCGTGAGTGCGGCACCGCGTTGAGACAGCGCAGCCGCAGCCCCGCGGGCGCCCCGCCGAACGTCTCGAAGGCCAGACGCATCGCCCGCAGGACCAGGTGCCGCTCGTCGCGGGGGACGTGTCGGCAGCCCTGCCCCGCGACGTCGACGAACACCCCCGGCGTCTCGAAGGTCTCGACCTCGATCTCGTCGTACAACGCCAGGGCCATGCCGAGGGAGTCGAAGCCGGGGCCGAGGTTGGCCGTCGACCCCGGGACCCGCACCAGTACGCGCGTCGGGCGACCCATCAGGCCAGCTCGAGCGCCGCCGCGACCGCACCGGGGTCGATCGGGACGATCTCCGGGTCCGGCGCGGTGAGCAGAGCGGTGTCGGGGTCCTTCAGGCCGTGCCCGGTCACCGTGCACACCACGAGGGAGCCGGGGGGCAGCGACCCGTCGGCGTGGCTCTGCAGCAGCCCGGCGACGCTGGACGCCGATGCGGGCTCGACGAACACGCCCTCCTGCGCGGACAGCATCCGGTAGGCGGCGAGGATCTCGTCGTCGGTGACGGCGGCGAACTTCCCGTTCGACTCGTCGCGCGCGGTGGTCGCGCCCTTCCACGAGGCGGGGGCACCGATCCGGATGGCGGTCGCGATCGTCTCGGGGTCGCTCACCGGGGCGCCGTGCACCAGCGGTGCGGCGCCGGCGGCCTGGAACCCGAACATCCGCGGCAGCGCGGAGATGACGCCGTCGGCGTGGTAGCCGCGGTAGCCGTGCCAGTACGCGGTGATGTTGCCGGCGTTGCCGACCGGCAGGCAGTGCACGTCCGGGGCGCGGTCCAGCTGGTCGCAGATCTCGTAGGCGGCCGAGGCCTGGCCGGCGATCCGGGTCGGGTTCACCGAGTTGACCAGCGCGATCGCCGGGTAGTCGGCGGTCGTCTTGCGGGCCAGCTCCAGGCAGTCGTCGAAGTTGCCGTCGATCTGCAGGATCCGGGCGCCGTGCGCGACGGCCTGGGCGAGCTTGCCCAGCGCGATCTTCCCGGTCGGCACGAGCACCGCACAGGTCATCCCGGCACGGGTGGCGTAGGCGGCCGCCGACGCCGAGGTGTTGCCGGTGGAGGCGCACAGCACGCTGGACTTGCCGTC
Organism: Pseudonocardia sp. UM4_GMWB1; assembly: GCF_017312155.1. NCBI lineage: Bacteria > Bacillati > Actinomycetota > Actinomycetes > Pseudonocardiales > Pseudonocardiaceae > Pseudonocardia > Pseudonocardia sp. UM4_GMWB1. The sequence continues at coordinate 1,615,681 of NZ_QJPN01000001.1, read as the reverse complement.
GGCGAGCGCGGCGGTGACCGCCATCGTCATGCCGCGGTCCTTGAACGAGCCGGTCGGGTTGGCGCCGTCGACCTTCAGGTAGACCTGGCAGCCGGTCAGCTCCGACAACCGGGGGGCCGGCAGCAGCGGCGTGCCGCCCTCCCCCAGCGTCACCACGGTCCAGTCCGGCTGCACCGGCATCCGGTCGCGGTAGGCCTCGATGACACCCGGCCACTGGCCGGGTGGCGGCGGCGCGACCGCACCGGCGACCTGGGTCACCGGACCGAAGGGACCGGACGCCGGCCCCCGGACTCCTCGCACGCTGCCCGTCACAACCGGTCCACTCCCTGATCCCCCACCTGTGGTCATTCGCCCATACCCAGTGCGCTCACCGCGCGGCCCAGCCCCTCGACCCGCAGCACCCCGGCGACGCCGAGCACGTGGTCGAGGTCCAGCAGCGCCGACACCGTGGCCGACAGCGCGGCCTCCGGCGCCGAGTGCGTGACGACCGTCAGCCGGGCCTGGCTGCGGTCCGAGCCGTCGGCCCGGTCCACCGAGCCGTTCACCCCGCCGGTCTGGCGGACCGCGGCGATGGAGACGCCGTTCCGCGCGAACTCGCTCGCGATCGTGGCGAGCACGCCCTCGCGGTCGGCCACCTCGAGGTCGACGTGGTACCGGGTGGGCACCTCGCCGATCGGGCGCACCGGCAGGCTGGCGTAGGCCGACTCGCGCGGCCCGCGGCCGCCGCCGACCCGGTTGCGGGCCACCGCGACGAGGTCGCCGAGCACCGCGGAGGCGGTCGGCGCGCCGCCTGCGCCCTGGCCGTAGAACATCAGCTGGCCGGCGGCCTCGGCCTCGACGAACACCGCGTTGTACGCGCCGTCGACGCCCGCCAGCGGGTGCGAGTCGGGGACCATCGCCGGGTAGACGCGCGCCGAGACCGACTCGGTCCCGTCCGTGGCCACCACACGCTCGCAGATGGCGAGCAGCTTGATCGTGCAGCCGAGCCTGCGGGCGGCGGCGACGTCGGCCGAGCTGACCCCGCGCATGCCCTCGCGGTGCACGTCGGAGGCGGTGAAGCGGGTGTGGAACGCCAGCGAGGCCAGGATCGCGGCCTTCGAGGCGGCGTCGTAGCCGTCGACGTCGGCGCTCGGGTCGGCCTCGGCGTAGCCCAGCCGGGTCGCCTCCTCCAGCGCGTCGGCGTAGGACGTCCCGCCCGAGGACATGGCCGAGAGGATGAAGTTCGAGGTGCCGTTGACGATGCCGGCGACCCGGGTGATGCGGTCCCCGGCCAGGGACTCGCGCAGCGGGCGCAGCAGCGGGATCGCTCCGGCGACGGCGGCCTCGTAGTAGAGGTCGGCGCCGGAGGCGTCGGCGGCCTCGGCCAGGGTCGGGCCGTCCTCGGCGAGCAGCGCCTTGTTCGCCGTCACGACCGAGCGGCCGGACTTGAGCGCCTCCAGCAGCCAGCCGCGGACCGGCTCGATCCCACCGATGACCTCGACGACGACGTCGACGTCGTCGCGGGTCACGAGCTCGCCGGCATCGGTGGTCACCAGGTCCGGGAAGTTCTCGGTCAGCCAGGGGTGCCGGTGCGGTCGCCGCACGGCGACCCCGGCCAGCTCGATGCGGGCTCCCACCCGCGCGGCCAGCTCGTCGGCCTGCTCGGTGATGAGCCGGACCACCTCGGTGCCGACGGTGCCGCAGCCCAGCAGTGCCACCCGGACGGCGCCGGTCTCGCTCGCCACGTGTCCTCCTCGCGTGCGCGCACCCCTCGGGCGCGCGCCGATCATTCCTGGTCGGACGGGTGCGGACAGGTCCGGGTGGCGGTTCTCACCCGGGTGCGCTCACACCTCGAATCGGAACTGGTCCTCCAGTGTCTCGCGACGCAACAGGGTCCGGTCGACCCCGTCACGGACCGCGACGACAGCAGGTCGCGGCAGCCGGTTGTACCCCGACGCCATGGCGTAGCAGTAGGCCCCCGTCGCCGCGACGGCCAGCAGGTCGCCCGGCGCGAGATCGGCCGGCAGCCAACAGTCGCGCACCACGATGTCACCCGACTCGCAGTGCTTGCCGACCACCCGGGACAGCACGGGGACGTCCCCGCCGGGGACCGAGTCGTGCCCGCTGGCGCGGGACACCAGCCGTACGTCGTACTCGGCGTCGTAGAGGGACGTGCGGATGTTGTCGCTCATCCCGCCGTCGACGCTGACGTAGCGCCGGGAGTACCCGCCGAGCGGGACGTCCTTGACGGTGCCGACCTCGTAGACGGTGACTGTGCCCGGCCCGGCGATGGCCCGGCCCGGCTCGACGGCGATCGCCGGCACGTCCAGCCCGGAGGCGGCGCACTCGCGCGTGACGATCGCGCGCAGCTCCTCGGCCAGCGCCGGCATCGACAGCGGGGTGTCCCCCGGCCGGTAGGCGATGCCGATGCCGCCGCCGAGGTCCAGGGTGCGCAGCGCGGTCAGGTTCTCGCCGCCGTGCTCGGCGTGCAGGTCGGCGAGAACCTTCACCACGCGCCGGGCGGCCGCCTCGAAGCCCTCGGTCTCGAAGATCTGCGAGCCGATGTGGCTGTGCAGCCCGACCAGGCTCAGATGACTCGCGGCGAGCACACGGCGGGCGGCCTCCAGCGCCGCCGAGTCCTTCGTGTCGGCCCCGGCGATGGAGAACCCGAACTTCTGGTCCTCGTGCGCGGTGGCGATGTACTCGTGAGTGTGGGCCTCGACACCGACGGTGAGCCGGATCAGCACCGGCGCGACGGTGTCCCGTGCGGCGGCGACGTCGGCGAGCCGGGCGATCTCGTCGAAGGAGTCGACGACGATCCCGCCGACCCCCGCCTCGACCGCGGCCTCCAGCTCGGCGAGGGACTTGTTGTTGCCGTGCAGCGCGATCCGCTCGGGCGGGAACTCCGCGCGCAGCGCCACGGCCAGCTCGCCGCCGGAGCACACGTCCAGCGACAGGCCCTCCTGCGCGACCCAGCGGGCGATCTCGGTACACAGGAACGCCTTCGCCGCGTAGTGCACGGCCTCGGCCCCGAACGCGGCGGCGAACTCGCTGCAGCGGCCGCGGAAGTCGTCCTCGTCGAGCACGAACAGCGGGGTGCCGTGGGCCGCGGCGAGGTCGCGGACGTCGGCCCCGGCCAGGCGCAGCGCGCCGTCGGCGCCGCGGGCGGCGTGTCGAGGCCAGACCGCGGGCGCCAGCTCGTCGAGCGCCGCGGCGCTCTCCGGGCGGGGCCCGGCCGACTCGGGCGCGGGGGTGAGGCCCGCGTGCATCGGGCCTGCGGGGTGTGCCCTCATGTCACATCCGTTCCGGGGCGTCGACGCCGAGCAGCGCCAGGCCGTTGGCGAGCACCGTGCGGGCGGCGACGCAGAGCGCGAGGCGCGCGCGGTGCAGGTCGGACACCTCCTCGTCCCCCTGGGGCAGGACGCGGCAGGAGTCGTAGAACTTGTGGTAGGCGCCGGCGAGCGACTCCAGGTAGCGGGCGACCCGGTGCGGCTCGCGCAGCTCGGCGGCGGTGCGCACGACGTCGCCGAACTCGCCGAGGGTGCGGATCAGGTCGCCCTCACGGGCATGGGACAGCAGGCCGTAGTCCTCGCCGGGGGTGATGCCGAGGTCGGCGGCGTTGCGGGCCAGCGAGGACAGCCGGGCGTGCGCGTACTGGACGTAGAACACCGGGTTCTCGCTGGTCCGGCTGGCCAGCAGGTCCAGGTCGATGTCCAGGCCCGAGTCCACCGAGGACCGCACGAGCGAGTACCGGGCGGCGTCGACGCCGACGGCCCCGACCAGGTCGTCCATCGTCACGACGGTGCCGGCGCGCTTGCTCATCCGGACCGGGGTGCCGTCCTTGACCAGGTTGACCAGCTGCCCGATCAGGACCTCGACCACGGCCGGGTCGTCGCCGAACGCGGCCGCGGCGGCCTTGAGCCGGGCGACGTAGCCGTGGTGGTCGGCGCCGAGCATGTAGATGCACAGGTCGAACCCGCGGGCCCGCTTGTCGCGCAGGTAGGCGATGTCGCCGGCGATGTAGGCGGGGCGGCCGTCGGACTTGATGACGACGCGGTCCTTGTCGTCGCCGTGGTCGGTCGAGCGCAGCCACCAGGCGCCGTCGGCCTCGTAGAGCGAGCCCTTCTCCTTGAGCGCGGCGACGGCGGTCTCCACCGCACCCGAGTCGTGCAGCGACTGCTCGTGGAACCACACGTCGAACTCGACGCGGAACTCCCCCAGCTTCTGCTTGATCTCGGCGAACATGTAGCCGACGCCGATCCGGCGGAACGCCTCGTCCCGCTGCTGGTCGGGCAGGTCGAGGATGCCGGGCTCGGCCGCGACGACCCGCTGGGCGATCTCGGCGATGTAGTCCCCGCCGTAGCCGTTCTCCGGGGCGGGCTCGCCCTGCGCGGCCGCGACCAGGGAGCCGACGAACCGGTCGATCTGGGCGCCGGCGTCGTTGAAGTAGTACTCGCGGGTGACCTTCGCGCCGCGCGCGGACAGCACCCGGCCCAGCGCGTCACCGACCGCGGCCCACCGGGTGCCGCCCAGGTGCAGCGGGCCGGTCGGGTTGGCGGAGACGAACTCGAGGTTCACGTTGCGCCCGGCCAGCTCGTCACCGGTGCCGTAGCCCGCGCCCGCGGCGAGGACCTCCCCGACGATCGCGCCCTGGGCGTCGGCGGCCAGGCGCAGGTTGATGAACCCGGGCCCGGCGATCTCGGCGCTGGCGACGCCGTCGCGGGTCGCCAGCTCCTCGGCCAGCCAGGTCGCGAGCTCGCGCGGGTTCACGCCGGCCTTCTTGGCGGTCCGCAGCGCGACGTTGGTCGCGTAGTCGCCGTGGTCGGGGTTGCGGGGACGCTCGACACCCGCATCGGACGGCAGGGCGGAGACGTCCAGGTCGCGTCGGAGCAGCACGTCCCGCGCGACGTCACGGACCAGGTCGGCGAGCACGTCGGGATTCACCACCCGGATTCTACGGAGGGACCCCCGGCACCCTCATGCAGGTATCCGCACCCCGACCGGCGACGATGCGGGGCGTGACGCCCCCCTCCACCGACCGGAGTACCCGCGCGCCCGTCGTCTCCGGGGCGGCGGCGCTGCTGCTCGGGGCGGGGTTCGTCGCGGTGTCGGTGGCCTACAACCGCGGGAGCCTGGTCCCGCCGCTCGACGACGTCTACATCCACCTGCAGTACGCGCGGCAGCTCGGCGACGGCGAGCCGCTGCGCTACCAGCCGGGTGCGGAGATCACGACGGGCGCGTCGAGCCTGCTCTGGATGGTCCTGCTCGGCGCCGCGCACGCGGTCGGGTTCGACGGCCGGTGGCTGCTCGCCGTCGCCGTCGCGGGCGGGGTCGTCGGCGTCGCCCTCGCCGCGGCGTTCACCTCGGCCGCCGCGACCCGGCTGGGCGGGCGTGCCGCGGGATGGTGGGCGGGACTGCTCACCGCGCTGTGCGGGCCGCTGTTGTGGGGCGGGGCCAGCGGCATGGAGGTCGGCCTGCTCGCGGCCCTGGTCACCGGCACCCTGCTGTCCTACCTGCGCGAACGTCCCCGTTTCCGGTGGACGCCGGTGGTCGCGGCGCTGCTGGCCCTCACCCGTCCCGAGGGCTTCCTGGTCGCCGCCGCGTTCACCGCCGCGATGGCGTGGACGCTGCTGCGGTCCTGCCCCGGGACGCCCCCAGGGGAACTGTCGTGGCTTAGGTGGCAACGAGGGTTCCCCTCGGGGCGCGCGGCGGCGCGGGGGCTGCTCGTCGCGGCGCCGGTGGTGGTGTTCGCGGCGCAGCTGCTGCTGTTCCGGGTGCTCACCGGGAGCTCCCAGGCCAACGGGGTGCTCGCGAAGTCGTGGCTGCACACCGGGTTCCTGCACCAGCCGCTGGAGATCGCCGACCACGTGCAGCGCAACGTCGCGGCGCTGCTCGCCTCGCTGGCCGGGCTGTCCGGGCAGGACGTGCTGGCGCCGCTCGCGCTCGTCGTCGCGGTACTGGGGGTCGCCGCGCTCGCCGCGCGCCGGGAGCGGACCCTCGCGGTCGCGCTCGGCGGCGGGCTGGTGCTGGTGGTGGCGGCCGTCGCCACCCTGACGACGGCGATGTGGCAGGACCTGCGCTACCTGCAGCCGTTCCTGCCGCTGCTGCTCCTACTCGTGGTGCTGGGCGCCGGTCTCGTGCCGCACCGGGCGGCGCGCGGCGGGCTGCTCGCAGTGGTGCTGCTGTTCACCGTCGCCGCGACGCCCGCCTGGGCGCTGCGGCTGGGCCAGCAGGCCTCGGCGATGCGCGAGGGGCCGGTGAGCGTCGCGCAGTGGATCGCCGGGAACGTGCCGCCGGGCGACGTCGTCGCCGTCAACGACGTCGGCGCCGCGGCATGGTTCGGCGGTCACCGCACCGTCGACCTGGTCGGCCTGACCACGAACGGGATGGCCGCGCCGGCACTGAACGGGCCCGGGACGCTCTACGAGGCGCTGCGCGCGCTGCCGCCGGACGAGCGGCCGCAGTGGTTCGCGGTGTTCGACCGGTGGGGCGGGGTCCCCGTCGCCGACCTCGGCCGCGCCGGACTGCTCGGCACCGAGCCGGTCATCACCTTCGGGCTCGCCGGGCCCGCCCGGCCGATCTCGGCGTCCGCACCGCAGACCTGCCAGATCGACCGCAGCTGCGACCGGGTGAGCATCTGGCGCGCGGACTGGTCCGCCGCGGACTCCACGCAGGCACCGGACGCACCCGTGCCCGGCCGGATCGTGGACCACCTGAACGTCGGGGACACCGCCGACGAGGCCGCGCACGGCTGGACGACCGACCCGCCGGTGCTCGGCGTGCAGCCGGACTCGGTGCTGGACCGGTCCGTCGTCGCGCCGGGACGGCTCGTCGCCGACAGCGGCCGGCACGTCGTCGGCGGCGAGAGCTTCACCCTCGGCGGCACCGTCCCCGGCCGGCCGGTCACCCTGACCGGGCGGATCGGCGCCGGTCCCGCGCTGCCCGGCGAGCGGACCCGGGTGGTCGCCGTCGACGTCGACGGCCGCCCCGCCGGGGAGTGGACGCTGCCGGACGCGCAGCCGTGGGCGCAGGCGTCGTTCACGGTGCCCGGAGAGCTGGTGACCGGTGACCGCGTCACGGTGACCACCCGTCCGGTCGCACCGCTGCTCGCGCCCTACCCCGACTACCGCTCCTACGGGTGGTGGGCGAGCCGCTGACGGCGCCTTCCTAGACTCGGGCGAACCCGCCCGCCGACCACGAACAGGACTCCCCCATGGCCAGCGGCAAGTCCGGCAAGAAGCGACCGTCGATGCCGACCTCGGTCGGCCGGCGCCAGTTCCCCTGGGGCATGGTCGCCGCGATCACCGTGCTGGTGCTGCTCGCGGGGGCGTTCATCGTCTACCCGCTGGTGCAGCGCAACCAGAACCGGGCCTGGGAGCCCACCGACGACAACCGCAACCCGGCGCTCGCGATCCCCGGCATCGTCAGCCAGGACTACCCGGGTCTGCAGCACGTGCTCGGCTTCCAGCGGGTCGCCTACACCCACAGCCCGCCCTTCGGCGGCGCGCACGACGGCTTCTGGGCCGCGTGCAACGGCGTGGTCTACCCGAACCCGGTGCGCTCGGAGAACCTCGTGCACTCCCTGGAGCACGGCGCCGTGTGGATCGCCTACAACCCCGACACCCTCGACGAGGCGGGCAAGGCCGCACTGTCCCAGCGGGTCGAGGGGCAGCCGTACACGGTGATGTCGCCCTACCCGGGCCTCGACGCCCCGATCTCGCTGCAGTCCTGGGGCAACCAGCTGAAGGTCCAGACCGCCGACGACGAGCGGATCGACCAGTTCATCCGCGCGCTGCGGCTCAACCGCTTCACCCACCCCGAGGTCGGCGCCTCCTGCGACGCCCTCGGCGCGCAGGGCTTCGACCAGGACAACCCGCCGGCCTTCCAGCCGATCCCGGAGCAGTCCGCCGTCGACGGGCAGACGATCCTCCCCGAGAACCAGGGCGCCACCCCCGGCGGCGCCCCGGCGCCCGACCCCACCGTCCCCGGGCAGTCCGCACCCGGGCAGCAGGCCCCGGCGCCCGCACCGGCCCCCGGGCAGTGACGTCGCGATGACGACCCCGGCCGAGGAGACCCCACTCTGGCGGAACCCGATCACGATCACGCTCGGCGTGATCGCGCTGGTCGCGGTGCTCGTCGCCGGGTTCGCGGTACGCGGCGCGTTCGGCCCGTTCGTGCCCGAGCCGGGCTCGGTCGACGTCGGGTTCGCCCAGGACATGACCGTGCACCACCGTCAGGCCGTCGAGATGGCGTCCTGGGAGCGCGACCGCGCCACCGACCCGCGGGTGCGGCAGCTGGCGTTCGACATCGAGACCACCCAGAACCAGCAGGTCGGCCGGATGCAGGGCTGGCTCGGCCTGTGGGACGCGCCGAGCCTGCCCGGCGGCGGCCACATGGCCTGGATGGACGACCCCGCGCACGCCGGCATGTCCGGCATGTCCGGGACCTCCGGCGGCGTCGCGACGATGCCGGGCATGGCGAGCACCGCCGACCTCGCCCGGCTGCGGGCCACCCCGCCCGGCACCGCGCTGGACGTCGAGTTCCTCCAGCTCATGCTGCGCCACCACCAGGGCGGCGTGTCGATGCTGGAGTACGGGCGCGACCACGCCGACACCGCCGAGGTCCGCAACCTCGCCGGACAGATGCTCTTCTCGCAGAACTCCGAGGCGGACCTGATGCGCGGGCTGCTCGCCGAGCGGGGCGCGGCCCCGCTGCCCCTGGGCTGACCGCCCCGGGTGCCGGGGCTGGACGACCGGCACCGCGGAGCGCTCTGATAAGGGCTGCCGCGGACGCCGGCGCCACCCCGTGGCCATCCGCAGCCGAGGAGGCCCTGTGAGCAGCACCGCGACCGTCGACGTCCCCCACCTGGGCGGATCCCGGATCGGGTACCGGTCCGGTAGGCCGCACGACCCGTCGCTCCCGACCGTCGTCATGGTCAACTCCTTCACCACGACCGTCGACCTCTACCGCCCCCAGTTCGAGGACACGACCCTCTCGGGCGCGGCGAACCTGCTCGCCCTGGAGCCCTACGGGCACGGCGCGACGAGGTCGACCTACCCGCACTTCACCTATTGGGACAGCGCCCTGGCGAACCTGCAGGCCATGGACGCGCTCGGCGTCGACCGGGCCTTCGTGCTCGGCACCTCGCAGGGCGGCTGGGTCGCCGCCCGGATGGCGCTGCTCGCCCCGGACCGGATCCAGGGCATCCTCCCGCTCGGCACCTCGATGGACTTCGAGAGCCCGGCCAGTCGCGAGCGGGGCTGCTGGGACGGCATCGAGTTCTGCACGCCGTCGGTCGACGCGCTGGCCGCCCCGGTCGACGACGACTGGGTGGTACCGGAGGAGTTCGTCGACGCCGTCCTGGGCGCGGGGCTCGGCGAGGGGATCGACGACGAGTTCCGCGCGTTCTGGCGGCGGACCTACCGCGAGACCTACACCGGCGACGACGGTCGCCACCGCCTGCGCGTCTGCACGGTCAACCTGCGGGACCGCGACGGCCTGCACGGCAGGCTCGACGAGGTCCGCTGCCCGGTGCTGTGGCTGCACGGGACCGACGACACGGTCTATTCCGTCGCCAACGCGGAGGACGGCATCGGGCGCTTCACCCGTGCCCCGCACGCCGAGCTCGAGATCGTGCAGGGCGGGCAGCACTTCCTGAGCGCCTCGAACCCGGAGGAGGTCGACGCCGCGGCCCTGGCTTTCGTGACGCGGTGGGCGTGAACGGGGCCCGGCGACGGGCATGATCGGCACCCCCGCGCGGGTGGCCCGGGTGCGATGCGCTATCTTTCTCCCATCGCACGGCCCCCGTAGCTCAGGGGATAGAGCACCGCCCTCCGGAGGCGGGAGCGCAGGTTCGAATCCTGCCGGGGGCACCACGAGTACCCACAGCGAAGATCGGCCCCTCACCTGCTGACGCAGGGCGAGGGGCCTGTCTCGTTCTCTCCGGGTGTCACCGGCCATGGGTGGCCGTCGGCGACTGGTCCAGCCGAGTTCGTGTGCGGAGTTCCGGGTCGCGCAGAGCAGCCCTCGCGAACGTTCCGGAGCCGCCGCCGGGCTCGGCCTCGTTCCCACGGACGACGCTACCGCAGAGAGCCGTCCCCGCCGGGTCGAACCACGCAGGCGAGCCCGGACGCCAGTGCGCCGGCTGCTCGCCGAACGAAGCACACGACCGGCGGACGAACCGTCCCCGGTGTGTGAGCGGCTCGGCGGGACCACGCCCCTTGTACGACACCCACTGGTCGACCACACGCGACGTCCGTGGGCGCCGAGAGCGTCGGGCGACGCCGCAAGCCCTCACCGGCTCGTGTCGTCAGCGGCGATGGCACTGTCGATGACCCTCCTCGAAACGGGGTGGATCTCCAGCGCGAACGTCTCCGTCATCCCGCCACGGAGCGTGGTGACCGTCATCTCTGCGATATGGAGCGGGTTGTCGCAGATACTCAGACGGGCCGTGCTCACCTCAGGGAACTGCCCGGACTCTTCCCGTATCGGACCGGCAAGGATGTCCTCGAGAGTGCTACGCAGTTCATCCGGTACTCGTTCGATTGCGCGGGACGCGGAGATCTCCACCTCGATCGTCGCGTTCTCGGTGGACGTGAACCGTTCGGGCTCTGCCCCGTACAGGAGAGTCAGGAAAGCCAACGACCCGAGGACCGGTCGAGGCATGTCGAGTGTCACCCACTCGTCGCTGTCTGCGGCACGGGTGTGAAGCGCACCGTGACGGACGATCGTCTCCGCGCGGCTCCCGGTGTCGGCGCCGTCGAGATCGGGCATCTCGAAACGGGTGCGCGAGTGGGTCACACCGTCACGTGGGCTGACGTAGGCGTTGTCGGTCGTCCGGATGCCCGCGACGGCATGGACGAACGAAGCCTCCACGGCTTCCGCGGAGAGGGTCGCATGCAGTGCGTCGTCGAGGGTGGGCATCGTGCCTCCTTGTCCTGGCGGGGTGACGGCCTATGAGGGCGTGCGACCGCGAGTGAGATGGTCGAGCCATGCAGCGTGTTGTCGATAGGCGGTTCGGCCCTGCTGCGTCAGGGTCAGCACTGTCACCGAACGCTGACGGTGGCCCACCCGTTCGGCATGCTTCACCTGATCGATGTATCCAGCATCAGCCAGCACGCGCACGTTCTTCGACAGATGCGAGTCGGTGATGCCCAACTCCGCCTGCACCTCTGCGAACTTCAGCGTGTCAGCGGCGGCGAGAATGGCGCAGACCTGCAACCGGATCGGTGAGTGGACGACCTCGTCGAACACTCCCCGTTCGACGGGCGAACCCGAGCCGGCAGCACTTGCCATAATGGCAAGTCTAGAGATCGCTTGCCAGTGCGGCAAGTAGTGGGCCGATCGAGATCTCCGTGCGGGGGCCGCTCAGCGGGTCCGGGGCCTCAGCGCCCGGTGCGCCCGTCAATGCGTTCGCGGAGGATGTCGGCGTGCCCGGCGTGGCGCCCGGTCTCCTCGATCATGTGCACCAGCAGCCAGCGCCGCGACGGGGCCGACCTCCGTCCCGCGGGCACCGGCGCCGCCCGGTCCAGGTCGGACCAGGTGTCGACGACGGCGTCGGCCCGGACGGTGGCCTCCCGGTAGGCCGCCACGACGTCCTCGGCGGTGTCCTCCGCCCGCGGCCGGAAGGTCGCGGGCCAGTCCCGGACGGCCTCACCGAGGAAGTAGTGACGCTCGACGTGCGTCAGGTGCGCGACCAGGCCGAGCAGGCTGGTCCCCGAGGGGACGCCGGGCTCACGGGCGGCGGCGTCCGGGACGCCGAGGGCCTTGGCCGCGACCGCGCCGCGGAGGTGGCCCAGGAACCCGGTCAGGACGCTCTTCTCGTCCGCGGCGTCGGACGGGAGGGCGGTGTCGCGGCGGGGCACGTCAGCTCCGGTGGGTGGCGGCGGCGCCGGCGCGGCGCAGGACCAGGACGGTGTCGACGACCGTGGCGGTGCGGCCGTCGGGGCCGGTCGCGAGGCGCCGGGGCTCGTCGGCGCGCTCGACGGCCCATCCGTCGGGATCGAGGCCGAGCCCGGCGGCGATCTCGGCGGCGGTGGGGTGGCGGGCGTCCGGGTCCTGGTTCCACGACCACGGGGCGACGGACCCGTGGTCGACGACGAGGAGCAGCCCGCCCGGTCGCAGTGCGCGCGCGGCGGTCCGCAGCACCGCGTCGCGGTCCAGCGTGAACGGGGTGTGCAGGTACTGGGCGGAGACCAGGTCGAACGCCCCGGCCGGGAACGTCGTCGCGAGGTCGTGGCGCTCGGCGCGGACCTGCGGCGCGAGCCCCTCGGCGCGGCCGCGACGCGCGAGCCCGTCCACGGCGGCGGCGGAGATGTCCACGGCCGTGACGTGCCAGCCCCGCCGGGCCAGCCAGATCGTGTCGCCCCCGGCACCGCATCCGAGGTCCAGGGCCGTGCCCGGTGTCAGCGGGCCGGCGACCTCGGCGAGCAGGGGGTTGGCGCGGACCTCTCCCCCACCGCGGCGGCGGTACAGCTCGTCCCAGAACGTCTCGGGGTCGGACGCGGTCGGCATGGGCTCCATCGGTGGTTCCTCCGGGAGGTGTCGGTCTGCGGGCGTCATCGACGTCGCCGACGTCGGGACCTCCGTAGCATCGACACCCGCCGTCCCAGGTTGCAAGAAATCTTGCCGATCGGCAATCTGACGGGGTGGACGACACCGGACACGACGTGCTCGCCGGGGTGGGCCCGAGGTTGCGGGACCTGCGCCGTCGCCGCGGCGCCACCCTCGACCAGCTCGCGGCGGAGACCGCCCTGACCGCGAGCACCCTGTCCCGGCTGGAGACCGGGAAGCTGCGGCCGACGCTGGAGCAGCTGCTGCCGCTGGCCCGGGCGCACGGGGTCCCGCTCGACGACCTCGTGCAGGCACCGCCGACCGGTGACCCCCGCATCCACCTGCGCCCGGTGCGCCACCGCGGGCTGGTGTTCGTCCCGCTGACCCGTCGCGGCGGCGGGGTCCAGGCCTTCAAGGTGGTCTACCCGCCGGCCGCCGCGTCGCCGACGACCGCCCTGCAGACCCACGAGGGCTACGAGTGGTTCTACGTCCTCGACGGCCGGGTGCGGCTGGTCCTCGACGACACCGAGCACCTCCTCGGCCCCGGCGAGGTGGTCGAGTTCGACACCGGCACACCGCACTGGATCGGCAGCGCCGACCACCGGCCCGCCGAGACACTCGCGCTGTTCAGCCTGCAGGGGGAACACGCCCACCTCGGCCGGGGTGCGACCGGTGCCGGACACCACGGCTGAGGGGTCGCCGTCGGTGCGACCGGTTCGGCGACCACCGTGATGGCGCCGATCGGCACCGGTCAGCGGCGTCGCGGACCGTGGCGAGGCCCTCCCCGTCGAGCGGTGCCCCGGTGCGCCGGGCCCGGACCCCCGGGGCTGAGGAGGCCCGCGGTCAGCCGCCCTCCTGGGCCAGCGCGACGAGGATCCCGCCCGGCCCGCGCAGGTAGGCCAGGGTGTGCGCGCCGAACGTCACGACGTCGCCGACCGGCTCGGCACCGTGGCCACGCAGCCGCTCCACGGTCTCCGCCAGGTCGGTGACGGCGAACATGACCCGCCGGATGCCGAGCACGTTCACCGCGGCGCCCGGGTCCCCCACCGGCGACGACGGCGACCCGAACCGCATCAGCTCCAGCCGGCCGTAGCCGTCGGGCGTCCGCACGACGGCCATGTCGCACCGCACGCCGTCGAGCCCGACGAGCCGGTCGACGTCCGGGCCGGACACCGTCGCCCGGCCCTCCACCGCCAGCCCGAGGGCCGCGAAGAACGCGACCGCCGCATCGAGGTCGTCGACGACGACGCCGACGTTGTCCATCCGCAGGACCGTCATGGTGTCCTCCCGTCCGTGGTGTGCGTGTCCCGGGGACGGAGCCGGTCCCCGGTTCTCGACACGTCCCGGTCGAGGATCTCGACCAGCCCGCTCCCGCCGTCCACCCGGACCTGCTGGCCGTCCCGGATCAGCCGGGTCGCGCCCTCCACCCCGACCACGGCGGGCAGGCCGTACTCGCGGGCGACGACGGCGCCGTGGGTCATCCGCCCACCGACCTCGGTGACCAGCCCCGCGATCGTGACGAACGCCGGCGTCCAGCTGGGGTCGGTGTAGGCGGTGACCAGCACGTCCCCGGGTTCGAGTGCGGCGCCGGACAGGTCGGCGACGACGCGGGCGCGGCCCTCGACCGTCCCGGCCGACACCGCGAGCCCGGCGAGCGCTCCGGGCGGCACGTCGTCGCGGTGGTAGGAGCCCTGCAGGCACTCACCGTCCGAGGTCAGCACCCGCGGCGGGGTCAGCGCCTCGTACGCGGCGAACTCCGCCCGCCGGGCACACACCAGCGCGAGGTCGGCGTGCCCGGTGCGCGAGACCTGCTCCAGCTCGTCGAACCGCAGGTAGTAGGCGTCGGTGCGGTCGTCGAGCACGCGTGCGGCGACGAGCCGGTCGGCCTCGGCGAGCAGCGCAGCCCGGTAGACCGCGTAGCGCGAGACCATGCCGAACTTGGGGAACTCGCGGTAGCCGATGAAGGTCCGCAACCGCTCGATCATCAGCGCCGTCTCCGCGGCGCGGGCCTCCCCGTCGACCCCGGCGCGCAGCCGGGCCAGCAGGTCGTCGCGGGTCGCCTCGGCCTCCCGACGGCCGTGGGCGAACCGGCGGCGCCCGGCGCCGGGCTCCTCACCGTCGACGTGGCCGAGGATCAGCGGCACGAGCGCGGCCGGGCGCTCGTGCCACCGCGGCCTGCTGATGTCGATCTCACCGACGCAGCGGGCCCCGTAGGCGTCGAGCCAGGCGACGATCGCGTCGCGGGCCACCGTGCCGCCCTCGACCGACCCCAGCGCGTCGAGCACGTCGTCCCCGGCCCCGCGCAGCAGCGCCACCGCCGCCGGGTGCGGGCGGACAGCGTCGGCGACGTCGAGCAGCGCGAGCCCCATCTGCGAGGTCACGTTGTCGGGCACCGACCGGGTCAGCACGTCCGACGGCCGCTCCCCCAGCCACTCGCCGACGTGCTCGTCGATCCAGTACGCCGCGTCCATCGCCGTCATGAACACCCGGGTGCTGCGCGGGTCGCTCAGCCGCGCCCGCAGCTCGGGGATGTCCTCGCGGATCGCGACGAACAGCTCCGGTCCGACGCGGCCGTGGATCCTGCGCGCCGCGTCGGCCACCGACGCCCGTCCCTCGGCGACCAGCTCGGCGACCAGCGCGGGGTCCGGGTCCAGCGGCTCGGTGGTCGGCGCGCCGTGCACCGGGGCGGGCGTCGCCGGGTCCTCGCCGAGCGGGACCGCGCCGCGGTCGAGCACAGTGCGCAACGCGTCGGTCATCAGCGGGTCCGACCGGCCCATCACCGCGAGCAGGCCGTCGCGACCGGAGGGGGTGCCCAGCGCGGCGGTGACGTCGACGAACAGCCGCCCGCCGGCCTCGGCCATCGGGCGCGGCGTCGTCATCTGCCAGAACGACAGCCCGAGCGGGCGCATCGCGTCGGTCATCATCTGCTGGTAGCCGACCGACAGGTAGACGTGGAGGCGGTCGTCGCCGGTGTCGGGGACCGGGAACAGCGTGGTGATCGGGCGGCTCTGGACGACCTGGAACCGGCCGCCGGACAGGCACCACTCGATGTCCTGGGGGCTCCCCAGCCCGGCCTCGACCGTCCGGCCGAGCCGGACCAGCTCCCGTACCCGGTCCTCGGTGAGCAGGGGCGGGCCGTCCGGGTCGAGCCGCTCGGTGCGGGTGCCGCCGCCCGGCGCCGGCTGCACCGCGACCGTCCGCGGTGCGATCCGCGTGTCGACGACGGTGTCGGCGCGGACCGTCCACGCGTCCGCGGCGACCAGGCCGGACACCAGCGCCTCGCCCAGCCCGGGCACCGCCTCGACGACGGTCACGGTCCGGTCGGAGGTCACCGGGTCGGCGGTGAACAGCACCCCGGACACATCCGGGACGACCATCTCCTGGATCACCACCGCCATCGCGACGGCGCGGTGGTCGAGGCCGCGCCGCCGGCGGTAGGCCACGGCGCGGTCGGTGAACAGCGACGCCCAGCAGTCCCGCACCCGGTCGAGCACGGCGTCGGCGCCCACCACGTTCAGATACGAGTCCTGCTGCCCGGCGAACGACGCCGTCGGCAGGTCCTCGGCGGTCGCGCTGGAGCGCACCGCCCACGCCGTCCCGGCCGGGGCCCGGCCGACCGCCGCGGTGACCGCCGCCGCGACGTCGTCGGGGACCGGCCGGGACGCCACCAGCCCGCGGATCTCGGCGGCGACCACTGCGTTCCCGTCGGCGTCATCGGCGGGCAGACCGGCCAGGCGGTCCAGCAACGCGTCGAACCCGGGCGCACCGGTGACGGCGGCCCGGTAGACCTCCGTCGTCACGCACCAGCCGCCCGGGACGGCGACCCCCGCCGTCCGGGTCAGCTCCCCCAGGTGCGCGGCCTTCCCCCCGACGACGGCGAGCCGGTCCCGGCCGACCTCGCCCAACTGCAGCAGCACGTCGTGCACTCCCGCCCCCGTGTCACCACGACGCCGCAGGTCACGGCGCCGGGCGCAGAGTCTGACGCGGTCCCGGGGTCTTGCCGCAAGTCCCCCGTTGCGTTATACGTTGACCATGGCGGGAGGGCGACGCGCCCGCCTCACATCCCGGCGGGTGGGCGCCCGGGTCCGGTCCGTGGTGGACGGTCACACCGTCCCGTACGGACCCGTCAGTCGCAGGTCGACGTGACCGGCAGGTCGGCGAAGCGGGCCTGCAGGAACGCCAGCGCGCGGGCCTGACCGTCGGGGTACCCGCCGACGTGCCCGGGGACGGGCGACGGCCGGAACTCGACGTCGGCACCGCGGGCGCACCAGCGCTCGGCGAGCTCCCTGCCCTGGTCGAACGGCACGATGTCGTCGGCGACGCTGTGCACGATCAGCACCGGCGCCTCGGGGGTGCGGCGTCCGATCAGCTGCTCGTCGACCCTGCTCGCGAAGGGCTCCTCGTCGAGGAAGGCGGAGATCGGCCGCCCGTCGGCGGACAGCTGCTCGGAGCGCAGGCCGGGGTAGCGCAGCACGGAGTCCTGGGTGCACTGCTCGCGCAGCTCGGCGATCACCTGACGGCCGCGGTCGTTGAGCAGATCCGGCACCCCCAGATCCGGGTAGGCGGCGTCGAACCCGGAGACGGCGTAGCCGAGCAGCGCGACGGCGGCGCCGCCCTCCAGGGCTCGGCCGGTCGCGGCCAGGTCCGCGGGCGGCGCGCCCGCGTAGGCGCCGACGATGTCCAGCTCGGGGGCGTAGTCGGGGGCCAGCTCGACCGCGGCGGCCGAGGCACCGCCGCCCTGGGAGTAGCCGTAGAGCGCGGTCGGGGCGTCCTCCGGCACGCCGACGCCGGCCCGCTGGGCCGCGCGCACGACGTCCAGCAGGGCGTGCGCCTGCGCGGCCCGGTTGACGTAGGTGTGCTCGCCGGGGGTGCCCAGACCCTCGTAGTCGGTGACGGCCACGGTGTTGCCCGCGGCCAGCAGCGCGGTGAGGGCCGGTGCCTCGTACTCGGTGCCCGCCTGCAGCTGGCGCGACGGCGCGCACCGGTCGGCGAGGCCCTGGGTCCCCGCGGCGAAGCCGACGACCCGGGTGGGCCCCGGCGCCGGGACGAGCGGGGTGAGGACGATCCCGCTCACCGTGACCGGCCGGTCGTCGGTGTCGAGGCTGCGGTAGAGGATCCGGGTCGCGGTCGCGGCGGGCACCGTCGGCGTGAGGACCCGCTCCGCGGACACGACGTCGCCCGGCGCCCCGTCGGGCTCCGGTCCGTCCGGCGAGGCCAGTGCCTGCGGCACCGCGACCACCGCCGCGACGACCGCCACCACCCCCGCCACGACCGTCGCACGCAGCCTCGTCCTCATGCCCGTCCCCCTCCGCAGATGATCTCCACCGAGCTGAACGAGCGGCCACCCCGCCGGGAACGGGGACCGAGGTTGCGAAACGGCCGCGACGGCGCGCGGCCCGGTGATCCGTGCCGCGTACAGCGGCAGCGAACGGCACCCGGTGCCACTATCGACACAGGAGATCGGGTATACGCGGGAGGTCACCGTGGATCATCGGGTACGTGTCGCACGAGGAGCTCTGCGCGGTGTGCTGGCCCTGCCGACGCCGGTGAAGCGGGCGATCGCCGGTCCGCCCGTCCGTCGCGACGGCCAGCAGCTCGACCTCGACATCCAGCTCCTGCTCCGGCTGCTCACCCCGCGCCGGCCGCAGCCCGTCCCGCCGCCGGAGCAGATGCGGGCGGGCCAGTCGTTCGTCGACCGCGTCGTCGCCGGGCCCGAGGAGCCGGGGGTGCGCCGCGAGGACCGCACGGTCCCCGGTGCAGTCGCCGACCTGCGGGCGCGGCTGTACGTGCCGCCGCCGGGACCCGACGTCGCCGACGGCGCACTGCTCGTCTACGTGCACGGCGGCGGTTTCGTCGCCGGTGACCTGGACACCCACGACGAACTGTGCGCGACGCTGGCCGCCGAGTCCGGCGCCCGGGTGCTGTCGGTCGACTACCGGCTGGCGCCCGAGCACCCGTTCCCGGCCGCCGTCGACGACTGTCTGGCCGCGTTCGCGCACGTCACGGCGCACCCGGAGGAGTTCGGGGCGGCCCCGGGCCGGATCGCGGTCGGCGGGGACTCCGCCGGGGCGAGCCTGGCGCTGACGGTGGCCCGCGAGACCAGCCGCGACGGCGCCGCCCCGGCCGGGCGTCCGGTGTTCTGCCTGGCGTTCTTCCCGGTCACCGAGCTCGACGGGCACACCCGCTCACGCGAGCTGTTCGGCGACGGCTTCCTGCTCACCGGCGAGGCGATCGAGGCGATGGCCGGCTGGTACGTGCCCGAGACGATGCGCGACGACCCGCGGCTGCGGATCGCCGAGGGCGACCTGTCCGGGATGCCGCCCGCCTACGTCGCGACCGCCGGGTTCGACCCGCTGCGCGACGAGGGCGAGCACCTGGTCACCCGCATGCGGGAGGCGGGCGTGCCGGCGACGCTGCGCCGTCACCCCGACCTCGTGCACGGCTTCGCGACCTCGCTCGGGATCGGGGTGCGCCCGAGGCAGGCCGTCGCCGAGGCCGCCGGCGCGCTACGGACGGCGTTCGCGCTGCTCGGCGCGACCTGACCGGCCCCCCGACATGGGCCCGGCGCGTCACCGGGCCCGAGGTGCGGGCTCCGGTGACGCGCCGGTGGCGCGGTGCGTCGCTCAGCTGCGGCGCTCGTCGCGGGGCAGGGCGTGCTGCGGGTCGTCGACCTCGACGCGCTCCTTGCGCACGGTGTCGGAGACCTTCTCGTCCTCGGTGACGGTGCGGGTGCCGAGGCGCACCTTCTCCACGGCCTCGGTGGTCTTGTCGACGACCGGGCGCTCGCGGTGCAGGGTCACCTCGTGCTCGGCCTCGCCCATGGCGCCCGGGCGGGCCTCGGCCTCGGTGCCGTCGACCGGCTCGCGCTCGAGGCGGACCTCCTCGTGCGACACCGGGACGGTGACGGTCTGGTCCTCGGTCACGACGTACTTGCGCAGCGCGACGCGCCCGGTCTCCTCGGTCTCGGTGCCGACGCGCAGGTTCTCCTCGTGGCGGACCATCGCGTCGTCGCCGGTACGGGCGGTGCGGTCGGTGCTGTCGGTGCGGTCGGTGCGGTCGCGGTCGGTGCGCTCACCGGTGGCGTGGCGGGCGTCGGTGCGGCCGTTGCCGTTACCGTGCCCGATGCCGTAGTGGCGGTAGAGCTCGTCCTCCTCCGACCCGGTCAGGCGCTCGTCGGAGCGGCCCACGTGCGGGCAGTCCTTGACTGCCTTCTTCTCCACGCCCAGCGCGACGTCGCGGTCGTGCACGTCGGCGTTCTGCAGCGGCACGAAGCTCTCCTTGGTACCGAACAGCCCGGTGTTGACCGTGGCCCAGGTCGGGTCACCGCTGCGCTCGTCCAGGTAGATCTGGCCGATCTTGCCGACCTTCTCGCCGTGGTTGTCGACGACCTGACGACCGATGAGCTCCCGGGTCATGTCCTTCGTGATCATGCTGCTGTCGTCCGTGGCTCGGTACGAATGCTGTCGAACACCGGTGGGGTCGACCCGGAACCGCCCCGGCATGCGGCGGACGCCGCGTTCCCCGTCGTCCGTGTGACCGCCGTCATCCACCCGGCCCCACGGGATCGCTTGTGCGACAACGCTGGGTGTAGCGCGTTCCCGTCGCGGGCGACCCCGGACGGCATGTTTGGGACAGTCTGTTCTGGACTTGATCTAGGACGTTCCCGACGACGGGGACGGATCATCCCGCCACCGGGTCCCCGGGACCGGCGTGGAATCGTGGTGACGTGCTCGCCGGGACCGCACTGCTCCCGCTCGGGTCGGCCGTCACCGTCACCGCCGTCGCGGGCACGGCCGCGCTCACCCTCGTACTGCTCGTGCGCCACTGGGCCCGCCGGCGGCCCGCGGTGCGGGCGGCCGCGCTGCCGGCCGTGGTCGCGCTCGTCGTGCTCGCCCTCGCGGTGGGGACGAACGCCTGGTTCGGCTTCTACCCGACGCCCGCCTCGCTGGCCGCCGGACCGGACCGCGGCGGGCTGCCCGCGCCACCCGCCCCGCCGGTCACCGGCCCCGGCAGGGACACCGTGCTGACCGTCGACGGCGTCGACGTGCCCGCGCACCTGCCGCCCGGCTACGACGAGCACCTCGCCCACCCCGTCCTGGTGTGGACCGGGTCCGGGGACGGATCGGCCGCGGTCGACGCCGCCGTCGACGCCGCGGTCACCGCGGGCCGGATGCCGGCCGTGGTGGTGCTGTGGACCGACCGGGTGCCGGTGTCCCGGCTGCGCGTCGCCGCCGTCGCGGCCGGCTCGCCGGTGCTGCGGACCGACCGGGCCGCGTGGGCCCTCGCCGGTCCGCCCGAGGGCCCCGGGTGCCCGCTGGGCCGGGCGCTCGCCGAGCGCGCCGACGTCGCGACGGCGGCCGGGCCGCCCGGCGGCGACGGCTGCCCCGCCCCCGCGTCCGGTTCGCCCGATCCGTTGGACCTGGTCGTCGTGCGCACCGCGGCGACGCAGGATGACCCGGTGCCGGGCGCGCCACCGCCGGGCCCGGCGCTAGCGTCGGGGTCGGTGACCGCGGCGCCCGGGACACCGGCGGCCGACGTCGTCGCCGCGGAGCTGGACGCGCTCGGCACCCGGCTGCCGGGTCCGGTGGCCCGCTCGGGCGTCGCCGGTGGTCCGCCACCGGCGACGGGATCGACAGGAGGAACGCGTGACGGGCTCTGAGGGCTCCGGCCCGCCCGGGACCACCGGGGACGAGCACCGGGACGAGCACGGGGACGTCCGCACGCGCGGAGCGGCCCCGGCGCCGGACCCGGAGGCCCGCAGACGACGGTTGTCCGAGGCCGCCGTCGTCCGCGCCGTGGTCTGGGCGGCCCGGATCGTCGGTGCGCTGACCGTCGTCGCGGCGGTGCTGCCCGCGCCCCGCCGGGTCATCGGGAGCGAGCTGCGCAGCACCCTGGGCCTGCCCGCGGGTCTGGGCCTGGCGTCGCTGGTCGTGACCGCGCTCGCCGGGGTCGGCCTGCTGCTGCTGGCCACCGGGCTGCGCCGGCGCAAGAAGCGCGCCTGGTGGGTGGCGACCGCGACGACGACGTTCCTCGTCGTGGTCAACCTGCTGCACGTGCTGGACCAGCGGCGCGGCATCGGGCCCGCGGTGCTGGTCGTCGCGCTGCTGGCGGCGCTGATCGCGACGCGCCGCTACTTCGTCGCCCGGCAGGACCCGGGAGGGCTCGGCCGGTCGGTCCGGTCGCTGCTGCAGTTCGGGCTGTCCGGCTTCCTCATCGTCTGGGTGCTGCTCGCGCTCAACCCGCGCCGGCTCGTCGGCGACCCGTCGATCGCCGCGCAGGCCGCGCACGCGGCGCTGTCGCTGATCGGGGTGACCGGACCGGTCGAGTTCGAGCAGCGCGCCGTGTGGCTCGACGACCTGACCTCGGCGATCGGGCTGACCTTCGGGGTGGTCGCGCTCGTCGTCGCCGGGTACCACCTGCTGCGCTCGCCGGAGCCGCGCCCGTCGCTCGACCCCGACGACGAGCAGCGCCTGCGCGCCCTGCTCGACCAGCGCGACGGCGACTCGCTGGGGTACTTCGCCCTGCGCCGTGACAAGGCCGCGGTGTTCGCCCACGGCGGCAAGTCCGCGGTGTCCTACCGGGTCCTCGCCGGGGTCGCGCTGGCCTCGGGCGACCCCGTCGGCGACGTCGGCGCCTGGCCCGGCGCGATCGAGGCCTTCCTCGGCATCTGCACCCGCTACGGCTGGTCGCCCGCGGTGCTGGGCTGTTCCGAGCGCGGCGCGACCGCCTGGTCCAAGGCCGGTCTCGACGCCCTCGAGCTCGGCGACGAGGCGGTACTGGAGACGGCGTCGTTCAGCCTGGACGGACGCCCCATGCGCGGGGTCCGCCAGACCGTCAACCGGATGCAGCGCAGCGGGCACACCGTCGAGGTGACGCGGCTGCGGGACCTCGACGAGACCGCACGGATGCGGGTCGCCGAGCGCGCGCACCGCTGGCGCGGCGCCGAGGACGAGCGCGGATTCTCGATGGCGTCCTCGCGGGTCGCGGACCCCTCCGACCCGGACGCGGTGATCGTCACCGCGCTCCGGGACGGCGAGCCGTCCGGGATGCTGCAGCTGGTCCCCTGGGGCCGCGACGGGCTCTCGCTGGACCTCATGGTCCGCGACGCCGACGCCGACAACGGCGTCAACGAGCTGATGATCGCCGAGCTGATGGCGGCCGCGAAGGACCATGGTGTGAAGCGGGTGTCGCTGAACTTCGCGATGTTCCGCTCCGCCCTGGAGCGCGGCGAGCGGATCGGCGCCGGACCGGTCGCCCGCGGCTGGGCCCGGGTACTGCGGATCGCGTCGCGTTGGTGGCAGATCGACTCGCTCTACCGGTTCAACGCGAAGTTCCGCCCGAGCTGGTACCCGCGCTACGTGCTGTTCCCCGCCGTCCGCGACCTGCCGCGGGTGCTGTTCGTCGTACTCGAGGCCGAGGGCTTCGGCGGCCGCCCGCCGGCGCTGCTGCGGCTGCTGCGCCGGTGAGCCGGGTCCGCGCGGGGGCGGCGCCGTGATCCACGCCTCCGAGCTGCGCCTCGACGTCGTCGCCGCGGTGGTCGTGCCGACGGTGGCGGCGGTGCTGCTGCTCGCCCTCACCGGTGGGGTGTGGCACCGGCTGCGCCGGGTGGCCCGGACGCTGCTCGTGGTCGTCTCGGCCGTGGCCGTGCTCGCGGCCGCCGCGGCCGGGGCGAACCTGCTCGGCGGCTTCTTCCCCACCGTCGGCTCGCTGATCGGGTCCTCCCCCGACCCCGGCGAGGGCTCGGTCGCCGACATCGGCCCGGACGGTGCGGGCCTCGACGCGGCGATGCCGCTGGTCGCCGCCCGCTCGGCGCAGGGGCTGGGCTCCACGCTGCACATGACCCTGCACGGGGCCGTGTCCGGCATCGACCGCGACGCCGACGTCTACCTCCCGCCCGGCTACACCGAGCACCCGCGGGCCCGCTTCCCGGTCGTCGAGTGGCTGCCCGGGTTCCCCGGTGAGCCCCGCGAGGTGGCCGCGCTGTTCACGGTGCCCGACGTGCTCGACGCCGCGATCGCCGCGCACCGCATCCCGCCGGTCGTGCTGGTGGTCCCCGACATCAACGGCGAACCCCGGTTCGGCCACGACCAGGAGTGCGTCGACGCCCAGCACGGCGCGGCCGACGACACCTACCTGACCACCGACCTCGTCGACTGGACGACCCGGCACCTGCGGGTGCGGCCCGACCGCGGCGCCTGGGCGCTGGCCGGCTGGTCCTCGGGCGGCTACTGCGCGATGAACCTGGCGCTGCGCCACCCGCGCACCTACGCGCTCGCGGTCAGCCAGAGCGGCTACGACCGCACCCCCGACGACGTCGTCACCGGGGATCTGTTCGCCGGGCGGCCCGACCTGGCCGCGGCCAACGACGTCGTCGCGCTGCTGGGCGAGCGGCCCGCGCCCCTGGCGATGCTGGTCACCGCGGGCACCGACGAGCCCGAGGAGCGGGCCGCCGCGGACCGGATCCGCGCGGCCGCCGCGCCACCGGTGACCGTCGACACCCGGCTCTACCCGGGTGGCGGACACAACCAGAACGCCGTCCGCGCGCAGCTGCCGGACCTGGTGGACTGGCTGGGTGCGCACCTGCTGGGGCCGCTGGTCCCGCCCGCGACGCCGGCGGGTGTCACGATCGACGACGGGCCCGGTGTGCCGCAGCGTGTGCTGCCGGTGCCCGACCCCTAGGAAGGAGACACACGTGGTCTGGGAGGGAGTCGGCACCCTGCTGCTCGTCGGCGGGCTGCTCGCCGGGGTGGTGTGGATCGTGATCGCGGCCGGCGTCGGGGAGATCCCGAAGGTGCTGCACGGCCTGGCGCTGTGGCTGCTGGTGCCGCTGGCGTGGCTGGGCTCGCTCGGGGTAGTGCTGGCCGGCGGGTCGGTCGGGGCGGGCTGGGCGGTGCTGCTCGGGCTGCTCGTCGCCACCGGGGTCGCCTGCGCGGCGGCGCGGATGCTGGCGGGTCGGCGGAGCTGAGCACCCACCGGTCAGAATGACGGCGTGGACTTCCGCTCCGTCTACCGCCACCACTTCCTGCGCACCGCCGCGGCGACCCTGCACACCACGATGGCCGACCCGGCCGCGAACGTCGCCGCCGTGCTGGAGACCGCCCGGACCTGCGCCGACGACGGCGTCGGGCTGGTGGTGTTCCCCGAGCTGACGCTCTCGGGCTACTCCATCGAGGACGTCCTGATGCAGGACACGCTGCTGGAGACCGTCGAGACCGGACTGCTCTCCCTCGTCGAGGCGACCGCGGACCTGCTGCCGGTCCTCGTGGTCGGGGCACCGCTGCGGTACCGCCACCGCCTCTACAACTGCGCGATCGTGATCCACCGGGGCCGGATCCTGGGCGTCGCCCCGAAGTCCTACCTGCCGACCTACCGCGAGTTCTACGAGCGTCGCCAGACCGCCCCCGGGGACGACGTCCGCGGCGCCTCGATCCGGCTCGGCGCCACCGACGTCCCCTTCGGTACGGACCTGCTCTTCGCCGCCGAGGACCTGCCCGGCTTCGTGCTCCACGCCGAGGTCTGCGAGGACTACTGGGTGCCGATCCCGCCGTCGGCGGAGGCGGCGCTGGCCGGGGCGACGGTGCTGGCGAACCTGTCCGGCTCACCGATCACGGTCGGCCGGGCCGACACCCGGCACCTGCTGTCGCGCTCGGCGTCGGCGCGCTGCCTGGCCGCCTACGTCTACGCCGCCGCGGGTGAGGGCGAGTCGACCACGGACGTCTCGTGGGACGGCCAGACCATGATCTACGAGAACGGTGTGCTGCTCGCGGAGTCCGGGCGCTTCCCGCAGGGCGCGCGGCACGCGGTCGCCGACGTCGACCTGGACCTGATCGCCGGCGAGCGCCGCCGCCAGGGCACCTTCGACGACAACCGTCGCACCCACGCCGCCCGCACCGACGCCTTCCGCACGGTGGCGTTCCGGCTCGACCCGCCCGGCCACGACATCGGCCTGCGCCGCACCGTGGAGCGTTTCCCGTTCGTGCCCGCCGACCCGGCGCGCCTGGAGCAGGACTGCTTCGAGGCCTACTCGATCCAGGTCGCCGGGCTGGAGCAGCGGCTGCGGGCGATCGGCCAGCCGAAGGTCGTGATCGGCGTGTCCGGCGGGCTCGACTCCACCCACGCCCTGATCGTCGCGGCGCGGGCGATGGACCGTCTCGGCCGCCCGCGTACCGACATCCTCGCCTTCACCATGCCCGGCTTCGCCACCTCCGACCACACCCGCAACAACGCCGTCGCGCTGTCCGAGGCCCTCGGCGTCACCTTCGCCACGATCGACATCACCGGCACCGCGCGGACGATGCTGTCGGAGATCGACCACCCCTTCGGCCGGGGCGAGCCCGTCTACGACGTCACCTTCGAGAACGTCCAGGCCGGGCTGCGCACCGACTACCTGTTCCGGCTGGCGAACCAGCGCGGCGGGATCGTGCTCGGCACCGGGGACCTGTCGGAGATCGCGCTCGGCTGGTCCACCTACGGCGTCGGCGACCAGATGTCGCACTACAACGTCAACGGCGGCGTCCCGAAGACGCTGATGCAGCACCTCATCCGCTGGGTGGTCTCCTCCGAGCAGTTCCCGCCCGGGGTGTCGGCGGTGCTGCGCTCGGTGCTCGACACCGAGATCACCCCGGAGCTGGTGCCCTCGGACGGGACGACCGAGGTGCAGTCCAGCCAGGCCACCGTCGGTCCGTACGCGCTGCAGGACTTCACGCTCTGGTACACGCTGCGGCACGGCTTCCGGCCGTCGAAGATCGCGTTCCTGGCCGGGCACGCCTGGTCCGACGCCGCCGCGGGCCAGTGGCCGCCCGGGTTCCCCGACGACGAGCGGCCCGCCTACTCCCCCGCCGAGATCCGGCACTGGCTGCAGGTCTTCGCGCGGCGGTTCTTCCAGTTCGCGCAGTTCAAGCGCTCCGCGCTGCCGAACGGCCCGAAGGTGTCCGCGGGCGGCGCGCTGTCACCCCGCGGGGACTGGCGGGCCCCCTCGGACCTGTCGGCGACGATCTGGCTCGACGAGATCGAACGGGAGGTCCCGGCAGGCTGAGGGCGGGCCGGCCGCGGGGCGCGACGCGGACGCCGCAGCGCCTCGGGTCCGGACGGGGGTGACCCACTGAGCCCTCCGGCGGTGCCGAGGAGTGACCCGATCGCACGTCCGGCGCAGCGGTGGTGCGTGTCGTCGTGTCGCCGGAACCGGTCGCCGATCGGTGACACGGTTCACCGAGCGGACGGGGCAGCCCTGTGCCGACGGGGCGGCGTCACACCGGGCGACTGGACCGCCGGAGTTCCTCGGCTCGATCCCGCACACCCCTCGCCAGCAGCGGGAACGCCGGGTCCTGAGTGGACCGGCGGACACCGGCCGACGGGCCCCCCGCCCCGCCGGGGGCGGGTGAACCCGACCACTACTGTCGCCTGCATTCGACCTGGAGGTGAGTCGTGGCGCTCGCGAACATCCTGTCCGAGATGCCGGATCTGCTGGAGCGGACCCTGGCGGAACACACCCCCGACGCGCAGGGCTTCTGCCGTGAGTGCCGGGACGCGACGGGAGTCAGCGCCACCTGGCCCTGCGTGACCCGCGAGCTGGCCGAGCAGGCCCGCTCGATGTCCTCCGACGGCCCCGGCACCGTCGACGAGCGGCCCGCCGAGGGCGCCGTGGCCGGGCGTCGCCGGGCCCGGGACCTCTCGGCCCCGCTCGGCAACGGCCGGCACCGCTCGATCTAGGCCGCTCCGGTGCCCCGGACACCACGTCCGGGGCACCGCCGTCGTCAGGAGAGCCGGGCGGGCGCGGCCGGGCGGTGCGTCTCCCGGATGAGCAGCACCGCGACCAGCGAGATCACGGCGACGACGACCATGTAGGCCGCGACCGCCATCGACGTGCCGTAGCCCTGCTGCAGGGCGGCAGCGATCAGCGGTGCGAACCCACCGCCCAGCACGGCGCCGACGGCGTAGGAGAACGAGGCGCCGCTGTAGCGGAAGCGGGCCTCGAACATCTCCGCGAACAACGCGGACTGCGGGCCGTAGGACAGGCCCAGCCCCACCGTGAGCACGACGACCGCGACGACCATCGCGGCGAACCCGGTGGTGTCGAGCAGCAGGAAGAACGGCACCGGCCACACCACGAGCAGTACCGAGCCCACCAGATAGGCGCGCTTGCGGCCCACCCGGTCGGACCAGACCGCGCCGCCGACGATGCTGACCAGCCAGCTCAGCGAGCCGATGATCACGACGACGATCATGGTGTTCCGCGGGACCTCGAGCACCTGGGTGCCGTAGGAGAGCAGGTAGGCCAGGAAGATGTAGCCGATCGCGTTGTTCGCGACGAAGCTGACCGAGGCCAGCACCAGCTCGCGCGGACGGTGCCGGAACACCTCCAGGATCGGGGCGCGGCTGCGGCCGCGGTTCTGCCGCAGCATCGCGAACACCGGGCTCTCCTCGACCCGCAGCCGGATCACGAGCCCGACGACGACGAGCAGGATCGACAGCAGGAACGGGATCCGCCAGCCCCACGCGGCGAACTGCTCGGGGGTGGTCAGGTTGGACACGACGAGGAACACCAGCTGGGCCAGGATCAGCCCGGCGGGCACCCCGATCTGCGGGAACGAGCCGTAGCGTCCGCGCCTGCCGGGCGGGGCGTGCTCGACCGCCATCAGCGCTGCGCCGCCCCACTCACCGCCGGCCGAGAGACCCTGCAGCAGGCGCAGCACGACGAGCAGCACCGGGGCCGCGACGCCGATCTGGCCGTAGGTGGGCAGCAGGCCGACGCCGACGGTGGCCACGCCCATCAGCAGCAGCGAGAGGACCAGCATCTTCTTGCGGCCGAGGCGGTCGCCGAAGTGCCCCCACACAATGCCGCCGAGCGGACGCGCCACCAGCCCGACCCCGAGGGTCGCGAACGCGGCCAGGGTGCCCGAGGCCGCGGACATCGTGGTGAAGAACTGGCTATTGAACACCAGGGCCGCGGCCGTGGCGTAGATGAAGAAGTCGTACCACTCGATCGTCGTGCCGATCGCGCTCGTCGCGGCGACCCGGCGCACCTGCGCGGGCGCGGAGCCGGTCGTGTCGGCGGCGCTCGTCGGGCCCGCGCCGGGCCCGGCCTGCTGCTCGGTCATGCGTCCTCCCCTGACCCGGGGCGGCGGTGTCCCGGACCGCGCCACTTTTGCACCGAACGTCCGGTCGGGTAAAGACGTGCGGGGTGCCCGATCCGTGCCACTCGTCGCACGGCCGGGTGCGGTCGCCGCCACGAACGGCCCGCGAAGATCGGACATCACGGGACATTCGCTACCGTCCGATCACTGAACACGCGGTCCGGTACCCCCCGACGGGCCGGGATCCCCCGATCCCGACGCTCCCCCGCAGCCCGGCCGGTCCGCGTGCCGGAGGAGAGACCGTCGTGCCCCGACACCGACATCGGGCGCAGGCCGGGCTGCGGCCCGGGCTGCGTCACGTCGCCACCGCGGCCGCCGTCGCGAGCGGCACGCTCGCCGTCGTCACGCCCGTGACCGGGCTCGGCGTCGGACCGGCCGAGGCCGACCTGCGCCTGGCCGCACAGGACGTGTCCGACGGCCGGGACGGTGACACCCCCGGCGCGCCGTTCGCCGAGGCCGCGGCCGCCGCCGAGGGACTGCGGGACACACCCGTCCTCGGCGCCGAGATCGTCCGCGACGCGGGCCTGCTCGACCCGGCCGCGGACGCGAGCCTCGCCGCGGCCCGCAAGGCCCAGGACCTGGCGCAGGAGGCCGCCGAGCAGGCCAGGGCCGCCGCCGAGCTCGCCGCCCGCGGGCTGGGCGATCCGTCGTGCGGGCTCGACCTCGACGACCTGGGCCGGGTCAAGACCTGGGTGTCCGACGCCGCGGAGTTCCTCGGCTGCGCCTACGGCGAGACCGACCTGATCGGCGTCGCGCAGCGCGAGAACGCCTCCGACCACCCCACCGGGCACGCACTGGACATCATGGTGCGCGGGCAGAAGGGCGACCGGATCGCCGACTGCGCCCTGGCCAACGCCGACGAGCTGGGCGTGAAGTACGTGATCTGGGAGCAGCGGATGAACGACGGCTCCGGGTGGTCGACGATGGAGGACCGCGGCGGCGACACCGCGAACCACTACGACCACGTGCACATCTCGTTCGACAAGCGCGCCGGGTCCGGCGAGCCGGACCTCGGCCGCTGCGCCTGACCCGCCGCCCGGTCCGCGGCGGAGCACGGACCGGGCGGCGGTGGCCTCAGACGCCGATCTTCGCCGGGCGTCCGTCCTTCAGGTGCCGGATCGCGGCGACGGCCGGACGCGGCTGCGCGGCGCCGCCGTCGGGCCAGTGCGACGCGGGCTGCTCCGGTGACGCGTCGTCGACGTCGCCCGGGTGCTGCACCGAGACCAGCACGAAGTTCTCGGTGACGACCGGCCCGCAGCACTCCGAGCCGACCGGGACGCTGGCGAACAGCCGGGTCGAGCCGCGCTGCGGCCCCTCCAGCACGACGCCGTAGAGGCCGTCGTTGATCTCCAGCGCCTGGCTGGAGTCGGTCGAGACCCACAGGTTGCCGTAGGGGTCGAACGCCACGTTGTCCGGCGAGGTGATCGGGCTGACCTGGGACTTGTCGAACCCGCCGAAGTAGGTCGACGGGTCGTCGGGGTTCCCGCAGACCAGCAGGATGTTCCAGGCGAACGTCGTCGCCGCCGGGTCGTCGCGCGTCTCGGTGAGCTCGATGACGTGGCCGTGCTGGTTGGCGTTGCGCGGGTTCGCCTCGTCCGGACCGGCCTTGGCGCCCGCCTTGCCGCGGTCGGAGTTGTTGGTGCAGGCGATGTAGACCTTCCCGGTGCGCGGGTTGGGCTCCACGTCCTCCGGGCGGTCCATCTTCGTCGCGCCGACCTTGTCCGCGGCGAGCCGGGTGAACACGAAGACGTCGGCGACGCTCATGCCGTCCACGTAGGACTTCGTGGTCGACGCCAGCGGCTTCCACTGCCCGGAGCCGTCGAAGCGGCCGTCGCGCGGCAGCGCCCCGGTGCCGGTGATCTCCGCGGCCGGGCTGTCCCCGGTGAACGTCGCGACGTAGAGCGTGCCCGACGACAGCAGGGTGGCGTTGTGCTCGCGGGCGGCCCGGCTGTGACCACGGCGCATCCGCTTGTCCGACACGAACTTGTAGACGTAGTCGAAGCGCTCGTCGTCGCCCATGTAGACGACGGGGCGCCCGTCACGGGTGAGCGCGACGGTGGCGCCCTCGTGCTTGAAGCGGCCGAGCGCGGTGTGCTTGACCGGCTTCGAGCGCGGGTCGTGCGGGTCGATCTCGACGATGTAGCCGAACCGGTTGGCCTCGTTCGGCTCCTGCGCGAGGTCCCAGCGCGGGTCGACGCGCTCCCACCGGCGCTCCGAGGCGCCCTCGGAGAAGCCGTAGCGCTTCGCGCGCTCGTCGGTGACCGGACCGGAGGCGAAGTAGCCGTCGAAGTTCTCCTCGCCGGACAGGAAGGTGCCCCACGGGGTGGTGCCACCGGCGCAGTTGCCGATCATGCCCTTCACGCTGCGCCCGGTCGGGTCGGCCTTCGTGCGCAGCACCTCGGCTCCGGCGGCCGGGCCGTCGAGCACCATCTCGGTGTCGGCGGTGATGCGCCGGTTGAGCTTCCCGTCGCGGTCGTAGCGCAGCTCGCCGGAGCGCAGGTCGCGGGTCACCTCGACGACGCCGCCGCCGTGCGCCGCCATGCCGATCCGGATCTGCTCGGGGGTGGGGGCGTCCTCGTCGTACCCGCGGAACATCAGCGGCTCGAGCGTGTACTCGTGATTGGAGAACATGACGTAGCGGCGGCCGGGGCCGTCGATCGGCAGGATCCCGCAGAAGTCGTTGTTGTAGCCGAACTGGCGGGCCTGCGCGGCGGCGGTCTGGTTCTCGAAGTCGAACTCCGGCGCGTCCGGGAACATCGGGTCGCCCCAACGGATCACGACGTTGCTCGCGTAGTCGACCGGCACGCGGATCGCGTCGTCGAGGTTCGGTGCGACCGTCTCGTACTGCAGCCCGCGCGGGGGCCCGGCCTGCGCCGGCGCGGCCACGTCGGCACCGAGTGGGTGGGCCGGCGCGGCCGGGGTGGGTTCGGCCGCCGAGGCGGTGCCGGCCAGGGCCACACCGGCCCCGGCGCCCAGGCCGATCACCGCACCGGCGCGGAGCATCCCGCGCCGGTCGAGCACGGCCTGCATGACGTCACCGAAGTAGGCGTTCGACGACGGGTTGGGCTCGGGCCGGGAGCAGGCGTCGCCGCACCGGTAGCGGCAGGTGAGGCCCTGACGTCCGTGCCGAACGCGGTCGAGGAGCGGGAGGGCACGGCGGGGGCCGGCCTGGGGGGCGTCGCCGGGGCAGCTGTGGGCCACGGTCGTCCTCCTGGGGTCGTGGTGGGATGACGCGGTCCGGTCCGGTCCGTTCGGAACCGTCCGTTTCCTCCGCATCCCAACACCCCCGTTCTCCCGTGGGGTGAGGAGAAAATGGCCGCCGGGTGAACGCGTCCCCGGAAGGGGTGGTGTCGACCACGCAACGCGACCGGCGCGGCCACCCCACGGGTGACCGCGCCGGTCGCGCGTGTGCTGGACGAGGGCACGGACCGGGGCGGGCGGTTGCCTCGCCCCGGCCCGGCGGGATCAGACGATGCCCTGGCGGGCGGCGGTGTAGACGATCTCGGTGCGACGACGGACCTCGAGCTTGTCGCGCAGGTTCCGCACGTGGAACTTCACGGTGGCCTCGGAGATCCGCAGCCGGGTCCCGATCTCGCGGTTGGACAGGCCGACGGCGAGCAGCCGCAGGACCTGGTTCTCGCGGTCGGTCAGCAGCGAGGTCTTGCAGAGGTCCGGCGTGGGCGACGGCGCCGGGTCGGTGTCGCGCAGCACCTGCAGCGGGCCGGCGCTCGCGGTGCCCGGGTCGAAGACGCCCTCGCCGCGCAGGACCGTGCGCAGCGCCCGCACGATCTCGGCGGTGTCGGCACCCTTGCGCAGGTAGCCGTGGACACCCAGGCGGACGGTGCGCATCATCGAGTCGCGGTCACGGCAGCCGGTCAGCACGAGGATCTTCACCCCGCGGCAGCGCTCCAGCAGCGCGCGCACCAGGTCGAGGCCGGGCCGCTCGTCACGGGCGAACTCGATGTCGACGACGATCGCGTCGGGGCGGGCGCGCTCGGCGGCCATCAGGGCGTCGCGGGGGGAGGCGGCCTCACCGGCCGGGGCCAGGTCGGGCTCGGCGGTCAGCAGGGCGCGCAGCCCGTGCCGGACGACCGGCTCGGAGTCGACGACGAGTACCCGGGCCGCGCGGCGGATCACATCCGCGCCGTCGGCCCCGCGGCCGGCACGCAGATCGGTGGCCTCACGAACGGCTTCGAGCGTCATCGCTGTCCTCCGGTGGATCTGTTGCGTCATCGCAGGAACGCCACCCGGCGTCCCGATGCGGCAAACCGTAAGGAGCGCCACGTTGCCCCCACGTTGCGCGCGATCGAGCGACGTCGCATCCCGGCCCGGTCACGAGGGGTCGAGCCCCCCGAGCAGCGGGTATGCTCACGACCCCGGACCGACCACCGATTCCGGGACGGACCCGCGCCGGCGCGGGACATCACGTGGGAGCAGGGCACGACGTGCCCCCAGCCGTGACGGGAGGCGACGTGAGCGGAGCCGAGGGCGGGACGTCCGCCGAGGAGATGGTCGCCGACGCACATCGCCTGCGGCGCATCTACGACGACGGGCTCGGCGCCGGCGGTTCGGCGGGCATCCCCCGCCCGGTCGTCTCGGACTCGTGGCAGCGCAGCCTGGCCGCGCACGTCGACCCGGAGGGCCGACTCCCCCCGCTCATCTATCTCGCCGACGAGCTGAAGGAGGTCCGGACCGGCCACCCGCTGCACGCGGTGATGCCGCTGCTCCGTTCCACCCTCGTGAGCATCGCCGACGAGGCGATGCACGTGATGCTCGTGACCGACGCCGACGGCACCGTCCTGTGGCGCGACGGCGCACACGGCCTGCTGCACTCCGCCGACGACGTCGGGCTCGTCGAGGGCACCCGCTGGGCCGAGGAGACGATCGGCACCAACGCGATGGGGACGGCGCTGGCCGTCGACGAGCCGGTCCGGATCCACTCCGCCGAGCATCTCGTCCGCACCTACCACGACTGGACCTGCGTCGCGGCCCCCGTGCACGACCCCGACACCGGCGACACCATCGGCGCGATCGACATCTCCGGGCCGCTGCACACCGTGCACCCCGCGCTGGTGCAGCTGGTGACGGCGACCGCGCACCTCGCGGAGAACCAGCTGCGGGTGCGGCTGGCGATCGCCGACGAGCGGCTGCGGGTCAAGAACATGCCGCACCTCGCGGCGTTGCGCGGCTCCGAGGGCGCCCTGCTGTCCGCGAGCGGCCGGGTCATCGCCAGCGAGCCCTACGGTCTGTTCCCCGAGCGGATCCGGCTCGACGACGGCGTCGACCGGGTGCAGCTCGGCGACGGCCGGGAGATGGCCGTCGAGAGGCTGGCCGAGGGCTACCTGCTGGTGCCGCCGTCGCGGCGGCGCGGGCGCGTCGTCCCGGCGGCGCCGACCGGTGCGCCCCGCCCGCTGGAGCTGCGCTTCACCGGCGGGGGCGGTCCGCGCGTCACCCTCGACGGCGAGGAGTTCGCCGCCACCCTGCGCCCGGCGGAGATCCTCACCGCGCTGGCGCTGCACCCCGACGGGCTCTCCGGCGAGCAGCTGACCCTGATGCTCTACGGCGAGGACGGCAACCCGACCACCGTCCGCGGCGAGATCCACCGGCTGCGGTCGTCGCTGGGCGCGGAGCTGCTGCTCACCCGCCCCTACCGGCTGGCGGCCGGGCCCCAGGCCGACTTCCTGCGGGTCCGCGCGGCGCTGCGCGACGGCCGGGTGTCCGACGCGCTCGACTCCTGCCACGGCGAGCTGCTGCCCCGCTCCGACGCGCCCGCCGTGCGCGAGCTGCGCGACGAGCTCGTGGTCGGGCTGCGGCACGCCGTGCTCGCCTCGGACGACGTCGCGCTCCTGCACCGCTTCGTCGTGCACCCGCTGGGGACCGACGACCTGGAGGCGCACGAGCTGCTGCTGGACCTGCTGGACCGGGACGACCCGCGCCGCGCCGCCGTCGCCGCACGGGCCGAGCACCTGCGGGACTGACCCGCCCCGCCGGGCGGGGCTCAGGTCTGTGCGGCCAGCGGGCTGTCCGGCTCGGGCTCCAGCTCTCCCGCGCGCCAGAGTGCCGCGTAGCGACCGCCCGCGCGGACCAGCTCGTCGTGCGTGCCCTCCTCGGCGATCCGACCGCCGGACAGCACCACGATCCGGTCCGCCCGCCGCGCGGTCTGCAGCCGGTGGGCGACGACGAACGCGGTCCGCCGCGACGCCACCCGTTCCCCCGCCGCCAGCACGGTGGCCTCGGTGGCCGGGTCCAGTGCCGCGGTCGCCTCGTCGAAGATCAGCACGTCCGGGTCAACCAGCTCGGCCCGCGCCAGCGCGACGAGCTGCCGCTGCCCCGCCGACAGGCCCTGTCCCCGCTCACCCACCGGGGTGCGGAACCCCTGTGGCAGCGACCGCACCAGGCCCAGCGCCCCGACCGCGCGGGCAGCGGCCTCGATCCGCTCCGGCGGGGCGTCCGGGCGGCCGTAGGCGATGTTCGAGGCGACGTCACCGGTGAACAGGTGCGCCTCCTGCGGGACCACCCCGAGCCGCGCGCGGTACCCGGCCAGCGGGAAGCGGCGCACGTCGACGCCGTCGACGCGGACCTGGCCGTCGCCGGTGTCGTAGAACCGGGCGATCAGCTTGATCAGCGTCGACTTGCCGGCACCGGTGGCGCCCACCAGCGCGACGGTCTCGCCCGCCCCGACGCGCAGCGACACGTCGTCGAGGGCGGGGGCGTCCACCCCCGGGTAGCGGAACGTCACGTGGTCCAGCTCGACCTCGCCGCGCAGCCGCGACGGCACGGGCGCCGGCCGCTCGGGCTCGTCCGGGACGGAGGTGGGCGTGCGCAGCAGCTCCGAGATCCGGTTCAGGCCGACCCGGGCCTGCTGGTAGCCGTCGAACACCTGCGACAGCTGCTGCACCGGGCCGAAGAACAGGGTCAGGTACAGCAGGAACGCGGTGAGCACCCCCGGGGTGATGTCCCCGCCGACGATGCGGGTCCCGCCGACGAACAGCACGACCGCCGTGGCGATGTCGGACAGGAACGCCACGAACGGGAAGTAGGTGGCGATGTAGCGCTGCGCGCGCAGCCGCGACCGGCGGTAGGCGTCGGAGCGCTCGCCGAAGCGGTCGTAGCTCAGCTCCTCGCGGACGTAGGCCTGCGCGATGCGCACCCCGGACACGTTCTCCTGCAGGTCGGCATTGACCACGCTGACCCGCTCGCGGGCCTCGGCGTAGGCGCGGGAGGAGAACCGGCGGAACACCACGGTGCCGACCGCGAGCAGCGGCAGCAACCAGCCCAGCGCGTACAGCGCGAGCTGCGGGTCGGTGAGCACCAGCGCGGTCGCGACCCCGCCGATCGTCAGGAGGCTGACGACGGCCTGCGCCAGCCCGGTCTGCAGGAACGTGGACAGTGCGTCCACGTCGGTGGTCATCCGGGTCATGATCCGGCCGGACAGCTCGCGCTCGTAGAAGTCGAGGCCGAGCCGCTGCAGGTGCGCGTAGCTGCGCAGCCGCAGCAGGTAGAGCAGGCTCTCCCCGGCCCGGGCGGTGACCAGCGTCTGGAACCCGACGACCACCGCGTCCAGCACGACGATCAGCAGCCCGGCCAGCGCCGCCAGCAGCAGGACCCGGGTGGCGCCGTCGGCGATGCCGTCGTCGACGGCGATCCGGGCGATGCTGGGCAGGGCCAGGGTCGCCAGCGCGTCCGCGGTCATCAGCGCGACGCCGAGCACCAGCAGCCAGCGCACGGGGCGCAGCAGCGAGGACAGCCGGAACGCGGGATCGGGAGCGGTCGGGTCGTCGTCGCCGCGCAGCCGGGGGGACTCGTTCGCCGGGGGCAGCTTCGCGACGGACTCGAGCAGCTCGGGGGTCGCACTGATCCCCCCGGCCCAGCCGGCCGCGCCGCCGCCGCCGTCGCGGGTCAGGGCCCGGTCCGGGTCCTCCTCGATGCTGACCCGCGGCCACAGCTCCGGGGTGACGGCCGGGCCCGCCGGTACATCGTCGAGGACGCGGGTGCTGTTGCCGGTGCCGGTGCCGTTGCCGGTGCCGTTGCCGGTGCCGTTGCCGGTGCCGTTGCCGGCTGCCGCCTCGTGGGCGGTGGGCTCCCGGGTACCGCCGCCGAGCTCGTCGGTGGGGCCGGTGGCGAGCAGCTCCCGGAACAGCGCGCACCGGCCGCGCAGCTCGTCCTCGGTACCGGTGTCGACGACCCGGCCCTTGTCCAGCACCGCGATCCGGTCGGCCAGCGCCAGGGTGGACCGGCGGTGCGCGACCAGCAGCGTGGTCCGCTCGGCGGTCAGCTCGTGCAGGGTCTCGTGGATCGCGGCCTCGGTCGCGGTGTCGACCGCGGAGGTCGCGTCGTCGAGCACGAGCACCCGCGGCCGGGTCAGCATCGCCCGGGCCAGCGCGATCCGCTGCCGCTGACCGCCGGACAGGGTCAGGCCGCGCTCGCCGACCTCGGTGTCGTAGCCGTCCGGCAGGTCCTCGACGAACGACGCCACCTGTGCGGCCTCGGCGGCGGCGCGGATCTCGTCCTCGCCGGCGTCGGGCCGGCCGTAGGCGATGTTGTTGCGGATGCTGTCGGAGAACAGGAACGCCTCCTCGAACACCACCCCCAGCTCGGCGCGCAGGTCGTGCAGCCGCAGGTCGCGCAGGTCCACCCCGCCGATCGCGAGACGCCCGGCCTGCGGGTCGTAGAAGCGGGGCAGCAGCAGCGCCACCGTCGACTTGCCCGAGCCGGGTGGGCCGACCAGGGCGAGGGTCTCGCCGGGTTCGACGCGCAGGGAGAGCCCGTCCAGGACCGGGTCGGGGGCGGCGTCGCCGTCCGGACCGGAGCCCGCGGGCTCGTAGCCGAACCGGACGTCGTCCAGCTCGACGGTCAGCGGGCCCTCGGGCAGCGCGGCCGGACGCTCCGGGTCGACGATCCCCGGTGCGGCGTCGACGATCTCGAAGACACGCTCCGCCCCGGCCCGGGTCAGCTGCGCGGTGACCACGAGCGCGCCGATCAGCCGGGCGGGCCCGACGAGCATCCCGACGTAGGTGGTGAACGCCAGGAACGTGCCGAGGTCGATCGTGCCGCGGGCGGCCATCCAGCCACCGACGCCGATCACCGCGACCTGTCCCAGGCCGGGCAGCGCGAGCAGCATCGGGTTGAGCCGCGCGGTCAGCCCGGCGGCCCGCAGCCGCTCGCCGTAGAGCCGGCGGGCCCGTCCTTCCAGCGTGGCGGTCTCGCGGGCCTCCTGCCCGAATCCCTTCACCACGCGCACGCCGGTGACGGTCTCCTCGACCTGCTGCGCGATCTCGGCGGCCCGTTGCTGCGCGGACCAGGTGGCCGGGAACAGCCTGCGCCGGATGCTGTTGGTGGCCAGGAACGCCAGCGGCAGCATGACCAGCGCGACCACGGTGAGCAGCGGCGACAGGTACAGCATCGCGATGATCGCGACGACCACCAGCACGACGGTGCCCGCCGACAGCGGCACCATCGACAGGAAGCCCTGCACCAGCTGCAGGTCGGAGATGGCCCGCGAGGCGACCTGGCCGGTGCGCAGCCGGTCCTGGCGGACGCCGTCCATACGCTGTACCGCGCCGAACACCGCGCGCCGCAGGTCGTGCTGCACGTTCAGCGCCATCTTGCCGCCGAGGTAGCGGCGCACGAACGCACCGACGAACTTCAGCACGCCCAGCACCAGGAGCCCGCCGACGACCGGCGCGAGCACGCCGGTGTCCCCGCCGATCGCGCCGTTCACGCCCTCGCGGATCAGCAGCGGACCGATCGCCTCCAGCCCGACGCCGAGCATCGACGCGACGAGCGCACCGACGGTGACGCGGCGGTGCCGCATGCAGGCCGTGGCCAGTCTGCGGATCCAGCCGGGGCGTGCGGAGGGGTGGGGAGAGGGCACGTCGCCAGGCTATGCCCGCCCCCCGACAACCGGCCCGGCGACGCCGCCCGGCACGGAGCCGGCGGGCACCCGCCGTCGACGGCGGCCGCCCCCGCACCGCCCACCTCGCACGGGTTCCGGCGACGTCGCAGACCGTGCAGAGGCTGCGAGGTGGAGCGAACCCGTGCGAGGTGGGCCGGGCTGCCGGCCACCGCCTCGGCACCGCCGCACCACCCGTCGATCAGTACATGAGCGCTGCCAGGATATGGGTGGACGACGCTCAGGTACTGATCGACGATGCCCGCAGCGGCGCTCCCCGCGGGAGGCGGGCGCAGGACCGGCGTCCCGTACGCGCGGCGGCGCCGGAGCGGGCGACGTCGGACCGAGCAGCGCCGGACCCGGGGTCCGGCGCTGCTCGTCTCAGGTGATGTCCCGCCGCGCCCCGACGACGGCGGCCAGTGCGATCCCCGCGGCCGTCCACACGGCCAGGACCAGCAGCCCGACCCAGCCGGGCGGCGGGGCGCTGACCCCGGCCAGGAACTCCAGGACGAACTGCGACTGCGCCCCCAGCCCGGCCGAGCTCACGACCGGCTCCCAGATCGCGAGGTCACCGGCGTTGCCGGGCAGGAACGGCGTCAGCCGGGCGAACACCGACGGGTCGCCGATCGAGGACCCGTCGCCCGCGCGCAGCGCCCCGGCGATCAGGTTCTCCCCGATGAGCAGGTAGCCGACGGTGAGGGCGATCGCCCCGGCCTGGTTGGTCACCAGGGTCCCGACGGCGACGCCGAGCACCCCCCACAGCGCGCACACCAGGATGCCGATCGCGCCCAGCCCGGCGAGCTGCCCGAGGTCGGGCAGCTGCTGGCCGCCGAGCGCCGCACCGCCGAGCAGCGGACCGACCACGACGAGGAACAGCGCGTACAGCCCGGCGACGACGGCGGCGATCAGCGCCTTGGCCGCGAGCACCTGGCCGCGGGACCCGGTCAGGTAGGCCAGCGTGACGGTGCGGTGCCGGAAGTCGCCGGTGCCCAGCAGCGTCCCGAAGGCGCCGCCGACGATCGCGGTCATGGTCAGCGCCGACGCCAGCCCCGCGAGCATCAGGATCGACGAGGTGTCGGTGGCCTGCGGCACGAGCAGCTGCAGGATGCTGCCGAGCAGGCTCTGGGCCAGCGCGAGCAGCAGCACCGGCAGGAACAGCAGCCACCACACCCGGGTGGACAGGGTCTTGCGGACCTCGGCGGTCAGGACCGCGCGGAAGCGGTCGAGGCTCACGGTCGCCATCAGCGCTGCTCCTCCCCGGCGAGCAGGCGCAGGAACATCTGTTCCAGCCCGGCCCGCTCCTCGCTCATGCCGTACACGGCGACGCCCGCGGCGAGCGCCAGGTCCCCGACGCGGACCGCGTCGGCCCCGCCGACGGCCAGCACGCCGTCGTCGACGCGGTCGATCTCGGTGATCCCGTCCGTGGCGAGCGCCTCGGCCAGCCGGGCCGGGTCCGCGGCGCGCACGAGCACCCGCGAGCCGTGGCCGGCGCGCAGCTCGGCGACCGTGCCGTCGAAACGGCAGGCACCACGGTCGATGACGACCAGGCGCTGCGCGGTCAGCTCCATCTCGGCCAGCTGGTGGGAGGAGACGAGCACACTGCGCCCGGACGCGGCGAAGGCCTGCAGGAACGAGCGCAGCCAGGCGATGCCGTCGGGGTCGAGGCCGTTGCCCGGCTCGTCGAGCACGAGGATGCGCGGGTCGCCGAGCAGCGCGACGGCCAGGGCCAGGCGCTGGTTCATGCCGAGCGAGAACCCGCCCGCCGAGCGGTCCGCGGCGGCGGCCAGGCCGACCAGCGTGAGGACCTCGTCGACCCGCGAGTCGGGGACGCCGATCGCGGCGGCCGCGGCGCGCAGGTGCGCACGCGCGGTGCGCCGCGGGTGCACGCCCTGGACCTCCAGGACCGCGCCGACGACGCGGCCGGGCGAGGTCAGCGCGGAGAACGGGACGCCGTCGACGAGCGCTCGCCCGGTGCTGGGCACGACCAGGCCGAGGATCATCCGCAGCGTCGTCGTCTTGCCCGAGCCGTTGGGTCCGAGGAACCCGGTCACCGAGCCGGGCTCGACGGTGAACGACAGGTCGTGCACGGCCTCGACCGGGCCGAACCTCTTGCCCAGACCCTCGACGACGATCCGTCCGCTCCCGGCCGCCGTCACCGGGTCCGTGGACGCGGTCTCCTGCACTCCGGCCTCCCGCCGTTCTCGCGTCGCGCCCCGGTTCGCACCGGGGCATCGCCTGCCGGCCATCCTCGCCCAGCCCGGGATCCCACCGGGAGGCGGCCCCGGCGCGGGACCGGCCGGACGGCGGCGGCCGGGACCACGACCGCTACGCGGTGGCGCGCACCGCCGCTTCGACCGCCGCGGTGAGCGTGTCCAGGTACGCGTCGTCGCACGCCGCCCCGGTGACCGGCACCCGGAACTGCAGCGGAGCGATCAGGAGGTCGACCGCGGGGTCGACGTCCACGAGTTCCCGTTCGCCCCGGACGGGATGCCGACGCGCGTCCGGGCCGGGAGGCCGTCGGGGCCTGGATGCGCACCGTGCCCGACCTCCTGACCCTCGACGGCGGCATGCCCGACCTGCGTATCCACGAGGGTGCCGACACCCTGACCGCCGAATGGTCGTCGACCGGCCACGTCGCCGACGGCCCCCGGCCGCGATCTCCTCCGTCGCGGTGGCGACCGTCGAGGGCGACCTCGTCGTGCGTACCGCGACGACATCGATCCCCTCGACCCGCGCCCCGCCTTCCGCGCCCGCCACCGACGTCTCCCGGGGGCGTGTCCGGTCCGGTCGGCACTGGCGCGAGACCGACGAAACGGACTTGAATGGCGTGCGTCACACGCTCAGCGACGAGCCCCGAGGAGCCGCCCCGTGATCGACCCGACCAGCACCGTGTCCTCCCTGCTGCGCAGCCACGCCACCGAGCGCCCGGACGACGAGGCCCTGCGCTTCGGCGACGTCCGCCGCACCTGGTCCGAGCTCGACGTCCGGGTGCGCAGGCTCGCGGCGGCCCTGCGCGCGGAGGGCATCGGCCCGGGCGACCGGGTCGCGGTGCTGGACCTCAACCATCCGTCGTGCCTGGAGCTGTCGCTGGCGTGCGCGTGGATCGGGGCGGCGAACGCGGTCGTGAACTTCCGGCTCGCCCCGCCGGAGATCGTCTACGTGATCGGCGACGCGCGGACGCGGCTGCTGCTGGTCGGCCCGGAGTTCGCCGGGGCGGTCGGGCAGCTGCGGGAGAAGCTCGGCGCGGTGGAGCGGGTGCTCCACGTGGGCGGGGAGGCCGACGAGTACGAGGCGTTCCTCGCTGCGCACGAGCCGGACACCGATCCCTACGACGCCGGCCCCGGCGACTGCTTCGTGCAGCTCTACACCTCGGGCACCACCGGGTTCCCGAAGGGCGCGATGCTCACCCACGGCGCGATGCTGGCGCACGCCGCGCACGTCGCTGCGGACTTCGAGCTGACGCCGACCGACGTCGTGCAGGTCGCGATGCCGCTGTTCCACGTCGGCGGGACCAGCTACGCCTTCCTCGCACTCGCCCAGGGCGCGCGGATCGTGATGGCCCGGATGCCCGACCCGGCGGCGCTGCTGGACATGGTCGCCGCGGAGGGCATCACGCACACGTTCTGGGTGCCCGCGCTGATGGGCGCGATGACCCAGGTGCCGGGCGCGGCCGACCGGGACTACGCGTCGCTGCGGGCGATCTCCTACGGCGCCTCGCCGATGCCGCTGCCGGTGATGCGGGCGTCGCTGGCGCTGTTCGGCCCGAAGCTGCACCAGGTCTACGGGATGACCGAGGCCTGCGGCGTGGTCAGCTCGCTGGGCCCGGAGGACCACGGGGACCCGGCCGTCGAGCACCGGCTGGTGTCGGCGGGCAGGCCGATCACCGGCTGCACGATCGAGGTGCGCGACCCGGCGACGGGCGAGCGGCTCGGCACGGACGAGCCCGGGGAGATCTGGGTGCGGACCGACCAGCTGATGAGCGGCTACTGGGACAAGCCGGAGGCGACGGCGGCGGCGATCACCCCGGACGGATGGCTGCGGTCCGGCGACGGCGGCCACATCGACGGCGACGGCTACGTCTACGTCACCGACCGGATCAAGGACATGATCGTCTCGGGCGGGGAGAACGTGTACCCGGCCGAGATCGAGCGGGTGCTCGCCGAGCACCCGACCGTCGGCGACGTCGCCGTCATCGGAGTGCCCGACGACCGGTGGGGCGAGGTCCCGAAGGCCTGCGTGGTGGCCGCGCCGGGGGCGACCGTCGACCCCGAGGAGCTGCTCGTTCACGCGCGCGCCCACCTGGCGTCGTTCAAGTGTCCGAAGACCGTCGACGTCCTGCCGGAGCTCCCCCGCAACCCGACCGGCAAGATCCTCAAGAAGGATCTCCGGGCACCGTTCTGGGCGGGCCGGGAGCGCAGCACCGTCTGACGTGGCGCCGGTCTCATACTGAGACACGCCAAAACTTGACCGACTCAAGAAAAGCGGGCAGGCTCGCCGCCGTGTCGAACGCATCGGACTACGAGGGCATGCTGCGCGCAGCGTCGCTGCGCGTGACGCGTCCTCGCCTGGCCGTGCTGCAGGCGGTGCACTCCCACCAGCACGCGGACACGGAGTCGATCATCCGTGTCGTGCGGGAGGACCTCGGGGAGGTGTCGCACCAGGCCGTCTACGACGTCCTGCGTGCGCTGCACTCCTCCGGGCTGGTCCGCAGGATCCAGCCCACCGGTTCCGTCGCGCGGTACGAGGCGCGGGTCGGTGACAACCACCACCACGTGGTGTGCCGGTCCTGTGGCGCCATCGCCGACGTCGACTGCGCCGTCGGCTCCGCACCCTGTCTCACCGCCTCCGACGACAACGGCTTCGTGATCGACGAGGCCGAGGTCGTCTACTGGGGCCGGTGCCCCGACTGCTCATCCACTGATCCCGAGAGGATGTCCCGTGTCTGACGAGCACCCCACCGTCGAGAGCGAGATGAACCGCGAGCAGGACGGCGGTTGCCCCGTCGCCGCCGGCCGCATCGCGCACCCCACCGAGGGTGGCGGCAACCAGAGCTGGTGGCCGAACCAGCTCAACCTGAAGATCCTGCGCAAGCACGCCCCCGCCTCGGACCCGATGGAGCCGGACTTCGACTACGCGAAGGAGTTCGCGACCGTCGACCTGGACGAGCTCGCCCGCGACGTCGACGCCGTCATCACCACCTCGCAGGACTGGTGGCCCGCCGACCACGGCAGCTACGCCGGGTTCTTCATCCGGATGGCCTGGCACTCGGCCGGCACCTACCGGACCTACGACGGCCGCGGCGGCGCCGGCGCCGGCATGCAGCGCTTCGCCCCGCTGAACAGCTGGCCGGACAACGGCAACCTGGACAAGGCCCGCCGGCTGCTGTGGCCGGTCAAGCAGAAGTGGGGCCGCAAGGTCTCCTGGGCCGACCTGATGGTCTTCGCGGGCAACCGCGCGCACGAGATCTCCGGCTTCCCGATGTTCGGCTTCGCCGGCGGTCGCGCCGACGTGTGGGAGCCCGAGGAGGACGTGTACTGGGGCTCGGAGAACGTCTGGCTGGGCAACGAGGCGCGCTACGGCGGCAGCAAGGACTTCGCCCACCGCGAGCTGGAGAAGCCGCTCGGCGCGTCCCACATGGGTCTGATCTACGTCAACCCGGAGGGCCC
Source organism: Pseudonocardia sp. UM4_GMWB1 (assembly GCF_017312155.1). Classification (NCBI taxonomy): domain Bacteria; kingdom Bacillati; phylum Actinomycetota; class Actinomycetes; order Pseudonocardiales; family Pseudonocardiaceae; genus Pseudonocardia; species Pseudonocardia sp. UM4_GMWB1. The sequence goes on along the minus strand of NZ_QJPN01000001.1, from coordinate 1,571,459 downwards.
CGACGCCAGCGGTGACCCGATCGCCGCGGCCCGCGACATCCGCGAGACCTTCGGCCGGATGGCGATGAACGACGAGGAGACCGCCGCGCTGATCGTCGGCGGCCACACCCTCGGCAAGACCCACGGCGCCGCCAACCCGGACGAGAACGGCAACGTCGGCCCCGAGCCGGAGGCCGCCGACATCACCGAGCAGGGCCTGGGCTGGAAGCAGAACTTCCGGTCCGGCAAGGGCCGTGACGCCATCACCTCCGGGCTCGAGGTCATCTGGACCCGGACCCCGAACCGGTGGAGCCACGACTACCTCAAGCACCTCTACGCCTACGAGTGGGAGCTGACCGAGTCCCCGGCGGGTGCCAAGCAGTTCATCGCCAAGGACGCCCCGGAGATCATCCCCGACCCGGAGCCCGGCTACCCGAACCGCAAGCCGACGATGCTGGTCACCGACGTCGCGATGCGCGTCGACCCGTCCTACGGCGAGATCACCCGCCGCTGGCTGGACAACCCGTCCGAGTTCGAGGACACCTACCGTCGCGCCTGGTACAAGCTGACCCACCGCGACATGGGCCCGAAGGAGCGCTACATCGGCGCCTGGGTGCCGCAGGAGGAGCTCCTGTGGCAGGACCCGGTCCCGGCCGTCGACCACCCGCTGGTGGACGCCGACGACGTCGCGTCGATCAAGGCGAAGGTCCTGGAGTCCGGCCTGTCGGTCACCGACCTGGTCAAGACCGCCTGGGCCGCGGCCTCGTCGTTCCGCCAGTCGGACAAGCGCGGTGGCGCCAACGGCGGCCGCATCCGCCTGGAGCCGCAGCTGCAGTGGGAGGTCAACGACCCCGACACGCTGCGCCAGGTCGTCTCGGGGCTGGAGTCGCTCCAGTCCGACGTCAACGCCTCGCTGACCGGCGGCAAGAAGATCTCCTTCGCCGACCTGGTCGTCCTGGCCGGTGCCGCGGCGCTGGAGAAGGCCGCCAAGGACGGCGGGCACGACATCACCGTGCCGTTCGTCCCGGGCCGCACCGACGCCACCCAGGAGAAGACCGACGTCGAGTCGTTCTCCTACCTGGAGCCCACCGCGGACGGCTTCCGCAACTACCGCGGCAAGGGCCACACCCTGCCCGGCGAGTTCCTGCTCGTCGACCGCGCGAACCTGCTCGGCGTCTCCGCCCCGGAGATGACCGTGCTGGTCGGCGGCCTGCGTGTGCTGGGCGCCAACACCGGCGGGTCGACGGCCGGCGTGTTCACCGACAAGGTCGGCACGCTGACCAACGACTTCTTCACCAACCTGCTGGGCTCCGATGTCCAGTGGCGTTCGGTCGCCGGTGACGACGACTCCTTCGAGGCCGTCGACGCCTCCGGGAACGTGAAGTGGACCGGCACCCGCGCCGACCTGGTCTTCGGCTCGAACTCCGAGCTCCGCGCCGTCGCCGAGGTCTACGCCTCCGACGACGCGGAGGAGAAGTTCGTCCGCGACTTCGTCGCCGCGTGGGACAAGGTCATGATGGCCGACCGCTACGACGTCTGATCGTCGCGTAGCAGCGCGTCACGACGCCCGGGCCGGGTCACCGGTCCGGGCGTCGTCGCGTCTGTGCCCTCGCCGTACACCTCCGTCGAGACGCAGCTGAAGGCTTGCGGCGCGCCCCCGCACGACCCTGAGTTGCCTATCGACGCTTTCCGGACGCCGAGATGCAGCTCAGCGGGCTGGGGAGATCCACAATTCCCGCTGAGCTGCATCTCGGCGTTCGACCCGCGGCCCGGCCCCCTGGCGGAGTGCCGGCGGCACGCGCGGAGGCGGCGGGTCACCCCAGCCCGCCGAGCACCCCCGCGAGCCCCGTGGGCTCGGACAGCATCGGCCAGTGCCCCGTCGGGAGCGCGACGATCGTCCACTCCGGACCGCCCATCTCCGCGAACCCGGGCACGCCCGCGTCGATCAGCCCCCGGACGTCATCGGGAGCGAAGCTGCAGGCCACGACGGTCTTGGGCAGCGAGGGGTCGGGCGTCCCGCGACGCGCGCCGGTGAGCACCACCCCGGGCGGCTCGGCCACCGAGCGGGCGCGGACGTCGTCGAAGACGGCGTCGGGGATTCCCGCGGTGCTGCTGCCCGCGGCGTCGAGCTCGGCACGGGACGGCATGGGCAGTGCGCCGTGCTCGGCGAGGGCCCCCCGGGTCGCGGCCTGCGCGTCGGGCGGGGTGACGTCGATCTGCGCGACGCCGTCGGGCAGCGGGCCGGTGTCGACGAACACGAGGTGCGCGAGCCGGCCCCGGGCGCGCTCGGCCACCGCGGCGCAGACGGGGCCCGCGCCGCTGTGGGCGACCAGGACGACCGGGGCGCCCGCGTCACCGAGGGCGGTGACCACCTCGTCGACGCGGGTCTCCGCGGTCGCACCGGGATCGTGGCCGAGGTCGAGCGCGGCCACGTCGTGCCCGCGGGCGCGCAGGTCGTCCGCGACCGCGTCCCACACCGTCGCGTCGATCCAGAAACCGGGGACCAGGAGGTAGCTCGTCATGCCGCGAGCCTGGCGGCGGATGAGGACGGTTCCGGTCCTCGTCCTACTTCTTCTGCTGCTGCGCCTTCAACCGTGCAGCCTCGCGCTGGCTCTCGGCGCGGGTGGCGCGCTCGCGCGCGAGCCACTCCGGCTCCTCGGACTTGATCGCGGCGATCTGTTCGGTGGTCAGCGGCTCGGTGATCCCGGCGCGGGCGAGCCCCGAGATCGACACCCCGAGCCGATCGGCGACGACCGGGCGCGGGTGCGGCCCGGTGGTGCGCAGCTCACGCAGCCACTCCGGCGGGTCGGCCTGCAGGGCGTCGAGCTCGTCGCGCGAGACGACCCCCTCGCGGAAGTCCGCCGGGGTGGCGTCGAGGAGCACGCCGAGCTTCTTCGCCGCGGTCGCGGGCTTCATCGTCTGTGCGGACCTCTGGCGCGTCATGTCACCAGGCTATGCGGCTAGCCTCGACCGGTGACCGCCACGTCCTTCCACCTCGGATACGTCCCGGGCGTCACGCCCGGCAAGTGGACCCGGATGTGGGCCGAGCGCCGCCCCGGGGTCCCCCTGGAGCTGCACACGGTGACCGCCGCCGAGGCCGCGGACCTGGTCCGCGCGGGCACGGTGGACGCCGCCGTCGCCCGGCTGCCGATCGACCGGACCGGGCTGCACGCGATCCCGCTCTACACCGAGACCACCGTGGTGGTCGTCCCGAAGGAGCACGTGGTGACCGCCGCCGACGAGGTGACCGTCGCCGACCTGGCCGACGAGATCGTCCTGCGCACCGGCGACGACACGCTCGACTGGCCCGGCGGGCCGCCCGGCCGGGCCGCGGAGTACGCCCCGCCGACGACGGCCGAGGCGGTCGAGATCGTCGCCGCGGGGGTCGGGGTGCTGGTCGTCCCGCAGTCGCTGGCCCGGCTGCACCACCGCCGGGACCTCACCTACCGGCCGCTGGTCGACGCCCCGGGCTCCGGCGTCGCGCTGACCTGGCCGGACGCGGAGAACAGCGACCTGATGGAGGAGTTCATCGGGATCGTGCGCGGCCGCTCGGCGCACAGCACCCGGACCCGCCGCAGCGAGGCCCCGGCGGCACCGGCACCGCGCACCCCGTCGACGGCGGGGAAGCGGCGACCGGCCCGGCGTCGCCGCTAGGGCGTGTCTCCCCATCCGGCGCCGCCGGGCCCGGTGATCCACGTCGCCGCCGGCAAGGCAGCCGGGCCGCCCTCGTACCGGGCGTATTCGGGCGGTCCGGCAACGCCGCCGACGGCGGCGTGGGCGCCGGGAGCGACGGTGGCGGATGGGGAGACACGCCCCAGGACCCCGGACACGACGACGCCCCCGGTGCACGGGGCACCGGGGGCGTCGGACGTATGACGCGGAGGGGTCAGGCCGCGGTGGCGGCCGGCTTCTTCGAGAGCTTCTCGAGGCGGCGCGTGGTGGGCCAGCGGACCGCGGTCGCCCAGCCGAGCTTCTCGAAGCCCCGGATGACGACGGCCGAGATGTCGATCTGGCCCTTCTTCACACCGTGCCGGGCGCAGGTCGGGTCGGCGTGGTGCAGGTTGTGCCAGGACTCGCCGAAGGACAGGACCGCCAGCCACCAGACGTTGGCGGACTTGTCACGGGAGGCGAAGGGGCGCTCGCCCCAGATGTGGCAGATCGAGTTGATCGACCAGGTGACGTGGTGCAGCACCGCGACGCGGACCAGGCCGGCCCAGAAGAACGCGGTGAACGCGCCCCACCAGGACATGGTGACCAGGCCGCCGACGAGCGCCGGGCCCGCCAGGCTGAACACGACGATCAACGGGAACGCCTTCTCCACGCGCATCATGTCGCGGTCGGTGAGCAGGTCCGGGGCGAACCGCTTCATGTTCGTGAGGTCGCGGTTGAAGATCCAGCCCATGTGCGAGTGCCAGAAGCCCTTGACCAGCGCCTTCGCGCCGGTGCCGTAGAGCCACGGCGAGTGCGGGTCGCCCTCCTTGTCGGAGAACGCGTGGTGCCGGCGGTGGTCGCCGACCCAGTCGAGCACGCTGCCCTGGAGCGAGATGCTGCCGGCGATCGCCAACGCGATCCGCAGCGGCCGGTTCGCCTTGAACGAGCCGTGGGTGAAGTAGCGGTGGAAACCGACCGTCACGCCCAGGCCGCTGACCAGATAGAACACGACGAACAGCGCGACGTCGACCCACCCGAGGCCCCAGCCCCACGTGAGCGGGACGGCGGCGAACAGCGCGAGCGTCGGGAGGACGACGAACAGTCCGACCAGGAACATCGCGCCGGGCGGGCGCTGCCCGTCGACGATCGGCGCGGGCGTCCGCTTCGCGGACGTGCTGCGGGGGGGTGCGGCCTCGAGCGTCATGCGTCCCACTGTCGCGGAACCCGTACCCCGCGGGCAGTGCGGTTAACCCCCCTGTTGGGATTCGGGTTCCGCCCCGGTCCGGACTTGACCGACGAGTAACTTGTGAGTACTGAACGGGGAGTGAAGCTCTCCACCGTCCTCCCCTACGGCGACGACCCGATCCGCAACGCGGACGCCGTCACCGACATGGAACGCGCCGGCCTCGACGTCGTCTGGGCCGCCGAGGCCTACTCCTTCGACGCCGTCTCCCTGCTCGGCTACCTCGCCGCACGCACCGAGCGGCTCGAGATCGGCTCGGCGATCCTGCCCATCTACTCGCGCACCCCGACCCTGACCGCGATGACCGCGGCCGGCCTCGACGCCCTGTCCGACGGCCGGTTCAGCCTCGGCCTCGGCGCATCCGGCCCGCAGGTCATCGAAGGCTTCCACGGCGTCGCCTACGACAAGCCGATCGGGCGCACCCGGGAGATCATCGAGATCTGCCGCAAGGTCTGGAAGCGGGAGGAGAAGCTCACCAACGACGGGCTCTACCCGATCCCGCTACCCGGAGGAACCGGCCTCGGCAAGCCGCTGAAGATCATCAACCACCCCAAGCGCGCCGACATCCCGATCTGGGTGGCCGCGCTGGGCGAGAAGAACCTGCAGATGACCGCCGAACTCGCGAACGGCTGGCTGCCGCACGTCGTGCTGCCGGAGAAGATCCAGGAGGTCTTCGGGCCCGCCCTCGAGGCCGGCTACGCCAAGCGCGCCCCCGAGCTGGGCCCCCTGCAGATCACCGGCGGCGGGATCGTCGCGCTCGAGGAGGAGTTCTTCGAGCCGGCCCGCCAGGCCGCCCGCGGCCTCTACGCGCTCTACATCGGCGGCATGGGCGCGCGCGGCAAGAACTTCTACAACACCGTCTTCGCCAAGCAGGGCTACGCCGACGCGGCGAGGACCGTGCAGGACCTCTACCTGGACGGGAAGAAGGAGGAGGCCATGGCCGCGCTCCCGGACGACTTCATCGACAAGGTCACCCTGATCGGCTCCGAGGGCCACGTCCGCGAGCGGATCGCGGCGCTGCAGGAGAACGGGATCACCCACCTGCACGTGAACCCGATGACCGACGACGTGAACCACACGTTCGAGAAGCTCAAGACCTGGATGTCGTAGGTCCGGGCTTGCCGGGCCCGCGCGGGCGTGCTCATCTGGGTGACATGGTCGACAGCGCTGTTGGTCAGGACGTCGCCCCCGAGGAGTTCGACGCGGTCGTGGTCGGAGCCGGGTTCGCCGGGCTCTACATGCTGCACCGTCTGCGCGGGCTCGGGATGTCCGCCGTCGTGCTGGAACGCGCCGACGGCGTCGGCGGGACCTGGTACTGGAACCGCTACCCGGGCGCGCGGTGCGACTCGGAGAGCTACTACTACTGCTACTCCTTCGACTCCGCGCTGGAGCAGGAGTGGACCTGGACCGAGCGCTACCCGCGCCAGCCGGAGATCAGGGCCTACCTCGACCACGTCGCCGACCGGTTCGACCTGCGCCGTGACATCCGGCTCTCGACCACCGTCACCGGGGCCCGCGCCGACGCCGACGGCCGGGGCTGGACCGTGTCCGTCGAGGACGGCCCCGACCTGTGCTGCCGGTTCCTGGTCACCGCGGTCGGCTGTCTGTCCGCGGCGAACGTGCCGGACCTGCCGGGCCTGGACGACTTCGCCGGGCGCTGGTTCCACACCGGCAGCTGGCCGCACGGGGGCGTCGACGTCGCCGGGCGGCGGGTCGGCGTCGTCGGCACCGGCTCGACCGGGATCCAGGCGATCCCGGTGCTGGCCGAGCAGGCCGCGCACCTGACCGTCTTCCAGCGCACCCCGAACTACTCGATCCCGGCCCGCAACGGCCCGCTGACCGAGGACGAGTCGCGCGCCTACAAGGCCGACTACGACCGCATCCGCGGGATCCAGGCCGGATCCACCAACGGGCACCCGTTCACGATCGACGACCGCTCCGCCCTCGACGACCCCGACGACGAGCGCGATCGCGTCTACCGGGCCGCCTGGGAGCGCGGCGGGCTGCGGTTCCGCGCGGCCTACCGGGACCTGCTCGCCGACGAGGCCGCCAACGCCACCGCCTCGGAGTTCATCCGCGACCGGATCCGGGAGGTCGTCGAGGACCCGGCGACCGCCGAGGCGCTGCTCCCGCACGACCACGGCTTCGCCACCAAGCGCCCGCCGATCGACACCCACTACTTCGAGACCTACAACCGCGACGACGTGACGCTCGTCGACGTCCGGGCCGACCCGGTCGAGGCCGTCGAGCCGGGTGGCCTGCGGCTGCGTTCGGGCGCGCTGCACGAGCTGGACGACCTGGTGTTCGCCACCGGCTTCGACGCGCTGACCGGTCCGCTGCTGCGGCTGGACCCTGTCGGCCCGGACGGCACCGCGCTGAGCGACGCCTGGCGCGAGGGCCCCCGGACCTACCTGGGACTGGCCGTGTCCGGCTTCCCGAACCTGTTCACCGTCACCGGGCCGTTCAGCCCGTCGGTGCTCACGAACATGCCGACCTCGATCGAGCAGCACGTCGACTGGATCGCCGGCTGCCTGGCGCACCTGCGCGCGACCGGCCGGGACCGGATCGAGGCCGACCCGGCCGCCGAGCGCGACTGGGGCGAGCACAACCGGGCCGCCGCCGACGCGACACTGCTGCCGCGGGCCGCGTCGTCCTGGTACCTGGGCGCGAACGTGCCGGGCAAGCCGAGTGTGTTCATGCCCTACGCCGGCGGGTTCGCCCGCTACGCCGCGACCTGCGCCGACGTCGCCGCCGACGGCTACCGCGGGTTCCGGCTGTCCGGCCGCGGCCCGGCCGCGTGAGCACCACGCCACCCCCCGACGAGGGGACCTGCGGCATTGCGCCGTTCGGCCCAGTACCGGGGGGTCGTGTCACGGCTCGTAGGCAGGGCGTAGAGAATGTGTGACGTCATCCACGGTTCACGGCGCCCCGGGCAACCCCTGCCGGGGCACCCGCGACAGGACTCGCGACATGACGAGGAGCCCGACTTGCTGGAGCTCGCCATCCGGACCTCCGACGAGCCGATCTCCCCCGGTCAGTACCGGCACACGGCGACGCACGCCTGGTGGATGGGGACCTGCTTCGCCCGCGACGAGCTCTGCGTCCACTACAGCGAGCACCTGCTCCAGCAGTGGACCCCGCTCGACCCGGCCCAGGACTGGCTGCTCGACCGCGAGCTGACCGGCCGCGTGCACTGGCTGTCCGGCGACGGCGTGGCCGCGATCGAGGACGGCTTCGACATCGCCGACCAGTGGCCCACCGGCCGCTTCCGCGCCCCGCACGGCGACTTCTACGCCGCGCTCCACGGCCACCGGCCCGCCGCGAAGGTCGGCTCGTGGGCCAACCCCACCGAGGCGTTCCTCGCGGGCCTGCCCCGCGACCCGGCCGCGATGCTGGACCGGCTGATCGCCGACAGCCCGCCGGGCCGCGGCTACACCGGCCCGTTCCCCAGCGCGGTCGACGCGCTGCGGACCTGCCGGGTCCCCGCTGAACTGCGCGCGGTGCTCTACGCCGCGCTGCGCCGGATGCCGGCCGTCTCCCTCGGCGAGACCGACAACCTCGACGGCGAGCGGCACCCCACCCTCGTCCACGACGACGGGCCGGTCCGCACCGAGCTGCTGATCTCCCCCGTCGACGGGCAGTACGCCGGCGAGCGCGACACCGTCCGCCGCCCGGCCCGCGTCGGCCCGCCGGTCGGGACGGTCGTCGCCGAGACGGCGACGCAGACCGCGGTGGTCGGCGTCCTCGGGTCCCCGCCCGGCTTCTGAATCGTGCCGCTCGCCGTCCGCGTGCGGTCGATCACGAAACGATCACGAAGTGGGACCCGGCACACTGCCCGGTCTCGCGTCGAGGGGACTAACCTGGTAGCCGGTCGCGACAAATCGAGCAGCTATCAAGGCGGTTGACGCAGAGTGTCATCGAGCAGTACCTCCCATCAGGCGAGCGACTTCGGTCCGAACGAGTGGCTCGTCGAGGAGATGTACCAGCGCTTCCAGGAGGACCCGTCGGCCGTGGACCCGGCCTGGCACGAGTTCTTCGCCGACTACGGCAAGGACGGTGAGAAGGCCTCCTCGTCGTCCGTCGGGACCGAGGAGCCGGCCGACACCTCCTCCGGCAACGGGTCCGCCCCGGCGGCCTCCTCGGGTGGGGTCACCCGAGGTGCGGCCACCGAGGACGACCAGGGCAGCGGGAGCGGCACGGAGACCGGCGCGGCCGGCTCCGGCGACGCCCCGGCCCAGAAGGCCGTGACGAACGGCGGGAAGGCCGGCGGCAAGGGCACCGCCACCTCCCGCGACGTCCCGCCGCCGGTCACCCCGAAGGCCGAGCCGCCGCCCGCCGAGGAGCGCCTGCGCACCGCGAGCGCACCGGCCCCGGCGTCGTCGTCGAACGGGACACCGGCCAAGCCCGCCGCGGGCAGCGGTTCCAAGGCCGCGAAGCCGACGCAGGACGGGGGTGGCGCGACCACCACCCCGCTGCGCGGTGCCGCGAACGCCATCGCCAAGAACATGACCGCCTCGCTCGAGCTGCCCACGGCGACGAGCGTGCGTGCGGTGCCCGCCAAGCTGCTCGCCGACAACCGCATCGTCATCAACAACCACCTCAAGCGCACGCGCGGCGGGAAGCTGTCGTTCACGCACCTGATCGGCTACGCGCTGGTCCGGGCGCTGACCGACTTCCCGAACATGAACCGGCACTTCGCCGAGACCGACGGCAAGCCCTCGGTCGCGACGCCGGAGCACGTGAACCTGGGCCTGGCGATGGACATGCCGGGCAAGGACGGCAGCCGCTCGCTGATCGTCGTGTCGATCAAGGGCTGCGAGAACATGTCGTTCGCGCAGTTCTGGCAGGCCTACGAGGGCATGGTCCGCAAGGCCCGTGACGGCAAGCTGACCGCCGACGACTTCGCGGGCACCACGATCAGCCTGACCAACCCCGGCACGCTGGGCACCAACCACTCGGTGCCGCGGCTGTCGGTGGGCCAGGGCGCGATCGTCGGCGTCGGCGCGATGGAGTACCCGGCCGCCTTCCAGGGCGCGTCGGAGGAGCGGCTCGTCGAGCTCGGCATCTCCAAGATCATCACACTGACCTCGACCTACGACCACCGGATCATCCAGGGCGCCGAGTCCGGCGACTTCCTGCGCCGGATCCACCAGCTGCTCCTCGGCGAGGACGGCTTCTACGACGACATCTTCGCGTCGCTGCGGGTGCCGTACGAGCCGGTCCGCTGGGTGCAGGACTTCCCCGAGGGCGAGGTCGACAAGACCGCCCGCGTGCTGGAGCTGATCGAGTCCTACCGGACCCGTGGCCATCTGATGGCCGACACGGACCCGCTGAACTACCGCCAGCGCCGGCACCCCGATCTCGACGTCCTCAGCCACGGCCTGACCCTGTGGGACCTCGACCGCGACTTCGCGGTCGGCGGGTTCGGCGGGCAGAGCCACATGAAGCTGCGCGACGTGCTCGGCCTGCTGCGCAACTCCTACTGCCGCACCATCGGCACGGAGTACATGCACATCGCCGACCCCGAGCAGCGCAAGTGGCTCGAGGAGCGCATCGAGGTCGCGCACGTCAAGCCGGACTCCTCGGAGCAGAAGTACATCCTGTCCCGGCTGAACGCGGCCGAGGCCTTCGAGACCTTCCTGCAGACCAAGTACGTCGGGCAGAAGCGGTTCTCGCTGGAGGGCGGCGAGACCGTCATCCCGCTGCTCGACGCCGTGCTGGACAAGGCCGCCGAGCGCGAGCTCGACGAGGTCGTCATCGGCATGCCGCACCGTGGCCGGCTCAACGTGCTGGCCAACATCGTCGGCAAGCCGATCAGCCAGATCTTCCGCGAGTTCGAGGGCAACCTCGACCCGGGCCAGGCGCACGGCTCCGGCGACGTGAAGTACCACCTCGGTGCCGAGGGCAAGTACTTCCGCATGTTCGGCGACGGCGAGACCGCGGTCTCGCTGACCGCGAACCCGTCGCACCTGGAGGCCGTGGACCCGGTGCTGGAGGGCATCGTCCGCGCGAAGCAGGACCTGCTCGACAAGGGCGACGGCGGCTTCACCGTGCTGCCGGTGCTGATGCACGGCGACGCGGCCTTCGCCGGTCAGGGCGTCGTGGCCGAGACGCTGAACCTCGCGCTGCTGCGCGGGTACCGCACCGGCGGGACCGTGCACGTCGTCGTCAACAACCAGGTCGGGTTCACCACCGCGCCGGAGCACTCGCGGTCCTCGCAGTACTGCACCGACGTCGCGAAGATGATCGGCGCGCCGGTCTTCCACGTGAACGGCGACGACCCGGAGGCCTGCGTCTGGGTCGCCAAGCTGGCCGTGGAGTACCGCCAGCGCTGGAACAACGACGTCGTGATCGACATGATCTGCTACCGGCGCCGGGGCCACAACGAGGGCGACGACCCCTCGATGACCCAGCCGTCGATGTACGACATCATCGACGCCAAGCGCAGCGTCCGGAAGATCTACACCGAGTCGCTGATCGGCCGTGGTGACATCACCATGGAGGAGGCGGAGCAGGCGCTCAAGGACTTCTCCAACCAGCTCGAGCACGTCTTCAACGAGGTGCGCGAGCTCGAGAAGACCCCGCCGGTGATCTCGCCGTCGATCGAGTCCGAGCAGCTCGTCCCGTCCGACCTCGACACCTCGGTCCCGCTCGAGGTCGTCCACCGGATCGGCGACGTGCACGCCAACCTCCCCGAGGGGTTCGCCGTGCACAAGCGGGTCGAGCCCGTGCTGCGCAAGCGCGAGAAGATGTCCCGCGAGGGCGACGTCGACTGGGCCTTCGCCGAGCTGCTCGCCATCGGCTCCCTGGCGATGGACGGCCGGCTGGTCCGGCTGTCCGGTCAGGACTCGCGTCGCGGCACCTTCGTGCAGCGGCACTCGGTCCTGATCGACCGGCACACCGGTGCGGAGTACTTCCCGCTGCGCAACCTGGCCGAGGGGCAGGGCCGGTTCCTGCCGTACGACTCGGCGCTCTCGGAGTTCGCCGCGGTCGGCTTCGAGTACGGCTACTCCGTCGCCAACTCCGACGCGCTCGTCATGTGGGAGGGCCAGTTCGGCGACTTCGTCAACGGCGCCCAGTCGATCATCGACGAGTTCATCTCCTCCGGTGAAGCCAAGTGGGGCCAGCTCTCCGACGTCGCGCTGCTGCTGCCGCACGGCCTGGAGGGCCAGGGCCCCGACCACAGCTCCGGGCGCATCGAGCGCTTCCTGCAGCTGTGCGCCGAGGGCTCGATGACCGTCGCGCTGCCGTCGGACCCGGCGAACTACTTCCACCTGCTGCGCCAGCACACCCTCGACGGGGTGCGCCGGCCGCTGGTGGTGTTCACGCCGAAGTGGATGCTGCGTGCCAAGCAGGTCGTCAGTCCGCTGTCCGACTTCACCGAGGGCAGGTTCCGCCCGGTCATCGACGACCCGGAGCACGCCGGCAAGGGCGACACCGTCTCCGGGGTGAAGCGGGTGCTGTTCTGCTCCGGCAAGATCTACTGGGAGCTGGCCGCGGCCCGCGACAAGCGCCGCAAGAACGGCGACACCACGGTGGACGAGGCCGCGCTGGTCCGCGTCGAGCGGCTCTACCCGATGCCGGCCGAGGAGATCGCCGCCGTCCTCGAGCGCTACCCCGAGGCCGCCGGTGACGTCCGCTGGGTCCAGGAGGAGCCGGCCAACCAGGGCTCGTGGCCGTACTACGGCCTGGAGCTGCCGCAGAAGCTGCCCCAGCTGCAGGGCAGCTTCACCCGGGTGTCCCGGCGTCGGATGGCGGCCCCGGCCGCCGGCTCGTCGAAGGTGCACGAGGTCGAGCAGGCCGAGCTGATCGACAAGGCGTTCGCCGGGTAACACCACGCACGACGACGGCCCGGTCGGGGATCTCCCCGGCCGGGCCGTCCGTGTCCCACGGGTCAGGAGCGGCGCGGGGCCCCGGCGACGACCGCGGCGCCGGTCACGACCGGCACGGCCCACTCCGCCACCCGGATCCGGCGGCGCAGTGCGGCATCCGGGCCCTCCGGTGTCGCGGCGCGGCGGCCCAGCGCCCCGGCCCAGGCGCTCGCGGCGAGCGCGGCGCCGGTCAGGGCGGTCCGGGTCGCCGCCGCGGCCGCGACGCCCGGCTCGCGCCGGCGGACCGCGTCGCGCGCCAGCAGGCCCGCCCCGCCCAGCAGGTGCGCCGCCGTCGCGGCGGTGCCGATCCGGCCCCACCCGCCCCAGCCCGCGCCGGCGAGCCGTTCGCGCTCGGCCGGGTCGCGGACCGCGTCCAGTGCGCCGTTGAGGCCGGTGACGCCCATCAGCGAGCCGCCGAACCAGGCGGCCAGGCCGACGTCGTGCAGGGTGCGGGCCACGGGAGGGGTGAGTGCCATGAGAACTCCGGAACGGGGGCGGCGGGGGCCGCGGGCGCGGCGGTCCGTCGACGCTACCGAGCGCTCCGCGGCGACGGCCCGTAGGTCAGGCGGCGCAGCAGCGTCTCGGCGGGCCCCCGCACGCCGGCCCGGTCGAGCCGGTACGCGACGACGACGGTCAGCAGCCACACCCCGACCGCGACCAGCGACGCCGACCAGCCCGACAGGTGCGCGCCCAGCCCGAGGCCCCAGGCGGTGAGCAGCGGCACGAACAGCAGCGACTGCGCCAGGTAGCCGCTCAGCGAGCGACGGCCGAGCGCGACCAGGGCCCGGACCGGCAGCGGTGCCGTCGGACGGGTTCCGAGCCGGTGCGCGACGAGGCCGAACACCGCCGCATAGCCGAGCGCGGCGAAGATCCCGGTGGCGATGTGCAGGCCGGCGAACGCACCCGGGTCCGGCAGCGCGATGACGCCGACGTGCACGAGGGCCTGGGCCAGCCCGGCCGACAGGCCGACGGCGATGCCGACGGCGGCGGTGCGGCGCAGCAGGGGCAGGTGCGCGCCCGGCTCCTCCAGCACGCGGTGCCGCGCGGCGAGCAGCCCGAGCAGCACCGCGGCGGGCATCACCAGCGTCACGAACGCCCCGGGGATCGCCGACACCCACAGCGCGAGCCGCAGCGGCAGCGTCGCGAACCAGTCCGGGGTGGCGAGGGCGAGCTGCTGCGCGGCGGACGTCGGCGTCGCGCCACCCGTGAACTGCGCCAGCACGCCCGTCGCCGCGGGGACGGCCACGGCGAGACCGACCAGGACCCCGGCCCCGATCCGCAGGGTGCGGTCGCTGCGGTGCAGGAACAGCGGCACCAGCACCAGGCCCAGGACCCCGTAGGTGCCCAGGATGTCGCCCTGCCACAGCAGGGCCGCGTGCAGCAGGCCGAGGACGAGCAGCCACCGGTGCCGGGTGCGCAGCAGCCGCCGCGCCTGCGCGTCGGTGCCGCCGCCGGCGATCCGGCGGGCGTACAGCTGCCCGATGCCGTAGGCGAACAGGAACCCGAACAACGTCCAGGCGCGGCCGTCGACGGCGGTGATGGTCACGACCTGGGCGATCCGGTCGGCGGGCCCGCCGTCCGCGGCGTGGAGCAGCGTGGCCCCCAGCTGCGAGGTGTAGGCGAACCAGGGCGCATGGGCCAGTGCGATCAGCAGCAGCATCGCGCCCCGGGCGAGGTCGGGGGCGAGCGCACGGTCGCTCACCGGGGTCGGGGCGACGGTCGCGGCGGGCGGCGCGGTGGGCATGGGATCTCCTCACGAGCGGTGGGAGACCCATCGGAAACGATGCCGTCGCGGCCGGGTCAAGCGGCGGCCGCCGTATCCTCGCCGGCATGTACTTCACCGACCGCGGCATCGAGGAGCTCGTCGACCGGCGCGGCGACGAGCAGGTCAGCGTCGAGTGGCTGGCCGACCGGCTCCGCGCCTTCGTCGACGCGAACCCGCAGTTCGAGACCGCCGTCGAGCGGCTGTCGAGCTTCCTCGCCCGGGACGACGCCGACGACGAGTAGCCGCGTGACCACAACGACCACAGGGCACGCAGCGACCACTACGTGGGCTGTGTCCGCAAGCGGGACCGGGGCCGGGGCCCGGACCTAGCGTTGCTCCTCGACACGTCCGTCGAGGAGGAGCACCGATGCTCATCGTTCTCGGGTCCGCGATGATCGCGGTCTTCATGTACCTGATCCTGGCGAAGCGGCTCGCGCCGACGCTGGCGCTGGTACTCGTCCCGCTGACCTTCGCCCTGGTGGCGACCGGCACCGGCCTGTCCGAACCGGGTGAGGACGGCGTCGTCGACTCGATCTCGTCGGCGTTCTCCGACTTCGCGCCGACGGCCGTACTGCTGTTCTTCGCGATCATCTTCTTCGGCACGATGATCGACGTCGGGCTGTTCGACCCGCTGATCCGCTCCGTGCTGCGCACGGTGGGCAACGACCCGGTGCGCCTGGTCGTGCTGACCGCGGTGCTCGCCGGTGTCGTCTCCCTCGACGGCGACGGCTCGACCACCTTCATCATCACGGTGTCCGCGCTGCTGCCGATCTACCTGCGGCTCGGACTGAGCCCGGTGGTGCTGACCCTCGTCGCCAACCTCGCGAACGGCGTGCTCAACATCCTGCCCTGGGGCGGCCCCACGATCCGCGCCGCGACGGTGCTGAACGTGTCGCCCTCGGAGCTGTTCAACCCGATGGTCCCGGGCATGGTGGCCGGCATCGCCACCGTGCTGCTGCTGGCCTGGCAGCTGGGCCGTTCCGAGCGCAAGCGGCTGCTCGCCTCGGGCCGCACGCTGTCGGTCGTCGCCGACGAGATGGTGGCGGTGCGCGAGCCCGCCCTGATCGGCGGGGGCGCCGGCACCGACGGCCCGGCCACCGGTTCGGGCGGGGGCCCCGCCGACGGAGCCGACGCCGGGGGCGCGCTGGAGGGCACGCTGGACCCGAACCGTCCGACGCTGCGGCCGACGCTGATCTGGTTCAACCTCGGGCTCACCGTCGCGCTGCTGGTGCTGCTGGGCATGGACGTCCTGCCGCTGTCGCTGGTGTTCGTCGCGGCCGCCGCGGTCGCCCTGGTCGTGAACTTCCCGAAGCCCGAGGACCAGCTCCGGGCGGTGACCTCGCACGCCTCCTCGATCGTCGGCGTCGTGTCCATGGTGTTCGCCGCCGCGGTCCTGGTCGGGGTGCTGTCGGGCACCGGCATGGTGACGGCGATGGCGAACGGGATCGTCTCGGCCGTACCGCCGTCGGTCGGCTCCTGGTTCGCGGTGATCACCGGTGTGCTGAGCATGCCGCTGACGTTCTTCCTCACCAACGACGCGTTCTACTTCGGCATCCTGCCGATCCTGACCGAGGCCGCGGGCCACTACGGCATCGACCCGGTGGAGATGGCCCGCGCCTCGATCATCGGCCAGCCGGTGCACATGACCAGCCCGCTGGTCCCGGCGCTGCTGCTGCTCGTCTCGCTCGCGAAGGTCGACCTGGCCGACCACCACCGCAGGGTGATCTGGCGGGCCGCGCTCTGCTCGCTGGTGATGCTCGGGGTCGCGCTGCTGCTGGGCGTCGTCCCGCTGGGCTGACCGCCCTCCCACGATCCGGTGCCGCACAGGCGGTACGCCGGGGAGGGGCGGACGGCGACCACCGGCCCCGGACCCCCGGCACGACCGTCGAGATGCAGCTCGGGGCGGCCCGCCACCCGCGGGGCAGGCCCCGGACTGCATCTCGGCGCGTCCGGCCCGTGCGGCCGGGCCTGGCCGGGCGGGTGCGGCGTGCGGGACGGGGTCAGTCGTCGTCGCGGCGCAGGCGGAACAGCCGCCGGTCGCCCGAGGAGCGCAGCTCGCGCAGGGCCTCGTCGGCGGCCTCCTCCAGCGCGGCGTGCTCGTCGGGGTCGGCCCGCAGGTCGGGGCGCGGCCGGGGCCGCCCCGGCTCCTCGGCCGACCACATCAGCTGCAACGCCGCCTCCCAGCGCAGCTCGAACATGCCGCGGGCCAGCGTGAGCCGATCCGCGGCGTCGCGCAGCTCCCGCTCGGTGCCGCGCAGCTCGCGGCGCAGCTCCTCGGCCCGCCGGGCGTCGCGTTCCCGCAGGTCGACGACGGCGCCGGCCAGCTCGGCCACGACCGCGCGGTAGCGCTCCACGGCACTCACACCCCACCTCCGGCGACGGTGTCCGGGCCGCCGCCGCCCGCGTCGGTCAGGATGACCAGCTGCGGGCGGCCGTGCCGGGAGCGGTCGAGGAACAGCGCGCGCCCCGGCGTCGGCGTCCAGTCCAGCGGCTGTCCGCCCAGCAGCGGCACCAGGTCGGTGCCCTGCACGCCGGTCGCCACCCAGGCGCCCAGGTCGTCGATCGCCGCACCCGGCGGGGCCAGCAGCGTCTTCAGCCGCTGCGCGCCCTGCCACCAGCCCAGCACGTGCACCCCGACCCCGGGCCCGTGGCGCAGCAGCGCCCGCAGGTCCTCGGTGCCGGTGCGGTCCAGCATCGACTCCGCCGCGTCGGCGCCGAACACCATGACCAGCAGCGACGCGTGTCCCCCACCGCCGCCCGACGCGGCCCGGGCGCGGACCGTCGCCGCCAGCTCGGCGACGCGGGCGGCGAACCCGTCGGCGGACACCTTCTCCACCGTGCCGGGCAGGTCCGGGGCGAGCGCGCCTGCGGCCGCCGCCGCGTCCGGGGCCAGCGGCACGAGCAGGATCTGCGCGCCGGCCGGGTCGGGCAGCGACGCCGCCACCGCGCGGACGGCCGAGCACAGCAGCGGGACCGCGACACGGGCGTCGGGCCCGATCACCCCGAGGTTGCGGCCGGGGCCGTCGGACAGCTCGGCTGCCGCGGGGCTGCCGTGCACGTCGACGAACTGCCCGACCAGCGCGCGGGGCACGCCGTCGGCGGGCAGCCGGGCGGCCAGTGCGTCGTGGGAGGGGGCGCGGGCGCCGTCGAAGACGACCGGCTCCGGGGTGTCGGGGAAGTCGGTGAACGCGGTGACCTGGACGTCGCGGACCACCGGGCCGCCCGCCTCGGGCAGCCGGACCACGTGGTTGCCGTGCGCGACGCCCGAGTCGTGGTTGACGATCGCGTGCCAGCGCGGGAGCGCCAGCGCGGCCTCGTTGTCCTGGGCGAGGATCCGCCGCGCGCGGGGCAGCGCGATCCGCAGCACGAACTGCTCGAAGATCGCCGAGCGGCCCCACAGCGCGTCGATGCCGGAGACGTCCTGGCTGGCCAGGACCAGGTGCACGCCCTGCGAGCGGCCGCGCCGGGCGACGTCCTCCAGCAGCGCGGTCGCCTCGGCGCTGACGGCGTCGCGACCGGTGAACAGGAACTGGAACTCGTCGATGACCGCGACGATCCGCGGCAGCCGCAGGTCGGGACGCTCCACCCGGAGCTCGGCCAGCTTGGTCGCGCCGTGCCGGCGGGCGGCCTCGGCGCGGCTGCGCATGACCTCGGACAAGTGGCGCAGCAGTGCCAGTCCGAACTCCCGGTCGGTGTTGATGTTGACGCCGATCAGCCGGGCCTGCGGGAGCCGGTCGGCGCGGTGGCCCTCCGGGTCCGGGGCGAACGGGGTGAACGACACCCCCTCCTTGAAGTCGAGCAGGTACAGCTCGACCTCGTCCGGGCCGTAGTGCGCGGCGAGACCGGCGATCCAGGCCAGCAGCAGGTTCGTCTTGCCCGACCCGCTGGGCCCGCCGACGAGCGCGTGCGGGGAGTGGTCGTCGAGGCTCAGCTCGGCGGGGATGCCGTCCTCGTGCCCGACGACGACCTTGAGCCCGTCGTGCGAGCGGCCCTCGCCGCGCCGGCGGGGCAGCATGTCCTTGAACGCGCCCAGCCGTCCGCGCCACTGCTCGTGCCCGGCGGCGATCGCCTCGCACACCGCGGTGACGTCGTCGGCCGGGACCGGCGGGTCCGGTTCGACGAGCACGTGCGGCCCGGTCACCGAGGTCCGCACCGGGACCGGCAGCCGGTCGTCGGCCGGGTCGAGGCCCGGCGGGTCCCCGAAGTCGACGGTCTCCACCGGGCGCGGCAGGGCCGCCGGGACGTCGAGCAGCACCAGCTGCACCCCCGCCGCGACGCCGCCGCGCGCCACCCGCTGCAGCTGGCGCAGCTCGGCCTCGGGCAGCTCGCGGCCGTTGCCGACCAGCACCGCCACCAGCCACGCCTCGGGCCGCTCCCCGGTGCGGTCGGCGAGCTCGCGCAGCGAGGTCGCGCCGTCGGCGAGCACCCGGGTCTGCACCCGGCGGATCCGGTCCGCGAGCTGGTCCAGCAGCCGCCCCAGCCGGGTCGGGTCGTGCACGGTCAGCAGCCCGGTGCGGGTCAGCGGGTACAGCCCGGGCAGGGCGCCTGCGAGCTGGCCGACGTCCCAGACGTGCACGTTCACCGCGCCGGGCCGGAAGTGCCGCACGGTGCGCAGGACCAGCTGCTCGACCATCGCCTCGGCCCGGTCGCGGGAGCGCGGCGTCGACACCACCTGCAGGTGCGCGCCGTCGAGCAGCGGGACCGCGACCCGGAACGGGGCACCGCCCTCCACCGAGCCGGTGCCCAGCACCCACATCTCCGGGACCGGGCCGGTCGGCTCGACGGTGCCCGCGACCGGCCTCCAGTCGGCCGGGTCGTCCCCGGCCGCGCCGGGGGTGGCGTCGGCGACGATCTCCGACAGCGTCTGCGGCGAGTCGCCCTGCCAGCGGTCGAACACGTGCGCCCGGTCCTCGGCGACCCGGGCGAGGACGCCCGCGAGCCGGGGGTTGCCGAGCACCCGGGCCAGCCCCGGATCGCGGCGCGCGGCGTCGTGCCCGGTCTCGCGCAGCCACAGCTCCGCCATGACCTCGGCGTGCCGGGCCGCGGCCCGGTCGCGACGGCCCTCCGCAGCGCCCAGGGCCCGCGACGCCGCCCGGTGGAACCCGTCGAAGGCGGACCGGATCCGCTCGCGACGGTTCGGACGACGTGCCATCAGGGGCGGGCGGGCGCGGTCAGAGCCGCGAGGCGACGTCGTCGGCGGACTGCATGGCGATGTGCAGGGCCTGCTCGACCTCGTCGATCTTCTCCGACGCGGCGGCGAAGCGGGCGCGGGCGTCGTCGGCGTCGTTCTGGGCGGTGCCGTAGATGTTCTGCGAGAACGCGGCGCCGGCCTCCTCGATGGCCTGGCGGGCGTGCCGCAGCGCGCCGAGGCTCTCGGTGGCCTGCTGGTTGGCCCGCCCGATCCCGGCCCGGATCTCGTCGATGTTCGCCATGCCCACCCTCCGTGCGTGCGCGTGCGGCGACCGTGACCCGGCCGACGCCGCGGCCAATCTATCGGCCGGTCCCGGTACCCGTTCATGGTGCGCCGGGCGTGCACCGCCTGCAACGGCGGGTGCGCCGTGCGTCGTAGCCCGTCGCCGCGATCGGGGGGTCCGATACGTCCGTTCGTGACCCTTCCGCGCTGGAATGCGCCGCCCCGCTCGCCTAGCGTGCTCGGCGAACCCGCGCGATCCCTCCCACGACGCCGTGATCGGAGACTGTGACGATGGCCTCCCCCGGTCCGCAGACGGACTTCCTCCAACCCCCCACCGGCGCGCGGAAGATCCGCTCGATCGGGCCGGGCCTGCTCGCCGCGGCGACCGGCGTCGGCGCGGGCGACCTCGTCGCGACGATGGTGGCGGGGGCGTCGTTCGGGACGGTGCTGCTGTGGGCCGCCGTCGTCGGGACCCTGGTCAAGCTCGCGCTCGGCGAGGCCGTCGGACGCTGGCACCTCGGTTCCGGCGCGACCATGCTCGACGGCTGGCGTCGGCTGGGCTACTGGGCGACCGGCTTCTTCGGCGTCTACATCGTGGTGTGGGGCTTCGTCTACGGCGCCACCGCGATGTCGGCAGTCGGACTGCCGCTGAACGCGCTGTTCGGCGGGCTGCCGGTCGGCGGGTGGGCGGCGATCGCGGGCGTCGTCGGGCTGGTGCTGGTGTGGGTGCAGCGGTATCACGCATTCGAGAAGTTCATGACGGTGCTCGTGCTGATCAAGTTCGCGACGGTCGTGTTCGTCGCGATCCTCGTCGGCCCGGACCTGCCCGCGCTGGCGAACGGCCTCGTCCCCCGGCTGCCCGAGGGGTCCACGGTCTACGTGCTCGGCCTCATCGGCGGCGTCGGCGGGACGATCACCATGGCCGCCTACGGCTACTGGCTGTTCGCGAAGGGCTGGAAGGGCCCGAAGTGGCTGTCGATGATGCGGCTGGACAACGCGACCGGCTACATCATGACCGGCATCTTCGTGGTCTCGATGCTCGTCGTCGGGTCCACGATCCTGTTCGGGGAGAACCTCACCGAGTCCGACAGCGGGCTGCTCACTCTCGCCGACCGGCTCGGCGCCCTCTACGGCGAGCCGGTGCGGATCCTGTTCCTGGTCGGCTTCCTGTCGGTCACCTTCACCTCGCTGCTGGGCGTGTGGAACGGCGTGTCGCTGCTGTTCACCGACTGGGTGCGGGCGATCCGGCTGCCGCACGGGAAGAAGGCCGCGATCGGGCCGGACGTCGAGAACGCCGTCGTCGCCGGGGAGGAGCGCACCGCCGCCGGGGGCGCCGGGAGTACGGCCGTCGGGGGCACGGCCGCTGCCGGGGACGAGCGCGGCGACGGGCCCGGGCGGCCGGGCGCCTACGAGGCGGCACGCGCCGAGCGTTCGCTGCCCTTCCGCGGGTACCTGCTGTGGCTGACGTTCCCGCCGATGGCCCTGCTGCTGATCGGGCGGCCGTTCGCGCTGACCCTGGTCTACGGGGTGCTGGGCTCGTTCTTCATGCCGTTCCTGGCGGTGACGCTGCTCCTGCTGCTGAACACCTCGATGGTGGCCCGCGAGGCGCGATCGCGCTGGCTGTCCAACGCGGTCCTGGGGACCTCGTCGGTGCTGTTCGCGGTCCTGCTGGTCACCGACGTGTACTCGCGCCTGACCTGACCCGCCGCGGCGCCCGCAGCTTTCGTCCTCGTCGCACGAACGGGCCCCTCGTACGACAGGTTCGTACGAGGGGCCCGTTCGTGCGCCCGGGGGTCAGGTCACGTCGAGCGGGTCGCCGACGCGCAGGGTGCCGGTGCGCTCGACGCGGGCGTACAGGCCCGCGCAGGGCAGCACCCCGAAGCCGTCGACCTCGACGCGGTTGCGGTCGGCCGGACCGCGCAGGGCGTGCGGTGCGCGGGGCAGGGCGCCGTGCTCCAGCGTCGGCACGGAGCAGCGCGGGGTCGGCAGGGTCGGGACCAGTACGACCTCGCCGAGGGTGAGCCGGCGCCCGAGCCAGCCGTTCTCCACGAACGGCTCGGTACCCGGCGGCGTCGCGACGACGACGTTGGGCCGGTAGCGCAGCGCCTCGACGCCGAGCGCGTCCAGCGTCGCGGTGGTGATCAGATGCACCGGCGAGTGGTCGACGAACCGGCCACCGGGAGCGCCCTGGGCGATCTCGAGGGTCGGCGCGTCGACGTCCGCGTCCAGGCCGTGGGCCAGCACGTCCTCGGGGTCCGGCCGCTCGACGACGGCGCCGTCGGCCCGTTGCTGAGCGACGACCACGGGCCGGCCGAGCAGCTCGGCGAGCGGCCCGGCGGCCTGCCCGGCGTCGACGGTGCGGCCGTCGGGCAGCGTGACCCGCACGTCGTCGCCGACGCCCGCGGAGGCGCACGTCAACAGGCGTCGCCAGTGCCGGGGCTGCTTGGCCGTCGCGACCCGGCCGGTGTCCGGATCGGTCAGGGCGAGCGCCCGGTCGCCGACGACGCCGTGTGTGTCGAGCTCGAGGGCGGCGAGGTCCTCCCCCAGCATCGACTTCACGGGGTAGCGGTGCAGGGACAGGACCTCGCCGGCCATCAGAGCAGGCCCTGTGCGGTCAGCCAGTTCTTCGCCACGGTGTCGACCGACGGCTTGTCCGGCGCGGCGGCCGCCTCGTTCAGGCCGAGCAGCTCCTGCGTGGTCAGCTTCGCCGAGACCGCGTTCAGGATCTCGGTGACCTGCGGGGTCGCCTTCTCCTTGTTGATCAGCGGTACGACGTTCTGCGCGGCGAAGTTGTTCTGCGGGTCGGTGAGGACCACGAAGTCGTTCTCCGGGATCGCCGCGTCGGTGGTGAACAGGTCCGCGGCCTGCACGTCGCCGTTCTTCAGCGCTGCGACGGTCAGCGGGCCGCCGGCGTCGAGCGAGCGGTAGGACTTGAACGAGCAGTTGTAGGTCTTCTGGATGCCGGGGATGCCGTCGGGACGGGTCTGGAACTCCGGCGGGCCGCCGAACACGAGCTCACCGCAGCGCGACGCGATGTCGGCGATCGAGGTCGCGTTCAGCCGCTGCGCGGTCTCCCTCGTGACGACGACGGCGTCCTTGTCCTCGGCCTCGGCCCGGTTCAGCACGGTCAGCGTCGGGGCCGCGGTGTTCAGCGTGGACTGCAGTGCGGTGTAGACCTCGTCCGGCTCGGTCTGCGCGGCGTTCTTGTCCAGGTACTGCAGCAACGTGCCGCTGTAGTCCGGGATCAGGTCGATCGAGCCGTCCTTGAGCGCCGGCACGTAGGCCTCGCGGGACCCGATCGGCGGCCGGGTCTCGACCGTGACGCCCTTGGCCTGCAGCGCCTGGGCGAACACCGAGGACAGGATCTGGCTCTCGGTGAAGTTCGCGGCGCCGACGACGACGGTGTTCTGGTCGTCGCTGCCGGACTGGCCGCCCCCGGCGAGGGGGTCGGAGCCCCCGCCGCAGGCGGTCAGCGCGAACGCGGCGGTCACCGTCGCGGCGACGGCGGTCAGCAGACGGGTGCGTCTCATGGTGGGTGTCCTCTCGGGGACGTGCGGGGTGGGTCAGGCCGCTTCGCGGACGGGTTCGGGACGGGTGGGCACCGCGCGCAGCCGGCGCGGCGCGGTCCGGCCGGTGGCCTGCAGGCCGGGCGAGACGATCAGCTTCTGCAACCCGCCCAGGAGCAGGTCGGCGACGATCGCGAGCAGCGCGACCAGGATCGAGCCACCGATCATCATGCCGAAGTCGCGCTGGCCGAGGCCGTCGATGATGAACCGGCCGAGCCCGCCGAGCGAGACGTAGGCGGCGATGGTCGCGGTCGCGATGACCTGCAGGGTCGCGCTGCGCAGCCCGCCGATGATCAGCGGCAGCGCGTTGGGGAGCTCGACCTTCCACAGCACCTCGGGCCCGCGCATGCCCATCCCGGTGGCGGCGTCGACGACGGCCGGGTCGACGTTGCGGATGCCGGCGTAGGTGCCGGCGAGCACCGCGGGCACCGCCAGCACGATGAGGGTGATGATCGGGCCGACCAGCGACAGCCCGACCAGTGTGGTGATCAGCACCAGCAGGCCCAGGGTGGGCAGGGCGCGCAGCCCGTTCGCCAGGCCGACGACGAGGAAGCCGCCGCGGCCGGTGTGCCCGATCCAGGCGCCCAGGGGCACCGCGATCAGCACCGCGACCAGCAGGGTCAGGGCGGTATAGCCGAGGTGCTCGGCGAGCCGGGCGAGGATGCCGGTCGATCCCTCCCAGTTCCCGCCGTCGAACAGCCAGCCGAAGTAGGTCATGCCCCCGCCTTCCCGGTACGGGCCCGCTGCCAGGGGGTGAGCAGCCTGCCGCCGAGCAGCAGGGCCGAGTCGACGACGAGCGCGAGCAGCAGCACCAGCACGATGCCGGAGACGATCTGCGCGTCGTTGCTGCGGTTGAAGCCCTCGGTGAACAGCAGACCGAGCCCGCCGAAGCCGATCACCGCACCCACCGTGACCAGGCTGATCGTGGACACCGCGGCGACGCGCAGGCCGGCCACGATCACCGGCACGGCGAGCGGCAGCTCCACGCCGACGAAGCGCCGGACCGGGGTGTAGCCCATCGCGTTCGCCGCGTCGACGACGTGGCCCGGCACCGCGGACAGCGCGTCGGACACGGTCCGCACGAGCAACGCGACGGTGTAGACCGTCAGCGCGACGATCACGTTGACCGGATCGAGGATCTGGGTGCCGAGCAGCGGCGGCATGAACACGAACAGCGCCAGCGACGGGACCGTATAGAGCAGCCCGGCGGCGTTGGTCATGATCGTGCGCAGCGTCGCGTTGCGGTTGGCGACCCAGCCCAGCGGGATCGCGAACACCAGCCCGAGCAGCACCGGGATCAGGGCGTACACGACGTGCTCGGCGAGCGCGTCGAGCACGGAGTCGAGGTTGTCGAACACCCAGGTCACGGCGGCCTCAGGCGGCGTTGTGCGAGTCGCGGGCCGCGGGCAGCGCCTCGAGCACCGAGTCGGCGGTGACCGAGCCGGCGACCCGGCCGTCGGCGTCGACGGCGACGCCCTGACCGGACGGTGAGGACAGTGCCGCGTCCAGCGCGCCGCGCAGCGAGCCCGACTCGACGGCGTAGAGCGAACCGCCCGGGACGATGACCTCCTCGGTCACCCGGCCCTCACCGGCCTCGACCCAGCCCAGCGGCCGGGCGGAGCCGTCGACGACGACCGACCAGCCGTCGTCGGGGAGGGGGTCGCCGACCGAGAGCACCGGCAGCGACCCGATCGGGATGGTGTCCGAGGACAGGAAGCCCAGGCCCCGGTAGCCGCGGTCGCGGCCGACGAAGTTGTCGACGAAACCGTCGACCGGGCGGGACAGCAGCACGCCCGGCTCGTCGTACTGGGCGAGCTTGCCGCCGACCCGGAACACCGCGACCTTGTCGCCGAGCTTGATGGCCTCGTCGATGTCGTGGGTGACGAACACGATGGTCTTGCCGAGCTCGGACTGCAGCCGCAGCAGCTCCTCCTGCAGGCTCTCCCGGACGATCGGGTCCACCGCGGAGAACGGCTCGTCCATCAGCAGCACGGGCGGGTCAGCGGCGAGCGCGCGGGCCACGCCGACCCGCTGCTGCTGGCCGCCGGACAGCTGCGCCGGGTAGCGCCCGGCCATCGAGGTGTCGAGGCCGACGATCTCCATGAGCTCCATCGCCCGGTCCCGCGCGGCCTTCTTGCTGCTCCCGACGAGCATCGGCACGGTCGCGATGTTGTCGACGATCGTGCGGTGCGGGAACAGCCCGGCCTGCTGGATGACGTAGCCGATGCCCCGGCGCAGCTCGGCCGGATCGGCGGACAGCACGTCGCGCCCGTCGACGCGCAGCTCGCCGCCGGTCGGCTCGATCATCCTGTTGATCATGCGGAGGGAGGTCGTCTTGCCGCAGCCGGACGGGCCCACGAAGACCGTGATCCGCCCCTGCTCCGCGACGAGGTCGAGCTCGTCGACCGCGACCGTCCCGTCCGGGAAGCGCTTCGTGACGCCCCGGAACTCGATCATCGGCGGTTCCCCCTGCCGTCGCGCGGGACCCCTGCTCCCCGCTTGGTCGCAGCACACTAACCCGGTCGTGCGCGACGGGCGAGCGGTCGACCGCAGGTCACCGGCACCCCGTCGCGCTTGACCTGCAGTCCGGTTCAGCACCGACGCTGCGCACATGACCCTGACCACTGTTCTGGGCCCGCCCGGTGTCTCCACCGGACCCGCTCCCGCCGACGCCGCGGCCCTGGAGGACGCCGGTGCCCGCACCCTGTGGCTCGCCGGTGGCGCGATCGACCGGCCCGACCGGCTGACCGCGCTGCTCGACGGCACGCGGGTCGCCGTCGTCGTCGCGGGGATCGTGCCGACCGGCTTGTATCCGGCGTCGGCCGTCGCCGCACCCGGGCTGCCCGCGTCGGAGCGGCTGCCGGCGCCGAGCACCGGGCCGCGGGCGCCGACCACGTGGTGCTCAGCCCGGTCGGGGACCCGACGGCCGGCGCGGCGTTGCTGCACGCCCTGCGGTAGGAGTTCTGCCGTGCGGACGGTGCGGCGCGGCGCAACAGTGGGGCCATGCCGAAGGAGCCCACGCGTCTGCCGAAGCCCGAGCTGGACCTCGACCCGGACCACCCGCACGTCGCGGACTGGTTCCACTACGCCGACCTGCTCACCGACGCCGAGCGCGCCGACCTGCGCCGGGTGCGGGAGTTCCTGCGCGCCGAGGTCGCCCCCGTCGTGCTGGAGGCCTGGGACCGGGCCGAGTTCCCGATGCAGCTCGTGAAGGGCTTCGCGGGCCTCGATCTCGCGGGGGCCGGCTACGCCGACCCGCCGGCGTCGCGGCTGTTCCTGGGGTTCCTGCACGCGGAGATCTCCCGGGTGGACCCGTCGGTCAACAGCTTCTACGGCGTCCACACGGGTCTCGCGATGGGCTCGATCCACGCCGGCGGCACGCCCGAGCAGCGCGAGCGCTGGCTGCCCGCGATGTCCCGGATGGACTCGATCGGTGCGTTCGGGCTGACCGAGCCGCACGGCGGGTCCGACGTGGCCGGTGGCATGGAGACCACCGCCACCCGCGACGGCGACGAGTGGGTCCTCGACGGCGAGAAGCGCTGGATCGGCAACGCCACCTTCGCCGACCTGGTCATCGTCTGGGCCCGCGACACCGACCCGGACGCCGGCGGCGCGGTCCGCGGGTTCGTCGTGCCGTCACCGTCGGAGGGCATGACGATCACGAAGATCGAGGGCAAGCAGTCGCTGCGGATCGTGCAGAACGCCGACATCCTGCTCGACCGGGTCCGGGTGCCGGAGTCGCACCGGCTCTCCGGCGGCTCGGGCACCTTCCGCGACGCCGGCCTGGTCCTGCAGCGCACCCGGGCCAACGCCGCCTGGGGTGCGGTCGGGGTGCAGATGGCCGCCTACGAGCTGGCGCTGTCCTACGCCGCCCAGCGGGAGCAGTTCGGCCGCCCGATCGGCGGGTTCCAGCTGATGCAGGACCTGCTGGTGCGGATGCTCGGCAACGTGAGCGCCTCGCTGGGGATGGCGGTCCGCAACGCCCAGCTGCTCGACGAGGGCCGGGGCTCGGACGCGCACTCGTCGCTGGTGAAGGAGTTCTGCGCGACCCGGATGCGCGAGACCGTCGCGCTCGGGCGTCAGCTCGTCGGCGGCAACGGGGTGGTGCTGGAGAACCGGATCGCGAAGTACTTCGCCGACGCCGAGGCGATGTTCTCCTTCGAGGGCACCCGGGAGATGAACACCCTGATCGTCGGGAAGGCGATCACCGGGCAGAGCGCGTTCGTGCGGTGACGTCCGCGGTCGCGCCCGCGGTGGGCGGGCGCGACCGGCTCACCAGACGCCCGGGGTCCCGTCGGCCGGGGTCGCGCTCGTCGCCGGGGTGGGCAGGCCGCCGCCCCGCAGCACACGGTGCAGGTCGTCGGGGCGCAGCGAGCGGGCGAACAGCCAGCCCTGGAACGCGTCGACCCCGAGGCCCCGCAGGACGTGGAACTGCTCCGCGGTCTCGACGCCCTCGGCGACGGTCTTGCGGCCCATCGCGCGCGCGACCTCGACGACGGCGCGGGCGAGCGCGAAGTCGGCCGGGTCGGTGCCGACGCCGGTGACGAAGGCGCGGTCGACCTTGACCGTCTGCGCCGGGAGCTCCTTGAGCCGGGCCAGCGACGAGTAGCCGGTGCCGAAGTCGTCGACGGCGAAGCGGACGCCGCGGCGCACGAGCTCGCTCATCGCGTCCAGCGCGGGGCGCGGCAGCGCGACCAGGCTGGTCTCGACGAGCTCGAGCACCAGCTGGTTCCACGGCAGCCCGGCGCCCTCGACGATGGCGGTGACGTCGGCCAGGAACGACGGGTCGGCCGGCAGCAGCCCGGCCAGGTTCACCGCGACGCCGACGGCCTGCCCGGCACGGGGCCAGGTCGCGGCCTCGGTGGCCGCGGTGCGCAGCACCCACAGGTCCAGGTCGCGCTGCAGGCCGCCGCGCTGGGCGACGGGCAGGAACTCGCCGGGCGAGACCTCGCCGTGCACCGGGTGCGACCAGCGCAGCAGTGCCTCGGCGGACAGCACGGTGCCGTCCGGCGCGACGACCGGCTGGTACTCCAGGCGCAGCGCGTCGCCCTCGATCGCGGCGCGCAGCTCGGCCTCCAGCTCCAGCTGGCGGCGCGCCGGGGCGACGGCGCCCCGCTCGGCGACGGCGACCGTGCCGCGTCCGCGCTGCTTGGCCTCGCGCACCGCGACCTCGGCCGAGCGCAGCAGGTCGTCGCCGCGGGGGCCGCGGGCGTCGGCCTGCGGGCCGGCCACGGCGGCGTCCCGCCCGGCGACGCCGACCGAGGCGGTCAGCGTGATCGGCCTGCCGGCCACGGTGACGTCGCCGCGCAGCAACCCGGCGACGACGGCGGCGAGCGCCTGCGGTCCGCCGACCTCGTCGACGTCGGCGCAGACCACCGCGAACTCGTCGGCCGACAGCCGCCCGGCCGTGCAGTGGTACGGCAGCTCGCGCTGCAGCCGCCCGGCCAGCTCGACGAGCAGGGTGTCGCCGGCGTCGTGGCCGAGGCCGGTGTTGACGCGGGCGAAGTCGTCGACGTCGCCGCAGACCACGGCGACCCGGGCGGCGTCCGGCCCGGCCAGCAGCCGGTCGGCGAGCTCCAGCAGCCCGGCCCGGTTGGGCAGCCGGGTCAGCGGGTCGACGGTGTCGGCCTCGCGGAGCACGTCGGCGGCGCGGCGGCGCTCCCCCACGTCGGTGACGACGAGCAGCCAGAACGGGCGGCCGTCGTCGGAGGGCGCGGCGTTGACCACGACCTCGCAGTCGACCCGGGTCCCGTCGGCGCGCAGCAGCGGCAGCGACTCGATCCGGTAGGTCGGCTCGGGGTGCGACGGGTCACGCAGCCAGTCCGGCAGTCCGCCGCGCAGGTCGGACTGGGGCTCGGCGGACAGGCTGCGTGCCGGGACGCCGCGCAGGGTCTCCAGGTCGGCGTCGAGCAGCTGGCAGAGCGCCGGGTTGGCGTCGACGATCCGTCCGCGTCCGTCGAGCATCGCGACGCCGGTGGTGATGGTGGCGACGAGATCGGCGAACCGCTGCCCGGAGCGCTGCGCGCGGGACTCGGCCCGGCGCCGGTCAGACACGTCCTGCACGGTCCCGATCAGGCGCAGCGGGGCACCACCGGGGGTGCGGTCGATCCGGGTGCGGCACGACAGCACCGCGCCGCCCTGGGGGCGGATCTCGGAGCTGTGCGCGGTGGTGGGCTCCGGCGCTGCGTCCGGGCCGCGGCGCAGCATCCGGCAGACCCGCTCGACCTGCTCGCCCTCGATGGGCCCGTCGGGGCCGTCGGGGCGCACGCCGAGCGCGCGGTAGAGCTCGACGAGCCCCTCGCTGCGGGTCAGCGTTCCGGCCTGCAGGTCGAAGGTCCAGGTGCCGGAGCGGGTGGCGCGCTCGAGGTCGAGCGCGGGGGCCTCGTCCGACGGCGCGGGCGCGGCGTCGGGGAACGGGGTGAGCAGCACGACGGTGCGGTCACCCGGCTGGTTCCAGCGGACGACCTTGACCCGGGCCAGGCGGCGGTCGGCACGGACCAGACGGGCGTCGGAGTCCGGGCCGACGAGCAGCTGCGGGAGCCGCATGCCGGTCGGGTCGGCGGAGCCGGCGAGGCGGCGGAGTGCGGCGTTGGTGTGGACGACGACGCCCCCGGCGTCGCAGACCATCGCGGGCGAGGGCGGGAGCTGCACCGCGGAGTGGTCGGCACCGTCGGCACCCGCGGCCCCGGTCCCGGGGGCCCCCGGGCCGGGGGCCGCCTCGGCGACCGACGGGACCGGGCCGGCCGGACGCGGCGCACCGGGGAGGCGGCGGGCACTGCCGAACGGCGGCTCCCCGAAGCCCGCGCCGGAGATCTCGGCGTCCGGTGCGGCGGCGAGGTTCAGGGCCTCCGCCCGGTCGAGGAGCGGCTCGTCGTCGGGACCGGGCCGGGCGCGGCCCGCCGGGGTGCCGCCGGGACCGGCGAAGGCCCGGGCGAGGTCACCGGCGAGACCGGGGTCCCGGTCCCTGTCGCGGCGGACACCCGGTGCCTGCTCCGCGCGTCCACCGGCCGGGTCCCCGACCGATGCACCCGGACGGTGTCCCGCCCGCGATTCCTGCTCCGACACGCCCGCCTCCGTTCCGTTCGGCAGCTCCGTGGGGAACAACGAGCCACCGTGCCGGGCGATCCGGGCGGGTAGACCGATCGAGCCACCCGACACAGCGAGTGACGGGACCGTTCGGCCCAACGTCGTTGCTCTGCCCGTCACTCACGGGTGGTGACAGGTAGTCGCCGGAGGGTGAAGGGTGTGACGTGCTCGGCGAGCGGTGACAACCGATCCGACCGTGTGTGTCCGACCGCTCACAGCGCGCCGTGCCGTTCGGCGCAGACCCCGATTGCACACGTTTCGTAACCGGGGTTATGGACGGTCGTCAGTCTGCGGTCACGCCGGCGTCGCCCGCGGCGCGGGCCACCGCCGCGGCGACGGCCGGTGCCACCCGCGGGTCGAACGGGCCGGGCACGATCTTCTGCGGGGACAGCTCGTCGGCGACGACGTCGGCGATGGCGCGGGCCGCCGCGACCTTCATGTCGTCGGTGATGCGGCGGGCGTGCGCGTCCAGTGCGCCGCGGAAGATCCCCGGGAAGGCCAGCACGTTGTTGATCTGGTTCGGGAAGTCGCTGCGACCGGTCGCGACGATCGCGGCGTGCCGGGCCGCGACGTCCGGGTGCACCTCGGGGTCGGGGTTGGACAGCGCGAAGACCATGCACTCCGGGGCCATCGTGGCCAGCAGGTCCTCGGGCAGCGTGGCGCTGGAGAGCCCGACGAACACGTCCGCACCGGCCAGGGCCTCGGCGATCCCGCCGGTGACCCCGCGCGGGTTGGTGACGGCGGCCAGCGCCGCCTTCTCCCCACCGCGGCCGGCGTCGACGACCCCGCGCGAGTCGAGCAGCACGACGTCCGAGGCACCCGCGGTCAGCAGGATGCGTGCGCAGGCGATACCCGCCGCGCCGGCCCCGGAGATCACGATGCGCAGGTCCGACAGCGAGCGGCCCTGCACCCGGCAGGCGCCGTCGAGGGCGGCGAGCAGCACGACGGCGGTGCCGTGCTGGTCGTCGTGCATGACCGGGCAGTCGAGCGCCTCGACCAGGCGGCGCTCCAGCTCGAAGCAGCGCGGCGCGGCGACGTCCTCGAGGTTGACCGCGCCGAAGGTCGGGCGCAGCCGGACCAGGGTCTCCACGATCTCGTCGACGTCGGTGGTGTCGAGGACCAGCGGGATCGAGTCGAGCCCGGCGAAGGACTTGAACAGCGCCGACTTGCCCTCCATCACCGGCAGCGACGCGCGCGGCCCGATGTCGCCGAGGCCGAGCACCGCGGTGCCGTCGCTGACGACGGCGACCAGCCGGTGCGCCCAGGTGTAACGGGCGGCGAGCGAGGCGTCGTCGGCGATGGCGCGGCAGACGTCGGCGACACCGGGGGTGTAGGCGATCGACAGGTCGCGCTCGTCGGCCAGCGGCGCGGTCAGACCGGTCGCGAGCTTGCCGCCCTCGTGCGCGCCGAACACCTCGTGCCGGTCGGGGGCGGAACGGGTGGTCGGGTCCTGGGCGAGCGTCATGGGAAGACTCCACGGGTGGTGCGGTACGAGAGCGGCGCACGGACGCGCCTGCCGTTGCACCGGGCGTCGCGGGTTGACGTCGACCTGCTCGCGGTGCCGGACGGCCATCCCGCGCGCAGCGCCGGGATAGGGGCGCCGAGCCGGGACGAGCTGTCGGATCTGGCGGCGAGTCTAACCGGGTGGACGCCGGGAACCGGTCACCCGGCGCGTCCGGAGTGGCCACCCGCACACCGACGGGTGGACGGATCGCCGCACGCCCGTCCCGGGAGCCGTGGGCCCGGGTCAGCGCAGCGGCGCCGGGGTGAGGTCGGGCAGTGGGAGCGCGGGCAGCGACGGGCCGCCGGGCAGCTCGGTCAGCGGCAGCACACCCGGCGTGAACGGGACCCGGCCGGGGACGACCTTCAGGGCGCCGACCTCGCCGTAGCGCTCGGCGTAGGCCAGTGCCCGGGCGATGTCGGTGACCCCGTTGGTGTTGGTCGGCAGCATCAGGCTCGACAGCAGCCCGAACGCCCGGCCGCGCGCGTCGAGGTAGCCCGAGCCCGAGTCGCCCGGCACCCCCGGCGGCGTGGTGGAGACGACGTGCGTGCGCGGCCCCTCCGGCTGCCCGAGGCTCAGGCCCTGCTTGTACGGCGTCGCCACGAGCTGGTTGGGCTGGAAGCTGTAGACCTTCTCCCCCTGCTCGGTGCCGTCCGTGTCGAGCCCGGTCGGGCCGCCGAAGCCGGGGACCGTCGGGTCGGCGACGGCGACGGCCGCCGGGCTCAGCTGGATCAGCGAGAGGTCGTTGTAGAGGCACAGCTGCGGGTCGGTCTCGCCGCGGTCCTGCATGACCGCCCAGGAGTTGTAGGCGACCCGTCCGGTGTAGTTCTTCCCGTCGCGGCCGCGGATGCCGACCTCGATGCCCTCCGGCATGACCGGCTCACTGCAGCCGTCGACCGAGGACATCGCGTCCTCGCCCGCCATGCAGTGCGCGGCCGCGCCCAGGTAGAGCACCCCGGCCGGGGCGGCCTGGTGCTCGGCCCCGCGGCCGCCGGGCTCGTCGCGGTTCCCGTCCTGCCCGGCGGCCGGGGTGTAGAGGAAGTTGGCGGTGCACAGCTCGGCGCCGCCGGTGACCGGGGTGGCGATCTGCACGCCCGGGCCGATCGCCCCGGCCTGCACCGCCGGGGCGGCCGTCGCGGTGCCCGCGGCGACGGGCGCGGTGAGCGCGGCGGTGATCGCGAGGCCGGCCGCGGCGGCGATCCCGGCGATGCGCCGCCGCGCGGGGCGGCGGGAGAACTGCGGCGACATGACGCTCCTCGGCTCGTGGTCCGCCACGGATCCCATCCGATCCGGCCACCCTGCGGGTACGGCGCGCCCGGCGGACTGCCCGGTCGGGTCCGGATCCGACCCGACCGGGTGACCTGATCACCACGAGCGTCCCGCAGCGTCCGCGACTAGCGTCGCCGCCCGTGAGCACCGACGCCGATCCGGACGGACGGATCCTCCTGCTGCGCCACGGCGAGACCGAGTGGTCGCGCACCGGGAAGCACACCGGCCGCACCGACGTCCCGCTGACCGACGAGGGCCGGGCCGCCGCCCGCCGGGTGCGCGACGCACTGGCCCTGGTCCGCCACGACGCCCCGCCCGCCCGGGTGCTCTGTTCCCCGCGCACGCGCGCGAGGGACACCGCCGAGCTGGCCGGGCTGCGCGTGGACGCGGTCGACGACCGGCTCGTCGAATGGGACTACGGCGACAACGAGGGCTGGACCACGCCGCAGATCCGCGAGTCCCAGCCGGGCTGGACGATCTGGGACGGGCCGTGGCCCGGCGGCGAGACCCCCGGCGACGTCGCCGCGCGCGCCGACGCCGTGCTCGCCGACGCGCGTGCCCTGCTCGGCGGCGGCGACGTCGTGCTCGTGGGACACGGCCACTTCTCCCGGGTGCTGACGGCGCGCTGGATCGGGCTGCCCGCGAGTGGCGGTGTGCACTTCCGCATGGACCCGGCCGGGGTCAGCGTGCTGGGGTTCGAGCGCGGGGTCCCCCGCCTCGACCACGTCAACCAGCGCCCCACCCCCGCGGAGGACCAGTGAGCGTCCGTACGGCCACCCCCGACGACGTGCCGGTCGTGGTCCGGCTCGTGCACGAGCTGGCCGACTACGAGAAGGCCGCGCACGAGTGCGGGCTGACCGAGGACCAGCTGCACGCCGCACTGTTCGGCCCGGACCCCTCGGCCGGGGCCTTCGTGGCCACCGGCGACGACGGCGCGGTCGTCGGCACGGCCATCTGGTTCCGGACCTTCTCCACCTGGGAGGGCGTCGCCGGGATCCACCTGGAGGACCTCTACGTCACCCCCGGCGCCCGCGGCGGCGGGCACGGCGCGGCCCTGCTCGCGGAGCTGGCCGCCGAGGTGGCCCGCCGCGGCTGGAAGCGCCTGGAGTGGAACGTGCTGGACTGGAACACCCCGGCCATCGGCTTCTACCGCTCCGTCGGCGCGGTGCCGAACGAGGGGTGGACCACCTACCGGCTCACCGGCGACCCGCTCGTCGCGCTGGCCGGGCGGAACGGCGGGGCGGCGGCCCGCTAGTCCTCGGGGTACTCGTCGCCCATCGACCAGCGCCGGGCCTGCTCGCTGATCAGCATCAGGAACGTGAACAGCACGAACAGTCCGCAGACGATGCCCCACACCAGCTGACGGCTGGGGCCCAGCGCGTAGTAGATGGCCGGGAACAGCAGCAGCTGCACGACGATCGCCGGGGTGCGGCAGCCGTGCACCCCGCGGACCAACCCGTAGCCGACACCGGCCACGGCGGCCGCCAGGAGCACGAAGATCCCGGCCTCGGCGAGCCCGTAGTAGAGGCGGGCGCCACCGGCCTCCAGCGCGCGTACGCCCAGCACGACCGCGAGGACGGCGCCGACGAGCCCTTCGGCCGCGACGAGCACCCCCGCCACCCGCACGTTCTCCGGCGGTCGCTCCCGCGTCACGGGGCGGTCGTCGCGGTCATCGGCCACCCACCGAGGATAGGCCGCCCGCCGCGGCGGCCACCGCCGGGCGGCCGACGGACCGGCCGGTGCGCGGTCGATACAGTCGCCCCGTGCGCGCGCTGCTCGTGGTCAACCCTCAGGCCACGTCCACCACCGCCGCCGGCCGGGACGTGCTGACCAAGGCCCTGGCCAGCGAGCTGAAGCTCGACGTCCTGCAGACCCGCTACCGGGGCCACGCGGCGGAGGCGACCGCGGCGGCCGTGGCGGACGGCGTCGAGCTCGTCGTCGCGCTCGGGGGCGACGGGACGGTCAACGAGGTCGTCAACGGGCTGCTGGCCGCGCAGACCGGCTCGGGCAGCGGTGCCCCGCGGCCGGACCCGGACGCCACCGCGATGCTCGCGGTGGTCCCCGGCGGCTCGGCGAACGTGTTCGCCCGCGCCCTGGACATGCCGCGCGACCCGGTCGAGGCGACCGGGCACGTGCTCACCGCGCTGGCCCACCGGCGGCGACGGCTGGTCGGTCTCGGCTGGGCCGACGACCGCTGGTTCACCTTCAACGCCGGCATGGGCTGGGACGCCGAGGTGGTGGCCGCGGTCGAGCGCGCCCGCGCGCAGGGACACGAGGCCAGCCCCGGCCGCTACGCGCTGACCGCGATCGCCCAGTACCTCGCGCAGCTGCGCCGTCCCCCGTCGATGACGGTGGAGCTCCCCGACGCGGCACCGCTGACCGGGGTGCGGCTGGCGTTCGTCTCCAACACCGACCCGTGGACCTTCCTGTCCGGCCGCGCGGTGCGGACCAACCCCCGCTCGTCGTTCGGCAGCGGGCTGGGGCTGTTCGCGCTCACCGGGCTGAGCCCGCGGACGATCGCCTCGACCCTGCGCCAGATCCTGGCCGCCGACGGCGACCCGCACGGGCGGCACATCGTCCGGCACGACGCCGTCGGCCGGGTGCGGATCACGTCGGAACAGCCTCTCGCTCTCCAGCTCGACGGCGACCACCTCGGAATGCGCACCGACGTGGAATTCCTCAGCGTGCCCGGAGCGTTACGCGTCGTCGTGTGAGACGGACGGTTCGTCGCGCATCGTGCGGGCGCTCTCACACGCCGGAGTGAGCAACCGCGCCATTCACCGATGTGAGCGGACCGTCGGTCCCGTTGGGGCTTACACCAGGCCAAACCCGTGATCCAAGGTGGTCCCTACGCAAGCGAGGCCACGAGCAACGCCGCTCGTGGAGGTTCCGTCCCACCGGGCCGGACCCCTCACTCAGAGGGTGTCCGGGTCGACATCGTTTTCGGGTGGCCGATTCCGGCTGGGACAGGGACACTGGATCGTGGAACCGGCCCAGGGCGGCTCGAAGTCCCGGGTACTGGTCTGTCTGCGTGCGTTCCCTATGAGGGCGCTCACGCATCCCGCGAGCAGTTTCCCATTGAGGACCGCGGTGGCTCGTGAAAGTATTCACAAGCTGCGAAACACGCACGTAACACCAAGCGCACAGACGATCGGCGCGACCCCGATCGCGCATCAGAGGAGAAAGTGATCATGGACTGGCGTCACGACGCGATCTGCCGCGACGAGGACCCGGAGCTGTTCTTCCCGGTCGGCACCAGCGGCCCTGCCCTGATGCAGATCGCGGAGGCCAAGAGCGTGTGCCGGCGTTGCCCGGTCACCGAGTCGTGCCTGCAGTGGGCTCTCGAGTCCGGCCAGGACGCCGGTGTCTGGGGCGGCATGAGCGAGGACGAGCGGCGCGCCCTGAAGCGGCGCAGCACCCGTCCGCGCGCTCGCACCGCGTAGGCAGCCCCGCCCGGGTACTCGCCCGGAATGCGGCAGGAACAGCTGTCCCGGACAGCAGCTCCGAACAGTAGAAGAAGTAGCTCCCCGACCTCGGGCCCGTAGCCGGACGCCACCGGCCACGGGCCCGAGGTGCGTTCGGGGTGATCTGCCACCCCGGTGTGAGGGTCGACCACGGTGCCGGCGCGACCACGGCACCGGGATCAACGGTCACGGCACGAGCGTATCCGGTGCCCTCCGGGCCCCCGTCCACGCCCCGGGTCACCGGGAGTGACCGGGATCGGTCACCCGCCGCACCGCAGCGACCGCCCGGGGACGACGAGCATGTCCCCGGTTGCCTCTGGCCGCCGTCGTCCGCGCCGTCCCTGGGCCCTCTCCGAGCCGTCCTGCGCGGCTCCGCCGGCCTGCCCCCAGGGGAACTTTCGGGGCGCTCTACGCCACGAGAGTTCCCCTGGGAGCACGCCCGAAGGGCGGTGGGGCGTTCAGGAGCCGCCGAGTGGTACCCGGACCACCGCCACCGTGCCGCCGCCCTCCCGGGCCCGCACCTCGATCGTCGCCTCCAGCTCGGAGGTCAGCAGTGTCCGCACGATCTGCAGACCCAGCCCCTTGGACCTCTCGAAGTCGAAGTCGACCGGCATGCCGTGGCCGTCGTCGGCCACCGACACCTCCAGGCGGCTCGCCGAGCGCACCGGGCTGACGACCACCTCCCCCGCCGTGCCGGGGTCGTAGGCGTGCGCCAGCGCGTTGTGGGTCAGCTCGGCCAGGACCAGCACCAGCGGGGTGGCCTTCGCCGCGGGCAGCGCCCCGAACCCGGAATCGACGCGCACCCGGGCGCGGGACTCGGTCGTCGCGCCGTCGCGGATGGCGGGCAGCACCTTCGGCAGCAGCTCGTCGAGCTCGACAACCTCGGCGACGGAGTAGGCCAGCGCCTCG
Organism: Pseudonocardia sp. UM4_GMWB1; assembly: GCF_017312155.1. Classification (NCBI taxonomy): domain Bacteria; kingdom Bacillati; phylum Actinomycetota; class Actinomycetes; order Pseudonocardiales; family Pseudonocardiaceae; genus Pseudonocardia; species Pseudonocardia sp. UM4_GMWB1. The sequence continues at coordinate 1,533,742 of NZ_QJPN01000001.1, read as the reverse complement.
TGCACCAGCGCGATCGAGGTGACCCGGCGGACCGACTCCTCCAGCGCCCGGCCCGCCTCCGGGTTCTCGCTGCGCCGAGCCTGCATCCGCAGCAGCGCCGCGACCGTCTGCAGGTTGTTCTTCACCCGGTGGTGGATCTCCCGGATGGTGGCGTCCTTGCTCATCAGCGCCGCGTCCCGGCGACGCAGGTCGGTCACGTCGCGGACGAGCACCAGCGCGCCCGCCGCGTCACCGCGGGGCCGCAGCGGCAGCGCGCGCACGAGCATCGTCGCCCGGCGGCCCTTGACCTCCATCCGGGTGGACGGGGCGCCGTCGAGGGCCTCGTTGATCCGGCCGGCGACGTCCTTCGCGTCGAACGGGTCCAGCACGAGCGCCTTGGTGACGGTCGCGAGGTCGGCGCCGGCGACGTCGCTGGCGTGGCCCATGCGGTGGTACGCCGACAGCGCGTTCGGGCTGGCGTAGGCCACGTTGCCGTGCACGTCGAGGCGGACCAGGCCGTCCCCGGCGCGCGGGCTGCCCTCGGCCGAGCCGGGCGGACCGGACTGCGGCGGGAACGTCCCGTCGACGATCATCTGGCACAGGTCCGATGCGCTGCCGAGGTAGGCGATCTCCAGCGGGCTCGGGACGCGCGGGGTGGACAGGTTGGTGTCCCGGGACAGCACCGCCACCGTGCGGCCCTTGAAGCGCACCGGGATGGTCTCCCGGCGCACCGGCACCTCCAGGTGCCAGCGGGGGTCGTCGTCGCGGCAGATCCGGCCCTCCAGCACCGCCCGGCGCAGCTGGCCGACCTCCACCGGCACCGCCCGGCGGCCGACGACGTCGTCCGGGTGGGCGGTCGGTGCGGTGGTCGGCCGGGCCTGGGCGACGCACAGGAACTGCGCGGTCGCCGCCCGGGAGGCACCGCCCGTCCCCGCGTGGAGGTCGTCCAGCGGCACCCACAGCAGGAAGTCGGCGAAGGACATGTCGGCCAACAACTGCCACTCACCGACCACGCGCTGGAGGTGATCGGCGGTCTCGCCGTCCATCGTCGTGTGCTCGGCGAGCAGCTCGCTCAGCGTGGTCACGATCGCCCATCCCACCACATGCGAGAATCGCGCGTACGAAGCTCCCGCGGCAACGCCGCGGAACCGTGACCCGGACGGGAAGGAGGGTCGAGATGTCCAAGCGTGCACGCAAGCGCCGTGACCGCGCCAAGAAGGGCGCCAACCACGGCAAGAAGCCGAACTGCTGAGTTCGGCGACACCGACGCGAGAGGGCGGGCACCCCGGTGGGGTGCCCGCCCTCTCGCGTGTGCCGCCGGAGCGGCGGTGCCGGTCAGCCGCCGGAGCGGCGGTACTCGGTGCGCTGGTGCGACACCGAGACGCTCGTGCCGTCCGGGCCGCTCTCCACGGTCACCTGGGCCTGCTCGAGCACCGCGGAGCGGATCTGCGACCGCAGCCGGTCCTTGAGCCCGGCCGGGGCCGCCTCGCCGCCGCACTTGCGGGCCAGCAGCGCCTTCAGCTTCTCGTCGATGCCGTACTCGGCAAGGCAGGGCGCGCACTCGTCGAGGTGCTGCTGGAGCAGGCGTCGTCGCTCCTGGTCGCACTCGTGGTCGAGGAACAGCCACACCTCGGCCAGCACCTCGGTGCACCCGGTGTTCGCGGGCGGGTCCTGGATCATGGGGTTGCGCTCGAGCGGTGCGCCCGAGCCCTCGGCGGCGCTCACGATGCCGTCACCTCCCGGTCCCCGGTCGCGCCGGCGGCCCCGTCGCGGACGAATCCGCGCTCGCGGGCCACGTCGGTCAGCATGTCGCGCAGCTGACGCCGGCCGCGGTGCAGCCGCGACATGACGGTGCCGATCGGCGTGCCCATGATCTCGGCGATCTCCTTGTAGGCGAACCCCTCGACGTCGGCGAGGTAGACCGCCATGCGGAAGTCCTCCGGCAGGCCCTGCAGGGCCTCCTTGACGTCGCTGTCGGGCAGCGCGTCGAGGGCCTCCACCTCGGCCGAGCGCAGACCGGTCGAGCTGTGCTCACCGGCCTGGGCCAGCTGGTAGTCGGTGATCTCGTCGGTCGGCGACTGCAGGGGCTGACGCTGCCGCTTGCGGTACCCGTTGATGTAGGTGTTGGTCAGGATCCGGTACAGCCACGCCTTGAGGTTGGTGCCTCGCCGGAACGACCCGAACGCCGAGTACGCCTTGAGGAAGGTCTCCTGCACCAGGTCCTCGGCGTCGGCCGGGTTCCGGGTCATGCGCAGCGCGGCGCCGTAGAGCTGGTCGAGCAGCGGCATCGCGTCGCGCTCGAAGCGGGCCGTGCGGTCGGAGACGCTCTCGTCCTCGGGCGCACGGTTGCCGTCGGCGTCGGCCACGCCGACCAGGGCGGCGAGCTCCGCGGGATCGGTCCCTGCCGCGCCCGTCTCCGGCTGACCCGGCTGATCCGGCTGTACTGACAAAGGTTCCCTCTCCAGTGACACGAGTCGCGCACCGGTGCGGGTCACCGGCACGGCGGACGCGTCGGAGGGTACGCGCCCCGGCCGCTCACGGCCGTCCGGCGGCGCGGCCCCGGGCCTCTCCATCACTGATGTCGTCACGTACGGAACAACGGTGCGCCGCCGGAGGGCATTCCCGTAGGTTCCCGTCGGCGCCCGGGGCACGGCCCCGGGGACGGGTATGGGAGGACGACCATGGCGGGCAGGGGCACCCCGGCGACGGCGCTGCTGGCGAGGCGCGGCGTGGCGCACGAGCTGCACACCTACACCCACCACGACGGTGCCGGCTACGGCGAGGAGGCCGCCGCCGTCCTGGGGCAGGACCCGCGCCGGGTGTTCAAGACCCTCGTCGCGCTCGTCGACGGGGCCATGACGGTCGGGATCGTGCCGGTGTCGGCCCAGCTGGACCTCAAAGCGCTGGCCGCCGCCGCGGGCGGCAAGAAGGCCGTCATGGCCGACGTCGCCGACGCCGAGCGGGCCACCGGCTACGTCGCGGGCGGCATCTCCCCGCTGGGCCAGCGCAAGCGGCTGCCGACCGTCCTGGACGCCTCGGCGCAGGAGCACCCGACGGTGTTCTGCTCCGGGGGCAGACGTGGCCTGGAGATCGAGCTCGCCCCGGCGGACCTGGTGGCGCTCACCGGCGCCGTCGTCGCACCGATCGCAACCGGCTGACCGCAGAGAGTCACCCGGACGGGTCCGATCCGGGCTCCGCGCCAGTAGGGTCGATCACCGACGGCAGCAGGACGCCGTCGCCTTCGATCGAGACGAGCTACGGGGAGCACGCGTGGACCGACCGGCATGGGCGCCCGACGAAGTGGACATGACCAGCCCGAGCGTCGCCCGGGTCTACGACTACTACCTGGGCGGGTCGCACAACTTCGAGGCCGACCGCGCCTTCGCCGAGAAGGTGCTCGACGCGCTGCCCGAGATGGCGGCCGTCGCGCAGGCCAACCGGGCGTTCCTGCGCCGGACCGTGCACCACCTGTGCGCCCACGGGATCCGCCAGTTCCTCGACCTCGGATCCGGCATCCCGACCGTCGGCAACGTGCACGAGGTCGCGGCGACCGCCTGCGACGACGCCCGGGTCCTCTACGTCGACCACGACCCGATCGCCGTCGCGCACAGCCGTGCGCTGCTCGACGGCGACCCGTCGACGGCCGTCCTCGCCGCCGACCTGACCGACCCGCGCCGGGTCCTCGACGACCCGGTGACCCGGACCCACCTCGACCTGTCCCGGCCGGTGGCGGTGCTGCTCGTCTCGGTGCTGCACTTCGTCCCGGACGAGGCGGACCCGGCCGGGATCATCGCCGCCTACGCCGGCGCGGCAGCCCCCGGCAGCCACGTGGTCGTCAGCCACGCGAGTGACGAGGGGGGCCTCTCCGGTGCGAGCCGGGCCCAGAACCTCTACAACAGGGACAGGTCCCCGAACCGGATGCGGATGCGCGACACCGAGGAGGTCGCGGCGCTGTTCGGTGATCTGGAGCTGGTCGAGCCCGGCGTCGTGCGGATCCCGCTCTGGCGTCCGGAGTCCCCGGTGGGCCCCGAGGCGCAGCGTTACCCCGGGCTCGCCGCCGTCGCCCGTCACGCCGGGCAGCCCGGGATCTGACCGTCGGAGGGAGAGCCGTCGTGGCGAAGCCCGTCCCCCTCCTGCCCGGTGGGCAGGGGCCGGGGCCGTCGGCGCTGGCCGACGCCTGGGTGCGCGCCATCGAGGCACGAGGCTTCGTCTCCGCCGCCCGCGCCGACCTGTACGCGGTGCTGTCCGGCGCGGCCTGGTGGTTCACCGCCGTCGTCGAGGGGCGGGCCGAGGAGGCGGTCGCCGAGGACGTCGGGGCCGAGCTGGTCGCCGCGCACCTCACCGACCCGGCCGCGCTGCGCTGCTCGATCGACGTCCTGGCCCAGCACTTCGCCGGGCTCAACCCGGACCCGGAACGGTTCCGCCGCTGGACCGCGGCGGTCGGGGCGCTGTCGACGGGGTACGCCCGGACGCTGCGCGATCGCACCCGGTTGGAGCAGGAACGGATCAGCTCCGCCGCGTTCGCGGCGCGCGCCGCCGCCGAGGACGCCCGATGGCAGTCCGAGGCGCGCTACGGGGTCGTGTTCGAGAGCTCCGTGCTCGGCATCAGCGTCGCCGACACCGGGGGTCGCATCCTGGAGGCCAACCGCACGCTGACCGCCATGCTCGGCTACCGGCCGGGCGATCTCGTGGGCCGCTCGGTGTTCGAGTTCATCCACCCCGAGGACACCCCGGAGATGTGGCCGCAGATCGAGGCCATGCTCGCCGGGCGGATCGGGCACGCCCGGATGGAGAAGTCCTACTTCCGGGCCGACGGTGACCAGGTGTGGACCGAGCTGACCGTCTCGCTGGTCCGCTCCCCCGACGGCGAGCCCCGCTACCTCGTCGCGATGGTCTCCGACGTCACCGAGCGGCGCCGCCTGCAGTCACGGCTGCGCCACCAGGCCGAGCACGACCCGCTCACCGGTCTGCCGAACCGCTCGCTGTTCTTCACCCGGCTCGAGACCGCGCTCGCCGGCCCGTACGGCTCCCCCGCCCCGGTGGGGGTCTGCTACCTCGACCTCGACGGTTTCAAGGCCGTCAACGACACCCTCGGCCACGACGCGGGCGACCAGCTCCTGCGCACCGTCGCGCACCGCCTCGACGCCGAGCTCCGGCCGGCCGGGCACACCGTCGCCCGGATGGGCGGCGACGAGTTCGTCGTGCTCGTGGAGCGCTGCGCCGGCGTCGAGCAGCTGACCGCGGTCGCCGAGCAGGCACTGGCGGTCGTCCGACGGCCGGTGCACGTGCGCGGCCGGGAGGTCGTGGTCTCGGCCAGCATCGGGATCGTCGACCGTCCGTTCGCGGTGGACTCCGGCACCGCCGGTGCCGAGGGGGCGGCCGAGCTGATGCAGGCCGCGGACACCACGATGTACTGGGCCAAGCGCGACGGCCGGGACCGGATCGCGGTGTTCGACCCGGCCCGTCACGCCAACGACGTGCATCTGTTCGAGCTGGCCGGGCGCATGCCGGGCGCGTTGGACCGCGGTGAGTTCCATCTGGAGTACCAGCCGCTGGTGTCGCTGCACGACGGCTCGGTCGTCGGGGTGGAGGCGCTGGCCCGGTGGCGCACCGCCGACGGCGAGCGGCTCGGCCCGGACGTGTTCATCCCGCTGGCCGAGCAGACCGGCCTGATCGTGCCGCTGGGGCTGCACCTGCTGGAGCGGGCCTGCACCGACGCCCGGTGCTGGGTGGACGCGGGCGCCGACGCGGGGCTCGTGCTCAGCGTGAACGTGGCGGGCCAGCAGCTGCGCAGGCCCGACGCCGTCGCCCGCATCGCCGACGTGCTGGAGCGGACCGGGTGGCCGGCGTCGTCGCTGCAGCTGGAGCTGACCGAGAGCGACCTCATGTCCGCCGCCGGGCGCCCGGTGCAGGCGCTGGAGGAGCTCTCGCAGCTCGAGGTGCGGATCGCCATCGACGACTTCGGCACCGGCTACTCCAACCTGGTCTACCTGCACCGGCTGCCGGTGGACGTGCTCAAGCTGGCCGGGTCGTTCGTCACCGGGCAGGGCGGTCCCTGCCCGGGCGACGACGGCGTCCCGCACGACGTCGACAGCCCGGTGATCCTCTCGGCGATGATCGAGCTGGCCCACACCCTGGGGCTGACCGTCGTCGCGGAGTCGGTGGAGACCGAGGGCCAGGCCCGGCGGCTGCACCAGCTGGGCTGCGACATCGGGCAGGGCTGGCACCTGGGCTCCCCGGTCCCGGCCACGGAGATCGCCGCCCGGCTCACCGCGCCCGGCGGCGACCCGGGACTCAGCCCGCGGCGGCCCGCTCCCGGACCTCGTCGATGACGCGCTCGGCGCCCAGCACGCCGATCCCGACCATCCACGTCTCGTCGTCGACCTCGTGGACCGCGCCCGCGCGCACCGCGGGCAGCGGGCCCCACAGCCGTGCGACCGCGGCACGGGAGCCCGACGACGGGTCCTGCGCCCGGTCGGTGAAGAACACCACCTCGCCGTCGATGCTCCCGGCCAGCTCGGGGGCACTCTCGATCATCGAGTACTCGTTCCACGGACGGTCGCCGAGGTCGTAGCCCATCGCGGTGAGCACCGAACCGGAGAAGCTGCGGGGGCCGTAGAGCCGGAACGACTCCGGGCGGAACCGCACGATCGAGGCCGTCCGGCCGGGAGCGCCGACCTCGCGTCCGACCGTGACCGCGCGCCCGCGCCAGCCCGACAGCAACTCCTCCATCCGGGGCCGGGCGTCGACGGCGTCGGCCGTCACCCGGGCCTGCTCCTCCCAGTCGGTGCCGCTGCCGACGGAGAACACCGTCGGGGCGATCCGGGACAGCTGCTCGTAGAGCGGGCGGTGCCGGACCGCCGACCCGATGATCAGGTCGGGGCGCAGCCGGACGACCGCCTCCAGGTCCGGCTCGGCGATCAGCCCGGTGGACTCGGTGCCGGTGAGCCGGTCCGCGAGGTAGGGCGGGTAGCCCGCGCCGGCGGCGGAGACGCTCGCGCCGACCGGGACGGTCCCGAGCGCGACCAGCGCGTCGAGGTGCGGGGAGTCGAGGACGACGACCCGGGCGGGCCGGGCGGGCAGGCGGGTCTCACCCATCGCGTGGGTCACGGTGTAGCCACCCGGCGCCTCGGGCCCGGGGCCGGAGCCCGCACCGCAGCCGACGGCCGCCCCGAATACCAGCAGCACCGCCACGAACCGGGCGAACGGTCTGATCATCACGAACTGAACATAGGCCGGAATTGAGGGTAGGCAACCCTCACGAACTCCGGGTGAGTGTCGCCAGCCACTCCCCCACGGCGGACCCCAGCAGGTCGTGCTGCTTCGTCAGGCCGTGGTCGCCGTCGAGCAGGACGACCCGGCGGTCCGGACCGTCCCCGGGGACGCCGAAGCGGTCGCTGCGGCCCTGCACCACGAGCACCGGCACCCCGGCCGCCTCGAGCTCCGGGGCCCGCGTCCGCTCCGGGCGGCCCGGTGGGTGCACCGGGAAGGCCAGGCACAGCACCGCGGCGGCACCGGCCGTCGTCGCCGTGCGGCAGGCGACGCGCGCGCCGGAGCTGCGGCCGCCGACGACCAGCGGGCCGTCGTGGCCGGGCCGCACCGCCGCGACGACGGCGAGCCACGCCTCGTCGAGGTGCCCGGCCGGGGCGGGGGCCCGCCGGCCCGAGACCCGGTAGGGCTGCTCGACCAGGCCGACGTCGAACCCGGCCGCGGTGGCCGCCGCGGTCGCGGTGACCAGGTCGGGTGCGTCGACGCCGCCGCCCGCGCCGTGCCCGAGCAGCAGCAGCCCGCGCGGGGACCCCGCCCGGTGCAGGGTGACCCGGGCCGGGCCGCGCGGGGTGTCGACCTCGCGCGCCGCGGTCACGAGAGCAGGTCGAGCTGGATCGGCTCGGTCACCTGGTCGTCGGGGAGCCGGTCGAGCAGCTCGGGCGCGTTGTTGCGGACGTTGTTGACCTGCGGCGAGACCGGCCGGATGTCCAGGGTCGAGACCAGCTCCGGCGACGGCGGGACCAGAAGCCGGGTCACCCCCTCGTCGCCGGTGCCGCGGTCCGGGTCGAGCCAGTCCGACCAGTCGTCGGGGCGCAGCAGCAGCGGCATCCGGTCGTGCACCTGGGTCAGCGGGCCGACCGCGTCGGTGGTGAGCACGCAGGCGGTGACCAGCCCGTCCGGGTACTTCTCGGTCAGCTCGTCGCCCTGCGGGCGCCAGAACTCCCAGATGCCCGCCATCGCCATCGTGGCGCCGTCGGCGTAGTGGGTGAAGTACGGCTGCTTGGTCGGCTTGCCGGTCCCTCCCTGGGACTTCGGGACGGCGTCGTGGCGCTGCCACTCGTACCAGCCGTCCATCGGGAACAGGCAGCGCCGCGACGCGGCCGCGCGGCGGAACGCGGGCTTCTCGGTGATCGTCTCCGATCGGGCGTTCACCATCCGCGCACCCGCCGACGGGTCCTTCGCCCAGAACGGCACCAACCCCCAGCGCACGGTGCGCAGCGACCGCTCGGTGGCGCCCCGGTCGGGCTCGCCGCTCTCGTCGCGGGGGTGGCGTTCGACCACCACGGTGATGTCCTTGGTCGGCGCCACGTTGTAGTCCGGACGCTGCGAGGTCTCCTGCGTCGCGTCGACGGCGTGGAACTCGTCGGCCAGGTCCGCGGGGGCCTTCGTGGAGGCGTAACGGCCGCACATGCGCCCCATCCTCCCACGTGGGGAAGGATGGAGGCGTGAGCAACTGGACCGCCCCCACGCCCGGGTCGCCGGTGACCGGCACCGTCACCGTCCCCGGGTCGAAGTCGGTGACCAACCGTGCGCTGCTGCTCGCCGGCCTGTCCGGCGGCGACGTCCGGGTCGACGGCGCCCCGCCCACCCGCGACACCGCGCTGATGACCGGGGCGCTCGCCGCGCTCGGCGTCCCGGTCACCACGCTCGGGGACACGGTGGAGATCGGCGCGCACCCCGGGCTGCGCGGCGGGACCCCCGAGGCGCCCGCCGGGGTCGACTGCGGGCTCGCCGGCACGGTCATGCGATTCGTCCCCCCGGCCGCGGCGACGGCGTCCGGTGCGGTCCGCTTCGACGGCGACCCGCGCGCCCGGGAGCGCCCGATGGGCACCGTGCTGGACGCGCTGCGCGCACTCGGGGCCACCGTGTCCTACGACGGCGCCGCCGACGCGCTGCCGTTCGTGCTCGACGGCGGCCCGGTCCGGGGCGGCGAGGTCACGATCGACGCGTCGGCCTCGTCGCAGTTCGTGTCCGGGCTGCTCCTGTCCGGGTCGCTGTTCGAGCGCGGCGTGACCGTGGTCCACGACGGGACGCCGCTGCCGTCGCAGCCGCACATCGCGATGACCGTGGAGATGCTGCGCGCCGCCGGGGTGGCCGTCGACGACGCCGAGCCGAACACCTGGCGGGTCGAGCCCGGCCCGGTCGCGGCGCGGGACTGGTCGGTCGAGCCCGACCTGTCGAACGCCTCGGTGTTCCTCGCCGCGGCCGTCGTGACCGGCGGGCGGGTCACCGTGCGCGGCTGGCCGGCCGAGACCACCCAGCCCGGCGTCGACGTCCTGCCGGTGCTGGAGCAGTTCGGCGCCACGGTCACGCACACCGCCGACGGCCTCACCGTGACCGGGCCGGACCGGCTCACCGGCGTCGACGTCGACCTGCACGACGCGGGCGAGCTCGCCCCCACCGTCGCCGCGGTCGCCGCGCTGGCGTCGGGCACCTCGCGGCTGCGCGGGATCGGGCACCTGCGGGGCCACGAGACCGACCGGCTCGCCGCCCTCGCCACCGAGATCACCGCGCTCGGCGGTGCCGTCACCGAGACCGAGGACGGCCTGGTCATCGAGCCGAAGCCGCTCACCGGAAGGTCCGACCGGCCGTGGGGCGCCTACGCCGACCACCGGATGGCGACCGCGGGCGCGATCATCGGGCTGGTGGTGCCGGGCGTCGAGGTCGACGACGTGGCGAGCACCGACAAGACCATCCCGGACTTCCCCGGCCGGTGGGCGGCGCTGGTCGGGAACTGACATGCCCCGCGACATCAGCAGGCTCGACGAGTCCGACGTCCGTGTCCGCCCCGGACGGCGCGGGAGCAGGCCGCGCAGCAAGCGCAGGCCCGCGCACGCCGACGCGACCCGCGCGATGGTCACCGCCGTCGACCGGGGACGGTGGACCTGCGCGGTCGACGCCGACCCGGGGCTGCCCCAGGTCGTCGCCATGCGGGCCCGCGAGCTGGGCCGGACGCCGGTCGTCGTCGGGGACCGGGTGGACCTCGTCGGGGACCTGTCCGGTGAGCCGGACACCCTCGCCCGGATCGTGCGGGTCGCCGAGCGTGACACCGTGCTGCGCCGCACCGCCGACGACACCGACCCCTACGAGCGGATCGTCGTCGCGAACGCGCAGCGGCTGATCGTGGTCACCGCCGTCGCCGACCCGGTGCCGCGCAGCGGGTTCGTCGACCGCTGCCTGGTCGCGGCCTTCGCCGGTGGGCTGCAGCCGGTGCTGTGCCTGACCAAGTCCGACCTCGCCGACCCGGAGCCGTTCGCGGCGCAGTACCGCGAGCTCGGCGTGCCGGTGCTGGTGACCGGGCGCTCGGAGTCCGGGCCTCCGTCCGGGCTGGACGCGCTGCGGGAGGAGCTGTCCGGGCGGCTGTGCGCGCTGGTCGGACACTCCGGGGTCGGCAAGTCCACCCTGGTCAACGCGATCGTCCCGGCCGCGACCCAGGCCATCGGACGGGTGTCGGGCGTGGGGAAGGGCCGGCACACGACCACCGCGGCGCTGGCGTTCCCGCACGCCGAGGGCTGGGTCGTCGACACCCCCGGGGTGCGCTCGTTCGGGCTCGCGCACGTCGGCGCGGACGACGTCGTCGCCGCGTTCGGCGACCTGGCGACCGCGATCGAGGACTGCCCGCGCGGCTGCGGGCACCTCGGGCCGCCCGCCGACCCGGAGTGCGCACTGGACGACCTGGTCGCCTCCGGCGCACTCGGAGGAGGCAGACTCGAGGCGTTGCGCCGCGTGCTGGTGGCGCTGGCGAGCGACAGGTTCTGACCATCACGACGACGGCCGGGGAGCGGGTAGTGCCGGGACGGCGCGCGATGACGCTGCTGCTGTGCGGGGCGGTGCTGGTGCCCGGGCTGACCGGCTGCGCCTGGCCCGGCTCCTTCGGTGCCACCCCCGCACCGCCCGCCGCCGCGCCCGCCGCCCTGCCGAAGTACTACGACCCGGCGCCGCTGATCACCGACGTCCGGGCCCGCACCCGGCTCGACGGCGGCTCGACGCTGTCCGTGGCGGGCACCCTGACCGACGGCGGCACGACCGTCCCGGTCACCGGCGACGGCGCCCTGCGGGTCGACCAGGACGGGGACGCCCCCGCGGTGCGGCTGCTGCTGCGCTCCGGCCCGTCCGGCGCGGTCGCGCAGAGCACGGAGATCATCCGGATCGACGGCCGGACCTGGCTGCGCCCCGGCGAGGGCGGCTGGGGCGAGGCCGGCCGGGTCTCGCTGCCCCCGGAGCAGATGTCCCACGCGACGCTGGCCGCGAACGTCGCCGCCGGACTCGACCCGCTGGGGGCGGTCGCGCGCTACCCGGACGCGGTGCTCGTCGCCGACGCCGCCGACGACGCCGTCGACGGCACCCCGACCGTGCACTACACACTGGTCGTCGACCTGGTCCGGGCCGCGGCGACCGAGACCGACCCGGCGCGCCGCACGGCGCTGCAGGCCCAGCAGCAGGCCGGACTGACCCGGCTGAGCGCGGAGATCTGGGTCGACGCCGAGCGCAGGCCGCTGCGCAGCCGGGTCCGCCAGCAGCTCCCCGACGGCGCGGCGCTCGACGCCCTCGTCCGCTACGACGGCTGGGGCGCCCCGATCACCATCGAACCGCCGGTCCGCGGCTGACCCGGGGCCCTCAGCGGCGGAACGCCAGGTCGAGACCGTCGACCGGCCAGGTGCAGCGGTAGAGCCGACCCCGTCCCGACGAGGTGACCCAGGCGTCGCGCGACCCGGCGCCGGCGAAGCAGATGTTCGTGACGTGCGGGTCGTGCTCGGGCGGCGCGACGGTGCCGAGCAGCTCCCCGGCCGGGGACAGCACGCTGACCTCGCCGGAGACCAGGGTGGCGACGCAGACGTTCCCGTCGCCGTCGACGGCGAGCGAGTCGAGGTTGCGGAACCCGGCGAAGCCGTGCAGCAGGCGGGCGTCACCGGGGCCGGGCGGGCCGGGCAGTTCCGGCGGCGCGGCGAGCGTGCCGGGTCCGGTCACCGCCCAGCACCAGACACGGCCGGTGGCGGTCTCGGCGACGTAGAGCCGGGAACCGTCCGGGGACAGACCCACGCCGTTCGGGGTCATGAGCGGGTGCACGACCTCGGTGAGCGCCGAGCCGTCGGTACGGGCGTGGTACAGCCCGCCGAGGTCGACCTCGCGGGGGCGGCGCTTGCCGAGGTCGGTGAACCAGAAGGTGCCGTCGGCGGCGAAGACGATGTCGTTGGGGCCGCGCAGGCCGTCGTGGAGCACCGAGGAGCCGCCGGTGTCGGGGTCGACGCGCAGGATCGCGCCGCCGCGGTAGTCCTCGGGCTGGTTGCCCGGGTACACGGTGCCGTCGGGGCGGGTGTGCCAGGTGAAGCCGCCGTTGTCGCAGACGTAGACGGCGCCGTCCGGGCCGATCGCGGCGCCGTTCGGTCCACCCCCGGTCTCGGCGACGGTGACGTGGCCGCCGTCGGGCAGCACCCGGGTCAGCCGCCCGGCCGCGATCTCGACGACGAGCACCGACCCGTCGGACAGCGCCACCGGGCCCTCCGGGAACGCGAGCCCACGGGTCACCTCGTGCAGCTGCGGCGCGACGAACGCCATACCGGCCTCCGATCCGGGTTACGGTCCGGTGCATGAGCGAGCGTGTCCGGACCACCGTCGACGACGGCGTCGCCGAGGTGCGGCTCACCCGCCCGGAGCGCCGCAACGCCCTCGACGTCGCCCAGTTCACCGCGATCGTGCACGCCGCGGAGGCGCTGCGCGACCGCACGGACGTCCGCGCGGTGGTTCTCTCGGCGGACGGGCCGGACTTCTGCGCCGGGCTGGACCGCGACATGTTCCGCGCGATGCGTTCCGGTGAACGGCGCTCGGCCACCGCCGAGCTGCCCCCGCCGCGCGAGGGCTCCCCGGCGCACGCGACCGGGCAGCGCGCAGCGTATGTCTGGGCCGAGCTGGACGTGCCGGTGATTGCCGCCGTACAGGGGCACGCGCTGGGCGGCGGGCTGCAGATCGCGCTGGGGGCGGACCTGCGGATCGTCGCCCCCACCGCGACGCTGTCGGTGCTGGAGATCATATGGGGCCTGGTGCCGGACATGGGCGGCACGCTGCTGCTGCCGCAGCTGGTCGGGCGCGACGTCGCCCGCGACCTGACCTTCACCGGGCGCACGGTGTCCGGCACCGAGGCCGTCGCGCTGGGGCTCGCGACCCGCACCGCCGAGGACCCGCGGGCGGCCGCGCTGGCGACCGCGCACGAGATCGCCGCCCGCAACCCGCACGCCGTGCGTGCGGCGAAGCGGCTGCTCGCGGCGCCCCGCCCACCCGCCGAGCAGCTCGCCGCCGAACAGGCCGAGATCGGTGCGCTGATCGCGAGCCCGAACCAGCGCGAGGCGGTGACCGCGCGGCTGGAGGGGCGGGACCCGGTGTTCGCCGATCCCGCACCGGGGCCGCCGGCCGGGACGGGCTGACCGACCGCCGGGGCTCAGCCCAGCTCGACGAGGAACGGCAGCTCGGTGCCGTCGTACCAGGCCAGCTCGTGGTCCTCGGCCTCACCGACGAGGAACTCGGCGTCCATGTCGCCCAGGTCGGCCTTGTCGACCGCGCCGGCCGCCTCCCGGACGGCGTGCTCGGCCTCCGGCAGGTCCACGTGCACGGCGGCGATCTTCGACACCGGCACCGGGCCGGTGACCCGGACCGCGCCGTCGTCGAGGTCGGGGCGCAGGGTGACGTCGTCGGTGTCGGCGGACACCACGACCCGGCGGGCGGGGGTGTCGTCCTCGCCCAGCCCGAACTCGACCGAGAGCAGCCGCAGCGACGCCCGCGCCGCCTCGTTCATCGCGGCGTACTCGAGCTCCTCGTCGTCGCCTGCGGTGTAGGACTCGCGCAGCTTCGGGGTGAGTGCGAACGCGGTGCCGCCCAGCGGCTCGAAGTTCCCGGTCTTCACCGTGCGGGCCAGCATCGGCCAGGTCGCGGGGAGGTAGATCCTCAACGGTCGTCTCCTCTGACGGGTGTCATCGGTGTCTGTCGCAGTGTCTCGAGGAGCTCCTCGAGTGACTCGTCCACCATCCCGGCGAGCACGTCCAGGTCGCCCATGGCGCCCCTGTCCCCGTTCAGTCCGTAGTACACACCACCGTCGTAGCTGGTCAGGCCGATGGAGACGGCCTGACCCTTCGCCAGCGGCACCACCGGGAACATCTCCAGCATCCGCGCCCCGGCCGCGTAGAGCGGGAACTGCGGGCCGGGCACATTGGTCACGACCAGGTTGAAGAAGTGCCGGGCCATGCCGTTCGCGGCGCGGGCGCCGACGGCGTGCAGCGTCGGCGGGGCGAACCCGCCGATCCGCACCAGCGTGTCCGCACCGACGGCGTCGCCGGTGTCGGTGTGCTCGCGCATCTGGTGGGTGACCTGGTGCAGCCGCACCAGCGGGCTCGGCTCGCCGACGGGCAGGTCCACCAGGAACGACGCCACCCGGTTCCCGAGCGACCCGCCGGTCGCCGAACTGGGTACGTCGCCCTCCCCGCGCACCGACAGCGGCACCAGCGCCCGCACCGACGACGACCCGGCGACCGGCTCGCCGCGCGACATCAGCCAGGTGCGCAGGGCACCGGCGATGACGGCGAGCACCACGTCGTTGACGTCGCAGCCGTAGGCGGCGCGGACCTTGCGGTAGTCCTCCAGGTCGGTGCGGGCCATCGCGAACCGGCGCTGGGTGGAGATCTCGGCGTTCAACGGGAGCCCGGGCGCGCGGCGGCCCGCGGTGCGGGCCATGTTCAGGACCTTGCCCGCGGCCCCGGCGAGCTTGCCGACGGTGGCCAGCGCGTCGCCCGCGGCGACCCGGACGTTGTCCACGATCTCGGTGGGGCGGGTGACCGCCTCGGAGATCGCGTCGAGCACGAGCTGGCCGTCGGTCGGCTCCGGGCGCGGCATCCACAGCTCGTCCGGGGTGTCCCGCGGCTCGGCGGAGACGTCCAGGATGACCTGGCCGATGTCGATGGCGGAGATGCCGTCGACCATCGCCTGGTGGGTCTTGGTGAGGATCGCGACGCGTCCGCCGTCGCCGCCGCGGCCGTCCCCGGCGGGGGCGAGGCCCTCGATGAGGTACATCTCCCACAGCGGGCGGGTGTGGTCCAGCGGGCGCGACATCAGGCGCCCGACCAGCTCGGTCAGCTGCTCCTCGCTGCCCGGACGGGGCAGTGCCGAGCGGCGCACGTGGTAGGCGATGTCGAACTCGGGGTCGTCGACCCACACCGGGCGCGCGAGGTTGCCCGGGACGTGGCGGACCTTCTGCCGGTAGCGCGGCACCAGCGCGATGCGCTGCTCGATGAGCTCGACCAGCCGGTCGTAGTCGAAGCCGTCGTCGGGGCGGTCGAACACGGCGACCCCGCCGACGTGCATCGGTGTGGTCGCCTCCTCCAGGTACAGGAAGGACGCGTCGAGTGCGGAGAGCCGGGACGGCATGGCCGCGATCCTACGTGCGACGCTTCTCCTCGTGAGCGATGCAGGTGCGGTCTCCCCGAAGGACCGGTTCATCACGGTCTACGGCCGCAAGCCCGTCCTGGAGGCGCTGGCCGACCCCGACCTGGAGGTCGACAAGGTCGTGCTGGCCGACACGGTGCGCGGTGGCGGCGAGCGCGAGATCACCGCGGCCGCCCGCGGTCGCGGGGTGCCGGTGCAGCGCGCGACCGCGCAGCGGGTGAAGGTGCTGGCCGGCAACGGCCGCCATGACCAGGGCGTGCTGGCCGACGTCGTCGCCCCGCGGATGTCGCCGCTGGAACACTTCCTGTCCGACCTGGGCACCCGGCGGCCGGCGTCGGTGCTGGTGCTCGACGCCGTCACCAACCCGTCGAACGTCGGGATGATCCTGCGCAGCGCGACGGCCGCCGGTCTGGACGGCGTGCTGCTGCCCCGCCGCGGGGTGCCCGCCATCGACCCGCTGGTGATCAAGGCGTCGGCCGGGGTGGCGTTCGCCGCGCCGGTGCTGCGCTGCGCCACCGCCACCGAGGGCGTCGACCTCATGCACGCCGCCGGGTTCGGGGTGTTCGGGCTCGACGCCGGCGGCGACTCGCTGCTGGAGGCGTCGCTCCCGTCCCGGGTCGCGCTGGTGCTGGGCAACGAGACCGACGGGCTGACCGAGGACGTCCGTTCCCGGCTCGACGGGATCCTCTCGCTGCCGATGTACGGCGGGGTGGAGTCGCTCAACGTCGCCTCCGCCGGAGCCGTCGCCGCCTACGAGCTGCTGCGCCGACGCTGACCGGTCACCTAATGTCGGGGCGATGGTGCGCCGTCGCATTCCCCGCCCGTCCGAGCTGGCGCCGCTGCTGCGGCCGGCCCCGTTCACCCTGGACCGCACGGCGGCCCGGCTCGCCCGCGCGTCGAGCATCGGTGACCTGCGCGAGCTGGCGCGGCGGCGCGCGCCGCGGGCGGTGTTCGACTACACCGACGGGGCCGCCGAGGACGAGGTGAGCCTGCGCCGGGCCCGCGAGGTGTGGGCGTCGGTGGAGTTCTCGCCGACCGTGCTCACCGACGTCTCGCGGGTGGACACCGGCCGGGAGATCCTGGGCGGGCGCTCGTCGCTGCCCTTCGCGCTGGCCCCGACCGGCTTCACGCGGATGATGCACACCGAGGGCGAGCGTGCGGTCGCCGCCGTCGCCGCGCGGGCCGGGATCCCCTACGCGCTCTCGACGATGGGCTCGACGACGATCGAGGGCGTCGCCGAGGCCGGGCGCGGCGGGCGGCACTGGTTCCAGCTCTACCTGTGGCGCGACCGCTCGGTCGCCCACGAGCTCGTCTCCCGGGCGCAGGAGGCCGGCTACGACACGCTGCTGCTCACCGTGGACACCCCGGTCGGCGGCAACCGGCGCCGCGACGCCCGCAACGGCCTGTCCATCCCGCCCGCGCTGTCGCTGCGGACCTTCGTCGACGGCGCCCGCCACCCCCGCTGGTGGTTCGACCTGCTCACCACCGAGCCGCTGACGTTCGAGTCGCTCGCCGCGGGCGGCGGCAGCCCCTACGAGGTGATCAACCGGGTGTTCGATCCGGCGCTGACCCTCGACGACGTCACCTGGCTGCGCGGGGCCTGGCCCGGGAAGCTGGTGGTCAAGGGCGTCCAGTCGGTCACCGACGCCCGCCGCGTCGCCGACGCGGGCGCCGACGGCGTGCTGCTGTCCAACCACGGCGGACGGCAGCTGGACCGGGCCCCGGTGCCCGCCGAGCTGATCGAGCCGGTGGTGCAGGAGCTCGGCGACGACGCGGAGGTCCTGGTGGACACCGGGATCACCCACGGCGGCGACGTCGTCGCCGCCGCCGCGCTCGGCGCCCGCGCGGCGCTGGTGGGCCGCGCCTACCTGTACGGGCTGATGGCCGGTGGCGAGGCCGGGGTGTCCCGCGCGGTGGAGATCCTGCGCGCCGAGGTGGAGCGGACGATGCAGCTGCTCGGCGTGACCCGGGTGGACGACCTCCGCCCGGAGCACGCCCGGCTCCGCTCGGCGACCGGCGGCCACCACCACCCGAACGAGCGACGGCCCGGCACTGCGCCCCGGCGCTGACGGGGCCAGCATGGGGCGCATGAGTTTCCTGGACAAGGCCAAGGAACTGCTCGGCAAGCACGACGACAAGGTCGACCAGGCCCTGAACAAGGTCGGCGACGCGGCCAAGCAGAAGTACGGTCACGACGGTCAGATCGACACCGCGACCAAGTTCGCCCGCGAGCGGACCGGTACCGGTGACACCGCCGCGCCGCCGCCCCCCGGTCAGCCGGGGCCGGACGGCCAGGCCCCGCCGCCGCCCGCGCCGGGGCAGGCCCCGCCGCCGCCCCCGCAGCAGTAAGCAGGGCACGACCGGCCCGGCCACCGCCGGGCTGCCCACGAGGCGCCGTCCGCACGCTGCGGGCGGCGCCTCCGCATGTCCGGGGTGCCCCGCTGCGTCGCGGGTCGCCCGGAGCTCAGTCGCGGGCGGGCACCCCGAGCAGGACCTCCAGCTCGCCGAGGGTGGTCTCGGCGCCGGTGTGGCGCACCCCGACCGCCCCGGCCGCGGCGGCGCCGCGCACGCACGCCCCCATGTCGTCGACGACGACGCAGTCCCCCGCGGGCAGGCCCAGCTCGGCCGCGGCGGCGGCGAAGGAGTCCGGGCTCGGCTTGCGGGCCCCGCGGACCGCACCGAGGAGCACCGTGCCGAACGCCGCGGCGACCTCGTCGGGCACCGCGTGCGCGCCGGAGAACAGCGCGGTGCGGATCCCCGCGGCCGCGGCGCGACGGGCGTAGGCGAGCAGCAGGGCCCCGTCGGCGGGGTCGTCGAGAACCCCGCCGTAGTCGACGATCAGGCCACGCAGGGTCCGGGTGTCCGCCACCCGGCCGACGGTACCGAGTGTCGCCGCCTCCCGGGGCGCACCGGGGCTCCGCCGCGGCTCGGTGCTGCAGGCTCGCCGCTCGACCACTCGGCTCGGTGCTGCTGCGTCGCCGCTCGACCGACCGCCGCGGCTCGGTGCTGCTGCGGCCCGCTCGACCGCCGCGGCTCAGTCGAGGGCCCGGCGCAGGAAGCCGCGGATCCCCAGCAGGGTGAACAGCACGATCGCCGCCACCGGGACGAGCACGCACACCCACAGCGGGATGTGCGGGACCTGCGGCACCAGCGACGCGCGGATCCCCTCGCTGACGTAGGTCAGCGGATTCACCGCCGACAGCACCTGGAACCAGCGCAGGTCGGCCAGGGTGAGCCACGGGTACTGCACCGAGCCGGTGAACAGCAGCGGCGTGAAGATCACCGCGAACAGGATGTTGATCCGCCGCGGCGGCACCGCGGTGCCGATGGTGAGCCCCATCGCCGCACCGAGCAGGCTCCCGAGCACCACCATCAGCAGCGCGGGGGCCAGCCCCTCGGCCGGCCACCGGATGTCGATCATCGCGAAACCGATGGGCACCATCAGCAGACTGGCGAGCAGGCCGCGCATCCCCGCGAAGGCGATCTTCTCGACGGCGACGGCCCACACGGGCATCGGCGCGAGCAGCCGGTCGTCGATCTCCCGCGTCCAGGACAGCTCGAACACCAGCGGCAGCGTCACCGCCTGCAGGGCGCCGAACATCGCGTTCAGCGCGATCAGGCCGGGCAGCATGATCTGCCCGTACTCGGGCGACACGAAGCCGCCGCGGCCGAGGACCACGACGAACACCAGCAGGAAGAAGAACGGCTGCACCAGCGTCTGCGCGAGGAACGACGGAAGCTCCCGGCCGGTGACGAACAGATCGCGGCGCAGCACCGCCAGGAAGGCACGCCCGGTCATCGCAGGTCCCTGCCCGTCAGGTCGATGAACACGTCCTCCAGCGTCGCCTGCCCCAGGCTGACGTCGCGCACCGTGGCGCCGTGCCGCCCGAGCAGGTCGACGGCCGGTGCCAGCAGCGCCGCCGGCTCCGCGGTGACCGACAGCCGGAACGCCGACGCGGTGCCGTTCTCCCCCGGGCCGCGGCCCGGCGGGGTCTCGGCACGTGCGACACCGCCCAGCCCGGCCAGCGCCACGCGCAGCGTCTCCGCCGCACCGGGCCCGTGGTCGGCGACGATCTCCACGGTCGCGCTGCCCGGCAGCGACCGGACCAGCGCGTCCGGGGTGTCCAGCGCGAGCAGCCGCCCGTGGTCGACGATCCCGATCCGGTCCGACAGCTTGTGCGCCTCGTCCATGTCGTGGGTGGTGAGCACGACGGTCACGCCCTCGTCGCGCAGCCCGCTGATCTGGTCGTGGACGAACAGCCGGGCCTGCGGGTCCAGGCCGGTCGAAGGTTCGTCGAGGAACAGCACCTCCGGGGAGTGCATGAGTCCGCGGGCGATCATGACGCGCTGGGCCTGGCCGCCGGACAGGTCGTCGGCGACAGCCTTCGCCCTGTCGGTCAACCCCATCCGCTCCAGCAGTTCGTCGGCGCGGCGATTGCGCTCCGCCCGCCCGACGCCGTGGTAGGCGGCGTGGAAGACCAGGTTGTCGCGGACACCGAGGGAACGGTCCAGGTTCTGGCGCTGCGGGACGACGGCCAGCTTCGCGCAGACGGCGACGGCGTCGGCGCGCACGTCGAGCCCGGCGACCCGGGCCGTGCCCGAGGTCGGCACCACGCGGGTCGTCAGCACGCCGACGGTCGTGGTCTTCCCGGCGCCGTTGGGCCCGAGCAGCCCGAACACCTCACCCTCGGCCACCGAGAACGACAGGCCGTCGACGGCGTTGCCCTTCGCCTTCGGGTACCGCTTCACCAGGTCGACCACCTCGACCGCGGTCCGTCCCATCGCACTCCCCCGCCGATCACGTCACGTCGGGCCGATCCTGCTCCAGGTCGGCGATCACCGCGAGCAGGTAAGCGCGGACGGCGTCGTCGAGCCCGTCCGACGGCTCCCGCAGCCACGGTCCGCGCCCGTCGGAGCGGGCGTCGCGCCACCGGTCCCGCCCGGCGCCGGTGAGCGCGACGAGCCGGACCCGCCGGTCCGCCGGATCCCCGCGGCGGACCACCAGCCCCGCCGCCTCCAACACGTCGACGACCGGGGTCAGGCTGGTCGGGGCGACCCGGACCCGGGCGGCGAGCTCGCGCTGGGCCAGTCCGCCGCACCGCTCCAGCACGTCGAGGACCGCGAACCCGGTGACACCGAGGCCGTGGCCCCCGGTCCGCCGACGGCGTTCGGCGAGCACCGCCGCCCCGGCTCGGACGACGAGGTCGGCCAGCGACTCCGCGGGGCCG
The DNA here is from genome assembly GCF_017312155.1 of Pseudonocardia sp. UM4_GMWB1. Taxonomy (NCBI): domain Bacteria; kingdom Bacillati; phylum Actinomycetota; class Actinomycetes; order Pseudonocardiales; family Pseudonocardiaceae; genus Pseudonocardia; species Pseudonocardia sp. UM4_GMWB1. Next base: position 1,512,839 of record NZ_QJPN01000001.1, on the reverse strand, counting down.
TCCACCGGGTCGGGAGCCGGCACGAGGCGGGGCGGGGTGAGGTCGATGCGTCCCGGTGGGTGGGGTGCGGGCATCGCGGGAGGGTAGGACGCGGCGGGGCCCGGCGGGGGCGGTCGGGCGGGGCCGGTCGCGTTCGTGAACACCGGCCCCATCGGAGGGCGGCTCACGACCGGCGGCGCCGGCGCCGCTCGCCTCCGTGGCTCCGTCGGTGCGCCGGACCACGCCGGCCTCATCTGCGCCCTCGGATCGTGCGGTACCGCATCGTGCGGAGCCGGACGGTCCGGTGGCGGATCCGGGCCGGGCCCCGCCGCGGCCGCCGGGGCCGTCGCAGTCTGGCGCCGTGACCCCGACGACGACCGGCACCGCCCCGGCGGGGGGTGCCTCCGGCCCACGGACCGACACCGCCCCCGGCACGCAGGCCGCACCCACGCCACCACCTCCCGGGAACCGGACCCGTCCCGCCCCGGTTGCGGCCGGTCACGCGCGGCACGCGTCCTCGCAGATGGGGACGGCGGCGCCCGCCGTCGCCCCGGCACCGGGCGCCGATACCGGTGCCGTCGACGCGTCCGGTTCCCCGGTCACGTCCGTGCAGGCCGGGGCCGTGGACGGGCAGGCTCCGCCGCCGCCCGGCCCCGGGGAGCTCCTGGTCCGCACCCCCGCCGACGTGCCGGAACCGCTCGCACCGGGGGTCGTCGTCGTCCTGCCGGGTGGGTTCCGGATGTCCGCCGGACCGGCGCCCGCACCGCGCGAGGCGGTCCGCCCCGTCCCGGCGCCGACGGTGCCCGAGGACGCCTCCCCGGCCGACGCCGAGCGGGTCCGGGCCCCGGCCCACGGGATCGTCCGGCTGCTGACCGAGGTGCTCGCCGGGCGCCGCCCGCCGGACGGGGTCACCGCCGTCACCACCCCGGCGGTGCGCCGCTACCTGACCGCGGCCCGGATCGTGCACCCGGCGCGCCCGTCCCGTGGCCGGCCGGGCCCCGGAGGACGGGTCGGTGCCCCCGGCTGCGGGAGCCCGGGCGGCTCGACCGCGCGCCGGACGCCGCGGGTGCACGTCGGTCTGCCCCGGCCGGACGTGGCCGAGGTGTGCGCGACCGTCACCGTCGCCGGTCGGGTGCGTGCCCTGGCGCTGCGGCTGGACCGGGCGCCGGACGGCCGGTGGCTCGCCACCGCCGTCCGGCTCGTGTGAGGCGCGGCGCGGCCGACCCCGGCCGGGTGCGGTTCCCCGTCGCGGCGGACCTGCTGCGTGCCCTGACCCGTGCGGGGCGTCGCGACCACGGGGCGTCGCGACCACGGGGCGCGACCGCGGGGCGCGACCGCGGGGCGCGACCGCGGGAACCGGCGCCGCCCGGCGGGAGCCCCCCCCGCCGGGCGGCGCCCGGAGCTCAGCGCCGCCGGCGGGCCTTCTCCGCGCGGCGCCGCTCGGCGCGGTTGACGCCGTCGTCGCCGTTCGGGGACGCGCCGCGGCCACGGGCCGGGACCTGGTGGCGACCGGTACGACCGGTGCCCGGAGCCGCCGTACCGCCCTCGCCGCGGCGCGCGACCCCGCCGTCCTCGCCCGGGCCGCTGTACTGCAGGTTCTGCGGCGGGCTGGTGCGGAACAGGTTCGGCAGGACCACGGTGGACTCGGCGGGGTCCTCGGCCGGGACCCGGCGTACGACCGGGATCTCGGTCGTCTCCGGCTCGGCCTCCTGGACGGGGGCGGCCGGCTGCTGCACCTGGACGACGACGTTGAACAGGTGCCCGATCGTCTCCTCCTTGATGCCCTCGAGCATCGCGGAGAACATGTCGAAGCCCTCGCGCTGGTACTCGATCACCGGGTCGCGCTGGGCCATGGCCCGGAGCCCGATGCCCTCCTTGAGGTAGTCCATCTCGTAGAGGTGCTCGCGCCACTTGCGGTCGATGACCTGCATCAGGACCTGGCGCTCGAGCTCGCGCATCCCGCCCTGGGCGCCGATCAACGCGTCGATCTCGGCCTCGCGCCGGGCGTACGCGGCCTCGGCGTCGGCGAGGATGACCCGCTCGAGCTCCTCGGCCGACAGGTCGTCGATGTCGTCGGCGACGGTGCGCCAGTCGAGCTGGATCGGGTACAGACCCTTGACCGCCGTCCAGAGCTTCTCGAGGTCCCAGTCCTCGGAGTAGCCCTCGGCGGTGGCGCCGGCGACGTAGGCGTGGATGACGTCCTCGAGCATGTTGCGGGTCTGGCGCTGCACGTCCTCGCCGTCGAGGACCCGGCGGCGCTCGTCGTAGATGACCTTGCGCTGCTGGTTGAGCACCTCGTCGTACTTGAGGACGTTCTTGCGGATCTCGAAGTTCTGCTGCTCGACCTGGGTCTGCGCGCTGCGGATCGCGCGGGTGACCATCCCCGCCTCGATCGGCACGTCGTCCGGCAGGTTGAACCGGTTCATGATCGACTCGACGACCTGGCCGTTGAACCGGCGCATCAGCTCGTCGCCGAGGGACAGGTAGAAGCGGGACTCGCCCGGGTCGCCCTGACGGCCGGACCGGCCGCGCAACTGGTTGTCGATGCGGCGGGACTCGTGGCGCTCGGTGCCGAGCACGTAGAGCCCGCCCGCGGCGCGGACCTCGTCGGCCTCGGCCTTGACCTGCTTGCGCATGCGGTCGAGCACCGCGTCCCACGCGGCCTCGTACTGCTCACGGGTCTCGACCGGGTCCAGGCCCTGGCTGCGCAGCTCCAGGTCGGCGAGGAACTCGGGGTTGCCGCCGAGCATGATGTCGGTACCGCGACCGGCCATGTTCGTGGCGACGGTGACGGCGCCCGCGTGCCCGGCCTGGGCGATGATCTGCGCCTCACGCGCATGGTTCTTCGCGTTGAGCACCTCGTGCGGCACACCGCGGCGCAACAGCAGCGTCGCCAGGTACTCGGACTTCTCGACGCTCGTCGTACCGATCAGGACCGGCTGGCCCTTCTCGTGCTTCTCGGCGATGTCGTCGGCGACCGCCTCGAACTTCGCGGGCTCGGTCTTGTAGATCAGGTCGGCCTGGTCGGCGCGCACCCGCGGCCGGTTCGGCGGGATCGAGACGACCGACATCTTGTAGATCTCGTGGAGCTCGGCGGCCTCGGTCTGGGCCGTACCGGTCATGCCGGCGAGCTTGTCGTAGAGCCGGAAGAAGTTCTGCAGCGTGATCGTCGCCAGGGTCTGGTTCTCCGGCTTGATCTCGACGCCTTCCTTGGCCTCGATCGCCTGGTGCATGCCCTCGTTGTAGCGACGGCCGGCGAGCACACGACCGGTGAACTCGTCGACGATCAGGACCTCACCGTCGTTGACGATGTAGTCCTTGTCCTTCTTGAACAGCTCCTTGGCCTTGACCGCGTTGTTCAGGTAGCCGACCAGCGGGGTGTTCGCGGACTCGTAGAGGTTGTCGATGCCGAGCTGGTCCTCGATCAGCGCGACACCCTCCTCGGTGATGCCGACGGTGCGCTTGCGCTCGTCGACCTCGTAGTGGATGTCCTTGGACAGCATCGGCGCGAGCCGCGCGAACTCCTGGTACCAGCGGGCGCTCTGCTCGGCCGGGCCGGAGATGATCAGCGGCGTGCGGGCCTCGTCGATGAGGATCGAGTCCGCCTCGTCGACGATGGCGAAGTTGTGCCCGCGCTGGACCATGTCGGCGGTGTTCCACGCCATGTTGTCGCGCAGGTAGTCGAAACCGAACTCGTTGTTCGTGCCGTACGTGACGTCGCAGGCGTACTGCTCGCGGCGCTGCGCCGGGGTCATCTCCGACAGGATCACGCCGACGGTGAGACCGAGCCAGCGGTGGATGCGGCCCATGGTCTCGGAGTCGCGCTTGGCGAGGTAGTCGTTCGTGGTGACCACGTGCACGCCGTCGCCGGGCAGCGCGTTGAGGTAGACGGCCAGCGTCGAGGTCAGGGTCTTGCCCTCACCGGTGCCCATCTCCGACACGTTGCCCATGTGCAGCGCACCGGCACCCATCAGCTGCACGGTGAACGGACGCTGACCCAGCGTGCGCCGGGCGGCCTCGCGCACGGTGGCGAAGGCCTCGGGCAGCAGCTCGTCGAGCGACTCGCCGTCGGCGTGGCGACGGCGGAACTCGTCGGTCTTGGCGCGCAGCTGCGTATCGGTGAGGCCCTCGAAATCGGGCTCCAGTCCGTCGATGTGCGCGGCGATCTTCGCGAGCCGCTTCACCAGCTTGGTCTCGCCGGCCCGGAGGAGTCGACTCAGGAAGGGCACTGCCGACCTCATTCACGTCGCGGTCAGGTCACGGGGCCCCACCACGGTCTCCGCGCACGCCCGGCACCCGGTCGGCGCCGTGAACGGCACCGGCGCGGCACCGGCGCGGCGCGGCGGGCGGACCCCGCCGACCATGGTACGGGCACGCCGTGGCAGGTCCGCGCCGCGGCGGGGACAGCTCACCCCGTCGCGGCGCGGCCACCGCCGGTCGTGTGCCGTCAGCCGTCGAGCCGGATCACGCCGTAGTCGTAGCCGCGGCGGCGGTAGACGACCGAGGCGCGACCGGTGTCACTGCAGGAGAATAGGTAGAAGTCGTGACCGACGAGCTCCATGCGCGAGAGCGCCTCGTCGACGGTCATCGGGGTGGCCGGGTGGGTCTTCTCGCGCACGATCCGACCGGGCCGGTACTCGGCCTCCCACTGCTCCTCCAGCCGGAGCAGCTCGTCGTCGGTCAGGGACTCGTCGTGGCTGCGCGGTGCCGGGATGGTGTCGGTGACGGGAGGGGCCGCTTCCATCAGCGCGACGGCCGAGGCGTCGGCGGCGGCGCGGGAGGCGGCCACGCGGTCGCGGCGGCTGGGCTTGCGGCGGTCGTGGGAGCGGCGCAGCCGTTCGGCGAGCTTGCCGACGGCCATGTCGAGCGCGGCGTAGAAGTCGGCGGCGGAGGCCTCGGCGCGGGCGACGGCTCCGCAGCCGCCGCGCCCGGTGATCTCGACGCGCTGGCAGGACTTCTGCTGACGGCGGTTCGGCTCGTGGAAGAGCTCCACCTCCATTCCGACGATCTTGTGGTCGTGGCGCTCCAGGCGGCTGAGCTTGTCCTGAACCAGGCCACGGAAGTGCTCCGGCACCTCGACGTTCCGGCCGGTGACGACGATCTCCACTCGAACATCCCTCGCTTCAGTCGTGCTGAACCCGGGACCCGACGACGGCCCCGGGGGGTGGGCTCGCGGTCGTTCCTCCTGATGTGGTAGCGGTCGGAGTTCAGCGGACGTTATCGGGAAATCCGCCTCCGGGACAGGTCGTTCGCCGACCCGTCGGGTGGACACCCTGGTGCCTTCGGACGCGGTGTGCGACGACCCTGTGGCACCCGGGTGACCCGCCGCGCGCGGAGCGGCGCGCTCACCTCCGGATCGCGCTTCCGGCGACCACTGTGGATGGCGGACCGGAGATCGGCAGACCGCCGTCTATGTGACCGCCGTCACAATCGACCGTCCGGTCGGCGGCGGCGGGCCGAGGCGTCGGCGAGCACCACCGCGCCCACGGCGGGCAGTCCGGACGCGGCGAGCACCGCCCCGCAGGCCCGCAGGGTCGCCCCGGAGGTCACGACGTCGTCGACCAGCAGCACCGCCTCCCCCCGGGCCGCAGGCACCGGCTCGCGGCCGCGGGCCGGGTGCAGCGCCGAGGCCAGGTTCGCCGCCCGGCCCGCGCCGTCGAGCCCCACCGAGTCCCGCGCGCGACGGTGCAGGGCCAGGGCCGCGTCGGTGCGGGCAGGCAGCCCGGCAGCGGTCAGCAGCGGCGCCAGCGCCCGGCACAGCCGCAGCACGTGGTCGCCGCCGCGCACCCGGGCCGCCGACGGCCGGGACGGGGCCGGCACCAGGCGTACCGCGGCCGGGTCCGGCGTCCCGTCGGCCCGCGGCGCGAGCACCGCCGACACCGGGCCCACCAGCAGCCCGGCCAGATCCGGCGCCAGATCCCGCCGGCCGCGCTCCTTGTAGGCCAGCACGGCCCGGCGCAGCGGCCCGCGGTAGCGCCCGGCCGCCGCGACCCGGCCGGCGCCGGGCACGCGGACCGGCACCGGGCCTGCGGTGTCCTGCGCGCAGGCCGGGCACCAGCCCCCGCTGCCGGGCGGCCCGGCACCGCAGCCACCGCAGGTCCGGGGCAGGAGGAGGTCCAGCAGGGCGGCGGCCGGGGACGGGGCTCGGGTCGGGGTCACGGCTCCGATACTCGCCCCCGGCACCGTCGCCGCGGCCCCGCCGGAGTCCGCCCGAGCCGGGTTGTCCACAACCACCGGAGTTGTCCACAGGCCGGGGATCCGGCCACCGGGACCCGCTCAGCCGGGGTAGAACGGCTGTGCGGCCGCGCCCGTCCCGCCCGCCTGCTGCCAGGCGTCGAACTCGCCACCGGAGTAGCTCCACAGGCCGGTCCGGTCGGTCACGTACAGCGGGCGCCCCTCGGCGGCGGCCAGCGCCCCCAGCGGCGCGGTCAGGTTCGTGCCGGGGATCTGGTCCAGGCGCAGACCGTCGGCGCTCACCTCGGACATGGGGCGGTCCGAGTCCGACGCGACCACGATCCGGTCCGCGGAGTGCCAGTCGATCGACACCACGTCGTCGAGTTCCCCGGGGCGCAGGCGCCGCAGCGGCCCGACGGCGACCTCGCCGTCGTCGAGCGGGACGATCGGGCCGACGAGCAGCGCACCGTCGGCGACGACGGCGATCCGGCCGCCCTCACGCGCCAGCGCGATGTCCCCGATCCGGCCGAGCGGCGTCAGCCGGCCCGCGTCCACCGCGCCCTCGACCGGCGGCCCGGACGGCGGGACGAGGACCCGGCGCAGCCTGCCGTTCACGACCGCCCAGATCTCGTCGCCCGCCCCGTTCCAGCTCAGCGAGCGGACGTCGGCGCCGGACACCGGGGTGGCGGTGAGCTCCCCGCCCAGCGGGCCGGTGAGCAGCCGCTGGGTGCCCGTCGACTCCCGGGACACGACGGCGATCCGCCCGCTGCGCGCGGACGCGGCGGCCTCGGTGATGTCGAACGAGCCGTTCCCGGCCTGCCCGGCGACCGGTGCCGCCACGCCGGTCGCGCTGAGCTGACGGACCCGGCCGCCGTCGACGACGTAGGGGAACGCGGGGGCCCGGCCGGGGCCGGCGACGAGGTCGGCCTGGTCCGCGGCCGACACCGTCGGCGTGGCGGGGACCAGCGGTCCGCCGTCGGCCAGCAGCTCCACCCGCGGCACGCCCACCCCGCCGAGGGTCTGCGCGACCTGCGCGGCGAGCAGCTCCCGGTCCTGCGGGGACAGCCCCGACACCCCGGTCAGCTCGATCGACGCGGTGCCCGCCGCGGGGTCGGTCGTCGCCGAGCGGATCCGCGCGGTCGCCGGGAACATCGTCACCGCCGCCCCGGCCAGGCCGGTGGACGGCCCGCGCAACAGTACGTCGACGGCGTCCATCGCGAGCTCGCCGGGACGCCCGCTGCGGATGTAGTGCCCGTCGGGCAGCAGCATCCGGCGGACCGGGTCGACGAACCAGGCCTGCAGCTCGCGGTAGTGCGAGCGGAAGTCCGACAGCCGGACCATCACCCCGGGCGGTGGCCGGTCGATCCGCCAGTGCTCGCCCTCCCGGACGACGCCGACGTCGACCTCGACCCGCTGGGGGGAGGACTCGAACGCCCCGCCCGGCCCGACCGTGCCCAGCCGGGTGCCCCGCACCCGCACCGTCATCCGGTCCGGCCCCGGTGTGCCGTTGTCCGGGGACACGACGGTGTCGAACCGCTCGTCCAGGACGGTCAGCGACGCCGCGTCGTCCCAGTCCGACGCCGACGCCGACAGGTAGCGGCGGGCCTGCGCGTGCCGGTCGTCGGGCGAGCCGGAACGGTAGACGAACCCGCGGACCAGGCCGAGCGGCTCGTCGTCCTCGATCGGGCCGCTCAGGTTCTGCTCGGCAGCCTGCTCGCCCTGGCGCAGCACCTGCACGTCGGACTGCTGGGGCACCGTCGCGCACCCGGCGACGACGGCGGCGGCGACCGTCACGACCAGCGCCGCCAGCGCACGGCGGGCGGTCACCGGTCGCCGCCCGGGTCGATGATGGCCCGCTCGGCGGGCTGCATCGGCGCGTGCTCCTCGGGGCGCAGCCGCCACAGGTCCTCCTCGCGCAGGTCGCGGCCGATCCCCTGCGGCGGGGTCGGCACCGAGCTGCCGTTGCGCCGGTCCCCGGCCGCGGCGGCGGGCGGGCCGAGCGGCAGCGGCGAGGCGGCGATGTGCCCGCCCACCTCGCGCGGCAGGGTCAGCCGGAACGCCGAGCCGTTGCCCGGCTCGCCCCAGGCCTGCAGCCAGCCGCCGTGCAGCCGGGCGTCCTCGATGCTGATCGACAGCCCGAGCCCGGTGCCGCCGCTGCGCCGGGCCCGCGACTCCTCGGCCCGCCAGAACCGGTTGAACACCAGGTCGGCCTCGCCGGGCCGCAGCCCGACGCCGTGGTCGCGCACGACGACGGCGACCGCGGCGTCGTCGCCGGCCACCGTCACCTCCACCGCGCGGCCCTCGCCGTGGTCGATCGCGTTCGCGACGAGGTTGCGCACGATGCGCTCCACCCGGCGCGGGTCGGCCTCGATCAGCTCGCCCGCCGGCAGGTCCAGGACGAGGTCGGTGCCGGCGTCGGCGGCGATGCCGCGCACCGCGTCGGTCGCCCGCCGCACCACCGCGGACAGGTCGACCCGTTCGGCACCCAGCTCGGCCACGCCGGCGTCGAGGCGGGAGATCTCCAGCAGGTCGGCGAGCAGCTCCTCGAACCGGTCGAGCTCGGTGACCAGCAGCTCGGAGCTGCGGCGCAGCGCCGGGAGCAGCTCGTCGCGGGAGGCGTAGAGGACGTCGGCGGCCATCCGCACGGTGGTCAGCGGCGTGCGCAGCTCGTGGCTGACGTCGGAGGTGAACCGCCGCTGCAGCGCCCCGAACTCCTCGAGCTGGGCGATCTGCGCGGCGAGGCTGCCCGCCATCTCGTTGTAGGACTCGGCGAGCCGGGCGACCTCGTCCTCGCCGCGCACGGCCATCCGCTCGTCGAGGTGTCCCCCGGCGAAGCGTTCTGCCACGTCGGCGGCGTGCCGGATCGGGCGGACCACCTGCCGGGTGACGAGGCTGGCGATCGCGGCCAGCAGCACCAGCAGCACCAGCCCGCCGACGATCAGCGTGCTCTGCACCAGCCCGAGCGTCAGCTGCTCACCGTTGAGCGGGAACAGCAGGTAGAACTGCAGCTCCCGGCCCGCGGTGGCGATCTTCTGCCCGATGACGAGGTTCGGGACGCCGTCGACGGTCGTGTACTGGCGGTTCAGGCTGTCCAGCGACCCGCGGGCGGTGATGTCCTGCTGGCGCGCGGTGATCTGGCCGACGTCGCCGGCGGACACCTCGGGCCCGTTCGCCGACCCGGTGGTCAGCGCGGCGCTGAACTCCCCGGCCGTCCCGGCCCGGCCGGGGCCGGTGGTGTCGGTCAGCCGTTCCAGGGCGGTGTCCAGGATCTCCTGCACGCCCTCGCGGTCCGGGTCGACGCTCGCCAGCTGCCCCTCCAGGACCTGCCGGTTCGCATCCGACTGGGAGATCGCGGCGTCGAGCTTGCTCTGCAGCAGCCGTTCGGCGATCTCGCTCTGCAGCACCAGGCCGAGCACCAGCACGACCGCCGACGACAGCGCCAGCGTCGAGGTGACCACCCGCAGCTGCAGCGACCGCCGCCAGGCCGCGGCGATGAGCATGCCCAGCTCGTGCGCCTGCACCCGCAGCGGGCCCAGCGCGCGGGCGACCCGCCGGGCCCCGGGCAGCCGGGCCAGCCGGGTGCGGAGTCCGCGGCGACGCGTCACCACGGCCGGTGCACCCGCGGCGCGCCGGTCACGGAGGACCGGCCTTGTACCCCACCCCGCGGACGGTCAGGACCACCTCGGGGCGCTCCGGGTCGCGCTCGACCTTCGACCGGAGACGCTGCACGTGCACGTTCACCAGGCGGGTGTCCGCGGCGTGCCGGTAGCCCCACACCTGCTCGAGCAGGACCTCGCGGGTGAACACCTGGCGCGGCTTGCGGGCCAGCGCGACGAGCAGGTCGAACTCGAGCGGGGTCAGCGCGATCGGCCGGCCCTCCCGGGTGACCTGGTGCGCGGGCACGTCGATGTCGATCTCGCCGATGGACAGCTGCTCGGCGGGCTCGGCGTCGTTGCGGCGGACCCGGGCCCGGATCCGCGCGACGAGCTCCTTGGGCTTGAACGGCTTCACGACGTAGTCGTCGGCGCCGGACTCCAGCCCGAGCACGACGTCGACGGTGTCGCTCTTGGCCGTCAGCATGACGATCGGGACGCCGGACTCCGCCCGGATGGCCCGGCACACGTCGATGCCGTTCATGCCGGGCAGCATCAGGTCGAGCAGCACCACGTCCGGCTGGGTGTCCCGGACGGCGGGCAGTGCCCGCGTCCCGTCGGACACGACCGCTGTCTCGAAGCCCTCGCCTCGCAGCACGATGGTGAGCATCTCGGCCAGGGCCGGGTCGTCGTCGACCACCAGTACGCGCGACTTCATGGACATCACTATCCCAGCCCCGTGATCAGCACCGGTGCAGCAGGGCGGGCACGAGGGCCGACGGTGCCGCGGCGGGGTCGTCGAGCACCGTCCAGCGGCTCAGCCAGGACCGCGCCGCCAGCTCCCGGTAGACGGCGTCGGTGCGGGCCTGCAGGCCGTCGTCGCTCTCGTAGGCGTCGCGGGCGCGGCCGGGCTCGGTGGCCGCGCGCGACCTCGCCCGCTCCGCGGCGACCTCCCGGGGCGGTGCCAGCAGCAGCTGGTGGCCGGGCACCGGGATGCCGAACCGGTCGATCTCCAGCGCCCGGACCCAGCCGACGACCTCGCCGCCGGCGTCCTGGCCGAGCCGGGCGGCGCTGTAGGCGGCGTTGGAGGCGACGTAGCGGTCCACGAGCACGACGTCGTGCGCGGCGAGCGCCGCACGCAGCCCGGCCGCGGCGGCCCGGCGGTCGAGCGCGAACAGCACCGCCATCGCGTGCACCGAGGAGGCGAGGTCGCCCATCCGGCCGTAGAGCGCGTCGCGGGCCAGCTCGGCGTGCACGTCGTCGTCGTAGCGGGGGAAGGCCGTCGTGGTGACCGAGGCGCCGTGTGCGCGCAGCCCGGCGACGAGCTCCGTGGTGAACGTGTGCTTGCCCGCACCGTCCAGTCCCTCGACAACCACCAGTTCCCCCACGGCGGTCGAGCCTAGGTCAGGCACCCAACTCCGAGACGGTGGGCCAGGTCGTCGCGAAGCCCGGGTGCAGGTCCAGCTCACCGAGCCGGTCGGTGCGCACCCAGCGCAGCTCGGTGCTCTCCGCGCCGCGCACCCGGACCGGCGGCGCGTCCGGCGTCCGCACGACGACCGTGGTGTAGCTCCAGCCGCCGTGGTCGTCGACGAACTCCTCCACCGGCGCCAGCCCGGCGACGGCGAGGGTGCTCTCCTCGGCCGCCTCGCGCAGCGCCGCCCGCACCGCGGACTCCCCCCGGTCCCGGGCACCGCCGGGGATCCCCCAGGTGCCGCCGTGGTGGCTCCAGGACGCCCGGTGCTGCAACAGCACCCGGTCGACGCCCGCCGGGTCGGCGTCGTCGCGGTGGCGCACGAGCAGCCCGGCCGCGCCGAACAGACCCCAGTGCCGGTGCCCCCGGGCGCAGTGCACCCAGCCGTCACCCGACCCGATCTCGATCGTCATCCCGACGGTGACCCCCTGGTACGCCGACGGCGCGGCGCCCCGGGAAGGGGCCACCGCGCCGTCGGAACGGAGAACGCGGTACCGATGCGCGATCCGCGAGCTTCTCGCTCAGTAGCGGTAGTGCTCCGGCTTGTACGGACCCTCGACGTCCACGCCGATGTACTCGGCCTGGTCCTTGGTGAGCTTGGTCAGCTCGCCACCGAGGGCCTGCACGTGGATCCGCGCGACCTTCTCGTCCAGGTGCTTCGGCAGCCGGTAGACGTCCTTGTTGTACTCCTCGTGCTTGGTGAACAGCTCGATCTGGGCGATCACCTGGTTCGAGAAGCTGTTGGACATCACGAACGACGGGTGGCCGGTCGCGTTGCCCAGGTTCATCAGGCGGCCCTCGGACAGCACGATGACCGAGTGGCCGTCCGGGAAGATCCACTCGTCGACCTGGGGCTTGATGTTGATCTTCTTGATGCCCTCGACGCGGGACAGGCCCGCCATGTCGATCTCGTTGTCGAAGTGACCGACGTTGGCGACGATCGCCTGGTGCTTGGCCCGCTTGAGCAGGTCGACCGTGAGGATGTCCTTGTTGCCGGTCGCCGTGACGATGATGTCGGCCTGCTCGATGACCGAGTCCAGGGTCGCGACCTGGTGGCCCTCCAGCAGCGCCTGCAGCGCGCAGATCGGGTCGACCTCGGCGACGATGACGCGCGCACCCTGGCCCGCCAGCGCCTCGACCGAGCCCTTGCCGGTGTCGCCGTAGGCGGCCACGACGGCCACCTTGCCGCCGAGCAGCACGTCGGTGGCCCGGTTCAGGCCGTCGATCAGCGAGTGGCGGATGCCGTACTTGTTGTCGAACTTCGACTTGGTGACCGAGTCGTTGACGTTGATCGCCGGGAAGAGCAGCTCGCCGCGCTCGGCCAGCTGGTACAGCCGGTTGACGCCGGTGGTGGTCTCCTCGGTGACGCCGCGAATGTCGGAGTTGATCGTCGTCCAGCGCTGCGGGTCCTCGGCAAGGCTGCGGCGCAGGGTGTCGAACACGACCCGCTCCTCGTCGGAGACGGAGAGGTCGTCGTCCTCGAAGCTCGGCACGACGCCGGTCTTCTCGAACTCGACGCCCTTGTGCACGAGCAGGGTGGCGTCGCCGCCGTCGTCGAGGATCATGTTCGGGCCGACGACGTTGCCGTCGGCGTCACGGAACTTGAACAGCTGCTCGGTGCACCACCAGTAGTCCTCCAGCGACTCGCCCTTCCAGGCGAAGACCGGGACGCCCTGCGGCTCCTCCGCGGTGCCGTGCGGGCCGACGACGGTCGCGGCGGCCGCGTAGTCCTGGGTGGAGAAGATGTTGCAGGACACCCAGCGGACGTCGGCGCCGAGCGCGACGAGGGTCTCGATGAGGACCGCGGTCTGGGTGGTCATGTGCAGCGAGCCGGCGATCCGCGCGCCGGTCAGCGGCTTGGACTCCCCGTACTCACGGCGCAGGTCGATCAGGCCCGGCATCTCGTTCTCGGCGAGCCGGATGTCCTTGCGGCCGTACTCCGCCTCGGAGATGTCGGCGATCGCGAAGTCCAGGCCGCCGGCGTGCTGCAGCTTCGGGTGATCGGTCATGGGGTGGGTGCGCCTCCTCAGGCGTAAGAGTCGTACTCGTCGGCACGACGGGTGCGGTCCGACCGGGAGGAGGAGCGGCGTACACGGGTCACGGCGTCCTCCCTCCTCGTCGGAGACAGGCGCCCTTTCTCGTCCGTGCCGGCCGGGCCCGAGCGTGGCGGCCGGTGACGGCCGCTGCAGCGCCTCTCGGCGCCCGGCGATGTCGCGACCTCCATGGTTCCGAGCCACCGCGGGGGTGTCAACTCAGGGGTGATCAGCCTGTCAGGTGCTCGGCGAGCAGCCCGCCCGCCGCGACCTCGCGGCCGTGCGCGGCCAGCAGCCCGGCCGGGGCGAGCACGGACTCGCTGTCGACCCGCACCTCCGCCCGGGCCAGCAGCGGCGCCAGGACGGCGTCATGGCGCACCGTGCGGGCCGCCGCGGCCAGCCCGGCCGCGTCGCGCTGGCGGAACACGCCCCCGGTGAGCACGACGAGACCGATCTCACCCGCGTCGACGGGGGTGTCCGGGCCGGTCCCGGGGTGCGCGGGGTCGGCCAGGACGCCGATGTGGCGCAGGTGCCTGCGCAGCGCGACCACCGCCGCGATCGCGGCCAGCCTGCGGTCCTCGGCGGCCGCGCCCCGGTCGGCGGGCACGGTGGCCCGCGACTCCTGCAGCGCGGCGACGGCCGGGCCGAGCAGGTCGGCCTCCACCGGGTCGACGATGCCCTCGGTCTGGGCCTCCGTCAGGACGCCGACGGCGCCGTCGCGCACCCCGAGATCGCCCTCCACGGTCGCGGCCGCCGGGCCGGGCCCGGGGCCGCCGCGGTGCACGTCGGTGGTCGCCGACCCGACGTCGACGACGAGCACCCCGGTCCCGGTCAGCCGGGCCAGTACCCCGGCTCCGGCGCCGACCGCGGCGTGCGTGGCGGAGTGGACCAGCGCGCCGAACCGGCCGGTGCCCGCCCCGAGGACGTGCCGGGCGTAGAGCGCGGCGACGGCGTCCCGCGCGGGCCCGGCGACGATCCGGCCCGGCTGCGGCGTGACGTTGGGGCAGGTCGCGACGGCCCGCCCACCGGCCAGCAGCAGGCCGAGCGCGTCGGCGCGGGCGTCGTCGTCGTCGACCGAGAGCAGCACCGGCCAGTGCCCGCGGGTGCGGGCCAGCCTGCCCGCGTTGTGCAGCAGCACCGCCGGGTCGGCACCGTCGGCACCGCCGAGCAGCAGCACCGCCCCGGGGCGGCGGCTCGACAGCTCCAGCACCGCGTCGGTCTCCAGCGGCCCGGGGTGCACCCCGACCACCCGGGCCCCCGCGGAGCGGCAGACCCGGTGCCCGGCCTCGGTGGCGATCAACGTCTCGGCCCCGACCACGGCCAGGCGCAGCGCCCCGCCCGCCGAGGAACAGGCCAGCACCCGCGGCGCCGCACGCCTGCCCCGGCCCGCGGCGGCCGCCGCAGCGGCGACGGCCGCGTCGACCCCGGTGAGCACGTCGGGCGTGGTGGGGTGTTCGGCGAACCCCGCCGGGGTCCCGTCGGGCAGCACCAGCACGGCCTTGGTCCAGCAGGAGCCGACGTCGAGGCAGACCGCGGGCGAGTGCGGGTCGTCCGGCGACGCGTCGGTCATGGACGGCGAGCGTACTGCGGTCGGGCGGTCACAGGGAGTGTCCGCGGAAGATCCGTTGCGACCCGTACCTGCCCGAGAGGTGGGTGATCGCGGTCACGTCCGCCGGTAGGTTGACCGACGTGCTCGGACTGATGCAGGACCGCCCGCTGACCCTGCCGCACGTGTTCCACCGCGCGGAGCAGCTGTTCGCGCGCAAACGGATGGTGACCGCTCGGCCGGACGGCACCGAGGACGTCGTCACAGTGGCCCAGTGGGCCGAACGGGTACGGCGGCTCGCGACCGTCCTGGACACCCTGGGCGTCTCCGCGGACGGCCGCGTCGGCACGTTCTGCTGGAACACCTCCCGGCACCTGGAGCTCTACCTCGCCGCCCCGTGCACCGGCCGGGTGCTGCACACGCTCAACATCCGGCTGCACCCCGACCAGCTCGTCTACGTCGCCGAGCACGCCGGCGACGAGGTCGTCTTCGTCGACCGGTCCCTGCTGCCGCTGTTCTGGCCGCACGTCGACCGGCTGCCCGGCGTCGCGCACGTGGTGGTGCTCGACGACGGCGCCGACGTCGCGGTCCCCGACGACCCGCGGATCCGGTCCTACGAGGAGCTCCTGGCCGCGGCCGAGCCGTACGCGGGCCGGTTCGTCGTCGACGACGAGCACACCGCCGCCGCGATGTGCTACACGTCCGGGACCACCGGGAACCCGAAGGGCGTGGTCTACAGCCACCGCTCGACGATGCTGCACTCGCTCGTCACGCTGATCGCCGACGGTCCCGCGCTGGCCGAGCGCGACGTCGTCATGCCGGTGGTGCCGATGTTCCATGCGAACGCCTGGGGCCTGCCCTACGGCTGTCTGCTCGCGGGCACCGACCTGGTCTTCCCCGGCCCGGACCTGTCCCCCGCCGCCGTCGTCGACCTCGTCGAGCGGCACCGGGTCACCGTCACCGGCGGGGTCCCGACGATCTGGATGAACGTCCTGCCGCTGCTCGGCGACCACGACCTGTCGTCGCTGCGCACGATCTTCTGCGGCGGCTCGGCGGTCCCGAAGGCGCTGTGCGAGGAGTACCGCGTCCGGCTCGGGGTGCCGCTGCTGCACATCTGGGGCATGACCGAGACCTCCCCGATCGGCACGATGGGCGTGCTCGGCTCGCACCTCGACGGCGCCTCCGACGACGAGCTCGCCGCCGCCCGCGTCCGCCAGGGCAGGCCGATGCCGCTGGTGGAGATG
Source organism: Pseudonocardia sp. UM4_GMWB1 (assembly GCF_017312155.1). NCBI lineage: Bacteria > Bacillati > Actinomycetota > Actinomycetes > Pseudonocardiales > Pseudonocardiaceae > Pseudonocardia > Pseudonocardia sp. UM4_GMWB1. The sequence goes on along the minus strand of NZ_QJPN01000001.1, from coordinate 1,496,799 downwards.
CGGATCGTCGACCCCGAGACCGGTGAGGAGATGCCCTGGGACGACCACGCCACCGGTGAGGTGCAGGCGTCGGGGCCGTGGATCGCGAAGGAGTACTACCGCGGTGAGGGCGGCGGCGCCCAGTTCACCGACGACGGCAGGCTGCGCACCGGCGACGTCGCCACCGTCGACCCGTACGGCTCGTTCCGGCTGGTCGACCGCACCAAGGACCTGATCAAGTCCGGCGGCGAGTGGATCGGCACCGTCGAGCTGGAGAACGAGATCATGGCGCACCCGAAGGTGGCCGAGGCCGCGGTGATCGGCGTCGCGCACCCGCGGTGGGTGGAGCGGCCGCTGGCCTGCGTCGTCGTCGAGGACGGGCAGTCCCTCACCCTCGAGGAGCTGCGGGAGTTCCTGGCCGACCGGGTCGCGAAGTGGTGGCTCCCCGACGCGCTGGAGCTGGTCGACGAGGTGCCGAAGACCAGCGTCGGCAAGTTCTCCAAGAAGACCCTGCGCGAGCGGTTCGCCGGGTACGCCCTGCCGAACGCATGATCACCGGTACCTGAGCGCTGCCCGGCCGCGCCGTGACACCGGTCAGGTACCGGTCGATCCGTGTCGGGGGCCGTCTCAGTCCGAGGAGGTCGCCTGGGCGGGGAGGTCGCCGCGCTCGCGGCGGCCGAGGATCGAGTTCTTCCGCGAGTACGCGAAGTACACGATCACGCCGATGACCATCCAGATGACGAACCGCAGCCAGGTCTCGACCGACAGGTTCAGCATCAGCCAGACACAGGCGAGCACGGCCAGGATCGGCACGAGCGGCACCAGCGGGGTGCGGAAGCCGCGCGGCAGGTCGGGCCGGGTCCGGCGCAGGACCACCACGCCGATCGAGACCAGCACGAACGCGAACAGCGTGCCGATGTTGACCATCTGCTCGAGGTCCTGGGCCGGGAAGAACGTCGCGACCAGGGCGATCACGACACCGATCAGCCAGGTGGCCCGGCCCGGGGTGCCGAAGCGGTTGGTCTTCGCCAGCGCGGTCGGCAGCAGCCCGTCGCGCGACATCGCGAAGATGACGCGGATCTGGCCGAGCATCAGCACCATGACGACCGTGGTGAGGCCGAGCAGCGCGCCGACGGCGATGATCGTCGCCGCCCAGTTGATGCCGAGCGAGGCGAACGCCGTGGCCAGCGTGGCGCGGGTGCCGTCGGGCTTCGTGGCCAGATCGGTGTAGGGCACCATGCCGGTGATCACCAGCGCGACGGCGACGTAGAGCACGGTGACGATCGCGAGCGAGCCGAGGATGCCGCGGGGCAGCGCCTTCGACGGGTTCCTGGTCTCCTCCGCGGTCGTGGCGACGGCGTCGAAGCCGATGAAGGCGAAGAACACGATCGCGGCGGCGGCGAACACGCCGTAGACGCCGAAGACGCTCGACGAGGCGCCCCCGAAGAACGACAGCAGTGACTGCTGGATGCCGGTGCCCGTCTCGACGGTGCCGGGTGTGGGCTCCGGGACGAACGGGGTGTAGTTCGCCGCGTTGATGAAGAAGGCGCCCAGGATGATCACGAACAGCACGATCGCGACCTTGATCGTGGTGATCACCAGGCTGACCCTGCTGGACAGCTTCGTGCCGCGGTAGAGCAGGAACGCCAGGACGACGACGAGCAGCAGCGCACCCCAGTCGAAGGAGAAGAAGCTCCCCAGCTCGAACGAGGTCGAGACCTCGATGCCGATCAGGCCGAGGGTCTGGGCGAGGTACTCCGACCAGCCCTTCGACACGTAGGCCGAGCCGACCGCGAACTCCAGGACCAGGTCCCAGCCGATGATCCAGGCGATGAACTCGCCCAGGGTGGCGTAGGAGAAGGTGTAGGCGCTGCCGGCGACCGGCACCGTGGAGGCGAACTCCGCGTAGCAGAGGGCCGCCAGACCGCACGCCACCGCGGCCAAGACGAACGACAGCGACACCGCGGGTCCCGCGATGTTGCCGGCCGTGCTGGCGGCGAGGGTGAAGATGCCGGCGCCGATGACCACCGCGACCCCGAAGACGATCAGGTCGATCGTCCCCAGGTCCTTCTTCAGCCGGGTGTCCGGTTCGTCGGTGTCCCGGATGGATTGCTCGACCGTCTTGGTGCGGAACATGCCGCCACCACGGCTCGTGACCGTCATGAGCGGTGAAACTACGTCCGCGATGCGGTCTGCGTCACGCCATGCAACGCGGATTTGAGGTCACGATGCGGTTGCGCAAGGACACGTCCGGCCTCAGAGGGTCCCGCGCTCCAGCCCGTGGGCCTGCGCGACCTCCTCGGAGAGGAGCACGCCGTGATGGGTCGACAGGCCCGCGGCGAGGTGCGGGTCGGCCTCGGTCGCGGCCCGCCAGCCCTGGTCGGCCAGGCGCAGCACGTGGGGCAGCGTCGCGTTGGTGAGGGCGCGGGTCGAGGTGTGCGGTACCGCACCGGGCATGTTCGCGACGCAGTAGAAGACGGTGTCGTGCACCCGGTAGGTCGGGTCGGCGTGGGTGGTGGGCCGCGAGTCCTCGAAGCATCCGCCCTGGTCGATCGCGATGTCGACGAGTACGGCGCCGGGCCGCATCTGGGAGACGAGCTCGTTCGACACCAGGGTGGGCGCCTTGGCCCCGGGCAGCAGCACCGCGCCGATCACCAGGTCGGCACCGGTCACCGCCTCGCGCACGGACAGCGCGGTGGAGTACTGGGTGCGCACGGCACCGGCGTACTGCTCGTCGATCACGCGGAGCTTGTCCACGTCGACGTCGAGCACGGTCAGCGTCGCGCGCATGCCGGCGGCGATGGCGATGGCGTTCGCCCCCGCGACCCCGGCACCGAGCACGACGACGTCGGCGCCCGGCGCGCCCGGGACGCCGCCCAGGAGCATGCCGCGCCCGCCCGCCGAGCGCATGAGGTGGTAACCGCCGGCCTGCGGGGCGAGCCGGCCCGCGACCTCGCTCATCGGGGCGAGCAGCGGCAGCCGGCCACGGGAGTCGGTGACGGTCTCGTAGGCGATGGAGGTCGTCCCCGCCGACAGCAGTGCGTCGGTGCAGGCGCGCGACGCGGCCAGGTGCAGGTAGGTGAACAGCGTCAGGTCCGGGCGCAGGTGGCCGTACTCCGAGGAGATCGGCTCCTTCACCTTGAGCAGCAGCTCGGCCGAGCCCCACACCTCGGCGGTGTCGGACACGATCTGCGCCCCGGCCTCCTTGAAGTCGGCGTCGGAGATCGCGGACCCGGCGCCGGCGTCGTGCTCGACGACGACCTCGTGCCCCCGCCCGACGAGCTCGTGCACCCCGGCGGGCGTGAGCGCCACCCGGAACTCGTTGTCCTTGGTCTCCTTCGGCACTGCGACACGCATGTCCTTCTCCTCCACTCGGCCCGCCAACTGCGTCAATGGTGAAGAAACATCGATAGTGTGCCAACAGAACTGAACAAGATTCTCGGAGGGCCTTCGTGAACGATGAATCTTCGGAGCCGCGGCGGATCAGGCCGTCACCGTCGAACCCTGTTCGGCTCGACGGGGTCGACCGGGCCCTGCTGCGCCAGCTGGAACGGGACGCCCGCACACCGAACAACTCACTCGCCGCGGGCGCGGGGATCGCGCCGTCGACGTGCCTCGGCCGCATCCGGGCGCTGCGCGAGCACGGGGTGATCCGCGGCTACCACGCCGACGTCGACCCGGCGGCGACCGGCCACCCCCTGCAGGCCATGATCTCGGTCCGCCTGCAGTCCGACGCCCGCGACCGGCTCGCCGAGTTCGTGACCCGGGTGTCCCGCCGCCCCGAGGTTCGCGACGTCTACTTCCTCGCCGGCGACGACGACTACATGATCCGGGTTGCGACCGCCGACACCGTGGCACTGCGTGACCTGGTCGGGACGCTCAACGCCTGGGCGGAGGTCGCGGGCACCCGGACATCGCTGATCTTCGAGCACCACCGGGCACCCGACACCTACTGAGCCCCGTCGTAGCCGTGGCGGAGCAGGGCGAACGCCGCGTCGAGGTGCTCGCGGGCCCGGCCCGCCTGCTCGCGCAGCAGCGGCGGGATCCCGACGACGACGTGCGCCAGCACCCGGTCCGCCGGTGCCGGCTCGGCGCGCCCGGCGTCCGCCGCGAGTGCCGCGGCCAGCGCCGCCTCGTGCCGGGCCCACATCCGGCGCGCGTGGTCGCGCAGGCTCGGTGCCGCGTCGGTCAGCTCGCGGAACCGCTCCAGCTCGGCCGCCGACGGCCGTCGCGCGGCGGGCGGGCCGTCGACCCGCGCGAGCAGCCAGGCGTACAGCCCGTCGACGACATCGGTGCCCGGCGCGCGGTCGCGCACCGCGGCCACCAGCTCGGACTCCTGCTCGGTGTCCTCGTCGAACAGCAACGCCTCCTTGCTGCCGAAGTGCTTGAACAGCGTGGTGACCGAGACGTCCGCGGCCTCGGCGATCTCGGCGACGGTCACCTCGTCGAAGCCCCGATCGAGGAACAGGCGCAGTGCGGCGTCCGCGATGCCCTGGCGGGTGGCGGCCTTCTTGCGTTCGCGGCGTCCGGGCGTGGTCACGACGACAGATTAGCGCAGTCACTCTGAAAGTGTAGTCACTCCACTTTTCAATCGACTTCACCTACAGTCGTGGCCGACCCACTCGCACTCCCCACCCGGAGGCCACCATGACCACCCCACCGCGCGTCCTCGTCACCGGAGCCGGACCCGGCGGACTGACCCTCGCCCGCGTCCTGCAGCGCCACGGCATCGCCGTCACCGTGCTCGAACGCGAGGCCGACATCACCACCCGCGACCAGGGCGGCACCCTGGACATGCAGCGCGACAGCGGCCAGGTCGCGCTGACTGCCGCCGGGCTGCTGGAGGAGTTCCTGCGCGTGTCCCGGCCCGAGGGCCAGGACATGCGGATGCTCGCCCCGGACGGCTCGGTCCTGCTCGACGAGCGGGCCGCCCCCGGCGAGCTGTTCAACCCCGAGATCGACCGCGGTGACCTGCGTGCGCTGCTGCTCGGGTCCCTGGCCCCCGGCACCGTGCGCTGGGGCACGCGGCTGGACCGTGTCGAGCACCGTGACGACGGCGGGCTCGACGCCGTGCTCGCCGGACCACCCGACGGCACCGGCCCCGGCACGCGGGAGCACCTCACGGCCGACCTCGTCGTCGGGGCGGACGGGGCACGCTCGCGGGTGCGACCCCTGCTGTCGGCGGCGACGCCGTCCTACACCGGGGTGACCTTCGTCGAGCTGCGGGTCACGCCCGCGTCGTTCCCGGGCCTGGAGGCGCTCGTCGGACGTGGGGGGATGACCACCCGCACCACCGGGCGGGCCCTGTTCTGCCAGCGGCTCGGCGACGGCTCGGCCCGCGTCTACGCCGGGTTCCGCCGTCCGCCCGGCTGGGCCGCCGTGCACGGCCTCACCACCACCGCCGGGGTGCTCGACGACCCGGCCGCGGCCCGCGCCGTGCTGCTCACCGCGTTCGCGGGGTTCGCCCCCGAGCTGCGCGAGCTGATCGTCCGGGCCGACGACCGGATCGTCGAGCGGCCGCTGGAGATGCTGCCCGTCGGGCACCGCTGGGACCCGGTCCCGGGGGTCACGCTCATCGGCGACGCGGCGCACCTGATGTCGCCGTTCTCCGGGCAGGGCGCCAACTCGGCCATGCTCGACGCCGCCGACCTGGCCCGCGAGGTCGCGGCGACCCCGCACGACCTCACCGGCGCGGTCGCCCGCTACGAGGCGACGATGTTCCCGCGGGCGGAGCACAACGCCGCCGGCGCGGCGCAGGGGCTGGAGCGCTTCTTCTCGGCGGAGGCGGCCGCCGACCCGGTCGCGGTGTTCGCCGAGGCGATGGCCGCGACCGGGGCGCACAGCGACGCCGGAGGGGCCGACCCCGCCGCGGCCCGCCGGACCGGGTGAGCCGGAACGCGGTGGCCTGCAGCGCGGCGGGCCACCACCCGGCGGCGTGCAGCCCGACGGGCCGGAGCGCTGGACGGCGGCGGCTGGAGCGGGTCAGAGCAGGTGGGCTACAGCGCGTCGCCGGACAGGAAGACGGTGGCCCCGTCCTCGCCGGTGGTCAGCACGGCGCCGCTGTCGGCCGCGGAGAGGAACACCGCGCGACCGCGGGGCAGCTCGACGGTGACGCCGCCGGCGTCGACCGCGGCGTCACCGTCGACGCACAGCAGGATGCGGGCGCCGGTGCCGGGGACGTCGAGCTTGTCCCGGCCGTCGGTGACCGCGCGGCGGAGCAGGAACTCCTCGACCGGCACGTCGTAGCGGTGCCAGCCGTCGGCGCCGGGGTCGGCGACCGGGGCGCGGACCGGCGGCGGCGGGGCGGTGAAGTCGAGGACGCGCAGCAGCTCCGGCACGTCGACGTGCTTGGGCGTCAGCCCGCCGCGCAGCACGTTGTCGGAGTTGGCCATCACCTCGATGCCCGCCCCGGACAGGTACGCATGCAGGTTCCCGGCCGGCAGGAACAGCGCCTCGCCGGGGGCCAGGGTGATCCGGTTGAGAAGCAGCGCGGCGAGCACGCCCGCATCGTCGGGGTAGCGCTCGGACAGGTCGAGCGCGGTCTTCGCCTCGCCGGTCCACTCCTGGGCGGTGCCGCGCTCCAGCAGCCGGACCGCACCGTCCTGCAGGGCCGGGACGAGCCCGTCGAGCACCGACTGGGGCAGCGTGATCCAGGTGGTGAACAGCGCGCGCAGCCCGTCCGGGCACGGCTGGCCGGCCAGCAGCTCGGTGTAGGCGGCGAGCTCGGGGACGTCCAGGGCGCGCAGCAGCTCCACCGTGCGGGCCGGCTCGCGGAACCCGACCAGCGCGACGAACTCGGTCAGCGCGCAGATCAGCTCCGGCTTGTGGTGGGCGTCGCGGTAGCTGCGGTCCGGCGCGTCCACCGCGATCCCCGCGGCGTTCTCCCGCTCCCAGCCCTCACGGGCCTGCTCCAGGCTCGGGTGGGCCTGCAGGCTCAGCGGCTCCTCGGCGGCCAGCACCTTCAACAGGAACGGCAGCCGTCCCTCCCAGCGGTCGCGGCCCGGGCCCAGCGCGGCGACCGGGTCGGCGGCGATGAGCTCGTGCAGCGGGCGGGTGCCCCCGCCGACCGTCGACGGGGCGGCCGGGTGCGCGCCCAGCCACAGCTCCGCCTGCGGGTGCGGTGACGGGACGGGCTCGCCGAGCAGCTCGGCGATGACCGTCCGCGAGCCCCACGCGTAGGTGCGGATCGGGTTCTCCAGCAGTTCCACGGGTCTCCCGGTGTCAGGTGCGCGGGGTCAGGTGATCAGGGTGGCGCCGGTCGCCAGGCCGAGGTACACGGCGGCGATGTCGGCGCGCAGGGCGAGCACACCGGCCCGCAGCAGCGCCGCGTCGCGGGTGCCGCGCGGGATCTCGTCGACCGGGTGTGCCAGGTCGGCGTTCGGCCACTCCCTGCCGAGCACCCGGCGGCTCACCGACTGCGGGTCCTCCTCCCCCGTGCCGAGCAGCACCAGCCGCGGCGGTGGCGCGTCGCCACCGGGGGCCGGGTCGTCGAACGGGTCGTGGAAGATGTCGCCCCCGCCCCGCTCGGACAGGTCGACGGCGACGCGCAGACCGGCCAGGGTGCCCGCCTGCGCGAGCCCGTCGGCGTGCGCGACGACACCGGCGTGGGTGGCCAGCGCCAGCGCGCCGTGCCGGGCCACCGCGGCGGCGGCGGGGTCCACGCCCCACAGCAGCGGCGTCCGCTCGGCCAGCCGCAACGCGAGCGCCTTCGCCGGGTTCACGAACGGCTCGTGCGCGGGCTGGCAGCGCTCGGCCTCGGCGTCCAGCGCGTCGGCGAGCGCCTCGAGCCGGGCCGGGACCTCCTCGCTGCGCATCCCGGGCAGCAGGTCCAGCTCGGCGACGGCGACCAGCGCCACGGTCAGCGCCTGGGCGAACCCGAGCCCCTCGGGCAGCGGGATGCGCGGCTCGACCAGCCGGGCGCGCCCGGCGCCGGCCTGGGCGACCGGCCCGGAGTCCGGCGCGGACAGCACGACCTCGGCGCCGCGGTGCACCGCGACGGCGACCGACTCGGCCAGCTCCGGGTCGGTGGGGTCCGCGGAGTGCGCGACGACGACGTCCAGCGGCCCGATCCAGCCCGGCAGCCGCTCGGCGGTCACGACCGGCACCGGGCAGCGGTCGGTGAGCAGGGCCGTGACGAGGTCGGCCACCACCCCGGAGACACCGGGCCGGCGCAGCAGCACCAGCGCGCGCGGACGGTGCCCGCGCAGCCGGTCCAGCCCGGCCTGGCCCGCGGTGTAGAGGGCGGAGCGGACCTGGGCGCCCGCGGTCGCGGCGGCCCGCAGGACGCCCGTGGTGTCCCGCGCCGCCAGCCCCTCGGGATCGGCCAGCAGCGTGTCGTCGAGCACCCCGTTCACCCGTCGTCCCGTCCGTCCCCCGCCGGCCCGGTCCCGGGCAGCGCCTCGTCGAGGAGCAGCACCGGGATCCCGTCGGTCACCGGGAACGCGCGACCGCACGCCGTGCAGGTCAGTCGGTCCTCACCCGGGGTCAGTACCGCGTGCGCGTCGCACGGGCAGGCCAGGATCTCCAGCAGCTGGGGGTCGAGCTGTAGGGCCACGGTTCTCCTCGTCGTCATGTCGCGCTCTCGATGCTGCCACCCGGTACCGACACTCCGCGGCAGCCGACCGGGTACGGACGCCATCACCGCAGGTGTGCGGGGCCGCGCGATCAGGCGCGCACGACCGCCAGCACCTCGTCCACCAGGGCACGGACGGCCGCGTCGTCGGCCGCCTCGACGTTGAGCCGCAGCAGCGGCTCGGTGTTCGAGGCCCGCAGGTTGAACCACGATCCGTCCGGAAGCGAGACGGTCAGGCCGTCGAGCCGGTCGAGCTCGACGCCGTCGCGCGGGCCGAAGACGCCCTCGATCTCGGCGACCCGCGCGGCCTGGTCGTCGACCGTCGAGTTGATCTCCCCGGAGGCGGCGTAGCGGTCGTAGCCCGCCATCAGCCCGGACACCGTCGCACCGGCGGCGGCCGCCCGGTGCTCGCCGAGCGCGGCCAGCAGGTGCAGCGCCGCGAGCATGCCGGAGTCGGCCTTCCAGAAGTCGCGGAAGTAGTAGTGCGCGGAGTGCTCGCCGCCGAACACCGCGCCGGTCTCGGCCATCGTCTGCTTGATGAACGAGTGGCCCACCCGGGTGCGGACCGCGCGGCCGCCGTGCTCGGCGACCAGCTCGGGGACCGCCCGCGAGGTGATCAGGTTGTGGATGACGGCGACGTCGGACTCCCCCGCCGCGTGCGCCCGTACGAGCTCACGGGCCGCGACCAGCCCGGTGATGGCGCTGGGGCTCACCGCCTCGCCCCGCTCGTCGACGGCGAAGCAGCGGTCGGCGTCGCCGTCGAAGGCCAGGCCGAGGTCCGCGCCCTCGGCGACGACCCGCTTCTGCAGGTCGACCAGGTTCGCCGGGTCCAGCGGATTCGCCTCGTGGTTCGGGAAGTTCCCGTCGAGCTCGAAGTACAGCGGCACGACGCGCACGTTCAGACCGTCGAACACGGTCGGGACGGTGTGCCCGCCCATCCCGTTCCCGGCGTCGACGACGACGGTCAGCTCCGGCGAGGCGTCCAGCGAGGTCAGGTCGACCAGGCCGCGCAGGTAGCGCGCGTAGCCGGTGAGCATGTCCTCGGTGCGCACGGCACCGGGCGACGGGACCTCGGGGACCCCGGAGTCGAGGAAGCGGCCCGCCTCGTCGCGGATCGTCGCGAGGCCGGAGTCCTGGCCGACCGGGACGGCGCCGGCGCGGCACAGCTTGATGCCGTTGTAGGCGGCCGGGTTGTGGCTCGCGGTGAACATCGCGCCGGGCAGGTCCAGCGTGCCGGAGGCGTAGTAGAGCATGTCGGTGCTCGCGAGCCCGATGTCGACGACGTCGAGCCCCTGCCCGGTCACCCCGTCGGCGAACGCCGCCGCGAGCGCGGGCGAGCTGTCCCGCATGTCCCGCCCGACGACCACCGCCGACGGCGCCGGGTCGTCGCCCGCCACGAGCCGCGCCGTCGCCGCACCCAGTGCGCGCGCGGTGGGCTCGTCCAGTTGGTCGCCGACGACACCGCGGATGTCGTAGGCCTTCACGATCGCCGAGAGGTCGGGCACGACGCACGACCCTAGCGCAGCCGTGTCACCCGTCCGCGCAGGTCTCCTCACCCCGTGGGGCGGCTCAGCCGTCCTCGGGCTTCGGGAGCACCCGCAGGTGCCCGCGCCGCCCCGTGCCACCGGGCCGTGCGACCACCTCGACCGGCCGGTCCACCCGACCCGCCTCGCGGACGGCATCGGCGAGGGCGGTGAGGTCCTCGCCGCTGTGCTGGGGCTGGGCGAACTCGCCCTCGAACCGGACGACCTCCCACCCGCGGGGGGCGGTGAGGTTGTGCGCGTGCCCGGTGCAGAGGTCGTAGGAGTGCGGCTCGGCCTGCGTGGCCAGCGGGCCGACGACGGCGGTCGAGTCGGCGTAGACGTAGGTGAGCGTGGCGACGGCGAGCTCGGTGCAGCCCGTCCGTGAACATCTCCGCACACTCAACACGTCGCCGACGATAGCCCGTCACGGGCCCGCCGCCGCACTGCGACGCGCACCCCGCTCGGCGGACGGTCCGCCCGCCGCGGTCGCGGGTCACCCCCGGGTGGGGCGCGGGGGTCCTAGAATGCCCTGGTGCCCACCGCTCGTCCCGAGAACGACCGCCGGTCGCCGCGCAGCCCGCGCCGGCGGGACCGGCGAGGACGCGGCCTGCGCGGCCTGATGTACCCGGTGTCGACGCCGGCCTTCCGCACCCGCGCCGAACGCTTCGACGCGAAGGTGCTGGAGGCGCTCGAACCGATCGAGGCGCGCTGGGGCCCGGAGCTGGTCGACCTCGACCTCGCCGTCGACGACGTGCCGTCGGTCGACCGCACGTCGCCCGACGAGATCGTGTGGGGCACCGGGGTGCTGGCCGACGTCGGCGTCCCGCTGGCGCACCTCGTGCCGGCCGGGGTCGACTCCGCCGGGATGCCGACCCGGGCGCGGATCGTGCTCTACCGCCGCCCGCTCGAGGCCAGGGCACGCAACGGCGAGGACCTCGCCGACCTCGTGCACGAGGTGCTCGTCGAGCAGGTCGCGGAGTACCTCAACATCGAGCCCGACGCCGTCGACGGCGGCTGAGCGCCCCCGCGGGGCGACACGGCCCGAGGACGACGACGGGCCGGTCACCGTGACGGCGACCGGCCCTCGTGTTCCTGTTCCCCCCGCGGAGTCTCACACGGCGGCGCGGCGGAGGCGACGGCGCTCCCGCTCGCTCAGCCCGCCCCAGATGCCGAAACGCTCGTCCTGGGCCAGCGCGTACTCCAGGCACTCGGCCCGGACCTCGCAGCCGGAGCAGATGCGCTTGGCCTCACGGGTGGAGCCGCCCTTCTCGGGGAAGAACGCCTCCGGGTCGGTCTGCGCGCAGAGCGCACGCTCCTGCCAGTCCGGCACCTCCTCGGAGGAACCGTCGTCCAGCAGACCCTTCAGGTCCAGGATCTGGGCGACCTGGTCGTAGTCGGCCATCTCGTGATCGGGCCGTTCGACCGTGCCCACCGGCTCGGCCTCCACCGGCCGCAGCATCCGCATGAACCCCTCGACGTCGTCCACTCGCCCACCTCCCCGCAACGCACTGGCGAATGACACCGCTGTAAGTACAGCGCTGACACTCGCTCTGTGCAAGCCGGCTCTGCCGATTGAGTGAAGGGTCGCGCGCGGGCGTTTCCTCCGACATGGAGTATGGGTACGTGCCGTCCCTGACACGCCGCATCAGCCCCTGGTTCCTGCTGATCCTCGGCGTCACCCTTCTCGGTGGCGTTCTCGCCGCCGCCGCCGTCCCCACCCGATCGGGGGTCCTGGCGACCTCCGGGATCTTCGTCCTGGTGCTCGGCGGCTGGGTGGTGTCGCTGTGCCTGCACGAGTACGGGCACGCCATCACCGCCTATCGCGGCGGGGACACCTCGGTCGCGGCGAAGGGATACCTGACCCTCGACGTGCGGCGCTACGCCGACCCCGGCCTGTCCCTGGTGCTGCCGCTGATCATCCTGCTGATCGGCGGGCTACCGCTGCCCGGCGGGGCGGTGTGGATCAACCAGTGGGCGCTGCGGTCGCGGGCCCGGCGCAGCGCGGTCTCGCTGGCGGGCCCCGCGGCGAACCTGGCCCTCGGCATCGTGTTGATCATCACGGTGGCCGCGTTCCCGGGGATGCCGCTGCCGGTGGCGGCCGGGCTGTCCGCGCTCGCGTACTTCCAGATCATCGCGTTCGTGCTGAACATGCTGCCCGTGCCCGGCCTCGACGGCTGGGGGGCGCTGGAGCCGTACCTGTCCGCGCCGGCTCGGCGCCTCGGCGAGCGGGTCCGGCCCTGGGCACCGTTCGTGCTGCTCGCCCTGCTGCTGTTCGTGCCCGGGGTGAGCGCGCTGTTCTTCGCCGCCACCCAGCTGCTGTTCGGCGCCGCCGGCGGGAACCAGGAGCTGTTCCGGCTCGGATACTCCGCGATGTTCTTCTGGCGCAACCTCTGAGCCCGGCTCAGCGGGCGGCGGCGACCATCGTCGCGACGGTGTCGTCGTCGGCGGGCAGCGCGTCCACCGGCCACCACCGCAGGTCCAGCGACTCGTCGCTGATCCGCGGCGTCGCGCCCGCGGGGGCGCGCACCAGGTAACGCACGTCCAGGTGGCGGGTCGGGACCCCGAGCGAGCAGGTGACGGGGTGGACGTCGACGTGCAGCGGGTGCTCGTCGATCTCCAGGCCGTCGATCCCGGACTCCTCGGTGGCCTCGCGCAGCGCCGCGGCGCGCAGCGAGTCGTCGCCCGGCTCGCAGTGCCCGCCCAGCTGGATCCAGCGGCCCACCCGCGGGTGCAGGGTCAGCAGCGTGTGGTCCCCGCCCGCGTCGAGCAGCAGCGCCGACGCGGTGAGGTGCCCGGGCACGCAGGAGCGGTCGCAGGCGTCGTCGGGGCGCGCGTCGAGGAAGGCCAGCAGCGCGTGCTGCAGGGCCCGCTGGCCGGGGTCGCGCGGTGTCCAGGCGCCCAGCTCGCGGGCGGCCGTCGCCGTGGCCACCACGGGCTCACAGCTCCAGCAGGCCGTCGCCGGCCGGTCGGGGAGCGCGCGGGGCGATCGGCTCGGCCGGCACGCCGACGGCGACCGCACCGAGCGCCGCCCAGTCGTCGGGCAGGTCCAGGACCCGGCGGGCGACGTCCGCGGCGAAGATCGTCGAGCCGACCCAGCAGGACGCCAGCCCCTCCGCGGCCAGCGCGACCAGCAGGGACTGCACCGCCGCCCCGCCGGCGACGGTGAACATGTCCCGCTCGGCGGCGTCCCGGGCCGGGTCCGGGTAGCCGTGCATCCCCGCGGTGGACCGGAACGCCAGCACCAGCTCCGGGGCGCGTCGCAGCAGGTCCCCGCGGGCGAGGCGACGCTCCACCTCGTCGGCCGGGCGCCCGTCGGCGACCAGGTCGGCGCGCCAGCGCTCGCGCAGCGCGTCGAGCACCGCGGTGCGCCGCGCCGCGTCACGCAGCCACACGAACCGGAACGGGGTGCTGTGGTGCGGCGCGGGCGCGGTCAGCGCGACGCCCACGGCGCGGCGCACGGCGTCGTCGTCGACCGGCTCGTCGGCGAAGTCCCGGGTGCTGCGACGCAGCAGGACCGCCTCGCTGCGCCCGCGGGCGATCGCCTCCTCGGTGCCCAGCCAGAACAGGTCCTCCTCGATGGGCCGGATCAGGTCACGGGCGGTCGAGCCGTCGTCGGGCAGGGCCGCGCCGCGCAGCACCGCGACCGGCAGCCCGCCGAGCTTGCCCTTCACCAGGTCCGCGGCCGCGGCGATCTCGTCGGCGACGGCGATCTCGGTGACGACCAGGTCGTTGCCCTGGCCGTCGACGGCGCCGGAGTAGCCGTGCAGCACCGGCAGTCCGGCCGAGCCGATCGCGATGTCGGTCTGGCCGACCCGCCAGCTGCGCCCCAGCGTGTCGGTGACGACGACGCCGACCTCGACCCCGAGCCGCTCCCGCAGCCCGGCGCGCAGCCCGGCCGCGCTGGCGTCCGGGTCGGCCGGCAGCAGGGCGAGCTCGTCGCGGCGGACGTTGGAGCCGTCGATGCCCGCGGCGGCCTGCACGATGCCGAGCTTCCCGGCCACGATCAGCGTCCGGCCCTTGCGGGCCACCACCCGCTCGGTCTCCTGGTCGACCAGCCTGCGGCGCAGCGCGTCGCGCTCCTCCTCGTCGGCGGGGGCAGGCACCAGCCTGCCCTCGACCTTGGAGAACACCTTGCTGGTGACCACCACGACGTCGCCGTCGCGCAGCCAGGTCATCCGCTCGGCCAGCGCGGCGGTGAGGTCGTCGCCGGGGCGGAACTCCGGAAGCCCCGGGACTCCGATGATCTCCAGCCGCTGCGACGCGTGGTCGGGGAAACCCTCAGACACCGACGCCCGCCAGCTCGAACGCGGCGCGGGCCATGGCGGCGGTCGCGTCGTGGTCGGTCATCAGCAGCGGCACCTCGCGCACGGTCGCGCCGGGCACGGTCGCGGCGTCGCCGGTGTGCACCAGGTAGCCGTCGAGCAGTCCGCCCTCGCCGCGGCCGCCGTAGTGCCGGCCCACGCCCTCGGCGCTGGTCTCGACGCCGATCGCGGTCAGGCAGGCGTCGGCCATGCCCCGCACCGGCGCCCCGCCGACGATCGGGGACAGCCCCACGACCTTCGCGGGCGTCGCCGCGAGGGCCTGGGCCATCCCGGGGACCGAGACGATCGTGCCGATCGACACCACCGGGTTGGACGGGGCGACGAGCACGACGTCGGCCCCGGCGATCGCGGCCCGGGCGTCGGGCAGGATCGCGGCCTGGTCGGCGCCGACCGAGGCGAAGCGGTACGCCTTCGGGGCGGCCCGGTGCCGGATCCACCACTCCTGGAAGTGGATCGCGACCTGCGGGGTCTCCTCGACCGCGGCCGGGTCCGGGTTGTCGATCACGACGTGGGTCTCGACGCGGTCGTCGGAGGCGGGCAGCACCCGCACCCCGGGCTGCCAGCGGTGGCAGAGCGCCTCGGTGACCTGGGACAGCGGGTAGCCGGCACGCAGCATCCGGGTGCGGACGAGGTGGGTGGCGACGTCGCGGTCGCCCAGCCCGAACCAGGTCGCCTCGGCGCCGTAGGCCTCCAGCTCGGCCTTGACCGACCACGTCTCGTCCGAGCGGCCCCAGCCCTTCTCGACGTCGATGCCGCCGCCGAGGGTGTACATGACGGTGTCGAGGTCCGGACAGACCCGCAGCCCGTGCAGCCAGATGTCGTCGCCGACGTTGACCACGGCGGTGACCTCGTGCGCGGACTCGCCCGACCCCACGGGGGGCAGTCCGAGCGCGTGCTTCACGCCTTGCAGGAAGCGGGCTCCGCCGACGCCGCCGACCAGAACGGTGACCTTCACACGGCGACCCTACGTCGGTCAGAACGAGCGGTAGTCGCGCGGGGAGAACCGGGGCCCGAACCGGGGACGGCGGAACCCGGACGCCTCGATGTAGCGGACCGCGCGCTGGCGCTGCGGCACGTAGGGAGCGAGCACCTCGAGCATCCCCGCGTCGTCGAGGTCGTGCCCGAGCAGCGCCCAGCCGACGGTGTTGGGCACGTGGAAGTCGCCGAAGCTGACCGCGTCCGGGTCGCCCCAGGCGCGCTGGGCGATCTCCGCGGCCGTCCACACCCCGATGCCGCGGACCCGGCGCAGCAGCACCCGGCCCTGCTCCCCGCCCAGCTCGGCGGCCCGTTCCAGCCGGTGGGCGACGACGGCGGCGTGCAGGATCGCCGTCCGCCGGGCGTGGTCGACGCCGGCCCGGTGCCACTCCCACTCCGGCACCGCGCGGATCTGCCCGGGTGTCGGCGGCACCCGCATGCCGGCGGGCACCACCCCGGCCGGGCCCGGTGCGGGCGACCCGAACCGCCACGCGAGCTCGCGGAACGAGCGGTGCGCCTCGGTGCCGGTGACCTTCTGCTCCAGCACCGCGGGCAGCAGCGCGTCCCACACCCGGCCGGTGGAGCCCAGCCGCAGCCCGGGACGGCGCCGGTGCGCGTCGGCGACGAGCGGGTGGTGCGCCACGAAGGCCGACGGGTCGTCGTCGGCCCCCAGCAGCGACGGCAGCCGGTCGACCTCCCAGGCCGCGCCCGGCCCCCAGCCGGTCGCGCGCACGGTGCCGTGCGGACCGCCGTCGGCGCGGCGGCGGATCGCGACGGTGGCGGGGCCGGCCGGCGTCGTCGAGACCCGCCAGATCACGGCACCGTCGACGGCGGTGCGCCAGGTGGGGTCGCCGCGGCCGCGGCGCAGCGGGGCGAGGACGCCGTACAGGTCGAGCGGGAACGGCGGCCGCCATTCCCGGTCCACCACCACGGCGGCCGTGTCCACGCCCCCGATGGTCACACGTCGGGCGAGAACCGGACCCCGTGGGGCGGCAGCGTGACGTCCGGCCACACCCGCATGTTGTGCCGCAGCTCGCAGTGCGCGCCGATCACGGCCCGGTCGCCGACCACGGTGTCGCGGACGCTCGCGCCCTCCTCGACGACCGCACCGGCCCCGATCACCGAGTTCTCCACGACCGCGCCCGCCTGCACCATCGCGCCGTCGAACAGCATGGAGCCCTCGACCCGGGCGCCGGAGCCGATCCGGGCGCCACGGCCGACGGTCGTCCCGCCGAACACGAACGCGTCGGAGGCCACCTCGGCCCCCTCCAGCACCATCGACTCGCCGGTCGGCCCGGGCAGCGCCGCCGAGGGCGCGACCCCGCGGACCAGGTCCGCCGAGCCGTGCACCAGGTCGCCGGGGGTTCCCATGTCGCGCCAGTAGGCGACGTCGACGTGGCCCTGCACGTGCGCCCCGGAGGCGAGCAGGTCGGGAAACGTCTCACGCTCCACCGACACCGGCCTGCCCTCGGGGATGGTGTCGATGACCTCGCGGCGGAAGACGTAGCACCCGGCGTTGATCTGGTCGGTCGGCGGGTCCTCGGTCTTCTCGAGGAACTCCAGCACCCGGCCGGTCGGATCGGTGGGGACGCAGCCGAAGGCCCGCGGGTTCTGCACCCGCACCAGGTGCAGCGTGACGTCGGCACCGGTGCTGCGGTGGGTGTCGGCGACGGCGGTCAGGTCGGTGCCCGCCAGCACGTCGCCGTTGAAGATCATGACGTGCTCGGCGGAGAGCTTGCCGGCCACGTTGCGGATGCCCCCGCCGGTGCCCAGCGGCTCGGTCTCGGTGACGTAGGTGAGGTCCAGCCCCAGCGACGAGCCGTCGCCGAAGTGCTCCTCGAAGGTCTCGGCCAGGTAGCTCGTCCCCAGCACCGCCCGCCGGATGCCCGCCTCGCGGATCCGCGACAGCAGATGCGCCAGGAACGGCACCCCCGCCGTCGGCAGCATCGGCTTGGGCGCCGACAGGGTCAGTGGCCGCAGCCGGGTGCCCTTGCCCCCGACCAGCACGACCGCCTCGACGTCCTGCAACGCAGGTTCCCCCTCAGGTTCTTTCTTCTCGTTCGCGCTCAGCCGGTCCGCCGCAGCAGACCCGAGCGCACGGCCAGGCCGGCGCGCAGGGCCGCACGCAGCGGCGCGTGCACCGGACCGCGGTGGCGGTCGGCCAGGTAGCGGTAGGCGCTGCGGTGGTGCTCGGCGAGCATCCGTGCCGACACCTCCGGCTTGCCCGTGGACGCTCCGCCCACGTGTACGACATCGGCGCCGGGGACGTACACGTTTCGCCATCCGGCGAGACCGAGCCGCATCCCCAGGTCGACGTCCTCGAAGTACATGAAGTAGCGCGGGTCGAAACCGTCGACGGAGTCGAACGCGGTGCGCCGCAGGAGCAGGCACGACCCGGACAGCCAGCCGGCCGCGCGTTCCGTCAGGTCCTCCCGGCTGCGCCGGTAGGCCGCCGTCCAGGGATTGCCCGGCCAGACCGGGGCCAGCACGGCGTGCGCCGCCCCGGCCGTCAGCGACGGCACCTCGCGCGCCGAGGGGTAGACCTCGCCGGACGGCTCGCGGATCAGCGGGCCGAGCGACCCGGCCCGGGGGTGGCGACGGCCGGCGTCGAGCAGGATGTCCAGCGAACCGGCACCCCACTCCAGGTCCGGGTTGGCGACGACGACCCAGCCGTATCGGTCGGGCAGCGAGGCCACGCCGCGGTTGGCGGCGGCACCGTAGCCGACGTTCTCCCCGATCGGCAGGACCGTCACGTGGTCGCGCTCGCGGGCCGCGCGCTCGGGGGCGCCGTCGACGGATCCGTTGTCGGCCAGGACGACCGGCACGTCCGTGCGGGTCGTCGCGCCCCGCAGCGAGTCGAGGAAGGTGTCCAGCAGCGCGCCCGGCGAGTAGGTCACCGTGACGACGGCGACCCCGTCGCCGTAGGACCGTGCGTCGTCGGTCACGTGGCCTCCCCGTCCTTTTCGTCCACCCCGCGCATGTCCCGCAACCTAGTCAGCACGGGCACACCCGCGCCCGGCGGCTCCGTCCGGCACCGCCCGTTCGCGCCCGCGAAGATCACACTCCGTCACCGCGACCATGATCGCGATACCCTCACTCCAACGTTCGGACCGTCCCCGAGCAGCGACGACACGCCGTACCCGTGTGTCACCCTCAAGTCCCGACCCCCTACGACGACCGGGCGAGCAACCCGACACGCAGGCCTGTACGACCCACCGCGGGGGCCCGGATGCTGCACCCTGGTCCCCGACCGGGGTGTCCGGTCCCAGAGACGCACGAGCCGTGCTCGGGTTCACCGGACTCCCCCGTCCGGGTGAGACGCAGCGGCGCGGACGAGACGGACCCCGAGGGGAGCGAGCATGGGCGAGGGCTACCGGGACCGCTCCCGCCCGTCGGCCGCCGAGCGCGCCGCGGCGCGACGGTCCGGCCGCCCCGCCGCCCCCGGCGACCGGTCCCGCTCGCCCCGGGTCCGCCCGGACACCGGCGCCGCACGCGGACGCCCCGCGGGCTCCGCGGGCTGGAGCCGGGCCGGGACCGCGACCGGCCCCGACGAGCACCCCCCGTACCCGGCGCGGGGCGGGCGCACCGGCGGAGGACCGCCCCGGGCCCGCGGGCTGCTGGCCCGGCTGCGGGTCGCCGTCGCCGTGCTGTCGGCGCTGACGGTGCTGCTCACCGGCGCCGTGTGGACCTTCTACCGCGACGTCACCGGCGGCATCACCACGACGAACCTGCTGTTCGGCGGCTCCGCGGGCGGCGAGCAGAACATCCTGCTGGTCGGCGTGGACAGCCGTACCGACGCGCAGGGCAACCCGCTGCCGGCCGACGTCCTGGCCCAGCTGCGCAGCGGCGCCGAGTCCGGCGTCCTCAACTCCGACACGATCATCGTCGTGCACCTGCCCGCCGACGGCGGCAGCGCGACCGCGTTCTCCATCCCGCGCGACTCCGAGGTGTCGATCCCCGGGATCGGCCGCAACAAGATCAACGCCGCCTACCCGCAGACGAAGGCGGAGACCGCGTCCCGGTTGGTCGCCGAGGGCGTGCGCGACCCCCGGCAGATCGACCAGGACTCGTCGCAGGCCGGTCGGCAGGCCCTGATCGACACCGTGCAGGACCTCACCGGGCTGGCCATCGACCACTTCGCCGAGGTCAACCTGCTCGGCTTCTACAACCTCACCAACGCCGTCGGCGGCGTCGACGTCTGTCTCAAGGCCCCGGCCAGGGACGAGTTCTCCGGCGCCGACTTCCCCGCAGGCCCGCAGACGATCTCCGGTGCCGACGCGCTCGCGTTCGTCCGGCAGCGGCACGGGCTCGCCGGCGGGGACCTGTCGCGTATCAACCGTCAGCAGGTGTTCCTCGCCGCGGTCGCCAACAAGGTCCTGTCCTCGGGCACGCTCACCGACCCGACCAAGCTCGGAGCGCTCATCGAGGTGATCCAGCAGTCGGTCGTCATCGACAGCGGCTGGGACCTGCTCGGCTTCGCCCGCGAGGCGTCGTCGATCGCGGCCGGGAGGATGGACTTCCTGACCATCCCCACCGGCGGCCCGGAGACCACCCGCGGCAAGGACGTGCTGCTCGTCGACCCCGCCGAGGTCCGCGACTTCGTCGCCCACCACACCGACCCCGAGCCCGAGGAGGCGCCCGCGACCTCCACGGAGGCGGCGGCGCCGGTCGTGGCCGACGTGGCGAACGGGTCCGGGGTGACCGGGCTGGCCGCGCAGGTCGCCGACACCCTGGGCCGCACCGGGTTCACCCCCGGCGAGGTCGGCAACGCCCCGGACCGCACCACCTCGGTGGTCCGCTACAGCCAGGCCGACGGCGACGCCGCCGCCCGCCGGGTCGCCGAGGCGCTGGGTGGCATCGGCGTCGAGCAGTCCGACGCCGTCGCCCAGGGCCGGGTCCAGGTGCTGCTCGGCACCGACCGCGCGAACGGCGGCCGGTCGACCTCCGCGGCGGCCGCGCCCGCCGCCGCCCCGGCTCCCTCGACCCCGCCGATCACCGCGGGCGGGGTCCCCTGCATCGACTGACGTAGCGTTCCGGCGTGATGGACACCGTCTTCGGCTCCGGCCTGTTCCTCACCGACGCGCTGCTCGGCCCGGCGCTCGGCGCCGCCGCCCCGCGACCGCTGGTCACCCACTACGACGACGCGACCGGCGAGCGGACCGAGCTGTCCGGCACGACCACCGCGAACTGGACAGCGAAGGCGGCGAACCTGCTGCGCGACGAGGTCGACGTCGAGCCGGGCACCCGGGTCGCGGCGCTGCTGCCCGCGCACTGGCAGACCGTCGCCGCGCTGCTGGCCGTGTGGTCCTGCGGCGCGGAGCTGATCGGCGACCCGGCGGGCGCGGACGTCGTGCTCGCCGACGCGGCGCGGCTCGACGTGGCGCTCGCGGCCGGGGCGGGCACGGTCGTCGCGTTCTCGCTGGACTTCTTCGGCCGCGGCCTGGGCGACCTCCCCGGTGGCACCGTCGACTTCGCGACCGAGGTGCGGGTGCACGGCGACGAGTTCGTCCCGTGGGACCCGGTGGACGGCGCGGCCCCGGCCTGGGACGGCGCGAGCGGAGAGCAGGTCCTGGCCGCGGCCCGGGAGCGTGCGGACGCACTCGGCATCACCGCGGGCGCCCGGGTGCTGTCGAGCACCGGGTGGGACAGCGCGGACGGCCTGCGCGACGGGCTGCTCGCCGTCCTCGCGGCGGGGGCCTCGCTGGTCCAGACCGTGAACGCCGCCGAGGACCCGGCGACCCTCGACCGCCGCGCGGAGTCCGAGCGGGTCACCCTGCGCCTGGGGTGAGCGGCGACCCCGTGCGGGGGTCATGACACCCTGGTCGACCGTGACCCCCTCTGTGAGCGCCCGGGACGTCGACGACGCGGCGGCCCGGCTCCGCGCCGTCATCGGCCCGACCCCGCTGCAGCTCAACCCCCGCCTGTCCGACGCGCTCGGCGGCGAGGTCTGGGTCAAGCGCGAGGACCTGCAGCCGGTCCGTTCGTACAAGATCCGCGGCGCCTACAACCTCATCGCGCAGCTGCCCGAGGCCGACCGTCTCGCCGGCGTCGTCTGTGCCAGCGCCGGCAACCACGCCCAGGGCGTCGCGTTCGCCTGCCAGCGCCTCGGCGTGACCGGGCGGGTGTACCTGCCCGGCACGACCCCGCGCCAGAAGCGGGACCGGGTCGCGCGGCTGGGCCGCGACGCCGTCGAGGTGCGGGTGGTCGGCAACACCTACGACGAGGCCGCCGCGGCCGCCCGCGCCGACGCCGATTCCACCGGTGCCACCCAGGTGCCCGCCTTCGACGACCCGCGCACCGTCGCGGGCCAGGGCACGATCGCCCGCGAGATCGTCTCCCAGCTGGCCGACCCGCCGGATGTGCTGGTCGTGCCGGTCGGTGGCGGTGGACTGCTCGCCGGGGCCATCACCTACCTGCGCGAGCACGCGCCGTCGACCCGGATCGTGGGCGTCGAGCCCGCCGGGGCGGCGAGCATGGCGGCCGCGGTCGCCGCGGGCGAGCCGGTCGACCTGGGATCGCTGGACCCGTTCGTCGACGGCGCCGCCGTGCGCAAGGTCGGCGCGGCCACCTTCGACGTGGTGCGCGACGCGGGCGTGGAGTTGCTCGCGGTGCCCGAGGGCCGGATCTGCGTCGAGATGCTCGCGCTCTACCAGTCCGACGGGATCATCGCCGAGCCGGCGGGCGCGCTGTCCCCCGCGGCGCTGGACCGGCTCGACATCCCCCGCGACGCCACGACGGTCTGCCTGCTCTCGGGCGGCAACAACGATGTCTCCCGCTACGCCGACATCGTCGAGCGCGCCCTGGTCTTCGAGGGCCGCAAGCACTACTTCCTCGTCGAGTTCCCGCAGGAGCCGGGCGCGCTGCGCCGGTTCCTCGACGACGTCCTCGGCCCGGATGACGACATCACCCTGTTCGAGTACACCAAGCGCTCCAACCGGGAGACCGGCCCGGCCCTGGTCGGCATCGAGCTGGGTTCGCCGGACGACCTGCCCGCGCTGCTCAAGCGGATGCAGGAGGCTCCCCCGCACATCGAGCCGATCCCGCCGGACAGCCCGCTGTTCGGCTTCATCCTGTAGACGCCGCGCGCAACACGGCGGCAATCCGGGCCGCCTACCGTGCACGACCGTGCCCGAGATGATGTTCGACGTCCGCTGGCCGGACGGCACCGAGGTCAGCTACTACTCGCCGTCGCTGGTGGTGACCGAACACCTGGACACCGGCACGACCTACCCGGTGGCCGAGTTCGTCACGCGCAGCCGCACCTGCATGGAGATCGCCGACGCGCGGGTGCGGGCGAAGTACGGGTTCGGCTGCGCGCAGTCGGCGCGGACGATCGCGCTCATCGACGCGGCCGCGGGCCGGTTCGCCCCGACCGACGAGGTGCGGGTGGAGGGCTTCCGCCGCTGACGCCGCCGGGTCCTGCGGTGATGCGGCGGCCGCGGCGCGGCGTCACGCGGCGGCCGGGCGCCGCCGCAGCACCAGGTGCAGCGCCACCCCGGCGAGCAGCCCCCAGAACGCCCCGCCGATCCCGGCGATCGTGACCCCGGCCGCCGAGACCAGGAACGCGGCGGCCGCGGGCACCCGCGCGACGGCCGGATCCGGCGTCGGGTCGGCGACGGCGAGGGCCCCGGCGAGCGCGGCACCGAACGTCCCGAGCAGGGCGAGCCCCGCGACGGACTCCACGACCCCGGGCGGCGCGGCCGCGACCAGGGCGGCCATCGTCGTCGCGAGCGGGGCCAGCAGCAGGCAGGCGACGCCGTTGGCCTGGCAGGCGACCCAGCGTCGCGCCGGGTCCGGGTGGGACTCGGGCGAGGCGGGCAGCGCCGCGGTGATCGCGGCCAGGTTGATCGCGTGCGCACCGGCCGGGGCCCCGAGGACCGTCCCGGCGCCGGTGAGCACCATCGCGTGGCGCCAGGGGACGGGGTAGCCCGCCGCGGCGAGCACCGCGACGCCGGGCACGTTCTGCGAGGCCATCGTGACCACCCAGAGCGGCAGCGCGACCCCCACCAGGGCCGCGACCGAGAAGGCCGGGACGGTGAGGGTGATCTCCGGCGGGCGCAGCCACGACCAGCCGTCGGCGAGAACGACGACGATCACCAGGGCCAGCCCGAACGCGGCCGGGGACGCCCAGCGCGGCGCGAACCGCGACAGGACGACCCACAGGACCACGATCGGCGCCACCAGCAGCGGCCGCTCGACCAGCGCACGGACCGGCGCCAGGCACAGCGGCAGGAGCACACCGGCCAGCATCGCCTGCGCGATCGGCGCCGGGATCGCGCCGACGAGCCGCCCGAGCGGGCGCACGAGCCCGGTCGCGACGATGAGGAGACCGCCGACGACGAACGCGCCGACCACGGCGGGCCACCCACCCGCGACGGCTCCGGTGGAGGCCAGCAACGCCGCGCCGGGGGTGGACCAGGCGACCGTCAGCGGGCGGCGGAACCGGCGGGACAGCCAGATCGTCGCCACCCCCATCAGCGCGGTGAGCACCACCAGCCCGGACGCGGCCTGCGCCGGGTCGGCACCGGCCGCCGTCAGCCCGGCGAGGACGACGGCGAACGAGCTGGTCACCCCGATCACCGCGGAGACGACACCGACCGACACCGGTTGCGCCCAGGAACGATCCACGGCCTCACCCTAACCGCATCGTTCTGTAAACAGAACCCACCCCGGGCGGTAAGCAGGATGTTCTGCAGCCGATACACGGGGCGCCGCCGACCCGACCAAAGATGACCGAACCGTGTCGTCCGGAAAACAGGCGGTGACGTCCGGCCCGGCGATCTTGGAACGGGCACCGGCGGCGCCCCATCCTGCGTGGGCCGCCGCACCCGTCGGGCGCGGCTCTACCGGAAGGCCCGTCTCATGAAGCTGCCCGTCGCTCTGGCCCTGGTGATCGGCGTCGCCGGGGCGGTGATCGCCTACCTCTACCTCGGTCCGCTCTCCGGGCTCGGCCTGTTCGTACCGGCGACGTTCCTGGGTGCCGCGACGTTCTTCGCGGCGGGCGGTGACCGGCCCGCGCTGGTCACCGCCCTCG
Organism: Pseudonocardia sp. UM4_GMWB1; assembly: GCF_017312155.1. Lineage (NCBI taxonomy): Bacteria > Bacillati > Actinomycetota > Actinomycetes > Pseudonocardiales > Pseudonocardiaceae > Pseudonocardia > Pseudonocardia sp. UM4_GMWB1. The sequence goes on along the minus strand of NZ_QJPN01000001.1, from coordinate 1,472,394 downwards.
CCACGAACATCTGGGGGATCGTCACCGGCACCGTCATGCTGGTCCTGGCCGGGCTCACCACGAACCCCGCCCTGCTGGGCCTGATCATCGGCGGGATGACCGCGGTGTTCATCCTCGGTGCGCTCGTGCCGCAGCTCGGGTTCGTGCCCGGCTCGGTCGTCGGGTTCGCCACCACGGCGGCGTTCGGCCTGCTCAGCGGGGCGTCGGGCACCGACTTCTCGCTGCCCACCGGCCCGTTCACGGTGATGCTGCTGTCGTTCGTGGTCGGCTCGGTCGTGCTGGGCTACGGCTGCAGCCTGGTCGTCGGCCGCCTGACCGCCCGCACCGCGGCACCCGCCGCGGCCTGACCGGCGGCGGCGCCCGGTGCGACTGGTGACCACCGGCGAGGCCGCGACCAGACTGGCCCTGAGCCCGCGGGCACTGCACCGCTGGGCCAGGGCCGGCCTGGTGACACCGGCCTTCCGGGAGCCGGACGGCCGTGACCTCTGGGACCTCGACGATCTCCGGGACCAGGTCACGGCGCTCCCGGCACGCTTCTCCGCGGCGACCGCGGTGCGCGACCCCGGGACACCCGGTCCCCCACGTCGCCCGGGCACCCCGTCCGGGTAGCGCGGCCGAGTGGCCCGGCCCGAGTGGCCCGGCCCGAGTGGCCCGGCCCGAGTGGCCCGGCCCGAGTGGCCCGGCCCGAGTGGCCCGGCCCGAGTGGCCCGGCCCGAGTGGCCCGGCCCGAGTGGCCCGGCCCGGGTGGCCCGGCCGAGTGGTTCGGCCCGGGTGGCGCGGGCACGGGGCCCTGCGGCCGACCCGGCCCCGGCTACAGTCGCCCGGTGGACGACGGGGCGCTGCGGACGGCCGTCGGCGCACGGCTGCGGACGGCCCGGACCGCACGCGGTCTGTCCCTCGGAGCGCTCGCGGAGCAGGCGGGGATCGGCAAGGGCTCGCTGTCGGAGATCGAGAACGGCAGCCGCAACCCCACCCTCTCCACCCTCTATGCGCTCGCGGACACCCTGGGCGTACCGCTGTCGCGGCTGCTCGCCGACCACCCCGGGGCCGAGGTCGCCGGCCCCGGTATCACCGCGCGCCTGCTGGAGACGGCCACCGACCACCACGGCACCGTCGAGGTGTACGCCCTGGCCCTCGTCCCGGAGGCGGTGCACGTGTCCCCCGGGCACGGTCCGGGGGTGGTGGAGCACCTGCTCGTCACCCGCGGTGCCGTCCGGGCCGGACGCAGCGGGCGCGAGGCCGACCTCGGCACCGGCGAGACCACCCGCTGGCCCGCCGACGGCGAGCACACCTACACCGCCCTCGCCGGGGCACCGGCCGCGGCTGTGCTCGTCATCCGCACCCCGCCGCGTCCATGATCACCAGCACCTGGGCGCGGTCCGCGCGGCCCCGTACCGCGCTCATGCACTGATCGTCAGGCCGCCGCGTCCCACCAGGCGAGCACCCGGGTGGCGTACAGGGTCAGCCACGGCGACGGCTCCCCCGGCGGCACGTCCACCTCGAACCACATCTCACCCGGGTCGCGGACGCCCTGGACCCAGCGCCCGTCCGGCCGTCGCGACGCGCGCAGCGCCACGACGGCGTCAGCGAGCCGCGGGTCGGGCGGGACCCCGTCGAGCGCGGCGGCGAGGCGGAAGTACTCCGTGCCGCGCAACACGTCGTGCCGCCAGCGCAACGGGTAGGCGAGCTCGGCCGGGTCCCGTTCGAGCGCCACCGGCTCGCCGGTCGAGAGCCGGTACAGCAGACCGCGGGTGAGCAGGTACTCCTCACCCGACCGGCGGGCGGCCCGCGTCGCGGCGGTGCCACCGGTGGCCCGCTCGTGGGCGAGCAGCCCGTACAGCGCGTTCAGCGTGGAGTGGAACGACGACCGCTGCGCGCCGTCCACCCAGAAGCAGTTCCAGCCGCCGTCGGCGAGCCGGTGCTCGGCGAACCACGCGGCGAGGGCGTCCATGTCGCGGCCGAGCCACAGTCCGTTGGCAACGGTGAACGCGTTGATGCAGACGTCGACCTCACCGTCCCAGTAGGGCAGGTCGTCGTACTCCCAGCGGCACGACTCGAGCTTCTCCGCCGTGCCCGCCAGCGCCGCCGGGTCCAGGCCCCACTCGCGCAGCGCGTTCAGCGACCAGGTGGTCGCCGCCCACGGCTGCCCCTCCACCGTGGACGGTGCGGCCGGGAAGTACGCCCCGTTCGCCCAGGTGCCGTCGGAGTGCTGGCGGGCGAGCAGCCGCGCGCCCATCCCCTCGGCCGCGACGCGGGCGCGGGTGGCCTCCCACACCTCGGGAGGCGCACCCGCCAGGTCGCGCTCGACCTGCCAGCGCAACGCCGGGTCGGTGTCGAGCAGCCGGTCGAGCAGTGCGCGGTCCACGACGGCCCCGTCCATGGGGCGTCAGGGTGTCACTTGAGCAGGGAACGCGCCATCACCATGCGCTGGATCTGGTTGGTGCCCTCGTAGATCTGCGTGATCTTCGCGTCGCGCATCATGCGCTCGGCCGGGAAGTCGCGGGTGTAGCCCGCGCCGCCGAGCAGCTGGACGGCGTCGGTGGTCACCTGCATCGCGGTGTCGGAGGCGAAGCACTTGGCGGCCGACGAGATGAAGCCCAGGTCGGGCTCGTTGCGCTCGGCCCGCGAGGCGGCGACGTAGCAGAGCTGCCGCGCGGCCTCGACCTTCATCGCCATGTCGGCGAGCATGAACTGCAGGCCCTGGAACTCGGCCAGGTGCTTGCCGAACTGCTTGCGTTCCTTCATGTACTGCGTCGCGACGTCGAGCGCGCCCTGCGCGATGCCGACGGCCTGCGCACCGATGGTCGGGCGGGTGTGGTCCAGCGTGCGCAGCGCGGTCTTGAAGCCGGTGCCCTCGGCGCCGATGATCCGGTCGGCCGGGATGCGGCAGTCCTCGAAGTGGATCTCGCGGGTCGGCGAGCCGTGGATGCCGAGCTTGCGCTCCTTGGTGCCGACGACGAAGCCCGGGTCGTCGGAGTGGACCACGAACGCCGAGATCCCGTTGGCCTTCTTCTCCGGGTCGGTGACGGCCATGACCGTGTACCAGGTCGACTCGCCGGCGTTGGTGATCCAGCACTTGGTGCCGTTGAGGACCCACTCGTCGCCGTCGCGGCGGGCGCGGGTCTTCATCGACGCGGCGTCGGAGCCCGCCTCCCGCTCGGAGAGGGCGTAGCTGACCATCGCCTCGCCCGCGGCGACCGAGGGCAGGACCTGCTTCTTCAGCTCGTCCGAGGCGGACAGCAGGATCGGGGTGAGCCCGAGGCCGTTCACCCCGGGGATCAGCGACGACGACGCGCAGACCCGCGCGACCTCCTCGATCACGATGCAGCCCGCGAGCTCGTCGGCGCCCTGGCCGCCGTACTCCTCGGGGATGATCACGGCCTGGAAACCGGCCTTGACCAGCGCGTCGCGCGCCTCGACGGGGTACCGGCCCTGTTCGTCGACGTCGGCGGCGTGCGGGGCGATCTCCTTCTCCGCCAGGTCCCGGACCGCCTCGCGGAGGGCCGTGTGCTCGTCGCTGAGCCGGTAGCTGTCGAACTCGCTGTTCATGCCGACCATGCTAACGGCACTCCGTGCCACATGTCACGGGACCTTGCTACCCTCCGTGCCATGACGACCAGCACGCGGCGCGGGCGTTCCCCCGAGGGGCGGGCCGAGGTGCGGCGGGAGCTGGTGGGGGCGGCCGCGCGGCTGTTCACCGAACGCGGCTACGACGACACGACCGTCGACGACATCGCCGCCGCCGCGGGCGTCGGGCGCCGCACCTTCTTCCGCTACTTCCGCGGCAAGGAGGACGCGCTGTCCCCCGACCACGAGCGCGGTCTGGCCCGGATCGGCGAGGTGTTCGCCGGCGCGCACCCCGACGAGCCCCTGCCGTCACTGGCACTGCGTGCCGCGGAGACGGTGTTCGAGCTCTACACCGAGGACCCGGAGGTCGCCCGGCTGCGCTTCGCGCTCGTCGGCTCGGTTCCGGCGCTGCGCGACCGCGAGGCCGCGTCGGTGCACCACTACCGACGGCTGTTCACCCGCGAGCTCACCGCCCGGCTGGGCGACCTTCCGGACGGCGAGCTGCGGGCCGCGGTGACGGCGGCGGCGCTGGTCGCCGCGCACAACCAGGCGCTGCGCCGGTGGCTGGTCGAGGGCGCGCGCGACGCCGACCTGCCCGGCGCCGTCGACCACTTCCGCCGGGTCGCGCCGATGCTGCCGCTGGAGGACGCGGGCGAGCCTGCCACGGCACCCGACCTGGAGGACGTGACCCGGCGTCTGGAGCGCGCGGCACGGACCCTGGAACGGGAGTCGACCCGACGCACGGGGTGAGCCCGGCCCCGGGGCGTCCGGCCCCGGACATGCGTGATCCCCGGGCCGCACCAGGGTGCGTCACCGAACCGGACAGAGTTCGGACCCGGGGATCACGGGTGACCGTCGGGAACTCGCCGGCACCACACCGGCTTCCACGACCGCCTCTCCGACGGGTTCTCCCCGCCGGAGCAGAACGTGGTGCTAGCTGACGGCCACCTCACGTGTCCTGCTGTAGCTCATCTGCTGGACCACCTCCTCTCCCGTGTACCGACACCGTACGCACGGGATCGAGCGGTGCGCCACCGGAAAATCGCGGCCCGGTCCTCAGCCCTCGCGGGCTGCCACGCGCAGCGCCGCGTCCTTGTCCAGGACGCTGCGCTCGAGGTCGGCCTGGAACTCCACCATGGCCTGCCGGAGCCGCTCGTCGCCGGCGCCGAGGATGCGCACCGCGAGCAGTCCGGCGTTGCGGGCGTTGCCGACCGCGACGGTCGCCACCGGCACGCCGGCGGGCATCTGCACGATCGACAGCAGCGAGTCCAGGCCGTCGAGGTACTTCAGCGGCACGGGCACGCCGATGACCGGCAGCGGCGTCGCGGCGGCGACCATCCCGGGCAGGTGCGCGGCACCACCGGCCCCGGCGACGATCGCCTGCAGGCCGCGGTCGGCGGCCGACGCGGCGTAGTCGAGCATCCGCTGCGGGGTGCGGTGGGCGGAGTAGACGCCCACCTCCCACGGCACGCCGAACTCGTCGAGCGCGGCGCCCGCGGCGCCCATCACCGGCCAGTCGGAGTCGCTGCCCATGATCACGCCCACGCGCGGGGAGCCGGTCTGCGTCATCGAGGTCCTTCCGGGGAGTGCGGGGAGCGGGGATCGCCGGTGTGGGCGGACCAGCCGTCCGCCCAGGTCGCGGTGGCCAGCCAGCCCGCGGCGAGCTCCGCGCGGGTGCGCACGTCGGCCTCGTCGCGGCCGAGGACCGTGACGTGGCCGATCTTGCGGGCCGGGCGGCCGTCCTTGGCGTAGAGGTGCACCTTCGCCTCGGGGAAGCGCGCGAAGCAGTGGTGCAGCCGCTCGTCCATGCCCATCGCGGGCTCCTGCGCCGCACCGAGCACGTTCGCCATCACCGCGACCGGGGCGACCGGGGCGGTGGAGCCGAGCGGGTAGTCCAGCACCGCGCGCAGGTGCTGCTCGAACTGCGAGGTGACCGAGCCCTCGATCGTCCAGTGCCCGGAGTTGTGCGGGCGCATCGCCAGCTCGTTCACGACGACCTCGCCGGGCGCGGTCTCGAACAGCTCGACCGTCATCAGCCCGACGACGCCGAGCTCGGCCGCGATCCGCAGCGCCAGTTCCTGGATCCGGGCGGCGTGGTCCGGGTCGAGCCCGGGGGCGGGCGAGGTGACCCGGGCGCACTGGCCGTCGACCTGCAGGGTCTCGACGACCGGCCACGCGGCGGCCTGGCCGAAGGGCGAGCGGGCGACGCTCGCGGCCAGCTCGCGGGTCATCGGGACCGCGGACTCGACGAGCAGCGGGGTGCCGGCGTCGAGCAGGTCGGCGACCAGCCGGTCGGTGTCGTCGCCGCCGGCGCGCAGGAACCAGACACCGCGGCCGTCGTAGCCGCCGCGGGTGGCCTTGAGCACGACGGGCCAGCCGTGCCCGGCCCCGAACGCGGCGACGTCGCCGGGCGCGGACACCTCGGCGAACGCGGGCACCGGCAGGCCCATCTCCGACAGCCGTCGTCGCATCACCAGCTTGTCCTGCGCGTGCACGAGCGCCGACGGCGGCGGCCGCAGCGGCAGCCCGGCCTCGGCGAGCGGGACCAGCACCTCCTGCGGGACACCCTCGTGGTCGAATGTGACCGCCGAGCAGCCCGTCGCGAGCTCCCGCAGCGCGGCGGCGTCGTCGGGGTCGCCGATGACGACGTCCGGCGTCACCCGGGCCGCCGGATCGTCCGGCGACGCGGCCAGCACCCGCAGGGTCTGCCCCAGCGCGACGGCGGCCTGGGCGGTCATCCGGGCCAGCTGGCCACCGCCGACCATGCCGACGACGGGCAAGGCGGCCTTCTGCACGTCAACCCTCTCCACGAGACCGGGAGCCTAATCTGGCACGATCGATCCCGTGACGGTGGTGGAGGCGACGCTCGCCAGGATCCCCCAGCCGTACCGCGACAAGGCGATCAAACACCGCGAGCTGATCAAGTTCCTGATGGTCGGTGGCAGCACCTGGGTCATCGACACGGTGGTGTTCCTGGTGCTGAAGGCCACGGTGCTGGCCGACAAGCCGGTGACCGCCAAGGTGATCGCGGTGCTGGTGGCGACGATGGTGTCCTACGTGCTGAACCGCGAGTGGTCCTTCCGGACCCGCGGCGGGCGCGAGCGGCACCACGAGGCCCTCCTGTTCTTCGTGATCAGCGGGGTCGGGGTCGGGGTGTACTCGGCGCCGCTGTGGGTCTCTCGCTACGTCTTCGAGCTGCAGGTGCCGTTCGTCTCGCTGGTCGCCCAGGAGTCCGCGGACTTCGTGGCCGGGCAGATCGTCGGCACCCTGGTCGGGATGGCCTTCCGCTGGTGGGCGTTCCGCCGGTTCGTGTGGCCGGACCAGTTCGTGCGACGCCAGCCCCCGCCGGCCACCGAGGACTGAGCGACCGGGCCACCGGCTACCGCGGGCCGGTGCGGTCGGGCACCGGGGCCGCCGCGGCGACGTCGTCGGTGCGGGCCGCGGGCAGGTACAGCCGGAACACCGGCGGCCGGGCCCGGGACAGCTCCAGCCTGCCGCCGTCGGCCTCGACCAACGTCCGGGCCAGCGCCAGCCCCAGCCCGGTCGAGGACTGCGCCGAGATGCCCCGGTCGAACACGTGCGGCACCAGGTCCTCCGGCACCCCGGGCCCGGTGTCGGACACCTCCACCAGCAGCGCGTTCTCCCCGGTGCGCGCGGAGATCGTCACCGGGCCGTCACCGTGCTGCAGCGCGTTGTCGACGAGCACCCCGATCGCCTCGCGCAGCCGTGCCGCGGTCACCCGGGCGAGCAGCCCCTCGGGCACCCGCACCTTGAGCGACCGGCCGGCCGCGGTGAGCGGGCCGCGCCACTCCCGCTCGGCGTCGGCGACGGCCTCGGCCAGGTCGACCGGTTCCGCCCCGACCGCCCGCGCGGCACGCGCGGACTCCAGCAGGTCGTCGAGGACGGCGGTGAGCCGCTCGGTCTGCTCCAGCGCCGCGTTGGCCTCGCGGCGGGCGTCCGGGTCGGGGTGGCAGGCCAGCTCGTCCAGACGCAGCTGCAGCGCGGTGATCCGGCTGCGCAGCTGGTGGGACACGTCCCCGACCAGCGACCGCTCGCGGTGCAGCAGCTGGGACAGCGCCGTGGCCGAGGAGTCCAGGACCTCCGAGACGCGGTCGAGCTCGGCGATGTCGTACCGGGCCGGGGACCGGCGGAAGTCGCCCGCACCGAGGCGGGCGGCGCGGGCCGCGAGGTCGCGCAGCGGGTCGGACAGCCGGCGCGCGGTGTATACCGCGACCCCGGTGCCGACGGTGACGGAGAACCCCACCAGCAGCACGACGACGGCCACCACCTGGGTCTGCTGGGAACGCATCACCGAGGTCGGCTGGGACAGCTCCATGATCCCGCCGGGCCCGAACGGCAGCGACTCGGTCACCGGGTCGTCGACCCGGTCCACGCCGTAGACGATCGGGGCGGAGTCCGGCGGCACGACGACCAGCCGGGAGTTCGGCGGGATCGCCGCCTCCACCAGCCGTTGCGACTGCTGCCCGGTGCCGTACTCCTCGACGGTCTCGGTGACCTGCTCGAGGCGCTGGGTCAGCTCGGCACGGGTGAAGTCCTCGACGAGCTGCCAGGTCGCGAGCGCGAGCGGGCCGCCCAGGAACAGCGCGGTCAGCGCCACCGTCAGCAGGGTGGAGATCAGGATCCGGCGGCGCACGGCGACCTCAGTCCGAGTTGTACCGGAAGCCGACGCCGCGGACGGTGGCGATCCGCTTCTCGCCGCCGATCTTGCGGCGCAGCCACGACATGTGCATGTCCAGGGTCTTCGACGACTTCATGTCCGCGTCGCCCCAGACCGCGTGCAGGATCTCCTCGCGCGTCACGACCTGGCCGGCGTGGATCATCAGCACCCGCAGCAGCTCGAACTCCTTGTTGGCCAGGGAGATCTCGTCGCCGTCGAGCAGGACGCGGCGGCCGGACAGCTCCATCCGCAGGCCGTCCACCTCGACGACGTCCTGGGTGCGGCGGCGCAGCAGCGCCCGCACCCGGGCCAGCAGCTCGGCCAGCCGGAACGGCTTGGACACGTAGTCGTCGGCGCCGGCGTCGAGCCCCACGACGAAGTCGACCTCGTCGGTACGGGCGGTGAGCATGAGGACGGGCAGGTCCGGCAGGGTCGCGCGGACCCGCCGGCAGACCTCCAGGCCGTCCATGCCGGGCAGCCCCAGGTCGAGCACGAGCAGGTCGACCTGCGCACGGGTGACCCGGTCGACGGCGCCGACCCCGTCGGCGACGACGTCGACGTCGTACCCCTCGCGCTGCAGGGCCCGCGACAGCGGCTCGGCGATGGCCGCGTCGTCCTCGGCCAGAACCACGGTGGTCATTTCACCGAGCATAGGGCTCCGGGCCCCGGGCACGGTGGCGGTGCGAGCTGGCATGCTCGCCCAACGTGAACCCCGAGCGATGCGTGCCCGCCGAACCCGGTGATCTGGATCTCGCCCTGCGCCTGGCGGACCTCGCCGACGCGATCACGCTGCCCCGTTTCCGGGCCGCCGACCTGCGGGTGGAGCGCAAGCCGGACCGCACCCCGGTGACCGACGCCGACACCGCAGCCGAGGACGCGATCCGCGCCGCGCTGGGCCACGAGCGCCCCGGCGACGCGATCCTCGGGGAGGAGCGCGGCGGGTCCACCGACACCGCACACGGCCGCGGCTGGGTGATCGACCCGATCGACGGGACGAAGAACTTCTCCCGCGGGGTGCCTGCGTGGGCGACGCTGATCGCGCTCGTCGTCGACGGCGTGCCGACGGTGGGTGTGGTGAGCGCGCCGGCGCTGCACCGCCGCTGGTGGGGCTCGGCGGGGGCCGGGGCCTGGGCGCGTGACCTGCCGTCGGGGACGCCGAAGCGGATCGCGGTGTCGGGGGTGGCCGACGTCGCCGACGCCTACGTCTCGACCACCAACACCGAGACCTTCCGCACCGACCCGTCCCCGGCGTCGCGGGAGGGCTGGATCGCGCTGACCGAGGCCTGCTGGGAGTCCCGCGCGTTCGGCGACTTCTGGCAGCACGTGCTCGTCGCCGAGGGGGTCGTCGACGTCGCGGTGGAACCCGCCGCGAACCCGTGGGACCTGGCGGCGCCGGCCGCCGTCGTCGCCGAGGCGGGCGGGCGGCTGACCGACCTCGCCGGGAACCCGACCTGGTCCGGCGGGCACGGCCTGACCAGCAACGGTCTGCTGCACGACGCCGTGCTGGGGGTGCTGCGTGGCTGAGCTGTACTTCGACGACCTGACCCCGGGCACCGTCGTCGACCTCGGTGCGACCGTGGTCGACCGCGACGAGATGGTCGCGTTCTCGGCCCGCTTCGACCCGCAGCCGTTCCACCTGCACGAGGCCGAGGGCGAGCGGGTGTTCGGCGGTCTGGCCGCGTCCGGCTGGTTCACCGCGAGCCTGTGGATGCGCGCCTACGTCGACGCCGTGCTGTCCCGCGCGGCGTCGCTCGGCTCCCCCGGCGGCGACGAGATCGCCTGGCCGGCACCGGTGTTCGCGGGCGACGAGCTGCACGCGGAGATGGAGGTCCTCGAGGCCCGCGTCTCGCGCAGCCGCCCGTCGATGGGCCTGATCACGCTGCGCGGGACGCTGACCCGCACCGGCGACGGCGCGGTCGTGTACCGGTCCCGGTTCACCGGCATGTTCGAGGTCAGGCCGACAGCGCCGTGACCACCCGCGACGGCGACGGCCGTCCCAGGTGCCCGGCCATCCACACGCTCGTGTCGACCAGCTTCCGCAGGTCGGCGCCGTGGTCGACGCCGAGCCCGTCGAGCATCCACACCAGGTCCTCGGTGGCGAGGTTGCCGGTCGCGGACCCGGCGTAGGGGCAGCCGCCCAGGCCGCCCGCGCTGGCGTCGACGGTGGTCACGCCGTACCGCAGCGCGGCCAGGGTGTTGGACAGCGCCTGGCCGTAGGTGTCGTGGAAGTGCACCGCGAGCCGCTCGACGCCGACCCCGCGGGCGACGCAGGCGTCGAGCACCGCGCCGACGTGCGCCGGGGTGGCGACGCCGATCGTGTCGCCGAGGGAGAGCTGGTCGCAGCCCATCTCCATCAGCCGCGCCCCGACGGCGGCGGCCTGGTCCGGGTCGACGCCGCCCTCCCACGGGTCGCCGAACACCATCGACACGTAGGCCCGCACCCGCAGACCCTCGGACACCGCGCGGGTCACGGTCGGCTCGAACATCGCGAACTGCTCGTCGAGCGTGCGGTTCAGGTTCCGCTTCGCGAACGTCTCGGTGGCCGAGGCGAACACCGCGACGTGGTCGCAGCCGGCGTCGATCGCGCGCTGCAGCCCGCGCTCGTTCGGGGTGAGGACGGGGTAGTCGAGCCCGGCGCGGCGGTCGAGCACGGCGAGCAGGTCGGCGGCGTCGGCGAGCTGGGGCACCCACGCCGGGTGCACGAAGCTGGTCGCCTCCAGCGTGCGCAGGCCCGCGTCGGCGAGCCGGTCGAGGAACTCGGCCTTCACCGCGACCGGGACGACGGTCTTCTCGTTCTGCAGCCCGTCGCGGGGGCCGACCTCGTAGATCTCGACGCGCTCCGGGAGCGCGGGGTCGCGCACCGTCGTGGGAAGACCGTTGCTCACAGGGACGCCCTCTCTCGCTGCGGTGCGGGAACCTCCATCCTGCCCCGCACGGCCGCGTCGGCGTGACCACGGCGGGCCGTGTGCTCGCTCTCCTTCTCGTTGCTGCGGCGCCGCTCGGCGAGCAGACCGATCTCCCGGTGCAGCCGGGCCTGGACCCGTTCCACGCCCGCGACGTCGGTGAACCGCAGCCGCTCCCCGGCGACGTCGAGCAGCAGGGTGCCGCAGCCGAACAGCCGTCCCCCGGCGCCGGTCCGGACGCGGACCGAGTCGATGCGGTCGATCGGCACGTCGAGGCCGTCGCGGACGAGCAGGCCCTCCCGGACGAGGAACCGCCGGTCGGTGACGACCAGCAGGGTGGCGCGCCAGCGCGCGATCGGCAGCAGCGTGAACCGCACCGCGACGAGCGCGGCGAGCACCCCGAGCACGAGCCAGGCCCACGGCGCCCACGGCTGCAGCCGGACCACGGCGGCCCCGAACCCGGCGACGGCGCTGACCCCGACGAGCACCGCGGCCGGGCGCAGAGCCAGCCGCCAGTGCGGGTGCCCGACCAGCACGACGTGCTCGCCCTCGTCGAGAACCCGGTCCAGAGCCCGGTCCAGAGCCCGGTCCAGAGCGCTGTCGGGGAACGCCATAGCCCCACGGTAGGGCGCCGGGCGCCCACCGCCCACGCGACGCGCGGGCGCTGCGTCGCAGGTCAGCGCAGTGGGTGACTCAGGACTGGTCGGCCGCGCGCAGATGGACGATGTCCCCGGCCGCCACCGCGACGCGGGCCCCGTCGTCCGGGTGGACCAGCAGCCGGCCCTGCGGGTCGACGTCCTCGGCCGTCCCGACGAGGTGGTCCCCGGCCGGGCGCTCCACCCGCACCCGCGAGCCGAGGCTGGCGCAGGCCGAGCGGTAGTCGCGGCGCAGGCCGCAGGCGTCGGCGTCGCCGCGGGCGTCGCGCCACTGCGCCTCGCGCCGGTACAGGTGTCCCAGCAGCGCGGTCGCGGTCTCGGCGCGGGTCGCGGTGAACCCGTGCGCGGCCAGCGAGGTCGCGCCCCACGGCAGGTCGGTGGCCGGGGTCGAGATGTTGAGCCCGATGCCCAGGACGATCCCCGGTCCGCCGCCGGAGACCGCGGTCATCTCGGCGAGGATCCCTGCGGCCTTGCCCCGCGCCGGCCCGACCAGCAGGTCGTTGGGCCACTTCAGGGCCACCGGCACGTCCGGGGCGAGCTCGGTGATCGCGTCGGCCAGCGCGACGCCCGCGAGCATCGGCAGCCAGCCCAGCCGGTCGGCGGGCACGCCCTCGGGGCGCCACAGCACCGACATCGTCAGCGCCGCCCCGGGCCGCGAGATCCAGGTCCGGTCGAGGCGGCCGCGGCCGCGCACCTGGTCCTCGGCGATCAGCACCGAGCGGTCCGGCGCACCGCGCCCGGCCTCGGCCAGAAGGTCGGCGTTCGTGGATCCGGTGGAGGCGACGACGTCGAGCGCCGTCCAGCCCCCCGCGGGACGGAGCACGGCCGTCCGCAGGGCGTACGGGTCCAGCGGGGTCCCGTCGCCGTGATTCGTCCCGGTCGTCATCACCGCGCACCGTAACGGCCCCGCGACGCGCCGGGGACCGCGGAGGGTGAACGGATCGGTAACGGTGTCGGCGGGACGGCCACCCGGTCGGCTGCGTCGGACGTCACGCCCGGGCCGAACCTACTTGCGGGTTAAGCTCCGGCCTCATGAGCGCCGCAACGGAGCCGATGGCGACCCCGGACAGTGGTGGGGCAGAGCCGGACATCCACACCACGGCGGGCAAGCTCGCCGATCTCTACCAGCGTTTCGAGGACGCGGTCCACGCCGGTTCGGCGTCCGCGGTCGAGAAGCAGCACGCGAAGGGGCGGCAGACCGCCCGTGAGCGGATCGACCAGCTGCTCGACCCGGGCTCGTTCGTCGAGCTGGACGCGCTGACCCGGCACCGCTCGACGAACTTCGGGATGGACGCCAAGCGCCCGTTCGGCGACGGCGTCGTGACCGGCACCGGCACGATCGACGGCCGCCCGGTCGCCGTGTTCTCCCAGGACGCGACCGTCTTCGGCGGCGCGCTCGGCGAGGTCTACGGCGAGAAGATCGTCAAGGTCATGGACGTGGCCGCGAAGATCGGCTGCCCGGTCGTCGGCATCAACGACGGCGGCGGCGCCCGCATCCAGGAGGGCGTGGTCGCGCTCGGCCTCTACGGCGAGATCTTCACCCGCAACGTCCAGAGCTCGGGCGTGATCCCGCAGATCTCGCTGATCATGGGCCCGTGCGCGGGCGGTGCGGTCTACTCCCCCGCGATCACCGACTTCACCGTGATGGTCGACGAGACCAGCCACATGTTCATCACCGGCCCGGACGTCATCAAGACCGTCACCGGCGAGGACGTCGACATGGAGGAGCTCGGCGGCGGCCGGGCCCACAACACCAAGTCCGGTGTGGCGCACTACCTGGCGGGCGACGAGGCCGACGCGCTCGACTACGTCAAGCAGCTGCTGAGCTTCCTGCCGTCGAACAACCTGTCCGAGGCGCCGTCGTTCCCGGCCACCGAGCCCGTCGAGGGGTCGATCGAGGACGGGATCATCGACTCCGACCGCGAGCTCGACACCCTGATCCCGGACTCGGCGAACACGCCCTACGACATCCGCGAGGTCATCAACCGGGTCGTCGACGACGAGGACTTCCTCGAGGTCCAGGAGCTCTGGGCGCCGAACATCGTGATCGGCTACGCCCGCGTCGAGGGCCGCAGCGTCGGCATCGTCGCGAACCAGCCGACCCAGTTCGCCGGCTGCCTGGACATCGACGCCTCGGAGAAGGCCGCCCGCTTCGTGCGGACCTGCGACGCGTTCAACATCCCGGTGCTGACCTTCGTCGACGTGCCGGGCTTCCTGCCGGGCACCGAGCAGGAGTGGAACGGCATCATCCGCCGCGGCGCGAAGCTGATCTACGCCTACGCCGAGGCGACCGTCCCGAAGGTCACCGTCATCACCCGCAAGGCCTACGGCGGCGCCTACGACGTCATGGGCTCCAAGCACCTCGGCGCCGACGTCAACATCGCCTGGCCGACCGCGCAGATCGCGGTCACCGGCGCGCAGGGCGCGGTGTCGATCCTCTACCGCAAGGAGCTCAAGGGCCTGGAGGGCGACGAGCTCGCCGCCAGGCGCGCGGAGCTGCAGCAGGACTACGAGGACACCCTCTGCAACCCCTACATCGCCGCCGACCGGGGCTACATCGACGCGGTCGTGCCGCCGTCGCACACCCGCGGCTACGTCGGCCGGGCGCTGCGGATGCTGTCCACCAAGCGGGAGCAGGGCCCGACCCGCAAGCACGGGAACATCCCGCTCTGATGGCCGCCGAGGAGTCCACCGAGCAGACCCCGGAGGAGCGCCGCGCGCTGTTCCGGGTGGTGCGCGGCACCCCGGACGACCGCGAGCTCGCGGCACTGGCCGCGGTGGTCGCCGCGGCGGCGAGCGCCGGTGGGCCACCCGCCCCGCCGCGGACGCCGGACCTGTGGTCGCACCCCGCGGCCCAGCTGCGCGCACCGCTGCACGCGGGCCCGGGCGCCTGGCGCGCCTCCGGCCTCCCCCGCTGACCTCGTAGGTACCACCGACCGGCGCCCGGTACCCGGCACACCACGTGCCCGGGGCCGGGCGTCGTCGCGTCCGGCCACGGGGGTGCCGGTCCACCCGGGGGTGGAGGGTGCGAGTCCACCCGGGATCGACCCCGGCGCCGACGCGACGACCGGGCCCGCGGGGAGATCGTTCTCCCCATGGACGCCACCTCACTCGTCATCACGGTCGCGATCGTCGGCCTGGTCCTCTCCACGCAGTTCCGCGGGCAGTTCGTCGGCGGACGACGCGACGTGACGCTCCCGTTCGTCGTGATCGGCATCGGGGTGCTCACCCTCGCCCAGGCCCGCCCGGAGGTCACCGCGGCCGGGCTGGCGCTGCTCGCCGCCGAGCTGGTGCTGGCGGCCGGGCTCGGGGTGCTGCGCGGCCACGCGTTCCGCCTCGGCACCCGCGACGGGTGGGCCTACCGCAGCGGCTCGGCCGCGCTGCTGGTCGCGTGGGTGCTGACCATCGGTGTGCGGGTCGGCGCCGGGGTCCTCGGCGGGGCCGTCGGTGCCGGACTGCTGCTGTCGGCGTCGTCGGCGCTGGTCTTCGGCGGCAGCCTGCTGGTCCAGAGCCTCGTGCTGCGACGCCGGGTGGCCGCGGCCGGGCTGCCGGTCCGGCCGGACGAGGCACGCCGTGCCCGCGCGGCGGCCTGAGCGTCCCACCCGGCCCGGCCGCTGTGTCAGAGTGAAACGGTGAGCACGCCCGCCGCCCGCACGGCCCGCCGCGTCGAGCCCGACCGGTCGTCGCTGCTCGGGGTGCCCCGGCGGCTGGTGTCGCTGCTGTGGCTGCCGATCGTGCTGTTCCTGCTGTTCTGGTCGCCGGCCCAGCAGGTCTCGCCGACCTGGCTCTACGCCGGGCTCGTCCCGGCCGTCGCCGGGTGGGTGGTCTTCGCCCTCTACCGGAGCATGCCGCCGGTCGCGACGGTCCTGACCAGCGTCGCGCTCGCCGGGGGCGGGGTCGCCCTGCTGGCCGGGTCCGACGGCTGGACCACCTCGGCGGCCTTCCCGATGATGGCGGTGTTCGTGGCCGCACTGCGGCTGCCGTACCGGACCGCGCTGTTCGTCGACGTGCCGGTCATCGCGGCCACCACGATCGTCGTCGGGCCCTACACCTCGGTGTGGGACGCGCTGCTGGTGGTCGCCGCGCTGACCGCGATGGTGCTGTTCGGGATCGGCCGCCGCGACTCCGCCCGCCGGCTCGAGGAGCACGAGCAGACACTCGTCGCCGACGCCAGGGCCCGCGAGGAGCACGCCCGCGCCGAGGCCATCGCCGACCGCGCCCGGGTCGCCCGCGACGTGCACGACGTGCTGGCTCACTCGCTGTCCGCGCTGGCCGTCCAGCTCCAGGGTGCCCGGCTGATGGCACTGCGCGACGGGGCCGCGCCGGACACGATCTCCCAGATCGAGCGGGCCCAGCGGCTCGCCTCCGACGGGATCACCGAGGCCCGCCGCGCCGTGCGGGCGCTGCGCGAGGGACCGGCGCCGGTCGACGTCGCCGAGGAGCTGCGCGAGCTCGGCCGGGCGCACCCGGACGCGACCGTCGAGGTCGCCGACGGGCTGCGCCTCGGCGCGCGGGAGGGCGAGACCGTGCTGCGCACCGCGCAGGAGGCACTGTCCAACGCCCGCAAGCACGCCCCCGGCGCCCCCGTGACGGTGCACCTGCGCCGCGACGGCGACGGCGCCGAGCTGGAGGTCGTCGACATCGCCGGGACACCTCCGCCGCCCGGCGACGGCGAGGGCTCCGGCCTGGTCGGAATGGCCGAGCGGGCGGCACTCGTCGGCGCCGAGCTGCAGACCGGTCCAACCCCCGACGGCTGGCGGGTCCGGCTCCGGCTGCCCGCCCGCTCCCCGGACCGCGAGAGGATCACGACGTGAGCGCCCTGCGGGTGGTCCTGGCCGACGACCAGCGGATCGTGCGCGACGGCCTCGCCACCGTCCTGGGCCTGCTCGACGGCATCGAGGTCGTCGGCACCGCGTCCGGCGGCGACGAGGCGGTCGCCCGGGTCGCCGAGCTGGCCCCGGACGTGCTGCTCACCGACCTGCGGATGCCCGCGGGCGACGGCGTCTCGGCGACCCGCCGGGTCCGCGACGGACATCCCGGCACCGCCGTCGTCGTGCTCACCACCTACGTCGACGACGACGCCGTGGTCGACGCGATCGCCGCGGGCGCCTCGGGCTGGCTGTCCAAGGACGCCGACGCCGAGGCCATCGGCCGGGCCCTGCGCTCGGCCGCCGACGGTGTGTCCACCGTGGACGCCGGCGTGCTGTCCCGGCTGGTCGCCGCCCGCGCGTCGACCGTCCCGGCGGCACCGGTCGACCCGCCGGACGGGCTGACCCCGCGCGAGGTCGAGGTGCTCGGGCTGATCGCCGAGGGCCTGTCCAACACCGAGATCGCGCGACGGCTCGTGGTCGGCGAGGCGACGGTGAAGACCCACGTCAACCACCTGTTCGCCAAGACCGGGCTGCGCGACCGCGCCCAGGCCGTCGGCTACGCCTACCGCCACGGCCTGGCCGGCCGCTGACGCCGCCCCCACGGCCCCACGGCGTCCGGCGAGCGCCGTGGCGACCCGTAGCGTCGCCCGGCACCCGCCGCGCGGGTCGCCGCACACCGTCACCGGTCGCCACGCACACCCGGCTGCCGGTGCCGTGGACACGGCGGGGCGGGTCGGCGGTGACGAGGTGTCGGCGGCCGGGGCCCCGCGGCTCAGTCGGCGGCGGGGGGTTTCGGGCCGGGAGCGGGCGTGGGGGTGTGCCCGTGGCCGTGGCCGTGGCCGTGGCCGTGGCCGTGGCCGTGGCCGTGCTTGGCCGCCACGCCCGCGCCGGGCATGGGGGCGGTGCCGCCCAGCTGGATGTCACCGGCCCGCAGCGGGGCGTCGTGGTACTTGCCCTCGTGCGCCAGGATCGGCCGCTGGTCCCCGGCGATCTCCGGGTACTTCTCCTCCAGCCTGCGTCGCTGGTCCCAGGTCCGGCGCATCGAGTCGATGTACTCGGAGTTCCCGTTGTAGACCCCGCGCCAGGTCTGGGGCATCTCGTCCTTGGACAGGCCGGGGCTGGCCTGGCCGCCGAGCGCGAACCCGGCGGGGACCTTGGTCGTCGCGCCGTCCCCGCAGAGCGGGCAGGGCGGGGTGGCCGCGTCCGACATGGACGCGAGGTGCTCGAAGCGGGCTCCGCACCCGCAGCGGAAGACGTAGATCGGCATCGTGCCGCCTTCGATCGGGGCGGCCGGCGGCCCCGGAGGACCACCGGCCGCGACGGTCACCAGTTCTCGACGGACTTCGTGAGGATGTCGGCGATGTCGTCCTCGGTCGGGGTCCGCGGGCAGGTCGCGAGCAGCCGCTGCTGCTTCATCGTCCCGGGGACCAGGTCCGGCACGTCGGCCTCGGTGTAGCCGACGCCGCCGATGCCGTTCGGGATGCCGATGTCGCGCATCAGCCGGGTGAGGACCCCTGGCAGCTGCTCACGCGGGTCGTTCACCTTGTCCGCCCGCGGATCCATCAGCTCCGCGGCCCGCAGGTGCCGCTCCGGCGCGGAGTCGAAGGAGAACCGGAACGCCTCGGGCGCGGTCAGCGACACCGACTCCCCGTGCGGCACCATCGCCTCGTCCTGCGGGTAGCCCTGCGGCCGGTAGTCCTTGACCATGCCCGCGATCGGGTAGGCGTTGGCGTGCGGGATGTGCACACCGGAGTTGCCGAACCCCATGCCCGCGAAGGTCGCGGCCATCATCATGTCCGAGCGGGCCTCGACGTCCTCGGCGCCGCGCTCGACGGCGGCCCGGAACGACTTCGCGAGCAGCGACATCGCCTTCTCGCACCACAGGTCCGAGACCGGGTTCGAGCCGCAGTAGGTGACCCGCTCCTCGGGCTTCTTGCGGTCGAAGGTGGTGTAGTACCGCGCCGTGTAGCTCTCCACCGCGTGGCAGGTGATGTCCATCCCGGCCGCCGCGGTGACCTGCGGCGGCAGCGTCATCGTCAGCAGCGGGTCGATGACGGCCAGGGTCGGGCGCAGCCGCCAGTGGCTGATCCCGGTCTTGACCTTCATCGACAGGATGTCCAGCACGCACATCGCGGTGGACTCCGAGCCGGTGCCCGCCGTCGTCGGGACGGCGATCAGCGGCTTGAGCTGCCCGGGCGGCACCTTCGCGCCGCCGATCGGCTTGTTGATGTAGTCCATCAGCTCGCCGGGGTGGCTGGTGAGCAGGTTGATCGCCTTGGCGGTGTCGATCGCCGACCCGCCCCCGACGGCGACGAAGCCGTCCCACGGACCCTGCGCGCGGGCGTACTCGGTCGCCTTGTTCATCGAGTCGTCGGTCGGCTCGACGTGCACGCCGTCGAAGATCTCGGACTCGATGCCGTAGCGGGACAGGTTGTCGGCGAGGCGCTGCGGCGCGCCGAGCGCGTTCACCCCCGGGTCGGTCACGATCAGGACCCGGGACACGTCGTAGGCCGACAGCTCGAAGCCGACCTCGTCGATCGCGCCCGCGCCGAACTTCAGCGGCGGCGCACCCCAGGTGAAGATCGTCTCCTCGGTGTACTCGGGAACCTCGAACGTCATCAGGTGTACGACCCCTCCGGTGCCTTGCGCAGCTGGTGGATCTGCTCGGCGTCGTGGCCGAACACCATCTGCGCGTTCGTCTGCTCCTGGATGCCGCGCAGCTTCTCCACCGAGGAGAACCAGTCCTCCAGGTTGTTGACGATCGCGGCCGGCGCGGCGGGCGGGCCGTAGCTCGCTCCCATGTAGACCGCGTCCGAGGTGAAGATCATCGTCCCGGTGTCGGGGAGGTCGACGCGCATCGACATGCAGCCGGGGGTGTGCCCCGGGGTCTGGATCATGCTGACGCCGGGGAGCAGCTCGACGTCGCCGGAGACGATCTCCCAGTCGATGCCCTCGTAGTCGGCCTTGAGGTGGGCGCCGTTGAACGGACCCTCGAAGCCGAGCGCGAACTCCTTCTCCTTGTCCGAGCAGATCATCTTCGCGTTGGTGTTCTTGAACATCTGGGCGTTGCCCGCGTGGTCGAAGTGCAGGTGCGAGAGGACGACGTAGTCGATCTCGTCGAGCCCGACGCCCATCTTGTGCAGCTGCTTGTCCAGGTACTCGTCGTCGGCGACCTGGTCGTAGGGGAAGAACTCCTGCAGACCGGTCGGCGCCCAGCGCGTCTCCCAGTCCGACGGACAGCTGGTGTCCCACAGCAGCTTGCCCTCGTCGGTCTCGACGAGGACGCAGTGCGTGGGCACCTCCACCCAGTCGATCGGGGCGTCCTTCTCGGACCGTGGCTTGATGCTGACACCGGGCTTGAGGAGCAGGAACGGGAGATTGGCGTGCATCGCCCCGCAGGGGATGACGCTGAGCTTGTTCGCCGTGGCCATGAGGGATCCCTTCGTCGCTGGAGGGTTCTGGCAGTTCGTCGCCAGGCCAGTCTCGGGAAGCCCGGGGCAGGCGTCCATGGTCGTATGCGCCTGTCTTGATCGCAGGACATGGCGCGGACAGACATAGGGTCGGGCGCATGAAGCCGGCTCCGCCGTTCCCCGAGCCCAGCCAGGACGCGATCCTCCAGGCCGTCGGGCAGACAGCGCTGGACCTCGCGGACGTCGGCGACCGCGACGTCATGCTCGGCGCCGTACTGCGCCGCACCCGGGCGCTGCTCGGCGCGGACATGGCCTACTTCAGCCTCAACGACCTGCACTCCGGTACGACCTACATCGAGCTGACCGACGGCGTCCGCACACCGGAGTACCGCGCGATCCGGATGCCGTTCGGCACCGGTGTGCTGGGGCGGGCGGCGGCCGGCGCGGGCACGGTCGCCACCGCGGACTACCTGGCCGACCAAGCGCTCAACCACCTGTCGGGGATCGACACGATCGTGCGCGGCGAGGGTGTGCGGGCCATCGCCGGCGCCCCGATGCGCCTGGGCGGGCGGGTCGTGGGAGCGCTGCTCGTGGCCCACCGCGGACCCCGCACCCTCGGCCCGGCCGCCCGGACCGCGCTGGAGCACATGGCCGTGCAAGCCGCCGTCGCGCTGGAGCAGACCCGGCGCGGCGAGGAGATCCGGCGCCTGCGCACCACCCGCGACGACGGTTCCGACCCCGGCGCCCGGCTGCGCCTGGAACACCTCCTGCACCTCGACGAACGCCTCATGGGGGCGATGGCCGGCTCCACCGCCGAGGCGGCCGGGGTGTTCGCCGTGCTCGCCGAGTCCGTCGGGCACCCGCTCTCGCTGCACGACCCGTCCGGGGCGCTGCGCACGGGACGACGGCTGCTCACCCCCGAGGAGCTGGCCGGGTGGCGGTTGCGGTCGGCGGTCCGCACCTCCCAGCAGGCCGGTGGGGTCGCGATCGCGCACCTGCCCGGCGGCGGGACCTACGCGCTGCTCGCGATCACCACAGCGGGAGAGCACCTGGCGACCCTGGTCATGGAGGGCGCCGACGACGACGCCGTCGCCCGGCTGGCGCACGCCTCGGCGTTCATGACGGTCGCACTGCTCGTCGAGCGGGCACTGGCCCAGGCCGACGAGACCGCCCAGACCACCCTGGTCGAGGAGCTCGTCGACAGCCGGGTCCCGCCGCGGCCGACGCTGGGGACCCGGCTCGCGCAGTACGGCCTCTCCCCCGACGCCCCGGCCACGGTGCTGGTCGTCGACGTCGACCCGGCCGGTGCGGTGACCGCGGCGCGGGCGGTCCGGGGGCTCGACGGGGCGGGCCGCTGGCTGGTGTCGGTGCACGACGGTCACGTGTGCGTGATCGCCGCCGGGACGACCGGCCCCGGCCCCGCGGGGACCGGCGCGGCACCGCTCGTCGCCGAGGGGCTCGCCGCGGCCGGGACGCCGTCGCTCGTCGGCGCCGCGCACAGCCCCTCGGGCGGGCCGTCGGACCTGCGCCGCGCGCACACCGAGGCCGCTGACGTCGCCGCGGCGGCCCGTGCCCTGGGCCGCACCACCGGGCACGCGGACTTCGCCTCGCTCGGCGCGGTCGGCGCGGTGATCCGGGACCGGACCGGCACCACGTCGCGGGAGATCGTCGGGCGCCACCTCGGCCCGGTCCTCGACTACGACCGGCGCCGGCGTACCCGGCTGGCCGAGACGCTGTGGCACTGGTTCGCCGCGGGCGAGCTGCTCGCCCCGGCCGCCGACGCGTTGTCGGTGCACCCGAACACCGTGCGCCAGCGCCTCGAACGCGTCGACGACCTGCTCGGACCGGACTGGCGCACCCCCGAGGGCCGCTTCCACCTGCACCTGGCGCTGCGCCTGCACCGCGTCGCCGGGCCGGACCGGACCACCGACCCGGTGGCGGACCACGGCTCCGCGGTGGCGGGCCGGTAGCGTCCGACGTCGTGCGCCTGGTTCTCGCCTCCGCCTCCCCCGCCCGCCTGTCGGTCCTGCGCGCCGCCGGGGCCGACCCCGCCGTGGAGGTCTCCGACGTCGACGAGGACGCCCTGCTCGCCGCGCACCCCGACGCCGACCCCGCGCGCAAGGTGACGCTGCTGGCCGCGGCCAAGGCCGCCGCCGTCGCCGACCGCCTGACCGGTGACGGCGTGGTCGTGGGCTGCGACTCCATGCTGCTCGTCGACGGTGAGCTGGTCGGCAAACCGCACGACGCGGAGACCGCGCGGCGCCGCTGGAAGGCCATGGCCGGGCGCACCGGCGAGCTGTTGACCGGGCACGCCGTCCTGCGCCTGGCCGGCGGAGCGGTCGTGCAGGAGGCCGAGGGGCACGCCGGGACCGGGGTGCGCTTCGCCGAGCCGACCGACGCCGAGCTGGACGCCTACCTCGCCACCGGCGAGCCGCTGGAGGTCGCGGGCGCGTTCACCCTGGACGGGCTGGGCGGCTGGTTCGTCGAGGGCATCGACGGCGACCCGTCCAACGTGATCGGGATCAGCCTGCCGCTGCTGCGCCGCCTGCTGGGCGCGGTCGGGGTGTCGGTGGTCGATCTGTGGACGCCACGGTCCTGACCGCCGTGTGGGTGTCGGGGCACGCGGTTACCCTGCGGCCATGACTGTCGGACACGACCCCGACCCGAAGCTCGCCGAATACGCGCACCCCGAGCGCCTGGTCACCACCGCCTGGCTGGCGGAGCACCTGAAGGACCCCGGTCTGGTGGTCGTGGAGTCGGACGAGGACGTCCTGCTCTACGACACCGGGCACATCCCCGGCGCGGTGAAGGTCGACTGGCACACCGAGCTCAACGACCCGGTCACCCGTGACTACGTCGACGGCACCCGCTTCGCCGAGATCATGTCCGAGCGTGGCATCGGCCGGGACACCACGATCGTCGTCTACGGGGACCGGAACAACTGGTGGGCCGCCTACGCGCTGTGGGTGTTCTCCCTGTTCGGCCACACCGACGTGCGGCTGCTCGACGGCGGCCGGTCCAAGTGGGTCGCCGAGGGCCGCGAGATGGTCACCGACGCGCCCGCCCCGGCCCGGGCCGACTACCCGGTCGTCGAGCGCGACGACTCCGGCATCCGGGCCTTCAAGGACGACGTCCTCGCCCACCTGGGCAGGCCGCTGGTCGACGTGCGGTCCCCGCAGGAGTACACCGGCGAGAAGCTGCACATGCCCGACTACCCGCAGGAGGGCGCGGTCCGCGGCGGGCACATCCCGGGTGCGGCGAGCGTCCCGTGGGCCCGTGCCGCCGCCGAGGACGGGTCCTTCAGGAGCCGTGCCGAGCTGTCCGCGATCTACGAGCAGGAGCAGGGGCTGTCGGCCTCGGACGACGTCGTCGCCTACTGCCGGATCGGTGAGCGTTCCAGCCACACCTGGTTCGTGCTGACGTACCTGCTGGGCTTCGACCGGGTCCGCAACTACGACGGCAGCTGGACCGAGTGGGGCAACGCCGTGCGCGTGCCGATCGTGCAGGGCGAGGAGCGCGGGTCCGCGTGAGCTCCACCGATCCGGGCACCCTGCCCCCCGATCTCGCCGAGCTGGTCGACGACTTCGCCGCGGTCGGCCCGAAGGACCGTCTCCAGTTGCTGCTGGAGCTGTCCCAGGAGCTGCCGGACCTGCCCGAGCGCTACGCCGAGACCGCGGACACGATGGAGCAGGTCCACGAGTGCCAGTCGCCGCTGTTCCTCGCCGTCGAGGTGGAGGACGGCGGTGAGCGGCCGGTGCACCTGTTCTTCTCCGCACCGAAGGAGGCGCCGACCACCCGCGGGTTCGCCTCGATCATGGTGACCGGGCTGGACGGGCAGCCCGCCGCGGCGGTGCTGGCCGTGCCGGACGACTTCTACACCGACCTCGGCCTCGCCGAGGCCGTCAGCCCGCTGCGGCTGCGCGGCATCGCGGCGATGCTGGCGCGCATCAAGAACCAGGTGCGGGCCGCGACCGCCTGAGCCCCCACACTCACTCCCGCGACAGCCGGGGTCACCGTCGGTGATCCCGGCTGTCGTCGTCCGCGGCCCTTCCTCAAGTCCACCTCAAATCGGTCACCCGGTCGGGGTGAGCGGGCGCACACTGCTTCGAACGACGAAGTGTCGCTCACCGCAGGGGGTGGTGGAGATGGGCACGAACCTCACCGGGGACACCTGGGGCATCCCGGGTCAGACCTTCCTGGTCCTCTACGTCGTCGCGCTGGTCCTGGTCTCCGGGATCGTGCTGCGCCGGCGGCGGACGATCGCGCAGGGGGATCCGCGCGGCGCCCGCACCCTCGACAGCAGGCCCGAGGACGTCGCGTACCTCAACGGCGGCCCCGAGCTGGCCGTGTACGCGGCTCTGTCGGCCATGCACGTCGACGGCAGTCTGGTCACCTCCGGCCGCACCACGGGCCAGGTGCGGGCGGGCCGGGTCCCCGGGCACGGCGCGTCGGCGCTGCAGCGGGCGATCCACCGCTCCGCGCAGCGTCTGACCCCGGGCCGGATGCTGGGCACCCACGAGCCGGTCCGCACCGAGCTGGCCCGGGCCGCGCAGCGGCTGGAGACCGCGGGGCTGCTGCTGTCCCCGACCGACCGGGTCCGTTACCGGGCGACCGCCTGGCCGGTCGGGGTGCTCGCCCTCGCCGGTGCGGTACGGATCGCCGCCGGTCTGGGCGGTGGGCGCCCGGTCGGGTTCCTGCTCGCGCTCGTCGCCGCCACCGCGGTGTTCGCCACGGTGCTCGCGACGCGGGTGCCCGACCGGACCCGGGCCGGGGACGCCGCGCTCTCCGTCGTCCGGTCCCGGAACGACGCGCTGTCGCCGTCGATGCGCCCGGACTGGACGGCCGTCGGGCCCGCCGCGGCCGCGCTGTCGGTCGGTGCGTTCGGGGTCGGCGCGATGCTGGCCGCCGAGCCCGCCTTCGCCGAGGAGCTCGCCGCGCAGAAGCTCGCCACGCTCGGTGGGGCGCCCGCCGCGACCGGGGGCGGCTCCTCCGACGGCGGTGGCGTCGTCGGCTGGTCCGGCGGTGACAGTGGCGGGAGCAGCTGCGGCGGAGGCGGCGGGGGCTGTGGCGGCGGAGGCGGCTGCGGCGGCTGAGCCCGCGCGGGGGACCGGATCTGCCGTCCCCGCAGCTGCACCGTGGGGGGTGTGAAGCTGCGGGGACGGCTCGTACGGGCGGAGGTGGCGACATGACGGGTGTCCCGGGCGGGACCGGGGTCGGCTGGCGCAGCGGAATCGCCGCCGTCCTCGACGACGTCGACGGTCTCGCATTCCACGAGGTCATCGCCGAGCCGCTGCGCCCGGACGCGGTGCCGGCGTCGCTGCTGCGCAGGCCGGTCGTCGTGCACGGGGTCCGGCTGTCGCCCGGCTCGCCCGAGGGCGTCGACCCGGGGCGGGTCGCCCACCTCGCGGCCTGTGCCGCGGCGACGGGTGCGGCGCTGGTCAGCGAGCACATCGCGTTCACCCGGGCCGGCGGGATCGAGGCGGGGCACCTGCTGCCGCTGCCCCGCACCCGCGAGGCGCTCGACGTGCTCGTCGCCAACGTGACGGCGACGCGCGCGGAGCTGGACGTCCCGCTGGCGCTGGAGCCGATCGCGGCCCTGTTCGACTGGCCCGACGACGAGTTCGACGAGGCGGGCTTCCTGCACCGGCTGCACGACCGGACCGGGGCGCCGCTGCTCCTGGACGTCGCGAACGTGTTCGTCAACGCCCGCAACCGGGGCCGTGACCCGCGGGCGGACGTCGACGCGCTGCTCGCCGGGCTGCCGTCCGGGGCGGTGGCCTACTGCCACGTCGCCGGGCACGCCGCCGACGCGGCGGGGCTGCTGCACGACACCCACACCGACCCCGTCCCGGACGCGGTGCTGGCGCTGCTGACCCACACCGTCGCCCAACTGCCGGTGCCGCCACCGGTGATGCTGGAACGCGACGGCCGCTACCCGCCCGCCGCGGTGCTGCGCGCGGAGCTGGACGCCGTCGCGGCTGCCGCCGGGCACGCGGCGCCGTGCCGGGCGGTTGCGGGCGCCGGGCACGGGGCCGGGCCGGTGGCGGCGCCCGCCGCGGACGGGCCGGGCCCGACGTGAGCGACGGGCTCGCGCGGCGGCAGGCCGCGCTGGTGGCGGCGCTCGTCGCCGGCGGGACGGACCCGGCCGGGTTCGACGCGGCGCGCCTGGCCGCGACCCGGGCGGCGCTGCTGCGCAAGCGGGCCGGGCTCGTCGCCGCGGCGTGGCCGCTGCTCGCCGCCGACGCCGGGGCGGACTGGCAGGC
This sequence comes from Pseudonocardia sp. UM4_GMWB1, assembly GCF_017312155.1. NCBI lineage: Bacteria > Bacillati > Actinomycetota > Actinomycetes > Pseudonocardiales > Pseudonocardiaceae > Pseudonocardia > Pseudonocardia sp. UM4_GMWB1. The sequence continues at coordinate 1,446,046 of NZ_QJPN01000001.1, read as the reverse complement.
CCGGTTCGGCGCCCGCTTCGAGGGCGTCGCCCCCTACGGCCCGGAGCGGGAGGGCTGGGACCTGGCCCGCGAGCTCGCGGCCGCCGGGCGGCTCGGTGCGGGCGCACGGCGCGAGCTGGCCGCACGCGAGGCGGCGCTGCACTACGACGGACGCACCGCCCCGCGACCCCGGAACCGCCTGTCCCGATGGTGGCACCGGTCACGACGGGAACGATCAGGGCCGAGGTCCGGACCCTCGGACGGGTGACGACGTTGCCATCGCCACATTCCCCACCGGTAACTTCCGGCGGCTCTGCTCTTACACTCCGCCTAACCCTGCGCCGGAGCATCGGGCCGGCGCCGTGACCGGAGGAGTTCGACTGTGCCCGCACTGCGCAAAGTGCTCGTCGCCAACCGGGGAGAGATCGCCGTCCGCGTGATCCGAGCAGCGAAGGACGCGGGACTTCAGAGCGTCGCCGTCTATGCCGACCCGGACCGGGACGCGATGTTCGTGCGGCTCGCCGACGAGGCCTTCGCGCTGGGTGGCTCCACCGCCGCCGAGTCCTACCTCGACATCGAGAAGGTCATCGGTGCCGCGAAGCAGGCCGGTGCCGACGCGATCCACCCCGGCTACGGCTTCCTGTCGGAGAACGCCGACTTCGCCCAGGCCGTGATCGACGCCGACCTCACCTGGATCGGCCCGTCGCCGCAGTCGATCCGCGACCTCGGCGACAAGGTGACCGCACGTCACATCGCCCTGAAGGCCGGCGCCCCGTTGGTGCCCGGCACCAAGGACCCGGTGAAGGACGCGGACGAGGTCATCGCCTTCGCCGACGAGCACGGCCTGCCGGTCGCGATCAAGGCCGCCTTCGGCGGTGGCGGGCGCGGCATGAAGGTCGCCCGCGAGCGCTCCGAGATCGCGGAGCTGTACGAGTCCGCGGTCCGTGAGGCCACCGCGGCGTTCGGCCGCGGCGAGTGCTTCGTCGAGCGCTACCTGGACAAGCCGCGCCACGTCGAGACCCAGGTGCTGGCCGACCAGCACGGGAACGTCGTCGTCGTCGGGACGCGGGACTGCTCGCTGCAGCGCCGCTTCCAGAAGCTCGTCGAGGAGGCGCCCGCGCCGTTCCTGAGCGACGAGCAGCGCAAGACCCTGTACGACGCCTCGAAGGCGATCTGCAAGGAGGCCGGCTACTACGGCGCCGGGACCGTCGAGTTCCTGGTCGGCCAGGACGGCATGATCACCTTCCTCGAGGTCAACACCCGTCTGCAGGTCGAGCACCCGGTCTCGGAGGAGACCACCGGGATCGACCTGGTCCGCCAGATGTTCCGGATCGCCGAGGGCCAGGAGCTGGACTTCGACGACGACCCGCAGCCGCGCGGGCACGCGATCGAGTTCCGCATCAACGGCGAGGACGCCGGGCGCAACTTCCTGCCGGCGCCGGGCACCGTCGAGCGGATCTGGTACCCGGCCGGCCCGGGCGTCCGGATGGACGCGGGCGTCGAGGACGGCTCGGTCATCGGGGGTCAGTTCGACTCGCTGCTGGCAAAGCTGATCGTGTGGGGCAGCGACCGGCAGCAGGCGCTGCAGCGGGCCCGTCGCGCACTGGGCGAGTTCAAGGTCGAGGGCATGGCGACCGTGCTCGAGTTCCACCGTCTCGTCGTCGAGGACCCGGCCTACGCCGCCGAGACCCTCGAGGACTTCACCGTGCACACCCGCTGGATCGAGACCGAGTGGGACAACACCGTCCCGCCGTTCGAGGGCGGCGCGGGTGCCGAGGACGAGTCCGGCGAGCGGCAGACCGTCGTCGTCGAGGTCGGCGGGCGACGCCTGGAGGTCTCGCTGCCCGGTGACCTCGCCCTCGGCGGCGGCAACGGCAGCGGCGCGGCCAAGGCGGCCCCACGCAAGCGCGGCGGCAAGGGCGGCGGCGGGGCGAAGGCCTCCGGCGACGCCGTCACCGCGCCGATGCAGGGCACGATCATCAAGGTCGCGGTCTCCGAGGGCGACACCGTCGAGGTGGGTGACCTGATCGTCGTCCTCGAGGCGATGAAGATGGAGAACCCGGTCACCGCGACCAAGGCCGGCACCGTGACCGGCCTGGACGCGGAGCAGGGCGCCTCGGTCACCCAGGGCACGGTCATCTGCGAGATCAAGGACTGAGTCCCCTGGACCAGGTGCCCGCCCCCGCTCCCGACCCGGTACTCGATCCGGTCGAGATCAACGCCGGGACGTGGTACCTGCGCGGACCACGGCACGACGGCCGGGTGGACGACCGCCCGGCCGTCGCCGCGTCCTGCCGGGACCCGGAGATCCGGCGCTGGCGCAACCGTCCGGACCCGGCCGCCCCGGACTTCGACGAGCAGGTGACCGCGCACGTCGCGGACCGGATCGACGGCTGGGCCCGCGGCACCCGCTGTGCCTGGGCCGTCGCCGAGCCGACGACCGGGGAGATGCTCGGCGAGATCACCCTGGAGCACCTGGACATCGCCCATGGCACCGCCGAGCTGCGCTGCTGGACGCTGCCCGGCGCCCGCGGACGCGGCCTGGCCCGCACCGCGGCCGGGGCGGTCGTGCGCTTCGCCTTCGGCGGGCTCGGGTTGCACCGCGTCACCTGGATGCACGCCGAGCCGAACCGGGCGTCGGCCGCCGTCGCCGCGGCGCTGGGGTTCGTGCCGGAGGGGCGGCTGCGGGAGGCGTGGACCGTCGACGGCGAGCGGGTCGACGTCGTCGTGCTGGGGCGGTTGGTGGGCGAGGGCTGAGGCGGTCCGCGCGGCCCCGTCGCCCGCGCGTCGACAACCGCGTTCCGCGGAACGCGCTGTGCCGACCGGGTCACCGCCCGTTGACCGGCACGTCGCGCCGTTCTAGCGTTCCCGGCGTGTCGCGCACGCCGTCCGGCGCCCGCGGCACGCAACGTCACAACTCCACAGCCGACCCGTGTGCCCGATCCACGGGGCCCGGAACTACCGCCACGCGGAGTACCGCGCCGCGGATCCGCTCGCCACGCAGGCCCAGCCGCGCCGTGAGCCGTCCCAGTTCGACCGAGACGTCACAGGATCCGTCATGCCCCCAGAGTTCGACATCGCGCCGACGACGTTCCATGTCACGACGCACGTCCACACCGACGGCCCGATCCCGGGCCCGCACTCCCTGCTCACCCTGACCTCCTCCGCGTACGGAGCGGACGGGGTCCTGATCGGCACCTTCACCGCCAACCTCCGGGAGCTCCCGGGGGCCACCCTGCACCCGACCGCGCTGGCGACCTGGCGCACCCGGGCGGAGGACTGGCTCCTGACCCGGCGGGCCTCGCGCCCACCGGGGCAGGTGGCGAACGACTACGCAGCCTGGGTCACCGACCTGGGCGAGCGTGCGCTGTTCGTCGCCGACCCGGAGGAACCGGACCACCTGTTCGTCTACTGGTACCTGCAGCGTTTCGCAGGCCGGTGGCCGTTCGCGGGGACCGTTCCCGCCCTCGGCGGGACGCCCCGGCCCTGGGCCCCACCGCCGTGCCCGCTGCGCGGGTGCGCCCCGGTCGAGGTCCCGGAGCCGACCGAGGTGACGGCGGCCTGACCGCGACACACACCCCCGTCCGCGCCGATGACCACCGGTGTGGACGGGGGCGTCGTCGTGTGCGGGCTTCGCGATCGCGACCGTTCCGCGGCGAACCGCCGCGGCGACGGCCGGTGCGGGCCTAGCGTGCGCCCGTCCGTGATCCGCCCGTCCGCACCGGAGGCCGACGTGCCCGACATCCACCCGGACCTGCGTGTCGACCCGGCCGCCCCGGCCGGGGCGGCGGAAACGCTCGACCGGGCCGCGTCCCGGCTGGCCGACGCGCTCCGCACCCTCGACGCCGACGCCCGCCGGGTCGAGCCGTGGCTGGGGGATCCGGCCAGCGCCGAGGCCGCCGCCCGCTACGCCGTCCACGCCGCGGACGGCCCCGACGCCGCGATCGGCCGGCTGCGCACCCTGCACGCGGAGCTGCTGCGGGCCCGCGACGCCGCCGGTGCCATCGGGCGTGCCTACACCCGCACCGAGGAGTCGACGACGGACGCGGTGAACCGGGGTGTACGGTGACCGCGCCGCGCTGGGCGGGGCTGACCCACGCCGAGATCGTCGCGATGGTGGCGGCCGGTCCGGGCCCCTCGGCGTCGGCCGGGGCGGAGCGGGCGTGGCGCGACGCCGCCGCCGCGCTCACCGACGTCCACCGCGAGCTGTCCGGGCAGGTCCGTGACCTGCCCGGAGGGTGGTCCGGCGGCACCGCGGACGGCGTCACCGTGGCGTTCGGGTCGCTGGACGGCTGGGTCGTCTCCGCCGCCGTCGACGCGGGCCGCACCGCCGACGCACTCGCCGCCCAGGCCGGGCTCGCCGCGGACCTCCGGGCCCGGATGCCGGCCGCCGCGGCGCCGACGCCGCCGGAGGCCGCACCCACCGGCCCGGCCCTGCTCGACGACTGGGCGGCCGCCGACCTCGCCGCGGGCAACTCGGCCGGCCGGGCCGCGGAGCTGATGGTCCGCTACGACGACGACACCCGCCTCACCGGCGCCCCGTGGACCGGGTGGGGTGCGTCCCCGGTCGTCACCCGCGACGGCACCGCCCCCGCCTCCCCCGCTGTCCCGGCCCTGTCGCCCGGCGGGCCCCAGCCCGGCCCCGGCGGCGACGCGGACCCGGCCCCGGACCCGGCGGGCGGCGCCGGGACGGGGACGACGGTGTTCGCGGGGATCGGCTTCGGCGGGATCACCGCGGCGGTGCTGACCGGGAACGGACGGGCCGGGGTGCCCGGGGCACGGCCGATCGACGTCGGCGGGCCCTCCTCCGGGCCGGCTCCCGCGACCGATGCCCCCCGCACCGGCGGCACGCCCGGCGCACCCGGCACGGACACCGGCACCGGCGACCTCCGGGCCGGTCCGGCGTCCCCCGCGGGCGCCGGCGTCCCGGACGGCGTCGACGGCACGGACCCCGGCGGCGGCAGCACCGCGGTGACCGCCGCGGTGCTCGCGGGCGGGGCGCTCGGCGGGGCCGGGATCGTGATCGGCGCCACGATCCGCCGGGAGCGGCAGGCCCGGGACGGACGCAGGCCCGCCGGGGGCGGCACGCCGCCCGGACACCCGCGCCCCGGCGACGCGGTCGGCCACGGGGCACCGTCCTGCGGTGTCGCCCAGGACCCGCGGGGTGACGGACCGCCGAGCGGGGCCGAGCACCGCCCGCCCTCCGGCGATGCGACGACCAGCGGCACCCGCGCCCCCAGCGGCACCCCGGCCGCCGACGGTGGGGCGCCGCCGGCGCCCGGTGGCCCCGCCCCGGACGGCGCCACCGGGAACACCGGGCCCGACGGCGGCCCCACGCCACACGCAGGCCCCGCTCCCGGCGCGACCACGAGCGACCGACCGTTCCCGGACGGAACCGGCGGCGGTGCCGCCCCCGGAGACCCCGACGGTCCCCGGAGCCCGGTCCACCACGGCGTCACCACCGGTGACCTCGCCGTTCCCCAGCCCGACGGCCCGGCGCCCCACGGCGCCGTCACACACGCCCGCCACGCCCCGCCGCCGATGCCGCCACCGGGCGACCCGGCCGTCACCCCCGCCGGGGTGCCGGTGGGCGCGGTCCCGGCCGCCCCACACCCGGTCGCGGCGACCGTCGGCGCGCCCGCCGACCCCCGCACCCCGGCCTGGCGCCTCGTCACCGACGAGCACGCCGCCCCCGACGACCCCCCGGAGCAGCCCGGTGCCCGACCCGACCCCGGCGTCCTGCGCCCCGACGCCCGCTGGAGGGGCCGTGGCTGAGCCCGCGCCCTGGACCCCCTCGGCGCCGTTCGTGCTCACCGGCGCCGAGTTCGACGTCGTCTGGGAGCACCTGGGGCTCGGCGCCACCCCGGTGGCGCTGCGGCTGCCCTCCCCCGGGCGCACCCGCGAGGAACGACGCCGGGTCGTGGCGGCCGGCGTCGGCGGGCTGCGCGCCCGCGGCCTCGCCGGTCCGGCCGGACCCGACCCCGCGCTGGTACGGCTGCTGGCCCTGCTCGCCCGTCCCGACCACCATCTGGAGGTGCGCGGCCGTTTCGACGACGGGCCGCTGCGCGCGGTCGCCGCCGAGCGCGACGGCGACGGTGTCCTCGCCGTCCACACCGGCGGAGCCGTCACCGTCACCGCGGCGGGCTCACCGGCACACGCCGCGGTGTCGGCCCTGCCCCGGCGTGCGCCGGGGCCCGGGCCCGCCGTGGCCCTGCCCACCACCGAGCTGGCCCGCCTCCTCGACGCGGACGCACACACCGACCCCGGCACGGACGGGGACGACGAGCAGCGGGCCCTGCTCGCACGGCTGCTCGCCGCGCCCGCGCACCGTGCGCAGATCTGCGCCGTCCGGCACGACCGCTGGGGCAGCCCGTCGCGGCTGCCGGGGCACGTCGCCGTCGTCGACACGCCGCGAGGGCGCTACCGGCTGACCCGCGGGACCGGCGCGCACGGCGGACCGGAGTGGTCCACCCTCGCCCCCGCGGGCGACGGCGAGCTGCGCGACCGGTGCGCGGAGCTGTTCAGTCCAGGTCGGAGTGCTGCATGAGCTGACGGCCCGCCTCGGTGATCGACCCGGACAGCGACGGGTACACCGAGAACGTGTGGGCCAGGTCGTCCACGCCGAGCCCGTTCTGGACCGCCATCGCGATCGGCAGGATCAGCTCGCTCGCGACCGGGGCGACCACGACACCACCGATGACCACGCCGGACGCCGGGCGGCAGAACAGCTTCACGAAGCCGCGGCGCAGCCCGCGCATCTTGGCGCGCGGGTTCGTCGACAGCGGCAGCATCACGGTGCGGGCCGGGACCTCACCGGAGTCGATCGCGTTCTGGCTGATCCCGACGGTCGCGATCTCGGGGCGGGTGAACACGTTCGCCGCGACGGTCCGCAGCCGGATCGGGGACACGCCCTCGCCCAGCGCGTGCCACATCGCGATCCGGCCCTGCATGGCCGCGACCGAGGCGAGCATGAGCACCCCGGTGCAGTCGCCGGCCGCGTAGACGCCCGGCTCGGAGGTGCGCGAGACCTTGTCGACGGGGACGAACCCGCCGCGGTCGGTCTCGATGCCGATCTTCTCCAGGCCGAGGTCGGCGGTGTTCGGGATCGACCCGACGGTCATCAGGGCGTGCGAGCCCTCGACGACCCGGCCGTCGGACAGCGTGACGCGGACGCCGTCGCCGGTGTTCTCGACCGAGTCCGCGCGGGCGTGGGCGAGGATCTCGACGCCGCGCTCGGCGAAGACCTCCTCGAGCACGGCCGCGGCGTCGGCGTCCTCGTGCGGGAGGACCCGGTCACGGCTGGAGACCAGGCTGACCCGGCAGCCGAGCTCGACGTAGGCGGAGCAGAACTCCGCGCCCGTCACGCCCGACCCGATCACGATCAGGTGCTCCGGCAGCTCGTCGAGGTCGTAGAGCTGGCGCCAGTCGAGGATCCGGTCGCCGTCGGGCCGGGCGGAGTCCAGCACCCGCGGGGTGGCCCCGGTCGCGATGAGGACGACGTCGGCGACGAGCTCCTCGACCGTCCCGTCGGTGTGGGTGGCGGTCACCTCGTGCGCGGCGCGGGCCGCGGCGGGCCCGGCGAACTGCGCGGTGCCGGCGATGATCCGGACGCCCTCGTCCTCCAGCCGGGCCCGCACGTCGGCGGACTGGGCGAGAGCGAGGGACTTGACCCGCTCGTTGACCGCGGGCAGGTCGACCGCGGAGTTGCCGCGGTCCACCAGCACGCCGAGGTCCTCGGCACGGTGCAGGTCGACCCGGACGGCCGCGGAGGAGATGAAGGTCTTCGAGGGGACGCAGTCGTAGACGACGCAGGCGCCGCCCATCCCGTCCCGCTCGACGACGGTCACCTCGCTGCCGTGCTGTGCCGCGACGAGTGCGGCCTCGTACCCGGCCGGTCCGCCGCCCATGATGACGATGCGGGTCACGGGAGATCCCCCTGGAGAAGTCGGTGGTGGTGGACCGGCAGGCGGTCCCGCCCGCCGGCGTCGACGGGGCTCACAGTACGCGTGTCCCATCATTACGACCGGGCGGGTCGAGGCCCCGCCGGGCTCCCCATTACCCTGCACGCGTGCCGCTGTATGCCGCGTACGGGTCGAACATGGACCCCGAGCAGATGAAGGAGCGCGCCCCGCACTCGCCGATGGCCGGGACCGGGTGGCTCCAGGGCTGGCGGCTGACGTTCGGCGGCGAGGACTACACCTGGGAGGGCGCGCTCTCCACCGTGGTGGAGGAGCCGGGCTCGCAGGTGTTCGTCGTGCTCTACGACGTCCCCGAGCACGACGAACGCCAGCTCGACCGCTGGGAGGGCGGCGAGCTGGGCATGCACAAGAAGCTGCGGCTGCGCGTCGCCACCCTCGACGGCAGCGTCCTCGCGTTCATCTACGTGCTGAACGCCTACGAGGGCGGGGACCCGTCGGCCCGCTACCTGGGCGTCATCGCCGACGCCGCGGAGACCGCGGGCGCCCCGGACGACTACGTCAACGAGCTGCGCAGCAGGCCCAGCCGCAAGTCCTCCCCCGGCAACCAGTCCTGACCGGCCGCACCGGCTGACGACGACGGCCCGGCCCCCCTCGCGGGGGCCGGGCCGTCGTCGTTCACCGCGGGAGACGGTGGTTCAGGAGGCCGCCTGCGCCAGCGCGGACAGCGCGGCCTGCACCAGCACCCGCGACCCGAACGGCAGGGCCCGCTCGTCGAGGTCGAAGGTCGGCTGGTGGATGTCCCGCTGCTTGCCGGTGCCCGGCCACACCCCGAGCCGCGCCATGGCGCCCGCGGAGTGCTCCAGGTACCAGGCGAAGTCCTCGCCGCCCGAGGACTGCTCGGTGGAGGCGTCGGCGGCCTCGCCACCGACGGTCACCGCGGCGTCGCGCAGCATCCCGGTGGACACCGCGTCGTTGACGACCGGCGGGACACCACGGACGTGGTCGAGCACGTAGCCGACACCGGTCGGGGCCAGCACGGACGCGACGAGCGCCCGCAGCTTCTCCTCGAGCTCGGTCCAGGTGGCGTGGTCGGCGGTGCGGAGGGTGCCGCGCAGCAGGCCGGACTGCGGGATCGCGTTCGCCGCGTCCCCGGCGTGCACCGCACCCCAGGTCAGGACGGTGCCCGAGCGCGGGTCGACGTGGCGGGTCAGCAGCAGCGGCACCTGGGTGGCCAGCAGCCCGAGCGCCTGCACGAGGTCGGCGGTCAGGTGCGGGCGCGAGGTGTGCCCGCCCGGGGAGGTCAGCCGGACCTCGATGAGGTCGCAGGCCGAGGTGATCGGCCCGACCCGGGTGCCGAGCCGTCCGACCTCCAGGCGCGGGTCGCAGTGCAGTGCGAAGATCCGCTGCACGCCCTCCATCACGCCCTGCTCGACGGCGTCGAGCGCACCGCCCGGCTGCACCTCCTCGGCCGGCTGGAACACCAGCCGGACCCGGCCGGGCAGCGACGGCGCGGACTGCAGCGCCAGTGCCGCGCCGAGCAGCATCGCGGTGTGCGCGTCGTGCCCGCAGGCGTGCATGACGCCGGGCACCTCGGAGGCGAACGGGAGACCGGTCTGCTCCTGCAGGGGCAGCGCGTCCATGTCCGCGCGCAGGGCGACCAGCGGCTCGCCGTGCCCCACCTCGCAGACGACACCGGTGCCGCCGCGCAGCGTGCGCGGCTCCAGACCGGCCCGCAGCAGGGTCTCCGAGACCCGCGCGGTCGTGAGGTGCTCGCGACGGGCCAGCTCGGGCTGGGCGTGGATCGCGCGGCGCCAGCCGACGATCTCGCCCTTGTGCGCCCGCATCCACGACTCCAGCCAGGCCGGACCCGTGCCGGAGCCGAGATCGTCGACCGCGGGATCGGTGATCTCCGGGAGCTCGGTGCGGGTCTGCAGCGCAGTCACCTTGTCCTCCTCGTACTGGCCCTCGGTGGGAACGGCCCGCATGCCCGCGGTCGACGCGGACGGCGTTCGGTCGTCTCCCACCACCCATGATGGTGCTCACCCGTCCGGCGGTGTTCCAGTCGAAATCGTCCGTTCCCGTCTCGGGGCGGCAAGGGGTCGGCGAGCTGCTGCCAGCGGGTTCACTGCTCCAGGTGAACGGCCGCGTGCGACCGCTCCTCCCGTCGGCGAACGGCCATCCTCGCCGTTCACCGGCGGTTCGGACGCCCCCCGCGGGGAACTCCCGGGACGACGACACCGGCCCGCGGCCGGAACGCCACCGGACCGTGACCGTCCGCACGCCCGGCCCGCCTCGGCGGCCGTCCGGCGTCCCGGAACGACCAGCTTCGTGACGCACCGTCATCACTGCGCACCGCCGGTGACGACCTCGGCCGGGAACGGTGTGCGGGGACGGGCCGCGCGGGCACGATGGAACAATCGGCGGCGTGTCCGTTCCCGAGGGCGAGGTCCAGCGCCGACAGTTCGCCGGGCGGTACCGCGTCGACGGTCCGCTCGGGAGCGGCGCGATGGGCACCGTCTGGTCGGGTTTCGACGAGGTACTGCACCGCCGCGTCGCGCTCAAGGAGCTGAAGATCCCCGACGGCATCCCGGCCGGGGAGAAGCTGGAGCTGCGGGAACGCATCATGCGGGAGGCCCGGGCACTGGCCGGGTTGTCGCACCCCAACGTCGTGACCGTCTTCGACGTGCTCGACTCCGGCGGCGACGAGCCGCTGGTGGTCATGGAGCTGGTGCCGTCGAAGAACCTGGCCGCGGCGATCACCGAGCTGGGCAGGCTCGACGCCGCGCAGGCCGGCGTCGTCGGGCACGGCACCGCGGCGGCGCTGCGGGCCGCCCACCGGGCCGGGATCACCCACCGCGACGTGAAGCCCGGCAACGTCCTGATCTCCGACGACGGCCGGATCAAGCTCACCGACTTCGGCATCGCCCGCAACGAGTCCGACGCGCCGATGACCTCCGCGGGCCTCGTGCTCGGCTCCCCCGCCTACATCGCGCCCGAGGTCGCCGCGGGCCAGCCGGTCACGCCGGCCGCGGACCTGTGGGGCCTCGGCGCGACGCTCTGGGCCGCCGTCGAGGGCCGCCCGCCCTACGACGTCGACGGTGACCCGGTCCGCACCATCACCGAGGTCGTCGACGGTCCCGTCCCCGCGCCGACGGTCACCGGCCCACTCGCCGAGGTCATCGCCGGGCTGATGGTCAAGGAGCCGTCGGGCCGGATGCCGCTCGACGAGGTCCGAGCCCGGCTGCGCCCGCTGCTCGCCGACCCGGACGACCCGATCTTCCCCGGCTCCCCGGACGTGCCGACCGTGATGGCGCGGGTGCCCGCACCGACCGGCGCGGCCTCGGCACCGGCACCGGCACCGGCACCGCCGCGGGTTGCCGCACCGCCCCCGCGCGGCCCGGTCGGCCCCACCGGCACCGGCACCTACGGCCGCGTCCCGGCCGCCGACCCCGTGCCCGCCCCGGCACCGCCGCCCGCCGAGCCGCCGCGCCCGCGGCAGGCCCGCCCGTCGTCGCGGGGGGCGGCGCCCGCCCGTACCGCGGCGGCCGGCCCGACCACCGTGCTCGGCGCCGTCCCGCTGGTGCTCAGCGGCGCCCTGATCGTGCTGCTCGGCGCGCTCGCCGGGTTCGCCGGGGTCCGCGCGCTGGCCGGGCAGGAACCGCTGTCGACGGTCACCGTCGCCACCGACCGGTCGCTGCGCACCACCTACCCGGACCCGCTCGGCTTCACCGTGCCGGTGCCCGACGGCTGGACGCAGTTCCGCTCGCCCGCCCCCGACGGCTCGGTCGTCGTCCGCTTCGTCAGCCCGGACGGCCGTCAGGAGCTCTCGGTCCGGGCGGCGACCTCGGTCCGGGCCGTCACCGACGCCCTCACCCCCGAGGCGCTGGGCGTCGACCCGGTCGAGGCCGGGCCGGTCGAGCAGCTGCCCGACGGCTCCAGCCAGGTCGCGCTCACCACCGGCAGCGGCAGCGCGCAGCGCAGCACGCTGATGCGCATCATTCCCGGCCGCGACCAGCTCGACGGGGTCTGGGTACTGCAGCTGACCTCCCCCGCCGGCCGCGCCGAGGACGCCGTCGCGGGCCTGTTCGACGCCATCGGCTCGGGCTTCCGCGCCACCCCGGGCTGAGCCGGCCACGGCGCCGGCGGCCCCTAGGCTGGCGCGCATGGCCGACACCGCCGACCCCACCGCTCGCGCCCACGCCGCCGCCGCCGAGCTCGCCCGCCGCACCGGCACCGACACCCACGACGTGGCGGTGGTCCTGGGCTCCGGCTGGCGTCCGGCCGCCGACGTCCTCGGCACCCCGGACACCGAGGTCCCGATGGCCGAGTTGCCCGGGTTCGTCGCGCCGTCCGCGGTCGGCCACGGCGGCACCGCCCGCTCGCTGCGCATCGGCGACACCCGGGTGCTGGTCCTGCTCGGGCGCACCCACCTCTACGAGGGCCACGGGATGGACCCGGTCGTGCACGGCGTCCGCACCGCCGCGGCGGCCGGTGTCCGCACGGTCGTGCTGACCAACGCGGCGGGCGGCATCACCGAGGGCCTGTCGGTCGGGCAGCCGGTGCTGATCTCCGACCACCTCAACCTGCTGGCGCGCTCGCCGCTGCACGGCGCGCATTTCGTCGACCTCACCGACGCCTACTCCCCCCGGCTGCGCGCCGCCGCCCGCGAGCTGGACCCGTCGCTGGTCGACGGCGTCTACGCCGGGCTGCCCGGTCCGCACTTCGAGACCCCGGCCGAGATCCGGATGCTGCGCACGCTGGGCGCGGACCTGGTCGGGATGTCCACCGTCGCCGAGACGATCGCCGCCCGCGCCGCCGGACTGGAGGTCGCCGGCATCTCGCTGGTCACCAACCTGGCCGCGGGTCTGTCCGGGCAGCCGCTGAACCACCAGGAGGTCCTCGACGCCGGCGCCGCGGCGGCGACCCGGATGGGCTCGCTGCTGCGCGACCTCGTCGGCCGCATCTGATGGTGCTGCCGGGGCCGCTGCGCGACGCGGCGCTGCGCTGGATCGCCGACGACCCCGACCCGGGCACCCGGGCCGAGCTGCAGCGCGTGCTGGCCACCGCGATGGCCGGCGGCGACGGTGCCACGGCGGCCGGCGACGAGCTGGCCGACCGGCTGTCCGGGCCGCTGCGCTTCGGCACCGCCGGGCTGCGCGGGCCGGTGCGGGCCGGGCCGTCGGGGATGAACGTCGCCGTCGTGACCAGGGCGACCGCCGGGCTGGCCGCCCACCTGGCCCGGACCACGGGCACCGGCCGGGTCGTCGTCGGCCGGGACGCCCGGCACGGGTCGGCGGCATTCGCCGAGGCCAGCGCCCGAGTGCTGACCGGCGCCGGGTTCACCGTGACCCTGCTCGACGGCCCCGTCCCCACCCCGCTGGTGGCCTTCGCCGTGCGCCACCTCGGCGCGGTCGCCGGGATCGCCGTCACCGCCTCGCACAACCCGCCCGCCGACAACGGCTACAAGGTCTACCTCGCCGACGGCGCGCAGCTCGTGGGCCCCCACGACGCCGCCATCGAGGACGCGATCACCGCCGCCCCGCCCGCGGTGTCGGTGCCGCTCGGGCCGCTGCCGGACCCGGCGGAGGTCACCGGCGCCTACCTGGACCGGGTCGCGACGCTGTCGGGGAACACCGGGGCGCCCGCGCCGCGGATCGCGCTCACCCCGATGCACGGCGTCGGCGGCGCGACCGCGGTCGCCGCGCTCGCCCGGGCCGGGGTGCACGACGTCGCCGTCGTCGCGAGCCAGGCCGTGCCCGACCCCGACTTCCCGACGGTCGCCTTCCCGAACCCGGAGGAGCCCGGCGCGACCGACGCGCTGCTCGCGCTGGCCGCCCGGAGCGGCGCGGACCTCGCCGTCGCGCTGGACCCGGACGCCGACCGGTGCGCGCTCGGCGTCGCCTTCCCCGACGGCTGGCGGATGCTGTCCGGCGACGAGACCGGCGTGCTGCTCGGCGACCACGTCCTGCGGACCGGGACCGCGGCGGACCCGCTCGTCGCGACGACCGTCGTGTCGTCGTCGATGCTCGCCCGGGTCGCGGCCGCCCGCGGGGCCCGCTCCGCCGAGACCCTCACCGGGTTCAAGTGGATCGTGCGGGCCGGCGACGGGCTCGTCTTCGGCTACGAGGAGGCGATCGGACTCTGCGTCGACCCCGACGGCGTCCGGGACAAGGACGGCGTCTCCGCCGCCGTCGTCGCCGCGGACCTGGTACGCGGGCTCGCCGCGGCCGGGTCGTCGGTGCCGCGGCGGCTCGACGAGCTGGCCGCAGAGTTCGGCGTGCACGCCACCCGGGGTGTCTCGATCCGGATGGCCCCCGTCGAGCGCGACGCCGCCGTCGCCCGGCTGCGCGCCGCGCCCCCGGCCGGCTGGGAGGCCGACCGCCCGGCCCCCGACGTCCTGCGGCTGCGGCGCCCCGGGACCCGCGTGGTGATCCGCCCGTCGGGGACCGAGCCGAAGCTCAAGGCCTACCTGGAGGTCGTGGAGGACCCCACCGGCGACGTGGCCGCGGTGCCGGCGTCGCGGGCCGTCGCCGCGGAGCGCCTGGCCGCGCTGCGCGCGGAGGTCGACGGGATGCTCGCCGGATGAGCGCGCGCCTGCTCCTGGTCCACCACACGCCGTCCCCCGCCACCGCGGAGCTGCTCGCCGAGGTCCGCGCGGGCGCGGCCGACCCGGACATCACCGGGGTGGAGGTCGTCGCCCGCGCCGCCCTGGCCGCGACGGCGAGCGACCTGCTCGCCGCGGACGCCGTCGTCCTCGGGACGCCGGCGAACATCGGCTACATGTCCGGCGCGCTCAAGCACTTCCTCGACCAGGTCTTCTACGTCTGCGCCGACGACACCCGCGGCCTGCCCTACGGGCTGTGGGTGCACGGCGGCTCGGACACCTCCGGCGCGACCCGCTCGGTGACGACGGTCGCCGGGGCGATGGGCTGGACCGCGGCGGCCGCGCCGGTCGAGGTCGCGGGTCCCCCGGACGCCGCCGCCCGGGCCGCGTGCCGCGAGCTGGGCGCGGTCGTCGCCGCGACCGTCATGCCGGAGGGCTGAGCTACCGGCGCCCGGTGGCGGGCCGCACCCCGAGGTGCGCCTCGATCCGGTCGGCCCACACCGACGCGATCGTGCGGTAGGCGCCCGGTCCGGCGTGCAGGCCGTCCGCGGTCCGCCCGGCGGGGAACAGGGTGGCGGTGTCGACGAACTCCACCGAGTGCCCGGCCGCCCGGTGCGCGGCGGCGACCCGGGGCAGGTACTCGGCCAGCCGCGCCCGCTCGGCCCGTTGCTTCGGCAGCGGCGCCCACACCCCGGCCATGATCACGTGGGTGTGCGGTGCGGCCGCGAACACGCGGTCCAGCAGCCGGTCCAGGCTCGCCGCCGTCGCCCGCGCGCTCGCGTCCTGCAACAGGTCGTTGGTCCCGGCGTGCAGCAGCACGACGTCCGGCTGCGCGGCCAGCACCCAGCCGCCCGTCATCGGCACCATCCGGGCCGCCGTCCAGCCGGAGCGGCCCTCGTGGTCGGTGTCGGGCAGCGCGTCAGGCCCGGAGCTGCGGGAGCCGACGTAGTCGATGCGGACGCCGTCGGCGGCCAGGCGCTGCCACAGCGGGAGGCGGTAACCGGCCGTCGCCGGGCTCCCCACCCCGACCGTCGACGACGCGCCCAGCGGCATCACCCGCACCACCCCGGGATCGTCGACGGCGGCGGGCACCTCGGCGTCCTCCGGCCGGTCCGCCGCGGGCAGCGCCGACAGCGCGACCGCGGCCACCGTCGCCACGACCCCGGTGAGGATGCGGCGGGAGGGCCTCACGGCGGACTCAGACCGCGCCGAACTGGCGGTCCCCGGCGTCGCCGAGGCCGGGGACGATGAACGCGGAGTCGTTGAGCCGCTCGTCGATGCTGGCGGTCACCATCCGGACCGGCAGCCCGGACGCGCGCAGCCGCTCCACGCCCTCCGGCGCGGACAGCGCGCAGAGGACCGTCACGTCGTCGGCGCCGCGGCGGGTCAGCAGCTCCACGGTGTGCACCATCGAGCCGCCGGTGGCCAGCATCGGGTCGAGCACGAACACCGGCCGCCCGACGAGGCTGTCGGGCAGCGACTCCATGTAGGGCACCGGCCGGTGGGTCGTCTCGTCGCGGGCCATGCCGACGAAGCCCATCTGCGAGTCCGGGATCAGGTTCAGCGCGGCCTCGGCCATCCCCAGCCCGGCCCGCAGCACGGGGACGAGCACCGGCGGGACGGCGAGCCGGTGACCGACCGTCCGCGAGACCGGGGTGTGGATCCGCTCCTCGGCCAGCGGCGCCGAGCGGGTGGCCTCGTAGACCAGCATCAGGGTGAGCTCGCGCAACGCCGCCCGGAAGGTCGCGTTGTCGGTGCGGGCGTCCCGCATGGTGCTGAGCCGGGCCCGCGCGAGCGGGTGGTCGACGACGATCGTGTCCACGGCCGCACACCCTACGGCGGCCGGGCCGCGCGGAGATCCCCCGTGAGGAGGCGCCCGGCCCACCGATCCGGTGCCGTCGCCCCGCCGGGCCGTGGGACCCGACGGCCGGACGCGCTCCGTGTCCTGCGACGATGCCGTCCCGTGACCGGACGGACACCGGGACGTCATCCCCGGACGTTGACACGGATGCGTGTCACGGTTCACGAAGCGTGAGAAGCACGCGCTCACCGACGAGTGACGCCGGGACCGGCCGGATGCATCTCCTCGCCCTCCCGGGTGAGGCCGCGGACACCCTCGCAGACCTTGCGTGACAGCCGATCCCGGAGCGGAACCGTGATCACCAACGGTTGCCGGTCGGACACGGCCGGTTCCCCGGATCGCGTGATCGACCGCGTGGAGTGCCACGATCAGCACGCGCGGTCGCCGATCTCGCGATTCACCTGACCCGAACGGGTGGTATGGCCGAAACGGTGTCACATCGAGGGTACCGCCGACGCTGTACTAGACGACAAGGAGGTGATCCGATGCCGGAGAACACGACTTCCGAGGAGCAGACGTTGATCGCTGCTGCGGAAAAGCTCACGCAGTGCGACGGATACGTTGTTCTGGCGGTGGACCCACAGACCGGGGAGGTGGACGCGCACGGCCCGTTCGACGGGATGACGGCGACCGTCAAGGCCGACCAGCTGCGACGCGACTTCGACCGGGGTGGACTCGAGGACGTGTCCATCGGAGTGGTCCGACTGCACTCCCAGGCCTGACCCCGCACGACCGTGATCCGCCGGGCCGGCGACACCCGAGGTGGTGGGACCGGCCGGCGGCAGGACGCGACGATAGGCTCGCCCCGTGGCAAGCGACATCGTCCCGATCCGGCTCGCTCTCACCCGGGGCGACGTGGTCACCCTGTGGGCTCCCCCCTGGCGCGAGGACGGCGAGGAGTGGGAAGCCTTCCTCGGCGACGACGAGCACGTGTTCGTCTTCGACGAGGTGGCCGGTCTCGCCGCGTTCGTGCGGACCGCACCCGAGCACGACCTGGCCGACCACCCCGCGTGGTCCGCGGTCCCCGGGCTCGCGGTCGCCGAGCTGACCCCCGACGCCGTCCACCGGTACGACCTGGTCGGTCTGCCGGAGCTGGCCGCCGCCGACCCGGACGCGCTGACCGTGCAGGAGCTGCACGAGACCGTCTCGATCGTCCGGTCGCTGGCCGACGTCTGCGACCTCTCCGCCGTGATCGCCGCGCTCGACGGCGAGCCCACGTTCGCGCTGCTGCGCGAGGGCGAGCAGGCCTTCGCCGGACGTGACGGCGCCAAGCGCTGGACCGCGCTGTCCGAGGCGATCGCGACGCACTGGGACGGGATCGTCGACACCGTCGACGACCTCGTCGCCACACCGGACCTCGACGCCGGGGCGCTGGACAAGGCGCGCGCCGAGGAACAGGAGCTGCGCGACCGTCTCGCCGAACAGCCCCTCGACGACGACGAGGCCCTCGAGGCCGCCGCGCTCGCCGCGGGCACCGAGGACGCCGACACCGCCGCGGAAAAGCCGAACGGCTTCTGGGCCGAGGTCGGCATCGACCCGATCCGCATCGAGGTCGGCGACCGCTCCGTGGTCAGCCTGCGCTGCTACCTCGACGACAAGCCGGTCTTCCTCGGCTCCGACGGCCGGATCGACGTGTTCGGCTCCGAGCGTGCGCTGTTCCGGGCGCTGGCCGACCGGGAGCACCCCGCCGTCGCCGGGACCGACCTGACCGCGGCCGTCACCTTCGCCGAGGTGCTCGACGCGGCCGCCGTCGGCGAGCTCGACGGCGGCGTCGAGGACATGAACACCTACGTGCTGACCGGGATCGGCCCCGACCTCGCCGAGGGCGTGCTCGACCTGGACCCGGTCCAGCTCGACCTGGCCTCGGAGCTGCTGACCGACGTCGGCGAGTGGGCCGGGGACCCCGAGCCCGCCGAGGTCCTCGCCGAGTCCAACAGCCTCGGCTGGCTCGTGTCGTTCGTCGTGCGGCCGGACCCGACGCGGATGGCGCCCAGCCCGCCGTTCACCCAGGAGGCGCAGTCCTGGGGCGAGCTCGTCGCCGGGCTCGAGGCCCGGCTGCGGGAGCACTAGCCCGATCGGCCCCGCAAGGGGCCTGCCCAGGGCCGGAAGAACCGGAGCGCCGGGGCGTTCCGGGATGTCCCAGCTCTGACATTCGACCGGATATTGTCAGCGTCGGGGACTTGTGATTCGCTTATGTCGTCAGCAGTCATCTCGACAAGGTGGTCGACGGCATGCGCGTTCCCGATCAGGTCCGCACCCGAGCCCAGGCGGCGATCCCGATGCGCCGCCAGATCCAGGCGCTGCATCTGATGCAGCGGGCCAGGAGGCTGGTGGTCGGTGACGGGCAACCACGCTTCAGCGAGTCCGACATCGCGGAGGTGTCCGACCTCGACCTGACCGAGATCGACGTCAGCAACCCGTTCCTGTGGCGTCAGCAGCAGTGGCTGCCCTACTTCCGTCGGCTGCGCGACGAGGCGCCCGTGCACTTCCGGGCCGACAGCGCGTTCGGGCCGTTCTGGTCGGTCACCCGGTACGACGACATCGTGCGGGTCGACAAGGACTTCGAGACCTTCTCCGCGGAACCGCAGATCGTCCTCGGTTCGCCGCCGGACGGTCTCGACATCGAGATGTTCATCGCGATGGACCCGCCGCGCCACGACCAGCAGCGCGCAGCCGTGCAGGGTGTCGTGGCTCCGAAGAACCTCGAGGAGATGGAGGGCCTGATCCGTTCGCGTGTGCGGGAGGTCCTCGACGGGTTGCCGGTGGGAGAGCCGTTCGACTGGGTCGACCGGGTCAGCGTGGAGCTGACCTCGCGGATGCTGGCCACCCTGCTCGACTTCCCGTACGACCAGCGCCGCAAGCTGGTGCAGTGGACGGATCTGGTGGCGACGAGCGCGTCGGCGACCGGCGGCTCCAACAACACCGACGAGATCTACCGCGGCGCCGCGGAGATGGCACGCGCCTTCAGCGAGCTGTGGCACGAGAAGGCGGCTCGTCTCGCCGACGGTGACGAGCCGGGTTACGACCTCATCACCCTCATGCAGCTCTCCGAGGACACCAAGGACCTGATCCATCGTCCGATGGAGTTCCTGGGCAACCTGGTACTGCTCGTGGTGGGCGGCAACGACACCACCCGGAACTCGATGACCGGTGGCGTGCTGGCCCTCAACCAGTTCCCCGAGCAGTTCGACCGGCTGCGGGCCGATCCGTCGCTCGTGCCGAAGCTGGTCCACGAGATCCTGCGGTGGCAGACACCGCTGGCCTACATGCGCCGGGTCGCCACGCGCGACACCGTCCTGAACGGCCAGTTCATCCGCAAGGGCGACAAGGTCGTCATGTGGTACGCCTCGGCGAACCGGGACGAGCGGACGTTCGAGGACCCGGACTCGTTCCTCATCGACAGGCGGAACGCACGGCACCACCTTGCGTTCGGTATCGGTCCGCACCGCTGCATGGGCAGCCGGCTCGCCGAGTTGCAGTTGCGCATCCTCTGGGAGGAGCTGCTCGCACGCTTCGACGACATCGAGGTCCTCGCCGAACCGACCCGGGTGCAGTCGAACTTCGTGCGCGGCTACAGCTCGATGATGGTGCGGCTGACGCCTGCGGGTGGAGAGCGGCCCGGCGACGGCCCGTACCGCTCGGCCCTGGCCGCCGAGCGGGGGGCGGCCCCGGCTGCGGAGTCGTCCGCCTCGCCCGTCTCCGAGCCCACCCCCACCGCGACGCCGACGTCGTCGTCCCGGGTCGGGCGGGCCACCCCGCGCGGCGCCGGCCTCCTGGACCTGCAGGTCGCGTCGCGCCGCGAGGTGGCCGAAGGGGTCGTCGAGCTGACCCTCACCGACCCCACGGGCGCCGCCTTGCCGGCCTGGGCGCCCGGTGCCCACATCGACGTGGTCCTGAACCGCGGGCTGACACGGCAGTACTCCTTGTGCGGCGACCCAGCGCCGGGCTCCCCTTGGAGGGTGGCGGTGCTGCGCGAACCGCGGAGTCGCGGAGGGTCGGCGTACGTGCACGACACGCTGGATGTGGGGCACACGCTGCGTGTCCGAGGTCCCCGCAACCACTTCGCCCTCGAACCGTCACCTCGCTACCAGTTCATCGCCGGCGGCATCGGCATCACCCCCATCCGCGCCATGGTCGAGTCCGCCCGGTCCGACGGCGCCGACTGGCACCTGTTGTACGGCGGCCGGTCCCGGACGTCGATGGCCTTCCTCGACGAGCTCGACGACGACGAGCGGGTGACCGTGTGGCCCCAGGACGAGCGCGGCCTGCTCGACCTCGACTCGGTCCTGGGCACCCCGCGGACCGACACCCTCGTCTACTGCTGCGGCCCGGGCGCACTCCTCGACGCGGTCGAGGGCAGGTGCGGTACCTGGCCCCGGGACAGCCTGCATCTCGAACGGTTCGTGGCCGCGGTGGCCGACCCGACCACGGGAGGGCTGGACACGTTCGAGGTCGAATGCGCCGCCTCGGGGGTCACCGTGGACGTCGCTCGAGGCATGTCGGTCTTCGACGCGCTGGAGCAGGCCGGTGTGGCCGTGATGGGCTCCTGCATGGAGGGCATCTGCGGCACCTGCGAGGCCGACGTCGTCGAGGGCACCCCCGATCACCGCGACGCGGTGCTCTCGCGGGCCGAGCGGGAGCGGGGTGAGGTCATGATGACGTGCGTGTCACGCGCGCTGACCCGGCGACTGGTCCTGGACCTCTGAGACGGCTGCCGTCGGGGGGCCGGGACTCAGGCGAATCCGCGCACCACGTGCCTGACCCGGTCCACGGCCTGGTCGACCTCCACGGTCGGTTGCAGCAGATGGCTGAGGACGAGCCGGACCACGGTGTCGACCATGGCCTCGGGGGCGGCCGCACCGAGCTGGGCGCCGAGGGCCTGCACGGCGTTGCCGAGCACGACGTCCGGATGCACGGCGACCAGCTCCAGGAGACCGTGGTCGTGGCCGGGACGCAGGACCGCGGCGAGGACCGCGTTCTCCCGACCGTGGTCGAGTGCGTGGCGCGCCGCCGCGGCGATCCCGTCCTCCAGCGAGTCGGGATGGGCCGCCACTCCCTCCTGCACCCGCGCCAGGAACCGTTCGACCTCACGGTCCACCACGGCGCGGCCGAGTTCG
Source organism: Pseudonocardia sp. UM4_GMWB1 (assembly GCF_017312155.1). Lineage (NCBI taxonomy): Bacteria > Bacillati > Actinomycetota > Actinomycetes > Pseudonocardiales > Pseudonocardiaceae > Pseudonocardia > Pseudonocardia sp. UM4_GMWB1. The sequence goes on along the minus strand of NZ_QJPN01000001.1, from coordinate 1,424,566 downwards.
GCCTTGGTACCGACCTCCTTGTGCAGGCTCTGCCGCGGCACTCCGGAGCGCTGGGCGACCTTGGTGATGCTGAGCCGGTCCCAGCCCTCCTCGGTGATCAGCTCGACCGAGGCGTCCAGCACCCTCTCGAGCCGCAACGCGCGCAGTTCGGTGTAGAAGGCAGGAGCACTCATGCGACGAGCGTAGGACAGCAGTGACACGCGGCTCCGCGCCCTCGCGTCGGCCCGGACACCGGTGCGGGGACCGCCGGGCCCACCACGGTCGTGTCGATCGGGACGAGGAGCGTCGGCTTGGCCGGCACGACTAGCGCGACAGGGCCTCGTACCCGGGCTTGATGACGTCCTCGATGAGCGCCAGGCGCTCGTCGAACCCGATGAACGCCGACTTCATCGCATTGACGGTGAACCAGCGCAGGGTGTCCCAGCCGTAGCCGAAGGTCTCGGCCAGGTCGTACATCTCGCTGGTCATGGTGCAGCCGGACATCAGCCGGTTGTCGGTGTTGACCGTGACCCGGAACCGCAGGTCGGTGAGCAGCCCGATGGGATGCTCGGCCAGCGACGACGCGGCGCCGGTGTGCACGTTCGAGGTCGGGCACATCTCCAGCGGGACGCGGCTGTCGCGGACCCAGGCGGCGAGGCGGCCCAGGTGCGGGCCGTCGTCGGTGACGGTGATGTCGTCGACGATCCGGACGCCGTGTCCGAGCCGGTCGGCGCCGCACCACTGCACGGCCTCCCAGATCGACGGCAGCCCGAACGCCTCACCGGCGTGGATGGTGACGTGGGCGTTCTGCTGACGGACGTACTCGAACGCGTCGAGGTGGCGGGTGGGCGGGAACCCCTTCTCGGCGCCGGCGATGTCGAACCCGACCACGCCGGAGTCGCGGTGGCGCACGGCCAGCTCGGCGATCTCCCGGGACCGGGCGGCGTGCCGCATCGCGGTGAGCAGGGTGCCGACCCGGACGGTGTTCCCGGCCGCCGCGGCGCGGGCGGTGCCGATCCGGAACCCGTCGAGGACGGCCGCGATGACGGCGTCGAGGTCCAGACCGCCCTCGACGTGCAGCTCGGGGGCGAAACGCACCTCGGCGTAGACGACACCGTCGGCGGCCAGGTCCTCGGCGGCCTCGGCCGCGACCCGGGTCAGCGCCTCCCGGGTCTGCAGCACGGCGACGGTGTGCCCGAAGGTCTCGAGGTAGCGGACCAGCGAGCCGGAGTGGGCGGCACCGAGGAACCAGGCCGCGAGCTCGCCGGGGTCGGTGGTGGGGAGCTTGTCGTAGCCGTACTCGCGGGCCAGGTCGACGACGGTCCCGACCCGCAGGCCGCCGTCGAGGTGGTCGTGCAGGAGCACCTTGGGGGCGCGGCGGACGGTGTCGCGGGTGACCGGGACGGGAGCGGTGGGATCTGCCACCCGGGCACGGTACCGAGCGGCGTGGCGCGCGACGACCGGCGCCCGGACCTGCCATGATCGACCCGATCCGGGCGCGGAGACATGCCCCGGACGGCCGAGCGCAACACCGTCCGTCGACCCTCGTACGGCGGTCGCTACCCTCTGGGCACTCCCCACTTGGCTCAGAGGAAGCGCAGCAGGTGCCATGAGCGACACTTCGAACCTCTCGTTCGACCGGATGCGCGGCATGCTCATGCGAGCGGCCGAGATCCGTGACAGCGAACAGCAGCAGATCTTCGACTCCCTCGACGAGATCCACGCCCGGCTGGCGGCCCTGGACGCCATCGGCACCGTGCGCAAGAAGCTCACCGAACTCCCCGACCGGACCGAGCTGAACGTCCTGGCCGAGCGCCTCGACGAGACCGTGTCCAAGCTGGACAACACCGAGATCGTGCTCGGCGCGATCACCCGGGCCATCGAGTCCCTGCCGGACAAGCTGGCCAAGCCGATCGCCCAGCTCGACGGGCGGCTCGACGGCATGGGCGGGCGCCTCGAGGGCGTCTCGGGCCGGATGGACGGCCTGGACGACCGCCTGGGCGGCCTGCACAAGCGCCTCGACGACCTCGACAACCGCCTCGACCGGCACGAGATGCGGCTCGACGCGATGCCGAACGCCGTCGCCTCCCCGATCAAGGAGCGGGTCGACGGCGTCGAGCGTCAGGTGCGCGAGCAGCTCGACGCGGCCGTGCACTCCTTCGAGGAGACCGGCGAGGGCCTGCGCAATCTGCTGGGCGACACCTCGGTGGGCCTGCACCGCCGCCTGGAGGACCTGGCCCAGCGCCCGGCCGTCGACCCGGCCCCGGCGTTCGACGCCCTCACCGAGCGGCTGGAGGCCCTCTCCGCCCGCCTGGAGGAGGTCGGCACCCGGCTCGACTCGGTCGAGTCCGGTCTCGACGGCAAGCTGACCGACCTGGACGGGTCGGTCAAGGAGCGGGTCGGCAAGCTCGGCGGGTCCCTGAAGGACCGCCTCGGCGAGCTCGACGGCTCGGTCACCGAGCGGCTGTCGTCGCTGTCGGAGGCCGTGGACGGCCGGTTCGACGCGCTCGGCGAGAGCGTCGACGGCCGCCTCGACAAGCTGACCGGCGACGTCGACGGCCGCCTCGACAAGCTGACCGGGGAGGTCGACACCCGCCTCGAGAAGCTCGCCGGCGACGTGGACAAGCTCTCGACGGGCGTCGACGACCGGCTCGCCGGCCTCGACACCGTGCTGCGCGACCGTCCGGACACCGGCTCGGTCAGCGACCTGGTCACCAAGGCCAACGCCGAGTCCGAGCGCCGCAACGCCAGCCAGCTCGACGAGGCCATGGCGACGTTCGCGGAGCTGATCATGGGCCGGGGTGGGCAGTACGCCCAGCAGGCCCCGCCGCCCCCGCCCCGCCCGGCCCAGCGCCGCGGGCGGGCCAAGGTCGCGGTGAAGAGCCAGAACGGTGCCTCCGCCGCCGACCTGGTCGGCGACGACCCGGACGACTGAGCCGCCGGTTCTCCTGACGGACGCCGCGCCCCGCACGCCGGGGGCGCGGTGTTCGTGCGTTCCGGGCCCTTGCACCGGCCGGTGACAACCGGCCGCGACGGTCCCATCGTCTCCGCACCGCTGCCGGTGGACGGAGGTCGTCGTGGATCCTGCCCTCAGCTCCGCCCCAACCGCGCCCCGCACGCCCCGGCGGGGGTGCCCCCAGGGGAACTCTCGTAGCGCTCTAAGCCACGAAGGTTCCCCTGGGGGCACCCCGCGGGGGGCGACGCAGGAGGGTCAGCGGCGGGCGAGGCGGCGGAAGACGGCGTCGAGCTCGGACACCTTCAGCACCCGCATCCCGGCGACGGCCAGCGGCAGCGCGATCAGCGCGCCACCGACCAGCAGGGTCCAGGCGCGAGCCACGTCCGGCCAGTCCGCCAGCACCGGGCCCAGCAGCCGGGTGAGACCCCAGGCGACGGCGGCGGCGACCGCGGAGGCGGACGCGACCTTGGCCAGGCACACCAGGACCTCGCCGGAGCGGGCCCGCCCGAGGCGGCGGCGCAGCAGCCACTGCCCGAGCACCGCGCCCCCGACGAACGAGACCCCGTTCGCCGCGGCGAGGCCGAGCACGACCTGCTCCGGCGGGAGCAGCAGCGGGCACGCCAGCAACAGCGGGATCTTGACCCCCACCATGCCGACCTGGATCAGCGTCGGGGTGCGGGAGTCGGTCATCGCGTAGAACACGCGCATCTGCAGCATCGTGACCGCGTAGGGCAGCAGCCCGAACGCCGACCAGGCGACGGCCTGACCGAGGCGCTCGGCCCCGGTCCCGCTGCCCGCCCCGACGGAGAACAGCGCGGTGCCCAGGGACGGGCCGAACGCCGTCATGACGGCCGCGATCGGGACGAGCCCGACGGTGGACAGGCGCGCGCCGAGCGAGAGGTCGGTGACGACCTGGTCGACGTCGCCCTTGGCCGCGGCGCGGCTCATCCGCGGCATCAGTGCGGTCAGCAGCGACACCCCGAGCACCCCGTACGGGACCTGGAGCAGCAGCCACGCGTTCATGTAGGTCGCGACCGACCCCTCGGACGCCGACGCGGCGACCCGGGTGGTGACGATGTAGCCGGCCTGCCCGACAAGCACGTAGGCCACGATCCACAGCGCCATCCCGCCGGCCAGCGACAGCCGCGGGTCCCAGCCCCACACCGGGCGGTAGCGGAACCCGATGCTGCGCATGAACGGGATGAGCACCAGTGCCTGGACGACGATGCCGAGCGTCGTCCCGACACCCAGCACCAGCAGCTTCGGGTCACCCATCCGGACCGGGTCGACCGAGATCTCCCCCGGCACGAGCACGTAGACGACGAGCACACCCAGCAGGACCAGGTTGTTGAGCACCGGCGCCCAGGCGAACGGCCCGAACACCTGTTTCGAGTTCAGGACCGCGCCGAGCAGCGCGCCGATGCCGTAGAAGAAGATCTGCGGCAGCAGCAGCCAGGCGAACGCCGTGGCCAGGGCCGGGTTGGCCTGCCCGGTGTCCCCCGAGCCGAGGTAGAGCCTCGTCAGCAGCGGGGCGGCGGCCATCGCGATCAGGGTCGCGACCAGCAACGCGGCCCCGACGACGGTGAGCAGACGCCGGGTGAAGCGTTCGCCGCCGTCGGCGTCCTCGGCCTGGGCGCGGACCAGCACCGGGATCATCACGCTGGTCAGGACCCCGCCGAGCAGCAGCTCGTAGACGATGTTCGGCAGCGTGTTCGAGATCGTGTAGGAGTCGTTGACGACCGCGAAGCCCAGCACCGCGACCAGCGCGAGGTTCCGGACGAAGCCGGTGAGCCTGCTGACCAGGCTGGCGATCGCGATCATGCCGGAGGAGCGGACGAGCGAGCCGGTGTGCTCCGCGCCGCCGGACGGTGTGGTCCCGGCGGGGTCGTCCCCGGACGTCCCCGGGGCCGGTGCTCCGCCGTCCCCGGGCGTCTCCCCCGCCGGCGCGGTGCCGTGCGAGGGCGTCCCCGGACCCGCGGCGGCGCCGTCCGGGCGCGCCGGGGGTGTGGGACGGCCGGGCGACGCGCCGGCCACCGGTCCCAGCGGGGTGGTCGGCTCCCCCGGGTCGGGGATCCGGCCGGGCCCGAGCGGACGGGTCACCTCGGCGGCCCCCTCCGGGGGCGTCCGCGGGGTCCGCCGGGCGTCGGGGCCCATCACCGGTCGGGGCAGCAGCTGGTGCCGCACCACCGCGGGGTGGGGCGCCCGCTCCGCCGCTCGTCGGTCCTCACGCATCGTCGTCCATCGTGCCGGATCGGAATCGTCGTGCCGACGCCCGCCCGGCACCGCGCCGTCACCCACCGGTGGGCGCACCGGCCCGGCGTCACGGCGCAGCGGCGGGCGTGTCACGGATCCGCCCGTCCCGGCGGCGCCCGCCGGCCACGGCCCGGCTCCGGCCGGCGGGCGTCGGCCGGGGGCCGGGGACGCGGCTCAGCGGGACGGCGTACCGGGCCCGGGCCGCTCCCGCCCCGGGCGCAACTGCGGGTCCCGCCCCGGGGCGGCCGGCGGCCGGTACGGACCCGCCGGCTGGCCGCCACCGGGCCGGGCGTCGCGCCACGGCCCGCCGTGGGGGCGTCCCGTGCGGAGAGGTGCGGCGGCACCGTCCGGCCGAGCGGTACGGGCCGCCCCACCGTCCGGACTCCGGTGCGGCGCGGGCCCGGCCGGGCCCCGGTGCACCGCGGGACCGGCCGGGCCCGGGTGGGCCGCAGGACCGTCGGGGCGCGGGTGGGCACCGTGACCGGCGGGGGCCGGGTGGACTCCGTGACCGGCGGGGTCCGGGTGGGCTCCGTGACCGGTGGGGACCGGGGTTACGCCGTGACCGGCGGGGGCCGGGTGGGCACCGTGGCCGGTGGGGAGCGGCGCCGGCAGGCCCTCGGGCACCGCACGTTGCAGTCCGGCCCCGGTCAGCGCCCGGACCGACATCTGCGCATGCCCGGCGGCGTCGGGGCGTTCGCGGCCCAGGACGGAGCCGAGGTAGCCGAGCAGGAAGCCCACCGGGACCGACACCAGGCCCGGGTTCGCCAGCGGGAACCACGCGAAGTCGAGGTCGGGCAGCATCGCCGTCGGCGCCCCGGACACCGCGGGCGAGAACACGATGAGTGTCAGCGTGACGGTGAGGCCGCCGTACATGCTCCACAGGGCACCGGTCGTGGTGAACCCCTTCCAGAACAGCGAGTACAGCAGCGTCGGCAGGTTCGCCGAGGCGGCCATCGCGAAGGTCAGGGCGGCCAGGAACGCGATGTTCTGGCCGTTGGCCAGGATGCCCCCGGCGATGCCGACGAGCCCGATGACGACGGTGGTCAGCCGGGCGACGCGGACCTCCTCGGCCGCGGTGGCCTGCCCGCGGCGCAGCAGCTGGGCGTACACGTCGTGGGCGAACGCGGCCGCGGCGGTGATCATCAGACCGGCGACGACCGCGAGGATCGTCGCGAAGGCGACCGCCGAGACCAGCGCCAGCATCACCGGCCCGCCGATCTGCAGTGCCAGCAGCGGCGCCGCCGAGTTCACCCCGCCTGGCGCGGCGAGGATCGCCTCCGGCCCGACCAGCGCCGTGGCGCCGTACCCGAGCGCCAGTACCAGCAGGAAGAACGCGCCGATCAGCCAGATCGCCCACACGACCGACTTCCGGGCCTGCCGGGCGTCGGGGACGGTGTAGAAGCGCATGAGGATGTGCGGGAGCCCGGCCACACCGAGGACACCGCCGACGGCCAGTGACAGCAGGTCCAGGTTGGCCGTCAGGCCACCGCCGTACAGCAGCCCCGGGGACAGCACGGCCTCGCCGCGCGGGTGGTTCGCGACCGCCGCGGTCAGCAGCGCGGGCAGGCTCAGACCGGTCGTGCCGAGCACGAACGCGGCCATGATCATCCCGGTCGCCAGCAGCAGGACCGCCTTCACGATCTGGATCCAGGTCGCGCCGCTCATCCCGCCGATCAGCACGTACCCGATGACCACGGCCCCGACCCCGGCGATCGTCGCGGACTGCCCGGCGCGGTCGGTGATGTTCAGCAGCAGCGCGAGCAGGCCGCCCGCGCCCGCGAGCTGGCCGAGCAGGTACAGCGTGGAGATCACCACCGCCGAGGTCGCGGCGGCCGCGCGCACCGGGCGCTGCCGCAACCGGTAGCTGAGGACGTCGGCCATCGTGTAGCGACCGGTGTTGCGCAGCATCTCGGCGACGAAGAACAGCGCCACCAGCCAGGCGACGAAGGCGACGACGGCGTAGAGGAACCCGTCGGGACCGGCGACGGCGACCGCGCCGACGATGCCGAGGAACGTCGCGGCCGACAGGAAGTCCCCGGACAGGGCCAGGCCGTTCTCCGGACCGGTGAAGCCGCTGCCCGCGGTGTAGTAGTCCCGGGCCGCCGACGAGCGCCGCCGCACCCGCAGCACCAGGACGAAGGCCAGGAGGATGAACGACGAGAAGACCAGGATGTTGAGCAGCGGGTCCCCGGGGGCCGGGGACACGGCCGCGACGGCTGCGGTCACCGGTGGCCCCGCTCGAGACGCTCACGGATCTCGTCGGCGAGCGGGTCGAGCCGGCGGCCGGCGTACCGGACGTACAGCGCGGTGATCGCGAACGTCGTGACGAACTGCCCGATGGCCAGCACCAGCGCCAGCGTGAGGTCGCCGAGCACCCGGGTGCCGAGCAGCCCGGGCGCCCAGGCGCTGAGCCCCACGAACAGGAACAGCCAGCCCAGGAAGCCCGCGGTCGCCGGCAGCACGAAACGCAGCAGGCGCGCGCGGAGCTCGCGGAAGTCCTCGCTCGCCTCGGCCGTGGTCCAGACGTCGGGGCCCGCCGTCACCCCCGCGCGGTCCGGTGACACGGGGACGTGGCTGGGGGACGGCATCGTCGCCGGCGAACGGTTCACACTGTGCGTAACGGACGGAGACACCGAGAGTTACGTTTCGTCACGAATGCGGCACGCGGACGCAGGAAGATCTGTCACGTCCCGTCAGCCACCTGACGCCGTTCGGGATCGCATGCGACCCCGGCCGGGCCGGGTCAGCTGCCCCGGCGGACGTCGAGGACGAGGTCCCGCTCGGGCGGCGGGTCCGTGGTGATCATCAGTGCCGCTCCCGCGAGCAGCCGGCGGGCGGTGGGGAGCCGGGCGTCGTCGTCGGTGTGCAGCTCGGCGAGCGGGGTGCCGGGACGGACCTCGTCGCCCGGGTCGACCAGCAGCCGGACCCCGGCCCCGGCCTGTACCGGGTCCTCCTTGCGGGCGCGCCCGGCTCCGAGCTTCCAGGCCGCCGTGCCGACGGCGAGCGCGTCGGCCCCGGCGAAGATCCCGGACCGCTCGGCGACGACCGTCTCGACGTGCGTGGCCACCGGCAGCGGTGCGGACGGGTCCCCGCCCTGCGCGGCGATCATCCGCTCCCACACGTCGTACGCGGCACCGGAGGCGAGCACGGCGGCCGGGTCGGCGTCGGGCAGACCGGCGAGGGCGAGCATCTCCGTGGCCAGCGCGACGGTGAGCGACACCAGGTCGGCCGGTCCCCCACCACGCAGCACCTCGACCGACTCGGCGACCTCCAGGGCGTTGCCGACGCAGCGGCCCAGCGGGCGGGACATGTCGGTGAGCAGCGCGGTGGTCGGGAGGCCGTGGGCGGCCCCGATCGCGGTCATCGCGTCGGCGAGCTCCCCGGCGCGCGGCAGGGTCTTCATGAACGCGCCGGACCCCACCTTCACGTCGAGGACCAGCCCGCCGGTGCCCTCGGCGAGCTTCTTGCTCATGATCGAGCTGGCGATCAGCGGGACGGACTCGACGGTGCCGGTGACGTCGCGCAGCGCGTAGAGCCGCTTGTCGGCGGGGGCGAGCGTGGGCGTCGTCGCGCAGACGACCGCGCCGACCTCGCGCAGCTGCGCGGTGATCTCGTCGGTGGTCAGCGAGGCGCGCCAGCCGGGGACGGCCTCCAGCTTGTCCAGGGTGCCGCCGGTGTGGCCGAGCCCGCGTCCGGACAGCTGCGGCACCGCCGCCCCGCAGGCCGCGACGAGCGGCGCCAGCGGCAGCGTGATCTTGTCCCCGACGCCGCCGGTGGAGTGCTTGTCGACCAGCGGGCGTCCGACGTCGCCGAAGTCGAGGACCTCGCCGGAGTCGATCATCGCCTGGGTCCAGTGCGCGATCTCGCCGGGCTCCATGCCGTTGAGCAGGATCGCCATGGCCAGCGCGGCCATCTGCTCGTCGGCCACCTCGCCGCGGGTGTAGGCGTCGACCACCCAGTCGATCTGGGCCCTCGACAGCGTGCGGCAGTCGCGCTTGGCCGCGATGACCTCGACCGCGGAGAAGCTCACGGGAGATCCTCCGGGCCGAACGCGTCGGGCAGCACCTCGGTGAACGGCAGCACCCCGCGCGGGGTGTCGCAGAGCAGGGCGGCGCCGCCGAACTCGTGGAGCACCTGGCGGCAGCGGCCGCACGGCATGAGCAGGTCGCCGTCGCCGGAGCGGCAGGCGACCGCGAGCAGCCGTCCGCCGCCGGAGAGGCGCAGCTGCCCGGCGAGGGTCACCTCTGCGCAGACGCCGAGACCGTAGGAGGCGTTCTCGACGTTGCAGCCGGTGACCACCCGCCCGTCGTCGACGAGTGCGGCCGCGCCGACGCGCAGCCGGGAGTACGGCGCGTACGCCCAGGCCGCGGCCTGCACCGCGGCGGCCCGCAGGGCGTCCCAGTCCGGGACGGGCGCGTCGGGCCGCATCATGTCCGCGCCCGCTCCGGACGGTCCCCCGCCTGCCATCTAGCGTCCCTCCCCGCGCCGGTACGGCTCGCCGAGCCGGGCCGGTGGTCGTAGTCGTTGCGAGGCCGCCGCGAGCACGATCAGCGTGACGAGCTGCGGGGCGTAGGAGGCGAACTCGCTGGGCACGGTGTCGACCGACCAGTAGACCGCGTACACCAGCAGCCCCGCGACGAGCGCGACGGCGGCGGCGGTCCACATCCGGCGGATCGCCCACAGCACCGCGACGACGACCGCGACCAGCGTCGCGCCGTAGAGCAGCGCGTGCACCGCCTCACCGCCGGCACGCAGCTGCAGGCCGTCGACGTAGCCGAACAGCGCCGAGCCGACGAGCAGCCCGGCGGGCCGCCAGTTGCCGAAGATCATCGCGGCGAGGCCGATGTACCCGCGGCCGCCGACCTGGTTCTCCAGGTAGCCGAGCTGGCCGGGGTTGAGCACCAGGGCCGCACCGCCGAGCCCGGCGAGCGCGCCGGAGATCGTGACCGCGACGTACTTGTGCAGCACCACGTTCACGCCGAGCGACTCCGCCGCGACCGGCGACTCGCCCGCGCTGCGCAGCCGCAGCCCGAACGCCGTCCGCCACAGCACGAGGTAGCTCACCGGGACCAGCGCGACCCCGATGACCAGGATCGGCGTCAGGCCGGTGACCAGCCCGGACAGCAACCCGGCGAGGTCGGAGACGAACACCCGTTGCTGGGCCTCCAGCGCCGCGAGGCCCTCGGAGACCCCGGGGATCGAGAACTCGGTGAAGCCCTCCAGCCGCGGGGACTGGCGCGGGTTCTGCGAGACCGGGGTGAAGACCAGCGTCGCCAGGTACTTCGTCAGCCCCGTCCCGAGCAGGGTGATCGCGACGCCGGAGACGATGTGATTGACGTTGAACGTCACCGTCGCGACGGCGTGCAGCAGCCCGCCGAGCGCGCCGAACACCAGCCCGCCGAGCATCGCCGCCCACGGCCCCCACTGGTAGCCGGCCCAGGCCGCGCCCCAGGTGCCGAGCACCATCATGCCCTCGAGGCCGATGTTGATGATTCCGGCGCGTTCGGCCCAGAGGCCGCCCAGGCCGGCGAGCAGGATCGGCAGCCCCAGCCGCACCGCGGCGGACGCGGTGCCACCGGAGGTCAGCTGGATCTGGCCGGTCAGCGTCACCGTGACCGACAGGACGGCGACGAGCACGGCCGCGATCAGCGCCGACCGGGCCCAGCCGGGCAGGGACCGCGCACGATCCAGCACCGCGGTCACGACGACACCTCCGCCGGTTGTGGTGCGGGGGCCGCCGCGGCGACCCGCCGTTGCTCGGCCCGGCGCTCGACCCGGCGGACGACCTCGTAGGCGACGACCACCGACAGCACGATCAGGCCCTGCATGATCAGTACGATCTCCCGCGGGATGCCAACGACGTCGAGCGCCACCGCGGACTTGTCCAGGAACGCCCACAGCAGCGCGCCCAGCGCGATGCCGACGGGGTGGTTGCGGCCCAGCAGCGCGATCGCGATGCCGGTGAAGCCGTAGCCCTGCGGCGAGGACAGCGTGTAGGCGTGGTCGCGCCCGAGCAGCTCGGGCAATCCGACCAGCCCGGCGACCGCACCGGAGAGCAGCAGCGCGACGACGATCGTGCGGCGCGCGTTCACCCCGCCGGTCGCGGCGGCCGTCGCCGACTCGCCGGAGGCGCGCAGCTCGAAGCCGAACCGGGTGCGTCCGAGCAGGAACCAGTAGCCGATGCCCAGCGCGGCCGCGACGAACACCATCCCGAAGATCGCGCCGTTGCCGACCGGGATCCCGGGGAACCAGCCCGACTCGGGGATCGGCGGGGTGGTGATGTTGTTGCCGCGCAGCTCGCCGAAGGTCTCGGCGCGGATCAGGTAGGCGATCAGCCCGGTGGCGATCGCGTTCAGCATGATCGTCGAGATGACCTCGGAGACGCCGCGGTAGGCCTTGAGCAGCGCCGGGATCGCGACCCAGGCGGCGCCGGTCAGCAGCGCCACCACCATGATCAGCACGGTGTGCAGGACGGGCGGGAGCGCCACCGTCCCGCCGACGATCGCGGCGACGCAGGCGGCGACCCGGAACTGGCCCTCGACGCCGATGTTGAACAGCCGCATCTGGAAGCCGATCGCGACGGCCAGGGCGGCGAGGTAGTAGACGGCGGCGGAGTTCACGGTGTCCACGACGACCGTGCCCGACCCGACCTGCGCGAGGATGGTGGTGACCGCCGTCCACGGCGACGCCCCGCTGATCACGAGTGCGACCCCGCAGAGCAGGGCGGCGACCGCGATCGCGAGGACGGGCGCGACGACGGCGCCCCGCAGCCGGCTCACGTGGCGGCTCCGGTCATCTTGGTACCCAGCTCCTCGGGGGTCACGGTCGCGGGATCGGCGGTGCCGACCAGCCGCCCGCCGGAGATGACGGCGAGGGTGTCGGACAGGCCGATCAGCTCGTCGAGGTCGGCCGAGACCAGCAGCACCGCGAGCCCGGCCGCGCGGGCGCGGCGCAGCTCGGCCCAGATGCCTGCCTGTGCGCCGACGTCGACACCGCGGGTCGGGTGGGCCGCGATGAGCAGCACCGGGTCGCCGGACAGCTCCCGTCCGACGACGAGCTTCTGCTGGTTGCCACCGGACAGCGCGGCCGCCATGACGTCGATTCCGGGGGTACGCACGTCGAAGTCGCGCACGATCCGCTCGGTGTCGGTGCGCGCGGCGGCGGTGTCCAGCAGCCCGCGCCGGGCGATCGGCGGCCGGGACTGGAACCCGAGGATCCGGTTCGCCCACAGCGGCTGCTCGCCGAGCAGGGCGTGGCGGGACCGGTCCTCGGGGACGTAGCCGATGCCGGCCTCGCGGCGGGCCATCGTGGAGTTCGCCGAGATGTCGGTGCCGTTCAGCAGCACCCGGCCACGGGCGTGCCTGCGCATCCCCATGACCGTCTCGACGAGCTCGGTCTGGCCGTTGCCCTCGACGCCGGCGATGCCCAGCACCTCACCGGCGTGCACGACGAGGTCGACGCCGTCGAGCAGGTCGCGGCCGCCGTCCGGGCTCGTCAGCCCGAGGCCCTCGACGCGCAGCACCTCGCGGTCGGTCACGGTCGACTCGCGGGTCTCCGGCGAGGGCAGCTCCGAGCCGACCATCATCTCCGCCAGCTCGCGGTTGGTCACGGTCAGCGGGTCCGCGGTGCCGACCGTGCGGCCGCGGCGGATCACGGTGATCCGGTCGGCGACGGCGCGGACCTCGTCGAGCTTGTGCGAGATGAACAGGAACGTGTAGCCGTCGCCCTGCATCCGGCGCACGGTCGCGAACAGCTCGTCGACCTCCTGCGGGACCAGCACCGCGGTCGGCTCGTCGAGGATCACCGTGCGGGCGCCGCGGTAGAGCACCTTCAGGATCTCGATGCGCTGCCGGTCGGCGACGCCGAGGTGCTCGACGAGCGCGTCCTGCCGGGCGGCGAGCCCGACGGTCGCGGACAGCTCGGTGATCCGCGCCCGGGCCGCCTTCCCGATGCCGTGCAGGCGCTCGGCGCCGAGCAGCACGTTCTCGGCGACGGTCAGGTTGTCGGCCAGCATGAAGTGCTGGTGGACCATCCCGATCCCCGCGGCGATGGCGTCGGCGGGGCTGCGGAAGTGCGTGTCCGCCCCGTCGACGACGATCGTGCCCTCGTCGGGCGTCTGCATCCCGTAGAGGATCTTCATCAGGGTCGACTTGCCGGCCCCGTTCTCGCCGCAGAGGGCATGGACCTCACCGTGGGTGACGGTGAGGTCCACGCCGTCGTTCGCGACGACGCCGGGGAACCGCTTGGTGATCCCGCGCAGTTCGACCGCGTGGCGCTCGTCGGTCACTTCGTGGACGTGACGTCGATCTGTCCGGCGATGATCGCGGCCTTGTACGCCTCGAGCTGCGGGACGATGTCGTCGACCTGGCCACCGGAGGTGGAGTAGCCGACACCGTTGTTGGCGAGGTCGAATCGCGCCGGGAGCGTCGCGACGGCGTTGCCCGCGACCGCGTTGATGTACTCGTAGACCGCCACGTCGACCCGCTTGATCATCGACGTCATGATCGTGTCGCGGACCTGCGTCAGCTGCGGCGAGTTGTACTGGTCGGAGTCGACGCCGATGGCCTTCTTCTGCGCGGTCTGCGCGGCCGCGAAGACACCCTGGTTCGACTGGCCCGCCGCGGCGAAGGCGATGTCGGCGCCGCCGTCGTACTGGCCGGATGCGATCTCGGTGGCGCGGGTGGCGTCGTTGAAGCCGGTGAAGTCGCCGGCCGGGGAGATGTAGGCAGACTCGACGTCGATCTGCGGCGCGACGGCCTTGGCACCCTGCTCGTAGCCGGCGTCGAACTTCTGGATCAGCGGGTTGTCGACGCCGCCGATGAACCCGACCTTGCAGGTCGAGGTCTTCAGCGCGGCCGCGGCGCCGACCAGGAACGAGCCCTGCTCCTCGGCGAAGACCAGCGGCTTGACGTTGGGCAGGTCGACCGTGTCGTCGTCGACGATGGCGAACTGGATGTTCGGGAACTCGGTCGCGACGGTCTTCACGCCGGTGGCGTAGTTGAAGCCGACCGCGACGATCGGGTTGAACCCGCCCTGGGCCAGCTGGCGGAGGCGGTTGGTGCCCGCGTCCTCGCTCTCCCCCGCCTGGGCCGTCGCCTCGCGCGTGTTGGCCTTCTGGAGCCCCAGCTCGGCGACGGCGCGGTCGAGGCCGGCGGCCGCCGCGTCGTTGAACGAGGCATCGCCACGGCCGCCGATGTCGTAGGCCAGCCCGACCTTGAGCCGGCTCGCGTCCGCCTTCGGAGCCTCCGGCGCCGGCTGGGCCGACGCTGCCGGGACCGACGGCGGCGCGACGCGCTCACACTCCCCGGCCTGGGCGCCGCCGCCCCCGCCGGTGTCGCGGGCACAGCCCGCTAGCGTGAGTGCCGCCGCGGCCACGAGCGCGATCGCGGTCGCGTACCGGCCCCTGCCTCCGATGCGCTGGTTGATCCGCACGAGGTGACCTCCCCCTCCGGCGCCACCGCTCGGCGGCGCATGTCCGGACGGGACGGTAACCGCTGGACAACGGTTTCGGCAGAACTCGAAACACGGCCGTGACGCGGAATCGTCGAGCGGTTGACGGACGGTACCGTCCGCACACCCGGACGATCTTGTACCCGGGAGGTGACAGCAGTCTCGGAGGAGGATCGATGGATCGCGCGGAACGTACGGTGCAGGCCCCACCGGAGCGGGTGTGGGAGCTGGTCTCGGACATCACCCGGGCCGGTGAGTGGAGCCCGGAGGCCACCGGGGGACGGTGGCGCGGCGACGCGGCGGGGCCCGCCGTGGGCGCCAGGTTCACCGGCGGGAACCGGCGCGGCCGGATCCGCTGGTCGACCCACTGCCGGGTCACCGAGTGCGAGCCGGCCCGCCGGTTCACCTTCGTGGTCGGCGAGTCGAAGACGGCCTGGGGCTGGGTCCTGGAGCCGGCCGGGGACGGGGCGACGACCGTCGTCGCCTGGCGGGAGAAGACCGGCGAGGCGGCGCTGCCGGTACGGCTGCTGCAGCGCAGCGGGATCCTGGGCCGGGACCGCGAGGCCCTGATGCGCGACGGGCTGGAGCGCAGCCTGGACCGGGTCAAGGAGATCGTCGAGCGCTGACCGTGCCGCGGGGCGCGGTCCGTGGTGCCGGGCCCGCAGCGGGCGGCCCGTTCCGCCGGGCCGTGGGTCATGCTGCAACGGTGACGACCCCCGCCGGCCCGGGTTCCCCGCGCCGACCCGCCGCCCGGCTGCTCGTTCCCGTCGTCGTGGCGCTCGCGCTGGCCGGGGCGGCGGGCACCGCACCGGTCGCCTCCGCCACTCCGGTCGCGGTCACCGCGGGGTGCCCGGGGCAGGAGGTCCCGCCCGGCCCGCCCGCGCGGGAGGAGACGGTGCCCCTCCCCCCGCTGCCGGTGCCGTCGCCACCGGTCGGCCGGCTCGGCGGCTGCGGTGACACCCACGCCGGGCCGGTGCCGCCCCCGCCGGTCGGGGTCGCGTCGTACGTCGTCGCCGACCTCGACTCGGGTGCGGTGCTCGCCGCCCGGGCCCCGCACGCGCGGCAGCGTCCGGCGTCGACGATCAAGCTGTTGCTCGCGCTGGTCGTCGACGAGCGGCTGCCGATGGACCGGGTGGTCGTGGGCACCGCCGATGACGCGAACGTTGACGGCAGCCGGGCCGGGATCGGCCCCGGCGGGCGCTACACGGTCGACCAGCTGCTGCACGGGCTGCTGCTGTCCTCGGGCAACGACGCCGCGAACGCCCTGGCCCGCGAACTCGGCGGGGCCCCCGCGACGCTGGCCGCCATGCGCGACGAGGCCCGCCGCCTCGGTGCCCTGGACACCCGTCCCGCGACGCCCGCCGGCCTCGACGGCCCGGGGATGTCCGCCTCGGCCTACGACCTGGGCCTGCTGCTGCGCGCCGTACTGGAGCGCCCGCGGATCGCGGCCGCGCTGACCACCCGGAGCATCCCGTTCCCCGGGTTCGCCGACAAGCCCGGCTTCCTGCTCGGCAACGACGACCGGCTCCTCGGTGCCCCCGGCTTCCTCGGCGGCAAGAACGGGTTCACCGACGCCGCCCGGCACACCTTCGTCGGGGCGATGGAGCGCGACGGGCGACGGCTGGTCGTGGCCCTCGTGCGCGGCGAGCCCCGGCCGGTGCTGATGGTCGACCAGGCCCGCGCCCTGCTGGACTGGGGCTTCGGCGCCCCGGCCACCGGGATCGGGACGCTGGTCGAGCCGGGCACCACGGGCTCCGCCGACGGCTCGGGCACGCCCCGGGGCGCCGCGGCCCCCGCGGGCGGGGCAGACGGCGCGGACGGCGCGACGGGCTCCGGGGGCGCGGACGGGGCGACGAGGAGCGCCGACGGGGCGACGTCGACCGGCGCCCCGGATCCCGCGGGTGCTGCGCCGATCCCCGCCGCGGTGCTGGTCGGCGGGGTCGCCGCGCTCGCCGGCGTCGGGGCGCTGGTGGCCGCGCGGCTGCGCCGGCGCCGTTGACCTGCGGCACGGACGGGACCACGCGGACGCCCGGGACCCGCCCGGGTCGGCGCCGGCTCGCCCCGGTGCCCGAGGGCCGGGTGCACCCTCCTGCGAAGTTCGCTTACCGGGTAAGCGGACTCGTCAGGATCATCCCCGGAGCTCAGGTCCGCGGAACGTTCACCGGGCGAACGAGTTCGTCGGGGCCGGTACCGGAGACCCGGCCGGTGCGGCGCCGACTCACCCGAGCGCCCGAGCGCCGGGGTCCACACCCTCCTGCGGTCTCGCTTACCGGGTGAGCGAACTCGTCGGGATCACGTCCTTCGAGATCGGGGCGGGACGGCGTGGCGGGGGCACCCCGGTGACCACGGGCCGTCGGCACCTCGCCGCAGCGCGGCAGCCCCGGTGGGTGGACCCGCGGTGTGCGGACCGTGCCGCGGCGGGTCAGCGCCGCCGGCGCCCCAGGGCCCGCAGGCCGAGTGCCCCACCGATCAGACCCGCGGTGACCAGGCCCGCCGACGCGAGCGCGCCCGGCCCGTCCCGGACGACGTACTGCGGCCGGATGATCGCGGGGGCGGGCAGGTCGCGGTAGCCCAGGTCGTTCTCCTCGGCGCTGGCGGCCCAGGCCGTCACGAACAGCAGGAACCGCGAGGTGAAGAAGATGAAGACCAGCAGACCGAGGATCGAGCCGAAAGCCGCACCGGCCGCGGAGTTCGTGACCGAGCCGAGGTAGATCACCATCACCCGCTGCAGGATCGCGAACCCGATCGCGCCGATCAGCGCGGCCCTGGCCGCGCTGCGCAGGGACACGGGCTCGCGCGGCAGCCGGGCGATCACCCACAGGAACACCAGCCAGTTCCCGGCGAGCACGAGCAGGAACGAGGCGATGCTCAGCAGCACGCGTGCCCACGTCGCCTCGCCGAGGCCGACCAGGTCGAGCAGGAACCTCCCCGCCGCGCCACCGATCGAGGAGATCGCGAACGACAGCACCAGGGCCAGCCCGAGCCCGACCAGGGCGAGCAGGTCGAACGCCAGTCGCTTGATCATCGGTGGGGCATCGTCCCGCTGGCCCCACTGCTCGGTCAGCGCCTCACGCAGGTTGCTCATCCAGCCGATGCCCGAGTAGAGCGCGCCGACCAGACCGATCAGACCGATCGCCCCGGCCCGGTCGATCGCGGTCTGCACGATCCCGCCGAGCAGCTCGCCGATCTGGCCCGGCGCGGCCGACTCGATCGCCTGGCGCAGGGAGTCGAGAAGCTCCGGGTTGCCGCGCAGCACGAACCCGGCCGCCGCGAACCCGACCATCAGCAGCGGTACCAGCGCCAGGATGGAGAAGTAGGTGATCGCCGCGGCGTAGTGGTCGCCGTGGTTCTCGGTGTAGCGCTCCCCCGCCCGGACCAGGTGGTCGAGCCACGGATGCTTCTCCCGCTGGCGGTCGAGGAAGGTCTCGGTCTCCTCCTCGTCGGTCTCCAGCCGGTGCGCGATCGTGGCGGCGCGGTTCTCGGCCATCATTCCCCCGGTTCGGTGGTTCGCTCCCCGCCCCGGCGAGCGTCGCTCAGACGGGCGGGAGGAACCCGATCCTCTCGTGAACCGCGGCCAGTGTCGCGCCGGAGACCTCACGCGCACGGGTGGCACCGCGCGCGAGCACCCGGTCGAGCTCGGCCGGATCGGCCAGGTAGCCGTTCACCTTCTCCGCGAACGGCTCCGCGAACGCGGCGACGATCTCGCCCAGGTCCTTCTTCAGGTCGCCGTAGCCGCGGCCGACGTACTCGGCCTCGACCTCGGCGACCTTCCGGTCGGTCATCGCCGCGTTGATGGTGAGCAGGTTCGCGATGCCCGGCTTGTTCTCCGGGTCGAAGCGGATCTCGCGCTCGTTGTCGGTCACCGCGGAGCGGATCTTCTTGGCCGAGGTCCGCGGCGGGTCGAGGAGCTCCACGATCCCGCTGGGCGACGACGCCGACTTGCTCATCTTCGCCGTCGGGTCCTGCAGGTCGTAGATCTTCGCCGTGGCCTGCGGGATGTGCGGCTCGGGCACCCGGAACGTCTCGCCGAAGCGGTGGTTGAACCGCTGCGCGAGATTGCGGGTCAGCTCCAGGTGCTGGCGCTGGTCCTCGCCGACCGGGACGCGGTCGGCCTGGTAGAGCAGGATGTCCGCGGCCTGCAGGATCGGGTACGTGAACAGCCCGACGGTCGCCCGGTCGGTGCCCTGCTTGGCGGACTTGTCCTTGAACTGGGTCATCCGGCCGGCCTCGCCGAAGCCGGTGATGCACTCCAGGATCCAGGACAGCCGCGCGTGCTCCGGGACGTGCGACTGCACGAACAGCGTGCAGCGGTCCGGGTCGAGCCCCAGCCCGAGCAGCTGGGCGGCCGCGACCCGGGTACGCCGGGCCAGCTCGGCCGGGTCGTGCTCCACCGTGATCGCGTGCAGGTCCACGACGCAGTAGAACGCCTCGTGGTCGTCCTGCAGGGCCACCCACTGACGCAGCGCACCCAGGTAGTTGCCGAGGTGGAACGAGTCGGCCGTGGGCTGGATCCCGGACAGGACGCGGGGACGGTGGGCGTCGTTCATGCCCGCCATCGTTCCCTACCGTCCGTCATCTCGGGCGCACCGGGGACACCGAGTCACGGGCGAACGCCCGCCCGCACTGCTCGCAGTCCAGCCGCACGCAGAGCGGCTGCCCGCAGGCCCGGTGGCGGATCGTGAGGTCGATCGGGGCGCCGTCCCCGCCGCACCAGCGGTGCGACCACTCGACCAGGCAGGCGTGGATCGGGAAGCTGGCCCGCCCCTTGTCGGTGAGGCGGTACTCGCCGTCGCCGCTGCGGCTGAGCACCCCGAGCGCGACGAAGCGGCGCAGCCGGTCCGACAGCACCTCCGGGGAGATCGCCAGCTCGAGGGCGAAGCAGTTGAACGCCCGGATCCCGGTGAGCGCGGCGCCGAGGACGGCGGCACCCCACCGGTCGCCGATGATCTCCATCGCACCGGGCAGGAACGAGAGCGGGTCGACGGGCAGCGCGCCGCGGGTGCGCCGCGGGTGCCTGCGGGCCAGCCGGTCCAGCCCCGGCGCCCACGGCTCGCGCTCGACCTCGGTGTCCCGCGGCCCGACCGCGCCGCCGCAGGCCGCGCAGCACACCCGCACCCGGGTGGGGCGGCCGCAGTCGCGGTGCACGATCTCGGGGAGCGGGACCTCCCGCGGGACCCAGGTCTTCTCCCAGTCCCAGGTGCAGATCAGCAGCTTCCAGATGTCGCCGCCGCGCTCGGTGAGGGCGTAGCCGCGGCGCTCGCGGCCACCGTCGGCGTAGCTGCGGGGCTCGAGCAGACCCGCGTCGACGAGACCGCGCAGCCGCGCCGACAGCGTCGCGTCGGAGATGTTGAGGGTCTCCCGCCACCCCGCGTACCGGCTGACGCCGAGGAACGCGCGCTGCAGGATCAACAGCGTCCAGGTGTCGGCGAGCAGGCCGAGACCGCGCCCCACGGCGCCCAGCTCCTGCGGCCGCACCCGCTCGCCTCCCTTGACCCCGGACTGCTCAAGATCGTACCGTTGGCCTCACTCTGCCGATCGAAGCCGCGCCTCCGGGCACGGCCGGCGGCGGGGTGGGCCGGATCGGGGGGTCGGTCCACCGGCCGGGGCGGACGTCCTGCGACAGCGCGGTGAGGGGGCTGCGGCAGCCGCGGGGCGTCGTCCCGGTCAGCACGTCATCCGTTCTCCCGGCCCTTCCCCTGCTCGGGGTCCTCGGGCCGCGGGGCCGGCTCGACCGTCACCACGCCCTTGTCGAGGTCGATCGGGCCGAGCCGCCACTGCTGCCCGCCCTGCGCGGCGTCCGAGTCCTCGTGCATCCGCTTCCGCGGGAACATCTCTCCGAGTACACCCATACCGCCACCGTAGGCCGATCGGCGGCCGGGCCGGTCCCGCGCGGCCCGGAGGCGACGCGGGACCGGCCGGGATCAGGCCGGGGTCAACGGCAGCGTCCGCGGCCCGGTACCCGGCGCCGGGGTGAGCACGCGGGGCTCGCCGCGGTAGGTCGTCGTCCGCTGCCGGACCGGGCGACCGGCGGCCGCCGCGATCGCGGTGAGCTCGGCGACGGAGCGCTCGGAGCCGTTCTCCGAGCCGGCCATCCGGGAGATCGTCTCCTCCATCAGGGTGCCGCCCATGTCGTCGGCGCCCCCGGCCAGGATGTCCGCGGCGAGGTCGTCGCCGAGCTTGACCCAGGAGCACTGGACGTGGTCGATCCGCCCGTGCAGCGCGAGCCGCGCGAACGCGTGCACCGCCCGGTTGTCGCGCTCCGTCGGTCCCGGCCGGGCGATCCCGGCCAGGTAGATCGGGGCGTTGTGGTGCACGAACGGCAGGGGAACGAATTCGGTGAACCCAACTGCGCCGATCCCTCTGGCGCGGTCCTGGATCGACGCCAGTGTGCGCAGGTGCCCGAGCCAGTGCCGGGGCTCGTCGACGTGGCCGTACATCATCGTCGAGCTGCTGGGGATCCCCAGCTCGTGCGCGGTCGACACGACCTCGATCCACTGCGACGCCGGCAGCTTGCCCTTGGTCAGCACCCAGCGGACCTCGTCGTCGAGGATCTCGGCGGCGGTGCCCGGGATCGAGCCGAGCCCGGCGGCCTTCAGCTCGGTCAGCCACTCCCGGATCGACACCCCGGCCTTGGCCGCCGCGGAGACGATCTCCATCGGGGAGAACGCGTGCACGTGCATCCCCGGCACGGCCGCGGTGACCGCGCGGACCAGGTCGGCGTAGAACGACACCGGCAGCTGCGGGTCGATACCGCCCTGCACACAGACCTCGGTGGCACCGTCGCGGGCGGCCTCCGCGGCGCGCTGGGCGACCTCGTCGAGCGAGAGCCGGAAGGCGTCGGCGTCGCGCTCGCGCTGGGCGAAGGCGCAGAACCGGCAGCCGACGTAGCAGACGTTCGAGAAGTTGATGTTCCGGTTGACCACGTAGGTGACGTCGTCCCCGGTGACCTGCCTGCGCACGTCGTCGGCGAGGTCGAGCAGGGTGCGCAGCGCGGGTCCGTCGGCGGTCAGCACGGCCATCGCGGCGTCGGCGTGCGCCGGGTCGAGCAGCGCCGCCGGGTCGGACGCGGCCAGGTCCAGCCCGGCCCGGACGTCGGAGTCGAGCCGCTCGGGGGCCGCCCCGTGCCCGGCGCGCTGGTGCTCCAGCTCGGCGGCCACCTCGTCCCAGTCGCCGTAGACGTCGCCGAAGTCGCTGCGCCGGTCCTCGGTGCGCCCGGTCGTGTCGATCGTGGAGTTCAGATCGGTGCGCCCGGTCGAGGCGAACCCGCCGTCGGGTTCCTGCCACGCCCGCCCCTCCACGACGGCGTCGGGCCGGGCGAGCCCGTCCGGCCCGGACAGCGCGGCGACGTGGCCGTGCAGCCGCGCGTCGATCCACGGCGACCCGGCCCGCACGTACTTCGGGTAGGCGGTGAGCCGCTCCTGCAACGTGAAGCCCTCGGCCTCGGTGATCGCGGCCAGCTCGTCGACGGCGGGCCACGGCATCTCCGGGGACACGTGGTCCACCGTCACCGGGGAGACACCGCCCCAGTCGTCGATCCCGGCGCGCAGCATCAGCGCCTGCTCGTCGCCGACGAGGTTCGGCGGCGCCTGCAGCCGCACCTTCGGACCCAGCACGAGCCGGGCGACCGCGATGGTGGCGGCCAGGTCCTCCAGGTCGGCGTCCGGGTCGTTCGCCATCGCGGTGTCCGGCTTCGCCCGGAAGTTCTGGACGATCACCTCCTGCACGTGCCCGTGCGCGCGGGCGGCGGAGCGGATCGCGAACAGCGACTCGGCCCGCTCGGTGCGGTTCTCGCCGATGCCGATCAGGATGCCGGTGGTGAACGGGACGCCGACGCGGCCGGCGTCGGTGAGGGCGCGCAGCCGGACCGCGGGCTCCTTGTCGGGGCTGCCGAAGTGCGGGCCGCCCTTCTCGAACAGCCGCTGCGACGTCGTCTCCAGCATCATCCCCATGCTGGCCGCGACCGGCTTGAGCCGGGTCAGCTCCTCCCAGCTCATGACGCCCGGGTTGAGGTGCGGCAGCAGTCCGGTCTCCTCCAGGACGGCGATCGCGCAGGCCCGGACGTAGTCCAGGGTGGAGTCGTAGCCGCGCGCCTCGAGCCACTCGCGGGCCTGCGGCCAGCGATCCTCGGGGCGGTCGCCGAGGGTGAACAGGGCCTCCTTGCAGCCCTGCGCGGCGCCCTGGCGGGCGATCTCGACGACCTCGTCGCGCTCCAGGAACATGTCGTCGAGCCTGTGCGGGACGGTCGCGAACGTGCAGTAGTGGCAGCGGTCGCGGCAGAGCCGGGTCAGGGGGATGAAGACGTTGCGGGAGTAGGTGACCACGCCCGGGCGGCCCTCCTCGACGAGTCCGGCGTCGCGGACCCGGCCGGCGTGGCCGAGCAGCTCGTCGAGGTGCTCGCCGCGGGCGGCGAGCAGGACGGCGGCCTCGGTGACGTCGAGGGTGGACCCGTCCCGGACCCGGCGCAGGGCCCGGCGGAACGCCGAGTCCGAGGGCACCGGTTCGGCGGGTGCGGGGGTCGGGAGTCCGACCGGCGGTTCGGCCTCGGCCGGGACGGGTGCGGCGGGAGTATCGGCCATGCCACCCACACTAGGTTTCACCGATCACCACAGCGACCGTCCGTTTCCCGGCGATGGATCACCGCCGGTGCGGGAATACGGCTCAGGCGACCTCGGCGGGCGTCCCGCCGGTGACCGCGACGAGCTCGTCGAAGGTCGTCGGGAACACCGAGCGGGCCACCCCGCCGGCACCCCAGACCCGGTCGAAGTCCCGCAGCGCGACGTCGACCAGGGTGCGGACCGGCGCCGGGTGCCCGACGGGTGCGACCCCGCCGATGACCTGCCCGGTGGTCTCGCGCACGAACTCCTCCGACGCCCGTCCGACCCGCGCCGCGCCGACCAGCGCGGCGACCCTGTCGGTGTCGACCCGGTGCGCCCCGGAGGTGAGCACGAGCAGCGGGGCGCCGTCGGCGTCGAAGACCAGTGAGTTCGCGATCTGGCCGACCTCCACCTCCAGCGCGGCGGCCGCCGCGGCCGCGGTGGTCACCGCGTCGGGCAGCAGCACCAGGCCCGCGATCGACGCGGGGTCGGCACCGGCGCGGCGCAGCGCCTCCTTCACGGCGGCGACGCGGGGGTGGTCGGCGGGGTGTTCGACGCTCCGGCTCACCCGGCCCATCCTGCCCCCCGCCGCGTCGCGGGCGCCGCCGGGTTTCCGCCCCCGGGTGTGCTCAGAGGACGGCGAGGACGAGCAGCACGACGACGACCACGGCCAGCACCCCGGCCACGCCCAGCAGGATCCAGCGGTTGCGGCCGAGGTCCCCGCCCGGGGACCGGGGCCGGGCGCCGCGTTCGAACAGCTCGGCGGCCCGGTCGTGGGTCGGGCGCTCGGCCGGGTCGTCGGCGGTGAGGCCGTCCAGGACCGTCGCGAGCGCGCTGCCCGCCGACGGGCGCGGGCCCGCCGCCTCGCGCAGGACGGCGCCCAGGCACCACAGGTCCGCGGCCGGGGTGTCGCCGCCCTCGGGGGCGGCGGGCGCACCGTTCCCGCCGGGGCGCGGACCGACCGCGCGGGCGAGGCCGACGTCGGTGAGCAGGGCGCGGCCGTCGGCGGTGACGAGCACCGCGTCGGCGTCGAGGCCGCCGTGGGTGCCGCCGTCGGCGTGCACCGCACGCAGGGCGGCCAGCACGTCCCGGCCCACGAGCGCGACCTGCCGGGGAGAGGGCGGCGCCGTCTCGACGACCGCACCCAGCGGTCGCGCCTCCGGGTGCTCGGTGACCAGGTACTCGCGCATGTCCCCGGCCGAGGACCGGTCGGTGACCAGGTCCAGCACCCCGACGACCGACGGGTGGCGCAGCCGCCCGGCGGCCCGCACCTCGGTCAGCAGGCGCTCCCGCACCCCGGCCACCGCGGGCAGCGCGATCTCGGTGACGGCGACGGTGCGGCCGGTGATGCGGTCCTCGGCACGGTGGGTGGGCCCGAAACCGCGCCGGCCCAGCTCGTCGAGCAGCAGGTAGCGGCCGCCGACCATCCGGCCGGCGATCACACGGCCCCCAGCCGGACGACGACGGGGGCGTGGTCGGAGAAGCGCCGGTCGTGCGCGGGCGCCCGGTCCACGACGGCCTCGTGCGCGGCGTCCGCGAGCCCGGGGGTGGTGAGCAGGTGGTCGATCCGCCACCCGGTGTCGTTGTCGAAGGCCCGCCCGCGGTAGCTCCACCACGAGTACGGCCCGTCGACGCCCGGGTGCCGCTCGCGGACCACGTCGCGCCAGCCGTGTTCGAGCAGCTTCGCGAACCACTCCCGCTCGTGCGGCAGGAACCCGGAGTTGCGCCGGTTCCCGCGCCAGTTGCGCAGGTCCAGCTCGGTGGGGGCGATGTTCCAGTCCCCGCCGACGACCATCTGCCGCCCGGTCGCGGCGCACCGGTCGAACGCGGTGCGCAGGTGGTCACCGAAGGCCGCGCAGAACGCGTCCTTGTGGTCCTGCTTCTCGGTGCCCGCCATGCCCTTGGGCAGGTACAACGAGGCCACGGTGAGCCCGCCGGGCAGGTCCACCTCCACGTAGCGGCCGTCCAGGTCGGTGGTGGGGTCGGTGCCGTTGCTCGCTCCGCGGGCTCCGCTCGGGAAGCCGATCCGTACCGCCTCGGGCTCGTCCCGGCTCAGCACCGCGACGCCGTTGCGGCCCTTCGCCGTCAGCGACGGGGCCAGGCGCAGGTGCCAGCCGCCCTCGTCGAGCGCGGCCAGGAAGGCGGCCGGCAGCTCGTCGGGCCGTGCCCGGACCTCCTGCAGGCAGACCGCCCGCGCGTCGGTCGCGGCCAGCCACTCCAGCAGCCCCTTGGTGGCGGCGGCACGGACCCCGTTGACGTTGACCGTGGCGAGCGCGTTCACACCGTCTACTGTGCCGCACCCCTGATCACGCTGCGCGACGGGTTCAGCACCGGCTGCCCGAGGTCGCGGCGACGGAGTCCACCGGGACCCACTGGTTCTGCTCGGTGAGCTTGCGGAAGCCGCCGTCGACGATCGTCTCCGCCGCGACCTCGGTCCCGACCGGGAGCGTGCGGACCGGCGCCGCCGAGTTGCCGGGCGCCGAGCGCACCGTCACCTGCTCGCCCTGCACGACGACACGGCACCCGGTGGTCTCCAGGTTCCCGGTGACACCGCCGTAGGCGAGTGCGACGACCGTGAGGCCGACTCCGATGAGCCCGACCAGCGGCCAGCCCCTCAGGAGCGACTTCCGGGTGAGCCCGAAGACCTTCGCCACCGTGGTTCCCCTCCCGCCGAGCGCTGCCGCGACCACGGTAGCCGGTCCGCGGCCGTGGGCTCGACCATCACGGGGGTGTCGGGCCGGTTACTCCTGCGGGCGTGCGGGACCGGTGAACAGATAGCGTGTGGCCCAGTCAGCGGGTCGCCGCGCCGGGGACCCGCCCGGTCGTCCCGGGCCCGTCCGCCGGCGCCGTCGCGGCCCGCTCGCTGGACACGGCAGCACACACGACGAGCCGAGGCAGGCCTGAGGACGCGATGAAGCTCATCTACACGTACACCGACGAGGCGCCGGCACTGGCGACCCACTCCTTCCTGCCGGTCATCGAGGCCTTCGCCGGCCAGGCCGGGGTCGACGTGGAGACCCGCGACATCTCCCTGGCCGCCCGCATCCTGGCGAAGTTCCCGGACCGGCTCACCGACGCCCAGCGCGTCCCGGACTCGCTGTCCGAGCTGGGCGAGCTGGCGAAGACGCCGGACGCCAACATCATCAAGCTGCCGAACATCTCGGCGTCGATCCCGCAGCTCAAGGCGGCGATCACCGAGCTCCAGGGCGCCGGTTACGACGTACCGGACTACCCGGACAACCCGCAGACCGAGCAGGAGAAGGCCGCCCGCGCCGCCTACGACTCGGTCAAGGGCTCCGCGGTCAACCCGGTGCTGCGCGAGGGCAACTCCGACCGCCGCGCCCCGCTGTCGGTGAAGAACTTCGCCCGCAAGCACCCGCACTCGATGGGCGCCTGGAGCTCCGATTCCGCCAGCCACGTCGCCACCATGGACGACGGCGACTTCCGCCACTCCGAGACCTCGTTCACCGCCGCCGGTGACGGCGCGGTCCGCATCGAGCACGTCGCCGCCGACGGCACCGTCACGGTGCTGAAGGAGAAGGTCGCGCTGCTGGACGGCGAGGTGTTCGACGGCGCCGTCATGCGTCGCGAGCCGCTGCAGGCCTTCCTCGCCGAGCAGGTCGCCGACGCCAAGGCCAAGGGCGTGCTGTTCTCGGTGCACCTCAAGGCCACGATGATGAAGGTCTCCGACCCGATCATCTTCGGCCACGCCGTCCGCGCCTACTTCGCCGACGTGTTCGCCTCCTTCGCCGACGACCTCGCCTCCGTGGGCGCCGACCCCGACGACGGTCTCGCCTCGATCCTGACCGCACTGGAGAAGCTGCCCGCCGACAAGCGCGACGCCGTCGAGAAGGCCATCACCGCCGCCTACGAGACCGGCCCGGCGCTGGCCCAGGTCGACTCCGCGCGCGGGATCACCAACCTGCACGTCCCGAGTGACGTCATCATCGACGCCTCGATGCCGGCCGCGATCCGCACCTCCGGCCGGATGTGGAACGCCGACGACGCGCTGCAAGACACCAAGTTCGTCATCCCGGACTCGTCCTACGCCCCGCTCTACGACGAGACCGTCAAGCACTGCCAGGCCAACGGCGCCTTCGACCCGACGACGATGGGCACCGTCCCGAACGTCGGGCTGATGGCGCAGAAGGCCGAGGAGTACGGCAGCCACGACAAGACCTTCGAGATCGCCTCCGCGGGCACCGTGCGCGTCGTCGACGCGGCGTCGGGCGAGGAGAAGCTCTCGCACGAGGTCGGCGAGGGCGACATCTGGCGCGGCTGCCAGACCAAGGACGCCCCGATCCGCAACTGGGTCGGTCTGGCCGTCGAGCGGGCCCGGGCCACCGGCTCCCCCGCCGTCTTCTGGCTGGACTCGGCGCGCGCCCACGACGCGCAGCTGATCGCGAAGGTCGAGACGTACCTGGGCGAGCACGACACCGACGGACTGACCATCGAGATCCTCCCGGTCGCCGAGGCCACCCGCTACACCCTGGAGCGGGCCCGCAAGGGCGAGGACACCATCTCGGTGACCGGCAACGTGCTGCGCGACTACCTCACCGACCTGTTCCCGATCATGGAGCTGGGCACGTCGGCGAAGATGCTGTCGATCGTCCCGCTGATGAACGGCGGCGGCCTGTTCGAGACCGGCGCCGGCGGGTCCGCGCCGAAGCACGTACAGCAGCTGCAGAAGGAGAACCACCTGCGGTGGGACTCCCTCGGCGAGTTCCTCGCGCTGGCCGTCTCTCTGGAGATGCTGGCGTCGAAGACCGAGGAGCCGCTGCGGGCCAAGCTGCTCGGCCAGACCCTCGACGAGGCCACCGGCACGCTGCTGGAGAACGGGAAGTCGCCGTCGCGCAAGGTCGGGGAGCTCGACAACCGCGGCAGCCACTTCTACATCGCGCTGTACTGGGCGCAGGCCCTCGCCGCGCAGACCGAGGACACCGAGCTGGCCGCGATCTTCGCCCCGCTCGCCGAGAAGCTCGCCGCCGCCGAGGACACGGTCGTCGGTGAGCTGAACGCGGTCCAGGGCGACCCGGTCGACCTGGGCGGCTACTACTACGTCGACCGCGCGAAGACCGACGCGGTCATGCGGCCGAGCGCCACGTTCAACGCGGCGATCGACGCCTTCGCCGGCAAGTAGCCCCACCGCGACGGCCCGTCCCCCCGCTGCCGGGAGGGCGGGCCGTCGGCGTGTCAGGCCGAGCTGACGCCGGGGATGCGCCCGGAGCGGAACGCCTCCACGAACAGCGCGTGGTCGGCGCGCACGGTCCGGGCGTAGTCGTGGGCGAACTCCACGACCCACTCCACGAACGCGTCCTCCGCACCGGCGGTGCGCGCCGCGACCGCCTCCTCGACCCGGAAGTCGACGAGCGCGTGGTCGGCGTCGGCGTCGGCCACGCAGTGGATCTTCGCGGTGGCCCGGCCCAGGTCCGCGACGACCGGCGCGATCTCATCGGGCTCGGTGAGCTCCGACCAGTCCAGGTCCGCCTCGTAGGGCGAGACCTCGGCGACGACGAACCCGACGCCGTCGAGCTCGGTCCAACCCAGCATCGGGTCGGCGTGCGCCTGCAGCGCGCGCTGCGAGACCGCCGTCCGGTGCCCGTGGTGGCGGAACGCCGACGCCACCCGCTCGTCGGTGACCACCCGCGAGGGCGCGGCCACGTTGCCCTGCTTCATCGACACGACGATGTCGTTGTCCAGCGCCTGGTTCAGCCCCTCGACCAGCACCGTGTAGGTCGGCAGCCCGGCGCTGCCGATGCCCACGCCGGAGCGCCCGGCGACGTCCTTGACGGTGTAGGCGACGCCGCGGTGGCGCCGGGACTCCGGGATCGTGGCCACGTACGCCTCGAACGCCGCGGTGACCGCGGCCTTCTCGTCGTCGTCGAGGGTGCGGACGCCGGGGCCGGCGCGCAGGATCCGGTCGAAGCCCTCGGTCTCGGTGACCGCGTCGAGCAGTCCGACCCGGGTCCGGGTGCGCGCGGTCTGCAGGACCTGGTGCACCGGTCCCTCGGTGGTGTCCAGGCGCAGCGAGAACGCGTCGTCGTCGCGGTCGGCGAAGTGCCGCACCTGGGCCAGGTAGCTGCGGCAGTAGCGCTCGACGAGCTCGGACAGCGACCGGTCCGACAGCGCCTTGCGCCAGCCGAGCAGGCACAGGCTGGCCGCGAACCGGGTGACGTCCCAGGTCCAGTGGCCGAGGTAGGCCTCGTCGAAGTCGTTGACGTCGAAGACGAGCACGCCGTCGCCGTCCATGTAGGTGCCGAAGTTCTCCGCGTGCAGGTCGCCCTGGATCCAGACCCGGGCGGTCCGCTCGTCGACCCAGGGGTCCTCGCGGCGGGCGACGTCGTCGTAGAACAGGCAGGCGCTGCCCCGGTAGAACGCGAACGGGTCGGCGGCCATCTTCCGGAACTTGGTCCGGAACGCCGCGGGGTCGGCGGCCATCAGGTCGTCGAAGGCGGTCACGAGGGTGTCGACGATGTGGCCGCTGCGGTCGGTCATGGCGCGATCATGCTCGCGGACGGTGGCAGGGACCACCTCCGTCCGTGGGGTCCCGCCGGACCGAGCGCCGCCGACCGGGTGGCGGATGGATCTTCGTTGCGATCAACGGGTGATCAGCGGGCCACCGTGGGCGACGTCACGCAACCCGTCCGGAGCAACCCCCGTCCCGGAGCGGGTGTACCCACCGGTAGAATCTCGTTAGCGATGATCATTATCAGGCCGTCCCGCAGCGCACCGACCGGGGATCTCCCCGCCCGGCCGGGCCGGGTCGTGCGCGCGACCAGCACCGGCCCCGGGCGCCCCGGGAGCAAGCGTCCCGCGGGCCCCCGCAGACCCCCGACCCGGCGCCCGGCGGGCCCGGAGACGACCGGCGGCTCCCGCAGCCGAGCACTCAGCTGATGGTCAGCGAGCCCTGGGTGATCGTCAGAGCCAGCAGCAGGACGACGACGCCGAACCCGCCGTACACCAGCGCGTCGGCGTAGCGGCCGCGGATCGCGAGCAGCCCGACCCGGTCCGGCGGCAGCGCGACGCGCAAGCCCGCGGCGACCAGCATCGCCACCGCCAGCGCCGCGGACCCCTCGCGCCAGTGCTCGGTGATCACCCGCTGCAGCCCGACCAGCGACACACCGAGGACGACGAGCAGCGGCCAGTGCGCCCGCAGCCGGGCCCGCAGGCCGTGACCGGAACGGGTCGCCACCATCACCGCCCCCCGCCGCCCGTCATGCCGACAGGCTGCGTTCGGTATCGATTCTCACTCCGCCAGGCTGCGTTCGGCTGCCTCGACGACGTTCGTCAGCAGCATCCCGCGGGTCATCGGCCCCACGCCGCCCGGCATCGGCGCCAGCAGCCCGGCGACCTCGGCGACCTCGGGCGCCACGTCGCCGACCAGGCCCAGGTCGGTACGGGTGACGCCGACATCGAGCACCGCGGCGCCCGGCTTGATCTGGTCGGCGGTGATGAGCCCCGCCCGGCCCGCCGCGGCGACGACGACGTCGGCCTCCCGCAGGTGCGCCGTCAGGTCCCGGGTGCCGGTGTGGCACAGGGTGACGGTGGCGTTCTCCGAACGGCGGGTCAGCAGCAGCCCCAGCGGGCGGCCGACCGTCACGCCACGACCCACGACGACGACCCGCGCCCCGTTCAGCTCGACACCGAACCGGCGGCACAGCTCGACGATGCCGCGCGGGGTGCACGGCAGCGGTCCCGGCTCGCCGAGGACCAGGCGACCCAGGTTGGTCGGGTGCAGACCGTCGGCGTCCTTGCCCGGGTCGACCCGCTCCAGCGCGGCGCCGGCGTCGAGACCGTCCGGCAGCGGGAGCTGCACGATGAAGCCCGTGCAGGTCGGGTCGGCGTTCAGCTCGTCGATCGTGTCCTCGACCTGGGCCTGGCTCGCGTCGGCGGGGAGCTCGCGCTGCAGCGAGGTCATGCCGACCTTGGCGCAGTCGCGGTGCTTGCCGCGCACGTAGGCGTGCGATCCGGGGTCGTCACCGACCAGCACCGTGCCCAGCCCGGGGGTCACCCCGGCGGCGGTCAGCTTCTCGACACGGCCCCGCAGGTCGTCGAGCAGCTCCGCCAATGTCGCCTTGCCGTCCATCACGCGTGCGCTCACCCGGGCATCCTCTCAGGTGACGCCCGGGCCGGTCGAACCTGACCGAAGGACGCGTACGTGCCGCGCAGGTAGGGGGCGCCGTCCCCGCGAGCTGCGACGACGGTCCGGTTCCGTGCGACCGGGGTACAGGTCGGGGTCTGGTCGTACGGAGGGGCGAAAAACGATCTCCGCGAGAGCAGAATCACACCGCCGGTGCTCGACCGGTCACGAACTCGACGAGGAGTTTTCCATGAGCGTGGAGAGCGACACCGCGGGGGCGCACGCCGCTGCTGCCCCGCCCGCCCCGGCAGCAGCGGCCCCGGCTGCCAACCCGGCCCTGATGGGCCTCATCTGCTTCCTGCCGTCCGGCATCACGCTGGGTCTGTGGTTCGTGGGCTACCTGGACACCACCGCACTGCCCGGCGGCATGATCCCGATCGTGACCTTCTCGGCGGGTCTGTTCCTGCTGCTGTCGGCCATGGTCGCGCTGCGCGTCGGGGACAGCGTCACCGCCGCGATCTTCGGGGTCTTCTCCGCATTCTGGACCAGCTTCGGCGTGCTGCTCATGGCGCTGAACAACGGCTGGATCATCGACGCCGGCACCGGAGAGGCCCTGTCCACCGAGCAGGTCGGGTCGATCCAGTCGACCTATCTGCTCTCGTTCACCCTGGTGTTCGTCCTGCTGACGCTGGCGACGCTGCGCCTGCCGCTGATGTTCACGATCGGCTTCGTGCTCGTCGACATCACCTTCGTGCTGGCCTACATCGGGGTGACCGCGGGCAACGCGGGCCTGTTCCCGATCGCCGGGATCACGACGTTCGCGTTCTGCATCGTGTTCGCCTACATCCTGTTCGACGCGTTCGGCCAGACGCTGGGCGGACGCGCGATGTCGATGGGCGGGCCGCTCGTCAAGTCCTGACCCCGTTCCGACCGCCCACGGGCCCCGCCGGTTCCTCCGGCGGGGCCTGTGGTCTGCCCGGCCCCGGTGGTCCGCGTGTCCCGGTGGTCCCCGTGGTCGGGGACCGCGGGGCCCGGAGGTCGCGAGGGCCCGGCGCCGGGCGCGGGCGAGACGGTCAGCGGAAGTCCCGGGACGCCACCGTCACCGCCAGCGGCATCCGCTGCAGCCGGTCGGCCAGCAGGTTCAGCACACCCTCCGGGCTGCGTTCGAGCCGGCCCCGGACCAGCAGCCCCGCGCTCCCCAGCGCCACCGACCGGTAGCGCGCCCACAACCCCTCCGAGCAGGTCACGTTCAGCATCCCGGACTCGTCCTCGAGGTTCACGAACGTCACCCCGCGCGCGGTCGCCGGACGCTGGCGGTGGGTGACCAGTCCTCCGACCAGCACCCGGGCCGGGGTGTCCGGGCCGGCGCGGCGGCCCACCTCGTCGAGCCGGTCGATCCGGACCGCGCCGAGCGCGTCGAGGTCCGCGCGCAGGTGCTGCACCGGGTGGCTGTCCGGGGAGACACCGGTGGCCCAGACGTCGGAGACGGTCAGCTCCGCCTCGGTCATCCCCGGCAGGGCCGGCGCGTCGAACCCGACGGCGGTGCCCGGCAGGTGTTCGGGGCGCACCCCCGCGACGACGCCCGCCGCCCACAGCGCCTCCCGCCGCTCCACCCCGAAGCAGCCGAACGCCCCGGCCGTCGCCAGCGCCTCGGCCTGCGGGCCGGTCAGCCGGACCCGGCGTGCCAGGTCGGGCAGGTCCGCGAACGGGCCGCCCGCGTCGCGCTCGGCGTCGATGACCGCGGCGAGGTCCGCGCCGACGGTGCGGACACCCGCCAGGCCGAGCCGGACCGCCCGGCCGCCGGTGCTGTCGTCGTCGGGTTCGAGGACGGCGTCGGCGCGCCCTGCGTTGACGTCCGGCCGGTGCACCCGCACACCGTGCCTGCGGGCGTCGGCCACCAGCGACTGCGACGAGTAGAAGCCCATCGGCTGGGCGTTGAGCAGGCCCGCGCAGAACGCCGCCGGGTGGTAGAGCTTGAACCACGCCGAGTAGTAGACGAGCGCGGCGAAGCTGATCGAGTGGCTCTCCGGGAACCCGAAGTTCGCGAAGGCCAGCATCTTGGCGAAGATCCGTTCGGCGAGCTCGCCGGTGATCCCGTTCGCGGCCATCCCGTCGTAGAACCGCCCACGCAGCCGTTCCATCCGCTCGGTGGACCGCTTGGAGCCCATGGCCCGGCGCAGCTCGTCGGCCTCGGCCGCGGTGAACCCCGCGACGTCGACGGCGATCTGCATCATCTGTTCCTGGAACAGCGGGATACCCAGCGTCTTGTGCAACGCGGGCTTGAGCAGCGGATGGTCGTGGTCCCAGGTCTCGAGCTCGTTGCGCCGCCGGATGTAGGGGTGCACCGAGCCGCCCTGGATCGGGCCGGGCCGGATCAGCGCGACCTCGACGACGAGGTCGTAGAACTCGCGCGGGCGCAGCCGCGGCAGGGTGGCCATCTGGGCGCGGGACTCCACCTGGAACACCCCGACCGAGTCCGCGCGCGACAGCATCGCGTAGACCTCCGGGTCGGACTCGCCGATCGCGTGCAGCTCGATCCGCTCACCGGTGACGGTCGTGACCAGGTCCACCATCAGGTGCAGCGCGGTGAGCATGCCCAACCCGAGCAGGTCGAACTTCACCAGCCCGGCCGCGGCGCAGTCCTCCTTGTCCCACTGCACGACGGTCCGGTCGGCCATCCGCGCCCACTCCACCGGCACGACCTCGGACACCGGCCGATCGCAGATGACCATGCCGCCGGAGTGGATGCCCAGATGCCGGGGCGCACCCATCAGCTGCCCCGCGAGGTCCAGCAGCAGCGGCGGCATCTCCTGCGGGAGCTCGCTCGCCTCCAGGGCGTGCCAGCGTTCGACGCGCCTGCTCCAGGCGTCCTGCTGGCCGGGTGAGAACCCGAGCGCGCGGGCGGTGTCGCGGATCGCCGACCGCGGCCGGTAGGTGATGACGTTCGCGACCTGCGCGGCGAACAGCCGGCCGTAGCGGCGGTAGACGTACTGGATCGCCTCCTCGCGGCGGCCGGACTCGATGTCGAGGTCGATGTCGGGGTAGCCGTCGCGGTCCGGGGACAGGAACCGTTCGAACAGCAGCCCGTGCCGGACGGCGTCGACGTTGGTGATGCCCAGCGCGTAGCAGACCGCCGAGTTCGCAGCCGATCCCCGGCCCTGACAGAAGATGTTCGACCGGCGGCAGAAGTCGACGATGTCGTGGACGATCAGGAAGTAGCCGGGGAAGTTCTTCGCCTCGATGATCTCCAGCTCGCGCTGCACGGTGTGCGCCGCGAACGGGTTCTCGTCACAGCTGCCGTACCGCTCCATCCGGCCGCGTTCGGTCAGCACCCGCAGCCAGGTCGTCTCGGTGTGCCCTGGCGGGACATCGAACGGTGGCAGGTCCGGCGCCACCAGGTGCAGCTCGAACGCCAGCTCCCGGCCCAGCTCCGCCGCGCGCTCCACCGCGCCGGGATGGCGCTCGTCGAACCGCAGGGCCATCTCCCGCCCGGACCGCAGGTACGCGGTGCCCGCCGCGGGCAGCCAGGGGTCGATCTCGTCGAGGCTGCGCCGGGCCCGGACCGCGGCGACGGTCGCGGCCAGCGGGGCCCGGTCGGGGGTGGCGTAGTGCGCTCCGGTCGTCGCCACCGTCGCGACGCCGGCCCGCTCGGCCAGCGCGGCCAGTGCGTCGTTGCGCTCGGTGTCGCCGGGCTCGCCGTACACGGTCAGCTCGACCCGCACGTTCTCCGCGCCGAAGCGCGCGACCAGCCGGTCCAGCTCCGCCGCGGCGGCCACCGGGCCCGAGCGGTCCAGGGCGCGGCGCACCGCGCCCTTGCGGCAGCCGGTGAGCACGACGACCTTCCCCGCGGTGTCGGCGACGACCTCGTCCGGGTCGTAGACCGGCCGCCCCTTCTCCCCGCCCCGCATCTGCGCGGTGGAGATGGTGCGACACAGCGCGCGGTACCCGTCGGGGCCGCGGGCCAGCAGCAGCAGGTGCTCGCCCTCGGGGTCGGCGACGCCGTTCTGCGGGGCGGTCAGCCCGGTGCTCAGCTCGGCGCCGAACACCGTGCGCACTCCGAGCGCGCGGGCCGCCTCGGCGAACCGCACGACCCCGTACATGCCATCGTGGTCGGTGAGCGCGACGGCCTCCAGGCCCAGCTCGGCAGCGCGCTCGACCAGCTCCTCCGGGGCGCTCGCGCCGTCGAGGAAGCTGAAGTGCGAGTGGCAGTGCAACTCCGCGTACGGCACGACGCCGGGCCCCACCGGGTGCAGGTCCTCGGGCGGCTCGTAGGGGCCGCGGTGGACGGACCAGGCCGGTGCGTCCCCGCCGTCGGCCTCCGGGCCGTCGCGCAGGCTCGCGCCGTCGCGCACGGAACGACCCGACAGCGCACTCTCCAGCTCCGCCCAGGGGACGTCCGGGTTCTGCCAGCCCACCCGTGCAGAATACTCGAACGCAAGTTCGAACATCGAGTGCCGGGTTCCGCGGACGGGCGTCGCCGTGCGGGCCGGCCGGCTGCTCCCCAGCGCCGGTCGGCCCCGCACGGCGGGTCCGGGCTCCGGCGCGGCACACCGGCCGCTCCCCAGCGCCGGCCCGCGGGCCACCCGGACGTACCCATCCGGTGCCGGCAGGTGGTTCGTGGACCTCCCCGCCGACATCTCCGAGTTCACCAGCCGAACCTGTGGAACGACTGAGACCCCGGTGTGGATCGACCGAGGATCACCGCGGCCCCGGGTCGCGCCGGGTCGTACCGTCGTGTTCGTGACGCCGTGTCGTGATCGTCGGTTCACCGCACGGCCACGCCCGATGGCGGATGCTGGTCCGACGCCGCGGCGCCCGACCGGTACCGCGCACGCACGAGGAGCGCCGGACACCCGGCGCGGACGAGGCCCGGTACCGGGCCGGACGGCAGAGGTGGCTCCATGGGACGGGCGAGCACGACGGGTGGCCGGCACCGGCCACGTCTCGGAAACCGGCTGGTCAGGGTCGCGGCGGCCGGGGTGGCCGTCGTCGCGCTCGCGGCCTGCGCGGACGTCCCCGCGGCGCCGGGCGCCGCGACGATCGGCACCACCGGCGGCGGGAGTCAGGGGGCCGCGCAGGGCGACCCCGGCCTGCCGCAGCGGCTCGCGGCCGCGGTGGGCGGCGACGGCGCCTACGCCCACCTGCAGCAGTTCGAGAAGCTCGCCGACGCGAACGACGGCAACCGCGCGGTGGGCACCCCCGGGTACGACGCGGCCGTCGACCACGTCGTCGGGACGCTGCGTGCGAGCGGGTTCGAGGTGTCGACCCCGTCGTTCGAGGTGCGCACCTTCTCCGCGGGCGACGCACGGCTGACCGTGGCCGGCGCACCGGTGACGACCGAGGTGCTCGGCTTCTCCCCCGCCACCCCGCCCGGCGGGCTGACCGCTCCGCTGTCGCTGCGCCCGCGCACCCCGCAGGACCCGACACCGGGCTGCGACGCCGCCGACTACACCGGGATGCCGGCCGGGGCCATCGCCGTCGTCGAGCGCGGGACCTGCGAGTTCGGCCAGAAGTCCCGGCTCGCGGGGGCGGCGGGCGCGGCGGCGGTGATCGTGGTCAACACCGAGGACGCGGCCCTGCCCGCCACCCTCGGCGACACCCCGGGGGTCGTCCCGACGGCGGCCGTGACGAAGACCGCGGGAGCCGCCCTGCGCGACGGCCAGCAGGCGTCGCTGGTGCTCGACACCACGATCCGGCAGCAGACCTCGCGGAACGTGATCGCCGAGACCACCACCGGCGACCCGGGCCGGGTCGTGGTCGCCGGGGCCCACCTCGACAGCGTGCCCGAGGGCGCCGGCATCAACGACAACGGCAGCGGCAGCGCCGCCCTGCTCGAGATCGCGCAGAAGCTCGGCGGCTCCCCGCCGGTCGGCCAGAAGGTGCGCTTCGCGTGGTGGGGCGCCGAGGAGATCGGCCTGGTCGGCTCGACGAAGTACGTCGAGGGCCTGTCCGAGGCCGACCGCGCGCGGATCGCGCTGTACCTCAACTTCGACATGGTCGGCTCGCCGAACCCCGGTTACCTCGTCTACGACGGCGACAACTCCGACGGCCTCGGCGGCGAGGGGGGCCCGTCCGGCTCCGACACCGCGGAGCGCGTCCTGACCGAGGCGCTGGTCGGGGCCGGCGTGAACGGCCCCGAGGGCACCGCGTTCGACGGGCGCTCGGACTACGGCCCGTTCATCGAGTCCGGCATCCCGGCCGGTGGCCTGTTCACCGGCGCCGAGGAGCAGAAGACCCCGGAGCAGGCGCAGAAGTGGGGCGGCACGGCGGGACAGTCCTACGACCCCTGCTACCACACGGCCTGCGACCGGCTGACCAACATCGACCGGACCGCGCTGGACCGGAACGTGACGGCGATGGCCTCGGCGATCGGCCGGTTCGCCGTCGACCTCACCGGGGTCCCGCAGCGCTGACCCGCCCGCGGCGGCCGGTGGCTCAGTCGTAGACACCCGCCACCTCCCAGCGGCCGCCGCGGTGCACGAGCAGCAGGGCCGTGCCGTCGGCGAGCACGACCTGCAGCCGGACCGCGGGCCCGGGGCCGTCGGGGGCCCACCAGCGGGCGTGCACCGGCCAGGGTCCGGCCCAGCCGGTGACCTCCCGGTCGGGGCCGCCGCCCGCGACCCGGCGCGGGACGCCGTCGAGCAGGTCCGGCGCGGCCGGGCACACCTCGGCGCCGTCCGCGGCGAGCAACCGGACCGGGACCGGGTCCGGGGGCACCGTCGCCGGGGACGGTGCCGGGAGTCGGCCGGGCCAGGTCGCCGGGGGGTCGGCGGGTGGACGACGGCCGGGAGGCTCCGGGGTCACCTGCTCCGCATGCCCGGGGGCACCGGTGGCGCCGTCCCGCGCGGGAGCCACGGGTCCCGGCCGGGCGGGGACCGCCGTGTCCTCGACGACCCGCTCGTCGCCCCACGGCACCAGCCGCACCCGCTCGCCCGGGTCCCGGCCGCCCGTCGGGACCGCGGTGAGCACCGCCTCCGGCCCGAGCAGCGCCTGCACCCGGACCAGGGCCCGCCCGGCCCGCTCGTCGCCCTCGCCGACGTCGCCCCACAGCCCGCGCTGCAGCGCCCCGGCGACCACGGTGTCCTCCGGGGTGAGCCGCAGCGCGACCAGCGTCCCGGAGCCGCCTCGCCCGAGCCACGAGTCGAGCTGCCAGCGCACCCGGTCCACCGTCCCGGACGGCGTCAGCGGCTCGGCGCACCGCCAGACCCGCAGCAGCTCCTCCCCGCTCTCCGTGCGTGCGTGCACCCCCAGCCGGGTGCAGGCCAGGCCGTGCCCGGCGAGCGCGGTGTGCAGCCGGGTCGCGAGTGCCCTCGCGGCGAAGGCGGCCGCGTCGACCCGGTCCACCGGCGGGTCCAGCTCGACCGCCGCGGACAGCTCCTCCGGCGGGACCCGGCGCGCCGGCGGGCGGGGGTCGAGCCCACGGGCGAGCCGGTGCGCGGCCACCGCGTCGGTGCCGAAGCGCGAGGCCACATCGGACTCCGACAGCGACGCGAACGCCCCCAGCGACCGTAGCCCCAGCCGGCGCAGCAGGTCCACCAGCGCGGCCCGGTCGACGTCGGGGTCCCGGTCCAGCTCGGCCACCTCCAGCGGTGCGAGGAACTCCGCCGACCGTCCCGGCGGCACCCCGCGCCCCCGGCGGGCGGCGAGCGCGGCGGCGAACATCCCGTCCGCGACGCCGATCTGGCACTCGGTCCCCGCGTGCAGCGCGACCTGGTCGATCAGCCGCTCCACCGCGGCGCGCTCCCCGCCGAACCAGCCGACCGGACCGCGTGCGGGCAGCACCAGCAGCCCCGGCCGCACCACCTCGACGCCGGGGGCGAGCGCCTCCACCGCGGCGGCGACCGGCTCGAACAGCCGGGCGTCGCGCCCCGGGTCGGGGGCGAGCACCACGAGCTCCGGGCACCGGGCCTGCGCCTCCCGGCGCCGCAGCCCCCGGCGGACCCCGTGCCGGCGGGCCGTCGCCGAGCAGGCCAGGACCCGGTTGGCGTGCAGGACCGCGGCCGGCCGGTCCGCCGGGACGTGCGCGGCGCGGGCGGCCGCGGTGACCGGCCAGTCCGGGGACCAGACCGCCAGCACCCGCGGGTCGGGCTCCGCCCGTCCACCGCCGCCCGTGCCCGTCGCGCCGCCCGCCTCCGTCGTGCCGGGCGTGCTCATCCCGCCGCCCGGGCCACGGGTCGCGCGACCGGGACCTCGCCCACCGCGGCCGCGGAGACCGCGGGCACCGACGGCGCCGAGGCGATCGCGGGCACCGACGGCACCGCGGGGACCGGGGGTGTCGCCGGGGCGGGGACGACCGTCCCGCCGGGGCCCGGGAGGAGCACCTCCACCCCCCACCCGGCCGGGCCGATCCCGCGCCCCTCCGCCCGGACCTCGACCCGCCGGGACCGCAGCCGCCCCGTCCCGCGGCCGACCCCCTCCCAGCGCGGACGGGTGCAGTGCAGCCGCAGATCGGCACCCGGCCACCCGCCGAGCGCGAGCAGCACCGCGCCCCGCTGCCGGGCCCGTGCGGCGAGCCGCTGCCGGTCCCCGGCCCGCAGCCCGGCCCGCTCCGGCCCGGCCACCACCACGAGGTCCAGCCCGTCCAGCAGTGCCGCGGTCACTCCGACCAGGTCCGCGCCGGGGTCGGGGACCAGCGCCAGCCGGTCCAGCCGCACGCCCGCCTCGGCCGCGGCCGTCGCGCCGAGGCCGGGACGGCCGACCACGCCCGCCCACGCACCCTCCGCGGACGCGGCGGCCAGCAGCGCGAACAGCAGCGACCCCGCGCCGGACCCCACACCCACCGCCACGGTGGACCCCCGCCGCAGGCCCCCGCCGGGCAGCAGACCGGCCAGCGGCCCCGGCACCGGCAGCAGGTCGGCCTCGGTCACCGGACGCGCCTCGACCGTCCCGGCGCTGCGGGCCGGGGGCTCCGGCTCCGGGCAGGGCCCCACGGGCCCCGGCCGGGACCGCTCCAGGCCCGCCCGGGTCTCCGTGCGGCGCAGGACGTGCCGGGCCCGGGCGAGCCGCTCGGCGGCCGAGCCGGCCGGGGACCCCGGCCCCCCGGCCGGGCCCCGTGCCCCGGGCAGCGGCTCCCGCCCGCCCCCGGGGACACGTGACCCGGCCCCGACCACCGGCTCGGACCCCTCCGGACCGGTGTCGTCCCCGACGTCGACGCCGGCTCCCCCACCGGCACCGCCGACCACCCGGCCGACCGCCGCCGCTCCTCCGACGACGACCGGCCCCTCGCCCGCACCGACGCGCACCGCAGTACCTCCCCGCCACACACCGCGCCACGGCCGAACGGCCGCGACCTCACCCGGCGCGCCGCGGGGAAGGCGACGCGTACTCGAACTGACGTTCGAAGCATAGGGCCTGTGCCGCCTCTCCGCATCCCCCGGGTGGGGGTGGTGACGACGACGTGATGACCGTCGCACGCACCCCCGACATTCTCGGCGGGACATCCTCCGAACTGCTCCGAACGCCGACGGCCCGGGCCGCGCGAGGCGGTCCCGGGCCGTCGGGGTGGGCGGTGGGTCAGTGGGCGAAGTGCCGCGTCCCGGTCAGGTACATCGGCACGCCCGCCTTCGCGCAGGCCGCGACGACCTCGTCGTCGCGGACCGAGCCGCCGGGCTGCACGACGGCGGCGACTCCGGCGTCGAGCAGCACCTCCAGCCCGTCGGGGAAGGGGAAGAACGCGTCGGAGGCGGCGACCGAGCCGCGGGCCCGGTCCCCGGCCCGGGTCACGGCGAGCTTCGCCGCGTCGACCCGGTTGACCTGGCCCATGCCGACGCCGACCGCCGCGCCGTCGTGGGCGAGCAGGATCGCGTTGGACTTCACCGCGCGGCAGGCACGCCAGGCGAACGCGAGGTCGTCGAGCACCTCGGGGGCGACGGCGTCGCCGGTGACGAGCTTCCAGGCGGCCGGGTCGTCGCCGTCGGCGTCGACGAGGTCGCGCTGCTGCACCAGCAACCCGCCGGAGATCGGGCGGAGCTCGGTGCCGGTGCGGGCGGCGCCGTCGGGGATGCGGAGGACACGGACGTTCTTCTTGC
Source organism: Pseudonocardia sp. UM4_GMWB1 (assembly GCF_017312155.1). Lineage (NCBI taxonomy): Bacteria > Bacillati > Actinomycetota > Actinomycetes > Pseudonocardiales > Pseudonocardiaceae > Pseudonocardia > Pseudonocardia sp. UM4_GMWB1. The sequence continues at coordinate 1,383,226 of NZ_QJPN01000001.1, read as the reverse complement.
GCTGGAGCACCTCGAGGGCGCCGTCGGCGTAGCCGGGGGCCACGACGACCTCGGTGAAGATCTCGGCGACCTGCTCGGCCATCGCGACCGAGACCTCGCCGTTGACCGCGATGACCCCGCCGAACGCCGACACCGGGTCGGTGGCGTGCGCCTTGCGGTGGGCCTCGGCGACGTCGGCGCCGACCGCGATCCCGCACGGGTTGGCGTGCTTGATCACCGCGACCGTGGGGCGGTCGCCGTGGTCGTGCGCGGCGCGCCAGGCGGCGTCGGCGTCGACGTAGTTGTTGTAGGACATCTCCTTACCGTGCAGCTGCTCGGCGCCGGCGAGGCCGGAACCGGTGCCGTCGGTGTAGAGCGCGGCGGACTGGTGCGGGTTCTCGCCGTAGCGCAGCGGCCGCTCGCGGGTCCAGGTGGCGCCCACCCACTCGGCGGAGGCGTCGTCGTCGCCGGCGGGGAACTGCTCGCCCATCCAGGTCGCGACCGAGACGTCGTAGGCGGCGGTGTGCCGGTAGGCGTCGGCGGCCAGCCTGCGGCGGTCCTCCACGACGAACCCGCCCGCGCCGACCTGCTCGAGCACCCAGGCGTAGCGCGACGGGTCGACGACGACCGCGACGCTCTCGTGGTTCTTCGCCGAGGCCCGCACCATCGCCGGGCCGCCGATGTCGATCTGCTCGACGGCCTCGTCGCGGCTCGCGCCGGACGCGACGGTCTCGCGGAACGGGTAGAGGTTGGACACCAGCAGGTCGAACGGCGCGATGTTCAGCTGCTCGAGCTGCGCGAGGTGCTCGGGCTTGCGGGTGTCGGCGAGCAGCCCGGCGTGCACCCGCGGGTGCAGGGTCTTGACCCGGCCGTCGAAGCACTCGGGGAACCCGGTGACCTCCTCGACGGGGGTGACCGGGACGCCGGCGTCGGCGATCCGCTGTGCGGTGGAGCCGGTCGAGACGATCTCCACCCCGGCGGCGTGCAGCCCGGTGGCCAGGTCGAGGAGACCGGCCTTGTCGTAGACGCTGATCAGGGCCCGGCGTACCGGCCTGCGCTCACTCACTGTTCACCTCGTGGGGTTGGGCGGCGGTGGCGAACCGTCGCACGGTCGCGACCAGCAGCCGTCGTTCCTCGGTCTTGATGCGCTCGTGCAGGGAGGTCTCGTCGTCGCCCGGGAGCACGGGGACCTCCGCCTGCGCGAGCACCGGTCCGGTGTCGAGCCCGGCGTCGACCTCGTGCACGGTCGCGCCGGTGACGGGCACCCGGGCGGCCAGCGCGTCCCGGACGGCGTGCGCGCCGGGGAACGCCGGCAGCAGCGCCGGGTGCGTGTTCAGCATCGGGCATCCGAGCGCGTCCAGGAAGGCCGGGGAGACGAGCTTCATGAACCCCGCCCCGACGACGAGGCCCGGCCGGTGCGCGAGGACGGCCGCGGCGAGCGCGGTGTTCCAGGCGTCGCGGTCGGGGTGGTCGGCGACCCGCTCGACGAAGGTGGGGACACCTGCGGCGCGGGCCCGGTCGAGCCCGGTGGCACCCGCGCGGTCGGCCCCGACGGCGACGACGGCGAATCCGGCGCCCGCGGTGTCGAGCAGTGCCTGCAGCAGGGTGCCGCTCCCGGAGACGAGGACGACGACCCGCAGCGCCCCGTGCCGCTCCTGCGCGCCCACCGTGTCCCTTCCTCGCCGGCCCGGGCCGCTCCACGGCCCCTGGCCAGGGTAGACGCGCCCTCCGACGACGGCGGCGCCCGGTGCGGTGGCCCGGGTCACCCGGCCTGCCGGGGCGTCGGGTCAGTCGTCCCGGGAGCGGTCGCGGGGGCGGGTGATGCGGTCGGTCCGGCCGTCGGTGCGCCGGTCGGACGGGTCCCCGTCGTCGGTGTCCCGGTCGGCGCGGCGCCCGGCTGCGCGGCGACCGTCGGGGCCGTGGTCCCCCGTGTCGTCGGGGTCGCCGTCGTCGGGGTCGTGGCCGGGGTCCTCGTCGTCGCCGGCGGGATCACGGCCGGCGGAACCGTCGACGCGACGGGTGGTCGTGCGACCGGCTCCGCCGGGCTCCTCCTCGTCGCTGACGGCATCGGAGTAGGGGTGGAGGTCGTCGTGGCCCCCGTCGTCGTCCCGTGCGGCGTCGGCACGGCGGGCGGGCGCCCCGGCGGTGCGACGGCGTTCGACCAGCTCCCCCACCGTCGACCCGCGACGGCGGTCCCGGGCGGCCCGGGCCCGGTCGACCGCGGTCCGCGACCGGCCGGTGCCGCCCATCGGGACGTGCCGGGCGAGCTCGGTCCCGGCGCAGGTCAGCACGGCCGGGATCCCGACCAGCAGCAGCGCGCAGCCGAGGACCGCCCACGGGTGGAACGACACCGGGTCGTAGGGCCCGCCCGCGAGCGCACCCCCGGCGAGCGCCGCCGGGACGGCCGCCCCGACCGCGACGACCACGGCCGCCAGCGCCGGTGCCGCGACCCGGTCCACGACCGGCGCGTCGTCGGCCAGCGCCCGCCGGCAGGCGATCCCGCCGAGCGCCCCCGCGACGACGGGCAGCAGTACGACCAGCACCGCGGCCGTCGGGACGGTGGTGACGGGCAGGACCACCGCGGGCGGGAACGGCGGCAGCGGACCCGGCTCGACGCCGAACGGACCGGACCGGGCGATACCGACCGACACCCCCGCGCCCAGCGCCCAGGACAGCGCCCCGATCAGGGCGTTCGGCAGGTACCCGATGCTCAGCACCAGCACCCCGACGCCCGCCCAGGCGCCGGGGGCGATGCGCTCGGCGGTGTCGGCGACGTCGGAGGCGCTCGCGAGCAGCGCCACGGTCAGGACGAGGGCGGCGACCAGCAGCAGCGCGGCGGCCGCGACCCGGGCCCCGGCGAGCGCCGCGCCGGGCCAACCCGCCAGCACCCGCTTCCAGGCCGCGGGCGCCCCGCAGGTGTGGACGACGCCGATCCCGGCGGCCGCCCCGGCCACCAGCCCGGCCCCGATCATCGACGCCCAGGGGGCGGTGACGGCCATGTCCCGCGGCAGCAGCGCGCCGGCGAGCACGGCGAGCGCGGCGGCGGCCCCGGCCTGGGACGCGACGACGGCGCCCGCGTCGTGCCGGACCCGCCCGCCCAGGCGGAGCACCGCCCAGCGCGAGCAGAAGGCGACCAGCGCGACGACCACCAGCGTCGGCAACAGCGGCAGCACCCCGAACGGGCGCCCGTCCACCGCGACCGGGATGAGGTGCGCGGCCAGCCACAGCGGGACGGCCGTGGCGAGTGCCCCGTCCGCGGTGACCGCGACGCCGCCGGTGCCGGTCAGCAGCGCCGCCACCGGGACGAGCATCGTGTACCCGGCGAGGACGGCGCCCATCGTGGCCACGAGCAGGATCCGCAGCCGGTCCAGCCCGGTGCCGGTCCCGGTACCGCGCGTCGGGGTCCGGGCGGGGCGGCGGCGCCCCCGCTCCCGGTCCGCGACGGCGGTCGCACGCCCACCGCGGGACCGCTCCGGTGCGGACCCGGTGGACCGGGCCCTGGAGGCCGGGCGGCCGCGGGCGGGACGGGGCGGGGTGGTGCTCACCCGGTCAGCGTCGCAGCGAACGCGGCCCGGGAGGGGAAGGCACGCCGCGACGTGCCGGGGCCCACGGTTCCCTCCGCTCAGGCGGAGCCGTCACCGCCGGGCCGGAAGGTGCGGGTGGCCTCGTCGTCACCGGACGCCGGGGCCGCGGGGCGCTCGGTCTGCTCGCCGGGCGCCGGGGCGGAGCCGGAGCCGGGGATCGCGGAGGGGCGGGTGACATCCACGTCGTCCCCGGTACCGCCCGCGCCCGCCGTGTAGGGGGTGGTCGGGGGCGGGGCCTGCTCGCCTCCCGGCGCGCCGGTCACCGCGGCGGCGCGGTCGCCGTAGGACACCCCGGAGAAGGCACCGCCCGCGCCGGACGGCGGGTGCGGTGCCGCGTCGGCCTGCGGGGTGCCGCCGCCGACCGCGTGACGGCCCGCGTCGTCGCCGGTCCGGTCCTGTGCCCCGGGCACCTCGGGCGCGCCGTGGGCCCCGGACTGCCCCGGGTACTGCCCGGCGGGGGGCTGCGACGCCGCGGGCACCGCACCGGGGGCGCCGTACGCGGCGGCACCGGCGTGATCCGCGCCGGGCTGCACCGCACCGGACTGCGCCGCACCGGACTGCGCCGCACCGTGGGCGGCGCCGTACTGGCCCGCTCCGTACTGACCGGCGCCGTACTGGCCGGCGCCCGGCTGGGCGACACCGTGCTGTCCCGCACCGGGCTGCCCCGCGACGTGCTGTCCCGCGCCGTACTGTCCCGCGCCGTACTGTCCCGCACCCGGCTGGCCGGGGGCGTACGGGGCCGCTCCGGGCTGGGCGGCGTAGGGGCTCGCGCCGTACTGGCCCGAGGCGTAGGGGTCCGCGCCGTAGGGCGTCGCACCGGAGGCCGCACCGTACGGGGCCGCGGCACCCGGCTGGCCCGCGCCGTAGGGCTGCTGCGGCATCCAGGGCGGCTGCCGGCCCGGCGGGACCTGGCCGGGGCCGGGGCCCCAGCCGGGTTGCCCGACGTGCGACGGGCGCTGCGCCCGCGGCGCGGGGGCGGAGACGACGCCGGACAGGAGGAGCTGGGCGTAGAGCAGTGCGGCGGCGGCGAGCAGCGCGACCACGAACACGACCCAGCCGAGCGTGCCGCCGACCGCCCCGGTGCCGGTGCCGGCCAGGAGCAGCAGCATCGTCAGCGCCCCCGTCGTCGACAGGACCACGCCCGCGACCAGGGTGCGCCCGGTGCCGGGCAACAGGGTCAGGGCGCCCGCGACGCCACCGGCGACGACCATCGCGACCGGGAACAGCCCGGTGGTGACGTCGAAGAAGGTCAGGACCAGTGCCAGCAGGGCCAGCACGGCCCCCGCCAGGACGGCGACCCGCACCGTCGGAGCGGGCGCGGCCTGCTCCGGAGCCGGGACGGACCCGGGCTCGTTGCTCGACATGACGACCACTCCCGTGTGACGGACGGACTCGCTGCACCGCACGCTAGCCGATGCCCCCGACACGGCCGGGTGAGGCGCACCTGGTGCACACAGCACGACGCGCGGGCACCCGGGAGAAGTTCCCGGGGCCCGCGCGTCGGACGTGCGACCCGATCTCCGATCAGGCGGAGAGGATCTCCTTCATCAGCGCGGCGGTCTCGGACGGCGTCTTGCCGACCTTGACACCGGCGGCCTCGAGGGCCTCCTTCTTGGCCTGCGCGGTACCGGCCGAGCCGGACACGATCGCGCCGGCGTGGCCCATCGTCTTGCCCTCGGGGGCGGTGAAGCCCGCGACGTAGCCGACGACCGGCTTGGTGACGTTGGCCTTGATGAAGTCCGCGGCGCGCTCCTCGGCGTCGCCACCGATCTCACCGATCATCACGATGGCCTCGGTCTCGGGGTCCGCCTCGAACGCCTCGAGGGCGTCGATGTGGGTGGTGCCGATGACCGGGTCGCCGCCGATGCCGATGGCGGTGGAGAAGCCGAACTCACGCAGCTCGTACATCATCTGGTAGGTCAGCGTGCCGGACTTCGACACCAGGCCGATCCTGCCCGCGCCGGCGATGTTCGCCGGGATGATGCCCGCGTTGGACTTGCCGGGCGAGATGATGCCGGGGCAGTTCGGGCCAATGATCCGGGTCTTGTTGCCCGTGGCGACCGCGTGCGCCCAGAAGTACGCCGAGTCGTGCACCGGGATGCCCTCGGTGATGACGACGGCCAGCGGGATCTCGGCGTCGATGGCCTCGATCACGGCGTCCTTGGCGAACTTCGGCGGGACGAAGATGACCGACACGTCGGCGCCGGTCTCCTTGATCGCCTCCTCCACCGTGCCGTACACGGTGACGTCCTTGTCGCCGATGGTGTGCGTGGTCCCGGCCTTGCGGGCGTTCACACCACCCACGATGTTCGTCCCGGCGGCGAGCATCTTGGTGGCGTGCTTGGTGCCCTCGCCGCCCGTGATGCCCTGGACGATGACCTTGCTGTTCTCGTTGAGGAAGATCGACATGTCTCAGGCTCCAGCGTTCGCGAGCTCGGCGGCCTTGGCTGCCGCGTCGTCCATCGTGCCCACCACGGTGACGAGCGGGTGGTTCGCGTCGGCGAGGATCTGACGACCCTCCTCGACGTTGTTGCCGTCCAGGCGGACGACCAGCGGCTTGGTCGCGTCGTCGCCCAGGATCTTGAGGGCCTCGACGATGCCGTTGGCGACCGCGTCGCAGGCGGTGATGCCGCCGAAGACGTTGACGAAGACGCTCTTGACCTCGTCGTCACCCAGGATGACGTCCAGGCCGTCGGCCATCACCTGCGCCGAGGCGCCGCCGCCGATGTCGAGGAAGTTGGCGGGCTTGACCCCGCCGTGCGCCTCGCCGGCGTAGGCGACGACGTCGAGGGTGCTCATGACGAGCCCCGCGCCGTTGCCGATGATGCCGACCTGGCCGCCGTCGAGCTTGACGTAGTTGAGGCCCTTGGCCTTGGCCTTCGCCTCGAGCGGGTTCTCGGTGCGCTCGTCGACCAGGTCCGCGTGCTGCGGGTGCCGGAAGTCGGCGTTGGTGTCCAGGGTGACCTTGCCGTCGAGGGCGATCACCTTGTCCTGCGGGTCACGGACCAGCGGGTTGACCTCGACCAGCGTCGCGTCCTCGGAGACGAAGGTCTCCCAGAGCTTCACGATCACGTTCGCGGCCTCGTCGGCGACGGCGGCCGGGATCTTGCCCGCGGCGACGATCTCGTCGGCCTTGGCCTTGTCGACACCGGCGATCGGGTCGACGGCGATCCGGGCCAGCGCGTCCGGGCGCTCGACGGCCAGCTGCTCGATCTCCATGCCGCCCTCGGCCGAGCACATGGCCAGGAAGGTGCGGTTGGACCGGTCCAGCAGGAAGGAGAAGTAGTACTCCTCGGCGATGTCGCTGGCCTCGGTGACCAGGACCTGGTGCACGGTGTGGCCCTTGATGTCGAGGCCCAGGATGGCCTCGGCCTTCTCCTTGGCCTCGTCGGCGTTCTCGGCCAGCTTCACGCCGCCGGCCTTGCCCCGACCACCGGTCTTGACCTGTGCCTTGACCACGACGGCGGTGCCCAGCTCGGCCGCCGCGGCCGCCGCGTCGGCGGCGTTGTCCACGGTCCGGCCCGGCAGCACCGGGACTCCGTGCGCGGCGAAGAGGTCCTTCGCCTGGTACTCGTAGAGGTCCACTCGGCTCTCCCGCTCCACTTCGCTCTCGCCGCGACCGGCGCGACCCCGGCTCGTTCTCCGGGCGCGCCCCGCACAGGTGGCGGGCGGCAGCGGTCGCGGACGTCGGTGATGCTGCGTCGGGGAGCCTAGCCACGCCGCGCGCACCGGTCCTGACCTGGGCCGGTGACCGCTGTCACCCCGTCGGCGCAGTGCTCGATTCAGATCGACCGACCGAGTGATCGGGGCCACCGATCGTCCCGCGACACAGCGGAATCCTGTGACCTGCCTTACCTTTCGGACATGGCGACGTCGCTACCCGGAGGCGCTCGCCTGCGCGCGATCGCCGACGGGGCGCTGTCGACAGTGACGGCCGCGACGTCCGATCTCGGGCAGGCGGCGGGTTACGCCGCGCGGACCTTCACCTCGCGTGCGGGACTGCGCGGGCTGGCGCTGGAGGGCGCCTGGCTGGCCGCGCACCTGGCGCTGTACCCGATCGGGCTGGCCGAGGAGACCGTCCGGCCGCACGGCCATTGGCGCACCGACAGCCTGCCGCCGGTCAAGCGCAGCCTGGTCGTCGCCGACCCCACCGCCGCCGGGACGCCGATCCTGCTGGTCCACGGCATCATGGACAACCGCTCGGTGTTCACCGTGTTCGCCCACGAGCTGCGCCGGCGCGGCTTCGGGGTGGTGCACGCCATCAACTACAGCCTGTTCACCGACGACGTCCGCACCGCGGCGCACGAGCTGCGCGGCCATGTCGAACGGCTGCGCGAGGCCACCGGGTCGGACCGGGTGCACATCGTCGGGCACTCCCTCGGCGGGGTGATCGCCCGCTACTACGTGCAGCGGATGGGGGGCGACGCCGTCGTCGACACCCTGGCGACGCTCGGCAGCCCGCACTCGGGCAGCAACCTGGCCCGGATCGCACCGCTGCCGCTGTGCCGCCAGCTCTGCCCCGGCTCCGCGATCCTGCGCGAGCTGGACGAACCGGCCCCCGGCTGTCGGACCCGGTTCCTGGTGGTCTGGTCGCGCATGGACGAGATCATCGTCCCGCAGCGGAACTCCCGGCTGCGTCACCCGGACCTCGACGTCACCGAGCTGGAGCTCGACGACGTGGGCCATCTCGCGCTGCCGGTGGACCGGCGCACCGTGCACTTCGTGGCGAGCACGCTGGCCCGCGGGGAGGCGGAGCGGCGCGAGCACGACCGGGTGCGCGACCGGCGGCTGCGCGGGTCGCTGCGGCTGGTCGGCCGGCACGCCGCCGAAGGCGCCTGAGCGTCCGGTCCGGGCGGGGGAACGGGACCCTCCGTTCGCCGTCGCGTCGCCGACCGCCCGACCGGTCGTCGATGATCCACGACCGTCCGCAACCGCGCGGCGGGCCGCCGTTGCCGCTCGGCGGGGCCCGGGTTACCGTCGCGTTGTCCACGTCACGGACCGGTCACGGTGATCGGTGTCGCCCCGAACGACGCCATCCCCCGACGGAGCCCCCACTCCGACGATCACCGCCGAACGGCCCGCGGCGCCCTGAACACCAGAAGGGCAGTCTTGTCGCGCCACCGCTTCCCCAGCGGCGCCACGCGACCGGAGGCCCGGCCCGGCACGCTCCCCCCTGTGCCGCCGGTCGGTCACCGGCTCCCGGCGCTCCCGGCTCCCCCGCCGGTGGTCTCGCGTACCCGTGTGACCGTCGCCGCGGCGGCCGGCGGTGCCCTGGTCGCGGCCGGTCAGACGGTCGCCGGTGCCCTCGGGGTGCCCGGCTGGGGCGGTGAGGCCGCGGTCGAGGAGTCCTACGCCCGGCTCGCCGCCTCGGCGATGCTGCCGGTGTCCAGCGACACCCGCCCGGCCGACACGACCGCCCCGATGGACACCTCCGCGATCGGCGGCGAGCAGCTCTCCGCGCAGGCCGCGTCGCTGCCCGACCTGGACTCCACCTCGAAGGTCGACGTCGCCAACCTGACGAAGGCCGCCCGGATGGGCCGCGAGGCCGCCCAGCTGGAGCGGGCCGTGACGACCGCGATGTCGCACGGCGCCCCGAAGGCGGTCATGTACAACGGCGAGGCACTGGTCATGCCGACGGCCGGCCGGTTCACCTCCGGCTTCGGCGCCCGCTGGGGCGTGCAGCACAAGGGCATCGACCTCGCCGCCCCGATCGGCACCCCGATCTTCGCCCTGACCGACGGCGTCGTGGAGAAGTCCGGCCCCGCCAGCGGCTTCGGGATGTGGGTGGTGCTCAAGCACCCCGACGGCACCAGCACCGTCTACGGCCACATCAACCGGTCGTTCGTGCAGGAGGGCCAGCAGGTCGAGGCCGGCGACGAGATCGCCGAGGTCGGCAACCGCGGCCAGTCCACCGGCCCGCACCTGCACCTCGAGGTGTGGGAGCCGGACGGCACCAAGATCAACCCGCTGCCGTGGCTGGCCGCACGCGGCCTCGACGTCACCGCGGCGACGGGCTCGCGCGACGCCTGATCGGCGGGCGCCGCTCCCCGGCCCCGCCCGGACGGTCCAGAATGGCCGGGTGGCGGACGAGTCGGCGTACCGGGTGGGGGACGGCGAGCGACGGGCGGTCGACGCCCGGCTGCAGCGCGCGCACGGCGAGGGACGGCTGTCCCTGCCCGAGTACGAGGAACGCTCGGCGAAGGCCTGGGCGGCCCGCACCCGCGCCGACCTCGAGCCGTTGACCCGCGACCTCCCGGCCGACACCGCCGCCGTCGAGCAGGCGCCGACCACGGCCCTCCCGGCTCCGGCACCGACCGGCGACTTCGCCGCGGCCGCCGGGCGGCGCGCCGGCGGGATCCTCGCCACGGCCGCGCTGGTCGTCGCCGCCGTCTGGGGCGGGTCGCAGGTGCTGCCGCTGACCGACGGCGTGACGGTGTTCGGGTCCCGCACGATCGGGGTCCAGGCCGATGCCCCGCGGGTGGGCGGGGTGCTGCTGTTCGGCTCGGTCGAGGTCGTGGTGCCCGACGGCGTCCGGGCGGACGTCTCCGGGTTCACGGTGTTCGGCTCGACCGACTGCCCGACGGCGTGCGCCGCGCCGGGCGACCGGGCGGTGGACGTGCACGTCGTCGGGGCGTTCGGGTCGGTGAAGGTGCTGACCCCGGCCGAGGCCGCGACGCAGGACCGCGACGACGACTGAGGTCTACAGCTTCTGCATCGGGACGCCGCCGATCAGCATCAGCCGGACCGTCCCGCCCGAGCCGAAGTCGATCGTCACCGTCGCGCGCGGGCCGATGCCGTCGGCCGCGACGACGGTGCCCAGGCCGTACTTGTCGTGGTTGACCCGGTCCCCGACGTCGAGGTGCAGCGACTGGTTGTTCAGCGACCTCTCCGGGACCTTCCAGCTCCCGCGATCGGTCGCCTGCGGCCGCTTCCCGAACCCGAACCGCCCCACCGGCGCCGACGGCCGCTGTGCGGCGAGCTGCTCCTCGGTGCGCCGCCAGTCGAGCAGCGACGGGGGCACCTCGTCGAGGAAGCGCGACGCCGGGTTGGTGCTGGGCTGCCCGAACGCGGACCGGACGATCGCCCGGGACAGGTAGAGCCGCTTCTCCGCGCGGGTGATCCCGACGTAGGCCAGCCGGCGCTCCTCGGCGAGCTCCTTGGGGTCCCCGAGGGTGCGCAGGTGGGGGAAGATCCCGTCCTCCCAGCCCGTCAGGAAGACCACCGGGAACTCGAGGCCCTTCGCCGTGTGCAGGGTCATCATCGTGACCACGCCGGAGTCGTCGTCGGGGATGGAGTCCGCGTCCGCGACGAGCGCGACGCGCTCCAGGAACGCGGCCAGCGAGCCGGGCTCCGGGACACCGTCGGGGGTGTCGTCGTAGGTGTCGGCCTCACCCTCGGGGGCCGCGCCGTCGGATGCCCCGTCGGCGGGGGCGGCACCGGAACCGATCGCGGCCCCGCCGTCCGGCGCCAGGTCCGCGACGGCGGCGTCCCCCGCGAACTCCCGCGCCACCGTGACGAGCTCGGCGAGGTTGTCCATCCGGGTGCCGTCCTGCGGGTCCTCCGACGCCTGCAACTCCTCCAGATAGCCGGTGCGCGCGTAGACGGCCTCGAGGACCTCGGCGGTGTCGTCGCCGCGCTCGACGAGCTCGCGCAGCTCGTCGAGCATCCGCACGAACCCGGCGATGTTCTTCTGCGAGCGCGTCGCCAGGGCGGGAAGCCGCTGCGGCTCCTCGGCGGCGGCGCGCAGCGCGCGGGCGAACGAGGTGCGCTCGCGCTCGGCGTACTCGGCGACGACGGCCTCGGCCCGGTCCCCGATGCCGCGCTTGGGCACGTTGAGGATCCGGCGCAGGCTGACCGTGTCCTCCGGGTTGGACAGCACCCGCAGGTAGGCCAGCGCGTCGCGGATCTCGCGGCGCTCGTAGAACCGCACCCCGCCGACGACCTTGTAGGGCAGCCCGACCCGCAGGAACACGTCCTCGAAGACGCGGGACTGGTTGTTGGTCCGGTAGAACACCGCGATGTCGGAGTTGCGGTACTCGCCGGTGTCGACGAGCCGATCGATCTCGCGGGCGACGAACGACGCCTCGTCGTGCTCGTTGTCCGCGACGTAGCCGACGACGCGCTCGCCGTCGCCCGAGTCGGACCACAGCCGCTTGTCCCGCCGCTCCGGGTTGCGGGCGATCACCGCGTTCGCCGCGGACAGGATCGTCTGGGTCGAGCGGTAGTTCTGCTCCAGCAGGATGGTCCGCGCGTCCGGGAAGTCCTGCTCGAACTCGATGATGTTGCGGATGTTCGCGCCGCGGAAGGCGTAGATCGACTGGTCCGAGTCACCGACGACGCACAGCTCGCCGGGACGCCCGTTCGCCGTGGCCGGCGCGACGAGCTGGCGGACCAGCTCGTACTGGGCGTGGTTGGTGTCCTGGTACTCGTCGACCATGACGTGCCGGAAGCGGCGCCGGTAGTACTCGGCGACGGCCGGCAGCCGGTCCAGCAGCGAGACCGTCTCCATGATCAGGTCGTCGAAGTCGAAGGCGTTCGCCTGGCGCAGCCGCGACTGGTAGACGCCGTAGACCTCGGCGATGCGCCGCTCGTGGTCGGTGGCGGCGCGCTCGGCGGCCTCGTCCGGCGAGACGAGCTCGTTCTTCAGGTTGGAGATCTGGGCGGCCAGTGCGCGCGGGGCGAACTTCTTCGGGTCGAGCTCCAGGTCACGCCCGACGATGCCGACGAGGCGGCGGGTGTCGTCGGCGTCGTAGACGGAGAAGGCGCTGCGCACGCCGAGGTGCTTGGCCTCGCGCCGGAGGATCCGCACGCACATGGAGTGGAAGGTGGACACCCACATCGGCCCGGAGCGGCGTCCGACGAGGGCGTCGACGCGCTCCTTCATCTCGGCCGCGGCCTTGTTGGTGAAGGTGATCGCCATGACCTCGCCGGGGTGCACCCCGCGCTCGGCGAGCAGCCAGCCGATCCGGTGGGTGAGCACGCGGGTCTTCCCCGACCCCGCTCCGGCGACGATCAGCAGCGGTGAACCCGCATGCGTCACGGCCTCCCGCTGGCGGTCGTTCAGGCCGTCCAGCAGGCGGCGGCCCTGGGCCGTCGTCGGCTCGGCGGCAGCGGCGGGGCCCGTCCCGGGGAGTTCGAACAGCGCACTCATCGTGTCGAACACGGTACGCCGGGGGTCCGACGACCCCGCTCCGGCGTCGCCGGTCCCGGAAACCACGGCGGCCCGGTGCGCCGGGTGGTCTACACTCGCCGCGTGGCTCACGACGGGCGATTTCGCTACGGGTACCGGACCCCGGTTCCCGCTGCGCCGCTCGTCTGAGCCCAGACGCCACCCGCACGCCCCGGAGTCCGACGGACCCGGGGCGTTCGTATGTCCTCGGTCCCGACGGCCCGTGACCGAGACGAGGAGACCATGACCGTGACCGACCCCGCAGCCCCGCAGCCGAGCTCCGGCACGAGCACCGAGGTGCGCACCGGAGCAGACCCCGAGATCGAACAGCTGCGCCGGGAGATCGACCGGCTCGACGCCGAGATCCTCGACGCGATCCTCCGCCGCACCGAGGTCTCGAAGCGCATCGGCGCCGCCCGCATGGCCGCGGGCGGACCGCGCATCGTCTACAGCCGCGAGATGGCGGTGCTGGACCGGTTCGCCGACCTCGGCCCCGAGGGCCGCGAGCTGGCGATGATGCTGCTGCGGCTGGGCCGCGGACGTCTCGGCGGCCGTTGACGACCGTGTGACACCCGGTCGCGCCCGGCGACGGGGGCCGGAGCGGCGACCGCTCGGCGATTCACGCGCAGTACACAGGGCGACACGCCCACACGGGCCCCACCTGGGGTTCAGGTCGGGGCAGGCTTGCGCAGTGGTTGCCTTGCGAGGCAACGAGCAGGCCGAGCGGTCGGATACGGCCGATGAACGGGAACCACCCGATCGGGTGACCTGCGACGAGCGGAGTGTGATCACTTGGGGATAGAGGGCTCTTTCCGGTACATCTTCCCGGGTCGAAATGACCCGAAGGAGGACGTGCGGCCGTGACCGACACACCTGCCGGAGCCCCGCTCCCCGGCGCCCCCGGCGCCACCGGGCCCCGCGACGTGGTGAGCGTCGCCGAACTGCTGGCGCGTCACTCGCGTGCATCCCACGCGTCCTCCGACGGTGCGGGGCCGCTCACCGGGCCCGTCCTGTCCGTCGGAGACCTGCTGCGCCGTGAGGGGCGTCCCCCGGTGGCCGACGGTGCGGCCGCCGACGCCGCGTCGGCCGGTGACATCGCCGCCGCGGGTGCCCCGGGCGGCTGGCCGGACATCGACCTCCCGCAGCCCCGCGCCGCGGCCGGCGCCGACGGCTGGACCGGCCGTCAGGTGTCGGGGCGCCGTCGCGCCGGTGTGGTCGCCGGCGCGCTGCTCGCCGCGGGCTCCGTGCTCGGCGCGGCGCTCTACAACGGCGTCGGCACCGAGAACTCCGACGCGCGCGCCGCCGCCGACGGCCTGTTCCCCGGCTTCGGCCTGCCCACCGCGGGCGACACCCCGGACACGCTGCCCGCCCAGTACCTCCCGGCGAACGTGGCACTGAGCTCGCCGCTGCCGGACGCGCCCGCCACCGCCCCCGGCGCCACCGACTGGATGGCCGTCGCCTTCGGTCCGCAGCAGCCGGCGCAGGCCGTCGCGGCGGGCCGCGCCCCGGGCACCGCCGCCGGGCCCGCCGTCGCGGTCCCCGCGCCCCGCACGCCCACCTCGCCCTCGACCGGGAACCCGGGCACCGGGTCCCCGTCGTCGCCGACGGTCCCGGCTCCGCGCGGCTCCGGTGGGACGGGCTCGCCGCTCGCCCCGATCGTCGCCCCGATCAACAACCCGGACCGGCCGTCCGCGGGCAACATCCTCGAGCCCGTGACCGGCACGTCGCCGTCGCGCGGCGGGACCAGCACCGGCCCGATCCAGGACGTCACCGAGAACGTCCGCCCGGTCGGGGACGCCGTCGGTGGCGTCGTCGCCCCGGTCGCGCAGGCCGCGGCGCCGGTCGGGAAGACCCTCGGCGGTGCCGTGTCCCCCGTGACCGAGGCCGTCCGCCCGGTGACGAACGCGGTCAAGCCCGTCACCCGGCCCCTCACCGACACCCTCGAGCCGGTGACGACGCCGGTGCTCGGCGCGCTGTCGCCGGTCACCGAGCCCGTCCTCAGGAGCACCGAGCCGCTCACCGGCCCGGTCCTGAAGGCGGCCGAGCCGGTCACCGGGCTCCTCGACACCTCCGCGAAGAAGGCCACCGCGGACACCGGCTCCTCGTCCTCGGACGCCACCCAGCCGCTGCAGGCCGTCACGAAGCCCGTGGGGCAGGTGGCCGGCACGGTGACCGAGCCGGTCGGGGGCACCCTGTCCGGCGTGACCGAACCGGTCGGCGGGGTGCTCGGCGGCGTCACGAAGGGCGCGGGCGGGCTGCTGGGCGGCTGACGCCGCACCCACGACGACGGCCCCGGCCCCCGCACAGCGGGGACCGGGGCCGTGTCGGTGCCGGCGCACGTGCCGTGTCGGACCGGCCGACGGTCCGTACCGACGCTCCTTCCGGCACGCTCCGGTCGCTGCGCGACCTACACGAGCCTCCTGTCCGTGCCGATGCTCCTTCCGGCACGCTCCGGTCGCTGCGCGACCTACACGAGCCTCCTGTCGGAAGCCCAGCGGGACAGCTCGTGCCGGTTCGACGTCTGCGTCTTGCGCAGCACGCTCGACACGTGGGTCTCCACCGTCTTCACCGAGATGAACAGCTCCTTCGCGATCTCCTTGTAGGCGTAGCCGCGGGCCAGCAGCCGCAGCACGTCCCGCTCCCGCTTGGTCAGCTGGTCGATCTCCGGGTCCACCGGCGGTGCCGCACCGGGCCGGTCGGAGAACGCGTCCAGCACGAACCCGGCCAGGCGTGGTGAGAAGACCGCGTCACCGGCCCGTACGCGTCGCACGGCGTCGGCGAGGTCCCGGCCCGAGATCGTCTTCGTGACGTAGCCGCGCGCGCCGGACCGGATCACCGAGATGACGTCCTCCGCGGCGTCGGACACCGACAGTGCCAGGAACACCGACTCCGTGCCCGCTGCGCGCGCCCGGCGCAGGATCTCCGCGCCCCCGCCGCCGGGCATGTGCACGTCGAGCAGCACCACGTC
This sequence comes from Pseudonocardia sp. UM4_GMWB1, assembly GCF_017312155.1. NCBI lineage: Bacteria > Bacillati > Actinomycetota > Actinomycetes > Pseudonocardiales > Pseudonocardiaceae > Pseudonocardia > Pseudonocardia sp. UM4_GMWB1. The sequence continues at coordinate 1,367,526 of NZ_QJPN01000001.1, read as the reverse complement.
CGGCGCGAGGTGCCCGACGCCGGCCACCGCCTCGTCGACGGAGCCCGCCTCACCGACGACCTCCAGCACGGGGCTGCGCCCGTCGCCACGGTCCAGCTCGGCGCGCACGCCGGACCGGAACAACGCGTGGTCGTCGACCAGGTAGACCCGGATACCGGTGTCGCCCGGACCGGCCGGTGTCCCCGGCACGTCGGCGGTGGTCATGCCGTCTCCTTCTCCGTCAGCGGCATCGACAGCCGCACCTCCGTACCCTCCCCGGCCCCGGTGCGGATCCGGACCGTGCCGCCGTGGCGGCGCATCCGGGCGTGCACCGAGTCCGCGAGGCCGTGCCGGTCGTCGGACACCGCATCCGGGTCGAAACCGGTGCCGCGGTCCCGCACGAACACCTCGGCCGCGCCCGGCCCCTCGTCCGAGGAGGGCTCGACCTCGACGTAGACGTCGACCTCGGACGTCCCCGAGTGCTTCGCCGCGTTCACCATCGCCTCGCGTGCCGCCAGCACCAGGGCGCGCAGGTCGTCGTCGAGCTCGGCGTCACCGACCAGCACCGGGCCGACGGCCACCGCGTAGGTGTCCTCCACCTCGCCCGCGACGCGCGTGATCGCCGCCGACAGCAGCGTCTCCACGGCGTCCGGGCTGCCGCCGCCGCCCCGGGCGCGTCCGCCCGGCCCGTAGAGCCAGGCACGCAGCTCCCGCTCCTGGCCGCGGGCCAGCCGCTGCACCTCGCGCGGGTCGCCGGACTGGCGCTGGATCAGCGCGAGGGTCTGCAGCACCGAGTCGTGCAGGTGCGCGGCGATCTCGGCGCGCTCGGCGGCGACCGCGCGGGCCCGGCGCTCCTCGCCGAGGTCGCGCACCAGCCGTACCCACCAGGGGACGGTGAGGACCGCGACGCCCAGCAGCGTCGCCAGCGCCGCGAGGATCCCGAACCGCACCTGGCTCAGGTCCAGGTTGCCGAGCAGGAACACCGCCAGCCCGGTCAGGACGAGCGCGGCGCCGAGCACGGTGCGGGCCAGCGCCGCACGACCGCCCGTGACGCGGCTGCGGGCGTCGCGCGCCCACCGCCGTCGCTGCGCCTCGTCGGCCTCCCGCCACACGACGGCCGCACCGACCGTCGCCAGCCCCAGCGGGCCGGCGATCCAGCCGAGCACGGCCGAACCCGAGGTCGCCGCGACCAGCGACAACCCCAGCCCCAGCGTCAGCAGCCCGGCGGCCTGGAGGCGTTCGGACCGGGTGACGGTCCGCTCGACGACGGCGGCCTCCTGCCGCAGGAACACCCACAGCAGGCCGTAGGCCAGGACCCCCGCCCAGCCGAGCAGGGTCAGCGCGACGAAGGCCGCCCGGATCCAGCGGACGTCGACGCCGAGGTGGTCGGCCACCCCGCCCGCGACGCCGCCGACCATCCGGCCGGAGCGGCGCCGGGCCAGCGGGACGCGTGCACCGGGGCGCGGCGGTACCGGGCCGCCCGGCCGCGGGGAGACGGTCTCCCCGGGCGGCGGGGGCACCGGGCCGGCGGGCACGGGCACCGTCGGCCCCGGTCCCCCGTCGGCCCCGGGCCCGGCAGCTCCGGACACGGTCGCCCCGGGTGCGGCGGCGCCGGGCAGCGCGGCACCGGGCGACGGGGCCGCCCACGGAGCGTCGGTGGGCCGCGTCGGCGCGTCCGCCGCCCCCGGTGCGGTACCGGTCGAGGGGTCCGAGCTGTTCACGACCCCATCGTCACACGACCCGCGCCGGATCCCCTCGGGATCGGGACCGGGGTCCTCTCGGGGTTCTCCCCGAGACGCCGGGGCCCGCCCGGACGGCAGGCTCGACGCCATGAACCAGACGCAGCTGCCCGGGAGCGGCCGACCACCGTCGGCGTCGTCGACGGCCCGGAACACCATGCGCGACATGTGGGACTCCCGGCCCCTGCGTCCGCGCGACGACCGCAAGCTCGCCGGGGTGTCCGCCGCGATCGCGCGCCGCTACGAGATCGACCCGACGTTGGTCCGGGTCGGGTTCGTCGTCGCCGCGATCGTGGGCCCCGGCATCCCGCTCTACCTGGCGGGCTGCGCGGTCCTGCCGGACGCCGGCCCGCCCGGCAGCCCGGTCCCGCCGCGCAGCGGACCGTCGTCGGCGCTGTCGGTGACGCTGCTGGTCCTGGCCGCGCTGCTGGCCGTCCCGCTGGTGCTGTCCGCCGACCGCGTCATCCCCGCCGTCGTCACCGTCGCGCTGCTCGTCGCGCTGCACGTGACCCGGGGGAACCGGCCCGGGGCCCGGGAGGCCGCCGCGTCGCCGACACCCGTGGTGCCGTGGGTCGCGGACCCGCACGCCCCCACCGTGGCGCAGGTGACGCCACCGGCCTGGGACCCGCTCGGCGCCGCACCGTTCGCCTGGGACCTGCCCGAACCGGGACCGGAGCCGGGTCCGCCCCCGGCGCCCCGCTCGACGCTCACACCGATCACGCTGGCCGTGTCGCTCGTCGTCGCCGGGATGGTGGGGGTGCTCGCCCTGGCCGCACCGGGTGCGGTGCCGGCCTCGGCCGTCCCCGGGGCCGCGCTCGCCGTCGTCGGGGCCGGGCTGGTCGTCGGCGCGCTGCGGCGCGCCGGACGCTGGCTGGTGCCGTTCGCGGTGCTGCTCGCGCTCGTCACGGCGGCCACCATCCCGCTCAACGACGCCGTCGGACCCGACGGCTGGGCCGTGCGCGGCGGCATCGGGGAGACCGTCGAGGCCCCCGCGACCGTCGCGCAGCTCGCCCCGGAGTACCGGCGCGGCACCGGTGCGGTCCAGCTCGACCTGACCCGCCTCGACCTCACCGCGACGCCCGGCGCGACCGGACCGGTCCGCACCCGGGCCGAGGTCGGCGCGGGCGCGGTGGAGATCCGCGTCCCGCGCGACGCCGACCTGCTCGTCCGCAGCTCGGTGGGCACCGGCGACCTGACCGTCGACGGGCAGACCCGCACCGGGCAGGACGTGGACCTGACCGTGAACGACCCCGGCCCGGACGGACCCGGTGGCCGGGTGCTGGAGCTCGACCTGCGGGCCGAGCTGGGAACCGTGGAGGTCACCCGTGGATAGCTCGCTCGCCCGTCGCGCCGACCCGTTCGCCCTCGTCGCCGGGGTCCTGTCGCTGCTGGTCGCGGTGTGCGGGGTCCTCGGGATCGCCCCGTGGGAGGTCGTCGACCTGCGCTGGGTGCTCGCCGGGACCGCCGTTGTGGCAGGGATCGCATTCCTGATGGCGAGTGTGCGTAACTCCCGGGCCGCATCGGACGACTGAAGGGTCATCACGGGAGCCGGCGGGCTGGGGAGCACCGCCGGACCCGCCGCCGCCCGCGTGGCAGCGGTGTCCGACGGGGGTCGGACACCGCGAGGCCCGGGCTGGCCGGGGCGGGGCCGAGACATCGGCCCCGCCCCTGTTACGTCAGGCCCCCGTCACTCCCATTCGATGGTGCCCGGGGGCTTGCTCGTGACGTCGATGACGACCCGGTTGACCTCGGACACCTCATTGGTGATCCGGGTGGAGATCCGCTCGACGACGTCGTAGGGCAGCCGGGTCCAGTCCGCGGTCATCGCGTCCTCGCTGGACACCGGGCGCAGGACGATCGGGTGGCCGTAGGTGCGGCCGTCACCCTGCACACCGACGCTGCGGACGTCGGCCAGCAGCACCACCGGGCACTGCCAGATCTCGCGGTCCAGCCCGGCGGCGGTCAGCTCCTCGCGGGCGATCGCGTCCGCGGCCCGCAGCGTCTCCAGCCGGTCGCGGGTGACCTCGCCGATGATGCGGATGCCCAGGCCGGGGCCGGGGAACGGCTGGCGGGCGACGATGACCTCGGGCAGCCCCAGCTCGGCACCGACCATCCGGACCTCGTCCTTGAACAGCGCGCGCAGCGGCTCGACCAGGTCGAACTCGATGTCGTCGGGCAGACCGCCGACGTTGTGGTGGCTCTTGATCACCGCGGTGCCGTCGCCGCCACCGGACTCGACGACGTCGGGGTAGAGCGTCCCCTGGACCAGGAACCCGACGTGGTGGTCGGCGACCACCTCCGCCGTGGCCGTCTCGAAGACCCGGATGAACTCCCGGCCGATGATCTTGCGCTTCTGCTCGGGCTCGGTGACCCCGGCGAGCGCCTCGAGGAACCGGTCGGCGGCCTCGGCGACGTGCAGGGTCGCGCCGGTGGCGGCGACGAAGTCCTTCTCGACCTGCTCGCGCTCCCCGGACCGCATCAGCCCGTGGTCGACGAACACGCAGGTCAGCCGGTCACCGATGGCGCGCTGGACGAGCGCGGCGGCGACGGCGGAGTCGACCCCGCCGGACAGCCCGCAGATCGCGCGGCCGTCGCCGACCTGGGCACGGATCGCCTCGACGGTCTCGTCGATGATCGACGCCGTCGTCCAGGACGGGCGGATGCCCGCGATGTCGTGCAGGAACCGGCGCAGCACCTCCTGGCCGTGCGGCGAGTGCCCGACCTCGGGGTGGTACTGCACGCCGGCCAGACGCCGGTCGGTGTCCTCGAACGCGGCGACCGCGACCCGGTCGGTCGACGCGGTGACGGTGAATCCCGCGGGGGCGGCGGTCACCGAGTCGCCGTGGCTCATCCACACCGGGTGCGTGCGGGGCAGGCCCTCGTGCAGCGTGCCGGGGGTACCGGTCAGCGCGACCTCGGTGCGGCCGTACTCGCGGGTGCCGTCGTGGGCGACCTCGCCGCCCAGCGCCCGGGCCATCGCCTGGAAGCCGTAACACATGCCGAACACCGGGATGCCGGCCTCGAACAGCGCCGGGTCGACCGCGGGGGCGCCGTCGGCGTACACGCTCGCGGGGCCGCCGGAGAGGATCACCGCGGCGGGCTCGCGGGCCACGATCTCGGCGACGGGCAGGGACGCGGGCACGATCTCGGAGTAGACGTCCGCCTCGCGCACGCGACGGGCGATGAGCTGCGCGTACTGGGCGCCGTAGTCCACGACGAGGACGGTCGGGGTCTGCACACGACCAGGGTAAACGGGCGATCCAGGTCACCCGTCGTCCGTACCGTCTCGTCGATCCTGATGATCCCCGCCGGCCGCGGGCGGTACGGCGTAACGGCGAGGCCCGGTTGCTCCGATGGGGGGAGGACGGCACCGTACGACCTGGAGGCACCCCGATGGCCACCACCCCGACCGGCCACACCACCGGCACCGGCGACACCCCCGCCGACCCGGCCGTCGACGGCGCCACCACCACGACCGCCGCGCCGCTCGTCCCCGCCCAGCGCTCCGCGCCGGAGCAGGAGACCCGCCCGGCCGCCGGCACGCTCGGCACCGGCGCGCTCGGGGTGGACGCGCTGGGCCTCGGGGCGCTCGGCACCACCGGGCTGCTCGGCGGGAGCCCGGCCCCGGTCGCCCCGGCGCAGGCACCCGCAGCGCCCCCCGTCGACGAGCCCGCGGTCGCGGAGCCGGTCCGGGAGTCCGCGGAGCCGGTTCCCGGGGCCGCGGTCGTCCCCCGGGCCCGCGCGTTCCGGACCCGGATCCTGCCGGTGTTCCTGTGCGCCGCCGCCACCGGTACCGCGGCGATCGCCGCCGCGGGCCTGATCATGACCCCGTCGGCGACCTCGCCGCTGCCCACCCCGCGGACCGTGACCGCCTCCGGCGCGACGGTGCCGCAGGGCCCGCCGCTGCCGCAGGCCGTCGCGGCGTCGCTGGTCGGGTCCGCCGCCGGGACCGGGCTGCGGGCCGGGGACCCGGTCGTCGCGATGACCGCCTGGCGCGACAACGGCGGGCTCACCCACCTCACCGCGATCGGCGACGGCTTCACCCGCGTCGCCGACGCCGCGGGCCGTCAGGACGCGGTGGCGCTCGCCGTCGCCTGCGGGCGGCTGCAGGCCGCCATCGACGCCGCACGGGCCCACGACGCCTTGCCCGACGCCGTCGCGCAGACGTCCTGGACCGCGCTGCTCGACCACGGCACCGCCGCCGCCACCGCGGGGACCTCCGGGGCGCTCGCGCTGGACCCCTCGCAGCTGTCGGTCTTCACCGCGCAGGCGAACCTGGTGCGCGACGACCTGACGGCCGTCACCGACCGCGTCCGCGCCGTCCTGGCGGGCTGAGCCTCAGTCCTCGTGCCGCCCGCGCGAGCGCAGCGGCGGCGGCTGCACCGACCCGAGCAGCGCCCGCAGGTCCGCGGCGCTCGCGGCGCGGCGCCCCAGGTCGACGGCGACCGTCGGTGCGATGTCGCGCAGCCGTCCGAGCAGGGCCGGGTCGGCCAGGTCGTACCGGCCGTCTGCGGTCCCGGTGACGATCGCGTCCGGGCGCAGCGCCCGCACCGCCTGCGGGTCCGGGCTGCGGTCGTCGCCGACCGCGTCGACACCGTCGAGCGCCCCCGCGCAGCCGACCAGCTGGGCGCCCAGCTCCAGCAGCAGCTCCCCCACCCGGGGGTCGGTCGCCACCACCCGCACGACCGGTCCGCGCAGCGGCACCGGGGTCCCGGTCGCGTCGACGAAGGCTCGTCCACCGCCCATGGCGGCTCCGGCGGTGGGGCGGCTCATCGGCGGGCTCCTCCTGGCTGACGACGGCGTCGCCGTCGAACCTACCGCGCGAAACCCGCTCGACCCGCGCGGCGACAGGCGCCTAGCGTGGCCCGCCGTGACCAGCCCGACCGAGACCCGGATCCGCCGCGCCCTCACCAACTGCTCCAAGGGGGAGGCGACGCGGATGGTCCTGCCCGCGTGGGTCCGCGACCTGGACCCCGACCGGCTCGACGACGTCCGCGGCTGGCGTGACCCGAAGGCCCCCGACCGCGGGGTGCTGCTGGTCCCCACCGACGACGGCCCGGCCGGTGTCGTGCTGCGCGCCGCCACCGGCGCCACCCGCGCGGCGGCGATGTGCGCGCTGTGCCGGACCACCCACACCGTCGGCGGGGTCGCGCTGTTCGCCGCCCCGCGCCGCGGCGCGAAGGGGCGCCAGGGCGACACCGTCGGCACCTACATCTGCGCCGACCTGGCCTGCGCCGAGCACGTCCGCGTCGAGACGGCGACGGCCGCGCTCAAGCCGGCCCCCGGCACGACCGTCGACGAGCGACGGGCCGGGCTGCGGGAGCGGGCCGCGGAGTTCGTGGCGGCCGTGACCGCCGAGGGGTGACTCAGGTACGCAGGTTCAGCCCGACCCGCTGGAACTCCTTGAGGTCGGAGTAGCCGGTCTTCGCCATCGCCCGCCGCAGCGCACCGAACAGGTTCGTCGTGCCGTAGGGGCTGTCGGTCGGCCCGAACAGCACCTGCTCCAGGGTCCGCCCGGACCGCGCGAGGCCGGTGACCTCCGAGCGCGGCAGCGACGGGTGCGCCGCCGAGGAGGTCCAGTACAGCCCGCCCGCGGGGGCCTCCGCGGCCTCGGCCAGCTGCTCCCCGAGCATGACCGCGTCGGCGCCGCAGGCCACGGCACGGGCGATGTCACCGGAGGTGCCGATGCCGCCGTCGGCGATCACGTGCACGTACCGGCCGCCGGTCTCGTCGAGGTAGTCGCGGCGGGCCGCCGCGGCGTCGACGATCGCGGTCGCCATCGGGACCCCGACCCCCAGCACCTCGTCGGTGGTGGTGGAGGTGGACTGCCCGTACCCGACGATGACGCCGGCGGCGCCGGTGCGCATCAGGTGCAGCGCGGTGCGGTAGTCCCCCACCCCGCCGGCGACGACCGGGACGTCCAGCTCGGCGATGAAGTCCTTGAGGTTGAGCGGCTCGCCGTCCGAGACGTGCTCGGCGGAGATGATCGTGCCCTGCACGATGAGGATCTCGACGCCCGCGGCGAGCAGCGCCGGGGTGAGCTCACGCGCGCGCTGCGGGCTGACCCGCGCCGCCACCGTGTGCGAGCCGTCGCGCAGCGGGCGCAGCGCCTCGGTGATCAGGTCCTGCTGGATGGGGGCCTGGTGCAGCTCCTGCAGCAGCGCCACCGCGGAGTCCGGCTCGTCGCCGGTCGCCGCCGCGACGACACGCTCCAGCGCGCCCTTCGGGTCGGTGTGCCGGGCCCACAGGCCCTCCGCGTTCAGCACCCCCAGCCCGCCGAGCTCGCTGATCCGCACCGCCGAGTCCGGCGACACCACCGCGTCGGTGGGGTGGGTCAGCAGCGGGATGTCGAAGCGGTAGGCGTCGAGCTGCCAGGCCGTCGAGACGGCCTTCGAGCTGCGGGTCCGCCGCGACGGGACGATCTCGATCTGGTCGAGGTCGTAGGCACGACGGGCCTCCCGGCCCATCCCGATCTCCACGAGGTCACGCACGGGCACCACCCTAAGCGGCGCTGCTCAGGATGGTGCTGGGGCCCCCGTCACTACCGGGCGGCGTAGTTCGGGGCCTCGACGGTCATCGTGATGTCGTGCGGGTGGCTCTCCTTGAGACCGGCCGCGGTGATCCGCACCAGGCGCGCCTGCTGCAGGTCCGGGATGGTCTGCGCGCCGACGTAGCCCATGCCCGAGCGCAGCCCGCCGCCGAGCTGGTGCACGACCGAGGACAGCGGCCCGCGGAACGGGATCCGGCCCTCGATGCCCTCGGGGACGAGCTTGTCCTCGCTGAGCACGTCGTCCTGGGCGTAGCGGTCCTTGGAGTAGGACCGGCCCGCGGCACCGGCACGGCCCTGCATGGCGCCGAGCGAGCCCATCCCGCGGTAGGTCTTGAACTGCTTGCCGCCGACGAGCACGACCTCGCCGGGCGACTCCGCGGTGCCGGCCAGCAGCGAGCCCAGCATGACCGTCGACGCGCCGGCCGCGATGGCCTTGGCGACGTCGCCGGAGTACTGGATGCCGCCGTCGCCGATGACCGGGACGCCGGCCGGGGCGCACGCCCGGGTGGCCTCGTAGATCGCGGTGATCTGCGGGGCGCCGACCCCGGCGACGACGCGGGTGGTGCAGATCGAGCCCGGCCCGACGCCGACCTTCACCGCGTCCGCGCCCGCTTCGACGAGCGCCCTGGCGCCCTCGTAGGTGGCGACGTTGCCGCCGACGACGTCGACGTGGTCGCCGACCTCGGCGCGCAGCTTCGCGACGGTCTCCAGCACCCGGCGGGAGTGGCCGTGCGCGGTGTCGACCATCAGGACGTCCACACCGGCCTCGACGAGCTGCATCGAGCGGGCGTAGGCGTCGTCGCCGACCCCGACCGCGGCGGCGACGACGAGCCGCCCGTCCGGGTCCTTGGTCGCCAGCGGGTACTGCTCGGTCTTGTTGAAGTCCTTGATCGTGATGAGGCCGCGCAGCATGTCGTCGCCGTCGACGATGGGCAGCTTCTCCAGCTTGTGCCGGCGCAGCAGGCCCAGCGCGGCCTCCGCGGTGACGCCGACCTTGGCCGTCACCAGGGGCGCGCGGGTCATGACCTCCGACACGGGCCGGTCGGTGTCGACCTCGTAGCGCATGTCGCGGTTGGTGATGATCCCCACCAGCCGGCCGGTCTCGTCGGTCACCGGCACACCGGAGATCCGGAACTTGGCGCACAGGGCGTCGACGTCGGCCAGCGTCGCGTCGGGGCTGCAGGTCACCGGGTCGGTCACCATGCCGGCCTCGGACCGCTTCACGACCTCGGCCTGGGCCGCCTGAGCGTCCGGGGAAAGGTTGCGGTGCAGCACGCCGAGACCGCCGGCGCGGGCCATCGCGATGGCCATCCGGGACTCGGTGACGGTGTCCATCGGGGACGAGACCAGCGGCACCTGGACCCGCACCCGGCGGGTCACCTGGCTCGACGTGTCGGCCGAGCTGGGGATCACGTCCGACTCGGCGGGCAGCAGCAGCACGTCGTCGAAGGTCAGTCCGAGCATCGCGAACTTGTCCGGCAGGCCGCCCATCTCGCTCGTCATCTCTCCGGGGCTCCTCTTGCGGTCGAAGCAGTGTTGTCGAGGCGGTGCGGTCGACGCTGACGGCGGGCTCCCGCCGCAGGCCGCCATCGTACGTCCACCACCCCGGGGTGGGCCGGGGCCCGACCCCCCTGCACCGGTACCGTGTACGCCGTGTCACCAGAGGCGCTGCCACCGGACCCGTTCGCCGGAGACCCGGATGACCCTGCGCTCTCGATGCAGGCCTACGACGACCGTGGTGACGGCCCGTGGCCGGGTTCCGGTGACTCCGATGTCCCCCCGTTGAACGAGACCGACCGCGGCGAGATCCTGGCCGACCTGGCGGACCTCGCCGTGTACCAGGCGCTGCTGGCGGGCCGTGGCGTCCGCGGGATCGTCGTCGACTGCGCGGACTGCGGCGAACAGCACTTCCACGAGTGGAACCTGCTGCGCGCGAGCCTGCAGCAGTTGCTCGACGAGGGCCGGATGCGGCCGCACGAGCCGGCCTACGACCCGGACCCGGCGTACTACGTCACGTGGGAGTACTGCCGCGGGTACGCCGACGCGACCCTCGCCGACTGAGCGCGGCACCCCGGAGACATACGACGGGCCCCGGAGGAGATCCTCCGGGGCCCGTCGCCGTGCTGCGTGCCGGACCGCGTCAGTTCGGTGTGCTGCTCACCGCACCGGTCGTCGTCGACGACGGCGGGGGCGTGGTGTCGTCCGAGGGGTCGGCCTGTCCCTCCCCGGCCGCGGTGGGCCGGGTCGTGGGCGCCGTCGTCGGCGTCGTCGGGTCCGCCTGGCCCTCCGTCGTCGGCGAGGTCTCCGACGGCGACGGCGACGTCGTGGGCGACGTCTCACCCGGCCCGTTCAGCACGGACGGGTCGGTGGTGCCCTCCGGGGAGGTCGGGCCGCCCGGGGTGGTCGCTCCCTGCGTCGGACGCGGGTCCGGCGCCGGGGTGTCCTCGTCGCCCTCGGAGACCGGGGGCGGCGGGGCCGGGGTCCCGTCGCGCAGCGGCGACCGTGGGTCGGTCGGCGTGCCCGGCGGGGTCTCGGCGACCTTCTGGCTCAGGAAGCGGTTCTGCTGCTCGAAGTCGTTGCGCAGGTCGGGCGCGGTGCGGTCCACCAGCGGGCCGAGCGCGGCGAGTTCCTGCTGCGCACCGACGGTGTCCCCGGCGGCGAGTTTGGCGTTGACCCGCTCGATGCCCTCGCGCAGCGTGGTCGCGGCCTGCACCTGTTCGGCGCGCTCGCTGTAGAGCACCCGGGAGACACCCCACAGGGCGTCGCCCGGCTGGGCCTCGTGCGCACTGATCGAGACGACGGCCAGCGCACATGCCGCGACCGCCGCGGCGGCGACGAGCGGACGCAGGAAGGAGACCTTCCGCGACGGCTTCGCCGGCTGCAGGATCTGCACGGCCTCGTCGGTGTCGAGGAGCTGCGGGATCGGGTCGCGCTCGACCTCGTCCTTCCAGGACGAGAGCATCGCGGTCAGGTGGTCGTCGACGTCGTAGCCGCGCCGGCCGGGGCCGGACACGCCGAGCCCGGAGGACAGGGCGTTGATCAGCTCGTCGTCGGCCTGGAGCTCGACGAGGTCGATCGGGCCGTCGTCCTCGACGCCGTCGAGGTCGTCCCACTCGTCGGCGCGGGCGGCGTGCCGCTGCACGGCCGGCTGCGGGACGGTGCGCCCGTCGAAAGGCACCGGGTGACCCCGGTGCCCGAGCGGATGCGAGTGGCCGTTGGTGTGGCCGTTGGTACGGGGAGGGCGGGGCTCGCCGAAGCGGCCACGCGTCACCGGTGCGGGCGGGCGCTCCCAGCCCTCACCGGGCGGCGGGGGGAAGCCCGGACCGTGCGGACCCTGGTCACGCATCCCGGACCACCTCCTCACTCATCATCTTCCTCAGCCGGGCCAGCGCCCGGTGCTGGGCGACGCGGACGGCGCCCGGGGTGGAGCCGACGGCTGCCGCGGTCTCCTCCGCGGACAGACCCACGACCACGCGCAACACGATGATCTCCCGATGCTTGTCCGGAAGGATCTCCAGGAGCTTGGACATCTCCTTCGACAGTTCCACCTGCAGGGCCCGGGACTCCGGACCGTCGGACGACTCCATGCGGTCCGGCACGTCGGCCATCGGTTCCGAGCGGTTCCGGGACGCAGCCCGGTGCGCGTCGATGACCTTGTGGGACGCGATGCCGTAGACGAAGGCGAGGAACGGGCGACCCTGCACCCGATACCCCGGCAACGCCGTGAGCACGGCCACGCAGACCTCCTGGGCGACATCGTCCGCCGAGACGGACCCTCGGTCGGTCCCCAGACGGGCGCGGCAGTAGCGCACGACGAGGGGCCGAATCATGGCGAGAACGCGCTCGACCGCGGACCGATCGCCGGCCATGGCCGCTTCGATCCACTCGTCGGGAACGTCTCTTGATTCACTCATCGTGGGGAACCGCCCAGGCGTTACGAGCTTCCAGCAGTGTCATCCGATCGTGGAGGCAACCCGCGTTCACGCAGGTGGGATCGGCTCGGATCCACCGTATCCGAGCGGGGCTCGCCGACGGGAGTCGCTCCATGTCAGATCAGACGATCGTGCACTATTCCGGGTTGCGCGGGGCCACGCCGGAACACGGCCACGGGGCGACCACGGTCGGCGAGCGGTTCGTCACCCACCGCAGATTTGCGGTCACCGGACACAGTGAAGATCGTCCGCGCCCGATCACCGGCCGTGGACCGCCCGGCGCGGGTCGCGCCCGGTTCGGCGCGGAGTCCGGACGGGTCGCCGTGGGGTCGCGGGGCTGCGGCGGCGCATGTGACACCAGGGACGAGAGGGACGACGGAGGTCGATTCCCGGCGTCCCCCCGACCGCTCGTCGGACGAGGGCCGATCGGACGCGGACGGTTACGGCGTCCGGCGGATCCGTCATCGGTCCCGCCGAGGCGGCCGCGCTCCGGCGGGGTCCGGTCGCGGGGAGCACGACCGGCGTCCCGTCACCGGGCGCCGGGCCGGCCGGAGCCGGTCGGGGCGGGGGTCCCGGGCGTGGTGCCCCGGGTGCGGGCCGCGGGGGTCTGCAGCGGCCCGGGTGCGTGGGCCGGACACGGGGATGTCCGGGCGTGGAGCCGGACCGCGGGGGTCGGTCCGGCTCACGATGCCCACCCGCGGGCGAGTGGGTGGAGCGGCCGGTTCGGGGTCGGTCGCTCGGTGGTGCGTTCTCGTGCCGTTCCGGGTGGGGGCCCGGTCAGGACACCAGGCCGCGCCGGAAGCCGTGGGCCACGGCCTGTGCGCGGTCACGGACGCCGAGCTTGCGGAACAGCCGGCGGGCGTGGGTCTTCACGGTGTCCTCGGAGAGGTAGAGCTCGCGGCCGATCTGGCCGTTGCTCTTGCCCTGGCTCATCCCGCGCAGCACCTGGAGCTCACGCTCGGTGAGCTGGACCCCCGGGTCGGTGGGGACGCGCGGGGTCGGCACCGAGGTGCTGGCCAGGGTGTGTGCCAGCGCGGCGACCAGCTCGGGACGCGAGGCGTCCCAGCGCAGGTAACCGCGTGCCCCACCGGCGATGGCGGCGGCGATGCTGCCGGCGTCGTCCGGGGCTCCGAAGACGATGACGTTGGCCTGCGGGTGGGCGGCCACCAGTCGCCGGGTGGCCTCCACCCCGGTGGGCACAGCACGCTGCGTCCCGACCAGGACGACGTCGACGGACTGGCGGGCGTAGCGGGCGAGGAGCTCGTCCCCGTGGGCGACGCAGTCGATGCGCTGGACCCCCGGGACCGCGGACATGACGCGAGTCAGTCCCTCGCGGACGCTGCGACGATCGTCGCAGATGAGTACCGTCGTCACGACGATTCCTTCCTGCAGCTTCCTGCAGCCGGGTGATTCTTCACCCTCCGAATCGGCGGGTGACACTCTCACCTTGACACGGTCGGGGCGATTTTGTGCCCTCCGTTCGGCGCTCTGACCCACGTGCATCAGCGTCATGTGGGTGAAGCGTCGCCGAATGGAGTAGTCCGTACGGTACATCGTCCGGGCCCGGCTCCGGGCACTACTCCCGCAGCAGTTCTCGCCCGCTACGGTCACTTCGCGTATAGAGGACGCTCACCGTGTGCAACACCGCATGTCGGCGACCCTCCGCACCCGCTCGGCGACTGCGCGTATCGAACGGTGACGCTCCGGCGTGTCGCGCTCCGGCGACCGGTCCGGAACCGGCCTCCGGCATCGCCCGATCGGCCCCGCGGCGCCCGCGGTGCGGCCGAGCGGGTACGGCATCCGGACCACCTCCGGCCGGGTCCGGTGCCCCGTCCGGCCCCGGTGCCGGCCCGGTGAGGTCGGCCCGGGCGAGCAGCGCAGGGCGGTGCAGCGGTAGCAGTCCGTGTACGAGCGCGTCCGCGGCCACCGCGTCCAGCTCGGCGACGACGTCCGCCCGGACCTGCCCCGCCACCCCGGCGACGACCGCCCGGACCAGGCGGCTCTTGAGCACGTGCCGCGCGGACCCGAGCGCCCGCGCCCCGGCCAGCGCCTCGTCGGCGGCGGCGAGCGCAGCGGCCGGGTCGCCCGCGACCAGTGCGGTCTCCGCGGTCACCCAGCCATGGCGCACCCGGGTGCGGTGACCGTGCGGGCCGCACCACGGCCCGGCCCGGCGCAGCAGCACGGCGGCGGTCGCCGCGTCGAGGCGGCCGAGCGCGTCGGCGGCGAGCCCGGTCAGCGCGTCGGCGACGGCCGCGGCGCGGTCGAGGCCCCACGGCCCGGGGTCGCCCGGGGTCCCCGCGCCCGGCAGCACCAGCCGGAGGGTGGCGCCGTCGAGTGCGGCCGCTGCGCGGTGCCCGCCGAGCTGGCGCAGGTGCGAGGCCCGGGTGACGGTCGCGTGCGCCCGCGGCACGACCCCGGTAGACGGGTCGCGGCGCACCCCGTCGAGCAGCGCGGCCGCGGCCGCGTAGTGCCCGGAGCCGCCCCGGGCGACGGCGGCCGCCCACCGCAGCTCCGCCGGCCCGTCCGGGCGGCCCGCCGCGGCCACCTCCCGGTCCGTCGCCGCCCCGGCGAGCAGGGCCCGTACCTCCGCCGAGGGCACTCGCCGTGCACCACCCTGTCGGACGTGCACCATCGTTCACCTCGAATCAGGTTTGCGGCCGCCATGGCCAGGGAATCTGAGCGTCGTCAGGTTCGATAGCGAAGGCAGGTGACGAACATGGCGGACATCCGGAGGCTTCCCGGCCCGGTCGCCGACATCTACGACTGGCAGATGGAGGGAGCCTGCCGGGGGATGGACAGCGCGTTCTTCTTCCATCCCGAGGGTGAGCGAGGTCCCGCCCGGGCCCGTCGTGAGACCCGAGCGAAGCAGGTCTGTTCCGAGTGCCCCGTGGTGCAGCAGTGCCGCGAGCACGCACTGAAGGTGCACGAGCCCTACGGCATCTGGGGCGGCCTGTCCGAGTCCGAGCGGGACGCGATCATCCGCGGTCCGCGCCGCACGCTCAAGGTCGCCGCCGAGGCGACCGTCCAGCCGGTGGGGATTCCCGTTCACACCGCCTGAGAGGGCCCCGACCCGCGGGGGCTCCCATCTCCCGTCGGACGGCACACACACTCCCTGCCCCGCAACGCACAACGGCGGGCGACCCGAGGGTCGCCCGCCGTCGTCGTGCTCGGACCGGATCAGTGACCGTGGCCGTGCCCGTGGCCACCGGCCGGGGCCGGGTCGGCCTTCTCCGGCTTGTCCACCACGGCGCTCTCGGTGGTCAGCACCATGCGCGCGATGGACGCGGCGTTCTCCACCGCCGACCGGGTCACCTTGACCGGGTCGATGACGCCGTCGGCCAGCAGGTCGCCGTAGGAGCGGGTGGCCGAGTTGTACCCGGTCCCCCAGCCGCCCTCGGCGACGCGGGACACGACGATCGCGCCCTCGTCGCCACCGTTCTCGGCGATCCAGAACAGCGGCGCCGACAGTGCCCTGCGGACGATCGCGACACCGGTCGCGGCGTCACCGGTCAGGCCCAGGCCATCGGCGAGCTCCGCCGCGGCGTGCACCAGCGCGGAGCCACCGCCGGGGACGATGCCCTCCTCGACCGCCGCACGGGTCGCCGCGACGGCGTCCTCGATGCGGTGCTTGCGCTCCTTGAGCGCGGTCTCGGTGGCGGCACCGGCCTTGATGACCGCGACGCCGCCGGAGAGCTTGGCCAGGCGCTCCTGGAGCTTCTCCTTGTCCCAGTCGGAGTCGGACTCCTCGATCTCGCGCTTGAGCTGCGCGACACGACCCTCGACGTCGGCCTTGGAGCCGGCGCCCTCGACGATCGTGGTGGCGTCCTTGGTGACGACGACGCGCCGCGCGCGGCCCAGCAGCTCGAGCCCGGCCTCGTTCAGCTTCAGGCCGACCTCGGGGTTGATGACCTGACCGCCGGTGGCGACCGCGAGATCGTCCATGAACGCCTTGCGGCGGTCACCGAAGAACGGCGACTTGACCGCGGCGACCTTGACGGTCTTGCGGATCGAGTTGACGACCAGGGTGGACAGCGCCTCGCCCTCGACGTCCTCGGCGATGATCAGGAGCGGCTTGCCCTCGCCGAGCACCTTCTCCAGCAGCGGCAGCAGATCCTGGATGGACCCGATCTTGTCGCGGTGCAGCAGGATGTACGGGTCGTCGAGCGCCGCCTCCATGGACTCGGAGTCGGTAACGAAGTACGGCGACAGGTAGCCCTTGTCGAACTGCAGACCCTCGGTGATCTCCAGCTCGGTCGAGAGGGTGGAGCCCTCCTCGACGGTGATCACGCCGTCCTTGCCGACGGTGTTGATGGCCTGGGCGATCAGGTCGCCGATCTCCTGCTCGCGCGAGGCGATGGCGCCGACCTGCGCGATGTGGCTCTTGGCGTCGACCGGGGTGGCCTTCGCCAGCAGCACCTCGGACACCTTGGCCGAGGCCGCGGCGATGCCCTGGCCCAGCGCGAACGGTGCGGCACCGGCCGCGACGTTGCGCAGTCCCTCCTTCACCAGCGCCTGGGCGAGCACGGTGGCGGTGGTGGTGCCGTCGCCCGCGACGTCGTTGGTCTTGGTGGCGACGGTCTTCGCCAGCTGCGCGCCGAGGTTCTCGTACGGGTCCTCGAGGTCGACCTCACGGGCGATGGTGACGCCGTCGTTGGTGACGGTCGGGCCGCCGAACTTCTTGTCGATGACGACGTGCCGGCCGCGCGGGCCGAGCGTCACCTTCACCGCGTCGGCGAGCTGGTTCACGCCGCGCTCGAGCGCGCGACGGGTCTCCTCGTCGAAGCTGATCTGCTTCGCCATGTCTTGTTCTCGCTACCTCTCGGGATACTCGGGTTCTCGGGGGAGAGACGCGACCGCCCCGGTGCGGGCCACCCGTGAGGGTGGACCACCCGGGGCGGTACGTCAGGCGATGCCTCGCGTCAGTTGACGACGGCCAGCACGTCGCGCGCGGAGAGGATCAGGTACTCCTCGCCGTTGTACTTGACCTCGGTGCCGCCGTACTTCGAGTAGATGACGACGTCGCCGACGGCCACGTCGAGCGGGACGCGGTTGCCGTTGTCGTCCACCCGGCCCGGGCCGACGGCCAAGACCTTGCCCTCCTGGGGCTTCTCCTTGGCGGTGTCCGGGATGACGATGCCGGAGGCGGTGGTGGTCTCCGCCTCGCTGGCCTGGACGACGAGCTTGTCCTCGAGCGGCTTGATGTTCGCCACGACGATGACCTCCCCTTCCTGGGGTGAATCCGGTGTCACGGGTTCTCTAGCGGTGTCAGCAGCGCGCACGTGGCGACTCCCGCCCCGCCGTCGCGGGTGCCGGGGCGGAGGTCGTCCGCCGCGCGCGTTGGCACTCTATCCATGAGAGTGCCAGAAGCCGAGCGGGGGCTCAACCGCGCCGTTCGGGCGTGTCGGGAGTTCCCGGTCGTCGCCCGTTGTTCACGTACTCGTCGACCGACGGCCCGGTGTCACTCGATCGGGAGCGTTGCACTGCACATCGTGATCACCTCCCGCCGTTCGCTGCTGCGCGCCGGACTCAGCGCCGCCGCCGTCACCGCCGCCGCACCCCTGCTGCCCGGCGCCGCCGCCGCGGCGCCCGGACCCGCCCCGGCCCGGCCGCCGGGCGACCCGTTCGGGCTCGGCGTGGCCTCCGGGGAACCCGATCCGACCTCGGTCGTGTTGTGGACCCGGCTCGCCACCGACCCCGTCGCCGAGGACGGCCTGGGCGGGCTCGGGAACCGCGCCACCGACGTCGAGTGGGAGGTCGCCGACGACGAGCGCTTCACCCGGGTCGTGCGTCGCGGCCGGGTCCGCACCGGGCCGGACGCGGGCCACAGCGTGCACGTCGAGGTGCCGGGGCTGCGTCCCGGCCGCGACTACCACTACCGCTTCCGGGTGGGCCGCACCGTCTCCGACTCCGGCCGCACCCGCACCGCGCCCCCACCGGCGTCGATGACACCGGTGCACATGGCCTTCACCTCGTGCTCGCAGTTCGAGCACGGCTTCTTCACGGCCTACCGGCGGATGGCCGAGGAGCGTCCGGACGTGCTGCTGCACCTGGGCGACTACGTCTACGAGTACCCGGCGCAGGACTACGTCGCGCCCGGCGGGAACGTGCGCGACCACGCCGGACCGGAGACGACGACGCTGGCCGGCTACCGGCAGCGACTGGCCCAGTACCACGCCGACACCGACCTGCAGGCCGCGCACGCGGCCACGCCCTGGCTCGTCGTGTTCGACGACCACGAGGTCGAGAACAACTGGGCCGGCGACGTGCGGGAGCTCCCGCTCGACCCGCCCGGGGACTTCACCGCGCGGCGGGCCGCCGCGTTCCGCGCCTACTGGGAGAACATGCCGCTGCGCGCCGCCCAGCGCCCCCGCGGCGCGGCCATGCGGCTGTACCGCCGCGTCGGCTGGGGCGGGCTGGTCACCTTCCACATGCTCGACACCCGCCAGTACCGCGGCGACCAGCCGTGCGGGGACACCTTCCGCAGCGACTGCGCGGAACGCACCGACCCGGCCCGCTCGCTGCCCGGGTCGGCACAGGAACGCTGGATCGCCGACGGCTTCGCCCGCTCCCGCGCCCGCTGGGACGTGCTGGGCCAGCAGGTGTTCTTCTCCCAGGTCGACTTCACCCCGGGCGCCGGGCGCGGCTTCAACCCCGACGCGTGGGACGGCTATCCCGGCTCCCGGGACCGCGTCGTCGACTCCTGGACCGCGGCCACGCGGCGCGGCGGCGCACGCAACCTCGTCGTCCTCACCGGCGATGTGCACGCGCACTGGGGCGCCGACGTGAAGCGCCGCTTCGACGACCCCGCCTCGCCGGTGGTCGGCACCGAGCTGGTGTCCAGCTCGATCACCTCGGGCGGCGACGGCTCGGAGAAGCAGAACGGCTCCGACGCCGTCCTCGCCGACAATCCGCACATCCGGTTCCACAACAACCGCCGCGGCTACGTCAGCACCCGGTTCACCGCGGACCGGATGGAGGCCGAGTTCAAGGTGGTGCCGTTCGTGAGGCAGCCGGGCGCCCCGGTGCAGACCCGCGGACGGTTCGTGACCGAGGACCGTCGGCCGGGCCTGCGACCGCTGTAGCGGAGTAGGTTGGGACGCGTGGCTGACCTGGTTCTCGGCGCGAACGTCTTCGGGTGGACGGCGGACAGGGAGACCTCGTTCGCCGTCCTCGACGCGTTCGTCGCCGCCGGCGGACGGATGATCGACACCGCGGACTCCTACATGTGGCGCGCACCGGGGAACTCCGGCGGCGAGTCCGAGACGATCCTCGGCGAGTGGATGGCCGCCCGCGGCAACCGCGACGCGCTGCACCTCGCGACGAAGGTCGGTGCCCTGCCCGGCCGGGAGGGCCTGTCGGCGGAGAACGTCGCGGCCGCGGCGCGGGACTCGCTGCGCCGCATGGGCACCGATCGGATCGACCTCTACTACGCCCACCGCGACGACGAGGCGACCGCGCAGGAGGAGACCCTCGACGCGTTCGACGCCCTGGTCCGCGAGGGGCTGGTCCGCGAGGTCGGCGCGTCGAACTTCTCCCCGGAGCGGCTGCGTTCGGCGCTGGAGATCTCCGCGCGCGACGGGCTGACCGCGTTCAGCACCATCCAGCCGCACTACAACCTCATGGAGCGCGACGCCTTCGAGGCAGGTCTGGCCCCGCTCGCCGAGTCGGAGAAGCTGGCCGTCCACCCGTACTACGGGCTGGCCAAGGGCTTCCTGACCGGCAAGTACCGGCCCGACTCCCCCTCCCCGGAGGGCCCGCGTGCCGAGGGCGCGGCGGCGTACCTGGACTCCCGCGGCCGCGCCGTGCTGGCCGGGCTCGACGAGATCTCCGCCGGCTACGGCGTCCCGGTCCCGGCGATCGCCCTGACCTGGCTGGCCGCGCAGCCCGCGGTGACCGCGCCGATCGCGAGCGCACGCACCGTCGAGCAGCTGGAACAGCTGCTGCCGATGCTCACCCTGGAGCTGACCGACGACGAGCTGCGCCTGCTGTCCTACCTGTCCGCGACGTCCTGAGCGGCCTTGGGCACGCGGTCGCGGCGCATCGTGTGGGCGTCGGCCATCGACGGCCGGTAGTAGCGCTTGCGCAGCCCGACCACGGTGAACCCGTGGCTCTCGTACAGCGTGCGGGCCGGGACGTTGTCGGTGCGCACCTCCAGGAACACCGTGGCCGCCAGCTCGTCGGCGACGGCGAGCAGCCCCCGCAGCAGCGCGCGGCCGATGCCGTGGCCCTGCCAGGCCGGGTCGACGCCGATCGTGTGCACCTCCGCCTCGGCCATCGGCGGCCCGGCGACGACGGCGAGCCCGGCGTAGCCGACCAGCTCGTCACCGGCGCGGGCGGCGAGGTAGAGCTGGCCGGAGGAGACGGCGTCGCGGAAGGCCTGCGCGTTCCACGGGTCGTCCCCGGGGAACAGGATCTTCTCCAGCTCCGCGCAGCGCGCCGCGTCGGCCCGGTACAGCGGGCCCAGCGAGACGGTGGCGTTCACGCGGTGACGCGCTTGCGGCCGGTCGGCTCGACCGCGTCGGGGCGGCGCAGGTAGAGCGGCTCGACCGGGGCGGGGGCCCGGCCGGCGAGCAGGTCCGCCGCGGCGACGCCGACCAGCCCGTCGACGGTCGGGGCGCCGGGGCCGCCGATCTCGCGGCCGAGCCGCTGGGCGAACGACGGATCGCCGGCCACCGAGCCGATCGCCAGCTCGTCCAGGCGCGCGGCCAGCGCCTCCGGGGCCTCGACGGCCGGGCCGGTCAGCCTGCGGACCGAGCGGGCGTCGGCGGGGTCGGACGCGTCGTAGGCGGCCCAGTAGACCTCTTTGCGCCGGGCGTCGGTGACGACCAGCAGGTTCCCGCCGGTGTGCAGCCCCCAGGCCAGGGCGTCGTGGGTGACGACGCCGTGCACCGGCACGTCGAGGGCGTGGCCGAGCGCGGCGGCCGAGGCGATCCCGACCCGCAGCCCGGTGAACGGGCCCGGACCGGCGCCGACGACCACCGCCCCGACCTCGGCGAGCGCGTGGCCCGCCTCGGCGCACAGCGCACGGACCGCGGGCATCAGCAGCTCGCCGTGGCGGCGGCCGTCGTGCGCGCGGGCGGCGAGGGTCCGCGGCCCGCCGTCGGGGCCGAGGTCGACGAGACCGGCGGTGACCACGGTCGTCGCGGTGTCGAGGGCCAGTACCAGCACGCCGGCAAGCCTACGGACGCGCGGTGCGGCGCAGCGTCGCGACCCGGGTGTCGTCGTCGCGGCGCTCCAGCGTGATCGTCACCGCGGACCCGGCGAGCCGCTCCGCGACCCCGACCCCCCACTCGACGGCGACGACCGCCCGGTCCAGCTCGGTGTCGAGGTCGAGGTCGTCCAGCTCGGCCGCGACGTCCACGTTCCCGTCGGGGCCGCCCAGCCGGTAGGCGTCGACGTGCACCAGGGCCGGGCCGTCGCCCGCGGAGGGGTGCTCGCGGGCGATCACGAACGTCGGCGAGGCCACCGTGCCGGTCACCCCGAGCCCGCGGGCCAGGCCGCGGACCAGGGCGGTCTTGCCCGCGCCGAGCGGGCCCGCCAGGAGCACGACGTCACCGGCGACCAGCTCGCGCCCGACCGTCCGGCCGAAGGACTCGGTGTCGGCGACGGTCGGCAGCTCGGTGACGACGGCGTCCGCGCCGGGGGCGGGGATCACGGCCGGTCCTTCTTCCTGGACCGGCCGGCCCGGGCCGGGATGCGGCTGCCCCGGCGGACCCGGCCCGCGCTGCGCAGCAGCCCCTGCAGCGCACCGCCCGCCTCGGCCTGCTCGTCGTCGGTCGTGTCGGTGAGCTGCGGCGGGCGCTTGGCGCGCAGCCCGCCGCCCGCGGTGCGCTCGGTGGTGCGGGCGATCAGCGCGTCGAGCTCGGCGTCGACGACCTCGGGCTGCTCCAGCATCGGCATGTGCCCGACCCCGGGCAGGCGCACCAGCCGGGCGGTCGGGACCGCCTCGGCGATGACCTCGCTGTGCCGCCACGGGATGATCCGGTCGCCGTCGCCGGCCAGGACGAGCACCTCGCAGCCGGACAGGCCGGGCAGCGCCGCGAGCCGGTCGTGGGTGCCGAGGGTGTCGACGAAGTCGGTGAGCGCGCCGACGGCGTTCGAGTCGATCATCGTGTCGACGAGGTCGACCATCCGCGGGTCGACCTGGCGGTCGCCGTAGGCGAAGCGCTTGGTGAACACCCAGATGATGTCGCCCAGCGCGCGCCGGCCCGTCTCGACCAGGCCGGGCTGCCACGCGGCGAGCCCGCCGAGGGTCCGGATGACCGGGTTGCGCCGGGACAGGAACGTGCCCGGCAACCCCGAGGACGCCATCTCCCCCGCCGAGGTCGACACCAGCGCCACCCCGGCGACGCGCTCGTGGAACAGCTCCGGGTGCTGCTCGGCCAGCGCCATCACGGTCATGCCGCCCATCGAGTGGGACACCAGCACCAGCGGACCCTCGGGGGCCACCGCGCGGATGACGGCGTCCAGGTCGCGGCCGAGCTGGTCGATCGTGCAGGAGTCCGCGGGCGCCCGCTCGGAGCGGCCGTGGCTGCGCTGGTCGTAGAGCACCATCCGCACCGACGGGCCGGTCAGCCCGGCCAGGTGCGGCCGCTGCTCGGACCAGGTGCGCCGGTCCAGGGCGAATCCGTGCACCAGCACCACCGTCAGCGCGGGCTCCGAGCCGTCGGCCGGCGCGACCACCTCGCAGGCGATGCGGACGCCGTCGTCGGCCATCACCGACATCTCCTCGCCGACGGTGCCCGGCGGCGTCCCGGCGTGCGCGGACATCTCGGTGGCCAGGCTGCGCCGGGTGGCGGCGATCTTGCGTCGCTGCGCGGCGACGCCGACCCCGGCCGCGGCGCCCGCCGCGCCGACCACACCGCCCGCGATCCCGGCGACGGTCCATCCCCTGCGGCTCATGCGACTCCCCCGCGCCCGTCGGACACCGTGCGGCGCACCCGCCCCCGGACGCCCGTGACGATCTCGTAGTGGATGGTGCCCAGCTCGTCGGCCCACTCGCGGGCCGTCGGTCCGCCGTCGGCGCCGGTGCCGAACAGCTCGACCGGGTCGCCGATCGCGACCGGCAGTACCCCCGGCCGCCCGCAGTCGACGACGAACTGGTCCATGCAGACCCGCCCGGCGACCGGCCGGACGGTGCCGCCGATCCGCACGCGCATCCGGCCGCCGTCGTTGAGCCGGCGCGGAACGCCGTCGGCGTAGCCCAGCGGCACCAGTGCCAGCGTGCGCGGTTCGCGGGCGACCCACTCGTGGCCGTAGGACACGCCCTCGCCCGCCTCGACGGTCTTGGTGAGCACGACCCGGCCGCGGAGCGTCATCGCCGGGCGCAGCGGGC
Source organism: Pseudonocardia sp. UM4_GMWB1 (assembly GCF_017312155.1). Taxonomy (NCBI): domain Bacteria; kingdom Bacillati; phylum Actinomycetota; class Actinomycetes; order Pseudonocardiales; family Pseudonocardiaceae; genus Pseudonocardia; species Pseudonocardia sp. UM4_GMWB1. The sequence continues at coordinate 1,343,991 of NZ_QJPN01000001.1, read as the reverse complement.
TGTCGGAGGGGCTGGCGATCGGGTCGAGCCCGTAGACGGCGATCCCCGGCCGGACGACGTCGAGGTGCAGGTCGGGGCGGGTCATCAGGCCCGCCGAGTTGCACAGGTGCAGCTGCGGGACGAACCCGCGGTCCCGGGCGAGCGCGGCGGCGGCGTGCAGCCGCGCGGCCTGGCTGTCGACGGCGGGCTGGCCCGGCTCGTCGGCGGCGGCCAGGTGCGACCACACGGCCACGACCTCGCAGGTGCCGTCGGCGACGCCGTCGGAGACGTCGTCGAGCAGGGCGGGCCACTCGCCGGGCGGACAGCCGTTGCGCGACAGCCCGGTGTCGGCCTTGAGGTGCAGCCGGACCCGGCGGCCCGCGGCGCGGGCACCGGCCAGCACCGCGGCGAGGTGCACGCGGCCGGACACCGACAGCTCCACCCCGGCGGCGACGGCGGCGGCGAAGTCGGAGTCGGGCAGGTGCAGCCAGGACAGCAACGGCGCGTCGACACCGTCGGCCCGCAGTGCGAGCGCCTCGTCCAGGGTGGCGACCCCGAGCCGGGTCGCCCCGGCCGACAGCGCCGCCCGTGCGACGGCGGCGGCGCCGTGGCCGTAGCCGTCGGCCTTGACCACGACCATCGTCTCGGCCCCGGACGCGAGACCCGACAGGTACCGGGTGTTGTGCCGGACGGCGTCGAGGTCGACCACCGCCTCGGCCGCCGGTGCGCCCGGTCCGGGCCGGGGCCGCGGACCGGGTACGGGGTCGGTCGTGGGTAGCACGGCCCCGATCATCGCATCCCGGCCCGTCGCGACCCGGTCCCGAGCCCGGCTCAGTCGGTCCCGGCCTCCATCGCGGCGCGGTCGAGGGACTCCTCGGCCTGCTCGGCGTCGGGGTCCGACGGCGTCGCGGTGATCTCCGCCGCACGCCCGGCCTCGATCTCGCCGACGAAGGTGCCGAACTCGCCGCCGAGCATCCCGGTGGCCGAGTACTGCTCCAGCTTGGCGCGGGAGTCGGCCAGGTCCAGGTTGCGCAGGGTGAGCTGGCCGATGCGGTCGCCCGGGGTGAACGGGGCGTCCTCGACGCGCTCCATCGAGAGCCGGTCCTCGACGTAGGCCAGGGCGGGGCCGCGGGTGTCGAGCACCGACCAGTCGTTGCCGCGGCGCAGCCGCAGCGTGACCGACCCGGTGACCGCGTTGCCGACCCAGCGGGTCAGGGACTCGCGCAGCATCAGCGACTGCGGCTCCAGCCAGCGCCCCTCGTAGAGGAGCCTGCCGAGCCGGCGGCCCTGCTCCTCGTAGGCCGACAGCGAGTCGTGGTTGTGGATCGCCGACACGAGCCGCTCGTAGGTGACGAACAGCAGAGCCATCGCCGGGGCCTCGTAGATGCCGCGGCTCTTGGCCTCGATGATCCGGTTCTCGATCTGGTCGGTCATGCCCAGGCCGTGCCGGCCACCGATCCGGTTGGCCTCCTCGACCAGCGCGACCGGGTCGTCGTAGCGGGTGCCGTTGATCGCGACGGGGCGACCGGACTCCCACTCGACGGTGACGTCCTCGGTCTCGACCGCGACGGCCGGGTCCCAGAACCGCACGCCCATGATCGGCTCGACGATCTCGATCGAGGTGTCGAGGTGCTCGAGCCTCTTGGCCTCGTGGGTGGCACCCCAGATGTTGGCGTCGGTCGAGTACGCCTTCTCCGCGGAGTCCCGGTAGGGCAGCTCCCGCTCGCCCAGCCAGGCGCTCATCTCCGCGCGGCCGCCGAGCTGGTCGACGAACGCCTCGTCCAGCCACGGCTTGTAGATCCGCAGGGCGGGGTTGGCGAGCAGGCCGTAGCGGTAGAACCGCTCGATGTCGTTGCCCTTGAAGGTCGAGCCGTCGCCCCAGATGGAGACGCCGTCGTCGGCCATGGCGCGGACGAGCAGCGTGCCGGTGACGGCGCGGCCGATCGGGGTGGTGTTGAAGTAGGGCATCCCGCCGGCGCGGATGTGGAAGGCACCGCAGGCGATCGCGGCGATGCCCTCGTCGACCAGTGCACGACGGCAGTCGACGACGCGGGCGGCCTCGGCGCCGTACTCCAGCGCGCGCTCGCGGACGGCGACGAGGTCGGGCTCGTCGGGCTGTCCGAGGTCGGCCGTGTAGGCGTAGGGGACCGCGCCGTTCTCGCGCATCCAGGCGACGGCGACGGAGGTGTCGAGGCCACCGGAGAAGGCGATGCCGACGCGCTCGCCGACGGGGAGGCTGGTCAGGATCTTCGGCACGCGCGGAACGCTAACAACCCGCTCCCGGCGCAGGTCCGCCGGTGTGCCGCTTCAGTGCCCCGACGCCGCCGCCCGGACCGACCGCAGCGCGACCGGGATCGCCGCCTGCATCGCCGACGCCGGCGCCGGGACCGGCGGCAGCCCGTGCTCGCGGGCGGCCGCCGTCGCGGCGCGGGCGTGCACCAGCGTCGCGCAGCCCGCCGCCCACCACGGGTCCAGCCCGGCGGCCAGCAGCGCGCCGATCATGCCGGTGAGCACGTCGCCGGAGCCCGCGGTGGCGGCCCAGGAGTCCGCGGCCGGGTCGACCAGCACCCGTCCGTCCGGTGCGGCGACGACGGTCGCGTTCCCCTTCAGCAGCACCGTCACCCCGAGGTCGGCGGCGGCGCGGCGGGCGGCGCCGATCCGGTCGGGCCCGACCTCGCCCGCGATCCGGGCGAACTCCCCCGCGTGCGGGGTGAGCACGACGGGCTCGCCGTGGATGCGCATCCGCAGGTGGGCGTGCTGTGCGAGCAGGGTGATCGCGTCGGCGTCGAGGCAGAGCGGCACCCCGCGGTCCAGCGCCTCCTCCAGCACCGCCTGGCCCTGCCCGCCGGTACCCAGCCCCGGCCCGACCGCCCAGGCCTGGGTGCGGCCCGCGTCGGTGATGTCGCCGGTGGCGACGATCTCCGGCCAGTGCCTGCGGACCTCGTCGGCGGCGGACCCGGCGAAGCGGACCATCCCGGAGGTGGCCAGGGCCGCGGCCCCTGCGGCGAGGACGGCGGCGCCGGGGTAGGTGGCCGACCCGGCGGCGATCCCGACGACGCCCTGGCTGTACTTGTCGTCGTCGGGTCCCGGGACCGGCCAGCGGGCGCCGACGTCGCCGTCGGACAGCACCCGCGCGTGCGGCTCGATCCCCTCGAGGAACGGCCCGAGCCCGAAGTCCACCAGCCGCACCGGGCCGCAGAGCGGGGCGGCGAGGGCGTGCACCGGCTTGCGGCAGCCGAAGGTGACCGTCAGCGCGGCGCGGACGTGCGGCCCGTCGGTCGCCCCGGTGTCACAGTCGACGCCCGAGGGCAGGTCGCAGGCCACGATCGGCACACCCGCCCCGTCGGCGGCGGCGACCAGCTCCGGGGCCGGGTCGCGCAGCGCACCGCGCCCGGAGATGCCGACGATCCCGTCGACGACGACGTCCGCCCCGGACACCAGCGCCCGCGCCGAGTCGAGCCCGCCGGCGGCCGGGGTGCCGGTGCCGATCCTCTCCCCGGTGCTGGTCCCGGGGTCGCTGCCGGTGCCGGTGTCGCCGCCCGCGGCGGGGCCGGAGCCTGCGGCCGGACCGGGCGGGTGCAGGGCCAGCACCCGCCCGCGGGCGGCGCGCAGCGCGGCGAGGCCCGCCGGGTGCGCGCGGTCCGGCGCCAGCAGCACCGCGGTGACGTGCGCGCCCCGGCGGCGCAGCTCGGCACCGGCCCACAGGGCGTCGCCGCCGTTGTCGCCCGCCCCGACGAGCAGCACCACCCGGCGGCCGTAGGTCGCGCCGAGGAACTCCCGCACGTGGTGCGCGAGCCCCGCCGCGGCCCGGCGCATCAGCACCCCGTCGCCGACAGTGCGCATCATGGCCGCTTCGGCCGCCCGTACCTGGTCCGCGGTGTGGAGCCCGTGCATGGCCGCGAGGCTAGCGCCGGGCGACCATGATCGACGGTTGTGGAGCGGGACGCCCGCGTCGCGAACGCTCCGCTCCACGACCGGTGATCACTCGACGGTGACCGACTTCGCCAGGTTGCGGGGCTTGTCGACGTCGTAGCCGCGGGCCCGGGCGATCTCGGCCGCGATCACCTGCAGCGGGATCGTCGCGACCAGCGGCTGCAGCAGCGTCGGCACCGCGGGCAGCTCGAAGAGGTGGTCGGCGAACGGGCGCACCGTCTCGTCGCCGGTCTCGGCGAGGACCACGGTCCGCGCCCCGCGCGCCTTGATCTCCTGGATGTTGGACAGCAGCTTGGAGTGCAGGACCGCGCGCCCCTTCGGCGACGGCATCACCACCACGACAGGCAGCCCGTCCTCGATCAGCGCGATCGGGCCGTGCTTGAGCTCACCGGCCGCGAAGGCCTCGGCGTGCATGTAGGCGAGCTCCTTGAGCTTGAGCGCGCCCTCCAGTGCCACCGGGTAGCCGACGTGGCGGCCGAGGAACAGCACCGCCTTCGACGGCGCCAGCTCCTGCCCGAGCGCACGGGCCTCGCCGAGCGACTCCAGCACGTGGGCGACGGCGGCCGGGACGGCCTCCAGCTCCTCGAACTCGCGGACCACCTCGTCGGGGTACTTGGTGCCGCGCGCCTGGGCCAGGGCCAGACCGACCAGGTAGTTCGCCGCGACCTGGGCGGTGAACGTCTTCGTCGCGGCGACGCCGATCTCCGGGCCCGCGTGGGTGTAGATCACCGCGTCGGACTCGCGCGGGATCTGCGCTCCGTTGGTGTTGCAGATGGCCAGCACCCGGGCCTTCTGCTCCTTCGCGTGGCGCAGCGCCTCCAGGGTGTCGGCGGTCTCGCCGGACTGGGAGATCGCGACGACCAGCGTCGAGCGGTCCAGCACCGGGTCGCGGTAGCGGAACTCGCTGGCCAGCTCGATCTCGACCGGGATCCGGGTCCAGTGCTCGATCGCGTACTTCGCGAGCAGCCCGGAGTGGTAGGCGGTGCCGCAGGCGACGACGAAGACCTTGTCGACGTCGCGCAGGTCCTGATCGGTCAGACGCTGCTCGTCGAGGACGATCCGGCCGTCGACGAGGTGCCCACGCAGGGTGTCGGCGATCGCGGTCGGCTGCTCCTCGATCTCCTTGAGCATGAAGTAGTCGTGGCCGCCCTTCTCGGCGGCGGCGAGGTCCCAGGTCACCTCGAACGGGTTGACCCCGACCGGCTCCCCGTGGAAGTCGGTGACGTCGTAGCCGTCGCGGGTGATCGTCACGACCTGGTCCTGGCCGAGCTCGACGGCGTCGCGGGTGAACTCGATGAACGCCGCGACGTCGGAGGCCAGGAACGTCTCTCCCTCGCCGATGCCGAGCACCAGCGGCGAGTTGCGACGGGCGGCGACGATCCGCTCCGGCTCGTCGGCGTGCGTCACGACCAGGGTGAACGCGCCCTCCAGCCGACGGGCGACGGCGCGGACCGACGCGGGCAGATCGCCCTTCGTCGGGCCGTCGGCGTGGGCCAGCGCCACCAGGTGCGCGGCGGTCTCGGTGTCGGTGTCGGACTCCGCCCAGATGCCACGGGCCTCCAGCTCGGCGCGCAGCTCCAGGAAGTTCTCGATGATGCCGTTGTGGACGACCGCGACCTTGCCGTCGCTGCTGCGGTGCGGGTGGGCGTTGCGGTCGGTGGGCGGGCCGTGCGTGGCCCACCGCGTGTGCCCGATGCCCGAGGTCCCGGTGAACCGGTCGCGACCGATCTCCTCGAGACGTGCCTCCAGGTTGGCCAGGGCTCCGGCCTTGCGCTCGACCAGCAGCTCACCGCCGTCCGGCAGCGCGACGCCGGCGGAGTCGTAACCGCGGTACTCCAGTCGTCGCAGGCCGCCGAGGACGACGTCGAGTGCGGACCGATGACCGACGTAACCGACGATGCCACACATACGGATGAGCGTATCGACGCCCGGTTGCCGATCTTCCGGCGACGGGGTCGGTCCGGCGCCACGCCGTACGTCCGTGCGAGTCGGGCACGCGGTGACCTGCACCGGTACGGTGCCGACCGTGGCCCGGACCAGCGTGACCCGACCCCCGTCGATGAAGGGGGCCAAGGACGCCCTCGGTGTGCTGTCGCGTCCGGGGCCGAACCCGGTGAAGCACGGCGACCTGGGCCTGATCGGTCTGCCGGGCATCGTCTACACCCCCGCGGAGGGCTACCAGCTGCCCGCCGTGGTGATCGGGCACGCGTGGCTGCAGCCCGCGCACCGCTACCACGAGCTGCTGCGCCACCTCGCGACCTGGGGTTTCGTCGCCGCCGCGCCGAACACCCAGCGCGGCCCGGTCCCGAGCGTCGCCCGGTTCGCCTCGGACCTGAACACCGTCCTCGACGTGTGCGTCGGCGTCCGGCTCGGCGACGGCCACGTCAGCGTCGACGCCCGCAAGACCGCGCTGGTCGGGCACGGCACCGGGGGCGGCGCCGCCGTCCTCGCCGCGGCCCGGCGTGAGCGCCTCGGCGCGCTGGTGACCCTCGCCGCGTCGGAGGTGAAGCCCTCCGCGATCGAGGCGGCCGCCGCGGTGACCGTCCCGACGCTGCACCTCGCCGCCGCCGTCGACTCGTTGGCCCCCATGGAGGGACACGCGCAGCGGATCGCCGCCGCCCAGCACGAGGCCGGCACCGACGTGACGCTCCGCGAGATCGAGAAGGCCGGGCACCTCGGGTTCTGCGAGGGCAGGCACTGGACGAGCTTCCTGCTGCAGAACCGCCCGCAGCACCGGACCCGCAAGATCGCCCGGGCACTGGTGACGGCGTTCCTCATGCAGGAGCTGCAGAACGAGAAGCGGGTGTCCGCGCTGACCTCGGGGAACGTCCCCGGGGCTCCGGTGGTGGACCTCACGCCGGAGCCCGACGGCGAGCAGGACCAGCAGCCGTCGTCGGGGCTGCTGGGCATCGGCGGCTGACCCCGCGGCGCGACCACCGCGCCGCGGCGATCCGTGGCTCGCGCCGTGATCCGCTGCCCGCGCGGTGATCCGCCGCCCGCACGGTGATCCGCCGCCCGCACGGTGATCCGCTCCTCGCGTGCGTCCGGACGCGCGCGGGCCGCCGATCAGCGCGCGGACCCGAGGGCCGATGGCGGCCGCAACCGGGAGCGAGGCGGTCCCGGTGTCCGGGGAGCCGGGCCGCGGTGGCCCGGCTCAGCGCTCGGGCTGGTCCGCGAACGACGGGGCCACGGGTCCGCGCCGGCCGGTGACGCGCGTACCGGTGAGGCCGGGAAGGCGCATGCCGGGAACGTCCGCGGGTACCGGGCCCGCGGCCTCGGGCTCCGTCGCACCCGACCGCGACGGGCGTCCGGGCATCGCCGGGTCGTGGTGTGCCGGAGGACCGTGCCGCGCCGTATCGGCGGGGGCTGTGTCCTCCGCCCGGGCCGCGTCCCGCGCGGCCTCGTCGGCGAGCCGGTGCAGCTCGCGTGCGACAAGGTCGAGCCGGGCCGTCACCGCGTGCCCGGCCGGGTCGTCCCACGCGTCGGCGACGGCGTCGCGGATCCCGGCCAGCAGCCCGGCGGTGTCGTCGAGCCGGCCCACCAGCGCCCGCAGGGCCCTGGCCTGGTCCGCGACGCCGGCGTCCGTTCCGTCGATCAGCACGTCTCCGCCCCGCCGAGGGCGGAGAGGTGCTGATCGACACCCGGGACGGCCCGGAACGCCGTGGCCGCGCCGGCGTCCACCGCCCGGGCCGAGGCCGCGGCGCGCCGCGTCGCGTCGGCCAGCGCCGTCAGCTCGTCCGTGACCCGCCGCAGCCGCACCACGCGGTCCCCGTCACCGGGCCCGGTCGCGGGGGCCGCGGTCAGCCCGGCGGCCAGCTCCTCCAGCCCGCGCGCGGCACGGTCCAGCGCCTCGGGGTCCCGCCGCACGTCCGGTCGCATCGGACCAGCCTGCGCCCGGTCGCACCCGCACCGCCCACGAACCGCCGATCCCGTTCGCGACCGCGAACGTGTGCCCCCGCTGCGACCGACGGGGCCACGCCCGGCGGGGCTCCGGGGCCCCGGACAACGACGTCGGGGCCGCCCCCGGTGTGGGTGACGGCCCCGATCGGCGTGTGCGGGTCAGCGCGCGGCGGCGACGACCTCGGCCAGCCGGCCCGCGACGGCGTCGGCCTCGCCCTCGCTGGGCGCCTCGACCATCACGCGGACGAGCTGCTCGGTGCCCGACGGGCGCAGCAGCACCCGGCCGGTGTCCCCCAGCTCGGCCTCGGCCTTGGCGACGGCCTCGGCCACGTCCGCCGACGCGGCGACCGCGTCCTTGTCCGCGACGGCCACGTTGCGCAGCACCTGCGGCAGCACGGTGACCACGGAGGCGAGCTCGGCCAGCGACGTGCCGGTCTGCGCGACCCGCGACATGAGCCGCAGGGCGGTGAGCAGACCGTCGCCGGTGGTGGCGTGGCCCGGCAGCACCACGTGCCCGGACTGCTCGCCGCCGAGGGTGAACCCGCCCTCGCGCAGCCGCTCCAGCACGTAGCGGTCGCCGACCCTGGTGGTGTCCAGCGTGATCCCGGCCTCGCGCATGGCGATGTGCAGGCCCAGGTTGCTCATCACCGTGGCGACGAGCGTGTCGTGGGCGAGCTCGCCGGCGTCGCGCATGGCGAGCGCCAGCACGGCCATGATCCGGTCACCGTCGACGACGGCGCCCGTCCCGTCCACGGCCAGGCAGCGGTCGGCGTCGCCGTCGTGGGCGATGCCGAGGTCGGCGCCGTGCTCGAGCACCGCGGACCGCAGCGGCTCCAGGTGGGTGGACCCGACGCCGTCGTTGATGTTGAGCCCGTCCGGCTCGGCGTGCAGCGCGATCACGTCCGCGCCCGCCTGGCGGTAGGCCTCCGGGGCGGCCAGCGCCGCGGCGCCGTGCGCGCAGTCCACGACCACGCGCAGCCCGGACAGCGAGCCGGGCGCGGCGGAGAGCAGGTGCGCGACGTAGACGTCGGTGGCGTCCGGGGCGTCCCAGACGCGGCCGATGCCCTCCCCGGTGGGGCGGGCGCCGAGCCCGGCGGCCAGCTGCTGCTCGATCGCGTCCTCGACGTCGTCGGGCAGCTTGTGGCCGCCCGCGGCGAAGAGCTTGATGCCGTTGTCGGGCATCGGGTTGTGCGACGCGGAGATCATCACGCCGAGGTCGGCGCCGGTCTCGGCGACCAGGTGCGCGACGCCCGGGGTCGGCAGCACACCGACCCGGATCGCGTCCGCACCGGCCGAGGTGAGCCCGGCGACGACCGCGGCCTCGAGCATCTCGCCGCTCGCGCGGGGGTCGCGTCCGACGACCGCGAGGGGCCGGCGGCCGGAGCCGTTCGAGAGCGTGCGGGCGGCCGAGGCACAGACGCCAACGGCGAACTCCGGAGTGAGGAGTTCGCCGTTGGCCAGGCCCCGGACGCCGTCGGTTCCGAAGAGACGAGGCATCCGGTGTGCGATCAGCGCTTGGAGTACTGGGGCGCCTTGCGGGCCTTCTTGAGGCCGTACTTCTTGCGCTCGACGGCGCGGGCGTCACGGGTCAGCCAGCCGGCCTTCTTCAGCGGCGGGCGGTCCTCGGAGTCCAGCTCGACCAGCGCACGGGCGATGGCCAGGCGCAGCGCGCCCGCCTGACCCGCGGTGCCGCCACCCTTGAGGTTGGCGAAGATGTCGAAGCGCTCGGTCTTCTCGACGAGGACCAGCGGCTCCTTCACGATCTGCTGGTGCAGCTTGTTCGGGAAGTACACCTCGAGCGGCTTGCCGTTGAGGGTGAACCCACCGGTGCCCGGCAGCAGCCGGACGCGGACGACGGCCTCCTTGCGGCGGCCGACGGTCTGGACCGGGCGGTCGCCCAGCACGGGTGCCTCGGCGGCGAACTCGTCGGCGTCGAAGTCGGCGGCGTCACCGATGGTGTAGTCGACGTCGGCGACCTCGGTCTCGGTGGCCTCGGTCTCGGTCGCCTCGGCGGCCGCACCCTCGGTCTCGACCGCGTCGACGACCTCGTCGGGTCCGTTCTCGGGGCTGGTCACGGGCTGTCCCTCTTCGTTGCTCGGGGTGGTCACTGGCTGACCTGCTTGATCTCGAACGGCTGCGGCTTCTGGGCCTCGTGCGGGTGCGCCGGACCGGCGTAGACCTTCAGCTTCTTGGCCATGGCGCGGCCGAGACGGTTCTTCGGCAGCATGCCCTTGATCGCCTTCTCGACGAGGCGGTCGGGCTGGCTGTCGATCATCTCACCGACGGAGCGCTGGCGGAGGCCACCCGGGAAGCCGGAGTGGCGGTAGATGAACTTGTCGGCACGCTTGTTGCCGGACACCGAGATCTTCTCCGCGTTCACGATGACCACGAAGTCGCCGTTGTCGACGTGCGGGGCGTAGGTCGGCTTGTGCTTCCCGCGCAGCAGCGTGGCAGCGTGGGTGGCGAGCCGACCGAGGCGCACGTCCTCGGCGTCGATCACGTGCCAGGCGTGCTGGATGTCGCCGGGCTTGGGGCTGTACGTGGGCACGGATCTACCTCGTCGTCGTTCTCGGCTGGTGGGCCGTCCGCACGGGTTCCGGCCCACTCTCTAGTCTCTGGTTCCTCAGCGTGCTGCTGGTGGACGCCGGAGGGACGCTCGATCCCGCCGCTGTCGCCGGAGGACGGCGCCCGCGGGTCTCCACCGCTGCACAACGAGAGCCAAGCGTACCCGCCGGTTCCGGGGGCGGACGCAAGGGGGTCGTCCGGGCCCCCGGACCGGCTGTCAGGCGAACCGGGCCCGGTTCGCCTGCTCGGTGGCCCGGTAGTTCTGACCGGCCTGACCGACGAGCTTCCCGATGGTGCCCAGGGTGGCGGTCAGCTCGGCCGCCGAGGTGTCCCACTTCTGCTGCGACGCCCGGTAGGTGGCCGCCGCGTCGCCGGTCCAGGTCGCGACCATCGGCGCCAGTTGCCGCCGGAGGTCCTCGAGCTGGGAGGTGATGCGCGCGGTCGTCGCGGCGGTGTCGGCCGACGCCGTCTCGAGCGCGCTGAAGGTGACCTTGATCTCGGATCCCATGGTGTGGCTCCCCCTCACCCGAGCACCGACGTGATGGCGGTGCGGTTCTGGTCCTCCTGCTGCTGGTACGTCGTCGCCGTGCCGCCGAGCTGCTCACCGATCGCGCCCAGCGCCTCGTTCAGCCGCCGCGCCTCGGTGTCCCACTTGGCCATCAGCTGGGCGAACGCCGTCGCCGCGGTGCCGGACCACTGGCCCTGCAGCGGTCCCAGCCGGCTGCGCAGGCGGCCGAGCTCGCCGTTGACGGCGTCGCTCACCGCCCGCACCTGGCCCGCCGCGCGGACCATCTCCTCGGTCGTCGTGCCGAACCCGTCGGCCATACGTCCCACCTCGTCCCCTGATCGGACCCGGCGCGGCCGTGTCGACGGCTCCCCGGGCCCGGGGGCGCGGTGCCCCCGGCCCGCGCACAGTGGCAGGGCGCGCCGGTGGCCGTGGCCGTTCCGGGCGGACCGTTCGCGACCGGGAACGCCGGGGGCTCAGGGCACCCGGTGCAGCGTCGCGACGACCTCGGCGCAGGCCGCGGCGACCGGGGCGCCCACCGGCCGCCGGCACCCGGCGACGAGCTCGTCGGTTCCGGAGAACACGACGTGCCAGTCGACGACGGTCCCGTCGCCCGGTGTCTCGGTCCAGCGCAGGACCGCGCGGCCGCCGACCGTCGCAGGCACCGGCCCGGGGTCACCGACGAGCGCGGCGAGCTCGCGGCGGGCCCGGTCGGGCTCGCGTCCGGCGTCGTAGCCGAGCGGGCTGCGCTCCAGCACGAGGAGGTCGGCCCCGTCCGGGCCGCCGGCGGGGGTGAGCAGCACGCGTCGGCGCTGCGGGTCGCCGCCGGTGTGCTCCCAGCCGGTGGGCAGCGCGGCGGCATAGCCGTACTGGGCGACCGTGGCCCCGGCCGGCGTCGCCGGGCGCGGGCCGCCGAGCAGCAGCCCGGCACCGAGGAGGACCGCTCCCAGCACCCCGGCGACGACGATCGCCGCCCGGGCGCGGTCCGGGCCCTCGGCAGACGGGGTGGCGGGGTCGGGCGCACCGGGCCAGCCCGGTTCCTCCGGCGCCTCGCCCGCGCCGGGCGGCGGGACGACCGTGCCGGGGCCGGGGTCGGCGAGCACGGAGGCGCCCAGCACCGCAGCCCCGACCACCGCCGCTGCCTCCGGGCCCCAGGGGTCGCCGCCGTCGGGCCGCCGCCCGGCGACGCGCACCGGGCACGGGAGCCGGTACCCGGCCGGGCCGCCGGGCGGCCCCGCAGCCCGAGTGCCCGCGGTCCGGCTGCCCACGGCCCGAGTGCCCGCGGTCCGGGGGTCCACGGTCCGGGTGTCGGCGGCCCGGGTGTCCGCCGCAGTGTGCTCCCCGGGGAGGAGCGGGCCGACCGTCCCGGCGACCACGACCAGCTCCGCACCGGTCGCACGCACGAGCGACGCGAGGTCGGAGCCCCGCTCCCCCACCCGCTCCGGCACCCCGTCGCGGACCAGCACCACGTCGTCGTCGACGACCAGGACCGGCCCGTCCGGCAGCTCCGGTTCCGCCGCGAGCACCGCGACCGCCGCCGGGACCACCAGCACCCGCGGGCCTCCGGGGAAGGCGCCGCCCGCCGTCGTCCCGACCCGGACGACGACCCCGGGCGGCTCGTCGCCGAAGAAGTCCGCGACGGCCGTCGCCGGGGGTGTGCCGGGCGGGGCCGCGGCGACCAGTCGCAGCCCGGCGGCGTCCGCGGCGGCGAGCAGCACCGCGTCGCGGCGGTCGTGGACGGCGACCGCGATGCCGCTCACCCCGGCTCGGTCCAGGCCAGCTGCACCCGTCGCGCCCCGGTCCGCCGGTCGACGAGCACGCCGCGGCCGGGTGGCATCGGCCCGGGGTGGACCTTCTCCAGCAGCGCGCCCTCGTCGGGGCTGCCGGAGCCGACCAGGCCGGGGGCGCCCAGCTCGCGCAGCCGCCCGAGGACCGGGTCGAACAGCGCCCGCCCGGCCCCGCCGGTGCGTCGCGCGAGGACGACGTGCAGCCCGACGTCGCGGGCCTGCGGCAGGTACTCGGCGAGCGCGAGCAGCGGGTGCGTTCCGGCCGACCCCGCCGCGGGGACGACCAGGTCGTAGTCGTCGACGAGCAGCCACACGTCCGGCCCGCTCCACCAGGACCGTTCCCGCAGCTGGGCCGGGGTGACGTCCGGGCCGGGCAGCCGCCGTCCGAGCGAGCCCGCGATCTCCGCGCAGGCGTCGGTGGTGGCCTGCGCGGTCGAGGTGTGGGCGAGCAGGTGGCTCTGCGGGACCCCGCCGAGCAGCGTCCGCCGGTGATCGACGACGACGATCCGCGCCTGCTCGGACGTCCAGCGCGCGGCGATGCCGTGGGCGAGGGTCCGCAGCAGGGTCGTCTTGCCGCCGCCGGAGTCGGCGAAGCAGAGCAGGTGCGGCTCGTCCGGGTCGAGCTCGACGGTGGCGAGCCGGTCCTCGTCGACCCCGAGCGCGGGCCCACGGCCCGGACCGGGCGGGAGCTCGGCGACCTCGATCCGGGTGGGCAGCAACCGCACCGGGCCGACCGACGGGCCGTCCCAGGCGTCGTCGATCTCCCGGGCCGGGTCGGTGCCGGGGACCAGGCAGGGCGCGGCGAGGACGGTGGCCTCGCCGTCGGCGGACAGGCCGTGCCCCGGCAGCGCGGGCACCGCGGCGGCGCGACGCCGGTCCACCTCGGAGTCCGACGGGTCGCCCAGCCGCAGCTCGATCCGGCTGCCGAGCTGGTCCTTGAGCGCGGGGCGGATCTCGGCCCAGCGGGCGGCGGACAGCGCGAGGTGCACGCCGTAGGCGAGCCCGCGGGCGGCGAGGGCGGTCAGCTTCTCGTCCAGGTCCTCGAACCCGGCGCGCAGCGCCGCGTAGCCGTCGACGACGAGCAGCAGGTCGGTGGCGGTCACCCCGGCGAACCCGCCCGCGGCGCGCCGGGCCCGGAACTCCTCGATCCCGGCGACGCCGTGCGCGGCGAACAGCTGCTCGCGCTCGTCGACGGCGGCGACGGTCTCGGCCACCACCCGTCGCACCAGGTCGCCGGCGCGGCGGTCGGCGACGGTCCCGACGTGCGGCAGCCCGGCCAGCGGGGCGAGCGTGCCGCCGCCGAGGTCGAGCACGTGCACGCCCAGCTCGCCGGGGGTGTGGGTGAGGGCGAGCGCGGTGACGACGGTGCGCAGCGCGGTCGACTTCCCCGACCGCGGCCCCCCGACGACGGCGAGGTGCCCGGCCGCGCCGGACAGGTCCAGCACCAGCGGGTCGCGCCGCTGGGCGTAGGGCCGGTCGACGAGCCCGACCGGCGCGGCGAGCCGTCCGACCGGTCCCGGTGCACACAGCCCGCGCCCGGCCCGGACCAGCGGGTCGCCGAGCACCACCGGCAGCGGCGGCGGCTCCGCCAGCGGCGGCAGCCACACCCGGTGCGCGCGCGGACCGGGCCCGGACACCGCACCGGCGATGCGGTCGAGAACGGTGCCGGTGGGCGCGGGCCCGTGGTCCGGCGCCGGGAGCTGCGCCGAGGCGGGCAGCGCGACCGGGCCCGCGCGGAACGGCAGCGCGAGCCGCGGCGCCCCGGGTGCGCGGCGGCGCGCGGCCCGCGGGGTGTCCGGGCCGGAGACGTAGGCGGCCCGGAAGCGCACCAGCTCGTCGGTGCCCGCGGACAGGTACGCGGCGCCGGGCGTCGGCGGGAGCAGGTGCGCGTCGGGCACGCCCAGCACCGCGCGGGACTCCGCGGCGGAGAAGGTGCGCAGCGCGATCCGGTAGGACAGGTGCGACTCGAGACCGCGCAGCCGTCCCTCCTCCAGTCGCTGCGAGGCCAGCAGCAGGTGGATGCCGAGCGAGCGGCCGAGCCGCCCGATGGTCACCATCAGGTCGATCATCTCCGGCCGCTGGGCGAGCAGCTCGGAGAACTCGTCGACGACGACCAGCAGCGACGGCAGCGCCGCCAGCGGTGCCCCGTCCCGGCGCAGCGCGTCGTGCTCGGCCAGCGACGACAGGTTCCCCGCGGCGCGCAGCACCTCCTGGCGGCGGGTGATCTCCCCGGCGAGCGCGTCGGCCATCCGGTCGACCAGGGTCAGCTCCTCGGCCAGGTTGGTGATCACCGCGGAGGTGTGCGGCAGCCCGGCGAGCCCGAGGAACGTCGCGCCGCCCTTGAAGTCGACGAGCACCAGGTTGAGCTCCTCGGCGGTGTGCGTCGCCACCAGCCCGAGGACGAGGGTGCGTAGCAGCTCGCTCTTGCCGGAGCCGGTCGCGCCGATGCACAGCCCGTGCGGACCCGCACCGCCCTGCGCGGACTCCTTGAGGTCGAGCAGCACCGGCCGGCCGCCGTCGTCGTCGGTGCCCAGCGGGACCCGCAGCCGCTCCCCCGGCCCCCGCCGGCCGCGCAGCGCGGCGACCCCGGCCGGGTCCGTCGTGGACAGTCCGAGCAGCGACGGCAATCCGGTCGCCACACTGTCCACACCGGACGCGACGAGGTCGGCGTCGCCGTCCGGGCGGTAGCGCGCGAGCCGGCGTGCGAGTGCCAGCGCCTCGGCGACGACGAGCCCGTCGGGGACGCCGACCTCCCGGCCGCCGGGCCCGCCCCGGCGCAGCGTGCGCACGCCGTCGGGCCCGGTCCCGGCGGCCAGGCGCAGCACCGACGCCGCAGGCCTGCGCCCGCCCGCGGGCCCCAGCCGCAGCACGGTGACGCCGGGCAGCCCGGCCCACGCGCCCGGGGCGTCGGCGGCCCCGTCGAGCACGACGAGCAGGTGCTGCTGGGCCGCGTACGGCTCGTCGACCCACCAGCGCCGCACCCGGTCCGGGTCGTCGGTGATCATCCGGACCGGCCCGACGGCGTCGTGCAGCCGCGGGTGGGCGACGTGCGGCAGCCACTTCGCCCACTCCCAGCGCGCGGCCGCGCCCCCCGGTGCCACGACGGCGAGCCGCGCGTCGTCGGGACCGTGCCAGGTGACGTACTGGGCGACCAGTGCCCGGGCGAGGTCGAGTACCGGGGCGGCGTCCGGGTCCGGTTCGAGCCAGATCGTCGCCGACGCGCGGGTGTCGACGGCGACCGGCAGATCGTCCACGGTGGACCAACGGCGCAGGAAACGGCGCAGCGCCAGCGCGGACAGCGGTTCGAGTGTCTCCATCGGACCGGTGTGCGGGGCGGTGAGCCGGGTGGCGAGGCGCTGGGTGCCGCGCCCGGCGCGCAGGCGGCCGAAGTCGTCGTCACCGGGGCGGCGCTCCCACAGCCGGTCGGCGGCGAGCACGTCCGGCCAGGCTGCCGGGTCGGGGTGCACGGTCTCCAGCGCGTGCCGCTGCTCGGCAGCGATCGCGCGGGCCCGCCCGCCCAGGACGTCGAGGTAGCGCAGGTAGTCGCGGCGGTCCTCGTCCATCGTCGCGGTGCGCGCGCCGGCGCCGCGGCCGCCGCCGGCGAGCATGCCCAGCGCGGACAGCGCGAACATCCCGCCGAACAGCCAGGTGCTCGTGTCCCCGCGGCCCAGCACGACGAACAGCAGCGCCCCGCCGACCATCGCCAGCGGGAGCAGCCGCGCCACGAGGCCGCCGGGGACCGGGCGTTCCGGCTCGGGCGGCGGTTCGAGCACCAGCTCACCGCCGGGCAGCTCGGGCACCGAGCGCCGCGGACGTCGCATCCCGACGGTCCCCGCCATCGCCACGCGCCTCCCGTTCACGGTTCTCCCGAACGCCCACGGCGGCACCGGGGCCGTCGGATACTCGCAGCCGCCCCGGGCCCGCCGGGGCCGTTCGGGGAGATCTGCCAGGGAGCCGCCCGTGACCTCCGTCCTGCCCACACCGGCCGCGACCGGCCCCGGCGACGCGACGTCCGGCACCGGGCCGGCGCCCGGCCGCTGGACCCGGGTCGGGGTGCACACCCCGCGCGGGCGCCTCGACGTGGCGCTGCCGGCCGACGTCGCCGTCGCCGAGCTGGTCCCGATGGTGCGCGAGCTGCTGGGCCGCGCATCCACCGACACCCCGCAGGCCTGGCGGTTCACCGGCCCGGCGGGCGGCCCGCTGCCCGCCGACGCCACCCTCGACGAGCTCGGTATCCGCGAGGGCGAGCTGCTGCACCTGGGCCCGCCGCGCCCGGCGCCCGCGCCGCCGGTGCTCGACGACGCCGCCGAGACCGTCGCCGGTGCGGTGCGCGGTGCGGCCGACGTCGCCGGGACGGCGCGCTGGTCCGGGACGGCCGCGGCCGTGCTGGCGACGGCCGCCGCGGGCGCCGTGCTGTCCACCATGGACGGTTCGTGGCGGCCGTGGGCGTGCGCGCTCGCCGCCGCCGGCGCCGTCGGGGCGCTGCTGGTCGCCCACCGCGGCCGCGACGACGACCGGCTCACGACCGCCGCCGCACTCTGCGCCGTCCCCGCCGCGGCGACGGCCGGGCTCACCGCGCTGCCCGCACCTGCCGGGGCGGGGGCGCTGCTGCTCGCCGCCGCCGGGACCGGTCTGGCCGCCGCCGCGGGTCAGGCGATCGCGCGGGCGGTGTCCCCGGTCCTGCTCGCGGTGGCCCTGGCCGCCTCCGGGACCGCCGCCGCGGCACTGGCCCGGCTGCTGCTGGAGGCCCCGGTGACGGCCGTCGCGGCCGGGCTCGCGGCGCCCGCCCTGGCCGCCGGGCCCCTGCTGCCCCGCCTGGCACTGCGCCTGGCCCGGATCCCGGCCCCGGCCGTCCCGACCGACGCCGAGTCCGTCGCGGGCGCCGAGCGGGTACTGCCCGGTGCGGAGCTGACCGCCCGGGCCGAGCTGGCCCGCGGCCTGCACACCGGGACGCTGGCGGGCACCGCGGTCGCGGCCGCCGGGGCCGCCGCCGTCGCCGCGACCGGGGGCTGGACCGGTGGCCTGCTGCTGGTGGTGACGGCGGCGGTGCTGCTCCTGCGGGCCCGTGCGCTCGTCGAGCCCGCGGCGGCCCGCATCCTGACCGGGGCCGCGGTGGTCGCGGTCGCCACCGCCGCCGTGCCGGCCGCGCTCGCGCTGGACCCCGCGCCGCGGCTCGCCGTGGCGGCCGGGCTGCTGCTCGCCGTCGGCGCGGGTGCCGCGGCCGCACGGACGACGCCGTCGCCGCCGGCCCGCCGGGCGCTCGACGTGTGCGAGCTCGTCCTCACCGCCGCCGCCGTGCCCGCCGCACTGGCCGCGATGGGCCTGTTCGCCCTGGTCCGCACCCTGTGACCGGCCCGGCCCGGCAGTCGGCCGGCCCACCGACCCCGCCGACGGCGCCGCCGCGGACCGTGCGCCCGCGGACGGCGCCGCCGCGGCGGGCGGTCCCGCTGCTGGCCGCGACGCTGCTCGCGCTCCCCCTCCCCACCCCGCCCGCCGTCGCCCCGTCCGTCACCCCCGCCGCGTCGTGCGCCGTCCACACCCCCTGTGGGGTCGCCACACCCCCCGCACCGGGTGTGGGGGCAGGCGACGGGGTGTGGACGCGGTCGGTCGCCGCGGCGGCCGAGCCCGGACCGCCGGGACCGGCCGACGGGTTGCGGCAGACCCGCGCCTGCACCCCGCCCGGCGACGACGGCCCGGGCGCCGCCCGCGGTGCGGTCCCGCAGCCACCCCCGCATCTCGCGACCGGTGCGGGGCAGCTCGTCGCCGTCGTCGACACCGGGGTGGCGCCGCTGCCCCGGCTGGCCGGACGCCTCAGCGGCGGCGGGGACTACCTCACCGGCGGCGACGGTCTCACCGACTGCGACGGCCACGGCTCCGATGTCGCGCTGCTCCTCGCCGGAGCCGCCGACCCGGTCACCGGGCTCGGCGCGGGCATGGCGCCGGGCGCGCGGATCCTGTCGCTGCGCCAGTCCTCGGGGCGCTTCGCCGTCCGCGGCACCGACGGCACCGAGCGACCCGCCGGGGAGATCCGCACCCTGGCCGCGGCGATCGACCGGGCCGTCGCACTCGGCGCGAGCGTCGTGAACGTGTCCGAGGTGGTGTGCGTGCCGTCCGCGCAGGTCGACTCCGCGGGGGCCGCGCTGCGCGAGGCCGTCGACGGCGCCGAGCGGGCCGGGGTCCTGGTCGTCGCCGCGGCCGGGAACGTCGACGGGAACGGCACCTGCACCGGCGACCCGGACCTGCGGCCGCTGCCCGCGTCCTACGACACGGTCCTCGCCGTCGGCGCGGTCGACGGCGACGACGTCCCCGGCGACTTCTCCGTGCCGGGCCCCTGGGTGGACCTCGCCGCTCCGGGGACGGACCTGCCCCGTCCGTCCGGACCGGACGGTGCGGTGGTCCGCGGCACGTCGTACTCGGCGCCGCTGGTCGCGGGGACCGCGGCGCTGCTGCGCGAACGGTTCCCGATGCTCACCCCGCGTCAGGTCGGAGACCGGCTGCGCGCCACGGCCCGCCCCACCGCGGGCGACGGCCGCACCGGCCACGGCGTGCTCGACCCGGGGGCCGCGCTGACCGCGGAGCCGCTGCTCCTGACCCCGGACGACCCCGCCGGTCCCGGCGGCCGCGCCGGGGTCCCCGGGGCGGGCCGGGCGCCGCTGCCGCTGGCGTCGGCCCCGCCGGCGGACCTGCCCGTGGTGGCCGGGGTCGGAGCGGTCGCGGCGGTCGGCGGGGCGCTCGTCGCGGCACTGGCGGGGCTGCGGCGCCGGCCCTGAACCGCGGCTCAGCCCGGCAGGTCCGCCACCTCCCGCGCCGCCGCGACGCTCAGCACCCCCGCCCGCGGCAGCAGCCGCACCATCTCCGCCGGTGCGTCCCCCGCCTCCCCGATCCCCAGCGCCCGCCCGGTCCCGGCGTCCGCGACACCGTGCACCGCGCCGGACGCGGCGAGCAGCAGGCGCGTCCCGCCGTCGCCGCCGCCGGTGTCGACCGGCCCGGTCCGCAGTGGCCCCGGGCCGGTCCCCGGCAGTACCACGGCGTCGAGACCCGGCCCGGCGTCGTCGGCACCGGCCAGGCGCACCCGCACCGCACCGGGCGCGACCGGCTCCTCGATGCCCGCGACGAGTGCGCGCCGTCCCTCGCGCCAGGTCCCGCACAGCACCGGGGGCACCTCGGTGACCTCGGCCCGCGCGGCGGGCCAGGCCTCGGCGCCGGGCACCCGCGTCTGCCCGACGTCGTCGACCAGCCCGGGCGGCAGCGTCGCCGGTTCGGCCTGCCCGGTCCGGGAGCGGACGGCGTCGGCGAGGGTGACCGGGATCCGGGCGAGCCCGTCGTCGACCACCAGGAAGTACGTCGACCCTGCCCCGAGCGACTGGCTGCGCACGACGTCCCCGTTCCGCCCCAGCCCCGCGACGGGTGTCGGTCCGGGGGCGGGGACCCGCAGCGGCGCGCCCTCCGGGATCGCGGAGAGCAGACCGTCACCGACCCGGCGGACGGGCGCGCCGAGCAGGCCGAGCCCGTCGAGGGCGTTCCGGTCGGACGGGTCGATCCGGTGCCGGGCGCCGTCGTGGACCAGGTAGGTGGCGCCGCCCTCGGCGGTCAGCAGGGCCACCGGTTCCGGCCCGGCCGGGACGGGTCCGAGCGACCCCGCGAGCACCGTCGTGGTCCCGGCGCCGGAGCCCTCGCCGCGGGTGTCGCAGACCGCCCACGCGGGTGGGACCGGGACCCCGTCGAGCGGGACGCCGACGGTGCCGGGGACGGCCGCCGGCGCGGTGCGCGGCGCGGCGGCCAGGGCGTCGTCGGGCACCGGGACGGGCACGGCGGTGGCACCGTCGTCGCGACCGTGCGCGGCGAGGACCAGCCGTCCCGCGACGGGGTCGGGCACCGGCACGAGCAGCGCGGACCGGTCGGGGTCGCGGACCACGGCGTAGAGCACGCCGCTGCGCTGCCCCTGCACCAGCGCCCGGGAGCGCCAGTCGGTGGCCGGGTCGACCCGGGCCAGCAGCGCCGCCACCCCGAGCGCGAGCAGCCCGACCAGCACTCCGGCGAACAAGGCGCGCCGCTGCGAGCGGATCTGCTCGTGCAGCGGCACCGGGTCCGCCCGCACCAGCGCGGCCTCCATCCGGCGCACACCGAACCGGTGGGCGTCGACCTGGTCGCGGGTCGCCGGGGCGCGCTGCACGCGCGCGGGGGCGGGATCGGTGCGCACCGCCCGGACGGTAGGACGGCCGCGACCCCGGCGGAGCCGGTCCGCGGTCACTGCGTAGAAGTACGCCACCTGACCGATCGGTCCAGTTCGTTGCCACCCTCACTCTGTTGCCCATAATGTGCCGTTGCGTGATCACCCTCCGGAACATCGTCGTCCCGTTGGTGGCCGCCGCCCTCGTGGCCGGCTGCTCCGCGCCCACCGCCGCCCCGGGCGAGGCGGGCCCGGCCGGGGACGGCACCACCATGACCCTCGCCGACGGCTACGAGCCCGACGACCTCAACCCGCTGCTCGGCTACGGGGCGGAGGGCGCGAGCAAGTTCTACGACGGTCTCTACGCCCGCGACGCGCAGCGCACCCTGCAGCCCGCGCTCGCCTCCGGCCCGGCGACCTCGTCACCGGACCGCCTGTCCTGGACGGTGCCGCTGCGCCCCGGCGTCACCTTCCACGACGGGTCGGCCCTCGGGCCCGAGGACGTCGTCGCCACCTACGCCGCGATCATCGACCCGGCCCGCGCCGCGACGATCCGGTCGAGCGTGCCGATGCTCGCCGGGGTCGAGGCCGTCGGCGACGACGCCGTGCGGTTCCGGCTGTCCTACCCCTACGGCGCGTTCCCGGCCCGGCTCACCTCCGGGATCCTGCCGTCGGAGGCCCTCGAGGGCGGCGGCCCCGTCTCCGACCTGCCGGTGAACACCCGGGCCGTCGGCACCGGCCCGTACCGGCTCGCCGAGTGGCGGCGCGGCGACACGATGGTCATGGAGTCGAACCCCGGGTACTGGGGCGGTGCACCCTCGGTGACGCGGGTGACCGTCGTGTTCGCCACCGACGACAACACCCGTTCCCAGCGCACCGCCGCCGGTGAGTTCGACGGGACCGTGCTGCCGCCGGCACTGGCCCGCGCGGTCGCGCAGCAGAGCGGGCTGGCGCTGCGCGAGCACGCCAGCGCCGACTACCGCACCGTCGCGCTGCCGTTCGCGAACCCGGTCACCGCGGACCCGGCGATCCGCGCGGCGCTCAACCGCTCGGTGAACCGCCAGGGCATGATCGACGCGTTCCTCGCGGGGCAGGGTGAACCGGCCCACCACCCGATCCCTGGCGTGCTGCCCGAGCAGGTCGAGCCCTCCGCGACGTTCACCTTCGACCCCGCGGAGGCGGGCCGGATCCTGGAGCGGGCCGGCTGGGTCCCCGGGCCCGACGGGGTGCGCGTCCGCGGCGGGCAGGCCGCGCGCTTCACGCTGATGTACCCGGCCACCGACACCGTGCGCCGCGACCTGGCCCAGGCGTTCGCCTCCGACGTGCGCGCAGCCGGGATCGACGTCCGGCTGGAGGGCCTCGGCTGGGAGGCGATCGAGCCGCGGATGGGCGCCGACGCGCTCGTGCTCGGCGGCGGCGACCCGTTCGACCCGGGGTTCAAGGCGTGGCAGCTGCTGCACTCGTCGAACGCCGCCGACGGGTTCAACAACCCCGGCTCCTACCGCAACGCCGCCGTCGACGCGGCGCTGGACACCGCACTGCGGGCGCCCGACGAGGCCGCCCGCACCGCAGCGGTGAAGGAGTTCCAGCGGGCCTACGTCGCCGACCCCGGCATGGTCTTCCTGGCCTTCCTCGGCCACAGCTACGTCACCCGCGACGCCTGGGACGGCTACACCCCCGTCGTCGAGCCGCACACCCACGGCACCACCTGGGGCCCGTGGTGGAACCTGCAGGACTGGACGCCCCGCTCGTGACGGCCGTGCTCCCGGGCCGGCACCGCGGCCGCGCGGTGGCCCGGCTGGCCGGGCTGCGGCTGCTGCTCGGCGTCCCGACGGTGCTGCTGGTCGCGGTCGGGGTGTTCCTGCTGGCGGCGGCGTCGCCGTTCCGGCCGGTGTACCAGTACTTCGGGGTCGGGATCTTCTCCGCGAGCGACGCCGACATCGCCGCCGCCGAACGTTCGCTCGGGCTGGACGCGAGCGTGGGCGAACAGCTCCTCCGGTGGCTGGGCGGGCTACTGACCGGCGACCTCGGGCAGAGCCTCTCGATGCGGCAGCCGGTGGCCCAGGTGGTCGCCGAGCGGCTCCCGTGGACGTTGCTGCTGGTCACCCTGGCCCTGCTCGTGTCGCTGGTGCTGGCCCTGGCCGCCGGGACCGTCGCGGCGTGGCGGCAGGGCGGCTGGTTCGACCGGGCCGTCACCGCGGTCGGGCACACCCTGGAGGGGCTGCCGCCGTTCGTGCTGGCCCTGGGTGCGATCGCGGTGTTCGCCGTGGCCTGGCCCGTGCTGCCGGTCGCCGGCCTCACCGATGCCGGCGCCGCACCCACGTTCGGCCAGGTGAGCAGGCACCTGGTGCTGCCGGCGCTGGTGCTGGGGGTCTCCCAGACGCCGTGGCTGGTGCTGCACGTGCGGGCCTCGCTGCTGGCCTCCCTCGACGACGACCACGTCGCCGGCGCCCGGGCCCGCGGGCTGCCCGAGCGTCTCGTCGTGCTGCGCCACGCCCTGCCGACCGCGCTGCTGCCGTTCGTGACGGTGCTGGGCAACCGGCTGCCGGAGCTCGTCACCGGCGCCGTGCTGGTGGAGACGGTGTTCTCCTGGCCGGGGATCGCGGCGGCCGTGGTCACCGCGGCGCTGGCCGTGGACTTCCCGCTGCTCGCCGCGCTGACCCTCCTCTCGGCGGTGGCGGTGCTGGCCGGGTCGCTCGTCGCCGACCTGACCGTGCTGCTGCTGGACCCGCGGGTGGACGCCGATGTCTGAGACCGCCGTCGCCCCCCGCCCGTGGCTCCCGGCCGGCCGGCCGCGCCCCGGCTCGCCCCGCGGCCGTCGCCGGTCCGGGCGGGCCCGGCTGGTCGCCGGCGCCGGCGGGCTGGTCCTGCTCGTCGCGGCTGCGGTAGGAGTGCCGTGGCTCGGCGGGCTCGACGAGGGCGCCGTGGACTACACCGCGATCCGGCTGCCGCCCTCGCCCGCGCACCCGTTCGGCACCGACTCCGTGGGCCGTGACGTGCTGCTGCGCAGCTTCGCCGGGCTGGGGGTGTCGCTGCAGGTCGCCGCGGCCTGCGCCGTGCTCTCGACGGTGATCGGCACCCTGTTCGGGGCGCTGTCCGGGCTGCTCGGCGGCTGGTGGGACCGGATCGCGATGCGCCTGGTCGACGCCGTCAACGCCGTCCCGCACCTGCTGCTCGGCATCGTGATCGTCGCGCTCTACCGGGGCAGCGTGCTCGCGGTGATCGCCTCGATCGGGCTGACCCACTGGACGACGGTGGCCCGCGTCGTGCGCGCGGAGATCCTGACCCTGCGCACCCGCCCGTTCGTCGACGCCGCGATCTCCGGCGGCGCGTCCCGGCGCCGGGTCCTGCGCCGGCACCTGCTGCCCGCGGTCGCCCCGCAGGCGGTGCTCTCGGCGGTGCTGATCCTGCCGCACGCGGTGTGGCACGAGACCGCACTGAGCTTCCTCGGCCTCGGCCTGCCACCACACCTGGCGAGCCTGGGCACCATCCTCGGCGAGGGGAGACAGGCCGTGCTGCTCGGCTCCTGGTGGATCGTGGTGTTCCCGAGCGTGCTGCTGGCCGCGACGACGCTGTGCGTCGCCGGCATCGCGGCCTGGTGGCGGGACCGCACACTCCCGCGCCGACGGTCGGAGCAGGCGCTGTGACCGGGCCCGGTACACCCGCACCCGGCACGGTGCTCGCGGTGCGCGGCCTCGACGTCGCCTTCCGGGTCGGGCGCGGGCGTCGCGCCCGCACGGTCCGCGCGGTCACCGAGGCCGACCTGGACCTGCGTGCCGGGCGGCTGACCGCGCTCGTCGGGGAGTCCGGCTGTGGCAAGTCGGTGCTCACCGAGGCCCTGACCGGGCTGCTGCCGGGCACCGCATCGGTCCGCGGGTCGGCCGTGCTGACCCCGCCGGAGCAGTCCACCCGACGCGACCCGGTGGAGCTGCTGACCGCCCCCGAGGGGACCCTGCGCGACCGGGTCCGCGGACGGCTGGTCGGGCTGGTCCCCCAGTCCGCCGCCACCCACTTCACCCCCACCCGCACCGTCGGCGCCCAGCTGCGCGAGACCCTGACCCGGCTCGGCGCGACGGCCACCGTCGCCGACCTGCTCGACCGCGCCGCGCTGCCTCGCCACGTCGCCGCGCTGCACCCGCACGAGCTGTCCGGCGGGCAGGCCCAGCGCGCCGGGCTCGCCGCCGCGCTCGCCGGGGACCCACCGGTGCTGCTCGCCGACGAGCCGACCGCCGGACTCGACCGGCCGCTGGTCGACCACGTCACGACGCTGCTGGCCGGGCTGGCCGCGGAGGGTCGCGCCGTCCTGCTGATCACCCACGACCTGCGCGCCGCCCGCGCCGTCGCCGACGACGTCGCCGTCATGTACGCCTCGCGGCTGGTCGAGACCGGCCCCGCCGACGACGTGTTCGCGGCCCCCTGGCACCCCTACACCGCCGGCCTGCTCGGTGCGCTGCCCGACGCCGGGTTCACCCCGGTGCCCGGGCACCCGCCGGAGCTGTCCGCGCTGCCCGACGGCTGCGCGTTCGCCCCACGCTGCCCGGTCACCGACGACTGCTCCGGCGACCCCGTCCCGGTCCGCCGGGGTGGGCGGAGCGTGTCCTGCCATCCGCCGACCGCCCCCGCGCTCCCCGCGGCGGCCCGGTCCGGGGCGGGGTCGCGGTGAGCCTGCGCGCGGAGGGGGTGCGGGCCGGGTGGCGGGCCGGGCACGCCGTCGTCGACGGCGTGGACCTGGCCGTGGAACGGGGTTCGGTGCTCGGGCTGGCCGGCCCGTCGGGGTGCGGGAAGTCGACGCTGACCCGGGTGCTGGCGCTGCTGCACGCACCGTGGTCGGGCCGGGTGACCGTCGACGACGAGCCGGTCCGCCGGTTCCGCTTCGACGCGCCCGCCCCGCTGCGCCGCCGGATCGGGGTGGTGTTCCAGTCCCCGCGGGCCTCGACCGACCCGCGGCTGACCTGCGAGGAGATCGTGGCCGAGCCGCTGCGCGCCGCCCGGGCGCCCGGGGTCACCGCACGCGTCGACGAGGTGTGCGCGCAGGTCGGGCTGACCGCCGAGCTGCGCGGACGCCGGCCGCACGAGGTGTCCGACGGCCAGCTCCAGCGCGCCTGCCTGGCCCGTGCGCTCGCGCCCCGGCCGGACTACCTGCTGTGCGACGAGATGACCGCGATGCTCGACGCGTCGAGCACCGCGGCCCTGGTCTCGGTCGTCGCCGCCGAGGTCGACGGCCGCGGGCTCGGCGTCCTCGCCGTCAGCCACGACGAGGCGCTGCTCGCGGCATGGGCCGGGCGGGTGCTGCGGCCGTGGAGCTGAGTCAGGCCTCGCGGACCGGACGGCGCAGCTGCTCGGCCAGGGCGCCGTCGTCGCCGAAGAGGGTGTCGCGCCAGCGCTGCTCCAGCGCTCGGGTGTCGTGCCGGTCGGGGTGGAAGCGCGGGTGCCCGAAGACGGGCATCCGGCCCAGCACGCGGCGCAGGAACTGGCCGCGCCCGAACAGCAGCCGGTAGCCCTCGCGCAGGTCCCGCGGCCGCCGCCAGACGCCCTGCTGCACGAGCAGGTACGCCCACCCGAACACGACCGCGGGCAGCACGGTGGCGACCACCAGCGGTGCGGCGCGGCCGCGCTCGGGGCCGTCGGTGCCGATGAGCTCGTAGACGTCCCAGGTCACGGACTTGTGCTCGAGCTCCTCGAGCGCGTGCCAGTGCCACAGCTCGCGGATGTCGGCGTGCACGCGCTCGGCGAACTCGTCGCTGCCGAGGATGTCCTCGGCCATCACCGCGGTGAAGTGCTCCATCAGCGCGGTGCAGGCGAGCTGCTGCCGCGGCGAGGTGCGGTCGAGGACCTTCAGCGCGAGCGCGACCGCGGACTCCGGTACGTGCACCGGGAAGCCGCGGGAACGGAACGCCTCGTTGAGCCGGTCGTGCTCGCGGCTGTGGATGACCTCCTGCGCGGTGAACCCGGCGACCCGGGCGCGCAGCTCCGGGTCGGTCACCCGGTCCCGGAAGTGGATCACCGAGCGGACGAAGAAGTCCTCCCCCGGCGGGAAGATCGCCGAGAGCATCGCGAGGAACAGCGTCGCGGTCGCGTTGTCGGCGTAGGCCCAGCGGACCATCTGCTCGGGCAGCCGGAAGTCCAGGTGCCGCGGCGGGATGCCGACGTCGCCGCCGGTCAGCCTGCGGGGGCGTGGGCCGGACCCGTTGTCGGTCGCCGTCTCGGTCACGGTCGGTCCTCCGGTCGTCGTCGACGGTCGGGCCGCATCCGTGACAGAAAGTATCCCGTACAGCGCGTACCCCTTATCGCCGAATCATCGGTGGCGCCGGGCGCGGTGTCAACCGGGCGCGGGATGATGGCCGGGTGAGCGGATCCGTGACCCCCGGCGACGGCCGCGCCCGTCGCTGGGCCGGACAGCGGGCGGCCCGGCGGGCCGAGGTCGTCGAGGCCGCGATGGCCGCGATCGCCGAGCACGGACCGGAGGCCACGACCGAGCAGATCGCCGGTCGCGCCGGGGTGCCCCGGCCCGCGCTGTACCGGCACTTCGACGGCCTGGAGGACCTGCAGGGCGCGATCGCCGAGGCCGCGCTGGAGCTCTACTCCGAGGCGCTCGCGCCGGTGTGGAGCCCGCGCGGGACGCCGCGGGAGATGCTCGTCGCCGCCATCGCCGCGCACGTGCGGTGGCTCGCCGCGCACACCGAGCTCTACCGGTACGTGCTGCGCGCCGCCGGGGTCACGACGGCCGTCACCGACATCCGGCACCGCATCGCCGACCGGATGACCGGCCTGCTGACCGGTGGCTACCCCGGGCTGCCCGCGACCGTCGCGGCGCCGCTGGCCGCCGGCGCGGTCGGGCTGGTCGACGGCGCGACCGAGCGCTGGCTCTCCTCGGCGGACCCGCTCCCGCTCGACGAGCTCGCCGAGCACCTGGCCCGGTGGGTCTGGTCGGTGCTCGACGTGGCGCTGCGCGAGGTCGCGATCGAGCTCGACCCGGACGTCCCGCTCACGGCGGGCTGAGCGCTACTCCGCGACGCCGATGTCCTCGTTCCACAGGTCGGGGCGCTCGGCGACGAACGCGGTCATCATGTCCACGCAGCGCGCGTCGTCGAGCACCTGCACGCGCACCCCGTGCTCGGCCAGCCAGTCGTGCCCGCCGTGGAAGGTCCGGGCCTCCCCCACGAGCACCGCGCCGATCCCGAACTGACGGATCAGCCCCGAGCAGTACCAGCAGGGCGAGAGCGTGGTGACCATCGTCGTGGGCCGGTAGTCGCGGCGGCGGCCCGCGTCGCGGAACGCCGCGGTCTCGCCGTGCACCGTCGGGTCGCCGTCCTGCACACGACGGTTGTGGCCGCGCCCGAGGACCTCCCCGTCCGGTCCGACGAGTGCGGCGCCGATCGGGATGCCGCCCGAGGCCAGCCCGGCCCGGGCCTGCTCCACCGCGACGTCGAGCCAGCTCGGATCCATGCGCGCGAACCTATACCGAGATCGCGTCCAGGCGTTCGCGCAGGAACGGCGCGGACACCACCGGCTCCAGCACCGTCCGGCCGAGCGGCGGGGCCAGCGGCGTGACGACGGCGTCGTGGTCCAGCTCGAAGAAGAACACCAGCGACACCAGGTCCTCGGCCGGGGCGTGGGCCTGCGGCGGCAGCACCCGGTGCCGCCCGGCCCGCCAGCGGTGCCCGGTCCAGTGCGCGAGCAGGTCGCCGACGTTCACCGTCAGCGCACCCGGGGTGTACGGCGCGTCGGTCCAGCCGTGCCCCTCGACGTCGACCTGCAGCCCGCCCGCCCCGGGTTCCCGGTCGAGCAGGGTGACGGTGCCGAAGTCGGTGTGCGGGCCGATCCGGAACTGCCCGGGCAGCGGGGCCCCGGTCTCGTTCATCGGCGGGTAGCGGTTGATGTTGAACGTCCACGTCGGGTGCGTCGCGAGGTCGCGCAGCGTCGACGGCTCCTGCCCGAGGGCCCCCGCGCACAGCTCCAGCAGCGCGCCCGCGACACGGGTCATCGCCGTGCAGTAGGCGGTCACCGCCTGCTGCAGCGCCGGGACCTGCGCCGGCCAGACGTTCGGCGGGAACCACACCGCGTCGGTCTCCGCGTCACCGGTCGGCGCGAACGGTCCCACCGCGAAGGACTCCTTGAGGTCCGGCGGCGAGTCACCGCCCTCCACGCGGTCGTTGGCCTCGACGCCGGGCGGCAGCCACCCCCGCCCGCCGACGCCGACCGCGTAGCCGCGCTTGACCGCCTCGGGCAGCGCGAAGAAGTCCCGTGCGGCGGCCCGCACCACCCATGCCGCGTCCTCCGGCACCCCGTGCCCGACGACCTGCAGGAACCCGGCCCGCTGCAACGCGGTGTCCACCGCGGCCGGGTCCGGCGCGGCCAGGTCCACGGTCGGGATGAGCGCGTTCACCGGGTACCCCCGGGCGTCGCGACGGCGGTGCGGCGCAGCAGCAGGGCGTAGAGCCCGGCCGCGAGCAGCAGCCCCACCAGGAAGGTCACGTCCCCGATCCCCGGCAGCAGCCGCGGCACCAGGCCGGTGAACAGCTCCTGGTTCGCGAACAGCAGCACCGACACCACGATGCCGACGGCCAGCGCCACCGGGCCCGCGTGGTTCCGGTAGGTGCGGTCGTAGAGCAGATCGGGGGCGATCGGGCGCAGCCACTGGTCGGTGAGCACCACTCCGAGCCACGGCCCGACCCAGTACACGACGACCAGCAGGAACGCCTCGTACCCGGCTGCGGCGTCGCCGAGGGCGACCAGCGCGATCACGAACCCGACCGCCCCGAACGCCAGCGCGACGACGGCCCGCGCCCGCGCCAGCGGCACGTCGATGCCGAGTGCGAGGAACGCCATCGCCCCGGAGTAGACGTTGAGGACGTTCGCCGCGACCGCCCCCACCGCGATGGCGACCAGGGTCAGCACGGTCAGCCACCCGGGCAGCAGGCCGGTGTAGTTCGCGACCGGGTTGTCCGAGTCGAGCCCGGCCGCCGTCGCCGCACCGACCGACACCGCACCGACGGTCATGAACACCGTGGTGGACAGGAACAGGCCGCCGCCCGCGGCGAGCCCGGTGGCCCGCGCCGACACCGAACGGGGCAGGTAGCGGGAGTAGTCCGCGGCGTAGGGGCCCCAGCCCGCCGAGTACCCGACGACGGCGCCGACGGTCAGCAGAAACCCGCCGACCCCGCCCACCCCGTCCGGCGACGCGGCCGCCCCCGGGTCCGACACGGCGAGCACCAGCACCGCCCCGATCCCGAGCACGACCGCGAGCAGCGGGAAGGCGAGCCGCTCGAACGCCTGCACCAGGTTGTGCCCGAAGAACGCGACGGCGACCTGGACGACGACCACCGCCACCAGCCACGCGGCCGTCCCGCCGCCGGTGATCGCCGACAGGGCGAAGGCGGCGCTGACGCTGTTCACCGCGAACCAGCCGAAGCCCGAGGTGATCGTCATCAACGCGGCGGGGAGTGCGTTGCCGCGGTGGCCGAACGCGAGCCGCCCCAGCACCATCTGCGGCACCCCGGCGGCCGGTCCGCGGGCGGACAGGATCCCGTGGGCGACCGCGGCGAGCAGGTTCCCGACGACGATCGCCGCGACCGCCGCGGGCACCGACTGCCCGAACGCCGTCACCGACAGCACGCCGACGAAGATCGTCGCGAACTCCAGGTTCGGCGAGGTCCACGTCCAGAACAGCTGGCGGGGTCTGCCGTGCCGCTCGGAGTCCGGCACGGGCTCTGTGGAGCCGGGCTCGACGGCGACGATGCGGTCGCCGTACCCGCGGTCTGCGGCCGCGCCGACGGTGTTCTCGGTGGTCACCGCGCCACTGTGACCCGCGGACCGGGCGGGACGGAACCTCGGTAACCGACTGTTGACATGGTTGCCCCGTCCGGCCCGTAGTCCTGCGGATCCAGCGGACGGCCCGGTCCGCCACGATCGTCGGCATGCGGACGAACCTGAACGTGGCCCTGCAGGCCGGCGCCCTCCTGGCCGTCGCGGCCCTGCGGTTCACCGCGCCGGGGTGGTTCCTGATCATCCTGATCGTGACCGTGGTCGGCCCGGCACTCCTGGCGCTACCGACGGTGCTGTCGCTGATCGTGCTGCGACGCCGTGTGCTCGGCCCGGCCGTGGCCGCCCCGTTCGTCGCCTGCGCCGGGTTCCTGCTCGCCGGCGGGCTGCTGATGCCCGACTTCGGCGACACCGCGGACTCGGTGCGCGCCCCGCTGACGGTGCTGCTGGAGTCGGCCGGGCTGCCCGCCGGGCCGACCGAGCCGCTGTACGTCGTCGGCTCGCTTGCCCTGGCCGGCTGGTCGGTGTCGCTGGTCTGGCTGGGCGTGGCCCTGGCGCTCGACGCCCGCCGGACGCACCGGATCCCCGGGCCGCCGCACCCGGCCTGGGTGCGGCCGGTCTCCTGAGGCCGCTCGCCCCCGTCCCCGAGGCCCCCGTCCGCGCCGTCCGGACCGGTCACACCCGGGGCCGGTCCGGCCCCACCCGGCCGGCCGCGTCCGGCTCGGTCCCGGCGGGGTCTGCTCAGCCCTCGCCCGGTACCCGGATCCGCCGGGTCCGCTCGGCGCGGGCGGCGAGCTCGTCGTCGGCGGGGTAGTCGACGCCGGTCAGCGACAGGCCGTGCGGCGGCGCGACGGTCACCTCGGAGGCGCGCAGCTCGCGGCGCAGCAGTCCCGCGGGCCAGTCGGCGGGCCTGCGCCCTCGGCCGACCTCGAACACCGCGCCGACCAGGCTGCGGACCATCGAGTGGCAGAACGCGTCCGCGGAGACCGCCGCGACCAGCACGTCCGGCTCGCCCGGCGCGGGCGACCAGTCGAAGCGCTGCAGCGCGCGCACGGTCGTCGCGCCCTCGCGGCGCTTGCAGAACGCGGCGAAGTCGTGCTCGCCCAGCAGCAGTGCCGAGGCGGCGTTCATCGGCTCCGGGTCCAGCGGGTACGGCCAGGCGACGGTCTCCCGCGCCCGCAGCGGCTCGGCCCCGAACGGGGCCGTGGTGACCCGGTAGCGGTAGTGCCTGCGCAGCGCGGAGAAGCGGGCGTCGAAGGCGTCGGGTACCCGCCCGAGGTCGTGCACCCGCACGTCGGGTGGGAGCAGCCGGTTCAACCGCCTGAGCAGGCCGTCGATCTGCGGTGCGAGCGTCTCCGGGAGGTCGACGTGGCAGACCTGGCCGGACGCGTGCACCCCGGCGTCGGTGCGCCCGGCGACGGTGAGCCGCAGCGGGGTGCGCAGCACGGTCGACAGGGCCTCGGTGAGCACGCCCTGCACGGTGCGCCGGCTCGGCTGCTGGGCCCATCCGGAGAAGTCGGTGCCGTCGTAGGCGACGTCGAGCCGTAGCCGGACGGTGCCGGCTCCCGGGTCGGGGGCACCGGAGACGCCGACGAGCCCGCCGTCGGTGACGGCGGGCTCGTCGGTGTGGTGCGCTCGGCTCAGGAGCCGGACTCCTTCTTGCCCGTGGAGTCCTCGGCGGCGTCGGCAGCCTCGTCGGCGGCCTCCTCCGCGGCGGCAGCGGCGTCGACGGCCTTGTCGGCGGCCTCGGAACCCGGGGCCACCTCCTCGGCCTCGGCCGCGGCGTCGACCGCCTTCTCGGCGGCCTCCTGTGCCTCGTCGGCGGCGGTGACCTCGGCCTCGGTGGCCTCGGTCGACTCGACCGTGGTGTCCTCGTCCGTGGCGGCCGGAGCGGCGGCCACGGACTGGGACGCGGCCGAACGACGGGCACGGTTCGCCTCGTCGGTGACCGTCTTCTGCTGGACCAGCTCGATGACCGCCATCGGGGCGTTGTCGCCCTTGCGCGGCATCGTCTTGGTGATCCGGGTGTAGCCACCGTTGCGGTCCGCGAAGAACGGGCCGATCTCGGTGACGAGGCGGTGCACGACCGACTTGTCGCGGATCACCTTCATGATCTCGCGCCGGTTGTGCAGATCGCCGGCCTTGGCCTTGGTGATCAGCCGCTCCGCGTACGGACGCAGCCGCCGGGCCTTGGCCTCGGTGGTGGTGATCCGGCCGTGTTCGAACAGCGAGGTCGCCAGGTTGGCCAGGATCAGCCGCTGGTGCGCGGGCGACCCGCCGAGGCGGGCACCCTTGGTGGGCTGGGGCATGGCTACAACTGCTCCGTTTCTGCGTAGTCCTGACCGTCGTCACCGAAGGTGTCCGGGTCGAACCCGCTCCCACCGTCGACGCCGTAGTCGCTCGCCGCCGCCGACGGGTCGAACCCGGGCGGGCTGTCCTTGAGGGCCAGGCCGAGACCGACGAGCTTCATCTTGACCTCGTCGATCGACTTGGCGCCGAAGTTGCGGATGTCGAGCAGGTCCGCCTCGCTGCGACCGACGAGCTCGCCGACCGTGTGGATGCCCTCGCGCTTGAGGCAGTTGTACGACCGGACCGTGAGGTCCAGCTCCTCGATCGGCATCGCGAACGCCGCGATGGTGTCCGCCTCCTGCGGGGAGGGGCCGATCTCGATGCCCTCGGCGTCCACGTTCAGCTCGCGGGCCAGGCCGAACAGCTCGACCAGGGTCTTGCCGGCCGAGGCCAGCGCGTCCCGCGGGGTGATGGACGGCTTCGACTCGACGTCGAGGATGAGCTTGTCGAAGTCGGTGCGCTGCTCGACGCGCGTGGCCTCGACCTTGTAGGTCACCTTCAGCACCGGCGAGTAGATCGAGTCGACCGGGATGCGGCCGATCTCGGCACCGGTGGCCTTGTTCTGCATCGCCGGGACGTACCCGCGACCGCGCTCGACGACGAGCTCGACCTCGAGCCGGCCCTTGTCGTTGAGCGAGGCGATGTGCAGGTCCGGGTTGTGCACGGTGACACCGGCGGGCGGGACGATGTCCCCCGCGGTGACCGCACCCGGGCCCTGCTTGCGCAGGTACATCGTCACCGGCTCGTCCTCCTCGGAGCTCACGACGAGCTCCTTGAGGTTGAGGATGATGTCGGTGACGTCCTCCTTGACCCCCGGCACGGTGGTGAACTCGTGCAGGACGCCGTCGATCCGGATGGACGTGACGGCGGCACCGGGGATCGACGACAGCAGCGTCCGGCGCAGGGAGTTACCGAGGGTGTAACCGAAGCCCGGCTCCAACGGCTCGATGACGAACCGCGACCGGGTCTCGGTGACGACGTCCTCGGCCAGTGAGGGTCGCTGAGAGATCAGCATGGGTGTGTGCCTCCTTCGCACCTGCGACAACCGCTATTTGATGTCGCAGTGGGAACCGCCGCCCCTCCCTGCGGGGCGACGGCGTGTCGAGCTACTTCGAGTAGAACTCGACGATGAGCTGCTCGGTGACCTGGGTGTCGATCTGAGCGCGCTCGGGCAGCTGGTGGACCAGGATCCGCAGGGTCGACGGGACGACCTGCAGCCACGCCGGAACCGGGCGGTCGCCCTGGGTCTCCTTGGCGATGACGAACGGGTCGGTGTTCCGCGACTTGTCCTTGACGTCGATGATGTCGTAGCGCGACACCCGGTAGCTGGGGATGTCGACCTTCTTCCCGTTGACCAGGAAGTGGCCGTGGTTCACCAGCTGACGGGCCATGCGCCGGGTGCGGGCGAGGCCCGCGCGGTACACGACGTTGTCGAGGCGCGACTCGAGGATCTGCAGCAGCTCGTCGCCGGTCTTGCCCTCGCGACGGTGCGCTTCCTCGTAGTAGGCGCGGAGCTGCTTCTCCTGCAGGCCATAGCCGAAGCGGGCCTTCTGCTTCTCCTGCAGCTGCAGGAGGTACTCGGTCTCCTTGATCCGGATCCGGCCGTGCTGGCCGGGCGGGTAGGGACGACGCTCGAACGCCTGGTCGCCGCCGACGAGGTCGGTCTTCAGTCGGCGGGACTTGCGGGTCATGGGGCCGGTGTAGCGAGCCATGGTGGTTCTCCCTTCCCCTAGACCCGGCGCCGCTTGGGCGGACGGCAGCCGTTGTGCGGCTGCGGGGTCACGTCGGAGATCGTGCCGACCTCGAGGCCGGCCGCCTGCAGCGAACGGATCGCCGTCTCACGTCCGGAGCCGGGGCCCTTGACGAAGACGTCGCACTTCTTCATGCCGTGGTCCATCGCCTTGCGGGCGGCGTTCTCGGCGGCGAGCTGCGCGGCGAACGGCGTCGACTTCCGGGAGCCCTTCAGGCCGACGTGCCCGGACGAGGCCCAGGCGATGACGGCACCGGTCGGGTCGGTGATCGACACGATCGTGTTGTTGAACGTGGACTTGATGTGGGCGTGACCGTGCGCGACGTTCTTCTTCTCGCGACGGCGGACCTTCTTGGGTCCGGCACCCTGACGTGCGCGGGGCGGCATTACTTCTTACCTGCCTTCTTCTTACCGGCGACGGTCTTCTTCGGGCCCTTGCGGCCGCGCGCGTTGGTCTTCGTGCGCTGGCCGCGGACCGGAAGGCCGCGACGGTGACGGATGCCCTGGTACGAACCGATCTCGATCTTCCGGCGGATGTCCGCCTGGATCTCACGGCGCAGGTCACCCTCGACCTGCAGGTTCGCCTCGATGTACTCGCGGAGCTTGCTGACGTCCTCGTCGGTCAGGTCCTTCGACCGGAGGTCGGGGCTCAGCGCGGTGGCCTCGAGGATCTCCTTGGACCGGGTACGTCCGACCCCGAAGATGTAGGTGAGCGCGATCTCCAACCGCTTTTCGCGGGGGAGGTCGACGCCGGCAACACGTGCCATGCGGCGTGGTCTCCTTGTTGTCGTCCCAGGTCTTCCCGATGCCCGTCCCGTTCCGCCGCTGAGCTGAGCGGGCCCCGGCCTGGTTCCGGGGGTACTACCGGGCCCGTGTGGCCCGGCAGGTGCATCGGGGGCTTCTGCTGCGCGATCAGAGGATCGCGACCGGTACCGCTCTGCTCAGCCCTGGCGCTGCTTGTGGCGCAGGTTCGAGCAGATCACGATGATCCGGCCGTGACGGCGGATCACCTGGCACTTGTCGCAGATCTTCTTGACGCTCGGCTTGACCTTCACGTCGTCTGCCTCTGTGTGTCGTTCGTGTGGGTCTCGCGACCGACCGTGGTGGAGCTGGTCGTCACTTGTAGCGGTAGACGATGCGGCCGCGGCTGAGGTCGTAGGGCGACAGCTCGACGACCACCCGGTCCTCCGGAAGGATCCGGATGTAGTGCTGGCGCATCTTCCCGCTGATGTGCGCGAGTACCCGGTGGCCGTTCTCCAGCTCCACCCGGAACATCGCGTTCGGCAGGGGTTCGACGACCCGGCCCTCGACCTCGATCGCCCCGTCCTTCTTGGCCATGTCCTCCGCTATCCGTGACAGGTGTCGGTTGCCCCGGTCGACAGCGGTGCCGACGACCGGTTCGGCGCGCGCGGACGGAGCCGGACCGGGAACACTGTGGGATACACGGAGCACACGGAGCGGACGTCACAGGACGCGCCGATGGTCCAGTGTACGGAGGCCGTATAAGGCCGGTGCAGGCGGGGGTGACGGGCGTGGTAGACGCCCGGGAGGGCGACGGTAACGGACCGACCCGGCCACCGACCAGTACCCGCGCGGAGCGCGTCGGGCACCGGAGGCGCGGGGCTCAGGCGCCGGGGCGGTCCGGTGCGCCGGCGGGCGCGGTCAGCAGCCACGGCCCGTCCTCGGTGACGGCGACGGTGTGCTCCCAGTGCACGGCCCGGCCGCCCGCCGCGGTGACGACCGTCCAGCCGTCCTCGAGCTCCAGGGTGTCCGGGTCCCCCGCGACGAGCATCGGCTCCACGGCCAGGGCCATGCCCGGGCGGAGCCGCGGCCCCTTGCCCGGCTCGCCGTGGTTGGGCAGGAACGGGTCCATGTGCATGGACGTGCCGATGCCGTGCCCGCCGTACTCGGCGACGATCCCGTAGTCGGCGCGGTCGGCCAGCGCCGCGGACCGGCACGCCTCCTGGATGGCGTACGAGACGTCGGTCAGCCGGGCCCCGTCGCGGACGGCGAGGATCCCCGCCTCCATCGCGCCACGGCAGGCCGCGGACAGGGCGAGGTCCTCCGGCGACACGTCCCCGACGGCGATGGTCACCGCGGAGTCGCCGTGCCAGCCCTCGACGATCGCACCGCAGTCCACCGAGATCAGGTCGCCCTCGGCGAGCACCTGCTTCGGCGACGGGATGCCGTGCACGATCTGCTCGTTCACCGAGGCGCAGATGCTCGCCGGGAAACCGTGGTAGCCGAGGAACGAGGGGACACCGTTGCCGTCGCGGATCGTCTGCTCGGCGAGCGCGTCGAGCTCCGCCGTGCTGACACCGGGCTTCGCGTGCTCGGTGACCGCGGCCAGCGTGGCCGCGACCAGCGCGCCCGCCACCCGCATCGCCTCGAGCTGACCGTGGGTCTTGAGCTCGATGTCCCGCCCCCGGTAGCGGGCGATGGCCCCGCGGATGCCGCCGCGACCGTTCATGTGTCCGTCCCTCGGTTCCCCGCCGTGGCGC
Source organism: Pseudonocardia sp. UM4_GMWB1 (assembly GCF_017312155.1). Classification (NCBI taxonomy): domain Bacteria; kingdom Bacillati; phylum Actinomycetota; class Actinomycetes; order Pseudonocardiales; family Pseudonocardiaceae; genus Pseudonocardia; species Pseudonocardia sp. UM4_GMWB1. The sequence goes on along the minus strand of NZ_QJPN01000001.1, from coordinate 1,306,790 downwards.
CGGTGGTGCCGGCGCCGACCGGGTCTCAGCCGTTGCGGTTGTGCAGCGCCGAGAAGACCCGGTCGGTGATCTCGTCGATCTCGCCGACGGCGTCGATCGTGACCAGCCGGTCACGGTAGTGGTCCAGCAGCGGAGCGGTCTCCTCGCGGTAGACCCGCTGCCGGTTGCGGATGGTGTCCTCGTTGTCGTCGCTGCGGCCGCGGCCGAGCAGCCGCTGCACGACGACCTCGTCGTCGACGTCGAACTGGACGACGGCGTCGAGCTCCAGGCCCTTGTCGGACAGGATCTCGGAGAGGGAGCCCGCCTGGGCCACGTTGCGCGGGAAGCCGTCGAGGATGAAGCCGCCTGCCGTGTCGGCGTCGCCGAGCCGGTCGCGCACCATCCCGACGGTCACCTCGTCGGGGACGAGGTCCCCGGCGTCCATGTAGCGCTTCGCCTCGCGACCGAGCTCGGTCTCGTCACGCAGGTTCGCCCGGAACAGGTCCCCGGTCGAGATGTGCGGGACGTCGAGCCGCTTGGCCATCTGCTCAGCCTGGGTCCCCTTGCCGGCACCGGGCGGTCCCACCAGAACGAGTCGCACGAGACCCGACCTCCTGAAGTCTTGTCGTCCATGGCACCGGCGTCCTCGCCGGCACACGGTGCCCGAGGCACCACGATCGGGGCCGGGGCCCCGCACCGGGGTTCCCGCTCGGCCACGTTCCGGCGAGCCTAACGCAGGAAACCCTCGTAGTTCCGCTGCATGAGCTGGCTCTCGATCTGCTTCAGGGTGTCGAGGCCCACGGTGACCATGATCAGCACGGCCGTGCCGCCGAACGGGAAGTTCTGGTTCTGGCCGCTGCCGGTGATCCCGAGGAAGAAGTTCGGGAGCACCGCGATGACGCCCAGATAGAGCGACCCCGGCAGCGTGATGCGGCTGAGCACGAAGTTCAGGTACTCCGCGGTGGGCCGCCCCGGGCGGATACCCGGGATGAAGCCGCCGTACTTCTTCATGTCCTCGGCGCGCTCGTCGGGGTTGAACGTGATGCCGACGTAGAAGTACGTGAAGAAGATGATCAGTGCTACGTACAACACGATGTGCACGGGATTGGACTGATCGACCAGATAGGTCTGCACGAACTGCTGGAACCAGCCGCCGTCGTTCCCGGCGAGCCGGGCGACCAGGTCGGGCAGGTAGAGCAGCGAGCTACCGAAGATCACCGGCACGACACCGGCCTGGTTGACCTTGAGCGGCAGGTAGGTCGAGGTGCCGCCGTACATCCGGCGGCCGACCATGCGCTTGGCGTACTGCACCGGGATCCGGCGCTGGCCGTTCTCCACGAACACGACGCTGGCGATGATCGCGAGACCGAAGACGCAGACGCCGGCGAAGACCAGGCCGCCGGAGTTCTCCAGGATCAACCGGCCCTCGGCGGGGATGCGGTGCGCGATGGAGGCGAAGATCAGCAGCGACATGCCGTTGCCGATGCCGCGCTCGGTGACCTGCTCGCCCAGCCACATCACCAGCGTGGTCCCGGCGACCATGACGATCACGATGACGATCAGGGTGAAGACCGACGAGTCCGGGATGATCGGCAGCGCGCAGCCCTGGAACAGCTGACCGCGCTCGGCCAGCGCCACGAAGCCGGTGGCCTGCAGCACCGCGATACCGATCGTCAGGTACCGCGTGTACTGCGTGAGCTTGGCCTGGCCGGACTGGCCCTCCTTCTTCAGCTGCTCGAACCGCGGGATGACGACCTGCAGCAGCTGCACGATGATGCTCGCGGTGATGTAGGGCATGATGCCCAGCGCGAAGATCGACAGCTGGAGCAGTGCCCCGCCGGAGAACAGGTTGATCAGGGAGTAGACGCTGGCGTTGTCGCCGCCCTCGACCTGACGAACACATTCCTGGATGTTCGGGTACGACACCCCCGGCGAGGGGATGTTCGCCCCGAGCCGGTACACCGCCACGATCGCCAGCGTGAAGAGGATCTTCTTGCGGAGATCCGGCGTGGTCAGGGCCGCCCGGACTGCGCTGAGCACTCGGTGATCCTCCTACGACGTCGGCGGCCCGACACCGCCTGCGCCGGCCCCTGAGGGGTCGGCCGGGTTGGTCGACGCGCGTTCCGCGCCTCGCGGGACACCCGGGCCGGTGTGTACCGGCGGGGGCTGCGCGCCTCGAGGCGCGCCAGGTAATCGGTGGACACTCGGTCCGGACGTGACTGTAACAGCGGCCCGGAAACGCCTCGGCGCCGCCCACGGGCCCGGTCCACCTGGGGTGGAGCGGGCGCCACGGACGGCGCCGGGGGACGTGCGGTGGGGCCTACAGCTCGGAGACCGAGCCGCCGGCCGCCGAGATCTTCTCGCGCGCAGACGCGGAGAACTTGTGAGCCTTCACGGTCAGGGCGACGCCCGAGAGCTCGCCTTCGCCGAGGACCTTCACGAGCTGGTTCTTGCGAACCGCGCCCGCCTCGACCAGCTCGGCCGGACCGATCTCGCCGCCCTTCGGGAACAGGGCGGCCAGCTCGCCGACGTTCACGACCTGGTACTCGACCTTGAAGCGGTTCTTGAAGCCCTTGAGCTTCGGGAGCCGCATGTGCAGCGGCATCTGCCCGCCCTCGAAGCGCGGGGACACCGTCTTGCGGGCCTTGGTGCCCTTGGTACCGCGACCGGCGGTCTTACCCTTCGAGCCCTCACCGCGACCCACACGGGTCCGCGCCTTCTTCGAGCCCGGGGCCGGCCGCAGGTCGTGGAGCTTGATGACGGAGTTCTCGTTCTCGCTCACGACTGCACCTCCTCCACGGTCACGAGGTGGCGCACCGTGTGGACGTAACCGCGGGTCTGCGGGTCCGCCTCACGCACCACCGACTGCCGGATCTTGCGCAGGCCGAGCGAGCGCAGCGTGTCGCGCTGGTTCTGCTTGCAGCCGATCCGGCTCTTCACCTGGGTGATCTTCCACGTGGCCATGTCGCTCACACCTTCGCCGCGTCGGCCTCGGCGCGCTGGCGCATCATGCTCGCCGGGGCGACGTCCTCCAGCGGCAGGCCGCGGCGGGCCGCGACCTCCTCCGGACGCTGCACCGACTTCAGCGCCGCCACCGTGGCGTGCACGATGTTGATGGCGTTGTCGGAGCCGAGGGACTTGGACAGGATGTCCGAGATCCCCGCGCACTCCAGCACCGCGCGGACCGGGCCGCCGGCGATGACACCGGTACCCGGGGAGGCCGGGCGCAGCATGACGACGCCGGCGGCGGCCTCACCCTGCACGCGGTGCACGATCGTGCCGCCGATGCGGGGGACGCGGAAGAAGTTCTTCTTCGCCTCCTCCACGCCCTTGGCGATCGCGGCCGGCACCTCCTTGGCCTTGCCGTAGCCGACGCCCACCAGGCCGTCACCGTCGCCGACGATCATCAGCGCGGTGAAGCTGAACCGGCGGCCGCCCTTGACGACCTTGGCCACGCGGTTGATCGTGACCAGCCGCTCGATGTACGGGGTCTTGTCCTGGGCCGCCCCGCCACGGCCACCGTCCCGGCGGTCCCGGTTGTTGCGGTTGTCGTTCCCACCGCTACCACCCGGGGCTCCGCCGTCACGCCGCGTACGTCCCGGCATCAGACAGTCCCTTCGATCTTCTCGGTCTGGTTCATCAGAACTCCAGGCCTCCCTCGCGGGCGGCGTCGGCCAGGGCCGCGATGCGGCCGTGGTAGGCCAGCCCGCCGCGGTCGAACACGACCGCGGAGATGCCCGCCTCCTTGGCCTTGGCGGCGATGATCTCGCCGACCTTGGCCGCCTTGGCCTTCTTGTCGCCGTCGAGGCCTCGGACCTCGGTGTCCAGCGAGGACGCGAAGGCCAGCGTGTGGCCGGCCAGGTCGTCGATCAGCTGGACGGTGATGTGCCGCGAGGAGCGGTTGACCGCCAGCCGCGGACGCACCGGCGTCCCGGAGATCTTCTTCCGGAGCCGGGCGTGCCGGCGGATGCGCGAGTCGCGGCGCTTGCGCGCCACCTGGGACGCCATCCGGCGGCGGGCGGAACCCGACACCGTCTCGTTCGTCTCGGCCATCACTTACCCGTCTTTCCGACCTTGCGGCGGACCTGCTCGCCGGCGTACCGCACACCCTTGCCCTTGTACGGGTCGGGGCGGCGCAGCTTCCGGATGTTGGCAGCGGTCTCGCCGACCAGCTGCTTGTCGATGCCGGAGACCGAGAACCGGGTCGGCGACTCGACCGCGAAGGTGATGCCCTCCGCCGGCTCGATGACGACCGGGTGCGAGTAGCCCAGGGCGAACTCGAGGTTCTGCCCCTTCAGCTGCACGCGGTAACCCACGCCGTGGATCTCCAGCTTCTTCTCGTAGCCGGCGCTGACGCCGACCACGATGTTGTTGACGAGGGAGCGGGTCAGGCCGTGGTAGGCCCTGGTCTCGCGCTCCTCGTTCGGCCGCTTCACCAGCACCGTGCCGTCGTCATCGCGCTCGATCGTGATCGGCTCTACGGCGGTGTGCGACAGGGTGCCCTTGGGGCCCTTCGCGGTGACCGTGCGGCCGTCGATGGTGATCTCCACGCCGGACGGGACGGTGATGGGCAGCTTTCCGATGCGTGACATCGTTCGTTACCCCTCTCTCACCAGACGTAGGCGAGGACTTCCCCGCCCACGCCGCTCCGGTAGGCCTGCTGGTCGGTCATCAGACCCTGAGAGGTCGAGATGATCGCGATGCCGAGGCCACCCAGGACCCGCGGCAGGTTCGTCGACTTCGCGTACACACGCAGACCGGGCTTGGAGACCCGGCGCAGACCGGCGACGCTGCGCTCGCGGTTGCGGCCGTACTTCAGCTCGACGACCAGGGACTTGCCGACCTCGGCGTCCTCGGTGTGGTGTGCCGCGATGTAGCCCTCCTTCTGAAGGATCTCCGCAATGGCGACCTTCAGCTTCGAGTGGGGCATCACGACGCGGTCGTGGTAGGCCGAGTTCGCGTTCCGCAGACGGGTCAACATGTCTGCGATCGGATCGGTCATCGTCATGGTGTCTGTCTCTTTCCCGCCGTGGTTCCTCGTACCGGCGCGGTGCCCCTGTGCGGGGCACCGCACCGGTGCGGGCCTGCGGCGATCGGATCCGCTGCCCCGCGGACGCGGGGCGGTCGGATCACCAGCTGGACTTGCTCACACCCGGCAGCTCGCCGGCGTGCGCCATGTCTCGCAGGCACACGCGGCAGAGGCCGAACTTGCGGAACACGGCACGCGGCCGGCCGCACTTGTTGCAGCGGGTGTAACCCCGCACGGCGAACTTCGGCTTCGCGTTCGCCTTGTTGATGAGCGCCTTCTTCGCCATTCGCTCAGCTCTCCTTGAACGGGAAGCCCAGGTGGCGCAGCAGCGCCCGGCCCTCGGCGTTCGTGGTCGCGGTGGTCACGACCGTGATGTCCATGCCCCGCGGCCGGTCGATGGAGTCCGGGTCGATCTCGTGGAACATCGACTGCTCGTTCAGGCCGAACGTGTAGTTGCCACGCCCGTCGAACTGGTTGCCCTCGAGGCCGCGGAAGTCGCGGATACGGGGCAGCGCGATGGTCAGGAGACGGTCGAGGAACTCCCACATCCGGTCGTTGCGGAGGGTCACCTTCGCACCGATCGGCATGCCCTCGCGCAGCTTGAACTGCGCGATGGACTTGGTGGCGCGACGCAGCTGCGGCTTCTGGCCGGTGATGGTGGCCAGGTCCCGCAGCGCACCGTCGATCAGCTTCGAGTCGCGGGCGGCGTCACCGACACCCATGTTCACCACGACCTTGGTCAGGCCGGGGATCTGCATGACGTTGGTGTAGCCGAACTCCTCGCGGAGCTTGTCGAGGATCTCGTCGCGGTACCGCTGCTTGAGCCTCGGCGCGGTCTTCTCAGCCGTGGTCATCTCAGATCTCCTTCCCGTTGCGCCTGGAGATCCGGACGCGGCGGGTGGTGCCGTCCTCGCCCTCGACGGCCTTCTTGCCGATACGGGTCGGCTTGCCGTCGGAGTCGCACACCATCACGTTCGAGACGTGGATGGCGGCCTCCTGGGTGACGATCCCGCCGCTCTCGGCCCCGCGCTGGTTCTGGCTGATCCGGGTGTGCTTCTTGATCCGGTTCACGCCCTCGACCAGCACGCGCTGGCGCTCCGGGTAGGCCGCGATGACCTTGCCCCGTGCACCCTTGTCCTTGCCGGCGATCACCAGAACGGTGTCGCCCTTCTTGACCTTCATCTTCGCCTTCATGTCAGAGCACCTCCGGGGCCAGGGAGATGATCCTCATGAACTTGCGGTCGCGCAGCTCGCGCCCGACCGGGCCGAAGATACGGGTCCCCCGAGGTCCGTTGTCCGCCTTGATCAGCACGGCGGCGTTCTCGTCGAAACGGATGTAGCTGCCGTCGGGACGGCGCTTCTCCTTCTTGGTGCGCACGATGACCGCCTTGACGACGTCACCACGCTTCACGCCGGCGCCGGGGATGGCCTCCTTGACCGTGGCGACGATGACGTCGCCGATCCCGGCGTAGCGCCGCGCGGAGCCGCCCAGCACCCGGATGCACAGGATCTCCTTGGCACCGGTGTTGTCGGCGACGCGCAGCCGCGACTCCTGCTGGATCACTTCGACTCCTACTTGGCCTTCTCGAGGATCTCCACCAGCCGCCAGCGCTTGGTCGCCGACAGCGGACGGGTCTCCATGAGGCGGACACGGTCGCCGATACCGGCGGTGTTCCCCTCGTCGTGCGCCTTGACCTTGCTGGTCCGGCGGATGACCTTGCCGTACAGGGGGTGCTTCACCCGGTCCTCGAGGGAGACGACGATCGTCTTCTCCATCTTGTCGGACACGACCAGGCCCTCGCGGACCTTGCGCTCCCCGCGCTCGTCGTTCTTCTGCTCGTCGCTCACGCCGCGCCCTCGCTCTCGGTCGGTGCGGCGGAAAGGCCGAGCTCACGCTCGCGCATCACGGTGTAGCACCGCGCGATGTCGTGACGGACGGCCCGCAGCCGCCGGTTGTTGTCCAGCTGCCCGGTGGCCATCTGGAAGCGGAGGTTGAACAGCTCCTCCTTGGCCTCCCGGACACGCACGACCAGCTCCTCGTCGGAGAGCTCGCGCAGCTCGGCGGCCTTGGTGTTGCCACTGCTCGCCATCAGATGTCACCACCCTCACGGGACACGATCCGGCACTTCATGGGCAGCTTGTGGATCGCACGGGTCAGGGCCTCGTGCGCCACCTCGCGGTTCGGGAAGCTCATCTCGAAGAGCACCCGGCCCGGCTTGACGTTCGTGACCCACTTCTCGGGCGAACCCTTACCGGAACCCATGCGGACCTCGGCCGGCTTCTTGGTCATCGGGATGTCCGGGAAGACGTTGATCCAGATCTTCCCGCCACGACGGATGTGCCGGTTGATCGCGATACGCGCCGACTCGATCTGCCGGTTCGACACGTAGGCCGGCTCCAGCGCCTGGATGCCCCAGTCGCCGAAGGTGACCGCGGTACCACCGCTGGCCATGCCCTTGCGCTTGGGACGGTGCTGCTTGCGGTGCTTGACCTTGCGTGGGATCAGCATCGGTCAGCTCTCCCCACCGTTGCTCTGGTTCTCACCGGAGGCCGGGGCCTCGGCGGTCGCCGTCGCGGCGCCGCCGGCCTGGCCCGCGCTCTGCGCGGCACGCCCGGCCTCGGTGCTGGTCGCAGTGGTGCCCGAGGCACCGGAACGGCGCCGGGCCGGACGCTCACGGCGCGGGCCACGGCCCGGGGCCTCGGCGGCGGCCGGGACGCCCTCGCGGCGGCCACCGACGACGTCGCCCTTGTAGATCCAGACCTTCACGCCGATGCGGCCGAAGGAGGTCCGGGCCTCGAACAGGCCGTAGTCGATGTCCGCACGCAGCGTGTGCAGCGGGACCCGACCCTCGCGGTAGAACTCCGACCGCGACATCTCGGCACCGCCGAGGCGGCCCGAGCACTGGACCCGGATGCCCTTGACCTGCGGGCTGCGCATGGCCGACTGGATGGCCTTGCGCATCGCACGCCGGAACGCGACCCGGTTCGACAGCTGCTCGGCGACGCCCTGGGCGACGAGCTGCGCGTCGGACTCGGAGTTCTTGACCTCGAGGATGTTCAGCTGGACCTGCTTCTTGGTCAGCTTCTCGAGGTTGCCCCGGATCCGGTCGGCCTCCGCGCCACGACGGCCGATCACGATGCCCGGGCGCGCGGTGTGGATGTCCACCCGCACGCGGTCGCGGGTGCGCTCGATCTCGACCTTGGAGATGCCGGCCCGCTCCATGCCCTTGGAGAGCATGCGGCGGATCTCGACGTCCTCCTTGACGTACTCGGAGTACTGCTTGTCGGCGTACCAGCGCGACTTCCAGTCCGTGGTGATGCCCAGGCGGAAGCCGTGCGGGTTGATCTTCTGCCCCATCAGCGGGCCCTCCCCTTCGCACCACGACGGCCGGCCTTCTGCGGAACCGACTCGACCTCGATGGTGATGTGGCTCGTCCGCTTGCGGATGCGGTACGCACGCCCCTGGGCGCGCGGCCGGATCCGCTTCAGCGTCGGGCCCTCGTCGACCATCGCCACGGCGACCACGAGGGTCTCCGGGTCCAGGTCCAGGTTGTTCTCGGCGTTGGCCGCGGCGCTCGCCACGACCTTCGCGACGGGCTCCGCCGCGGCCTGCGGCGAGAACCGCAGGATCGCCAGCGCCTCGTCGACCGGCAGGCCGCGGACCAGGTCCACGACACGACGGGTCTTCATCGGCGAGCTGCGGACGAACCGCGCCACGGCGCGCGCACGAGTCGGCTCGAGCGCAGCGCCGGTGGTCTCGGCAGTGGTCTCTGCCATTTTCTCCACCTCTCCTAGTCGCTACTCGGGCCGGCTACTAGCGCCGACGCGCCTTGCGGTCGTCCTTGATGTGACCCCGGAAGGTCCGGGTGGGGGCGAACTCGCCCAGCTTGTGACCGACCATCGAGTCGGACACGAACACCGGGACGTGCTTGCGGCCGTCGTGCACGGCGATGGTGTGACCGATCATGTCCGGGATGATCGTGGACCGACGGGACCACGTGCGGATGACGGTCTTCTTGCCGGACTCGTTGAGGACGTCCACCTTCTTGAGCAGGTGGTCGTCCACGAAGGGGCCCTTCTTCAGGCTGCGCGGCATGTCTTACCTCCCTGCTCAGCGCTTCTTGCCGGTACGACGCCGGCGGACGATCAACTTGTCGGACGGCTTGTTGCGGCGGGTACGGCCCTCGGGCGTACCGGCCGGGTTCACCGGGTGGCGGCCACCGGAGGTCTTGCCCTCACCACCACCGTGCGGGTGGTCCACCGGGTTCATGACGACACCACGGACGGTCGGGCGCTTGCCCTTCCACCGCATACGGCCGGCCTTACCCCAGTTGATGTTGGCGTGCTCCGAGTTGCCCACCTCGCCGACGGTGGCGCGGCAGCGCACGTCGACGTAGCGGATCTCGCCGGAGGGCATCCGCAGCTGCGCGTAGGGCCCGTCCTTGGCGACCAGCTGGACGCCGACACCGGCCGAGCGCGCGATCTTGGCGCCGCCACCGGGGCGGAGCTCGATCGCGTGCACCACGGTGCCCGTCGGGATGTTGCGCAGCGGCAGGTTGTTACCCACCTTGATGTCGGCCCGGGGACCGTTCTCGATCTTGTCGCCCTGCTTGAGCTTCGCCGGCGCGATGATGTAGCGCTTCTCGCCGTCGGCGTAGTGCAGCAGTGCGATCCGCGAGGTGCGGTTCGGGTCGTACTCGATGTGCGCGACCTTCGCCGGCACGCCGTCCTTGTCGTTACGACGGAAGTCGATCAGACGGTAGGCGCGCTTGTGTCCGCCACCCTGGTGACGGGTGGTGATCCGCCCGTGCGCGTTGCGGCCGCCCTTGTTGTGCAGCGGGCGCAGCAGCGACTTCTCGGGGGTGTCCCGGGTGATCTCGGCGAAGTCCGACACGCTCGAGCCACGACGGCCCGGGGTGGTCGGCTTGTACTTACGAATGGCCATGGGTCAGCTCGCTCCCTCAGCTCGCCGGGCCACCGAACACGTCGATCGCCTTGCTCTCCTCGGAGAGCGTGACGATCGCGCGCTTGGTGTCCTTGCGCTTGCCGTAGCCGGTGCGGGAGCGCTTGCGCTTGCCCGGGCGGTTCAGCGTGTTCACGCTGGTCACCTTGACCCCGAACACCTTCTCCACGGCGATCTTGATCTGGGTCTTGTTCGCGTCCGGTGCCACGACGAAGGTGTACTGGCGCTCGTCGAGCAGCCCGTAGCTCTTCTCCGAGACGACCGGCGCGAGCAGCACGTCCCGCGGGTCCGTGATCACTTGTCGGCCTCCTCAGCGCGGCGGCCGGCAGCCTTCGGCTTCGCGATCGGGCCGGCCAGGAACTCGTCCAGCGCCGCCTGCGTGAACAGCACGACGTCGTTGACGAGCACGTCGTGGGTGTTCAGCTGGTCGGGCGCGATCAGGTGGACCTGCGGCAGGTTGCGCAGGCTCAGCAGAGCGTTCTCCGCGGAGCGCTCGACGACAGCGAGCACCCGGCGCGCGTCGGGCACGACGGCCTCGATCGCCTTGCGGGCGGCCTTGGTCGACGGTGCGTCGCCCTCGGAGAAGGCGGACACGACGTGCACGGCGCCGGCGCGGGCCCGGTCGGAGAGGGCGCCACGCAGGGCGGCGGCCTTCATCTTCTTCGGGGTCCGCTGCGAGTAGTCGCGGGGCGTCGGGCCGTGGACGATGCCACCACCGGCGAACTGCGGCGCACGGATCGAGCCCTGACGGGCGCGACCGGTGCCCTTCTGCCGGTACGGCTTCTTGCCACCGCCGCGGACCTCGCCGCGACCCTTCACGTCGTGCGTGCCCTGACGCGCGGCGTTGAGCTGCGCGGTCACCACCTGGTGCATGAGGGCGATGTTCGCCGTCACGTCGAAGACGTGGTCCGGCAGCTCGACGCTGCCGGAGGCGGAACCCTCGGGAGTCTTGATCTGCACGGTGCTCACTTGCCATCACCCTTCGCGGGGGTCTTCACCACGACGAGGCCACCGCGCGGACCGGGGACGGCGCCCTTGACGAGCAGCAGCCCGCGCTCGGCGTCCACCCGGTGGACCTTCAGGTTCTGCGTGGTCTGGCGGTCGGAACCCATCCGGCCGGCCATCCGCACACCCTTGAACACGCGGCCCGGGGTGGCGCAGCCGCCGATGGAGCCCGGCGAACGGTGCTTGCGCTGCGTGCCGTGCGAGGCGCCCAGGCCCTTGAACCCGTGGCGCTTCATGACACCGGCGAAGCCCTTGCCCTTGGTCACGCCCACCACGTCGACCTCGGCCACCTCGGCGAACGCCTCGACGGTGACCTCCTGGCCGGTGGCGTACTCGGCGGCGTCGGAGGTGCGGAGCTCCAGGACGTGGCGACGGGGGGTGACGCCGGACTTGGCGAAGTGGCCGGACTCCGGCTTGTTCACCTTGCGCGGGTCGATGGCCCCGTAGGCCAGCTGGACGGCGGTGTAGCCGTCGGTCTCCTGCGAGCGCACCTGCGTCACGACGTTCGGTCCGAGCTGGACCACGGTGACCGGCACGATGCGGTTGTTCTCGTCGAACAACTGGGTCATCCCGAGCTTGGTGCCCAGGAGGCCGGTGACCTTCTTCGTCTGCTTGGTGGCAGTCGTCTTCTTGAATGCAGCAGTCATCGTCTCCACCCCGCCGTCACTGAATGTTGACGTCGACGCTCGCCGGCAGGTCGATGCGCATGAGCGCGTCGACCGTCTTGGGCGTCGGGTCGAGGATGTCGATGAGTCGCTTGTGCGTGCGCATCTCGAAGTGCTCGCGCGAGTCCTTGTACTTGTGCGGCGAGCGGATGACGCAGTACACGTTCTTCTCGGTAGGCAGCGGCACGGGGCCGACGACCCGGGCACCGGTACGCGTCACGGTCTCCACGATCTTGCGAGCAGACGCGTCGATTGCCTCGTGGTCATAGGCCTTGAGCCTGATGCGGATCTTCTGTCCCGCCATGGTCGTCGGTCGTCCTCTTCTTCCTGCCGCGGGGGTGTCGCGGTTCGGCCCCGTAAGAACTCGCGCCGTGCTGCCACCGGATGTCCGGCGGGCCGGCTGCGGCCCGTGCTCTGTTCAGGTCTCTGTCGGCCCGGAGTCGCGCGTCCAGTTCCCTGGAGCACTCGTCCTGCCGGGGCTCTCCGGTCCACGAGGTCGGGCGTGTCGCGCCCTGCCCGCATGGTTGTGCCCGGGTCACCGCGTCCCACCCCCATCTGGGGCGGGCATGTCGCTCGGAATCTCCCCGGTAACGCAGCGGACCGCAGAACCGGGGGTGACAACGAACATGGCGCGTGGTGCGCGACCCCTGGACTACCGGGGAGACCGGGAACAGAGGCGGCGCTTCCACGCGCCATGCTCATCGTGCAACCCGTCAAGGATGACACACCGCTGTGCGGCACCCTCGACCGGGGGGTGGGTAACGGGGCCGCCCCGGGGGACGGCCCCGTCACATCACGCGTTGATCTTGGTGACCTGGCCGGCGCCCACGGTGCGGCCACCCTCACGGATGGCGAACTGCAGGCCCTCCTCCATGGCGATCGGCTGGATCAGCTGAACGCTCATGGTGGTGTTGTCACCCGGCATGACCATCTCGGTGCCCTGCGGGAGGGTCACGACGCCGGTCACGTCGGTCGTCCGGAAGTAGAACTGCGGACGGTAGTTGTTGAAGAACGGGGTGTGACGGCCGCCCTCGTCCTTGCCCAGGATGTACACCTGGCCCTCGAACTCGGTGTGCGGGGTGATCGAACCCGGCTTCACGACGACCTGGCCGCGCTCCACGTCCTCACGCTTGATACCGCGCAGGAGCAGACCCACGTTCTCGCCGGCGCGACCCTCGTCGAGGATCTTGCGGAACATCTCGACCCCGGTGACGGTGGTCGAGGTCTTGTTCGGCCGGATGCCGACGATGTCGACGGTCTCGTTGACCTTGACGATGCCGCGCTCGATACGGCCGGTGACGACCGTGCCGCGACCGGTGATCGTGAAGACATCCTCGACGGGCATGAGGAACGGCTTCTCGATGTCGCGCTCGGGCTCCGGGATGGCCTCGTCGACCGCGTCCATGAGCTCGACGATGGCCTCGGCCCACTTGTCGTCGCCCTCGAGCGCCTTCAGCGCCGAGACGCGCACGATCGGGAGGTCGTCGCCCGGGTAGTCCTGATCCGACAGGAGCTCGCGGACCTCCATCTCGACGAGCTCCATGATCTCCTCGTCGTCGACCATGTCCGCCTTGTTCAGGGCGACGACGATGTACGGCACGCCGACCTGACGCGCGAGCAGCACGTGCTCACGGGTCTGGGGCATCGGGCCGTCGGTCGCGGCGACCACCAGGATCGCGCCGTCCATCTGGGCGGCACCGGTGATCATGTTCTTCACGTAGTCGGCGTGCCCGGGGCAGTCGACGTGCGCGTAGTGCCGCTTCTCGGTCTGGTACTCGACGTGCGCGATGGAGATCGTGATACCGCGCTGGCGCTCTTCCGGCGCCTTGTCGATCATGTCGAACGCCGAAGCCTCGTTGAGGTTCGGGTACTTGTCGTGCAGAACCTTGGTGATGGCCGCCGTCAGCGTGGTCTTGCCGTGGTCGATGTGACCGATGGTGCCGATGTTGACGTGCGGCTTGGTCCGCTCGAACTTCGCCTTCGCCACTGCTGGGTCCTCCTGGACTCGTGTCTGTACTCCGCCGTGCTGACGGCAGGTCTGTGGGTGTCGGGTGGTGCGGGCCGCGGACCTTACCGATCCGCGGACCGCACCCTCCGAGCAGGTCGGGCACTGGGGCCCGCCCCGGGGAGCTCTTACTCGCCCGTGGCCTTCGCGATGATCTCCTTCGCCACGTTCGCCGGAACCTCGGCGTAGGAGTCGAAGACCATCGTGTAGTTCGCCCGGCCCTGGGTCCGCGACCGCAGGTCGCCGACGTAGCCGAACATCTCGGACAGCGGCACGGTCGCCTTCACGACACGGGCACCGGCCCGCTCCTCCATGGCCTGGATCTGGCCGCGGCGGGAGTTCAGGTCGCCGATGACGTCACCCATGTAGTCCTCGGGCGTCATCACCTCGACGGCCATCATCGGCTCGAGGATGGCGGGGCTCGCCTTGCGGGCCGCCTCCTTGAACGCCATCGAACCGGCGACCTTGAAGGCCATCTCCGAGGAGTCGACCTCGTGGTACTGACCGTCCAGCAGCGTGAGCTTCACACCGACGACGGGGTAACCGGCCTGGATGCCGTACTGCATGGCGTCCTGGGCACCGGCGTCGACCGACGGGATGTACTCCCGCGGGACACGGCCACCGGTGACCTTGTTCTCGAACTCGTACAGCGCACCGTCACCGCTGGTGAGCGGCTCGAGCTTGATGATGACGCGGGCGAACTGGCCCGAACCACCCGTCTGCTTCTTGTGCGTGTACTCGAACTTCTCGACGGCCTTCTTGATGGTCTCCCGGTAGGCCACCTGCGGCTTACCGATGTTGGCCTCGACCTTGTAGTCGGACTTCATCCGGTTGACCAGCACCTCGAGGTGCAGCTCGCCCATGCCGGCGATGATGGTCTGGCCGGTCTCGTCGTCCAGGGAGACCTGGAACGTCGGGTCCTCCTCCGCCAGCTTCTGGATCGCCAGCGAGAGCTTCTCCTGGTCCGCCTTCGACTTGGGCTCGACGGCGACCTGGATGACCGGGTCCGGGAAGGTCATCGACTCGAGGACGATCGGGTTCTGCGGGTCGCAGAGCGTGTCACCGGTGGTCGTGTCCTTCAGACCGATGACCGCGTAGATGTGGCCGGCCACGGCCTCGTCGACCGGGTTCTCCTTGTTGGAGTGCATCTGGAAGAGCTTCCCGATGCGCTCCTTCCGGTCCTTGGTCGAGTTGATGACCTGGGCGCCGGCGGCGACCTGACCCGAGTACACCCGGATGTAGGTCAGCTTGCCGAAGAACGGGTGCGCGGCGATCTTGAAGGCGAGGGCCGAGAACGGCTCGTCCTTCGCAGGCTTGCGGCTCGCCGGCGTCTCGCCGTCGGTGAGGAAACCCTCGACCGGCGGCACGTCGTACGGCGACGGCAGGTAGTCGATCACCGCGTCCAGCATCGGCTGCACGCCCTTGTTCTTGAAGGCCGAGCCACAGAGGACCGGGTAGGCGGCGCGGTTGGTCACCAGCGCGCGGACACCGGTCTTGATCTGCTCGGTCGTCAGGTCCTCGCCACCGAGGTAGAGCTCCATGAGCTCGTCGTCGGTCTCGGCGACGGCCTCGACGAGCGCCGTGCGGTACTCCTCGGCCTTGGCCTGGAGGTCCGCCGGGATCTCCTCGACGGTGTAGTCCTCGCCCTTGGCGACCTCGCCACGCCACGTGAGCGCGCGCATCTCGACCAGGTCGATGACACCGATGAAGTCGTTCTCGGAGCCGATCGGGATCTGCAGCGGCAGCGGGGTCGCGTTCAGGCGGTCCTTGATCGTCTGAACGGTGAAGTAGAAGTCCGCGCCCAGCTTGTCCATCTTGTTGACGAAGCAGATGCGGGGGACGTCGTACTTGGTGGCCTGCCGCCAGACCTGCTCGGACTGCGGCTCGACCCCCTCCTTGCCGTCGAAGACCGCGACCGCGCCGTCGAGCACCCGCAGCGAACGCTCCACCTCGACGGTGAAGTCGACGTGCCCGGGGGTGTCGATGATGTTGATCTGGTGGTTCTTCCAGAAGCAGGTCGTCGCGGCCGACGTGATCGTGATGCCGCGCTTCTGCTCCTCCTCCATCCAGTCCATGGTGGCGGCGCCGTCGTGCACCTCGCCGAGCTTGTAGTTGATCCCCGTGTAGTACAGGATCCGCTCGGTCGTGGTCGTCTTACCGGCGTCGATGTGGGCCATGATGCCGATGTTGCGGACCTTGGTGAGGTCCGTCAGCACGTCCTGTGCTGCCACTGCTCAGCTCTCCCTGGATCGCGAGTTGGCGCCCGACGGTCGGCCGGTCACCAGCGGTAGTGGGCGAAGGCGCGGTTCGACTCCGCCATCTTGTGCATGTCCTCGCGCCGCTTGACGCTGGCGCCGAGGCCGTTGCTGGCGTCGAGCAGCTCGTTCATGAGGCGCTCGACCATGGTCTTCTCACGGCGCTGGCCGGAGTAGGTGACCAGCCAACGCAGCCCCAGGGTGGTCTGCCGGACGGCACGGACCTCGACGGGGACCTGGTAGGTCGCGCCACCGACGCGGCGGCTGCGGACCTCGAGGGCCGGCTTCACGTTGTCGAGAGCGCGCTTCAGCGTGACGACCGGGTCGGTGCCGGTCTTGTCACGGGTGCCCTCGAGGGCGGCGTAGACGATGCGCTCGGCGAGCGACCGCTTCCCGTCCTTGAGGACCTTGTTCACCAGCTGGGTGACCAGCGGCGAGCCGTAGACCGGGTCCGAGACCAGCGGACGCTTCGGGGCGGGGCCCTTGCGGGGCATCAGCTCTTCTCCTTCTTCGCGCCGTAGCGGCTGCGGGACTGCTTGCGGTTCTTCACGCCCTGGGTGTCCAGCGACCCACGGATGACCTTGTAGCGCACGCCGGGGAGGTCCTTCACACGACCACCGCGCACGAGCACGATGCTGTGCTCCTGCAGGTTGTGGCCCTCACCGGGGATGTACGCGGTGACCTCGATGCCGCTGGACAGGCGCACACGGGCGACCTTGCGCAGCGCCGAGTTCGGCTTCTTGGGCGTGGTGGTGTACACGCGGGTGCAGACCCCGCGGCGCTGGGGGCTTCCCTTCAGCGCGGCGGTCTTGGTCTTGGAGACCTTGTCCTCGCGGCCCTTGCGGACCAGCTGCTGGATCGTGGGCATGAACCGTCTACTTCTTCCCGTCGACGTGGCTCGACTGTCTCGCTCGCCGTGACACTGGTGATCTTCGTTCGGTGTCCCGGGCTCCGGGCGCCGGCGTGGCTGCCGGCTCTCGCCGGACTCCGCCACCGTCGCGCCGGACCCCGAGGTCGGGCGTGTCGTCCCGGGCACGCTCGGGGCCGGAAGGGCCCCGCGGAGGCTGTCGGGACGTCCGGCGTGCCCTGCTCCGGGGCGCAACCACAGATCTGAGGGTCGGAACCAACGGATCGGTGCACACCACGGGACACGCGGACCTGCCCGACCGGAGCCGAGCACAGGACATGAGAATACCCGGCCCTCTTCGACACGGTCAAAGCGGGTCCGTTCCGGGCGTTCGCCTCGGACCTGCCTTCGGGACCATCGGGGGCTTCGATGGTCCTCGGATCCCCCGGGACGACGCCCCGGAGGAGACCTGTGATGACCCGACGATGCCGTACGACGCCGTCACTGGCAAGCGGACTCACCCGCTCGTCGCAGATCGACGGCCGCTCGTCGCGGTCGGATCGGTGTGGGCGATGACTGCGCCACAGCACGATCCCGCCGTGTCGATCACGGTGTGGATCACCCTGTGGACGGTGGCGACGGAGGGACGGTTACGGTCCGGTATGCACCTGCCGACGGCCGTCAACCGCCTCGCCACGCGCGCACTCATCGCGCCCTTGCTCGCCCCGACACTACCCGTCGCCCTGAGACGGCGTGGACTCGACCTCGTCGGCGCCTCGCTCCCGCTCCCCCGCGGCACCCGCCGCGACCTCGGGACGCTGGGCGGCGTGCCCACCGCGGTCGTCGCACCGCCCGGGCCGCTGGCCCCGCACCGGGTGCTCTACCTGCACGGCGGCGGGTACCTCGTGGGGTCCTCGGCGTCGCACCGGCCGCTGCTCGCCGGGCTCGCGCACGCCACCGGCAGCGCGGTCCTCGCTCCGCACTACCGGCTCGCCCCGGAGCACCCGTTCCCGGCCGCCCTCGACGACGCGTACGCCGCCTGGGCCGCCCTGCGGGCCGCGGGGATCCCGGCCCGGCACATCGCGGTGGCCGGCGACTCCGCGGGCGGCGGGCTGACCATGTCGCTGCTGCTGCGACTGCGTGCGACCGGCGAGGATCTCCCGGGCTCCATCGGACTGATCTCGCCCTGGCTGGACCTGTCCTGCACCGCGGACGCGCTCACCCGCAACGTCGCCTCCGACGCGATGCTGGATCCGTCGTGGCTGCCCGACGCCGTCACCGACTACGCGGGCCCGCACACCGGCGTCCCCGAGCTCCTGCCTCTCGACGCGGACCTGGCCGGGCTGCCGCCGCTCCACGTCGTCGCCGGTGCCGACGAGATCCTCGTCGACGACGCCGACACCCTCGTCGAGCGCGCCCGCGCGGCCGGGACACCGGTCACCTACGAGCGCGCGCCCGGCATGTGGCACGCCTTCCCGACGCTGGCCGGGCTGTTGGCGGAGGCCGACGCCTCGCTGCGCACCCTGGGCCTGGCCCTGCGGGCGGACTGCCTGCGCTGAGGCCCGCTCCCCGCGTACAGCCCCGGAACGCACGAACGGGGCCGGGCACCGCCACGGGAGCGCGGTGTCCGGCCCCGTCCGGGACCTGTCCGGTCACGGTCCGGACCCACCGTCGTGGGTCCGGACCGGACGGCTACCTCAGCGGTAGTCGCGACCGAAGTCGTAGTCGTCCAGCGGCACCGCGGCACCGGTGCCCGTGCCGAAGACGTCGGGGCTGTAGTAGCCGTCGTCGTAGCTCGGCAGTGCGTAGGCGGCCGCGCGGGCCTCCTCGGTCGGCTGGACCTGGATGTTGCGGTACCGGTTGATGCCGGTACCGGCCGGGATCAGCTTACCGATGATCACGTTCTCCTTGAGCCCGACGAGCTTGTCGCGCTTTCCGTTGATCGCGGCATCGGTGAGGATGCGGGTGGTCTCCTGGAACGAGGCCGCGGACAGCCACGACTCCGTCGCCAGCGAGGCCTTGGTGATCCCCATCAGGACCGGACGGCCGGAGGCCGGCTCCAGCCCCTCGGCGACGACCCGGCGGTTCTCGGACTCGAACTCGCCCCGCTCGGCCAGTGCGCCGGGCAGGAACTCGGTCGCACCCGAGTCGATGATCGTGACCCGGCGCAGCATCTGCCGGACGATGACCTCGATGTGCTTGTCGTGGATGTCCACGCTCTGCGTGCGGTACACCTTCTGCACCTCACGCACGAGGTGCAACTGCACCTCACGCGGGCCCATGACACGCAACACCTCGTGCGGGTCCGCCATGCCCTCGAGGAGCAGCTGGCCGACCGTCACGTGGTCGCCGTCCGCGAGCGGACGCTCGGTGCCGTCGACGGTGGTCATCCCGAGCCACTGCCGCTTGGACAGCTTCTCGTAGACGATCTCCTCGCCGCCGTCGTCCGGGATCAGCGTGATCTTCCAGAACCGGTCGCCGTCCTCGATGCGGATGCGGCCGTCGACGTCGGCGATCGGCGCCTTACCGCGCGGGACCCGGGCCTCGAACAGCTCGGTGACACGCGGCAGACCGGTCGTGATGTCGTCACCCGCGACGCCACCCTGCTTGAACGTACGCATCGTCAGCTGGGTGCCGGGCTCACCGATGGACTGCGCGGCGACGATGCCGACGGCCTCGCCGACGTCCACCAGCTTGCCGGTGGCCATCGATCGGCCGTAGCACATGCCGCAGATACCGGTGGCCGAGGCGCAGGTCAGCGCGGAGCGGACCCGGACCGTCTTGACGCCGGCCGCGACGAGCGCGTCCAGCACGGCGTCGCCGAGGTCGTCGCCCTTGCGCACCAGCACGGTGCCGTCCGCCGCGGTGATCTCCTCGCCGGAGGTCCGGGCGTACACCGAGGTACGCAGGTAACGGTGCGGGATGAACCGACCGTCGCTCGTCTCCTCGGTGACCGCCATCGGGATGGCACGCTCGGTGCCGCAGTCGACCTCGCGGACGATGACGTCCTGCGACACGTCGACCAGACGACGGGTCAGGTACCCGGAGTCCGCGGTCCGCAGCGCGGTGTCCGCCAGACCCTTACGGGTGCCGTGCGTGGAGATGAAGTACTCCAGCACCGACAGGCCCTCGCGGTACGAGGCCTTGATCGGACGCGGGATGAACTCGCCCTTGGGGTTCGCGACCAGACCCTTCATACCCGCCAGCTGGCGGATCTGGGTCATGTTGCCCGCGGCCCCGGACTGCACGATCGTCGGGATCGGGTTGTCCTCGGGGAAGTTCTGCTCCATCGCCTTGGCGACCTCCTCGGTCGCCCGGCTCCAGATCTTGACCATCTCGTCGTTGCGCTCCTGGTGCGACAGGGCACCACGCTGGTAGCGCTTGTTGATCTGGTCGGCCTTCGCCTCGTACTCCTCGAGGATGCCCGCCTTGGCCGGCGGGACCAGCACGTCCGCGATCGAGATCGTGACGCCGGAGCGCGTGGCCCAGTAGAAGCCCGCGTCCTTCAGCCGGTCCAGGACCTGCGCGACCTCGGTCATCGAGTAGCGCTCGGCCAGCTCGTTGACGATCGTGGCCTGGCGCTTCTTCGGCAGCGGCTCGTTGACGAACGGGTAGTCCGCCGGCAGGAGCTCGTTGAACAGCACCCGCCCGAGCGTGGTCTCCGCGGTCCAGACGCCGTCCTCGGTCACGGTCCCGGCGTCCGAGCCCGGGGTCGGGGTAACCTGCGGAAGCCGGATCTTGATCGGCGCCTGCAGGTGGAGGACCTTGCGGTCGTAGGCCATGATCGCCTCGGCCGCGGAGCCGTAGTGGTTCCCGGCGCCGTGGGCGTCCTCCCGGAGACGGGTCAGGTGGTACAGACCCGTGACCATGTCCAGACGCGGCATCGCCAGCGGGCGACCCGACGCCGGGGACAGGATGTTGTTCGACGACAGCATCAGCACGCGGGCCTCGGACTGCGCCTCGGCCGACAGCGGCAGGTGCACCGCCATCTGGTCACCGTCGAAGTCCGCGTTGAACGCCTCGCAGACCAGCGGGTGCAGCTGGATGGCCTTGCCCTCCACCAGCTGCGGCTCGAAGGCCTGGATGCCGAGACGGTGCAGCGTGGGCGCACGGTTCAGCAGCACGGGGTGCTCGGAGATGACCTCCTCGAGCACGTCCCACACCTGCGAGCGGCCGCGCTCGACCATCCGCTTGGCGGACTTGATGTTCTGCGCGTGGTTGAGGTCCACCAGGCGCTTCATCACGAACGGCTTGAACAGCTCCAGCGCCATCTGCTTGGGCAGACCGCACTGGTGCAGCTTCAGCTGCGGGCCGACGACGATGACCGAACGGCCCGAGTAGTCGACGCGCTTGCCGAGCAGGTTCTGGCGGAACCGGCCCTGCTTGCCCTTCAGCAGGTCGGACAGCGACTTGAGCGGGCGGTTGCCCGGACCGGTCACCGGCCGGCCACGGCGGCCGTTGTCGAACAGCGCGTCGACGGACTCCTGGAGCATCCGCTTCTCGTTGTTGACGATGATCTCGGGCGCGCCCAGGTCGATCAGTCGCTTGAGGCGGTTGTTCCGGTTGATGACCCGGCGGTACAGGTCGTTCAGGTCCGAGGTCGCGAAGCGGCCACCGTCGAGCTGCACCATCGGACGCAGGTCCGGCGGGATGACCGGCACGCAGTCGAGCACCATGCCCATCGGCGAGTTGCCGGTGGTCTGGAACGCCGCGACGACCTTCAGGCGCTTGAGCGCACGCAGCTTCTTCTGGCCCTTGCCGGACCGGATGATCTCGCGCAGCTTCTCGGCCTCGGCGGGGATGTCGAAGTTCTCCAGCAGCTTCTGGATCGCCTCGGCACCCATGGCGCCGGTGAAGTAGTCGCCGTAGCGGTCGTAGAGCTCGCGGTAGATGGACTCGTCCGCGATGAGCTGCTGGACGTCGAGCTTGGTGAACGTCGTCCAGATCTCGTCGAGCCGGTCCAGCTCGCGCTGGGCACGGTCGCGCAGCTGACGCATCTCGCGCTCGCCGCCGTCCTTGACCTTGCGGCGGACGTCGCCCTTGGCACCCTCGGCCTCGAGCTCGGCGATGTCGGCCTCGAGCTTCTGGGCGCGGGCCTCGAGGTCGGCGTCGCGGGTCTGCTCGACCCGACGGCGCTCCACGCTCATCTCGTTCTCGAGCGTGGACATGTCGTTGTGCCGCAGTTCGGTGTTCACCGAGGTGATCACGTACGCCGCGAAGTAGATGATCTTCTCGAGGTCCTTGGGGGCCAGGTCGAGCAGGTAGCCCAGCCGGCTCGGGACGCCCTTGAAGTACCAGATGTGCGTGACCGGGGCGGCCAGCTCGATGTGGCCCATCCGCTCACGACGCACCTTGGCGCGCGTGACCTCCACGCCGCAGCGCTCGCAGATGATGCCCTTGAAGCGGACGCGCTTGTACTTGCCGCAGTAGCACTCCCAGTCCCGGGTCGGACCGAAGATCTTCTCGCAGAAGAGCCCGTCCTTCTCCGGCTTCAGGGTGCGGTAGTTGATGGTCTCGGGCTTCTTGACCTCACCGTGCGACCACTGGCGGATGCCCTCGGCGGTGGCCAGGCCGATGCGCAGTTCGTCGAAGAAGTTGACGTCGAGCACGTATGTCCTCTGTTTCTTCGTTTAAAGGGCGGCTGGTCGGACGGGGGTCAGTTGACGACGTCGTCGACGGTCATCGACTCCGAGCCCGGGCGGCTGGACAGGTTGATGCCCAGGTTCGCCGCGGCACGCTCGAGGTCCTCGTCGTCGGCGTCCCGCATCTCGATCGCCGCACCGTCGCTGGAGAGCACCTCGACGTTCAGGCAGAGCGACTGCAGCTCCTTGAGGAGCACCTTGAACGACTCGGGGATCCCCGGCTCCGGGATGTTCTCGCCCTTGACGATCGCCTCGTAGACCTTCACGCGGCCCACGACGTCGTCGGACTTGATCGTCAGCAGCTCCTGCAGGGTGTAGGCGGCGCCGTACGCCTGCATCGCCCAGCACTCCATCTCACCGAAGCGCTGGCCACCGAACTGTGCCTTACCGCCCAGCGGCTGCTGGGTGATCATCGAGTAGGGGCCCGTCGACCGGGCGTGGATCTTGTCGTCCACCAGGTGGGCCAGCTTCAGGATGTACATGTAGCCGACCGCGACCGGGAACGGGTACGGCTCACCGGAGCGGCCGTCGAGCAGCTGCGCCTTGCCGTCCGGACCGACCATCCGCTCACCGTCCCGGTTGGGACGGGTCGAGCCCAGCAGACCCGTGATCTCGTGCTCGCGCGCACCGTCGAACACCGGCGTCGCGGTGTTCGTGTCGGCGGGCACCGAGTAGAGCTCCTCGGGCATCTGCGCCGCCCACTCGGGCGTGCCCTCGATCTCCCAGCCGGACTTGGCGATCCACCCGAGGTGGGTCTCCAGGATCTGGCCGATGTTCATACGACGCGGCACACCGTGGGTGTTCAGGATGATGTCGACCGGCGTGCCGTCCGGGAGGAACGGCATGTCCTCCTGCGGGAGGATCTTGCCGATGACGCCCTTGTTGCCGTGCCGGCCGGCGAGCTTGTCGCCGTCGGAGATCTTGCGCTTCTGGGCCACGTAGACGCGGACCAGCTCGTTGACGCCCGGGGCCAGCTCGTCGTCGTCGTCGCGGGAGAAGACCCGGATGCCGATGACCTTGCCGTTCTCGCCGTGCGGCACCTTCAGCGAGGTGTCGCGGACCTCGCGCGCCTTCTCACCGAAGATCGCGCGGAGCAGGCGCTCCTCCGGGGTCAGCTCGGTCTCGCCCTTGGGCGTGACCTTGCCGACCAGGATGTCGCCGGGCTGGACCTCGGCGCCGATCCGGATGATGCCGCGCTCGTCGAGGTCGGCCAGCACGTCCTCGGAGACGTTCGGGATGTCCCGGGTGATCTCCTCGGCGCCCAGCTTCGTGTCGCGCGCGTCGATCTCGTGCTCCTCGATGTGGATCGAGGTGAGCACGTCGTCCTGCACGAGGCGCTGCGACAGGATGATCGCGTCCTCGTAGTTGTGGCCCTCCCACGGCATGATCGCCACGAGCAGGTTCTTGCCCAGCGCCATCTCGCCGTTCTCGGTGCAGGGACCGTCGGCGAGCACCTGGCCCACCTCGACCCGCGCGCCCTCGTCGACGATGGGCTTCTGGTTGTTGCAGGTGCCCTGGTTCGAGCGGCGGAACTTGTTCAGACGGTAGGTCTGACGCTGCCCCTCGTCGTCCATGACGGTGATGTAGTCGGCGCACAGCTCCTCGACCACACCGGCGGACTCGGCGGTGACGACGTCACCGGCGTCGACGGCGGCACGCAGCTCCATGCCGGTACCGACCAGCGGCGACTCCGAGCGCAGCAGCGGCACCGACTGGCGCTGCATGTTCGCGCCCATCAGCGCGCGGTTCGCGTCGTCGTGCTCGAGGAACGGGATCATCGCCGTCGCGACCGACACCATCTGGCGCGGCGAGACGTCGATGTACTCCACGCCCGAGGGCGAGATCAGGTCGACCTCGCCGCCCTTGCGGCGGACCAGGACGCGCTCCTCGGCGAACGAGCCGTCCTCGTTGAGCTGGGCGTTGGCCTGGGCGACGACGAAGCGGTCCTCCTCGTCGGCGGTCAGGTAGTCGATCTGCGAGGTGACGACGCCGTCGACGACCTTGCGGTACGGCGTCTCGATGAAGCCGAACGGGTTGACCCGCGCGAACGAGGCCAGCGAGCCGATCAGACCGATGTTCGGACCCTCGGGGGTCTCGATCGGGCACATACGGCCGTAGTGCGACGGGTGGACGTCACGGACCTCCATGCCGGCACGCTCACGGGACAGGCCACCCGGGCCGAGCGCCGACAGGCGGCGCTTGTGGGTCAGTCCGGCCAGCGGGTTGTGCTGGTCCATGAACTGCGACAGCTGCGAGGTGCCGAAGAACTCCCGGATCGCGGCCGTGATCGGCCGGGTGTTGATCAGGGTCTGCGGCGTGATGGCCTCGACGTCCTGGGTGGTCATCCGCTCGCGGACGACCCGCTCGGTGCGGGACAGACCGACCCGGACCTGGTTCTGGATCAGCTCGCCGACGGTGCGCAGGCGCCGGTTGCCGAAGTGGTCGATGTCGTCGGTCTCGACCGGGATCTCCCGCGCGGAGTCACCGGAGCCCACGGCCATCGTGGTCTCGCCGGCGTGCAGCCGGACGAGGTACTCGATGGTGGTGGCGACATCCTCCTCGGTCAGCGTGCCGACCGAGTTCTCGATGTCGAGGCCGAGCTTCTTGTTGGCCTTGTAACGACCGACCTTGGCCATGTCGTAGCGCTTGTCCTTGAAGAACAGGTTCTCCAGGAGCGCCTGGGCCGACTCGCGCGTCGGCGGCTCGCCGGGGCGCAGCTTGCGGTAGATGTCGAGCAGCGCCTCGTCCTGGCCCGCGGTGTTGTCCTTCTCGAGCGTCGTCATGATCGTCTCGGAGAACCCGAAACGCTCACCGATCTGCTCGGCGGTCCACCCCAGGGCCTTCAGCAGCACGGTGACCGGCTGACGGCGCTTGCGGTCGATGCGGACACCGACGGTGTCGCGCTTGTCGACGTCGAACTCCAGCCACGCACCCCGGCTCGGGATGATCTTGACCGAGTAGACGTCCTTCTCGGTCGTCTTGTCGATCGCGTGGTCGAAGTAGACACCCGGCGAACGGACGAGCTGCGACACGACGACGCGCTCGGTGCCGTTGATGATGAAGGTGCCCTTGTCGGTCATCACGGGGAACTCGCCCATGAAGACCGTCTGGGACTTGATCTCACCGGTGGTGTTGTTCGTGAACTCCGCCGTCACGAACAGCGGGGCACCGTAGGTCATGTCCTTGTCCCGGCACTCCTCGACGGAGGCCTTGACCTCGTCGAAGCGGGGGTCGGAGAAGGACAGCGACATCGAGCCCGAGAAGTCCTCGATCGGCGAGATCTCGGTGAGGATCTCCTCCAGACCGCTCACCGGGAGATCGTCACCGGCCTCGATCCGGCGCTGGAACCAGGCCTCGCTGCCGACCAGCCACTCGTACGACTGGATCTGCAGGTCGAGAAGGTCGGGGACCTCCAACGGCTGGGCGATCTTCGCGAAGGTGACCCGGGTGGGTGCGCCGGGGTAGTTCGGGTTCGCCGAAGCGGAGAGGGTCGAGGTGGTCGCGGCGGCGCGGGAGACAGCCAAGATGCGTCCTTCCGAGAACTGCGCTTCTCGTCTGGCGTGCGCCGGTGGCGGGCGCTACCGTCTCCCTCGATCCGATCGGGGTCCCCCCCGGATCGAGAAGCCGGTAGCCGGCCACGTCGCACGCCGTCTGTTGTCGGGCGCTGACGGACGAACGAAACCCCCGCACCCATGTCCGCCGAACCCTCTCCGGCGGCCGACGGATCGGTCCGGAAGTCTTCCCCGGTCATGAGCGCGTGAGCCTGGACGCAGACAGCGCAAAGAATGACTATAGACGCTGCGAGCGCAGCTGTCGAGACAGGTCGCCGATTCCAGCATCCAGGCAACCACCGTTGCCCAAGGGTGACCTGCACGCCGCACCGAGTCAAGTCCCACTTCGTCGACGAGCGGTCATCCTGCCGGGACGACCGGTCCACCGACGCCCGTCCGGGGCGATCCGCGTGACGGTTGACACGGTGTCGTCGGGACGCCAACGATCGGTCACAGGTCGGTGACGGCCGGCGGCGACGAAAGGACGACGATGTCCGACAGCACTCCTCCCATGCGCGAGCTCCTCGGTGACGACGCCCCCAGCAACTGGGGCAAGTGGGGTCCCGACGACGAGCTCGGCTGCCTGAACTACCTGGACGCGGGCGAGGTCCTGCGGGGCGTGCAGCACGTCCGTTCCGGCGAGGTGTTCACCCTGCAGATCCACATGGGACGCACCGAGGCGCCGGGCGACCCGCTGTGGCCGGGCCGCGAGGGCATCAAGCGCCAGAACGTCATGGACGAGGGCACCTGGGACTCGGCCGACGCACCGCAGTTCCCCGGCGGTCTGCACTACGCCGACGACACCGCCCTCATCTTCCTGCAGGGCTCCACGCAGTACGACGCGCTCGGCCACGTCTGGTACGACGGCAAGCTCTGGAACGGCTACGACGCGCGCTCCACCGTCGACGCGATGGACCGGGCCTCGGTGCTGCCGATCGCGGAGAAGGGCGTCGTCGGGCGGGGCGTGCTCATCGACATGGCCCGGCACCGCGGCAAGGAGTGGCTCGACAAGGGCGAGACCTTCGACCACACCGACCTCGAGGCCGCCGCGCAGGCACAGGGAGTCGACATCGAGCCGCACGACGTGCTCGTCATCCGCACCGGATGGATGAAGTACTGGTACGAGCTCAACGACCCGGCCACCTTCTACACCGACTTCACCGAGCCCGGGCTCACCTACTCACGCGAGCTCGTGGAGTGGTTCCAGCGCAAGGAGATCCCGAACCTCGTCACCGACACGATCGCCAACGAGGTGACCAGCGAGCCGCACACCGGCGTCGCGCTCCCGCTGCACTGCGCGCTGATGCGCAACCTCGGCGTCGCCCTCACCGAGATCGCCTGGCTCGACGACCTCGCCGACGCCTGCGCCGCCGACGGACGGTGGAGCTTCCTCTACGCCGCGGCCCCGCTGAAGGTCGTCAACGGCACGGGGGCACCGGTGAACCCGATCGTGATCCGCTGATGTCCTCCGCCGACCGCCCCTGGCTGGCCCGCTACGCCGAGGGCCAGCCGCACGACATCACCCCGGACTTCCCGGACGCGTTGTCGATGTTCCGCGCCGCGGTGGCGCGGAACCCCGACGGCGACGCGATCCGCTACTTCGACGGCGCGCTCACCTACCGCGAGCTCGACCGGCTCACCGACGCCTTCGCCGCCGGGCTGCTCGCCGGCGGGTTCACCGCGGGCGAGCGGGTCGCGATGTACCTGCAGAACGTGCCGCAGTTCGTCCTCGGCCTGGTCGGCACCTGGAAGGCCGGCGGCGTCGCGGTGTCGATCAACCCGATGAACCGGGAGCGGGAGCTGGAGCTGCTGCTGCGCGACTCCGGGTCGTCGGTGCTGCTGTGCCTGGAGTCGCTCTACGACGGCGTCGCGCGGACCGTGCTGGCCGGGCAGCCGGGCGTGCGCACCGTGCTCACCACCTCCGAGCGCGAGTTCCAGACCCGCGACGACCGGCGTGCGCTCCCCGACACCGCGCGGCCGGACCTGTCCGGCGACGACGTCACCGACCTCGGCGCGTTCCTGGAGACGCACCGGGGCGGCACTCCCCCGCCGGTGTCGTTCACCGCCGGCGACACCGCGTTCCTCACCTACACCTCGGGGACCACCGGGCCGCCCAAGGGCGCGATGAACACCCACGGCAACGTCGTCTTCACCAGCCAGGCCTACGCCACGTGGTGCGGCCTCGGCGACGACGAGGTCGTCCTCGGCATCGCCCCGCTGTTCCACATCACCGGTCTGATCGCGCACGTGACCCTCGCCCAGTACCTGGCCGCGCCGCTGGTGCTGTTCCACCGGTTCGAGCCGTCGCTGGGCGTCGACGTCATCCGGGAGCACCGGCCGACCCTGACCGTCGGGGCGATCACCGTGTTCATCGCGCTGATGAACGCCCCGAACGCCGACCGGGAGGCGCTCGCGTCGCTGCGCACGATCTGCTCGGGCGGGGCGCCGATCCCGCCGTCGACGGTCACCGCGTTCCACGAGGCGTTCGGGCTGTGGATCCACAACATCTACGGGCTGACCGAGACCACCTCGCCGTCGCACGCGACGCCGATCGGCACCCAGGGGCCGGTGGACTCCGCGTCCGGGGCGCTGTCGGTGGGCGTTCCGATCTACGGCACCGTCGTGCGCATCCTCGACGACGACGGCGCGGAGCTCCCGCCCGGCGAGATCGGGGAGATCTGCACGTCCGGGCCACAGGTCGTCGCGGGCTACTGGGGCAAGCCCGAGGAGACGGCCCACGCGTTCCCCACCGGGGAGCTCGCGCAGCCCGAACTCAGAACGGGGGACGTCGGCTACATGGACGCCGACGGCTGGTTCTACATCGTCGACCGCAAGAAGGACCAGATCAACGCGGGCGGCTACAAGGTGTGGCCGCGCGAGGTGGAGGACGTCCTCTACGAGCACCCCGCGGTGCGGGAGGCCGCGGTGGTCGGCGTCGCCGACGAGTACCGGGGCGAGACGGTCAAGGCGTTCGTGTCACTGCGGGCCGGTGCCTCGGCCACCCCGGAGGAGCTGATCGCGTTCACCCGGGAACGGATGGCGGCCTACAAGTACCCGCGGCAGGTGGAGCTGCTCGACGAGGTGCCCAAGACCGTCACGGGCAAGGTGCTGCGCCGCGAGCTGCGGGCCCGCGAGCAGACCTGACCCGGAGACGACGACGGGGCGCCGACCCGGTGGGTCGGCGCCCCGTCGTGCGAGCGGTGCTCAGGTCACTTGAGCGAGACCTTGGCGCCGGCCTCCTCGAGCTTCGTCTTGGCGGCCTCGGCGGCCTCCTTGGCGACACCCTCGAGCAGCGACTTCGGCGCGGACTCGACGAGGTCCTTCGCCTCCTTCAGGCCCAGGCCCGAGACGACCTCGCGGACGACCTTGATGACCTGGATCTTCTTGTCACCGGCGGCCTCGAGGACGACGTCGAACTCGTCCTTCTCCTCCTCGGCGGGGGCGGCACCGGCGGCGGGGGCACCCGCGGCGGCGACGGCGACCGGGGCGGCCGCGGTGACCTCGAAGGTCTCTTCGAACTTCTTCACGAAGTCCGAGAGCTCGAGCAGGGTGAGCTCCTTGAAGGCGTCGAGCAGCTCGTCGGTGGACAGCTTCGCCATGGTGGCGGTCCTTTCTCTACGAAAGACAGATGGGGGTGGTGATCAGCTCTCGGCGGAGTCGCCGTCGGCATCGGCCGGAGCGGCGGACTCGCCGGACTCGGCCTTCTTGTCGGCCAGTGCCTGCGCGAGGCGGGCGACCTGCGAGGCCGGGGCGTTGAACAGCCCCGCGGCCTTGGACAGGTTGGCCTTCATCGCGCCGGCCAGCTTGGCCAGCAGGACCTCACGGGTCTCGAGGTCCGCCAGCTGCTCGATCTCGGCGGTGGACAGGGCGCGCCCGTCCATGTACCCGCCCTTGATCGTCAGACCGGGGTTGTCCTTCGCGAACTGCTTGATCGCCTTCGCGGCCTCGACGGGCTCACCCTTGATGAAGGTGATGGCCGTCGGGCCGGCGAGCAGGTCGTCCAGGCCCTGGACCCCGGCCTCCGCCGCCGCGCGCTTGACCAGGGTGTTCTTCGCGACGCGGAAGTTCGCGTCCGAACCCAGGTCCCGGCGCAGCTGGGTCAGCTTGGCGACGCTGAGCCCGCGGTACTCGGTCACGACCGAGGCGTCCGACTCGCGGAAGCGGTTGGTGATCTCCTCGACCGCTGCGACCTTGTCAGGTGCTGCCATCGCTGCCCTCCTCTCGGGGGTCGGTCTCGTGCACGTGGGACGTGCTTGGGGGTGCCACCGACGCAGTTCCCACTCCGACCCCGGAGACGACGAACGCCCCGTGCGCAGCAGCACGGGGCGTCGGAAGTTCGTGGGGCACTCGCGCGCCCGGTGTCGCCTCGTCCTCCTGCGCGGGCCGTCCGGACGTTCCCGGAACCTTCGTACGCCCTTCGGGAAGGACGCGGACCTGCGGTCTTCGGTGGATCGGGACCAACTGTAGCTCCTCGCCGTACCCCCGGTTCACCCGGGGGTACGGCGGGGCGGGCCTGCTCAGGCCGGCGTCATCGCGGAGATCTTCCAGCGGCCGTCGACGAACTGGGCGTCGACCCGCAGCCGCGCCGCCGCGGAGCCCTCCTGCGGGGCGCCGCCGTCGGCCTGGCGGCGGATGACCTGGTTGACGAAGGCGTAGACGGTCGCGCGGTCGCCGTCGATGCTCGCCACGGCGAGCTTCGGGATCGTCGCGGTGACCACGGCCTTCTGCTGCGGGGCGAGGTCCTTCACGCTGCCGAAGATCTTGTCGAACTCCGGTTGGAAGCCCGGGGTGATGACGCCGCGGGCGTCGTCCTCGGCCTGCTGGAGGCGGGCGTAGTCGAAGGAGTAGACCTTCGTGATCGCCTCACCGACCTGCTCGCCGACCTGCGCGGTGGTGCCGACGTCGGTGAGCGCGGTGTTGGACGCCGACCCGGTGAAGGTCGTGCGGTACCACTCGGCGCCGAAGAACGCGGCGGCCGCGACGAGCAGCACCGTGACGGCGAGCAGCAGCCCGGTCGCGCGCCGGCTCGTCGGGGCGGACAGCAACGACCGGCGACGCGGGGTGCCGTCGGCGCCGGCCGGGGTGCCGTCGGCGTCGTCGTCGTCGGCCGTGCCGGGGGCGTCGGTGCGCCCGGCGTCGCCGGAGCGGACCGGTGCGGCGGACGGGACCGCGTCACCGGAGCGCTCGTCGAGGGCGACACCGCCGGTGCCGGTCTCCTCCTCGTCGGGCTCGTCGGCGCGGGTGCGCGGGCGGCCCGCGACCTGGGGCCTGCGGATGCCGCCCGCAGGGCGGCGGCGGGGGGTGGACATGCGGTGACCTCCTGGGGTGGTCGACCTGGGAGCGGCGCGGTGCGGGGCACCGCCGGGGGGCCGGGGGTCGGGCCGGAGGGTCAGCCCGTACCCGGGGTGACCAGCGGCTCCAGTGCGTCGACCTTCCAGCCGTCGTCGGTGCGGACCATGCCGAGCTCGATGCGCTGGCGGGTCACGGCGGGCTGACCGCCCTCGGGCGTGACGGTCACGTCGACGCCGGCGAGCACCCGGGCGGTCCCGGCGCGCGGGTCGACCTCGGTCACCGCGGCGTCGGTGACGGTCGCGGCGGTGGTGCGCTTCTGGTCGGTGACCAGCTTGGCGTAGGCGTCGCGGTTGGACACGAACTCGTCGCGGACCGACCCGGCCGAGGACTGGATCCACAGGTCCAGGCCCTTCTGGGCGTCCGTATGGTCCAGGGTGTTCAGGTTGATCACGGCCTGGCGGGCGTCACGGAGCGCCTCGTCGCGGGCCTGGGCGACCTGGGTGGCGTCGCTGTTCAGCGCGAACAGCCACAGGCCGCCCAGCACGAGCGCGAGCACCGCCGCGACGGCGGCGGCCACGGGCAGGGCCCTGGCGAGCGGTCCGGGCGGGGTCTGGCCGCCGTCCGGACCGGTGGCAGGCTCCACGGGCGCGGAACCGTCGGGGGTGTCGGCCGTCGGGTCGGCCTTCGTGTCGGCGTCGGAGCCGGCAACGTCGGTGTTCATCGGGGAGCGTTCCTCCTCCCGGCTGCGGGGGCACAGCCGCTCGGCGACCGCACCGGGCGGCCGTGGGCCGGCCGTGGGGGTCCGCGCCGTCCGGCGGACGGCGGTCCCCCGCGGTCGTCGTGCCGGCCGGGCCCGGGTGTGGCCCGGCCGTCGTGCCGGTCACGCCCCGGACGGGGCGCGACCGTCGTGCTCAACCGCCCAGGATCTGGGCGAAGCTCGTCACCAGGCCCGGCGTCGCGACCCGCTCGGCGCGGTCGTCGCCGAGCGACCCGGCGTTCGGCCGCGGGGCCGGTCCGTCGGCGGTGTCGCCGCCGTGGGGACCGTCACCGTGGCCGCCGAACCCCGAGTTGCCGGAGTAGTCCGGCACCTCGAGCGGCTGGGGCCTCTGGACATTCTGCATTCCGCGCACGTTGGTGGGGCTGCCGGGGGGCTCGGTGCAGCGGGCGTCCTCGTTCACCGGTCGCTCGGAGACGTCGAGGCCACCGCGGTTGGGCGTGCCCTCGTAGCCCCGGGTGCAGACCGGCGGGTCGGCGATGTTGACGACCAGACCGAGGTGCGCGGTCCCGTCGCCGGGCACGACCTTCGGCGCGACGGCCACCAGGCCGGGGTAGGTCACGAGCAGCTGGCGCAGGCCCGCCTGGCGCGGGGCCAGCAGCTCGGTCACCGTCCGCAGGTTCGCGATCGACTCGCCGAGCCCGGGGCCGCTCTCCCGGAGCAGGCCGCTGACCTGGTCGCCCAGGCGCGGGCCGTCGTCGATGATCCGGCGCAGGTCCGGGTCGGACTGCTTGAGCTGCTCGGTGACCTCGCGCAGGCCGCGGCTGAACTCCTGGAACTGCGGGGCCACCTCGTTCTGCGTGGTGAGCACCGGGCGGGCGTCGCGGATCAGCGCGGTCGTCTGCGGCAGCGCGTCGGTGGCGGCCCGGGTGAACTCCCCGGTGGTGTCGAGCAGCTGCTGCAGCGGCTGCGCGGTGCCCTCGAAGCCCTGGCCGAGCTCGCGGACGACGGTCTGCAGCGAGTCCTTCGGCACCGTCGACACGAGCTGGTCCAGCTCGGTCAGGAAGGTGTTGATCTGGACCGGGGTCCGGGTGCGGTCCTGCGGGATGACCGAGCCGGAGGCGAGCGCCTCGCCGCCGTCGGCCACCGGCTGGAGGTCGACGTACTGCTCACCGATCGGCGACAGGTTCCCGACGACGGCCCGGGCGTCGGCCGGGATGGCCGGCGCGGAGTTATCGATGTCGAGCTGGACGTCGACGCCGCGGGCGGTCAGCGACAGCGGCCCGACCCGTCCGACACTCACGCCGCGGTAGGTGACGTCGGCGCCGCTGAAGATCCCGCCGGAGTCGGCGAGCTCCACCGTGACCGGGTACGTCGTCGCCCCGAAGATGCGGTCGAGACCGGCGTAGCGGAAGCCCGCGTAGCCGACCGCCACGATGGTGACGAGCACCAGCGCGGTCAGCTGCCAGCGGACGGTCTTGGTGATCACGATCCGCCTCCGAAGAGTCCGCCGAGCAGGCCGCCGCCACCGGAGCCCTGCTCCGGCGTCGGGCTCGGTGCCGGGGTCGCCGACGGTGCCGGGGTGGCCGGCTCAGTGCCCGAGGCGGGCGGCGGCGGTGCGGTGGTGGGCTGCTCGGCCCCGAGCAACGGCAGCGCGGGCGCACCCGGGACCGCCGGGTCCGGCTGCCGCGGTGTCGCGCCGAGCAGCGGCGTCAGCAGCTGCGCGGTGGGCGGCAGCTGGGCCAGCTGCGTCGGGTCGAGCGGCAGCCCGAGCTGGTTGGAGTTCAGGATGTTGCGCAGGACCGAACCCAGGTCCAGGTCCAGCTTCACGTACAGGTTGGCGTAGTCACCGGCGACGGCGTCGGTGGCCGCGTCGGTGAACGGGATCGACAGCAGCAGCTGCAGCGAGTCCGGCAGGTTCTGGCCGGAGTCGGCCAGGTTCCGCAGCACCGGGCGCAGCGCCTCCAGGTCGGCCAGCAGGTCGTCGCGCGACCGGTTGACGACGTTCGTCGCGACACCGGACAGCCGGTCGAGCGCCTGCAGCATGCCGACCAGCTGCCTGCGCTGGGACTCGAGCTCGCGCAGGCCGGGGCTGACGTTCTGCAAGGCGTTCTCGATCTGCGGGCGACGCTCGGCGAGGGTGGCCGACAGGCGGTTGAGCCCGTCGAGCGCCCGGTTGATGTCGTCCTTGGAGCTGTCGAGCGAGCCGACGAGCCGGTCGAGGTTGTCCAGCAGCGCCCGCACCTGCGGCTCGCGCCCGGACAGCGCGTTGTTCAGCTCGGTGGAGATGGTCCGGATCTGGGCCACGCCACCGCCGTTGAGCAGCAGCGACAGGGCCCCGAGGACCTCCTCGACCTCGGCCGCGCGACCGCTGGCCTGCAGCCCGATCCTCCCGCTCCGCGCGAGGTCGCCCTCGGCGGGAACGGTCGGCTGGGACAGCTCGACGAACTTCTCACCGAGCAGAGAGGTCGTGCGGACCCGCGCGGTGGCGTTGGCCGGGAGCGTGACGCCGCGGTTCACCGCGACGGTGACCAGCGCGTTCCACGACCCCGGCTCGACGGCGACGGTCTCGACCGCGCCGACCGGCACGTCACCGACGCGCACGATCGACTGCGGGACGAGGTCGACGACGTCGGCGAACTCGATCTGCACCAAGTACGGGTCGTCGCCCAGGTTCGCGCCACCGGGCAGCGGGATGCCCCGCAGGCCGCCGTCCACCGCACCGCAGCCGCCCGCGAACAGCGCCACGGCCGTCAGCAGCGCCGACACCCGGCCGACACGGCCGCTGGAGCCGATCACGATCCACCTCCGAACAGGCCGAACAGTCCGCCGCCCCCGCGCTCCTCGGTCTCGGGGACCGGGGTGGGAGTGGCCTGCGGGGCCGTCGTCGTCGACGGCGCCGGGGTGGCCGGGGCGCCGGTGGCGCCCGGTGCGGGCTGCCCACCGGGGGCGGGAGCCTGCGGGTCGGCCGGGGCGCGCAGCTGCGAGCCCGGGTCGGTCAGCGACAGCGGCGAGCCCGGCATCAGCTGGGGCACGGCCGGGTTGACCCCGGAGCCGCCTGCCTGGAGCTGCTCGAGCACCTGCTGCGGGGTCGGCAGCGGCACGGCGCCATCGAGGATCGGGGCCAGGCCGTCGCAGAGCGCGGCGGTGGGCTGGTCCAGGCCACCCGGGATCGCACCCGCGCCGCGGCGGAGGATCTCGCAGATCGCGACCGGCAGCGGGT
Organism: Pseudonocardia sp. UM4_GMWB1; assembly: GCF_017312155.1. Classification (NCBI taxonomy): domain Bacteria; kingdom Bacillati; phylum Actinomycetota; class Actinomycetes; order Pseudonocardiales; family Pseudonocardiaceae; genus Pseudonocardia; species Pseudonocardia sp. UM4_GMWB1. The sequence goes on along the minus strand of NZ_QJPN01000001.1, from coordinate 1,271,619 downwards.
AGGCCAGCTCGTTGATGTTGGCCCGGGTGTCGAGGGTCTCCGAGGAGCCGTTGTAGATGTTGGTGAGGTTGTTCAGCGCCGCCGGGGCGAGGTCGGCGATCTCGGACAGCGCCCGCTGGTGGTCGACGACCTCCTGCGAGACGCTCGCGAGCTTGTCCACGTTCGACCGCAGCGTCGACCGGTTGTCCTGCACGAAGTCGGCGACCTCCCCGAGCGCGTAGGACAGCTGGTTCAGCGCCCCGCCGAGCTCGCCGCGCTGGCTCGCGAGGAATCCGGTCACGTCGGCCAGCTTCCCGTTGAGCTCGCGGATGCCGGGGTCGTTCTCCCGCAGCGTCCCGACGAACTTCTGCAGCTCGGTGATGGTGCCGAACAGGTCGCCGCTGGACCCGTTCAACGTCGCCGAGAGCCCGCCGAGGTTGCGGATGGTGTCGTTGAGCGCGCGGCCGTTGCCGTCGAGGTTCTGTGCGGTGACGTCCAGGACGTCGTTGAGCGCGCCGTCCTTGTTGGCCCCCTGCGGCCCGAGCGCCCGGGAGAGCTCGGTCGCGGTCCGGGTGAGGTCGTCGACGCCGAGCGGGAACGCGGTGCGCTCCAGCGGGATCGGCTCGCCGTTCCACTCCGGACCGCCGGTCCACACCGGGGTCAGCTGCACGTAGCGGCCGGTGACCAGGCTCGGCGAGACGACGGCGGCCTTGACGTCGGCGGGCAGGCGCACCTCGTCGTCGGTGATGGTCATGTCGACCCGCACCCGGTCGCCCTCCGGCGTGATCCGGTCGATCTTGCCGACCGGGACACCGAGCACCCGGACGTCGTTGTCCTGGAACAGCGCGGCGGAGCTGGTGAAGTAGGCGGTGACCTGGCGGCCGCCGCCGGAGGTGATCAGCCAGATCGCGCTCGCCACCAGGACCGCGACGACGGCGATCAGGGCACCGAACTGGATCTGGCGCCGGTCGTTGGCCCAGGAGCCCATCAGCAGTCACCCCCGAGCGGCACGACCGGCGGCAGCAGGCCGCACAGGTAGTTGTCGAACCAACGGCCGTTGCCGAGGGCGTTGCCGAACACGCGGATGAACACCGCTTCCTTGTCGAGGATCTCGCCGAGGTTGTCGCGGTTCTCCTCGAGCACCGCCAGCACGCGGTCGAGGGTCTCCAGGGCCGGGCGCAGCTGCGCCTGGTTGTCGGCGACGAGGCCGCGCAGCTGGATCGACAGGCGCTGCACGCCGTCGAGCAGGTTGGCGATCGCGTCCTTGCGCCGCTGCAGCTCACCGAGCAGCAGGTTGCCGTCGTTCACCAGCTTCACGACGTCGCCACGGCGGTCGGCCAGCGTGGTCGACAGCTGCCGGGTGTTGGCGAGCAGCTTCTTCAGCTCGCCGTCGCGGCTGGAGATCGTGTTCGACAGGCGGGACAGCCCGTCCAAGGCCCCGCGGATCTCCGGTGGGGTGTCGCGGAAGGTGTCCGAGAGCGTGGTGAGGCTCGACGCGAGCTGCGTGGTGTCGAGCTGGTCGATCGTGCCGGAGAGGCCGTTGAAGGCGTCGACGACGTCGAACGGGGACTTGGTCCGGTCCCGGCCGATCGGCTGGTCGGGGTCCTGCTCGGCGTCGCCGCGCGGGTCGAGGGCGAGGAACTTGGAGCCGAGCAGCGTGGCGATCTCGATCGACGCCGTGGTCCGGTTGCCGACCCAGGCGTCCTCGACGGTGAACTCGATCTTCACGTGGTCGCCGTCGAGGGAGACGTCCTGCACCCGGCCCGCCTCGACCCCGGCCACTGTGACGCGGTCGTTGGCCTGCAGACCCGCCGCCTCGGGGAACTCCGCGGTGTAGCGGGTGGCCCCGGAGAAGATGGCCTCGTAGTTGAACGCGGCCAGTGTCAGCGCCGCGATCAGCACGAGCCCGATCACCGCCGTCAGGACGGGGCGCTTCTGCCCTGCCTGTGCCATCAGTTGCCTCCCGGCTGCAGCGCTGCGGTCGGGTCGCTGCTGGAGTCGACCGGGCCACGGCCGGCTGCCTGGTCCAGCAGGCCGCCGACCGACTCGGTGGTCGGCTCACGCATCGACGGGTTGTCCTGGGCGCGGTTGTCCGCGGGGTCGCCGGGCTGCGAGCCGTCGGTCGGGACGGTGTTGCCGGCCCCGAGCCCGGACGGGTCCGGGCCGCAGCGCCGCTCGGGGTTGCGGACCGGGCCGATGCCCAGGTCCTCCAGCGAGGTCTGCTGCAGGATCGGCGAGATGCCGATCTGGCCGTCGAGGCCGCAGAGGTAGAAGTTGAACCAGCTGCCGTGGGAGCCGACGCGGGCGATCCGGTTCAGCTTGAACGGCGTGTACTGCAGGAACCGCTCGATCGCGGGTCGGCCCTGGTCGAGTTGGGTCGCGAGGTCGCCGAGGTTGCGGATGTCGTCGCGCAGCGGCGGTCGGGCGTCCTCCAGGAACGACCCCGTGACCTGGGTCAGCTCGCCGATGGACTGGATCGCGTTGCCGATGGGCTCGCGGTCCTGGGCCAGCCCGGACACCAGCGCCTGCAGCGAGCTGATCAGCTCGTTGAGGCCCTCGTCGTTGCGGTTGACGGTGTCGAGGGTCAGGTTGAGGTTGTCGATGACCTGGCCGATGACCTGGTCGCGGTCGGCGATCGAGTTGGTCAGCGACGACGTCGAGGCCAGCAGGCTCTGCACCGTGCCGCCCTCGCCCTGCAGGACCTGGACGATCTCCATCGACAGCTTGTTGATCTGGTCCGGGTCCAGGCCCTGGAACAGCGGCTGGAAGCCGTTGAACAGCACGGTCAGGTTGACCGCGGGGCGGGTCCGGTCGATCGGGATCTGGCCGCCGGCGGGGAGGTCCTCCCCGGTCGGGCCCGCGCCCTGGTCCAGCGCCATGTACCGCTGGCCGATGAGGTTCTTGTACTTCAGGGTCGCGCTGACCGTCGACGGCAGCGGGGTGGACGAGTCGACGTCGAACGCCACCTCGGCGACCCGCTGGTCGACGATGCGGACGTCCTTGATCGATCCGACGACGACGCCGGCGATGCGGACGTCGTCGCCGGCCAGCAGGCCGGTCGCGTCGCTGAACCGGGCGGTGTACTCGGTGACCTGGCCGCCCCGGGCGTTCGCGATGGTCAGGCCGAGCAGCGTGGTGCCCAGCGCTGTGACCAGCGCGAAGACCAGGAACTTGACCAGCGCCGAGATCGGGAGCCTACTCACGTCAGCGTCACCTCCGTGCCGCGCAGGAGCGGGCCGACCATCGTGCTGCTCCAGGCCGGCACGGCCTGCGGGGAGCCGCCCTGGTGGGCGGCCAGCAGCTGCGCGACGACGTCCTGCTCGCCGGCGGAGTTCGCGACGCCCATGTCGACCGAGCCGCTCTGGTGCGTCCCGTCGTAGGACGACGGCTGGATGCCCGCCTGGCCGAGCGTGGTGGTCAGCGGGGGGAGCACGCCCGCGCCGTTCTGCGCGCTCTGGTCCTGGATGAGACCGAAGCTGTCGGTGCCGTCGTAGGTGCCGAAGGTGTCGACCCCGAAGTCCTCGGGGTTGCCCATCGGCTGCCCGGCCGGGGCCGGGCCCGGGACGGAGCCGTCCCGGAACGGGCCGTCCGGGGGGTACTGGGTGCCGGTCGGGACCGGGATCGGGTAGCAGCGCGGCCCGCGGTCCTCGCCGTACTCGGGCTCGTCCTGGTTCGGCAGGTACTTGCCCTTGCTCGCCACGATCTCGACGGTGAAGTTGAAGCCGACCCGGTCGGTGCCCGGCCGGACCGCGTCGTTGATCTTCGGGATCAGCTCGACGAGCTGGCGGGTCAGGCAGGGGAACTCGGGCGAGTAGCGCGCGAGCGTCTCCAGCGTCGGCCGGCTGGCCGCCGACAGCCCGATGATGTTCTCGCCGTTCGCGTCGAGGAAGGACCGCAGGTCGTCCGACGCGCCGGTGATGGAGCGGTAGAGGTTCCGCAGCCCCTCGCGCTTCTCGACGATCGTGCGGCTGGTGACCGTGAGGTTGTCGAGCGCGTCGAGCAGGTCGGGCGCGGCCTGGTTCAGGTTGTCGGAGAAGGTCGCCAGCTGGCGGATGTCCTCCTGCAGGTCCGGCACGGCCGGGTTCAGGCCCTCGACCAGCGTGTTCAGCTGGGTCAGGGTCTCGCCGAGCTGGTTGCCCCGGCCCTGCAGGGCCTGGGAGAGCGAGCCGAGCGTGGTCGCCAGGTCCTGCGGACGGACGGTCTGCAGCAGCGGCAGCAGCTCGTCGAGCACCCGCTCGACCTCCAGCGCGGCCTGGCTGCGGTCCTCGGGGATGACGTCGCCCGCGGCGAGCCGGGCTGTCGACGGCGCGGCCGGCGGGACCAGCGACACGAACTTCTCGCCGAACAGCGTCTTGGGCAGCAGCTGGGCGGTGACGTTCTCCGGGATCTGGTCGAGGAACTGCGGGTCCATCGACATCTCGATGCTGGTGTTCGTGCCGTTCGAGACGACCTGGTCGACCTGCCCGACGATCAGGCCGTTGACCTTGACGTCGGAACGCTCCTGCATCTGGGTGCCGACCCGGGCGACGTTCAGGGTCACCGGGACACCGGAGGAGAAGACGCCGACGTACTGGGCGACGGCCAGCCCGAGCAGGACGACGATGACCGTGACGAAGGCCAGGCCCTGCAGCACTCGCTTCGGGGACCTCATCCGGCCACCCGCACCGAGGTCGAGGTGCCGAACATGACCAGCGTCAGGAAGAAGTCCAGGATGGCGGTGCTCACGATCGACAGCCGCACCGCGCGACCGACCGCGACGCCGACGCCGGCGGGGCCGCCCTTGGCGGAGTAGCCGTAGTGGCAGTGGATCAGGATGATCACCGTCGCGAACACGATCACCTTGAGGTAGGACAGCAGTACGTCACTGACCGGCAGGAACAGGTCGAAGTAGTGGTCGTAGGTACCACCGGGCAGACCGTTGATCAGCGTGACGTTGATCCGCGAGGCGGCGTAGCTGGCGAGCAGGCCGAGCGTGTAGATCGGGATGATCGCGACGATGCCGGCGACCATCCGGGTGGTCACCAGGTAGGGCACCGAGGGCACCGCCATGACCTCCAGCGCGTCGATCTCCTCGGAGATCCGCATGGCGCCCAGCTGGGCGGTGAAGCCCGCGCCGAGCGTCGCGGTCAGCGCCGAGGCGGCGACCAGCGGGGCGATCGAGCGGGTGTTGAAGTAGGCGGTGATGAAGCCGGTCAGCGCCTCGACGCCCAGGGCGTCCAGGGCGCGGAAGCCCTGCAGGCCGACCAGCGAGCCGACGAACAGCGACAACGACGCCATCACGCCGACGGTCCCGAGGATGACGATCAGCGCGCCGGAGCCGAAGGAGACCTCGGCGAGCAGCCGGGCGACCTCCTTCTTGTACCGGGTCAGCGTCTTCGGGATCCAGAGGATCGACCGGACGTAGAGCGACAGCTGGTCGCCGAGCTCCTCGAGCTGGTTCAGCGGCGCCTGGGCGGCCCGTCGGGCCCGCGTTCCGAGTGGGGTGGCCATGGATCAGAAGCCCTTCGGCGGGACGAGCTCGAGGTACAGGGCGGTGAGCACGAGGTTGATCAGGAAGACGAGCACGAAGGAGATGACGACGGCCTGGTTCACCGCGTCACCGACGCCCTTCGCACCGGGCGGCGGGTTGAGGCCGCGGAAAGCGGCGACGACACCGGCGACGATGCCGAACAGGAACGCCTTCAGCTCCGACACGACGATGTCGCTGACCTGCGCGATCGCCGAGAAGCTGTTGATGTACGCACCGGGCGACCCGCCCTGGATGATCACGTTGAAGAAGTAGCCGCCCGCGACGCCGACGCAGGTCGCGAGCCCGTTCAGGACCAGCGCGGTGATGCCCATGGCGAGCACCCGCGGCACGACCAGGCGCTGGATCGGCGAGATGCCGAGCACCTCCATCGCCGCGATCTCCTCGCGGATGGTCCGGGCTCCGAGGTCCGCGCAGACCGCGGAGCCACCGGCGCCGGAGATCAGCAGTGCGGTGACGATGGGGGCGGCCTGCTGCACGATCGCGAGGACCGCGCCGGCGCCGGTCTGGGACTGGGCGCCGAACTGGCGGGTCAGCTCACCGAGCAGCAGCGCGATCGTCGCGCCGAACGGGATCGTGAACAGGGCGGTCGGCAGCGCGGAGACCTTGGTGACGAACCACGTCTGCTCGACGAGCTCGCGCCACTGGAACGGCCGGCGCAGTCCCTGGCGGCCGATCTCGGCGAACAGGCCGAAGAACTTGCCGACCGGGGTGAGCGCCCGCGTGACGGGGCTGGGGGTGCTCACCGCTCACCGCCGGAGAGCTGGTGACGGCCGCCCGGGTCGGGGGTGTCGTCGGTGATGCGCGGGTGGATGTCGGTGGGACGGTCGTCGCTCACCGTCGCGCCGCTGCGGGCCGTCTGGCGGGTGGTGCCGTTTCGGGACGGGCCGCCCGCCTGCGCGTCGCTGTCGGCGTACTGCTCCCGGATCGCCTCCTGCGCCGACTCCGGCAACTCGTGCAGCATCGCCTGCACCCGCTCACGGCGGCGATGCACCGCCTGCCGGTCCGGCATCCCGGTCGACGCGACGAGCTGCGGCTTCATCTCCGGACGCCCCTCCAGCTCACCACCCGCCTCCTCCATCTCACGGGCGGCCTGGGCGGCGTCCTTCTCCTCCGACATCCCGATCGGCCCCTCACGACGACCGTTCAGGAACTGCGCCACCACCGGCTCGTCGGAGGTCAGCAGCACCTCCCGCGGACCGAACATCGACAGATGCTTGCGATAGAGCAGCCCGATGTTGTCCGGCACCGTCTGCGCCGAGTTGATGTCGTGGGTGACGATCAGGAACGTCGAGTCCGTCATCGCGTTCAGATCGATGATCAGCTGGTTCAGATACGCCGTACGCACCGGATCCAGACCCGAGTCCGGCTCGTCGAACAGAATGATCTTCGGATCCAGCACCAACGCCCGCGCCAGCCCCGCCCGCTTACGCATACCACCCGAGATCTCACCCGGCAGCTTGCCCTCGGCACCGACCAGACCGACCATGTCGATCTTCTCCATGACGATGTCGCGGATCGCCGACTCCGACTTACGCGTGTGCTCCCGCAACGGGAACGCGATGTTGTCGAACAGGTTCATCGACCCGAACAACGCACCGTCCTGGAACAACACCCCGAACAGCTTCCGGATCTCGTACAGCTCGGACTCCGAGCACTTGCACAGGTCGACGCCCTCGATCACGATCGACCCCCGCTCCGGCTTCAGCAGCCCGATCAGGGACTTCAGGAACACCGACTTACCGGTACCCGACGGCCCGAGCAGCACCGACACCTCACCCGCGGGCAGCGTCAGGGTCACGTCCGACCAGATGTTGGCCCGACCGAAGGACTTCGTCAGTCCCTCGACCTTCACCTCGACACCGGTCACGTGTCGCCTCCTCGCGCAATAGACCGACGAACCGCACCGGGGCCCGGGAACGCTGGGGAGCGGGGGCCAGTCGTCGGTGCTGAACGGCACAACGAGTCTGCGCGTCGGGGGTTACTGGCGGGTCGGCGGGGTTGCCGATCGGTGACCATGCCGTAATCTACGTTATGGTTACCGTGGGTTACAGATTACCGTGCAATGTTGCGGACCGTGGGTAACAGTGCTCCCGGCCGGGTAGCAGGGCTGGTCCGAACGGCCCGATTGCCGCGGTACGACCGAGTCGGCGACCACGCCCCCACCCGCACGGAGGATCACCCGATCGGCGGCGTCACGTGCGGGGCGTGCGACAGGATGAGGCGCTGGTAGTCGTCGAACAGGGCACGCAGGAGATCCCGGTCGCGGGGGTCGCAGGTCTGCTGGTAGCCGGCCATCAGCGAGATGCCGAAGACGGCGAGCCTGCGGGCGTCGTCCGGGTCGGGCACGACGTCGGCCACCACCTGCTCCAGCGCGATCCGGCGCTGCACGTCCACCCGCGCCTGGGCGCGGCCGACCTCGGGGTCGATCTGGGCCCACGCCCGGATCGCGGCCTCGGCGTCGTGCCGCAGGCCCGCCGTGAGCTGCTTGACCACGTCGATCCGCTCGACCGGGTCCGCGGTCACCCGGGCCAGCTCGACGATCCGGTCGGTCTGCCCGGCCTCCCAGTAGCGCAGCAGGCCACGGACGAAGCCCGCCCAGCCGCCGAAGTGGTGGTAGAACGACCCGCTGGTCACGCCGAGCGACCGGCACAACGGACCGATCTTGAGCCCGGCCGCGCCCTCGCGCGCGAGGATCGACAACGCGGCGTCGTAGTACTGCTCGGCAGCTATCTGCCGACCCGCTCTCCTGGCCACCCCGCCCGCCCCCTCTCCACGACCCGTGCCGACCCACCAGGGTGCCACGCCGGACGCGTGTCCGATCAGAAGATCCTGCGCAGCAGGCGTTCGGTCCGCCCATCGCAGGGCGGGTAGACGATGCCGGGATCGGGCCGGGCCGGCTTGCGCAGCACCGCCCGCCGGTGCGACAAGTTCTCGAACCCGAACCGCCCGTGGTAGGCGCCGGAGCCGCTGCGCCCCACTCCCCCGAAGGGCAGCCGGGGCACCAGTAGGTGGAACATCAGGTGGTTGACGACGGTCGCCCCGGCGGGGACCTCGCGGGTGACCCGCTCCGCGGTGCGCGACGAGCTGGTGAACACGTAGGCGGCCAGGGGCTTCGGACCGGCGTTGACGTGCGCGATCGCGGCGTCGACACCGTCGACGGTCAGCACCGGCAGGATCGGGCCGAAGATCTCCTCGGTCATGAGCCGGGACCCCGGCCGCGGTCGACGACGACGTCGAGGCCGCCGCGGACCGGATCCGCCCGTTCCTCGCGCTCTACATCGGCGGGATGGGCGCCACGGGCGCGAACTTCCACTACGAGGTCTTCGCCCGCATGGGCTACGACGACGAGTGCGCCCGCATCCAGGAGCTCTACCTGGGCGGGGACAAGGACGCGGCCGCGACGGCCATCCCGACCTCGATGGTCGAGCAGGTGGCCCTGATCGGCCCGAAGGCGAAGATCGCCGAGGAGCTGCCGGTGTTCCGCGACTCGCTGATCACGACGATGGTCGTCGACGGCAGCCCGGAGCACCTGCGCACCGTGCGCGAGCTCGTCGACGGCTGACCCGCTCCCCACACCGACGGCCCCGGTCCCGCTCGTGCGGGCCGGGGCCGTCGATGCGCGCCGGGGGCGGTCAGTAGCGGATCAGGCCGCGGATGTTGCGTCCGGAACGCATGTCCTCATAGCCCTCGTTGACCTGGTCGAGGGTGTACTCCTTGGTGATCAGCTCACGGAGCTTGAGGTGGCCGAGGTTGTGCATCTCCAGCAGCCGCGGGATGTCGAACTGGGCCGCGGAGCTGCCGAACAGCGCGCCGCGGATCTGCTTCTCGTAGAGCGTGAGGTCGAGCAGCGACAGCGACGCCGTCTCCTCCTCGGCCCGGGCCAGCGCGGTGACGACGACCCGGCCGCGCTTGCCGACCAGCTGCAGCGCGGGCTGCAGGTCCTCGCCCATCGCGACGCCCGTGCACAGGACCGCCGCCTCGGCCATCTGCCCGCGGGTCAGCTCGCTGACGATCTCCCAGGCCTCGTCGATGCTCGCGGCGACGTGCGTGGCGCCCAGCTCGCGGGAGCGCTCCCGCTTGTGCTCGACCGGGTCGACGGCCACGACGTACCGGCAGCCCGCCGCCCGGGCGCCCTGCACCGCGTTCGCGCCGATGCCGCCGATCCCGATGACCACGGCGGTGTCCCCGGCCCGCAGGTCCGCGGTGCGCACCGAGGAGCCGAAGCCGGTGGTGACGCCGCAGCCGACCAGCGCGGCCAGGTCCAGCGGGAAGCCCTCGTCGATCTTCACGGCGGACTTCACCGGGACCACGGTGTGCCGGGCGAACGTGCCGAGCAGGCACATCTGGCCCAGGTCCTCGCCACGGGCGTGGAACCGGTAGGTGCCGTCGAGCTGCGGGCCGAGGGTGGCGCCGGCGCCGTCGTTGCAGAGGTTCGGCTGGCCCTTGGAGCAGTACGGGCAGCGCCCGCAGGAGGGCAGGAAGGTCATGACGACCGGGTCGCCGACCTCGAGTTCGGTGACGCCCGGGCCGACCTCGATGACCCGGCCCGCGCCCTCGTGGCCGCCGACCATCGGCAGGACCGCGGGCAGGTCACCGGTCACGAGGTGCTCGTCGGAGTGGCACAGCCCCGATGCGGTCAGCTCGACCATGACCTCCCCGGCGTTCGGGGAGTCGAGCTCGACCTCCTCGATCTCCCACTTGCCACCGGGTTCCCACAGCACCGCTGCCGTCGTACGCATGGCGGTCGATCCTGGCCGCGCGGAGACCTCCGGCACAGCCGTCGCCCGCGCCAGCGCTGGCCCCCGGGTGCCAGGGGAGGTCCTCAGGTGCCGGCGAGCGGCAGGGTGAGCCGGGCGACGAGGCCGCCGCCCTCACGCGGGAGCAGGCTCAGCTCACCGTCCATCGCGGACGCGAGCGCCTCGGCGATCCACAGGCCCAGCCCGGCGGTACCGCGACGCTCCCCCAGCGCGACGCCCTTGGCCGTCACGACGCCCTCCTGACCCGCGGGAAGCCCGGGCCCGCGGTCGCGGACCTCGGCGGTGAGCACGGCGCCGTCGTGGGCCAGGTGCAGCTCCACGACCTCGTCACCGGAGTGCCGGGCGGCGTTCTCGGCCAGGTTGGTGAGCATCCGGCGCAGCCGCTGCGGGTCGCAGTGGACCGCGGCCCCGGCCGGTTCGACGACCGGGTGCCGCCGGTGCGCGGCGATCCCGGCGGCGTCGAGCACGGCGTCGGCCAGCTCGGCGAGCGCGACGCGGCGGGGCCGGTCGCGCCCGAGCGGGCTGCCGTCGGCGACGGCCAGGTCGGCCAGCCCGTCGAGCATGTCCTGGAGGTGGGCGGCGTGGTCGGCGAGCAGCCGCGACGCCCGCCGGGCGGCGTCCCCGCCCAGCCTGCCCGCGGCGAGGTCGGCCGACAGCGCGGTCAGCGAGGCGACCGGGGTCCGGAACTCGTGCAGCACGACGCGGGCCCCGTCCAGCCGGGCCCGGCTCTGGGACACGATCCGGTCCCGCAGCGCGCGCTCGGACAGGTAACGCTCGTGCTCGCTCTCGGCCCGGGCCCGGGTGGTGGCGATGTCGGCGAGCTGGCGTTCCAGCAGGCGCACGAGCACCCCGGTGAGCACCGCCGTCGCGAACAGGAAACCGGTCCACCACAGTCCCGCGACGACCGCGGCGCCGACCGTGACCCCCGGGTCGGAGCCGAGTAGCGCCGCCACGGTGTAGCCGACGCCGAGACCGAGCGCGACGAGCTGCCCGAGCCGGTGCCCGCCGCGGAGCGCGATCGCGATGACGACCAGCGGCAGCGCGGCCACCATCGGGCTCGCCACCCCGCCGGTGAGTCCGCAGGCGAGCAGGGCGAGCAGACCGTCGATCCCGGTCAGCACGGCCGGCGGGACGGGCAGCCGCCCGCGGAGCACCGAGACGACGCCGAGCGCGGCCGCGTAGACCGCGCTCAGCCCGATCAGGACGGCGGCGACGACCGGCCGGGCTCCGGTGAGGTCCGGCCGGGCCACCAGCAGGCCGACAGCGCCGAGCACGACGCAGATCCTCAGGACGACGGCCTGGCGCTCCTCCCGGGTGCGTTCGGGCAGTTCACCGGCGTGCGCGGTCACGGTCGAGGCCTCTCGGGAGCGGACGGGGTCGGCGGCCACACTAGGCTCACCGACCATGCCGCCCGTGCCGACAGCGCCGCACGTGGTCGTCATCGTCGACGACCACGCCCTGTTCGCACAGGGCCTCGCCCTGCTGCTGGAGTCCCGCGCCGGGGACACCTTCCGGGTCGCGGGCTCGACCACCGCCGGGGAGGACGCCGTCGCGCTGGTCGGGAGGCACCGGGCCGGGATCGCGATCGTCGACCTCGCGCTCCCCCCGCTGGGCGGGGTGGAGACGATCCGCCGGGTCAAGGCCGCCTACCCCGCCACCCGGGTGCTGGCGCTGTCGGGCACCGAGGACCTGGACCTCGCCGCCGCCGCGATGCGCGCCGGCGCCGACGGCTACCTGGGCAAGTCCGCCGACCCGGAGGTACTGGTCGCGCCGCTGCTGTCGATCGCGGCCGGGGTGCGGGTACTGCGTGCGGAGCTGCTCGACGCGCTGCTCGTCGCGGCCGACCGCACCGCCGACGGCCTGCTCGACCGGCTCGGTGAGCGCGACATCGAACTGTGGACGCTGCTGGCGCGGGGCCTGGAGACCGCCGACATCGCCCGCCCGATGCTGGTCAGCGAGCGCACCGCCAAGCGCATGATCGCCTCGCTGCTGCACAAGCTGGGCGCGGCGAACCGGATCGAGGCGGCCGCGCTGGCGGGGCGCTGCGGGCTGCTCGACGAGCACCCGGCCGGCCGCTGAGGTCCGTGCCGGCACGCCGCACGGCCCGGACGGGCCAAGCCTGGCCCGGTGATCGGCTGCGCGCCCCGGACGGCGCGGGACAGACTCGCGGCGACGTGCCGGGCGGCATCCTGCCCGGCCACATCTCGCGAGGAGGCGCTGATGGCCGTGTTCGCCGACGAGGCCGAGGTCTACGAGTACCTGGGCGGGGTGTTCCGGATCGGGATGGCCGACCCGGACCTGGTGGCGAAGCTGCAGCCGTCCGGGGTCGTCCTGCGGATCACATACACGAACCCGGACGCCGTCCTGACCGTGGACATGCCGAACTCCGAGATCCACACCGGCGCCGGGCAGGGCCCCGACCCGAACATCGAGCTGTTCATGTCCGCCGACACCGGCAACCGGTTCTGGCTGGGCAAGGTCATCCTCCCGGTCGCGATGGCCAAGGGCGACGTCCGCGCCAAGGGCCCGGTCTCGAAGGTCCTCAAGCTGCTGCCGATCGCCAAGCAGCTCTTCGGCCCGTACAAGGCGAAGCTCGAGGCCGAGGGCCGCGAGGACCTGCTGAAGGCCTGACCACGATCGGGTGAAGACCCCCGGCCGTCCGGCCCGCCACGACGGCGCCCGGCGAGACTGGGGGTCGACCCCACCCGACGGAGGCGCCGGCGATGGACAACATCTGGCTGGACGTGCACGCCTGGCAGCCCCTGCGGGGCGTGCTGCACCGGATGACCGAGATCGAGTGCGACGCACCCGACCCGCTGCCCCGCGACTTCGACGAGTGGCACGGCTGGGCCGAGGCCTGCCTGCTGGAGGTCGCGACGCGGGACGGCTGGCAGCACGGCCGCTACGCCTACACGATCCAGGAACGGGACGCGACCGACCATCCCGTCCGTGAGATCGGCAAGGACATCTGGGACTACGAGGAGCCGGCTCGCGAGTCGACCGGCTGAGCACCGGCGCCGGGTCGCTACCGTCGCCGGGAACCGATCGCGCGACGAGGAGGTCCACGGTGACACGGGGCAAGGGTCCGCTGGCCGGACTGAAGGTGATCGAGCTGGCCGGGATCGGGCCGGGGCCGCACGCGGCGATGATCCTGGGCGATCTCGGGGCGGACGTCGTCCGCGTCGACCGGCCGTCGGGCGGGCTGAAGCTCGGGTCCGACGCGGTACCCGACCCGACGGCGCGCGGCCGGCGCTCGGTCACCGCGGACCTGAAGGACCCGGCGGGCCGGGAGACCGTGCTGCGGCTGGTCGAGTCCGCCGACGTCCTCCTGGAGGGCTACCGGCCGGGCGTCACCGAGCGCCTCGGCGTCGGCCCCGAGGACTGCCACGCCCGCAACCCGCGCCTGGTCTACGGGCGGATGACCGGCTGGGGCCAGGACGGCCCGATGGCGCCGCGCGCCGGGCACGACCTGAACTACATCTCGCTGACCGGTGCGCTGCACGCGATCGGCCGCGCCGGGGAGCGTCCGGTCCCGCCCCTGAACCTGGTCGGGGACTTCGGCGGCGGGTCGATGCTGCTCGTCGTCGGCGTGCTGGCCGCGATCTGGGAGGCGAAGGCCTCCGGGCAGGGCCAGGTCGTCGACGCCGCCATGGTCGACGGTGTCAGCGTGCTGAACCAGATGTTCTGGGGCTTCCTGTCCCAGGACGCCTGGGTCGACGAGCGCGACTCCAACCTGCTCGACGGGCACGCCCCGTTCTACGACACCTACACCTGCGCCGACGGCGGGCACATGGCCGTCGGGGCGCTGGAGCCGCAGTTCTACGCCCAGCTCATCGCCGGCCTGGGGCTCACCGAGGACGACCTCGGCCCGCAGTACGACCGCGGCGGCTGGCCGGCCATGCGGGCCCGGTTCACCGAGGTGTTCGCCTCCAAGCCCCGCGACGAGTGGGCCGCGGTCTTCGAGGGCACCGACGCCTGCACCACCCCGGTGCTGTCGTTCGCCGAGGCCCGCGAGAACGCGCACCTGACCGCGCGCGGCACGATCGTCACCTCCGACGGCGTGCCCCAGGCCGCCCCGGCACCGCGCTTCTCCCGCACGGTCACCGAGACCGCCGGTCGCGGCACCGGCCCGGAGAGCGTCGAGGACGTCCTGCGCGACTGGGCCTGACCCGCACACGACGACGCCCCCGGTTCCGCAGGGAACCGGGGGCGTCGTCGTGTCAGGTGCTGATCAGTCGATCAGTCGGTCTCCTCGTCCGCGACCAGCAGGTTGCGGGTGCGGTTCGGGTCCACCGGGATGCCCGGCCCGGTGGTGGTGGAGACGGTGATCTTCTTGACGTAGCGGCCCTTGGCGGCCGACGGCTTGAGCCGCAGGATCTCGTCGTAGGCGGCGCCGTAGTTCTCCACCAGCTTCTCGGTGTCGAACGAGGCCTTGCCGATGACGAGGTGCAGGTTGGCCTGCTTGTCGACCCGGAAGTTGACCTTGCCGCCCTTGATCTCGTTGATGGCCTTCGTGACGTCCGGCGTCACGGTGCCCGTCTTCGGGTTCGGCATCAGGCCACGCGGGCCGAGGATGCGGGCGATGCGGCCGACCTTGGCCATCTGGTCCGGGGTCGCGATGGCGGCGTCGAAGTCGAGCCACCCGCCCTGGATCCGCTCGATGAGGTCCTCGGCGCCCACGGCGTCGGCGCCGGCGGCCTCGGCCTCGGTGGCCTTGTCGCCGGTGGCGAACACGATGACCCGGGCGGTCTTACCGGTACCGTGCGGCAGGTTCACGGTGCCGCGGACCATCTGGTCCGCCTTGCGGGGGTCGACGCCCAGCCGCATCGCGACCTCGACGGTCGCGTCGGTGTTCTTGCTGGACGTGTCCTGGGCCAGCTTCGCCGCCGACAGCGGCGAGTAGAGGCGGTCCGCGTCGATCTTCGCGGCGGCCTCTCGGTAGGCCTTGCTGCGCTGTGCCATCTGTCCTCGTCTCCTTAGAGAGGTCAGGTCGTGGTCGGAGCCGCGCCCGGCTCTCCCACGCGTACGGGTGGTGTGGGGGGCTCGCTCAGCCGTCGACCGTGATGCCCATCGACCGGGCGGTGCCGGCGATGATCTTGGCGGCCTGGTCGAGGTCGTTCGCGTTCAGGTCATTCATCTTGACCTGGGCGATCTCCCGGACCTGGGCCATGGTCACGCTGGCGACCTTGGTCTTGTGCGGCTCGCCGGAGCCCTTCTCGACACCGGCCGCCTTGAGCAGGAGCCGCGCCGCGGGCGGGGTCTTCAGCTCGAAGGAGAACGACCGGTCCTCGAAGACCGAGATCTCGACCGGCACGATGTTGCCGCGCTGGGCCTCGGTCGCCGCGTTGTAGGCCTTGCAGAACTCCATGATGTTGACGCCGTGCTGACCCAGTGCGGGGCCGACCGGCGGGGCCGGCGTCGCTGCGCCTGCCTGGATCTGGAGCTTGATGATCGCGGAGAGCTTCCGCTTCTTGGGGGGCATGTCCGTTCCTCAGTGATCGATGTGCACGCCACGCGGCCCTGCCATGCCGCGGACGTTCCTCACGGGTGCGATCAGATCTTGGAGACCTGGTTGAACCCGAGCTCGACCGGGGTCTCCCGGCCGAAGATCGAGACCAGCACCTTGAGCTTCTGGGCGTCGACGTTGACCTCGGAGATGCTCGCGGGGAGCGTGGCGAACGGACCGTCCATGACGGTGACCGACTCGCCGACCTCGAAGTCGACCTCGATGGTGGGGGCGCCGCCGGACGAGCCGGAGCCGCCGCCGGACGCGGTCCTGCCGGCCTCGGCCTCCTTCTTGGGGGCCTCGACCTTCGGCAGCAGGAACTTCACGACCTCGTTGATCGTCAGCGGCGACGGCTTGGACGTCGCGCCGACGAAACCGGTGACGCCCGGCGTGTTCCGCACCGCGCCCCAGGACTGGTCGTTGAGCTCCATCCGCACCAGGATGTAGCCGGGCAGCACCTTGCGCTGGACCTTCTTGCGCTGCCCGTTCTTGATCTCGGTGACCTCCTCGGTGGGCACCTCGACCTGGAAGATGTAGTCCTCGACGTCCAGGGTCTGCGCCCGGGTCTCGAGGTTCGACTTCACCTTGTTCTCGTAGCCCGCGTAGGAGTGGACGACGTACCAGTCACCGGGCGCGCGACGCAGTGCGGCGCGCAGCTCCTCCTCCGGATCCACGTCCTCGGCCGGCTCCTCCGCGGCGGCGTCCCCGGAGTCGGCGTCCCCGGAGTCGGCGTCGGCGTCCCCGGAGACGGCGTCGCCGGTGTCGTCCGCGTCCTCGGCGGTCGGGACCGTCTCGCCCTCGCCGTCCAGCGTCTCCGCCTCGGCGCCGGGGGTGCTGTCGTCGTCGGCCTCGGTGTAGTCGCCGGAGACGGCGTCCTCACCGTGCGCCGCCTCGACGTCGGCGTCCTGGACGGACTGCTCGGGCAGCGTCTCGTCGGCCGCGTTCTCGGCGACGGCGTCGATCGCGGCCTCGTCGGCCGCCTCGTCGTACGCCTTGCTGTCGGAGGTCACGTCCTACTCGCTTCCATTGTTCGGTGTCGGTCGGAGCCGGTCGGCGTTCGTACTCGCGTCAGTTGCCGAACAGCAGGGCGACGCCCTCGGCGAACGCCGAGTCCAGCACGAACACCAGCGCCACCATGATCGACACGAAGATCAGGACCGCGATGGTGTACTTCACCATCTGGCCGCGGTCGGGCCAGATCACCTTGCGGAGCTCGGCGACGACCTCGCGCAGGAACCGGGCGAGGCGGGCGAAGAGCGACGGCTTCTTCTCCTTCGTCGCCGCGGTGGCGCGGGTCGGGGTGGCACGGCCCTTGCCGGGGGTGCTCGCGGAGCCGGAGGCCCGCCGCCCACGACGGTCGGCGGCGTTGCTCGGGCGCTCCCGCCCGGGCCGCTCCGACTCGTGCTCGTCGCTCACGCGTGTCGCCCTCCGCACGTGGCGGGCGTCCGCCCGCCCTCGGTCACGTCCTCCGCTTCGGGAGAACCCTCGTCGCTTCGCCGTCCGTGCCGTCGGCCGCACCGCCGTGATCTCCGGCGGCCTGCGGCGTCGTGGCAGGGGTGACAGGACTTGAACCTGCAACCTGCGGTTTTGGAGACCGCTGCTCTGCCAATTGAGCTACACCCCTTTGCCCCGATCCGCCACGTGGCGGCGGGGCGGACGCAACGGATCGTCCGGTGCGTCCGGCTGGAACGAGTGTACGCACCCGCTTCCGCGGGCCCGCACCCCGGGTCGCCTCACCCCGGGAGGACGACCTCGGCGCGGGCCCGGCCGAGCACCGTCTTCCCCTCGAAGGCCGCCTTGAGATCGACGACGGCGATCCGCTCCCCGCCCTCCTCGCGCACCTCGGCGACGGTGCCGGAGAGCTCGACGGTGGCGCCGGCGTCGTCGTCCGGGACGACGACGGGCCGCGTGAAGCGGGTGCCGTAGCTGCGGATCGCGGCCGGATCCCCGGTCCACGCGGTCAGCACGCGGCCGGCGAGGGCCATCGAGAGCATGCCGTGCGCGATCACACCGGGCAGCCCGGCGACCGCGGCGACGCGGTCGCTCCAGTGGATCGGGTTGAGGTCGCCGGAAGCACCGGCGTAGCGCACCAGGTCGGCGCGGGTGACCTGCACGGTCAGCGACGGCAGCGCGTCGCCCTTGGCGCAGGCGGCGGCGGTCTGCCGGGTCAGCGGTGCACTCACGCGTCCCCCTCGCTGCCCGCGTCCTCACCGGCGGGACTGACCAGCATCGAGTGCGTGGTCGCCACCGGCTCGCCCGCCGCGTCGGTGACCTCGCAGCGCAGCGTCAACATGTGGTTGCCGGCCCGGGTGCGCAGCTCGTCGACGTGCAGCACCGTGGTGAGCTCGTCGCCGGCGACGACCGGCCTGCGGAACGTGATCCGCTGGTCGCCGTGGACCATGCGGGTGTAGTCCCACCCGAAGGCGGGCTCCCGGAGGAAGCCCTCGATGACCGGCATCGTGAAGCAGGTCGGGAAGGTCGGCGGGGCCACCAGGTCCGCGTGACCCGCGGCACGTGCCGCGTCCACGTCACGGAAGAGCGGATCGCCGTCACCGATGGCGACGGCGAACTCGCGGATCTTCTCGCGACCGACCTGGTACGGCCCGACCGGGTCCGAACTGTGCCCGACCCAGGACTGGTCGACCACTGTCAGCTCCGGGACTCGCTACGCACTCAGCGGGTCTCGCGGTGCGCCCGGTGGGTGCCGCAGTTCGGGCAGAACTTCTTGATCTCGAGCCGGTCGGGGTCGTTCCGCCGGTTCTTCTTGGTGATGTAGTTGCGGTGCTTGCACTCCTCGCAGGCCAGAGTGATCTTCGGCCGCACGTCCGTGGCCTTGGCCATCGCGGGTGCCTCCCAGCATGTCTCGTGAATGATGCGCCAACGTGGTGACGATGGCCGGACTTGAACCGGCGACACAGCGATTATGAGCCGCTTGCTCTACCAACTGAGCTACACCGTCATGCAAGAAGCCCCGCCGCATGCGGCGAGGCCCCTTGTAGAGCCCCCTTACGGAATCGAACCGTAGACCTTCTCCTTACCATGGAGACGCTCTGCCGACTGAGCTAAGGGGGCGGCAGCACCGGTGTCCCGCGGGCCCGAGGGCCTCGCTCTCACCGACGGGAAGAACTTTACACCGGGGTCCCGGGCCCCCGAACGGGGGGTCCCGGAACCCGGTTCCTGCAGGTCAACCGCCGTTCGTCACCAACTCGACTTGCGGACACCCGGCAGTGCGCCGTCGTGTGCGAGCTCGCGCAGCCGGACCCGGGACACCCCGAACTTGCGGAGGTGCCCGCGGGGGCGTCCATCGACCGAGTCGCGGTTGCGGACCCGGGTCGCGCTGGCGTCGCGCGGCTGGCGGCGCAGCTCGGCGACCGCGGCGGCCCGCTCCGGCTCCGGCGTCGACGGGCGGGCGATGAGCGCCTTGAGCTCGGCCCGCCGCTCGGCGTAGCGGGCGACGATCTCCTTCCGTCGCTCGTTCTTCGCGATCTGCCCGGTCGTGGCCATCAGACCTTCACCCCGTTCGCCCGGATCCTCGCCACCGCGGCGGAGACGCCGATCCGGTCCACCGTCCTGATCCCCTTCACCGAGAGCGTGAGCCGCACCCAGCGGTTCTCCTCGGCCAGCCAGTAGCGGCGGGTCTGCACGTTGGGGTCCCAGCGCCGGCTGGTGCGCCGGTGGGAGTGCGAGACCGACTTGCCGAAGCCCGGCTCGCGGCCGGTCAGGTCACAGCGCTTCGCCATCGCTCACCGTCCCGCGTGCGGGTAGGGCAGCAGGGCCATCTCCCGCGCGTTGCGGATCGCGGTGGCCACCTGCCGCTGCTGCTGGCCGGTGAGTCCGGTCACCCGGCGGGCGCGGATCTTGCCGCGGTCGGAGATGAACGTGCGCAGCAGCGCGGCGTCCTTCCAGTCCACGTGCTCGATCCCCCGCTGCTTCAGCGGGTTGGGCTTGCGTCGCGGCGCGCGCACCGGCTTGGGACGTGCGGGCATCAGCGCTCCTCCTTGAACTCGACGTGCCTGCGCACCTTCGGGTCGTACTTGCGCAGGACCAGGCGGTCCGGGTCGTTGCGGCGGTTCTTGCGGGTCACGTAGGTCGTGCCCGTCCCCGCCGTCGAGCGCAGCTTCACGATCGGCCGGACGTCGGTCGACTTGGCCATCGCGCCCCTCCTCTCAACATGGGAATCGTTTTCGTTTACGCTACACCGGACCGTGACCACGTCCGACTCCGGGAGGAAGACATGACCGAGCTGGTGGTCCTGTGCGGGACCGAGCCCGACGGGGTGGAGCGGACGATCACGCGGATGCGCGAGCTGGACCCGGGTGTCGTCGTGCTCCACCACGACCTGCGCGACCTGGGCCGCGGTGTGGTGCACCGGCGACTGCGCGACGCGGGCCGCGACGAGCGCACCGTGCTGGAGCTCGCCCACGGCTGTGTGAGCTGCACCATCCGCGAGGACGTGCTGCCGACCCTGGCCGCGCTGGCCGGGACGGTGGACCGGGTGGTGCTGCACCTGGACCCGCGCCTGGAACCGGAGCCGGTGTGCTGGGCGCTGGGGGCGGTGGTGTTCGAGCCGCCGGGTGGCGGCGAGGCCTGCACCGCGACCGACCTCGTCGACCTGCGCGGGGTGGTGGCCGTGCTCGACCCGGACCACTGGCTGGACGACGCCACCGGGGACGCGACCCTGCCCGAGCGCGGGCTGTCCACGCTGCCCGACGACGAGCGGACCGTCGCCCAGCTCGCCGTCGGGCAGGCCGAGTTCGCCGACGTCCTGGTGCTGACCCACGCAGTCGGGCCCGGGGGCGCGGACCGGACCGCCGCCGTCCTGGACCGGCTGTGCCCGACCGCACCCCGGCTGCTCGCCGGGCGGGCCGACCACCGGGTCTTCTGCGACGGGCTCGACCCCGCGTCCCGCCGCGGCGTCCCGGGTGGCGTGCACGACCCGCTGCTGCGCGGGACACCCCCGCTGGACGCCGACAGCGGCGTCCGCACCCTGCTGTTCTCCGCCCGACGCCCGTTCCACCCGGACCGGCTGCACGACGCGATCGACAGCCTGCTCGACGGCGTCGTGCGGGCCCGCGGCCGGGTCTGGCTCGCCACCCGTCCCGGCGCGGTGCTGTGGGTGGAGAGCGCGGGCGGCGGCATGCGGATCGGCCACGCCGGCGACTGGCTGGCCGGCGCCGCCGAGCAGGCGTGGACCGAGGCCGGCGACCAGCGCCGGGCGCTGGCGGCCCTGGCCTGGCACCCGCGCTGGGGCGACCGCGCCCAGGACCTCGTCGCGATCTGCCACGACGCCGACCCCGACGAGATCGACGCCGCCCTGCGCTCCGCGCTGCTCACCGACGCCGAGATCGCCGCGGGCGAGGACGCCTGGGCCGCCCTGCCCGACCCGTTCGGCTGGGCCCACGACGAGCCCTGCGCCGAGTCCGAGCCCGTGGGGCCCGCCACCCTGGACGACCCCACCGTCCGTTCCGACCGAGAAGGAGACCTCTGATGGCCGTTCCCAAGCGACGGACGTCGCGATCGAACACCCGGCACCGCCGGTCGCAGTGGAAGGCGACCACACCCGACCTGGTGCCGCTCACCCTGGAGGGACGCCGTCACCTGGTGCCGCGCGCCCTCGTCCCGGCCTACCGCCGGGGCCTGCTGTCCCCGCCCGCCGGACGGGGCTGAGGGCACCCCTTACCCGCGGGCCCCGGGCGGCCCGCGGGACGGCGTGATCGCCCGATGCCCCGGGCGGCCCCTCAGCCGCAGTGTCGTCGTCATGCTGATGACGCACATCCCGATGGACCATCTCGTCGCCCTCGCCGAGCAGCGGCAGGCCCGGCTGCGGGAGGAGGCGGACCGGTACCGCACGGAGCGGCTGGCGCGCGGCGCGGCCGGCCCGTCGGCGATGGGGCGGCTGTGGCTGCGGCTGCGGGCCCGGCTCACCGCCGCCCGGCGGCCGGTCCCCCGCGGGACCACCGTCGCCGGACCGGCACCGGACCGGACAGCCCACCCGGCGGCACCGGACGGGCAGGTCCCGGCCGGGCCGCGTGCCTGAGCCGCGCGGACGGGCGGGTGCCGCCGTCGCGCCCCCGGGAGTGTCGGTGGCCCGTGCCACGATGCGCTCCATGACCGCGGGAGCCACCCACGGGGACGGCGCGCCCGGCCCGGACCCGGACGAACTGGTGGGCCGCGCGGACGAGCTCGCCGGTCTGCTCCGCGACCTCGACGCCGCCCGGGCAGGGCGGGCCCGCGCCGTGCTGCTCGCCGGGGAGGCGGGGATCGGCAAGTCCCGGCTCGCCACCGCACTCGGCCGGGCCGCCGCGGGGGCGGGCGCGCAGGTCGTCGTCGGGCGGTGTCTCGACGCGGGCGGCGCCGCACTCCCCTACCTTCCCTTCTCCGAGGTGCTCGACGCGCTGGCCCGGGCGGGCACCGCGGTACGGCCGGTGCTGCACGGGCTGCTGCCCGGCGCGGCGGAGGCGCCCCGTCCCGCGACGGGTGACGGGGACTCCGGGCGCCTACAGGTGTTCGACGCGGTGGCCGGTGCCGTGCGCGACGCGGCCGCGGCGGCGCCGCTGCTGGTCGTGCTGGAGGACCTGCACTGGGCGGACCGCTCCACCCGGGAGCTGCTCGCGTTCCTGCTCGCCCGGCTGGGCTCGCAACGGCTGCTGGTGCTGGGCACCTACCGCTCCGACGACCTGCACCGCAGGCACCCGCTGCGCTCGTCGCTGGCCGAGCTCGTCCGGTTGCCCGCCGTCCGGCGGGTCGAGCTGGGCCCGCTCACACCCGACGCCGTGCTGGCCCTGGTCCGGGCCCGGGCGGCCACCGGGGGTGTCGACGAGGCCACCCTGCGCCGGATCGCCGCCCGCAGCGAGGGCAACGCCTTCTACGCCGAGGAGCTGGTCGCGGCGGGGTCCGACGGCCTGCCGGGCGGCCTGGCCGACGTGCTGCTCACCCGGCTGGACCGGCTCGGCGGACCGGCGCGCGAGGTGCTGCGGGTGGCGTCGCTGGCCGAGCGGAGCATCCCCCACGACCTGCTGCGCGACGCGTCCGAGCTGTCCGCGGCCGAGCTGGAGGCGGGGCTGCGGGAGGCGGTCTCGCACCACCTGCTCGTCCCGGACCCGGCGCCGGGCGCGGAGTCCTACGCCTTCCGGCACGCCCTGCTCCGCGAGGCCGTCCACGACGACCTGCTCCCGGCCGAACGGGTCCGGCTGCACGCCCGGCTCACCGCGCTGCTCGCCGGCCGGGAAGACGACCCCGGGGTGGCCGCCGCGCTCGCCCGGCACGCGCTGGCCGCGCACGACCTGCCGCGGGCGCTCGCGGCGTCGGTGCGTGCCGCCGAGGAGGCCCACCGGCGGCACGGACCGGCCGAGATGCTGGCCCACGCCGAGCGGGCACTGGAGCTGTGGTCCGCCGTCGAGGACCCCGAGCGGCTCACCGGGGTCTCCGAGAGCGCGCTGACCCGGGAGGCGGCCTGGGCGGCGAGCGCCTCGGGCGACCCGGAACGGGGCATCGCCCTCGGGGCCCGCGCGGTCCGTGTCGCCGACCTCGGCGAGGATCCACACGCCAGGGCCGAAACGCGCCGGCACTACGCGATGCGGCTGCTCGACAGCGGAGCCCGGGTGGACGCGGCGGTGGCCGCGGCCACCGAGGCCGTCGAGCTGCTGGCCGGGGGCCCGCCCGGCACGGAGCCGGCCTGGGCGCACGCCGTGCTCGCGCGGGCGCACCTCAACGCCGACCACGCCGAGCCCGCCTGGTCGCACGCCCGCGCGTCGCTGGCGGTGGCCCGTGCCGTCCACGACACCGCACCGCCCGCGGAGGGGTCGGCCGCGTACCGCGACCTCAGCGCGGTCTGCGCGGACGCCCTCATCACCCTGGCCTTCTGCGCCCGGATGGAGGGGGACCCGCAGGCGGCCCGGGACCGGCTCGCCGGGGCGTCCTCGCTGGCCGCCGCGTCCGGGAACCGGGTCGTCGAGCTGCGGACGGTGTGGAACCGCGGGGTGTCGTTCATCGAGGACGGCCTGCTCGACGCCGCCGCGGACGAGCTCGCCGAGGGGGCCCGCCGGGCCGCCGCGTACGGCCTGCCCTGGGGCGGGTACGGCCTGGAGTTCCGGATCGCGCAGGTCCGCGTCGACGTCCAGCGCGGGGAGTGGGACGCCGCCGTCCGGACCGCCGCGGATGTCGACCCCACGCTCCCGCTGCGCGTCACCGGGCAGCTGGCGGTGGCGGGGGCGCTGGTCGGCGTGGCCCGCGGCGACCTCGACGGCGCCGAGGAGCTGCTCTCCGTGCTGGCCACCGAGCCACCGGTGCACGACCAGGCCGCGCTGCTGCAGGGCGTCGTCGGGGCCGAGTCGGCGCGCTGGCGGGGCGACGCGGCCCTGGCCGTGGACCGCGTCGCCACCGCGCTCGGGGTGCTGCGGGCGGAGTACCCGCACCACCTCGGCGAGCTGGCGCTGTGCGCACTGGGCGCAGCGGCCCGTGCCGACCTCGCAGAGGCCGCCCGTACCGCGGGCGACCCGGCGGGGGCCGAGGCGCACGCCGGGGCGGCGGCCGGCCTCGCCGACGAGGCCGCGCTCACCGCCGAGCGCGGCCTGCCCCGCGGGACCGCGGTCGGGCCGGAGGGCCGGGCGTGGCTGGCCCGGGCCCGGGCCGAGGCCGCCCGGGCCCACGGCGAGGCGGCACCACAGGTCTGGGACGCCGTCGTGGAGACCTTCGCCGGGTACGGCGACGGCTACCGCGCCGCGGAGGCCCGGTGGCGGCGGGCCGAGGCCCTGCTCGGACGGGCGCACCGCGGTGGCCCCGGCACCGACGGCGAGGCCGACCGCCGCGCCGCCGCCGAGGACCTGGCCGTCGCCGCCACCGGGGCCGACCGGCTCGGGGCGCGCCCGCTCGCCGAGGCCGTCGCCGCGCTGCGGCTGCGGGCCGGCGACGGCGGTCCCCGGCCCGCACCGCCGTCGGGCGCCGGTGGTTCCCCGCTCACCCCGCGCGAGCACGCGGTGCTGGAGCTGGTCGCGCACGGGCTGACCAACCGGGCCGTCGGCGAGCGGCTGTTCATCTCCGAGAAGACCGTGAGCGTGCACCTGTCCCGGGCGATGGCGAAGCTCGGCGCCTCCGGCCGTGCCGAGGCGGTCGCCCTCGCGCACTCCCGGGGTCTGCTCACCCCCCGCGACTGAGGACCGGGGCACGCCGGTCTGTCCCCTCCGGACCGGACCGGGCCCGTGCGGGCCGAGACGTGTGCCACCCGCCGTGCCTAGGGTCGGTCGTGCCGCACGTCACCGGCAGACCGATGGAGGTCGCATGGTCGTCCACGGGCTCGTCCCGTCGTCCCGGACCGGCAGCGGGGCGGGGGTGACCGCATGATCGCCCGTTCGCCCGCCCCGGACCTGGACGTGCCCGCCCTGCCCGCCTCCGCGACGCTCCGCGGCGCGGCCGACCGGTTCGGCGACGCGACGGTCCTGCACCAGGCCGGGCACGAGGTCACCTTCCACGGGCTGCTGGCCCGCGCCTCGGCGTTCGCGCACGCGCTGCACGCCGACGGGGTCGGCCGCGGCGACGTCGTCGCACTGCACCTGCCGAACTGCCCGCAGTACGCGATCGGTTACTGGGGGACGCTGCTGGCCGGGGCGACCGTCACCCCGGCGAACCCGCTGCTCGCCCCGGACGACCTGGGCGCGCAGCTCGCGGACGCGGGGGCGGCCGTCGTCGTCAGCTGGGAGGCGGCGCTGCCCGCGGTGCTCGCCGCGCGGCCGGCGACGTCGCTGAAGCGCGTGCTCGTCACCGGCGCCCACGGCGACCCGGAGCAGCTGCCCCCGGAGGTGACCGGGCTCCGGGCGCACCTCGACGGCAGGCCGGCCACCCCGCCGGGCACCGACCTGGAGGTGGACCCGGACCGCGACCTCGCCCACCTGGCCTACACCGGCGGCACCACCGGCCGGTCCAAGGGCGTGCGGGTCACCCACCGGCACGTGCTCACCAACGCGCTGCAGGCCGCCTGCTGGGGCACCGGCGCCCGGCCGGACGTGACCGCCACCGCGCACGGGCCCGGCGTCGTCCTGGCCGATCCCGGTCCGGCGACGGAGTTCCCGACCCCGATCGGCACCGGGCGGGCGATCGGGATCGCCCCCTGGTTCCACGCCATGGGCACGATCGGCGGGCTCAACGTCCCGCTGCTCACCGGGACGACGACGATCGTGCACGCCCGCTTCGACCCGCGCGCCTATCTGGCCGACGCCACCCGGTTCGCCGTGACCTCGCTGTCCGGCGCGCCACCGGTGTACGCGGCGCTGCTCGCCCACCGCGAGGCCGCCGGGGACCTGTCCTCGGTGCGGTCGCTGACCTCGGGCGCGGCACCGCTGCCGGTCGAGATCATCCGGGCGCTGCGCGACTGGTTCGGCGAGGACCTGGTCATCTCCGAGGGCTACGGCCTGACCGAGGTCACGATGGCCGCCACCCTCGGCCCCGCCGCCCGGTCCGCGGACCGGCGCCCGGGCACCGTCGGGTTGCCGATCGCGGGCACCGAGATCCGCATCTCCGGACCGGACGGCGAGGAGCTCGACGCCGGCGCCGAGGGCGAGGTGTGGATCCGCGGGCCGCAGGTCACCGGCGGCTACCACCGGCGCCCGGCCGAGACCGCGGCCGCCTTCGACGGCGACGGGTGGCTGCACACCGGCGATGTCGGCGTCCTCGACGGCGACGGCTACCTGCGCATCGTGGACCGGCTCAAGGACATGCTGCTCCACAAGGGCTACAACGTGTACCCGCGCGACCTGGAGGAGCGGCTGCTGGCGCTGCCGGGCGTGACCGGTGCGGCCGTCGTCGGGCGCCCGGTGGGGGTCGACGGCGAGCACCCGGTCGCGTTCCTGACCACCGCGACCGGCGCCGACGGGGCCGCGGTCCGCGCCGCCGTCGACGGCCTGAACGAGCGCCTGCTGCCCTACCAGCGGCTGCGGGAGGTGCACCTGGTCGGGGCGATCCCGGTCTCGGCGGCGGGGAAGGTGCTCAAGCGGGACCTCCGCGAGCAGCTGCCGACCCTGTCCCCGGACGTGGCGAAGGAGTGACGAACAGTCACTCCTCGTGAGGAAGAGGGGCCTGCACGGGTGGGCAGGTACGTCCGATGGGTGGAGTAGTCACTCCGACGGTTGGCGTAGGGGATGACCGGATAACAGGCTGGTCGTACGACACGACAGACGGGTGGAAGCAGGAGCCGGCGGCGCGCACCGGATCCCGAAGAACCCCGTTTCGACTCCCCCGAGATCGTGGTGATCGTCATGTCCGCGCCCGCCGTCCACATCCCCAGCCCGCGCCGCCCCCTGGGCGCCGTCCCCCTCTCCCCGTCGGTCCCCGCACCGCGGGCCGGTGGGACCGGTCGTGCGGACCGGGTCGAGGGGCGGCACCGCCGTCGCGAGGACCACGTCGACCTGCCGGCGCCCCGCCGGGAGCGTCCGCGGTCGACCTCGCCGCTGACGCCGGGCATCCCCGCACCGCGACCGGCGTCGCCGGGGTCGTCGGCGTCGCGGCCGGGTGCGGCGGCGCAGCACTCCACCGCCGGGGCGCGAGGACACACCACCGAGACCCCGGCTACCGGCACCGCTCCCCGCGGGGTCCGGACCGGCGCCGTACGCACCGGCGGGCCGTCGGCCGTCGCACGCACCCTGGACGTCCTCGGCCGGGTCGGAAGCATCACCACGATCGCCGCGATGCTGGTCCTGTCCGCCGCACTGGCCGGGCTCGCCGACGGCACCCCGCCGAGCGGTGCGGCCGCCGAGGTCGCCGTGGCGACCCTGCGCTGAGCGGGGTCAGGCCGCGTCGGAGCGCGCCGCCCGGTCCGGCGGCACCGCCTTCATGACGTGGTCGACCAGGTCCAGGACCATGCGGTTCCCGCCGAGGCGGTACCCGAAGTCCTCCCAGCCGAGCAGCTCGCGCGAGATCAGCTCGCCGACCGGCCCGGGGTAGATCCGGGTCGCACGGAACGCGGCCGCGCGGATCCGCATCTTCTCGTGGTGATCCATGGGTTGCGGGTCGCTCATACCCTCACCTCCACGTCAGGGGGACTGGACGTGGCGCGTCCTCCACACTGAGCGGCTCGCCTGCGTTCCATGGTGACACCCCCACGCCGCAGTACCGGGCGACGTGCGCAGGATCTCAGGCACCGTGTCACCGGGGTGTTCCCCGCCGGTCACGCCGGCGTTGCGGGGTCGATCACACGACCGGCCGGGCCCCGGTGGATACCGTGGCCGCATGGCCGACCGCACCCGGGACCTGCTCTGGTCCGACGTCGACACCCTGTACGGGGCGATCCTCGCCCACCCGTTCGTCACCGGGCTGACCGACGGCTCGCTTCCGCACGAGACGTTCCGGCACTACATCGTCCAGGACGCGCACTACCTGCGCGGCTACGCCACGGCGCTCGCCGTGTGCGCGGCGAAGGCTCCGACCGACGACGACACCCTCATGTTCGCCGAGCACACCGCCGGCGCGATCGCCGCCGAGCGGGAGCTGCACGCCGACCTGCTGGGCGCGCTCGGCCTCACCTCGGAGCAGGCCCGCGAGCTGCCGGTCGCCCCGGCCACCCGCGCCTACGTCAGCTACCTGCTGGCGGCCGCCTACGGCGGGTCCTACGCCGAGGGCGTCGCCGCGGTGCTGCCCTGCTACTGGATCTACGGCCGGGTCGGCGAGCACCTGGTCGGCGCCGGATCCCCCGACCCGGTCTACCAGCGCTGGATCGACATGTACGCGGGCGAGGAGTACCACGCCGTCGTCGAGGCCGTGCTGGACGCGACCGACCGGGTCGGCGCCGCCGCGTCGACGGGGGAGTTCGCCCGCATGCGCGAGCACTTCACGACGACCTCGCGCTACGAGTGGATGTTCTGGGACGGCGCGTACCGCCGGGAGACCTGGCCGGTCTGAGCCCGGCCGGTCGCCTCAGCGGTTGTCGAGCCGGTCCGGGATCACCAGGTGCAGGAAGAACGACACGATCCCGACGACGATCGCGCCCCAGAACGCCGCCCAGAACCCGTCGACGGTGAACGGCAGGTTCAGCACCGACGACAGCCAGCCCGTCAGCAGGAACATGAGCGCGTTCACCACGAGCGCGAACAGACCCAGCGTGAGGATGTAGAGCGGGCAGCCCAGCGTCGCCACGATCGGCTTGACCACGGCGTTGACCAGGCCGAACACCAGGGCCACGCCGATCAACGTGAGGATCGAGGTGGAGGTGCCGGCGCTGTCCAGCCGGATGCCGCCGACCAGCACCGTCGCCACCCACAACGAGGCGGCGACGACGAGCGTGCGGATGGTGAAGGTGAGCACGGGGCTCGGTGGGGTCATCGGTCGGTCACCGCCTGCTGGACCAGCGTCTGGAGCTGGGATCGGATCGGATAGGTGCTGGAGGGGACGAGCTGGGTCATGAAGACGACCACCAGGTCGTCGACGGGGTCCACCCAGAACGCGGTGGAGGCCAGCCCGCCCCAGGCGAAGGTGCCCTCGTTGGCGAAGCCCTTCGTCGCCGCCCCGTCGACGACGACGGAGAAGCCGAGCCCGAAACCGACACCGGCGAACGCCGACTCGGAGAAGATGGGCCGCCCGACGGTGTCGAGGTCGGCGCCGCCGGGCAGGTGGTTGCGGGTGGCCCGGGCCAGGGTGCGCGGGCCGAGGATGCGAGCGCCGTCGAGCTCGCCGCCGCGGGCGAGCATCCGGGCGAACCGCAGGTAGTCGCCGGTGGTGGACAGCAGTCCGCCGCCGCCGGAGAGGAAGGTGGGCTCGCGGGTCGCGGACCGGGCGAGCACCTTGTTCTCGACCAGACCGCCGCCGGGGCGGGCGTTGTAGAGCGTCGCGAGCCTGCCGGCCTGCGCGGACCCCTCCGGCACCCAGAACGCGGTGTCGGTCATCCCGAGCGGGCCGGTGATCTCCTCGCGGAGGAACTCGTCGAGCCGGCGTCCGGACGCGACCTCGACGATACGGCCGAGCACGTCGGTGGCCACCGAGTAGTTCCACTCGCGGCCCGGCTGGAACAGCAGCGGAAACGACGCGAAGTGCTCGCTCGCGGCCGCGAGGTCCATCCCGGACGGGGCGCCGAACTCGAAGCCCTTGGAGCGGTACATCTCGTCGACGGGGTGGGCGTGGTGGAAGCCGTAGGTCAGGCCCGCGGTGTGGGTCAGCAGATGGTGCACCCGCATCGGCTCGACGGCCGCGTCGGTCCCCGGATTGAGCGCCGAGCCGCCGCGGTAGACGCGCTGCTCGGCGAACGCCGGGATGTAGCGCGACACCGGGTCGGTGAGCTCCAGGGCGCCTCGCTCGGCGAGCATCAGGACCGCGACCGAGGTGATCGGCTTGGTCATCGAGTAGATGCGCCAGAGCGTGTCGTCGGTCACCGGAGCGGCGGAGTCGAGGTCGCGGACGCCGAGGTGGGTCAGGTGCGCGAGCCGGTCGTGCCGGGCGACGGCGATCGTCGCGCCGGCGAGGCGGCCGTCGTCGACGTAGCGGCGGAAGTGGCTGTCGATCCGGGCCAGCCGGGCGGGGTCGAGGCCGACCTCCGCCGGGTCCGCCTCGAGCGTGCCGAAGGTCGGGGAGGTCACGATCACGACCCTACCCGCGGGCCGCGTCCACAGTTCTGACGATCCTGCGGCCCGGCGCGTCACCCGGCGGACGCCCGCTCGTACTACCGGAAGTGCCCTGCGGGGCACGCGGACACCGGCGGGGGCCGGTGCCCGCCCACGCGTCGTGGCCGGTCCGAACGGGGAGCCCGGGCGGGCCACGGCGCGGCCGGGCCGGAGCGACGCGGACCCGAGCGGCTCAGACCGGCACGATCTCGTAGCGGGCCAGGCGCTCGCCGCGCAGCGCGGTCGCCCGCAGCGCCGCGGCCAGTGCCCGCGACGCCCGCGGCAGCCGGGCCGCGATCTCGGCGGGTGGGGTCGCGGCGTCGCAGGAGGCGGCCAGGCGCAGCCCCCACGGCTCCAGCTCGCGCGGGTCCTCGCAGGTCCAGTCGACCTCCAGCTCGCGCAGCGGGCCCGCGGCGAGCCGCCCGGCCGCGCCCCGGGACAGCAGGTCGGTGACGAGCTCGGCGCCCGGGAGCATCCGCGCGGCGGTGAACACGATCCGCTGCACGCCCTGCTCGGGCAGCAGCGTCAGCACCCGGTCGGAGACGACCAGGTGCGGGCCGGGCAGGTCGCGGGCCAGCTCCAGCCAGTCCTCGTCGAGCGCGGACCCGGCCACCAGGTGCGCCGGGCCCGCCAGCAGCTCGCGGCGCAGCTCGGCCACCCCGGGCAACTCGACGTCGACCCAGTGCGCCGGGCCGTCGTCGCCGAGCCGTCCCGCGCGGTCACCCAGCCCCGGTCCCAGCTCGACGACGGTCCCGCCCGGGTGCCGTCGTGCGAATCCGCGCACCCACTCGTCGAGGACCGCGACCCGCAGCAGCGTGGAGAGCGTGTCGGCCCGCCCGGGCGCCGAGCCCAGGTCGAGGTCGTCCGCGACGACGGCGGCGGCGTGGTCCCCGACCACCGGATGGCGGCGACGGGCGTCGCGGGCCCTGGCGTGTGCCGCGGGCAGCGACGTCGCCTCGAGCGCCTGCAACCGCGGACGGCGTCGTTGCGTCACGGTGTCCTTCCCCCCTCCAGCGGGCCTCCGCGAGGGCGTCGGCGCTGGTCGCGCGAACGTACTAGTTGCGCGACGAGGCACCCGAGCCGGGAGGCGCCGGGCGGTGGACGGTCCGCGGGCGGTGGACGGTCCGCGGTCGGTGGCTCGTGAGCGGTCCCCGGACACCGGGGCGCCGCCGCCGCGGGGCCGCGGGGCCGCGGACCTCCATGATGGGGGGCGTGCCTCCCGCCCTCCTCACCTCCGCCGCGCACGGCGACACCGAGGTCCTGCGCCTGCTCGAGCGCCGCCGCGACACCGGGCGCCGCCCCGGCCGGCACGCCGACGGGGCACGGATCGCGCTGGTCGTCGGCGGGGGCGGGATGCGCGGCTCCTACGCGGCCGGGATGGTGCACGCGCTGTCCGACCTCGGGCTCGCCGCCGGCGTCGACGAGGTGTGGGGCAGCTCGGCCGGGGCGTTCGTCGGGACGGCGCTGGTCATGGGGCACGGAGCCGAGGTGTCCCGGGTGTTCGAACGGGACATGGCGTGCCGCGAGTTCATCGACCCGCGCCGGTTCGGCACCCGTCGCCCGATGGTGTCGTTGGACCACCTGTTCGACCGGATCCTGGTCGACTCCCTCCCCACCGACTGGTCGCGGCTGGTGGACCCGCCGGTCCCGCTGAACGTCGTGGTCACCGGTGCGGTCGACCTGCGCCCGCGGGTGCTGACCGCGCTGCCCGACGGGGCCACGTGGAGGGCCGCGATGCGGGCGACGGCCGCGATCCCGCTGCTGGCGGGCCCCCCGGTACGGGTCGGCACGGGCGAGGACGCCGAGGACTTCATCGACGGCTCGGTCGGCGACCCGCTCCCGGTCGCACGGGCCCTGCGCGACGGCGCCACGCACGTCCTGGCCCTGCTCACGCGCACCGCCGACGACCTCACCGGCATCCCGCCGGACGCCCGCACCCCGCTGTGGGCCCGCTCACTGGACCGGCTCGCGCCGGGCCTGGGCCGGATGGCGCAGGACGCCGCCCGGCACGGCGAGTGCCTGCCCCTGCTCGCCGACGCCGCGCACCCGGACCGGGCCGGGGCGCACCTGCTGACGCTGAGTCCGCACTCCCCCGCCGGCGTCCACGGCCTGTCCACCGACCCCGGGCGGGTCGCCGCCGCGGCCCGGATCGGCTACGAGACGGTGCTGTCCGCGACGGCCCCGGCCGCCGCGGCCTGAGCCCCCTCCCGCCCGTGCGCCGATGACTTCGGCGCGGCCGGGCGGTCGGAGCTGGTGTGGGCACCGTGCCCGTACCGGACCCGGGGGGTGGCCCATGCGCGACGACGCGCCGTCGCGGGTGCGGACCCGCACCGTCGTGCTCGCCCCCGGCGAGGTCCACCCGCACGTCGAGGACGAGTGGCGGGGCGCCGTCGTCGTGGTCGACGCCGGCCGGATCGAGCTCTGCTGCGCCGCGGGCGGGAGCCGGACCTTCGGTACCGGGTCGGTGCTGTGGTTCACCGGGCTGAACCTGGTCCGGGTCCGCAACCCCGGGCGGGACGAGGCGGTGTTCCGCGGCATCACCCGCGGGCCGCCCTGACCCCGGTCCCCCTCGGCCCGCCGTGTCGAGCGGCCCGCCGCGTCGAGTGCCCGCCGCCTCGGGTCAGCCCGCCGCGTCCAGCGCCCGCTGCCAGATCCCGTTGCGCGTGGCGACGAGGCCGAGCTCGCGCGGGTCGGTCACGCACACGCCACGGGGGCGGTGGGTGTCCCACAGCTGCGCGTCGTCGAAGACGGCTCCGCAGCCGCCGAACCGGCGGCAGCAGTGCGCCCGGTCCGGTCCCACCCACTCGGTACCGCAACAGGACATCCGCATGATCCGCACGGCGGGCAGGCTACGGGGCACCCCCGACAGTTCCGGTGGGCGCCGGGATCGGGTCGGTGGCGAGCAGGTCGTACCAGACCCCGTCGTCGACGATCTCGTTCTCCGTGCCGTGCACACCGTCGGCCCGCGGGCGGCCCCACAGCCGGAACCCGGCGCGCTCGGCGACGCGGCGGCTGGCGGTGTTGTCCGCCGCGGCGCCGAGCTGCAGCCGGTGCCGGCCCATCCCGCCGTCGGCGACCGGGGTGAACGCGTGCCGCACGACCCGTCGGACCGCGGCGGACACCACGCCGCGGCCGCGGGCGTCGGGGTGGGCGCGGTAGCCGACCTCGCCACCGGTCGGGGTGTAGGCCCGGTCGGTGCCGAACACCGAGACGGTGCCGAGGTAGCGGTCGTCGTCCGGGTCGGCGATCACCCAGCCGACACCGGAGCCCAGGGAGCGTTTCAGCGGGTGGTCGCGCAGCCAGCGACGTGCGTCGTCGTCGGTGTAGGGCACCGGGAGGGTGGCGCTCCACCAGCGGGCGAGGGGGTCGTTGCCCGCCTCGACGTGCCGGGCGAGGTCGGCCCCGGCGGGCGGGCGGAGCCGGACGCTCTCGCCGTCGAGCACCGGGTGCGGCCACCACGTCGTCGCCGGGGGCCGGTCGGCGACGGGTGTGCCGGGCAGCAGCACGGCGGTCCAGGCGTCGACGAGGTCGTCGCCGGCCCGCAGCGCCCGGGTGCGGACACCCTCGAAGCGGAACCCGCAGGCGTGTGCCACGCGCCAGGACGCGACGTGCCCGGCACGGCAGTCCCAGTGCAGGGCGGCGAACCCGGCGACGTCGAAGCCACAGTCGGCGGCCAGCCGCAGCGCACGGCTCGCGAGCCCCCGTCCGCGCGCCCACGGCGCGAGCAGGTAGCCGACCGACGGCAGCGGGTCGCGGCGCAGGTCGATCGAGCCCGCGTAGCGCGGGCGGCGGTCGCACGCGGCCTCCACCGCCCACACGTGGTGACGGCCGGTGGCCCACCGGCGACGGGCGAGGTCGATCCACTCCCGGGCCCGGCCCTCGCCGGAGGTCGGATCGAGCGAGGTCCAGCGGTGCACGACGGGATCGCGGTACACCTCGAGCATCCCGGGGACGTCGGATCCGGTGTGCGCGCGCAGGGTCACGACCCCGTCGGTGAGTACGGGAGGGACGGTCACGGCGACACCGTCACCGGCCACGCCCGGTCGGGGCAACCGGGTTCTCCTACGATCGGACCTGTCCGCAGGGGGCGGGCGAGGGGGAGGTGTCATGGCCGGGCTCACGGAGCGACTGGTCGACCGCAGGCTGGGCTTCGGTGCCGACGAGCCGTACGTGCGCGAGCGTGACCTGCGGGTCCCGCTCTCCGACGGTGTCGTCCTGCTCGCCGACCTCTACCGGGCCCCCGGCCCGCTCCGGCCGCGTCCGACGGTGCTGATGCGCACCCCCTACGGCCGCGACGGCCTCGGGTCGATCATCGGTTCGCTGCTGGCGCGCCGCGGCTTCCAGGTGCTGGTGCAGTCCACCCGCGGCACCTTCGGCTCGGGCGGGCAGTTCCGCCCGTTCCTGCACGAGAGCTCCGACGGTCTGGACACGCTCGCCTGGGTGCGCGGGCAGACCTGGTGCGACGGCCGCATCTCGATGGTCGGCCCCAGCTACGTCGGGCACACCCAGTGGGCGGTCGCCCCCTACGCCGACCCGGGTCTGTGCTCGATGAACGCCGACATCACCGCGTCGGAGTTCACCAGTACCTTCTACCCGGGCGGCGCGCCCGGCCTGCTCAACCTCGCGACCTGGGTGAACCAGATCGGCCGCCAGGAGCGCATCGGCGCGGTCACCGGCTTCCTCGCGACGCCGGTGTTCAGCCGTCGCAAGCGCCGCGCGGTGACCTCCCAGCCGCTGCAGGCCGCGGACGTCGCGCTGACCGGGGCGCCGGTGGTGTTCTGGCGGGACTTCGTCGAGCACGCCGAGCAGCCGCGCGAGTTCTGGGCGCCCGCCGAGCACGACGGTTTCGACGCCGCCGCGATGCCGCCGGTCTGCATGGTGACCGGCTGGTGGGACCTGTTCCTGGACCGTCAGCTGGTGGACTTCACCGCGCTGCAGCGCGGCGGGGCGACGGCGCGGATCACGATCGGCCCGTGGACCCACGGCGACCGCGGCTCGCTGTCGACCATCGCCCACGAGATGGTCCACTGGCTGGGCGTGCACCTGCACGACGGCGAGCACGACGAGCGCGCGCCGGTCCGGGTGTACGTGCAGCACGCCGACCGCTGGACCGACCTGCCGTGCTGGCCGCCGCCGGAGGCCCGCCCGACCGAGTGGTACCTCGACGCCGACGGCGAGCTGGGCCCGGACCGGCCGGCCGGGACACCCCCGCCGTCACGGTTCGTCTACGACCCCGCCGACCCGACACCGACGGTCGGGGGCCCGATGCTCCAGCCGCCGTCCAAGCAGCTGGACAACCGCGCCGTGGAGGCCCGCGACGACGTGCGCGTCTGGACCGGCCCGCCGCTGGAGTCCGACCTGGACCTGCTCGGTCCGGTGTCGGCCGTGGTCTACGTGCGTACCGGGACGGGGATCGGCGACGTGTTCGTACGCCTGTGCGATGTCGGCCCCGACGGGACCTCGATGAACATCACCGACGCGATGCACCGGCTGGTGCCCGACCGCGAGGCGACCGCCCCGGACGGCACGACGGTCGTCCGGATGACGCTGAGCCCGACCGGGTACCGCGTGCGGGCCGGGCACCGGCTCCGGGTGCAGGTCGCCGGCGCGGCGTTCCCGCGCTTCGCCCGCAACCCGGGAACGGGAGAGCGGACGGCGACCGCGGTCGACGGGGAACGGATCTCCTACGAGCTCCTGCACGATTCCGAGCATCCCTCGCACGTGGTGTTGCCGCACCACCCCTGAATTCGGGGCCCACCATCCACCTTTTCCGGCTGTCCCCGGAAATGCGGAGATCCCCCGCTCCGGTCGGAAGAGCGGGGGATCTCCGGAAGTGCAGAGTCACGGATGACGGGAAGACGGTCCCGTCATCGTGCCCGGTGGTGCAGGTGCACTCAGTCCTGGATGTTGGTCTGGCTGTCGCCCTGCGAGCAGTCGCTGAAGGACGGGGCGTCCTCACCGTTGGTGGCCTGGCCACCCAGGATGCCGAGGACGCTGGCGGCGACGTCGGCGCTGTTCAGCGAGCAGCTGAGCACGTTGGCGTTGTTGAGGGCGTTGACGTCGCCGACGTTGACCAGACCGGACTGGACGCTGTTGCGGTCGTTCTCCAGGTTGTTGATCTGGTCGGCGTTGATGCGGTCGCCGCCGTGGCCGTGCCCGTGGCCCTTGTCCCAGCCGCCGTCACCCGCGAAGGCGAGCGGGGAGATGGCGAGCAGACCAGCGGTGACGCCGGCGGTCAGGATTCCAGCCTTCTTCAGCACAGTTATTTCTCCGTTGTGTACGGGGTCCGATGTCGGACCGGCGTGTTCGGCGTGGGTTCGGGAGCCCCGCCGATGCACAGAACGCTATCCGGTCCGTCCCCGATCCAACGAACTTTCTACCACTATCGGACGATGGGCATTACTGACCGCGAGGTTATTGCTCTCTTCCGGCAGCCGGGAATCGGCGTGGGCGTCGCTTCCGGACGCCGTCCGCGACGGATCGTCACCACAGTGGACCCGAACGGACGCGTACCCTTTTCTCGGAACACGCTCCGTGATGCACCATCCGCACGGCCGTGTCGCCGCGTCACCCTGTCGTAGTGACATGCGGGGTATCGCGACACCGGATCGCACTCTCCGACGGACGAATCCACCCCGGAAGAGTGGGTTGGAACCCGCTCGAGCAGCGGCGTGCCGCCGTCTGCTGTCGACGCCGATGACACGCACCGCCCGGATCGCCCGACCTGCGACGCCCCCCCCCCCCGCCGCGGAACTGCTCACCGCGGCGTTCCTCGACCACCCGTTCACCCGTCACACGATCGATGCGGTCGAGCACCCCGCGACCTCTGGGCGCGAGCCAGGAGCTGCTGCTGCGCGAGGTCGGCGTCCCGCACGGCCCGGACCGGCCGGCCACGACGAGTGGCCCCTGAGAACGGCCCGGGAACGGCCCTCCGGGAACGCCGCGGCGCCGGGCACCCTGGGGGGCCGACCACGCCCGGAGGAGAGGACCCGCCGTGTACGTCCCCGCCCACTTCGCCCACACCGACGAGGACGTCCGGCAGCTCCTCGCCCGCCCCGGTGCCGCGGACCTGGTCACGGCCGGCCCGGAGGGACTCGACGCGACGCTGCTGCCGTTCGTCCACGACCCCGACCGGCGGCGCCCTGCTCGGTCACCTCGCCCGGAACAACGACCACTGGACCCGCGTCGACGGCAGACAGGGGCTCGTCATCGTCCGCGGGCCGGACTCCTACGTCAGCCCGTCCTGGTACGCGTCGACGGCCGAGCACGGCCGGGTCGTGCCCACCTGGAACTACGTGACCGCCCACGTCCGCGGCACCGTGGTCGTCCACGACGACGTCGACTGGCTCGACGCCGTCGTGCGGCGCCTGACCGACCTGCACGAGGCCGGCCGGCCCGCGCCCTGGAGCGTCGACGACGCCCCGGAGGCGTTCGTGCGGGGGCAGCTGCGCGCGATCGTGGGCGTCGAGCTGCGGATCGAGAGGATCGAGGCGAAGCTCAAGCTGAGCCAGAACCGGCCGGCCGCCGACGTCGACGGCGTGGTGGGCGGGCTCGAGGCCGCCGGGGACCACGCGGGCGCCCGGGCGGTGGCGGCACACCGCCGGTGACGGACGACGACCGGACACCGGGCCCGTCCGCCGCGACGGGCTCGCGGTGTTCCCTCATCGTGTTCTCTGAACTGGCATCGCCTCATGGCGATGAATTGCCCTGACGTCGGCCCGGCGGTGGCGCTGTTCCGGTCGCTGGTCGACCCGGCACGGCTGGCCATCATGCTGCGGCTCGGCCGGGGCGAGGCCCGCGTGGTCGACCTGACCCGCCGGCTGGGTCTCGCCCAGTCGACGGTGTCGGAGCACCTGGCCTGCCTGCGGGACTGCTGTCTGATCGACTCCCGGGCCGAGGGACGCCAGTCCTACCACCGCCTCGTGCGCCCGGAGCTGCTCGACCTCCTGCGCAGCGCCGAGACGGTGCTCGGCTCGGCCGGAGCCGTGGCCGACTCCCGGCAGGCGCTGTTGTGCACCTACCTGTCGGCCGCCGTGCTCGTCGGGCTCGTCCTCACCGCCACCCTCGGCCGGTGGTGGGCCGATCCCGTGGCAGCGCTGGTGCTCGCGGCCGTGGCCGTGCGCGAGGGCGGGAACGCGTGGCGGGGTGAGGGCTGCTGCGCCCCTCAGGTCGGCGCCGTCGCGGGGGCCGACGCGTGTCCGGCCGACCGCTGTCGCTGACGGGCCGTCCGACCCGTCGTCCGGTCGCCGCCGGACACGAACATGCCGACGTCAGGACGACGTCACGGCTCCGACGGTCTCCGATCCGGTGCGATCGAGCCCGCGTCGGCGATCGCGTCATGGAAGAAGGCGACCGCCTCGAGCTGGGAGGCGACCTCGAGTTTGGCCAGGAGAGAACTGATCTGCGTGCGGACCGTCGACAGCGAGATCGACAGGACCCGGGAGATCACCGCAGCCCGATGGCCGGTGGCCAGCAGCCGGAGAACCTGCAGTTCGCGTGGAGACAACCTCCGCACGTGGCCCGACCGCACCTCCACCCGCCAGCAGTACCGGGCGTAGTCGTCCAGCCACCGAGCCCGGTCGCCACCACTCATCACCAACTGGTGGCCGGCGACCGCGGCCACGACAGTGAGCAAGGTCTCCAGCGGCGCCGACTTCGGAACCGCACCGAGTGCACCTGCCATGATCATCGCCCCCAGCATCGGGCCGTCGTGGCGTCCCGCCAGAGCCACCACCCGACACCCCGTCCGGGTCAGCGCGGCGACCAGATCCGGAACGCGGACGTCCCACCCGCTCGTCGCCGAGCCGATCGCCGGCTCCATCAGCACGACTCCTGGCGGATACGCGCCGGCGGCCGCCAGCATGACGTCGTGCGGACCGAGCACGATCTGGTGTGCCTCGTTCCCAGCCCGCCGCAGTGCCAGGCACAGTGCCGTGCCGACCAGGTCGTGTCCGTCGATGACCAGCACGGTCGTGCAGCCGTGGCCCTCGCCCGTCCCGTCGGGCGGGATGACGGGAGGGGCAACCGGGGGCGCGGGCCGGGACGCCGTCGACCGCGGCGCGCCCTCGGCGCCCACCGGCCCTTCGTCCACCCCGGTCGTCACGTCGCCACGCCGCGACCGGCCCGCCGGCCCGCCACGTCGGCGGTGGTCGTCCCCGTGGTGTAGGCCAGGACGGCGGCCTCCTCGTCGGGGAACATCCGGATCCGGTCGAGCATGCTCCGGCTCCGCGTCGGCAGCCGATCGGTCCGTCCGGTCACACCGGAGAGCCAGACGGTGACCCCGAGTCGTGCGGCCTCGAACGGTGCATGTCGCAGCGTCGCGACGCCGCCCGCGTCGATGGTCGTGGTCGCAGCCAGATCGATGACCACGTGCGTCTTGTCGGCGAGACCGGCCTGGATGAGTTCCAGCTGGGCGTCGAGCAGGCGCAGGACCCGAACTGCCAGGCCCGCATCGAGCCGACCGGCCACGTAGATGAACCACAACCGGGGATGCGTCGATCCGTCGGGGTCGAATGCGGATGTGACGGGCCGGTCCGACGAGGCCTTGACGGCGATACCTGACATGGAGGGTTGCGCTCCTTGCTCGATCGGAGTGTCCCGGGGCCGGAGCCGACACCTGACTCACGTGTCCGATCCGGGTCTGCGTGAGTCGGTGAACGGAGTGGACGACCACTCCGGTCCGACCCTGTGTCCGAGGATTTCGGTAGCATCCAGCGCTTCCACGACGGGCCGGTGGACGTCGCCGGACCGGGAGGAGCGCGCCGACCGTCGAGTCGTAGCGCCACCCGCATACATGCCGAACGGTGGAACAGCCACGCCGATCGAGAATCGCGCGCTCGCGCGGCTCTCGAAGCCGGCATGCCACCGCCACTCCTGCGGAACGGCGCACTCGCACAG
The DNA here is from genome assembly GCF_017312155.1 of Pseudonocardia sp. UM4_GMWB1. NCBI lineage: Bacteria > Bacillati > Actinomycetota > Actinomycetes > Pseudonocardiales > Pseudonocardiaceae > Pseudonocardia > Pseudonocardia sp. UM4_GMWB1. The sequence goes on along the minus strand of NZ_QJPN01000001.1, from coordinate 1,231,374 downwards.
TCGCGAACGGGTCGTCTCCGGGTTCCAGGGCAGTCGGACGAGCGTGACCGCCGTGCCCGACCTTGGCTAGCACCGTTCGGCGGATCTCGTCACCGGTGGCACCGGCGCACGCTGTGAGAGCGGTGCGCGCGAGCCCGTGCGGCCGGCGCCGCGGCGCGGACCTTCCCGGCCGAGGGGTCACTCCGCGATGTCGATGACAGCCCACACTGTCTTGCCGTCGCGGGTCCGTCGCACGCCCCACGAGGCGAAGGCGCTGATGAGCGTCAGCCCCCTACCGCGATTGCTGCCGAGGCGGGATCGTCCTGGGGTGAGCACACCCTCGGGGTCGGTGTCGTCGACCTCGATCAGCCATCCACCCGGCGTGGGGCGGATCCGGACGTCGCCGCCACCACCGACGTGATCGACCGCGTTGGCCACCAGCTCCGTGCAGACCACCTCGGCGCGGAACACCAGGTCGTCGACCGCAGGGAGGTGCTCACGGATCCACCGGCGCAACAACGGCAGGCACGAGTGATCGAGGTACGGGTGGGACAACGACCGGGTCATCCTGCCCCCTCGGTCGAGTGTCACGAACTGGACGTCCGATCCGACCATCGGTAAGCAGTACCCACGACCCTGCGTCATCATTCGCAGACCACCCGACGACTGGTGTGAGCCGGACGCCCAGGAGCAGGATGCCCGAGGACATCACGAGCGGCACGATGGAGCCGGCTCCCGAGTGCGCTGCCCTCTACAGCCCGGAGCGGCTGACGGCTCTACGGCGCTCGGGGCTCGGGTCGGAGTCGGATCCGGAGATGGAACGCTTCGCCGCCTGGGTCCGTCGCGCGCTGGCGACCCCGATCGCTCTGGTGACTCTGGTGCAACCCGACCGGCAGGTGTTCCCCGGGATGGCGGGGTTGACCGGGCCTGCCGCCATCGCCCGGTCGACCCCGTTGACGCACTCGTTCTGCCAGTACGTGGTCACCTCAGGGCAGTCCCTGGTCATCGCTGACGCCCGGATGGACCCTCGGTTCAGGGACAACCTGGCGATCCCGGACCTCGGCGTCATCGCCTACGCCGGGATGCCGCTGACCGACGAGCACGGCCGTGTCCTCGGATCGCTCTGCGCCATCGACAACGAGCCCCGCCGGTGGACGGCGGAGGAGACCATCGCCCTCGGCGAGATCGCCCGATCGTGCTCGACCGAGCTGCGCCTCCGCCTGGCCCGGTACGACACCAGCACCGAGACCATCCTCCGCGCCGAGGCCGATTCCGTCCAACGGCGCGCGCACCTGCGTGGCCAGATGCTGTTGCGAGCCTCGCAGTCCTTCACCGACACGAGCACCGTGCCCGGCGTCCGAGCGCGCATCGACGAACTGCTCGGGGGCGAGCTGGCCCCCTCCTACGTCGAGACCGTCCTGCGCGACAGGACAGGTCGTCTGCACAGCCTGCCTGCCGATGCCCGTTCACCGGCAGAAGCCGGGGATCTCGATGGTGCCGTCGACATCGATCCGACTGTGGACCAGCGACTGACCACGACGCTCCGCGTGCGCACCCCAGCGGCGATCGCGATCCGGGAACAGCGCGTCGTGCACTACGGGAACCAGGACGACCTCGCCGCAGCACACCCGGCCGAGGCGGCCGAGGCGATGCGACGCCGTGGCGTGCACACCGTCGTCGCTGCCCCGGTCCCGGGCCGCGGTGCTCCCGCCGGTGCGATCCTGCTCGGCTGGGACCGGCCCGATGCGGTGGAGACCGCGGACCTGCTCACGATCGCCACCATCGCCGGTTACGCCGGGCAGGCACTCGAACGTGCCCGGGACCTGCACCACCGCACCTCCGTGGCCCACGAGATGCAGAACGCCATGCTGACGGTGCTCCCCGACATCGACGGACTCACCATGGCCGCCCGCTACATCCCGGCCGACGCCCGACTCAACGTCGGCGGGGACTGGTACGACGCCACGGTGATGACCCACCCCGGGCGCCCGGACGTCCCGATGGTCGGGATCTCGGTGGGCGACATCGTCGGCCACGACCTCCCCGCCGTCACGCTGATGGGACAGACCCGGTCCATGCTGCGCCAAGCAGCGTGGGACCACTCCGGCCGACCGCCCTCGACCGTGCTCTCGGCCTTCGAGACCGCGAACCACGAACTCCGCCTCGGCGCCGCAGGCACCGCCGTGCTCGCCTACACCCACCGCACCGCCGACGGCCGGTGGCTCCTGCGCTGGACCAACGCCGGCCACCCGCCGCCGATCCTGATCCACCCCGACGGCAGCACCGAACTGCTCACCGACCACGACGCCCTGTTCGGGTTCGACTTCACCATCGGCCAGGAGCGCGCGGACCACGAACGTGTCGTCGAGCCCGGCTCCACACTGCTGCTGCACACCGACGGCCTGGTCGACGGCCCCGGCCTCGATGTCGACACCGCCACCGACGCACTGCTCGCCACCATCGAGCAGGTATCTCCTGGGACACCCGATGACATCGTCGATGCCGTGATGGCGACGCTCTCCGACCCCGCCCACGACGACGCCGTCGCACTCGCGATCCACTTCGACGCCCCGGCCCCAGCGGTCGCATCAGATGCCGTTGCTCCTCCATGGGAGAGAGCCCCCACTCCGCGCTGAGGGGCCGGGTGGCCGGACACGGCGCGGCGAACGGGCCGGGGGTGTAGTGGGCGAGCGACGGGGCAGGCGTGGCCGGCCCCGCGCCGCCGCGACGAGCACGACACCACCACCGAAGGCCGGCTGTTCCGCGGTGCCCGGGGTGGCCCGCACGCCGCGGTGCCCACCTGGTTCGACGGCCGTGTCCCCGCCCCGCAGGTCCCGTCCTGGGCCGGACACACCGGGACAACGAAAAAGACCCCCGGTTCCGGCGTTTCCGCTGGTCGGGGGTCTCTTTCACCTGCTGTGGCTGGTCCAGGATTCGAACCTGGGAAGGCTACGCCGACGGATTTACAGTCCGCTCCCTTTGGCCGCTCGGGCAACCAGCCGGGGTGCACGTCGCTCTTGCTGAGTGCGTGAACGAGGATACGACACGACCGACGGCCCCCGACGAGGGGGCCCCGACCGACCCGAGGGAGTGACCGATGGCCGACCCGTCGTTCGACGTCGTGAGCAAGGTGGAGCGGCAGGAGGTGGACAACGCCCTGAACCAGGCCGCCAAGGAGCTGTCGCAGCGCTTCGACTTCCGCGGCACCAACACGACAGTCGCATGGGCCGGCGAGGAGGCCGTGACCTTCGAGTCCGACACCGAGGAGCGGCTGCTCGCCGGGATCGAGGTGTTCAAGGAGAAGCTGATCAAGCGCTCGATCAGCCTGAAGGCCCTCGAGGTGGACGAGCCCCAGCTGTCGGGCAAGGCCTACAAGGCCGGCGGCAAGATCCTGCAGGGCATCGCGCAGGACAAGGCCAAGGAGATCAGCAAGGCCATCCGCGACGAGAAGCTCAAGGGCGTCCAGGCCCAGATCCAGGGCGACCAGCTGCGCGTCTCGGGCAAGAAGAAGGACGACCTGCAGGCCGTCATCGCGCTGCTCAAGTCCAAGGACTTCGGCATCGCGCTGCAGTTCACGAACTACCGGTAGCCGGACCGGCTCACCGGCCCCGGACCGCGGGCCGCAGGTGCGCCCACGGCCGCGCCCGCTCCAGCTGCGCCGCCAGGGCGAGCAGCAGCGGCTCGGACCCCGGCCGCCCGACGAACTGCACGCCCAGCGGCAGCCCGGACGCCGTCCGGTACAGCGGCACCGACGACGCGGGCCGCCCGGTCAGGTTCGCCAGCTGGGTGTAGGGCACCGGGGCGAAGTTGGCGTCGACCAGGCTCTCGACCAGGCCGAGCCGTCCGAACAGGCCGGACGCGCCGGCCCGCAGCAGCGCCTGCGCGCCGATCCGGGCCGGGGCGGGCAGCGCCAGCTCCCCGATCGGCCACGGCGGCCGGGCCAGGGTCGGGGTGAGGAGCAGGTCGTAGCGCTCGTGGAATGCGGCCAGCGCGCGGGTGTGGTCCTGGCGGCGGGCGAGCGCGGCGAGGTAGTCCGGCGCGGGGGTGGCGCGGCCGATCGCGGCCATGACCCGGGTCTCGATCTCGAAGGCGTCGTCGCCGCAGCCGGTCAGCGCCCGCGCCGCCGCCACCTGGGCCGAGATCGTGGAGAACCAGGTGGTGAGGAAGTCGGTGGCCAGCGCCCGGCCGTCGAGGGCGGGGGCGGACTCCTCCACGACGTGCCCGAGGGAGGTCAGCAGCTCGGCGGCGTCGGTGGCCGCGGCGACCGCCTCGGGGTCGACGTCGGTGCCCAGCGGCGAGGCGGTGGCCAGCCCGATCCGCAGCGGCGCCGGGTCGTCCCGGACGGCGTCGGCGTAGGGGCGCTCCGGCGGACGCACGATGTAGGGGCCCTCCGGCTCCGGCCCGGCCGACACGTCGAGCAGGGCCGCCGAGTCCCGCACGGTCCGCGACAGCACGCCCTGCACCGCCGCGCCGTGGAAACCCTCGGCGACGTCCGGCCCGGACGGCGTCACGCCGCGGCCCGGCTTGAGCCCGAACAGCCCGCAGGCGGCGGCCGGGATGCGGATGGAGCCGCCGCCGTCGCTCGCGCCGGCCGCGGGGACGATCCCGGCGGCGACGGCCGCGGCGGACCCGCCGGAGCTGCCGCCGGGAGTGCGGCCGGGGTCCCACGGGTTGCGGGTCGGGCCGCCGAGCGCGGGCTCGGTGACGGCGCGGGCACCGAACTCGGGGGTGGCGGTCCGTCCGAACACGACGAGACCGGCCTCGGTCCAGCGCCGGACCACCGTCGACGTCTCGGGGCGCGGATGGTCGGCGAGCGGACGGGAGCCGGACGCCGTCGGGACCCCGGCGAGGTGCTGGGCGAGGTCCTTCACCAGGAACGGGACGCCCGCGAACGGCCCGGTCAGCGGGCCGCGTGCGCGGGAGCGGGCGGCGTCGTCGAGGCGCAGTCGGATGGCGTTGAGGCCCGGCTCGACGGCGTCGGCGCGGGCGACGGCGGCCTCCAGCAGGTCGGCCGCGCTCACCTCACCCGCGGCGACGAGTGCGGCCAGCCCGACGGCGTCGTGGCTGCGGTAGTCGTCCCAGGAGATCCCCACGGCGGGGATACAAGCAGATCGGTCAGGGAGTGGACACGGGGGCGGGCGCGGGCGCCGGCGACGCGTCCGACGTGCCGGTGACCCCGGCGACGACACCGAGGGCCAGGACGACCGCGGCCGCCGCGCCCAGGACGGCGGGCAGTACCGGTCGGGTGCGGGCCGGGAAGTCGGGCAGCCGGAAGCCACCGGAGGTCCGGGTACCGCCGCCCTCGGGCAGCGGGGCCGCGCGGAACGGCTCGGGGAGCCGCTGGACGGCCGGGGCCTGTGCTGCGGGTCCCGACGGGAATCGCGCGGGCCGGCGCTGCATCGCCGGGGGCCGGCCCTCCGCGGGGTGCCGGGGCGCCATCGGTCGGGACGGGTGTCGCGGGGCCGCCGCGGCGTACTGCCCGGGGACGTAGGCGCCCGGGGCCTGCCGGGACGGGCCGCCGACCGGCCGCTGCCGACCGGGACCGGCCGCGTCGCGGGGACGCGGGACGACGGGCAGCGCGGTGGTGGGCGCGTCGTCGGAGGACCCGCCGTCGGGCATCGTGTCCGGCGCGGCCGCCCGAGGGGCACGGGGCTGCGGCTCCGCGTCCGGGGTGGGCGCGACCGGTGTGTCCGTGTCGGCGTCCGGGGCGGAGGGGGCCGGGACGTCCGCATCGGCGGTCGGCGCGACCGGTGCGTCGGCGTCCGAGGACGACCGGGCCGTCGGCAGCGCGACCTGCTCCCCCGGGCCGGCCCAGGTGACCACGTCGTCCCCCGGACGCGCCGGTGACGGCACCTCGACCGGGCCGTCCTGGAGCGGCACCGACGGCGTCCCACCGGTGTCGGTGAGTGCGTGGCGGGGCTTCTGGGACGGGGTCTCGCTCATGGGTCCTCTTCCGCAGGGGGAGCTCTGCTCTGAGAGTTCCATCGCTCGCGGTACCCCGAACCGTTACGGAACAGCGACCCGGGGACACGCAACCACCCCCGGAACGGTCCGGTCAGCGGCGGGCCATCTGCTGGAGCCGCGCGATCCGGTCCTCGATCGGCGGATGGGTGGAGAACCACCTCGCCATCTTCTCCCCGGGCCGGAACGGGTTGGCGATCATCAGGTGCGACTGCGCGGTGAGCCGCGGGTCCGGGGGCAGCGGAGCGGCCGCGGTGCCGTACTTGAGCTTGTGCAGCGCCGAGGCCAGGCCCAGCGGGTCCCCGGTGAGCTCGGCACCCGACGCATCGGCCTGGTACTCCCGGGACCGGCTGACGGCCATCTGCACGACGCCGGCCGCGATCGGCCCCAGCATCGCGACCAGGATGATCGCGATCGGGTTCGGGCGGTCCTCGTCGCCGCCGCCGAAGATCGAGGCGAACATCGCGAAGTTCGCGAGGAACGACACCGCCGAGGCGAGCGCACCGGCGATCGAGGAGATCAGGATGTCGCGGTTGTAGACGTGGCTGAGCTCGTGGCCGATGACGGCGCGCAGCTCGCGCTCGTCGAGCAGGTGCAGCAGACCGGTGGTCACGCAGACCGCGGCGTGCCGCGGGTTGCGGCCCGTGGCGAACGCGTTCGGCGCGTCGGTCGGGCTGATGTGCAGCGACGGCATGGGCTGGCGGGCCCGCTGGCTCAGCTCGCGGACGATCCGGAACAGCTGCGGGTACTCGGCCTCGGTGATCGGCTGGGCGTGCATGGACCGCAGCGCCGTCTTCGCCGAGTTGAAGTAGGCCCACCCGTTCACCGCGAACGCGATGACGAGCGCGATGACCAGTCCGCCGCGCCCGCCCAGGACCCCGCCGATCGCGAGGATCAGGGCGCTCATCGCGCCGAGGAGGACGGCCGTCTTCAGACCGTTCATGTGGCTGTGCACGCCGGGGTCGCCTTTCCGTGCGGTCCTTCGGGGGTCATCCGGGTCAACGGACGAACCGGGCAGTGCGTTCCCGGGTGTGACCCGCCCCGACCGCGGCTCAGCGCGCGTGCCGCTCCCGGAAGCGGGTGCCCTCGGGGGCGTAGCGGCGGAAGTGGTCGAGCGTGACGCCGAGGAAGAGCGCCGTCGCCGACACCGCGACGGTGCCGTCCGGGGCGTCGAGCCTGCCCGTGCCGCGGACCCACAGCTTGCGCCCGTCGACCGACTCGATCACCGCGTCGAGGTGCAGCGTCGTGCCGAGCGGCACCGGCGCCCGGTAGCGGGTGGTCAGCTCCGCGGTCACGAAGTGGCCGTCGAGGTGGTGCTGGAGCGCGCCGAACAGCTCGTCCATCGCCGTGGCCAGTACGCCGCCGTGCGCCAGCCCGGGCGCGCCCTCGTGCGTGTCGGCGACGACGACCGCCCCCGTCACCCGGGCCCGCCCGTCGGAGTCGGGGCCGGGATCGGCGAAGCGCATCCGCAGCCCGCCGGGACCGTCACCGCAGGCGAAGCAGCCGGCGTGGTGGCGGGGCAGCTCGGCCCGCCCGGTCACCTGTGCACCCGTCACGTGCGGAAGGCTAACCCGGCGTGGAAGAGTCGGGCCCATGAACGACGGCGATGTCACGACAGAGGTCCGCACCGAGGTCACCGACGGTGTCGCGGTGCTCACCGTGTCCAACCCGGCACGACGCAACGCGCTGAACCTGGACCTCTCGCAGAAGCTCGTCGCCGCCGTCGAGGCCGCGAACGCCGACGACTCGGTCGGCGCGATCGTCGTCACCGGGCAGGCACCCGCCTTCTGCGCGGGCGGTGACCTCGCCGAGCTGCAGGAGGCCGACCCGGCGACGCTCAAGCGCGTCTACTCCGGATTCCTCGCCATCGCCTCGTCCCCGCTGCCGACCCTGGCCGCGGTCAACGGCGCCGCCGTCGGCGCCGGGATCAACCTGGCCCTGGCCTGCGACGTCCGGCTGGCCGGCCCGAGCGCGAGGTTCGACGTCCGCTTCATGCAGCTGGGCCTGCACCCCGGCGGCGGCTACACGTGGATGGCCCAGCGCGCTCTCGGCGCCCAGGGCACCGCGGCGATGACCCTGTTCGGCGACGTCCTCGACGCCCGCGAGGCCGAGCGCATCGGCCTGGCCTGGCGTGCCTACGACAGCGACGAGGACCTGATGGCCGGCGCCCGCGAGCTCGCGGGCCGGGCGGCCGCCGCACCGCGGGACCTGATCGTCACCACCAAGGCGACGATGCGGATCACCTCGCGGCTCGCCGCGCACGCCGACGCCACCGACGTCGAGGTCCGCGCGCAGGCCGAGACGGTGCACTCCGAGGCGTTCGCGGAACGTGTCGCCGCACTGCAGAAGAAGATCAGCAGGAAGTGACCGTCACCACGAACGTAACCCAGGTTATGTGACGTGGCTCCGGGTCTCCGGACAGGGGCCCGAACCGGGAGTTAACCTCGACGTATCGAGGCACATTTCGACGCCGAACTGGGGACCATCAGCCCATGACGACCAGCGACACCCCCGTCGAGGCACGCGACTCCGAGGTCGTCCAGCGCGACCGGGTGGTCATCCGGTTCGCCGGCGACTCCGGTGACGGCATGCAGCTGACCGGGGACCGCTTCACCTCCGAGACCGCGAACTTCGGCAACGACCTGTCGACACTGCCGAACTTCCCCGCGGAGATCCGGGCACCTGCCGGGACCCTGCCGGGCGTCTCGTCGTTCCAGCTGCACTTCGCGAACTACGACATCCTCACCCCCGGTGACCGCCCCGACGTGCTGGTCGCGATGAACCCGGCGGCACTGAAGGCCAATATCGGCGACCTTCCCCAGGGCGGGGTGCTGATCGTCAACACCGACGAGTTCACGAAGCGGAACCTGACCAAGGTCGGTTACGCGGCGAACCCGCTGGAGGACGGCTCGCTCGAGCCCTACGCGGTACACGGGGTCGCGATGGCGACCCTGACCCGCGGCGCCCTGGAGGAGACCGGGCTGTCGAAGAAGGACGCCGAGCGGGCGAAGAACATGTTCGCCCTGGGTCTGCTGTCCTGGATGTACCACCGCCCCAGCGAGTCGACCGAGCGGTTCCTGCGGGAGAAGTTCGCGAAGAAGCCCGACATCGCCGAGGCCAACATCCTGGCGTTCCGTGCGGGGCACGCCTACGGGGAGACGACCGAGGCGTTCGCGGTGACCTACGAGGTCGCGCCGGCCCGCCTGGCGCCGGGGACCTACCGGCAGATCACCGGGAACGTCGCACTGGCCTACGGGCTCATCGCCGCGGGGCGGACGACGAGCCTGCCGGTGTTCCTGGGGACCTACCCGATCACCCCGGCCTCGGACATCCTCCACGAGCTGTCCAAGCACAAGGCCTTCGGCGTGACCACGTTCCAGGCCGAGGACGAGATCTCCGGTGTCGGCGCCGCCCTCGGCGCAGCCTTCGGCGGGGCACTCGGCGTGACCACCACGTCGGGGCCGGGGATCGCGCTCAAGGCCGAGACCGTCGGCCTGGCCGTCGCCCTGGAACTGCCGCTGCTGGTCATCGACGTGCAGCGTGGTGGGCCCTCGACGGGGTTGCCGACCAAGACCGAGCAGGCCGACCTGCTCCAGGCCCTGCACGGGCGCAACGGGGAGGCGCCGCTGCCGGTGATCGCCCCCTGCACGCCGGGGGACTGCTTCATCGCCGCGGTCGAGGCCGCCGCGATCGCGGTCAAGTACCGCACCCCGGTCATGCTGCTCTCCGACGGGGCGCTGGCCAACGGCTCCGAGCCGTGGAAGATCCCCGACGTCGAGTCGTTGCCGACGGTGGACCCGGGGTTCGCGACCGAACCCAACGCCCCCGACGGGTCCGGCGAGTTCTGGCCGTATCTGCGTGACCCCGAGACCCTCGCCCGGCCGTGGGCGGTCCCGGGCACCGCCGGGCTGGAGCACCGGGTCGGTGGGCTGGAGAAGGCCGACGGACGCGGCTCGATCTCCTACGACCCCGACAACCACGACCGCATGGTCCGCCTGCGCCAGGCCAAGATCGACGGCATCGACGTCCCCGACCTCGTGGTCGACGACCCCGACGGCGACGCGGACTTCCTCGTCATCGGCTGGGGCTCGACCTACGGCCCGATCAACGCGGCGGCGCGGCGCGTGCGCAAGCTGGGCCACTCGGTCGCCACGGTGCACCTGCGCAACCTCAACCCGATGCCGGCCAACCTCGGCGAGATCCTGGGCGGCTACCGCACGGTGCTCTGCCCCGAGATGAACCTCGGTCAGCTCGCCATGCTGCTGCGCGCCGAGCACCTGGTCGACGTCAAGAGCTACACCAAGGTCGCCGGGCTCCCGTTCGGCGCCGAGGAGCTCCAGGACGTGTTCCTGGACTACCTCACCGGCAAGCACCCGGAGTCGGCGTCCGACATCGCCAACGAGACCACTGGAGCGCAGGCATGACCGCCACCGACCTGGGCCTGCCGTCCATCGGCGGCCTCGACGGCGTCCCGACCACGGACGCGAAGCAGACCGCGAAGGACTACACCTCCGACCAGGAGGTCCGCTGGTGCCCCGGCTGCGGCGACTACGCCGTCCTCGCCGCCGTCCGCCAGTTCCTCCCCACCCTGGGCATCAAGCGCGAGAACACCGTGTTCGTGTCCGGCATCGGCTGCAGCTCGCGATTCCCGTACTACCTCAACACCTACGGGATGCACTCCATCCACGGCCGCGCCCCGACCATCGCGACCGGTCTCGCGACCAGCCGCGAGGACCTCAGCGTCTGGGTCGTGACCGGCGACGGCGACGCGCTCTCCATCGGTGGCAACCACCTGATCCACGCGCTGCGCCGCAACGTCAACATCAAGATCCTGCTGTTCAACAACCGGATCTACGGGCTGACCAAGGGCCAGTACTCCCCGACCTCCGAGGTCGGGAAGGTCACCAAGTCCACCCCGATGGGATCACTGGACCACCCGTTCAACCCGATCTCGCTGGCCCTCGGGGCCGAGGCGAGCTTCGTCGGACGGGCCCTGGACTCCGACCGCAAGAGCCTCACCGCCGTGCTCCAGGCCGCCGCCGAGCACCGCGGCTCCGCCCTGGTCGAGATCTTCCAGGACTGCCCCATCTTCAACGACGGCAGCTTCGACGTGCTCCGCAAGGGCGACACCGACAACCGGCTCATCCCCGTCGTCCACGGTGAGCCGATCGTCTTCGGCGCCGAGGGCTCACACGCCGTGGTGCAGGACGGGTTCAAGCTCAAGGTCGTCGAGACCGCCTCGGTCGACGCCGCACAGATCGTCGTGCACGACGCCGCCGACCACGAGCTGGCCTTCGCCCTGTCCCGGCTCTCGGACCAGGACCTCACCCACACCGTCACCGGGGTCTTCCGCAACACCGACCGCACCACCTACGACGACGCCGCCCGCGCCCAGGTGCAGGCGGCCCGCGACGCCAAGCCCGACGCGGACCTGCAGGCCCTGCTCAACGGCCGCGACACCTGGACCATCGTCTAGGTCCCGGCCCGCGCCACACCGCGGCCCCGATACTCCGAGGAGTACCGGGGCCGTCGTGTGTCCGGAGGCGCTGGGGCTCAGCGGGCCCCGGGGCGTTCGTGCCAGGCGATGAACCCGGCCGCCCGCGCCGCGCCCTCCGCGGTGAAGTACAGGTCCGCGCGGGTGCGGACGTAGTACGGCGACTCGGGCGGGTGGAACCTCCGCGAACCGCTGTGCACCTTCACCCGGTGCGTCTCGGGCGGGTCGGCACCGTCGGTGGGGGCGAGCACCGAGTCCGGGTACGGCCCCGGACGCACCCCCGGGGGCAGCGGCGCGGACGCCGCGGACGGGCCGATGATCATGGAATCGAGCGCCGCCAGCGCTGAGCCACCGGCGTCCTGTCGCGGCCGCGACGGGATCGACAGCGGTGCGGGCGGGCCGTCGTCGACCGGCGCGGGGCCCGGCTCGGGCAGCGGGGCCGGTTCGACGTCGTCGCGCAGGGCGTGGCGGCCGGCCGGCTCGTCGTCCTCGGCCGGCCCGTCCGGCGGCGCAGGGTCGCTCTCGGGGCGCGGGAGGGGGACCGCGGGGGCCGTGGCCGCGTCCGCGGTCGTGGCGACGTCCGTGGTCGTGGCGACGTCCGTGGTCGTGGCGACGTCCGTGGTCGTGGCGACGTCCGTGGTCGTGGCGACGTCCGTGGTCGTGGCGGCGTCCGTGGTCGTGGCGGCACTGCTCGGCTCCAACGGGACCGGGACGGAGCCGGCAGCACCGTCATCCGCCGGACCGTCGTGGACCGCACCGTCCGCGGCTGCGCCGTCGTGGGACTCACCGTCCGCGGCTGCGCCGTCGTGGTCCGCACCGTCCTGGGACAGGGCAGCGACACCGTCGGTCGTGGTTCTGTCGTCGTCGCCCGGGCCGGTCCCGCCCGCGGTGACACCGTCCCCGTCGGCTCCGTCCCCGTCGGCACCGCGACTCGACGCCTCCGGACCGGACAGGTCCGGGGCCGTCGCCGTGACTCCGGTCGCGACGTCCGCCGAGGAGGGCGACGGTGCGACGTCCGGCGAGGGCGTGTGCGCCCCGGCCGCCGCGGCGGACGGGTCGACCGCCCCCGCGGTGTCGAACAGCCCCACGGTCCCGGGGTCGCGCCCCGGGCCCGGCCCGTCGGGCACCTCCGCCGTGTCGGGCGTCCCCGTGGCCTCCGGACCGCCCTCGACGGTCCCTCCGCGGCGACGGGACACCAGTACCCCCGCCGCCACCAGGACCACGAGCACCGCCAGCAGTACCCACATCCAGCCCATGCCGGACCTCCGTCCGCCCGGGACCGTCCCGGACCGCTGTCGCCGTGCTTGGTATCACGGATCGTGCCCGCCCCGCCGTCGTCTCGCGCGGGAGCCCACCCGTACCGGATCATCGTGCCCGTGACCGACCACCCGAAGCGACCATGACCACCGCTCGTTCCCCCGAACGAACCACACCCGAACGGAGTGAGCGGAACCCCGCCGGGCTCACCGCGGGCGTCGGCGCGTACGTCCTGTGGGGCCTGTTCCCGGCGTTCTGGCCGCTGCTGGACCCCGCGGCGCCGCTGGAGGTGCTCGCCCACCGCGTGCTGTGGACCGCGGTGCTGATGTCGCTGGTGCTGACCGTGCTCCGCGGCTGGGGCGACGTGCGCGGGCTCGGTGTCCGGGGATGGCTCGCGACCGCCGCCGCCGCGGTGTTCATCGCGGTGAACTGGGGCCTGTTCATCTGGGGCGTGTCGGTGGGGCTGATCGTCGAGTCCGCGCTCGGCTACTACATGACCCCGCTGGTCGGGGTGCTGTTCGGCGTCCTCGTCCTGCGGGAGCGGCTGCGGCCCGCGCAGTGGGTGGCGCTGGGGCTGGCGGCGACGGCCGTCGTCGTCATCGCCGTCGGGAACGGGACGGTGCCGTGGCTGTCGATGGCGCTGGCCTGCTCGTTCGGGATCTACGGACTGTTCAAGGCGACCGCGCCGCTGCCCGCCGCAGCCGGGCTGACCGCGGAGGGCCTCGTACTCGTCGTGCCGGCCGCGGTGTTCCTGGTCGTCGTGGCGCTCTCCGGCGGCGGCACGTTCACCGGGCACGGCCCGTGGCACCTGCTGCTCATGCTGTCCGCGGGCCCGGCGACGGCGCTGCCGCTGCTGCTCTACGGCTCCGCGGCGCGACGGCTGCCGCTGACGACCCTCGGGGTGCTGCTCTACATCAACCCCACACTGCAGTTCCTGTGGGGTGTGCTGGTGGTCGGCCAGCCGATGGCCCCGGCCCGCTGGGCCGGGTTCGCCCTCGTCTGGCTGGCGCTGGTGGTCTTCACCGTCGACCTGCTGCGACGGCGACGCCCACCGGCACCTCAGCCCACCCGCTCCACCGTGTAGTCGGTCAGCGTCCGCAGCGCCTCGATCGCCGGGCACGGCGGCAGCACCGCCAGCTCGGCGCGCGCCCGGTCGGCGTACCCGGCGACGGTCTCGCGGGCCTTGACCAGCGCGTCACCGGAGCGGAGCAGCTCCAGCGCCTCGGCCACCTCGTCGTCGCCGCTGATCGGAGCGGCCAGCAGCTGACGCAGCCTGCGCGCGTCGGCGGAGTCGTCGCCGTCGCGCAGGGCGTAGAGCATCGGCAGGGTGTGCACGCCCTCGCGCAGGTCGGTGCCGGGCGTCTTGCCCGAGTCGTCCGACGGCGACGCGATGTCGATGATGTCGTCGGAGATCTGGAACGCCGCCCCGATGACCTCGCCGAAGGTCCGCAGCGCCTCGACGTGCTCGGCGGGTGCGCCGGAGAACATGCCGCCGTAGCGGCCCGAGGTCGCGATGAGCGACCCGGTCTTCTCCGCGACCACCCGCAGGTAGTGCTGCACCGGGTCGTCGGACGCCTTGGGGCCGCGGGTCTCGCGCATCTGACCGGTCACGAGCAGCGCGAACGTCTCGGCGATGATCCGCACCGCGTCCGGCCCCAGGTCGGCGACCAGCCGCGACGCGTGCGCGAACAGGAAGTCCCCGGTCAGGATCGCGATCGAGTTGTCCCAGCGCGAGTTCGCGGACTCCGCGCCCCGCCGCATGGACGCCTCGTCCATCACGTCGTCGTGGTACAGCGTCGCCAGGTGGATCAGCTCCACCACGGCGGCCGCCGTGATCACCTCGTCGCGTTCGGGATGCGGTCCCACCTGCGCCGCGAGCAGCGTGAACAGCGGACGGAACCGCTTGCCCCCCGCGTCGATCAGGTGCAACGAGGTCTCGGTGACGAACTCGTAGTCGCTGTGCACCTCGCGGTGCAGCAGGTCCTCGACCCGCTTGAGCCCGTCAGCGGTGGCCTCGGCCAGGACCGGATCGGCCATCCGGATCCCGGCCACACTCTGTGTCTCCACCCCCACAGCCTACGAACGTCAGCCCGAGAACGCGCCGCTGGCGGCCCATTCGAGGACGGGTGTGGGAAGAATCCCGAGAACGAGGGTCGCCAGCGTGCCCAGGGTGATGGCCACGGTGGTGAACGCCCCGGGCACGACGACGGCCGGACCGTCCTCGGCGGGCTCCCGGAAGTACATGAGCACCACGATGCGCAGGTAGAAGAACGCGGCCACCGCGGACGCGACCAGCGCGATCACCACCAGCGGCACCATGCCGTCCGCCGACGCCGCCGAGAACACCGCGAACTTGGCGGTGAACCCGCTGGTCAGCGGGATGCCGGCGAGCGCGAGCAGCAGGAACGTCATGATCCCGGCGACGAGCGGCGACCGCTTCGCCAGGCCCGCCCAGGCCGCCAGGTCCGAGGCCTCGCCGTCACCGGTGCGGACCAGCGAGATGATCCCGAAGACCGCGACCGTCGTGAAGCCGTAGGCCAGCAGGTAGAACATCAGCCCGGACGTGCCCTGCGGCGTCAGCGCCATGGCGCCGAGCAGGATGAACCCGGCGTGCGCGATCGAGGAGTAGGCGATCATGCGCTTCACGTCGGTCTGGGTGAGCCCCAGCACCGCGCCGACAACCATCGAGACGACCGCGACCACCCACAGCACGCCGCGCCACTCCCAGACGGTGCTGCCGAAGCCGACGTAGAGCACCCGGGCGATCGCGCCGAACGCGGCGACCTTCGTGCAGGCCGCCATGAACGCCGTGACCGGCGTCGGGGCGCCCTGGTAGACGTCCGGGGTCCAGGTGTGGAACGGGGCGACCGAGCCCTTGAACAGCAGCCCCACCAGCAGCAGCGCCAGGCCCGCGAACAGCAGCGTGTCCGACGCCAGGGTGCCCGCGGCGGCCTGGGAGATCGCCGAGAGCCGCACCGAGCCCGCGTAGCCGTAGAGCAGCGCGATGCCGTAGAGGAAGAACGCCGAGCCGAATGCGCCGAGCAGGAAGTACTTGACCGCGGACTCCTGCGACAGCAGCCGGCGGCGCCGCGCCAGCCCGCACATCAGGTACAGCGGCAGCGACAGGACCTCGAGGGCGATGAACATCGTGAGCAGGTCGTTCGCCGCGACGAACGCCATCATGCCGCCGAGCGCGAACAGCACGAACGGGAACGGCTCGGTCTGCATCGTCGGTGTCTCGTCGGGTGCCCCGTAGGAGCGGTCGACGTGCTCGCCGCCGGCCGGGGTGGCAGGGCCGCCGCCGGAGCGGACCGCGGCCCGCTCGGCGGCCGAGGCCACGAACACCCCGCCCGGCTCCACCGACCGGTCCGCGATCAGCAGCAGGCTGGGGATCGCGAGGACGATCAGGGTGCCCCACAGGAACAGCGACGGCGCGTCCACCGACAGCGCGGTGCCGAAGGTCAGCACCGCCGCCGGGGACCCGAGCGCGTACCCGGCCAGCGCGACGAGCGCCGCGACCAGGGTCAGCCCGGTCAGCACGACCTGGACGGGCCAGCGCTGGTGCCGCGGGAGGAACGCCTCCAGCAGCACCGACACGCAGGCACCCGCGAACACGATCCACAGCGGCGCGGTGGCCGCCCAGTCGACCGCGGGCATCTCGATCGGAGCCACCTGGGCGGGGAGAACCAACGAGCTCATCGAGCGATCCCTCCAGCGACGACCGGGTCGGGCAGGCCGAGCTCGGTCATCGTCGCCGTCACCGACGGGTTGATCAGGTCGAGCACCGGGCCCGGGTAGAAGCCGAGCACCACGATCGCGACGATCAGCGGCACGAGCACGCCGATCTCGCGACCCGTGAGGTCGGGGAAGCCGGAGCCCTTGCGCTGCGCGGCGACCGCCGGGTCGATCATCGACCCCGGGCCACCCGCGCCGCCGCGCTCCAGTGCCGCCATGACCGCGGTGCCGCGCACCGGGCCCTGCATCGTGCGCTGGTAGAACCACAGCACGTAGAGCGCGGCGAAGATGATGCCGATCGTCGCTATCACGGTGAACACCGGCCGGTTCGGGAACGAGCCGACCAGCACCAGGAACTCCGAGACGAACGAGTTCGTGCCGGGCAGCGCCAGCGAGCTCATCCCGGCCAGCAGCAGACAGCCCGCCATCACCGGGGCGAGCTTCGCGACGCCGCCGTAGTCGGCGATCAGGCGCGAGCCGCCGCGGCTGATCAGCACGCCGACCATGACGAACAGCATGCCGGTCGAGAGACCGTGGTTGACCATGTAGAGCGTCGCGCCGGCGAAGGCCTGCGAGGAGAACGCGAACACCCCGAGCGCGATGAAGCCGAAGTGCGCCACCGAGGTGTAGGCGACGAACCGGCCCATGTCGGTCTGGGCGACCGCGAGCAGCGCGGCGTAGACGATCCCGGCGACGGCGAGCACCAGCACCAGCGGCGCCAGGGTCTGCGACGCCTGCGGGAACAGCGGCAGCAGGTAGCGCAGGAAGCCGTAGGTACCGACCTTGTCCAGCACGCCGACCAGCAGCACCGCGCCGACGATCGGGGCCTCGGCACCGGCGTCGGGCAGCCAGGTGTGGAACGGCACGAGCGGCGCCTTGATCGCGAACGCGACGAAGAAGCCGAGGAACAGCCAGATCTGGGTCGACTCCGGCACGCTCGACGCCATCGCCTGCAGGTCGGCCCAGGTGAACGTGCCCTGGCCCAGCTGCTGCTCGCTGACCACGAACAGCCCGATCAGCGACGCCAGCATGATGAGGCCGCCGAGCAGCGAGTACAGGAAGAACTTCACCGCCGCGTACTGCCGGCGCGGCCCGCCGAAGCGGCCGATCAGGAAGTACATCGGGACCAGCATGGCCTCGAAGAACACGTAGAACAGGAAGACGTCGGTGGCGGCGAAGACACCGACCAGCGTCGCCTGGGTCGCCAGCAGCAGCGCGAAGTATCCGGCGGCCGAGCGGCCCTCGGGCAGCTTCTCCGCCCACGCGAACAGCATCAGGCCGGGCACCAGGAACGCGGTGAGCCCGATCAGCGCCAGCGCGATGCCGTCGACGCCGAACGCGATGTGCGTACCGAACGCGGGGATCCAGGACATCGAGAACTCGAGCTGGAACCGGGCGCCGGCCTGCGCCGCGGGGATGGAGTAGAGCGCCCACGCGACGACGACGAGTACCAGCTCCAGCAGCGCCGTCGCCATCGCGACCGCCTTCGCGAGCCCGGTGTTGGCGCGCAGCGGGTACATGACCAGCGCGCCGACGACCGGCACCAGCAGCAGGACGATCAGGAAGGGGTTGCCCCCGGAGCCGGGGACGATGGGAGCCGTGTCCAGGGGGGTCATGAGACGAACCTCACCGCCAGCATCGCGGCGACGACGATGACCGCCCCGCCGAGCATCGAGAGTGCGTAGGACCGGACGAAGCCGGTCTGGAGCCGGCGCAGGCGGCTGGAACCGCCGCCGAACGCCGACGCGGTGCCGTTGACGGCCCCGTCGATCCCGCGGTCGTCGAACCAGGCGAGCGCCCGCGTGAGGACGATGCCGGGCCGCTCGATGAACGCCTCGTTGAAGGCGTTCGCGCCGAGGTCGGCACGGGCCGCGGCGACGACCGGCGACACCCGCTGCGGGCGCTCCACCGGCACCGGGGAGCGGCCGACGAACAGGTAGCCCGCCAGCACGCCGAGCAGCGAGACGCCGACGACCAGCCACGGGATCACCGCGTGCGGCAGGGCGCCGCCCTCGAGCTCGAGGCGCTCCCCCACGACCGGGGCGAGCCACTCCGGGACCATCCCGTAGAGCACGCCGCCGCCGAAGACGGAGCCGACGGCCAGCACGATCATCGGGACGGTCATCGTCGCCGGGGACTCGTGCGGGTGGTAGTCGCGGCCGTCGGTGGACTGCACCGTGCGCCAGCGCTCCGCACCGAAGAACGTCATGATCATCAGGCGGGTCATGTAGAAGGCGGTCAGACCGGCCGCGAGCGTCGCGAGCCCGCCGAACACCCAGCCCTGCCAGCCCTCCTGTGCGAACGCGGCCTCGATGATCGCGTCCTTGGAGAAGTAGCCGGACAGGAACGGGAAGCCGATCAGCGCGAGGTAGCCGAGGCCGAAGGTCACGAAGGTGACCGGCATCTTCCGCCACAGGCCGCCGAAGCGGCGCATGTCGACGTCGTCGTTCATGGCGTGCATGACCGAACCGGCGCCGAGGAAGAGCCCGGCCTTGAAGAAGCCGTGCGTCAGCAGGTGCAGGATGCCCAGCGCGTAGCCGGCCGGCCCGAGCCCGACGGCGAGGATCATGTAGCCGATCTGGCTGACCGTGGAGTAGGCCAGGACCTTCTTGATGTCGTCGTAGGCGCAGCCGATGATCGCGCCGATCATCAGCGTGATGACACCGATGAGCGCGACGACCAGCCGTCCGGTCTCGGACAGGTTGTAGATCGGCGACGCCCGGGCGATGAGGTAGACGCCCGCGGTGACCATCGTGGCCGCGTGGATGAGGGCCGAGACCGGGGTCGGGCCCTCCATCGCGTCCGGGAGCCAGGACTGCAGGGGGAACTGGCCGGACTTGCCGCAGGCGCCGAGCAGGAGCAGCAGCGTGATCGCGAGGACCGTGCCGCCGCCGACCTCGCCGATGCGGGCGAAGACCTCGGTGTACTGCAGGGTCCCGAGCTCCAGCCAGAGCAGGAAGATCGCGATCGCCAGGCCGACGTCGCCGACCCGGTTCATCAGGAAGGCCTTCTTCGCCGCCGTCGCCGCGGAGGGCCGGTCCTGGTAGAAGCCGATCAGCAGGTACGACGCCAGACCGACGCCCTCCCAGCCGAGGTAGAGCATCACGAAGTTGTTGCCGAGGACCAGCACCAGCATCGCGGCGACGAACAGGTTCAGCTGCGCGAAGAACCGCCGCCGGTTCGGGTCGTGGCTCATGTAGCCGACCGAGTAGAGGTGGATGAGCGCCCCGACCCCGGTGATCAGCAGTACGAACGTCAGCGACAGCGTGTCGATCCGGAGCCCGAAGTCGACCTCCAGCGCGCCGGAGGACATCCAGGACCACAGCGACTGCTCGCGCAGCCGCTCGTCGGCGGGCAGACCGAGGGTCTGCAGGAATATCGTCACACCGACGACGAACGCGCCGACGACGGTCGCGACGCCGAGCCAGTGGCCCCAGGCGTCGGCCCGCCGTCCGGCGAGGAAGAGCACGAGTGCACCGGCCGCGGGGAGCGCGATCAGCAACCAGGCCAGCGAGGCGGCGCCGGTCGCCTGCGGGGCGGCCTGTGCGAGAAGGACGGTCACCAGCGCGCTCCTAGTACTTCAAGAGGTTCGCGTCGTCCACCGACGACGACTGGCGGGTGCGGAAGATCGCCGTGATGATCGCGAGCCCGACGACGACCTCACAGGCCGCGACGACCATCACGAACAGGGCCATCACCTGGCCGTCGAGGTTGCCGTTGATGCGCGAGAACGTGACCAGGGTCAGGTTCACCGCGTTCAGCATGAGCTCGATGCACATGAACACGACCACGGCGTTGCGCCGCACCAGGACGCCGACGGCGCCGATGGTGAACAGCAGCGCCGAGAGCAGCAGGTAGTACTCGGGCCTCATCGGTGCTCCCCGGTGTCGGCGGCCTCACCGGAGGCGGCGGTCCGGTCGGGTGCGGGGCGGCCGGTCAGCGCGTGCGCGTCCGGGGTCGTCGTGTCCGGCACGTCGACCGCGACCGACTCGATGATCTCCGACAGCGACTCCGGGGCGATCGAGCCGTCGGGCAGGATCGCCGGGACCGCGACCGAGTTCGCCGTCGCGTAGACGCCGGGGCCGGGCAGCGGGGAGATGCGGGCGTGCTCGCCGCGCAGCCGCTTCAGCACCGTCGCGCGCTGGCCGATCTTGGTGTGCTGGCTGCTCTGCGAGCCGGACAGCACCATCGCGCCGAGCGCGGCGACCATCAGCAGGGCCGCGGTCAGCTCGAACGCCAGCAGGTAGTCGGTGAAGATCAGCCGGCCGAGGCCGGGGACGTTGCCGTTCCACCCGAGCCCGCCCTGCGCCAGCCCCGCGGGGGTGACGCTGGTCAGGCCGCGGGCCAGCCCGCCGACCAGCAGCGCGGCCAGAGCGACGCCGAACACCAGCGCTGCGGCCCGCTGCCCGCGCAGGACCTCGATCACCGAGTCCTTGGAGTCCCGTCCGACCAGCATGAGGACGAACAGGAACAGCATCATCACGGCACCGGTGTAGACGATGATCTGCACGAACCCGAGGAACGGGGCGGACTGCACCAGGTACAGCACCGCGATCGAGAACATCGTCAGGACCAGCAGCAGCGCGGCGTGCACCGCGTGCCGGGCGAAGACCAGGCCGAGCGCACCGGCCAGCGCCACCGGTCCGAGGATCCAGAACGCGACCGCCTCGCCGGTGCTCACCTCCCCGGCCGCCTGGGCCAGGACCGCGGCCGTGGTCATCGCGCCTGCTCCTTGGTCTGGTCCTGGGCGGACACCTTCGCGAGCGTCGGACCGGAGACGTAGTAGTCCTGCTCGTCCTCGCCCAGGCGCATCGGGTGCGGCGGCTGCTCCATGCCCGGCAGCAGCGGGGCCATCAGCTGCTCCTTGGTGTAGATGAGGTCCTGCCGGTTGTCGTCGGCCAGCTCGTAGAAGTTCGTCATCGTGAGCGAGCGCGTCGGGCAGGCCTCGATGCACAGGCCGCAGCCGATGCACCGCAGGTAGTTGATCTGGTAGATCGCGCCGTAGCGTTCACCGGGCGAGTACCGCGCCTCCTCGGTGTTGTCCCCGCCCTCGACGTAGATGGCGTCGGCCGGGCAGGCCCAGGCGCACAGCTCGCAGCCGACGCACTTCTCCAGCCCGTCCGGGTGCCGGTTGAGCTGGTGGCGCCCGTGGTAGCGCGGCGCGGCGGGCGGGAAGTCCTCGGGGTACTCCTCGGTGACGACCTTCTTGAACATCGTCGAGAAGGTGACGCCGAATCCCTTGAAGAAGTCGAACATCTAGCGCGCGTCCTTTCCGGCCGTGACGGCCTTCCGACGCTTCGGGGGTGAGTCGGGGACCACCAGGTCCAGCGGCGGCACCGGATAGTCCGACGCCGGCTCGACCGGTGGCGCCTCGGTCTGCCGGTCGGGCAGCAGGAACGCCACCGCGAGCACGACGGCGAGCGCGAAGCCGATCAGCGACAGCAGCAGCACGTAGTTGTCCGAGCCGGTGTTCACGAACGCCCGGATGCCGAAGATCGCGACGATCCAGACCAGCATGACCGGGACCAGGACCTTCCAGCCCAGCTTCATGAACTGGTCGTAGCGGAACCGCGGCAGCGTCCCGCGCAGCCAGATGAACACGAACAGGAACAGCAGCACCTTGATGATGAAGGCGACGAACTGCAGCCAGCCGTACTCGTTGAGGAAGCTCAGCGGCCACGGCCACATGCCGCCGCCGAGGAACAGCGTCACCGCCATCGCCGAGACGGTCACCATGTTCACGTACTCGGCGAGGAAGAACAGCGCGAACTTCAGCGACGAGTACTCGGTGTGGAAGCCGCCGACCAGCTCCGACTCGGCCTCGGGGAGGTCGAACGGGGCCCGGTTGGTCTCGCCGACCATCGCGATCACGAAGACCACGAAGCTCGGCAGCAGGAGCCAGAAGTACCAGCCCGACGCCTGCGCCCCGACGATCGTCGCGGTGGACAGCGAGCCGGAGTAGAGGACGACGCCGACGACGGCCAGGCCCAGCGCGATCTCGTAGGAGATGACCTGGGCGGCCGAGCGCAGCGCGCCGAGCAGCGAGTACGGCGAGCCCGAAGCCCAGCCGCCGAGCACGATGCCGTAGACGCCGATCGAGGAGCAGGCCAGCACGACGAGCACGCCGACCGGGACGTCGACGAGCTGGAGCGCCGTCTGCTCGCCGAAGATCGTGACCTCGCCGCCGAACGGGATGACGGAGAAGGCGACGAACGCCGGGATCGTCGAGATGACAGGGGCGATGAAGTAGACCTTCTTGTCGGCCATCGCCGGCATGATGTCTTCCTTGAACGCCAGCTTCAGACCGTCGGCGAGGCTCTGCAGCCAGCCGCCGGGGCCGGTCCGGTTCGGGCCCGGACGGTGCTGCATCCGGCCGACGACCTTGCGCTCCCAGTTGATCATGAACAGGGTCAGCACGACACCGAGCGCGAACAGCCCGACGACCTTGATCAGAATCAGCCAGATCGGGTCGTCGGCGAGCAGCGCCTGGGTGTGCGTCAGCTGGTCCACCGGGGTGGGCGGGACCTGGGACAGGTTCACGACGCGCTTCCGTTCCCGGCCGGACCGACCGTCACGAGGTCACCGTGGCCCACTCCGAGTGTGGGGCGGACGTGCGAGCCGGGCGAGCAGGTCGGCAGCCAGACGACGCCGTCGGGCAGGTCGGTCAGCGCGACCGGCAGGGTGATCGCCCCGCGGTCGGTGCGGACCGTCGCGTCGGCGCCCTCGACCAGCGCGAGCCGCTCCGCGGTGGCCGCGTTGACCTTGACGTAGGGCCGCCGTGCCGTGCCGGCGAGCGCGGGCTCGTCGATCTGGAGGCTGCCGTCGTCGATCATCTGGCGCGAGGTGGCGAGGACCGCCTGGCCGTAGCCGGGACGCCGGGCCCGGCCCGCCGTGTGGTCCGGTGCGACGCCGCCGGCGCGACGCGAGCCGAGCCGCTCCAGCTCCCCGGCCGCGGCGGCCGGGGTCTGGGTGAACAGGTCCGCGTCCATCTCGACGCCGAGGGTGTCGAGCACCCGGCAGTCCGGGAGCACGCCGGTCGCGTCGAGCGCGACGCCGAACTCGCGGCGGCGGCCCTCCCAGTTGACGTAGGCGCCGGAGCGCTGGGCGTCCGGGGCGACCGGGAGCACGACGTCGGCGAGCTCGGTGACCGCCGAGGTGTGGATCTCCAGGCTGACCAGGAACCCCACCTCCCGCAGCGCGGTGATCGCCGCGGTCGGGTCGGCCATGTCCTGCGGGTCGACCCCGCCCACGACCAGTGCGGCCAGCTCGCCGGACGCGGCGGCGGCGAGGATCGCGTCGCCGTCGCGGCCCGGGGCGGCCGGGACGGGGGCGCCCCAGACCTGCTCGAGCTCGGCGCGGGCGGCGGCATCGGTGACGAGCCGGCCGCCGGGCAGCAGGGTGGGCAGCGCGCCCGCCTCGACAGCACCGCGGTCCCCGGCCCGGCGCGGCAGCCAGCCGATCGCCGCACCGGTGCGGGCGGCGAGCGCGGACACCGCCGAGTACAGGCCCGGCGACTCCGCGGCCCGGTCCCCCACCAGGATCACCGCGCCCGGCTGCTCCAGCGCGGCGACGACGTCGGCGCCCGGGTCGGCGACGACCGCGGCCTCCGCACCGGGCACCGCGTGCAGCACGGTGGCGCCGGTCTTCTCGGCGCCGTAGCTGGTGAACGGGCCGACCTGGAAGTGGCGCAGCCCGCGCTTCCGGTACGCCTTGCGCAGACGGAGGAAGACGATGCCCGACTCCTCCTCGGGGTCGGTGCCGGCGGTGAGCACCGCCGGGGCGTTCTCGACCCGCTCGAACGTCACCGAGTCCTCGACCGTCCCGCCGGCGACGTGCGCGGCGAGGAACTCCAGCTCCTCCCCCGAGTGCGGGCGGGCTCGGAAGTCGATGTCGTTGGTGCCGGCGACGACGCGGGCGAACTTGGCGTAGGCGTAGGCGTCCTCGACGGTCAGCCGTCCCCCGGGCAGGACGCCGATACCGCCTCCGGCACGGGCCGCGAGCAGCCCGTCCGCGGCGACCTGCAGCGCCTCGGTCCAGGAGACCTCCTCCAGCGTGCCGTCCGCGCGCCGGACCAGCGGCCGCGTGATGCGGCCCTGGCTACCGGTGTAGCGGAACGCGAACCGGCCCTTGTCGCAGAGCCACTCCTCGTTGACCTCCGGGTCGTTGCCGGCGAGCCGGCGCAGCACGGTCCCGCGACGGGAGTCGGTACGCGAGGCGCAGCCGGAGCTGCAGTGTTCGCACACGCCCGGGGTCGAGCGCAGGTCGAACGGGCGCGACCGGAACCGGTACGCGGCGCTGGTCAGTGCGCCGACCGGACAGATCTGGATCGTGTTGCCGGAGAAGTAGGACTGGAACGGCTGGTCCTCGGCGATCCCGATCTGCTGGTTCGCGCCGCGTTCGAGCAGATCGATGAACGGGTCCCCGGCGATCTCCTCGGAGAACCGGGTGCAGCGCTGGCAGAGCACGCAGCGCTCGCGGTCGAGCAGCACCTGGCTGGAGATCGGCAGCGGCTTCGGGAAGGTGCGCTTGGTCTCGACGAAGCGGGAGTCCGACCGGCCGTGCGCCATCGCCTGGTTCTGCAGCGGGCACTCGCCGCCCTTGTCGCAGATCGGGCAGTCCAGCGGGTGATTGATGAGCAGCAGCTCCATGACACCCTGCTGCGCCTTGTCGGCCCGCTCGGAGGTGTGCTGGGTCTTCACCACCATCCCGTCGGCGACGGTCATGGTGCAGCTGGCCTGCGGCTTCGGCATCGGCCGGCCGCCCATCTCCACCTCGACCAGGCACTGGCGGCAGGCGCCCGCCGGGTCGAGGAGCGGGTGGTCGCAGAACCGCGGGATCACGATGCCGAGGCGCTCGCAGGTGCGGATCAGCAGCTCGCCCTTGGGGGCGTCGACGACCTGGCCGTCGATGGTGAGGCGGACGTGCCCCTCGGGGACGGGTGTGTCCTCGGTGGCGTTCCGCTCCGGTGTGAGGGTCATGCGCTCGCTCCGGTGAGTGCGGCCAGCTGCTCCGGGCGCTCGACGTCCGGCTGGTCGGCGATCAGGTCCAGGAACTCCTGGCGGAAGTACTTCACGGCGCTGGTGATCGGGCTCGTCGCGCCGTCGCCGAGGGCGCAGAAGGAACGGCCGAGGATGTTGTCGCAGACGTCGACCAGGGTGTCGATGTCGGTCGAGGTGCCCTCGCCGCGCACCATCCGCTGCAGCACCTGGACCAGCCAGTACGTGCCCTCGCGGCACGGGGTGCACTTGCCGCAGCTCTCGTGCTTGTAGAACTCGGTCCACTTCATGACCGCCCACGGCACCGAGACGGTCTCGTTGAAGACCTGCACCGCGGTCGTCCCCAGCATGGAGCCGGCCTCGGCCGCGCCCTCGAAGTCCAGCGGGACGTCGAGGTGCTCGGCGGTGAACAGCGGTGTCGACGAGCCGCCCGGGGTCCAGAACTTCAGCGGGATCCCGTCCTTCATCCCGCCGGCGAGCTCCAGGAGCTCCCGCAGCGTGATGCCCAGCGGCGCCTCGTACTGGCCGGGACGCTCGACGTGCCCGGAGACCGAGTAGATCTTCGGGCCGGGCGACTTCTCGCGCCCCATCGAGCGGAACCAGGCCGCCCCGCCGTTGACGATGGCGGGGACGCTGGCGATGGTCTCGACGTTGTTGACGACCGTCGGGCAGGCGTAGAGCCCGGCGGTCGCCGGGAACGGCGGCTTGAGCCGGGGTTGACCGCGACGGCCCTCGAGCGAGTCGAGCAGCGCCGTCTCCTCGCCACAGATGTAGGCGCCCGCACCGGCGTGCACCACGATCTCCAGGTCGAACCCGGAGCCGAGGATGTCGCGGCCGAGGTAGCCCTTCGCCTTCGCCTCGCGGACGGCGGCGCGCAGCCTGCGGATGCAGTGCAGCGCCTCGCCGCGGACGTAGATCGCGCAGAAGTTGGCGCGGATCGCGTAGCTGGTGACGATGCAGCCCTCGATGAGCGCGTGCGGGTCGGCCATCATCGTCGGGATGTCCTTGCAGGTACCCGGCTCGCCCTCGTCGGCGTTGATGACCAGGTACTTCGGCTTCGCGCCGGGGCCCGTGCCGCTGCCGTCGTCCTGCGGGATGAACCCCCACTTCATGCCGGTGGGGAACCCGGCACCGCCGCGACCGCGCAGCCCGGAGTCCTTCACCAGCTGGATGAGCTGGTCGGGGTGGGCGGCGAACGCGGTACGCAGGGAGGTGTAGCCCTCCAGCTGCTCGTAGGTGTCGATCGACCAGGACCGCGGCGACAGCCAGCGCCTGGTCAGGACGGGCGTGATCGGGTCCGGCTTGCGCACAGGCTCTGTGGTGCTCATGCGATCACTTCTTCTCCGGTAGCGCGGGCATCGCCGGTGGCTCGTCGGGCAGCGCCGGGGCGGTCCAGCCGTTCTCCTGCGCCATCCGGGCCCCACGCACCGACTCGATCGCACCGGACGGGCCCTCGACGCGGGCGGTCGTGTCGACGCCTCCGGCGTCGTCGGTGAACCCGGCCAGCTCCAACTCGACGGTCCGCAGATCGGTCAGCGGCGCCCCGCGGGTCGGCTGCGGGCGCTCGCCGCGACGCAGGGCGTCGACGAGTTCCACTGCGGACTCGACGGTCTGGTTGTCGAAGTACTCGTAGTTGACCTGCAGCACCGGGGCGAGGTCGCAGGCCGCGAGGCACTCGGCGTGCTCGAGGGTGACCGAGCCGGTGCTGCCGGGCTCCCCCGCCGTCTCCTCGTGGCCCAGCGGACGGTCCTCGGTACCCAGCTGCGTGCGTAGGCGGGCGTAGATGTCGTCGCCGCCCAGCGCCGCGCACAGCGTGTTGGTGCACACGCTGACCAGGTGCTCACCGCACGGGGTGCGCTTGTACATCGTGTAGAACGTCGCGACCGCCGACACCTCGGCGGTGGTCAGCTCCAGCGCCT
Source organism: Pseudonocardia sp. UM4_GMWB1 (assembly GCF_017312155.1). Lineage (NCBI taxonomy): Bacteria > Bacillati > Actinomycetota > Actinomycetes > Pseudonocardiales > Pseudonocardiaceae > Pseudonocardia > Pseudonocardia sp. UM4_GMWB1. The sequence goes on along the minus strand of NZ_QJPN01000001.1, from coordinate 1,204,033 downwards.
CCGCGCAGTAGCGGATGCCGTCGGGGCTGACGTACCCCTCGACCGACTGGACCAGGTGCAGCAGCGGCAGCAGCGCCGACCGGGGCTCCGGGTAGAGGGAGATGATCTCCGTGGTGCGCTGCCGGGTCAGCTCGTCGAACACCGGCGAGACGGGGCTCTTCTCCTGCGGGGGGACCGTCATCGGTCGCAACCTCCCATCACGGGATCGATCGAGGCGACGGCCGCGATGACGTCGGCGACCTGGCCGCCCTCGCTCATCGCGGGCATCGTCTGCAGGTTCACGAAGCTGGGGTCCCGGACGTGGATGCGGACCGGGCGGGTGCCGCCGTCGGACACGGCGTGCACCGCGAGCTCGCCGCGCGGGGACTCGACGGCCGCGTAGGCCTGCCCCGGCGGGACGTGGAAACCCTCGGTGACCAGCTTGAAGTGGTGGATCAGCGACTCCATCGACTGACCCATGATCTTGCGGACGTGCTCGAGGGTGTTGCCCATGCCGTCGCTGCCGACCGACAGCTGCGCCGGCCAGGCGACCTTCGGGTCGTCGACCATGACGCGGCCCGGGCCGAGCTCGTCGAGCTTCGTCACCGCCTGCTCCATGATCTTGAGCGACTCGTGGATCTCGGCGACGCGCATCCGGTAGCGGGCGAAGCAGTCGGCCTCGGTGGCCGTCGGGACCTCGAAGTCGTACTGGTCGTAGACCGAGTACGGCATGTGCTTGCGCAGGTCCCAGGCCAGACCCGCCGAGCGCAGGATCGGGCCGGACGCGCCGAGGGCCAGGCAGCCGTCGACGGGCAGGTAGCCGACGCCCTCCAGGCGCTGGCGCCAGATCGGCTGCCCGGTGAGCAGCCGGTCGTAGTCCGGCAGCCGGGAGTTCATGACCTTCAGGAAGTCGCGGACCTTGTCCTGCCAGCCCTCGGGCATGTCCTGGGCGAGGCCGCCGGGCCGGATGAACGCGTGGTTCATCCGCAGGCCGGTGAGGAACTCCAGTAGGTGGAGCACCTCCTCGCGCTCGCGGAAGCCGGAGGTCATGCCGGTCAGTGCGCCCAGCTCCATGCCGCCGGTCGCCAGCGCGACCAGGTGCGAGCCGATCCGGTTCAGCTCCCAGAGCAGCACCCGCAGGTGCTCGGCCCGCTGCGGGACCTCGACGCCCAGCAGCTTCTCGACGGCCATGCAGTAGGCGCCCTCGTTGAACAGCGGGGCCAGGTAGTCCGCGCGGGTCACGAAGGTGACGCCCTGGGTCCAGGTCCGGTACTCGCAGTTCTTCTCGATACCGGTGTGCAGGTAGCCGATGACCGCGCGGCCCTGGGTGACGGTCTCGCCCTCCAGCTCCAGGACCAGGCGCAGCACCCCGTGCGTCGACGGGTGCTGCGGGCCCATGTTGATGACGATGCGGTCGTCGTGCTCGACCTCGAGCAGGTCGTCCCAGTCGCCGCCGGTGACGGTGTAGACCGTGCCCTCGGTGGTCTCCCGGCCGGGCGCGGCGTACGGGTCGGCGGTGGCGTCGGCGGTGGTGGGGTCGGCGTCAGTCGTCACGAGTAGGCCCTCCGCTCATCGGGCGGGGGGATCTCCGCGCCCTTGTACTCCACGGGGATGCCGCCCAGCGGGTAGCTCTTGCGCTGGGGGTGGCCGTCCCAGTCGTCCGGCATGAGGATCCGGGTCAGCGCCGGGTGGCCGTCGAAGACGACGCCGTACATGTCCCAGGTCTCGCGCTCGTGCCAGTCGGCCGTCGGGTAGACGTCGACGACGCTCATGACGTGCGGGTTCTCGATGTCGAGCGCGACCTCCAGGCGCACCCGGCGCCGATAGGTCATCGACAGCAGGTGGTAGACGACGTGCAGCGGCCGGTCGACCGGAGCGCCGTCCGGCGCCGAGTAGTCCACACCGGACACGCCGGAGCAGAACTCGAAGCGCAGGCCCGGGTCGTCGCGCAGGGTGCGGGCGACCTCGTGCAGGCGGGCGGGCTCGACGTAGAGGGTCATCTCGTCGCGGTCGATCGTGACCTGCTCGATCGCAGCGCGCGGGATGCCGCGCTCGTCGAGGGCCGCGCCGAGCTCGTCGGCGAACTCGTCGAACCAGCCGCCGAAGGGCCGCTCGGCCGGGGCCGGGGCCCAGCCCTGCAGGCGCAGGCCGCCGTAGCCGGAGGTGTCGCCGGAGCCGCGGACGCCGAACATGCCCGAGCGCGTACGGGTCTCGGTCATCCTCTGCGCGGGGCGGGCGCCGCCCAACGCGTCGGAGGGGGTGGCCGCGTCCCCGGGAGCGGCCAGGTCGCCGGGGGCCTCGCCGCCCGCCATCCGCTGCTCCTCGGCAGCGGCGCCGCTCTCCTGCGACGACGAGTGCGCACCGCCGGTGGGCTCGGACCCGTCCTTGGAGGTGCCGGTCGGCTCGGTCACTTCGCGTCACCTCCGCGGGCCGCGTCGGCCAGCGACGGCAGCTCCAGGGTCTCCCCCGGCGCGAGCGCGTTCGGGGCCGGCCTGGGCTGCGAGCCCGGCTCCAGGTAGTTCGGTACGTCGGGGGTGTGCGTGGTCTTCAGCGCACCGAGCTGCTTGTGCTTCGGCGCGTACTTGACCGACGACGGCACCATCGGCGTGCGGTACCCGGACTCGGCGAGCTCGGCGGCCCGCTTCGGGCCGAGCGGCTCGTCCATGATCTTGGCGTGGATCTTCAGGATCGCGTCGATCAGCATCTCCGGCCGCGGCGGGCAGCCGGGCAGGTACATGTCGACCGGGACGACGTGGTCCACGCCCTGGACGATCGCGTAGTTGTTGAACATGCCGCCGGAGCTGGCGCACACGCCCATCGCGAGCACCCAGCGCGGCTCGGGCATCTGGTCGTAGATCTGGCGCAGGACCGGCGCCATCTTGTTGCTCACGCGGCCCGCGACGATCATCAGGTCCGCCTGGCGCGGCGAGGCCCGGAAGACCTCCATGCCGAACCGGGCGAGGTCGTAGCGCGGGGCGCCGGTGGTCATCATCTCGATGGCGCAGCAGGCCAGGCCGAACGTGGCAGGCCAGAGCGACGACTTCCGGGTCCAGTTGACCAGTTTCTCCACATTGGTCAGCAGGACGCCGCTGGGCAGGTTCTCCTCGAGTCCCATGACGGCCTCAGCTCCACTCGAGCCCGCCGCGACGCCATTCGTAGGCGTACGCGAAGGCGATCGTGGCGATGTAGAGCGTGATGGCCACGAACCCGAAGACGCCGACCGCATCGGCGACGACGGCGTACGGGTACATGAACACCAGCTCGATGTCGAACAGGATGAACAGCATCGCCGTGAGGTAGTAGGCGACCGGCACGCGACCGCCGCCGACGACCGGCTGCGGCGAGGGCTCGATGCCGCACTCGTAGGAGTCCAGCTTGGCCCGGTTGAACCGGCGCGGACCGATCAACGGCGCGGAGGCGACCGAGAACACCGCGAAACCCGCCGCCAACACGAACAGCAGGACGAGCGGGAGATAGGGATCGAGCATTCCTACACCTTCGTTGTCGCGGCGCCACCGTCGTTGGTGGTGATCGACGAGCCGGTCGCGGCGACCCTATGTCCGGTCTCCTGTGACCAAGAACCCAGGCGAGCCTTACCTGTGACGGGGTGCGGGTCACATGTGATCCGCATCCGTGCAGGTCGGCGCGCTCCGGGTCGCGTGTCTCCCACCACCCTTGTGAAAAAGTTCACGAACTGCGCGAGCAGTGTAGGACGACGCCGCCGTGATCGCGTGGGCGGATCGGGCGACGACGCGGGAGTCCTTGCGGCGCAACGCGCTTCGACGCAGGGTCAGGGGGTGGTGACGGCTGGTGCCGGGGTGCGCATCGCGGCGTCGACCCCTCGCGCAGCCGACCCCGCAGTCGACCTCCCACGCAGTCGGGCACCGACCACCGGGCGCAGGGTGACCGACCGCCACAGCGCCGACCGCTGCACCGCTGATCGCCGTGTGGCATGAGGGGCGCGACCCCGGACCCTCCCTTCTCCGAATCCGCTTACCCGGTAAGCGAATTCCGAGAAGGGACCACGTCGTCGTGTGGTGATGCCGGGCCCGGCGCAGGAAGACCGCACACGTGCAGCGCGTGCGGCTCCGCCACGGCGTCGGCCCCTGTGGCACAGGCCGCCTCCGCAGGGCCCGTCCACGAGGACCCGTGGCGGGACGGGGCGGCGGGGGCTCAGGCCGGCTTGTACGCCCGGTGCAGCGCGACGGCGCCGAAGGTCAGGTTCCGCCAGGCGGGGCGCTCCCAGCCGGCGTCGGCGATCTTCCCGGCGAGTGCGGGCTGGTCGGGCCAGTCCCGGATCGACTCGGCCAGGTACAGGTAGGCCTCGGGGTTGGAGGAGACCGTCCGGGCGATCGCCGGGAGGGCGTGGCCGAGCACCGCGTTCTGGTAGAGCACGCGGAAGGGGGCCCAAGTCGGCGTCGAGAACTCGCAGACCACCAGGCGGCCGCCGGGGCGGGTCACGCGGGCCATCTCACGCAGGCCGGCGACGGTGTCGTTCACGTTGCGCAGGCCGAAGGAGATGGTGACGGCGTCGAAGCTGCCGTCGGCGAAGGGCAGGTGCAGCGCGTCGGCGGCGGCCTTCGGGACGTCGCGGCGGGCGCCCGCACGCAGCATGCCGAGGGAGAAGTCCGCAGCGACGCACCAGGCGCCGTCCTTCGCCAGCTCGACGGTCGAGACCGCGGTCCCCGCGGCGAGGTCGAGGACCTTCTCGCCCGGGCGCAGGCCGAGGGCCCGGCGGGTCTGGATCCGCCAGTAGCGGTCCTGCCCGCCCGACAGCGCGGTGTTGGTCAGGTCGTAGCGCCGGGCGACGCCGTCGAACATGCGGGCGACGTCGGTCGGGTTCTTGTCGAGCTCGGCGCGGGACACGGGCACAGCCTACCGACCCGGCGGCCGGCTCACCGCTGTCCGAACTGCTCGCGCAGCACCTCACGCAGGCCGCTCAGGTAGTCGGCGCGGACCCGGGCGGCGACGCCCGCCCACTCGGCCGACGGCGTGCTGACGCCGTTGCCGTCGCCGGTGAAGGCGCCCATGCCGTGCAGGGCGATCCAGCGGTGGTCGTAGTCGTACGGCGCCGCCCGGTCCCAGGCGACGGCGCGGACCGCGGCCCGGCGGACCCGGGCCGGGTCGGCGAAGGCCCACCGGTTCACCGGCTCGCCGAACCGGTCGCGCAGCACGGCCAGCGCCTGGGCGGCGGTGGTGTCGGTGCAGCGGCAGGCGTCGTAGCGGGCCCGCAGCTGGCCCGCGTAGAACCAGCGGGCGGCGTCGGGCATCGCGCCGTCGGCGACGAGGTTCTCCGACAGCGCGAACAGCACCGGCGGCATCTGCCGGTGCGGGGCGTCGAGGACCTCGGCACGGGCGGCGGCACGGGCCGCGGGCGCGGGGTCGAGCAGCCGGGACATCAGGCGGACGGTGGCGGAGGTGTCGACCGTGGCGAGCTCACCACGGGGCGCGACGACGACGGTGCGGCTCATGGGACCACCGTCGCCGCCGGGCCGCGGTCACGGATCCGCACGACTACGCAGGCACCCTCCCCGGCCGCGTCGGCCCGGCCGGGCACCGGCCCGACCAGGCGGGGGTCCGGTCGGGCGGAGGTCCGGTCGGGCGGAGGTCCGGCAGGGCGGGGGTCCGGCAGGGCGGGGGTCCGGCAGGGCGGCGGCGGGCCGGTCAGGCCGCGAGGCGCTCCGGGGCCGCGGCGCGGAGCACGTCGCCGTAGTGAGCGAGCAGCTCGTCGCCGACCGCGGTCCAGGTGCGGCGCAGCACCGACTGGCGGGCGGCCAGGCCGAACTCCCGGTTGCGCTGCGGCTCGCACAGTGCGGCGACCGCCCCGACCAGCTCGCGGTCGGCGGCGTCGGTGGCCGGGTCGCCGGGCTCCCCGCCGTCGGGGCGGGGTGCCACGAGGTAACCGGTGCGGTCGGGCAGCACGAGGTCGCGCGGGCCGCCCGCGTCGGGCGCGACCACCGGGACGCCCGAGGCGAGTGCCTCCTGCACGGCCTGGCAGAACGTCTCGGCCTGGCCGGTGTGGACGAACACGTCGAGGCTGGCGTAGATCTGCGCGAGCTCGTCGCCGCCGCGGTGCCCGAGGAACGCCGCCGAGGGCAGCCGCTCGCGCAGCCCGTCGGCGCTGGGGCCGTCGCCGACGACGACCAGCCGTGTCCCGGGCAGCTCCCCCAGCACGGCGAGCCGCTCGACCTGCTTCTCCGGGGCGAGGCGGCCGACGAAGCCGACGAGCCGCTCGCCGTTCGGGGCGAGCCGGCCGCGCAGTGCGTCGCTGCGCCTGGACGGGGTGAACCGGCGGGTGTCGACGCCGCGCGCCCACTGGTGCACCCGCGGGACGCCGCGCTCGCGCAGGGCCCCGGTCGCCCAGCTCGACGGCGCGAGGGTCCGGTCGGCCAGGCCGTGCAGCCGGCAGGTCCAGCGCCACGCGGCCCGCGCGGTCAGCCCGAGCCCGTACGCGGAGGCGAACCCGGCGACGTCGGTCTGGTAGATCGCGACCGTCGGCACGCCGAGGCGCCGCGCCGCCGCCAGCCCCCGCGCCCCGACGACGAACGGCGCCGCCAGGTGCACCACGTCCGGCCGGAACCGGCGCAGCGCGGTCAGGATCCGCCTGCTGGGCACCCCGACCGGCATCGAGTTCACCACCGGCAGCTCGACGGCCGGGATCCGCACGACCGGGATCCCCTCGTGGGAGTCCGGCTCCCCGGTGCCCGGCGCGATCACCACGACGTCGTGACCCCCTGCCCGCAGGTGCTCGCACACCCGCAGCACCGAGTTGGTGACGCCGTTGACCACCGGCAGGAAGCATTCCGAGACGATTGCGACGCGCACGGCCGGAACGGTGACGGGGGCGGGACAGCGGGCCGGGTCCCTGGCGTGATCAACCACCCAACCCTGGGCGAACATCGGGTGGGCGGATCACGAGTTGGCACGTCCGGCACAAGGTGGACACCCGCACGTCGTCGCCGGGACATCACCCGCCCGGACACTCGGGTCGCATGACGGCCGTGCCCCACACCCCGCCACACACGGCGCCACCCCCGGTGCCGTCCCCCCGGCCGGTGGACCCGGCGCTGCTCTCCCGCGCGCTCGAGACCGCGGGCCGGCTGGCCAACGACGCCGCCGAGGTGATCACCGCGACGCTGGGTCGCGAGCACACCGGATCGCTCGACGCGTCGGCCAAGGCCAACCCGTTCGACTGGGTCACCGACACCGACCGCACCCTGGAGCGGCACACCCGCCGGGTACTGGCCGCGGAGTTCCCCGGCTGCCCGGTCGTCGGCGAGGAGTTCGGCGCCGACGCCGGTGCCGACACCGCACCGCTGCGCTGGGTCGTCGACCCGGTCGACGGGACCGCGAACTACGTCGCGGGCCTGCCGTGGTGCGCCTACAGCCTGGCCCTGGTCGACGGCGACGGCCCGGCCGTGGGTGTCGTCGCCGACCCGGGCCGTGGGCAGATCTACGCCGCCGCCCGCGGGCGCGGCTTCCGGGCCAACGGCGTGCCGGTGCCGTCGCGGCGCACCGCCCGGGTTGCCGGGTCGCTGATCTGCGCCGAGGACCCCGACCCCGGGTTCGTCGAACGCGCCCGCGCCGCGCACGTCGGCGTGCGGGTGCTCGGCTCGGCCGCGCTGGCGATCACCCAGGTCGCGCTGGGCAACGCCGTCGCCGCGGTGCTGACCCGTTACCACGAGTGGGACGTCGCCGGGGCGCTCTGCCTGGCCACCGAGGCCGGCGCGCTGGTGCTGGGCCGCGACGGCCGGTCGACGCCGCTGCCCGAGGGCGGGCTGCTCGTCGCCGCACCGCAGGTCGCCGCCGAGGTCGGGGCGCTCTGGCGGGGCTGAGCCCGGTGCGGGGCGGCGCGGTCCGGTGCGGTCCGGCCCGGGCGCCGTCAGACGGTGCCGGTGCGGGCCCGGCGGCGGCGCAGCCACACGTACAGCGGCCCGAGGAGCACCCAGCCGCCCGCGATCAGCCCGGCGACCGGGAGGATCCCGTCGACGGCGGTGCGGCCCGCGACGCGCACGTGCGTCGGGTCGGCGGTGTCGTACTCGACGTAGATGTTCTCGCCCGGGGTGAGCCCGACCGGGTAGGAGATGCCCGCGGCCGGGGTCTGCAGCCGGCCCTCGTCGTCGACGAACCTGACCAGGGTGCGCCAGTAGTCCGAGCCGTCGAGGACGGTCGCGGCGGTGGTGCCGCGGTTGCCGTCGATCGCCGCGTCCTCCAGGAACGCACCGCCCAGGGCCACCAGCGCGACCAGCGTCCACGCCAGTGCGACGGCCAGGACGATCTCGGGCAGGTGGTACCGCGTCCGGCCGATGAGACGGGCCGCGACGGCCGAGGTCTCGGTCAGCACATCGCCGGTGGGACGGCCGCTCGGACTGGTCACGGGACCCGATTCTAGGAGCGCTCCGGCACCCGGGTGTGTCCGGTGCCTCCCACCCTGGCGCCCGCCCCGGCCGAGGAAGTTGCCTACTCTCGAAGGGTGACCGTCGCACCGGCCAGCACCGCGTTGCGCGTCCGGACACGCCCGCTGCGGCTCGACGGGCGGCTGCTGGACGTGCTGCCCGCCGACGCCGGGGCGCTGTCCTGGGTGCGCGACGGCGAGGGCGTGGTCGGCTGGGGCGAGGTCGCGCGGTTCACCGCGTCGGGACCCGAGCGCTTCGCCGAGGCCGACCGCTGGTGGCGCCGCGTGGTCGACCGGCTCGACGCCGGCGCCGGCTACGACGACGTCCGCCTCCCCGGTACCGGCGCCCTCGCGTTCGCCTCGTTCACCTTCGCCGACGGCTGCCCGGGCTCGGTGCTCGTCGTGCCGCAGGTGATCGTCGGGCGGCGCGGGCACCGCGCCTGGATCACCGAGATCACCCCCGCCGACGCCCCGGAGACCCCGGGCAGGCTGCCGGTCCCGTCGCCGGTGCGCCCGAGCGGACGGCTGCGCTACGCCGACGGCCAGGTGTCCGCGCACCGGTACCGGGCCGCCGTCGCAGCGGCGGTCGGGCGGATGCGCGACGGGGAGCTGGAGAAGGTGGTGCTCGCGCACGACCTGCTCGCCGTCGCCGACCGCCCGCTGGACCCCCGGTTCCTGCTCCGCGGGCTCGCCCGGCGCTACCCGACGTGCTGGAGCTACGCCGTCGACGGCCTGGTCGGCGCCACCCCCGAGCTGCTGTTGCGGCTGCGTGGGCGGACCGTGGAGTCGCGGGTGCTGGCGGGCACGATGTGGCCCGGCTCCGGACCGGACGGCGACACCGCGGGCGCGCTGATCGGCTCGTCGAAGGACCGCCGCGAGCACGCCTACGCCGTGGACTCCCTCGCTGCGTCGCTGCGCCCGCTGGTGGCCGAGCTGCACGTGCCGGACGCGCCGTCGGTGCTGACCCTGCCGAACGTGTCGCACCTGTCCAGCGACGTGCACGCCCGCCTCGACCCGGCCCGGCCCGCGTCGCTGCTGACGCTGATCGGGGCGGTGCACCCGACGGCCGCCGTGGGCGGCACCCCGACCCCGGACGCGACGGCGCTGATCTCCGAGATCGAGGGTCTCGACCGCGGCCGCTACGCGGGCCCGGTCGGCTGGGTCGACGCCGAGGGCGCGGGCGAGATGGGCATCGCGCTGCGCTGCGCCGAGCTGCAGGGACGCACGGCGCGGCTGTTCGCCGGATGCGGGATCGTCGCCGACTCCGAGCCCGACGGCGAGGTGCGCGAGGCCGCCGCCAAGATGCGCGCGGTCCGCGAGTCCCTGGAGGGCTGAGCCCGGCACGGTCCGGACGGACGCCGTGTCCGCCGGGGCGTCCGCACCACCTGCCGCGGCGCGGACGCGGGCGGGACCGGCTCAGTCCAGCGCCGCGACGACCACCCGGCGGAGCTCGGCGTGCGCGTCGCGCAGCCCGGCACGGTGAGCCGCGACCCGGACCAGCCGACGTCCCGAGCCGGGGCGGGCCGCGAGTTCGCCCGCGTCGCCGCCCCAGTCGGTCGCCCGCCAGCCCGCCGCCCGGGCCAGGGCCACGAGGTCGACGCCGGTCGGCGTGCCGAAGATGCGCTCGAAGGCGTGGGCGTGCGACGGACCGCCCTGTTCGAGCAGGTGGAAGATGCCGCCGCCGTCGTCGTCGAGGACGGTGACGGTCAGGTCCGGGGACGGCTCCCCCGGGCCGACGACCAGTCCGGTGGTGTCGTGCAGCAGCGTGAGGTCGCCGAGCAGCAGCGCCGTCGGGCCCGGGTGGGCGAGCGCGGCGCCGAGGGCGGTCGACACCGTCCCGTCGATGCCCGCGACCCCGCGGTTCGACCGCACGGTGAGCCCGGAGCGGGGCACGGCGGCCAGCGCGACGTCGCGTACCGGGTTCGACGAGCCGAGGACGAGCTGGCCGCCGTCGGGCTGGGCGGCGACGAGGTCGCGGGCCAGCCGCAGGCCGGGTGCGCCGGCGGCGGTGCCGTCGTCGAGCGCGGTGTCGAGGGACGTGGCCGCGGCCCGGTCCGCGTCGCGCCAGGACCGCACCCAGTCCTCGGGCGGGGACAGCGCGGGCAGCGCACCGACGGCCCGGACCGTGCCGGCGACGTCGGTCCACGGGGCGCCGTCCGGACCGGGGTCGGCGAACACCGCCACCGACGGGTCGGCGAGCAGCGCGGCGACGCCCCGGTGCAGGGTGGGCCTGCCGAGCACGACGACCTGGGTGGGGCGCAGCTCCGGCCGGTCGAGCAGCCACGGCCCGGTGCGCAGCGCGTGCGCCCACCAGCACGACGACGGCTCCGCGACCAGTGGGGCCCCGCCGAGCAGGCCGGGGTCCGCGGCGGGCCCGCCCGCCCCGGCGACGACGAGCGTGCGCGCCCCCGGGTCGAGCTCCAGCGGGGGCAGCGCGCGGACCGGGCGGGACACCGCGGTCCACGGCGCACCGCCGGGCCGTCCGGCGGGGAGGTCCGCGCCCGGGAGACCGGCGTCGTGGTGCCCGGTGTCCGGCCCGGCCGGGTCGTCGTCGGGCACGAGCGGGTCGGTGTAGGGCAGGTCCAGGTGCACCGGACCGGGCGCGCCCGCGCCGGCACCGGCGGCCGCGGCGAACATCCGCGCGACGACCGCCCGCCAGCGCCGCGCCTCCGGCTCGGTGGTGCCCACGGGCACCGGCAGCGCGCCCGCCCAGCGCACGGCGCCGCCGTACAGACCGGCCTGGTCGACGGTCTGGCTGGCGCCGGTGCCGACCAGCTCCGGCGGCCGGTCCGCGGTCAGGACCAGCAGCGGGACCCCCGAGTGCGACGCCTCCAGCACCGCGGGGTGCAGGTTCGCCGCGGCCGTCCCGGACGTGACGACGACCGGGACCGGGCGCCCCGACGCCAGCGACAGGCCGAGCGCGAGGAAGCCCGCGGCACGTTCGTCGATGCGCACGTGCAGCCGGACCGTGCCCCGCTCGTCGGCCCGGGCCAGCGCGAACGCGGGTGGCGCGTTGCGGGAGCCGGGGCACAGGACCGCGTCGGTGACACCGGCCCGCGCCAGCTCGTCGACGAGTACGCGCGCCTGCGCGGTCGAGCCGTTCACCCCATCACCCCTCACGACGACGGTACCGGCGTACTGCCCGCGATCCCCGCCCGGGCGAAGTCCTCCGGCAGGGGCAGCAGGTCCGCCATGTGGCCCAGTCTGCCGCGCAGTCGCGACCGGGTGTGGCCGGGGCACGTCACGGTCGGGGTACCGATGTGGCCGGAACCGGTGAAAACGGCGCACCACGGCCCTACCGTGACGCCACCGCAGATGTCCGTCGACGGGGAGGGACCGTGTCCGACACGCACGCCGGCGCCACCGCGCCGGGATCACCGACGCCACCGGCGTCCGACCAGCCGCGCACGCCGATCGCGAAGGTCGTCGCGGGGAGCATGCTGGGCACGACCGTCGAGTGGTACGACTACTTCCTCTACGGCGTCGCCGCCGCCCTGGTGTTCCCGGCGGTGTTCTTCCCCGAGTCCGACGGCGCGACCGGGACCCTGCTCTCGCTCGGCACGTTCGCGGTCGGGTTCATCGCGCGCCCGGTGGGCGGCCTGGTCTTCGGCCACTACGGCGACAAGATCGGCCGCAAGAAGCTGCTGGTCCTGTCGCTGATGATGATGGGCGCCTCGACGTTCGCGATCGGCCTGCTGCCGGCCTACGCCACGATCGGGATCGCCGCGCCGCTGCTGCTCGTCGTGCTGCGGCTGGTCCAGGGCTTCGCGCTGGGCGGTGAGTGGGGCGGCGCGGTCCTCATCGTGTCCGAGCACGGGAAGCCCGAGCACCGTGGGTTCTGGGCGAGCTGGCCGCAGGCCGGTGCCCCGGCCGGGCAGCTGCTGGCCAACGGCCTGCTCGCGATCATGGCGCTGGTGCAGTCCGAGGAGGCGTTCCTGGCCTGGGGCTGGCGGATCCCGTTCCTGCTGTCCGCGGTGCTGGTCCTGATCGGCCTCTACGTCCGCCTCGCCGTCGAGGAGTCGCCGGTCTTCCGGGAGGCGCAGGCCAGGGCCGCCGCGCGGGCCGCGGCCGGCGAGAAGGACACCATGCCGATCCTGGACGTCCTGCGGCTCTACCCACGCGAGGTCCTCACCGCGATGGGCGCCCGGTTCGCGGAGAACGTCTCGTACTACATCTTCACGATCGTCATCTCGACGTACGTGAAGGAGCAGTTCGGGCTGCCGTCGTCGTTCGTGCTGGGCGCGGTGCTGATCGGTGCCGCGGTGCACCTGGTGACCACCCCGATGTGGGGTGCGGTCTCCGACCGGGTCGGCCGCAAGCCGGTCTACCTGTTCGGCGCCGCCGGCGTCGGCATCTGGGCGTTCGTGTTCTTCCTCCTGGTGGACACGCAGAGCTTCGCCCTCACCGCCGTCGCGGTGACGGTCGGGCTGGTGCTGCACGGCGCGATGTACGGCCCGCAGGCGGCGTTCCTGTCCGAGCTGTTCGGTACCAGGGTGCGCTACTCGGGCATCTCGATCGGCTACCAGCTGGCGTCGGTGTTCGCGGGCGGCCTGGCCCCGCTGATCGCGGCGTCGCTGCTGGTCGCGACGGGTACCGGCTACTCGATCGCGGTGTACATCGCGGTCGCGTCGGTGGTCACGATCATCGCCGTGGCGAGCTACTCGGAGACCCGCACCCGGCGCCTCGACGACGACGGCGCGCTGACCAGGACCTGATCCGGTACGTACCACCCGAACCGCGCCGGCGGTCCGGCGGAACGCCTCCCGGGGGCGTAGAACGGGTGCGACCCGTCGATCACCCCCGGGAGGCCGGACCCGTGCCGCGCACCGACTTCACGATCAGCACCCCCGACGGCGACGCCGCCGCCACCCTGCACACCCCGGACGGCGACGGCCCGTGGCCGGGTGTGCTCCTCTACCCCGACGCCGGCGGTGTCCGGACGGCCATCCACGACATGGCCGCGCACCTGGCGTCGCTCGGCTACGCGGTGCTGCTGCCCGACGTCTACCACCGGCACGGCGACTGGTCCCCGTTCGACTTCGCCACCGTGTTCTCCGACCGGCCCGAGCGGGCCCGGCTGATGGGGATGGTGGGCTCGCTGACGCCCGAGTTCGTCGCCGTCGACGCCGAGGCGTGGGTGACCGCACTGCTGGAACGGCCCGAGGTCGGCGGCAGCACGGTCGGCACCACCGGCTACTGCATGGGCGGGGTGATGAGCCTGCGCACCGCCGCGACGCAGCCGGAGCGGGTCGCGGCCGCGGCGTCGTTCCACGGGGGCAACCTCGCCACCGACGACCCGGCCAGCGTGCACCGGCTCGCCGACCGCATCCGGGCCGAGGTGTACGTGGCCGGTGCCACCGACGACGACTCCTTCCCCGACGAGCAGAAGCAGCGCCTCGGCGACGCGCTGTCCGCGGCCGGGGTGTCGGCGACCCTGGAGACCTACCCGGCGGCGCACGGTTTCGCGGTGCCGGACGCCCCCACCCACGACGACGACGCCGAGCAGCGGCACTGGGACGCCCTGCACCGGCTCTTCGGGGCGAACCTGTAGGGGTAGCGTCTGCGCTCGAGATGAGCGCGACCCTTCACGTGACGGGCCTGGCCGCCGGCCACGGCGACCGACCCCTGTTCTCCGGGCTGGACCTCGTCGTCGCGCCCGGCGACGTCATCGGGCTGGTCGGTGCCAACGGCGCCGGCAAGTCCACCCTGCTGACGGTGCTGGCCGGCTCGCGGCCCCCGGACGACGGGTCGCTGACCCTCGCCCCGCCCGACGCGACCGTCGGGCACCTGCCGCAGGAGCCCGACCGGCGTCCCGGGGAGACGGTCGCCGGGTTCCTGGCGCGCCGGACCGGCGTCGCCGACGCGCAGGCGACGATGGACGCCGAGGCGGAGGGGCTCGCGTCGGGCACCCCGGGCGCTGACGACCGCTACGCCGCCGCGCTCGACCGCTGGCTGGCCCTCGGCGGCGCCGACCTCGACGAGCGCTCCGGCGAGGTGCTGCGCGAGGTCGGGCTGGCGGTCGGCCCGGACGCCCCGATGACCGGGCTGTCCGGCGGGCAGGCAGCCCGGGCCAACCTCGCGGCGCTGCTGCTGTCCCGCTACGACCTGCTGCTGCTCGACGAGCCCACCAACGACCTCGACCTCGACGGCCTGGAGCGGCTGGAGCGGTTCGTGGGCGGCCTCGCCCGGCAGGGCACGCCGACGGTGCTGGTCAGCCACGACCGGGAGTTCCTCGCACGCACGGTGAACCGGATCGTCGAGCTGGACCTGGTCCAGCAGCGGATCGACGTATACGACGGCGGCTACGAGTCCTACCTCGCCGAGCGCGAGGTCGCCCGCCGGCACGCCCGCGAGGACTACGAGGAGTACGCCGACAAGCTGGGTGGCCTCAAGCAGCGCGCCGTCATGCAGCGCAACTGGATGGCCCAGGGCGTGCGCAACGCCCGGCGCAAGACGAAGGACCCGGACAAGAACGTCCGCGCGCAGCGCCAGGAGTCCAGCGAGAAGCAGGCCGCGAAGGCCCGGCAGACCGAGCGGGCGATCGAGCGGCTGGAGGTCGTGGAGGAGCCCCGCAAGGAGTGGGAGCTGCGGATGGAGATCGCCTCCGCACCCCGGTCCGGGTCGGTCGTCGCGCGGGCCGACGCCGCCGCCGTGCGGCGCGGGGACTTCGCGTTCGGCCCGGCCACGGTGCAGGTGGGCTGGGCGGACCGGGTCGTCGTCACCGGCGCGAACGGGGCGGGCAAGTCGACGCTGCTCGGGCTGCTGCTCGGCCGGATCGCCCCGGACTCGGGCTCGGCGGGGCTCGGGTCGGGGGTCCTGGTCGGCGAGATCGACCAGGCCCGCGGCGCCTTCCTCGGGGACGCGACGCTGTTGCGCGCGTTCGGCGAGCAGGTGCCGGACTGGCCCGAGTCCGAGGTGCGGACGCTGCTCGCGAAGTTCTCCCTCGGCGCGGACCAGGTGCTGCGGACGGCGTCGTCGCTCTCGCCGGGCGAGCGGACCCGCGCCGCGCTGGCGCTGCTGCAGGCGCGCGGGGTGAACCTGCTGGTGCTCGACGAGCCGACCAACCACCTCGACCTGCCCGCCATCGAGCAGCTGGAGCAGGCGGTCGAGGACTTCGACGGGACCGTCCTGCTGGTGACCCACGACCGGCGGATGCTCGACACGGTGCGCGCCACCCGCCGCTGGGACGTCCGCGACGGGACCGTCACCGAGCTCTGAGACGGCCGTGGCCCCACCGGGTGTCCGGCGGGGCCACGCAGTGCGTCGGGTGGGTCAGGCCTGGACGGTGTCCGGGGCCTCGGGCTGCTCGACGATCGCGAAGCGCAGCTCCTGCTCGCCCTGCTCGGTCGCCACGGGCTGGACGTCGAGGACCTTGTCGTCCAGGAGCTCCGCCGCGGCCGGCTCGAGGAAGACGGTGATGCCCTCCCCGCGCAGCACGGTGTCCTGCGCGTCGGCCTCCTGCGCGAGGGCCAGTTCGAGGCCCTGCGCCGGGTCGGTCGCGGAGATGCGCAGGCCGCCGTCGTCGGGCAGCTCCGCGTCGGTGCTCAGGGTCTTGATCGCCTCGGCGGCGTTCTCGGTGATCGCCAACATCGTCCCCACCGTACGGACGCACGCGCGGACGTCCACCGCGCCGGCCCGTCCGCGTCCCCTGTCGGGTGATCCGTGGCGCTGTGCCCTCCGCACATGCCGCACGGTGACACCCGTCACTCCCACCGACGACGACGGCCCGGCGCCCCTCACGGAAAGGGGTGCCGGGCCGTGGCGCGCGGGATGCGGATCAGCCGAAGTCGTCGGGGTCCGGGCCGATGCGCTCGCCGGTGTGGAGCTTCTCGACGGCGGCGATGTCGTCCTCGCTCAGGGCGAAGTCGAAGATCTCGGAGTTCTCCTTGATCCGCTCCGGGTTGTTCGACTTGGGGAACACGATGTTCCCGAGCTGGATGTGCCAGCGGAGCACGACCTGCGCGGCGGACTTTCCGACCCGCTCGGCGATCTCCTTCAACTCGGGCGCGTCGAGCAGGCCCTTGCCCTGGCCGATCGGGCTCCACGCCTCCAGCGCGATGTCGTGCTGCTGGAGGTACTCGCGGAGCTCGCGCTGCACCAGGTGCGGGTGGAACTCGATCTGGTTGATCGCGGGGACCGTGGAGGTCTCCGCCGCCAGCCGGTCGAGGTGGCCGGGCTGGAAGTTCGACACGCCGATCGACAGCGCCTTGCCCGCCTTCTGCGCGTCCTCGAGGCCCTGCCAGGTCTCGACGTAGCGGTTCTCCTTCGGCCGCGGCCAGTGGATCAGGTACAGGTCCACGTGGTCGAGGCCCAGCTTGGTGAGGCTCTCGTCGAGCTTGCTCACCGCCGACTCCCGGCCGTGCCCGTCGTTGTTGAGCTTGGTGGTGATCCACAGCTCGTCGCGCGGGATGCCGGAGTCGGCGATGGCCTTGCCGACGCCCTCCTCGTTGCCGTACATCTGCGCGGTGTCGATGTGGCGGTAACCGACATCGAGGGCCGCCCTGACCTTCTCCGCGGTGTCACCGGGCTCGATCTGGAAGACGCCGAAGCCGAGCTGGGGGATCTCGCGGCCGTCGTTCAGCTTGATCGTGGGAACAGTCATGGCCCTCGGCTACCCGGGCCGTTGCGCGCTCATGCGACCCCGTGGGATCGGTCTCCGGCGGGAATACAGGCCGAGCTCAGCCCCAGACCCGTGCGACCTCGGCGGCGACGATCGCCGCCTGCGCGCGGCCGGCCCGCACCGACGCGGGGCGCCGCGCCGGGTCGAGCATGTTGCGCCCGAACGCCCGGCGCGACCGCCGGTCCGGCTCGACGACCACGACCCGGGCCAGCGCGCCGAGCGCCTCGGCCTGGACCCGCGGCGCCACGGCACCGCCGAGCCCGCCGGACAGCGGCGCCAGGACGACGACACGGCCGTAGCCGGCGGCGAGGTCGGCGTTGGCCATCGAGCGGACCCCGCCGTCGATCCACCGGGTGCCCGCGGCCGTGACCGGCGGCCAGACGCCGGGCACCGCGCAGCTGGCGGCGACCGCGGTGGCGAGCTCGACGCCGTCGTCGCGGCCGAAGACCCGGAACCCGCCGGTGTGCGCGTCGACGGCGGTGACCCGCAGGTCGCGGTCGGCGGGCCAGTCCGCGCCGTCGAGCCGCGAACGGATCACCGCGATCCGCTCGGCCTCGTCGACCGTGTCGGTGTCGAGGGCGAGGCGGCCGATCCGGGCCCGGACCCGGGTCGCGTCGCGCGGTCCGGAGAGCGCGGCGACGCCGTAGCGGACCGCGAGCCGCAGCCCGAGGGTCGCGGCGATCTCCCCGGACGGCGGGGCGAGCTGGGTCGCGGCGAGCGCCGCCGGGTCACGCCCGACGGCCAGGTTGGTGCCCACCACCGACCCCGCCGAGGTCCCGACGACGAGGTCGGCGTCGCGCAGGTCGACGCCGTCGGCGAGGAGCCCGGCCAGCAGCCCGTACATCCAGGCGATGCCGGTCAGCCCGCCGCCGCCCAGCACCAGCGCCCGTCGGTCGTCGGCCATGGGTCCTCCTCGTCGTCGCCCTGCACGATCACCACGGGCGAGGGGTCCGGTGCCGGATCCGGCACCGGCCCCCTCGCCGCCGGCGATCACCCTCGCAGGGAGCGGTAGGCGATCTGGGCCAGGTGCACCGGTTCCCGTTCCCCGGCCTGGCGGACCTGGGTGCGGCAGGAGTAGCCGTCGGCGAGCAGGTCCACGGTCTCGTCGGCGGCGCGCAGCGCGGGCAGCAGGGCCCGCTCGGCGCACGCCATCGACACGTCGTAGTGGCCGTCCTCGAACCCGAAGTTGCCGGCCAGGCCGCAGCAGCCGGAATCGAGCACGGTGGCGTCGACGCCGAGCGCGGCGAGCACCGCCCGGTCGGGCTCGGAGCCCAGCTCGGCGTGCTGGTGGCAGTGGATCTGCACCAGCGCGGCACCGTTCCCGGTCCCCGCGACGGCCGACAGCTCGTCGGCGTGCCGGGCCAGCAGCTCGGCGAAGGTCGACACCTGCCGCGCCAGCAGCGGCACCCGCGGGTCGTCGGGCAGCAGCTCCGCGGCGTCGCTGCGCAGCGCGGCGGTGCAGGACGGCTCCAGCCCGACGACCGGGATGCCGGCGTCGAGCGCCGGCCCGATCGCGCGCAGGCTGCGGGCCAGCACCCGGCGGGCCGCGGTGACCTGGCCGGTGGAGGTCCAGGTCAGCCCGCAGCACACGTTCTTCGGGGGCAGCTCGACCCGGTACCCGAGCCCGGTGAGGACCGCGACGGCGTCGGCCGCGATCTCCGGGTCGAAGTGGTCGGTGAAGGTGTCGGTCCACAGCAGCAGCGGGCCGCGGCTGCCGGGTGCGACGCCGAGGTCCGGCACCGTCGACATCGGCAGCCCGCGGGCGGCACGGGCGGTGTAGGTCTCCCGGGCGATCGGCGGGATGGCGCGACGGGCGTCGATCCCGCCCGCCTTCTTCGCGACCTTCGCCAGCAACGGCACCTGCGCGAGCCGGTTCACCCCGTCAACGGCGGCGGCCGGCAGCACCCCGACCGCGCGCAGCCAGCGCGGGAGCGCGCCCATCGAGTAGTGCGACCGCGGCCGCAGCTTCCGGTGGTAGCGGTTCGCGAGGAACTCGGTCTTGTACGAGGCCATGTCGACCCCGACCGGGCAGTCGGACTTGCAGCCCTTGCAGGACAGGCACAGGTCGAGGGACTCGGCGACCTCGTCGGACTGCCAGCCGTCGGTGATGATCTCGCCGTTCGCCATCTCGAACAGCAGCCGGGCGCGTCCGCGGGTGGAGTGCTTCTCCTCCTTGGTCACGTTCCAGCTGGGGCACATGACCCCCGATCCGGTGTCGACGGCGCACTTGCCGACGCCCAGGCAGCGGCGGGTGGCCCGGTGGAAGGAGCCGCGGTCGTGGCCGAAGGCCAGCTTCGGCTCGTCGGGCATGGTCGGCATGCCGAGCTGGACGCGCAGGTTCTCGTCCATCGTCGCCGGGCGCACGACGCGGCCGGGGTTCATCCGGTCGTCCGGGTCCCAGATCCCCTTGAAGTCCTCGAACGCGGTGATGATCTGCGGCGGGTACATCCGCGGGAGCAGCTCGGCGCGGGCCTGGCCGTCGCCGTGCTCACCGGACAGCGACCCGCCGTGCGCGACGACGAGGTCCGCGGCCGCGGTCATGAAGTCCCGGAAGTTCTGCACGCCGGGCTTGCTGAGCAGGTCGAAGTCGATCCGGACGTGCAGGCAGCCGTCGCCGAAGTGCCCGTAGTAGATGCCCTTGCGGCCGTGGTCCTCCAGGACCTTGTCGAACTCGCGCAGGTAGGCGCCGAAGCGCTCCGGCGGGACGGCGGCGTCCTCCCAGCCGGGCCAGGCCTCGCCGCCCTCGGGCGAGCGGGTCAGCAGGCCGGCGCCCTCCTCGCGGATCTTCCACAGCGCGGCCATCCGGGCCGGCTCGCCGACGACGACCGCACCGGTCGTGTACGCCCTCATGGCGTCGGCGACGGCCTGCGCGGCCGCCTCGGCCTCGGCGCGGGTGGCCCCGCCGGTCTCGACGTAGAGCCAGCCCTTGCCCTCGGGGAGCATCCGGCTCGTCGTCTCGTTCGGGCGCAGGGCGCGCAGCGAGGCGATCAGCCCGGCGTCCATGCCCTCGATCGTCAACGGCGAGTGCTCGCGGACGATCATCACGTTGTCCGCGGCGTGGTAGGCGTCGGGGAAGCCGAGCACGGCCAGCGCCCGTGCGGGCGGGGACTCGACGAGGTCGACGGTCGCGGACAGGATCGTCGCGCAGGTGCCCTCGGTGCCGACCAGCGCCTTGGCCAGGTTCACGTTGCCCGGGACGAGCTGGTCGAGGTTGTAGCCCGACACCCGCCGGGTCAGCTCGGGAACGTGCTTCTCGACGTCGTCGGCGACCCGCGCGCCCAGCGCACGCAGCGCGTCCGGGATCGCGCCGGTCTCGGTGCCGTCGCCGCCGAGCACGAGCCGCTCGCCGCGGTAGGTGAGGACCTCCAGCGATGCGACGTTGTCGACGGTCTTGCCCCAGGCCACCGAGTGCGAGCCGCAGGCGTTGTTGCCGATCATCCCGCCGATCGAGCAGCGGTTGTGCGTCGACGGGTCCGGGCCGAACGTCAGGCCGTGCGGCTTGCCGGCGTCGCGCACGGCGTCGCAGACGGCGCCGGGCTGCACGGTCGCGGTCCGGGCGTCGGGGTCCACGGACAGGATCGCGTCCATGTGCGTGCGGAAGTCCATCGCGACCGCGGTGTTGACGGCCTGGCCCGCGATGGAGGTGCGCGACCCGACCGGCAGCACCGGCACGTCGTGGGTGCGGCACACGGCGACGGCGGCCTCGACGTCGGCGGCGTCGCGCGGGGAGATCACGCCGATCGGGACGCCCCGGTAGTTCGAGGCGTCCGCCGACCACATCGCGCGGCTGCCCGCGTCGAACCGGACCTCACCGCCGATGGCGGCACGCAGGTCGTTCTCCAGGGCGCGGTACGCGGTGGTCGAACGCGATCCGCCTTCGCTCCTCGCGGTGGTGGGACGCGCGGCGCTGTCGGTGGTCACGGGGCTCCTCTCGGCGCAGACTCCGGCACCTGCGACGGCCCGGGGCTGGGAGATGACGCTACCCCGCGGTCCCCGGGCCCCTCCCGTCGACGGGAACGCGGTTGCGGTGATCCGGATCGCCGTCGGGATCGGGTGGGACCGCGCCGTCGCGTGGGGGTACGCGGTGTGCGTGCTGTCCGCGGTGTGGGACGCCGGCGGCGACACCGGGTGGCCCGGCCCGGGCCCCGCACCGGCCGCGGCCCGACGGCTGGCGCCGCTCGTCGCGGAGTGAGTCCTTAGGGTTCGGCCATGACCGTCTCCGAGACCTTCGACCCGGACGCCTGGACGCCGGTCGACGGGTTCGACTTCCGCGACATCACCTACCACCGTGCCCGCGCCACCGGCGCCGTGCGGATCGCGTTCGACCGTCCTGAGGTCCTCAACGCGTTCCGGCCGGGCACCGTCGACGAGCTCTACCGCGCCCTGGAGCACGCCCGGACCAGCGCCGACGTGGGCGCGGTGCTGCTGACCGGGAACGGCCCCTCCCCGAAGGACGGCAAGCGCGCCTTCTGCTCCGGCGGCGACCAGCGCATCCGTGGCCGCACCGGCTACCAGTACGCCTCCGGGGACACCGCGGAGACCGTCGAGCAGGGCCGGGCCGGGCGGCTGCACATCCTGGAGTGCCAGCGGCTGATCCGGTTCATGCCGAAGGTCGTCATCGCCGTGGTGAACGGCTGGGCCGCCGGCGGCGGGCACTCGCTGCACGCCGTCGCCGACCTCACGATCGCCTCCCGCGAGCACGCCCGCTTCAAGCAGACCGACGCCGACGTCGGCTCGTTCGACGGCGGCTACGGCTCGGCGTACCTGGCCCGCCAGGTGGGGCAGAAGTTCGCCCGGGAGATCTTCTTCCTCGGCCGCACCTACAGCGCCGAGCAGATGCACCACATGGGCGCGGTCAACGCGGTGGTCGACCACGCGGACCTGGAGACCGAGGCCCTGCAGTGGGCGACGGAGATCAACGGCAAGTCACCGCAGGCCCAGCGGATGCTGAAGTACGCCTTCAACCTCGCCGACGACGGCCTGGTCGGCCAGCAGCTCTTCGCCGGTGAGGCGACCCGGCTGGCCTACATGACCGACGAGGCGGTGGAGGGCCGGGACTCGTTCCTGGAGAAGCGGGACCCGGACTGGTCGCCGTTCCCCTGGCACTACTAGGTCGTCACTCCGCGGCGGGGCGCGGCCGGGGCACGGGGACCGGCCGCGCCGCGACGACGGCCCGCGGGCCGCTCTGCTGCGGGACGGCGACCGCCGGGCGCTGCGCCGCCGCGGCCGGGGCCACCCGGCCGGACGGCACGTCGAAGGCCAGGGCCGCGAGCTCGCCGGCGACCGCACGGTGCCCGGAGCCGGCGGGCCGGCGGCAGCGCAGCGAGCGCGGGCTGCCGGTCGGGGACGCGTCGGCGGTGGCGGTGTACGGCATGGTGAGCTCCTTCGAACCCGTGACCGGCGGGCGGGTGCGCCGCCGCTCTCACCCCCTGAGTCGGGTGGGAGGCCCCCCGCGTTGCACCTGCCCTACACCGTTCCCCGAATCTGATGAAAGACGCCGTTCGGACGCCGCTCCCGGTTGCGTGCGTCACGACAGACAGGGTTGACAGCATGACTGTGCGTGCACTTCCGGTGGACGGCTCCGCGGAGTCGGTGACCCGGCTGGCGGCCGCGCTGCGGGCCGCCGTGGACGGCACGGGTCCCGCGGTGCTGCCCGTCCGGGCCGAGCCGGGCCCGGGTCCGGGTGCCGCGGCGCCGGGCGACGCCGGGCCGGACACCGCCGGACCGGATCCGCTGCCCGGGCCGGTGGCGCGGGCCGCCGCGGCCGGGGAGCTGCCCCACGGGCTCGCCGCCGTCGTCGCCACCTCGGGGTCGACCGGGGAGCCCAAGTACGTCGCGCTCACCGCGGACGCGCTGCGGGCCTCGGCCACGGCGACGCACGCCCGCCTCGGCGGCCCGGGGTCATGGCTGCTCACGCTGCCCGCCGAGCACGTCGCCGGGGTCCAGGTGGTGCTGCGCGCCCTGCTCGCGGACACGGCCTGCGTGGTCCAGGACGTCCGCGACGGCTTCCGGCCCGACGGCCTGGCCCGCGCCACCGGGCGGATGGCGCACGGCACCCGCCGCTACACCAGCCTCGTCCCGACCCAGCTGGCGCGGATCCTCGACCACGGCGGTGCCCCGCTGTACGCCCTGGCCGGGTACGACGCCGTGCTCGTCGGCGGGGCCGCGCTGGACCCGCGGCTGCGCGGGCGCGCGCTCGCCGAGGGGATCCGGGTGGTCACCACCTACGGGATGAGCGAGACCTGCGGCGGCTGCGTCTACGACGGGGTCCCGCTCGACGGCGTCGAGGTCACCCTCGACCCGGCCGACGGGCGGGTGGTGCTCGGCGGCCCGGTCGTCGCCGGCGGGTACCTGGGGGCGCCGGAGGCGACCGCGGAGGCCTTCGTGTCCGACGGGGACGTCCGCCGGTTCCGGACCGGGGACCTCGGCGCGCTCGCACCGGACGGGACGCTGACCGTCCTGGGCCGGGTCGACGACGTCATCAACACCGGGGGCGAGAAGGTCGCGCCGGCCGCGGTGGAGCGGGCGCTCCTGGCGGTCGACGGCGTCCGCGCGGCGTGCGTCGTCGGCCTCCCCGACGACGAGTGGGGCCAGATCGTGGCCGCGCTCGTGGTGTCCTCCGGGGCCGCGCCGGACGATCACGCTCTGTGTGCCGCGGTCCGCGCGGCGTGCGGCCGGGCCGCCGTGCCGCGGCTGCTGCTGCGGGCCGACACCGTGCCCGAGCGCGGGATCGGCAAGCCCGACCGCACCGCCGTCGCGGAGATCCTGGCGGGGGCGCGCCGCACCTGACCGCTCACCCAGCGGAGTTGTCGGTCACGGTGGGCAGTCGGATCACGGCGTTGCGTCACGGTCTCCACCACCCGATCCGTGTACACACCTTGGAGTTGGTTCACGCAGCGTGCGTTGCGCCCGCCCCGGAGATCGAGTGTGCTTCGACCACTGGCGGCACAGAGCCCTCACCCATCACAGGGCTCCCCGTCGTCACACGAGTCACAGCGATCAGCGGGGGTTGTCCATGCGCAGCATCACGCGGGCCGGGCTGCGGGCCATCGGTCTGCTCGCCGCGACCGGCGCGCTCTGTGCCGCCGCCACGGTCCCGGCGATGGCCGACGAGCCGGGCACGACGTGGCAGCCGGAGCTGAGCGAGGGCAGCGGCAACGGTGTCGTCGTCTCGCCCGACGGGGCCCGGTTCGACCGGTCGACGGCCTTCGGGGCCCCGGCCGACGAGGGGGCCACGGAGTCCTCCGCCGACCCGGCCGAGGTGGTCCCGACCGGGCTGCTGACCCTCGCGCCGCGCACCCTGGACACCCCGACCCGGGAGATCGACTCCCGGCTCGTCGCGGACACCCCGCCCGGCTCGACGGCGTCGGTCGACGTCCGCGGGAAGCGGGCGGGCGGCGGCTGGACCGAGTGGATCCCCGCCCAGGACTCCCGCACCGAGCTGCCGGAGGCCGTCACCGAGGTGCAGGGACGCCTGATCCTCACCGCCACCGGCGCGGCCGACCCGACCGTCCGGGAGCTCACCCTCACCGCGACGCCCGGCTCCGGCGCCGAGAGCGAGCCGGTCACCGAGGCCGCTCCGCGCAGCTACTCGGTGTTCGCCACCCGCGAGGGGCTCGTCGGCGGCACCACCGCGAACGGCCACAAGATCGTCAACCGGGACCGCTTCGTCGCGCTGCCCTCGCGCCGGGCGCTCTCGGCCAACGGCAAGACCGACTACTCGGTCAAGGTCTGCGCCCCCAACGGACGCTGCGCGATCGCCCCGGTCTGGGACATCGGCCCGTGGAACACCAAGGACGACTACTGGAACCCGTCGAACCAGCGGGAGATGTGGAAGGACCTGCCCCAGGGCGTGCCGCAGGCCGCGGCCGCACGCAACGGGCACAACGGCGGCAAGGACCAGTTCGGGCGCCGGGTCGCCAACCCGGCGGGCATCGACCTGGGCGACGGCATCTTCTGGGACGTCCTCGGCCTGAAGGACAACTCGCAGGTCCAGGTCGACTACCTGTGGACCGGGTCGCAGCGGCTGTCCGCGATCCGCACCGAGGGCACCCCGGACATCCCGATCCTTGCCCGGCCCGAGGCCGGCGCGGAGTCGGTCGGGATCGCCGTCGACGCCACCGAGGTGCCGGTGCAGTGCACCTCCGGCGCGTTCGTCCGGATCGGCGACGGCCAGTACCTGCCGGCGACGGCGTTCACCGGGTTGCCGGGCGACGTCCCGGCCTGCGACGCGGCGGCCCCGTCCGCACCCACCGCACCCTCGCCCGCTGCGCCCACCGCGCCCGACGCCTCCGCCGCTCCGTCGGCGCCCGGCACTCCCGCGGCTCCCCCGGCGCCCGACACCTCCGCGGCTCCCGCGGGGCCCGACGCCTCCGCCGCGGTCGGCAGCTCGCCGGCTCCGGTCCCGGCCGCCCCCACCGCACCGTCCGGTGCCGCCCCGTCCGCGCCGGCACCGTCCTCCCCGACGCCGTCCGCGGCGACGGGGCCGGGAGCCGGAACACCGACCGCCGGCGGGGCCACGGCGGGCACCCCCTCACCCGGGTCCACCGCCGCGCCCACACCCGCGGCCGAGGCCCCCGACGGCGACAGCCAGGCCGCCCGGGTGAGCCCCGGCTCCGCCCAGCGCGCCCCCTCCGGCACCTCCTGACCGCCCTCCCGGCCCCGTCGCACCGCAGCACAGGTGCGTCCCCGGACCTGGCATGGACAACCACACCCCTTTGCCGGTCCGCACACCTGTTGCAACGGGTGTGCCGACCGGCGCAGGGGTGTGGCCGTGCCGTGGGACGGTTCCGTCGCACGGCGGCGCGGCGGGATAGGTTGCCGGGGTGGCCACCACGGCAGAGTGGGTCGAGGGTGCGCGGCCGCGCACCCTCCCCACCGCGATCTCCCCCGTCCTCGTCGGGACCGGCGCCGCGCTCGGCGCGGGCGCCCTCGCCCCCGGTTCCGCGCTGCTCGCCGTCCTGGTGGCGGTCGCGCTGGTGATCGGGGTGAACTTCGCCAACGACTACTCCGACGGCATCCGCGGCACCGACGACGACCGTGTCGGCCCCCAGCGTCTGGTCGGCTCCCAAGCCGCCGAACCGGCCACGGTGAAGGCCGCGGCGTTCGCCTGCTTCGGGGTCGCCGCCGTCGCCGGGCTGGTGCTCACGGCGGTCTCCGGCCAGTGGTGGCTGCTGCTCGTCGGGGCGCTGTGCATCGTCGGCGCCTGGTACTACACCGGCGGCTCGCGGCCCTACGGCTACGCCGGGCTCGGCGAGGTCGCGGTGTTCGTGTTCTTCGGCCCGGTCGCGGTCCTGGGCACCATGCTGACCCAGGCCGGGCGCGTCGACGCCGCCGCCGTCGGGGCCGCGGCCGGTGTCGGGCTGCTGACGTGCGCGGTGCTGGTCGCGAACAACCTGCGGGACATCCCGGGCGACCGGGTCGTCGGCAAGCGGACCCTCGCGGTGCGGCTCGGGGACCACGGCACCCGGATGCTCTACCTCGCGCTGGTGCTGGTGCCGTTCGTCGTCGCGGTCGGTGCCGCGTTCGACCGGCCGGGCCTGCTGGTGGCGCTGCTCGCGCTGCCCGCCGCCGTGCGGCCGGTGCGGATCGTGCTCGGCGGGGCACAGGGCCCCGCGCTCATCCCGGTCCTCAAGGACACCGGCCTGCTCCTGCTGGCCTGGGGCGTCGCGGCGGCGGTCGGGCTCGCGTTCGGCTGAGCGCTCACGTCACCGCGCACCTCCCGCCGACGCGCCCCTGGGCGATCCGCCCCGCCCCACGTCGGACCGGGCCCGGACCGTCAGCGGGTCGGGCCGTCGCCCTCCGACGGGACCGGGTCGGACCCGCCCGGCACCTCGGCGCCGTCCGCACCGGCCGCGGCAGGCGGGGACGCGACGGTCGACGACGCGGACGGCGCGGCGGGGGCGCCCGGGGACGCGGGCGCGGCGGGCGTGTCCGGGGACGGCGGCGGGCCGACGTCGCCGCGCAGCTGGGCCCGCAGCGACGCCCGCTCGGACGACCGGCGGGCCGTCGACGCGGCGATCGCCCGGTCCAGCCGCTCCCGCAGCCCGCGGAACAGCACCATCGACAGCGGCAGTGCGACGACGAGCGCCACGAGCAGCGCGACGAGCCACGGCACGCCGATCAGCGCGAGGACGACCGTCAGCACGGCGAGCAGACCGAGCCGCGCGAGCGTGTAGAGCGCCACCGTGGTGGCCAGCCCGGGCTCACCGGCGCGCTCCCGCGCCGCGGCCTGCGGCGGGGTCGGAGACGTCATGACCTCCAGGGTACGGGCCGGACCGGCCGGATCACGGCTGCCCGGTTCCACCCGCCCCCGTCCCGGACGTCCGGATCGCGACCACCCGCCCGGGCGGCGGTCCCTCCCCGGCCGTCCCCGACTGTCCGGTTCGAGGCTTTCACCGGCTTTGCCCTTTAAGAACCCTTTACTCACAGAACACCGTTCGAGTACCCGGGGTCTGAGGTGTCACGATGGCCCGGAAACCGAGAGCGGTACCCGGCCGGATGCCTCCGGCGAGCACCGTGACACATACTCCACGTGCACTTCGGGAGGATCCCCATGGCAGCTCCGACTCAGGCACCCGAGCGTCTCCTCACCCCGGGTGAGGTGGCCACGCTCTTCCGCGTCGACCCCAAGACCGTGACCCGCTGGGCCTCGGCCGGGCGGATCGGTTCGATCCGTACGCCGGGCGGCCACCGTCGGTTCCGCGAGTCCGAGGTCCGTGGCCTGCTGGCCGACCTGACCAGCGAGGCGAACACCGGTCTCCGCTGATCCGGAGGGCACACATGGGGTGAGGGTCTCGACTTCACCCGTACGTCAGGCCACCTTCGCTACGCTGGACAGCGGAGGTGGCCTGATGTTGTTCTTCCTGATCCTTCTCGTCGGCGCGGCCGTGGTCGCGGTGCTGCTCGTGCGGACCCTGCGGTCCGAACAGGTGGTCTCCGATCGCATCCCACGCGCGGAGTTCCCCTGGTCGTCGGGCCAGCGGGCCGAGAAGCCGCGCGCGACCGGCCCCGACGACGACCCCGACTTCTTGCGCGAACTCGACGAGAAGGTGCGTGACCAGGAGGACCCGCCCGAGCGTTCCTGAGCGGGTCGCGCCGGCCGGCACCTCCCCGACACGCCTTGACCGAAGGGCGGTCCACCCACCGGGCGGACCGCCCTTCGGTGTCTCCGGTCACGTCCGGGGCGGCGACGGGGACCGTCGCGGCCCGGGATCAGACCGGGAAGCCGTCGGCGACGGCCGCCGCCAGCTCCAGCAACGCCGTCCGGGTCGTCTCCTCCAGGCGCTCCAGGTCGATCTCCGCGCCCTCCTCCAGGTGCGGGTCGAACGGCACCTTGACCACTGCCCGGCACCGTCCCGAGAAGTGCTCGGCGACGCGGTCGAGGTCCACCCCGCCACCGGCACGCCGGTAGACGGTGTTGATGACGACGACCGCGTTGCGGACCAGCGCCCCGTAGCCGTGGGCGTCGAGCCAGTCCAGGGTGGCCGAGGCGCTGCGGGCGCCGTCGATCGAGCCCGACGACACGACGACGATCTGGTCGGCCATCCCCAGCACGCCGTACATCGCGGAGTGCATCAGGCCGGTACCGCAGTCGGTCAGGACCAGGTTGTAGAAGTGCTCCAGCAGGTCGACCGCGCGCCGGTAGTCGTCCTCGCTGAACGCCTCCGACACCGCCGGGTCCTGCTCGCTGGCGAGCACCTCGAGCCGGGACACGCCCTGTGAGGTGTAGGCGCGGACGTCGCTGTAGCGGCGGACCCGGTCGGCGTCGCGCAGCAGGTGGCGGACGGTCGCGGTGGTCTCCAGCGGGATCTTCTGGCTCAGCGTGCCGCGGTCGGGGTTGGCGTCGACGGCCACGACCCGGTCGCCACGGTGCGACGCGAACGTGGCCCCGAGGGTCGCGGTGACCGTCGTCTTCCCGACCCCGCCCTTGAGGCTCAGCATCGCGATCTTGTGCGAGCTGATCAGCGGCCGGTTCGCGCGGGCCACGAGGTCGCGCCGGTGCAGCTCCGCGGGGCTCTCCCCCGGGTTCACCAGTCCGCCGGTGAGCACGTAGACCCAGCGACGCCACCCGCTCGCCGGCGGACGGCCCGCGCTGCCGTGCCCCGTGCGCGAGGGCGCGAGGTCCAGCCCGCCGTGCGGCTCGTCGCCGCGGCGGTGCTGAGCGGCCCGGGCCTCGATCGCCTCGGGGGCCGTCCAGCGGGGCCGCTTCACCCCCGTCTGCGGGCGGCCGCGCGGCGGGGTGAGGGTGCGCTGGGGGCCGGTCTCCGCGGACTCGTCGTCCCAGGCCGCGCGCCAGGGACGGTCCCCCTGGCGGGGGCGCCGGTCGTCGCGGGAACGGTCGTCGCGGGAGCGCTCCGTCCGGGGGGTGCCGGTCCGGGCCCCGCGGCCGCCGTGACCCGCGTGCACCGGCCCCGCAGGATCCGTGGGCGCCGGAGCGGCGGGGTCGGAGTGCGGCGGATCGGCGGACACGGGCGCGTCGTCGTACCCGGCGGTCGCGGTGCGCCCCGGGGAGCCGTCCCCGGAGGCCGTGGCGCGGTCCGGGAGGTCCGGGCCCACGGCGCCACCGTCCGGCGGGTGCCCGGGGACCGGGGCGTCACCGTCCGGGGAGTACCCGGGGGCCGCGTCGCCGTCCGGGGAGTACCCGGGGGTCGTGTCGCGGTCGCCGGTGTCGTCGGCCGCGCGGCCCGCGGCGCGCCAGATGAGGTCCGCGTCGGGGTCGTCGTCGGGCACCGCGGAGGCGGGCACGGCCCACCACGGCTCGGGGTCGGCACCCGCGGCGCGGTAGAGACCGGTGTCGTCGGGGCCGTGGTCCTGCACGGCCGGGTCCGGGGCCGCGTCGTCGCGGCGGTGCCGGGGGTCGCCCACGGAGGCCGGGGTGGGCTCGTCGTCGGGCTCGGCGACGGTCGCGGTGCTGGAGGAGGCCGGGCGCGGGGTCTCGCGCAGGGCGGACAGGTCCGTCCCGTGCGGCGGGGTGGACGGGTCGATCTCGTCGACCAGGTCGTCGTCGATCTCGGGCAGCTCGCTGCCCCACGCCGAGCCCGCCGGCGGGGTCTGCGTCCCGATGGCGGCGCGGCCCGGGGCGGGCGCCGACGCGGCGCGTTCGGCGGCCGACGGGGTCCGCGGCGGCGTGGCGCCGGCCTCCGGAACCGGCTCCGCAGCGTCGTCACCGCCGGTCCGCCTGCGCCGTCCGAAGGACCGGCCGGGGGACTCCGTCGTGGCCCAGCGCTCCCGCACGTAGCGGCCCACCGACCCGTCGGGCTGCTCGCCGGAACCGTTCTCACTCACGGGAAACGACGGTAGCCGCGCGGAACCCGGTGGTCGAGGCGCCTCACACCCCCGCGTACGAGTGCAGTCCGGCCACCACCATGTTGATGAAGAACAGGTTGAACACGATCGTGGCGAAGCCGGCCGTGTTGATCCAGGCCGCGGCACCGGAGTTCTTCCACCCCGCGGTGGCCCGGGCGTGCAGGTAGGCGGCGTAGAGCACCCACGCGACGAAGGCCACGGTCTCCTTCGGGTCCCAGCCCCAGAACCGGCCCCAGGCCGCCTCGGCCCACACCGCTCCGGTGATGATGCCGAAGGTGTAGAGCGGGAACGCGAGCACCGTCACGCGGTACGCCAGCCGGTCGAGCGACTCCGCCGACGGCAGCTTCGCGGCCCACGACGCCGGCTTCCCGTTCCGCTTGACCAGGAACAGGAGGCTCGCCACACCGGGCACGAGCAGCAGGCCCGACGCCAGCGTGATCGTCGTGACGTGGATGATGATCCAGTACGACTGCAGGGCCGGGACGACCGGCGCCGCGTCGAGGTAGAGCACGGTGCCGGTGACGAACATGAGCAGCACGACCGGCGTCAGCACGAACACCCCGGCCGGGCGCAGACCCGGGTGCCGGCGCACGAGCACCAGCCACGCCCCGACGGCCATCAGACACAGCGCCGAGGTGAACTCGTACATGTTGCCCAGCGGCCACCGGTAGGCGGCGAAGCCGCGCAGCACGATCGACCCGAGGTGGGTCAGGGCCGCCAGCACCATCAGCGAGATGCCGATCCGGCCGTAGCGGTCGGCACGGGAGCGGCGGCCGTCGTCGGACGGGGGCTCCTCGGGCGCCGCGACCGCCGTGGACCCGGCCCCCACCGGGGCGGGCTCCTCGTTCCGGGCGGCGGCCCGCGCGACGCGCCGGGCCGCGTACTCCAGCGACGCGAACACCAGTGCCAGCAGCAGCACGACGAGCGTCGCCTGGAACAGGCGGTCGCTCCACATCGCGGTGGTCGGGTCGACGAGCATCTCGGGTTAACCGTCCTTCTTGTCCGTCGGGTCGAGCAGCTCGGTCGCGAGCCGGTCGAACTCCTCGCCGTAGCCTGCCCGGTCGGTCCGGGCCAGACCACCGAGGGCGATGTGACCGCCCCCGCCGTCGCGCGGGGACACCCGCACCCAGAACCGGCGACGCGTGACCGACAGCGACAGCGCGAGGCCGCCGACCATCAGTACCGCCGCGGCCAGCACCCAGGACTGGCCGGGGTCGTGGCCCACCTGCAGGTTCACCCACGGGGTCACACCGTCGAACCGGACGACCGTGCCGTCCGGCAGCCGTGTGGTGTCGCCGATCCCGAGCCGCGCCGTCGCGACGGAGCGCAGCTCGCCGTCGTCGATCTTGCTCTGGTCGACGCTGAAGATCGACTGGCCTCGGCCGTCGTCGATGCCGAGGTCACCGAGGAGCACGTCGACGTCGGCGGTCGGCGAGCGCAGGTCCGGGTGCACCGACACCAGCGTGCCCTCGGGGTCGACCGCGCCGGTCGGTGCGAACGTCCCGGTGACGGCGAGCTGCGTGGTGCGCCGCTGCTCCGGGTCGGTGATGCCGGGGCGCTCGAACTTCGTCGCCCCCTCCGACAGCTGGGTGCCGGACTGGTCGACCGGGCGCCACTGCACCTCACCGGTGCGGCTCTGCCCGTCCGGCCAGGTCACCG
The DNA here is from genome assembly GCF_017312155.1 of Pseudonocardia sp. UM4_GMWB1. Classification (NCBI taxonomy): domain Bacteria; kingdom Bacillati; phylum Actinomycetota; class Actinomycetes; order Pseudonocardiales; family Pseudonocardiaceae; genus Pseudonocardia; species Pseudonocardia sp. UM4_GMWB1. Next base: position 1,172,072 of record NZ_QJPN01000001.1, on the reverse strand, counting down.
TGAACTCCGGTGCGTAGCCGTAGCCGGTCAGGTAGACCCGGTCGCCGTCGGTGCGCAGCGGGTGGTTGACCGCGATCTCGTCGGGGCGCCAGGTGCTGACGCCGTCGCGGACGTCCTGCCCGGTCTGGAACCCGACCGAGGCGCCGAAGGTCGACGGCTGGCCGTTCGGCAGCCAGGTGCCGTCGAACCGGTCGACCTTCACGCAGAAGTTGTTGAGGTCGGTGCCGTCGACGCGCAGCCCGGCGCGGAAGCTGTCGTAGCCGAGGATGGAGCTGTTGCAGAACTCGCTGCCGTCGGCGCGGACGATGACGTCGCCCTCGTAGCCGTACATCTTGCCGCCGGCCAGGCCGAGCAGGATGCCGATCAGGCTGAGGTGGAAGACGAGGTTGCCGGTCTCGCGCAGGAACCCCTTCTCCGCCGAGATCGTGCGGGAGCCGTCGTCCTCGGTGCGCTCCACGGTGCGCCAGCCGCGCAGCAGCCGCCGCGCCCTGGCCAGCTCGTCGTCGACGCCCGCGGTCGTGTCGCCCTCGGCGTGGTGCGGCAGCCGTGCCAGGTTGCGCGGGGTCATGACCGGGGGCTGGCGGATCGAGCGCAGGTACTCGCCGGTGCGCGGGAACACGCAGCCGACCAGCGAGATCATCAGCAGCAGGTAGATGGCGGCGAACCACGGGCTCGCGAACACCTCGAACCCGCCGACCGCGTCGATCACCGGCGCGACGGCGGGGTTGTCGCGGTAGAAGTCCTCGACGAGGAACGCGTTCAGCGACCGCTGCGGCAGCAGGGCCCCGGGCATCGCGGCCAGCGCGAGGAGGAACAGCAGGACCAGCGCGGTGCGCATGCTGGTCAGCCCGCGCCAGGTGTTGCGCAGGAACGCCAGCGCGCGGGCGAGCGGCCCGGGCCGCGGCGACGACGGGGGCACGCCGTCCGGTGTCGACACGGACGGCTGCGGCGGGGCGTCGGGCGGGGAGCTCATCAGATCGGCGGGGTGAATCCGGCGATCGAGACCTGCAGCTTGACCAGCCACTGGGACCACAGACCGGACACCAGCAGCGCCCCGACGAGTACCAGCAGCACTCCCCCGGCGATCTGCACCGCCCGGGTGTGGCGGCGCAGCCAGCCCAGCGCGCGGACCGCCCGGGTCGCGCCCAGCGCGATCAGCACGAACGGGATACCGAGCCCGGCGCAGTAGGCCAGGATCAGCACGATCCCGCGCACCGAGCCGCCCCCGGTACCGGCGGCGACGGCGACCACCCCGGCCAGCGTCGGCCCGATGCAGGGCACCCAGCCCAGGCCGAAGACCGCGCCCAGCAGCGGGGCGCCCGCGAGACCGGCCCGCGGCGTCCAGTGCGAGCGGTACTCGCGCTGCAGCGCGGGGATGGCACCGGCGAACGCCAGCCCCATCACGATCATCACGACGCCGCCGATGCGCTGCAGCAGCGCCTCGTTGTCGATGAGGACGTCGGACAGCCACACGACGCCGACCATGATCGCGCCGAACACGACGGTGAACCCGCCGACGAACAGCAGTGCGGCCCCGGCGACCCGCCAGCGGGCGTCGTCCCGGGCCGGCGCGGCGGTCACGGCGGCGGCCCCCGCGACGCCGTCCTGCACACCGTCCGCGGGCGCGGTCGCGGTCCCGCCCCGGCGGGCGGCGGCGCGCTCGGTGGCCTCGGCCGGGGTGACCGGCGGGGACTGCGCGCCGACGAGCCCGGCGAGGTAGGCGAGGTAGCCGGGGACCAGCGGGACGACGCACGGCGACGCGAAGCTCACCAGCCCCGCGGCGACCGAGACCAGCACTGCGAGCAGCAGCGGCCCCGAGATCGCCAGCGTCGTCGTCGCGTCCATCGCATCCCAGGGTAGAAGCCCTGCTCGCGGTGCCGCGCGGCGGGTTCTACAGCGTGTAGTTCACCGGGCGGGGCGCGCCCGCGCGGTCACCCGGGGTCAGCGGACGAACCGGACCTCGGCTCGGCGGCGAGCCGGGTGATGAGCGGCAGCAGGTCCGAGCTCCCGACCGGGACCAGGAACACCGCGGCCACCCGGGCGTCGCGGTCGAGCACGATCGTCGAGGGCACGACGTTGCGCGGGTAGCCGTCGAGCCGGGCCAGGGTGCGGCCGGGCGCGTCGTAGATCGAGTCGTAGGTGATGCCGCGGTCGGTCACGAAGTCCAGGGCGGCCTGCCGGTCGTCGCGGACGTCGATCCCGAGGACGACGGCCTTGCCCCGGGCCGCCTCGGCCACGGCCTGCAGCTCGGGGGCCTCGGTCCGGCACGGGCCGCACCAGGAGCCCCAGATGTTGATGACCCGCACCGTGTCGGGGAAGTCGCCGATGCCGACCTGGGTGCCCTCGCGCAGCAGGCTCTCGCCGCGCAGGTCGGTGATCGGCTGACGGCTCTCCGGCGGGTCGTAGGTGATGCGCACCTGGCCGCCCGGGGCGACGAACTGGAAGTCCTGGCCGGGTCCCCCGCCCGCGGCGTCGCGGCCGACGCCGCACCCGGCGACGAGCAGCAGCAGTCCGAGCAGGGCGGGCAGCAGGCGCCTCATGCCCCGGTCACCATCGCGCCGCTCGGGCCGGCCGGCTCGGCGTAGCGCAGCCCGGTCATCCGGGTGCCGGTGAACTCGATGCTGGTCAGCGAGGCGAGCGCGCACTGGCGGCGGCGCGGGTCGTGCCAGAGCTGCCGGCCCGTCAGGTAGCGGCGCAGCGTCCAGATCGGCAGCTGGTGGGACACGCACACGACCTCGCGGCCGGGTGCGAGCGCCCGCGCGGCGTGCACGGCGCCGAGCATCCGGTGCGCGATCGCGAGGTACGGCTCGCCCCAGGACGGGGTGAACGGGTCGCGCAGCAGCCGCCACACCTGCGGGCGCTTGAGCGCGCCGTCGCCGACTCCGAACCGCTTGCCCTCGAAGAGGTTGCCGGACTCGATCAGGCCCTCCTCGGTGTGGATGTCGACGCCGTGGGCGTCCGCGATCGGGCGGGCGGTCTCCTGGGCGCGCTGCAGCGGCGACGCGACGACGGCGGCGACGTCGTTGCCGTCGAGGTACGCGGCGACGGTCTTGGCCTGGGCCCGGCCGTGGTCGGACAGGTGGTAGCCGGGGATGCGGCCGTAGAGGACGCCCTCGGGGTTGTGCACCTCGCCGTGGCGCAGCACGTGCACCACGGTCACCGGTCCCGATGCGGGCGGGCTGGTCCGGTCACCCATGCTCAGGCCCCGTCCGGACGGGTGGCGGCGGCCGCGGCCCGCGCGGCGGCGGCCAGGCCGGTCTCGATCCGCTCGAACGCCTCGTCGTCCAGCGCGGTGGACACGAACCAGCCCTCGAAGGCGCTCGGGGGCAGGTAGACGCCGTGGTCGAGCATCGCGTGGAAGAACGCCGGGTAGCGCCAGGTCTCGGCGGCCTTCGCACCCGCGTAGTCGGTGACCGGGTCGGCGGTGAAGAACGGGGAGAACATGGTGCCCGCGTACTGGATCGTGTGGGCGACGCCCTCCCGGTCCAGCGCGGCGGTGACCAGCGCGCCGATCCGGTCGGCGTGGGACTGCAGGGTGGCGTAGGCGGCGTCGTCGGCGTGGCGCAGCGTGGTGAGCCCGGCGGCGACGGCGACCGGGTTCCCGGCCAGCGTGCCCGCCTGGTAGACCGGCCCGGCCGGGGCCAGGTACGACATGTGCTGCGCCGACCCGCCGAACGCGGCCGCGGGCAGCCCGCCGGACATGACCTTGCCGAAGGTGTAGAGGTCGCCCGCGACGCCGTCGCAGCCGAACCAGCCCTGCCGCGACGCGCGGAACCCGGTCATCACCTCGTCGATCACCAGCAGCGCGCCGTGCGCGTGGCACAGGTCGCGCAGCCCGGCGTTGAAGCCCTCGACCGGCGGTACCACGCCCATGTTGCCCGCGGCGGCCTCGGTGATCACGCAGGCGATGTCGGCGCCGCGCTGCTCGAAGACCCGGCGGACGGCGTCGAGGTCGTTGTAGGGCAGCACCACGGTGTCGGCGGCCTGGGCGCCGGTGACGCCCGGACTGGTCGGCAGGCCGAGGGTGGCGATCCCGGAGCCGGCGTCGGCGAGCAGCGCGTCGACGTGGCCGTGGTAGCAGCCGGAGAACTTCACGATCACCGTGCGGCCGGTGATGCCGCGGGCGAGCCGGATGGCGCTCATCGTCGCCTCGGTGCCCGAATTGACCAGACGGACCTGCTCGACCGGGGTCCGGTCGACGATCTCGGCGGCGAGGTCGATCTCGCCCGGGGTCGGGGTGCCGAACGACAGCCCCTGCGACGCCGCGGACCGCACCGCCTCGACGACGGCCGGGTGCGCGTGCCCCAGGATCATCGGCCCCCAGGAGGAGACGAGGTCGACGTAGGTGGCGCCGTCGGCGTCGGTGAGGCGGCAGCCCTCACCCGAGACCATGAACCGCGGGGTGCCGCCGACCGAGTTGAACGCCCGTACCGGGGAGTTCACCCCGCCGGGGATCAGCTCGGTCGCCCGCTCGAAGAGGCGGGCGGACTCCTCGGGTTCCGGGTTGCTCACGGCGGTCCCTGCGCTTCCGGTGCTCACATCCCCAGTCTCGCAGCCGGTGTCAGGACCGGCTCGCGGCCCCGAGCTTGCGGGTGGCGTACCACTCCTTCGCCGGGCGCCCGAACAGCAGCGCGACCCCGGCGACGGACAGCGCCACGACGAGTACCGCGAACAGCGGGATCGTCGGCGCCATGAGCAGCAGGAGCGGGATCCCGTAGACGCCGGCCAGCACGGCCAGCGCGATCCGGGCACCACCGGCCCCGAGGAACGCGACGACGGCCAGCGCGATCCACACCAGCGCCAGGACGAGGAAGACCCCGCCCATCACCCGCACGAACTGGGTGAGCTGATCCATCGTCAGACCGGTCTGGGCCAGCGCGGCGTCGATGTCGGCACGCGGGAGCCCGGTGTCGTTGAGGACCGCGTCGTTGATCGTCGCGAACATCGCGCCGATGCCCATGACGACGAACGGCAGCGCCGCCGCGACCAGCGCGACCAGCGCGGTGACCACCTGACGCGGCCGGGCCGGACGTCCCTGCGGCCCGCTGCCGAGCCCCGCCGGGGGCGGCCCCCAGCCCGACGCGGTGTTCCACTGCGGGCCCTGCCCGGCCTGCTGCCCGGGCCCCGGCTGCGGCGCGGCGCCCGGCTGCGCGGTGGTGCCCGGCTGCGGCGCGGGCGTGGCGGGTGCCTGCTGCGGGGCCGGCGGCGGTGTGGCGCCGCCGTGCCAGCCGTGGGGGTACGGGTTCTGCGGGTACTGCGGGTAGCGCCCCGTCGACGGCCCGGGCCGGTAGTACTGCGGGGCGTCGTGCTGTCCCGGGTTGCTGCTCACGACCTCCACGGTAGCCGTGCCGGTGTCCGGTTTGCCACGTTCGGCGGTACCCGGCGCCGCGATTCACCCCTCACCGAGCGACCGCCCGGCACCACCCGGCGGGATCCGGCACCACCGGCCGGCCTCCGCGGCCCTGCGATGCCGTTCCTCCGGAACCGGAACCGGAACCGGGACGCGGCGTCGGGCCCGGGTCTCGTCGAGGTCCCCACAGGGAGTGCGGCGAATTCGCTTACCCGGTAAGCGAATTCACGGACAGATGGCCCCGGGGGTCGCCGGCCGGTCGGCACGAATGGCGCCGGGCGGCCGAGCCGAGCAGCGCCGGTCGGATCCGACCGGCGACGCGCCCCGGGTGGGCGGGGTCAGCCCCGGTCGAGCCAGGTCGCGGCCTCGGTGGCCCAGTAGGTCAGGATCACGTCCGCACCGGCGCGGCGGATCGAGGTCAGCGTCTCCATGATGGTCCGCTCTCGCTCGAGCCAGCCCCGGGCGACGGCGGCCTCGACCATCGCGTACTCACCGGAGATCTGGTACGCCGCGACGGGCACGTCGGCGACGTCGGCCACTCGGGCCAGGATGTCCAGGTAGGCCAGGGCGGGCTTCACCATCACCATGTCGGCGCCCTCGTCGAGGTCGAGTGCCAGCTCGCGCAGCGCCTCGCGGGCGTTGCCGCCGTCCTGCTGGTAGGTCTTGCGGTCGCCCCTGAGCTGCGAGTTCACCGCCTCACGGAACGGGCCGTAGAACGCCGAGGCGTACTTGGCGGTGTAGGCGAGGATGCCGGTGTCGGTGAATCCGGCCTCGTCGAGCGCGGTGCGGATGACGCCGACCTGGCCGTCCATCATCCCGCTGGGGCCGACGAGGTGGGCGCCCGCACGGGCCTGCTCCACGCCCATCCGGGCGTAGATCTCCAGCGTCGCGTCGTTGTCGACGCCGCCGTCGGCGTCCAGCACGCCGCAGTGCCCGTGGTCGGTGAATTCGTCGAGGCACAGGTCGGACATGACGACCAGGTCGTCGCCGACCTCGGAGCGCACGTCGCGCAGGCCGACGTTGAGGATCCCGTCCGGGTCGACGGCGCCGGAGCCGGTCGCGTCGTGGTGCTCGGGGACCCCGAACAGCATCACACCGCCGACGCCCGCGGCCACCGCCTCCGCGACCGCCTTGCGCAGCGAGTCGCGGGTGTGCTGGACGACCCCCGGCATCGACCCGATCGGGACCGGTTCCGTCGCGCCCTCACGGACGAACATCGGCAGCACCAGCTGCCGCGGACGGACCTCGGTCTCGGAGACCAGCCGCCGCATCGCGGGGGTGGTCCGCAACCGTCGGGGACGCTGCGCCGGGAAACCCATGCGGACCAGGCTACGACCGCCCCGGACACAGGTCGGCCCCGCACCACCTCGGGAGGCGGTACGGGGCCCGACGGGAGCAGCTCAGCGGCGGCGCGCCTTCACCTTCTTCGGCGGCGGCAGGTTGCCCTCGGCGCGCAGCTTCGCGGTGTGGCTGGCCAGCGCGTCGACCAGGGTCGGGACGCGGGCCTCCTCCGGCTGCACGTCGACCCGCAGGCCGAACTCGCGCGCGGTCTCCGCGGTGGCCGGACCGATGCAGGCGACCAGGGTCCGGGCGTGCGGCTTGCCGGCGATGCCGACCAGGTTCCGCACCGTCGACGACGAGGTGAAGCACACCGCGTCGAAGCCGCCGGTCTTGATCGCCTCACGGATCGGCGCGGGCGGCGGGGCGGCCCGGACGGTCCGGTACGCCGTCACGTCGTCGACCTCCCAGCCGCGCTCCTGCAGCCCGGCCGACAGCGTCTCGGTGGCGATGTCGGCGCGCGGGAGCAGCACCCGGTCGACCGGGTCGAGCACGTCGTCGTGCGGCGGGAAGATGTCCAGCAGGCCCTCGGACGTCGAGGACTGGGACTCGTCGATGTCCGGGACGAGCTCGGGCTCGATACCGAACTCGCGGACCTTCTCCGCGGTCGAGCGACCGACGCAGGCGATCTTCACACCGGAGAAGGCGCGGGCGTCGAGGCCGAACTCACCGAACTTCTCCCAGACGGCCTTGACCGCGTTGGTCGAGGTGAACACGACCCACTGGTAGCGGCCGTCGACGAGACCCTTGACCGAGCGCTCCATCTGCGCGGGCGACCGGGGCGGCTCGACGGCGATCGTCGGCACCTCCTCCGGGATGGCGCCGTGCATCCGCAGCCGCTCGCTCATCACCCCGGCCTGGTCCTTGGTGCGCGGCACCAGGACCCGCCAGCCGTAGAGCGCGCGCGACTCCCACCAGGACAGCTCGCCGCGACGACCGGCGGCCTCGCCGACGGTCAGGACGAGCGCGCCCTCGAGGTCGCCGCCGTCGGCGGCGATCCGCCCGACCGACGACGAGATGGTCCGCTGGGTGGAGGTGGTGCCGCCCGCGGTGATCGCGACCGGCGTCTCGTCCGGGACGCCCTGGGCGCTCAGACCGGCGGCGACATCACCGAGCAGCGCGCTCGTCGCGTGCAGCACGACCGGGCCCGGGCTCGCGGCCAGCGCGGCCCAGTCGACGCCCGCGCGGACGTCGGCCTCGACGTGCGCCGACCCGAGCGCGACACCGGCGTAGGCCGGGACCGCGGTCGAGGACGGGACGCCGGGGACGACGTCGAACGGCGTGCCCGAGGCGGACACGGCCATCGCCTCGGCGACGACGGCGTCGTTGGTCAGGGGGTCACCGGAGACCAGCCGGGCCACCGAGCGGCCCTGGCCCGCCTCGGTGAGCAGGTCGCTCGCGATGTCGGCGGGCTGGCCGACGGCCGGGCGCACCTCGGCGCCGTCGGCGGCCAGGGCGAGGATGCCCTCGGGCACGTCCGGGTCGGTGATGACCAGCGGCGAGCCGGCGAGCACGTCCCGGGCGCGCACGGTGAGCAGCGCCGGGTCCCCCGGTCCGCTGCCCACGAAGGCGATCCGCCCCGAGGGGTTGGCAGGTCCTGTCATTGAAGAAACTCCCGAATCAGCGGTTGGCGGGACCACCGGGACCTGCGGGGGGCAGGTCCTCGGCTCCCAGGTCGAGAAGTTCGAGGGCGACCGCGGCCCCGATCTTCTCTGCGTCGTCCATGTCTCCGGTGGCGGAGGCGCGCACCACGTCGCCCCCCGCGATGTCCCCGATCCCCAGCGCGCCGCGCAGCGACAGCCGGTCGACCGCGCGGCCGTCGTCGTCGAGGTCGGAGACGACCTCGGCGAGCGCCCCGACGGGGGTCGTGCACTCGGCCTCCAGGCCCGCCAGCACCGCACGCTCGGCGGTGACGGCGAAGCGCACGCCCCTGTCGTCCAGCACCGCGGCCAGCACCGACACCAGATCGGTGTCGGCGGTGCGGCACTCGATCGCCAGCGCACCCTGGGCGGGGGCGGGCAGCATCTGCAGCGGGTCGATCAGCTCGTCCGCCTCGTCGACCCGGCCCAGCCGGCGCAGCCCGGCCGCCGCGATCACCACGGCGTCCAGCTCGCCGGAGCGGACCTTCCCGATCCGGGTGTCCACGTTCCCGCGGATCGGCAGCACCTCCAGGCCCTGGCCGAGCGCGTGCAGCTGCACCGTCCGGCGCGGGGACCCGGTGCCGACCCGGGCACCACGGCCCAGCTCGCCGAGCACCCGACCGCCGGTGACCAGCGCGTCGCGGACGTCCTCGCGCTCCGGGATCGCCGCGATCGTCAGCCCGTCGGGCTGTGCGCTCGGGAGGTCCTTGTACGAGTGCACCGCGACGTCGATCTCGCCCGCGTACAGCGCGTCGCGCAGCTGCGAGACGAACACCCCCACCCCGATCTGCGGGATCGGCGCCGACGACCGGTCACCGCTGGTCGAGATGGTGACGAGCTCGCTCGGGTGCCCGGCGGCGGTCAGCCGGTCGGCGACGGTCGTGGACTGCGCGACCGCCAGCTTCGACGGCCGCGTGCCGATCTTCAGGACGCTCACGGGATCTGCTCCGGGGGACGGGACCCGATCGACGGCGTGGGGCCGAGCGGGGCGTTCAGGGCTGCGGTCACGTCGCCGCCGTCGACGCTCGCGTCGGAGCCCCGGACCGGGGCCGCGACCGCGGCGGCGGCCTGCGGGTCGAGCTCGAACAGGGTGCGCAGCGCCGCGGCGTAGCTGTCCCCGTCCGGGCCCTCGGCCAGGCGCTTCACCTGGACCGTGGGCGTGTGCAGCAGCTTGTCGACGACGCGGCGGACGGTCCTCGAGAGCTCCTCGCGGACGTGGCCGTCCAGATCGGGCAGCCGGGAGTCCAGGCGCAGCAGCTCGGCGTCGACGACCTCCGAGGCGCGCCGGCGCAGGGCGGTGACCGTCGGCGTGACCTCGGCCGAGCGCTGCCCGGCCAGGTACTGCTGGGCCTCGGCGTCGACCATCGTCTGGGCCGCGGCGACGGAGCCGCCGTCGGCGGTGTCGAGCAGCCGACGCTGCAGGGTGATGAGGTCGACCATGCGCACGCCGGCCAGCTCACCGACGGCCGGGTCGACGTCACGCGGCAGGCCCAGGTCGCACACGACCAGAGGTGAGGTGCGACCGGTCAGCGCCTCGGCGACCGGGGCCACGTCGACGACGTGCCCGATGGCGCCGGTACAGGCCAGCATCAGGTCGGCGTCGCGCAGCTCGTCGGCCAGGGAGTCCATCGGCGCGTAGCGCGCGGTGGTGCCCTGCTCGGCGTGCTCGAGGACCTTCTCCACGAGCCGCTCGCCGCGCTCGGCCGAGCGGTTCAGCACGACGATCTCGCCCGCCCCGGCACGACGCAGGTGCGCGGCGGCCAGCGCGCCCATCGCCCCGGCGCCGACGATCACGGCGCGGGTGCCGCCCAGGCCGACGCCGCCGAGCTCACGGTCGGCATCGCGCAGTGCCTCGGACACCACCGAGGCGCCCGCCTCGTCGATGCCGGTCCCGGCGTGCACCCGCTTGCCGACGCGCAGAGCCTGCTGCACCAGCTCGTGCAGGACCTTGCCGACGGCGCCCGCGGCGTCCGCGGCCGCGTAGGCGCCGCGCAGCTGGCCGAGGATCTGCGACTCGCCGACCACCATCGAGTCCAGGCCCGCCGCCAGCGCGAACAGGTGCTGGACCGCGGAGCCCGCATAGTGCACGAACAGGTGCTCGGACAACTCGCCGATGGGGAACCCGGCGTGGGTGCCGAGGACGTCGGTGACGTCGCCGAGGCCGCCGTGGAACGCGTCCACGACCGCGCAGATCTCGATCCGGTTGCACGTGGAGAGGACGACCGCCTCCTCGACGTGCGTGCGGTCGAGCATCTCCTCGAGAAGCTTGGGCACCTCACCCGGAGCGACCGCGAGGCGCTCCAGCACCTCGACCGGCGCGCTGCGGTGCGACAGGCCGACCACGAGGACGCTCATGGCTCTACGACACCACCGATTCGTTCGTCTTGTCCGTCACCGCGGCGGCACCGGTGTGCCGTCGCGCCACGTGGAACGCGAGGACCTGCAGTTCGACCGACAGGTCCACCTTGCGGACCTCGACGTCGTCCGGGACCGTCAGCAGCACCGGAGCGAAGTTGAGGATGGACTGCACACCGGCCGCCACGAGCAGGTCGCAGACCTTCTGGGCCGCCGGGCCCGGCGTCGCGATCATCCCGATGGTGACGCCGCCACCGGCGCACACCTCGGGGATCTCGCGCACGTGCCGCACCCGGATGCCGTTGATCTCGCTGCCGACGAGGTCGTCGTCGACGTCGAACAGGGTGCTGACCGGGAAGCCGCGGCCGGCGAAGCCGGTGTAGCCGGCCAGGGCGTGGCCCAGGTTGCCGACGCCGACCAGCGCGACCGACTGCCGGTGGTCCATGCCCAGCTCGCCCTGCAGCCGTCCCTGCAGCGAGGTGACGTCGTAGCCGACGCCGCGCACCCCGTAGGAACCCAGGTAGGACAGGTCCTTGCGGAGCTTGGCCGAGTTGACCCCGGAGGCACCGGCGAGCTCCTCGGACGACACCGTCTCGACGCCGGCCTCGCGCAGCTCGCCGAGCACCCGCAGGTACACCGCGAGCCGGGACACGGTGGCCTCCGGCACCGGGCGCGCGGGGCGCTCGCCGTTGCCGTCGGGCGCGGCGGCACCGGACTCGGGCGGCAGGGTCACGGGCCGTCCTCCTCGGGCGTCGGTCGCGGGCGGCCGGGTCCCGGTGCCCGCTCCTGCTCGCGGGGGCTTGATCCGCGGGCGGTCGGTCATCGAAACCGGGCGTGCTCCGGTCGGGGGTGTGCAGGTGCCGGTCACCGGCGCGCTCGTGGCACGCCCGCTCACCGGCCGGACGGGCCGGTCGGGCTGCGGACGGACGAGGCCCGGCGTTCCCGGCGCCGCGGAGGCACCGTGCCACCGGGTCCGGCGACGGGAACCCACGGTAGCCGCTTGTGAAGGCACGCACAAAGTTGCGATCTTGGTCCTCTCCGTGCTCGGCCCGGGCCCCTGACCTGGAACTACCGGTGATCGACGGGCAGGAACCGCTCATCGTGCGACGAGTGCCACGTCGTTCTCCACGACACCACCGTCACGCATACCGTGCGACCACCCGTGACGCACCTCTCCGCCCGGGACGGCGCGACGAGGCCCAGGTCACGGTCCCTCGGGTCACCGCTTCTCAGGTGACCGTCGTTCAGGTCACCGTGACGGTGCGGGTCGGCCGGCCGGTCGCCGCGCCCGGCAGCGGGGAGCGGCGCTCGGCGGTCTGGACGACGCCGTCGCCGTCGGTGGCGCGGCACACCAGGGTGTACCCGCCCGGCGGCAGGTCCAGCTCGGCGCGCCACTGCCGCCAGGTGGCCCCGCCGGACGGCACCGGCGCGAGCTCGGCGGTGACCCAGGACCCGGCCGCGCCCCCGTCCTGCACCCCGACCTCGACCCGGCGGATCCCCCGGGGCACCGCCCAGGCGGAGCCGGTGACCACGACCCGGCCGGCGGGCACGCTCGCGTACGAGGCGGGCGACTCGATCCGCGCGGCGGTCTCCATCGGCCCGGGCGGCGCCCACCCGCGGTCGCGCCAGTAGTCGGCGCGGGCGGCGAAGGTGGTGAACTCGATGTCGGTGACCCACTTGGTGGCCGAGACGTAGCCGTAGAGCCCGGGGACGACGATCCGCACCGGGAAGCCGTGCTCGGGCGGCAGCGCGACCGGGCCGTCCGGTCCGGCCATCGCGACCGCGAGCAGCGCACCGCGGGCCGGGTCGAGCAGCAGCGACGACGGACTGCCCGCCGTCCAGCCGTCGGTGGAGGTGGACAGCGCCTGGTCCGCCGCCGGGTCGGGCGCGGCGGCCGCGAGCAGCGGCGCGAGCTCCACCCCGGTGAACCGGGTGGTGGACACGAGGTCCCCGCCGACGTCGTTGGAGACGCACGCCATCGTCACCCAGCGTTCGACGAGCGGGCGGGCCAGCAGGTCGTCGAGGGTGAGGGTGAGCTCGCGCCCGACCCGCCCGTGCACCCGCAGGCTCCACGACGCCGGGTCGACCGACGGGACCCGCAGCGCGGTGTCGATCCGGTAGAAGTCGTCGACGGCGGTGGTGAACGCGGCCGCGCCCGGCACCTGCGCCCCGGCGGGCAGCGCCGGGGCGGGCGCGATGCGACCCTGCGCGGCGAGCGTCCGGATCCGGGCGGTGAGCGCGTCGCGTTCGGGCCCGATCCGGCCCGAGGGCAGCAGGGGCGCGGCGACCGCGGCCCCGGTGCCCAGCACGACCCCGCCCGCCCCCGCCAGCGCGGTGGTGCGCAGGAACCGCCGCCGGGTCAGCGACGACCGTACGGGCCGCCCGTCGGGCAGCGTCCCGTCCGCGGTCGGGGCGGGGATCCGGGCCGCCAGCGCGTGCAGCCTCCGGAAGACCGTCACCGCGACGACGGCCGCGGCACCCGCCGGCACCATGTCGAGCTGACCGGCGCCCGACGCCGTCGCCGCGGCGACGACACCCAGCAGCCCGAGCGCCGCGAGCCCCCACGCCCCCGGCCACGGCGAGCGGCGCGACAGCGCGCCGAGCCCGGCCGCGGCCAGGGCCAGGACCACCAGCACCCCGGCGACGACGGTGTGGCGGCTGCCGATCCCGGCCCCGACGGTCGCCGCGCCGGCCAGCGCGGGCGGGGTGAGCGCCACGACCTGCTCGGCGACGGCGTTCACCGGCCCGGCGGCCGGAGCGACCAGCAGCGCGAGCGCCTGCCCCGCGCCGACGCCCAGGGCGGCCGCGGCGAGCCCGGCCAGGGCGGTGCGGGCCGCCGGTGCGGTGCGGACCGGCGGGCGGACCGCGCCCGGGGCCCCGCCGGCCGGACCGTCCGAGGCCGCGACCGGGCCGTCGGGGTCCGGGCTCACGGCCGGGCCAGGTCCGCGCGCAGGCGCTCCTCGTCCACCCGGAACGAGTCGTGCTCACGACCGTCGAGCAGCACCACCGGCACCTGGTCGCCGTACTCGGCGCGCAGCTCGTCGTCGGAGTCGACATCGACGGTGTCCCAGCCGGTGCCGGTCTCGGCGCACACCCGGGCCAGCACCTCGGCGGCGTCGTCGCACAGGTGGCAGCCCACCCGGGTCAGCAGTCGTACGCGCATCTCACATCCTCGCCAGTGTCCTTCGGGCGATCTTGCCCGTCGGGGTGCGGGGCAGCTCGTCGGCGAAGGCGACGACCGCGGGCCGCTTGAACCGGGCGAGCCGGGCCGCGCAGTGCGCGGCGACCGTCTCCTCGGTGAGCTCGGCGCCCGCGACCGGCACGATCACGGCCTTGACCGCGGCGCCGGTCCGGTCGTCGGGCACCCCGACGACGGCGACCTCGGCCACCGCGTCCAGCTCGGCGACGACCTGCTCCACCTCGCGCGGGTAGACGTTGAAGCCGTTGACGATGACCAGGTCCGAGGACCGGTCGACGAGGTGCAGGTCGCCGTCGGTGTCGAGGTAGCCGACGTCGGCGGTGACGAACCAGCCGTCCTCGCCCGGGCCGCCGGAGCCGTCGGGCCAGTAGCCGGAGAACAGGTTCGGCCCGCGCACCGCGATCAGTCCGGTGTCGTCGGACGGGTCGGAGCCGTCGTCGTAGTCCAGGTCGTCCAGCGGGTCCGCACCGCGCGGCTCGGGCTCCGGTGCGGGCCTGCGCTCCATCGGCTGCCCGTCGGCATCGACCAGGCGCAGCTCGACGCCGGGCAGCACCTGCCCGACCGAGCCGGGCTTGGCCGGTCGGCTCAGGTCGTTGCTGGTGACGACGGGCCCGCCCTCGGTGAGGCCGTAGCCCTCGTGCAGGTCCAGCCCGCTCGCCGCGCGGAAGTCCGCGAGCCAGCCCGCGGGCAGCGGCGCCCCGCCGGAGGTGCACAGCCGTACCCCGGCCATCGCGGCGCGCAGCCGCTCCGGGCCGAGGTCGAGCAGCATCCGGAACATCGACGGCACCCCGGCGACGACGCTGACCCGCTCCTCGACGACCGTCTCGGCCAGCCGGTCCGGGGAGAACCGGCCGGGCAGCACGACGGTTGCGCCGGTCCAGCAGACCTGCAGCAGCCCGGCGGCGAGGCCGTAGACGTGGAACAGGGGCAGCGCCAGCAGGACCCGGTCGACCCCGTTGACCGGCGCCGGGCGGAGCGCACCCGCCTGCTCGCGGTTGGCCAGCAGCGCGCGGTGCGACAGCTGTACCCCGCGCGGGCGCCCGGTGGTGCCGGAGGTGAACACGACCAGCGCGATGCGCTCTGGGTCGGCGGGAGCCCGGTCGACCGGGGCGTCCGGGACCGGGGCGGCCAGGTCCGGCGGGCCCAGCAGCGTCGCGCCGACGCCCTCGGCGCAGCCGGCCGCGACGGCGTCGTCGGGCCGGGCGACGACCGCGACCGGCCGGGCCTGGTCGAGCACGACCTCGAGCTCGCGGGTCACCGAGCCCGCGCCGAACGGTACGACGACCGCGTCTGCCCGCAGCGCGCCGAACAGGGCCACGCAGTAGCCGGCGCCGTCGGGCAGGCCGATCGCGACCCGGTCGCCGTGGCGGACACCCGCCGCACGCAGCCGGGCGGCCTCGGCGGAGACCGCGGCGTCGAACGCCGACCAGGTCAGCGTGAGCGGCGCCGCGCCGGACAGGTCACGGACGGCGTCGTGGCCCGGACGCTCGGAGGCGTTGCGCGCCACCAGGTCGGCGAGGTGGGTGGGCCGGTCGGGACGGTGGCCCGGCACGGGGTCGGAACTCGGCACGGCGGTCTCCATCCTCGGACCCGCCGGGGCGGGGTCGGCTCGTCGGCACGCGTCGCCGTCAGTGTTCCAAACCCGGCCACGACCGTCGTGTCCCGAGGGACCGCTCACCGCTGTGTACGCCACGTGTCGATTCGGACACGCTTCGCGCACGGTTCGTCCACCGCGCGTATCGGGCCGCTCGCCGGAACGGCACGCGACGAGAGGCGGCGAGTGCGTTGCGCCACTCGACAGACGTCTATGCTCCGCCGCTACATGAAGTTCAACGCGTGAACCGCCGGTTCGTCGCGCGACTCACCCGAGGGAGTGGCATGCAGCTCGACGCCAGCGCGCCACGGCGCACACCGCGCCGCGCCGCGCGGGACGCGCCGGCGGTCCCCGCCGGCCGGGTCGCCCGCCGAGCCGTACCCCGTCCGACCCCCCGGGATCCATGACCCGGCCGATGCGACCGCACCGCCTGCTCCGACAGCAGCGCTCCGAGACCATCCCCGAGACCGTCCGTCCGAACCGGGCCCCCGAACCCGGCCAGGACAGACCCGACACCGTCCGCCCCCAGCCGGACGGGGAGGTGTCCGTGACTTCAGCGACCTCTGCACCGTCCCAGCCGACGGGGCCGATCGCGTCCGCTCCCCTGGTCGACGCTCCCCCCACGTACCCCGCAGGCCCCGCCCTACACCGCCCGGACGGCCGGACCACCCGGTCGGGTCCGCCCGGCCGTACCGAGCAGGACATGCCGATGCCACGACAGGCACCGCAGATCTCGCAGGAGCTGCAGCGCCCGGAGGCCGACCCGGCCGACGAGGCCGCCCGCGCCGTCGAGGACGCGAACAGCTCCTGGGCCCTGGTCGAGGCCTGCCAGGCCGGCGACGCGGCCGCGTTCGGCGAGCTCTACGAGCGCTACCACGACGTGGTCTACCGGTACGTGCTGTTCCGGATGGGCGACCGGTCCTTCGCCGAGGACGTGACGCAGGAGACCTTCGTCCGGGCACTGCGCCGGATCTCCTCGGTCAGCTACCAGGGCCGCGACATCGGGGCCTGGTTCGTCACCATCGCCCGGAACCTGATCTTCGACTACGTCAAGTCCAGCCGGTTCCGGCTGGAGCAGACGACCTCGGAGATCGTCGAGCTGTCGCCCAGCACCGGTGGTCCCGAGCAGCAGGTACTCGACATGGCCACCAACGACGAGCTGCTGGCCTCGATCGCCAAGCTCAACTCCGACCAGCGCGAATGCATCCAGTACCGGTTCCTCAAGGGCCTGTCGGTCGCCGAGACCGCCGAGCTGATGGACCGCAACGAGGGTGCGGTCAAGGCGCTGCAGCACCGCGCGGTGCGTCGTCTGGCGCAGCTCCTCCCGGACGGTCTGCGGTGAGCGGGTCTGCCGCCGGATCAGCCGGAACGCGAGAGGGTGTGTCGATCACTGCGCCGAACGCACTACTCGATGCGGTGAACGGTTTGAAGGCCGTAACCTCGTCCGCGGTCGGTCGTTGTACAGACCGGCGTGCACTGACGGCGCCACACGCGCCGACGAGCAGCGCGAGACTGCAGTGAGGACGGACGGCATGCCCAGGGCATGGGACGACGGGTACCCCGGCGACGACGGTTTCGACCGTGCGCCGGCGGGTGCCCCTGCATCGGAGGAGCTGGCGCACGAGATCGCGCTGGCCGCCGCGCTGGACCGTTCGCGGCGTGATCTCTCGCCCGATCCGCACTCCTCGGCCCGGATGCGGGCGCGGCTGTTCGAGGTGCTGGCCCAGGAGGGCGTCGGACAGCAGTCCGGCGGGTCCCCGTTCGGCGACCGGTTCGACCGCGTCGACCAGGCCGACCTCACCGCGCCGATCGGCCCTCCGATCGCCGACGACCTCGACTGGGACGCGGTGTCCAACCGCCGCGCCGCCGGCGAGCACGCCCCGGCCGCGGACGACCCGACCGGACGCAGCAGCCGTCCGCGCCGCGGCCGCCACGTGCTGCCGTCGGACCACCCGGACCATCCGGAGCAGGTGGGTGCCCCGGCCGGACCGGCCCGCGACGCCGAGGCCGGCCCCGGCCGCGACGACTCCGCCCGCCCGGCGCAGGCCGGCGCCCGGATGCTGGACCGCCGCCGTCCGAGCGTGCGCAAGCGCTTCGGCGTCGTCGTCGGCGGGTTCGCCGCGCTCGCGGTGATCGCCGGCGTGACCTCGACCGCCAGCCGCGACGCCCTGCCCGGCGACGCGATGTACGGCATGAAGCGCGCCAGCGAGAGCGTCGGCGGGGTGTTCACCGTCGGCCAGCAGGCCGAGGCCGCCCGCCAGCTCGACCTGGCCCGCTCCCGGGTCGACGAGCTGGAGAGCCTGGTCGCGCGGTCCACACCGCCGTCGCCGGACGCGGTCGCGTCCGCGATGGGCGACTTCGACCGGGCCACCAGCACCGGCAGCAGGCTGATGCTCACCGGCGCCGGGACCGACGGCGCGGACACCTCCCGCCTGGCCGAGCTGCGGACCTGGGCGGCCGCCCAGTCCGGGCGCATCACCCGTCTGCAGTCCGACCTGCCCGCCGAGAGCCGCGGGGAGACCTCGGAGGCGATCCGCCTGCTGGACCGGGTGCTCTCCCGGGCCGAGGCGCTGCGGGCCGGCACCGGCTGCGCCGCGGACAGCGGCGGCACCGTCGACGACCTCGGCCCGGTGCCCGGCGAGTGCCGCACCGCGGGCGGGCCGTCCTCGGCGCAGGCCGTCGAGCAGTCCGCGCCGGTGACGCCGTCGGAGACCGCGACCGGCACGCCGTCGCCGTCGCCGACCTCCGGTCCGGCGACCTCGACCTCGCAGGCCCCGACCACCTCGGGGTCCTCGCAGCAGGACGGCGGGCTGCCGCTGCTGAACGGTGGTGGGTCGACCACCTCCGACAGCGGGTCGGGCAGCTCGTCGGAGTCGTCGTCGGAGCAGGACCGTCTGCTGCCGCCGATCACCATCCCGCCGCTGCTGCCGGGCCTCGGCCCGGTCACCCTCGGCTGATCCGCTCCGGACACCACGGGTACGGGCCCGGTCCCCGGTGCGTCGACATGTGTCACGTACCGGAGGCCGGGCCCGCTCCCGCGTTCCGGCAGTAGGCTGGGGCCGCGCCCCGATCCCCTCGGGACGCGAGACGCCGTCGCACCAGGAAGGCCGCCGTGGTGAGTGATCCCGGGTCCGTCCCCCCTCTCGACCAGAGCGGGACCCGCGAGTCTCACCCGCCCACCCACACCGGGCTCTCCGAGGAGCCGGGGGTGCTGGAGCGGGCGACCGCGCTGGACTCCGCGCAGCGGGCCGGTCAGGCCTCCGCCGCCGCGGCCGTCGCCGCCGAGGCCGACGACCACCCCGACGGCCCGGAGGGCGGGGACGGCGCGCCGCCCGACCTCACCGCCGCCGCCTTCTTCGACTGCGACAACACGATGATGGTCGGCGCGTCGATCTTCCACTTCGCCCGCGGCCTGGCCGCGCGCAAGTTCTTCACCACCTCCGACATGGCCGGCTTCGCCTGGCAGCAGATCAAGTTCCGGGTCGGCGGCCGGGAGGACAAGGGCGGCATCGCGGGACACCGCGACACCGCGCTGTCGTTCGTCGCGGGCCGTCCGGTCGACGAGGTCGTCGCGCTCGGCGAGGAGATCTACGACGAGCTGATGTCGGACCGGATCTGGGCGGGCACCCGGGCGCTGGCCCAGATGCACCTCGACGCGGGCCAGCGCGTCTGGCTGGTCACCGCGACGCCGATCGAGCTGGCGCGAATCATCGCCCGCCGGCTGGGGCTGACCGGAGCGCTGGGGACCGTCGCGGAGTCCGTCGACGGGCTCTACACCGGACGGCTGGTCGGCGAGATCCTGCACGGCCCGGCGAAGGCGCACGCGGTGCGCGCGCTGGCCGCGTCGGAGGGTCTGGATCTGCGCCGCTGCACCGCCTACTCGGACTCGGTGAACGACGTCCCGATGCTCTCGGCGGTCGGCACCGCGGTCGCGGTGAACCCGGACTCCGAGCTGCGTGACGTCGCGAAGGCCCGCAACTGGCAGATCCGCGACTTCCGGACCGGGCGCAAGGCCGCCCGGATCGGGGTGCCCTCGGTGCTCGGCGCGGGCGCCGTCGCCGGGGCGGTGGCGGCCGGGATGGCCTACCGCAAGCGCTGACCCGCCCGGCCGCTCAGGGCGGCGGGGCCCCGCGGTAGCGCTCGGCGTAGCGGCGGGCGGCCTCGGCCGGCCCGTCGGCGGTGGCCTCCCGTCGCGTCGCGCGGGCGGTGCCCGCGGGGTAGCCGGCCTTCGTCACCCGGTGTTCGACGGACTCCTCCATCACGAACAGCGCGTACTGCAGCGACACCGCAGCCGTCCGCCGGCGGCGTACCAGAGCCACCGCAGCGGGTCCGGCCGCCGGATCATCCCAGGAACACGTTGCGCCGCTGGGACAGCAGCCGGTACAGCGTGTGCTGAATGGTCTCCCGGACCTGGTCGGTCAGGTTGAACACGAGCATCGGGTCGTCGGCGTCGGCCGGGGTGTGGTCGTCGGTGCGGATCGGCTCGCCGAACTCGATGTACCACTTCGACGGCAGCGGGATCAGCCCCGCCGGGCCGAGCAGCGGGAAGGTCGGCGTGACCGGGAAGTACGGCGCGCCGAACAGCCGGGCCAGCGGTGCGAGGTCGCCGATCTTGGGGTAGATCTCCTCGGCGCCGACGATCGAGCACGGGATGATCGGGACCCCGGTGCGGAGCGCGGCGGAGACGAACCCGCCGCGGCCGAACCGCTGCAGCTTGTAGCGGTCCCGGAACGGCTTGCCGATGCCCTTGAACCCCTCGGGGAACACCCCGACGAGCTCGCCGGAGGTCATGAGCCGCTCGGCGTCGGGGTTGCAGGCCAGCGTCGCGCCGGCCTTGCGGGCCAGCGAGCCGGAGACCGGCATGGTGAACATGAGGTCGGCGCCGAGCAGCCGCAGGTGCCGGTGCGACGGGTGGTCGTCGTGCACCGCGACGGTCGTCATCACCGCGTCGAGCGGCAGCGTCCCGGAGTGGTTGGCGACGATCAGCGCGCCACCGGTCTCGGGGATGTGGTGGGTGCCGATGGTCTCGACGCGGAACCAGCGCTTGTAGAGCGGGCGCAGGGCGGGCAGCACCATCGCGTCGGTGAGCTCGCGGTCGAATCCGAACTCGTCGATCGGGTAGTCGCCCGCGAGCCGGCGGCGCAGGAACTCCAGGACCTGCTCCAGCGCGGCCTCCCAGGCCGGGCCCTCGTCGTCCTCGGGCTCGGGTGCGGAGGCGACCGGAACGGGCCGCGGCGGCTCCTCCGCCCGCGCGGGCCGGGCAGGCCCCCGGTTGCCCCGGATCGGGATCACCCGCGCCTCGGCCATGCCGTCGCCCTTCGTCGTACCACCGCGGCCGCCCGGCCGTCCCTGCTCGCGCGCCCGCATGCCGCCGTCCCGCCCCGTCACCGCAGCGACCGGGCCAGACCGAGCACGCCCCGTTCGAGCGAGGCGATCCGCTCCGGGCCGAGCACCGGCGCCAGCGCCTTGCCGCGCACGAAGTCGTCGAACGCCTGGGTGGTCGTCCACCGCGGCTCGAAGCCGAAGTCGTCGATCAGCCGGGTGAGGTCCACGACCCGGCCGAAGTTGAGGAAGCGCATCTGCTCGGGGGAGAAGTCGACGACGCGCGCGCCGCGCAGCACCCGGCTGACCGGGCCGACCGCGCCGCTCGGCACCGGGACGGCGATCTTGCCCGCGCGCCGGATGGCCTGGGACAGCATCAGCACCCCGTGCGCGGCGACGTTGAACACGCCCGGCAGCTCGTGGGTGGCGGCACGCTCGAGCACGGCGAGGCCGTCCTCCTCGTGCAGCAGCTGGATCCGGGCGTCGTAGCCCAGCACGGTGGGGATGACCGGCAGCGCGAAGTAGCGCGACAGCACGGTGTCCATCCGCGGGCCGATGAAATTGGCGAACCGCAGGACCGTGGTGGTGACGTCCGGGCGGCGACGGCTGAACCCGCGCAGGTAGCCCTCGATCTCCGCGGCGTCCTTGGCGTACCCGCCCGAGGGCAGGTCCTTGGCCCCGATGGCCTCGTCGAACACGGCGGGGTCGCGGGAGCTGGAGCCGTAGACCGCGGTCGTCGACTTGAGCACGACCCGGCGCACGCTGGTCGCCTTCTGGCACGCGGCGAGGAGCTGCATCGTGCCGATGACGTTCATCTCCTTCATCGTCGCGCGGCCGCCCGCCGAGGCGGGGCTGGCCGAGAGCGACGCGTGCACGACGGTGTCGACGTTCGCCGAGGAGATGACCTTCGCGATGAGCGGGTTGCGGATGTCGGCGCGCACGAACTCGGCGCGCCCCATCCGCTTCAGCAGATCCCGGGGCGGGGGGACGGTGTCCACGCCCAGCACCCGGTCGATGGCCGGGTCGGCCGCCAGCCGGGCCGCGAGGTGCCCGCCGAGGAAGCCGCTGACCCCGGTGACCAGCACGGCGTTCGGGGTCGGCCGGTCCATGGGAGCTCCGTTCACCGGGTGCTGACGCGAGATCGTGCCGATCGTAGTCCCGCCCCGTCACACCGGGCAGGTACGCGGGCACGTGAGGTGTGCGACGCGTCCGTCCGGGGGGACGGACCGCCACAACGACACCGGCCGCGCACCCGCGGGGAGCGGGTGCGCGGCCGGTGCGCGAGTCACTTGCCGAGCTTGCGGCGCTGCACCCGGGTCTTGCGCAGCAGCTTGCGGTGCTTCTTCTTCGACATCCGCTTGCGGCGCTTCTTGATGACCGAGCCCATGTGGGTGCTCCTCCTGTGTCGACGCAGATCGTCAGCGACCGCTCCACCGGGTGACCTCGGAGTGGGCCGCCCGCACGATCCGTGCACGTGGACACGAGGCGCGGGCCGGGCGACGCCCGCCGGAGCGGAGCGACGACGCGATGCGACCGGTGGGGGTCGGCAGCCGGTTCACCAGTCTACCCGGGCGTACCGGCCTTCACCCCACCGGGGATCAGCCCGCGTCGAAGTAGGCGTTGCGCAGGTAGTCCTCGACCGCGCGCTGCGGCACGCGGAACGAACGACCGACCCGCGCGGCGGGCAGCTCGCCGGAGTGCACGAGCCGGTACACGGTCATCTTCGAGACGCGCATCATCGACGCGACCTCGGCCACCGTCAGGAACTGGACCTGGGACGGCCGTAGGGGCTCGGGACGTTCCGCCGCCATGGGGCACCGCCTTCCTCCCCCGAGACGGGTTCCCCGGTTCGCCCGGTGGTGGGGGATGCAGATGCAGTCTACCGGGGCGGATGTGACGATCGGTCCGCCAGAGGGGGCCCGATCGTGCTACAGCACGGCGCGTCCGTGTGACTTTGCGTCATACGATGAGCTGAACGAGGGACCGGCGGCCCGGGTCAGCCGCGACCGAGCGCCACCGAGCGGTCGTGCGCCGCGGTGACCGCGTCGGCCAGGGCCGCACGCAGCCCGTGCCGCTCCAGCTCGCGCAGGGCGGCCGCCGTCGTCCCGGCCGGCGAGGTGACGTTCTCCCGCAGCACCGCGGGGTGCTCGCCGGTCTCGCGCAGCATCCGCGCGGCACCGAGCGCGGTCTGCACGGTCAGCTCGGTCGCGTCGGGGCGGGTCAGGCCCAGCCCGACGCCCGCCTCGATCATCGCCTCGGCGACGAGGAAGAAGTACGCGGGCCCGGAGCCGGACAGCGCGGTCGCGGCGTCCTGCTTCGCCTCGTCCAGGCGCAGCACCGCGCCGACGGTGGACAGCAGCGCCTCGGTCTCGTCGAGGTGCGCGGGGGTCGCGTACGCACCCGGGGAGATCGCGCACATCGCCGCGCCGAGCAGCATCGGGGTGTTCGGCATGACCCGCACGACCGGCGTGCCGTCGGGCAGGGCGCCCTCGAACAGCGAGGTCGGCAGACCCGCGCACAGCGACACGACGAGCGCGCCCGGCTCCAGCGCCCCGGCGACCTCGCCGAGCAGCGTGACGACGTCCTGCGGCTTGACGGCGACGACGACCGTCCCGGCCCCGCGCACCGCCTCGTCGACCGGGGCCGCGGTGACCCCCAGCGACGCGGTCAGCTCCTGCGCCCGCGCCGGGTACCGCTCGGCGACCACCAGGTCACCGGCGTCCCGCCCGGCCGCCAGCAGCCCGCCGAGCAGCGCCTCGCCGATCCGTCCCCCGCCCAGTACCGCGATCCTCGTCATGGGGGCAGCGTAGGAACCCCTCAGCGGGCCAGCGGGGCCAGGGCGAGCTGGCGGGCCTGGCAGACGGTGCGGCCGCGCGCGTCGACGACGGTGACGTCCTCGTCGAACTGCGCGCTCGACACCCCGCCGCCGGCGGGCGGGCTCGACACCGCGCGGGACCGGGACCCGACCCGCAGCCAGCCCGGGGCGGGGCGGGCCCGCATCAGCGCGGTGAGCTGCACCGTCGGCGCCCAGCCGAACGTCCCGCCGAGGTTGAACACGGTCGGGGGCAGGATGTCGCCGGCCATCAGCGCGAACAACACATCCGGCTCCTCGCCGCGCGGGCGGACCCAGCCGGTCATCTCCGGCGGACCGGTCTCGCCGCGCAGGAACGGCAGCGCGCCGCACGGGTAGCGCAGCTCGCAGGCGGCGGCCAGGCCGCGCGCGCCGCCCTCGGCCGACGCCGGATCGAGCGCGTCCGGATCCGGTTCGACAGCGAGCGCGGAGCCGTCGTCCAGGCGTGGGACCTCGGTCGGCAGCACGCCGGCGGTGACGGTGGAGTGCAGCATGAGCCTGCCCTCCTGGTGCAGCCGCACGGCGACCGTGGACACCGTCCGCCCGACCTTGAGCGGGTCGGTCGTGATCTCGACCGGGCCCAGGTCGGGCGCGCGCAGGAAGTCCACGGCGACGGCCAGCGGGTCGGGCGCGGGGGCGTCGTCGGCCGCGAGGCGGGCCAGCCCGGACTTGGCCATGAGCACCATCAGCAGGCCGCCGAAGGCCTTGTCCCCGATCGCCCAGGTCTCGTCGAGCCGGGCGCGGAACCGGCCGTCCCCGAGGTGCTCGATCACGTGCGAGTCGGCGAAGGGCCGGACCGTCGTACTGCTCATGCGGGCATGTTACCCACGGGTAGGGGCGGCGGCGGACATCGTCGGTGTGAGGTGCAGCCGGGCGAAGAGCAGCGACTCGGCGAGCAGTGCCGTGCGCTCCTGCCGGGTCCGGCAGCGCCGGGTCGACACCTCCAGGACGACGGTGCCGCCGTCCGCGGCGAACCGGGAGTCCGCCAGGCGCTGGCACACCTCGGCGCACGGTTGCGCCCCGCGGCCGGGGACCAGGTGCTCGTCGCGCGGGGCACCGGAGCCGTCGGTGAGGTGCAGGTGGGTGAGCCGGTCCCCCATCCGCCCGGCGAGGTCGAGGGCGTCGACGCCGGCCGCGGCGGTGTGCGACAGGTCGAGGGTGTATGCGCCGAACCCGACCTCGGTCGGGTCGTGGCCGAGCGCGTAGGGCACGGTGCTGATCGCGCCGCGGGTCACCGGGAACATGTTCTCCACCGGCAGCGTGACGTCGTGGACCTCGTGGGCGCGGACGACCTCGTCGGCGAAGACGCCGGCGTAGCGGCGCTGCCAGCGGAACGGCGGGTGCACCACCACGGTGCGCGCGCCGAGCCGGGCCGCGACCTCGACGGTGCGCCGCAGCCGGTGCACCGGGTCGGCCCCCCAGACGCGCTGGGTGACGGCCAGGCAGGGGGCGTGCACGGCGAGGATCGGCACCCCGTGGCGGTGCGCGAGGCGCTCGACCGCGCGCGGGTCCTGGCTGACCGGGTCGGTCCAGATCATGAGCTCGACGCCGTCGTAGCCCAGCTCACCGGCGATCTCGAACCCGGCGGCGACGCCCTCCGGGTAGACCGAGGCCGTGGACAGCGCGACGGGTGCCGCCCCGGGCAGGTCGGCGGTGGACGGGCGCGACGGTGTCACGAATCGTGGAGTCGTCACACCGTCGCTCATCATTACCGGTCCAACAACACCAGGATCGCCGGGGACACGGTCAGCAGCAGCCCGACGAGCACCGCGAACAACGTGGTCCTCAGGTCGTCGTTGCGCAGCAGGGCCCGCACGCCGAGCACGAGCCCGACGGTCAGCACGACCGCGAGCGACAGCGCCACGATCGGCAGCGAGGTCCACAGGTAGCGGAACAGCACCCAGATCGCCGCACCGGCGACGGCGCCGCCGATCCACTGGGCGATGACGACCGCCCAGGCCTGGCCGGTTCCGGCCGCACCGGCCGGGGTGTCGCCGTCGAGGCCCGCGGGCGGCTGCGCGCCGCTGTCGGTGACGGCACCGCGGCGTCCGGAGCGGCGACGCGGAGGCTCGTCCTCCTCGACGGCGCCGGCGGCGAGCTCGCCGTGGTCCTCGTAGTCGTCGTAGTCGTCGTCCTGCGGGCGCTCGGGGGCGAGCACGCCGGTGCGGCCGCCGTCGGCGGAGCCGGGTCCGTCGTCGTACCCGGCGGGGCCGTGGCGGTCGTCGTAGCGGGGGTCGGCGTCGTAGCCCCGGCTCTCGTAGCCCCGGTCGTCACGGCCCAGGTCGTCGTCACCCTGCCGGTCGTCGTAGTCGTCGGTGTACGGGTCGCAGGCGCCGGTCGGCGGGCCCGCGTCGGCCGGATGCGGACGAGGGCCGTCGTGCTCGTCGTCCAGCGGCGGGGCGCCGAACTGGGTGGGCGGGCCGCCGTCGTCGTCGGCCGTGGGGGCCGGGCGGCGGGCGCCGAGCCGGCTGGTGGGGATCTCGTCGGGGCCGTCGTCGGCCGCGCCGGGCGGGGGGCCGTACGGGCCGCCCGGGCGCGGGGCGTCGCGGGGACCCCAGGCCTGGGCGGCGGGGCCGTCGTCGTGGCCGTAGGGGCGGCCGTTCGGCGGGCCCTGCGGCTCGGGCGGGAGCGGACGGGCCTGCGGGGCCGGGCCGGGACCCGCGGACCAATGACCGGGGGGCGGGCCCTGCGGCCTGCGGGGCGGGGCACCGTTCGGGGCGCCTCCGAAGGCCGTGGCCCCGTGGGGCGCAGCACCGTTCGGGCTGCCGCCGTTCGGGCTGCCGCCGTTCGGAGCGCCGCCGTGGGGGGCACCACCGTTCGGGGCGTTGCCGTTCGGTACGAACGGCTCCGGTGCGCGCCCGGCCTGCCCCTCGGAGGGGTCGGGGCGGCGCGCGGGCGGGAACGAGGGGTGCTCGATGGGCGGCGGGCCGTCGCCGCCGCGCGGGGCGAACCCGCCCGCGCCCTCGGGCGGGCGGACACGGTCGGCGGCCGCGGGGCGTCGCGGCGGGGCCGCCACGTCCGTCCGCGCGGGTGCCGCGGGCGACGGGGCGCCGGGCCCTTCGTCGTCCTCCGCGGCGCGACGACGGCGGCGTCGTCCGGGCTGCTGGCCGCCGTTGGCGGCCAGGAGCTCCGCGACCGTCCGCTGGCGAGGCTCTCCGCTGTCCACACTCATCACGACCACCGTGCCCTGTGTGTTGTCAAGGGTCCAAGCCCGCCCGGGGATGTCTGCGCCGAGCGGTCGTCCCCGTTCGTCCCATCGAGCATGTCGAAGCGCCGGAGGATCACTCCCTCGCGCAACGCCCACGGACAGATCTCGAGTTCGGTCACGCCGAGGGCGTCCATCGCGGCCTGCGCGACGACCGCCCCGGCGACGAGCTGGTGCGCCCGGCTGGCGCTCACACCGTCGAGCTGGGCGAGGTCGGGACCCGACATCCGGGTGATGAACGCCGACAGCTGGCGCAGGCCCTGCGCGGTCAGCGTGCGGCGGGCGCCCGGCCCGGCGCTGGACGGCGCGGCACCGGCGAGCCGGGCCAGCGTCCGGAAGGTCTTGGAGGTGCCGACGGCCCGGTCCGGGCGCCCCGCAGCACGCAGCCGTCCGGCGACGGGGGCGATCTCGTCGCGGACGCGCTCGGTCAGCGCGGCGACCTCCGCCCGCGACGGCGGGTCGGAGGTGAACGCGTCGCGGGTCAGCCGGCCCGCACCCAGCGGCACCGACGCGGCGACGTCGGGGGTCTCGTCGCGCCCGACGGCCAGCTCCAGCGAGCCGCCGCCGATGTCGAGCACGAGCAGGCGCCCGGCCGACCAGCCGCACCAGCGGCGGACGGCGAGGAAGGTCCAGCGGGCCTCGTCCTCGCCGGGCAGGACCTCCAGCGCCACCCCGGTCTCGCGCTGCACCCGGGCGAGGACCTCGGCGGAGTTCGTCGCGTCGCGCAGCGCGGACGTGGCGAACGCCAGGAGGTCGTCGCAGCCGGCGGCCCGGGCGGTGTCCCGGGCCCGGTGCACGCTCTCCAGCAGCGCCTTCACGCCGTCGCGGCCCAGCGCTCCCCTGCGGTCGAGGTGCTCGGCCAGGCGCAGCTGGTCCTTCTCCGACGACATGGGCTTCGGGTGAGCACCGCGGTGGGCGTCCACCACCAGGAGGTGAACGGTGTTGGACCCCACGTCGAGAACGGCCAGGCGCACCCGATCAGGTTACCGAGCCGTTATCGACGGTCGGGCAACCCCTGGCTCACACGTCGAACTTGTAGCCGAGCCCGCGCACCGTGACCAGGTGCTTGGGCGTCGAGGGGTCGCCCTCGACCTTGGACCGCAGCCGCTTGACGTGCACGTCGAGGGTCTTGGTGTCGCCGACGTAGTCCGCGCCCCACACCCGGTCGATCAGCTGGGCGCGGGTGAGCACCCGCCCGACGTTGCGCAGCAGGTACTCCAGCAGGTCGAACTCCTTGAGCGGGAGCGCGACCTCGTCGCCGTTGACCGACACGACGTGCCGCTCGACGTCCATCCGCACCGGCCCGGCCTCCAGCACACCGGTGCCGCCCTCGGTCTCGCCGCCGGTCTCGCCCCCGCGGCGCAGCACCGCGCGGACTCGGGCGATGAGCTCGCGCGCCGAGTAGGGCTTGGTGACGTAGTCGTCGGCGCCGAGTTCCAGCCCGACGACCTTGTCGATCTCGCTGTCGCGGGCGGTCACCATGATCACCGGCACGGCGGAGCGGGAACGCAGCGCCTTGCAGACGTCGGTACCGCTCATGCCGGGCAGCATCAGGTCCAGCAGCACGATGTCGGCGCCGTTGCGGTCGAACTCGCTCAGCGCGTCGTTGCCGTTGGCCGCGACGGCGGTGGTGAACCCCTCCTTGCGCAGCATGAACGCGAGCGGGTCGGCGAAGGACTCCTCGTCCTCGACGATCAGCACCCTGGTCATCTCATCCTCCGGTTCCGGCGGTCTGGGGGGAGCTGCCTGCGGCAGCCTCACCGTGGGGGGCGCCGCCGATGCCCATCCGGGCGGGCAGGCGCATGGTGAAGGTCGATCCGGTGCCGGGACGGCTCCACAGCCGCACCTCGCCACCGTGGTTGGCGCAGACGTGCTTGACGATCGCCAGGCCGAGACCGGTGCCGCCGGTGGCCCGCGAGCGGGCCGGGTCGACCCGGAAGAAGCGCTCGAAGACCCGCTGCTGGTGCTCGGGGGCGATGCCGATGCCGCGGTCGGTCACCGCGATCTCGATCGAGCCGTCGACCGAGCGGCGGCTCACCGACACCGACGAGTCCGCCGCGGAGTAGGCGATCGCGTTCTCCAGCAGGTTCGTCAGCGCGGTGACGAGCAGCGTGCGGTCGCCGTCGACGACCAGCCCCGAGGTCTCGTCGGCGGTGATCTCGACGGCGTGCGACTCGGCGGAGGTGCGGCTGCGGGCCAGCGCCTCGGAGACGACCTCGTCGACGTCGACGGCGGCCAGCGCGGGGAGCCGTTCGGCGCCGGTCAGCCGGGACAGCGCGATCAGCTCCGAGACCAGGTTCCCCATCCGGGTGGCCTCGCGCAGCAGCTTGTCGCCGAACCGGCGGACCTCGCAGACGGCGTCGGGGTCGGGCTCGCCGCCGTCGGCGGGCTCCAGGCCGTCGAGGCTGTCGAGCAGGGCCTCGGCCAGCAGCGCGACCGCGCCGACCGGGGTCTTGAGTTCGTGCGAGACGTTGGCGACGAAGTCGCGCCGGGTCGCCTCCAGCCGGGCCACCTCGGAGGTGTCGACGGCCTCGACCAGCGCGAAGCCGTCGCCGAGGGAGCGGACCCTGGCCTGCACCGCGACCGGGCCGCGGGGCGTGCGGTCCAGCGGCGAGAGATCGACGGTGTAGTCGCCGGAGGCGAGCAGCCGGTCCCTGCCCTGCACGCGCCGGCAGGCGGCGAGCGCGCGCGGGTCGAGCCGCTCACCGGCGACGGCGCCGAGCGCGGCGGCCCGCGGGTTGTGCAGGAGCACCTCGCCGCCGGCCCCGACCACGGCGAGCCCGGAGCTCGACTGGCGGAACGTGCGGTGCAGCAGCTCGCCGAGGGTGGGTCCGTCGGCGGCCACGGGGTCCGCCGGGGGGCGGCCGGTGCCGGGGCTGGGTCGGCCGTGCGACGACCGTCGCGCCAGTGCGGCCCCGGCGGTGAGACCGAGGAGCAGGGCGAGGGCCGTGATCAGCCACGCGAGCGTGGTCACGGGTGCATGGTAGGCAGCCGGGGGTACCCCCTGACCAGCGCCGGACACCGGATGGTGACGCCCGCGACCCCTCCGCGCGACACTGTTCGGTCCCCGTTCACCGTGGGTTCAGCGAACCCCTCCCCCCCGCCCCGGGGTGCCCCCAGGGTCACTCTCGTAGCGCTCTAAGCCACGAAAGTGACCCTGGGGACATCCCCGGGGGTGCAGCGGGCGGGGGCGGTGGGGTCAGCGGCCCTGGTTCGCCACCCCGGCGATGGCCTCCTGCGCCGCGGCCGGGTCGAGGTAGCGCCCGCCCGGGTTCGTCGGCGTCAGGTCGTCGTCGAGGTCGTAGACCAGCGGGATGCCGGTGGGGATGTTCAGGCCGGCGATGTCGGCGTCGGAGATGCCGTCGAGGTACTTCACCAGCGCGCGCAGCGAGTTGCCGTGCGCGGCGAGCAGCACGACCTTCCCCTCGCGCAGGTCCGGCACCACGGCCTCGGTCCAGTAGGGTAGGAACCGGTCGACGACGTCGGCCAGGCACTCGGTCAGCGGGGCGTCGACGCCGGCGTAGCGCGGGTCGGCGTCCTGGGAGTACTCCGAGCCCTTCTCGATCGCGGGCGGCGGGGTGTCGTAGGAGCGGCGCCAGAGCATGAACTGCTCCTCGCCGTACTGCTCCAGGGTCTGCTTCTTGTCCTTGCCCTGCAGCGCGCCGTAGTGGCGCTCGTTGAGGCGCCAGTCGCGCTTGACCGGGATCCAGTGCCGGTCGGCGGCGTCGAGGGCGATATTCGCGGTGGAGATGGCCCGGCGCAGCAGCGAGGTGTGTACGACGTCGGGCGCGACGCCCGCCTCGGCCAGCAGCTCGCCGCCCCGGCGGGCCTCCGCCTCGCCCTGGGAGGAGAGCGGCACGTCCACCCAGCCGGTGAACAGGTTCTTCGCGTTCCAGTCGCTCTGACCGTGGCGCAGCAGTACGAGGGTCGGCATGGCCGACAGCCTGCCACCTACCCGCGGGAAAGGTCCCCGAGCGCGGTCCCGAACGTGTCCACCAGCACGTCCACCTCGTCGTGGGTGACCACCAGCGGCGGGGACAGCCGCACGGTCACGCCGTGTGTCTCCTTGGCCAGCACCCCCTGCCGGGCGAGTGCGACGCACACGTCGCGGCCGGTGCCGATCCGCGGGTCGACGTCGACGCCGGACCACAGCCCCACCCCGCGCACGGCGGTGAGCCCGGGCAGCGCACGCAGCCGCGCGTCCAGGTGCGCGCCGAGCTCACGGGCCCGCGCCTGGTACTCCCCCGTCGCCAGCAGCGCGCACACCGCGGACCCGACGGCGGCGGCGAGCGGGTTGCCGCCGAAGGTGGAGCCGTGCTCGCCGGGGCGCAGCACGCCGAGCACGTCGCGCCGCCCGACGACGGCGCTGACCGGCACGATCCCACCGCCGAGCGCCTTGCCGAGGGTGTAGAGGTCGGCGCGCACCCCCGACAGGTCGGCGCACAGCGTGGCCCCGGCCCGGCCCAGCCCGGACTGGATCTCGTCGCAGACCAGCAGCACGCCCCGCTGCTCGGTGAGCTCGCGGACCGCGCGCAGGTAGCCGGGCGGCGGCACGAGCACCCCGGCCTCGCCCTGGACCGGTTCGAGCAGCACCGCGACGGTGTCGTCGGTGAGGGCGGCGGCCAGCGCGTCGGCGTCGCCGTAGGGGACGCGGTCGAAGCCGGGGGTGAACGGGCCGAAGTCGTCGCGGGCGACCGGGTCGTCGGAGAACGAGACCACCGTCGTCGTGCGGCCGTGGAAGTTCCCCCCGGCGACGACGATCCGCGCCGCCCCCGGCCGCACGCCCTTCACCCGGTACCCCCAGGCGCGGGCGACCTTCACCGCGGACTCGACGGCCTCCGCGCCGGTGTTCATCGGCAGGACGGCCTCGGTGCCGGTCAGCGCGGCGAGATCGCGCTGGAACGCCGGCAGCCGGTCGTTGTGGAACGCCCGCGCGGTCAGGGTGAGCGTGTCGAGCTGGGCGTGCGCGGCCGCGGTGAGCGCGGGGTGGCGGTGCCCGAAGTTGAGCGCGGAGTAGCCCGCGAGAGCGTCGAGGTAGCGGACGCCGTCGACGTCGGTGACCCAGGCGCCGTCGCCGTGGGACAGCACCACCGGCAACGGCGCGTAGTTCCGTACACCGAACTCCTCGGCGAGGGCGATCTGCGGGTCGGTGCCCGGTACCACGGCGGTCACGACCGCAGCTCCAGCGTGGCGCACTTGATCCCGCCGCCGCCCCGGCGCAGCTCCGCGGTGTCGACGCCGACGGTGCCGAACCCGCGCTCGGCCAGGTCGGCGGCGAACTTCTCGGCCTGGGGCGCGTGGACGACGGTGCGCCCGTCGGAGAAGCAGTTCAGGCCCAGTACGGCCGCGTCGTCGTCGGAGACGACCACCGCGTCGGGGAAGCGGAACCGCAGCACCTCCTGGGAGGCGTCGTCGAACGCGCCGGGCAGGTAGGCGACCGCGCCCGGCCCGCCGGCCGGGTCGAGCACCGCGAACGCGGTGTCGAGGTGGTAGTAGCGCGGGTCGATCAGCTGCAGGGACACGACCTCGCGGCCGAACACCTCCGCGGCCTCGCCGTGCGCACGCGGGTCGGTCCGGAACCCGGTGCCGGCGTAGACGGTGTCGCCGACGAGCAGCAGGTCGCCCTCGCCCTCGTTGACGTGGCGGGCCTGGTGCACGGCGAACCCGGCGGCCCGGAACCACGCGCCGTACGCGGGCCCCTCGGCGGCGCGCTCGGTGTGCCGGAACCGGGCGGTGAGCGCGGTCCCGTCGATCACGGTGCCGCCGTTGGCGGCGTAGACCATGTCCGGGTACCCGGGCAGCGGGTCGACGAGCCGGACGTCGAACCCGAGGTCGCGGTAGACCGCGTGCAGGGTCTCCCACTGCGCCAGCGCGAGCCGGGTGTCGGTCGCCTGCTCCGGACGCATCCACGGGTTGATCCGGTAGCTCACCGTGAAGTGCTCGGGGCGGCACATCAGCACAGAGGTCATGGGCACAGCATGGCGCGCCTACCCCGTGCGTTTCCCGGCTTCAGGCGCACGATCTGCGCGTGCTGTACCGGCTCGGCGCTGGTTCCGCGCGCTCCGGTCTAGCATCCGGCGTCGTGGACGGGATCGACGCGATCGACCGCAGACTGCTGGACCTCCTCCGGGTCGACGGGCGGGCCGGCTGGGCCGAGCTGGGCGAGCGGGTGGGCCTGTCGGCGTCGGCGGTGCGGCGCCGGGTGGACCGGCTGACCGCCCGCGGCGTGGTGCGGGGCTTCACCGTGCAGGTGGACCCGGACGCCGAACGGGCCCCGGGCGTGGAGGCCTACGTCGAGCTGTTCTGCCGCGGCACGGTCGCCCCGGCCGAGCTGCAGCGGATGCTGTCGGCGGTGCCGGAGGTCGTCACGGCGGGGACGGTCACCGGGGAGGCCGACGCGCTGGTCCTGCTGCGCTCGCGCGACGTGCGGTCCCTGGAGGACGCTCTGGAGCGGCTGCGGCTCGCGGCCGACGTCGACCACACCCGCTCGGCCGTCGTCCTGACCTGGCTGGTGACTCGTTGAACTCTCACGGGTCATCGCGTACCGTAGTCGGTTGAAAGTTCAACCAAAGGAGCAGCCGTGCCCGTCCAGCGTCTCAACCACGCCGTCCTCTACGTCCGCGACGTCGCGCGCAGCGTCGGCTTCTACCGCGACACCCTCGGCTTCCGCCCGGTCGTCGAGCTCCCGGGCGGGCGCGGTGCGTTCCTGCAGGCCGAGGGCTCGACCAACGACCACGACCTCGCCCTGTTCGGGATCGGCGCGCAGGCCGGGGCCTCGCAGGCGGGCCGCGGCACCGTCGGGCTCTACCACCTGGCGTGGGAGGTCGACACCCTCGGCGAGCTCGCCCGGATCGGCGAGCGGCTGCAGGCGGCCGGGGCGCTGGTCGGCGCCTCGGACCACGGCACGACCAAGGCGCTCTACGCGAAGGACCCCGACGGTCTGGAGTTCGAGGTGTGCTGGCTGGTCCCGGCGGCCCTGATCGACGGCGACGACCACGACATGCGCATCGAGCCGCTCGACATCGCGGCCGAGATCGCCCGCTACGGCGCGGACACCCGCGGCGGGATCGGCGTCTCGGTCCCGGCCTGAGCCCGCCTCAGCCGGGCTCGTTGAGGTCCACCCGGTAACCCGAGCGGGACGAGAACCGGGCGGTGACCGAGAACCGGTCGCCGCGGACCAGGGTGTGTCGCCACTCCACGGGCCGCCCGGCGGACAGGCCGAGCCGCTCGATCGACAGGGCGGCGACGCCCTCGTCGATGCCGAGCAGCTCCCGCTCGCCGCGCCCGGGCAGCACGGCCCGGATGTTCTCCATGCCGCCGTCGACGCGGATCCCGCAGCGACGCCGGTACTCGGGGTAGATGCCGGTGTGGGTGAAGTCGACGTCGAGCAGCGGCGCCGCCAGCTCCTCGGGCAGCCACACCCGGTCGACGGCGAGCGGCTCGGCGTCGGCGAGACGCAGCCGCTCCAGGTGCACCAGCGGCGTGGACTCCTCCAGCCCCATCCGGGCCGCGACCACGCCGTCGGCGCGGACCTCGAAGGTCCGCACCACGCTGCGCTGGGTGCGCCCGGCGGACTCGACCGCCACGTAGAGCGAGTACGGCTCGTCGAGCGGCTGCTCGATCTCCGAGCGCACGGTCGGGCGGGCGACCCGCCCCCGCCCGGCGACGACGGCGCCGTCCTCCCGCAGCCGGCGCAGCGCCTCACGCACGGTGTGCCTGCTGACCCCGTAGTCGGCGGCCAGCGCGAACTCGCCGGGCAGGGCCTCGTCGAACTCGCCGTCGGACAGCCGGCGGCGCAGGTCCGCGAGCAGCTGCTGCCACAGCGGCATGGTCCCGTCGCGGACCAGTGCTCGCGCCGTCATCGCCCCACCCCCTCGCGCGTGATCACCGTAGGCGAGCGCCGTGGGTCACCGCACGACGGCCCGCGCGCGACGCCGGGTGAGCAGCACGCCGACACCCACGACGCCGGCCGCGATGAGCGCGGTCATGCCCAGCTCGAAGCGCGAGCCCTCGCGGGTGGCCATGTAGACGAGCACCACCGGGATCACGACGATCACCGACCAGGTGAGCACCGGGTAGCCCCACATCCGCACCGGCATCGCGACGCCGTCGCGCTCCAGCACCCGGCGCATCCGCAGCTGGGACACCGCGATGACCAGGTAGACCAGCAGCGCGATCGCGCCGGAGGTCGCGAGCAGCGCGGCGAAGACCTCCTCTGGGAAGGCGTAGTTCGCGATCACCGCGACGAATCCGACCAGCGTCGACCCGAGCACCGCGAACCGCGGCACACCCTGCCCGGTGGTCCGGTTGACCAGGTCCGGGGCCTGCCCGCGGCGACCGAGGGAGAACAGCATCCGCGACGCCGTGTACAGCGCCGAGTTCAGGCAGCTGGCGACGGCGACGAGCACCACGACGTCGACGATCAGCTTGGCCGACGGGACGCCCAGCGCCTCCAGGGCCGCCTGGTAGGAGCCGACCTCGGGCAGCCGCGGGTCGTTCCACGGGACGATCGCGACGACGAGCAGGATCGAGGCCAGGTAGAACACCGCGATCCGCCAGATCACCGAGCGGGTGGCCCGGCCGATCCCGCGGGCCGGGTCGCCGGATTCCGCAGCCGCGATCGTGACGATCTCGGTGCCCATGAAGCTGAACATCGTCACCAGCACCGCGGCGACCACCGCGCCCGGCCCGTTCGGCAGGAACCCGCCCTCGGACACCAGCCGGGACAGCCCCGACACCGACGAGTCGTCGCCGACGAAGCCGGGCAGCAGGCCCAGCACCGCGAGCACCCCGACGACGATGAACGCGATGATCGCGACCACCTTGAGGAGGGCGAACCAGAACTCGAACTCGCCGTAGTTGGCGACGGAGAACAGGTTGGTCACCGTCAGCAGCACGGTGACGGCCAGCGCCCAGCCCCACTGCGGCACCCCCGGCAGCCACGAGTTGAGGATGACCGCGGCCGCGGTGGCCTCCACCGGGATCACGAGGACCCAGAACCACCAGTACAGCCAGCCGACGGTGAACCCGGCCCACGGCCCGATCGCCCGGTCGGCGTAGGTGGAGAACGAGCCGGAGTCCGGCTGCGCGGCCGCCATCTCGCCGAGCATCCGCATCACCAGCACGACCAGCGTCCCGGCGAAGAGGTAGGCCAGCAGCACCGCGGGGCCCGCGGTGGCGATCGCGCTGCCGGAGCCGATGAACAGCCCGGCGCCGATCACCCCGGCGATGCTGATCATCGTGACGTGCCGGTCGCGCAGCCCCGCCTTCAGCTCGCCACCGGCCTCCGTCCGGTTCGCGGTCTCCGTCATGGCGCCTCCCCTGCTCGGTGCCACAGCGGGCGGTGGCCGGTGCGTTGCGCAATGGTCACCCGGGCGTCGTCCGTTGTCACAGCCCGGGCCGCGTCCGGGGGCTGCGCCTAGCCTGGGCGACATGGGATTCAGCGTGCAGCTGCGCGAGTCGACGGCCGCGACCTGGGACGCGGCGGTCGGACACCGGTTCGTCGACGAGCTGTGGTCCGGCAGCCTGGACCGCGGCGTGCTGCGGCACTACCTGGAGCAGGACCTGCAGTTCGTCGACTCGTTCCTCGCGCTGCTCGGCGCCGCCGTCGCGACGGCCGACCGGCCCGGCCCGCGGGTCCGGCTGGCCCGTCAGCTGGGGCTGGTCGCGGGCCCGGAGAACGACTACTTCGAGCGCTCGCTCGGTGAGCTGGACGGGCACACCGAGCCGGAGCGGACCGCGCCGACCGTCGGGTTCGTCGACCTGATGGACGAGGCACGCGACGCCGGGTACGCCGAGACGCTGGCCGTGCTGGTCGTCGCCGAGTGGCTGTACCTGGACTGGGCGACACGGCCGGGCGCCACCACCCCCGACGACCGGATCTCCCGCGAGTGGATCGAGCTGCACCGCGGCGTCGAGTTCGAGGAGTGGGTCGCGTTCCTGCGCGACGAGCTCGACCGCGCCGCCGACCGCCTCGACCCCACCCACCGGGAGCGGGTCGCGGCGCTGTTCGTGCGCGCGGTGGACCTGGAGCTGGCGTTCTTCGACGCCGCCTACCCCGGCTGAAGGCCGACGACGGCCTTCACGACCTGGGCCCGGGCGACCACGACGCCGTCGCAGACGGCCGTCACCGAGGTGAACGCGGACCGGCCGGTGCGCCGGTCGAGCGTTCCGCGAAACGCGACCTCCCGGCCCCGCCGGGCCTGCGCGGACAGCGTGACCGCGGTGGACACCGACACCGCGTGCTCGGCCTCGGTGAGGTGCGGCAGGGCCGCGAGCAGCGCGGCCACCTCCAGCCCGACGGCCAGCGCACCGGCGTGCGCGCCGCCCGCGCCGCCGTCGGCGAGCTCGTCGACGGTGAACGCGACCCCGGCGGCCGGGTCGGCGTCGTCGAGCAGCCGGGCGCCCAGCGCGGCCTGCAGCGGGACGGCGAGGACGAGCGCGGCCCGGCGGGCCAGCGCCGGGCCGGTCAGCAGCGGTGCGGTCACCGGGCCGAGTGTGCGCCCCGGGGGTGGCCGGGCGTCGACGTCCGGATGACGATCCGGGGCCGGTGGCTGCGAGGATCGCCGGCATGGGAGGCAACCGACGGGCGGTGGTGGTCGGCGCCGGGATCGCGGGCCTGAGCTGCGCGGTCCGGCTGCGGGAGCGGGGCTGGTCGGTACGGGTGCTGGCCGACGCGCCGGTGGAGGCGTCGACGTCGCACCTGGCCGCGGCGGTGTGGTTCCCGACCCGCGCCGGGCCGCGGGACAAGGTCCTCGACTGGGGCCGGCGCACCTTCACCGAGCTGGCCCGACAGGCCGCCGACGGCGTCCCCGGCGTCGTGATGCGGGAGTCGCTGACCCTCTACCGGACCGAGCCGGAGCCGCAGTGGTGGGCCGACGCCGTCGGCGAGGTCCGCCCGGCCCGGCCCGGCGAGCTGCCGCCCGGCTACGCCCACGGCCTGCGTTTCGCGGTGCCGCTGGTCGAGATGCCGGTGCACCTGCCCTGGCTGGCCGCCGAGGCCGGGCGCCGCGGGATCGTCCTGGAACGCCGCCGCGTCACCTCGCTCGACGAGGCCGGCCGGGACGCCGACCTCGTCGTGCACTGCTCCGGGATGGGCGCGCGCACCCTGGTCGGTGACACCACGGTGACCCCGGTGCGGGGACAGATCGTGCGCGTCACCAACCCCGGCCTGACGATGTCGGTCCGCGACGAGGCGCACCCCGGCGGACGCGCGTACGTGCACCCCCGCGCGCACGACTGCGTCCTCGGCGGCACCCTCGACGACGGCGTCTGGGACGCGACGCCGGACCCGGCCGCCGGCGAGGCGATTCTACGACGCTGCCGCGACATCGTCCCCGCCCTGCGTGACGCCGAGGTCCTGGAGCACCTCGCGGGCCTGCGCCCGGCCCGCCCGGAGGTGCGGCTGGAGGCCGAGCCCGCCACCGCGACCCTGCCGCGGGTGATCCACGACTACGGGCACGGCGGTTCCGGCATCACCCTGTCCTGGGGCTGTGCCGACGACGTCGCGGACCTCGCCGACGCCCCCTGACCCGGTCAGGACATCCGCGGCTGCCCGTTCGACGCGGACAGCCCGCCGTCGACGGGCAGGTTGACCCCGGTGACGAACCGCGCGTCGGGCCCGGCGAGGAAGGCGATCACGTCGGCGACCTCGGCGGGCTCGCCGCCGCGGCCTATCGGGATGCGGTCGGCGAAGCGGGCCATCAGGTCCTCGTCGCCGGTCATGCCCTCGGTCATCTCCGTGTGGGTCAACGACGGGCTGACCGCGTTGACCCGGACCCCCTCGCCGCCGTGGTCGAGCGCCATCGCCCGGGTGAGGTTGACGACGGCGCCCTTCGCCGAGTTGTAGGCGACGTTCGCCCAGTCCCCGCCCAGCCCCGACACCGAGGTCACGTTCACGATCGACCCCCGGGTCGTGCGCAGGTGCGGCACCGCGGCGCGGGAGGCGAAGAAGACCCCGTCGACGTCGACGGCGTGCACGAACCGCCACTGTTCGGTCGAGGTCTGCTCCGCGGTGCCCGGCCGGGCGACCGCGGCGTTGTTGACCAGCGTGTCCAGCCGCCCGAAGCCGGACGCGACCTCGTCGACGAGGTGGGTGATCGCCTCCTCGTCGGACGAGTCGGCGACCAGCACGTGCATCCGTTCGGCGACCGCCGGGTCGGCGCCGGCCACCACGTCGTCGAGCTTCTCCTTCGTCCGCCCGGTCAGCACGACCGTGGCCCCGTCCGCCGCGAACCGCCGCGCGGTGGCGGCGCCGATGCCCGAGCCCGCTCCGGTGACGATCGCGACCGTGCCGTCCTTCGTTCCCATGATCGGCGGGTACCCGGGGTGGGCTCACACGATGCAGAAGTCGTTGCCCTCCGGGTCGGCCATCCACAGGTGGTCCACATGTGGAGAACCCGGGGACAGGTGCTCCTCGACGACCCGGGCGCCGAGCGCGCACAGCCGTCGTGCTTCCGCCGCCAGGCGCTCGCCGCGCAGCTCGGCGGGCAGATGCCGGCCGCCGGAGACCTGCAGGTCCGGGTGCAACCGGTTCTTCACCGTGCGGGGCTCGTCGACCCGCAGGAACGAGATCCGCGGGCCCGCGCCGTCCGGGTCGCTGATCGCGGCGACGTCACCCCACTCGTCGGCAGGCACCTCGTGGTGGATCATCCACGCCTCCCAGGTCTCGAACCCGGTCGGCGGAGGGGCGGGGGCGTAGCCGAGCGCGGCACTCCAGAACTCCGCGAGCAGGCGTGCGTCGGCACAGTCGACGGTGATCGTCCAGGGGGTCGCCATGGGTGGAGGCTACGGCCGAACCCCGACCGTTCCGCGTGGCGCGGGTCGCGCCGACGCCCGGTCACGGGGTAACTTTCCGCATCCGATCACCCGGTGCACCGGTGGAGGGCGAGTGAACGGACAACCGCCCGGCAACGGAGTGCGACGACTGAGCCTCCGCATGGGGTCGGCGGCCGACGTCGAACGGTTCGCCGCGGAGTTCTACGCAGGCGCGGTCGTACGGCCGGTGGGCGACGGCCGCGACTTCGAAATGGGAAACGAGACCGTCGCCGCCCCGGGGTTCTCGCTGAGCGATCTGTGGGTCACCGCCGAGATCGACGCGACGGTCGACCCGGTCGAGAACGCCTTCATGATCGATCTGGTGCAGGGCGGACGCATGCGCCTGGGCACCGAGGCGTACGGCACCGTGCTGCTGCAGCCCGGCGACGTCGGCGTGCTCCCGCCCGAGGGCCGCTTCCGGGACCTCGCCGAGGACATCGACCTCGACGTCGTCGCCCTCGACACGGCGGCCCTGTCCCGCTGGGCCGGGCAGGTGCACGGCGTCGCGGTCGACCGGGTGCGGCTGTCCGGGATCACCCCGCTGAGCGGGGCGCACGCGCAGCGCTGGGCCACAACCGTGGTGAACGTGCGCGACCGGGTGCTCGGCAACCCGATGCTGCTGGACGGGTCCGTCGCCCTCGACGAGGCGTTCGGGCTGCTGGCCTCGCGGTTCCTGGAGACGTTCCCGAACACCGTGCTCGACGAAGCCGGCCGGCGCGGGAGCGCACGCACCCCGGCCCTGCCCTCCCGTCTGGTCCGCAGCGTGACCGAGCACCTGCGCACCCACGCGCACCGGCCGTTCGACCCCGCGGAGCTGGCCCGGCTGACCGGGGGCCCGGCCCGGGCCGCCGTCGCCGGGCTGCGGCGGGCCGGGACCGACCCGGCCGCCGTGCTGTGGCGGGCCCGGCTCGACGGTGTGCGCGCCGACCTCCGCGCCTCCGGCGACGCGACGTCGGTCGGCCGCATCGCGGGCCGGTGGGGGTTCCTGCGTCCGGGCGGGTTCCGCGTGGCCTACACGCGCGCCTTCGGCGAGCCCCCCGAGCAGACCGCGGGCCGCTGACGCGCACTCGTCCCGTCGAGAAGTGCTCAGGTACTTCCCGACGTGCGGGCCTTGGTCAGGTGGACCAGCTCGTCGGTGCCGGCGCCCGTCCGGTGCGTCTCGACGTAGCCGGCCCGCCGGTACAGGCGGAGGTTGCCCGCGCTGTGCTCGCCGGTGAACAGCGCGACGGTCGTCACGGCGTCGCCGAGCCGGCCCCGGTCGTCGCGGACGCCCCAGGCCGTCACCGAGGCGCGGCCGAGCTCCTCGCGGACCGCGGGCAGCTCCTCGGTCAACGGTGGGAGGGACAGGTCGTCGTGCGCCCGGGCCTCGGTGACGTAGGCGGCCCGCTGCAGCGTGAGGACCTCGCCCGCATCGGACGGGCCGAGTCGCACGGGGGTGGGGGCGTCGGCGGTCATGGATACAGGACAGCACGACGGCGCCGCCGCCCCGCGGATCACCGCGCCCGCCCCGCCGGGTTCGGACGCCGGAGGTGGATCGAGCCGCCTGTCCGACGTCGGGCCGACCGGACGCACCGCCCCGACCGCGTCGATCAGTACCTGAGTGCTGTCCGGCAGGCCCACGACAGCGCTGATGTACTGATCGACGTCCCGGATCCGTGCCGGCAGCTCGGGTGCGGAGCCCGGGGAAGGGGGGTGCCGACGACGGAACGGCCGGTCGTTCGGGTCAGGCCTTCTCGTTCTCCCGGGCCCGCAGGTCCTTGCGCAGGATCTTGCCCGAGGCCGACTTCGGGATCTGGTCGATGAACTCGACCACACGCACCTTCTTGTGCGGCGCGACCTTCTCGGCGACGAAGCTCATGACGTCGTCCTCGGTCAGGTCCTCATCCGAGGCCTGCTTCACCACGAACGCCTTCGGGACCTCCTCGCCGTCGGCGTCCTTGACCCCGATGACCGCGGTGTCGGCGATCTTGTCGTGGGTCAGCAGCAGCGCCTCCAGCTCGGCGGGCGGCACCTGGTAGCCCTTGTACTTGATGAGCTCCTTGACCCGGTCGACGATCGAGTAGACACCCTCGTCGTCGACGACGGCGATGTCACCGGTGTGCAGGAAGCCGTCGGCGTCCTTGGTGGCGTCGGTCGCCTCGGAGTTGTTGAGGTACCCGACCATCACGTTCGGGCCCTTCACCCACAGCTCGCCGCGCTCGCCGACGCCGACCTCCTCGCCGGACTCCGGGTCGACCAGCTTGCACTCGATGTTCGGCAGCGCGAAGCCCGACGAGTTCAGGTCGAGGTCGCCGCGGTTGTCGGGCATGCAGTGGCTGACCGGGGACAGCTCGGTCATGCCGTAGCCCTGCAGCACGGTGCAGTCCAGCCGCTTGGCGACGGCGCGGCCGAGCTCGCCGTCCAGCGGGGCGGCACCGGAGAAGACCGTCTTCACGCAGGACAGGTCGAACTTGTCGATGATCGGGTGCTTGGCCAGCGCGACGGCGACCGGCGGGGCGATGTAGAGCCGGTCGACCTGCAGGTCCTGGGTGATGGTCAGGAACTGCTCGAGGTCGAACTTCGGCATGGTGACGACGGTGGCGCGCGCGTGCAGACCCTGGTTCATCATCACGGTCATGCCGTAGATGTGGAAGAACGGCAGGAACGCCATGATCTTGGTCTCGCTGGTCACGTCGCCCATGGCCTGGATCTGGAGCAGGTTCGCCACCAGGTTGCGGTGGGTCAGCACCACGCCCTTGGCCAGGCCGGTGGTGCCCGACGAGTACGGCAGTACCGCGGTGTCGGTCGCGGTGGTCGTCAGCTCGGGGGCCGGGGCGCCGGAGCCGACGAGATCGCGGAGCGAGTCGTGGCCCTCGGTGGCGTCGATGGTGAGCACGACGTCCTCGGACAGTCCCGCCTCCTTCGCCCCGGCCACGGCCCGGTCGAGGAACGGCGAGACGGTGATGACCATCTTCGCGCCGGAGTCCTTCAGCTGGTGGGCCAGCTCGCCGCCGGTGTACATCGAGTTCGCGCTGGTCACGATGCCGTTGGCGCGCAGGATGCCGTGGAACAGCGCCGCCCACTGCGGCAGGTTCGGCGCGAACAGCGCGACGACGTCGCCGGTGCCGATGCCGCGGGCGGCGAG
The DNA here is from genome assembly GCF_017312155.1 of Pseudonocardia sp. UM4_GMWB1. NCBI lineage: Bacteria > Bacillati > Actinomycetota > Actinomycetes > Pseudonocardiales > Pseudonocardiaceae > Pseudonocardia > Pseudonocardia sp. UM4_GMWB1. The sequence goes on along the minus strand of NZ_QJPN01000001.1, from coordinate 1,129,278 downwards.
CCCGCCGGCGATCTTCTCGACCAGGCCGTGGAACTCGGTGTAGGTCAGCTGGTCACCGGTGGTGCCGTCGACGATCGCCGGCGCGTCCGCCCGGTCGCCGAACCCGTCGGCGAACAGGAACTCGGTGAGAGAGACGTCAGGGATCTCGACGTCCGGGTACGGGCTGCGCAACGACAAGGTTCGCTCCTTCGCGAGGTCCTGCGGGGGACGGACGGCGCGGAGATCCGGCCGGGTTCGGCGTCATGCTAGAGGCACCGCGCCCGTACCGTCGTCGTGGCGCGGTGAAAAGTTACCCGCGGGTCACCGGAAGAGGTGCTCGAACGCGGTCAGGTTCGCGGTCGACTCGCCGTTCTCGCTGCGCCAGGCGTACTCGCGGCGGATCGAGGAGGCGAAGCCGAGCTCCAGGAAGGTGTTGAAGTCGCCGTCGGCGGCCTCCAGCACCGAGCCGAGGACACGGTCGAGCTCGTCCGCGGTGACGGCGTGGCGGGCCAGCCGCCCGACGAGGTGGATGTCCCCGACCCGGTCCAGGCAGTAGTGCACGCCGTAGAGCTTGGCGTTGCGCAGCAGCATGAACCGGTAGACGCCCTCGTGGTTCTCATCGGGCCTGCGGCACACGAACGCCTGCACCGCGAGGGTCTGCTCGCGCAGGATCAGCCAGGTCTGGGTCTGGAGCCGGGCCTCGCCGGGGAGGGTGACCAGCCACTGCCCGGGCCCGCGGTGGACGTGCTCGGCGCCGGAGTCGGCCAGCGCGGCCCCGATCCGCTGCTCCAGGTCGCTCATACGTCCCCCCGTCGCCGCGCCGCGAACTCGGTGCGGGCCTCGTCGTAGGCGCCCAGCAGGGCGTCGGTCGTGCGGTCCCAGGAGAAGCGGTGCGCGTGCGTCGCCGCGGTCCGCCCCATCTGCTCTCGACGGCCCGGGTCGAGCGCGAGCTCGCCCAGCGCGTCGGCCCAGTCGGAGATGTCGTGCCCGGTGACGAGCAGCCCGGACCGGCCCTCGGCGACGGCGACCGGCAGCCCGCCCACCCGGGTCGCCACCACCGGCGTCCCGCACGCCTGGGCCTCCAGCGCGACCAGCCCGAAGGACTCGTTGTGACTCGGGACGGCGACGACGTCGGCCGCCCGGTAGACCGTCACCAGCTCGTCGCCGGCCCGGGGCGGCAGGAACCGGACGAGGTCGGTGATCCCCAGCTCGGCCGCCAGCTCGTGCAGCGACGTCGGCTCGGCCAGCCCCGACCCGGACGGCCCGCCCGCGACGAGCACGACGAGGCGCTCCCGCAGCCCCGGCGCGCGCGCGGCCAGCTCGGCCGCGGCGCGCAGCAGCACGTCGGGGGCCTTGAGCCGCTGGATGCGCCCGACGAACGCCAGCACCACCGCCCCGGCGGGCAGGCCCAGCTCGGCGCGGGCCGCGGCGCGGTCCCCGGGCCGGAAGCGGTCGGTGTCCACCCCGGGCGGGATGGTGACGGTGCGGCGCGGGTCGGCGTCGTAGAGGTCCAGCAGCTGCTTCGACTCGATCTCGGTGTTCGCCACCAGCCGGTCGGCCTCGGCGACGACCTGGTCCTCGCCGATCACCCGCACCCGCGGCTCGGGGGTGTCCCCGGCGGCGAGCGCGGCGTTCTTGACCTTGGCCAGGGTGTGCGCGGAGTGCACCAGCGGCACCCCCCAGCGGTCCCGGGCCAGCCAGCCGACCTGGCCGGACAGCCAGTAGTGGGAGTGCACGACGTCGTACCAGCCCGGGTCGTGGCGGGCCTCGGCCCGCAGCACCCCCGCGGTGAAGGCGCACAGCTGGCTCGGCAGGTCGTCCTTGCCGAGGCCCTCGAAGGGGCCCGCGGCGACGAACCGGACCGTCGCGCCGGGCTCCAGCTCGACCGTCGGTGGCTGCTCCGACGACGTGGCGCGGGTGAAGATCTCCGCCTGGACGCCGCGGCGGGCCATCCGGATCGCCGTCTGCGCGACGTAGACGTTCATCCCACCGGCGTCGCCGGTGCCGGGCTGCTCGGTCGGGGAGGTGTGCACCGACAGCACCGCGACCCGTCGGGGCAGTCGCTCACTCACCCGAGCATCCTGACACGGCGCCGGAGCGCCAGCGCAGCCACCAGCGCCCGCAGCGGGTCCGCGGCGTGCCAGTCGTCGCCGCGGCCGGGCCAGGCCGGGACGGTCACCGTCCCGCCGTCGTCGAGGTCGACGACCAGCTCGTCGTGCCGGTGCAGCCGCCCCGGGGGCGCGGTCTCCCCCAGCGCGGCCAGCGCCAGGACGACCTCGGGGTCGGCCGTCCACGGGCCGGGGGTGCCGGTGCCGCGGGCGGTCCCGGCGACCCGGTCCGAGGCCAGCGGCACGTCGAGCAGCTCCGCGAGGGCGGCGGGGTCGGGCCCGCCGGGGACGGCGGGCAGCGCGTCCAGCGCGGGCAGCACCCACGGCGCGTCGAGGACGACGGCGCGGTCGGTCGGCGCGACCGACCCGGTCACCGTGCGGACCCGGTCCGGTGGGTCGACGTCGTCGAGGTCCACCCGGCCGTCGGCGACGGCCGCGGCGAGCGCGGAGTAGGCGGCCGCGGCGACCTCCCCGGTCACCGCGCGCGCCGGGTCGGCCAGCCGGTCGAGCAGCTCGGTGACCTCGTCCGGCCCGTCGACGACGACCCGGTCCCGGACGCCGGCGGCGGCGAGCACCGCGTCGTCGACGCCGGGCAGGGCCCCGACCTCGTCGTAGAGCCCGGCCAGCCCGGTCGCCGAGCGCAGCCGCCACGTGCCGGCCAGCCGGCCGCCGAGGCGGACGTGGCGCGACAGCCACCAGGCGGTGTACCCGGTGAGCAGCGCGGCCCGGGTGTCGCGGTCGCCGGCGAGCAGGGCCAGCGCCGCGGGCCAGCGGTCGTCGGCGACGAGGTCGAGGTCGCGTACGGCGGGCGGGGGGTCGCCGTCGCCGGGGTAGTGCTCGGCGTCGTGCAGCACGTCGGGGTCGAACGCGACGACCGTGAACCGGTCCAGCACGCCGGCGGCGACCAGGGCGTCGCGGGGCACGTCGGCCCACTCCGGCCCCAGCACCCCGACGGGGGCGTCCGGGTCGAGCAGGTCCCGGAGGGCGGCGTCGGGCAGGACGAGCTCGTCGGCGCGGGCGGGGCGGCCGTCCTCGTCGGTGAGGGCGAGGGCCCCGAACCGCGGGTCCGGCGCGGCGCCGGGGGTGTCGAGCAGGGCGAGGACGGCGCGGGCCGCCGCGGTGGTGTCCAGGCCCGCCTCGGCGTCGTCGACGGACCGCTCGACGGCGGCGTGCAGCGCGGGCGCGTCGAGCAGGGTGTCGCGGTCGGCGTCGGCGGCGCCGAGGCGGCGCAGCAGCGGGTGGACGGCGCCGGGGTGGGCGATCCGCAGCTCGGGGAGCGCCGCCGCCCCGGCCGGGTCGCCCCCGACGGGGAGCAGCACCGAGGCGGGCCCGGGCACCAGGCGGCCGTCGACGAGCGGGACGGGCAGCGCGCCCAGCTCGGCGGCCAGCCCCGGGACGGTGTCGGCGGCCGGGGCGAGCGCCGCGTACAGCTCCCGCCACCGGCCCGGATCCGCCTCGAGGCCGGTGAGCCGCTCCGCCAGCGCGGCGGGGCCGACCCGGTCCACGCCGAGCCCGGCGGGCGGGAGGACCCCGGACGCGACGAGCCGGGCGAACGCCGGACCGGTCGCGGCGAGCAGCTCGGGCAGCCCGTCGGCAGGCACGTCGAGCCACTCGGCCCGCTCCGGTGCGAGCACGTCCGCGTCGCCCGTGGCGGCGGGGAGCCACGGGGTGCGGGTCAGCGCCGCGGTGACCGCCTCGCGCAGCCGGCCGTCGAGCGGTGAGCGCGGGAAGCCCGGCTCCGGCACCAGGGCGGTGCGGTCGGCGGGGCCGACGCGCCGGACGAGGTCGGCGTAGGCGGCCGCCGCGGCGTCGACCAGCACGTCGACGCCCGGGTCGTCGGCACGGATCCGGCGGCGGTCCGGGTCGAGCGGGAGCGGTGCGACCAGCCGGGCGGGCAGCGACAGCTGCTCGGCGCTGCGGGTGGGGGCGTGCAGGACCTCGCCGTCGTCGGGTCCGTACGGGGCGGGCCGGTCGCCGTGCAGCGGCAGCGCCCAGCGGACGCCCGCGTCCCCGGTGACCAGCAGGTACCCGGCGTCGCCGACGCGCACCCGGCCGTCGCCGAGGTCGGTGCGGGCGACGGTCACCGGGCCCGCCGTGACCGACTCCAGGCCGGGCAGGGCCAGCAGCAGGTCCCCGGCGGTGCGGGCGAGCTCGTCGAGCAAGTGGTGCGGGTCGGTGCCGGGCGCCGGGCGCAGCCGGACCTCGGTGGCGAACCCGGGCGGCGGCGGTTCCTCCTCCGGCGCGGGCCAGGCCAGCCGCAGCACCGGCACCCGGGCGTCGCGGGCCAGCTCGGCGGCCGCGGCACCGCCCAGCCCGGCCACCTCGACCGCGGTCCGCGCGGCCGAGAACGCGACGGCCCCGGCCGCCGTCACCAGCCGGGGGGCCGTACAGACGGCGAGCACGGCGGCGAACCCGACGCCGAACCGGCCGGTCGCTCCGGCGGCGTCCCGCTTGGCCGAGGCCCGCAGCGCGGCGAGCGCGGCGACCCCGGGGGCGTCGAGCGGGGCACCGGTGTTGGCGACGCGCAGCTCACCGTCCACCACGACGGCCCGGACCCGGCCGGGCAGGTCCGCGGCCAGCGCGGCGTCGGCGGCGTTCTGGAGCAGCTCGGCGACCCAGGTGTCGGCGTACCCGCCGCGGCGCAGGTCGTCCTCGGCGTTGACGTCCTCACGGAACCGGGTCGGCGACGACGACCAGGCCGCCAGGACCCCGTCCCGCAGCGCCGCCGTGCCGAACGGGTCGGTGCCGTCCGCGACGCCGGGAGGGCTCAGGACCCGACCGGCTCGAGGTCGACGCCGTCGTCGTAGACCAGGGCCGAGACGTGGACCGGGGAGCCGGGCTGCTCGGCGACCGAGGAGTGCGCACCGCAGCCGAAGCCGACGGCGACGACCTGGGCGTCGGCCGGGGAGGAGCCGTTCGCGCAGACCCCGAACACGCCCTGCAGCGACCCGGCGAGCGGCACCAGGAACCCGCAGGTCCCGCAGGACGCGGGGGCGGACCGGGCGAGGTCGGCGGCCGGGCCGCGCTCCCCGTCCTGCCAGCGCTCGGCGGCGGCGACGCGGCCCTCGAACGACAGCACCCGCTCGCGGCCGAGGCCGACCTCGCGGGCCAGCGCGTCGACGGCCGGGTCCCCGGAGTCGACGTAACCCGGCACCAGGCGGGGGTCGTCGGCCGGGGTGGGCAGCAGGTCGCCGGGCTTGAGGTCACCGGGGCGCACGCGCTGGTCCCACGGCACCCAGTCGGGCGCGACGAGCGCGGTCGAGCCGGGCAGCAGCACCGACTCCGAGACCGTCACCGGCCCGTCACCGGCCGCGGCGGCGACGGTGACCGCCCACCGCCAGCCGCGGTAGCCGGGCAGGTGTGCGGCGAAGGAATGGGTGACCGAGCCGTCGTCCTCGACGGTCGTGCCCAGGTGCGCGCCGACGGCGGCCACGGCCGCCTCGTCACCCAGCTCGTCGGCCGCCTCCTCGACGGCCGCGGCCCGCGCCTCGTCCACCGCGTCGAACAGGTGCGACGGCGCGGGTGTCACCCGGGGCTGCGGCGTCTCCGCCCGCTCGTCACCGGAGTCGCCGACCTCGACACCCACCTCACCAGTGCTCACCTCACCAGTGTGCCACCCGTGCCCGGGCATCCTGGGCGGGTGCCCGCCCGAGCGCTGCTCCGCCGCCCCTCCGTGACGGGGCTGCTCCCCCTCCTGCTGGCCCTGGCGGCCTGCGGGGCCGCAGCCCCGGCGACGGGGCTGCCCGCCCCGGGCCCCGTTCCGGTGGTCCGTCCGCAGATCCTCGCCGAGATCCCGCACGACCCGCAGGCGTTCACCCAGGGCCTGGAGCTGCGCGACGGGACCCTCTACGAGGGCACCGGCCGGGTGGGGCGCTCGCAGCTGCGCGCGCTGGACCCGGCGACGGGCGCGGTGCGGGCGGCGAGCCCGCTGCCGCCGGCGTACTTCGGGGAGGGCATCACCGTCGTCGGGGACCGGATCTGGCAGCTGACCTGGCAGGACGGGGTGGCGGTCGAGTGGGACCGGGCGACGCTGCGGCCGCTGCGCGAGGTGCCCGTCGACGGCGAGGGCTGGGGGCTGTGCCTGCTGGGCGACCGCGTGGTGCGCTCGGACGGCACCGACCGGCTGTTCTTCCACGACCCGGCCGACCTGGCGGGGACCGGCTCGGTGGCCGTCACCCTGGACGGCGCCCCGGTGACCCGGCTCAACGAGCTGGAGTGCGTCGGTGACCGGGTGTGGGCCAACGTCTGGCAGACCGACGACCTGGTGCGGATCGACCCGTCGACCGGGGTGGTCGACGCCGTCGTCGACGCGACCGGGCTGCTGCCGGCCGGGCAGCGGGCCGGGGCCGACGTGCTCAACGGCATCGCCCACGTCGACGGCGACGAGTACCTGCTCACCGGAAAGCTGTGGCCGGCGACGTTCCGGGTGCGGCTCCCGGTGCCCCCGGCCTGACCGGCGCTGCGCCGGGCGGGTGACACCACCCGGCGGGATCGCCGGAACCGTCGGTGCCCGCCTGCACAATGACCGCGTGGCACCGAACCCGTTCCGCAGCCGCCGCCGGGCGGCCGGGTCGAGACGTGGCCCGGCCCCGCGCACCACCCCGATCACCACCCCGATCGCCTCGGACCCGGCGCTGCGCCGTGCGCGCTCCGCCGGTGCCGCCACCGACGAGCTGCCCCGCCCCGGCCCGGCCACGGTCCCCCGCAGGCTGACGGTCACCCGGGTCGCCGTGCACCGCACCCGCGAGCTGGGCGGGCGCGCGGTCGCGCTGTTCCGGCGCGCCGCGACCGCCGACGGCGCCGACCGGTCCGGGCTGACGGCGCTCACCTACGCCACGATGCTGACCTACGCGCTCGACGCGGCGGTCGCCGTCGCGCTGGCGAACACCTTGTTCTTCGCGGCGGCGACGGCGGAGTCCACCGCGAACGTGGCGCTCTACCTGGCGATCACCGTCGCGCCGTTCGCGCTGGTGGCGCCGGTGATCGGTCCCGCGCTGGACCGGTTGCAGCGGGGCAGGCGGATCGCGATGGCGGTGTCCTGTGCCGGCCGCGCGGTGCTCGCCGTGGTGCTCGTGTTCCACCTCGACGACTGGCTGCTCTACCCGGCCGCGCTGGGGATCATGGTGCTGTCCAAGTCGTTCCTGGTGCTCAAGGCGGCCGTGACCCCGCGGGTGCTGCCGTCGACGATCACCCTGGCGACGACGAACTCCCGGCTCACGACGTTCGGGATGGCCGCGGGCGGGGTCGCCGGGGCCGTCGCGGGTGCCGCGGCGCTGGCCGTCGGCGGCGCCGGGCCGCTGTGGTGGACGGCGGTGCTCGGCGTCGCCGGTGCCGTGCTCTGCCTACGGATCCCCCGCCGGGTCGAGTCCACCGCGGGCGAGGTGACCGCGGCGGTGCCCGCCACCCGGCCGGGCAAGCGCCGGTCCCGCGCCCCCGCGACGCGGGCGGTGCTCGTCGCGCTGTGGGGCACGAGCACGGTGCGGGTGCTGACCGGGTTCCTCACGCTGTTCGTCGCGTTCGTGGTGAAGGCCGGGGCCGAGCAGTCCCCCGACGGCGATCCCGCCGGCCAGCTGGTGGTGATCGGGATGGTCGGCGCGGCCGCCGGCGTCGGGCTGTTCGCCGGCAACGCGGTGGGGGCACGCAGCCGCTTCTCCCGGGTCGAGCCGGTGGTGCTCGCGGCGGCCGCGGCGGCCGTGCTCGCCGCGGCGGCGGTGGCGCTGCTGCCGGGCGTCCCGACGGCGGTGGTCGCGGCCCTGGTCGCGTCGACGGCGAGCGCGCTGGCGAAGGTCTGCCTCGACGCGGTGGTGCAGCGCGACCTGCCCGAGGACGCGCGGGCGTCCGCGTTCGGGCGGTCGGAGACGGTCCTGCAGCTGGCCTGGGTGCTGGGCGGCGCGATCGGGGTGCTCGCCCCGCACGACACCTTCCGGACCGGGTTCGTGATCGTGACCGGGGTGGTGGCGGTGTTCGCACTGCAGGCCGCGCTGGTGCGCCGCGGCACCTCGCTGGTGCCCGGCCTGGGGCCGCGCCCGGCCGTCGCCCGCTGAGGGCCCACCCGCGCGCCGGGCCCGGATCCGTACGCTGGTCGACGTGATCACCCGCCCCCGACCGCGCCCCCGCCGGTCCGCCGGCGTGCTGGCCGGGACCCTGGCCGCGGCCGCCCTCGTCCTCGCCGGGTGCGGCGGCGAGGCCCCGACGGTGACGTTCGACGTCGGCGGCACCTCGCTGACCGCCGCGCCCACCCAGTTCTGCGACACCAGCCTGCAGAACTGCCAGGACGCCCCGAACGCCCGGGTGACCGCGCAGGTCCCGCCCGGGACGGAGGTCCGCATCACGGTGCCCGAGGAGGTCTCCTCCGCGCCCTGGCAGGTCGCCTACGCGTTCACCCGAGGCACCGACCCGACCCCGGTCCAGCAGCGCAGCGCGATCGCCGCGCCGGACACCCGCACCGACTTCACGCTGTCCCTGCCCGAGCCGGGCGACCGGCTCGTGACCGCGCAGGTGCAGGTGTTCGGGGCGCCGCCGTCGATCGACCCGGCGAGCACCGACATCCAGTTCCCGGTCCGGGCGACCTGGGTGCTGGTCGGCGAGCAGGGCTGAGCGGGCGCGACCCGGGATCTCAGCGGCCCGCGCCGAGCAGCCGGGCCAGCGCGGCGTCGGAGTCGGCCTGCGCGTGGCGGTCGTGGGTCGAGGAGAACACCAGCAGCTCGTCGGCGCCGGTGCGGGCCACGAGGTCGTCGAGCCGCTCGGCGACGGTGTCGGGGTCGCCGGCGATCGCGTTCGCCAGCGCCCGGTCCACGGTCTCGCGCTGGCGCCGGGTCGTCACGCGGTGCGGGTCCGGCGGCTCCAGCGGCGGGAACTCCCCGGTGGTGCGGGCCGCGGCGTGCGCCCACGCCTCGGACAGCGCCAGCTGCGGGTCCCCGACGAGCACGTCGGCGGACACCACCAGGTGCGCCGCGTCCCCGGCCCGCTCGCGGTAGTCCGCCAGCGCCGCCGGGTCGTCGAGTACCGGGCCGCCGACGACGGCCGGCAGCCCCAGGTCCCCGGCCAGCCGCAGTCCCGCGCCGGTGGCGAGCAGGAACAGGGGGACGGCGTGCTCCAGCCGCGGCCGGGCCGTCACCGGGCCGCTGCCGTCGAGGAAGGAGCGGAGCTCGTCGAGGGCGGCACGGAACTGCGCGTCGTCGGCCCCGCCGGCGCGCAGGGCGCGGCGGACCGGCTCGGTGAACCCGGGCGAGCGGCCGATACCCAGGTCGATCCGCCCGGGGTGCAGCGCCTCCAGCAGCGCCACCTGCTCCGCGACGACGAGCGGCTGGTGGTTGGGCAACATGATCCCGCCCGAACCGACCCGGATCCGCGAGGTCGCCGCGCCCACCGCGGCCATCAGGACCGGCGGGCTGCCCGACGCGATCCCGGGCACGGCGTGGTGCTCGGCCACCCAGAACCGGTGGTAGCCGAGCTGCTCGGCGCGGACGGCCCGCGCCACCGTGCCACGGACCGCGGCGGCGTCGGGCTCCCCGGCCCGCGTCCGCGAGCGGTCCAACATCGACAGGCGCACACCCGTGCCAACACCGCCCGAACCCGCCACCATTCCGCCGCTCGTGCGGCACCCCGCGACACCCCGCGGCGCCCCACGCACGCGTCGCCACGCACCGTGCCGGGTCGCCACGTACGCCCGCGGGGGCGGCGGGACGGCGGGTCAGCCGTCCAGGTCGCGGGCGACGGCCCGCACGACCTCGGCGGCCAGCTTGCAGGTCTTGCGGTCCGGGTAGCGCCCGTGCCGCAACGCCGGCTGGATCTTGTTCTCCAGCAGACCCATCATGTCCTCGATCAGACCGTGCAGCTCCTCGGCGGGGCGGCGCGCGTTCTCCACCGCGGACGCCTGCTTCTCGACGATGCGCACGGAGAGCGCCTGCGGCCCGCGACGGCCCTCGGCCATCCCGAACTCGACCCGCTGGCCGGACTTGAGCGCCTCCACGCCGGACGGCAGCGCCGCCTTGCGCACGTAGACGTCCTCACCGCCGTCCTGGGAGAGGAAGCCGAAGCCCTTCTCCGCGTCGTACCACTTCACCCTGCCGGTGGGCACCGTCGTCCTCGATTCCTGCTTGCTGTGTTGCTGCGTGCACGACAAACGCGCCCGGGCTCGCCGGACGCGCCGTCACCGATGGTACGCCTGGGACCCGTCCGGGGGTCAGGCGTTTCGGACGTTCGCCGCACCCTCCAGGTCCAGCAGCCCGACCGACTTCTCCCGCATCTCGACCTTGCGGACCTTGCCGGTGACCGTCATCGGGAACTCGTCGACGACGAGCACGTAGCGCGGGATCTTGTAGTGCGCCAGCTTCCCGGTGGCGAACTCGCGCAGCGTGTCGGCGGTCAGGGGCGCGGCGCCCTCGCGCAGCACCACCCAGGCGCAGAGCTCCTCGCCGTAGCGCTCGTCGGGGACACCGATGACCTGGGCGTCGACGACGTCGGGGTGGGTGTAGAGGAACTCCTCGATCTCGCGCGGGTACACGTTCTCGCCGCCGCGGATGACCATGTCCTTGATCCGGCCGGTGATGTTGAGGTAGCCCTCGTCGTCCATCACGGCGAGGTCGCCGGTGTGCATCCAGCGGGCGCGGTCGATGACCTCGGCGGTCTTCTCCGGCTGCTCCCAGTAGCCCAGCATCACCGAGTAGCCGCGGGTGCACAGCTCGCCCGGCTCGCCGCGCGGCAGCGTCCGGCCGGTCTCCGGGTCGACGACCTTGACCTCCAGGTGCGGGTGCACCCGCCCGACCGTGGACACCCGGCGCTCGACGGAGTCGTCGGCGCGGGTCTGGGTGGACACCGGGCTGGTCTCGGTCATGCCGTAGGCGATGGTCACCTCGGTCATGCCCATCCGGTCGACGACCTGCTTCATCACCTCGACCGGGCACGGCGAGCCGGCCATGATCCCGGTGCGCAGGCTGGACAGGTCGTAGTCGCCGAAGCCGGGGTCGTTCAGCTCGGCGATGAACATCGTCGGCACCCCGTAGAGCGAGGTGCAGCGCTCCTGCTGCACGGCGTGCAGGGTCGCCTTCGGGTCGAAGCCCTGCGCCGGGATGACCATCGTCGCGCCGCTGGTGGAGCAGGCGAGGTTGCCCATGACCATGCCGAAGCAGTGGTAGAAGGGCACCGGGATGCAGACCCGGTCGGCCTCGGTGTACCCGCAGGTCCGGCCGACGTAGTAGCCGTTGTTGAGGATGTTGTGGTGCGACAGCGTCGCGCCCTTCGGGAACCCGGTCGTCCCGGACGTGTACTGGATGTTGATCGGGTCGTCGGCCGTCAGCGACGCCTGCACCTGCGCCAGCTCGTCGCGGCGGGAGGCGTCGCCCGCGGCCAGCGCGTCCCACTCGGGGGAGCCGGTGATCACGACGCGCTGCAGGGCGGGGCAGTTCGCCCGGACCTCGGCGATCATCTTCTCGTAGTCGGAGGTCTTGAACGACGACGCCGACACCAGCGTCGAGATCCCGGCCTGCTTGAGCACGAACTCCAGCTCGTGGGTCCGGTAGGACGGGTTGATGTTGACCAGGACGACGCCGATCTTGGCCGTCGCGAACTGGGTCAGCGTCCACTCCGCGGTGTTCGGCGACCAGATACCGACCCGGTCCCCCACGGTGAGACCGGCGGCGAGCAGCCCGGTGGCCAGGTCGTCGACGGCCTTCTGCAGCTCGCGGTAGGTCCAGCGGCGTCCGGTCTGCACCTCGACGAGCGCGTCGTTGTCGGGGACGCGGGCGACGGTGCGGTCGAGGTCGTCACCGATGGTGTCGCCGAGCAACGGCGTGTCCGAGGTCCCGGACGCGTAGGACGGGACGGCGGGGGTTGCGGCGGCTGAGGTCACGACGTCGTACTCCTCGGGCGGTTCGGTGCGGGTCGTCACATCCTCGCCCCCGGACGACGCGGTTGCCAACACCCGTCGGTCAGGACGAGGACAGGCGCCGCCGCCCCGAGTCGGCGACCTTCGCCGCCCCGCGCCGCGCCCCGTGGGCCGCGCGGCGCAACGGCCGCGGCGACGGCTCGGGCCACGGACCGACCGGCACCAGCACCCGTTCGGCCGGGGCGAACCCGGCGGGGTAGCCGGGCACCCGCCAGGTCCCGGCCGGTGCGTCCGGTGGCAGCCATTCCGGGCGCCACATGCCCAGCGCGAGGTCCAGATCGGCCAGCCGGGGCGCGAGCTCGTCGGTCAGCTCGGTGCGCAGGTGCTCGGCCCACAGCCGTACCCGCAGGTCGCGCACCTGGTCGCCGGTGGTGACGAACGCCGTCGAGAGCTCGGTGTCGGTGCCGCGCATCGAGCGGGAGAAGAAGTTGGCCGACCCGATGGAGGCGAAGACGTCGTCGACCAGCGCCAGCTTGGTGTGGACGGTGAGGTCCTCGATCCGGTGCATGATCACGTTGCCGCGGTCGGCCGGGTCGAGCTGGTCGATGACACCACGCTGCACGTCACCGGTGACGCGACGGCGGAACTTGTTCACCCCGGCGTCGACCGGGTCCTTGCGCCCCGAGCACACGAGCACGACCTTCACCCCGCGGGCGGCGGCGTCGCGCAGCAGCCCGTAGAGCCGGAACGCCCGGCGGCCGCCCGGGACCTCGAAGAAGTACTGGTCCTCCAGGTAGACGTAGCGGCGCGCACCGCGGATCGCGGTGGACAGCGTGTGGAAGACCTCCTGGGTGCCGTTGCGGGGCAGCACCGTCCAGTGCCGCCGGTAGAGCATCCCGAAGTGGTCGATCTTCCATGGCCGCAGCGAGCGCAGCACCTGCACCGCGGTCCCCGGGGCGGACCGCGGCGGGGCGGGCGGCGACGGCGGCAGGTCGCGCCGGAACGGCTCGGGGTTCATCGGCTCCCAGTCGGTGGGGGTGACCATGAACCGGCGCGGCGGCAGCGTCGCGGCCTCGGTCCACCGGCCCCGGTACACCTCCCACACCCGGGCCGCGCCCGGCCCGTGCAGCGCGGCGGCGCCGTCGTGCCAGCCCCAGCGCTCCTCGCCGATCGAGAGCCGGTCGTGCGGCTCGGCATCGAACCGGTTGGCCGACAGGTCCAGCCCGCCGACGAACGCGGTCAGCTCCCCGCCGACGTGGGCGAGCACCACCTTCTGGTGGTGGCAGCCGATGCCCGAGCCGGACCAGTCCAGCAGCACCCGCCCGGCGAGCTGCGGGCGGCGGCGCAGCTCCAGCGCGGCGAACGCGTTGGCCCGGAACGGGCCGATCGCCACGCCGGGCACCGATCCGGAGAACAGCGCCGCGGTGAGCAGCACCCGCACGTCCACGCCGGCGTCGACCAGACGGGCGAAACGGTCGGCGAGGGCCTCGTAGCCGTCCTCGTCCGGGTCGAGACCGTTCAGATCCATGTCCGGTTCCAGGTTCAGGCCGGTGACCAGCACCGTGTCCCCCGGCCCGGCCCGGTCGAACAGCGCGCGCAGCCGGGCGAAGTAGTCGACGCCGTCGACGATCGGCTCCCACCCGGTGTCCTCGACGAACGTGGGGCAGTCCGGGGTGGCGGGGGCCAGGTAGCGACGGGTCAGCGACGCCAGGTCGGCGGGCGGGGAGCCGGGCATGCCCGGACGCTATCCGGCGCGTCGGGGGTCGCGCCTACTCTGCGGGCATGGCACGTCCGGGAACGGTGGACCGGGTCTCCGCGGCCGTCGCGGCGGCGGGCGCGGTGGTGGTCGGCGGCTGGTTCGTCGTGACCGGGGTGCAGATCGAGATGGTGGGGGCGCCGGGCCGGGGACCACTGGACCGTGCGTTCCCGTTCCTGCTGGCCGCGACCGCGGTCGCGGTGTTCGGGCTGATGGCGTGGCGCTCGTGGCGGGCGGCGGACCGCGCGGACGCGGCCGCACCCCCGGTCCCGGCGCCGGTGGTGCTGCCGACGCCGCTGCCCGGGGCGCCGACGACCCCGGCGTCACCCGTCGCGGTGCGGGTCGTCCCGGACCTGTCGGCCGAGGGCCGGGACCGGCTGGCGCACACGGTCGCGGTACTCGAGCGCGCGGGGGTGCTGCCGTCCGGCGTCGTCGAGCCCGATGCGCTGGCCGGTGGGGTCGCCGACCACGGCGAGCCGGTCACGGCCGGGGCCGTGCTGGGCGCGCTGGGCGAGGCCGGACCGGACGGCTGGGACGCGTTGCTGGCCCTCCTCCCGACCTGGGCCGAGCAGGACCCCGCCGAGCACGCCGCCGCGCTCGACCGGCTCGCCGGCCCGGACCACCGGGTCGCCGTCGCCGGAGCGTCGGTCGAGGTGGACGGCACGGTCGTCGCGGTCGTGACCACCGGCCACCCGAAGGCCCTCGACCCCGGCCCGCTCGCCGCCGCCGCCCGTGCCCTGCGCGACCGCGGCGCGTCTCGGATCGCCTGGCTGTGGACCGACCAGGTGCTGTGGCTCGCGACGCCGTCGGTGTCGCCCGCCGAGCTGAACGACCTGCTCGACCAGCCCGTGTACGAGCTGTGGGAGTGGGCCGACGAGGCCCGGGGCTAGAGCCCGCCGGTCTGCAGCAGCCGGTTCGGGGTACCGCCGGTGCCGCCGCCGTCGACCTTCCCCGGCACCGCGTTGTCGACGATCCACTTCGTGACGGTGGTGGCCGGCGCGTCGCCGCGGGCCTGCTTGTACAGCGCTGCCACCCCGGCCGCGAAGGGCGCGGCCATCGAGGTCCCGCTGTAGGAGGCGGTGCCGCCCCCGGGGACCGGCGCGACGATCCGGGTGCCCGGTGCGTAGAGCGAGACGCAACGGCCGGTCGAGGAGTTCGACGAGCGCTTGTCGTCGATCGTCGAGTTCGCGACGACCAGCACGTCACCGATCGCTCGGGGCAGCGCGGTGCAGTCGTCGCCGCCGGTGTTGCCGGCCGACGAGGCCGCGAACACCCCGGAGTCGATCATGCGCTGCACGGCCTGCTGGAGCATCGGCGAGCCGCCGTAGCTCCACGACATCACCGCGACCGCGGGACCGCGCTTGTTCTTCGTCACCCAGTCCAGACCGGAGATCAGCGACGACAGCGTCCCGGTGCCGTTGCAGTCGAGCACCTTCACGGCGCGCACGGTCGCGCCCGGGGCCACGCCGTAGTCCTTCGACGCGGCGATCCCGGCGACGACGGTGCCGTGCCCGTCGCAGTCGGTGTCGGTCCGGTCGATCGTGTTGAGCTCGAGCCCGGCCCGGCCGCCGAACTGCGGGTGGCTCGCGTCGACGCCGGTGTCGAGGACGAACACGTCCACCCCGGCGCCGGTCGCGGTGTGCCGGTACTGCCCGTCCAGCGGCAGGTTCGGCTGGTCGATGCGGTCGAGCCCCCAGTTGCCCGGCGCCTGCTCGGCACCCGCGGGCGGGCCGACCGGCGCGTCCTGGTGGGCCGCCTGCGGGTCGAGCGGGGAGATCGTGCGGTCCTCCTCCACCCCGACGACGCCGGGCCGGTCGCGCAGCTCGGTCGCCTGGGCGGGGGTGAGGTCCGCGGCGAAGCCGTGCACCACGCTGTCGAAGGTGACCTTCGGCTCGACGCCGACGGACTCCGCGGCGGCCCGCGTCTGCCCGTCGGTCGCCGTCTGCACCAGGTACCCGGCAGGTGCCGACGGCGCCGTCTCGGCGGCGGACGCCGTCGGCGCGAGAGGAACACCGAGCGCGACCGCCAGGACACCGGCAGTGACCAGACGAGCGGTGCGGGGACGCATGGATCTCACGGACAGCGACGCTATGCGCCTGTGACGCCTGGTGCGAGAGACACGATGGTGGCCCGGGTGACACCTGGGACCACCCGGGTGACGGAGCGTTTCGGTACCGGCGGTGCCGGGGACGCCTGCCGTCCGGGGCCCGGCAGGGCTCCGAGCTGCACGATCAGCGGATCGGCCGTGGCCCTCAGGCGTGCCAGCCGTGCACGGCGACCTCGGTCGCCTTCACCGCGAACCACACCTCGTGACCGGGTTCGACACCCAGTTCGGCGACGGCGGCCGGGGTGACGTCGGCGGCCAGCCCGGACACCCAGTCCGGCCCCCCGGCGACGGGTGCGGCCCGCAGCCGCACGGTGTCCCCGCGCGGCTCCAGCGCCGCGATCCGGACCGGGACGACGTTGCGCGGGCTGCCCTCGGGCCTGCTCGCGTGCACCGCGACCGCGGACGGCGGGAACACCGCGACGGCGGGCTCCCCCTCGGCGACCTCGACGACCCGGCCCCGGATCTCGGTCCCGTCCGCGGTACGCACCCCGGAGCCCTCGGCCACGCCCGGCACCAGGTCCAGACCGGCGATGCGGGCGGAGAACGCGCTCCGCGGCCGGGCCAGGACGTCCCGGGCGGGGCCGGACTCGACGATCCGGCCCCGGTCCAGCACGACGACGCGGTCGGCGAGCACGAGCGCGTCGAGCGCGTCGTGGGTGACCAGCAGGGCGGTCTGCTTGCCGTCGGCGATGACCCGGCGCAGCAGGGTGCGCATCGCGGGGGTGGCGTCGACGTCGAGGGCGGCGAGCGGCTCGTCGAGCAGCAGCAGCCCCGGCCCGGGGGCCAGCGCGCGGGCCAGCGCGACCCGCTGCTGCTGTCCGCCGGACAGCTGCGCGGGGCGGCGGGCGGCGAGCCCGCCGACACCGACGGCGTCGAGCAGCTCGCGGGCCCGGGAGTCGGCCGCGGCGCGGGGCGTGCCCTGGGCACGCGGCCCGAACGCGACGTTCGCCAGCGCCGACAGGTGCGGGAACAGCAGCGGCTCCTGGGCGAGCAGCCCGACACCGCGCCGGTGCGGCGGCACGAAGGTCCCGTCGGCGGTGTCGAGCAGGGTCCGGCCGCCGACGCGCAGGTGCCCGGAGTCCGGGCGCAGCAGCCCGGACAGGATGCCGAGCATCGTGGACTTGCCCGCCCCGTTCGGTCCGAGCACCGCGAGCACCTCGCCCGCGGCGACCGACAGCTCCAGGTCCAGGGCGAACCCGTCCCGGTCCAGCCGCGCCCTCATGTCCACACCGGGCTCCACCGTGTCGCCGCCGCTGCTCATCCGCGGCCGTCCAGCCCGCGCGGACGCCCGACGACGATCACGACCAGCGACACGACGACCAGCAGCAGCGACAGCGCGACCGCTCCCGCGACGTCGGTCTCGCCCTGCAGGTAGACCAGCAGCGGCAGGGTCCGGGTGGTGCCCTCCAGGCTGCCGGCGAACGCGATCGTCGCCCCGAACTCGCCCATGCAGCGGGCGAAGGCCAGCACCAGCCCGGACGCCAGTCCGGGCAGCACCAGCGGCACGGTGACCCGGCGGAAGGCCAGCCCCGGCGACGCGCCGAGGGTGGCCGCGGTCGCCTCGTAGCGCTGTCCCGCGGTCCGCAGGGCGCCCTCCAGCGACACGATGAGGAACGGCATGGCGACGAAGGTCTGCGCCAGGACCACCGCGGCCGTCGAGAACGGGATGAAGATCCCGAACGCGGTGTCCAGGCCCCGCCCGACCAGCCCGTTCGCACCGAGCAGGAACAGCAGCGAGAGCCCGCCGACGACCGGCGGCAGCACCAGCGGGAGCAGGACGACCGAGCGGATCCCGCGCATCAGGCTGGGCAACCGGTTGATCCGGCCGCGGGCCAGGACCACCGCGAGCGGCCCGCCGAGCAGCAGGCACAGCGTCGTGGAGATCGCCGCGGTGAGCAGCGACAGGCGCAGCGCCGACAGCGCGGCGTCGCTGGTGAGCAGGCGGGGGGTCTCCGCCCAGTCGGCCTCCCACAGCAGCCCGAGCACGGGGAGCGCGATGACCAGGAATCCGATGCCGGCCGGGACCCACATCCAGACCGGCAGTCCGACGCCCGTGCCGTGGCGGTCGGCGGCGCCCTCGCGGCGCCGGGTCGGGGCCGGCGCGGGGGCGGTGCCGGCCCCGGGGGTCACAGGTGCCCGCCCGGCGTCTCCACCACCACGTTCGTCGACTTGATCACCGCCACCGCGAGCGCCCCGGGCTCGAGACCGAGGTCGCGCACGGCCTCGCTGCTCATCAGCGACACCACGCGGTGCGGGCCGCACTGCATCTCGACCTGCGCCATCACCGTGTCGGCCAGCACCGAGGTGACCAGGCCGACCATGCGGTTGCGGGCCGAGCGCTGCACCACCGAGGGGTCCGGCGGGGCGGACGCGTGATCCCGGGCGAACGCGGCGAGCGCGGCGCCGTCGATGACCTTGCGGTTCGAGGCGTCCGCCTGCACCGGCAGCGTCCCCGCGTCCACCCAGCGGCGGACGGTGTCGTCGCTGACGCCGAGCAGTCGGGCGGCCTCGGAGATCCTGAAGTGCGGCACGACCCGGATACTATGGTCGCGCCTGCGGGGGTGCCACGGTGGATACCCCGCACGATGTCGGGATCGCGCACTGCCGGGGCCTGCGGACCTGTGATCTGATCGGTGGCGTGGACTTCGCACCCAGCGCCGTGGCGGCCGACTACACCGCGCGTATGCGCGCCTTCCTCGACGAGGAGGTCCTCCCGGCCGAGGCCTCCTACGACGCGTTCCGGGCCGAGCGGCGCGGCACCCCGGAGGAGTGGGCCCTGCCCCCGGTGGTCGAGGAGCTGAAGGCGAAGGCCCGCGGGCGCGGCCTGTGGAACCTGTTCCTGCCGGACGTCTCGGGACTGTCGAACCTGGAGTACGCGCCGGTCGCAGAGGTCTCCGGCTGGTCCCCGGTCATCGCGCCGGAGGTGATCAACTGCCAGGCCCCGGACACCGGGAACATGGAGACGCTCCACCTGTTCGGCACCGACGAGCAGAAGCAGCAGTGGCTGGAGCCCCTGCTCGACGGCGAGATCCGCTCGGCGTTCGCGATGACCGAGCCGGACGTCGCGTCGTCGGACGCCACGAACATCGAGACCCGGATCCGGCGCGACGGCGACGACTACGTCGTCGACGGCCGCAAGTGGTGGATCTCCGGGGCCGCGGACGAGCGCTGCCGGATCTTCATCGTCATGGGCAAGACCGCCGACGACAGCGACGACACCGTGTCGACGCACCGCCGGCAGTCGATGATCCTCGTCCCGCGCGACACCCCTGGACTGACGATCGAGCGGCACCTGCCGACGTTCGGCTTCCAGGACCAGCACGGGCACTCCGAGCTGCGCCTCGAGGGCGTGCGGGTGCCGGCGTCGAACCTGCTCGGCGAGGAGGGCGGCGGGTTCGCCATCGCGCAGGCCCGGCTCGGACCCGGTCGCATCCACCACTGCATGCGGCTGATCGGCATGGCCGAGCGCGCGCTGCACCTGATGACCGAGCGCGCGCAGGCGCGGGTCGCGTTCGGCAAGCCGCTGGCCGAGCAGGGCGTGGTGCGCGAGCAGATCGCGCTGTGCCGGATGGAGATCGAGCAGGCCCGGCTGCTGACGCTCAAGACGGCGTGGTTGATCGACAACCACGGCGCGAAGGGCGCGGCCACCGAGATCGCCGCGATCAAGGTCGTCGTGCCGCGGATGGCGTGCACCGTGATCGACCGGGCGATGCAGGTGCACGGCGGGGCCGCGATGAGCGACGACACCCCGCTGGCCTACTTCTACGCCTGGGCGCGCGCCCTGCGCTTCGCCGACGGACCGGACGAGGTGCACATCCGCTCGGTCGCCCGGCAGGAGCTGAAGGCCCACCAGAAGTAATCGTGTCCCTGTCCTTTCGACTAGGTACACGATGACTAGTTCCGCACCTGCGACGGCGTGACCCCAGCCACGTCCGCGGGTGCGGATCACGGTTCTGAGCTGCGGAAACCCGCCCTGGGCGGGCCCGCACGGCGGGGGTTAGCCTCGGGCCCATGACCACCGAGCTCGGCCTGCCGTCGCTGCGGGGCGGCGCGTCCCGGGACCCGGCCCGACCGGCCGACCCCCGTCTCGTCGACGGGTTCGGCCGGGTCGCGACCGACCTGCGGATCTCGCTCACCGACCGCTGCAACCTGCGCTGCACCTACTGCATGCCCGCCGAGGGCCTGGACTGGATGCCGCGCGAGGAGCAGCTGACCGACGCGGAGCTGAACCGGCTGATCGCGCTGGCGGTGCGCGACCTCGGGATCGAGGAGCTGCGGTTCACCGGCGGTGAACCGCTGCTGCGCAAGGGCCTGGAGGAGATCTTCTCCGCGGCGTCGGCGCTGGAGCCCCGCCCGGACATCTCGCTGACCACCAACGGCATCGGGCTCGCCCGCCGCGCCGGGGCCCTCGCGGCCTCCGGGGTGAACCGGCTCAACGTCTCGATGGACACCCTGCGTCCGGAGCGGTTCGCGCAGATCACCCGGCGCGACCGACTGTCGGACGTCATCGACGGGATGGCCGCCGCGCACGCCGCGGGCCTGTCCCCGGTGAAGATCAACGCGGTGCTGCTGCGCGGCGTGAACGACGACGAGGCCGCGGACCTGCTGGAGTTCGCGCTGACCCACGGCTACCAGCTGCGTTTCATCGAGCAGATGCCGCTCGACGCCCAGCACGGCTGGCGCCGCACCGAGATGATCACCGCCGAGGAGATCCTGGCGCGGCTCGAGGAGCGCTTCGTGCTCACCCCGTCCGACGAGGACCGTGGCGGCGCGCCCGCCGAGCGGTTCGTGGTGGACGGGGGCCCCGCCACCGTCGGGGTGATCGCCTCGGTGACCCGCCCGTTCTGCGGGGCCTGCGACCGGACCCGTCTCACCGCCGACGGCCAGGTCCGCACCTGCCTGTTCGCCACCGGCGAGACCGACCTGCGCGCCATGCTCCGCGGCGGCGCGACCGACGCCGAGATCGCCGACGTCTGGCGCGACGCGATGTGGGGCAAGAAGGCGGGCCACGGCATCGACGACCCCGGATTCCTGCAGCCCGCGCGCCCCATGAGCGCGATCGGAGGATGAGCATGACCCCCTCGCTCACCACGCCCCTGGTGACCCGCACGCTGACCGTCCGCTACTTCGCCGCCGCCAAGGCGGCCGCCGGCACCGGTGAGGAGACCGTCGAGATCCCCGGCGGCGCGACGGTGGCCGACGCCGTCGCCGCACTCGGCACCGCGCACGGCCCGGAGCTGGAGCAGGTGTTGCTGCGCTGCAGCTTCCTGCTCGACGAGGTGGCGGTGCGCGACCGCTCCACCGCGGTCGGCGGGGCGGCCACGCTCGACGTGCTCCCGCCGTTCGCCGGCGGCTGAGACCCGGCGCCTCCGGCGGGGCGGCCCGGTCCCTCCGCGCGGCTCGGTCCTCGGGGGCGGTCGCTCGGTCCACGGGGACGGTCGGTCAGTCCTCGGGGACGGTCGCGACCCGGCCGGCCGGCACCCCACCGGCGCAGCTCAGCGTGACCCGGACGTCCGGGACGTCGTCGCCGTCGAAGACGACCTCGGCCGGGCCGATGTCCGTGTCGTCCTCGCGCTCCCAGCCCTGCGCGGGGTTGACCGACACGATCCGCGGGGCCGCGCCGTCGCACCGGACCAGGATGTTCCCCGCCGTCCCGGCCTGCACCACCGCGGGCGGGGCGGAGGCGGGCGCCGTCGTCGGGACGGGCGCGGGTGCCGGTGGCGCGGCGGTGGCGGCCTGCTGGGCCAGGCGGGCGTCCACCTGCTCGGCGCTGAGCGGCTGCGTCTGTGTGCCCGCGAGGTCGCTGCCGATGCTCCCGACGGCCGTCAGGCCCAGGAGCAGGGCACCCGCGGCCGCGGCGGTCCAGAGCGCGATCTGCAGGACGGGGCGCGTCGGTCGTTCCACGCGCACAGCATGCCCCGGACCCGGTTAACGGATCCCTAAACGGGACACAAGCGACGGCTGTGCCCCACCGCGGTCGGGGTCGCGGCGGATAGGTTCTCCCTCCGTGGCCCAGATCCTGATCGTCGAGGACGACCCCGGCATCCGCGGAGCGCTCATCCGCGGGCTGACCGAGCGGGGGCACGCCGTCGACTCCGCACCGACCGCGATGGCCGGGCTGGAGCACGCCGTCGGGAAGCGGCCCGACCTCGTGGTGCTCGACCTCGGCCTGCCCGACATGGACGGCACCACCATGCTGCGGATGCTGCGTGGCGCCAGCACGGTGCCGGTGATCGTCGCGACCGCACGCGACGACGAGACCGAGATCGTCTCCGTGCTCGACGCGGGAGCCGACGACTACCTGGTCAAACCGTTCGCCGCCGCCCAGCTCGACGCCCGGATCCGGGCGGTGCTGCGCCGGCTCGGCGACGGGGCGGGCGACCCCACCGTCGTCGTCGGCGGGCTGTCGGTCGACCCCCGTTCGCGGCGCGCGGTGCTCGACGGCACCGAGCTGGAGCTGACCCCGCGCGAGTTCGACCTGCTGCACCACCTCGCCGCCCGTGCCGACCAGGTCGTCAGCAAGCGGGAGCTGGTGACCGAGGTCTGGCAGCAGCCCTACGGCGGCGCCGACAAGACCGTCGACGTGCACCTGTCGTGGCTGCGCCGCAAGCTCGGCGAGACCGCGCAGGCCCCGCGCTACCTGCACTCGGTGCGCGGCGTCGGGGTCCGGCTGTCCGCGCCGCCGGCGCCGCCGGGGACCGGGGAGGACACCGCCTGATGCGCCGGCGCATCCTCGTCCTCGTCGGGGCGACCGTGCTGCTGGTGCTGGTCGCGTTCGCGGTCCCGCTCGCGACGCTGATCCGCTCGGTCGCCGAGAGCTCGGCGGTGTCCGCGGCGACCGTCCAGGCCCAGGTGCTGACCCCGGCCGTCGCGGGCGGGAACCGGTCGGTGCTGGCCCCCGCCGTCCAGAACGCCGACGGCCGCGACGCCTCCGACGTCTCGGTGTTCCTGCCCGACGGCACCGTGCTCGGCGCGCCCGCACCGCCCAGCCCGGTCGTCCGGCTGGGTCTGCTCGGGACGAGCGCGTCGACCGAGGCGGCCGGCGGGCGCGAGCTGGTGTTCGCGGTGACCGGCGCCGCGGGCGGCAACGCCGCGATCCGCGTGTTCGTCCCCGACGCCGAGCTCACCCGCGGGGTGACCCGCTCCTGGCTGCTGCTGGGCGGGCTGTCGCTGGTGCTGCTCGCCGGAGGTCTGCTGCTCGCGGACCGGCTGGCCCGCACCCTCGTCGACGCCACCACCGACCTGTCCGGGGTGTCGGAGCGGCTCGCGGCCGGCGACCTGTCCGCGCGCGCCGACCCCGGCGCCCCGGCCGAGCTCGGTGTCGTCGCGAGCGCGCTGAACGGGCTGGCCGGGCGGATCTCGGAGCTGCTGCGCGAGGAGCGGGAGAACGTCGCGGACCTGGCACACCGGGTCCGCACCCCGCTGACCGCCCTGCAGCTCGACGCCGAGGCCCTGCGCGACCCGGACGAGTCCGCACGGCTGTCGGCCGGGGTCGACGGCGTCCGGCGCGCGGTCACGGGTGCGATCGAGCAGGCCCGGCGACGCGGCGGCACGACCCGCAGCGCGGACGCGGCGGCCGTCGTCCGGGAGCGGGTGGAGTTCTGGCGGGTGCTGGCCGAGGACACCGACCGCTCGGTGACCCTGCACCTGGCCGACGGCCCGCTGCCCGTGGCCTGCGCACCCGGCGACCTGGAGGCGTGTGTGGACGCGCTGCTGGGCAACGTCTTCGCGCACACCCCGGACGGCACGGCCTTCGACGTCGAGCTGTCGGCCCGGGCCGGCGGGGGCGCCCGGATCGTCGTGCACGACGACGGTCCGGGGCTGCCGCCCGGGACCGACCCGACCTCCCGCGGTGTCAGCGGCGGCGGGTCGACGGGGCTGGGCCTCGACATCGCCCGGCGCACCGCCGACCAGGGCGGCGGGGCGCTGACGGTGCTCTCCCCGGCCGGGGGCGGGCTGCGGGTGGAGCTGGAGCTGGGGCCGCCCGCGGGCTGAGCGGGTACCGATCTTGGGGTGCCGTTAGGAGTCGTGCAGCGCGCCGTTGATCGACAGCGCAGCATCGTCACCGGTGTCAGCACGACCCCTCCCGGAAGGACATCCCGATGCCCTCGACGCTCTCCCTCGCCGCCCTCGCCGCCACCGGCCTCCTGCTCGTCGGCGGCGGTGCCGCGTGCGCCTCGCCGGCCGAGATCGCCGTGACCCCCGCCGCGCAGAGCGCCGCCGACACCGCCCCCGCACCGGGCGCCGGTGCCGCCGTGGACCGTGCCGCGGCCGAGCGGATCGCCGTCGAGCGGGCCGGGGGCGGACAGGTCGTGACGGTCGAGTTCGACCGCGCCGACGACGACCGGGACGACGACTCCCGCTCCGACGGCCGCGACCACTGGGAGGTCGAGGTCCGCACCGCCGACGCCGAGCACGACGTCGACGTCGACGCCGCGACCGGTGAGGTCCTCGACCACGACGTCGACCGGAACGACCGCACCGACGACGACCGCGACGACAGCTGATCCGGACCGGGTGATCCCTCAGGCCGGGGCGAGCCCGTCGCGCCAGTCCGGGTCGCCGGCCAGGACCGTGACCCCGACGGCCTCCTGGGCCAGGCGCGCCCCGGCCGCGAAGAGGTCGCGGACGGGGCCGCGCAGTCCGGCGTCGAGCCACTCGACGTCGCTGTGGTCCACCGTCCGCGCCGAGGCCGGGCGCCCGTGCCGTAGCAGCGCCCGGTACAGCCCGGTCGCGGGCCGCACCGGCGGCAGGCCGTGCGCCTCGGCGAGATCGGAGGCGGCACGCGGGATCCGCAGCCCGGCGGCGTCGAGGTCGCCGAAGTAACGGACCGTCGCGGGCGGGTCGTCGCGCAGGGCGAGCACCGACGCGGTGAACGCGTTCCCCGCGCCCCAGGCGAGGCCACCGACCGGGCCGGGCTCGGGCGCCAGGGCACGGCGCAGCGAGTCCAGGGTGTCGGCGTTCTCGACGACGAGCAGCACCGGCCCGCCGCCGGGCAGGCGCTCGCGGTGCAGCGGCGGGACGACCCGGCGGGCCCGCAGGACCTCCGGCGTCAGCCCGCCGGGCAGCGGGCCGTCGAAGGCCTTCTCGTCGCCGGTGATCTCCAGCGCGCGCTCGCGCAGCGGGACCTCCACCGCGCGGGACGCGTGGGCGAACAGCCAGTCGTTGACCTGCAGCAGCACCCGCGACGGCCGCCGGAGATCCGCGGCCCCGGACAGCGCGTGATGCCACGGTCCCCGGTCCACGGCCGGGGCGGCGTCCGTGCGCGGCCGGACCAGCCGTACCGAGTTCGGCAGCGGCGGCACCCCGTCGTCGGTCCGGCCGGTCGGCTCCAGCACGCCCGCGGCGGCCAGCTCGGCCAGTACCCCGGCGAGGTTCCGCCGGGCGTCGACGCTGCCGACCATCGTGGGGTCCGCCTGCAGGAACGCCGCGCGCACCGCCGAGCGCGGGATCCGGGTCCGCCCGGAGGCCGCCAGCAGCTCCGCGAGCCGCTCCGCGACCGGCCCGGGCGGGGTCATCCGGCCGACCCCGCGCCGTCGTCGCCGGTGCCGGCGGCCACCGCGGCCTCGGGGCGCCGGTAGACGCGGGCGGCGGTGATCCGGCCGCCGGGGGCGTCGGCGTCGGGCACCGACCGGGTGACCCGCTCGTCGACGGACAGGTACTTGCGTCCGGCGCGCAGGTCGGCGTCGTTGCGCAGCCGCACGAGCAGCGGGAACGACGACAGCGCGCCGGCGTCGAACAGCCCGGTCGTGTAGACCAGCTGCACGCCGAGGGCCTGTGCGACGCCGAACTGCAGCTCCAGCAGGTACCCCGCCGACGCCCGCCCGATCGGGTTGTCGAGGAACAGCACGCCCGCGTGCGCCCGCCTGCCCTGCCCGCGCTGGTGCGCCCGCAGCGCCGCCATCGTGCAGTACAGGACGATCGCCGCGGTCAGCTGCTGCCCGCCGGAGAACACGTCCTTGATCGCGGAAACGCGCAGCCGCTCGGTGCGCAGCACGGCGTCGGGCTTGAGCATCTCGACCCGGACACCCTTCGGCATCGCGGCCCGGACCCCGCGCAGCAGCATGGACATGCCGTCGCGCCGGTCCTTCGCCTTCCCGCCCGCCATGCCGGTGGCGGTGCGGTCGACGACGGCGCCGAGCTCGTGGCGCAGCGCCGCGTCGGGCAGCTCCTCGAACCGGATCCGCAGGAACTGCTGGCCCGACCAGTCGCCGAGGCCCTCGGGCAGCTGGGACAGCCGCTGCGCGAGGCGCACCGTCCGCAGCGCCTCGCCGACCATCCCGGACAGCCGGGTGACGATCCCGGAGCGGTGCCGCTCGATGTTGCCGAGGTCGTCGTCGAGGGAGCGCAGCCGCGGGCGCAGCGCGGCGATCCACTCCGCGGCGAGGCCGGGCATCTCCGACCGGTCGACACCGCCGATGTGGCGGTGCACCGGGGAGCTCAGGGTCGCGAACCGCGGGTCCTGGGCGAAGCGGGCGACGGCGTCGACGCCCTCGCGGACCTTCTTCTCGGCGCGTGTCCGCTCCCCCGCCGCGTCGCGGACGGCGTTCTGGTGGCGCTTGAGCGCAGCCTGGGCGGCCTCGACGTCGCCGTCGAACGGCACCCCGGACGGCTCGGGCGTCTCGTCCAGCGAGGACACGACCAGCCCGAACCCGCGGGCGAGGTCGGTGGCGGTGCGGTGGGCGTCCTCGGCGTCGGTCCGGGCCCGACGACGGCGTTCCAGGTCCTTGCCCGCCGCGTCCAGGTCGGCCGTGGCGCGGGCGACCAGCTCGCGGCCGTGCTCGGCGTCGCGGGGCGGGTCGTAGGGGTCGATCGGCCGCTCGCCGCCGGTGAACCGCTCCAGTTCGCGGCGGGCGACGGCCAGCTCGGTCGCGGCGTCGGCGCGGCGGCTCTCGGCCTCGTCGTAGGCGGTCCGGGCCTGCTCGGCGGCGACGCGGCGGCTGGCGGCGTCGGCGCCGTCGGGGGTGTGCAGGAACGCCGTCGCGGCCTCGACGACGGTGCGCGGCAGCCCGTCGACGGCGACCCGCCGCTCCCGCGCATCGGCCTCGGCCCGCTCCAGCGCACCCTGCAGGTCGGTGTCGACGGAGGCCGAGGCGTAGGCGTCGCGGGCCCGCTGGAACTCCTCGCGCAGCTCGGCCAGCGACCCCTCGGGGGTCCCCTCCGGCTCCCCGTCCTGCCCGCCGACCTCGTCGGTGGAGACCGGGAGCGCCGCGGCCTCGTCGCGCAGGATCATGCCGATGCCGCGCTGCCGGTCGCGCGTCTGCTGCGCGTCGGCGGCCTCGCGACCGGCGCGGTCGGCGGTGGTCCCGGCGGCGTCGGCCTCCTGGCGGGCCCGCGCGGCGTCGGCCTCCCCGGTGCGCATCCGCTCCTCGTGCGTCGCCCGGCGGGCGAGCTCGGTGCGCAGCGCGGCGAGCGCGTCCGCCCGGCGACGGGTGTCCCCGGCGGTGCGCTCCAGGCCGGGCCGGTCGACGGTGAGCCGGTCGGCGCGCTCGTCGACGTCCTCGACCTCGGCGCGGGTCGCCTCGTACTCGGCGACCGCCGCGGCCCGTGCGGCCTCGGCGGCCTCGGCGGCCTCGGTGAGGTCGGCGAGGGTGGGACGACGGTCGCGCAGCGCGGCGAACCGGTCCCGCAGCCTGCGGTCGTCGTCGAGGACGGTCTCCAGCTCGGCGAGCCGGGCGGCGCGCTCGGTGGTCTCGGCGACGAGCCGGACCCGGACCTGCTCGGCGGCCTCCTCGTCGTGCAGGGCCGGGTTGGGCGGCACCACGAAGTCGATCCCGGGCGCCGCATCGGCGTCGGCGCGCAGCGCGGCGGTGGTGCCGACCGCGACCAGGCAGGCCGGCAGCAGCCGCGCCGCGTCCAGCTCGGCGCGGGCCCGCTCGGCGTCGCGCGCGTCGTTGAGCAGCACCCCGCCCGCCAGGTGCGGTAGCCGCGCCAGCACGGTCTCCCGGTCGGGGGCGGGCAGCTTCGCCAGGTAGCGACGGCCGGACCAGGCGGTGATCCCGGCGGCCTCCAGCGCCGCGAGGACGTCCTCGATCTCCGTCGGGTCGGGCAGCAGGCCGCCGTCGCCGAGCGCGGCGAGCGCGCGTTCGTCGCGGCGCTGGTCGCCGTGCAGGGTCGTCCGCTCCCGCTCGGCGCCGCGGATCGCGGTGGTCAGGGTGTCGACGACGAGGCCCGCGTCGGTGTCCGGGCGGATCTCGTCGAGTCCGAGCAGCTCTGCGGGCCGGACCTCCCCGGCGAGCGCGACGGCGTCGGTCTCCGCGGCGGAGCGCGCGGCCTCGGCGGTCGCGGCGTCGGCGCGGGCGGCGGCCGCCGCGTCCTGGGCGGCGGTGCGGCGGGCCTCGGCGGCCCGTCGCTCCTCGCGGATCGTGGCGGCCGCGGTGTCGGCGTCGGCGAGCGCGGTGGCGCACCGCTCCGCCTCGGTCCGGGCGGCGGCCGCGGAGTCCTCGACGTCGGCGGCGGTCGAGCCCGCCTTCAGGTGCCCGGCGGAGACGGCGGCGGCGACCCGGGTGTCGAGGTCGTCGAGGGCCTCGCGGGCGGTGGCGGCGGCGCTCTCGGCGCGGGCGGCGTCGGCGGTGCGGGTGACCTGCTCGCGACGGGCGGCCGCCGCGCGCTCCTCGGCGTCGGCGCGGTGCTCCTCCGCCGCGTCGGCGGCGGCGTCGGCCTCCGCGGCGACCCGGGCCAGCGCGACCGCGAGCGCGCGGGCGGCGTCCTGCCGCGCGGCGAGCGCGGGCTGGGCCCTCTGCTCCTCCTCCTCGACGCGGGCGCGCAGCCGCGCGGCCTCGGCGGCGGCGACGCGGTGCGCCAGGACCGGTTCGACGGCGTCGCGGGCCATCGAGACGGCCGACGCGGCGTCGCGCTCGCGGGTCGCCTCGGCCGCGGTCCGCTCGGCGGCCTCGACGGCGAGCCCCGCGGTGAGTCTGCGCAGTTCACCGACGGTGTCCTGCAGCCGCTCCGCCGTCCGGGCCGCGGACTGCTCGGCCTCGACCGCGCCGGTGGCCTCCTCGGCGGCGGTCACCGAGCGGGCCTCCTCGGCGATCCGGCGGGCCGCGATCCGCGACGCGGTCGCCGCCAGCTCGGTCCGCGCGGCCGTCTCGGTGTCGCGGGCGGCGATCGCGGTGGCCTCGGCGTCGACCATCGGCTCGAGCCGGGACAGCGTGCCGTCGACGAACTCCCGCTCGGTCTCCAGCTCCTCGCGCTGGGCGAGCCGGTCGGCGTAGCCGGCGACGAGCTCGGCGACGTTCTGCGGCTCCGCCGGGTCGAGCACCGCGCGCAGCAGGAAGTCGACGAACGCCTCGTCGGAGGAGAACGAGAACGCCTCGGCGGCCTCGCCCTCGCCGGCGTTCATCGCGCGCTGGTAGCGGAACAGCTCCGGGTCCAGGCCGACCTCGACGAGGTGGCGGGTCCAGTCCCGGTGCCCGGTCTCCCAGGCGAGCTCGGCGTCGGGGTGCTCGCGGTGCGCGGTCTGCAGGCGCTCCCGGAAGGCGGCCAGGGTGACCCGGCGCCCGTCGTGGGTGAACGGCAGGTCGTCGAGGCCCATCCCCGGGACCGGCCGGAAGGAGAACCAGGCGTCGGCCAGCTTCTCCGGGTCGCTGGAGGCGACGTGCCCGCGCCACTCCGACACCTTCCCGGTGACCAGCAGCCGCCCGGTACCGACGTGCATCCACTCGCAGACGACGTGCGCCACGTCCTCGGCCAGCACGAAGTTCTCCAGCACCGTGGTGCTGGTGGTCCCGACGACCTGGCGCCGCCCGGGCAGCAGGACCGAGAAGATCAGCTTGAGCAGGACGGACTTGCCGCCGCCGTTCTCCAGGAACAGCACCGACGCCGGCGACGGCCGACGCGGCGTCGAGCGGTCGAGCGCGTCCGGGGCGAACAGGTCCTCCTGGACGGCGACCTTCACCGGGGCCCCGACGCCCCGCAGGTCGAGTGCGACGTCCTGGTAGCGCGCGGCGGTCGGACCGACGGAGAACAGGCGGACCCGGGTCAGCTCATACATCGCGGTCCTCCGTGCGGTGGTCGGTCGGCGGGGTGTCCGACGGGCCGGCCGGATCCGCACGCTCCGTACCCGTATCGGCAGGGTGTCGGTCCCCGGCCGTGTCGCCACCCCCGGCGCCGTCCTGTGCGAACTCGCTTACCGGGTCAGCGGGTTCCCCCGACACAGCCCCGCCGACGGGATCGACAACGCCCATCGGGTCACCGGCCACGCCGTCACCCCCGACACCGCTCTGCACGAACTCGCTTACCGGGTAAGCGAGTTCCACGGACACGGTGTCCGAGCCGACTGAACCGACCGAGCCGACCGAGCCGTCGGTCCCGGCACCGTTCGCCCCGTTCACCGGGTGAACGATGTCCGAGGAGGTCTCCCCCACAGGCTGCCTCGCCGCGGGTGCCGGATCGAGTGCCGACGACGGCCCGGCCGTCTCCCCCGACCCCGGCGGATCGTCGAGGTCGGGCGCGCTTCCCGTCCCGGCCGCGCCCTGAGCACCGGACCCGGGCGCGTCGAACACGCCGTCGTGCTCGGTCACCAGGGTCCCGGCGGCGGTCGCGGCGGGCAGGACGTTCAGGGCCAGCAGCTCGTCGAAGGCCCGCTGGGCCGCGAGCTCGCGCACCTGCACCTGGTAGCGCGGCGTCGTCCGGTAGGCGCCCTCCGCGCCGACCGGGACGAGGAAGCCCTGGTCGGCGAGGAACCGCAGCGCCTTGCCGACGATTCCGCGGGTGGTGGACTCCCCGACGCGGCCGTCCTTGGTCGCGGTGGCCTCCGGGCGACGCTGCCAGACCCGCCAGACCTCCTCGAGCTGCGGGGCGTCGGACTCGGGGTCGGCGGGACCCGCGGCACGCTCGTTCAGCACCCGGCAGGCCTCGCGGACGGCGCCGTCGACGAGCTCCACCGAGACCCGGCCGACGTAGGAGTCGTCGCCGAGGTCGTCGGGGCGGGGGAAGGCCAGCGCGGCGACGGCGAGGTGCGCGATCCCGTGCAGGACCTTGTCGGCGCCCCGGTTGGCCAGGGCGGTGCGGCGGGCGTACTCGTCCATCCGGATCTCGAACACCGAGCCCTCGGTCGCGGCGAGCACGATGCCCGGGCCGGTGTCGACGGCCAGCACCACCAGGCCCAGACCGGACGCGACGCGCTGCACGGTCGTGCGGAACTCGTCGTCCTCGCGGTAGCGCCGGACCAGGTCGGCGTAGTCGGGGTCGCGGCCGGGCAGCGCCTTGGGGCGCATGCCGTAGCCGACCAGGCGGGCCGCGGTCTCGGTGTCACTCATGTCTGCGCCGTCCGTCGGTTCGTCTGTCCGCCCTGCACCCCGGCCCGCGCCAGCAGCAGGTCCGCGCCGCCGAACTCGGGGTCGTCGAGGACCGTCCCGTCGTCGACCGCGACCAGCACCGACGGGTCGCCCTGGGTCCGTGCCGTGGCCACCGCCGTCCCGACGGCGTGCATCGCCCGCAACGCGACCAGCTGCGGCAGGTCCGCCCCGGCCGCGCGGGCCGCCGCGAGCGCCGCGGACAGCCGCACCGGGTGCTCGACGTCGGCGGGCAGCACCGCGTCGGCGGCCGCCCACGTGTCCACCCCGAACCGCTCGCGCGGCTGCGGCGCCAGCTCCGGCTCGGGCACCTCGGCGCCGAACGGGTCACGGTCGCTCGGGGGTGTCAGCAACGTCTCGACCAGCCCGCCCAGGCTCGGCACCGACGGGTTCCGCACCCCGGCCCCGGCACCGAAGTAGCCGGTCACCGGGTCGTGCGCCGCCTCGACGGTCAGCGCCAGCGACGGCCGCAGCAGCTGCCCGAACACGTCGACGGCGGCCCGCTTCGGCTTCCCGGAGAACTGCTGGCGGTCCTGCTCGGCGCGGAACGACGCGCCCGCCTCCTGCAACCGTGCCTGCAGCTGGGTGTGTCGCTGGATGCAGTCGTCGACGACGGTCACCAGCTCCGCGGCCTGCCTGCGGCGCCCGGGCTCGGTGGCCTCGTCACGGGCGTCGGCGATGTTCGCCTTGATCATCGTCTCGGCGCGGTAGCGGGACTCGATATGGGTCAGTGCCTCGTCGAGCAGCTGCGGGACGGCGTCGAGCCAGTCCACCGAGCGGACGTCGCGCCGGGTCGCCTCCAGCTTGCGCCGCAACGACTCCGCGTACTGCACGGTCCGGTAGCGGGCCTGCTCGGCCGCCAGCCGGGCGTCGCCGAGACGACCGCGGACGATCAGCGTCTCCAGCTTCGTCTCGGCCGCCTCCTGGGCCGACTCGACGTCGGTGTCCAACGCCCCGACCAGCACGTTGATCGCCTCGTCCGAGGCGCGCAGGTAGATCCCGCCGTCCGGGGCGGCCACCTCGACGAGCAGCTTGAAGTCGAATCGGCGACGCACGTAGCGCCCGTCGTCGTCGGTCGTGCCGTACTCCACGGCGAACCCGCGGTCGATCGACCCCACGTTGATCAGGTTGTCGATCACCCACTGCGCGACGCGGACGTACTCCGACCGCGGCGCCCCCGGCACCTGCGCGCCCACGAACGGCAGCAGCCGCCGGACGACCTCCGCGTGGTCGGCACCGTGGTCGAAGTCCATGGCCAGGGTGACCTGGTCGATCGCCTGCAGGCCGATCTCGGCCATCTGGTAGCCGGTCGCGTCCCAGTCGAGCCGCCCCTTGCGGGCGTCGAGATCGTGCAGCGGCGCCGTGCAGGCCAGGGCCTTCAGCCGGCGCGCCACTCCCTCGTCCGGGCTGATGGTCGACACCCCGACGACTGTAGTTCGGCCGCTCCGGGCCCTAACGCCGCCTTAGGGCTCACGCAGCGCGACCTTGGGGCGGGCGGCGGCACAGTTCCCACCAGCATCCGGGTCGCACCGACCCGGACCAGCCGGAACCTCTCGGAGGAAGATCACCGTGCGTACCCCCCTCACCGTCGCCGCCGTCGCCGCCACCGGTCTCCTGCTCGTCGGCGGGGGCACCGCCCTCGCACTCGGCGCGGGCGGCGCCCCGGACGAGCTCACCGTCGTCCCGACCGGCGCCGCGATCGCACGCACCGCCGACCTGCTGCCCCCGGAGCTGCCCCGCACCGCCGCGCCCGCGGCCCCCGCCCCCGCCCCGCCGGCGGTCGACCGCGCCGCCGCCGAGCGCGCCGCCCTCGCCGCCGCGGGCGGCGGGCGGGTCACCGAGGTCGAGTTCGACCGGGCCGACAGCGACGACGACCGGCACGACGACGACCGCGACGACGACCGCAGCGACGGCCGGGACCACTGGGAGGTCGAGGTCGTGAACGGCACCACCGAGCACGATCTCGACATCGACGCCACCACCGGCCAGGTCCTCGACCACGACGTCGACCGGCACGACGGCGACGACGACCGGCACGACCGCGACGACGACTGAGCCGGCCCGGGACCGGAGGTCGGCGGGGCCCGGGTCACGGGGCCCCGCCGATCGGGCGGTCAGCCCCGGCCCGCGGACCCGTCGGCCGCGGCCAGCACCGTCGCCCGCAGCAGCTCCCGCTCCCCGGCCGGGGCGACGGCGTCGAGCAGCTGGTCGAGGGTGTGGCAGAGCGTGTAGTAGCCGCTGAGGAACGAGACGGTCCACCCGTCGTCGAACGCGCGCACGTCCACGCCCCGCACCACGTCGTTCACCGCCCGGGCCGCGGCCCGCCGCCGGGGCAGCCCCACCAGACGCACCGCGTCCGGGTCCGGCGCGGGCGGCGGGCGCGGGGCACGCGGGCGCCCCAGCCACGGGTTCGGCGCGCTCACGGGCCCACCAGGAGCGACGAGTACGACGGCCGGTCCGGCGCCGGTTCCGCCGCCAGCAGCGCGTGCGCCACCGCCCGCGCCGTCACCTCCGCCGCGGCCGCCTGCAGCGCGAACACCCCGGCGACGTCCGGTGCGGCCCGGGTGCCCGTGGCCAGCGCGAACGCGCAGTCGCCGTCGCGGATCGTGTGCACCGGCGAGATCGACCGGGCCAGGCCGTCGTGCGCCATCGTCGCCAGCCGGGTGCAGCCGACCTTGTCCAGGGCCGCGTCGGTGCCGACGACCACCAGCGTCGTCGCCGTCCCCAGCGGGTTCACGTGCCCTGCGTACAGCGCGGCGAGCCGCTCCGGCGGGGCGAGGGCCGGGGCCACCCCGGCGGCGAACTCGCCCGGCAGACCGTGCCGGGCGCCGTACACCTCACCGGTGGCCGGGTCCGCGGCCGCACCGGCGGAGTTGAGGACGACCAGGGCCGCGATCGTCGTCCCGGCGGCAGAGCCCTCGGTGAGCACCGCGGACGCCGACCCGATCCCGCCGCGCAGCCCGCCGGACACCGCGCCGGTGCCCGCCCCGACCGAACCCTGGACGACCGGGCCGGCGTGTGCGTCGTCGTAGGCGGCCGTGCCGGTCGCCGCGGTCGGGCGGACCCGGGGGTCACCGCCGCGACCGAGGTCGAACACCACGGCGGCCGGCACGATCGGCACGACGGCGCCCGGCACCGGGAACCCCTCGCCGTCGCGCTCCAGCCGGGCCATCACGCCGGACGCGGCGTCGAGACCGAAGGCGCTGCCCCCGGACAGGGTGACGGCGTGCACGCGCTGGACCGTCGCGACCGGGTCGAGCAGGTCGGTCTCCCGGGTGCCGGGCGCGGCGCCGCGCACGTCCACGCCGGCGACCGCGCCGCCCGGCGGGGTCAGCACGACCGTCGTCCCGCTGCGGGCACCCGGCCCGTTCACCGCCGCGTGCCCGACCCGCAGGCCCTCGATGTCGGTCAGCCCGTTCCGCTCGCCCGCTCGCACCGCTCCATCCTGCCCCGCAACGCCACGGGCCGGCACCGCGGAACGCGGTACCGGCCCGGAGGGACGTGCGGGGGACTCAGCCCTTCGCGCCGCGCAGACGCCGGATCAGCACGACCAGCAGCACGAGCGCGCCCACGCCGCCCAGCACCGGCCCGAGGCGCTTGAGCACCGGGGCACCCGCCGAGTCGAGCAGGTCGATGGCCTCGACCGGGCTGCTCTGCGGCTGGTAGGTCCGCTTCACCGGGGCGGGCGCGGCCTGCTCACCCGGGCCCGGCGGGACGGCCGGGATCGGGCTGGTCTGGTCGGCCGCGTGCTTCGGGCCCGCGCCGTTGGAGGTCGCCGCACCGGGGCCGGTCAGCTTGTCCGCGACGCAGCTCGAGAACTGCCCGATGATCTTGTCGGCGACGTCGGAGATGACGCCGCGGCCGAACTGCGCCGGACGACCGGTGACGGTCATGTCGGTGACCATCGTGACCGAGGTCTTGTCCGCACCGTCGGCGACCATCGTGCCGGTCACGACGGCCTTGGCGGTGCCGTTGCCGCGGGCGTCGCGGCCGGACGCGTCGATGACCACCTTGTGGTTCGCGTCGTCACGCTCGATGTAGGTGCCCTTGCCCTTGTACGTGAGCGAGATCGGGCCGAGCTTGACCTTGACGGTGCCCTGGAACGAGTCGCCCTCGTACTCGGTCAGGGTCGCCCCGGGGAAGCACGGAGCGATGAGCTCCGGGTCGTTGAGGGCCTTCCACGCGTCCTCGATCGGCGCCGCGATCGTGAACTTGTTCTCCAGTTGCATCTTCTCTGCCCAGCCTCCTCGAACGAACGCCGGCGCCGGTCCCGGGGGTTCCGGGGCCGGCGCCGGCGTCGGTGTGTTCCTCGGGTACGTCAGCCGGCCGCGGCCAGCACCGCACGACCGGTGAGAACCTTCGCCAGGTGCTCACGGTAGTCGGCGGCGGCGTCCGCGTCACTCGGAGCGGACGTGCCCTCGAGCGCGTGCTCGGCGGCCGCCTTCGCGACGTCCGGACCCGCGGCCTTGCCCACCAGGGCCGCCTCGACACCGGTCGCCCGGATCGGCACGTTGCCCATGTTGGTCAGGCCGACGCGGGCCTCGGTGATGGTCCCGCCGTCCACCTTCAGCGCCACGGCGACGGCCACCATCGACCACGCCTGGGCGACCCGGTTGAACTTCTCGTAGTGGCTCTTCCAGCCGGACCGCTTCGGGAACCGGATCATGGTGAGGATCTCGCCCTCGCCGATCGCGGTCGTGAAGTAGTCCTGGAAGAAGTCCGCCGCGGTCACCAGGCGGGTGCCACCGGCGCCCAGGATGACGAACTCGGCGTCCATCGCCAGGGCGGCCGCGCCCAGGTCACCGGCCGGGTCGGCGTGCGCGAGCGCGCCGCCCAGGGTGCCGCGGTGGCGGACCTGCGGGTCCGCGACGGTCTCGGTCGCCCGGGCGATCAGCTCCACGTGGGAGTTCACCAGGTCGTTGCGCATGACCTCGTGGTGGGTGGCCATCGCGCCGACCATGACGTACTGGTCGTCCTCGCCGATCCGCTTGAGCTCGGGGATGCCCCCGAGGTCGATGACGGTGCTCGGCGCGGCCATCCGCAGGCGCAGCACCGGCAGCAGGCTCTGCCCGCCCGCCAGGATCTTCGCGTCCTCACCGGCCGACTGCAGGGCCGACACGGCCTCCTCGACCGAGGAGGGCCGGACGTAGTCGAACTTCGCCGGGATCACTGGACCTCTCCCTTGGGGTTGTTCGGGTCGATGGAACCGAGGCCGGCACCGGGCGCGTGGGTGTCGCTCGGGGTCTCCTGCGGGTTCTTGCCCTTGGCGACCTGGAGCGCACGCCACACGCGCTGCGAGGTGGTCGGCATCTCGATCTCGTCGACGCCGAGGTGCCGCACCGCGTCCAGCACGCCGTTGAGGATCGCCGGGGTCGAGGCGATGGTGCCCGCCTCGCCGACGCCCTTGACGCCGAGCGGGTTGCTCGTCGCCGGGGTGGAGACCGTCTCGGTGGTGAAGCTCGGCAGGTCCGCCGCGGACGGGATCGTGTAGTC
Source organism: Pseudonocardia sp. UM4_GMWB1 (assembly GCF_017312155.1). NCBI lineage: Bacteria > Bacillati > Actinomycetota > Actinomycetes > Pseudonocardiales > Pseudonocardiaceae > Pseudonocardia > Pseudonocardia sp. UM4_GMWB1. The sequence goes on along the minus strand of NZ_QJPN01000001.1, from coordinate 1,092,710 downwards.
GACGAACGTGGCGTTGACCAGGGTGCCCTGGTCGTCGTAGTTCGCCTCCTCGAACAGGGCCTGCGCGATGCCCTGGGCGAGACCGCCGTGCACCTGGCCCTCGACGATCAGCGGGTTGATGACGTTGCCGATGTCGTCGACGCAGACGTACTTGCGCAGGTTCACCCGGCCGGTGTCGGTGTCGACCTCGATCGCGGCCAGGTGGGTGCCGTGCGGGTAGGAGAAGTTCTCCGGGTCGAAGACGGCGTCGGAGTCCAGCGAGGGCTCCATGCCCTCCGGGTAGTCGTGCGCCATGAACGCGGCGAACGCGATCTCCTGGATGGCCTTGCCCTTGTCGGTGCCCTTGACCGTGAACTGGCCGTTCGCGAACTCGATGTCGTCCTCGGAGGCCTCGAGCAGGTGCGCGGCGATCTTCGTCGCCTTCTCGATCACCTTGTCCGCGGCGTTGACGATGGCCACACCGCCGACGACCAGCGAGCGCGAGCCGTAGGTGTCGAGGCCCTTCGGCGCCACCTGGGTGTCGCCGTGCAGGATCTCGACGTCCTCGAACGCGACGCCCAGCTTGTCCGCGACGATCTGCGAGAACGCCGTCTCGTGGCCCTGGCCGTGGGCGGAGGCACCGGTGGTGACCTCGACCTTGCCGGTGGCCAGCATCCGGATGCTGGCGGCCTCCCAGCCGCCGGCGCCGTAGTCCAGCGAGCCGAGCACGCGGGACGGGGCGAGGCCGCACATCTCGGTGAAGGTCGAGATGCCGATGCCCAGCTGGACCGGGTCACCGGAGCGGCGGCGCTCCTCCTGCTCACGGCGCAGACCGGCGTAGTCGAACAGCTCCATCGCGCGCTGCGTGGCCTGCTCGTAGTTGCCGGTGTCGTAGGTCAGGCCCACGACGGTCGTGAAGGGGAACTCCTCGTGCTTGATCCAGTTCTGCTCGCGCAGCTCCATCGGGTCGCGGCCGAGCTCGACGGCCAGCTCGTCGAGCATGCGCTCGACGGCGAAGGTCGCCTCGGGGCGGCCGGCGCCGCGGTAGGCGTCGGTCAGCGTCTTGTTGGTGAAGACGTTGGAGCAGGTGAACTTCAGCGCGGGGATCTTGTAGATCGCGTTGAACATGAACGCGCCGAGGATCGGCACACCCGGCCCGACGAGGCCCAGGTAGGCGCCCATGTCGGCGTAGAGGTGGACGTCGAACCCGGTGATGGTGCCGTCCTTCTTGGCGGTCATCACGAGGTCCTGGATCTGGTCCCGGGCGTGGTGCGCGGTGAGCATGCACTCGCTGCGGGTCTCGGTCCACTTGACCGGCTTGCCCAGCTTCTGCGCGAGCAGCACGCAGAGCATCTCCTCGGGCAGGACGCCGATCTTGCCGCCGAAGCCGCCGCCCACGTCGGGGGCGATGACACGCAGCTTGGACTCCGGCACCCCGAGGGTCACCGTGGTCATGGTGCGCAGGATGTGCGGCACCTGGGTCGCGGCCCAGATGGTCAGCTGCTCACCGGTCGGGTCCACCACGCAGGAGCGGGGCTCCATGAACGCGGGGATCAGGCGCTGCTGGCGGAAGCGGCGGCGGACGACGACGGAGTCGCTGTCGGCCTCGGCGGCCTTGATGGCCTCGGCCACGTCGGCACCGGTGCCGGCGGCGGCGGAGTCGAACACCCAGGTCGCGGAGACGTTGGTGCCGAGGTCCGGGTGGACCAGCTCGGCACCGTCCTGCGCGGCGGCCTCCATGTCGAGGACCGGGTCGAGCGGCTCGTAGTCGACCTCGACGAGCTCGGCGGCGTCGCGCGCGGCGGCGGCCGACCGGGCGACGACGACGGCGACGCCCTCACCGGAGAAGTTGACGCGGCCGACGGCGAGCACCGGGCGCTGCGGGGCCTTCTGGTCCGGGGTGATCGGCCACGCGCAGGGCATGCCGACCTCCTCCGCACCGAGGTCGGCCGCGGTGTAGACGCCGAACACACCCGGGGCCTTCTCGGCCTCGGACTTGTCGATCGAGGTGATGGTCGCCCGCGCGATCGTCGACCGGACGACGGCGATGTGGACGGTTCCCGGAGGGGTGATGGAATCGGTGTAGCGGGACCGGCCGGTGATGAGGCGCTGGTCCTCCTTGCGGACCCGGGCCTTGCCGATCTCGCCGGTCGTGGTGGGTTCGGCGGTCGTCGTCACGTCAGTTACCTCCCGCAACCGGGGCGGCCTGGCCGGAGGGCTGAGCGGCTCCCGGCTTCATGTTCTTCGCCGCGGTCTGCACGGCGCGCACGATGTTCTGGTAGCCCGTGCAGCGGCAGAGGTTGCCCTCGATGCCCTCACGGACCTCCTGCTCGGACGGGTCGGGGTTGTCCCCGAGCAGGTCCACCGCAGCCATGATCATTCCCGGCGTGCAGTACCCGCACTGCAGGCCGTGGCACTCGCGGAAGGCCTCCTGCACCGGGTGCAGCTGACCGTCGCGGGCGAGACCCTCGATGGTGGTGACCTCGGCGCCGTCCGCCTGGACCGCGAGCACCGAGCAGGACTTCACGCTCTGCCCGTTGAGATGAACCGTGCAGGCACCACAGTTGCTGGTGTCGCAGCCGATCAGCGTCCCCGTCTTGCCCAGCGTCTCCCTCAGGTACTGCGCGAGCAACATGCGGGGCTCGACGTCGTCGGCGTAGTTCACGCCGTCGACGGTGACCCGGACCTCTGTCATGAACTCTCACTCCTCGTACGCGACCACGCACGCTCCGAAGCGCGGGGTCTGACCGGGGACTTCGTCCGAGGAACGCCGATCGCCGTCGCCTGTCTCGCGACCACGCCGGCGCGCCCGGAAAAGTTGCCGCACGTCTCGTGTGGCAGCGCCCACATCACACTCCCGATCTTCCTGGGGTGCAAGGAGCCGGGACCGGGGCGACCGGAGGTCGAGTGGCGTGGTGCCGACGTCACGGCGACAGCCTGTCGTGCGCAACCGCAGGCGCGGAGAAGGTGGGCGAGAGGCGCCCTCAGAATCGGATCCGTGACGCAACACGAATCACCCGTTCAGACCAGTCCTGACGGAGTGGTGCGACCCCGGAGGGCAGGGAAGCCTAACCTGCGTCAGCGTCGTGCGCCAGGACCGGTCGGCCGCAGCGGGGCGGAGGTCCGGTGCTCGACGGCCCCCCACCACAGACCGGCACCGTAGGCGAGGTCGTCGAGCCGGTGCGCGAGCAGGTGCAGCAGCGGCCCGGTCCGGACCCGCGGGTCACGGTCGCGGTGGCGCCACCAGTCGGTCAGCCCCTCCGCCAGCGCCGCCGCGACGACCGCGCGGCGGGCCCGGCGCGACACCAGGCAGGCGAGCGCGGCGACCGGCCAGAAGTGCCGGGTCAGCGCCGACGCCGTCTGCCACAGCGCCCCGGACAGGCCGAGCGCGGTGAGCAGGGCCGCCCCGCGCCGCGGATGGTCGAGCCGGGGCAGCTTCCGGGACAGCCGTTCGGTCGCGACCCCGGTGACGACGGCGGCGAGCGCCGTCGCCCCCCGCCGCTGGGCGAGCAGGAGCAGACAGACCGCCGCCGTCCAGGGGGAGAGGATCACCGGCGGCACCGCCCCGGGGTGCCTGCGCGCCAGCGGCGCCGCCCCGGTGCCGTAGAACGCCTTGCGCCGCAGCCACTCCCCCGGGTGGGTGCGGTGGTCGTGGGCGACCCGCGCGACGGGTTCGAAGCGCATCTCCCAGCCGGCCGCGTGCAGGCGCAGGACGAGGTCGACGTCCTCGGCGACGTGCATCCGCGGGTCGAACGCGACCGGCCCGACCGCCGACACCCGGACGAGCATCGCCGCGCTCGGCACGTAGGCGACACGGGACCGCGGCACGATCAGTGCCGGGTCGGGCCCCAGGTCCAGCGACGACCGCACCGCCTCGTAGCGCCCGACCGCCCCGCGCAGCCCGCCGCCCCGTTCCGGGTCCGGCGCCACGATCCGCGGTGCGACGAGACCGACCGCGGGGTCGGCGAGGTGGGCGAGCAGCGGGGGGAGCCAGCCGGGTTCGGGGACGACGTCGGAGTCGAGGAACACCACGAACGGGGTGGTCGCGGCGGCGAGGCCGGCGTTGCGGGCGGCCGCCGGGCCGCGCGGGGTGGCGTGCCGCAGGACCGTCCCCCCGGCCCGCTCGACGGCGCGGCGCAGCGGTGCCGGGTCGGTGGACCCGTCGTCGACGACGACCGGGCCGGCCACCCCGGTCCCGGCCAGCGCGGCGAGGAGCCGGTCCAGCGGCCGGTCCTTCACCGGGACGACGACGGTGACCTCGGCCCCGGTGATCCCGGCCGGGGCGTCGGGGACGGGGTGGGCGAGCCCGGCGTCGAGCAGGGTGCGGGCCAGGGACCGCTCGGTGGGGCCGGTGACGACCAGCGGCCGCCCGGGGGCGGGCAGCAGCGCGCGGGCCCGCGCGGACAGGTGCACCAGCCGGGGCGGGGCGCCGCCGAGCAGCGCCGCGCCGCCGTCGAGCCGCCGGGTGCGACGGTCGAGCACCACCCGGAAGCCGTCCGGGAGCCGCCGGTCCGCCGGGCCCGAGGGGGTCGTGGCGGAGGGACGGTCGGGGTCGGTCCGGGCGGCGGTCACCTCCGGGAGCCTTCCATCCCCGGCCGCCGCGGGTCGACACCCGCACCTGCCCGATCGGCGTGGTCCGCACGGGTCCCGCCGGGCAGACTCCGGGGCATGCCCGAGGTCCTCCCCCGCTACGGCTCGGCGACGCTGGCCGACGTCCTACCCGCCCTGCTGCACGCGATCGGCGCCCCGCTCGACGACCGGCCGCCCGCGTTCGGGCTCCCGCGGGCAGGGGCGGCGGTGCTGCTGCTCGTCGACGGGCTGGGCCACGAGTTGCTGCACGCGCACGCCGCCGACGCGCCGGTGCTGGCCGGGCTCGCCGACGCCGGACCGCTCACCGTCGGGTTCCCCTCGACCACCCCGATCAGCCTGACCTCGCTCGGCACCGGGCTGCCGCCGGGCGCGCACGGCACGCTCGGGCTGCGGTTCCGCGTCGACGGCGAGCTGCTCGACGCGCTGGGCTGGTCCTCGGGCCGCCGGGATCTGAGGGAGCGGCTCGTCCCGGAGCGGGTGCAGCCGGAGCCGACCGTGCTGGAGCGGGCCGCGGCGGCGGGCGTCGCGGTCCGGTCGGTGTCGCCGCTGGAGTTCCGGACGTCCGGGCTGACCCGGTCGGGGCTGCGCGGTGGCGAGTACCGCGGGGTGGCCGCGCTGGGCGACCTGGCCGTGGAGATCCTCGCCGGGGTGGAGGGCCCCGGTCCGCGGCTGGTCTACGGCTACCACGCCGACCTGGACAAGGTCGGCCACCTGTACGGCCCCGGGAGCCCGGCGTGGCGCTGGCAGCTGCGCCAGGTCGACGCGCTGCTCGCGATGCTGCTGGAGGCACTGCCCGCGGGGACCCTGCTGGCGGTCACCGGCGACCACGGCATGGTCACCGTCGACCGGACCGTCGACGCCGACACCACCCCGGCGCTGTCCGACGGCGTGGCGCTGCTCGGCGGGGACCCGCGCGCCCGGCACGTCTACGCCGAGCCCGGGGCGGCGGCCGACGCGCTGGCCGCCTGGCAGGCGGTGCTCGGAGACGACGCCGCCGTCGTCAGCCGGGAGGAGGCGGTGGCCCGGGGCTGGTTCGGGCCGGTCACCGACCGGGTGCTCGACCGGGTCGGCGACGTCGTCGCCGCGCTGCACGGGACGGCGGCGGTGGTCCGGAGCGAGGCGGAGCCGTTCCTGTCCACGCTGCCCGGCCAGCACGGCTCGTTCACCACGGCCGAGCAGCTCGTGCCCCTGCTGGTGCACCCCGCGGCGTGACCCCGCGCTACCCCGGCGGCGGGCGGAGGCGTCCGGTGCCGGGGTCGGGGTCCCACGCGGTGACCGCCGCGGACGCCGTCGCCGTGATCGCCGCGAGCAGCCGCAGCCCCTCCCCGGCCGACGCGCCGGCCGGGTCACCGAGCACGCCGTTCGGGCTGACCGCGGCGATCCCCCCGGCCCGCAGCTCCCCGATGACCTCGCGCAGCGGCCGGGTGTCGCCCGCCTCGGCGCGGTCGGTGCGGACCAGGCCGGGATGCAGGTGGGCGAGCAGCGAGGTCTCGTAGCGCCCGGCGTGCGCGTCCAGCGGCACCCCGGGGACGTCGGCGACGCAGGACAGCCAGCCGGCGTCGCGGCCCTCGTGGCGCAGCAGGGTCACCGCCGAGCGGAGCGCTGCGACGTTGCCGCCGTGCCCGTTGAGCAGCACCAGCCGCGAGGCCCACCGGCACGCCGAGCGGCCGTACTCGACGAGGACGGTGCGCAGCGCGTCCTCCCCGATCGACACGGTGCCGGGGAAGCCCTCGTGCTCACCGGCGGCGCCGTAGGGCAGTGCGGGGGCGAGGACGAGCCCCGGGTCGGCGTCGTGCAGCGCCGACGCGACCGCCGACGCCACGGCGGTGTCGGTGCCCAGCGGCAGGTGCGGGCCGTGCTGCTCGGTGGAGCCGACCGGCACGAGCAGCGTGTACGCCGCGGCCGGGTCGAGGTCGGGCCAGATCAGATCCGCGAGGCGCACGGTCCCAGCCTGCCCCGTCGGGTCCCGGTCCGGCGCAGCGCGGTCACCGCGAGGACGACGGCGCCGGTCGGAGGACGCTCATCTCGAGGGCGAGGGCGAGGACGAGCAGGGGCCGCGCGAGGACGGCCGGCCCGGCCCACTCACGGGCTCCGGCGCGGCGGGCCCGGGATCTCGCTGGTCACCCGACGACCGTAGGAACTCGACCCGGCTCCAGGTCGACGAGGCGGCCCTCACGGATCGCGGCGTCGAACCGGCGCGGGGTCAGCGCGTCGCCGATCCGGTGCACCGGCCACGGCCCGCCGGCCAGCGCGGACCACAGGCCGGTGGCGGGGACGGTGGCCGTCGCCGCGACGACGGCGCCGACGTCGCGCCGCTCGGTGCGGCCGGTCGGGTGGTGCAGCAGCTCCACGGTGCAGTCGGGCTCGGCGCAGCTCTGCTCACCACGGCTCTGCTCACCCCTGCGCAGCACCCCCAGCACGGCGAGGTCGGTGCGGCAGCGGATCCCGGCGGCGTGCGCGCGGCGGCGGAACCCCTCGCGGTCCAGGGTGAGCCCGAGGTCCTGCCCGACGACCAGCGCGGGGGTGACGACCTCGACGGCGTGCCCGCGGGCGGCGAGCAGCTCGGCGACCGAGGTGGCCTGGTGGAACCCGAGCTCGTCGACGACGAGCACCGGGCCCGGAGGCAGGCGCACCCCGGCCAGCACGTCGTCGACGGGGACGGTCAGCCGCTCCGGGTCCCACGACGGGACGGCGGGCACCGACCCGGTGGCGACGACGACCGCCGCGGGGTCCAGCTCCTCGACGAACCCGCGGTCGACGGTCGTGCCGTACCGGATCTCGGCCCCGGCCGCGTGCGCCTCGCGCAGCAGGTCGGCGACGACGTGGCCGAGCTCGGCCCGCCCGGGCGCGGTCGCCGCGAGGGCGAGCCGTCCGCCGGGGGTGCCGGCGCGTTCGGCGAGCAGCACCCGGTGCCCGCGCCCGGCAAGCGCGGCGGCCGCGGCGAGCCCGGCCGGCCCGGCCCCGACGACGAGCACCCGGCCCGCGCCGGGACCGGCGGCCCGGGTGGGCGGGACGAGCCGTTCGCGCCCGGCGGCCGGGTCGACCGCGCAGCCCAGCGACAGGTTCAGCCCGACCCGGCCGATGCAGTCCTGGTTGCACCCGACGCACCGGCGTACCGGGCGTCCGGTGAGGGCGTTGTTCGCGAAGCCGGGGTCGGCGATCTGCCCGCGGGCGACGCCGACGAGGTCGCACTCCCCGCGGTCCAGCGCCGCGGCGGCCTCGGCGGGCGTGGTGAACCGGCCGACCCCGATCACCGGGAGGTCCGCCCCGGCGGCACGGACGGCGCGGCGCAGGGTCGCGGCGAGGTGCCCGGCGTAGCCCGGCGGGGTGTGCATGGACGGCTCGATCAGGTGCAGCGTCGAGGTGGCGACGCCGATCGAGGTGTTCAGGTGGTCCACCTGACCGGTCGCGGCGAGACGGCGGGCGAGGTCGGCGCCGTCGGCGGGGGTGATGCCGCCCTCGATGCGCTCGTCGACGCCGATCCGCAGGCCCAGCACCGGGTCCGGGCCGATCGCCGCGCGGACGGCGGCGACGACGTCGAGCACCAGCTTCGCCCGGTCTCGCCCCCAGGCGTCGGTGCGACGGTTGGTGGCCGGGGACAGGAACAGCCGCAGCAGCGAGGCGTGCGAGCACTGCAGCTCGACGCCGTCGAACCCACCCTCGACGCAGCGTGCGGCGACGTCGGCGAAGGCGTCGACGATCGCGCCGATCCCGGCCGCGTCGAGCTCGGCGGGGACCTCGCGGAACATCGGGTCGGGCACCGGCGAGGGCCCGACGACGGCCGTGCGCGAGTACATACCCGACCCCTGCGCGCCGTTGTGGTTGAGCTGGGCGAGCACGAGGGCGCCGTGGGCGTGCACCGCGTCGGTGAGGGCGCGGTAGCCGGGCAGCACGGCCGGGTCGTGGCCACGGATCAGCCGCTCGTAGGGCCGGTCGCCGGGGCGGACGGCGTGCTCCTCGGTGATCACCAGTGCGGCGCCGCCCGCGGCACGGGCCGCGTAGTAGGCGGTGTGCCGGTCGGTCGGCATGCCGTCCTCGGCGAAGCCGGTGAGGTGGGCGGTGAAGACGATCCGGTTGCGCAACGTGGCGCGGCCGAGGCGCAGGGGGTCGCCGAGCCGGGGCCGCGGGAGCTCCGCCCCCTCGGACACGGGCGCGGGGAGCGCGGGCCCCGGGGACGCGGCGGCCGTGGGCGGCGACGCGGCCCCACCGGCCCCACCGGCCCCACCGGCCCCACCGGCCCCGACCGTGTCACGTGCCCCGGATCCGGGCAGGACCACCGGACCGGATCCGGGATCCAGTCCGGTCACGGTGCGGGCCGTGCCCCCCGCCGTCGCGTCGGCGTCCGCGAGGGCGAACGCGGCCCGCCGCCCCTCCCGCACCGCCTCGGCGAGCGTCCGCGGCGCGACCCGGTCCCCCGCGAGGTGACAGCCGGGCAGCGCCGGGAGCGTGTCCTGCGGCAGCCGCGGTCCACAGTCGACGACGGCCGCGCACGGCACCGTCGTCACCGCAGCGGTGTGGACGTCCACCAGCTCCGCGACACCGCCGCGCACCGCTCCCGGCCGGGTGAACAACGCCCGCCGGACACCGGCCCGTTCCAGCCGCGCGTTCGCCGCGGCCATGTCTCCGCAGCGGCCGAGCTGGTGTCCGGCGACGGCGTCCGGGGTGGACAGCACCACCCGGTACCCGGCGCCGGCGAGCAGCTCCGCGACCCCCGGCCCGGTCCAGTCCCCGAGGGGGTCGGCGACGAGCACCGGCGCGTTCCGCGGAACGCGCGCGGCGGCGAGCACCGCGACGACTGCGTTACGGTGCCCGCCATGGAGGTCGTCGTCGTCCTGTTCTGGCTGGTGATCGCGTTCGCGTTCTTCCACGTCCTCCACCACGTGGTGCGTCGCGCGGTCCGCGCCGGGATCGCCGACGCCCTCGGCCGCACCGACACCGCGCCCGGCGGCGGCCGGGACGACGACACGGGCTGACCGCGCCACCTCCGCGCAGAGTTCCGCCGCGGTGAGCACCGGGACGTCCGCGTCGACCACCGGCGGCGACGGCCGGGACCCGGTCGCGAGCACCACCGCCTCCCCCCGTGCCCGGGCGGCGCCGAGCACCGCGGGGTCCACCTCCGACCCCAACCGCACGTCGACGCCGAGCCGGTCGAGCTCCGCGGCCCACCACGGGACCGGCAGCGCGAGCCGGTCCCGGCCGGGCAGCACCGCGGCCGCGGGCAGCAGGCCGCCGAGCCGGTCGGTGCGCTCGTGCAGCGTCACCGGGTGCCCGCGCAGCGCCAGCGTCCGGGCCGCCTCCAGCCCCGCGGGCCCGCCGCCGACGACGAGCACCGGCCGTCGCGCCCCTGCGCCGCGTTCCGCGGAACGCAGCGCTCGTTCCGCATCCAGGCGTCCGGGGCCCGCCGCAGCGTCCGGACCACGTTCCGCGGAACGCGGCGGAACCGGCTCCGGCTCCGGCTCCGCGTCCGGGTCCGGGTCCGGGTCCGGGTCCGGGTCCGGGTCGGTCCGTTCGTGCCCCGACCGCGGTTCCAGCTCGTCCCCGACCACGGGGTTGCGCGGGTCGCGGGCCGCGGCGAGGGCGTTCGTCAGCAGGCACGGCCGGATGCGCTCCGGCGTCCCGGCCCGGGTCAGCGCGACGAGCCGCGGGTCCGCGACCTGCGCTCTCGTCATCTCGACGATATCCGCGTCGCCGCTGCTCAGGGCGTCGTCGGCGAGGGCCGGGGTGACGACGCTGCCGGCCAGGACGACCGTCGTCGCGCCGCCGAGGGCACGCCGCAGCTCGCCGCACCGGGCCCGCAGGAACGCCTCGGGCGTGTGCAGGTCCGGCCGGGTCGCGGCAATCGACAGCGCGCTCCCGACGACGGGCACGAGCAGGTCCACCCGGTCGGCGACGGCCCGGGCGAGGGCGAGGCCGTCGCCGGGGGTGATGCCGGCCCAGGGGGCGAGCTCGTCGACGCACAGGCGCAGCGCCAGCAGGGGATCCGGCCCGATCGCCGCCCGCACGGCGTCGAGGACCTCGCGCAGCAGCAGGGTGCGGTCGCGGCCGTAGGCGTCGTCGCGGTGGTTGGTCAGACCGGAGCAGAACTGGCGCAGCACCGAGTGCTGCCCGGCGGAGATCTCCACACCGTCCACACCGCTGTCCACAGCCGCGCGGGCGGCGTCGGCGAAGCCGCGGACCACGGCGCCGATCTCCGCTGACCCCATCGCGACCGGGACCTCGCGGGACACGACGTCCGGGACCGGCGACGGCGCCCACAGCGGGTGCCCGGAGTGCGCGGAGCTGCCCTGCCCACCGGCGTGCGCGAGCCCGGCCAGCACGAGCGTCCCGTGCGGCCGGCACGCCGCGACGACCGCCGCCCACCCGGCCGCGGCGGGCACCCGCGCGCCGTCCCGGTCGCCGAGATGCAGCTCAGCGGGCCCGGAAGATCCACGACTCCCGCTGAGCTGCATCTCGACGCGCCCCGACGCCGCTGCCGGGCCGGACGACGCGGCAGGACCGGGCGACACGGCAGGGACGGGCGACGCGGCGGGGAACGCGGCGGGGGCGTAGGCGTAGGGGTGGTCCGAGGCGTGCACCGACGCCGGCTCGACCACGACGATCCCCGCACCCCCGGCGGCCCGCGCCGCGTAGTAGGCGACGTGGTCAGCCGTGATCCCGCGTGCGGCGTCGCCGAGGTTGGTCTCGTGCGGCCCGAACAGCACACGCGACGGGGCCCGCCGACCACGCAGGTCGACGGGCCCCGTCAGCAACAGGTCCGTGGTCAGCTCCCGGCGACCGGCTGTGCCACGGGCACGGCGTCCGGTGCGAACCCGGCGAGCGGGTTCTCGTCGCAGGCCCGGTCCGGCCGGCGCGGCGGCGGGGTGAGCGAGAGCATCGTCGGCTGCTTCGGCGCACGGGTGTTGCGCGGCGCGGAGCGCGAGTGGTCGACGTCGGACTTCGGGATGACCGTCCCGCCGTCGCGCGCGGCCAGCATCGCCTCGCCGTAGCCCTGCACGCACTCCGGGTCCGGGCCGTCGAGCGGCAGGCCGGTGAAGAACTTCGCGGCCATGCACCCGCCCTGGCAGGTGTCGTAGTGCGGGCACGACGCGCACGCCCCGCCGGTCTGCGGCTGGCGCAGCTCGGTGAAAAGCTCGGAGTGCTCCCACACCTCCTTGAAGCCGCCCTCGTCGCGGACGTTGCCGGCCAGGAAGTTCTCGTGGATGGCGAACGGGCAGGCGTAGACGTCACCCACCGGGTCGATCAGGCAGACCACGCGGCCCGCGCCGCACAGGTTCAGCCCGGGCAGGGCCTCGCCGTAGGCGGACAGGTGGAAGAACGAGTCACCGGTCAGGACCTGGTCGCCGTGCGCGACCAGCCAGTCGTAGAGCTGCTTCTGCTGGGCCTGGGTCGGGTGCAGCTCGTCCCAGACGTCGGCACCGCGGCCGGACGGGCGCAGCCGGGTGATGCGCAGCTGGGCGCCGTACTTGTCGGCGATGGCCTTGAACTCGTCGAGCTGGTCGACGTTCTCCCGGGTCATCACGACCGAGATCTTGGGATGCTTGAACCCGGCCTCGGCGAGGTTCTCCAGCGCGGTGATCGCGGTGTCGAACGAGCCCGGGCCACGGACGTAGTCGTTGACCTCGGCCGTCGCGCCGTCCATCGAGATCTGGATGTCGACGTAGTCGGTCGCGGCGAGCTGCGCGGCCCGCTGCTTGTCGAGCTTGACGCCGTTGGTGGAGAACTTGACGCCGACGTCGTGGGCGATGGCGTAGTCCAGCAGCTCCCAGAAGTCCGGGCGCACGGTCGGCTCGCCACCGCCGATGTTGATGTAGAAGACCTGCATGCGCTGCAGCTCGTCGATGACGGCCTTGGCCTCGGCGGTGCTCAGCTCGCGCGGGTCACGCCGCCCGGAGCTGGACAGGCAGTGCACGCACGCGAGGTTGCACGCGTAGGTGAGCTCCCAGGTCAGGCAGATGGGCGAGTTCAGGCCGTACTGGAAGTGGTCGACCAGCTTCACGGGCACCTCACTGTGGTGGTCGGCGGGGCGGGCGGGACTAGCGGGCGACGATCGTGCGGGACTTCAGCAGTCCGGCGAGGGCACGCAGGTAGGCGTCGTGCTGGGGCTCCTCGACGCCGGCGGCACGGACCGCCGAGCGGGCGTCCGGCTGGTTCTCCAGGTCGCGCACGACCGAGACCAGCTGGGGCGTCTTGAGGAAGGAGAGCTTGCGGGTCACGAAGTCGTACACCAGGGCGCCGAAGGGCTCCGGACGCAGCGAGACGCTCTCGCTGAGCCGGTACGGCGCCGCGGGGTCGAAAGCCCCCGCGGCGCCGTCCGGAACCGTGGTGTCGAGGGGCTTAGTAGACACCGCACATGCCGTCGATGGAGACCTCCTCGACGAGGGTCTCCTCGGTCAGGGCGTCCTCGTTCTGGTGCTCGCTCATGCGCAACCTCCGCTGGATCCGACTCTCGGCGAGAGAGGTGGTGAACCGCCCCGCCGGCCGGCGGTGGCAGCGGATCGGACGCTATTGGCACCCGGTGCCGGAAATCAATACTCGATGTCCACGCCCGTCCGATCGGACGGGCGTGCAGGCTGTCTCCCATGACGGTCGGGACGGTCCTGCTGCACCTGTGCACCCCTGGTGAGTGGCGGAGGTGGCTCGGCACCGGAGCCGTGGCGCCCTCCTCCCTGGACGAGGTCGGGTTCGTGCACCTGTCGACGCCCGACCAGGTCGCCCTGCCCGCGCAACGCCTGTTCGCGGGCCGGACCGACCTGGTCCTGCTCGTCCTCGACCCGGCCCGGATCGACGTCGCCAGGGTCGACGTCCGGTGGGAGCCGGGGGTGCCGACCGACCCGGCGTCGATGCGGTTCCCGCACGCCTACGGGGCGGTGCCGGCGTCGGCGGTGCTGATGGTGCTGCCCTACCGCCCCGGCCCGGACGGCTTCGCCGCACCGGAGGTCCCCGACCCCGGCGCGGCGGCGCGGGCGATGGGGTTCGAGCCGTCGATGCTGCGGCGCGGCGCGACCGCGGAGGAACCGGTGACCGGCGGCGTCGCGGTCCGGACCGACGCCTGGCCGGTGTCGCGGATGCACAACCAGCTGCTGCTCGGCCGACCGGACCGCACCGACCCGGCCACCGTGCTCGCCGAGGCCGACCGGGCGCTCACCGCGCACGGCCTGCACCCGGGGGCGCTGCTGTGGGGCCCGGGCGCGGACGAGCTCGCCGACGGCCTCCGCGCCGCCGGGTGGTCGGTCTCGGCGAACGAGGCCATGACCGCCCCCACCGCGACCGGCGCGGCCACGGGTGCGGACGCGGCGGCGGTCACCGAGCTGGACCACCACGAGCTCCGCGGGTTCCGGCGCGCCTGCTGGGCCCGGGACCTCCCCGGCGCCGGACCCGGGGACCTCGACCAGCTGGTCGACCGCGACACCGGCGACGACCGGGTACTGGCCCTGCACCGCCTCGCCGTCGTCGCCGACGACCGGGTGGTGGCGGCCGCGACGCTGCGTCGCGACGGGGCCACGGCCTGGCTCGACGCCGTGGAGACCGATCCGGCCCACCGCGGCCGCGGGCACGGCCGGGCGCTGCTGGCCCGCTCCCGCGAGCTCGCCGCCGAGCACGGCTGCGACCTGCTCGCGCTGGGCGCGGACGCCGCCGACTGGCCGCGGGACTGGTACCGGCGCAGCGGTTTCACCCCGGTCGGCACCCACCTCGAGGCCTCCGCCCCACGCCGGTGACCCCTCCGGACGGAGGGTGGACCCGCCCCGGCGAACGACCGGGTGGTCAGGTACCCATCCGTAGCTGTTGCCAGTAGTTCGCAACAACCAGGGTTGTGCTCGTCCGTCAGCCGACGAAGCCGTCGAGGAGAGTCATGGCCATCGAGCTCAACCAGATCTGGGACTTCCCGATCAAGGAGTTCCACCCGTTCCCGCGAGCCCTGCTGGGCGTCGGCGCCCACGACATCCTCGGCGTCGAGGCGAAGAACATGGGGATGACCCGCGCCCTGTTCGTCACCTCGGGCCTGCGCGGCTCCGGGATCGTGGAGGAGCTCAAGGGCAAGGTCGAATACCAGGGCGTCGACGTGGTCGTCTACGACCAGGTCGAGTCCAACCCCAAGGACTACAACTGCATGGACGCCGCCGCGCTCTACACGAGCGAGAAGTGCGACGGCATCATCTCGATCGGCGGCGGCTCCTCGCACGACGCCGCCAAGGGCGCCCGCGTCGTCATCGCCCACGACGGCCGCAACATCAACGAGTTCGAGGGCTTCTCGAAGTCCACGAACATGGAGAACCCGAAGCACATCGCGGTCTCCACCACCGCCGGCACCGGGTCCGAGACCTCGTGGGCGTACGTCATCACCAACACCAGCGACATGGACAACCCGAAGAAGTGGGTCGGGTTCGACGACGCCGTGGTCGCCACCCTGGCGCTGGACGACCCGCTGCTCTACTACAGCTGCCCGCAGCACTTCACCGCCTTCTGCGGGTTCGACGTCCTCGCCCACGGGTCCGAGCCGTACGTCTCGCGGCTGGACTTCGAGCCCTCGCTGGGCAACGCGATCTACTCGATCGAGCTCGTCGGGCGCTACCTGCGCGAGGCGGTGTACGAGCCGCGCAACCTCGAGGCGCGGTCGAAGATGATGCACGCGCAGTACATCGCGGCCCAGGCGTTCAACTCCGGCGGCCTCGGCCTGGTGCACTCCGCATCGCACGCGGTCTCGGCGTTCTTCGACACCCACCACGGCCTGAACAACGCCATCGCCCTGCCGCGCGTGTGGGAGTACAACCTGCCGTCGCGCTACGAGCGCTACGCGAAGATCGCCACCGCGCTCGGTGTGGACACCCGCAACATGACGACCGTGCAGGCCGCGGACGCCGCGGTCGAGGAGGCCATCCGGCTGTCCAAGGACGTCGGGATCCCCGACAACTTCGGCGCGCTGCGGTCCGACAGCTACGACAAGAACCGGATGAACACCGGCAAGTACTCCGGTGTCGGCGACACGATCCCCACCGACGGCGACACCGTCCACCGGATCGCGGAGCACATGATGGGCGACTACTGCACCCCGGGCAACCCCCGCGAGTGCACGGTCGAGGCGCTGGTCCCGATGGTGGACCACGCGTTCGGCAAGTCCTACTAGGACGTACCGCCCCACCGCCGTCGCGCCCGGATCAGCCCCCGGGCGCGGCGGCGGCCGTCCGTCCGCCGCACGGCTGCGTGCGGCTCAGCAGTCGAGGAGAACGGTGTCCGACAGCACGGAGTTCGGCAAGGCACGGTCCGGCGGCGCGGCGTCCGGCCCGCCGGCCTTCGAGAGCGCGGAGGCGCTCACCGAGGCGCTGTCCGGTCAGGACTACGTCATCGACCCCGGGTTCGCCGTGGTGGTGCACCTCGCCACGGCACTCGAACGCCCGCTGCTGCTGGAGGGCCCCGCCGGCGTCGGCAAGACCGAGCTGGCGAAGTCCCTGGCCGCGGCGAGCGGGCGCCGGCTGGTCCGGCTCCAGTGCTACGAGGGCCTCGACGACGGCCGCGCCCTCTACGAGTGGGACTACGGCAAGCAGCTGATGCACGTCCAGATGCTCCGCGACCGGATCGGGGAGCTGCTGTCGGGGACCACCACGATGGCCGAGGCCACCGCCCGGCTCCAGGAGCAGGACACCGGGCTCTACACCGAGTACTTCCTCTCCGCCCGCCCGCTGCTCGAGGCGGTCCTGTCCGACGACCCGGTGGTACTGCTCGTCGACGAGGTCGACCGCACCGAGGAGTCGATGGAGGCCCTGCTGCTCGAGGTGCTGGCCGAGCGGCAGGTCACCGTGCCCGAGATCGGCACCTTCACCGCGCGCTCCACCCCGTGGGTGGTGCTGACCTCCAACGACACCCGGGAGCTCTCCCCCGCCCTCAAGCGCCGCTGCCTGCACTACCAGGTCGACTTCCCGACCCCCGAGCGCGAGACCGAGATCGTGTCCCGGCGGGCACCCGAGGTGGCCGCCGACGTCGTCGCCGACGTCGTGGAGCTGGCCCGCAGGCTGCGGGGGTTCCCGCTGCGCAAGTCCCCGTCGATCTCGGAGGTCATCGACGCCGCCCGCGCCGCGGCCGTGCTCGGGCTCGCCACGACCGGCGAGGTCGAGAAGGTGCGCTCGGCGCTGCTGTCCGCGCTGCTCAAGTACGGCTCGGACCGCGAGCTCGCCGTGCGCCGTCTCGACGAGGGCGAGCCGGAGGCCGAGGTGGACGTCGCGACCGACGAGGGCTGGGTCCGCCGGTCCTCCCGGCCCGCCGACACCACCTCCGGCGCCTTCGGGAAGGGCCGGGCGAGCTCCGGTGCGACGCGCGCCGAGGCCGACCGGGCCCGGCGGATGCGGCGATGACCGCGTCCGCGGCCGGAGACCCCGGCACGCGGCTGCTGTCGGTGCTGGCCGCCGCGTTCACCCGGGTGCTGCGGTCGCAGCGGGTGGCGGTGTCCCCCGCGGAGGCGATCGAGGTCCGCCGGGTGCTGGCGCTGCTCGGCGCGGCGGACACCGGGCGGCTGCGCGCAGGGCTGCGCGCCGTGACGGTGAAGTACGCCCACGAGCGGCCCGGGTTCGAGCGTGCCTTCGACGCGTTCTTCGGCCTCGTCGCCGCGGACGGTCCCGGCGCGGCCGGCGGCTCGGGGCCCGCCCTGCGCGAGCCCGGCGGCGACGGCCTGCCCGGGGACCTGGACCTCACCGAGGACGACGACCCGCTGGGCCGCTACGCCGGCTACGACCCGGGCGCCGCCGAGGTGGGCGACCTGCTCGACGCGCCGGAGCAGGAGAAGGGGTTCGACCCCCACCGCGACGACGACGACGCCTCGCTGGGCGGCTCGGACAAGGACCTGTCGGTCTCCTCCGGCGAGGACCGGGGCCGGCGCGGCACGACCTACACCGTCGACCTCGAACGCGCCGGGGCCGCGGTCGGCCGGGAGCTCACCTCGGGGGCCACCACGCAGGCGTCGGGTGAGATCGCCTTCGACGACCCGGAGGCGATCCTGGCCTGGCTCGCGGAGTACGACCCGCACGCCGTCTACGCCGACGGCCCCGACGGCGAGGACCTCTCGGAGATCCAGCTCGACCGGCTCGTCGACGCGATCACCGACTTCGTCGCCCGGCTGGCCGAGCGGGTCGCGACCACCGGGGCCGAGGGCCCGGAGACCGGGGCCGGCGGGAACACGCTGGACTCCGCGGACATGGCACAGGCCTGCCACGAGCTGCTGCACCGGATGCGCGGCGCGCCGCGCCGGGTGCCCCGCGAGCACGCGCACGGTCCGCTCGACGTGCGGTACACGGTCCGGCGCAGCATGCGCAGCGACGGCGTCCCGTTCCACCTGCACCACCGCGCGAAGGTCCCCGACCGGGTGCGGCTGCTGGTCGTCGCGGACGTGTCGCTGTCGGTGCGGTCGATCACCGCGTTCGTACTGCGGCTCGCCCGCACCCTGCACCGGCAGGCGTTCCGCTGCCGGGTGCTCGCCTACGTCGACACCCCGGTCGAGGTCACCGACCTGCTGATGGCCGCGCACGACGACCACGCTCTGGCCGCCGTGCTTGCGGCGCCCGGCATCGACCTGGACGCCACCAGCGACTACGGGCGGGTGCTCCGGACCCTGAACGAGGACTTCGCCGACGCCGTCGACTCCCGGACCGCCGTCCTGTTCGTCGGGGACGGCCGGTCCAACGGCCTCCCGCCCGGGACCGACGAGCTGCGCCGCCTCGCCCGCCGCGCGTACCGGGTCGGGTGGATCACCCCGGAGCAGCGCCGCTACTGGGGCCAGGCGTCCTGCGCCATGGGCGAGTACGAGGAGGTCCTCGACCACGTGCTGGTCGCCCGCGATGCCGACGAGCTGCTCGCCGGGGCGGGCGAGCTGGGGCACGCCCTGTCCTGAGCGGTGCTCAGCCCTCGCGCAGCGACCGGCGCGGGATGTCCGGGGCGGCCGCGCCCGCGGCGTCGCGGGGCATCCGCCGTGCGAACGTGACGACGGCGTCGGTCAGCGCGTCGAGCCGGTCGCGGACGCCGTCGTCGACGAGCGCGCCGCCGTCGAAGTGGGTGTTGTTCGCGTACACCGCGCCGGGGACCGCCCAGGCCCGGAAGAACCCGACGAGCGGCTTGAGCTCGTGCTCGACCGCGAGGAAGTGGTGGTCGGTGCCCCCGGTCGCGACGAGCCCGACGGGCTTGCCCGCCAGTGCGTCGTTGGGGAGCACGTCGAACAGGTTCTTCAGCCGGCCGGTGTAGCTGCCGCGGTACATCGGGGTGCCGACGACGAGCGCGTCCGCCGCGACGACCCGGTCGATCACCGCGCGGGTGTCGCCGGTGTAGTCGGCGGGGTCGCGGCCGTCGGAGAAGACGACGTCGTGGTCGCGCAGGGCGAGCAGCTCCGCCGACACATCGTCGTGCGCGGCCGCCCTGGCCACCGCCAGTTCCAGCAGCAGCGCGGTCTTCGACGGGTCGGACGGGCTGCCGGAGATCGCGAGGAGTTCCATCCCGGCGACCCTAACCGTCACCCGACCCGGCACCCTGGTGTCGTGCAGCTGAGCCGTCGTTCGTTCCTGCGGGCCGCCGGTGCGTCCGCGGCGCTCGCGGGGATCCCGGCTCTCGCGGCGTGCGGCGCGCCGGCCGACGCCGCGTCGCCGCGGCTGGTCACCTCGTTCGCCGGGACCGGCCCGCTCGGGGCACCCGACCCGCACCGGGTGTGGCGGCCGGTGGACCGGGCGCGGGCCGCCGCCGTCGCCGACACGCTGCTGGTGTGGGACCAGGACATGACCCCGCGTCCGCACCTGGCGGCCTCCGCGGCACCCGACCGGACGGGGACGCGGTGGCGGATCCGGCTGCGCGACGCCGTCGCCCACGACGGGCGGCCGCTGGCCCCGGCCGACGTGCTCGCGTCGCTGCGCCGGGTACTCGACCCCGCGACCGGGGCGACGGCCGCGCCGCTGCTCGCGCACCTGGACCTGACCGCCAGCCGCGCGGTGTCGGCGACCGAGGTGGAGCTCGTGCTGGGCCGACCCGACTTCCTGTTCGCCCTGGCCCTGGCCGCGCCGGGAACCGGCATCGTGCGCGGCGGGCGGGGGGACGTGCCCGTCGGGACCGGCGCGTTCCGCTTCCTGCCCGGCTCGCCGGACGCCCTCTACCGGCACGACGGCCACTGGGCCGGCCGCCCGCCCGTCCCCGCGGTGGAGTTCCTGGTCGACGACGACGAGGAGAACCGCTACCAGTCCCTGGTGGACGGCTACGTGCACTGGGCACACGACCTGTTCCCGCACAGCGCACGACGGCTGCTCGGGCGGACCGGGACGACCGTGCTGTCCGCACCGGGCTCGGTGACCCGCTTCCTCGACACCGGGCCCGGCCCGCTCGCCGAACCGCGGCTGCGCGAGGCGGTGCGGCTCGGGATCGACCGGGTGGAGCTGGTGCGCCAGATCCTGCTGGACCTCGCGCAACCCGGTGACGACCTGTTCGGGGCGGGGTTGGCCTACCACCCGGGCGGGCTCGCGCCGGTGGTGCGCGACGTCGCGCGGGCCCGGGAGCTGGTCGTCGCGGCGGGGGCGGACGGGGCGCGGGTGCCGCTGTTCTTCGACCCGTTCGACCCGATGTCGCGACCTACCGCCGACCTCGTCGTGGAGCAGCTGGCGGCGGTCGGGCTGCGGTGCGAGCCGCGTGAGCCGGAGCCGCCGGACGTCGAGCCGACCCCGGGCATCCGGTTCCGCCGTGCCGCGGCGCAGCCGATCCCGCTCTACCTGCAGGCCGTGGCCGCGGCACCCCGGGTCCCCGGCGACGACACCGCGGGCGACACCGGCGACGACACCGCGACCGACGGTGCGGCCGGTCCAGGGACCGGCGGTGCCACCGGGAGCGGGGATGCCGCGGGGGGCCGCCCCGACGTGCGGGCGCTGCTCGCCGTCGCCGCCCGGGCACCGGACGAGGCCCGCCGGACCGACGCCCTGCGCCGCGCCCAGCTCCTGCTGCGCACCGACGCCACCGCCTGGTCGGTCGGGGACGAGCACGTCGGCGTCACCGCGGACCTGTCCGGCGTCGGACCGGCCCGCCCGGACACCGGGACCTGGGCCCGGTTCCACCGCGCCCGCCTCGGCTGACCGCGCTGCATCTGATCGGCAGGTGCGCATCAGTGGCACTTGTGTCCGCAGGGACGTATGTGATCCCGTTCAGGTGATCAACCGACGGGGGGACGTCGTGCTGCGCTCCTTCGGCGAACTGACCGCGCCGAGCCGGATGCTCGTGGTGAACCAGTTCGGCATCAACCTGGGCTTCTACCTCGTGCTGCCGTTCCTGGCCACCCACATGGGGAGCCTGGGCTACGCGGCGGCGACGATCGGACTCGTCCTCGCCCTGCGCAACCTGTCGCAGCAGGGGATGTTCCTGGTCGGCGGCTCGGCGGCGGACCGGATCGGCTGCCGTCCGGTGATCATCGTCGGGTGCGCGCTGCGGATCGTGGCGTTCGGGCTGTTCGTCGTCGCCGACTCCCTGCCCGGCCTGATCGCCGCCGCGGTGCTGACCGGGCTGGCCGGGGCGCTGTTCAACCCCGCGGTGCGCGCCTACCTGATGGCCGAGGCCGGCGATCGCCGCGCCGAGGTCTTCTCCGTGTTCAACGTGTTCGGCCATGCGGGGGCCCTGCTCGGGCCGCTGCTCGGCGCCGCGCTGCTCGCGGTGGACTTCCGCCTCGTCGCAGCCGTGGCGTGCGCCGTGTTCACGGTCCTGACCGTCGCGCAGCTGTTCGTCCTGCCCGCCCGTCCGGCGCCGCCGCAGGACCGTGGGCTGCTCGGCAGCTGGGGCGAGGTCGTCGGCAACGGCCGGTTCCTGCTGTTCGCGCTCGGCGGGGCCGGCTACTTCGCCCTGTTCAACCAGCTGTACCTGGTGCTGCCGGTCGAGGCGCAGCGCGTGTCCGGCGTCGCCGGTGCGGTCAGCGCGGTGTTCGTCGTGTCGACCCTCGTCGGCATCCTCGGCCAGGTCCGCATCACCGCGTGGTGCCGCGCCCGCTGGACCGACGGGCGCACGATGGCCGCCGGGCTCGTGCTGATGGGCGCCGGGTTCGTCCCGCTGGGTGTCGCGGCGCCGTTCGTGCCGACCGCGCCCGCCGGGGAGTGGACCGCGGCCGGGCTGCTCGCGGTCACACCGGTCCTCGCGGGCACGGTCGTGTTCACCGTCGGCATGGCGATGACCAACCCGTTCTCGCTCGCGCTGCTGCCCCGGGTCGGCAGCGAGCAGCTCGCCGGCACCTACTACGGCTGGTACTACCTCGTCTCCGCCGCCGTCGTGGCGGTGAGCAACACCGCCGTCGGGAACCTGCTCGACCGCCATCCCGACGGCGCCGGCCGCTGGATCCCGTTCGCCGTCCTGCTCGCGATCGGGCTCGTCGGCGCCGCTGTCATCGCCTGGATGCAGCGCACCGGCAGGCTCGAACCGCGCGCCGTCACGACCAGCACCGCCACCACCGCCTGAGGAGCACCCGTGGAGCTGACCCGACGCACCTTCCTGGGCGGCGCCGCCGCGCTCGCCGCGGTCCCCGCCCTCGCCGCCTGCGGCGGCGGCACCGGCGGGGGTTCCGAGCGGCTGCGCGCCGCCTTCCCCGGCGGCGGCTCCCGCGAGTCGCTCGACCCGCACGTCGTCCCGCAGTTCGTCGACCAGGTCCGGGCCAGGGCCACCTTCGACACGCTCACCGGGTGGTCGCAGGACATGACCGCCGAGCCCCGGCTGGCCGAGTCCGTCGAGCCGGACGCCGCCGGCACGCGCTGGCGGATCCGGCTGCGTGACACCCGCTGGCACGACGGCCGCCCGCTGACCGCCGACGACGTCCTGTTCACCTTCCGGCGCATCGCCGACCCCGCCACGACCGCCTCGGCCGCGTCGCTGTTCACCCGGGTCGACCTCACCGCGAGCCGGGCCGCCGGACCGCGCGAGGTCGAGGTCGTCCTCACCGCGCCGGACTTCACCTTCCCGCTCTGGCTGGGCGCGCCCGGCAGCGAGATCGTCGCGGCGGGCACCACCGGGTTCGCCACACCGGTCGGGACCGGGCCGTTCCGGTTCGTGTCCTTCACCCCCGGCGGCCCCACCGTCTACACCCGCAACGACGCCTACTGGGACGGCGCCCCGCCCGCCCCGGGGCTGGAGCTCACCCCCATCGACGAGGAGCAGGCCCGTCTCGGGGCGCTGCTGTCCGGCCAGGTCGCCTACGCCCACGACCTGCGTCCGGCGAGTGCCCGCCAGGTGGAGGCCCAGGGCGGGCGGGCCACCCTGCTCACCGCACCGCAGTCGACCACCCAGTTCCTCAACCTGCGTGTTGACCGGCCACCGTTCGCCGACCCACGGGTGCGGGAGGCCGTGCGGCTCGGCATCGACCGCGAGGCGCTGGTCCGGGTGGTCCTGCTCGACACCGGGCAGGTCGGCGCCGACCTGTTCGGCGGGCCGGACCTGGAGTACTACCCGGCCGGTGCGACGGCGGCCCCGCGCGACGTCGGGCGCGCCCGGGCACTGCTGCGCGAGGCCGGGGCCGAGGGGCTGGCGTTCGAGCTGCAGACCTCGGGCAGCGACCCGAACTTCCAGCCCGCGGCCACACTCGTCGCCGAGCAGCTGCGCGAGATCGGCCTGGCCCCGACCCCGCGGGTGCTCGACGCCCCGACCTACTTCACCACCGTCCGCACCTCCGGGGTCGCGTCGTTCACTCGCACCGGGGCGCTGCCGATCCCCGACTTCATCGGGCGTCGCCGGCTGTCGTCCGCCGACAACTCGAACTACACCGGCTACCGGAGCGCCGAGGTCGACCGGCTCTACGCCGAGGCCGTCGCGAACCCCGACGAGAGCGCCCGCGGGGCGGACCTCACCCGGATCCAGACCCTGCTGCGCGACGAGTCGGGGGCACTGGTGTGGGCGCTGTCGGACTGGAACGTCGGTGTCGCCGCGGGGGTCACCGGGATCGAGGCCGCCAAGCCCAACAGCCACCTGTGGGGCCGCTTCGACAAGGCCGCCGCCGGATGAGCACCGGCGCGGCCCCGCCCGTCGTCGACGCCCGGGGCGGACGGTCCCCCGCCGGACGGGTGGCGGTCGCGGCCGCCCAGCTGCTCGCCGCCGTCGTGGCGATCTTCGCGCTGACGACGCTGCTGCCCGGCGACGCGGCCGAGGTCGTCCTGGGGCCCGACGCGACCGACGAGCAGGTGGAACGGCTGCGCACCGAGCTGGGTACCGGCCTCCCGGCCGCGGAGCGGCTCGGCGACTGGCTCGGCGGGCTCGTCACGGGCGACCTGAAGACCTCGCTGGTGACCGGGCGGCCCGTCGTCGACGAGGTGGCGGACCGGCTCGGGAGCACCGTGCTGCTCGCCGCGCTGGGGCTCGCCGTCATGGTCCCGCTGGGGGTCGCCGTCGGCACCGCGGCGGGACGCAGGCCGGGCAGCGTCGTGGACCGGGTCTCCACGGCGACGGTGTCGGCGCTGCAGGCCGCCCCGCAGTTCGCGACCGGGCTGCTGCTGGTCGGGCTCTTCTCGCTGCAGCTCGGCTGGCTCCCCGCGACCGGGGGCGGCGGGTCCCTGCTCAGCCCGGCGGTGCTGGTGCTGCCGGTCGTCGTGCTGGTCGCGGCGCAGCTGGGGTGGCTGTCACGCCAGATCCGCCAGGGCGTGCTGCAGACCGATCGGGCACCGCACGTCACCCACCTGCGCCGGCTCGGCCTGCCCGAGCGCGACGTGCTGCTGCGCCACGTGCTCCCCGGCGGGCTCGCGCCGTCGGTGCAGCAGCTCGCCCGGATCGTCGAGGGCACGCTCGGCGGGGTCGTCGTCGTCGAGGCGCTGTTCGCGTTGCCCGGGGTGGGGGCCGGGGTGGTCGACGCGGTGCAGAACCGCGACATCCCGCTGATCCAGGGCTACGCGCTGCTCGCCGCCCTCGTCACCATCACGGTCAACCTGGTGGCCGACGCGGCGACCGCACGGCTGAGCCCGGTACGGGAGGACGAGCCGTGAGCCGGGTGCCGGTGACGACCGCGGTCGCCGCGCTGCTCGCCGGGGTGCCGCTGCTGTGCGCCGTGGCCGGGCCCGTCCTCGCGCCGCTGCTCCCGGTCCCGGGCGGGTCCGGCGCGCTGCTCCCGCCCGGGCCGGGGCACCCGCTGGGCACCGACGCGCTGGGCCGCGACGTGCTGACGCTCGCGCTCACCGGTGGCACCACCGTCGTCACGCTCGTCGTCGGCACGCTGGTGCTGGCCTACGCGGCCGGGGTCCCGCTGGGGCTGGTGCTCGCCGCGTCCGGGCGCCGGTGGGCGGTGCTGCTCACCCAGCGGACGCTGGACGTACTGCTGGTCCTGCCGTCGTTGCTGGTGCTGCTGGTGCTCGCCGGCACCGGACGGCGCGGTGTCGGCTGGCTGCTGGTCGCCACCGCGCTGCTGCAGCTGCCCGCGGTCGTCCGGGTGGTCCGGGGGGCCGCCGGGGCCCCCGCGCGGCGGGTGGCGCTGGAGACGATGACGCAGAACGGCGAGCGGTGGTGGCGGATCCATCTCGCCGAGACCGGGCGGTTCGTCGCCGGGCCGGTGCTCGTCGACGCCGGGACGCGCGGCGTGCTCGTGCTGACCGTGCTGACCAGCGCGAGCTTCCTCGGGGTCGGGCTGCCACCGGACACCGTCGACTGGGCGGTGGTGATCGAGCAGAACGCGGCGTCGCTGTTCCTCGCCCCGTACGCGCTGCTGGTGCCGGCGGGTCTGCTCGTGGCGCTCGCCGCGGGGACGAACGTGCTGGTGGACCGGCTCGCGGACCGGACGGGGGCGGTCGTGTGAGCGCGCTGTCGGTCCGCGGGCTGACCGCACGCACCGTCGACGGGACGGTGCTCCTCGACGGCGTCGACCTCGACCTCGCGCCGGGTGCGGTGCTCGCCGTCGTCGGGCCGTCCGGGGCGGGGAAGTCGACGCTCGGGCTGGCGGTACTCGGCGAGGCCGCCACCGGGGTGGCGCTCGACGGGTCGGTACGGATCGGGCCCGCCGAGCTGCTCGGCGTCGCCCCGCGGGAGCTGCGGACGCGCCGGGCCGGTCGGGTCGGGCACCTCCCGCAGCACCCGGGCCGGGTCCTGGACCCGGTGCGTCGGGTCGGGCCGGTCCTCGACGAGCTCGCCGCGACCGTGCACGGTCGCGGTCGACGGCACCGGACCGCCCGGGCCCGGGCGGTCACCGAGGCCTGCGAGCGGGCCGGCCTCGGAGCCGAGCCGCACCTGCTCCGCCGCCACCCGCACCGGCTCTCCGGCGGGCAGCAGCAGCGGGTCGCGCTGGCCCAGACGCTGGTGACCGGGCCGGCCGTCGTCGTCCTCGACGAGCCGACCACCGGACTGGACCCGGTCACCACCGACGCGGTGCTCGACCGGCTCGCCGTGCTGGCCGCCGGCTCCACGGCGCTCGTGCTGCTCACCCACGACCTCGACGCCGTCCGCAGGCTCGCCGCCGCCGTCCCGGTGACGCTGCTGGAGCTCGCCGCGGGCCGGGTCGTGCGCACCGGCCCGGCCGCCGCGCTGCTCGGTGCACCCGCCCCGACCGCGTCCCCGCCACCACCGGCGGCGGTCGGGGCGATGCTCGAGGTGACGGGTCTGGGGGTCCGGGCCGCGGGCGGGGCGCAGCTGCTGTCCGGGGTGGACCTCGCCGTCGGGCGGGGCGGGTTCGTCGCGCTGACCGGGCCCTCGGGGGCGGGCAAGACGACGCTCGGCCGGGCCCTGGCCGGGCTGACCCCCTGCTCGGGGACCGTCCGGGTCGGCGGCCGTGACCCGGCGGGCGACCGGCGCGCCGTGCAGTACGTCCACCAGGACTGCCGGTCCGCGTTCCTCGACCACCGCCCGGTCCTCGACCAGGTCGCCCGGCCGGCCGTGCTGCTGCGCGGGCGGTCCCCGGCCGATGCCCGCGCCGCCGCCCTCGCGCTGCTGGAGCGGCTCGGGGTCCCCGCCGCGACGGCCGCGCGCCGCCCGGGCGGGCTGTCCGGCGGTCAGCTCCAGCGCGCCTCGGTGGCGCGGGCCCTGCTCGCCGGGCCCGCGGTACTGGTGGCCGACGAGGCCACCTCGGCGCTGGACGGCGGGCATCGCGCGCTGCTGCTCGCCGAGCTGCGGCGCGTCTGCCGCGAGGACGGCACCGCGGTGCTGCTGATCAGCCACGACCCGGTCGCCGTCGCGTCGGCGGACCGGGTCGTGACCCTCGTCGACGGCCGGGTGGCCGCGGCACCGCAGCCGGTCCCGGCCGGCTGAGCCGGAGCGCTCAGGCGCCCGCGTGCTCGCGCAGCAGCTGCGCGGTCTCCCGGGTGACCTCGGCGTGCAGCCGGCAGTGCTCGTGGTGGTCGGCGTGCGCGCCGCAGGCGGCCGAGCTGGCCTCGCAGGCGAGCGCGGCGGCCGACGCGGCGGCCTCGCCGACCGCCTTGTCCCCGGTCCGGCGGCCGAGCACGCTCGCGGCCGCGGTACAGAGGTCGGCGGCGTCGAGGGCGAGGAGCACCTCGGTCTCCATGCCACCGGAGGCGACCATGGCCGAGGCGCAGGCGGTGCTCGCGCGGGCGGCGTCGTGCAGCTTCTCGACGACGGTGGCCGGGGTGCTGACGCCGGCGGCCTCGAGGACGTGGTGGCTCATGGGGATCTCCTGGTGTCCGGGGTGTGGGACCGGAGGGTTCCCGCGTGGCGGTGGCCGCACTCACCTGATTGTCATCCTTGACGTCTGAACAATCCGTCATATGTCGCGTAGGGTCGGATCATGTCTGCGCTGTCCGCCGTCACCGTCTGCCGGGGATGCTGCTGCGGCTCCGGTCGCAAGCACCCGGGCCTGGACCGGCCCCACCACGACGGGCTGCTCGACCGGCTCACCCGGGGCATCGAGGGCCACGCGCGGCTGCGGACCAGCGAGTGCCTCGGTCCGTGCGCCGACTCCGACGTCGTCGTGGTCGGACCCACTCCGGTCGCGCGACGGGCCGGTGCGCGGCCGGTGTGGCTGCGTGCGGTCCTGGACGCTGCGACGACCGACGCCGTCGCCGACTGGGTCCGCGCGGGCGGACCGGGCACGGCGCCCCGCCCGGCCGTCCTCGACGGGCACGTGTTCACCCCCGGCCTGCGCGCCTCGGACACCGGGCGGGCCGCCGGATGACCGCGCCCGAGCTGTCCCGGCGCCGGGTGCTGACCGGCGCGCTCACCGTCGCCGCGCTCGCCCTCACCGGCTGCTCCGGCGGCGGGACGGGCGACCGGCGGTTGCGGGTCGCCTTCGCGACCGGCGGCTCGCGCGAGTCGCTGGACCCGCACGTCCTGCCGCTCTACGTCGACCAGGCCCGGGCCAAGGCGTGCTTCGACACCCTCACCGGGTGGTCGCAGGACATGACCCCCGAGCCGCGGCTGGCCGAGTCCTGGGAGAGCGACGCGACCGGGCGGCGGTGGCGGATCCGGCTGCGCGCCGCCCGCTTCCACGACGGTTCCCCGCTCACCGCCGACGACGTGCTCGCCACCCTGGCCCGCATCACCGACCCGGCGACCACCGCGACCGCCGCGACCCTGTTCCGCGACCTCGACGCGGCCGCCTCGCGGGCGGTGTCGCCGACCGAGGTCGAGCTGGTGCTGACCCGGCCGAACACGCTGTTCCCGCTGGCCTGGGGCGCACCCGGTACCGAGATCGTCAAGGCCGGGACGACGTCGTTCGACCGTCCGAACGGGACCGGGCCGTTCCGGCTCGCGTCGTTCACCCCGGGCGGGTCCACCGTCTACACCGCGTCGGAGGACCATTGGGACGGCGCGCCCGGCGTACGTGAGCTGGAGTTCCTTCCCGTCGACGACGAGGCCGCCCGGATCGGCGCCCTGCTGTCCGGCCAGGTGCACTATGCCCACGACCTCACCCCCACCGGCGCCGCCCGGCTGGGGGGCGAGCAGCGCGCCTCGGCGCTGTCCGCGCCGGCCTCGGCGAGCCAGTTCCTGGTGATGCGGGTGGACCGGGCACCGTTCTCCGACCCGCGGTTGCGCGAGGCGGTGCGGCTGGGCATCGACCGCGAGGAGCTCGTGCGGGTCGTGCTGCTCGGGCGCGGCCGGGTCGGCGACGACATGTTCGGCCAGGGACTGCGCTACCACCCGGCGGGGGTGGGCCCGGTGGCACGGGACGTCGCGCGGGCCCGCGCGCTCGTCACCGAGGCCGGGGCACAGGGGGCGGCGATCGAGCTGCAGACCAGCGGCGCCGACCCGACCTTCGACGCCGCCACCGCACTCGTCGCGCGCCAGCTCGGCGAGGTCGGGCTGCGGGTCACGGCACGGCCGCTGCCGTCGTCGGGCTACTTCCGGGCCATCCGGCAGCAGGGCGTGTTCTCCCAGAACAGCACCGGCTCGCTGCCGATCCCGGACTACATCGGACGCCGGATGCTGACCAGCACCCCGACCTACGACTTCACCGGCTACCGCAGCCCGGAGATCGACCGCCTCTACCACTCCGCCGTCGCCACCACCGACGACGCCGCGCGCACCGACGCGTTCGCCCGGATCCTCGGTCTGCTGCGCGCCGAGTCGGGCGCCCTGGTGTGGGGTGTGCGGGACTGGAACGTCGGCGTGGCGGCCGGGCTCACCGGACTGGAGGCGGCCCGGCCGAACACGTTCGCCTGGGCGAACTTCGCGCGCGCCCGGCTCGGGTGATCAGCGGATCGCGACCAGGGTCCGCCGGTCGAAGGTCTGGGTGAGCGTCCCGACCTCGGCGAACCCGGCGCCGGACAGCGCCTGCTCCCAGGCCGGTAGCGACGACCCGCCGGTGACCCGGTCGGCGAAGCGGCGCTCCCGCTCGGCGAACCCGTCGGCCAGGGCGGGCTCGTCGGCGAGCGCGTCCCACCAGGTCCGGAAGTCCTCACCGGTCGCCAGTCCCCGGTCGGTGCGCTCGACCCGCAGGGTCCGGGTCAGCTCGGCCAGGCGCGGCCGGGCGGGGTCGGCGAGCAGGGTGTCGACGTTCACGAACACCCCGCCGGGGCGCAGCACGGACGCGAGGCGCTGCGCGAGCCCGGGCAGCGCGTGCTCGGGCAGCCAGTGCAGGGCGGTGGCCGAGACGGCCGCGTCGAACGGCCCGCCGCCGACGGCGTCGGTCCACCCGGGACGCGCGAGGTCCGCGTCGACCCAGCGGACGCGCTCGCCGGTGGTCCGCCGGGCCAGCTCCAGCATGACCGGGTCGACGTCGACGCCGACCACCTCGGCACCGGTCCAGCGCGCCGCCGCGCGGGCCGCGAACGACCCGGGCCCACAGGCGAGGTCGAGCAGCCGGGCGGGGGTGCCGGCGAGCCGGTCGACGACGTCGAGCGCCAGGGCGAACAGCGCCTCCCGGTCGGGGATGTAGCGCTCCTGCTGGGCGTCCCACCGGCGCAGCCAGTGCTCGGCGTCGAGGTCCGTCCCGGTGGTCATCGCACTCTCCTGCACAACGGTGGCAACAGTGCGGCCGACGGTATCCGCGCGGACCCGTCGAACGGAAGGGACCGCCGGGCCCGTGACCGGCGACGTTCACCGTGCGTGACTCGATGGTCGTCGAAACCGGAACCGATAGGGGGGTCGATCGTGTCCGGACCCCAGATGTAGTGTCCGGGGCGCTGGTGGTTCACCGGTCCGCACGGGCCGGTGAGGCAAGAGGGAACCCGGTGGGAATCCGGGACTGCCCCGCAGCGGTGAACGGGAACGACCGCCGTCAACAGCACTGGGAGACCTCTCCCGGGAAGCGACGGCCAGTAGGTGTGTGCAGTGCGCCCGTGAGTCCGAAGACCTGCCGCCGGTGCGCGTGCCGACCGGCGCGCGCTGCTCCGGGGCCTCGTGGGACGGCGCCAGGGTGCGGTGGGCCGCCGACGACACGCCGACCCACCGCCTCCTCGTACCGCGCCCGCCCCGGAGGGACGGCGACTCGCGAGGAGAGAGCCCGTGACGGCTTCCACCGCTGCACCGGCAGCAGCACCACCGGCCCTGCGCGTCATCCGGCGCGACGGGTCCGAGACCGGGTTCGACGCCACGAAGATCTCGGTGGCGACGACCAAGGCGTTCCTGGCGGTCGAGGGGGACTCGGGCGCGGCGTCGTCGCGGCTGCACCACCTCGTGGCCGGACTGACCGACCAGGTCGTCGCGGCGCTGACCCGGCACCCGGCGCGCGCCGTGCACGTCGAGCAGATCCAGGACCAGGTCGAGCTGGCCCTGATGCGCGGAGGCCACCACAAGGTCGCCCGCTCCTACGTGCTCTACCGCGAGCAGCAGGCCCGGGCCCGCGCGCACGACGGCGGGGACACCGCCGCCGCGGACGCCCCGGTCGTGCATGTCACCCACCCCGACGGCAGCCGGGCCCCGCTGGACCGGGTCCGCGTCGCCGCGGTGCTCGACGAGGCCTGCGCCGGCGTCGAGGGCGTGACCCCGGACAGGGTGCTCGCCGAGCTGGACCGCACCGTCTACGACGGCATCACCGCCGACGAGCTGGCCCAGGCCCTCGTCCTGGCCGCGCGCACGCTGGTCGAGCGCGAGCCCGCGTACTCCCTGGTGGCCTCGCGGCTGCTGCTGGACCGGCTGCGCGCCGAGGCCGTGTCGCACCTGTCGGGCGCCCGGGAGACCCCGGACCACGCGACGATGGCCGGGCGGTACGCGGCCTACACGAAGGACTACCTGCGCCATGCCATCGCGATCGGCCTGGTCGACCCCGAGCTCGCGACCTTCGACCTGGAGCGGGTCACCGCCGCGATCCGCCCCGAGCGCGACCTGCAGATCGGCTTCCTCGGCCTGCAGACCCTCTACGACCGCTACTTCCTGCACGAGCGCGGCGTGCGCTTCGAGCTGCCGCAGGCGTTCTTCCTGCGGGTCGCGATGGGGCTGGCGGTCCGCGAGGTCGACCGCGAGGCGCGGGCGGTCGAGTTCTACGAGCTGCTGTCGCGCTTCGACTTCATGGCCTCGACCCCGACGCTGTTCAACTCGGGCACCACCCGCCCCCAGCTGTCGTCGTGCTTCCTCACCACCGTCGACGACGACCTGGAGTCGATCTTCGGCGGCTACCGCAACAACGCGCTGCTGGCGAAGTACTCCGGCGGGCTGGGCAACGACTGGACCCCGGTCCGGGGGCTCGGCGCGCACATCCGGGGCACGAACGGCGTCTCCCAGGGCGTGGTGCCGTTCCTCAAGATCGCCGGGGACACCGCCGTCGCGGTGAACCAGGGCGGCAAGCGCAAGGGCGCCGCGTGCGCCTACCTGGAGACGTGGCACGTCGACATCGAGGAGTTCCTCGACCTGCGCAAGAACACCGGCGACGACCGTCGCCGCACCCACGACATGAACACCGCGAACTGGGTGCCCGACGAGTTCCTGCGCCGCGTGCAGGCCGACGGCGAGTGGACCCTGTTCTCCCCGGACGAGGTCCCCGACCTGCACGACCTCTACGGCACCGCGTTCGCCGAGCGCTACCGCGCCTACGAGGCGGCCGCGGCGCGCGGTGAGGTGCGGGTGCACCGCACGGTGCGCGCGGTCGAGCTGTGGCGGCGGATGCTGACCATGCTGTTCGAGACCGGGCACCCGTGGATCACGTTCAAGGACCCGTGCAACCTGCGCAGCCCGCAGCAGCACGCGGGCGTGGTGCACTCGTCGAACCTGTGCACCGAGATCACCCTCAACACCCGCGCCGGCGACGAGGGCGAGGTCGCGGTCTGCAACCTCGGCTCGGTGAACCTGGCCGCGCACGTCACGCCGGACGGGCTCGACGCGGACAAGCTGCGCCGCACGGTGACCACCGCGGTGCGGATGCTCGACAACGTGGTGGACATCAACTTCTACACGATTCCCGAAGCCCGCCGGTCCAACCTGCGTCACCGCCCGGTCGGCCTGGGCATGATGGGCTTCTCCGACGCGCTGTTCACCCAGCGCATCGCGCCCGGCAGCGACGCGGCGGTGCAGTTCGCCGACCGCAGCGCGGAGGCGCTGTCGTTCCACGCGATCACCGCCTCGTCGGACCTGGCGGTCGAGCGCGGCCGCTACGCCAGCTTCGACGGGTCGCTGTGGAGCCGCGGGATCCTGCCGCTGGACTCGCTCGAGCTGCTGGCCGCGGCCCGCGGCGACGGCGAGCTCGACGTCGACCGGTCGTCCACGCTGGACTGGGCATCGCTGCGGGAGAAGGTCGTCGCACAAGGGATGCGCAACTCCAACGTCCTCGCGATCGCACCCACCGCGACGATCTCGAACATCTGCGGGGTCGGGCAGTCGATCGAGCCGATCCACCTCAACCTCTACGTGAAGTCGAACATGTCCGGCGACTTCACGGTGATCAACCCGCACCTGGTCCGCGACCTCAAGGACCGCGGGCTGTGGGACGAGGTGATGGTCGCCGACCTCAAGTACTTCGACGGGTCGCTGGCCGAGATCGACCGGGTCCCCGCCGACCTGAAGGAGCTCTACGCGACCGCGTTCGAGATCGAGCCGCGCTGGCTCGTGGCCGCCGCCTCGCGCCGGCAGAAGTGGCTGGACCAAGCGCAGTCGCTGAACCTCTACCTCGCCGCCCCCAGCGGCCGGGCGCTCGACGAGCTCTACCGCCTCGCCTGGCGCTCCGGGCTCAAGACCACCTACTACCTGCGCACCCGCGCGGCGACGTCGGTGGAGAAGTCCACCCTCACCGGCACCGACGGCCGGCTGACCGGCGTGCCGAGCACCCCGGCCGCCGCCCCCGCCGCGTCGCCCACGGCCGGGGTGCCCGCGGTCCCGGCCACCACCGTGCCCGCCACCGCCGTGCCCGCCACCGCCGTGCCCGCCACCGCCCCCGACCTCGATCCGGGCCGTGCCTGCTCGGTCGACGACCCCGACTGCGAGGCCTGCCAGTGACCACTCTGCAGCCCACCGGAAGCACCGAGAACGCCAGTGGCCTGGGCGAGATCGCCCGCGGCGCCGCCCCGATCGACGCCGACGACAAGCGAATGATCAACGCGCGCGCCGACGTCAATCAGCTCCTGCCGCTGAAGTACACCTGGGCCTGGGAGAAGTACCTGGCCGGCTGCGCCAACCACTGGATGCCGACCGAGGTCGCCATGCAGGCCGACATCGCGCTGTGGCGCTCCCCCGGCGGGCTCACCGACGACGAGCGCCTCATGCTCACCCGCAACCTCGGGTTCTTCGCCACCGCGGAGTCGCTGGTCGCGAACAACATCGTGCTCGCGGTGTACCGCCACCTCACCAACCCCGAGTGCCGGCAGTACCTGCTGCGGCAGTCGTTCGAGGAGGCCGTGCACACCCACACGTTCCAGTACGTGTGCGAGTCGCTCGGGCTCGACGAGGGGGCGCTGTTCAACGCGTACCGCGAGGTCCCCTCGATCACCGAGAAGGACGCCTGGGCGCTGCGCTGGACCCGGGCCCTGTCCGACCCGGACTTCCGGACCGGCACCCCGGAGAACGACCGCGCGTTCCTGCGTGACCTCGTCGCGTTCTACGTGGTGTTCGAGGGCATGTGGTTCTACACCGGGTTCGCGCAGATCCTCGCGCTCGGCCGGCGCAACAAGATGGTGGGCATCGCCGAGCAGTACCAGTACATCCTGCGGGACGAGTCGATCCACCTGAACTTCGGCATCGACTGCATCAACCAGATCAAGATCGAGAACCCGCACCTCTGGACGGCCGACTTCGCCGCAGAGATCCGGACGATGCTGCACGAGGCGTGTGAGCTGGAGGTCGCCTACGCCCGCGACACCATGCCCCGCGGGATGCTCGGGCTGACCGCCGAGTCCTGCGAGCGGTACCTGCGGTTCATCGCCGACCGGCGGGCCGAGCAGATCGGGCTCGCCCCGTTGTTCGGGGAGCCGGAGAACCCGTTCCCGTGGATGAGCGAGGCCATGGACCTGCGGAAGGAGAAGAACTTCTTCGAGACGCGGGTGACCGAGTACCGGACGGGTGGGTCGCTGGACTGGGGCTGAGGGGGTGGGCCGGGCCGGGTGACCGGCCCGGCAGCACCTCCGGGCCGCTCGTCGCGATCGCCGACGTCCCGCTCGACCGAACCGGCCGCGGAGGTCTGAGGGCCGTCAGCCGGCGTTGCGGTCGCCGCTCGGGTCGAGGAGCCCGTCCGCGCCGGTCCGGCCGCGCCAGGCGTCGAGCACGGCCGGGTCAGCCCCACCGGCGACGGCGAGCACCCGCAATGCGACCGCCTGCGCGGCCCGGCCCGGCGCCGTCGCCGGACGCGGCCCGGGCGCCTCCCCCGCCGCGACCGCCCGGACCACCCCGGCGGTCACCGCCCACTGGTCCGGATCCCCGAACCGCTCCAGCAGGCCGTCGAAGGCGGCCGCCCGGGTCGGGTCGAACGGGATCGGACGCCCGGTGAGGTCGGTCAGCGGGTGCGCCGGGTAGAGGTGCGCGCAGGGCAGGTGACCGGCGGGCACGGGCACGGTCGCCGCGTGCGTACGGCCCTCGCGCAGCACGTGCGGGAGCAGGTGGGTGTGCGGCCCGTCCGGGGAGCGGCCCTCCGGCGGCGGGATCGCGGCGTACACCTCGACCCGGCCGAGCGCGGTGGTGAACACGCGGTGCGGTCCCGCCTCGACCAGCGCGGCGGTCAGCGCGCCGTCGAGCGGACCGCCCGCAGCACGGTGCAGCAGCCCGAGCAGCTCGGGGTCGGCCGTGCGCACGCAGGCGTCCACCGTGGTCGTGCCCAGCCCGAGGTCGACGAGCACGGCGTCGCGGTCGGCCCTCCGCAGCGCGGAGCGGTCGGGCCCGAGCACGGTGACGGCCCTCCGCGCGGACCCGCGGGCCGCGGTCGCGGGGAGACAGAGCGCGACCGCGTGGTTCCAGTGCTCGTGCGGGCCGACCGGCGTGCGGTAGGCCAGCGGCCGGGTCGACGGGTGCGGCTCGATCCGGATCCCGCCGCGCGCGGTGACGACCGCACCCGGCCCGGACGGCCCGACGGGCTCGTCGGGGGTCCGCACGAACTCCGCGATCGCGCCGGGCGCCCCCATGCTCCAGCCCGCGTAGGGGTCGGCCAGGTACCCGCTCAGCAGCCCGGCCACGTCGTCCACGTCGTCCCCATCGCCCACGCTCTCACCCTGCCCCTCCGACCGGAGGGTTCACACCCCGACACACACTGTTGCACAGTGATGGCAACAACGATCGGGAGGCATCATGGACGAGCACCCGCACGACGGCCCGGAGTGCGCCGGCTGCGACTGGGAGGGCAGGCCGGAGGCGTTCCGCTGGTTCCCCGAGCTGGGCAGGCCCCTCGACCCCGCGGGCGGGCAGATCCACGCGGCCTGAGCTCACCGGGCACCCACCCGTTCCCACCGGCGTCCCCACCACAGGGCCGTCCCGGCCGTCAGCACGACCGCCAGCGAGGGCACGAGCACCACCTGCGGCGCGCCGAACAGGTACTCGCGGCCCTCGGCCACCATCGCGCCCCACTCCGCGGTCGGCGGCTGGACGCCGAGCCCGAGGAAGGACAGCCCGGAGACGGTGAGCAGGGTGCTCGCGAACCGGACGCAGGCGTGCGCGGCCAGCGGCGGGACGAGGTTCCGCGCGACGTGGCGGGTCAGGACCCGCCCGGGCCCTGCGCCCAGGGCGACCGCCGCCGTCACGTACTCCCGCTGCCGCTCGGCGAGCGCGAGCAGGTAGGCCTGCCGGGCGAACGGGGTCCAGGCGATCACCGTGACCGCCACCAGCAGCGACCCGACACCCGGACCCAGCGCGACCGCGGCGAGCAGCCCGAACAGCACCACCGGGATCGCGGCCAGGACGTCGACCACCCGCATCGCCGCCCGCCCGACCGGGCCCGCGACCGCGGCGAGCGACCCGACGGCCACCCCGGACACCCCGGTGACCAGCACCGCGGACAGCGCCAGCCCGACCGTCAGCCGTCCGCCGTGGACGGTGCGCGCGAGCAGGTCCCGGCCCAGCTGGTCGGTGCCCAGCGGGTGCGCCGCGGACGGCCCGGCGAGCATCCCGGCGAAGTCGACGGCGTCGGGGTCGGGCAGGAGTACCGAGAGCAGGCCCGCCGGAACGAGCATCGGCACCGGCGCGGCCAGGGCCAGGGCGGCCACCCCGGCCGCGACCCACCACGCCGTCCGCACCCGGGGCCTCACCGTGACCCCGCCGAGCGCAGCACCGGGTCCAGCGCCGTCGCCAGCACCTCGACCAGCACCCCCGCGACCACCGCGACCGCGACGACGAGCAGCGTGCCCGCCTGCACCACCGGCAGGTCCTGCGCGACGACGGCCCGGTGCAGCAGCCGCCCCAGCCCCGGGATGCCGAACACGACCTCGACCACCAACGAGCCGCCCAGCAGCCCGGCGACGAACATCCCGGCCAGCGCGGTCACCGACGTCGTCGCGAGCCGGGCGCCGTGCCGCCACAGGACCCGGTGCTCACCGAGGCCCTTGGCCCGGGCGACGAGCACGTGCGGCCGGGTCAGCACCCCGGCGGTCTCGGCGCGGACGAGCTGCGCGGCCAGGGCCCCCGGGTAGGCGGCGAGGGTCAGCACCGGCAGGACCAGGTGGGCGGGGTCGCCCCAGCCGAGCGCCGGCAGCGCCCCGGCCCACACCGCGAACACGAGCACCAGCCAGGGGGCGAGCACGAACTCCGGCACCGCGACCCCGGCGACCGTGCCCAGCCCGAGGAACCGGTCGAGCAGTCCGCCGGGCCGGCGCGCCGCGTAGACCCCGGCGGGGATGCCGACGACCGCCGCGAGGGCGAGCGCGAGCACCGCGAGCAGCCCGGAGACCGCCGCGGCGTCGGCGATCTGCCCGGCGACCGGGGTCCGGGCGACGTAGCCGTGGCCGAGGTCGCCGCGCAGCACCCCGCCCAGCCAGCGCAGGTACTGCTCGGCGACCGGCGCGTCCAGCCCCAGCGAGGACCGCAGCCGCGCCTCGGTCACCGGGTCCGGCACCGCCTCGGCGCTGCGGGCCCGCAGGACCGCCCGCGCCGGGTCGACGCCGGCCAGCCGCGGCAGCGCGAACACCAGCACCGACGCGGCCAGCAGCACCGGCCCGACGACGACGAGCCGGCGCAGCAGGAGCCCGATCACCCCGTGGTCGGGGAGAGCTGCGGCAGCACCGGGCGGATCTGCAGCGGATCGGGGACGAAGCCCGTGGCGCCGCGCAGCACGGCGGTGTTGCGCGGGTGCACGACCATGACGCCGACGGCGTCGCGGGTCAGCATCGCGGCGGCCTCGCGGAACAGCTGTTGGCGGGCCGTCGGGTCCTCGGTGGAGTTGAGCCGGTCGACCAGCGCGTCGTAGGCGGGGCTGCAGTACTGGTCGACGGCGTAGCTGCCGTCGCAGGTGTAGTCCGAGGTCAGCGTGCTCGCCGCGTCCGGGAAGTCGGACAGGTAGCTGCGCGAGTTGAGGAACATGTCGTAGTCACCGGCGAGGACCTTCGGCTCCTGGGCCTCGTAGTTCCCGACGGTGATGTCGACCTTCACCCCGGCGGCACCGAGCATCGCCTGGATCGCGTTCGCCAGCGCGGGCAGCTCGGGCCGGTTCGGGAAGGTCCACAGCCGCACGGTGAGCGGGTTCTGCTCGGTGTAGCCGGCCTCGGCGAGCAGCTGCCGGGCGCGGGCGACGTCGGCCCCGGGCGGCGGCGCGGTCTCGCCCCAGGGCACGGCCGCGCCGAACAGGTCGGCCGCGGGTGCGGCGCCCCCGGCGAGGACCTGCTCGGCCAGCACCGGGCGGTCGATCGCCGCGGTGACGGCCTGGCGGACCCGCAGGTCCGAGAACGGCGCCGCGGACTGGTTGAGCTGCAGCAGAACGGTGCGCGCATTGGGGTACTCGACGACCTCGGCCCCGGCCGAGCGGACCTGGTCGAGCTGGGCCTGGGGCAGGCCCTCGGCGAACTGGACGTCGCCGGACCGGACCGCCAGCGCACGGGCCTGCGGGTCCTCGACGTAGCGGACGGTGACCCGGGCGGCACCCGCCGGCTCGCCCCAGTAGTCGTCGTTGCGGACCAGCTGCGCGGAGTCGGCACCGCTGACCGAGTCCAGCACGAACGGGCCGGTCCCGGTGCGCAGGTAGCGCGGCGCCCCGCCGTCGGCGTAGGCGGCGGGCGCGAGGATGCCGAGGTTGCCGCTGGACAGGCGCAGCGGCATCACCGGGTCGGGCTCGGTGGTGGTGATCCGCACGGCGTCGGCGCCGTCGGGGGCGACGGCGAAGCCGATGCCCCGGATCGCCCGCGGCGGGGCCTCGACGCCCGCGACGTAGCGCAACGCCGTGACGACGGCGTCCGGGGTGAGCGGGGTGCCGTCGTGGAACCGCACGTCCTGGCGCAGGGTGACCCGCCAGGCGTTGCCCTGCTGCTCCCAGCCCGTCGCGAGCATCGGCGCCGGGCGGGCGTCGGCGTCGACAGTGGTCAGGGTCTCGGCGACGCCGAGGGACTGCAGCCGGGCGCCGTCGTCGGCGTCGAAGGCGTAGTCGGCGCGCGGCGGGAACTGCAGGGCCACGGTCAGCTCACCGGCCGGGTCCGGGGTCCCGGCGCCGCCGGTGCCGGCACCACAGCCGGTCAGCACCAGGGCGGCGGCCGCGAGCAGCGCGGCCATCTTTCGTGCGAACACTCCATATGACTACATCTGATCATCTGTTCAATCAATGGCGCGTGAGCAACGCCCCGCGGCCGGGGAGCCGCGGGGCGTCGCGACGCGGGCTCAGCCGGTCGTCGCCGAGTCCCGGACCAGGCGGGCCGCGGCGACCAGGTTGGTCAGGGCCGCCACCGTCTCCGCCTCACCGCGGGTCTTCAGCCCGCAGTCCGGGTTGGCCCACAGCCGGTCCGGTCCGATGTGGCGCAGGGCCGCGCCGAGCTGCTCGACCAGCTCGTCGGTGCCGGGCACCTCGGGTGAGTGGACGTCGTAGACGCCCGGGCCGAGCCCGCGCGGGACCCCCGGTCCGAGGTCGGCCAGCACCTCCATCCGCGACCGGGCCGCCTCGACGGTGGTGACGTCGGCGTCGAGCCCGTCGATCGCCCCCACCACCTCGCCGAACTCGGAATAGCAGAGGTGGGTGTGGATCTGGGTGGCGTCGGCGACGGCCCCGACGGCCAGCCGGAACGCGTCCACCGCCCAGTCCAGGTACCCGGGCCGGTCCCGCTCGTGCAGGGGCAGCAGCTCGCGCAGCGCGGGCTCGTCGACCTGGATGATCCGGATCCCGGCGGCCTCCAGGTCTCCTACCTCGTCGCGCAGGGCCAGCCCCACCTGCCGGGCGGTGTCACCCAGCGGCTGGTCGTCACGCACGAACGACCAGGCCAGGATCGTCACCGGGCCGGTCAGCATCCCCTTGACCAGCGCGTCGGACAGCGACTGGGCGAACCGCGCCCACTCCACCGTGATCGGCCGGGGCCGGGACACGTCCGAGTGCAGGATCGGCGGGCGCACGCACCGCGAGCCGTAGGACTGCACCCAGCCGTGCTCGGTGGTGGCGAAGCCGTCGAGGTGCTCGGCGAAGTACTGGACCATGTCGTTGCGCTCGGGCTCACCGTGCACCAGGACGTCGAGCCCGATGTCCTCCTGCAGCCGC
The DNA here is from genome assembly GCF_017312155.1 of Pseudonocardia sp. UM4_GMWB1. Taxonomy (NCBI): domain Bacteria; kingdom Bacillati; phylum Actinomycetota; class Actinomycetes; order Pseudonocardiales; family Pseudonocardiaceae; genus Pseudonocardia; species Pseudonocardia sp. UM4_GMWB1. Next base: position 1,052,737 of record NZ_QJPN01000001.1, on the reverse strand, counting down.
ACCACGCGGACGATCTCCTGGCGCATCCGCTCGGCGTAGGTGCCGGTGTCGATCACACCGGAGCGGTGCGCGGCCCGGTCGCGCCGGATCTGCGCGGTCTGCGGGAAAGAACCGATCGTCGTCGTGGGAACGACGGGCAGGCCGAGCGCCGCGCGCTGGACCGTCGCCCGGACGTCGCCGTGACTGCGCCGGTAGTGGTCGGGGCCGAGCGCGTCGAGCCGGGACCGCACCCGCTCGTCGCGGCGCGCGGTGGCGGCGACCCGCTCCCGGACGGCCCGTGCGGCGTCGAGCTCCGCCGCGACCGCGTCGGGTCCCTCGCGCAGGGCCCGCCCGAGCAGCACGACCTCGGTGACCTTCTGCCGGGCGAACGCCAGCATGTCGACGACGTCGCCGGGCAGAGCCGTCTCCGCGGTCAGGTCGTAGGGGACGTGCAGCAACGAGCACGACGTCGAGACCTCGACCCGCCCCGCCACGCCGACCAGCCGCTGCGCCGTCGCCAGTGCCCGGTCCAGGTCGGTGCGCCACACGTTGCGCCCGTCGACGACGCCGGCCAGCACCACCTTCCGGTCCAGCCCCGGGACCGCCGGGTCTCCCGCATCGAGGGCGTCCAGGTCGGTGGCCCCCGCGACGAGGTCGAGCGCCAGCCCCTCGACGGCCGTGGCGGCGAGCGCGGGCAGGGCGGGTCCCAGCTCCCCGAAGTACGACGCGACGAGGATCTTGGGCCGCCGGGTCGCCGAGGCGAGCCGGTCGTAGGCCCGGCGCAGCGCCGCGACCTCCTCCGGCGTCCGGTCGGCGGCGAAGGCGGGCTCGTCGAGCTGCACCCACTCCGCTCCCGCCTCGGCGAGCTCGGCGAGCAGGTCGCGGTAGACCTCGACCAGCGGTCCGAGCAGGTCCAGCGGGCGGAAGCCCGCCGGTGCGCCGCCGGCCGGCTTGGACAGCAGCAGGAAGGTCACCGGCCCGACCAGCACCGGACGGGTGGTGATCCCGCTGCGCAGGGCCTCGCAGAACTCGTCGAGGGCCTTGCGGCTGCCCGGCGCGAGCCGGGTGTCCGGGCCGACCTCGGGGACCAGGTAGTGGTAGTTCGTGTCGAACCACTTGGTCATCTCGCAGGCCGGGGCGCCGGTGCGGCCGCGGGCCATCGCGAACAGCCGCTCCAGCGGGTCGGTGACGCGGGCGAAGCGCTCCGGCACCGCCCCGACCGCCAGCGCGGTGTCTCCGACGTGGTCGTAGAACGAGAACGTGTTGCCCGGCACCGAGCCGAGCCCGGCGTCGCGCAGCCCGGTCCAGGTGTCGCGGCGCAGCCCGGCGGCGACGTCGCGTAGTGCGGACGCGTCGGTCCGCCCGGCCCAGTACGACTCGGTCGCCCGCTTGAGCTCCCGGTCCGGTCCGATCCTGGGGTACCCCAGGACGGTGCTGCCGATGGTGCTGCTGGAAGGAATGCTCACGGCCCTCTCTCCTCGCGAGTGCGGTGGAGGACCCGTCGCCGGCACGGGGCGCCTGCGACCGCCGGGCACGACGGTGCCCGGTCGTCCGCCCGGCCCTCCCGCGAGGCCACGGATCCGCGCACGCCGGACGGCGCACGCACCGGCGGCAGGTCTTCGGACTCACGGGCGCACTGCACGCTCCTACTGGCCGTCGCTTCCCGGGATCGCTCCCAGTGCTGTTGACGGCGGTCGTTCCCGTTCACCGCTGCGGGGCAGTCCCGGATTCCCACCGGGTTCCCTCTTGCCTCGTGACGCCCGTTATCGGACCGGCACGAACCGTCGGCGAGCCGACACTACCGCGGCCCCGGCCGTGCAGACTGTTGCCGAGCTGTCCCTGTTGCCATACATTGGCAGTACTGCCACGCCCTCCCCGGCGACCGGGTCGAGGGCGACCTCACCCTGCTCCCCTCCGTTCGGAGGGGGAACCTGCCCGGTCTCCCGAGGGGTAATGGCGATGACCCCTGTGCCCGCGGCCACAGGGGTCATAGCGTGCGGTCTCGACCCATCCACCTGCCTCAGAAAGGGCTGACATGCAGGTAGACGAGCTGCTCAAGCCGTTCCCCATCAAGGAGTTCCACCCGTTCCCCCGTGCGCTCATGGGTCCGGGGTCGCACGAGCTCATCGGCCCGGAGGCCCTGAAGCTGGGCTTCAAGAAGACCCTGGTCATGACGTCGGGCCTGCGGGGCACCGACATCGTCCACAAGATCGTCGAGTCGATGAAGTACCACGGCCTCGAGGTCGTGCTGTACGACAAGGTCGAGTCGAACCCCAAGGACTACAACGTCATGGACGCTGTGGGCCTCTACCAGCAGAACAACTGCGACTCGTTCGTCTCCATCGGCGGCGGCTCCTCGCACGACGCCTGCAAGGGCGCGCGCATCTCGGTCGCGCACGACGGCCGCAACGTCAACGAGTTCGAGGGCTTCAACAAGTCCGAGAACCCGGCCAACCCGCCGCACATCGCGGTCTCCACCACGGCCGGCACCGGCTCGGAGACCTCGTGGGCCTACGTCATCACCGACACCACGACCGACCCCGACAACCCGCACAAGTACGTCGCGTTCGACGACGCCTCGGTCACCACCCTGGCGATCGACGACCCGGTGCTCTACTACGACTGCCCGATCGACTACACCGCGCAGTGCGGGTTCGACGTGCTCGCGCACGCCTCGGAGCCCTACGTCTCGCGGCTGGACTTCCAGCCGTCGCTGGGCAACGCGCTGCACGCGATCAAGCTGACCTCGCAGAACCTGCGCAAGGCCGTCTGGAACGGCCAGGAGCTCTCCGGCCGCGAGGGCATGATGTACGCGCAGTACATCGCCGCCCAGGCGTTCAACTCCGGTGGCCTCGGCATCATCCACTCGATCAGCCACGCGGTGTCGGCGTTCTACGACACCCACCACGGCCTGAACAACGCCATCGCGCTGCCCCGCGTGTGGGCGTTCAACATGCCCGTCGTGTACGAGCGCTTCGCCGACATCGCCGAGGCGATGGGGGTCGACACCCGCGGCATGACCAAGCCGCAGGCCGCCGACGCCGCGCTCGCCGCCTCCATCCGGCTGCTGCGCGACGTGGGCATCCCGGAGAAGTTCGCCGACGTCAAGCAGGACACCTACTCGAAGAACCGGCTGGGCACCGGCCCGACCAAGTTCTACGAGAACGCGCCCACCATCGTCGGTGACGCGGCCGACGTCGACCGGATCACCAACCACGTCCTCGGCGACGCCTGCACCCCGGGCAACCCGAAGGAGTGCACGTTCGAGACCGTCCGCCCGGTCGTCGACCACTCCATCAACGGTGACCTGGACGACCTGCTGACCTGATCCGCAGGTCAGTACGTCCACCGTCGCACCAGCGGGCCCAGCCATCCGAGGTGATACTCGGGTGGGTGGGCCCGCTGGCTGCGGCCCCGCTCTCTCCGCACCAGAGCCGGTGCGGCCCGCGAAGGAGATATCCGCGTGTCCGAGGCTGTCGTCCCCACTGTGACCGAGGCGGCGGACGCCGTCGCCTCGACCGGTCCGTTCGAGTCCGTCGACCAGGTGATCGAGACCCTGCGGGAGCAGGGCTACATCGCCGACACCCGCCTGGCCACGACGGTGTTCCTGCTGACCCGGCTGGACAAGCCGCTGCTGCTGGAGGGGCCCGCCGGGGTCGGCAAGACCGAGCTGGCGAAGATGCTCGCCGTCGCCACCGGGCGCCGGCTGCTGCGCCTGCAGTGCTACGAGGGCCAGGACGAGACCAAGGCCCTGTACGAGTGGGACTACGGCAAGCAGCTCATGTACACCCAGATCCTCCGCGAGAAGATCGGGCAGCTCGTCGAGGACGCACCCGACCTCGCCTCCGCGGTCGACCGCATCGGGTCCCAGGAGAGCGTGTTCTTCTCCGAGCGCTTCCTCGCCCCGCGCCCGCTGCTGGAGGCCATCCGCTCCGAACAGCCCGTCGTGCTGCTGATCGACGAGGTCGACCGCGCCGACGAGGCCCTGGAGGCCGTCCTGCTGGAGACCCTGGGCGAGTTCCAGATCTCCGTGCCCGAGATCGGCACCTTCGTCGCCGAGCAGCGCCCGTACGTGCTGCTGACCTCGAACAACACCCGCGACCTCGCCGCCGCGCTCAAGCGCCGCTGCCTGCACCTGTTCCTCGACTACCCGTCGGCCTCCCGCGAGCTGGAGATCGTCAGGTCGAAGAAGACCGGGCTGTCGGACCAGCTGGCCGAGGAGCTCGTCAACGTCGTGCGCGGGCTGCGCGAGCTGGAGCTGCGCAAGTCGCCGTCGATCTCGGAGACCATCGACTGGGCCCGCACCCTGGCCGTGCTGGGGGTCGACGAGCTGAACTCACAGATCCTGTCCGACACCGTGTCGGTCGTCGTCAAGTACGACAAGGACGTCAAGAAGGCCCTGGACGCCCTGCCGCGGCTGGTCGACCCGAACGCCGTGGTCACCGAGCACGGCCACGGACACGGCCACGGGCACGGGCACGGCCACGACGGGGACCACGACCACGACGAGCCCGCGGCCCGGACCCCGAGTGCTCCGGCCGCCCGCGTGGACGACGACCACGACGACGGCGACGTCGACGGCCGCGCCAAGCGGGCCGCGAAGGACCAGGCGGGACGGCACGGCGGTATCTACGGCGGCCTGCCCGGCGGGGTCGCGCCGCCGCCGTCGGCGATCCGGAAGGTCTCGCCCGGCCAGGGCACCCGTTCCTTCGGCGGCTCCCGCAAGCGCCCGGTCTGATCGGGGTCCGGAGTGGAAGCGAGCATCCACCGTTTCGTCCGGCTGCTGCGGATCCGGTCGGTGCGCATCTCGGTGTCCGAGGCGCTCGACGCGATGGCCTGCGCCGCCCAGCCCGGGGTGCTGTCCGACAAGGCGGTGCTCAAGGAGGCGCTGCGCATCGCGCTGATCAAGGACCGGCGTGACGAGGCGACCTTCGACGAGGTCTTCGACCTGTTCTTCGCCCTGGTCAGGGTGGGCGAGGCGGACACCGGCCACGGGCACGGCCACGGACACGGCGATCTGTCCGACGACACCCCGCTGGAGAACTTCACGCTGTCCGAGGAGCCGTCGGAGACCCCTCAGGAGGGTCACGACCACGGCGCCCCGGTCGACATCAAGGAGTTCTTCGACCCCGAGGACCTGGCCGAGCAGTACAACCTGCACCAGGAGGCCAACAAGATCGACATGGCCTCGATGACGGACGAGATCGTGCTGTCCAAGGAGCAGGCGGGCGACGCCACCGAGGGCCAGCGCGTGCAGATCGAGACCGACCGGTTCTCCGGCGGCGGACAGCCGGGGGACATCTCCCAGCAGCAGGGCACCAAGGTCGACGCCGACCTCTCGGTCGCCCAGCAGGACGCGCTGCTGGGCTGGCTGAACTCCGAGGAGGACCGGCTGTCGGAGGAGGAGCAGGGCACCGAGGACGACGCCGCTGCGCTGCGCCGGCGCCTCACCGGAGTGCTCGACAACCTCCCGGAGCTGCTCAAGGCGCACCTGGAGAAGCTGCTCGCGATCGAGCAGCGGATCGTCGAGGGCCACGACGACGCCGAACGCGTCGCCGAGGTCGACCGGGCGAGCGAGACCGAGCGTATGCAGCTGGAGGACTCGTTGCGGCGGCTGGCCAAGTCGCTGCACGGTGCGCTCACGCACCGCAGGCGGGTCTCACCCCGGGGCCGGATCGACTCGGCCCGCACCATGCGCAAGAACATGCGCTACGACGGCGTCCCGTTCTCCCCGGTCACCGTGCAGCGCCAGGAGGACAAGCCGCGCCTGGTGGTGCTGGCCGACGTGTCGCTGTCGGTCCGGGCCACCGCGCGGTTCACCCTGCACCTGGTGCACGGTCTGCAGGACCTGTTCGGCCAGGTCCGCTCGTTCGCGTTCGTGGCCGACCTGGTCGAGGTGACCGACCTGTTCGCCGACCACCCCGTCGAGCACGCCCTCGGGCTGATCTTCGGGGGCGACCAGCTCGACGTCGACGCCAACTCCAACTACGGCCTGGCCTTCGGCCAGTTCCTGGAGGACCACGGCTCGGCGGTCACCCGCCGGACGACGGTGCTGGTGCTCGGCGACGGCCGCGGGAACGGCAACGACCCCAACATGGAGGCGTTCGTCGAGATCACCCGGCGGGCCCGGGAGACGATCTGGCTGACCCCGGAGCCGCGGTACTCGTGGGGGCTCGGCCGCTGCGACCTGCCCGCCTACGCCGAGTACTGCGACCGCGTCCGCGTGGTCCGGGACCTGTCCGGTTTCGAGGCGACCACGAACGAGATGGCCGGCGAGCTGATCGGCCGCTGATCCCGTCGGTGGGTGGTGCCGGTGTCCGCACCGGCACCACCCACCGGGGGTCCACTACCGCTCGACCACGATCTTCCCGACGGTGCCGCCGGACTCGATGAGCCGGTGCGCCTCCCGCAGCGTCGCCGCGGTCAGCCCCTGCAGGCGCCGCGTCTCGGTGGTCCGCAGCTCCCCGGCGTCCACGAGCCGGGACACCTCGTCCAGGATCTCCCGCTGCACCGTCGAGCCCGGTTCCGACAGCGGCCGGGTGAACATCAGCTCCCAGTGCCAGGCCTGCGACTTCGTCTTCAGCGGGAGCGTGTCCAGGCCCTCCGGCTCGTCGACGGCGACGACGATCCCGCGCGGGGTCATCAGCTCCGCGTAGGCCTCGACGTTGCCCGCCGACACCGGCGAGAACACGTACTGCACGCCGTCCGGGGCGACCTCGCGCACCGTGCCGACGAGGTCGTGGTGGTCGGCGACCGCGTGCGCACCCATCTGCCGCGCCCAGTCCGCGGACTCCGTGCGGGAGGCGGTGCCGACCAGCGTCAGCCCGGTGCGCCGGCCGAGCTGCAGGACCATCGACCCGACCCCGCCCGCGGCGGACACGACGAGCAGCGTCCCGGTGGTGTCGGCGGTGACGCGCAGGTGGTCGTACAGGCACTCCCACGCGGTGATCGAGGTCAGCGGCAGCGCGGCCGCGGCGGCGAAGTCCAGGGTCGACGGCTTGCGCCCGACGATGCGGGAGTCGACGAGCTGGCGGTGGGCGTTGCTGCCGGGCCGGTCGATCGCGCCGGCGTAGTAGACCTCGTCGCCGGGGGCGTACCCCTGCACCCGGTCGCCCACCTCGACGACGACGCCCGCGGCGTCGAAGCAGAGGACCTTCGGCCCGTCGGCCGGGTCGAACGACGAACGGACCTTGCCGTCCACCGGGTTCACCGAGACGGCGCGGACGTCGACGAGCAGGTCGTGCGGGCCGGGCGCACCGACCTCGATCTCGGCGTCGACGAGGCACTCGGGGTCGTCGACGGACAGCGGTCGGGGCGCCACGACGGCGGGTACGGAAGCCATGACCGGACGCTATCCGCCCCACCGGGCCGCCGCCCGACGCACCGATAACCCCGGCTGGGCCGATCGGCCGATCTCGCGCCGCTGCAGGGGCCGCCCGGAGTACGATCAGGCGTCCCCTTCGGAAAGGAGGGCCGGATGTCGGACGGTGACGGAGCGGTCCTCCGGATCGTCGGTCGCGTATGCACCGCGCTGTGGGGCTACACGCCGGGGGTGATCCCGGCGATGGTCGCCACGATGGGCAGCGGGCCCGCGCTGCGCTGGTTCGCGGCCAACTTCCCGCGCTTCCTGGTCACCCTGCGCGTGCTGGGCCCCGTACGCACCCACCTCGCCGGGCTCACGATCTCCCTGGTGAACGGGTGCATGTACTGCGCCTACGGTCGTGCGCACGCCCTGGAGCTGATCCACCTGCGCGACCGGGACCTGCTGTTCCCGCTCGATGCCCGCACCCTCGAGAGCTGGAACGGGCTGTCCCGCCGCGAGATCGGCCTGCGGCTGCGCGGTGTGCTCGAGGAGGCCGGGATGCACGCCGAGGTGATCTGGGTGAACCGCACCCTGGCCCTGCTCGACGGCGCCCCGCCCGTCGACGCCGACGAGCGCCGCATCGCCCACCTGTGCCGGATGGTCGGCACCATGAACGCGATCGCCGTCGCCGCGGGGACGACCCCGGACGGCGCCCACGACCCGGTCAACAAGGACGCCGCGCTGAAGGCCCGGCTGCTCGCCGCCCAGGGCGCCTGAGCATCCGACCGACACCGGAGCCCGCCCCACCGTCCGGACGGGGAGGGCCCCGGCCGTCGGACGTGGTGCGGCGTGCCCGTGACCGCCTAGCGTGGAGCGGGCCCCCGCACGCACAGGAGCGATCCATGATCGGAACCGACCGGCTCTCCAACGACCTCGCCGGCTGGCTGGACCGCACCCTGGTGCAGCCCGGGATCCTGCCGGCCGAGCGTTTCGAGGAGGCGTTCGTCGCCTGCGTCGCGAGCGCCGCGAAGGACCCCGACCTCCCGGACGACGCGTGGCTCGCCTTCTACCGCAACACCCTCGACGCGCTGGCCGGTGAGCCCGAGCCCGGCGGCACCAACGCCGAGATGGCGCCGGTGCACGCCCGCGCCCGTTCCCTCGTGCTGGGCGAGGAGGTGCTGGAGCTCGGCTGCTGCTTCGGCTTCCTGTCGCTGCAGCTGGCCCGCGACGGCCATCGCGTCACCGCCACCGACCTGACCGGCGGCACCGTCGAGCTGCTGACCCGGATGGCGCCGCAGCTCGGCGCCGACGTCGAGACCCACGTCGCCGACGCGCGTGCCGTCGCCCTGCCCGACGGCTGCGCGGACACCGTGTTCGCCGTGCACCTCGTCGAGCACCTGTCCGAGTCCGACGGCGACGAGGTCGTCGTCGAGATGCTGCGCCTGGCCCGGCGACGGGTGGTCGTCGCCGTCCCGTTCGAGAACGAGCCGAACCCCGCCTGGGGTCACGTCCGGGTCTTCGACGAGCGCGTCCTGACCCGGATCGGGGAGCGCACCGGCCATCCGTTCACGGTGTCCGAGCACCACGGCGGCTGGCTGGTGATCGACCTCTGAGCAGGGCCTGGGTGAGTGCCTCCAGCGGCCCGCGGTCGTGGCGGCGCAGCCACCACCCCGCCGCCGCGGCCGACCCGGCGACGACGAGGACCCACATCCCGACCACCGCCCCGGTCCGCAGCGGCGCCGCGACACCGGCGAGCGCCCCGGCCACGCCGAGCCCCCAGGCGCCGAACAGCACCGCGGCCACGACGTTCTGGCCGACGTAGCAGCTCATCGCGGTCCGGCCGAGCGCGATGAGCCCGCACCGCACCGGACCGGCCGGGCCGCGCAGCCGGGCCAGGACCTCCGGGACCAGGCCGAGCAGCCCCAGCGCGACCAGCGGGGCGACCAGGTAGCGCTCGACGAGGAACCACGGGTCACCGCCCAGCGTGGTGAGCACCGTGAGCAGCGCGCCGGCCACCCCGGTGCCGATCATCCGTCGGCGCAGGGTGGTCGCACCGGCGTCGAACAGCCCGGCGCGCAGCAGCGCGGACCCGGCCAGGAACAGCACCACCGCCGACGGGACGATCAGCGCCAGCTCGACCCGGTACAGCAGCGGGTCGGCCAGCCGTGCGGCCACCTGCCCGGTCCAGGTCGCCGGGTACGGCGGGAGCGGCACGTCTGCGCCGGTGCTCCCGGCCGTCGCGACGGTCGCACCGCCCACCAGCAGCACCGTGACCGCCCCGGCGACGCAGGCGGCCGCCACCCGCACCCGCGCCGACCGCCCCACCAGCCACGCGACGAGCACCGAGGCGGTCGCGTAGCCCATCAGCACGTCGAACTCGAAGACCAGCACGTAGTGCAGCAGTCCCTCGGTGAACAGGATCGCGGCGCGGGCGAGGTGGCGGCCCGGCCACCGCAGGCCGCGGCGCACCGCCGAGCGGTACTGCAGCTCCATCCCGATCCCGAACAGCAGCGTGAGCAGCGCGAGGAACTTCCCGTTCGCGACGGCGCGGAGCGCGGTGTCGAGCCACCAGCCCCCGGCGAACCCGGCGAACACCGCGCCCGGCCCGCGCGGGTCGGCGAACACCCAGACGTTCGTCGCGAAGGTCCCGGCGATCGCGAGGCCACGGAGCACGTCCGGGGCGGCGAGGCGGTCACCGGACACCGGTGCGCTCCCGGTCCCTGCTGCCGGGGAAGACGGTCGCCCACAGCGGCCCCACGACGAACCAGATCCCGGCGGCCAGCGACGCCGTCGCGAGCCAGGACCACATCGGGTCCTCCGGCCAGGCGCCCGGCGCCGGGAACGCGCGGCCGCCGGCCACCGACAGCAGGACCAGCACCGCCGCCGTGACCACCCAGGCGGCGACGACCTTGCCGTACTCGCGCCACTCGTACCGCGTCCGGGCGACCCCGCCCCGGGGCGGGCGCACCGGTGCCGGGCCGCCCGCGAAGCGGTGGGCGCCCCGGACGTCGGCCCACCGCACCAGCGAGTGCCCGAATGCGACGGTGATCCCGAGGTAGAGCGCGGCCAGCCCGTGCACCCGCGACGGTGCGCCGCCGGTCGCGAGGTCCACCGTCGAGGCGGTGACCAGCACGAGGTCCATCAGCGGCACCCCCAGCAGCAGCACCGCCCCCAGGCCCCGGCGGCGCAGCACGTAGCGCGCCCCCAGCCCGGCCGGCAGGAACACCCAGAACCCGATCTCGGCACCGACGATCAGCCACAGCAGCGGCTCGGCGAACAAGGACTCCCCCATGGCCGGTGATCGTGCCGACCCGGCCGCGGTGACGCGTCCGGCGTGCGACCGATCCGCGCGTACCACCTTCGACGGACGCCGCGCGGGCGCCGGGCGTGCTGGGATGGGGTGTGATCACGTACCTGGTGAACCGCGACGGCGGCGCACCGTCGGTGCTGCGGGACGCCGGTACCGGCGTGGTGTGGTTCGTGGTCGGGCTGCTGCTGATCTGGGCGCTGCCCGACGCGGGGATCACCTGGTGGGGCGCGGACACCGGGGCGACGACGGCGTCGCTGCTGGTCATGGGGCTGGGCTGCGCCGCGTCGGCGGTGCGCCGGATCGCGGTGCCCGCCGGCCTGCTGGTCGGCACGGCGGCCCTGGTCGCGGGCCCCGTCCTGGGCGGCCGCACCGAGATCGGGACGGTGCTCGTGTTCACCGACCTGCTCTACTGCGCCGTGGTGTTCCCGCCACGGCGCACCGCGCGGGCGGTGGCCGTCGCCGCCGGTGGGGTCGCCACCGTCCTCGGTGTCGCCGCGCTGCTCGTGGCGGGCACCCGCACCGGCACCTACGCCGTGCTCAACCTGACGCTGGTGGTCGGGCTCCCGCTGGTCTGGGGGCTGGAGGTGCGCCGGTTCCGGGACCTCGCGGCCGTCGAGCGGGAACGGGCCGTCGCGGCGGAGCGGACGGCGGCCCGGGAGCGGGACGCCGCCGTCGCCGCGGAACGTGCCCGGATGGCCCGCGACCTGCACGACGTCGTCGCCGGGCGGCTGTCGGCGATCGCGCTGCAGTCCGAGGCGGCACTGCAGCCCGGCGCCGACCCCGCGCTGGTCCGGCGGGTGCTGGGGACGGTGCGGTCCTCCGGCGTCGCCGCGCTCGGGGAGATGCGCACGATGATCGGGCTGCTGCGCGACGGCGACACCGCCGACCCGCCCGGAGCGCCCGCCCGGCTGTCCGAGGTCGACACCCTGCTCGACGAGGCCCGCTCCGCCGGCCTGTCCCCCGTCCTGCGCGACGGGCGCAGTGCGGCCCCGCTGCCCGCCCCGGTCGACCTCGCCGGGTACCGGATCGTGCAGGAGTCGCTGACCAACGCGGCGAAGCACGCGCCCGGCTCGGACGTGACGGTGCGCCTCGCCGTCACCCCCGGCACCCCCGGCACGCCGCGCCGAGTGGCACACCAGGCACGCGGCCCGGCCCCGTCCGGGTCCGTGGTGTGCCACTCGACGAGCCGGCTGCTCGTCGAGGTGCGCAACGGCCCCGGCCGTCGTCCCGCGGCGGGCCCGGGGCTGCACGGCGGCACCGGGCTCGACGGGCTGCGCGAGCGCGCCCGGGCCGTCGGCGGCACCCTGCACGCGGGCCCCGACCACGACGGCTGGCTGGTCCGGGCCGACCTGCCCCTGGGCCCGGCACCGGACCCGGACCCGACCCCGGACATCCGCACCGGCACCGGCACCGACGAGGAGGTACCGCGATGAGCACCCGGGTGGTCGTCGCCGACGACCAGGAGGCCGTCCGCACCGGGCTGGTGCTGATCCTCGGCTCGGCACCGGACATCGACGTCGTCGCCGAGGTCGCCGACGGGCTCGCCGCGGTGCGGGCCGCCGCCGAGCACCGGCCCGACGTGGTGCTGATGGACATCCGGATGCCCGGCATCGACGGCATCGAGGCCACCCGGCGGATCCTCACGGAGGGCTCCGCGCAGGTCCTGGTGCTGACCACGTTCGACCTCGACGAGCTCGTCGACGGCGCGCTGGCGGCGGGCGCGGGCGGTTTCCTGCTCAAGTCGGTCGACGCGGCCCGGCTCACCGACGGGGTCCGGGCGGTCGCCCGCGGCGAGGGCGTGCTGGCACCGGAGGTGACCCGGCGGGTGATCCGCCGCTACGCGGGGGCGCCGCGGCCGTCGTCGGTGCCGGGGCTGGAGAGGCTCACCGCACGCGAGACCGACGTGCTCGCCGGACTCGGCCGCGGACTCTCGAACGCGGAGCTGTCCGCGGAGCTGGTGATCTCGGAGGGGACGACGAAGACGCACGTCTCCCGGGTGCTGGCGAAGCTGGGGCTGCGCTCGCGCACGCAGGCCGCCATCGCCGCCCAGGAGGCCGGGCTCGTGTGAGCCCGGCCTCCCGGGGGTGGCTCAGCCCTGGCCGCGCGCCGTCTCGAGCGCGCGCCGGGTCAGCACCTGCACCAGGTGGGTGCGGTAGGCGACCGACCCGTGGGTGTCGGCAGGCGGCTCGGCGCCCTCGGCGGCCAGCGCGGCCGCCTCGGCGACCGACTTCCCGTCCTTCAGCGCCTGCTCCGTCGCGGTCGCCCGCAACGACGTCGACCCCATGTTGACCAGGCCGATCCGGTCGTCGGACACGGCGACGGCGACGATCGCCCAGTCGTTGCTGCGACGGGTGAACTTCTCGTACGCCCAGCCCTTGTCCCCGCAGCGCGGGATCCGGATCTCGACGATCAGCTCGTCGGGCTCGCGGACCGTGGTGAACACGCCGGTGTAGAACTCGCCGATCGGCACGGTCCGCTTCCCGCGCGGCCCCTGCAGGACGACGGTGGCGTCCAGCGCGAGCAGCGCGGCGGGCAGGTCCGCGGCCGGGTCGGCGTGGGCGACGGTGCCGCCCAGCGTGCCCCGCGCCCGGATCTGCGGGTCGCCGACGGTGCGGGCGACGGCCCCGAGCAGCGGGACCTCCTTCGCGACCTCGGCCGAGTCGACCACGTCGCGGTGCTTGGTCGCCGCACCGACGGCGAGCTCGTCGCCCTCGACGCGGATGTAGCTCAGCTCCGGCAGCCGGCCGATGTCGATCAGGAACTCCGGCGCGCCGAGGCGCACCTTCATGACCGGGATCAGGGAGTGGCCGCCGGCCAGGACGCTGGCGTCCTCGCCCTTCTCGGCGAGCAGCGCGATGGCGTCGTCGAGGGTGTCGGGGCGGGCGTAGTCGAACGCGAGGGGGATCATGCGCCGGCCTCCCCACGGGAGAAGGCGGGCGCGGTGCGCAGCGCGTCGGACTCGGCCTCGGCCTTCTGCGCGGCGTCCGGGTCCTTGCCCGCGGCGACGAGCACGGCGCGCACGATGTTGTGGTAACCGGTGCAGCGGCAGAGGTTGCCCTCCAGGCCCTCACGGACCTTCCGCTCGTCCAGGTCGTCGTCGTGGCTGATCAGCGACACCGCGGACATGACCATGCCCGGGGTGCAGAAGCCGCACTGCAGCCCGTGCTCGGACCGGAACGCCGCGGTGACCGGGTGCTCGGGGCGGCCCTCGGACGCGCCGTCGAGCCCCTCCATGGTGGTGACCGACTGCTGGTCGGCCTGCACCGACAGCACGGTGCACGACTTGACCGCGTCGCCGTCGAGCAGCACGGTGCACGCACCGCAGGACGTGGTGTCGCAGCCGATGTTGGTGGCCTTCAGCCCGACGGTCTCCCGCAGGTAGTGCGCGAGCAGCTGGCGGGGCTCCACGTCGGCGCTGGTGGGCTCACCGTTGACGGTGATCTCGACCTTCACTTGGAGGCCTCCTGGATGGCTTCCCAGACCCGCATCGGGGTCAGGGGCATGTCGATGTGCGTGACGCCGAGGTGGGACAGGGCGTCGATGACCGCGCTCTGGGTGGCGGGGGTGGAGCCGATCGTCCCGGCCTCGCCGATGCCCTTGTAGCCCATCGGGTTGACCGGCGTCGGGGTCGTCATCTCGACCAGGTCGAAGCTGGGCAGCTCGGCCGCCGACGGGATGCCGTAGTCGGCGAAGGTCCCGGTGAGCGGCTGGCCCTCCTCGTCGTAGATGACCTCCTCGAGCAGCGCCTGCGCGATGCCCTGGGCGATCCCGCCGTGCCGCTGCCCGTCGCAGAGCAGCGGGTTGAGGATGGGGCCCGCGTCGTCGACGGCGATGATCTTCTCGACCGTCACCTTGCCGGACTCGGTGTCGACCTCGACGACGCAGACGTGCGCGCCGAACGGGAAGGTCGGCTTCTTGCCGTCCCAGGTGGTGTCGACCTTGAGCTGCTCGGCGGCCGCCAGCTCCGCCAGGGTCACCGACTTCGCGCCGGGGACGCCCTTGACGGTGATCGCGGCGTTCGCCGGGTCGAGCTCCAGGTCGTCGACACCCGCCTCGAGCAGCTCGGCCGCGCGCTGCTTGGCCAGGTCGATCAGCTCGGCCGAGGCCTGGTGCACCGCGACGCCGCCGGTCTGCAGCGACCGCGACCCCATGGTGCCGCCGCCGCGCGGGACGAGGTCGGTGTCGCCGTGCTTGACGGTGATCTTCTCGATCGGGACGCCGAGCTGGTCGGACGCGAGCATCGCCCACGCCGTCGCGTGCCCCTGGCCGTGCGGGGAGGTGCCGGTCAGCACGGTCACCGAGCCGTCCGGGTGCACCTCGACCGAGGCGTCCTCGGCGAACGCGCCACCACCGGTGATCTCGACGTAGGAGGACACGCCGATGCCGATCTGGCGGGCGTCGCCGGACTCGCGGCGAGCCTTCTGCTCGGCGCGCAGCCGGTCGTAGCCGGCGTTCTCCAGGGCGAGGTCGATCGCCTTGGCGTACTCGCCGGAGTCGTACTCCACCCCGCCCTTGGTCTGGAACGGGAACCGGTCCGGGGCGACGACGTTGAGCTTGCGGACCTCTGCCGGGTCCTTGCCGATCTCGGCCGCGAACAGGTCCATCGCGCGCTCGATCGCGGCGGTCGCCTCGGGGCGGCCGGCGCCGCGGTAGGCGGCGACCGAGGTCGTGTTGGTGACCACGGCCTTCGCGCGGGAGTCGACGTGCTCGATGTCGTAGGTGCCGGGCGCCATCATCCGCGTGAACATCGGCAGGAAGGTGCCCAGGCGCGGGTAGGCGCCGAGGTCCTGCACGACGTCGAGCCGATAGTGGGTGACCTTGCCCGCGCGGGTGCCGCCGATCGTGACGGTCTGGCGCTGGGCCCGGCCCTGCACCATGCCGGTCATGTTCTCGGAGCGGGACTCGTTCCAGCGGACCGGACGTCCCTGCTGCCGGGCGAGCCACGCGACGAGGGCGAACTCGGGGTCGGACCCGATCTTCGCGCCGAAGCCGCCGCCGACGTCCGGCAGGACGACCCGCACCTTCTCCTTGTCCAGGCCCAGCCAGCCGGCGATCTCGTCGCGGCCGCCCTGGGCGTTCTGGTTGGACATGTAGACGGTGACGCGGTCGCCCTCCCAGAAGGCGCTCGCGGCCCGGGTCTCCAGCGGGGCCGCGGCCAGGCGCTGGTTCACCAGGTCCCGGGTGACGACGACCTCGCAGCCGTCGAAGAACGAGGCGTCCTGCTCCTCGTCGTGCCCGTAGGCGGCCGCGGTGTTGGTCCCGGCCTCGGGGAACAGCAGCGTCTCGTCGCGGGCGGCGGCCAGCGGGTCGATCACCACGTCCAGGGGCTCGTACTCGACGTCGACCAGCTCGGCCGCGTCCTCACCCTGGTAGAACTCCTCGGTGAGGACCGCGGCGACCGGCTCGCCGACGAACCGCACGCGGTCGGTCGCGAGGAACGGGCGGGTCATGACCTTGTTCGCGCCCGGGAACAGCAGTGCCGGTGCGATGTCGAGGTCGGCCCCGGTGACGACGGCGACGACGCCGGGCGACGCGAGCGCCGCCGAGGTGTCGATCGACGTGATCGTCGCGTGGGCGAGCGG
The DNA here is from genome assembly GCF_017312155.1 of Pseudonocardia sp. UM4_GMWB1. NCBI lineage: Bacteria > Bacillati > Actinomycetota > Actinomycetes > Pseudonocardiales > Pseudonocardiaceae > Pseudonocardia > Pseudonocardia sp. UM4_GMWB1. Next base: position 1,036,563 of record NZ_QJPN01000001.1, on the reverse strand, counting down.
GGAGCGGACGAGCGTCAGGTGCAACGCCCCGGTCAGCCGCTCCTCGGTCAGGTCGTCGGTGTAGGTCGCGCCGCGCGTGAGGAAGACCGGATCCTCGGTGCGGACGACGCGGGTGCCCAAGATGCTCATCGGACGCGAGCGTATACATCTCGACCGGCCTGTGCGATGCAGACCACAGCGCCCGATCCCCAGGTCAGGGCACCCTTCGCGGAGCGACGCGCGGGCAGATCACCGCATCTGCGGCACGCCGGGGGCCGGTCGTCCCCGACCTCGGATCTGTTGAGAGCGCATCCATCTCGTATCCAAGGACCGGCGAGGGTCAGTCGCGTTCGTCCCACCACGGCCGTCCGGCCCACAGCGCCGAGACCGGTCCGTGCCCGGCACCCAGCGGGTAGGCGTGGCGGACCGCCTCGACGATGTAGCGCTTCCCGAACCGGACCGCCGCCTCCAGCTCCATCCCGCGGGCGAGCCCGGACGCGATCGCGGCGGCCAGGGAGTCCCCGCCGCCGTGGGTGTGGCCGGTGTCGAAGCGCGGGCCGGGCAGCTCGACGGCGGTCTCGCCGTCGTAGAGCAGGTCGAGGCAACCGTCGGTGTCCTCGGCGAGGTGGCCGCCCTTCACCAGGACCGCGCGCGGGCCGAGCGCGTGCAGCGCCTTCGCCGCGGCGTACTGGCCCGCGCGGTCGTGGACGTCGTGCTCGACGAGCAGCCGGATCTCGTCGAGGTTCGGGGTGACCAGCGTGGCCCGCGGGAACAGCGTGTGCCGGTAGGCGTCCAGCGCCTCGGCGGCCAGCAGCGGGTCCCCGTGCATCGAGGCCGCGACCGGGTCGACGACGAACGGCGTGGCCAGACCGGCGCCGATGCCGCATCCGTCGCAGGCCCGCGCGACGGTCTCGATGATCTCGGCGTTCGCGAGCATCCCGGTCTTCGCGGCCTGCAGCCCGATGTCGGAGGCGACCGTGGCGATCTGCCCGGCGATCGTGTCGACCGGGATCGTGTGCACGCCGGTGACGCCCACCGAGTTCTGCACGGTCACCGCGCAGACGGCGAGGCAGCCGTGCACCCCGCAGGCGGCGAAGGTGCGCAGGTCCGCGGCGATGCCCGCGCCGCCGCCGGAGTCGGTTCCGGCGATCGTCATGACCCGCGGGGGTGTGGTGCCGACGGTGGGTTCCATGGACGTGTCCTCCCTGGCCGGCATTACCCGGCCGGTACGCGGTCGGCGACGCCGGTCCGGTGGGACCCGGCCGCCCTCTCAGCCCGCCTGCTCCGCGAGCTCCCGCGTCGTGCGTGGTCGCCGACGACGGTAGACGGTGCCGGGGCCGCGGGTGGGATCCCCGCGGCCCCGGCGGTGCACGTCCCGGTCCGGGCCTCAGTCCGTGGCGGAGATCGGCAGGTAGACCCGGCCGCCCTCGTCCCGGAACTCCCCGGACTTCTCCGCCATCCCGGCCTCGATCGCCTCCACACTGGTCAGCCCGTGCGCCTCGGCGTAGTCCCGGACGTCCTGGGTGATCTTCATCGAGCAGAACTTCGGCCCGCACATCGAGCAGAAGTGCGCCGTCTTCGCGGGCTCGGCCGGCAACGTCTCGTCGTGGTAGGCGGTCGCGGTGTCCGGGTCGAGCGAGAGCGCGAACTGGTCACGCCAGCGGAACTCGAACCGGGCCTGCGAGAGCGCGTCGTCGCGGGCCTGGGCGTGCGGGTGGCCCTTGGCCAGGTCCGCGGCGTGCGCGGCGATCTTGTAGCTGATCACCCCGACCTTGACGTCGTCGCGGTTCGGCAGTCCCAGGTGCTCCTTGGGCGTGACGTAGCAGAGCATCGCGGTCCCGGCCTCGGCGATGCGGGCTGCGCCGATCGCGGAGGTGATGTGGTCGTAGCCGGGCGCGATGTCGGTGGCCAGCGGGCCGAGGGTGTAGAACGGCGCCTCGTCGCACCACTCCTCCTCCAGCCGCACGTTCTCGACGATCTTGTCCATCGGGACGTGGCCGGGACCCTCGATCATGACCTGCACGTCGTGGCCGCGGGCGATCCTCGTCAGCTCGCCGAGGGTGGCGAGCTCGGCGAGCTGGGCCTCGTCGTTCGCGTCGGCGATCGAGCCGGGGCGCAGGCCGTCGCCGAGGGAGAACGTGACGTCGTAGCGGCGCAGGATCTCGCACAGCTCGTCGAAGTGGGTGTAGAGGAACGACTCGGCGTGGTGCGCCAGGCACCACGCGGCCATGATCGACCCGCCGCGGGAGACGATCCCGGTGACCCGCTTCGCGGTGAGCGGCACGTGGCGCAGCAGCACGCCGGCGTGCACGGTCATGTAGTCCACGCCCTGCTCGCACTGCTCGAGCACGGTGTCGCGGTAGACCTCCCAGCTCAGGGCGGCGGGGTCGCCGTTCACCTTCTCCAGGGCCTGGTAGATCGGGACGGTGCCGATGGGGACCGGCGAGTTGCGCAGGATCCACTCGCGGGTCTCGTGGATGTCCCGGCCCGTCGACAGGTCCATCACGGTGTCGGCACCCCACCGCGTCGCCCACACCATCTTCTCCACCTCCTCGGCGATCGAGGAGGTCACCGCGGAGTTGCCGATGTTGGCGTTGACCTTGGTGAGGAACCGCTTGCCGATGATCATCGGCTCGCACTCGGGGTGGTTGCGGTTGGCCGGGATCACGGCCCGGCCGCGGGCGACCTCGGCGCGGACGAGCTCCGCGTCGCACCGCTCGCGGACGGCGATGTAGGCCATCTCCGGGGTGACGATCCCGGCCCGCGCCCAGGACATCTGGGTCCCCGGCTCCCGCGACCCGACCCACGGCTCCCGCAGCCGGGGCAACCCGGCGTACAGGTCGACGGTCGCGTCGGAGTCGGTGTACGGGCCGGAGGTGTCGTAGACGTCGTGGTGCTCGCCGTTGGAGAGCGAGATCCGCCGGACCGGGACGGTGATGCCGTCGGGTCCGGAGATCCAGGCCTTGGCCGACCCCTGGATCGGGCCGGTGGTGACCTGCTGCGGGCGCACTGGTGCCGTCGTCATGACAGTCCTCCCTGGCCGGCATTACCCGGCCGGTTCTGCGGTCGGCGACCGGCGAGTCGCCCTCTCAGCCCCGCGCGACGGAGCTCCCGCGTGTTCAGTTGGTCGTGCACCGGCACCGTAGGCACCGTCCGGCGCCCCGCACCAGCCCCTCACCCGGCTGCGAGGAATGATCACAGGAGGTATCGGGTTCTCCACCGGTATGACGCAGAACGCTGAGCTCTCCCCGACCGACTGGGTCCGCGAGCAGACCGAGAAGATCCTCGAGAACGGCACCACCGAGGGCGTCACGGTCATGGACCGTCCGATCATCCTGGTCACGACGACCGGCGCGAAGTCCGGCAAGCAGCGCTACGTGCCGGTGATGCGCGTCGAGCACGACGGCTCCTACGCGATGATCGCGTCCAAGGGCGGTACCCCGGAGCACCCGGCCTGGTACCACAACGTGGTCGCGAACCCGCAGGTCCAGGTGCAGGACGGCACGCAGACCGGCACCTTCGTCGCCCGCGAGGTCACCGGGGACGAGCGCCAGGAGTGGTGGGACCGCTCCGTCGCGGCGTACCCGCCCTATGCGGAGTACCAGGAGAAGACCTCCCGGACCATCCCGGTCTTCGTCCTGGAGCCCGCGCGCTGACCCGCCGCGGCCACCCGCGCGCCCGACCCCCCGGTCCGGGCGCGCGGGTGCGCCCTCACGCCGCGACGACGCCGTGCGCGGGCTCGATCCGCCCGGCTCGGCGCACCGGCCCCACCGAGGCGGTCACCGCGACCGCAACGACGGCCGCGGCCAGCGCGGCGAGCTGCCCCAGCGGGATACCGGAGGTGGGTGCACCGATCCCGGTCGCAGCGAGCGCCAGTACCCCGTAGGCGCCGCCGATCACCACCCCCAGCACGGCCGCGACCGCCCCGGCCAGCGCCGCCTCGGCCGCCACCGCGCGCCGGGACGCGGCGCGCGACAGCCCGAGGGTGCGCAGCAGCGCGATCTCCCGGGTCCGTTCGCTGACCGACAGCGCCAGGGTCACGCCGACCCCGACGACGGCCACCAGCAACGTCACCCCGACCAGACCGAGTCCGATCCCGCGCATGGCACCGACCGCCCTCTCGGTCTGTTCCCGCATGTCCGCGACGAAGGCGGCCGACGCGTCACCCGCGCCCCGCGCCACCGCGGAGCGCACCGCGACCGGGTCCGCGCCCGGCACTGGGTCGACGAGCACGATGCCGTCGGACACCCGGGCGGTCAGCTCCGGGGCCGCGTCCAGCCGGGCCGCGAGCGCGTCCGTGTCCCGGTCCACGGTCCCGGGGAACACGACGACGTCGGCCGGGTAGTTGCGGTCGATCGACGCCCGCGCGTCGGCGGACGCCCCGGCCACCGCGACCAGCAGCGCGGCGGTCAGCCCCACGCCCAACGACAGGACCGTGGTCATCGCCGCGGTCCGCCGCGACATACGCCGGGCGTTGCCGACCGCGATCCGCCCCGGCGCCCACCGCGCGACCAGGGGCGCGAGCAGTGCCGCCGCACCGGACACCACGAACGGGCCCGCCACCACGAGCGCGGCGAACACGCTCATCCCGGACAGCGCGGCCAGCGCGGTCCCGGTCAGCGCATCGCCGAGCTCCACCGCGAGGGCGGCGAGTGACCCGGCGGCGAGCAGCGCGAGCGCGGCGAGCGTCACCCGGACCCGGGCCCGCGGGCCGCGGGCGCCGGTCGCGTCGGCGGCACCCAGCGCGACCACCGGCGGGGTCCGCCCGGCGGCCAGTGCGGGGGACAGCGCGGCCAGCACCGTCACGACGACGGCGAGCAGCACGCAGCCTGCGAGCCGTCCCCACGGCACCACGAGCTCCGGGACCTCCGTCCCGGTCGCGCCCACCACGGCCGACACCGCCCACCCCCCGGCGACGGCGAGGGCCGCTCCCCCGGCCCCGGCGACGACACCGGTCAGCACCGCCTCGGCCAGCACCGAGCGCGCCACCTGCCCGCGGCTCGCCCCGACGCACCGCAGCAGCGCCAGCTCCCGGGTACGGCGGGCCAGCACGATCCGGAACGTGGAGGCCACGACCACCGCCGCGGCGACCAGCGCGAGCCCCACGAACACTGACAGCCCCGCCAGCAGCGCGTCCGCCGACGCCGAGGCCGACGCGAGGTCCGCGTCGCGCTGCTCGTCGGCGGTCGCCACCGCGCCGACCCCCGGCACGGCGGCCAGCGCGGCCGGGTCCGGGGAGCCCGCGACGGCGATCCGGCCGCCGTACAGCGCGGTCGCGGCCGGGTCGCCGTCGGGCACCACCAGTGCGTCCCCGTTCCCGGAGCGCAGCGGCACGACCCCGGTGACGGTCAGCGTCCGGCCGCCGATGCCGACGAGCGCGCCGGGTGCGAGACCGGTGCGCTCCGCGGTGCCCGCGCCGACCAGCACCTCACCGGGCCCCGACGGCAGCCGGCCCGCCGTCAGCGGGTCCAGGGTGCTCAGCGGCCCGGTCATCGGGTCGGTGGAGAGCGTCCAGCTGCCGCTCGCGGCACCCGCCTCGACCGAGGAGGGCCCGGAGCGCGACTCCGACACCGCGTCGACCCCGGGAACCGCCCGCAGCCGGTCGACGACCGCGGCGGGGTCCGCGCCGTCGGACGGACCGCCGGTCTCGAGGCTGTACGCCGCTCCGGCGGGCACCGAGGACAGGCTGCCGGTGACCTCGCCGCGCAGGGTCGCGGTGAGGATCACCGCGCCGGCGGCGAACACCGTCGCCACCAGCACGGCGAGCCCGGTCAGCAGCAGCCGTCGCGGGCTGCGCCGGGCGCCGGCGACGGCCGCGCGGGTCGCCGGGTTCACCGCGCCACCGGGCCGGTGATCGTGACGTCGGCGGTCGCCGGGTCGTCGGCGCCGGTCAGGGCGCCCATCGCGGACAGCACCCGGTCCGGGGTGGGCCGGTCCAGCCGGCCGGCGGCGCGGCCGTCGCGCAGCAGCAGGACCTGGTCCGACGCGGCGGCGGCCAGTGGGTCGTGGGTGACCATGACGACGGTCTGGCCGTAGTCGTCGACGCAGGCGCGCAGCAGACCCAGCAGCTCGCGTCCGGAGCGGGTGTCGAGCGCGCCGGTCGGCTCGTCGGCGACGACGATCTCCGGGCGGCCCAGCAGCGCCCGGGCGACCGCGACGCGCTGGCGCTGCCCGCCGGACAGCTCCGAGGGCAGGTGGGTGAGCCGGTCGGCGATGCCGAGCCGCTCGACGAGCTCGGCCCGCCACGCGTGGTTGGGCCTGCGTCCGGCCAGCGAGGCGGCGAGGTCGATGTTCTCCCCGGCCGTGAGGTGCCCGAGCAGGTTGCCGTCCTGGAACACGAAGCCCATCCGGTCGCGGCGCACCCGGGTCAGCGCGGTGTCGTTCAAGCTCCCCAGGTCGGTCCCGCCCAGCACCACCTGCCCCGACGTCGGCCGGTCGAGCCCGGCCAGGCAGTGCAGCAGCGTGGACTTGCCGGAGCCGCTCGGCCCCATCACCGCGGTGAACCGGCCGGCGGGAAGCCACAGCGTGATCCCGTCCAACGCGCGGACCGCGGCCCGTCCCGTCCCGTAGGTGCGGACCAGGTTCACCGTCGCGGCAGCGATCCGTGCAGGCACGTCGGCCGGACTCCTCAACCCCTCGATCATGACGGTCACGGTGCCGCCGGGAGGGTGCCCGGGGCATCGGCCCGTGGTAGGGGGTTCCCCGTCCGGGTCGTCGTACTTCCGGCCGAGGTCGACCGGGCGCAGCCCGTCCTACCGTGTGTCCCATGAGATCCGCACCCCGTCGCGGCCGCCCCCTCCTGGCCGGGTTCGAGGTGCTCGCCTACCTGTTCTGGGCGGGGTGCGACGCCCTGCTGGGCCTGGGCGTCGGGCCGGCGGCGGTGCCGAGCGGTGCGGTGTACGGCCTGCTCGTGGCGGGCGTCGTGCTCCTGCGGTACCGGACGGGGACCGGGACGCTCCCGGTGGCGGTGGTCGCCTTCGGGCTGTCCGCGTGCGGCTCGGTCGCGGGGGTGGTGACCGGCGGGATCCCATTCGTGTCGCTGACCGAACTGTTCGCGCTGGCCGTGGTCACGGTGTCGGTCGTGCGGACCGCACCGGTCCGGGTCGTGCTCGCGACGGCGGTGGTGTCGCTGTGCCTCATCGTGGGCATGCCGCTGCTGCGCGTGCCGGACATCGACCGCGAGGTGTTCGCCAGCCTGACCGTGGTCGGCTGGGCCGGGACGATGGTCGTCGCGACCGCGGCGCGCGAGCTGTGGCAGCGCCGCTCCGCCCGGCTCGACCGGGCCCGCAACGATGAGCGCCTGGAGCTGGCCCGCGAGCTGCACGACACGGTCGCCCACCACGTCACCGCGATCGTCGTGGCGGCGCAGGCCGGGGTGGTCGTGGCGGGCAGCCGCCCGGAGGAGGCGGGGCGGGCTCTGGAGGCGATCGAGCGGGCGGGCGCCGAGGCCCTCGACGGGATGCGCCGCATGGTCGGTGTGCTGCGCTCCGGCGCCGGGGACGACACCGGGGACGGCGCCGAGCGCGCCCCCGGGCACGGCCTCGACGACATCGACGACGTCGTCGCCCGCTTCGACCCCGACGGCGGCCGGGCCCGGCTGGAGATCGCTCCCGAGGTGCGGGCGGCGCGGCTCGGCCCGGCTGTCGCGGCGACCGCGTTCCGGGTGGTGCGCGAGGCACTGACCAACGTGCATCGGCACGCCCCCGGCGCGACGACGGTGTCGGTCGGCGTCCACCTGCAGGCCGGGAGACTGGTGACCGTGGTGCACAACGACGGGACCGGGACCGAGAACCCGCTGCGCGACCCGGGCGGGTTCGGGCTGGCCGGGATACGGGAGCGGGTGGAGGCCCTCGACGGCTCGCTGCACGCCGGGCCGGACGGGCCCGGCCGGTGGATCGTCGTCGCCGAGGTGCCCGCCGGGGCGGGTCGATGACCGCGGTCCGCGTCCTGCTCGCCGACGACCAGGAGATGGTGCGCACCGGCTTCGGGCTGATCCTGTCCGCCGAGGACGGCATCGAGGTCGTCGGCGAGGCCGCCACCGGCACCGACGCCGTCGCCATGGCTCGCGAGCTGCGCCCGGACGTCGTGCTCATGGACGTCCGGATGCCCGGGATGGACGGCATCGCCGCGACCCGCGCGCTGACCGCGGACCCGTTCCCCCCGCGGATCGTGGTGGTGACGACCTTCGACCTCGACGAGTACGTCTACGGCGCGCTGCGCTCGGGCGCCTGCGGGTTCCTGCTGAAGACGGCGGGCCCGCGGCTGCTCGTCGAGGCCGTCCGGGCCGCCGCGGCGGGCGACGCCTTGGTGTCGCCGTCGGTCACCGTTCGGCTGCTGTCGCGGCTCACCGAGCCGGAACCGGCCCGCGCCGACGTCCACGCCACGCTCTCACCGCGCGAGCTGGAGGTGGTGAAGGCGGTCGCCCGGGGCCGGACGAACTCCGAGATCGCCGGGGACCTGTTCGTCTCGCTGTCCACGGTGAAGACCCACATCGCCAACATCGGGTCCAAGCTGGACGCCCGCAACCGGGTGGAGATCGCGGCGTGGGCCTGGGAGAACCGGCTGGTCGAGTAGCGGGAGTCAGGCCCGCGCAGCGGGCCGGGCGACCGGGACGAGCGGGCGTCGCGGCGCCGGGACCCGCAGCGCCGCGGCGACGTCGCCCAGCGCCTCCGGGTACGCGGCGGGCGCGACCGGCAGCGGCGCGACCGCGTCGTCCGGGGACGCCGGGACACCCGCGCCGGGGCGGGCGGCGTCGCGCTCGGACGCGCGGGCGTCCCACAGCTCGAACAGTGGCTGCGCGGCCATGACGAGCAGCACGGCGAGGACCGGGACGACGGCGAGGATCGTGAGCACCATGGCGTCCACGGTGCCCGCCCGGGGTGGGTCCCCACATCGGCCGCGGGGCCGGTTCTCCCAGGTCGACCCCTAGTACCCGGGTATGAGACCCCGGTCCGACCTCGGGGTAGTCCCCGGGGCTCAGCCCCGCGGGACGTCGTCGGCCTCGACGGCCGACGGGTCCCACGAGTCCGACGGCGAGCCCCAGCCGTTGCGCTTGAGCATCTTCTTCGCCGCGCGCTGGTGGCGGCCCATCAGCCGGTCCAGGTACAGGTGACCGTCGAGGTGGTCGGTCTCGTGCTGCAGGCACCGGGCGAAGAACCCGCGCCCCTCGTAGGAGACCGGCTCACCGTCGAGGTCGGTGCCGGTGACCCGGGCCCACTCCGCCCGGCCGGTCGCGAAGTTCTCGCCGGGTACCGACAGGCAGCCCTCCTGGTCGTCGTCCGGGTCGGGCATGACCTCCGGGATCCCGTCGGTCTCCAGCACCGGGTCGACCACGACACCGCGCCGCATCGTGCGCGTCTCCTCGTCGGGGCAGTCGAAGACGAACAGCCGCAGGTCCACTCCCACCTGGTTGGCCGCCAGCCCGACGCCGTTCGCCGCGGCCATCGTCTCGAACATGTCCTCGACCAGCGTCCGGACCGTGTCGTCGACCGTGCCGACGGGGCGGGTGGGGGTGTGGAGCACGGGGTCGCCGACCATGCGGATGCGCAGAACCGTCACCGGAGCAGCCTACGGTCGCCGCCGGACGTGACCCGGCCGGGCGGTTTCGGTGTCGTCCGACCCGCCCTCCAGGCGCGTCGCAGCCCGGGACCGTCGGTCCCCTGTGGTTGAATCCGCACCGCGAATGACAGACGTGTCGTTCGTCGTCGCGGCGCCCGGGCGGGGCCGCCGCAGCACGAGATCGTCGTCCGCTCGAGGAGCGTGATGGAGTCCGCCGGGTCCCTGCCGGAACGCCGCGGAGCGCACCGGCGCACCGCTGCCGCGTCCCCCCGCGAGCTCGACCGTCGCGAACGCGAGATCCTCGCGTTCGAGGCCCAGTGGTGGAAGTACGCGGGCGCCAAGGAACAGGCGATCCGCGAGCTGTTCGACATGTCGGCCACCCGCTACTACCAGGTGCTGAACGCCCTGGTCGACAAGCCCGAGGCGCTGGCGGTGGACCCGCTGCTGGTCAAGCGTCTGCGCCGGCTGCGTTCCAGCAGGCAGCGCACCCGCGCCGCCCGTCGCCTCGGCCTCGAGCCCTGACAGCCAGGAGGTCACGATGACCGCACCCGCGTCCGGCGGGCAGTCACCGCTGAAGATCGCCGGTATCGCGCTGATCGGCGTCGGTGTGGTCGCCGCTGTCGTCGGCCTGATCGGCCTCACCGGCGGCGGTGAGGACGGCGGCAACCAGGCCGCGCCCCCGTCGGCGTCGGCCGAGCCCGCCCCGGCCCCGGCCCCCGCTCCGGGGGACGGCACCGGCGACGGCACCGGCGACGGCGCCGCGCCCGGCACCGGTGACACCCCCGCCCCGGGCACCCCCGGGGAGACCTCGCCGTTCACCCCCGGAGCGCCCGGCACGCCGGGCTCCCCCGGGTACGACGGCGCGGGCCCGGCCGTCGCCGCGCCGCCCGCCGCGGGCTCCGGCTCCGCGGGCCAGGGCGGCTCCGGCTCCGCCTCCGGTGAGGGGTCCGCCGTCGCGGCCCGCCCGGTCGTGCGGATCTACAACAACTCGACCATCCGCGGTCTCGCCGAGAAGGCGGCCGGGGAGTTCCGCTCAGGCGGTTGGACCGTGTCCCAGGTGCAGAACTACTCCCAGGGGGTCATCCCGGCCACGACCGTCTACTACCGGCAGGGCACCGGCGAGAAGGCCGCCGCCGAGGAGATCGCGAAGAAGTTCGGCATCCGTTCCGAGCCCCGCTTCGACGGCATCCAGGACGCGACGCCCGGCGTCATCGTCATCGTGACGCGGGACTTCTCCGCCGCCTGACGCGCCATACGCACGACGGCCCCGGACGCCTCCGCGTCCGGGGCCGTCGGCGTTCCGGGGCCGTCCGTGTGCCGGACTCAGCCGTCGCTGCGGCGACGGGCGTAGGCCTCCAGCTCGGCGACCTGCGCCGGGTCCAGCGACGCCCGCACCGCGCGGCGCGCCGTCGCCAGGTGCGCGGCGGTCACCTCGCCCGCGTCGAGGGACTCGCGCATCGCGGTCAGCGCGGACTCGCGCAGCAGCGCCGCGCAGTCCGCGGCCGAATAACCGTCCAGTTCGGACGCGAGCGCGTCGAGGTCCACGTCGTCGGCCAGCGGGACGTCGCGGCCGGCCGCCCGCAGGATGTCCGCCCGCGCGGCGGCGTCCGGCGGCGGGACGAACACCAGCCGCTCCAGGCGGCCCGGGCGCAGCATCGCCGGGTCGATCAGCTCGGGCCGGTTCGTCGCCCCGACCACGACGACCTCGCGCAGCGGTGTCGCGCCGTCCAGCTCGGTCAGCAGCGCGGCGACGACGCGGTCGGCCACCCCGGCGTCGGTGGAGCCGCCGCGGCGCGGGGCGAGCGCGTCGACCTCGTCGAGGAAGATCAGTGCGGGGGCGGCCTCGGCCGCCCGGCGGAACAGCTCGCGGACCGCGCGCTCGGACTCGCCGACGTACTTGTCGAGCAGCTCGGCGCCCTTCACCGCGAACACGTTGAGGTCACCGGAGCCGGCGAGCGCACGCAGCAGGAACGTCTTGCCACCACCCGGCGGGCCGTAGAGCAGCACCCCGCGCGGGGCGTCGACCCCGAGCCGGGCGAACGAGTCCGGGTGGCGCAGTGGCCACAGCACGGCCTCGGTGAGGGCCGCCTTGACCTCGGTCATGTCACCGACGTCGTCGAGGGTGAGGCCGCCGCTGCCCAGCGTGCCGCCGCCGGACAGCGAGATCGGGCGGACCGAGCCGACGGCGTCGAGCAGGTCGGACTGACGGACCTGCTCGGAGGGATCGGAGCCGGTGCCGCGCAGCGCCGCGCTCACCGCGGCCTCCCGGCGGACCGCCGCGAGGTCGGCGACGACGAAGCCCGGTGTGCGGGCGGCGACCGCGCCCAGGTCGACGTCGTCGGCCCGGGGTACGTCGGCCAGCAGCCGCTCCAGCAGCGCACGCCGGGTCGCGGCGTCGGGCAGGCCGACCGACAGCTCGCGGTCGACCAGGTCCGGCGCCCGCAGCCGCGGGTCCAGGGCCTCCGGCTCGGCACTGGTGACGACGAGCGCAGGCCCGCCGGGCGCGGTCGCCGCGCGCAGCTCGTCGAGCACCAGCGTGGCCAGCGGCGGCGGATCGGTGGCGGGGAGCAGGGCGTGCGCATCGTGTACGAGCAGCACCGCGGGTGCGCCGGTGCCGGTCCCACCGGTGCGGGCCTGCGCGATCGCCGCCCGGACCCGCTCGGCCGCGGCGGCCGGCTCGACGGCGGCGACCGCCGGGGCCACGAGCTCGACGCACCGGGCGCCCGCCGCCGCGGCCGCGCTGCGCACCAGTGTCGCCTTGCCCGCGCCCTCCGGCCCGGAGACGAGCACGCCGAGCCGGGCGTCGCCGCCGAGCCGGGTCAGCAGCTCCGGGCGCCGGAACATGAGCTCGAACCAGTCCAGCAGGCGGCGGGCGACGGCCTCGTTCGCGGCGAGGTCCTCCAGCGGCAACACGGGCTCGGCGGGTCCGGCGGACGCGTCGGCTCCGGCCGCGGCTCCCGTGGCCCCCACGGCGGAGGGGGCGGCGGAGCCGCGCCCGGCCCCGCCCGGGCCGGGGACACCGGGCCCGGGCGCCGCCGGTCCCGCGAGGGCCGGGCCGCCGTTCCCGGGGACGCCGGAACCGGGGATGCGGAGCGCGCCGGCTGCGGCCGGGGCGGGGTCGCCGGTGTCGCGGCCGCCCTGCCAGCCCACGACCGTCGACGGCGTCACCGTGACCGGCCCCGCCGGGTCGGCGAGCGCGACGGTCAGCAGCTCCGAGGTCCACGTCCCGCCGACGGCCGCGGCCAGCGCACGGCGCACCGAGCGGACGTCGGCCCCGGCCGCCGGGGCGATGTCCTGCGGGAGCAGGGACACGGCGTCGCCGCGGACCAGGACCTTGCCCGTCAGGGCGAGCCGCAGCGTCGCCGGGGCGACCGTCGCGGTGGTCAGCGCGGACCCGACCAGGCGCACCTCGCGGGCCGCGGTGACCGACGCCGGCGCGACGACGACGGTCGCGCCGTCGGTCAGCCCGGCGTTGGACAGGGTGACGTCGTCGAACCGGGCCTGACCGTGCGGATCGCCCCGCTCCCCGGCGACGGCGAGCGCCGCGGTGACCCGGGCCCCGGTGAGGGTCACCGCGTCCCAGGAGCGCAGGCCGAGCGCGGCGAGCACCTCGGGGTGCAGCCGGACGACGCCGCGGCGGGCGTCGGCGGCCGCGGGGGCCAGTCGGGCGACGAGCTCCAGCACGGGAGGTCCTCCGGGGGATCGGGTCAGCGACGACGCAGGCCGAGGCGGCGGCCGGAACCGCGGGGCGCGGCGGCGACGCCCGGACCGCGCGGGTCGCGGACGGCACCGGTGTCGCGCATGCCGTCCCGGCGGGCCTCGCCCTCCGGGTCGAGCCGGCGCCGGACACCGCGGGCCACCGCACCGGCACGGCCGGCGACCCGGCGGCGCAGCGGCGGGCGCAGACCGAGCCGACGGGCGGACCGGGCCGCGCGGGCGACGGCGCGGCGCTGGCGGGTCGGCACGTCCCACGCCTCGGGGTGGCGCGACAGCCAGCGGTAGCGGTAGGCCGTCCAGGGCATGAGCAGCAGGTAGGCGAGTCCGGCGACGGCGATCCCGAGGAACGGGATCGTGATCAGGATCGCGACGACCGCGGCCACCCCGACGAGCAGCCATCGGGTGGCGCGGGGGGAGACCCGGACCGTCTTGAGCGACAACGTCGGGATGCGGCTGACCATGAGCCCGGCCGTGACCAGCGCCCACACCGCGACCAGTGGCCGCTCCGACCACCAGCCCTGACCGAAGTGCAGCCACAGATAGATCGGGATGCCCGCGGTCAGCGCGGCCGCGGGTGCCGGGACGCCGACGAAGAACTCACGGGCGAACGGCGGGGCGCTGTCGTCGTCGATCAGGGTGTTGAAGCGTGCCAGGCGCAGCGCCATGCACACCGCGAACACCAGGGCCACCATCCAGCCGGCCCGGGTGCCCTCGAACGCCCAGATGTAGATGACCAGGGCGGGGGCGACACCGAAGGACACCAGGTCGGCCAGCGAGTCGAGCTCGGCGCCGATCCGGCTGGAGGCGTCGAGCAGCCGGGCCAGGCCTCCGTCGAGGGCGTCGCAGAGCGCGGCCACCAAGACGGCGATGATCGCGAAGTCGAAGCGCGACTGGAGCGCGAAGTAGACCGCGGTCAGGCCCGCACAGAGGTTGAGGACGGTGACCGCGTTCGGCAGCAGCCGCACGCCGGCGGGATAACCGCCGGCGGGGCGGGACATCCCCACGACCTCAGCGCTCCGCCGGCCCGGCCACCAGGCCGAGCACGGTCTCCCCGCCCACGGTCCGCTGGCCGGGGCGGACCAGCGCGGTCGTCCCGGGCGGGAGGTAGGTGTCCACGCGCGAGCCGAACCGGATGAGGCCGAACCGCTCGCCCGCGGCGACCTCGTCGCCGGCGCGCAGGGCGCAGACGATCCGGCGGGCCAGCAGACCGGCGATCTGCACGACCCCGACCCCGACGCCGTCGGCGCGGACCACGGTGATCGCGTTGCGCTCGTTGTCCTCGCTCGCCTTGTCCAGGTCCGCGGACAGGAACGTGCCGGGCGAGTACTGGACCCGCGCGACGCGGCCGTGCACCGGGACCCACTGGACGTGCACGTCCAGCACGGTCAGGAAGATCGAGACCCTGGTGTGCGGGACCCGCGGCAGGTCGAGCTCGGCGGGCGGGACCGTCTCGGTCACGGTGGCGACCGCGCCGTCGGCGGGGGCCAGCACCGCGTCGGTGCGCAGCGGCGGGGTCCGGACGGGGTCGCGGAAGAACAGCGCGGTGGCCGCGGTGGCGAGCAGGCCCGGCAGGGTGCCGCGGCCGGTGAGGGCACGCACCCCCGCCGCGGCGAGCGCCACACCGGCGACGATCGGACGCCCGCCCGGGTGCATCGGGGGGATCGCGTCCCGGACCAGTCGGGCGATGTGGGTCGGGGAGGTCCCGGTTCCTTCGGCCATGGTGGGTCGTCGGCTCCTGATGCTCCGGTGGGGGATCACCAACGCTACGCGGGCGCCGCGGACGGCTGTCCGGCGGGACGACCGGGACACGCCGAGGATCCGGGGGTCCCCGTGCCGGGACGGAACCGGTGGCAGGATCGTCGGTTCGTGCCCGACGCCGTCCGCCCGCGGTGCGCGACCCCGCGGGCCGGTCGGGGGCAGCACAAAGGGCCGGGGCCGTCGTCCCCCGAGACGACGACCCCGGCCTTGGAACCGCTCGTCCGCTCCCCAGCGACGGGCGGTGGGTCTTGTGCTGTAAAGGGTCTACCCCTCCACACCGGAAAGTATTCCTCTCCGACGACCGGCAGTCCAGATCACGACGGATGTCCGCCGTGATCTACCTCTTTCGGCCGAACGGACACCCCCTAGGACGTCGCGCGCGGTGAGATCGTTGCCCCGACTGCCTATGAACCAGCTCACACTTTCGGCGCAGCCGCACGTCCGCGCGAGTGGTGGGTCCGTCGCAGAGCGCGATCCTGCTCGCGACGCCCGGACGCCCTGGCCGCCCGCCCGGCTCCGCGTGTCACCGCCCGGCGCCGGGCCGCGACCACCGGACGCCGGGTCACGGGGCGTCGAGCAGCCAGACCGCGACCTGCTCGCCGTCGGCGACGGAGGTGGTGTCGGCGGGCAGGTCGATCAGGCAGTCGGCCCGGGCGAGCGCCGCGATCAGGTGCGACCCGGTGGACCCCACCTCGGACACGGTCCCGGCGGCGGCGTCGAGCAGGCCGCGCCGGAACTGGCGGCGCCCCGCGGGCGAGGACAGCGTCCCGGACAGCCGGGCGGTCACCACCGGCCGCGCCGGTGCGGGGTGCCCGGCCGCCGCCCGGAGCGCGGGCCGGACGAACACCTCGAACGAGACCTGGGAGCTCACCGGGTTCCCGGGCAGGGTGACGGTGGCGACCTCGGTCCCGCCCAGCTCGAGCCGGCCGCAGCCCTGCGGACCGCCGGGCTGCATCGCGACCTTGCCGAACTCCACGCCGTGGCCGGTCATGGCGTCCTTGACGACCTCGTAGGCGCCGGCGCTCACGCCGCCGGAGGTGAGGACGAGGTCGACGCCGTCGCCGACCTTCTCCGCGAGCACCGCACGGAACCGCTCGACGTCGTCGGGGACGAAGGACAGCTGCTCGGCCGTCGCGCCCGCCTCCCGGACCGCGACGGCGAGCATCGTGCCGTTGGACTCGTAGATCTGCCCGGGCGCCAGCGTGCCACCCGGGGCGACGAGCTCCGAGCCGGTGGACAGCACGAGCACGTGCGGGCGACGGCGGACCGGCAGCTCCGCCCGGCCCACGGCGGCGGCGAGCCCGATCTGGGGCGCGGCCAGCACCGTCCCGGCCCGCAGTACGACGGCACCCGACGCGGCGTCCTCACCGGCCCGGCGGACGAACGCGCCCGGCTGCGGCGCCTCGTGGATCCGGACGCGGTCGAGCCCGCCGCCGGGACCGGCGTCGGTCTGCTCGACCGGCACGATCGCGTCCGCGCCCTCGGGGACGGGGGCGCCCGTCATGATCCTGGCCACGGTGCCCGGCGCCAGCGCGGGGACGTCGGTGCGCCCGGCCGGGATGTCGGCCGCGACCGGGAGCTCCACCGGCGATTCCGCCGAGGCGCCGGCGAGGTCGGCCGCGCGGACCGCGTAGCCGTCCATCGCGGAGTTGTCGAAGGGCGGCAGCGCGACGCCCGCCGTCAGGTCCTCGGCCAGCACCCGGCCGCTCGCGGCGGCCAGCGCGACCGGCTCGGTCCCGGTCGGCGGCAGCAGGGCCGCGACCGCGGCGGCGTGCTCGGAGACGGTGCGCGGACCGGCCTGCGACCAGGTGCTCATGGCCCCATCCTGCCCGCCGTCGCGGACGGCCCGCAGCCCGGCGGGGTCCGCTTGCACTCACCACGGGCGAGTGCTAGAAACGGGCTCAGCATCCACTGGCACTCGTGTCCGTGGAGTGCCAAGGTCGGGTCGGTGAGTCCGGCGCAGGGTTGCCGGGCGTCCGTCGCGGGCACCGCATCCGATCACTCGACTCACCTCTATCGGAGGGCAACACCCCCATGGCGAAGCAGATCGCGTTCGACGAGGAGGCCCGTCGGGGCCTCGAGCGGGGCATGAACACCCTCGCCGACGCCGTCAAGGTGACGCTGGGCCCGAAGGGCCGCAACGTCGTGCTCGAGAAGAAGTGGGGCGCGCCGACCATCACCAACGACGGTGTGTCGATCGCCAAGGAGATCGAGCTCGAGGACTCCTGGGAGAAGATCGGCGCCGAGCTGGTGAAGGAGGTCGCCAAGAAGACCGACGACATCGCGGGCGACGGCACCACCACCGCCACCGTGCTGGCCCAGGCGCTGGTCCGTGAGGGCCTGCGCAACGTGGCCGCCGGCGCGAACCCGATGTCGCTCAAGCGCGGCATCGAGAAGGCCACCGAGGCCGTCTCCCAGGCGCTGCTGAAGTCGGCCAAGGAGATCGAGACCAAGGAGCAGATCGCTGCCACGGCCTCCATCTCGGCCGCCGACCCGCAGATCGGTGAGCTCATCGCCGAGGCGATGGACAAGGTCGGCAAGGAAGGCGTCATCACGGTCGAGGAGTCGCAGACCTTCGGGCTCGAGCTCGAGCTCACCGAGGGCATGCGCTTCGACAAGGGCTACATCTCGCCCTACTTCGTGACCGACGCCGAGCGCATGGAGGTCGAGCTGGAGGACCCGTACGTCCTCCTCGTCTCCTCCAAGATCTCGACCGTCAAGGACCTGCTCCCGCTGCTGGAGAAGGTCATGCAGTCGGGCAAGCCGCTCGCCATCATCGCCGAGGACGTCGAGGGCGAGGCCCTGGCCACCCTGGTCGTCAACAAGATCCGCGGCACCTTCAAGTCCGTCGCCGTCAAGGCCCCGGGCTTCGGTGACCGCCGCGAGGCGATGCTGGCCGACATGGCCATCCTGACCGGTGGCGAGGTCATCTCGGAGAAGGTCGGCCTCAAGCTCGACACCGCCGACCTGTCCCTGCTGGGCACCGCCCGCAAGGTCGTCGTGACCAAGGACGAGACCACCATCGTCGACGGCGCCGGTGACGCCGACCAGATCGCCGGCCGGGTCAACCAGATCCGCGCCGAGATCGACCGCACCGACTCCGACTACGACCGCGAGAAGCTCCAGGAGCGCCTCGCCAAGCTGGCCGGCGGCGTTGCCGTCATCAAGGCCGGCGCGGCGACCGAGGTCGAGCTCAAGGAGCGCAAGCACCGCATCGAGGACGCCGTCCGCAACGCGAAGGCGGCCGTCGAGGAGGGCATCGTCGCCGGCGGCGGCGTGGCGCTCATCCAGGCCGGTGCCGGCCTGTTCGAGGGCCTCGGCCTGGACGGTGACGAGGCCACCGGCGCGAACATCGTCAAGGTCGCGCTGGAGGCCCCGCTCAAGCAGATCGCGGTCAACGCCGGCCTCGAGGGCGGCGTCGTCGCGGAGAAGGTCCGCAACCTGCCCACCGGTGAGGGCCTCGACGCCGCCACCGGCGAGTACAAGGACCTCATCAAGGCCGGGATCATCGACCCCGCCAAGGTGACCCGCTCGGCGCTGCAGAACGCGGCCTCGATCGCGGCCCTGTTCCTCACCACCGAGGCGGTCATCGCCGACAAGCCGGAGAAGGGCGGCGGCGCCCCCGCCGACCCGACCGGTGGCATGGGCGGCATGGACTTCTGATCGGTCCTGCCTCACCAGGCACACAGCACCACCCCGCGGGGGCGGTACCGGTTCGCCGGTGCCGCCCCCGCGGCGCGTCCGGGGGCCGCCGTCACCCCAGGGCGACGACGGCCGCGCGTGCCCGCTCCCGCAGCGCCGTCACCAGCTCCGGCGGGTCCAGCACCCGCACGTCCGGCAGCAGCGGCCACAGCGCCCGCCCGGCGTGGAAGAGGTCCCCGAACGCGGCGACGACCTCGGTCGTCCCGTCCCGTGTCCGCTCCTCGTCGACGGTGACGGCGGACAGCGCGTCGCGACGGTCGGCGGGCAGCGCGAGGCGGACCCGGATCCCGGGCCGCCGCGCCCGGAAGTCCTTCCGGCGGCGCAACCACAGCTCCTCCAGGTCGACGCCCTCGGGCCGGTGCGCGGGCTCGGCCAGCGGCTCGGCCTCCTCGATCCGCGACACCCGGTAGGTGCGGTCGTCCCCGTCGCGCAGCGCCAGCAGGTACCAGCGCCCCGACGCCTGGACCAGCCCGACCGGGTCGACGACGCGTTCGGCGGCGGGCCCGGGCTCCGCGCCCGGCCGGGTCCCGGTCCGGTAGCGGATGCGGAGCCGGACCCCGCCGAACACCGCGCGCTGGACGGCGGTGAGCACGTCGGTGGTCGCGCCGTCGTCGGTGTCGCGCAGCCAGCCGCCGCGCCGGACCAGCACCCGTCCGGCGGCGTCGGTGGCCTGTTCCCGGGCGGCGTCCGGCAGCGCGGCGACGATCTTGCGCATGGCCGAGGCGAACTCCGGCCCCAGCCCGAGCGCGCCGGGCGTCGACGTCGCGCCGGAGCCGAGCAGCGCGACCGCCTCCCCCGGGGTCAGACCGGTGAGGTCGGTGGTGAAGCCCGGCAGCAGTGCGAAGCCGCCGTGCCTGCCGCGTTCGGCGTAGACCGGGATGCCCGCGGCCGACAGCGCCTCGACGTCGCGCAGCACGGTGCGCTCGGAGACCTCCAGCTCGCGCGCGAGCACGGCGGCGGTGGTCCGGCCGCGGTGGCGCAGCAGGAGCACCAGGGACA
Source organism: Pseudonocardia sp. UM4_GMWB1 (assembly GCF_017312155.1). Lineage (NCBI taxonomy): Bacteria > Bacillati > Actinomycetota > Actinomycetes > Pseudonocardiales > Pseudonocardiaceae > Pseudonocardia > Pseudonocardia sp. UM4_GMWB1. The sequence goes on along the minus strand of NZ_QJPN01000001.1, from coordinate 1,016,850 downwards.
GGAGCCGGTCGGCGCGCACGTCCCGCAGAATGTCATGGAATCACGACAGGAGATGTCGGGTATCGCGGGCACGCTGGCGCCCATGACGAACCCGACGCTCACCACCGATCCCCGCCCCGCCTACCTGGCCGCCCTCGACTGGGTCGCCCGTCTCGCCCGGGCCGTGCCCGCCGACCGGATGGCCGACCCCACCCCCTGCGACGACTTCGACGTCCGCACCCTGCTCGCGCACCTGGTCACGACCCTGCGCAGACCGGCGGCGCTCGCCACCGGCACCGACCCGATGGCCGCCCCGCTGGTCAGCGACGACGTCCTCGACGACCCGGTGTCGGCCTACGTCGACGAGGCGGCGGCGCTGCAGGCCGTCTGGTCCGGCCCGGACGGCGAGGCACTGCTCGACCGGGTCGCGCGGCTGCCGTTCGGCGAGGTCCCGGCGCGGGCCGCGCTGGCCGTGTACCTGAACGAGACGCTGGTGCACGGGTGGGACCTGGCCGTCGCCACCGGGCAGGACCCGGAGGCCGACCGGGAGCTGGCGACGACGGCGCTCGCCATCGCCCACGCGTACCTGCCCGCCGAGCGGCGTGGCGGCCCGGTGCCGTTCGGCCCGGTCGTGGAGCACCGCCCGGAGGCGGGGCCGACCGAGCGGCTGGCGAACTGGTCGGGCCGGGTGTCGACGGGCTGGGTGGGCTGACGGGCCGGGCGGGCCGGGCGGACCGACGGGCTCCGGCGTCGCGGCTCCCCCTCGTGAGCCGCGACGCCGGAGCCCTGCGCCCACCCCACCGGCTCAGGCGGCCGGTGCGATCAGCCAGGCGGCGAGGTAGACCAGAGCCGCCGCGCCACCGGTGACCAGGGTCAGGACGAGGACCGCGATGCGCAGCAGCGCGGCGTCCGCTCCCAGGTCGGCGGCGAGACCGCCGCAGACACCGCCGAGCATCCGGTCGGTGCTGCTGCGCCGGAGCCGGAACGCGGCGACGCGGTCGCCGATCCCCTGCGCCGTCGTCCGGGTCCCGGCTCCGCCGTACGGCGCGCCCGCGGTGGAAGGCGCCCCGGCGCCCGGACCGGGGTGGGCGGTCCCGGGGTCCGCAGCGGCGTCCGGGCCCGCGTCGGAGGGACCGGCGCCGGTGGGCGGGACCTCCGGTCCCGCTGCACCGACGCCCGCGGTACCGGCGCCCGCGGTACCGGCGCCCTCCGGCATGCCGGAGGTGGCGGCGCCGAGCGGTCCGGGGTCGGTCGCGTCGGGACCGGTGGCCGTCGCGGCGACCGGCACCCGGTCGGTCACCGCGGCGTCGTCAGCCCCGACGGCCTCCGTCGAGGCGTCGTGGACGTCGGTCCCGGTCGGTGCCGTACCGGTCGTGCTCGCGTTGTTCTCCATGGCTCCAGGCTGTCGCCCCGGCGAGCGCCGGGACTCGGGACGAGCCCGGAGACCGACCCGGAACCGGGGCCGCCCCGCCTCAGGGGCACGGCCCCGCGCGTCCCGGGGTCGCGGTGCGGCTCAGCCCGGCGAGCGGGGCCCGGGCGGGCCGGAACCGGGCGGTGGGTGGCCGGGCGGCGGCTCGACCGGGCCGCGCTGCTCCGGCGGGGCCGCGGACGGCGGGCCCGGCCGGTGCGGCGGGTCGGGCACCTGCCGGTCCCGCATCCGCACCACCCGGCCGAGCACCAGTGCGACGACGACCGCCAGGACCAGCCATGCCCCGATCCCGACGAGGATCCACAGGGCGGTCGACATGTGCCCTCCCCGGGCGTCGCGGACCGCACCAGTGTGCCCGTGATCGGCGCCGTACGGAGGCCCCCGATCCGGGGGGGGGCGGGCTCAGCCGGCGTCGGGCAGGGCGGGGCCGAGGAGGTCGTCGGCGTCGACGATCCGGTAGGCGTAGCCCTGTTCGGCGAGGAAACGCTGCCGGTGCGCGGCGTAGTCGGTGTCCACGGTGTCGCGGGACACCACCGAGTAGAAGTGCGCCTGGCGGCCGTCGTTCTTCGGGCGCAGCAGGCGTCCGAGCCGCTGGGCCTCCTCCTGCCGGGACCCGAACGTGCCGCTGACCTGCACCGCGATCGTCGCCTCGGGCAGGTCGATGGAGAAGTTCGCGACCTTCGAGACGACCAGCGTCGCGATCTCGCCGCGGCGGAACGCGTCGAACAGCTTCTCCCGCTCCTTGTTGCGGGTGGAGCCCTGGATGACCGGGGCACCGAGCTTCTCCCCCAGCGCGTCGAGCTGCTCCAGGTAGGCCCCGATGACGAGCGTCTGCTCCCCGGAGTGCCGGTCGAGGATCGCCTGCACGACGTTGAGCTTGGTGTTCGCCGTCGACGCCGTCCGGTAGCGCTCCTCGGAGTCCGCCGTCGCGTAGGACATGCGCTCGGCGTCGGTCAGCGTGACCCGCACCTCGATGCACTCGGCGGGCGCGATCCAGCCCTGCGCCTCGATGTCGCGCCACGGGGCGTCGTAGCGCTTCGGGCCGATCAGGGAGAACACGTCGCCCTCGCGGCCGTCCTCACGGACCAGGGTCGCGGTGAGGCCGAGCCTGCGGCGGGACTGCAGGTCCGCCGTCATCCGGAAGACCGGCGCCGGGAGGAGGTGCACCTCGTCGTAGACGACCAGGCCCCAGTCCCGGGAGTCGAACAGCTCCAGGTGCTTGTACTCGCCCTTGGTCTTGCGGGTGACGACCTGGTACGTGGCGATGGTGACCGGGCGGATCTCCTTCTTCTCGCCCGAGTACTCGCCGATCTCCTCCTCGGTCAGCGACGTCCGCGCGATCAGCTCGCGCTTCCACTGCCGCCCGGAGACGGTGTTGGTCACCAGGATCAGGGTCGTCGCGCCCGCCTTGGCCATCGCGGCCGCACCGACGAGGGTCTTGCCCGCGCCGCAGGGCAGCACGACCACCCCGGAGCCGCCCTCCCAGAACCCCTCGACCGCGTGGCGCTGGTAGTCCCGCAGCGTCCAGCCGTCCTGCTCCAGCTCGATGGGGTGGGCCTCGCCGTCGACGTACCCGGCGAGGTCCTCGGCGGGCCAGCCGACCTTGAGCAGTGCCTGCTTGAGGTGCCCGCGCTCGGACGGGTGCACGACGACGGTGTCGTCGTCGAGCCGCGCGCCCAGCATCGGGCTGATCTTCTTCTGCCGGAGGATCTCCTCCAGCACGGCGCGGTCCAGCGCGGTGAGGACGAGGCCGTGCGCGGGGTGGTTGGACAGCTGCAGCCGCCCGTAGCGCCCCATCGTGTCGACGACGTCGACCAGGAGCGGCTGCGGGACCGGGTAGCGGGCCCAGCGGACCAGCGCGTCGACGACCTGCTCGGCGTCGTGCCCGGCGGCGCGCGCGTTCCAGAGGGCCAGCGGGGTGACCCGGTAGGTGTGGACGTGTTCGGGTGCCCGCTCCAGCTCGGCGAAGGGCGCGATGGCGGCACGGGCCGCCGCGGAGTCGGGGTGGTCGACCTCGAGCAGCAGTGTCTTGTCGGACTGGACGATCAGGGGGCCGTCGGTCACGGAACGAATCCTCTCGAGGCCGGGGGACGGAGCTGTACGGGTCCGCCGGACGCCGAGCGGAGACGAGCGGTCGGCGTGTGTCACGTCACGTGACCATGAGGCAACCGGCCCTACGCCACTCGGGAGACGAGGGTTCCGGGGGCTAGACTCGGCAGCCGTCCGTCACGCACAGACGGGACCCGGCACGATCATATCCGTCCGACTCCCCCGGGACGCGGCAACCGCCGCCCCGTGTCGGTCGTGGTGTGGTCGAGCGGTTCCCGTCGTGACCCCGAAAGGCGCACCGGACCAGCTGATGCTCCCCGACCTCGTGCCCGCCGCGCCGCCCGTCCCCGGACCGGAGACCGACAGGGAGATCTCGCCGTGACCACCGTGACCAGCACGGAACGCCCGAGCACGTGGTCGGAGCGACTCGACCCGCGGAACTGGAGCCTGGTCGCCAAGCTGGCGGTCGTCGGTCTGGTGCCCACGGTCCTCGCCCTGTCCATCGGCGCCGTCCGCGTCGTCGACCAGGCCAACGTGGCCGAGGAGCTCGGCCGCGGCAGCGGCCTGGTCGACGTGCACCGCCAGATCGAGACGCTGACCGGCGCACTGCAGACCGAGCGCGACGCCGCGGTCCGCTTCGTGGCGGGGAACCGGCTCGGTGACCGGGCCGCCGTCGACCGGGCGCAGGCCACGACCGACCAGGCGCTGCAGGCCTCCACGGCGGGGCTCGACGCCGCCGAGCAGCAGGCCCCCGACCTGGCCACGGCCCGCCGGCAGGCGGACACCACGCTGGGTCAGCTGCCGGTCATCCGGTCGCAGGTCGCCGAGGGGCCGACCGCGGCCGCCGACCTCACCGGCCGCTACACCGCGGTCGTCCAGCGCACGCTGGGGCTGGACCGGGCGCTGGTGGGGCGGCTGCAGACCGCCGACACGGCCGGTCTGACCACGGCGATCGCCGCCGGGTCGAGCGCCCGCGAGGCCCTGCAGCTCGAGCGCACCGTGATCGGTGGCGCGCTCGCCGCGGGGACGCTGGAGGAGCAGCAGCGCGCGCAGGTCACCGGGGCCGAGGCCTCGTTCCAGGCCGCGGCCGGTGACTTCCAGTCGTCGCTGACCCCGGAGCAGGCCGAGTCCTTCGGGAACTTCGGCGCGGGCCAGGCGAACGGCGAGCGCAACGCGCTGCGCGACCAGGCACTCTCGGTCCCGCCGGGGGTCGCGCCGCCGGTCGACCCGAACGCGTGGGACGCCGCCGTCGACCGGTCCGTCACCGCGGTGGACCAGTCCACCGCCGCCGCCGAGCAGGCGTTCGTCGACGGCCGGGCCGCGGCCGCCGAGCAGGCGGGCAACACCGCGGGCCTCAACTCCGTGCTGCTGATGCTCACGATCCTGCTGACCGCGGGCATCATCCTGCTGCTGGGCCGTCAGATGGTCCGTTCGCTGCGTCTGCTGCGCAGCTCGGCGCTCGAGGTCGCGGAGCAGAAGCTGCCCGCGGCGGTGCAGAGCATGCGCTCCGGGCAGGCACCGAACGCGCTCGTCGAGCCGGTCCCGCTGGACAGCCGCGACGAGATCGGCCAGGTGGCGCGGGCGTTCGACGCCGTGCACGGCCAGGCGATCCGCCTCGCCGCCGACCAGGCCGCGCTGCAGCAGAACGTCAACTCGATGTTCGTCAACCTCTCCCGCCGTTCGCAGGCGCTCGTCGAGCGCCAGCTGCAGCTGATCGAACAGCTGGAGAGCAACGAGCAGGACCCGGACCAGCTGTCGAACCTGTTCCAGCTGGACCACCTCGCGACACGTATGCGCCGCAACAGCGAGAACCTGCTGGTCCTCGCGGGCACCGACCTGGCGAAGCGGAACGTTGCGCCGGTGCAGGTCGTCGACGTCCTGCGGGCCGCGGTGTCGGAGGTCGAGCAGTACCAGCGGGTCGTCGTGCAGACCCCGCCGAACGCGACGATCGCCGGTCGCGCCGCGAACGACCTCGTCCACCTGCTCGCCGAGCTGCTGGACAACGCGACGAACTTCTCGCCGCCGGACTCGCAGGTCGTCATGTCGACGACCCGCACAGCCGACGAGTCGCTGCTGGTCGAGATCTCCGACCGCGGTGTCGGCATGACCGACTCCGAGCTGGTCGACGCCAACCAGCGTCTGTCCGGCCCGGCCGAGGTCGACGTGTCGGCCTCCCGGCGGATGGGCCTGTTCGTGGTCGGCCGGCTGGCCGCACGGCACCGCGTCGGCGTCCGGCTCGCCTCGGCGGCCGTCGGCGGCGGCTCGGGTGGGCTGAGCGCCTCGGTGACCGTCCCGCCGCAGCTGGTGCCCTCCGCGCAGCTGCCCGAACAGCGCAGCGACGGCGACCCGGGCAGCTGGGGCGGCGTGCCGCCCCAGGGTGGCGGGCAGCAGGCCCCGCAGCCGGCCCCGGCGCTGACCGGCGGCGGAGCGCCCGACGGACCCCGGCCGGACTCCCAGGTCGCGGTGAACGGGAACGGTCGCGGTGGGTCGCTGCCGTCGATGGTCGCGGGCTCCGACGGCCCGATGACCCCGACCTTCGAGGCCGGCACGCCCTCGTCCACGACCGCGCGCAACGGCTCGGCCTCGAGCCTGCCGACGCGCCGTCCGGGGTCGTCGCTGACGAAGAACGCGGCCCCCGGCGACGCCGGCGAGCAGACCGCCGACGGGTCGGCCCCGACCCTGAACGGGTCCGCTCCGCAGGGTCTGTCGGCCTTCGCGCCGTCGCAGGACGGCGCACGCGACGGGCGGACCCCGGCCGACGTCTTCACCCCGGCCGACGAGGCCGGCTCCGGCCCCGCCGACGGCGACGCCCCGCACGGCGCCGAGGCGTTCCGGGGCACCGGCCCGGCCCCGTCCGGCGACGGTGACCGCCCGTCCGACGACACGGGCACCGGCGCCGGATCCCTCACGGACACCGAGGAGACCGAGGCCGCGGTCCCCGCCGAGGGAACCGACCACACCGACACCGACGGTGACGCGGACCGCTCCGGCGGCACCGCAGCCCCGTCGGCCGCGGCCGCGCTCGGGCTGGCGGGTGCCGCTGCGGCGGCCGCCGCGGCCCGGGCCCGCGCCGACCGCGACATGGACGACACCGTCGTCCTGGACCGGGCGATCGGTGACGGCCCCGAGGACCACCGGCGGACCCCGGCCGGCGACGAGGGCTCCGGGAAGACCGACGCCGACGCCGTCACCGAGGACGGTCCGGACGGGACCGACCCGGACACCGACGGCTCCGTGGACTCCCGGGCCACCGACGGGGACACCGACCGGGACACCGATGGGACCGCCCCGGAGGAGACACCGCTCGCGGCCCGGACGAACGGCATCGCGCCGTTCCCTCCGGCCCCGGGCGACCGCACCGACGCCCGCAGGACCGACGGTCACGCCCACGACGGGACCGGAGCCGCGGACGCGGCCGGCACCGACGTGAGCGCCCCGTCCGGCCACACCCCGTCCGACGACACCGACGTCGACGCCACCGGGGTCGACGCCACCGGTGCGGGCAGCACCGCGACCGACCCCGCCGAGGACGACACCACCGGCACGGCCGCGTCCACGGACGCCCCCGGGACCGGCGCCGACGGCGACCGTCCCGCGGACACCGCGTCCGTGGACGGCGCAGCCGCGGACAACGGCTCCGGGGAAACCGGATCCGGGGACGGCGGCTCCGCCGGTACCGAACCCGAGACCGCGGCACTCCCGACGATCCGCCCGTCCGGCCGTACACCGATGGGCGGGCCGCTCCCGGCCCGCACCAACGGGTCCCGTCCCTCCCCGTCGCGACGCCCGGTCATGCCGGCCCGCGGCGCCGGACCGGCGCTGCCCACCCGTGGGCCCGGCCGCCAGGGCCCGCCCCCGGCACTGGCCCGCGGACCGCAGCAGCCCGCCCCCCAGCAGGCGCAGCCGGTCCAGCAGGCGCCGCACCCGGAGGCTCCGCAGGAGCGTCCGGTGCAGCAGGCGCCGGGCCGGCAGGCGCCCGCACCGCTGCCGAAGCGGGAGGGTGGCCGGGCCGCGGGCCCGGCGGGCCTGGCCGCGAACGCCGCCGGTTCCTCGCAGGACGCGCTGTTCGCACCGAAGGTGCCCGTCGAGGGCGACCGGGGTCAGCTCCGGCGCCCCGGGGCGGTCGAGTCGGCCCGGGCCCAGACCGGGTTCGACATGGGTCAGACCACCCCGATCTTCGACGACATCGCCTCGGCCTGGTTCCGCTCGAACCGCTCGGTGCCGGTCCGCTGGCAGGACGGCGCCGGCCCGAACGACGGCGCCCCGGCGGGTGCCGCGGCACCCGCGGCCGACGCCCCGGCGCCCCCGTCGGGCTTCGCCTCCCCCGCCGACGACGTCTGGCGTCAGGCCCGCGAGGCCACCGACGGCGACGAGTCGGAGACCGCCGGTGACGACCTGACGACCGCCGGACTGCCCAAGCGACGCCCGCGGGCGCGACTGCTCCCGGGCAGTGCGGCAGGATCGACCGTGCTCAGCCCCGCTCCGGCGGAGCCGAGGGACGCCGAGAGCGTCCGTGGCCGTCTCGCCAGCTACCAGCAGGGCGTGCGTCAGGGCCGGGAGAGCGCCTCCGGTGTCCGCCGCAACGCACTGGCCGGCACGACGGACACGGTCGACGGCGACTCCGAGCAGCACGACCCGCAGGACCAGCACGACCGGCAGGGCACCCGTGCCCCGCAGGACACCACCGCGACCGGCACCCCCGAGCCCGCCGCGGACCGACCGAACTCGTCCGACCCCGAGGAGAACCAGTGAGGGCACCGCAGGCACAGCCGAGCCAGAGCCGTTTCGGCTGGCTGGTCACCAACTTCGCGGAGCGCGTCCCGGGTGTCGCGCACGCCATCGTGGTGTCGACCGACGGGCTGCTGCTGACCGCATCCGACCGGCTGCCGCGCGACCGGGCCGACCAGCTCGCCGCCGTCGCATCCGGTCTGGTCAGCCTGACCCAGGGCGCCGCGCGCTGCTTCGACGCCGGTGGCGTCGTGCAGACCGTCGTCGAGATGGACCGCGGGATCGTGCTGCTCATGTCGATCAGCGACGGCTCCTGCCTGGCCGTGCTCGCCTCGCCGAGCTGCGACATCGGCCTCGTCGGCTACGAGATGACGCTGCTGGTCGACCGGGTCGGCCAGCTGCTCACCCCGGAGCTGCGCGCCGAGCTGCAGGGTTCGTTCGGGCCCTGAGGCCGCGACTCCGGACCCTCAGGACGCGTTACCGTCATGCACCCCATCCCAGGATCGACCAGAGCGGGTGAGATCCGATGACCCAGGACCCGGGCGGACACGGCCCCGAGCCGACGTTCGCCGACGTCATGAACGGGTTCAGCCTGGACTCCAAGCGCAAGCCGAAGAAGCGCCGATGGGGGCGCAACCGTCCGGAGGACGACGTCGAGCCGGAGGTCGCGGCCCCCGGGCGCCCGGTCCCATCGCCGAACCCGGCCGAGGTGACCGGCCCCCTCGGCGGATCGGCGGCCTACGGGCTGCCGCCCACCCCGGACGAGCTGGAGGCCCAGCGGACCGGTGACCGGCCGGACCGGCCGTCGCCGTACCCGGCACAGAACACGGGGCCCGGCCCCGCGCACGACCCAGTGGCAGCGCCGCCGCCGGTGCCCCCGTCCGCGGGTGGCGCCGCCTTCGTCCGGCCCTACGCCTGGACGCGGGGACGGACCAAGTCGGGCTACGAGCTGGCCGTCGAGACCCTGGTCTCGGTCAGCAACCGAGCCCGCAGCCAGCTGGAACGGCTGCCGATGGAGCACCGCTCCGTCGCCGACCTGCTGCTCGAGCAGACCCGCTCGGTGGCCGAGGTCGCGGCGCTGCTGTCGCTCCCCCTGGGCGTGGCCCGGGTGCTGCTCGGGGACATGGCCTCGAACGGCACGGTGACCGTTCACCAGACCGCGAGCACCCCCGGCAACGCGCCGGACCTCGCGCTGATGGAAAGGGTGTTGAGTGGACTCCGTCGGCTCTAGGCCACAGCCGCCCCAGCCCGCGGCCGGGATGGCCCGTGCCGCGACGATGTCGGCCAAGATCGTGGTGGCCGGTGGGTTCGGCGTCGGGAAGACCACCTTCGTCGGATCGGTCTCGGAGATCATGCCGCTGACCACCGAGGCGGTGATGACCGAGGCGAGCGCGTCGCACGACGACCTCTCCGCCACCCCCAACAAGCGGTCCACGACCGTCGCGATGGACTTCGGTCGCGTCTCGCTGGACACCGACCTGGTGCTCTACCTGTTCGGAACGCCGGGCCAGCAGCGGTTCTGGTTCATGTGGGACGACCTGGTCCGCGGCGCGATCGGCGCCGTCGTCCTCGTCGACACCCGGCGCCTGGCCGACTCCTTCGCCGCGATCGACTTCTTCGAGGACCGTGGCCTGCCCTACGTCGTCGGGGTCAACGCCTTCGACGGGCAGCTGCAGCACACCCTCGATGACGTGCGCGAGGCGATGTCGATCGACCCGGCCGTCCCGATGGTCGTGTGCGACGCCCGGCACCGGCAGTCGACCAAGGAGACCCTGATCGCGCTGGTGCAGCACGCGATGCACCAGCGGATGGCCGCCGGCGCGCGCTGACCCGTACCCGACCGACCCGGACACCGCGGCGGCGCCGGCACATCGTGTGCCGGCGCCGCCGCGGTACCGCGTCCGGGGCTAGTCGCGTCCGGCCGGCTGCTCCGATCCGGCGTCCACCGGGGCGATCGAGGTGATCCGGTGCAGCTGGATGCGGCGCAGCTCGCCGTCGAGCGCGTCACGGCCCTCCACGTACCCGCCGCCGACCGAGACCGGCGCGAGCACCCGGTCCCCGGCGACGCCGTGCGCGTCGACGTAGCCGATCCACACGGTCCGGCCCTCGCGCACCGCCTCCTGCAGCGAGGCCAGGTTCCCGGTCGCGCCGGTGAGTTCACGCCGCCCGGCGACACTGTCGCGTACCCCGGCCAGGCGGTCCCCCGCCCGCAGCCGCTCGACGAGTTCCTCGGCCCGGTCCGTCGGGGACCGGTCGACGACCCGGCCGGCGTCCCGGGTGCCGCGACGCAGCCGCGGCTCGGTGCGCCGCCCCTTCGGCCCGAGGTCGACGACGGCGCCGACCGCGTCCTCCGCGGCCGGGCTGAAGCCGGCCGCCCGCAGCCCGTCGAGCACCTCGGCCAGCGGCAGCGAGCTGACCACGACGGTCGGGGCGATCCGGCGCAGCCCCAGCTCCTCGGCCGCGGAGTGCGCGAGCACCTCGGACAGGAGCACCTCGTCGTCGGAGCGCAGGAAGCAGCTGACCGCGCCGCCGCGCAGCCTGCCGTGCCGGCGGGCGACGTCGTCCACGAGATAGGTCAGGGTCTGCGGGACCGGGGTGCGGGAACGGGCCTCGAGGATCTCGCGGACGTCGTCGGCGGTGCGGCCGGTGTCCAGCGCCCGGCGCAGGCTGCGCTCGGTGAAGCGGTACACCGTGGCGCCGCCCGCGGACTCGACCTCGGCCAGGATCGCGAGCTCGTGCGCGAGGTCCGCCGACAGCCGCCCGGGTGCGACGGCGGTCAGGTCGGCCTGGAGCAGGATCTCCTCCACCGGGGTGGGCAGCGCCGCGTGCAGCGTCGCGGCCAGCTCGGTGGGGTGCCGGGTGGGGTGCGCCGGGTCCGGGCGCAGGGCCGGGTCGAGCAGCACCCGCCCGGCCGTGGTGAGCGCGTCGAGGGCGACCACGCCGATCGCGGTGGCCTCGGCGACGGTCCAGCCGACCGTCTCGTCGCGCAGCCGTCCGCCGCGGCGCGGGGCGTGCCAGGCCAGCAGCCGCGCCAGGTCCTCCGGCGACCCCACCGAGGTGCCGGGCGAGAGGTCGGCGAGCGCGTCCAGGACCCGACGGCGGTCCCGGGCGGCCGGGGGACGGCGCGGCCCGTCGGACAGGGCGGTGATCGGCTTGCCGGTCTCGTCGCGGCGCCCCACCAGCCCGGGCAGGCGCGGCAGCTCCAGCCAGGCCTGGGCCAGCACCGCCCAGCGGGACTCCTCCGGGCCGGTCCCCCAGACGTCCCACGTGGTGGTCGGCAGCCACTCGGGTGCCACCGACTCGGTCGCTCCGACCAGGTCCGCGGCGTGCAGGATCTCCAGGACCAGCGCGGCGGTCGGCTCGTCGGTGTCGGCCGCCTTCGCCGCACGCTTGAGCTCGCGCACGCCGAACCCGCCCGAGCGCAGCACCGGCACCGACTCCCGCGCCAGCCACTCCAGCAGCAGGTCGGTGCGACGCAGGAACTCCAGCGCGGCCCCCGCGCCGGTGCCGTCGACCAGCGGGGTCTCCCGCACGCGCAGCGGGACGTCCGGCCGGGACAGGTCCAGCGACCCCATCGGACGGTCGCCGCGCAGGGCGAGCGCGACCTGGCGGGGCAGCTCGACGGTGTCGGCGTCGCGGCGCGTGAGCAGTCCCTTCTCGACGAGTGACCCGACCGGCCCGGTCGAGCCGTTCGCGTTGCGGGAGCGGCCGACCGGCGGGCCCTGGGCGAGCACCTCGAGGACCTTGCGCTCGTCGTCGCCCACCCCGGCGAGCAGCGTGTCGAGCTCGGGTCCCGCCGCCGCACCGGTGGCGGGGGCGCCGAGCCCGGCGGGCCACGGCCCGACGACGTCGGCGGCCGCAGGGACCAGCGACACCGCGTCGTCCGGGCCCCAGGCCAGCGCGCGGTCGCGCAGCGCGGCGAGTCCCTCGGCGACGGTGGCCGCGTCGACGTCGGCGCCGAGCCAGCCGCGCAGGCCCGCGCCGGGCGTCGTCGCGTCGGCCGGGGTCCGCCAGGCCGACGCCAGCACCAGCGCGTCCAGCACGGTCAGCGCGACGGTGCCCAGGTCCTCGCAGGCGCGCTGCACCGACGCCCGGATCGAGGCGCGGGTCGCGAGCACGGTGAGGTCGCCGGGGGGCGGGACGGCGAGGTCCGGACGCGCGCGCAGCAGCGCGGCGAGGAACCCGTCGTCCTGCCCGCGCAACCACTCGACCAGGGACGTCTGCATCATCGCCAGGGTAGTCGGACGATCGCGGGCGCACCGGGGCGGACAGCCGCGCCCGCGTCCGCGATACTGGGCACAGGAGACTGCCGCGGTCCCGCCCGGGACCGGACGACGACGCTGGAGGACGCGATGGCCGCCAAGCCCGCGAAGCAGGACCGGATCCACCCGGAGTGGCCGCACTCCGACGAGGGCGACCACCCGGTCACCGAGCTCCTGGGCAGCGTCCAGGGAAACATGTCGCCGTTCGGCGACATCGAGTTCCCGGTCGCCAGCGTGCCCTACGAGCACCCGGTCACCGAGATCAACCGCTGACCGTGGTCGCCGGCCTGTTGCTCGCGGGCGGCGCCGGGCGCCGCATGGGCACCCCGAAGGCGCTGGTCCGACTGCACGGTGAGCCGCTCGCGGTGCGGGCGGTGAAGGCGCTGCAGGCGGGTGGGTGCGGCCCGGTCACCGTCGTGCTCGGCGCCCGCGCCGACGACGTCACCGACGTGCTGCGCGGCGCCGGCCTCGGCACCGACGGCAGTGACGTCGGTGTCGTGGTCGCCGAGGACTGGGACGAGGGCATGGGCGCGTCGCTGCGGCGCGGGCTCGGGTCGCTGACCCACCTGCCCGGCACCGGCGCGGCGCTGGTGCACCTGGTCGACCTGCCGGGCATCGGGCCGGAGGCGATCCGCCGGGTCGTCGACGGCGCCGGGCCGTCGTCGCTGCGGCGCGCCGCGTTCGACGGCGTCCCCGGGCACCCGGTCCTGCTCGGCCGGGACCACTGGTCCGGGGTCGTCGCGCTGTCCTCCGGGGACTCCGGCGCCCGTGACTACCTGGCGGGCCGCTCCGACGTGGAGCTGGTCGAGTGCGGCGACGTCGCCGTCCCGGACGACGTCGACACCCCCGGGCAGCTGCGCCGCCTCGCCGGTACCTGAACCACCGCACCGGCCCCGACACACGTGCGCCCCGGTCCCTCGCGGAGGGACCGGGGCGTCGTCGTGCCGGGATCAGGTGTTGATGACCTGGCCGGGGGTGATCAGGTGCCCGGCACCGAGGCCCGGGTTCTTGGACAGCAGGTCCTTCCAGTTCGCGATGCCGTGCGCGGCCGCGATCTGTCCCAGCGTGTCGCCGGACTTCACCGTGTAGGTGCCGCCGGACGACGCCGCGGGGGCGCTGGCCTTCACACGCTCCGGGGCCCGGGTGCCGGAGTCGGTCTCCAGGGTCCGCGGCGTGGCGGACCCGGACGCGCCGGTCTTGGACGAGCACGACGGCCAGGCGTTCCAGCCCTGGGCGGCCAGGACCTTCTCGGCGACGGCGATCTGCTGGGCCCGGGTGGCCTGGTGCGCCGACGTGGCGTACTCGCCGCCGCCATAGGCCTTCCAGGTGCTCGGGCTGAACTGCAGGCCGCCGTAGTACCCGTTGCCGGTGTTCGCGGCCCAGTTCCCGGTGCTCTCGCAGTGTGCGAGGGAGTCCCAGGTGGAGTCGGTGGCGGCGTTCGCGGTGCCCACGACCGCCAGCATCGGGGCGCCGAGGACGGCACCGGCGACGGCGGTCCGGGCGATCGTGCGGCCGGCGGTGCTCGGTTTGCGGTGTTTCCCACGGTAACGAGGCATGGCTGGCTCTCCCGCGTGACGCGTCCCGAACCGCACCCGGGGAATGGGTGCCCGTTCCGGCGGCCGGGGGAGCGGCCACCGATCCGTCTGTCGATCGGCCCTGTCCCACACCGATACCTCGGGGGCCGGTGGACCGCCGGACAGGGAGCGTTGCGGCACCGGAGCCCGGCCGCATGGGGGAGTCGGCCGAGCCGGGATCGAAGGTAGGTCACGTCAGGACGACGCGAAAGTCGACGGCGACACGGCGTGGCGTCGGACGTACCGGACACATGATGTTCGGGCAATGCGTTTGCGCAGGTGACGAGCCCCGATCACGAACGAGAAACGTTCGTGCAAACAGTGCGATCGGTTCCACAAACGTGATACAGATCACAGCGACTGGGCCATCCGGGGGCCCCGGCCCGTGCACACGGAGTGGCGGGGGCCGCCCTACCGGCGCCCCCCGTACTGTCGGGGTCGTGACCACCGAGCACAACCGGCCCGGCCCCGCGCTCAGCCACGTCGACGACGCCGGGGCGGCCCGGATGGTCGACGTCTCCGACAAGCCGCCCGGCCGCCGCGCCGCCGTCGCGACCGGGACCGTGCACACCACGGCCGAGGTCGTGCACCTGCTGGAGACCGACGGCCTCCCCAAGGGCGACGCGCTCGCCACCGCCCGCATCGCCGGGATCATGGGCGCCAAGCGCACCCCGGACCTCGTCCCGCTCTGCCACCCGATCGCGATCAGCGGGGTGACGCTGGACCTGACCCCGGCCACCGACGGCGACGCCGGCCGGGTCGCCATCCGCGCCGAGGTCCGCACCACCGACCGCACCGGGGTGGAGATGGAGGCGCTGACCGCGGTCGCCGTCGCCGGGCTCACCCTGCACGACATGATCAAGGCCGTGGACCCGGCCGCCGTGCTCGACGCCGTGCGCGTCGAGCGCAAGGAGGGCGGCAAGACCGGGCTGTGGGAGCGCGGGGCATGACCGCCGCGCGCACCGCCCGGGTCGTCACCGCGTCCAACCGGGCCGCGGCGGGCGTCTACACCGACCGCGGCGGGCCGCCGATCGTCGCCTGGCTGCGCGAGCGCGGCTACGACACCCCGGACCCGGTCGTCGTGCCGGACGGCGAGCCGGTCGGGCAGGCACTGCGGACGGCCGTCGCCGACGGGGTCGCGGTCGTCGTCACCACCGGGGGCACCGGCATCTCCCCCACCGACGCCACCCCCGAGGTCACCCGGGCCGTGCTCGACCACGAGATCCCGGGCCTGGCGGACGCGATCCGCCGCGCCGGGGAGGAGAAGGTGCCCACCGCAGTGCTCTCCCGCGGCCTGGCCGGGGTCGCGGGCCGCACCCTGATCGTCAACCTGCCCGGCTCCCCGGGCGGAGTGAAGGACGGCCTCGGCGTGCTCGCCGGGGTCCTCGACCACGCGGTCGACCAGCTGCACGGAGGAGACCACCGATGACCGATCCCGCGACCACGCGGACCGCGACGGTCCTGCGTGCGGCCGTCGGCGAGGAGCCGCTCGACGTCGACGAGCACGCCCGCCTGGTCGAGCACGCCGCGGCCGGCGCGGTCGTCACCTTCGCCGGCGTCGTGCGCGACCACGACGGCGGGAAGTCGGTGCACGGGCTGGAGTACAGCGCGCACCCGACGGCCGCCCGGATCGTCACCGAGGTCGCCGAGCAGGTGGCCGCACGCTCCCCCGGCGTCCGGGCGCTCGCGGTCAGCCACCGGGTCGGCCCGCTCGACATCGGCGAGGTCGCCCTCGCCTGCGCCGTCGCCGCCGAGCACCGCCGTGAGGCGTTCACCGCCTGCGCCGAGCTCGTCGACGAGGTGAAGCGGCTGCTGCCGGTCTGGAAGCACCAGCGGTTCGCCGACGGCTCCGACGAGTGGGTCAACTCGACCTGAGCCCGGCCGCGCACCCCCGGAACGACGGAACGGCCCGGGTCCGCCTCCCCGCGAGGGGGGAGGAGGACCCGGGCCGTCGTCCGCCGGGGCGGGTGCTGGGGACACCGCGCACCCCGTGTCGTCCGTCCCGGATGGCGGTCCGGGGACGGTCGTCGGGATCAGCCGAGGTTCAGGACCTGGCCGACGCTGATCACGTTCACGTTGCCGATGCCGTTCGCGGCGGCCAGCGCGGCGACGGAGGTGCCGTTCGCGGCGGCGATCTTCCCGAGGGTGTCGCCCGACTTCACCGTGTAACCGCCGGCGGCCGGGGCGGCCGCCTTCTTCTTCGGCGCCGAGGCGGCCGGGGCCGACGCCTTCACACGCTTGCTGGTGTCGGCCGAGTGACCGGTGATGCCCAGCTTCTTCGAGCAGGACGGCCAGGCGCCCCAGCCCTGAGCGGCCAGCACCTTCTCGGCGACGGCGATCTGCTCGGCGCGGCTCGCGTTGTACGCCGAGCCCTGGCCGCCGTAGGCGGACCAGGTGGACGGCGAGAACTGCAGCCCACCGTGGTACCCGTTACCCGTGTTGATCGACCAGTTCCCGCCGCTCTCGCACTCGGCGAGCTGGTCCCAGACGCTGTCCGGGGCGGCGTTGGCGGTACCGGCGATCGCAGCCGTCGCGCCGACCGCGACGACACCCGCCGCAGCCATGCGCAGGAGACTTCGGCCCTTGGGTCCCTTGGTCATTGTTCCGCTCCCACCGCGCCGTCCCGAGGACACGCACACTCCGCGCAGGAGGTCCCCAGGGCACAGGTGTGCCCACCGTGTCGTCGCGGGTGCGTCGATCGGGACCGGGGAGCGACGTCCATGACGCCCGCGGAGGTGGTCTCTCTCGTCCCCGTCCCGTTCCGTTTCCTCGACGGACCGGACAGCCGCGGGACGGGGGTGGTTCGGCGCGGCGGGTCCGGATGTGTGACTCGTTCAGGCGGCCGCTCCGGTGGACCGGCCGACGAGAAAGGTGAATGCGCGGAAAGAATTCGTCAATGAAGGGGCCCGTGAGCGGAATCACTGTGACAACGATGTAATTATCAGATTCTCCCTAAACGCACTGGTCAACGACGTCACATCACGGACCTATCACGTGGTCGTGAACATTTCTGATCCGGAAGCAACTCGAACCTTCCGGGGGCCTCGTTCGTCGTCACGGGGAGGTCCCGGACCCGCCCGCGCGGGGAGGAGGGACCCTCCTGCTGTGGCCGCGTTCACCGCTCGTCCTGCATGCTGGTTCGGTGAACGAACCTGCACCCGGCCCCGGGAGCCCGGCCGAGCTCGCCGACGCGCTGCGCGCGACCGGCTACCTCGCCGACGACGGTCTCGCGACGGCGGCCTTCCTCGCCCTGCGCATGAACCGTCCGCTCTTCTGCGAGGGCGAGCCGGGGACCGGCAAGACCGCGCTGGCCCAGGCACTGGCCGCCACGCTGGACGCACCGCTCATCCGCCTGCAGTGTCACGACGGAATCGACGCCGGTCAGGCCCTGTACGACTGGGACTTCCCCCGCCAGCTGCTGCACCTGCGCACCCTGGAGGCCGCGAGCGGGCGCGACGGGTTCGATCCGGACACCGTCGAGGCCGGCCTCTACGACGAGCGCTTCCTGCTGTCCCGCCCGATCCTGCAGGCGCTGCGCACCAGCCCGTCGGTGCTGCTCATCGACGAGATCGACCGCGCCGACGACGAGTTCGAGGCCTTCCTGCTGGAGGTCCTCACCGAGCACGCGGTGACCATCCCCGAGCTCGGGGAGGTGCGCGCCACGACGCCACCGGTCGTCGTCCTCACCTCGAACCGGACGCGCGAGGTGCACGACGCGCTCAAGCGGCGCTGCCTCTATCTCTGGCTGGAGCACCCGAACATCGAGCGCGAGATCGAGATCCTGCACAGCAGGCTGCCCGAGGTGCCCGAGCGCCTCGCCGCGTCGGTCGCGCGGGCCGTGCAGAAGCTGCGCCACGCCGACCTGATCAAGCCCCCGGGTGTCGCGGAGACCCTGGACTGGGCCCGGGCGTTGCAGCTGATCGGTGCCCGGCACCTGGATCCGGAGTCGGCGGCGCGCACCCTCGGCGCCGTCCTCAAGTACCGGGAGGACGCCGACCGGGTCCACAAGCAGCTCGACACCCTGCTGGCGTCCTGACCCGGCCGCGATGACCGTCCCCCCGAGCCCGTCCCCGGCGGCCCCGCCACGGCCGCCCGCGGCGGAGCCCACCGGCACCACCGACGAGCTGTTGACCGGATTCGTCGGGTTCACCGAGGTCCTGCGCGCGGCGGGGGTCCCGGTCACCCAGGACCGGGTGACCGCCTACCTGCAGGCGCTCGACACCCTGGAGGTCACCGACCGGGACCAGGCGTACTGGGCCGGCCGGCTGACGCTGTGCGCCGACCCCGACGACATCGTCCGGTACGACCTGGCGTTCCCGTCCTGGTTCGAGCCGACCAGCAACCGCCCGTCGAGCAACCGCGACGACCGCCCGCCCGCACCGCCGAAGCTGGCCGCGCTACTGCCCGGCAGCGAGGGCGGAGAGGACGACTCCGACGACACCGACGGCCCGCAGATCAAGGCCGCCGCGACCGGCGCGGAGATCCTGCGCAACCGCGACCTCGGGGAGCTCTCCCCCGCCGAGCGCGAGCACCTGCGCCGGCTGATGACCCTGCTGAAGCCGGAGCCGCCGACCCGGGCGTCGCGGCGCCGCAGGCGCAACCGGCACGGGGAGGCCGACCCGCAGCGCACGTTGCGCGCGGCGCTGCGCAACCAGGGCGAGATCTTCCGGCTGGCCCGGCGCGACACCTCGCGCCGGCCGCGCAAGGTCGTGCTGTTGATCGACGTCTCGGGGTCGATGGAGCCCTACGCGGACGCGCTGATGCGCTTCGCCCACGTCGTCGTCCGTCGCTCGCCGCGCTCGGTCGAGGCGTTCACCCTGGGCACCCGGCTCACCCGCATCACCCGTGAGCTGCGGCTGCGCGACCCCGAGCACGCGCTGCGCGCCGCGGGCAGGGCGATCCCGGACTGGTCGGGCGGCACCCGGCTGGGCGAGGTGCTGCAGGCCTTCGTCGACCGCTGGGGACGCCGCGGTGCGGCCCGGCGGGCGGTCGTGGTCGTCTTCTCCGACGGCTGGGAGCGCGGCGGCACCGAGCTGCTCGGCACCCAGGCCGAGCAGCTGTCCCGGCTGGCCCACCGGCTGGTCTGGGTCAACCCGCACGCGGGCAAGGACGGCTACGCCCCGGTCCAGGGGGGAATAGTCGCGGCCCTTCCGCACTTGGACGACCTGCTGGCCGGGCACAGCCTGGACACGCTGGAGAAACTGCTCGAGGTGGTGCGCAATGCGTGACGTGATCGACCAGCTCGAAGGCTGGTGGAAGAACGGTGAGCCGGCCGCGCTCGCGACGGTGGTCGGGACCTTCCGGTCCGCACCGCGCCAGCCGGGGGCATCGATGCTCGTCGGCCCGGCGGGCGAGGCCGTCGGCTCGGTCTCGGGCGGCTGCGTCGAGGGCGCGGTCTACGAGCTCGGGCAGCAGGTGCTGTCCGAGGAACGACCGGTGCTGCAGCGCTACGGCGTCTCCGACGACGACGCGTTCGCCGTCGGCCTGACCTGCGGCGGCATTCTCGACATCTTCGTGGAGAAGGTGACCCCGGAGACCTACGCACAGCTCGGCCGGATCGCCGAGGCGATCCGCGACGAGGACCCGGTCGCGGTGGCCACGGTCGTCGCGGGCCCCTCGGAACTGCTCGGCAGGCGCCTGATCGTCTGGCCGGACCGGACCGAGGGCGGCACCGGCTCGGACCGGATCGACGACGCCGTGCGCGACGACGTCCGCGGTCTGCTCGACTCCGGCCGCAACGCGACGCTGACCTACGGCGTCCACGGCGAGCGACGCGGGGAGGGTCTGCAGATCTTCGTCGAGTCGTTCGCGCCGCCGCCCCGCATGATCGTGTTCGGGGCGATCGACTTCGCCGCCGCGGTGGCCCGGATGGGCACCTTCCTCGGTTTCCGGGTGACCGTCTGCGACGCCCGTCCGGTGTTCGCGACCGCGAGCCGCTTCCCGGGTGCCAACGAGGTCGTGGTCGAGTGGCCGCACCGGTACCTGCAGGCCGAGGCCGACGCGGGCCGGATCGACCAGCGCACCGCGCTGTGCGTGCTCACCCACGACCCGAAGTTCGACGTGCCGCTGCTGGAGGTCGCGCTGCGGCTGCCCGAGGTCGGCTACATCGGGGCGATGGGCTCGCGGCGCACCCACGACGACCGCCTCGAGCGTCTGCGCGAGCGGGGCGTGACCGAGACCGAGATCGCGAAGATGTCGTCGCCGATCGGGCTGGACCTGGGGGCCCGTACCCCGGAGGAGACCGCGGTGTCGATCGCCGCGGAGATGATCGCCCAGCACTGGGGCGGCGAGGGCATCCGGTTGGCCGAACGCGAGGGGCCCATCCACGCGTCCTGACCTCCTCCGCTTTCGGCCAGGCCGGAGCCGGTCGACGACCCGGCTCCGACCTGCGGATCGGCGCGCCGTCCGCCGATCGAGGGGGTCGCGGGACAGGGTGTCCCTGTACCGTGGGCCTCACGCTCGTGACAGATCCGCTCGCCGTCGGCGAGTGGTGAGTCGACAACGCGCAGCAGCAGGAGGAGGGCAACGTGGTCCTCACCGGTTCCGCCGGTTCCGTCGCCCCTGACCACGGGCCGCGCGGGACCGTGCGACGGGAGACCGTTCTCGTGCTCGACGGGGAGACCGGCACGTCCGGCACCGACGAGGGCTACACCGTCCGCGCGGCGCACCGCCCGCGGGAGCGGCCGCGGCTGTCCAAGTTCCACGCCCCGGAGATCGTCTTCGGGCCGGACTCGCTGCCGGAGACCGCGCACGCCGCACTACGGCTCGGTGCGCGCCGGCCGTTCGTCGTCACCGACCCGGGGGTGACCGAGGCCGGGTGGCCCGCCGAACTCCTGCGCCACCTGCGCGCCGCGGGCCTGCGCCCGCAGCTGTGGAACGAGATCACCCCGAATCCGAAGGACCACGAGATCCAGGGCGGGTTCGAGCGCTACGAGAGCTCCGGCTGCGACGTGGTGATCGGCGTCGGCGGCGGCTCGGTGATCGACGCCGCGAAGGGCGTCGCCCTGCTCGCGGCCAACGGCGGCACGATCCTCGACTACGAGGGCATCGACCGCATCGCCAACCCGATCCCGCCGCTGGTGATGGTGCCGTCGACCTCGGGCACCGGCGCCGACGTCTCCCAGTTCTGCATCATCACCGACACGGCTCGCCTGACCAAGATCACCATCATGGGCCGGGCCCTGGTCCCGGACGTCTCGGTGATCGACCCGCGGCTGCTCGTCACCATGCCGGACTGGCTCAACGCCGCGACCGGCCTGGACGCGCTCACCCACGGCATCGAGGCGTTCGTGTCGCTGGCCCACGGCCCGCTGACCGACACCCACGCGCTGCACGCGGTCGCGCTCGTCCACGCCAACCTGCCGACCACGATGATCCGCCGCCACGACGACGGCCCCCGCACCGCGATGGCGCAGGCCGCGCTCGAGGCGGGCCTGGCGTTCACGAACGCGATCCTCGGCGCCACCCACGCCATGAGCCACCAGGTCGGCGGCATGCTCGATCTGCCGCACGGCCTGATCAACGGGGTGCTGCTGCCACACGTGATCCGGTTCAACGGTTCGGCCTCCGACGCCGACGCGGCGCGCTTCGTCCCGATCGCCCAGGCCATGGGGCTGCCCGCCCGGCCGGGGATGCCCGGCGACGAGGCCGTGGACATGGTCGCGACCGAGGTCCGCAAGCTGGCCGACGAGGTCGGCGTCCCGACCGGGCTCGCCGCGATCGGGGTGCGCGAGGCCGACGTCCCGCGGCTGTCCCGGCTCACCCTCGGCGACGCCTGCCTGACCACCAACCCGCGCACGGCGAGCGTGGAGCAGATCGAGAACCTGTTCCGGGAAGCGCTGTGACGCCCGCACGGAGGCCCTCGCGGTGACCGCCGCCGCCCGCTTCCCGCGCCGCCGCACACCCGCACCGCCCTCGTCGCCGGCCGCCGGGGGCCGGGCCCGCCCCGATCTCGACCAGCTCACCGGCCTGCGGACGGGCAAGCCGTCGTTCTACCCGGAGTACCGTGAGGGGGCCGAGCGGCTGCGCCGGGTCATCCTCGCGCTGGACCGGATCTCGGCCGCGCTGGTCCGCACGATGGAGGGTTCCGAGGCGCTGGTCCGCGCGGTCGCCGACGCGGCCGCCGACCACCTGTCGGCGGACTGGGTGGTGCTCGGGCTCGTCGACGGCGAGCTGCCCGACGCCGCGCCGCGGCACATCGTTCTCGGGCCGGACGGGGTCGAGTGGGCCGACCTGGGGTCGGTGCCCGAGCGCGTGCGCCGGCACGTGGAGCGGCTGCACGCCGGTGACGGCCATCATCACCACCACGAGGACGACCCGCGTCCCCGGCACCTGCACGTCCCCATCCGGCTCGACGGACGCACCGTCGGCGGGTTCGTCGCGTGGACGCCGCCGGAACGGCACATCGACGACACCGACCACTCGGTGCTGCGCATCCTGGCCGGTCAGACGGCGTCGGCGCTGCAGAACTGCGCGCTGCTGGAGCGGGCCGAGCGGCTGCACGCGCGCACCGCGGCCCAGGCCGAGGACCTGCGCGTCCGCAACGACGAGCTGATGCTCACCCAGCAGGCGCTCGGGGCGGCCCGCCAGCGGGAGGTCCTCGACAACGAGCGGCACCGCATCGCCCGCGAGCTGCACGACAGCGTCACCCAGTACGCCCTGTCGGCCGGGATGCACATCGAGCTGTGCCGGTCGGAGATCACCGAGCCGGTCCTGCTCCAGCACCTCGACACGGCCAAGGACCTGACCCGGCGCGCCGTCGAGCAGCTGCGGTCGGCGATCTACGCGCTCAACGACGACGACCACGCCGACAAGGACCTGCCCTCGATGCTGCGGCAGCTGTCCACCGTGCACATGCCCGACGAGCTGCGGGTCGAGGTGACGATCGGCGGGGCCCCGGTGCCGCTGCCGCACGAGCACGAGCAGTCGCTGTTCCGGATCGCCGGCGAGGCGTTGTTCAACACGGCGATGCACGCGTCGGCCTCACGGGCGGTGGTGCGACTGGCCTACGCCGACGGCCGCGTCCGCCTGTCGATCTCCGACGACGGCGGCGCCTCCCCCGAGCAGATCCGCCGCACGCTGCGTGCGGCGTCGGTCCGCGGCCCCTCCGGGGAGCACCGCGGCCTCGTGAACATGGACGCCCGCGCCCGCGAGATGGGCGGGACCCTGCGGTTCCGCCGCTCGCGGATCGGTGGGCTGCAGGTGCAGGTGGACGTCCCGATCGGGGCGCCGGGGAAGGAGCTCGGATGAGCAGCGGCACACGGACCGCCCCGGGCGGTCCCGGGTACGTCACCGGCGGCACCGCCCGGGGCCGCGTCGTCACGGACGCCCGCAGCGGCGGCGGACCGGATGCCCGCGGCGGAGCCGGTGTCGGCGCGCGCGGCCCCGGCCACGGCGGTGGTCACAGCGGTGGTCACGGCATCCCCGGTCAGGCGGGCCCCGGGCAGGGCGGCGGGAACGCGCCGGGCGGCGGGATGCACGGGTCCGGTGGGACCGCCGCGACCCGCACCGGTCCCGGTCCCGCGGGAGTCGCGGCGCGGCCGATCCGGATCGTGCTGGTCGACGACCACTCGATCATGCGCCAGGGGCTGCGCGCGGTACTGGAGCGCGAGGACGACCTGCGCATCGTGGGCGAGGCGGGCAGCGCACCGGAGGCGTTCGCCGCCGTCGCGACCGGCCGGCCGCAGGTGGTGCTGCTCGACCTCAAGCTGGCGTCCGGCCCGCAGACCGACGGTCTCGAGGTCTGCCGCAAGCTGTGCGCCGACCACCCCGGCATCGGGGTGCTGGTGCTGACGACCTTCGCCGAGGACCGCCTCGTCGTCGAGTCGGTGCAGGCCGGCGCCCGCGGCTACGTGGTGAAGGACGTCGACACCACCGAGCTCGTCCGTGCCATCCGCGCGGTGTCCCGCGGAGAGAGCGCGTTCGACGCCCGGTCCGCGTCGGCGATGGTGCGGTCGCTGTCCGGCGGGATGCCCGACCGGGAACGGCTGACCGACCGTGAGCTGGACGTGCTCCGCCTGCTGGCCCGGGGGCTGTCCAACCGCGCGATCGGCGCCGAGCTGTTCATCTCCGAGACGACGGTCAAGTTCCACGTCGGCAACCTGATGCGCAAGCTGATGGTGTCGCGTCGCGCCGAGGCGGTCTACGCGGCCACCAAGCTCGGCCTCCTCTGACCTCGATGTCCCCGGCCACGCCTCTCCGCCCGGCACGGCGGCACGGCGGCACGGCGGCACGGCGGCACGGCGGGAGGGTGTGTGCGAGGCGAGGGGGCGTCGTCGCTGATTCCGGATCGCGTTCCGCGGAACGCGATCGCCCCGGTCCGCGCCGATCCCACCGTCGGTGTGGACCGGAACTGTCGGGCCCACCCGGCACACTCCTGTCGAACACACGTTCGACGAAGGAGAAAGCGCCGTGCCGACCTCCACCCCCACGACCACGCCCGCCGGTGAACTGAGCCTGCCGGATCTCGAGTCCGAACTCCTCGGTCTCGCGGGCCACATCGCCGCCGCCGAGTGCCGGTTCCTGCGCCTGCTCGCCGAGTTCGACGACCGCGGCGGCTGGTGCGGCGTCGGCGTCCGGTCCTGCGCCCATTGGCTGACCTGGCGGGCGGGGATGAGCCTGCGCACCGCGACCGAGCACCTGCGGGTCGCGCACGCACTGACCCGGCTGCCCCGGATCACCGAGGCGTTCGCGGCCGGCCGGATCTCCTACTCCAAGGTCCGGGCCGTCACCCGCCTCGTCGGCGCGGACGACGCGGTCCTCGACCGCATGGCCGCCGCTGCTCCGCCGGCCACCGCCACGGAGCCGCTCCGGCGCCCAGGTCGCGACCCCGACGACGACTCCGGCGGGGCATCGGTCGACTGCGCAGCACGGGGAGGGCCAGACGACACCGTCCGGGGAGCGGGAGACGCGTCCGACACGGGCACGGACCGCAGCGCCGGAGACGTCGACGGCCCCGGAACGGGCGCCGGATCCGACCTGTCGGACGGCGGGAGGACGGACAGAGCCACCACGTCACCCGCCGGACGCGGGGACACCGGTCCGTGGGACGGCACGGGGAGCCGGCCGGTCGCCGTCGCCGCTCCGGAGCCGCTCGGGGACACCGAGCCGGACTATCCTCCGCTGGTCGCAGCCGGGCCGGACGCCGAGCAGGTGCTCCTGGACCTGGCGCTCGGCGGGACCGCGAGCCATGTCGAGACCGTCGTCCGCGCGGTCCGCCGCCGCTGCGCGCCGCCGCGCGACGTCGCCGCCCGGCGCGGGGTGAGCTGGCACCACGACGTCGACGGGTCCCTGGTCGTACGGGCCCGGCTCACTCCCGAGGACGGCGCCCTCCTGGTCGCCGCGATCGAGGCCGGGGTCGCCACCGCACGCCCGGCTCCCGCCGGCCACACCGCCCCGCCCGGCGACGAGGACACCGACGATCCGGCCGCACGTGAGGGGCGACGGTCGGGGTGGGACGGGCCCGATCCGCACGAACAGGCCCGCCGCACGGAGGAACAGACACCGGGCGCCGTCGTCGACACCCTGGCCGCCCGGCGGGCCGACGCCCTGCTGGACCTGGTCGTCCGCGGGCCGGGAGCGGCCGGAGCCGCGGTGGTCGAGCGGGGTGCGGCGCGGGTGACGGTCGTCGTCGACGCGGGGACCGGCACCGCGCGCCTCGCCGGCGGCCCCGAGATCGCCGCGAGCACCGCCGAGCGCCTGGCCTGCGACGCCCGGGCCCGGGTGCTGCTCACCGACCGCGCCGCGAACCGGATGTACCTCGGCCGGAGCAGGCGCCTGGCGAGCCCGGCGCAGATCGCCGCCCTGACCGCCGACGGCGGCGGTTGCTGCCGGTTCCCGGGGTGCCACCACACACGCCACCTGCACGCCCACCACGTCCGGCACTGGCTGCGGGGCGGGCCGACGGACGTCGACAACCTGGTCCTGCTCTGCTCGTTCCACCACCGGCTGGTGCACGATCACGGCTACCTGGTCCTGCGCCCACCCGGCGAGGACTGGCTGTTCCACCGGCCCGACGGCACTGCCGTCGAGGCCACGGGCAGACCGCTGGACGGCAGCGCCGAGTCCCTCGTCGAACGGAACACGCGGGCCCGGCTGCGGATCGATCGCAGCACCCTCACCCCGGACTGGTACGGCGACCGGCTCGACCCCGAGCCGATCCTCGACGCCCTGCTCCCGCCCGGCACGACGGCCGCCGCGGCCTGAACCCCGCAGGTCCTCCGCCGGGCGACCGAGCACCCACACGGCCGGAAGAGGACGCGGGCCACAGCGCACCGGCCGGTGGGAGACCGCCGGAGACCGGCGCGGAACCGGTGGGCGGGAGGACGGACCGCGTTCCGCGGAACGCGACGTCGGCCCGCCCACCCGGCATCCACGCCCGGACCGGGCCTGCGCCTTCGTGACCGGCCCGGTCAGCGCGTCGCCTGGACGGTGACACCCAGTGGCACATCGGGGAGGCCGTCGGTCACGTGCCACTCGCCGTCGTCGTCCTCGGCCATCCGGCCGGGCAGGGCCTCCCAGGGGACGGCCCGGTGCTCGGTGAGACCGGACAGCGTCGGTCCCTGGTCGAGGAGCGCGGTGACGATCTCACCGAGGCCGTGGTTCCACTCGTGGGATCGGCGACGAGTGCGTCCACGCCGTAGTCGGGGCTCTGCGCGTGCAGCGGGACGCGGTCGTCCCAGGAGGCGCGGTCGAGGGAGAGCGAACGGTCCACCCGCCGGCAGAGCACGGGCGGGCCGCGGGGACGACCGGTTTCCGGTCCCGGTAGACAGGTCCGATGCGCTGGTACGCCGAACGCCCCGACCGGATCGCCCGCCAGGTCGTCGCCGACGTCGTCGCGCTGCTGTGGACGGTCCTCGCCGTCACCGCCGGCGTGGCCGTGCACGACGGGTTGTCCGCGCTGCGTGGGCCCGGAGACTCGCTGGTCGCCGCGGGCGGACGGGTCTCCGACACCTTCACCGGCGTCGCCGGGGCGGTCGGTTCGATCCCGTTCATCGGGTCCGACCTGGCCCGCGCGCTGGATCCGGCCGCGGGGGCGGGCACCGAGCTCGTCGCGGCGGGGCGGGAGTTCGGCGACGCCGTCGGCACCCTCGCGACGGGGGCGCTGGTCGTCGTCCCGCTGGTGATGCTGCTGCCGGTGCTGCTCGGCTGGCTGCCGCTGCGGCTGCGCTACGCCCGGCGGGCCGGTGCCGCCGTCGCGGCGCGGACCGCCGCGCCGGACCTGCTGGCCGTGCGGGCGCTGTCCCGGGTGCCGGTGTCACGGCTGGTCCGGGTCGCGCCGGACCCGGCGGCGGCCTGGCGGTCGGGGGACCCGGCGGTCGTCGCGGCGCTGGCCGCGCTGGAGCTGTCGGACCTGGGTCTGCACGCCCGTCCGCACGACTGAGCGATGCGGCGGTCGCGGTCGCGCGGGTGTGGCGGCCGGTGGGCGGAACGGGGTGCGAAGCTGTCGCTCATGCCGCTGTTCGCTCTGGAGGGCCTCTCCCCCACCGTGCACCCGGACGCCTTCGTCGCTCCGACCGCGACGCTCGTCGGGGACGTGCGCGTCGAGGAGGGCGCCTCGATCTGGTACAATGCCGTGCTCCGCGCCGACCTGGGGCCGATCGTCGTGCGCGCCGGCGCCAACGTGCAGGACGGGTCGGTGCTGCACGGCGGCGACGACCCGGTCACCGAGATCGGCGAGGGCGCCACGATCGGGCACCTGTGCGTGGTGCACGGCGCCGTGATCGGGGCGCGCGCGGTCGTCGGGAACGGCAGCACCGTGCAGGACGGTGCCCGGATCGGCGAGGGCGCGATGGTCGCCGCCGGGTCGACGGTCGCGCCGAACTCCGAGCTGGCCGCCGACCGGCTGATGCTCGGCTCCGCGGCGAAGGAGCACGGCGAGCTGACCGAGCAGGCCCGCTGGTGGGTGCGGACCAACCCGGACTTCTACCGCGCCCTGGCCCGGCGGCACGCCGATGGCGTCGCCCCCGCCTGAGCCCTCCCGATCCGGTCCGGTGCGTTCCGCGGAACGCACCCGGACATCGGTCCTCAGTCCTCCCGGTCGGGCGAGCTCGCCTGTGCCCGGTAGCGGCGCGGGATCCGACCGGCGTGCCGGGCGTCCCAGCCCGCCTCCACCCCGCGGCGCATCGCGCGGGCCATCCGCTCCGGGTCGGCGGCACGGGTGACGGCGGTGGCGAGCAGGACCGCGTCGCAGCCCAGCTCCATCGCCAGCGCCGCCTCCGAGGCGGTGCCGATCCCGGCGTCGAGCACGACCGGCACGCCCGCGGCGGCCACGATCATCTCGATGTTGTGCGGGTTGCGGATGCCCAGCCCGGTCCCGATCGGCGAGCCGAGCGGCATGACCGCGGCGCACCCGACCTGCTCCAGGCGACGGGCGAGGACCGGGTCGTCGTTGGTGTAGGGCAGCACGGTGAAGCCGTCGTCGACGAGCTGCTCGGCGGCGTCGAGGAGCTCGACCGGGTCGGGCAGCAGCGTCGTCTCGTCGGCGACGACCTCCAGCTTGACCAGGTCGGTCTCCATCGCCTCGCGCGCCATCCGCGCCGTGAGCACCGCCTCGGCGGCGGTCCGGCAGCCGGCAGTGTTGGGCAGCACGGCGATCCCGAGGCGGCGCAGCAGGTCCAGCAGCCCGGTCCCGCCCGCGACGTCGACACGGCGCAGCGCCACCGTCGTCAGCTCGGTGCCGGACGCGACCAGCGCCCGCTCCAGGATCTCCAGGTTCGCGGCACCACCGGTGCCCATCACCAGCCGCGAGTCGAACAGGTGGTCACCGAACGCGAGCTTGTCGGTCTGCACTGCCATGCTCATCCTCCCTGTACCGCGGTCAGTACCTCGACCCGCGCGCCGTCGGCGGGGCGGTGCCCGGCCCACGACGTGCGCGGCACGACCTCCCCGTCCACGGCGACGGCGATCCCCCGCTCCGGCAGCCCGGCCTCGGCCAGGATCCGGGCGAGGTCGGCGCCGTCGTCGACGTCGCGGTGCTCGCCGTTCAGCACGATCCGCATCAGTGGTTCCCCTCCTCGCGTGCCCCGGCGGCGGCCGGGGCGAACCGTCGCGGATCCGCCGCGCGGACCGGTCCCGGTACGTCGTCGCCGCGCAGCAGCGCCGCGACGGCCGCCGCGGTCACCGGTACCAGCAGCATCCCGTTGCGGCCGTGCCCGGTGGCCGCGACCAGCCCGTCGGGCCCGGTGCGCCCGATCAGCGGCAGGTTGTCCCGGCTGCCAGGCCGCAGCCCGGCGGCGGTCTCGGTCAGGGCGTACTCGGCGATGCCGGGCAGGATCCGCTCCGCGTCGCGCAGCAGGTCGCGCACCCCACCGACGGTGACGTCGGTGTCGAAGCCGTTCTCGGCGGTCGTCGCGCCGATCACGAGGTCGCCGTACCCGGGCAGCGTCCGCGGCACGGCGTACACCGGGCGCCCGTCGACGAGCGCCCGCACCGTCCGCGACGGCGGCGGCAGGGCACCGGCGCGGCGGGTCAGCCGCAGGATCTCGCCCTTCACCGGGCGGACCAGCCCGTCGAGCACCGGGTGCAGCGACGACGAGTGCGCCCCCGCCGCGACGACGACCGCGTCCGCCGCGATCTCGGTCCCGTCCGCGAGCCGCACGCCGGTGACACGGGCGCCGTCGTCGAGCACGCGCGCGACCCCGCGGTCGGAGACGACGACCCCGGCCCGCCCGGCCGCGGTCGCCAGCGCGGCGAGCAGCCGCCGGTTGTCCACCGACGGGTCGTCGGGCACCGAGAGGCCGCCACGGACCTCCGGGCCCAGCGCGGGTTCGAGCCGGCGCAGCTCGCGACCGGTCAGCCGGTGCACGTCCCGGCCGAGGGACTCCAGGTAGTCCGCGAGCGCGGTCAGCTCGGCGCGGTCCCCCGACCCGGTCGCGGCGACGACGGTGCCCTCCGGGTGCAACCCGGCGTCGGTGCCGGCGTCGGCGGACAGAGCCGCGGCGAACTCCGGCCAGCGTGCGACCGAGTCCAGCCCGAGGGCGAGGAGATCCTCCTCGCCGGGCCAGGCCTCGGTGACCGGGGCGAGCATCCCGCCGGCCACCCAGGACGCGCCGCGACCGGGGGCCGGGTCGAACACCGTCACCGACCAGCCGTCGCGAGCCGCCGCGCGGGCGACGGACAGGCCGACGGCCCCCGCACCCGCGACGACCAGCCGTCCGGCACTCGCGCTCATGGGATCCACCTCACTCCCTGCGCCGGCATGACCCGGATCAGGTTCGACGGTCGGGACCGCGTCGCGGGTCCCCTCTCAGCCCGCTGCCCGGGCTCCCGTGGTTCGTCGTCGTCCGGGGCCCAGGCTACGCCGTAGCCTGCGAGCCGTGTCCGACACCGATACCCGTCCCGGCACCGGCGACACCCGTCGCACCCGGCTCGACGGCCTCACCGACGCCCGTCTCTACCTGTGCACCGACGCCCGCACCGCGCGCGGTGACCTGGCGGAGTTCGCCGACGCCGCGCTCGCCGGCGGGGTCGACATCGTCCAGCTGCGGGACAAGGGCGGGCCCGACGGGCCGCTGGAGGCGAGCGCCGAGCTCGCCGCACTGGAGGTGCTCGCCGACGCCTGCCGCCGGCACGGCGCGCTGCTCGCGGTGAACGACCGCGCCGACGTCGCGCTCGCCGCGGGCGCCGACGTGCTGCACCTCGGCCAGGACGACCTGCCGGTGGCGTGGGCGCGCCGGGTCGTCGGCGACGACGTGCTCATCGGCCGGTCCTCGCACAGCCCCGCCGAGACCCTGACCGCCGCCGACGAGGACGGCGTGGACTACTTCTGCGTCGGCCCGTGCTGGCCGACCCCGACCAAGCCGGGACGTCCGGCCCCCGGCCTGGACCTGGTGCGCACGGTCGCCGGACGGGCCCCGGCGCGGCCGTGGTTCGCGATCGGGGGCATCGACGGCGACCGCCTGGACGAGGTCCTCGACGCCGGTGCGGACCGGATCGTCGTCGTCCGGGCGATCACCGAGGCCGAGGACCCGCGTGCGGCCGCGGCGGCGCTGCGGGCCCGCCTGCGCTGAGCCCGCCCGCGCCGGGCCCCGCCCGCGCTCGAACCGGCCGCGCTCGGACCGGCCCCGCGGCGCCGGGATCCGGCGCCGCGGCACACAGGTCAGTTCTGCGTGCCGGAACCCTGGTCGCCCGAGCCCTGGCCGCCGGGGTCCTGCCCGCCCGAGTCCTGGCCCGACTGGCCGGAGCCCGGCTGCTGGGTCGGCAGGACCCGGTTCAGCCCGTCCTGCAGCGGGTTCGACGAGCCCGAGCCGTCCTGACCGGAGTCCCGGTCACGGGTGCCGGTCGACGACTCCGACGTGCTGGTGCCCGACTCCTCGGTGGAGGTCGAGCTCGACGACGAGGTCGACGAGTCGCCCCCGGAGCCGTCGCCCCGGTCGTTCTCCTGCTGGGTGGGGGGAGCACCGCCACGGACGACGTTGCTCACCGAGGTCCCGGACGAGCCGGACAGCGACGAGCCCTTCACGAACTCGATGCCCGAGATCAGAAACATCGACACCGCGAAGGTGACGACGCCGAGCACCGCGGACACGATGACCGTCTTGCGGGTGACCCGGACCCGGCGGAACCGGCTGTGGCCCGCTCCGGCGGCACGGGTGGTGCCACCGGGTGCCTGCCACGGGTCCAGCAGCACCGTCTCCTCGCCGGTGGGCCCGGCGAGACCGTGGCCGGAACCGTTCTGCGCGGCGACCGCGGTGCCCTCGGCGACGCCCTTGCCGCGCCGGGTCGCCTTGTCCTTCAGCTCGAGTGCCTTGTCCTTGCTGACCTCGAGCGAGCGGGTGAACAGCGTGGTGGCCAGCGTCGAGATGATCGAGCCGAGCGCCGCGCCGATCACCGTGCCGACCGCGCCGAGGAACGAGCCGAGCACCGCCGTGACGATCGCCGCGCCGGCGCCGGCTGCGATCTTCGTCGGGCTGAGGTCGGCCTTGAGGCCACTCGCCTTCGTGGTGTCCGACGAGGCGTCGCCGGAGCCGTCACCGGACCCGCCCGAGCCCCCGGACCCACCGGGTCCGTTCGGTCCGCCGCCGACCGGGCCCACCGGACCGCCGGGGCCGACCGCACGGGTCGTGTCCGACGCGGGCGGCAGCACCCGGGTGCGCGGACGCCCACCGGGCGGGGTCCCGTCCGGCACGCCCGGCCCGGGCACGACCGGGCTCACCGGACGGCCACCGGGTGGGGTCTGCGTGGTCCGGCCGCGGACGGTGCCCGACGGCGGCTGCGGGACCCGGCCGCCGTGCGTGCGGGGCGGATTCGCGGTGCGCTGACGGGGCAGCCGCGGGGCGTCGGGGGCGGCCACCGGGCGACCGGTGCCGGGTCGGGGAGCGGACGGCTGGGCGGGAGGACGGGCCGGGCTCGGGACGCCACGAGGGGCGTCGCCGAAGCCGGGCTCCGGGGGGCGCTGGTGCGGCATGGCTCCTTGCAGTGATCGTCGGTGCGGCGGCTCGCCCCGGGGGAACGTCCGGGAGGCCACGATTGCGCCGGACGATCACCCGAAGTGGTGACCTTCACACGACCGAGCAAAGGTCACGGGAAGATCACGATTCTAGCGCTACGAGGTGTCAGAGCCCGTCACCGGGGGTGACGGATGCCCGGGTGATCGGCCGGCAGCGCCGTACGCAGCAACGGCCACGACACGAGCACGCTCAGCCCGACCAGCACCGGGCTCAGCACGGTCCGCGCGACACCCAGGAGCACGACCTGGTCGGCCGCCCACAACGGGAGGAACACCGACAGCCGTAGGACGTACTGCGCCACCCACGCCCAGGACGCCCGCTGGTACCCGCGGAGCAGGTCCGGGTCGCGCCGCCACCTCGTGCGCTGTCCCAGCAGCCCGCCGACGACGACCCCCAGCAGCGGCCACCGCACGACGATCGAGATCGCCCAGGCCAGCGCGCTGCCGACGTTGGACACGATCTGGACCAGGAAGAAGTCCGACGCCCGCCCGGTCACCAGCGCGATCCCGGCCGCGACGACGACCCCGGCCAGCCCGAACAGCACCGCCCGCGGCCGGCGGCCGCGGTACAGCCGCCACCCTGCCACCGCGGCCCCCGCGACGATCGCCGCGCCGGCCCCCCAGTTGATCGGGAACGCCGACCCCGCCGCCCCCGCGACCACCCAGGCGAGCACGAACGCGACCACCGGTATCGAGGCGTCCACGGCACCGGCCCGGCCACCGAGCAGTTCGGCGAGCTTCGGGTCCTCCCGGGATGCGGTGTGCGGAGCGCGATCGGACGTCACCCCGCTGAGGGTGCCCTATCCCGCACGCAGGGTCGACGGGATCCGATTGGCGGACAGCCCGGAACAGGGTGATCATCGGCGTAACGCCGGACATCGTTGCGGTGAACAACAGACAAGGCACGCGGAGGACCGGGGACGAGAGGGGGCCGTGCCGATGCACCAGCAGACGCACGCACACCACCGGAGCTACGTCGCGATCGGCGACAGTTTCACCGAGGGTCTCGACGACCTCACCCCCGACGGCCGGGCCCGCGGCTGGGCCGACCGCGTCGCCGAGACCCTCGCCCACCGCCGCCCGGGCTTCGGCTACGCCAACCTCGCCGTGCGCGGGAAGGTCCTCGACGAGATCGTCGCCGAGCAGCTCCCGGTCGCCGAACGGATGCGCCCCGACCTGATCACCTTCTGCGCGGGCGGCAACGACATCATCGGCTGGTCCTGCGACGTCGACGACCTCGCCGCCCGCTTCGACGCCGCGCTCGGCAGGCTGGTCGCAACCGGCGCCGAGGTGCTCATCTTCACCGGCTTCGACCTGCGCCGGATGCACCCGTTCATCCGCAGGCTGCGCGGCCGGATCGCCTGCTACAACGAGGACATGCGGGCCGCCGCCGAACGGCACGGCTGCCGCGTCGTCGACCTGTGGGCGATGGAGTGCCTCGCCGACCCGCGGGCCTGGGGGCCGGACCGGCTGCACCTGGTCCCGCACGCGCACGAGCGGGTCGCCTGGCGGGTGCTGGAGACCCTCGGCGAGCAGGCCCCGGACTGGCGCGGGCCGTGGCCGGAGCCCGAGGGCGGGCCGACCCCCTGGACCGCGCGCCAGGCCGAGGACCTGCGGTGGGTCACCCACCACGTGATGCCGTACCTGCGCAAGCGGCTGCGCGGCACGCACACGTGGGACGGCTACCGGCCCAAGCGTCCGGAGCTCTTACCCCTCCAGGACGCCTGAGCGCGGACGCTCAGCGGACCGGGGACCGGTCCCGGGCCGCGATGTGGGACGGACGTGGCCGCGGGGCCGAGAACGGCGCCACGCACTCGTTCTCGACGCTGTTGAACACCAGGAAGATGTTCGACCGCGGGTACGGGGTGATGTTGTCGCCCGACCCGTGCATGCAGTTGGAGTCGAAGAACGTGGCGCCGCCCGCCTCGCCGGTCATCATCGCGATGCCGTGCCGCTGGGCCAGCTTGGAGATGGACTCCGCGTCCGGGGTGCCGATCTCCTGCTCCTTCAGCGATGTCAGGTGGTAGTCCTCCGGGGTCTCCCCGACGCACGACACGAAGGTCCGGTGCGACCCCGGCATGATCATCAGGCAGCCGTTGAACGGGTGGTTGTCGGTCAGCGAGATCGAGCAGCTGACCGCACGCGGGCTGGGCATCCCGTCCTCGGCGTGCCAGGTCTCGAAGTCGGAGTGCCAGAAGAACCCCCCGCCACCGAGCCCGGGCTTGTAGTTGATCCGGCTCTGGTGCACGTACACGTCGGAGCCGAGGATCTGGCGGGCCCGGGAGAGCACCCGCTCGTCGCGCACCAGCCGGCCGATCGCCTCGGAGATCCGGTGGACCTCGAAGATCGAGCGGACCTCGTCCGAGGACTTCTCGACGATGCAGCGCTCATCGGCGCGGACCCCGGGATCGTGGGCGAGCCGGTCCAGCTCGGCCTGGTACTCCACGATCTCGTCGGCCGTCAGCAGGCCCGGCACCTGCACGAAGCCGTCGCGCTCGTGCGCCTCCAGCTCCTGGGCGCCGAACATGCCGGCGCTCGCCTTCGAGCCCCACACGGTGGGCTCGGCGCGGTCGATGAAGGCGGGGGTGTTCGAGACGCGCGTGGGGTAGCGGTCCCCGGCTCCACGCACGAGACGCGGTTCGTCGTTGCCGACCAGTGCGGTCATGGACCCTCCTGTGAGTCGCTGTGGGTTCGGTGTCCCTTCGGATGGACGTCGTGTGAACGACCGCGAGGGGCGTTCCCGCTGTCACACAGCGGAAACACCCCTCGCGGTGTCGATCCCGGTACGGAGCCCTCAGTCCTCCGTGACCAGCGGGTACACACCGTTCTCGTCGTGCACCTCACGACCGGTCACCGGCGGGTTGAACACACACACGCAGGTGATCTCGGTCTTCGGGCGGAGCTGGTGCTTCTCGTTGCCGTTCAGCACGTAGATCGAGCCCGGCTTGAGCTGGTACGTGACGTCGTTGTCCTTGTCGTACAGCTCGCCCTCACCGGAGGTGATGAAGACGGCCTCGATGTGGTTCGCGTACCAGAAGTCGTTGATCGTCCCGGCCTTCAGCGTGGTCTCGTGGACCGAGAACCCCACCTTGTCGTTGGCCAGGACGATGCGCTTGCTGCGCCACTGCTGGTCCTCGGAGACCACGTCACGCTCGGTGTCGGTGATCTCGTCGATGGTGCGGACGATCATGTTTGTGGATCAGCTCCCGATGACGGTCTTGACGGACTCGCCGATGATCGCAAGACCTTCGTCGAGCTCGTCGTCGGTGGTCGTGAGCGGCGCCAGGAGCTTGAGCACCTCGTCGTTCGGACCGGCGGTCTCCAGCAGCAGCCGCTGCTCGAAGGCCTTCGAGGCCACCTTCTCGGCGAGCCCCTCCCCCTCGAACTGGATGCCCCGCGCCATCCCACGACCCTTGGTGAACATCTCGGTGCCCTGGTTGTCACCGATGATCTTGTTGAAGGCCTCCTCGACCTTCTCGCCCTTGCGCAGCGTCTCCTTCTCCAGCGTGTCGTCGGTCCACCAGTTGCGCAGCGTGTGCGTGGCGGTGACGAACGCGGGGTTGTTGCCGCGGAAGGTGCCGTTGTGCTCGCCCGGGCCCCACTGGTCGTACTCGGGCTTGATCAGCACGAGCGCCATCGGGAGGCCGTAGCCGGAGATGGACTTCGAGATCGTGACGATGTCGGGCTCGATGCCCGCGATCTCGAAGGAGAAGAACGGGCCGGTCCGGCCGCAGCCCATCTGCACGTCGTCGACGATCATCAGGATGCCCTTGCGGGTGCAGAGGTCCCGCAGACCCTGCAGCCACTCGATGCGCGCCGGGTTGAGGCCGCCCTCGCCCTGCACGGTCTCGACGATGACCGCGCCCGGCTCGTTGAGGCTGGAGCCGGTGTCGTCGAGGACCTTCTCGAACCACAGGAAGTCGGGCATCTTGCCGTCGAAGTAGTTGTCGAACGGCATCGGCGTCGAGTGGACCAGCGGGATGCCGGCACCGCCGCGCTTCATCGAGTTGCCGGTGACCGACAGGGCGCCCAGCGTCATGCCGTGGAAGGCGTTCGTGAAGTTGATCAGCGCCTCCCGGCCGCTGATCTTGCGCGCGAGCTTCAGCGCCGACTCGACGGCGTTGGCGCCGGTCGGGCCGGGGAACTGCACCTTGTACTCCAGGCCACGCGGCTTGAGGATGATGTCCTCGAACGTGGTCAGGAACTCGCCCTTGGCCGAGGTGTACATGTCCAGCCCGTGGGTGATGCCGTCACGGGTCAGGTACTCGATCAGCGGCTTCTTGAGCACCTCGGGGTTGTGCCCGTAGTTCAGGGCGCCCGCGCCACCGAAGAAGTCGAGGTAGGAGTGGCCGTCGACGTCGGTCAGACGGCTGCCCTTCGCCGTGTCGAAGACGACGGGCCAGTTGCGGCAGTAGCTCCGGACCTGGGACTCGAGATCCTCGAAAACGGTCATGTGTTCCCACCCTTGTCTGCTGCGATCGGGCCGATGAGATAGAGGTTCTCCGGCTCGTGCTCGTCACCGAGCAGGTCCGGACCGAAGAGGTCCTCCCGCTCGATCGTCATGTCGTGGCGCTCCGCGAACTTCGTGAACAGGCGGATCGAGGAGGCGTTGTCCGGCGTGATGGTGGTCTCCATCCGCTCGGCGCCCGCCTGGTCCCAGACGGCATCCAGCATCCGGCCGGCGAGCCCCGCACCGCGTGCCACCGGATCGACGCACACCTGCCAGATGAGCAGGGCGCCGTTCTCGGGGCGCAGGTAGCCGGTCGCGTAGCCGACGGCGCGACCGTCGTCGCGCCGGGCGATGACCGAGGTGCGCGCGAAGTCGCGGCACCACAGGATGTAGGCGTAACGGGAGTTCGCGTCCAGCGTCCGCGCCTCCACCGCCAGCCGCCACATGTCCACCCCGTCGGCCGGGACCGGGGAGCCGATCTCGTACGAATGGTCACCGTCGGCGTCGGCCGCCGGGGCGGGTGCGCCGGTCGCGGCGTCCCCGTCCGGAGCCGTGGACGCCCGAGGAGGAGCCTGTTCGGGAGCGGTCATGACTGACTAGGTTAGTGCCGCCCGGCGTAGGTCGCAGCCGCTGACGACCGGCGGCCGACCTCGACGCCATGATCGACGTGACCGGCGCCACAGAATGATCCGGAACCATGCGACCGGGTGTCCGCCCAGGAAGACACCGTGATCACCGGCCCGTCCGGCGGGCCCCGGAACGAACCGGCCGGACCCGTCGAGGGCACGGACGTGGCCCTCGCCACGCTCCGCGACCACCCGCCCGCACGTTCGGCCAATCGTGCGGATGCACTTGCATCTGCACCGCTGCGGGGTGAGGATGGTTATTCCGTCGAATCGTGCCCGGAGGAGCTGCCGTGTCGGTGACACCCGCCAGTACGCGCCCCGTGGCCGTGGCGACCGCGCCGGTTGAGGAGCAGACCGTCACGGTCACCTGCGCCCGCGACAGCCGCAGCCACGTCGTGGCGCAGGCGGTGCTGGCCGACTCGCTCACCGCCGGAACCGGACACTGCACCGCGCTCTGCGGGCACGTGGTGCTGCCGGCGTCGCTGGCCTCCCCACCCGGGGACGGCTGCCTGCTGTGTGCCGAGACCTCCGGGGCCGGGCGTCGCGCCCGCCGCCGCGGACGGATCGGTTTCGGGCGTTCGGCCCGCGCCGCCTCCTGAGCGCCGCCGCCGACCGCCGACCACACAGCCGGTCCGTTCCCCCACCGCCGGCCGGGCCCCGACCCGCGCCGGTGGCTCTCCCTCACCCGCCACCGGTTCGGTCCCGCCGACGGATCAGCGCCCGCCGGACACGTCCAGCACGGCGCCGGTGACGTAGCTGGCCTCGTCCGACAGGAGCCAGGCGATCGCCGTCGCCACCTCGTCGGGGTGGCCGGCACGGCCCATCGGGATCGACGGCGCCATCCGCTCGATCCGCCCCGGCTCACCGGCCCGCGCGTGGAAGTCGGTGTCGAGCAGGCCCGGCCGTACGGCCGCCACCCGGATCCCGTCCGCGGCGACCTCCTTCGCGAGCCCGACGACGAGGGCCTCGACCCCGGCCTTCGCCGCCGCGTAGTCGTTCCACTCGTCGGGCGAGCCGAGCACCGCCGCGCGGGAGGTGATGTGCACGAGCACCCCGCCCGCTCCGCCGTAGCGGGTGGACATGCGGTGCACCGCCTCGCGCGAGCACAGCAGCGCCGCCCGCAGGTTGAGCGCGAGGACCTCGTCGATCCGTGCGTCGCTCATGTCCTCCAGGCGCTGCCGCGAGGGGGCGCCACCGGCGTTCGCGACCACTCCGGTCAGCGGCGACGGCATGGCGGCCGCCGCGTCGAACAGCTGCTCGACGCCCTCGGTGCGGGTGACGTCCGCGGCGACCGCGTCGGCGTGCACCCCGGCGGCCCGGCACTCCGCGACCACCGCCGCGGCGTCCTCGGGCGAGGCCCGGTGCCCGACGAGGACGTCCTGGCCGCGGCCGGCCAGGAGCCGGGCGGTGGCCGCGCCGACCCCCCGGCTGGCCCCCGTCACGAGCACCGTCATGCGTGGTCCGTCATGCCTGGTCCGTCATCCGTGGTCCGTCCTGTGGGCGGCCGTCAGGCCCGCTGGGTCTCGGGGCCGGGCTCCGGACGGGTGGCGCCCTCCGGCTGCCGGGTGCCCGGCTCCCGGACCTCGGTGTCGGCCCGGGTCGCGCCGCCGGGACCGATCTCCCCGGGGCGTCCGTCGTCGTCGCGCAGGCCGCGCATCTCGCTCTTCAGGATGCGGCTGGACCGGCCGACCGACCGCGCCATCTCCGGCAGCTTCTTCGCGCCGAACAGCAGGACCAGAACGACCAGCACGATCAACCAGTGGGTGGGGCTCATAGCGCCCATGACAGCCTCCTCGCTCGTCGACCGGATCAACGAACCATCCTCCGCCGGGGTTCTCCCGCGCAAGAACAGCCTCCCACGGCGCACGGAAACTGATCGCTCGGTCACTCACCGTTGATCCGGCGGCCTCGAACGGGTTTGGATGACGGTGACACCGTGGGCGGCACCGGCGCTGCCCGGGGACGAAGGAGCTGATCCGTGCAGCCGACCGCACTCGCGGCCCCGCAGGAGCTCGACCCGGTCGACCTGACCCGCTACCCGGTGCACGAACCGGGCTCGTCCGGGTGGGAGGACGCGGTCCGGCGGGCCCGCGCCCAGCTCGCCGCCGACGGCTGCGCGGTGCTCCCCGGGTTCGTCCGGGCGTCGTGGCGGGACCGGCTGCGGACCGAGGGCGAGGCGGTCGCCCCGCTGGCGCACTACGAGACCGCCGTGGTGAACGTCTACAACACCGACCCCGACCCCGCGCTGCCCGCCGACCACCCGGCGCGGGTACCGATGGAGCGGGGCAACGCCTTCGTCGCGCGCGACCGGATCCCGGCCGCCGCGCTGATCCACCGCCTGTACCCGCAGCCCGCGTTCCGCGCGTTCCTCGCCGCGTGCACCGGCGTGTCCGAGCTGTACGAGCTGGCCGACCCACTGGCCGGGCTGTGCCTCAACGTCGTCGGCGACGGCCGATCGCACCCGTGGCACTTCGACACCAACGAGATCGCGATCAGCCTGCTCACCCGCGCCCCGGAGGTCGGTGGGGTATTCGAGTACTGCCCGGACATCCGCAGCACGACGTCGGAGAACACCGGCGACGTCGCGGAGGTCCTGCAGGGGCGGGGCGGTGACCGGGTCCGGCGGCTGGTGCTGCGCCCCGGTGACCTGCAGCTGTTCCGCGGCCGGTACTCGCTGCACCGGGTGACCGAGGTGCGCGGCGACACCGCCCGGCACACGGCGATCTTCTCCTACAGCACGCGCACCGGGGTGGTCGGCAGCGCGGTCCGCACCCGCCAGCTGTTCGGGAGGACACTGTCCGAACACGGGGGGTCGCGTACCGTGCGTGTCGACGGGCTGCTGGACTGACGCCCGTGACCACCACGTTCGCGGCCGATGACGACCTGCCGAAGGTGCCGCTCCCGACCCTGTCCGCCTCGGTCGACCGGTTCCTGGAGTGGTGCGCCCCGCTGCTCACCCCCGACGAGTACGCCCGCACCGAGACCGCCGCCCGAGAGCTGCTCGCCGAGGGCGGCCCCGCGTCGGTGCTCCAGGCCGATCTCGAGCGCTTCGACGCCGGCGCCCACAGCTGGCTGGACGCGTTCTGGCCGTCGCGCTACCTGGGCCGGCGCGACCGGATCGCGCTCAACGCGAACTTCTTCTTCCTG
The DNA here is from genome assembly GCF_017312155.1 of Pseudonocardia sp. UM4_GMWB1. NCBI lineage: Bacteria > Bacillati > Actinomycetota > Actinomycetes > Pseudonocardiales > Pseudonocardiaceae > Pseudonocardia > Pseudonocardia sp. UM4_GMWB1. Next base: position 976,158 of record NZ_QJPN01000001.1, on the reverse strand, counting down.
TTCGGGCCGGGATCGACCACGGACCCGTGCGAGCGGGCCGCGCAGCTCACCGTCGCCGCCCTGGGGCACAAGGCCGATCTCGACGCCGGGACGTTCCCGCCGCTGGTCAACCGCGACGTGGCTCAGTCGATGGACCAGAGCCGCCACATCTTCTCCACCACCCGCATCCCGGGCGACCCCCAGGACACCGTCCGCACCCCCTACAGCGACGACTGGCCGGGTCCGTCCACCGAGCGGCACGTCGTGGTGCTGCACCGCGGCCGGATCCACCGCCTCGACGTGATCGGCGAGGACGGGGCGGCGCACACCGCCGGGGAGATCGCGGACGCGCTGCGGGAGATCCGCGAGACCCACCCCGAGCGGGCCGCCACCGGCGACGCGGTCGGCGCGCTGACGACCCTGGCCCGGGCCGAGTGGGCCGCGGTGCGGGACCGGCTGACCGGGCTGGATCCGGCCAACGCCGAGGCCGTCGACCTGGTGGAGCGGGCACTGCTCGCGGTCTGTCTGGACGAGACCGACCCCGCCGACGAGGAGTCCGCCGCGCGGACCCTGCTGGCGGGGGACTCCGGCGACCGTTGGTTCGACAAGGCGCTGTCGATCGTCGTGCTCGCCGACGGCACCGCCGGGGTCAACATCGAGCACTGCGAGCTCGACGGCACCACCGTCCTCACCCTGGTCGACGCGATGTTCGCCGACCCGCTGCAGGTGCACGCCGAGCGGATCGGGGCCCGTCCGCAGGGCGTCCCGTCGCACGCCGAGCTGCGGTTCGTCCTCGACGACGACCTGCGCGCCACCGTGGCCCGCGCGCACGACGAGTTCTCCGCGTTCCTCGACGCCACCGCCACCGAGCTCGTCGCCTTCGACGACTTCGGCGCGCGCGACGCGAAGGCCCTGAAGTGCTCCCCGGACGCCTTCGTGCAGGCCTGCTACCAGGTCGCGCACCGGCGGGCCAAGGGTGTCACCGGGGCCACCTACGAGTCGATCGCGACCCGGCAGTTCCGGCGCGGACGCACCGAGGCGATGCGGGTGATCACGCCGGAGATGGTGACCTTCGTCGACGCCATGGGGGACCCGCAGGCCTCCGACGCCGACAAGGTCGACACCTTCCGGGCCGCCGCCGCGGCGCACGGCGCCCGCGCGAAGCAGTGCCAGCAGGGCGACGCGCCCGAGCAGCACCTGTGGGAGCTGGACTGGATCCGGCGCCGTCGCGGGGCGGAGCTGGGCGTCACCGAGCAGCTGGCGGTGTTCGACTCCCCCGGCTGGACGATCATGCGCGACGACTGGCTGTCGACCAGCTCCGCGCCGTCGGACAACATCCGGTACTTCGGGTTCGGCTCGACCAGCTCGCGCTGCATCGGGGTGGCCTACGTGCTGCTGCCCGACCGCTTCCACGTGCACCTGTCCACCCCGGCCGACCAGGCCGAGGGGATGCACGCCTTCGCCCGGGAGCTGCGGACGGCGGTGACCGAGCTGCGGAACCTGCTTGCCTGAGCGGGTTCACTGGTGGGATGGAGCGCGTCCTCGTCACCGGCAGTTCCGGCCACCTCGGTGAGGCGCTGGTCCGCACGCTGGCCGGCGACGGGGTGCCCGTCGTCGGTCTGGACCGGCGGCCCTCGCCGTGGACTGCGGTCGTCGCGTCGCTGACCGACCGCGACGCCCTGCGGTCGGCGCTGCGCGGGGTCAGCCACGTGCTGCACACCGCGACGCTGCACAAGCCGCACGTCGGCTCCCACAGCAGGCAGGACTTCGTCGGCACGAACGTGTCGGGCACGCTGGCGGTGCTGGAGGAGTCCGCCGCCGCGGGGGTGCGGGGCGTGGTGTTCACGTCCTCGACCAGCGCGTTCGGCCGCGCGCTGACCCCGGCGCCGGGCGGGCCCGCGACCTGGATCGACGAGACCGTGGTGCCGCGGGTGCGCAACGTCTACGGCGCCACGAAGACCGCCGCCGAGGACCTGTGCGAGCTGGCCGCGCTGGACCCGGGGCTGCCGGTGGTGGTGCTGCGGACCTCGCGGTTCTTCCCCGAGGCCGACGACCGCGACGAGGTCCGCGCCGTCCACGACGACACCACGCTCAAACTGGTGGAGTTCTGCCACCGGCGGGTCGACGTCGCCGACGTCGTGTCCGCGCACCTGGCCGCGGCCCGGCGGGCGCCCGAGCTCGGGTTCGCCCGCTACGTGGTCAGCGCACCGCCGCCGTTCCACCGGTCAGACCTCGCCGAGCTGGGCCGCGACCCGGCCGCGGTGCTGGAGCGGCGGGCCCCGGCCCTCGCCGCGCTGCTGGCCGGGCGCGGCGGGCCGGTCCCGCCGGTGGACCGGGTGTACTGCCCGGACCGGGCGGTCGCCGAGCTCGGCTGGACCCCGGTCTGGGACGTCGACGCCGTCGTCGCGCGGGTGCGTGACGGCGGGCCGCCGCGCAGCCCGCTGGCCGACGCCGTCGGGGCGAAGGGGTACCACGATTCCCCGACCGGGGTGTACACCCGGTGATTTCACCTCGCCGGACCGGGTGACTGTAGGTCGTCAGGGCTAACGCCGTGGGTACGACCGGCGGTAGAGGTGACACAGCACGTGTCGCCGACCGTGACGCCGTACCCCGGAGGTCCTGCCATGACCGGCCCGCAGCACCGACCCAGCCCCGGCCCGCGCGGTGCCGACGCCGACCGCGCCCGGCCGTCGCCGCGACCGCGGCACGGGTTCGACGACCACGAGTTCCCCGAGGACTCCTACCAGGGCGGCTACCCGGACCTGCGGCCGTCGCGGCCGGTGGAGCGGGCGACGCCCACCGACCCGGAGGGCTTCGGCGAGCTGTACGGCGGGACCGGTCCGCAGCCGACCGTGGGGCGGGGCGGGTACGCCGCACCGATGCGCTACGAGGGCTACGGCGCCCCCGTGCCGGCCGGCGGGTCGCAGCCGGGCGGCGACGACCCCGACGACGGCGGGTACGGCCCGTACGGCCGGGCCGCGCACCGCCAGTCCGAGGAGCCGGTCACCCCGACCCGGGCCGCCTACGGCGAGTACGGCGACCCCGGGTCCCGCGGCGGGACCGCGATCGACGGCGGCCCGCCCTACCCCGGCCCCACCGGCTCCGGGTACGGGCGCACGCGGGCCCCGGAGGAGGACGAGCCGGTCCGCCCGGCCGTCCCGTACGACGACCCGGACCACGTCGCGGACCACGAGGACCTGCCCCGGGACGAGGTCGTCGGGGCCGGGCCGCTCGCCGCCGCCACGTCCGGCCACGACTCCGGCGACGACCGGGCCGGGCACGAACGGCCCGGGTACGGCGAGGGCGGCGGGACCGCGGTCGTCGAGCGCTCCGCCGTCGGGACCGGCGCCGGGGCAGTGCCCGCGCCGCGTCCGCCGTCGGAGTCCGGCGGCCGTCGTCCGGCGACGGTGGCCGAGGCCGCCGCGGCCCGGTTCGGCGCGACCGGACGGTCCGCCGACACGGCGGCGGCCGCACCGGCCGTCGAGGCGACCGGGCCGGTGACCACGACGCCACGCGCGGCCGCCCCCGCCACGGCCGCCGCGCCGGTGCGGGTCGCGAAGGACCCGACCGCGCTCACCGTGCTGCGGGTCCTCACCTACGTACTGGTGTCGCTGTCCTGCCTGGTCTTCCTGGCCGGGGTGGTCTACGGGCTCGTGGTGTACCTGGAGTTCCGCTCGGCGCTGGGCACGTCACCGCTGTTCGGGGGCGGCACGCCGTTCGGGAGCTGGTGAGGGCGCCGGGCGTGGCTCACGGCTCCGCGAGCCACGCCCAGGACAGCGGCGGGAGATGGGCCCGCCCGCCCTCGGTGCGGACCGGCCCGTCCGAGGACAGCACCGTGTCCAGGCCGGTGACCAGGGCGGCGTCGACCGAGGCGGGCCGGTCGGACACGTTGACCAGCCCGACGAAACGACCGCCGCGCGGGTGCCGCCGCGTCCACCCGAGCACCGCCGGGTCGTCGAGCACGGGCACCTCCACCGGCGCCGACGCGTGCAGCGCGGGCAGCTCGGCCCGCACCGCGGCGAGCCCGGTCAGCGCACCGAACACCCGCCCCTCGACGGTGTCCGGGTCGTAGCGGCGGGCGAACGCGGCCTCGTCCATCGGGGGCCGGTGCATCCAGCGGTTGTCCGCGGCGCGCTCGGGGTCGGCGCGGTAGCCGGTGTCGTTGGCCAAAGCCAGCTCGTCGCCCATGTAGAGCAGGGGGATGCCGCCCCAGCCGTAGACGACGGCGTGCGCGAGCAGCAGGCGTCGCACTCCCGCGTCGAGGGCGGCGGGGTCGTGGCGGGCGCGGGCGTCGTCGATGCCGCAGAGCGCGGCGGCGCTACCGGAGATGCGGGCGTCCCCGGTGTCCGGGTCCTCCTGGAACAGGGCGCCGCGGGCGAAGCTGCCCGGGAAGCGTCCGGCGAAGAAGTCGTTGAGGAACCGCCGGTGCGACGGGCCGTCCCAGCCGACGGCGGCGGCGTCGACGTCGGAGACGGCCCAGCCGATGTCGTCGTGGCAGCGGACGTAGGTCGCCCACGCCGTCGTCGGCGGGGCGGGGGTCATGCGGCGCAGCGCGTGCGCGGCGAGGCGGGCGTCGCGGGTGGCCAGGCTCGACCACACCATCACCATGAGCTGGTTGTGGTAGGCCAGCTCGCACTCGGGGCGGTAGCGGTCGTGTGCGCCGAGGTAGCCGACGAGGTCGTCGGGCGCGACGATCGCCTCCGCCTTGAAGACCACGGCCGGGGCCGCGATCCGGGTGAGCGCGTGCAGCGCCTGCAGCACGTCGTGGGCCTCGGGCTGGTTCTGGCAGTTCGTGCCGAGCCGCTTGCCGAGGAACGGTGCCGCGTCCATCCGCAGGACCTCGACCCCGCGCCCGGCCAGGGTGAACACGGTGCCGAGCATCGCGGCGAACACCTCGGGACAGGTCCAGTCCAGGTCCCACTGGTAGTCCCAGAACGTCGTCCACACCCAGCCGCCGTCGCCGCCGTTCGCCCCGGGCACCCAGCTGAACGATCCGGGCGCGCGGTCGGGGAAGACGTCGGGGATCGTCGCCTCCCAGGCGTCGGGCATCTCCCGGTCCGGGTAGGCGGTGTAGAAGCCGGCGTAGCGCGGGTCGCCGGCGAGCCAGCCGCGCGCCCACGGGTGCTCGGCGGCGGTGTGGTTGAGGACGAGGTCCACGCACAGGCTCATGCCGCGCTCGCGCAGCGCCCCGGCGAGGGACTCCAGGTCGTCCATCGTGCCCAGCCGCGGGTCGACGGCGGTGTAGTCGGCGACGGCGTAGCCGCCGTCGTTCTCGCCGTCGCGCGGCCTGAGCAGCGGCATCAGGTGCAGGTACCGCACGCCCAGGTCGGACAGGTGGTCCAGGCGGGTGCGGATGCCGCGCAGGGTGCCCGCGAAGCGGTCGGTGTAGGCGACGTAGCCGACGGTGCGGGGGTCCTGGAACCAGTCGCCGTCGACCTCGCGGCGGCGGTCGAGCTCGCGCAGCGCCTGCGGGCGGGCGGCCGCGGCGGCCAGCGCGGCGCGCACCAGCCGGGCGGTCAGCCCGCCCGGGTCGGCGACGGCGCCGTAGAGGGCCTCCAGCGGCAGGTGCGCATCGGCGTACCAACGTTCGGTGCGGGCGAGGAACCCCGCCGCCTCGACCGCGCCGAGCGCGGCGACCGCCTCCCGGGACAGCTGCGGGAGCAGGTCGTGCAGGGCGGCCCGGGCCCGGCGGCGACGCTCCGAGTCGGGCCGGGCGCGGACGGCGTCGCCCGCAGCGGTCGTGCTGATCACCGCGCCATCCTGCCGAACGGCGCCGCCGCTGTCAGGTGCGCGCCGGCACCTGCCGCAGCCGGGCGACGAAACCGGCCGGGCCGCCCGCAGCGCGACGGTGGAGTCGGCGTCCGGGTCCTCGGTGGGGCTGCGGCCGGTGCCGCGCGGGTCGAACCTGACGACGGTGTGGTCGGCGGCCATCGCGTCGGCGAGCGGGCCGAAGCCCTCGGCGCCCATCGGCGAGCCGACGAGCACGAGCAGCGGGCCGGTGCCGCGGACGTCGAAGGTGACGCGGGCGTCCGGGCGGTCCAGCAGATCCGTGGTCACGACGGTGCCTCCTCGCGGGCGGTGTCGTGGTGCCGACCGTCGACGGGCACCGGACTCCTCGCCGTACCGTGGGAGGCACTCCGACAGAACGGACGAAGCCCCCGTGAAGACCCGCGTCGCCCCGGTGCTGGGCGTGCTCCTCGTGCTGGCCCTGCTCGTGGGCGGTCTGGCCTGGTTCGCCGGAAGCCGCGGGTTCACCCCCGACGACCTGCGCGAGCTGGTCGATCCGCCGCCGCCGGAGCAGTGCGACCAGCCGGACCCGACGACCTCGGGCTGCCTCACCCCGTCCGCGCTGCGCCTGCACGACGCCGCCGTGGCCCGGTTCGGCGAGCCGGGCCCGTCAGCACCGGTCCGGGCGGTCACCTGCTGGTCGGAGCACGCGTGGAACCCCTCGAGCGACCACCCCGCCGGCCGGGCCTGCGACTTCTTCCCGGCCGGCTACGGCGACTTCCCCGCCGGCCAGGACCTGGAGGACGGCTGGGCCGTCGCGACCTGGCTGCGCGAGAACGCCGCCGAGCTGCGGGTCCGCTACGTGATCTGGCAGGGCCGGATCTGGTACCGCGGCACCGGGGACTCCGGGGAGGGCCGGGAGAACTGGGGCCGGCCCTACGACGGCGGCGGGGTGTACGACCCGGAGGACGCCACCGGCGGGCACTACGACCACGTCCACGTCAGCGTCCGCCGGTGAGCACCCCGCTCACAGCACGTGCTGGCCGTACATCTCCCCCAGCGGGTCGGCGATGAGCTCGATGCGCGCACCGTCGGGGTCGCGGAAGTAGACCGAGACACCGGAGTGCACCTCGTGCTCCACCCCGGCCTCGGCGAGCCGCGCGACGAGCTCGTCCCACCGCTGCGGCTCGACGCTGATCGCCATGTGGTGCAGCCCGCCGAGGACCTCGGCGTAGGGGCCGACGTCGAGGCCCGGGAAGTCGAAGAACGCGAGCAGGTTCCCGTTGCCGATGTCGAAGAAGAAGTGCGAGGACCCCGGGTAGTCCCGGTTCTCGATCAGCTCGGTGAGCGGGAAGCCGAGGACATCCTGGTAGAAGCGCACGGTCCGCTCGACATCCGAGCTGACCAGCGCGGTGTGGTGCAGGCCGCGGGCGGTCGAGGCCGGCCGCTCCCCCGCCGGCTTCAGGTGAGCGGAACGGATCCGGTCGCGGGCGGCGTCGAGGGCGGCGATGTCGGTGGGGGTGCCGGTGTCGGTCATGGCGGTCAGCCCTTCAGCAGTGAGGTGAAGTCGGGGACGTCGGCGAACAGGTCGGTGCGGGTGGCCGGCGGCCGGGCGGCGACGGCGTCGGCCAGCTCGCCCGCGGCGCGCCCGACACGGCCGTCCAGTGTGGTGCCCACCTCGGTCGCGCCCCAGTCCTCGGGTGCGGCGAACACCGCGGTCGGGACCGTCGCGGCCCGCAGGTACGCGAACAGCGGGCGCATCGCGTGCTCCAGGGCCAGCGAGTGCCGCGCCGTGCCGCCGGTCGCGGCGAGCAGCACCGGGGTGCCGGTGAGTGCGTCGCGGTCCAGGACGTCGACGAAGGTCTTGAACAGCCCGCTGTAGGACGCCGAGAAGATCGGCGTCACGGCGACGACGGCGTCCGCCGCGGCCACCGACTCCAGCACCGGCGCCAGCGCGGTGTTCGGGAAGCCGGCGACCAGGTGGTCGGCGAGGTCGCGGGCGTGCTCGCGCAGCTCCACGACCTGCACCTCGGCCCGCTCGCTCCGGTCGGCCAGTGCGGCCGTGACCGCGGCGGCGAGGCGGTCGGCCAGCAGCCGGGTCGACGACGGCGTCGACAGCCCGGCGCTGAGCACGACGATCCTGCGGGTGGTCATCACGCGACCTCCTTCTCCTGCGTCCCGGTGCTGTCGGTGCTGCCGGTGCCCGCGGCGTCGCGGGCGGCGACCAGCGAGGCGTGGGTCGGCGCGTCCGGGACACCCGGCGCGCGCAGCGCGGCGAACTCCTTGCGCAGCACCGGCACGACCTCCTCGCCCAGCAGGTCGAGCTGCTCCAGCACGGTCTTCAGCGGCAGGCCGGCGTGGTCGATGAGGAACAGCTGGCGCTGGTAGTCACCGACGTAGTCGCGGAAGCCCAGCGTCCGCTCGATGACCTGCTGCGGGCTGCCGACGGTCAGCGGGGTCTCGCGGGTGAAGTCCTCCAGCGAGGGCCCGTGCCCGTAGACCGGCGCGTTGTCGAAGTACGGCCGGAACTCGCGCACCGCGTCCTGGCTGTTGCGGCGCATGAACACCTGCCCACCGAGGCCGACGATCGCGCGGTCGGCCGGTCCGTGACCGTGGTGCTCCCAGCGCGTGCGGTAGAACTCGACCATCCGCTTCGTGTGCGACGCCGGCCAGAAGATGTGGTTGTGGAAGAAGCCGTCGCCGTAGTAGGCGGCCTGCTCGGCGATCTCGGGGCTGCGGATCGAGCCGTGCCACACGAACGGCGCGACGCCGTCGAGCGGGCGCGGGGTCGAGGTGAAGCCCTGCAGCGGGGTACGGAAGTGCCCCTCCCAGTCGACGACCTCGGTGTCCCACAGCTTGCGCAGCAGCGCGTAGTTCTCGACCGCCAGGTTCAGGCCCTGCCGGATGTCCTGGCCGAACCACGGGTAGACCGGGCCGGTGTTGCCGCGGCCGAGCATGAGGTCGACGCGGCCGCCCGCCACGTGCTGCAGCATCGCGAAGTCCTCGGCGATCTTCACCGGGTCGTTCGTGGTGATCAGCGTGGTCGAGGTGGACAGCTGCAGGGTCTCGGTGACGCCGGCGAGGTAGCCGAGCGTGGTGGTCGGCGACGAGGAGAAGAACGGCGGGTTGTGGTGCTCGCCGATCGCGAAGACGTCGAGCCCGACCTGCTCCGCGTGCTTCGCGATGGTCAGGACGTCCTGGATCCGCTGGGCCTCGGTCGGCGTGCGGCCGGTCGTCGGGTCCGGCGTGACGTCGCTGACCGTGAAGACTCCGAACTGCACGGCTTCCTCCTCTGCTCGTCGACGGCTCATTGGTTGATCCGTCATCTACATCCTGCGGCAACATAGATGATGAGTCAACTATTCCGCTACGATGGTGCCGTGACACGGTGGCTGGACGAGCGCGAGCAGGTGGCCTGGCGAGGGCTGCTCCGGATGCAGGCACGCCTGCAGGGCGAGCTGCACCGGCGGCTGCAGACCGGGTCGGGGCTCTCGCTCACCGACTTCGACGTGCTCGTCGCGCTGACCGACCGGCCCGACGAGCGGTGCCGGGTGCTGGAGCTGGCGACGCTGCTGGAGTGGGAGAAGAGCAGGCTCTCCCACCACCTGGCCCGGATGCAGAAGCGCGGCCTGGTCGCCCGCGAGGAGTGCGACGACGACGGCCGCGGCAACTACGTCGTGCTCACCGCGGCGGGCCGGGCGGCGATCGAGGCCGCGGCGCCGGGGCACGTGGAGACCGTGCGGGAGCTGGTCTTCGACGCCCTCTCCGACGACGACGTGGCCGCGCTGACCCGGATCACCGCCGCCGTGCAGGCCCGGCTCGACGGTCGCGACCCCCGCTGACCGCGTTCCGCGGAACGCGCGACGGCCCGCACCGGGCGTCGCCGGTACGGGCCGTCGTGAGCGGGACCGCGATCAGAACAGCAGGTCAGGGCACCAGGATGGCGCGGCCCCTGACCGTCCCGGCGTCGAGGTCGTCGAGCGCGGACTGGAAGTCGTCCAGGGCGTAGGTGCTGGTGTGCAGGGTGACCCGGCCGCGGGCGGCCAGCTCCATCAGGTCGCAGAGATCGTTGTAGGACCCGACCAGGTTGCCGACCACGTTCACCTCGGCCGAGATCAGATCGATCGTCGGGACGTCGACGTTCTCGCCGTAGCCGACCACGTGGTAGTCCCCGGCGCGCCGGGTCATCGCCAGGCCCTGGGCGGTGGAGCCGCCCTCGCCGACGAAGTCGATGACGGCCTCGGCGCCGTTCCCGCCGGTGAGCGACAGGACCTCGTCGACCTGCCCGCCGTCGGCGACGATCCCGTCGTCGGCGCCGATCTCCAGCGCCAGCTTCACCGCGTCCGGGTTGCGGTCGAGCACGACCAGCCGGGCCGGGGTCAGCGCCTTCAGCACCTGGATGCCGATGTGGCCGAGCCCGCCCGCCCCGATGACGACGCAGGTGTCGCGCGGACCCAGCCGGCGTGAGGCCTTGGCCGCGGCGTGGTAGGCGGTGAGACCGGCGTCGGCGAGGGCGGCGACGGCGGCGGGCTGCAGCGAGGGGTCCAGCTTGACGACGCTGCGCGCCGAGGTGCGCAGGTACTCGGCGTAGCCGCCGTGGGTGTCGATGCCCGGGAACGCCGAGGCGGTGCAGTGCACGTCGTCGCCGGAGCGGCAGGCGCGGCACAGGCCGCAGGTGGCGAGCGGGTGCAGGATGACGCCGTCGCCCTCACGGACGTGGGTCACGGCCGACCCCACGGACTCGACCCAGCCCGCGTTCTCGTGGCCGATCGTGTAGGGCAGCGTCACCTGGGACTTCTCCGCCCACTGCCCCTCGAGGACGTGCAGGTCGGTGCGGCAGACCCCGGCGCCGCCGATCCGGACGACGACGTCGAACGGGTCGACGACCTCCGGCTTCGGGACCTCGGTCAGCTCCATCGGCCGGTGGTAGCCGACCACCTGTACTGCTCTCACGACACGGATCCCTTCACGGACTCGGGGTAGCGGGTCTTCAGGAGCCCGCGGCAGAAGTGGGCGTTGCCCTCGATGGAGATCCGCACCGAGCGGGCCATCCGCAGCTTCAGCGGGACCTGCTCGGCCGGGTACGGGACGCCGTCGTGGCCGACCAGGACCGGCCGGTCGCCGCCGGTGGGCAGGCCGATCGCCGCGCGGCGGCGCAGCAGGGCGTCGGTGGCCGGGCCCGCGGGCAGGTCGGCCAGGGTGACGCCGTGCAGCGACTCGGGCGTCCGGTCCGGGTCGACCCGCAGCAGCCCGGTGAGCGAGCGCTCCATCGCGGCGGTGTGCGCCTTGCGCCGGAAGGTCTCGCGCAGCTCGTCGAGGTCGGACTCGGCCTCGTGCCGGAAGGTGCCCTTGTAGCCGGCGTCGGCGGCCAGCCCGGCGTTGATGAGGTCGGAGTCGTGGTGGTCGTCGAGCTCGACCACGACCTCGCCGGTCCAGTCCAGCGCGGTGAGCACGTCCTTCGCGTCCGAGCACATCAGGTAGGCGAAGTTCGGCGCGCAGAACGCGGTGGGCAGGCGCAGGTGCACGGTGACCCGGTCGCCGTCGACGTCGAGGGAACGGACGAACTCCAGGTCGGTGATCGGCTCGTCCAGCTCGGGGTCGACGACGGCGTCGAGCGCCCGGAACGCCTGGTCCGTACGCGAGGTGCGGGCGAGGGCGGGGGCGCTCACGAGGCCACCGGGACCTCGGTCGGGGTCTCGTCGCGCAGCTGCAGCTCGGCGGGGACCTCGATGTCGTACATCGCCGCGGCGTTGAGACCCAGGATCTTCTTCTTCTGGGCGGTGGTCAGCGGCGCGTACTCGGACAGCTCGTCCGGGATCTCGAAGTCGACGAAGCGCTCGACCAGCCAGCGCGGGGTCCAGATCGCGTAGTCGCTGGAGAACTGGATGCGGTCCTCGCCCAGCCAGTACAGGAGCTCGCCGATGATCTGGCCGAAGTACTTGGGCCGGGTGTGGATGAACGGCATCGCGACAGCCAGGCCGGCGTGCACGTTCGGTTCCTGGGTGGCGATCCAGCAGAAGTCCTCGAGGCGCGGCAGGCCGCAGTGCTCGACGACGAAGTTCAGGTCGGTGAAGTCGGTGGCGACCTTGTCCACGTCGGCGACGTCGAACGCGTCGCGGTCCAGCGGGCGGATGGTGGGGCCCTTGTGGATGTGGATGTTGCGGATGCCCAGCTCCTGGGCCGCCTCGAGGTACTTGTAGGACCAGTGGTCGTCGAGCTTCCAGCCGCGGGACTCGCCGTGCCACTCCGCGGTGTAGAGCTTCGCGCCCTTCAGGCCGAAGCGCTTCGCGTCCTCGCGCAGCTGCCGCAGGCCCTGCTCGCCGTTGCGGGGATCCCAGTGGTGGTTGTAGGTCAGCTTGTCCGGGTGGGCCTGGGCGAGGGCGAAGGCCTCCTCGGTCTGGCCGAACCCGTTGTCGTAGAACTCGCCCAGGTAGGCGGGCTGGAAGACGGCATGGTCGACGTGGCCGTCGGTGAACAGGTCCTTCATCAGCCGCTCGCCGCCCTGGTAGAGGTAGTCCTCGTAGGGCCAGACCTCGGACTCGGGGCTCAGGTTGCGGTGGTAGTCGTAGAAGCAGTCGATGAACTGCTTGCCGTGGATGTTGCGCTGGTTCTCCGGGCGTGCGTCCCACAGCGCCACGTGGGCGTCCACGATGAAATAGGTTTCGCCGTTCTTCGAGTACATCGTTGTCCTCTCGGTCGCGGCGAGGTGGTGGACACCCCGCGACTGCGCGGGCCGGTGGGGATCCCGCGTCGAGGGCCGAAGGTAGGAACGGCGGCGCCCCGGCGGTCGTGATCACCGTCTCAACCTGAGACGAGACGGCGTCGCGACGGCGTCGCGGATATGACACGGTCGTGAGCAGCAGGTACGAGGAGGTACGCGCGATGGGGCAGTCACTGGCTCCGGCCCGGATCTCGGCGTCCTGGGCGCGCAGCGAGACCTACGGCGCCCCCACCGAGGCGGTCGACCCGGCGTTCACCGGCGCCGTCGACGACGGCTCGCTGTTCGCCCGGTGCGGCGGCGAGGTGCTCGCCGGGCTGCACGAGGGCCTGCCGGGCGAGCCGATCTCGCTGATGCTGACCGACGCCGACGGCATCGTCGTCTCCCGGCTCTGCGACGAGCGCGGCCTGACCGACGCGCTGGACCGCACCTACCTCGCCCCCGGGTTCGCCTTCGGCGAGCGGGAGGCCGGGACCACCGGGCTCGGGCTGGCCCTGGCCGACCGGGTCCCCTCGCTGGTCCGCGGCGACGAGCACTACTGCACCGGGCTGTGGGGCTACACCTGCGCCGCCGCGCCCGTCCTCGACCCGGTCGACGGATCGCTGCTCGGCAGCATCAACCTCACCACCTGGTCGCAGCGCTCCGACGGGCTGCTGCTCGCGCTGGCGCGCACCGCGGCCGGGCAGACGTCCGCGCTGATGCTGGCGCACGGGCGCGGCGCGAGCCCCCGGCGCGCGCCGCGCGGCGAGGTCTTCCGGGTCGCCCCGCAGCCCGTCGGCGGGACCGCGGCGCTCGGCCCGGCCTGGGCCGCCGCGCTCGACGAGGTCCGCGACGCGCTGCGCGACGGCGCCCGGGTCGGGGTGGTCGGCGAGCCCGGCGCCGGCAAGTCCGCGCTGCTCGCCGCGGCCCTGCGCACCGTCCGCCCGCGGCACCGCGTGCTGCACGCCCGTCCGCCGGCCGCCGAGGACGCGGTGTCCTGGCTGTCGCTGTGGTCCCCGGAGCTGGGCAAGGACGACACCGCGGTGATCGCGGGCCGGGTGCACGAGCTGCCCACGCCCGTCGCGACCCGGCTGGCCGCGCTGGTGCGGTCGCTGCCGGGGGCGACGTTGGCCGTCACCGCCGGCGGCGTCGACGGGGTTCCGGACGCACTCTCGGGGCTGCTCGACGTGGTCGTGGAGGTGCCGGCGCTGCGGCACCGTCCCGAGGACGTACCGGTGCTGGCCGCGCACTTCGCCCGCGACGGGGTGGCCTTCACCGACGCCGCCGCCCGCGCCCTGCGCACCTACTCCTGGCCGGGCAACGTCGAGCAGCTGCGCCGCACCGTGCGCGACGCCTCGGCCCGCAGCAGCCTCGTCGACGTCCGGCACCTGCCCCCGGAGCTGCTCGCCACCCGATCCGGATCGCTGACCCGCATCGAGTCGCTGGAACGCGACGAGCTGGTCCGCTGTCTCACCGAGCACGGCATGAGCGTCACCCGGGCCGCCGAGACGCTCGGGATCAGCCGGGCGACGGCGTACCGGCGGGTGCAGCGCTACGGGATCACCACCCCGCGCTGAGCGGCTGCGGCATCATCGGTGCCGTGCCGCAGACGGTCCTGGTCGCCGACGACGACCGCGCGATCCGGGAGTCCCCGGCCCGCTTCTCCGTCGGCGCGCAACGGCTCCTCCCGGGTCCCGGCAGCTGTCTCACCGACACCACACCGGATCCGTCGGGCCCCGGAGGTACCTGACCTCCGGCCCGATGAACGGATGCCCACCCGCCGTCCGCCCCCGACCTGCACCACCCGGACGGGGGACGCGCTCACCGGACCGGTACTACCGGTGGCCGTGCTCACGGCCGTGGCGGGTCCTCCGGCCCTGCCGATCCCCGTCGACGGTGGGACGATCGATGTGCCGGGCAACGACGCCCCGGGAGACCCGGCGGCCGGCCCGGCCACGGGACTCGACACCGCCACCGGACGACGCCGTCACGCCCGGTGACGAGGACCCCGCGTCGTGCGACGACGGCGGGCCGCCCGCCGCCTCGTGCGGCACACAGGGCACCATTCGGTGTAGGACCTGATGGGAGGCGATCGTGTTCGGACTCGCGGACACCGTGGCCGCACTGCTGGCCGCGATCCCTGCTGCGCCCGTCCGGTCGCTCCTCGTGATCGGGGTCGGGGCGTTCCTCGAGGGTCCGATCGTCACCGTCGCCGCCGCCGCGCTCGCCGGGGCCGGGCAGCTCCCCTGGTGGGGGGTGTGGCTGGCCGCGCTGGTCGCCGACGTCGTCGGGGACACCGCGCTCTACGCGCTGGGCCGCAACGGCGACCGGCCGGCCGTCGCCCGCGTGCTGAACCGGCTGGGCCTGACCGAGGAGCGCCGCGAGGTGCTGACCCGCGAGGTCCACACGCACCTGCCGCGGATCGTCATCGGCGCCAAGCTCGTCGACATCGGCGCGATCCCGGCCTACCTGGCCGCCGGGCTGTCCAAGGTCGGCTACCGCCGCTTCCTGGCCTGGATCATCCCGACCAGCGCGGTGCGCGCCGCGGTGCTCGTCGGGATCGGCTATGCGGCCGGGGACCGGCTCGCCACCGACCTGGAGTCGCGGCCCTGGCTGCTCGTCGTCGGCGGGATCGCCGTCGGGCTGACCCTGGTCCTCGGGCGGACCGCGATCGTGCGGGCCACCGGCTCGCGACGTCGCGCCGACGCCCGGTCCTGACCGCGTCGATCCCCTCGCGCCGAAGTCCCCGACGTCCCGGGGCACCTCGGGCGTGTCGGCACCCGCCGGGGCACCCGCGGCGAGCACCGTCCGGCCCGGGCGGCCGGACCACGGGAGAGGACCACGCGGTGAGCACGTCGACCTGGGCCGAGGCGATCGCCGCGGGCGCGTGACGTGGTGACGGTCGGCGCGGCCCGGATCGCCGCGCCCGCCCCGGGGATCAGCCGGTCCGGGTCCGCGATGACGGCCGGGCTGCTCGAGGGCCTCCCGCACGACGCCGACCGGGAGCCCCGCTTCGCCGACTACCTGTACCCGTCTTCCACCAACGCCACCGCGTTCAGCCCCACCGACGTGATGCCGCTGAGCCGGTGGACGACGATGCTGATGCTCGTCCAGGCGCTGGTGTCGCTGGTGACGATCGCGCTCGTCGTCCCCCGGGCCGTGAACGTCCTGGGTGGCTGGGTCCCGGGCGGAACTCAGCCACCCAGGAGGGACCGCAGCACCCCCGGTGCGTCCGACGGGCCGGCGACCGGCGCCCACCGCGCGTTGCTGCGCGCGGCCAGCTCGGCCGCCTGCTCGTGGTCGGACTCCGGGGCCAGGATCAGCAGCTCCGGGACCCGCCGCGCCGCCGGGACCGGGTCGTGGTCGTCGGTGGCCCGGCAGTCCGAGAGCAGCACGACGATCCGCCGCTCCGCCCGCGTCCGTTCCAGCTGCGCGGTGGCCGCCCGCAACGCACCGGACAGCGCGGTCACCCCGTGCCCGCGCAAGCCCAGCACCCGGTCGACGACCGCCGACGGCGGACGGGTGGACCCGATGTCGCGCAGGACCCGGGTCTCGGCCGCGAACGACAGCACCGCGTGGTCACCGGGCGCCCGGAACGCGCAGGCCGCGGCGGTCAGCGCCGCCGCGGCGAGCCGGTCCCCGCCCATCGACCCGGACGCGTCCACCACCAGGCACAACGCGAGCGCGGGCCGCGCCCAGGTGCGCGCGGTCAGCTCGTCGAGCCCGACCGGTCGCCGCGCCGCGCGGGCCTCGGCGACCGCGCCCAGCGAGGCGTCCAGGTCCAGGTCACCGCCGCGGTCGGCCGGGACCGCGCGCAGCCTGCCGATCCCGCGCCGGGTGACCCGGCCGGAGCGGCCGATCTCCAGCACGACCCGGCCGGCGAGCCTGCGGGCCGCCGCCCGCAGCTTCTCGTCGGTGGCCTTGCCCATGTCGACGAGCAGCGTCAGCGTCTCGTCGGGACGCTCGGCCAGCGCGGCGTCGAACGCGTCGGGGTCGAGCACCCCGACCTCGGGCGAGATCTCGGTGAACCCCGGGTGGCCCGCCAGGGAGCTGCGGGCCACCGTACGGTCCTCCGGGCGCGCACGCGGCCGGGACGGACGGGAGGAGCCGTCCGCGGGCCGGGGACCGCCCGCCGGTGGCGGGCTCAGGCTCCCCCCGACGCATCACCGCCGTCCGGGGCCCCGTCGGCATCGTCGGCGGGTTCCCGGCCGAACTCGGCCGTGTACAGCTCGCGGACGATGTCCTCGGCGCTGCGGGAGCCGGACTCGGCGAGCCGGATGCGGCCGGACAACGCGACCAGCGCCGCGTCCAGCCCGGCGCGCCAGTCGGTGGTCTTCCGGCCGCGGCGGGCCGCCAGCGCGGTGGTGATGCGGACGATGTCGATCGCGCCGCGGACCGAGGAGCCGACGTGCACGTCCGGGTGCTCGCGGGTGCGCCGGACCAGGGAGACGACCTTGGCGCGCCACTGCTCGTCGACCTCGGGGCCGCGCAGCGCGACGACCGCGGTCTCGTCCCCGGCGGTCTGGTAGCCCATCGCGATCCGGCAGACCCGGTCGTAGACGGCGGAGGAGATCCGGGCGGTGCCGACGGCGTCGAACGGATTCATCGCGGCGACCAGCCGGAATCCCCCGTGCGCGGTGATCCGGCCCAGCCGGGGCACGTGCAGCTCGCCCTCGCTCATCACGGTGATGAGGACGTTGAGGGTCTCCTCCGGGATCCGGTTGATCTCCTCGACGTAGAGCAGCGCCCCGGAGCGCAGCGCCTCGGCCAGCGGGCCGTCGACGAAGGTCTCGGGGTTGTAGCCCCGCTCCAGGACCTGGGCCGGGTCGAAGTGCCCGACCAGCCGGGCCGGGGTGAGCTCGGCGTTGCCCTCGACGAACACGAACGGGAGCTCGGCCTCCTCGGCCACCGACCGCAGCAGCGTCGTCTTCCCGGTGCCCGGCGGGCCCTCCAGGACGACGTGGGCGCCGGCCTCCAGCGCCGCGACGAGGAGCTCGACCTCCCGGCCGCGGCCGACGACGGGGGTCCCCGCGGGACCGGCCGCAGCCGATCCCGCGGGGTTCGTGACAGACCCCATCAGTGCTCGTGCACGAGGACGCCGCGGACGTTCTTGCCGTTGAGCAGGTCGTCGTAGCCCTCGTTGACCTGGTCGAGGGTGTAGGTCCGCGTGATGATCTCGTCGAGCTTCAGGTCCCCGCTCTGGTAGAGGCCGAGGATCTTCGGGATGTCGACGGTCGGGTTGCAGTCGCCGAACAGCGAGCCCTTCACCGTCTTCTTGAACAGGGTCAGGATCGAGCCCGGCAGCTGGACATTGGTCGTCGAGAGCTTGTTCAGGCCGGTCAGCACGACGGTGCCGCCCTTGCCGGTGTTCTCGAACGCGCCGGTGACGATCTCCTCGGTCACGATGCCCGCGGTGACGATCGTCTTGTCCGCACCGTTGCCGTTGGTCATCGCGCGGGCCAGGTCACCGGCCTCGGCGGCGGTGGCGACGGCGTGCGTGGCGCCGAGCTCCATCGCCTTCTCGCGCTTGTTGGCCAGCGGGTCGACGGCGATGAGGTTCTTCGCGCCGGCATAGCGGGCGCCCTGGACGGCGTTGATACCGATGCCGCCGACGCCGGCGACGATCACCGTGTCGCCCGGCTCGACCTTCGCCGCGTTGACCGCGGAGCCCCACCCGGTGGGCACGCCGCAGCCGACGAGCACGGCCTTGTCCAGCGGGAGGTCGTCGTCGACCTTCACCACCGAGTTCTGGTGGATCGTGGAGTACTGGGAGAACGTGCCCAGCATGCACATCGCGCCGTACTGGCCCTTCGGTCCGGTGAAGGGGAAGCGCTCGCCCGGCAGGTAGCCCTCGAGGATGGTCGCGCCCATGTCGCAGATGGCCTGCTGCCCGGTCGCGCACCAGCGGCAGACCCCGCAGTTGGGGATGAACGAGCAGACGACGTGGTCGCCCGGCTTCACCCGGGTGACACCCGGGCCGACGTCCTCGATGATCCCGGCGCCCTCGTGCCCGAGGACCATCGGCAGGCGTGCCTCGAGGTCGCCGTGCGCGATGTGGACGTCGGAGTGGCACAGCCCGGCGTGGGTGTAGCGGATGAGGACCTCACCCTGCTGCGGCCCGTCGAGCTCGAGCTCCTCGATCTCGATCGGCTTGCCGGCCTCGTAGACGACTGCTGCCGTGGTCTTCACGGGCACGCTCCTCTGCGCTGGTGACGTCGGTGTCGACCCGGATCCTGTCCCACCCCCGGGGGTGTGGCGTGTTCCACATGTGGACACGTGCGCACTGGCTCATACCGGGCGGGCTACGTCTCCGCCACGTCGAGCGCGCGCATCCGGCGGTACAGGGTGGTGCGGCTGATCCCGAGCGCCCGTGCGGCCTCGCGCTTGTTGCCGCCCGCGACCGTCAGGGCGTGCTGGATCGCGACCCGTTCGGCGCGCTCCCGGCCGCCGAGCCGGGTGGTCCGCGGACCGGGCCGCAGGTGCTCCGGCAGATCGTCGACGTCGATCCGGCGGGTCCCGGGCAGGTGCGCCAGCTCGGTCACGACCCGGGTCAGCTCGGTCAGGTTGCCCGGCCAGGCGTACGCGGACAGCGCCGCGACCGCGGACCGGGTCAGGATCAGCTCCCGGCCCGGCCGGACCCGTGCGGCGATGTCGGCGACCAGCCCGGGCAGCTCGTCGCGGCGTTCGCGCAGCGGCGCGAGCTCGACGCGGCTCGCGCACCGGGCGACCAGCCGCGCCGCCGGGACGGACAGCTCCTCGACCGGGCCGCAGGTGAGCACGAGACGGGTCGGGCCGGCGTCGAGCAGCGGGCGGAGCACGGTGCAGAGCTCGTCGGGCAGGACGTCCACGTCGTCGACGACGACCGCGGGCGCCCCCTTCCCGACCAGCGCGGACAGCCGGGCCGCCCAGTGCCGGGACGGTCCGGTGAGGGCGTCGGTGGCCGCCAGCACGACCGGGTCGGCGGTGCCGAGCAGCCGGGCCGCCTCGGTGCTGCGCCCCGTCCCGGGCTCACCCGCGACCAGCACCGAGCGCCCGGTGGGAACCGGACGCGCGGTGCGGCGGACCGGCTCGCGCGGCGCCGCACGGACCGGGACGAGGTGGAACAGCACCCCGTCCGCGGTGTCCGCGACGGTCTCGGCCCGTACCCGGATCCCGGCGCCGTCGGGCGCCTCCAGCACCCGGGTCAGCGGGCCGTTCTCGACGACCTCGGTCCGCAGCGTCGCGAGCAGGTCCATCCCGCCCTCGCCCAGCACGGTGACGGCGCTGCGGTTGGTCAGCACCACGTCCGAGCCGAGGACCGCGATCGGCGACGAGCGCCGACGGGTGGCCTCCTGGAAGGCGAGGAACAGCCTGCGGTCGCCGTCGCGGGCGGTCTCGACGATCCGCTCCTCGATGTCCCGGGCGGCCCGCGACAGCAGCGGTGCGAACAGCGGGTGCGCACGCCCGCCGGCGACGGTGATGTCGAGGACGCCCTCGGTGCGGCCTCGCAGCGGGTGCCGGATCGGGTGGCCGAAGCAGCTGACGCCCTTGAGCCCGGCCAGGAAGTGCTCCTCGCCGTGGACCGCGATGCCGCGGCCGGTCTCGGCGGCCGTGCCGATCCCGTTGGTCCCCAGCACCTGCTCGTCGGCGGCCGCCCCGACCACCAGGCCGATGTCGTCGAAGGCCGAGGCGAGGGTGCGGTCGTCGCACCAGATGTCGAGGATCCGGCAGTCGCGGTCGGCGAGCTGCACCGAGAACGGCTCACCGGCGAGCTCGGCCGCCAGCGCCCGCAGCACCGGCTCCGCGGCGACGGCGAGCCGGCCGACCCGATCGACCTCCGTGACCTCCGGCCGGTCGGCGCCGTCCGGGTCGATGCCCGCCAGCCGCGCACGCCGCCAGGACGAGGCGATGTGCTCGCGCACGCCCCCCGGGGCGGATCGGCCGACGGCTCCGTCGGAACCCATGGCGCACACCTTCCGTGACCGTGGTGACGGAGGCGACACTACCCGCGCCCGGCCGGGTCCCCGGTCGTGCGCGGGCGGGCGGGGTGCAGGATCGTCCGACATGGACCGACGCGTGCACGCGTTCACCGACGACGCCCTGGGCGACGACGACGCCGTCGCCCTCGCCGAGCGGCTGCGCCGCCGTGAGGTCGCGCCCCCCGAGCTGCGCGCCGCCGTCGCCGCGCGCGCCGCCCGGGTCGAGCCGCACCTGCACGGCCTCGCCCTGGACCGCACCGCCGACCCCGTCACCGGGGACGCCGACGGTCCGCTGGCCGGGGTGCCGACGCTGGTCAAGGACAACGTCGAGGTCCGGGGCTGGCCCGCGGGCCACGGCACCCGGGCGTTCGTCCCCGCCCCGTCGCGCGAGCACGCCGAGGTGACCCGGCAGCTGCTCGCGTGCGGGCTGGACCTGCTGGGCACGACCCGGATGCCGGAGTACGGGCTGAACGCCTCCACCGAGTTCGCCGACGCCGAGCCGACCCGCAACCCGTGGGACCCGCGCTTCTCGGCCGGGGCGTCGTCGGGCGGGGCGGCCGCGCTCGTGGCCGCCGGCGTGGTGCCGCTGGCCCACGCCAACGACGGCGGCGGCTCGATCCGCATCCCGGCCGCGGCCTGCGGGCTGGTCGGGCTCAAGCCGTCGCGCGGGCGGCTCGCGCCGAACGCGACCGGCGCCCGGATGCCGATCGACCTCGTCGCCGACGGCGTGGTGTCCCGCTCGGTCCGCGACACCGCGGTGTTCCTCGGCGCCGCCGACCGCGGGCGCCGCAACCCGGCGCTGCCACCGCTGGGCCTGGTCGAGGGCCCCGCCCGGCGACGCCTGCGGGTCGGGCTGCTGCTGGAGTCCCCCACCGGCGCCGCCGTCGACGCCGACACCCGCGAGACCGTCACCGCCGTCGCCGAGCTGCTCGCCAAGCAGGGACACGAGGTGTCCGACGCCGTCACCGGGGTGGGGACCCGGTTCGTCGACGACTTCCTCGACTACTGGGGGCTGCTCGCGTTCTCCGTGGTCACCGGTGGCCGGCTGCTGCACGGGCGCACCTTCGCCCCGCACCGTCTCGACGGCCTGACCCACGGCCTGGCCGACCACTACCGTCGCGCGCTGGCCCGCACCCCGGTGTTCCTGCACCGCCTGCGCAGGGTCGCGGCCACCCACGCCGAGCTGTTCACCCGGCACGACGTGCTGCTCTCCCCGGTGCTCGCGCACACCCCGCCGGAGATCGGGTGGCTCGCGCCGACGGTGCCGATCGAGCAGCTCACCGCCCGGCTGCTCGACTACGTGGCGTTCACCCCGCTGGCCAACGTCGCCGGGGCGCCCGCCATCGCGCTGCCCGCCGGGGCGACGGCCGGCGGGCTGCCGGTGGGGGTGCACCTGGAGGGCACGGTCGGCGACGAACGGACGCTGCTGGAGCTGGCGTACGCGATCGAGGCCGACCGCCCCTGGCGGCGGATCCGGGACTGACCCGGCCCGGACACGCACCGCTCAGACGTTGCCGCGCCGCTCCTGCTCCCGCTCGATCGCCTCGAACAGCGCCTTGAAGTTGCCCTTGCCGAAGCCGAGCGAGCCGTGCCGCTCGATGAGCTCGAAGAACACCGTGGGCCGGTCCCCGACCGGCTTGGTGAAGATCTGCAGCAGATAGCCGTCCTCGTCCCGGTCGACGAGGATCCCGCGGGACGCCAGCTCGGCGATCGGCACCCGCACCGACCCGATCCGGGCCCGCAGCTCCGGGTCGGAGTAGTAGGCGTCCGGGGTGTCGAGGAACTCGACACCCCGGGCGCGCAGCACGTCGACGGTGGTGAGGATGTCGTTCGTCGCCAGCGCGAGGTGCTGGGCGCCGGGGCCGCGGTGGAAGTCCAGGTACTCGTCGATCTGGGATTTCCGACGACCGGGGCTGGGCTCGTTGAGCGGGAACTTCACCCGGTGGTTGCCCGACGCGACGACCTTGCTCATCAGCGCCGAGTAGTCGGTGGCGATGTCGTCGCCGATGAACTCGGCCATGTTCGTGAAGCCCATGATCCGGTGGTAGAAGTCCACCCAGGAGTCCATGCGCCCGTACTCGACGTTCCCGACGACGTGGTCGAGCGCCTGGAACAGCCGGCGCGGCGCGTCCGCGGGCCGGTCCACCGAGGAGCTGCGGGCGACGTGGCCGGGCAGGTACGGGCCGGTGTAGCGGGACCGGTCGACGAGGGTGTGCCGGGTGTCGCCGTAGGTGGCGATCGCGGCGGAGCGCACGGTGCCGTGCTCGTCGGCCGTGTCGTGCGGCTCGACCAGCACGGTGGCCCCCTGGGCGCGGGCGTGGGCGAGGCAGCGGTCGACGTCGGGGACCTCGAGGGCGATGTCGACGATGCCGTCGCCGTGCCGGCGGTGGTGGTCGGCGACCGGGCTGTCCGGGTCGACGGCGCCACGCAGCTCGAACCGGACCGCGCCCGAGCGCAGCACGTAGGAGTGGTGGTCGCGGTTGCCGGTCTCCGGCCCGGAGTACGCGACGAGCTCCATGCCGTAGACGACCTGGTAGAGCTGCGCGGCCTGGGTGGCGTTGCCGACCGCCCACACCACGGCGTCCCAGCCGGTGACCGGGAACGGGTCGGCGGAGTCGTCGTGCTCGACGAGGCCGACCAGGCGTCGCAGGGCGGCGGCGTCGAGGTCGGCGAGCTTCTCGGAGTCGGTGAGGATGTCCATCAGTGCTCTCCCGTCAGTGTGCGGGCGGCCAGCTCCTGCGCCGCGGTGACCGTGGTGGTGCCGTGCGTGCGGGCGTCGGCGAAGACGCCGGTCAGGGTGTCGCCGATCGCGCGGGTCCGGTCGGCGACGGCGTCGGCGCTCCAGCCGAGGACCTCGCGGCCGACCAGGTGGATGGCGCCGCCGGCGTTGGCGACGAAGTCCGGGGCGTGGACGATGCCGCGCCGGCGCAGGACCTCGGCCGCGTACGGGTCGGCGAGCAGGTTGTTCGCCGCGCCTGCGACGACCGCGGTGGGGAGGGTCTCGGCGACCTCGGCGGTGATCAGACCGCCGGTGGCGCACGGCACCAGCACGTCGCACTCGCGGGTGGTCACCGCGCCGGTGCCGACCACCTCGGCGCCCAGCTCGTCGGCGACCGCGGCGCAGCGGGCCGGGTCGACGTCGGTGACGATCAGCTTGGCCCCGGCGTCGGCGGCGAGCCGGGCGACGTCGGCGCCGACGGCGCCGAGCCCCTGGACCAGCACCCGCAGCCCGTCGATGCCGTCGAACCCGGCCTCCGCGACTCCCGCGCGGATCGCGGCGAACACCCCGAGGGCGGTCATCGGTCCGGACGAGCCGGGCCCGCCCGCCGCGACCGACCGGCCGAACACGTGCGGGGTCAGGCCGGCCAGCACGTCCATGTCGGCCGAGCAGGTCCCGACGTCCGGGCCGGTGGTGTAGTTCCCGCCGAGCAGCTCCAGGTTGGCCGCGTGGATCTCGAGGATGCGGCGCCAGGTCGCCTCGCCGAGCTCGGCGCGCGGCGCCGGGAGCGCGATCACCGACTTGCCGCCGCCCATCGGCAGGCCGGCGACGGCCATCTTCAGCGTCATCGCCCCGGCGAGGCGGCGGGCGTCGGCGACGGCGTCGCCGGGCGAGGGGTAGACCATCGCGCGGGTCCCGCCCGACGCCGGGCCGAGACGGGTCGAGTGCACCCCGATCACGAACCACGCGCCCGTCCCCCGGTCGTACCGGACCGAGGTCAGTTCGCCGTCCCACTCGGGCAGAGCCATCCCGCGCCTCCATCGCCTCTCGCTGGTGTGCAGGGAGGACACCGTCGATCCCGGTATCTGCGCAACCGGCCCATCACGAGCTGCACAGCGGCGGCAGGTCACCCGGTCGCGGTGCCGGTCCACCTGGACGGATCGTCCAGGAGATCGGCGTCACTCCCGGGGCCCGCCGCCGGCGTCCGTAACCTGGACCGGTGACGACCAGCGACGCCACGACGCCCGCCGACCTGCGCGGCAGGCCGCGACCGCCGGTCCACCCGCGGACCGCGCCGTCGGACCCGGCCGGGCTGGACCCCGAGCGCGCCGCGCTGCACGCCCGCATCGCGACCGGCCCGCGCGGAGCGCAGGCCCGGGTCCCGCTGGTCGACGGCGCCGGCCGCCTACTCGGCCCGTTCACGACGATGCTGTTCTCCCCGCGCATCGGCGACGCCGTGCAGCAGGTCGGCGCGGCCCTGCGCACCGACGACGACCTCCCGCCCCGGCTGCGCGAGCTGGCCGTTCTCGCCGTCGCCGTGCACCACGGGTCGGCCTTCGAGTGGTCCGCGCACGAGGGCCTCGCCCGCGACACCGGACTGTCCGGGGCGCAGCTGCAGGCCCTGCTCGACGGCGGCGTCCCCGACGGCCTCGACGAGGCCGAGCGGGTCGCGCTGACCACCGTGCGGGCCCTGCTCACCCGGCACGACCTGGGCGACGACGCCTTCGCCACCGCGCTGCGGGTGCTGGGACGGGACACCCTCGCGGCGCTGGTGTGGCTGACCGGGTACTACTCGATGCTGGCCACGGCACTCGCCGTGTTCCGGCCGGAGTGAGGCCGGGTAACCCGCGCGGAGAGGGGAGGGACGCGATGAGCACCGCACCGAGCACCGCACCGGACGGGGTGCGCGTGGCCGCGGCCATGCACACCTTCCCCAAGACCTGTGGACCGGCGACGACCGTCGCGCAGGCGTGGGCGGCATTCGAGCGACCCAAGGTGCACTCGCTGCTGGTCCTCGACGCGGGACGGCTGCTCGCGGTGGTCGACCGGGCCGACCTGACCGGGGCCGGACCGGACGAGCCCGCCGCGCCCC
Source organism: Pseudonocardia sp. UM4_GMWB1 (assembly GCF_017312155.1). NCBI lineage: Bacteria > Bacillati > Actinomycetota > Actinomycetes > Pseudonocardiales > Pseudonocardiaceae > Pseudonocardia > Pseudonocardia sp. UM4_GMWB1. The sequence goes on along the minus strand of NZ_QJPN01000001.1, from coordinate 950,986 downwards.
TCGGGACGCTCGGCGGGCGGGTGGCCCACGCCGGCGACGACCTGGCGTCGACCTGGGCGGCGATGGCCGACGCCGGGCGGCGGCGGGTCGCCGTCGTCGACGACGCCGGCCGGCTGCTCGGGCTGCTCTGCCTCAAGCGGCACGGTCGCGGGTTCTGCTCCGACGCGGGCATCCAGGCCCGGATCGACGAGCGCGCGGCGGCCCCGGACGGGCCGTGAGGCGGCCCACCGCGGGGAACACCGGCGCCGGGCCGGACGCTGGACGGGGTGACCACCTCCGACGCCGCCGTCGCCATCCGCAGTCGAGAGGACCCTCCCGGTGACCCACACCGACGACACCGTGCTCCTGGACGGGGGCGTCGCCATGCCCCGTCTCGGGTTCGGTGTGTCCGAGTCCCGCGACGCCCACGCCGCCGTCGCCGAGGCGCTCGCGCAGGGCTACCGCAGCATCGACACCGCCGCCGTCTACGAGAACGAGACCGGCGTCGGCGCCGCGCTGGCCGGTTCCGGCCTGCCCCGCTCCGAGCTGTTCGTGACCACCAAGGTCTGGAACGTCGACGGCGACCGCCCCGACGCGCTGGGCGCGGCACGGCGCAGCCTGGACCGGCTGGGGCTCGACCACGTCGACCTGCTGCTCGTGCACTGGCCCAACGACGACCTCGGGCACTGCCTGTCGACCTGGGAGGCGATGGAGCAGCTGCTGGCCGAGGGCCGCACCCGCGCGGTCGGGGTGTCGAACTTCCGACCGTCGCACCTGCGCAGGCTCCGCTCGCTCGGCGGTCGGCTCCCGGCGCTCAACCAGGTCGAGCTGCACCCGCACCACCAGCAGCCGGAGCTGCGCGCGGTGCACGCCGCGCTGGGCATCGTCACCGGCGCCTGGAGCCCGCTGGGCCGCGGCGCGGTCCTCGGCGAGCCGGTCCTGGCCCGGATCGCCGACCGGCACGGCGTCACCCCCGCCCAGGTGGTCCTGCGCTGGCACCTGCAGCAGGGCACCGTCGCCGTTCCGAAGTCCGACGACGCGGGGCGCATCGCCGCCAACCGCGATCTCGCCGGGTTCACCCTCGACGGGGCCGACCTCGACGCCGTCGCCGCGCTGCACCGGACCGACGGACGGGGCCGGATCGGCCCGGTGCCCGACCGGGTGGACCGCATCGCGTCCTGAGTGACGTGTGTCACGTCCGCGTGAGGACGGCGGGGCGAACATCCTCGAACGACCAGTCCATCGAGGAGGCAGTCGATGTCGTTCACCGACAAGGTCAAGAACAAGGCCGAGAACGCCGTGGGCGTCGCCAAGGAGAAGGCCGGCGCGGCCACCGGCGACCGGGAGCTCCAGGCCGAGGGCAAGGCCGAGCAGTCGAAGGCGTCGCTGAAGGACGCCGGCGAGAAGCTGAAGGACGCCGCGGGCAACGTGAAGGACGCGTTCGGCGGTTCGAAGGACTGAGTCCGCCGACGGCGTGACGGGGGTGACCGGGACGCATGCCGGTCGCCCCCACCGGGAACGCGACGGAGGTACCGAGCCGGGTCCAGTGCCGTACCGGGCTCCTCCCCTCACATGTACCGGAGGAACCATGAGCACCGTCAAGCTCGCCGTCGTCTACTACTCCGCCACCGGCACCGTCGACGCGATGGCCCACCGGGCCGCGCAGGCCGGCGAGAAGGCGGGCGCCGAGGTGCGCCTGCGCCGCGTCGCCCGCGAGGCGACCACCGGTGAGCGCGAGGCCACCGACGCGCAGGCCGCGCACGCCGAGGCCGCCCCCGAGGTCACCGCCGCGACCGCCGACGACATCGTGTGGGCCGACGCCGTCCTGTTCGGCTCGCCCACCCGCTACGGCAACATCGCGGGCCAGCTCAAGACCTTCATCGACTCGCTCGGCCCGCAGTGGGGCCAGGGCCTGCTCGCCGACAAGGTCTACGCCGGGTTCACCGCCAGCCAGACCCTGCACGGCGGCCAGGAGTCCACGCTGCTCGCGCTGTACAACACGATCCACCACTTCGGCGGGATCGTCGTCGCGCCCGGGTACACCGACCCGACCAAGTTCGTCGACGGCAACCCCTACGGCGCCTCGCACGTGACCGGGGCGGACAACGACGCCCCGCTCGGCGACGCCGACAACGCGGCTCTCGACCACCTCGCCACCCGCGTGGTCACCGTCGCCGGGAAGCTCGCGGGCTGACCGCGGTCGCGGCGGCACGGACCCGGCCATCGCACGCCCGCACGGGTTAGCCTCGTCGGATGTACTTCCGGATCACCCCCGGCGGGGTCGAGCTCGTCGATCCGGGCGACGTGCGCGCGTTCCACGTCGTCGTCACCGAGGGAGCGACCGAGGGGGAGCTCGCCGACACCGTGCGCCGCACCGGGCTCGGCGAGCTCTCCGACGACGGCGAGCACGTCCTGGTCCGGGTGGACGCCGTCCGCAGGCTCGCCGCCGGTCGGGTCGGCCCGGGCTGGGAGGACGACCTGGCCGGGATGCTCGGGTACGCCCGGAGCAAGGGCTGGCTCTCCGACGACGGCACGGCGGTGCGCGCACACGTCGAACGCGCCTGAGACACACGGGCACCGCTACCGGCCGTCCGGTGACGCGGCCGCGACCCGCCGCCCGGGTCGGCCCGCGTCACCGGATGACCGGGGCACCGTCAGCGCTGTGGCAGGGTCACCGACGACGGCGTGCCCGGCCCGGACAGCACCTCCATCCGCGCACCGTCGGCACCGGGAACGGGGCCGGTGGCCCGGGGGTCGTGGCCGGTGACCGTGACCTGGACCCGGTGCCCCGCCGGCACGCGGTAGGAGGTCGGCAGCATCGCGAAGTGCAGCCGCACGGCCTCCCCCGGCTCCACCGGGGCGGCGTCGGCGGCGTACGCGCGGTGCCACGGCACACCGTCGGGCAGCGCGTAGGCGGGCGGGTGCTCGGCGCGCAGGGACATCCGCTGCCGGCCCTCGGTGATCACCGTCGTGCGCCCGTCCGGGCCGATCTCCTCCAGGTAGGCGAACACGTCGCCGTCGGCCCGGTCGGTGCGCACGGTGAGGTCGGCGACCGGCGCGCCGGTGAACACCGTGTCGCGGTCCAGCACCGGCCCGGTCCAGCTCGTCCCGCTCCCGGGGACGTGGCAGGGCTGGATGGTCGCCCCGGAACCGGGATCGGTGGGGCACTCGACGGTCGTGTCGACCGTGACGCCCCGGACGCCGTGCGCCGCGGAGCCGAGGACACCGTCCCCGCCGAGGGCGGCGGGCCGTGCGGTGATCCCGGCGGGCGGCCAGCTCGGCGCGGACTCCCACTCCAGGCCGGTCGCGTCGGCGGTGTCCGACGAGGGGGTGGCCCAGTGCACCGGCGGCTCGTCGGCGATGCCGGTGTCGATGCCCTTGAGATGCTGGTCGAAGAACCGGTGGGCCTGTTCGACCAGCGCGAACCCGGCGTTCTCGCAGTGCTTCCAGGGGCCGATCAGCAACCGCGAGCCGGGCACGTTCAGCAGCGCGGCGACACCCTGGCCGCGCAGCTCGTCGCGCCACCCGCCGATGACGTAGACCGGCACGCCGGTGGAGCGGATCTCGTCGTCATAGGTGCCGACGCTGCCCTCGGACCAGAAGCGCGACTGCGTGGCCGCGGTCCAGCTGTCCCGGTACGGCATGCCGCGCCACATGTCGGCGAGCGGTACGGCCTTCTGGTGCTCGACCGCCGCCTCGCGCAGCAGCACCTTGTCCTCGTCCCCGTCGACCGGCGCGTTCGCCAGGTCCTGCTCGACGGTGCGCGACGGGCCGAAGCCCCACTGCGCGGAGATGCCACCGACCCGCCAGGCGTCGTACTTGCCCCAGGAGAAGCACCCCGCGAGCACCGCACGCAGGTGCGGCGGGCGCACGGTCAGGGCGTGCATCGCGGCGTCGCCGGTGTTGGAGCAGCCGTAGACCCCGACGTTGCCGTCCGACCAGGGCTGCGCCGCCAGCCACTCGGTGATCTCGTAGGCGTCGCCGGCCTCCAGCCGGTCGTTGTAGCCGCGGCGCACCCCGAAGGACTGGCCGTTGCCGCGCCGGGCGACCTGGGCGACGACGTAGCCGTGCCCGGTGAGCGAGGGCATCGTCTGGATCCCGCCCGTCGCGGGGCCCGCACCGTCCTCCGGCTTGCGCTCGGTCGACAGGCTGTGCTGCCACAGCACCGGGAACGGTCCCGGCGCCGGGCGGCCGTCCACCGCGGGCCGGTCGAGCCGGACGGCGAGCCGGGTCCCGTCGCGCATCGGCAGGAGGAAGGACTCACTGACCTGCTCGGTGAATCCGGGGTCCGGGCGGTAGGAGCCGAGCGAGGACGCCGTGGCATTGCCGCCCGGCCGCGGGACGACGAGCACCGCGAGGGCGACGGCGGCCACCAGGCCGAGAGCGACGAGTACGGACACGAGCAGGGTGCGGCGGGATCGTCCGGGCATGACGGGCCTCCGTGCAGCGGTCGGTGGTGCAACGGGTGGTGGGTGCGGCGTACGCGGTGCGGCTCAGGGGTCGGGCGCGGCCTCGCCGAGCGGGGTCTCGCGGATCCCGGCCACGGCGGCCAGGGCCAGCACCGCGACCGGCAGGGTCGCCAGCACGACCAGCTGGAGCCCGTGGGTGTAGGACGCGCGGACGGCCTCGGCCAGCGGCGCGGGAAGGGCGGCGACCTCGGCGGGCGTACCGAGCAGCCGGCGGACCGCGTCGTCCCCGGTGGGCAGGCCCGCGGCCGCGAGCGCGGTGGGCAGGTCGGTGCGCAGCCGGGCGGTGAGCACCGCACCGAACGCGGCGACGCCGACGGCGCCGCCGAGCGTGCGGGCGAACGTGGCCGAGGACCCGGCGACCCCCACGTCACCGGGGCCCACGGCGTCCTGTGCGGCCAGCATCAGCACCTGCTGGGTCAGGCCGGTCCCGGCGCCGAGCAGCGCCATCCCGGTCACCACCTGCCAGGCCGGGGTCGCCGGGGTCAGCGGCGCGAGCACGGCCAGGCCCAGGACGAGCAGCGCGCACCCCGCCGCGGGATACCGTTTCCACCGGCCGCTGCGGACGACGAGCCGCCCGACCACGGCCGAGGCGACGATCATGGTCCCGACCTGGGGCAGCATCAGCAGACCCGCGGTCATGGCGTCGTGGCCGTGGACGACCTGCAGGAACTGGGGCAGGTAGATGATGCCGCCGAACATGACCGTGCCGACCAGCAGGCTGGCGGCGCAGGCGAGGGTGAACGTGCGGCTGCCGAACAGCCGCGGCGGCAGGATCGGGTCGGCGGCGCGGCGCTCGCGCAGCATCGCGAGCGCACCGGCCGCCACGACGGCGAGGCCGAGCACCGCGGTCGCCGGGGACGTCCACGGCCAGGCCACCCCGCCGGCCGACAGGAGCAGTACGAGCCCGCCCGCGGTCACGGCCAGCAGGACCGCGCCCAGGTGGTCCAGCGGCGCCTCGCGACGCGCCGGTCGGCGGTCCGGCGCGAGGCGGACGAGGGCCGCGGCGGCGATCGTCACCGGCACGACACCGAGGAAGCACCACCGCCAACCCGGCCCGCCCGGGCCGACCAGCAGCCCGCCGAGCAGCGGCCCGGCGACCGACGCCGTGCCGAACGACAGCCCGAACCAGCCGGTGTAGCGGCCCCGCTCCCGCGCCGGGACCAGCACCGCGACGAGTGCGTTCGCGCAGGCGAGGATGCCCCCGGAGGCCGCCCCCTGGACGGCGCGCCCGGCGATCAGCCACCCCATGGACGGGGCGAGGCCGGCCGCCAGCGACGCGACGACGAACAGCGCGATCGCCGCCAGCAGCACCGGGCGCGGACCGCGCCGGTCCGCGAGCTTGCCCCACACCGGCGTCGCCGCGGCCATGGTGAGCAGTGCGGCCGCGGCGACCCAGGCGGCACGGTCCTGCCCGCCCAGCTCGCCGGCGATCGTGGGCAGCGCGATCCCGATGATCGTGTTCGTGAGTGAGCCGGTGAACAGCGCGACCAGGGCGCCGGCGAGCACCGCGGGGGTGGACGGGCGGCGGACGCCCGCCGCCGCGGGGGCCGGCGCCTCAGCCATCGGTCCGGGGCAGCACCTCGTCCTGCAGCCACCCGCCGACCGCCGCGTCGAGGTGACCGGGCCCGGTGCCGCGGTCGTCGACGTTGTCGGCGTGCAACTCCAGCACCGGGATCCCGGCCGCGCGCAGTGCCCGGGTGGTCGCCCAGCTGCCCCGGGCGTCGTCGGACACCAGGTGGACGACCCCGTCGACACCGTGCGCGCGGGCCTCCTTGACGTACCACTCGGCCGACCAGGGTGGCGTGTAGAGCTGGTCGGAGAACGCCGCGAACCGGGCAGCGAGGGTGCGCAGCGGGTCGTCGCCGTAGCGGAGGTAGCCGTCGGCGGCGATGGCCAGGTACATCGACCACACGAAGACCGCGCCGTACCGCTCCTGGATCCGGCGGAACAGGTCCAGGTCGAACCAGAGGCCGCGGCCGACCCACATGAGCCGTGCGCGCTCGTGGTCGGCGACGGCCGACCCGGCGGCGATCCGGTCCGCGACCTCGTCGTGCAGGCGGCGGGCCGCGTCCCGCGCCCACACCGTGCCCCGGTGCCACTGGGGCACCATCACGGCCGGGATGGAGTCGGTGACCGCGACCGGGCAGGGCCGCGCCGCGGCGATCAGGTCCCGGGTGCGCCGGTTCCACTCCTCCTGCTCGTTGGTGAGCGCCAGAACCTCGGCGAAGCGCCGCTCGGAGAACCGCCGCCCGGTGGTCTGCTCCAGGAACCGGATCAGTCCCTCCAGCTCACCGACCATGAGGTCCAGGCGGTCGGTCCCGACCGCCTCCTCCCAGCGGTGCGGCATCAGCTCCCACCAGCGCTCCGGGACGGTGTCGGCGGCCGCGCTCTCCAACGGGAAGAACGTGACGCCGGGCCGGGAGCCCCAGACGTCGAAGATCTTCCGCGATGCGTCGCCGGTGGTCTCGGCGAGCACGATCGAGGGCATCGGGAGCCCGCCCCAGGGCGCGCTCGCCGGGTCCGGGTCGAAGGCGCTGCCGAGCGCGGTGGAGCTGTACTGCTCGGTGTAGTCCGGATAGCCGCGCTCGCGCAGGCGGGCCAGGTGCTCCTGGGTGCGCCGCTTGGCGGACACGATCGACGCCCACCACTGGTTGACCACGTACGGGATCCCCATCGCACGGAACACCTCCTGCGGGGCGTCCGCGTTGACCAGGGCCATCGGGGCCCCGGGGAGGTGGTCGCGCTGCAGCTCCGCGAACCACCGGCGCTGGTACGCCGTCGCCTCGGCCGCGCTGGGAAGCCGGTCCGCCCGGGCCGGGGCGCTCACGCCGCGTCCGCCGGTCGGCGCAGGTCGGCGAGGGCCCGGTCGAGGTCCTCCGGGTCGATCCGGCCGTAGGGCTGGCGTTCCAGCAGCGCCGCCGGGACGCCGGCGGCGGCGCGTTGCGCGGGCCAGTCCCAGGGCGGCGCGTCGTCGTGCTCGCGGACGTAGCCGAGCAGGCCGGCCGCACCCCGGGCGTGGAGCCGGGCGGCGGTGTGCGTGGCCCGTTCCGCGATCGAGGACCGTGCCGCCGACGGCCCGTTGGCCTGGTACCGCTCGGCGAGCGCGAGCTCCAGGCCGGCCGGGTGGCCGGGAGCGCCGACGTCACGGGAGACGAGCAGGTCGCCGCGGTCGTGGTCCTCGCCGACGACGACCAGCCCGGCGGACTCCAGCGCCGCATAGACCGAGGTCCCGTCGTGGGAGGACCCGGTGAGGTGGACGGGGTGCCCGGGGCGCGGGTCGCGCGTGGGCAGCTCCTCGACCAGCGTCGTCAGCAGCTCCGCGGCGCGGCCGGGGGGCAGGGCGCAGGCCGCGTCGACGACCCGGAGGAACTCGGTGCCCGTGAGCCGGCGGGCGGAGCGCAGGTCCCCCACGGCGCGCAGCAGGCCGCGTACCCGGTCGTGCGCCACGACGGCGGCGGCGAGCGCGTCGTCACCGACGGGGCGCCCGGAGCGCTCGCCCAGCCAGGTCCGCAGACCGCGGACCTTGGCCAGGACGTAGCGGGTCGTCGTGCGGTGCGGCAGGTGCAGGACGTCGACCAGGTGCACCGGGGGCAGCGCGACCGACGGCTCGACCCGGCGCAGTTCGCGGAGCACGTAGAACAGCCGCAGCGAGGCCTCGCAGTCCCGCGAGACGACGAGCACGTCGAGCGGGCCGTACGCCCCGTCGAGCAGCCGGGTCAGCACCGAGTGGGCGACCGGGTCGAGTCCGCCGCCGAGCAGGCGTCGTCCGGCCGAGGCGTCCTCCTCCGGCGAACCGGACAGCCGCAGCGGGCGGTAGCCGGCGGCGGTGAGCAGCTCGACCGGCACGTCGGCACCGACGTGGCCGGCGACCGGGCGGGTGTCGCCCGCCTCCGGGCGGGCAGGGGCCGGCAACGCAGCGAGGGCTGCGGACATGGGAACCTCCGGGTCAGATGACGGCGTCGGCGGTGAGTGCGGCGACGTCGTCGGCGTCGTAGCCGAGGAGCTCGCGGTACACGCGGTCGTTGTGCTGGCCGAGTTCCGGCGCGGGGCCGTCGAGCCCGACGTCGGAGCCGGAGAACACGATGGGCATCCCGGTGGCGGACAGGTCGGCCACCGCGCCGTGCCGCGGGTGGGTGAGTGGGACGACCTCCCGGCGCTCGCGCACGAGCGGGTCCCGGACGGCCTCCAGGGGGTCGCGCACCTCCGCCGCGGGCACGCCCTGGGCGGTGAGCCGCGCGATCACCTCGGCCCGGGGCAGGTCCCGGCACCAGGCGGCGATCAGCGCGTGCAGCTCGTCGGCGCGCTCCACCCGGCGGTCCCGCGTGCGGTAGCGCTCGTCGTCGACGAGGTCCGCGCGCCCCATCGCGCGCAGCACGCCGCGGGCGAAGGCGTCGGTGGGCGCGCAGAGCGCGACGTGGCCGTCCGCGGCGGGGAGGATGCCGAACGGGGCGAGCCGCGGGACCATCGCACCGGTGCGCTGCTCCAGCCCGACGGCGTCGTAGGCGTCGAAGGGTTCGCAGGCCACGAGCGAGGTGAGGGCGCCCAGCATGGACACGTCGACGTGCTGGCCCTGTCCGGTGCGCTCGGTCTGCAGCAGCGCCGACACCGTCCCGACCACGGCGTACAGCGGGGCGAGCAGGTCCCCGACCGGGAGCCCGAACCGCACCGGGTCACCGCCGGGCTCGCCCGCGGTCATCATCACCCCGGACAGGGCCTGGATGATCGCGTCCATCGCCTTGCCCGACCCCGGACCGCCCTGGGCGCCGAACCCGCTGATCGAGGTGTACACCAGAGCCGGGTTGATCTCGCGGACCGCGGCGTAGTCGATCCCCAGCCGCGAGGTGACCCCCGGGGAGTAGTTCTCGACCAGCACGTCGGCGTGCCGGACGAGGTCGGTGAACACCGTCTTGGACCGCGGGTCCTTCAGGTTCAGCGTCACGCTGAGCTTGCCGCGGCCGCGCAGCAGCATGGACACCGACATGTCGTCGTCGTGCAGGCGGGACAGCGCCAGGCCGTCCCGGCCGAGGTAGGGGGCGTTGTTGCGGGAGGTGTCGCCGCCGGTGGCGGGGTTCTCCACCTTGATCACGGTCGCGCCCAGCCCGGCGAGCAGCAGGGTGGCGTAGGGGCCGGCGAGTGCGGTGGTCAGATCGATGACGGTGCGGCCGGCGAGCGGCTGGGCGGTCGCGTTCTCGGTCACGCTGTCTCCTCGGACGAGCCCGCCCCGGCGACGAGCCAGTCGTCGCCCCGGCGGACCAGGCGGGCATTCAGCCGGGCACGGGTGGTGATGTCGCGGACGTAGTCCACGACGGGGGAGTCCGGTCCCTGCGGGACGGGACGACCGGCGTCGTCGATCCGGCAGGGGACGATCCCCGCCTCGACGAGCCCGCCGCGGTCGAACCGGCAGGTCGCGACGACGGTGTCGCGGCTCTCGGGGTGGAAGGGGTAGAAGGGCATGTCCGGGTCGGGGGCGAAGCCGTACAGCTCCGTGCGGCGCCGGGCCCACTCGTCCCGCTCGGCGCTGTCCCCGCCGGACGCCGGGGTCAGCGCGTGGGTGACGGTCACGAAGTTGCCGAGTCCGTGGAAGATGGGCTTCCCGCGCCAGACCTCGATGCCGCGCAGGATGTGCGCGTGGTGGCCGAACACGGCGTCGGCACCGGCGTCGACGGCAGCCCTGGCGACGGGCGACTCGTACATCGCGACCGCCGCCGGGGTGTGGCCGACGCCCTTGTGCAGCGCGACCAGCACGACGTCGACCTCGGCACGCAGCCGGGCGACGTCGTCGGTCATCTCCGCCAGCGAGTCGGGGTCGGCGAAGGTGTAGACGCGCGGCGGCCCGCCCGGGCTGGCGTGGTCGAGCTCGTAGTGGGTGAGCACCCGCACCGGGGCGCAGCCCGCCTTGCGGGAGGTCGCCCAGGACTCGCGCGGACCCACACAGTTGTAGGACAGCACCCCGATCCGCAGGCCGCCGCGCTCGACGACGGCGGGCGCGCGGGCCTCGGCGAGGTCGGCTCCCGCGCCGGCGGTGAGCAGCCCGGCCCGGCGTGCGTGGGCGACGGTGTCGGTCACACCGACCTCGCCCGCGTCGAACACGTGGTTGCCGGCCAGGGTGACGACGTCGAACCCGGCGTCGGCCAGCGCACCGAGCGCCGCCGGGTCGGCCGGCGGGGCCGGGACGTCGGTGGACACCTGCGCCGTGGTCGTGGAGTGCGGGACCTCGACGTGGCCGACAGTCAGGTCGGCGGCGCGGAGCAGCGCGGCGGCCGGCGCGAGGAACGACGCGGGGTCGGGCTCGTCGAGGATCAGGTCCCCGACCGCGGCGACGGTGACCGGTGTGCTCATGCGGGGACCTCCCGGGTGTGGCGGGACAGGAAGGCGCGCAGCCGTTCGCTCGACGGGTTCCCGAAGACCTGCGCGGGCGGCCCGATCTCGACGACGCGACCGGCCTCCATGAACACGACGCGGTCCGCGACCTCGCGGGCGAAGGCCATCTCGTGGGTGACCACGACCATCGTCAGGCCGTCGGCGGCCAGCGTCCGCAGGACGCCCAGGACCTCCTCCACCAGCTCCGGGTCGAGCGCGGAGGTGGGCTCGTCGAACAGCAGGATCCGCGGCCGGGTCGCCAGCGCACGGGCGATCGCCACGCGCTGCTGCTGCCCCCCGGAGAGCTGGCGCGGGTAGTGGTGCAACCGGTCGCCGAGACCGACCCGCTCCAGCAGCGCGACCGCCTCCTCGTGGGCCCGGGCGGCAGACCGGCCGTGCACCCGCCGCGGCGCCTCGGTGACGTTGCGCAGCGCGTCGAAGTGCGGGAACAGGTTGAACTGCTGGAACACCATGCCGATCCGGCGGCGCTGGGCGGCGACGCCCTTCGGGCTGAGCGGGCGCAGCCCCCCGCGCTGCTCGGCGTAGCCGAGGAGTTCGCCGTCGAGGTACATCCCGCCGGCGTCGAGGGACTCGAGCTGGTGGACGCAGCGGACCAGCGTCGACTTGCCCGACCCCGAGGGTCCGATCACGACGACGACCTCCCCCTCGGCCACGTCGAGGTCGACGCCGTCGAGCGCGGCGTGCGACCCGAACCGCTTGGTCACACGGTGCAGGTGCAGGACGGGGCTCACGAGGCACCTCCGGCCGCGGCCGTCCGGACGTGCCCGCGGGCGAACCGGCGCTCCAGCCGTCGCTGCGCCACCGTGAGCAGCGTGACGACGGCCAGGTACCAGATGCAGGCCACGAGCAGGTTGGGGACGATCTCGTAGGTCTGGTTGTAGATGATCTGCACCGCGTTGAGCAGGTCGTTCATCGCGATCACCGACACCAGCGCGGTGCCCTTCACGACCGTGATGAACTGGCTCCCCGACGGCGGGATGATGACCCGCATCGCCTGCGGCAGGACGATCCGGAAGAACGTCTGGGCCGGGGTGAAGCCCATCGCGGCCGCGGCCTCGCGCTGCCCGTGGTCGACGCCGAGGATCCCGGCGCGCACGATCTCGGCCATGTAGGCGGACTGGACGAGCGAGAGCCCGATGACCGCCGCGGTCAGCGGGGTGATGACGTCGTTGGCGTCCCAGGACACCAGGGTCGGGCCGAACGGCAGGCCGATCGAGATCCGCGGCACCAGGTAGGCCAGGTTGAACCAGAAGATCAGCTGGACCAGCGGCGGGATGCCCCGGAACACGCCGACGTAGACGGTGGCGGCCCAGCGGACCGGCCCCAGGTCCGACAGCTGCGCGGCGGCGAGCAGGCCGCCCAGCAACGACCCGATCACCATCGCGGCGACCGCCAGCAACAAGGTCGTGACCAGGCCCCGGAGCACCGCGGGAGCGAACAGGTTCGCGGCGACGACGTCCCACTGGAACCGCTCGTTGCCGACCAGGAAGACGACGATGCGGACGACGACCAGCGCCAGCAGCAGCGAGGCGACCCAGCGCCACGGGCGGGACCGGGGACGGGCGGTCGCGACGTCGTGCGTTCCGGGGCCGCTGGTCGACGGCGGCGCGGTGACGGTCACGGCGTGGTCCCCGCGTTCAGCTCCGGCGCCGGGACGGTCACGTCGTCGAGGCCCCAGCGGGACATGATCCCGGCGTAGGTGCCGTCCCGGAACAGCTCCTCGAACGCCCGCTGCATCACCGGCCCGAGCTCCTCGGACTTCGGGACGTAGAGCGCGAGCTTGTCGACGGTGGCGCCCTGCTCCTCGGTCTGCGTGACGTAGGTGTAGACGCCCTGCTGTTGTGCGGTCACGTCGATCGCGGCCGCCTGGGTCATCCCGGCGGCGTCCGCCCGGCCGGACCGGGCGGCGAGCAGGGTGGCGTTGGTGTCGGCCAGCCCGATCGAGGTGACCTCCGGCCTGCCGGTACGGGTGCAGTACCCGGAGAGCAGCCGCAGCTGCTCCTCCACGACGCTCGCGGTCGTCACGGCGACCCGCCGGCCGCACAGGTCGTCGGCGGCCTGCACGTCCAGGGTCGAGTCGGCGGGAACCACGTAGGAGGTCCTGGTGGTCATCCAGGTGACCGTGTCGAACTGCCGCTCGCGCTCGGCGGTGACCTTCACGGGTCCGTTGAAGGCGTCGTAGCGGCCCGCCAGCATCCCCTGCAGCGCGGCCGGGAGGCTGTCGACGACCACGGTCTCGGTACGAACGCCGAGCACCCGGGCCAGGGCGTCCTGGAAGTCCCGGTCGATACCGGTGATGCTGCCGTCACCGGCGACCGTGCGGTACGGCGGATGCGAGTCGCCGGCGAACCGGATGACACCCGCCTCCTTGACCGCGTCGGGCAGTGCGGCGTGCAGCTCGGCGTTCGCGCCGGGTGGCAGCGGGGTCTCCGCGGGGTCCCCCGAGCCCCCGATCCCACAGCCGGCGAGCAGCAGCACCGAGGCGGACAGGACGCCGAGGCCCAGGACACGGGGACGGCGTGGGCGGGTGTGGCGCATGGCGAGGTACTCCCTGCGTTGGGTCGTGCCATGTGTGGGCCGGTCGGCGGTTCACGATCATTGCCGACGTCGACAGCGACGAGCGTCGCACGAGGTGTCGCCTATGACAACACCTCCTTTCCGCTCTGCGGAAGACCGACGGGCGACACGTACGCTCCCCCGCGGGAGGGATGTCGATGCCGGACGACGGGCGCACACGGGCGGAGCCACAGCTGCTGCTGACCTCGCTGCTCGGCGACTACTGGTACTGGCGTGACGAGCACATCCCGTCCGCCGCGCTGGTCCGGCTGCTCGCCGAGTTCGGGATCGGCCGGGAGAACGCCCGTGCGGCGATGCGGCGGCTCGCCGCCAAGGGGCTGCTGACGACCTCGCGCGCCGGCCGGACCACGGCCTACGGCATCCCGCCCCGGACCAGCGACGTCATCGTGCACCGGACCCACCGGATGCTGGTCTTCGGCGCGTCCGCGCCGCCCTGGGACGGCCGGTGGACCGTCGTCGCGTTCTCGGTGCCCGAACAGGAACGCGAGATCCGCACGGCGCTGCGCTCCCGGCTGCGGGTACTCGGGCTCGCCGCCCTGTACGACGGCCTGTGGGTCTCGCCGCACGACCTCGCCGGGCCCGCCCGCGACCTCGTCGCCGAGCTCGGCATCGGTCGGGCGACCGTCCTGCGGGCGACCGAGGTGCCCGGCGGCCCGCACGGCGGGGGGCCCGCGTCGGCGTTCGACGTGGAGGGCCTGGCCGCCGAGTACGCGGAGTTCGTCCGGATCTACGCACCGCTGCGCGACGGCCTCGCCGCGGGCCGGATCGGCCCGGCCGAGGCGCTGCGGATCCGCACCGAGCTGCGGGTGGCGTGGCGCACCTTCCCCGAGCGCGACCCCGACCTCCCCGCGGTCATGCTCCCGGCGGGGTGGGCACGGCCGGAGGCGCAACGGCTGTTCATCGAGGTCTACGACCGGCTCGGGCCGTTGGCGGAGCACCGGTTCCGGCAGGTACTCGCCGAGGTCGACCCGGGTCTCGCCGAGCTGGCCTCGCACCACGACAGCGCCCGCATCGCGCGCCTGTACTCCGAGCTCGGCGACCGGCGGGCACGGGGCGACACCCCGTTCGAGCAGGCGGTCCGCGAGCGCAGGCTCGACGAGGTGGGCCGCGGCAGGCCGTCGGCCTGAGCGGGCACCGCGCTATGGCAGCAGCGCCCGGACCTCGTCGGGGTCCGGGCCGCCCGACCCGATCACCACGACGGCGTCGTCGAACCCCGCATCGGCGTAGCGCTCCAGGTCGTCGCGGAGGCGACCGAGGTCGGCACCCGCGGGCACCGGCAGGGCGTAGGCGACCGCACGTCGCCCCCCGGCGGCCCGGAAGCGGCCGAGGGCCTCGACCATCTCGTCGGGCGTGGTGCGGTAGCCGGAGGCGAGCCAACCGTCGAAGCCGCGGGCGGCCTTCTCCACGTTCGCACCCCAGGAGCCGAGCAGCAGCGGCGGCCGGGTGGCCGGCGGGTCGGCGAGCCGGGCGTCGGCATCACCACCACGTTCCAGCAGGTCACGGAGCCGGACCACGTTCTCGTCGAACATCCGGAAACGACCGCGGTGGTCGCGGCCGAGGGCGGCGTAGTCGGCGCGGGTGGAGCCGGGGCTGATGCCGAACGCGAGCCGGTCCCCGCAGACCGCCTGCAGCGACAGCATCCGGTGGGCCAGTTCGACCGGGTGGTGCAGCGGGACCTGCACCGTGCCCGTCGACAGGCCGACGCCGTCGGTGGCCCCGGCCGCGACGGCCAGCGCGACGAACGGGTCGGGCACCAGCCGTCCACGGCCGATGATCTCCGGCGCCCACAGGTGCGCGAAACCGGCACCGGCGAGTCGCCGGGCCCACCCGGCGACCGGGTACGGCGGCGCGTCGGACAGGTGCGCGAGCGTCGCGCCGAGGCGCACCGCTACGCCCGCCGGTCCGCGGCGAACCGGGCGTACCAGCGCAGTGCGTCCGGATCGTCGACCGAGGCCAGGTTCGCGGCCCTCTCCAGCGGACGGCCCGCCATCAGCTTCTTGATCGGGACCTCCAGCCGCTTCCCACTCAGCGTGTGCGGCACCGCGGGCGCCTCGACGATCTCGTCCGGGACGTGCCGCGGCGTCAGCCGGGACCGCAGGGCGGACACGATCGTGGCCCGCAGGTCGTCGTCGAGGGTGTGACCCTGCGCGGGGACGACGAACAGGCCCAGCCAGTACTCGTCGTCGGGGAGATCGACGCCGACGACCAGCGCCTCGTCGATCTCCTCCATCGTGTCGAGGACGTCGTAGAAGTCGCCGCTGCCCAGCCGGACGCCCTGCCGGTTGAGCGTGGAGTCCGAGCGGCCGTGGATGGCGACGCTGCCGTCGGCGTGCAGGGTCACCCAGTCCCCGTGCCGCCACACGCCGGGCCAGGTGTCGAAGTAGGAGTCGGTGTAGCGCTCGGCGTCCGGGTCGTTCCACAGGTGCACCGGCATCGACGGCATCGGCTGGAGGACCACCAGGTCACCGACCTCGTCGACGACGGGGTTCCCGTCGTCGTCCCAGGCCGCGCAGTCGACACCGGCCAGGCGACCGCCGATCCGCCCGGCCCGCACCGGCGAGTATTCGTTCGCGCCGACGAAGGAGCCGGAGACGTCGGTGCCGCCGCTGGTCGAGTCGATCCGCATGTCCGAGCGGACGTGGGAGTACAGCCAGTCGTAGCCGGCGGGCGGCAGCGCCGAGCCGCTGACCATGACGTGCCGCAGCCGGGACAGGTCGTGCTCGGTGCGCGGGGACACCCCGGTGTTCGCCGTCGCCGTGACGACCGCCGCCCCCATCAGGACGACGTCGGCGCCGGTCCGGGCGGCGACCTCCCAGACCGCACCCGGCGGGTGGCCGGGGCTGCCCTCGTAGAGCACGATGCTCGCGCCCTGGGTGAGCGCCCCGAGCTGCATGTTCCACAGCGCCCAGCCGGTGGAGGTGTAGGTGAACATGCGCTCGCCGGGCCGCAGGCCGCAGTACAGCCCGGACCACTTCAGGCCCTCGAGGGTGATGCCGCCGTGGCCGTGCACGAGGCCCTTCGGCAGGCCGGTGGTGCCGGAGGTGAACAGCACCCACAGCGGGTGCGAGAACTCGACCTGCGCGAACTCCGGCTCGGCGTCGACGGCGAGCAGCTCGGCCCACGGCGTCGCGCCCTCCGGCACCGGCCGGTCGAACACGGAGGGGACGGCCACGACGTGGCGCACCGTCGGCAGCTCGGCCCGCAGCCGCGCGACGACGTCGGCGCGGTCGACCTCGTGGCCGTTCCAGTGGTAGCCGTCGGCGACGACGAGCACGGTCGGTTCGAGCTGGGCGAGCCGGCCGATGGTGCCCTCGGCACCGAAGTCCGGCGAGCAGCACGACCAGACCGCGCCGACCGCGGCCGCGGCCAGCAGCCCGATCACGGCGTGCTCGGTGTTGGGCAGGTAGGCGCAGACCCGGTCCCCGGGGCGCACCCCGGCCCGGCGCAGCCAGCCGGCGGCGGCCGCGACCGACCGGCGGAGCCCGCCACGGGTGATCTCCCGGGCGGGCGCCCCGCCCTCCTGCACGCACACCAGCGCGGGGTCGTCGTCGGCGCCGCGGCGCAGCGCGTGCTCGGCCCAGTTCAGCCGGGCCCCGGTGAACCACCGGGTGTGCGGCATGTCGTCCGCGGTGCGGACCTGTTCCCACGGCGTCGAGAACGCGACGTCGTAGTAGTCGACGACCGAGCGCCAGAACCGGTCGACGTCGGCGACCGACCACGTGTGCAGGGCGTCGTGGTCGTCGAACGGACGGCCCTCCCGCTCGGCCAGCCAGTCCAGGTAGGCGCGCAGCGCGGACTGCTCGATGCGCTCCGCCGACGGGCTCCAGAGGACGTCGGTCATCGGTGTCTCCTCCGTGGGGCGTCCCGCGCGTCGGCGGGCCCACCCGGGAGGTGGACCCGCCGACGCGGTGCTGCGGTGCGGTGCCGCGGTCAGCCCTCGGCGGGGTCGCCGAGGGACACCCGGCTCGGGGTGCTCAGGAGGCGAGCACCTTCGGCATGATGTCGTTCTTGATCCGCTTGAGGTCGTCGAGCGTCTTGGACACCGGGACGTCGGCGAACGGCGGCCAGATCAGCGGCATGGTCATGCCCGCCTCCTTGTACGCCTTGAGCCGGTCGGTGAGCTGCTTCTCGGTGCCCACCAGCAGGTTCGACGCGACACCGTTGACGGTCTGGTCGACCTCCTCGTCGGTGATGACCGTCCAGATCATCGAGCAGATCTCCAGGTCCTTGGCCCGCTTCGGGCTGCCGATCTCCTCGAACTGCTCGTCGATGGCGGTGATCCACTGGGCGAGGCGCTCGGGCGAGTCCTGGATGCCGATCCAGCCGTCGAGGTCGTACTTGGTGATCCGGCGCGCCGAGCGCAGCGGGTCCTTGAGGCCGCTCATGAAGATCGGCGGGCGCGGGTCCTGCAGCGGCTTGTGCCCGAAGCCGCAGGCGTCGAAGTCGGCGAACTCGCCGTGGAACTCGTAGTGGTCGGCGCCCTTGTCCCAGATGCCCTGCATGATCTCGATCGACTCGCGCACGTGCTTGTGGCGCCTCGGGAAGATGTCCGTGGCGCTCGCCGCGGCGAACTCCTCGGGCATCCAGCCGGAGCCGACACCGACGTTGAGCCGGCCGCCGGCGAGGTGGTCGATGGTCGCCAGCTCAGCGGCGAGGACGCCGGGCGAGCGGAACGGCGTGTCGATGATGCTCATGCCGATGCGGACCTTGGTGGTCTTCGCGGCGAGCCACGGGATCAGCGGGTAGCCCTGGAACCACCGACCGCGCGAGGACACCGGCAGCCCGTTCGGCAGCCCGTCCATCATGCCGAAGGAGTACTGCAGCTCCTGACGGTCGGACTTCTCGGGGACGACGATCCGGTCGAGCGTCCAGACCGAGTCGAAGTCGAGCTCCTCGGCGAGCGCGGTGAGGTCCTCCAGCTCCTTGACCGTGACGAGGTCGCGGAAGTTGGGGAGGTACAGAGCGAGCTTCATGTGATGCTGCCTCCTTGCGGCATGACAGGGTCGCTAACGGGAGAGTGTGACGCGGATCTCGTTCTTGAGAACCTTACCCACGGTCGAGCGCGGAAGATCGGCCCAGAGCTCGACCTGCTTGGGGGCCTTCACGGAGCCGATGCGCGCCTTGACGAACGCGACCAGTTCCTCGGTGTCGATCTCGGCACCGGGCTGGGGCTGGACCACCGCGGTGACCCGTTCGCCCCACTTCTCGTCGGGCAGCCCGACGACCGCGCAGTCCCGGACGGCGTCGTGCGCCATCAGGGCCTGCTCCACCTCGGCGGAGTACACGTTGAACCCACCGGAGATGACCATGTCCTTGGCCCGGTCGACGATGTGCAGGAACCCGTCGTCGTCGAGCAGGCCGATGTCGCCCGTGTGGTGCCAGCCGTGCGCCGACACCTCCGCGGTCGCCTCGGGGTTGCGGTGGTAGCCCGCCATCACCAGCGAACCGCGCACACAGATCTCGCCGCGCTCACCACGCGGGACCGGGTGGCCCTGCTGGTCCAGGATCGCGACGGTGACCAGCGGCGACGGCCGCCCGGCCGAGGCCAGCCGTTCGGTGGCGACGCTCCCGTCGGCGTGACGGTGCTCGGCGGGCGACATCGTCGAGATCATCATGGGGGCCTCGGACTGGCCGAACAGCTGCGCCATCGGCCCGATCCGGTCCAGCGCCTCGGTCAGCCGGGCCACCGACATCGGGGCCGCGCCGTACCAGAAGCACTGCAGCGACGACAGGTCCGTCGCGTCGAGCGCCTCGTGGCCGAGGACCATGTAGATCAGCGTGGGCGGCAGGAACGTGTGCGTGACCCGGTGCGCCTCGATCAGCTCCAGGAACCGGCCGACGTCGGGCTTCGCCATGATCACGACCTCGCCGCCGCGAGCCAGCACCGGGAAGCACAGGACGCCCGCGGCGTGGGTCAGGGGCGCCAGCGCGAGGTACACGGGCCGCTCGCCGAACGGATAGCTCATCAGCGTGATCGCCGACATCGTCTCGACGTTGCGGTCGGTCAGCAGCACGCCCTTGGGACGCCCGGTGGTGCCGCCGGTGCCGACCAGCGCCACGATCTCGTCGGGCGGTGCCGCCTCGGCGGACGGGTCGTCGCGGGCGGCGTCGAGCCAGGCGTCGAAGGCCTCGGCACGACCGTCCGGGCCGGGGTCACCGAGACGCACGAGGGTGGTCAGCTGCGGGAGGTCCGGGGCGATCTCGGCGACCAGGCCGTCGAAGGAGGGCTGGTAGATCAGCGTGGTGCAGTCGAACAGATCGAGCAGTTCGGCGGTCTCGCCCGCCGCGTTGCGCGGGTTGATCGGGCACCACACCGCGCCGGCGCGGGCGATGCCGAACACGCAGGAGAACGCGGTCGGGTCGTTCGCCGAGAGGATGCCGACCTTGTCCCCCGGCGCGACGCCGGAGCGGCGCAGCGCCCGCGCGACGGAGTGCGAGAGCTCGACGACGTCGCCGTAGGACAGCGTCGTGCCGTCGAGGGTCAGACAGGGGGCCGCGGGATCGAGGGAGGCGCCCTTGTCGAGGTAGAAGGTCAGCGACATCGCGGCTCCCCGGATCTGCACCGTTGCGGACAGCGACGACCGTGGCGGGAATCTGGACAGTTGTCAAGAATTCCTGCCCGACCGGGGTGGGGAACGCCGACGGCGGACGGCCCGGGAGTGGTCCCGGTCCGTCCGCCGTCGTGGTGCGGGGAGTGGTGCCTACGCCTGCCCGGTCAGCGCCCCGGCCAGCGGGCCCAGCGGCGGCGCCCACTCGCGGATCTCGGCGCGGGCCACGACGCCGGCCGTGGAGAACGGGTCCGCGTCGACGATCGCCTGCACGGCGGCCCGGTCCTCGACGCGGAAGATCAGCAGGCCGCCCGGGGCCTCACCCGGGGCCCAGGCGCCGGCGACGAGCATCGTCCCGTCCTCGGCGAGGGGGCGCAGGTAGTCACGGTGGGCCGGACGCGTGGCGTCCCGGAGCTCCGTGTCGTCGGTGTAGGTGTAGATCAGTGCGAAAGTCGTGGCCACACCGCGATCCTCGCACGCGGCGACGCCGACGGGGCCACCGTCGGCGTCGTCGTCCGTCGTCACTTCGCCGCGAGGCGCTCCAGGCGACGGGTGGTGGGCCAGCGGACGTTCGTCGCCCAGCCCGCCTTCTCGAAACCGCGGATGACCACGGCGGAGATGTCGATCTGGCCCTTCTTCACGCCGTGCCGGGCGCAGGTCGGGTCGGCGTGGTGCAGGTTGTGCCAGGACTCGCCGCAGGACAGCACGGCCAGCCACCAGACGTTGGCGGACTTGTCGCGTGCGGCGAACGGGCGCTCGCCCCAGATGTGGCAGATCGAGTTGATCGACCAGGTCACGTGGTGCAGCACCGCGACGCGGACGAAGCCCGCCCAGAACAGCGCGGTCAGCGCACCCCACCAGGACATCGTGATCAGACCGCCGAGCAGTGCCGGGCCGAGCAGGCTCGCGACGACGATCAGCGGGAACGCCTTGTCGACGCGGGCGATGTCGCGGTCCTCCAGCAGGTCCGGGGCGAACCGCTTCATATTGGTCAGGTCGCGCTGGAACAGCCAGCCCAGATGGGCGTGCCAGAAGCCCTTGACCAGGGCCATCGGGCCGGTGCCGTAGAGCCACGGCGAGTGCGGGTCGCCCTCCTTGTCGGAGAACGCGTGGTGCCGGCGGTGGTCACCGACCCAGTCGAGCACGCTGCCCTGCAGCGACAGGCTGCCCGCGATCGCCAGCGCGATCCGCAGCGGGCGCTTCGCCTTGAACGCGCCGTGGGTGAAGTACCGGTGGAACCCGACCGTGACGCCGAGGCAGCTCACGTAGTAGAAGACGACAGCCAGCACGACGTCGGTCCAGCCCAGGAAGCCCGCCCCCCAGGCGAGGGGGACGGCCGCGAGCAGCGCCAGGGTCGGCAGGACGACGAACAGCCCCACCAGGAACATCTCCCCCGGCGGGCGCTTCCCGTCCAGGACGGGTGCGGGCCCGCTCTTCGTGGGAGCCGGTGCCGCGTCGAGTGTTGTCATGGCTCCACTACATCGGGTGACCGGCGTCGGCACAGTCCGGCTGGCCCCCCTGTGTGGAAGGGGGTATCTCCTCGGCTGGGCCGTTCGCGCGATCCCGTACCCCCGTGAGCAGAACCTGCGACGACGACGTGACCGTCCGCTCGCGGTGAACAGCTCACCGGGGAGCCCGCGATCGGGCGGGCGGCGTACGTCACCGCGATCCTCAGGGTTCGGTGAAGACGTCGTCGATGAGCACGGTGACCTGGACGGGTTCGAGGTCCGTGAGGTGGCGGACCGTGGCGACCACGGCGCGGCGGACGTCGTCGGCGAGCTGGTGCAGCGGGCGTCCGAAGTCCGCGGCGAGGGTGATCTCCAGGGCCGTGCTCGCCCCGGCGACGCCTGCGGTGACCTCGGAGTCCGAGTCGCGGTGGCCGGACAGGTCACGGCTCAGGGCGACGCGGACACCGGGAACACCTTCGGCGGAGTGCCGCGCAGCGGCGACGACCACCCGCGCGGCGACGCGGGTGAGCCCGTCGGCAGTGCGGACGGTGGCGTAGTCGCTGTCGTCGATCGCGCTGCGGATGCGCGCGAGCGCCTCCTCCATCGGCCCCTCGGGCGCGATCACCTGCTCGGCGGCCAGGTCGCGCAGGGGTGACAACAGCCGGTCGTACTCCGCGAGAGCCGCCTGGCAGTGCACGCAGCCCTGCTGGTGCACGTCACGGTCGGCACCGCGGCCGTCGGCGACCTGGGTGAGCAGCGTGTCGACCGACCTGCCGCAGGTGAGGGTGTCCCGGTCCCGACGGTCGGTGTGGTCGGGCTGGTCGTGCTCGGTCATGCCCACTCCCGCATGGTGTCGGCGAGCCGGCGGCGGGCTCGGTACAGACGGCCGCGCAAGGTCGGTTCGGAGACGCCGAGGATGGCGGCGGCCTCGTCGTAGCCCAGCTGCTCGATGTCCACCAGCACGACGGGGGCCCGCTGTTCAGGTGGGAGACCGGTGACCGCCGCCAGCATCGCCGAGAGCCTGTTCCTGGCCATCACCTGGGCGTCGGCGCCCGGCGAACTGACGATGTCGGGATCGGTCAGGGGTGTGTCCTCACGGCGACGCCTGATCGTGCCCAGACAACGGTTCACCACGATGCGGTAGAGCCACGTGGTGAACAGGCTCGTGCCCGCGAATCCGGCCAGCGCCGTCCACAGCTGGATGACGACCTCCTGGGCGACGTCCTCGGCGTCGTCGGGGTTGCCGAGCATGCGCAGGGCGATCCGGTAGATGCGGTCGCGGTGTCGCCGTACGAGCGCCTCGTAGGCGTCGAGCGAACCCTCCTGGGCCTTGCCGACGAGCCAGTCGTCGGCCTGGTGGTCGAGCCGCTCGGGACGGGGCCCACGCCGCGCCGGGACGGGGCGGGGCCGGCTGTCGTCGTGCGCCACGTGGCTCCGTACCTCCGGCGGGATGGTCGACGCCGACCTGTCGGCCTCGGGAACTCGTTGCTGCGGTGCCGAGTGCGCCGACGCCCCCGAGCCGGCGACAGGGGCGACGGACATGCGGACGATCGTTGCGTAGACACGAACATCCCGCCCGGCGGAGCAGTGCGCCCACGCGCGCAACGGGCGGGGGTCACCTGTAGTCCTCGACGGTGACGGTGATTCCCGCGTCGGGGATGACACAGCGGACAGCGGCTCTGACCTGGTCGGCGATCTCGGCGATCGGATGGGGGTAGCGACCGACGACGTGGACGTCGACATGCGTGGAGCGTCGAGCGTCCGCGCCCGTCCGCTCGGCGCTCCCCGGGTCGACGCCGAGGCGGACACCCACGACTCGCCGTCCCGGCAGATGGGTGGCGACGGTCCCGAAGGGCCCGCCGTGGAGATCGACGACGCCCGGACAGCCCCGTACCGCGTCGGCGAGTGGGACACTGAGGTGGTCAGGATGTACTGGTCGGGGGTCGGTCATGGGCCCTCTCCTCTCTCGTCGTCGCGAGCTGTCGAGGTCGTGTGGGGGGTGGGCGCCCGGTCGTGCGCCGCCGGCTGTGTGTCAGGTGCGATCGCAGCCAGGTCCACGCACAACCGGGTCAGAACCGGTTCCGGCACGAGCGCGATGACGTGCGCCGCAGCTCCGGCATGCGTGCGGCATCGACCTCGCCGACGATCCGCAGCACCACGGTCCCCGGGCCCGGCCTGTCCACCAGCACGTCAGCGGCATGGTGCTCACTCATTCGGTCGTCCTCGACATCGTCGTCGGTGATCGGGTGATGCCGGGTCCGTCGGCGGACCGACCGCGGACGGGCGCATCGCCCGCAGATTCACCACCTGGTCGACGCGGACGAGAGGCAGCCGGTCGGTGCGGCGCCGCGGAGAGCACCTGCAGCCCTCGATCACGACGACGATCTCGGCCGCCCGTCCGGCGGAGGCAACGGATGCACGGACCAGGGCGGCGATCCCGTCGGGCGTGCAGGCCGTCCGTCCGACGGCCGGGGAAGGTGGCCGTCGACCTCGCCGCAGGGCCCGGGTGCGAGTTCCCTCCGGCAGCGCAGCTCAGCGCCCGGGTCGCGGCCGGGGCGAGGGCCGGCCCGGGGTGGACGTCACGCGATGCGGGCCGCTCCGCCGCCGAGGGTGTACACGCCGCGGACCTCGCGGGCCGCCGGACCTGCGATCTCGGCGACGACTGCCTCGGCGATCCGGGTACTGCCCCGGCCGGAGGACAGCGCGCCCGACGCCGCCGGGCCCGGGGTCGTCGCCGTGGGGGTGTCCGAGGTGGTCATGTCCTGTCTCCCTTCGTGCCGCGGGCCCGGCCGCCTGGTGTGCCGGGGCCTCTGCGGCGGAGGAGGCCTCCGTTGCCGGAAGGTCTCGTTCCGTTCCACAGCCGTGGGACACGATCGGGACAGGATCCTCACGCGGCGGTGCTGTGATGTGAACCATCGCCGAGCGGTCGGTCCTCGCAACCGGGGGAGACCGGTGCCGGCGAGAGTGGAGGGTCGTCCTGCCACCCGGCGTCTCGCGAATCGTCCATAGCCCTGCGTCACGCTGTCGGCCGGCCGGCACGGCCTCGACCACGGGGAGCCGTGCGAGCGGTCCTGCCGGAGACGTTCCGGAGCGGACCGCTGATCGGACCTGGAGCCGGAGGTCGGGATCGAACCGACGACCTACCGCTTACAAGGCGGTTGCTCTACCACTGAGCTACACCGGCGGGCAGGCCCCAGCCTAACCCGCCCCTCCGTCGCAACCGCTCACCCCGCCCGGCCGTCGGACGGTGTGAGGTAGGCCGACGCCCCGACGCCGGTCGGCGGCCCGCCCCTAGCCTGGTGGGCGACGCCAGACCCGCACGACGGAATGGAGGGATCGTGGCCGAGGAGACGCCGCCGGCCGACCGGTTCGCACGGCGACTGCGCGGCGCGCTGCGGCGTGACGCGAAACGGCTGCTCACCCCGGGTCCGTCGACGGTGCCGATGCTCATGCTCGGCCCGCAGGTCCCCGACGACGCCCGTGTGCAGGAGGTCCTGGACCTCTGCATGCGGATCGGTGAGATCGAGCTGTCCTCCGGCGAATCGGTCGACGAGGTCACGGCGACGATGCTGCGGCTGGCCAACCTGGCAGGTCTGCCGGCGGTCGACGTGGACATCACGTTCACCTCGATCACGATGTGCTGCCACCGCGGCAACGCCGCCCAGCCGGTGACGACGATGCGGCTGGTCCGCTACCGCACGCTCGACCTGTCCCGCCTCGCCGAGACCGAGGCGATCATCCGCGACGTCGAGGCGGGTCGGCTCGACGTGCGGGCGGCGTCGTCGAAGGTCTCCGAGGTCGTGCGGCACCCGCACCCCTACCCCCGCTGGGTGGCGACGTTCGGCTGGGCCGCGCTGGCCGCGTCGATCGCCCTGCTGCTCGGTGGCGGCCCGCTGACCGCGACGACGGCGTTCGTCACCACCGCGATCATCGACCGGATCGGCCGGGTACTGGCCCGGCGCGGGGTCGCAGCGTTCTTCCAGCAGGTGGTCGGTGGCTTCCTCGTCACCGCCTCGACGGTCGCCCTGGTGCAGCTGGAGGTGTTCCCGCCGGGCACCCGGGCGTCCTACATCGTCGCCGCGGGCATCACGGTGCTGCTGTCCGGGCTGAGCGTGGTCTCCACCGTGCAGGACGCCCTGACCGGCTACTACCTGACCGCGGCCGCCCGCATGGTCGAGATCTCACTGCTGTCGGCGGGGCTTCTGACCGGCGTCGTGCTCGGCCTGCAGCTCGGGCTCGCGATGGGGACCCAGATCGAGGTGTCCGGGGACCTGCCGTCGGGACCGGGCCAGTTCGGGCTCTCGCTGGTCGCCGGTGCGCTGGCGGCGGCGTTCTACGCGCTCGCCGGGTACGCACCGTTGCGGTCGTTGCCGATCGCCGGCGCGGTCGGCGCGTCGAGCTGGCTGGTCTACGGCCTGCTCACGCAGAACGCCGGGCTCGGCCAGGTACCCGCGACCGGGGCCGCGGCCCTGGTCGTCGGGCTCGCGGCGGGCCTGCTGCGGCGCGGCACACAGACCCCGCCGATGGTCGTCACCCTCGCCGGGGTCACCCCGCTGCTGCCCGGTCTGGCCGCCTACCGCGGCTTCTACCAGCTGGCGATCGAGGGGCCGTCCGAGGGATTGGTGACGATCACGATCGCGCTGGCCGTCGGTCTGGCGCTGGCCGCGGGCGTCGCCCTGGGGCAGTTCGTGGCCAGCCCGCGCCGCCGTCCCGAGGACCGGCCCGGCGGGGCCGAGAGCTCCCCCACCGGCGCCGCGGCCGTCGGCGCCCCGGTGCCCGACACCACGGCCGACGGGGCCGATCCGAAGTAGGGTCGCCACGGGGCGAGCGTCGAGGAGGGCATGTGTCCACAGGGGAACCGGTGACCGCAGCGGATCTGGTGGTGGTGGCCAACAGGCTCCCCGTGGACCTGGAGCGGCACCCGGACGGCAGCACCACCTGGCGTCGCAGCCCGGGTGGCCTGGTCACGGCGCTGGAGCCGACCCTGCGGGCCCGGGAGGGTGCTTGGGTCGGCTGGCCCGGCGTCCCCGACGCCGAGGTCGAGCCCTTCGCCGAGGACGGCCTGTCGCTGTTCCCGGTGATGCTGACCGCGCAGGAGGTCACCGACTACTACGAGGGCTTCTCCAACGGCACGCTCTGGCCGCTCTACCACGACGTCGTCGCACCGCCGCAGTTCCACCGGCACTGGTGGCGGGCCTACACCGCGGTGAACCAGCGCTTCGCCGAGGAGGTCGCCAAGGTCGCCGCGCAGGGCGCGACGGTCTGGGTGCAGGACTACCAGCTCCAGCTCATCCCGGGGAAGCTGCGCGAGCTGCGCCCGGACCTGCGGATCGGCTTCTTCCTGCACATCCCGTTCCCGCCGGTCGAGCTGTTCCGCCAGCTCCCGTGGCGGACCCGGATCATGGAGGGACTGCTCGGCGCGGACCTCGTCGGCTTCCACACCGACGGCGGCGTCCGCAACTTCCACTGGCTCGCCCAGGAGCTCGCCGGGGCCTCCCCCGACCGCGACCCCGAGGTGCTCCACCACGGCGGACGGCGGATCCGGCTCGGCGCGTTCCCGATCTCGATCGACTCGCACCGGCTCGACGAGCTGGCCCGGACCCCCGAGGTCGAGAAGCGCGCCGCCGAGATCCGGACGGAGCTCGGCAGCCCGGAGAAGATCGTGCTGGGGGTCGACCGGCTCGACTACACCAAGGGCATCGACGTCCGGCTCCGCGCGTTCCACGAGCTCCTCGAGGAGGAGCGGGTGTCCGTCGACGACGCGGTGATGATCCAGCTGGCGACGCCGTCGCGGGAGCGGGTCGAGCACTACCAGCAGATGCGCGCCGACATCGAGCAGGCCGTCGGCCGGATCAACGGCGAGTTCGCCCGCGTCGGGCACCCGGCGGTGCACTACCTGCACCGGTCGCTGCCGCGCGAGGAGCTCGCCGCGTTCTTCCTCGCCGCCGACGTCATGCTCGTGACCCCGCTGCGCGACGGCA
This sequence comes from Pseudonocardia sp. UM4_GMWB1, assembly GCF_017312155.1. Taxonomy (NCBI): domain Bacteria; kingdom Bacillati; phylum Actinomycetota; class Actinomycetes; order Pseudonocardiales; family Pseudonocardiaceae; genus Pseudonocardia; species Pseudonocardia sp. UM4_GMWB1. The sequence goes on along the minus strand of NZ_QJPN01000001.1, from coordinate 923,603 downwards.
TGAACCTCGTCGCCAAGGAGTACGTCGCCTGCCGCCCCGACGACGGCGGCTGTCTCGTGCTGTCCGAGTTCGCCGGTGCCGCGATCGAGCTGACCAGCGCTCTGCTGGTCAACCCGCACGACACCGACGGCGTCAAGGAGGCGCTCTACGCGGCGCTGACCATGAACGCCGAAGAGGGGCGCAAACGGATGCGCACGCTGCGCCGCCAGGTCCTCGACCACGACGTCGACCGCTGGGCCACCGGGTTCCTGGAGGCGCTCGGCATCCGGGTCGAGCAGTGAGCCCCGACGCCGCCGTGGAGCAGCTCGCCGGCGTGGGGCGGCTGCTCGTCGCCCTCGACTTCGACGGCGTACTGGCCCCGCTGGTCGACGACCCGTCGGCGTCGCGGCCGCTGCCCGCCTCGGCCGACGCCGTCCGGCGCCTCGCGGCGCACGACGCGACGACCGTCGTGATGCTGTCCGGCCGCGGCCGCGACGACCTCGCAACCGTCTCCGGGTTCGTCCCGCCGGTCGGGCTGGTGGGCAGCCACGGCGCCGAGTACGACGACGGGCTCGCCGCCCTGCTCGGGCGCGGCGGCCTGCTGACGCCTGCGCAGGAGCGCCGGCGGACCGCGCTGCTCGACGGCCTGCGCACCCTGGTCGACGGGACCCCCGGGGCGCGCCTGGAGACCAAGCCCGCGGGCGGAGCGGTGCACGTGCGCGGCATGGACCCGGCCGCCGGGGCGGCGCTGCTGGAGCGGGTCGACGCCGAGTGGGCCGGTGACGGCGTCGACGCCGTCGCGGGCAAGGACGTGCTGGACCTGGCCGTCGTCGAGACCACCAAGGGCTCCGCGGTGGAGGCGCTGCGGTCGGCCCTGCACGCGGACGCGGTGCTGTTCGCCGGGGACGACGTCACCGACGAGACCGCGTTCCGGGTGCTGGGCGACGGCGACGTCGGCATCAAGGTCGGCGACGGCGACACCGCGGCCCGCTTCCGGGTCGCCGACCCGCAGGAGATGGCCGGGGTCCTGGAGCGGCTGGCCGCGCTGCGCTGCGGGTCCTGACCAGGTCCTGACCGGGTCCTGACCAGGTCGCGGCAGCTCAGTCGAGGTCGGCCAGCGCGGCCGGGGGCTCGCGGCACGGGTCGTCGGCGGCGGGCAGGTCGGAGGCGTTGCCGGGGATCCCGAGGCCCTCGGTGGCGGCGAGCCCACCCATCTGGTTGTACCAGCGCGGGGCGCGCTCGCGGGCGTGCCAGTAGCCCTTCGCGCTGATCCAACCGCGTTCGCCGGGGTCGGCGACACCGTTGCCGTTGGAGTCGCCGAGGAAGCGCATGCCGCCGCCGGGGGCGCGTTCGACGTGCAGCGGGGACGGCAGCAGCCCGATGAGCTGCGCGGACTCGTCCACGCTGAGCGAGCGGCTGGACTTGCCGAAGTAGTACCAGGAGGCGGCGCAGACGCCGTAGACGCGCGGCGCGAACTGCGCGACGTTGACGTAGATCTCCAGGATCCGGCGCTTGGACATGACGAGCTCCATCGTCTCCGCCGGCGGGATCTCCAGTGCCTTGCGCACCGGTTCCAGCGGCGGATAGCGCCCGGCCCACAGGAACAGGTTCTTCGACGTCTGCTGGGTGATGGTCGACCCGGACGGGTCGTCGGTGCCGTCCATGTACGCCTGCACGCGCGCCCACTGCATCCCGTAGTCGACGGCGAGGGTGCGCTCCGGGAACTGCTGGTCCTCCTGCCCCATCACCACGATCAGGAAGTTGCGCGACACGTGCTCGGCGTCGGTCCACTGCGCGACGGTGGGCCCGAAGTTCCACAGCCGGAACATCGTGTACGGCGGGTTGACCAGGGTGAACAGCAGCACCAGGACCAGCGGGACGGCCTGGGCGACCAGGGCCCAGCGCAGCAGCCTGCGCAGCCGGACCCGGGTCGACGGCGGCGGGGTCCCGGGGGGCCGCTGCGGCCGCAGCCGGCGCAGTCGTTCCCGCAGCGCCGCGACCTGCGGCCCGATCGGGCGACGCGGAGCGCGGGGCTCCTCGGGACGGGGCACGGGGGCCGCTCCGCGACGCGGCGGGGGGCCGGTCCGGCGGGCGCCGCGACGCGTGGGCAGTGGCCGCTGGGCCGGGTGGAGCACGTCCGGGCGGTCGGACGCCACGGGGCGCGGGATCGGGCGCAGGGCGTCCGGGGAGTCGGACGGTGCGGGGCGCGGGGCCCGACGCAGGCCGTCGGGGCGGTCGGGCGGCGCGGAGGGCCGCGGGGCCGGCGGGGGTGGCACGGCGCGGGCCGGCCGCCCGCCCGCCGGCGGACGTCCGGGAGGCGGGGGCGGCCCGACACGTGGCGTCCCGGCCCCGGGACGCGGCGTGGGAGGCGGCATCGGGGGGCGCCGCCCGGCGGGGCCCGGGGGCGGTGGTGGCGGACGGCGACGTGGGTCGCGCTCGTCGTTCAGCGCAACCTCCCCCTCGCCCCGGTCCGGCCACCCGGACGGGCGACCCGAACCCGACGATACCGACGGGGCGGGAGGAACCGTGGCCGGTACGGGTCAGCGCGGCGGACCGCAGGCCGGGTCGACGGCAGCGAGCACCTCGACCTCGTCGCCGACGGCGATCTCCGCGCCCGGGTCGTCCGGGATCAGGTTGACCCCGAACCACACCTTGCCGTCGAACCGCCGGTGCCGGGCCAGGGTGGCCATCGGCTCGCGGCCCGTGACGGCCGTGTCCGGGTCGACGGTGGTGAGCACGCAGCGGGCGCAGCCCTTGGCCACCCGGAACTCCGCGGCGCCGATCCGGATGCGCCGCCAGCCGTCCTCGGCCCAGGCCGGTGCGCCGTCGACGACGGCGTTCGGCCGGAACCGGGTCATCGGCAGCGGCGCCTCGGCCGCGTCCGGGCCGTCGGCGACCAGCGCGTCCAGCGCGTGCAGCGAGGCCGTGGAGGCGAGCAGCAGCGGGTAGCCGTCGGCGTAGGAGACGCGGTCCTCGTCGTGGGAGAAGTCGGGGTCGGGACGGCGTCGGGCCGGGTCGTCGAGGTGGATCAGCCGCACCGGGTCGCCGAGCAGCTCGGAGAACCAGGCGTCGGCCGCCGGGCCGGCCGGGACGCCGGCGGTGTCCCAGCGGTGCACGCGGGCCGGCACCGGCTCGCCGTCGGGCACGGGGACGGTGAACGGCGGCAGCCCCGGTCCGGTCAGGCGGAGCCCGTCGTCGGCGGGGGTGGGCGCGACGAGCACGAGCCGCGGGTGGGTGCGCGCGGTGACCACGGCGCCGTCGTAGCGGACCAGCATCCAGCGCCGGTCCCCGGCGAGACCGGCCCGTTCGACGACCGCGCGGGCGACGTCCGCGCCCCGGCAGGACTTGACCGGGTAGCGGCGCAGCCCGGTCAGGCTCACCATCCGGAGAAGAACTCCCCGGACTGGCGCAGCCCGCGGGTGGTCGCCCCGACGATCAGCTCCGTCGGGAGCGTGACGTGCTCGGGGACGTGGCGGTCGCCGCGTTCGAGCAGCAGCCGTCCGGCCTCGAGGCCCTTCTCGCGGAACGGCTGGCGGACCGTGGTCAGGCCGACGCGCTCGGCCTCGGGCACGCCGTCGAACCCGGCGACCGAGAGGTCCTCGGGCACCCGCAGGCCGCGGTCGCGGGCCTCGCGCAGCGCGCCGAGGGCGAGGATGTCGGAGGTGCACACCAGCGCGGTGATCCCGGGGTGGGAGTCCAGCAGGGTGGCGGCGCCGTCCGCGCCGGCGTCGAGGGAGTGCTCGAACCGCTCGATGACCGGGACGTCGGCCCAGTCGACACCGGCCTCGGCGAGCGCCGCGCGCAGCCCGGCGAGGCGCTCCCGCTGCACGGCGTAGGAGCTGCCCTCCTGCCGGGCGACGTCGGCCCTGCCGTCGTGCCGGTGCGAGGACAGGCGCATGCAGAGCACACCGACGCGGCGGTGGCCGAGCTCGACGAGGTGCCGCCCGAGCGCGAGGGTCCCGGCGCGGTCGTCGACGCCGACGCGGTCCACCCCGGTGATCCCGGTGGGCTGGTCGCAGACGACCGTCGGCACCGGGCGCTGCAGGACGGCCCGGAAGTGCGGGTCGTCCTCACTGACCGAGTAGACGACGAAGCCGTCGACCCCGGCCTGGTAGACGGAGTCAACGTCGGAGTGCTCGGGGCTGACCGGGATCAGCAGCAGGCCGGTGCCCGCCTTCTCACAGGCCAGCGCGAGCCCCTCCAGGAAGCCGGTGGCGCCCGGGTCGCGGAAGGCGTAGCTGAGCGCCTCGGTGAGCAGCAGGCCCACCGCTCCGGCGCGCCGGGTGCGCAGCGAGCGGGCGACCGGGTCCGGGCCCGGGTAGCCGAGCCGCCGGGCCGCCTCCAGGACACGCTCGCGCAGCGGCGCGGACAGCTGGTCGGGGCGGTTGTAGGCGTTCGACACGGTCGTCCGGGAGACCCCGAGCTCGGCGGCCAGCGACGCGAGCGTCGCCGGACGCCGCGGGTGCTGGGGGCCGGTCATTCCCCGAACGGTAGCGGCGCGGTCACGCACGTGAAAGTCCGCCCCGACCGGCCACGACGGGATCACACGCCGCGCGCGTTCCCGGCTCCCCGTACAGCGGTAGAGTGAATCTGAGAATGATTTCCAATAAATGTATGCCGATATGTTGATGGGAGTTCCGTCCGTGTCCCGATCCCCGCTCCGCCCGGCCGCGCTCGTGGCCGGGCTGGCCGCACTCGCCCTGGGTCTGACCGCCTGCGGCTCCGGCCAGGTCGACGCCCCCACCAGCGCCGACACCCCGCAGGTGAAGATCGTCACCTCCACCGACGCCTGGGGCGCGGTCGCCCGCGCCGTGGGCGGCAACTACGCCAGGGTCGAGTCGGTCATCAGCTCCCCCGACGTCGACCCGCACGGCTACGAGCCGACCCCGCAGAACGCGGCGACCGTCGGCGAGGCCCAGCTGCTGGTCATGAACGGCGGCGGCTACGACGCGTTCATGACCGATCTCGTCGCCGCGTCCGGCAACGCGGCACCGCTGGTCGACGCCGTCGAGGTCTCCGGCATCGAGGGGGCCCAGGAGGCCGCCGCCGACGACCACGGCCACGACCACGACGCCGGGGCCACTCCCGAGCCCGCGGGCGAGGCGGAGCACGAGCACGGCTCGTTCAACGAGCACGTCTGGTACGACCCGGCCGCGGTCGGCCGCGTCGCCGAGCAGCTCGCCGACCAGCTCGGCCGCATCGACCCGAGCGCCGCGGAGTACTTCCGCACCAACGCCCAGACCCTCGAGGGCGGCGTCGCCCAGCTGACGTCGAAGGCCACCGAGATCGGCCGCGCGCACCCGGGGGCCCGGGTCGCCGTCACCGAGCCGGTGCCCGCCTACCTGCTGCAGGCCGCCGGGATCGCGAACGCGACCCCGCAGGAGTTCTCCTCGGCCGTCGAGGAGGGCACCGACCCGCCGGCCGCCGTCGTCGCGCAGATGCTCGGGCTGTTCACCGCGCAGCCGCCGGTCGACGCGCTGATCCTCAACAGCCAGACGACCTCGCCGACCACCGACCAGGTCCGCGACGCCGCCCAGAAGGGAGGCGTCCCGGTGGTCCAGATGTCCGAGACGCTGCCCGCGGGCACCACCGACTGGGTGCAGTGGATGAACGCCAACCTGGACGAGCTCTCCGCGGCGCTGAACCGCTGACATGGGTTCCTCGCAACAGTCCGCGCTGTCACTGCGCGGGGCGGGCCTCCGGTTCGGGGCCCGGACCCTGTGGTCCGGCCTCGACCTGGACGTCGCCCCCGGCGAGTTCGTCGCCGTCCTCGGCCCGAACGGCTCCGGCAAGACGACGCTGATGCGCGTCCTGCTGGGGCTGCTCCCGCTCTCCGACGGCACCGTGACCGTCGGCGGGCACACCCCGCGGCGCGGCAGCCCGGAGATCGGCTACGTCCCGCAGCAGCAGCCGCTCGACCCGGACCTGCCGCTGCGCGGGCGCGACCTCGTCGGCCTCGGGCTCGACGGGCACCGCTTCGGTCTCGGCCTGGGCCGGCGACGCGAGCGGCGCGAGCGCGTCGACCGCGCGCTCGCCCAGGTCGGCGGCACCGGGTACGCCGACGCCCCCGTGGGGCGGCTGTCCGGCGGCGAGCAGCAGCGGCTGCGGGTCGCGCAGGCACTCGTCGGGGACCCGGCGGTGCTGCTGTGCGACGAACCCCTGCTCAGCCTGGACCTGTCCCACCAGCGGATCGTGACCCGACTGATCGACGAGCGCCGCCGCGCCGCGGGCACCGCGGTGCTGTTCGTGACCCACGAGATCAACCCGGTGCTGCCGCTGGTGGACCGGGTCCTCTACCTCGTCGACGGCCGGTTCTCGATCGGCACCACCGACGAGGTCATGACCTCGGAGACGCTGTCGCGGCTCTACCGCACCGACGTCGACGTGCTGCGGGTCCGCGACCGGCTGGTCGTCGTCGGGGCCGAGGACTCCCCGGTCCCCCGGGACGAGCACGCCGAGCACGGCGTCGCGGTCGGGGGTGGCGCGTGACCGAGTTCCTGGCCCGGATCCTCGACCTGTCCGGCACCGGCACGTTGCTGGGCTACCCGTTCGTCCGCAACGCGCTCATCGCCTGCGCGGTGCTCGGGCTGGTCGCCGGGCTGCTCGCCCCGCTGGTCGTCAGCCGCGGGATGGCCTTCGCCGTGCACGGCACCGCCGAGCTGGCCTTCACCGGGGCCGCAGCCGGGCTGCTGCTCGGCGTCGCCGTCGGGGTGGGGGCGGTGGTGGGCGCCGTCGTCGCCGCAGTGATCTTCGGCGTGCTGGGCCTGCGCCAACGCGAGCGGGACTCGGCGATCGGCGTGGTGATGGCGTTCGGGCTCGGCCTGGGCGTGCTGTTCCTGGCCCTCTACGACGGCCGCTCCTCCAACCGGTTCGGCCTGCTGACCGGCTCCATCGTGTCGGTCGACCAGCAGAACCTGTGGGTGCTGGGGGTCGTCGCCGTCGTCGTGCTCGCGACCCTGGCGCTGCTCTACCGGCCGCTGCTGTTCGCCAGCACCGACCCCGACGTCGCGCTGGCGCGCGGTGTGCCCGTCCGCGCGCTGACCCTGGTGTTCGGCGTGCTGATCGGCCTGGTGACGGCGCTGGCCGTGCCGATCGTCGGAGCGATCCTGGTGCTGTCGGTGCTGATCGTGCCCGGCGCCGCGGCGAACCGGGTCACCGCGAACCCGCTGCTGGCGACCGTCCTCGCGATCGTCATCGCGGAGGTCGCGCTGGTCGGCGGGACGATCCTGTCGCTGGCGCCGGGGCTGCCGATCTCGGCCTACGTGGCGACCATCGGGTTCGTCGCCTACCTGCTCTGCCGGCTGGTGGGCCGGCTGCGCGGCCGGGGCCCGGTCCGCGCCTGATCCGCTGTCCGCGCGGTGATCCGCCCGTCGCGTGCGTCCGGACGCGCGCGGGGAGCGGATCACCGCGCGTCGCGGCGATCACGCGTCGGGTCAGCGGCCGACGCGACGGCGGCGGGCCACCTCGGCCAGAACGACGCCGGTGGCGACCGAGGCGTTCAGGGACTCCACGCGACCGGCCAGGGGGATCGAGACGGTCACGTCGCAGGTCTCGCGGACCAGCCGGGACAGGCCCTTCCCCTCCGACCCGGTGACGATCACCAGCGGCCCGGAGGCCAGGTCGAAGTCGTCGAGGGAGACGTCGCCGTCGGCGGCCAGACCGGCGACCATCAGCCCTGCGGAGGCGTACTCCTGCAGGGTGCGGGTCAGGTTCGTCGCGCGCGCGACCGGGACCCGGGCCGCGGTGCCCGCCGAGGTCCGCCAGGCCACCGCGGTCATGCCCGCGGCGCGCCGCTGCGGCACGACGACGCCGTGCCCGCCGAACGCCCCCACCGACCGGACGACCGCACCCAGGTTGCGCGGGTCGGTCACCCCGTCCAGGGCGACGGCCAGTGCCGGGCGCCCGGAGTGCGACGCGGCCTCCAGCACCTCGTCGGGGTGGGCGTAGGCGTACGGCGGCACCTGCAGGGCGAGGCCCTGGTGCAGCGCTCCGCCGCTGATCCGGTCGAGGTCGTTGCGCGGCACCTCCAGGATGGAGATGCCCCGCTCCGCAGCCAGCGCGACGGCCTCGGTGACGCGGTCGTCGGCGGACATGCCGGTGGCCACCTGCAGCGCCGTCGCCGGGACGCCGGCCCGCAGGCACTCGACGACCGGGTTGCGGCCGAGCACGGTCTCCGGGGTCTCCCCGTCACCGCGACGGCCCGCGACCGGGCGTCGGCGCTGCTGCTGGTCCTGGGCGGCGCGGCGCGCGGCCGCCCTCGCCTTCGGGTGGCCGGGTCGCATCTCGCCGGGCGGGGTCGGGCCCTTGCCCTTCAGTGCGCGCCGGGGCTGGCCGCCGGATCCGACGACCATGCCCTTCTTGGTGCCGTCCTTACGGATCGCACCGCGGCGCTTGGAATTGCCTGCCATGAGTTCTACGAGTCCTAGTTGTCTTTGAGAGTCCAGGTGGAGCCGTCGGCGCCGTCCTCGACGGCGATCCCGGCGGCGAGCAGCTCGTCGCGGAGCCGGTCCGCGGTGGCGAAGTCGCGCTCGGCGCGCGCGGCCCGGCGGCGCTCGAGCATCGTCTCCACCAGGGTGCCCAGTGCCTGCCGGGCGGCGTCGCCCGACTCCTCGGCCACGCCGCCGGCTGCCAGCGGGTCCAGGCCGAGCACCTCGGTCGTCGCACGGACCGCGGACGCGGCCCGCAGCGCGCCGGTGACGTCCCCGGCGTCGAGGGCGGTGTTGCCCTCGCGCACCAGGGTGTGCACGGTGCCGAGCGCGAGCGGGGTGCCCAGGTCGTCGTCGAGTGCGGCGGTGAACGCACCGGGCAGCTCGGCGGCGACCTCGGGCAGGCCGTGCCGCTCGCGCACCCGGTGCACGAACGACTCGATCCGCCGGTACGCGGCGACGGCCTCGTCCAGCGCGGCGTCGGAGTACTCGATCGCCGATCGGTAGTGCGGGCCGACCAGGTAGTAGCGCAGCTCGGCCGGGCGTACCCGCTCGAGCAGGTTCTCGATCGCCAGGGTGTTCCCCAGCGACTTCGACATCTTCTCCCCGCCCATGGTCACCCAGGCGTTGTGCAGCCAGAACCGGGCGAACCCGTCCCCGGCCGCGTGACTCTGGGCGCGCTCGTTCTCGTGGTGCGGGAACACCAGGTCCAGGCCGCCGCCGTGGATGTCGAACTCCGGGCCGAGGTAGGCGGTCGCCATCGCCGAGCACTCCAGGTGCCAGCCGGGACGCCCGTTCCCCCAGGGGGTGGGCCAGCTGGGCTCGCCGGGCTTGGCGGCCTTCCACAGCGTGAAGTCCAGGGCGTCGCGCTTGGCGCCGCCCTCGCCCTCACCCTGGTGGACGTCGTCGACGCGCTGACCGGACAGCGCGCCGTAGTCGGGCAGGGTGCGCACGGCGAAGTACACGTCTCCGCCCGCGGCGTAGGCGTGGCCGCGCTCGATCAGCCGCTCGACCAGCTCGACCATCTGCGTGATGTGCCCGGTCGCCCGGGGCTCCACCGACGGCGGCAGGCAGCCCAGCGCGTCGTACGCGGCGGTGAAGGCCCGCTCGTGCGTGGCCGCCCACTCCCACCACGGACGGCCCGCGGCCTGCGCCTTGCGCAGGATCTTGTCGTCGATGTCGGTGACGTTGCGGACCAGCGTGACGTCGTACCCGGACCGGGCCAGCCAGCGGCGCAGCACGTCGTAGTTCAGGCCCGAGCGGACGTGGCCGATGTGCGGCAGGCCCTGCACCGTCGCCCCACAGACGTACATCGACACTGCTCCGGCCCGCAGCGGCGTGAACGCACGCTGCTCCCTGGTCGCTGAGTCGAGAAGTCTGAGGCTCACGTCACCAGGGTACGGGCCTCCGATTCGTCCACTACACGCGCGGTGGGGCTGCGGCAAGGTGTCCGGCATGGCTGTTCAGCGGATGTACCCGCGGCTGGTCGTGCCCGACGCCGACGCCGCGATCGACTTCTACCGCGCCGCGTTCGGCGCGGAGCTCGTGGAGCGCTACACCGACGGCTCCGGCGCCGTGGTGCACGCCCTGCTGCGGGCCGGCGGCGCGGAGTGGGCCGTCAAGGACGGCGACGACGTCGACCCCGCGCCGTCGGGGCCCGGCGCGGTGATCCTGGCCCTGGAGGTCGACGACCCGGACGCGGTCGCCGCGGCGATGGTGGAGCACGGCGGCCGGGTGCTGTTCCCGGTGACCGACCACGACTACGGGCAGCGCGGCGGCCGGCTCGCCGACCCGTTCGGCCACGCCTGGATGGTGGCGGCCCACGCCGACGACCTCACCCCGGAGCAGATCCAGGAACGGACCGGGCGTCTCTAGCCCGCGGGCAGCAACAGCGCCGTCGCGACGGAGGCGCGGCCCTCGCCGCGCCCGGTCAGCCCCAGCCCGTCGGTCGTCGTACCGGACACCGACACCGGGCCGCCCACCACCTCCGAGAGCACCCGTTCGGCCTCGGCCCGGCGCTTCCCGATCTTCGGGTCGTTCCCGATCACCTGGACGGCGGCGTTGCCGACGGTCCAGCCGTCGCGGGTGAGCAGGCGGCGGACCTCGGCGAGCAGGGTCGCCCCGCTCGCACCCGTCCACTCCGGACGGCCGGTGCCGAACACCGCGCCCAGGTCGCCCAGCCCCGCCGCGGACAGCAGGGCGTCGCACAGGGCGTGTGCGGCGACGTCGCCGTCGGAGTGCCCGGCGCAGCCGTCGGCCCCGGGCCACAGCAGACCCGCGACCCAGCAGTCGCGGCCCGGCTCGACCGGGTGCACGTCGGTACCGATCCCGACCCTCATGCGTGTTCCTCGTGCTCGGTGACGCGGCCCGCCCCGGCGAGCAGCAGTTCGGCGATGCGCAGGTCCCACGCGGTGGTGATCTTGAACGCGAGCGGGTCCCCGGCGACGGTGGTGACCGGGTCGCCGAGCGCCTCGACCAGCCCGGCGTCGTCGGTGCGGGGGTCGGGTGTGCCCGCGTGGGCGCGGCGCAGGTCGGCCGCGCGGAACCCCTGCGGCGTCTGCACCGCACGCAGCTCGGAACGGTCCACGGTGGACACGACGGTCCCTGCGCCGTCGACCCGTTTGACCGTGTCGGCCACAGGGAGCACCGGGATCACCGCGGGCGCGCCCGCGCGCACGGCGCCGACCACCCGGCGGACGACGTCGGGTGGGGTGAGCGGGCGCGCGGCGTCGTGCACCAGCACGACCTCGGCGTCCGTCCCGGTCGCAGCGAGACCCGCCGCGACGGAGGCGGTGCGGTCGGCACCGCCGGCGACGACGGTCGCCGGACGTCCGGGCAGCATGGCGGCGGCGGCGTCCACCTGGTCCGCGGGGACGACGACCACCACGTGCCCGACGACGTCGGACGCGAGAAGGCCGTCGACCGCGCGTACCAGCATGGGAACCCCGGCCAGTCCGACGAACGCCTTGGGCACACCTGCACCCAGACGCACCCCGGAACCGGCCGCGGGAAGCACCGCGACGACACCCGCCCCGGAGGACGGTCCGTGCACGCCGGTCAGGCGTTCGCGGTGGCGAGCACCTCGTCGAGCAGGACCTCGGCCCGCTCCTCGTCGGTGCCCTCGGCCAGCGCGAGCTCGCTGACCAGTATCTGCCTCGCCTTGGCCAGCATCCGCTTCTCACCGGCGGACAGGCCCCGGTCCTTCTCCCGCCGCCAGAGGTCGCGGACGACCTCGGCGACCTTGTTCACGTCACCGGACGTGAGCTTCTCCCAGTTCGCCTTGTACCGGCGCGACCAGTTCGTGGGCTCCTCGGTGTGCGGCGCGCGCAACACCTCGAAGACCCGATCCAGCCCCTCCTGGCCCACGACGTCACGAACACCGACCACCTCGACGTTGTCGGCGGGGATGCGCACCGTCAGATCGCCCTGCTGGACCTTCAGGACGAGGTACTGCACTTCCTCGCCCTTGATCGTCCGGGTCTCGATCGCCTCGATGAGCGCGGCACCGTGGTGCGGGTAGACGACGGTCTCTCCGACCTTGAAAACCATGTGTCCTCTGGCCCCTTTCGCTGAGTCCAGATTAACACGTCGCCCGGGCGGGACGGCGACCGGCTTTCACCGTCGTCGCAGGTCAGGGGGTTGACAACGGCGGAGGAACGTGTTTCCGCGGGCGTGGCGCCCATCCGGACCGGCCCGGCCACGTGCCGGTCGCCGCCGCGTCACGCCCCGGACCACCGGGTCTGCCGCCCCACCGTCCGGCGGGGACGCGGTCGTCACACCCGGGTGCCCGACCGCGCAACGCGCCGGAGCGCGCGACTAGGCTGCCTCCCGACAGACCCAGCATGTGCGCCGGGGGCACTTCGGGGCACCGGCAAGGAAGGACACGACGACCGTGAGCCGCACCCGCCGTTCCGCCCGGACCCTGGCCGGGGTCGCCGGCGCCGTCGCCCTGACCGGCCTGCTGATCAGCGGCTGTGGAGCCGGGCAGATCGCGCAGACCGCAGAGCAGGTCGCCGCCGTCAACGGCGCCAACGCCACGGTCGGCTCGGTCGACCTGCGTGACGTCCAGGTCGCCTACCCGACCACGCCCGCGGGCCCGGACGCGCTCTACCGCCAGGGCGGCGCCGCTCCGCTCGTCGCCACCCTGGTCAACACCGGATCGGTCGCCGATCGTCTGGTGTCGGTCACCTCGCCCGCCGCCGCGTCGGTGCAGATCCAGGGCGACGCGACCATGCCGCAGGACATCGCGCTGGTCTCGCCGGGCAACCTGCAGCTGACCCCGACCAACGCCAAGCGCGTGCAGCTCGTCGCCGAGGGCCTGACCCGTCCGGTCCCGGCCGGCGCGCAGATCCCGATGACGTTCGTGTTCGAGAAGGCCGGCTCGGTGACCCTCACCGTCCCGACCGGCGTGCCGACCGTCGAGGGTTCCCCGGGGCACGCCCCGGAGCGCGCGTCGTTCGCCGACGGCGAGGAGGGCGCCAACGGCGCCGAGACCGGCGTCAACTCCGAGACCGGCGGCCAGGCCGAGGCCCCGTCGGTGGATCAGCCGAACCCGGTCCCGGCCGGTGAGGGCGCCCCCGTCGCGCCCGGCAACGAGGGCAGCGGCGCCGGCGGCGCCGCCGGCAACTGACCCCCCGGTCCCGCGCCGCCCGCTCGGGCGGCTACCGCTGCACCGAGTGCGACCACCGCACGGCGCAGTGGGTGGGGCGCTGTCCGGGCTGCCAGGCCTGGGGGTCGCTCGAGCAGGTCGAGCCGGTGCGCACCGGCGGGGGCGGCCGGACCGTCGTCGCCGGGGCGCCCAGCACCCCGGCCCGGCGGATCGCCGAGGTGGAGCTGGACTCCGCCCGGGCCCGGCCGACCGGCGTCGACGAGCTGGACCGGGTCCTCGGTGGCGGGCTCGTCCCGGGCGCGGTGGTGCTGCTGGCCGGTGAGCCGGGCGTCGGCAAGTCCACGCTGCTCCTGGAGGTCGCCGCACAGGCCGCGGCCCGGTCCCGGGTCCTCTACGTCTCCGGTGAGGAGTCCGCGGGCCAGGTCCGGTTGCGGGCCGAGCGCACCGGCGGCGTCCACGACGAGCTCTACCTCGCCGCCGAGTCCGACCTCGAGTCGGTGCTCGGCCATGTCGACGCGCTGCGGCCGTCGCTGCTGGTGGTGGACTCGATCCAGACCATGTCCACCGCCTCGGTCGACGGCAGCCCCGGCGGGGTGACCCAGACCCGCGCCGTCACCGTGGGGCTGACCGCGCTGGCGAAGGAACGCGGCCTGGCCGTGCTGCTCGTCGGCCACGTCACCAAGGACGGCGGCATCGCGGGCCCGCGGGTGCTGGAGCACCTGGTCGACGTGGTGCTGCACTTCGAGGGCGACAAGCACTCGGCGCTGCGGATGGTCCGCGGGGTGAAGAACCGGTTCGGTCCGGCCGACGAGGTCGGCTGCTTCGAGCTGCGCGACTCCGGCATCGTCGGTCTCGCCGACCCCTCGGGGCTGTTCCTCGGCCGGTTCGGCCAGGGCGCCGACACGGTGCAGCCGGGGACCGCGGTGACCGTCGTGATGGACGGGCGACGGCCACTGCTGGCCGAGGTGCAGGCGCTCGTCGCGGGGGCGAACATCCCGAGCCCGCGCCGTGCGGTGACCGGGCTGGACTCGTCGCGGGTGCCGATGCTGCTCGCCGTCGTCGAACGGCGGGGCGGGCTCAAGCTGCACGACGCCGAGGTCTACACCGCCACCGTCGGCGGGATGCGGATCACCGAGCCCGCGGCCGACCTCGCCATCGCGCTGGCGGTCGTCTCGGCGAAGCGGGACGCGGCGCTGCCCGCGGACCTCGTCGTGCTGGGCGAGCTCGGGCTGGCCGGCGAGCTGCGCCGGGTGCACGGGGTCGACCGGCGCCTCGCGGAGGCCGCACGGCTGGGCTTCACCCGGGCGATCGTCCCCACCGGGGCCGAGGTCGGGCGGACCGGGATGCAGATCACCGAGGCGTCGTCGCTGCGCGAGATCATGGCCCGCATCCGCTGAGCCTCAGCTCATGAGCAGCGGGACGGGCTCGCTCACGACCCGGTCGAGCCGGGCCAGCACCCGGTAGCCCCCCGGGCCCACCCGGGTGCGCTCGCCCGCACAGCCGGGCTCCGAGGCGAGCCCGGTCCAGGTCACGGCGAAGGCCACCGGCTGGCCGGGCACCAGGGTGCGCAGGTCGTCCGACGACGGGTTGGAGCAGTCGTTGGACGACCAGAGCTTGGTCGCCCCGTCGCCGCTCCAGACGGCGATCTCCTGCTGGGCGCCGTCGAGGTCGCGCACGCAGGGCTGGCCGGAGACGTTGGTGACGACCAGCCGCAGCTCGGGCCGCGCGCCGGAGGGGTAGGTCGGCTGCCCGGTCTCGGCGCGCACCTCGATCATCGCGTCGGTGCAGGGCACCGGACCGGTCGGCGGGGAGGGTGCGGCCTGCGGCACCTGGACGGACGGGCGTGGTGTGTCGTCGGGGCGGACCGTCTCGTCCGCCGGGCCCGCGTTCGGGGTCGCGGGCCCGGCGGACGTCCCCGTCGCGGCGGCCGGCGGGGGTCCGGGCGCGGCGGGGTCGGGGAGCGGCACGGACGCGGGTGCCCCCGTCCCCGGGGCTGGGGATGCCGGGGACGGGGACCCCGGGGGCGCCGCAGGTGCGGCCGTCCCTGTGTCCGGTGTGGTCTGCGACGACTGGGGGGTCGTCCGTGCGGCCGTCCCGGCGGGCTCGTCGGAGCCCCGTGGGATCAGCAGCCAGGTGGTGAGCCACAGCAGCGCGAAGAGCGCGAGCAGCGCGACGCCGACCGCGCACGCGCGCCGACGCCAGTAGACCGACGCCGGCAGGGGACCCACCGGGTGCATGTCACCGACGGTAGATCTCCGGTTACACGAAGTCGCCGCCGCCGCGCCGGGAACGGACATGTCCGGCGAGGTCCACCCGGCGGGGCGACCCGCGCGTCCCGACCGGGTGAGTGCAGTGGCGGAACGGCCGCCCGCGCGCCCCCCGGGCCGGCCCGGACGGGGTCGATGACCCGGATCGCCCGACCCCCGGGCGAGTGGCGCACCGACCCGCGGTGACCGGCGTCGTCCGGTGACAGGGCCCGCCCGGTCACCCGCGGACGGGAACCACCCCGGTCGTGGCGCGCGCCCCGGTGGCGGGCGCGGTAGGGACCGTGATCCACGGGACGGCCGCGGGCGACGCCGACGGTGCCCGGTCCGTGATCACGGCGGGGCCGTCGCCGGGGGCCCGGCCGGGGCGCGGGACACTGGGACGGTGGTGGCCGACCTGATCTTCCCGTGGTTCCGGGCGCATGCCCGCGACCTGCCGTGGCGGCGCCCGGAGACCACCCCGTGGGGCGTGCTGGTCAGCGAGTTCATGCTCCAGCAGACCCCGGTCGCCCGGGTCGAACCGGTCTGGCGGGACTGGCTGGAGCGCTGGCCGGCGCCGTCGTCGCTGGCCGCCGCGCCGCGCGCGGACGTGCTGCGGGCCTGGGGCAAGCTCGGCTACCCGCGCCGCGCGATCCGGCTGCACGACGCGGCCGCGGCGATCGCCGCCCGGCACGGCGACGCCGTCCCCTCCGACGTCGAAGCGCTCGAGGCCCTGCCCGGTGTCGGCTCCTACACGGCGCGGGCGGTGGCGGCGTTCGGCTTCGGGCTGCGCGCCGCCGTCGTCGACACCAACGTCCGCCGGGTCGTGGCCCGCGCGGTGCACGGTCAGGGCGACGCCGGACCGGCCCGCACCCGGGCGGATCTGGCCGACGTGGACGCACTGCTGCCCGACGACGACGCCGAGGCCGCCGTCGTCTCGGCCGGGCTGATGGAGCTGGGCGCGGTCGTCTGCACCGCCCGCTCGCCGCGCTGCGCGGACTGCCCGGTCGCGGCCCGCTGCGCCTGGGTGGCGGCCGGCAGGCCCGCCTACGACGGCCCGCGCAAACCGGTCCAGGGCTTCGCCGGCACCGACCGCCAGGTACGCGGCAAGCTCATGGACGTGCTGCGCACCGCGCCCGGACCGGTCGAGCGGGCCGCGCTGGACGCCGTCTGGTCCGACGCGGGCCAGCGGGACCGGTGCCTGCACTCGCTGCTGGTCGACGGCCTGGCCGAGCAGACCGACGACGGCCGCTTCGCCCTCCCCGTCTGAGCGGGGGACCGATGCCCAGCACCGTCCGCTTCCGGCTCGACGACGACGGCGCCGCCGCGCTCACCGCGCTGCGCGACCGGCTCGCCGCGGCCGGGATCCCGGTCGCGGCCGGGACGCCGCACGTGACCGTCGCCGCGGCGGGCACGGTCCCGCCGCCCGCCGTGCGGGAGCTGACCGCCCAGCTGCGCCTGGTCGCGCTGCCGGTGCTGTGGCTGGCCGGTCTCGGCTCGGTCGGCCCGGACGCGCCGGACGTGCTGGCGCTGACCGCCGTCACCGACCCCCAGGTGCTGGCCGTGCACACGGCGGCGCACGACGCGCTGGCCGGACGGGTGCGGGGCGCGCACGCCGCGCACCTGCCGGGATCCTGGCTGCCGCACGTGGTGCTGGCGACCGGGCGGCCCGCCGAGGCGTTCGCGTTGCTGCACCCGGTCGAGCCGGTGCGGGCGCGGATCACCGCCGTCGAGCTGCACGACTCGCGCACCGGGGAGACGGTGGCCCTCAGCGCGGGCTGAGCCCCGCGAGGGCCTGCTCGACCAGCCCCTCCACCATGGGGGTGAGCGCGCCGCGGCGGTCGGCCGGGATCGCACACCGGCGCAGGACGGCCCGAGGTAGCCGTCGAACAGGAGGGCGGCGACGTCCGGGTCGGTGGCCGGGTCGGTCCCCGCCGTCGCGGCCCCGCTCGATCCACTCCGCCGGCCGCCGGGCCGCGGTCGTCCGGTGCCGGACCGGCCCGGGCGCGGCGAGCCAGCCGAGCATCATCTGTCCGGTCCCGTCCGGGTCGGTTGTACCGGCCGGGGTCGGAGCCCGCGCGGCTGGTCGTATACCTGCACGGCGGCGGCCCGTCCCCTGTGGTGCGCCCCGACTCTAGGCTTGCCCCGTGGCGGACGAACAGGACGTGCGGCGGATCGCGCTCGCCCTCGACGGCGTCGTCGAGAACCCGAGCGAGGGGTTCGACTTCCGGGTGCGCGGCAAGGGCTTCGTGTGGTCCTGGCCGGAGCGGGTGCCCGGGCGTCGGCGGGTCATCCGCACCGACGTCGCGGTGCTGTACGTCGGCGACGAGGCGGAGAAGCAGGCCCTGCTGCGCGGCGAGCCCGACCTGTTCTTCACCGACCCCGGGCACGAACCGTGGCCGCTGGTGCTCGTCCGCCTGGACCAGGTGGACGAGGCCCGCCTCGCCGAACTGGTCGGCGACGCCCGGCGCATGCGCATCGACGACGCCGGGCAGGGATAACGTGGCGGACATGGCCATTGTGAAGATCAACGCGATCGAGGTCCCGGAGAACGCGGGCCCCGAGCTGGAGAAGCGGTTCGCGAACCGCCTGCACGCCGTCGACGGGCAGCCCGGGTTCCTCGGGTTCGAGCTGCTGCGCCCCGTCTCCGGCGACGACCGGTACTTCGTCGTGACCCGCTGGGAGACCGAGGCCGACTTCCAGGCGTGGCGCGAGGGCCCGGCCGCCGAGGCGCACGCCGGTCAGCGCTCGCCGCAGCCGGTCGCCAAGGGCGCGTCACTGCTGGAGTTCGAGGTCGTCGACCTGCAGCAGATCGCGGCGGGGTCCTGATCGACGCCCGCGAGGTCGCTGCGGCCTTCTCCGACGAGATCGCCGCGGCGGCCCGCCTGGTCCGCGACGCGGGCGCGCTGCTGATCACCGCCGGCGCCGGGATGGGTGTCGACTCCGGGCTGCCGGACTTCCGCGGCGGCGAGGGCTTCTGGCGGGCCTACCCGCCCTACGCGCGGCTCGGCCTGCGTTTCGAGGAGCTCGCCGACCCGGAGCACTTCGCCGACGACCCGGCGCTGGCCTGGGGCTTCTACGGCCACCGCCTGCACCTCTACCGGGACACCGTGCCGCACCCCGGGTTCGCGGTGCTGCGCCGCTGGGCCGGCCGGGTGCCCTCGAACGTGTTCACCTCGAACGTCGACGGCCAGTTCCAGCGGGCCGGCTTCGCCCCGGACGACGTCGCCGAGGTGCACGGCTCCATCCACCACCTGCAGTGCCTGCGGCTCTGCGGTCACGGCGTGTGGCCCGCCGACGGCGTCGAGGTGCCGATCGACGAGACCACCATGCGTGCCGTCGGCGAGCTGCCCCGCTGCCCGGGCTGCGGCGGCACCGCCCGTCCGGCGATCCTGATGTTCGGCGACGGCGGCTGGGACGACGCGCACGCCGCGACGGCGCTGCAGCGGCACGTGGACTGGCTGGCGGCGCACCGGACCGGTGTGGTCGTCGTCGAGCTGGGGGCGGGCGGTGCCCTGCCCACGGTGCGTCGCCGCTCGGAGCTCGCCTCGGCCGCGACCGGCGCGCTGGTGCGGATCAACGTCCGCGAGCCGCAGGTGCGCCACGGCCGCGGGGTCGGCATCGCGGCCCCCGCGGCCGCGACCCTCGCCGCGATCGACGCCGCCCTCTGAGCCGACCCGCCCCGCGCACCTGCGTGCCGCGGGGCGGGGCAGGACTCAGGAGGGGACGGCCTTATGGTCCGGGACGACGATCGCGGGCAGGTCGGCGAGGCCGGCCAGCGCCGCGTCGTGGACCTCGGACGCCGGGACGGTGCCGTGCACGCCGGGCAGGGCCCGGGTGGCCGTGGCCGCCGCGACGACGGTCGGCACGTAGCCGCCGGAGAACGCGCTGCGCGCGGTGGAGTTCACGCACATGTGCGTCATGAACCCGGCGAGCACCAGGTCCTGGTAGCCCTCCAGCAGCTCTGCCAGCCCGGTGTGGACGAACGCGCTGGGGAAGTTCTTGGTCACCACGGCCTCGCCGTCGCGCGGGGCGACCGAGTCGTGGATGGCGCCGATCGACGCGGTGACGTCGTACGGGCTCCCCTCGCCGGCGTCGTGCCGGATGTGGATGATCCGGGACCCGGCGGAGCGGGCGCGGTCGAGCAGCTCGGCCGCCTCCCCGAGGGCCGGCTCGACGTTCTCCAGCCGCATCACGCCCTCGGTGTAGGTGTTCTGCAGGTCGATCATGATGAGTGCGGAGCGGGACAACGGGGCCGGTTCCGCCGGCAGGCCCATCAGTCCGCGCAGGGTGTGCGTCATCGGTGCTCCTCGGCCGGGACGACCACGGCCCGGGACGGTCGTCCCGGGCCGTGGTGGGGTGGTCAGTCCTGCATCGCCCGGTACTCGTCGTCGGTGAACAGCCGCGAGCGGATCAGGAACCGGACGCCCTCCGGCGCCTCGACCGAGAACCCGCTGCCGCGTCCTTTGACGACATCGACCGTGAGATGCGTGTGCTTCCAGTACTCGTACTGCGATGCCGACATCCAGAAGCCGATCGGCTTCCCGACACCGTCCACCTGCAGGTCTCCCAGGTGGACGTCCGAGTCGCCGGTCCTGAAGTCCCCGTCCGGGAAGCACATCGGGGCGCTGCCGTCGCAGCACCCACCGGACTGGTGGAACATCAGCGGACCGTGCAGGTCGGTGAGCCTGACCAGCAGATCGGCGGCGGCCGGCGTCAGCGTCACCCGCTCGGTCGGGGTGGCGCCGACGTCCGGCTCACCCATCAGAAGAAGCCCAGCGCGTTCGGCGAGTAGCTCTGCAGGATGTTCTTGGTCTGCTGGTAGTGGTCCAGCATCATCTTGTGGTTCTCGCGCCCGATGCCGGACTGCTTGTAGCCACCGAAGGCCGCGTGCGCCGGGTAGGCGTGGTAGTTGTTCACCCACACCCGGCCGGCCTGGATCTCGCGGCCCGCGCGGTAGGTGGTGTTCGCGTCGCGGCTCCACACGCCGGCGCCGAGGCCGTAGAGCGTGTCGTTGGCGATCTTCATGGCGTCGTCGTAGTCGCTGAAACGCGCGACCGACACGACCGGGCCGAAGATCTCCTCCTGGAAGATCCGCATCTGGTTGTTGCCCTCGAACACGGTCGGCTTGATGTAGTAGCCGCCCGCGAGGTCGCCGCCCAGCTCGGCCTTCTCGCCACCGGCGAGGACCTTGGCGCCCTCCTGCCGGCCGATGTCGATGTAGGAGAGGATCTTCTCGAACTGGTCGTTCGAGGCCTGCGCACCCATCATGACGTCGGTGTCGAGCGGGTTGCCCTGCTTGATCTGCTCGACGCGCTTGACGGCCTGCTCGATGAACTCGTCGTAGATGCCGCCCTGGACGAGGGCGCGCGACGGGCAGGTGCAGACCTCGCCCTGGTTGAGGGCGAACATCGCGAAGCCCTCGAGCGCCTTGTCGTAGAAGGCGTCCTGCTGCGAGGCGACGTCGTCGAAGAAGATGTTGGGGCTCTTGCCACCCAGCTCCAGGGTGACCGGGATCAGGTTCTCCGAGGCGTACTGCATGATCAGCCGGCCGGTGGTGGTCTCACCGGTGAAGGCGATCTTGCGGATGCGCTTGTTCGACGCCAGCGGCTTGCCTGCCTCGACGCCGAAGCCGTTGACGACGTTCAGCACGCCCGGCGGGAGCAGGTCGGCGACCAGCTCGAGCAGCACGTGGATCGAGACCGGGGTCTGCTCGGCGGGCTTCAGGACGATCGCGTTGCCGGCGGCGAGCGCAGGGGCGAGCTTCCAGATCGCCATCAGGATCGGGAAGTTCCACGGGATGATCTGGCCGACGACGCCCAGCGGCTCGTGGAAGTGGTAGGCGATGGTGTCGGCGTCGATCTCCGACGACGTGCCCTCCTGCGCCCGGATCGCACCGGCGAAGTAGCGCAGGTGGTCGACGGCGAGCGGGATGTCGGCGGCGAGGGTCTCGCGGCAGGCCTTGCCGTTGTCCCAGGACTCGGCGATGGCGATCAGCTCGAGGTTGGCCTCGACCCGGTCGGCGATCTTGTTCAGGATGTTCGCCCGCTCACCCGCGGAGGTCTTCCCCCACGCCGGTGCGGCGGCGTGCGCGGCGTCGAGCGCCTTCTCGACGTCCTCCGCGGTGCCCCGGGCGACCTCGGTGAAGTTCTCACCGGTGATCGGGGTGGGGTTCTCGAAGTACTGGCCCTTCACCGGAGCGACGTACTCGCCGCCGATGAAGTGCTCGTAGCGCGGCTTGAAGGAGACGACGCTGCCCGGCTGACCGGGGTTGGCGTAGACGGCCATGAATGGTCCTTCCCTGAGGTGCTTCGTCGAACCGAGGGCGCGGTGCGGAACGCACGTTGCGCGTGACCGCCGACACTAGGAAGGTGGGGGTTGCACGGAAGTTGCACGCAGATGCGGAACCTGACCCTCCGGTGAGTGCCGATGACGCGGATTCGATTCAGGTAAGGCAAAGCTGACCGTATGGTGAGGACGTGGCAGCGCAGCACGCGGATCGCCGGGTGTACGAGCAGGCACGGGACGCCGTGCTCGGCGGCTCCCCCGGTGCGCGCGGCGCCGGGGTCCGGCCCGAGGTCCGCGCCTCCTGGGCCCGCTCGCTGGCCGCGGCGGTCGACCCGGAACGCGCCCGTCCCCCGCACGACTACGACCGCGCCGAGCTCACCGACCGGCGGGCGGCGCACCCCCTCGCGTCCGTGCTGCCGGTGCTGCGCGACACGCTGACCGACGCCGCCGAGCAGGCCCGGCACATGATGATCGTGACCGACGGGAAGGGCCGGATCCTGTGGCGCGAGGGCGCCCGCGCGGTGCTGACCCGGGCCGAGCGGGTCGACCTGGTGGAGGGCACCCGGTGGAGCGAGGACACCGTCGGGACCAACGCGATGGGCACCGCGCTGGCCGGCGCCGCGCCGGTCCGCATCCACTCCGCCGAGCACCTGGTCAGCGCCTACCACCCGTGGACCTGCGCGGCCGCCCCGGTGCGCGACCCGGCGACCGGACGCGTGGTGGGCACCGTCGACGTCACCGGGCCGGAGGAGAGCTTCCACCCGACGACGCTGGCCCTGGTCACCGCGGCCGCGCGGCTGGCCGAGCACCGGCTGCTGGCCATCGCCGAGGCCCATGACCGGCGGCTGCGCGAGGAGTACTGGCCGCACCTGACCCGACTCGGCGGCACCCCGGGCGCGCTGTTGTCCGCGCACGGGCGGGTGCTGGCCGCGTCGCCGGGCAGTGAGTTCCCGGAGCGGATCGCCCTGCCCGACGGCGGGGACCGGGTCGTCGTCGACGGCGTCGCGGTCGGCGGGGTGCCGCTGGGTGGCGGGCCCGTCGCGGGGGTGCTGGAGCCGCTCGGCGAGGGCTGGCTGCTGCGGCTGCCCCCGGGCGGACCCGTCCGGACGGCCCTGACACTGCCGCTGCTCGGGGCGCGTACCCCCGTCGTCGCCCGGCGGGACGGGCGCCCGGCGCGCCTGGGCCTGCGGCACGCCGAGGTCCTCGCGCTGCTGGCGCTGCACCCGGAGGGTCTGACCGCCGACCAGCTCGCCGCCGCCCTCTACGGCGACGGCGGCCGCGCCATCACCGTGCGCGCCGAGGTGCACCGGCTGCGGCGCGCCGTCGGCGAGGACACGGTGCGGACCCAGCCCTACCGGCTCGTCGCCGACGTCGACGCCGACTTCCTCCGGCTGCGCGCGGCGCTGCGGGAGGGTCGGGTCCGCGACGCCGCGGCCGAGGCCGCCCGTGGGCCGCTGCTGCCGACCTCCGACGCACCGGAGATCCGCCGGGCCCGCGAGCAGCTCGCCGTCGCCGTCCGGTCGGCGCTGCTGCGGGCCGACGACCCGGACGCGCTGTGGACCCTGGTCCGGGCCGGCCGGGGCGACGGCACCGACGACGAGGAGCTGCGCCACCGGCTGCGAGCGCTGCTGCCGTCGTCGGACCCGCGGCACGACGAGCTCGGCTGAGCGCTCAGTCCGGGTCGGTGTGGTCGGGGATGCCGTCGTCGTCGGAGTCGGGCAGCCGCGGGTCCTCCTCACCGGCACGCACCGCCTCCAGCTGCGCGGACAGCGCCACCCCGGCCAGCAACGCGACCCCGCTGATGTTCGCCCAGATCAGCAGGGCCATCACCGCCGTCAGCGGCCCGTAGGTCTCACCGAAGGTGTCCGCGACGGCGACGTAGAGACCCAGCAGTCCGGACGCGACCAGCCACAGCAGCACCGTGACCGCGGCCCCGGCGCCCAGCCAGGACAGTCCCGGCTGGCGACGGCGCGGCGCGAACCGCAGCAGCACCGTCACCGCGACGACGAGCAGCGCGAGCCCGACCGGCCAGCGCACGACGTCCCACACCGTCTCGGCGACCGCACCCCACCGGTACACCTCGCGCACCGCGTCCCCGAACGGCTCCCCCGCCACGATCAGCAGCAGCCCGGTCGCCATGGCGACGCCCGCGGTGGCGGTCAGCGCCGCGGCACGCGCGTACTTGGCGAGCGCGGGCCGGTCCCGCTCGGTGCCGTAGATCCGGTTCGCGCCCCGCTCCAGCTGCGCGAACGCCGAGGTCGCCGCGGCGAACGCGGTGAGCAGGCCGAGCGCGAGGACCAGCTCACCGCGTTCCCCGGTGGGGGTGTCGTCACGCTCGGCCTGCTCACCGGGGTCGTCCGGGTCGGCCTCCCCCGCTCCGGCACCGCGGACCGCCTCGGCGACCAGCTCGTCGCTGGTCCCGGGGGACAGCGCCAGCACCGTGCGGGCGACGACCTCCGAGGCGCCCTCGGCGCCCGCCGCGGCGGACAGCCCGACCCCGGCGATGATCAGCGGGACGGCGGCGAGCGCCAGCTGCAGGCCGAACGCGCGGGCGTGGGAGAAGCCGTCGCCGTAGCGGAAGCGCAGGAAGCCCGCGGACAGCAGGTGCCCGAGGCCGTAGCGGCGCAGCGTGTGGGCGGCGTCGTCGGCGGAGAGCTCCTCGCCGGTCATCAGCCGGGTCTCGGGGACCGGGCGCACCGAGCTCATGCGCAGAACCTAGCCGCAGGCGGAAAGAATGACGCTCGTGGACACCCCGGCACGGACCGACCGCTTCGACGAGCTGGTGGAGCGCGCCCGGGCGCTCGCCGCCGGACGACGACGGGCGGTGCTCGGCATCGCGGGGGCCCCCGGGGCCGGGAAGACGACCGTCGCGCTGGCCCTGGTCCGGGCGCTCGCCGCCACGCCCCCGGACGGGCTCGGCCCCGGCTGGGTCGCCCATGTCCCGATGGACGGCTTCCATCTCGCCGACGTCGAGCTGGACCGGCTGGGCCGACGTCATCGCAAGGGCGCCCCCGACACCTTCGACGCCGACGGCTACGCCGCGCTGCTCGCCCGGCTGCGGCTCACCCCCGACGACGGCGCGGGCCCGGTGTACGCCCCGGCGTTCGACCGGGAGATCGAGCAGCCCGTCGCCGGGTCGGTCCCGGTGCACCCGCAGTGCCGGCTCGTGGTCAGCGAGGGCAACTACCTGCTCCTCGACACCCCCCGCTGGCGGGCGGTGCGGGCAGGGTTCGACGCCGTGTGGTTCCACGAGACCGACGAGGCGCTCCGGCTGGAGCGCCTGGTCGCGCGGCACGTGCGCTTCGGCAAGACCCTGGAGGCGGCCCGGGTGTGGGTCGAGCGCACCGACGAGCCGAACGCCCGACTCGTCGAGGCGTCCCGGCACCGGGCCGACCTGGTCGTCGCGCTGCCCGACCACCCCCCCGGCCCGCTCCCAGGGGAACCTTCGTAGCGCTCTACGCCTCGAAAGTTCCCCTGGGGGCCACCGGGCCGGGGTCGGAACCGGGCTCCGGACCGACAACGGCGGGCCGCCCCGGGAGTTCCCGGGACGGCCCGCCGCCGTCATGCGTGGGTCTGTCTCACTCCTCGCCGGCCAGCGCGGTGGGCGGGGTGTCCGGCACCGGCTCGGACGGCTTGCGCTCACCGCGGAAGGTGAACTTGGCCTTGTCCGACCAGGCGTTGGAGCCCTCCTCCGCGGAGGTGTCGAGGCCCTCGACGTCGACGATGACGATCTGCCCGGCCTCGATCTCGCCGAACAGGATCTTCTCCGACAGCTGGTCCTCGATCTCCCGCTGGATCGTCCGGCGCAGCGGCCGGGCGCCCAGGACCGGGTCGAACCCGCGGTGGGCCAGCAGCTTCTTGGCGTTGTCGGTGAGCTCGATGCCCATGTCCTTGTTCGCCAGCTGCTTCTCCACCCGCCCGATCATCAGGTCGACCATCTGGATGATCTGTTCCTGGTTGAGCTGGTGGAAGACGATGATGTCGTCGATGCGGTTGAGGAACTCCGGCCTGAAGTGCTTCTTCAGCTCGTCGTTGACCTTCGTCTTCATCCGCTCGTAGTTCGACTTCTCGTCGCCACCGGAGGAGAAGCCCAGTCCCACGGCCTTCGAGATGTCCTGGGTACCCAGGTTCGAGGTGAAGATCAGCACGGTGTTCTTGAAGTCGACCGTGCGGCCCTGGCCGTCGGTGAGACGGCCGTCCTCGAGCACCTGCAGGAGCGTGTTGTAGATCTCCTGGTGCGCCTTCTCGATCTCGTCGAACAGCACCACCGAGAACGGCTTGCGCCGCACCTTCTCGGTGAGCTGGCCGCCCTCCTCGTAGCCGACGTACCCGGGAGGGGCACCGAACAGCCGCGAGGCGGTGTAGCGGTCGTGGAACTCACCCATGTCGATCTGGATGAGGGCGTCGTCCTCGCCGAACAGGAAGTTGGCGAGCGCCTTGGACAGCTCGGTCTTACCGACACCGGACGGGCCGGCGAAGATGAACGAGCCGGACGGGCGCTTCGGGTCCTTCAGGCCGGCGCGGGTACGACGGATCGCCTGCGAGACGGAGCGGACCGCGTCCTCCTGGCCGATGATCCGCTTGTGGACCTCGTCCTCCATCTTGAGCAGACGGGTCGTCTCCTCCTCGGTCAGCTTGAACACCGGGATGCCGGTCCAGTTGCCCAGCACCTCGGCGATCTGCTCACCGTCGACCTCCGCGACGACGTCGAGGTCGCCCGACTTCCACTGCTTCTCGCGCTCGGCCTTCTCGCCGAGCAGGGTCTTCTCCTGGTCGCGCAGGTGCGCGGCCCGCTCGAAGTCCTGGGCGTCGATCGCCGACTCCTTGTCCCGGCGGACGTTCGCGATCTTCTCGTCGAACTCCCGCAGGTCCGGCGGAGCCGTCATCCGGCGGATGCGCATCCGGGCGCCGGCCTCGTCGATCAGGTCGATCGCCTTGTCCGGCAGGAAGCGGTCGTTGATGTAGCGGTCGGCCAGCGTCGCGGCCGAGGCCAGTGCGTCGTCGGTGATCGTGACGCGGTGGTGCGCCTCGTACCGGTCACGCAGACCACGAAGGATCTCGATCGTGTGCTCGACCGACGGCTCGGACACCTGGATCGGCTGGAAGCGGCGCTCCAGCGCGGGGTCCTTCTCGACGTACTTGCGGTACTCGTCGAGCGTCGTCGCACCGATGGTCTGCAGCTCGCCGCGGGCAAGCATCGGCTTGAGGATCGAGGCGGCGTCGATCGCGCCCTCGGCCGCACCCGCACCCACCAGGGTGTGGATCTCGTCGATGAACAGGATGATGTCACCGCGGGTGCGGATCTCCTTGAGCACCTTCTTGAGGCGCTCCTCGAAGTCACCGCGGTAGCGGGAACCGGCGACCAGCGAGCCCAGGTCGAGGGTGTAGAGCTGCTTGTCCTTCAGCGTCTCCGGGACCTCGCCCTTGACGATCGCCTGGCCGAGGCCCTCGACGGCGGCGGTCTTGCCGACGCCGGCCTCGCCGATCAGCACCGGGTTGTTCTTGGTCCTCCGCGAGAGGACCTGCATGATCCGCTCGATCTCCTTCTCCCGGCCGATGACCGGGTCCAGCTTGCCCTCACGGGCCTGCTGGGTGAGGTTGCGACCGAACTGGTCCAGCACCAGCGACGAGGACGGCGTGCCCTCGCCACGGCCACCGGTGCCGCTCTCCTGCGGCTCCTTGCCCTGGTAGCCGGACAGCAGCTGGAGCACCTGCTGACGGACACGGTTGAGGTCGGCGCCCAGCTTGACCAGCACCTGGGCCGCGACGCCCTCGCCCTCGCGGATGAGGCCGAGCAGGATGTGCTCGGTCCCGATGTAGTTGTGGCCGAGCTGCAGCGCCTCGCGCAGCGACAGCTCCAGCACCTTCTTCGCCCGGGGGGTGAAGGGGATGTGCCCGGACGGGGCCTGCTGCCCCTGGCCGATGATCTCCTCGACCTGCTGTCGCACGCCCTCCAGAGCGATACCGAGGGACTCGAGCGCCTTCGCGGCGACGCCCTCTCCCTCGTGGATCAGGCCAAGGAGGATGTGCTCGGTCCCGATGTAGTTGTGGTTGAGCATCCGGGCCTCTTCCTGGGCCAGGACGACAACACGTCGCGCTCGGTCGGTGAACCTCTCGAACAATTCGCACTCCTTGCCTGCTGCGCCTCACTGACGGCGCGACCAGCATCTCCGTACGGTCCGGGCTCGCCCGAACCGACACTGCGCCCTCGCGTGACACCGCGCCAGGCCACCCTCACGGGAGACCACATACCACTGTATCGGTCGAAGGGGCCCCGGCGCCTCCACCTGACGTGCACCGGGGTACGTGCCCGCAGTAACACGGGTGACACCTGCCGTGTTCCCGACGGACGTCAGCCGGTCGCG
Source organism: Pseudonocardia sp. UM4_GMWB1 (assembly GCF_017312155.1). NCBI lineage: Bacteria > Bacillati > Actinomycetota > Actinomycetes > Pseudonocardiales > Pseudonocardiaceae > Pseudonocardia > Pseudonocardia sp. UM4_GMWB1. The sequence goes on along the minus strand of NZ_QJPN01000001.1, from coordinate 895,693 downwards.
GCAGCGGCCTCCTCGCGCTCCCGCTCGGCCGCCTTGAACTGCCGGAACCCCTCCTCGTCGCGCCCGCGGCGCCAGTACCCGGAGATCGACAGGTCGTCCTTGGCGACGCCGCGCTCGCGGGTGAGGTGCCTGCGGAGTTCGCGCACGGCGATCGCCTCACCGTGCACGAAGGCGTGCACGCGCCCGGGGAGGAACTCCAGACCCGCGACGACGGCGGGCAGCTGCTCCGAGTCCGGGTCGCCCCCGGCGTCGATGCGGTACAGCCACCGCACGTCCACCCCGGGGCCCGTCGGCACGTCGATCTCGTCGCCGGGACCGTCCACCTGCAGGACGGCGACGACCGGTCGCCCGGCCGGGATCCGCTCGAGCGCGGCGCAGATCGCGGGCAGCGCGGCCTCGTCGCCGACGAGCAGGTGCCAGTCGGCGTCCGGGTCCGGGGCGTAGGCGCCGCCCGGGCCGAGCATCCGCAGCCGGTCGCCCGGGCGGGCGGCGGCCGCCCACGGGCCGGCGAGGCCGGTGTCGCCGTGGTGGACGAAGTCGATGACGAGCTCGCCTGCGGCGTGATCGAGCGAGCGGACGGTGTAGGTCCGCTGGGCGGGCCACCGGTCGCGCGGCAGCTCGGCGTGCACCCGGTCCATGTCCAGCGGCTCGGGGTAGTCGACGCCGGGGAGCGGGAAGAGGATCTTGACGTAGCGGTCGGTGTGCTCCGTGACGGGGAACGCCGCCAGGCCGTCGCCACCGGCGACGACGCGCACCATGTGCGGGCTCAGGCGTTCGGTGCGGAGCACCCGGAGATCGGTGACGGGGCGGGCCATCAGGCTGCCTCCCAACGACGAGAGGGGAAGGGGCCGTCGCGACGGTACCCCTCCCCCGCCCCGCCGGGTAAGGCAGACCTTAGTTCTCCTGGTGGTAGGCCTCGAGCACCTCGGCCGGGATGCGGCCGCGGTCCGAGACCTTCATCCCGCGGTTGCGGGCCCACTCGCGGATCGCCTGGTTCTGCTCGCGGTCGACCGACGGGCGGCGGGCCGCCCCGCCCGACGAGCCGCTGCTGCGCCGACGGGCCGCGCCACCGGCGCGACGGGCGGCCGCGACGTAGTCGGCGAGCACGTCGCGCAGCTTCTTCGCATTCCCGTCGGACAGGTCGATCTCGTAGTTGCGTCCGTCGAGACCGAACTCGATCGTCTCGTCCGCCGCGTCACCGGTCAGATCGTCGACGAGCCGGACTTCCTTGATCTGCGCCATCTCCGCAGCCTCCCTGAATGGCCGAACACGTTCATGATGAGGGACCGGGGCGGACATCGGCGACTGCGCGATGCAATAGCAGGACGCAATATGAGGCCACCGGGTACCGGTTCCGACTCGAATCCGAGAGTATCCGAGAAATGTTCGTGTCGTCGACCTGGGTACGGCGAAATACGGCGAACCGAGTTCGACACCACTCGTACGGGTCCGCCAAACACGACGCCCCCGGTCGCTGTTCGCGGCCGGGGACGTCGTCGGATGTGCGTTCGGAACCGGTTCAGGACTCGCCGCGGACCAGCGGGAACAGGATCGTCTCGCGGATTCCGAGGCCGGTCAGGGTCATCAGGAGACGGTCGATACCCATTCCCATCCCACCGGTGGGCGGCATGCCGTACTCCATGGCGCGCAGGAAGTCCTCGTCGAGCTGCATGGCCTCCGGGTCGCCCGCCGCGGCCTTGAGCGACTGGGCGTGCAGGCGTTCCCGCTGCTCGACCGGGTCCACCAGCTCGGAGTAGGCCGTGGCCAGCTCCACGCCGAAGACGATGAGGTCCCAGGACTCCGACAGCCGCGGGTCGTCGCGGTGCGCACGGGTCAGCGGCCGCACCTCGACCGGGAAGTCGCGCACGAAGGTCGGCTCGTGCAGGGTGTGCTCGACCAGCTTCTCGAACAACTCCAGCACGATCTGTGCGGCCGTCGGGTAATCGGTGATGTCGACGTCGTGGGCGTGCGCGATCCGCTGCAGTTCCGACAGTTCCGTGTCCGGCGTCACGTCCCGCCCGACGGCCTCGGACACCGATCCGTAGATGGTCACCGATCGCCACTCGCCACCGAGATCGTGCTCGGTGCCGTCGTGGTGGCGCACCGTGGTGGAACCGAACAGCGCCTGCGCCGAGGACTGGATCAGCTCCCGCGTCAGGACCGCCATGTCGTCGTAGGTCGCGTAGGCCTGGTAGGCCTCCAGCATCGCGAACTCCGGGGAATGCGTGGAGTCGATGCCCTCGTTCCGGAACACCCGGTTCAGCTCGAAGACGCGCTCGATACCACCGACCACGCAACGCTTCAGGAACAGCTCCGGTGCGATCCGCAGATACAGATCGGAGTCGAGTGCGTTCGCGTGCGTCACGAACGGACGCGCAGTGGCACCGCCGTGCAGGTTCTGCAGCATCGGCGTCTCCACCTCGATGAAGTCGCGGCCGGTGAGCGACTCGCGGACGGTCCGCAGCACGGTGGACCGCGCGCGCACGGTCTCGCGGGCCTGCGGGCGCAGGATGAGGTCGACGTAGCGCTGCCGGACCCGGTTCTCCTCCGAGAGCTCCTTGTGCGCGGTCGGCAGCGGCCGGACCGACTTCGCGGCGACCGACCACTCGTCGACCATCACCGAGAGCTCGCCCCGTCGCGAGGTGATGACCTCACCGCGCACCGCGACGAAGTCACCCATGTCGACGACGGACTTCCAGCCGGCCAGCGCCTCCGCCCCGACCCGGTCGAGCGAGAGCATGGCCTGCAGCTCGGTGCCGTCGCCCTCGCGCAGCGTCGCGAAGCACAGCTTGCCGGTGTTCCGCACGAAGATCACCCGGCCGGCGACGGCCACGGTCTCGCCCGTCGCGGTGTCCGCGGGCAGGTCCGGGTGGGCGTCGCGGACCTGGCGCAGCGAGTGCGTGCGGGGGACCTCGACGGGGTACGGGTCGGTGCCCGCGGCGATCAGCTCCGCGCGCTTGGCCCGGCGCACCCGCATCTGCTCGGGGAGGTCGGCCTCGGTCGCCGGGTCGGACGGTGTGCCGGGAGTGTTCACGGCAGGTCAGGCTATCGGCGGTACCCGGGAGCGCCCGTCGTCACCCCCCACCTCCGCGGCGAGGCCTCGCGCGGTGGTCGGCCACCGGCCTACCGTGCGGAGGTGCCCGACGACGAGGTGGACCGCGGCCGCACGTTCGGTGCCGTCGCGCGCGCCTACGACGACCACCGCCCCGCCTACCCCGACGCCGCCGTCGACGCGGCACTGGCCGGGACCCCGGAACGGCCCCGCGTGCTCGACCTGGGCGCGGGGACCGGGAAGCTGACGCGCGTCCTGACCGCCCGCGGGCTCGACGTCGTCGCAGTGGAGCCGGACCCGGCGATGCTCGCGGTGCTGCGCGAGCGCTCCCCCGGCGTCGAGGCCCGGACCGGGTCCGCGGAACGCATCCCGCTGCCCGACGGCCACCTCGATGCCGTCCTGGTCGGGCAGGCGCTGCACTGGTTCGACCTCGACCGGGCCGCCCCGGAGATGGCGCGGGTGCTGCGGCCCGGCGGGGTGCTGGCCGGGCTGTGGAACGGCGGGGACGACGACGTCGCCTGGATCCGCGAGTTCGGCGAGCTCACCGTGCGCGGTCGGCGGGTGCCCGACAACCCGGCCGGTGGCGGCGACGCGACGCCGCACCCGGGCTCCCCCTGGTTCGTCGACGACGGGGAGGACCGCGTCACCTGGGACCGCCCGACCACCGTCGACGAGCACCTCGCCGACATCGCCACGCACTCCTGGGCGCTGCGGAGCACCCCGCAGGACCGGGACGCGGTGTTCGCCGCCGCCCGGGAGTTCCTGACCGGGCAGGTCGCCGACGCCGACGGCCGCTTCACCATGCCGATGCGCACGATCGTGCGGCGGTCCCGCACGCTCTGAGCCCGGCCGGCGGGCGCGGTCCACGGGCCCGGTCAGCGGGGCCGGTGGTGGCGCAGGTGGGTCAGCCGCAGCCCGTGCAGCGTCAGGTCCGGGACGTGGTGGGTGACGGTGTCGGCACGGCCGTGGACGAGCTCCGCGAGCCCACCGGTGACGATCACGGTGACCGGCAGCGCGTCCGGGCCCAGCTCGGCGAGGATCCGGCGGACCAGCCCGTCGACCTGCCCGGCGGCGCCGTAGAGCACCCCGGCCTGGACGGCCTCGACCGTCGTCCGGCCGATCACCGAGCGCGGCTCGACCAGGTCCACCGGCCGCAGCGACGACGCCCGCTCGGCCAGCGCCTGCATCGCGATGTCGATGCCCGGGGCCAGCGCTCCGCCGAGGAACTCACCCTTCGCGGTGACCACGTCGATGTTCGTGCAGGTCCCGAGGTCGACGCAGACGCAGGTGGTGCCGAACAGGTGGTGCGCGGCGAGCGAGTTCACGACCCGGTCCGCGCCCACCTCGCGCGGGTGGTCCACCAGCAGCGGCACGCCCGTCCGTACCCCCGGCCCGACGACGAGCGTCCGCATCCGGTCCGACCAGCGCGAGAGCAGCGTGCGCAGCTCCCGCGACGGCCCGGGCACCGTGGACAGCGCGGCGACCGCGGTGACCTCGGGGAAGTGCGCGCCGAGCATCCCGGTGACGGTCAGGTCCAGCTCGTCGGCGGTGGCACTGGTGTCGGTGCGCAGCCGCCAGCGCCGGTCCGGCTCCGGGTCGAGCGCCTCCGCACCCGTCCCGGTGTCGGGGTAGAGCCCCAGCGAGACGTGGGTGTTCCCCACATCGATGCAGAGCAGCACCGTGTCGTCCTCAGCGGGCCGCGCTGGTCAGCAGGCCCGAACCCTCCGGGGCGTGCCCCGGGTCGGCGCCCAGGTCGGCGATCCGGTTGTCGGCGTCGACGAAGACGACGCGCGGGCTGTAGTCGCGCAGCTCGGCCTCGTCGTAGGAGCCGTAGGAGATCAGGATGACCAGGTCACCGGGGTGCACCAGGTGCGCGGCGGCGCCGTTGATGCCGATCACCCCGGAGCCGGGCTCGCCGGTGATCACGTAGGTCTCCAGGCGGGCGCCGTTGGTGATGTCGACGATGCTGACCTGCTCGCCCTCGAGCAGGTCGGCGGCCGCCATCAGGTCGGCGTCGACGGTGACCGAGCCGACGTAGTGCAGGTCGGCCTGCGTCACGGTGGCGCGGTGGATCTTGGACTTCATCATCGTGCGGTTCACGGCGGTTCTCCTCGGGACGCGGTCAGAACGCGATGGGGGCGTTGTCGATCAGACGGGTGGCGCCGACCCGGGCGGCGACGAGCAGGCGGCCGTCCCCGGCGCCCGGGGCGGGGGCCGGTCCGAGGTCGGTGTCGCGCAGCTCGAGGTAGTCGACGTCGACCTCCGGCTCGGTCGCCAGCTCGGCGCGGGCGGCGTCCAGCACGGCGTCGTGCCCGCGGACCGACACCGCGGCCCCGGCCGCGAGCGCGCGCGACAGCACGGCGGCGGCGCGGCGCTGCCCGGGGTCGAGGTAGACGTTGCGCGAGGACAGGGCCAGGCCGTCGTCCTCGCGGACGGTCGGGACGCCGACGACCCGGGTCGGGAAGTCCAGGTCGCGCACCATCCGGCGGATCAGCGTCAGCTGCTGGTAGTCCTTCTCGCCGAACAGCGCGACGTCCGGGCCGACGATGTGGAACAGCTTGGACACGACGGTCAGGACGCCGTCGAAGTGGCCCTTCCGGGAGGCACCCTCCAGCTCGTCGCCGAGCGGCCCGGCGGTGACGCGGGTCTGCGAGCCCGGCGGGTACATGTGCTCGACCTGCGGGGTGAACACCAGCTCGACGCCCTCCTCGCGGCAGGCGTCGAGGTCGGCCTCGATCGGGCGCGGGTAGCGGTCGAGGTCCTCGCCCGCGCCGAACTGCAGCGGGTTCACGAAGATCGACACGACCGGGACGACGGCGCCGGGGATCCGCTTCGCATGCCGGATCAGCTCGCGGTGGCCCTCGTGCAGGGCGCCCATCGTGGGGATGAGGACGACCTTGCGGCCCGCACCGCGCAGCGCGCGGGTGACCGCGGCGAGCTTCGCGGGGTCGGCGTGCACGGTCAGCCGGCCGGTGCCGTAGCCGTTCCGGGTGGAGCCGGGGGTGCTCACTTCTCCTCCAGTGCGGTCTCGATGTCGCGGACGCCGTCGGGGCCGAGGAGCCCGGCGGCGGCGGCGCGGTGGGCGGTGCGCCCGGCCAGCGCCCGGTAGACGGCGGCCAGGTCGGCGTCGGCGTCACCGATGTGCTCCAGGTGGGTCCGGACGGTGCCGGCGTCGCCGCGGGCGACCGGTCCGGTCAGCGCGCGGTCGCCGTGGCGCAGCGCGTTGTCCAGCGCGGCCGACAGCAGCGGCGCGACGAGCCGCTCCGCGGGCCGGATGCCGGCGGTCTCCAGCAACTGCACGCAGTCCCCGACCAGAGTGGTCAGATGGTTGGCGCCGTGGGCGAGCGCGGCGTGGTAGAGCGGGCGCATCGCCTCGGGGATGCGGACGGGCTCGGCCGACATCTCCAGCACGAGTGCCTCAGCGACGCTCCAGCCGACGGCGTCGCGCGGGTCGCCGTGCTCCGGGTCGCCGGGGGCGGTGACGCCGATGCAGCAGGCGGCGAGCCGGTCGACGTCCTCGGGGCGGCCGGTCACCGTCATCGCCGGGTGCAGCGCCAGCGGCAGCACACCCTGCTCCGTCGCCGGGTCCAGCACCGCGACGCCGCGCGACCCCGCCGTGTGGACGGCGATCTGGCCCGGGCGGAAGCACCCGGCGGCGGCGAGGCCACGGACCAGGCCGGGCAGCACGTCGTCGGGGACGGCGAGCAGGACCAGGTCGGCGCGCGAGCAGACCTCGTCCGGCGGGAGCAGGGGGACGTCGGGGAGCAGGGTCTCCGCCCGGCGCACCGAGGCCTGCGAGACCCCGGAGGCGGCGACGACGTGGTGGCCCGCGCGGGCGAGCGCGGCGCCCAGCACCGCACCGACCCGACCGGCCGAGACCACCCCGACCGCGAGCCGCGCGGGGCGACCGCCATCGATCGCAGAGTCCATCACGAGAATCCGTTTCCTCCCGTTCCGGTCCTGGTGGGGTACCGGTCGGGCAATCCGCGGGTGGCGCGACCTCCGGTGGCCGCGCGCCGGACGCGAGGGTAGACGCGCGCCGGGTGGCGACGGGTGGTCCTGAGACCGGCCTCACCCGTCCCGGTACGACGATGATCACCGGTTGTGGAGTCCGGCGCCCACCGGGCGGACGCTGCGCTCCACAACCGGTGATCACCGGGTCGCGGGGTGGTCCGGGTCGTCGTCCGGACGGAGCATCGGGCGGGTGGGGCCGGGGTCCGACGGGTCGTCGTGGTGGCGGCCGTGGGTCCCGCCGGCGGGTGGGTCCGGACGGCGGACGGCACGCGTGAGGTGCTCGTCGCCACCCCCGGGGGCGGGTCCGGCGGGGCCGGACACCGGGGCACCGAACGGCGGATGCCCGGGCGCCGGCGAGCCCGCCGCCCGGCCGCCGGAGACCGCCCCGGGCCCCGTCCCCGAGGGGCCGGGGCCCTGAGCGGGGCCGGGACGGCGGGCCGGGGCATCCGGACGGCCGGCCACGCCCGGACCACCGGAACGGGCATCGGCCACCCGGGGCTCCCCGGGTCCGCGGGGGCCGGCGGGACGGGCACCGCCCTCGGGCGCGGCGGAGGCGTGCGGGGCCGGGGTGTGCTGGGCGGGTGTCGGCGGAGCCGGGGGCTGCGGGGCCGGCGTCCGCGACGCGCCCGACCACGGAGCGATCCGTGGTCCCTCGGGGCGCCCCCAGGGCGCCGCGGTCATGAGTGTGTCCGGGCCGGGCGGGAGCGGCGGTACGGCGGGCCCCGCGGAGGCGGACGCGCCGCCGCCGTCGGGGAAGGTCGGGATCCGGAACTGGCCGGAGAAGCTGCCGTCCGGCGCGGCCGGGGGCGGCGGCTCCCAGTCCGACGGACGCTTCCGCGCCCAGGCCGCGACCAGCGCCTCCGGCACCCCGACGGCGACGGCACGGGCCCGCAGCACCGCGGCCAGCTTCTCGTCGTGCAGGGCGTGGGCGCTCTCCTTCACCGCGCCGCGCGCGATCCGGTTCCGCATGAACGCCAGCTCGGTGACCGCGGACTGGTACTCGGCGACGGCCTTCGCCGCGGCCGGGCCGGAGCGGCGCCGCACCAGCGTGCGCCAGCCCTTCCGCCGGGACAGCCGGGCCAGCAGGGTCACCTCGCTCGGCGCGATCCAGCCCGCGGCGGCGAAGCCGGGCAGCTGCGCGGCGACGATCCGCGCCTCGCGGCGACGGGCGAACACCACGAGCAGGATCAGCCCGACGAAGATCGGGACCATCACGAACAGGTAGATCTGGAAGAAGCCGCCGGGCGTCGCGGCCAGCACCGACGCGCCGTTCCACAGCGCGTGCAGCACCACCGCGGCGACGTAGCCGGCGATCATCGCCAGCACCCGCACCCCGATGCTGCGGCTGGTCACCGCGATCCCGGCGGCGATGCCGATCATGCAGGTGAACAGTGGATGCGCGAACGGCGAGGCGACGCCGCGGACGAACAGCGTCGCGAGCACGCCGGCCGACTCCGGCTCGGACACCGCGCGGCCGAGGTAGAGGATGTTCTCGCTGAACGCGAACCCGGCGGCGACGATCCCGGCGTAGACGACGCCGTCGACGATCCCGTCGAACTCGCGGCGCCGGAACAGCAGCAGCCCGACCAGGAACAGGCCCTTGGTGAACTCCTCCACGACCGGGGCGACCACGACCGGGCCGAACAGGTCGCCCGCGCCGCGCCCGGCGGCCGCGTCGAGCACCGCCGAGGCGCTCGTGTTGATCAGCAGGGCGACCAGCGCGGCGAACCCGGCGCCCCAGAGGAACGCGCCCATCAGCATCCGCGGCGGCTCGGGCTCCCAGCGGTCCACCCAGAGGAACGCCGCCACCACCGGCACGACCGGCAGCAGCGCGGCCAGGGTCCCGACGATCACCCCCGGCGTCCCGATCGCGCGTTGCAGCACCCCGATCGTGATCACCGCGAGCAGGGCCAGCACCACCAGGCCGACGACCGGCAGCAGCACGCCCCGTCGCTTGGCCGACGGCGCCGGCACCGGTGTGTACGGGCGGCCGAGCGTCGGGGACGTCATGACCGTCCAGCGTAGAGAACCGGCCCCGTCCGCGCGGGGGACGCGCCTCAGGTCGAGCGGATCCCACCGTCGGTGTCGTCCGGGTCGTCGGGGGCCCGGCAGCAGTACTCCAGCCAGAACGCGGCGCCGATCAGCAGCAGCGCGCTGACCACACCGATCCCGGCGACGACGCTGTCCCGGAACGCCGCCACCACGACCGCGGCCCGCGGCAGCGTGTGCATCAGCACGGCCACCCACAGCCCGGCGACCACCGCGCCGCCGACCGCGGAGGCCTTGGCGAGCAGCACCGCCCGGGCCGCGACGAGCGGCGGTACCGGGACGGCGCCGTTCCGGCGCTCGATCCGGCGCCGCAGCACGACCCCGCCCGCGGCCTCGGCGGCGGCGAGGACCGTGACGACGACCGCCGCGGCGACCGGCAGCGTCGGCAGCGACCCGTAGGTCAGCTGGACGAGAATGTTGCCGAGCAGGGCCGCGACCACGGCGATCGCGGCGACGTCGCGGACCCGGGTCGGGCGCACGGTCGGGCGCGGGTCGTCGTCCGGGCCGCGGCCCGAGCGCCGTCCGCCCGGTCCGGGCGCGGTCATGCCGGGTCCCGCAGGACGACGTCGTCGCGGCGGTGCACGCCGGCACGGCCGTCCGGGCCGAGACGGTCCAGCAGGTCGGCGACCGGCCCGTGCCCGTGCAGGACGGCCCCGGGCTCGGCGAGCAGCCACGGCAGCAGCACGGTGGCCCGGTCGGGGGTGCCCGGGTGCGGCAGGAGCAGCTCCGGGTCGTCCGAGGTGACCGGGGCGCCGTCGTCGGTCACCTGGACGACGTCGACGTCGAGGGTGCGCGGCCCCCACCGCTGCTCGCGGACCCGGCCCGAGGCGTCCTCGAGTGCCTGCCCCCGGCGCAGCCAGCCCCACGCATCGAGCTCCGGGTCCTCCGCGACCAGCACCGCGTTGAGGAAGTCCGGCTGGTCGGTCACGCCCCACGGCGCCGTCTCGAACACCGGCGACACCGCCACGACGGCCGCCCCCAGGTCCGCGACGACCGTGCGCAGGTGCGCGGCCCGGTCGCCCAGGTTGGAGCCGAGGGACAGGATCGCGCGGGTCACGCCCGGCTCCGGGTCAGGACGACCGCGACGTCGTCGAAGGTCAGCGGGATCGGCGCCGACGGCTTGTGCAGCGTCACCTCGACGGCGGCGACCCGGGCGTCGGAGTCCAGTACGGCCTGTGCGATCTCCCCGGCGACGGCCTCGATGAGATCCCGGGCCGGACCGCCGACGATGCCCGCAGCCAGCTCGGCGAGCTCGCCGTAGTGCAGCGTGTCGGCCAGGTCGTCCGAGGCGGCGGCGGGCGCGAGGTCGGCGTGCACCACCAGGTCGACGACGAACTCCTGGCCGTCGCGACGCTCGTGGTCGAACACGCCGTGGTTCCCGCGGACCCGCAGACCCCGTAGCTCGATCCGGTCGCTCACCGCCCGGTCTCCCGCGGGGTGCGGGGGCGCGAGGCACCGAGCCGGCAGGCGGCGGCGACCGCGATGGCGTCCATCGTGGACTCGACGTCGTGCACCCGCACGCCCCAGGCGCCCGCGTTGGCGGCGAGCGCGCTGACCGCGGCGGTCGCGATGTCGCGGCCCGGCGGGGTGCGCGGCTCGCCCTCGGCCGAGGCCAGGAGCTCGCCGAGGAACCGCTTGCGCGAGGCCCCGACCAGCACCGGGAACCCCAGGTCGACGAACACGTCGAGCCGGCGCAGCAGCGCCCAGTTGTGCGAGGCGTTCTTGGCGAACCCGAGACCGGGGTCGAGCACGATGCGGCCGGGATCGACCCCGGCCATCACGGCGTGGTCGACCCGGGCGACGAGCTCGGACCGGACCTCGCCGATCACGTCCTCGTAGCCCGCGAGCTGCTGCATGCCGGCGCTGTGCCCGCGCCAGTGCATGATCACCCAGGGCGTCCGCGACTCGGCGACGACCGCGGCCATCCGCGGGTCGGCCAGGCCGCCGGAGACGTCGTTGACCATCGCCGCACCGGCCTCGACGCAGGCCTCGGCGACCGCGGACCGGGTCGTGTCGACGCTGACCCGCACGCCCGCGGCGACGAGCTCGCGCACCACCGGCAGGACGCGGTCCCGCTCGGTCGCGGCGTCGATCCGCTGCGCGCCGGGCCGGGTCGACTCCCCGCCGACGTCGACGAGGTCGGCCCCGGCGTCGCGCATCGCGACACCGTGCGCGACGGCGTGCGACCGGTCGACGTAGCGGCCGCCGTCGGAGAACGAGTCGGGGGTGACGTTCAGGATCCCCATGACCGCGCAGCGGCCGAGCTCCGGCAACGCTCCACCGGGGGCGACCACGTCACCGCCCCCTGATCAGCGAGAGCGCCTCCGCGCGGGAGGTAGCCGAGCTCTTGAACAGCCCGCGCACCGCCGAGGTGGTGGTGCGCGACCCCGGCTTGCGGATGCCGCGCATGGCCATGCACAGGTGCTCGGCCTCCAGCACGACGATCACCGCGCGCGGGTTCAGCTTGCGCACCAGGGCGTCGGCGATCTGCGCGGTCAGCCGCTCCTGGACCTGCGGTCGCTTGGCGTACAGGTCGACCACCCGGGCCAGCTTGGACAGGCCGGTGACCTGGCCGTCGACGGCCGGGATGTAGCCGACGTGGGCCACCCCGTGGAAGGGCACGAGGTGGTGCTCGCAGGTGGAGAACATCGGGATGTCCTTGACCAGCACGAGCTCGCCGTGGCCCTCGTCGAAGGTCTTCTCCAGCACCGTGTCCGGGTCGACGAACAGCCCGGCGAAGATCTCGCCGTAGGCGCGCGCGACCCGGGCCGGGGTCTCCTTGAGACCCTCGCGGTCCGGGTCCTCCCCGACCGCGATCAGCAGCTCGCGGACGGCGCGCTCCGCACGGTCCAGGTCGATCCCGCCGGGTACGGCCCGAGTCACCCCGGCCGCCACCGCGGCGGACTCCACCGGTCCGGAGCGTCCGTCCGTCGTCGACGTGCTCAGTGTCCTGCCTCCGGGTCGTGTCCGCGTCGCTGCTCGCCGGCGCCGGGGTCGTTCGCACCGCCCGGCGCGCCGTTGCCGTGAGCGCCGTTGCCGTTGCCGCCGCCCGGTCCGCGACCGGGCCAGGGACCGCCCTGGGCGGGGCCCTGCGGCCCGCCCTGCTGCGGCGGCTGCGCCCAGTTCGGCGGCGGCCAGCTCTGCCCCTGCGGGGTCGTCGCGGGCCGCCAGTCCGGCGGGGCGCCGTAGTTCGGGGCGACGGCGGGCGGCGGGGGCTGTCCCGGTCCGCCGTAGGACCCGGCCCGGCCGTGGCCGTGGACCGGGGCGCCGTGCCCGTTGCCGGGCGCGCCGTAGCCGTTCCCGTTCCCGTTCCCGCCGTTGCCGCCGCCGTGGCCCGGGCCGCCGTCGCCGGGGGCGTAGCCGCCGTCGTTGGGGGCGTCCGGGCGGCTCGGGACCGAGCCGCCCGCCGGGAACGGGGAGGCGCCGGGGGTGCCGGGCGCGTCTCCGTAGCCGTTGGCGACGCCCGAGCCGACCTCGGCCGGGGTGAGCTCGTCCTCCTCGGGCGGCAGGACCTCACCGCGCTCGTGCGCCAGCTCGCGCCGGGTCTTGATCGGCGGCTTCTCCGAGGGCGTGCGCACGCCGAAGTCGTCGAACGCGGTGATCCGCGGCCGCTTCTCCACCGACCCGAAGATCCGCTCGAGGTCCTTGCGGTTCAGGGTCTCCTTGTCCAGGAGCTCGAGCACCAGGTTGTCGAGCACGTCGCGGTAGGTGTTGAGGATCTCCCACGCCTCGGTGTGCGCGGCCTCGATGAGCTTGCGCACCTCCTCGTCGATCTCGTGGGCGACCTCGAGCGAGTAGTCGGCCTGGTTGCCCATCGAGCGACCGAGGAACGGGTCGCCCTGCTCGCGGCCGTAGCGGACGGCGCCGAGCTTGGCGCTCATGCCGTACTCGGTGACCATCGCGCGGGCGATCTTGGTGGCCTGGTCGATGTCGGAGGACGCGCCCGTCGTGGGCTCGTGGAAGACGAGCTCCTCGGCCGAACGCCCACCCATCGCGAACACCAGCCTCGCGATCATCTCGGCGCGGGTCATGAGGCCCTTGTCGTCCTCCGGGACGACGAGCGCGTGCCCGCCGGTGCGCCCGCGCGGCAGGATCGTGAGCTTGTAGACCGGCTCCAGGTCCGGCATCGCCCACGCGGCCAGCGCGTGCCCGCCCTCGTGGTATGCGGTGATCTTCTTCTCGCGCTCGGAGACGATCTTCGACTTGCGCCGGGGGCCGCCGACGACGCGGTCGACCGACTCCTCCAGCGCGGCGCCGTTGATCAGCGTCCCGTGCTCGCGGGCGGTCAGCAGCGCGGCCTCGTTGATCACGTTGGCCAGGTCGGCGCCGGACATGCCCACGGTGCGTTTGGCCAGCGACTCGAGGTCGACGTCGTCGGCGAAGGGCTTGCCCTTGGAGTGCACCGACAGGATCGCGCGGCGACCCGCCAGGTCGGGGGCGCCGACCGGGATCTGCCGGTCGAACCGGCCCGGGCGCAGCAGCGCCGGGTCCAGGATGTCCGGCCGGTTCGTCGCGGCGATCAGGATGATGCCGCCGCGGGCGTCGAAGCCGTCCATCTCGACGAGCAGCTGGTTCAGGGTCTGCTCGCGCTCGTCGTGCCCGCCGCCGAGGCCGGCGCCGCGCTGGCGGCCGACCGCGTCGATCTCGTCGACGAAGATGATGCAGGGCGCGTTCTGCTTGGCCTGCTCGAACAGGTCGCGCACCCGGGAGGCACCGACACCGACGAACATCTCGACGAAGTCGGACCCGGAGATCGTGTAGAACGGCACGCCCGCCTCACCGGCGACCGCACGGGCCAGCAGCGTCTTGCCGGTGCCGGGCGGGCCGTAGAGCAGCACACCCTTGGGGATCTTCGCGCCCAGGGCCTGGTAACGGCCCGGGTTCTGCAGGAAGTCCTTGATCTCGTAGAGCTCCTCGACCGCCTCGTCGGCGCCCGCCACGTCCGCGAACGTGTTCTTCGGCATGTCCTTGTTCAGCTGCTTGGCCTTGGACTTGCCGAAGCTCATGACCCGGTTCCCGCCGCCCTGGGCGTTGTTCAGGAACCAGAACAGCAGGATCAGGACCAGCGCCAGCGGGATCATCGTGATCAGCAGCGTGGAGAGGAAGGAGTCCTGGCGGACGACGGTGTCGTACTCGGCGATCCCGGGGACCTGGCGGACCTGGTCGAAGATCTGACCGGAGATCTGCGCGGGGTACTGGGTGAGGATCTGGGTCGTCTCGTTGCCGTCGACCTCGATCGGGCGGTCCAGCGTGAGGCGGAGCTGCTGCTCACGGTCCTCGACGAGGGCGTCCTTGACGTTCCCCGACTGCACCTGGGAGAGCGCGACCGACGTCGTGACCTCGGTGTATCCGCGGGTGTCGTCGAACAGCTGGCTGAACCCGAGATAGATCAGGAGTGCGACGAGGATCCAGATCAGCGGGTTGCGGAGCAGGCGCTTGCGGTCCATGCAACGTCGGCCTGGGTGGCCTTCACCTTCCCGGGAGTGGTTCTCGGCAGCGGCGGCGGACGGTGTACCGCCCCGCCGGAGGGCCCTGACCCGCCAGGATAGCCCCACGGTGGGTGGAGTGCTCCGGACGGACCTGGCCGGACCGCCCGGTGAGCGGGCGGCCGATCCGAGAACGAACCGGCGACCTGCCCGGTTCCCCCACAGGGGTGTCCCGACGCACACCTCGACACCGTGGTGTGGGACAACTGTGCAGCACGCTCGGTACCCGGACGGCGGCGGAGGGCAGCGGCGCCCTGCTCCGTCCGGTCCAGCGGCGATGGTCTGCGGGTCGGGAGGGACGATCGGATGGCGCTGCACGCGGTGGCCGGACCCCGGCGGACGGTGTCGGTGCTCGCCGCCGGTCTCGCCGCGGCGGCGGCACTGGCGGTGTTCACCGTGCCGGTGGGGACGGCCGTCGCCGTGCCCGTCATCCCGGCGCCCGTGGCCGCCGCACCGACGCCGCCGGTCGTGACCGCGCCCGCGCCGCCGGCGACCACCGCCCGGGCCGAGGCGGGCGACCTCGTGCCGCACCCGGCCGTCGTCGCGGGGCCGGGGTCGATCGGTCCGGGGACCGTCACCGAGACCACCGGCGCGGGCCTGTGCACGGCCGGGTTCGTGTTCACCGCGGGCGAGCGCACCTTCCTCGGGCAGGCCGCGCACTGCGGCGGCACCGGCGGCGAGACCGAGACCGACGGCTGCACCTCCGACGCGGTGCCGCTGGGCACCCCGGTGCTGGTGCACGGCCGCGACGGCACGGTCACCGGGACGCTGGCGTGGAGCTCGTGGAACACCATGCAGGCCCGCGGGGAGCGCGACCCCGACGTCTGCGCCTACAACGACCTCGCACTCGTCGAGCTGCCCGCGGGCGCCCGCCCGTCGGTGGGTGCCGCGGTGCCGTTCTTCGGAGGTCCCGGCGCGGTCCGCACCGCGCCGCTGCCCGCCGGCACCCCGGTCTACGGCCTGACCAACCCACCCGGCGCCGGCGGCGTCCGCACGGTCGGGGTGCGCGCCGGTGCGGCCGCCGCCGAGGTCGGTGGCGGGTGGGGGCACGCGGTGTTCGCCGTGCAGGACGGCGTCGCCGGGGAGTCGGGCAGCCCGCTGCTCGACGCGCAGGGCCGCGCGATCGGCGTGCTGTCCAGCCTCACCACCACCGAGGACCTGCCCAGCATCGAGTACACCGACCTGGCGAGGGCGTTGGACTACGCAGCCCGCACCGACGGTCCGGCCGGTCTGACGCTCGCCGGCGGGCCCGCGTTCACCGCGGCCCCGGCCGGGGTGGACCCGCGCGCGCTGGCCACACCCGCCGGGCCCGGGCTCGGCTGAGCCGCGCTCAGGCGTAGACCGACGGGTCGAGCGTGCCGATGTAGGGCAGGTCGCGGTAGCGCTCGGCGTAGTCGAGGCCGTAGCCGACGACGAACTCGTTCGGGATGTCGAAGCCGACATACCGGACCGGGACGTCGACCTTCACCGCGTCCGGCTTGCGGAGGAGCGTCACGACCTCCAGCGACGCGGGCGAGCGGGTCTGCAGGTTGCCCAGCAGCCAGTTCAGGGTCAGCCCCGAGTCGATGATGTCCTCGACGATCAGAACGTGCCGCCCGGCGATGTCGCGGTCGAGGTCCTTGAGGATCCGCACGACACCCGACGACGAGGTCGACGAGCCGTAGGAGCTGACCGCCATGAACTCGAGCTGGGCCGGGATGGGCAGCGCGCGGGCGAAGTCGGTCATGAACATGACGGCGCCCTTGAGGACGCCGATCAGCACGAGGTCGGACTCGCGGCCGTCGCGCACGAGGTCGGCGTAGTCACCGGCGACCTGCTGCGCCAGCTCCGCGGTCTTCTCGCGCACCTGCTCCTCGGTGACCAGCACCGAGGAGATGTCCCCGTCGTACACCCGACCCCCTCGCACGGACCGTGTGACGGCCCGGTCGACGCCTCCACCGGACCCGCGGTCACGCCCGGTCACGCGGCCGGCTGCGGCGGCGCAGCACGAGCCTGCCACGGGCGCGGGTCAGCACCAAGCCGCCGCCCACCGCCGGTCCGCCCTGCCCGCGCCAGGCTCCGACGAGGTCGTCGGCCGCCCGCAGCTGCGCGTCGGTGAGGGCCCGCGCGCCCGCTCCGGCGAGCCATTCCCGCAGGACCCGGCGCCGTACGGCGGGCTCGGCAGCGGCCAGTACACCGGTGTCGAGCGCGGTGCCGACGGCCTCCCCGACCCCCGCCGTGGCCCCGGTCGGGTCGGTCGCGGCGGTACCCGGTGGTGAGCCGTTGTCGCCGGAATCACCCGGCCCGGTCCCCCCCGCCGGTGCATTCCGCTCACCGTCCGTGGTCACGCGGGCCGCGGACAGCAGCCGGGCCGCGGCGACGGAGAGGGCGGCGTCGTCGTCGTGGAGCTGGTCCGCGGTGCGGGCGAGCGCGGCCGCGACCCCGCCGCCCAGGACGTCCTCCAGCAGCGGCAGCACCTCGTGGCGCAGCCGGGAGCGGACGAAGCGGGGGTCGGCGTTGTGCGGGTCGGCCCAGGCCGCGACGCCGGCGGCCGCGCAGGCGGCGACGGTGTCGGCCCGGCGCACCCCGAGCAGCGGGCGCAGCCACGGCTCGGTCCACTCGCGCATCCCGGACAGCGACCGGGCCCCGGAGCCCCGGCCGAGGCCCAGCAGGACCGTCTCGGCCTGGTCGTCGAGGGTGTGCCCGAGCAGCACCGGCGACGACGGCGTCGGCCGCGCCGCCCGCAGCGCCGTGTACCGGGCGGCCCGGGCCGCGGCCTCGGGGCCGCCCGCGGCGCCGACGACGACCGGGTGCACCGTCGCCGTCACCCCGAGCCCGCGCAGCAGCGTGGCGAGCCCCGCCGAGCGCTCCGCGGACCCGCCCTGCAGCCCGTGGTCGACGACGGCGGCGTGCACCGGCCCCTCGACCGCCTCCCGGACGGCGAGCACCAGCGCGGTGGAGTCGGCCCCGCCGGAGCAGGCGACCAGCGGCGGGGCGGCCGCCACGTCACCGGGCAGCCGGTCCAGTGCAGCCCGCACGGCACGCCGGACCCGGCCGGCCGCGGCGAGCCCGTGACCCGTCAGGCGACGCGGCGCAGCCACGCGGCGGGGTCGTCCAGCTCGGCGCGGGTCGGCAGCGTCTCCGGCGACTCCCAGACCCGGTTGATCCCGGCCATCCCGGCCTCGCGCTCGACGGCCCGGCAGAACGCGGCGCCGACGGCGTACTGGCGCATCTTGGCCTCGACCCCGAGGAGCGCGCGCAGGATCCGGTCGATCAGCCCGCCGCCGCGGCGGCGCTCGGTGAACCGGCGCCGGATGAGCGCGACGTCGGGGACCACGTCCGGCCCGACGGCGTCCATGACGTGGTCGGCGTGCCCCTCCAGCAGGGTCGACAGGGCGAGCAGCCGGTCGAGCACGGCCCGCTGCTCGGGGCCCTGCAGAAGCTCGACCAGCGCGAGCACGTCGGCCTTGCGGCCGTCCTCGCCGCGCAGCGCGCGGATCGCGTCGGGCAGCCGGGCGAGCCGCGCGGTGTCCGGTTCCTGCAGCGACAGCAGCTCGGTCACCAGCCCGGCGAAGTGGTCGCGCAGCCACGGCACCGCGGTGAACTGGAGCCGGTGGGTGGCCTCGTGCAGGCAGACCCAGAGGCCGAACTGGTCGCCGTCGACGTCGAGCGAGCGCGAGGCGGCGTAGACGTTCGGGGCGACGACGATGAGCCGCCCCTCCCCGCCGGGCCCGCCGAACGGGTCGTACTGGCCGAGCACGCGGGCACCCATGTAGGCGAGCAGCGCGCCGAGCTGCACTCCCGAGCCCGCCGCGGTGACCGTGCGCAGCGGCCACGGCGAGTCGGGCAGCCGGGCGCCGGAGGTCAGCGCCTCCATCCCCCCGACGGCGGCACGCGCCCAGGCGGGCCGGTCCAGCACGTCGGCGGGCAGCAGCGGCAGGTCCGCCCCGAGGCCGGTGACCTCGCGGACGTGTCCCTCGGCGCGGGCGGAGTCGGTGCGCAGGCGCTCCACCAGCGCGCCCGCCACCGCGGGGGTGGTGCGGGGCCCGGCGGGCATCAGCGATGCCGCCGTCGACGCGGCCAGGGACCAGTTCACCGGCAGTCCGGCGCCGGTGCGGTCGGGCCGGGGGCGGCCGGTGACCGGGCCGGTCGTGTCGGTCTCCATGCGTCCCACGCTACCCGCGACGACGGGTGCGCGAGACCGGGTCAGCCGCGGCAGCCGCAGCGCGACAGCGTCGCCGCGATGCGGTCCAGCGCGGGCCGGGCGTCGGCGGGCGAGGTGCCGTTGGACAGCAGCGCGAACACCAGCAGCCTGCCGTCGACGTCGGTGACGACCCCGGCGAGGCTGGAGGCGCCGGACAGCGTGCCGGTCTTGGCGCGCACGACACCGCGCCCGGCGACCGACCGTGGGTCGCCGAACCGGTCGGCGAGCGTCCCGCCACCGCCGGCGACCGGGAGCCCGGTGAGGATCGGGCGCAGGAACTGCACGTCGGTCGGGCTGTCGGACTGGGCGGCGGCCGAGGACAGCACCGCGCCGAGCAGCCGGGCCGGGATCAGGTTGTCCCGGGACAGGCCGCTGCCGTCGGCGAGCTCCAGCCCGGACACGTCGTAACCGGCCTGGACCAGCGCCTCGGTGACGGCCTTCGAGGCGCCGTCGAACGAGGCCTCGCCGTCCTTGGACACCGCGACCTGGCGGGCCATCGCCTCGGCGGTGACGTTGTCCGAGGCGGTGAGCATGTACTCGATCAGGCTCGCGATCGGCGGGGAGGACACGCTGCCCAGCACCGGCGCGTTCGCAGCGGCGACGCCCTCGAGGACGTCGGAGGCGCCGAGCGCGCGGGCCAGCGCCTTCCCGGCGGCCGCGGCGGGGTCGGTGCTGCGCGGGCCGTCCTGCTGCAGCGGGTCGGTGCGGCCGCCGTCGAGCATCAGCGCCGACATCGGGGCGACGTAGCCGTCCGCGACATCGGTGGGCCCCCAGCCCGGGGACTCGGCCGGGCCCGTCCAGAGGCTCGCGTCGGTGTAGACCGTCGTGATCGGGCGGCCGACGGCCTTCTTCACCTGCTCGGCGAGGTCGGCGATCCGCGCGGGCTCCGGGTAGAGCCCGTCCTGCCCGTCGGGCAGCGCGGTCAGCGACGGGTCGCCGGACCCGACGAGGACGACCGAGTCCGGGGACGGACCGGGCACGACCCGGGTCGCGAGCCGGTCGGTCGGGTTCAGCGACAGCAGCGCGGCCGCGGCGGTGAGCAGCTTCGTCGTGGAGCCGGGGACCATGCCGCGGTCGCCGTCACGCTCCCAGATCGGCTTCACCCCGCGCGGGGCCGCGGAGTCCATGACCACCCCGGTGACCTCGCCGAGCTCGGGCGCGTCGAGCTGGGAGGACAGGGCCTGGGTGATCCCGGCGGCGCTCGGCACCGGCGCCGTCGGCGTGAGGGGGCGCAGCGCGGGCATCGGGACCGGCGGGTACTGGGTGGCGGTGGTGCCGAGCCCGAACGAGCTGCGGGCGTCCGGCCCGGCCAGGGCGACGGCGCCGAACAGCGAGGCCAGTGCCATCACCGCGACCGCGACCACGGCGAACCGCCGGTAGCTGCGCTCCGGCCGGCGATGCCTGCGTCCCACGGACCCTCCTGTACCTGCTCGTCCGGCGACCGACCTGCCCGCACGGTGGTGCGACGCGGGCCACATCGGCCCGCTCCGCCCTCACCGGCGTGCACCCGCGCCCACCCGGTCCCTCACACTAGGGGGCAGCACCGACACCGCCGGAGCGGGCGGGCCAGCGGCCCCGCCCCGGATCCGGTGGAGCCGTGACACAAGACCGCTGACCCTCTTCAAGGAGCAACGAACCGTGGACTTCGACGTCACCATCGAAATCCCCAAGGGCGGCCGGAACAAGTACGAGGTCGATCACGAGACCGGACGTATCCGGCTCGACCGCACCCTGTTCACCGCCACCCAGTACCCCGCCGACTACGGGTTCATCGACGACACCCTGGGCGAGGACGGGGACCCGCTGGACGCCCTGGTCCTGGTGCAGGAGCCGACCTTCCCCGGGTGCGTCATCCGCTCCCGCGCGATCGGCATGTTCCGGATGAAGGACGAGAAGGGCGGCGACGACAAGGTCCTCTGCGTCCCCTCGGACGACCCCCGCCAGGAGCACCTGCGCGACATCCACCACCTGGCCGAGTTCGACCGGGCGGAGATCCAGCACTTCTTCGAGATCTACAAGACCCTCGAGCCGGGCAAGAGCGTCGAGGGTGCGTCCTGGGTCGGCCGGGCCGACGCCGAGCGCGAGATCAAGGCGTCCTACGAGCGCGCGAAGAACGCCGGGCACTGACCGATCTCGCCGGGGCGGCCGTGCACGGCCGCCCCGGCTACGGGTCACACCTTCTCGAACACCGCGGCGAGGCCCTGGCCGCCGCCGATGCACATCGTCTCCAGCCCGTAACGGGCGTCGCGACGCGCCATCTCGCGGGTGAGGGTGGCCAGGATGCGGCCGCCGGTGGCACCGACCGGGTGCCCCATCGAGATCCCCGAGCCGTGCACGTTGGTGCGCTCGAAGTCGGCGTCGGTGAACTTCCACTCCCGCGTGCAGGCCAGCACCTGCGCGGCGAACGCCTCGTTCAGCTCGATCAGGTCGACGTCGGCCAGGGTCAGCCCGGCCACGTCCAGGGCCTTGGCCGTCGCCGGGACCGGGCCGATGCCCATCGTCGTGGGCGGGACCCCGCCCAGGCCCCAGGACACGACCTTCGCCAGCGGGCGCAGTCCCAGCTCGGCGGCCTTCTCCGGGCTGGTCACCACGCAGATCGCGGCGCCGTCGTTCTGGCCCGACGCGTTGCCCGCGGTCACGGTGGCGTCCGGGTCGTCCTTGCCCAGGATCGGGCGCAGCGTCGCCAGCTTCTCGACCGTCGAGTCGGGGCGGACGTGCTCGTCGCGCTCGACGACGGTGTCGCCCTTCCGGCCGGGCACGGTCACCGGGACGATCTCCTCGGCGAACACCCCGGACTCCTGCGCGGCCGCGGCCCGGTGGTGCGAGCGGACGGCGTACTCGTCCTGCTCGGCGCGACCGATCGCGTAGTCGCGGCGCAGGTTCTCCGCGGTCTCCAGCATCCCGCCCGGCACCGGGAAGTTCTTCCCGCCGGCGGTGACGCGGCCGCGCGCCAGCGAATCGTTCAGCATCACCCCGCCGCCCTTGACACCCCAGCGCATCCCGGTGGAGTAGAACGACGCGCCCGACATCGACTCGGCGCCACCGGCCAGCACGACCTCCGCCGCGCCCGTCCGGACCTGGCCGGCCGCGTAGAGCACGGCCTGCAGGCCCGAGCCGCAGCGGCGGTCGATCTGGATGCCGCCCGCGGTCACCGGCAGGCCGGCGTCGAGCGCGGCGACCCGTCCGATCGCCGGGGCGTCCATCGTCGGGTAGCAGTGGCCCAGCACGACGTCCTCGACGACGTCGGGGTCCAGCCCGGTCCGCTCCATCAGGGCGCGGATCACGGTCGCGGCGAGGGTGTGGGCCGGGACGTCGCGCAGCGACCCCCCGAACCCGCCGACCGGGGTCCGCAGCGGCTCGCAGATCACCGCATCACGCATGGGTTCTCTCCTCCTAGACGAACTGCCGGGTCAGCCATTCGGCGACCAGGGCGGGCTTCTCGGATCCCTCGACCTCGACGGTCACGCCGATGGTGAGCTGGACGCCACCGGAGACGTCGCTGACGTCGGTCAGCTCGACCCGGGCGCGGATCCGGCTGCCCACCGGCAGCGGGCTGGTGAACCGGACCTTGTTGAGGCCGTAGTTCACGCCCATCTTGACCCCGTCCACCTTGTAGACGGACTGGACCAGCTTGGGCAGCAGCGACAGCGACAGGAAGCCGTGGGCGATCGTGGCGCCGAACGGTCCGGACGCGGCCCGCTCGGCGTCGACGTGGATCCACTGGTGGTCGTCGGTGGCGTCGGCGAAACCGTCGATCCGCTCCTGCGTGACGGTCAGCCAGGGCGAGGTCCCGATCTCGGTCCCCTTGGCCGCCCGCAGCTCGTCCACTCCGTCGAAGACGCGCATCTGTCACTCCGTTCGTGGTGCGTGATGGGTGATCCGTTTCCAGCTTTCCCTACCGCACCGCGGGCCGCCGGGGGGGTGCGACGTCGTCGAACACACACGCCCCGCACCACACGACCGGTGCGGCTTGGTTAAGGTCACCTCGTCAGGAGCCGCCTTGAGCAGATGGGCACAGCTTCGACGTGGAAGGCCTACGCCCCATGACCCCGACCGCCCCCGACCGCCGATGACCGCCACCACCACCTCGCGTCCCGACCCGGACGGCCTCGTCCACCGGGCCGTGCCGTACCGGGATCCCGAACACCAGGCCGCCGCCCTCACCGCACCGGTGGCCGGGGCACTGGAGGCGGGCCGTCGTGCGCTCGTGGTGGTCGACCCGCGGTGTGCCGCGGTGCTGCGCCGCTCCCTCGGCCACGACGCCGGGGTGGAGTTCCGCACGCCGGACAGGATGCACTCGGCCCCGCCGTTCACGGTCGCGGGACGCTGGAGCCGCGCGGTGCGCGGGGCGCTGGCCGACGGCGCGTCCGGGGTGTGCACGGTCGGCCAGCCGGTCGAGCTGCCCGGCGCGGACGCCGCCTACTGGACCCGCCTCGATCTCGCCCTCTCGCACGCCCTGCGTGAACTCCCCGTCGAGCTGCTGTGCTGCTTCCCCGACGTCGAGCCCGACCGCGCGCACGCCGGGGCCCTGCACGACGAGTTCCTCGTCGACGGCGCCCCGGTCCCGAGCGGCTGCCGGCGCGACGACCACGATCTGCTGGCCGAGAACCCGCAGTGCCCGCCGGATGAGCTGGGGCCGGCGATCGTGACGCTGCCGGTGACCCTGGACGACCTCGGGTCGATGCGGCGCGTCGTCGAGCGGCAGGCCGAGCTGTCCGGGCTGGGGCCCAGCCGGATCTCCGACCTCGTGCTGGCGGTCAACGAGCTGATCAGCAACGGCGTCGAGCACGGGTCGGGTCACCCGGTCCTGCGGATGTGGCGCACCGAGGCGGGGCTGGTCTCCGAGATGAGCGACGCCGCGACGTGCCGGCTCGCGTTCCCCGGGCTCGCCGCGCCTCCGGTCGCCGGGAACCGTGGCCGGGGGATGTGGCTGGCCTCGGAGCTGTCGGACGTGCTGCAGGTGTGGACCGCGGAGGACGATCCCGGTCAGGTGACGGGCACGGTCGTGCGCGTCACGATGTCGCCCCCGTGAATCCCGGTACGGTCCCGGGGTGACCCGGCACGACCGCGCCGACCCGGTGACCCGCTTCCTACGGATGGTGACCGGGCCCGAACCGCCGCTCGACGAGGCCGCACTGGCGATCGCCGCCGGCGCCGCCCCGGATCCGGAGGTCGCGGCGGTGTCCACCGCACGGGCCCGCGCGACGCTCGACGAGCTCGCCGAGGGTGTCACCGGGTTCGAGTCGCTGCTGCACCGGCTGTTCACCGAGGCCGGGTTCCGCGGCAACTCCACCGACTACGCCGACCCGCGCAACTCCTTCCTGCCCGACGTCCTCGAACGCCGCACCGGCATCCCGATCACCCTGTCGGTCGTCGCGATCGAGGTGGGCCGCCGGGCCGGGGTGCCGCTGGAGGGCGTCGGCATGCCCGGGCACTTCCTGGTGCGGGTGCCCGGCACCCAGCGCCTCGTCGACGCCTTCGGCGGCGGCAGGCGGCTCGACCCGGCGGGCTGCGAGGAGCTCTTCCGCGCGACGACGGGCGCCGGCCCGGAGGTGCCCTTCGACTCGGGCATGCTGCCGCGCACCTCGACCCGCCAGATCCTCGCCCGGATGCTGGAGAACCTGCGGGCGACCTACGGCCGCTCCCGCGACCACGACGGCTTGGAGTGGGTGCTCCGGATGCGGCTGGGCCTGCGCCACCAGGGCCCGGAGCTCATCCGCGAGCTCGGCGAGGTGCTCGCCGCGCAGGCCCGCTGGGACGAGGCGGCCCGGCTGATGGAGTCCTGGGTGGACGGTCCGGGGCGCGGGTCGCGCTCGGGCGCCGAGGTGCTGGACGAGGTGCGCACCGAGGCGATGAAGCACCGGGCCCACCTCAACTAGGACGTCGGTCAGGTGTGCGGGGCCCGGGTCGGCGCGCCGGAGTCCTCGCCGAAGCGCCACGGCTGGCCGGTCGACTCCAGCACGGCCATCCACAGGTCACCGTGCGGGTCCACCTGGTTGCGACGGCTGACGGCCAGGCTCATCGGGATGTGCACGAACCGACGCCGCACCCGTCCGACCACCATCGCGGTGCGCCCGGACATGGCGGCGTGCACCGCCGCCTGGGACAGCCGGACGGTGTAGACGCTGTCATAGGGGTTCGCGGGGACGCTACGGATGATGTAGCTCGGGTCGACGTAGCGGACGGTGGTCTCCATCCCGGCGTCGGCGAAGGAGTCGGCGATGCGATCCTTGAGCCAGGGGCCGACGTCGGAGAGCTTCGCGTTGCCGGAGGCGTCGGTGCGCCCGACCGGCGGCAGCATCTCCTGCCCCGCCCCCTCCGCGACGACGACGACCGCGTGCCCGCGCTGGGACACCCGTCGTCGCAGGTGGTTCAACAGACCGGTCTCGCCGTCCAGCTCGAAGGGCACCTCGGGGATCAGGACGGCGTCGGCGTCGGAACGCACGAGCGAGGCGTAGCAGGCGATGAAGCCGGAGTGCCGGCCCATCAGCTTGACCAGGCCGACGCCGCCGGGGGTGGACTTGGCCTCCACCGTGACCGACCGGATGGCCTCGCTGGCCTGGGAGAACGCCGTCTGGAAGCCGAAGGACTGGTCGATGAACGGGATGTCGTTGTCGATCGTCTTCGGGATCCCGACGACGGCGATCCGCAGCCCCCGCTCCCCCACCACCCTGGCGATCTCCATCGCGCCACGCATGGTGCCGTCGCCGCCGATCACGAACAGCACGTTGAGGTGCATCTGCTCGAGGCAGTCGACGATCTCCTCGGGGTCCTGCGGGCCGCGTGAGGTGCCGAGGAAGGTGCCGCCGTCGACCGGGATGTCGCGCACCGACTCCGGGCTCAGCTCGACGACGTCGTGACCGTAGGAGGAGACGAAGCCGCGGTAGCCGTTGCGGAACCCGACGACCCGGCGCACGCCGTAGTGGTAGGTCAGGGTGCGGACCAGGCCGGAGATGACGTCGTTGAGCCCCGGGCACAGACCGCCGCAGGTGACGATCCCGGCGCGGGTCTTCGACGGGTCGAAGTAGATCTGCCGGCGCGGCCCGCACGGTTCCAGGCCCGGCAGCTCCTCCGGTTCGACGCCGCGGGCGCGGATCCCGGCGGCGGTGTCGTCGAGCAGGACCCGGTCACCGGCGTCCACGTAGTGCTCGGTGGTGCGGCGGGCGTCGAGCAGCGGCGCCAGCGGCGAGGTGATGCGGGCCGGGCCGAGCGTGTCGATGGCCAGGTCCCCGGGCGTGATGCTGCTGTACTCCGAGGTGGTCACGCGCACACTCCGTCTGGATCGATTCGCCCGGGGGCCGGGCGATCATCGTGACGCACACCGGGCGAATCGTCGATCCGACCCCCGGGAACGGCGCCGCGGGACCACCCGCGGGTGCGCCGAGTCCCGCCGATCGGACCATCGTCGTCGCCGATGCGTCACCGGCCGGCCCGCGGACCGCCCCGCGTCCTTGCGGTGTGCATCGCCGGACGTCACCGGTTTCGCCCACCCTGTCGCACACGCACTGTGAACGAAACGAGCACCCGGGGTGAACGCAGCACGTCGCGTAGGGCAAAATTCGTCCATGCGGAGCATCGACCCCCGTCACGCCTGGTCCACCGGATTCGCCCGCACCATCGCCGAGGAGCTGCGCCACGGCGTCGCGACCGGCGCGGTCACCTGGAGCGAGGCCGACGAGCTGCTCAACCGCCTGCGCACGGTCATCGACCAGGCGCTGGACGTGCATCCGCAGCCGCTGTGACCGCGTCCGTGTCCTCGACGGGGACGCCGCGGTAGGCCCGTCCCACCCACACCAGGGGTCGGCCGCGACGGCGCAGCCCGAGCAGCTCGACGACCTCGGCCGCGACCAGCAGCGACGCGCCGACCTCGGAGACCGACAGGACCCGGCAGCGCAGCGCGGTGCCCACGTCGACCAGCCACGGCTCCCCGGTCGGCAGGGCCATCCACCGGACACCCGCTCCGAACCGCTCCGCGCCCGGGACCGCGAACGCCGCCGCGAGACCGGTGTCGGTGCCGTCGAGCAGGTGCACGACGACCGTCCCGCCCCCGGCGAGCGCACCGGCCAGCCGCGAGTCACGGGCGGTCGAGAACGACACTGCGGGCGGGTCCACCCCGACCGAGGCGACCGACGACGCCGTCATCCCGACCGGCCCGTCGGGCCCGGTCGTGGTGAGCACGGCGACCCCGGCGGGGTGCCCACGGAACGCCGCCCGCAGGCCCCCGGCCGGATCGGCGACCGTCACGCCCGCGCCCGGGCGAACCGCTCGGCGGCGTCGGCCCAGTTGACGACGTTCCACCAGGCCTTGACGTAGTCGGGCTTGACGTTCTTGTACTGCAGGTAGAAGGCGTGCTCCCACATGTCGAGCAGGACGATGGGGGTCTGGCCTGCGGGGAGCTGGGACTGCTGGTCGTAGAGCTGGTGGATGAGCAGGCGGTCGCCGAGCCGGTCGTGACCGAGGATGGCCCAGCCGGAGCCCTGGATGGTGGTGGCGGCGGCGGTGAAGTGGGCCTGGAACTTGTCGAAGGAGCCGAAGTCGGCGTCGATGGCGGTGGCGAGGTCGCCGGTGGGCTTGTCGCCGCCGTCGGGGGAGAGGTTGTTCCAGAAGGCGGAGTGGTTGACGTGGCCGCCGAGGTTGAACGCGAGGGTCTTCTCGAGTCCGACGACGGCGCCGAAGTCGTTCTTGTCGCGGGCCTCGGCGAGCTTGTCGAGGGTGGTGTTGAGGCCCTGGACGTAGGTGTTGTGGTGCTTGGAGTGGTGCAGCTCCATGATCTCGGGCGCGATGTGCGGGGCGAGCGCGGAGTAGTCGTAGGGCAGGTCCGGGAGCGTGTAGTCGGCCATGCGGCCCAGCCAACGACCTCGACCCCGGTTGAGGTCAAGGGTGAGCTGCGTCGTCAGTCCAGCCGCTCGTCCGTGCCGGGATGGAACAGGTGGACCGCAGCGGGATCGACGGCGACCCGGACGACAGCCCCGATGGTCGGCGACGGCGTCGACGCGGGCAGCCGGACGGTCAGCCGGTGGTCGCCGCCGTCGGCCGCGGTGTACCGGCCGTGCAGGTAGCTGTCCGATCCGAGCTCCTCGACCAGGGCGACGACGATCGGCAGGCCGTTCCCGGCGAGCCGCAGCCCCTCGGGCCGCACCCCGACCCGGACCGCGCGATCGGCGTCGAGTCCGTCGAGTTCCCGTCCGAGCGCGTCGCCGATCCGGTGCGTGTCGATGACGATCCCGTCGTCGTCGATCCGGCCGGGCAGCAGGTTCATCGCCGGTGACCCGATGAACCCGGCGACGAACGCGTTGACCGGCCGGTCGTAGAGCTCGCGGGGCGGGGCGCACTGTTGCAGGCGCCCGTCGCGCAGCACGGCGACCCGGTCGCCCATCGTCATCGCCTCGGTCTGGTCGTGCGTGACGTAGACGGTGGTCGTGCCCAGCCGCTGCTGGAGCGCGGCGATGTTGGCCCGGGTCTCGACCCGCAGCTTGGCATCGAGGTTGGACAGCGGCTCGTCCATCAGGAAGACCGATGGCTCCCGCACGATGGCCCGGCCCATGGCGACCCGTTGGCGCTGCCCACCGGACAGGGCCCGTGGTCTGCGGTCGAGGTAGCGGGTGAGATCGAGCAGCTCGGCGGCCGTCTCCACCCGGGCGCGGCGCTGCGCCGGCTGCACCTTCTGCAGGCGCAGCGCGAACCCCATGTTCTCGGCGACGGTCATGTGCGGGTAGAGCGCGTACGACTGGAAGACCATCGCGATGTCCCGGTCCTTCGGCGCCGCGTCGGTGACGTCCCGGCCGCCGATGTGGATCGCGCCCTCGTCGGTGTCCTCCAACCCGGCGAGCATCCGCAACGCGGTGGACTTGCCGGAGCCGGACGGGCCGACCAGGACCAGGAACTCGCCGTCGGCGATGCTCAGGTCCAGGGTGTCGACCGCGCGCACCGGCGGGGTCCCCGGGTAGATCCGGGATGCCTTGTCGAAGCTGACGGCTGCCATGGGGTCTCCTCGTCGGGTTCGTGCGAGATCGGGGCGGCGGTGCTCAGCGCACGACGGCGCCGTCGGGCAGGTCCAGCAGGGACAGCTCGTCACGGCGGGGCAGTCCCTCCCAGTCGCCGCGGGCGGTGACCGCGAAGGCCCCGACGGTGACCGCCCGGTCGAGCCGCTCGGTCCGGTCGGCGCCGTCCAGCAGGGCCGAGAGCCAGCCGGCGCAGAAGGCGTCACCGGCCCCGACCGGGTCCACCGCCCGGACCCGCAGCGCGGGCCGGTGCCGGGGCCCGTCGGCGTCGTGGCTGGTCGCGCCGTGCACGCCGTTCTTGACCACGACCTCGCCCGGGGTCCCGGCCAGCAGCTCGGCCGGGTCCGCGGCGCCGATCAGGGCGAACTCCTCGGGGGATCCGATCACGACGTCGGCCTGCCCGGCGAGTGCGGCCAGTGCCGGGCCCGCCACGTCGTCGGGCCACAGGGCCGGGCGATGGTTGAGATCGACCGACACCACCGCCCCGAGCAGCCGGGCCCGGCGGGCGAGCTCGGCGCAGGCCGTGCGACAGGACTCGGACAGGGCCGCGGTGACCCCGGAGAGGTGCACGGCCCGTGGCCGGAGCGCGAGCGCCGGAGCGAGGTCGGTGGTGCCCCACCGGGATCCGGCGGAGCCGCGCCGGTGGTACTCGACCCGGGTCAGGTCGGGCGTGCGGCGCTCGAAGAGCACCAGCCCGGTCGTGGCGTCCGGATCGGTGACGACGGCGTCGACGGCCACCTGCTCGGCGGCCAGCGTCCGCCGGACCAGGGCCCCGGACTCGTCGGCGCCGACCCGGCCACCGAGCGCCGTGGAGTGTCCGAGCCGGGCGGCGCCGATCGCGACGCCCGCCTCGGCGCCGACCACCGACACCGTCGCGCTCCCGCCGAGGCGCAGCGGGCCGTCGCAGCGGACCGCGGTCATCACCTCACCGGCGACCAGGAGATCGATCACGGCTGCACCGCCCGCAGGAAGTCACGGGCGCGGCGGCGCAGGGCCGCCAGGTCACCGCCGTCCGGGGCGTCACCGCACAGCGGACCGGCGACCCCGACCGCGCAGGCGCCGTGGGCGAGGTACTCGACGGCCTGGTCCTTGCCGATCCCGCCGACCGGCACGGTGTCCAGGGCGGGGAACGGCCCGGCCAGCGCGTCCAGGTAGCCGGGGCCGACGGTCGATGCCGGGAAGATCTTCACCGCGGTGACACCGTGCCCGACCGCGGTCGCCACCTCGGTCGGGGTGAGCGCGCCGCAGAGCACCGGCAGCCCGGCCGCGACGGCGTGCGGAACGGAACCGGCCAGCGCGGGCGTGACCACGAACCGGGCACCGGCCGCGACCGCGTCGTCCACCTGACCGGGGGTGAGCACGGTGCCGGCGCCGAGCGCGACCCGGCCCGCCGTGCGCGCCGCCACCTCCTCGATCACCGCGAGCGGCTCGTGGCCGCTCAGCGAGATCTCCAGTGCCTGCACACCCTCCTCGGCCAGCGCGAGCGCGGTGGCCACGCTCGCCTCGCGGTCCGCGCCGCGGACGATCGCCAGCAGCCCGGTCCGGCGCAGGGTCGTCATCAGGTCCTGTGCGGCGCTCATCCCTTCACCGCCCCGGCCGTCATCCCGCGGGACAGGAACGGTTCGAGCACGATGAACAGCAGCACCATCGGAACCGTCGACATGAGACCGATCGCCATCAGGCCGGACCAGTCGATGCTGAACTCACCGATGAAGGTCGCGATACCGACGGTCACCGTCCAGCCCTGCGGATCGCCCATCAGCGTGCGGGCGAACAGGAAGTCGCCCCAGGTCAGGATGGACGCGTAGACGAAGGTCGCGGCGATGCCCGGCTTGAGCAGCGGGACCACCACGTACCAGAGCGCGCGCAGCCGGCCGCAGCCGTCGATCATCGCGGACTGCTCGAGCTCGGCGGGTACCGAGTCGACGAACCCCTTCATCAACCAGGTGGTGAACGGAACGGTGGCCGCGATGTTGACCAGTGTCACCGACCAGAGGTTGTTCACCATCCCGAGCCCGGCGAACAGCACGAACAACGGGATGATCAACAGGGTGCCCGGAAGCATGCGGCTGAACAGGAGGGTGAATCCCATCGCCTGCTGGCCCGCGGTCCGGAACCGGGACAGGCTGTACCCGCCGAGGGTGCTCACCGCGGTCGAGATGGTCGCGGCGCCGATCGTCGTCACCGTCGAGTTCCACAGCCAGCGGCCGACCGGCTGGTCGTCGATCACCCCGGTCCACGCCTCGGTCGTCGCCGAGTCCGCGGGTGGCACCAGCGGTGGATCGGCGACGAGCAGGTCGCTGCTGGGGACCAGCGACGTCATGATCATCCAGTACACCGGGAACATCAGCACACCGGTCACGACGACGGCCAGCGCGAGCAGGCTCCACCGACGGCCGTCGGCCGGCGCCGTGGCACTCATGAGAACTCCCGTCGGATCGAGCGGCCACCGGCCAGCAGGAAGAACCCGCAGATCGCCATCGTGACGATGCCCAGTGCGGTCGCGGTACCCATCTCGAAGTACTGGAACGCCTCGGTGTAGATCCGCACGGCCAGGGTCTGCGTGGCCTCGTTCGGACCGCCCCCGGTGAGCGGGAAGATGAAGTCGAACTCGCGGAACACACCGATAGCGGTGATCACGACGGCGAGGGTGGACGCCCCGGCGATCGCCGGCCAGGTGATGTGCCGGAACTGCCGCACCGGCGAGGCACCGTCCACCCGGGCCGCCTCGTACAGCTCGGCCGGGATCGACTGCAGCTGCGCGAGCAGGATCAGGGTGAAGAACGGGTAGTACTTCCACACCGTCGGGACGATCACCGCGGCGAGCGCGGTCCGGCCGTCGGCGAGCCAGGCGACGTTCTGGTCGATCAGCCCGACCGTGCGCAGCAGGTAGTTCACCACGCCGTAGGACGAGTCCAGCATCCAGCTGAACGCGGCGGCGACGACCACCCCGGGAACCGCCCACGGCAGCAGCACGAGCGGCCGGATGATCCGCCGGCCGGGGAAGGCCCGGTTGAGCAGCAGCGCGAGGCCGAGCCCGATCGCGAAGGCCGGCACCACCACCCCGAGCGTGTAGACGACCGACCGGACGACGTCGGCGAACAGCCCGGACGAGCCCAGCACCTCGGCGTAATTGCCGAGCGTGTAGGGATTGCCGCTCAGGTCCAGCAGGTCGGAGATCTGACCGCCGCGCAGGCTCAGGTCGAGGGCGACGTAGAGCGGGTAGGCCATCAGTACCGCGACGACCAGCAGGGTGGGAGCGAGCGTGCCGTAGGCGAACAGCCCTCGGCGCCGCCGGGCGCGCCGCTGGAGCGGACGCGGCCGGCGATCGGGACCGGCAGGCGGACCCGGTGGGTCCGCGGTGGTGCTTCCGGTGGCCGATGAGGTCATGGGCGGACCGCCTCCTCGAGCTGATCCTGCAGCGTGCCGGCGATCGCTGTGGTCGGTTCCCGGCCGGTGATGAGCGAGACGGCGGCGGCCGCCACGATGTCGCTGATCCGGCCGAACCGTTCCCGCTGCGCCTCGCTGTCGGGAAAGATCGAGATCGCCTCGTCGGCGAGCTCCTGGACGAGTGCGAGCTCGCTGCCCGCGGGCGGCTCGTCGCCGAGGTTGCGGCGCGGTACCGGGTTCCCGGTCAGCTCCCGGTAGCGGCGCTGCCACTCCGGCGAGCAGGCGAGCCGGATGAGCTCCCAGGCCGCGTCGGCCCGCCGGGGGTCGGTGCCCTCGGGGATGTGGATGCTGTTCGAGGTGCCCCCCGGCGTACGAACGAAGGGGGCCCGGGCGACGGTGAGGGACGGCCGCACCCGTTCCTCGGCGTCCTCCAGCTCGGAGGCGAAGAACGGGCCCTCCAGCAGCATCGCGATCTTGCCGGTGCGGAAGAGCTCGTTGCGCTGCTGGCTCTGGATCCCGCGTGGCGCCTGCGCGACCGCCCGGCGGTAGGCGTCCAGACCGCGGATCGTCTCGGGGGTGGTCGCGGTGACCCGGTCGCCGTCGAACAGGCTGCCGCCCGTGCCGACGACGAAGGCCGCCAGCTCGGTGTAGTTGTCCGGGTTCTGGGTGGTGGTCGCGCCGAAGCCGTAGATGCCGTCGCCGGTCACCGCCTCGGCCGCCGCGAGCAGCTCCTCGGTGGTGCGCGGCACGGTGTGCCCGGCAGCGCGGAGCAGGGACTCGTTGCAGTAGAGGCTGTAGCCGTAACCGAGCAGCAGCACCCCGTAGTGGTCACCACCGGTGGCCATCTCCTCCTGCAGCGGAGTCCACGACGACACGATGTCGGTGTCGTCGAGCCGGGTCTGCAGTGACTCCAGCCAGCCGCGCCCGGCGAACTCGGCGGCATTGCGGGCGGGCAGGTGCAGGATGTCCGGGCGCTGGTTGGCCGCGAACCGGATCGTCAGCTGGTCGGCGTAGCTGTCGAACGGCATCGGGTAGAGGTTGATCCGGATCCCCGGGTTCCGCTGCTCGTAGGCTGCGACGAGCTCCCGCCACCACGGCGCGAAGCTGCCCTCCTCCGCCTGCCAGGACGGGAACTCCAGGACCAGGTCGCCGGTGCCGGCCTGCGGTCGGCCGCATCCCACCAGAGACGCCGTCGCCGCCGCCGCGGCGAGCCCGAGGAAACCCCGGCGGGAGGTGAGCGCCGCGGCGCTCACGACCGTCCCACCGGCGGCACGGTCCCGACCTCGGCCGGGCTCGTGTAGCCCAGCGTCACGCTGATCGCGTCCGCCGTCTCGATCGCCTGGACCGAGAGCTCGCGCTCCCGCCGGGCCAGGTCGATCACCGACAGCGAGCCGGAGATCGAGACGGCCGCCACGACCAGGCCGTCCGCGTCGTGCACCGGGGCAGCGACGCAGGCCCGACCGAAGGCGAGCTCCTCGATCTCGGTCGCGTAGCCGCGTTCCCGGGTGCGGTCCAGGTCGTCGTCCAGCGCGTCGTGCCCGGTGATCGTGTGGCGGGTGAAGGACTGCAGCTCACCGAGCAGGTCGCGGCGCTGCTCCGGTGTGGAGCCGAGCAGCAGGCACTTGCCCATCCCGGTGGCGTGCAGCGGATTGTGCCGACCGGCCAGGGTGGCCGCCCGCGGGGCGTCCGGGCCCTCGAAGTTGGCGAGGTAGAACACCGACCAGTCGCGCAGCACCGACAGGTTCGCCCCGAGCCCGGTGCGCCCGGCCAGGTCCTGCACAGGCTGGCGACCGGCCCGGAACACCGGGTGCTGGTTCAGCGCCGCCGCGGACAGCTCGATCAGTGCGGCACCCAGCCGGTACGTGCCCGCCGCATCCCGCTCGACGTAGGCCAGTGCCTCCAGGGTCGCGAGCATCCGGGAGGTCGTCGACTGGCCGAGGCCAGCCCGGTTGGCGACATCGGCGACCCTCAGTGCCCGGGTGTCGGAGAACGCGGCGAGCACCGCCGCGGCCCTCTCGACGCTCTGGTTGGTCGCCTGCTGCTCACCGGCCATCGCCACCTCCGTATCGACGTCGTTATCGACTCATCCGCTCTCGATGACGTACGATATCCGCTGTGTGCATGATGTCAACCAGTCAGTGGATGAGTAGATGCGAATAGCCGCAGTGGACACCTTCGTCCTGAAGATCGACAACGACGAGCCCTATCTCGGCGTCCTCCCCGACGGGACCGGGCCCGCCGACGGCTACGCCGTCCGGCCGCCCTGGCGCAGCCTGTACTCACCCCGCTTCGAGACTGTGCTGGTCCGGCTGACCGCCGAGGACGGCACGGCCGGCTGGGGTGAGGCGCTCGCACCGGTCGGTCCCGAGATCGTCGCCGCCGTCGTCCGCACGACCCTGGCCGGACAGCTCGTCGGCGCGGACGCCCGCAGCCCGCGCCCGGTCGTCCGGGCCGCCGCCGAGCTGATGCGCGAGCGCGGCCACCTGGTCGGACACCAGGCCGACGCGCTCGCCGCCGTCGACATCGCCCTGTGGGACCTGGCCGGCCGGCTCCTGGAGGTACCGGTCGCCACGCTGCTCGGCGGCGCCTACCGGCAACGGATCCCGACCTACGTCTCCGGTCTGCCCCGGGCCGGCGACGCCGAGAGGGCCGAGCTGTCCCGCGACTGGGTGTCCCGTGGCGCGAGCGCCGTCAAGCTCCATCTGGGGCACGGCGTCGAACGGGACCTGGCCACCGTGGACGCGGTCCGTGCAGCAGCACCGACGCTGCGGGTGGCCGTGGACGGGCACTGGGCCTACCGGCGCCACGACGCCCGGCGGCTCGCCCGCGGGCTCGCAGCACGGGACGCCTGGTTCCTGGAGGCCCCGCTCGCCCCGGAGGACGATCGCGGCCACCACGCCCTGCGCGACGGGCCGATCCCGATCGCGGTCGGCGAGACCCTGCGCAACCGGTTCGAGTTCGCGCACTGGCTCTCGATGGACGCGCTCGCGATCGCCCAGCCCGACATCGGCCGCACCGGTATCACCGAGGCGATCGGCATCGCCGAGCTCTGTGCCGCCCGGCACGTCCCGGTCGCGCCGCACCACTCGGTCGCGCTCGGGATCGCGCTGGCCGCGGGACTGCACGTCGCCGCCGCCGTCGAGGACCTCCTCGCGTTCGAGTACCAGCCCACCTCCACCGAGGTCGGCCAGCGGATCCTGCGCACGCCGCTGCAGGTGGGCGCCGACCACATGCAGCTGCCGGACGGGCCGGGTCTCGGGATCGAGATCGACACCGAGGCCGTGGCCGCCCACACCACATCGGAGACGACACGATGACCGCCACCCGCGGACTGATGCCCATCCTGGCCACGCCCTTCCGGGCCGACGGCGCCCTCGACCCGGACTCGCTGCGCAGGCTCGTGAGCTTCCAGCTCGAGTCCGGTGCCGACGGGGTCGCGGTGTCCGGGATGGCGAGCGAGGCCTTCGCGCTCACCGCCGACGAGCGCAGCACCGTCACCCGCACCGTCGTGCAGACCGTCAACGCCGCCGCCGCCGACGTACCGGTGGTGTGCGGGGTGAACGCCACCTCGACGGTGACCGCCGTCGAACAGGCGCTGGCCGCCGAGCAGGACGGCGCGACCGCGCTGATGGTGCTGCCGCCCTACATGGTCAAGCCCTCGCCCCAGCAGGTCGTGGAGTTCTACGGTGAGGTCGCCGCTGCCACCGCCTGCGAGGTGATGGTCCAGGACGCCCCGGGTGTCACCGGTGTGGCGATGTCCCCGGAGATGATCGCCCGGCTCGCCGATCTGCCCGGGATCACCTCGGTGAAGGTCGAGGCCCCGCCCACCGCACCCAAGGTGGCCGCGGTCCGGGACGCCGTCGACGACCCCGGGTTCGCCGTGCTCGGTGGCCAGAACGCCCAGTTCTGTCTCGACGAGTACGCGGGCGGCGCGGTCGGGACCATGCCGGCCTGCGAGTTCACCGATCTCCTCCGGCCGGTCCTCGACGACTGGGCGGCCGGGGAGACCGCCCGTGCGCGGGACGGGTTCGCCCGGCTGCTCCCGCTGATCGTCTTCGGGCTGCAACCGGGCCCGGCCTGGGCGGTCCACAAGGAGGTGCTGGTCGCCAGGGGCATCATCGACGACGCCACGGTCCGCGCACCGGCCCGGCAGCTGGACCCGCGGGCGCGGACCGGTCTGCGCGAGATCCTCGCCGGACTGGGTGTCGCGCAGGCCGGGTAGCCCCGATTCAGTGCTCGTCGCGCCCGGTCAGCGCGTGCTCCAGCTCGTCGGCGAGGTGGACGACCTGGCGGAACGGGAACTCGAAGCCGTCGAGCGCGGCCGGGCCGAGCGGGATCGAGTGCCGGAACACCACGACGCCCTCCTCCGCGGCCAGCCCACCGACCACCGACGGCCCCGCGAGCTCCAGGGCGCGGCCGAGGTCGACCTCGCCGAGCCGCGCGACCGGGGACTCGATCTGCACCCACTCCTGGTCCGGGTCGGCGACCGCGGCCGCCGCGTCGGTGACCTCGACGCCGGGGCGGCCCGCGCCCTCCCGCACCCGCTTCACGACGACGAGCTGGTCCCGGTCCTCGGTCGTCGGCAGCCGGAACCGCAGCTCGTCCGCGCCCTGGCGGACGATCTCGTACCGGACCACGACGTAGGCCTTCAGGTCCTCCCAGGTCGCCACGCCCGTCTCCCCCTCGATCGTCCGACGGGGCCCACCGGACCCCGTCGCCGACCCTAGCGTGATCCGGACCCCGCGCGGCCGGGCCTCACCTCC
Organism: Pseudonocardia sp. UM4_GMWB1; assembly: GCF_017312155.1. Classification (NCBI taxonomy): domain Bacteria; kingdom Bacillati; phylum Actinomycetota; class Actinomycetes; order Pseudonocardiales; family Pseudonocardiaceae; genus Pseudonocardia; species Pseudonocardia sp. UM4_GMWB1. The sequence goes on along the minus strand of NZ_QJPN01000001.1, from coordinate 858,755 downwards.
CGATGAGCCTCGCCTCCCGGTGCGCCGGCCTCCCGCGAGGCTGCTCGGCGACGCCCCGAGTCGTCCGAGCCCGGACCGATTCCACCGACGAGATGCAGCTGAGCGGGCGCTGGAGATCCACAATTCCCGCTGAGCTGCATCTCGGCGCAGCGCGACGCCGAGCTGGGCGGGGCACGGCACCCCGGGGCGCGGGGGGGCGTCCTACCCCGTCAGCCCAGTGGTGATCAGCTGGTCCACCGGGGCGCGGTCGTCGGTCAGGACCGGCGTCCCCGCGGTGAACGCGGCGGTGCGGGCCGGGTCGAGGACCGTGCCGGCCGGTTCGGAGCGGGCGACGGCGGCGCCGAGAGCGGCCGGGTCGAGCGGCCGGTCCGAGGCGACGACCACGACGTTCCCGCCGCCGCCGGGGGCGAACTCGTCGGGGAGGGCGAGGAGCATCGTCGTCGCGAACCGGGACCCGACGGTCGCGGTGGCGGCCTTCACCAGGTCGAGCGGGTACCGGTCGATCACGTTGAGGACGTAGATCCCGCCCGGGCGCAGTACCCGCGCCACCTCGCCGAGGAACTCCGCGGTGGACAGGTGCCAAGGCACCGAGCGGGCACCGAAGGCGTCGCCGACGACGAGGTCGGCGGAGTCGTCGGGCAGCGCGGCGAGGTTCACCCGGGCGTCGCCGGTGCGCACGGTGGTGCCGGGGATCCCGCCCGCGTCCAGGGAGCGGACGCCGAGGTCGATCACGCCCTGGTCCAGCTCCAGCACGGTCGAGGTGCTGCCGGGGCGGGTCGCGGCGAGCCAGCGCGGCATGGTCAGCGCGCCGCCGCCGATGTGCACCGCGTCGACCGGGCGACCCTGACCGAACGCGGTGTCGACGGCCGCGGCGAACCGCTTCGTGTAGGCGAACTCCAGGTGCGCGGGGTCGCCGAGGCGGACGTAGGAGTGGCGCAGGTCGTCGAGCACCAGATAACGACCGGCCGGGTCCGCGGGGTCGGTCCGGACGGCGGCGCAGTAGTAGGTGGTGTCGGCGTCGCAGCGCCCCGGCAGCGCGACGAGCGCGACGGCCAGCAGCAGTGCCGCGGCACCACCCTTCGCGATGTCCGAACGCCGCCGCCGGGGCGCCAGGACGAGCCCGAGCACGAGGCAGGCGGCCGCGGTGACCAGCAGGATCGCGCTCACCGGCAGGAGCGCGACCAGCACGAACCCGGTGAGGAAGGTCCCGGCGAGCGACCCGAGTGTGCCCGCCGCGGACAGCCCGCCGACGACCTCGCCCGAACGGTCCAGCCCGGTCAGCCGGGCCTTGGTGACGGCCGGGGTGACCGCGGCGAGCGCCGTCACCGAGACCAGGGTGGACGCGGCGACGAGCACCACGGCGGCGTACGGCCCGGCCCCGAGCAGCGGCCCGAGCAGCCGGACCACCGGCCGCACGGCCAGCGTGCCCAGCCCGCCGACGACCATCATCAGCGCGGCGACCGCCACCGGGTCGCGCTCGTCGGCCCACCGCCCACCCAGCGAGGCGCCCGCCGCGATCCCGGCGAGGGCCACCCCGATCACGGCGGTGGTCGACTCGAGCGTCAGTCCGACGTAGGGCGCGACGAGCCGGGTCGCGAGGGTCTCGACGACGAGGATCGCCGCCCCCGAGACGACGACGGCGGTCCGGGCCATGGCGAGGCGCACCCCGCCATGGTGCCCGCCGGGGTCAGGCCCGGCTCAGCCGGAGCACGAGCTTGCCGGTGTTCTCACCGCGGAAGAGCTTGAGGAAGACCTCCGGGAAGTCCGCGACGGTGCCGTCGACGACGTCCTCACGGCTGCGCAGGCGGCCCTCTGCGAGCCAGCCGGCGAGCTCCGTGCCCGCCTCGCCCCAGCGGGGGAGGTAGTCGCCGACCAGGAAACCCTCCATGCGGGCCCGGTTGACCAGCAGGTTCATGTAGTTCTTCGGGCCGGTCATGCCGCCCTCGGCGTTGTACTGGCTGATCGCACCGCAGATGACGACGCGGGCGTGCATCGCGAGCCTGCCGAGCACGGCGTCGAGGATGTCCCCGCCGACGTTGTCGAAGTACACGTCCACGCCCTCGGGGGCGAGCTCCTTCAGGCGCTGCGACACGTTCTCGGAGCGGTAGTCGATCGCGGCGTCGAACCCGAGCTCGCCGGTGATCCACGCGCACTTCTCGGGGCCGCCCGCGATGCCGACGACCCGGGCGCCCTTGACCTTCGCGAGCTGCCCGACCACCGACCCGACGGCCCCGGCCGCACCCGAGACGACGACCGTGTCGCCCTCCTTCAGCGCACCGACGTCGAACAGCCCGAAGTAGGCGGTCATGCCGGTCATGCCGAGCAGCGCGAGGTAGCGCTCCGGCGGCACGTCCGCGGTCGGGGAGACCTTCTGCAGGCCGCGGCCGTCGCTCTCCACGTACTCCTGCACGCCGAGCACACCGGTGACGGTGTCGCCGACGGCGAAGTCCGTGTTCCTGGAGGCGACGACCTCACCGAGGCCGAGCGCGCGCATCACCTCGCCGATCCCGACCGGGGGCGCGTACGAACGCCCCTCGTTCATCCAGCCGCGCATCGCCGGGTCCAGCGAGATGTGGCTGACCCGGACGACGATGCGGCCCTCGCCGGGCTCGGGCACCGGCTCGGTGGTGTGCTCCCACACCTCCGGGCCGGGAGTGCCCTGCGGGCGTGCGGCGAGCCGTACCTGGTGGTTGACCTCGTTGCTCATGACACCGGTCTACCCCCGTCACGCGCGCGGCACCGCATCACGGTCGTCACGCGCGTGACGGGAATGTCGTTCGGGGACCGAACGGATCGTCGCTACAGGCCCAGGTGCCGCGCGATCAGCATCTTCTGCACCTCGGAGGTGCCCTCGCCGACCTCGAGGATCTTGGCGTCGCGGTAGAACCGCCCGACCGGGTACTCGTTCATGAAGCCGTAGCCGCCGAAGATCTGGGTGGCGTCGCGCGCGTTGTCCATCGCGGCGTTCGACGAGACGAGCTTGGCGATCGCCGCCTCCTTCTTGAACGGCTCCCCCGCGACGAGCAGCCGCGCGGCGTGCTGCCAGGCCAGCCGCGCGGTGTGCGCGCGGGCCTCCATCTCGGCGATCTTGAACTGGATCGCCTGGTAGCTGCCGATGGTGTTCCCGAACGCCTCGCGCTCACCGGCGTAGCGGACGGACTCGTCGACGCAGCCCTGGGCCAGCCCGGTCGCCAGCGCCGCGATCGCGACCCGGCCCTCGTCGAGGATCGACAGGAACTGGGCGTAGCCGCGGCCGCGCTCGCCGAGCAGGTTCGCCTCGGGGACGCGGACGTCGTCGAAGAAGAGCTCGCGGGTGTCGGAACAGTTCCAGCCGACCTTGGAGTACTTCTCGCTCACCGTGAACCCGGGCGTGCCCGCCGGGACGAGGATCGCCGAGATCTCCTTGCGACCGTCGGGCTTCTCGCCGGTGACGGCGGTGACGGTGACGACCGAGGTGATGTCGGTGCCGGAGTTGGTGATGAAGCACTTCGACCCGTTGATCACCCACTCGTCGCCGTCGAGCCGGGCGGTGGTGCGGGTGGCGCCGGCGTCGGAGCCGCCGCCGGGCTCGGTGAGGCCGAACGCGCCGAGCGTGCGGCCCGCGGCCAGGTCGGGCAGCCAGCGCGCCTTCTGCTCGTCGGTGCCGAAGCGCAGGATCGGCATGGCACCGAGCCCGACGCCGGCCTCCACGGTGATCGCGACCGAGGAGTCGACCCGGGCGAGCTCCTCCAGGGCCAGGCAGAGGGCGTGGTAGTCGCCGCCCATCCCGCCGTAGGACTCGGGGACGGGCAGGCCGAACAACCCCATCTCGCCCATCTTGGCGGTGATGTCGTAGGGGAACTCCTCGCGGATGTAGAGGTCGCCGATGACGGGCGCGACCTCCTTGCGCGCGAACTCCTCGACCGAGGCGCGCAGCGCCTCGTACTCCTCGGCGGTGGTGACGTCCTGGGCGGTGGTCATGCCTGCTCCTCCTGCGTGGCGGGCTCGACCACGAGCAGCACCGCGTCCTTCGCGACGGTGGCTCCGGTCCGGGCCCTCAGCTCGCGCACCGTCCCGTCGACGGGGGCGGTGAGCACGTGTTCCATCTTCATGGCCTCGACGACGACCAGCTTCTGACCTGCGACGACGGCGTCCCCGTCGGCGACCTCGACGACCGTCACCGTCCCCGGCATCGGCGAGACGATCGGCCCGCCCGCACCGCCTGCGGCCGCGGCGGCCTCCGTCGGCGCCTGCTCGCGCACGCCCCAGGCCTGCCCGTCACGGCCGATCCAGACGACCCCGTCGGCACCCTCGGCGACGGCGAACCGGCGGGTGCGGCCGTCCTGGGTGTGCTCCACGACCCCCGGTGCGACGGCGACGGTGCGGCACCGCACGGCCGCCGCCTCGGGTGCGACGGACGCGGGCACGCTGCCCGGGTCCCCACTGCCGGGCAGCGCCAGGTCGAACCCGGCCGCCCGGCCGCGGGCCCGAACCTCCACGGCGCCGTCGGCGCCACCGGTGACCAGGCGGCTCACCGTCCAGGCGGGCTCCCCGACCCGCCAGCCACCGGGGACGTCGAAGGGGTCCACCACGGGCCCGGCCGGCTCCCGGCGCAGCAGCCCGAGACCCGCGACCGCACCGAGGACGTCGGCGGGCACCGCGTCGTCGACGAGCGCGGCACCGCGCCGGGCGATCAGCCCGGTGTCGAGGTCACCGGCGCGGACGTCGTCGTCGGCGAGCAGGGCCCGGAGGAACCCGATGTTGGAGTCGAGCCCGAGCAGCACCGTGTCGCGCAGCGCGGCGTCGAGCCGGCGCAGCGCCTCGTCGCGGGTCGCGCCGTGGGCGATGACCTTGGCCAGCATCGGGTCGTAGTCGGACCCGACGACGGTGCCGGTCTCGATCCCGGCGTCGACCCGCACCCCGGGCGGCGGCGTCCAGTCCAGCACCGGCCCGCCGGAGGGGAGGAAGGTGAGCGCGTCGCCGGACACCGCGGTGGCCTCGGCGTACACCCGGGCCTCCATCGCGTGCCCGGTGAGCACCACGTCGTCCTGGGTGATCGGCAGCGGCTCCCCCGCGGCGACGCGCAGCTGCAGCTCGACCAGGTCCAGGCCGGTGACCTCCTCGGTGACCGGGTGCTCGACCTGCAGGCGGGTGTTCATCTCGAGGAAGAAGAACTCGTCGGGACGGTCCGAGCTCACGATGAACTCGACGGTCCCGGCGCCGGTGTAACCGACGCTGCGGGCGGCCTCGCAGGCGGCGCGGCCCATCTCGTCGCGCTGCGCGGGGGTGAGCAGAGCCGACGGCGCCTCCTCGATGATCTTCTGGTGGCGGCGCTGCAGCGAGCACTCGCGCTCGCCGAGGTGCACGACGGCGCCGTGCGCGTCGGCCATCACCTGGATCTCGATGTGCCGCGGCGTGGTGACCAGCCGCTCGACGAGCAGGGTGTCGTCGCCGAAGGAGCCGCGGGCCTCGCGGCGCGCACCGGCGATCGCGTCGGCCAGCTGCTCCGGGGAGTGCACCTCGCGCATGCCCTTGCCCCCGCCGCCCGCGGACGGCTTGAGCAGCACCGGGTAGCCGATGTCGGCGACGACGGAGGCCAGGTCGTCGTCGGTGAGGCCGGAGCCGTCGGAGCCGGGCACGACCGGGACCCCGGCCTTGGCGACGGTCTGCTTGGCGCGGATCTTGTCGCCCATCGCCTCGATCGCCGACGACGGCGGCCCGACGAAGGCGATCCCCGCCTGTTCGCAGGCGGCGGCGAACGCGGTGTTCTCGGACAGGAAGCCGTAGCCGGGGTGGATCGCCTGCGCACCGGTCGCCCGGGCGGCGGCGATCACGTTCTCCACCGACAGGTAGGACTCGCCGGCGGCGGCCGGGCCGATCCGGACGGCCTCGTCGGCGGCGCGGACGTGCGGGGCCGCGGCGTCGGCGTCGGAGTACACGGCGACCGACCGGACGCCCAGCGAGCGCAGGGTGCGGATGACGCGGACCGCGATCTCGCCGCGGTTCGCGACCAGGACGGTGTCGAACAGTGCCGATCCCATGGGGGCCCTCACATCCGGAAGACGCCGAAGGCCGGGTCGGCCAGGGGCGCGTTGGCGGCGACGGACAGGGACAGCCCGAGGACGGTGCGGGTGTCGGCGGGGTCGATGACGCCGTCGTCCCACAGCCGGGCGGTGGAGTAGAGGGGGTGTCCCTGCTCCTCGTACTGGGCGCGGATCGCGTCCGGGTCGGCGTTGCCGACGGTGCCGAGCACGGTGGCGGCCTGCTCGCCGCCCATGACCGAGATGCGGGCATTGGGCCACATGAACAGGAACCGCGGCGAGTACGCCCGCCCGCACATCGCGTAGTTGCCGGCGCCGAAGGACCCGCCGATGACGACGGTCAGCTTCGGCACCCGGGTGGAGGCGACGGCGGTGACCATCTTCGCGCCGTTGCGGGCGATGCCGCCCGCCTCGTACTCGCGGCCCACCATGAACCCGGAGATGTTCTGCAGGAACACCAGCGGGATGCCGCGCTGGTCGCACAGCTCGACGAAGTGCGCGCCCTTGGTCGCGGACTCGGAGAACAGGATCCCGTTGTTGGCGACGATCCCGACGGGGTGGCCGTGGATCCGGGCGAACCCGGTGACCAGGGTGGTGCCGTACTCGGACTTGAACTCGGCGAACCGCGAGCCGTCGACGACGCGGGCGATGACCTCACGCACGTCGTAGGGGGTGCGGGTGTCGGTGGGCACCGCGGCGTAGAGCCCGGCGGGGTCGACGGCGGGCTCCTCGGTGGGGCGCACCTCCCACGGCCGCGGGGCACGCGGGCCGAGCGTCGCGACGATCGCGCGGACCCGGGCGAGCGCATCGGCGTCGTCGACGGCGAGGTGGTCGGTGACTCCGGAGACCTTCGCGTGCAGGTCCCCGCCGCCTAGCTCCTCGGCGGTGACGACCTCGCCGGTCGCGGCCTTCACCAGCGGCGGGCCGCCCAGGAAGATCGTGCCCTGGTTGCGGACGATGACGGCCTCGTCGCTCATCGCGGGGACGTAGGCGCCACCCGCGGTGCAGGAGCCGAGGACGGCGGCGATCTGCGGGATGCCCTGCCCGGACATCTGCGCCTGGTTGTAGAAGATCCGGCCGAAGTGCTCGCGGTCGGGGAACACGTCGTCCTGCTCGGGCAGGTACGCACCCCCGGAGTCCACCAGGTACACGCACGGCAGCCGGTTGTGCAGCGCCACCTCCTGCGCGCGCAGGTGCTTCTTGACCGTCATCGGGTAGTAGGTGCCGCCCTTGACGGTCGCGTCGTTGGCCACGACCACGACCTCCCGGCCGGCGACCCGCCCGACCCCGGTGATCATCCCGGCGCCGGGGGCCTGGTCGTCGTACATGCCGTTCGCGGCCAGCGGGGACAGCTCCAGGAACGGCGACGACGGGTCCACCAGCGCATCCACCCGGTCGCGCGGCAGCAGCTTCCCGCGCTCGACGTGCCGGGCCCGCGAACGCTCCGGCCCGCCGAGCCGGGTCCGCTCCAGCCGGTCGCGCAGGTCGGCGACCAGGGCGCGGTGAGCGGCGTCGTTCTCCGCGGCGCGCGGGTCGGCCGGATCCACCGCCGTGCCGAGCCGCGGGGCCTCCGGGGCCGGCGCGGGTGGGGCCTGCGGTGCCGTCATCGGACCTCCCGGGTAACGCTGCCTGTTAATGACCGTTAACAGGTTAGCGGTTGTTAACACGTGGCGTCCAGAGCGGGCATCCCGCGGACTACGCTGGGGTGCGTGCGCCTGCTACTGGTCGAGGACGAGAAGCCGCTCGCCGAGCTGGTCCGCCGCGGCCTCGCCGGGGAGGGGCACGAGGTGGAGATCGCACACGACGGACCCACCGGGCTACAGCTCGCGCTGACCGGCCGGCACGACGTGGTCATCCTCGACATCATGCTGCCGGGCCTGTCGGGCTACCGGATCCTGCAGCACCTGCGCGACCGCGGCGTGTGGACGCCGGTGCTCATGCTGACCGCCAAGGACGGCGAGTACGACGAGGCCGACGCCTTCGACCTCGGCGCGGACGACTACCTGACCAAGCCGTTCTCGTTCGTCGTGTTGCAGGCGCGGCTGCGTGCGCTGCTGCGCCGGGCCGGGGAGGCCGCACCGACCGTGCTGCGGGTCGGGGACCTCAGCCTCGACCCGGGCACGCACCGGGTGCACCGCGGCGAGACCGAGATCCCGCTGACCCCGCGCGAGTTCGGCGTGCTCGAGCACCTGATGCAGAACACCGGGCAGGTCGTGACCAAGACCGACATCCTGCGCTCGGTCTGGGACGCCCACTACGACGGCGAGGTCAACGTCGTCGAGGTCTACGTCGGCTACCTGCGCCGCAAGATCGACGCGCCGTTCGGGACGCACAGCATCGAGACGCTGCGCGGCGTCGGCTACCGGATGTCCGAGCCCGCGCCCGCGCCGCCCCGCTGACCTGCGGGGACCCGCTCAGCGACGACGGTCGAACGGCCGCCGCGGCGACGGCGCCCCGACCGGCTCCCGCTCGGCCCGGGCGGGCTCGCGCCCGGTGTCCCGGGTGTCGCGGGACGTCTCCCGGCCGGCGACCGCGGTGCCGCCACGTCCCCGCTGCCCACGCGGCGTGACGACCGGCAACGGCCGGGTGGCGTTCTCGTCGCACGGGCTGCCGACGGTGTTCGGCCGGATCGGCAGCGGGCCGGTCGGCGGGTCGAGGCGACTGTGGGCGGGTGGTGCGGACACGTGGTCCTCCGGGTCGGGCGGGGTCGTCACCGGACCGCTGTCCGGGGTCCGACCGTCCGTGCCCGCGCCGTGGGTGACGGCCGGGTCACCGGGCGTGCGCATCATGCCATCCGGAGCGGCGGTCCCGCGCGCCGACGCGCCCGCCCCCACGGGGCCCGCGGGCACCGGGCGGGCCGGGGCCTCGGGAGCGACCGCGGAGCCCATGACCGGGCGGACCGGCGCCGTGCCGTTCTGCGCCGTGCCGTTCTGCGCCGTGCCGTTCTGCGCCGTGCCGTTCTGCGCCGTGCCGTTCTGCGCCGTGCCGTTCTGCGCCGTGCCGTTCTGCGCCGTGCCGTTCTGCGCCGTGCCGTTCTGCGCCGTGCCGTTCTGCGCCGTGCCGTTCTGCGCCGTGCCGTTCTGCGCCGTGCCGTTCTGCGCCGTGCCGTTCTGCGCCGTGCCGTTCTGCGCCGTGCCGTTCTGCGCCGTGCCGTTCTGCGCCGTGCCGTTCTGCGCCGTGCCGTTCTGCGCCGTGACGTGCTCCGGTGTCCCGTGGTCGGCGCCGCCCTGCCCCAGCCATGCGTCCGGGCCGAAGTCGGCGGGCTCCTCGGCCCGTGCCCACGGCGACCGCGTGGTCACCCGCGGGATCGGGCCGGAGGGCCGGTCGTCGCACAGCTCCGCGGCCGGCTCGCCGTCGAGCCCGGCCCCGGCGTGGTCGGCGTCGGCCGGTCCGGAGGTCTCCTCCTCGGGCAGCGGCGCCGTCACGGCGGGCACGGTGACCCGGAACCGGGCCCCGCCCAGCGCGGGCGACGAGGTCGCCTCCACGGTCCCGCCGTGCGCCGCGACCAGCTCGGCGACGATCGCCAGGCCGAGCCCGGAGCCGCCGTCGCCGCGGGAACGGGCCTCGTCGAGCCGCACGAAGCGCTCGAAGACCCGGGCGCGGTCGGCCTCGGGGACGCCGTTGCCGTCGTCGTCGACCTCGATCACCGCGAGGTCGCCCTCGGCCCGGACCGACACCGCGACCGTCGACGCCGCGTGCCGCTTGGCGTTGTCGACCAGGTTGCGCAGCACCCGGACGAGCTGGCCGCGGTCGCCGACCACCCGGACGGGCTCACTGGTCACCCGGACCGCGACGGCGGTCTCGGCCGACGGCCGCTCCCGCTCGGCGTCGGCGATCTCGTCGAGGTCGACCTCCTCGCGGCGCGGCGCGATGCCGCGCTCGTCGGCACGGGCGAGGAACAGCAGGTTCTCGACCAGCCCGGTCAGCCGGGAGGCCTCCCCGCGCAGGACGTCGACGGTGGCCCGGTCCGCGGACGCCTCCGGCATGCCCGCGCCGAGCAGCTCCAGACCGGTCGACACGGTCGCGAGCGGGCTGCGCAGCTCGTGGCTGGCGTCGGCGACGAAGCGGCGCTGGGTCGCCTGGGAGGACTCGATCCGCCCGAGCATCTGGTTCATGGTGCGAGCGAGACGGCCGACCTCGTCGCGGGCGACCGGCTCGTCGACGCGCTGGGAGAGGTCCTTGTCGCCCATCCCGGCCACCCGGGACCGCATGTCCTCCACCGGGCGCAGCGCGCGGCCGGCGAACAGGTAGGTGAAGCCGCCCGCGACCAGCACCAGCAGCGGGACCCCGCCCGCGACGAGCCAGGTGACGAGGTCGACGGCGCTGTGCATCTGGTCCGTCGGCTGGGCGGAGTAGATCGTGATCGGCCGGTCGAAGGCCCGCACGCCGAGCCCGACGACCATCATGTTCTCGGTCTCGAGCGGGCCGGGCTCCGGCTCCGGGCCGCCCGCGTCGTGGAAGGTGACCGGCACGTCCATCTGGGAGCGCGTCTCGTGCGGGGCGAGGACCCAGTCCACCAGCTTCGGCTGCCCGTCCAGCGGCTCCGACGAGGCGAACACCTCGATGTTGCGGCCCTCACCGTTCGACCCGACCCGGTCGTCCGGTGCTCCGGTCCGGTCGCTCCAGGCCGTGACGACCTGCACCAGGTCGGTGCGGCGGGCGGTGGTCACCACCGCGTTCTCCTTGGCCGGGTCGCCGGGGCGGTAGTCGGCGAAGTTGGCCTGGATGCGCTCGGCCACCTGCTGGGCGTTGGCCAGGAGCGCCTCCTCGGTGTTGCGCTTCAGCTGGCTCTCGAGGACCAGCACCAGCGACACACCGGCGACGACGAGCACCATCGCGACCGCCGTCGCCGCCGCGAGGGCGGACGCGGCGCGCACGCCGAGACGCTCGCGCATCCGGCGCAGGGTCCTCATCACGCCCACGAGGGTATCGCCGCCGACCTGTGCGGAGCCTGAGACGGACCGCACGGCGCGTTAACAACCGTTAACCGACGACGCTACGATCGTCCGATGGTCGCAGCAGGCCCCTCCCCCGCGGACGGCGCGGGCGCGCGCACGGAGGCCCCGTCGCGGCGCGAGCAGATCCTCACCGAGGCGGCCCGGCTGTTCGCCCGGCACGGCTTCCACGGGGTGAGCATCGCCGACCTGGGCGCCGCGGTCGGCGTCAGCGGCCCCGCCCTCTACCGGCACTTCCCCGGCAAGGAGGCGCTGCTCGCCGAGCTGCTCATCGACATCTCCGAGCGCCTGCTCGACGGCGGCCGCGCCCGCGTCCACCACGACGACCCCCGTGCCGCGCTGGCCGACCTCGTCGACTTCCACGTCGCGTTCGCGACCCGCGAGCCGGAGCTGATCGTCGTGCAGGACCGGGACCTGGCGAACCTGCCCGAGGAGCCGCGCCGCACCGTGCGGCGGCTGCAGCGCACCTACGTCGAGCTGTGGGTGGACACGCTGCGCCGGGCGCACCCCGACGTCGCCCCGGCCGAGGCCCGCACCGTCGCCCACGGGGTGTTCGGCCTGCTCAACTCCACGCCGTACGCACCACGGGCCGAGCAGCCGTCCCCGCGCGGGGCGGACGCCCGGGCCGCGGTGCTGCGCCGGATGGCGCTGGCCGCGCTGGCGGTCGCCCCGGCCTGAGCAGCACCGGCCGGAGCACCCGTCAGGCCCCGACGCGCTCCCGTTCGGGATCCACGGCGACCGGCGCGACGGCGGCCCGGGCCCGCCGGTCCTCCCGGCGCGCGACGACGAGCAGCCGCAGCCCGTTCAGGCACACCAGCACCGTGGACAGCTCGTGCCCGGCGACGCCGACGACCAGCGGCAACGTCCCGATCAGGTCCCACCCGACCAGGACCACGATCACCGTGGCGGCGAAGGCCAGGTTCGCCCGCGCGATCCGCCGAGCCCGCCGGGCCAGCACGACCAGGGGGGCCAGCGAGCCGAGCGGGTCACGGGTGAGCACGCCGTCGGCGGCCTCCAGGGACAGCGCCCCCGCCCCCTCGGAGACCACGAGGCCGACGTCGGCCGACGCGAGCAGCGGCGCGTCGTTGATGCCGTCGCCCGCGGCGAGCACCCGGCGGCCCCGGGCCTGCTCGGCGCGGACGACCTCGACCTTGCCGTCGGGCAGCAGCCCGGCCCGCACCCGGGTCAGGCCGAGCCGGTCGGCGAGCACCCGGGCCGGGCGCTCGGCGTCGCCGGTGAGGACCTGCGGGTCGCCGCCGACCTCGCGGCGCAGCGCGGCCAGCGCGGTCGCGGCACCCGGACGCGGCTCGTCGGACAGCCCGACCACCCCGGCGGGCTCGCCGTCCACCAGCACGACGACGGCGGTCCGCCCCACCTCCTGCAGCGCGGCGACCCCGGGGACCTCCACGTCACCGGCGAGCTCCGGGCGCCCGACGGCGACGGTCCGCCCGCCGACGACCGCCCGCACACCCTCGCCCGGGACCGCGGTGAACCCCTCGGCCTGGGGCAGGTGCAGGCCGCGCTCCAGGGCGTGCGCGCGCACCGCCCGGCCCAGTACGTGCTCGCTGCCGGCCTCGGCGGCCCCGGCCAGGGCGAGCAGCTCGTCGGCGCGACGGGACCCGAGCGGGGTCACCGACACCACCTGCGGCCGGCCGGAGGTCAGCGTGCCGGTCTTGTCGAGCACCACGGTGTCGACCTCGGCGAGCGCCTCCAGCACGGTGACGTCCTTGACCAGCGTCCCGCGCCGGCCGGACACCGCGACCGCGGCGAGCAGCGGCGGCATCGTCGCGAGCACGATCGCGCACGGCGAGGCCACGATCATGAAGACGATCGCGCGCAGCAGCATCTCGGTGAACGGGGCACCGAGCAGCAGCGGTACCGCGAGCAGCAGCACCGTCCCCGCGACGACCAGCACCGAGTAGCGCTGCTCGACGCGCTCGATGAACAGCTGGCGGCCCGCCTTGGTCTCGGCGGCCCGCTCGACCTGCGCGGCGACCCCCGCGACGACGGTGTCCGCGGCGTCGCGCGAGACCCGGACCCGCAGCACCCCGGTGCCGTTGACGGTGCCCGCGAGGACCGGGTCGCCCGGCCCGGTACGGGCCGGGACCGGCTCACCGGTCAGCGCGGAGGTGTCGACCTCCGAGACCCCGCCGAGCACGGTGCCGTCACCGGGGACCCGCTCGCCCGGACGCACCAGCACCGCCTGTCCCGCGACGAGCCCGGCGGCGGGGACGACACGCTCGGTGCCGTCCTCGTCGACGACGGTGGCGGTCTCCGGGGCGAGGTCCAGCAGGGCGTCGATGCTGGCCCGGGTGCGGGCGGTCATGACCGATTCCAACGCCCCGGAGGTCGCGAAGATGACGATGAGCAGGCCGCCGTCGAACCACTGCCCGATCGCGGCCGCGGCCACCGCGGCGACGATCATCAGCAGGTCGACGTCGAGCCGCTTCTCCCCGAGCGCACGCAGGCCCTCGAGCGCGGGCTCCCAGCCGCCGAGGACGTAGCAGGCCAGGTACAGGCCGACGACCATCGCGGACGGCGCGCCGAGCAGGTCGGCCCCGAGCGCCGCCAGGAAGGCCAGCAGGGAGGCCCCGGCCCAGCGGACCTCGGGGAGGGTCAGAGCGGATCGCATGCGTGGAACCGTACCTGCGCATTCACGAAGATACGCAGTCAGCCATCCACATGCTGAGACGGTGGACCATCCGCGCAGTCACGCAGGTATCCTCGGCGTCGTGCACGAGTCCATCCACGGCTTCGCGATGCCGCCCGAGGACGAGGTCCGCCGGGTGGCGGACGCGATGCGCATGCTCTCCGACCCGACCCGGGTCAAGATCCTCTGGGCGCTGCTGCAGGGCGAGTCCTCGGTGGCGTGCCTCGCCGACCTGGTCGGCGCCGCCCCCACCGCGGTGAGCCAGCACCTGTCGAAGCTGCGGCTGTCGGGCCTGGTCGAGAACCGGCGCGAGGGGACCTACGTGTACTACACCGTGGAGGACGCGACCGTCCGCGCCGTGCTGGAGCGGATGCTCGGGCAGGGCACGGTCGTCGACGGGTAGGTCCGCGGCGGGGCGGGTACGCGGATCGGGAGGACACAACCGATCTTCCCGGAGGAGTGCACCCCCATGCCCCAGCTCAGCATCGGTACCGAGAACGGCAGCCCGGTCGAGCTGCACTACACCGACCAGGGCTCCGGCGCCCCCGTCGTGCTGATCCACGGCTGGCCGCTGTCGGGGAGGTCCTGGGAGAAGCAGGTCCCCGCGCTGGTCGACGCCGGCCACCGGGTCGTGACCTACGACCGTCGCGGCTTCGGTCAGTCCTCCCAGCCCTGGGACGGCTACGACTACGACACCTTCGCGGACGACCTGCACGCCCTGCTCGTGCACCTCGACCTGCGCGAGGCCACCCTCGTCGGGTTCTCGATGGGCGGCGGCGAGGTCGTCCGCTACATCGCGAAGCACGGCACCGACCGGGTCGCCCGCGCCGTGCTGGCCGCCGCCGTGCCGCCGTACCTCTACCGGTCCGACGACAACCCCGACGGCGGTCTCGACGACGCCACCATCGAGCAGTTCCAGGGCGGCGTCACCGGTGACCGGATCGCCTTCCTGGAGGAGTTCACGTCGAACTTCTTCGCCGCGGGCGACCGGACCGACCTGATCAGCGAGCCGAACCGTGCCTACCACCGCGCGATCGCCGAGTTCGCGTCGCCGAAGGGCACCCTGGACTGCATCACCGCGTTCGGACGCACCGACTTCCGCGACGACGTGCAGAAGGTCTCCGACGCCGGCGTCCCGACCCTGGTCGTCCACGGCGACGCCGACGCCATCGTCCCCTTCGAGGTCTCCGGCAAGCGCTCGCACGAGGCGATCGAGGGCGCTCAGCTCGTGCTGATCGAGGGTGGCCCGCACGGCCTCAACGCCACCCACCCGGACGAGTTCAACGCCGCGCTGCTCGACTTCCTGAAGGCCTGAGCGCCCGCCCCGGGTTCCGCTGTGGGCGGAACCCGGGGACCGCGGCCCCCGCCGGGCCCTACCGTGCCCCCATGAGCGAACCCCTCTGGCGGCACGCACTCGGCCGTGAGCTGCGACGACGGCGGCACGCCCGCGGTGAGACCCTGCACGCGACGGCCGGGCGCGCCGGGGTGTCCCCGCAGTACCTCTCGGAGGTGGAGCGGGGCCGCAAGGAGCCCTCCAGCGAGATGATCGCCGCCGTCGCCGGGGCGCTCGGGACCGACCTGGCCGCGCTGACCCGTGGCGTCGCCGACGGTCTCGCGACGGCGCCGCGGGTGCGCGGGCCGCAGTGCGCCTACGCGCTGGCGGCCTGACCCGGCGCCGCTCAGCGACGCTCGCGGGTGCGCGGCGGCTGCGGTTCGAGCACGGTGTCGAGCAGGCCGTAGTCCCGGGCCGCGGACGCGGTGAACACGCGGTCGTGGTCGGTGTCGGCGCGCAGCCGCTCGACGGTCTGCCCGGTGTGCCGGGCCAGGATCTCCTCGATGTCGGCGCGGATCCGGACCAGCTCGTCGGCCTGCAGGATCAGGTCCGGGATGGACCCGCGGCCCTGCGCCGCCGGCTGGTGCAGCACGACCCGGGCGTGCGGCAGCGCGCCGCGACGGCCCTCGGTCCCGGCGGCGAGCAGCACCGCACCCACCGAGACGGCCTGGCCGACACACGTCGTCGCGACCGGGCAGCGGACGTGGCGCAGCGTGTCGTAGATGCCGAGCATCGCGCTGGGGTCGCCGCCCCCGCAGTTGACGTAGAGCTGCACCTCCCGGTCGGGGTCGTCGGCCTCCAGGAACAGCAGCTGGGCGATCAACGCGTTCGCCACACCCGCGTCGATCTCGGTGCCCAGGTAGACGACCCGCTCGGTGAGCAGGTGGGAGTAGACGTCGAGGACCCGCTCGCCGCCCGGGGTGCGGGCGATGACGTTCGGGATCGTGTAGGTGCTCACCGCCGTCACCGCCCCACGCCGAAGCCGGTCGGGACGGCACCGCGGCGCGGCACCACCTGGTCGAACCGGTCGACGACGGCGTCGACGAAGCCGTAGTCGAGCGCCTCAGCCGCGGAGTACCAGCGGTCGTGCAGCGAGTCGGTGAAGATCCGGTCCACCGGCTGCCCGGTGTCCCGGGCGATGAGGCCGAGCACGGTGTCGCGGGTGTGGCGCAGGTCGTCGGCCTGCAGCTCGATGTCGACGGCCGTCCCACCGATCCCCGACGAGCCCTGGTGCATCAGCACCCGCGAGTGCGGCAGCGCGCGGCGCTTGCCCGGGGTGCCCGCCGAGAGCAGGAACTGCCCGGCGCTGTAGGCGATGCCGAGCACGAGCGTCGAGACGTCGCAGGGCACCAGCCGGAACAGGTCCCGCAGCGCCAGCATCGCCGGCACCGACCCACCGGGCGAGTGGATCCAGAAGGCGATGTCGGCGTCCGGGTCACGGGCGGCCAGTGCCACGACCTGGGTGGCGAGCAGGGTGCCGTTATCGTCGTCGAGGGGGCCGTCGAGCACCACGACGCGCTGGTCGTAGAGGTCGCGGCGGGCGCGGTCGTCGAAGCGCGGGGTGCGCGGTGAGTCGCTCATGACCCCACCGTGGCCGGGGGACGGCCCGGTCCGCGCCCGGTTCTGCCCAGGGCAGCTCCGCCCAGGGCGAACGCGCCGGTCAGCCGGGGTGACCGCCGTTGTCGCGGTGCCGGTCGGCGAACACGTCGTAGTCGGCACCCCGGTCGCCCTGGACCAGGCGGCGCAGCGCCTCCTGCGCCGCGGCCCGCGGGTCGGCGGCCGCCTCACCGGTGACCGGCTGCGGGCCGGTCGAGGACGCGTCGAGGTAGGGCCGGGGCCGCGACGGCGGCGGGGCCGGCGCGGGTCGCGGCGGCGGGGCGTGCGCGTCGGGCGGGGGCGCGACCGGGTCGCCGATCCCGCCGCCGTTCGCGGCCGGGCGCGGGCGCGGTGCGACGTCGTCGGGACCGCGGTGCCGGGCCGCGGCCGACGGCTCCGGGGACGGCCGCGGCCCGACGCCCTCCCGCCCGGTCGCGGCGACGACGATGCGGTCCCCGGCCGGGTTCCGGCCGGCGTCGACCGGGCCGGCGTCACCCGGCTCCTCGGGCAGGTGGGCCAGCGCCGCGCGCAGGTCCGCCAGCGGCAGCGGCCGGGTCCTCGTGACCGCGAACGCGACCCGCCCGGCCAGCGCGATGCCCGGCCAGCCCTGTGAGGCCAGCGCCAGGCGCTCGCCGACCCGGTCGCAGAGCCCGGCCAGATGCCGGTCCGAGGCACCCGGCACGACCAGCGCGAACTCGCGCTCGGACAGCCGCAGGGCCGCGTCGACCGGGCCGAGCGGCTGGGTCATCGCCGCCGCGACCTGGTGGGCGGCGAACCAGGCGGCGCGGTCGTCGTCGTGCACGACGGAGCCGTCGAGGCCGGGCAGGTCGAACAGCGCGACGCCGACGGGCAGCGTCTCCGGCCCCGCCGGACCGGCGAAGCGGTCCAGGGCCTCGGCGGTGGGCAGACCGCTCGCCGGGTCGACCGCGGCGGCGGCACGGGCGGCCGCGGCACGCTGGGCGTCGGCCAGCTGGGACCGCAGCTCACGGGTGCCGGCCCGGGCCGACAGCAGCCGGTCGATCATGTGGTTGAGCGAGGTCGTCGCCCAGGCCTCGCCGGTGGTGCCCGCCGAGGCCGCCGGGTCGCCGCCGGTCGGCATCGAGGAGCCGAGCAGCTCGTCGACCGTGCGCCGCACCGAGGCCGGCAGCCGATCCCCCAGCGCGAACCGCAGCCGCGCGAGCTCGGTCCCGGCCTGGGCGCGGGCGTAGCCCCAGCGGCCGAGGAACACCCGCCCGGCCTCGCCCTGCTCCCGCGGGTCGCGGGCGTACTTGTCGGTCGCGACCAGGAACGCACCCGCCCCGGACCCGAGCGCGACCACGCTCCACTCCGACGCCAGCGGCTCGTCCGGGTCCAGCACCACGAGGTGGACCCCGTCCGGCACGTCGTGCACCCCGCCGTCGGCGAACGCGACGACGACGTGCATCCCGGCCTGGGCCATCCGCGCGTAGACCTCGCGCTCGCGGTCGAAGAAGCGCAGCTGCTGGAACAGCGCGACGACGACCGTCGGGTCCTCCCGCGGCCCGGACATCACCGCGCGCTCGATGGAGTGCGACAGGTGCACGAGCAGCCGCTTCGACGCCGGCTCCGGGCGCGCGCCCGAGGCCCGCTCCCAGGCCTCGCGGCGGCCCTCGGACAGCCCGTCGACGTAGGCCTGCTCCGAGGCCACCCGGACGGCGTGGGCAAGCGGTCCCTCGGACATGGGTGACCTCCGGTCGTCGGACGGCGCCCGGTTCGCGACACAGGATCACGCCGTGTGTCGACCCAACAACCGCGGGTCGCCGAGGGCAACCGGTGGCCGGGTACGTCCGGTGGGGCCACAGGTCACTGCGACCAGCGGTGTGACGACCGCCGGTCCGCCCACCGCGCAGCCGAGCGGGAGGACGAACGCGACGAACGGCGATCAGCCGTCGAGGGCGGCGACGGCCCGGCGGGCCGCGATCGGGTCGGCCGCGGCGCAGGCCGCGCGGGCCCGCTCCCGGCACTGCTCCACCGTCAGCCCGGCCAGGTTCGCCCCGACCGCGGCGAGCGCACCCGAGCCCATCGACAGGCTCGCGACGCCGAGCCCCACCAGCACCGCGGCGAGCCCCGGGTCGGCCGCGGCCTCACCGCACACCCCGACCGGGGTGCCGGTGCGCGCCGACGCCTCGCCGAGCAGCCCGATCAGCCGCAGCAGCGCCGGCTGCCACGGGTCGTTGAGCGCGGCCACCGGCCCGGACTGGCGGTCCGCGGCGAACAGGTACTGGGCCAGGTCGTTGGTGCCGACCGAGACGAAGTCGACCTCGGCCATGATCTCGTCGGCGGTGAGCACCGCGGCCGGGATCTCGATCATCACGCCGGCCTGGGAGATGCCGTGCGCCCGGCAGCGCTGCACGAACCAGCGCGCCTCCTCGGCGGTGGCGACCATCGGCGCCATCACCTTGAGCGCGACGCCGGTCTCCTTCGCCGCGGCGGCGAGCGCGGCGAGCTGGCGCTCCAGCACGCCGTCGCCGTTGCCGGGGACGCGGGCGATCCGCAGGCCGCGCACGCCCAGCGCCGGGTTGGGCTCGCCGTCGAGCGACAGGAACGGCAGCGGCTTGTCCGCGCCGGCGTCGAGGGTGCGGGCGGTGACCGGCTTGCCGGCGAACGCGGACAGCACCGCGGTGTAGACCTCGCGCTGGGCGGCCTCGGTCGGCTCCTCGGCCGCGGAGAGGAACGCGAGCTCGGTGCGGAACAGGCCGACCCCCTCGGCCCGGGCCTCCGCGGCCTTCGCCGCGCCGGGGCCGTCGCCGACATTGGCCAGGACCGGCACGACACGGCCGTCGGCGGTGCGGCCGACGCCGTCCCACTCGGCGGTGACCGAGGCGGCGGCGGCGAACGCGGTGGCCTCGTCGAGGGTGGCGACCTCGACGACCTCACCGGTGCCGCCGTCGACGGTCAGCGCGGCGCCCTCGGCGATCCGGGTCGCACCCGCGCAGCCGACGACCGCGGGGATCCCCAGCGAACGCGCGAGGATCGCGGTGTGGCTGGTCGGGCCGCCCTGCTCGGTGACCAGGGCGAGCGCGACGCCCGGCTTCAGCCCGGCGGTGTCGGCCGGGGCCAGGTCGGTCGCGACGAGCACGGCGGGCGCGTCCAGGTCGGCGACGCCCGGCGCGGGCAGCCCCAGCAGCTCCGCGACGATCCGGTCGCGCACGTCGTGGATGTCGCGGGCGCGCTCGGCCATGTAGCCGCCCATCGACGACAGCATCTCGGCGAAGGAGTTCGCGGCCTCCCACACCGCGCGCGCGGCGGGCCGCCCCTGCTCGGTGACCAGCGCCTGCGCGCTCTCCAGCAGCGCCGGGTCGCCGACCATCGTCACGGTCGCCTCCAGCACCTCGCGGGCGTCGCCGGTGACGGTCGCGGCGCGCGCGGTCAGGCGCTGCGACACCAGCTCCACGGCCGGCGCGATCCGCGCGGCCTCGGCGGCGGCGTCGGCCGGGGCGGGGCCGGCGGCCGGCTCGCCCGGCGGCTCGGCGACGCGGACGACGCGGCCGCCGGCGCGGCCGGGGCTGGCGGGGATTCCGGTGAGGGCGATCGTGCTCGGCATGAGTGGCTCCCGCGGTTACTTCGACGTGACCCGTTGACAAACACAGTAAAACCCACATACTCAGACACAAGCAAGCATCGAAGCGGGAGCGAACAAAGATGTACGCAGCGGAGCGTCAGCAGTGGCTGCTCGACCGGACCCGGGACCGGGGCCGGGTCGACGTGGCCGCTGTCGCCGAGGAGCTCGATGTCACCCCCGAGACCATCCGCCGGGACCTCGGGGCACTGGAGCGCCAGGCCCTCGTCCGGCGGGTGCACGGCGGGGCGATCCCGTCGGACCTGCTGAACTTCGAGCCCGGGGTCGGCCAGCGCGACAGCCAGTTCGGCGCGGAGAAGGAGCGGATCGCCAAGGCCGCCCTCGCCGAGCTGGGCACCGCCGCGACCGTCCTGCTCGACGCCGGGACCACGACCTCCCGGCTCGCGAGCACCCTGCCCCGCGAGCGCGACGTCACCGTCGTCACCAACTCGCTGCCGATCGCGTCCTCGCTGGCCGGGCGCCCGAACGTGGACCTGCGGCTGCTCGGCGGCCGGGTCCGCGGGACGACGCTCGCCACCGTCGACGACTGGGGCACCGAGGTGCTGGCCGGTCTCACGATCGACGTCGCCTTCATCGGGACCAACGGCTTCTCCGTGGCGCGCGGCCTCACCACACCCGACACCGGCGAGGGGGCGACCAAGCGGGCGATGCTGCGCGCCGCCCGCCGCACCGTCGTCCTCGCCGACGCCAGCAAGTTCGGCTCCGACCAGTTCGTCCGCTTCGGCACGCTGGCCGAGGTCGACACGCTGATCACCGACACCGGCCTCGACCCGGCGGACGCCGCCGAGTTGGAGGCCGCCGGCCCGAAGGTGGTACGCGCATGACCCCCCGCACGCTCCCGACCCCGCCCATGTTCGTGACGGTCACCCCGAACCCGAGCCTGGACCGGACGATCGCGCTGCCGCACCTGGTGCGCGGCGAGGTGCACCGCGCCGGGTCCGTCCGGGTCGACCCCGGCGGCAAGGGCGTCAACGTCGCCCGTGCGCTGGCCTCGGCCGGGCACCGGGCGGTGGCCCTGATGCCGTCGGGCGCCACCCCCGGTGAGCGCCTCGCGGCGCTGCTGGAGCCGACCGACGTCACGACCGTCGCCGTCCCCGTCGCCGAGGCCACCCGGGTCAACATCACCCTGGTCGAGCCGGACGGCGTCACCACCAAGATCAACGAGCCGGGCCCGCGACTGTCCGCCGACGAGGTCGAGGCGCTGTTCCAGCGCGCCTGCGCCCTCGGCGCCGGCGCCACCTGGCTGGTCAGCTGCGGGTCACTCCCCCCGGGGGTCGGCGACGACTTCCACGCCGAGCTGACCCGGCGCTGCCGCCGTCCCGGCCTGAAGGTCGCGATCGACACCTCGGACGCGCCGCTGCACCACGCCGTCGCGGCGGCCCCCGACCTCGTGAAGCCCAACCACGCCGAGCTGGCCGAGCTCGTCGGGCGCCCCCTGGGCAGCCTCGGCGACGTGCTGCTGGCCGCCCGCGAGCTGCGTGCCCGCGGGATCGGCGCGGTCCTGGTCAGCCTGGGTGCCGGTGGTGCCCTGCTGGTCGACCGGTCCGGCGAGTACCACGCCCGGACCCCTCCGATCACCGTGCTCAGCACGGTGGGCGCCGGTGACTCCACCCTGGCCGGGTTCCTGGCCGCGGGTGGGGAGGGACCCGACGCCCTGCGGCAGGCCGTGGCCTACGGCGCCGCCGCCTGCCGACTGCCCGGTTCCGCCACGCCGGGTCCGGCCGACATCCGAATCGACGACGTCGAACTGGCCCCCACGCCGGACGTCACCCTCGCCCTCACCGGAGATGCCGCATGACTGCCCTGATCACCGCTGATCTGGTCGACCTCGACGTGCCGTCGGCCGACCGGAAGACCGCCGTCACCGCGCTCGCCGAGCGCCTGGTGAAGGCCGGCCGGGTCACCGATCTCGACCGGTTCCTCGCCGACATCGAGGCCCGCGAGGCCCAGATGCCGACCGGCCTGGAGGGCGGCATCGGCATCCCGCACTGCCGCTCCGCGGCCGTCACCGAGCCGACCCTGGCCTTCGGCCGGGCGCCGTCGGGTGTCGACTTCGGCGCCGAGGACGGCCCCGCCGACCTCATCTTCATGATCGCCGCCCCCGAGGGCGGGAACACCGACCACATGACGGTGCTCGCCGCGCTGGCCCGTCGCCTGGTCCGTGCCTCGTTCAAGAACGAGCTCCGCAACGCCACCGACCCGGCCGCCGTCGCGACCTTCATCCAGCAGGAGGTGGGAGCATGAAGCTCCTCGCCGTCACCGCGTGCCCCACGGGCATCGCGCACACCTACATGGCCGCCGAGGCCCTCGAGGTCGCCGCCGAGGAGTCGGGCCACGAGATCGTGGTCGAGACCCAGGGCTCGGCCGGCTCGACGCCGTTCACCCAGGCCCAGCTCGACGAGGCCGAGGCCATCATCCTCGCCGCCGACGTCGAGGTCCGGGACAAGGAGCGCTTCGCGCACCTGCCCACGGTGACCTCGCCGGTCAAGAAGGCCATCGGCGGCGCGCCGGGCCTGATCGAGCAGGCCGTCGCCAAGGCCACCGCCCAGCCGAAGGGCACGGCCGCCGCGGCGGCCCCGGCCCAGCGCGACGGCGCGGAGATGGACACCAAGAACTTCGGCTCCGGCTTCGGGTCGCGCCTGCGCGGCTGGCTGATGACCGGCGTCTCCTACGTCATCCCGTTCGTCGCCGCCGGCGGTCTGCTGATCGCGCTGGGCTTCGCGCTCGGCGGCTACCAGATCACCGAGGCGCCCGACGTCGTCTCCTTCGGTGACGACGGCGTCGCCTCGGTCGCGTTCGACCCGGGTGCACTGCAGTCCTGGGCCGCGCTGTTCTTCCAGGTCGGTGGCCTGGCGTTCGGCTTCCTGGTCCCGGTCCTGGCCGGCTTCATCGCCTACGCCATCGCCGACCGCCCGGCCCTGGTGCCCGGCTTCGTCGGCGGCATGATCGCCGTCCAGACCCAGGCGGGGTTCCTCGGCGGCCTGGTCGCCGGTCTGCTCGCCGGTGCGGTCGTCTACGGCCTCAAGTTGTGGCAGCCGCCCCGCGCCCTGGCCGGGATCATGCCGGTGCTGGTGCTGCCGCTGATCGGCACCGCGGTCGTCGGCGCGATCATGTTCCTGGTCGTCGGCACGCCGCTCGCGGCGGCCACGACCGGCCTGACCAACTGGCTCAACGGCCTGTCCGGCACCAACGCGATCCTGCTCGGCGCGCTGCTCGGCCTGATGATGGCCTTCGACATGGGCGGCCCGGTCAACAAGGCCGCCTACGCCTTCGCCGTCGCCGGGCTGTCCACCGGTTCGGAGACCGCGCTGATGATCATGGCCGCGGTGATGGCCGCGGGCATGACGCCGCCGCTGGCGCTGGCCCTGGCCACCGCCGTCCGCAAGAACCTGTTCACCAAGGTCGAGCAGGAGAACGGCCGGGCCGCCTGGCTGCTGGGCGCCTCCTTCATCACCGAGGGCGCGATCCCGTTCGCCGCGGCCGACCCGCTGCGGGTCATCCCGTCGCTGATGGCGGGCTCCGCGGTCGCCGGTTCGCTGTCGATGGCCTTCGGCGCGACCCTGCGGGCCCCGCACGGCGGCATCTTCGTGGTCCCGCTGATCGGCAACCCGTTCGCCTACCTGCTGGCGATCATCGCGGGCACCCTGGTCTCCGCCGCCCTGGTCGTCGGCCTGAAGTCGGCCCGCCGCACCCCGGCTCCGGCCGCCGCCGAGCAGACCGCCACCGCCCCGGCCGCCGCGCCGGTCGCGGGCTGACCCACCCGAGAGAAGGAGCACCCACCATGGCCGAGCGCCGTGTGAAGGTCGGTTCGTCGGTCGGGCTGCACGCCCGCCCCGCCAACCTGTTCGTGACCGCCGCCAAGGAGCAGGGGGTCAAGGTGAGGATCGGGACCGCCGACGGCGAGCGTGGCCCGGTCGACGCCGCCTCGATCCTGTCGGTGATGGGCCTGGGAGTGAAGTCCGGCGAGGAGGTCGTGCTGACCTCCTCCGACGACGAGCAGGGCGAGGCCGCCGTCGCGGCCCTGGCCGAGCTGCTGGAGCAGGACCTCGACGCGAGCTGACCCCACGTCACCCGGTACGACCCCGACGCCCCGCCGCGCCTCCCGCGCGGCGGGGCGTCCGGCCGTCCGCACCCCGATCCTGCCGCCGCTGCCGAGATGCACGTTTCCGCCCTCCCGGGGGCGGAGACGTGCGGCTCGATCCCGCAGCTCAGTCCCGCAGGACGGTCACCCCGCGCGGGGGCAGGGTGCCTGCCGGGCCGGCGAGCACCTCCGCCGCGCCGAGGGGCCCCAGGTCGGCGGGGGCGTCGGTCCGGTTGACGACGAACCGGAAGCCGTCGCGGCGGACCAGCTCCACCCGGCCCACCAGCTCGCCGGGCAGCTCGGGGGCGATCCCGGCGGCGGCCAGCAGACGTCGCAGCAGCGGGGCGCGGTCGGCGAGGCGGGTCGGGACGTAGGTCGCCGACCCGTCCCCGACCGGGCGGCGGGTCACCGCGGGCAGCCCGGCGAGGTCCCCCGCGGCCGGGTCGGTACCGCCGCCGGTCCAGCGGGCGAGCACCTCGACGGCCGGGTCCACCACCTGCACGGCCTCGCTCCACAGGTCACCGGTGGAGCCGTCGTCGAGCTCGACGACGGCGCCCGGGTCGAGCGGCGCGAACTCCTCGACCCGGATGCCCAGCAGGTCGCGCAGCGCGCCCGGGTAGCCACCGAGGACGGCGTGCGCGTCGTCGTCGACGGTGCCGGAGAAGTAGGTGGTGACCAGGTGCCCACCGGCCCCGACGTAGGCGGTCAGCGCGGCCGCCCGGTCCGGGCCGACCACGTGCAGCACCGGGGCGACGACCAGCCCGTAGCCGGACAGGTCCGCGTCGGCGGACGTGACGTCGGCCCGCACCCCGGCGTCGAGGAACGCCCGGTACCAGCCGAGTGCCTCGGCCTTGTAGCGCAGCTCGGTGGTCGGGGTGAACGCCTGCTCGGCCGCCCACCACGACGGCCAGTCCCACAGCACCGCGGCCGGCGCGGGGACCCGCCGCGCCCCGGCGACCGGGGCCAGGTCGCGCAGTGTCGCCCCGAGCGCGGTGACGTCGCGGAACAGCGCCGAGGCCGGACCGGCGTGCGGCACCATCGCCGAGTGGAACTTCTCCGCGCCCGCCGCGGACTGGCGCCACTGGAAGAAGCAGAGCGCGTCGGCGCCGTGCGCGAGGTGGGTGAGCGCGTCGCGGGCGAGCTCCCCGGGGCGCTTGGCGCGGTTGACCGGCTGCCAGTTCACCGCCGACGTCGAGTGCTCCATCAGCCACCACGGGTGCCCGCAGGCGAGGTTGCCGGTGAGGTTGGCCGAGAACGACAGCTCGTCGCGGGCGTCCGGACCGGGGAACACGTAGTGGTCGTTGGCGACGATGTCGACCTCGGGCGCCCAGGTCGCGTAGTCCATGCCGCTGGTCTCGCCCATCACCATGAAGTTGGTGGTCACGGGCACGTCCGGGGTGAGTGCGCGCAGCAGGTCCCGCTCCGCGCGCAGGTGGTCGAGCAGGGCGTCGGAGGAGAAGCGGGCGAAGTCGAGCTGCTGGGTCGGGTTCGGGTGGGTGCCCGGGCCGGTGCGGCGCGGGGTGCCGATCTCGTCCCAGTCGCCGTAGTGCTGGGACCAGAACGCGGTGCCCCAGGCGTGGTTGAGCCGGTCGAGGTCGCCGTAGCGGCGCTGCAGCCAGGCCCGGAACGCGACCTGGGCGTCGTCGGAGTGGTCGTGGACGTCGTGGCAGCCCAGCTCGTTGGACACGTGCCAGGCGGCGAGCGCGGGGTGGTCGCCGTAGCGGCGGGCGAGCCGCTCGACCAGAGCGAGGGCGTGGCGGCGGAACACCGGGGAGGTCGGGCGGTGGTGCTGGCGCCCGCCCGGCGCCAGGGTCCGGCCGTCGGCGTCGACGGCGAGGATCTCCGGGTGCCGGTGATGCAGCCACGGCGGGGGTGACGCCGTGCCCGTCGCGAGGTCGACGGCGATCCCGCCCGCGTGCAGCAGGTCCAGCACGTCGTCGAGCCACCCGAGGTCCCAGCGGTCCGGCGCGGGCTGGAGCAGCGCCCAGGAGAAGACGCCCACGGTCGCGACCGTCACGCCTGCCTCGCGCATGAGCGCGACGTCGGACTCCCACACCGCGCGCGGCCACTGCTCGGGGTTGTAGTCGGCCCCGAACTCGATGCGGGGACGGGAGGCACCGGGGGTGCGACGCAACCAGCGGGTCATGCGCCCAGTGTGGCCCGCGATGATGTGCGATGTCGTGCGGATGTGTCCGAGTTCGTGCGGATCAGGTTTCCCCGGGGTTACGGGCGGCGCCAGCGATGGCCCCGCCCCGCGCCGGCGGGGGACGATGCCGCTGCCCGAACCCCGTTCCCGACGACGCGAGCGGCCCGTCCCGACCCGCGCCACCGCGCGGAGAACCGGAGAGCCTGCGTGAGCCCCTCGGAGACCACCGCCCTCGCCCCCGACTCGCTGACCGCGCACTCGGGCGTCGTCAGCGAGAGCGAGCAGAAGGCGCTGCGCGCCGACATCCGGCGGTTGTCGACGATGCTCGGGCGGACGCTGTCCGACGAGTCCGGTCCCGAGGTCCTGGAGCTGGTCGAGCAGGTGCGCCGGGCGGCCCGGGACTCGGCGCGCGGCGAGGCCGGGCCGGACGTCGTCGCGGCCCTGCTCGACGGGATCGACACCGGCACCGCGGTACTGCTGGCGCGGGCGTTCTCCCAGTACTTCCAGCTGGCCAACGTCGCCGAGCAGCTGCACCGGTCCCGTGAGCTGCGGGAACTACGACCGGTCGATGCGCGACCGCTGCGGACGGTGCTGCGCCGCCTGGCCACCGAGGCCGACCCGGACGAGGTCGCCGACGTACTGGCCCGGGCCGAGCTGCGCCCGGTGTTCACCGCGCACCCGACCGAGTCGACCCGGCAGTCGGTGCTGGGCATCCTGCGCCGGATCGTCGACGCCCTCGACGACCGGGCGCCCGACGAGGAGCTCGCCGCGCTGGTCGACCTGCTCTGGCAGACCGACGACATCCGCCCCGGCAAGCCGATGGTGATCGACGAGGCCCGCAACGTCGCCTGGTTCGCGGCCCGGCTCGGCGAGCGGACCGTCCCCGACCTGCTGGGCGAGTTCGCCCGGGAGGCCGCCGAGGCGGGGCTGGAGATCCCCGACGACGCGCGTCCGCTCGTACTGGGGTCGTGGGTCGGCGGCGACCGCGACGGCAACCCCAACGTCACCCCCGCGGTGACCCGCGAAGTGCTGGAGCTGAACGCCGACCGGGCGATCCGGATCCACACCGCGCTGGTGGAGAAGCTGGTCTTCGAGCTGTCGGTGTCGACGCGGGTGATGGGGGTGTCGGAGGAGCTGCGCGGCTCGCTGGCCCGGGACCGCCGCGCACTGCCCGCGGTGCACGACCGCTACATCCGGCTCAACGCGCACGAGCCGTACCGGCTCAAGCTGTCCTACGTCGCGGCCCGGCTGGAGAACACCCGCCGGCGGATCGCGGCCGGCGCCGCGCACGAGCCGGGCGTCGACTACCTGGGGTCGGCCGGCTACCTGGAGGACCTGCTGGTCGTCGACCGGTCGCTGCGCGGCCACCACGGCGCCCGGATCGCCGGCGGCACCCTGGCCCGGGCGATCCGCTCGGCCCGCGCGCTGGGCCTGCACCTGGTCGAGATGGACGTGCGCGAGCACTCGCAGAAGCACCACGACGCGCTCGGCGCGGTGTTCGACGGGCTCGGCGAGCTGGAGAAGCCCTACGCCGAGCTGACCCGCGACGAGCGCCGGGAGCTGCTCTCGGCGGAGCTGCGCAGCAAGCGGCCGCTGCTCCGCCGCCACTACGGCGTGCCCGAGGCCGCCGCGCCGGTGCTGGACCTGTTCGACACGGTGCACGCGCTGCAGCACGAGTTCGGCGACGAGGTCGTGCGGACCTACATCGTCTCGATGGCCCGCGACGTCGACGACTTGCTCGCCGTCGCCGTGCTGGCCCGCGAGGCGTACATGGTCGAGATCGGCGACGACCCGCGTTCTTCGATCGACCTCGTGCCGCTGTTCGAGACCGTGGAGGAGCTGTCCCGGGCCGGGGAGCTGCTGGAGGGGCTGTTGTCGGACCCGGGGTACCGGCAGCAGGTCCGCAACCGCGGTGACCTGCAGGAGATCATGCTGGGGTACTCCGACTCCAACAAGGGCGCAGGGATCACCGCGTCGCAGTGGCAGATCCACCGGGCGCAGCGCCAGCTGCGCGACGTGGCCGCCGAGCACGGGGTTCGGCTGCGGCTGTTCCACGGCCGCGGCGGGTCGGTCGG
This sequence comes from Pseudonocardia sp. UM4_GMWB1, assembly GCF_017312155.1. Taxonomy (NCBI): domain Bacteria; kingdom Bacillati; phylum Actinomycetota; class Actinomycetes; order Pseudonocardiales; family Pseudonocardiaceae; genus Pseudonocardia; species Pseudonocardia sp. UM4_GMWB1. The sequence continues at coordinate 830,301 of NZ_QJPN01000001.1, read as the reverse complement.
GCGCGGTGGCGGTCCGGCCGGTGAGGCCATCGCGTCGGCGCCGTTCGGGTCGGTCGACGCCACGATGAAGCTCACCGAGCAGGGCGAGGTCATCTCCGACAAGTACTCGCTGCCCAGCCTGGCGCACGACAACCTGGAGATCCTGCTGGCGTCGATGCTGGACGCGTCGCTGCTGCACCAGGCGTCGCGCTGGCCGGCCGAGACCCTGAGGCGGTGGGACGAGGTCATGGACTGCGTCTCCGAGGCGGCCACCGCGACCTACCGGACGCTCGTCGACGACCCGGGCCTGCCGCTGTTCTTCACCGCGGCGACGCCGGTGGAGGAGCTGGGGCGGCTCAACGTGGGGTCGCGGCCGTCGAAGCGGCCGGGACAGGGCGAGCCGACGCTGGACGACCTGCGGGCGATCCCGTGGGTGTTCGGCTGGACGCAGACCCGGATGGTCGTGCCCGGCTGGTACGGCCTGGGCTCGGGTCTGAAGGCCGCCCGCGAGGCCGGCTACGCCGACGAGCTCGCCGAGATGCGGGAGTGGGCGTTCTTCCGGAACCTGATCGGCAACGTCGAGATGACGCTGGCGAAGACCGACCTGCGGATCGCGTCGAACTACGTCGCGACCCTGGTGGAGCCGGAGCAGCAGGGGCTGTTCGCGCAGATCCGGGCCGAGCACGAACTGACCCGCCGCGAGCTGCTCGCGGTGACCGGGGAGGACCAGCTGCTCGCCCGGCACCCGGTGCTGCGGGGCACGCTGTCGGTGCGCGACACCTACCTCGAGCCGCTGCACCACCTGCAGGTCGAGCTGCTCGCCCAGCGCCGGGCCGCGGGCGACGACCCGGATCCCGACCTGGAGCGCGCCCTGCTGCTGACGATCAACGGGATCGCGGCCGGGATGAAGAACACCGGCTGAGCCCCGGTACCGGGCCGGGCCGGACGCGGGACCGGACCCGGGGCGGCACCGCCGCGGCGCCCGACCGGTACGTTCCGGACATGGAGCACGATCGGAACACACCCGGCCCGGAGGGCCCCGCGACCCGCCGGGTGGTCGCCTGGGTGCTGATCATCGCGCTGGCCGGGCTCCCGCTCAGCTACCTGGCCGGGACCGCGGGCCCGCAGATCGTCGGCGCGCTGGTGGTCGTCGCGCTGCTGGTCGGCGGTGTGGCGTTCTGGCTGCACCGCCGCACCCGCTGACCGGCCACCCGCCGGAACCGGTGCGGCCGCGGGCTGCTGGACTGCCCGGGTGCAGTACCGCCACGCCCCGGCCGCGAACCACGCGGCGCTCGACGCGGTGCTGGCGTCGGCGCCGGGCCGCCCGACCCTCCCGGTACGACTGACCGTCGAGCTCGCCGGCCGCGCCCGCGTCCACCTGCCCGCCGACGTCCCGCTCACCGTGTGGGACCCGTGCTGCGGCGCCGGGGTGACACTCGCCGTGCTGGGCCTGCTCGTCCCCGGCCTCGCGCGGTTGGTGGGCACCGACGCCGACCCCGAGCCGCTCGACCTGGCCCGGCGCAACCTCGCCCTGCTCGACCCGGGCGGCCTCACCGCCCGCGCCGCGGACCTCGAGGCCCTCGCGGCCCGGCACGACAAGCCGTCCTACGCCGACGCCGCGACCGCCGCCCGGGCCCTGGTCCCGGCGAGTACCCCGGCCTGGTCCGTCACCCTCGCCGACGCCCGCGACACCGCCGCCGTGCGTAACGCTCTGGCCGGGGCGGGTCCGTACGGGACCGGCCCGGACCTGGTCCTGGCCGATCTGCCGCACGGGCACCGGACGACATGGGCCGCCTCCCCCACCCGGCCCGGCGGCGCGGCCAGCACCCCGGCCCCCGACGCCGGGCCCGTCCGCGCCGCCGCCGACGACCAGGACCCCGGGGTCGAGTTCCTGCGCGCGGTCGCGACCGCGCTCCGCCCGGACGCCGTGGTCGTGGCCGTCGGGCGTGGGCGGACGGTGCCGCTGCCGGGCGGGGCCCGGCCCCTCGAGCGGGTCCGCGTGGGGCACCGGGCCGCCGTCCTGGTGCGGGCGGGCGCACTGCACGAGGGCTGACGGGGCAGGGCTGCTCGCCACCCTCGCGCCGGGGCAGGGTCGATCGATCCCCGCCGGTGCCTCGCCCCGGCCTCTCGGTTCCGGGGAGGCCCGATCCCCGCAGAACCCTTCACGGGAGGAACTCTCTCCCGCAGAACAGGGGCATGCCGTCGGGGCGACGACGCGCCTCCGCGCCGGCAGGGACCGAGTGCACGGGCACCCCTCTTCTCCGGATTCGCTTACCGGGTAAGCGAATCCGGAGAACCAGCACCCTGCCGTGCCCCCGGGGCGGGCGGGGCCCATGAGCTCCGATCTCCGGGCGAGCCGATACCGGTCACACTGGGTCCCGGACCGACACGGACACCGACGCCGACACCGAGGACACGCCCGTGAGCACGATCGACCTGAACGCCGACCTCGGTGAGTCCTGGGGCCGGTGGACCCTCGGCGACGACGAGGCGATGCTCGGGCTCGTCACCTCGGCGAACGTCGCGTGCGGGTTCCACGCCGGGGACCCCTCGACGCTGCGGGTCACGACCACGGGGGCGGCCGGGGCGGGGGTCGTCGTCGGGGCGCAGGTGTCGTACCCGGACCTGCGCGGATTCGGGCGCCGGTTCCTCGACATCGAGCCCGACGCGCTGACCGACGACGTGCTCTACCAGATCGGCGGCCTCGAGGCCCTGTGCCGTGCCGCGGGTATCCGGGTCCGCTACGTCAAGCCGCACGGCGCGCTCTACAACGCCACACGGACGCACACCGCGCAGGCGCGCGCGGTGGTCCGGGCGGTGCGGGCGTACGACCCGTCGCTGCCGGTGCTCGGGCTGGCCGGGTCCGCGCTGCTCGCGGAGGCCGAGCGGGCCGGGCTGCGCGCGGTGGGCGAGTTCTTCGTCGACCGCGGCTACACCGGTGAGGGCGGGCTCGTGCCGCGCGGCGAACCGGGTGCGCTGCTCGACGACCCCGCGGAGGCGGCCGAACGGCTCGTCCGCGTGGTCGGGACGGGGACGGTGCGCGCGGTCGACGGCAGCGACGTCGCGGTCCGTGCCGAGTCCGCCTGCCTGCACGGCGACTCCCCCGGCGCCGTCACGACCGCCCGACGGGTCCGTGACGAGCTCGCCCGGGCCGGGATCGCCGTCGCACCGTTCGTGTGAGCGATGATCGGGTCATGACGAACGACCCGCACGCCTGGCTCGAGGACGTCACCGGCACCGAGGCCCTGGAATGGGTGTCGCAGCGCAACGCCCGCACCGAGGCGCGGCTGACCGGCACCCCGCTGTTCGCCGAGCTGGAGTCGGGGATCCGCGAGGTCCTCGACTCCCGCGACCGGATCCCGTTCGTCACCGCCCGCGGCGGGCACTACTACAACTTCTGGACCGACGAGCAGCACCCGCGCGGCCTGTGGCGGCGCACCACCCCGGAGTCCTACCGGAGCGCCGACACCGAGTGGGAGGTGCTGCTCGACGTCGACGCGCTCAACGCGGCCGAGGGCGAGAACTGGGTCTGGCACGGTGCCCGTTTCCTGCGCCCGGACCTCGACCGCGCGCTGGTCGACCTGTCCCGCGGTGGCGCCGACGCCGACGTCACGCGCGAGTTCGACCTCCCGACCCGCAGCTTCGTCGACGGCGGGTTCTCCCGTCCCGAGGCGAAGGGCGGGATGAGCTGGATCGACCGCGACACCGTCTACCTGTCGACCGACCTCGGTCCGGGCACCATGACGACCTCGGGCTACCCGCGTACGGTGCGGCGGCTGCGCCGCGGCGAGGCCCTGGAGTCCGCCGAGCTGGTCTACGCCGGCGAGGAGACCGACCTCAGCATCTCGGCGTTCCGTGACCACACCCCCGGCTTCGAGCGGGACTTCCTGCGCCGGGCGCTGGCCTTCTACGCCGACGAGCTCCACCTGATCGGCGCGGACGGGACCCTCACCAAGATCGACGTACCGGACTCCGCGATGACCGACGTGCACCGCGAGTGGTGCACCGTCGAGCTGCGCGAGGACTGGGGCTCGTTCACCGCGGGCTCCCTGCTCGCCGCCCGCTTCGACGACGTCCTGGCCGGCGCCCCCTCGTGGGAGGTGCTGTTCGAGCCCACCGACTCCTCCTCGCTCGCCGGGTACGCCTGGACCCGCCACCACCTCGTGCTCGACGTGCTGGAACACGTCGTCGACCGGCTCGTCGTGCTCACCCCGGGCGAGCAGGGCTGGACCCGCGCGCCGTTCACCGGGGCACCGGAGTTCGGCAGCGTCACCGTCGCCGCGGTCGACGCCGACGAGAGCGACGACGTCTGGCTGATCGTCACCGACTACCTGACCCCGTCGACGCTGTCGATCGCGACGGTCGGCGAACAGCCCCGCCCGCTGCGCAGCGCGCCCGCGTTCTTCGACGCGTCCCGCCACGTCATCGAGCAGCACTTCGTGTCCAGCGAGGACGGCACCCGGGTCCCGTACTTCCTGGTCCGGCGCAACGACCTGCCCTTCGACGGCTCCGCCCCCACCCTGCTCTACGGCTACGGCGGCTTCGAGATCCCCATGACCCCCGGCTACTCCGGTGGCACGGGCCGGTCCTGGCTGGAGCGCGGCGGGGTGTACGCGGTCGCGAACCTGCGCGGCGGCGGCGAGTACGGGCCGCGCTGGCACCGGGCGGCGCTGCGCGAGAAGCGGCCGCGGGCCTACGAGGACATGGCCGCCGTCGCCCGGGACCTGATTGACCGCGGCGTCACCTCGCGGGCTCACCTCGCCGTGCAGGGCGGCAGCAACGGCGGCCTGATGGCCGGGAACATGCTGGTCCGCTACCCGGAGCTGTTCGGCGCGGTGGTCATCCAGGTGCCGCTGCTGGACATGAAGCGCTACAGCTACCTGCTCGCCGGTGCCTCCTGGATGGCCGAGTACGGCGACCCGGACACCGACGACTGGGAGTTCATCCGGACGTTCTCGCCGTACCACCTGATCGACGACACGGCCGACTACCCGCCGACGATCCTGCTGACCTCCACCCGCGACGACCGGGTGCACCCCGGCCACGCCCGCAAGTTCACCGCCGCGCTGGAGGCCGCCGGCCACGAGGTGGCCTACTACGAGAACATCGAGGGCGGGCACGGCGGCGCCGCGGACAACGCGCAGGCCGCGAGGATGGCCGCACTGGCCTACGGATTCCTGTGGGAGAAGCTGGCATGAGCGACGTCGTGATCAGGGTGCGGGGCGAGCACGAGCGGCAGGTGCCCGCCGAGCGCGGCACCGCGCTCGTCGTCGTGGAGGCGCAGGGGCCCGAGGCCGCCCCGGTGCGGGCGGAGGTCGAGCGCGGCACCGCGGCGCTCGTCGCCGACGTGCGCGGCCTGCACGACCCCGACGCCGGGCCGGTCCGGCGCTACGTCGTCGACCAGGCCCGCAGCTGGGTCGAGCAGCCCTCCTTCGAGGGGCGCCCGCAGCCGCCGGTGCACCACGCGTCGGTGTCGGTGTCGGTGGAGTTCGACGACGTCGCCCGGCTCGGCGCGTGGCTGTCCGGTGTGGGCCGGTTCACCGGTGCGCAGGTCCAGGGGATCACCTGGGACCTGGCCCGCGACCACCGCCGCGGGGTCGAGCGCGCGGCCCGGCAGGACGCGCTGCGCCAGGCCGTCGAACGCGCCCAGGACTACGCCGACGCCCTGGACCTGGGCACCGTCGCCCCGCGCTCGGTCGCCGACACCGGGATGCTCGGCACCCGGGCGGTCGCGATGAGCGCCCGGGCCGTCAGCGCGCCCGGCGGCTGGGGCGCCGAGTCCGCCGACGGCGGGCTCGGGACGCTGCTCGCCCCGGACGACATCACCGTCCGGGCCGAGGTGGAGGCCGAGTTCGTGGTCCGGCCGGGCTGCTGACGCCCGGGCCGGGCTCAGCCCTCCCGGGCGGCGATCTCGCCGTGCTCGGTGCGCAGCTCCCGCTTGAGGATCTTGCCGCTGGGGTTCTTGGGGAGGGCGTCGGCGAACACGACGTACTTGGGCCGCTTGTAGCCGGCGAGCTTGTCCTTCGCGTGCGCGTCGACCTGCTCGCGGGTCAGCGTCACCCCCTGCTTCGGGACGACGACCGCGGTGACGGCCTCGATCCAGTGCGGGTGGCTGACGCCGAACACGGCGACCTCGGCGACCCCGTCGAGCAGGTAGAGCGCCTCCTCCACCTCGCGGGAGGCCACGTTCTCCCCACCGGTCTTGATCATGTCCTTCTTGCGGTCGACGACGGACAGGTACCCGTCGGCCGTCATCACGCCCAGGTCGCCGGAGTGGAACCAGCCCCCGGCGAACGCCTCGGCGGTCTTCTCCTCGTTCTCGTAGTACCCCAGCGTCACGTGCGGGCTGCGGTGCACGATCTCGCCGACCTCACCCGGCGGGACCTCGTTCCCGGCGTCGTCGACGACCCGGGTCTCGACGTTCAGCGACGCCCGCCCGGCCGACCCGGCGTGGCTGAGCTGCTCGTCCGGACCCAGCAGGGTCGCCAGCGGCGAGGTCTCGGTCTGGCCGTAGAAGTTCCACAGCCGCACCTCCGGCAGTCGCCGGGACAGCTCCTGCAGCACCTCGACCGGCATGGCCGCGGCGCCGTAGTAGCCCTTGCGCAGGCTCGACAGGTCCCGGGTGTCGAAGTCCGGGTGGCGCAGCAGCGAGATCCACACCGTCGGCGGGCAGAAGAGCTTGGTGACCCTCTCCCGCTCGATGGTCTCCAGCAGCCGGGCCGGGTCCGGCGACGGGAGGATGATGCTGGTGGCGCCCAGGTAGACGTCGACGGACAGGAAGCAGTCCAGCTGCGCGCAGTGGTAGAGCGGCAGCGAGTGCAGCTCGACGTCGTCGTGCTCCATGCCCCCGTCGACGACGCACGACACGTACTGGCTGATCAGCGACCGGCTCGGCAGCATGACGCCCTTGGGCCGGGACTCGGTGCCGGAGGTGTACATGAGACGCAGCGGGTCGTCGTCGGCGATGTGCACGTCGGGCTCGCCGGGGTCGCCGTCGCCGCCGATCCAGGCGTCCAGGTCGGCCCAGTCCCCGGTCGGCGCCTGCCCGGACAGCCCGATCCGGGCCCGGACCGACGCCGGCTCCGACGACTGCGCGAGCGCCTTCTCCCCGGTGGCGGCCAGCGCGTCCTCGACGACGAACGCCGTCGCCCCGGAGTGGTCGAGGATGAACGCGATCTCCTCGGCGTTCAGCATGAAGTTGATCGGCACGAGTACGACGCCGAGCCGCGCGGTGGCGTAGACGAGCACCGCGAACTGGCGGCAGTTGTGCGAGAGCAGCGCGAGCCGGTCGCCCTTGGCCAGCCCCTGCTCCGCCAGGGCGGCGGCGCACCGGTTCACCGCCGCGTCGAACTCGGCGAACGTCCAGCGGGTGTCGCCGTCGACGACCGCGGTCTTGCCCGGATACCGGACGGCCGTGCGGTGCAGGAGGTCCCCGAGCGAGTGCCGTCGCGCCCGCTGGATCGCCGCGGCGGTCTGCTCACTGAACCCGGTAGCGCCGTTGCCCATGGCGGCATCCTGCCCGAGGACACCCCCACAGTCACGTACGACTGTTCTCCCCGGATCCGACGGGCGCGGCGGTGTCCTGGGCGTGCTCGGCCGGCACGCAGACGCCGGTCGGCTCGTCCCGTCCGCGCAGCGTCACCGACTCCCCGGCCCGCCACCGCGCAGCCTCCGCACCGGCGGCGTCGACGGCCCGCGCGGACGCGACGACCATCCCCGGCACGGACTTCGCCAGCTCGGTGAGCCGGGCGGCCTCGTTCACCGGGTCGCCGATCACGGTGTACTCGTAGCGGCGCGGGTCCCCGATGTTGCCGGCCACGGCGTCGCCCGCGGACACGCCGATCCCGGCCTCGGCCTCGGGCATCTCCTCGGCCAGGCGGGCGCCCAGGCAGCGGGCGGCGCTCAGCGCGGCGCCGGGGGCGTCGTCGAGGTCGAGCGGGGCACCGAAGACCGCGAGCGCGGCGTCGCCCTCGAACTTGTTGATCCACCCGCCGGCCTGCTCGACGCACTCGACGACCACCCCGAAGAAGCGGTTCAGCACCGCCACGACCTCCTCCGGCGGGCGGCGGGCGGCCATCGTCGTCGAACCGACGAGGTCGACGAACAGCACGGCGACCGGGCGCACCTCGCCGCCGAGCCGGATGCCGTCGCCGCGCGCCGAGGCGGCCTCGGCGACGTCGCGACCGACGTGGCGGCCGAACAGGTCGCGGATCCGCTCCCGCTCGCGCAGGCCCTCGACCATGCTGTTCGTCCCGGCCTGGAGCTGGCCGAGCTCGGTGTTGTCGTAGACGGGCAGGCGGACGTCGAGGTCGCCGTCCTGCACCCGGGCCAGCGCGCGGCGCACGGCCAGCACGGGGTCGGCGATGGCGCGGGCGGCCCCGAGCGTCGTGATCAGCCCGACCCCGATCGCCGTGCCGCCCAGCGCGAGCATGGTGACCGCGAGCTGGGTGGGTGAGGAGTCGCCGAACACCAGCGCGACGAGCCCGGCCAGCATGATCCCGGAGATCGGGACCGCGGTGCCGAGCGCCCAGAACCCGACCGAGCGCAGCATGACCCCGGTGACCAGGCGACGCCGCTTCGGCGGCCGTCCGGACAGCACCCGGGCCGCGGCACGGCGCAGCATCCGCTCGACCAGCAGGTAGGACAGCGACGACGTGGTCACGCCGCCGATCAGCACGGTGGCGGTGACCGAGAAGCCCAGCCGGCCGGAGTAGCGCAGGTTCAGGAAGCAGAACAGGACCGCGGCCACCATCCACAGCAGCGCGACCATCGACGAGATGCGGGCGGGCGCCCGCAGGACCAGCGCTCGCTCGTCGGCCTGCGGATCCCGCGAGGAGCGGCGCAGGGTCAGCTTCCGGCGGCCGAACCAGATCCCGACCGGGACGGCGACGAGCAGGTAGATCCCGAGCACGACGAGGTTGACCAGACGGATCTCGACGGCGTCGAGCAGCTGCTCACGCGGCAGCACGAAGGCCGCGATGACCAGCACCACGGCCGCGCCGATGACGTTCGCCGACGCCACGACGAGGGCGAGCAGGGCCCGTACCGGCAGCCCGACGACCTGACGGCCCGGCCGCGTCGCGGGTCGCTGCGCATCCATGGGCCGGAGTCTAGGCCGATCGAGTGAGCCGGGCCGCCGGAGATCGGGACCGGTGGGTGGAGAGCCGATCTCCACCCGGGGTCGGTCCCCGGGTGGATCCGGGAGGGGGTCCGCGCGCGGGACCGTCGTCGGGTCCGATCCGCCGTACTCCGGAGGCACCGATGGCCCCGACCACCACACCGACGGCCGCACCGTCGGCCACCGCCCCCACGGGCCGCGGCGCCGTGCTGCGGCAGACCGTGGGCTCGCTGCTGGTGGACGCGGCGCTGCCCTACCTCGTCTACGTCGTGCTGACCGGGCAGGGCATGTCCGACGTCGCGGCGCTGGCCTGGTCCGCGCTGCCGCCCGCGCTGAACGTGCTGGTGCAGGCGGTGCGGCACCGCAGGCTCAACCCGGTCGGGGTGATCGTGCTGGTCACCATCGCGGCCGGTCTGGCGACGTCGCTGCTCAGCGGCGACGCCCGGTTCGCCGTGGCCCGCGACGCGATCCAGAGCGTCGCGTTCGGGCTGCTGCTCGCCGGGTCGCTGGTGGTCGGGCGCCGGCCGCTGGTGTTCCACGTGTGCCGGTTCTTCGGCAGTGCCCAGCGCCCCGACCTGCCGGAGCTGATGGAGCGCCAGTGGGCGGCCAACCCGGTGTTCCGCCGGACGCTGCGCCGCGCGACGGGCGTCGCCGCGTGCGTGATGACGCTGGAGGCGACCCTGCGGATCACCCTGGCCTACACGCTGGCACCGGTGGTGGCGTTGCCGATCCTGTCGGTGCAGTCGATCGTGGTGTGGACGGGCCTGTCCGCGCTGCTGGTGGTCAGCGTGAGGCGGGCGGCGCGGGCGGGCCGGTGACCTCCAGCAGGTCCCGCAGCCGCCCCCGGTCGGCGCCGACGACGACCGACACCCGGCTCGCGCCCGGGCCCGGCACCGCGGTCACGCACGCAGCCCCGCGAGCCGCCCGGCCGCCTTCTCCAGCACGTCGTCGCGCTTGCAGAACGCGAACCGCACGAACGGCCGGTACGCCCGCGCCGCGTCGGGCGACGGGCAGAACACCGACACCGGGACGGCGGCGACCCCGCACAGCCCGGGCAGCTTCCACGCCAGGTCGACGCCGTCGTCGAACCCGAGGGGGCGCGGGTCGGCGACCACGAAGTACGTCCCGCGAGGGGTGAGCACGTCGAACCCGGCCGCCCGCAGCCCGGCGGACAGCAGGTCCCGCTTGCGGGCCAGGTCCGCGGTGAGGCCGGTGTAGAAGTCGTCGCCCAGGGCCAGCGCGTGCGCGACGGCGGGCTGCAGCGGGGCGCCGCCGTGGAAGGTGAGGAACTGCTTGACCGCCCGCGGCGCGGCGACGAGCTCCGGCGGGCCGTGCACCCAGCCGACCTTCCAGCCGGTCACCGAGAACGTCTTGCCCGCCGAGGAGATCGTGAGGGTGCGGTCGGCGAGTCCGGGCAGCGACGCCATCGGCACGTGCCGGGCGTCGTCGAAGACCATGTGCTCGTACACCTCGTCGGTGACGACGACGGCGTCGTGCGCGACGGCGAGCTCCCCGACCCGGGTCAGCTGGTCGCGGGTGAGCACGGCGCCGGTCGGGTTGTGCGGGGTGTTGACCAGCACCACCCGGGTGCGGTCGGAGAACGCGCCGGCCAGCGCGTCGTCGTCGAAGCCGAAGTCGGGCGGGAGCAGCGGCACGGTCCGCAGCGTGGCACCGGCCAGCGCGACGGCGGCGGCGTAGGAGTCGTAGGCGGGCTCGAAGGCGACGACCTCGTCGCCGGGGCCGCAGAGCCCGAGCAGGGTCGCGGCGATCGCCTCGGTCGCCCCCGTCGTGACCACGACGTCGGCCGGGTCGACCTCGAGGCCGTACCAGCGGCGCTGGTGCGCGGCGACGGCCTCGCGCAGCGCGGGTACGCCCGGGCCGGGCGGATACTGGTTCAGGCCGCGCTCGGTGATGTTGGCGGCGGCGTCGGCGAGCAGGGAGGCCGGACCGTCGGTGTCCGGGAAGCCCTGGCCGAGGTTGATCGCACCGGTCTCGACCGCGAGGCGGGAGATCTCGGTGAAGATCGTCGAGGTGAACGGGCGCATGCGCTCGACCAGCATGGGCCCGACACTATCCGGGTGGGCGGGTGGCGCAGCTCCTGATCGAGGGTCTGCGCGAACCCGTGCCGGTCCGCGGACGCCGGTGGGTTCCACCGCGCCGGGACGAGCTCCTCCGCCCGAACCTAGTCGAGTCCGCGGACGATGTGGGACTCGTCGTCGTGCTGCTCGTCGGTCTCGATCGAGATGTCCTCGTTCATCGCATGGCCTCCTCACGGATGTCGGATGACGAATGATGGACACAGAGGAAGACGTCCGTCATCGGGAGAACGTTGCTGTACCGGCCTGTGGACCGATCCAGAATCACCCGACCGGGTGAGCAGACCTGCCCACCCGGTCGGGGTCGTTCCTCGTCCATGCGTCAGGTCTACCCGCCGATGCGGCCGACCAGGTGGAGCTTGTGCGCGTCCTTGACGCTGCGCAGGGCCAGTCCCCACGCGCCGCCTGCGGCCTGCTCGGTCACGAGCTCGGTCCTCGCCGGGAGCAGCACCGGCTTGCGGAACACGACGTCGTAGGTGCAGGCGTCGGGGACCCGGCCCTCCAGCGCCGCGGCGGCGTGCGCCGCGGTCCACATGCCGTGCGCGATCGCCCGCGGGAAGCCCATCGCCTTCGCGGTGAGCGGGTGCAGGTGGATCGGGTTCACGTCACCGGAGACGGCCGCGTAACGGCGCCCGATGTCGCCCGGGACCCGCCACAGCGCGTTCGCCGGACCGGTGGGCACCGGCGGCTCGGCGATGTCGGCCGTGCCGTCGCCGCCCTCCGGGCCGTCCGGGGCCGTCGCCCCGCGGGCCAGGTAGGTGCTGCGGCCCTCCCAGACGGTCTCCCCGCCCGCGGAGACCTCGCCGATCAGATCCACCTGCGCACCCTTGGGGTGGCGGGTGAACCGCTCGGCCCACACCCGGACGTCGAGCGTCTCGGTCGGGGAGATCGCCCGGTGCACGGTGATCCGGTTGGCGATGTGCACCAGTCCGGGCAGCGGCAGCGGGAACGACCGGCCGGCCATCAGCACGACCTGCAGCGGGAAGGTCAGCATGTGCGGGTAGGTCACCGGCAGCGCGTTGCCGATCCGCAACCCGCAGACCCGGGCATAGTCGGCGAGGTGCCGCTGCTCGACGGTGACGCCGCGGCGGACCAGCTCGGTCGCGGGCAGCGACCGGCCGGAGCCGCCGGGCAGCGCCGCCCGGGCGGCCGCGGAGGCGTAGTACGGCCCCAGCGACGGCGGGCCGGGCAGCTCGGTGACCTTCCGGTCCTCGGCCACGGTCATCAGGCCCCCAGCATCGACTGGCCGCAGACCCGCACGACCTGCCCGTTGAGCCCGCCGGACTCGGCGCGGCCGAACCAGCCGATGGCCTCGGCGACGTCGACCGGCAGCCCGCCCTGCTTGAGCGAGTTGATCCGGCGGCCGCCCTCGCGGGTGGCGACGGGCATCGTCGCGGTCATGTCGGTCTCGATGAACCCGGGTGCGACGGCGTTGATCGTCGCGCCGCGCTCGGCGAACCGCGGGGCGAGCGCCCGGACCATGCCGATCACGCCGGCCTTGGAGGCGGCGTAGTTGGTCTGGCCGCGGTTGCCCGCGATGCCCGACTGCGACGACACGCAGACCACGCGGCCGGCCTCGTGCAGCGGGGAGCCCTTCGCCAGCAGCGCCTCGTTGATCGTCAGCTGGGCGCCCAGGTTGACCGCGAGCACCGAGTTCCACCGGTCCTCGGTCATGTTCGCGAGCAGCTTGTCGCGGGTGATGCCCGCGTTGTGCACCACGATGTCGACGCCGTCGTGCCGGTCGGCGAGGTGCGAGAGCAGCCGGTCCGCCGCGTCCGACGCGGTGATGTCCAGCTGCAGCGCGGTGCCGCCGGTGCGGTTCGCGGTGCGGGCCAGGCCCTCCCCGGCCGCCGGGATGTCGACGGCGACGATGCTCGCCCCGTCGCGGGCGAGGGTGTCGGCGATGGCCGCGCCGATGCCCCGTGCCGCCCCGGTGACCACCGCGACGCGCCCGGCGAGCGGCTGCTCCTCGGCGCGCGGGTCGTCGACCTCGCCCGGCTCGCGTGGCTGCCCCACCGGAGCGGCCACGTGGGCGACCTGCCCGTCGACGTAGGCCGAGCGGGCGGAGAGGAAGAACCGGACCGAGGAGTCGATCGCGGCCGGGGTGACGTCGGCGGCGACGACGAGCAGGTTCGCCGTCGCGCCGAACCGCAGCTCCTTGCCGATCGAGCGGACCAGGCCGTCGAGCGACTGGGCGACGGCGGCCGCCTCGGCCCCGGACGCCTCGGCGGGCTCGGCGCCGATCAGCAGCACCCGGCCCGAGGGCCCGAGCCGCTTCACCGCGGGGGTGAGGATCTGCTGGGCGGCGGCGAGGTCGGCCAGCGTCCGCGCTCCCGACAGGTCGACGACGACGCCGTGCAGCCGGTCCTCACCGACCGCCGTGAGCGCGGGGACCCCCTGCTCCTCGACGAACGCGGTGACGGCCTTCGCGAAGCGTGACTCGCCGACCGACGCGACGAGTACCGGGCCGGCCAGCAGCGGGTCCCCGGGGCGGTGCCGGCGCAGCGTCGGCACCGTGGGCAGCCCCAGCTGCTTGGCGATGCCGGTGTTGGACAGGGTCGCGAGCAGGTCGCTCATGCCTTCTTCGCCTCCAGGATCGCGACGACGCCCTGGCCGCCCGCGGCGCAGATCGAGATCAGGCCGCGCTGGTCCTTCTTCTCCGTGTCGGCCTTCTCCCGCAGGAGCTTCGCCAGGGTGGCGACGATCCGCCCGCCGGTCGCGGCGAACGGGTGCCCCGCGGCGAGCGAGGAGCCCGCGACGTTGAGCTTCGCGTCGTCGACGGCGCCCAGCGGCGCGTCGAGGCCCAGGCGCTCCTTGCAGAAGCGCGGGTCCTCCCAGGCCTTGCGCTGCACGAGCACGACCGAGGCGAACGCCTCGTGGATCTCGTACAGGTCGAAGTCCTGCAGGGACAGGCCGTTGCGCTCGAGCATCCGCGGGACGGCGAACACCGGCGCGGTGAGCAGCCCGTCCGGGCCGTGCACGTAGTCCACGGCCGAGGTCTCGGCGTCGACGACGTGGGCCAGCACCGGCAGCTTGTGCTCGGCGGCCCACTCGTCGGAGCCGAGCAGGACGAGCGCGGCGCCGTCGGTCAGCGGGGTCGAGTTGCCCGCCGTCATCGTGGCGTCCGGGCCCTTCCCGAAGACCGGCTTGAGCTTCGCGAGTTTCTCCACCGAGGAGTCCGCGCGCAGGTTGTTGTCGCGGGTCAGCTTCAGGTAGGGCGTGACGAGGTCGTCGAAGAAGCCGCGGTCGTAGGCGGCGGCCAGGTTGTGGTGGCTGCGCGCGGTCAGCTCGTCCTGCTCGGTGCGGCCGATGCCCCACTCCAGCGCGGTGCGCGCCGCGTGCTCGCCCATCGACAGGCCGGTGCGCGGCTCGGAGTTCTCCGGGATGTCCGGGACGATCTGGCCCGGCCGCAGCTGCCCGACCAGCTTGAGCCGGTCCACCGCCGTCTTCGCGGCGTTGAGCCTGACCAGTACGCGACGCAGGTCGTCGTTCAGCGCGATCGGGGCGTCGGACGCGGTGTCCACACCGCCGGCGACGCCGGACTCGATCTGGCCGAGCGCGATCTTGTTGGCGACGGCGATCGTCGCCTCCAGCCCGGTCCCGCAGGCCTGCTGCACGTCGTAGGCCGCGGTGGCCGGGCTCAGCCGGGAGCCGAGGACCGCCTCGCGGGTGAGGTTGAAGTCGCGGGAGTGCTTGAGCACGGCGCCGGCCACGACCTCGCCCAGACGCTCGCCCGCCAGCCCGAAGCGGGCCACCAGACCGTCGAGCGTGGTGGTGAGCATGTCGAGGTTCGAGGCGGAGGCGTAGGCACCGTTGGCCCGCGCGAACGGGATGCGGTTGCCGCCGATGACGGCGGCGCGCCGGGTGCTGGCTGGCATGGGGGTCGTCCCTCCTGGATCGGGTCCCGCCCCACCCGATCGGGTCGCCGCGCTGCACGCGGCTCCGGGCGGGCGGAGCATCAGCTCGTGGTTCGTCGTTACCACGGGGTAGCCGGTACTCAAGGTACACGGTACTATGGGTTTCGTGAAGGCCGGACGGGACAGACGCGACAGCCGATGGGACGCCCACCGCGAGCAGCGGCGGGTGGCACTCGTCGGGTCCGCGATCGGGGCCATCCGCCGGCACGGCGCCGGCATCGGGATGGATGAGATCGCTGCGTCCGCCGGGACCAGCAAGACCGTGATCTACCGGCACTTCGGCGACCGGGCCGGCCTCTACACCGCGATCTGCGAGTCGGTGGCCGGCGTCCTGCTGGCCGAGGTCCGGCGGGCCACCGCCGATGCCCTGTCCGACGCGGGCCGCGGGCCGCGGGAGGCCGTCGCGGCCGGGATCGACGCCTACCTCAGGCTGATCGAGATCGACCCGGAGCTGTACCGGTTCGTGGTACAGCGACCACTGCTCACCCAGGGCACCACCCGGCGCGCCCCCACCGCCGACAGCGGCCGTACCGGGACGAGCGACCCGGTCAACGACCTCGTGACCGTGATCGGCGACGAGGTGGCGGTGGTCATCGCCGGCAACCTCGGCACCCCGACGGGGACCGGCACCGACCCGCGGGCCGCGGCCCGCATCTGGGGCCACGCGATCGTCGGCCTCGTCCGGGGGGCGGCCGACGACTGGCTCGCCCGCCCCGACGGCACCCCCCGCGAGCGGATCGCCACCCATCTCACCGACCTGGCCTGGTCCGGACTGTCCGGCCTGGCATCGCACGTGCAGCAGGAGGTTCAGCCATGACCCGCAGCACCCTTCCGAGCCCCGACGCCGTCCCCGCCGAGGCGCTCCGCACCGTCGTCGACGGGCGCTGGGCCCGGGCCCGGCAGGAGACCCGCGAACAGCTGGCAGCCAACGCCGAGATGCGCGCGGACCCCGACCTGACCTCGGCGCAGTACCGCGAGTGGATCACCGACTCGCTGAAGTTCCTGACCTCCTCGGGCCGCCCGCACACCGGGTTCGACCCCTCGGTCGGCGGCCAGGGCGACGTCGGCGGGGTCGTCGCCGCGTTCGCGATGCTCGCCTACGGAGACCTGTCGCTACTGGTCAAGGCCGGTGTGCAGTGGGGACTGTTCGGCGGCGCGGTCCAGGTGCTCGGCACCGAGCGGCACCACGAGCAGTACCTCCGCAAGATCATCGACGGCGAGCTGCTCGGCTGCTTCGCGATGACCGAGACCGGGCACGGCTCGGACGTCCAGCACCTGCACACCACCGCGACCTACGACCGGGAGGCGGGCGAGTTCGTCGTCCACACCCCGTACCCGCAGGCCCGCAAGGAGTACATCGGCAACGCCGCGCGGGACGGCCGGATGGCGGTCGTGTTCGCCCAGCTGATCACCGGCGACGAGAAGCCCGGCGTGCACGCCTTCCTCGTGCCGCTGCGCGACAGCGACGGCAGGGCCCTGCCCGGCGTGCAGATCGGCGACGACGGCCGCAAGGCCGGCCTCAACGGCGTCGACAACGGACGGCTGGCCTTCGACCACGTCCGCATCCCGCGGGAGAACCTGCTCAACCGCTTCGCCGACGTCGCCCCGGACGGGACGTACTCGTCGTCGATCGAGAACGAGACGGCGCGGTTCTTCTCCATGCTCGGCACGCTGGTCCGCGGCCGTATCTCGGTGGCGGGCGGCGCCGGCGCGGCGACCGAGAAGGCGCTCACCCTGGCCGTGCGCTTCGGCGAGCGCCGTCGCCAGTTCGCCAACCCGGCGACCGGCGAGGAGATCGCCGTCCTCGACTACCTCGCCCACCAGCAGAAGCTGCTGCCCGCGCTGGCGACGACGTTCGCCCTGCACTTCACCCAGGACGACCTGGTCCAGCGGATGCACGACATCCAGGCCCCGGGCGCCGGACCGGTCGGCGCACGCGAGCAGCGCACGCTGGAGCAGTCCGCCGCCGGGATCAAGGCGATCGCGACCTGGCACGCCACGCACACCATCCAGACCTGCCGGGAGGCCTGCGGCGGCGCGGGCTACCTGGAGGAGAACCTGCTGCCCGCCCTCAAGGCGGACACCGACGTGTTCACCACGTTCGAGGGCGACAACACGGTCCTGCTCCAGCTGCTGGCCAAGGAGCTGCTGTCGGACTACGGCCGCACGATCAAGAAGGGCAACCCGCTCGAGATCGCGCCGCTGCTCGGCCGTCAGCTCGCCGGGGTACTGGCCGAGCGGACCGGGGCCGCGTCGCTCACCCGGCGGCTCCCGTTCCGCGGGATCGACCTGACCGACCGCACGCGCCGCCGGGAGCTGCTGGCCGTCCGTCGCGAGGACACCCTGGCCGCCGCGATCCGCAACCTGGCCCCGGCCATGCGCACGGGCAACGACGAGTTCGCCGTCTTCAACTCCGCGCAGGACCTGCTGCTCACCGCGGCCCGCGCGCACGTGGACACGCTGGTGGAGGCGTCGTTCGCGGACAAGCTCGTGACCGTCGACGACCCCGCGGTGCGCGCGCTGCTGGAGCGGGTCTACGACCTGCACGTGCTCACCGTGATCGACCGCGAGCGGGCCTGGTACCTGGAGACCGGCCGGCTCACCGCGGCCGAGTCCCGCTCGATCCGTCCGCTGGTCAACGGACTGTGCGCCGAGCTGCGTCCGCACGCCCGGACCCTGGTCGACGGCTTCGGCGTCCCGGACGAGTGGCTGGCCTGCCCGATGCTCGACGACGAGGCGTGGGCCCCGGCCCCCGGCCGTCCGGCCGAGCCGCTCACCGACCAGGTCGAGACGGGCTGACCCGGACCACACGTCCCGGCCACGACGGACGGCCGGCCCCGGAGATCCGGGGCCGGCCGTCCGTCGTCGGGCGTGGGTCAGGCCTCGAAGCCCAGGGCGTCGACGACCGCACCGATGGTCGACGACAGGTCGGCGACGGTGCCGTCGACGACCTCGGCGATCGGGGTGATCTCGGCGGCGTTGGCGGTACCGGTGAGACCCAGCATCACCAGCGGGGCGGCCACGGCCGCGGTGGCCAGACCGGCGATACGACGCTTGTCCATGGTGGTCCCTTCCTTCGGGGGAGCTTCCGTACGCCCCGAGGGTGGGAGACCGGAGCCTCCGATTTCCAGGTTCCGGCGGTACCTGTAACCGACCGCTTACATCGATACGTGTGCCGTCATCTGTCGGACACAACGACGGAGACGGTGATCACCAGTAAAACCTGGACAACAAATATCCTGGATATTTAGTGTCCAGATCATGCGGATGGGACAGGGCGTCGAGTGGGCGCTGCACTGCTGCCTGAACCTGGCCTGGGTCGGCGACGCCGTCCCCGGCGCCCGGCTCGCCGGGTTCTACGACCTCCCGCCCGCGTACCTCAACAAGCAGCTCCAGGCCTTGGTCCGGGCCGGGGTGTGCGAGTCCGTGCCCGGCCCACGGGGCGGGTTCCGGCTCGCCCGGCCCGCGGACGAGGTGTCCCTGCTCGACGTCGTCGTCGCGGTCGAGGGACCGGAGGACGCGTTCCGCTGCACCTCGATCCTCGGCGCGGCGCCGGGCGGGGACCCGTCGCTCGACTACTCCGGCCACTGCGCGATCTCGCTGTCCATGCGCTCGGCCGAGCTCGCCTGGCGCCGCGAGCTGGCCGGCCGCTCGCTCGCCGAGGTCGCCGCGGACGTCGTCCGCACCGCCCCGGACGCGCCGCAGCACGTCCGGGCCGCGCTCGCACCGTGATCGCACCACCCACGACACCGTCCACGAACGCCACCGACCCGAAGGGGACCGTCATGGAACCGCGCATCTCCCGGCCCTACCGCCACGTCCCGGACGGCTACCGCGCCCTGACGGCGCTGGAGGCCTCCACCCGCGACGACGCCGTCCTCCCCCGCACCGTGCAGGAGCTCGTACGACTGCGGGCGTCGCAGATCAACGGCTGCGGCTTCTGCGTGGACATGCACTCGCACGACGCACTGGACTCCGGCGAGGCCGTCGAGCGCCTGTTCTCCGTGGCCGCCTGGCGGGAGGCCCCGTGGTTCACCCGCCAGGAGCGGGCCGCGCTGGCCCTCACCGAGGAGGTGACCCGGCTGGCCGACCGACCCGATGCCGTCCCGGACGCGGTGTGGGACGAGGCCGCCGCGGTGTTCGACGAGCGGGCCCTGACCCTGCTGGTCACCACGGTCGCGACGATCAACGCCTGGAACCGGATCAGCGTCGCCACCCGGCAGATCGCGGGAAGCCACCGGCGCGCTGCGGCCGCGGGACGTCCGTGACCTTCCCCGCGCAACGGCGGACCGGCTGGGCACGGCGTCGCACGCTGGGGCAACATCGTTCCCGTGCCCCGTACGCGTGGGTGATCTGCCCCGTTCCGCCGTCGTCGTGTTCCAGATGAGGTGCCCGTGTCCCCCACCCCGGTCAACAGCGCCCCGATCCACCCCCCGGTCGACACCGAGGAGTCCGATCTGCGCGTCTCGGAGCGGAAGACCTCCGCCGCCGGGGCGAAGGCTGTTGCGATCTCCATGAAGCGCTCCCTCGCCGAACAGGGCGTGGTGAAGACCGCCAAGAACCTGCTCACGATGAACCAGGTCGACGGCTTCGACTGCATGAGCTGTGCCTGGCCGGACCCGGCCCCGGGCGAGCGGCACACCGCCGAGTTCTGCGAGAACGGCGCGAAGGCCGTGTCCTGGGAGGGCGACCGCCGCCGGGTCACCCCGGAGTTCTTCGCCGAGCACTCCATCGCCGACCTGCGTGACCGCAGCGCGCACTGGCTGGAGAGCCAGGGCAGGCTGACCCACCCGATGGTCCGCCGGGCCGGCGGCACGCACTACGAGCCCATCTCGTGGGACGACGCGTTCGACCTGGTCGGGACCCACCTGCGCGCCCTGTCGAGCCCGGACGAGGCGCTGTTCTACACCTCCGGCCGGGCCTCGAACGAGGCCGCGTTCGTCTACCAGCTGTTCGCCCGCGCCTACGGCACGAACAACCTGCCCGACTGCTCCAACATGTGCCACGAGTCGACCTCGGTCGGCCTGGCCGAGGCGATCGGCGTCGGCAAGGGGTCGGTCTCGCTGCAGGATCTGCACGACGCCGACCTGATCGTCATCTCCGGACAGAACCCGGGCACCAACCACCCGCGCATGCTGTCGGCGCTGGAGACGGCCAAGAAGAACGGCGCGCGGATCCTCGCGGTCAACCCGCTGCCCGAGGCCGGGCTGTTCAAGTTCGACAACCCGCAGACCCCGCGCGGCATGTCCGGCATCGGCACCCACCTGGCCGACGAGTTCCTGCAGATCCGCAGCAACGGCGACCTCGCGCTGTGGCAGGCGTTCGGGCACCTCCTGCTCGCCGCCGAGGACCGCAACCCGGGCAACGTGCTGGACCGCGACTTCATCGAGCGGCACACGAACGGCTTCGAGGCCTACGCCGCGCACGTGAAGGACCTGGACCGCGACGCCGTCGTCGCCGCGACCGGGCTCACCTGGGGCGAGATCGAGAAGGCCGCGGAGATGCTCGCGACCTCGAAGCGGATCGTGAACTGCTGGGCGATGGGCATCACCCAGCACCGCAACGCCGTCGCCACCATCAAGGAGATGGTGAACGTCGCCCTGCTCCAGGGCATGATCGGCAAGCCGGGCGCGGGCCTGTGCCCGGTCCGTGGCCACTCGAACGTGCAGGGCGACCGCACGATGGGCATCTGGGAGCGGGTCGCGGACAGCTTCCTCGACGCGATCCGCGACGAGTTCGGCTTCGAGCCGCCCCGCGAGCACGGCCACGACTCGGTCGCGGCCGTGCAGGCGATGGCCGACGGGCGGGCGAGCGTGTTCGTCGGCCTGGGCGGCAACTTCTCCCAGGCGATGTCGGACACCGGCGTCACCGAGCCGGCGCTGGAGCGCTGCGCGCTGACCGTCCAGATCTCGACCAAGCTGAACCGGTCGCACGTCGTCGCCGGGACCGACGCGCTGATCCTGCCCGCGCTGGGCCGCACCGAGAAGGACCTGACCGGCGGCCGGGCCCAGCGGGTCACCGTCGAGGACTCGATGTCGGCGGTGCACGCCTCGCACGGCCGCTCCGAGCCGGCCGGTGAGCTGCTGCGTTCCGAGGTCGACATCCTGTGCGGGATCGCGCGGGCCACCCTCGGCGCGGACCACCTCGTCCCGTGGGCCGAGTTCGCGGCCGACTACGACCGCATCCGCGACCGGATCGGCCGGGTCGTCCCGGGCTGTGAGGCCTACACCGAGAAGGTCGCCCGCTCCGGCGGGTTCACCCTCGCCCACCCGCCGCGGGACAGCCGCACCTTCCCGACGGCGTCGGGCAAGGCGGAGTTCACCGTCAGCCCACTGGAGGTGCTGACGCTCCCCGAGGGGCGCCTGGTCCTGCAGAGCCTGCGTAGCCACGACCAGTTCAACACCACGATCTACGGCCTGGACGACCGCTACCGCGGCATCCACTCCGGCCGCCGGGTCGTGTTCATCTCCGACGCCGACCTGCGTGAGCTGGGCTTCGCCGACGGCGACCGGGTGAATCTGGTCAGCGAGTGGACCGACGGCAGCGAGCGGCGCGCGGACGACTTCCGGCTGGTGTCGTACTCGACGCCGAAGGGCTGCATCGCCGCGTACTACCCGGAGACGAACCCGCTGATCCCGCTCGAGTCGTACGCGGACGGCTCGCGCTGCCCGACCTCGAAGTGGGTGCAGGTCCGGCTGGAGCCCGCCACCCGGTGATCGACGTGTGAGCGCGCTCACCCGTCCGGTGATCTCCGGACGGAATCGGCGTCACCCCTCGTGAGGTTGCACCGTTCGGCCACACGAGGGGGGGACGTCCGAGTGACCACCACTGCAGTCACCGCGCCGAGCCGGTTACGGATCGCGCTGATCCTGGGCGCGTTGATCGCGCTCGGTCCACTGACGATCGACACCTACCTGCCCGCGCTGCCGGACGTCGGACGCGACCTCGCCGCGTCCGAGCCGGTCGTGCAGCTGACGCTGACCGGCACACTCGCCGGTCTCGCGCTCGGCCAGCTGGTGATCGGCCCGCTGTCCGACGCCTACGGCCGTCGCAGGCTCCTGCTCGCCGGCACCGCCGTGCACGTGCTGGCCTCCGCGCTGGTCGCCCTCGCCCCGAGCATCGAGGTGCTGGCGGTGCTGCGGGTGCTGCAGGGCGTCGGCGCCTCGGCGGGCGCGGTGATCGGCCTCGCCGTGGTGCGCGACCTGTTCACCGGCCGGGCCGCGGCGACCATGCTCTCGCGGCTGATCCTGGTGATGGGCGCCTTCCCGGTGCTCGCCCCGACTCTCGGCGCCGCCCTGCTCAACTGGGTCTCCTGGCGCGGGGTCTTCCTGTTCCTGGCCGGCTACGGCCTGGTCATGCTGGCCGTGGTCACCTCGGGGCTGCCCGAGACCCTCCCGGTCTCCCGACGCCGGTCGGCCCGGTTCGGCCCCACCCTGCGGACCTATGGCGGGCTGCTGGGCGACCGGACCTTCGTCGGGCTGGTGCTCGTCGCCGGGCTCGCGATGGGCGCGCTGTTCAGCTATGTCTCCGGCGCCGCGTACGTCTACCAGCAGCAGTTCGGGATGGACCAGCAGACGTTCGGCATCGCCTTCGGCGCCGGCGCGATCTGGCTGGTCGTCGGCACCCAGCTCAACCCGGTGGTGCTGCGCCGCTTCGAGCCCCGCCAGGTGATGTCGACCGCCGTCGCCGCCGGGGTGCTCGTCGGGCTCGTGCTGGCCGTGCTCACCGTGACCGGCACCGGCGGCCTGCCCGCCGTGCTCGCCGGGGTGTGGGCACTGCTGCTGGCCTGTGGCTTCGTCCTGCCGAACGCGCCCGCGCTGGCCCTGGCCCGGCACGGCGAGTCCGCCGGGACGGCGTCGGCGCTGCTGGGGTCGCTGCAGTTCGGGATCGGCGCCGCGACCTCGCCCGTGGTCGGACTGCTCGGCAACGACGCGGCCGCGATGGGCACCGCCATGTTCGGCGCGATCGCGCTCGCCGGGATCGCGCTGGTCGCCGTCGCACGGCCGTGGACGCTGCCGGACCTGAACGAGGAGCCCGAGCTCGCGGCCGCGTGAGGGCTGTGTTTGACCTGAAGTCAGCTTCAGGTCATAGCGTCGGGCACCATGGACGCGAGCACCTGGACGGCCCTGCGCAACGCGAGCACCGAGCCCGGCAGGCGCACCCGCCCGGCCGGGGAGACGGCCCACCGGATCCTGGACTTCGCCCGGCCGCACCGGCGGCGGAT
This sequence comes from Pseudonocardia sp. UM4_GMWB1, assembly GCF_017312155.1. Classification (NCBI taxonomy): domain Bacteria; kingdom Bacillati; phylum Actinomycetota; class Actinomycetes; order Pseudonocardiales; family Pseudonocardiaceae; genus Pseudonocardia; species Pseudonocardia sp. UM4_GMWB1. Next base: position 806,967 of record NZ_QJPN01000001.1, on the reverse strand, counting down.
CGCGGCGTTCCTCGCCGTGAGCACCGTCGCCGCCGTGCTGACGGTGGCGGTGCCGCTGCTGGCCGGGCGGGCCACCGACGCGGTGACCCGCGGCGAGCGGCTCTCGGTGCTCGCGCTGCTGGCCGGGCTGATGGCGGCCGTCGCGCTGGTCGAGGCGGCGCTGTCGATGCTGACCCGCTGGTACTCGGCGAACCTCGGCGAGAGCCTGATCCACCAGCTCCGGACCACCGTGTTCGACCACGTGCAGCGGATGCCGGTCGCGTTCTTCACCCGCACCCGCACCGGCGCCCTGGTGTCGCGGCTGAACTCCGACGTGCTCGGGGCGCAGCGGGCGTTCTCCGACACCCTCGCCGGAGTGGTGTCCAACGTCGTCGTACTGGTGCTGACCCTCGCCGCGATGCTGGTGATCTCCTGGCCGGTGACCCTGCTGGTGACGCTGCTGCTGCCGGCGTTCCTGGTCCCGGCCCGGCTGATGGGGCGGCGGCTCGCCGCACTGGAGCGGGCGGCCGCGGACCACAACGCGGCGATGAGCACCCGGATGACCGAACGGTTCTCCGCGCCCGGCGCCACCCTGATCACGCTGTTCGGCCGCCCGGAGCGCGAGTCCGCGGAGTTCGCCGAGCGGGCCGACCGGGTCCGCGCGATCGGGGTGCGATCGGCGATGCTGCAGTGGACGTTCGTGACGGCGCTGACGCTCGCGTCGTCGCTGGCCGTCGCCGTCGTCTACGGGGTCGGGGGCGGGTTCGCGCTGGCCGGGGCGCTGTCGGCGGGGAACGTCGTGGCGCTCGCGCTGCTGCTGACCCGGCTCTACCAGCCGCTGACCGCGCTGGCCGGCGCCCGGATGGAGATCATGACGGTGCTGGTCAGCTTCGAGCGGGTGCTCGAGGTCCTCGACCTGGAGCCGATGATCACCGACGCCCCGGGGGCGTGCCCGGTGCCCGACGGGCCGGTCGGCGTCGAGTTCGACCGGGTGTCGTTCGCCTACCCGACCGCCGAGCAGGTGTCGCTGGCGTCGCTGGAGGAGGTGGCGACGCTCGACACCCGCGGCGGGGAGCAGGTGCTGCACGAGGTGTCGTTCAGCGCCCCGCCCGGCGCCGTGGTGGCGGTCGTCGGGTCGTCGGGGGCCGGGAAGTCCACGGTCGCCCAGCTGCTCGCCCGGCTCTACGACGTCGGCGACGGCGCGGTCCGGATCGGCGGGGTGGACGTGCGCGAGCTGACGACCGCCTCGGTGCACCGCGCGGTCGGGTTCGTGACCCAGGACGGGCACCTGCTGCACGACACGGTGGCGGCGAATCTGCGGATCGGGGCACCGGAGGCCACGGACGCCGAGCTGTGGGCGGCGCTGCGCCGGGCCCGGCTCGACGGCCTGGTGGCGGCCCTGCCGGACGGGCTCGCGACCGTCGTCGGGGAGCGGGGGTACCGGCTGTCCGGCGGGGAGCGCCAGCGGATGACGATCGCGCGGGTGCTGCTGGCCCGGCCGCGGATCGTGGTCCTGGACGAGGCCACGGCCAGCCTGGACACCACCTCGGAGGCCGCGGTGCAGGCGGCGCTGGCCGAGGCGCTGGACGGGCGGACCGCACTCGTCATCGCACACCGGCTGTCCACCGTCCGCCACGCCGACGAGATCCTCGTGCTCGAACAGGGCCGGATCGTCGAGCGCGGGGACCACACCGGGCTGCTGGCCCGGGGCGGGCGCTACGCCGAGCTGTGGGCCGGGGCGCCGGCCGCGGCCTAGCGGAAGTCCTCCGGCGACACCTCGTCGATGAACTCGCGGAACTCCTGCATCTGCTGCTCCGGCGGGACGTCCGCCGGGCCGGCGGTGGCCGCGCGGGCCTGCGCGGCGGCGCCGGTGGTGTCGTCGCCGTCGGGGGGCAGGACGTCGTCGACGGCCTGGCCGACCTCGTCGAGCACGTGCTCGGCCATCCCGATCGGCAACCCCTCCCGGACGGCCAGCGACAATGCGTCCGACGGGCGCACGGCCAGCCGGGTGCCGCCGTCGAAGACCAGCTCGGCGGTGTAGACACCGTCGACGAGGTCGGAGATCTCGACCTGCTCCAGGGTGCGGCCCAGCGCCTCCACGACCGGGAGCAGCACGTCCTGGGTGAGCGGGGTGCCCTCGTCGTCGCGCGGGCCCACGGCGATGACCTCGGCCTGCGGCGGCCGTAGGAACACCGGTACGCAGCGGTCGCCGTCGGCCTCGCCGAGCAGCAGCACCGGCTGGCGTGACCGGGCATGCACGATCAGGCGAAGGACGTGCATCCTCCGAGTCATTCGCACAGTGTCCCCCGTGACGGCAGGTGACGGAAGTCTCAGAAAGAGACGCCCCCTCAGCCCCGGGCGAGCCAGGGCATCGTCGTCGCCGCGACGGTCAGGAACTGCACGTTCGCCTCCGGCGGCAGCCCGGCCATGTAGACGACGGCGTCGGCGACGTGCCGGACGTCGAAGGTGGCCTCCGGACGCATCGAACCGTCGGCCTGCCTCGCGCCGGTCGCGATGCCCGCGGTCATCTCGGTGGCGGCGTTGCCGATGTCGATCTGACCGCAGGCGATGCCGAACCCGCGGCCGTCGAGCGAGAGCGACTTGGTCAGCCCGGTGATCGCGTGCTTGGTGGCGGTGTAGGGCGCGCTGCCCGGCCGGGGGACGTGCGCGGAGATCGAGCCGTTGTTGATGATCCGCCCGCCCTGCGGGTCCTGGTGGCGCATCGCCGCGAACGCGGCGCGGGCGCAGAGGAACGAGCCGGTGAGGTTGACCGCGACGGCCGCGTCCCAGTCCTCGACGGAGATCTCGTCGACGGTGCCGCCCGCGCCGAACGTGCCGGCGTTGTTGACCAGCAGGTCGACCCGGCCCCAGCGCTCGTGCACCGCGGCGAACAGGGCGTCGACCGACCTGGGATCGGTGACGTCGGTGGGGACGGTGAGCGTCCCGTCGCGTCCCGCCGCGGCCCTGGTCAGGGGCTCGCGCCGGCGCCCGGCCAGTGCGACCCGCCAGCCGGCGTCGAGCAGGCCGCGGGTCACCGCCTCGCCGATGCCCGACCCGGCCCCGGTCACCACCGCCACACCGCTCATGGGCCCACCCTGCCACGCGCCGTCCGTGACCCCGGACACAGATCGTCACGCGGCTGGCCCCGTGCGGTGTCGGTATCCCGACAGCGCACACACGGGAGGAGAGCGACATGGACGCGACGGTGCTGGTGGTCGGAGCGGGGTACGCGGGGGTCGCGGCGGCGAACCGGATCGCGGCAGGCGGGGCGGCGGTCACGGTCGTCGACCCGCGGGAGGAGTTCGTCGAGCGGGTGCGGCTGCACCGGCTCGCCGCGGGCACCGGGGCGGCGACGGTCCCGCTGCGCGAGGTCCTGCACCGGCGGGTCCGCACCCGCGCGGCGCGGGTCACCCGGATCGGGGACGGCACGGCGACCCTCGACGACGGCGACGTGCTGCGGTTCGATCGGCTCGTGTACGCGGTCGGCAGCGGGGCGGGGACGGCCCCGGACGGCGCGCTGCGGGTGGACACCCTGGAGAGCGCCCGCCGGGTGCACGACGCCGCCGCGGCCCTGCCCGACGGGGCGGTCGTCGCCGTCGTCGGGGCGGGGCTGACCGGGCTGGAGACGGCCACCGAGCTCGCCGCCGCCCGGCCCGGCCTGCGCGTGCGGCTGCTGTCCGCGGGCCCGGTCGCCGCGGAGCTGCCCGCCCGCAGCCGGGACCGGGTCCGCGCCCGGCTGGCGTCGCTGGGGGTGGAGGTCGGCGAGGGCGTCACGGTGACCGACCCGGCCGCGCTCGGCGCCGGCCTGGTCGTGTGGACCACGACGCCCGCGGTCCCGGGGCTGGCCCGGGACTCCGGCCTGCCCGTCGACGACGACGGCCGCCTGCGCACCGACGCCACGCTCACCTGCACCGGCGACGCCCGGATCGTCGGCGCGGGCGACGCCGTCGCCGCCCCACCGGAGGTCGGGCTGGTCCGCGCGAGCTGCCAGGCCGCCCTCCCGCTCGGGGTCGCCGCGGCGCGCACCGTGCTCGCGGGCCTGCGCGGACGCCCCGCACCGGCGGCCTCGGTGTCCTACGCCGCGCAGTGCCTGGCGCTCGGGCCGGACGCCGCGCTGATCCAGCTCGTGGACCGCCACGACGTGCCCCGGCCGGTCGCGCTCGGCGGCGGCGCGGCGGCCGTGGTGAAGGAGCAGGTGTGCCGCTACGCGCTGCGCCGGGCCCGGGGGCGGGTGGCCTGAGGTGGACCCGCTCGCCGAGTTCGACCGCCACCGCGGCCTGCTGTTCGCCGTCGCCTACGAGATCCTCGGGAGCGTCGCCGATGCCGAGGACGTGCTGCAGGACAGCTGGCTGCGCTGGTCGGCCACGGCGCACGACGAGGTGGGGAATCCGCGGGCGTACCTGGCGCGGGTGGTGTCGCGGCAGGCGCTGAACCGGCTGCGCACCGTCGCCCGGGCCCGGGAGACCTACCCCGGACCGTGGCTACCCGACCCGCTGCCGACCGGCGACGACGGCGCCGCCGACCGCGCCCTGCGCACCGATGACGTGACCGTCGCGATGCTGCTCGTGCTGGAGACCCTCGCCCCGGAGGAGCGTGCGGTGTTCGTGCTGCGGGAGGCCTTCGGCACCGGCTACGACGAGATCGCCGCCGCGACCGGGCGCCCGGTCTCCACGGTCCGGCAGATCGCGCACCGGGCGCGCGAGCACGTGCGGGCCCGCCGGCCGCGCTTCACCGTGCCCCCGGACCGGGCCCGGCGGGTGGCGGAGGCGTTCGTCGGGGCGGCGCTGGGCGGCGACGTCGCGGCGCTGACCGCGTTGCTGGCCCCCGAGGTCGTCTCGCTCGCCGACGGTGGCGGCGCGGTGTCGGCGGCCCGGCGCCCGATCCGCGGGGCGGAGAAGGTCGCCCGGTTCCTCGTCGGGCTGGCGGCGCGGCCGCTGCCGGGCGCGCTGACCGGCGCCGCGGAGTTCAACGGGCTCCCCGCGGTGGTGGTGCGCGGGCCGGACGGCGTCGACAGCGTCGTGCTCGTCGAGGTGTCCGAGGTGGACGGGGCCGACCTGGTCACCGCGGTCTACGCGGTGCGCAACCCGGAGAAGCTCGCCCACCTGTGAACACCCGGGCCCGGGGCGCAGGCCGACGGCGCCTCGGGCTCTCTCCGGCCGTCTCGCGCGCACGCTAGAGAAGCGCAGACCACCCGAGCGAGCAGGCGCGCGTAGCACCCTCTAGCCCTGTCTCGGATCGCTCCGAGAGAAGCGCAGACGAGTACATCGATCGTCGATCCGCCTCTGTACCGCTTTCTCGCACGCACACTAGACACCGTCATACGACAGCATCGACACACGAGCATGCCGTCGCATACCGCCGTCTAGAACGGTCGCGAGAGATCCGGATACGGGACGATCGACCTGATGCGCTACTCCTCTCCCGGTCGCGTCGTCGCAGCGTAGCAGCCCTGTGTCGAACGTGTGTGCGAGGGCCCGGAGTCAGCTTCGGAAGGCGGCGAGGGCGTCGGCCGTGCCCGCGAGCCCGTGCCGGCGCACCCGTCCGGCGGGCTCCCCGACGACCCGCGAGAAGGCCCGTGCGAACGCCGCCTCGGACCGGTAACCGAACCGGTGGGCCGCCTGTGCCACCGTCCCACTCCCCCCTGACAGGAACTCGGCGGCGGCGTGCATCCGCCACCGGGTCACGTAGCCCATCGCGGACTCGCCGACGAGCTCGGTGAACCGGGCGGAGAACGCCGACCGCGACATGGCCGCCGTCGCGGCGAGCGCGGCGACGGTCCAGTCCCGCTCCGGCTCGCGGTGCACCGCGGCGAGCGCGCGGCCGATCCGGTCGTCGGCGAGCGCGCCGAGCCAGCCGGTACGGGTGGCCGCGTCGGCCTGCAGCCGGCCGCGCACCGCCTGCAGGACCAGCACGTCGGCCAGCCGGGTGATCACCGCGTCACTGCCGGGGCCGCCGTGCTCGACCTCCGCGGCCAGCAGCCGCAGCGTGTCCTGCACCCGGTCCCCGATCGGCGACGGCTCGACCCGGACGAGGTCGGGCAGGCTCGCGACGAGGTCGCCCGCGGCGGGGTGGGAGAACCGGACCGCGCCGCACACCATCCGGGTCACCGGACCCTCGCCGCCGTGCCGGAGCAGGGCGTAGCGCCCGTCGAGCATCGGGTGCGGGATCGACCGGATGTCCGGGGCGGACACACCGGGCGCACTGCGCAGCGCGTGCCCGGTCCCCCGCGGCACGACGACGAGCTCGCCGGGGCGCAGCTCGCGGTCGGCTCCGTCCCCGGCCCCGTCCCGGCCGCCGGCGCCGTCGACGGTGAGCCGGCACCCGCCGGAGGTGACGACGTGGAACCAGAGGCAGCCCGGCGTCGGCGGCAGCGTCATCCCCCACGGCTCGCCGAGCTCGGAGCGGCAGTAGAAGACGCCGTCCATCCGCAGCACGTGCAGCGCCTCCCCGAGCGGGTCGGCGGCCGGGAACGGCGGCGCGGTGGACACGGTGCACAGCATGACAGTCCGTCCACAGCTCATCCCCACCTGTGGACGAATAAGCACCAGTTGTGGATCCACAGCCATTCTGCGTCCGGCCGATGGCGGTGATCGTGGACGGACACCGACGAGAGGGGTTCGACATGATCACCGTGCTGGGTGCGACCGGGAACGTGGGATCGCAGGTCGTCCGGGAGCTGACCGCGGCCGGGGTGGACGTCCGCGCCGTCGCGCGCCGCCCGGCCGTCGCCGCGCCGGGGGTGCGGCCGTGGCCCGGCGACCTGGGCGACCGGGCGTTCCTGCGCCGGGCGTTCGACGGCGCGGCCGCCGCGTTCGTCCTGCTGCCGTTCGACGTCACCGCACCCGACCACGCCGCCCACCAGGCTCGGCTCGGGGAGTCGGTCGTCGCCGCGCTGCGGGACGCGGCCGTGACCCGGGTCGTCGCGCTGAGCTCGCTCGGGGCGGAGGTCCCGGGCGGCCCCGGCCTTGCCGCGACCGGGTACCTGGGCAGCCTGCACGACCAGGAGGCCCGGCTGGCGACGCTCGACGCGTACGTCACCCGGGTCCGGCCGGGCCTGTTCCTGGAATCGTTCCTGTGGTCGGCCGACGCCATGCGGGCGCACGGGGTGCACGCCGACTCGGTCGACCCGGACGTCGCGCTGCCGATGGCCGCCACCCGCGACGTCGGCCGGGCCGCCGCCGCGGCCCTGCTCGACCCGGACGCACCGGACGTCGTGGAGGTGCAGGGTGCGGCGGACCGGACGGTGCCCGACGTCGTCGCCGCGCTCGGGCCCGCGTTGGGCCTGCCGGACCTGGCCTACGTGCGCGTCCCCGACGGGGAGATGGAGCGGCTGCTGCGCGGGGCCGGACTGTCCGCCGACGGGGCGCGGCTGCACGTCGCGATGAACCGGGCGTTCAACGAGGGCCGGGTCCGGGCGCACGGCCCGCGGGGCGCCGCCGACGGCGTGCTGACCGTCGAGGAGTGGGCGGCGGGGGTGGCGGGATGACCGGCGTCCTCGACGGAGCCGCTCTCACCGGGGCGGGCCTGCTCGGCGGGGTCTACCTGGCGTTCTCGGTCGCAGTGCTCCCCGCCCTGCGTCGTCGCCCCGCCGCGGAGGCGGTCACGGTGATGCGCGGGGTGAACCGGGTGATCGTGAACCCGGTGTTCGGGACTGTTCGCCGGCACCGCACTGCTCGCCGGCGCGGTGACGGTGGCCGGGGCGCTCGGCGGGCAGCCCCTGCGGATCGCGGGCGGGGTCGCGGTGCTGGCCGGCTTCGCCGTGACCGCCGCGGTGAACATCCCGCTCAACAACGCCCTGGAACGCGACGGCGACTGGGCCGCGTTCGCCCCGCGGTGGAGCGTCGCGAACCACCTCCGGGGGGGCGTTCTCGGCACTCGGTGTGGTCCTGCTGCTGCTCTGAGTCGAACGTGTGTGCGACATCTCGGGGACCCGCCTGGCGCCTGCCGGGGCGGGCGGGGCACGCTGGTCGCCGCGCCCGCTCCCCCGGGTGCGGACCGGCCGTCGCCCGCGACGGCTCCGCAGCGACGACCGGGGGAGCATGAACACCCACGAACGACGGCGGCTGGCCGCCCTGCGCACCGACCGCGAGACGGTGCTCGCCGCCGCGGCCGCGCTGCGGCACGAGGCCGTGCAGGCGCGCTACGCCGGGCTCAGCCGCCCCGAGATCGCGTTCGGGCTGGCCTCGGTGCTGGAGATGCTGGCGATGCGGATCGCCGACCAGCCCCCGGACGTCCGCGCGCACGTCGTGCGGATCGCCCGGGAGATGGCCGGCGACACGATGGACTCACCGACGATCCGGCGCACCCGTCGTCGGTGATCCACCGGAGTTGTCCACAGGTGTGTGCACAGCTGGGGACGGATCGAACCGGTGTTCGACCGGGGCCTAGCGGACGCCCTCCATCAGGACCTTCAGCTTCGGCACGAGCACGAGCACCACGATGCCGACGACGATCGCAGCGGCCCCGGTGATGCCGAAGTACGCGGCTTCGTTCTCCTCGCTGTAGAAGTCGGCCAGGACTCCGGCGAGCACCGATCCCATCGAGACCGACAGGAAGAACAGGGCCACCATCTGGGTGCGGAACGCGGCCGGAGCCAGCTTCGTCGACAGCGATTGACCGACTGGAGAGGTGAAGAGCTCTCCGATGCAGAACACCAGCAGGATCCCGGCGACGGCCAGCATCGGGGTGCCGTTGGCCCCGGTACCGGCCAGTGGCACGAACAACAGGAAGCCGACACCGATGATGATCGTGCCGAGCGCCATCTTCGCCGGCGACGCCGGCTGACGCGGGCCGAGCTTGGTCCACACCGCGGCGAACACTCCGGCCAGCAGCACGACGAACAGTGGTTCGATCGCCTGGACGGAGCCGGCCGGGATCTCGAACAGACCGAATACCGAGCGGTTCAGTCGTTCGTCCGCGTAGATCGTCAGTACGGTGAAGATCTGCTGGAAGATCGCCCAGAAGACAGCGCTGGCGACCCACATCGGCAGGAAGGCCAGCACACGGCGGCGCTCGACCCGGTTCACCCTGGAGCTGGTCAGCATCACGGAGAAGTAGGCGATCGTGGCGACCGCGACGACCCCGGTGACGATGTAGTCCAGGCGACCCGCCGTGATCACCCCGGTGACCGTGAGGACCAGCAGCACGACGACGACGGCCGCGCCGATCAGCCCGGCGCGGGTCCGCTGCGAGGCCGGGAGCGGGTTGGGCGGGAGCTTGCCCTCCGCCGGAAGGCTCCGGCGGAAGAACGCGTACTGGGCCAGACCGATCGCCATGCCGAGCGCGGCGAGACCGAACCCGATGTGGAAGCTCTCCGCACGGGTCTGCACGACCGGGGTGAGGATCTGTCCGAGCAGAGCGCCGATGTTGACGCCCAGATAGAAGATCGAGAACCCGGCGTCGCGGCGGTCGTCACCCTCGCCGTAGAGCATCGCGACGATCGTCGACGCGTTCGCCTTGATCCCGCCGCTGCCGAGCGCGACGAGGACGAGACCACAGGCCAGCCCTGCTCCGCCCGGCAGGAGCGCCAGAGCGATGTGCCCGGCCATGACCGCCACCGCGCTGCCGAAGAGGACATGCTCCGGACCGAACAGCCGATCGCCGAGCCACGCGGCGAGGATCGTCGAGAGGTAGACGGTTCCGCCGTAGGCTCCGACGACTCCGGCCGCGACTCCCTGGTCGTAGCCGAGGCCACCGGCGGTGACCTCGTAGTACATGTAGTACAGCAGGATCGCCTGCATGCCGTAGAAGGAGAACCGCTCGAACATCTCGACGCCGAAGAGCGTCGCGAGCTGAACGGGGTGACCGAGAAAGGTCCTCTCCCGGCGCTGAGGGTTGGTCGTGGTGTCGGACACCCGCCCGGTCTACCCTCGGAGTTTCATCAGGTAAAGATCGAACACCCGACTGATGCCTCACAGCCCCCCGAGGTCCCCTACCACCGCCGCGGGTACGCCGCCGGCGCTACCCGGTCATGGCACAGCCTTGCACGGCATGCAGACCGTGATCGGCTTCGTGCAACAGCCGTCGACTGTTGCGGCGCAGCCCGCGATGCACGCCGCACAGGCGATATAGCCTGCTTTTCCTTTTGCATTCTTGCACGAGGCACAGCTGGCGCACCCCGCACACACCTTGAGGTCGATCGCACCACACCCGGGCCCGTCGTACATCGTTGTCGTACTACACGTTCCACACTTTCCCTGCACTTCTGCCGGATGCAGTTCAACGAGCCCAGCCCCGCTCACCGCCATCGCTTTCATCACGAGGACGTCATTGCCCTGCTTCTGCCACATCGCATAATCTCGATGCCCCGCACCCTGAACTCCTGAGAATTCTCGCGCTACTAGCACACGGGCGTCGTCCGCCGCGAGCGCAGTCACCGTCATCTCTCCACCGCCTCGGAGCCTATGACGTGCCCCCTGCACCGCCACGGGCTGAAAGGTGAACGAGTCCATTCCAGCGCGCGTCATCAGCAGTCGGAAGTCGGAATCGACCGCGAGGCGATCCATTGCACCGGAGAGGTAGCCGGACGGGAGATCGTGGTATCCGGCGGAGTGCAGTGCGGTGGTGCCGGCTGCAAGTCGGCGAACAGGAGCACCCGCCGTCGAGTTGATCAGTCTCGGCGAGGCCACGGCCGTCACCGCTACCGCTCCGCCTACACAGGCGGCCCTGAGGAAGCCTGCTCTGGACAGGCCGGCCTGATCAGAGCGGCGACTCGTTCGCTCACCGAGGGCAAGAACAACTCGCCCGGCACGACGAAATCCAAGAAGACGAGTCAGAGTCGCCGCCATCCCGGCGCCGATATGACACCGAACCCCTTCTTCATCGACCTGGATGAGAGTCGGTCTCCATGGGGGATTCCTGCCGTAGAACGCGCTTCGCAGGTCCCTGACCATCGGATCCGCGAGCGGCATGACTTCGATCTCTGACGCAATCTCGTTCGAGACTACTTCACTGATCCTGGCGCAGCGACCGCACGACGAGTCAAATGCAAGGAAGAAATGGACGGGAGCCATGGCAACCACTTTCACCTCGACGACGACTCGCCCCCGACGCTAGGGGCCCACCATGTCGACCCGCAATCACGAGACCCGCTGGGACACCATCGAATGAATCTGTGTTTTTCTATTGAATGACATCGATGTCACCGTGAATGGACCGACAGGATTCCGTCCACATGCTGGTCAGCGGATCACCTGAGCTCCGCCGGTCCCTCCTCCGGGACCATCCCGACCCGGTCGGCGACCGCGGCCATCACGTCCTGGACGGCGACGGTGTCGGCCAGCGGCATGACCGGGCTCTCCGTCTCTCCCGCCGCGACCCGGCGGGTCACCTCCTCGATCTCGTGCGCGTAGCCGCGCCCGGTGGCCGGCAGCACGATCTCCTCGGGGTCGGCGCCGTGCCGGCGCACCACGATCCGGTCCGGGTGGTGGAAGCGCGGCGGCACCTCGATCCAGCCCTCGGTGCCGATCACCCGGGCCGAGCCGGGCATCGCGCACTGCAGGCTGACCTGCAGTGCGGCGCTGCGGCCGTCGGGCCAGCCGAGCAGGATCGACTCCTCCAGGTCCACACCGGACGGCGTCAGCGCACCGCTCGCCGCGACCGTGCCCGGACTGCCGAGCAGCATCTGGGCGAAGGAGACCACGTAGACGCCGAGGTCGAACAGGGCGCCGCCGCCGAGCTCCGGGGAGAAGAACCGGTCGTCGGCCCCGGAGCGGTTGCGCACGCCGAGATCGGCCTGCACGGAGCGGACCTCCCCGATCGCGCCCTCGGCGACGAGCTCGCGCAGCCGGACGACGGCCGGGAAGAACCGCGTCCACATCGCCTCCATCACGAACACGCCGCGGTTGCGGGCGGCGGCGGCGATCTCGCGGGTCGCGACGGAGCTGACCGTGAACGCCTTCTCGATCATCAGGGCCTTGCCCGCCTCGATCGCGGCCAGCGCGATCGCGCGGTGCTGCGGATGCGGGGTGGCGACGTAGAGGACGTCGACGTCCGGGTCGTCGAGGATCGCGCGGTAGCCGGTGTGCACCCGGTCGACGCCGTGCCGGCGGGCGAAGTCGGCACCGCGTTCCGCGGAACGCGACGCGACGGCGACGAGCTCGGCGCCGGGCACGTGTGCGAAGTCCGGTGCGACGGCGTCGGCGATGCGGCCGGGCCCGATGATTCCCCACTTCACGGTCATGCCCCGATCCTGCCCGGAGCCCGGCCGAAGTTCCCGGCGCACGACCGATGAGTCCGGTCACCGCCCCCGGTCCACCCCTTCGAACGGCACCGGGACCCCGGCGCCACCGTCCATAGGAGCCCCCGATGCCGAACATGATCTTCGTGAACCTGCCGGTCAGCGACCTGGACGCCGCGAAGGCGTTCTACTCCGCGCTCGGCTTCACCCTGAACGAGCAGTTCTCCGACGAGCGCACCGCCTCGTTCGTCGTCAGCGACGCGATCGTCGTCATGGTGATGGCGGAGGACCGGTTCCGGGAGTTCACCGAGCAGCCCGGTGTCGCCGACCCGCGGACCGCTCGCGAGGTCATCAACGCCTTCGGCGTCGAGAGCCGCGACGACGTCGACCGGCTGATCGACGCCGGTCTGGCCGCGGGCGGGACGCTGTCCGGCAAGACCGAGGACCACGGCTTCATGTACGGCCGCGGCATCGACGACCCGGACGGCCACCACCTCGAGTTCGTCTGGATGGACGCCGCGGCCCTCGCCGGGGAGTGATCCCCGCCCGGTCCGTCACCGCCGTCCGAGGGGTGCGGCGACGGACCGGGCCGATCGGCGCCGGCCCCGGTCGGCGTCCGGTCGGACGGCGCAGGATCCGGCGGCGCACCGGCCGGGCAGCACAGCGGCGACGGGCGGTTCAGACGGCGCGCAGCGGGCGCACCTTGCGGACCAGCCCGTCGATGGCGAGCGCGTAGCCGTCGACGCCGAATCCGACGACGATCCCGGCCGCCACCGGCGAGACGAACGAGTGGTGCCGGAAGGTCTCGCGGCCGTGCACGTTGGAGATGTGCACCTCGACCGTGGGGAGCTCGGCGCCCTCGATCGCGTCGTGCAGCGCGACCGAGGTGTGGGTGTAGGCGGCGGCGTTGAGGATCAGGCCGACCGCGTCGGCGCGCTTCACCGCGGCGCCGGCCTCGTGGATCCAGTCGACGAGGACGCCCTCGTGGTTGGTCTGGCGGAAGTCCAGCTCGAGGTGGTGCGCGGCGGCCGACTCCCGGCACAGCGCCTCGACGTCGGTGAGCACGGTCGTCCCGTACACCTCCGGCTTGCGGGTCCCGAGCAGGTTGAGGTTCGGGCCGTTGAACACGAAGACGGTGGTCACGCCCGCGATCCTCTCAGCCGCGCCAGCCGGGGCGGACCAGGCCCGACTCGTAGGCCAGCACGACCAGCTGCGCGCGGTCCCGGGCACCGAGCTTGGTCATCGTGCGGCTGACGTGGGTCTTCGCCGTCGTCGGGCTCATGTGCAGGCGGGCGGCGATCTCGTCGTTGGACAGCCCGGCCGCGACCTCGGCGAGGACCTCCCGCTCGCGGTCGGTGAGCTCGCCGAGCCGGACCGCGCCGTCGGGGCCGCCGCGGGAGCGCGCCGCGAACTCGGCGATCAGGGTGCGGGTGACCGCCGGGGCGAGCAGGGCCTCCCCGCTGTGGACGACCCGGATGGCGTGGATGAGGTCGGCCGGTTCGGAGTCCTTGACCAGGAACCCGCTGGCGCCGCCGCGGATCGCGTCGAAGACGTAGGAGTCGTCGGTGAAGGTGGTCAGGACGACCACCCGGGTGTCGGCGAGGTCCGGGTCGTCGGTGATCTCCCGGGTCGCGGTGATGCCGTCGGTGCCGGGCATGCGGATGTCCATGAGGACGACGTCCGGGTGATGCTCGCGGGCCGCGGTGACGGCCTGTGCGCCGTCGGCGGCCTCGGCGACCACGTCCAGGTCGGGCTGGGAGCCGAGCAGGGCGCGGAACCCGGAGCGGACGAGCGCCTGGTCGTCGGCGAGCAGGACGCGGATCACGTGTCGGCTCCCGGGTTCGCGGGGCGGTCGGGGACGTGGGCCCGCCCGGGGCGGTCGGTCGCCCCGGGGGCCCCGGCCCGTCCGGTCGGGTCGGCCGGAGCGGGTTCCGCGGGGGAGCGCCCGGCCGGGGCGGAGCCCGGGGCGGCGGAGCCCGGGGCCACAGGGTCCGGGGCGGCAGGGTCCGGGGCGGCAGGGTCCGGGGCGGCAGGGTCGGCCGGCGGCGCGGGCAGGTGGGCGCGCACCCGGAAGCCCCGCTCCGGGCCCGGCCCCGCCTCCAGGGTCCCGCCGACCGAGCGCGCACGCTCGCGCATGCCGGTCAGCCCCGTGCCGTCCACCGCGCCGGGCGCCGGGCCGGCACCGTCGTCGTCGACGGTCAGGTCCAGCGCGTCGTCGCCGAAGCGCAGGGTGACCACCGCGCCGCCGGCCCCGGCGTGCCGACGCGTGTTGGTCAGCGACTCCTGCACGATCCGGTACGCCGCCAGGTCGACCCCGGTCGGCAACGGTCGCGGGGTCCCCCCGGTGCCGCGGCGCACCGGCAGCCCCGCGGCGCGCACCTCGTCGAGCAGCGCGTCGAGCCGGTCCAGGCCGGGGGTGGGCGCCCGCGGGGCCTGCTCGTCGACCCCACGCAGCACGCCGAGGGTGGAGCGCATCTCGCGCAGCAGGTCGCGGCTGGCCCGCTTGATCTCGGTGAGCGCGCTGCGGGCCTGCTCCGGGTCGTCGTCCATCAGGTAGAGCGCGACCCCGGCCTGCACGTTGATCAGGGAGACGTGGTGGCCCAGTACGTCGTGCAGCTCCTGGGCGATGCGCAGCCGCTCGGCGTCGGCGCTGCGCCGACGCTCGGCCTCGGCGGCCCGCCGGGCCTGCGCCGTGCGCTCGCGCCGGACCCGCCAGAGGGCGCCGCCCGCGACGAGCGCCGCCAGCCAGGCCAGGACCGGCGCGGTCGCCGGCCACGGGATCGGCCGCCCGGTCACGAGCAGCCACCCGGTCAGCACGGCCGACGCGACGGCCACCACCGCGAGCGCGCGGTGGTGGCGCCCCGCGGCGACCGCCGACACCAGCGCCACGGCGAACGCGAACCCGAGCGGCCCGATCGGCGGGTACCCCAGGCCCAGGTAGACGACGACCGCGGCCGCGCACACCGCGAGCGCCACGACCCGGTTCAGGTGCCGGAACAGCAGCGCGACCGGCCCCATCGCGAGCAGTGCGGCGGCGAGCCCGTCGAGCGGGAGTGCCGTCGCGTCCGGGTCCGGGTACTGCGCGCTGCGGACGGCGTAGAACGCCGTCCCGCCCACGGTGAACAGGCCGGCGACCAGCGCGGGGACGATGATCCGCGCGATCCCGCCCCACCTCGGACGTCGGTCGGCGGGCACGCGGGACACCGTAGACCGGGGCACCGACAGCGGTCGTCGTCCGGACGGTGACCGGTGCCGTACACCCGCGGGAGTACAGGGGCGGCCGCTCCTTCCCCGGGGGCGGCAGCGGGATCGGCGACCGCGGACGGACGCGCGCGACCCCCCGGCACCACGACGCTGGCCGTCATGACAGCGACTCCGGACACCCGTCCCGCACCCGGACCGGCCACCGCCCCGGCACCGGCCACACCGTCCCCCGCCACCCCGACCCCGGCCGACGCGATCCCGGCCGCGACCGCGCCCACGGCGACGACCGCAGGCGGTCTCCCGCCCCGGTCCGACGCCGTGCTCGCCTCGGACGCCGAGCGCGAGTACGTCACCGCCCGGCTGCGGACGGCCGCCGCCGAGGGGCGCCTGACCCTCGCCGAGTCCGACGAGCGGCAGGCCGCCGCCTACGCCGCCCGCACCCGCGACGAGCTCGTCCCGCTGCTCGCCGGGCTGCCCCGCCCGCCGCGGCCGCGTCGCCCCCGGCGCGGTCCGCTCACCCCCCGCGCGCAGCGCAACCTGCGGATCCACGCCGGGGTGACCGTCGCTGTGCTGCTCCTGCTGGTCCTGGGCGCTGTGCTCGGCCCGGCGCCGCTGTTCGTCCCGATCGGGCCGGCGTTCTGGCTGGGCCTGATCCTGTTCGTGCACTCCCGGCGGGCCGAGCGCGAGGCGTCGCCGGACGAGGAGCTGCCCGAGGAGCTGCGGTGACCGCCGTCGCCGAGCGGGCCGGACGGACCGCACCACGGCGGCTCGCCCGGCGCCCGCGGGCCGCGCTGCGGACGGTGCACGTGCTGGTCGCGGTGGCCTGGACCGGCGCGTCGCTGGTGATGCTGGTGCTGCCCGTGGCGGTGCTGCTGCGGGGCCGCGACGCCGGGTTCGCCGTCGCGGTGATGGGCACCGTCGGGAACGGGATGATCCCGTTCCTCGCCGTCGGCACCGTCCTCAGCGGGGCGGCCCTCGGCCTCGGAACGGCGTGGGGGCTGTTCCGGTACCGCTGGGTCGTCGCGAAGACCGTGCTGGCGCTGGCGGTGATCGTCTCGTCGGTCGCGCTCACCACCGGGTGGGTCGACGCCGCCGCGGCCGGGGACCGGTCGGTCCTGCCGCTGCTGGTCGCGGCGTCGGTGCTGCACCAGGTGATGCTGCTGGGCGCGACGGTGCTGTCGGTGGAGAAGCCCGGCGGACGACTGTCCCGGCAGCGGTTGGCAGGCAACTGATTGGTTGCATAATTGGCCGCGTGACCGACGTGGACGCCGTCTTCCGCGCACTCGCGGACCCGACGCGACGGCGCATCCTCGACCGGTTGCACGAGCAGGGCGAGTCGACGCTCGGCGCGCTGTGCGAGGGACTGGACATGAGCCGGCAGGCCGTGTCCAAGCACCTCGCTCAGCTGGAGGCGGCCGGGCTGGTGACGACCCTGCGTCGCGGCCGGGAGAAGCTCCACCACCTCGACCCGGTCCCCATCCAGGAGATCCACGACCGGTGGATCGGGAAGTTCGAGCGCAGCCGGGTGCAGGCGGTCACCGCCCTGCGCGCGGCGCTGGAGGAGCACGATGAGCAGTGAGCGCAGGTTCGTCTACACGACCTACATCCGCAGCACCGCCGAGCAGGTGTTCCGGGCGCTGACCACGCCTGCGTTCACCATGCAGTACTGGGGCGGCGCGGAGCTGACCTCGAACTGGCGGGTCGGGAGCCCGCTGGAGGCGGTCCACCCCGACCGCGACGACTTCATCGGCGAGATCCTCGCCGTCGAGCCGCCGCACCGGCTGTCCTACACCTTCACCGGGCCGGCGGAACAGGCCGCGGGACGGCCGCCGACCGTCGTCGAGTTCACGCTCTCCCCGTTCGGCGAGGAGGCGGTGAAGCTGCAGGTCGTCCACACCGGTTTCACCGACGACGAGCAGGGCGCGCAGGACGCCCGCGACGTGGGCGAGGGCTGGCCCGCGATCCTGTCCGCGCTCAAGACGCTGCTGGAGACCGACCGGCCGCTGGCCTCCCCCGGTCACTTCGCGCCACGGACACCGGCGACGCCCGCCCGGTGAGTCCGCGCGAGGACCTGTCGCCCCGGTGGTCTCCGGGGCGAGGGGCCCGACGGCTCAGCGGCCGAACAGTCGTGCCCACCAGCCACGGCGGGACCCCGGCGCGGTCTCCGCGGTGGCGGGCGGCGGCGCGGCGGGCCGGGCGGCGGCCCGCCGCCGCTCCCGGGCCGCGTGCCAGCGCGCGACGACCTCGTCGGCGTCGAGCCTGCGGATCGGCACGCGCGGGCCCATCGGATGGCGCATGTGGTCGACGACCCGGGAGTTGACCTCCTCGACGTGCTCGCGCACGCGGCGCTCGTCGACGAAGCGGGTGACGGTCTCGTCGATCCGGTCCAGCTCCCTGCGCAGCTGGAGCGACGGCGGCAGCATCGCGTCGCCCGGGACGCCCTCCCGCTCCAGGTAGCCGCGGATCCACCAGTTCTCGTCGACCGGGCCGATCCGTCCCGCCCCGGGCAACGGTTTGCCCTTGCCGGGCAGGTCGTCGAAGTCGCCCCGCTCGACGGCCTCCCGGATCGTCCGGTCGACCGGTGACTCGAACCGCGGGTCCACACCGTTCATGGCTGCACCACCCCGTCGCGAGGTTACCGGCGAGCGCCGTTTCCTGTCGGTGGTCGGGTGCACACTCCGCGCCATGACGACGACACCCGCGACGCCCCCCACCACCGACCGTTCCCGCGCGCTGGACCTGGCGCGCCACTACCCCGGCCGGCGGGTGGGGCACGTCGCCGCGCAGCAGCGGAGGGCGGGATTCCCCGACCGCAACTGGCGCCTCGGCGCCGACGGCGAGCAGCGCACCGCGCACCTGCTGACCGCGCTGACCGGGCGGACCCGCCGGGACCGGCTGCTCGGCAGGCCCGCGGCGTGGCAGGTCCTGCACTCGGTCCCGCTCGACGGCGGCGCCGCCGACCTCGACCACGTCCTGATCGGGCCACCCGGCATCTGCGTCGTCGGCACCCGCCACCACCGCGGCCGCTCCCTGCTCCTCGACGGCGATCGGCTGGTCGTCGCGGGGACGGCCACGGACGCGGTGCCGCGGGCCCGGGCCGAGGCGCAGCGGGTCCGCGAGCTGTTGCTCCCCCGGCTCGGGGCCGCCGCCGCGTCGACGCCGGTCCGCCCGGTGATCGCGCTGGTCGGGGCCCCGCTCCGGGTGCGCCGCTGGCCCGACGACGTCGTGGTCGCCACCGAGGGCGCGCTGGTGTACGCCCTGCGCGGGCTGACCCCGGTGCTCGGCCCGCGGGAGGTGGAGCGGATCCACGCCGTCGCCCGGCGCCCGGGGAGCTGGGGGTGAGGCGTGCGCCCGGTCACGGCGCCTTCCCCGCGCGGGGCCGGATCAGCATGCTCTCCCGGTGACCTCGACCGCCCCGGCCCGGACCGGGCTGCACCGTGTCCCGGTCCCGGACGGTGTCGCACCGTCCGGGGTGGCGGCGGCGGTGCGCCGGCTCGCCCACCGGCCGCGGCTGGTCGCCTTCGGCGGGAGCTGGTCGTGGGGGGCACTGGTCGCCACCGAGCCGGTGCTCACCGCACCGGACGGGGCCGACCCGTTCGCCGTGCTGGACGCGCCGCCACGGTCCGCGGGCCCGGCGGCCAGTCCGGGCGCCGGGACCGCCGGGGCCGTCGGAGGCGGCTGGTTCGGGCTCCTGGACCATGCCCCGCCCGGTGTGCGGCCGACGGCGGTGCTGTCCTGGTACCGCGACGTGCTGCGGCACGACGGCGAGCGCTGGTGGTTCGAGGCGCTGGTCGCCGGCGGAGCCCCGCTACCGGGCCTGCCGGACCACCCCGGTGCGGTGCACCCCGACACCGGCTCGGCCGAGCGCCGGTACACGCAGCTGTGCGCCGACCTCGCCCGCCCGGCGCCGGACCGGACGGCCCGGATCGCGGTCACCCGGTGGCCCGACCGCGACGCGCACCTGGCCGCGGTCGAGCGGTGCGTCACCGAGATCCGTCGCGGCGAGATCTTCCAGGCCAACATCGCGACCCGGCTGGAGGTGCGGCTCGACGGCGACCCGCACGAGGCGTGGGCCCGGCTGGTCGAGCCGGTCGCACCGGCCCGCGCCGCGCTCGTCGTGACGCCGGAGCGGGCCGCGGTGGGCGCGAGCCCGGAGCTGTTCCTGCACCGTGCCGGGGACCGGGTCACCACCGCGCCGATCAAGGGCACCCGGCCGCGCACCGGTGGCGACGCCGACGAGGCCGAACGCGCGCGACTCGGCGCCTCGGTGAAGGACGCGGCCGAGAACGTGATGATCGTCGACCTGATGCGCAACGACCTGGCCCGGGTCGCACGGCCCGGCGGGGTGCGGCCGGGGCGGCTGCTCGCCGTCGAACCGCATCCGGGGGTGTGGCACCTGGTGTCGCGGGTGCACGCGACGCTGCGCGACGACGTCACCGACGCCGACCTGCTCATCGCCACGTTCCCGCCGGGCTCGGTCACCGGCGCGCCGAAGATCCGGGCCTGCGAGGTGATCGCCGACTGCGAGGACGGCGACCGTGGGCTGTTCACCGGCGCCGTCGGCGGGGTGAGCCCGCTGGCCGGACTGGAGCTGAACGTCGCGATCCGCACCCTCGACCTCGGCCCCGCCGGGCCCGACGGCAGCCGAAGCGGCCGGCTCGGCGTCGGTGGGGGCATCACCGTCGACTCCGACCCGGCGGAGGAGTTCGGCGAGGTCCTGACCAAGGCCGCCCCGGTCCTGGCCGCGCTGGACGGCCCGCCCCGGCCGGTCCGGCCGCCCGTCGCCCGGCCCGCCGACCGGGCCGCGGGCCTGTTCGAGACGCTGGCCTGCGTCGACGGCCGGGCCCGCCGGGTCGGCGAGCACGCCGCCCGGCTGCGCCGCTCCTACCTCGCGGTCACCGGCCGCCCCCTCGACGCGCGGGTCGAGACCGACGTCGCCGCGGCCGTCGCGGGGGTGGCCGGGCACCACCGGGTCCGGGTCGAGGCGACGCCGGACGACCCGTCGCGGGTCACCGTGCGCGCGGTCCCCTGGCCCGGACCGGTCCCGCTCGACGCGCAGGGCGGGGTGGTCGCCGTCGTCCGGCGCGGCACCGACGGCGAGTCCCACAAGTTCGTCGACCGCCGCTGGCTCGACGCCCACGAGGCCGAGGGCGGGGACGGTTCGCCGCTGCTGTGCGACCCGGCGGGCCTGGTGCTGGAGACGACGCGTTCCGCCGTCGCCGCCGTGCACCGGGGGCGGCTGTGGGTCCCCCCGCTCGACGGCCGCATCCTGCCCGGCACCGGCCGCCGCGCGCTGCTCGACCTGCTGGGCCCCGGCGCCGTGCGGATCGCCCCGCTGCCCCTGGCCGCGCTCACCGGGGCCGACGGGTTCCTGCTGGTCAACGCGCTGCGCGGGGTGCAGTGGGTGCGCCGGATCGAGGACGGCGGCCACACCGTCGCCGCCTGGACCGCCCCGGACCCGCTGACCCGCCGTCTCGCCGCGGCGCTGTCGCGCTGACCGGTTGTCGCGCCACCACACCCCCGGGCAACCGCCGGTGCCGCCCCGCGGTCCCCGCCCGGCACCGGGCCGCGGAACCGCGACCGGCGGCGCGACCGTCAGCGCCCCGTCGGCCACGGACCGCACGACCACGCACCGGTTCCCCGCACCTCGCAGCCCGTACAGACGGCGCGAGGTCCTCGAGGTGTGCGAGGTCGGCACGCACCGGCAGGATCGGGTCGTGAGCACCGACCGGATCGCCGCCGAGCTGCGTCGCCCCCTGCGGTGGGTCCCGCCGATCCCGCTGCACCGCCCCCGGCTGCTGCGCCTGCTGCAGCGGCTGTCCCGGCGCGGCAGGCCCGCCACCGTCGACGGGGTCCGGTCCACCACCCACCCGGGCCCGCCGCTGCTGCGCGTGCACGTCCCCGACCACCGCACGACCCCCGCGGCGCTGCTGTGGTTCCACGGCGGCGGCCTCGTCCTGGGCTCCCCCATGATCGACGACGTGCGGTGCGGCGAGCTCGCCGCGGACCTGGGGATCGTCGTCGTCTCGGTGGACTACCGGCTCGCGCCCGGTGACCCGTTCCCGGCCGCGCTCGACGACTGCCACGACGGCTGGACCTGGCTGCAGGACGCCGCCGGCCGGCTGGAGGTCGACCCGGCGCGGATCGCCGTCGGCGGGGCGAGCGCCGGGGGCTGCCTGGCCGCCGCGCTGGTCCAGCGCCTGCACGACGAGGGCGGACCGCAGCCGGTCGCGCAGTGGCTGGTCTACCCGATGCTCGACGACCGCACCGCCGCCCGTCGCGAGCTCGACCGGCCCCCGCACCGGGTGTGGAACAACCGCAACAACGAGGTCGGCTGGCGCGCCTACCTGGGGCGCCCGCCCGGGACCGGCGAGCCCGCCCCGTATGCGGTGCCCGCCCGTCGCGCCGACCTGTCCGGGTTGCCGCCCGCGTGGATCGGCGTCGGCGACGTCGACCTGTTCCACGACGAGGACATCACCTACGCGCGGCGGCTGCGCGAGGCCGGGGTGCCGGTCGAGCTCGACGTCGTCCCCGGCGCCCCGCACGGCTTCGACGGCTGGGGCAAGGGCGTCGCGATCGCCGACGACTTCACCGGGCGCTCGGTCGCCTGGCTGCGCGGCGCGCTCGGCAGCTGATCACCCGGCCAGGTCCAGCAGCAGCGCGACCAGCTCGCGGGGCCGGTTCTGCGGCACCAGGTGGTGGGTGTCGATCTCGGCGTAGCGCCAGGCGTCGGAGGTCCGGGCACGGTGGGCGGCCGCGGTGAACGCCCCGCCCGCGACGTCCTCCCGGGTGGCCCGCACGAACGTCCGGCCGCACGACCACTGCTCCAGCGGCCGGGACAGCCGCACCGGCTCGGTGAACGTGCGGACCGGCTGCGGGGAGCGCCGCGGCGCCGACCACGCGGCCTCGGCCGGGTCGTCGTAGTGCCGCTCCGGGCCCGGGACCAGCCACGACGACCCCAGCCCCGGTGCGCCCGGCGCCGGCACCGCGCCGGCGAGGCCGGGCGCCAGGTCCAGCGCGGACTCGCCGTCGGCGGGGACGAACGCGTCGAGGTAGACCAGCTCGCGGACCCGGTCGCCGATCTCGTCGAGCGCCCCGGTGACGACCATGCCGCCGTAGGAGAACCCGAGCAGGACGATGTCGCGCAGGTCCTCGTAGAGCACGGCGTCGACCACGTCGCGCACATGGACGGACAGGTCGATCCACGGCCCGGCCAGGTGCGAGCGCTCCCCGATGCCGGTGAGCGCGGGCGTCACCACGTCGTGGCCGGCCGCGCGCAGCAGCGGACGCACCAGGTGGAAGGAGTGGGCGCCGCCCCAGGCGCCGTGGACCAGCACGAACGTCGTCATGACGGCAGACTTCCACGACGATGAGCGATTTCCCCGACGGCTTCTTCGACCGCGCCGACCAAGTCGACGACCGCGAGTTCTACCTGCCCCCGCGCTTCGTCCAGCACATCGACGAGGGCGCGATCGCCGCCGCGTCGGCGTTCTACGACGAGATCGGCACCACCGGCCGGGTGCTGGACCTGATGTCGTCGTGGGTGTCGCACCTGCCGCACCGCCCGGAGCACCTGACCGTGCTGGGCATGAACCGGGCCGAGCTCGCCGCCAACGAGATGGCCCACGAGGCCGTCCGCCACGACCTCAACGCCGACCCGGTGCTCCCCTTCGCCGACGCCGCGTTCGACGCCTGCGTCTGCACCGTCTCGGTCGACTACCTGACCGACCCGGTCGCGGTGTTCGCCGAGGTGGGACGGGTGCTGGTGCCGGGCGGGGTGTTCGCCGCCACGTTCTCGAACCGCTGCTTCCCGACCAAGGCGGTCCGCGGCTGGCTCGCCTCAGACGACAGGACGCGGGTCGCGATCGTCGGCGAGTACTTCCGGCGCAGCGGCGCGTTCGACACCCCGGCGGCCCGTGACTGCGGCGCACCCGGGGACCCGCTGTACGCGGTGTGGGCCCGCACCCCTACCGGCTGACGAAGTCCAGCACCGCCCGCTCGAACTCCGGCGGACGCTCCATGTTCGGGTAGTGCGCGGTCCCACCGATCTCGCCGGGGCTGCCGTCCGGGACGGCGGCGACCGTGTCGGCGACGATCCGCCGGTGGTCGTCGGAATCGAGGGCGCCGACGAGACCGAGCAGCGGCACCGGGAACGCGCCGGCGCGCTCGACGGCGTCGTCGAGGAAGCCGATCGGGCCCGGGGGCGCGGCCGGGTCCGCGGGCAGGTGGTGGGACAGCAGGTCGACCGCCATCAGCCGGATCTCGGCGACAACGGCCGGGTCCACGTCGGCCTCCGTGCGGAACGGGCCGGGCACGAACTCCAGGAACACCCGGACCCAGCGCTCGGCGTCGAGGTCCAGGCGCGCCTGCTCCCAGCGCGCCATGGTGTCGACCGTCCACGGGTCGGTCCACACCGGCTCGCCCGCGCCGGCGCCGCACAGCACGACCCGGTCGACGAGGTCCGGGCGTTCCAGCGCGGTGTCGAACGCGACCCGCGCCCCCATCGACAGTCCGACGAGCGCGACCGGCCCGGCGTCGAGGTGCTCCAGCAGCGCGGCGAGGTCGGTGTGCGGCCGGTGGCCCTGCGGGCCGGGCGTCGACGACGCGCCGTGCCCGCGGGCGTCCGGCACCACGACCCGGTGCCGGGCGGACAGCGGCCCGATCTGACGCGACCACATCCGTCCGTCGACGGCGCCCCCGTGCAGCAACACCAGCGGCGGGCGCCCGTCCGGGTGCGGGCCGGTGTCGCGGTAGGCGATCCGGCCGTCCTCCACGGGCAGGAACGTCGGGACGGTGACCTGGGCGAGGGCAAGCGTCATGACAACCAAGGTGTCATCATTCGGGCATCATGACAACCCAGGTGTCATACTCGGAGGGTGCCCGACATCGACGACACCGCCGAGAAGCTGGCCGAGGTCTACGTACTCGTGGGCCCCCTCTACCGGCGGGTGCTGCGCGAGGTCGAGGAGTCCGCGCCGGACAACCGGGTCTCGGCAGGCGTGCGCGCGGTGCTCGACCAGCTCCGGCGGCACGGCCCGATGACCGTGCCCGGGATCGGGCGGTCGCAGTCGCTCAGCCGGCAGTTCGTGCAGCGGATGGTCGACGACGCGCTGGCCGCCGGGCTCGTCGAGCGGGCGGACAACCCGCGGCACCGGCGGTCCCCCCTGATCGTGCCGACGCCGGCCGGGCGCGCGGTGATCGACGAGGTCGTCGGACGGGAGCACGCGCGGCTGCGCGCGGTCGCCGGACACCTCGACCCCGCCGACGTCGACGCGACGCTGCGGGTACTCGCCGCGATGGTCGCCGACCTGACCGAGATCGAACCGGAGATCGAACCCGGGCATTGACCCCCTCGGCCCGGTGGCGCACGATCCGACCGAGATCGACCCCCCACCACTGGCGGTGCCCACGCATGTCCGACACGTTCACCTTCTCCGGCCGCGACGGCGCCGCCGTCACCGCCTACCGCTGGCTCCCCGCTGCCGCGGACGACCCGGTGCGCGGGATCGTCCAGATCACCCACGGCATGGGCGAGCA
Source organism: Pseudonocardia sp. UM4_GMWB1 (assembly GCF_017312155.1). NCBI lineage: Bacteria > Bacillati > Actinomycetota > Actinomycetes > Pseudonocardiales > Pseudonocardiaceae > Pseudonocardia > Pseudonocardia sp. UM4_GMWB1. The sequence goes on along the minus strand of NZ_QJPN01000001.1, from coordinate 782,069 downwards.
CGCCCTGCGCTACATCGCCCTCGCCGAGGCGCTGACCGCCCGCGGCTTCGCCGTCTACGCCCAGGACCACCGCGGTCACGGAGCCACCGCGGGCGGGCCCGAGAACTTCGGCGTCCTCGGCGACGACGGCTGGGAGCAGCTGGTCGGCGACATCGGGCTGCTGTCCGCGCACGCCCGCGCCGAGCACCCGGGCGCCCCGCTGGTGCTGCTCGGTCACAGCATGGGCTCGTTCGCCGTGCAGCAGTCCCTCGTCGCCGACGGGACGCCGCCGGACGCGGTCGTGCTGTCCGGCACCGCGTTGCTCGACCTGATGGAGCAGGGCCTGGACCTGTCCGCGCCACTGGACCTGTCGTCGTTCAACGCGCCGTTCGAGCAGCGCACCGGTTTCGAGTGGCTCAGCCGCGACCCCGCGCAGGTCGACGCCTACGTCGCCGACGCCCGCTGCGGCTTCGGTCTCGACCTGCCCGGCACGCAGGCGATGTTCGCCGCCGCCCGGCCGCTCGGCGAGGTCGCCACGCTGAAGCGGATCGCGGGCGGGCTGCCGGTGTACGTCGTCGTCGGGGACGAGGACCCGGTCAACGCCGGGCTGGCCCTGGTGCGGCCGCTGACCGAGCGCTACGCCGAGGCCGGGCTGCACGACGTCACGCTGACGATCTGGCCGGGTGCCCGGCACGAGGTGTTCAACGAGACCAACCGCGAGGAGATCGTCGCGGACCTGCTGTCCTGGCTCGACCGTGTCGTCCCCGAGCAGCGGGGTGCCTGAGGTGCGCGTCGACACCACCGGCGGCTTCTCCGCCTCCCCGCTCGAGACCGAGGCGGCGGCCGTCGCCGCGGAGGCCGAGGGCTACGACGCCCTGTCGGTCCCCGAGACCTCGCACGACGCGTTCGTGTCGCTGGCGCTGGCCGCCCGAGCGACCAGCCGGATCCGGTTGCAGTCGGCGATCGCGGTCGCCTTCGCCCGCAACCCGATGACGCTGGCCTACCAGGCCAACGACGTGCAGCTGCTCTCCGGCGGCCGGTTCGACCTGGGGCTCGGCTCGCAGGTCCGCCCGCACATCGAGCGCCGGTTCGGGATGCCGTGGAGCCGCCCCGCGGCCCGGATGGAGGACTTCGTCTCCGCCCTGCGGGCGATCTTCGACGCCTGGGCCACCGGGGGCCGGCTGCATCACCGCGGCGAGTTCTACTCCCACACCCTGATGACCGAGTTCTTCTCACCGGGTCCGAACCCGCACGGGATCCCGCCGGTGATGCTGGCCGCGGTCGGCGAGCGGATGACCGAGGTCGCGGGCCGGGTCACCGACGGCCTGCTGGCGCACTCGCTGACCTCTCCGTCGTACCTGGCGGAGGTGACGCTGCCCGCGCTGCGCCGCGGACGCGGCCGCGACGACCTCACCGGCTTCGACGTGTGCCTGCCGGTCTTCGCGGTCCTGGGCGCCGACGCCGAGGCCCGGGCCGTCGCCGAGGCCGGGGTGCGACGCCAGATCGCCTTCTACGCCTCCACCCCGCCGTACAGGCCGGTGCTGGAGCACCACGGCCACGGCGCGCTCGCCGACGAGCTCAACGGACTGTCGCGACGGCAGGCCTGGGACGAGATGACCGGCCTGGTCGACGACGACCTGCTGGCCCTGTTCGCCGTCGCGGGCGACCCGGCCGGGGTGGCGTCCGGGATCGCGGACCGCTACCGCGGCCTCGTCGACCGGGTCTCGCTCAACACCCCCTACGACGCCGACCCCACCCTGGTGCTCGACGTCGCCACCCGGCTGCGCGCGGCGTGAGCACGCATCCGGAGATCCGGGAGGGTGTCCGCGCGGTCTGCTCCGGTTTCGGGGCGGAGTACTGGCGCACCTGCGACCGTGAGCACCGGTTCCCGCAGGAGTTCCACGACGCGATGGCCGCCGGCGGCTGGATCGGCGTCGCCGTCCCCGAGGCCTACGGCGGCGGGGGCGCCGGGATCTCCGAGGCCGCCGCGGTGATGGAGGAGGTCGCCGCGTCCGGGGCGGCGATGAACGGGGCGTCGGCGATCCACCTGTCGGTGTTCGGGATGAACCCGGTCGTCCGGCACGGCTCGGAGGAGATGCGGCGGCGCTACCTGCCCCGGGTCGCCGACGGGTCGCTGCAGGTCGCGTTCGGCGTCACCGAGCCGGACGCGGGCCTCGACACCACCGCGATCACCACGACCGCCCGCCGCGACGGCGACCGGTACCTGGTCCGCGGGCGCAAGGTGTGGACGTCGAAGGCGCCGTTCTGCGACAAGGTCCTGCTGCTGGTGCGCACCACCCCACGCGAGCAGGTCGCGCGGCGGACCGACGGGCTGTCGCTGCTGCTCGCCGACCTGCAGCGCCCCGAGGTCACGATCACCCCGATCGACAAACTGGGCCGCAACGCGGTCGTGTCCTGCGAGGTCGTCTACGACGACCTGCCCGTCGACGCCGCCGACCTGGTCGGCGAGGAGGGCCGCGGCTTCCGGCTGATCCTCGACGGGCTCAACCCGGAACGGATCCTGATCGCCGCCGAGGCGCTGGGCACCGGGCGGGCCGCGCTGGCCGCCGCCGTCGCCTACGCGAAGGAGCGCACCGTGTTCGGGCGGCCGATCGGGCAGAACCAGGGCATCGCGTTCCCGCTGGCCGAGGCGCACATGCGGCTGCACGCGGCGGCGCTGGTGATCGCCGACGCCGCCGCCCGCTACGACGCGGGCGAGGCGTGCGGCGAGCAGGCCAACACCGCGAAGTTCCTGGCCGCCGAGGCCGCGTTCTTCGCCGCGGACCGGGCGGTGCAGACCCTCGGCGGGTTCGGCTACGCCACCGAGTACGACGTGAGCCGCTACTTCACCGAGGCCCGCCTGATGCGCCTGGCACCGCTGCCGCAGGAGATGGCGCTCACCCACGTCGCCGAGCACGTGCTCGGGCTGCCCCGCAGCTACTGACACACGACGGCGGCCGGTGACCCGCCCGGGTCACCGGCCGCCGTACGTGCCGCGTACTACCGCAGGCCCAGCTTCTTGGAGCAGGCCGGCCACGCCTTCCAGCCCTGGGCGTCCAGGACGTTCTCGGCGACGCGGATCTGCTCGGACTTGCTGGCGTTGTGCGCCTTGCCCGACCCGCCGAAGGCCTTCCAGGTGGACGGCGTGAACTGCAGGCCGCCGGAGAAGCCGTTGCCGGTGTTGGTGTTCCAGTCCCCGCTGGACTCGCACTGGGCGAGCTTGTCCCACGTCGAGGTCGCGACGGACTGCGTGGGGACCGCGACGGCGGCGGGGGCGACCGCGGCGGAGGTCTCGGGGGCGGCCGTCGCGGGCCCGGCGAGGGCGAGCGGAGCGCCGAACGCCAGGACACCGGCGACGAGAGATCCGACGAAACGCCCACGGATGGACATGCGCGTGCTGCTCATTGTGTGATCACCTGAGGTCCGGACCCACGGCTTTCCGGGCGGGCCGGTCGCGCGGGGAGCGCTGTGCCGGTGTCGTCGCGAGGGGACTCGCGGCCCGCGGCCCCGTCTCGGTCCGTGCAGGTCGACTGGCCGGGGACCGCGGGACGGGGCCGTGGTGGCGTGGCGGTTCCGGCGCTTCGGTGCGTGCCCCGGCCGTGTGGACCGGAGCGACCACGAAGGTCGCCGACCGGCCGAGATCAGGTCAAGCGGGCGACCGGTGACGTATCACACGGAGATAACGGTCGGGTACGTCGTCCCAGCTCAGGAGCGCATTTTCACGATCACGGAACAGACAGGAACCAGGCCGATGCTTTCGATCCGGAGATGTTCCACCGGCATCAGCGGCGCGGCGCGCCCTCGGCCCGGCGCAGGGTGAACACCGCGATCCGCACGACCATCGCGTCGAGCAGCAGACCGCCGAACGCCCACGCGTCGAGCCAGGCGGTCCAGTTCACCCCCTGCGCGACGGCGAGGAGCCCGGGCACGAGGAACAGCGCGACACCGAGCCCGCCGGCGACGGCACAGGCGAGCAGCGCCGGGCCGTCGGCCCGGCGCAGCAGCAGGAGCAGCGACACGACGGCGGCCGCGGCGACGAGCCCGTCCAGCCCGGCCAGGACCGGTCCCACGGCGCCGAACGCGAGCCGGACGTGCACGGCGGCGGCGAGCACCAGCAGCACGGTCAGGATCCGGCGCCCGGTCACCGGGCCGCGGTCGTCGCTCATGGGCCCATCCTCACCTACCGCACCCGCAGCACCAGGAGGCGGCAGTCGACCTGCTGCCCGGACCGGTAGGGCGCGACCTCGATCGAGACGGCCTCGAACACGTCGGCGGCGGCGAGCCGGTCGACCTCGGCACGGTAGCCCCCGGACTCCCAAACGTCGTCGAGGACGGTCGCGACCAGGTAGCCGCCCGGCCGCACGACCCGGGTGAACTCCGCCAGCGCCGAGGGCCCGACGTGGGCGTGGGTGAGCGTCCCGACGCAGACGACGACGTCGTAGGAGTCGTCGGGCAGCACCAGCGCGGCGGTGAGGTCGGCCTCGCGCAGGTCCCGGTAGGCGCCGGTGGCGCGGGCCCGCTCCAGCATCCCGGTCGACAGGTCGATCCCGTCGACGGTGGTCGCGCCGCGCTCGCGGAGCGCGACGCCGACCAGCCCCGTGCCGCAACCGGCGTCGAGGATCTCCCCGCCGGGGCCCGCGGCCGCGACGACGGCGTCTGCGGTGACCGCGGGCGCGACGTAGCCCTGGGCCTCGCCGGTGAGGTCGGCGTCGTAGGTGGGGGCCCACTCGTCGTAGAGGGCCCGGGCGTCGGCCGGGCCGCTCAGCGAGTAGGCGCGTTCCAGGTGGGGGTCGCCCCCGGTGCTCGTGGCCATCGCCCGATCATGGTGGACGGCCCGCGGGCTGTCATGCGCGCCCGAGCAACCCCCGGCGCGGCGGGTCGGCGGCAAGCAGCGAGAGCGCGCACAGCGCGCCCCAGCCGGCGGCGACCATGGTCGCCTTCTCCCGGGCGTCACGGTCGGGGAGCTGGGAGCCCAGCACCACGAGGTCGACGATGTCGGCGCCGACCCGCACCGCGACGGCGGCCTTGAGCGGGGTGCCGGCCGGAGCCAGCGCCATGGCCAGGCCGGACGCGAGGTCCCGCCCGCCGACCGCCCGCGCGAGCAGCGCGGTCCCCGCGGACGGGGTCCGGCCGCCGCCGGACAGCTTCGTCGGCGACAGCAGCACGTCCGGCTTCGCGGCGACGGCCGCGCCGTAGGCGGCGGTGGCGGCGCCCAGCAGGCGGGGGATCCAGGTCAGGTCACGACGGCGCATGTACCCGGTGTACCCGTTCCGCGCCGGTTCTCGCCCGCCCGCACGGACCGGCGACCGAGCGACCGGTGAGCGTGCCGAGCGCGAGCACCGCACCCCACGGCCCGATGACCCAGATCGGCCAGAAGTAGCCCCCGCCCCCGCCGAGCGCGACGGCGGCCCAGACCGTCAGGACGACCACCGCGGTCAGCGCCCACGGCCCCCAGGTCGCAGCCAGGACGGTCCGGCGGACCCGGCGCTCACGCTCCGGGTCGGCGGGTCGCGGCAGCCGGGGCAGGTCCGCCTCGACCGCGGCGAGCTCCGACGCCGTACGCGCCGCGGTCACCTGCTCGCTGCGGGTGGAGAACTCGGCGAGGTCGAGCCGCCCGTCCCCCACGTGCCTGCCGAGCCGCTCCAGTGCGCGCTCCCGCTCGGCGTCACCGATGCGTACGTCCATCATGACCACCCTCCTGATCGGATACCGATACTATCCGCTATCCGTGCCTGGGGCACAAGTCAGAGCTCGTCGAGGAAGGCCAGCGCCGCCTCCGCCGAGGTGCGCCGCCAGGCGGCCAGCATCCGGTCGAACTCGTCGGCGCCGTCCCCCGCCCGTCCGGCCCGGTCCTGCTCGGCCCGCAGCGCCGCGACGATCGGGGCCAGCTCGCGACGCTGGGCGTCGACCAGCGCGGTCGCATCCTGGCCGTGCCGGTGCAGCACCGCCAGCTTCAGCAGGAACTCCGACCGCAGGTCCCGCACGTGCGGGACCGGGGTGTTCAGCCAGACCTCGACGTGGCCGCGACCGGTCGGGGTGGCGGCGTAGAGGGTGCGGGGCGGGCCGCCCTTCGTCTCGACGGCCTCGGCGGTGATCAGGCCGGCGTCGACCAGCCTGCCGATGGCCCGGTAGACGACCGGGCGCGGGATCTGCCAGACCCGGCCCAGCTCGCCGTCGGCCGCGGTGAGCGCGGCGACGGCGAAACCGTGCACCGGACGCTCACCGGCCACGGCCAGCACCACCCATTCGGCGAGACCCAGCCGCGGAAGCATCGGGCCAGCGTAGAGCCTCAGCGGTTGACGGCCGCCCCGTTGCCCTCCGCCCAGGAGAAGCCGCGGTCGTAGAGGAAGCGCAGCTCCGGATCGCTCTCCAGCACGAGCCGCTGCCCGTCCCCGGCCAGCTCCACCCGGCCGTCGGGCCGGACCGCCCAGGTGAGTTCGACCGTCCGGACGGCGGGCTCGAACATCGGGGCGGCCCCGGACTGCGGCGGGTTCCACTCGACCCGGATCGTCCGGTCCCCCACGGGCCGCCACGTCCCGCGGACGAACGTGCTGTCGGCGAGCCGGATCGCGATCCCGGCGGACCCGGACTGCGGGTAGCCGGGGAGCGGGACCGACGGCCCGACGTAGGTCCACTGCCCGACGGCCACGTGCTGCCAGCGCCGGTCGTCGGCGAGCCGCGCGGCCGGAGCCGTGGGGTCCTCCACCACCCGGTAGACCCCGGCGAGCGCGAGGTCACCCCGCTGGAGGGCGGGCTGGAACTGCTGGAACAGCACGCCCTGCGCGGCGACCAGGACCAGCCCGAGCACCGGGACGAGCCACCGGGTGACCCGGCGGACCCTCGGCCACGGCAGCAGCCGCGGGGCCCCCTCGGTCGCGGCCGTCGGGCGCCCGGCCAGGAACCGCACCACCCGCGGCAGCTCCGGGGCCGCGACGAGCGCGAACCCGACCGTCAGGGCCAGGGCGATCTGCTTGACCGGCACGTCGTAGGTCATGTTCAGCAGGAAGACGGTGCCGAGCGCGACGGTGCCGAGCAGGCCACCGATCCACGCCGTGCGCCGGAACACCAGCAGCAGCACGACGACGAGCTCGGCGAACCCGGCGAGGAACTGGATCACCGGGGAGTAGGCCATGAGCCCCCACAGCAGGCCCATCGGGCTCTTCTCGCCGGTCATGGCCAGCGCGTCGGAGTAGTCGGCCCGGCCCATCTGGGTCAGGTTGAGCTTCGACCACACGTAGGCCTGCATGACCATGATCAGGACGAACCGCAGCAGCGCGTGCAGCACCCAGCCCACCCGGCTCCACCACGGCCGCGGCGTCGTCGGCACCGCCGTCGTCGCGGCGGCACCGTCCACACCGTCCTCCCGCCGCACCGCGGCGTCCCCCCTCGTCCCGGTCATGACACGACGGTAGGGACGGTGGCGCGGTCGCGGATCCCTCCTCCGACGGATCCTGCGCTCCTCCGCGGGTGGGAGACGTGAACCACAGCCCGCCGACGCATTGTGCACAACCATCAACGGGTAGCCACATGGCGATGCGGCTGCACGACGGCCGCCCGTCCCCGCCGCGGCACCGGAGCCCGGCCACCCCAGACACGACGTCCACACGCGACGCCGACCAGGAGGAAACGTGCCCACGACCGTGCCCGCCATGACCACCGCCGGCCCGAACAAGCCGTTCGAGCGCGGGACCGTGACCCGTCGCGACCCGAAGCCGCACGACGTCGTCATCGACATCCGGTACGCCGGGATCTGCCACTCCGACATCCACCAGGCCCGCGACGAGTGGGGCGAGGGCATCTACCCGATGGTCCCCGGCCACGAGATCGCCGGCGTCGTCTCCGCGGTCGGCGACGACGTGACCCGCTACGCCGTGGGCGACACCGTCGGCGTCGGCTGCTTCGTCGACTCCTGCCGCGAGTGCGAGAACTGCAGGGCCGGCGAGGAGCAGTACTGCCTCGAGGGCGAGGTGCAGACCTACAACGCGAAGGAGTACGACGGCGAGCCCACCTACGGCGGCTACTCCACGCAGATCGTCGTCGACGAGAACTACGTGCTGCGCATCCCGGACGGCGTCGAGCTCGACGTCGCCGCGCCGCTGCTCTGTGCCGGCATCACCCTCTACTCCCCGCTCCACCACTGGGGCGCGGGCCCCGGGAAGAAGGTGGCGATCGTCGGCATGGGCGGTCTCGGCCACATGGGCGTGAAGATCGCCGCGGCGATGGGCGCCGAGGTCACGGTGCTCTCCCGCACGCTGTCCAAGGAGCAGGACGGCAAGCGGCTCGGGGCAGCGCACTACTACGCGACCGAGGACGAGTCCACCTTCACCGAGCTGGCCGGATCCTTCGACCTGATCGTCAACACCGTCGCCGCGGTGATCCCGGTCGACGACTACCTCGGGCTGCTGAAGCTCGACGGCTCGATGGTCAACGTCGGCGTGCCCGAGGAGAAGCTGTCCTACCACGGGTTCTCACTGGTCGCAGGCCGCAAGAGCCTGTCCGGCTCGAAGATCGGTGGCATCCGCGAGACCCAGGAGATGCTGGACTTCTGCGCCGAGCACGGCCTCGGCGCCGACATCGAGACGATCTCCTGCGACCAGGTCGACGAGGCCTGGGAGCGGGTCGTGCGGGGCGACGTGCGCTACCGCTTCGTGATCGACACCGCGACCTTCCGCTGAGGGGATCGTCAAGCCCGCGGCGTCGCACTTCGAGACGCCCGCGGTGCGGCGATCCGTGGAAAGATCCCGGCGACGTTGCCGACCAGAAGTGAACCGGAGGCTCACGTGATCCTCATCGTGCTCAAGGCCCAGATCCGCCCGGACAAGCGCGAGGAGTGGCTGTCCGGCATCTCGCAGTACAAGAAGGACGTGAACTCCGAGCCGGGCAACATCTCCTTCGACTACCACGAGAACTACGAGAAGCAGAACGAGTTCGTGATCGTGGAGGTCTTCAAGGACAGCGCGGCCGGCGACGCGCACGTCAAGACCGACCACGCGCAGAAGTTCTTCGACTTCATGGGCTCGGTCATGACGGAGAAGCCGCTCATCAACTTCCAGAGCGAGGACGGCAAGGACGCCTGGGTCGAGATGGGCGAGGTCACCCCGCACTGACCCCCTCCCTCCCGACGATGCCGGCGACCCCACGGGGCGCCGGCATCGTCGCGTCCACCGCTGCCGTGAGCAGGTGCCCCGGCTGCGCCGGACGGACGGAGCCGGGCGGACCGGACATCGGAACCGAGACGGTCCTTCCGGGTGATCGGGACGGGAGCGCACCGCGTCCCGGCCGGTCGGCGCCGGGGTGCAGACTGGCCGCGCACGGCAGAGCTTTTCGTCACGCAACCCGGGCGCTCCCCGCGCGTCTCCCACGGTGACGGAACGATCACGTGGCGTCGCCTCCCCGAGCGACGCGGACGAACAGGAGCACCCCATGGACACCGTCCGGCAGCGGCCCCGCCGCCTCGTCGCACTGGGCCTCGGACTGGCCACCATCGCGGGTGTCGCCGTCGCCGGGACGGCACTGGCCGGATCCCCCGCCGCCGAGCAGGCGCGCGCACAGCCGCTCGTCCCGGGCACCCCGTGCTCGATCACCGCCAAGGCCTGCGTCGACCTGGACTCGCAGAAGTCCTGGCTCATCCAGGACGGCAAGGTCGTCCGTGGCCCGATCGGCATCTCCTCCGGCGGCAACGGCCAGGAGACCCCGGTCGGCCACTCCCTGCGCGTCTACCGCAAGGACGCGACCCACAAGAGCGAGGAGTCGCGGCTGCCGAACGGCGACCCGGCCCCGATGCCCTGGTCGGTGTTCTTCAACGACGGCGGCATCGCCTTCCACAGCGGCGACCCGAACCGCTCCTCGGCCGGCTGCATCCACGTCCCGCCGGACGAGGCCAAGGCGTACTTCGACTACCTGCAGATCGGCGACCAGGTGCAGGTCGTGAAGGCCTCCGAGGAGACCGCGGCCCGTCAGGGGCAGTGAGCGCGGAGTCACCGCATCGGGGAGTGCTCGGGCATCCGGCGTAACGCGGAGATGGTCGTCCGGCGACACACCGGACGTATCACCCGTCCGTCCCCGGGAGCGCCCGATGGCCGCGAGCCGAACCGCCCGCCGCACGCCGCTCGACCACGCCCGGCGGATCGCGCGGCTCTCCCTGAGCGGCGGCGCGCGTGCCGCCGCGGTCCCGGTGCGCGGCCTGGCCCGGCTCGGCCGCGACGAGCGCGACCCGCGCTGGACCGGCCAGACCTGGCTGTGGCAGCCGGGCTGGGGCCGGCGCACGCACGACCGGCTCTACCGCAGCCCGGACCCGTACTCGATCGGGCTGTCGGCCTACGAGCAGCAGAAGTACGGCACCGTCATGGATGCGCTCGCCGGCCGCCGCTTCGACCGGGTGCTGGAGGTCGGCTGCGGCGAGGGTGACCTGGCGGTCCGTCTCGCCGGGCACACCGCGGCACTGCTCGGGGTCGACATCTGCTCGGCCGCGGTCCAGCGGGCCGCCGCCCGGGTGCCGTCGGGGACCTTCGTCCGCCGCACGCTCCCGCACGAGATGCCCGAGGGCGACTTCGACCTGATCGTCTGCTCCGACGTCCTCTACTACTGGGAGACGGTCACGCTGCAGGTCGGCCTGGCCGCCCTGCTGGACCGCCTCCGGCCGGGCGGGGTGCTGCTCGCCTACCACTACCGCGGGGCGTTCGGACAGGCCGGGACGGCCGACCGGGTACACGAGGCGCTCGCCGCCGCGGCGGCCGCCCGCGGACTGACGGGCCGGGCGCACGAGACCGTCGACGGCGTCGGCCCCGACCGCGCCGGGGCCCGGTTCGACGTCGTGGTCCGGCCCGAGGTGGCGGTGCCGTCCCCACGCCGCCCGGAGCCGGGCGTCGCAGCGCGCGCACGCCGTTCCTGAGGGGTCGGCTGGGCCGGGTGGCGGTGCGAGCGTTGGACCGTCCGGTCGTTCTCGTCAGGTCGACGTGGACCTGTCGTGACCGGGCGGTTCCTGGTTACCGTCCGGAGTCATGACGGTCGACGCCGACGGACCCGCCGGAATGGCCGATGCGCAGCGCGTGGTCACGATCCCCGAGCTGAGCGCACCGAGCTACCTGCAGGCGGTGCTGTCGATCGCCTACCGCGACGAGCGCAACAGCGTCCCGCTCACCGTCGCCACACCGGCCGGGCTCGTGTTCGGCAACGCCGTGCACCCCTCGGCCTGGCTGCGCGGGCTCGGGGACCAGCTGCGCCGGCTCACCGCGGGCGACCCGGGCAACGAGTCCGCGGCGTCGATGGCCGACATGTTCGACGACATGGCCGACGGCCGCGGCGACGAGCACCCCGGCCGGGACATCCCGGTGAAGGACATCCACTGGATCTACTTCACCGACGCGCTCGTGGTCCCGACCGCCGCCGGCGGGCCGAACTACGTCGAGCCGGCCTGCTGGCAGGTGGCACTGCGCGATGTCACCGGCTGGACGATCGGCCTCCCGCCCGGCTGAGCGCCACGTCCGATGATCATCTGATCGGGTGATCGCAAACCGGTCGGCCCGATCTCCCGCCCGGACCTCCCGTCGCAGGTCACAGGGTTCCAACCCAGGTCAGCGGCCCGCAGCCCGACCGCGGTGTGACGAAGACCACGTGAAGTCGCCCGTGAGGATGTGCCGCCCCGGGACCTCCTATGTGTGTCGAGCGGATCGACGGGGCACCACCGGAACGAACCGGCCCCCCGATCCGGCCACTGTGAGGCCCGATACCGGGCCACGACCTGGAGGCGCACATGAGCACCACCGAGACCAAGACCCCGGCCGTCACCGGCACCCCGTCCGCCCTGCAGTCCGAGCACGGCAGCACCCGCATCGCCGAGACGGTCGTCTCGAAGATCGCCGGTCTGGCGGCCCGCGAGGTCAGCGGCATCTACGCCCTCGGCGGCGGCGCGGCCCGCGCGTTCGGCGCGCTGCGCGAGCGCATCCCGGGTGGCACCACCAACGCCTCGCAGGGTGTGTCGGTCGAGGTCGGCGAGAAGCAGGCCGCCGTCGACATCAACGTCGTCGTCGAGTACGGCGTCTCCATCGCCGACCTGGCGAAGGCCGTCCGCCGCAACGTCATCTCCGCCCTGGAGCGGATGACCGGACTCGAGGTCGTCGAGGTCAACATCTCGGTCGACGACGTCCACCTGCCGTCCGAGGACGACGGCAAGGACGAGGAGCCGAAGAAGATCGAGTCCACCTCGCGGGTGGCGTGAGCGCCCGCGTCGCCGCGGACGGCGACGGGATCGTCGCCACGGGTGCGGTCGACACCGACCGGATCGCCGACGCGGTGCTGGGTTGCCCCGGCGTCGCACAGCTGCACGGCGGCCGGTTCGGTGAGATCGCCACCTACCTGCCCGGACGCCGGGTGAGCGGCATCCGCGTGGACCCCACGGCCCCGGCCGTCGAGGTGCACGTGGTCGGCCGCTACCCGGCCTCCGTGGCCGAGATCGACCGCCAGGTCCGCACCGCACTGCTCCCGGTCGTCGGGGGCGCGCGGGTGGACGTGGTGGTCGGCGACTACGCCGGCCCCACCGAATCGACGCCGATCCGGCCGTCCGACTCGGCACCCGCCACCGGCGAGCTCCCGGTCCCTCCCGCGGCCACCCCCTGACCCGCCCGGACGCCCGCCCACATCCCCGGACGTCCGGTACCTCCTCGTCTCGAAGGACGTGACTGTGATGTCCCTGTCCACGAACACCCAGATCGGCCTGATCGCCGGCCTCCTCCTGGCCATCGCCGGCATCGTCGGCGGCTTCGGCGGGTTCGTCCTCGCCCTGATCCTCGGCGCGATCGGCCTCGCCGTCGGCCGCTGGCTCGACGGCGACCTCGACCTGTCCGAGCTCTCCGAGCGGTCGGGGCTGTCCGGGCGCGGCCGCGACAAGGTCCGGTGAACCCGGTGAGCACCGTCGAGCCGACGGGGACGGCGACCGGGGACCCGGACACGATCCGGGCCACCCGCCTCGCCCCTCCCCCGCCGGACGACACCCCGACCCGCACGATCGACACCGGCACCGGCTCCGCGGGTGCCGACGGCTCCGGCGGCACGGCCCCGGAGGACCGCGGCCGGGTCGACGTCGCCGACCAGGTCGTACAGAAGATCGCGCTCGGGGCCCTGGAGGAGACCGAGGGTGTCGGTGGCACCACCGGCACGGTCGGGCGGATGCTCGGCCGCGACGACTCCGGCGGCCACCCCCGCGTCGAGGCGACCGTCTCCGGGCAGTCGACCCGGATCGACGCGCGGATCTCCGTCGCCTACCCGTCCCGGGTGGCCGCGGTCTGCGACCGCGCCCGCGCGCACGTCGTGCGGCAGGTCGAGGCGCTGACCGGGTTGTCCGTCGCGCGGGTCGACGTCGTCGTCACCGCACTCACCCTCCCGGGCGCCGCCCGGCCGGCCGCGAGGGAGCTCGAATGATCCGCCGCCCCCGCAAGTCCCTCGCCGCGGGCATCGTGGCGTTGGTCCTGCTCGCGCTCTGCGTCGTCGTCGCCGTCGCGGTCGTGCAGCTGCTCCTCGGGCAGCAGCCGATCGTCGACTTCGGCGTGCTCGGGTCCAGCATCGCCGGGTTCACCGGTGCCGACGTGCCCGTGCTCGTCGTGTCCGGTCTGGTCGCGCTGGTCGGGCTGGTGCTCGTCGTGGTCGCACTGCGTCCCGGCACCCCCACCGTGTTCCCGCTGACCCCGGCCGGCGGTACCGAGCACCTCGACTCCGGCATCACCCGGCGCAGCCTGAACCGGACGCTGGCCGACGCCGCCACCGGTGTCGACGGCATCACCAAGGCGTCGGTGAAGAGCACCGGGCGTCGCGCCGCCGTCACCGCGCACGCCGCGTTCGGCGAGCGTGCGGACCTGCGCGACCGGGTCCGCAGCGCGGTCGCGCAACGGCTCGACGCCGTCGGACCGGCCCGCAGCCCGAAGGTCACGGTGTCCGTGACCGGCACGAAGCAGCAGGAGGCGTGATGGCCAGCGCGACCCCACCGGCCCGGCTCAACCGGACCCTGCTGTTCCTGATCGGGCTCGTCCTGCTCGCCGCGGGCGTGTTCGGGCTGCTGTTCGGCACGGGCGTCCTGCGCCAGGTGCTTCCCGGGATCGACCCGTCGGTCCCGCTGTTGCCCGCCGGTCTCACGCTGCCCGAGTGGGCGCCGTGGGTGACCCTCGCCGTCGCCGTCGTGGTCGGGTTGCTGGCGCTGCGCTGGCTGCTCGCCCAGGCCCGGCGCAGGCCGCGCACCTCGGCGTGGACACTGCCGTCCGCGCAGGTGGCGGGCCGGGACGCCGGGACGACCCGGATCCACTCCGACCACGCCGCGGACGCACTGGCCGCCGACATCGAGAGCTACGACGGCGTCCAGCGCGCCGCCGCCGCGCTCGTCGGGGACCGCCGCCGTCCGGAGATCCACCTGGACGTGACCGCGGACGACGGTGCCGACCTCGCCGCGCTGCGCACCCGGATCACCGACCACGCGCTGCCGCGGCTGCGGTCCGCACTGGACATCGAGTCCGGGCGCGCCGATCTGGTGCTGCGCCTGGCCGAGGAGAAGGAGCACTCGCGGGTGGGCTGAACACCGCACGGACGCACGACGACGGGGCCCCGGATCACCGGGGCCCCGTCGTCGTGTGCGGGTGGGTCAGCGGGACCGGTCGACGAACCCGGCGCCGGCGATCCGCAGGCCGCTACCGCCCGCCATACGCAGCAGCCCGGCCATCGCGATGACCAGACCGGCCATCTCGAAGGTCTCCTCGGTCCCGGCCAGGACGTTGTAGGCGAAGGACTGCACGTCACCGGTCTGCTCGAACAGGGCCCCACCGCCCGACTCCAGCCCGACCGCGCCGAGCAGGAACACCGCCGCCCCGGCGACGACGAGCCAGGCCCCCGGCCGACGCAGCACCATCGGCAGGCACAGCGCCGCGACGACCGCGACGAGCACCACCGCCGGGATGATCCAGGCGTAGGTCAGGAAGCCGCTCGTGCCGAACGTGGTGTGGATGATCCAGCCGACCTGCTCGTGGTTGGCCGCGGTCTCGTCCATCGCGACGACCGCGCAGGACAGGCTGAGCAGGATCCAGCGCCACCGCTCGCGGCGCACCGAGTTCGCCGCGATCAGCGCGAGCAGCGCCGCGTTGGTCAGGTGCATCGCCGAGCTGAACCAGGTCGAGATGTTCAGCTCGGTGCCCAGCCGGATCGGGGCGGGGATCTCGAAGCCGGGCCGCCCGATGCCGTAGACGGCGGCGCCGTAGTGGGCCAGCGCCAGCACGGCGACGATCGCGGCGGCGGTGCCGACGACCGGCCCGCGACGCAGCAGCGCCAGGTGCGGTGCGCCGGGCGCGGCGGCCTGGGCCTCGGGCGACGGCTCCGCGCGGGACGGGCTCGCGGCCCCGGGCGCCGCCGCGGGCCGCGGACCGGCCCCGGCGTCCTCGGCGTAGCGCGGGATGACGACCGTGGCCGGGTCGTCGTCGGCGCTGTGCGCGCCGCGGCCCTGGGCGCCGTGGCCCTGGGCGAGATGGTCCTGGGCGGTCATGTCCCCTCCTCCTCACCACGCGGCCGGGCGGCATCGGTGGACGACGTCGACTCCGACCGCCAGGTGGCTGGAAGGTAAACGAGCGTATGTCCGCCGGGAAACGCGGGGTCAGCTCCAGGGGCGCGCGGAGCGGGTGGCCCAGTAGTGCTCGGCCGGTTCGGCCAGCGCGGTGAGCTCCTCGGCCGCGTCCGCGGGCAGCGTGAGCTCCGCGCCCGCGAGGTTCGACGCGAGCTGGTCGGTCCCGACCGGGCCGAGGAGCACCCGCCACGCCCACGGGTTCGCCAGCGCCGCGGCGACGGCGATCCGGTCCAGCGGCACCCCCGTGCGTGCCGCCAGCGCCGCCGCCGCGCGGGCACCCTCGGTGCCGTCCTCGCCGCCGGGGGCGAGCCTGCCGTTCGCGAAGACCTCCTTCACGATCACCCGGGCCCCGGCGTCGGCGGCCTCGGCCAGCGCCGGGCCCACCGAGGGTTCGAGCGGATTCCAGGTGCTCTGGAACGAGGTGAACAGCGGCTCGCCGTCCACCCGGACGTCCAGCGCCCGGCGCACCGCGTCGGCCTGGGCGGGGCCGGAGGTGGAGATGCCGACCCGGATCCCCCGGTCGCGCAGGTGAGCCATCGCGCGGTGGACGCGCCCGTCGTCGAGGACGCCGGTGTCGAGCGTCGCGGAGTGCACGTGGTAGGTCCCGAGGTGGTCGCCGAGCAGCTCGCGGCTCAGCGCGTACTGCTCGGTGAAGGCGTCGAGCGAGTGGTCCTTGACCTCGTGGGTGTCGGCGTCGGTCCGCCACCCGCCCACGTAGCGGTAGCCCCACTTCGAGCCGATCTCGACGGGGTCCTCACCGCCGGTGACCCCGGGCCGGTCGGCGAGCCAGCCGGCGAGGAACTCCTCGGCGCGGCCGTAGGAGCGGGCGACGTCGAGGTAGCGGACGCCCGCGGCGTACGCGGCGTCGAGCAGTGCGCGGGAGCGGTCGCGCAGGGTGGCGACGTCGCGGTCGTCGCCGAGCTCGCCGGCGCGGCCGGAGGTGATGTAGGCGGGGCGGGCGATCGCGGCCAGGCCGAGGCCGAGGCGGTGGGCGGGGGCGGGCATGGCCCCAGCCTGCCGCACCCGACGGCGGCGCCGCACCCGACGAAACACCTGTTGCATGCCGGTGCCGGCCGGTACCGTCCTGAGCATGACCGACGCGCCGTCCGGTGGCTGGGTCCTACTGCTCGCGCAGCTGCCCGCCTCCCCCTCGAGCCCCCGGGTCACGCTGTGGCGCCGGGCCCGCGCCGCGGGCGCGGTCGGCCTGCAGAACGGCGCGTGGGTGCTGCCGGCGACCGACGAGCACCGCACGTTCCTGGAGGGGCTCGCGGCCTACGTCCGCGAGTCCGGCGGGACCGCGTACGCGCTCGACGTCGCCGCCGGGACCAGCGACGACGGCATCGTCGCCCGGATCCGCGCCGAGCGCGGCAAGGAGTTCGGTGAGTTCACCGAGCGCGGCGACGCGCTGCTGGCGGAGCTGGAGAAGGAGTCCGCCCGGGACAACTACTCCTTCGCCGAGCTGGAGGAGAACGAGCAGGACCTGGAGCGGCTCACCCGCTGGCTGGCCACGATCTCGTCCCGGGATTTCTTCCCCGACGAGCGCGGCAAGGACGCCGAGGCCCTCCTGGACCGCTGCCGGCGCGCGCTCGACGCGTTCACTGCCGCCGTCTACCGCGCCGAGGGCGTGGCCCCCGACCTGCCACCGCGTACGGACTGACCCGGTGGGCAGCCCGTGAGCGGCGGGGCGCACGCCACGACCGGCGCGGCCGTGGTCGACGGCCTCGGTACGGACGCACTGCGGGGCCTCACCGGCGCCGAGGCCGCGGCGCGGCGGGGGCGGCACGGTCCCAACCGGTGGGTCGTCCCGCGTCGGGTCACCTTCCTGCGGGTGCTCGCCGACGAGGTCACCGAGCCGATGATGCTGCTGCTCGCGGCGATCGCGGTGCTCTACGGCGTCTGGGGGCGGCTCGACGACACCGTCGCCGTCGTCGTGATCATCGCGGCGGTCGTCGGTGTCGAGGTGTTCGCCGAGTTCCGCGCGAAGTCGGTCATCGCCTCGCTCGGCGAGCTCACCGCCCCGACGACGCCGGTGGTGCGCGACGGGAGCACCGTCTCGGTCGGGGTCGACGACATCGTGCCCGGCGACCTCGTGCCGCTGGCCGCGGGCTCGCGGGTGCCCGCCGACCTGCGCCTGGTCGAGACCTGGGGGCTGCGCGTCGACGAGTCGACCCTCACCGGGGAACCCGTCGCCGCCCCCAAGGATGCCGCCCGGGTGCTCTCCGGCGACACCGCGCTGGCCGAGCGGACGAACCTGGTGTTCGCCGGGACGACGGTCGTCGCCGGGTGGGCCCGCGGCGTCGTCGTCGCGACGGGGACGGCCACCGAGCTGGGCACACTCACCGGGCTCGTCGCCGCCGCGCGGCCGCCCCGGACCGCGCTCCAGCAGGCCATGCGCGAGCTCGCCGGCAGCCTCGCGACACTGGCGATCGCGTTCAGCGTGCTCGTCCCGCTGGTCGGCGTGCTGACCGGGCGGCCGTGGCGGGAGATGGTGCTGACCGGGCTCACCCTGGCCTTCGCGACGGTCCCGGAGGAGCTGCCGATCATCGTCAGCCTGGTGCTCGGGCTCGGCGCGTACCGGCTGTCGCGGCGGCGCGGGCTGGTCCGGCGGCTGCGCGCGGCGGAGGCCCTCGGGCTGGTGACGGTGCTCGCCACCGACAAGACCGGCACGCTCACCTGCAACCGGATGGCCGTCGCGCGGGTCGAACCGGCCCCGGGCGTCGACGACGACACCCTGCTGGGCCTCGGCGCGGCCTGCACCGAGACCGCCCCCGAGCCCGACGGCGGCTGGTCCGGTGACCCGACCGACGTCGCGTTCCTCGTCGCGGCCCGCGACCGGGGCCTGCCGACGCCCGCCGAACCGGTCGCCCGGTTCCCGTTCGACCCCGGCCGGGAGACGATGACGGTCGTCCTGCCCGCCGGCGCGTCCGGCACCGCCACGGTGGTGACCACCGGCTCGCCGGAGTCGGTGCTGGCCCGCTGCGCGGCGCCGTCGCCGGAGACCGCGGGCCGGGTCGCCGCGCTCGCCGCCCGCGGCCTGCGGGTGATCGCGGTGGCGAGCAGGCCGGCGTCGCAGGTCCCGGCGACGGTCGGCGACGCCGAGCGCGACCTCGTCCTCGCGGGGGTCGTGGCGCTGTCCGACCCGCCGCGCCCGGGCGCCGCCGAGGCCGTCGCCGCCGCGCGGCGGGCCGGGGTGCGGGTGGTGATGGTGACCGGCGACCACCCCGCCTGCGCCCGGGCCGTCGCCGCGGAGGTCGGGATCGACCCGGACCCGGTGCTGACCGGCCGCGACCTCGACGGTCTCGACGACGCGACGCTGGCCGCCGCCGTCGCGTCGACGCCGGTGTTCGCCCGTGTCTCGCCCGCGCACAAGCTGCGCCTGGTCACGGCGCTGCAGGCCGGCGGGGAGGTGGTGGCGGTGACCGGGGACGGCGTGAACGACGCCCCCGCGCTCGCCCGGGCCGACGTCGGCGTGGCCATGGGCTCGTCGGGTACCGATGTGGCGCGCGAGGCGGCCGGACTGGTCCTGGCCGACGACGACGTCTCCACCCTCACCCGGGCCCTGCACGAGGGCCGCACGCTGCACGGGAACCTGCGCAAGGGCGTCGCCTACTACCTGGCCTGCAAGGCCGGGCTGGTCGCGACCGTCGCCGCCGGGGTGCTCACCGGGATGGCCGTACCGTTCACCCCGATCCAGATCGTGGTGCTGGAGATGTTCATGGACATCGCGGGGAGCGCGACCTTCGCCGCGGAACCCGCCGAGCGCGACGCCATGACCCGCCCACCGCGCGCCCCGGGTGCACGCTTCCTGGACCGGGCCCTGCTCGGCGACCTCGCCGCGGGGGCGGCGGCGTTGTTCGTCGCCGTCGGCGGGCTGTACCTGGTGACCGCCTCGCAGACGGTCGCGTTCGTGGGCTGGCTGTCCGGGCACCTGGCGCTGGCCTGGGTGATGCGTACCGAGCGGACGCCGGTGCTGCGGGCGGGGCTGTTCGCGAACCGGTTCCTGCCGTGGTGGACGGTGGTGACCGCCGTGGCGGTGTGGGTGGTCACGACCGTGCCGGTGCTGCGGGAGACGCTGCGGCTCACCCCGCTGACCGGTCCGCAGTGGACGGCGGCGGTGCTGGTGCCGGTGGCCGCGGTCGCGGTGCTGGAGCTGCGCAAGGTCGGGCGACGGCGGGCCGCCACGGCACGCCCGGCGGGGTGATCCGTGCTAGACCACCGGTCGTGAACGGATCGGTCCTGTCCCGCCCGGCCCCCGAGCCGCCCCGCACCGTCGCCGTCGGCGACGACCCCGACCAGGTCATGGACCTGTGGCCGGACGGCGGGCCCGGCCGCCCGCTGGTCGTGCTGGTGCACGGCGGGTTCTGGCGGCCCCCGATCGACCGGACGCACCTGCGGTCGATGGCGGCCGCACTGAACGCGCTGGGGCTGCCGGTGGCCTCGCTGGAGTACCGCCGGGTGCCCGGCGACCCGGACGCGACGGTCGCCGACGTGCTCGCCGGTCTGCGGGCCGCCCGCGCCGTCGCCGGGCCGGTCGTCGCGGTGGGGCACTCCGCGGGCGGGCACCTGGTACTGCACGCCGCGGCCGTCGAGCCGTCGCTGCTGCGGGCGACGGTGCCGCTCGCCCCGGTCGCGGACCTGGCACTGGCCGACGCGGAGCACCTCGGCGACGGCGCGGTCCGCGCCTACCTCGGCGGCCCGGCGGCCGGGCGCACCGACCTGGATCCGGCGGCGGGCCCGACCCCGCCCGGGCCGGTGACGATCGTGCACGGCGACGCCGACGACCGCGTCCCGCTGGGCGTCTCCCGCTCCTACGCCGGCCGGCACCCGTCGGTGCGGCTGGTCGAGCTGCCCGGCTGCGACCACTTCGCGGTGGTCGACCCGCTGTCGGCGGCCTGGGAGACGGTGACCCGGGAGATCCTGGCGGCGGCGACGTGACCGCGCCCGGTGGCCTGCCCCGCCACCAGCTCACGATGACCGTGCTGATGACCCCGGACATGGCGAACTTCTCCGGCAACGTCCACGGCGGTGCGATCCTGAAGCTGCTCGACCAGGTCGCGTTCTCCTGTGCGAGCCGCTGGGCCGGGACCTACGTCGTGACGCTCTCGGTCGACCGGGTCCGCTTCCGCGAACCGATCTACATCGGCGAGCTCGTGACCTTCCTGGCGTCGGTGAACGACACCGGGCGCAGCTCGATGGAGATCGGCATCCGGGTCACCACGGAGAACATCACCGAGCGGACCCAGCGGCATGCCAACAGCTGCTACTTCACGATGGTCGCGATGGACGAGCACCGGCGTCCGGTCCCGGTCCCGGAGCTGGTCCCGTCGACCGACACCGAGCGCCGTCGCCGGGACGAGGCGCGCAGGCGTCGCGAGGCGCGCCGGGCCGGCGGCTGACCCCGGACACGACGGTGCCCCGGGACCACACGGTCCCGGGGCACGTCGAGGTACGGGGAGGTCAGTTGACCGAGTCGCCCGCGCCGGAGGTCTGGCCGCAGCTGTCGGACTGGTCGGTGGCCGAGTCGCCGGAGACCGCCTTGGCCTTGCCACCCAGGCCGAGGGCGCCGGTGACGCCGCTCAGGAGGTTCGCGTCCTCGACCGGGACCTGCACGCCCAGCACGTTGACCGGGATGTTGTTGTTGCAGACCTGGATCGGCACGTTGACGTTGTTGCCGCTCAGGCCACCCGCGAGCAGGCCCTTCGCGTCCTTGTCGATGTGGCCCGACTCGTGGTTGCCGTGGTGCTTGCCGTCCTTGGCGGAGTCGCCCGCGTAGTCGCCGGCGAAGGCCAGCGGGGAGACGGCGAGCAGGGACGCGGCGGACGCCGCGACGATGATTCCGGCCTTCTTCAGCACAGTTCTTCTCCTGATGAGGTGTCAGGGCCGTGGTGAAGGCCCCGTTCCATGACGGCACGCTGACAAAAAAGGGGGAGCCCGTGCCGACTGGCTGCGAATCTAGCTGCGCGGGAGAGCCCGAACAATTCCTCTACCACCATCGGGTGGCCGAATTACTTTCCGTTCGGATACTCCCACGATCGGGTCGAATGCGATCGGGGCGAACCACCCGGAGCCGCACCGGGACCGGCGACGACGACCACGGCGGGTGGTCATGCGACCCTGCCCCGGACACGGACGTGCCCCGGGACCGCGAGGGTCCCGGGGCACGTCAGCGACGAGGAGTCGGTCAGTTGACCGAGTCGCCCGCGCCGGCCTCCTGGCCGCAGGTGTCGGACTGGTCGGTGGCGGAGTCGCCCGACACGGCCTTGCCCTTGCCCGCGATGCCGGCGGCACCGGTCAGGCCGTTGCCCGCAGCGGCGTCCTCGACCGGAACCTGGACACCCAGGACGTTGACCGGCACGTTGTTGTTGCACGCCTGGACCGGGACCTGGGCGTTGTTGCCGTTGGCACCCGCGACGAGGCCCTTGGCGTCCTTGTCGATGACGCTGTCCGAGCCGGCGAACGCCAGCGGCGACAGGCCGATCAGGGCAACGGCGGACACGGCGGCGACGAAACCGGCCTTCTTCTTCTGCACAGTCTTCTCCTGGTGAGTCACGGATCCATTCGGATCCGGGCACGTGCCGGCCCGACGACAAAGGGGGGAGCCCGAACCGGCTGAGAAGAACCGTAATGGCGGGAAAGGTGCCCATCAAGCTCAGAACACCATCGTGGGGAACAATCACCGAGCGTCAGATATTCACACGATATGGTGTCGTCGCCGAGTCGGCGATTCTGCACGACGACGGGGCGGAACCGCGCCCGGCCCCGCCCCGTCTGCTCGGACGTGCGTCAGCCGACGCGACCCCACTGACCTGCGGGCTCGTCGGCCTCCATCTCGGCGACGGCCTGGACCATCGCCAGCAGCTCCGGGTCGAGTCCCGGTCCGAACTCCTCGGGCCGCTCGACGGCGATGTCCATCGGGACGCCGTCGGGCGCCTGCGCGGTCGACAGCGTCGTCCCGTCGTTCGACGGCGACGGACCGCGGTAGAGCTTCCCGGCCTCGGAGAGCTGGTCGAGGCTGAACGTGTACTGCTTGCTCTGCAGACCCTGCTCCAGCAGCGTCGCCACCTCGGGGAACTTCTCGGCGTTCGTCTTCGGGATCGGCAGCAACGTGTTCCAGTTGACCCCGAGCGCCTCGAGCGCCTTGGCGTAGGCGTTCTCGTGGGCCTGGTCGCGCACGATCAGGTACGCGATCGTCGAGCGCGCCGTCTTGTTCGCCGTCATCTCGTAGAGCCGGCACTTCTGCAGCCGGCCGGTCGACTCGAGCATGAGGTTGTAGAGCAGGTTGAGCGGCAGGTTGCCGCTGTCGTAGACGTACTTGCCCGTCCACGGGTCACCCTGCGCGTCGACCGGCAGTGCCCCCTGGGCCCCCACCAGGTAGTGGTGGATGTTGCCCTCGGTCAGGGCCGCGCTCAGCGGGGTCGCCCCGCCTGCACCGGGCGTGTCCATGTCGTCGGTCGCGCTGCCCTGGTAGCGGGGCGAGCCGTCGGTGAGCCGGGCGATCGTGGTGGCGATCAGCTCGACGTGCCCGATCTCCTCGGTGCCGACGCCGTAGAGCAGGTCACGGAAGGGTTTCCCGTCCGGACCGCGGAAGTTGAAGCTCTGGAACAGGTACTGCATCATCGTGCGCATCTCGCCGAACTGGCCGCCCAGCCCCTCCTGCAGCGCATTCGCCGCGGCGGGGTCGGGCTCGTCGGGGACGATCTCGTTCAACAGTCGCTGGACATGCAGGAACACGGGTGACACCTCGTGGCTGTGGGGTGCGACCCCCTCCGGGGGTCGTGGACACGGCCTGCGGGGTTGAAGCCGTCGGACCCGGCCTACCCGGACCCCGTGGGTCCACACCCGCGCGCTCCCCGGGACGCCGGGCGGGAGCGAGCCCCCGGAGCGCCGCCCGGCTGACACGTCCCTCCAGGTCGGCCGGGTGCGTATGTGCACCGCCGACGCACCCGGCACGACCAGGTGGTGGACGCGGGCCGAGTCCGACCGGATCGTGGTGCGCCGCGTCCGCGGTGTCCGGCCGCCCCGTGCCGGTCCGGATCCGGGCGACCGCACGGGCACGGCGCGGGGGCCGACCTCGTCGGCGTGGTGGTCCTACCAGCGGTCGATCGTGGCGGCGGTGGCGAGGCCGTGCCGGAGCACCGCGCGTTCGGCCAGGTCGACCAGCAGGTCCACGGCGCCGCCTCCGATCGGGGTGTCGGGAAGGACGTGCGGGACCGGCCCGCGGGGAGCGCGGACCGGTCCCGCACGCGTCGTTCAGCGGGCCGGGTCGATCGCGACCGGCTCGCGTCGTGCCTCGTGGTGGTTCGCGTTGCGCGGCGTGGCCAGCACCTGGCGGGTGCGGTCGTCGAGCGCGACGGAGTCGGACAGGGCCCCGCTCGCGGCGAGCGTGTGCTCGAGCGCGTCCAGCCAGTGCTGGTAGTAGCTCCAGGGCTCGCCGCCGTCGCCGTTCTCCCAGGCCTTGATCGCCTCGACCAGGGAGAGCTGGAACTCGCTCCACTCGTAGTGGCCCTCGTGGTACGCGGCGACCGCCATGGCGAAGGCCCGCAGCTCCCACGGCTCGGTGAACGGCTTGTCCGCCCCGGGCATGTCGCAGACGAGCTTCTCGATCCGGCGGCGGGCGTCGCCCAGCTCGGTGGCGTCCGTCCGGACCCCGGCGCTCATCCGCGTGCCGCCTGGGTGACGACCGGCTTCGCCGTGCCGACGCCGATCATCGAGTCCCGGGTGACCAGCGCGGCCAGCTCGTCCTCGGAGAGGTGCTCGCTGCCGGCCGGGCGCTGTGGCAGCACCCAGTACCGCAGCTCGGAGCTGGAGTCCCACACCCGGATCTCGACGCTGTCCGGCAGCGGCAGGTCGAAGTCCTCGGCCAGCACCTTCCGGGGCTCACGCACGATGCGGGCACGGAACGGCGGCGCCTTGTACCAGTTCGGGGGCAGCCCGAGCACCGGCCACGGGTAGCACGAGCACAGCGTGCAGACGATGACGTGGTGGACGTCGTCGGTGTTCTCGACGGCGACCATCTCCTCGCCCTGCAGGCCGCCGACCCCGAGCTCGCGGCAGGCGGCGGAGGCGTCCTCCAGCAGGCGCGCCTTGAACTCCGGGTCGGTCCACGCCTTGGCGACGACCTTCGCCCCCAGCTGCGGGCCGACCTCGTTCTCGTAGACCTCGGCGAGGCGGTCGACCGCCGCGGTGGTCATCACGCCCTTCTCGATCAGCAGCGACTCCAGGGCCTTGACCCGGGCGGTGATCTCCTCCTGCGTGCGGAGCGGGGTGTCGGTGGGCTTCGCGGTCATGGGTCAGGCTCCCTGGGTGGCAGGGACGGGCGAGAGGTACGGCTCCCACACGTCGAAGTAGTTGACGCCGTTCGGGTCCGCGTACTCGGCGCCCCACAGCTCGGTGGCGTCGAAGCGGACGGTGTAGAGGTGCTCGGGGCAGTCGCCGAGCCCGTTGCCGGCGGTGTCGGGGTAGAGGTAGGTGCCGTGGGCCGCGCTGATCACGCCGCGGCGGCCGCGGATGTAGCGGGCCCGGCGGGTGTGGCCGTAGGGGCTCTCGGAGGAGATGACGACTTCGTCGCCGACGGAGAAGTGCGCGACCTTGTCCGACTCGCGGTGGGCCGGGAACCCGTTGGTGACCGCCCAGTCGACGAACTCGACGATCTCGGTGTCGGTCGCCCGCTCGGGCAGCGGGGCGTCGGGGTTCTCCAGGTAGTGCCGGGTCCGCGCCTCCAGCTCGGCCGGGTCCAGCACGCCCGCGGCCTCGGCGTAGTGCTCGACCGTGTGGACCCAGTGCTCGTAGTAGTTCGAGATCAGGTACTCGGCAGGGTCCATCTTCTCGATGCCGTGCCGGAACTGGTCCACGTTGAACAGCCCGGCGCGGGCGCTCTGCGCGAACATGGAGAAGGCGCGCTTCTCCCAGTCGGCACGGAACACGGGCTCGGACATGTGGTCGTTCTCGACCTTGCCCAGCCCGTCGGTGCCGCCGAGATCGAAGACTCCGTTCACTGCCGTCCTCCCACGGTGGTGAGGGCAGGCGGAGCGGGGAAGCCGCCGACGGCCTGCTCGAAGGTGTGCGCGACCCGCAACACGGTCGCGTCGTCGAATCGCCGGCCCACGATCATCAGACCGGTCGGGAGCCCGTTCACGAGCCCGGCCGGGACCGACGCGGCCGGGTGCCCGGACACGTCGAACGGGGCACAGTTGCCGATCATCCCCAGCGCGGTCGGCAGGTAGCTGTCCAGATCGGCGTCGAGCCCGAGCAGCTCGGGCGCGGTGTAGGGCACGGTCGGCATGACCAGCACGTCGTAGCCGGTCAGGGCCGCGTCGTAGGCCGCTCGCACCTCGAAGGCCAGGTTGCGGGCCATCCCGTAGTAGGCACCTCCCGCGTGGGCGAAGGTGTAACCACCCGAGAGGCCGACGAGCTTGACGGTCTTGGACAGCTCCGACCCGCGGGCGTGACGCCCGCGGTGGTAGTGCGCGATCAGCTCCGGGTCGTAGAGACCCGGGTAGTTCATGCCGTAGGCGTTGCCGTCGATCATCTGGTGCGCGGCTCCCTCGGTCCCGATGACGTTCCAGACCGCCATCGCGTCCAGGTGCCAGGGGATCGAGACCTCCTCGGCGACCAGACCCGCATCGGTCAGCGTCCCGATCGCCGCACGCACGGCCTCGTCCACGGCCGGGTCGCTCTCCGGGCGGGCGAAGCCCTCGGTCACGATCCCGACCCGCAACCCGCCTGCCGACCGCTCCAAGGCAGCCAGGTAGTCGACCGGCTCGAGCTCGGTGGGCTGACGCACATCGAGCCCGTCCACCCCGGCGATCACACCCAGCATCAGTGCGGCGTCGGACACCGTGCGGGTGATCGGGCCCAGATGGTCGATCGTGGCCTCGATGGGGAACGCACCGGTGTAGGGCACCAGGCCGTGGGTGGGCTTGTGCCCGACCGTGCCCGAGAACGCCGACGGCATACGGATCGAGCCGCCCTGGTCACCACCCACGGCCATGTCGACCGCCCCGGACCCGACCAGCGCCGCACTACCCGACGAGGACCCACCCGAGATACGGGTCGGGTCCCAGGGGTTGCCCACCGGCCACGGCCGGGAGGTGAAACTGCCCCCGGAGAAACACAGGTCCTCACACATCGCCTTACCGGTGATCGTCGCCCCGGCGGCCAGCAGCCGAGTCGCGACCGTCGCGTCACGGGAGGGCACGAAGCCCTCCACCGTGGCCGACCCGTTGGTCATCGGGACCCCGGCCAACGCGATGTTGTCCTTGAGCGCCACGGTCCGCCCGGCCAACGGGCCCTCCGCCGCAGCGGTCACCGACGTGGTCACGTACCAGCCACCCAGCGGGTTGTCCGCCGGCTCGGACCACTCCCGCTGCGGGGCCTGCGGCGCCGACGCCCGATAGAGCTCCTCGACCCGCTCCGAGGACGCCAGCGTCGCAGCCACCGCCGGACCGAACTCGGCCAACTCCGCCTCGGACAGACCGAACGCGTAGTGCTCGTTCAACGCCGCCAGACGAGCGGCATCAGGGGGTGGAATCGCCATCAGGTGGTGCTCCTCACATCGGGGGATGCGAGAAAGCTAGAGTTCATGTCTGCACATGTCAATCAATACAGACGCATTGACACGAGGTCTGACACACTCGTCCCACCTCTGTTACACGCGCGTATTCACGACCGTCCCTCGCTGTCGTTCATCGAGCCGAAGGTCGCGCCGCGGGCGGCCGCGAGGTGCAGCGGCTGCTCGACGTGGTGGTGGCCGTCGAGCGCCAGGGTGCCCCGCGGGAGGTCGTAGCGGCCGGACCGGATCTCGTCGGCGACGGGCACCGGCTCGGTCGAGCGGACGGCGCGGGCCGCGGCGGCCCACACGTGGATCGCCTCGAACATCGACTCCGACAACGACGACAGCGGCGCCGCCCACTGGCCGAAGCGGGCCCGGTAGCGCTTCAGGAGCGACCCGTTGCGCTCGGTCTGCAGGTGCTGGAAGTAGCCGGAGACACCGTGGATCCCCTGGGAAGCGTGCAGTCCGATCCGCTCCAGGGTGGCCTCGTCCATCGCGGGGCCGAGGCTGACGGTCCGGTCGCGCAGACCCATTGCGTGGCACTGACGCTCGAACGCGGCGGCGTCGGCGCCCACGAACGTGTTGAGCACGATGTCGGCGCCCGAGGCGGCGATCCGCTCGACCAGCGGGGCGAAGTCCCGGGCCCCGAGCGTGGCGTAGCCCTCGCCGACCAGCACCGCGCCGTGCGCCGGGAGCACCTCCCGCGCGGCGGCGTTGACCGCACGGGGCCACACGTAGTCGTTGCCCGCCAGGAACCAGCGACGTCCACCGGCTGCCCGCATGACCGGTCCCGCCGCCGTCACGAGCTGGGTCGCGGGCCGCTCGCCCAGCCGGATCCGCAGCCGGGACTCGCCGCCGCCCTCGTTCATGTTGGTGTGCACGACGAGCACGTCGCGGCCGGTCAGGGCGGTCGACACGGCGTGGTAGGTGGCCGACGTCGTCGTCAGGAAGATCGTCCGGCAGCCGGCCCGGGCCAGCCGCAGCGCCTCCAGCGCCCCGGTGCCGGGGTCGGTGGCGTCGTCGGCCTCCAGCAGGTCCACCGGCCTGCCGCCGACCCCGCCCGCCGCGTTGATCTCCTCGACGGCGAGCGTGGCCACGTTCGCCACCGCCGAGGCGAACAGCCCACCCGAGCCGGACCGGCTGGTGAGGACCCCGATGCGCGGCCCCGTGACGGCGTGGTCGCGGACCGGGTGACCGCGCCGGCGCATCAGCCACTCCAGACCGCGCTCGTCGATCCCGGCGTCGAGCCGGATCCGGGTGCCGCCGGGTGCGGGGGTGAACCGCAGCCGGATGCGGCCCCGCCAGGGCTGGTCGTGGGTGATCGTGATGGTGCGCGGTCCGCGGAGCTCGCTGATCCGGCCGAGCACGTCGACCGGCGGCCCGCCGGCGATGGGCGCCCGCAGGGTGACCGGCTCGCCCACCGCGACCCGGTCGCACGCCGCACCGAACAGCCAGCCTGCGCCGGAGTCGCGCCCGAAACGTCCGAAGACGACCGCCGGGTCGGCGGCGACGAACTCCTCCACCGCGAGCGCGATCGTCCCCATGGGGGTCAGTCTCCCGGCACGGAGGGTCCGGTCATCCGGTCGCGCCCTCCCGGTCCGTCGCGGGACGGCTCTCCACGGCGGAGCCCACCTCGCCGAGCGAGGACTGGAACAGGGTGCGCAGCAGCGCAATGACGTCGGCGGCCGCACCACCGGGCTCGATGGAGTAGTAGCGGTACCGGCCGGAACGGCGCTCGGTGATGAGCCCCGCGACGCGGAGCACCCGCAGATGGGTGGAGACGGCCGTGCGGCCGACCGAGGTGATGTGGTCGGCCAGGTCGCCCGCGCTGACCTCGTCGTGCTCGGAGAGCACGGCCAGGATGCGGCGGCGGACGGGATCGGCGAGCGCGTCGAAGGCGGGGCCGGCGTCCCGGACGGCCCCGGCCGACGCGTCAGGATCCGATGACATGATGCCGAGTCTAACGCGGACGGCCCGTTCGTCGGGTGTGACACCGTCACGCGGGCGTCACCAGCGCCCCGACGGCCTCCTCCGCGCACAGGCCGGGGCGGACCGACGGCAGCCCGGGCGCACCGGGCGGATCAGGCGGCGGGCGTCCGCGTCCGGCGCAGGACCAGCAGCCCGCCGACGGCCGGGACGACCGAGAGCGACCGGGTCGTCCCGGTCGTCGGCATCAGACACACCGACGGTTCTCCTCGTCGGCTCCGGCCCGCTCGACGTCGTGGTCGCCGGGGACCCGGTCAGCGACTCCCCGCCACGCGGCCGAGCCGCAGCGCCGAGGCGAGGAAGAAGACGCCGCCGAGCAGGGCGTAGCCGGCGACACCCGACAGCGACGCCCCCGCGCCCGACGCCATGACGACGAACGAGGTGCCCGCGACCACCGACAGGGACCCGCTGGCGATCATCGCGCCCTGCCCGCCCAGCCGTCGGCGCCGCAGCGCGACGACGAGCTGCACGATCCCCGCGACGACCGCCCAGGCGCCCCACACCCGCAGCACCGCCGGCACGCCCGAGGCGAGGGCGACGGCGAGTCCGGCCGCGGCGAGCGCACTCAGGACGACGTTGACGTACAGGCCCGGGGCCGCCCCGGTCGCCCGGGACGAGCGGGCGTCGACCACGGCGGCGGCCACGTCGAACAGCGGGTAGAGCACGAGCAGCGCCGCGGTCGACGGGCCGATGTCCGACGCGTTCAGGAACAGCAGGACCGCCCAGACCGACGCGAACCCGGAACGCACCAGGTAGAGCCGCCGCAGGGCGGGCGCGTCGCCCTGCGCGGAGGGCGGACCGTTCGCCGTCCGGTCGGTGGTGTGGGTGCCTGCCATGACGCCTCCAAGTAGAAAGACCGTTCTTCCTTGCTATGTCGAGCATGGCAGTGGGCGTCACGATCTGCAAGACCGATCGTTCTTTCTGCTAACCTGCACAGGTGATCCGCACGACGTCCGACACCACCGCGGACAGCACCGGCACTACCCCGGCGTCGACCGGGCCGGGACGCTCCGAGGCGCGTGAGCGGCTGCTCGCGACAGCCGGCGGGCTGTTCTACCGCGAGGGCATCCGGGCGGTCGGGGTCGAGCGGATCGTCGCCGAGACCCCGACGACGCGCGCCACGTTCTACCGGCACTTCCCGTCGAAGGAGGCGCTCGTCGTCGCCTACCTGCGCGGCGTCGACGCCCACACCCGCGCCGCCCTGCAGGAGGCCGCCGGGTCCGCGGCCACCCCGGACGGCGCCGTCCGCGCGATCGGCACCGCCCTGGTCGACGACCTGTCCCGGCCGGAATTCCGGGGATGCGCGTTCCTGAAGGCCGCCGCCGAGTTCCCCGATCCCGAGGACCCCGTCCGCCGGGTCGTCGCCGAGCACCGCGCCTGGTACGTCGCCACCCTCACCGACCTGTTCGCGCAGGTCTTCGGCTCCTCGCCGCGACGCGGGCGGCCGGACCACGCGGCCCAGCACTTCCTGATGATGCGCGACGGGGCGATGTCCGGCGCCGACATCGACGGGACGACCCACGTCGGCGACGCGTTCCACCGCGGACTCGAAGGACTGCTCACGCTGCTGCACTGAGCACCTGTGCCGGCATCACATCCGCCGGGGTACCCCTGGGGGTACCGTGGTCCACACAGGGACCACGCCGCCCGCGGGCCGGCACGAGACGAGGGAGCCTCCATGCAGGTCAAAGCCACAGAACTCACCGACGTGGTCAGCCGCCTGCGTCGCGTGGAGGGTCAGATCGCCGGCGTCATCCGCATGATCGAGGACGGCCGCGACTGCAAGGACGTCGTGACCCAGCTGGCGGCGGCGTCCCGCGCCCTCGACAAGGCCGGCTTCAAGATCATCGCCACCGGGCTCCGGCAGTGCGTGACCGAGAGCGCCGAGGGCGAGCAGTCGGTCGACATGGCCGAGATGGAGCGCCTGTTCCTGTCGCTCGCCTGACCCCGGCCGAGCACGCATGCCCCCGTCCCCCGCCGTACCGACGATTCGCCTGTCCATCGAGCCGGACCGGCCCTTCGCACCTGGTCGCCGCGGATGCCCACATGCCGCGGCGCGGCACCGGGACGGGCGGGGGCTGCGAGCTCCCGGCCGGCGGCGGCGCCTGGCGACGCCGCCTCCCCCGCGCTCGTCGCCCGAGTGGCCCCGGCGCCGCTCAGCCGTCGACGAGCGCCTCGGCCTCGATCGCCGTCCGGACCGCGTGCACCGCCTGGCGGAGCGCTGCGGACCGGCGGGAACACGAACAGGGCCGGCAGGACCGACCACAGCTTCGCCAGCACGACCGGGATCAGGACGAGTCCGAGGGCCGGTGGCCGGGCCGTTGGCCACCCCCCTCCACCCCCGGCGTGCACTGCACGAAATGGGTCCGCTCCATCGACTTCCGGGAGGCCTGATGACGCGCTTCACGAGCGTCTACGGTGCCGGGCCGGGCCACCTGCTCCTCCTCGTCGCAGGCTTCGCCGTGGCCGGCTACGCAGCGCTGCTGCTGCTCGACGACCCCTCTGCGCTCCGCATCCTCGTCTGGTTCGTCGGGGTGGCCCTCGTGCACGACGTCGTCCTGTTCCCGCTCTACTCCGCAGTGGACCGCGCACTGACCACCGTCTCCGGACGGCTGCACCGCCACGGACGGATCCCGCTCGTCAACCACGTCCGGTTGCCGCTCCTGGCGTCCGGGCTCACGCTGCTCGTCTTCCTGCCCGGCATCATCCGCCAGGGCGAGGAGACTCATCTGGCGGCGACGGGCTTCGACCAGCAGCCCTACGCCACGGCCTGGCTCCTGCTGGTCGCCGTGTTCGCCGGCACGTCCGCCCTGGTCTACGTCCTCCGCTCGGCACACGCGGCGCTGACTGGGGACCGGTGATGCGCCCCGCACCGCGGGCCACCCTCGTCGACGACCTGCCGAGCGGGGAGTCCCTCGAGGTCGACCACCCCCCGGGTCGCTGCAGCTGCTCGATCCGGCGCGCTGGCGGGCCGGCCCCGACCCCACGGACATCGACGTGGTGCGGCGGTGCACCGGACCGACCCGGACCTCGGGTGCGGACCGGGCCGGCTCGTACGGGCAGGCCCTGCGGGACCGGGCGGCGCGCCACTGCCTCACCGTCCGCGGCCGGTGGGCCGCGCGACCGGGCCGCGGCGACATCGTGGAGCTGGCCAGGGCCCTGCGCCCCGTCCCCGTGTGCTGATCCGTGCCGTCAGGCCGCTGCGCACGTCGGCCCGGTCACCCCCGTGGACTCGCCTCGTCAGTGCCGCTGTCAGGCGCTGCACCCCGCGATACCACCGTCCACCGGCAGGACGACGCCGGTGACGTACGACGCGGCGGGCGAGGCGAGGTAGCGGATGGCGCCGACGATGTCGTCCGCGGAGCCGAGCCGCCGGAGCGGAACGGCCTTCTCCAGCAGCGCCCGACCGGAATCCGACGCGAGCGCCGCGGCCGTCATGTCACTCGGGAACGCACCCGGTGCGACCGCGTTGACGAGTACCCGATCGGGCGCGAGGACGGCGGCGAGATGGCGGGTCATCATGTGCACCGCGGCCTTGCTCGCCGAGTAGGAGTAGTTCTCGAACACCGGTACCCGCAGCCCGTCGACCGAGCCGATGTTCACCACCCGTGCCGGGTGCTCGGCGCTCGCCGCGCGGCGCAGCGCCGGCAGCAGCGCCGTGGTGAGCTCGAACAGGCCGACGACGTTGGTGCTCAGCACGCGGTCCCATCCCTTGCGGGGAAAGGTGTCGAGCGGGGCGCCCCAGCTCACGCCCGCGTTGTTGACCAGCACGTCGAGGGACCCGCCGAACTCCGTGTCCACGCCGTCGCGCACGGCGGCGATCCCCTCGGGCGTACTCACGTCCGCGGGCACCGCGGGGCAGCCGAGCCGTTCGCCCGCCGCCCGGCACGCGTCGGCCTTGCGGGAGGTCACCAGGACCCGGGCCCCGGCGTCGAGCAGACCCTCGGCGACCATCGCACCGATGCCCCGGGTCCCGCCGGTGACGACGACCGTCCGGCCGGTGACGTCGAACAGGTCCGTCATGCGTCCACCGCCGGGTTCCAGTCCAGGTCGGTCGCCACCGGCTCGGAGCCGACGGCCAGGGCCGCGGCGACGAGGGCCGGGCCGAGCAGATCGGACTCGGTCATCCCCTCGACCGGGCAGCAGCGCTGCACGTCGTTCAGGATGCGTGGCGGCGTGTCGGCGACGCCGATCCCCGCGTGCTCGGCCCACTTCTGCGTGGAGTTGCGGAAGTACCGGGTCACCGTCGGGGGCACGATCTGGTTCGCCGGGTCGCTCATCGCCTCCTCCAGCGTGATGAACCGGACGCCGGCGGCCGCGTAGCCGGCGAGGACCTCGGCGTAGGCGTCGGCGGCGATCGGGGTGCCGTGGACGAGCGCGATGTGCGCGGGCTGCCGTCCGAAGACCTCCCGGGCGGCAGCGGCCTGGTTGAGGAGCGCGTCTACCGCCGTCTCGGCGAACCGGCGTCGCACCCAGGCCGCGGCCTCGGTGTCGCCGGTGCTCAGGGTGCGCAGGTAGGCCACGAGGAACTGCACGTCGTAGAACCAGTGGGTGATCGGTGCGGGCAGGAGGCCACGACGGGCGAGGTGGGTCTGCACCCGGTCGGTCTTGTCCCGCGTGTCGCCCCACATGTCGAAGGCGTAGCGGAAGTACCGGGTGGGAGCCTTCGCCAGCCACGGTTCGAGCAGCTCGAGGTTGCGGTCGAGATCGGCGACGTAGGACGGGACGTCGGTCCAGTTGAGACTGGCGTGCGAGTGGGTGTGCGCCGCGACGTGGTGGCCGCGCGCGGTCCAGCGGTCGAGCGCCGAGAGCCACTGCGGGTGGTCCTCGACCGGCGCGGTGGAGGTGAACGCGTACACCTCCGGGACCCGGTACCGCTCGAACGCGTCGCACAGCCGGCCGAGCACGACGTCGGGGTCGTAGCCGGCAGGGAAGCCGGCGCCTCTCCACATGAACGGGTCGTCGAGCGTGACGGCGAGCCGCAGCGGCTCCTGCGCGCGTCCGCTCTCGTCGCTGAGCGCGGTGGTGTCGGTCATGGGTCGAGCGTGGGGGGCGCCGCCGGACCCCCGCGACCCGTCCGGCGCACACCGCCCGGTGTGGTCCCGGCACACCCGGGTGGGCCGCGGACGGCCCTACGATGCGCCCATGCCGAGCTCCGGGACCGGAGCCGGGCCGACGACGCCGTCGCACCCACCTGCCGCGGAGTTCGTCACCTGGCTCGACCAGTGCACCGCCCGCATCGTCGAGGACATGTACGACGCCGTCGTCGCCGCCACGCCCGCGGTGGCGCGCGACGACACGGACCGTCGTCTGCTCCGCGAGGCCCTGGACTCCCACGTGCCGCTGCTGCGGGATGCGGCACGGTCGGCGACGCCCGGGGTGCGGATACAGCTGGGCCGGCCTGCGGAACGCTGGGCCCGCCGCCGGGCCAGGGCCGGGACCGACCTGGCCGACCTGGTCCTCGCCTACGACGCCGCCGCGGACGTGATCGTCGCGACCTTCGCGGCGCACCTGCGCGAGACCGCCGTGCCCGACGCCCGCAGGGCCGACGCCCTCGAGACCGTGCTGGACCGGCTCTTCCGCTACCTGCGCACCGCCTGCGCCTCCGCGACCGCGGCCTACGTCCAGGAGCGCGAGCTCCTGCGTCAGCGCGACGCCTCCGACCTCCGGGCGGTGCTCGCCGACGTGCTCGCGGGAACCGCGGAGGCCGGAGCGGCCGAGGCGCGCCTGGGCTACCGCTTCGCGGACACCCACACCGCCTTCGTGATCTGGGGTCCGCACGCCACCTCCGCCGAGCTCGACAGTGCGGTCGCCCGGCTGCGCGCCCTCGCCCGTCCCCGTCAGCTCGTCGCGGTCCCGGACGGCCCCACGGCCGTCCACGGCTGGTTCTCCGGTGGCGAGGTCGAGGACTGGACGTCCGGCACGTCGGGACTACGGCTGGCCCTCGGCAGCCTGCACCGGGGGATCGCCGGGTTCCGTGCCTCGCACCGGGAGGCGGCGCAGGCACACCGGCTCGCCACGCACCGGGTCGACGGCCCGCTGGTCCGGTTCGACGACGTCGTGGTGCTGGCCCTGGCCGACGGTGAC
The DNA here is from genome assembly GCF_017312155.1 of Pseudonocardia sp. UM4_GMWB1. Lineage (NCBI taxonomy): Bacteria > Bacillati > Actinomycetota > Actinomycetes > Pseudonocardiales > Pseudonocardiaceae > Pseudonocardia > Pseudonocardia sp. UM4_GMWB1. The sequence goes on along the minus strand of NZ_QJPN01000001.1, from coordinate 746,874 downwards.
CCCGATCTCGCCGCGCCCTGGGCGGGAGCCCTGCTCGGCCCTCTCGCCGACCCCGCCCACACCGAGCTCCTGCAGACCCTGCGGATCTGGCTGGCCGAGCTGGGCAGCCCGACCCGCACGGCCCGCAGGCTCACCGTGCACCCCAACACCGTCGTGAAGCGGCTCGAACGGGTCGCGGCGCTGCTCCCGGTGCCGGTGGATCCGAGGTCCGCGGTGCTGCGGGTCGCGGTCGAGCTCGCGCCCCTCACCCGAGGCTGACCACCAGTTTCCCCACGTGGTCGCCGCCGAAGGAGTCGACGAACGTCCCGACGACGTTGTCGAAGCCCTCCACCACCGTCTCGAACGCACGCAGCCTGCCCGCCTCGACCTGCGCTCCGAGCTCGGCCTCGCACTGCGCCGCACGGTCGGCGTGATCGACCACGATGAACCCCTCGGCCCGGATGCGCTTGGTCACCAGCAGGCCGAAGTTCCGCGGCCCCGGGGGCCGGACGACGTCGTTGTACCCGGCGATCAGGCCGCACAGCGCCATCCGGCCCCCGTTGTTCATCCGGTCCAGGACGGCCTCCATCAGCGGTCCGCCGACGTTCTCGAACACCGCGTCCACCCCGTCCGGGGTCGCGTCGCGGAGCTGGTCCGCCCAGTCGTCGGCCCGGTGGTCGACGACCGCGTCGACACCGAGGGTGCCGGTGAGCAGCGCGCACTTGCGCGGGCCGCCCGCACTCGCGACGACGCGCGCCCCTGCGAGCCGGGCCAGCTGGACCGCGGTCGAACCGACCGCGCCGGCGGCGGCGGACACGAACACCGTCTCCCCCGCACGCGGCGCGCAGATGTCCCCCATGCCCACCCACGCCGTCAGGCCCGTCATACCGAGGACGCCCAGCCGTGCGGTCGAGGCGTCGGGGAGCCGGTCCCACCGCTGCGGGTCCTCGATCAGCACCTCCTCCTGCCAGCCGGTGAACCCGCGGAGCACGTCCCCCGGAGCGAGGCCCGGATGCCGGGACTCCTCGACCACGGCGATACCGAGCGAGCGGACGACCTCGCCCACCCCGACCGGCGGGAGGTAGCTCGGGCGGTCGTCGAGCCAGCCGCGGATGGCCGGGTCGATGCTGAGGTGGCGGGTCCGTGCCCGGACCCCACCCTCGGGACAGGGCCGTCGGTCGACGTCGACCTGCGCGAAGTCGGAGCTCCGGATCCGGCCGTGGGGCCGCTGGGCGAGAACGACGGAATGAGGCACCTCCCCAGGCTGGGGGCGACACCGGGAGCCGGCCATGGTGCCGGGCACCACCGTGCGGTGGTGCCCGGGCATCTGGGCGGACGATCCCGGCGTACCTAGCGTCCGGTGGATGCCGGACACCCTGCTCTCCGCCTTCGACGCCCACGTGACCGCCGATCCGGACGCCGTCGCACTCCGCTCGGGCGACGGCGCGGTGCACTGGACCCGGCGCGAGTACGCCGGGCGGGCGGTCCGGCTCGCGTCCGCGTTCAGTGCCCTCGGGGTCCGCCCGGGCGACACCGTCGCGCTCCTGGTCGGGAACCGGCCGGAGTGGCAGCTCAGCGACCTCGCGGCGCTGATGGCCGGCGCGACACCGTTCTCCCTGTACGTCACCGCACCCCCTCCGGAGTCCGCCGAGCTCGTCGCCCGGGCGGGCGCCCGGCTGCTGGTCGCCGATCCCGACCTGCTGCGGGCGGGCCACGTCCCGGCCGGTGTCCCGGTCGTCACCGTCGACGAGCTGGACCGGCTGCCGGCCGATCCCGCGTTCGTCCCCCACGAGCCGGATCCGGACGACGTCGCGACCCTGATCTTCACCTCGGGGACGACCGGGAGGCCCAAGGGCGTGGAGCTCACCCACGCAGCGATCGTCTTCCAGCTCCGCGCCCTGGACTCCGTCGTCGGGCTGGAGGGCGGCGCGACGGTCTCCTACCTCCCCCACGCGCACATCGTCGACCGGGTGATCGGCCATTACGCCGCGCTGGTCGGCGGCACGAGCGTGACGACCGTGGCCGACCCGGCCACGCTGTTCGACGTCCTCCGGCAGGTCCGGCCGCGGCTGTTCACCTCGGTGCCCCGGATCTGGCAGCGCATCGAACGGCAGATGCGCGACCTGCTCCGCGACGGCGCCGGCCAGGAGCAGCTGGCCCCCCGGTTCGGGCTCGACGGCGCGCAGTGGCTGATCACGGGGTCGGCGCCGCTACCGACCTCGACCCACGAGTTCTTCGCCTCGGTCGGGCTCCCCCTGCACGACCTCTGGGGTCTGAGCGAGACCACCGCCGTCGCGACCTACACCGGGCCGGGCGACGCCTACCGGGACCGGGCCGGGACGGTCGGCCGCCCGCTCCCCGGCACCGCCGTCCGAATCGACGACGACGGCGAGATCCTCGTGCACGGACCCCACCTCGCCCGCGGCTACCGCGGCGATCCGCAGGCCACGGCGGACTCGTTCACCGACGGGTGGTTCCGGACCGGGGACCTGGGGGAGTGGCGGGGCGGGTTCCTCAGGGTCACGGGCCGCAAGAAGGACCTCATCGTCACCGCGGGCGGGGAGAACATCTCGCCCAGCCGGATCGAGGACATCCTCGCGGAGTCGTCCCTGGTCGACCAGGTCCTCGTCGTCGGCGACGGACGGCCCTTCCTCGTCGCCCTCGTCGTGCCCGATTTCACCGAGCTCGCCCTCCACGGGCTGCACGGTGCTCCCGAGCAGGTCGTCGCCGACCCACGGACCCGCACGCTGCTCGAGGCGGAGCTCGACTCCGCGAACCGGAAGCTCGGCAAGGCCGAGCGGGTCCGGGCCCACGCCGTCCTGCCGCGCGCCTGGACCGGTGACTCCGGCGAGCTCACCCCGACGCTCAAACTGCGGCGTGCGGCAGTCGAGCGGAGCCACCGCGCCGTCGTCGACGAGCTCTACGCCGACGGTGGGGCGAATCGGGTCTGACCCGGCTCCGGTACGGCCGCCGGTCGACCGGTGCCGGCCGGCGGCCGGTCGAACCTCACACCGGGTCGACTCGACCCGGCCGCGACGACACGGATTCGACTGGACGGTGTCCGCACCACCCGCCCGCATCGGCGCGCGGATCTCACCGGACGGCACCTCGGTCGCCTACCTCGCCCCGTGGCGGGACCGGCTCAACGTGATCGTCCGCGATCTCGACGGGGGCTGGCCGTCGTGGAGCCTCGTGCCGTGCCGCAACGCCCTTCACGGGTATTCCGACAGCCTGTAGATGAGGCCGGTGCGCTGTGTGAACAGAGCCGCCTTGGGGAGTCGAACCCCAGACCTACGCGTTACGAGAACTCGTGTCACCGGACACACCGTCCTCGCCGAGTCCGTTCGTGCACGTCGCGCGGTTCATCGTGCGCACCGCACACCTCCGTGCGCCTGCGTTGGAGGCCATGAAGGAGGCCACACGGAATCGAGTTCTCGCCGGACCGGGACCCCGCGTCCCTGTGGTCGGCCGTGGTCGACCTGCCGGCCGGCGCCGGACCGCCACATGGCGGGCGACAGGTCGAGATTCTCGTCGCGCCGTCGGTTACCAACTGATGTGGTTCCGACCACACTCGAGACCGTCGTCGGAAGGCGTCCCGCAGGCCTATCGGGCATCGGCGACCAGATCTGAGCCAACGGAGGTTCCGTGTCGAAGAACATTGAAGGATCCCGCATCGACCAGGTGCTGCAGGGGGCAGTGGACGCCGGTGCCGTACCGCACGTGGCCGCGATCGCCGCGGACGTCGACGGCGTGTTCTACGAGGGGGCCGCCGGAGTTCGGCTCGACGACGCCGGTGCGAAGCCTGTGTCGACGTCGACCCATTTCCGCATCATGTCGATGACCAAGATGATCGCCACCGTGGCCGCGCTGCAGCAGGTGGAGCGCGGTGAACTCGATCTCTCGGCCCCGGTCGAGCGCTACGTTCCCGACTTCGCCGAGCTGCAGGTCCTCGACGGCTTCGACGGTGACACCCCGCGCCTACGCGCACCGAAGTCGAAGGCCACCGTCAAGCAGCTGATCACCCACACCTCGGGACTGACGTACTGGTTCTGGAACGAGGACCTGGTCAAGTACGAGCAGGTCACCGGCATCCCCAACGTGGTGCCAGGAGATATGGCCGCGTTCAAGGCGCCACTGGTCGCCGACCCCGGCACGAAGTTCGAGTACGGCATCAACACCGACTGGCTCGGCCGCGTCATCGAAGCCGTCGCCGGCTCGACCCTCGACGTGGTGATCAAGGAGAACATCACCGGTCCGCTCGGCATGGACGACACGATGTTCGCTCTCGACGAGGCACGTCAGGCGAACAAGACGCCCGTGCACGTCAAGGGCGAGGACGGCAAGTGGATCTCGGCGGGCAACGTCTTGCCCGACGACCCGCAGTGGTGGGCGGGTGGCCACGGTCTGCACTCGACCCCGCGTGACTACATCCGCTTCGAGAGGGCGTTGCTGCGCGGCGGTGAGCTGGACGGTGTACGGATCCTGAGCCGGGAGACCGTGGACGCGGCGTTCACCGACCAGCTCGACGGCGCTCCGATGCCGACGGAGATCAGGACGGCAGACGCTCCGATCACCGACACGCTGAAGCTCGGTGAAGGGTGGACGTGGGGCTACGGGCTGCTGATCAACACCCAGGACGTCCCCGGCGCCCGGCGGGCCGGGACGGGCGCGTGGGCCGGGCTGTTCAACACCCATTTCTTCATCGACCGCACAACCGGCATCTGTGCGTCGATCTACACGAACTCGCTGCCGTTCATCACCGAGCACGAGGCGTGGAAGCTCTACGGGGATTTCGAGGCCGCCCTCTACGCTTCGCTGTGATCGCCGACCCGCCGCGACGCTGCACTCGCCGGCAGCGTCGCGGCGGTCGTCGTCGCCTTGCCGCCGCACCCTGTCGGAGGAGCCTGTGTCGTCCAGAGCCCGGCCGGAGTTCGACCCGGAGCTGAAGGCCGGCCTCGCCGTGGTCGGTGGTGTGTTCCCGCCGACCATCACCCCGAACCTGATCGCGTTCATGCGGCGGTCTTATGCCTCCCCGCCGATCGACGACACCCTGCGGGGACGCGCGATCACACGCAGCGAGCACACGATCGCCGGTCATCGAGGCGAGCCGATCCAGGTGTCGGTGCTGCGCCCCACCCGAGCCGGCTCCCCCCGGCCCGGCATCGTCTTCGTCCACTCCGGTGGGCTGATGTTCGGCGACCGCTTCAGTGGAGCTGACCTGGTGCTCGACTGGGTCGACAACCTCGGCGCAGTCCTGGTCGCCGTCGAGTACCGGCTCGCGCCGGAGTTCCCGGACCCCTTCCCCAGAGAGGACTGCTACGCCGCGCTGGAGTGGGCGGCGGCGACGGCTGGGCAGTTGGGCATCCGCCACGACCGGCTCATGGTGGCCGGGGCCAGTTCTGGTGGTGGGCTCGCGGCCGGGATGGCGCTCGCGGCGCGGGATCGCGACGGCCCAGCCCTGTGCGGCCAGGTCCTCGACTACCCGATGCTCGACGACCGCGGCGTCACCGCCTCCACCGGCCAGTTCGACGGCGTCGGGGTCTGGGACCGCGTCAGCAACGAGACCGGCTGGTCCGCGCTGCTCGGCGAGGCGCGCGGTGGGCCGGACGTCTCCCCGTACGCGGCCCCGGCCCGGGCGACGGACCTGTCCCGGCTCCCGCCCGCCTTCATCGACGTCGGCGCCGCCGAGATCTTCCGCGACGAGGCGATCGCCTACGCCGACGGCCTCTGGACCGCCGGTGGCGACGCCGAGCTGCACGTCTGGTCCGGCGGGTTCCACGCGTTCGACATCTTCGCCCCGCACACCGTCGTCGCCCGAGGCATGGTCCGGACGCGGGACACCTGGGTCGAGAAGATCCTCGCGGACTGATCCGGTGACCCACGCCACTAGACTGCACCCACCAGTCGTCGGGAGGCGCCCGTGCAAGAACTCCTCGGTCGGATCTCGGCGCTCGACCCGCAGGCGAGCCTCGGTCTGCGGGTCATCGCCTGCTTCGACGAACTGATCATCGGCAACGTCAACACCCGAGCACTGCTGAGTGCGGCCGCCTCCCTCTCCGGGTGCAACGCCGGCTACCAGAGCGATCTCCCCCCGCGGTCGCTCCGGGTCAGCCCGCGCGGCGAGATCGTGGCCCCCGACGACGGGCAGCCGACGCCAGGGAGCTGCTCGGCCATCACGGCCGAGGGGTTGACCGTGTGGATCGAGCGCGACGGCGAGCCGCATGCGAACGACGCGATCGTCCTCGAACGCCTCGCGCTGGCCGTCCGCATCCGCCTCGGAGGAGGCCGACGAGAGATCGACGGCCGCCGCGATCTCGGCCTGCTGCTCGACCCGACCGTCCCGACCGAGACCCGCCGTCTTGCCGCGGCCCGACTCAATCTCGTGTCCACCGCGCGATACCGCGTCATCGCGGCGCCGTTGTTCGCGGTGTGGGACGAGCACCCGTCCGGCGCCGAGGACGTCGTCGCGACCCCCTACGGATCGATCCACGCCCTGGTCGTACCCCACGACCACGCGCCCGTCCCGGCACGGCCGATCGGAACCGGGCCGGCCACCGACGTCGACCACCTGCACAGGTCGTTCCGCACGGCGGTGGTCGCCCTGCGTCTGTGCGATCCCGAGGTCGCACCGTCGGTCCTCGCCGACGACTACGGCGGCCTGGTCGGCCTACTCGCCGACCTCCCCCTGGACAGCGACCTGCCCGACGTCGACTCCCTGGACGCGATCATGTCCCACCCGTGGGGTTCGGTCACCGTCGACGCACTCGTGCGAACCAGCTCCGTACGCCAGGCGGCGCGGAACGCCGGAGTCCACCACAGCACGTTGCAGACCCGGCTCGACACGATCATCGCCGAACTGGGTTACGACCCCCTCGACAACGGCATCGGACGAACCCGATTCGGACTCGCTTCACTGGTCTGGCGACTACGCCACTCCCGCGTTCTGGACCTCCCCGCCCCGACCACACCGTCGTCGCCCACCCCACTCCGATAACGAAGCGCCCGACGACGGTGTGGGTGGCTCCGCCGTCCCACCGATGTCGGTGATCACCGCCGACGATCGGAAGCAACGATCAATGTCGGACAGCCGCGCCCGCTGTGGACAGAGAACCATGAGCAAGGAGGTGCACCCGACCGACGCACACACGCGTGGAGGCCACGTCGCAGGCAGCTGACCGGCAAGAACCCGCCTGAGAGAGGCCACGAGCCACGAAAGCGGACAGGAAAGATCCATAAGCGCGATCTGACCTGCGAAAACGAGCCGCCTTGGGGAGTCGAACCCCAGACCTACGCATTACGAGTGCGTCGCTCTAACCGACTGAGCTAAGGCGGCGTGGTGCGAAGCAAGTGTAGCGACCGCGCTCCCGCCCCCTCACAAGCCCCCACCGGTCATCCGGAGAAGGGGAAACGCGGCCCCGGCTCCCACGGCCCGCCGTCGTAACGCCAGAGCGCGAGGCCGGGGACGCCGGCGTCCCACGGGGTGAACCCGGCGGCCAGGTCGTCGTGCAGCGCCCGGGCCGCGGCCGGGGTGACCTTGTTCTGGACGGTCACGTGCAGGTCGGCCTTCCCGGCGTCCTGCCGGGTGAGGCGCGGCCGCCACCGCTCGGCGACGCCGCGGCGCAGCGCGGTCAGCTCGGGGCAGTCGAGGGTGAACGCGACCCCGCGGCCGAGGAGCCGCAGGCCGGTGACGCGGGCGGTCATCGGGGCGCGGTCGGTCGCGGCGGTGAGGTCGGTGGCGAGTTCGGCGGCGGCGTCGCCGGGCAGGGCGTGGAACAGGGTCAGGTGCGCGGCGAGGTGGTTGCGCCCGGCCGGGAAGTGCCGTTCGCGCAGGTCGTCGAACCGGGCCTGCGTGGCGTCGTCGAGCAGGGCCGTGAGGATCAGCGGCCGGTCATCCACGGTGCAGGGCCGTCATCATGGCCTCGACGGCGATCCGCGGCTTCACGTTCTGCTCCAGCGCGTCGCGGCAGGCGAGCACCGCCTCCAGGCGACGCAGGCTCGACTCCGGGCCCCACTCGGCGGCGGCGACCCTGATCTCGCGGTCGCGGTCCGGGTTGGTCAGCGGCACCGTCGCGCCGGTCGCGGCGACGATCGCGTCCCGGTAGAAGCCGGCGAGGTCGACCAGGGCGCGGTCGAGCGCGTCCCGCTGGGTCCGGGTGGCCCGGCTCTTCTGGCGCTTCTCCAGGTCCCGCTCGGCCGCCTTCGCCGAGCGCGCCGCCGACGCGGCGCCCTTGCCCGTGCCGCCGGCGCCCATCGCGACGGCCAGCTCCTCGCGCTCGGACTCGTCGCGGGAGGACCGCAGCTCGTCGGCCTCGGCCTCGGCCGCGCGGATCAGCACGTCGGCGTGGAAGAACGCGTCGCCGAGGCGGCGGAGCTTCGTGGGCACGCCGAGGATCTCCTCGCGCCGGGCGCGGGCCTGCGGGTCGCGGGCGAGGCGCCGCGCGCGGCCGACGTGGCCGCCGCACACCGACGCCGCCCACTGCGCCTGGTCCGGGTCGATGCCGTCGCGGTCGCGCAGCACCCCGGCGACGGCCTCGGGCGCCGGACTGCGCAGGTGCACCATCCGGCAGCGCGACCGGATGGTGACGGGCACGTCGTCGGGGTGGTCCGACGGCGCGCACAGCAGGAACACCGTCTCGGGCGCCGGCTCCTCGACCGCCTTGAGCAGCGCGTTCGACGCGCCCTCGGTGAGCCGGTCGGCGTCGGCGATGATCACGATCTGCCAGGTCCCGGTGGCGGGCTTCCGGGCGGCGAGCTGGACGAGCGAGCGCATCTCGGCGACCGAGATGGACAGCCCCTCGGGGACGATCTCGCGGACGTCGGAGTGGGTGCCCGCCATGACGGTCCGGCAGGCCGCGCACTCGCCGCAGCCGTGGTAGCGGCACTGCAGCGCGGCCGCGAAGGCGCGTGCGGCGTTCGACCGGCCGGAGCCGGGCGGGCCGGTGAACAGCCAGGCGTGGGTCATCGCCGTCGGGTCCGACGCCGCCCCGTCCAGCTCGGCGACGGCGGCGGGCTGGCCCACCACGTCGTCCCACACGCTCACGACGCCCCCTCCTCCGTCATCTGCCGGCGCGCGACGACGCCGACCACCGCCGCCAGGACGCCCCCGCCGGCGAGGACGAACCGTGTGCCGTCGACCAGCAGCGCGGTGTCGCCCACGGTCACCGTCCGCGTCGCCACGACGCCGACGACGACCGGCACCACCGACATCGCCCCCAGCAGCACCAGCCGCACCAGGGACTGGACGAACGCGTTGACCCGACCACGGATCCCGTCGGCGACCTCGGTGCCGATGACCGTGAGCCCGGTCAGGAACGCGACCCCGGCGAACGCACCCACGCACAGCACCGCGGCGATCGCCATGAACAGGTGCACCGCCACCGCCACGACGACCAACGACCCCCCGGCCCCGATGATCGCGCTGCCGAACAGCCGCCGGTGCGGCACCCGCCGGGCCAGCACCGGACCGACGGCCATGCCCGCGGCGAGACCGGCGAACACCGACGCGAACAGGATCGAGTACGCCGCATCCCCGCCGCCGAGGCTCGACGCGTAGAGCTTGGCCGTCGCGATCACGGCGCCGCCCGCGGTGAACGCGCCGATGATCCCGACGACCAGCCCGCGCACGAGGGGGGTGCGGACGACGAAGGTGTAGCCGTCGCGCAGCAGGAACAGCATCGACGGCGGGGCGTGCCGCCGCTCGGCCTCGGTGGCCCGGCCGGAGATCTCCGGGATCGCGAAGTACACGACCAGCGCCGAGACCAGGAACGCGAACCCGTTGACGCACAGCGCCGCGTAGACGGTGGTCGCCTGGTCCGCGCCGAACAGCGGGCCGACCTTGCTGACCAGCGCGAAGAGCCCCGCACCCCCGACGACGGCGACGCCGTAGGTCACCAGCAGGCTCAGCTGCGCCGCACTCTCCATCTGGGCCGGGCTGCGCAGCAGGTTCGGGACCGCCGCGTCCTTCGCCGGGATCCAGAACATGGTGCACAGCTCGAGGAGCAGGGTCACGACCAGCAGCCACCACAGCTGCCCGACGAACGGGATCGACAGCAGCAGCACGAACTTCGTGAGGTCACAGGTCACCATGACCTTGCGCCGGTCGAAGCGGTCGGCGAGCACCCCGGCGAGCGGCCCGAACAGCAGCGACGGCACCAGTTTGGTCGCGACGACGCCCCCGAGCGCGAAGCTCTGCGCGGTGAACCCGGCGCCCGCGGTGAGGTGGGTGGCCAGCGACGTGAGCGCCAGCAGCGCCAGCCACTCGCCGGTCGCGGTGACCGCGGTGACCGACCAGAGCCTGCGGAAGGCGGGGATCGCGAGGACCGACGTCAGGCGGTGCGACGTCGACGACGGGGTCGTGATCGCGGCTCACCTCCTCCTCACCCGGCACGGCGTGCGGATCTTCAGGCTAGACCGGGCGACCGACAGCGGACGCGCTGCCTCAGACGATGGTGGACAGCGTCTGGACGAGGATCACCAGGTAGATCAGGACGAAGACGATCGTGAACACCCGGGCCCCGACCCGGCCGCGGGTCAGCCGCGAGAAGCCGAGCAGGCCGTTGTCGAGGTCGACCGGGGGCCGGGCGGACACCGCGGGCGGCCGGTAGACCGTGCCGACGGGCTCGTCGCCGTCCGCGCGGGGGCGACGCGGGGCGGGCAGCCGGGGCACCGGGCCGGTCGGCGACCGCCGGGGCGCGGGCGGGACCGGCGACGACGGGGTGGGCGTCACCGGGCGGCGGGGGCCGGGGACCGGGTCGCCCGCGTCGTCGTCCGGGGTGGGGATGGCGGCGGGGCCGGGCCTGCGGCGCCGGACCGCGGTCAGGGTCCGCTGGGTGGGGCCGTCGATGTCGGGCTCGCGCGCAGCGGGCCGCTCCTCCTCCGCCGACGGGTCGGGGTCGGGGGCCTCCACGGGGGCGACCCGCTCGGGGGCGGCGGTGCCGTCCACAGCGGCCGGGCGGGCAGCCGGGGCACCGGGCCCCTGCTCCACGCCGGACGCGGGCCGGATCCCGTCGGACACGGGCCGTGACACGGCGGAACCCGCGGGGCGGTCACCCCGCTCCCGGGCGAGCCGATCCGCCTCGCGCTCGGCGACCAGCCGCGCCACGCCCCAGCGCCCGTCGTCGGCGGGCGCCGGCGCGGGACGCCTGCTCCTCCACCGCACGGCCATGACGGCATGCTAGGCCGCGACCAGCGGTGATGCCTCGTTCCGACGGGGTATGGCGCGCGGTGCCGCCCGGCCGGGTGACCCGGCCGGACGGAGCGTCACCCGCCGTCGGGCGGCCGGTTCCCGTCGGGACGGTCCGCCGGCGGGCCGCCGTCCTGCCCCGGGGCCGGGCCGGGCGTCGGGGTGCCCGGGGGCGGCGGCGGGGCCGGCACCGACCCACTGCTGACCTGCAAGGTCACCTGCTCACCCGGGAGCGCGGCGCCGCGGGGCTCCTGCCCGACGACCGTCCCCTCCGGAGCGTTGTTGTCGACGGTGCGGGTGGTGACCTGCCAGCCGGCGCCCTCCAGCTCACCGCGGGCGGCGCCGACCGACCGGCCGACGACGTCCGGGATGCGGGACTCGGCGCCGCCGTCGAGGTAGCGGGGGTCGGTCGCGGGCAGGGGCGTCGGCGGGGTGTTCGCCACCAGCGGGGTCACCGCGCCGTACCACGTCCGGGCCGGGGTCTTGCCGCCGAAGATGTTGCCGTTCCCGCAGGCGAAGGGGGCGCCGCCGCCGTCGCAGAGGGGTTGCGGGCGGTTGGAGTTGTCGAAGGTGATGACCGCTCCGGCCATCTCCGGGATCGCGCCCATGAACGCGGCCGACTTGTGCTGCTGGGTCGTCCCGGTCTTGCCCGCCATCGGCCGGGTCCAGCCGGCGGCCTTCGCGGCGGCGGCGGAGGTGCCGGCGATGTCGTCCTTGCTCAGGCCGGTGACGAGGGTGTTCGCCAGGGCGGGCTCGACGGCCTGCTGGCAGGGCTCCTCGGTGATCGGGACGGGCTTGCCCTCGGCATCGGTGATCGAGTCGATCGGCGTCGGCGGGCACCACCTGCCCTGGGAGAACAGGGTGGCGCCGACGTTGGCCAGCTCCAGCACCGACGTCGGGGTGACGCCGAGCGTGAACGACGCGAGCCGCTGGTCCTTGATCACCTCGGCGATCGAGCGGTCGGTGCGCTTGCCGGTGCCCGGGTCGACGAACGGCGTCGTGGCCAGGGACTTCATGCCGAGGCGGACGGCCATGTCGACCACGTCCGGCACCCCGGTGAACTCCTCGAGCTTGATGAACGCGGTGTTCGGCGACTGCGCGAGCGCGTCGGTCAGGCTCATCCGGCCGGGGTAGTTGCCGGCGTTCGCGACCGGGACGGGGCGCCCGCTGCCGTCGACGTAGATCGGGGAGGCGTAGCCCGAGGGCGGCACCTGCATCGAGTAGTTGATGCCGAGGCCCTTCTCCAGCGCGGTGGCCGCGGTGAAGATCTTGTACGTGGACCCGGCCCCGAGGTTGACCGGCTGGTACGGCAGGCCGTAGCTGGTCTCCTCGGCGTCGGCGTTCAGACCGAACGTGCGGCTCGACCCCATCGCGAGCACGCGGTGCTTGTCCTGGCCGGGCTGGACCAGCGACATCACGTTCGCGACGTTGGGGGTGTCCGGCGGCACCTCCTTGTCCAGGGAGCGCTTGACCTCGGTCATCGCGCGGCGGTCCAGGGTGGTGCGGATGGTGTAGCCGCCGCGCTGGATCTGCTCCTCGGTGAAGCCGGCCTCGGTGAGGTACTGCGTCACGTACTTGCAGAAGAAGCCCATGTCGCCGGCGCCGTTGCAGCCGTTCGGCACGCGGACCAGCGGGTTCGCGACGCCGAGCGGAGCGGCCATCGCCTGCTTCGCCTGGGCGTCGTCGATCATCTGCTGCTGGCGCATCTGGTCGATGACGACGTTGCGCCGCTGCAGCGCGGTCTGCGGGTTCTGCACCGGGTCGAACTGGGTGGTCGAGCGGACCATCCCGGCGAGCATCGCGGCCTGCGGGACGGTCAGCTTGTCCGGCGTGGTGTTGAAGTAGGTGCGCGCCCCGGCGGCGACGCCGTAGGACCCGTTGCCCAGGAAGACGATGTTGAGGTAGCGGTTGAGGATCTCGTCCTTGGACAGCTGGCGCTCCAGCTGCAGGGCGATCCGCGCCTCCTTGAGCTTGCGGGCCGGGGTCTGCTCGGTGGCCTTGAGCCGCTCGGCCTCACTCGTCGCGTCGACGTAGAGCATGTAGTTCTTGACGTACTGCTGGGTGATCGTCGAGGCACCCTGGACGACGTCGCCGGACGCCGAGTTCGCGACGACCGCGCGCAGCGTGCCCTGCCAGTCGACGCCGTCGTGCTCGTAGAACCGGCGGTCCTCGATCGCCAGCATCGCGCCCTTCATCGCGGTCGAGATCTGGTCGTTCGTGACCTCGGTGCGGTTCTGGTCGAACAGGTAGGCGATCGGGCGGCCGTCGGAGTCGGTGAGCGTCGTCGTCAGCGGCGGGCGGGTGCCGACCAGGTCCGCCGAGCTCGACGTGACGCTGTCACCCGCCTCGTTGGACAGCACGCCGAGGCCGCCGACCAGCGGGAAGGCCATGCCCGCCGTGACCACACCGAGCAGGACGCACAGGCCGGCGAGGACGCCGAGCGGGCGGAGCAGACGCCGGGGGAACCTCACAGGGACAAGCCTACGGGCCGGGAGGTCAGGACACGGTCAGGCTCGTGTCCCCAGGTTGCGTAGTTTTGCGCGCTGACCCGGGCACCCTCCGCGTCCCAGGATCGAGGCATCACGTCGCGGGCCACCGGGCCCGCCCCGGCCCGAGAGGCGACCAGATGCTCGACACCCTGCGTCCCGTCACCGGCAGGCCCCGCCTGCGCCCCGCCGTCGTCGTCCGCGCCTGCACCGCGGTCTGGAACTGGCGCTCGGCCGCACGCTGCCGCACCTCCGACGCCGAGAACCTGTTCGTCACCGGTGCCGACCAGCGCGAGGCCCGCGAGTTCTGCCTGTCCTGCCCGGTCCGCACCGAGTGCCTGGCACACGCCCTGGACCACCGGGTCGAGTTCGGCGTGTGGGGCGGGATGACCGAGCGGGAGCGCCGCGCGCTCCTGCGCCGGCGCCCGGACGTGCGCGACTGGGCCGCGCTGCTCGGGCGAGCGCGCTCCGACCACTACGCCGGACGCAGCAGGAGCGCCTGACCCGATAGCGTCAGGCGCGTGCTCGAGTTCCTGGCCGGCCTCTACCGGACGCACGCCGACGACCTCGCCATGGTGATCGACCGGCAGCGGGAACTCCTCGCCGACGGCACGATCACCCCGCAGCTCGACGACGTCGAGGCCGAGCTGACCTACCTGCTGCTGCGCCACCACCGGCCGTCGCAGGTGGTGGAGGTCGGCACCTACTACGGCTGGTCCACCACCTGGATCCTGTCCGCGCTGCGCGACAACGGGTCCGGTCACCTGCAGTCGTTCGACCTGGTCGACCACGTGTGCGGCACCGTGCCCGAGGAGCTGTCGACCGGGCGCTGGACGTTCCACCGCGGGGACCTGCGCGAGACCGTCGAGAAGGTCCCGGCCGACACGGGCTACCTCTTCGTGGACGCCGACCACGGGCGCCGCTTCGCCCGCTGGTACCTGGAGCACCTGTTCGGGCGGATCGCGACGGGCACCCCGACCAGCGTGCACGACGTGTTCCACCTGCCCCGGGCGCGCCCGTTCACCGAGGGGTCCGAGGTGCTGCGGCACCTGGAACGCAGCGGCACCGGCTGGTTCACCTCCTCGCGCGCGGCGGCGCCGCGGAACCTGCGCGCGCTCGACGCCGTCCGGGCCGAGCTGGGGATCACCGGCGTCCGCGGGACCTCACGCAACCCGATGATCTTCTTCTCGATGCCCTGAGGTCAGCGACCGGGATCGCGCAGGCCCTCGACGAGACCGTCGAGGACCGGTCGGCCTCCGCACGGTCCAGCGCCGACTGGAGGAGCTGGGTGGAGCGCAGGTACGCACGAGGACGGTCGCCGCGTTCGTCGCGACGGCCCGGTCGCTGGAGGCGCTGCCCGCAGGGGACCCGGCCGAGGCCGGTCTGGCCGCGCACCTGCGGGATCTGCTGCCGGCCCTGCGCGCGGTCGGGGTGCTCGAGGTGTTCGCGCCCCGGTCGGCCCGGCTGCGGGCGGCGCTCGGCGTGTCCTGAGCCTCAGCCCGCCGTCGCCGCGGCGCCGGTCTCGGCCTCGCCGGCCAGCAGCGCGCCGACCCGGCGCAGCCCGTCGAGGTCGGCGATGTCGCCGGCCAGCGCGGGGACCCGCGTCACCGACACGCCGGGGTGGGCGGCGGAGAACCGGGTGAGCAGGTGCTCCTCCCGTTCGTGCAGGTCGACGCGGTCGGCGTGCAGCCGCAGCACCGCGGCCGCGATCTGCGACCCCGGCCCGCCGACCTGCTCGGCCGCGGCCCGCGCACGCGCCGCGGAGACCGGCGCGAGCACCGGGTGGGTCCGGTTCAGCACGAGCCCGGCCAGCGGCATGTCCTCCGACGACAGCCGCTCGGTGAAGTACGCCGCCTCGCGCAGCGCGTCCGGCTCCGGCGCGGCGACGACGAGGAACGCCGTCCCCTCCGAGCGCAGCAGCGCGTAGGTCTTCTCGGCCCGCTCGGCGAACCCGCCGAACAAGGTGTCGAAGGCCTGTACGAACGCCGACGCGTCCTGCAGCATCTGCCCGCCGATGATCGACCCGACGGCCTTGGCGAACAACCCGAACCCGGCCTCGACGATCCGGCGCAGCCCGCGGCCACCGGCCCGGGCGGGCGCGGCGAGCAGCCGGATCATGCGTCCGTCGAGGAAGCGGGACATGCGCTGCGGGGCGTCGAGGAAGTCCAGCGCCGAGCGCGACGGCGGCGTGTCGACGACGACGAGGTCCCACGTCCCGGCACCGGCCAGCTGGCCCAGCTTCTCCATCGCCATGTACTCCTGCGTCCCGGAGAAGGAGGAGGAGATCGTCTGGTAGAAGGGGTTCTCGATGATCTTCTGCGCCCGTTCGGGCGGGGCGTGCGACTCCACCATCTCGTCGAAGGTGCGGCGCATGTCCAGCATCATCGCGGCGAGTTCGCCGTCGACGGCCTTCACCGGGGCGGGGTCGTTGGACAGCTCGTCCACCCCGAGGGCCTGGGCCAGGCGGCGCGCCGGGTCGATGGTGAGCACGACGACCTGACGACCGCGCTCGGCGGCGCGCACCGCGAGCGCGGCGGAGGTGGTCGTCTTGCCGACGCCACCCGAGCCGCAGCACACGATGACCCGGGTGCCCGGGTCGTCGATCAGGGCGTCCACGTCCAGCGGGGCGGTCATCGGCGGGCCTCCAGGTGCACACCCTGCGCGGTCATCGACTCGGCCAGCTCGTAGAGCGAGCCGAGGTCCACCCCGCCGAGCAGCGCGGGCAGCGTGAGCCGCGGCAGCGGCGGGGTCGGCTCGGTCTCCAGGCGGCGCAGCGCGGCGGTCTCCCCCTCGACGGCGACGGCGTGCTCCACGGTCTCGGCGACCAGGCCGTCGATCTCGGTGGGGGCCAGCTCGATCCCGGCGCTCTGCAGGCCGTTGCGGATCCGGGTCGCGTCGACCCGCCCGCCCGCGGCGGCGGTGACCGAGCGGTCGGGCAACCACTGCTCGCGCATCCGGTTCACCACGACCGAGCCCAGCGGGATCCCGGCGGCGTCGAGCTCGGCGGCGGCGTCGAGCGTCTCGGTGACGGGCAGGTCCGACAGCAGCGTGACCAGGTGCACCGCGGTGAGCGGGGAGTGGATGAGCGCCTCGACGCCCTTGGCCTGCCCGTGGATCGGCCCGGCCTTGGCCAGGTCGGCCATCGCCCTGGTGACGTCGAGGAACGACACGAGACGGCCGGTGGGCGGCGCGTCGAGGACCACCGCGTCATAGGCGGGGAGACCGTCGGACTCCGTGCGGGTGACGCACTCCTTGGCCTTGCCGGTGAGCAGCACGTCACGCAGGCCGGGGGCGAGCGTCGTCGCGAACTCGATCGCGCCCATCCGGCGCAGCGTCCGCCCGGCCACACCCAGCCGGTAGAACATCTCGAAGTACTCCAGCAGGGCGGCCTCGGCGTCGACGGCCAGCGCCCGCACCTCGCCCCCGCCGGGCGCGACGGCGATCCGGCGCTCCTCGTACGGCAGCGGGGCGGTGTCGAAGACCTGGGCGATGCCCTGGCGACCTTCCACCTCGACGAGCAGCACCCGCTTCCCGCCGCCGGCGAGGGCCAGCGCGAGGGCGGCGGCCACGGTGGTCTTGCCGGTGCCCCCCTTGCCGGACACCACGTGGAACCGCGCGCGGGAGAGCGCGTCGGGCCACGGGTCGGGGCGGGTTCCGGGCTCGGGCCGGACGGTCGTGGTCACGGATCCAGCGTACGAGCGCCCACCGACAGCGGCCCGTCGGCGAGGTGCGTCCCACAACGGACGGGGCGCGTCCCGCGCTCCGGCGGTGGGCGTCCGTCGCAGGGGGACGGCCATCCGTCGCGCCACGACGGTTCGGCGTCGGGTGCCCGGGTTACAGTCCCGCCCATGAGCTCCCCGGTCGTGAAGTGGGAATACCTGACCGCCCCCCTGCTGATCCACAACACCAAGGCGATCCTGGACAACTTCGGCCAGGACGGCTGGGAACTGGTCACGGTGACGAGCGGCGCGAACGCCGAGCAGCTGGTGGCGTTCTTCAAGCGGCCGGTGCAGCAGTGAGCGCACTCGCCCGGCTGAAAGAGCTGGGGCTGACCCTGCCCGCGGTGGCCGCACCGGCCGGCGCCTACATCCCGGCCCGGCGCAGCGGGAACCTCGTGTTCACCGCCGGGCAGGTCCCGTTCGTGGACGGGAAGGTCGCCGCGACCGGCAAGGTCGGGGCCACGGTCACCGCCGAGCAGGCGTACGACCTGGCCCGGATCTGCACGCTGAACGCGCTCGCCGCGATCGACGGGCTGGTCGGCCTCGACAGCGTCACCGGCGTCGTGAAGGTCGTCGGGTTCGTCGCGTCGGACCCCTCGTTCTCCGGCCAGCCCGGCGTGATCAACGGCGCGTCGGACCTGCTCGGCGAGGTGTTCGGCGAGGCCGGGGCACACGCCCGGTCGGCCGTCGGCGTCGCGGTGCTGCCGCTGGACGTGCCGGTCGAGGTGGAGCTGACGGTCGAGGTCGGCGGCTGACATGGATCGGCTCGCCGGGGTCCCGGCCGGTCACGAGCTGCTGCTGCGGCTCGCCGGCCGGTTCCCCGACGAGCTGCTCTGGCGGCTGCGCGACTGGCTGGCCGCCGGGGACACCGCGGCGCTGGGCGCGGTCCTGCCGCGCACGCTGCTGCGGCACCGGATCGGGCTGACCGGGCACGAGCGCACGCTGCTCGCGGAGGTCGTCGGGCCGGACGCGCCGTCGCGGCGCCTGGTCGAGGCGGTGCTGCCCGGCACGCCGCCCGCCCCGCCCGCGTTCACGGCGGGCGAGCCGGACCTCGCCGCGTGGTCGGCGCTGTCGGTCGTGCGCGACGAGGCGTCCGCGCTGCTGCTGGCCGTGCGCGACGACGGCGCCCGCGTGCTGCTCGTGCGTGACGCGCAGCGGCCGCACCTGCTCGCCGCCGCGGTCGCACGGCTGCTGCGCGTCCACGGTGACCGTGTCCCGCGCGTCGAGGCCCTCACCGGCGACGCCCCGACCGAGTACCACGAGGCCGCGTGCACCGCGGCGGCGTCGTTGTGGAGCCGCGAGCCGGTCCCCACCGGCTGACGCGGGACCGCGAAGGAGGCCCCATGTCCGACCCCACGTACCGCTTGCTGCGGGAACTGGCCGGCCGGGTGGACGACGACCTGCTCGCCACCGGACGCGAGCTCGTCGCCGTCGGCGAGGAGGGGCACGCGCTGGAGCTGCTGGTCGCCGAGCTCGTCGCGGGACGGGTGGTGCTGCCGCACGCGGTGCGCTCCGAGCTGGTCGCCGAGGCCGCAGCCCGCCGGGTTCAGCCCGACGCCGACGCCTGCCTGCCGCCCGCCGCGGACGTCGCCACCGGTCCGCACCGGTTCGACGGCGACGGCCCGCCCGGTGCCGCGGAGGCGGTCGCGGCCGCGCTCGCCGGAGTCCCGGTCCCGGAGTCGGGCTGGACGCTGGCCTGGCGCACGACGCCCGCCGGTACCGCCCCCGGTCCGCTGCCGCAGCCGGTGCTGCTGGCCCGCACCGGGTCGCACGGCGCACCCGAGGTCCTGACCTACCAGGCCCAGTCGGCGCTGGCCCGGGCCGGACTGGTCGTGTCGGTCGAGGTCGGCGACGACGGCCCGGACCCCGGCTATCACCGCGCCGCCCGGGAGGTCGCGCGTCCGCTCCCCGCCACTCCGGTCTCCGACGCCGCCGCTCCGTCCCGCGACGACGCCGCCGCTCCGTCCCGGGAGGACGGGTCGGCATCCCTCCCCGGCGACGCACCACGGCCCGCCCCCGACACGTCCCGGTCCCCCCTGGTGGAACCCGGGGGCGGGGGCGGGGTTGCGGACGACGACACGTCCGGCCCGCCGGCCGACCGGGTTCCCGACGACCGGCCCTCCGACCGGGTCGGGCTCCTGTCCTCGGCGACGCCCCCGGCCCCGCGGCCCGACGGGGACGGGATCACGGCGGTCCCCGGACCCGACGCCGTCGAGGACGCACCGGCCGGGCACCGCACCGACAGCTCCCCCGGCGACGTCACCGTCGACTCCTCCGTCGACACGGACGTCCCCGCCTCGGACCCACCGCCCGCACCGGTGCGCATCGACCGCCCCGCGCCACTCGCCGGGAGCCCCGTCACGGAGACCCCGGACCCGGAGGACCGGCCCGGCCGGGTCGCCCCGGAGCCGACGACGGAGGGGGTCGCCGCGACAGCCCCGTCCCCGGGAGCGGCCGCACCCGACATCGGACCGGACCGGGCCCCGGGCGCAGCCACGTCCGGAGCCGGGCCGGACCCGGCCGCGGAGGCCTCCTCCACCGGAACCGGCCACGTCCCGGGCGAGGACGCCACCGGGTCCGGCTCCCCGGCGAGCGCATCCGGCGCGACCGGATCGTCCCCGGAGATCGGCATCTCCGACGAGGCCGCTCCCGGCCCGGGGGCCGGCACTGCCGATCCGGCCACTCCCACCCCGGAGACCGGAACCCCCGACCGGGCCGCTCCCGGTCCAGGCACCGACACGTCCGACAGGGCCGCTCCGGTCCCGGGAACCGGCACGCAGGACGGCGCCGGTCCCGGCCCGGCCGGGCCACGCGGCTCCGCGGCCCGACACGTCGCGGCACCCGTCGAGGGGCAGGACACGGCGCATCCGGCGCCGCGGCCGTCGCCGCCGATCCGGGCGCTGCGGGAGGCCTCCGCGGGCGACTGGTTCGACTCTCCCCCGGAGGGCGACAGCCCGGACCCGACCCCGCCGAGCGGGGTCGGCGAGGTCCCCCGGCACCGGTTCGTCGCCGGCCCCGGAACCGCCGGCAACGGCCACCTCCCCGACGCGAACGGCGCGCACCCCACGATCGCGGTCCGCGGGCCGGTGGCGGGGCCGCCGGAGCGGCGTCCGGCCGGGCCCGCCACGACGCCGGCCGGGCGGCCGTCGGGCCCCTCCGACGAACCGGCCCCACCGCCGGTCGCCCCCGCACCTCCCGGGATCCCGGCGCACCCGGCCACCTCGTCGCCGCCCGCGGCCGGGGTGTCCCCGGCCGCGTCCGTCCCGCCGGTCGTCCCCGCGGACCCGGCCCCGATCGGCCCCCGGGCGGCCCCGCGCGACCTCGGCGTGCCGCTCCGCAGGCGGGCCGGGGAGGGCCGCGCGCCCGCGGGCGGCGGGCCCGGTCCGGTCGTCGGGCGTCCGCCCGTCGGGCCGCCCGCGGCACCGGGACCCGACGAGGCGTCCTGGCTCGCCGACTGGGCCTCCGGTGCCTGGGCCGGGGAGATCCCGCCGCCGGAGACCGCGGCGCGGACCGACCGGAGCGACATCGAGGAGACCGTCCCGGGCACGCCGCACGTCGTCCCCGCCGCGACCGCCACCGTGACCGTCGACGACGACCGCCGCGACGGCGCGGCGCATCCCGCCCACCGTGTGACCACCGGCGACGACCCGGCCCGCCCCACCGCCGGGCCGGCACACCCGGGGCCCGGATCCGACCGGAACCACGTCGGCACGTCGCCCGCCGGGGCCGAGACGAACGGAGCCGCACCGGCCACGGAGGACGTCCCGGCGGACCCGGCCCACGCCGGACCGGCTCCGGACATCCGGGCCGGACTCGACCGCCCCGCAGGCACCGGACCGGCCGGAACCGGGCCCACCGGCCCCCGGCCCCCGGCCGACGAGGCCGACCCCGTCGACGAGGCCCCCACCCCACCTCCGGGCGTCCCGATCCTGCGCGCCCCGACACCCCCGGCCCCGGCCGACGGGGAGCGCCGCCCCCGGCACCTCCTGCTCACCGACGACGAGCCGGACGAGTGGGACGCCACCGAGCGGGACACCACCGGGTGGGACGGCACCGTGGAGGACCCCACGGAACCGGCCGACGTCGTCGCCCCCGCAACGGAGCCCGCCGCACGGGCGACGCAGCACCCCGCGCCGGGTCCGGCGGAGGACCCCACGACGGGGCCCGCGGACGCACCCGCGCCGAGGCCGCGGCCGCGACCCCGCCCCGCCGGGGGCCTGGCCGACCGGCTCACCCCCACCGAACAGGACCTGCTGCAGCGCCTCCACGAGGAGCTCGCCGCCCGCGAGAACGGCGGCGAACCGACCCCGCGCAACGGCACCGCCCGCACCGACCGGGGCTGAGATCCCGGCCGGGCCCGGCGGCCGGTGCGGAGGATCAGCCGACCGCGCGCACGATCCGGTCGATCACCCGCTGCAGGTGCAGCGCCCGTGCGGCGTCCACCGGGAGGTCGGCGCCGGAGTCGATCGCGTCGGCGAGGTCGTCGAGCAGCGCGCCGAAACAGGCGACCGCGTCGGCCGGGCGACGGTCGAGCACGTACCGGCCGCGGCCGTCCTCCCCGAGCCCGCCGACCAGCGCCACCTCGAACTCGGTCGGATCCACCGGGACACGCAGCGACAGCACCACCGAGCTGCGGGCGCCGCCGTCGTGGACGAGGCCGATCCGCCACAGGTCGGGCTCGTCGCGGTGGGCGTGGTCGACGTCGACGACCGGTCCCAGCGCCGCGTCGAGCAGGTCCACGACGTGCGGGCCGACGTCGAGCAGCGCCCCGTGCTCGGCCCGCCACGACGACGCCGCGAACGGCCCGCCGAGCAGCGCCCCGGACAGCCAGCGGGCGGTCGCGGTCGTCCCGGGACCGCCGGCGCCGGCCGGGACCGCGTCGAGCCAGGCCCGGATCGCCGGGTCGAACCGCAGGGTCAGCATCGTCACCGACCGGACGCCCGAGGCCGCGACCGCGGCGGCGGCCCGTTCCGCGGCGGGCAGGTCCGCGGCGAGCGGCTTCTCCAGCACGACGTGCTTCCCGGCGGCCACCACCCGCTCCAGCAGCTCGGCCTGCACGGCGGGCGGGACGGCGAACGCGACGGCGTCGCACGCGTCGAGCAGGTCCTCGACCGAGGCGTGCACCGGACCACCGGAGACCGCGGCGATCCCGGCGGCCGCCTCCGGCCGTCGCGCCCACACCCCGGCCGCCGACCAGCGGGGATGCGCCGCGATGGCGGGGGCGTGCACCTGGCGCGCCCACGGCCCGGCGCCGAGCAGTCCGATACGCATGCGGGCATTCTCACCGCCGACCGGCCCCGATCATGACCTAGGGTCGGCGGCCATGAGCGATGATCCGGCAGCGCAGCCGGTCGAGCCGAGGGCCGCCGCGACCGTCCTGCTGGTCCGCGACGAGCCGGGCACCGGTGACCTGCAGGTCTTCCTGCAGCGGCGGGTGGCCGGGATGGCGTTCGCCGGCGGCATGACCGTGTTCCCCGGCGGCGGGGTCTCCGCCGGTGACGAGCCGGACCCCGCCCGATGGCGCGGACCGGAGCCGGAACGGTTCGGTGCCCGGCTGGCCCAGCCCGCGGACCTGGCCGCCGCGCTGGTGACGGCCGCCGTCCGCGAGACGTTCGAGGAGTGCGGCGTGCTGCTGGCCGCCCCCGCCGGCACCGAGCCCGGCCGGCTGGACGCCGCCGCGACCTGGCGGGACGACCTCGTCGCCCGCCGGATCACGCTGCCGGGGCTGCTCGCGGCGCACGACCTGGAGCTGCGCGCGGACCTGCTGGTCCCGTGGTCCCGCTGGATCACCCCGCCGCGCAACCCGAAGCGCTACGACACCGCGTTCCTCGTCGCCCGCGTGCCGGACGGCCAGGTCGCCGACGACGCCACCACCGAGGCCGTCGAGGCGCGCTGGTGGAGCCCGGCCGAGGCCCTGTCCGGCTACGACGACGGCGACCTCGAGCTGATGCCGCCCACTCTGCGGACCCTGCAGGAGCTGCACCGGCACGACAGCGCGGGCGAGGTGCTGGCCGCCGCCGCGGCGCGCGACATCGAGCCGATCACCCCCGAGGTGCGGCGCGAGGGCAGGGTCGTCACGATCACCCTGCCCGGCGACCCCGACTGGATCTACGAGGAGACGACCCGGTGAGCCACCCGCTCTACGGCGCCCTGCGCGCCGCGCACCCGCTGGCGTCGGTGCTGCTGCAGGACAACCCCGGCCCGATGACCTTGGAGGGCACCAACACCTGGGTCCTCGCGGCCTCGGACGCGCACGACCGGATCGTCGTCGACCCGGGTGAGGACGACGGCACGCACCTGGAGGCGCTGGCCGACGGCACGCCGGTGGCCGCGGTGGTCCTGACCCACCGCCACCACGACCACGCCGGCGGGATCGGCCGGTTCGTCGAGCTGACCGGGGCACCCGTGTTCGCCGCGGACCCGTCGCTGGCGTCGGGGACCACCCCGCTGGTCGACGGCGCCGTCGTCGCCGGTGGCGGGGTCGAACTGGAGGTGCTGACCACCCCCGGCCACACCTCGGACTCGGTGTCGCTGCTGCTGCGCGGCCCCGGCTCCGACGGCGTCGCGCTGCTCTCCGGCGACACCGTGCTCGGCCGCGGCACCACCGTCATCGCCCACCCCGACGGCACCCTCGGGCCCTACCTGGACTCGCTGCGCCGGATCGCGGAGCTGCCCGCGGGCACCCCGGTCCTCCCCGGGCACGGTCCGGAGCTCCCGGACGCCGCCGACACCGCGCGGCACTACCTCGCCCACCGCGAGCAGCGGCTGGAGCAGGTGCGGGCCGCGCTGGAGCGGCTCGGTCCCGACGCCTCGGCACGCGACGTCGTCGAGATCGTCTACGCCGACGTCGACACCTCGCTGTGGGACGCCGCCGAGCTGTCCGTGCGCGCACAGCTGGATCACCTGCGTGGATGAACGGGACCGCACGGAGCGTTGAACCGACACGACCGACCGGCCTAGGGTCCCCGCATCCCGACGGGGCATCGCCGTCCGTCGGCCCCGTTCCGCCCGAAGGAGACCCCGTGCGTCGCACGATCCTGGCCCTGGCCGCCGCGCTGCTGGCCCTCACCACCCTCGTCGGCTGCAGCAGCGGCGGGTCCGACACGCTGCGCGTCGGCACCGAGGGGACCTACAGCCCCTTCAGCTTCCAGGGCCCCGACGGGCAGCTGACCGGCTACGACGTCGAGGTCGCCCGTGCGGTCGGCGCCAAGCTGGGCAAGGAGGTCGAGTTCGTCCAGACCCCGTGGGACTCGATCTTCGCCGCGCTGGAGTCGCAGCGGATCGACCTGGTCGCCAACCAGGTCACCGTCAACGACGAGCGGAAGGCGAGGTACGACCTCTCGACCCCCTACACCGTGTCCGAGGGCGTGATCGTCACCCGCGCCGACGACACCGCGATCCGGACCCTCGCCGACCTGCGGGGCCGCACCACCGCGCAGTCCGCGACCAGCAACTGGGCCGAGGTCGCCCGCGGCGCCGGCGCGAACGTCGAGGCGGTGGAGGGCTTCGTGCAGGCCGTCCAGCTCGTCAAGGACGGCCGGGTCGACGCCACCGTCAACGACAACCTCGCCGTCGGGGAGTACGAGAAGTCGACCGGGGACACGGGCATCAAGGTCGCCGGCACCACCGGGGACACCAGCGAGCAGGCCTTCGCCGCCCGCAAGGACAGCGGCCTGATGCCCGACGTGGACCGGGCGCTGGCCGAGCTGCGGGCCGACGGCACGCTGACGCAGCTGTCCGAGAAGTACTTCGGCAGCGACGTCAGCGGGAAGTAGATGGATCCCGCCACCTGGGAGCTGATCGGCCGCAACCTGTGGCCGATGCTGAGGGCGACGGTCACGATGACCATCCCGCTGACGGCGATCAGCTTCGTCATCGGGCTGGTCCTGGCCCTGTTGCTGGCGCTGGCCCGGATCTCCTCGATCAGACCGCTGTCCTGGCTGGCCCGCGCCTACATCTCGGTGGTGCGCGGCACGCCGCTGCTGGTCCAGCTGTTCATCGTGTTCTACGCGCTCCCGCAGCTCGGGCTGGTGATCGACCCGTTCCCGTCCGCGGTGATCGCGTTCAGCCTCAACGTCGGCGGCTACGCGGCCGAGGTCATCCGGGCGGCGATCCTGTCCATCCCGAAGGGACAGTGGGAGGCCGCGCAGACCATCGGCATGGGGTACCCGACGACGCTGCGACGCGTGATCCTCCCCCAGGCCGCGCGCACCGCCGTCCCACCGCTGTCGAACACGCTGATCTCGCTGGTCAAGGACACCTCGCTGGCCTCGACCATCCTGGTGACCGAGCTGCTGCGGGTCGCCCAGCTGGCCGCGGCGCCGACGTTCGACTTCTTCGCCCTCTACGGCGTGGCCGCGGTGTACTACTGGATCGTCTGCCTGATCCTCTCGTCCGTGCAGGTACGGGTGGAGACGCGGCTGGAGAGGTACGTGGCGCGATGAGCGACCTGCTGACCGTCCGGGGCCTGCGGAAGTCCTTCGGGACGCTGGAGGTCCTGCGCGACATCGGGTTCGACGTCCCGGCCGGGACCGTCACCGCGGTGATCGGGCCGTCCGGTTCGGGCAAGACGACGGTGCTGCGTGCCCTGAACGCGCTGGACCGGGCCGACGCCGGGGTGATCACCATCGGCGACCTGGCCGTCGACTTCGGCGCCCCCGTCGACCGGTCCACGCTGGCCCGGTTCCGGTCCCGGACCGCGATGGTGTTCCAGTCGCACAACCTGTTCCCGCACCGCACCGTCCTGGAGAACGTCATCGAGGGCCCGGTGATCGTGCAGCGGCGCCCCCGGGCCGACGCGACCGCCGACGCCCGGCGGCTGCTGGACCAGGTGGGGCTGGCCGAGAAGGCCGACCAGTACCCGTACCAGCTCTCCGGCGGCCAGCAGCAGCGCGTCGGGATCGCCCGCGCGCTGGCCCTCGACCCGCAGCTGATGCTGTTCGACGAGCCCACCTCGGCGCTGGACCCCGAGCTCGTCGGCGACGTCCTGCGGGTCATCAAGGACCTGGCGACGGCGGGCCGGACGATGGTCATCGTCACCCACGAGATCCGCTTCGCCCAGCAGGTCGCCGACCAGGTCCTCTTCGTCGACGGCGGGGTGGTGGCCGAGTCCGGTCCGCCGTCGCGGGTGCTGGTCGAGCCGGAACGACCCCGCACCCGGCAGTTCCTGAAGCGGATCCTCGACCCGATCTAGACCCCGGGCGGGGCGCCGTCGGAGTCGCCGTGGGCGTCGACCCACTCCTCACGGAACCGGCGCAGGAACTCCTCCAGGGCCGCGTGCCGCCGCTCGCCCATCTCGCGGCCGGCGGCGGTGCGCAGCTCGCCGCGCAGCCGCAGCAGCTTCTCGTGGAAGTGGGCGACGACCGAGCCGGTCGGCCCGGACCGGTAGCCGTCGGTCGCGACGCCCGCGTCCGGGTCCCACAGGGGCTCGCCGATCGCGCCGCCGTAGGCGAACGCGCGGGCGATGCCGGTGGCGCCCATCGCGTCGAGCATGTCGGCGTCGTGCAGGCAGGCCGCGATCCGGTCCGCCGTGGGCGCCGACACCGCCGCGGAGAAGGAGTACCGGCCGGTGGCCTCGACGGCGTCGAGCACCGGGTCCCACAGCTGCTCGGCGACCCCGCCGCGACGCAGCGCGTCCCGGGCGTCGTCGCGGACCTCCGCGGGGGCGACGACGCGGCCGAGCCGGGCCTCGGCGGCCCGGTGGTGGTCGTGCACATAGGCGGCGACGGCGGCGACGAACCCGTCCAGGCCCTCCCGCACCGCGAGCCGGGCCGACAGCCCGGCGACCCGGTCGAGGTGCCCGAGATCGTGCGCGACGTCCGCGCCGGCCATGTCGCCGGCGACGACGTCGCGCAGCCGCCGCAGCTCCCCGGCGCCGCTCACGCCCGGCTCCCGGCCGCGACGACGCGGGGCTCGGTGTCGGCGACCGATCCGCGGCGCAGCCACAGCAGCCCCGCGACGAGCAGCCCCAGGGCGCCGCCCGTCGCGTATCCGCCCGGCCCGACGAGGTCGATCATGACGCCGGACAGGGCCTGCCCGACCGAGACCCCGAGCACCGCGGCCATCACCATCCAGTTGAACGCCTCGGTCGCCGACCCCGCCGGAGCGGTCTGCTCGACGCCGAGGGAGTGCGCGGTGACCTGCGGGGTGATCAGCGCGCCGGCGACCATCATCACCACGGCCAGCAGCACCAGCGAGCCGAGCGGGGAGACGAGCCCCATCGCCGTCACCAGGACGGCGAAGCCGGCGAGCAGGACCGGCAGCCGCAGATGCAACGGCCGCGGCCAGGGCCGCATCCCGTAGAGCACCCCGGTCAGCACCGAGACCACCGACCAGAGCGAGAGCAGGACCCCGCCGGCGGCGGGCGAGCCGGCGAACGCGGTCGCGGCGATCACGCCGACCTCGGCGGTCCCCGCCACCAGCCCGAACCCGAGCGACGCCAGCGCCACCGTCCGCAGCCCGGGGCGCCGGAACACCCCGAGCAGCCCGGCCTCGACCGGCAGCGACCCGTCGGCGCGCTCGGCGCGGATGCGGGCCGAGCGGCGTCGTACGGCGGCGGTCAGCGCGAACCAGGTGGTACCGACGATCTCCGCGGTCGCCGCGACGACGAGCGCGGTGCCCGGCCACGGCGTCGCCACCACCAGCACCGCGGCCAGCGCGGGACCCATGATGAAGAAGATCTCGAGGCTGATCGCCTCGTAGGTGTAGGCGGCCTCGCGGCGCGGCCCGGGCGGGGTCAGGTCCGACCACAGCGCCCGCGACGATCCCTCGAACGCCGGCGTCGCGAGCCCGGTGACGACCGCGACCGCGACGGTGAGCGGCAGCGCCGCCCGGTACTCGATGCTCAGCACCAGCCCGGTGACGCACAGCAGGTAGACCGCGACGAGCACCAGCATCGGCCGGGTCGGGCCCAGCCGGTCCAGCACCCGCCCCTGCACGACCGTGCCGACCGCGGTCCCGACCAGCAGCGCCGCGGAGACCGCTCCGGCGACGGCGTAGGAGCCGTGGACCTCACGGACGTAGAGCAGCGTGGCGAGACTGTGCATCGCGATCGGGAACCGACCGAGGACGGAGGCACAGACCGGCGCGGCCGCCCCGGGGGTGCCCAGGGCGGCGCGGTAGTCGGAGAGAGCGGCGGGCACGCCCCAGCATCACATGATCTGGGACGCCCGTACCAGAGAATTCAGCGCGCGCGCCGCGCGAGCCGCTCCGGCTCCAGGATCAGCACGCTCTTGCCCTCGAGACGCAGCCAGCCACGGTGCGCGAAGTCGGCGAGCGCCTTGTTCACGGTCTCGCGGGAGGCGCCGACGAGCTGGGCGATCTCCTCCTGCGTGAGGTCGTGGGTGACCCGCAACAGCCCCGACTCCTGGGAGCCGAACTGGCGCGCGAGCTGCAGGAGCGACTTCGCCACACGGCCCGGCACGTCGGTGAAGATCAGGTCGGCGAGCATGTTGTTGGTGCGGCGCAGGCGACGGGCCAGCACGCGCAGCAGCTGCTCGGCGATCTCCGGACGCTTGCCGATCCACTCCCGCAGCGCGCTGCGGTCCATGGTGTAGCAGCGCACCTCGGTGACCGCGGTCGCCGACGACGTGCGCGGGCCCGGGTCGAAGATCGACAGCTCGCCGAACATGTCCGACGGGCCGGCCACCATGAGCAGGTTCTCCCGGCCGTCGGGGGACTTCCGGCCGAGCTTCACCTTCCCGCCCGACACGATGTAGAGGCGGTCACCGGGCTCACCTTCGGAGAAGATGACCTGCCCGCGGGAGAACTCGGCAGTCTCCAGAGCTTCGGCCAGCGCCTCGGCGGCCTGGGGCTCCACACCTTGGAAGATCCCTGCCCGGATCAGAACCTCGTCCACTGCAATGCTCCTCGTTCACCGGCCGTATCGTCACGGCGGGTCGTCGGCGCGTCAGTGTAGAGGTCTTCGCCACACACGTGCGCACCACTGGCCCGATCGGATTGACATCCGATCGGGTCCGATTCGTCGCGGGGCGCTGTCACGCACCCGTACGCGATCTTGTCAGGCCGACGGGACCTGGCTCCGACGAGCCCCCCGGCGGCGCCGGTTACGCAGCCGGAACAGCTCCAGCGCGCGGCCCGTGCCGGACCGGAACAGGGCACGGACCTCGTCCGGACGCGGCTGTTCGAGCATCTCGTCCAGCTCGTCCTGGCGCACGGTGGACTCCCGCATGCGGGACTCCACGCGCTCCATACCGAGCGCGAAGAACATCACGAGCAGCGGGACGAGAACGCTCAACCAGGCAGTCATGGCAACTCCGATCCTCCCGTACGGGTTCGCAGCCCGGCCGGTCGGGGGTGGCCGCGTCGCCGTCTTCGTGACGCGACCGTGACCTCGTAGCCCGTTCGGCGCACACCCGGCCGGGTGCGCGCACCGCTCGTCGGACGCGTCGCCGCGCCGGCCGGTCGAACACCACCCGGCGTGGACCGGACGGCGCCCGGCGGCGAGCGGTGCACGGCGCGACACCGTGACACGACTGTCGGTGCCCACCCGTACGCTCGGTCACGTGAGCACCTCCGCCGGACGGCCGTCGCGGGCGTCGCGGCCCACCCCCCGCGCCGCCGCCGGTCTGGCCGCGCGCGTCGCGGCCGGGGAGAGCCCGATCGGGCGAGCGCGCCGGGTCAACCGCATCCTCCGGTCGCTGGCGGAGGCCTATCCGCACGCGCACTGCGAGCTGGACTTCACCACCCCGCTGGACCTCGCCGTCGCGACGATCCTGTCCGCGCAGTGCACCGACGAGCGGGTCAACCAGGTCACCCCCGCGCTGTTCGCCCGGTACCCCACCGCCGCGGACTACGCGGGCGCCGACCGGACGGAGCTCGAGGAACTGATCCGCTCCACCGGCTTCTACCGGAACAAGGCGACGTCGCTGACCGGGCTGGGCGCCGCCGTCGTCGAGCGGCACGGCGGGGAGCTGCCGTCGACGCTGGACGAGCTGGTGAAGCTGCCCGGCATCGGGCGCAAGACCGCGAACGTCATCCTCGGCAACGCGTTCGGCGTCCCCGGGATCACCGTCGACACCCACTTCGGACGCCTGGTCCGCCGCTGGGGCTGGACGACCGAGGAGGACCCCGTCAAGGTCGAGCACGCGATCGGCGAGCTCGTCCCGCGGCGGGACTGGACGATCGTGTCCCACCACGTGATCTTCCACGGCCGCCGGGTCTGCCATGCGCGCAAGCCGGCCTGCGGCGCCTGCACACTCGCGGCGGACTGTCCCGCCTTCGGGCTCGGCCCCACCGACCCGGGCGAGGCCGCGGCGCTGGTCAAGGGCCCGGAGCGGGACCACCTGCTCGCACTCGCGGGGATCGCGGGGCCGCCCGGGGACGGCCGGTGACCCGGACAGGCGCCTCCCGCTCCGAGATCGTCTCGACCGTGGTCGTCGTCGTCCTGGTGGCGATCGCGGTCTGGGCGCTGTGGCCCTCGGGCCCCGCCCCCGGCGGGAGCGGCGGCGCCGGGCCCGCGGCGAGCGCCGCCCCGGCCGACCGGCCCGAGACCGACCTCGCCGCCGCGGACCCGCAGGCACTGGCCGCCGCGCGGGCCTCGGCCCGGCTGGCACCGTGCCCCGCCCCGTCCGGCCGCACCCCGGCCGGTCCGCTCGCCGGGATCACCGTGCCGTGCCTGGGCGCCGACGGCAGTACCGACCTGGGCGCGGCTCTGACCGGGCGTCCGACGCTGGTCAACTTCTGGGCGTCGTGGTGCGTGCCGTGCCGCGACGAGCTGCCCGCGCTGCAGGCCTACGCACAGCGTCCCGGCGCACTGCCGGTGCTCACCGTCGACGTGCAGGACGACCCGGTGGCCGCGCTGGCCCTGTCCGCGCAGCTGGGGGTCACCCTGCCGGCCGTGACCGACCCGCAGCGGGCCGTGCGCCGCGCGCTGGACACCCCGCCGCTGCTCCCGGTCAGCTACGTGACCCGCGCGGACGGTGGCGTCGCGATGGTGGACCCGCCCGTCCCGTTCCGCACCGCCGACGACGTCGCGGCCGCCGTGGAGCGGTTCCGGTGACCGCGCAGGCGGGCGTGCCGCAGGTGCCCGACCCCGACCCCGCGGCGGCGCCGGCGTCGCTGCGCCCGCTCGTCGACGGGGCGCTGGGCCTGGACCCGGCCTGGTTCGGCTGGCGACGGCTGCAGCCCGACAACGGCGAGCCGCGCCGGGCGTCGGTGCTGATGCTGTTCACCGACGGGGAGTCGGGCGGGCCGGACGTGCTGCTCACCGAGCGCGCGGCGACGCTGCGCTCGCACGCCGGGCAGGTCGCCTTCCCCGGTGGGCGGCTCGACCCGACCGACACCGGCCCGGTGCACGCCGCGCTGCGGGAGGCCCGGGAGGAGACCGGACTGGACCCGTCCGGGGTGGTACCGCTGGCCCTCCTGCCGGACCTGTTCATCCCGCCCACCGGGTTCCTGGTGACCCCGGTGCTGGCGCACTGGGCGTCGCCGTCTCCGGTACGGGTGGTCGACACCGCCGAGGTCGCCCGGGTCGTCCGGGTCCCGGTGGAGGTCCTGACCGACCCGGCGAACCGGTTCACCGTGCGCGGCCCCAGTGGCCACACCGGCCCCGCCTTCGACGCCGCGGGCCTGATGGTCTGGGGTTTCACCGCGGGCCTGCTGTCCGCACTGCTGCAGCGTTCCGGCTGGGAGCGTCCCTGGGACGCCGGCCGGGTCCTCGATCTCGACGACGCCTGGGCCCGCGCCCGGCGGAACGAACCGGAAGGAGGCCGGGTGGACGACCACGGCGTGGTGGACCGGTGAGCATCAGCTGGGTCGACGTCGTCGTCGTGATCCTCGCTCTGCTGGCCGCGGCGTCCGGCTGGCGGCACGGGGTCGCGGTGGCGCTGCTGTCGTTCGCCGGCGTACTGACCGGCGCGGTGCTCGGGCTGCGGCTCGCCCCGTTGCTGGCCGGGCAGGTGGAGTCCCAGCAGGGGAAGGTGCTGCTCGGGATCGGCGTGGTGGTGCTGCTCGTCGCGCTCGGTGAGGCGACGGGCGTCTACCTCGGACGGTTCATCCGCGACCGGATCCGCGGCGAGGGCACCCTCAGGGTCGACTCGACGCTGGGTGCCGGTGTGCAGGCGGTCGCGGTGGTGGTGGCGGCCTGGCTGATCGCGCTGCCGCTGTCCTCGACGAGCTTCTCCACCCTGACCAGCGGCCTGCGCGACTCGCGGGTGCTCGCCGGCGTGGACGACGTGATGCCGGACGCGGCGCGCAAGCTCCCGGCCGAGCTGCGCCAGCTCCTCGACGACTCCGGCTTCCCCGACGTCGTCAGCCCGTTCTCGCGGACGCCGGTCGCCGCGGTCGGCCCGCCGGACTCCGCGCTCGCGCAGTCCCCGGTGGTCACCGAGGTCCGCGACCGGGTGCTGAAGGTCCGCGGGCGCGCCCCGTCCTGCCGTCGCGCCCTGGAGGGGACCGGGTTCGTCGTCGCCCCGCAGCGGGTGATGACCAACGCCCACGTCGTCGCCGGGACGTCGAGCACCACCGTCGAGGTGACGACATCCAGCGGCCGGGCCCGCCAGCTCGACGCCCAGGTCGTCCACTACGACCCCGAGGTCGACGTGGCCGTGCTCGACGTGCCCGACCTCGAGGAGCAGCCGCTGCAGTTCAGCCCGGACCCCGCCCGCGTCGGCGACGACGTGATCATCCTGGGCTACCCGCTGGACGGCCCGTACACGGTCACCCCGGGCAAGATCCGCGAGCGGATCCGGCTGCGCGGCCCGGACATCTACGAGCAGGGCAGCGTGCTGCGCGACGTCTACACCGTCCGCGCGGTGGTGCGCTCCGGCAACTCCGGCGGCCCGATGATCACCCCCGACGGGCGGGTGGTCGGCGTCGTGTTCGGCGCCGCGCTGGACGACACCGAGACCGGTTTCGTGCTGACGGCCGAGCAGGTCGGGCAGGCGCTGAACGTGGCCGCGAGCGGCGCGTCGTCCCCCGCCGACACCGGGAACTGCGCCTCCTGACCCACCGCACTCCGTCCCACGATCCGGGAACGAATGGCCGGATCGTGGGACAGATGCTTAGCGTGGGTACATGACCTCCGTCGACGTGACCCGTACCCGCCGTCGCTGGCTGGTGCTGGCCGTCGGGGTGTTCGCCCAGACCGCGGCCTGCTCGTTCGTCTACGGGCTGCCGTTCGTGGTGCCGCTGCTACGCGACACGGAGGGGCTCTCGCTGGCCCAGGTCGGCGCCTACGTCGGCGCACCGACGGTCGGTCTGCTGTGCACGCTGGTGCTGTGGGGCGCCGCCGCCGACCGGTCCGGCGAACGCGGGGTGATGACGGTCGGGCTCGCGCTGTGCGCGGCGGCCGTCGCGGGTGCGGCGCTGCTGCCGATCGGGCCCGGACCGCTGCTGCTGGTGCTGCTCGGCCTGGGCGGCGCGGGCGCGGCGTCGGTGTTCGCCGCCAGCGGCCGGATGGTGATGGGCTGGTTCGCCGCGCACGAGCGCGGCACCGCGATGGGGATCCGGCAGACGTCCCAGCCGCTGGGCGTCGCCGTGGCCGGGCTGACGCTGCCGACCCTGGCCGCAGCCGTCGGGCCGTTCCGGGCGCTGCTGGTGCCCGCGGTGCTGTGCGTCGTCGCGTCGGTGCTGGTCGCGACGCTGGCGCCGGACCCGCCCCGGGCGCCGCGGCCCGCGGGGGCCGAGCCGGAGCGCTCCCCCTACGGGACGTCGGTCCTGTGGCGGGTGCACGGCGCGAGTGCACTGCTGGTGGTCTCGCAGTTCGCGGTGGCGTCGTTCGCGACCGAGTACCTGGTCCGCGAGCAGGGGTGGCACGTGGCGGCGGCGGGCGCGTTCGTCGCCGGTGGGCAGATCGCCGGGGCGGTCGGTCGGATCGCGACCGGGGTCTGGTCGGACCGGGTCGGGTCCCGGCTGCGCCCGATGCGCCAGGTCGCGGCCGCCGCGGCCGCGGTGCTGCTGCTGTTCGCGCTCGGCGACGCCGTCGCCGGATGGCTGGCAGTGACGATGCTCGCCGTCGGGGCGGTGGTGACGGTCGCCCCGAACGGGCTGGCGTTCACCAGCACCGCCGAGATCGCCGGACCCGCCTGGTCGGGGCGCGCGCTGGGGGTGCAGAACACCGGCCAGAACGCCGTCGCATCGGTGGTCCCGGCCGCGCTCGGCGCCCTGGTCGGCGCGACCGGCTACGCGGCGGCGTTCGCGATCGCCGCCGCGGCACCGTTGGCCGCGATCCTGGTGACACCGGTCCGCGACGAACGCCGGCGGTCGTCGTGACGCCGCCGGCGCAGCCGGTCAGCGGGTGATCGTCTGGTCCCGCCCGGGGCCGACGCCGATCGCGGACACCGGCGCGCCGGTGAGCTCCTCGATCCGCTGCACGTAGGCCCGCGCGGCGGGGGGCAGGTCCTCCCAGGTGCGGGCACCGGAGAGGTCCTCGACCCAGCCGGGCATCTCCTCGTAGACCGGGACGGCGTGGTGGAAACCGGTCTGGGTCATCGGCATCTCGTCGACGCGGTGGCCGTCGACCTCGTAGCCGACGCAGATCGGCACCGACTCCAGTCCCGACAGCACGTCCAGCTTGGTCAGGAAGAGGTCGGTGATGCCGTTGACCCGCACCGCGTAGCGCCCGATGACGGCGTCGAACCAGCCGCAGCGCCGCGCACGGCCGGTGTTCACACCGACCTCGCCGCCGGTCTTGCGCAGGAACTCGCCCATCTCGTCGTGCAGCTCGGTCGGGAACGGACCGGAGCCGACGCGGGTCGTGTAGGCCTTCAGGATCCCGATCACCCGGGTGATCTTGTTCGGGCCGATGCCGGAACCGACCGACGCGCCGCCCGCGGTCGGGTTCGAGCTGGTCACGAAGGGGTAGGTGCCGTGGTCGACGTCGAGCAGGGTGCCCTGCGAGCCCTCGAGCAGCAGCGTCTCACCGCGCTCCAGGGCCTCGTTCAGCAGCAGCCGGGTGTCGACGATCTTGTCGGCGAACTCCTTCGACTGCTCCAGGACGGTGTCGACGACCTCGTTGAAGTCCAGCGCGCGCCGGTTGTAGACCTTGACCAGGATCTGGTTCTTCAGCTCGAGGGCGGCCTCCACCTTCTGGTGCAGGATCTTCTCGTCGAGCAGGTCCGCGGCGCGGACGCCGACCCGGGCCACCTTGTCCTGGTAGGCGGGACCGATGCCGCGGCCGGTCGTGCCGATCTTGGCCTTGCCCAGGTAGCGCTCGGTGACCCGGTCGATCGCCACGTGGTACGGCATGATCAGGTGCGAGTCGGCCGAGATCAGCAGGCCGGAGGTGTCGACGCCGCGCCGCTCCAGCCCGGCCTTCTCCTCGATCAGCGCCTCGGGGTTCACGACGACCCCGTTGCCGATCACGTTCTTCACGCCCGGGGACAGGATCCCGGACGGGATGAGCTTCAGCGCGAAGTCGCGGCCGTCCGGCGTGACGACGGTGTGCCCGGCGTTGTTGCCGCCCTGGTAGCGGACGACCCAGCCGAACTGCCCGCCCAGCAGGTCGGTCGCCTTGCCCTTGCCCTCGTCGCCCCACTGGGCGCCGATCAACACGATTGCGGGCATGTAAGAGACTCCAGTTCACACACGCTCGTCACGGTCGCGGGACCGGGCGTGATTTCCGGTTTCCGCGGCGAGGAGGGTACTCGATCAGTGGTTCCGACCGATCCCGAAGCGGTTCTCCTCGACTGCCTGCCGCAGCGGCGTCACCGGCTTCCCTTCCACGGTATCCGGCCCGGCGCGCGACGTGAACGCCCACCGTCGTCGCTGGTGTCCGATCCCGCGGTGCGTTCGGTCACCGTGGGCCCGCGCCCCGGGAAGGCGGAGGTCGACGTCCTGCTCCCGGTGCCGCGACTGATCGTCCACGGTGACGACGCGGACCTCGCCGCCGTGCTCCTCCGGCTGCTCCGGCGGGACGCGCTCGCGACCGAGGTCGCCTACCTGCCGGTGTCCCGGCGGTCGCGGGCCGCCGCGAACTGGGGCCTCCCGACCCGGTTCGACGACGCCGTCGCCCTCGCCCGGTCCGGCACCGCACGCGAGATGCCGCTGGTGCGCGACGACAATGGGGGCGTCCTCGCTGGCCGCGGGGAGATCCCCGACCTCTACGGCGAGGCCTACTGCGACGCGACGCGCGTGCTGCACGGCCGCGTGAAGCTGCTCGTCGTCGACGCGGGGCCCGAGGGCGTGCACGTGCGGGCGGGCCGCGGGGTGACCGGCACGACCGGGCGGGCGATCCAGATCGGGACGACGGGTGCGACGCCCGTCCGCGACGGCGTCGCGCACCCGCGGGAGATCAAGCGGTGGGCCTGGTACCGGCACACCGAGCCGTGGCGGCCGGTGCTGCCGGGCTGATCAACGCCCGGGGTCCTCGGGCGCGAGCACCGCGTCGGTCGCGGTGATCCCGACGTCGAACACCTCGTCGGTGGGGACGACGTAGCGGTTGCGGTGGTCCCGGGTCTCGCCGCGACCGCCCGGGACGCCGCCGGCCATCGGGCCGTAGCCGGCCCCGCCGCGAGCCTCCGCCGCCTTGGCGCCGGTCCACGGCTCGGGCGCGCCGGCGCTCCGCGGCCCGGGGGTGCGGGGCTCGGTGCCCCACGCCGTCCCGGCCCCGCCACGACCGCCGGGTCCGTGCGGTTCGGTCGCCGCGCCCGGCAGCCGCGCGGTGCCGCGGGACTCGCCGAACGGGGAGCCGACGGCGCCGCGGCCCGCTCCGGAACCGGCTCCATACGACCCGGTCCCGCTGCCGGGGCGGGTCTGCGGGGCGGGGCCGGTCTCGGTGCGGGGGCGGACGAGCTGCTGCCGACGTGCCTGATCGCCGAAGCGGCGCGCGAGGTCCTCGCGGGCCCGGGCGGCGTCCGGCGTCGGAGCCGGAATCGGGGTCCGAACGCGGTCCGGAGCGGGCGGGATGCGGGAGCCCTGCGCCCCGGTACCGCCTCCACCGGCGCCCGAGGACGCCGGTCCGCTCGGCAGCGGGACGACGGGCGAGGGCCCGCCACCGCCTCCGGCGCCGCCACCCGCGCCACCGCCGGGGCCGCCGCCCGCACCGCCGCCGCCCGACGGGCCGGTGGGCGCCGACACCGGCTGCGAGGCCGACCCGACCGGGGGAAGCCCGACTCCGGCCGGTCCCGGTGTCGGGCCGGGAAGTCCGCCTCCACCCGGCGCGACGGAGACGCCGGGCTGCGGTCCCGGCGCACCGCCGGGCCCCGGCGTCGCGCCCGGAGATGTCGCGGGCGGGGGCGCGGCGGCCGCCTCGGTGGTGAAGCGGTCGTCGATCGCGGAGGTCTCGGACTCGTACTTCTGGAGCGCCCGGTTCGCGACCTCGTCGTTGATCTGGTTGTGCTCGGCGATGGTCACGTGGTCGGCGCCCCTGCCCCGGAGGGACTGCCAGGCCTCGCTGATGTTGTCGCCCGCGCGCTGGATCCAGGAGAACTCGGCCGGGTCCATGAACCGGACCTGGTTGCGCATGCGCTCGAACGCGCTGCCGTGGTCGAGCATGCGGTCGGCGCCGTTCCGGGCGACGTTCGCGGTGCCGTCGACGCCGGTCGCGGTGCGGTCCAGGGACTCCTGGGCGGCCCGGGCGGCGGGGCCCTGCCACGAGATGCCGAGATCGGCCATGCCGCGGTCGAGGGTCTGCTTGGTGGTCGCCATGTCGTCGACGAGCTTGCGGAGACCGTCGGAGGTCTGGCGGGTGGCCTCGGCACCGGGTTTGCCGAGGATCCAGGCCGCCTTGGTCGCGATGTCGAACGCTTCGTAGTTGTAGCAGCGGGGGAGAGGCATGCTCGGATCCCTAACGCTCGAGCAGCGGGCCGTTGTACGGCGGAGTGGTGGGTTGCAGGGTTGCCGCGTTCTCGTCCTCAATCAGCCCGTACTCCTGCGCCGCTTGTTTCAATCGGTCACGCGCGTCTCGTACCTCGTCCACATAACGCTCGTGCACGTCGACCAGGCTATTGATCTTCGGCTGGAAGACGACGACTGCATCGAGAGACACCGGATCGTCAGCGCATGCAGGGACATTCCGAAGGTTGCCCCTGACTCGACGGCCGGCCTGCATCTGCCGAAGGTGGTCGTCCATCTGCTGGTAGACGACGATGATGTTATCGGCGTTGACCTGCAGCATGAGGACGTCGCTGACGGATCCCCGAGGCGTGTGCGCCGACGTCGACATGCGGCGCAGACTAGGCAGGAAGAACCGTGACCGATCTCAGATCGGGCATTCTTGTTCGCGTCTGCGAATCTGTCAGTCCTCGCGAGCAGTCGACAGGAAGGCCCGCGCCAAGGTCTCGGCCCGATCGCAGGCGGCATCCGAAGGTCTGCCAGATTGCCTCGCCCCACCGAAATCATCTACCTGAACACGGACACTCGCGGCGTCAGCAATGTCCAAGTAGAGCTCGCAGAGGTCGGAGCTACCTCTGCGCTCGACCATGCGCACGGCACCGAATCCATCGACAGCGGTGATGACGGCGCCGCTCGCTGTCGCGATCTTCGCCGCCGGCGTCTGGATCGTCTGCACCGCGTAGTTGTCGATGGTCTCGTAGTTCCCCCATCCACACACCCGGCTCGGACCGTCCGCGAGAGTGACGGTCGAAGGCTCGTCCCCTTCGACTCCCCATTGCTGGCGCAGTTCAGGTGTCATCGCGACACACGGGTCGACGTTCGCCACGTCGATCTCCGCCGGCCGCGGCGGAAACGGCCCCTCCGGCTCCGCAGCCCCACACCCCACGACCACCCCGCACACGAGCAGCAGGACGACAACGAGTCGGACCACCGGCGACGCTCCCCCGGACAGGAACAGGACCGCAGCAGGCTAGCCCGTCGTCGTCGCCACCGGACCCGTTCCGGTCAGGCCGCGGCGGCGGAGTCGTCCGGGCGCCGGTGGTAACTGTCCACATAGATCTGCCCGGACAGGTCCGCGATGGCGTCCATGATCTCGTCGGTGACCGCGCGCCGGATCGCCGGAGCGCCCCCCAGCCCCTCGTAGCGGCTGAACTCCAGCGGCCGCCCGAAGCGGATCTCGACCCGGGCCAGGCGCGGGATCAGCCGTCCGACCGGCTGCACGCGCTCGGTCCCGATCAGGCCGACGGGCACGACGACCGCGCCCGTCGACAATGCCAGCGACGCGACGCCGGTGTGCCCGCGGTGCAGCTTGCCGTCGAGGGAGCGCGTGCCCTCCGGGTAGATGCCGAACGCACCGCCGCGCTCCAGGACCTTGCGCCCCGCGGCGAGCGCGGCGAGGCCGGCGCGGGCGTTGGACCGGTCGACCGGGATGTAGCCGAGCGCCCCCAGGAACGCGGCCATCAGGCGTCCGCGCAGACCACGGCCGGTGAAGTACTCGGCCTTGCCGAGGAAGGCGACCCTGCGCGGGGCGACGAGCGGGATGAACGCCGTGTCGACGGCCGCGCGGTGGTTCGCCGCGAGGATCACCGGCCCGGTGGCCGGGATGCGGTCCGCGCCGCGCACGCGGGGCCGCCACACGAGCCGGACGAGTGGCGCGAGGACGTAGCGGATGAACAGCTGCACCGTGAACCCCGATCAGTGAGCGACGTCCACAACTCCGTGCAGGGGGGACCGACGTCCCGGCGCCGAACGAGGCCCGATTCTGCTCCGTGACCGGCCCGTGACGGAAGCCCTTCCGCCCGTTCAGTCCCCGTGCGGATCGGTGAGCTGCCCGCGCAACGCACGCAGCGCCTCGCTGCGGGTCATCCCGGTCGCCTGCAGCAGGTCGACGGCGATCGAGCGGACCTGCGCGACCAGCACGGGCGCCGAGACCGCGGGCGCCGCGGCCGGCTGCCCCTCCGCCGGCCGGGCGACGACCGCACCGGGGTCGGCGAGGACCGGTGCGTGCTGCACGGCCTCCAGGATCGGGCCGCGCGCCTTCTCGCGGTCGCCGTCCTGCCCGAGCTCCCCGATCAGCGCCTCGACGGAGGCGGCGAGCTCGGTGATCGCGTCCGGCAGACCGGGCGGGAGCGGTTCGCCGTCCTCGATCGCGGTCATCGCGCGCCGGGCGAGCACCCGGGCGTTGCGGTGGGCGTAGTCGGCCCGCTCGGCGAGCGTCCGGTAGCGGCGCAGCATGGCCCGGCGCGGCCGGTGCATCGGTGAGACCGTCACGACCTCGCCCGCGGAGCTGACCGCCGTGCGCAGCTCGTCGATGACGGCCTGGGTGTCGCGGGCCCGGGCCAGCGCCCGCGACGCGCTCTCCCGGTCGCCCTCGCGCAGCGCCGTCGCGATCTCGGTGAGCACGGTGACGAGGTCGTCGAGCACCCGGCGGGCGACCCGGCGCACGATCCGGACCGGATGCGCGGGGATGACCGCGGCGACCAGGATCCCGGCGAGGCCGCCGATCAGGGCGTCGATGCAGCGGTCGATCCCACCGGTCTCGGTGGGCGGGAGCAGCGTCGTCACCAGCACCGCGGACACCGCGGCCTGGTTGACGAACAGGGTCCCGCCGTCGGTGAACACCGCGATGACCAGCGCGAGCGCGACGACGAGCACCAGCTGCCAGAGTCCGCCGCCGATCTGCGCGATCAGCAGGTC
This sequence comes from Pseudonocardia sp. UM4_GMWB1, assembly GCF_017312155.1. Classification (NCBI taxonomy): domain Bacteria; kingdom Bacillati; phylum Actinomycetota; class Actinomycetes; order Pseudonocardiales; family Pseudonocardiaceae; genus Pseudonocardia; species Pseudonocardia sp. UM4_GMWB1. Next base: position 706,018 of record NZ_QJPN01000001.1, on the reverse strand, counting down.
GCCGACGAGCACGCCGATGCTCACCCCGACGACGAGTTCGGCCGTGCGGCGCAGCCGCGAGTTCAGCGACATGCCCAGGCTGAGCACCGCCGCGATCGGCGCGAAGAACGGCCGTGTGTGACCGACCAGGTCACCGGCCACCCAGAGGGCGAGGCCGGCGGCCATGGAGCACTGCAGGATCGGCAGCCACGACGCGCGGACGCGCCGGGCTCCGGCCCGGCCGCGTGAGCGGACCCGGTCCCACGCGGCCACCGGCGTCAGGACACGCCGAGGGCGGCGAGCGCCTCCGGGTCCGAGTCGTTGATCAGGGTGCGCAGGCGCTCGACCTCGGGGGCCTCCCCGATCGCCGTGGCGGCGCGCAGCAGCGCGCCGCACGACCGCAGGAAGCCCTGGTTCGGCTCGTGCGACCACGGCACCGGACCGAAGCCCTTCCAGCCGTTGCGGCGCAGCTGGTCCAGGCCGCGGTGGTAGCCGGTGCGGGCGTAGGCGTAGGCGGCGACGCTCTCCCCGGCGTCGAGGGCGCGCTCGGCGAGCACCGCCCAGGCGATCGACGACGACGGCGACCCCGCCGCCACCTCCGACGGGTCCTTGCCCGCGGTCAGGTCCGCCGCGGCGGGGTCGACCGGGAGGCGCGTGTCGTCGGGCTCGAGCAGGTTGCCGTGCAGACTCATGCCGCCATCCTGGCGCGCGCCCACCGGTCGTCGCCAACCGGTGGGCACACGACGTGGATCCGGAGGAGGACTCAGAGGGCCTTGCCGGCGGACTTCAGCGACTCGCACGCCTCGACGACGCGCTCGCTCATCCCGACCTCGGCCTTCTTCAGGTACGAGCGCGGGTCGTAGACCTTCTTGTTGCCGACCTCGCCGTCGATCTTGAGCACGCCGTCGTAGTTGGCGAACATGTGCGACACGATCGGCCGGGTGAAGGCGTACTGGGTGTCGGTGTCGACGTTCATCTTCACGACGCCGTAGCCCAGCGCCTCGTGGATCTCCTCGAGCAGCGAGCCGGACCCGCCGTGGAAGACCAGGTCGAACGGCTTGGCGCCGGCGTCGAGCCCCAGCTTCTGCACGGCCACCTCCTGGCCCTGCTTGAGGATCTCCGGGCGGAGCTTGACGTTGCCGGGCTTGTAGACGCCGTGCACGTTGCCGAAGGTCGCGGCCAGCAGGTAGCGGCCCTTGTCGCCGGAGCCGAGGACCTCGACGGTGCGCTCGTAGTCGCCGGGGGCGGTGTAGAGCTTGTCGTTGATGTCGTTCGCGACACCGTCCTCCTCGCCGCCGACGACGCCGATCTCGACCTCGAGGATGATCTTCGCCTTGGCCGCCTGCTCCAGCAGCTCGGCCGCGATCTTCAGGTTCTCCTCGAGCTCGACCGCGGAGCCGTCCCACATGTGCGACTGGAACAGCGGGTTCTGCCCCTTGTCCACGCGCTCCTGGCTGACCGCGATCAGCGGACGCACGAACGAGTCCAGCTTGTCCTTGGGGCAGTGGTCGGTGTGCAGCGCGATGTTGACCGGGTACTTGTCCGCGACGACGTGCGCGAACTCGGCGAGGCCGACCGAACCGGTGACCATGTCCTTGACCCGGGTGCCGGACAGGAACTCCGCGCCACCGGTCGAGACCTGCACGATGCCGTCGGAGCCTGCCTCCGCGAACCCGCGCAGCGCCGCGTTGAGGGTCTCGGTGCTGGTCACGTTGATCGCCGGGTAGGCGAACTCGCCGCTCTTGGCGTTGTCCAGCATCTGGTTGTAGATCTCGGGCGTGGCGATGGGCACGGGGCCTGCCTCCTCGTCGTCGGCGGTCGCTGCTCCGCGCAGCGCTCCTTGTCTCCGGGTGAGTATCACGTACCCGCGGGGAAGGGGGAGCCATCGTCGGAATGGGCCTGGTCTCACCGCGGGCGACGCCGTCGCCCGGTGCACCGGGTAATGCTGCGGAGCCTGTCGGTGGTGGTCGCTAGTGTGGTGGGCGTGGAGGAGGAGCGCGCCGAGAACGCCGTCGACCGGACGCTGGGCCGGTTGCGCGCCATCGACAGCCGACCGGCGCCCGCGGGCACCGGGCCGCACCCGTTCGCCCCGGGCACGTCGGCCCCGGTCGACGGGCCGGGTGGTTCCGGGGCCCGGCAGGGCCCGGAGACATCGCTGACGCTGGCCGACCTCTACCGCGACCACCGCCTGCGCCTCGTGCGCCTCGCGATGCTGCTGGTGGACATCCCGGCCACCGCGGAGGACGTGGTGCAGGAGGCGTTCACCGGGCTGCACCGGCACTGGACCGGCCTGCGGGACGAGACGGCCGCCGTCGCCTACCTGCGTGCGGCCGTGGTGAACGGGTCCCGGTCGGTGCTGCGGCGCCGTCGCACGGCACGCGAGTACGTGCCGCCGCACGCGGCGAACGCCCGCTCCGCGGAGTCGCTGGCCATGCTGTCGGCCGAGCACCAGTCGGTCGTCGACGCACTGGGCCAGCTCCCGCCGCGCCAGCGCGAGGTGCTCGTCCTGCGCTACTACGGCGGGCTGACCGAGTCCGAGATCTCCGAGGCCGCCGGGATGAGCCGGGGCACGGTGAAGTCGACCGCCAGCCGCGCGCTCGACGCCGTCGCCCGGATCATGGCCGAGCGCGCCGGTACCGAGGCCGTCCGGCGTCCGGGGGAGCTGCGATGACCGGCCCCCAGCCGCCGCAGCCCGGCCACGACGACGCCGCCCGCCGGATCGGCGAAGCGCTGCAGGCGCAGGCCCGCGGGCGCCCGATGCCGCAGCGTCCCGCGGCGGGCCCGGCCCCCGTGCCGCCACGCGTCCCCGGCCGGCTCCCGCCGCCGGTCCCGCGTCCCGGGCCGCCCCCGCAGCGCCGGCCGCAGCAGGCCCCGGCACCGGAGCCTGCCCGGTCGGCGACCGGCCAGATCGTCTGGGCCGCGGTGATCGCGCTGCTCCTCGGCGCCCTGCTCGGCGGGGGTCTCGCGCTGGTCTCGGTGCTCCTGCCGGGGGCGCTGCCCGCCCTCGGCTGAGCCGCTCACAGCACCCCCACAGCGACGGCCACGTCGATCCACATCGCCCGGCCGGTACCGTTTCTCGACGTGACGGTTCTCGCCGCGACGCAGACGCTCGCCCTCGGTCCCGACTGGCTCGACCCGGCGGTGATCATCGAGTCCCTGGGTCCGTGGGCCCTGGTGGGCGTCGCTGCGATCATCTTCGCGGAGTGCGGGCTGCTGCTCGGGTTCTTCCTCCCCGGCGACTCGCTGCTGTTCACCGCGGGCCTGTTCGTCGCGCAGGGCGCGATCGACGTGCCGCTGTGGCTGGTCTGCCTGGTACTGGTGGTGTCCGCCTTCGCCGGCAACGCCGTCGGCTACGGCATCGGCTACCGCGCCGGCCCGGCGATCTTCGACAAGCCGAAGTCGAAGCTGTTCAACCCCCAGCACGTCGAGAAGACCCACGAGTTCTTCGAGAAGTACGGCAACCGGGCCATCGTCCTCGGCCGCTTCGTGCCGATCGTGCGGACCTTCATCACCGTGAGCGCCGGCGTCGCGCGGATGGACCCGAAGCGCTACCTGACGTACTCGCTGATCGGCGGCGTCGCGTGGGCGGCGGGCGTGACGGTGCTGGGCTACTTCCTCGGCCAGTTCGCGTTCGTCCGTGAGCACATCGACCTGATCCTCATCGCGATCGTGTTGATCTCGGTGCTGCCGATCGTGTTCGAGGTGCTGCGGGCGCGGGCCGCGTCCAGGCGCGGGGGCCCCGCCGGCCCGGTCGACGGCGTCGCGGGCGCCGCGACCGGTGCGGCCGCCGCCACCGTCACCGGCCGCTCCGCCGACGACGACCCGGCCGCGGTCACCATGCAGATGCCGGCCGTCGGGAGCGGCCCGGCGCCGCGGGCCGGACGCCCCCGGGACGGGCAGACGACGTTCGTCCAGCCCGGTCGTGCCCCGCAGCACGGCGGGACCGCACCACGGCACGGTGGCGCGGTGCCGCCGCACGGCCCCGGCCCCGGCCCACAGGACGGCACGGAGCCGCCGTACCGCCACACCACCGGTCGCCCCACCATGCCGCCCCGGCACGGCAACTGAGCATCGATCAGCACGTTTCCGCCCTGCCCGGGGCGGAAACGTGCTGATCACCAGGCGTCGGACAGGTCCGCGTGCTCGCGGATCCATGCGTGCATCACGATCCCCGAGGCCACCCCGGCGTTGACCGAGCGCGTCGAGCCGAACTGAGCGATCGACACGACCAGGTCCGCGGCGTCGCGCAGCTCCGGTGACAGCCCGGGGCCCTCGGCGCCGAACACGAGCACGCAGTCCCGCGGCAGCGACGTGGACTCCAGCCGGACCGCGCCCGCGACGTTGTCCACCGCGACCACGGCCAGGCCGTGCTCCCGGGCGAACGCGACGAGACCGTGCGAGTCGGCGTGGTGGTGCAGCCGCAGGTAGCGGTCGGTGACCATCGCGCCGCGGCGGTTCCACCGGCGTCGCCCGACGATGTGCACGCCGGCGACCCCGAAGGCGTTCGCCGTGCGCACCACCGTGCCGATGTTGTGGTCGTGCCCGAGATTCTCGATCGCCACGTGGAACGGGTGCGCCCGGCCTGCCAGGTCCGCCGCGACGGCTTCGCGGCGCCAGTAGCGGTAGCGGTCGACGACGTTGCGCCGGTCACCGTGCTCCAGCAGCTCCGGGTCCCACCGGTCGCCCTGCGGCCACGGCCCGGCCCACGGGCCGACCCCGACCTGGCCGGGGACCGACCACTCGCTGGGCCCGGGCTCGCTCATCCCAGCTGCAGGTCCGCCAGCCCCAGCAGCGCGCGGTACGGCACGCCCTCGGCCTCGACGGCCTGCCGGGCGCCGGTGTCACGGTCGACGACGGTGCACACCCCGACGACGTCGGCGCCGGCCTGGAGCACCGACCGGACCGCGGTCAGGACCGAGCCGCCGGTGGTGGAGGTGTCCTCGACGACCAGCACCGGGCGGCCGGTGATGTCCGGGCCCTCGATGAGCCGCTGCATGCCGTGCTTCTTGGTCTCCTTGCGGACGACGAAGGCGTCGACCGGGTCGGTGTCCGGCTCGGCCGCCGCCGCGTGCAGCACCGCCGTCGCGACCGGGTCCGCGCCGAGCGTCAGCCCGCCGACCGATCGGTAGGTCCAGTCCGTGGTGAGCTCGCGCAGCAGCCGTCCGATCAGCGGGGACGCCTCGTGGTGCAGCGTGACGCGGCGCAGGTCGATGTAGTAGTCGGCCTCCGCGCCGGAGGAGAGCGTGACCCGCTCGTGGACGACGGCGATCTCCCGGACCAGCGCGGCGAGGCGGGAGCGGTCGGTGTGTGCGGAGCTCATGTGCGATCCCTGTCGAACGTCGCCGTGATGCGTCGCAGCAGGCTCCGGGGCAGCACCCCGGTCACCCCCACGATCGCCTTGTACTGCCTGGAGGGCACGGAGACGACCCGGCCCCGGTCGAGGTCGGCGAGTGCCTCGTCGACGACCTGGGAGGCCTCCAGCCACAGCGGGCCGCGGCGGGCGCCGACGTCGATGCCGGCCCGCTCGTGGAACTCGGTGCGCACGTAGCCGGGGCACAGCACCATCGCGCGCACCCCGGTGCCCTGCAGCGACGCCGCGACGCCCTCGGTGAAGGAGATGACCCAGGCCTTGTCGGCCGGGTAGGTGGAGCCGCGCCCGGCCAGGAAGCCCGCGACGCTCGCGACGTTCAGCACCGCGCCGGTGCCGCGGTCGACCATCCCGGGCAGCGCGGCCCGGGTCAGCTCCAGCACGGCGGCCACGTTCACCTGCAGCTGGCGGGCCAGGTCGGCGGCGTCGTTCTCGAGGAAGGAGGCGCCCAGCGCGAGCCCGGCGTTGTTGACGAGCAGGTCGACCGGCGCGAGGTCGGGGTCGGCGAGGCGGCGCACGACCCGGGCCCGCTGGTCCGGGTCCGACAGGTCGGCGGGCAGCACCTCGACGGCGACGCCGAGGTCGCGGTAGCGCTGCGCGGCGGTCTGGAGGCGGTCGGCGTCGCGCGCCACGAGCACGAGGTCGCGGCCGTCGGCGGCGAGCCGATCGGCGAACGCGGCCCCGATCCCCGACGACGCGCCCGTGATCATGACGGAGGGCACGCGGGGAGCGTAGTGCGTCCGCACCCGACCGGCGCAGGCGCGACGGTTACCGACGGGTCGGGTGTGACCCGTGCGACAGGGGTGTGCGACGACCTCGTGAGACGGGCCGCTCTCGCGTGCCGGTGCACCATGAAGCCTTTACCGTCGAGACCATGACGTCCGAGGCGCTGCCGATCCAGCGGCCGGTCGATCCCGCTTCCCCCGGCGCCGCCGACGTGCCGAGCGGCCCGTCGCCCCGTCATTCGAGGGTCGCCGTCGTGGGGGCGGGGTTCACCGGACTCGCCGTGGGCCTGGCCCTGCTGCGGCGGGGTGTGCACGACTTCGTCCTGCTGGAGCGGGCGGACGACGTCGGCGGGGTGTGGCGCGACAACACCTACCCCGGTGTCGGCGTCGACACGCCGTCGCCGCTGTACCAGCTGCGTGCCATGACCAACCCGGACTGGAGCGACCTCTACGCGCCCGGCCACGAGGTGCAGGACTACGCCCGGCGCCTGGCCCACTCGACCGGCCTGCTCGACCACGTCCGCTTCGACGCCGACGTGCTCTCCGCCCGCTGGGACCCCGCGGACGCCCGCTGGCGGATCGCGACACCGTCCGGTGAGTTCACCGCGGACGTCCTGGTCAGCGCGGCCGGGCTGGTCGCCGACCCGAAGCTGCCCGACGTGGAGGGCCTCGCGGACTTCCCCGGCCCGGTGTTCCACTCCGCCCGCTGGGACCACGACGCCGAGCTCGCCGACCGGCGCGTCGCCGTCGTCGGGACGGGGGCGACGGCGATCCAGCTCGTCCCCGAGCTGCAGCCGCGCGTCACCGAGCTGCACGTCCTGCAGCGCACCCCGGCCTGGATCCTGCCCAAGCCCGAGCGGCCCGTCGGCGAGCGCACCCGTCGCGCGCTGGCGGCGAACCCGCTGCTGTGCCGGATGCAGTTCGACGTCATCTACGTCGGCGCCGAGCTGCTCGCCGCGACCCGTCGCTCGCGGCTGCTGCGCGAGACACTCACCCGGGTCGGCCGCAGGCATCTCGCCGCCCAGACGCCCGACCCGCAGCTGCGCGCGCGGCTGACCCCCGACTTCGACTACGCCTGCAAGCGGCCGCTGGTCTCGAACGACTATCTGCCCGCGATGAGCGCGCCGAACACGACGCTGCACACCGGTGGGCTCGCCCGGGTCGAGGGGCGGACCGTCGTCTCCGGCGACGGAAGCCGCGCAGAGGTCGACGCGATCGTGCTGACCACCGGGTTCGAGGTCGGCGCGACGGCCCCGATCGCGCGCCGCATCCACGACGCCCACGGCAGGTCCCTGCACGACCACTGGGGCGCCTACCCGCGCGCCTACCTGGGGATGAGCTACCCCGGCTTCCCGAACCTGTTCCTCATGCAGGGTCCGAACGCGACCAGCGGGGCCAGCTCGACGCTGCTGTTCTCCGAGGCCCAGGCCCGCTACGTCGCCGACGCCGTGTGCCGGATGGCGGCCGAGGGCATCCGCGCGCTCGACGTGAAGCCCGCCGTCGAGGAGCGCTGGACGCGGCGGATCCGGCGCCGCTCGGCGCGCACCGTGTACGAGACCGGCGGCTGCGCGAGCTACTACCAGAACGACGAGGGCGTCAACGTCGTCATGTGGCCGGCCAACACCGCGGAGTACCAGCTGCGGACCCGCCGGTTCCGGCTGTCGCCGTTCGACGTCGAGCGGGGACGGACCGGTGCCGGGCACCCGCTGCACCCGTTGCGCCCGGTCCGGCTCGCCGCGACGGCCTGACTCACCCGCGGGCCGCGGCCCACCAGTCGGCGACCTCGCCGAGCAGGCGCTGCACGGCCTCGTCGTCGAGGAACGACGAGGTGATCGAGTTGGCGGCCAGCGTGCGGAGCTGGTCGTCGGTGAAGCCGAGGCCCTCGCGGACCGCGGCGTAGTTCGCGTCGGCGTAGCCGCCGAAGTAGGCGGGGTCGTCGGAGTGCACCGACACGTTCAGCCCCGCCGCGAGCATCTCCGGCAGCGGGTGCAGCCCGATGCCGGGGACGCAGGCGAGCCGGACGTTGGACAGCGGGCAGACCGTCAGCGGGGTGCGGTCACGGACCAGGCGGGCGACGAGGGCGTCGTCCTCGATCGCGCGGATGCCGTGGTCGACGCGCAGCACGCCCAGCTCGTCGAGGGCCTCGGTCACGTAGCCCGCCGGGCCCTCCTCCCCCGCGTGCGCGACCGGCTTGAGACCCAGCCCGCGGGCCCGCTCGAACACCGAGGTGAACTTCGACGGCGGGTGCCCGACCTCGGCCGAGTCGAGCCCGACCCCGACGATCCGGTCCAGGTACGGCTCCGCCGCCCGCAGGGTCCCCTCCGCCTCGGCGGCCGACCGGTCGCGCAGGAAACAGAGGATCAGCCCGGCGGAGACGTCGTCGGCGTGGTGCTCGATCGCGTCGGTGAGCCCGCCGATCACGTCGCCGATCGCGACGCCGCGAGCGGTGTGCGCCTGAGGGTCGAAGAACATCTCGACGTGCCGGACCCCCTGCTCCGGGCAGGTCCGCAGGTACGCCGACGCGAGCGCGGCGAAGTCGTCGCGGGTCCGCAGGACGGCCATGTTGGCGTAGTACACGTCCAGGAAGGACTGCAGGTCGGTGAAGTCGTAGGCCGCCCGCAGCTCCTCCACCGAGGCGTACGGCAGCGCGACGTCGTGCCGCCGGGCCAGCTCGAACACGGTCTCGGGTTCGAGCGTGCCCTCGATGTGCAGGTGCAGCTCGGCCTTCGGCAGCGGCGGGGTCCCGGTGGTCGTCACCGGGACATCATCCCGTGCCGCCCCGCGCGGTCAGGAGCTGGTGACCGTCGACGTCATGTAGGCCGAGACCTGGTGGCCACGGGAGCGGTCACGGGCCGCGGCGCTCGCGCGGGCGCGCTGCGCCGCGGTGCGCACCGGACCGGCCGCCCAGTGCCGCCCGCAGTCCCCGGCGGCGACGACGGCGCGCCCCGCGCCCGGGCGGGAGGGCAGGTCCGGCAGCCGGGACGGCTCCCGGTGCCCGGCACCGCCGAGCAGCTCCTCGGGCGTGGCGGACGGGGCGGCCGGGATCGCAGCGGCCGGGGTGGCGACGGCCGCCGCGACGGTGGGCTCCCAGGTCGCGTCGGCGAACAGCTCGGCGCCGCGCCGGGCCGCACGGACGCCCGCGGCGACGGCGCGCCGGGCCGGGCCCGGACGGGCCGGGCCGCTCTGCGGGGCGCTCACGACGAGGCCGGCGTCGAGGTCGTCGAGCACCGCGTCGGCGGCGTCGGCGGTCCACTCCGGCCGGTCGTCGCCGCGAACGGCGACGACGTGCACGTCGCCGGTCAGGGTCGGGGCGAGCGAGGTGACGAACGAGACCGCCCACGTGGCCGACCGCTCGTTCCCGCCGATCGCGACGATCCCGCCGGTGCCGCGACGCAGCATGCCGGGCAGCGCGGCGTGGGTGAGGCGCATCGTCGCCGTCATGCCGAGGTCGACGCTCGCCCGCCCGGCGTCCGGTGCGGCGACGGCCGCGTCGGCGAGCGCGTCGTGCACCAGCACGTCGACGGCCGGGGCCTCCGGACCGGCGAGGAAGGCCTCGAGCCGGAACAGGCCGTGCCGGGTGCCGAGGTCCGCGAGGAGGACGTCGGCGCGGATCCCGTACCGGACGGCGAGCTCCCGGGCGGTGGGGGCGACCCGCTCGGGGTCGCGGGTGACGAGCAGGAGGTCGAGTCCGCGCGCGGCCAGTCGGTCGGCCAGAGCCGCGCCGAGACCCGTACCGCCGCCGGTGATGAGAGCCATAGCCACACGATCAGGCTAGCGGTACCCGTTCGGCTTAACGCGTTCGGGTGGTCACATCGCGTTGCGGTGGATCAACGCTGCGTAGATACCCGCAGATCAGGACTCGATCGCGGGACGACGGGCGTGCAGCCCCTCCTCCAGAGCGGTGGCCACCTCCGCCAGATCGGCGAGCAGGTCCTGCATCCGATCGGCGGAGATGCCGACGGGCGCGGCGGCCAGCACCCAGGCGTCCTCGGCCCAGAGGAGCTCGACGTCCTCGCCGACCGCGTCGCTGGCGTCGGCGACGCGCGGGGTCAGCAGCGGGCGGACGGCGTCGGCGTCGCTGACGAAGGCGTAGCGCTCACCGACCGGCTCGAGCAGGTCGAGACCGGCGTCGTCGGGCAGCGGGGCCGAGGGCAGCCGCAGCTCGACGGCGGCGGGCAGCGACTCGTGCACCTGCACCGCGCAGAGCACCGAGCTGATGCGGCCGGCCTGCTCGTGGTCGAACGCGTAGGCCTTGCGCGGGCCGTCCGGGGTGGGGACGTCGCCCGAGACCAGGTTGCGGGCCACACCGGGGCCGCCCTGGTGGATCGTCCCGTAGCGCCAGCGGCTGGGCAGGACGGGATCGGACTCGAGGTACTCCCACTCCCGCATGGACGCCCAGCGACGGCGGTCCCGCGTCGCGCCCCCGCGGAACCGGTCGAACAGCAGCAGACCGACACCGACGACGATCGCGACGAGGGCGATGACGAACCAGACCGACATGCCGGGCAGCGTAGTCCCGACGGGCCCCGTGGAGTGGTAACGCCACGGCTCCGGACGTGCACGTTCGTCGTGCACGGAGACTCAGCCGGCGGCCGGCTCGTCCCACTCCGCTGCCGTCGCCCGGCGGGCGGCGTCGTTCTTGCCGTACTCCAGCACGGCGTCCTGCCCCCGGGTCACCGTCTGCTCGACGGCCTCCCGCGCCGGCGACGTCGCGATCCCGGGCAGCAGACCGGTCCGCATGGTGTCCTCCAGCCTGTGTGCGACCGCGCTCGCCTTCTCCAGCAGGCCGACGACCTCCTCGACCCGGCGGACGACCGTGTGGGAGAGGTCGACGGCGTCGAGGACGAGGACGGCGATGCCGACCGGGGCGGCGACCCCCGCGGTGACGGCCGCGCCCGCAGTCCACGCGAGCAGCTTCGGGACCAGCCACACGACGAACTCGGCGATCAGGTCGCGCACGATCGCCCGCTCGGTGCCGACGACGGACGCCGAGGTCAGCACGACGTCGGCGACGCCGTGGGCGGTCTCGGAGAGTCGTCGCACGGCCTCGCCCCGGGTCACGGCGGCCCCGTGGAACGCGTCCCCCGCGGTCCCGGTCCAGGCGTCCGGGGCCGCCAGGACGGTCTCGATCTCCGGCAGGAGGGTGGCCAGCTCGCGGGAGATCTGGTGCCAGTCCTGCGCCCGGGCCTCGATCTGCCGGGGGTCCCCGCAGAGCCGGTCGAGGGGCTCGCTCAGGAAGGCGAAGTGCTCGATCGCCCATCCGACCCCGGCCGTCCCGAGCTCCTGCAACGGGTCGGTGACCATGCCGAGCGCGTCGAGCCCGGCCACGGTGGCGGCGACAGCGACGCCGGCGCCGTCCTGTGCCCCGGCCGCCTTCCCGACGTCCTCGATCGAGGAGAACACGCCCGCCCCGTCGAGGGGACCCGGCCCCTCGACGTCCACCGGGGCCGTCACCGGTCCCCGTCGACCGGGGCCGGGGCGGGAGCGGGGTCGACGTCGAGGAACGTGGCGGCCGTCCGGAGCTCGGTGTCGAGGTAGGCCGCGACGGCCTTCCGGGCGGAGGCCGCCAGGTCGTGCAGGCTCGCGGAGAGGACATCCAGCGCCTCGACCCCGGCCCGCATGGCCGCGGTGGCGTCGGCCGAGAAGAACTCCCCGATGACGCCGTAGGCGCCGGTGTCGAGCTCGGCCCGGGAGGGCCGCATCCCGGCGACGGCGGAGCCCGCACCGTCGAGGACGTCGGCACGGGCCGAGACCCTGTCGGGGACGACGCGGAAGCCCGGGGAGGTCACTGCCCGCCCTCCGCCGTGAGCGGCGCCATGATCCGCTCCACCTGCGCGGCCGAGTCCAGCGCGGCCTCCCGGCTCAGCCGCAGCACCGTCTCGGCGAGCCGGGCCCGCGGCAGCTCCTCGGCCCGCACCCCGAGCCGCAGGTCGGTCAGCATCCCGGACGCGTCGACGGTGACCACGACCGCACCGTCGCGGGTGCGTGCGGTCGCGGTCACCGTCGCGACCCGGTCCCGGGCCTGCTCGGCCCGGACCCGGATCGACTCGATACGGGTGCGGTACTCGTCCAGCCAGGTCCGCCCGGCGTTCGGCTGCTCGGCGGTGAAGTGCTCCATGGGCCCCGACGATGACGTGCACCGCCGGGGCCCACGGGCGAACCGGTGGATCAGTTCGCGATCGTGACCGCCGGGTCGGCCGCCCCGACCGCCTTGCCCACGACCAGGCCGCCGGTCCCGCCGTCGGCCGACGGGTCCAGGTCGACCCGGACCGTGTCGCCCTCGCGGACGCCGCCGGACAGCAGCTCGCGGGCGAGCTGGTCGCCGATCGCGGACTGCACCAGCCTGCGCAGCGGGCGCGCGCCGTAGACGGGGTCGAACCCGTTCATGGCGAGCCACTCGCGGGCCGCGTCGGAGACCTCCAGCGACAGCCGCCGCTTGGCCAGCCGGCGCCCCAGCACCCCGACCTGGATGTCGACGATGTGGGTCAGCTCCTCGGTCGACAGCGCGTGGAAGACCACGACGTCGTCGAGCCGGTTGAGGAATTCCGGCTTGAAGTGCGACCGGACGACCGCCATGACGGCGTCCGTGCGCCCCTTCTCGTCCAGGGACGGGTCGGCGATGGCCTGGCTGCCCAGGTTGGACGTCAGCACCAGGATCGTGCTGCGGAAGTCCACCGTCCGGCCCTGGCCGTCGGTGAGACGGCCGTCGTCGAGCACCTGCAGGAGCGTGTCGAAGACGTCCGGGTGGGCCTTCTCGACCTCGTCGAGCAGCACGACGCTGTAGGGCCGCCGCCGCACCGCCTCGGTGAGCTGACCGCCCTGGTCGTAGCCGACGTAGCCGGGAGGGGCACCGACGAGGCGGGCCACCGAGTGCTTCTCGGAGTACTCGCTCATGTCGATGCGGATCATCGCCCGCTCGTCGTCGAACAGGAACTCCGCGAGCGCCTTGGCCAGCTCGGTCTTGCCGACGCCGGTGGGCCCGAGGAACAGGAACGAGCCGGTCGGCCGGTTCTCGTCCGCGACGCCGGCACGCGCCCGGCGCACCGCGTCGGACACCACGCGCACGGCCTCGGCCTGGCCGACGACCCGGTGGCCGAGCTCGTCCTCCATGCGCAGGAGCTTGGCGGTCTCACCCTCCAGCATCCGGCCGGCCGGCACGCCGGTCCAGGAGCTGACGACGTCGGCGACGTCGTCCGGACCGACCTCCTCCTTCAGCATCACGTCCTCGGCCCGCTCGACCGTCTCGGTGGCGGCGGCGAGCTCCTTCTCCAGCTGCGGGATGCGCCCGTAGCGCAGCTCCGCGGCCCGGCCCAGGTCGCCGTCGCGCTCGGCCCGCTCGGACTCGCCGCGCAGCTGCTCCAGCTGCTCCTTGAGCTCGCGGGTGACGTCGATGGCGCTCTTCTCGTTCTGCCAGCGCGCGGTCAGCGCGGCCAGCTCCTCGCGCTTCTCGGCCAGCTCGGCGCGCAGGGCCACCAGTCGGTCCTTCGACGCCGCGTCGACCTCCTTGTCGAGCGCCATCTCCTCGATCTCCAGGCGGCGGACGGCCCGCTCCACGGTGTCGATCTCCACCGGGCGCGAGTCGATCTCCATCCGGAGCCGGGAGGCGGCCTCGTCGACGAGGTCGATGGCCTTGTCCGGGAGGAACCGGGCGGTGATGTAGCGGTCCGACAGGGCGGCCGCGGCGACCAGGGCGGCGTCGGTGATGCGGACGCCGTGGTGCACCTCGTAGCGCTCCTTGAGCCCGCGCAGGATGCCGACGGTGTCCTCGACGGACGGCTCGCCGACCAGCACCTGCTGGAAGCGGCGCTCCAGCGCCGGGTCCTTCTCGATGTGCTGGCGGTACTCGTCGAGCGTGGTCGCGCCGACCATCCGCAGCTCACCGCGGGCGAGCATCGGCTTGATCATGTTGCCGGCGTCCATCGCGCCCTCGCCGGACGCGCCCGCACCGACGATCGTGTGCAGCTCGTCGATGAAGGTGACGACCTCGCCCGCGGAGTCGGTGATCTCCTTCAGGACGGCCTTGAGACGCTCCTCGAACTCGCCGCGGTACTTCGCACCGGCCACCATCGACCCCAGGTCGAGGGAGACGACGCGCTTGCCGCGCAGCGACTCGGGGACGTCACCGGCCACGATGCGCTGGGCCAGGCCCTCGACGATCGCGGTCTTGCCGACGCCCGGCTCCCCGATCAGCACCGGGTTGTTCTTGGTGCGCCGCGACAGCACCTGGACGACGCGGCGGATCTCGGTGTCCCGGCCGATGACCGGGTCGAGCTCACCCTCGCGCGCCCGGGCGGTCAGGTCCTGGCCGTACTTCTCCAGGGCCTGGTAGCTGCCCTCGGGGTCCGGGCTGGTCACCCTGGCCGAGCCGCGGACCTTGCCGAACGCCTCGCGCAGCGCGTCCGGCGTGGCGCCGTGGCGCTGCAGCAGCTGGGCGACCGGGCCCCCGGACCGCGCGAGCCCGACGAGCAGGTGCTCGGTGGAGACGTACTCGTCGCCCATCTCGGTGGCGAGCTGCTGCGCCGCGGTGATCGCGGCCAGTGCGTCCCGGGACAGCTGCGGTGCGCTCACCGACGACCCCGACGCCGACGGCAGCCGGTCGCCCAGCGCGGTCAGCTCGGATCGGACGGCGGCCGCGTCCGCCCCGACGGCGGCCAGCAGCGGCGCGGCGATGCCGTCGCCCTGGGCCAGCAGGGCACCCAGCAGGTGGGTGGGCCCGACGTCGGGGTTCCCGGCCAGCGTCGCGGCCTGGACGGCGGCGGAGATGGCCTGCTGGGTACGGGTGGTGGGGTTGAAGGAGTCCATGCTCCGCGTTCCTCCCGGTCCTTCTGAGGTCGATGGTCTGTGGATGGGGAGCGGCACCCCGGGCCGCTGCTCCACAGTCTGCCCGGCCGGTGCGCCTCTCGACAGGGTCAACCGCAGAAAAGTTGAGTCCATTCCACTCAAGACCGGAAAGTTGCCGGGAACGACAGCGGCCCGCCCGGAGTGATCCGGACGAGCCGCGGGTGGATCGGGTGCGACGATCAGCGCTCGCTGTCGTCGATCACCGTGATGCGGTTGTCGTTGTCGCTGACGTCGCCGTTCAGGTTGTCCCGGACGTTGTCGTTCAGGAAGTCACTGCAGTCGCCGGCCTGGTCGATGTTCGAGCCGGCGATCGGCGCCTGCGCCAGGGCGTCGGCCGAGCTGGTGCGCAACCGTCGCCCAGGTCAGCGGCCGTGCGGGCGGCGCCGGAGCGTCCGCGAGGCCCCCGCGCCGAGGTGCGTCGTGCTCGGGAACCGGCGCCGGGAGGGCCGCGGCACCCGCGGCTCGGTCCCCTTGGCGCCGAAGAAGTCGCCGCCCTTGCGGGCCGGGTCGTCGGTCCCCCAGGCGCGCCGCTGCGTCACCCGCTCCATCCGCGGGATGTGCTTGCGGCAGTGGATGTAGGCCTCCTCCACGTCCACCACCACCCAGCGCTCGGCGCGGCGGCCGGCGGCGTGGTCGCGCGCGTGCCCGGGGTAGGTGGTGCGGAAGGCGTCGTCGTCCATGATCCGGGCCCGGCCGTTGACGTGCAGCCCGATCAGCGACTCGGTGAAGTCGACCATCAGCATCCCGACGTGCGGGTTCTCCACCAGGTTGCCGAGGCTGGCGTACACGCCGTTGCCCCGGTACTCGGGGTAGGCCAGCGTGTACGGGTCCAGCACGTGCAGGAAACCGGGCGGGCCGGCCCGCAGCGAGCTGTCGCACTCGCCGTGCGCGTCGGACGTCGCGACGAAGGCCATCTCCATCCGTCCGACGAACTCGATCATCCGCGGCAGCAGCCGGTCGCGGAGCTGGTCGTCGTAGAACCGGCCGGCACGGGCGGAGCTGCCCACCTCGGCCTGCAACGTGTGCTCACCCGCGGAGCCGGGCCGGTGCGGCCCGTCCGGGACCTGCGGGGCGTCGGACACGCCGCGCTCCGGGGGCGCGGGGACGACCACCGGCGGCGTGGCCGGACGGTCCCGTCCGGGCAGGACGACGGCGGGGATTCGCAACGGCACAGGACAACCGTGCCATCCGGCGCGGCCAGGACCAAACGATCACGGCTCCGACCGGCCCGAGACACCGCCACGTCGGCATTCCGCGCGATGGGCGCTATCCTGACCACGGCGCCACCCACGCCATGACGAGTGACCGCCGTCCCCGAACGGATGATGAGTGACAATGCGTACCCGCTCACCACACACTGGTGAGTCGGTCGGCGTACGCCGTTCCGGCGGATGGAGTCTCTCGCGTACCCTAACCGGCGGAACGCGGGCGGCGACGCCCGGTGTCACCGCGGCACGGAGCACGACCGAGGAGAGTGTCCGCCAGGCATGACTGCTGACCAGCTGATCGCCGGCGACGTCGCCCCGCCGCGACGCCCCGCCTCGGAGGCGGACCGCACCGTCGAGCTCATCCGGACCAGCTTCGCCCTCGTCGAGTCGCAGGCCGAGGACATCGGCAAGCACTTCTACGCCACGCTGTTCAGTCAGGCGCCCGAGACGCGTGACCTGTTCCCCGTGAACATGGAGGTGCAGCGCAGCCGGCTGCTGCGCGCCCTCGTGCACGTGGTGCAGATGGTCGACCAGCCCGACGACCTCGTCCCGTTCCTGCAGCAGCTCGGCCGCGACCACCGCAAGTTCGGCGTGCTGTCCCAGCACTACGACGCGGTCGGCGTGGCGCTGCTCTCGGCGATCGCCACGTTCGCGGGCGAGAACTGGACCCCGGAGATCGAGAAGGCCTGGACCGGCGCGTACGGGATCGTCGCGGACGCGATGCAGCAGGCCGCCGCGGCCGAGCGCGGGCCCGCGTCGTGGCTGGGCCGGGTCGTCGAGCACCGCCGGATCGGCTGGGACCTGGCCGTGGTCACCGTCGCGACCGACCAGCCGGTGCCCTACCAGGCCGGCCAGTACGTCTCGGTGGAGACACCGCACCGACCGCGGCTGTGGCGCTACCTGTCCCCGGCCAACGCGCCGCGTCGCGACGGGACGATCCAGTTCCACGTCCGCGCGGTCGAGGGCGGCTGGGTCAGCCGCGCGATCGTCGCGCACAGCCGGGTCGGCGAGACCTGGCGGATCGGCCCGCCGATGGGCCGGATGGCCGTCCCGCAGAACACCCGTCGCGAGCTGCTGATGGTGGCCGGCGGCACCGGCGTCGCCCCGATGAAGGCGCTGCTCGACGAGGTCGGCCGGCGCCCCCAGCCGCCGCGCACCCAGGTGTTCGTCGGCGGCCGCACGTGGGACGACCTGTACGACTTCACCTCGCTGCGCAAGCTGTCCTACAACTACCCGTGGCTCGACGTCATCCCGGTCGTCGAGTACGAGGACGAGCCGTCCGGGGCCGAGACCGGCACCCTGGCCGACGTCGTGACCCGGTTCGGCGCCTGGAGCGACCACGACGTCCTGGTCTGCGGGTCGCCGTCGATGATCCGCTCCACGGTGTCGCGGATGCTGGTCGCGGGCACGCCGCTCGACCGCATCACCTACGACCCGTTCACGATGGACTGAGCAGGCCCGTACGCCACGACGGCCGCCCTCCCGCACCGGGAGGGCGGCCGTCGTCGTCGCGAGGGCCGGTCAGAAGGCCTCGGTGGTGCGCACCGACAGCACGTGCAGCTCCCGGCTGCCGGTGAACGCGTCGCGCCCGTGCAGGAAGCGGTAGTTGTCGAGGACCAGCAGGTCCCCGCTCTCCAGCCGGAACCGCGGTGCGGCCTCGAACGCGGTGGCGAGCACGTCGGCGTAGGACTCGATGAGCGCGAGGTGGGTGTCCCAGTACGGCTCGCGCGGCACCGGCAGCGCGTAGTCGCTCGCTCGGACGGCACGCCGGCCACCACGGGTGTGCTCGATCATCCGGCGCAGCAGCGGGGTCGGCGGCACACCGCGCGGCGGGTTCGTCCGGCTGCCGAAGAAGTCCACGTCGCAACCGGTCAGGAACCCGTGCAGCGACGGGTGCTCCGCGGCGATCCGCTCGGCGAGCGCATAGCCGTCGACCAGCACCGAGTCGCCCCCGGACGGCGCCGGGGAGGTGCAGTGCATGAACAGGAAGTCCTCGTCGGGGTCGCGCAGCCGCACGGTGCGGCCGTGCACGTCGGCCTCGAGGAACGCGCCGTCGTTGTGCAGGCCGAGGACCGGCGAGTCGGTCCCGCCCTGCGGCCGGATGCCGAACAGCTCGCGCAGCCGCCCGCCGAGCAGGGTGGCCGCGGCGACGACCATCGCCTCCGGGTCCGGGCCGGCACCGGGGATCCGGACGACGCCGTCGCGGGCCAGCACCTCCCGGGCCTCGCCGAGCGCCGCCGCGCGGGGCACGACCCCGGTCTCGTCCACCAGGCTCTTGAGCTCCGGTCGCGCCTCGCCCCTGCGCCGTCCGTCGGTTCCGGTCATCGCCACGACGTACCTCCTGCCGTTCATCCGTACTCGCAGCAGTCTGGCAGGAACGAGGCGATGTCAGAACTGTCCGGTCGGACCGGTCGTCCACCGGCGTTCCAGCCCGCGGCCCAGCGAGGTGACGAGCAGCGCCGTACCGACGACGGCCAGCGCGGGCAGCAGGACGAGCTGCGGGGCGTTGAACAGGAACTGCCGCCCGTCGGCGAGCATCGCCCCCCACTCCGGGGTGGGCGGCTGCGGACCGAGCCCGAGGAACGACAGCCCGGCCACGGTCAGCAGGACGTTCGCGAACCGCAGGCACAGGTGCGACAGCAGCGGCCGGGCGAGGTTCGGCAGGACGTGCCGGAACGCGATCCGCAGCGGCCCGGCGCCGACGGCGACGGCGCCCTCGACGTACTCGCGGGCGCGTTCGCGGACCACGAGCTGGTAGGTGAGCCGGGCGAACGGCGTCCACCCGGCGACGACGATCGCCACCAGCAGCGACCACACGCCCGGCGCCCCGCCGGACGCGGCGACCACCACGAGCCCGATCAGCACCGCCGGGATCGCGACGAGCACATCGATGGTGCGCTGGAACAGCTGCCCGACCGCCCGTCCGCACCAGGCGGCGAGCACGCCCAGCACCGTCCCGATCCCCGCGCACAGTGCGAGTGCGACCAGGGTGAACCCGACCGAGAGCCGGGCGCCGACGGCGAGCCGGGCGAGCACGTCGCGGCCGAGCTGGTCGGTGCCGAGCGGGTGCGCGGCCGACGGCCCGGCGAAGCGGTGGGACAGGTCGTTGGCGACCGGGTCGAGCGGCAGCAGGGCGACCACGACGAGCACCCCGAGCAGGACCAGCGCCCCCGCCTGCCACCACGTCGAGCGCCGGGCGACGCGCGCGCGTGCGCCCGCCGGGCGGGCCAGTGCCGACGCGGTCACCGGACGGCGCCCCGGGCGACCGGGTCCAGCGCGAGCGCGAGCAGCTCGGCGAGGATCCCGGCGACGGCGGCGACCAGCACGATCGCGAGCAGCCCGGCCTGCACGACCGGCAGGTCCTGGCCCAGCACGGCGTCGTAGAGCAGGCGACCCAGGCCGGGGATCGCGAACAGCACCTCGACCACGACCGAGCCGCCGAGCAACCCGCCGAGGAACAGCCCGGACAGCGAGGTCACCGAGGTCAGGGCCAGGCGGCCGCCGTGGCGCCACAGCACCCGTCCGTCGCTGATGCCCTTGGACCGCGCGACGGCGACGTGCGGGCGGGCCAGCGCGTCGAGGGTCTCGGCGCGCACGAGCTGGGCGGCGAGCGCGGCGGGGAACGCGGCGAGCGTGACCACCGGCAGCACGGCCTGGTCGACCCCGCCCCAGCCGGTCGCGGGCAGCACCGGCACGGTGACGGCGAAGGCGAGCACCAGCGCCGTCCCGAGCACGAACTCGGGGATCGCGACGCCCAGCACCGAGCCGGTGGTCAGGACCCGGTCGAGCCGGCCGCCGGGACGGCGCGCGGCGCGCACCCCGAGAGGGATGCCCACCAGGGCCGCGAGCATCAGCGCGGCGACGGCGAGGGTCAGCGAGACCCCGAGAGCGGGCCAGAGCAGGCCCGAGACGGGAGTACGGCTGGTCCAGGAGATCCCGAGGTCGCCGCGCAGCAGCGCGCCGGCCCAGCCGGTGAACTGGTCCCACCAGGAGCCGTCGAGGCCGTACTCCTCCCGCAGCGCGGCCAGCACCGCCGGGTCCGGGTCGGACTCCCCGGTCCGGCTGCGCAGGATCGCGAGCGCGGTGTCCTGGCCGGAGAACCGCGGGAGCAGGAACACCAGCACCGCCGCGGCCACGGCGACCAGCGGTAGCGCCAGCAGCCTGCGCGCGACGAGTGCGGTCACTCCGTCGTCGCCAGCCCGGGGACGACGAGCGACTTGGCCAGCGGGTCGACGGTGTAGCCGGTGACCCGGTGCCCGACACCGTTCGCGTTGGTGTGCACCAGCGGGACCCCGACGACGTCGGCGGTCAGCTTCGCCGCGGCCTCGGTGAAGACCTTCTGACGTGCGGCCGGGTCGGTCTCGGTGGCCAGCGGGGCGAGCAGGGCGTCGAACTCCGGCGAGCAGTAGTGGTTGAGGTTGTAGGAGCCCTGGCAGGTGTAGTCGGTGGCCAGCGTGGCGCCGGCGTCCGGCACGTCGAGCAGGTAGCTGCGCGAGAGCAGGTACATGTCGAAGTCACCGGCGAGCAGCTGCGGCTCGCGGGCGTCGTAGTCGCCGATGCGGACGGTGGCCTCGATGCCGGCCCCGCGGAGCATCTCCTGGACGGCGGTGACCAGCGTCGGGAGCTCGGGGCGGGCGCCGTAGGCACCCAGCTCGATCCGCAGCGGGTTGTCCGGGCCGTAGCCGGCCTCGGTCAGCAGCTGCCGGGCGCGCGCGGGGTCGGCGGGCGGCGGGGCGTCCTGCGAGCCCCACGCCACCGCCGGGCCGAACAGCTCCGAGGCCGGGATCGCCGACCCGGCGAGGGCCTGCTCACCGAGCGCGGTGCGGTCCACCGCGGCCGCGACGGCCTGACGCACCCGGATGTCGGCGAAGGGCTTGCGGGACTGGTTGAGGATCAGCGACGCCGTCCGGGGCGCGGCGACGGTCTGGTTCACGTACTCGTCGCCGGTGAACTCCAGGGCGCTGGCCTCGGGGAGCTCCTGGGCGATGTCGGCGTCGCCGGCCCGCAGCGCCAGGGCGCGGGCGGCCGGGTCGGGCACGAAGTTCGCGGTGACCCCGGCCAGCTGCGGGCGCTCGCCCCAGTAGCGGTCGTTGCGGACGAGGGTCACCGACTGGGCGCCGTTCGCCTGGGTGATCGTCATCGGGCCGGTCCCGGTCTGCTGGACCGACGGCGGGGTGGCCCGGTACGCCGACGGCGCCAGGATCGCGGTGTTCGCGCTGGACAGCCGCAGCGGCAGGATCGGGTCGGGCTTCGTCGTCGTGACGCGCACGGCGTCCGCGCCGTCCGCGGCAGCCTGCAGGCCGATCCCGCGCACCGCGCGCGGCGGCGCGGCGACGCCGGCCACCCAGTTCAGGGCGGTCGCGGCGGCCTGCCCGGTGAGCGGCTCGCCGTTCTGGAAGGTCACGCCGGGGCGCAGCTCGAACCGCCAGGTCCGCGGGTCGGACTGCTGGGCCCACGCGGTCGCCAATGCGGGTCGCGGCCGGCCGTCCGGCCCGGACGCCACCAGGGACTCGGTCACACCCAGCTGGGAGACGACGAACGCGTCGTCGGTGTCCACCCCGTAACCGGCCGACGGGCCGAAGGCCATCGCGATCGTGGCCTGCCCATCCGGGACGACCCGGCCGCTCCCGCCGCCGCTGCCACCGCACGCGGTGAGGACCGCGGCGCTCACCGCCACGGCGACGGCGACCCGCAACCGGGAACGACGGGGTGCTACGACGGCGCACGCGGCGGGCATGGCGACCTGTCCTCTCCGGCGCCCCTCGACCGTGTGTCACCCGGCGCCCGGAAGATCTTCGGTAAGCCTGTACACACGGTCAAGTATCTTCATGCATGCGCATATGTCGTTACTGCCATCGAGTCGCGACTGCAGAGGGCGACCTGGTACCACTTCGTGGTGCTCCGCAGTCTGCTCCGCCGCCCCGCCGATCCCGAGTCGGACCCGCGTCCCGCGGCTCCGCTCCGCGTCGGTCGATGGGCGCACTTCAGCGGGCTCCCGCCGGTCATGAAACTGCTGATCAGCACCCAGCTGGCCTTCAACGTGGGCTTCTACATGGTGCTGCCCTACCTGGCCACGCACCTGGCCGAGGACCTCGGGCTCGCCGCGGCGGCCGTCGGGCTGGTGCTGGGGCTGCGGACGTTCAGCCAGCAGGGGCTGTTCGTGATCGGCGGGACCCTGACCGATCGGTTCGGTGCGAAGCCGGTCGTGCTCGCCGGGTGTGCGCTGCGCGTGACCGGATTCATCCTCCTCGGGGCCGCCGGCACGCTGCCCGCGGTCATCGGCGGGGCGCTGCTGACCGGGTTCGCGGCGGCCCTGTTCTCGCCGGCCGTCGAGTCGTCGCTGGCGCGGGAGGCCGGGGAGCGGGAACGCGCCGGGGAGGGCCCGCCACGGACCGAGGTGTTCGCGATGTTCGCCGTCGCCGGTCAAGTCGGGACGGTCACCGGGCCGCTGGTCGGCACCGCGCTCATGCTGGTCGACTTCCAGCTGGCCTGCCTGGTCGCCGCCGTCGGCTTCGTGGTGGTGGGGCTGGCGCACTGGCGGTGGCTGCCGTGGCGGGAGGCCGAGCAGGCCGGACGGCCGATGCTCGCGGGCTGGGGCGAGGTGCTGGGCAACCGTCGCTTCATGCTGTTCGCGGCCGGCTACTCGGGCTGGCTGCTGTCCTACAACCAGCTGTACCTGGCGCTGCCCGACGAGCTGGAGCGCGTCGGCCGCACCGCGGCACTGGGCTTCCTGTTCGTGCTGATGTCGGTGCTGGTCATCTGCCTGCAGATGCGGGTGACGACGTGGGGCCACCGGATCGGGGCCGGCCGCTCGGTGGTGCTCGGGTTCTGCCTGATGGCCGCGTCGTTCACCGTCGTCGCGGTGGCACGGCTGCTGCCGGGCCTGCCGGGGTGGTGGGCGCTCGCACCCGCGGTGCTGATGGTGCTGCTGCTGACCTTCGGCGAGATGTTCGCCGTGCCGGTCGCGCAGGACCTGGTGCCCCGGCTGGCCGGGGAGCGCAGGCTGGGCGCCCACTTCGGGGTGCTGGCCTCGTTCGGCGGGCTGATGGTGCTCGTCGGCTCGACGGGCGTCGGCGCGCTGCTGGACCCCTCGTTCCCGCCGGCGCTGCCGTTCGCGGTGCTGGCCGCGGTCCCGCTACTGGGCGCCGTGGTGCTCGGGCTGCTGGCCCGCCGCGGGGTCCTGACGGCGGCCTGAGCGGTCCGGGCCCGCACCGCCCGGGGGACTCAGCCGTCGTCTGCGGGGCGCCAGCGCACGACGGCCTGGCGCCGGTCCACCGGCACGAGGTCGCGCCGGTAGGAGCGGTGCACCGCCGCCGTGGCCTGCGCGGCGGCGGCACGGACCGCGTCGAGCTCGGCGGTGGCCTCCTCGAGCCGTGCCGAGAGCTCGTCGACCATCTGTTCCAGCTCGATGATCCGCTTGACGCCCGCGAGGTTCACGCCCTCCTCCTGGGAGAGCCGCTGCACCTCGCGCAGCAGCGCGATGTCGCGCTGGGAGTAGCGACGCCCGCCGCCCGCGGACCGGCCCGGGCTGACCAGGCCGATCCGGTCGTAGCTGCGCAGGGTCTGGGCGTGCAGGCCGGACAGCTGCGCGGCGACCGAGATGACGAACACCGGGCTGTCGTGTGCGACGTCGACGGTCAGCGCTTCCTCCCCGTCCCGGGGGGTGCGTCGTCCGGCCACCGCCATCACCTCCTGGTGCTACCGAGCAGATCGGCCCGCGGGTCGAACGACGACGTCGCCTCGGCATAGGCCTCCAGCGCACTGGTGGCCGCCTCGTCCAGCTTCTGCGGCACCGCCACCTCGACGGTGACCAGCAGATTGCCCTTCTTCCCGTTCCTGCGCTCGACCCCACGCCCCGACACCCGGAACGTCCGGCCGCTGGCGGTCCCCGGCGGGATCCGCAGCGAGACGGTGCTGTCGAGCGTCGGCACCGTCAGGGTCGCACCCAGAGCCAGCTCGGGGAAGGTCACCGGCACGGTGAGGGTCAGGTCGTCGGAGTTCTTCGACGACCGCCCGAAGATCCGGTGCGGGGTGACCGAGACCGTGACGTAGAGGTCACCGGCGGGTGCGCCGCCGCGACCGGGCTCGCCCTGGCCCGCGAGCCGGACCTTCTGCCCGTCGTCGACGCCGGCGGGGACCCGCACCGTCAGCGACCGGGTCCGGGTGGACACGCCGTCGCCGTGGCACTCGGGGCACGGGTCGTCGATGATGCGGCCGGTCCCGCGGCAGTCGCGGCACGGCTCGGAGAACGAGAACGCGCCCTGGCTGCGGTTCACCAGACCCTGACCGGAGCAGGTCGGGCAGGTGCGCGGGGTGCTGCCGGGCCGGGACCCGGTGCCGCCGCAGCGCTCGCAGCGCCCCGGCGAGGACAGCTTGATCGGCACCGTCGCGCCGCGCACCGCGTCGTCGAAGGAGATGGTCAGGCTGCTCTCGACGTCCTGACCGCGGCGGGCACCGGCCGTGCCGTACCCGCCCGCACCGCCGGCGTTGTTCCGCGCGGTGCGGCCGAAGATGTCGCCGAGGATGTCGCTGAAGTCGCCGGCCCCGGCACCGCCGGAACGGCCGGCCTGGCCGAACAGGTCGTTGATGTCGAAGCCGCCCTGGCCGGCGCCACCGGGACGCGCACCACCGGGGAAGCCACCGCCGGTGCCGAACCCGCCGAAGCCGCCGCCGCCCGCGAACATCGCGCGGGTCTCGTCGTACTCCTTGCGCTTGGACTCGTCGCCCAGCACGCCGTAGGCCTCGGAGACCGACTTGAAGCGGGCCTCGGCCTTCTCGTCACCGGGGTTCGCGTCCGGGTGCAGCTCGCGGGCGAGCTTGCGGTACGCCTTCTTGATCTCGTCCTGGGACGCCGTCGAGGAGACGCCCAGCTCGCGGTAGAAGTCCTTCTCGATCCAGTCGCGCTGGGTCACTCCGCCTCCTTCCCGATCAGACCCGCGGTGCGGCGGGAGACTCGTCGCCTCCCGCCGCACCGCGCGGTCACGTCCCTGTCCGCCCTGGTCAGGCGGGGTTCTGCGGCTCGCCGTCGCCGGCGTCCGCGCCGCCGTCGGCGGCATCGGCCCGGGCCTGCTCGGAGACCTCGGCCTCCGGGCGGTCCTGCACGGTCACCATCGCGGGGCGGAGCACCCGGTCGGCGATCCGGTAGCCGCGGCGCAGGACCGTGGACAGCACGGTGACCGTGGGGCCGGAGCCCTCGGCCGGCTCGTGCTGCACGGCCTCGTGCAGCGACGGGTCGAACGCCTCGCCCTCGGCCCCGAAGGGCTCGAGGCCGAGCTTGGAGAGCACCCCGGTGACCTTGTCGGCCGCCGACTTGAACGGCCCGGTGAGGTCGCCGTGCTGCTCGGCGCGCTCGAAGTCGTCGAGCACGACCAGCAGGTCGCTCGCCACGGAGACCTTGGCGTCGACCCGGGTCTGCTCGCGGTCACGGTCGGCCCGGCGCCGGTAGTTGGCGTACTCGGCGCTGACCCGCTGCAGGTCCGCGGTGCGCTCGGCGACCTCGGCCCGCAGCTTCTCGACCTCCGGGTCCTCCCCGTCGGCCGGGCCCGCGACCTGCTCGCCGTCCCCGGCCGGGGCCGCCGTGTCGGCGGCCCCGGTCGTGTCCGCACCGTCCGTCGCCGGACGGGCCTCGCCGGTCTCCGGGTCCACCTTGCGGCGGTCCCGGAAGGTCACCGGCTCCTCCTGCTTCTGCTCGTCTGCCATGTCGACCGTCCTGTCGTCCCGTGGATGGCCGCCGGCCGTCACTTGTCGCCCTTGGCGTCCTTGTCGTCGTCCACGATCTCGGCGTCGACGACGTCGTCCTGCGCGTCGGACGCGGCACCGTCCGCAGCACCACCGGCGGCCCCCGCGGCGCCCTCGGCACCGGGCTGGGAGTACAGGGCGGACCCCATCTTCTGGGACTCGGTGGCGAGCTTCTCCATCGAGGACTTGATCGCCTCGTGGTCGGTGCCCTTCAGCGCCTCCTGGGTCTCACCCAGGGCGGCGTTCACCGCGTCCTTGACGTCGGAGGGGAGCTTCTCGTCGTTCTCCTTGACGAACTTCTCCGTCTGGTAGACGAGGGTCTCCGCCTGGTTGCGGGTCTCCGCCTCCTCGCGACGCTTGGCGTCCTCCTCGGCGTGCGCCTCGGCCTCCTTGACCATGCGGTCGATGTCGTCCTTGGACAGCGCCGAACCGCCGGTGATCGTCATCTCCTGGCTCTTGCCGGTGCCCATGTCCTTGGCGGACACGTTGACGATGCCGTTGGCGTCGATGTCGAAGGAGACCTCGATCTGCGGGACACCGCGCGGCGCCGGCGCGATGCCGGTCAGCTCGAACATGCCGAGCTTCTTGTTGTACGCGGCGATCTCGCGCTCGCCCTGGAAGACCTGGATCTGCACCGACGGCTGGTTGTCGTCCGCGGTGGAGAAGATCTCCGAGCGCTTGGTCGGGATCGTGGTGTTCTTCTCGATCAGCTTGGTCATGACGCCGCCCTTGGTCTCGATGCCCAGGGACAGCGGGGTGACGTCGAGCAGCAGGACGTCCTTGACCTCACCGCGGAGCACACCGGCCTGCAGCGCGGCACCGGCGGCGACGACCTCGTCCGGGTTGACGCCCTTGTTCGGCTCCTTGCCGCCGGTCAGCTCCTTGACGAGCTCGGTGACGGCGGGCATCCGGGTGGAGCCACCGACGAGGACGACGTGGTCGATCTGGTTCACCGAGATGCCGGCGTCCTTGATGACCTGGTTGAACGGGTTGCGGGTGCGGTCCAGGAGGTCCTGGGTGATCCGCTGGAACTCCGCGCGGGACAGCGTCTCGTCCAGGAACAGCGGGTTCTTGTCCGAGTCGACCGTGATGTAGGGCAGGTTGATGCTGGTCGACGAGGAGCTGGACAGCTCGATCTTCGCCTTCTCCGCGGCCTCACGGAGCCGCTGCATCGCCATCTTGTCCTTGGTCAGGTCGATGCCCTGGGAGGACTTGAACTTGTCGACGAGCCAGCTGACGATCCGCTCGTCCCAGTCGTCGCCACCGAGGTGGTTGTCGCCGTTGGTGGCCTTGACCTCGACGACGCCCTCGGCGATCTCCAGCAGGGACACGTCGAACGTGCCGCCACCCAGGTCGAAGACCAGGATGGTCTGCTCCTTGTCGCCCTTGTCGAGGCCGTAGGCCAGCGCGGCCGCGGTCGGCTCGTTGACGATCCGGAGCACGTTCAGACCGGCGATCTGGCCGGCCTCCTTGGTCGCCTGGCGCTGTGCGTCCTCGAAGTACGCGGGCACCGTGATGACGGCGTCGGTGACCTCGTCGCCCAGGTAGGCCTCGGCGTCCCGCTTCAGCTTCTGCAGGACGCGGGCGCTGATCTCCTGCGCCGCGAAGGTCTTGCCGTCGATCTCCGACGTCTTCCAGTCGGTGCCGATGTGACGCTTGACCGAGCGGAACGTGCGGTCGGAGTTGGTGACCGCCTGGTTCTTCGCCGACTGACCGGTGAGGACCTCGCCGTTGCGCGCGAACGCGACGATCGACGGAGTGGTGCGGGCACCCTCCGAGTTCGCGATCACCGTCGGCTCGCCACCCTCGAGGACGGCGACGACGGAGTTGGTGGTCCCGAGGTCGATACCGACCGTACGAGCCATGGTGACTGCCTCCGAGATGTGTGGGGTGTGAGTGCGTCCGGCTCAAGTTGTACCAGGCCGGGGAGCGCCTCGCGCATCGCCCTTGAGTGGGTCCTGCTCAACTTGCTCTCATGGGGGTCAACGAGGGACCCGGAAGACTTGTTCCCGAGGGACTCAACTTTTATCCACGACGTTCGCGGGTGGTCCGAACGGCCGTCGACGGGGGGTGGGGCGGGCTAGCCTGTGGCCGCTCGATCGTCGACGGAGGATCACCGTGCTCGTACCGGCTGCGCGTCGCACGGCCCTCGGCGTCGTGGGCGCCGCTGTGATCGTCGGGCTCACCTCCTGCATGCCGCAGCCGCCAGGTCTCGTAGCGGACCCCACCGTGCCCGCGCGCCCGGCCGCCATCGATGTGAGCGGACGCCATCCGTGCGAGCTGCTCGACACCGCACAGCGCTCGGACCTCGATCTGGGGGCCGGCAAGGTCGACGACGCGACGATCGGAGGTCGTCCTGCCCCGACCTGCGGATACCTGGGCACAGACCCGGCGGGGGTCGACGTCAACCTGCAGTTCATCCCGGTTCCGACGTCTCAGCTCCTGTCCGTTCCGGGAACGGCACCGGTCGACGTGTCGGGATACCGCGCCGCCGAGACCGTGTATCCGTCGAGCTCGTACCCCTCGTGCGAGGTGGGTGTCGACATCGACGACGCGACGTCGTTGCGAGCACAGGCCATGGCGACGTCGTCGAACCTCCAGCGTTCCGGAACCACCGACCGCGACCTGTGCACGAGGGCCCGCGCCGTGGCCGCTGCCGCTCTGCCCTCGCTCATCCATCGCTGATCCGACTCCGCGACTTCGCAATCGCGACGAGCGCTGCGGAAACCGCTGTCTCCGGGAGCTGGCGCACCTACGTTCCGGCCGTGGAACAGACCCAGCGAGGGACCGTGGGCTCGTCGGACGCCTTGATGAGCCAGATCTCGCCGGACAACGTGCTCGAGGTAGGTCGCGCCCTGTCCGCCCAGATCATCGCCATTCGAGAATCTCTCCGCAGCGCGCAGAGGACACGGGTCGGTCCCTGCGGGGACGACCCGATCTCGGGAGTCGCGACACCGGCGTTCCAGGACAGGTTCGAGCGGACGATCGCGACGCACGCGCAGCATCAGACCGAGTTGGAGGAAGCGGTTCGACGACTCCGAGCGACTGCGGTCGTCTTCGAGCTCGGCGAGGACGCCATCGCTCGTTCGTTCACGATCTGAGACCCGCGGTACTCCAGGACAGACGATGGCGTTCTCACAGGGCTTCAACTTCGCTGCCAGGTCCCTCCAGGAGAAGTACGCCTGGGTGGTCGGGAAACCCGGCTCGACGGCGGTCGCCGACGCCGCACCCGCACTCCGCACCGCGGACGCCGAGCTGCGCTCCGCATCGGACGAGGCCCGGAAGCGCATGGCCGAGCTGGGCATCTCCTGGCAGGGCCCCGCCGCGGCCGTCGCTCAGCAGTCCCTCGACGGCATCACCACCTCGATGCTGTGCACCGCCCCCGTCACCGCGAACGGCGCGACCCAGCTGGACGCCTACGGGCAGTCGTTCGACCGCACCCAGGCCGCCATCGCCGCTCTGGACCCCACCCCGCCGGGCATCTTCACCAGCGGCGTCCGCACCCTCCACCTGCTGGCGAGCACGCCGTTGACCGGGCTGAGCGCCACCGTCGCCGACTACGTCACCTCGCTCGAACGCGACCAGCGGCACAGCGAGGAGGCCGACCGCGCCCTCCAGGAGCATCTCGACACGGCGTCCGCGATCGACGATCGCTTCCGCACCGTCGACCCGGCGTCGGCCTCGACGTCCACCGGTGCGGGAGGTCCGGCACCGGGCCCGGCCGGGGCCGGCGGTCCCGGCCCGGCCGGTGTCGGGGCCGGCGGCGGAGCCGCCCCTCTCGGCGGAAGCGGTCCGGGAGCCGGCGCCCCGGATCAGCCGGGCGGCGGGGCACGTCCCGGACCGGACGGCGTCGGTGCTCCCGGCGGGCCGGGGACCGACGGATCGGGATTCGTCGGATCGGGCCCCGGCACGCCGGACGTCGGGAGAACCGCGGGGCCCGGTGGTCCCGGGACCACCGGCGACGGCGTGGCCGACCGGGACCGGGGCACCGGGCTTCCCGGGCCGGTCGACGTCGTCGCACCCCAGCATCTCGACCCGCCGGCCACGCCCGCCCCGGACCCGTACCGGCCGGCGGCGCCCCCGGGCCCGTACCCGACGACGACACCGGGTCCCGACCCGCTCGCCACCCGCGTCGACCTCGGGCACCGGTTCGGCGAACGGACCCGGGCCCAGCCGCTCCTCCCGCCGTCGGCCCGTGGTCCCGGGTACGGCGACCGCCTCCCCGGCGGCACGGGATCCGGTGGCGGACGACCGTACGAGCCGTTCGGTCCCGGTGTCCGGACCGCCGAGGCGGCCTGGTCCGCCCGCCCCGGCGAGACCACCGGACGCGGCGGCGCCCCCGGCGGCTACGGCCCGATGGCCGGCGGCGCGGGCAGCCGCGACACCCGGGACCACCGCAACCGCTACGTCGTCCCCACCGATGAGGTGTTCGACATCGAGATCGCCGCGACCGACGCCGTCCTGGCCCCCGAGGAGCCCCACCGATGATCGACTGGAACCGCGCCACCGTCCTCACCGCCGCCGAGTTCGACGTCGCCCGGGACCTGCTCGACCTCGGTCGCAACCCCGCGGTCCTGGAGCTGCTCAGCCCGGGGTTCACCGACGTCGAGCGGGCCCGTGTCGTGCAGGGGTGTCTCGACACCCTCGCCGCGCGCGGCCTGTTCACCGGCACCGCGTTCGAGCAGCACCTGGTCGGCGACCTGCGCACGGTCGTCGCACCGGAGTTCCAGCACGACCTCGTGGTCGCACCGCCGTCGTGGCAGCGGGCGCTGGTCGCGCGGCGGGCCGGGCACGCGGTGCTGGCCACCCGGATCGGCGACGACGTCGCGCTGCTCCGCGTCCCGCCCGACGACGCGTCGGCCGTCCTGGTCGAGCTGCTCGGCGAGGTCGTGCCCGGCCCCGGGGCCGGGGTGCGGATCCCCGTCGCGGTGCTGGGCGAGGCCGCCGAGCGCGCCGACGGCGACGCCGACCGGCTCGTCCACGAGCTCCTGCGGCGGGGCTGCAGCGCGGCCGAGGCCGAGATGCTGCGGCGGATGGGGCAGGTCGAGGGCGTCGCCCAGCTCGGCGCCGGCCGGAAGGGACCCGACCCGTGCCGCGCGCCGGGGGTCCTGCTGGTGCACGCCACCGCGGACGGCTGCTACGTGCAGCGGCGCCCGACCCCGGACGTCGTCGGCGGCCCGCTCCCCGACGACGCCGTCGTGCACGCCGGCCCGGCCGACGCCGCGTACCTGGTCCGCGAGCTGGACCGGCTCGCCGACGAGGCGCAGCGCCGTCGCGCGCCGGTCGGGACGCACCGGGCCTGGTGAGAGGTGGCCGGAACTCGCTCACCGGGTGAGCGGATTCCGCAGGGGAGGTGTCCCTGCCGCACGCCGAGATGCAGCTCAGCGGGCCGTGGAGATCGACGATTCCCGCTGTGGTGCATCTCGGCGACGCCCCCGCGCACCGGGCCGGGCCCGACCGGCGCGCGCAGTGAAGCGACGAGCGGGGGCGCGGTCAGCGCAGGACGACGGTCCCCCGCGGCACCTGCCCCGCCGACGCCGGCGGCACGGTGTCGGGCACCTCCACCCGGACGGGCAGCGACCCGGGGACGACGCGGTCGTCGGCGTCGCGGTACTCGAGGTCGCCGTCGGGCCCCAGCTCGGTGACGTAGCCGTGTGTGGCGAGCTGGGCGTCGTCGAGCTCGGTCAACGGTTCGGCCCGCACCGCGGACACGGCGTACTCCGGCCAGTCGACGCCGGGGTAGGCGTCGTGCAGGTCGGCGAGCAGCCCGACGAAGACCTGCTGCCAGCGCAGCGGCATCGACTGGGCCAGTGACCGCGGCACGACGAGGTGGTCCGGGCAGGCACCGGGCGCCGCGGAGTCGAGATAGTCCGAGAGCGGGGAGCGCATGCCTCTCATGATGGCGCCTCGACCCCGCTCAGGCGGGGTTCGGCGTGGTCCCCGGCCGGGTGGCGAGCGGGACGAGATCGCCGAACTCCCACGACACCGGCTGCACGCGGACGGGGAAGTTGCGGTTCGGTGCCTCGACCATCCTGCCGTCGCCCAGGTACATCATCACGTGGTAGATCGTGGTCGGGTCCGAGGTGTCGTGGGCGTAGAAGAGGAAGTCGCCCGGCTGCATGTCCCGGACCGGCAGGTGGCCGCCGGAGTTGTACTGGTCGCGCGACACCCGCGGGATCGTGACGCCGGCCGCCCGGTACGACGCCTGCAGCAGGCTGGAGCAGTCCCAGGAGTCCGGTCCGGTCGCGCCCCACACGTAGGGCTTGCCGAGCTCGCCGAGCGCGAAGCCGATCGCGGCCCCGGCGACACCCGGGGGCAGCGCGCCGGTCGTGCCGGGGGCACAGCCCGTCGGGTTGGCGACATCGCCGATGTTCTCGACCAGCGACGCGGCCAGGCCCTCCCACTTGGCGTAGGCGTCGGGGAAGGCCGAGCGCTGCACGGTCTGCGCGGCCTTGGTGACCGGCATCGAGTCCCAGCCCGGCACCTCCATCAGCCGTTCGTAGAAGATCCGGCTGCTGTAGGCGGGGTCGGTGACCTGGGCGGGGGTGCCCCACCCCTGCGACGGCCGCTGCTGGAACAGCCCGAGCGAGTCCCGGTCCCCGTAGTCGATGTTGCGGAGCGTCGACTCCTGCATCGCGGTGGCCAGCGCGATCAGCCACGCCTTCGGCGGGAGCTGCATGTCCTTGGCGACCGAGATGATCGCGGCGGCGTTCTGCCTCTGCTCGTCGGACAGCGTCTCGAAGGTGGCTCCCCCGCCGCCACGGCCGACCGTCGCGGTCGAGATCCCGGTGTCGCACCAGGCCGCGTTCGACCGGCCGCCCCCGAGGTTGGGGCTGAACGCGAGGAAGCCGACGGTCAGGAACAGCACCAGCGCCATCCCGATCGCGAGGAACGGCAGCAGCAGCCGCAGCGGCCGCAGCGCACGCGTCAGCGGGGTGCTCATGCCCGGTCGTAGCGGGACACCTTCCAGCCCGCCTCGGTGTCGACGACCAGGATCCGCAGGGTCAGCGTGTCGGTCGGCACGGTGACCTCGATGCTCTTCGGCGCGACCCGGGTCGGGGTCGCGGGCCCGGTGACCCGGGAGGCGGGCACGTTCGACGGGTCGACGCCCGCGAGCACGCCGAGGAACTCGTCGGTCGTGTACGGCCGCAGCCCGGCGACCCACTGCTGGGAGGTCATCCCGTCGGGGTGGTTCACCCAGGCCGCCGCCCACACGCGCGCCGTCTCCAGCGCCTGCCGTGGGGCCTGCGACACCGGCAGTGCCTCGGGCGTCAGCTCGGGCACCGGCGGCAGCAGCGTCGGGGTGGGCGTCGCGGAGACGCCGGACGACCCGCTGTCCCACCGGTTGCCGCCGGAGCCGCCCCCGGCGATCAGGCCGCCGGACGCCGCCCCGCCGGAACCGCCGAGCGAGACCAGTCCGAACACGAGCCCGCCCAGGACCACCACCGTCACGGCGAGCCGGGCGGGGGAGCGCAGCGGCCACTGCCACACCGCGCGGTAGGCGCCGGCGCGGCCGCGGGAGGACCTAATCGGCACGGTCGCCGCCGGTGCGGGCCGCCCGCGGGCGGTAGATCTTGTAGACGGGCACGCCGTCGACGAGCTCCGGGGTCACCGGGGTCGGATCGCCGGGGCGGCGGGGCCCCGCGTCGTCGCGGCGGTAGATGGAGCGGTCGTCGACCTCGCCGGGGTCGACCCGCGTACCGAACCCGGTGTCGGGCCGCCCGGTCGCCCCGACCGGCAGCGCCCCGCGGCGCGGCTCGGCGATCCGGGCCGCCTGGGGCGAGGACACGTCCGGTGCCGCGCGACGACGGACCCGGGCCCCCGGCCCGGCCGCGGTCTCGGCCTCCGGTCGCGCCGCACCCGGGTCGCCGGACCCGCCGGGGCCGCCGCGCTCGGACCACCAGCGGGACTGGCGCTCGTCGGCGTCGTTCGGGCCGCGCATCCGGTTCCACACCCGCGACACCGGGCCGCCGTTGATGCCGGGGACGATCCCGCCGAACTGCTCACGAGTCAGTGTCACCATCGACACCAGCCGCCGGAACGGCCGCGCGACCGCCCACAGCACGAGCGTGACCACGCCGGTGACCAGCAGCGCGAGCCACAGGTCGACCCCGGACCCGGGGGCGAACAGCGACACGACCAGCAGCGCGTGCAGCCCGGCCAGCGCCCCGACGACGAGCGTGTTCACGATCGCGGCGCCGCCGATGCGCAGGATCGCCGGGATGACGTCCGGTTTCAGCAGCGCGACGACGGCGATCGCCGGCGCCGTCACCACCATCAGCCGGATGACCAGCAGTGCGACCAGCACCAGGACCTTGGACAGCAGCTGGAACAGCGCGATGCACGCGGCCTGGATCAGCGCGAGCGTCCCGGCCCCGATCCGGCTGCCGGAGGCCCCGGTGAAGTACGGGTAGCGGTCCCCCATGCGGTCGGCGAGCGCGGCGTACTCGCCCTTCTTGCGCTCCGCCGTCTCGGACGTGTCCTGGCCCTGGTCGATCTCGTCGATGGTGAACGCCTGCGCCCGCAGCAGGTCCCGGCCCAGCTCCTGGGCCTGCGGGACGTCCGGCGCGCCGAACGTGCCGCGCAGCCAGTTCTGGTAGGCGACCTGGTCGACGAGCACCGTCGGGAGCGTGTCGCGGGTGCCCAGCCCGACCTGGCCGAGGAAGCCCTCCTGCATCTGCGTGACGCCGTCGAGCAGCAGGTTGTCCGCGGCACGGGACCAGTCGACCGGTGCGAGGTAGGCGGCGGATCCGAGCATCAGCGCGAGTACGGCGATGCCGGTGCGCTGGGCCTGGCGCGCGAGCTCCCCGCGCATCGCCAGCAGCAGCACGATGATCGCGAACCCGAGCAGGCCGAGGCCCACCCAGGTGGTGAACACGGTCTCGTACATCGCCCGGGTCGCGGTGGTGATGACCTGGTCGAGCGGCGCGAACAGCGACCCGCCGTCGGCGATGAGGTAGTGCGCCCAGTTCACCCCGCCGACGGTCAGCTTCGCCAGGTTGAAGACCTGGTTGCCCAGCCATGTGTCGGTGGTGACCGACGGGTTCAGCACGCCCGACGTGGCGCAGCCCAGGTCGTAGTTGTGCCAGACGAGACCGGCGTAGCCGACCTCCTCGTAGACGCTGCCGGCCTCCCCGTGCAGCGCCGAGGGCCGGTCCAGCGAGCCGACCAGCCCGGTGCCGGGGCGGTCCGGTTCCGGCGGGGACTTGCAGTCCAGCGCCTGCGCCATGGCCGGCGAGCCGAGCAGCAGCGTGCCGCCGGCGATCGCGGTGACCACCAGGACCGCCGTCCGCCGACGACGGCGGCGGGTCACCCCGGGCGTCTGCGGCGTGCGGCGGCGGGTCTTCCGCACCGACACGACGACGGCCGCGAGCAGCACGCCCAGGACGACCCAGACGCCTGCGCCGCCGGACGGGTCGAGGCCCGCCGTCACCGTCCGTCCCCGTCGGGGGGAGCGGCCGCGGGGTGGCCGTTCGTGGCCGCCGTCCCGTTCGACGGGCCGGTGCCGTTCGCGGGGGCGGTGCCGTCCGTGGAGGCGGTGCCGTCCGCGGGGGCGGTGCCGTCCGCGGGGGCGGGCTCGTCGACCACCCAGTCGTCGTCGAGCTCGTCGAGCAGGTCGAGCTGCTCGTCGTCGTAGAGCTCCGCGCGGCCGACGGCGGCGTCGGTCGCGGCGACCGACACGACCTGCACCCCACCGGCACGGATCCCGCCGGCCAGGACCGGGTCGTCGTCGCCGGGGCCGATCCGGGTGTCGGTACGCAGGTCGATCTCGTCGCCGTCGAGGTCGGGCAGCACCACGGGGGCCGGGGCGCGCCGGGCGGGCAGCGGGCTCGGCTCGTCGGGTGCGCTCATCTCGGGATGCCCGGGTGCGGTGATCGCCGGGCCACCCGGCGGGCGCGGGGCGACGACGCGGGCGGCGTCGGGGTTGGTGTCGAGCGCCTCGCGGACGTGCTCCAGGTGCGGCGCCTCCAGGTCGATGCGGACCTTCTCCACCCCGCCGTGGCCGTCGGCGAAGACGAACTGGCGGGGCGCGTCGTCGGGCCGGTCGTCGTGGCGGGGGCGCGGGGACAGGGTCCCGAGCATCTCCTCGTAGCCGACGTCGGTGGGCACGCGCAGCAGCCGCAGCGCCTCGGACTGAGCCTCCTCGTCGTCGGTCCGGCCGACGAACACGGCGTTGACCAGCGACGCGAAGCCCGAGACCCGCAGCAGGTCACCGGCCAGCTGGGAGGCGAACAGGGCGCGGACGTTGAACTTGCGGGAGTCGCGGGCGAGGCGGTCGATGAGCACCTTGCCGGTCGGCACCTGGGACAGGAAGTGCGTCTCGTCGAGCGCGACGCCCTTGCGCAGGTTGCGGTCGGCGTCGTAGATCGTGCGCTGGGTCAGCCAGGACGCCAGGTTCAGCAGCTCGACGCCGAGCGACTCGTTGTCGGTCCACTCCTCGCGCGGGCTGCCCGGGCGCGGCAGCGACAGTCCCTGCATCGTCAGCACGGTGAGCCGGTAGTCGCGGTCGGCCTGCCAGGGGTCGGCGCGGGTCTCGTCGGGGAACAGCAGCGCGGCCTGCGGCAGCTCGCGCCGCTCGTCGAGGAAGTCCGCGACGACGCCGGCGTGGTCCTCGCCCTCACCGGCGTGCCGGCGCAGCGCGTCGATGACCATGCCGGGGTGCCGGTCGGGCGAGCCGCCGACCTCGCGGACCGCGCGGAGCAGCACGATCCGGGTGTGCGGCTGGCGGGCGATCTCGTAGGGCAGCAGCCCGGACAGCACGTCGAGCACCAGCCGACGGCGGGTGGCCGCGGCCAGCGAGCGCTCCCGCTTCCAGGCGCGCTCGGGGTCCTCGTCGTCGAGGAAGTGGTCCGGCCGCGGCTCGGCGACCACCCGGTACGGGTTGAGGATGCCGGGGTCGGCGCGGAGCAGGTTGATGTGCCGGGAGAACGGCGCCAGCTCCGGCAGCCGGGTCAGCTCGGCCAGCGGGCCGGACGGGTCGAGCACCGTCCAGCGGGCCCCGGCGCGCAGCGTCTTGTAGACGACCAGCCCGGTGAGGAACGACTTGCCCGAGCCCAGGCCGCCGACGATCGCGGTGAGGCCGGAGGCGCGTCGGACCTCCTGGGCCAGCCACGGGTCCCAGGCGACCGGGCGGCGGGTCGCGGTGCAGGTCTCGCCGAGCATGATCCCGCGGCGGTCGCCGACACTGGCCGTCGCGGCCGGGACCGCGGCGGCCGCCCAGGTGACCGACCCGCGTCGCCGGTAGGCCGTCGCGGCCAGCGGCTCGCCGGGGATGAACTCGCGAGCGTAGCGGTACTGCGCCTCGGGGTGCTCGATCTGCACCTTGGGCCGGTACAGGTCGACGACCTGCTGGGCGCGGGTGGTGGCCTCGGCCTCGTCACGGCCCGACACGGCGATCCGCCACCAGCCGTAGAGACGGGTGTTGAGCTGGGTGAGCCCGGTGGTGAGCTCGTCCTCGACCTCCAGGACCCGGTCGGCCTGCCGCGCGAGCGACATGGGCGGGTCGAGGTCGTGGTCGTGGGTGTAGTGCCGGATCTGGCTGCGCACCTTGCCCATCTGGCGCTGCAGCTCGCCGGTGACGTCCTCCGGGCGGCGCACGTAGATCCGCGCGGACCACTCCACCGGGAACGGCAGCCGGTCGGAGTGCTGCATCCACGGGTCGTCGATCTCGGGGATCCGCAGCCCCTCCATCAGCCCGACGCTCAGCACCGCGACGTTGCGGGTGACGGTCTGGCTGCGCATCCGCCCGACGACCTGCACCGTCGGCGCGTACGGCTCCTGGTGCAGGTCGACGCCCTCGGTGAACGCGGCGAGGTCCTCCGGCTCCCAGGTCGACACCCCGCGCGGCACCGAGGACAGCCCGCGCGGGGCGGGCAGCCCGAGGGCGACCGAGCGGTGCATCAGCCAGGCCATGTCCTCCGCGCTCGCGGGGACGGCGTCGAGACCGGACCCGGCGACGAGCACGTCCAGGTGGTTGATCTCGGTCTCCAGCGCGGCGAGCTCGGCCTTGACCGCGGACGGCACGAGGCGGTCCAGGACGGGCGCGGCGCGCTCCACCCAGCGGTCGATCAGCCCGCGGCCGGAGACCTCGATGCCGAGGAAGACCTCCTTGTCGGCCATCGACAGCCCCATCAGGTGGCGCTGCTCGCCCTCCAGGAACCCGTCCCAGCCCAGGGCGCCGGGCACGTCGGGCATGCGGCCGATCGCGTTCTGATCGAACGACTCCGCCCACATGTGCACCGGGTAGGGCCGGGTGGTGACGCGCAGGTGCAGCCAGCGCCCCTGCAGCTCGCCGAGCTGCGCGGCGATCTGGCGGATCAGGACCTCGCGCTGGTTGTCGCTGCGGAAGCTCCACGCCTGCGCCGCGAGCCGGTACCAGGCCATGACCTGCCCGTTGGTACGCGTGATGTGCCCGTCGATCGAGCGCAGCGCGATCGACGGGGTGTAGTCCGAACCGCCCTCGCCGGCACGGGCCCGGCCGCGCCGGGCCTTCGGCCGGGGGGTCCGCTCAGGTGCGGCCACGGTGGCCACTCCGGCGCCACGGGTCGGGACGGGGGGTGCGCGCGGGCACGCTCGCGCCGCGACCGCTGCCACCGCCGCGGGCCCGGCGGAAACGGCTCCGGCGCGGTGCGCTGCCCGGCTCCGGCAGGGGCGGGACCACGCGCGCGGGTGCGGCGACCGGCGCCTCGAGCCCCGGGACCACCGTGGCGGTGGTGGCGGGCGTGTCCACGGCGGCGTCCACGGTGACCGGCGGCCGCGTCCGCGCGGCGTCGATCCGGGTGGGCTGCGCGGTGGACAGCGCGGGGGTCCGGCCACCGGCCGACGGGACACCGGGGTGGGCACGGGTGGTGTGGACGCGGACGTGCCCCGCGCGGACCGAGCCGCCCGCGGCCTTCCGACCGGCCCGCGGCCCGGTCACCTCGGCCCAGAACTGGCCGAGGACCTGACCCAGCGGCCGCTCGTAGTCGATCTTCTTACCGAGCAGGCGGGTGATCGCGACGGTGCCGACGAGCGCCCAGGCCACGGAGAAGAAGTCCAGGCCGATACCGAGCCGGCGCTGGACGAACATGATCAGCATCATGACGAGGAGTCCGACGCCGTAGCTGACGTAGCGGGCGCGCCAGGGAAAGGTTGCCCGTGGCGGCCCGAGCCAGACGGCGTCGACGCGGTAGACCTCGTCGTCCGTGCGAACGAGCACGGATCAGCCCGGGGTCACGAGCAGGTTGGCCAGCGCCTGTCCGATGGCCGGACCGCTGCCGGTCACGGCGATGCCCAGTGCGATCAGACCCACCAGCAGTCCGATGCTGCGCCGGGCCACGCCGGCGTTGTCACCACGACCACCGATCCACAGCAGGATGACGGCGATCGCGAGCAGGATCAGCGGCACGATGTTGTTCGTGATCCAGTCGCGGAGGTTGACCGTGGTCAGCTGTCCGCCCTGGGCGAGTACCAGCTGGATCGCCTCGTACGAGGTCTTCACAGCTCCTCCTTGCGGCAGTCCGCTTGTCCCGGTCGCTCCCGCAGGCGAGTAGA
Source organism: Pseudonocardia sp. UM4_GMWB1 (assembly GCF_017312155.1). Classification (NCBI taxonomy): domain Bacteria; kingdom Bacillati; phylum Actinomycetota; class Actinomycetes; order Pseudonocardiales; family Pseudonocardiaceae; genus Pseudonocardia; species Pseudonocardia sp. UM4_GMWB1. The sequence goes on along the minus strand of NZ_QJPN01000001.1, from coordinate 666,626 downwards.
CCACGAGACCCGTACGGGATCCTAGGGGCTGAGCCACCCGGCCCACGGGTGCGCCACGCTGCGCGATCGGGTCGACACGGTCGGACCAGCGCCGATCGGGCGTGACTCGTGTCTCCCCGCAGGACCGCCCCCGGTCCGAGATGTCATGGTCGTCCTTGGCTACTGTTCGGTAACAAGCACGACCCGACCATGACGGGGTCGGGCGACCCCAGGCCGGGCGCACTACCCTTCGCCCGACCGTCGTCGCACCCCACCACACCAGTGCGGCGACGAGGTCCGAGGAGGCACTGCGATGGAGAGGCCCGCCCGGTCCCGGCGGCACGGTAATCCGTGCGCCCCCGACCGCGCCCTCGCCGACGCGCGCCACCGGACCGGTTCATCGTTTCCCGTCCCGATCCGTCACGGCAGCACCACGCTCCGGCAGGGACCGCTGGGTGTTCAACAGGGAGGTTCCTCCAGATGACCTGGGTGCAGTACACGCTCGGCATCGTCACCGTGCTGTCGGCGATCGTCGCCGTGGCCCTCGTCGCGATGACCGTGACCCGGATGGTGAAGATCATCCGGCTCGGTGAGTCCGACCCGACGCGCACCGGCCCGTTCGGGCCGCGGTTCGCGACGATGCTCAAGGAGACCCTGGGTCACACCAGGATGCTCAAGTGGACCAAGGTGGGCATCGTCCACTGGCTGGTCATGGTCGGCTTCGGCGGCCTGTTCCTGGCGCTGATCGAGGCCTTCGTCGAGGTCTGGAACCCGACCTTCCACCTGCCGCTGATCGGGCAGTGGTCGGTGTACTCGCTGTTCGTCGAGATCCTCGGCGTCGGCACGGTCGTCGGCATCGCCGCGCTGATCGTCATCCGCCAGGCGAACAACCCGAACCGGCAGGGCCGGATGTCGCGGTTCTACGGCTCGAACATGGGCCGCGCCTACTTCGTCGAGGCGATCGTGTTCCTCGAGGGCCTGGGCATCCTGGTGGTGCGCGGCGCGAAGATCTCCCTGGGCGCGTTCGACGTGCCGGTCTGGTCCGCCCCGGTCTCCTACGCGCTGTCCGCGGTCCTGCCCGCCTCGACCACGCTGGTCACCGTCTTCGCCGCGGTGAAGGTGCTGTCCGCGACGGTCTGGCTGATCGTCATCGCGCTCACCCCGACGATGGGTGTGGCCTGGCACCGGTTCACCGCGTTCCCGAACATCTACTTCAAGCGCAACGACGACGGCTACAAGGCCCTCGGCGCGACCCGGCCGATGATGTCGAACGGCAAGCCGCTGGACCTGGAGGAGGCCGACCCCGACACCGACACCTTCGGCGTCGGCAAGGTCGAGGACTTCACCTGGAAGGGCCTGCTCGACTTCACCACCTGCACCGAGTGCGGGCGCTGCCAGTCGCAGTGCCCGGCCTGGAACACCGAGAAGCCGCTGTCGCCGAAGCTGCTGGTCAACGCCCTGCGCGACCACGCCTACGAGAAGGCCCCCTACCTGCTCGCCGGCGGCAGCCGCGACATGGCGGGCGACGAGGTCGGCATCACCGGCGAGGGCGCCGAGGAGCGGCTCAAGGCCATCCCGGTCGACGCCCTGGAGGCCGCGGGCCGGCCGCTGGTCGGCGGTGAGGACGTCCTCGGAGTCATCGACCCCGACATCCTGTGGTCCTGCACCACCTGCGGCGCGTGCGTCGAGCAGTGCCCGGTCGACATCGAGCACGTCGACCACATCATCGACATGCGCCGCTACCAGGTCCTCATCGAGACCGAGTTCCCCACCGAGCTCAACTCGCTGTTCAAGAACCTGGAGAACAAGGGCAACCCCTGGGGCCAGAACGCCAAGGACCGCCTCGAGTGGACCAAGGGCCTCGACTTCGAGGTCCCGGTCGTCGAGAGCGAGCTGGACGCCGAGACCGAGTACCTGTTCTGGATCGGCTGCGCCGGCGCGTTCGACGACGGCCAGAAGAAGACCGTCCGGGCCACCGCGGAGCTGCTGCACCGCGCCGGGGTGAACTTCGCCGTTCTCGGCTCGGGGGAGACCTGCACCGGTGACCCCGCGCGCCGCTCGGGCAACGAGTTCGTGTTCCAGATGCTCGCCCAGCAGAACGTCGAGACCCTCAACACCGTGTTCGAGGGCCGCGAGGCCGGCACCCGCAAGATCGTCACGACCTGCCCGCACTGCCTCAACACCCTGGGCCGGGAGTACCCCCAGCTCGACGGGCACTACGAGGTCGTGCACCACACCCAGCTGCTCAACAAGCTGGTGCGGGACAAGAAGCTGGTCCCGGTGTCGGCCCCGGCGGGCGAGGAGACCGGCCCGGTCACCTACCACGACCCCTGCTACCTCGGGCGGCACAACGAGGTCTACGAGGAGCCCCGCGCGCTGATCAACGCGACCGGAGCGGCCGGAACGACCACGCTCACCGAGATGCCGCGGCACGGCGACCGGTCGATGTGCTGCGGTGCCGGTGGCGCCCGGATGTGGATGGAGGAGCGCATCGGCAAGCGCATCAACTTCACCCGCGCCGAGGAGGCCGCCGAGACCCTCACCGAGGCCGGTGGCGGCTCGGAGCCGTCCGGCACGCTGGCGGTCGGCTGCCCGTTCTGCCGCACGATGATGACCGACGGCGTGAACCAGACCGCCGGTGAGGCCGTGCAGGTCCAGGACGTCTCGCAGATGCTGCTCACCGCGGTGAAGCGGGGCGACGCCCCTGCCGACACCGCGCCGGAGCCGCAGCCCGAGACCGAGGGCCAGAGCGCGCCGACCACCGACGCCCCGGGGACCGCCACCCCGGCCGCCGAGGTGGCCGACGAGGCCGCGAAGCAGGACCCGACCCCGGCCGGCTCGGACGGCGCGTCGAGCACCGGCACCCCGGCGTCGTCGGGGAACGGCACGGCGAACGGGTCGAGCAACGGGTCGTCGCCGGAGGAGGCGACACCGGAGCGCTCGAACGAGAACTGACCCACCACCGACGACGGCCGGGTACCCCGCAGGGGGTGCCCGGCCGTCGTCGTGTGCGGGTCAGCAGGGAGTGAAGGAGCTGACCTGGAACGTCGTCGCGGTGGTGCGGGTGAGGACGACGCGGCCGAGCTGCGGTGCGGCCGCGCCCCACGCCGAGCCGCAGGCGTCGACGGCGGTGGTGGAGCCGACCGCCACCTCCGGGTCCGGACGCCGGTCCGGGACGGTGACCTGTGCCCCCGCGGGCATCCGCCCGTGCAGGACGGCGACGGCGTCCTCGCAGCCCGCCGCACCCGTCGCGGCGCGGAGCTGGTCGAGCGCGGCGGGTTGGACGAGCCGGCAGACGCGGGCCGGGTTCGACGAGGCGACCCCGGTGTCCAGCGAGACGAGCGCGAGCTGCGGGCGGGCGACGCCGAGGTCGGTGCGGAACTGCGCGCCGGCCTGCGCGTCGACGCGGGCCTGGTCCTGCCGGATCTCGGCCGAGCGGAACGAGTAGCCGACCCCGGACACCGCCAGGAGCACCACGCCGGCGGCGAGCACCGTCCAGCGCGGCAGCAGCAGCGCTCCGGCGACGATCACCCCCACCGACAGGGCCAGCGCCCACGCCCACGGGTTCTCCCGGGTGCCGTTCACCAGGGCCGCGACGAGCACGACCCCGGCGACGTGCGGTGCCCACCCCTGAAGCAGCCGGTCCAGCCGCAGCAGGGCCAGCAGGACCAGGGTGCCGAACCCGAGGCCGACCGGGACCCACCAGCGGCCCGGGTCGTCGAGGAAGGGCAGGAGCAGGATCGCGGCACCCGCGAGACCGAGCGCGGTGGCACCGCGGACGGTGCGGGGGCGCAGGCGGCGCCACGGGGCCCAGGGGTCCCGTTCCGCCGTCCCGCGGTCCGCCTGTGGCGGGTCCGCGGGGTCGGGTGCGGGCCGGCGGGTGAGGGCGCGTGAGCCGGGGTCGGGTTCCGGGGGGGCCACGGGGGACACGACGAGCTCGGTACCGGGGTCCGGCGGGGTGGCGGGCTCGGAACGGCCCGCGCCCTCACCGGCCGCGGTCTCGCCGGCGGCGCCGGGCGCGGGTGTGCCGGGGGTGGGGACGCCACGCCCGGTCGGGTCGGGAGCGGCGTCGTCGTACCGGGGTGGGGTGGCGCGGCGGACGCCGCGGTCGGGGCGGCCACTCCGACGGCGGCCGGTGGCCCACGGGTCCGGGGAGCTGCGGTCGGCGTCCATCACCGCCCAGCGTAGCGACGCCGTCACCCCCGACGGCGACGACGAGCTCAGGCCCGCCGGGTGTCGGTGCGGTGGAAGTTGCGGAACGCGCGCGACGGCGTCGGGCCCCGCTGCCCCTGGTAGCGCGACCCGACGCCCTCGGTGCCGTAGGGCCGTTCGGCCGGACTGGACAGCCGGAAGAGGCACAGCTGCCCGATCTTCATCCCCGGCCACAGCGTGATCGGCAGGTTCGCCACGTTGGACAGCTCGAGGGTGATGTGGCCGGTGAAGCCCGGATCGATGAACCCGGCGGTGGAGTGGGTCAGCAGACCCAGACGGCCGAGCGAGCTCTTGCCCTCCAGGCGTCCGGCCAGGTCGTCGGGCAGCCCGACCCGCTCGAACGTGGAGCCCAGCACGAACTCGCCGGGGTGCAGCACGAACGACTCGCCGTCCGGTGTCTCCACCGGGGTCGTCAGCTCGTCCTGCTGCTGGGCGGGGTCGATGTGGGTGTAGCGCGAGTTCTGGAAGACGCGGAAGTACCGGTCCAGCCGGACGTCGACACTGGACGGCTGGAGCATCTCGACGTCCCACGGGTCGAGCACGAGCCGGCCGGACTCGATGTCCTTGCGCAGGTCACCGTCGGAGAGCAGCACGCCGACACCCTATCCAGGGCCCCCGGTCACGCCTCGGAGGACTCCTCGGAGTCCGACTCCACCTCACCGGGGCTGTGCCGGCCGCCGCCGACGAGGTCGTCGGGCAGCTGCGGCGAGCGGGTCAGCCCGAACATCCAGGCGACGGCCTGCTCTGCGCGGGCGGCCTCGAACCCGTCCGACGCGGCGGCGCGGCGCCCGTGGTCGCCGTCGAGCACCTGCGCCACGGCGGCGGCCGCGTCGTGCGCGGCGATGCTGCGGATCGAGTCGCCGGGCTGCGGCACGTTCGGCCCGTCGACCAGGACCGCGAGGGTACCGAGACCCGGTGCGTCGACCACGAGCTCGTGGTCGTCGCTCACCAGGACGGTCGCCGCGGTGAGCACGGCCAGCTGGTCGGGCAGCGCCGGCTCGGCCACGACCGTCACCCGCGGGTGGGTCCCGAGCGACTGCGCCGCCTCCCCCGCGGCGAGCGCGCCGAACAGCACGATCTCGATCCGCGGGTACCGCTCCAGCAGGTCCGCGATCCCACGCAGGACCGGCGACGACGAGGCCCTCGCCAGGTCGACGACGATCAGCCTGCGGTGCTGGTCGTGCATCCGCTCCAGCGCGTCGACACAGCCCTGGTGCCGGGGGCCGGGCAGCGAGTTGATCGTGTCGCCGATCGTCAGCACGTTCGGGCCGAGCGGGCTGCCCAGCGCGGAGCCGCTGGTGGTGAGGAACAGCGACGCGAGCTGGCCGATGACCCGCCGGTGCGCCTCCTGCGGGAACGGGCACAACAGGTCGTCGGTACCCATGCCGGCCTGCATGTGCACGATCGGGATCCGCCGCCAGAACGCGACCGTCGCCGCGACCTCGGCCGCCAGCCCACCACCGTGCACCAGCACCGCGGACGGGTCCTGGTCGACGAGCAGCTGGTCGAGCCGGGTGAACAGCGCCGCGGCGACGTCGGCCATGCCGGGCCCGGTCTCCAGCGGCAGCAGGATCGTGATGTCGGTGGGGACACCGAGTGCCTCGAACGCCTCGTGGACGGACATCGGGTCCGGCCCGGTGGCGACGGTGATCCCACGGATGCGGTCCGCCGCCGCGACGGCCCCGGCGACCGGGGCGAGCCGGGCGACCTCGGGACGGCTGCCGGCGATGAGCAGGACGTCGTGCTCGTGGTCCGGGGGGAACCCGGACACGTCGCCCGACGTCGGGTCGAACACCGTCATCGCAGTCGCCTTCCGGCCGAGGTCTGACCGACGGTGACGAGTGTGCGCGGACCGGGCGGCCGGGTCGAGACACGCGCGCCCGGTGGTCGGATCGTGCGACGACCGGGCAGGGGAGGTCCGTGACAGGTACGCGGATCGTGGTGCTAGGGTGATCTCACGCCATGCGGATGTAGTTCAATGGTAGAACATCAGCTTCCCAAGCTGAATACGCGGGTTCGATTCCCGTCATCCGCTCAGAACACGAAGGCCCAGGTCAGCGGCAGGTTTCCCGCCGAGCCTGGGCCTTCGTCGTCTCCGGGGAACAGTCTCTCGTGCCATTCCGTGCGACGACGGTCCGTGACCGGTGGCGTGTGGCAGTCGCCGTGCGGCCTCATGATCACCGTTTGTGGAGCGCGGGGGCCGTGGAGTGCACTCCGGACTCCACAACCGGTGATCATGGAGTCAGAGCGCGGGCGGTACGTCCCGGCGGGCGACCCACCAGGTCGCGACCCCGGCCCCGGTGAGCAACGGGACGAGCACCAACACAGCGGGGCCGGCGAACACCGCGACCACGCCCAGCGCGATCGCCGCGGTCCCCGCGCCGAGGCCGCTGGCCACGGCCAGCGCCGTCGCCCGCTCGCCGATCGGCTCCCCGGCCACCCAGGACAGCGTGCGGGCCACCCCGGCGACGACCACCGCCAGCACGATCCCCACGACCACCGCGGCAGGTGGCAGCGCAGCACCCGCCGCGAGCACGACCGGGATCGCGAGCGCGGTGAGGACGGCGGACAGCAGGGCGCGCAGGGACCGCCGCAGCGGCGGTACGGGGGGTGTCACGTCTCCCCATTGTGCAGGGTCTGACCTGCGGTTTCGATGTAACCTGCGCGACCCTCAGTAGAGCCGGGCCGCGTAGCCGGCACCGTAGTACTCCTCGATCTTCTCCAGTGGCTCGTCGGGACGGGCGAGCCGCTTGGCGAGCTGCGCGGTGGAGGGCAGCGCGTCCGGCTCGGGCCAGCTCGTCGTCACCCACAGCTCGGAGCGCAGGAACGCCTTGGGACAGTGGAAGTAGATCTGGTCGATCGCGACCTCGCAGGCGAGCAGCGGCCGGCGGCCCTTCACAGCGAGCTCGTCGAAGTACGGCGCGTCCCGGACGAGCCGGGCCCGGCCGTTGATGCGCAGCGTGTCGTTGCGGCCCGGCACCAGGAGGATCACGCCGACGTGCGGATTCTCCAGGACGTTGCGCCAGCCGTCGACGCGGCCGTTGCCGGGACGCTCGGGAATCGCGACCGTGCGGTTGTCGACGACGTGCACGAAACCGGCCGGGTCACCCTTCGGCGAGACGTCGCAGGTGCCGTCGCGGCCCGACGTCGCCAGCAGCAGGAACCGGGACGCCGCCAGCCAGGCGCGGTGCACGTCCACGAGGTGGTCGCGTTCCTTCGCCAGCGCGGGCGCGATGGGCTGCCCGGTGATCCCCTGCAGCTCGGCGAGGGTACGGATCTCGGTGCCGTGCGCGTCGGAGGTCATGGGTCGACGGTAGGCGCGGACGCGGGCGGGGCCGAGTGGATTCCGGTCACGGACGTCCGACGACGGGCAGCGCCCACGCCCGCCACGGCAACAGGACAGGCCCGTCCGGCAGCGGCGTCCGCTGACGCGGCGCGTACGGCGCGTTCACCGGTGCACCGTCGATCCCTGGGGGCCGTCGCTCCAGGAGATCTTCTTGGCGAAGCAGTCGTCGGAGCCGAAGCCCTGGGCGTCGCACCAGGCGTTCGCGCCGGCCGCGGTGGTGAAGGGCTGGGCGACGACCACGACCCAGTAGTCGCTGTTGCGGAAGACCGGCCAGTCGCCGGACCAGACCAGCGCGGCGCCCGGGTACTGCGCGGCGAGGCCGCGGTAGTGGTCGAGGATGCCCTGCTCGTCGTAGGTGATGCCGCCGTCGCTGGTGCCGGCGCGCTTGGAGGACAGCTGCGGGACCCAGTAGCCGGCCGTCGCGGCGACGCGCGGGCTGTCGGCGGCGGCCTGCTCGGTGAGCGACGTCGTCGGCGACGGGCTGTAGCCCGGCACGTAGGTGGTCGGCGGGATCACGACCGGTGCCGCGGCCGGGGCGACCACCACCGGCACCGGGGCGGCCGCCGGGGTCACGGTGGGCGCGGTGCCGGGGAGCAGGTCGGGGCGCAGGACGAGCAGCGCCGCCCCCGCCAGCAGCAGCGTCACCAGCACCAGCGAGGCGACGACCCACGGCGTCCGCGACGGGGCGGGCGCCGCCGGACCCCACCCGGCCGGGGCGCCCCAGCCCGGCGCGTAGCCGGTCGACTGCGGGCCGGCCCAGGCCGACGGGGCCGACGCCGGCGCGGCGGGGCGGTACCGGTCGGCGGGGCGGTACTGCGCCGCCGACGGGTGCTGCCCGGCGGTCCGTCCCTGTGGCGCCCGGGCCCCGGCGCCGACCGGCACCGCCCCGGTCCGCGGCCGGGGGACGAGCGCCTGCACCCGCGGCCGTCCGCACCCCACGCAGAAGTGCAGCGAGCCCAGCAGCTCCGCCCCGCACCGGCACCGCTCCACCATGACGACCCTCCCCGACGACGGCGGCCGGATCCGTCCGACCGTGTTGCCTGCTCATCGCACGCGACACCCTGTCGTTATCAATGATCTTGGTCCGAACGGCGCACTTCATCTCTTGTGATGACGGAGCGAAACGGAGCAGCCCACCGGCCCGACAGGAGGGCGTCGTGGGCGCACCGGGGGCCCGCCGTCGCGGGGACGTGGGGGACATGGCCGCGTGCCGTTCTCCCGCGCACAGCTGGAGGACGGGCCCGTCAGCATCACCTACTAACCCAGGACGGGCGTCATCCCCGGCTCCCGCCCGGTGGCGGCGAGTGCGAGGGCGGTGTCGTCCCCCCACCCCGCGACGACGTCGGGACCGGCCAGCCGGGTCACCGTCTCCCGCACCACCGCGAGCCCCGACGCGGGCGGGGCCGGCGCGTCCGGCAACGCGACGGTCATGTCCAGGTGGTGCACCACGACCTCGACGACCCAGGTGCCGACGAAGTCCCCGACGTCGAGGACGTGCCCCTGGAACTCCAGCCGGTACGGCCCGTCCAGGTCCGCGACGAGCCGGCGCAGGCCGCGCAGCGTCATCGCGACGTGGACGATCTGCCCGGTCGGGCGGGCGTAGGCCGCGGCGACGGCGCGGGCGAAGCGCTCGTGCGCCCAGCCCGGCAGCTCGGGCCCGGGAAACGCGGTCCAGTAGGTCGCGAGGTCGGCGTCGGCGGGCCGGTCGGTGCGGGCGGGGAACCCGGCGAGCATCTCGACCAGGCCCAGGTGCAGGTGCGCGAGGACGTCCGCGGCGAGCCAGCCGTGACAGCGGCTGCGGGCGTGCAGGTCGGTGTCGTCGACGTGGTCGAGCAACGCGGACAGCCCGTCGAGCGCGGCGAGGAACGCCGGGCGCGCCACGTCGAGCGGATAGGCCGTCACAGCAGGTCCGCACCGGACCGCGACGCCGGCTGCTCCCCGGCCGCGGCCATCTCCTCGGCCACCCGCATCAGCTCGGTGTTGACCGGGGTCGCGATCCGGTGCGCCGCGCCCAGGGCCACGATCTCGCCGTTGAGGTAGCGGGCCTCGATGGAGCCGGTCCCGCGCTGCAGGCTCTGCCACGACGACGAGCCCCGTCGCGTCGCCCCTGCGACCGGCCGCTCGGTGATGGTGCCCTCCCGGCGGACGCGGTCGTCGTCGCCGGTCCGGGCGGTGATCCCGGCCGCGTCCAGGACGGCGCGGCCCTCCGCGGTCACGGCCTCGACGAGGCGGGGCGCGTCGGGGTCGTCGAGCCCGCAGACCGCGTCGACGGCGTTGGCCAGGTTAGTGAGCAGCTTGCCGTACTTCGCGGCCATCACGTCCGGGTCGGCGTGGGAGGAGAACCCGGCCGCGGTGAGGTCGGCGACGATCGCCTCCGTGGTGGCGTCGACACCGGAGGGGAACCGGCCGACGTCGAGCACGCCGGGGACCGGCGACGACGACGCGACGACCACCCCCGGCTCGTAGTGCTCGGCGGGCAGGATCACCAGCATCGCCTGCACCCGGTCCGTGCGGCGGGCGGCGAGCCGCTCGTTGGCGACGCCGTTCTGCGCGCACACCACGGTGATGCCGGGGGCCGCCTCGAGCAGCGCGGCCAGTGGCGGCGGGGTGTCCTGCGACTTCACGGCGAGGATCGCGACATCGTCGGGGGTGGGCCGGGCCTCGCCGACCGTGCCCACGGCCTCCACCGGATGGGTGGTCGACCCGTCCGGGGTGTCGAGGCGCAGCCCGCGCTCGCGGATCGCGTCGAGGTGCGCGCCCCGGGCGACGACCACGACCTCCCGCCCGGCCGCGTGGAGTCGCGCCGCGATCGTCCCGCCGACGGCCCCTGCCCCGATCACCACATAGCGCACGACGACGATGGTGGCTCAGCCGTCACGCCGGCGCACGACCGACGGCGGGGCCTTCCGCCGCCACGCCTCCTCGACGAGCTCAGCGAGCTGCCCCGCGTCGACCCGGTCGAGGTCGACGAGGATCGAGCCGTGGCCGTCGTAGTGCGGGGTCGTGAAGTACGCCGGGTCGCCCGACGCGAGCAGCGCCTCCTTCTCCTCGAGCGAGCACATCAGCACCAGCCCGCCCTCGGCCTCGGTGCGCAGCCGGGCGAAGCCCGTGCCACGGACCTTCAACGACGGCGTCCGGTACCAGGTCGACTCCTCGACCTCCGGCAGCCCGGACCCGATCCGCACCACGTCGTCCCAGCTCGGCATGGGGCCATGGTGCCCGCGGCGGGCGCTGCCCGTCGTGGAGGAATCAGACCAGGTGGGCCGCGAGGAACCGGTCGACGGCGGCGCGGCCGTCGGCGACGTGCGGCTCGACCTTCCACTGCTCGACCAGCTCCGCGCCCGGCGCGAGCCCGGCGAGACGGCGCGACACGGGCTCCGGGTGGAAGTCGTCGATCCCCATCAGCACCAGCCACGGCGTCGCGATGTGGGCGAGCGCCTCGTCGGGGACGGAGTACAGCATCCCGCCGCCGCCCCACATGTTCGTGCGGAACGCGGCCCAGTCGTCGTCGGGGACCCCGGGGTGGTCGGCCTCGATCCCGGCGCGCCACTCGTCGAACTTCCCCTCGAACAGGTGCTGGTTGTCGGCGCGGCCGATGGGCTGCAGCGCGACCGCGGCCCGGACGCGTTGCGGCGCGGTGACCAGCAGGTTCGCGATGAAGGCACCCCCGATGCACATACCGAGCACCGCGCACTCGTCGACGCCGAGGTGGTCGAGCAGGGCGAGCTGGTCGGCGGTGTAGGTGTCCCAGCCGTCGCTGCCGTGGACCTCGGCGACCGAGGACCCGGCGTTGCGCTGGTCCATCGCGATGACGCGGTACCGCTGCGCGAGGTGGGTGACCGGGTCCCAGGGGGCGTTGCCCCAGGCCGCGATCGTCGAGTTCATGCCGCCCGGCGCCAGCAGCAGGACCGGGAACCCCGTGCCGTGCTCCTCGTAGTGCAGGGTCACACCGGGGCGCTCGAAGGAGGGCATGGCCCGAAACTAGGCCACTCGCGGGGGAGTCCGCTTCTCCGGACGGCGCCGCGCCAGGATCGAGGTGCCGTACACGACGAGTGCCAGCCCGAGCAGCAGCAGCCACCACAGACCGGGGCGGACGGTGTCGTCGAGCAGGGTGATGCCGACCAGACCGGGCACGACAACCTGGGTGACCATGTACAGCGCGGTGACCGTGGAGACGTCGCCGAGCTGCAGCGCGCGGGCGTAGTTGTACAGGCCGGTCAGGGCCATCCCGACCAGGATGTACACGAGCGGCTCGCGCAGCAGGCTCCCCAGGTCCACACCGTCGGAGACGTGCATCGCGCGGATGCAGACCGAGCCGCCGCCCAGCCCGAGCCCGGCGAGCACCGCCGACGGCCACGGCTTGGTCGAGTTCGCGATCGCCAGCGTCACCCCCATGATCGCGACGAGCGCCGCGATCAGGACGGCGACGGTCGTGCCGTGGCCGGTCAGGGCCTGCTTGCGCTCGGTCCCCGCGCTGCCGGCGACGAACGCGAGCCCGAGCATGCTGGCGCCGATGGCGAGCCGGTGCACCGGCCGCAGCCACTCGCCGCGGAAGTAGCGGGCGTACAGGGCGGTCATCGCGATGGCCCCGGCGAGCGTCGCCTGCACCGCGAAGATGGGGATGAACTGCAGCGCGACGACCATGCAGAGCCAGGTGACGATGTCCATCGCGATCCCGCCGAGGAACCGGGGGCGGGCCAGGACGGCGCTGGTGCGCCCGCCCTGGTCGGCCGCGTCGGCCTGGAGGATGGCGGCGACGGTGCTGCAGAGCATCGCGAACACCGCGAAGAGCATGCCGATCAGCACAGGCGGGCCCGGGTCAGGGCACGGGCGGCATGCGGGGTGATCGACACCGGCCGATTGTGACGTACCGCTATCGGGTGCCGGCCGGGCGGGCGTCCGACGGAGCGGGCCGCTGCTCGGGCAGCGCCGCAGGCATCTCGAAGAAGCCGCTCATCAGCCCGCTGCCGGGCTGCTCGTCACGTGTACCGGCGGCGGCCTGCCAGGGGGACGTGCCGCCCTGGGTCGCACGGCGCTGCGCCAGCAGGGCCCGCGGGCGCTCGGTGAGGGCAAGGATGCCGACCGTGAGGGCCACCCCCACCAGCAGCGGCCCTCCGACCACCAGGATGGGCCAGCCCACCACGACATATGCGAGCACCAATGCACCCGCCGCCATGCCGATGACCGCCCCCGCCAACCGCGTCACCACGCGCCCCTCTCACACCGTGCCCGAACCGGGACGACCAGTGTTTTACCACGTCGGAGGGGGTGGACAGGGGCGACGCGACGCGGTGGTGGTCACACCTTCGGGCACGGCCGTATCGCAAGGTGCATGGGGCCGAGCCGGCGTGGGGGCTCCCGTGTCCACGCCGGCCCGGCGGTCCGAATCATCCCGCCCCGGGGTCCGGGCGGGACGGGGTGGGGGTCACTCGGCGCTGTCGTCGCAGCGCAGAGGGTGATCGGCGGTGGATTCCCTGTCCGACAGGATGATCACGCAGCCGCACCCGCGGCCGGGGTGGTCGACGTCGGCGCGGGGGCCGTGGTCGTCGGGTCCGGGACCGGGGTGGTCGGGTCGGTGGCGGGCGGGGTGGTGACCGGAGGCGTCGTGACCGGCGGGGTGCTGGTCGAGCCCTCCTTCGCCGGGGTCGTCGGCGCCGGGGTGGTCGGCTTCACCGGGGTCGTCGGCGCCGGAACCGGAGCCACCGGAGCGGGAGCCGGGGGGACGGCCGCGACCGGAGCGGCGGCACCGGCGGCGGGGCGGGCCGCCGTACCCCCGGTGGCCGCGCCACCCGAGGCACCGGCGCCACCGGCGGCGGCGTGCCTCCCGCCCACGGGGGCGCCCGCGGCCGGACCGGCGGCGACGCCGGCGGCCGGGGCGGCGCCCGGGGCGACCGGGGCCGGCGCGACGGCCGGTGAGCTCAGCACGGGGGCCGCGCTCAGCTCACCGATCCCGGGGCTCGTCGTGGGCCAGAACAGCAGCGCACCCGCGATGGCGGCGGCACCGGCGAGACCACCGGCACCGACCACCAGGCGCTGCCGGGTGATCGTGGCGCGACGGGCGGTGGCCGGGGCGTCCCGGGTGACCAGGGTGTCCGGGGCGGGCCGCTCCGGGCGGACGGCGGACGGCGCGGGCAGCTGTCCGGCCCCGAGGACCGAGGTCCGTGCGGGGGCGGGGGGCGGCGCCGTACGGGGGCGGGGGACCGCGGTCAGCGGGCCGGTCTGCGGCTCCGGGTCGAGCAGCGCGACGGCCGTGGCGGCCGGCTGCTCGGTCCGCGGGGTCCGCTCCCGCTCGCCGCGGGTCGGCCACGCCGGCGCGTTGCGGTCGGTCGTGCCGGTGCGGTCGGTGCGCTCGGTGGCCTCCGGCCCGGGCCGACCCCACGGGCTGCGCCCGGCCGGGTCGACGGGCTCGCGGGGCGCGGGGACACCGGTCAGCGGTGCCATCCGCACACCGGGCCAGGAGGTCCCGGCCCCCGGTGCGACGGCCAGTGCGGCACCGCGGGCGGCGTCGGCCACCGGGTCCGCGACGACGGCGACCGGGCGGCCCAGTGCCGCCGAGACCGCCTGCACCACGACCGGCATCCGCGCGGCACCGCCGGCGAGCAGCACCTCGGCGTCGGGGGCGGCGGCGACGACGTCCTGCACCAGGTCGGCGACCGGCTCGAGCAGCGGGCGGGTGAGCTCGTCGAGGTCGGAGCGGTGGATCCTCACCGCGGTCAGCAGGCCGGGCATCTCCACCCGGACGGTCGCGACGGTGTCCCGGGACAGCAGCTGCTTGGCGGCGCGGCACTCGTCCCGCAGGGCGGTCAGAGCGGCGACGGTCCGCGGGTCGTCGGGGTCGAGCGCGTCGAACGCGGCGGCCGTGGCCGGGGAGGAGGACCGGACGAAGGCGAACACCGCGTCGTCGACGTCGGCGCCACCGGTCCGGCAGCTCAGCGTGCGGCCGACGGCGTCGGGCAGCACCCCGGGTGCGGCCGCGGCCAGTACGGTCGCGGTGGTCCCGTTGCCCCCCAGGTCGACGACGGCGAGCGGCCCCCCGGCCGGCACGACGGCGCGGTGGGCGAGCGCGACGGCCTGCGGCGCGGTCACCAGGGAGACGGTCAGCCCGCGGCGACGCAGTGCGGCGGCCAGCAGGTCGCGCTTGTGGCGGCCCCAGCCCACCGGGCAGGTGACCCCGATCCGCGACGGCGGGCCGCCGTGCCGGGTGGACACCTCGTCGACCAGGACACGCACCAGCCGGGCGCACAGGTCCTCGGCCGCGTAGGCGTAGCCGCCCAGCGACAGCGGGGTCGGGTCCCCGACCCGGTCGAGGAAGCCGCGTGCGACGCGGTCCGGCTCGGCCGGGGCCCGGCGACGGGCGGGCTCACCGCACAGCAGGTCACCCCCGGGCGTCGCGACGAGCACCGCCGGGAGCACGTCGCTCCCGTCGCGGCCCCCCAGCCGCACGGGCTCCGCGGCACCGCCCGTGCGCAGCACGGCCGCGGTCACCGAGGTCGCCCCCAGGTCGATCCCGAGCAGGTACGACATCACTGCTCCCCCCTCGTCGAACCGGCACGCCGGCGTGGTCCTCTCCGAAACCCATCGACGGGGGCCGCCCCGGTGTTAGCCCGTGCGGCGCAGCAGTTCGAGGTTGGGGACCGATCCCCTAACGGCCCCCCCACGGACCCGGAGCGATCCCCGATGGCCGGATCCGGCGGCACCCCTAGCTTTCTCGTCATCACCGGTCGTCGCCGACGGACCGGTCACCCCCGAGTCACCGGAGGCCGTCATGGCGCAGCACCTCTCCCTCGTCGAGTTCATCAAGCTGCTGCTCGGCAACAGCTCCGAGAGCATCAAGGTCCAGGACTGGTTCCAGAAGGACCCGAACGCGGTCCTGCACTACTACGGCCTGTCGGAGCTGTCGCCGGAGGACATCCGCGACGCGATCGTCATCGCCCAGGACAACGACACCGTGTCCTTCGACCGCCACTACGACACCGGCTTCGGCTGGGACTCGGGCAAGGGCGGCTGGGGCTGGAACGAGGGCAAGGGCGACCACGGCGACCACGGCCACAAGGCCGCCGCCTCCCACGAGAACGTCCACGTCAAGGACGTGTGGCACACCGAGAACATCGACGACCGCGACGTCGTCGTCGACAACTCGGTGAACCAGAACGTCGACACCCACGGTGGCGACTTCGACCAGGACATCGACATCCGGTCGACCACCGCCTCCGGTGACGGCGCGGTGGCCGTCGGCGGCGACAACAACGCCCCGGTCACCACCGGCAACGGCAACGTGGTGGGCGAGGACAACCAGGTCGTGGCCGGCAACGGCAACACCACCGCCTTCGGCGAGGGCTCCGCCTACAAGACCGGCGACATCTCCGCGAGCAAGGGTGGCGCGGTCTCCCTGGGCGGCGACGCGACCGGCTCGCACGACGCCGACGGGTCCTTCAACACGACCCACAACGAGTCGCACTCCTCCGTCGACATCGACGACTCGTACAACACCGACTCCAGCACCGAGACCCACACGTCGGTGGACGACCACAGCCACACCGACATCGCCTCGCACAACGACGTCGACCTGTCCGTCGGCTGACCCACCGCACCGCCCGGTGACCGGGCCGGGCCGCCCCCGACCCCGGCCCGGTCACCACCCCCGCACCACCCGAACCCTCCGCCGCGCGCCCGAGCCCGGCGGCACCCCATGAGGAGAACGTCATGTCCGTCGAGAAGTCGCTGATCCAGTTCATCCTGGACCTGCTCAAGGACCCGAAGGCCCTGGCCGAGTTCAAGGAGGACCCGCACGGCATGCTCGCCCAGTGCGGCCTGTCCGAGGTCTCCGCCGACGACGTCCGGGACGCGCTCGTCCTGGCCCAGGACAACGACGACGTGTCCTTCGACCGTGACTACAACACCGGCGGCGGCCACGGCGGTCACGGCCACCACACCCCGCCCCCGCCGCCCGTCCACCACGGCGAGGACCCGGTCAAGTACATCGACAAGTACGTGACCAACAACCACTACACCACCAACATCGACGACCGCGACACCATCATCGACAACTCGGTGAACCAGAACATCGACACCGGTGGCGGCGACTTCGACCAGACCATCGACACCACGACCACCGTCGCCTCCGGTGACGGCGCCGTGGCCGTCGGCGGCGACAACAACGCCCCGGTCACCACCGGCGACCACAACGTGGTCGGCGACGACAACCAGGTCGTCTCCGGTGACGACAACACCACCTCGTTCGGCTCCGGCTCGGCCTACAACACCGGCGACATCTCCGCCGACAAGGGCGGGGCGGTCTCCCTGGGCGACGAGGCCACCGGTTCGAACGACGCGACCGACTCGTTCAACAAGACCCACAACGAGTCGCACTCCTCGGTCGACATCGACGACTCGTACAACACGGACAACAGCGAGTACACCGAGTCGCACGTCGACGACCACAGCCACACCGACGTCCTGTCGCACAACGACGTCAGCGCCGACGTGGCCCTCTGATCCGGTAGCGCTGCTCCGGGCGGATCAGTACGGTTCCTCCGCCCGGACCGGCCGGCCCCGGCCACCCACCCGTGGGTGACCGGGGCCGTCGTCGTTCGTGTATCCATGACGGGAACGTGACGGGTGGTGTGGGGCACCATCCGCGGAGCGACGGGGGGAAGCGGTCGTGGCGGTGCCGGAGGCGGTCGCGCTCGTCGACCTGGCCCTCAAGGCGGTCACCGCCTACGACCGCCCCGACCTGGCCCCTCGGCTACAGCAGGCGAAGGCGCGGCTGACCGACCCGGTCGTGCGGGTGCTGGTCGTCGGCGAGTTCAAGCAGGGCAAGAGCCAGCTGGTCAACGCGCTGGTCAACGCCACCGTGTGCCCCGTCGACGACGACATCGCCACCGCCGTGCCGACGCTCGTGCGCTACGGCGAGGAGACCTCGGTGACCCTGGTGCGCGAGGCACCCGACCCCGGGGGCGCGCCGACCGAGCAGGCCGAGCGGACCGTCGTCGGGCTCGACCAGCTCGCCGAGCACGTCTCCGAGGCCGGCAACCCGGGCAACCGGGCCCACCTCACCCGCGCCGAGGTCACGCTGCCCCGCAAGCTCCTGCAGAGCGGGCTGGCGCTCGTCGACACCCCCGGCGTCGGCGGCCTCGGGTCCGCGCACGGCGCCGCGACGATGTCGGCCCTGCCCACCGCGGACGCGGTCCTGCTGGTCTCCGACGCCAGCCAGGAGTACACCGCCCCCGAGCTGGAGTTCCTGCAGGCCGCCCGCAAGCTCTGCCCGAACGTCGCCTGCATCGTCACCAAGACCGACCTGTACCCGCACTGGCGCCGCATCGTCGACCTCGACCAGGGCCACCTGCGCACCGCCCGGATCGACGCCGAGCTGCTGCCGGTCTCCTCCGCGCTGCGGCTGCACGCGGCCCGCACCCAGGACCTCGACCTCATCGCCGAGTCCGGCTTCCAGGCGCTCACCAGCTTCCTGCTGCGCCGCGTCGTCGGCGCCGCCGACGACCTGGACCGCCGCTCCACCAGCCAGGACGTGCTCGTCACCTGCCAGGCCCTCGAGGCCACGATGCGGGCCGAGCTGATGTCGCAGAACGACCCGGAGAAGGCCGGTCAGCTCGCCCGCGAGCTGGAGGCCGCCCGGTCGCGCGTCGACGGCCTGCGCCAGCGGTCCGCCCGCTGGCAGACCACGCTCACCGACGGCGTCGCCGACCTGATCGCCGACATCGAGTACGACCTGCGCGACCGGCTGCGCGCGGTCTCCCGCGACGCCGAGCAGCTGCTCGAGGACGCCGACCCGGCCGACATCTGGGAACAGTTCGCCGAGTGGTTCCACAAGCAGGTGGCCCACGCCGTCGCGCAGAACTTCGTCTGGACGACCGAGCGGGCCCGCTGGCTGGCCGAGCAGGTCGCCGAGCACTTCGCCGAGGCCGTCGACGTGACCCTGCCCGAGCTGCGGGTCGCGGGCGGCTCGGTGGCCGGCCTGGTCGACCCGCTGGAGATGCCCGCGGACGAGAAGTTCGGCATCGGGCAGAAGCTGTTCGTCGGCGCCCGCGGCGGGTACGGCGGTCTGCTCATGTTCGGTCTGGCCTCCACCTTCGCCGGCTTCTTCCTCCTCAACCCGGTCTCGGTCGGCGCCGGTCTGCTGTTCGGCGCCAAGACCGTGCGCGACGAGAAGAAGCGCATGAAGCAACGGCGCCAGGCCGAGTCGAAGAACGCGGTGCGCCGCCACATCGACGAGGTCACCTTCCAGGTCGGCAAGGACTCCCGCGACAACCTGCGGCGCATCCAGCGCGACCTTCGCGACCACTTCACCACCATCGCCGACGAGCTGTCCGAGGCACTGAAGGAGTCCGTGGCAGCTGCGCAGACCGCCCTGAAGGACGACGCCGAGCGGCAGCAGCGTGTCGCAGACCTGGAAGCCGAGCTGGAGCGGGTCACCGGCCTCGCCGAGCGGGCCAGGGCGCTGGCCGCCGCCGTGGGCACCGGGGGGTCCGCGTGAGCGCACTGACCGAGCAGACCCGGGCGCTGCTGCGCCGCACGCTCGACGTCTACGGCGACTCGCCGCAGGCGGCGGGCTGGCTGCGCCACCACCTCGACCGGTTCGACGAGCCGCTGCGCGTCGCGATCGCCGGCAAGGTCAAGGCCGGCAAGTCCACACTGCTCAACGCCCTGGTCGGCGAACGGATCGCCCCCACCGACGCGGGCGAGTGCACCCGCATCGTCACCTGGTACGCCGACGCGCCCGCCCCGGGCGTACGGATGTACCTGCGCTCCGGCGCGGACCGCCCCCTCACCCTGGCCCGGCGCGACGGCGCGCTGCAGATCGACCTGCAGGACGCCCGGGTGAAGGACGTCGACCGGCTGCACGTCGACTGGCCGTCGCAGCACCTGCGGCGCACCAACCTCATCGACACCCCCGGCATCGGGTCCCTGACCGCCGACGCGGCCGGCCGGGCCGGGGAGTTCCTGACGCCGGAGGACACGCCGTCGCCCGCCGACGCCGTCGTCTACCTGATGCGTCACCTGCACGCCGGTGACGTGCGGTTCCTGGAGGCCTTCCACGACCGCGGCGTCGCCCGCGCGACCCCCGTGAACACCATCGCGGTGCTGTCCCGCGCCGACGAGATCGGCGTCGGCCGGCTCGACGCGCTGATCTCCGCGCGACGGATCGCACGGCGCTACCGCGGCGACGACAAGCTGCGGGGGCTGTGCCAGACCGTCGTCGCCGTCGCCGGGCTGCTCGCCGAGACCGCCCGCACCATGCGGCAGGACGAGTACGTCGCGCTCACCGAGCTGGCCGCGCTCCCGCGGGGCGACGTCGAGGCGCTGCTGCTCTCGGCCGACCGCTTCGGGCGCACCGAGCTCGACCGGCCCGACTCCGCCACCCGGATCGCGCTGCTGGAGCGGTTCGGCCTCTTCGGGGTCCGGCTCGGGACGACGCTGATCCGGCAGGGCGTGAAAGACCCGACCGCGCTGGCCGACGACCTGGTGCGCCGCTCCGGTCTCGACGAGCTGCGCTCGGTGCTCGACACCCAGTTCTCCGAGCGCCGCGACCTGCTCAAAGCCCGCTCCGCGCTGCTCGCCGTCGACCTTGTGCTGACCCGCGAGCCCCGCCCGGCGACGGCCGCGCTGCGTGCCGAGGTGGAGCGGATCCTGGCCGGGGCGCACGAGTTCGTCGAGCTACGGGCGCTGGCCGACCTGCGCGCCGGCAAGATCGTGTTCCCGCCCGAGGCACTCGCCGACGCCGAACGGCTGCTCGGCGGTGAGGGCGGATCGGCGGCGGCCCGGCTCGGGCTCGACGGTGCCGCGGGTCCGCGCGAGGTCCACGACGCCGCCTCCGAGGCGCTGCGCCGCTGGAGGCGGCGGGCGGAGAGCCCGCTGACCGGGCGGGCGTCGGCGGAGGCCGCGCGGATCGTGGTGCGGTCCTGCGAGGGACTGCTCGCCGAGGCGTCCCGCACGCACGCGCACCACTGAGGGATCAGAGCCGAGGGATCAGGTCGTCGCGTCGAGGGCGTGCAACGCCGCGACCAGCGGGGCCAGCTCAGGGCGTGTCGCCGCGTCGACCAGCGCCTGTTCCAACGCCCGGTCGTGGCCCGGACGGGCGCTCTCCAGGAGCCGGCGCCCCTGCTCGGTGAGCTCGGTGTAGACCCCGCGGCGATCGGTGGGGCACAGGTACCGCTGCAGCAGCCCCCGGTCCTCCAGCCTGCCGACCAGCCGGGTCGTCGCCGACTGGCTGAGCACCACCACCGACGAGAGTTGGGCCATCCGCAGGTGGAAGCCGTCCTGGCGGGCCAGCGCGTCGAGCACGGTGTACTCCACCACCGACAGCCCGTAGGAGCGCTGCAACGCCCGCTCAAGGTCGTCCTGCAACCGGGCGTGCAGGGCGGCCAGGGTGCGCCACCCCCGCGCCCGCGTCTCGACCGCGTCGTCGTCGAGCGACATGGCGTGCCTCCCCTTCGGACCGGGTGACGGTGCTACGTTGTCGGCGTCGGCAATAACCAGCGTGTGCAACTATCAGCGTGCGCCGACTGTTGCACGTGCCGACACCACGATACGAGACGGCCACCCCGACTCCTGGAGAGAAGCCATGCACCTCGACCTCACCGGCCGGACCGCCCTCGTCACCGGCTCCACCCAGGGCATCGGACTCGCCATCGCCGTCGACCTCGCCCGCGCGGGCGCCCGGGTCGCGGTCAACGGCCGGACCGCGGAACGGGTCGACGCGGCCGTCGCCCGGGTGCGCGACGAGTCCGGCGGAGAGGTCGTCGGCGTGGCAGCCGACGTCACCACCGACGAGGGCACCGCGACCCTCGCGACGGAGCTGCCCGAGGTCGACGTCCTGGTCAACAACCTGGGCATCTTCGGTGCCCAGGAAGCCCTCACCATCACCGACGACGACTGGCGCCGCTACTTCGAGGTCAACGTCCTGACCGCGGCCCGCCTCATCCGGACCTACCTGCCCGGCATGCGCGACCGCGGCTGGGGCCGCATCCAGAACATCGCCAGCGACTCCGCGGTCGTCATCCCGGCCGAGATGATCCACTACGGCGTGTCCAAGACGGCGCTGCTCGCGCTGTCCCGCGGGTTCGCCAAGGAGGCGGCCGGCAGCGGGGTCACCGTCAACTCGGTGATCGCCGGACCGACGCACACCGCGGGCGTCGAGGACTTCGTGTACCAGCTGGTGGACCCGGCCCTGCCCTGGGACGAGGCGCAGCGCGAGTTCATGCGCACCCACCGGCCCCAGTCGCTGATCCAGCGGCTGATCGAGCCCGAGGAGATCGCCCACATGGTGACCTACCTGGCGTCGCCGCTGGCCTCCGCCACGACCGGGGCCGCGGTCCGCGTGGACGGCGGCTACGTCGACTCGATCCTGCCCTGACCGGGCGGGTCAGCCGCGGTCGCCCAGGATCCGGCGGAGCTCGTCGAGCAGCTCGCTGCGGCCGCCCACCCCGAGACGCTGACGCATCCGGGCCACGTGGTGCTCGACGGTCTTCGCCGAGATGAACAGCGCCTCACCGATCTCGCGCTGGGTGCGCCCCTGCACGACGAGCTCGGCGACCTCCAGCTCGCGCTCGGACAGCAGACCCGACCCGGACGGTTCCGGGGCGGCCTCGACGGGCGCCGGGGCCGCGGCGGCGGGCTCCTCCGTGACCGGGCCGAGCTCCTCCGCGAGGGGCGGGAGGGTCCCCTGGCGCAGGTCCGTCCCCGCCGCCTGCAGCGCCCGCGCGCAGGCCAGCAGGGCGGACACCGCGCGCCGGTCCCCGGTCCGCAGTGCCGCCTGCCCGGCGAGGCGACCGCCGTCGAAGGACAGGCCGACGGCGTGCAGCCCGCGGGCGGCGGCCTCGACCTCGGCCGCGTCGACCCGGTCCTCCAGCACGCCCACCCAGTGCGGGGCCGCCGTCGCCATGGCGTGGGCGAAGCGGCTGCCGCAGGCGGCGCTCTGCAGCTCGTCGGAGCGGGCGCGGGCGGCCTCGACGTCGTCGGTGAGCACCGCGGCCTGCAGCCGCGCCCAGTGCAGCGGGGCGGCCCACAGCGCGGGCCGGCCGAGCCGGTCGAGCAGCGCGTCGGCCTCGGCGAGGTGCGGGGCCACCCAGCTCTCCTCCCGCAGCCGCGACGCCGCGGTCACCAGCTCCCCGAGCGGCTGCAGCACGTAGAGGTCGACCGGGTGCCGGACGATCGCCTGCCGCGCCCGCGTCCAGGACCGCATCAGGGCCCCGAGGTCGGACTGGCGGCGGGCGATCGCGACCTGCAGCGCGGCGGCGAGGAACTCGTCACGCGGTTCGAGGGGGTCGTCGCCCGCGTCGACAGCGGCGAGCCGCTCCGACGCCGGGCCGGTCGCGCCGCGCAGCAGCGCGATCCAGCCGAGCAGCAGCCGGTGCCGGGCCCGGGCGGGCGCCCCGCCGAGCCCGGTCCGCAGGGCGCGGTCCAGCACGGACGCGGCGACGTCGAACTCCCCGGTGTGCACGGCCACCAGCGCGGCCAGCGCGGCCGGGGTGTCGGGCAGCAGCGCGGCGCCGTGCGCGGCCTCCAGCAGACCGGCGGCGCGGGCCAGGCCGGACAGCGCGGCGGTCGGGGAGCCCTCGACCGAGTCGAGCATGCCGCGGGCGGTGAGGTCGTCGGCGCCGTCCACGAGGGTGGGCGCGCGGCCGGCGACGAACCCGGAACCGTCGCCGTCGACCCCCACGACGGCGCGGGCCTCCTCCAGCGCCCCGGTCCCGATCAGCACGGGCACGGCCGCCGCGGGCGGGCGCTCCCCGGACACCGCCGCGGTCCACCGGTACAGCTCGGCGCTGCGTGCCAGCAGCCCCCGCCGGGCGAGGACGGCGGCCGCGACCGACCCGGCGCGGACGGCGTCCTCGGCCTCGACGGCGTCGGTCGCGGACAGCACCGAGTCCGCGTGCCCGAGCGCGCCGTCGAGGTCCCCGGCGACCAGGTGGGCCTGCGCGCGGTGCGCGGCGACGGTCAGCGGGGGCGTCCCCGCGGCGACGGCCTCGGCGTAGAACCGGACCGCATCCGGGCTCTCCGCGCGGCCCGCCTCGGCCGCGGCGGCCCGGAACACCGCGGCGGCGCGCTCCCCGGTGGCCCCGGACCCGCGCAGGGTGCGGGCGACGGCGAGCACGCTCCCGCCACGGTCGAGCTCGATCTCGGCGAGGTGGCGGCGCAGCTCGGCCCGCCGGGCCGGCGCGACCCGGGTGCGGATCGCCTCGGCGACCAGCGGCACGACCCGCCCGTCGGGGGTGCAGAGCCCGGCGGCGACGGCCCGGCCGGACAGCTCGTCGAGCTCGGCGACCTCGGCGCCGACGCCGATGCCGGCCGCGTCGGAGATCCCGAGCAGCGGGACGAGCACCTCGCCGTCGACGGGGGCGCCGAGCGCGAGCGCGGTGACCAGCTCGACCACCCGCGGGTCCTCGGCGTCGACGGCGTAGCCGATCTGCTCGGCGAGCTGCGGCGGCACCGGACCGCCGACCCGTCCGTGGGCGAGCAGCCGGTCGACCAGCACGGGGGCCCCGGCGGTGCGCTCGGCGACGACCCGGACGGCCTCGTCGGAGATCCGGACCCCGGCGACGCGGGCGGCCCGGGCGGCGATCCCGGCGGCGTCGAGCGCGCCCAGGACCAGCGGCGGCGCGGCGGCGGCCAGCGTCGCGCCGAGCCGGGCCAGCGCGCGGCCGCGCGGCCACGGACGGAACGCGACGACCAGCCGGGCGCCCGGGCGGCCCGCGCGCCCGCGCAGGTCGGCGAGCTCGTCGTCGCCGAGCTCGTGGGCGTCGTCGACGACCGTCACGTCCTGCCCGGCGCCGGCCTCGGTCCACACCCGGACCAGCTCGCGCAGCACGGTCGACTTGCCCGCACCGGCGGGGCCGGTGACGGCCACCAGGCGCGGTGCGTCCGGCTCCTCGGCGACGGCCCGGACCAGCGCGACCGCGGCGGGGGCCCCGGCGAGCGGGCCGGTCGACGCGGCGGGCGTGGGGGACGTCGTCGGTGCCGCCATCCTCGTCCGCCCCTCCCGTCGCCCGATCGGGTCGCCCGATCGGGGACGGCCGAGGCTATCGGGTGCGGTGTCCGGTTCCCCCGCCGGACCCGGCAGGATCACCGGAGTGCGTGACCACGTGTGGGCGATCGTGCTGGCGGGCGGCCGGGGGCTCCGTTACGGCCGGCTGAAGCAGCTCGACGAGCTGGCCGGGTCCCGGCTGGTCGACCACACCGTCGCCGCCGCCCGGCGCACCTGTGACCGGGTCGCGCTGGTGCTGCCGTCCGGGGTGGGCTGGGACGGCGAGCCCGTCGACGCGCTCGCCGTCGGCGGGGACCACCAGTCGGAGTCCCTGCGGGCCGGGCTGGCCGTCGTGCCCGCCGAGGCGGGGGTCCTGGTCCTCGCCGACCCGGCGCACCCGCTCGCCGCCGACCGGATCTTCACCGAGGTGGTCGAGGCCGTGCGGGCGGGCGCCGACGGGGCGGTGCCGGTGGTCCCGCTGCTCGAGGTGGTGCAGCGGGTGCGCGACGGCGTCGTCGTCGACACCCTCCCCAAGCAGGACGCGGTGGTCACGCAGTCGCCGCAGGCGTTCCGCGCGGACGTGCTGCGTGCCGCGCACGCCGACGCGCCCCGGCCGGTGGAGAACTCCGGGATGCTCGCCGCGCTCGGCCACCGCGTGGTGACGGTGCCGGGGGACCCGGCGAACCTGCACGTCGCAACCCTGGAGGACCTGGCCGTCGTCCGGCGCCTGGTCAGATGAGCGTGCCGACGTCCTGGGCGACCAGGTCGTCGGTGGCCCGTTCGACGACGGCGGCGATCGTCATCGACGGGTTGCAGGCGGCCGTCGTACCGGGCATCAGCGACCCGTCGAGCACGTAGAGGCCGCGCTGGCCCCGCACCCGGCCCGCCACGTCGCAGACCGTGCCGATGCAGGCCCCGCCCAGCGGGTGCCAGGTGGTCGGCACCGCGTAGGTGGTGTCGAGGAAGGTGCCCCGCACCCCGGTGATGCGCCCCATCCGCTCGTGGATGCGCGCGGTCAGGGTGGCGTCGCCGTCGAGCGGCCAGTCGACGACGCCCTCCTGCCGGACCGGGTCCCAGCCCATCCGGCCGCGGCCGGCGCTGACGCCGTAGCCGACGAGCATCGTCGTGGTGCGGCCGAGGCCGAGCGGCAGCGGCGGCAGCGACGCCTGGATGACGGTGTTGGCCGTGGCCGGGTCCGCCCAGTCCTTCGTCCCGAACACCACCGGGCCGCCCTGGGTCGCACCGAAGTCCTCGACCAGGGAGTTCCAGGTGCAGATCCGGTCGCCGTTGGTGCCCCAGTTCTCGCCGAGCGCGTCGGGCAGGTCCGGGACCGTGTCGTGCGCGCGGGCCCGCAGCAGCAGCCGGTTGGTGTTCTGGGTGCCCGCCGCGAGCACCAGCGCCGGGGTAGTGATGATCTTCTTCTCGAGCACGGTGCCGGTCTCGTCGATCCGGTCGACGTGCGTCTCCCAGCGCCCGTCGGCCGCGCGGACGACGTCGGTGACCTGGTGCAACGGGGCGACCGTGACCCGCCCGGTCGCCTCGGCGGCGGCGAGGTAGGTGACGTCGACGGTGTGCTTGCCGCCGTTGTTCACGCCGAACGCGGCGTCGCCGTTCGTGTAGGCGGGCGTCATCTCGCCGCGCAGCTCGGCCAGCGCGTAGTCCCAGTCGATCGGCATCGGGATCTTCTCGACCTCGTAGCCGGCGGCCTCCGCCCGGTCGCGGAAGACCCGCGGGGCGCGGTACGTCGGCGAGTCGATCAGCTCGTCCGGGGCGGTGGCCAGGCGGAGCATCCGGGCGACCCGCGGGTAGTGCTCGCGGGCGAGCACCTCGTACTCCAGCTCGCGGGGCATCGTCGCGGCGAACACCTCGGCCGAGGGCTGGAGCGTCATCCCCTGGTAGAGCAGCGAGCCCCCGCCGACGCCGGCCGCGCAGAACGCGTCCATCCCGTTGCCGCCGACACGCTCCAGCAGCCCGGTGTACCGGCCGGGGGACAGCGGCACGGCGCCCGGGGTGCTCGCGGTGGGGCGCCCCAGCAGCACCGACAGCGGGTTCGGCGGTCCGTCCAGGGGGTCGGCGACCGTGTCGAGCCAGAACAGCCTGCGGTCGGGGTTCGTCGTCACCCGGGGGAAGGTCTCGGCGTCCGGCCCGGTGACCCACCGCCGTCCGCGTTCGAGGACGAGCACGTCCACACCGGCCTCGGCCAGGCGCAGCGCCGTGACGCCGCCGCCGAACCCGGAGCCGACGACGACCACCCGACGCTCCTCCCGGGTCACGCGCACCCGGGAGGGCGCGGCGGCGACCGCGGTGCCCGCGCCGAGGACCCCCAGCCCGGCGACGCCGGCAGCACCCAGCAGGACCGACCTGCGGCTGATCGAGCGCATCGGGGAGCTCCTCTCGGAAAGACACCCGACTGGACACCTGTCCACCCGTAGTCGATCACGGTAGCGGCACCGCCCGGCGCCCCGGGACCGGGGCGGTCGACGGCTAGGCTGGGCCCGGTGGACGGAGCATTCTCCCGGCGGAGCGAGGTCGCGCCGGCGACCCGGGACCGGCTGCTCACGGCCGGGGCCGAGGAGCTCGCCGACAGCGGCGCCGCGACGTTGACCGTGCGCCGGGTCGCGCGCCGGGCGGGGCTGTCCGCGGCCACCGCGTACAAGGTGTTCGCCTCGAAGGAGCACCTGCTCGCCGCGGTGTTCCTCGCCCACCTGCGCAGCGCACCGGGCGCCGAGCCCGCCGCGGACCTGCCGGTCGAGGAGCGCCTCGCCGGCTACGTCGACGGTCTGGTCGCCGCCCTCGACGGCGGCGGCGACCTCGACACCGCGCTGCGGTCGGTGTTCCTCGGCCACGACCCGGACGCGCGCCGGATCCGGGACTCGGTCGTCGCCGACTTCCAGGAGCGGTTCGACCGGGTCTGCGGCGACGACCTCACCGGCGAGGCGCGCCGCACCGCCCGGCTGCTGCTCGCGGGCACGCTGGTGCTGACCGGTACCGGCATCGACGACGCCGCCGCGGCCCGCGCGGAGCTCGTCCGGGCCGTCCGCGCGCTGCGGCCGGCCCCGGCCGGTCAGACCGCGAGCAGCTCCGTCGACCCGAGCCCCAGCTCGTCGAGCGTGGCGCGCACCTCGCCGGTGTAGACCGGGTTCATCAGCAGCACCGACCGCGGGGGCGAGTCCAGCAGGTCCTTCGGGGCGCGGATCGGCAGACCGAGCCCGCCCATGAAGCGCCCCTGCAGGCCGGGGTTGATGTCGACGACCGCGCCGACCGCGCCGGTCCCCTCCGCCCCGCCCTCGACGACGTTGAGGAAGGTCAGCCCCTTCGCCCCGCCACCCCAGACGACCACCTCGTCGCCGGTC
This sequence comes from Pseudonocardia sp. UM4_GMWB1, assembly GCF_017312155.1. NCBI lineage: Bacteria > Bacillati > Actinomycetota > Actinomycetes > Pseudonocardiales > Pseudonocardiaceae > Pseudonocardia > Pseudonocardia sp. UM4_GMWB1. Next base: position 638,755 of record NZ_QJPN01000001.1, on the reverse strand, counting down.
GCGGCCCGGCCGCCGAGCCACTCCCGCCACCGTCCGACCTGGTCCGACACCCGGGTCGCGAAGTCCCGGCAGGCGCTGCGCAGCGCCTCGCGCAGGTGCGGCTCCAGCTCGGGCGCGCCCGGCGTCCCGTCCGGCCCCGCCTCGGCGACGACGTACTGGTCGGCGTAGGTCAGCCGCACCTGCGGGTCGGAGAAGCCGACCCCGGTCAGGAACGTCCGCATGGTCGCCGGGGTGAAGTAGGAGCAGTGCTCGTACTGCAGGTCCCAGAAGGCGCCCTCGTCGAGGATCCGGCCCAGGTCGGGCACCTCGGCGAGCAGCGCCCGGCCGCCGCCGCGACGCAGCCCGGCGTACAGCTCCGCGCCGAAGACGGCGAGGTCGGGGATGTGCTCCAGGGTGTGCCGGCAGACCAGGGCGGCGGTGTCCGGCTCGACCTGGTCACGCGCGAACTCCGCGGGGACGGCGGTGAGCCGGTCCGCCAGCTCCGGGCGGACCCGCTGCGGCACGAAGTGCGGGTCGATCCCGGTCACCCGGCCGACGCCGGCGCCGAGCAGCTCGGCGGCGAAGTCACCGGACCCGCACCCCACCTCGACGACGTGCCGCCCGGCCAGCCCGAACCGCGCCACCCAGTCCGCGGTGACCTCCGCGGCGTAGGCGGCGAAGCGGGGGGAGTGGTGCTGGGACTCCTCGTGGTCGCCGGTGTAGTCGAGCAGCCCCGGGTCGAAGTCGCGGTTGAACACCAGCCCGCAGCGCTCGCACAGCACGAGCACCTGGTCACCGGTGGCCACGGAACGCGCCGAGACCGGGTCGGGAAGCACCGCGGTGCCGTGCACCGGCAGCCCGGTCGCGGAGAAGAACGGGTCGCTCGCGGGCGCGTCGCACGCGGGGCAGCGGTTCAGCACCGGGCGAGACTAGCGGCAGGCCGTCACCCGTCCGTGCGCACGCTCCGCCCGGGACCGGGCCCTCAGCGGTTCAGCACGCCCTGCGGGTCCTGCGCGTCCGGGACGGCGCTGCCGGAGGTCCCGAGCAGCTTCTGCCACTGCGGGTGGTCGACGACGTCGGGCACGCTCTCCACCCGTCGTGCCGCCGCGAGCACCTCGACGGCACGGGCGGCGTCGTCCTCGGTGCCCGCGCGCACCGTGCGGGCCAGCTCCGGCCAGGTCTCCCCGCCGAGCAGGCCGTTGACGTCGTCGGCGCGGTGCGCGCGCTGGAACTCGCTCACCGCGGCCGCGGTGCGGTCGTCGAACCGGCCGTCGGGCTTACCGGTCAGCGACCCGGCGTCGCGCAGCAGGTACTGGGCCGCCTCGACCATCGGGCCGCGATCGCCGGTGCGCAGCAGCGGCCAGCTCGCCTTGGTCGACTCGGTGCGCGAGAGCCGCCTGCCCAGCAGCCCCGCCACCTCGCGGCGCAGCCGGGGCAGCGCGGCGTAGAGACGGTCACCCGGGCAGAGGGTGTTGCGGTAGTCGCGGTGGCCGTAGAGCTCGGTCGGGGCGATGCCGTAGCGCAGGCAGATGTAGGCGCAGGTGACGCGCAGCGAGTTCCACAGCGCCGGGGTCGGGTCGACCCCCATGTAGGTGCCCTCGTTCTCGATGCCGATCGCGATGACGTTCTGACCGGGCGAGTGCGCCCCCTCGACGACGCGGCGGCCCCCGTTGAGCTCGCCGAGGCTCCAGAGCCTGCCCTCCATCACGTGCCCGCCGCGCGAGATCGTGAAGTGCTGCCCCGAGTCGAGCCAGCCGTTGCGGTCCATGTGGTAGTTCTGGATCGCCCTGGCCATCCGGTGCGCGGCGCCGACGCTGTAGTCGTTCGTGTTCGCCCCGGCCGTGTGGTGCACCAGGATCCGGATCGGGCGCCGGTCCCAGACCTTCGGCGGGAACTTCGGCTTGCGCGCGCCCCACTCGAAGCAGCGCGCGATGTAGGGGACCGGCACGCCCTCGGCCAGCGGACCGGCACCGGCCGGGCCGGGCATGCCGTCCGGCCCCGGGACGGCCGACGGGCCGGGCACCGGACCCGTGGCGGGCGGAGCGGGGTCGGTGGTCGGCGGCGGTCCGGCGAACGCCCGGCCGGGCAGGACCAGGCCCGCGCCGGCGACCGCACCCCCGACCAGCAGCCCGCGGCGGCTCCAGCTCTGTCCCGGCTCGCCCATCGCTGCTGCCCCCTTCGGCGGCACCGCCGGCACCGCCTCCGTCACACACGCCACATCCGTCCCGTGCGACTCCGCATTCTCTCGGTTCACGGGAAAAGGACGGCGCGGGCGCGCCGGTCGAGCGCGTCACACGGGTGGGCGGTCCCTGACGACGCAGCTGCACCTTGCTCTTGTTACCGGTCGGTAATACTCTGGAGTCAGTTACCGGCCGGTAAGTCGATCGGCCCTGGCACGAACGGCGGTGAAGGACGGATGGGCCACTACAAGAGCAACGTGCGCGACCTCGAGTTCAACCTCTTCGAGGTGTTCGAGGTACAGGACCACCTCGGGACGGGACCCTTCGAGGACGTCGACGTCGACACCGCCAAGGGCGTGCTGTCGGAGCTGTCGACCGTCTGCACCGGCCCGCTCGCCGAGCACTACGCCACGATCGACCGCAACCCGCCGGTCTTCCACCCCGAGGACCACACGGTCACCACCCCGCAGGAGCTCAAGGACGCCTACAAGGTCCTCTGGGACGGCGAGTGGTGGCGCCTCGGCCTGCCGAACGAGCTGGGCGGCATGGGCATCCCGCCGTCCGTGCAGTGGGCCGCCGCCGAGCTGATGTGCGGCTCCAACCCGGCCATCTTCATGTACATGGCCGGCCCGAACTTCGCCTCGATCCTCTACAAGAACGGCAACGAGGAGCAGAAGCGCTGGGCCCAGCTGATGATCGACCGCGGCTGGGGCGCCACCATGGTGCTGACCGAGCCGGACGCGGGCTCCGACGTCGGCGCCGGCCGCACCAAGGCGATCCAGCAGGACGACGGCACCTGGCACATCGAGGGTGTGAAGCGCTTCATCACCTCGGCCGAGCAGGACTTCACCGAGAACATCATGCACCTGGTGCTGGCCCGCCCCGAGGGCGGGAAGCCGGGCACCAAGGGCCTGTCGCTGTTCCTGGTGCCGAAGTTCCACTTCGACAGCGGGACCGGCGAGCCGGGCGAGCGCAACGGCGCCTTCGTGACCAACGTCGAGCACAAGATGGGCCTCAAGGCCTCCACGACCTGCGAGCTGACCTTCGGGGCGCACGGCACCCCGGCCGTCGGCTGGCTGCTCGGCGACGTGCACGACGGCATCGCCCAGATGTTCCAGGTCATCGAGTACGCCCGGATGATGGTCGGCACCAAGGCCATCGGCACCCTGTCGACCGGCTACCTGAACGCGCTCGAGTTCGCCAAGGAGCGCGTCCAGGGCGCGGACCTGACGAAGATGACCGACAAGACCGCGCCGCGGGTCACGATCACCCACCACCCGGACGTCCGCCGCAGCCTGATGCTGCAGAAGGCGTACGCCGAGGGCATGCGCGCCGTCTACATCTACACCGCGACCTTCCAGGACAGGGTGCGCCTCGGCGACGAGGGCAGCGGGATCAGCACCGAGCTCGCGGAGAAGGTCAACGACCTGCTCCTGCCGATCGTCAAGGGCGTCGGCTCCGAGCGCGCCACCGAGCAGCTCGTGCAGTCGCTGCAGACCCTGGGCGGGTCGGGCTTCCTGCAGGACTACCCGATCGAGCAGTACATCCGGGACGCCAAGATCGACTCCCTCTACGAGGGCACCACCGCGATCCAGTCCCAGGACTTCCTGTTCCGCAAGATCGTCCGGGACAACGGCCAGGCGCTCGCGCACGTCGCGGGCGAGGTCCAGGCGTTCATCGACTCCGACGCGGGCAACGGCCGGCTCAAGGAGGAGCGCGAGCTCCTGCGCACCGCGCTGACCGACGTGCAGGGGATGCTCGGCACGCTGACCGGCTACCTGTACGGCTCCACCAAGGACGTCACCGAGCTGTACAAGGTCGGCCAGCACACCGTGCGGCTGTTGATGGCGGTCGGCGACCTGCTCGTCGGCTGGCTGCTGCTGCGCCAGGCCACCGTCGCGCTCGCCGCACTGGGCACCGACGGCGTCTCCGCGAAGGACCGGGCCTTCTACGAGGGCAAGGTCGGCGTCGCGACCTTCTTCGCGAAGTCCGTGCTGCCCCGCCTGACCTCGGACAAGGCGATCATCGCGAACGCCGACAACGAACTCATGGAGCTCGACGAGGCCTCGTTCTGATCCGGTCGGCGATGACGAAGGGCCCCGGGCGCGGACTCCCCGCCCGGGGCCCTTCCTCGTCGTGCCCCTACTGCGCGATGTAGCTCTCCAGCTGTTCGCGTTCCTGCTCCAGCATGTCCATCCGGGCCTTGACCAGGTCGCCGATGGACACGATCCCGGCCAGCGCCCCGTCGACGATCACCGGCAGGTGCCGCACCCGGCGGTCGGTCATGATCCGGGCGAGGTCGCCGACGCCGTCGTCGGGCGAGCAGGTGACCACCTCGGTGGTCATCACCTCGGCCACCCGCGCGTCGAGCAGCGCGGCGCCGTGGCTGTGCAGCCGGCGCACCACGTCCCGCTCGGAGACGATGCCGACCAGCCGGTCCCCGTCGACGACGGGCAGTGCGCCGAGGTTCCGCTCGGCGATCGCGCGCAGCACCTCGCCCATCGAGTCCTCCGGCGCCACGGTGCTGACCGCGCTGCCCTTGCTCCTCAGAACGTCCGCGATGCGCATGGGGTACCCCGATCCCTCGCTGTCCGACGGCTGGAGGGATCAGGGTACGAATGTGACCTGGCTCTCGTCATCCCCTGACGGGGACGATCACCGGATCAGCCGCCGCACTGCACGATCGGCTGAGGGTTGTACTTGACCGTCCGCGTCTTGCTGGTCGTCTCCCCGGTCTGCACATTGCGCATGGTCCGGGTGTCGGTCGCGGTGAAGCCGGGAGAGCCCTTGCTGGCGCTGCACGGCTGGCCGGCCGGGATGTTGACGACCTGCGGCTGGGTCGGGTTCGTCCGCGGCCCGGTCGCCGAGGTGACCTCGTACATCTTCTGCCCGATGAACGAGACGGTGACGTTGCTGGGCGTCCACGCCGTGCGGATCAGCACCGGGGTCGGGCCGTCGTTGCGGAACTTGACGTCGATGAGGTCGTTGAAGACCGTCGCCTCGCGGGCCACCGGGTAGCGGCTGATGTAGTAGCTGTGCTCCTTGTGCTCGATGTCGGTCATGCCGGCGAAGTACGACGCGTTGTACAGCGTCGTCGCGAGCTGGGAGACACCGCCGCCGACGCCGCGCGCCGGGTGGCCGTCCTCGATGATGCCGGCCTCGACGTAGCCGTTGGCGGCGTTGCGGGGGTTGCTGACGCCGTTGAGGCTGAACGTCTCGCCGGGCTGCACGATCTGGCCGTTGATGGCCTCGGCGGCGCGCTTGATGTTCTGCCCCGAGTCGGCGGCGAACCCGCCGGTGGTGAACGTCGAGATCTCGGTGGCGTTGCCCAGCGACTCCAGGTCGGCCGTGGTGATCTCGGCCGGCTTGTTCGCGTAGACCGCCGCGACCGTGCGCTCGCCCTGGCCGGTGAGGATGGGCAGCACGTTCGCGAAGGTGGCGTCGTAGTCGATGCCGCGCCCGTCCTGCGACGGGACGACCCGCGGCGGCGTCGCGGCGAAGTCGAGCTGGGCGTCGACGCCGGGCTTCTCGGTGCTCGCCAGCTGCGGCTGCGCGATGTCCTCGAGGGTCTTGTTCGCGATCACCGGCTTCAGCTTCACGGGCCCCTCCGGGTCCGCGGTGAAGCGGAGCGCGGTCGTGATGTCCTCCGGGGTGATGGTCGCGTTCGCACCCTCACCGGTGATCGTCAGCGGGCCGGCGACGGCGGGCTTGGCGACCTCGTCGATGGCCTTCTGCACGTCGGCCGGGGTCGTGACGGCCTGCTCGACGATCAGCGGGAGCTGCACCGGCTCGCCGGAGGCCCACTGCTCCTCGACGACGCCGACGGCCGCGTCGACGTCGAGCTGCTGGCCGGGCTCCGGCGCGACCGGGGTCGGGGTGACTCCCTGCCACTCGACCGAGCCCTCCTTGGGCTCCTTCATGACCAGCGGGGCCATCTGCTCCAGCGCGGTGCGCACGGCGCGGTCGTCGGCGGAGTTGACCACCCCGACCTCGCGGGTGGTGAAGAACGAGGAGATCCGGGTGATCGGGTTCAGCGGCTGCTCGCCCGCCTCGTCGAGAGTGCGCGCGTAGTCGACCTGCAGGCCCGCGGCCTTCGGGTCGATCTCGGAGCTGACCTCACCGGCCTGGACCGGCACCGGCGCGGAGGAGCGGGGCTCGATCGCGGCCTGCAGCGTCTCGGTGGCCTGGGCGCGCGACATGCCGCCGATCTGCTGACCGGCGACGACGACGCCGCGCGGCACGCTGCCGGAGCTCAGCGCGAGGTCGCCGACGTAGCCGAGGACGAGCACACCGAGCGCGGCGGCCGCGACGATCAGTCCGACCGGGCGCTTGCGCTGCGGGCCGTCACCGCCCTCGCCGTCGCCGTGCCCGTCGCCGTCCCCACCACCGGGGCCGCCGGGCCCACCGGGGCCTCCCGGCCCATCCGGACCGGTCGCTCCCGCGGCGCCGAACGCACCGGCACCGAGGACCGCGGTGCCCGCAGCCGGGCCGCCGGTGTGGATGCGGGCGGTCTGCTCGGCGGCGCCGCCCGCGGGCGGCGTCGCGGCCGCGGCCGGGGTGACCCGGGGCAGGATCTGGGTGCGCTGCTCGCTGAGCGGAGCGACGCGGACGGTGTCCTGGTCCTGCCCCTCGGGGGCGGCGGGGACCGGGCGGGTCGCGTCCGGCGCACCGGCCGGCCGGGGGCCGGGCTGCGACGCGGCGGGACCCGCGGGCGTCGGGGCGCCGCCGGACGGCTGCGGGGCGGCCGTGCCGGACTCCGGGCGGGGCGGGGTCCCGGGCTGCTGCGGGGCACCGGCGTCCGGCCGCTGCGGCGCGGGGGGCTGCTGGTGCGGGGCGGACGCAGGCGCGGCCGGACCGTCCGCGGTGGTCGCCTGCCCGACGACGGTGCGGGCCGCGGGGGACTCCGGCGGCGCCTGCTCGGCGGCCTCGGCCGGGTCGGCGGGACCGGACTCGGCGGCGGAGACCTCGGTGGCGCCCTGCGGCGCGGGAGTTCCCTGCGGCGCGGCGGGGGCGGCGGCGGGGCCGGGCGAGGGACGGCGGGCGGGCATCACGGGGCGACCGGCACCGGCGGCGTCGCCGTTCTGCGGGTCTCCCGGCTCCGGCGCGGACGTCACCGGCTGCTCGTCCGCGTCGTCGGACGAGGGAGGGCGCTCGGGCATGACGTGGGACTTCCTTTCCGCACTGCCATCGACTCTGTCATCGCGACCGGCGTCGTCGACTGTGTCGACACCGCTGTCGAACCGGGTGGGCCGCGGGTCCGTGCGGACCGGCGCGACCCGGGGGGTCAGAGGTAGAGACCGGTCCCGTGCTGGGTGGCCTCGGAGGCCACCGCGTGCAGGTCCCGCTCACGCATGACCAGGTGCCCGACGCCGGCGATCTCGACCTCGTACTGGTCCTCCGGGGCGAGCAGGACGCGGTCGCCGGCCTTCACCGTGCGCACGTGCTGTCCCACCCCGACCACCTCTCCCCAGACCAGACGCTTGGCGACCTGTGCGGTTGCCGGGATCACGATTCCGGCCGAGCTCCGTCGCTCGCCGGAACCCTCGACCCTCTTGATCATGACCCGGTCATGGAGCATCTGGATCTCGAGTTTGGGCTCGGCCACCGGGCCGATGCTACGGGTGACCCCTGACGCCCCCGGCGGCGCCCGGCGCAAGCGAGAGCATGCCCCGAACGTGGAACGCCCCGCGGCGCTACCGAGTCGGGGGTCGGGTGGCGCCGCGGGGCTCAGCAGGGGTTTCGCGCCGACCCGAGGACCTGTTACACCGCAAACAGTTTTCACTCGTCCGGAGCAGCGGGGGCTCAGGTGTTGGCGAGCAGGTACCGCCCGAAGTGCGGCACGGTGAAGGCGATCTGGCCGCGCTGGGCGGAGAACACCAGGCCCTTCTTGAGCAGGCTGTCGCGCGCCGGGGACAGCGACGACGCGCGCCGGTCCAGGTGCTTGGCCACCAGCGACGTCTCGACGGGGTGGTCCTCCCCGTCGGTCAGCTCGGCCATCGCCCGCAGGTACTCGCGCTCCGCCGGCGTCGCCCGCTCGAAGCGCGAGCCGAAGAAGCCGACCGCGAGCTCGGCCTCGGCCTCGGGGGCGGCCATCTCGACGTCCTTCACGCCGATCGGGCTGGTCGGTGCGGCGTCCCACGCGGCCTTGCCGTAGGCCTGCACGAAGTAGGGGTAACCGCCCGAGCGGACGTAGAGGTCGTCGAGGGCCTCCTGGTCGAAGGTCGCCTCCTCGCGCTCGGCCGGGGCGATCAGCGCGAAGTCGGCGTCCTTGCGGTCCAGCCGGTCGATCCGTGAGTACTTGAACAACCGCTCCGAGTAGGACTTCGACGCCGACAGCACGGCGGGCAGGTGCGGCAGCCCCGCCCCGACGACGACGAGCGGCACCCGGGCCTGGGACAGCTCGTGGCAGGCGGCGCAGAGCGCGGAGACGTCCTCGGGCCGCAGGTCCTGCATCTCGTCGATCAGCAGCGCGATGCCGGAGCCGACGTCCTGGGCCAGCTCCGCGACCTCGGTGAACAGCTCGACGAGGTCGATCTCGATGTCCCCGGAGTCCGCGCGCCCGTTCTTCACCGGGACGTCGATGCCGGGCTGCCAGCGCTCCCGCAGCTTCGTGCCCTCCGGCGACGACCGCAGCGCGAACGCCTTGAGCACGCCCAGCACCTCGTCGATGCGCTCGGGGGCCCGGTGCCGGACGGCGAGGTCGCGGATCGCGCGGTGCAGCGCCGCGGACAGCGGACGGCGCAGGTCGGCGTCCGGGCGGGCCTCGATCTTCCCGGCGCCCCAGCCGGCGTGCATCGCCATCGAGCGCAGCTCGCCGAGCAGCACCGTCTTGCCGACGCCGCGCAGCCCGGTGAGCACCAGGCTCCGCTCCGGGCGACCGCGGGCGACCCGCTCCAGGACGATCTCGAAGGCGTCCACCTCGCGGTCCCGGCCGGCCAGCTCCGGCGGGCGCTGCCCGGCGCCGGGGGCGAACGGGTTGCGCACCGGGTCCATGCGAGGACGGTATCCGCCGCTCTTCGGAATTCCGTAGACGACGACGGCGTGTCGCGGCCCCGCCACCCGGGCGGCCCAGCGACGACGTCGGTCACCCAGCGTGGTCGCGATGCCCGTCCGGGCCGGTTCCGGCATCGCCCGTGCGGTCCGCCGCGAACGCACCGTGCGAGCGGGGCCGAGGAACGCCGGCGCTGTCGTCACGATCCGGTGGCCCGCGCCCGGTGACCTTCCGCGACCGCGGTTGACCAGCAACACTCTGAGGCGTGCACCACCCCGTCGCACGTGACTACGCCCGGGAGGAGAGCGCTGTGGGCCGACACCGCGGACGGCACCGCGCCGACCGGATGCATCACTCGACGCTGCGGATGAAGCCGATCACGCTGCGTCGCCGACGGCTGGAGAGCCTGCGCAGCCTGCTCGCAGGAGCGCGCCCCGGCTGGTGAGAAGGACGGCGGGGGCGACCCCCGAACGCTCCCGCCGTCCACCACCCGGTCCTGGATCTGCCGCGCCCGGCCGTCGCACCCCTGGTGCCGCCGTCGCAGCCTCCGCACGGGGTGCGGAGACCGCGTGCGGGGTGCGCCGGGCGTCCACGTATCGCGAGGCCCGGTGACGGGTCAGGTGCGGTCGGGGCCGTCCACGACCTCGCCGTCGACGACCGGGCCGGTGCCCGCGGCAGGTCCGGTGATGCGCGGGTACGCGGTCGCCGAGCGCGGCTCGGTCACGGTCTCCCCCTCGACCACGGTGGCGCCGTAGCGGATCCGTGCGGTGCGCAGGCTCGGTGCGGCCCGCTCGGCGGCGTTCACCATGCGACGCCGGACCAGGGCCCGCGTCGGGGGGAACACCAGGGCGAGACCGAGCACATCGGTGATCAGGCCCGGCAGGAAGATGAGGATGCCACCGGCGGCGACGAGCAGCCCGTCGGTCGCCTCCTCGTGCGCCAGCTTCCCGCGCTGCACGGCGGTGGCGAGCGCGCGGGCGGCGCGGACGCCCTCCCGGCGGGCGAGCAGGAGTCCGACCACGGACCCGGCGAGCAGGACCAGCAGGGTCCAGCCCAGTCCGATCCACGCGATCAGCCCGGCGAGCGCGACGATCTCGAGCACGACGTAGAGCAGCACGAACGGCATGCCCGTACAACGCACGGGCATGCCGTTCTGCTCCCGGATCGCCCGAATTCCCCGGATCGATCCCCCGGGCCCTCGGATGATCTCCCCAGGTCACCAGGTGAAGGCGACCCCGGGGTCGTGCAGCAGCGCGCCGACGTCGGCGAGGAATCGCGAGCCCTCGGCCCCGTCGACGAGGCGGTGGTCGAACGACAGCGCCAGCCGGCACACGGTGCGCACGGCCAGCTCGCCGTCGACGACCCAGGGGGCGGGCTTGATCGACCCCACCGCGAGGATCGCGGCCTCGCCGGGGTTGATGATCGGCGTCCCGGTGTCGACGCCGAGCACGCCGACGTTGGTGATCGTGAACGTGCCCCCGACCAGGTCGGCCGGGGCGGTCCGGCCCGCCCGGGCGGTGTCGGTGAGCGTCGTGAGCGCGTCGGCCATGCCGCGCAGGGTGAGTGTGTCCGCGTCGCGGATCTTGGGGACGACGAGCCCACGCGGCGTCGCGGCGGCGATGCCGAGCTGGACGCGGGCGTAGTAGACGATCTCGCCGGCGCGCTCGTCCCAGCCGGCGTTGGCCGCCGGGGTCCGCGCGGCGGCGAGGCAGGCGGCCTTCGCGACGAACGCCAGCGGGGTCAGCTTGACCCCGGCGAACTCGCGCGAGGCCCGCAGCCGGTCGCGCAGGGCCATCATCTCGGTGACGTCGACGTCGAGGAACTCGGTGACGTGTGGCGCGGTGAACGCGCTCGCGACCATCGCCGCGGCGGTGGCCTTGCGGACGCCGCGGATGGGCTCACGCCGGTCCTCGGTGGGCCGGGCGGTGGTCGTGCCCGGTCCGGCCGCGGTGCCCGGCCCGGCCGCGGTGCCCGGCCCGGCGGCGGTGCCCGGCCCGGCGGCGGTGCCCGGCCCGGCGGCGAGCCCCGGGTCGCCGGGGCCCGAGCCGTCCGGCGCGGCACCCGAGGTCGCGGCGCCGGCGAGACTCCCGGCAGCGGCACCCCCCGCGGCGAGACCCCCGGCGACCGGCGACCCGGCGGACGTGCCGGCAGCGCCCGCTCCGGCGCCCCGGCCGTCGGCCGCAGCGCCGTTCCCGGCACCCGTGAGCCCGGCACCCGTGAGCTCGGCACCCGTGAGCCCGGCACCCGACGCGGCGGCGTGCACGTCCTCCCGGGTGATCCGGCCGTCCCGCCCGGTCCCCGTCACCGCCCGCAGGTCGACGCCCAGCTCCCGTGCGAGCAGCCGGACCGGCGGCGGAGCGAGCGGGACCTGGGCGGCACGCGGTCCGACCGCGTCGCCCCCGGCCCGGCCGTCGGAGCCCCCGGTCTGCCCGTCGGAGCCCCCGGCTCCCGGGTCGGCTCCGGTGGACGTCCCGGGAGCGGCCTGCTCGGGCGACCCGAGCGACTGCTGGGGCGACGGGACGGGGGCCGCACCCGGCCCCGAGGCGTCCGGGCCCCCGGCGACGGGGTCCCCCGCAGCGACGGACCCGGCCGGCGCAGCGGAGGCGGTAGGCTCGCGCCGGGGCCGTCGCCGGGCGGAGCCCTGCCGCGGCCCGTACCCGACGAGCGTCGCGATCCGTCCGTCCCTGCCCGCCTCACCGATCTTCGCGCCGGTGTCGGCGCCGGCGTCGGGCGCGGTCCCACCGGTGTCGATCGCGATGATCGGCGTCCCCACAGCGACGGTCGCGCCCGGTTCGGCCAGCAGCTCCCCGACCGTCCCGGCCCACGGCGAGGGCAGCTCCACGGCCGCCTTCGCCGTCTCGATCTCCACGATCACGTCGTTCACCGCGACCGTGTCCCCGGGCGCCACCCGCCAGGTGATGATCTCGGCCTCGGTCAGCCCCTCGCCGACGTCGGGCAGCGTGAAGTGCTCACGCATGTGCTCCTCCTCACCAGGCCAGGCAACGATCGACGGCGTCGAGCACCCGGTCCAGGTCCGGCAGGTACTCGTCCTCCAGCCGCGACGGCGGGTAGGGCGTGTCGAAACCGGTCACGCGGAGCACCGGCGCCTCCAGCGAGAAGAAGCACTCCTGCTGGATCCGGGCGGCGACCTCGGAGGTCACCGACGACTCCGCGGGCGCCTCGGACACCACGACCAGCCGTCCGGTGCGGCGCACCGAGTCCGCGACCGGGCCGAGGTCGAGCGGGGACAGCGACCGCAGGTCGACCACCTCGAGTTCGCGGCCCTCCTCGGCGGCCGCGGCGGCCGCGTCGAGGCAGGTCTTCACCATCGGCCCGTAGGTGGCGACGGTCAGCGCCGAGCCCGTCCGCACCACCCGCGACGCGTGCAGCGGGTACGCCGACGCCAGGTCGGCGCCGTCGAGCCCGCCCTTCTCCCAGTACCGGCGCTTCGGCTCGAAGAAGATCACCGGGTCGTCGGAGAGGATGGCCTGCTGGATCATCCAGTGCGCGTCCGACGGGGTCGAGCAGGTGACCACCTTCAGGCCCGCGACGTGCGCGAACAGCGACTCGGGCGACTCGGAGTGGTGCTCGACGGCACCGATCCCGCCGCCGTAGGGGATCCGGACGACGACCGGCACCGGCACCCGGCCCTGCGTCCGGTACCGCAGCTTCGCCAGCTGGGACACGATCTGGTCGTAGCCGGGGAAGACGAACCCGTCGAACTGGATCTCGCAGACCGGCCGGAACCCGCGCACCGCGAGCCCGATCGCGGCGCCGATGATCCCGGACTCCGACAGCGGGGTGTCGAGCACGCGCTGCTCGCCGAAGTCCTTCTGCAGCCCGTCGGTGATGCGGAAGACACCGCCGAGCCGGCCGACGTCCTCACCCATGACCAGCACCTTGGGGTCGCGCTCCATCGCGGCACGCAGGCCGTCGTTGAGCGCCTTCGCCATCGTGGTCGGCACAGCTCAGCCCTCCTGGTCCGCGAACGACGCGTGGTAGGCCAGGAACTCCTCGCGCTGGCGCTCCACCGTCGGCGACGCCTCGGCGTAGACCTGGGAGAACATCCGCTCCGGACCCGGCTGGGGCATCGCCCGGCAGAACGCCCGCATCCGCTCGCCCAGCGCGTCCGCCTCGGCCTCGACGGCGTCGAAGAAGTCGGCACCGACGCCGTGCCGCCGGGCCAGGTGCACCCGCACCCGCTCGATCGGGTCCTTGAGCTTCCACAGTTCGACCTCGTCGGCGAGCCGGTAGCGGGTCGCGTCGTCGGAGGTGGTGTGGGAGTCCATCCGGTAGGTGAACGCCTCGATCAGCACCGGGCCGTTGCCGGTGCGGCACTCGTCGAGCGCCCAGCGGGTGACGGCGAGGCAGGCGAGGACGTCGTTGCCGTCCACCCGGACGCCGGGGAAGCCGTAGCCGCGGGCGCGCTGGTAGAGCGGCACCCGGGTCTGGCGCTCGGCCGGCACCGAGATCGCCCACTGGTTGTTCTGGCAGAAGAAAACCAGCGGCGCGTCGTAGGCGGCGGCCCAGACGAAGCCCTCGTGGACGTCGCCCTGGCTGGTGGCGCCGTCGCCGAAGTAGCAGATGGTGGCCTCTCCGGTGTCACCGTCGGCGGTGCCGACACCGGCGGCGCTGCCGCCGACCTTCGACTCGAAGCGCTGGCCCATCGCGTAGCCGGCGGCGTTGAGGCACTGGTTGCCGATGACGATCGTGTACGGGTGGAACCGGGTCGCGACCGGGTCCCAGCTGCCGTGGTCGGTGCCGCGGAAGATGCCGAGCAGCTCGGTCGGGTCGACCCCACGGCACCAGGCGACGCCGTGCTCGCGGTAGCTGGGGAAGCACATGTCCTCGGGTGCGAGCGCGCGGCCGGAGCCGACCTGCGCGGCCTCCTGGCCGAGCAGCGGCACCCAGAGGCCGAGTTCGCCCTGGCGCTGCAGGGAGTTGCCCTCGCGGTCGGCCCGCCGGACCAGGACGAGGTCCCGGTAGAGCGACCGCAGGTCCTCGGCGGTGATGTCGGCGGCGTAGCGGTCGAAGCGCTCGTCGGGCACCCGCTCGCCCTCGGGGGTGAGCAGCTGGACGAGCTCCGGTCCGCCCTCGTCGACGCCCTTCAGCCCGGCGACGACCTGGTCGTGGCTGGGCCGCGACCGCGGGTCGGTCGGTATCCACGCCTGGGGTTCGTCCACGGCAGACCTCCTCGGTCGCACCGGGCGGGGTCACGCCCGGGAGCGTCGGCTCCGGGCCCGTGCGGGTGGTGCGGGCCCCGGGACGCGCAGGCGCGTCACCGCCGATCCTGGCACGTCACCGGCCCCGAGGAGAACCGGTGCCCCGCAGGTCGACGGGTGGACGACGGACCGTCGGACGTCCACAGACGACGGTCCCGGCACCCGGCCGGGACCGTCGCGGGAGCCGGTCAGGCGCCGTGCGGGCGCTCCGGGTCCGGCGGCGGGAACGCCGGGGGCTGCTGTGGGGTGCGCTGCGTCGGCGCGTCCGCACCCCCCGCCGGGTACGGCGGGTTCCCGGCGGCGGGGCGGCCCGGGGCGGGCGGGGTGGTGCCCGGCGCGCCGTAGCCGTAGCCGGGCTGCGGGATGCCCGCCGCGTCCTTCGCCTTGCGGGCGGCGCCGGCGATCTGGTTCGTGTACTTGCCCTTGGTCTGCTTGTCGACGAACTGGGCGGCGGAGTCGAGGGCCTTGCCCGCCTTGTCCGGGTTGGACCGGGCGTAGCGGCGGGCGGCCTCGACCGCTCCTGCCAGAACGGTGAGTCTGCGGAACAGCGACATCGTCGAGGACCTCCGTGACGAATGCGGCACCGCGTCGGACCGCGGCGCTGGGTCGTCGTACCAACAGTAGGCGAACGGGCACGGACCGGCGCGGCGTTCCACCGGCGTGCGACGACCACGTAACGGATCGGCCGTGCGCACGGCGGTGACCCGTCGACAGGTGGCAGGATCCCCGCCGTTCGACCCCGCCTCACCTGGAAGGCAACCGCATGACGACCGCGAGGACCCGCAGCGTCCGCTCCCTGACCGGGATCGCACTGTCCGCACTGACCGCACTGGTCCTGACCGGCTGTGGCGCCGGCGGCGACGGCAGCGGGGGAGGCGGCTCCGCCGAGGCCACCGGCACCGATGCGCCGATCCCGGCCGTCGCCAAGGACGACCGGCTCGCGGCGATGGTGCCGGCCGAGGTGCGGCAGGACGGCACGTGGGTCGTCGGCACCGACCCGACCTACCCGCCGAACGAGTTCACCGCGCCCGACGGCACCACGATCGTCGGGATGGACGTCGACCTCGGCACCGCGATCGCCCAGAAGCTGGGGCTGACCGCGAGGTTCGAGCAGAGCCAGTTCTCCGGGATCATCCCGGGCATCACCGGCGGCCGCTACGAGGCCGGCATCTCGTCGTTCACCATCAACGACGAGCGCACGCAGGTGCTCGACATGGTCGGCTACTTCTCCGCGGGCACCAGCCTCGCCACCCGCAGGGGCAACCCGGACGGCGTCGATCCGAACGACCTCTGCGGCAGGGCGATCGGCGTCCAGCAGGGCACCGTGCAGGTCGAGGACGTGCAGGCCCGCAACGCCGCATGCACCGCGGAGGGCAAGCCGGCCATCCAGATCACCGAGCTGCAGGCCCAGACCGACGTGACGCTCGCGCTGAACTCGAACCGGATCGTCGCGATGCTCGCCGACTCCCCGGTCGCCGCCTACGCGCAGACCACCACGAACGGCACGGTCGAGGTCGTCGGGCAGCCCTACGACACCGCGCCGTACGGCATCGCGCTCAAGAAGAACGACGGCCAGTACGCCCAGGCCGTGCAGGGTGCGGTCCAGTCGCTGATCGACGACGGCACCTACCGGCAGATCCTCGACAAGTGGAACGTCGCGAACGGCGCGATCCCCACCTCCTCGGTGAACGGTGGCTGAGCCGGCGACCACCGGCGCCCGACCCGAGCCCCGCGACGCGATCGGAGTCCGGCATCCCGGACGGTGGGTCGCGATCGCGGTGCTCGCCGTCCTGGGCGCGATGCTGGTCAACTCGCTGCTGACCAACGAGAACTTCGGCTGGCCGGTCGTCGCGGAGTACCTGTTCGCCGCACCGGTGCTGAACGGGCTCGCGAACACCCTCGTCCTGACCGTGCTGTCGATGCTGATCGGCATCGTCGGCGGGATCGGGCTGGCGGTCATGCGGCTGTCGCCGAACCCGGTGCTGTCCGGGGTGTCCGGGGTCTACCTGTGGCTGTTCCGCGGCACCCCGCTGATCGCGCAGCTGCTGTTCTGGAGCTTCCTGTCCTCGCTCTACCCGAACCTGTCGCTCGGCATCCCGTTCGGCCCGGAGTTCGTCGTGTTCGACACGAACTCGCTGATCACGCCGTTCCTGGCGTGTCTGCTGGGCCTCGGGCTGAACGAGGCCGCCTACATGGCCGAGATCGTGCGCGGGGGCATCCAGTCGGTCGACCAGGGCCAGAGCGAGGCCGCCGGGGCGCTGGGCATGACCCGCGCGCAGACCCTGCGCCGGGTCGTCCTGCCGCAGGCGATGCGGGTGATCATCCCGCCGACCGGCAACGAGACGATCGGCATGCTGAAGACGACGTCGCTGGTCGTCGTCATCGGCTACACCGACCTGCTCACCTCGGTGCAGCGGATCTACTCGACGAACTTCCAGACCATCCCGCTGCTCATCGTGGCCGCGGCCTGGTACCTGCTGCTGACCTCGCTGCTCACCGCCGGTCAGCGGGTCATCGAACGTCGCTACGGCCGCGGAGTCGCCGGTGCCGTCACCGAGGCGACCCCGCTGGTGCGGCTGTTCTCGTTCCGGACGGGAGGGAAGACCTCGTGACCCCGATGGTCCGCGCCGAGACGGTCGGCAAGAGCTTCGGCGACGTCGAGGTGCTCCGCGGCGTCGACCTCGTCGTCGAGCCCGGGCAGGTCTGCTGCGTGATCGGGCCGTCGGGCTCGGGCAAGTCGACCCTGCTGCGCTGCATCAACCACCTGGAGACCATCGACACCGGACGGCTGTGGGTCGACGGCGAGCTGATGGGGCTGCGCGAGGAGAACGGGCGGCTCTACCGGCTCCGTGACTCCGCGCTCGGCAGGCAGCGCCGCGAGGTCGGCATGGTGTTCCAGCGGTTCAACCTGTTCCCGCACCGCACCGCGGCGGAGAACGTGATGGAGGCGCCGGTCGTCGTGCGCCGCGAGTCCCGGGCGGCCGCGCGCGAGCGGGCCGTCGAGCTGCTCACCCGGGTCGGGCTCGGCGACCGCGCCGACGCCTACCCCGCGCAGCTGTCCGGCGGGCAGCAGCAGCGGGTCGCGATCGCCAGGGCGCTGGCCATGCGGCCCAAGCTGATGCTGTTCGACGAGCCGACCTCGGCGCTCGACCCGGAGCTGGTCGGCGAGGTGCTCGACGTGATGCGCGAGCTGGCCCGCGAGGGCATGACGATGATCGTCGTGACCCACGAGATCGGCTTCGCCCGCGAGGTCGGCGACGCGCTGGTGTTCATGGACGACGGCCGGATCGTCGAGTCGGGCGACCCGCGCGCGGTGCTCTCCGACCCGCAGGAGGAGCGCACCCGCGCGTTCCTGTCGAAGGTGCTCTAGCCGCGGGGGATGCGCCCCATCAGGAAGAACTCCGGGTTGGGGCGCAGCGCGGTCAGGTGCGCGAGCCGGTTCGACATCGCGAACAGCGCGGTGATCGCGCCGACGTCCCAGATCTCGTCCTCGGACAGCCCCGCGGCGCGGGCGTCGTCGAGGTCGGCCTCGGTGAGGGCCTCGGAGTTCCGGGCGACCAGCAGGGCGAGGTCGACGATCGCGCGCTCGCGCTCCGACAGCTCCACGGCGTAGGGGTTGGTCGCGACGCGGTCGGCGATCTCCGGGTCCTTGTAGCGGACCCGGAGGATCGCGCCGTGCGCGACGACGCAGTAGGTGCAGTTGTTCGCCCCCGAGGTGGCGACGACGACCAGTTCGCGCTCGGCCTTGGACAGTCCGTCGTCGGAGTCCATCAGCGCGTCGTGGTAGTCCAGGAACGCCCGCAGCTCCCGCGGGCGCCGCCCCAGTGCGCGGAACACGTTCGGGACGAACCCCGACCGCTCCGCGATCGCGCCGATCCGCTCCGCCAGGTCCGGCGGGAGCCCGTCGGGGTCGACGTGCCCGAACCTGCTCACCTCGTGCTGTGCCATGACGCGGACGCTAGCCGTCCGGGCCGTCAGCCGGGAGCGGCGACGCCGGTCCGGTAGGCCCACACCACGGTCTGCAGCCGGTCCCGGGTCCCGATCTTCGCCATCGCCCGGCCCAGGTGCGACTTGACCGTGGACGTCTCGACGACCAGCTCGTCGGCGATCTCGGCGTTGGACAGCCCGCGGGCCAGCATCTGCACGATCTCGGTCTCGCGCGGGGTCAGCGGGGCGACCCCGCCGTCGGGCGCAGCGTCCGGGGCGGGGCGGCGACGCGCGAACTCGGCGATCACCCGGCGGGTGACGGTCTGGTCGATCAGCCCGTCGCCGCGGGCGAGTCGGCGGACGGCGTCGACGAGGTCGTCGGGGTGGGTGTCCTTCAGGACGAACCCGCTCGCGCCCGCCTCCAGCGCGCCGAACACGTAGTCGTCGAGGTCGAAGGTGGTGACGACGAGGACAGCCGGGACCGGGTCGTCGAGGCCGGTGATCTCCCGGGTCGCGACGAGCCCGTTGCCACCGGGCATCCGGACGTCCATGCAGACGACGTCGGGCCGGTGTGCGCGCACCAGAGCGACGGCCTCCGGCCCGCTCGACGCCTCGCCGACGACCTCGACGTCACCGGCCAGCTCCAGGAACATCCGGAACCCGGCCCGGACCACCGCCTGGTCGTCGGCCAGCACCACCCTGATCACGCGCGTCCCCCTCCGGTCTCCGGGCCGGGATCGTGCGGGACGACCAGGCGGACCCGCCAGCCGTCGTCGCCGGTCCGGCCCGCCTCGAACGTCCCGCCGACCAGCTGTGCCCGCTCACGCATCCCGGCCAGCCCGAACCCCCGGGTGCCCGGCGCGCTGCCGGACTCCGGCGGGGTACCGCGCGCGGGGCCGTTCACCACCTCGACGGCGACCCGGCCGTCGGCGTGGGTCACGGTCACCCGGACCGGGGCGCCGGCGGCGTGCTCACGGGCGTTGGCCAGTGCCTCCTGCACCACCCGGTAGCAGGTGACGTCGGCGACCGGGGACGGCTCGCCCGGGTCCCCGCGCCGGACCAGCTCCACCGGCCCGCCCAGCTCCCGGGCCTGTTCCACGAGCCCGTCGAGCTCGGCGAGACCGGGGACCGGGGCGTCGGCCTCGGCGCCGCCCGCCCCCGGCTCCCGCAACGCTCCGACGACCAGACGCAGGTCGTGCAGGGTGCGGCGACCCTGCTCCCGCAGCCGGGACGCCGTCCGGCGCGCCTCGTCCGGGTCCCGGTCCACCAGCCGCTCGACCACCGCGGCCTGCACGACCATCGCCGACAGGTGGTGCGCGGCGACGTCGTGCAGCTCGCGGGCCATCCGCGCCCGCTCCCGGGCGACGGCGGCGTCCGCCCGTTCCCGGTACGCCGCGACGACACCGGCGGTGTGCACCCGGTCGAGCTCGGCGTAGCGACGCCGGGTCCGCAGGTACACGCCCAGCAGCAGCGGGCCGCCGTAGACCAGGACCGCCGACAGCACCTGGGCGACGACCAGCCCGGCCGCGCCGAGCAGCGCACTGTCGGACGGTCGCACCGCGATCCCGGTGAGCACCACGGTGGTCTCGACGACCGCCGCCGCGCCGACCAGGACACCGGCCCGTCGCGTCGGGAGCCGGGACCCGCAGGTGCCGGCCGCGACCGCTGTCGCCGGGCCCCGCAGGGCCGCACCCACCGGCAGCAGGACGACGTTCACCAGCTCCAGGCCGACCGTCAGCGCCAGGCAGACCGCCGGGGCGGTGCGGCGCAGCGCCAGCAGCAGGTTCTGCACGGTCACCACCCCCAGGGCCAGCGCCGCCGTGCCCGGCGCCAGGCCCAGCTCCGCGGCCGGGCCCGGTGCCAGTACCACCGGGGTGACCACCGCGAGCGTCCCGGCCGCGACGAGCACGGCCAGCGCGGCGTCGCGGCGTCGCGGTCCGGCCAGGCCGAGCGCGGTGAGCCGGGCGTCGAGCCGGTCCGCGCCCGTGCGGGGCGGCGGTTCGGGGTGCGGGTGCATGGGGTCTCCGGCCTCGGGTGGGGTGATCGTAGGGCTCAGTAGGTGAGGCTCGGCAGCAGCAGGCCCGCCACGACCGCCACCACCGCGACGCCGGTCAGCGCGACCAGCAGCAGCACCCGGCCGGTCACCGGCCACCCGCCGGCCCGGGCGCGCAGCGCGGTGACCACCCCGGCCGCCGCGACGGGCACGCCCGCCAGCCCGATCCACTGGAGCACCTGGAGCCCGCGCAGGACCGGGAGCGGCACGTCGCCCAGCGACGCGATCGCGAGCACCGAGACCACCCAGCCCGCGAGCGCGACGAGCGCGGCCACCGCCGCCGCCCGGGTGAGGCCGTGCAGGACCCGGTCGGTCCGCGGCCGGGCCGCGACGACGACGCCGTACCGGCGCCGCCACAGCGCCCCCGCGGGCCAGGCGACCAGCGCGCCGAGCAGCACCACGACCGAACCGGCCAGCACCGTGCCGAGCAGCGCCGCGTCGCGCAGCGGGCCGACCGGCAGCTCGGTGAACGCCGCGTCGTGGCCCAGCGCGGTGACCCGGCCGTCGGCGTCGGTGCGCACGGTCAGCAGCCGCTGGCCGCCGACCTCCCGCCACAGCCCGGGCCGGACCTCGGCGTAGGCGGCCGGACGGACGTCGTTCGGGGCGGGGGAGACCAGCAGCGTGCCGTCCGGACGGGCCGCCACCCGCATCTGCCCCATCAGGTTCATCGCGCCCATGAAGGTGCTCGCCGACCGGCGCGCCGACTCGTAGGTGCCCGCGATCGCGGCGGCCCGGGCCGGGGTGCCGGCGTCCGGGGCGGGCGCCGGGCCCGCCGTGCCGGGCAGGTAGCGGTCGGTGAACCCCTCGGTCACCGCGCGCCGCAGCTCCAGCGTGTCCGCGCCGCCACGCCCGCTGCTGTTCGTCGTGACGAACACGCCGATCCGCTCGGCCGGATACAACTGCAGGTGCGAGTGGAACCACTGGGTGTCGCCGCCGTGGCCGAGGACGAGGTGGCCGTTGCGGCTCTCGTCGAACAGGCCGGGTGCCATCCGCGGCCCGTCGGCGAGCGCGCCGAGGGTGTCCGGGCCCAGCGCCGGACGCTGCATCAGCGCCCACGCGGCGGGGGAGAGCAGTGGGGTCGAACCGGGCGCGCCGAGCAGGGCCGAGGCGAACCGGCCCATGTCGGTGGCCGACGCGCTGAGCGACCCGGCCGGGGCCGGGCTGACGAACTCGAACGGTGCCGGCGGGGCGTCGACGCTGGTGTAGCCCTCCGACATCGCCCCGGCGGCGGCCGCGGGCAGCGGCTGGTCGAAGGTCGCGGTCGTCATGCCGGCACGGTCGAGCACCTCGCGCTGCACGTAGCGCTCGAAGGGCTCCCCGGTGACCCGCTCGACGACGTACCCGGCCAGGCCGTAGCCGTAGTTGGAGTACGACGGCACGGTGCCGGGGGTGCCGACCTGCTCGGGTGGGTCGGTGGCGAGGAACTCCCGCAGCGACGGGCCGCCCGGCGCGGCGCGGATGAGGCCGCGGATCTGCTCCTCGAAGCCCGCGGTGTGGCTCAGCAGGTTCCGCAGGGTCACCGGGCCTCGGGGCATCGGCACGTCGATGTCGAGGTAGCGGCGGACGTCGGCGTCGAGGTCGACCAGGCCGCGGTCGGCGAGCTGCAGCACGGCGACCGCGGTGGCCACCTTCGACACCGACCCGACCCGGAACAGCGTCCGGTCGGGGTCGACGGGTCTGCCCGGCCCGGCCGAGCCGTAGCCGCGGGTGGCGAGGACCTGCCCGTCGCGGACGACGGTGACCGCGGCCCCGGCGATCCCGGTCCGGTCGAGCGCGGCGGGGACGAGGCCGTCCAGCCAGGCGCCGACGTCGGCGGGGCCGAGCGGAGCGGTCGGGACGGCCGCCCGCGGGGCCGGGTCCGGAGCCGGCGCGGCCGGGGACCCGCAGCCGCCGACCAGGGCCGCGACCAGCACGACGAGCAGGGCGACGGCGGCGGGGCCGCGGCGGGGCGGGCCGCCGGTCCGGCATGCGGTGATCATGCCGTCGAGCCTCGCCGGAACGCGTCCCCGGCACATCGGGCGCGGGTCGGCACTGCGGCCTACGACCTCCGACGGAGGCCGCCCTTCCCCGCGCGAGGCCCCATCGGGGACCATGTCGCGCCATGGGAGTCCCGGAGCAGGTCCGCACGCAGCTCGCGACCTGGTGCACCGAGCAGGTACCCGACGGCGAGAGCGACCGGCGCCGGATCGCCTACACCACGGCCGGCAGCACCGTCACGATCCTCGACCGCCGGCCGCCCGCGTTCCCGGAACTGGGTACGGCGTGGTCGTCGACGGCGCTGGCGCAGCTGCGGGCCGACGACCCCGGGCCGGGCAGCTGGACGCTGTACCGCGTCGCCGACCCCGGCTCGGGGCAGCGCTGGCAGCCGGCGGGACCGCCGGACACCGACCCGTTCGTGCTGCTCGCGCAGGTCGCCGACGGGATCCGCGCGAGCAGCTGACGCTCAGTCCTCCCGACCGCCCGTGACGGCCGGGCGCGGGCCCGGGGCCATGGCCGACGGCGTCGACGGGCGGGACGGCTCGTCGTCGCGCGGCGCCGTGTCCGACCCGCGCGGGGCCGGGCGCGGTGCGGGCACCGGCGTCTCGACCGCCTCGTGGGCGGTGACCGGTCCGGCCTGCGCCGGGACGGCGACCGGGACCTCCGGTGCCTCCGCGGCCGTACGGGCGGCGGGCACCGACGACAGCGGCGGGACGACCGGGACCGCGGGGTCCGGCCGCACGGCGGCGGTGCGGTCCCCGGTGCCGCGCAGGAACCGCGCCGAGGCCTGGTTCAGCACCTCGAGCAGGGTCGTCCCGGACGAGGCTGCCCGCGGCTCGTCCCCGACGACGGCGAGCATCCGCGGCGCCGCCGCGGTCAGCAGCAGCCCGTCGGCCTGCATCGCACCCGCACCCAGCACGACCACCAGGTCGGCGGTGTCCGCCGGGGGCAGCGTGCCGAGGACGTCGTCGACGGGCTCGGAGACGACCAGGCCGAAGCCCGGGACGCCGCGGCCGGCGTCGGCCGCCCAGGTCTCGGCGAGCTGTGGGTGGGTCCCGGCGAGCTCGCCGAGCAGCCGGTCCAGCTCGTCCCGGTCGGCGACCTCGCGCCGGGCGCGGTCGAGCTCCTCGCACGCGTCGGTGTAGGCCTGCGGGTCGTGCGCCCGCAGCGCCGCGACGACGGCCTCGTGCTCCGGGGCCCGTGCCCCGTCGGGCACCCGGTCGGCGCAGGTGGCGGCCAGGCGCTCCAGCTCGTCGGCGGCCTCGGCGGGGTCGCCGTGCTCGTCGTAGTCGACGATCGCGCGGGCGACCCGCTCCGCGGCGGCCAGGTCCGGCACCGAGACCGGGGAGTCCTGCTGCAGGAACAGCACGTCGTGGCGGAGCGCGCCGACCGACCGTGCGGTCGCCGCCACCCGGTCCAGGGTGTCGGTGAGCGCGGGCAGCTCGGAGGGGTCCCGCGGGATCGGCAGCCCCAGCATCGAGCACAGCCGCGCGATCTCGTCGTCGCGGCGGGTCAGGTCGAGGTGGTGGACGATCGCGACCACGTGGTCGTGGTTCTGCGGGGCCTCACCGGCGACGCGGAAGCGGCGCAGGTGCGGCTCGGCGTCCTTCTGCTCCTGCGGGCGGAAGTAGGACCGGGTCCGGCCGCCGGAGTCGAGGAAGTCCAGGTAGCGGCGGATCACGTCGGCGCCGCCCTGGGGCAGCGGCTCCACGATCTCGATCGCGGGGCCTGCGGCGTAGCGGGCGCGGTCGTCGCGCTGGCGGGCGGAGTGCCCCTGGAGCGCCTCGAACTCGGCGCGCAGGCCCTGGTGGACCAGGCGGCCGACGACCTCGCGCAGCCGGTCGGCGTCCGGGGCCGCGGCGATGGTCTCCAGCGAGCGCAGCACGCAGCGGGCGACCTGGGTGACGGCGCCGCGCCGGTCGGCGTCGAGGTCGCGCAGCAGGCCGGGGACGATCCGGGCCTCACCGGTCTCGGCCCCGGCCACGACCCGTCCGGCCCGCTCGCAGCAGCCCGCGACGTCGGCCGGGTCGGGCATGCCGTCGACGTCGGGGAGCTGCTGGCCGCGCCGGGCGTTGCGGTCGGCGCCGACCCGGGCGAGCAGGCGGCGCAGCCGCTGCAGCTCGGGGACCGGCAGCTCCGGGAACGACGTGGCGACGCGGCCCGCGACGCTCGCCGGCAGCGCGTCGTGCACCGCGGCGACGCGCTCGGCGGGCGCACCGGTCAGCAGGACGCGCATGCCGTAGCCGGTCAGCTCGGCCAGCGCCCTGGCGAGCTCGCCGGGGCTGGTGTCGGAGAGCACGACGAGCGGCTCCTCGGCCACCACGCCGAGCAACGTCGACGGGTGGGCGGGGTCCTCCTCGGGGCGCGGCGGGGCCGCGGCCCCCAGCGCGGTCGACAGGGTCCGCAGACCGGCGGGCACCCGGCCGGCGCGCACGTCGCCCGTGATCCGCGCCGCCGCCGTCCGCGGTGCCGCTCCGCCGCGGCCGGCCGACGCCAGCCGTTCGACGAACGCGACGAGCGCGTCGATGTCCGTGTCCTCGGACACCCGGACGTCCAGCATCTCGCCTCACACCTCCGCCGTACCTGTGTCGTCGCCCCGGGGACGACGTTCACGGTGTGTATCGCCGTGGACGGCCCGGTGTTCCGCCTCCGCCGCGACTTTCCGGCCGGGACCGGTCGGCCACCGTCACGAGGAGCGACGGAGCCGGGTCCCTTTCGGGGCACACGGCGGGTGCGGGTTCGTCCACTCGGACGGCCCCGGCTCCCCGCGACAGGCTACCTGCTGGGGCGCCACGCTGGGCCGATCTCGTCGACACCGTGCAGCGACGCCCCCCTCAGCACCCTTTGCCATCCACAGTGGGTTAGCGAGTTCGTCCGGGCACTGCTCCATCGGAGTGAAATGCCCGAGTCAACAGCAGCGGGCGGACGGGACGCGGTCCTGACGGTCGGTCCGCTCCCGCCAGAACTCGCGCTCGCCCAGCACCGGGGCACCCGGATGGTGGGCCGCCCGATGGGCGAGGTACCGCTCGTAGTCGCGCTCCCCGGCGAGCTCGCGCAGGAACGTCCAGAACGCCCGGACCCGGCTCATCCGGAGCCCCCGGCCCGCGCGAGCTCGCGCTCCTCGCGGGTGGCGACGAGTCCGGCCGGCGCCTGGATCCGGGACTCGACGTACGGGTCCTCGGAGCCGCCGGGCAGCGGGCGTCCGCGCAGCGCGGCGACCCACACCCGGACCGAGTCGGCCAGCACGATGACGATGAGCACCGCGAACAGCGCGGTGAGCACGGTGTCGACGGTCGTGTTCACGACGACCTTCTGCATCGCCTCGACGGTCGTGGCGGTGCCCAGGCTGGTCTTCCCGGCGTCGAGCGCGGCCTGGTACTGGTCGCGCTGGGCCCAGAAGCCGAGCTTGGGGTTGTCGGAGAAGATCTTCTGGTAGCTCGCGGTCAGCGTGACGACGGCGTCGAACACCAGCGGCACGAGCGTGATCGGTGCGTAGCGGGCCCGGCCGGTGCGGATCAGCAGCGTCGTGCAGACGGCCAGCGCGACCGCCGCGAGCAGCTGGTTCGCGATGCCGAAGAGCGGGAAGAGCTGGTAGATCCCGCCCAGCGGGTCGTTGACGCCGGCGTAGAGCAGGTAGCCCCAGGCCCCGACGATGACCGCGCTGCAGATCCAGGCACCCGGGCGCCAGCCCGTGTCGCGGAAGCGCGGCCAGACGTTGCCGACCGTGTCCTGCAGGATGAAGCGCCCGACGCGGGTGCCGGCGTCCACCGTGGTGAGGATGAACAGCGCCTCGAACATGATCGCGAAGTGGTACCAGAAGGCCCGCATCGCGTCGCCGCCGAAGACCTGGGAGAACACCGTCGACAGTCCGACGGCCAGCGTCGGCGCCCCGCCGGAGCGCCCGACCAGGGTCTGCTCCTCCACGGCCTGCGCGGCCGCGGTCAGGTCGGCGGGGGAGATCGTGAACCCGATCTGCTGCACCGCGGCGGAGGCGGACTCGACCGTCGGCCCGAGCACCGTCGCGGGCATGTTCATCGCGAAGTAGAGGCCGGGGTCGAGGATGCAGGCCGCGGCCAGCGCCATGATCGCGACGAAGGACTCGGTGAGCATCGCGCCGTAGCCGATGACCCGGATCTGGGACTCCTTCTGGATCAGCTTCGGCGTCGTGCCCGAGGCGACCAGGGCGTGGAACCCGGACAGCGCACCGCAGGCGATGGTGATGAAGACGAACGGGAACAGCGAGCCCGCCGCGACCGGGCCCTGCCCGTCGGAGGCGAACCGGGTCAGCGCGTCCATCTGCAGCGACGGCCAGGCCAGCAGGATCGAGGCCGCGAGCAGCACGACCACGCCGACCTTCATGAACGACGACAGGTAGTCGCGCGGCGCGAGCAGCATCCAGACCGGCAGCACCGAGGCGGCGAAGCCGTAGACCACCAGCGCGAGGGTCAGCTGGTTCGCGGTCAGGTGGAAGACCTCGCCCCAGGACGAGTTCTGCACCCAGCCGCCGCCGACGATGGCCAGCAGCATCAGCGCGACGCCGACCACCGAGACCTCGATGATCTTCCCCGGTCGCAGGTAGCGCAGGTAGAAGCCCATGAACAGGGCGATCGGGATCGTCATCGCGAGCGAGAACGTGCCCCACGGCGAGTCGGCCAGGGCCTGCACGACGACCAGCGCCAGCACCGCCAGCAGGATCACCATGATCGCGAGGACGGCGACGATGGCCGCCGTACCGCCGACCGGCCCGATCTCCTCGCGCGCCATCTGGCCGAGGCTGCGCCCGCTGCGACGGGTGGAGAAGAACAGCGTGACCATGTCCTGGACCGCGCCCGCGAACACGACGCCGACGATGATCCAGATCGTGCCGGGCAGGTAGCCCATCTGCGCCGCGAGCACCGGACCGACCAGCGGGCCCGCACCGGCGATGGCCGCGAAGTGGTGGCCGAACAGCACCCGGCGGTCGGTGGGCTGGAAGTCCTGCCCGTCGTCGAGGCGCTCGGCCGGGGTGGCACGGGTGTCGTCCACGCGCAGCGCGCGGTGGGCGATGAAGCGGGAGTAGAAGCGGTAGGCGATCGCGTAGGAGGCGACCGCGGCGAACACCAGCCAGGCCGCGGAGATCTCCTCGCCGCGGGTGAACGCGACGATCGACCAGGCGATCGCCCCCACCACCGCCACCGCGACCCAGATCGCGATCTGCTTCGGGTCGCGACGACGGGCCGTGCCCGTCCCCCCGGCCCCTGGCTCTCCCGGCCGCTCCGTCGTGACCATGCCGCCCCCTGCTCGTGCACCGTGCGTGACCGACGCCGTCGTGGAGTCGACCCGGTCGGGCACGTTACGTCGAGCAACGTTCGCTGTCACCGGTCGTGGGACCGCCGTTACCGAGTCTCGACCCGGGGTCCCGTCCGCGGGGGCGGCGGACGGGGCGACTCCGGTGTGGTCGGCACGCAGCACGGAGCCCCCGCACACCGGGCGGTGTACGGGGGCTCCGTGGGTCCCGCGCGGCCGGGGCCGCGGTGGGTCAGGCGCCGAGGCGCTGCTTCAGGGCCTCGAACTCGTCGCGGATCGAGGTCGGGAGGTTGTCCTCGCCGATCGTGGCGAACCACTCCTCGATCAGCGGGATCTCGGCCTTCCACTCCTCGACGTCGACGGCCAGCGAGGCCTCGACGTCGGAGCGCTCGGCGTCGACGCCGTCGAGGTCGAGCTGGTCGGCGGTCGGCACGAACCCGATGGGGGTGTCGACGGCGGCGGCCTTGCCCTCCAGGCGCTCGATGCACCACTTCAGGACGCGGCTGTTCTCACCGAAACCGGGCCACAGGAAGCGGCCGTCCTCGCCGCGGCGGAACCAGTTGACGTAGAAGATCTTCGGCAGCTTGTCCGCGTCCGCGCCCTTGCCGGTGGCGACCCAGTGGGCGAAGTAGTCGCCGACGTTGTAACCGAGGAACGGCAGCATCGCCATCGGGTCGCGGCGGACCTCACCGACGGTGCCGGCCGCGGCCGCGGTCTTCTCCGAGGACATGGTCGCGCCCATGAAGGTGCCGTGCTGCCAGCTGCGGGCCTCGGTGACCAGCGGGACGGTGGTCTTGCGACGGCCGCCGAACAGGATCGCCGAGATCGGCACGCCGTTGGGGTCGTTCCACTCCGGGGCGACGACCGGGCACTGGTCGATCGGCACGGTGTAGCGGGAGTTGGGGTGTGCGGCCTTGACGCCCGAGTCGGGCGTCCAGTCGTTGCCCTTCCAGTCCGTCAGGTGCTGGGGGTCGCCCTCGAGGTCCTCCCACCACACGTCGCCGTCGTCGGTCAGCGCGACGTTGGTGAACAGCGCGTTCCCGGCCTCGATGGTGCGCATGGCGTTCGGGTTGGTCTTCCAGTTGGTGCCCGGCGCGACGCCGAAGAACCCGAACTCGGGGTTGGTGGCGTAGAGCCGGCCGTCCTCGCCGAACTTCATCCAGGCGATGTCGTCGCCGACGGTCTCGGCGCGCCAGCCGGGCACGGTCGGCTGCAGCATCGCGAGGTTGGTCTTGCCGCAGGCGCTCGGGAAGGCGGCGGCGACGTAGTAGGCCTTCTCCTCCGGGCTGATCAGCTTGAGGATCAGCATGTGCTCGGCGAGCCAGCCCTCGTCGTGCGCCATGGCCGAGGCGATGCGCAGCGCGTAGCACTTCTTGCCCAGCAGGGCGTTGCCGCCGTAGCCGGAGCCGTAGCTCCAGATCTCCCGGGTCTCCGGGAAGTGGCTGATGTACTTGTCCTCGTTGTGCGGCCACGGGACGTCCGCCTGACCCTCGGCCAGGGGGGCACCGATCGAGTGCAGGGCCTTGACCCAGCGGTCACCGGCCTCGTCGAGCAGCGGCAGGATGTGCGCGCCCATCCGGGTCATGATCTTCATGGAGATCACGACGTACTCGGAGTCGGTGATCTCGACGCCCAGCTTCGGGTCCTCGGCGTCGGTCGGGCCCATGCAGAACGGGACCACGTAGAGGGTCCGGCCCTTCATGCTGCCGCGGTACAGCTCGGTCATCGTCCGCTTCATCTCGGCGGGCGCGACCCAGTTGTTGGTCGGCCCGGCACCGCGCTCGGTCTCGGTACAGATGAAGGTCCGCTCCTCGACGCGGGCGACGTCGCCGGCGTCGGACGCGGCGTAGAAGGAGTTCGGCTTCTTCTCCGGGTCGAGCCGCACGATGGTGCCCTGCTCGACCAGCTGGTCGGTGAGCCGGGTCCACTCCTCGTCCGAACCGTCGCACCACACGACGCGGTCCGGGGCGGTCAGCTCGGCGATCTCCTGGACCCAGGCCGCGACGCCCTGGTTGGTGGTCGGTGCCTTGTCGGTGCCCGGAACGGTCGCTGCAGTCATGTCGTCCTGTTCTCCTCGCCGGCCCCGGCCCGTCACCGGGGGAACTACGACGGGCCCGCGACCGGAGTCGGTGACGGGCCCAGACGGGAAAAGGTGGATTCCGAGGCTACCTGCGAAATAGTGCGCCACCCATGGGTGGAGTTGAGAGGTCAGGCACAGCACCGATCATGTAAATCGATCCAGTAGCCGACGGACGACGGCGATGTCCGCCCAGGTGACAGGCATGTCACACGAACGCAACCTGTTCCCGGTGACCGATTCGGGGACGATCTGTGACATCGGCGGGCACATTCCGGGAGAAGCGCCGTGGAAATTCACCCGCAGGCCGGAAGCGACCGTTTCAACGCATTCTCGGAACCCACTTAGGGTTTTCAGGAACGGAAGCGGTCAGCGCACCGCGGCGACGGCGCGCGCGAGCTCCGGAACCATGATCGGGAGACGGTGCGCGGTCACCTGCCAGTAGCGCGTGCCGGGGTCGCCGGCCCGCCAGGCGTCGGCGAGCCGGACGACGGCGTCCGGGTCGATCCGCCGGCGCGGCCGGGGCCGCATCCCGCAGCGCTCACGGACGCCGGCGTCGAGCGCGCGCCAGGCGTCCTCGGCGGTGGTGTGGACCGAGACCTCCGGGCGGCCCGGGACGACGTCGTGGTCCTCGGCGCCGGGATTCCCGGCGCCGTCCACGGAATCACCGGGGTGCT
Organism: Pseudonocardia sp. UM4_GMWB1; assembly: GCF_017312155.1. Taxonomy (NCBI): domain Bacteria; kingdom Bacillati; phylum Actinomycetota; class Actinomycetes; order Pseudonocardiales; family Pseudonocardiaceae; genus Pseudonocardia; species Pseudonocardia sp. UM4_GMWB1. The sequence continues at coordinate 608,386 of NZ_QJPN01000001.1, read as the reverse complement.
CCCCGAGCACCAGGGTGTAGGCGCTGACCACCTCGTACGGCACGGCTGTCTCCCGTGTGGAGTCGGCACCGGCGACCGGCACCGGTCGCCGCGGACGAGCCGTAGTGAACCAGCCGGGGCACACCGGATCCGCCGAACGAGCGTCCGACGGGGCCGCGCGTCGCCGGAACCACCCGTCCGGGCGGCCGGACGGTCACCCGTGACCGTCACGGGTGGTCACCCGGCGCTCACACCCCGCGACAAGCGGTCAGCGGCGGGCGACCGCGTGTCCGGCGTCGGAGTCCACCGCGGAGGCACCGGCCGCCAGGACGTCCCGGTGCGCGCGGCGCAGGCCGAGCCCGGCCGTCACCAGCACCACCGCGACGGCGACCGCCGCCACCCCGGACGCGACGTCCACCCCGTGCACGAACGCCTCCCGCGCGGAGGCCAGCAGGGCCGCCGCGGTGTCGGCGGGCATCGTCGTCGCGACGTCCGCAGCCCCGCCGAGGGTCTCTCCGGCCGAGGACGGCGTCCCGTAGGGGAGCACGACACCCGCCCGGTACACCGCGGACAGCACCCCGCCGACCAGCGCGGTGCCGAGCACCGCACCGACCTCGTAGGCGGTCTCGGAGACCGCGGCCGCGGCGCCGGCCTTCTCCGGCGGGGCGGCGGCGAGGATCGCGTCGTTGGTGACGGTCTCGGACAGCCCGATCCCCGCGCCGATCAGCACCGCGGCCGTCATCAGCAGCACGACGGCCGAGTCCACCTGCAGGAACAGGCAGACCACGTAGCCGGTCAGGACGAGCGCGAGCCCGGTCGCGACGAGCTGGTGCAGCGCGAACCGGCGGGCCAGCCGCGCGGCGGCGAGCCCGGCCACGACCGTCACCACGAAGCCCGGCAGCAGGAGCAGGCCCGCCTGCAGCGGCGAGTACCCGACGACCAGCTGGAGGTACTGGGCGGAGAAGAACAGCAGCCCGGTGAGCCCGAACATGGTGGTGGCGTTGGCCAGCGCGCTGTGCCGGAGCACGGGGCGGGCGAACAGCTCCAGGTCGATCAGCGGGTCCAGGCCGCGCCGCACGCGTCGCCGGTAGTGGGTGACGAACGCGGCCCCGGAGCCGACACCCACCAGCACCGACGCGACGACGGCGGGGGTCACCCCGCCCGCGGACCCGGCCAGCTTGAGGGCCAGGACCAGCGGTCCCATCGTCAGCAGCGACAGCACCACGCCGACCAGGTCGAGCCGGCCCGGCTCGGTCTCCCGCGACTCGGGCACCACCAGCGGCGCGACGACGAGCAGCAGCGCCATCGGCGGCACGCTCATCACGAAGATCGAGCCCCACCAGAAGTGCTCGAGCAGCAGCCCGCCGACGATCGGGCCGAGCGCCGCGCCCGCGGCGAACCCGGTCGCCCAGATCGCCAGCGCGAGTCTGCGGTGGGTCCGGTCGAGGAACACCGACCGCAGCAGCGCCAGCGTGGAGGGCATCAGCATCGCGCCGAACACGCCGAGCAGGGCGCGCGCCGCGACGAGCTGGGCGGCCGAGGTGGCGAACGCGGCGAGCAGCGAGACCGCACCGAAACCGGCGACACCGATCATCAGCAACCTGCGGCGGCCGATCCGGTCGCCGAGGGTGCCCATGGTGACCAGCAGCCCGGCGAGCACCAACGGGTAGACGTCGACGACCCACAGCAGCGTCGCCGCGTCCGGGCGGAGCGCGGCCGAGAGCTCCGGCAGCGCCACGCCGAGCACCGTGTTGTCGATCGATACCAGCAGCGTGGGGATGGCGAGCACCGCGAGCGCGAGCCAGGCGCGCGGCCCGGGCCGCGGCGCCACGTCCGGCCCGCCCGTGTCCATCGCCGCGCCCCCTGCGCCGACCTCCGGCCGTGCCATCGCCGTTCTCCCTCGTGCTCGTCGTCCCGTGGTGCCCGGATCCGGACGCAGCTTTACCGTCCGGACGGTACATCTTTATACCGTCCAGACGGTACAGTCCATTCCCGGCCGGGGCTGTGAGGCGGGGCACGGGCACTAGGCTTCGCCCATGGCGTCCCACTCCGAACGACGGAACGCGGGGACACGGGGACCGGGCTCGGCCCGCGACCGGGTCCTCGACGCGTACGAGACGCTGCTGATCGAGCAGGGGCCCGGTGGCGCCACCCTCGACGCGGTGGCGGCGGCGGCCGAGGTGTCCAAGGGCGGGCTGCTCTACCACTTCAACTCCAAGGAGTCGCTGGTCGGCGGCCTGCTGGAGCGGCTGCGCGAACGCAGCGCCCGGGACGCCGAGCTCATGCGCTCGGACACGGCGGGCACCGTGGCCTACTATCTGCGCACCTCGATGCCGGGCAACACCTCGCCGGTCGGGCTGACCCGCACCTACCTCGCCACCCTGCGCATCGCCGACGGCACCACCTCCGGGGAGGCCGCACGGAGCGCGCTGGCCGACGTCGACGCCGACGGGCTCGCCGCGCTCGGCGAGGAGATCCACGACCCGGTCGTGGCCTGGCTGGTGCAGCTCGTCGGGGACGGCCTCTACCTGCGCACCCTGACCGGCGCACCGCTCACCGGCGGGGTGTCGACCGACGAGCTGCTCGACACACTGCGGGAGCTGCTCGCCGCCCGTTCCTGAAACGGATGAACACATCGCGCGCAGAGCGCGTCGAACCGGTCGCGCGGGGTAGTCTCCAACCCTGCACACGCACGGGGAGGGGCCCACTGTGGAGGGAACCGGCGGCTATCTCGCACTGGTCGTGGTCGGAGTGGCGATCACGGTCGTCGTGGGCCAGATCCTGCTGCGCACCGGACAGCCGTTCCTGGAGGACGTCTTCCAGAACACGGAGACGTCGCACTCCATCAACCGGCTGCTGGTGGTGCTGTTCCACCTGCTGACCCTCGGCGTCCTCGGCATGATCTCGGTGATCGACATCGAGAGCATCACCGGCGTGCAGCAGATCGTGTTCAAGATCGGAGCCGTGCTGCTGATCGTCGGGATCGCCTATGGCGTCTCGATGCTCGTGCTGCTGCGCATCCGCGAGCGGCGCCGCCAGCAGAAGGTGTCCGCGGACATCGACCGCTCCATCGCCGAGCAGCGCCGCGGCGTCGGCCGGTTCCGGCGCGGCGCGAACACCGACAGCGAGGGCCGCACCCCCGCCGACCAGCCGGAGGACTGACCCAGGGCTCAACCGGGGCCTCCGGGCAGGCCGGTCACCGCGTCGGCGAGACCGTCGCCGTCGAGGTCGGTCCAGAACTCCGGACCCCGTCCCGTGTCGACGACGAGCGTCTCCGCCACGCCGTCGCCGTCGGCGTCGCGGGCGGCGGGCCCGGACACCGGGACCGACCCCACGACGCCGGAGCGGGCCCGCGGCACCCGCACCCACCAGGGGACGGGCAGCGCCGCGGCGACCACCGCACCCGCCAGGGCCGTGCTCCCGGCCGGTACCGGCGGCTCAGCACGCACGGGACGCCTCCGGCAGCCCGCGGTCGGCGTCGGAGATCCGGCGCAGCAGCTCGTGGTCCGCGGCGAGCAGCACCGCGTCGCGCACCCGCCGGGCCAGCGCACGGTCCCGGGCGGAGCGGGCCACCCGCACCCGGGCCGCGACGAGCGCACCCACCAGCAGGACGAGCCCCGCGAGAGCGGGCAGCACCCCGGGACCCCCGGCCGGGAGCACCCGGGCGCCGGCCGCGAGGACCGACGCCACCCACACCGCCGATCCGGACAGGACCGACACCGACCACGCCCCGCGTTCCCGGCCCGGTGCGACGGCGAGCACCCGGCCCGCCGCGGCGACGAGAGCCCCGCAACACGACGGTGACGGAACGTGAGTGACATGCGTCACGCGCGCGCCGTGATGCCGCAGTGCGGCTGCGGCCGCACGGCGGCGCAGGACCGGTCCGCTGCGGCGCGCCCAGGTGTCGTCGAGGGTGCGGGCGGGGCCGTCGAGCGCGGCCGTCCACCACCGGACGTCGCCGGCCCGCCCCGCGCGCCGGGCCGCGTCCGCCGTCAGGCCGTCGACCTGCACCGACAACGTCGCCAGAAGATCGGCGCGGGCCTGGTCGAGCGCGGTGCGCAGCGGCGGTCCGATGCTGCCCGACAGCGGTTCCCGGTCCATGCCGGACAGTCTCGGAGGGACCGCTCCCGGGTGGATCCGTAGGACTGCGCAGCGGACCCGGGTGATCGTCGTCCTTTCTCATGGGCAAGGCTGAACCGCAGCGTGGACACGGACGAATCAACCGACCGGGGCAACCCCACGGGCTCCAGGGACGTCCACTGATCGGGCAATACCGAAGACGCCCGACACCAGAACCGCAACCGGACCGTGATCGCGTCGTTGGACGAGTAAGCGGACCTGTATGGAGGAAGTGTGAGCGCCGTTACGCCCGCCCGCCCGACCGTCACGCCCGAGGCCAGCGCTCCTGCGCGCCCCGGGCGTCAGAACGGTGCCGGTGCCGGACAGTCGCCGTTCCCGGCGAGCCCTGCCCGACCCGGCGGGCGCGCTCCGCTGGCGCCGCAGCCGGAGGGACCCGAGGGCTTCCGTCGCCCGCGGCCCCGCCCGGCTCCGCGCCGTAGCGCGAACCCGGCGGTCTCGGTCATCGTGCCGACCCGCAACGAGGCCCGGAACCTCGAGATCGTGCTGCCGGCCATCGCCGCGGTGCGCCCGGCCGTGCACGAGGTCATCGTGGTCGACGGCAACTCGACCGACAACACGGTCGCCGTCGCGCGGCGCACGCTGCCCTGGGCGCGCGTCATCACCCAGACCCGCAAGGGCAAGGGCAACGCGATGGCCTGCGGCTTCACCGCCGCGACCGGTGACGTCATCGTCATGTTCGACGCCGACGGCTCGGCCGACCCGAACGAGATCCCGGCCTTCGTGAACGCGCTGGTCAAGGGCGCCGACTTCGCCAAGGGCAGCCGGTTCTGCAAGGGCGGCGGCTCGGACGACATCACGCTGCTGCGCAAGTCCGGCAACGCCGGCCTGAACACCGTCGCGAACCGGCTGTTCGGCACGCGGTACTCCGACCTCTGCTACGGCTACAACGCCTTCTGGGCCGACCTGCTCCCGCAGCTCGAGCTCCCGGACCCGGCCGCGCCGCAGCCCGAGGACGGCTCGATGCTCTGGGGCGACGGTTTCGAGATCGAGACCGTGCTCAACTGCCGCGTCGCGGCCGCCGACCTGACGATCACCGAGGTGCCGTCGGTCGAGCGCGAGCGCATGTTCGGCGAGACCAACCTGCGGACCTTCGCCGACGGCACGCGCGTGCTGCGTACCCTGATGGCCGAGCACCGTCGCATGGAGCAGCGCCGCAAGGCGTCCGGCTACGCCCGCTGACGCTGCTCCCACCGGCCGCCCCCGCCGGTCCGCAGCCCCATGAGGAGCGATTGCACGTGAGCGCCCTGCCGACCGCCACCGTGGTCGTCTGCGTCTACACCGAGAAGCGCTGGTTCGACATCAAGGCCGCCGTCGACTCGGTCCTCGACCAGGACGTGACCCCGCTGGAGACGATCGTCGTCGTCGACCATAACGAACGCCTGCGCGAGCGGGCCGAACGCGAGTTCGGGCCGCTCGGGGTGGTCGTCGTCGCGAACGACAAGAAGCAGGGCCTGTCCGGCGCCCGCAACACCGCGGTCGAGCTGGCCTCCGGTGAGGTCGTCGTCTTCCTCGACGACGACGCCGCGGCCCGCCCCGGCTGGCTGCACGCGCTCCTCGCCCCGTACGAGGACCCGGACGTCATCGGCGTCGGCGGGGTCGCGCACCCGAAGTGGCCCGACGGGCGTCCGCGGACGCTGCCCGGTGCCGCTCCCGGGGACCCGAACGCCACCGGTGAGCTCGACTGGGTCGTCGGCTGCACCTACACCGGCCAGCCCACCGAGCGTGCCGAGATGCGCAACCTCATGGGCTGCAACATGTCCCTGCGCGCCGAGGTGTTCACCCGCGTCGGCGGGTTCGCCGAGGACATGGGCCGGATCGGCAAGAACCCGCTGGGCTGCGAGGAGACCGAGCTCTGCATCCGGGCCCGGCAGGCCTACGTCGCCGACGGCCGGAACCCGCGCATCCTGTTCGAGCCGCGCGCCGCCGTCGACCACCGGGTGTCCGACGACCGCGTCTCCTGGCGCTACCTGCTGCGCCGCGGCTGGGCCGAGGGCATCTCCAAGGCCGCCGTGTCCAAGGTCGTCGGGACCGGGGACTCGCTGTCCACCGAGAGCAGCTACACGATGAAGGTGCTGCCCGCGGGCGTGATCCGCGAGGCGAAGGAGCGCAACGCCGCGTCCGCCGCCGCGATCGTCGCCTGCTTCGGCGTCACCGCCGCCGGCTACGTCCGCGGCCGGCTGCCCGGCGCGACCGCCCACGTGCGGCTGCCCGCGGGCCGGAACACCGGTGCCTGACCGGGCCACCGCCCCGGAGACCCCGCACCCGCACGACACCCGGATCCGCTCCTACGTCCACCAGCGTGTCCGGCTCTCCGAGGGCCAGCAGTCCGCCTGGGACCGGCTGTGGTCGACGTGGGGTTCCGAGGTCGACGACGTCGTGGCGGCAGGGGTCTGGGACCCGGCGGCGATGTTCGGCCGGACCGCGCCGCTCGTGCTGGAGATCGGGTCCGGCATGGGCGAGACGACGGCGTCGCTCGCGACGGCCGAGCCGGGGATCGACCACGTGGCCGTCGAGGTCTTCGAGCCCGGCCTGGCCCAGCTGCTCATGCGGATCGAGCAGGGCGGCCTGACCAACCAGCGGCTGTTGCGCGGCGACGCCGTCGAGCTCCTGAGCCGGGTCGTCCCGCCCGCGTCGCTGGACGGGCTGCGCATCTTCTTCCCCGACCCGTGGCCCAAGCGGCGCCACCACAAGCGCCGGTTGATCCAGCCGGAGTTCGCCGCTCTGGCGGCGTCACGGCTGCGCCCGGGCGGGCTGCTCCACCTGGCCACCGACTGGCCGCACTACGCCGAGCAGATGCGCCGGGTGGTCTCCGCGGAGCCGTCGCTGCGCCCGGACGACCACTTCCCGCTCCGTCCGGACGGCTGGCAGGACCGTCCGTCGTGGCGTCCGGTCACCAAGTTCGAGGACCGGGCCCGGCTGGAGGGACGACCGGTTCGTGACCTGCTGTACGTCGCCGACCACGCCCCCGGCACCGGTGACACACGGAGAGTGACCGACTACGGTCGGGAGCACCCCCGATCCGGATCCCCACCCGAGTGACCCCCGAAGGACGCCCGTGACGACGGTGGAGCACGGCAAGAACTCGCACCCCGCCCCCGCGGCACCGAAGCGGCCGGTCGACCGACCGCCCGGCTTCCGGCCGAGCCCGACGCCCCGCCCGATGACGGGCCCGCCGCCGGGCGCCCCGTCGGGTCCGGGTCAGGGGCCCGGCCCGGTGTCCGGGGAGTCCGGCGCGGAGCGGTCCGGCCGGTCGGTGTCGATGGTCCCGCTGGTCGGTCCGGTCGAGGGCCCCGTGCAGGCCACCACCGCCGTGGCGCGGCCCGGGGTGGAGACGACGACCGTCGTCGACCGGTCGCGGGTGCGGCAGGCTCCGCCACGGGAGCAGGGCCCGTCGCGGGAACAGGGGCAGCCGCGGGAGCAGGGGCCGGGCGGGTCCGGGCCGCTGCGGGACCCGCAGGCCCCGGCCGAGCAGGCCACGGTCGCGACGCCACTGCCGGAGCGCATGACCGTCGCGACCCCGGTCCCGGGAACGGCCCAGGCCCCCGGAACCACCCCCGGCTCCGGAACCACCCCGGCCCCGGGATCGCAGCGCCCGGCCGCGGGGAGCCGCGAGCACGTCCTCAACCGGGTCGACGGCCCGGGCGCCGCGACCGCGGTCGTCCGCGTCGCGCCCCCGGCGGAGAACCGCACCGCACGGCCGGTGGAGGGCCGTGGCGCGCCGTCGGCCGGGAGCCGCACCGCGCCCCCGGCAGAGGCCACCGGTGGCTGCCCGGTCACCGGGCACGGACGCTCCGGCGGACACCCGCCGCCCCCCGGCGTCGCCGACGAGCGGGACCCCGCCCCCGTCGACCCGGCCGTGGCCGAGGAGTTCCTGCGCCAGGTGTACGCCGAGACCGAGCCGGGCGTCCCGCTGCCGGAGCGGCTGCGCCAGGTCCGCGCCGAGATCGACCGGGTCGGCACCTACACCCACACCACGCACGAGCTGGTCTTCGGCACCCGGGTGGCCTGGCGGAACTCCGCGCGCTGCATCGGGCGCCTGTACTGGCAGTCGCTGCAGGTCCGCGACCTGCGCCACCTGAACGACCCGGCCGACATCGCGCAGGAGAGCGTCGGGCACCTGCGCGCCGCCACCCGCGGCGGGAAGATCCGTTCGACGATGACGGTGTTCGCGCCGGACGCCCCGGGGCGTCCCGGCCCGCGGATCCGTAACGACCAGCTCGTCCGCTACGCCGGGCACCGCAACCCCGACGGCACCGTCACCGGCGACCCGGGGCAGGCCGACTTCACCGACCACGTCGTCGGGATGGGGTGGCCGCGACCGCAGCCGGCGGGCCGGTTCGACGTGCTGCCGCTGCTGATCACCGGCCCGGACGGGCGGTCCCGGCTGTTCGACGTCCCGCCGGACGCCGTGCACGAGGTCCCGCTGCGCCACCCCGAGCACCCCTGGTTCGCCCGGCTCGGGCTGCGCTGGCACTCGGTGCCCGCCATCAGCAACATGCCGCTGGAGATCGGCGGGGTCGTGTACCCGGCCGCCCCGTTCAACGGCTGGTACCTCGACACCGAGGTCGGCGCCCGCAACCTCGCCGACACCGACCGCTACGACCTGCTGCCCGAGATCGCGAAACGGCTCGGGCTCGACACCCGGTCGGTGCGCACGATGTGGCGGGACCGGGCGATGGTCGAGCTGGTCCGCGCGGTCACCTACTCCTTCGACGCCGACGGCGTCACCATGGCCGACCACCACAGCGAGGCCGAGCGGTTCATGACCTTCCTGGCGAAGGAGGAGGCCGCGGGACGGCGCTGCCCGGCCGACTGGAGCTGGATCGTGCCGCCGATGTCGGGCTCGCAGACCCCGGTCTTCCACCGCTACTACGACGAGCCCGACCCGGATCTGCGGCCGGCGTTCCTGGAGCCGCACGGGCTGCGGCCCCGCGACGACCAGGGCTGAGGGCCGTTCAGGGCCGGGCGGTGACCGGGCTCAGGCCCGGCACCTGCCGGGTGCGGCCCCGGAACTCGGCGACGACCGTCCCGTCGTCGGCGCGGACGGTGACGTCGTAGAGCCCGGACCGGCCGCTCGCGGCCCGCTCGACCGCCTCGGCGGTGAGGACGTCGCCCTCGTGCGCCGGGCGCAGGAACGCGATGTCCGCGCCGCTGGCCAGGGCGGAGACGCCGTGGGAGTTGCTGGCGTAGGCCATCGCGGTGTCGGCGAACAGGAACAGGTAGCCGCCGTGGCAGACCCCGTGCCCGTTGACCTGGTCGGGACGGACGGTCATGGTCGCCGTCGCCCGTCCGGGGGTGACCGCGACGACGTCGACCCCCGCCGCACGGCTCGCCCGGTCGCCGTCGCGCATGATCTCGGCGGTCCGGGTGGCGAGCTGCTCCGGCCCGGTCGGTGGGTTCTCCATGGGGACAGTCTCACCCGCGTGGGCGCCGGGCCGGGCGGGCGGGGCGACGGCGGCTAGGCTCCCCGGCATGAGCAGCGGGACGGGGCAACACGGACGCGGCGTTCCGACGGGCCCGCAGGAGCGCGTGCTGCTGGTGTGGGACGCGCCCAACATGGACATGAGCCTCGGTTCGCTGCTCGGCGCCCGCCCCACCTCGGCCTACCGTCCGCGGTTCGACGCCGTCGGCCGCTGGCTGCTCGACCTCGCCGGCCCCGAGGCCGAGGCCGAGGCGTGTGTGTTCACCAACGTCGCCCCGGGCAGCATCGATATCGTCCGGCCCTGGGTCGAGGCCCTGCGCAACGTGGGTTTCGCCGTCTTCGCCAAGCCGAAGACCAGCGAGGACTCCGACGTCGACGACGACATGCTCGCCCACATCGGCATGCGCTCGGCCGAGGGCAGGCTGCGCCACGTCGTCGTCGCCTCGGGGGACGGGCGGGCGTTCCGGGAGCCGCTGGAGAAGCTCATCGAGGTCGGAACCGACGTCACGGTGATCGGCTTCCGCGAGTACGCCGGGTTCGCGCTGGCCTCGGAGACGCTGTCGTTCCTCGACCTCGAGGACATCGACGGCGTGTTCCGCGAGCCGCTGCCGCGCGTCTCGCTGGAGACCCTGCCCGACGAGGGCGCCTGGCTGCCGCCGTTCCGGTCGCTGCGCTCGCTGCTCGACCGCCGCTGACATGGCGGTCCTCCAGCGGCTCACCGCCCCGGTCGCGCTGCCCTGCACGCCCGGCTTCCCGGTCGTGCGTGACGCGGTCCTCGACGTCGACGACACCGGCCGGATCGCGTTCTTCGGCACGGCCTCCGACGCGCCGGCGACCGACGCCGTGGTGCGGCCGCTGCCCGGGCTGCTCATGCCCGGCATGGTCAACACGCACTGCCACACCCCCATGTCGCTGCTGCGCGGGATGGGCGGCGACCTGCCGCTGATGCCGTGGCTGACCGAGGTCATGTGGCCCGCGGAGGGCCTGCTGACCGAACAGGACGTCCACGCCGGGATGCTCGCGGGCTGCCTGGACCTGCTGCGGACCGGCTGCACCACCAGCGTCGAGATGTACTTCTTCACCGACGCCCTGGCCGACGCCGTCCGCACCGCGGGCTCGCGGGCCGTGCTCACCCCGGGGATCATCGCCGCGCCCGGCTGGGACCGGCTCGGGACCTGGGAGCAGATGCGCGACGACGTCTCCGCCCGGATCGACGCCCATGGCCTGGTCCCCGACGACGACGGCCGGATCGAGCTGGGCTACGGCCCGCACTCGGCCTACACGCTGCCGTCGGGTGCGCTGGAGTCGGTCGCCGCGGCCGCCCGCGAGCGCGGCGCGCTGGTGCACACCCACGTCGCGGAGTCCCGCGGCGAGGACGCCCACGTGCGCGAGGCCCACGGCTCCGTCCCGGCGATGCTCGACGCGGGCGGCGCGCTCGGCGGGCGGGTGCTGGCCGCGCACTCGGTCCACCTGTCCGACGACGACATCGCCGTCTACGCCCGGCACGGCGTCGCCGTCGCGCACTGTCCCGGCTCGAACGCGAAGCTCGCGGCGGGCACCGCCCGGCTGCTGGACCTGCGCCGGGCCGGGGTCCGGGTGGGTCTGGGCACCGACGGTCCCGCCTCCTGCGACGACCTGGACCTCTGGCACCAGGCGCGGCTCGCCGGGCTGATGGCACGGGTCGGGGCCGACGACGCCGCCGCCCTCACCGCCGCCGACGTGCTGCTCATGGGCACCGCGGACGCCGCGCACGCTATCGGCCGCGACGACCTCGGCGCGCTGGAGGCCGGGCGGCGGGCGGACGTGGTGCACGTCGACACCGACGACTCCGCGTTCGTCGCGCCGTCGGACGACGCGCAGCTCGTGTCGAACCTGGTGTGGGCAGGCGGCTCCCGCCTGGTCCACGACGTGTGGGTGGGCGGCGAGCAGGTCATCGACGCCGGTGAGCCGACCCGGGCCGACCGCCGGGCGTCACTCGCCGCGGTGCGGTCGATCTCGGCGCGGCTGCGCGGGCAGGTCTGAGCGGTCCCGCGCCCGTCAGCGGCCGAGTACGGCCGCGAGGTGCGGGTCGGTGAAGCGGCGGTCGGGGTCGAACCGATCGCGGACGGCGCGGAACGCCTCCCACCCCGGGTAGGCGACGGCGAGCTCGTCCGGCCCCCAGGCGTGCCGGGTGGTCCAGCAAGGCCGCCCGTCGGCGTCCTCGCAGACCGCGCCCGCGAGCCGGCGGACCGGCTCCTCCGCCGGTCCGCGGGTCCGCAGCCGCAGGTAGGCGGTGTCCCGACCGGACGCCGGGTGCAGCAGACCGGTCTCGGCCCGTCCGGTGCGCACCCGCACGGGACGCAGCTCCCGCCCCCGCGCGGCGACGGCGGCCCCCAGCTCGCGCAGGACCGTCCCGAGCGCGGCACGCGGCACAGCCCACTCGGACAGGTCCGGGTCCCACGGCTGCGGGTCCGGCAGTACCTCGTGCGGCGGCCCGGCCGTGCCGGGCGCCCAGCGCTGCGGCGGCGGCCACCCGGACCGCAGCCCCACCCCGGAGGACCACCACGACGACGCCAGCCGCGACACCGCCTGCCCCCAGCCGGCGCGCTCGACCGGACCGGTCGCCTCGGGCCCCGGCTCGGCCCAGCGCAGCACCGCGGACCCGGCGTGCGCCGACGGGCTGACCGCGATGTCGCACTCGGTCCAGGCGTGCTCGCCGAGCAGGTCCTCGCCGAGCACCTCGTCGATGCCGACGGCGCGCTCGTGCACCTGCAGCCGCGTGAGCGGGACGGTGCGGAGCTCCAGCGCGGTCGCGATGCCCAGTGCGCCGAGCCCGCAGCGGGCGGCGTCGAGGTCGGGTCCGGTGACGTCGCGGACCGTGCCTCGGCCGTCGACCAACCGGACGGCCCGGACCTGGCCGGACAGCGAGCCCTCCGCGGGGGCGCCGCCGTACATGCCCAGCCCGGTGGCGCCGCCGATGGTGGCGCGGGGCGCGTCGGGCACGGTGGCCAGCGCCCGGCCGGCGGCGGCGAGGGCGACGCAGAGGTCCGCGACGGTCTCCCCGGCCCGCACCCGCACGGTGTCCTCGCCGATCTCGACGACGCCGGTCAGCGCGGACACGTCGAGTAGTACGTCATCGGTCCGGACGAGGGGTCCCGGGGCGCGGCCGCCGGCACCGGTGGGGCGGACGGTGGCGCCCCGTTCCGCGGCCCGTCGCACGGCCGTCACGACGCCGGCCTCGTCGAGCGGGCGGTCGGTGCGCCGGGGGCCGGTCGCGGCGGGATCGGTGCTCATCCCTCGCAGGGTAGAACGCCGAGGGTCACCGTGCGGAACGATTCGAGTACGCGTCGCGGCGCGTCGTACGGCCGTCCGGTGGGACGGCGGTGAACGTGGTGGCGGGTGTGCCGGACGGGACGGCGAAACATGCAGCGAATGCCCTCTTGTGACCCGGACGGCCGCCCGATACGGTCACACTCCGTGGCGATCATGTCGCCACGCGAGTCCGGGACGAGGATGTCCCGCACTCGGCCCCGTCGCCCTGCCCGGAACCGCGCTCCCCACGGCTCCGGTCGGCGCCGACGGCGTCACCGGTGTCGCGCGCGCCACGCCGGTGGCCTCCGCACGCGCGAGGGCCGGGTGCGGTGGTCGGCTCCCTCCGACCATCGCCCCGGCCCTCGCCTTGCGTGCTGACGACCCAGCTCCCCAGCCGGTCGTCACCTCATCCCGCGGTCCCAAGGTGTGTCCGCGGGATGTTCTGGTGCATCCTCGGCGCTCCCGGTCCCCACCGGTCCTGCCGTGCGGCCGTACGCCTGTGGCGTGCGGTTACTCCCCGGGACGCTCCGGGGGTGTCGTGGTTGCCTCGCGTACCGATCCGGTCCCGAAAGGGTGCCGAACGGCCGTACCGCGCCGCCCGTGCCGGCGGAGCGACCGGGCCGGATACCCGTCCGGTCGCTCGGACGCCGCTCAGGCCGTGCGGGTCAGCCGGTGCCGCCCGGCACCGCCCAGCAGATCGGCGATCGCGGCCCGGTCCGCGGCGCGCTCGGCGTCGCGACGACGGCGCAGCATCACCATGGCGGCGTCGCCCGGTGTGTTCCAGGCGCCGTCGTCCTGCTCCTGCGGCGCGTGGCCGAGCGGCTGCGCCGGGACCGGTGCGACCTCGGCGTGGAACGCGGCGACCGTGTCCCCGGTCGGCCGGACCGCGCCACCGCGGCGGGTCGTGCGGACGGTGCCGCGGTGGACGCGGCGCACGGCGTTGCCGGCGCTCCCGCTCCGCCGGCCGTCCCGCCAGCCCCCGACGGTGAGGGCGTGGAAGATCGGGGTCTCCTCCTGGATCTCGTCGTGCGACTCGTGCCGGCCGGGGAACGGCCAGCTCTCCTGCGCGGCGCGTCGCGCCCGGATCGACGACTCGAGGCCACCCGCAGCGCTGTCGAACTCGTACACCCGCCGTACCTCCTGCTCGCCTGACATGTGGGGACCCACGGCCTGGTCCGTATCGCGTACACCCGGTACCGCCGTTCGGCCCACTCACCCGGTCAACGGGTGACACACGAGAGGGGAAACGGGGGTGACAGTTCTGGTTGCGAGGTCCCCTCGTACGAGTGGCGTGACCGGTCCAGGACTCTCCGTGTTGTCTACGGAGCGTGTTCACCCGGCCTCCTCCTGGAGCAGTCGGTGACGTCGGTTCGGAGTCCGGCCCGTCGGAAGCCCTCGGCGACGGGTCCTCGCCTCGGCCCAGGTGACCACGATCCGGCACGTCGCGACCACCATGCGGCGGTGCGTCACCACATCGCCACTCCTTCGTGCCGGTGCGGCCCACGGAGTGTCGACTACACGGGTGTAGTTCGACGGAAAGTCACGAATGGCTGTCAGCACTGCTCCGTCCGTTCCGGCGCTGGGCCGTCCGGGGTGCAGTGCTCGGGGGCCGGGCCGTCACCGTTGCGTGCACCGCGCCACCCCGGCCGATCCGCCCTACCGTCGTCCCATGACGGAGCGGACCGGGCGGTCCGCCGCTCCTGCCGGGAGCGGCATCCCGCGCCCACGGCACGACGACGACCCTGCCCTTCGCGGGCGCGCGTCCGCGGACGGGCACCACGCGGAACCGGCGCACGCCGCGGACGAGGACTCCGGCGCCGGGCACGCACGTGTGGTCGCCCCGCGGCCCGCCGATCCCGGGGCCGGCGCCCACCGGGCCACCCCCGCCCCGCACGACGACACCGAGCCCCTCCTCGACGACACCACCGACCACCATCGCGGCGCCGGCGAGCGGACCGGGCCGCACGTCGCGGACCCCGCGGCGCGGGCCGCCGGGGCGCGCCCCCGCCCGTCACCGCGGGCGGAGATCCCGCGCCCGCTGCGGATCGCCTCCGAGGCCTGTGCCCGGATGCTCGTCATCGCCGCCGGATTCGCGCTGCTCGTCTTCCTCGTGATCGAGCTGCGGGTCGTGGTCGTCCCGGTGGCGATCGCGGTACTGCTGTCCGCACTGCTCGCCCCGCTGGTCCGGTGGCTGCACGAGCGGCGGGTGCCCCGCGGCATCGCGACGGCGCTGGTGATGGTCGGTGGTCTGGCCGCGCTCGGGGGGCTGCTGACCGCCGTCGTCAGCACCCTGGTCGACGGCACGTCCCAGGTGGTGGCGGAGGTCACCGACAACGTCGGCTCGCTGCAGGGGCTCGCCGACGCGACGCCGTTCCGGATCGACGTCGGCGTGCTCGGCGACCAGGTGCTGCAGGCGGTGCGCGACAACCAGCAGACGCTGACCTCCGGCGCGGTGACGACCGCCGCGACCGTCGGGGAGATCCTCGCCGGGTTCGCGCTCTGCCTCTTCGCGTTGATCTTCATGCTCCACGACGGCCGCCGCATCTGGGGGTTCGTCCGGCTGCTCGCCCCGCGGGCCCGGCGCTCGCGGGTCGACGTCGCCGCCCGCCGGGCGTTCGCCTCGCTCGTCGGCTACGTACGGGCGACGGTGCTGGTCGCGATCGTCGACGCCATCGGGATCGGCCTGGGCCTGTGGGCGACGGGTGTGCCGTTCGTGCTGCCGCTGGCCGCGCTGGTGTTCCTCGGTGCGTTCGTGCCGATCATCGGGGCGGTGCTGACCGGCGCCGTCGCGGTGCTGGTCGCGCTGGCCACCGAGGGACCGGTGACCGCGCTGATCGTGCTCGGTGTCGTGCTGGCGGTGCAGCAGCTGGAGAGCCACGTGCTCCAGCCGGTGCTGATGGGCCGGGCCGTCCGGCTGCACCCGCTGGCGGTCGCGCTCGGCGTCGCGGTCGGGGTGGTCGTCGCCGGGATCGCCGGCGCGCTGCTCGCCGTCCCGCTGCTGGCCGTACTGACCGCCGCGGTGCGGTCCCTGGTCGCGTCGCGCGAGGTCGCGCCGCGGGCGGTGGACCCGCTGCGCCCGCGCGAGGCGAACCCGCCGCCCGCCCTGCCGGGCTGAGCGCACGCCCTGCCGCGCAGTGCCTGCGGTGGGACGATCGCGCCGTGCGTTATCTCGTGACGGGTGCGACCGGCTACATCGGTGGGCGGCTCGCGCCCCGGCTGCTGGGCCACGGTCCGGAGCCCGACCTCGTCCCGGACCCGTCCACGGGCCCGGTCCACGTGCGCTGCCTGGTCCGCAACCCGGACAAGCTCGCCGACGTGCCGTGGGCCGCCGACGCCGAGATCGTGCAGGGCGACCTGCTGGACCCGGACAGCGTCCGCGCGGCCTGCGAGGACGTCGACGTCGTCTACTTCCTCGTGCACTCGCTGTCGGACTCCGACTTCGCCGCCACCGACCGGCGGGCCGCGCTGATACTCGGGGAGGCGGCGCGCGCGGCCGGCGTGAAGCGGATCGTCTACCTGGGTGGTCTGCACCCGGACACCGGGGCCGGGAAGCTCTCGGCCCACCTGGCGTCGCGGGTGGAGGTGGGCGAGACCCTGCTGCGCTCCGGGGTACCGACGGTCGTGCTGCAGGCCGCGGTGATCCTCGGCTCCGGCTCGGCCAGCTTCGAGATGCTGCGCTACCTGACCCAGCGGCTCCCGCTGATGGTCACCCCGCGCTGGGTGCACAACCGGATCCAGCCGATCGCGGTGCGCGACGTGCTGCGCTACCTGATCCGGGTCGCGGAGATCGACGCGCCGGCCGCCGAGCTGAACCGGACCTTCGACATCGGCGGCCCCGAGGTCCTCACCTACTACGAGATGATGCAGCGCTACGCCCGCGTCGCCGGCCTGTCCCGGCGCCGGGTGCTGCCGGTGCCGGTGCTGTCGCCGTCGTTGTCCGCGCACTGGATCAACGTCGTCACGCCCGTCCCGAAGTCGATCGCGAAGCCGCTGATCGAGTCCCTGGTCCACGAGGTCGTCTGCTCCGAGGACGACATCAAGGCCCGCATCCCCGACCCGCCGGGCGGGCTGATCGGCTACGACCGCGCCGTCGAGCTGGCCCTGTCCCGCATCACCGACGGCGAGGTCGAGACCCGCTGGTCGGGCGCGACGGTGGCGAACGTGCCGTCCGACCCGCTGCCCAGCGACCCGGAGTGGGCCGGTGGCGACGTCTACCTCGACGAGCGCGAGCAGGCCTGCGCCGCCACCCCGGAACGGCTGTGGACGGTCGTCGAGGGCATCGGCGGGGAGCGCGGCTGGTACTCGTTCCCGCTGGCCTGGTCGGTGCGCGGCTGGATGGACCGCGCGGTCGGCGGCGTCGGGCTCTCCCGCGGCCGTCGCGACCCGCACGACCTGCGCACCGGCGACGCGCTGGACTGGTGGCGGGTGGAGCGGATGGTCGAGCCCGGCGGGGCCCGCCCGGCCGGCAGCGACCGCGACCCCGGGGAGGGGCTGCTGCGGCTGCGCGCGGAGATGAAGGTGCCCGGCCGGGCCTGGCTGGAGATGTCGGTGCGCCCGCGTCCGGGCGGGTCGACCTACCACCAGCGGGCGGTGTTCATCCCGCACGGCCTCCCCGGCTACCTGTACTGGTGGTCGGTCGCGCCGTTCCACGGGATCGTCTTCGGCGGGATGGTCCGCAACATCACCCGCACCGCCGAGCGCGACGGCGACGTCCCCGCCCCGGCGAGCCGCCGTCCGGCATGGCTGCGGTCCCGGTCGCACCGCGACCGGGCGGCCTGACCGCCTCCGGGTCGGCGCTCCCCCGACCACGGTGGCCCGGGCGGCGGCGTCAGCCGCGATCGGGGCCCGAGAGGGCGGCGAGCAGCACGGCGGACTCGCGCTCGGACACCGAGCGCGCGAAGTGCAGGAGCACGGCCTCGGTGTCGCCGGGGCCGTCGAGCAGGTCGCGCAGGGCGCGCGCGGTCTCCTCCTCGCGGCTCGCGGCCGGCGTGTAGAGGTAGGCGCGACCGTCCAGCTCCCGCTGCACCCAGCCCTTGCGGTGCAGGTTGTCGAGCACCGTCATGACGGTCGTGTACGCCAGCGGACGGGCCGGGGCCAGGCGGGCGCGGACGTCGCGCACCCGGCACGGTCCCGCGTCGCCCCACAGCACGTCCATCACGGCGGCCTCGAGCTCGCCGAGTCGACCACGCATGTTGCCTCCCGGATCCGAGGGTAACCGCAACCCCCCATGCTCCCCCGGTCGGTGGGCCGTCGGATCAGCAGCCGGACAGTGCGGACACGGGCTCCACCGCACGCGGTCCCGGGCCGAGCACCACCCAGCGACCACCCGAGGCCTCCACCTGGGGCAGCGCGGCGCGGACCTCGTCGAGGAGTTCGGGCAGGAACAGCAGGACACGGTCCGGGTGCAGGCCGGCGAGCTCGTCGGGGGACACGACGGGCACGTCGCTGCCCGGCATGCGGTGTCCCTGCTTGGCCGGCGAGGCGTCCCCGACGGCGGCCAGCAGCGACGCGTCCAGCCCGGCGCGGCACACCAGCGGCACCGCGCGGGACGCCGCGCCGTAGGCGGCGACGGTGCGTCCGGCCGCCCGCTCGGCGACCAGCCAGTCGAGCAGCAGGTGGGTGTCGTCGGCGGCCGCCTGCAGCCGGGCGAACCCGGACGGCTCGGTGACGGCGAGGGCGCGTTCCTCGTCGACGAGGCGGCGGGTCCCGGCGTCGGGCTCGGCGCCGGCCCGGGCGGTGACCAGCACGGTCCCACCGGACAGCGGGTACCACCACGCCCGATGCACGCCCAGGCCGTGCCGGCGCAGTGCGGCGTCCAGGGCGGGCAGCGACCAGTAGCCGTAGTGGCCGTGGCGCAGGTCGAACCACTGGTCGTCACGCAGCACGGTGCCCAGCGACAGCAGCTGGAGCGCGAGCGTGCCGCCGGGGGCGAGCAGCGCGACCCGCCGGGCGAGCGCATCGGCCTGGTCGGGCTCGTGCAGCAGCCCGTAGAAGTCGACGACGAGGTCGGCCCGCCCGGCCGCGGACACCGCGTCCGCATCGAGCGCCGCCATGCCGCGCCCGGTCAGCCGCGGGAGCCACGAGCCGCCGTGCGGGCTGCCGAACTCCGCGACCCGGCCGCCCGGGCGGACCAGCCCGGCGCGGGCGAGCTGGCCGACCGAGCGGTCGCTCTGTTCGGTCATCGCCCGCGGTTCGACGCCGTGCAGCTCCTCGGCGACCGCGGCATCGGTCTGCAGCTGGGCGAGACCGCAGCCGGCGCACAGCCACATGCGCAGCGGGGCCGCCGGGTCGGGCAGCGGGGCGTCCCGCGCGGGCATCCGGTCCCACGGCGGCTGCTCGCCCAGGTCGAGCACGACCGTGCCCGCGGCACCGCCACAGGCACGGCACCGGGTACCCGGCGTCGGGTCGTCGGTCATGCGCCACCCCTCGTCGCATCAGTACTAGGCCCGATAGTAGATACGGGGGCTGAAAGCCCGCTGTGAACCCGATCAGAGCAACGTGGACTCGCGCAGCGTCACCGGGACCGGGTCCGCTCGTTGTCGTCTCCGGTACCCCAACCGCAGCCCACCGCGCTCCCGTCGCACGCGGTGACCGGACCCGAGGGAGGTCGAGTGGACGTCGTACGAACCGTGGTGCCCGGCGCGCTGCTGCTCGATCCGACCGTCGCCGACACATCCGGCCCGGACCTCACCGCCTTCACCGTGCGACGACGGCGCCGCCCGGCCCGCGACGCCGTGCTCGGCCTGTTCGGCCATCCCGGCGACGCGGTGCTGCTCGGCGTCCCCCGCGGCAGCGGCTACGCCGTCGTCATCGACGCCCGGCCGGACGCCGACACCTTCGGCCGGCTCGCCGTCGCGCTGCTCGAGGGCCCGCAGCGACTGCTCGTCCCGCCGGGCTGCCTCTACGGCGTCCAGTCCGTCGCGAGCGGGACCGTCGTCGAGCTGCGCAGCGCCACCCGGCTCCCGCGCCGGGAACGCTTCGACGTCGACCCGGACGACCCGGACCTGGCGGTCCGCTGGCTCCGCCCCCGGCCGGCCCGGACACCGGGCACGGCACGCTCCTGGGCCGCGCTGACCGCCCGCCTCGGGGCTCCCGCGGGCCCCCGCCGGGACCGCGTCTCCCTCTGGTGACCCCGGGCGCCGTCCCCGGTGTGAGGACGGGCGCATGTGAGCCGGTCGGCCCGGTCGGCGAGATCACGAATCGGTCACGTAACGTCGTCACCAGGCCGGATCGACGACGCCCCGCGCCGGACGGCGGCACGACCGTGTCTGCCGGGACGTGGACACGAGGGGTTGCCGAGGTGCTGAGCGAGCGCGAGAACCGTCGACTGCACGAGATCGAGGTGCAGCTGCGGCTGACCGACCCGCGACTGGTCCGCCGGTTCTCCGCGCTGAACACCGCACTGCGCGCCCCGGCCCGCCACGGTGGACGACTGCTCGCCGGCTTCGCCCGCGACCGGCGCACCGTGCACGGCTCCGGCCCGTTCCCGACGATGCTGCTGGGGACCGCGCTGGTCGTGCTGCTGCTCGGTGCCGTGCTGGTGAGCGTGCCGGTCGTCGTCGCGGGGATCCTCGTGGCCGGCCTCGCCCTGGCCGTCGCGGCCACCACCGGACCGCAGGCGCACCCCGGAACCGCCTGACCCGCCACCCCCGCACCGCGCGGTGCCGCCCCGGACGGTGGCCATCCAGCGACCGGTGTCGCACCGGACGGACGGCGTGGCCGTGGCGCGCGACCGGCCGCCTCAGCCGTGGGCGAGGTCGGAGAACCGGCTGTAGTGCAGCTGGTGGGCGACGGTGATCGTCGTGGTCGGGCCGTTACGGTGCTTGGCCAGGATCAGGTCGGCCTCACCGGCGCGCGGGTCGTCCTGCTCGAACGCGTCGGGGCGGTGCAGCAGCACCACCATGTCCGCGTCCTGCTCGATCGAGCCGGACTCACGCAGGTCGGACAGCATCGGCCGCTTGTCGGTGCGCTGCTCGGGACCACGGTTCAGCTGGCTCATCGCCACCACCGGGACCTCGAGCTCCTTGGCCAGCAGCTTGATCTGCCGGGAGAACTCCGAGACCTCCTGCTGACGGGACTCGACCTTGCGGCCCGAGGTCATCAGCTGCAGGTAGTCCAGGATGATCAGCTTCAGGTCGTAGCGCTGCTTCATCCGGCGCGCCTTGGCCCGGATCTCCATCAGCGTCAGGTTCGGCGAGTCGTCGATGTAGAGGGGCGCCTCGGAGATCTCCGACATCCGCCGCGCCATCCGCGTCCAGTCCTCGTCCGACATCCGGCCGGCGCGCATGTCGGCCAGCCGGATCCGGGCCTCCGCGGACAGCAGACGCATGACGATCTCGGACTTGCTCATCTCCAGCGAGAAGAACGCGCTGGTCATGCCGTTCTTGATGGAGCAGGAGCGGGCGAAGTCCAGCCCCAGGGTCGACTTGCCCAGACCCGGCCGAGCCGCGACGACGACCATCTGGCCCGGGTGCAGACCGTTGGTGACCTGGTCGAGGTCGGCGAAGCCGGTCGGCACACCCGTGGACTGGCCGCCCCGGGAGGCGATCGCGTCGATCTCGTCCATCGTGGGCTGGAGGAGCTCCTCCAGCACCGTGTAGTCCTCGGTGGTGGTGCGCTCGGTGACCTCGTAGACCGCGGCCTGGGCGCGGTCCACCGCGTCGTCGACGTCGCCGCCGTCGGCGCCGTGGTAGCCCAGCTGCACGATCCGGGTGCCGGCCTCGACCAGCCGTCGCAGGACCGCCTTCTCGCCCACGATCTCGGCGTAGTACGCCGCGTTCGCCGCCGTCGGCACGGTCGCGATCAGGGTGTGCAGGTAGGGCGCGCCGCCGAGGCGGACGAGCTCACCGCGCCGCTGCAGCTCCGCCGAGACGGTGACCGCGTCGGCGGGTTCGCCGCGGCTGTAGAGGTCCAGGATCGTCTCGTAGACGGTCTGGTGGGCGGGCCGGTAGAAGTCCTCCGGCTGCAGCACCTCCACGACGTCGGCGATCGCGTCCTTGCTCAGCAGCATCCCGCCGAGCACGGACTGCTCGGCCGTGAGGTCCTGCGGGGGCTGACGGTCGAACGTCGCACCCTCGCCCGGTCCGGAGGCCTTCTCGCCGTCACGGACCGCACGGGGCTTGTTGCCGGGACGATCGTCCGTCAGAGCCATACGCAGCGTCACCCCCGGTGGACACAGTACCGAACGCACGTTCGACGCGCGAGTGGTGCGTCCTGCCCACCCGCGACCGTCGTCGGTGATCTACCGGCCGGCCCGGTGCCCGACGGGCCGCGACGGACGCGGCCCGCGGGACACGGCGCTCGCGTCCCGGTACGACGACAGTAGGTCGGCCGGACGGCGCCTGGCGAACCGCCCTGGTGATCGATCTGGGGATGAACTGTGCACGGATGCCGCCCGTCCCGGGACCGTGCTGGGGACAACTTGGGGACAGCGCACAGGATCGGGCAGTCTTTCCTGGTCACAGGCATGTTCACAGCTGTGGACAACTTTGCTCTGGCGTGTCGTCGCACGCCCCCGTGCGGGCGTGTCGGAGCGCCCGGCGGGCCGTTCGCCGCCCGGCGCGTCCACAAGCCCGCCCGACGAGTGGAGCGTCACCGGACGGCGTGTCGGCTGCGTGACAAGACATCCCGTCCGGGGTCGTCCGATCGGTGTCGATCGTCCATCCGGGACTGCGGACCGTGTGTGCGGCGCCCGTTCGGGACGGTCCCGGACAGACGACAGGGCGGTGCCCGGAGCACGTGGCTCCGGACACCGCCCTGTTCACTGTCGGTGGTCGTGCGACCACCGGACCGCTCAGCTCGCGACGACCGCGATCGGCAGCTCGGTGGTGACCTCCGGGTGCAGGCGGACCTGCACCTGGTGCTTGCCCAGGGTCTTGAGGTGACCCGGGACGTCGATGCTGCGCTTGTCCAGCAGCGGGCCGCCTGCCGCCTTGACGGCGTCGACGACCTGGGCCGGCGTGATCGATCCGAACAAGCGGCCGGTGTCGCCGGCCTTGGCCGACACGGTCACGTTGATGTTGCGCAGCTGCGAGTCGACCTGCTGGGCGTGGCCCAGGTCGCGGATCTCGCGGGTCTTCTGGGCCCGGCGGATCTGCTCGACCTGCTTCTCGGCGCCACGGGTGGCGACGACCGCGAGCTTGCGCGGCAGCAGGTAGTTGCGACCGTAGCCGTCCTTGACCTCGACGATGTCACCCGGGGCACCCAGGTTCGGGACGTCGGCGTTGAGGATGAGCTTCATGTGTCTCCCCTTCCTCAGCGAGCGGTCGAGGTGTACGGCAGCAGGGCGACCTCACGGGAGTTCTTCACCGCGACGGCGACGTCCCGCTGGTGCTGCCGGCAGTTGCCGGAGACCCGACGGGCACGGATCTTGCCGCGGTCGGAGATGAACTTCCGCAGCAGACCGGTGTCCTTGTAGTCGATCAGCTGGGCCTTGTCCTTGCAGAAAGCGCAGACCTTCTTCTTCGGCTTGCGCACGATGGCCTTGGCCATGGTGGTGCTCCTGGAGATCGTCCTCCGCCCGTCACGGACGGAGAGGTACGTGGATCAGAAGGGGGGCTCGTCGTCGGACGCGGCGCCACTGCCCGCGGGCGGGGCCGAACCCCAGGGGTCGTCATAGCCGCCGCCGGAGTTGCCTCCACCGCCGGAACCGCCGCCCTGTCGGGCGCCACCGCCGCCGCCACCGTCGTAGCCACCGCCGCCGCCACCGAAGCCACCGGAACCTCCGCCCCGGCTGACCTTGTTGACCTTGGCGGTCGCGTAGCGCAGGGACGGGCCGACCTCGTCGACCTCCATCTCCACGACGGTGCGCTTCTCGCCTTCCTTGGTCTCGAACGACCGCTGGCGCAGGCGACCCTGGACCACGACGCGCGCGCCGCGGGTCAGGGACTCGGCGACGTTCTCCGCCGCCTGGCGCCAGATGTTGCAGCGCAGGAAGAGTGCCTCGCCGTCCTTCCACTCGCCGGACTGGCGGTCAAAGGTACGCGGGGTGGACGCCACGGTGAAGTTGGCGACCGCGGCGCCGGACGGGGTGAACCGCAGCTCGGGATCCGCCGTCAGGTTGCCCACGACGGTGATGACGGTCTCGCCGGCCATGACGGCTCCAATCAGCCGGCGGCGGGCGCCGGCGTGCGGGTGACGTCCTTGCGCAGGACCTTGGTGCGCAGCACGGACTCGTTCAGACCCAGCTGGCGGTCCAGCTCGGTGACGGTGGCCGGCTCGGCGGTGATGTCGAGGACCGCGTAGATGGCCTCGCCCTGCTTCTTGATCTCGTAGGCCAGGCGGCGCTTGCCCCAGACCTCGATCTTCTCGATCGATCCGCCGTCGTTCTTCACGACGGTGAGGAACTGCTCCAGGGACGGCTGCACAGTGCGCTCGTCCAGGCCGCCGTCGAGGATGACCATGACCTCGTAATGACGCATGAGAACCACTCACCTCCTATGGACTCGAAACGGTCACGGCCCGGACGGCCGTGACAGGAGGTTCTCAGTGCACCCCGACAGTTTCCGGCGGATGCGCGGGAGCCGTGGGGATGCCGGTACAGGCTAGCAACGGCCGTTCCGGCCACGACCTGCGGGTACGCGGCTCCCCGGATCGCCGGGACGGGTTCGGGTCGTGCCCGCGGAGACGCTGGTCGTCGTACGGGTGCCCGGTCCGCGGGCGCCGACGACCACGGGGAGAGCTCGTGTCCGGCACCACCCACGTCCGCAGCCACGCCCGGATCCTGTCCGGACTCAGGAACACACCGGCGGCGGGCTGCTCGTCGGCGGCGCGGCGCGGTGCAGACCTGCACCCTCACCGTCGGCGGCGAGCAGCTGCCGGCCCGGGTGACCGTGACCTCGGTGGAGGGCGGCCCGGTGAAATTCTCGATCACCGACGCCTGCCCGGCGGCCCACGGCTGTCGGGGGTCCTCGCTACCGTGCCCGTATGCAGATCGGAGCACACGTCCGCGACGCCGAGGACCCCCTGGCCGCGGCCGCCGAGGTCGGCGCCGAGGTGATCCAGCTGTTCCTGTCCGACCCGCAGGGCTGGAAGAAGCCGCCGCCGCACCCACGGGCGGCGGAGCTGGCCGCGTCGGACGTCGCGGTGGTGGTGCACGCGCCTTACACCGCGAACGTCGCGTCCACGAACAACCGGATCCGCATCCCGAGCCGCAAGATCGTGCAGCAGCACCTGGCCGGGGCGGCCGAGGTCGGCGCGTTCGGCCTGGTCGTGCACGGCGGCCACGTCACGAAGGACGACGACCCGGCCGCCGGGATCGACAACTGGCGCAAGTTCGTCGAGCGCCAGGCCGGGGAGCACGGCTTCGACGTGCCCGTCCTGATCGAGAACACCGCGGGCGGGGACAACGCCATGGCCCGCCGGTTCGACGCGCTGGGCCGGCTGTGGGACGCGGTGGGCGAGTTCGGCGTCGGGTTCTGCCTGGACACCTGTCACGCCTTCGCCGGTGGCGAGGAGCTGGCCGGGATCGTCGAGCGGGTCCGGGGGATCACCGGGCGGATCGACCTGATCCACCTGAACAACTCGCGCGACGCGTTCGACTCCGCCCGCGACCGGCACGCCAACATCGACGACGGGACGATCCCGCCGGACGAGCTGGCCGCCGTCGTCGCGGCGGCGGGGGCACCGGTCGTGGTGGAGACCCCGGCCGAGGGACAGGCCCGCGACATCGCGTTCCTGCGGGAGCACACCTGAGGAGGCCTCAGGCGGTACCGGCGAGCCAGCCGGACGGCGTGAGCCCCGCCCTGATCTGCAGCCGCGGGGCGTACTGGTCGACGTAGACCCGGGCGGTGAGCTCGCGCCTGCTGCGGACGCGGTGGCCAGCGGGACGATCTCCGGCGGGCGGGCCTCCTCGATCGTCACGACGACCTTTCCCGAGGCCCCGTCCGGCCCGGCCAGCGGCGACGCGTGCGCCACCACCCGGTGCCCGGAGCGCGTCCGCAGCCGGGTCCGCGGCAGCTGCACCAGGTGCCCGTACCGGGACGACGACACCCGGCGCCGGCCGGCCACGCTGAAGCGCCGCGTCGACCCGGAGGGCGTGTTCGGCGGGCCCGTCCGCGCCCGAGACCCGGTTCCGGGAGTCCTCAGCGCCAGGCGAAGACCGGCTGCTCCAGGTGCGCGACCCGGGTCGCGCGCCCGTGCAGGACGACCTCGCGGAACTGGTGGAGCACCGCCCCGGTGGGGGCGTGGACGTAGCGGTCGAACAGCGGCACCTGGATCACCGGGGCGTCGGACTCGGGGATCGTGAGGAACCGGGGCTCGTGGTCGATCTCGGCCAGCGGCGGGCGGTGCAGCTCGGCGACCTCGTCCGGGTTGGGCGTCGGCTCGCCCGCGCCGCCGCCCCACAGCACGACCGGGGTGATGACGTAGCCGGAACGGGTCGGGTAGTCGTCGAGCAGACCGAGCACGCGGTCCGGGCCGAGCTCGAGCCCGATCTCCTCGGACACCTCGCGGCGCCCCGCCTGCTCGGCGGTCTCACCCGGGTCGAGCCGTCCGCCCGGAAGGGCCCACTGGCCGGAGTGCGCCCGCAGCGACCGGGCGCGCCGGGTCAGGACGAACGCGACCTCGTCGGCGAGACGGCCGTCGCCGGTGGCACCGGGGACCGGCAGCAGCGTCAGGGTGACGGCGGCGGCCCGCTTCCCCGCCCGGTCCGCCTCCGACGCGGCCCGGCGCTCGGCCGGGGGGAGCGTCGCCAGCGCCGCCTCGACACGCTCCCGCAGCTGGCGCTGCACCGGTTCCGGGACCACCACGTCGTCGGCCATGCCCCGATCGTCGCACCCGCCCGGGTGCCGCACAGGTTCCGTCGCCGCCGCACTCGTCACACCCGCTGCGGCGCCACCACACCCTGTGCGGCGACCGGCGGGACACATGCGGCGGCGCGAGGGGCAGCCGCAGTTCAGTCCGCGGGGTCGCGCCGGGGGCGAGCCGCCCGGGACGGCCACGGTTCGGGTGCGGCCGCGCGATCGGAGCGACCGGCGCGGCCGGAGCCCGCGGAACCGGCCGCGTCGCCGGACCGGGGCGTGCCGACGGAACCGGTGGGGCCGGGGCCGCCGCCGTCCCTCCGCCGTCGCCCGCCCCGTGCGGGCACGGCCGACGCGGAGGCCGTCGCGGCGGGCATGCCGGACCGGGAGACCCGCGGGCCGACCGGCCACACGGGCTCCGGGTCCCGGCCGGGGTCGGTGCCGGGCCGCAGGATCTGCCGGACGACGAGCACGCACAGCGCGACCACCACGGCGTCGCGGACCAGCACGGTCACCAGGAACGGCTCCGGCGGCAGCCCCTTGTTCGCGACGCCGAGGTACTGGAACATCCGCGGCACCCAGACCAGCGCGTCGACGACCATCCACGCCAGCAGCAGCCGCCAGCGTGGCAGGGCGAGCACCGCGAGCGGGACCAGCCACAGCGAGTACTGCGGGCTCCACACCTTGTTGACCAGCAGGAACGCCGAGACCGTCAGGAAGGCCAGCTCGGCGACCGCGGGCGGGCGCGGCGCGCGCAGCGCGAACCAGGCGATCGCGGCGAACGCCAGCACCATGAGCACCGCGGTGACGGTGTTGAGCACGGTGGGGGACTGCCCGTCGCCGAGCGGTCCGTCGAAGCCGGACCAGCCGGTGAACCAGTACAGCGAGTACCAGATCGAGTCCGGGTCGGCCGGGCGCGTGCGGTTGAGCAGGAAGAACTCGACCCAGCCGCGCGGCCAGGCCAGCGCGACCGGGAGGTTCACCGCCACCCAGGCGAGGACCGCGGCACCGATCGTCCACGCGGCACGCGGGAGGCCGCCGTCGGCGCGGCGTCGCCAGCCGACGAGCAGCACCGGCAGCAGGAGCAGCAGCGGGTAGAGCTTCGCCGCGCCGCCGATCCCGAGCAACACCCCGGCCCAGACCGGCCGGTCCCGGCGCAGCGCGAGCAGCGCCCCGGTCGCGAGCGCGACGGTGAGCGTGTCGAAGTTGGTGAACGCGTGCACCGCCACCAGCGGGGACAGCGCGACCAACGCGGCGTCCCACGGACGTTCCGGGCGGAGCATCAGCACCGCCCACACCACCACCAGCCAGGCCATGGCCAGCCAGATCGCGGTGACGTCGAAGTAGACGACGACGTCGAGCGCGGTCGGCAACGGCAGCCGCTCGGCCAGCCACTGCCAGCCGTCGGTCAGCTGCGCATTGAGGTACTGGAACATCCCGGTGACGACCGGGTACTCCATGTACCGGGCGGTGCGGGAGCCGTCGGCGGCGGTCTCGAACCAGGCGTCGCGGTAGGGGACTGCGTCGTCGGCGAGACCTTCCAGCCCGTAGAGCGGGACGGTGTCGGAGTAGCACATCGCGACGTACTGACGGTCGTTGCGCCAGTCCAGCGCGAGCGCACCGTCCGGGGTGCGGTACTGCTGCAGACAGGCCGCCTTGCCCAGCCAGCCCAGCGCCAGCACGACGACGGCGAGCAGCAGCACCACCCGCAGCGGGGTCCACCAGCGCGACCGTCCGACGAGTGCGTGCCGACCCATCGGGCCTCCGACGACCCGGCTGGCGGCGCGCGCCAGCGGCTCGGTCCAGGTCGGGACCTCCCGGTCCCGGACGCCCGCCCCCGGCGCGTCGTGGGGGGCGGGCGGTGCGGCTCCGGGCCGGCCGCCTGCGGTCAGTTGTCGCCCCCGCGGCCGGGACGGTCCCGGCCCGCGTCGGAGCCGGGCGGACCGTCGCTGTTGCCGTCGCTGCCGGGGTCGCCGCTGCTGTCGTCGCCGGCCCCGTCCCCGGAGCCGTCGCCCGAGGAGTCACCCCGGTCGCCGCGGTTCCCGCGGTCACCCCGGTCCCCGCGGTCGCCGCGGTCGCCGTTGTCGCGGCTGTCGCCGGGCTCCTGGGTGGTGGTCGTCTGCTGGTCGTCGCCCTGCCCGGAGTCGTTCGAGACGGCCCGGGCCGGAGCCTGGCCGATCGGCTCGAAGTCGGAGAACTGCTCCACCGGCGTCCCCTGCAGCACGTCGTTCATGAACGACTGCCAGATCGAGCCGGGCAGCATCCGCCCGTAGACCGGGCGGCCCGCGGAGTTCTTGATCGGGGTGTTGTCGTCGGTGCCGACCCACACCGCGGTGGACACCGACGGTGTGTAGCCGACGGTCCAGGCGTCGTTGTTCTGGCCCTGGACGCTGCTCTGCACGGTGCCGGTCTTCGCGGCGACCGGACGCCCGTCCAGCCCGATCCGCGACGAGCTCGCGACGTCGGTCATGGACTCGGTGACGTTGCGGGCGACCTCGGCCGGCATGACCTGCTGGCCGTTGTCGGTGCTGCCGCGGTCGTAGATGACCCGACCGTCGCTGGCGGTGACCTTCGCGATCAGGAACGGGTCGCGCTTCATGCCGTCGGCCGCGAACGTGCCGTAGGCGGCGGCCATGTCCTCGGGGTGGACCTCGCGGTCACCCAGCGAGATGCCGCCGGTGGGGTTCGGCAGCAGGTCGGCGGGGATGCCGGCCTGGTGCGCGGCGTCGGCGACCCGCTGCGGGCCGACGTCGAGGCCCATCCGGTAGAAGACCGTGTTGATCGACTTGGTCATGGCCTCCTTCACCGAGCACCGGCCGCAGCTGACGCCCTCGGAGTTGGTGACCGTGGTGCCGGCGAGCTCCTGGGGGGAGGAGCCGTCGTAGATCGTGCCGAGACCGACCGGCGGGTTCGCCTGCAGCGCCGCCGCGAGCACGAACGGCTTGAACGACGAGCCGGGCTGCTTGAGCACCGAGGCGTAGTCGAGGCCGACACCGTTCTCCCCGCCGAAGTAGGCGATGATCGCGCCGGTCTTCGGGTTCACCGACACCAGCGAGGACCGCAGGTTGCCGGGCTGGCCGTCCATGATCTTCTCGACGGCCGTCGCCGCGTCCTCCTGGGCCTTCGGGTCGATCGTCGTGGTGACCGTCAGACCCTGGGTGTTGATCTCGGTCTCGGAGATCCCGAGCTTCTCCAGCTCGGCGCGGGCCGCGTTGTAGATGTGGCCCTTGTCGTCGCCGGGGATGCCACCGCCCTCGGCCGTGGAGGCCTCGCGCCACTGCGGGAACCTCTGCTGCGCCCGGTCGGCCTGCGTCATCCAGCCCTGGGCGACCATGCCGTCGAGCACGAAGTTCCACCGCTGCTGGGACATCTCGAGGTTCTTCGCCGGGTCCCAGCGCGACGGCGACTGGATCAGCCCGGCGATCATCGCGCCCTCGGAGGCGTTCAGGTCCTGGACGTTCTTCCCGAAGTACGCCTGGCTGGCGGCCTGGATGCCGTAGGCGCCGCGACCCAGGTAGATCGCGTTCAGGTAGTTGCCGAGGATCTGCTCCTTGGTCATCTCCTTGGACATCTTCGCGGCCAGCACGACCTCGCGGAACTTGCGGAACAGCGAGTACTGGTCGTTGCCGGTGGTCACCTTGATGTACTGCTGGGTGATCGTCGAGCCGCCGCCGATCCCGCCGGAGAGCTGGTTGATCACCGCCCGCGCGATGCCGGTGATGTCGAAGCCGGGGTTGGAGAAGAACGTGCGGTCCTCCGCGGACAGCACGGCCTGCTGGACCGGCACCGGCACCTGGGACAGGTCGACGCTGATCCGGTTGACGTTGTCCGGCCGGACCGTCGCCAGCGGGGCGCCGTCGGTGTAGGTGAAGGTCGCTACCTGGGTGACGGCGATGTCGTCGGCGTTGGGGACCGGGAACACCAGCCAGCCGATCGCGAACGCGACGAGCGGGCCGATCACCGCGAACGCGGCGAGCCCGATCACCCAGCGCCGGAGCCGGCGACGACGGCCGGGCTTCTTCCGCCCGTCACCGCCGTCCCCGGGACCGCGACCGTCGGGACGACCGGGCGGTCCGGGCGGGCGGCCGCCACCGCCGCCACGACGGGCGGCCGTGGCCGGTGCCGCCGCGGCCGCCGCGGCACCGCGGGCCGGCGGAGGGCCGGTGCGCTGCGGGACGGCCGTGCGCGGACCGGCCTGGGCGGGCCGGACGACGGGGTCGAAGTGGCCGACCCCGGAGTCGTCGTGGGTCAGCAGCGGCGGAGGGGACTGGGGGACCGGGCGCGGCGGCGGCCCCGCGGGTGCGGGACGGCCGCCCACCGGTGGACGACCGGGGGGCGGGGGCATCGGGGGACGGGGGCCCACGCCCGGTCGGGGTGCCGGCGGGGGCATCGGGGGACGGGACCGCGGAGGACCGGGGGGCGGGGGCGGGGGCGGCGGCGGGGTGCGCCGGGGGTCACGCTCGTCGTTCACCGGGCGGCTCCGTGGGATGCGGTGGACCGGATCCGCAGCGGCCCGGGCCGGGGGTGCCCGGGGCGGAGGGGATCCGGCAGCGGACCGGCGCGGTGCGCGCGGTCCGGGTGGTCGTGCTCGTCGGGCAGGGTGCCATCGGACTCAGCCACCCGCACTCCGCCGGCCGCGGCGGGGGCGGCCGGTGCCGAGGACGAACGAGCGGACCAGGTGGTTCCAACGGCACTCGGTGCACACCTCGACGACGTGCACGGAGAAGTCGGCGACCTGTGCCGCGAGCTGCTCGAGGTCCGCCGCGGAGCGGGCCGAGCCGGAGACGTGGCGCAGGCTCTCGCCGAACACCCACGAGACCTGGGCGAGCTCCTCGTGGCGGCAGACCGGACAGGCCCGACCGGCGGACGTGCCGTGGAAGCGCGCGGCGCGGAGCAGGTAGGCACCCGCATCGCACACCTCCTCACGTCCGACCCGGCCGGCCCGGACGTCGGCCAGCAGAGCACGGCGCTGCAGGGCGTAGTCCACCACCTGTCGCGGGCTGAGCACCCGACCAGGGTACGCGGGACGGACCCGCGGACCCATCGCCGTCCCGCACGGGCCCCTGCGGACACGACCGTTCCGTCCCTGGTCGGGGTACTCGTCCGGTCCGCGACCACCTGTGACGACGATCATGGAGGGGACGGATCGATGTATCGGACCGATAGGATGACCGGTCGGCGGTCCGCACGGAGGAGGTCGCGATGCTGGACTTCGCGGTCCTCGGCCTGCTCCAGGACGGTCCGCTGCACGGGTACGAGCTGCGCAAGCAGCTCGGCCGCAGGCTCGGCGGCTTCCGCGCGTTCTCCTACGGCTCGTTGTACCCGGCCCTGCGCCGGCTGCTCCGGGCCGGGTCGATCGCCGAGACCACCGACGAGGCGGGTGATCAGTACGGACGCGCTCCGGGACGGCTGCGACGGGGCAGGCGGGTCTACCGCATCACCCCGGCGGGCCAGGACCGGTTCGCGGCCATGCTCGCCGAGGCCGGCCCCCAGGCGTGGGAGGACGGAAGCTTCGACGTGCACCTGGCGTTCTTCGCGCGGACACCGGCGGAGACCAGGATCCGGATCCTGGAGGGCCGCAGACGGGCCGTCGAGGAACGCCGGGACGGTCTGCGCACCGCGCTCGGCAGGCCCTGCGAGGGGGTCGACCGCTACACCCGCGAGCTGCACCGGCTCGGGCTGGAGTGCTCCGAGCGCGAGGTGTGCTGGCTGAACGAGCTGATCGCGACCGAACGGGCCGAGCAGGGTGCCGCGGACGGCCGCGACGAGAGGACCTTCCCCGGCGGCGGGCCATCCCGGCCCGCGACCGGCGGGGTACGACAGGACGAGACAACAGGAGGAGCCTGACATGAGCCAGGTTCGGGTGGCGGTCGTCGGCGTGGGCAACTGCGCGGCGTCGCTGGTCCAGGGGGTTCACTACTACGCGGACGCCGATCCGTCGACCCAGGTCCCCGGCCTGATGCACGTCGACTTCGGCGGGTACCACGTCCGGGACGTGACCTTCGTGGCCGCGTTCGACGTCGACGCGAAGAAGGTCGGTCAGGATCTCGCCGACGCGATCTCGGCCAGCGAGAACAACACGGTCAAGATCGCGGACGTGCCGCCGCTCGGGGTGACCGTGCAGCGCGGGCCGACCCTCGACGGTCTCGGCCGCTTCTACCGGGAGACCATCACCGAGGCCGACGGCGAGCCCGTCGACGTCGTACAGGCGCTGCGCGACACCGGGGCCGACGTGCTGGTGTCCTACCTGCCGGTGGGCAGCGAGGACGCCGACCGGTTCTACGCGCAGGCCGCGCTGGATGCGGGCGTCGCGTTCGTCAACGCGCTGCCGGTGTTCATCGCCTCGGACCCGGAGTGGGCGGAGAAGTTCCGCGCCGCCGGCGTCCCGATCGTCGGCGACGACATCAAGTCCCAGGTCGGCGCGACCATCACCCACCGGGTGCTGGCGAAGCTGTTCGAGGACCGCGGCGTGCAGCTGGACCGCACGATGCAGCTCAACGTGGGCGGGAACATGGACTTCCTGAACATGAAGGAGCTCGAGCGGCTGGAGTCCAAGAAGGTCTCCAAGACCCAGGCCGTCACCTCGCAGGTGGACCGGGACATGGGCAAGGGCAACGTGCACATCGGCCCGTCGGACTACGTGTCCTGGCTGGACGACCGCAAGTGGGCCTACGTCCGGCTCGAGGGCCGCGCGTTCGGTGACGTCCCGCTGAACCTGGAGTACAAGCTCGAGGTCTGGGACTCCCCGAACTCCGCGGGCATCATCATCGACGCGGTGCGGGCGGCCAAGATCGCGAAGGACCGCGGCATCGGCGGACCGATCCTGTCGGCGTCGAGCTACTTCATGAAGTCGCCGCCGGAGCAGTACCGCGACTCCGAGGCCCGCGACAAGGTCGAGGCGTTCATCCGGGGCGAGATCGACAGCTGATCCGTTTCTCGGTACAACGGCCCGGGGACGACCGTGCAGGTCATCCCCGGGCCGCTGCCGTACCGGAGACGTTCCGGAAGACGACATTACCGATCCGGAATGTTCTCGTTATTCGTCGTGAGCGCAGTCATGCAATGAATGTGCCCTGCGTCATTTATTTGCGCGATATCTGTTCGTAATGTGCGGTCCGGCCTTGCGCGACCACCGCCCATCCGGGGTGAGGGGTGCAGGGTCACCGCCGGGCGACGACGCGGGCGGGTCGTGAGTGCCGTCGGTGTCCCCACCGGAACTCCCCCTTCGTACCGGCGCCCACGGGTCCCGCCCCGACCGCTCCTCCGGTGGTGCAACATCCCGAGGACCCCACCGTGCCCCAGCGTCATTCCGCTCCGGCGCTCCGCGTCGCCGTCGTGGCCACCACCGCCGCCGCGGCCGCTGTTCTGTCCGTGCTCCCCGCCGCCACCGCGGCTCCCACGGACGCCACCGCATCCGCGGCACCCGCCGCGGAGACCGTGACCCGTGACGTCGCCCCGGCCGCGAACGTCCTGCCGGCGCTCGGCGCGAACCCGGCCGCGATGTCGGTCTCGTCCGCCGCGCAGGCCGCGGCCCCGGCCGCACAGGCCGCCGCCGCGCGCAGCGGTGCGATGGCCACCGCGATGGCCCAGCTCGGCAAGCCCTACCGCTGGGGTGCCACCGGTCCGAGCGCCTTCGACTGCTCCGGCCTGGTCAGCTACGCGTTCGACAAGGCGGGCAAGGACCTGCCCCGCACCAGCCGGGCCCAGGCCCAGGTGGGCACCAAGGTGTCCAAGTCGAACCTCAAGCCCGGCGACCTGGTGTTCTTCTACAGCCCGGTCAGCCACGTCGGCATCTACATCGGCGACGGCCAGATCGTGCACGCCTCCACCAGCGGTCAGCCGGTGAAGATCTCCGACATCGACCGGATGCCGTTCAACTCGGCCCGCCGCGTCTGAGCGCGCACGCTCCCCGGTACGACGACCGGCCCCGTCCTCGCGCAGGACGGGGCCGGTCGTCGTAGGTTCATCGGGTGACCGCTCCCCGCCGCCCGCTCGCCCTGATCACCGGTGCCTCCCGGGGCATCGGCGCCGCCACCGCCCGGCTGCTCGCGCCGCGCTACGACCTGGTCCTGGGCGGCCGGGACGAGAAGCGGCTGGCGACCCTGGCCGGTGAGCTGACCGAAGCGGGCCCGGTCGCGGTCCGCACCGTGGCGGTCGAGCTCACCGACGACGACGCGCTGGCCGCGGCCCTCGACGGCATCGACCGGCTCGACGCGCTGGTCCACTCGGCCGGGGTCGGGGAGCTGGGCACCGTCGCGGAGACCACCGCGCAGACCTGGCGCCACCAGTTCGACGTCAACGTCGTCGCGGTCGCCGAGACGACCCGGCTGCTGCTGCCCGCACTGCGCGCGGCGGGCGCCGACACCGGTGCCGACGTCGTGCTCGTCAACTCCGGGTCCGGGCTCACCGCCCGCGCGGGCTGGGGGTCCTACGCGGCGAGCAAGTTCGCACTGCGCGCGTTCGGCGACGCCCTGCGCGCGGAGGAGTCCGGGCACGGCATCCGGGTCACCTCGGTGCACCCGGGCCGAGTGGACACCGCCATGCAGGAGCGGGTCGTCGCCCACGAGGGCGGCGAGTATGACGGCTCGCGGTTCCTGCGCCCCGAGTCGGTCGGTGCCGCGATCCTGGCTGCGCTGACCGCGACCCGCGACGCCCACCTCACCGAGATCGTGGTGCGCCCGCAGGGCTGAGCGCCGACTGCTCGCGGAGCTCGTCGAGGGCCGCCAGCAACGGTGGCGCCGCCGCCGCGGCGTCCCGGACCACCGCCAGGATCGTCCGCACCGGCGTGGGCCGCACGACCGGCACCGCACAGGTCCCGGCCGGCAGGTCGACGGCGCCGAGCCGGGGGAGCACGGTGACGCCGATGCCGGCGGCGACGAAGGCCAACGCCGTGCGGTAGTCGTGGGCCTCGACGTGGAACGGCGGGCGGAACCCGGCGGCGGCGCAGGCCTCGACCAGGTTGCGCCGGCACCACCCGCGGGCGAAGTCGTTGTCCACCCACCGCTGTCCGGCCAGCTCCGCCAGGTCGACCTGCTCCGCCCCGGCCAGCGGGTGCCCCTCGGGCACCACCACGACGTAGGGGTCGTCGAGCAGGTGGTGCACCGAGAACCCGGGCCAGGCCTCGAATTCCGGTCGTTCGACGGCGATCTGCAGGTCCGACCGGTCGGCCGGGTCGTCGGGCAGCCACTCACGCAGGGCCAGGTCGAGCCGGACCCCCGGGAAACCGGCGGTCAGCCTGCGCACCACCCGCGGCATCCAGGCGGACCCGACGGAGGCGAAGTAGGCCACCGCCAGCGACCCGGTGCGTCCCGTGCGCAGATCCTCGACGAGCACCTGGGCCTCACCGAGCCGGGCCAGCACCGCGTCGGCCTGTTCGGCCAGCAGGAGCCCGGCCGCGGTCGGCCGCAGCCCGCGCCCCACCCGTTCGAACAGCACCAGGCCGGTCTCCCGGGCGAGCGCGGTGACGTGCTGGCTCACCGCCGAGGGCGTGTACCCCAGGTTGGCGGCGGCGGACTGCACCGACCCACCGGCCACGACCGACCGGAAGATCATCAGACGGTGAGCGTCGAGCACGCGGACAAACGTACAGCAGAACTGAATCCAGAGGTAGAACATGTCGCTGGTGCTGAACCGTGAGTGGTCCGACGATGGCTCCATGACCACCGTGAACCTGGGACTGCTCGCCCTCACCACCCCCGCCACCCTCGCTGCGCTGTACCGGTTGTTCCGGGAACGACCGCGACGGTTGCCCGTCCGCACCGGCTACGACACCCGCCGGCCCACCCTGTGAGCGCCGCGACCCGGCCGGGACTGCTGCCGCTCGCCGCCGCGGCCACCACCGTCGTGCTCTGGGCCTCGGCCTTCGTGGGCATCCGCGCCGTCGGCCACGACCTGTCGCCGGGCGCGCTGGCCCTGGGACGGATGTTGGTCGGGGCCCTGACCCTGACCGCGATCGTGACCGTGGTCCGCGCCCGCAGACGCAGCCCCGGCCCACCCCTGCCCCGCGGACGGTTGCTGGCGGCGGTCGTGATCTGGGGCGCGGCCTGGTTCGGCGTCTACAACCTCGCGCTGAACGCGGCCGAGCGGCACCTCGACGCGGGCACCACCGCGTTGCTGGTGAACGTGGCACCGGTGGTCGTCGCCGTGCTCGCCGGGCTCCTGCTCGGCGAGGGATTCCCGGCACGGCTGCTGGCCGGGATGGCCGTCGCGTTCGCCGGGGTGGTGCTCATCGCGGCGGCGTCGTCGGCCGGGGGCGCCGACCTGTCCGGGGTGCTGCTGGGGCTGCTCGCCGCACTGGTCTACGCGGGCGCGGCCGTCGCACAGAAGCGGCTGCTGCCCCGGGTCGACGCCCTGACGATGACCTGGACGGGCGCCGTCGCCGGGGCCGTCGCGCTGCTGCCGTTCCTGCCGTCGCTGGTCGCCGCGCTCGCCACTGCACCGCCGACGGCCATCGCCGGCGTCGTCTACCTGGGGGTGTTCCCGACCGGAGTCGCGTTCCTGACCTGGGGATACGCACTGACCCGCACGACCGCGGGCCGGCTGGCCGCCACCACGTACGCGATCCCGCCGGTGGTGGTCGGACTGTCCTGGGCACTGCTCGGGGAGGTGCCGGCACCGGCCGCGCTCGCCGGCGGTCTGCTGTGCCTCGTCGGCGTCGCGGTCGCCACCCGTTCGGCCCCGCCCCGGGGGCGCGGATCGTCCGAACGACAGACCCCCGTGTCCCTCCCCGTCGCTACGCTCGACGGGCATGGGGGAGTCCAGGGACGACGAGCGGTCCGTGATGCGGGTGTCGGACGCCGACCGCAGCGAGACCGCGGAACGGCTGAAGCTGGCGCACGACGAGGGCCGGCTGTCGCTGACCGAATACGACGAGCGGTTGCAGCAGGCCTACGCGGCGACCGTCCGCGCGGACCTCGACCGGCTGGTCACCGACCTGCCCGCGGTGGAACGCACGACGCTGCCGTCGGTGCGTGCCGAGACGGCGCAGGTGGAGAAGGCCGAGGCGAGGCGTGAGCACCTCACCGAGTGGCGCTCGTGGGCCGGCACCTCGGTCGTCCTGACCGGCATCTGGGTGGTCACCGCGTTCGCCTCGTCCTCCGACGGGGAGGGCCTCCCGTTCTTCTGGCCGATCTTCCCGATCGGGATCTGGGGGGCGGTCCTCGTCGCGCACTTCCTCTTCGGCTCCGGGGAGAAGGAGGACGGCTGAGGGTCCCGCGGCGGCTGCCACGCGCACCGGACCGGGCATAGAGTCGCCCCGTGCTCGACCCCGCCCGCCTCGACCTGTCCGCGCTCGCGGACGCGCTCGAGGACCGCACGCCGGAGGTCACCTGGTACCTCGACCCGGCCGACGCCGAGGTGCACGGCGTGTCCGGCGACGGCCGGCCCGGTCCGGACTGGGTGGAGATCCGGCCGGTGACCAGCCGGGAATCCTACCGGGACATGTCCGACTTCACCGCGGGCGTGCAGCACCGGCGGGCCGCGGCGCTGCTGGACCGCGCGATCGACGGCCGGGGCGCGTTCCGCCGGTTCAAGAACACGCTGTTCGAGTTCCCCGAGGTCCGTGACCAGTGGTACCGCTTCCGCGACGCCCGTTCCCGCAGGCGCGCGGCGGACTGGCTGGTCGCGGCCGGCCTGATCGGCGCCGACGACGGCGAGCGGCTCAGGGCCCGCCACCCCGATCCGGACCCGTCCAACGACGACGTGCCCGCCGCCGTCGCCGACGACCTGGGTCTGCTCTACGGCCCCCGGCTGCGCCAGGTGCTGCTGTTCGGGTCCTGGGCGAGCGGGGAGGGCTCGGTCGAGTCCGCGATCGACCTGCTCGTGGTCCTCGACGACGACGGTTTCCCGATCCTGCCCTGGGAGGAGGTCCGCGCGATGGACGACGTGCTGTGGCAGCACACCCGGCGGACCGGGCTGACGATCAGCGTGCTGCCGGTCGGCCAGGGCGAACTCGTCCGCGCCGCCGACCCGACGGTCGTGCGTGCCCGCGCCGAGGCGGTGCGGATCCGGTGACCCGGCGGGTGCACGGCGGGATCGCCCGGGCCCGGGTCGAGCTGGGCGGGGCCCGGGTGCTGGCCGAGAACGGCTTCGGCGACGCCGCGGTCTCCCGCGCGTTCCACGCCGCGTTCCGGGCCGCCGAGACCGCGCTGCTGGTGCTGGGGGAGACCCGCGCCGAGCACTCCGAGGTGGTCAGCGCGTTCGTGCGCCGGGTGGTGCGGGAACGGTCGCTGGACCCGCGGGCCGGGCGGCTGCTCCGGTCGCTCTACAACCGGCGGGCGCTGGCCGACCACTCGGACGTGACCGCCCCGGCGACGGAGGCGCGTGCGGCCCTCGACGACGCCGCGTTCGTGCTCGACGCCGTGGAGGCCTGGCTCGCCGAGCCGGCCCTGTCCGGGCCGCCGGACCCGGGGACCGGGGCGACCCGGCGGCCGGAGAAGCCGGTCAGGCGCGGGTCCCGCGCCTGACCGGCCCGCCGGGCGCGCCCCCGGAAGTCGGAGAACCCCCGCGCGCCGCCTGCAGGTGGTACGTCATGACGTGGCCCCTCTCGCCGTCCGACCACGGGCTGGTCGCTCGGACGAGGGGATGCCGCCCGGGGGCCGGCCGTTACGGCGCGCGGGTCAGAAGAAGTCCCCGCCGAAGTCGGAGTCGTTGTCGAACAGGCCCCCACCCTCGAAGCCGCCCTGGTCGGCGCCGTCGAAGCCGCCGTCGGCACCGCCGTCGAAGCCCGGGTCGTCGAGGGCGGCCCCGTCGGCGTAGGCGGCCTGGTCGGCGCCGGCCATCCCGCTGAACAGCGAGGTGAACAGCAGCGCCGAACCGACGCCCCAGGCCCCGGCGACGAGTGCCGGCTTCCACCACGGCTCGGAGTACCAGCCGCGCGGCACCGGACGCCCGGCGACGGTCCCGCCGGGGTAGTAATGGCTGTTCCGGTCGGTCGGCTGCGGCGACGCGCCCAGACTGCGGCCCTCCACCTCGACCTCGCGGTCCTCGGTGACCTCACCGGCGCGGGACTGGCCCGGCAGCGGCGGCAGCTCGGGCCCGGGGTCCATGCCCATCGCCGTGCGTGCGGCGCGGATGTAGTAGAGACCCTCGTAGGCGGTCTCGGTGACCTGACGGCACTGCGCGGCCGTGTGCGCCTGCTCCATCTGCGAGCCCGCGGCGGTGTAGCGCTCGGCGGCGTCGGCCAGCGCCTGACGGCTCGGGTCGTCGGTCCCGGTCAGGGCCAGGACCTGGCCGCCGAGGCGCTCCACCCAGCGCCGGGACTCGGCCTGGGCGTCCGCCAGAGCGGCGGCGGAGTCCGCGTTGTGCCGCCGTACCAGCCACACGACGGCCGCGACGACGGCCAGGACGACGATCAGGGTCAGGACTGCGCTCATGACGGACCTCCTGCCCGCTCAACGGGCAGGAGGTCGCCTGCGTTCCCTACCGGACGACGTTGACCAGGCGCCCCGGCACGACGATGACCTTCTTCGGCTCGGCCCCGTCCAGCGCGGCGACGACCTTCTCGTCGGCCAGTGCGGCCGCCCGGATGTCCTCCTGGGCGGCGTCGGCGGCGACGGTGACCCGCGAGCGGACCTTGCCGTTGACCTGGATCGGGTACTCGACGGTGTCCGCCACCAGGTAGCGCTCGTCGGCGACCGGGAACGGCGCGTAGGTCAGCGTGTCCTCGTGCCCCAGCTTCTGCCACAGCTCCTCGGCGATGTGCGGGGCCAGTGGCGCCAGCATCAGCACCAGCGCCTCCGCGACCTCGCGCTCCACCGGCGCCCCACGCTTGGTCAGCGCGTTGTTCAGCTCGATCAGCTTCGCGGCGGCGGTGTTGTAGTGCAGCGCCGGGAAGTCCTCGCGGACACCGGCGATCGCCTTGTGCAGCGACCGCAGGATCTCCTCCGACGGCGCGTCCTCGACGACGGTCACCGCTCCGGTGCCCTCGTCGACCAGGTTGCGCCACACCCGCTGCAGGAACCGCTGCGGGCCGACGACGTCCCGCGTCGACCACGGACGCGAGGCGTCCATCGGGCCGGTGTACATCTCGTACAGCCGGAAGGTGTCGGCGCCGTAGCGGTCGCACATGTCGTCGGGCGTCACGACGTTCTTCAGCGACTTGCCCATCTTCCCGTACTCCCGGGTGACGGGCTGCCCGTTCCACGTGAAACCGGCGCTCGTGCCGTCCTCGCCGACGACCTCGACGACCTCCTCCGCGGGCACGTAGGTCCCGCGGGCGTCGGTGTAGGCCCAGGCCTGGATGTAGCCCTGGTTGAACAGCTTCCGGAACGGCTCCTCGCTGCTCACGTGGCCCAGGTCGAACAGGACCTTGTGCCAGAACCGCGAGTACAGCAGGTGCAGCACGGCGTGCTCGACGCCGCCGACGTACAGGTCCACGCCGCCCGGATCGGCGACCGACCGGGCCGCGTCCTTGCCGATCCAGTACTTCTCGGCCTCGGCGGAGACGAACCGCTCGGTGTTCTCCGGGTCCAGGTAGCGCAGGTAGTACCAGCACGACCCGGCCCACTGCGGCATCGTGTTCGTCTCGCGGCGGTACTGCTTCGGGCCGTCACCCAGGTCCAGCTCGACGGCCACCCACTCGTGCGCCCGGGACAGCGGCGGCTCCGGCTCGGAGTTCGCATCGTCCGGGGCGTAGGTCTTGGGCGAGTAGTCGTCGACGTCGGGCAGGACGACGGGCAGCTGGTCCTCGGGCAGCGCGATCGGGCCGTGCTCGTCCCAGACGACCGGGAACGGCTCGCCCCAGTAGCGCTGCCGGGAGAACAGCCAGTCGCGCAGCTTGTACTGCACGACGCCCTCGCCGGCGCCCTTCGCGGCCAGCCAGTCGATGATCGTGCGCTTGGCCTCGTCGACGCCCAGCCCGTCCAGGCTGATCTCGTCGTTCGCGGAGTTGATGGTCGGGCCGTCGCCGGTGTACGCGCCGCCGTCCCAGTCCGGCGGCGGCTGCACCGTGCGCACGTGCGGCAGCCCGAACGCGGCCGCGAAGTCCCAGTCCCGGGTGTCCTCGGCGGGCACCGCCATGATCGCGCCGGTGCCGTAGCCCATCAGCACGTAGTCGGCGACGAACACCGGGACGGCCGCGCCGTTCACCGGGTTGGTGGCGTACGCGCCGGTGAACACACCGGTCTTGTCCTTGTTCTCCTGGCGGTCCAGCTCGGACTTGCGCGCGGCCTCGGCCCGATACGCCTCGACGGCCTCGGCCGGCGTCGCGGCACCGCCGGTCCAGCGCGCGTCGGTACCGGCCGGCCACTGCTGCGGGACCAGCGAGGAGACCAGCGGGTGCTCGGGCGCCAGCACCATGTAGGTGGCGCCGAACAGGGTGTCCGGGCGGGTCGTGAAGACCTCGATCGACGCGTCCGAGCCCGGCACCGCGAAGCGCACGCGAGCACCCTCGGAGCGGCCGATCCAGTTGCGCTGCATCGCCTTGACCGACTCCGGCCAGTCGACCCGGTCCAGGTCGTCGGCCAGCCGGTCGGCGTAGGCGGTGATCCGCATCATCCACTGCTTCAGGTTGCGGCGGAAGACGGGGAAGTTGCCGCGCTCGGAGCGTCCCTCGGGGGTGACCTCCTCGTTCGCCAGCACGGTGCCCAGGCCGGGGCACCAGTTGACCGGCGCCTCGGAGATGTAGGCCAACCGGTACCCGTCGACGGCGGCGCGCCGGTCGGCCTCGGACAGCTCGGCCCAGGGTCGGCCGTCGGGGGTCGGACGGGTGCCGGCCTCGAACTCGGCGCGCAGCTCGGAGATCGGGCGGGCGCGGTCGGCGTCGGTGTCGTACCAGGACTCGAAGATCTCGCGGAAGATCCACTGGGTCCAGCGGTAGAACCCGATGTCGGTGGTGGACACCGAGCGACGCGGGTCGTGGCCCAGGCCCAGCTGGCGCAGCTGCTGCCGGTAGCGGGCGATGTTGGCCTCGGTCGTCGTCCGCGGGTGCGTCCCGGTCTGGACGGCGTACTGCTCGGCGGGCAGCCCGAAGGCGTCGAAGCCCATCGGGTGCAGCACGTTGTGGCCGTTCATCCGCAGGTAGCGGCCCAGCACGTCGGTGCCGATGAAGCCCAGCGGGTGCCCGACGTGCAGCCCCGCCCCGGAGGGGTAGGGGAACATGTCCATCAGGTAGACCTTCGGCTTCTCCGAGCCGGGCTGCCCCGGGTCGGGGGCGTGGAAGGTCTGCTCGGTCTCCCAGAAGTCCTGCCACTTCCGCTCGATCCGGGCGGCCATCTCGGCGTCGTAGCGGTACGCCGGTCGGTCCGCGCGCTGCTCGGACGCGGTCGTGGTCTCGGTGCTCATGTCCGTCTC
Organism: Pseudonocardia sp. UM4_GMWB1; assembly: GCF_017312155.1. Classification (NCBI taxonomy): domain Bacteria; kingdom Bacillati; phylum Actinomycetota; class Actinomycetes; order Pseudonocardiales; family Pseudonocardiaceae; genus Pseudonocardia; species Pseudonocardia sp. UM4_GMWB1. The sequence continues at coordinate 565,525 of NZ_QJPN01000001.1, read as the reverse complement.
ACCTCGGGGATGCCTGTCGTGACGGCCCGACTCGGGGCCCGGAACACGTCGCGGCCCCTCGTGCGCATCACGCAGGAGGGGCCGTCGCGGCGCCGTGTTGTGGCTACGACGCCGCGCCGGGAAGTCGGCGGGCCGTGCACATGTGACCAGGGTAGCCGGGGCGGGCATCCCCGTTCCCCCGGGTTCTACCCTGGTCACGTGCCCACGACGCTCCGCCTGCTCCTCGCCGCCCTGCTCCTGCTGGCCGGGGTGGTCCTCGTCGTCCTCGCCGTGCTGGGGGCGACCGGCCGGCTGCCGCGCAACCGCTTCGCCGGCGTCCGCACCGCGGACAGCCTGCGGACCGCCGACGCGTTCGCGATCGCCAACCGGGTGGCCGCGCCGCCGGTCGGCGCCGCGGGGGCGATCGCCCTGGTCGGCGGGACGGTGCTGCTGGTCCTGGACCGGACCGGCGCCGCCCCGTGGGTGCTGGGTGCGATCGCGCTGGTCGGGACGGTCGTGCTCGCCGGACTCGGGGGCGCGGTCGGGGCCCGGGCCGCGGCCGCGGCGATCGCCGCGCAGGCCGCGGCCCCGAGCTGCGGCGGCGTCTGCGCCGGCTGCGACCTGGTCGCGGGCTGCCGCGACGCGACCGGCACCGAGCCGGGCTCGGAGCCCGGGGCCCGCACCGGGCTCACCCGCGAGGCCTGACCTGCGGGGCCCGGTCCGCGGGCCCCGGCCCCGGGCTACCAGCCGCGGGAGCCCGGCCCGCCCTTGAACGGGCCGACGACCTCGTCGGTGACCCAGCCGCCGTAGAACCCGCCGGGCTGCGGGCGGACCGTCTCCCCGTCCAGGGTGATCCGCTCGAACGGCGCCACGTAGACCGCGACCCGGTCGGTCAGCTCCGGGTAGCGCGCATCCGGGCGCGGGTACCACCAGGCGACGTCGGTCAGCGGCGGCACGCCGGGGACACGCACGTCGCAGTAGTGGGCGACGCCCTTCCACTCGCAGAACGTGCGGTGCTCACCGGGCACCAGCACGCCGTCGGTGAAGGCGGCGCGGGGCAGATACCAGGTCGGCGGGTGGCTGGTCTCCAGCACCCGGACGAGGTCGTCCGACGCGGCGACGAGCGTCCCGCCGTGCCACAGCTCCGCGCGGCGGGGCACCCGCTCCGCCCGGGGCGGGCGCGGGTAGTCCCACACCGACTCCTGCCCGGGGCCGACGGGATCGGGCTGGGGACGACGGTCGAACAGCACGACCCCCACGGTAGGCCGGTCAGCGGCCCCCGGGCACGGTCGCGGCGCGGTACCGGCCCTGGCGTGGTCGAACCCGTCGTAGCCGACGATCGGGAAGACACGTCCGCCCGCGGGGATTCAGTTCCAGGCGGGATCCCGCGGGAACGTGGCGAGCAGCGCCAGCGGGACGCCCTGGCGGCGCAGCACCCGTTCCCACAGCTGGTCGTAGACGGTGGTCAGCAGGTCGTCGGGCAGGCCGGGGACGACGTACCAGTCTCCCCGGGCGATCTCGCCGCCCAGCTGGCCCGCGTCCCAGCCGGAGTACCCGGCGAAGATCCGCAGGCCGCGCAGCCGCTGCGCGAGCGGAGCCGGGTCGGAGTCGAGGTCGACCAGCTGCACCGGTGGCCGGACCGGCATCAGCCCACCGAGCCCGCGGCCGGTCTCCCCGGTCCGCAGGGCGGCCAGGCAGAGCGCGGTGCGCGCCTCGACCGGACCGCCGACGAACATGGTCCCGGGGTCGCTGGTGAGCCCGGCCCACCGCGGGAGCACGTCCCGTACGGCCGCCTGGCCCGGCCGGTTGAGCACGACCCCGAGGCTGCCCTGCGGACGGTGCTCGATCATGTAGACGACCGTCCGCGAGAAGTTCGGGTCGCCCAGACCGGGGGCGGCGACGAGCAGACTCCCCGGTGTGACCGGGGGAAGAGCGGCGCCTCGCGTGGCGCGGTGTTCCCGCACGGGTCCATGTTCGCACCTCCGGCACGGACGCGATGCCGCCACCCGTTCGCCGCATCGTCGTACACCGGACATGATCGTCCATACGTTCGTACAATACGAACGTACATCAGTGTGTACGTATGTACGGGACGCTCGTGCAGCTCAGAGGTTCTCGGCCGCCCAGGCCCGCAGGGCGACCTCGGCCTGCTCGGCGTCCATCGGCCCCTGCTCCATCCGCAGCGCCAGCATGTGCCGGTAGGCCTTCCCGACCGCCGGGCCCGGCGGGATGCCCAGCAGCTCCATGATCCGGTTGCCGTCGAGGTCGGGGCGGATCGCGTCGAGCTCCTCCTGCTTGCGCAGCTCGGCGATCCGGTCCTCCAGCCCGTCGTAGTTGCGCTGCAGGGCCGAGGCCCGGCGCCGGTTGCGGGTGGTGCAGTCCGAGCGCACCAGCCGGTGCAGGCGCTCCAGCAGCGGGCCGGCGTCGGCGACGTAGCGGCGCACGGCAGAGTCGGTCCACTCGCCCTTGCCGTAGCCGTGGAACCGCAGGTGCAGGTAGACGAGCTGGCACACGTCGTCGACCAGGGCCTTCGGGTACTTGAGCGCACGCAGCCGCTTGCGGGTCATCTTCGCCCCGACCACCTCGTGGTGATGGAACGAGACCCGCCCGTCCGGCTCCTTGCGCCGGGTCGCCGGCTTGCCGATGTCGTGCAGCAGCGCGGCCAGGCGGAGCGTGAGGTCCGGCCCGTCGGTCTCACGCTCGATCGCCTGCTCCATCACGACGAGCGAGTGGGTGTAGACGTCCTTGTGCTGCATGTGCTCGTCGGTCTCCAGCTGCATCGCCGGGACCTCGGGGACGACGTGCCGGGCCAGGCCGGTGTCGCAGAGCAGCTCCAGGCCGCGCCGCGGGTGGTCGCCGATCATCAGCTTGGTGAACTCGGCCTGCACCCGCTCGGCGGTGATCCGGGTCAGCTCGTCGGCCATCGCCGTCATCGCGGCGGTGACCCGCGCGGCGGGGGTGAACCCGAGCTGGGAGACGAAGCGGGCGGCACGCAGCATCCGCAGCGGGTCGTCGGAGAAGGAGCGCTCCGGGGTGTCCGGGGTGTCCAGGACACCCTGGGCCAGCGCGGCGAACCCGCCGTGCGGGTCGACGAAGCGGCGGTGCGACCCGGTCAGCTCGACCGCCATCGCGTTGACCGTGAAGTCGCGGCGCACCAGGTCGCCCTCGACGGTGTCGCCGAAGCGGACCTCGGGGTTGCGGGAGGTGCCGTCGTAGGTGTCGGCACGGAAGGTCGTCACCTCGAGGGTCTGCCCGTCGCGGCGCAGCCCGACGGTCCCGAACGCGATCCCGGTGTCCCAGACGGCCTCGGCCCAGCCGCGCACGATCGCGAGGATCTGCTCGGGGCGGGCGTCGGTGGTGAAGTCGAGGTCCCCGGAGTCCCGGGTCGACGCGCCGGTGCCGCGCAGCACCGCGTCGCGGACGCTGCCGCCGACGAGGTAGAGCAGGTGACCGCGGGCGGCGAAACGGGCGGCCAGCTCGTCGGCGACGGCCGGGACGTCGAGCAGTGCGACCACGGCGTTCTCCTGTGCTCGCTGCAGCTCGTCCGGGTCCGGGACGGATCCGGCCGGAGGTCGGGTCGGCCGGGTCACCTGTCGGGCGGTGGAGGACGGGGACGACGAGGACACGACGGGCCAGTCTAGGCAACGCGCCCGGCCGGTGGGCACGGGTCCTCCGGTCACTCCGTACCGCTCGACCGCTGATCGACGGCAGGGCGACCGGGTGACGCCACGGCCGCGGGCGGCTCGTCGACCCCCCTTCGAGCCACCTCCTCGTTACCATCGCCACATGTCCACCTCCCGCGGCCGCTCCTCGGCAGGGCGCGGCGCGGAACCCGGCCGTGAGGGCCGGAGCGCACGCGCCGGCCGTGCCGGGCGCGCCGACCGGTCCCCGGACCGCCGTCGCCGGCTGCGCACGGTGGACGAGACGTCCGCCGGTGGGCTCGTCGTGCACCCCGAGACCGGCGCCGCCGCGCTGATCGGCCGGCTGGACCGCCGGGGCAGGCTGCTGTGGTCGCTCCCGAAGGGCCACATCGAGGCCGGTGAGACCGCGGAGCAGGCCGCGGTGCGCGAGGTGCAGGAGGAGACCGGCATCATCGGTGAGGTGCTGGCTCCCCTGGGCACCATCGACTTCTGGTTCGTCGCCGAGGACCGGCGCGTCCACAAGACGGTCCACCACTACCTGATGCGCGCACTCGGCGGCGAGCTCTGCGACGAGGACGTCGAGGTCTCCGAGGTGGCCTGGGTGCCGCTCGACGAGCTCGAGGGCCGCCTCGCCTACGCCGACGAGCGTCGGCTGATCCGGCACGCGGCCAACCTGCTGGAGGAGACGGCGTGAGCCGGGTCGCGGCCCTGGTCGCGATCGTGCTCACCGCGGTGGTGGCACTGCTCCTGCCTGCGGCGTTCCCGGCGGGCGCCCCGCAGGCCGCCGCCCGGGACCGCCCGGCGCAGCAACCGGCCCAGCAGCCCGTCGCCCCGGTCCGGCTCGACGTCGGCACGATGACCCCGCGGGTGGTCACGTCGGCGGGGCCGGACGAGCTGGTCGTCACCGGGACCGTCACCAACACCGGCCCGGGGATCGTCGACGACCTGGCCGTCCGGGTGCAGCGCGGGCCGGTGCTCGCCGGTGAGGCGGCGCTGCGGGCCGCGCTGGCCGGGGAGGCCGCGGTCGACGACGCGACGCCGCCGTTCGCCGACCTCGGCCCGCTCGCGCCGGGCGCGTCGGTCCCGTTCCGCTACGCCGTCCCGCTCACGGGGCCCCCGCAGTCGACGCTGGCGCTCCCCGGCCCGGGCACCTACCCGCTGCTGGTGAACCTCAACGGGACCGTCGACGGCACGCCGTCGCGGCTGGCCGGGGTCCGGACGATGCTGCCGGTGTCGTCGCTGCCGGGGGCCGCGCCGCCGTCGTCGCCGGTCGCCGCCGCGCCGGTGACGATGCTGTACCCGATCACCGACGCCCCGCGCCGCGTCCCGCCGCTGCCCGGCGAGCCGCCGCTGCTGACCGACGACGACCTCGCGACCTCCTTCGCCGACGGCGGCCGGCTGCGCGGCCTGGTCGAGGCGCTGGGCTCGGCCGCGCCCGCCGGGTCCCCGACCCGGGCCGCGCTCTGCCTGGCGATCGACCCCGAGCTCGTCGCCACCGCGGCCGCCATGCGCGACGGCTACGGCGTCGTCACCGGCCCCGACGAGTCCGTGCCCGGCCGCGGCGCGGAGGCGGCGGGCCAGTGGCTCGCGGCGCTGACCGCCGCCGCGCGCGGGACCTGCGTGATCGCGCTGCCGCCGTCGGACGCCGACCTCGTCGCCCTGGTCCGCGGCGGCCGGGCCGACCTCGCCCGGACCGCGCTGGACCGCGGCCGCCGGACCCTGTCCACCGAGCTGGGGACCACGGCCCTCGACGGCGTCGTGTGGCCCGCCGACGGCGTCGTCGACGAGGCGACGCTGGACGCCCTCGGCGGCGGGACCCGGCTGCTGCTCTCCGCCGACGGGGTGACCGGCACGGCGGCCTCCGGCCGGGTGCGCGTCGGCGGCTCCGACGGCACCGGCCGCGACGGCGACGACTCCGCGCTGCTCACCGACCCGCTGCTCACCGAGGCCGCGACCGGACCCGCGGGCGTCGAGGTGCAGGAGGGGGACGTGGGCGGGCTCGCCGGCCAGGACCTCGCCGGGGCGCTCGCGTTCCGGTCCGGGGACGCCGGCGGCCCGCTGGTCGTCGCACCGCCGCACCGCTGGGCCGCGGACGGGCCGGCCGCCGCCGGGGTGCTGACCGCCCTGACCTCGCTGATCGACGACGGCCGGATCGCCCCGACCGGCCTGTCCACCCTCATCGACGGCGCCGTGCAGGCGGGCGGGACGCAGCTGTTCTACCCACCGCAGGCCGGCGGCGCGGAGATCCCGGGGACGGTCGTGTCCGGGGTGGCCGACCAGGTCCGGACGATCGAGGCGCTACGGGCCGCGGCCGAGGCCCGCACCGGGGTCGGGGCCAGCCCCGCCGACGTGTTCGACCCGCTGGTGACCGGCACGCTGCGGGCGGTGTCGTCGTGGTGGCGGGGCGACCCGGCCCGCGCCGAGCGGGAGGAGACCGTCGTCGCCGACCGGATCGCCGAGATCCGCGCGTCGGTGCGTGTGGTGGAGCCGCCCAGCCCGTACTCGCTCGGAACCAGCGACGCACCGCTGCTGATCACCGTCGCCAACGGGCTGCCGGTGACGATGAACGTGCGGGTGGTGCTGTCGAGTACCACCGGGCTGCGGGTCGCCCCGATCGAGGTGCAGGCGGTCCCGCCGCGCGGCCGCGTCCAGGTGCGGGTCAGCGCCCAGGTCACCCGCTCCGGGGTGTTCAGCGTCGACGCGGGCCTGCTCACCCCCGACGGCGTCGCGCTCGGCCCGGACACCCGGCTACGGGTGCGGTCGACGGTCTACGGGACGGTCACGGTCTGGCTGACCGCGATCGCCGGCGGTGTCCTCGTGGTCCTGGTGGTCCGGCGGGTGCTGCGCCGGCTGCGTCCGGCCGCCGCAGCCGGGCCGTCCGGTGGCCCCGGGCCCGGCCCCGGGTCAGGGCCCGGCACGCCCCCGGACGTCCCCGTGCCACCGGGACCGGCGCCGTCCGGACGCGTCCACGGCTCTTGAGCCGGGGGAGACAAGGAACACGGCTGTCGTTCGCCGTCCGGTATTGACCGCTCGTCGCATCACAGGTGCTTTCCGGCGAATCCGGAGGGCGGGGAGGCAAACCGATGTCCCCCGTCTCCGAAGACAGGGGAGACGGATCCGGGGCGTGTTCTCGGCTCGTCCACATCCGACCGAGTGCCGTAGGCTGACGCCGGACACGACACCGAGCGCCAGGGGAGGGCGAGGCCGTTGAGCGGGCAGATCGGCGAGCGCACTGCCCGGACCGGCCCCCACCCCGTCGAGGACGACGCGACCCCCCGTCCGCACCCGTCGCTCGACCCCACCGACGCCACGGCGACCGCCGACGCACCCGGGACCGCCGGAGTACCCGCCGACGAGCAGCCGACGGCCGCCGTGCCCGCGGTGCCGGCCCAGGCCCGGCCCACCGAGCGCATCCCGCCCGTCCGCGAGACCGCGGGCACGACCGCGGGCTCGCCGCTCACCGAGCGCTACGTGCTCCGTCAGCGGATCGGGTCCGACCCGGCCGCCGGGGCGGAGTTCTGGCGCGCCGAGGACACCGTGCTGCGCCGCCCGGTCGGCGTCACGCTGCTGCGCAGGCTCCCCGCCGACGACCGTTCCGACGACCCGGAGGGCACCGCCCGCGCCGGCGAGATGATCGTGCGTGCCCTGCGCTCGGGCTGCTTCGAGCACTCCGGCAGCGCCCGGCTGCTCGACGTACTGGCTCCGGGCACGCACGGCCTGCCGGCCGACGTGCTGGGCGCCGCCGTCGCCGAGTGGGTGCCCGGGCGTTCGCTGGCCGAGACCGTCGCCGAGGGCCCGGTCCGCGCGCAGCGGGCCGCCAAGGCCGTCGAGACCCTGTCGGCCGCCGCCACCGAGGCCCACCAGCAGGGCCTGGTCCTCGGCTGCGACCACCCGCAGCGCGTCCGGATCACCCCGGACGGGCGCGCCATGCTGGCGTTCCTGCTCCCGCGCCCGTCGGTGTCCGCCGCCGACGACGTCCGCGGGCTCGGCGGGATCCTCTACTGCCTGCTCACCCGGCGCTGGCCGCTGTCGGTGTCCGACGCCGCCCGGGCCGGGCTCGTCGCCGCCGACCGCACGCCCGCGGGCCGGCTGCGGCCCGCGTCGCAGCTGCGGCCCGGGGTGCCCCTCGAGCTCGACACGCTGTGCAGCGGTGCGCTCGGCCAGGGCGACGGCGTCAGCCGGGTGCACACCGCCGCGGCGATGCACCGGATGCTGGCCGACGTCGTCGCCGAGGACGCCGACCAGGCCTTCTTCCCGCCGGTGCACGACGGCGCGCCCGCCGAGCCCGACGACGTGTGGCAGGACTCCGACCGGCTGCCCGACACCCGCAACGACCCCCGGCGCCGCCGCAACCTGCGGATCGGTCTCGGGGTGCTGGCCGTCGGCGTACTGATCGTGCTCGGGTACGTCGCCGTGCAGCTGGGCATGCTGTTCGGCGGCGGCGGCACCCCGCCGGTGGTCGTCCCGCCCGCGGCGAGCGCCCCGGTGCAGCAGCAGGTACCCGCCCCTGCGGCCCCGGCCGCGTCGTCCGGGACGGGTACCGCGGTGCCGGACGTGTCGGCGACGGTGTTCGACCCGGTCGGCGACGCGGACAACGCCGGCACCGTCGGCAACGTCGTCGACGGCGACCCCTCCACCGTGTGGACGACGAGCCGCTACTTCCAGCCCTTCCCGGCGCTCAAGCCCGGGATCGGCGTGCTGGCCTCGTTCGACGCCGCCGAGCCGCTCACCGGGCTCACCATCGACTCGCCGACCGCGGGCGCGGTCGTGGAGGTCCGCTCGGCCCCGTCGGCCGAGCCGACGCCGGCGGAGACGACGCTGCTCGACACCGTCACCCTGTCCTCGGGACGGACGACGGTCGGCCTCGACCCGGGACGCCCCACCCAGCACGTGCTCCTGTGGATCACGAACCTCGGGCCGGACAACCAGACCCGGATCGACGACATCGGGTTCCGCCGCACCGCACCCTGAGCCGCACCGTTCGCGATCGCGACGGACCGGCCCGGCAACGCCCGTGAGCACCGCCCGGCGCTGCCTACCGTGCGCGGGTGACGACCGTCGACCGGATCCCGGACCGGGCCCCGCCCGACCTGGACGAGATGTTCCGCAGGTACGCCGACCGGCTCTGGTCGGTGGCCCTGCGGATGCTCGGCGACCGGACCGAGGCCGAGGACGCGGTGCAGGAGGCGTTCCTGTCCGCGCTCCGCTCGCCCGGGTTCCGCGGTGACGCCGCGACGGGGACGTGGCTGCACCGGATCCTCGTGAACGACTGCGTCGACCGGCTCCGCGCGGCCGGGCGGCGACGGGACCGGCTGCGGGCCCTGGAGACGGTCGTCGCGGCCCGGGACCACGCGGGCGGGCTCGTCGTGCGGCTCGCCGTCTCCGACGCGCTGGCCCTGCTGCCGGTGGACCAGCGGGCCGCTCTGGTGCTCGTGGACGGGCTCGGCTACGGCGTCGCGGAGGCGGCGGACATGCTGGCGGTGGCGCCGGGGACGGTGAAGAGCCGCCGGGCCCGTGCGCGGGCCCGGCTGGCCCCCGTGTTGCGGGAGGACGAGGGATGAGTAGTTCTCACCCATCCGACGACAATTCGTCAGAGAGCACTCGTCGGAACGACGACAACCACCGTCCAGCTGCTTCATGTCATGTCGACGAAGAACACTTCGCCGAGGTCGGGACGCGGGTGGCCCGGGAGCTCGGTCCGGCGGCGATGCCGCACGACGTGGCCGTGCGGATGCGGGCGCGGCTCGCCGCGGAAGTGGCGCGAGCGGATCCCGGACCGGAGCGGGGCGAGGCTCCGGCGGCCGGCGGCCCGCCGCCGGGCCGCCGGACCCCGTGGCGTGCGCTCGCCGTCGGCGCGGCGGCACTCGTGGTCGCCGGGGTCGGGCTCGCCACCCTCGTGCCCACCGCACCGGTCGTCGTCCCGATCGCCGGGACCGCCCCGGAGGAGCTCCGGTCCGCGGCCGCCGGTGCGGACGTCCCCGTCGGCGCGCTCGACGACCCCGCCCGGGTCCGCGCGTGCCTCGCGGCCGCGGGCGACCCGCGACCGGATGCTCCGTTCCTGACGGCCCGCCCGCACTCCGTCGACGGCCGCCCGGCGGTCCTGCTCGTCCTCGGCGGACCGGAACGGGGCCGCTACCGCCTCGTCGCCGTACCGCCGGACTGCGGGCCGGGCACCGCGCGCGTGCTCGCCGAGACCACCACCGGCTGACCGGGCCGGGCACCGGCGACGCCCGGGTCACGTCCGGCGGCACCGACGAGCGGGAATGCCCGTGTCTAGGATCGCGTTCGAGCCATACGGCAGCCACGACGCAGGAGCCGGCCACCCGGGCCGGCACCCGCAGGCCCCGTCATCGCGCCCGTCGCCCGGGCGCGCCAGGAGGGATCGGTACCGGTGACCACCGACGACACGGTGCACAACCTGATCATCATCGGGTCCGGGCCGGCCGGCTACACCGCTGCGGTGTACGCCGCGCGGGCCCAGCTCGCCCCGCTCGTGTTCGAGGGCAGCCAGTTCGGCGGCGCCCTGATGACCACGACCGAGGTGGAGAACTACCCGGGCTTCACCGAGGGGATCATGGGCCCCGAGCTCATGCAGCAGATGCGGGGCCAGGCGGAGCGCTTCGGTGCGGACCTGCGCCCGCAGGACGTCGACGAGGTGAAGCTCGACGGCGACGTCAAGGAGGTGCGGGTCGGCAAGGAGACCTTCCGGGCCCGCGCCGTGATCCTCGCGATGGGTGCCGCCCCGCGCTACCTGCACGTCCCCGGCGAGCAGGAGCTCCTCGGCCGCGGCGTCAGCTCGTGCGCCACCTGCGACGGGTTCTTCTTCCGGGACCAGAACATCGCCGTCATCGGCGGCGGCGACTCGGCGATGGAGGAGGCCACGTTCCTCACCCGCTTCGCCGAGACCGTCACGGTCATCCACCGTCGGGACGAGTTCCGCGCCTCGAAGATCATGTACGAGCGGGCGCAGAACGACCCGAAGATGCGCTGGCGCACCAACTCCGAGGTCACCGAGGTGACCGGCGAGGGCTCGGTGAGGCAGCTGCAGCTGCGCGACACCGTGACCGGTGAGACCAGCACGCTCGACGTCACCGGCATGTTCGTCGCGATCGGCCACGACCCGCGCAGCGCGCTGGTGGCGGGCCAGGTCGACGTCGACGACGAGGGCTACGTGCAGGTGGACGGACGTACCACCTACACGAACGTCCCGGGCGTCTTCGCCTGTGGCGACCTCGTCGACCACACCTACCGCCAGGCGATCACCGCCGCGGGCTCCGGCTGCTCGGCCGCGATCGACGCCGAGCGCTGGCTGGCCGGCCACGAGGTCAGCCCCGAGCTGGCCGGCGGCGGCTACGGCTCGGAGGAGACCGCCCCGGCGGCCGCCGTGGCCGACGCCGCGCACTGACCGCCCACCGGCACCCGACAGACCCGCATCCGCGACCGAAGGAGAACCCCATGGGCAACAACACCGTCGACGTCACCAGCAGCTCGTTCGACCAGGACGTCCTGAAGAGCGACAAGCCCGTCCTGGTCGACTTCTGGGCCACCTGGTGCGGCCCGTGCAAGATGGTCGCCCCGGTGCTCGACGAGATCGCCGGTGAGAACTCCGAGAAGCTGACCGTCGCCAAGCTCGACATCGACGCCAACCCGGAGGTCGCCCGCGACTACCAGGTCATGTCGGTCCCGACGATGATCCTGTTCTCCGGCGGCAAGCCGGTGAAGCAGATCGTGGGCGCGAAGCCGAAGGCGGCACTCCTCGCCGATCTCGCCGACCACATCTGATCACTGTCCGTGCGCCGTATAGCGCACGGAGATAACGCTGCGTGTCCCGGTTGATCACAACCGGGACACGCGCGTATCCGCCCCGCTGCACTCCTCCGGGGGCGGGGCAGGGCACAATGAGTCCGGCACGCGTCCGGTCACCGGGCGAAACCGACCGATCACGGGCGTCGCACGGCGCCTCACGACTGCGAGCGAGGGGTGCATGCAGCTGCTCCGGCGCGGGGACTGCGGTCCGGCCGTACGCGAGATCCGGACGACGCTGGGACAGCTCGGTCTGCTCCCGGCGGTTCCGCCGGGCTCGCGCGCCCAGGACATGTTCGACGACGGCGTGGACCGCGCCGTCCGCATGTTCCAGCAGGGCCGTGGCCTGATCACCGACGGCATCGTCGGACCGGACACCGCCCGCGCGCTGCGGGAGGCGGGCTGGAGCCTGGGCGACCGGATGCTGTCGTTCACGCTCTCCACCCCCACCACCGGCGACGACGTCGCCCACCTGCAGGAACGCCTGCTCGAGCTCGGGTACAACCCGGGCCGGCCGAGCGGGTTGTTCGACCAGCAGACCGAGCAGGCCCTGATCCGCTTCCAGCGTGACTACGGCATGACCCCCGACGGTGTCTGCGGCCCGGAGACGCTGCGCGCGCTGCGCCAGCTCGGCCGCAAGGTCACCGGCGGGCGTCCGCACCTCATGCGCGAGCAGGAGCTGCTGCGCCGGGCCGGCCCGCGGATGCGCGGCAAGCGCATCGTCATCGACCCGGGGCACGGCGGGCACGACCGCGGTGTCGACGTCGGCGGGGTCACCGAGGCCGACCTGATGTGGGACCTCGCCCGCCGGGTCGTCGGCCGCATGTCGGCCACCGGCATGGAGGCACTGCTCTCCCGCCCGGAGAACGGCAACCCGCCGGACACCGAGCGCGCGCAGTTCGCCAACGACGTCGGTGCCGACATGGTCGTGTCGCTGCACACCGACGCGAGCTTCAGCCCGCACGCGCAGGGTCTGGCGACCTACTACTTCGGCAACGGGTCGGGCACCACGTCGAACGTCGGCGAGGCGCTCGCCGGGCTGATCCAGCGCGAGCTGCTCACCCGGACCTCGATGCTCGACTGCCGCAGTCAGACGTGCACCTGGGAACTCGTGCGCCGTACCCGGATGCCGGCCGTCCGCGTCGAGGTCGGGTATCTGACCCACCTCGGGGACCGCCGCAAGCTGCTCGACCCGGGCTTCCGCGACGTCGTCGCGGAGGGCATCCTCGTCGCCGTCAAACGGCTGTACCTGCTCGGGCAGGACGACCAGCCCACCGGCACGTTCACCTTCAACGACGTGCTGGCCCGCGAGTACGCGAGGGACGAGATCCGGGCCGTCTGAGGCCCGTCACGGCCCGCAGTGCCCCGCCCGGCCCCCTCACCCGGGGCCGGGCCACCGAGGCCGCCCACGGCCCGCTCAGAGCGCCCTCAGATCGTCTCTGCGGGCGGCACGAACGAGAGCTGGCAGGACCCCGCGCGGGCCGGTGTCGCCGTCGGGCGCGGCGCCGCGGTCTGCATCGGGATGGTCACCGTGTTGAACAGCTGTTCGAGCGCGGCCTCAACGTCGGACTTCCACTCCAGACCCGAGCGCAGCTCCATCCGCAGCCGCGGCCAGCGGTGGTGCGGGCGGACGGTCTTGAATCCGACCGAGCGGAGGAAGTCCGCCGGGACGACGCAGTCGGACTCGGTGCCGGGACGCGCGTCGCCGAACGCCTCCACGGCCTTCACCCCGCGTCGGGTCAGGTCCTTCACGACGGCCTGGGCGAGCGCCCGGCCCAGTCCCTCGCCGGCGAACTCCGGGGCCACCTGCATCGTGGTCAGCAGGACGGCGTCGGCGCTGACCGGTCCGGTCGGCATCTCGGTGGCACGGGGGACCGACGCCGGCGGCGCGAACAGCACGTACCCCGCGGGGGCACCGCCGACGTAGACGACCCGGCCGCAGGAGCCCCACTCGAGGAGCACCTCCGACAGCCAGGCCTCTTTCTCCAGGTCGGTCGTGCCGTACCCCTCGGTCTGGTCGGCGAGCTGCGGCGAGAGCTCCCAGTAGACGCAGTTGCGACACCGCTTCGGTAGATCGCCGAGGTTGTCGAGGTTGAGCGCGGCAACGTGCCAGGACACGGAATCCGACCTCCGGATGTCGTCGTCGCGCGATGCACGCGCTGCTGCACGGCCCGGCCCGTCCGGGGCGTGGTCCCGACCCCGGCGCCGGAGCAACCGTCCCCCTGGCTGCCCCCGGGTCCGGTGACCCCGCGCAGCCCGAGACTAGGTGGATTCTCGCGATCCCGTCACCCCGAGAGGGCCCACCGGTACGAACGTCACGACGAAGGGCGGGCCGATCACCCGTCGCGGTTACACTCGGCGAGCCTTTTCCCCTCGCAGAGGAGCACGCGATGACCCTGCCCGACCGCCCGCAGCAGCCCGACGTCCGCCGTTCCGCGGCCGCGGCGGCCGCGCAGGCAGCGGCGGCAGGGGAGGGGGCCGTGGTCCCGCTCGCCCCCACCGAGCGCTTCGCGACCCGTACCGCCGGGATGACGGCGTCGGAGATCCGGGCCCTGTTCGCCGTCGCGAGCCGTCCCGAGGTCGTCTCGCTGGCCGGTGGCATGCCGAACCTGGCGGCGCTGCCGCTGCAGTCCCTCGCCCGTGAGGTGGCCGAGCTCGTCGACGTGGACGGCATGTCCGCGCTGCAGTACGGCTCCGCCCAGGGTGTCCCGCAGCTGCGCGAGCAGATCTGCGAGGTCATGCGGGAGGAGGGCATCGAGGCCGACCCGAACGACGTCGTCGTCACCGTCGGCTCGCAGATGGCCCTCGACCTGCTGACCCGGATCTTCGTCGACCCCGGCGACGTCGTCCTGGCCGAGGGACCGTCCTACGTCGGCGCGCTGGGCAGCTTCGCCGCCTACCAGGCGCGGGTCGTGCACGTCGCGATGGACGAGCACGGACTAGTCCCGGAGCTGCTGCACGAGGCGCTGGAGTCGCTGGCACGGCGGGGGATCGTCCCGAAGTTCCTGTACACGATCCCGAACTTCCACAACCCGGCCGGCGTGACGCTGGCGCACGAGCGGCGCCCGCGGATCCTGGAGCTGTGCCGCCGCTACGGCGTGATGGTCGTCGAGGACAACCCCTACGGGATGCTCGGGTTCGACGGCGAGGTGCACCCGGCGCTGCGCTCGTACGACCCGGACGTGCTGTACCTGGGGTCGTTCTCGAAGACGTTCGCGTCCGGGCTGCGGGTGGGCTGGGCGCTGGTACCGCCGCTGGTGCGGGACCGGCTGGTGCTGGCCGCGGAGTCGGCGACGCTGTGCCCGCCGTCGTTCACGCAGATGTTGGTGTCGCGCTACCTGTCGCACCACGACTGGCGCAGCCAGATCAAGACGTTCAGCGAGAACTACCGCGAGCGCCGCGACGCGATGCTCGCCGCGCTGGAGACGTACCTGCCCGAGGGCTGCACCTGGAACGTCCCCGACGGCGGGTTCTTCGTGTGGCTGACCGTGCCGGAAGGCGTCGACACGAAGGCGATGCTGCCCCGCGCGGTCACCGCGCGGGTCGCGTACGCGTCCGGCACCGGCTTCTACGCCGACGGTTTCGGCAGCCGGCAGCTGAGGCTGTCGTTCTGCTTCCCGACGCCCGAGCGCATCACCGAGGGCGTGCGGCGGCTGGCGGCGGTGCTGGAGGCCGAGATGGAGGTCGTGCGGACGTTCGGGACACCGGTCCGCCCCGAGCTGACCCGGGGCACCCAGAGCCCGTCGCCGGACACGACCTGACGCCGTCCGACGACGGCGATGTTTCACGTGGAACGCCCCGGACCGGCTCCCGGTCCGGGGCGTTCCCGTTCATGGCGCAGAATGCCCGCGTGAGCGATCGAACGGTGGCCGTGCTGGCCGGAGGCCTGTCCCACGAGCGTGAGGTGTCCCTGCGATCCGGTCGTCGACTGGCGGGTGCGCTGCGCGCGAACGGTGTCGACGTCCGCGAGTGGGACGTCGACGCGCGCCTGCTGGAGCGGCTGTCGACCGACCGGCCGGACGCGGTCGCCGTCGCGCTGCACGGGGGCGAGGGGGAGAACGGCGCCGTGCAGCAGGTGCTGGAACTGCTGGGCATCCCCTTCGTGGGGACGCCATCCGGGGCGTGCCGGCGGGCGTGGGACAAGCCGAGCGTGAAGACCGAACTCGTCCGCGCGGGCCTCTCGACGCCGGACTGGGTCGCGCTGCCACACTCGACCTTCCGTGAGCTGGGCGCGCAGGGCGTGCTCGGTGCGATCGTCGAGCGCCTCGGGCTGCCGCTGGTGCTGAAGCCGGACCAGGGCGGCTCGGCGCTCGGTGTGCAGGTGGTCCGGAACGCGGCGGACCTGCCGGCCGCGATGGTCAGCTGCTTCGCCTACGCCGAGACGGTGCTCGTCGAACGGTTCGTCGCCGGGACCGAGGTCGCAGTGTCGGTCGTCCACGACGGGGAGGAGCCCCGCGCGCTGCCGCCGGTGGAGGTGGAGGTGCCGTCCGGGTTCTACGACTACACGTCCCGCTACACACCCGGTGCGGCCACGTTCCACTGCCCGGCGCGGCTGCCGTCGGACGTGCTGGACGCGCTGGCCGACACCGCCCTGGCCGCACACCGGCTGCTGGGGATGCGCGACGTGTCGCGCACCGACGCGATCGTCGACGCCGACGGTCACGTGCACGTCCTGGAGATGAACGTGTCGCCGGGCCTGACCGACACCTCGCTGCTCCCGACCGCGGTGTCCGCGGACGGTTCCGACCTCGCGACGGTGTACCTGGCGCTCGTCGAGCGCGCGGCGGCCCGACAGGACTGAGCGGTGTTCCACGTGAAACCACAGCGGCGTGGTTCCACGTGGAACATCAGCCGAGCACACCGCCCCAGGGCTCGGGAGCCCGCCACACCTCCAGGAGCGGGCTCACCCCGTCCCCGAGACCTGGTTGCTGCGGGACCATCGCGACGCAGGCGACGAGCTGCACGGGCCGCCGCGCAGAGAGCGAGCAGCTCGGCATCGACGGGGCGGTCGGCCGCCCGCTCGTAGGCGGCGACGACCTCCGGACCGGCGAAGGTCAGGTCCCACTCGACCGGTCCGACGCAGACGTGTTCGAGGTCGGCGTCGTACGGACCGTCCGGGGTCCGCAGGACGTTGCAGGCCGGCGAATCCCCGTGCACCGGCTGCGGGCGTGTGCCGGGGAACCGGTCGGCGCAACCCGCCTCGTCGCCGAGCACCGGGAGGATCGTCGCCCACTCCCGCAGCGCGCGGTCGCGGTCGGTGGGGGAGACGTGGGTGGTGTCGTGCCGCAGCGCGTCGCGCATCGCCGTGACCGAGTCGTCGAGTGGGTGGATCCAGTCCAGCTCGACCGGACACGGTCGTAGCGCGGTGTGCAGCCGGGCGACCGTCGCGCCGCTCGCACCGGCGTCGGGCGGGCCGTCCGGGGCCGACGGACGGTCCGGCGCTCCCGGAAGGTGAGGGACAGGCCCCCGGCGGCGACGGGTCGCGGGGTGTGCGGGCCGGACCACGGGTGCCCGGCGTCCGACACCCATCGGGAGACCGCGATCTCGCGCCGCTGCTGCTCCGCCTGTCCCGCCGGATCGAGGCCGGGCGGGAGGCCGGTGGGGACACGCACCACGACCGGCTCCGGCTCCAGTGCGACGACGACCGAGAACAGGTCGTGCAGGACGCGGGGGGTGCCGGGGCGGTAGCCGTGGTCCCGCGCGGCGGACACCGCGGTGTCGACGGCGCGGTCGGTGCGAGCGGCGAGCTCGGCGTCGGTGAGCACCGGGCCATCCCGGGGCGTCGGGGTGTTCCACGTGAAACACACGCACGCGACGCCGGTCGGATCGGTCGGGCGGGCGGGGTCGGAGCCGCTCGGTGTGCGCCCGAGTCTGTCGCAGTGGGTCGCCCCGCTCTGCGCCGTCCGGTCCCGCACTGTCCGGTCCCGCACTGTCCGGTCCCGCACTGTCCGGTCCCGCACTGTCCGGTCCCGCACTGTCCGGTCCCGCACTGTCCGGTCCCGCACTGTCCGGTCCCGCACTGTCCGGTCCCGCACTGTCCGGTCCCGCACGGCCCGGGCCGCGTCCGGGTTCGCGCCCCGGAGTCGTGCCGGCGGGCCGAGCACTCCCGCGCCGAGCACTCGCAGGCCGCCGGGCTCTCCCGCGCCGAGCACTCGCAGGCCGCCGGGCACTCCTGGGCCGGGCGATCCCGGGCGAGCGCTCCTGGGCCGGGCATCGGTGGACCTGCCGCCTGTGGGCCGGACGCAGTGGCCGGCTTCAACGCCGCGGCACGCGGGGTCATCCCGGATACCGGCCGCCGCACACCGGGTCGGCGCATCCGGGCCGGGCGTCCCCGACACGGTCACCGGACGGCGACACCGGCCGGACTCCACCGGGGACGCCGAGGTGCGGCGATCCCACCGGGTGCTTCCGGCTGCCACCTCGGACGAGCCCCACAGCGCCGCGGAGGCGCACGGGTCGGCGTCGCGCGCACCCGGTACACGGCGACGAGGTCCTCCGTCCCGCCAGGCGACGAGGCCCGCACCGCCCAGGCCGCCCTCGGCGGGAGGAGAGCTCGACCCGGTCGCCGTGTCCGTGCGGCGCGTACGGGATCGCGACGCGGCTGATCCCGCAGCGTGGGCGGAGCACCCCGGAGCTGCGGCATCCGCAGGCCACCCGCTCACGAGACCGAGCCCGACGCGCTGCCCGACGCCCGCCACGACCTCCGTCGCTGTTCCACGTGAAACATCGACGCCGTCCGCCGCGGACCCGATCACCTGCCGTACCAAGACCGCCGGGGAGAGCCGCGGGCCCCAGCTCCGCACGAGCCACGCGACCCCGGGGCGCACGCCCCGTCCCGCTCGTCGGCCGAGCCCGGCCGACGAGCACTCCGTACGACCGTCGCCCGGGACCCACCACGAGCCGATCCACGCGCGACCACCATCGATGCCGGGCGAGTTCAGACATACGTACGACTGATCAGGCGTGTTCCGGCCAGTACGCACCCCGGCACCGATCGACATGCCGAGAAAAGCGACCAATCGGGCAGATCCAACGGCTCAGCGGCCCCACACGGCTACTGAGACCCGCCCCGGCCTCCCCACCAACCTGCCACGCATCCGAAGGCTCAGAGGCCGTCTGAGGGCGCCCTCAGAAGCCGTCCAGCGCGTCACACCACGCAGCCACCCCCGTGCCCGGACAGACCGACGGCCGCCGTCCACGGGGACGACGGCCGTCGGGGAAGGGGAGTGGTGTCCGGTCAGTCGCGCTCGCTGATCCCCATCAGCCCGGTGATCCGGTCGAGGTCCTCCACCGATCCGAACTCGACCACGATGCGGCCCTTGCGCTGACCCATCTCGACCTTCACGCGGGTGTCGAACATGTCGGCCAGCCGGTCGGCGCGCTCGACGAACTCCGGGCGCTGATCGCCGCGACGGCGGACCCGGCGTTCCTGCGGAGGTCCCGAGTGCCGCGCCAGCACGACGGCCTCCTCGGTCGCGCGGACCGACATGCCCTCCGCGACGATGCGGGTGGCGAGATCCTCCTGTTGCCCGGCGTCCTCGAGACCGAGCAGGGCGCGCGCGTGCCCGGCCGACAGCACGCCGGCGGCGACCCGGCGCTGCACCGACACCGGCAGCTTCAGCAGCCGGATCATGTTGGTGACGACGGGCCGGCTGCGGCCGAGCCGGTCGGCGAGCTCGGAGTGGGTGACGCCGAACTCGGCGAGCAGCTGCTCGTAGGCGGCCGCCTCCTCGAGGGGGTTGAGCTGGACGCGGTGGATGTTCTCCAGGAGCGCGTCGCGGAGCATCACGTCGTCGGCGGTGTGCCGGACGATCGCGGGCAGCGTCTGCAGCCCGGCGCGCTGGGCCGCACGCCACCGGCGCTCGCCCATGATCAGCTCGTAGTCGACACCGGCCCGGCGGACCACGATCGGCTGCAGCAGCCCGAACTCACGGATCGAGTGCTCCAGCTCGGCGAGCTGGTCGTCGTCGAACTGGGTCCGCGGCTGCTTGGGGTTGGGCACGATCCGCCGCAGCGGGATCTCGCGGTACTCCGCGCCGCCGTCGACGACCGGGGTCTCGGGCTCGTGGTCGTCGCGCCGGACGGCCGGAGCCGGGCGGTGCAGGGGTGCGCCGGGCCCGCTGTTCCCGGGCCGGTCACCGGACTCCGACGGGCCGGTGGGGATGAGCGCGGCGAGACCGCGGCCCAGTCCACCCTTGCGCTCGGCCATTTCAGCGACCGTCCGGGCGGTAGGCGCCGCTCGCCCCGTGCTCGGCGATCTCCCGGGCCGCGTCGATGTAGCTCATCGCACCGCGGGAGCCGGGGTCATAGGCGAGCACGGTCTGGCTGTAGCCGGGGGCCTCGGAGACCTTCACGCTGCGCGGGATGACCGTGCGCAGCGCTGTCGGACCGAAGTGCTGGCGGACCTCGGAGGTGACCTGGTCGGCGAGCTTGGTGCGGCCGTCGTACATGGTCAGCAGGATGGTCGACACGTGCAGCGAGGTGTTCAGGTGCGACCGGACGAGGTCGATGTTGGACAGCAGCTGCCCGAGCCCCTCCAGCGCGTAGTACTCGCACTGGATCGGGATGAGCACCTCGGACGCCGCGACGAGCGCGTTGACCGTCAGCAGCCCCAGCGACGGCGGGCAGTCGATGAGCACGTAGTCGACGTCGAGCCGGGACAGCGTCTCGTCGTTCAGCGCCTGGGCCAGCCGGGACTCCCGGGCGACCATGCTGACGAGCTCGATCTCGGCGCCGGCCAGGTCGATCGTGGCGGGCAGGCAGAGCAGGTTCGGCGACGCGGTGCTGACCGCGACGGCCTCCTCGAGGGGGATCTCGCCGAGCATCACCTCGTACACCGACGGCGTGCCGGTGCGGTGCTCGACGCCGAGTGCGGTGGACGCGTTGCCCTGCGGGTCGAGGTCGATCACCAGTACCCGGATGCCGTGCAGGGCCAGGCCCGCGGCGAGGTTGACCGTGCTGGTCGTCTTCCCGACCCCGCCCTTCTGGTTCGCGACGCCCATGACACGGCGCGCGGCCGGGCGGGGCATGCCGTGCCGGTCGGGGTGCAGGACGCGTGCGGCCCGCTCGGCCTCGTCCGCGATGGGGGTCCATCCGGCACTCATGCGCGACCCTCGCTTCCTGGACGGTTCGTGCCCGGTCGGTGTTTCACGTGAAACGGCGCTCCGGCACCCATCATCGCCGTTCCTTCCTCCGGTTGCGGCGGGGCGCGCCGGTCCGCGGGATCTCGACCACCGTGGTCAGCGGATCGACCACACCGGCTCCGGTCTCGTGGATCCGGGGCTCGCCCCCTCCGAGCGCACGGACCGCTGCGGCGTCGCGGGCGATCTCGTCCGGGGCGGAGGCGCCCTTCAGCACCAGCATCGCACCCCCCTGCCGCAGCAGCGGCAGGCAGATGCCCGCGAGCCGGGCCAGCGGTCCGACGGCCCGGGCGGTGACGACGTCGGCCCCCTCCCATCGTCGCAGAACGGGCTTCTCCTCGGCACGCCCCCGTTCGACGACGATGTCCAGGCCGAGGTCGCCCAGCACCTCGTCCAGCCACTCCACCCGGCGGGCCAGCGGCTCGATCAGCACGATCCGCAGGTCCGGCCGGGCCAGGGCGAGCGGGATCCCGGGGAGCCCGGCACCGGAGCCGACGTCGGCGACCCGGGCGTCGGCGGGCACGACCTCACCGAGGACCGCACAGTTCAGCACGTGCCGGTCCCACAGCCGGTCCCGCTCGCGCGGGCCGATCAGCCCGCGCTCGATCCCGGAGGTCGCGAGGTGCTCGACGTAGCGGACGGCCAGCCCGGTCCGGTCGCCGAAGACCTTCTCCGCGACCTCCGGGGTCGGGATGGGGGAGGTGGTCACTTCTTGTGGACCACGACCTGGCGACGCGGCTCCTCGCCCTCGCTCTCGGAGACGACGCCCTTCACGGTGGCGACGGCGTCGTGCACGACCTTGCGCTCGAACGGCGTCATCGGTCGCAGCCGGGCGGACTCGCCGCTGGTCTTGACCTCCTGGGCGGTCTCCAGGCCGAGCTCGGTGAGCTCGTCGCGGCGGTGCCGCCGCCAGCCCGCGATGTCGAGCATCAGCCGGCTGCGGCTGCCCAGCTGCTGCTGGACGGCCAGGCGGGCCAGCTCCTGCAGGCTCTCCAGCACCGACCCCTTGTCGCCGACGAGCTTCTGCAGGTCGGCGTCGTCCTCGGCGCCCTCGATGCTGACGATGGCGCGGCCGCCCTCGACATCGAGGTCGATGTCGCCGTCGTAGTCGAGGATGTCCAGCAGGCGCTCCAGGTAGTCACCTGCGACGTCGCCCTCCTGGATCAGCAGGCTCTCGCCGGACGGCTTGTCCTGCACGTCCGGCCCCTCGGCGGGCTCCTTGGCGGTGGTGGGCACGCGCAACTCCTCTCGTCAACGGTTCGCGGTCCGTCGCGCCCGGGCCCGCGCGGCGGTGGGGTCCGCCGGGGCCGGCGGGGCGCGCCGGGGTCTGTCGGGGTGGTGCGGTGGGACGGTCAGCGACGCTTGCCGCGCCGGGCCTTCGCCCCCGGACGCTTCTGCACCGGCTTCGCCCCGGGCTTCTTCTGGCCGTTGCCGTTACCGGAACCGTTGCCGTTCCCGTTGCGGGCCGTGCCGTTGCGCTGCCCGCCGGGGGACGTGCCGGTGTCGGCGGAGGCACCGTCGGATCCGGTGGCGCGGGTCTCGGACGCCGCCTCGGCGGCCTCCTCCTCGGCCGGCTGGATCGGCTCGTCGGCGATCTCGCGGACGTCCTCGGCGGAGCCGAGACGGGCGTCGCGGAGCGGCTTCTGGCCGGGGCGGGGGGCGCGGGCCTTGGCGGACTCGGTGGCCTTCTCGGCCTTGTCCGACTCCTCGGCGTCGATCTTGCGGTAGACGACGTACTGCTGGCCGAGGGTCCACAGGTTGTTGGCGACCCAGTAGAAGAGGACCGCGAGCGGCAGGAACGGCGCACCGACGACGACACCGATCGGGAACACGTAGAGCATCAGCTTCTGCATGATCTCGGCCTGCGGGTTCGCCGCGACGGTGCCGGCGGCGATCTGCGCCTGCTGGCGGGCGACCGAGTGGCGCGCGGTGATGTGGGTGAAGATGCCGGCCGCGATCATCAGCGGGATCATCACGATCCACTGCGAGACCAGGTTGCCACCGAGCTCGGCGACGGACGCGGTGTTCTGCAGCGGCCAGACGGCCGAGCCCAGCTTCGCGCCGAACAGGCTCGAGTCGACGAACGAGGCGTTCTCGGCCGCGTTGAAGACGTAGTTCTCCGTCTTGCCCGGCTTGAACTCGCGCAGCACGTGGAACAGACCGATGAACACCGGGATCTGCACCAGGATCGGCAAACAGCCCATGAGCGGGTTGGCGCCGTTCTGCTGCTGGAGCTTCTGCATCTCCGTGGCGAGCTTCTGGCGGTCGTTCGCGTACTTCTTCCGGAGCTTCTGCATCTCCGGGGCCATCTCCTGCATCTTGCGCATGGAGCGGACCTGCACGACGAACGGCTTGTAGAGGATGACGCGCAGCGTGAAGACGAGGAAGACGACCGACAGCGCCCAGGCGAACCCGTTGTCGTCGCCCAGGACGAAGCCGAAGACCTTGTGCCAGACCCACATGATCCAGCTGACGGGGTAGTAGATGAAGTCCAGCACTGCTGCGTTGCTCCTCGTGGTCTCGGGCGGGGCCCGCGGGTCAGCGGTCCGTACCGCGTGAGAGGCCTTCGGTCCGGGGCGGGTCGGTGGACGTCTGCTCCGGCCCGGGATCGGGTTCGGTGCCGCTGCGCGGGACCCCGTCGCTGCGCCGCCGGCGCGGCGGCACCGGATCCCACCCGCCAGGGTGCCACGGGGCACACTTCAGCAACCGCCACACGGTGAGGCCGAGACCGCGCACGAAGCCGTGCTCGCGGAACGCCTCGACCGAGTACGCGCTGCAGCTCGGGTGGAACCGGCAGCTCGGCATCAGGTTCGGGGAGATCCACACCTGGTACCAGCGCACCGCGGCCATCGCGGCCCGCGCGCCGACACCGGGCCGTGCGCCGGGGAGCTCTCCGTCGTCCATCGGAGCCTCCTCACCCGTCGGGGCCGCGTCGTGTGTCGTGCTCATCGCGGGCCGTCCGCGGCCGGGCGCGGACGGCGCGGCCGCTGCGCCGCGCGCAGTGCGGAGTCGAGGTCGGCCGCCAGCTCGGCGGACGAGGCCTCACCAGCGGGCGGCAACGCACGGACGACGAGTGCCGCGCCGGCGGGCAGCGCCGCCAGACGGTCCGCGACCAGATGGCGCAGCCGCCGGGAGACCCGGTGCCGGGCCACGGCGTTGCCGACGGCCTTGCTCACGACGAAACCCGCCCTCGGCGAGGCGTGCTCGGGCACGCCGCCGGGGCGGGTCAGGTCGAGATGCACCACCAGCCTCGACCGGCCGGCACGTCGTCCGCGCCTGATCGTCGAGGCGAACTCGGGCCGGCGGGTGAGCCGGGCGTGTGCCGGCAGCACGGCGCGGGCCGGTGGGGGCGCCGGCCGTCAGGCCGAGAGGTTGCCGCGCCCCTTGCGACGGCGCGCGGCGAGGATCGCGCGGCCGGCGCGGGTGCGCATGCGCAGCCGGAAGCCGTGCGTCTTGGCCCGGCGGCGGTTGTTCGGCTGGAAAGTACGCTTGCTCACGGTCGGCTCCTGGTCGGCGGTTCGCAGGCGTCCTGCGACGCCGAGATGTCTACGGTCACTGGCTCGGGTTCGCGGGCCACCGGCCACACGACGCTCCACAACGACAGATGCGGGGAGCCGCGTTCGACGGGCGCGACACGCCCATCCGACCAGGTGTCCGGTCGTCAAGGGTACGCAGCGCGTTTCGAGGGGGTCAAACCGCCCCCACCGGGCGCCGCGACCCCGCCGGACGCCCGCCACGACGGCTGCTGCTAGCGTCGCCGACCCCGCCCGGGACCGGCGCGGGAGTAACGACCGCCCGCACCCCGACCGAGACCTCCACACGACCGACGGCCGGTGCCCCGATGCGCGTCGGCCGGGACCTGCTGCGTACCTTTACGCACAAGTGTGGACAACTCTGGGGATACATCGCCCCCGAGGCCGAGTCCTCGTGTCCGGACGGCTCATCGCCAGTGCTCCGGGGGGAGCAGACCGCCGGCGGCGGTCGATCGGGAGGGGGAAACGCGGATGACCGATCAGCCGGGCGATCTCGGCGCGGTCTGGAACCGGGTCATCGCCGATCTCTCCGGCGCGTCGGCCGAGTCCGGCACACCCGCCCTCTCCCCGCAGCAGCGCGCGTTCCTGCGCCTGACCCGTCCCCTCGGCCTGCTCGACGGCACCGCACTGCTCGCCGCGCCGAGCGAGTTCGCGAAGGACGCCATCGAGCGGATCCTGCGCAGGCCGATCAGCGACGCCCTCGGCCGCCACCTCGGTGTGGCGGTCAACCTCGCCGTCGTCGTCGACGCCTCCGCGGCGTCCGGCGGCACCGAGGTCCCCGACCCGCCCGGGTTCGGCATGCACCGCGGCGTCACCGCGGGGGACAGCGTCCGCGACACCGGCACCGGTGACCGGGCCGGCGACGACCCGGCCGCGTCGGCCGACGGGGACCACGGCACCCGTCCCGCACACGACCGCCCCGCGCGCGAGCACGCCCCCGCCGACGGCGCCGGTCCGGACACCGGGCCGCAGGCGGGCGTCGACGGCGGGTACGGCAACGGCTTCGCCGACGGGGCCCGCCGCGACGACGCCGGCCCGTCGGGCATCGACCGCGGCTGGTCGGCCGAGCCGGCGCCGTCGTCGTCCGGGGGGTGGGCGCCGCAGCCCACCGGGCGTCCGGAGCCGGGCTCGCGCGAGGGCCAGACCTCGTGGCCGGCCTACACCGCGCCGCAGGCGGGCGACCCGGTCGCGCCGCGGTCGCAGACCCGGCTCAACGAGCGCTACACCTTCGACACCTTCGTCATCGGTGCCTCGAACCGGTTCAGCCACGCCGCCGCGGTCGCGGTGGCCGAGGCGCCGGCGCGGGCGTACAACCCGCTGTTCATCTGGGGCGAGTCCGGGCTGGGCAAGACCCACCTGCTGCACGCCGTCGGGCACTACGCCCAGCGGCTGTTCCCCGGGATGCGGGTCCGGTACGTCAGTACCGAGGAGTTCACGAACGACTTCATCAACTCCCTGCGCGACGACCGCAAGGTCGCCTTCCAGCGCCGCTACCGGGACGTCGACGTGCTGCTGGTCGACGACATCCAGTTCCTGGAGGGCAAGGAGGGGACGCAGGAGGAGTTCTTCCACACCTTCAACACCCTCCACAACGCGAACAAGCAGATCGTCGTCTCCTCCGACCGGCCGCCCAAGCGCCTCGAGACCCTCGAGGACCGGATGCGCACGCGGTTCGAGTGGGGTCTGATCACCGACATCCAGCCGCCCGAGCTGGAGACGCGGATCGCGATCCTGCGGAAGAAGGCCGCGCAGGACCGGCTCGCCGTCCCCGGTGAGGTCCTGGAGTTCATCGCGGAGCGGATCGAGCGCAACATCCGCGAGCTCGAGGGCGCGCTGATCCGGGTCACGGCGTTCGCGTCGCTGAACCGGCAGGCCGTCGACACCCAGCTCGCCGAGATCGTGCTGCGCGACCTGATCCCGGACTCCGCGGCCTCGGAGATCACCGCGCCGACGATCATGGCGGTCACCGCCGAGTTCTTCGGCCTCACGCTCGACGAGCTGTCCGGGCCCGGCAAGACGAAGGCGCTCGCCCAGGCCCGCCAGATCGCCATGTACCTGTGCCGCGAGCTGACCGACCTGTCGCTGCCGCGCATCGGGCAGACCTTCGGCGGCCGGGACCACACGACCGTCATGCACGCCGACAAGAAGATCCGCAACGAGATCTCGCTCCGGCGGAAGACCTTCGAACAGGTGCAGGAGCTGACCGCGCGGATCAAACTGCGCGCCCGGCACTGACCTTCGCCGGTGGCCCGCCGAGGCGGGTTGTCCACCGGTCGCACCGCTTCTCCACAGCTCCGGCAGGCCCCACCGTGACCAGGCAGGACGCGTTCTCGGCGGTCACCGCGCGCACCGGGACCGATCCCGTGCAACCCACAGGGGCCACGGCCCCCAGATCACCGCTGCGGCGCGTTGCGGGCCGTCCCCGGGTGATCGGCACCCCCGCCGCCGCGGACGCCCGGGACACCGGGACCGTCCGGCGTGGTGCCGATCGGGTCCGGCGTGGCGTCACCCGCGTGTCGGTCCCACCACTCCCGTTCGTCGTCCGGTAGTGGGCACTCGGCGCTTCACCACTCGTCCCGGTGATCGCTTGCGCTCACCCGCTGGTGACGCTCCGTCGACATTCCTGTGACGGGTGGGACGTCTGTGGGTTCATCGTGCAACGCGGGAGTGCCGAACGGCGTGTGCCCGCCATCACCCTGGGTCCACGATCCACCACGTTTCCACCCACATCTGGGGACAACTCTGTGGATGGATCGTCGCAGCCCCGTGGACGGATCGCCCGGGATCCGTGGACAACTCTGTGGTGAACCCGGGATGAACCGGGGACGGATGGGGGTCGACGCCGTCGGTCCACCGCTCCACCGACCTGTCAACGGGTGCCCCCACCGCCGCATCCCCAGCCGACGCGGCCTGCTGACCAGCGAGGATGCGCTCCATCCACACTGTGCACAGGACTTAGTACTACGACGGTTTGTCTCTCTCTATCTCTTCTTCCCAAGAACACCTGTGTGGACCGACCCCCGGACGGGGGTCACGGACGGGGACACCGAACGGGCACCGGGGTGGCGTGGAAACTGTCGGGGCGAGGCTCTACCGTGAGCGTCCCGGCGAACCCCGGCTTCCGATCCCGTTCCGGCCACTCCGCTCCGCAGCCCCTCCGGGCCACGGCGCCGGCCGGACCCGGAGGACGAACCGGCCCGCCGCCGCACCGCCGTCCCGTCGACGACCCGGCCCCGCGCCGTGGTCCGAGCCGGGCGCTACCGGGGAAGGTCTCCAGATGAAGTTCCGGGTCGAACGCGACGTCCTCGCGGACGCGGCCGCCTGGGTGGCGCGCAGCCTCCCGGCTCGTCCGCCGGTGCCCGTGCTCGGCGGGGTCCTCATCCAGTCCGACGGCGAGTCCGGCGAGAAGCTGACCGTCTCCGGCTTCGACTACGAGACCTCGGCGCGCGTCGAGCTCGACGCGACGGTCGGGGAGCCGGGCCGCACGCTCGTCTCCGGGCGGCTGCTGGCCGACATCACCCGGGCGCTCCCGTCCAAGCCGGTCGACCTGACCGTCGACGGCTCCCGCGCCACGATCAACTGCGGCAACTCCCGGTTCAGCCTCCCGACGATGCCGGTCGAGGACTACCCGCAGCTGCCCGACATGCCGCAGCGCGCCGGGTCGGTCGCCGCCGACGCGCTCGCCGGCGCCGTCGCCCAGGTCGCCGTCGCGTCCGGGCGGGACGACACGCTGCCGATGCTGACCGGCATCCGGCTCGAGATCGAGGGCTCGCAGCTGACGCTCGCGGCCACCGACCGGTTCCGGCTCGCCGTCCGCGAGCTCGAGTGGTCCCCGGAGGACGCCTCGATCTCGACCGCGGTGCTGATCCCGGCCAAGACCCTCGCCGAGGTCGCCAAGACCCTCGCCGGGTCCGGCACCGTGGAGATCGCGCTGTCGGCCGGGGACGGGATGCTCGGGCTCACCGGCGGCGGCCGCCGCTCCACCAGTCGGCTGCTCGACGCCGAGTTCCCCCGCTTCCGCCAGCTGATCCCGGCCGAGCACACCACCGCGGTCGAACTCGACGTGGCGCTGCTGGTCGAGGCGATCAAGCGTGTCTCGCTCGTCGCGGACCGGGTCGCCCAGATCCGGATGGAGTTCGGCGAGGACGGGCTGCGCCTGGCCGCCGGTGGCGACGACGTCGGGTCCGCCGAGGAGGAGCTGCCCTGCGCGCTCGACGGCAGTCCGCTGACGATCGCGTTCAACCCGGGCTACCTGCTCGACGCCCTCGGCGCGCTGCACACCGACCGCGCCCAGCTGACTTTCACCACGCCGAACCGGCCCGCGCTGGTCCGCCCGGTGCCCAAGCCCGCCACCGACGACGCCGGCGAGGCTCCGTCGCCGGAGAAGTCCGGCTACCTGCACCTGCTGATGCCGGTCCGGCTGCCCGGCTGACCCCCCGCCGGGCGGACGTCCCGGCGAGGGGGAAGACTCGTCCGCGGTGTGATCGACGAGGGCCACCGGTGCCCTGCGGGCATGCCGGCGGCACGGACGCGAAGGGGGCCACTGCCGTGCAGATCGGCATGATCGGACTCGGCCGCATGGGCGGCAACATGCGGGAGCGGCTGCGGGCCGCCGGGCACGAGGTGGTCGGCTACGACCCCCGCCCGGATGTCAGCGACGTGGCCTCGCTCGCGGAGCTCGCCGGTGCGCTGGCCGCGCCGCGCGTCGTGTGGGTCATGGTGCCCTCCGGCGAGCCGACCCGGAACACCGTCGCCACGCTGGCCACCACGCTGGAGCCCGGTGACCTGGTCATCGACGGCGGCAACTCCCGCTACACCGACGACCAGCCCAACGCCGCGCTGCTCGACGCGCACGGCATCGGCTACGTCGACTGCGGCGTCTCCGGCGGGATCTGGGGCAAGGACAACGGCTACGGCCTGATGGCGGGCGGCGAGCCCGAGCACATCGAGCGCGCCATGCCGATCTTCGACGCGCTGCGCCCCGAGGGCGTGCGCGAGGAGGGGTTCGCGCACGCCGGGCCGGTGGGCGCGGGCCACTTCGCGAAGATGGTCCACAACGGCATCGAGTACGGCCTCATGCAGGCCTACGCCGAGGGCTTCGAGCTGATGGAGGCCAGCGAGCTGATCACCGACGTGCCCGGGGTCATCCAGGCCTGGTCGCGCGGCACCGTCGTCCGTTCCTGGCTGCTCGACCTGCTGGTCGACGCGCTCAAGGAGGACCCCCGTCTCGACCAGCTCGAGGGCTGGGTGGACGACTCCGGCGAGGGCCGCTGGACCATCGAGGAGGCCATCGCGCACGCGGTGCCGCTGCCGGTCATCTCCGCGGCGCTGTTCGCCCGGTTCTCCTCCCGGCAGGCCGAGTCGTCCGCGATGAAGGCCGTCGCCGCGCTGCGCCAGCAGTTCGGTGGGCACGCGGTGAAGAAGTCCGGGCCGGCCGGTGCCCCGGGCGACAAGGCGGGACCGTCGTCCGGCGGCGGTTCGACGCAGCAGTGACCCGGCGCCGAGCCGGACGGGAAGGGTGACCAGGCGGTGTACCTCAGGCGGTTCTCGGTCACCGACTTCCGGTCCTGGCCGGAGGCCGAGCTGGAGCTCGACCCCGGCGTGACCGTGCTGGTCGGGTCCAACGGCGTCGGCAAGACCAACCTGGTCGAGGGGATCGGCTACCTCGCCACCCTCGGCTCGCACCGGGTCTCCTCCGACACGCCGCTGATCCGGCGCGGGGCCGAGCAGGCCGTCGTCCGCGGTGAGGTGCACCACCACGGACGGAAACTCGGCGTCGAGTTGGAGATCAACAACGGGAAGCAGAACCGGGCGCGGGTCAACCGCTCACCGGTCTCGCGGCCGCGCGACATCCTGGGGATCCTGCGCAGCGTGCTGTTCGCGCCGGAGGACCTGGCCCTGGTGCGGGGCGACCCGTCGGAGCGCCGGCGTTTCCTCGACGAGCTGCTCGTCGCGCGGTTCCCGCGCTACGCCGGCGTGCGCGCCGACTACGACAAGGTCCTGCGCCAGCGCTCGGCCCTGCTGAAGTCCGCGAAGCCGGCACTGCGCGGGGCCCGCGGCCGGTCCCGGGCGCCGGTGGCCGCGGACCCTGAACTGCCCGACGACCTGGCGACGCTGGAGGTCTGGGACGGGCATCTCGCCCGTACCGGCGCGGCGCTGCTGGCCGGGCGGCGCGAGCTCGTCGTCGCGCTGGCGCCCTACGCCCGCGAGGCGTTCGCGGCGATCGCGCCGTCGTCGGACCCGATCGGCCTGGACTACCGGTCCAGCCTCGGGACGGCGGGGGTCGCGGAGCTGCCGTCGTCGACCGGGGACCTGGAGGCGCTGCTGCTCGACCGGCTGGCCGAGGTGCGGTCCCAGGAGGTCGAACGCGGGGTCTGCCTGGTCGGCCCGCACCGCGACGAGCTGGACCTCGCCCTGGGCGAGGGACCGGCGAAGGGCTACGCCAGCCACGGCGAGTCCTGGGCGTTCGCGCTGGCGCTGCGGCTGGCGTCCTACCGCCTGCTGCACGCCGACGACGTCGAGCCGGTCCTCGTGCTGGACGACGTCTTCGCCGAGCTGGACTCGGCCCGCCGCCGTGCGCTGGCCGGCCTGGTGGCCGGCGCGGAGCAGGTCCTGGTGACCGCCGCGGTGGCCGAGGACGTGCCCGCGGAGCTCGACGGGGTCCGGTTCGCCGTCGGCGACCGGACGGTGAGCCGCGACGGCGAGGTGCCCGCGTGATCGCCCCGTCAGGTCTCGAACGTGTCACGGCATTCTGGGGACAAGGCTGTGGATGCTGTGGATAACTCAGGAGCACCGGGGGACGGACGCCGTTCCGGAACCGGAAACCGGAGGACAGGACGCCGGGGACCGGGCACCGACGGCGCCGAGCCTGGGGACGGACGCGACACCGGTCCCGGTCACGACGCGGTCACGGGCGGGGACGTCCCGGGCGGCGGTGTCCCGGGGGAGCAGGGTGACCTGCTCGCCGGCGACCGCGCGAACCTGCGCGGAGCCGACCTCGCGCGCGAGGCGCTGCGCGCGGCCCGCGAGGCGTCGGCCCGCAAGGCCGAGGAGCGGGCCCGGGCCGACCGGCCCAAGCTGCGCGTGGTCTCCGGGCGGGGGCGTCGTCGTCGCTGGTCGGGGGCGGGGCCCGACGACCGGGACCCGCAGCCGTTCGGACGTCTGGTGTCGCGGGTGTCGGTGGACCGCGGCTGGTCGAACCGGCTGACCGACGCGACCGTCCTCGGCCGGTGGCCGCAGCTGGTCGGGCCGGACGTCGCCGACCACTGCACACCGGTCTCGCTGCGCGACGGCGAGCTGACCCTGCAGGCCGAGTCCACGGCGTGGGCCACCCAGCTGCGGACCCTGCAGCGTCAGCTGCTGACCCGGCTCGCCGCCGCGGTCGGGCCGGACGTCGTGCGCCGGATCCGGGTCGTCGGGCCGAGCGGGCCGAGCTGGCGGCACGGTCCGCGGCACGTCCGCGGCCGCGGCCCCCGCGACACCTACGGCTGACCCGCGCCCTGCCTCCCGCTCCGCCCGGGCACCGCCCCGGCGTGCTCCCAGGGGAACCCTCGTAGCGCTCTAAGCCACGAAAGTTCCCCTGGGGGCACCGGGCAGGTGGGCGGGTGCCGCCGAACGGGTGGTGGGCGCCGGGGTGCACGTTGTGGGCGCGTCACGTCGCCCCGGGGGCCGTGAAGGGCCGGATCGGGTGAGGAGCCGCACCCCACCGGCCCCGTGCCTCTCGTCGGCGGTGAGCGCGGGATGACACGGCCGCCGGTCCGCTCGACCCCGCAGGGGCACGTTCGATCCCGCACCGGACGCCGTTCGCCCGTCTGTGACGCTTCTGGGTGGGTCCTTCCCGCCTTTCCGTCGGTCCCGACGGGTAGGATCGACAGGTGTTTCCCGGGTGGCTCCCCAAGACATGACCAGAGCGCCCGGTCGGTGGAACCGTTTCGTCGTCGTCGCACCGGTGGTGCGCGCGTCGCGCGGGCGGTTCACGTGGCGAGGAGAAGCAGCTACCCGTGGCTTCCGACAAGGCAGCGAACAACGCCTACGGCGCGTCGTCCATCACGGTCCTCAAGGGCCTGGAGGCGGTCCGCAAGCGGCCCGGCATGTACATCGGCTCGACCGGTGAGCGGGGTCTGCACCACCTGATCTGGGAGGTGGTGGACAACTCGGTCGACGAGGCGATGGCCGGTCACGCCACGAAGGTCGTCGTGACCCTGCAGTCCGACGGCGGCATCCGCGTCGAGGACGACGGCCGCGGCATCCCCGTCGAGATGCACCCGGTGGAGAAGAAGCCGACCCTCGAGGTCGTCCTCACCAGCCTGCATGCCGGCGGCAAGTTCGACGACAAGTCCTACGCCGTGTCCGGTGGTCTGCACGGTGTCGGCGTCTCGGTCGTGAACGCGCTGTCCACCGCGCTCGACGTCGAGGTCCGCCGCGACGGCCAGATCTGGCGCCAGCACTACGAGTACGCCGTGCCCGGCGAGCTCGTCGAGGCCGGCACCACGAAGAAGTCCGACACCGGCACCACGATCACCTACTGGGCCGATCCGAAGATCTTCGAGACGACCAGCTACACGCTGGAGACGATCCGTCGCCGGCTGCAGGAGCAGACGTTCCTGAACAAGGGCCTCACCATGGTCCTGCGCGACGAGCGGCGGCCGGAGAAGCCGGCGGGTGTCCCGTCGTCGGACGCGGTCGACTCCGACGGCAACCCGATCGAGGCGCCCGTCCCGGAGATCGACGCGGACGCCGAGCCCGACGCCGAGGGCTACGTGGCCAAGCCCAAGGAGTACGTCTTCCACTACCCGAACGGGCTGGAGGACTTCGTCGCGCACCTGAACAAGTCGAAGGACCCGATCCACCGCAAGATCGTCAGCTACACCGGCGAGGGCCCCGGCCACCAGGTCGAGGTCGCGATGCAGTGGAACTCGGGCTACTCCGAGTCGGTCTACACCTTCGCGAACACGATCAACACGCACGAGGGCGGCACCCACGAGGAGGGCTTCCGCCACGCGCTGACCGCGACGGTCAACAAGTACGCGCGCGACAAGAAGCTCATCAAGGAGAAGGACCCGGCGCTGTCCGGCGACGACATCCGCGAGGGCCTCGCGGCGATCGTCTCGGTCAAGGTCTCCGAGCCGCAGTTCGAGGGCCAGACCAAGACCAAACTCGGCAACACCGAGGTCAAGTCGTTCGTCCAGCGCGTGTCGAACGAGTGGCTGGCCGACTGGTTCGAGCGCAACCCCACCGAGGCGAAGACGATCGTCACCAAGGCGGTCTCCTCGGCCCAGGCCCGCCTGGCCGCGCGCCGTGCCCGCGAGCTCGTGCGGCGCAAGAGCGCCGGCGACATCGGCGGTCTGCCCGGCAAGCTGTCGGACTGCCGCTCGCGCGACCCGGAGAGCTGCGAGCTCTACATCGTCGAGGGTGACTCCGCGGGCGGCTCGGCGAAGGCCGGCCGCGACTCGATGCACCAGGCGATCCTGCCGATCCGCGGCAAGATCATCAACGTCGAGAAGGCCCGGATCGACCGCGTCCTCAAGAACACCGAGGTCCAGTCGATCATCACCGCGATGGGCACCGGCATCCACGACGACTTCGACCTGGCCAAGCTGCGGTACCACAAGCTGGTGCTGATGGCCGACGCCGACGTCGACGGCCAGCACATCCGGACGCTGCTGCTCACGCTGCTGTTCCGCTTCATGCGCCCGCTGATCGAGAACGGGCACGTGTTCCTGGCGCAGCCGCCGCTGTACAAGCTCAAGTGGTCCGGTCGCGGGGCCGAGCCGGAGTACGCCTACTCCGACCGCGAGCGCGACGGCCTGATCGAGGCCGGCCGGGCCGCGGGCAAGAAGCTCCCCAAGGACCAGGGCGTGCAGCGCTACAAGGGTCTCGGCGAGATGGACGCCAAGGAGCTGTGGGAGACCACGATGGACCCGACGAACCGGCTGCTGCTGCAGGTGAGCCTGGACGACGCCGCCACCGCCGACGAGCTGTTCTCGGTGCTGATGGGTGAGGACGTCGAGTCCCGCCGGTCCTTCATCACCCGCAACGCCAAGGACGTGCGCTTCCTGGACGTCTGATCCACACATCTGATCCAGACGCACGTATGAACACGCACGAGGAGACTTCGTGACGGACACGATCGACCCCGCCGCCCCCGCGGCAGGCGGCGGAGAGGGTGGGGGCCGGGTCGAACCGGTCGACATCCAGCAGGAGATGCAGCGCTCGTACATCGACTACGCGATGAGCGTGATCGTCGGGCGGGCGCTGCCGCTGGTGGAGGACGGTCTGAAGCCGGTCCACCGCCGCGTCCTCTACTCGATGGGGGAGAACGGCTTCCGGCCCGACCGCGCCCCGGTCAAGTGCGCCCGCGTCGTCGGCGACGTCATGGGCAACTACCACCCGCACGGCGACTCGGCGATCTACGACGCCCTCGTGCGGCTGGCCCAGCCCTGGTCGATGCGCTACCCGCTGATCCAGGGACAGGGAAACTTCGGGTCGCGCGGCAACGACCCGGCCGCGGCCATGCGGTACACCGAGTGCCGGCTCTCGCCGCTGGCGATGGCGATGCTCCAGGACATCGACGAGGAGACCGTCGACTACCTGGACAACTACGACGGCAAGACCCAGGAACCGGTCGTCCTGCCGTCGCGGGTGCCGAACCTCCTCATCAACGGCAGCTCCGGCATCGCGGTCGGCATGGCGACGAACATCCCGCCGCACAACCTGCGCGAGGTCGGCGCCGGCGTCGCCTGGTGCCTGGAGAACCCCGACGCCACCGACGACGAGCTGCTCGAAGCGCTCATGGAGCGCATCAAGGGGCCGGACTTCCCGACCCACGGCCTCATCGTCGGGCGCGACGGCATCGAGTCCGCCTACCGGACCGGGCGCGGCTCGGTCCGGATGCGGGCCGTCGTCGAGGTCGAGGAGGACGCCAAGGGTCGCACCACCCTGGTCGTCACCGAGCTGCCCTACATGGTCAACCCGGACAACCTGATCGAGTCGATCGCGGGCATGGTCCGCGACGGCAAGATCGCCGGGATCTCCGAGATCGTCGACGAGTCCTCGGACCGTATCGGCATGCGGATCGTGGTCACGCTCAAGCGCGACGCGGTCGCCAAGGTCGTGCTGAACAACCTGTACAAGCACACCCAGCTGCAGCACAGCTTCGGTGTGAACATGCTGTCGATCGTCGACGGCGTGCCGCGCACCCTGCGCCTCGACCAGATGATCCGGCACTACGTCCGGCACCAGATCGAGGTCATCGTCCGGCGGACCCGCTACCGGCTCCGCAAGGCCGAGGAGCGGGCCCACATCCTGCGTGGTCTGGTCAAGGCGCTGGACGCGCTCGACGAGGTCATCGCCCTGATCCGGGCGTCGGCCACGGTCGACGTCGCCCGGGCCGGCCTGATCGACCTGCTCGACGTCGACGACATCCAGGCCCAGGCGATCCTGGACATGCAGCTGCGGCGCCTGGCCGCGCTGGAGCGCCAGAAGATCGTCGACGAGCTCGCCGAGATCGAGCGCGAGATCGCGGACTACCAGGACATCCTGGCCCGTCCGGAGCGCCAGCGGCAGATCGTCCGCGACGAGCTGGCCGAGCTGGTCGAGGCCCACGGCGACGACCGTCGCACCCGGATCGTCGGCTACGACGGCGACGTCACCGACGAGGACCTGATCGCGGTCGAGGACGTGGTCGTCACGATCACCCGCACCGGCTACGCCAAGCGCACGAAGACCGACCTGTACCGCGCCCAGAAGCGCGGCGGGAAGGGCGTGCAGGGGGCGCAGCTGAAGCAGGACGACATCGTCAACCACTTCTTCGTGTGCTCCACGCACGACTGGATGCTGTTCTTCACCAACCGCGGGCGGGTCTACCGGCTCAAGGCCTACGAGCTGCCCGAGGCCAACCGCACCGCGCGCGGCCAGCACCTGGCGAACCTCCTGGCCCTGCAGCCGGAGGAGGAGATCGCCCAGGTCATGCAGATCAAGGACTACTCGGCGCGGCCGTACCTGGTCCTGGCCACCCGCAACGGCCTGGTGAAGAAGTCGCGCCTGACCGACTTCGACTCCAACCGGGCCGGCGGCCTCATCGGCATCAACCTGCGCGACGACGACGAGCTGGTCGGCGCCGTCCTCTGTTCGGGTGACGACGATCTGCTCCTCGTGTCCGCCGAGGGCCAGTCCATCCGGTTCACCGCGTCCGACGACGCGCTGCGCCCGATGGGCCGCGCCACCTCCGGCGTCCTGGGGATGCGGTTCAACGAGGGCGACAAGCTGCTGGCCCTCGGCGTGATCCGCTCCGACACCTACCTGCTCGTCGCCACCACCGGTGGCTACGCCAAGCGCACCCCGATCGAGGACTACCCCGTTCAGGGCCGTGGCGGGAAGGGAGTGTTGACCCTCCAGTACGACCGTCGCCGTGGCACGCTGGTCGGTGCGCTCATCGTCGGCATCGACGACGAGCTGTACGCGATCACCTCCACCGGCGGGGTCATCCGGACCTCCGCCCGCGAGGTGCGGAAGGCCGGCCGGCAGACGAAGGGAGTCCGCCTGATGAACCTGGGCGAGAGCTCCACGCTGCTGGCCGTCGCCCGCAACGCGGAGGAGACCGAGGAGGACCCGGGCCAGCAGGCGTAGTGCACGTCGGGTGGCCGGCCCGCAGGGCCGGCCACCCGGTACACGCCGTGGGACCGGAGCAGTACCGAGCGACGACCAGCGAGGAGAGCTCCCACTCGTGAGCACCGACGACCGCACCCCGTCGCAGGACGAGGCCCGCACCGTCGCCACCGACGCCGACCACGACCCGTCGACGACGGCGGCCCCGGCCGACCACGTCCCCGGCCCGCGCGACGACGCCGAGCCCGCGGCCGACCCGGCCGGGGCCTCGCCGCCCCCGTGGCGCCGGGTGCCCGACACCCATGACGACCGCGACGGCGGCTCGGTCGCGGACTCGCTGCTGAGCGAGGCCCCGACCGCGTTCATGACCGCCCCCGGCGCAGGTGCGTCCGGCGCGACGACCGCCGTCCGCGACCCGGAGCAGCGCGAGAACGGCACGGCCCCGGCGGACACGCCGCGAGCGTCGGTCCGCAACCGGCCCCCGCGCCAGGCGCTGCTGCAGCTCAAGCGGCTCGACCCGTGGTCGGTACTGAAGATGGCCCTGGCGCTGGCCGTCGTGCTGTGGCTGGTGTGGATGGTCGCCGCGGGCGTCCTCTACGGCGTGCTCGGCGGGATGGGCGTCTGGGACCGGCTCAACGGCACGTACGCCGACCTGGTCACCTCGCAGCAGGAGACCGGGGGCTCGCTGATCAGCGTCGGCCGGGTCTTCGGGCTCGCCGCCGTCGTCGGCGCGGTGAACAGCCTGCTGTTCGCGGTGGCCATCACCGTGGTCGCGTTCGTCTACAACGTGGCCGCCGACCTGGTCGGCGGCATCGAGGTCACGCTCTCCGAGCGGGACTGACCGGAGCGTCGTCACGCACCCCGCACGGGGTCGGGCGGAGGGGGACCCCCTCGTAACCCGCTCGACCCCGTGCGGTAGTGTTTCTCCTGTTGCACGGGCCTATAGCTCAGTTGGTTAGAGCGCATCGCTGATAACGATGAGGTCGCTGGTTCAAATCCAGCTAGGCCCACACCTTCCCCCTCCGACAGTCACTCGCGAGGAGACCTGCGATGAAGAAGCTGTTCGTGCTGGCCGTCGCCGCCGGCGCTGCGTACTTCGGCTGGTCCCGCTTCCGCGGCGTCGGCTCCGACGACCTGTGGCACGAGGCCACCACCCGCTGACCCCGCCTCCCGGGGTACCGTGATCGGGACCCACCAGGGGACATAGCTCAATTGGCAGAGCACCGCCTTTGCAAGGCGGGGGTTAGGGGTTCGATTCCCCTTGTCTCCACCAGCTGACACGCACTTCTCCGCACGTTCCGTCGGTGCCGGTGGTCGGGCGACCTGCCGGACGGCTCGTGTCACCACTGTGACGGAGCCTCGGCGGTCGATCACCCACCACCTGCCGTTCTCCCGGGTGCCCCGCTGTTCCACGTGGAACACGACGCTCCGCGGGCCGCCCCCGTACCGGTGGCTGCGGGCCGTGGTGCGGGTGGGCGACCGACTCCGCGAGCCGACCCGCACCCGTCACCCGGGATGGCGGTACTTCACCGGCCCGCCGCCGGGGCCCGACCCGTCGCGCTCACCGGGCGTCGCGGTGCAGGACGACCGTGTCCTCGGTCGCTGCGGCGTCCGTGGTGTCGAACGAGACCCCGGTGAGCTCCTGCGAGACGCGCCAGATGCGCTCGGCGTCGTCGGTGCTGCGCAGGGGCCGGTAGAGGCCCAGCTCGGCGGGCGCACCACCCAGACCCCCGAACCCGGCGGGCCCGTAGAACCGCCCACCGTGTGCGTCCGGGGAGGTCGCGGCGTAGAGCGCGGGCAGCCCGGCGCTCTGCGCGGTCCCGACGAGGAGGCCGCGGGCCGAGAGCGCGCCGATCACCCGTCGTCCCCGCGCGGGCTGCTCGCGACCGACCTCGGCACGCGCGGCGAGCAGGCTGGTCGGGGCGATCCCGGGGTGGGACACGTTGCTGGTGACGCCCCAGCGCCCGGCGCGGCTGCGGCGGTCGAGCTCGAGGGCGAACAGCCCGAACGCGATCTTCGACCGGGCGTAGGCGGCCATGCCGTTGCCGTAGCCGACCTGCGCCTGGAGGTCGTCCCAGGCGATCCGGCCGCGGCGCGCGGCGACGCTGAGCTGGGAGGTCACCCGTGCCCGGCCGGCGCGCAGCAGCGGAAGCAGGTGCGCGACGAGGGCCACGTGACCGAGGTGGTTGGTGCCGAACTGCAGCTCGAAGCCGTCGACGGTCGTCGCCCGCCGGGGCGGGGTCATGACGCCGGCGTTGTTGACCAGGATGTGGATCGGGCGGCCCTCGCCCCGCAGCATGACGCCGAGCGCGGCGACGGAGCCCAACGACGACAGGTCGAGCTCGCGCAGGGACACGGTCGCGCCGGGGGCCCGGGTGCGGATCGCGTCGGCCGCCGCCTCGCCCTTGCGCCGGTTGCGGACGGGCAGCACGATCTCGGCTCCTGCGGCGGCGAGCCGGGTGGCGATACCGAGCCCGATGCCGTCGCTGGCGCCGGTGACGACGGCGAGCCGGCCGGTGAGGTCGCCGATGGTGATGTCGCGGGTGCGGGACATGGTGTCTCCCTGGTGGGTGCGGTGTTCGAGGCCGGGCGGTCGTCAGGCGGCGGTGGCGACGCGGGGGCCGGTCGCGCGGCGGGCGGCGACGAGAGTGCCCGC
This sequence comes from Pseudonocardia sp. UM4_GMWB1, assembly GCF_017312155.1. NCBI lineage: Bacteria > Bacillati > Actinomycetota > Actinomycetes > Pseudonocardiales > Pseudonocardiaceae > Pseudonocardia > Pseudonocardia sp. UM4_GMWB1. Next base: position 526,167 of record NZ_QJPN01000001.1, on the reverse strand, counting down.
GGCGAGTGCGGCGAAGGCCGGTACGGCGGCGACGCCGAGCGCGGCCAGGACGGCGGGCTGGTCCGCGAGGTAGGCCACGGCGCGCAGGGTGAGGTTGAGCGCGTGGAGCACGACGCCGGCCAGCGTGCTGACGGTGTAGACGCGGATCAGCCGGGGGTGCCTGCGCCAGTCCTCGGGGCCGCCGACCAGCCGGTTGAACAGGGTCCCGGTCACCGGGCGGCGGACGAGGACCGAGCCGAGGAACAGCACGCCGAGTGCGGCCGGGATCAGGGTGGGGAGCAGGAAGAACGCCCGGGCCTCGCCGGAGAACGCGGCGACGGCGGCGCACACGCCGGCCACCGCCAGACCGACGACGGCGGCCCGCAGCGACTCCCGGCGGGCCAGGCGCACCCCGAACGTCACCGGCGCGGCGACGGCGAGCGCGATGAACGCCCAGGTCAGCCCGCCCGCCGCGTCGGCCGCCACGAAGGCGACGGCGGGCGTGGCGGCGAGGAGGATCCCCACGGCGCCGCCGGAGCGGTCCAGGCTGGTCCGCATCGCCGCGGAGAGCGTGGCGGCACCCTCGGCCCGGGTCGGCTCGCCGGTGCGGTGCTCCTCCGGGCGGCCCGGCGGCACGGTGGAGGTCGGGTCGAGCGGGAAGAGATCGTTCGGCACGGTGGGCTCCTCGGGTCGGTGGCCGTGTGCCGACCACGTTCACCCTTCCGTCGGCCCACAACCACGACCTCCCGATCCGCCCCTGGACCGTGCGGCCCCGACCGGGTGGGGCGGATCGACGGTCCGTGGCTCCGCGCCGTGTGTCCCGGTAGGAACGGACGGAGGCGACCGAGAGGCGGTACGGATGATCGACCGGGTGGGCTTGGCCCAGTTCCTGCGGCGGCGCCGTGAGGTACTGCAACCGGAGGACGTGGGGCTGCCGCGGGGGCAGCGCCGTCGTACCAGCGGCCTGCGCCGCGAGGAGGCCGCGGCGCTGTGCCACATGTCGACCGACTACTACGCGCGCCTCGAACGGGAGCGTGGCCCGCGGCCGTCGGAGCAGATGGTCGCCGCGATCGCCCAGGGGCTGCACCTCTCGCTCGACGAGCGCGACCACCTGTTCCGCCTCGCCGGGCAGCATCCGCCCGCCCGGGGCGCGACCAGCGAGCACATCGGTCCCGGCCTGCTGCGCATCCTCGACCGCCTCGTCGACACGCCCGCCGAGATCGTCACCGAGCTCGGGGAGACGCTGCGCCAGACCTCACTGGGGGTCGCGTTGACCGGCGACACCACCGGGTTCACCGGCCCGTCGCGGAGCATCGGCTACCGCTGGTTCACCGATCCCGACGCCCGTCTGCTCTACCCGCAGGAGGACCACGCGTTCCTGTCGCGGCGCTACGTCTCCGGCCTGCGCGCGGTCGCGGCCCGGCGCGGCCCGGGATCCCGCGCGGCCCACCTCGCCGACCTCCTGTACCCGGAGAACGAGGAGTTCCGCGCGCTCTGGGACTCCCACGAGGTCCGCGTCCGGACCGACGACGTCAAACGCCTCCTCCACCCCGAGGTCGGCGCACTGGAGCTGCACTGCCAGACGCTGCTCGACCCCGATCAGTCCCACCTGCTGCTGGTCTACACCGCCGTCCCGGGCAGTGAGACCCACGAGAAGCTGCAGCTGCTCTCGGTCATCGGGGCACCGTCCGCCGCCTGGTACCGGCACGGCGAGCCGGCCGGCCCGCGGCCGGACGAGACCTGACCCGAGAAGGCGGGCCGGTCAGCGCGGACCGGCGCCGACCCCGCGGACCAGGCCGGACAGCAGCACCTTCGACAGTCCCTTCGCGAGCAGCGTCTCGCCCGCCGGCAGCCGCTTGTCGGCCTCGACCGCGTAGGTGATCTCGGTACCGGTGCCGACCGGGCGCAGCGTGACCTCGCCGCGGTAGTTCTTCAGCGGCACACCGGCCAGCGCGCGGTACCCGAGGCGTCGCCCCGGCTCGAACGCGGTGACCTCCTCGACGATCGGACCGGGCGAGCCGATGCCGACCTTGCGGACGGTACCGACACCGTTGGGCTCCGGCGTCCCGGCCCGCGTCACGGCCACCTTCAGGCCCGGCGCCCACGCCGACATGCCCTCGTGGTCGGACAGCACCGACCACACCGTCTCGGGCGTCGCGGACACGGTGCGGACGGACGTCGCTCTGATCATGTGCGGAACTTACTGACGGGTAGAAGAAAAATCGAGCGGACATGTCGAGAACGCGCGTCCGGTTCCGTCCCCGGGGTGAACGCGGCCAGGATGGGCCGCGACGAGCACCGAGGAGACCCACCATGGCCAAGTACCTGCTGCTCAAGCACTACCGCGGCGCCCCGGCCCCGAAGAACGACGTCCCGATGGACCGCTGGGCTCCCGAGGAGGTCACCGCGCACATCCGCTTCATGCAGGACTTCGCCGAGTCCCTGAAGGAGACCGGCGAGTTCGTCGACGCCCAGGCGCTGGCGCCGGAGGGCACCTTCGTCCGCTACGACGGCGAGGGCCGCCCGCCGGTCACCGACGGTCCGTTCGCGGAGACCAAGGACCTCGTCGCCGGCTGGATGATCATCGACGTCGACAGCTACGAGCGGGCCGTCGAGCTGACCGGTGGGCTGTCGGCGGCCCCCGGCGCCGGTGGGGAGCCGATCCACGAGTGGATCGAGCTGCGGCCGTTCCTCGAGGCCCGGCCGACCGTCACCGAGTGAGCGGCGAGGTGGCCGGTGCCGACGCCGCGCTGCTGCGCGGCCTCGTCCCGGAGGTACTGGGGATCCTCGGCCGTCGCGGTGCGGGCTTCGCGGCGGCCGAGGACGCCGTGCAGGACGCGCTCACCGAGGCCCTGCGGACCTGGCCCGTGGACCCGCCGCGGGACCCGAAGGGCTGGCTCGTGACGGTGGCCTGGCGCCGCTTCCTCGACGCCACCCGGTCGGAGACCGCGCGTCGTGGCCGGGAGGAACGGGCCGGGGCCGAGCCGGCGCCCGGCCCGGCGCCGGACCGCGACGACGCGCTCGAGCTGTACTTCCTGTGCGCGCACCCGTCGCTGTCGTCGTCGTCGGCGGTCGCGCTCACCCTGCGCGCGGTCGGCGGGCTCACCACCCGGCAGATCGCCGCGGCCTACCTGGTGCCCGAGGCGACGATGGCGCAGCGGATCAGCCGTGCCAAGCGCACCGTCGCGGGGGTGCGGTTCGACCGCCCCGGCGACGTCGCGACCGTCCTGCGGGTGCTCTACCTGGTGTTCAACGAGGGCTACTCCGGCGACGTCGACCTCGCCGCCGAGGCGATCCGGCTGACCCGGCGCCTCGCGGCGTCGGTCGACCATCCCGAGGTCGCGGGCCTGCTCGCGCTGATGCTGCTGCACCACGCCCGCCGCGCCGCCCGCACCGGACCGGGCGGCGAGCTGGTGCCGCTGGTCGAGCAGGACCGCGGCCGCTGGGACACCGCGCTGATCACCGAGGGGGTGGCGCTGCTGCAGGCCGCGCTGGCCCGCGACCGGCTGGGGGAGTTCCAGGCCCAGGCGGCCGTCGCCGCCCTGCACGCCGACGCGCCGGTCGCCGGGGAGACCGACTGGCCCCAGATCGTCGAGTGGTACGACGAGCTGGTCCGGCTCACCGGCAGCCCGGTCGCCCGGCTGAACCGGGCCGTCGCCGTCGGGGAGGCCGACGGGCCACGGGCCGGGCTGGCGGCTCTCGCCGATCTCGACCCGGCGCTGCCCCGCTGGACCGCGGTCAGCGCCCACCTGCACGAACGAGCGGGGGAGCGGGCCACGGCCGCGCGTCTCTACGTCGAGGCCGCGGCACTGGCGTCCTCCGCGGCCGAACGGGACCACCTGACCCGGTGTGCCGCCCGTCTCCACACCGGATCAGTGGGCTGAACCGCATCGTCACAATTGACGATCACCCGGCCTCCGCGGCACACCGACAGGACGCCGGCGCGCAGCGGTGCGAGGATCACGCGAATGAGCCTGGTGTCGGATCCCGTTGCGGTCGCGGCACCGTCGCCGCTGACGTCGCCGGTACGGCTGGCCGCGGTCCAGGCCACCCGGCTGCTGGACACCGGGCCGGACGAGGCGTTCAACCGCCTGACCCGGCTGGTCTCGGTGGTCCTCGGCACCCCGGCGGTCATGCTGACCGTCGTCGACGAGGTCCGGACCTTCCTCAAGGGCACGCCCGAGCCCGCGCAGATCGTCGGGCCGGACGGCGTCTGGTCGGCGCCCGTCGAGGACAGCGGGTGCAAGGTCGTCATCGAGTCGGGCGAGGAGATCTGCGCCGGTGACGTGCGGGCCGACCCACGGCTGCGCGACCTCTCGCTGATGACCGACTTCGGTGCGGCCGCCTGGCTCGGCGTGCCGGTGCGCGACCCCGCGGGCCAGGTCGTGGGCAACCTCTGCGCGATGGACGTGGTCGTCCGTGAGTGGACCCCGCTGCACCGCGAGACGATCCGCACCCTGGCCGACGCCGTCGAGGGCGAGATCGCGCTGCGTCTGGCCCTGCGCGAGACCGAGCGGCAGGCGTTCGCCGCCGCCCGCGACGCGGCCGAGATCGAGACGCTGGCCCGGACGCTGCAGGAGTCGCTGCTGCCGGCGCAGCCCCCGCGGCTGCCCGGGGTCGACATCGCGGCCCGCTTCCTGCCCGGCGGCTCCGGAGTGGACGTCATGGGCGACTTCTACGACGCCGTCCCCACCCCGGACGGCGTCGCCGTGGTGATCGGCGACGTCCAGGGCAAGGGTGCCGGCGCCGCCCGGACGACCGCGCTGGCCCGCTCGGCCACCCGCACCGCCGCGCACGTCGACAACGACCCGGCCGCCGTGCTCCGCACCGTCAACGACGTCCTGCACGTCTGGTTCGACGGCCGCATCAGCTTCGTCACCGCCGCGCTCGCGTCGCTGCGCCGCGGCCCCTCCGACACCTGGCACGCCGACCTCGCCTCGGCCGGTCACCCGCCCGTCCTCGTGCGACGGGCCGACGGCACCGCGGAGTTCCACGGCGGCGGCGGGCTGGTCCTCGGCATCGGCACCACCCCGATGGTGGCCGACGCGGCCGTCATCCTCGCCGCGGGCGACAGCCTGGTGCTCTACACCGACGGCATCACCGAGGCGCACGTGCGCGGGCACTGGGAGCAGCTGGGGGAGGAGGGCGCCCGGCGCACGCTGGCCTCGCTCGACCCGGGCGCCGACGCCGATACGATCGCGCGCGCCCTCACCGAGGCCGCCCTCGCGCACTGCGGCGGTCACCTCAGCGACGACGCCGGGGTGGTCGTCGTGCAGGTCGAGGAGCCCGGCACCGGCGACGTCGACCGGGTCGTCACCGAGCACGTCCCGCACGCCGGGGTCGGCCGGGAGACGCGGCGTTCCGCGGAACGCGTCCTCGTCGGCTGGGACCTCGCCCCCGGCACCCTCGCCGATGCGATGCTGGTCATCGAGGAGCTCGTCGCGAACGTCGTCGACCACGCCCGTACCGCGTTCCGCCTGACCCTGGTCCGGGGCCGGGACGCCCTGCGGATCGAGGTCGACGACGAGGGTGCGGGCAGCCCGCTGCTCCAGCCGCTCGACCTGCGGGCGGCGCGTGGGCGCGGCCTGCAGCTCGTCGAGGCCGTCACGCAGGCCTGGGGCTGTGACACCCAGGGCCGCGGCAAGCGGGTGTGGGCCGAGCTCGCCGCGCGCTGACCCCCTAGGACGCGTCCTCGCGCCAGGTCAGGTCGACCTCCAGCTGCCGGTGACCGTCGGAGGCGGTACCGGTCGCGGACCGGCGGACCTCCGCGCGACCGTCGCGCAGGGCACGGGCGGCGTCCTCCAGGTGCGCGGCGAGGTCGTGCGCCGCGGTCGTCGCGTCGGGCCAGGACCATGCGTCGTCGGATGCTGTCATGCGCCCAGTGTGCGACACCCGCTCACACCCCGGGTGAGGACCAACCAGGTCAGATCGGCTGCCTAGCCGACGATGTCGCCGGTGGCGATGCCCGGGCTGCCCGAGCGTGCCGCGTCGATGCCGATCGCGAGCTCGGGCAGGCTCGTGCCGACCGAGACGACCGTCAGCCCGATGACCATCGGGGACAGGCTCAGCCGGGTGGCGAGCCTGCTGCCGGACCGGACGAGCAGCTCGGCGCCGACGAGCAGCAGTACGAGACCGCCGAACTGAGGAGGACCGCCTCCACCGCCGCTACCGCATCCCGCCGGACACCACGGACCCAGCCTCGCCCACCGGGCGCCGCGTGTCGATCTGAGACAGGTCGGCCCGGCGACGTCCCGGGTCGGCCACGCTGGGCCGGTGGAGGACGGGCACGACGTCGTGGTCGTCGGTGCCGGGGTCGCGGGTCTGTACGCGCTGCACCTGTTGCGCCGGCGCGGTCTGCGCGTGACCTGTGTCGACGCCGCGCCCGAGCCCGGCGGGGTGTGGCACCACCAGCGTTTCCCGGGTGCCCGCATCGACACCGAGGGTGCGGCCTACCAGTACCTGTTCTCCGACGAGCTGTACCGCGACTGGGGCTGGAGCGAGCGCTTCCCGGCCGGCTACGAGGTGCTGCGCTGGCTGCGGTTCGTCGCCGACCGGCTCGACCTGCACCGCGACCTGCGACTGTCCACACCGGTCACCGCCGCCCGCTGGGACGGCGGTCGCTGGCGGGTCCGCGCCGGCGACGACGAGCTGTCTGCGCGGTTCGTGGTCCGCTGCACGGGGTCGTTCACCGCACCCCGCACCGACGCCGTCCCCGGCCGGTCGGACTTCACCGGGCCGGTCGTCCACACCGGAGCGTGGCCGGCCAGGGGACCCAAGCTCGACGGGCTGCGGGTCGGCGTCGTCGGCTGCGGGCCGAGCGCGGTCCAGCTGGTCCCGGCCCTGGCCGGGCGGGTCGGCCGGCTCACCGTCCTGGCCCGGACCCCGCGTTTCGTGCTGCCTGCGGCCAACCCGATGTTCGGCTGGCCGGAGCGCGCGGCCTACCGCGACCGGTTGCCCGCGATGCGCGAGGCGGTCCGGTCCACACCGTCCGGCACCGGACACCCTTCTGTCCACAGAGGACTCCACAGTCTGGGGACGGTCCACGACGAGGACCCGCTGGCGCTGCACCCGGCCCGGCTCGCCGGGCTCGCGTCCGACCCGGCACTGCGGGCCGCGGCGGCCGCCGTCGTCCGGGACCGGATGCGGGCGCGGCTGGGCGACGACCACCTCGCGGCGGCGCTGGTCCCGGAGGGCGACGACTACGGTCTGCGCCCCGTCGCGACCGACCAGGGCTGGCTGGAGAGCTTCCACCGCGACGACGTCGAGGTGCTCCCCGTCGCCCGGAACCCGCTCACGCGGATCCGGCCGGAGGGGATCGGGCTGGCCGACGGGACCGTCGTCGGGCTGGACGCGATCGTGCTGGCCACCGGGTTCGACACGGGCGCGACCCGGGCCGGGATCGACGTCGTCGGCCGCGACGGGCGGCTGCTCGGCACCGGGCCGGGCCTGTTCGGGATGGCGCACCCCGGCTTCCCGAACCTGTTCGCGCCGCTGGCGCCGACCCTCGGGTACGGCAACGACGCGGCCTGCCTGCAGGGGCAGGTCGAGTGGGTCGACCGGGCGATCGGCGCCCTCGACGCCGACGGCCTGTCGACGATCGAGGCGCTGTCGTGCGCGGCGGAGCCGGTCGCGCCCTACGCGGTGCCCGGCGGGGTCGCGGGCGTACTACGCGCCTGCGACGACGAGGCCGCCGCGGGCTACCCGTCGTTCGAGCGGCGCTGACCGTCCAGGCGGACGTCCGGGTCCGGTACGCCGAACAGCATGTTCCGCGACGAGGCCGGTTCCTCGGGGATCCGGTCGACGACGTCGAACAGGTCCATCGCGCCGGTCACCTGGAGTGCGCGTCGGGCGGGACGGCTCGAACCGCAGTACACCCGGAGCCGTTTGCCCTCGGCGCCCAGCATGTCGCGCGACTGGAGCAGCGAGTTCAGCCCCGCCGTCCCCAGGAAGTCCACGCCGGTCAGGTCGAGGATGAGTTCGGGACCCGCCTCGGACCAGATGCCCATCTCGACCCACAGGTCGGGGGAGGTGTCGTCGTCGATGGAGCCGATCGCGTGCAGCACGGTGGCGCCCGCCGGGTGGCTGGACTGCTCGAAGCGCAGCGTCGGCCCGGGAGCGGCGGCCTGCGCGGCATCCGGCATGGAGCGGTCGTCGTCCGCCATGGTCGGGAACCCCCTTCGGCCACCGGGATCTCCGGTACGTCCGAGCAGCATTGCAGCGGGTGGCCGTCACCGCATGTGCTGATCGGTGGCGCCCCGGGCGCGTAGCCTTCGCACCCGACCGCCGACCACCCGCGGGGGCGATCCTCCCGCCGGGACCCGAAGGACCACCGTGAGCGCTACGACCCTCTCCGCCGCCGCGATCGCCGGGATGATCGACCACGCGATCCTCAAGCCCGAGCTGACCCGCACCGAGGTCGACGCCCAGCTCGACCTCGCCGCCCGCTACCGCATCTTCAGCGTGTGCGTACGCCCGTCCGACGTCGCGCACGCTGCCGCCCGGCTCGCGGGGACCGGCGTCGCCGTCGGCACCGTGATCGGCTTCCCGCACGGCACGACCAGCACCGCGGCCAAGGTCGCCGAGGCGCGGCAGGCGATCGCCGACGGTGCCGCCGAGCTGGACATGGTGCTGAACGTCGGCCGGCTGCGGAGCGGCCTGACCGACGATGTCGAGGCCGACATCGCCGCCGTCGTCGGGGCCGCCGACGGCCGCGTCGTGAAGGTGATCCTGGAGACCGCGCTGCTGTCCGACGACGAGGTGGTCGCCGGCTGCCGGGTCGCCGAGTCGGCGGGCGCGGCGTTCGTGAAGACCTCCACCGGCTTCGCCGGCGGCGGTGCCACGCCCGAGCACCTCGCGCTCATGCGCGCCACCGTCGGACCGCAGGTGCAGGTCAAGGCCTCCGGCGGGGTCCGGGACCTCGACACCGTGCTGGCCTTCCACGCCGCGGGCGTCACCCGCTTCGGCACCAGCGGTACGGCCACGATTCTCGACGACGCCGCGGCCCGCGACGCCGGAGCCGACGCCGCGGCCCGGGTGGACGACGCGTCGTACTGAGGGGGCTACCGAGCGGTACACCGGGCCGCCGGATCTGCGAAGCTGACCCGAGCACGTTCCCGTGAGCCCCGGAGGAGACCGATGGCGAAGCAGCCCCTCCCGAGCTCCTGGTCGCCCGCGGGCGTCACCGGGACCCTGATCGGCGCCGCCCTCGGCACGGTCGGCGCGGCCGTGGAGATCGGCCGCCGGCTGCCCGGCTGGCTGGCCGAGGCCCCGCGCGCGGTCGAGGCGATGCCGTCGGTCGCGGCCGACGTCGCCGCGCTGCCGCGGCGCATCGCCGGTGTCGACGCCGCCCTGACCGGCCTCGCCCCGGTGCTCGACGACGTGCTCGGCCGGGTCGTGACGCTGTGGGACGACCCGGTGGCCGTCGAGCGGATCGACCGTCTGACCGCGGCCGTGGTCGAGCTGGCCGGGGCCGCCGGACCACTGCGCGAGCTGGCCGGTGCCCGCGACGACCTGCACCAGCTCGCCGGGCTGCGCGAGGACCTGCACCACCTGGCCGGCGTGCGCGACGACTTGCACGAGCTGGCCGGGGTCCGGGACGACCTGCACGAGCTGGCCGGGGTCCGGGAGGACCTGCACGAGCTGGCTGCGGTGCGCGGGGACCTGCACGAGCTGGCTGCGGTGCGCGGGGACCTGCACGAGCTGGCGGGGATGCGGGAGGACCTGCGGGAGCTGGCCGCGGTGCGGGGCGACCTGCACGAGCTCGCCGCCGCGGTCGGGCCGCTGCGGGAGCTGAGCGGGGCGGTGGCGTCGCTGCAGGACCTGGCGGGGGCCGTCGAGGCGCTGCGGGAGCTGGCCGCGGCCGTCGGTCCGTTGTCGGAACTCGCCGGCGCGGTCGAGGCGCTGCGGGAGCTCGCCACCGCCGTCGGTCCGCTGACCGAGCTGGGCACGGCGGTCGAGCCGCTGCGCGAGCTGGGCACGGCCGTCGAGCCGCTGCGCGAGCTCAGCACCGCCGTGGGTCCGTTGTCGGAGCTGGCCGGCGCCGTGGAGTCGCTGCGGGAGCTCGGCGCGGCCGTCGGTCCCTTGTCCGAGCTGGCCGCGGTCCGGGACGACCTGCACGAGCTGGCCGGTGCCGCGGCGCCGCTGCGCGAGCTGGCCCCCGCGGCGGGCGACCTGGCCGCGCTGGCCGGGGCGGTCACCTCGCTGCAGCGCCTCGCCGACGCCGTCGCCCCGCTCCAGGAGCTCGCCGCCACCCGCGCCGACCTGGCGCAGCTCGCCGGCGCCGTCGAGCCGCTGCGGGAGCTGGCCTCGGCCCGCGAGCACCTGGAGAGCCTGACCGGCGCCGTACCCGCGGTGCACGAGCTGGCCGCGACCCGGGCCGACCTCGCGCGGCTCGCCGAGGCGGTCGGACCGCTGCAGGAGCTGGCCCGCACCCCCGGCGACCTCGCCGCCCTCGCGGGCGCGGTGGAGCCGCTGCGGGTGCTCGCCACCGTGCGGGAGGACCTTGCGACGCTGGCCTCCGCCACCGGCGACCAGGGCGCCGTCCGGCGGATCGCCGCGGCCGTCGCGGACGCCGACGCGGACGGCACCCCGCGGCTGGCCGCGCTGGACGTCAACCTCGCGCAGGCCGCGAGCCAGCTGACCGCCGTCGCCCCGGACCTGCGGTCGGTCGCGGCTCGGATCGACGCGCTCGACCGGCAGATCGGGGTGCTGGCCGACGCGCTCGCACCGCTGCAGGGCACCACCGAGCGGATCGGCCGCATCGTCGACCGGCTGCCGGACCGCACCCGGCGCCTGGTCACCCGTCCGGCGACGGAGGGCTGAGCGCCACCACTCGGCCGGCAGCCGCGGCCCGGACACACGAACGAGCCGGCCCGCCGTCTGCGGACCGGCCGTTCGCCGGAGAAGCCGGGCTGTGCCCCCGGACCTCGGGTGTCTCAGGACTGGTCGGCGACCTGGTCCAGGACGGTCTTCTGGGCCTGCTCGGAGGAGGCCTTGTTGCCCTGCTCGTTCGACGAGTCGATCGAGTTGTCCTGCACGATCTCCTGGCCGGAGCCGCCGCGGACGTCCTCGTTCGCGAAGTCGCTCAGCGAGGCGATGCCGTCGACGTTCGCCGCCGGGTTCGCCTGGGTCACCGGGGCGCCGTTGGCGTTGCCCTGGGTGCTCTCCGACGACTGGGTGCCGGTGGCCGAACCCGCGGTCTCCTGGGTGCTGGTCTCGCTGCGGTCGCCGCGCTCGTGGTCGGCGAAGGCCATGCCGGCTGCACCGATGGTCATGGGGACGGCGAGCGCCGCGGCGGTGGCGATGCGGAAGAACTTGCGCATGGGGGACGATCCTCTCGGGGAAGGAGCCCGGCCGACCCGGTCGTAGGGGCCGGCACGGGCGGTCGGCGCCGGAGCGGTGGGTTGTGCCCGGCGGCCGGGGACGGCGGCGGATCAGCCCGCGAGGCCGGCGATCTGCTCGACGACGGTCTTCTGGGCCTGCTCGGTGGAGGCCTTGTTGCCCTGCTCGTTCGAGGAGTCGATCGAGTTGTCCTGGACGATCTGCTGTCCGGACCCCTCACCGCCGTCGTAGTCCTCGTTGGCGAAGTCGCTCAGGCCGAGGACGTCGCTCACGTTCAGCGCCGGGTTCGCCTGGGTGACCGGGGCGAACGAGCTGTTGCCCTGCTCGGTGGCGGCACCCTGCTCGGACGATGCGGTGGCCTCGGAAGCCTGGCCCTGATCGACGGTGTCGTCGGCGAAGGCCATCCCGGCCGCACCGAGGGTCATCGGGACGGCGATGGCGGTGGCGGCCAGAGTACGCACGGACTGACGCATGGAATGCGTTCCCTTCATGTTCACTGCTGTCGACTGCACGCCCCGGAATTCGAGGACGTACTGCGGAGAAAGGTAACCGGCGTTCTCCCGGAATGCGCGCCGACACCGGGTGACGTCATCGACACCCGTCTCGGTGAACCGCTGATGATGTGTTGCACGTAGCGATCCCGACACCCTCGGACAATAGGTGGCTTGGCTCTGAGCTGCCGGAACGGTGAATCGGCGACATCACTCATTCGAGTGACATCCGGCCTGTACGCGCACTCCGAACAACGCGCGCGAATGCCGTTGCACGTGGACACGGCGGGGTTACGGATCGATTTCCCTCTATTATGGTGACAATCGCGACCCGGTGATCGATTGCACGGTGATCGATTTCCCGGCGGAAGGGACTAGGAGCGCAGCAGGGCCAGCCCCGGCCACACCAGCGCCATCAGCGTCGAGGCGAGGTCGTCGGGGTCCCCGCCGTCGCCGGCCCAGTCGGCCAGACCCTCGGCCGCACCCGCCAGCGCCGCCGCGATCGGGGTGGTGACCGTCGCCGGGTCGATCCCCTCGGGGGCGACCAGCTCGGCGGCCAGCAGCTGTGCCACCCGGTCGACGATGCGGGTGCGCGCCGTGTGCACCTCGTCCGCGAGTGCCCCGGTGCGGGCCTGGCGGTAGAGCACCGACCAGCCGTCGCGGTGGATGGTCACGCTGGCGAAGAACGCCCGGAGGCCGCGGTGCAGGCGCACCTCGGCGTCGGCCGGTGCCCCGGCTGCGGCGCCGGAGACCGACTCCAGCAGCCGGTCGGACTCGCGGCGGATGCACCGCCGCAGCAGTTCCTCTTTCGAGCCCCCGCCGTGCGTGTAGACCATCGGCTTCGACAGCCCCGCCTCGTCGGCGACGGCGTCCATCGACGCGTCGTGGAACCCGTCCCGGGAGAACACGCGCACCGCCGCGTCGAGGACCTGCTTCTCGCGCTGTGCGGGCGGGAGCCTGCGGCGGGGTGGGGGTGCCATCTCGACAGCTTAGCTACTGCTGCGTAAAGTACGCCCCGTCCGAGCCGGTACGGCGAGTACCGGACACTTGTGTGAACCACGGCGAGGTGGAGCGAGCGATGGCCGACACGGTCGACATCAACGAGCTGGGTCGCAGCGTCGACCCCAAGTCCCTGTCCGACGAGCAGCTGATCTCCACCCTCGGCACGGCCCTGCGTGACGGGAACGCGAAGGACGTCGACCCGTCGCTGTTCGCCCGCCTGGTCAAGACCGCGTCGAAGCAGCAGCTGGCGACCGTGATGTCGTCCGAGGTCCGCCGGCCGGTGCTGGAGGCGATCTTCGGCCGGATGAGTGAGTTCTACTCGTCGAAGGGTGCCTCCGGGAACCGGCAGGTCGTGCACTGGCACATCAAGGACGGCTCGACGACCGACAGCTTCCAGACCGTGCTGCAGAACGGGACCTGCACCGTCACCGAGGGCACCGACGAGGACGCCCGGACCGCGCTGACCATGCCGGGTACCGAGTTCCTGAAGGTCGCCACGAACAACGCCAACCCGGTGACCCTGTTCATGACGCGCAAGCTCAAGGTCTCCGGCGACGTCGGCTTCGCGACCGCCCTGCAGAAGATGTTCCAGATCCCGTCCGCCTGACGAGAACCGCGACCGAACAGCGGAGAGCTGAGATGACTTCCTTCGAACTGTCCGAGGAACACCGCGAGCTGCAGGAGTGGGTGCACGGCTTCGCCGCCGACGTCGTACGTCCGGCCGCCGCCGAGTGGGACGAGCGCGAGGAGACCCCGTGGCCGATCCTGCAGGAGGCCGCGAAGATCGAGCTCTACAACTTCGAGACCCTCGCCTCCTTCTGGGGTGACGAGACAGGGCTCTCCATGCCGCTGGTCAACGAGGAGCTCTTCTGGGGCGACGGCGGCATCGGCATGGCGATCTTCGGCACCACCCTCGCGGTGGCCGGCATCTTCGCCTCCGGCACGCCCGAGCAGATGGTCGAGTTCATCCCGCAGTGCTACGGCGATGCCTCCGAGCCGCAGGTCGGCGCGTTCTGCTCGTCCGAGCCCGAGGCCGGCTCCGACGTCTCGGCGATGCGCACCCGCGCCGTCTACGACGAGGCGAAGGACGAGTGGACCCTGACCGGCCAGAAGGCCTGGGCCACCAACGGCGGCATCGCGAACATCCACGTGGTGCAGGCCGTCGTCGACGCAGACCTGGGCAGCAAGGGCCAGGCCGCGTTCGCCGTCCCGCCGAACACCCCCGGCCTGGAGTCCACCCGCAAGATCAAGAAGATGGGTCTGCGCGCGTCGCACACCGCGGACGTGTTCCTCGACGACGTGAAGCTCCCCGGCTCCTGCCTGCTCGGCGGCAAGGAGAAGCTCGACGAGCGGCTCGCCCGCGCCCGGTCGGGGGAGAGGTCGAAGGGCTCGGCCGCGATGCAGACCTTCGAGCTGTCCCGCCCGACGGTCGGCTCGCAGGCGATCGGCATCGCCCGCGCCGCCTACGAGTACGCGCTGGAGTACGCCAAGGACCGCGTCGCCTTCGGCCGTCCGATCATCGAGAACCAGTCGATCTCGTTCATGCTCGCGGACATGAAGACCGAGATCGACGCCGCCCGGCTGCTCGTGCACCGGGCCGCGTGGATGGGCCGCAACAACGTCCCGTTCACCGCGGGCGAGGGGTCGATGTCCAAGCTCAAGGCCGGCCGGGTCGCCGTGTGGGCCACCGAGCGCGCCATCCAGATCCTCGGCGGTGCGGGCTACTCGCGCGAGCACCCGGTGGAGCGGATGCACCGCGACTCGAAGATCTACGACATCTTCGAGGGCACCGAGCAGATCCAGCAGCTCGTCATCGCCCGCGCGATCTCCGGGAAGCACCTGGCGTGACCCCGGCGGCCGGTCGGCTGCGACGGTCGGCGGACCGGTCCCGCCCGGCGGGTCGTACCGCGGCCGGAGGCCCGACCGCCCACAGCGGGACGGCCGGCCGCCCGGCAGTGCTGTCACCCGTCCGGGTTCCGCGCCGGGGCGAGACCTGGTTCTCAGGTTCCGGTCGTGCCGACGACACCGACCTGGCGCGGGATCCGGTGACCACCGGCACCGCGTTCCGTCCGTCCGAGGCGCACCCGGTCGTCGTCGAACCGACGAGAACGCGTCACCGCAGGCCGCCGCCCTCGTTCACTGATCAGGAAGATCGACAACGGGGGAAGGCATGGCACGGACGACGACGTCCACCCTGCTCGCGCTGGCCGTCACCGCGGCCTGCCTGACCGGCGTCGCGGGGGTGGCGGCGGCCTCCCCGGAGCGCGCCGCCGACCCCGGGCCCGCGCTCACCGCGCCCGGCCTGGACGAGAGCCTCACCTGCCACGGCGACCTCGCCCGTTCCGCGGGCGCCCCGGTCCTGCTGGTGCCGGGGACGACGCTGGACCCCGACGTCAACTTCGACTGGAACTACGCGCGCGCCTTCGCGCAGGAGGGCCGGGCCCACTGCCTCGTGCAGCTGCCCGCGCACGCGACCGGGGACATCCAGGTCGCGGCCGAGCACGTCGTCCACGCGATCCGCACCATGCACGACGAGGCCGGCGGCCCGATCTCCGTCGTCGGGTTCAGCCAGGGCGGCATGGTCCCGCGCTGGGCGCTGAAGTACTGGCCGGACACCCGCGGCATGGTCACCGACATGATCGGGATCGACCCGTCGAACCACGGCACGCTCGACGCCTACCCGGTCTGCGGACCCGGCTGTGTCCCCGCGTTCTGGCAGCAGCAGACCGGCTCCCGGCTCCTCGCCGCACTCAACGACGGACCGGAGACGTTCGCCGGGATCGACTACACCGTCGTCTACACCGTGACCGACGAGGTCGTGGTCCCGAACCTGCCGCCCGCGGCGAGCTCGGAGCTGCGTCGCGACGGCGCGGGCCGGATCGCGAACATCCCCGTCCAGTCGCTCTGCCCGGTGCACGTCGCCGAGCACCTGACCATGGGCAGCACCGACCCGGTCGGGTACGCCGTCGTCGCCGACGCGCTGCACCACGACGGCCCCGCCGACGCGGGCCGGATCGACCGCGCCGTCTGCCTGGCCGACGTCATGCCCGCCGTCGACCGGACGCAGCTCCCGGCGAACGAGGTGCGGCTGCTGGGGCAGGTCGCGACCAGCATCGCGACCGAGCCGCGGGTGGCCGTCGAGCCGCCCCTGCGGGACTACGCCCGCGGGTGACCGGTGGGCGTGCCCGCGGGGGCCCGGGGAGGATGGGGATCCCACCGGGTCCTGCAGCGGGCCCGGACCGTGCTGTGAGGAGACCACGTGCCGAGCGTGACGTTCCGTGGACGTACCTGGAACCGGGAC
This sequence comes from Pseudonocardia sp. UM4_GMWB1, assembly GCF_017312155.1. Classification (NCBI taxonomy): domain Bacteria; kingdom Bacillati; phylum Actinomycetota; class Actinomycetes; order Pseudonocardiales; family Pseudonocardiaceae; genus Pseudonocardia; species Pseudonocardia sp. UM4_GMWB1. The sequence goes on along the minus strand of NZ_QJPN01000001.1, from coordinate 510,054 downwards.
CGGGCGATGGTCATGGCGATCGTGAACCGGACCCCCGACTCGTTCTACGACCACGGCGTCACCTTCGCCGAGCAGGCCGCCCGGGACCGGATCACCGCGGTCGTCCGGGAGGGTGCCGACGTCATCGACATCGGCGGCGTCCCGGCCAGTCCGGGCACCGAGGTCACCGAGCAGGAGGAGATCGACCGGGTCGTGCCGACCGTGGAGTGGGCGCGCCACACGTTCCCCGACGTCGCGATCTCGGTCGACACCTTCCGCGCCGGGCCCGCCGACGCCGTCTGCGCCGCCGGGGCCGACCTGGTCAACGACAACTGGGCCGCCGCCGACGGGGCGATCCTCGACGTCGCCGCCCGGTACGGCGCCGGCTACGTCAGCGCCCACACCGACCACGTCACCCCGCGCACCGAGCCGCACCGGCCCCGCTACGCCGACGTGCTCCGCAGCGTCATCGACCAGACCGTCGCGCTCGCCGAGAAGGCCGTCGCCGCGGGCGTGCCCGCCGGGGGGATCCTCATCGACCCGGCGATCGACTTCTCCAAGAACACGTTGCACAGCCTCCAGGTCCTGCGCGGCATCGACGAGATGGTCGCGACCGGCTGGCCGGTGCTGCTGGCGATGTCGAACAAGACCGTCGTCGGTGAGTCCCTGGCCGTGCCGCTGGAGGAGCGGCTGACCGGCACCCTCGCCGCGACGGCGCTGGCCGCGGACCGCGGCGTCGCCATGGTGCGCGCCCACCAGGCCCGGGCCACCCGCGAGACCTGCGAGATGGTCGCCACCGTCCGCGGCGAGCGGAACCCGTCGCGGGCGGTGAGACTGCTCGCGTGAGCATGATCCACCAGATCTTCCCGGCGGCCGACGCCGGACCGCTGTCGACCGAGCAGCTCGAACGGCTCTACGCCTACCCGGACGACCGCCTCCGGCTGTCGGTCAACTTCGTGTCCAGCGCCGACGGCGCCGTCGAGGTCGCGGGCAGCTCGGCCGGGCTGTCCACCCCGCCCGACCGCGCGGTGCTGGACCTGGGGACCGACCTGGCCGACGTCGTGCTCGTCGCGGCCGGGACGGCCGCCGCCGAGGGGTTCACCGGCGTCAAGCACAACGACCGGATGGACGACCGGCGCCGCCGCTTCGGGCTGTCGGAGTTGCCGTCGACGGCGGTCGTCACCTCGTCGGGGAAGTCGCTCGACCCGTCGGCGCCGGTGCTGACCGACACCGTGGTCCCCACGATCGTGCTCACCTGCGAGTCGGTCCCCGCGGACCTGCGCGGCCGGTGGGCCGACGCCGGCGCCGAGGTCGTGCTCACCGGCGACGAGTCGGTCGATCTCGCCGTCGCCGTCGCCGCGCTGGGGGAGCGGGGGCTGCGCCGGATCAACTGCATGGGCGGGCCCGCGCTGTTCGGCAGTCTGGCCGAGGCGGGCCTGGTCGACGAGCTGCGACTGACCCTCGCGCCGTTCCTGGTCTCCGGCGAGGCAGGCCGGATCGCCCGCGGCGCGGGCATGGACCCCGCGCGTCTCGAGCTCGTCAGCGTCGTCACGGGGGACGACACGCTCCTCATGCGCTACCGGGTGCGCGAGGCGCCGTCGTCCTGACGGGGAACCCCGGAGGGGGAGGTCCCGATCACGCACGGCGACGGTTGGGGCAGGATGGTGCCGTGTCGCGTCCCTCGAACATGCTGGCGGACGGCGTCGTCGTCCTCAGTCCGCTCGGCTGGGACGACGTGACGGCCCACCTCGCGGGTGAGGACGCCGAGATCGTCCGCTGGCTCGGTGGCGCACCCGCGACCCCGGCTACCGCCCGCGCCCACGTCCGCCGTGCGATCGAACGCTGGGCCGACGACGGGCCGAAGCTGAGCTTCGGCATCCGGGTCGACGGCGGCGCCGTCCTCGCCGGGACCATCGACGTCGACCTGGATCCCGCGGGGGACCGGGCCGGTCTGTCCTACGGCGTCTACGCGGCGTACCGCCGTCGCGGCCTCGCGACGCGCGCGGTCCGGCTCGCCGCCCGCTACCTGGGCGAACGGGGTGACGTGCGATGGATCTCGATCGACGTCGACCCGCAGAACACCGCATCGGTCGGGGTCGCGCGACGGGCCGGGTTCCGGTTCCTGCGCCACGTCGTCGACGACGAGGGGTCCTTCGACCGCTACGAGCTCCTCGTCCGCGCGCCGGTGGTGCCCGCGCCGCCGCCGCGTCCGCGGCACGGCCGGCCCTGACCCCGTTCGCGGTCGCCCGTCCGGTGCCCCGGTCGTGGGGACACCGGACGGGCGACGTCGCGAGCGCCGGTCGGGGGTCCGGCGCTCGTCGGTCCGCCGTCAGGAGACGGTCGGAGCCTCGATGTACATCACGCCCGGGACCTCGAACACGGGCAGCGCGCCGGCGTCGTCGGCCGACGGGAGGTCGACGTCGTCCGCGGAGGGGAGCTCGGGAGCGTCGTCGGCCGAGGGGAGCTCGGGCGCGTCCGGAGCGGAGGGGACCTCGGGCGCGTCCGCGGACTGCAGCGAGGCGGTGGAGAGGTCCTCCGCGCCCGGCAGCGAGTCCGCCGAGGGGAGCGCGTCGGTGCTCGGCAGGGAGTCGGCCGAGGGGAGCGCGTCGGTGCTCGGCAGGCCGGGGAGCGCGTCGGCCGACGGCAGCTCCGGCAGACCGGAGGTCTCGCCGTGCGGGGTCTGCAGCTCGCCGAAGGAAACGCTGTTCGCGTCGTTCGACAGGGTGCCGTCCTCGTAGGACGGCAGGGCGGAGGTGTCCGGGGCGTCGGGTGCCTCGGGCAGTTCGGCGGCCGAGGCCTGGCCGACGACACCGGCGCCGAGCGCGGCGATGCCGGCGCCGGCGAGGGACAGCCGCAGGGCGGTACGGGCGAGCGGGGTCATGCGCACGTCCTTCCAAGGGGGAGCGGGGAAGCTGAGGGCCGACGGACGACCCTCGCCGGGGGACAACGAGACCCCCAGCGGTCGGTTGCGTTCCGCAGTCACTCGGCGGCGATCTTCACTCGTACGAGTGGCAACCTGAGAGGGGGCTCGCACGTACGGAGCCTTCTCGTCACTCCAAACAGGCATCAGGTGGTCCACTCGCGGCACACGTACGCGGGGGAGCAGGATGAGTGTGTGCGCGCGCCGAGCTCCTCCGTCCGCCACTCCGTCCGTCGTTCGGCGCCCGTCGCGGGAGCGCTGGCCGGGGCCCTGGGCGGGGCGGGCGGCGCCGCCGCGGCCGCGATCGGCTGGCACTACTCGACGATCCTGCTGCACCCGTCGCCGCACCCGGGGCTGCCCGAGCGGGTCGTCACCGCCGGGGACGGCACCGTCGAGCTGGCGCGGACCCGGCTGTCCGCACAGCCGGGTGTCTGGGGGCTGCGAGGCCCGGCCGGACTCGCCGTCGTCGGTCCGGTCCTGGACCGCGGGCGCCGCACCGTCGTCCGGGAGCTGCGCGCCGGCCCGGTCCCGGCGACCGGCCCCGCGGTGCTCGACGCCGGCCCGTTCGACCCGGACCCGTCCGCCCGCGGGCTGCCCTTCGACGACGTCCGGGTGCCCACCGACCTCGGCCTCGCACCGGCCTGGCGCATTCCCGCCCCGGACGCCGGTGACCCGGACACCTGGGCGCTGTGCGTGCACGGCCGAGGCGGGACCCGGCGCGAGGCACTGCGGATCCTGCCCGCGCTGCACGCGGCCGGGCTGACCCAGCTCGTCGTCAGCTACCGCGGGGACGGGACCGCCCCGGAGTCACCGGACGGGCGGTCGCACCTCGGCGACACCGAGTGGCGCGACATCGACGCCGCCGCGGCCTACGCCCTGGTCCACGGCGCGCGCCGGCTGGTGCTGGTCGGCTGGTCGATGGGGGCCGCGGTGGGCGGGGCGTTCCTCGACCGGTCCCCGCACGCCGACCTCGTCGACGCCGTGGTCTGGGACGCGCCGCTGCTCGACTGGCGTCGCACGCTGCGCAGGCAGGCCCGCAACCGCGGTCTCCCGCCGACCCTCGCCGGGGTCGCGGCCCGGTTCACCGCGCGCCGGATCGGGATCGACCTCGACCGGTTCGATCTGGTCCGGCGCCCGCCCGCGGTCCGCCCGCCGACGCTCGTCCTGCACAGCGACGCCGACACCGCCGTGCCGGTCACGCTGAGCCGGGACCTGGCCGCGACCGCCCCCGGGCACCGCTGGCCGGTCACCTACCGGGAGTTCTCCGGCACCGAGCACACCGGCAGCTGGAACGCCGATCCCGACGGCTACGAGGCCGCCGTGACCGGCTTCCTGCGGACCCTGCGCCCGGCCTGACCCGCCCGATCCGGGACGGCCGTGGGTCAGTGACCGCTCGCCTGCGACCGGCCCTGGCCGATCGGCTTGCCGTGGATCTGGTCGTCGGTCGGCGGGGTCGTCGGCACCGGGGTCCCCGGGTCCACCTCGCGCTCGCGCTGCAGGACCGTCGCCCAGCCCCACACCGCGGCCGCGGTCAGCAGCAGGACGGCCACGATCCACGGGGCCCGGCGCACCCGCGCCGGGGTCGGCTCGACCACCTCGGCCAGCGCGTGGCGGGCGTCGTGCACCGAGCCGGACACCACGTCGGACAGGCCGGACAGGCGGGACGAGACCCCTCCCGCCACGGCGTCGGCGACCGCGCCACCGGCGATCCGGCCGGCGTCGGCGAAGGTGTGCACGGCCTCGGCGGCATCCTTGCGGGCACGGGCCCGCGTCCTCTCGGCACTCATGTTCCGGACCTGCTTCCCACGGATGCGGCTGCTTACTGGCACGATGGTAGCCGTGACGGAACCAGGAAACGCCAACACGACGGCCGTCCTGCACACCTCCGAGGGCGTCGTCCGCGTCGTGCTGTTCGGCGACCACGCGCCGAAGACGGTCGCGAACTTCGTCGGCCTCGCGGAGGGCAGCAAGGACTACACGGGCCCGAACGCGAGCGGCGGCGACTCCGGGCCGTTCTACGACGGTTCGATCTTCCACCGGGTGATCAGCGGCTTCATGATCCAGGGCGGCGACCCGACCGGTACCGGTCGCGGTGGCCCGGGCTACCAGTTCGGCGACGAGTTCCACCCGGACCTCAAGTTCGACAAGCCCTACCTGCTGGCCATGGCCAACGCCGGGCCGGGCACCAACGGCTCGCAGTTCTTCATCACGGTGGGCAACACCCCGCACCTGAACCGGCGCCACACCATCTTCGGTGAGGTCGCCGACGCCGAGTCGCGGGCCGTCGTGGACGCCATCGCCCAGACCACCACCGGCCAGGCCGACCGGCCGCTGACCGACGTGGTCATCGAGAAGATCGAGATCGAGCGGTCCTGACCCCGCAGGTCTCCGACCACCGAGTGGACGGGCCGTGGTGAACGGACGACCCGACGACAGCGGATCCGGGACACCCGGCGAGCCCGAGGGCGGGCCGGGTTCCCCCGGCCCCGCGGGCACGCCGCGCTACCCGGCGCCGCCCGGCTACCCGCAGCCCCAGTGGCCGCCGCCGGGCGCGCCGGGCGGTCCGCCCTGGGCCGGTCCCGGCGCGGCACTCGGCGGGGCCCCGGACGGCGGTGCCACGCACGGCCTCCCGCACGGTGCTCCACCGCCCGGTGGGGCCCCGGGGGCCGGGTCCGGTGCCGGCGCGGTCTGCGTCCGGCACCCCGACCGGCCCACCGGGCTGGCCTGCTCGCGCTGCGACCGGCCCGCCTGCCCCGACTGCCTGCGGCCGGCCCCGGTCGGCCAGCACTGCGTGGACTGCCTCGCCGAGGGCGCGCGGACGACCCCGCGGTGGCGCAACGTCGCCGGTGCGAGCCGCACCGGGAAGCCGGTGATCGTCCCCGGTCTGATCGTCGCCAACGTGGTGGTCTACGTGCTCACCGCGGTCACGGCGGGCAGCGTGATGTCCAACTTCCGCTCGCCGCTGTTCGACGCCGGGGGACTCGTCCCGCTCCTGGTCGCCGACGGCGAGTACTGGCGGATCATCACCTCGGGCTTCCTGCACATCGGCCCGCTGCACCTGGCGTTCAACATGTACGCCCTGTGGATCATCGGCCGTGAGGTCGAGACGGTCCTGGGCCGGGCCCGGTTCGTCGCCGTGTACGGCGTGTCCATGCTCGGCGGTGCGGCCGCGGTCATGCTCTTCAGCTCCCCGGTCGGGGCGACCGCGGGCGCCTCCGGTGCGGTGTTCGGGCTGATGGGGGCACTGTTCGTCCTGCTGCGGCGGCTGAAGCTGCCGACCGGGCAGGTCGTCGCCGTCATCGCGATCAACGCCGTGATCAGCCTCAGCATCCAGGGGATCTCCTGGCAGGGGCACCTCGGCGGGCTCGTCTTCGGCGCCGCGGTCACCGCTGCGCTGGTTCACCTCGGGACGGGATCCCCGCAGCGCAGGCGGACCCAGTTGCTGGCGGTCTCCGGGCTGGCCGTGCTGGCGCTGGTACTGATCGGGGTGCGCGCCGCGGGCCTGCTCGCGGTCGCCGGCGTCTGAGGCAGGCCGGGCCCGACCGCGGGCCCGTGCGCCGAGGTGCAGCTCGGGGTTCTCGACGCCGAGCCAGGACGACCCGGAGGTGCATGTCGGCGGCTGCCCGCCGACCCGGGCCGTCGGTGGCCGATCCGGTGCTCGCCGAGGTGCGGGTGGCGGGTCAGAGCCCGGGCGGGCCCGGGTCGCCGGGGCGGTGGGCCGGGCGCAGGGCGGCGAGGTCGTCGAACACATCCACCGGGTCCGCGCCCAGCTCGGCCCGGCCGAGGATCACGAGCCGCTCGCGGTCGTCGACGTCGCGCAGCTCCAGTTCCAGCAGCACCGACTCGCGGCCCAGCCTGCGGGTCCGCAGCAGCCGCAGGTCGTCCACCCGCCCCCAGGGCACGTGCCGGGTCCAGGTCAGCCTGCGCACGGTCAGCCCCTCGGGGCCGGCCTCCAGCCGGGGCCGGGCACGGGTCCCCGATGCCGCGGCCAGGGTGAGACCCAGCGCCGCGACGCCCGCGACCAACGCGCCCGCCGCGTCCGCGCCGGAGACGAGCACCGCGACCGACCAGCCGGTCGCGGCGACCGCCAGCACCCAGAGCACGACGACCGCGCCCACCGGTGTCGACCACCGAAGTCGATCACCCTGTGTGGTCATGTGAAGTTGTCCACAAGCTTCATCCACATGGTGGACAACTCACATCCGTGTGTTTCCGCTGGTCAGCGCCACCGCATCGTCATCAGCAGGCCGATCACGATGAGTGAGAACCCAATGATGAAGTTCCAGTTGCCCAGCGCCAGCATGAACGGGATGGACGGACCGGCCAAATAGTTGATCACCAGCCAGGCCAGGCCGAGGATCCACATCGCGACCATGACGGCGATGTAGGCCGGGTGTGTCGGTCCCGCGACCTTCTGCGGGGTGCGGCTGACCGGGGGCGGGGTGTAGGCCGCCTTCTTGCGGACCTTCGACTTCGGCATCTGACCTCATCGCCTGTCGGAGTCGGACACGGGTCCGGCCGGTGCGCCGGCCGGGGGCGGGACCTGCGACGGGGCACCGTGGTCGGGGGGACGTGGCGACCCGGACAGATCCGCCACCACGGTAGCGTGACCGCCTCGCCGTCCGGGTCGCACCGGCGACACAGGCGTCGCACGTCACGGGGACGTCGGGTGGTGCGGGGCCGGGGATCAGACCCCGGCGACCAGTCCGGCCATCTCGTCGGACAGCCGTACGACCAGGTCCTCCGGCACGTCGTAGCCGGCCTGGCGCAGCCAGTTCGCCAGCATCCGGTGCCCGCCCTCGGTCAGCACGGACTCCGGGTGGAACTGCACGCCGGAGATCGGGAACTCCCGGTGCCGCACGGCCATGATCAGGCCGGTCTCGGTGTGGCCGGTCGCCTCCAGCTCCGACGGCAGGCCGTCGGGCGCGATCGTCAGCGAGTGGTAGCGGGTGGCCGTGAACGGCGACGACAGCCCGGTGAGCACACCGGTGCCGTCGTGGAAGACCTCCGAGGTCTTGCCGTGCAGCAGCTCGGGCGCGCGCTCGACGACCCCGCCCCAGGCGGTGGCCAGCGCCTGGTGGCCGAGGCACACGCCCAGCAGGGGCGTGCCGCGCTCCGCGGCGCGGCGGATGACCTCGACGCTGCGACCGGCCCGCTCCGGGGTCCCCGGACCGGGGCTGACCAGCACGGCGCCGACCTCGTCGAGCTCGTCGAGCTCGACCTCGTCGTTGCGCCGGACCACCGGGTCGGCACCGAGCTGGGCCAGATACTGGACCAGGTTGTAGACGAAGCTGTCGTAGTTGTCGACGACGAGTACGCGCACGGTCCCTCCCGGGAAAATCGTCAGTTGAACGGGAAGCCGTTGCTGCCGTTCTCACCGTCGCTGCTGCTGTCACCGGAGTAGCTGCCGACGGTGAGGGTGACGGTCTGGCCGCTCGAGGCCTCGGACCCGCCGGACGGGCTCTGCTGCAGCACGACGCCGTTCTGCGAGGAGTCCGAGACGTCGACCTGGCGGATCGACGGGCTCAGCCCCGCCTCCTGCAGCGTGCTGATCGCGCTGTCGACGCGCTGGCCGACGACGTTGGGCACCTGGTTCTGGTTCCCACGGCTGATCTGGATCGTGATGGTCTGGTCGGGCGCGACCCGGGTCCCGGCCGACGGGTTCGTGCCGACCGCCTGGCCCGCCGAGCCGCCGCTGTCGACCTCGGTCGTGGAGATCGACTGGAAGCCGGCGTTCTGCAGCGTCGCCCGGGCGGCGTCGGCCGACTGGCCCGCCACGTCCGGCACGGCGACGGTCTGCTGCTTGCGACCCACCACCAGCGACACCGCGGTGTTGCCCGAGACCTGCTGGCCCGGCCCCGGGTCGGAGGTGATGACCTTGCCGACCTGGCCTGAGTCACTCGTGTCGCGTTCGGTGCGGCCGCCGACCTGCAGGCCGGCCTCCCGGAGCTTGGCCTCGGCCTCGTCCGGGGACAGGCCCTCCACGCTCGGCACGGTGACCTGGGCGGGCCCGCTGCCGACGTAGACCGTCACCCGGCTGTTCTCGGCGACCTGGTTGCCGCCGCCGGGGTCGGTCCGGACGACCTTGCCGACCTGTGCGACGTCCGACGGCTGGTCCTGCTGGGAGAACAGCAGCCCGGCCTGGGTGATGGTCTGCCGTGCCTGGTCCGGGGACTGGCCGAGCACGTCGGGCACCGACACCTGGTCCGGGCCCGAGGAGGAGAAGAGCTGGAAGCCGACGAAGCCGAGCAGGCCGATGACCGCGAGCGCCGCGACCCACAGGAGGGCCTTGCGCCGCCCCCCGCGGCCCTCGTCGTCGGCGTAGTCGGGGTGGTGCGGCGGCATCGTGTGCCGGCCGGTGGGCGGGCCGCCCGCGTCGAGCCGGCGCGTCGCCATGGCCTGGGTCGCGCTGTCGTGGGCCATCATGTGCGTGCGCTCGTGCTCGCTCATGACCAGCGGCGCGTGTACCGGCTCGCCGTTGCGCACGCGGACCAGGTCCGCTCGCATCTCGGCGGCCGACTGGTAGCGGTTGGCCGGGTTCTTGCTGAGCGCCTTGAGCACCACCGCGTCGAGCGCCGGGGGCACCGACGGGTTGAGCTCGGACGGAGACCGGGGGTCCTCCCGCACGTGCTGGTAGGCGACCGCGACGGGGGTGTCCCCGGTGAAGGGCGGCTCGCCGGTCAGGAGCTCGAACAGCACACAGCCCGCGGCGTAGACGTCCGAGCGGGCGTCCACGGCCTCGCCGCGCGCCTGCTCGGGAGACAGGTACTGCGCCGTGCCGATGACGGCGGCGGTCTGGGTGACGTTCTGGCCCTCGCCCAGCGCACGGGCGATGCCGAAGTCCATGACCTTGACCGCGCCGACGCCGTTGATCATCACGTTCGCGGGCTTCACGTCGCGGTGGATGATGTTGTGCCGGTGCGAGAAGTCGAGCGCGGCGCAGACGTCGGCCATCACCTCGACGACCCGCTGCTGGGTCATCGGGCCGGTGGTCTTGACGATCTCGCGCAGCGTCTGCCCGTCGACGAACTCCATGACGATGTAGGGCAGCGGCCCGAACTCGGACTCGACCTCGCCGGTGTCGTACACCGCGACGATCGCCGGGTGGTTCAGCGACGCCGAGTTCTGCGCCTCGCGGCGGAAGCGCAGCTGGAACTGGGGGTCGCGGGCCAGGTCGGCGCGCAGCACCTTGACCGCCACGTCCCGGCCGAGCCGGGTGTCGAGGCCGCGGTGGACCTCGGACATGCCGCCGTAGCCGAGCGGGTCGCCCAGCTCGTAGCGCTCGGAGAGCAGTCGTGGTGTCGTCATCGGTTCAGATTCCCGTACTCATCGAGTCCGTCGGAGGCGTGCTCATCATGCCGGTCGGCGCTCACGGTCGGTCCCGTACGGGCGACATGTGCGCCGGAGCGACCGTTCGGTGGGATCACCGGGACATCACCGGGCACCTCCGGTCGATCTTGGGCACGGGGGACGGCGAACGGCTCCGCCGGGACCGCCGGTCCCGTGGACCCGGCCGAGGGGCCGGCCGCGGTCGCCACGGTACCGGGCGCGACGCCGAGCGACCCGGGCCGCATGTCGTCGGGCGAGAGGCCCTTCAAGATCATCACCGCGAGCAGGACGGCGGCGAGGGTCAGGATCACGAACAGGGCGGCCAGCCACGCCTTCGCCCGTCCGGAACGCTTCGGGCCCAGGTCGAGCGGGCCGGACGGATGCTGCTCGGGCATCCGGTCGGCGGAGGCGTTGCGGCGCACCGGCGGACGCGTCGGCGCCGAACGCTGCTGCCCCGGGACCTCGGGGCCGGTGGGCGGCCCGCCCGGACGACGGCCCCCCGGGAGACCGCCGCTGTGCGGCCCGGTGCGCGGCGGCCGCAGCGGGGCACCGTAGGGCGGCGAGCCCGGGGGCACCGGGACCGGCCCGGACCAGGACGGCGTGCCGCCCGGGGTGCGCGGGCCCTGCGGCCGGCCCGGCGCGCCACCGGGGGGACCGGTGACGGGGCGGGACACACCCTGGTCCGGTCCGGTGCGGCGGGCGCCGTCGGGGCCGGGGGCACCGGTGCGCGGGCCGCGGTCGGCGGTGTCGCTACCGCCCGCCGACGGGCCGTCGTCGCCGGTCCCCTGCCCGGTCCCCTGCAGGGCGTGTCGCGAGCCGGTGCCGTCGTCGCCGCGGAAGTCGGGTGCGTACCCGCCGGGGGCGGGGATGCCGGGCGGCGGTGGCCGGTGCCCGCGCCGGACCGCGGCGACGGCGTCGGCGAACTCGGCGCCGTCGGCGTAGCGCTGCTCGGGGTCCTTGACCAGCACCGAGGAGACCAGCTCGCGCACCCGCTCGGGGATCTCGTCCGGCAGCGGCGGCGGGTCGTCGCGGACCTGCATCATCGCGACCGCGACCGCGCTCTCGGCGCGGAACGGCCGCACCCCGGCCAGGCACTCGTAGCCGACGATCCCGAGCGAGTAGACGTCGCCCGACGGCCCGGCCTCCTCGCCGGAGGCCTGCTCCGGAGCGATGTAGTGGGCGGTGCCCATGACCATCCCGGACCGGGTCACCGGGACGGCGTCGGCGGCCTTGGCGATGCCGAAGTCGGTCAGCTTCACGACGCCGTCGGTACGCAGCAGGATGTTGCCGGGCTTGACGTCGCGGTGGACGAACCCGCGCTCGTGCGCGGCGAACAGCGCCCGGCCCGCCTGCTCGAGGATGTCGAGCGCCTCGTCGGCGGGGATGGGCCCGCGCCCGATCCGCGACGACAGCGGCTCACCCCGGACGAGCTCCATCACCAGGTAAGCGGTGCGCCCGCCGCCGGTGGAGCTGTCGTCCTCGCCGTAGTCGTGCACGGCGGCGATCCCGGCGTGGTCGAGCGAGGCGACGGTGCGGGCCTCGATGCGGAACCGGTGCAGGAACTCCGGGTCGTCGGAGAGCTCCGCCTTGAGGACCTTCACCGCGACGCTGCGCCCGAGCCGGGTGTCCGAGGCCTCCCATACCTCGCCCATCCCGCCGACCGCGATCCGCCGGTCCAGCTGGTAGCGCTCGGAGATCAGCTGCCCGGCCGACAGGGCGCTCACGGGGCCGCCGGGGACCTGCGCCGGGCCGGGTCCCGCGGGCTCACTGGGCGTCCCGCAGCGCCTCGGCGATCACGGCCCGCCCGATCGGGGCCGCGACCGAGCCACCGGTCGCCTCCAGCGCCCGGTCGCCGCCGTTCTCGACGAGCACCGCCACCGCGACCTTGGGGTCGTCGGCCGGTGCGAACGCCACGTACCAGGCGTGCGGCGGGGTGTTCTTCGGGTCGGTGCCGTGCTCGGCGGTACCGGTCTTCGACGCGATCTGGACGCCGGTGATCTTGCCGCCGCCCGAGGTCCGCTCCTCCGAGCCGACCATCAGGTCGGTCATCGTGCGGGCCACGTCGGCCGGCATCGACCGCGACATCCGGTCCGGGTCGGTGGTGTCGACGACGTCCAGGGTCTGGCTCTGGATCTCCTTGACCAGGTGCGGGGCCATCGTCTGGCCGCCGTTGGCGATCGAGGCGCCGATCATCGCCAGCTGCATCGGGGTCAGCCGGACGTCGCGCTGGCCGATCGCGGACTGCTGGGTCGAGGGGGTGTCGGACATCGGGCCGACCTGCGACGCCGTGACCGGCATCGGGATCTGCAGGTCGGTGCGGCCGATGCCGAACGCCTCGGCCTGGGCCCGGAGCTTGTCCGGCCCGAGCTCGCCGCCGAGCTGGGCGAACGCGGTGTTGCAGGAGCGAGCCAGCGCCTCGCGCAGCGACGCCGTCGCCCCGCCGCCGCAGGCCGAGCCGTTGTAGTTCTCCAGGGTGGTCGTGGAGTCGGCCAGCTGGATGTTGCGGGCGGCCGTGAGCTGGCTGTCCGGGGTGTAGCCGTTCTGCAGGGCGGCCGCGGTGGTGACGAGCTTGAACGTCGAGCCGGGCGGCTCGATCTCGTTGATCGCCCGGTTGGTCATCGGGTCCGGGTCGGCGGCGCCGTAGCGCTTCCACGCCTCCTGCTGCTGCGCCGGGTCCGGCGAGGCCAGCGGGTTCGGGTCGAACGACGGCGTCGAGGCCATCGCCAGGATCTCCCCGGTCTGCGGCACCAGCGCGACGACGGCGCCGGTGTACCCGCGGGAGGCCAGCCCGTCGTAGGCGGCGCGCTGCACCTCGGGGTCGATGGTGGTCACCACGTTGCCGCCCGCCGGGTCCCGGCCGGTGATGAGGTCCGACAGCCTGCGCACGAACAGCCGGTCGTCGGTGCCGTTGAGCACCTCGTCGGTGGACCGCTCGAGTGCGGTCTTGCCGTACACGGTCGACAGGAAGCCGGTGACCGGCGCGAACATCTCGCCCTGCGGGTACTGGCGGGCGAACCGCAGCCGACCGTCGCTCTCGACGCTCTGCGCGAGGACCTGCCCGCCGGCGACGATCTGGCCGCGCTGACGCGAGTACTCGTCGATCTGCGAGCGCTGGTTGCGGGAGTCGTCCCGGTACTGGCCGGCCATGACCACCTGCACGTAGGTGATGTTGCCGAGCAGGACCACGATCATCACCATCACGGCGAGTGCCACGCGGCGGACCGGGCGGTTCACGTCTCGCTCCTCTGGGCGGCGGTGTCGGCGTGGTTGTCGTCACGGGTGTCGGAGCGGCCCGTCCCGGGACGCTGGACGAGCTCGGTGCTGGCCTCGGCGATCGGCGCCCGCGGCTTGGCGGGCCGGACGGGGAGCGGTGCCCTGGCCACGTGCGAGATCCGCAGCAGGATCGCCACCAGCACGTAGTTCGCCAGCAGCGACGAGCCGCCGTAGGACAGGAACGGCAGCGTCAGACCGGTCAGCGGGATCAGCTTCGTCACCCCGCCGATGACGACGAAGATCTGCAGCGCCACCGAGAACGACAGCCCGGTCGCGAGCAGCTTGCCGTAGGAGTCGCGCACGGCCAGCGCCGACCGCAGCCCACGGGTGATGAGCACCAGGTACACCAGCAGGATCGCGGCCAGCCCGATCAGCCCGAGCTCCTCGCCGAGCGAGGAGAAGATGAAGTCGGACTCGGCGAAGGGCACGATGTCCGGCCGTCCGGCACCCAGTCCGGTCCCGCCGACGCCGCCGGTGCCGAGCCCGAACAGCGCCTGCGCGAGCTGGTAGCCGCCGCCGCTGAAGTCGGCGAACGGGTCCAGCCAGATCCGCACGCGGGTCTGGACGTGGTCGAACAGGTTGTAGGCGACGACGGCACCGCCGGAGAACGCCAGCAGCCCGATCACCATCCACGACACGCGTTCGGTCGCGGTGTAGAGCAGGACCAGGACCAGGCCGAAGATCAGCAACGAGCTGCCGAGGTCGCGCTGGAGCACGAGCACGCCGACCGACAGCCCCCAGGCGACGAGCAGCGGAGCCAGGTCACGGGCGCGGGGCAGTTCCATACCCAGGAAGCGGCGGCCCGCGGTGGAGAGCAGGTTGCGCTTCTGGACCAGGTAGGCCGCGAAGAAGATGATCAGCAGGATCTTGGAGAACTCGCCGGGCTGGATGCCGGGGCCACCGGGGATGCGGATCCAGAGCTTGGCGCCGTTGACCTCGGAGATCGACGACGGCAGGAACGCCGGGATCGCCAGGAAGACCAGGCCGACGAAGCCCGCGGTGTAGCCGTAGCGGGCCAGTGTGCGGTGATCCCGGAGGAAGAACAGCACCAGCGCGAACAACGCCAGGCCGGCGACGGTCCAGGTGACCTGGGCGCCGATCAGCCCGCTCGGCACCGGGCTCCCGGTGGCCTCCGCGCGGGCGGCCTTGGCCAGGTCGAGCCGGTGGATCATCACCAGGCCGATGCCGTTGAGCAGCGCGACCGACGGCAGGATCAGCGGGTCGGCGTAGGGCGCCAGGAAGCGCACCGCCACGTGCGCACCCGCGAACAGCACGAGATACGCCAGACCCACCCACAACAGGTCGGTCGTCAGCGACTGCTCCTGGTTCGCCTCCACCAGCACCAGCGCACCGGTCGTGAGTACGGCGGCCAGGCCCAGCATCAACAGCTCGATGCCGCGGCCGGTGGGCGTGGTCGGCTCCGCAGCGGAGCTGCCCGTGGCCATCAGCCGTCGAGCCGGCAGTTCCGGCCCGGCTCGGGGGTCGCGGTCGGCAGCGGGGTCGTCGTCACCGGCGGGGCGCCGGGCACCTGGACGACCGCGGGCGGCTGCGGCGGGGTCAGCGTGGAGCAGAGCGGGAGCATGCGCTCCCGCAGCCGGTCGACGGTCTCCCGGGCACCGGTCTCGCCCTCGTCGGAGACGATGCCGTCGGTGACCTGGCTGCGGACCGCCTGCGGCAGGTCGTCGAGGCCGATGTCGGTGGACTCCGCCACCCGTTGCAACGGGACACCGAGCACGTTGCCGCGTACACCCTGGTAGATCGCGACCTGGTTCTGGTCGACGGCCACGTAGTACTGCTGCAGCACCAGCGCCCGGGCGACGAACACTCCCGCCACGAGCACCACGAGCACGCCCAGCAGGGCGAGCACCGGGCGCAGGCCGCGCCGGCGGCGCGGCTCCTCCGCGGCGGCGGGCTCCAGCCGTACCGGCTCGGTGCGGGGCAGCGTGGTGGCCGCCGCGCGCTGCGCCGAGGAGTGCGGGGTCCGCTCGTCGTGGCGGTAGTCGCCGTCGCCGGCGCGCGGGTTGCGGCCCGCGGAGCCCCCGATGATCGGGGCGTCGTCGGCGTAGTCGACGTCCACCACGTCGGCCACGATGCACGTGATGTTGTCCGGCCCGCCGCCGCGAAGCGCCAGCTCGATCAGGCGGTCGGCGCACTCGCGGGGGTCGGCGTAGTCGGTCAGCGTGTCGTGCAGTGTCTCGTCGCTGACCGGGCCGGACAGGCCGTCGGAGCACAGCAGGAAGCGGTCCCCGGCGCGGGCCTCGCGGATCGACAGCGACGGGTCGACGTCCTGCCCGGTGATGGCGCGCAGCAGCAGCGACCGCTGCGGGTGCGTGTGCGCCTCCTCCTCGGTGATCCGGCCCTCGTCGATCAGCGACTGGACGAACGTGTCGTCCTTCGTGATCTGGGTGAGCTCGCCGTCGCGCAGCAGGTAGCAGCGCGAGTCGCCGACGTGGACCATGCCCAGGCGCGAGCCCGCGAACAGGATCGCGGTCAGGGTGGTCCCCATGCCCTCGAGGTCGGGGGCCTCGGCGACGTGGCGGGAGATCGCCTCGTTGCCGTCGTGGGTCGCCTCGCGGAGTTCGGCGAGCAGGTCGTCACCGGGCACGTCGTCGTCGAGCGGGGCCAGTGCGGAGATCACCAGGGACGAGGCGACCTCGCCCGCGGCGTGACCGCCCATGCCGTCGGCGAGGGCGAGCAGGCGGGGGCCCGCGTAGACGGCGTCCTGGTTGTTCTGCCGGACCAGTCCGCGGTCACTGCGGGCCGAGTAACGCAGCACCAGTGTCACGGGGCGGCTCCGGCTTCGGTCGGGGCACGTCGGGCGGATCCCGCGCCGCGGGACCGGTCGGACGGCCGCGGCACCGGGGGAGCGGTCGGTCGCGCCGGGCTCACGGTCGGTACCTCATGGTCGGTCCGTGTCCGTCACGATCGCAGCTCGATCACCGTCTTGCCGATGCGGACCGGTGTCCCCAGCGGGACCCGGGTGGGCCCGGTGACCTTATTACGTTCCAGATAGGTGCCGTTCGTCGACCCGAGATCCTCGACGTACCAGTCGTCACCCTGCTGCGAGATGCGTGCGTGCCGGGTGGAGGCGTAGTCGTCGTCGAGCTTGAGGGTCGAGTCGTCGGCGCGGCCGATCAGGATCGGCCGGGAGTCGAGGGTGATACGGCTGCCGGCCAGCGGACCCTGGGTGACGAGCAGCTGGCGGGCCACCTTGCCGCGGCCGCCGCCGCGGACCCTGGCGGCCCGGCCCCCGCCCGCGCGGCCGGGTGCGGCCGCCCGGAGACCGGACGCGGCGTAGAGGTCGGAGCGGACCACCTGGAGTGCGAGCAGGACGAACAGCCACAGGAGGGCGAGGAAGCCGCCCCGGGTCAGTTGCAGTACCAGTTCCGGCACGTCGTCCTACTCGCCCTTCTCGTGTTCCTGCACGCTCCGCCCGCCCGGTGGATCACCGGGCGGGCGGGGACGCACCGCTGTCGCTGCGCGGACTCCGCTCCGCGGGTGTGGCTCAGCCCTGGGTGCGGAACACCAGGCTGGAGTGACCCACGCGGATCACGTCGCCGTCGGTCAGCTGGCAGGACTGCACCGGGGAGTTGTTCACCGTGGTGCCGTTGGTCGAGCCCAGGTCGTTCAGGGTCGCGACCTGGCCGTCCCAGGTGACCTCCAGGTGCCGGCGGGACACGCCGGTGTCCGGGAGCCGGAACTGGGAGTCCTGACCGCGGCCGATGACGTGGGTGCCCTCGGCCAGCTGGTAGTTGCGGTTCGACCCGTCGTCCAGGATCAGCATCGCGGTCAGCTGCGCCGGAGCGCCCCAGCCGCCCTGGCCGCCGTACCCCTGGCCGTCGTAGCCCTGGTCGTAGCCGCCCTGCTGGTAGCCCGGCTGGGCGTAGCCCTGCTGCTGGCCGTAGCCGCCGTCGTAGCCCTGCTCGTAGCCACCCTGCTGCGGATAGCCGGGCTGGGCGTAGCCCTGGGGCTGGCCGTAGCCACCCTGCTGCGGCTGGCCGTAGCCGTCGTAGCCCTGCTCGTAGCCCTGCTGGGGGTAGCCACCCTGCTGCGGCTGGCCGTAACCCTGCTGGCCGTACTGGTCGTAGCCGCCCTGCGGGGGCTGGCCGTAGCCCTGCTGCTGGCCGTAGCCGCCCTGCTGCTGGCCGTACTGGTCGTAGCCGGGCTGCTGCTGGTCGTACCCGGGCTGCTGGCCATAGCCCTGCTGGGGCTGGCCGTACTGGTCGTAGCCGGGCTGGCCGTAGCCGCCCTGCTGCTGCCCGTACTGGTCGTACCCGCCCTGCTGCTGGCCGTAGCCGCCCTGCTGCTCCTGGTCGTACCCCTGAGGCGCGTAGGTCTGCTGGCCGTACCCGCCGGGTGCGCCCCGGTCGTATCCGTACTGCCCGTTCTCCTCGGGGTGGCCCGGTTGCTGGCTCATGGGTGCTTCTCCTGCGGTGCGTGCTCGGTTGGCGGCCCGACGGGAAGCGTCGGGGTCGACAGCGGAGCGGGTGCGGAATTGTCCCGTGTGCAGCGCCTCGGAGCGCTCCAGAAAGACTACGACCTCACCGTAGGTGTCCCAGCCCTGGTCGGTGAGTTCCTTCGCCACGTGCGACGAGAGGGATCGGACGACCCCGTCCTCGTCGCCCGCCATGCGGTCGAGATCGCTGGGGCTGAGCAGAACGGTGTACCGGTTGGGCGCCAGCTGGCGACCTCCGGCGAGCTGCTCGACGTTGTCCTCGGCTTCCCTCAGCAGTGCCTGTGCGACTTCCTGTGGGACGACACTGCCCCCGAAGACCCGCGCGAAGGCATCGCCCACGAACCCCTGAAGTCGGCGCTCGAAGCGGTCCACGCGGCCCAAAAGATCTCCTCCATCCGCATCGGCGTGTCGGTGATGTGCGACCGATCGTATCTGTGTTATCCGCCGGGCACGGCGGGGCCCGGCACGAGCGGGCGACCGGCCCCGCAGTGCCACCGACGTGCTCCCCTCCGATCTACCCGGCCCGGAGCCGCGGCGCATCCCGGTGCCCCACCCGCCACGACCCCCTCCAGCTGGTGATCGACGGGCAGGGGACCCCCCTGCGAACGGCTGCCGAGCAGGGTGCTAACTTTCTCGTGTCGCTCGGGCGAGTGGCGGAATGGCAGACGCGCACGGTTCAGGTCCGTGTGTCCGAAAGGACGTGAGGGTTCAACTCCCTCCTCGCCCACCATCTCCTCTCATCGGGGATTCTCCCCCTCCGGCGGTCACCACCGCCATCGCGAGATCGGTTCCGGGTGTAGCCCGATCCGGTCTCGCTTGTCGTTTCTACGGGTTCCGGCCACGCTCCGTGCCCGGACCCCGTGCGCCGATCAGGCGTCCCGCAGCGCCGGGCGGTCGGGATGGTCGGCCATCACGAGCACATCGGCGAACGAACCGGGGTCGCCCTCGCTCTCGTAGCGGCCGTACGCGGCGGCCGTCCAGGCATCGTCGGGGGGCAGCAGACGGCGCAGCGCGGCCCCGCCGACGCGCAGGTGCACGGTCAGCTCGGCGGCCAGGCCCCGGCCCAGCAGCCGCCCGCCGGCGAGCAGCACCACCCCGTCCGGCCCGAGCGGCACCGGCTCGTCGCGGTAGGCACGGTCGCGCGCCGTGTCGCGCAGCCGGGGCAGCACCAGGCCGCTGCCGCCGGGACCCATCGGGGCGAGGACCTCGCGGCGCAGCGCGGGCTCGTCGAGCCAGCCGTCGAGGAACATGTCCGGGTCGGTGCGGCCGAGCTCCAGGCGGACCGACGCCGGTCGCAGGAAGTCGTCGGCGTCCACCGCCAGGGCCGGTCGGCCGCCGGCGCGCAGCCGCTCCGCGACCGCCCGGGCCAGCTCCAGCGGGGCCGCGGGCGGGGCGCCGTCGACGAGCACGCGCACCCGCCCCGACGGCTCCCCGGCGCGTTCCGCCAGGTGTGCCGCGAGCCCCGCCCGGTCGACGGGCCGGAACGCCCCTGCCATGTCGTCCTCCCGGTCCTGGCGTGCCCTCGGTCCCGCAGCGACACTAGGCGGATGGTCGGCGACGGCGCGGGAGCGGTGCTGCGCCGAGCGCTGCGGGTCCTCGAGGCGGTCGCCGAGGCGGGTGACGGGGTCAGCGCGAAGGCTCTCGCCCGCCGGCTGGAGTTGCCGTTACCGACGGCCTACCGGTTGCTGGGGACGCTCGTCGAGGAGGGCTACCTGGTCCGGCTGCACGCCGAGCGCGGGTACGGGCTGGGCTACCGCGTCGTCGGGCTGTACCGGGGGATGACCGACCCGATCGTGCCGCCCGCCCCGGCCCGGGAGGTGCTCGCCGAGCTGCACACCACGGCCCGCGCGGCGGTGGTGCTGGCCGTGCTGCGGTCCGACGACGTCGTCGTCGCCCACACCGAGACCTGTGCGGCGCACCCGGGGCCGGGCGCGGTGACCGGGGAGCCGCTGCCCGCGCACGCGACCGCGCCGGGCAAGGCACTGCTCGCCGGGCTCGACCCCGGACGGCTGGCCGACGTCCTCGGCGTCGGGCACGGGCCGCTGGCGCCGCTGACCCCGCACACCCTCACCGACCGGCGGCTGCTCGACCGCGACCTGCTGCGGGTCCGCTCGGCGGGGGTCGCGGTGGAGGTGGAGGAGCACGCCCGCGGCCGGGCCGGGCTCGCGGTCGCGGTGCCGCACCCGGGCGGCGGGTCCGCGCTGTCGGTCGTCGTCAGCCGGGCGGACTTCACCGGGCGCCGCTGGGAGCTCGAACGTGCGGTGCGCGAGGCCGCGGTGCCGCTGGCCCGGCACCTGGCCGCGGCGCCGGGGGTCGCCGCGTCCGGCTGAGCCCGCCAGGATGATCCGATGGCCGACGGGGTGCGCTACGAACGCGACGGACACGTCGTCACGATCACCTACGACCGCCCGGAGAAGCGCAATGCGATCGACGGGGACATGCGGCGCGCGATCAACGCCGCCTGGGACCGCTTCCGCACCGACGAGGAGGCGTGGGTCGCGATCGTGACCGGCGAGGGGCCTGCGTTCTGTGCCGGGGCGGACACGCGCTCGACCACCGGCAACCCGGCGGGCGACTTCCCGGGCAGCTTCTTCGAGCGGCCGACGGTGAACTCGCTGGAGAGCGGCTGGGAGATCTTCAAGCCGATCGTCGCCGCGGTGAACGGACCCGCCGTCGGCTACGGCGTCACGCTGCTGACCTGGTGCGACTTCGTGATCGCCTCGGATCGCGCCACCTTCTCCTTCCCGGAGGCCCGGCTGGGCGTCCCGACGATCGTCGGTGCGCTGCGGCTGCCCCGGATGATCGACCGGCAGTACGCGATGGAACTGCTGCTCACCGGCGAGACGATCGACGCGCGGCGCGCGCACGAGATCGGCCTCGCCGGGTGGGTCGTGCCACACGAGGAGCTGGGCGACGCCGCCCGGGACCTCGCCCGGCGGCTCACCGCGGGGGCGCCGCTCGCCCAGCGCGCGATCAAGGAGATGGCGGTGCGCGGACCGGAGATGGGTACCACCGAGGCGATCCGCTTCGGTGAGACGCTGCGGAAGGTCGTCGCGACCACCGAGGACGCGGCGGAGGGTGCCGCTGCGGCCCGGGAGAAGCGGTCCCCGCGCTGGCATGCGCGATAGACCTTCCATTCTCCGGAAGTGACGTCGGCGGACATGCGGACACGGCGATACGTTCGCCCGATGCCGGAGAAGACAGTGGAGTCGCTCGTCCGCACCGTCCCGCCGTTCCGGGCCGACCACGTCGGCTCGCTGCTGCGGCCGCCCGCCCTGCTCGCCGCCCGGGAGCGGCACACCGCGGGCGAGCTCGACGACGCGGGCCTGCGCGCGGCCGAGGACGCCGCGATCACCGACGTCGTCGCGCTGCAGGAGTCGGTCGGCATGCGCTCGGCCACCGACGGCGAGTTCCGCCGCACCTCCTGGCACATGGACTTCATCTACGCCCTCGGCGGCGTCACGAAGACCTCCGGCCGGGTCGAGGTCGCGATGCGCAACGCGGCGGGCCAGAACAACTTCACCTCCGCCGGGATGGCCGTCGACAGCCGGGTGCACCTCGACGAACCCGTCTTCGCCTCGGCGTTCGAGTACCTGGCCGCGCAGGTCACCACGGCGACCCCGAAGCTCACGATCCCCTCGCCGAGCATGGTCTACGCCCGCGGCGGCCGGTCGGTCATCTCCAGCGAGGTCTACCCCGACGTCGAGGAGTTCTGGTCCGACCTGTCGACCGCCTACGCCGACCAGCTCCGCGCGATGTACGACCGCGGCTGCCGCTACCTGCAGCTCGACGACACCGCGCTGGCCTACCTGAACGACCCGACGCACCGCGCGCAGCTGGCCGAGAAGGGTGACGACCCGGAGACCCAGCACCTGCGCTACATCCGCCAGATCAACGCCGCGATCGCCGACCGGCCGTCGGACATGTACGTCACCACCCACATGTGCCGGGGCAACTACCGGTCGTCGTGGGCCGCGGAGGGCGGCTACGACCACGTCGCCGAGGCGCTGTTCGGCACGCTGGGCGTCGACGGCTTCTTCTGCGAGTTCGACGACGAGCGCTCCGGTGGGTTCGCCCCGCTGCGGTTCGTCCCGAAGGGTAAGCAGGTGGTGCTCGGGCTGGTCACGACCAAGTCCGGGGCGCTGGAGGACCCGGACGCGCTCAAGCGCCGGATCGACGAGGCGGCGCGGTACGTGCCGCTGGACCAGCTGTGCCTGTCGCCGCAGTGCGGGTTCTCCTCCACCGTCGAGGGCAACGAGCTCACCGTCGACGACCAGAAGCGCAAGCTGGAGCTGATCGTCTCGGTCGCCGAGGACGTCTGGGGCCGCTGAGGGCCATACTCGCCCGGGTGGCCTACGACGAGGGTCTCGCCGCCCGTCTGCGCAGCCTGCTCGCGGACCGGCCGGTGACCGAGAAGACGATGTTCGGCGGGCTCGCCTTCCTGGTCGACGGGCACATGGCCGTCGCCGCGAGCGGACGTGGCGGGCTGCTCGTGCGGGTGGCCGCGGACCGCTCCGCGGAGCTGCTGGAGCGCCCGCGGACCGAGCGGATGGTGATGGGCGGCCGCGAGATGACCGGCTGGCTGTGGGTGGCCGGCGAGCCCGACGTCGACGACCTCGACGGCCCGGAGCTCGCCGGCTGGGTCGCCGAGGCGGTCGCCGTCGTGGAGACACTCCCACCGAAGCGGTGACCGCGACGCCGGGCCGGACTAGCGTCGGAGCCGTGAGCACCGCTGCCGCATCCCCGCTGTTCGACCGTGTCCTGGCGGGTGCCGGCCCGGGCTCGCGGCTGCTGGACGTCGGCTGCGGGGCGGGGCGGCTGCTCGCCGACGCGGCCGCCGCCGGGCTGGCCGCCACCGGCGTCGACACCGAACCCCGCGCGCTCGCCGCGGCGGAGCGGGCCGCGCCCGGGGCGGACCTGCGGGTCGCCGACGCCCACGAGCTGCCCTTCGCCGATGACGCGTTCGACCTGGTCACGCTGGTGCAGGTACTGGAGCACCTCCCGAACCCGGTGCTCGCGCTGCGCGGGGCGGGCCGGGTGTGCGCGCCGAGCGGCGCGGTGCGGGCCACGGTCTGGGGCACCCCCGACGAGTGCGACGCCGCCGTCATCGGCGCGGCGCTCGCCCCGCTCACCGGGGCCGCGCCCGCGCCTCCGCAGAACAACCCCGGGCCCGACCGCAGCGGCGTCGGTGCGCCCCCGCTGACCGACCCGCGGCGGCTGACCCGGCTCGCGGAGCTGGCCGGGCTCGTGGTGCGGGAGGTCGCCGTCGTCCGGGTGCCGGTGGTGCACCCCGACCCGGACGACCTCGTCGCCGGGGTGCTCGCGTCCGGGCCGGGGCGGCACGCGGCACGCCACGCCGGCCCCGCCGCCGTCCGCGCCGCCCTGCTCGCCGCCCTGGCCCCCTTCGTGCACGGGGACGGCTACCGCCTCACCGACACCGTCCGGGTCCTGGACGCCGCACCGCCCGGGCGCTGATCCGCTCCCCGCCGGCGACCACAGTGGACGCGGACGGGCCGCGCCCCGGGTGGAGGGCGCGGCCCGTGTCGTGGTGGTGCGGTGTCAGTGCCCGGCGGCCGCGGCGGGTGCCGTGTCGCCGTAGCGGATCTTCAACAGGCCCTTGCAGTACTCCCCGTTGGTCTCGATCCCGACCCGCTGCAACCGCGCGCGACGCAGGTGCAGCGGGACCTGCTCGACGGTCACCGCGGTGCCGTCGGAGTGGACCAGCAGCGGTGCGTCGTCGCCGGCGGGCAGGCCGATCGCCCTGCGGCGGGTCCGCATCCGGGTCAGCTCCTCGGTGTCGGCCTCGGTCCCGACCAGCTCGCCGAGCGTCAGCCCGGCCAGCTCGTCGGGTCCCCGGCCGGCGTCGACGAGCGGGCGGGCCACCCGGTCCTGGCCGGCCAGCGCGGCCTTGGCCAGGAACGTGTGCCGCAGCTCGTCGAGCTCGGCCGCGGCCTGCCCGTTGATCGAGCCCTCGAAGGACTTGACGAACCCGGCGTGCGCCGCGACCCCACCGTTGATCTCGTCGGAGGCGTGGTGGTCGGCCAGCGTCACCTCCGCCCTCGTCACTCCCGGTACCGCGGTCACCGCGTCGTAGGCGTCGGCGACCATCAGGAACGAGAAGTTCGGAGCGCAGAAGAACGTCGGCAGCCGGAGCCCGACGACGACCTCACCGGCGGGCGAGACCGACCACGACTCGACGAAGTCGAGCTCGGTGATCGGCTCGTCCAGCTCCGGGTCGAGCACCGTCCCCAGCGCTGACCACACGGCCTGCCGGAGCGGGCTCTCAGCAGGCCGCGGGGTCACGCCTGCGCCCCCGCCTTGTTGTCGACGAGCTCCTCACCCGGGGCCATGGCCTCGTCGGCCGTGGTGTCGGGCAGCCGGCAGTCGGCCGGGACCTCGAGGTCGTAGAGCTTCGCCGCGTTGAGGCCGAGGATCTTCTTCTTCGACGCGGTGGTGAGACGCGGGTAGTCGGCGAACTGGTCGTCGTCGGGCATCTGCCAGTCGACCAGGCCCTCGACCTGCCACTTCGGCGTCCAGATGTTGTAGTCGCTGCCGAAGGTCATCTTGTCCTCGCCGACCCAGAACAGCAGCTCGCCCATCACCTTGGCGAAGAACTTCGGGCGGGCGTGCATCAGGCCGCCGACGACGACCGACAGGCCGGCGTAGACGTTGGGCTCCTGCACCGCCATGAAGCAGAAGTCCTCGATGCGCGGCAGGCCGACGTGCTCGACGATGAAGTTCAGGCCCTGGAAGTCGGTGGCCGCGTGGTCGACGTCGGCGACGTCGAACGCGTCCTTGTCCAGCGGCCAGATCGTCGGGCCCTTGTGGACGTGGACGTTCTTGATGCCCAGCTCCTGGGCCCGCTCCAGGAAGCGGTAGCACTCCGGGTCGGTGAGCTTGAAGCCGCGGGAGCTGCCGTTCCACTCCGCGGTGTAGAGCTTCACGCCCTTGTGCTTGTACTTCGCGCAGTCCGCCTCGAACTGCTTCATGCCCTCGTCGCCGTCACGCGGGTCGAAGCGCCCGTTGACGATGATCCGGTCGCCCCACTTCTCCAGCAGCGCCGCGTTCTGGTCGGCGGTGTTGAAGCCGTTCTTGTACCACTCCTTGAGGTAGGTCGACTGGAAGATCGAGTAGTCGACGTGGCCCTCGATGAAGACGTCGCGCTCGAAGTCGTCCTGCGAGACCTTGAGGTAGTGCTCCCAGTCCCAGTGGGTCTCGGGCGGGCCGAGCTGGTGGTAGCCGTAGAAGCAGTCGATCCAGCCCTTGGCGTACTGCTCGCGACCCTCGACCCAGTTCTCCCGGGAGGCGTCCCAGAAGTGGCTGTGGGAGTCGACGATGAAGTACTTCTCGCCGTCCTTCTCGTACATGTGGTTCCTCCTGCGTCAGCAGCTCTGCTGATCGGTGGTGGGTCAGGGAAAGAACGTTCGTCCTGTACGTACGTATGACTGGGTCACGGAACGAGGATCGCCCGGCCGCGGACCTTGCCCGCGTCCAGGTCGTGCAGGGCCTCCAGTGCCTGGTCAAGCTTGTACTGGACGGTGTGCAGCGTGACCTTCCCGGCCTGGGCCAGGACCATGAGCTCGGCGAGGTCGTTGTAGGTGCCGACGATGTTGCCGATGATGTTCTTCTCGCCGGCGACGAAGTCCAGGGTGGGGGCGGAGAGGTTGCCGCCGTAGCCGAGGACGAAGTTGTAGCCGGCCGGGCCGGTCATCGCCCAGGCGTCGTTCTCCGCGCCCTGCTCGGCGACGAAGTCGAAGACCACCGTGGCGCCGCCGCCGGTGAGCTCCTGGACGGCCTCGACCTGGTTCCCGTCGGCGACGACGGTCTCCTCCGCGCCGATCTGCTTCGCCAGCTCGAGCGCGTCCGGGTTCTTGTCGACGACGATGATCTTGGTGGCGGTGAGCGCGGCGAGCGCCTGGATGCCGATGTGACCGAGCCCGCCCGCGCCCTGCACGACCGCGGTGGTGCCCGGATACAGGAACGGCACCGCCTTGCGGACCGCGTGGTAGGCCGTGATGCCCGCATCGGCGAGTGCGGCGACGTCGGCCGGGTTGGTGTCCGGGTTCAGCTTCACGCAGGACCGCGCGGTGGTGCGCAGGTACTCGGCCATGCCGCCGTCGTTGTTCGACAGGCCGGGGAAGAACGCGTCCCCGGTGCACTGCATGTCGCGCCCGTAGCGGCACATGGTGCACAGCCCGCACGACGGCTGCGGGTGCAGGATGACGGTGTCGCCGACCGCGACGTTCGTGACGCCGTCGCCGACCGCGTGCACCCAGCCCGCGTTCTCGTGGCCGATCACGTACGGCAGGTCGGGGTTCTGGATGTCGGCCCAGTCCCCGTCGATGATGTGGAGGTCGGTGCGGCACACGCCGGCACCGCCGATCTTGACGATGACGTCGAGCGGACCCTGGATCGTCGGTTCCGGGATGTCGTCGATCCGGGGGTCCTGCTTGTACGCGTGCACCCGCACGGCCTTCACTGGCGGTACCTCCGAGCCTCGGACGCGCGGCGTTGCGCATCGTGGTGGTGGGACTTGGTGTGCCTGCTGTCACGCCGATCTCAACCCCGTTGTGCACGACGGACAAGGGGGTTCGTTCTCGCACAGCGATAATCGTGAGGAACCGGGCGTCGCTTTCCTATGAGGTTACCGGCGAGTAGGGTCGGGTCATGGCTGATGACGCGAGCTGGGTGGCCGACGCGATGACGCAGGCGGTGCCGTGGGTGGGCACCGCCGGGATCACCTTCGGGTCGATCACGACCGACCGGGTCGAGGCGTTCCTCCCCGACCGGTCCGACCAGCACAACCACGTCGGCGGGCCGCACGCCGCGGTCATGTTCGGACTGGGCGAGACCGCCTCCGGCGCGGTCGGCCTGGCCGCGTTCGCCTCGGCCGGGGACCGGGCCGTGCCGCTGGTCGTCCGGTCCGAGATCCGCTACCTCAAGCTCGCCAAGGGCGACCTCCGCGCCGAGGCGGTGCTGACCCGTCCGGCCGGTGAGGTGCTCGCCGAGCTCGACGCCGGGACGCGCCCGGAGTTCGCCGTCGACGTCACCATCACCGACGCCCAGGGTGCGCAGACCGGGGCCATGACGATCGTCTGGACGCTCAAGCCGAACAGGCGGTGAGCGGCCGTCCGGCCTAGCGTGGCCGGCATGGACGTGGTGATCGCCGGAGGACACGGACAGATCGCGCTGCGACTGTCCACGCTGCTCACGGGGCAGGGACACACGGTGCGCTCGATCGTGCGCAACCCCGACCACACCGACGACGTGGCGGCCACCGGGGCGAGCCCGGTCGTGGCGGACCTGGAGAAGATCTCCGCGACGGACCTCGCGGGGCACCTGACCGGCGCCGACGCCGTCGTCTTCGCGGCGGGCGCCGGGCCGGGCAGCGGGGTGGAGCGCAAGGAGACCGTCGACCGCGACGGCGCCGTGCTGCTCGCCGACGCCGCCGCGACCGCCGGGATCCGCCGCTACGTGCTGATCTCCTCGACCGGGGTGGACGCCGAGCCGGACCCCGAGCGCGGCGAGGTCTGGGCCGCTTACATCCGCGCGAAGAAGGCCGCCGAGGAGGCGGTCCGCGCCGACGGCCGGCTCGACGCGACGATCCTGCGCCCGGGGAGGCTCACGAACGACCCGGGCACCGGCCGGGTCGTGCTGGCCCCGCCGCCGGTGGAGTACGGCGACGTGACCCGCGACGACACCGCCGCGACCGTCGCCGCGCTGCTCACGGCTCCGCAGTCGGCAGGCCTGACCCTCGAGCTGCGCGGTGGCGACACCGAGCTGGGGGACGCGGTCGCCGCCCTGGGGTGACACCCCGGCGCCGGGGTGACATGGAACGGCCCCGGAGCGGGAAGCTCGGTGCCATGAGCGAGCAGAGCCACGACGTCGTCGTGATCGGGGCGGGCCCGGTCGGTGAGAACGCTGCAGGTTACGCGGTGGACGCCGGCCTGTCCGCCGCACTGGTGGAGGCCGAGCTGGTCGGCGGGGAGTGCTCCTACTGGGCGTGCATCCCGTCGAAGGCGTTGCTGCGCACCCCGCAGGCCGTCGCCGACGCCCGGCGGCTGCCCGGCGTGCGGGCCGAGTTCGACCCGGCGAAGGTCCTCGAACGCCGCACGACGTTCACCTCCGACTGGGACGACAGCGGCCAGGTGCGGTGGGCCGAGGGCGCCGGTGCCGCCGTGCTGCGTGGCCGGGGCCGGTTGGCCGGGGAGAAGCGCGTCGTCGTGACCGCGGCCGACGGCACCGAGACCGTGGTGACCGCGCGCCACGCCGTCGTCGTCGCGACCGGCAGCGTGCCGGTCGTGCCGCACGTCGCGGGGCTGGACACGGTCGAGTACTGGGGCTCGCGCGAGGCGACCTCGGCGAGGGAGGTCCCGCGCCGGCTCGGCGTGCTCGGCGGCGGCGTCGTCGGCTGCGAGATGGCGCTGGCCCACGCCCGGCTGGGTGCGCAGGTCACGCTGTTCAACCACGGCGACCGGGTGCTGCCGGGCGCGGAGCCGCAGGCCTCCGAGCGTGTCGCGGCCGGGCTGCGGGAGGCCGGCGTCGACCTGCGGCTGGGCACCGGCCTGGACGAGGTGCGCCGGAACGGGGACGCGACGGTGCTGGTCGGCGGCGGGGACGAGGTCGAGGTGGACCGGCTGCTCGTCGCGACCGGGCGCCGTCCGGCCACCGACGGGCTCGACCTCGGCTCGGCCGGGGTGGGCCTCGGGCGGCGCGGCGAGATCGTCGTCGACGACTCGGGGCTCGCCGCGGGGGACTGGCTCTACGCCGTCGGCGACGTCAACGGGCGGGCCCCGCTCACCCACCAGGGCAAGTACCAGGCCCGGATCGCCGCGCACGCGATCGCCGCACGCGCCGCGGGCCGCCCGCTCGACGACGCCGCCTGGGGCGAGGACGCGGCGACCGCCGACCACCACGCGGTGCCCCAGGTCGTGTTCACCGATCCAGAGGTCGCCTGGGTGGGCCGGACCGCCGCGGCCGCCCGCGCCGAGGGGCTCGACGTGCGGGTGGTCGACATGGACATCGCCGTCGCCGGGTCCTCGCTCACCGCGGACGACTGGTCCGGCCGGGTGGTCGCCGTCGTCGACCCGCAGCGGGAGGTGCTGCTCGGGGTCACGTTCGTCGGGCCCGGGGTCGCCGAGCTGCTGCATGCGGCGACGGTCGCCGTGGTCGGTGAGGTGCCGCTGGCCCGGCTGTGGCACGCCGTGCCCGCGTTCCCCACGATCAGCGAGGTGTGGCTGCGGCTGCTGGAGACCTACCGCGCGTAGCGCAGGCGGAGCGCGCATCGGTACCGCGCGGAGCGCAGGCGGAGCGTGCATCGGTACCGCGCGGGCCGACCGTCTCCGTGGGCCCGGGGCCGGGCCCACGGAGACGGGTCAGGAGCGGACGCCCAGGTGGTCGAGCAGGCGGACCTCGATGCGGTCCAGGTCGGCGGACACCGTGCGGTACGCGGCCTTGCGGCGGGCGGCCGGCATGTTCTCCGCGGCCCGGACGGCGGCGGCGAGGTCGTGCAGCCGCGGCTCGGTCTCGTCGGCGAACCGCTTCGCGGCCTGGTCGCGCTCGACGGTCCCGTCCTCGCGCAGCTCGGTGATGGTGCGCGCGATCCGGGACAGCCGTGCGTGCAGCCGTCCGCCGGGGCCGGAGTAACCGCCCAGCTCGTCCGGGGACACGCCGAGTCGGCGGGACCGGTGGTCGTCGAGGCGGTGGCGCAGCGACCCGGCCGCGGCCATCGCGTACGGCGCCAGCAGCGGCGCGACGATCTTCGCCACACCCAGGTACCGCTGGACCTTCTTGGCGTTCCACTCGCGGGCGGCGCGGTCCCGCTCGGCCTGCTTGGCGGCCAGGTTCTCGCTCTTGAGCCTGCCCTTCTCCGCGGCGCGCGCGGCCTTCGCCTCGGCCTTGCGGGCGCCCGCGTCGGCCTTCGCCGCCGCCTTGGCGACCTTCCGGTCGGCCGAGCGGGCCTTGAGGTCGGCCGAGCTCAGCAGGCTGTTCGCGGTGGCGGTGCCCTCGCCGACGGCGCGACGCGTGCTGCGCGCGGCCCGGCGGCCCGCCTTCTCCGCCCGCCGGGACGCCGCCTCGGCCTTCTTCCGGGCCTTCACCGCGCGCTGGTGCAGCTTCTCGGCGGCCCTGTCGGCGGTCTCGCGGGTGTACTCGAGGGTCTGGACCGTGGCCGACTGCACCCGTTCCGACGCGTCGACCGCCGCCTCCCTGGTCGCCGCCGCGGCGCGCTCGCCCGCGCTCGGCTTCCTGCGCAGCAGTCCCATGTCGTGTCCTCCCGGGTCGGCTCGGCAGATGATCGCCGTGTCGTCGCAGCCTAGGGCCCCGCCCACCGCACGCGCAGGACCGACACCACCCGGGTGGGGGAACGGGGCGTCACGCGGATCCGTTCCTGTCGGGGGTGGTCTCTACCCTCGGGAGCCGTGAGCACCTCGACCGGACCGCGTACCGCACCCCGTGTCCTGCTGGACGCGGCGGCGCTGAGCGGGTGCCGCCGCCGGGTGCACCTGGACCACGACCCGTCGGCGGCGGAACGGCCGCGGGCGCTGCCGGACCCGGCGATCGAACAGCGACGGGCCGACGCGGCGGCGCACCGGGTGCGGATCGGTGAGCTGCTCGCGCGCACCTGGGGTGCGGACTGGGCGAGTACCTGGCCGGACGGCATGGCCGGGCCGACGGGGACCGGCGCCGGTCCGCGGGCGGCCCGGGCGGAGCGCACGGCCGAGCTCGTCGCGGCCGGTGCACCGCTGGTCTGGGGTGCGGTACTGCCTGTCGACGGCGACCGGCGCGGCACCGCGGAGCTGCTCGTGCGCACGCCCGCCGGGGGCTACGTCCCGCTGCTCGTCGTGCGCCGCCGGATCACCGATCCGGGTGAGGGCGCGCGCACCACCGCCGTCACCGACCCGTGGCCGCAGCGCGCCCGGCACGACCCGGACCGCAAGGTCCGCTCCCAGCCGCGCGACCTGCTGGCCCTGGCCCAGCTGACCCGGCTGCTCGAGGCCGCGGGCTGGGCGCCGCCGGAGTCGGCCCCGCGGCTCGGCGGGGTGATCGGGCTCGACGCCGACGTGGTCGTCTGGCACGACCTGCGGGCCGGGCACTGGCCCGGCGGCCGGTCCACGCTGGAGGAGTACGACGCGCGGTTCACCGACCGGGCCGCCGTCGCCCGGGCCGCGGCGACCGGCGGGCCCGCGCTCGCGGCGCCGTCGCGGATCACCGAGTGCCGCCGCTGCCCCTGGTGGCCGACGTGCGAGGCCGAGCTGGAGCAGGTCGACGACGTCAGCCTGGTCGCCCACGGCGAGACGGCGCGGCTGCTGCGGGAGTCGGGCGTCGCGACCGTCGCGGGACTGGCCGCGCTGGACCCGGCGGACCCGCCCGCCGAGCTGACCGGCCCCCTGCCCGGGCCGCCGTTCACCGACCTCGTGGCGCTGGCCCGTGCGCGCCGCCGGGGACTCGCCGTCGCCCGCCGGGTGCCGCGGGTGCCGGTCACTCGCGCCGACGTCGAGGTCGACGTCGACATGGAGAGCTTCGGCGAGTCCGGGGCCTACCTGTGGGGTGCGCTGCTGACGCTGCCCGGCGGTGCGCGTGACGGGGACCCGGAGCCCGGCTACCGGGCGTTCGCGACCTGGGACCCGCTGCCCACCCGCGACGAGGGGCGCTCGTTCGGGGAGTTCTGGACGTGGTTCGCGGGCCTGCGCGCCGCCACGCTCGCGTCCGGGCGCACGTTCGCCGCCTACTGCTACAACGAGCAGGCCGAGAACCGCTGGATGATCGCCTCGGCGCAGCGGTTCGCCGGGATGCCCGGGGTACCGACCGAGGCCGAGGTGCGCGCGTTCGTCGCGGACCCGTGCTGGGTGGACCTCTACGGCGTGGTCTCCACCTGGTTCCTGTGCTCGCAGGGCAAGGGGCTGAAGAAGATCGCTCCCGCCGCCGGGTTCTCCTGGCGGGACCCGGAGGCGGGTGGGGAGAACTCCATGCGCTGGTACCGCGACGCCGTCGCGCTCGACGGCGGCGAGCCCGACCCGGTCCAGCGGGAGCGGCTGCTGGGCTACAACACCGACGACGTGCTGGCCACCCACGCGCTGCGCGAGTGGATGTCCTCGGACCGGGTGCTGGAGGTCCCGCTGGTGAGCGAGCTGCGCGACCTCGCCTGAGGTCCGCGGGTCACACGCGGGCGTGTGAGGATCCGGGTCGTGGCACCTAGAGGACACGACCGGATCGGGCCGCACGGCGCGGTCAGCAGCACCCACCATCTCGGCACCGCCGCCGCGGCCACGGTGCTGGCGCGGGGCGGGAACGCCTTCGACGCCGCCGTCGCCTGCGGGTTCGTGCTGCAGGTGGTCGAGCCGCACCTGTGCGGGCCGGGAGGTGAGCTGCCCGCCGTGTTCGTCACCGCGGCCGACCCCGTCCCGCGGGTGCTGTGCGCCCAGGGCGTGGCACCGGCCGCCGCGACGGCCGACCGGCTGCGCGACCTGGGCCTCACGATCGTCCCCGGCACCGGCCTGCTCCCGGCGACGGTCCCCGGGGCCTGGGAGGGCTGGCTGACCCTGCTCCGCGATCACGGCACCTGGGAGCTCGCCGATGTCCTCGCACCGGCGCTCGGCTACGCCGCGGGCGGGTTCCCGCTGGTCCCGCGGGTGCCCGCGGCCATCGGCACGGTCGCCGACCACTTCCGCACGCACTGGCCGTCGTCGGCGGCGACCTGGCTGCCTGACGGTCGGGTCCCCGCCGCGGGCGAGCTGGTGCGGCTGCCCGTGCTGGCCGCGACCTGGCGCCGGCTGCTCGACGAGGCCGTCGGCCCGAGCCGGGAGGCGCGGATCGACGCCGCCCGCGACGCCTGGTACCGCGGGTTCGTCGCCGAGGAGATCGGCCGGTTCGCCGCGACCCCGGTCCGGGACGAGACCGGGCGCGACCACACCGGCCTGCTCACCGCCGACGACCTGGCCGGCTGGTCGGCGCACTACGAGGACGCGCTCGTCGCCGACGCCGGGACCGGCTGGTCGGTCGCGAAGTGCGGCCCGTGGTCGCAGGGACCGGTCCTGCTGCAGCAGCTGCGGCTGCTGGCGGGCCTGGACCTGGAGCTGCCCGGCGGTGTCGCGACCCTCGACACGGTGCACGCCGCCGCCGAGGCCGCGAAGCTCGCCTTCGCCGACCGGGAGGCCTGGTACGGCGACGGCGCGACCCCCGACCTGCTCGCCGACCTGCTCTCCGACGCCTATACCGACGACCGGCGGGGCCTGATCGGCCCGGCCTCGGACGGCGGGCTGCGACCCGGCGCGCCGGGCGGACGCACGCCGCGGATCGGGGACTACGCGGCGACCCCGGGCGCCGGGCGCGGCTCCGGGACGGAGGGGCCGGGCACCGGCGAGCCGACGGTGTCGCGGGACGGCGTCGCCCGCGGGGACACGGTGCACGTCGACGTCGTCGACGCCGCCGGGAACATGATCTCGGTGACGCCGTCGGGGGGCTGGCTGCAGTCGTCACCGACGATCCCGGCGCTGGGCTTCTGCCTCGGCACCCGCGGCCAGATGTTCTGGCTGGAGGAGGGGCTCGCGAGCACGCTGGCGCCCGGGCGGATGCCGCGCACGACGCTGTCGCCGTCGCTGGCGCTGCGCGACGGCGAGCCCGCGCTCGCCTTCGGGACGCCCGGTGGGGACCAGCAGGACCAGTGGCAGCTCGCCTTCCTGCTCGCACTGATGCACGGCGGGCTGGACCTGCAGGCCGCGATCGACGCGCCGACCTGGCACTCGACGGCGTTCCCCGCGTCCTTCGCGCCGCGCGGCTGGGAGCCGCACGGGCTCGTCGTCGAGTCGCGGCTCGGGGCCGGCACCCTCGCCGGTCTGACCCGTCGCGGGCACGTCGTGGAGGACGCGGGTGCCTGGGCCCTGGGCCGGATGTGCGCGGTCGGGACCGGGGTCGCCGTCCCGGGCGGCGGCGGGCGGGGGACGCTGCACGCCGCGGTCGACCCGCGGTCGGGGGTGGGCGCGGCGATCGCGCTGTAGACGCCGAACGCCCCGGCCCTCCCGTGACGGGGGAGCCGGGGCGTTCCACGTGGAACACGGACGGGTGGGTCAGCGGTGCGCCTCGCCCCGCAGACCCTGCTCGCCCTCCCGGACGTGCCGGCCGTTCTGCAGCCCGTTGCCGTCGACCGTCGGGGACGGGGCGCCGTTCCTGGACGCCTGCCCGTCGAGCGGGAGCGGGAACTCCACGTCGGAGTGGGTCACCCGGCCCGGCTCGAGGGCGACCACGTTCGCGACCGGGGCGTAGCCGCTGGTCGCGAGGGTGTAGCTGCCCGCGGGCAGGCCCTCGAACGCGAAGGTCCCGTCCGGGCCGGACAGCCGCGACCCGACGACGGCGCCCTCGGCGTCGATCAGCGTGGCCAGTGCGTGCGCCACCGGGTGCCCGTCGGGCGCCGCGGTGACCCGGCCGGTGAGCCGGGAGCGCTGCGGCAGCCGCAGGTCCTGGACCGCCGTGCCGGAGCCGGGCACCTCGACGCCGACCGCCACCGGGTCGACGCCCTCGCCGGCGGCGGTGAGCGTGTAGCGCCCGGCCGGGACGCCGTCGAGCGCCCAGCGGCCGCCCTCACCGGATCGGCCTGCCGCGGCGACGTCGCCGCCGTGGTCGATCAGCGAGACGGTGACCCCGGGCAGCGGGGTGCCCGCGGCGTCGAGCACGGTGCCGCGGATGCCGCTGCTGACCGACAGCCGCACGTCGTGGCGGACCGGCTCGGTGCCGACCGAGACGGTCGCGGCGTGCGGCGGCAGCGTCGACGAGGCCGCGACGACCAGGAAGCGTCCGGGCTGGTCGACGGCGATGCGGTAGTGGCCGTCGTCGTCGGTCGTGGTGCGACCGACCTGGTCGCCGGACAGCCGGGTGACGGTGACGACCGCCCCGGGGACCGGCGCGCCGGCGCCGCCCTGGACCCGTCCGGTGACGGCCGGGCCGTCGCCGCCCGTGGAGTGCAGGTGGTCCAGGCCCGCGGCCGCGGCGGCGTCACCGACGGTGCCGTTGTGCGGACGCGGCTGGGGCTTCGGCCGGGGCGCCGGGTGCGGCGGCTCCTGCCGGGCGACGACGGGCAGCGGCGTGGTGGGCGGCGCGATGTCCGCTCCGCGCCCACCGCCGTCGACCCGCCCGGCCGGGGCGGGGGCCGGGGCGACCGTCCCGAGCGCCTCTGTCGGGACCGACGCGGCGGCGGCACCCTCGCCCGCGGCCTCGGCCCGGGCGGCCTGCGCACCGGACATGGTGCGCAGCGGCAGCTCCTTGACGAACAGCACCAGGACGAAGGCCACCGCGATCACGCAGGCCGCGATGAAGAACGCCAGCGTCATCGCGCTGGTGAAGCCCTCCTGGAACGGTGCGGCCAGCCGCGGGTCGATCCGCTGCAGGAAGGAGGAGTCGGCCAGCACCGAGGTGGACAGGCCGCCGGCCTGACCGGACTGCAGCGCCCCGACGACCTGCGCGTTGGCCGGGTCGGCCGCGACGGCGGGGTCGGTCAGCGCGGCCCGGAACGAGCTCGTGCCGAGCGCGGCGCGGATGGCGTCGGCGATCTTGTCGCCGGCGGTGGAGAACACCACCGACAGGAAGATCGCGGTGCCCAGCGTGCCGCCCATCTGCCGGAAGAACGTCACCGAGGAGGTGGTGACACCCATGTCGCGGGCGGGCATCGCGTTCTGCACGGCGAGCACGAGGGTCTGCATGCACAGACCCAGGCCGAGACCCAGCAGGGCCATGGTCAGGTCGAGCTGCCAGATCGGGATCGACGGCGTGACGGTCTGCCACAGCAGCACCATCGCGATCGTGATGAACGCGGTGCCGATCACCGGGAAGATCTTGTAGCGGCCGGTGCGGGAGGTCAGCTGGCCGGAGAGGATCGACGCGACCATGATCCCGCCGACCAGCGGCAGCATCATGAAGCCGGCCTCGATGGGCGTCGCGCCGTGCACGATCTGCAGGAACTGCGGCAGCAGCGCGATGCCGCCGAACATCGCCATACCGATGAGCAGGTTGAGCACCGCGGACAGCGAGAAGATGCCGGTGCGGAACAGCCGCAGCGGCAGCAGCGCGGCGTCGCCGTAGGCACGCTCGGCCAGCAGGAACAGCAGCAGGCCGACGCCACCGATGACGTAGCAGACGATCGACGAGGTGGAGCCCCAGCCCCACTCGCGGCCCTGCTCGGCGACGATCAGCAGCGGCACCAGGCACAGCGCCAGCGCCAGCGCGCCGGGCCAGTCGATCCGTGCGGGCCGCGGGACGTGCGGGATGTTCAGCACCCGCTGGACGACGACCAGCGCGACGAGCCCGATGGGCACGTTGACCAGGAAGATCCAGCGCCACCCGTCGATGCCGACGATGGTGTCCACACCGGACAGCAGGCCGCCGATGACCGGGCCGATCACGCTCGAGGTGCCGAACACGGCCAGGAAGAAGCCCTGGTACCGGGCACGTTCGCGCGGCGGCACGATGTCGCCGAGGATCGTCAGCGCCAGCGACATCAGGCCGCCGGCGCCGAGGCCCTGCAGCGCGCGGAACGCGGCCAGGGAGTACATCGACCAGGCCAGGGTGCAGGCCACGGACCCGATCAGGAAGATCGTGATCGCGGTCATGAACAGCGGCTTGCGGCCGAAGATGTCGGAGAGCTTGCCGTACAGCGGCGTGGTGATGGTGCTGGTGATGAGGAAGGCCGTCGTCGCCCACGCCTGCAGGTTGAGGCCCGACAGGTCGTCGGCGATGGTGCGGATCGCGGTCGAGACGACCGTCTGGTCCAGGGCGGCCAGGAACATGCCCAGCATCAGTCCACCCAGGACGGTCAGGATCTGCCGGTGCGTCAGCTCGCCGTCGCCGGAGGTGGCGACGGGGCGCTGCGCACTGGCGGCAGCGGTGGACATTCTCAGGACTCCTGTGCTTCGAAGGTCTGGTAGTCGTCGAGGAAGCGGCCGAGCAGTCCGGTGAGGGCCTGCCGGTCGTCGGGGCTCCACGCGGCCAGCACGGTGGCGATGACGTGCGCGCGACGGCGTCGCTCGGTCTCGATCACGCGGACGCCCTCGTCCGTCGCGGCGAGGAGGGAGGCGCGCCCGTCGCCGGGGTCGGCGCGCCGCTCGATGAGACCCGCCTTGACCAGGCCGGACACCTGTCGGCTGATCGTGGAGGGGTCGGAGTGGAAGGTGGCGGCGACCTCGCCGGCCCGTTGCGGGCCGCCGAAGTGGAGATGGGCCAGCACGTGGTACGCGGCCATGTCGACGATCATCTCGGGGCGGTGCCGTTCACCGGACCGCTTCACCTGGCGGACCAGCAGGAACAGCTCCCGGACGATCGAGTCGGCGAGCTCCAGGTCGGCGTCGGCGGGCTCGGCGGCGGCAGCGTGTGCGGTGCTCATCGCGGACCCCCTCTCGGTAGTGCATGTATCACGCAACTAGTTGACTCGCGCAAGCATGCGCCGATGCGTTGCGCAATGCAAAGCGATTGGCCGTGAGCTGCGCCACCTGATTACGGTGCGGTTCGTGAGCACTCCACAGCGGATCCGGCTGCGTCGCACGAAGGGGTGGCGCAAACCCGACGGCGCGGTGCTCGTCACCCGGCCCGGACCGTGGGGCAACCCCTTCGACGTGCGTGAGATGGGGCGGGCACCGGCCATCGCCGCGCACCGCCGCTGGCTGCTCGACGAGCGCCCCGACCTGGTCGAACGGGCCCGGGTCGAACTCGCGGGCAAGGACCTGTGCTGCTGGTGCGCCGAGGACGTGCCCTGCCACGCGGACACGCTGATCGAGGTGGCGAACCGGTGAGCGGCCCCGATGGGGTCGACCCGGACGAGATCGACACCGATGTGTTCGACCCGCGCGTGTTCGCCCGCGGGGTGCCGCACGATGCGCTGCGGCTGCTGCGCGACGCCGCGCCCGTCTCCTGGCAGGACGAGCACGCCGTCGGCCCGTGGCCGGCCGGACCCGGGTTCTGGGCCGTCACCCGCTACGACGACGTCCGGCACGTCCTGCGCAGCCCGGCCGACTACTCGTCGTCGCTCGGGGCGACGCAGATCCGCGACCCCGACCCGGCCGACCTGCCGTTCCTGCGCCGGATGGTGCTCAACATGGACCCGCCGGAGCAGGTCCGGCTGCGGACGCTGGTCACCGGGGCGTTCACGCGTCGTCGGCTGGAGGGGTTCGCCGCCACGGTGCAGCGCCGCGCCGACGCGCTCCTGGACGCCGTGCGCGACGACGGCGGCTGCGAGCTCGTCGGGCAGGTCACCGACGAGTTCCCGCTGCAGAACCTGTCCGACCTGCTCGGCGTGCCGGTCGAGGACCGCCCGATGCTGCTGCACTGGACGAACCGGGTGATCGGCTACCAGGACCCGGACCACGCGGCCGAGGGTCCGCCGGTGAACCCGCGCTCCCCGGCCGCGCTGGCCGACATGTTCGGCTACGCCGACGCCCTCGCCGAGCGCAAGCGCGCCGAGCCCGACGACGACGTCATGACCGCGCTGGTGCACGCCGAGGTCGACGGCCGCGCACTCACCGGCCCTGAGCTGCACATGTTCTTCTTCCTGCTGGTCATCGCGGGCAACGACACGGTGCGCAGCGCGCTGCCGGGCGGGGTGCTCGCGCTCGTCGGGCACCCCGACGCCTACACCCGCCTGCGCGCGGAACCGGGTCTGCTGCCGTCGGCGATCGAGGAGATCCTGCGCTGGCACCCGCCGGTGCTGACGTTCCGCCGGACCGCCACCCGCGACCACGTCCTGAACGGGGCGGAGATCGCGGCGGGGGACAAGGTCGTCGTCTACCACTGCTCGGCGCACCGCGACGAGCGCCGCTTCGCCGACCCGGACACCGTCGACATCACCCGCTCCCCGAACGAGCACCTGGCGTTCGGGCAGGGGCCGCACCTGTGCCTGGGCGCGCACTTCGCCCGGATGCAGATGCGGGCCTTCCTCGCCGCGTTCCTGCGCCTGCCGCCGGCCCGGCTCGACGGGGAGGTGCGCCGGCTGACCTCCAACTTCATCAACGGGACGACCCGGCTGCCGCTCGCGTGGTGATCGGCCACTAGCGTGCGGTGCGATCACGCATCGCGCCCGGAGGGACACCGCCCGTGCCGCTCGCCCGTCACCTTCTCGGACCGGCCCTGCTGGTCGCGACCGCCGCCCTGCTCGCGGGGTGTGCCCAGCCGGGGCAGCTCGGCCACGAGTCCGACGCCGCACCCTCCGACGGGACGACCGTCGAGATCGTCCCGGCCGACCGGTCCGCGGCGCCGACCACCTCCGCGGCCGCCCCCGGTGGCCCCGAGGTTCCCGGTGTGACCGCGGCCCAGGCGGGTTCCGACGCGGTGGGCCGCCTGGACCGCCCCGTCGACATCTCCACGCCCGGTCCCGCCGAGCTTCTCGTGCGCACCGAGGTGCTGCAGCCGGGCCAGGCGAGCGGCTGGGTCCGCCACCCCGGCACGGTGATCACCGTCGTGCGGTCCGGCACGGTGACCGTGCAGCGCGCCGACTCCTGCGAGCCGCGCCCGTTCGGCCCGGGGGAGGCGTTCTTCCTGGAGGACGGCAGGCCCAACGAGCTGCGCAACGACGGCCCGGACCCGGTCGTGCTGACCCGCTCGGAGCTGCTGGCCCCCGGCGCCCCCGAACGCGAGCCCGTCGAACCCGCCTGCTGAGACCCCGCGCGGCCCCGCACCGCCGGGTGGCCCGCGCGCGGGTACTCGGTTCTGTCGGCCCCCTGTGGGAACATCGTGGGCGGTACCGGGGCAGGGGAGCGGACACCTTGACGACGAAGACGGTCATCGCGGCGGACTACCGTGAATGGCAGGTGAGCCGGCGGATCGAGTGGACCACGCCGGCGGTCGGTGACGAGTTCGAGCACGACGTCGACGCGGGTAACGGCGCGGTCGTGCTGATCCTCGGCACGCTGGTGTTCTTCTGGCTGGTCCTCGTCGTCTGGGTGCCCGGCGGGGTGGTCTTCCCCTGGTTCTACTGGCTCGTCGTCATCGTCGGACTGGGTTTCTTCCCGTTCCGCTGGCTGCTGCGCAGGCCGTTCACGATCACCGCGAAGACCCAGGGCGGCTACGACCTGCCCCCGGAGAAGTGGACGGGCATGGTGCGCGGGCTCGCCACCGCACGCGAGGAGACCAAGGTGGTCGTGCGCAGCCTCAAGAACCGCTCGACGCCCGGCCACGCGGACAGCCCGCTGCAGCCGATCAACTAGGAGTCGCGGTGCCCGAACTGCCCGAGGTGGAGGCCCTGGCCCACCACCTGCGTGAGCACGCCGTGTACCGCCCGGTGGCCCGGGTGGACCTGGCCTCGATGAGCGCGCTGAAGACGTTCGACCCACCGGTGTCGGCGCTGGTGGGCCGGGTGGTGACCGGGGCGTCGCGGTTCGGGAAGTTCCTGTCGGTCGACTTCGACGACCGCCCCGACACCGGCCCGCTGCACCTGGTCACGCACCTGTCCCGGGCCGGCTGGCTGCGCTGGCACACCACGGCGGGCGTCACCCCGCCCAAGCCGGGCCGCGGCCCGTTGCAGCTGCGGGTTCACCTCGACCAGGTCGGCGGGCCGGGCTTCGACCTCACCGAGCAGGGCACCCAGAAGCGGCTCGCCGTGTACCTGGTGGAGGACCCGGCGCAGGTCCCGGGCATCGCGAAGCTGGGGCCGGACGCGCTGGAGCTGGGCCGGGCCGGTCTCGACGAGCTGCTCGACGGTGACAACCGCAGGCTCAAGACGCTGCTGGTCGACCAGTCCACGCTCGCCGGCATCGGCAACGCCTACTCCGACGAGATCCTGCACACCGCGCGCCTGTCGCCCTACGCCACGGCGTCCCGGCTCGACGCCGCCGCCCGGGACACCCTGTTCGAGTCGCTGCACGCCGTGCTGTCCGACGCGGTGGCCCGCTCGGTCGGCCAGGGTGCCGCGGAGCTCAAGGGGGAGAAGCGCTCGGGGCTGCGGGTGCACGCCCGCACCGGACTGCCCTGCCCGGTCTGCGGCGACACCGTGCGCGAGGTGTCGTTCGCGGAGAGATCGTTCCAGTACTGTCCGACCTGCCAGACCGGGGGGAAACCGCTCGCCGACCGCCGCCTGTCCCGGTTGGTGCGCTAGTGGCGGGCGCGGGAACGGGGGTGCTCGCAGTCGTGGACGGATCCACCACGCTCACCCCGTCCATGGCGCTGCTGCTCGTGGTGGCGGTCGTCGTCGGCGTGGTCGCGGTGTTCTTCTTCCTGTGGCAGCGCAACCGGCGCAACACGATGGTCTCGCCGCTGGCCAAGGCCACGTTCTCCGCGCTGCACACGGTCGCGCTGGCCGCGCCGGTGCTGCGCGAGGGGCTGTCGTCGCGCTCGGCGTCGCAGGCGCTGCCGTATCTGCGCCAGCTGCTGGAGACCACGGCGATGGCGATGACCGACTCCCGCGGGACGGTCCTGGGCTGGGACGGCACCGCCGACCAGCACCAGCAGGACGTGCAGACGCTCGCCGACACGGTCGTCCGGACCGGCCGGATGGAGCTGATGAGCCACACCTCCATCAAGTGCAACCAGCCCGGCTGCGAGGTGCGGGGGATCGTCGTCGTCCCGCTGGAGAGCGACGGCACCATCATCGGCACGCTCGCCGCGCTCACCCCGTCGACGGCGGGTCCCCCGGTGCTGCGGGCCACCGGCGAGGTCGCGCGCTACGTGTCCAGCCAGCTGGAGCTCGCCGAGCTCGACGACTCCCGGGCGCGGCTCAACCGCGCCGAGGTCCGCGCCCTGCGCGCCCAGATCTCGCCGCACTTCGTCTACAACGCGCTCACCACGATCGCCTCGTTCATCCGCACCGACCCGGCGCGCGCCCGTGAGCTGCTCATCGAGTTCGCCGACTTCACCCGGTACTCGTTCCGCTCGGCCGGTGAGTACACGACGCTGCTCGACGAGCTGAACAACATCGAGCGCTACGTCCGGCTGGAGAAGGCCCGCTTCGGGAACCGGCTCAACATCAAGCTCCAGATCGACCAGGAGGTGCAGAACGTCGTCCTGCCCTTCCTCGCGCTGCAGCCGCTGGTGGAGAACGCGGTCCGGCACGGGTTGTCCGGCAAGCCCAACGGCGGCACCGTCACCATCCGGGCGGAGAACGCCGGGTCGGAGTGCGTGATCGTCGTCGAGGACGACGGCGTCGGCATGGACCCGGCCCGGCTCAACGAGGATCTCGACGACGCCCACCTCTCCGGCGCGCACGTCGGCCTCGGCAACGTCGACGACCGCATGCGCTCGGCCTTC
Organism: Pseudonocardia sp. UM4_GMWB1; assembly: GCF_017312155.1. NCBI lineage: Bacteria > Bacillati > Actinomycetota > Actinomycetes > Pseudonocardiales > Pseudonocardiaceae > Pseudonocardia > Pseudonocardia sp. UM4_GMWB1. Next base: position 467,884 of record NZ_QJPN01000001.1, on the reverse strand, counting down.
GGCGACAACTTCGGCCTCGTCGTCGACACCAACATCGGCGCCGGTATGAAGATCACGCTGCGCGTCCCGAAGTTCCGGGCGGGCATCCGGGCCTGACCGGCGGGCATCCGTGGGACCCTCCGGCGATCCGCTGGGCCGTACGGGTGACATGAGTGGTCGCGAGCTGTGCCGATCCGGTCACACCACGTCACCCTGTGCTCGCGCGTACGGTGGGACGGCATGGACGTCCTGCGTATTCCCGCGGCGGTGACCTCCCGTCTGCCCGGCAGGCTGGGTGAGTCGGTCGGCCCTCCGGTGGTGTCGGTCGTGCGGATGCAGGGCGTCATCAGCGCCCAGGCCGCGCCGGTACCGCGGCAGGTGCTGAACCTCTCCTCGATGGAGAAGGTGCTGGAACGGGCGTTCGCGCCCGAGCGGCTCGCCGCCGTCGCACTGGTGATCAACTCCCCGGGCGGCTCGCCGACCCAGTCCCAGCTGATAGGGGACCGCATCCGCTCGCTGGCGGCGGAGAAGGACGTGCCGGTGCTCGCGTTCTGCGAGGACGTCGCCGCGTCCGGTGGCTACTGGCTGGCCTGCGCCGCCGACGAGATCTACGCCTGCTCCACCTCGATCGTCGGCTCGATCGGCGTGATCAGCGCCGGGTTCGGGCTCGACGGCCTGATCGAGCGGTGGGGTGTCTCCCGGCGGCTGCACACCGCGGGCGGGTCGAAGTCGCGGCTGGACCCGTTCCTGCCCGAGCGGTCCGAGGACGTCGCCTGGCTCACCGGCCTGCAGGAACAGCTGCACGACCGGTTCACCGGATGGGTGCGCGAGCGGCGTGGCGACCGGCTCGCGACCGACACCGAGCTGTTCGACGGCGAGGTGTGGCTGGGTGAGCGGGCCCGCGAGCTGGGCCTGGTGGACGGCATCGGCGGTGCCCACGACGTCCTGACCGAACGTTTCCCCGACGCCGAGCAGCGCCCGGTGGAGCAGCGCAGGCCGCTGCTCGCCCGCCTCGGCGCGGGTGGGTCCGCGGCCCGGGCCGGCCTCTCCGGCGGCATCGCCGGGGCCGGGCACGAGCTGTTCTCCGCCCTCGAGACGCGGGCGGCGTGGGCCCGTTACGGGCTGTGACACCGGTGACCGTGCGTACCACGGCCGCGCTGCACCCCGTGTCCGGCCGGTCACCGATCCGGTTCGTGCCCTGGCATCACGCGCGTCGGCACGTCACCATGGTCGCGGCGCCGGGCGATCATCGAGCGGATGGGCTTCCCGGCGCAGGCCCGGAAGCAGGATGAGGAGATCGTGGACAGCAACGACACCACTCGCGGACTGGTCGTTCTCGCGGTGGACGACGAGCAGCCCGCGCTCGAGGAGATGGCCTTCCTGCTCGACGAGGACCCGCGCGTCGCGACGGTCCTCAAGGCCGGCGAGTCCACCGAGGCCCTGCGCATCCTGAACGGCCGCCGGGCCGGGGCGGCCGCGGGAGCCGGCGCGGGGGGCGGCGCGGACGTCGCCGAGCAGACCGACATCGACGCCGTGTTCCTCGACATCCGCATGCCCGGTCTCGACGGCCTGGAGCTGGCCCGGGTGCTGCAGAACATGGCCGTGCAGCCGGCGATCGTCTTCGTCACCGCGCACGACGACCGCGCGGTCGACGCCTACGACGTCGGTGCGATCGACTACCTCCTCAAGCCGCTGCGCACCGAGCGCCTCTCCGCCGCACTCGACCGGATCCTGTCGACCCGTCGCAGCGGGCCGGTCGAGACCGTGCGCGAGGAGACCGGCGGCGACGACGAGGTCATCCCCGTCGAGCTGGCCGGCACCACGAAGCTGGTACCGCGGTCCGCCGTACGCTACGTCGAGGCGCAGGGCGACTACGCCCGGCTGCACACCACCGAGGGCAGTCACCTCGTCCGGATCCCGCTGTCGGTGCTCGAGGACCGCTGGCGCGACGCCGGCTTCGTGCGCATCCACCGCTCGTTCCTGGTGGCGCTGCCGCTGGTCACCGAGCTGCGGCTGGCCGGGTCCGGCTACGTCGTGCGCATCGGATCCGGCCCGGAGACCGCGGAGCTGCCGGTCAGCCGTCGGCACACCCGTGAGCTGAAGGACCGCCTCGTCCGCGCGACCAAGCAGGCGTGGAGCCAGAGGTGAGCAGGTCCACCGGCGGCGTCTCGCCGTCGGTGCGTCCGCAGTCCGACCGGGCCGCGGACGATCTCGACGGGTCCGACCGGCCCGGCACCGAACCCGACGCGACGGCCGCCGGGTCCCGAGCGGACCAGGCCTCCGCCGCGCCCGAGGGGCGTCCGGACCCCGCACGGTCGCGCCCGTACCCCGACGGTGCCGTCGCCGGTCTCGACGCCTGGAACCCGGCGCTCGAGCACCGCAACCGCCGTGTCGCCCTCGCGCCGGAGCCGTCCGGGAACGCCATCCCGGCGCAGCCGCGTGGCTCGTTCGCGTCCGGTCCGCACCCGCGGCCGGCCGAGGGGTACGGCGCGCCCGGGTCCGGGGGAGCGTCCGCCGCGTTGCCGCACGGCCCGGTGCCGGGGTCCGGTGCGCCCGACGACCGGGGGCGGCCCGCGCCGGCGCGGCCGGAGGCCGGTGGCACCCCGTCCGACCGTCCGGCTCCGGGGTCCTCCTCCGGCTCGGCTCGGCCGGTCACCGGTGCGTCCGGCCCCGAGCGGTCCGGGTCCGGCCGCGCCGGTGGCGGCTCCGTGCCGGAAACCGGCCCCCGGCCGACCCCCCGCCCGGAACCGACCGCTGGACCGGGGCCCGCGGCGGCCGTTGCGCGCACCGGGGGTGCTGCTCCGGCCGCGCCTGCACCCGCCGTCGACCCGACGTCCGGCGACCGGACCGTCGGCGACCGGGACGCGACCGCAGCGACCGGGGGCCGCGCCGCCCGCCGGGCCCGCCGCGCGGTCGAGGAACCCGCCGACGACAGCGGCGCCGGCTGGCTCCAGGCCGAGATCGCCCGTCGCGTCGCGGACCGGGCCGGGGGGACCGGCCGGCACGCCCGCGTCGACCCGGCCGGGACGCGGCCGCGGGACAGCGGGCAACCCGACCACCACGACGCTCCGGCCCCCGACCACGGCGACCCGCCCCGCGGTGCGGCCGCCCGTGGCGTCGCGAACCCGGCCGGGACCGCCGGGGCCGCCGCGCCGTCGCCCGCCGCCCTTGCCCCGGCCGACCCGCGCCCGCAGGACGACACCCGGCACGACGGCGCCCCGCGCGACGACGTCCGCACCCCCGACGTCCGCACCCCCGACGTCCGCACCCCCGACGTCCGCGACCCGGACGCCCGCGACTCCGACGCCCCCGACGACCCCGACGCCCCCGACGACCCCGACGCGTGTGAGAGCGACGTCCGGCCGCTCCAGCCCACCCGCTCCCGCCCGGCCCGGACCCGTGCGAACCTCGTGCCGGATCCCTACGCCCCGGAGGGTGTGCGCCCCGGCGACGGCTGGTCGTCCGCCCCGGGGGTGACCCCGGCACCGGGCGTCGCCGACAGCGGGAAGCAGTGGCCCCCCTCGAGCGGCGGCTCCGGTCTGCCCCAGCGAGTCCCGGGCGCGACGTCGTGGTCGAACACCTGGTCCCCCGACCGCAGCGCGCTCCTGGCGGGCACCACCGACACGACCGGCGCCCCCGGGACCGCGGGCGCGACCGGCACGGCAGGCGTCACGGACAGTGCGACCGGCACCGACACGGCCCGCGGCCCGGACACGGCCGACACCCACGGCACGGCAGACGCCGGGATCCCGGCCCGTACCGGGACCGGGGACACGACCGTCGTCGCACCGGCCGACCGGCCGCGTCCCGAGGAGTCCCCCGAGACCGGTCCGGTCCCCACCCGCTGGTCCGCGGCGGGACGGCGCGGCCCCGTCGCACCGGTGCCGTACCGCCTCGCGGACTCCGCCGACCGTGCCGACGACGAGCTGGACGACGACCTCCCCGACGAGGACGAGCTCGACGAGGAGCTCGACGAGTTGCGCGGCGGCCCCCTCGAACGCACCGAGGTCATCTGGCGCGCCCCCGAGGTCGACGTCGTCGCCCCGGCTCCCGAGCCCTCGGTCGAGCCCGGTCCGGAGCCGTTCGCCCCGGCCGCCGCAGCGCCCTACACCGGGGCCCGCCCGCGCCCGTTCTCCGCGGAGCCGACCGACCCGCCCGCGGCCGTCGAGGAGCTCGACGACGCCGACGGCGCGGGGCCCGGCGCCGGGCGCGTCCGCGTCGTGCTCTCCGAACGCCGCTCGACCGCGCAGTCCTCGCGCGGGCTGTCCGACGTGCAGGACCCCGGCGCCGTCGGCACCCTGCTGCGCAACTCACTGGTCCGCACCCAGCTGCTGCTCGCGCTCCGGGTCAGCGTCGTCGCGCTGATCGGGCTGGGCGTGCTGCCCGCGCTGTTCATCGCGGTCCCGGTGATCGGTCAGGTCGAGGTGCTCGGCATCCGGTTGCCCTGGCTGCTGCTCGGCGTGCTCGTCTACCCGTTCCTGCTCGGCCTGGGCTGGTGGTACGTGAGCTCCGCGGAGGCGGCGGAACAGGACTTCGCCGACGACGTGGCCGATCGATGAGCCTGACCGCGATCCTGTCGCTGGTCGCGATCGTCCTGGTGGCGGTGGCGTCCGCCGTGATCGGCTCCGTCGCCCACCGGACCCGGCTGACCTCGGACTTCCTCGTCGCGTCCCGGTCGGTGCCGTCTCGGCTCAACGCCGGCGCGATCTCCGGCGAGTACCTGTCCGCGGCGTCGTTCCTCGGCATCGCGGGGCTGATCCTCGTCCGGGGCGTCGACGCGCTCTGGTACGCCGTCGGCTACACCGCCGGCTACCTGTTCCTGCTGCTGTTCGTCGCCGCGCCGCTGCGCCGGTCGGGCGCCTACACCGTCCCCGACTTCGCCGACGCCCGGCTCGCCTCGCCGGTGCTGCGCAAGGTGTGCACGGCCGTCGTCATCGTCATCTGCTGGCTCTACCTGCTGCCGCAGCTGCAGGGCGCCGGGCTGACCGTCGGCATCGTCACCGGTCTGCCCGACTGGATCGGCTCCGGCGCGGCCGGGGTGATCGTGGTCGCCACCGTCGCGCTCGGCGGGATGCGGTCGGTGACGTTCGTGCAGGCGTTCCAGTACTGGTTCAAGCTGACCGCGCTCGCCGTGCCCGCCGTGATCGGCCTGGCCGTGTGGCTCGGCGACGGCCACACCTTCGCCCGCGACGAGCCGCCGGAGTTCCGCGAGCCCACGACCGTCTCGGTCGGCACGCCGGTGACACTGGAGGCGCGGCTGGCCGTCGACGTCGTCGCCCGCGGCACCGTCGACGGGCAGGCCGTCGACGGCCCGCTCCGCTGGGTCGCCGGGTCCACCCACGAGGTCACCGCCGGGACCGAGCTGCGCTTCGCGGCGGGCGATCCGGTACCGGTCACCCGCGGCGCCCCCACCGACGACGAGAGCTGGCTGCGCCCGTTCACCGGCTCCGAGCAGCACCAGCTGCTCGCGACCTACTCCCTGATCCTCGCCACGTTCCTCGGGACCATGGGCCTGCCGCACGTGCTCGGCCGCTTCTACACCAACTCCGACGGCCGGGCGGCCCGGCGCAGCGCCGTACTCGTCCTGGCGATGCTGGGCGGCTTCTACCTGTTGGTGACCCTGCTCGGCGTGCTGTCGCGGGTCTACACCCCGCAGCTGCTGGTCACCGGCCGCACCGACGCCGCGGTGCTGCTGCTCCCGACCGCGATCCTGGGCAGCGGGCTGCTCGGTGCGCTGGTGGGCGGCCTCGTCGCCGCGGGGGCGTGGGCCGCGTTCCTGTCGACGGCGTCGGGCCTGCTGGTCAGCCTGGCCAGCGTCGTGTCCACCGACGTGCTGCCCCGCCACGGCCGGATGACCCGGCGCTTCCCGCTGGCGACGGTGCTCGCCGGGGTGCCGCCGACCGTCGTCGCGCTCGTGCCGACCGGCCTGAACTTCGCCGAGGCCGTCGCGCTCGTGTTCGCCGTCGCCGCGTCCACGTTCTGCCCGCTGCTGGTGCTGGGCATCTGGTGGCGCGGGCTGACCGACGTCGGCGCGATCGCCGGGGTCGTCGTCGGCGGGGTGGTGTCGGCCGGGGCGGTCGTCGCCGCGCTGGCCGGCGCCGACGTCTCCGGGCTCGGCACGTCGGCCGGCTGGATCGGGGTCCTGCTGTACCGGCCGGCGATCGTCAGCGTGCCGCTGGCGTTCGCGACGATGGCGCTGGTCTCCAACTTCACCCGCGCGCGCCGCCCCGCCGACGCCGGCCAGGTGCTGCTGCGCCTGCACGCACCCGAACGACTGGGTCTCATGCGGGACCGATTGGACGACAGGGCCTGACGGGTCTCCCCCGAATGGGTCTACACAGCGTGACCGTTCGGACGGGTCGATTCCTCCGGACCGGGGTTCTTCGTCGGTAACGGCACGCAACGACGTTCCCCGATGCGATACCCCGTCGTTGTTCCGGGTGAAGTGTGTCCCCCGGGGGCGCGCCGCGGTCCCCCGGCCACGACGCGGCCCGGCTCCCCGCAGCACGACCCGAAAGGAACCGGCGCCATGAGCAGCCCCGCAGAGCGCTCGGCCGGCACGATCTACCAGCAGATCCAGGCGAGTCCCGAGTTCCGGGCGTACCGCAGCCGACTCCGGCGCTACGTGTTCCCGATGACCGCGATCTTCCTCGCCTGGTACCTCGCGTACGTCGGTCTCGCCAGCTACGCCCCAGATTTCATGTCCATCCGGGTCGTCGGGACGATCACGGTCGGGCTGCTCGTCGGCCTCGGCCAGTTCGTCTCCACGTTCCTGATCACGACCCTGTACGTCCGGTTCGCCGAGCGTGAGATCGACGGCCCGACCGCCGAGCTGCGCGCCCGGGTCGAGCAGGCGGAGGTCCGCGCATGACCACGTCGGTACTGGCCCAGGCCGAGTCGGTCGGCTCGGTCGCCGCGAACCTCGGGTTCTTCCTGCTGTTCGTGATCGTGACCCTGATGATCGTGCTGCGGGTCAGCCGCACGAACGCCACGCGTGCCGACTACTACACCGGCGGCCACGCGTTCACCGGCCCGCAGAACGGCACCGCGATCGCCGGTGACTTCCTGTCCGCGGCCTCGTTCCTCGGCATCGCCGGGGCCATCGCGCTCTACGGCTACGACGGCTTCCTCTACTCCATCGGCTTCCTCGTCGGCTGGCTAATGGCGCTCCTGCTCGTCGCGGAGCTGCTGCGCAACACCGGCCGCTTCACGATGGGCGACGTCCTGGCGTTCCGGATGCGCCAGCGCCCGGTCCGCGCGGCCGCGGCGACCTCGACGCTGGTCGTCTCGCTCTTCTACCTGATCGCGCAGATGGCCGGGGCCGGCGGGCTGATCTCGCTGCTGCTGCAGATCCCGAAGACCGACACGCTGTCGCAGGCGCTGGTGATCGTCGTCGTCGGCGGCCTGATGGTCGTCTACGTGCTGTTCGGCGGCATGAAGGGCACCACCTGGGTGCAGATCATCAAGGCCGGGCTGCTGCTCACCGGCGCCGCGGTCATGACGACCTGGGTGCTGGGCCGCTACGGGTTCAACCTGTCCGCGGTGCTGGAGCAGGCCACCGAGAACTCCGAGCGCGGCGAGGCCATCCTCAACCCGGGCCTGCAGTACACGAACAAGATCGACTTCATCTCGCTGGGGCTGGCGCTGGTGCTCGGCACCGCGGGCCTGCCGCACATCCTGATGCGCTTCTACACGGTGCCCTCGGCCAAGGAGGCCCGGCGCTCGGTGGTCTGGGCGATCTGGCTGATCGGCATCTTCTACCTGTTCACGCTGGTGCTCGGCTACGGCGCGACGGCGCTGCTGCCGCCGGGGACGATCACCCGCGCCAACCAGAACGACGCCGCGCCGCTGCTGGCCTACGCGCTCGGCGGCGAGATCATGCTCGGCCTCATCTCGGCGGTGGCGTTCGCGACGATCCTCGCGGTCGTCGCCGGTCTGACGATCACCGCGTCGGCCTCGTTCGCCCACGACGTCTACGCCAACGTGCTCCGCCGCGGCAACGCGACGCCGGAGTCCGAGGTGAAGGTCGCCCGGACGACCGCGCTGGTCATCGGCCTGGTCGCGATCGGCGGCGGGATCGTCGCCAACGGCCAGAACGTCGCCTTCCTGGTCGCGCTGGCGTTCGCCGTCGCCGCGTCGGCGAACCTGCCGACCATCCTGTTCTCGCTGTTCTGGAAGCGGTTCAACACGACCGGCGCGCTGTGCAGCATCTACGGCGGAGTGATCGTCTGCGTGGGCCTCATCGTGATCTCCCCGGCCGTGTCCGGGTCCCCGACCTCGATGGTGCCGAACGCGGACTTCGCGTTCTTCCCGCTGTCCAACCCCGGTCTGGTGTCGATCCCGGTGTCCTTCGCCCTGGGGATCATCGGCACCTTCCTCGGTGGCCGCGAACGGTTCAACGCCGCCCGCTACGCCGAGATGGAGGTCCGCTCGCTCACCGGTGCCGGTGCGGTGCGCGCGACCACCGCGCCGAAGGAGGCGCCGAAGCCGACCGCCGTGCCCGCCGAGGACCTCATCGGGATCCCCCGGCGCGGGGCCGAGGGTTCCGGTCGGCACCGCTCGCAGCCGCGCCCGCAGCCCCGGCCGAACCCGGGGCAGCAGCGTCCGCAGACCAGCCGCCAGGCCGGCGAGCTGTTCGGCAACACCGGGCTGACCGGCACCCAGCCCGCGGTCGGGGCCGACGGGCGTCCGGACCTGTTCGGGACCGGGCGCAGGCCCGGGCCGCAGGGCACCGGCGGGTACCGCCCCGCGCAGGGCACCGGCGGATACCGGGCCGTCCAGCCGCCGCTGGACCCGAACGAGGTGACGATCCCGCACGGGTCGCTCTACCGCGACGACGGCCGCTGACCCGCGCCGCTCACGGCGGGTTGACGGGGCGGCGTGGCAGGATGGCGCCATGTCCGACCCGGTTCCCGCCGTGAGCGTGTCCGATCTCCCCGCCGACGCCCCGATGCTGGACGTCCGCGAGCTCGACGAGTGGACCGCAGGGCACGCCCCGCACGCCCGTCACCTGCCGATGTCCGAGCTGGCCGGCCGGATGGGCGAGGTCCCCACCGACGACCCGCTCTACGTCGTCTGCCGCTCCGGTGGCCGGTCGGCCCGGGTCGTCGCCTACCTCGCCCAGCAGGGCTTCCCGGCGGTGAACGTCGAGGGCGGCATGCAGGACTGGGCCGCCCAGGGCCGCACGGTCGTGACCGACGACGGCAGCGCCCCCCGGATCGCCTGACCCGTGTCCGCGCCGGCGTCCCGACGGCCGGGCCCGCCGTGCCCGCGCTGCGGCCGGACGGCGCCCCCCGGAGGGGGTGCGTTCTGCCCGTGGTGCGGCCGGTACCTGGCCGCCCTGGACTGGGTGGCGACGACGCCCGGTGGGCCGGCCGCCGAGCCCACGGCCCGGCGGGACCGCTACGCCGGCCCGCCCCGCTACCGCGCCGTCCCGCGCTGGGGCCTCCCGGTGGGGCCCTGGCGGATCGCGCCGGTCCCTGGTGAGGGCCCGCTCCGGCCGGTCGACCGGGCCCGCGCGCTGGCCGCGCAGCTCGTGCCCGTGCTGTGGGTGGTCGTCGTCGTGTCGGGGGTCGCCGCCGTCGCCGAGGTGTGGCGGTACGTGCTCCTGCTGTTCAGCCGGTCCGACGCGTTGTCCCCGGAGGCCGTCGGCGTCTCCGACGCGCTGGTGTGGTTCGGCGGCTGGTCCTCGGTGGTGGCGACGATCGCCGCCGGGGTGCTGATGATCTCGTGGAGCCTGTGGACCTACCGGGCCGCCGCGGACCGCGCGGGCACGCGCGCCTGGCGAAGCCGCCGGTGGGTCGTCGCGGGCTGGGTGGTGCCCGGCTGGAACCTGGTCGCGCCCGGTTCGCTGCTGGCCGAGACCGAGCACGCCGCGCTGGACCTGCCGCCGGAACGGCGGCCGTCGCCGTCGCGGGAGCTGCTGGTCTGGTGGGCGCTGTGGGCGGCGTGCGTGGTCCTCGGCGCGGTCGTCCTGGTCTGGCGGTTCCGCACCGGCACCCAGGCGCTGGCCGACGGGGTCGTCCTGCACGCCTGGGCCGACGTGCTCGCCGCGGTCACGGCGTGGCGCACGATCCGGGTCGTCCGCCTGCTCACCGCTCTGCTGGCGACGCGGCCGCAGGGTCCCCGGCAGCTGCTGGTGTCGGCGACGGCGGGTACGGCCGGCGCGGAGCCGGCGGTCCCGGTGGGAGCGGCGGACCCGCAGGCAGCGCCGACGGCGGCACGGGTCCCGACCACGGCGGCGGACCCGGCGGGCTGAACCCGGGCGGAGCCGGCACCCGGGGGGCGTCCGGCCGCACCACCGGTGGGGGTGCCGGTGCGGGTGTCGGGGGAGCCGGCGGCGGCGCGGGAGCGACGGGCGTGGCCGCCCAGCCCGCCGAGCCGGGGCGGACCGCCGTCGACGGGCCCGCGGTCAGCGCGGCGTCGGAGACCTCCTCCAGCAGCTTGCGGACCCGCCGCACGGCCCGGTCGGGGCCGCGCACGACCACCGACAGGGCCAGCCGCCCGCCGTGCGGGTCGGCGACGGTGCGCAGCACGTGCCGGTCCGGTCCCGCCTCCAGGACGAGCCCGAGCCGCCCGCCCGCGTTCGGGGCGAGAGCCAGCGCGATCCGGACGAGCTCGGCGTGCGCCGCGCCGCGGACCTCGTCGCGGTGGTCGTGGGCCGCGGGGACGCCCCGGCCCGTCCGTCCGACGGCGGTGTCGAGCCCGCAGACGTCGAGGACCATCCCGCTGTCCACGTCGAGCAGGGCCGCCGAGCGGATCCGCGGGTCGAAGAACAGCGGCCCCAGTACGGCGGCCAGCCCGTCGGTGCGTACGGCGACGGCGTGCCGGTGACGTCCCATCGGTCGTGTGGGTCGCGGGGGCCTCAGCGCTGCTGGGCGGGGAAGAACGCCTGGCCCTGCTGCTGCGGCGCACCGGCCTGCGGCGAGGACATGGCGAACTGCTGCTCGATGACGCGCAGGTCGCGGCGGGCCATCGCCAGGTTGGCCTGGGCGCGGTTGAGCACGAGGTAGAAGAACAGCTGCTCGTCGGTGCCGCGGATGATCCGGATCAGGTGGTACTGGGTGTCGAGGGTGATCAGGATGTCCTCGATGTTCTCGCGCAGCCCCAGCTTCTGCATGACCTCGAGCTTGGTCCGGACGACCTCGGAGTTCCCGGGCGCGGCGACGTCGAGGTCGAACTCGGGGCTGCCCCCGCGCGACCCCAGGGTCATGCCGCTGTCGAAGTCGACGATCGCGACCGCGAACGCGCCCTTGATGTTGGCGGCCATGTCCAGGGAACGATCGATGTTGTTCATCTCAAGAGCCTTCCGCGCGGCAGTCGCCGCGACGATCTCGGGGAGTCCGCGCCGCGATCCCGTTCCGCATTCCGCGGAAATTGATCTCAGTACTTTACGGCGCCGGGGCGGACAACGATAACGCGCAATTCCGGAGCGTCAACACCCCGTCGTCACCCTGTGGTCGACGACGGGTCCAGACGGCGCAGCGCGGCGAGGATCCGAGCCATGGTGCCCAGGTCGTCGGCCCACCGGCCGCCCTCGGGGACGGCTCCGGCGTGCGCGTCGTCACCCTCGGCCGCGGCAGGGGGCTCGGACGGCTCGGCGGGGCCGGGCGCGCGTCGGGGGAGCGGGACGGCCGGTCCCGGGGTGCGCTCGGCGTCCGGTACCGGCGACGGCCTCGGTACCGCGATCGTCGCCGGTGCGGTGTCCGCGGGCCCGGGCGGCGACACCACGGGCGCGGCCGGTCGGGCCCGCATCACCGGACGTGCCGGGGCTGCGGCCGGGTCGACAGCAGGCGTTGCGACCTGCGGATCCGTCCGTGCCGGGGCTGTCGCGGGTGGGCGCAGTGCCCGCCGGAGGAGCGCGACCGGGCTGCCGGACCGGTCGAGGTGGGCGTAGGCGAGCAGCGGGGCCGCGCCGTCGCGGGGCAGCGCGCGCAGGAGATGGTGGTCGCCCTCCCGGGTGGTGATCACCGCGTCCTCGAACACCGGTCCGTCGGCGACGACCTGCGCGGCGCCCCAGCCGAGCACCCCGGCGAGGCCGGGCACGGCACGCCCGCCGGCGTCCGCGACGAGCTCGCCCGTGGTGGGGTCGGCGACGCAGGTGTACCCCGTCCCCGGCACGGCGAGAACGGTCCGCAGCAGTTCCGACCACGATTCCATCGTCGTCGATTCCACCATGTCGTCCGATGGTCGTCGACGTCGGTTCCGGTCGTTCTTGACGCCCCTTTTTCGTCGCTGATTGCGCGGCGCCGTCGACAATTCGCCGACGGCTCCCAGGAATGGACCGTTCGGCTCTCGGATCATTGCGGCATTCGGTTCATCGGACGGTGTGGGCGGTCAGCCGCAGCTCCGCCCAGCCGCGCATGACGAACCGTGGCCGCCGGGCCGGCGCGCCGTCGACGACGGCGTCGGGCAGGCGTTCCAGCAGTGCGCGCAGCACCTCGGCGATCTCCAGCCGGGCCAGCGGGGCGCCCAGGCAGTAGTGCACCCCGGCCCCGAAGCCCAGGTGGGGGTTGGGGGAGCGGCCGACGTCGAGGCGGTCGGCGTCGTCGCCGAAGACGGACGGGTCGCGCCCCGCCGCGCCGAGCAGCGTCGCGATCCGGGTGCCCGCCGGGACCGGGTGGCCGGCCACCGTGGTGTCGACGACGGCGGTCCGCTCGAACAGCTGCAGCGGTGCGTCGAAGCGGATCAGCTCCTCGACGGCCGTTCCGACCAGTCCGGGGTCGTCGAGCAGCCGCTGCCACTGGTCCGGGTGCCGTAGCAGGGCGTGCACGCCGTTCCCGACGACGTTGACCGTCGCCTCGTGCCCGGCCATCAGGAGCAGCACTGCGGTGCCGACGAGCTCGTCCTCGTCGAGCCGGACGGACGGCGACCCGGCGTCGCGGACGGCGAGCAGGTCGGTGATCAGGTCCGGTCCCGTGCCGGTGTCCCCGGCGGGGGCGGCGCGGCCGGACCGGCGCTCGTCGACCAGTTCCCGCAGCAGCGCCGTGAAGTCGGCCGACGCCCGCTCGGCCGCGCGACGGCCGTCGTCGCCGGGGTCGGGCTCGTACATCCGCACGATCGCGTCGGACCAGTCCCGCAGCGGCGCCCGACGGTCCTCCGGCACGCCGAGCAGGTCGGCGATCACGGCGACCGGCAGCGGTGCGGCGACGAGCTCCACCAGGTCGGCGGGGACGCCGTCGCGGATGCGGGCCACCAGGTCGTCCACCAGGGCCCCGGCCCGCGCCCGCACCAGCGGGGCCAGCCGCTCGGTGTGGCCACGGGCGAACGCCGAGGCCACCAGGCGTCGCAGCCGGGTGTGCGGCTCGCCCTCACGCTCCAGCAGCGAGCTGCGGTGCAGCAGGTTGAACGCGGCCAGCTCGGCCGCGGGCACGGCGTCGGACCAGATGCGGCCCAGGCCGCGGTCGCGTAGCACGGCGGAGCAGGCCGCGTGCGTCACCGCGACCGGGACGCCCAGACCGGGGTGGTCGTGGACCGGCCCGGCGGCGCGCAGGGCGGCGTAGGCGGGGTAGGGGTCGGCGAGGAAACCGGGGTCGGCCGGATCGAAGACATGCACGACCCGCTACCTTGCCCGGCGATGGGTAAGAAGACGCGCAACCGTGCCAGCACCGCCGACGCGGGGGACAACCCGCGCCGGCCGTGCCCCTGCGGCTCCGGCAAGCGGTACAAGGCCTGCCACGGCGCCGGTGACGACGTGATCGTCATCCGGCCGTTCGAGGGCCTCGCGGCGGAGCCCGACCTCGTCGCCATGCGGGAGTTCCTCCCCTCGGCGACGGCGGCCCTCCCGGTCCGCTCCGGCGGCTCGGTCACGCTGGCCTCGGTGCTGCCGGGCGCGTCCGCCGCGATCGTCCGCGACAACGGCGAGGTCCTGCTCGGCATGCAGGTCCAGACCCGCTCCGGGGACCTCTCGGCCGACCTGGCCGGGGCGCTCGCCTGGGCGCGCTCGGCCGAGCCGGGATCGTCGCTGCCGGTCGTCGGCGCCGGGCGGCACACCGGCGAGCGGCTGCAGGACGTGCTGGAGCCCGGCACACCGCTGGAGCCGACGGTGCACGCCGACTTCGCGTGGTGGCTGCCGTCGGAGAGCCCGGACCCCGAGGCCCAGGCGATGCTGGAGCGTGCCAACTCGGTGATCATGCCGACCGAGGCGGTCACCGCCGACGGCGTGCGTGGCGCGTACTGGGTCGACACCGGGTCCAAGGCGCACGTGCGCTGGGTGCGGACCGAGGACGAGACGACGCTGATGGCGGCGCTGGCGCGGCTGTCCGGCCAGGGCGGCCTGGAGCTGGGCGAGGGTTCCCGCTACGCCGGGTCGTTCCGGGCGCACGGGCTGCTCGTGCCGGTCTGGGACGTCGACCGGGAGATGCACTCCTCGGAGTGGGCGGGTCCCGCCGCGGAGTTCGCGAAGCGGCTCGACGAGGCGGTGGCCGGGCTGGACGCCACGCCGCTGACCGAGTCCGAGCACCGGGCGCGCGACGTGCTCGCGGGCAAGCAGATCACCCTGCGCTAGACGGCCGCGGGCCCCGGCGCTCCCGCGAGGAGCGCCGGGGCCCGGGTCGGACCGACGAGGGGTTCCTACAGGGCGCCGCCCGCGGCGGCCGGGGCGGTCGCGTCGGCGGCGTCGCCGCGCGCGAGCTCGCGGGCCACGAAGTCCTCGACGTGGAACAGGTCGTCGCCGGCGCGGCGCACGATGGTGAGCAGCGTCGTCATCGAGGCGACCTCCTCCACCTGCTCCTTCAGGAACCACTGCAGGAACTGCTCGCCGAGGTAGTCGTCCTCGTCGCGGGCGGTGCGGGCCAGCGTGGTGATCTGCTCGGTGACCTGCTTCTCCTGGGTCAGCGCGAGCTGCACCAGCTCCTCGACCGAGGCGAAGTCGTTCTGCACCTCGCCGACCGAGGGGATGGTTGCCGTGAGGTCGTTGTCCAGCTGGTACTGGACCATCATCATCGCGTGGTTGCGCTCCTCGACGGCCTGCGCGTAGAAGTGCGCGGCCAGCTGCGGGAGGTCGGCGTCGTCGAGCCAGACGGCGATCGCGAGGTACTGCTGGGCGGCGGTGAACTCGCTCCGGACCTGGTCGCGGAGCAGGGCGTGGAACTTCGATTCGTCGGTCATGTCTTCCAGGTTAGCGACTGGCGACGTTTCCTGGAACGGCTCCAGAAAGGGTATCCGTCTCAGTTGGACAGGGTCACCTTTCCGCTGGTGAGGGCCGCTTTCCCGGGTCAGAACGGAAGCACGCCACCGAGCAGTGCGTACCCCACGAACGCCACGACGTCGATCAGCAGATGGGCGCCCACGAGCGGCCACAGCCGGTTCGTCCGCTGCCAGTAGCGCGCGAACACCAGACCCATGACGAGGTTGCCGACGAACGCGCCGATCCCCTGGTAGAGGTGGTAGCACCCGCGGAGGACGGCGGCCGCGAACGCCGACCGGTTCTCCGACCAGCCGAACCGCCGCAGCCGGGTGAGCAGGTAGCCGATCATGACGACCTCCTCCGCCCAGGAGTTCGCCGCCGCGGACAGCACCAGCACCGGGATCCGCCACCACTGGTCGGTCAGCGTGCTGGGCGCGACGTCCGGGGTGATCCCGGCGAGCCGTCCGACCAGGTAGAGCCCCAGCCCGGGGAGGCCGATCAGCGCGGCCAGGCCCGCGGAGTGCGCCGCGTCGCGCCACGGCCGCCGCCCGTCGAGCCCGACCCGGCGCAGCGCGATGCCCGCCCGCAGCAGCAGGTAGGCGGCCAGCGCGCCCCATCCGGCCAGCTGCAGCGCGCGGACCAGCTGGAACGCGAGGTCGATCCAGGCGTCGGTGGACGCGGGCGCGTTCAGGGTGACCTGCTGGTCGGCCAGCGGGGCGGGGTTCAGCAGGGCCTCGAGCAACGACAGCGCGCTGCGCACCGCGGACAGGCCCAGCGTCACGGTCAGGACGACGGCGATCTCCAGGCCGATAAGCCGTCGCTCGCGGGGGTCGGTGGCGACGCCCGGGAAGGACGGGGGCGCCGGGCTCAGCCAGTCCCGCAGGGCCCCACGCGGTCGTGCCGGGACCGGTCCGCTCGTCATGGGCCGATCATCGCACCGGGTGTCGGAGGGCTCCGCGGGCCGAGTCGCGGGGTTGCGGGTGGGGCGTGGGCAGGTGATCCGATCGGGCGGGCGAGGGACCACCGGGCGGTCGGGGGACCACCGGACGGGCGAGTGACCGAGCGCTCGTCGGGGCGCGGCCGTCGCCATGCCGGGGTGCGTACCCTGGTCGGCGTGATGCGGCTGCTGCTGTCCCCGAGGTGGATGGTCTGGCACGTCCTCACACTCGGCGCGATGGTCACCTGCACCTGGCTGGCCATCTGGCAGTGGGGACGTGCGGGGTCGGCGATGGGCTCGGCCCTCAACGTGGGCTACGGCCTGCAGTGGCCGCTGTTCGCCGTCTTCTTCGGCGTCATGTGGTGGCGCTTCCTCAGCATGGAGATCGCCGACCTGCGGGCGGCGGGCGCGGCCGGACCCGGCGGGGCCGCGGGGGCGCCGGACAGGGCGCCGTCGGCTGCGGAGGCACCCGTCGCCGGGTCGGGGACGCCGGTCGCGGGGACCGTCCCGGCCGCGGCCCCGACACCGGCCGCTGCGTCGGCCTCGGAGCCGGCCGCTGCGTCGGCCTCGACGTCGACCGCCGAGCCCGCCGTCCCGGCACCCCCGGCCGGCCCGTCGCCGTTCACGTCCCGCCCGGCGAACGCCGCCCCGCCCCGCAGCACCGATCCGCAGCTGCGGGCCTACAACGAGGAGCTGGCCCGCCTGGCGGCCCGGCACCGGGAGGAGTCCACCCCGTGACCGTCGCGACCGCTCTGAAGGCCTACCGGGTCTCCGCCTGGGTCACCGGCGTCGGCCTGCTGCTGCTGACCTTCTACGCGATGCCGGCGAAGTACCTGTTCGGCGACCCGCGGCCGGTCGCGCTGATCGGGATGGTGCACGGCTTCCTGTACATGATCTACATCGTGTGCACGCTGATCCTGGCCGAGCGCTGCCGGTGGAAGCCGGTGTTCGCCGTGGTCATCCTGGCCGCGGGAACCATCCCGGTCGCGTCGTTCGTCGCCGAGCGGAAGGTGACCCGGAAGGTGCAGGCCGAGCACCTGGCACCCGCCGGTCCCTGAGCCCGGCTCAGCGGCCCCCGGCCGCCGGGCAGCCCACCAGCTCGGCGAACCGGCGCTGCAGCTCCTCGGGCGTGTCCGCGGGTGCGGAGAACGCCAGCCGCACGTCCTGGGTGCCGGTCGCGGTGGGCACCCGCACGCGGAGCCCGAAGCGGTCCACGCCGACCGGGCGGACCCGGCCGCCGGTGAACCCCAGCCCGTCGGGCAGGTGCCGGCGCAGCGCGCACAGCATCTCCGGGTGCGCCCGGTCCAGGTGCTCCAGCCACACCTGCTCGACCCGGCAGAACGGGTCGGGTTCGGCGGCCGCGAGCTCGGTCGGCGAGACCGGCGCGCAGCCCTCGGCGTCGGAGTAGACCGCCGACGACGGGTGCAGCCGCAGCAGGGTGGCGCCGCGCCCGGCGTCGAGGAGGTTGGGGTGCGGGGCCTTCTCGGCGAGCCGCAGCGCCCGTTCCCGGCCGGTCGTCGGGTCCGGCTCCTGCAGGGTCCCGACCAGCCACAGCAGCTCCCGGACCGGCTCGTCGAGCGGCACCGGCGTGCTGCCGGTCAGCTCGAGCATCACCGGGAGCCCGTCGAGGGTGAGCCGGGCGCGCTCGCGGAGCACGTGGTCGTCGGGCAGCAGCAGGTCGGTCGTGCCGTCCGGCCAGGTGTGGTGCATCAGCGGCGCACACGGTTCCGGCTCGCCGGTGCCGACGAGTGCCGCGCGGCCACCACGGGTGACGAGGCTGCGGGCTCGCTCGGCGACGGCGGGCGTCGGGGGGCGGCGCACTCGGGTCGTTCCCACTCTCACCTCCGATTAGGTAACCCTTACCTAAGCAGTAGGCAGTGTCGCCTGTCCAGTGCCCTGTGACGCAGGGGGGGCAACCCCCTCTGCGGGGGCGCCGTGACCCGACCGTTAGCGTCTGTCGGCGTGATGACCGTGCCCTCGGGTTCCTCAGCCGACCCGTGGCCGATCCGTCCGCTGCTCGCTGCGCTGGTCGATGACACCAGCCTGCTGCAGCCGAGGACCGTCGCACCGGGCGTCGACGCCGTCGTGTCGCGCTATCTCGCCGCCCGCGACGGCCACTACGGAGGCCTCGTCGGACGGCTGGTCTGCCCCGCGTCGCAGCTGCCCGCCGTCGTCACCGAGCTCGCCCGTTCCGCGCCGAGCCGGCCGGCGGAGCTGGCCCTCGTCGTCGACACCGGGCTGGGTGCGGTGCCGAAGGCGTTGTCGACCGTGTTCTCCCGCTCCAGCCTGCTCACCCCGAGCACCGTCGAGTGCGCCGCACCGCCGGACGTCGACGGCATCTGGCTCGAACGCGTCTCGGAGTTCGTGCCGGACGAGGTGACCCCGGTCGTGGAGCCGCGCCGCCCCGTCGAGGGGGACGAGGAGGGCACGCTCGCCTGGCTCGCCGCCGTCCGCAGGGTCGCCGAGCACGGCTGCACCCCGAAGATCCGGCTCGGCGGGCCGCGCGCCTCCGACGTGCCGGAGATCGTCGACGTGCACAAGTTCCTGCTGGCGGGCCTGGAGAGCGGCACCGGCGGGATCTCGGCCCAGGGCATCGACCGGATCGTCCGCGAGGACCCGTCCGCGTCGACGCCCCGCGGCCGCCACGGCCTGCTGAACCTGATCGCCGCCGTCGCGCGGATGACCGGGGTCAGCGCCTCGCCCGACCCGGCCGAGGAGGCCCTGGCCTGCACCGACGGCGAGAAGCTCGCCCGGGAGCTCGACGAGCTGCCCGAGGCCGCCGTCGAGCAGGTCCGCACCGTCCTGCCGCGCTGCGGCGTCGACCCGGAGCCGGTCCCGATCGCCGACCTCGTCGCCCTCGGACTGCTGGACTGATCAGGACGGATCGGATGCGGATCGGATTCCTGGGGCCGCACGCCACGTTCACCGAGCAGGCCCTGCTGACCCTGCCCGAGTCGCGTGGCGCGGAGCTCGTGCCGCTGCCCGGCGCCCCCGCGGTGCTGGCGGCGGTCCGCGACGGCTCCGTCGACGCCGGCTGCGTGCCGATCGAGAACACCGTCGAGGGCGCCGTCCCGCCGGTGCTCGACGGGCTCGTCGCCGATCCGCCGCTGGTGATCGCCCGTGAGGCCCGGATCGCGGTCCGGTTCTGCCTGATGGGCCGCCCGGGCACCACGGGTGACGCGATCCGCTCGGTCGCCTCCCACGGCCACGGCATCGCCCAGACCCGCGGCTGGCTCGCCGAGCACCTGCCGGCCGCCGAGGTCCGGGTCAGCTCCTCCACCGCGGAGGCCGCGGCCCAGGCCGCCAGGGGTGAGGTCGATGCCGCCGTCGCCGCCCCGCTCGCAGCCACGCAGCACGGCCTGGAGGTGCTGGCCGACGACATCGCCGACAACGCGGGCGCCGTCACCCGCTTCGTGCTGCTGACCCGCCCCGGCCCGCCGCCGGCGCCGACCGGCTGGGACCGCACCACCCTCGCCGCGACGACGACGAACCGCCCCGGCACCCTGCTCGGCCTGCTCACCGAGATCGCCGTCCGCGGCATCGACCTGACCCGGATCGAGTCCCGCCCGGTGAAGGGCCGCCACGCCGAGTACTGGTTCCACCTGGACTGCTCGGGCCACGTCGCCGACCCGGCGATGGGAGAGGCCCTGGCCGCACTGCACCGTCGCTGCGACCGGCTGATCTATCTCGGGTCGTTCCCGCGATCCGATCCCGCACCGGACGCCCCGGCGGCCGGGGTGGGGAGCCCGGTGGCGGCGCTCGGTGTCGCCACCGCCGACGACTACGCCGCGTCCGAGCGCTGGCTCGCCGCGGTCCGACGGGGAGCCGACACGTGAGCCACCAGACCGACGACGAGCACGACGGCGCCGCCTCCTTCGCGGCCGTCGGCACCGGCACCCGGATCGCGCAGGTCCCGCCGGACGACGGCGCGCTGCGCCTGGTGCTGGTCCGGCACGGCCGCACCCCGTCGAACGTGCGGCACCGCCTCGACACCGCGCTGCCGGGCCCCGGGCTGGACGAGCTGGGTCACGCGCAGGCCGAGGAGGTCGCCGGGCTACTCGCCGGATGGCCCGTGCAGGGCCTGTACGCGTCACGGGCGACCCGGGCGCAGGAGACCGCCGCCCCGATCGGCCGCGCGCTCGGACGCGAGGTGGAGCTGCTCCAGGGCCTGCACGAGGTGTTCGTCGGGGACCTCGAGGGCCAGGAGGGCGACGACGCCCGCGCCGCGTTCGACGAGGTCTTCGAGGCCTGGTGGGACGGTGACGTCGACCGCGCGATGCCCGGCGGCGAGTCCGCCCGCGACGTGTGGGGCCGGGCGCTGCCCGACCTCGCCGCGGTGACCTCCGGCGTGACGGAGGGGGCGGTCGTCGTCGTCAGCCACGGGGCGGCGATCCGGATCCTGTCGCTGGCGCTGCTCGGCGGGCACGACGGCTCCGGACCCGGCCACCCCGACGTCACCTACGGCCGCGAGCGCCCGGTCCCCAACACCGGCCGGGTCGTGCTGCGTCGCGACCCCGGCGGCTGGGTCCCGGAGCTGTGGGACGCGATGCCCGGCGGGCGGCGCGCCACCCACCGGTAGGGGTCAGCCCCAGCCGAGCTCGTGCAGCTTCTCCTCGGAGATGCCGAAGTGGTGCGCGATCTCGTGGACGACGGTGATCGCGACCTCGTCGACGACCTGCTCCTCGTCCTCGCAGAAGTCGAGGACGGCGTCGCGGTACACGGTGATCCGGTCCGGCAGCTCGCCTGCGTAGTCCGCGGTGCGCTCGGTCAGCGCGACGCCCTCGTAGAGCCCGAGCAGGTCCGGCTCGTCGGGGTGGCACGGCTCGACCAGCACGACGACGTTGTCCATCGCCGCGGCGAGCTCGGCGGGCACGAGGTCGAGCGCCTCGCAGACCAGCTCGTCGAACCGGTCGGCGGGCATCGCCACCGGCACGTCAGTTGCCCGACAGCCCGGGCAGGCCGGGTGGGATGTCGAGGTCCGGCTGTCCGGCGCCGCCGTCGGGGGCGGCGGGCTGCTCGCCGTCGGGCTGCTCGACCGGGGCCTGCGAGCCGGGGGCCGGGGTGGCCGACCCGTCGGCCGGGGCACCGTCCGGAGCGGGCGCACCGGGCGCGGACGGTGCCGGGGCGGCGGGCTGCCCGGAGACGACCAGGTTCCCCTTCACCGAGCCGGTGATCGAGGCGAAGCCGCTGTTGTCCGGCAGCAGGGTGCCGATGTTGCAGTTGACCTTGCGGCTGCCGGCCTTCCAGGACTCCTCGGAGAGGTTGCCCCAGTAGACGGTGAGGCCCTTGGCGCCGATCACCTGGTCGTTGCCGGCGAACGTGTTCGCGGCGTCGGTGCAGGCGGGCTGGAGGAACTTGTCCTGGTCCTCGATGGCCGGCCAGTCCTCCGTGAACTCGGTACCCAGGTCGACCAGCCCGACCGCCTCGACGGCGTGCGGCCCGGCGCAGTCGGTCGGGTCGCCGACGGTGCGGCCGTCGATGGCGAGGCAGGTGCCCACCGGCTGGACCGCGGACTGGTCCTGAGCCGCGACCTTGCCGGTGATCGGGAACATCTCCCCGCTGCGCGAGGCCATCTGCAGGCCGCAGCGCATGCCCTTGTCGCCGCTGTCCCAGCGCTGCTGCGACGGCTTGAGCGCGCCCACCCGGAACTTCCCGTCCGGGTCGAACTTGCCGTTCAGGTACGTGGTGACCACCGGGGTGCAGCGGTCGGCGACGAGCTTCTGCCAGGCCTCGTCGGCCGGGAACGTCGGCTGGTCGGTCAGCGCGACCCGTCCCGCCTGCTCGAACAGGTGCGGCCGGGCGCAGTCGACGGCGGCGGTGTCGGTCGCGTCGGACCGGGTCCAGTTCAGGCAGGTGCCCGGGGTGTCCGGTGGGGGCGGCAGCGGCGGGGGCTCCTCCACCTTCGGCACCCCGGAGGACGCGAACGACCCCAGCACGGGCACCTCGGCACCGAGCAGCGAGTCGACCGACGCGACGGTCAGCATCAACACCGCGCCGACCAGGATCCCGATCCCGACCCGGCGGGCCCCGAGGAGCCCGCCCCGCCCTGCGCCCGCGCGTCCGGAGGCCTCCGACGACCGTCGCCGACGGGTCGGGGCCACCGGCGTGGCCGACGGCCGGGACAGCACCGAGGTGGTCCCCTGCCCGGCGTGGACGGCGGTGCGGCCGGTCGCGTCGGGCCGGTCGGAGCCGGCGGAGGAGCGGGAATCCATGACGTCCCCCATCATGCAGCCGGGGTCGGCCCGGCTTCACCCGGCCGGTGCCCCGGCGCGGCGGTCGGTCGGCCGGATGCTGTGAACGTGCAGGTCCGCCCGGTGCGACGGGGTACCGCGACCACTCGTCCGGGCGGGTGTGGGTGAAACGCAGCCGAATCGTCATCCGGGAACGGCCGGTGGTCGTCGGCCGCTCCCGGTACGGTGCGCGCGGGGGACGGGAGTGACGATGGGGGACCAGCGATGACCGACGGACCGCGCGCCGGCGGCGGCCCGGACGACAGCACGCCGCCCGCCGGTACGCCGAGGGCGACACCGGGGGGCGCGACACCGGAGCCGCAGTCGACGACGCCGACACCGCAGACCGACGGACCGGCGACGGCGCCGTGGGCGAACGCGCCCGCCGAGCAGCCCGCCGAGGCCCCGCGCGGCCGGATCCGGCAGCAGGACGGCAGCACCGCGCCGCGCGAGCCCACGCTCGCCGAGAAGCGCGCCCGCGAGCAGAAGCTGCGCGCGGACCGGGAGGCGGTGCGGCTCAAGGAGGCCCGCTCCAAGACCACGAAGCGGGTGCTGATCGGCGCCGGCGCGACCGTCGGCGTCGTCGCCCTGATCGCGGCCGTCTACGCCGGGTCCGGTGGCGGCAGCGAGTCGGTCGAGGCGCGCTGCGTCGACGACCAGGGCGTCGTCGTGCCGGACGAAAACTGCAGCGGCACCCAGAGCCAGGGCCAGGTGTCCAACGGGGGCGGCGGCTTCGCCTTCGTCCCGATCTTCCTGGGCGGCGGCGGCCGGCAGTACCACTACAACTACGGCGGCAGCGGCGGCGTCGGCCAGGTCGCGACCGGCGGGAACGTGTCCCCGCCGCCGAGCGGCACCACGGTCCGCAGCGGCACGACCGGCTCGACCATCGGCTCGGCGAACCGCAGCGGCACGATCTCCCGCGGCGGTCTCGGCGTCGGCGGCGGGTCGTCGTCGTCCTCGGGCGGCTCCGGCTTCTCCAGCGGGAGCTGAGGCGTGCGACGCGAACGCGGCACCCCCCGTCCGGACTGGCAGCGCACCGTCGCCGAGCAGGGGCTCGCCTTCGGCACCCCCGGCCGGGACGGCTCGGGCAACGAGCGGCCCTACTGGGACGAGTCGGTGCACTACGTCTTCGAGATGGACGAGGTCCTGTCCCTCGAGGCCGACGTCGAGGTGCTCCAGTCGATGTGCCTGTCGGCGGTCGACCACGTGGTCACCACCGAGCGGTTCCGGGACTTCGCGCTGCCCGAGTGGTGTTGGGAGCAGGTCGCGCAGTCCTGGCGCCGCTCGGACCCGCACCTCTACGGCCGCTTCGACCTGCGCTACGACGGCTCCGGCCCGGCCAAGCTGCTCGAGTACAACGCGGACACCCCCACCTCGTTGCTGGAGGCCTCGATCCTGCAGTGGCACTGGCTGTCCGACGTCCACCCGGGCGACGACCAGTGGAACTCCCTGCACGAGAAGCTCGTCGAACGCTGGGGCGAGCTGAAGGGTCTGCTGCCGTCGTCGGAGGTGCACGTCACCTGGTCCGGCGCCGAGTCCACCGGCGAGGACCACATCACCGTCGGTTACCTGCAGGAGACCGCCGCCGAGGCGGGCCTCGACACCGTCGGACTGTCCATCGAGGACATCGGCTGGGACTCCGCACTGGACCGCTTCGTCGACCTCGAGGAAGCTCCGATGTCGACGGTGTTCAAGCTCTACCCGTGGGAGTGGATGCTGTCGGACGAGTTCGGCAAGCACGTCACCCGCAGCCTGCCCGAGACGCTGTGGCTCGAACCGCTGTGGAAGACCCTGCTGTCGAACAAGGCGCTGCTCGCGGTGCTGTGGGAGATGTACCCCGGGCACCCGAACCTGCTGCCCGCCTCGCTCGGCAACCCCGGCATCCTCACCGAGTACGTCCGCAAGCCCCTGCTGGGCCGCGAGGGCGCCAACATCCAGATCGTCGCCCCCGGCTACGAGACCGCGACCGGCGGCGTCTACGGCGACGAGGGCTTCGTCTACCAGATGTTCGACCCGCTGCCCGAATTCGACGGGTTCCGTCCCTGCCTGGGCGCCTGGCTGGTCGGTGACACCGCCGCCGGGCTCGGCATCCGCGAGACCGCCGGCCTGATCACCGACGACGGCGCGGCCTTCGTGCCGCACCGCATCCCCGAGTCCTGACCCTGTTCCTGCACCGGTTCCTGCACACCCCCGCTCCCCGGAGGTACCTCCCGTGATCCTCGCCCAGGCGTTCGACGCCACGTACTGGGGCTTCCTCGGCCGCGGTGTCGGCGCGATCCTGCTCTACGCCGTGATCGGCACCCTGCTCATGTTGGTCGGCTTCTGGGCCATCGACCTCACCACGCCCGGCAAGCTCCCGGCGATGGTCCGCGGCGGTCTGCCGAACGCGGTCACGATCACCTCGGCCGGGATGCTGTCGATGGCGTTCATCATCGTCACCGCGATCTACGGCTCGTACGGCTCGCTGCTGCAGGGCGTCGTGTCGTCGCTGGTGTTCGGTCTGATCGGGATCATCGCCCAGGTCGCCGCGGTGCGGCTGCTGGAGTGGGTGACCGGCATCGACATCGGCGAGGTCATCCAGTCCGACGAGCCGCGGGCGGTGGCGAAGGTCGTCGCGGCCGCGCACGTCGCGCTCGGTCTGATCGTCGCGGTCGCCGTCTTCTAGGCCCACCGTCCCGACGCCGCTCAGGCCAGGGCGGTCAGCACCTCGACCCTGGCCTGCGGCGTCGGCATCGCGGCGATCTCGGCGCGGACGTCGCGGGCGGCGGCCGCGAGTTCGCCGTCGTGCAGCAGCCTGCGCAGCGTGTCGGCGGTGAACGGGCCACCCAGCCCGGCGCCGCGGGCGGCGACCAGCTCGGCGTTGTGCCGCCGGTCGCCGGGCCCGGGCAGCGCGAGCTGCGGGACGCCCGCGGCGAGCGCGGCCAGCACGTGCGCGGCGCTGCCGTCGTGCAGCACCGCCGCGCAGGCCGGCAGCAGCTCGTCCAGCGGGACCCGCCCGACGGTGCGCACCCCCGGCCCGTGGTGGCGCAGCAGCCGCGCCGGGGGACGGACGAGCACGAGCTCGCAGTCCGTGCCGTCGGCGCGGACGCCCTGCAGCGCGCGCACCGCGGAGGACTGCAGGTCCCCGCGCACCGGTCCGCCGCCGCGCAGCACCAGCACCCGCGGGCGGACCGAGGGGCCGCTCAGCCAGGCGGGCAGCGAGGACCGGCCGGAGCCGCGGGTCCGCCCCGGCCGCACGGCCAGCGCGTCGCGCGCCCCGACGAGGCTCGACGGGGCGATGGTCAGCGCGATCGCCGGCGGCGGGACCCCGCGCAGCCCGTGCCGGAGCCGGGCACGCTGCAGGGGGCGGGAGTCCAGCAACGTGCGGACCAGCGCGAACCCGTCGAGCAGGCCGTTCTCGTGCAGCACCGCCGGGACGTCGTGCCGGGCGGCCGCGAGCGCCCCCGCGACCGCGAGGGGCTCGTACACCACGACGTCGGGCCGCCACTGCTCGGCGACGGTCACCAGCGCGTCGGTCAGCTCCTCGTTCACCGGGCCGAACAGCGAGCGCACCCCGGCGTCGCCGCCGCGCCCGGCCAGCTCGGCCCGTGCGGTCACCGGGTGCGCGACGAGCGAACGCGCGGCCAGCCTGCCCACCCGCAGGCTGCGGGCGACGTCGATGAACGGCAGCGGGTCCGTCCCGGGGAGCGGGTGCGCGTCGCCCCCGCCGGCGAGCAGCACCTCGTGCCCGGAGTCCCAGAGCGCGTGGGCGAGCGGCAACAGCGGTGTCAGGTGCCCCGACAGCGGGGCCGCCACCACCAGAACGCGCACCGTTCGAGGGTAACCGCCACGCGGTCGTCCGGGGGCGGTCTCCGCGCGGTTCCGTACGCTCTGGGTGTGATCGTCGAGAACGCGCCCCGGCTCGTCGCCACCGACGTCGACGGGACCCTCCTCGACGACGGCGGCGCGGTCACCCCGCGCACCGTCGCCGTGCTGGAGCGGGCGGTCGCCGCCGGCGCCGGCTTCGTGCTGGTCACCGGCCGCCCGCCGCGTTGGATCCCGCCGGTGCTCGCGCGGCTGCCCGAGGGCCTGGTGCGGCTGTGCGTGTGCGCGAACGGCGCGGTGCTCTACGACGCCGCCGACGACGCCGTGCTCGGCGCGCACACCCTGGAGCCCGCCACGATCCGCGAGCTCGCCGGCCTCGCCGCGGAGCTGTTCCCCGGCTGCGGGTTCGGTGTCGAGCGCGTCGGGAACGCCGAGGGCGACGGCGGCCCGCGGGGGATCGTCGACGAGTTCCTCACCGACCCCGGCTACGTCCACGCCTGGGGCGAGCACGACGGCGGCTCCACCAGCCGCGAGGACCTGCTCGGCCGCCCGGCGACGAAGGTGCTGATCCGCTCCCCGGAGCTGACCAGCGAGCAGATGATGGACGCGCTCGCACCGAAGGCCGGCGGGCTGGCCGACCTGACGTTCTCGCACTCGTCGGGGCTGCTGGAGGCCTCCGCCCCCGGGGTCACCAAGGCGACCGGCCTGGCCGAGGTCGCCCGCCGTCTCGGGGTGACCGCGGCGGACACCGTGGCGTTCGGCGACATGCCCAATGACCGGGAGATGCTGCGCTGGGCCGGGCTCGGCGTCGCGATGGGCAACGCCCACCCGGACCTGGTCGGGCTCGCCGACGAGGTGACGGCACCGCACACCCACGACGGGCTCGCCGAGATCCTGGAGCGCTGGTTCTGAGCGCACCCGGCGCTGTTCACCCGCCCGTCGACGAGCGGTCATGCCCGGTCCCACGGGCCGCCCCGACCCGGCCCACGACCCCGCCCGCGCGTACCATCACCGGCTGTCATCGCCCGCGAGCCGGGTGCCAGCGTCCGCGCCAGGAGGCCCCCACCCGTGGCTGACACGGCAGACACCCTGGACCGTTCCGGTCCGCAACCGCCCGCCGACGTCCCGCCCACCGGCGAGGTCGCCGTGCTGGCGTCCGTGCAGGGCGCTCTCGGAGGCGACACCACCGTGCGGGTCGCCCGCGGGATGTCGCTGTTCGGCGAGCACGCCGCGGGCTGGCTGGCGATCGGCGTCGTGGGTGCCGCGCTGGACCGCCCCCGCCGGCGCGAGTGGCTCGGCTCCGCCGCGGCCGTCGCGTTCGCGCACGGCGCCTCGATCGGGATCAAGCGCGTCGTCCGGCGCCGCCGCCCCGACCACCCCGCGGTCCGGGTCCTGGTGGGCACCCCGAGCCGGCTGAGCTTCCCGTCCTCGCACGCCACGTCCACCACCGCCGCCGCCGTGCTCTACGGCGGCCTGCTGGGCAGGCGCTCCCGCCCGGTGGCCGCGGCGGGTGTGGGCCTGATGGCGCTGTCGCGCCTGGTCCTCGGCGTGCACTACCCGACCGACGTCGCCACCGGCACCGCGCTCGGCGCGGCCGTCGCCGGTACCGCGCGTCGCGTGATCTCACGCAACCCCACCACCGGAGGGTGAGCGCATGACCAGCACCGACCCCACGAAGGTCGACCGCGACGACTCCGAGAAGGAGAAGGTCGCCCGGGCCGCCGACCCGCAGACCCCCGTCGTCCCGGACGCCCCCGACGACGCAGGCGCCCCCGAGGGCCACGAGGCCGACGCGGCCCCGGCCGCCGTCGCCGCCGAGCACGCCCCGCACGTGCCGATGGACCCGTCCGAGCGCACCACCGCGATGGTCGCCCGCGGCCTGCTCAAGACGATGCGCCCCCGCCAGTGGGTGAAGAACGTCCTGGTCTTCGCCGCGCCGTTCGTCAGCGGCCAACTGTTCGACGTTCCGATCCTGATCGACTGCCTGATCGCGTTCGTCGCGTTCTCGCTGGCCGCGTCCGGCGTGTACCTGGTCAACGACGCGCTCGACGTCGAGGCCGACCGGGCGCACCCGACCAAGCGCCGCCGCCCGATCGCGTCCGGCATCGTCCCGGTGCCGCTGGCCTTCGTCGCGGCGGGCGTGCTGTTCGCCGGGGCGATCGCGCTGTCGTTCGCCGTGACCTGGCAGCTGATCATCGTGCTCGCCGTCTACGTGGCGGTGCAGCTGTCCTACTGCCTGTGGCTCAAGCACCAGCCGGTGCTCGACATCTGCATCGTCGCCTCCGGCTTCCTGATGCGCTCCATCGCCGGCGGTGTGGCCACCGGCATCCCGCTGTCGCAGTGGTTCCTGCTGGTCACCGGGTTCGGCTCACTGTTCATGGTCGCCGGCAAGCGCTACGCGGAGATCAACCTCGCCGAGCGCACCGGGGCCAAGATCCGCAAGTCGCTGGAGAACTACACGGCGTCCTACCTGCGCTACATCTGGTCGCTCTCGGCCACCGTCATGATCGTCATGTACGGGCTGTGGGCGTTCGAGATCCGCGAGGACCACAACTCGGTGTGGTCGGTGCTGTCGATCGTGCCGTTCGTGATCGCGGTGCTGCGCTACTCGGTGGACGTCGACCGGGGCACCGGCGGCGAGCCCGAGGAGATCGCGCTCGGCGACCGGGCGCTGCAGGTCCTGGCGCTGGCCTGGATCGCGATGCTCACCCTGGCCGTCTACAGCTGACGCCGGCCGCCACCCGGGCCCGGTTCCCCGCACGGGGGCCGGGCCCGCGGTGTGTCGGCGCCCGGCGTGTCAGCACCCGGTGTGCCAGGCCCAGGTGTGTGCGAGGCCCTCGGCGAGCGGTGTCGGCGCGGGCAGGCCGAGCGCGGCGATCCCGCGCGACGGGTCGAGGCAGCTGCGGCGCAGCTCCCCGGCCCGGGCCGGGAGGAACTCCGGCGCGAACGCCTCCGGGGCGAGCCCGGCGATCTCCCCGATCGTCGCGGCCAGCTCGACGACCGTGGACTCGGTTCCGGTGCCGACGTTGAACACCTCGCCGGCCAGTTCCCCGGCCGCGAGCCGGTCGGCCGAGGCGAGCGCCGCCCGGGCGACGTCGCCGACGTAGAGGAAGTCGCGGGTCTGGCCGCCGTCGCCGAACACGGTCGGCCGCAGCCCGGTGCGGGCCCGGTCGCAGAACAGCGAGACGACCCCGGCCCCGCCCGCCGGGTGCTGGCGCGGCCCGTAGACGTTCGCGAAGCGCAGCACCAGCGCCGGGAGGCCGTGCGCCCGCACGAAGAACCGGGTGTAGCGCTCCGCGGCGAGCTTGCTCATCCCGTACGGCGACTCCGGCTCGGCCGGCTCCGCCTCGGTCGTCGGCAGGGGGGCGCCGTCGCCGTAGATGGCGCCGCCGGTGGAGCAGACGACGACCGCGCCCGCGCCCGCGTCCCGGGCCGCCTGCAGCACGCTCAGCGTGCCGAGGACGTTGACCGAGGCGTCGTGCACCGGGTCCGCCATCGAACGGCGTACGTCGATCTGGGCGGCCAGGTGGAACACCGCGTCCGGGCGGTACTCCGCGGCCAGCGCGGTGAGCGCGGCGGTGTCGCGGACGTCGAACTCGGCCACCGTGACACCCGGGGCGAGGTTGTCCCGGGTCCCGGCGGAGAGGTCGTCGACGACGAGGACGTCGTCGCCGCGGGTGAGCAGGGACTCGACCAGGGTGGAGCCGATGAAGCCGGCTCCACCGGTGACGAGTGCGCGCATACCTGCCTTCCTCCGGGGCGGACGGTGTGTGCACCCGGCTGCGCGCACACGGTAACCGCGGGTGCCCCGGGGCGCCTCAGCCGGTGGAGCGGGCAGGGCCCGCGCCGCAGGCGGTGATCCGGTAGAGCGTGCTGCCGCCCCCGGAGAGGACGGGCTCGAACCCGGGTGCACGGTCCAGGCCGGTCAAGCCGGGGAAACTCTGGGAACGACGGTCCCAGGGCCAGTACGACACGGGACCGTCGATCGCGTACTTCAGATCGGTCGCGCGCACCGCCCTGCACACCGACGGGTCGACGGCTGCGTCACGGAGCCGCTCCTGGATCAGCTTCTGCTCCGGTGTCCAGTTGCCCGACATGTGGGGGAACATCGTCTCCCGTCCGGTCAACGGGTAGACGAGGGCGTTGCCGGTCCAGGGGTTCGCCGCCACCACCTCGCCGGCAGGTACCGCCCGTCCGGCGGCTTCCAGGAAGTCTCGCTGACCGGGCTGGAGCATCCAGGTGGCCTCACGCTGATACGTCCCGGCGACCACGAACGCGTGTACCCCGACCCGGAACCCGTCGGACGCCACCACGAGGACGGCCGCGGTCAGGGTGACCGCTGCCGCTGTCACCGTGACCATGTTGGGGGAACCCGACGGTCGGGAGGCGCGTCGTGCCCACACCCCGACCAGCCCGCTGACCGTGCCGGTCACCCCGATCGCCGCCAGCGGCACACCTGTGATCGGGACCATGGCGGCGAGCCGGTACGAGTCGTTGTACCAGGCGCCCGTCAGAGCGGTAACCACGTCGCCCTCCCGCGCGATCGCGAGGACGTACAGGAAGGCCGAGGTCAGGTGGGCGGGCACGAGCCAGGCGGTGCGCGCATGCCGCAGTGCGAAGACCCCACCGACCAGTACGAGAACCGAGACGACGTAGAGCGGGGGACGTCCGTTCGTCCCGTTCCACAGGACGCCGAGCACTGCATCGTGTGCCCCCATGGACGCAGGCCAATCGAAGGCTCGGACGCTCGCCAGGAACGGTGACCAGGCGAGCAACCAGAGAACACCCGCCGCGAGCGCGACGGCGCCGACAGGACCGGCGACAGTCCGCAGCCGCTTTCCCGCCCGTGCGGCCCGCACGGCCGAGACGATCGCGGCCACCGCGACCGGCGACAGCCCGAGCACGAGCAAGCTGATCACCGCGTTGGGATGGGCCAGACTCAGGCCGGGCGCGGCGACTGCCCCCAGGAGCAGCGCAGAGGACCGGCTCAGCGCGCTGTCGTCCGCCGGCATCACGAAGGCGACCACCGCGGCCAGTGCGGCCGGCACGAGGGCGAGACCGAGGAGATTGGGCCACAGGACCCCCCAGGTCATCACCAGCCAGGGCATGGCCGTGAATGCGGTGGCCAGGACAGGGGCGACGAGCAGGACCCCGGCGCGGGGGCCGGCGACCTGGCGCGTGAGCAGAGCGCATCCGAGTGGCCAGACGACGGCAGCGGCTGCGAACGCCATCAGGTTCGACGCGGCGGGGATCGATGCCCCCGATGTGAGGACCACGAGCGCGACGAGATCGTGCCAGGCCGCGGGATAACCCGTCGGCCGACCCGGACTGGTCAGCTCGCCGAGCGTCAGCGACGAACCGTCGCCCGTGGTCAAGATGTGTGCCACGGCGCTGTAGTGGTGCACGGCGTCATAGGTGGGGGAGATCGCGTCCACCCGACCGAAGGCCAGCACCACGGTGAGCCACCCGAGTGCCACGGTGACGACGAGTCCGGCGAGCAGGGCCGGGCGTGACCACGGTCCGTCCGACCCTCCACGGAGGAATGCGACATACCGGGACGGGGCCGCGGGTCCGCCGGAACTCCGGGGCCGCTGTCGCATCGCTGCTCGGGTACCGAACAGCACGACCGCTCCGAGCACGGTCGCCGCGACGACGGGCAGTGGACCCCAGGGCACTCCGAGCCGACCGGAGACCACTGCGGTCACCGCGACCAGGGCGACCGAGACGACCGGTGCACCACCCCAGCAGGCGATGCCGTGCCAGCCCAGCACCCGGAGCCACACGACACCGGGCGCCACACACCACACCACGGCGACCAACGCCGCCGGTACGGCTTCGAGCCAACTCACGAGCGGGACCCTGGTGTTCCGGGTGCCCTGCCCGAGGCGTCGATGCCGTGCCGCATCCTCGGGAGTTTACGAGCGGCACTCGAATGGCTCGTGCCCCCACGCCTCGCGTCCGGAGTTCGTGACCACATCGTGCCGGAGGATCGGATCAGCCCCCGGACGTCCGGGTCGGGGCGTCGAGATTCTCGGAGACCGGTTCCACGACAGGTGTCCGGTGACCGTTCCCGGTCGCCGCGTGCCCCTCCAGCGCGGTCAGCCGCTGCTCCAGGTCGTTCTCCCGCCGGGTCAGCTCCGCGTCCCGGACGGCGATCTGGCGGGCCAGGTTCGTCAGGTGCTGGCTGATCTCGCGGTCCCGCAGGTAGGTGTTCAGCATGCCGAACACGAACGCGACGACGAGCAGGTAGACCAGCAGGTCCGTGCCACGGCCGATGCCCACCGCCCGGGCCAGGTAGGTCAGGTCGTCGGGGCGCAGGACCGCATAGATGTTCAGCACGATGAACGCGCCGAAGGCGATCCGCTTGCTCGCCCGCACGCCGACGCTCTGGCCGCTGCGCACGAAGTAGACGAGTGCGCCGACCGCGGCGGCCAGGAGCAGGATCTGCAGGATCACGGTGTTCGCCTCCTGGGTCATCGCTGCCGTACCGACAGGTCGAACAGGATGTTCACCCCGTTGAACAGCGACTGGCCCTTGGATCGTGAGTACTCGGTGTAGCGGATCGTGACCGGGACCTCGCGGATCCGCCACGACGACCGGGCCAGCGACGCGACGATCTCCGACGCGTGCGCCATCCCGTTCATGGTGATCCGCAGGTCCTCGGCGACCGCCCGGTTCATGGCCCGCAGCCCGTTGTGGGCGTCGGTGAGCTTGAGCTTGCGGCTGGCCGGGGACAGCGCCGCGACGGTGCGCAACACCAGCCGCTTGAGCGGCGGCACCGGCTCGGTCGACTCCAGGAAGCGCGACCCGAGGACGACGTCGGCCTCGCCGCTGCGCAGGATCGCGGCCATCCGGACGGCGTCGGCGACGTCGTGCTGGCCGTCGGCGTCGAAGGTGACGATCCGCTCGGCGCCGCAACGGAGTGCGTAGTCGATCCCGGTCTGCAGCGACGCGCCCTGCCCGAGGTTGATCGGATGCCGCACCAGGTGCGCCTCGGTGCCGGCGATGCGTTCGGCGGAGGAGTCCCGGCTGCCGTCGTCGACGCACACGACGTTCGGGAAACTCGTGCGGATCTCCGCGACGACGTCGGCGATGACGGTGTCCTCGTTGTACACGGGGACCACCACCCAGGTGCCGGTGTCGGCGACCACGTCCCACTCCCTCGTCACTGACCGGCGGCCGTCCACAGCCGCACCGCAGAGGCTATCGGTCCGGGGATCCGGGCCGTGCGACGGTGGGTCACGATCGGGGCGAAGGTGATGTTCCGTACCGTTCGTCACATGGACCCGAGGACGCTGCTCGAGCTGATGCTGGCCGACCTGGACAGCGCGCCGGAGCTGTACCGGCCGACGGACTTCTGGAGGACCGGCCTGGAGAAGGTGGTCGCCGACCTGCGCGAACGCGGGTTCGCGGAGTTCCGCAGGCACCCCTCGGCCACGTTCTTCTACGCCCCGCAGTACGCGCCGGTGTCCCGCCCGGCGGCCGCCCTGTCGCGGGCCTTCGGTCTGGCGGGCGGCCCCGGGACGCTGCTGCGCGAGCGGATCGACCAGGTGCCCGTCGCCCGGGCCCACCACGCCACGGTGACCGCCCTCGACCCGGTCGACCGGTCGCCGTCGCTCGCCGGGTTCAGCGAGTCGGCCGCCGGCGCCCCGGCCGAGCAGCTGGTGTTCGACGGCCGCCGGTTCAGCCGGTCGTCGCTGAACTACCTGCGCGGGCTGGTCATGCTCAAGCGCGCCGTGCCGGACCTCGACGTCTCGACCGTCCTGGAGATCGGCGGCGGGTTCGGCACGCTCGGCGAGATCCTGCTGTCGGGCAACCCCGGGCTGCGCTACATCGACGTCGACATCCCGCCGGTCGCCGCCGTCGCCACGCACTACCTGCGCGAGGCGCTCGGGCCGGAGAAGGTCCTGGACTACGCCGCCACCCGCGAGCGCGAGAAGATCGTGATCGACGAGCTGGAGCAGCCGGCGACGGTGCTCTGCTCCTGGCAGCTGCCCCGGCTCACTGGGACCGTCGACCTGTTCGCCAACTTCATCTCCTTCCAGGAGATGGAGCCCGACGTCGTCGCGAACTACGCGAGCCTGGTCACCGACCTGGGCGCCCGCTGGCTGCTGCTGCGCAACTCCCCGACCGGCAAGCGAGGAGTCCGGGAGCCCATGCTGCGCCACCGCTACCTGGAGATGTTCGACCGGTTCGAGCTCGTCGACTCCGACGCCGGGCTCTACGGCCAGGACTCCGAGGGCACGGTGTCCGAGGTGATGGTGCTCGCGCGGCGCTCGTAGGGTGGCGCGCATGCGCACCCCGGACCCGATCGAGATCGGCGGCCACCGCGTGGGCCCCGGCGAGCGACCGTTCGTCATCGCGGAGGTCTCCGGCAACCACAACGGCTCGCTGGACCGGGCGCTGGAGATCGTCGACGCGATCGCCGGCACCGGGGCGCAGGCGGTGAAGTTCCAGACCTACCGGGCCGACACGATCACCATCGACGCCGACGGTCCGGCCTTCCGGATCCGCGACGACCACGGTCTGTGGGGCGGCCGGAACCTGTACCAGCTCTACGAACAGGCGCACACGCCGTGGGAGTGGCACGAGCCGCTGTTCGCCCGGGCGCGTGAGCACGGGCTCGTGCCGTTCTCCTCGCCGTTCGACCCGACGGCGATCGAGCTGCTGGAGTCCGTCGACGCGCCGGCGTACAAGGTGGCCTCGGCCGAGCTGGTCGACCTGCCGCTGATCCGGGCGATGGCCGCGACCGGCAAGCCGATGGTGATCTCCACCGGGATGGCGACGCTGGCCGAGATCGACGCCGCCGTCGCCGCCGCCCGGGAGGGCGGTGCGACGCAGATCGTGCTTCTGGCCTGCACCGCCTCGTACCCGGCGGACCCGGTCGACGCGAACCTGCAGACGATCCCTGCGCTGCGCGAGGCGTTCGGCGTCCCGATCGGGCTGTCCGACCACACCCCGGGCATCGGGGTGCCGGTCGCCGCGGTGGCGCTCGGCGCGGTCGCGATCGAGAAGCACGTGACGCTGCAGCGCGCCGACGGCGGCGTCGACTCCGACTTCTCCCTGGAGCCCGCCGAGCTGGCGTCGCTGGTCACCGAGACCGACGTGGCACGACGCGCGATGGGCCCTGCCCGGTTCGGCCCGCGCGAGTCCGAGCGCGACACCCTCGCGCTGCGCCGGTCGCTGTGGGTGGTCGCCGACGTCGCCGCGGGGGAGCAGGTCACCGCGGACAACGTGCGGTCGATCCGTCCGGCCGGTGGCCTGCACACCGACACGATCGGCACCGTGCTCGGCCGGACCTTCACCCGCGACGTCGCCCGCGGCACCCCGCTGACCTGGGACCTGATCTGAGCGACCCGCTCAGTGCAGGGTGCCCAGTGCCGCCTTGGTGAAGGGCACCAGCTCGGACTCGCGGCCGTCGAGGACCTTGCGGGCCCACTCGGGGTCGGCCAGCAGCGCCCGGCCGACGGCGACGAGGTCGAACTCGTCGTCCTCCAGCCGGTCGAGGAGCTTCTCGACGCCGCTGACGTCGGCGTGCGCGTCGCCGCCGACGAACATCTCCGGGGCGAAGACCTGGTCCAGGCCGACCGAGCCGACGGTGATCGTCGGCAGGCCGGTGACCTTGCGCGTCCACCCGGCGATGTTCAGCTCGGCGTCGGCCTCGGGGAACTCCGGCTCCCAGTAGCGGCGCCCGGACGCGTGGAACGCGGTCACCCCGGCGTCGGCGAGCGGGGTCAGCACGTCGGCCAGCTCGTCGGGGGTCCGGGCGAGCTGCGCGTCGTAGGCACCGGCCTTCCACTGGGAGAACCGGAACACGACCGGGAAGTCGGGGGCGACGCGCTCGCGGACGGCGGCGACGATCTCGGCCGCGAAGCGGGCCCGCTCGGCGGCGCCGCCGGCGTAGCCGTCGGTGCGGCGGTTGGTCCGCTCCCACAGGAACTCGTCGATCAGGTAGCCGTGCGCGCCGTGCAGCTCGACACCGTCGAAACCGATCCGCTCGGCCTGCGCCGCGGCCTCGGCGAACGCGCCGACGATCCGGTCGATCCCGGCGAGGTCCAGCGCGGTGCCGGCGCCCTCGGTGCCGTCGAGCGCGATGCCGGACGGGCCGACCGACGGCGCCTCGGGGAACGGCGGCTTCCCGGCCTCGCGGGTGATCCCGACGTGCCAGATCTGCGGCATGATCCGGCCACCCGCCCCGTGCACCGCCTCGACGACGTCCGCCCACCCGGCCAGCGACGCCTCGCCGTGAAAGCGCGGGACGGCGGCGACGTCGCCCGCGGAGGGGTCGTCGATGTAGGTGCCCTCGGTGATGATCAGGCCGGTACCGGCGGCGGCACGGCGCGCGTAGTAGGCCGCCACGTCGGTGCCGGGGACACCGCCGGGGGAGAACGCCCGGGTCATCGGGGCCATGACGATGCGGTTGGGCAGCTCCGCGGAGCCGAGGGTGTACGGGCGGCCGAGAAGCCGTGCGGCGCGGGTGGACACGAGGCACTCCTGAGGGGTGGGCCGTCCAGGCACGTCGGCGGGTCCGGGCGGAGGCGTCAAATGGTTCTGATCAAAGATACATATGGCTCCGTGAACTGCAACAGTGACCACCACCTTTTCGGGCGCGACGGGTACGCTGGCGGCCCGGGACGGGAGGTGAGGTCGTGCTGGACATCCGGTTCTCCAGTGCCCTGCAGGCGATGCTGTACCTCGCCGCCGCGGCCGAGGGCGACAGTCCGACCGTCAGCTCCGGACGGCTCGCCGAGGCACTCGGCACGAACGCCAGCGTGGTGCGCAAGCTGCTGGTGCCGCTCGGGGTGCACGGCCTCGTCGAGTCCAGCAGGGGGCGCAGCGGGGGTGCCCGGCTCGCCCGGCCGGCCGGGGAGATCACCCTGGCCGAGATCTACCGCTGCGCGGTGGGGGAGAAGCCGCTCTGGGCGTGCCGCCCGGAGAGCGAGCACGTCTGCCCGGTGACGACGAACGCCGCGGAGTACTTCGCCCGGCTGACCGTCGAGGTGGAGGGGGCGGTGCTGCAGTCGCTGGGGTGCCGGACCCTCGTCGACGCGCTGCGCGAGATGCGGGGCCTGGACCGCGCGGCGCCCTAACCGTCGAGGAACTCCCTGACCAGCGCGTTCACCTCGTCCGGGGACTCCCGGTTGGACCAGTGGCCACGGCCGGGCAGCACCACGAACCGGGCGCCCGGGACGGCCGCGGCCGCCGCGCGCGTCGTCGCGACGGGGACGCCCGCATCCCGGTCGCCCTGCACGAACAGGGCGGGGCAGCGGATCTCCGGGAGCCGGGGGCGCAGGTCGACCCGCATCCGGCGGAACCCGATCGAGTCGTTCTGCCAGTCGGAGCTGCCCGCGTTCCCGGCCCGGGCCTCGCCCAGGATCTGATCGACGATCCCGTCGAGGTCGGCCACGCGGCCTGCGTCGCCGAACAGGGCGCGCCGGGTGAACGCGGTGACCGCCGCCCGGCTCCGGAACGCCAGGTTCGGCAGGGTCCGCGAGAGCAGCGGCACCCGCGCGGTCAGCCACAACAGCTGGTGCAGCCCCGGCGGGAAGCTCAGTGTCCCGGCCGGAGCGAGCGCCACCACGCGTTCCACCCGCTCCGGGTGCTCGATCGCGGTGGCCAGTGCGAGGGCGCCGCCCTGGGAGAGCCCGACGACCGCAGCACGCTCGACGCCGAGGTCGTCCAGCACGTCGACGACCGTCCGGAGCAGCACGTCGTGGCCGGCCCGGCCCCGCCACGGCCGGCTGCGCCCCTGCTTCGGCCAGTCGGGGGCGATGACGCGGTGGTCGCGGGCGAGGTCGGGGATCAGGTGGTGCCAGCTGAGCAGCGCGTTGTCGAGGCCGGCCCCGGACAGCAGCAGCACGGGTGGGCCGGACTCGCCCGCGAGGTGGACGTGCAGGTCGCCCTCGGGGCGGGGGATCACATGGTCGCGCAGTGCGGTCATCGGGTCCTCCCGGTCAGCGGGTCGCGTCGACGACGAAGCTCCGTCCGAGCCCGAGCAGTACCCGGTCCGCGGTGAGCAGCCGCATGCCGTCCTGGTCCGCCTGGGCGGTGATGAGCCGGTCGAACGGGTCGTGGCGGGCGAGTTCGGGGAAGGCACGCAGGCCCTCGGCGTGGGTGGCCGTCACGTCCAGGACGACCAACCCCTGCTCCTCCAGCAGCTCCGGGAGCCCGGCCGGGACGTCGAGCTTCCCCAGCATGGCCTTGATGGTGAGTTCCCAGACCGATGCCGCCGAGACGTGGACCGCGGTCGCGGTCCCGATGATCTCGCGCGCCTTCGGGCCGAGCCGTTCGCTGTCGGTGAGGACCCACAGCAGGGCCTGGCTATCGAGGAGCAGCATCGTCGCCGTAGAACATGGCCTGGATGTCCTGGTCGACGCCCACGAAGTCGGCGTCGTCGTAACGGACGCGGTCGCGGAGCCCGCCCAGGCGCACGGTCCGGCGCTGGTGCGGCACCAGGTCCGCCACGGGCGTGCCGGCGCGCGAGATGACGATCTGTTCGCCCGCGGCGACGCGCTCCAGCAGTCGGGACAGGTGGGTCTTGGCCTCGTGGATGTTGAACTCGGCGGTCACGGTGCCTCCGTCCGTCGGACCTGGTCCAGCTTAGTCCATCCTTCGGGATCCGGGTCGGTCGTCGGGTTCGTCGTCGCCCCACCCGCGCGCGGCGAGTGCCTCCCCGAGCGCGTCCGCGTGTCGCAGCGTCCGTACCAGGAACGGCACCGCGAACGCCGTCGGGGAGCGGTCCGCCCCGCGCGCCTTCGCCGCGGCCCGGACCTGCCCCGCGATGCCGGACAGCGTCCCGATCGACTGCACCGTCAGCCCGACGAGAAGGCCGAGGCGTTCGGGTGCGAGACCGAACCGGCGCAGCGGGCCGAGTCTCCGCTCCACGGCGCCGACCAGGTCGTCCACCCGGGTGGTGAGGGTGAACAGGGTCGCCGCGCCCATCGCGGCGACCAGCCGGAGCACGATCACCAGCGTCCGTTCCGGCCCGAGCAGCCACCACTGGACCGCCCCGAGCAGCACGGCCAGCAGCACCAGCGTGCGCAGCACCGGCCGGGCCCGGTGCCACGGGATCCGGGCGACCAGGTAGCCGGCGGCGACGGCCAGGCACAGCCCGCCGAGCACCCGCGGGTCCTCGGTGAGCACCGCCCCGACCGCGAGGGCCAGCACCACGAGCAGCGACGGCCCGGCGGGCGCCCGGTGCAGCAGGCTGTCACCGGGCGCGTAGAGCCCCAGCGGGGTCACGAGCCGCAGAGCCTGCGGTAGTACGCGACGGCCGGACCGGGCTCGTCGTCGGCGACGACCCGCCCGCCGTCGAGGACGACGACGCGGTCGAAGCCCGTCAGCAGGTCCAGGTCGTGCGTGGCGAGCAGGACCTGCTGGCGCAGCCCGGCGAGCCGGTCGGCGAAGGCGCGCTTGTTGCGCAGGTCGAGCAGGGTGGTCGGCTCGTCGCAGACCAGCACGTCCGGATCCAGCACGAGCACCGCGGCCAGCGCGAGCAGCTGCTTCTGCCCGCCGGAGAGCTGGTGCGCGGGGTGCTCGACGTGGTCGCCCAGCCCGAACCCGGCGAGCGTCTCCGCGGCGAGCCGGGCGCGCTCGGCCCGGTCGCGCACGGTCCGGCGCAGCGAGAACGCGACGTCCTCACCGGCGGTTGGCATGACGATCTGGGAGTCGGGGTCGCTGAAGACGAACCCGACCCGGCGGCGGACGGCGGCACCGTCGCGGGCGGGGTCGCGGCCGTCGACGCGGACGCTGCCCGAGCTCGGTGCGACGAGCCCGTTCACGGTCCGGGCCAGCGTGGACTTGCCGGAGCCGTTCGCGCCGACCAGCGCGACCCGGGGCTCGGCGAGGGTGAGGGTGACGCCGTCGAGGACGGTGCGCTCGCCGTAGCGGTGCCCGACCGCCTCGAACTCGATCACCGGACCACCCGCCAGCTCGTCGCGACGCCGAGGCCGCCGCCGGAGGACAGCGCCGCGATCCCGGTCTCGCCGCGGCCCTGCACGACGAGCCGGTGGAACAGCCGCACGACCAGCACCGCGCCGGAGGCGCCCCAGGGGTGGCCGAGCGCGATCGCGCCGCCGTCCGGGCTCACCCGGTGCTCGTCGATCCCGGCCGCGTCGAGGCAGGCCAGCGCCTGCCCGGCGAACGCCTCGGTGAACTCGACGGCGTCCGGGGACTTCGGCCGGTCGCGGAGCGCGGCGAGGGCGGGGACGGCGCCGAGACCGAGGTCGGCCGGGGAGCAGCCCCGGGTGGCGGCCGAGACCAGCGCGAGGCCGGGCACGCCCAGCTCCCGGCGTCGCCACTCCGGCACCAGCGCGACGGCGGCGGCCCCGTCGTTCACCCCGCAGGAGTTCGCGGCGGTGTGCACGCCACCCGGGGTGAACGCGGGCCGGAACCGGGCGAGCCGCTCGGGGGTGAAGCGGTCGCGGGGACGCTCGTCGGTGAGCACGGCACCGACCGGGACCAGCTCGTCGCCGAAGCGGCCGGAGCGCTGCGCGTCGACGGCGCGGGCGTGGCTGCGGGCGGCGAACGCGTCGAGCCGCGCCCGGGAGAGGCCCGCCCGGGTGGCGACGTCGTCGGCGGCGGGCCCCATGTCCGGGTCCGGGTGACCGGCCGGGGCGAACGGCGCGCGGGTGTAGACGGTGCCGTCGGCCCAGGTCCGCGCAGGCGCGGTCGACGGCGACTCGGCGCCCCCGGCGAGGTAGCCGGTGCCGTCCCCGGCACGGATGCCCACGGCGGCGGTGAGGATCGCGGCCAGCCCGCTCGCGCACTGCCGGTCCACGGTCATGCCGGGCACGTCGTCGCCGAGCCCGGCGGCGAGCGCCGCGACCCGGGCCGGGTTGCCGCCGGGGCCGAAGACGTTGCCGAGCAGCACGTCGTCGACCGGGCCGCCGAGGGTCCCGGCCAGCGCGGCGAGGACGGGCGCGGCGAGCGCGTCGACGGTCACCGCGCGCAGCGCGCCCCCCGCGGTGCCGATCGGGGTGCGCCGCGCGGCGACGACGACCGGGGTGTCGGCCGTGGTGTCGCCGCCGGGGCCGGTCACTCGGGCCCTCCGAGCGGGACGGCGTCGAGGGTCCCGTCGCGCAGTGCGGCGTCCACGGCGGCGCGGGCGGGCTTGCCCGAGCCCAGCCGCGGCAACGCCCGGGTGACCAGCCAGCGGCGCGGCCGCTTCGCCGGGGACAGCCCGGCCCGCGCCGCGGCGCGCAGCGCCCGCCGGTCCGGGACACCGTCGCGGGCCTCGACGACCGCCGTGACCACCATCCCCAGCGACGCGTGCGGGGTCCCGGCGACGACGACGTCCCCGACGCCCGCGACGCCGCGCAGCACCTGCTCGACCTCCTCGGCGGCGACCAGCGTGCCGCCGGAGGAGATGGTGGTGGCGGCGCGGCCGAGGACGGTCAGGCCGCCGTCGTCGGTGAGCTCGGCGCGGTCGCCGACGGTCGTCGGACCGGGGCCGGCCGGGAGGAGTGCGCCACGGATGAACCGGCCGTGCACCGACTGCGGGCTGTCCACCCACAGC
The DNA here is from genome assembly GCF_017312155.1 of Pseudonocardia sp. UM4_GMWB1. NCBI lineage: Bacteria > Bacillati > Actinomycetota > Actinomycetes > Pseudonocardiales > Pseudonocardiaceae > Pseudonocardia > Pseudonocardia sp. UM4_GMWB1. The sequence goes on along the minus strand of NZ_QJPN01000001.1, from coordinate 426,290 downwards.
ACGTCGTCGCGCACGGTGAGGTGCACGTCCTCGACCGGGCGCAGCGGGCCGTCGTCGCGGCGGGTGGCGATCAGCGAGTGCTCGGCCGAGCCGTAGTACTCGAGCAGCGTGGTGCCGGGCAGCAGCCGCGCGACCCGCTCCCGCATCCCCGGCGCGACGTGCGCGCCACCGCACACCACGACCCGTGGCGCGGGGCCGCCCGGGCGGCGCTCCCGCTCGTCGAGCAGGGCGCTGAGCTGGGCGGGGACGAGGTGGACCGAGCCGCCGTCGGGCAGGTCGGTCGGGTCGAGCCGGCCGCGGGTGACCAGGCCCAGACCGTGGTGCAGCGCGTGCAGCGCCCCGAACAGGTACAGCGTCGAGGACGGCGGCCCCGGCACGAGGACCGGTCCGGGCAGCGCACCGAGGATGTCGAACCCGATCCGCCAGGAGCGCCGGTCACGGGCTAGCACGGTGGGGACACCGGTGCTGCCCGAGGTCGTCGGGAGCAGGAACAGCCCGGGCGTCCGCGCTCCGCCGTCGGCGGTCGCGGCCCGGCCGTCGGTGCCGACGACGTGGTGCGGCGCGGTGTCGGCGAGCACCGCGTCGCGTTCGCGGCCGGTCCAGCCGGCGTCGGCCAGCAGCGACGCCGCGCCCAGCCGGTCCGCGGCGAGCAGGTAGGGCAGCACCGCCCAGCGGGCCCGGGTGGGGGTGTCGAGCACGACGCGTTCCCCGGCCCGCACCCCGAGCCGGGCGAGGCGCTCCCCGGCCGCGGCGACGGCGTCGGCGAGACCGCGGGGGAGCCAGGGGGCGGGGACGACGGGCGCGGCCGCGTCGTCGGCGGTCTCGCGTTCCGCCCCGCTCACCGGACCCGGGGCTCGGACGACGCGGAGCGGACCGGCAGCAGGTCCGGCAGGGCCCGGTGCACCAGCGACGCGATCAGCGCGGCCAGCACGATCTTGATCAGGTCACCGGGCACGAAGACCAGGGACTGCACGATCCCGCCGGTGACATCGCCGATGTAGACGCCCAGCCACGGCATGCCGATCACGTAGTCGGCGAGCAGCCCGGCCAGACAGGCGAGCAGCAGCACGGGCAGCGACCGCGACCGGAACCGTGCCACGACCAGGCCCGCGACCAGCGCGGACAGCAGCCAGCCGACGAGGAACCCGCCGCTGGGGCCGAAGAACGCGGCGCCGTTGCGGCCGCCGGACAGCAGCGGCAGCCCGACCGCGGTGAGCACCAGCAGCAGCGCGACCGAGGCCGTGCCGAGCCGCCACCCGAGGATCACACCGGCCAGGATCGGGCCGACGTTCTGCAGGACGATCGGGACCCCGGCCACTCCGGCGAAGCCGGGGAACAGCCCGAGGACGGCGATGAACGCGGCGAACACGACCACGCGGGCGAGGTCGGCCGCGGGGAGCGCGGGACGGGATCCGGACACGCGCGAAGGGTAGGTCACATCGGTGTGCCGGAGGGGTGCCGTGCGGGTTGCGTCACGACACCCGACCCGGTCACAGCACGCGGTGCAGGGTCCGGAAGCCGTCCGCGTCGGGTCCGGTGGGGTCGCCGTAGCCCGCCCGGGCGAACAGCCGGGCCGAGGCGTCGTTGCCGGTGTGCACGACGGCGGTCACCGGGGTCCCGGCGCCGGTGCGGGCGCGCAGCGCGTCCTCCCCGGCCCGCAGCAGCGGCCCGGCGAGACCCTCCCCACGGCGCTTCGGCGCGACCGTGATCGACACCTCCCAGGCGGCGTCCGCGCGGTCCCAGCGGACGGTGCCGACCGGGCCGCGGGCGTCGTCGACGACCAGGAGCAGCCGGTCGTCGCGGTCCAGCGACCCGGCGAGCCAGCGGCGGTGCGTCGCGAGGTCGACCTCGTCGTGGCTGCGCGACCAGCGCCGGGTGCCGGGGTCGTTGCGCCAGGCCAGGAGCAGCTCGGCGTCGCCCGCCCGGGCGGGGCGGGCGCGGAGCACCCCGGCGAGCACCCGCTCCTCGGCGGCGACGCGTGCCTCCCGGCCGGAGGACGTGCCCACCGCGGTGGCCAGGGCGTCCACGACCCGGCCCGCGCCCTGGCCGTCGACGACGGTCGCGGCCCGGCCGGCGAGCGCGGCGCGGGCGTCCGGGCCGGTCAGCAGGGCGCGCAACACGGTCGCGGCTCCGGCCGGGTCGGCGAGGTCCCCGGGCCCGCCCAGCCCGGCGGCGGCACCGGCGTCGACGACGGTGCGGTAGCCCTCGGTCTGGTTGTCCGCGGCCCGGACCAGCGCCATCGGGACGCCCACGCAGCACAGCTCCCACACCGTCGTCCCGGCCGCGCTGACGACGAGGTCGGCCTCGGCCATCGCGGCGGGCAGGTCGGACAGCGGCGGGACGGCGCGGAACGTGGCGGGCCCGCCGGCGGGCAGGTCGAGGGGCCGGCCACCGGGGACGACGACGTCGACCGCGGCGGGGGCGTCCGCGGCGGCGAGGGCGGTGACCACCCGGGGCAGCAGCCCGGCGGCGTCGGTTCCGCCCATGACGACCAGCACGCGGGGCGGCCCAGTGCCGGGGGCGTCGGCGGTGCGCAGGGCCCGCCGGGTGCGGGCACGGCGGGCCGCCAGCCGCAGCGGGGCGTAGCCGGGGCCGCGGAGCAGGACGGGGGAGCCGTCGTCGGGGCGGGGGTGGTCGCCGGCGCCCATGTTGGGGTCGACCACGACGTCGCCGGGACGCCGGCCGGTCGCGAAGTCCTCCACCGTGGACAGCACGACCCCGGCGTCGTGCAGGGCCGGCCGCAGGTCGTCGCCGAGCAGGTAGTGGTCGACGTGCACGGCGTCGATCCGGTGCTCACGGGCCAGTGCCGCGAGTCCGCCGGCGGTGTCGGCCGGGGGCAGCACGGGTCCGGGCTCCCGGACCAGCCCGGACCACAGCCAGTCCAGCCCGTCGAGCCGTCCCGACCAGGACACCTCGTGCCCGGACAGCACCGCGGCCTCGGCGACCGCGGCACATCGGACGGCGTGCCCCACCCCCGTCGACGGTCCGGCGTCGCAACGCAGCAGCAGACGCACGGTCAGCCCTCGGCGAGGGACTTCTGGCGGACGTGCGCGTTGCGCTCCACCAGGTCGGGTCGTGACCGCAGCACCGCCACCACCGACCGCCAGTCGCTCCGGCCGCCCAGTGCCTCCACCAGGCCCTGCAGGGCGTGCAGGTCGTCGGCGGTGTCGAGGGTGACGCGCAGGTCGTCGGCCGCCGGGGCGACGACGAGCCCGAGGCAGCGGAACCGCTCCGGGGCGCCGTAGAGGCCCGACGTCACGTGGATCCGGTCGTAGCCGGTCGCGGTGCCGGCCAGCTCGCGCAGCGCACCGGTGCGCGCCAGCTCGACGTCGAGGCCACGGGGCAGGGTGCGCACCAGGGTGGTCGCGACGTAGTCGTGGTCCGGGGCGTCCCGCCAGGTCGCGGCGACCAGCGACACCAGCGCCGGGTCGAGCAGCGGGCAGTCCGCGGTCAGGCGCACCACGGCGTCGCAGGGGTGCTCGTCGGCGGCCTGGACGAAACGGGCGAGCACGTCGTCCTCGGAGCCGCGCACCACCGGGGCGCCGAGCGCCGCGGCCCGCTCGGCCACGGCGTCGTCGCCCGCGGCGGTCGAGGTCGCGACGACCACGCGGTCGACGCCCTCGGCGGCACGGGCGGCCGCGACCACCCGGTCGAGCACCGGTGTGCCGCCGAGATCGGTGAGCACCTTGCCCGGGAGCCGCGTCGACCCCGTCCGCGCCTGGATGACCGCGTTGACCCGCACCCGTACCTGCTTCGATTCGTCCGGTTGAGCGCGTGCCATCATGCCGGGCGGAAGAAATTCCGCAGATCTGGAGGCGTGATGTCGGTACTCAAGGGCTCGTCGGTCCTGGTCACGGGCGGGACGGGGTCCTTCGGGAAGGCCTTCGTCCGCACCCTGCTCGACCGCTACGAGCCGCGGCGGCTGGTGATCCTCTCGCGTGACGAGCTGAAGCAGTACGAGTGCCGCTCGCTGTTCGAGAACGACCCGCGGCTGCGCTGGTTCCTCGGTGACGTCCGGGACCAGCCGCGCCTGCGCCGCGCGATGCACGGCGTCGACTACGTGGTGCACGCGGCCGCGCTCAAGCAGGTGGACACCGCCGAGTACAACCCGTTCGAGTTCATCCGGACCAACGTCGAGGGCTCGCAGAACGTCGTCGAGGCCGCGATCGACGCCGGGGTGAAGAAGGTCGTCGCGCTGTCGACGGACAAGGCGTCGAGCCCGATCAACCTCTACGGCGCGACCAAGCTGTGCGCCGACCGGCTGTTCGTGAGCGCGAACCACTACGCCGCCGCCTACGAGACCCGGTTCGCCGTGGTCCGCTACGGCAACGTGCTCGGCAGCCGCGGCTCGGTGGTGCCGCTGTTCAAGAAGCTCGCCGCGGACGGGCAGTCGCTGCCGATCACCGACAAGCGGATGACCCGGTTCTGGATCACCCTGCCGGACGCGGTGCAGTTCGTCATCGACTCCTTCGACGCGATGCAGGGTGGCGAGCTGTACGTGCCGCGGATCCCGTCGATGCGGATGACCGACCTCGCCGAGGCCATCGCCCCCGGCGCCGCGACCCACGAGATCGGGATCCGGCCGGGGGAGAAGTTGCACGAGGAGATGATCGCCGCCGACGACTCGCGACGGACCCTCAAGCTGGCCGACCGCTACGTCGTCGAGCCCTACATCGCCGGCTGGGGCTACACCTCACCGGCCGACGGGGAGCCGGTCCCGGACGGGCAGGCGTACCGGTCGGACACCAACGACCTGTGGCTCTCGCCCGAGCAGCTGCGCGCGATGGTCGAGGCGCTCGACTGATGCTCCCCTACGGCCGGCAGTCGATCTCGTCGTCCGACGTCGAGGCGGTCACGGCGGTCCTCGGGACCGACTGGTTGACCACCGGCCCGGCCGTGACCCGGTTCGAGGACGACCTCGCCGCGGTCTGCGGGAACCCCGCGGTGGCCGTGACCAGCGGGACCGCGGCGCTGCACGTCGCCTACGCCGCGGCCGGGGTCGGCCCCGGCCAGGACGTCGTGGTCGCCCCGCTGACGTTCGTGGCGACGGCGAGCGCCGCGGCGCTGCTCGGCGCGAACGTCGTTTTCGCCGACGTCAGCCCCGACACCGGCAACCTCGACCCGGACGCGGCGAAGGCCGCGCTCACCCCGGACACCACCGTCGTGGCCGGGGTCGACTACGCGGGCCACCCGATCGACGCGGAACCGCTGCGGTCGCTGGCACACGAGGCAGGGGCCCTGCTGCTGGAGGACGCCGCGCACTCCGTGGGCGGCACCTGGCACGGGCGCCCGGTCGGTGACCTGGCCGACCTGACGACGCTGAGCTTCTTCCCCACCAAGAACCTCACCACCGCGGAGGGCGGCGCGGTCGTGTCCCCGAGCTCGGACCTCGTCGCGGGCGCCCGGTCGTTCCGCAACCACGGCCTCGTCCGCGACCGGGACGCGCAGCGTTTCCCCGACGAGGGGCCGTGGCACCAGGAGGTGCACGCGTTCGGGCTGAACTACCGGCTGCCCGACCTGCTCGCCGCACTCGGGTCGTCGCAGCTCACGCGGCTGGCCGCGTTCACCGCGCGGCGCAGGGAGATCCACGCCCGCTACGACGCCGCGCTCGCCGACGTGCCCGAGGTCCGCACCCCGGTCCGCCGCGACGGCGCCGAGCCCGCCTGGCACCTCTACCCGCTGCGCGTGCTCGACGGCCGCCGCCGCGCGCTGTTCGACCACCTGCGCGAGCGGGGCATCGGGGTGCAGGTCAACTACATCCCCGCCTACTGGCACCCGGTGTTCGCCGACCTCGGCTACCGCCGCGGCCTGTGCCCGAACGCCGAGGAGTACTACTCGCAGCAGCTCTCGCTGCCGCTGTTCCCCGATCTCACCGACACCGACGTGGACCGGGTCTCCGCCCTGGTCCGGGAGTTCTTCGGGCACTCCGCGTGAGGGAGACGTGAGCGTGGACGCCAGCCGGGAGGTACTCGGGCGCGGCTCGCTCTACACCCTGGGCAGCGTCGCCCCGATCCTGGCGAACGTCGTCGTCACGCCGTTCGTCACCCGGCTGCTGGGCGACGCCGAGTACGGCGTCGTCGCGGTCGGGCTGATCCTGGTGCAGGTCGGCGCGATGGTCGTCGGGTTCGGCCTGGCGTCGTCGATCACCCGGCACGGGATCCTGGAGAGCTCCGGCGCCGACGGCGCGCGGGCGCTGGTGCTGCAGGGCAGCGCATTGTCGCTGGTCGTGGTCGTGCTCGCGGTGCTGGCCGGGCCGTGGTGGAGCGGACCGGTGCTGTCGGTGCCCTGGCGGGCCGGGCTGGTCTTCGCCGGGCTGGCCGCGGCCGGTTTCGTCGTGGTGCTCAACGCCCAGGCGTTCCTGCGTGTGCAGGACCGGCCGGTGCCGTTCGTGGTCATGTCCGGGGTGGCGACGCTCGGCGGCCCGCTCGCCGGGCTCGCGCTCGTCGCCTGGCGGGCGAGCGACGCCGACGACTACCTGTTCGGCCTGCTGCTCGGCTACCTCGCCGCCGCGGTGACCGGGCTCGTGCTTGCGCTGCGCGGCGGCCGCCCCCGGACGGCACGCGGCGACTTCGGCCGGGCGCTGCGGATCGGGCTGCCCGCCGTCCCGCACCTGGTCGCGCTGCTACTGGTGCAGAACGCGCTCGTGCTGATCGTGAACCGGTACTTCGGGATCGCCGACGGCGGCCGCATGCAGATCGCGCTGCTGCTCGGCTCCGCCCCCGCCATGATCGTCTCGGCGTTGAACAACGCCTGGGCGCCGGTGATCTACCGGACGCCGCCCGAGGCCCGCGGCGCCGCCCTGGAACGCACCGCCCGCGACGTCGGCGTCGTCACCGCCGCCCTGGCCGGTGGGGTCGCGCTGCTCGCGCCGTTCCTGCTGCGCATCCTCGCCCCGGCCTCGTTCGCCCCCGAGCAGCTGGTGCCGGTCACCGCGGTCGCGACGCTCGGCGCCGTGGTCAGCGTCGTCTACCTGGCCAACGTGCACCTGGTGTTCGCGTCCGGGCGCAGCGGCGGGCTGGCCTTCGCGAGCCCGGTCAGCCTGGTGCTCGGGGTGGTCGCGGCGGTGCTGCTCGCCCGGACCGGGTCGCTGACCGCCGTCGCCGCCGGGTTCCCGCTGATCTACCTGGCCCTGGCGGCCGGGACGTCGCTGCTGCGTCGCAGGGTGTCGCCGACCCGCTGGCGGGAGGCGGTGCTGGCCGGGCCGCTGGCCGTCGGCGTCGTCGTGTGCGGGGCCGGCGTGCTGCTGCCGTCCGAGGGCGTCCTGTGGCTGTCGGTGCGGTTCGTGCTGGCCGCGCTGCTCGGGGTGGCGCTGCTGGTGCTGGTGCGCCGGATCTTCCGGCCGGCCTGACCGGCGTGGTCAGGCGTCGAGGGGCTCCTCGGTCGTGACCGGCGTGGGCAGACCGCGCGGCAACGGCTTCGGCAGCGCGGCCAGCGGGTGACGAAGCCACAGCAGCGGGTTCGAGCTGCCGGCCGACATGGCCTGCGTGCTGGCCTCGGAACGCTTCGTCAGCCCCAGCACCATCGCGGCCTTCGCCAGCGGCGACGCCGCGTAGTACTGCAGACCCGGCCCGACGCCCGGGGTGCGGCCCCAGCCGAGCACGGAGCGCAGCGCAGCGGGGTCGAGCAGGTGCTCGGCGCCGAGCTCACGGCGGGCCAGCGCGGTCGCGGCGGCGTCGGCCTCCGCGGCGCCGGTCTCCGGGCGGGCCCCGTCGGTGGGATCGACCGTGTGGAACTCCGGCCAGGTCGCGCGCAGCTCGTCCACCGCCGACGACGACTGGGCCCCGAACGTCAGCGGGTCCCCCCACACCGCGGCCGGGGTGCCGACGGCGGCCGCGTACAGCACGGCCGTCGACAGCCGGTTCGACGAGACCCGGCTCGCGTTCCCGACCAGGTGCATGATCCGCAGCAGGAAGTGCGGGTCGTCGCGCCGACCGGCGGTGACCAGCGTGTGCCCGGCGTCGCGCCAGGCCGTGGTGATCTCCGGGTCGGTCATGTCCTCGTGGTGCAGGCACACCGTCGACGGGCCGTCGACCTTCGCGACCTGACGGGCCAGGTCGGCGTGCGCGCCGGTCACCCGGACCAGCCGGGTGCCGTGGAACGGGACGAACACCGGCCCGAGCCGCTCCGACGGCGTCCACCCCTGCGCGCGCAGCAGCGCCTCCAGGTAGAGCACCGGGGCGCCGACCGGGGTGGTCGTGCGGTCCTCGTCCGCGGGGGACCAGCCGCGGCAGCCGTGCGACCACACCAGCAGACGTCGCTGCCGGGGGTCGGTGCCGACCTTCGGGAAGTCCGCGAAGTGCGCGGCGACGGGCGAGACCGCGGTCCAGCCGTGCTGCAGCAGACCGGCGATGTGCCGGGGCCGGGACAGTCCGGCGTAGGCGGCGAGGACGGCCGAGTGGCCGTAGTAGTGGTTCTGGATGTCCATCGCCGTGCTCCGGGTCGTCGCTGGTGAGGCCGGGTGATCCTAGCCAGGGGGCGCCTCGCTACCGTCGGGTGCGTGCCCGTCGACGTGATGCTCCCCTTCTACGGCGACCCGGAGCTCCTGCGCCGTGCGGTCCGCAGCGTCCAGGACCAGCGCCGTACCGACTGGCGGCTCACCGTCGTCGACGACGGCTACCCCGACGACACGATCGGCCCCTGGTTCGCGGGCCTGGGCGACGACCGGATCCGGTACCGCCGCAACCCCGAGCGGCTTGGCGCGCAGCCGAACAACCGGTACTGCATCGAGGCGGTCGAGCTGCCGTACTTCGTGATGATGGGCGCCGACGACCTCATGGAGCCCGACTACCTCGACACCGTCCTCGCGCTGCACGAGCGCTGGCCGGACGCCGCGGTGGTGCAGCCGGGCGTCGCGGTGATGGACGCCGACGACCGCCCGGTCCGCCCGCTCGCCGACCGGGTCAAGGCGCTGCTCGCACCGTCCGGGTCGGGCCCGCGCCCGGTCGGTGGCGAGGACCTGCTGGTGAGCCTGCTGCGGGGGAACTGGCTGTACAACCCGTCGCTGTGCTGGCGGACCGACGCGGTGGCGCGGGTCGCGATGCCGGAGTCCGCGGACGTGTTCGACCTGGCGCTGCCGGTCGCGGTGATCGCCGACGGCGGCACGATGGTCGTCGACGATCACGTCTGCTTCCGCTACCGGCGCCACCGCTCCAGCGACTCGGGGTCGGGCGCGGTCGCCGGGAACCGGTTCGCCGAGGAGCGCCGCTACTTCGCGGCGGAGGCGGACCGGATGGACGCCCGGGGGCTGCCCCGGGCCGCCCGCGCCGCCCGGGCGCACGTGTCGTCGCGGCTCAACGCCGCCGTCCAGCTGCCCGGCTCGGTGCTGCGTCGCGACGCAGCCGCGCTGCGCGCCCTGGCCGGGCACGCCCTCGGCCTCAGCTGAGCCCGAGGACCCGCTCCAGCCAGCGGGAGTAGCCGGGGTCGAGCCGGGCGTCGGTGACCGCGCGGCCCTCGGCGAGGCGCCGGTCCAGCGCCGTCCGGACCTGCGGGGCGACGTCCGGCGTCGCGAACACGAGCTGGAAGTATTCCGGGCGCATCTGCGCGACGCCGACGAGCTCGCGGCCGGCGAGGACCGGAGTCAGATCCGTCCGCCACGACGCGGCCGGCGGCCTGGGCGAGGAACTGGTGACGACCACCACGGACGGGTCGTCGGCCTGCAGGACCCCGGTCGGGTCGGCGCCGTGCGCGATCCGTCCGTCGTTGAGGCCGATGTAGTCGGTGGCGGTCCATCCGGAGAAGTACGGGATGGCCCCGGCATCGGACACCGCGACGGTCCGTCGGTCTGCCGGCAGGTCGGTGTCGGCCAGGGCGAGACCGACGGCGATGTGCGCGCGCCGGAGGTCGTCCCCGTAGTTGACCATGCTGGGGCCGTCCGGTGCGAGGAGGCCTGCAACCGTCGTCCAACCGACGGCGACCACCGCCGCTCCGGCTGCGACCCGGCGCAGGTCGACCGTGTCCAGCGCCCACGCCGCGGCCAGGCACACCAGCGGGAACCCGTGCCAGGCGAACCGGGACAGGTAGTCCATCGCCGGTGCGGACAGGGCCGGGATGATCCACAGCGCGGTGCAGCTCGCCAGCACCAGCGCGGCCGGGCCCGCGGTGCGCGACCGGAACAACGCGGCGACTGCGAACGCGAGCAACGGCAGCAGGGTCGCGGCTGTCAGCTCGATCCACCGGCCGTCGGTCGTGGCCTCCACCCCGACCTTCACGTAGAAGGTGTTCGGCAGCGGATGGCCGTAGTAAGCCCATCGCGCGGCCACGTAGCCGGCGCCCAGTGCGCCGCCCCCCGCGGTCCACAGCCAGGTCGACCTCCGGGAACGGCGCAGCCACAGCCACACCAGCAGCGCGGGGCCCACGCCGAGGACTCCGTCGGGGCGGAGGGTTCCCGCGAGCAGCAGCAACGCCGGCATCTCCCAGGAACTGACCACGACGTCCGGGTCGCGCAGCAGCCGCGCGGCGAGGACGACGGCCCGCAGCACGACCAGCGCGAAGGGTGCGGTCTCCAGCCCGGCGTCGACGTGGACCCAGGTCGGGAGGAACAGCACGAAGCTCCCCGCGGCCACCACGGCGCCGCTGCGGGTGCGAGGCTCGGTGACGAGCACCCACACGATCGCCGCCGCACAGGCGGCGGCGGTCAGCTTCGACACCACCGGCAGCGGTACACCGAGCCACACCCACGGCGCGTGCCACACCATCCACGCGAAGTTGGTGAAACCCTCCACCGGAGTCCGGCCCGGGTTCCAGACCGGCCCGAACCCGTGCGCGAGGTTCGCGCTGTACCGGTAGGTGATGTAGGCGTCGTCGACGGTCACCGACCAGCACGCCCACACCCCGACGGCCAGGGACGCGAGGGCAGCGGCCAGGAGGATCCTGCGGTCCGGGGAGAGCCGGCCCGTGTCCTGGCCGCGGTCCGCAGCCTGTCGGCGCGCGCGCAGCATGGCCGCCAGTGTTCCGCGAACCGCGTCGGGCCGTGGCCCGAATCGGTCACAGTCACGCGCGGACGTGGGTCGTGGCCTGCACCGATGAGTTCCGTCCCGCGCCGCGGTCGTACCGGGCATGAGCACACCCACGCAGCGCCCCACCACCCTGAACAACATCGGCGTCGTCATGTTCACCGTCGCCGACCAGGACGCCGCCCTGGACTTCTACACCCGTGTGCTCGGGTTCGAGGTCCGCGGCGACACCCGGTTCGGCGAGAACGACGAGTACCGCTGGCTGGAGGTCGCCCCGCCCGGCTCGACCGCGCGGCTCGCGCTCAACCCGCCGATGTTCGACGAGCCCGGTGGCAGCGCCATCGGTGTCGAGACCCCGGACCTGGCCGCCGAGCACGCCCGGCTGGCCGAGCTCGTCGCGGACATGGAGCCGCTGCCCACCGAGGACACCCCCGGCGCGCCGCGACTGTTCATGCTCCGCGACCCGGACGGCAACGTGATCACCGTCGTCGAGGTCTGAGCCGTCAGGGCACCGGGGGCACCCCGGCCCGGACCAGCACCGCGTAGGGGCCGACGTCGCGTCGCTGCCAGGCCGGGTCGTCGAACAGCTGCGGGGCGAACACCGCGGGCTCGGCGCCCTGGCGCGGGTCGGGGAACCGGTCCTGCGACAGCGGCAGCCGCAGGGTCCCGTCCGCGGCCCGGTCCAGCACGAACACCGACGGTGCCCGCTCCGGGGCCCGGTCCAGCGCGTCGAGCAGCCGGCCCGGGTCGGCCGCGGCCGCCCAGCGGCGGGCCTCGTCGGTGCGGGCCGGGTAGTCCGCGAGCGGGTTCGCGTACTGCGGCTGCGACGCCTGGAACGCGAAGTACGGCACGTAGCTGAGCAGGGTCGCGTTCGCGCTCGCGACGACGACCTCCCGCGGCGGACGGCCGGTCAGACCGTCGATCGTGCTGCGCAGGTCCCCGAGCCAGGCGTTCGCGTCCGCCGGGTCCCGCGAGCCGTCGGGCCGCGTCCCGTCGGGCCGGTAGTCCTGGGCCGTCCCGGTCCACCCGTAGTCCTGCGGGACGGACTGCACCTGCCCGACGACGACCGCCGCGGCCAGCGCCGTCGCCACGGCCGCGCAGGTCCCGGCACGGACGCCCCGGTCGCGCAGGACGCCGGCCAGTGAGGCGACCGCCCAGACCGCACCACAGGCCAGTGCCGCGGTGAGGATCGGCTGGATGCGGAACGCCAGCAGCGTGCTGCCGAACGCCAGCGCCGCCGTCGACAGCAGGTACCAGGCGTAGCCGCAGGCAGCGGTGACGCCCAGCGCCCGCGCGACCGGGTCCGTGCGGAACCGTGCCACGATCCACACCGTGCCCAGCAGGCACAGCGCCCCGACCGGGGTCGCCTCCAGCATCGGCAGCGGCCAGCGCGACCCCGCCTCGGCGAGGAAGTGCTGGCCCGCGCTGTAGGTGGGCTGCCCGGCCGAGGCCAGCAGGTACGGCAACCAGTGCACCAGGGCCGTCGGCAGTGCCGCGGCGACGACCACGACGATCGTCACGGCGAGCGTCCCGGGCCGGGTCGTCCGCGTCACCAGGCCGTCGACGGCCAGCACCGTGAGCACGAACCCGGCGAACACCAGGATCTGGGTGTGGGTGACCGCGGCCAGCCCGAGGACGAGACCGACGAGCAGCGCCGTCCGGACCCACGAGCCGCCGTTCCGGCGCACCAGCCGCAGCCCGAGCACGGCCAGCGGCGGGACGAGCGCCGCGGTCAGCCAGGAGTACGGCGAGTACGCGGCGAGTGTCACGAAGCCGGCGAGGGTGGTCGCCACGGCTGCCCCGACCGCCCGCGGGCGGGACGTCACCAGTGCCCACAGGGCGTAGGTCAGGACGGCGGTGACCGCCAGCGTCGCGATCGAGAACGGCTTGTGGAACGCCCAGGCGTCGACACCCAGCAGCGCCGCGGCCCGCCCGCCGAGCCAGAACCACGCGGCCGGGTAGTACGGCGGCATGTCGGCGTAGGCGAAGTCCGCGAGGCGCGCCGAGTCCGCGAACCGGGTCAGGAACGCGACCCGGAACTGCTGGTCCCCGCCGACCCCGAACAGGTAGTGCGGGGTGTTCGCCAGGAACAGCGTGAGCGGCAGCGCGGGCAGGGCCGCCAGCCCCACCCACGACAGCGGCGCGGCGACGAGCGGCGACCGGCTCCACGCGGCGGCGGCCAGCACCGCGGCGACGAGCGCACCACCGGTCGCGGTGAGGGCCAGCCCGACGTTCGACCCGGCCGGGACCGTGATCCGGTCCGCGAGCAGCAGCCCCGCGGCGACGACCCCGACGGCGACGACCGGGCCGACGACCAGGTCGGCCGCGGCGAGGAGCCGTCGCGCCACGATCAGGGCTGCTTCTTCACAGCGACGACGAGGAACGCCTTCGAGATCGCCCACAACGCCGGGAAGCGGCGCAGCGCCGAGACGCCCAGCGAGTACAGCCGCGACCCGCCGCCCTCGGCCAGGCTGACGTCGCCGGGCACGGTGAACCGGGCGTCGAGGTCGGGGCGGCGCGCGAGGAGCCGGCGCATCCGCAGGTAGCTGGGGGCGTAGCTGGCGTCGGTGTAGTCGCTGCCGCGCCCGGACCAGCGCAGGTAGCGGGTCGCGAGCGGCAGCGGCAGCCACGCCAGGAACGGCAGCGCGTAGTGCGCCTCGATCGGCCACCACCGGTTCGGCACCAGGATGTAGGCGACGCCGCCGGGCCGCAGGCAGGACGCGATCCGCTCCAGCGCGTCGGGCTGGTCGTCGAGGTGCTCCAGGACGTTGTCGAGCACGGCGACGTCGAAGGAGCCGGCGTCGTCGCCGTGCCCGAACTCGCCGATGCCCTGGACACGTAACGTGAAGTTGTCGGCCCCGCCCTCGGCGGCCAGCCGGGTCGCCTCGGCGGCCAGCGCACCGTTCGGCTCGATGCCGACGACCTCCCGGCACAGACCTGCGAGCTCCAGTGCGGTGTAGCCGTAGCCGCAGCCGAGATCGACCACCCGTGCGTCACGGAACGGCAGGTCGAGGAAGGGTTCGGTGGTGATCGCGATCTGCCGGGCGAACCCGGTGGCGAGCGTCCGCCGCTCCACCATGCGCAGGGAGCGTTCGTACTCGGGGAGGTCGGTCACGTGGTCTCCGTCGAGGGCGTCGGGGGGTCACCCACCGTACGGGGACGGGGGCGCACCGTCCGGACCGGGCGGGGCGAACGCCTGCGCCCCGGGGGTCGCCGGCGCGCCCGGGGCGCAGGCGGTGAGCCGCCACAGCTCCTGGCCCCCGCCCGTCGCGACGAGCTCGAACCCGGGCACCGGCGCGATGTCGTGCAGCCCCGGGTACCAGCGGGCGCCCCCGTGGCTCGGCCAGAACGTGATCGGCCCCGTCAGGAGCCAGTCGACGCCGAGGTCGGCGGCCGCCGTGCAGATCGTCGGGTCGGTCCCGACGTCGCGGAACCGGGTGGCCAGCAGGATCTGCTCCGGGGTCCAGTTCCCGATCAGGTGCGGGAACAGCACCCGGCGCCCGGTGAGCGGGAACAGCAGGGAGTTGCCGGTGAACGGGTCCGCGGCCACGACGTCGTCGGGGCCGACGATCCGCCCGACCTCGTCGAGGAACTCGCGCTGCCCCGGTTCGAGGATGGCGTCCGACGGCCGCTGGTACGGCCCGGCCAGGACGTCGGCGTGCGTCGCCACCGACATCCCGCCGGTCGTGGCGACGACCACCGCGAGCAGCACCGCCGCGAGCGCGGGCGCGACCACCCGCCGACGGGCCGGCGCCGCGGTGGGCGGGATCCGCAGCAGCACGTGGCGCAGGACCGACGCGACGGCGCACAGCCCGACCACGGCCAGCACGGCCCCGGTGACGGGCACCATCGCCGCCAGCCGGTAGGAGTCGTTGTACCAGGCACCGGTGAGGGCGGCGGAGGTCGTGCCGTCGTCGGCCGCGGCCAGCACGTACAGCGCGCCGGAGGCGACGTGCGCGGGAACCAGCCACGACGTCGCGACGTGCCGCAGCGCGGCCACCGCGCCGATCACGACCAGCACCGACAGCACGACGAGGTCGGGACGGCCGTTGGAGGAGTTGAACAGCACCTGACCGATCGCCGTCGGCACGTCGGTGATCGCGGGCCAGTCGAAGCTGCGCACGCCGGCGGTCAGCGGTGAGGCCGTCATGAACCACAGGACGGCGGCGACGATCCCGGCGACGCCGACCGTGGCCAGCACCGGCTGCCAGAACCGGCGGGTGAGCAGCCGTCGCCGGGCCAGCACGCCGATGCCCCACAGCACCGGGAACAGGCCGAGCACCGCGAGGCTGAACAGCGCGTTCGGGTGGGCGAGGCCGAGCGCGGGCAGGGTCAGGACCAGGGTGGCCGCCGCACCGCCCGCGCCGATCACGCTGCGCTCGGCCACCCCGACGACGGCCAGCAGCAACGTCAGGTACCCGGGCAGCAGTGCCACCCCGAGCAGGTTCGGCCACAGCACCCCGAACGACATGAGCGCCCACGGCAGGGCGGTGAACCCGGTGGCCAGCACCGGCGCGACCAGGGCGGCACCGGGCGACGGGCCCATGACCTGGCGGCTCAGCGCCGCCACGGACAGCGGGAACACCACCCCCGCCACGACCCAGGCCGTCAGATTGGTGGCGACCGGGACCCCGCTGCCGGACAGCATCGCGACCAGCGACACGAGGTCGTGCCAGCCCGCCGGGTACAGCGCCACCGCCGACGACGGGTTCGTCAGCGACCCCAGCGTCAGCGACGACGCGTCGCCGGACTGCAGGATGTGGGCGACGGCGTTGTAGTGGAAGACGCCGTCGTAGGTCGAGGACAGGGCGTCCACCGGGCCGAACCCCAGCACCACCGTCCACCACGCCAGCCCGGCGGCGACGACGACACCGGCCGCGGCGGCCACCCCGGCCCGGCGGCCGTCGGTGCCCGCGCGCTGGGCGGAGGTCCGCCACACCTGGGGCATCGCGGTCGTCATCGGTTCGGGGCGCTTCGCGAACCGGCCCCTCGGGGCGCGGACGCGGGCCAGCGAGGCCCGGATCCGCCGGCCCGGGGTCCACGACCGCAGCGCCGTCCGCCAGCCCCGGTGCAGCGCGCTGCCGGCCGGGCGGCGGGCGACGAAGGCCCGGAACAGCCCGCCGAGCAGCGCGAGCACGACCGCGACGCCGAGCGGCACCCACGGCCCCCAGCGCACCCCCACGAGCGGCGCGAGCACGGCCGAGGACGAGACGACCGCGGTCGACACCAGCGGGGACAGGCCCCCGGCGGTGATCCCGCGGACCCCGCACGCCCGCAGCACGAGCAGACCGGGCCCGACCACCCAGAACACCGCGACGAGTGCGGTGGGCAGCGCGGACAGCCAGGTGGGTCCGGCCATCGAGGTCGCGCTCCTCTCCCGGCGCCGAACCCGGAGCCGTCGACGACCCACCGGACCCGATTCCCCGGCGCTGGCCGGTCTCGGAGACTACCGGCGGTCGTACGGCCCCGCCGGTCCCGTGCCCGACCGGGTGATCAGGACCCGACGACCCGGCCCGCGTCGCAGGCGGTGATGCGCCACAACGCGTTGTCGCCGTCGCGGGCGAGCAGCTCGAACCCGTCGGCGTCGGCGAGGTCGTCGAGCCCCGGCCACTGCGTGGCCAGCGGGTCGGGCTGCCAGAACGTGGGCGGCGCCGTGATCACGTAGCCGGTGCCGGTCTCGGCGACGGCCGCACAGACCGCCGGGTCGTTCGAGGCGTCCCGCAGCCGCTCGGCGATGATCCGCTGGTCCGGCGACCACACCCCGGTGAGGTGCGGGAACAGCACCTGACGGTCGGTGAGCGGCCACAGCATCGCGGTCCCGGCCCACGGGTTCTGCGCCACCACCGCGTCCGACGGCAGCAGGTCGCCCGCCTCGCGCAGGAAGCGGGCCTGCTCCGGACCGACCAGCACCTCCTCCGGGGTCTGGTAGATCGCGGCGAGCGAGTCGATGTGCGAGCGCTGGTAGAGCCCGCCCGAGGTGACGACGACGGCGATCACCCCGATCGCGACGAGCACCGCGGCCCGGGGCCGGGGCAGCCCGGCGACGGCGGGCGCGGCCCGGGTGAGGCGGTCCCGGACCAGGCAGGCGAGGCTGCGGGCCAGCGAGCACAGCGCCACCAGGCCGAGCGCGGCCAGCGGGGCCGCGGTCACCGGGACGAGCGCGGCGATCCGGGGCGAGTCGTTGTACCAGACCCCGGTCCACACCGAGGACCACGTGGTGGCGCCGACGACGTAGAGCGTGCAGACGAGCAGGTGCGCCGGGACCAGCCAGGACGTGCGGGCCCGGCGCAGCGCCCACACCGCCCCGGCCACCGTGAGGACCGCGATCGACCAGGCCGGGGCGTTGTCCTCGGGGTTGTGCAGCACCGCGTTCCACACGGCGTCGGTGACCGAGACCTCCGGCTCCCAGTAGTAGCCGCGGATCCCGTCGAGGGCGGGGGAGACGAACATGAACCAGGCGACGCCGCCGAGCGCGGCGAGCACGACCGGTACCGCGACGACCGCGCGCACCGTGGGCCACACGCCGCCGCGCAGCCCGCGGCGCACCGCGCCCGCGAGGCCCCACAGGATCGGCGGTACCGCGACGACCACGGCGCCGAACAGCGCGTTCGGGTGCGCGAACCCCAGCGCGACGACGGCGGCCCCCGCCGGGAACCAGCGCGCCACCCGTCCCGGGGGGTACGGGCCCGGCCGGGCGGGCGACACCGGGTCCGGCCCGAGACCCGGCCGCGCGGCGAGCGCTGTCGCGGCCAGCGCGGCCGGCACCAGCGAGACGCCCAGCAGGTTCGGCCACAGCGCGCCGTAGGTGACCAGCGTCCACGGGAACGCGACGAACCCGAGCGCGAGCACCGGCGCGGCCAGCGCGGCACCGGCCGAGCGCCCGACCAGGGTGCGGACCAGGAAGAGCACCGACAGCGGCCACACCAGCAGCGTGGTGACCAGCGCGACCACGTTCGACGCGACGACGATCCCGCCCGGCCCGGTGGCCAGCGGCGCCACCAGCGAGACGACGTCGTGCCAGGCCGCGGGGTAGAAACCGGGGGAGTTGACCAGGCCGCCGACGGTGAGCGACGACGCGTCGTGCGTCCCGAGGATCCGGGCGACGGCGTTGTAGTGGAAGTTCGCGTCGAAGGTCTGGGACAGCGCGTCGGGACGGTCCATCCCGCGCAGCACGGCCCGCAGGCCCAGCACCGCGGCGATCGTCAGCCCACCGAGCGCGGCGAGCCCGGTCCAGCGCCGGTCGGGTCCGCCGCGGAGCAGTGTCCGGACCGACTCCCCGGCGGCGGCCCGCACCACGGTGGGCCGCGGCAGCAGCGGGCGGCGCAGCACCAGCCGTCGCACACCCACCACGAGCAGTGCGAACGCGGCCGCCGCGGTGACCGGTGCGGCCCCGCTCCAGGGCACGCCGAGCATGCTCGCGCCGACGGCGGACCCGGCGATCACGCCGACCGACAGCATCGGGGCGGCGCCCCAGGCGGCGATCCCGCGCAGGCCGGCGGCGAGGCCGACGACCAGCCCCGGGAGCGTGACCCAGGCAGCGGCCAGCAGCACGAGGGGGACGGCGGACAGCCAGCTCACGCCATTTTCTCCTCGGGCCACGACGGTGCCGGATACGTCCGCTTCTCCGACCTGCCTGCGAGGGTACCGAAGCCGCCGGGTGCCCCGGATCACGCCTGCCCTACCCTCGATGGCCGTGAGCGTCGACAGTGCCGACCTGAACGGTTACGACCTGAGCAGCTACGACCTGATCGTCGTCGGGTCCGGGTTCTTCGGACTCACCGTGGCCGAGCGCGTCGCCGACGGCCTCGGGAAGCGCGTCCTGGTCCTGGAGCGCCGGAGCCACATCGGCGGCAACGCCTACTCCGAGGCCGAGCCGGAGACCGGGATCGAGATCCACCGGTACGGCGCGCACCTGTTCCACACCTCGAACGAGCGCGTGTGGGCCTATGTCAACCGGTTCACGAGCTTCACGAACTACCAGCACCGCGTGTTCGCCCGGGTCGGCGAGCAGGTCTACGCGTTCCCGATGAACCTCGCGCTGATCAACCAGTTCTTCGGGAAGGCCCACACCCCCGACGAGGCGCGCTCTCTGATCGCCGAGCAGTCCGCGGAGGTCGAGACCGGGCAGGCCGCGAACCTCGAGGAGAAGGCGATCTCGCTGGTCGGACGCCCGCTCTACGAGGCCTTCGTCAAGGGCTACACCGCCAAGCAGTGGCAGACCGACCCCACCGAGCTGGACGCCTCGATCATCACCCGGCTCCCGGTCCGCTACACCTACGACAACCGCTACTTCAACGACACCCACGAGGGCCTGCCGACCGACGGCTACACCGCCTGGCTGGAGCGGATGGCGGCGCACGAGAACATCGACGTCGTGCTCGACACCGACTACTTCGCGGTGCGCGAGCAGCTGCCCGCCGACGTGCCGGTCGTCTACACCGGACCGCTGGACCGCTACTTCGACCACGCCGAGGGCGAGCTGGGCTGGCGCACCCTGGACTTCGAGATGTCGGTCGAGCCGACCGGCGACTTCCAGGGCACCTCGGTGATCAACTACAACGACGCCGAGGTTCCCTTCACCCGGATCCTCGAGTTCCGCCACATGCACCCCGAGCGGGACTACCCGAAGGACAGGACGGTGATCGTGCGGGAGTACTCGCGCTTCGCCGAGTCCGGGGACGAGCCGTACTATCCGATCAACACCCCCGACGACCGGGCGAAGCTGGACCGCTACCGCGAGCTGGCCCGCAAGGAGACCGCGAACCGGGGTGTGCTGTTCGGCGGGCGGCTGGGGACCTACAAGTACCTCGACATGCACATGGCCATCGGGTCGGCGCTGACGATGTACGAGAACCGCCTCGTCCCGCACTTCACCGAGGGGCGCCCGCTGTCGGGCACCGAGGCCGAGGACTGATCACGGATCATGGGGCGGAACGCCCCGGCGTCCACCCCAGCTCCGCCGACACCGCGGCCGCGGCGGCCGCCGTCGCCCGACCCGTCTCGTCGAACCGGCCGTCCAGCCGGGCGGTCGGCCCCGAGACGTTGAGCGCCGCGACGACCCGGCCGCGGAAGTCGCGCACCGGTGCGGAGACCCCGGCCACGCCGGGTTCGAACTCCTCGTGGGACACCGCCCAGCCGCGTTCGGCGGCCTCCTGGATCGCCTGCCACAGCTGCGGGACCGTCCGGACCCGGGAGCGCGGGTAGTCCGGCACCAGGTCCTCGACCGCGCCGAAGCGCACGAACAGCTCGTCGGGGGTCGCGTCGGAGAGCAGCACCCGGCCCGCCGACGTGCACGGCAGCGGCGCGCGCCTGCCCTCCCAGCCGGTCGTGCGGAACGAGTGCCCGGACACCGTCCGCGCGGTCAGCAGCGCGTCGTCGCGGAGCACGCACAGGTGCACGGTCTCCTCGGTCTCGGCGGCCAGCCGGTGCAGCACCGGCTCGGCGACGGCCGTCAGCCGGCCGCCCGTGCCCCGCGCGGCGAGCGAGAACAGCCGCCACCCCAGGCGGTAGACGAGTGTGTCCTCGTCGCGCTCGACGAGCCCGGCGTCGGCGAGGGCCCGCAGCGCGCGCGAGACCTGGCTCTTCTCCCGCCCGGTCAGCCGCGCGACCGCGGCGACGCCCAGCCCGTCGGTGCGCCCGGCCTCGTCCGAGGCGAGCGCCTCCAGCAGCGCGACGTCGCGGCCGAGCCCGTAGCCGTTGTGCACACCGGTGACGCTAGTCCCGGTTGCCCTCAGCGCAACGATGATCTCGATTCCCGGTGGCCCCTGGCCGCGGCCGTGGCGACTTCCTAGATTCGGGGACCAACCGGCTCGGGGTGCACCGCCCCCGATCGCACCCCGAGCCGGAACCAGCTCCCGACACCACCCCGGACCCGATGAAGATCACCGACATCACGCTGGACCGGGTGCGCCTGCCGCTCGACCCGCCGCTGCGCGCCGCCTGGGACCCCGAGCCCCGCACCGTGTTCGACGCGACGATCGTGCGCGTCCACACCGACGACGGCGTCGTCGGCATCGGCTCCGGCGACACCATGGACGGCTTCGACGCCTACCGGCACCTGTTCGTCGGCACCGATCCGCTTGCGATCGCCCGGCATGTGCGCGTCATCGAGACCTGTGCCCTGCACGGTGGCCACTACTGGCCGCTGGAGGCGGCCCTGTGGGACCTCGCCGGCACGGTCGCCGGGCTGCCCGTCGCGACCTTGTTCGGCGGCACGTTCGACGCGGTGCCCGCCTACGCGTCGTTCTGCGTGCTGCGCCCGCCCGCGGAGCGTGCCGAGGTGGCGCACCGGGTCGCGGAGGAGGGCTTCCGTGCGGTCAAGATCCGGATCGACCGGGACCGGGTCGAGGAGGGGATCGGCGCGGTCGCGGCCGTCCGGGAGGCGCTCGGCGAGGACTTCGCGATCATGGTGGATCTCAACCAGGCGTGGCGGATGGCCGGCGACGTCGCCCCCGCCACCGACCTCGCCGCGACGCGGCGCCTCGTCCGGCGACTCGCCGACCTGGGGGTCTTCTGGGTCGAGGAGCCGCTGCCCTACGCCGATGCCGACGGCATGCGCACCCTGCGTGCCGACAACCCCGGGCTGCGGATCGCCGCGGGGGAGATGCAGCGCTCGTTCGGTGAGCTGCTGCGCCTGCTCGACGACGACGTCCTCGACGTCCACCAGCCCGACGTCGTCCTCGCGGCCGGGATGAGCCGGGTCCGCACCCTCGCCGAGCTCGCCCTGTTGCGCCACCGCGCGTTCACCCCGCACAGCTGGACGAACGGCATCGGCGTGCTCGCGAACCTGCACGTCTCCGCCGGCGTCGGCGGCGGCCCGTTCTTCGAGTTCCCCTACGACCCGCCGGACTGGACCCCGGCGCGTCGCGACTTCCCGCTGGCCGAACCCCTGACCGTCGGCGACGACGGCATGCTGGCGGTCCCGAGCGCCCCCGGCCTCGGGTTCACCCTCGACGAGGAGGCGATCTCACGGTGGCGGGTCCGGTGAACGGGTTCACGGTCGAGGCGACCTGCGCCCTGGAGTTCGGTCCCGGCGCGGTCGCCCGGGTCCCCGCGCTGGTCGACGGCCTCGGTCGGGCGGCGGCGTTCGTCGTCACCGACGCCGGGCTGCGCGCCACCGGCATCGTCGACCGGGTCGTCGGCGACCTCACCGCGGCCGGGCTGTGGACCGAGGTGTTCGACGGGATCGGCCCCAACCCGTCGACGACGGCCGTCGAGCACGGCGCGACGGCGCTGCGCGCGTTCGGCTCCTGTGTGGTCGTCGCGATCGGCGGCGGCTCGGTGCTCGACGCGGCCAAGGGCATCGCGCTGCTCGCCACCCACCACGGCGCCCGCGCGACCGACGACCTGTGGTCCTCACCCGTCGCGGGGCTGCCGCTGATCGCGGTCCCCACCACCGCCGGGACGGGCGCGGAGACCAACGGGTTCGGCGTCGTCGAGGACACCTGCGCCAAGCGCAAGGTCTACCTGGGCCACGCCTCGGTCCGGCCGCGCGTCGCCGTCCTCGACCCGGAGCTGACCGTCGGCCTGCCGCCCGCGGCGACGGCCGCCACCGGCTTCGACGCGCTCGTCCACGGCGTCGAGTCGCTCGCCTCCCGCGGCGCGAACCCGGTCTCCGACGCCGCCGCCGCCCAGGCCGTCGCCCTGGTGGGCCGGTGGCTGCCGGTCGCCGTCGACGACGGCACCGACCTGGAGGCCCGCGCGCAGCTGCTGCTGGGCGCGCACCTGGCGGGCCAGGCGCTGACCGTGTCCGGGCTGGGCCTGGTCCACGGCATCGCGCACGCGGTCACCGCGCACACGGGCACCCCGCACGGTGTCGCGCTCGCGTCGGTGAACGAGCAGGTCATGCGCTGGAGCGCCGGCGCGGCGGCGGAGGCGTACGCCCGCGCCGGGGCCGCGCTGGGGACCGCCGACGCCGTCGCCGGGACCGCCGCGCTCGTCGAGGGCATCCGCGTCCGGCGCCCGCTGCACGAGCTCGGCGTGGACCGGGGGCTGCTGCCGGTGCTGGCGGCCGCCGCCGTCGTCGACCCGGTGACGGCCAACGCGCCGCGCACCCCCACCGAGGACGACGTGCGGGAGATCCTCGACGCGGCCTGGTAGGGCGCAGAGCCGGGGCGGGAACCGGACGATCCACACCGCTTCCCCGCCGCGCCCGCCCGCCTCCCGGCTCCCGCACCGCGCGCGGCTACGCTCGCGCACGACTCCACCCGGACCCGGGCGGACCGGCAGCGCCGCCGCCCGGGACCCCCGCGCCCCCGCGACGACAGAGGCAGCTCCTGCGATGACCACGACGGACCAGCGAGGTCAGGTGTCCCCCACCACTCCGGCGACGACCAGCGGCGAGACGCTGCTGCAGCGGGTGGTCCTGCCCCGGCCCGCCGACCCGACCGCCGTCCGCGCGCTCTACCTCGACGAGCGCCCCGGCACCACGCTCGCCCCGGTCGAGCCGCTGGCCGACGAGGACGCGCGTCCGCTCTCGCTGACCGTGTCGACCATCGGCGGCCGCCGCACCCGCATCCTCGACCGCACCAGCGCCACCGTCCCCGCGGCCACCGAGGTCTCCTTCGGCGCCTACTTCAACGCCTTCGCCGCCGGCTACTGGCGGGCCTGGTCCACGCTGACCAGCATCGAGCTGCGCCTGGACCTGGAGGGCTCCGGCCGCGTCGACGTCTACCGCACCAAGGCCGACGGGTCGCAGATCGTCGTCGCCGGTGAGGTGGTCGAGGGCCGCCGCCGGGTCACCCTGGAACTGGACCTGCGCCCCTTCGGGGACGGCGGCTGGTACTGGTTCGACCTGTCCACCGACGACGCCGACCTGACCCTGCACGGCGGCGGCTGGCACGCCCCGCACGACGCGCCGGGCCGCGCGGCCGTCGTGGTCGGGATGCCGACGTTCAACCGCCCGGCCGACTGCGTCGCCACGCTCACCGCGCTCGGCTCCGACCCGCAGGTCCTCGAGGCGATCACCGCGGTGATCCTCCCCGACCAGGGCACCCGCAAGGTCCGCGACGAGGCCGGCTACGAGCAGGCCGCGGCCGCGCTCGGGGACCGGCTGCGGATCATCGACCAGCCCAACCTGGGCGGCTCCGGCGGCTACGCCCGGATCATGTACGAGGTCCTGCACGGCACCGGCCCGCACGCGGGCGGGATCGACTGCGAACAGATCCTCTACATGGACGACGACATCCTGCTCGAGCCCGAGTCGGTGCTCCGCGCGATCGCGTTCAGCCGGTTCGCCCGCGAGCCGATGCTCGTCGGCGGGCAGATGCTGTCGCTGCAGGCGCGCTCGCAGCTGTCCACCATGGGCGAGGTCGTCGACCGCAACCAGTTCCTGTGGCGCCCCGCCCCGGACACCGAGGCCCACCACGACCTCGCCGCCCGCACCCTGCGCCAGACCCGCTGGCTGCACCGCCGCGTCGACGTCGACTACAACGCCTGGTGGATGTGCCTGATCCCGCGCCGGGCCGCGGAGCAGCTCGGGCTGCCGCTGCCGCTGTTCATCAAGTGGGACGACG
This sequence comes from Pseudonocardia sp. UM4_GMWB1, assembly GCF_017312155.1. Taxonomy (NCBI): domain Bacteria; kingdom Bacillati; phylum Actinomycetota; class Actinomycetes; order Pseudonocardiales; family Pseudonocardiaceae; genus Pseudonocardia; species Pseudonocardia sp. UM4_GMWB1. The sequence continues at coordinate 401,824 of NZ_QJPN01000001.1, read as the reverse complement.
CCGAGTACGGCCTGCGCGCCCGCGCCGCCGGGTTCCGCACCGCGACCGTTCCGGGCGTCGCGATCTGGCACATGTCCTTCATCGAGAAGGACGACTCCTCGGACTGGCAGGCGTACTTCCACTACCGGAACCGGCTCGTCGCCGCGGCCCTGCACGGCCCCGACGACCCGCGCGCGATGCTGAAGGAGACCTTCAAGCGGACCCTGCGCCACCTGATGCTCATGGAGTACTCGGCGGTCGCGCTGCAGATCAAGGGCTTCACCGACTTCCTGGCGGGCCCCGAGGCGCTGTTCCCGAAGCTGCCCGTGGTGCTCGACGAGATCCGGGCCCTGCGGGCGCAGTACGACGACGGCCGCCCGCTCGACTCCGCGACCGAGGTGCCGCTCGCCGACCTCGACGCGCTGGGCGCCCAGCTGTTCCCGAAGCCCCCGGTGGGCCGGGCGAAGGCCGCGGTCGGGCTCGCCCGCGGGGTGCTGCGCAACCTGCGCACCCCGGACCCGGCGCTGCGCGAGCGCCCGCAGCGCAACGTGCCGTGGAAGAACGCCCAGTGGTTCGTGCTGGCCGGCCTGGACTCCGCGACGGTGTCCACCCCGGACGGCCGCGGGGTGACCTTCCGCCGTCGTGACCCGGCGATGTTCAAGGAGATGGTCGCGGAGTCGTTCCGGCTGCACCGCGCCGTCGCGGCGGACTGGGACGGACTGCGTGCCCGCTACCGGGCGGCGGCGCCCGTGCTGACCGGCAAGGACGGTTGGAAGCAGATCTTCGAGTGAGCCCCGCCCGCCGGGGGCCGCTGCTGCTCCTGCTCGGCGTCGTCACCTGCCTGCTCGGTCTCGCCGCCGCGATCGCCCCCGTCGACGCCGAGGACCCGGTCGTCACCTGGCCCCGGGCGGGACAGGCACCGGCGAGCACGGTGCTGCCGCTCTCGCCGTACCGGCCGCTGGAGTTCTCCGCGACCGTCCCGTGCGCCGCGGCGGCCGCCCTGGGCGAGGGCGACGTGCTGCGGACGATGCCCGCCGCCGAGGAGAACCCGGTGACCGCGCCGGGCTTCGTCGCGAGCGTGGCCGGCGGGACGCTCACGCTGCGCACCGGCGACCGGGTGCTCGCCACCGCGCCCGCCGGGTCGGGCTGCGTGCTCGAGGTGACCTCCGCGGACGGGGGCACCGTCGTCGCCCGCGACGGCGCGATCCTCGCCGAGCGCCTCGACATCGCACCGCCGCAGGTCGCCGAACTCGCCACCGACGTCACCGGGCCCGCCGCGGCCGGGCTCGCGGTCACGCTGCACACCGACGCGCGCTACGCGTCGTCGCCGTCGCTGCTGAAGGTCGCGCTGCTCGTCGCGCACCTGCTCGCGCTGGCCGCCACCCTCGCCGTCGCCGTGCGGACCTGGACCGGCACCCGCCGGGTGTTCGACGCGCCCGTCCGCCCCGGTCCGGCCGACCTCGTGGTGCTGGTCGTGAGCTGCGCCTGGGCGGTGCTCGGGCCGCTCAACATCGACGACTCCTGGTACGCGCTGATGGCCCGCCAGGGCGCGCGGACGGGGACGATCGGCAACGCGATCTACCAGTTCGACGTCACCGAGGCGCCGTTCGCGACCAGCCAGTACCTGCTGCAGTGGTGGGGGAGCCTCGTCGGCTGGGGCCTCGGGCCGCTGCGTGTGGTGCCGGTCGTGCTGGGTCTGCTGACCTGGGTGCTGCTGCGGTACACCCTCGCCGCGCTCGCGGGCCGGGCCGGCGTCCGGCCCGGGGTGGTCGCCGCGCTCGCCGTCGCGCACCTGGCCTGGTTCCTGCCCTACGGCATCGCGCTGCGCCCCGAGCCCGCCGGGACCGCGGCCGCCGCCGGGGTGCTGCTGCTCGTCGCCGCCGCCCGCCGCACCGGGGCGGTCGGGCTGCTCGCGCCGGCCGTCGTCGTCGCGGTGGTGGGGGTGACGACCGCGCCGACCGCGCTGGTCGCCGCGATGCCGCTGCTGCTCGCGCTACCGCTGGTGTGGTGGCACCTCGCGCACGCGCCGTGGGCCACCCGGCTCGCGACGGCCGCCGTCGCGTTCGCCGCCGCCAGCGTGGTCGTGCCGCTCGGGCTGGCCGACCAGACCCTCGCCGACGTGCGCGAGTCCGTCGCCGTGCACCGCTGGTACTACTTCCAGTACCAGTGGTGGCAGGAGTTCGTGCACTACGCCAACCTCCTCGGCCCCGACGACCAGGGCACCTGGGGACGACGCCTGCCGGTCCTGCTGACCGTCGCCGTCGTCGCGCTGGGCGCGGTGCGGCTCGCGACGCGCCGCGGCACCGGCGGCCCGCTCGGCTCGGCGCTCGGGTTCGCGCTCGCCGCCACCGCCCTCGGCCTCGTCGCCGTCGCCGTCAGCCCGACGAAGTGGGTCAACCACTTCGGCGCCGTCGCCGCCCCCGCGACGCTGCTGCTCGGCATCGCGCTCGCCCGCGGCCCGCTGCCGCGGCGCGCCCCGGCCCGGCTCGTCGCGGTGGGGACGGCCGTGCTCGGCGTCGTCGCCGCGGTGATCTACGCCGGCCCGAACCTGTGGCGCCCGTTCTCCGACTGGGGGCAGCCGTTCGGGAACCACTCGGTCGTCGACGCCCCGATCCACCAGCAGGTCCTCGCCCCGCACCTCGGGCCGCTGTACCTGCGCAGCCCGCTGCTGTGGCTGCTCGTGGTCGCCGCCGCGCTGTGGTGGGCCCGGCGGCGGGGGAGCGCGCCCCGGCCGGACCGGGCGGTGCTGCGCGTCGCCACGGCCGGCGGGGTCGCGCTGATGCTCGCCGTGTTCGTCGTCGCCCCGGTGCAACAGGCCCCCGGCGCGTCGGTGGCCTCGATGAACCTCGCCATGCTGACCGGCGACGGCTGCGGGCTGGCCGACGCGCTGACCGTCACCGTCCCCGGTGACGCGAAACCCGCGCTCCCGAGTGACCCGCCCCGCCTCACCGGGGTGATGCGGGACGGCCCGCCGCCCGACCGCCCGTCGATCCCCGGCCCCGTCTGGCACACCGAGGACGCCGGCACCGGCACCCTCGACGCCGGCTGGTTCCCCGTCCCGGCCGGGACCAGCCGGCTGAGCCTGCCCCTCACCGGGGACCTGCGCGGCGACCAGGCCGTGCGGGTCGAGTCCGGCGCCGGCACGGCCACGGTCGACCTGCCGGGGACGAAGGTCGCCGACTGGCGGGACGTGGCGGTGACCCTGCCCGGCCCCGCCGACCGGGTCCGGGTCGTCGTGGACGACCGGATCGACGGGCCCGACACCTGGCTCGCCGTCGGCGCCCCGCGGCCCGCCCGCGACCTGCCCGCCCGCACGGTGCTCGGCGACGCCCCGGTGTTCGCCGACCAGGCCTCGGCTGTGCTGTGGCCCTGCCAGGACCAGATCGCGGTGCGCCACGGCATCGCGCAGGCCCCGCAGTGGCGGCTGCGCACCGGCGACGACCTGGAGGGCGCGACCGAGGCCACCGCGTTCTTCCCGGCGAACGGCGGGACGCTCGCCGGGATCGGCCGCACCGCGACCTTCCACGAGCTGCCCTCGCGGCTCGATCCGCCCGGCGGGCGCGCGATGTTCGCGCCCGCGCACGTCGAGCGGGTGCGCTATGAGCACCCGACCGAGGGCTGGGACCTCACCGTCGGGACGCAGCGACGGTGGGGCTGGGAGCGGCTGCCGACCCTGGCCGACAAGGACTACACCGGACGGGACTTCCTGGGCTGAGGCGTCCACACCCGTTCCCGGCCGTCCACACCGGCTGCAGCGGGTGTGGACGACCGCGGAGCGGTGTGGATGCCGCGGAGCGGTGTGGGTGCGGTGGAGCAGGTGAGGGTCAGCGCGCGTCGTACAGGCGGGCCCACGTCTCGCGGGAGGTGAGCCGCGGCTCCGCGGCCTTCCACTCCCGGGCGACCTGCGGCCCCTCGTTCCACAGCCGGCGCACCGTGTGCACCCCGCGGGTGGTGAGCTCGCGCAGCCGCTCCTGGTCGCGGGTCCGGATGCGGACGCCGTTCTCGGCCATGTCGGTGACGATCGCGCGCTCGAACAGCGACACGTGCCACCAGTGCGCCTCACCGGCCGGGACCATCCCGGAACGGAACGGCACCCGCCCGGTGGCCTGCAGCAGGGCGCGCTTCACCCAGGTCCGCACGATCTTCGACGGCTTGCCCCCGGCGAGGCGCACCACGGACTCGCGCACGTCGAGCCCGGCCTCCGCCAACGGCACGGCCGTCGTCTCGGGGTAGGCGGCGCGGATCCGGCGGATCTCCGCCGCCGCGGAGGCGGAGCCGTCGTTGAGGACCGAGGGGCCGCGCAGGAAGTCCTCGACCGCCGTCAGCAGCGTCGCGGCCAGCCCGTACTGCATCGCGACCAGGTACTGGGCCAGCAGCTCGACGACCGTCGCGGACACCGTGCGCCGGTCGAAGCCGGTCCGCAGGGCGGCGGTGATCAGGCCGTTGCGCTGGTTGAAGTAGCGGTGCCACTCGTCCCAGTCCTTCCAGCCGAAGTCGGCGTGCCACACGCCGGCCCCGGGCAGCGACACCGTGGCGAAGCCGCGCTCGCGGGCGCGGTAGCCGAACTCGACGTCGTCCCACTGGAAGAACAGCGGCAGCGGATAGCCGATAGCCCGCACGATCGGTGCGGGGATCAGGCAGGACCACCAGCCGTTGTACTCGGTGTCGACCCGCTGCTCCTGCACGATCGGCAGCAGCCGCTCGTCGCGGCCGAGGAGGAAGCCCTCCTCCAGTGCACCGGGCACGGGCCTGCCGACGCGGAGCTTCTCGGGCTCGGCGTACTCGGCGGTGATGTGGACGTGCCCCGGGTGCAGCAGGTTCAGCATCTGCCCACCGACGATCGTCGGCGCGGTGGTGCAGGCGGCGAACCCGGTCAGCCGGACGACGATCTCCGGGTCGAGCAGCACGTCGTCGTCCATGAGCAGGACGTCGTGGTCGTCGGCCGGGTCGCCCGCGGTCGCCTCGTACAGGCCGCGGGTGAAGCCGCCCGCGCCGCCCAGATTGGGCTGGCGCTGGTAGGCGAGCCGGTCGCCGAACGCGGCCGCCAGCTGCGCGAACCGGTCGCGCGACTCCAACGGGTCGCTGCCCTGGTCGACCACGCGGACGCATCCGACGCGGGCCAGTGCGGCCGGGTCGTCGAGCAGCGCCTGCAGCGTGTTCAGGCAGTCCTCGACGCGGTTGTAGGTGCAGATCGTGATCGAGGTGGGCCGCGGCGGGCGGGGCACCGCGACGGTCCACTCGACGTCGGACACGGTCAGCGTGCCGGTGTCGGTCGCGAACTCCAGCCAGAGTCCGCCGCCGTCGACGAAGCGGTCGATCGCCCCGGTCAGCTCGACCGTGGTGCTCCCGGTGGCGTCGACCCCGGTGGTGGCGACGGCACGGGCGACCTTGTTGGTGTCCGAGGCCATCAGCCACACCCGGCCGCGGCCGGCGGCGCGCAGCGTCACCCGGACCTCGGGCACCGCGGTCCAGCGCTGCCAGTAGGTGGCGTGCAGCCGCCCCCAGTAGGTGTTGGTGGTGACGTGGGTGGCCGGGACCAGCTCGATCAGGTCCCGCTCGCGGCGGGCGGCGCCGCGCAGGACCTCGGCGTAGAGGTCCTCGGGCACCAGGTGCGTCGGCCCGGTGAAGGGGCCACGCTGCACGACCAGCCGTCCGGGGCGGGTCCCGCCGGCGGGGTCGACGGCCGGGGCGGGCTCGCCCCCGCGGAGGGGCCGGGCGGTGTCCAGCATGGCTCTCGCTCTCGCCTCACTTCTCGGATCGGACATCACGGAGTCTGCCGGGGCCTCAGCCCGGCAGCGGCGTCGGGTCCGGCGACGGAGCCCCGGCCTGCCCGACCTGCTGCCAGCCCCACAGGGTCCGGTCGCCCTCCTGTACCGGGGCCGGGACCGCCCGCGGGTCGTAGGGCTCGACGAGCCGGACCTGGCCCCAGTCGAAGTCCCAGGCACCGGGCAGGTAGGTCGGGACGTAGCGCTGGGCGGCGGTCCGGAGCAGCCAGCCCTGCGGGCCGCCGAACCGGCTGCGGCCCCACTCGTCGGCGACGGTGCGCTGCTGCGGGTCGGCGAGCATCCGGAACACCGGCACGTCGGCGATGCCCCGGTGCACGCCGAAGCGCTGCACGCAGGGGTGCACGAACGACGTCGCCCAGTCCAGGTACGCGGTGCCGCGGGCGGCGATCGTGGTCAGCGGGGTCAGCCGCGGGACCCGGGGCTGGGCGACGGCGACCCACGACCCGGTCCCGATGCCGCGGTCGGACACGATCACCCGCACCCGGTCGGCGTCGGCGGCCGGGCGGCCCGCCAGGTCGACGCGCAGGTCCCGCCACGCCTGGCCGCCCGATGCGCCGCCGGAGTAGTCCGACGTGCTGCTGACGGCCCCACCGGGCTCGATCTCGTCGACGACCGCGCCGTCGCGGGCGAACTGCAGGGTCACGGTGTTGCCGCCGCCGATCGTCCCGGCGACGCCGAGCACCAGCGGCGCGGAGCCGTCGCGGGCCGCGGCGGGCAGCGCGTGCCACACCGAGCGGTAGTCGCCGACGTTCTCCGGGTCCGGCGACCAGCTGCCCATGACCGGCCCACCCAGCGGGCCGGTACCGGTGACGCCGGGCCGGTCGTCGCCGTCGCCGCTGTTGTCGCGCAGCGACCCCGGTCCGGTCGGGGGCAGGCCGTCGGGCGTGACGCCCTCGGCCAGGGGACCGGGGTCGGGGACACCGGCCGGTTCCGGCGCGACGGGCAGCACGTTCGCGGCCGGGTCGGTCTCGACCTGGATGCGCCCGGCGAGCCCACAGCGCGACCCGGTCGGGTCGGTCAGGACGTCGGCGCCCAGGGAGTAGGAGCCCGCCTGCTTCTCCATGCCCTTGGCCAGGGAGGCGACCTGGAACAGCACCATGAACGCGCAGATCACCGCGATCGGCGCCGACCCGAGCCGGACGGCCTGGACGGTCCCGATCCGGCCGCGCCGACGCCCGAGGGTCCGCCGGACCGGGCGCGGCACCCCGGAGGTCGAGCGCAGGTGCTCCACCCCGGCGACGACGAGCGACAGGAACGCCAGGACCAACAGCACCGTCGTCGCCTGGATCCCGCTGACCGACACCGGCTTGTCGAACCACGGCACGCCCCAGTTCGAGACGTACCACCAGGTGTTCGGGCCGCGGAACGCCAGACCGGTCACCGCGAGCACCGCGCCGAGGAACAGCGCCTGGTTGCGTCGCGAGCGCAGCACACCGGTGCTCGTCGCCAGCGCGGCCAGCGCCGCGACGCCCGAGGCGAGCGCGGCGAACGCGCCGAAGTGGTGCGTCCACTTCGTGGGGGTCAGGGCCAGCACCGCGAACGACAGCGCGGTGCTGGTGAGCAGTCGCCGGGAGAACCCGAGCGCGGCGCCCGGGATGCGGCCGCGGCGCAGCAGCACGATCGTCGAGACGATCATGCACAGCCACAGCAGGAGGACCGGGAAGCGGCGTTGCAGCGAGCCGTCGCGGCTGTCGCTGAACAGCAGGTCGTAGCGGGCGAGCTCCTGGTACCAGGGCAGGTTCGGGCCGATGTCCTGGCGGACCCGGGTGGCCTCGGCGACGGTGGCGAGGGTCTGGTCGCCGAAGACGGCGGTGAGCACGATCAGACCGGCCGCGAGCAGCGGGCCGAGGGTGGCGGCCCACCCGGTGGTGCGGATCCGCTCGGTGAACAGCCGCAGCAGCGGCCGGGCCGCGGCCAGGAACGGGGCCAGCGCGATGAGACCGGTCGGCGTCGCCGCGACGGCGAACGCCCCCGCGACGAGTGCCCCCGCGACCGGCAGCAGCCGCCGGGTGGCCAGGGCGCGCTCCAGCATCACGAACGACACCAGCGCCGCGATCACGACGACGGTCTCCGGGCGGAGCCCGTTGTTGAACGGCAGCCAGAAGCACAGGAACACCCCGGCTGCGGCCCAGCCCGCGGAGCGGCTGCGCCGGACCCGGGTGCCGAGGCGCGGCAGCAGCGCCCGGCTGATCAGGAACCACGACGCGACGCCCATCGCCAGCGCCGGGACGCGCAGCCACAGCACCGACTCCGAGACCCCGCTCCACAGCGAGTACAGCTGGTAGAACCAGCCGAACGGTGCCTCGGGGACGTCGAACCAGCGGTGGTAGTTGCCGATGTAGCCGGCGGTGTCGTTGCCCCGGGAGATGTCGAGGATGTAGCCGTCGTCGCTGGTCATCGACCCGATGAGGGCCCACACGACCAGCACGCCGACGACGACGGCGTCGCGCAGGTCGTCCTGCCCGCGCAGCCGGCGCGCCAGCCGGCGGCCGTGCACGACGCGGCGGGCGTCGGCGTCGTCGATCCGGCGCAGGAAGAACAGCGAGCCGAACAGCGCGACGATCGCGACACCGCCCGCGACGAGCTTGAGCGTCGAGGCGTCGGTGTCGTAGCGGTTGTCGGTGTCGAACCGGACGCTCGTTCCGCCCATCGGGTCGCGGGCCGCGTCGAGGTCGGAGTGGATCCCGGTGAGCTGCGGACGGCCGTCGCCGGCGAACTCGTAGAGCGTGGCCCCGCCCAGGGTCGCCGTCGTCGCGTCGAAGTCCGAGGTGAACGTGAGCGCGCAGGGCGCGCCCGGCGGGGGCAGCGGTGCGGTGGCGATGCGCTGACCGCGGTTGTCGAGGGTGACCACCCCGTCGGCGACGGCGATGCGCAGCCCGACCGTGCCGCCGTCCGGGGCGCCGGTGGGTGTCGTGGACAGCACGGTCGCGCGGCCGGACCCGCGGTCGTCGAGGCTGCGGATCGCGTCGCAGCCGATCGTCGCGGTCAGGCTCTCCGGCCGGTACGCGACCAGGGGGGCGTTCAGCGGCGCGGTGCCGGTCGTGGCGTTCGGCCAGCTGACGGTCGCCGTGTTCTGCACGACCGGCAGGAACGGGATCGCCAGCGCCAGCACCGCCGAGAGCAGGCCCAGCGCGGCGGCGAGCAGGCGGTCGGTCGGACGCGACCGGCGGTCGGTGGGGCCGGATCCCGGACGGGGATCCGCCTCCGTGTCGGCGGTCAGCACACGACCGAGGCTAGACGCCACCCGGTGATCAACTGTGATCCCCCCGTGACCCCGACCGTCCACCCGTCCGGCGTAGTCCACCCACCCGGGGTCTCAAGGTCGGTCACTCCGGGTTTCGATCACGTTGAGTGATCAGCTGCGACATTCGGGCACTGTTCGGGTGTCACCGGTGACGGTGGTGATCTCGCCTCGTTGGCCCCGGTGTGAGCATCTGCACCGATTCGCGAGCGACGGCCGACGACCCGGCCACCGCCGCGTCCGCCGCCGGCGGAACCACTCCCGGACAGGGGGGTTCGTCCGTCCGATGTGGAGGCAACGGTGGCGGTGAGGTGCTCGCGCTGACGGGGCTGCGTATCGTCGCCGCGCTCTGGGTCGTCGCGTTCCACTTCCACTTCACCCCGATGGCGGGTGTGGAGACGGTGAACGGTTGGCTCGGACCGCTGATCACACAGGGTGCGCTGGGCGTCGACCTGTTCTTCGTCCTCAGCGGCTTCGTCATCGCCTGGACCTACCTCGACCAGCTCGGTCCGCGGCTCCGACTCCGGGACGCGGGCGGGTTCGTGTGGGCCCGCGCGGCGCGGATGTGGCCCGCCTACGCGGTGGTGTTCCACCTCTTCGGCGTGTGGCTGGTGGCGCGGCTGCTGTTCGGGTCGACGACCGACGTCGCCTACCAGGCGGTGCAGCCGTCGATCGGCGTCGGCGCGTGGCTCGAGCAGCTGTTCCTGGTGCAGATGTGGGACGAGCAGTACCTCGACGGCGCGTCCTGGGTCGGCCCGACGTGGTCGATCAGCGCCGAGTGGCTGGCGTACCTGCTGTTCCCGCTGCTGGCGCTCGGATTCTTCCGGCTGCGGAACCTGCCGTTCGCGGTGCTGGCGGCGGGGTCGCTGCTGTGCACCGCGCCGATGGCGGCCGCGTTCCTGGTGGTCGGCTCGCCGTACTACCCGTACAGCTGGCTGGTCCGGATCCTCGGCGGGTTCTCCGCCGGTGTCCTGGCGATGCTGGCCGTGCGGCGGCTGCGCGCCACCGAGCGGGTCCGCTCCGCGGCCTCGGCGACGGCGACGTCCACCGTCGCCGCGGTGCCGTTCGTCCTGCTGGCGGGGTCCGTCGTCGGCGGCGGCCTGCACGGCCTGGCCGTCGTCGCCTTCCCGGTCCTGGTCGGAGCCCTCGCGCTCGCCGACCGCGGACCGGTGCACCACCTGCTGACCCGTGGCCCGATGGTGCACGGAGGGCGGATCTCCTACGCCCTCTACCTGGTCCACATCCCGATGTTCGAGATCTTCTGGTTCCTGAGCGACTCCGGTGTCCTCCCCCGCGGCGGGGAGACGGGGCACCTGATCGCGCTCACCGTCTTCGTGGGGACTCTGCCCGTGGCACACCTGCTGTACTCGCTCGTCGAACGTCCCGCGCGCCGGTGGATGCGGGGCCGGGCCCGGCCCACCCCCGAGGCCGTCGAGGCGGTCGTCGCCCCCGACCCGGTCCCGGCCGCCCGCCGCGTCGTGGCCAACGACGAGGCGCGCCGTGACCCGGAGACCTCCGTGCTGCCGATGATCACCGACGAGCCGGTGACCTCGGTGCTGCCGGTCGTGTCTGCCGCCCCGGCCACCGCCGATCCCGCCGCAGCGGCTGCGGCCGTGTCCGCCCGGCGGGTGGCGCGGCGGTCCGTGCCGTCGCAGCCGTCGGCCCCGGCGCAGCCGTTCGCGCCGGCCCAGCAGGGCGACGTGCCCTCGGTGACGGAGGCGCTTCCGGTGGTCCGCCGCCGCTCGGCGGGCCCCGCCGTCGCCACGACGTCGGGCTGGACCCCCACCACGGCGCCGGAGCAGGCCCCGGCGGACGACGCGCGGACCGCCGCCCTGCCGGTCGTCCCGCCCGTCGCGGCCCCGTCCGCGCCGGTCGCCGAGCCCGAGCCCACCGCCCCGGCGTCCGAGCCGGCCCCTGCCGACCCGATCGTCGTCCCGGCGCCCGCGCTGCCCACCCGGGCACCGCGACGCCCTGAGGCCGATCCCGCCGACGTGCCCGCCGCGGCCGAGATCGACGTCCCGGCCCCGGCCGGTTCGGCCCGCTGGGTGCTCGAGCGCCTGGCCGCGGCCCGCGCCGCCGACTTCGACGGCGCCGGGCACAGCGACCTGTCCGCCGACCTCGTCGCCGTCGCCCGGATGCGCAGCGGCGGCGCCGGCACCGGCGGGGACCTGTTCACCCCGGTCGTCGAGGGCACCGGCACCACCACCGGTGTCGACCGGATGGAGCGGCTGCGGTCGCTGCACATCGCGGCCCGCGGTCTCGCCGACGACCGCGGTGTCGTCCCGGCACCGCGGGCGATGCGCTCCGCGTCGGCGCTGCCCGGCACGCGGACCGGCGCCGAGAACTGCGGGCGGGCCGGCCGTCGTCGCGACGACGCACACGCCAGCGCCGCGACACCGATCGTCGCCGCCTCCGGTGCCGCCGCGGCCCGTCGCCGCCGGAAGAAGCCGGCTCACGGGGCCTGAGACTCCGCTGGGGAGCGGGTGACACGGCCGTGCCCCCGGACCACCACCATGGTCCGGGGGCACGGTCGCGTCCGCCGACCCGCGCGGGATCCGGTCCCGCGGGACGGGGAGACCGGCGGTGCCCGCCCTGCGGTGGTCCACGCACCGGGGAGTGGTCCGGTGCCGCCGCATCCCGGTGCCCGGGACGTGACGCAGGTGCCCGGACACCGCGGCCCGCCGCGTCGGTGACAATGGACGGGCCCGCCCGTCGCGACCAGGACGGGTCCCGCCCACCGACGCGATGGACCGATGATCCCCACGACCCCGCCCCTCGCCGACCTGCCCGAGCCCGCCGGTGCCACACCGCCGGAGCGGGCCGCACTGCACTGGTACCTGCGCCTGGCCCGCCACCACCTGGGCCGCGGCCCCTACCTCGACGTCGCCGGTGCCGGCGGGGTCCTGCTCGCCGGGCTGGCCCGGCTCGGCCCGGTCTCGGGGCTGGCCGGCTCGGAGGACGAGGCCGGGGCGATGCGTGCGGGCGCGCCGGGATGCCCCGTGCACCTGACCCCGGATGCCCTGCCGGGGCCGGTCGCGTCGCTGACCGCGGTGGAGGTGCTCGACCGGCTCCCCGACGCGGCGCTGGCCGGTGACCTCGGTCCGGGCGGCTGGTTCCGGGCGCTCGAGCCGGGCGGGCGCGCACTCGTCGTCGCCGCCGACGCCGAGGGCCGCGGCCGGGAGCTGGCCGGTGCCCGCTGGGTGCCGCCCCGCGTCCCGCGCGGGCACCTGCGGATCCGGGAGATCCTCGTCGACGCCGGGTTCGAGATCGTCCGGGAGGGCTCCGACGGGCTGACCCGCGGCCCCTACGGCGGTGTCCCCACCTGGGCCGACCCGCGTCTGGCCGCGACCCGTGCGCAGCGGTCCGCGGGACGCCTCACGTGCGAGGCGGGCGCGGGGGAGCGCGCGGTGATCATCGCGAGGAGACCGGCGGCGCCGTAGCGTGCAGGGCATGAGCGATGTGCTGCCCCTCGGGCCCGACGAGCTGCTCACCACCACCCGATCGGTCCGCAAGCGCCTGGACCTGGAGCGTCCGGTCCCGCTGGAGGTGGTCCGGGAGAGCCTCGAGGTCGCTCTGCAGGCCCCGAGCGGCTCCAACCAGCAGGGCTGGCACTGGCTGGTGCTCACCGACGCCGAGAAGCGCAAGGCCGTCGGCGAGTACTACCGGAAGGCGTTCACCGCCTACCGGAACTCCTCGCAGTACCCGACGACCCGCTCCCACGGCGACGCCGACCGCGACGCCACCCAGCTCCGCGTCGCGGACAGCGCGCAGTACCTCGCGGACCGGATGGGGGAGGTCCCGGTGCTGGTCATCGGCGCGATGAACGCGAAGGCCGAGCTGCCGGCGTCGAACCAGGCCGGGATGTGGGGGTCGCTCCTCCCGGCCGCGTGGAGCCTGCAGCTCGCGCTGCGCGCCCGCGGCCTGGGCAGCGCCTGGACGACGCTGCACCTGCAGTACGAGAAGGAGATCGCCGAGCTGCTGGGCATCCCGGAGAACGTGCGGCAGGGCGTCCTGCTGCCGGTCGCGTACTACACCGGCGACACGTTCAAGCCCGCGAAGCGCCAGCCGCTCGACACCGTCCTGCACGTCGACGGCTGGTAGGCCGCCCCCCCGGATCAGATCGGGAGTCTGCGGAAGATCGGCCGGGGCACGTGGCGCAGGGCGCTCATCACGAAGCGCATCGGCGCCGGTGCCCACACCAGCTCCTTGCCCGTCCGCACCGCGTCGACGATGACGTCGGCGACGGCCTGCGGGGTGGTCGCGAGCGGTGCGGCGTCGAGGCCCTCGGTCATCTTCGAGTGCACGAAGCCGGGCCGGACGATCGTCACGGTCACGCCGAACTCGCGCAGCGCCTCGGTCAGCCCGGTGTAGAACGCGTCCATCCCGGCCTTGGTGGAGCCGTAGACGAAGTTCGAGCGGCGGGCCCGCTCCCCGGCGACCGAGGAGATCGCGACGAGCGAGCCGTGGCCCTGCTCGCGGAACCTCTCCGCCAGCGCGACCCCGGTGGAGACGGTCGCGGTGTAGTTGACCTGCGCCAGCTCGACGGCGTGGTCGACGTCGGTCCAGGCCTTCTCGTTGTCGCCGAGCAGCCCGAACGCGACGACGGCGACGTCGATGTCCCCGCCCGCGAAGGCCTTCTTCACGACCTCGGGGTGGGTCTCGATGCGCGTGGCGTCGAACTCGATGGTCTCCACGCCGCACCCGAGCGCCTCGAGCTCGGCGCGGGCGGCGTCGAGCCGGGGGCCGGGTCGGGCGGCGAGCACGATCCGCAACGGGCGGTCCGCGGCGAACGCGCGCACGGTGGCCAGGCCGATCTCTGAGGTGCCGCCGAGGAGCAGGATGCTCTGCGGATTGCCGACTGCGTCGATCATGATGGTGCGGGCTCCGGACGTCAGAGGGTCAGTGCGAGGCGGCGGGACATGTCGGAGGCGAAGACGCCGGCCGGGTCGACGCCGTCGCGGATCGCCTTCCACTCGGCGAACCGCGGGTAGCCGGCGGCGAAGGCCTCCGGCGACGTGCGCGACTCCTTCGCCAGGTACAGCCGCCCGCCGGCGGCCAGCACCATCTCGTCGAGCTCCGTGCAGAACCGGGACAGCCCGTTCGCGATCGGGAAGTCGACGGTGATCGTCCAACCCTTCGTCGGGAACGACAGCGGTGCGTCGTTGCCCGCGCCGAAGCGCTTGAACACGTTCAGCCCGGACTTGTGCGGCGACGCCGCGATCTTCTCCAGGATCCGGCGCAGCTCGGTCTCCGCCCCCATCGGGACGACGAACTGGTACTGCAGGAAGCCCTTCGAGCCGTAGACCCGGTTCCAGTCCCCGAAGACGTCGAGCACCTGGTAGAAGGCCGTGATGTTCTGCACCGAGCCGCGCTGGCGCTTCGGTGCCTTGCGGAACCATAGCTCGGAGAACGCCGTCAGCGACAACTTGTTGGCCAGCCCGTTCGGGAAGACGTCCGGGAAGGTCAGCAGCTGCGGCGCGTCGAACTTCAGCGGCTCGGACCGCAGCTTCGCGGGGAGCTGGTCGACGGTCGCGAGCGAGCCGCGGGTCAGCACCGACCGGCCCATCCGGGCGCCGGTCGCGGTGGTGTCGAACCAGGCGGCCGAGTAGCCGTAGGTGTCGTCCGAGCCGTCGGTGAGCAGCTCCAGCAGGCCGTCGAGGTCGTCGGTGCGGTCGGTGTCGACCACGAAGTACGCCGACTCGGTCCGGTGCAGCCGCACCCTGGCCCGCACGATGACGCCGGTCAGGCCCATCCCGCCGACGGTCGCCCAGAACAGCTCCGAGTCCGGCCCGGACGGGGTCAGCTCGCGGACCGAGCCGTCCGCGGTCACGAGCTGCAGCCACTCGACGTGGTTGCCGAAGCTGCCCTTGGTGTGGTGGTTCTTGCCGTGCACGTCGGCGCCGATCGCCCCGCCGATCGTGACCTGGCGGGTGCCCGGCAGCACCGGGACCCACAGCCCGAGCGGCAGCGCGGCGCGCATGAGCTGGTCCAGGCTGACGCCCGCGTCCACGTCCGCGACGCCGGTGTCCGGGTCGATGGCGTGGATCCGGCTCAGGCCCGGCATGTCGAGGACGACACCGCCCGCGTTCTGCGCCGGGTCGCCGTAGGACCGGCCGAGCCCGCGGGCGATCACGCCGCGCTCGCCCGCCGTGCGGACGGTCTCGGCGACGTCCTCGGCGTCGCGCGGGGTGACGAGCTGGGCGATCGTCGGTGCGGTCCGTCCCCAGCCGTGCAGGGAGGCGGTCCGTCGCGCCGGGGCGTCGGTCCTGGTGCTGCTGGGAACGGTCGTGTCCGTCATCGTCGCCAGGGTAGCGAGGACCACCGACGACGACGGGTGCGACCCTGGGCGGGTGCTCGACGAGCGGCAGGTCCGCCTCCCGCTGCCCCCGGAACGGCGCCGGGGCACGACCGCGGGGCTGTACGTGCTGCTCGGGCTCGGCTACCTGCTGGTCTCGCTGTGGCTGCAGCGCCGGGTGCTCGCCGACCCGGGCGGTCTGCTGATCGGGCACGTCACCGCCGACGCCGACATGTTCGCCTGGTGGCTCCACCGGTTCCCGTTCGCCGTGACGCACGGGGAGAACCCGCTGGTCACCGACTGGATGCACTGGCCTCACGGGCTCAACGCGCTGTGGAACACCGCGGTGCCGCTGCTGGCACTGGCGCTCGCCCCGGTGACCCTGGTCGCGGGCTCGGTGACCGCGTTCAACGTCGGGCTCGTCCTCGGCCCGGTCGTGTCCGGACTGGTCCTGGTCGCCGCGCTCGGCCCCTACGTCGGCGCGGGCACCCGCGGCTGGGTCGCCCGCGGGATCGCCGGTGCGCTGTACGCGTTCTCCCCGTTCCATCTGGCGCACGCGATCGCCGGGCACCTCAACCTCACGTGGTCGCTGCTGCCGCCGCTGCTGCTGCTCGTCGCGCACCACCTGTTCGCGCGCGGCCCGCTGCGTCGCCCGTGGCTCGTGGGGGCGCTCACCGGACTCGCGCTGGCCGGGCAGCTCGTCCTCTACACCCAGACCCTCGCCATCGGCGTGATCTTCCTGGTCGTCACCGCGGTGGTGCTCGCGCTGCGGTTCCCACGCCGGGTCCGCGCGCACCTGCCGGGGCTGCTCCGGGCCGGCCTGGCCTGCGTCGGGGTGTTCGTGGTGCTCGGCGCCTACCCGCTGTACCTGGTGCTGGCCGGGCCGAACCGCCCGCGCGGCGCGATCCGCAACGTGCACGCCACCGGCGCGGACCTGGCGAACCTGCTCGTCCCGACGCGGCTGACCGCCGTCCGGGCGGTGCCCGACGGCGTCGACACCGAACTCGGCGGCCACATCGGCGAACAGGGCGGCTACGTCGGCGTCGCCCTGCTGGCGCTGGTCGTCGTCGCGGTGCTGGTCGTACGGTCGACGACGCTGCGGGTCGTCGCCGCGGTCGGGTTCCTGTCCTGGGTCGCCTCGCTCGGCACGAGTGTCGTGCTGCTGGGCGACTACACGGGGATCCCGCTGCCCTGGCTCGGGTTCGCCGAGGTCCCGTTGCTGTCGGAGGTCGAGCCGGTCCGGATCCAGGTGGTGACGGCGCTGTGCGTCGCCGTCGTCGTCGCGCTGTGGGTGGACCGGATGCCGCTCGACACCCCGGCGACGGCGGTCGGTGCCGTCGCCCTGACCGCGCTGGCGGTGGTGTCCTGGCTGCCCGCCGACGCCCAGGAGGTCCGGCCCGCGCCGGTGCCCGCCTTCTTCGCGGGCGGGGCGGCGCCGCTGGGCCCGGCCGACGTCGTCGAGATCTACCCGCGGATCACCGCGGCCTGGGACGACGGTGCGCAGGGCCTGCGCTGGCAGGCCGCCTCCGGCCCCGCGTTCCGCATCCGCGGCGGCTACTTCATCGCCTCCGATCCCGAGGACGACGTCGCGATCCAGTCCCGTTGGAACCGGTACCAGATCGGGGCGCAGTGGGTCGCCGACGGCAAGAACGACCCCAGCGACGACTACACCGCCGCCGCCCACCGCGAGCTGCGCGACCTGGGGATCACCGCCGTCGCGTTCGTCCCCGGGTTCGCCGGCGGCGACGAGGCCCGTGCGCTGACCTGGACCCGGCGGGTCACCGGCGACCCCGGCCGGTTCGACGGCGGG
This sequence comes from Pseudonocardia sp. UM4_GMWB1, assembly GCF_017312155.1. Lineage (NCBI taxonomy): Bacteria > Bacillati > Actinomycetota > Actinomycetes > Pseudonocardiales > Pseudonocardiaceae > Pseudonocardia > Pseudonocardia sp. UM4_GMWB1. The sequence continues at coordinate 384,713 of NZ_QJPN01000001.1, read as the reverse complement.
GTGTGGCTGTTCCGGCTGCCGGACGCCGCACCCGTCGGATAGGTGTTTACCCTGGTGGGGTGACCGGTGCGCGGCTACCTGGAGAGGGTCGGGAGATCAGGATCTCCGACGCCGACCGCGAGCGCGCCGCGACGCGGCTCAACCGTGCGATGGCCGAGGGCCGCATCTCGGTCGAGGAGCTGCAGGAGCGGCTGTCGGTCGTCTACGGCGCCCGGTTCGGCTCCGAGCTGCTCCCCGTGCTGTCCGACCTGCCCGGGGACCCGCTGGACCTGTCCGCGGACGTCCTGGCCACCCCGGTCGGTCCGCCCACGGTGCTGCGTGGCGGCGTCGGCGGGGTCAAGCGCCGCGGCGACTGGGCGGTCCCGGCCCGGCTGCGGGTGCAGACCTCGCTCGGCGCGGTCCTGCTGGACTTCTGCGACGCGCAGCTGCCCATGCCCGTCGTCGAGGTGGAGCTGGAGCTCGGCGCCGGGTCGGCCCGGCTGCTGGTCCCGGAGAACGCCACCGCCGACGTCGACGGCCTCGTCTCCCAGTACGGCTCGGTCCGCTCGAAGATGCCCAGCCGCGCCGTCCACGGCCGCCCGCACTTCCGCGTCTACGGCCGGACGGCCGCCGGGTCGGTCACGGTGCGGACCCGCTACACCTTCGCCGGCCGCCACTTCTGAGCGCCGGCCCGGGGCTCACCGGAAGCGGCGCCCCTCGTCGCGGCGGTACGCCCAGCCCACCAGCAGCGCCAGCCCGACCGTCCACGCCGCGAACGCGCCCAGCGCCAGACCGCTCGGGACCGGCCCGCCGAGCGACCAGAGCAGCAGGTCACGCGCCCCTCGGGTGGGCAGCACCTCGGTCGCGCGGGCCAGCCAGCCGGGGAACAGCTCCGGCGGCAGCAGCAGCCCGCCACCGAAGGCCATCGGGAAGAACGCCAGCTGGGTCACCGGCAGCGCTGCCTTGGTCGGCAGCGAGTAGCCGATCGCGAGCCCGCCGAACAGGAACGGCAGCCCGGCCACCAGGAGCGTCACGAACGCGAACGGCAGCCGCGCCGGTTCCACGTACGCCGGCGTGAGCAGTGCCCCCAGCACGACCACCGGCAGCATCCCGAGCAGCGCGAACAGCGCCCCGACCGCGAGTCGCCCCAGGACCCGGGCCGACGGCGGCGCCGGCAACGTCCGCAGGTACGGGTCCCACGGCTTCTCCCGGTCGTCGGCCACGCCCACGCCGAAGGTGAACAGGAACCCGCTGAGCACCCCGAAGAGTGCGAGCTGGGCGACCGCGCGGGTCGCGGCGGCCGGGTCGTCGCCCCAGTCGAACGGCAGCACGAAGAAGCACAGGGTCAGGGCCGGGAACAGCGCGGTGGACAGCACCGCGACGGGGATCCGCAGCTGCTCCAGGATCAGGTAGCGGGCGTGCGCTGCGGCGATGCTCACGACGGGCCTCCGGTCAGGGTCAGGAACGCGTCCTCCAGCGACGCCCGGGACACCGACAGGCCGGTGAAGGGCACGTCGTGCCGGACGAGGGTGCGGACCAGCTCGTCGGCGTCGGCGGTGTGCAGGGTGACGTGGTCGCCGTCGCGCTCGGTCCGCTCGACGCCGGGCAGGTCGGGAAGGGTCGCCGCGCGGAAGGACACCCGCCCCACCCGGACGGCTCCGCGGACGGCGTCGACGTCGCCGTCGGCGCGGATCCGCCCGCCCGCCAGGACGACGACGCGCTCGGCCAGCGACTCGATCTCGTCGAGGTAGTGGGTGGTCAGCAGCACCGTCCCGCCGCCGGCGTGGAACGCGCGCACGGTGTCCCACAGGGCGCGGCGGCCCTCGACGTCCAGGCCGGTCGTCGGCTCGTCGAGCAGCACCAGCCGAGGACGGCCGGTGAACGCGAGCGCGAGCGCGAGGCGACGCTTCTGGCCGCCGGACAGCCCGCCCGCCTGGCGTCGTTCCAGCCCGTCGAGGCCGAAGCGCCCCAGCAGCTCACCGGCCCCGACCGGGTCGGGGAAGTGGGCGCCGACGAACCGGACGATCTCCCCGACGCGCAGTGTGTCGGGCAGCCCGGTCTGCTGCGGGGTGGTGCCCAGCGCGACCCGGGTCGCCGCGTCACGCGGGTTCCCGCCGAACAGCCGCACCGTGCCGGTGCCCGGTCGGCGCAGCCCGGACACGAGGTTGACCAGCGTCGACTTGCCCGCCCCGTTCGGTCCGAGCAGGCCGGTCAGGCTGCCGGGCTCCAGGACGAGGTCGACGTCGTCGAGGGCGACGGTGTCGCCGTAGCGGCGGGTCACCCCGTGCAGCTCCACCGGTGCGGTCACGACGGCACCTCCGACGGGTCGGCCGCCGGGTCGAGCAGCGCCCGCAGCGCGGCCGTGTAGTCCTCGAAGGCCCGCCTGCCCGTTCTCGTCAGTTCGACGAAGGTCACCGGGGTGCGCCGCTGGTGGGTCTTGGTGATCGCGACGTAGCCCGCGTCCTCCAGCTTGCGCAGGTGGGTGGACAGGTTGCCCGCGGTCATGCCGAGCAGCTCCTGCAGCCGAGGGAAGGTCATGCGGTCGCCGTCGTCGAGGGCGGCGAGGGTGGCGGTGACCCGCAGCCGGGCCTGGGCGTGGATGACCGGGTCGAGCTCGGTCACCGGACCGCCCGCGCCCGTGTCCACAGCCCGGTGGCGACCAGGGCGCCACCGCCGACGACCGCCAGTGTCAGCGCGTGCCACGGCGCCGGGACGAACGGCAGCGCCGCGCCGAGCACCAGCAGGCCGAGCCCGAGCGCGTAGTCCGGGATGTTGCGCCAGACCGCGGCCCCGACCGCGAACAGGCCGCCGGTGACGAACACGAACAGCGCGGGCATGGCGAACCCGACCGGCGCCCCGAGCCGGCCCAGACCGACCGCCAGCGCGACGACCCCGATCATCGCCACCGGCCACACCCAGCCGTAGAGGGCGCCGTGGAGCTGGCTCGGCCCGGTGACGCCGCGTCCCATCCGGGCGCCGACCAGACCGCTGGCGATCGACCCCCCGGCGATCGCCAGCCCCGTGAGGACGCCCGCGGTGGCCGCGGTGACCGCGCCGGTCCCGTTCGCGAACCAGGCGAGCCCGATGACCGCCCAGGCCGCGCCCCAGATCAGATAGAAGATCCAGTACGGCGGGATCTGCCGGGCCTGCTCACGCTCGATGATCGCGAGCGCGTCGGCGGGTGAGCGCGGCGGCTGGTCGTCGACGTCGGTGTCCGTCCGGTCCTGCATGGTTCCCCCACTGCCAACTGGTTTGCTCTGTCACTAACTTTGTACTGCAAAGTGCATTGCCTTGTCCACGGTCGAGAACGGATCGGCAGCTCGGAGGGGCACGGCCTGCGCTCCGGTGGGTCGACGCGGTCGTTGCGGCGTGCGCCGCTACCCTCGATGGGTGACCGCCACCGAGCCCACCCGGGCCGAGCCCCCGGCCACCGGTCCGGCCGACGGCCCGGCCCCGCGCCTCGGCCTCGTCCGCCAGCTGGGCAGCTTCGTCGCGATCGGTGTGCTCTCCGCGATCGTCGACTTCGGCGTCTACCACCTGCTCCTGAACGCGGGCCTGTGGGTGCCGTTCGCGAAGGGCATCAGCTTCATCCTCGGTACGACGACGGCGTACCTGCTCAACAAGCGGTTCACCTTCACCGGCGCGAACACCGGCGGCCGCGCGAGGTTCGCCGGCTTCGTGGCCCTCTACGGCACGACCTTCGCCGTGAACGTCGGTGTGAACTCCTTGGTCCTGCACCTGCTGCCGCCGCTGACCTACGACACCAGCCTCGCCTGGCTGGTCGCGCAGGGCACCGCCACCGCGATCAACTTCGTCATGCTGCGCTGGGTCATCTTCAAGAACTGACCCTCGTAGGCGTGGCGACCGGTCACGTCGCCCGGCGACCGTCGCACGGGGCGCCACGCGACGCGACGGGGTGCCGTGCGGTTCCGAGACTGTGGGCGAGGCGGGCGACCATGCTGCCGTCGGCGAGGTCGGACCAGACCCATCGCACGACGGTCAGGCCCGTGGAACGGATGAGGTCCTCCCGCCGCTTCTCCTCCCAGAGCACCTCACCGAGATCCTGACCGGGCCGCAGTGGGCGGCCGTACTTGATCCGGCCGTCGAACTCCCCGACCACTCCGTGCTCCGGCCAGGCGAAGTCGGCGCGGAACGGCAGACCTGGAACCTCCCACTGGGTGGCCGGGTCCGGGAGGCTCGCGAGGTACATCCGGAACCGGCTACGCGACTCACCGGGCTCTCGGAGCGGGCGTCTGCCAGCGCGACGACACGCCGTGCCGCGGGGGTACCGACGCGTCCGCCGAACCGGGAGAGCACCTCGGTCAGCTCGTCGACCGTGGTCGCGCCGGGCGGCGGGCGCTCGGACCGTGGCCGCAGCCGGACGTGCTGGTGCAGGGCCGCATCGACCGTCACCAGCGCCTGCTCGGCGGGCACCGTCCGAGCCAGGTCGACGAGTGTCCGGGCCGGCGAGGTGACCAGCAGACCGTCGAGCTCGCGGACGTCGTCGTCCGGTAGCGGAGCCCGGTGCACGGAGGTGCCGTGGCGGTTCCGGCCGCCACCGGTACTGCGTTCCCGTACGGCGTGCACCCGGTCGAGAGGCAGGTTCCAGACCGGGAGCCCGAGGACGAGGGCCGCGGTGACATGGCCGAGGACCGAGCCGGGAGCGAGGTGCGGCGCCGTGGCCCGGGCTCGGAGCAGGTGGGCATGCACCGGCGAGCGCGGTTCGTCGTCACCGAGCCGGTAGGAGCCCCGCCGGACCGGGACGAGCACGCGGGCGCGGACGAGGCGGTCGATCTCGTCGACGGCGAGGCCTGCGCCCAGCAACGCCGACCGGTGCAGGAGCCCGGCCGGATCCGGAGGCACGTGGTCGAGGCGATCCATGCGTCCGAGACTGCCGCCGTACGCCGCCAGCCACCGACATCCCCACCGCCCTGTGGACGAACCTGCCGGTTGTGGACAGGTTCGTGGCGACCCGTCACGTCCCGCGGCGCTCGCCGCGGCGGTCGCCGCACGACGTCACAGGTCGCCACGCCTGATCGGGACTAGTGGGCGATCGGTCAGGGGGCGCGGTGGAACTGCTCGCGGCGGCCCTGGCGGAGCAGGGTCAGCCAGTCGCGGAAGGCGCGCGGGTCGCGTTTCGTCACCAGGAAGTACCAGGCGAACCGCGGCAGCTCCAGGAGGCCGATCCTCCGCATCCCGGGCTGGGACATCAGGTAGCCGCGGTTGCGGTAGGTGTAGTAGCGCTTGACCTCGTCGCCCGGGTCCTGGGCGTGCAGCCGCCCGCCCAGCATCGGCTTGAACTCGTCGGAGCCGTAGGGGTGCAGGTAGGTGGCCTGCAGGGCGGTGCCGAAGGGCAGCCCGGACCGGACCATCCGGCGGTGCATCTCCACCTCGTCGCCGCGGACGAACAGGCGCAGGTCCGGCACCCCGATGACCTCCAGGGTGGAGGCCCGGAAGAGGGCGCCGTTGAAGAACGAGGCGATCCCGGGGAGCAGGTCGTCGGGGCCCAGGGCCGAGCGGGACCGGTGCCAGGTGACGCCGCGGCGCAGCGGGAAGGCGAGGCGTTCCGGGTCGGCCTTGTCGGCGACCACCGGTGACACCGCGGCGAGTCCGTGCCGCGACGCGACGTCGAGCAGCGTGGCGAGGGTGGACTCGTCGGCGGCGTGGCCGTCGTCGTCGGCCAGGAAGATCCACTCCGCGCCCATGGCGAGTGCGTGCAGCATCCCCAGGGCGAAGCCGCCCGCGCCGCCGAGGTTGGACCACGAGGGGAGCCACGTCGTCGGCAGCGGGCAGGCCTCGACCGCGTCACGCGCGGGCCGGTCCGGCCCGTTGTCGACGACGATCAGGTGCGCCAGCGGGTGGGTCTGCTTCGCCATCGCCGCGAGCGAGTCGACGAGCAGCTCGGCCCGGTGCCGCGTGACGACGACGCCGACGACCGAGCCGGGCGGGAGCGGTCCGGTCACGACGGGGTCCGCCCCTTGTAGTGGTCGAGGACCTCGTGCAGCGGGCCGTACTCCTTGATCGTCCCGTGCTCCATCCACAGCGCGGTGTCGCACAGGTCGGCGAGGAACTCGTCGGAGTGCGAGGCGAAGACCAGGATCCCGGAGCGGTCGACGAGCTCGTGGAGCCGGTCGCGGGCCTTGTTCAGGAACTCCGCGTCGACGGCGCCGATGCCCTCGTCGAGCAGCAGGATCTCGGGGTCGATCGAGGTGACGACGCCGAGGGCGAGCCGCACCCGCATACCCGTCGAGTAGGCCCGCAGCGGCATCTCCAGGTAGTCGCCCAGCTCGGTGAAGGCGGCGATGTCGTCGATCCGCGCCTCCATCTGCTTGCGCGTCATGCCCAGGAACAGGCCGCGGATCAGGATGTTCTCGTAACCGGAGATCTCCGGGTCCATCCCGACGGCGAGGTCGAACACGGGCGCGACCTTGCCGCGGACCAGCGAGCGACCGCGGGTGGGCTCGTAGATGCCGGCCATCAACCGCAGGAGCGTGGACTTGCCGGCGCCGTTGTGCCCGACGAGCGCGACGCGGGCGCCCTTGTCCAGGCTGACGGTGATGTCGCGCAGCGCCTCGATGATCGGCACCTTGGCGTCGGTGCCGATCCGGCCGCCCGCCTTGCCGAGGACGGCCTTCTTCAGCGACCGCGTCTTGGCGTCGAAGATCGGGAAGTCGACGGCGGCGCGGTCGATCCGGATACGGGGTTCAGTCACAGAGGTTCACACCCAGTACGCGACGCGGGAGCGGTAGTTGCGCAGGCAGATCAGGGCCGCGGCCCAGCCGACGATCGTGATCACGCCCGTGACCAGCCAGTACCGGCCGACGATCTCCTGGCCGAGCAGAGGCTGGCGCACGATCTCGACGAAGTGGAAGACCGGGTTCAGCTCGACCAGCTGGGCGCGCTCGCGCGCGGCCGGGTTGTCGCTCAGGATGTCGACCGACCAGACGATCGGGGTCAGGTAGAACACCAGCTGGGTGATGCTGGCGATGATCGGGGGGATGTCGCGGAACCGGGTCGCGAGGATCCCGGCGAGGATCGCGACCCAGGCGCCGTTGATCGCCAGCAGCGCGAACGCCGGGATCGCCAGCAGCGTCGACAGCCCCAGCGGATGCGGGAACACGATCATCAGCACGACCCAGACGACCAGGTTGTGCAGGAAGAACAGCGTCTGCCGCCACACGAGCCGGTAGATGTGCAGGCTGAGCGGGGCGGGCAGGAACTTGATCAGGCCCTCGTTGGCGATGAAGACCTCGCTGCCCTCGAGGATGCAGCCGGACACGAAGTTCCAGATCAGCAGCCCGACGGCGACGTGCGGCAGGAACGTCGCCAGCGAGATCTGGAACAGCGCCGAGTAGAGGATCCCCAGGCCGAGGGCGATGACGCCCATGCTGATCGAGATCCACAGCGGCCCCAGGACGGAGCGGCGGTAGCGCTGCTTGATGTCCTGCCAGCCGAGGTAGCCCCACAGCGGCCGTTGCCGCCAGCCCTGGGCGAGGTCCGCGAAGGCCCGCCGCCAGCTGCGCGGGCTCGACACCTCGGACGGGTCGACGACGTCACCCGGCTCGTCGGTCACGGTCACGGCCACCCGGTGAGGGTACTCAGACGCGGTCCGCGGGCCCGGCAGGGGAGGCCCCGGCCGGGACACCGCGAAACCGCAGGTCGTCGTCGTGCGTCAGAGGTACTGCCCGGTTCCCCGGCCCATGCCCTCGGGGACGCCGCCCTGCTCCGGCCCGCCGACGCCCGGGGGCAGCCCGCGACGCATCTGCTCCAGCTGTGCCCGCGCGGCCATCTGCTGGGCGAACAACGCGGTCTGGATGCCGTGGAACAGACCCTCCAGCCAGCCGACCAGCTGGGCCTGGGCGATCCGCAGCTCACCCTCCGACGGGATCGTGTCCGCCGTGAACGGCAGGCTGAGCCGCTGCAGCTCCTCGCGCAGCTCCGGCGCCAGGCCCTCCTCGAGCTCCTTGACGGAGTTCTCGTGGATCTCCTTGAGCCGCTCGCGGGACGCCTCGTCCAGCGGTGCGGCCTTCACCTCCTCGAGCAGCTGCTTGATCATGGTGCCGATCCGCATGACCTTCGCGGGCTGCTCCACCATCGACGCGGGGCTCTGACCCTCGTCGTCCTGCGGAACCGAGGCCATGCCCACCGGGCGCCCGTCGGCGCCGACCACCACGACCCGGTCCCCGGGGGTCTCCTGCTCGTCGCTCATGCCCGCCATTCTGGACCCGCCCGCTCAGGAGTTCACGAGGAGGAGCTTGCCGGTCACCCCACCGGCGTCCAGCCTGCGGTGCGCGTCGGCGGCGTCGGACATCGCGAACCGCTCGAAGACCACCGGCTTCACCCGGCCGTCGGCGAACAGCGGCCACACGTTCTCGCGGACCCCGTCGACGATCTCGGCCTTCGAGTGCGGACCGTCGACCGGGCGGCCGCGCAGGCCCATCGCCGAGACGTGGCCGCGCTTGGCCAGCAGCGCGCCGATGTTGAGCTCGGCCTTCACCCCGCCCTGCATCCCGATGATCATCAGGCGGCCGTCGCGGGCCAGCGCGGACAGGTTGTTCGCCAGGCCCTTGGCGCCCATGTTGTCGAGGATGACGTCGGCGCCGTGGCCGTCGGTGGCCTCCTTCAGCTCCTCGGCGATGTCGTCGTGGTAGTCGATGACGATGTCGGCGCCCAGGTCGCGGCAGAACTGCAGCCGGTCGGCGTGGCCCGCGGTGGCGGCGACGCGCGCGCCGAGCGCCTTCGCGACCTGGATCGCGTGCGTTCCGATGCCCGACGAGCCGCCCTGGACCAGGAACGTCTCGCCCTCGGCGAGCCGGCCTTCCAGGAACACGTTCGACCAGACGGTGCAGGCGACCTCGGGCAGCCCGCCGGCGTCGGTCAGGGAGACGCCCTCGGGGACCGGGAGCAGCTGCGGGGCCGGGACGGCGACCTTCGTCGCGTAGCCGCCGCCGGCGAGCAGGGCGCACACCTCGTCGCCGACCGACCAGCCGGTCACGCCGTCACCGAGAGCGGCGATCCGGCCCGCGCACTCCAGGCCGAGGATCTCCGACGCGCCGGGCGGGACCGGGTAGTTCCCCTGGACCTGCAGGAGGTCGGCCCGGTTGACGGCCGAGGAGACGACGTCGAGCACGACCTCGCCCGGGCCGGACTCGGGATCGGGCACCTCCGCCCACGTCATCTGCTCGGGTCCGCCGTACTCGGTCAGGGTGATCGCCCACATGGGAGCCGACGGTATTCCGTGGCGCGCCCGTCGGCGATCCGGCACGGTCGACCGATGGACGTGCTCCCCGCGCCGATCGACCCGGTGCCCGACCCGTGGCCGATGTCCGGGCTGACCCTGCGGACCCCGCGCCTGGAGCTGCGCGTCGAGGACGACGCGTCGGTCCGGGAGCTGATCGCGGCCGTGCACGAGAGCGGGATCCACCCGTCGTCGGAGATGCCGTTCCGCGTCCCGTGGACCCGGGCCGACCCGCGGCACCTGGGGCGCGGCATCGCGCAGTACGTCTGGTCGAACCGCGCGAAGGCGTCGCCGGACTGGTGGACGCTGCAGTTCGTCGTGCGCGCCGAGGGCCGGGTGGTCGGCCTGCAGGACGTCGTGGGCGACCGGTTCGGCGTGCGTCGTGAGGTCGCGACCGGCTCGTACCTGGTGCGACGGGCACAGGGTCGCGGCTACGGCACCGAGATGCGGGCCGCGGTGCTGGCCTTCGCCTTCGACCACCTCGGCGCGCTGGCGGCGCGCTCGGAGTACGTCGAGGGCAACCCGAGGTCGGCGGCCGTGTCGGCCCGGCTCGGGTACCGCGACGACGGCACCGCCACGATCGACCACGGCGACGCCCGGGTCACCGAGTACCGGGTGCTCCTCACGCGGGAGGCGTTCGTGCGGCCCGGGTGGGAGCTGCGCGTCGCGGGCTACACCGACGATCTCGCGGGGTTCCTGGCCGCCGATCCGCCGGCCGGGCAGCCCTAGCCGAGACTGCGCGCGGCGAAGGTGTCGCAGGAGTCGGGGTCGCCGCTCTGCAGGCCGGTGGTGAACCACTTCTCGCGCTGCGCGGAGCTGCCGTGCGAGAACTGCGACTCGTCGACCCGGCCGCCACCCAGGTTGGACTGGATGTAGTCGTCGCCGATCCGGGACGCGGTGTCGAGGGCGGCGTCGATGTCGGACTGGTTCAGCTCGCTGATCAGCGGCCGCCCCGACGGGCCGGGCGTCGTCGTCGCGTGGTTCGCCCAGACGCCCGCGTAGCAGTCGGCCTGCAGCTCCAGGCGCACCGAGCCGGAGGTGGGGCCGGTGTCGTTGCCGGCCTTGCGGTTGGTGCCGAGCAGGTTCTGGATGTGGTGGCCGTACTCGTGGGCCATCACGTAGGCCTGCGAGAACGGTCCGCCCTGCGCACCGAATCGGGTCTGCAGCTCCTGGAAGAAGGTGAGGTCGATGTAGATCTCGGAGTCGGCCGGGCAGTAGAACGGCCCGCTGTCCGACGAGGCCGAGCCGCAGCCGTCGGTGCTCACCCCACCGGAGAAGAAGTTCGTCCGCGGCTCCGTGAAGCCGGAGGAGAACTGGGTGGCCCAGAAGTCGTCGAGGGAGTTGACGACGGCGACGACGCGGCAGTCCGTCGAGGTGTTCGCCGAGGCGCCGGTGGCGCAGTTCTCCTGCAGTGACGAGTTGTCCGCGGTCTGGCCGGAGCCGACCTGGTCGAGCCCCGGGTAGCCGCCGCCCGCGCCCATGCCGGACATGTCGACGCCCGCGAAGTTCGACAGCAGCAGGTACAGGATGACGCCGACGAGGCCCAGGCCGCCGCCCGCGCCCGCCACCCGGCCGCCGACCCCGCCGCCCCGGCCACCGCCGGATCCGCGCAGGTCGTCCACGCCGGACGTGTCGAGCCGGGCGTTCTCGTCGAACCGCACGTCGTCCTCCCGAGATGAGACCGGGAGAATCCCACCACACCGCGCCGGACCGCACCGGCGCGGACGTCCCCCGCCACCCGTCAGGGGGTCCCGGAGCCGGCCCGCCAGGTCGCGGCGCCGACGCCGTGCGCGGCCCGGAAGCGGCGGGCGAAGTAGCCGGGGTCGGGGTAGCCGACCCGGGCGCCCACCTCGGCGACCGGGAGGTCGGTGGAGACGAGCAGCCGCCGCGCCTCCCGCATCCGGCGCTCGGTGATCCACTGCTGGACGGTCCGCCCGGTCCCGCGCCGGACGACGGTCGTCAGGTGCCCGGGGGTGAGTCCGACGGCCGCGGCGACGTCGCGCAGCGACAGCCGGCCGGCGAACCGCTCCTCGACGACGGCGAACACCGCCGCGAGCAGCGGGTCGCCCGACTCGGCGGGGACGTCGTCGACGAGCCGGCCGAGTGCCACCAGCAGCAGGGTGAGGTGGGCGCGGGCGGCCTCGGCGTGACCGTCGCGGCGGCGGGTCAGCTCGTCGTCGAGGTCGACGAGGCGGGCCCGCCAGGTCGCCCGGTCCGCCGGTGGGACGCCGATCCGCTGCCCGCCCCCGCGGTGGCGCCCGACGAACGGCGCGAGCAGCGGATGGTCCTGCCAGGACGCGGGCGCGACCGCCTCCGCGGGGAAGACGACCGACCACAGCTCGCCGGGCGGCGTCGAGGTCTCCGCGGCGTGGTCGACCACGGCTCCGGGTGCGATGACGAACGCATCGCCCTCGGCGAGCCGCCAGACCTGCCCGTCGACCTGGTAGGTACAGGTGCCGCGCACGACGTGCACGAGGGTAAGGAAATCGTGCGCGTGCGGCCCCTGCACCCGCGGAAGCTGCACCGGCCCGTCGACGCGGTACGCCGCGATCGGTACCGGCGTGTGTGCGAAGCCAATCAGCGGGATGTCCGAACTTCGTCCCATCACGGCCACGGATAGTGCCTTGTGACCTGTTCAGAGGCCAGGGAGGGTGGCTGGAGAACACGAAGTTCGTCCGAGAGGATGCGATGACCACGCACGCCCACACACCCGCGCTCGTCAGCTCGCGGTTGCTGCCCGGCTACGACACCGTGGCCCGGCTCAGCGGCGCCGTCCCGATGTACTGGCGGCTGCTGGCCCAGGCCGGCATCGGCCCGCGGGACCGCGTGCTCGAGATCGGCTGCGGGACCGGGAACGTCCTGCTGCGCGCCAAGGAGGCCGTTCCGACGGCCACCGTCTCCGGCGTCGACCCCGACCCCGAGGCGGTGGCCATGGCCCGCCGCAAGGCCGCCGAGGCCGGCGTCGAGCTGGAGCTCCAGGTCGGTGTGGCCGAGGACCTGCCCCTCGACGACGGCAGCGTCGACCGGGTCCTCTCCTCGCTGATGCTGCACCACATCGCCGCCGACGCCCAGGTCGCAGCGCTGCGGGAGGCGCACCGCGTCCTGGCGCCGGGCGGGAGCCTGCACCTGGTCGACCTCGACCACGACCCGCGCAGCGGCGGACGGATGCGCACCGTGAACAGGGTGCTGTCGCTGCTGGCCCGCCTCGACCCGGCCCACCGCCGCTCCCGGCGTGGCGCCCACGGAGACCATGGCGGCCACGGCCACGGCCACGGCCACGGCCACGGGGCGCAGCCGGTGCCGGAGCTGCTCGCGGCCGCGGGGTTCACCGACGCGACGGTGGTCGGGCACGGGACGACCAGGATGGGGCCGGTCACCTACTACCGCGCGGAGTGCTGAGCGGTCCCGTTACCCTCCCGTGCGGAAGCGTGGCAGAGCGGCCGAATGCACCCGCCTTGAAAGCGGGCGTCCGAAAGGACCGGGGGTTCGAATCCCCCCGCTTCCGCCATCTCTGACCTGCAAAGACGCAACCGCCGCGCGCTCCCGGACCTCCGGGAACCCGCGGCGGTTGCAGTTGTGGTGGCATTCCGCCTTCTCAGACGGTCGTCGGCGGCCCGTCGGACGTCTGCCAGAGCAGCCCACCGACCCGTGAGGCGACGTCCTGCCGCACCGCTGACGTGAGGTGCTGGTACCGCGCAGCCATCGCGGTGTTCGACCAGCCCATCACGCCCATGACGGCCCGCTCGGTCACCCCGAGCAGAAGCAGGACTGTCGCGGCGGTGTGTCGAGCGTCGTGCAGCCGCCGTTCCGGGACTTCCGCCGAGACGAGGAGCTGCTTCCAGTTCTTGTTGTCGGTTCGAGGGTGCAGGACGGTGCCGAATTCGGTCGTGAAGACGTAGTCGGTGTCCACCCACAGGTCGGCAGCCCGCACATGCTCGTCGTACTGCTCGTTGGCGTGTTCCCGGAGTAGCTTGACGAGCGGATCGGGCAGACCGACTCCCCGACGGCCGGCCTCCGATTTCGTCTCCGCGGTCTCGGGCCGGAGAGCGAGTCGGTGAGGACAGCGGCCGGCCTGCTTCCGTCCGCACGTCCCGTCGCAGCCGTGAGCCCACTTCGGGCGTAGGCGATTGCGGCGGACGACGATGAATCCGCCCATGAGGTCGACGTCCTGCCAACGCAGACCAAGGGCTTCTCCCTGGCGCAGACCGAGTGCGAGAGCGACGGCCCAGCGGGCACCGTTCCTCTCGGCCGACGCGGCCTTGAGAATCCGTGAGACCTCGTCGACCGTGTAGGGCTCGACCTCGGTGGTGCGCACTCGCGGGGCCTTCGCGAGCAGGGCGGGATTCGTCGTGGCGTGTCGCCGCCGGACGGCCTCGTTCAGCGCCGTACGAATCGTTCGGTGCACCTGGTGAGCGGTGCCGGGCGCGGCGCCGTTCCGCATCATCTTCTGATAGAGCCGTTCGAGGTGCTCCGGCTGCAGCTTGTCCAGCTTGTGTGCGCCGATGCCGGGAATGAGGTGAATCCGGATCGCCGTCGAGTACGCGTCGTGCGCGTTCGGGCTGATCGCAGGTGGGGCCGCGACGGTGTCCAGCCAGTGCCTCAACCACTTCTCGACGGTCCAGTTCGCCCCGGGCTGCGCGACGGTACCGGCGTCACGGTTCTTCTCCAGCGCACGGACCTTCTTCGTGACGGCGGCCTGCGTTTTCCGGCTCTTCCGGAAATGGAGTGCAGGTGAGGGCGTGATCGACCGCGCGGGTGGGGTCGTGTCGCTGCGGTGAGGCGGGCCCCGAGAAGTTGATGATGAAGGTTCCTACGCCGAACACCGTCAACAAGCCCGGGGACCCGATGTCGCAGCCTACGTGCCCGCCTGCCCAGATCGTGGCCGACACGATCATCCGTACCGTCGAGCTCGGGGTGCGGATCACCGACGCCGCCCTAGCCGGGGAGACCACGGTGCTGTGGTGCGACCTGCTCACCGACGGGCCCGGCGCCTGCCCGGGGTGCGGACTGACCGGGATCTACCGCGACAGCACCGAGCGCCGCGTCAGCGACGTCCCGGTGGTCGGCCATCCGCTGCAACTGCGGGTCCGGGTGCCGCGCTACCGGTGTGTCCACGGTGACTGCGCCCGCGAGATCTTCGCCCACGACTCGACCCGCCTGGCCCGTCCCGGTGCGTCCACGACCCGGCGCTGCGCGGAGTACGTGTTGCGCCGCTTGGCGATCGACAAGGCGACGGTCGCCGCGGTCGCCCGTGAGCTGGGCCGCAGCTGGGACACCGTGAACAGCGTCGCGGTCGCCGCGACCGAGCAGCTGCTGCGCTCCGCCGGGCCGGCCCGCCTGGACGGGGTGCGGGTGATCGGGGTCGACGAGCACAAGTGGGCGCACGTGTTCGGCGCCGACGGAGACGGGTTCGTCACCGTGATCACCGACCTCACCGATGTCGTCGCAGGCCACGGCCGTACGCGGCTGCTCGACCTGGTCCCGGGCCGCTCGGCGGCGGCCCTGAAGACCTGGCTCGACGCCCGCGACCCGGCCTTCCGCGACGGGTCCGGGTCGTGGCGATGGACGGTTTTGGCGGCTACAAGAACGCCGCCACCGACGCGTTGCCCGATGCGGTCACGGTGATGGACCCGTTCCACGTCGTCGCCCTGGCCGGGCACAAGCTCGACCTGTGTCGCCAACGTGTCCAGCAGGACACCCTCGGCCACCGAGGCCGCACCGGTGACCCGCTCTACCGGGCACGGCGGACCCTGCGGACCCGCCTCGGACTGCTCACCGACCGCCAACGCACCCGGCTTGAGGCGGTCTTCGCCGCCGACGAGCACGTCGCGGTCGAGGTCACCTGGTGGGCCTACCAGCAGATCATCGCCGCCTACGCCGACCAGGACCGCCGACGCGGCAAAGCATTGCTCAGCGGCGTGATCGACCGGCTACGCACCGGGCTACCGCCCGGGCTCGACGAGCTCACCACACTCGGCCGAACCTTGCACCGGCGCCGCGTCGACATCCTGGCCTACTTCTCCCATCGCGCCTCGAACGGCCCCACCGAGGCCATCAACGGCCGACTCGAAGCCCTCCGCCGCAACGCCATGGGCTTCCGCAACCTGATCAATTATCGGATCCGGTCGCTACTGCACTGCGGAGCGCTCGCACTCTAAATCCGGAAGAGCCGGTTAAGTGGCTCATCCCAATCGGGGGTGTAGGAGTTGGGGTCTGAAGCCGCCGGTCTCGAGCAGGCTTCGGGCGATGTAGTTGGTCAGGTTGCGGAACCCGAGTGCGGAGCCGCGCAGGTGTTCGAGCCGTCCGTTGAGCGCCTCGGTCGGCCCGTTGCTGGTGCCGGGTCGTTCGAAGTAGGCGAGCACGTCGGCGGCTCGCTTCTTCAGGGTCCGGCCCAGGGTGGTGAGCTCGGTGAGCACCTTGGGGACGCCGGCGCTGAGGTCGGTGATCAGCTTCTCCATGAGCTCGCGGCCACGTTGCCGGTCCTCGTGGCGATAGGCGGCGATCATGCGCTGGTAGACACCCCAGGTCGCCTCGACCTCGACGTGAGCGTCATCAACGAACAGCGCGCGTAGCCTGTCGCTCTGCTTGTCGGTGAGCAGGTCCGCGCCGGTGTGCAGCGTGCGCCGCGACTTGTAGAGCGGGTCGTCCCTGAACCCACGGTGCCCGTGGATCGCGAGTTGGACCCGGCGCCGGCACCTGTCGAGGGCGTCACCGGCCAGGCGCACGACGTGGAAGGGATCCATCACCGTGACCGCGTCCGGGCACGCGAGGACCGCACGATCCGGTTCAAGTCGTTGCCCGGTCACGCTCAGACCGAGGTCGTCGAGTCGAGCGAAGGCGGTCAGGTCAGGGCGGCCGAAGCCGGCCGGCGGGGTAGCGTCGGACACGTCGAGGTCTTTCGGATGGTTGGCGTAGGAACCTCCATCGTCGGGAGACCTCGACGTCTATCTGCGGACCGACGCGCCCGGCCGACCTACACCCTCATCTGGGAAGAGCCCGCAAAGCCGACGTGATTAGGTCGTCGGTTCGATTCCGACAGGCGGCTCCGGCGAACAGCCCCTGACCTGCGCAAACGCAGGGCAGGGGCGGTTCGGTTCTGGTGGTCGCGCGATGCGCTGGCCTCACGGCTCTGCCCGACACCGACGTCGCTCTCCTCTGCGACGGACCCCTCGCCGGCTGAGCGCTCGCGGCCGGCATCCTGTCCGTGTGCCGATATGCCTCGCTCCGCTCGGCAACGCAGCGTGGCGTTGTGTCGCGACCTGGACGTGCGAGGTGTCAACGGTGCGTCGGCCCAGCGATCGTTGTGTGCGCAGCGAGATGATCCATGCCGCACGCGCGGCGCGCACGAACGCAACGCCAACGACCCGTCATCGCTGCGACGCGCAACGCGTCTCCCGTCACGGCAACGGATCGCAACCACGACCCGCCCACGGCGCCTCGCGGGACGGAGGGCAAGTTGACACAGTTGCGCTGCCATGGAACCGCGCTGGCTCTCTCGATGACCACCGGTGAAACAGTGCCGCTCCAGGCTTGCGCCTGGTGTTGCCTGGCCTCCTCGTGATCGGCCCGTCGGGGATCGTCAACGTGGTGCGGGTGTCGAGGCGGTCGGGTCCGACGGCTCGGCGGGGCGCGATCGTCTCGTGCGTTGGCGGACTACGGGAGCTTGGACGCGAGGACGTCGGCCGCCAGGATCTCGGGTGCTGCGCCGAGGAGGTGCTGGTTGGCCATCAGGGCTGCGACGATGGCGCCGTTGGCGTGGGCGTCGCGAGCGGCCTCGTCGGGGAATGCATCGAAGATCCAGAAGGTGTCGGCGTGGGTCCTAGCCGCGAACCAGACAATCGTTCCTACTTCTTCGTTGGCGAGTGCGACAGCGCCGGCGAGCAGATCGGCGAGCGCGTCGTGCTGTCCATCGGCAGCGACGATCTTGGCGACGAAGGCATACGGAAGTGATGCGGGTGTGGACATGAGGGGTTCTCCTTGAAGTCGGGGTTCTTCGTGGGGCGAGTTCAGCGTACGACGAGCGAGGGCCGGTGGGGAGTGGCGTATACGGCAGTATTGCTATTGTTCGCGCCATGCGTATCGGACTGATCGCGATCGACGGCTGCTTCGGTTCGGCGGTCGCGTCGGTCATCGACATCGTGCGGGTGGCCGACGGAGTCCGCGGCGATGTCGACCCGCGGATCGACCCGATCGAACTCGCCATCCTCGGACCGAAACGGCGAGTGACCACGACGGCATCGATGACCCTGTCGGTGGACCACCCGCTGTCGGAGTCCGGAGAGTTCGACGTGGTCGTCGTCCCTGCGCTTGGAACCCTCACGGCCGCCGCGACCCACGACGCCCTCCAGAGCCGAGATGCTCGTTCGGTCATCGCCTCACTCGGGCGCCTCGACGACGCGACCACCCGGATCGCCGCGGCGTGCACCGGCGTGTTCGCCGTCGCCGAGACCGGACGGATGCATCATCGGCGGGCGACGACCAGCTGGTTCCTGGGGCCGGAGTTCCTGAAGCGCTATCCGACCGTCGCCCTCGATCTCGACACCATGGTCGTGGTCGACGGGAACCTCGTCACCGCCGGCGCCGCCTTCGCCCACATCGACCTCGCGCTCTCACTCGTGCGATCGATCAGCCCCGACCTGGCCCAACATGTCGCCAAGCTCCTCATCATCGACGAGCGCCCGTCGCAGGCGGCCTTCGTCGCCTACGAACATCTCCGGCACGAGGACCCGATCGTCGTCGAGTTCGAACGCTTCGTGCGCGTCCGCCTGGACGAACCGTTCAACGTCGCCGTCGTCGCGCAGTCGCTCGGCACCAGCCGGCGCACCCTCGAACGACGAGTCCGTGCGGCGCTCAACCTCACTCCGCTCGGCTTCGTCCAACGGCTTCGCATCGAACGAGCTCGGCACCTCTCAGCAACCACGGACCTCACCTCCGCCGAGATCGCGCGACGGGTCGGCTACGCGAACGCCGAGACTCTGCGCTCCCTCCTGCGCAGGGAGCGACGCCGTTCCTGACCTATCGCCATGCCTGTAGCCGGTGTCCTAGCTGTACTGACCGGAGACGTTGGTCGAACTCGTGTGACGACACGATCTAGCTGATCTTGAAGGGTGAGGACCTCCTGCGGAGGGTGTGGAGCTGTCGAAGGCACCCGCACCCACAACCACAGGAGGTCCTCGTGGTCCACGCTAACGCTCCACTGTCCGAACGCGGCCGACTGCGCCTGGCGCGTCTGATCGTCGAGGGCGACGTGCCGATCGCTGCGGCCGCTGCCCGGTTCCAGGTGGCCTGGCCGACCGCGAAACGCTGGGCCGACCGCTACCGCCTCGACGGCCCGGCCGGCATGGCCGATCGCTCCAGCCGGCCGCACCACTCGCCGCGGGCGACGCCGGCACCGGTGGTGCGCCGGATCGTGCACCTGCGCTGGAAGAAGCGCCTGGGCCCGGTCCAGATCGCCGACCGGGTCGGTGTCGCTGCCTCGACCGTGCACCGGGTGCTGGTGCGGTGTCGGATCAACCGCCTCGCCCATGTCGACCGCGCCACCGGAGAACCGGTGCGTCGCTACGAACACCCCGCCCCCGGGGATCTGCTGCACGTGGATGTGAAGAAGCTGGGCAACATCCCCGACGGCGGCGGCTGGCGCTATGTCGGGCGCGCCCAGGGAGACCGCAACCGGGCCGCGACCCCTGGGAAACTTCGCAACGCCCACCACCAGGCGAAGATGGGCACGGCGTTCGTGCACACCGTGCTCGACGACCACTCCCGCCTGGCCTACGCCGAGATCCACGACGACGAGACCGCCGCCACCGCGATCGCTGTGCTGCGCCGCGCGGTGGCCTGGTTCTCCGCCCGCGGGGTCACCACCCGCCGAGTCCTGTCCGACAACGGCTCGGCCTACCGCTCCCACGCCTGGCGCGACACCTGCCACGCGCTGCGGATCACCCCGAAACGCACCCGTCCCTACCGCCCACAGACCAACGGAAAGATCGAACGGTTCCACCGCACTCTCGCCGACGGCTGGGCCTTCGCCCGGCTCTACACCGGCGAGTCGCAACGCCGAAAGGCGCTACCCGGGTGGCTGCACGAGTACAACCACCACAGGCCCCACACCGCCATCGGTGGTCTCCCACCGATCAGCAGGTTGACCAACCTGTCCGGGCAGTACACCTAGCGCTCGGTTGGAACCACCTCTCAGCACGTCGCGTCGACGCTCCTGCGTCGCCCCTGGACGACCCACTCGACACGCCCGCAGCACAGGCCATGTGACGTGCCCCGGCTTCCCGGACGGTCGGGGTTGGGTGGCTGTGATGTCGCTGCGTTCTCGTCGAGGGGGTCAGCAGACCCGATCAGGGTCGATTGGGATGAGCCGCGAAGGCGGTCAGGTCAGGGCGGCCGAAGCCGGCCGGCGGGGTAGCGTCGGACACGTCGAGGTCTTTCGGATGGATGGCGTAGGAACCTCCATCGTCGGGAGACCTCGACGTCTATCTGCGGACCGACGCGCCCGGCCGACCTACACCCTCATCTGGGAAGAGCCGGTTAAGTTCGCGCCGCAACGGACGCGTCGTGGCGTGGGGCCGCTGGTGGTCGTCGGTCTCAGCGTGCGGAGGTTCAAGAGTGCGGGACCTCGGTGGGGGCGTTCATCGCCTGCGGAGCGGTTGCGTTCGTGGTTGCAGTTGCCGACGTTCATCTCCGTCGATAGGTGGGAGTCGGCACCGGTCTACTTGGACCCGGGGCGCGGACGGTCCGGTCCGAACTACGGTGTGCCGTCCTTGAAAGCGGGCGTCCGAAAGGACCGGGGGTTCGAATCCCCCCGCTTCCGCCACAGGTCGCAGTCCTGATCGGCGACCTTCAGTGATCGAGGCTCAGCTCGACCATGGGGGGCGGGTCTGCGGCGGTGACCGGGCGGCCGAGGGTGCGTTCCAGGACCTGCCGGAACCATGTCCAGCGCTTGTCGTCGGCCGCGATGTAGTGGGCCAGCACCTCGCCGCCCTCGGCCGGGTCGAGCAGCCGGGCTCGTGCGGGAACGGACCGTCGTCCTGCCACCGACACCCGGACCCGCGGCTCGGCGGTGATGTTGCGGAACCACTGAGCGCGCTCGCCGAACCCGGACGCCACGACGTAGCGGCCGGGACCGGTGCGCCACACGACCTCCAACACCACACGCCGTGTCTGTCCGCTCCGTCGGCCGGTGTGTTCGAGCAGCAGCATCCGCGAGCCGAACACGGCACCGAGCCCGGCGCGGTAGAGCACCAGCGGCGCTCGGGCCAGCGGGCGTGAGTGTAGGAGCCGTGCGAACACCGCCGCGGCCCTCGCTCCCGCGCTCATGAACGGCTCCGTCCGAGTACGGGATCGACCATGTCGTGTTCTCCGGTCTCCGGTGATCTCGTCGTCAGCCGTGCGGTCGACGGCGCGAGGTCGTCCTGGGTGACGCGCATCGTGACCAGCCGACGTTCGTCAGGACATCCTATGAACTCGCCGGATGGCGTTGTCGTGCTTGCGGACGGCGAAGTCGTACGCGTCGTCGAGCAGCTCCCGCACCCGCGGCCAGGTCGTGTCCGGCTCCACCACCGCGACCCAGTGGTGGGCGGCGTGGACGGGGTGCGGGAACAGCAGGTCACGGGTCGTCGGGTCGATGCCCGGATCGGTCGGGAACAGCTCCCGGTAGCGCGCGGTGGGCAGCCCGACGTTGAGCCGGAACGCCCCGGGGCGGTCGAGGTCGGACGCGGTGTCGTTCACGTCGGACCGCACCACGGTCGCCCAGCCCTGCCGGGGGCGCTGCTCGTAGTCGTGGTCCGGGTTGTGGATCGCGAACGCGTCCCCGTTGCCCTCGACGATCCGCGTGCCGGGGAACCCGGCGAGAACGGTGATCACCTGCTCGGCATCCATGCCGGCAGGTCAGCACTTTTCCATGATCGTTCGTCCGCCGGAGGTGTCACGGATCACATCTTCTCGGCGACGACGGCGAGCCGGTCGAGCGAGGCGCTCAGCCGGTCGGCGGTGGTGTCGCGGGCCCGCTTCTGCCGGAACGTGTCGTCCGGGTCGAGGCCGGTCCAGTCGTAGGTGCAGGTCACCCGGGTCGTGGCGTCGTCGACGGGCTCCAGCTCCCAGCGCCACAGGTGCCCGGGCGGCGGGCTCCCCGGTTCCGTGGGCAGCCACGCGACCAGCCGTCCCTCGGTGAACTCGACGACCCGGTTCTCCCGCACGGTGCCCTGGGTCAGCAGCATCGCGAACACGTCGCCGACGGCGCGGATCCGTTGGCCGGGGGCGGCCTCGGCGAGGTTGTCGTTCCCCTCCCAGGACGGCTGGCGGGCGGGGTCGGCGATGAGCTCGAAGATCGTCGCGGGGTCGGCGGCGACGGTCCGGCTGCTGCGTACCACGGTTGGCGAGGTGTCGGTCACGACCGCAGTGGACCACCGCCCGGCCGGGAGCGGAAGATGTCGGACCCCGCTGCCACGATCACGGGCATGACCGACCGCGCGCACCCCCCGATGCAGGCCGACGCCCTCACCACGCTCACGGCCTGGCTCGACTTCTACCGCGCCACCCTGGCCGGGAAGTGCGACGGCCTGACCGACGAGCAGCTGCGGACGGCGTCGGTGCCGCCGTCGTCGCTGACCCTGCTGGGGCTGGTGCAGCACCTGGCCGCCGTCGAACGGAACTGGTTCCGGCAGGTCCTGGGCGGCGAGGACGTGCCGCCGCTGCACCCGCGCGAGCCCGGGACCGGCCACGACGGCGGGTTCGAGCTCGGGAGCGCGGGCATCGTCGAGGCCCGCGCCGCCTGGGAGGAGGAGGTCGGCCGGGCCCGCGAGGTCGTCGAGGCGGCCGGGCCGGACGGCACGGGCTCCCTGGGCGGGAACGCGGTGTCGGTGGTCTGGATCCTCACCCACGTCATCGCGGAGTACGCCCGCCACGTCGGGCACGCCGACCTGGTCCGCGAGCGGATCGACGGGAGCACCGGCGTCTGAGACGGCCCGGCCGCGTTCCGCGGAACGCGAGTCAGCCGCCGCCGGGGTAGGTCGCGAAGGTCCAGAGGTTGCCCTCGGGGTCGGCGACGGTGCAGGCCCGTGTCGGGCCGCCCGCGGCGAAGGAGGTGGGGTGCGGCGCCTGCACGACGGTCCCGCCCGCATCCGCGGCGCGCCGGTGGACGGCGTCGACGTCGGCGTCGGAGCGGCACGCCACGTACACGGCGCCGGCGTGCAGGCCGGCGTGGACGCCGTCGTCGTGCTTCGTGCCGCCGAGCAGGACGGTCCCGCCGTCGCGGGTGAGCTCGGCGTGCACGACGTCGCCGACCTCGTCGTGGACGACGACCGATGCGGCGAACCCGGCTGCCTCGACCAGGAAACGGACCGCGGCGCCCGGGTCGTCGTAGTGCAGGACCGGCCAGACCGTGGAGCTCACGACGTCGACGGTAGCGGCGCTCAGCAGAACCCGCGGAAGATCCGGTCGGGCTGCAGCTCCGCGTGGTCGGCGTAGTCGGCGAACTCCATGTTCGCGGTCGCCACGTTGTTCTCCACCGACCACAGGTCTGCTGCGGCGATCCGAAAGGTTCGGCCGGGATCCTGCCGCAGGTCGGCCGCGACGATCGGGAAGCCGTCGTCGACCAGGGTCCGCTCGTCGACGACGAACAGCAGCGGATGATGGGTGGCGAGCCCGTCGTCGAGCGCGAACGCGACGACGCGGTCCGCGGTCCAGCCGTCGAAGAGGTTCTCGGTGACGACGTCGAACGCGGCGAGGAAGGTCTCCTCGTCCGGATCGTCGGGCGCGATGATCCCGAGCAGCTCGTTCCAGGGTCCCTCACCCGAGTCGGTGCAGGTCCGCACCAGCGGCGGGAGGAACGTCACGGGGAACTCCACCCCGCCATCCTCCCGTGGTCGGATCGGGACATGAGCAGCGCACCCAGCGTGGACGGCCGCCGGTTCGCCGGCGTGAGCAACTCCGGTGACGGTGAGGTCGGGCGGGCCACGGTCTTCGACTACCACGAGGCCGACGGCCTGGTCTGGGCCGAGTACGCCGGTGGCGCCGTCCGCCTGGGCCGGCTGGCCGGTACCCGCGACGGCGACGTCCTGCGCTTCCGCTACGTGCACGTCTCCACCGACGGAACCACCAGCTCGGGTCGCTGTGAGGCCCGCCTCGAGATCCTCGACGACGGCCGGCTGCGCTCGCACGAGTCCTGGGCCTGGGAGTCGCGGCCCGGCACCGGGGAGAGCGTCGTCGAGGAGATCACGGGTCGAACGTGAGGGTGAGCGAGCTGCGGTACGCCCCGGACGGGCCGTCGTCCTGCGGGGTCAGCCGCGTTCCGCGGAACGCAAAGACGTCCTGCTCGCCCGCCTCCCACTCCAGCGTCACGACGTCGCCGGCGGCAGGGACCGCGTCGCCCGCGACCGCCGAGAAGTGCACCCAGCACCCGCCGGGTGTGACGGGGGAGTCGACGACGCCCCAGCCCTGCTCGGTGTGCCACACGCGGACCGTCCCCACCGTGCCGACGGCGCTCTCCGCGGTCCGGTCGAGGATCGCGTCGACGGTCGCGGCCACGTCCAGCTCCGAGGTGTCCAGCCACAGCCCGATGCGGGGCGTCTCCGACCGCAGCACCGTGTCCAGCGCCGCTGCGGTGAACGCGTCCGAGGTCACCTTGTCCCGCTCGGCCTGCCGCCGGGCCGCCACCTCCGGTCGTGGCGCCAGCACCACGACGTACAGCGGACGGGTCCGCAGCGCCGCCACGGTCGCCGGCAGGTGTGCCCCGAGCACCACGTCCTGGACGACGACGGAGAACCCGGCGTCGGCGTAGCCGTCGGCGGCCTGAGCGGTGAGGGTGTGCCGCAGCCGCAGCTGGCGGTGCGCCTCGGGGCCGGCGTCGGGGCCCATCTCGGCGCGTCCGGTGACGATCCACCGGCGGAACCGGTCGCCGTGCACGTGCACCGCGGGCGCGGGCAGGCGTTCGGCGAGTGCCTGCGCCACGGTCGACTTCCCCGACGCCTGGATGCCGGTCAGCAGGTACATGTCCCCAGCCTGGCCGTCGGTGCATCCGTCGGTCACGCGGATTCCGCGACCCCGCGGGCCGCCCGCACCAGCCGCCGCGCCTGCTCGACCTCCGGCGGCCCCGGCACGTCCGGCAGCACCCCGGTGGCGGTGCGCAGCGCGCGCAGGGTGAGCGTGGTGGACCAGTCCGTCGTCGGGAGACCGGGCAGGCCGTAGAGCCGCCGCGCCCAGCGCGGCAGCGTGGCCAGGGCCAGCGTCGACAGCCCGGCGATGCCGAGCCGGACCTGCGGCGGCGCCGCGCCCTGCGGGGCGAACAGGTTCCCGGCGGCGCGGCGGGCCTCGTCGGTCATCCGCAGCCGGGGGCGCACCGCGGCCATGTACTCGGCCATCTCGGCCACCGACGACGGCACGGTCGCCGGGTCGATGCCGACCACCTCGGCGGCCCGGACGCTCTCGGCGACGTAGGTGTCCGCCGAGTCGTCGTCGAGCAGACCCGACCGGCGGGCGACGTCGGTGTAGGATTCGATCTCCGCGGCGTGCACCCAGAGCAGGCCCTCCGGGGCGTCGATCCGGTAGCTCTCGCCGCTGTCGGGGTCGTGGCCGCGCAGCCCGGCGTGCAGTCCCCGGACGCGGGCGCCGGCCCGGTCGACGTCGGCCAGCGGTCCGAACGTGCGGGTCCCGACGAACTCGACGGTCCGCTGGAACCGCGCGTAGGACTTCTTCGGGTCGAACAGCGCCGAGTTCTGGTACGTCCCGCGCATCACCCGCGGGTCCAGCGACTGCAGCAGCAGCGCGCGCATCCCGGCCACCCACATCACCGGTTCGAGGTGCACCCGCCAGGTCACCGAGTGCGGCCCGAACAGGCCGTGATCCGTCATGTGTCCAGGACACCCCGTGCCGCGGCCGGCCGCACGTCGATCACGCCGGTTCCGGGCCGTCCTCCGGGAGAACCCCGAGGGATCGGACGGGCGGTGCGGGCAGCCTGGAGCCATGCTCCGCCTCATCCTGAACGTGGTCTGGCTGGTCCTCTCCGGCTTCTGGCTGTTCCTCGGCTACATGCTCGCAGGGATCGTCGCCTGCGTGCTGGTCGTGACCATCCCGTTCGGGATCGCCTCGTTCCGGATCGGGCTCTACGCGTTGTGGCCGTTCGGCCGCGACGTCGTGCGCCTCCCCACCGCGGGGGCCGCGTCGACCATCGGCAACGTGCTGTGGATCGTGCTGTTCGGCTGGTGGCTGGTGATCGGGCACATCGCCACCGCCCTCGCGCTCGCCGTCACGATCATCGGGCTGCCGCTGGCCTGGGCGAACCTGAAGCTCATCCCGGTGTCGCTGCTGCCGCTGGGGTCGCGGATCGTGGACAGCGACACCTCCATGCCGGGGCAGCCCGTGCTGCGCTGACCGCGGGCCTCAGCCGGCGTCGGTCAGGAACTCCACACCCGCCCGGGCCAGCAGGCCCGGGTCGTGCACGCCGCACAGCTCGCGCGCCGAGTGCATCGACAGCACCGGGATGCCGACGTCGACGGTCCGGATTCCGAGCCGGGTCGCCATGATCGGCCCGACGGTGGATCCGCACGGCACGGTGTTCTTCGAGACGAACACCTGGTTCGGCACGTCCGCGGTGCGGCAGGCCCGCTTCCAGGCGGCCGCGCCCGGCGCATCGGTGGCGTAGCGCTGCACCGCGTTGACCTTCAGCGACGGCCCCCGGTTCGGCACCGACAGGTGGTCCGGATCGTGTTTGTCCAGGTGGTTGGGGTGCGCGGCGTGCGTGACGTCCACCGACAGGCAGCGCGAGCGGGCGAACACCGCGTGCCGGGCGTCGAACCCGCCGGCCAGCCGGGTCAGCACCGTCTCCAGCAGCGGCCCGGCCGCGCCGGTCGCGCTGGCCGAGCCGATCTCCTCGTGGTCGAACCCGACGAACACCGGGACGGTGCCCGGGTCCCGCTCGACGGCGGTGAGCAGCGCGCTGATCCCGGCGTGCACCGAGGCCAGGTTGTCCAGCCGCGGGGCGGCGAGCAGCTCGTCGTCGCGGCCGAGAGTGGCCGGCGGGGTCAGGTCGTAGGTGAACAGGTCGTGCGCCGCGACGTCCTCGGGGTCCTCGCCGACGCGCACGGCGAGGAACTCCACCAGGTCGCCGCCGTCCGGGTCGCCGAGCCCCCAGATCGGGAGCAGGTGCCGCTGCGGGTCCAGGGTCAGGCCCTGGTTCACACCGCGGTCGAGGTGGATCGCCAGCTGCGGGATGCGCAGCAGCGGCCGGTCCACCCGCACCGGGACGACCCGGCCGTCGTAGAGCGCGAGACGCCCGGCGAGGCCGAGGTCGCGGTCCAGCCAGGAGTTCCACAGCGCGCCGCCGTAGACCTCCACCCCGACCTGGCGCCACCCGGCGACGCCGACGTCGGGGTTGGGCTTGACCTTGAACCCGGGCGAGTCGGTGTGCGCGGCGAAGATCCGCAGCGGCGCACCGGGCCCGGACGCGGGCTGCCACCAGGCCAGGACCGTGCCGTCGCGGACCAGGTAGCGCCCGCCCGGCCCGTCGGCCCACGGCTCGTCCTCGTGCTGCTCGGTGAAGCCCGCCGCGGACAACCGGCGGACGGCCTCGGCCACCGCGTGGTACGGCGACGGGCTCGCGGTGAGGAACGAGGCGAGGTCACGTGCAGCGTCGGTCACGTGGGGCATCCTGGCAGCAATGACCGACAGCTTCGACGTGGTGGTGGTGGGCGCGGGGTCCGCGGGGTGCACCCTCGCGGGCCGGCTGGCCGGGCGCGGTGTGCGCACGGCCCTGGTCGAGGCGGGCGCCGTCGTCGTCCCACCGGACTCGACGCCGATCGCCTCGCTCGCCGCGACCGCCCCCGGCCACGTCCTGAACTGGGCCTACCGGGCGACGCTGTGCCAGGGCCGGGAGTGCACCGTGCCGCGCGGACGCGTGCTGGGCGGCTCCGGCGCGATCAACGGCGGCTACTTCGTGCGCGCCGTCCCGGCGGACTTCGCGGACTGGGGCGTCCCGGGCTGGTCCTACGACGACGTCCTGCCGTACTACCGGCGGCTGGAGCGCGACCTCGACTTCTGCACCTCCGACCGGCACGGCGACGCCGGTCCGCTGCGCATCTCACGGCCCTCGGGCCGGCTGCGGGCCGCGACGACCGACCCGTTCCTGGCCGCCTGCCTCGCGCTCGGCCACCCCGAGGAGCCGGACAAGAACGCCGGTGGCCCACCCGGAGCGGGTCCGATCCCGACCAACGCCGTCGACGGGCGCCGGGTCAGCGCCGCCACCGCCTACCTGCCGCCGCCGTGGGGGAACGCGGAGTGGAAGGACGCGCTGACCGTGTTCGGGGGGACCCCGGTCGAGACCCTGGTGCTCGACGGCGACCGGGTCACCGGCGTGCGCGTCGGTGGTCGCACCCTGCACGCGGCCGAGACCGTCGTGACGGCGGGCGCGGTCGGCACCCCGGCGCTGCTGCAGCGCTCCGGGATCGGGCCGGAGGACACCCTGCGGGCCGCGGGCGTCGCGGTGGCGCACGAGCTGCCCGGGGTCGGGCGTGGCTGGTCGGACCACCCCGCGGTGTTCCTGCCGTTGCGCAGCGGGCTGCCGGACCCGCCCGCCGACGCCGTCGCCCCGCAGGCCGCGCTCAACCTCGACTCCGGGACCGACCCGGCCGGTGACCTGGAGATCCTGCTGTTCGCGCACCCGTTCGCACCCGGCGGTCCCGCGCACCTGATGTGCGCGGTCCAGCGCCCGGACAGCCTCGGGATGCTCGCCATCACCTCCCCGGACCACGACGACCCGCCCCGGCTGGACTTCCGCTACCTGCGCACCACCTCCGACCGGCACCGGATGCGGGCCGCGGTGCGGATCGCCGCGGAGATCCTGCGCGCCGCGGGCTGGGACCGCGCGGGCCCCGACGACGGCGGCCCCGCCGGCTGGGAGCTCGGCAACGACACCCGGCTCGACGGCTGGATCCGCGACCACCTGACGACCTCGGTGCACCTGTCCGGCAGCGCCGCGATGGGCTCCGGGCCGGATGCCGTCGTGGACGCCGACCTGCGGGTGCACGGCCTGGCCGGGCTCCGGGTGGCGGACACCTCGGTCCTGCCCCGCGCGCCGCGGCGCGGACCGGCCGCGACCGCGATCATGATCGGGGAGCGCGCCGCCGACCTGGTGTGCGGCATCGAGGGGGAACACCGTGCATGACGAGGTCACCGTCCACATGACGGCACCGGCCGAGCGGGTCTGGGAGCTGGTCTCCGACATCCGCAACACCGGCCGGTTCTCACCCGAGACCGTCGACGCGCAGTGGCTGGGCGGCGCGACCGGCCCGGCCGTCGGTGTCCGGTTCCGCGGCAAGGTCGTCCGCAACGGACGCGGCCCGACCTACTGGTCGGAGTGCGAGATCACCGCCTGCGAGCCGGGCCGCGAGTTCGGCTTCGTCGTGCTCCTGCCCGGCGGCCGGCGGATCAACCACTGGCACTACCGGTTCACCCCGGCCCCCGCGCCGGACGGCACCGCGGGCACCGACGTCACCGAGTCCTTCCGGCTGGAGCCCTCGGCCGGCACCCGGCTCTACTGGACGTTGCTGGGGTGGGCCCGCGGGCGCACGAACCGCGAGGGGATGCGGACGACCCTGGAACGCATCCGCGCGGTGGTGGAGGATCCCGCGGTGTGATCCGTCCCGCCCGCGTCGCCGACGTCCCCGCCCTGCGTGAGATCGAGCGCGCCGCGGGGGAGACGTTCCGGGAGATCGGGCTCGACGTCGTCGCCGACGAGGAGCCGCCACCGGCCGCGGTACTGGCCGCGTACGTCGTGGCGGGGCGGGCGTGGGTGGCCGAGAGGAGCGCAGGCGGAACGAGCATCGGTGCCGAGAGGAGCGCAGGCGGAACGAGCATCGGTGCCGGGCTCGTCGGGTACCTGATCGCCGACCTCGTCGACGGCTGTGCGCACGTCGAGCAGGTGTCGGTGCTGCCGTCGCAACGCGGACGGCGGATCGGGGAGGGCCTGGTCGAGCACCTCGCGGGCTGGGCCCGGGACCGCGGCCTGCCCGCGCTGACCCTCACCACCTACCGGGACGTGCCGTGGAACGGCCCGTACTGGGTGCGGCTCGGCTTCCGTGAGCTGATCGCGCCCGGCCCGGGGCTGCGCGCGATCCGGGAGCACGAGGCCGCGCGCGGTCTCGACGTGTGGCCGCGCCTCGCGATGCGCCGTGAACTGGCCGGTTCCTGACGGTCCCCGGCCGTAGGGTCGGGTCCATGAGCAACCCGTTCCTCGCCCCGAGCGCGCTGCCGTGGGGGCTGCCCGACACCTCCCGGATCACCGACGAGCACTACCTGCCCGCGTTCGAGGCCGGGACGGCCGAGCAGCGCGCCGAGGTGGCGGCGATCGTCGCGGGGGAGGGCGGGCCGACCTTCGACGACACCGTCGTCGCCCTGGAGCGCTCCGGCGCCACGCTGGACCGGGTGGCGCGGCTGTTCTACACGCGCGTCTCGGCGGACTCCTCACCCGCGGTGCGCGAGATCGAGGCACGGGTCGCGCCGATGCTCGCCGCCCACGCCGACGCGATCGCGCTGGACCCGGGCCTGTTCGCCCGGATCGACGCGCTGCACGCCCGTCGCCACGACCTCGGTCTCGATGCCGAGTCGCTGCGGCTGCTCGAGCGCCACCACCGCGACATGGTGCGCGCCGGGGCCCGGCTCGGCCCCGAGGAGCAGGTCCGGCTGCGGGAGCTGAACGCCGAGCTGTCCGGGCTGACCACCCGGTTCGGTGCGGCGCTGCTGGCCGGGGCGAACGCCGCGGCCGTGCACGTCACCGACCGCGACCGGCTCGGTGGCCTGTCCGACGACGCGGTCGCCGCCGCCGCGACCGCCGCGGCCGAACGCGGTCACGACGACGGCTGGCTGATCACCCTGGTCCTGCCGACCGCGCAGCCCGCACTGGCGGTGCTCACCGACCGGTCGCTGCGCGAGGAGCTGTTCCGTGCGTCCACCGGGCGCGGTCAGGGCGGCGAGCACGACACCCGTGACACCGTCCTCGCGATCGTGCGGCTGCGCGCCGAGCGGGCCGCGCTGCTGGGGTACCCCGACCACGCGTCGTACGTGATCGACGACGCGACCGCGGGGACGGCGGAGGCCGCCGTCGCGATGCTGGAGTCGCTGGTCCCCGCCGCCGTCGCCAACGCCGACCGGGAGGCCGCGGAGCTGGCCGGCGGCGTCGAGGGCGACCTGGAGCCGTGGGACTGGGCGTTCGAGGCGGAGCGGGTGCGCCGCGAGCGCTACGCCGTCGACGACGCCGCGCTGCGCCCGTACCTGGAGCTCGACCGGGTGATCACCGACGGCGTGTTCCGCGCCGCGTCCGGGCTGTACGGGATCACCTTCACCGAGCGCACCGACCTGCCCGCCTACCACCCGGACGTGCGCTGGTGGGAGGTCCGTGACAGCGACGGCGAGCCGCTCGGGCTGTTCGGCGCCGACCTGTGGGCGCGGCCGTCGAAGCGCGGCGGGGCATGGATGAACTCGCTGGTCGACCAGTCGTCGCTGCTCGGGACGCGGCCTGTCGTGCTGAACACGCTGAACCTGAACAAGCCCCCGGCCGGGGAGCCCGCGCTGCTCACCCTCGACGAGGTCCGCACCCTGTTCCACGAGTTCGGGCACGCCCTGCACGGGCTGTTCTCCGAGGTGGAGTACCCGACGTTCGCCGGGACGTCGGTGCCGCGCGACTTCGTCGAGTTCCCCAGCCAGGTCAACGAGATGTGGCTGGAGGACCCGCAGGTCCTCACCTCGTTCGCCCGCCACCACGTGACCGGCGAGCCGCTGCCCGACGAGCTGCTGGCCGCGTCGCAGGCCGCCCGCGGGTACGGCGAGGGCTTCGCGACGACGGAGTACCTGGCCGCGTCGCTGTTGGACCAGGCGTGGCACCGGCTGTCCCCGGCCGAGGCCGCCGGCATCACCGACGTGCTCGCGTTCGAGCAGCAGGCGCTGGAGGCGGCCGGGGCCGCGCACCCGCTGGTCCCGCCGCGCTACCGCAGTACCTACTTCAACCACGTGTTCGGCGGCAGCGGGTACGCGGCGGCGTACTACTCCTACATCTGGGCCGAGGTGCTCGACGCCGACACCGTCGCCTGGTTCGGCGAGCACGGCGGCCTGCGCCGGGAGAACGGCGACCGGTTCCGCCGCGAGGTGCTGTCCCGCGGCGGCGCCGTCGACGCGATGGAGGCCTATCGCGCGTTCCGCGGCCGCGACCCGGAGATCGCGCCGCTGCTGGCGCGGCGCGGTCTGGCCGGCTGACCCGGCACACACGACCGCCCGCCGTCCGGTGGGGAGCGCCGGGCGGCGGGCGGTGGTGTGTGCGGAGTGCTACTCGTACTGGCGCATCCAGGCGACCCGCATCTCCGACGGCTCCGGCGAGCCGCCGTCGGGGAAGTAGTCGAGCTGGATCGTGGCGTGCATCGGACCCGGGGGGAACGTGTTCGGGTCCTCGGAGCGGAACCACTCGACGCCGTCGACGTAGCCGACGATCGCGTCCGGGGTCCACTCCACGGCGTAGTTGTGCCACTGGGTGATGTCGAGCTGCTTCTTGGCGTCCTTTTGCGAGTTCGAGCTGCCGTAGTGCAGGAAGAAGGACACGTCGTCGCTGGCGCTGGTGGTCTCGGCGAAGTCGATCTCGCCGCCCTCCGGCCAGGACACCTCGCTCGGCCACAGCAGCAGCACCGGGTGGTACTGCTTGTCGCCCTTGGGGAACTGCGCTCGCATCTCCCACTTGCCGTACTTCTGGGAGGTGCCCCAGGCCATGCCGCCGGTGTTGCCCTGCGAGTCGCCGCGGATGACGAGGTTGCCGTTCTCCACCGAGATCGCGTCGGAGGTGCGGCGGCCCTGGCCGTCGTGGCCGGCGCCGTTGTAGGGGGACCAGTTGTTCCCGAGGGTGGACCCGAGGAACTCGTCGCCACCGATGGCCTGCCAGCCCATCTTCAGCGCGGCCTGGATGCCGTCGCCGGCCACCTGGACGGCGCCACCGACCGGACCGGCGGCGGGGGCTCCGCCCGAGTTCCCGGAGCTCCCGGAACCACCGGGGCTCGCGGCGGCCCGTGCCCGCTCGGCAGCCTCGCGGCGGCGCTGTTCGGCGCGACGCTCGGCGGCCTCCTGCGCGGCCAGGGCCTGGCCGATCTGGCCGGACGCACCCTGCGCGGCGTCGCCGAGTGCGGAGCCGCCCCCGTTGGCCAGCACCGGGCCGGCGGACAGCGCGGTGTCCGACGCCGACCGGCGCGACGAGTCGTTCACCATCGCCGCGGACAGCGACGGGTCCTCGGTGCCGGGCTGCAGCAGCGTCAGCACCATCGTCGCGGCGAGCACCGCGGCGAGCACCGCGGCGGCGCCGACGCCCAGCGGGGCGAACCGGCGGACACGGGAGCGGGCGGGTCGTGACCGGTCGATCGCGACGACCGAGCCCGTCCCCGACACCTCGGGTTCGTGCAGGCCGGCGATGGCCCCGCCGGTGACCTCGGTGCGCGGTGCGGGCACCTCGGCCTGCGGGGCCGCGGGCTCCTCGGGCGAAGACGACCCGCCGAACAGCTCCACACCGGACAGCCCGGCCGCCGACGACGGCGTGGACCGTCGCGCGCGACGGCCCGGGGTCCCGGTGGTGGGCACGGCGTGCGCGCCCGTCCCGGTCACCGCGGTGCCCCCGGCGACGGTCTCGTCCCCGGCGGCCGCGGTGTCCCCCGCGGCGGCGTGCGCCCCGGTGCCGGTGACGGCGCGGGAGCCGCTGCCGGTCGCGCGGCCGCCCGGCGCCCACGGGTCGGGGTCGGCCGTGTCGGCCCAGGTGATCCGCCCGGCGTCCGCCGTCGTGGCACCGGTGGGGGAGTCCGCCGTGACGGCGGCACCGGTGTCGTCGGGGATGTCGGGGTCGGTGTCGTCGTACCCGGCGTCGAGGACGCGGTGCCGCCCGGAGGCGCTCACCCGGTCCTGGAGCAGGGTGGCCGCGGGCACGGCCGATCGGGCCGTGTCGTCCGCTGGGGCGGAGGACACGGCATGCCTGCCCCGGGGAGACGGCACAGAGGGGGAGCTGTGCTCGGCGGCGAGTCGCGCGATCAGGTCGCGGGGGTCGACCTGATCAGCCGCAGCGGAACTCTTCCGTCGCATGAGGAGGGACTCT
Organism: Pseudonocardia sp. UM4_GMWB1; assembly: GCF_017312155.1. Classification (NCBI taxonomy): domain Bacteria; kingdom Bacillati; phylum Actinomycetota; class Actinomycetes; order Pseudonocardiales; family Pseudonocardiaceae; genus Pseudonocardia; species Pseudonocardia sp. UM4_GMWB1. The sequence continues at coordinate 351,390 of NZ_QJPN01000001.1, read as the reverse complement.
AGGTAGGGTGACCGAGTGTGAACACCCTCGCTGAGAAGGGTGGTTGCGTCTCCGCGCCGACAGGTCGACGGAGAGCGCCGAAGAGCAAGATCCCGCCATTTCGGCAGTATCGCTGGGCCGAATAGAGCAACGTGGCTCTCAGGATCACCCGTTCAGGCTAAGCGGTCACGGTACGTCGCACCGTTAGCCGATTGTGACGGGCTGCCGGTCGAGGAACAGTGGCCGTGCCTCCCCGGTGCTCCCCGCACGACCTCACGAGCTCCCCGCTCCCCGACCTCCGCAGGATCTGTGAACGATCACGCTCCCCCCGTCTCGCCGTCCCTCCCGATCCCCGCTCCCCGTGCCGAGATGCGCGCGCTCAGGGTGCTGCTGGCGCTGCCGCCGTCGGCGGGCACCGCCTCGCTCGGCCGCGGGCTGCGCCAGGACCTCGCCGCCGAGGGCGTGGACCTCGTCGTCGTCGCCGACGGCATCGAGCTGCTGGACACCCTGCGCTCCCGCGGCGCCGACCTGCTCGTGCTCGACATGGAGCTGCCGGGCCCGGAGCCGTCGGTGCTGCTCGGAGCCGTGCAGTCCGAGTCCCCGCCGACCCCGGTGATCATCGTCGTGCCGCGCGAACGGCGGGCCGGGGTGATCGGCATGCTGCGCGGCGACCGCGACGACTTCCTCATCCGGCCGTTCGTCCCGGACGAGCTCGCGTCCCGGATCCGGCTCCGGCTGCGTGCCGCCGCGGGGCTGCCCGCGCCGACGGTGCTCGGGCACGGCGGCCTGTCCGTCGACGTCGACGCCGGCCAGGTGTCCGTCGACGGCCGCCGGGTCGCGCTGTCCCCGACCGAGTACGCGCTGCTGCTCGCGCTGGCCGAGCAGGCGGGCGAGCCGGTCGCGCTCGACGACCTGGGCCGCCGCGCCTGGACCGAACCGGTGTCGGCCAACCTGGTGCAGGTCTACGTGTCCTACCTGCGGCGCAAGATCGGTCCCGAGCGGATCAGGACCATCCGGGGGCTGGGCTACCAGCTGGACGGCTGAGTCGGGATTCTCAGGATCCGAAGGACGACGCGACGTCGAGCAGCAGGTCGTTCTCCTCCGGCGTGGACACGGTGACCCGTACCCCGTCGGTGGCGAACGGACGCACGATCACCTTCCGCTCGCCGCAGTGCGTCGCGAACGCCGCGGTCCGGTCCCCGAGCGGCAGCCACACGAAGTTCGCCTGGGTCTCCGGCACGGTGAACCCGGACCCGCGCAGCCCGGCGGCCACCCGGTCCCGCTCCGCGACGACGGCGGCGCAGTCGGCGAGGATCTCCTCCCGGTGCTCCAGTGCGGCGACGGCACCCGCCTGGGCGACCGAGCTGACCCCGAACGGTGGCGCCACCTTGCGCAGCGCGGTCGCGATCTCCTCGGAGGTCAGGGCGTAGCCGACCCGCAGTCCCGCCAGCCGGTAGGCCTTGGAGAAGGTGCGCAGCACGACCAGGTTCCGGTGGGCGTCGAGCAGCGGCCGGCCGCTGACGGCGTCGGGGTCGGTGACGTACTCGGCGTAGGCCTCGTCGAGCACCACCAGCACGTCCGACGGCACGGCGTCCAGGAAACGGACGAACTCGTCGCGGTGCACGGCCGGGCCGGTCGGGTTGTTCGGGCTGCACACGAACACCACCCGGGTCCGCTCGGTGACCGCGGCGGCCATCGCGACGAGGTCGTGCCGGAAGTCGGCGTCCAGCGGCACGGTGCGGATCTCCGCACCGCCGATCCGGGTCACGATCGGGTACGCCTCGAACGAGCGCCAGGCGAACAGCACCTCGTCGCCGGGGCCCAGGCAGCCGATCTGCACGAGCTGCTGGCACAGCGTCACCGAGCCGCAGCCGACCGCGACCCGCTCGGGGTCCAGGGCGTACAGGTCCGCGATGCGTCCGGTCAGCTCGACGACGCCGAGGTCCGGATACCGGTTGCCACCTGCGGCGGCGCGGGCGATGGCCTCCAGCACCGCGGGAGCGGGCGGCGCGGCGACCTCGTTGCTCGCGAGCTTGATCGCCCCGGGGACGGTGCGCCCCGGCACGTAGGCGGGCAGGGTGTCCAGATCGGGACGGATCAGCGTCATGACGGCAACGGTATCCGCCGGGGGTCGAACCCGGGCCCGTGCTCTGGTTGAGTGACGTCATGACGACGACCGCTGTCCGGACCGAGGGCGTGCCGCTGACCGACGGGGGCGAGCTGCGCCTGACCGTGGCCGAACCCGACGGCCCGGTCCGCGGCGGTGTCGTCGTCCTGCAGGAGGCACGGGGGGTCACCGACTCGATCAGGCTGCTCGTCACCGGCCTCGCCGCGGACGGCTGGCTCGCCGTCGCCCCGCACCTCTACCGCGACGCCGGTGCGGGCGGTGACCTCGCCGACGGCTCCGACGCCGAGGTCGCCGAGCACGTCGGCAGCCTCGAGCCGCGCCAGGTCATGGACGACTGCGACACCGCGTTCGGCTGGCTGGGCGACGTGGGTATCGAGGCCGACCGGATGGGCGTGCTGGGGTTCGACCTCGGGGGCACGGTCGCGCTGCACGTCGCGGCGAACCGCACCCTCGGCGCGGCGGTCACGGTCGCGGGTGGCGGGATCGAGTCGTCGCCGTGGTCCAGCCTGCCCGCCCTGGTCGAGACCGCGCCCGAGCTCACCTGCCCCTGGCTGGGCATCTACTCGGAGGCCTCCGACACCGACGCCGTCGCCCGCCTGCGCGACGCCGCGGCGTCCTCCGGTAAGGCGACCGACGTCGTGATCTACCCGAGCACCGGCTACCGCTTCGACGACGACCCGGACTCGGCCGCCGAGGCCTGGCAGCGGGTCCTCAACTGGTTCGACGCGCACCTGCGCTGACGAAGACCCCGGCGCGCGCGGCGGCCGCGGTCGCCGCGGCCGCACGGTGGGCGTCCGCGGTGTCCGGACGCGTCCCGCGGGTGAGGAGCTGGTGGTAGAGCGGGGCGGAGACCGCGCGGACGACGCCGGCCGGGTCGGTGCCCGCCGGTAGCTCGCCGCGGGCCACGGCGTCGGTGACGCACGGCTCCCAGACGGCGGTCCGGGCGTCGTAGAAGCCGCGCAGCGCGCGTGCGGTCCCGGCGTCGTCGACGGCGGCGCAGACCAGTGCGGCGAGCAGCGGCCCCTGTCGCGGGTCGGCCAGTGTGGATCGGACCAGCTCGGCGTTGGCGAGCAGGTCGCCGTCGAGCGTGCCGGTGTCGGCGCGCGGGGCGGAGGTCTCGATCATGTCGGTGACCAGGTCCTCCAGCACCGCGGGCACGCTGCCCCAGCGGCGGTAGACCGTCGTCTTGCCGACACCCGCCCGGCGCGCGAGTTCGGCGAGGTCCAGGCCCGGCAGTCCGAGCTCGATCAGGGCGTCGCCCGCCGCGGCCAGCACGGCGAACCGGACCCGCGCGGTCCGGCCGCCCGGCCTGCTCATCTCCGGTGGCACGGCGCCCACCCTAACCCGTGACGGAACCCGAGTCCCGTTTGACGTGCTACGTTCTAAAGAAACCACAGTTCCTTTAGAGGAGGACGGGCATGGAGTACCGACGGTTGGGTCGCAGCGGGTTGCAGGTCCCGGTCCTGAGCTTCGGCGCGGGCACGTTCGCCGGGCGCGGCGAGCTGTTCGGCGCGTGGGGGTCGGTCGACGTCGCGGGAGCGCGCCGGATGGTGGGCCGGTGCCTCGACGCGGGGGTGACCCTGTTCGACACCGCCGACGTCTACTCCGACGGCGGGTCGGAGGAGGTCCTCGGGGCGGCGCTGCGGCAGCGCCGCGACGAGGTCCTGATCTCGACCAAGGCCGGCCTGCCGACCGGCCCCGGCCCGAACGACGCGGGCGCCGGGCGCCTCCACCTGGTCCGCGCCGTCGAGGACGCCCTGCGCCGGCTCGGCACCGACCGGATCGACCTGTTCCAGCTGCACGCCTACGACGCGGGCACCCCGCCCGAGGAGGTGCTCGCGACGCTGGACGTGCTCGTCCGGTCGGGCAAGGTGCGCTACACCGGCGTCTCCAACCACCCCGGGCGACGGCTGGTGCGGACCCTGGACCTGGCCGACCGGCACGGGTGGCCGCGGCCCGTCGCGCACCAGGTGTACTACTCGCTGGTCGGCCGCGACTACGAGTGGGACCTCATGCCGCTGGGTCACGAGGAGGGCGTCGGCGCCCTGGTCTGGAGCCCGCTGGGCTGGGGGCGGCTCACCGGCCGGGTCCGGCGGGGCGCCCCGCTGCCCGCGGGGAGCCGGTTGCACACCACCGCCGAGGCGGGCCCGCCCGTCCCCGACGACCTGCTGTTCGACGTCGTCGACGTGCTCGACGCGATCGCCGCCGAGACCGGCCGCACGGTGCCCCAGATCGCACTGAACTGGCTCACCTCCCGCCCGACCGTCAGCTCGGTGATCGTCGGCGCCCGGGACCTGGCGCAGCTGGAGGACAACCTCGGCGCGGTCGGCTGGCGTCTGGACGACGACCAGGTCGCCCGGCTGGACGCGGCCTCGCACCGCCCCGCGCCCTACCCGTACTTCCCCTACGAGCGGCAGGAGGCCTTCGCCCGGCTCGCGCCGCCGCTCGTCGGCGCCCCGGCCTGACCGTCCCCCTGTGACGGGCACCCTGTCGCGGCGGGCCGGAGTGGGGTCCGGCCACTGGTGCGCGGCCGGGGCCGTCGGGGATGCTCGGGGCATGCCGCCCGTGTCGTCGCCGCAGACCGTCACCGATCCGGACACCCCCGAGCTCCTGTGGAGCCCGGACCCGGACCGGGTGGCGGACACCGAGATCGTCCGGTTCGCGACCTGGGCGCGTGACGAGCGGAGCGCCCCGCTGTCCGACGTCACCGACTACGCGCAGCTGCACACCTGGTCGGTGACCGACCTGGAGGGCTTCTGGTCGGCGGTCGCCGAGTACTCCGGGGTGCTGTTCCACGACCGCCCCACGGCCACGCTCGGCTCCCGTGACATGCCCGGCGCGCAGTGGTTCCCGGGTGCGACCCTCAACTACGCCGAGCACGCCCTGACCCCCGGCCCGGGCCGCGCCGACGACGACATCGCCGTCGAGTTCGTCCGCGAGGACGGCCTGGAGCGCACCGTCACCCACGCCGAGCTGCGCGACCAGGTCGCCCGCGCGCGTGCCGGGCTCGTCCGGGCCGGCGTCGGACAGGGGGACCGGGTCGTCGCGCTCGCCCCGAACTCCGTCGAGACCCTGGTCGCGTTCCTGGCCGCGGCGAGCCTCGGCGCGATCTGGTCGTCCTGCTCGCCGGACTTCGGCGCCCGCGCCGTGCACGACCGCTTCGCCCAGATCGAGCCCGCCGTGCTCGTCGCCGTCGACGGGTACCGCTACAACGGCAAGGGCTTCGACATCCGCGACAAGGTCGCCGACCTGCAGCGACAGCTGCCGACGCTGCGCGCGACCGTCCTCGTGCCCTATCTCGACCCCGACGCGATCCTCGACGGCACGACGACCTGGGCCGGGTTCACCGCCGAGCCCGGCCCGCTGGAGTTCACGCCCGTCCCGTTCGACCACCCCCTGTGGGTGCTCTACTCCTCGGGCACCACCGGCCTGCCCAAGGGCATCGTGCACGGCCACGGCGGCATCGTCGTGGAGCACCTGAAGGCGATGCGTCTGCAGCACGGGCTCGGGCCGGGGGAGCGGTTCTTCTGGTTCACCACCACCGGCTGGATGATGTGGAACTTCCTGGTCGGCGGCCTGCTCGTGGGCGCGACCATCGTGATGTTCGACGGCAGCCCCGGTCACCCCGACCTCGGCGCGCTGTGGGCGCTCGCCGCGCGGCACCGGGTGTCGCTGTTCGGGGTCTCCGCCCCCTACGTGCAGTCCTGCATGAAGGCCGGCCTGCGCCCCGGCGACGACCACGACCTCTCCGCGATGCGCGCGCTCGGCTCCACCGGCGCGCCGCTGTCGGTCGACGGGTTCCGCTGGATCGGCGAGGCCGCCGGGTCGCACATCCAGATCTGCTCGGTCTCCGGCGGCACCGACGTCTGTGCGGCCTTCCTCACCAGCGCCCCCACGGTGCCGGTGTGGCTGGGCGAGCTCTCCTGCGCGGCGCTCGGCTCCGACGTCCGCTCGTGGGCCGAGGACGGCACCGACCTGCTCGACGACGTCGGCGAGCTGATCATCACGACGCCGACCCCGTCGATGCCGGTCATGTTCTGGAACGACCCGGACGGCACCCGCCTGCGCGAGTCCTACTACGAGGACTTCCCCGGCAACTGGCGGCACGGCGACTGGGTCCGCCGCACCCCGCGCGGCTCCTACGTCATCTACGGTCGCTCGGACTCCACACTCAACCGCGGTGGGGTCCGGATGGGCACCGCCGACTTCTACGCCGTCGTCGAGAACGTCGGCGGGGTCGCGGACTCGCTGGTGATCGACACGACCGCGCTCGGCGAGCGAGAGGAGGGGGCCCTGCTCTGCTTCCTCGTCCTCGACGACGGCGTCGCGCTCGACGACGTCGAGCCGACCCTGCGCTCGCTGCTGCGGAAAGAGCTCTCGCCGCGGCACGTGCCGGACCGGTTCGTCGTCGTCGACGCGGTGCCGCGCACCCTGAACGGCAAGAAGTGCGAGGTCCCGGTGAAGAAGATCCTCGCGGGCACCGCGCCGGAGAAGGCGGTGTCGGCCGGCGCCCTCCAGAATCCCGACGCGCTGACCCCGTTCGTGGCCCTCGCAGGGTCCTGACCTGCGGCGGACCGGGGGTCCCCGGCCAGGGGGACCCCGGTTCCGGACGGCCGGAATGCCCGTGTAGTGTTGTGCTCGCTGGTGGCCGTCAGGCACCGGGGAGGCTTCGCCTAGTCTGGTCTATGGCGCCGCACTGCTAATGCGGTTTGGGGTAACCCCCCATCCCGGGTTCAAATCCCGGAGCCTCCGCACCGGCACGGCGGTGGGTACACCGGTCGCCGGCCGACAACTGAAGATTGCTACGCTAGAGACAGCAACGCGCCCGTAGCTCAACGGATAGAGCATCTGACTACGGATCAGAAGGTTAGGGGTTCGAATCCCTTCGGGCGCACACATCAGGATCCGGCCCCGACCAGCACCTATGGTCGGGGCCGTTCTCGTGTCCGGATCGGCCGACTCGCACTCTCGGCCCCGGTCACGTCGTGACCGGGGCCGAGGGGTCGCGCCGACAGGAGCCGGTCAGTCCTTCGTGAAGGCGTCCTTGACCTTCTCCCCGGCCTGCTTCAGGTTGCTCTTCGCCTGGTCGCCCTGGCCCTGGGCCTCGAGCTCCTTGTCGTCGGTGACCTTGCCGACGGTCTCCTTGGCCTTGCCGGCGAGCTCCTCGGTCTTGTTGTCGACCTTGTCGTCCGCTCCCATGGGTGCCTCCTCGGCTCGTTCGTCACCGCTGTCCTGCGCCACCGCGGGGGTGTCGCGCACGGCGTGGGACCGGGTACCACGTGGCGGGCGCGGGAAACGGTGGGCCCGGATGCGGTTCGTCCGGTTCGGGCGGATCATGGAGGTGTGCCCGGTCACCGTTCCCCCGCCGCGCGGTCCCGTCGCCTGCGGATGGCGGTCGTCGCCGGTGCGCTCCCGCTCCTGGTCGCCTGCGCGCCCGGGTCCGCGGCTCCCGCGTCGCCCGGCCCGCCGGACACCCCGGAGGTGACGGTCGTCCAGATGAACCTGTGCGACAGCGGGATCGCCGGTTGTTACACCGGGCGAGCCGTCGAGGCCGCGGCCGATCTCGTGCGGACCGAGATGCCGGACGCGGTCACCCTCAACGAGGTGTGCCGCGCGGGCGTCGAGCGGATCGAGCGGGCGCTCGCCGGGGCCGCGCCGGGGTCGTCGACATCGTCGTCGTTCCAGCCGGCCCGCGAGCGCGATACCGGCGCGCCGTACCGCTGCGCGAACGGTGACGAGTACGGCATCGGCGTGGTCTCGCGTGCCCCGTCGAGCGTCGCGAGCGCCGGGATCCACCCGGCGCAGGACCCGCGTGACCCCGAGGAGCGTGCCTGGCTCTGCCTGGACACGACGACCGCGGGTGGCCCGCTCGGGGTCTGCACCTCGCACCTGGCCTACACCGACCGCGCCGTCACCCGTGCCCAGTGCGGGTACCTGTTCGACACCGTCGTCGCGGGCCTGCGGTCCCGCGCCGACGCCGGACCGGTCGTCGTGGGGGCCGACCTCAACCTGGGGGCGGCCGACGACCTCGACCTGCGGTCCTGTCTGCCCCCGGGGTCGGCACCGGCCGCCGACGACGGGGTCCAGCACGTCGTCGTGATCCCCGCGGCGGCCGCTGCGCGCACCCGGGTGATCGACCTGGGCGGGACCACCGACCACCCCGCGCTGCTGGCCACGATGCGGCCCGAGGCCGGATCTGCGTAGCGCTGCGGATCGACGGGACCCCGCCGGCCGGTAGAACGGTCACACGACGCGGGAGGGGTGGGGTCATGGACGAGGACCTGGCCGTCGGTGCGGTGCTGGGGGACTTCGAGATCCGGGGACGGCTCGGGGCCGGGGGATGGGGTCGTGCTGCGGGCCCACGACCGCCGCCACGGCGGCGAGGTCGCGCTGACGGTGCTGCCCGCCCACCTCGCCGGGGACCCGGTCGTCGTCGAGCGGTTCCGGCGGGAGGTGCGCGCCGCGCACGCCCTGGACGCCCGCGCACGCCGCGGGCCTGCTGCACCGCGACGTGAAGCCGGCGGACCTGGTCGTCGGCGCGGCGCCGGCCCGGGCCGGCGGCGACGCCTCCCTGCGCCCGGTCACCGGCCCGGTCGGATCGGCGGGTCCGCGGCCCTGCTGACCCGCGAGCCGGGTCGTGACCCGGAGTTCACCGGCGGAAACACCGATGTACCCCGGAGCGGTCATGCTTCGCGCTCACCCCGCGTACCCCCGCCGGAACCTGGGTTCCGAGGCGCCTGCGAGATAGTGTCCTTGCTCACGGCGCCGACGCCGGCGGAGCCGATGCGAGCTGTCGAGGAGGCCCCGAGTGCGCTACTGGACCACTGAGGACCGCCCGGCCGGTGAGCAGTTCAGCTACTGGCGCGAGGTGATCTGCGAGGCGTTCACTCCGCTCGCCGCGGAGCTGCCCGGCGCGCGGCGGACCGGCCGGGCCCACGCGCGCGAGATCCGCAGCTGGGTGCGCTCCAGCAGGCTCACCGCGACCAACTGTGCCGAGGTGTCGTCGGCGACGCAGCTCATCACCCACGGCGCGGCCGAGGTGCGGCGCACCGTCACCGACCACGTGTTCGTGAACCTGCAGATCAGCGGTCACTGCGTGGGGACCCAGGCCGGGCGCCGCTGCGTCGTGGAGCCGGGCGGCTTCGCGCTGTTCGACACCACCCGCGAGTACGGGCTGGAGTTCGTCGCCGACGACCGGACCGAGGAGTGGCGCTGCGTCTCGTTCCGGGTGCCGCGCGCCCGGCTGCTGCCGCTGGTCGTCGACCTCGACGGCGCCACCGCGACGACCCACGACGGCACCGCGCCCGGCATGGCCCGCATCGTCGCCTCCACCATGCTGTCCACCTGGAACGGCCTCGACGCGCTCGACCCGGCCGGCGCGGACGCCGCCGACACCGCGTTCACCACGCTGCTCGCCGCCGCGGCCGGTGGCTCCGACGAGCTGCGCGACACCGGGCGCGCGGACCTCGACGCGGGTCTGCGGGCCGCGGTCAATCGCTACCTGGCGGCGCACCTGCGGACCGGGGACACCTCGGCCGGCGCGGTCGCATCCCGCTTCGGCATCTCGGTCCGCAAGCTGCACCAGCTCTACGAGGGCACCGACCGCAGCTTCTCCCGTACCGTCATGGCCCTGCGCCTCGACGGGTGCACCCGCGAGCTCACCGCCCCGGCGCGGACCGGGACCCTCACCGAGCTCGCCGCCCGCTGGGGCTTCGCCGACCTGTCCCACCTCAACCGGGTCTTCCGCGCCCAGCACGGCTGCCTGCCGTCGGAGTACGTCGACCGCGGCCCGGACGGAGCGTGCACGCCGGTACCGGCCGCCGTGCGCACCGGTTCGATCCCGGGACGGGGTGTGACGGCCACCATCGCGTCGCGTCCCTGACCCCACGGTCGGGTCGGGGCCCGACCGGAAGGTATTCGACGATGACACTGGACTTCTCCCTCGACGCCGAGCAGCTGGCCCTGCGCGAGCAGGCCCGGCAGTTCGCCGACACCGTCCTGACCGGCGTCGAGCCGGCGATCGCCCCGCACCCGCAGCCCGCCGAGCGGTTCTACGCCATCGAGCCGTTCTACCGGCAGATGGTCGAGGCCGGGTTCGTGAAGGCGCTCATCCCGGCCGAGTACGGCGGCGGCCGGTTCACCTCGCTGCAGTTCGTGCTGGCCGTCGAGGAGCTGGCCCGCGTCGACGTCAACACCCCCACGGCGATCCTCGGCACCGGTCTCGGGCTGTACCCGGTCGTCCACTTCGGCACCGAGGAGCAGAAGCAGCGCTGGCTGCCGGCCTTCTGCGGGACCGAGCCGAAGCTCGCCGCGATCGCCTACACCGAGGTCACCGGCGGCGCGAACTACGACTCGCCGGACCCGAAGGTCGGGGTGCAGACCTTCGCCCGGATCGAGGGCGACGAGATCGTCCTCAACGGCTCCAAGCACTACACCACCAACGCCTCGGGCTTCGACGGCCAGGGCGCCGACCTCATCGCGGTCGTCTGCCGCACCGACCCGGCACTGCCGCCACTGGAGTCGCTCGCGGTCGTCATGGTCGAGCGGGGCACACCCGGCGTGGAGATCACCGGCATGCTCGACACCATCGGGCACCGCGCCGCGAACTCGCCGCGCGTCGAGTTCCGCGACGTCCGCGTCCCGCTCTCGAACATGATCGGGGGCCCCGGCGACGGCATGGAGATCGTGAAGAGCGCGTTCACCTGGACCTGCGCGCCGATCGGCGCGGCCTGCGTCGGGCGGATGCGGGCGGCCTTCGACTACGCCTACGAGTTCGCGAGGACCGACAGCCGCTCCGGCCCGCACCCGGTCATCGAGTACCAGAACGCCGGGTACATGCTCGCCGACATCAAGATCCGCATCGAGGCGACCCGGTACCTGGCGTGGAAGGCTGCCGACCACTTCGACCGCACCGGCGGCAAGGACCGCGAGCTCGCCAACATCACGAAGATCTACGCCTCGGAGCGGTCGGTCGACGTGGTCTACGACGCGATGCGCCTGGTCGGCGTGGACGCCTACACCACCGAGACCCCGATCGCCGGGATCATGCAGGACGTCCTGTGCTTCCCCGTGTACGACGGCGGCAACATGGGCGTCCGGCGACGGCACCTGCACGAGATGCTGATGGAGCCGAGCTACGACCCGCTGGCCTCGGCCGAGAACCGGCTCGCCACCGGGACCTGACCGCCCCGGGCCGGTCCCCGTGCCGAGAGGGCCGGCCCGCTCCCGAGCTCAGGCGTGCGCGGCGACCGGGTCGTCGGCAGCCTCGGGCAGGATCTCGCCGTCCTCCAGCACGTTGGCGCGCGGCACCTCGTGCAGGAAGATCGCCCCGTCGGACTTCGCGTCCCCGGTGACCGCGCACCACGCGTCGGCGATCCCGTGCAGCAGCCGGGCCCGGACCTCGGGGGAGCGGCCGTCGTGGATCAGCCCGACCATCCGCGGGCCCTCCACCGGCTCCCCGGCCACGGAGACGCTGCCGGGCGGGACCTCGGTGAAGGTGCAGTGCACGTAGCGGGCGGGCGCAGCAACGTCCTCGACGACCGGCTGCGACCGGTACGCCGTCGACGTCCCGCCGGTCCGGCTGGTGCACCGCGGCTGCGGCCACCCGCCGAGCCCCGGCTCACCTGTACACACTGCGCCGAGCCGGTGGCGTGGCGGGACATGACCGCCGAGGTCGAGCCCGACGCTTGGTGAGCACCACGGCGTCGTGGCCGGGGCCGGTACCTCAGGCGCCGCCCGGCGGGTGCCGCCCATCGCCCGGGGCGAGCAGGGCGTCGGCCGTCGCCGCGTCGCAGACCAGGGTGTGGACCAGGCCCGAGCGCAGCACGGCGCGGGTGGCGTCGGCCCGCTCCGGGTCCCTGACCAGGGCGATCACGTTGCCCGCGGCGCGCAGGTCCGCCTCCCCGGCCGCGACGAGCTGGTGCGCCGGTCCGCTGTCGAGGACCCGGCCGGCGCGGTCGATCAGCAGCCCGACGACCTCGCCGACCGCGCCGCCCGCGGCCAGCCGTCGTCGTTCGGGGGCGGTCAGCACGTCGTGCACGGTGGAGTGCCCGGCCCGCCACGCCCCGATCCCGACGACCGCGGTGTCCAGCGCGGCGCAGCGGGCCAGCGCGTCGGCGACGCCCGGCTGGGCCCGCACCGCGCGGGCGGTGTCGGCGTCGGGCAGCAGCAGGGGCGCGTAGACCGGGTAGGCGTCGCCGCCGCACAGCGCGGCGGCCCGGAACACCGCGGTGGCCGAGCCGTCGCGCCGCCACGGCAGCGAGTAGGCGCCGCACAGCTGCACGACCGTGCAGCGCGCGAGCCGGGGGAGGAGCCCGACGACGTCGTTGACCGTCCGGGACCAGGCCAGGCCCAGGACGTCGCCGGTGCCGACGGTCTCGGCGAGCAGCGCGGCGGCGAGCGCGGGCACCCCGCCGTCGTCCCGGGCGACCAGGGCGCGGCGCAGCCCGTGGGCGGCGCGGACGGCGGACGAGCGCCGCGCGTCGACGTCCGCGCCCGGGTCGATGTCGACCCGGACCAGTCCCCGCTCGAGGGCCGCGTCCAGCAGCCGGGCCACCTGGAACCGGCTGAGCCCCAGTTCGGTGCCGACCGCGATCCGGGACCGCCCGTGCAGCAGCACCTGCTCGGCCACCTCGGCCGCGAGCACCCGGCGGGCCGGGCCCCAGGCGGGTGCATCGTCGTCACCGCTCATCTGAGCACCGTAGCGCGCGCATCGGCCGGTGATGTTGACCGTCCGTGCCCGCAGCCGTGTACTCGACGGTGTTGGGACCGCTCAGATGAGTGGAGGCAGGCCATGACCGCGACGATCGGCACGACGCCGGCAGCCGCGCACCATCCGGCGCCGGAACCGGCCCCGGTGTCGCGCCAGCTGCTCGTCGGCCGCGACGACGGCTACGGCGACCTCGCCCTGGAACGGTTCGCGCTCACCCCCGGTGCCGGGGCGTGGCACGCCCCGGCCGCGCCGTGCGACCGGCTGCTCGTCGTCCTCGCCGGCCGGGCCCGGGTGGGCGTCGAGGCCGGCGGGCCGTCGGTGGATCTCGCCGCGTACGAGGTCGTGCACGTGGCGGGCGGGCACGCCCACCGGGTCGACGTGCTCGCCCCCGGGCCCGGCGGGTGCCTGGAGTGGATCCTGCTGGCGGGCCCCCGGCCGGACCCTCAGCCGTAGAGGTCGGGGCGGCGGTCGGCCAGGTAGGGGTTCGCCCGCCGCGACACCGCCAGCGCGGACCGGTCCAGCTCGGCCACCAGCAGCTCCGGGTCGCGGCCGGCCCGCACCACGGCGCCGTCCGGCCCGGCGACGCAGGACAGCCCGCCGTAGGTCAGCGACCCCTCGGTGCCGCACCAGTTGGCGTAGGCCACGTACACCTGGTTCTCCCACGCCCTGGCCGGGACGAGCACCCGGGGCACGTGGTCGTAGGGGAGCATGTTCGCGGTCGGGACCAGCACCGCGTCGGCGCCGGCCAGCGCCAGCGCGCGGACGGTCTCGGGGAACTCGACGTCGTAGCAGACCAGCAGGCCGAGGCCCCACCCGTTCCAGGTCACGACGGCGGGCGGGGTGTCCGAGGCGGTGAAGCAGGCCCGGTCGAGCGCGCCGAACAGGTGCGTCTTGCGGTACCCGGCGAGCCGGGTCCCGTCCGGCCCGACCAGGGTGACGGCGTTGGCGACCCGTCCGCCGTGGCGCTCCGGGTAGCCGTAGAGCACCGCCGTGCCCGACGTCCTCGCGATCGCGGTGACGGCGTCCGCCGACGGCCCGTCGGCCGGCTCGGCGAGCGCGGCCACCGCATCGGCGCCGATGTCGTAGCCGGTCAGGAACATCTCCGGGGTGACGAGCAGGTCCGCGTCCGCGGCGGCGCACGCCTCGGCGAGCCGGGCGAGGTTCCCGGCCACGTCGTGCGGCCGGGAGACGGTCTGCAGCAGCGCGACGCGCATCAGTCCGGCAGCGCGGGCGGCGCGAGCTCGGCGAACCGGTCCCCGGGACCGGGGTTGTCCGGCGGGGTGGACCCGCCCAGGTGCGCGACGATCCCCCAGACCGCGTTCAGCGCGGTCTGCACCGCGCCCTCCGCCCAGGCCGGGGTCCACGACACGTCGTCGCCCGCCATGAAGATCCCGCGCTCGGCGGCGGGCAGGTCGTCCTGCACGAAGTGGCAGTACATCCGCCGGTTGTAGCGGTAGTGCCCGGGCAGGGCGCCCTTGAACGCACCGAGGCTGTGCGGGTCGGACTCCCAGGTCACGGTGATCGGGTCGCCGATCACGTGCGCCCCGACGTCGACGGTCGGGTAGATCTTGCGCAGCGCGCCCAGCGCCAGCTCGACCCGCTTCTCGACCGGGTACGGCAGCATCTTCAGCGAGTCGCTCATCCACGAGTACGACAGGCAGATCACCCCGGGCCGGTCCGGCCCGTTGTCGAACAGGTACGTGCTGCGGGTGAGCCGGTCGGTCAGCGTCGTGGACATGACCTCGCGCCCGGTCGCCGGGTCGACGTCGCGCCAGAACGGCCGGTCCACCATCACGAACGTCTTGGTCGACTGCATGTAGCGGGTGCGGTCCAGGGCCATCCACACCTCCTGGCCGAACAGCGACTCGTCGGTGTCGATCTGGGTGGACAGCAGCCAGCTCTGGCAGGTGGTGAGCACCGCGGACACGTCGCGGGTGCCGCCGTAGACGTCGGTGACACGGATCGTGTCCGCGTCGAGGCGGTGCAGCCGCGCGACGCCCGGGCGGGTCCCGCCTCCGTGCAGCGACGACAGGCTGATCCCGGCGGGCCAGTGCACCAGATCGTCGGGGGTGCGGGTCCACAACCCCTGCGGCACCTGCTCCACCCCGCCGACGACGAGCAGCTGGTCGTCGTCGCAGCCGGTCAGCACCACCCGCAGGATCTCGAGCATCGAGTTCGGGAAGTCCGAGTCCCAGCCGCCGGTCCCGAAGCCGACCTGCCCGAACGCCTCGCGGTGGGCGAAGGACAGGTCGGAGAACGCCTTCGAGGTGGACACGAAGTCGTAGAAGGTGCGGTCGTCCCAGACCTCGACGAGCTCCGCCCACAGCGCCCGGATGCGCGGGATGTCGCGCTCGCGGATCGCCTGCTGCAGGTCGGTGAAGCCCGCGCCCTCCTCCAGCGCGCTCGCCCAGGCGTCGGCGACCTCGGTGAAGAACGGGGGCAGGTCGGCCAGGGTCCGGCCGTAGTACGTCCGCCCGTGCAGGTCGATCACCGTGCTGCCGGCCGCCTCCGTCAGCGGGTTCGGGAACGGCGCGGTGGGCAGCCCGAGCAGGTCGACGTAGTGGTGGAACGCCGTCGAGGAGCGGGGGAAGCGCATCCCGCCCAGCTCGGCGACGATCCCGTCGGCACCCTCGAAGGGCTGCGAGCGCAGCCGTCCGCCCAGGTGGGAGGACTCGTACACGACCGGCCGCAGCCCGATGCGCATCAGCTCGTAGGCGGCGACGAGCCCGGCGATCCCGGCCCCGACGACCACGACCTCGGTCCCCAGCCGGTCCGGTGGGACCCGGCCGAGTCCGGCCGGGTGGGCCAGCCAGTCGTCGTAGGGGAAGGGGAAGTCCGGGCCGAACGCGGTGACGGGTGGCTGCTCGGGGCTCATGGGTGGGCTCCTCGGGTCGTGTGCCGGGGATCACCCGGCCCCGCGACCCTATCCAGGATCCCCGCCCCGGATCAGCCCTTTCCGCGCCGCGAGCGCACGACGCCGGTGACGATCCGCTGGTAGGTGGTCGGCAGCAGCCGCACCATCGAGTCGATGGCCCAGGCGTCCGGTCCGATGAGGACACGGCGCTGGTTGCGCTGCACGCCGTCCAGGATGGTCTTCGCGGCCCGGTCCGGGGTCGTGGTGAGCATCCGCTCGAACTCGGCGGTGGCGTCGGCGGCCGGGCGGCCGGTGGCGGCGGCGACGCTGTCGTCGACCCGGGCGGCCTTCGCGATGTTGGTGCGGATCCCGCCGGGGTGCACGCAGGTCGCGGACACCGGGGACCCGGTGAGCTCGAGGTCCTGGCGCAGCGACTCGGTGAACCCGCGGACCGCGTACTTGCTCGCGTTGTAGCCGCTCATCAGGGGCTGCGCGGCGACGCCGAAGATGCTCGACAGGTTGACCACGTGGCCGGTGCCCGCGGTCTCCATGTGCGGCAGGAACGCCTTGGTCCCGTAGACCACGCCCCAGAAGTTGATGTCCATGATCCATCGGTAGTCCTCCAGGGACAGTGCCCCGGTGGTGCCCGACAGCGCGACGCCGGCGTTGTTGACGATCATGTGGACGGCGCCGTGGTCGGCGACCACGGCGTCGGCCCAGCCGTAGACGGCCTTCTCGTCGGAGACGTCCAGCTCGGCGGTGGTGACCCGCACCTGCGGCCCGGCGAGCGCGGCGGTCTCGGCGAGGCCCGCGGCGTCCCGGTCGGCCAGGGCGAGGTGGCAGCCGTCGCCCGCGAGGCGCAGGGCCAGCGCGCGCCCGATGCCGGACCCGGCTCCGGTGATCGCGGCGGTACGACCGGTGAAGGACTTCATCGTCGGCTCCTCACGAGCGGGGTGTGGTGGGCGACCCTAATCTGATGACGCGTGATTCCACATAGCGGGGTGACCGGCGTCATCCCAGGCCGGTGCCGCCCACGAGGAAGAGGGCGAGCGCGTCCGTGACCCGGTCCCGGGGCGGGTCGAACCCGCTCACCGTCCAGGTCATGACGACGTGGCTGATCCCGCCGATGACGGCGTCGGCGCGCAGACGGGTGGCGGTGGTGTCGGCGGGGGAGGGGTCGGCGTGGTCCGCGGTGAGCGCCAGCAGCAGCCGCCCGAAGCCGGACATGGTCTCCAGCGAGGTCTGCTCGACCTCGGGGCTCACGCCGAGCACCTCGAACCAGACCACCCGGGCGAGCCGCGGGTCGTCCTCCACCACGCGCAGGAACGCGTCGAGGCCGGCCCGGGCCAGCGTGAGCGGGTCGGTGCCGGGCGCCGCGGCCAGTGCGGGGGGCACCGCGTCGCGGAGGCGGGCGGTGCACTCGGTGTAGACGGCGAGCAGCAGTGCCTCGGTGCCCTCGAAGCACTCGTAGAAGTACCGGTCGGCGACGCGTGCCTCACGGCAGATCCGGCGCACGGTGGCCGCCCGGTAGCCGTCGGTCCCCAGCACCTCCAGCCCCGCGTCGAGCAGCCGGCGGCGACGGTCCTCGGCGCGGTCCGACGCGGACGCGCCCGCGTAGGTCCGGCCGGTGCTCACCCCGCCATTCCAGCACGGACGGGTCGCACCCCCGGGCTCCCCGGTGCTGCGGCAGGACGGGGACGGCCCGGGTGCGCCCCCGCCTCGCCTACCTCGACCGGGTGGACCTGCTGTGTACGACCGGCGTGGCGACCGTCGCTCCGAGAAACAGTCCGAGCGTTCGGTTTCTCCACCCGCCGTGACCGGATGATGCGGCCGAGAGGGGCATCACCAGCGTGTTCGGGTGGCGCCGGCCGCGTGGATTTGCCAGACACGTGACCCGCGTCGCATCCTAAAACCGTCATGCGTGACCGGAAGTTGTGTCGGGTTGCGGGTGTGGACGGTCGCATCCAGGCCGTTGCCGTCTCGTTGCACGGGTGAGCAACGCACCCGACGGCGACGTCCGGTGGATGCCACCTCGACGAGGAGGAACGGTATGGGCGAGAGCACGAGCCGCGTGGCCTACATGCGCCGCTGTGACTCCGGCGACCGATGGCCCGGACAGGGACGCCGGATGCCGAGGGCCCAGTCGTCGTGCGTGGTGGACCTCCTGCTGGCGGCCCGTCGCCTCCTCGACGACAGCCGCCTCCCGCACCCCGAGCACGTCGTCGACCTCGGGTCGGCCCGCGCGGTGCTGCGGTCGGTGTGGGCCGAGGCCATGTCCTCGCTCGGCTCCGGCACGGCACCGTCGCCGGAGCTGGTGAGCATGCTCGGCGAGGTCAAGGAGATCGACGAGCAGCTCCTGCTCGACCAGCTCGCCCATCAGGACCGCGCCCTGCAGCGCGTCCGCGCCGCGCTCGCGCAGCTCGGCGAGGCCCGCACCAGTACCGCCCTGCTCGACACGGCGGCCTCGACCGCCTGCGGCCTCGGCTTCGACCGCTCGATCGTCTCGCGTGTGGCGGACTCCCTCTGGATCCCCGAGCGCGTGCACGTGGAGCGCGACCCCGCCTGGGCCGAGGAGATCCTCGCGATGGGCCGCACCCACCCGCAGACCCTCGACGGCCGGATCGTCGAGTCCGAGATGGTCCGCCGGCGCACCTCCCTGCTGGTCGACGAGGTGCAGGAGCGCCCAGGGGTCAACCGGCCGATCGCCGACGCCTCGATGTCGCGCAGCTACTGCGCCGCGCCCATCGTGGTGCACGGCGTCGTCGCCGGGTTCGTGCACGCCGACTGCTACTACCAGCAGCGCAACGTCGACCCGCTCGACCGCCAGCTGCTCACCCTCTACGCCCAGGGGCTCGGCCAGGCTCTGTCCCGCACGATGGTCCTCGACGAGATGGACCAGATCCGGGCCGATGTCGACCGGCTCGCCCGCCGCGTCACCGACGCCCGCGAGGGCGACCTCGGCGACGGCTGGTGGGGCCACGGCGAGAACGGCCGGGTCACCGAGGGCGCCCCGGTGGCGCACACCGGCCCGCAGCGCAGTGTCGTCGACGGCTTCCTGCGCTCCGCGCCGGTCGACCCGTCGCTCACCCGCCGCGAGGTCGAGGTCCTGCGGCTGATGGCCACCGGCGACACCAACGCCCGCATCGCCGGCCGCCTGGTGATCTCCGAGGGCACGGTGAAGTCGCACGTCAAGCACATCCTGCGCAAGCTCGGCGCGGCCAACCGGGCCGAGGCCGTCTCGCACTGGCTGCGTGCCGAGCACGATCGCTCCGGGCGGGCCGCCGCCGGTCCGGCCGGATACCGGTGACCGCCGGCGCCCGGGTGTCGCGGGGCGCGCTGCCCACCCCCCTGCGGGAGTACCTGCACCGGCTCGACGTCGCCGCCCGGCACCTGTCGTCCACCGCCCGCCAGGACCTGCGTTCGCACGTCTGGAGCGAGGTGGCACGCACCGCCGGTCCCGCCCCGACGGAGGACCGGCTCGTCCGCGCCCTCGACCGCCTCGGCCCGCCCGCGGCCCTCGTTCCCACCCCCGTGGGGGGTACCTCCCCAGTACCCCGCGACCCCGTGGTGGTGCACCTGCTCGGCTGTTCCCTGCTGACCGCGGGGGTGACCGGGCTGATCGGGCTGGTGCGGGTCTGGCGTGCGCCGACCTGGCCGGTCCGCGACGCACTGACCGCCACCGTCCTGGTGGTGGCCGGCGCCGTCGCGCTTCCCCTGCTGACCGGCGTCCAGCCGGTGGCCGGGGCACTGCTCGGCGGCCTCGGGGCGGGAGCCCTGTCGGCCGCGCTCGTCCTCGGTGCGGTGCTGCTGATCCAGCGCCGGGCCCAGCGCAGGGCACTTTCCACGGAGCACGCCGCAGAGCCGGTCGCCGGCACCACCGATACCCCCCCAGGGGGAGGGTGATCCGCCCCCCACGGGAGGTGTGACCCCCTCTCCGGCGGAGCGACACTTCCGGTCGGTGGACCCGGACTGTTTCCGGCCCGCACTCGAAGGAGAGTTATGACCACGCCTGGGACCCTCACCCAGACGCCCGACGAGACCGTCGAGGTACCGCGCAGGACGGCGGGTCCCGGCGGGTCGGGCGTACTCAGGAAGGTCGCCGACCCGTTCGTGATGGCCGGCGAGATGTGGCAGCTGATGGTCAAGGTGTTCGTCCTTGCCGTCCGCAAGCCCGTCGGCTTCTGGGCCGACACCCGGGACCAGTGCTTCGACATCCTCAAGCTCACCTGGCTCCCGATGTCCCTCGCGGCGTTCGGGTTCGGGTTCGGTGCCCCCGGCCTGACCGGTGGGGCGATCTTCTACACCTTCGGCATCCCCTACCGGCTCGGGGCGTTCTTCGAGTTCGCGTCGGTCCGTGAGTTCGCCCCGTTCATCAACGGGATGGTCGTCGCGGGTGTCGTCGGCACGGCCATCACCGCCGACCTCGGCGCCCGCCGCATCCGCGACGAGATCGACGCCATGGAGGTCCTCGGCGTCGACCCGATCCGGACGCTGGTGCTGCCGCGGGTGCTGGCCTGCACGATCATGACCGCCGTCCTGGACATCCTGGCGCTGGTCGTCGGCCTGGTCAGCGGCTACGTCGCGGCCGGCCCGATCTTCGACGCCAGCTACGCCGGCTACTACGGCTCCCTCTTCGACCTGCTCAACACGGTCGACCTCTGGGGCAGCGTCGCGAAGTGCGCCCTCTACGGCCTGATCATCGGTGTCGTCTGCTGCTACATCGGTCTCAACGCCAAGGGCGGACCGATCGGCGTGGGCAAGGCGGTCAACCAGGCGGTCGTCATCTCGTTCGCCGGCGTCTGGGTCATCAACTTCGTGTTCACGCTGACCATGCTCGGCCTGAACCCGCAGATGAGCGTCTACAAGTAGGGAGGAGGGGACATGACACAGCTCGACGACCGTGGCTCCGGCCGCGGACCCGAGGAGCCCGAGCTCCGGGCACCCGAGAAGCAGGGCGTGGACGTCAGCTTCTCCTCCATCACGGGAAAGCTGAAGACCGGCCTGAACGAGGCCGGTGACATCGGCCGGTTCACCGCCGACGTCGTCCGGGACTTCCCGGACATGTTCCGCCGCTACGTGCCCGAGGTGTTCCGCCAGGCGGGCATTCTGATCTTCAGCTCCGCGCTGATCATCTGGTTCATGATGTTCATCATGGGCGGGCAGTGCGGCCTGGAGGCCAGCTACACGCTCAAGCAGATCGGCGCCCCGCTGTACTCCGCGGTGTTCGACGCCTACTGCGGACTGCGCGAGCTGTCGCCGTACATGTGGGGCTGGATCCTCGCGGCCAAGGTCGGCTGCGGCTACGTCGCCGAGATCGGTTCCATGCGGATCTCCGACGAGATCGACGCCATGGAGGTCATGGGCATCAAGTCCAAGTCCTTCCTGGTCGGGACCCGGATCGCGGCCACCGTGATCGCCGTGCCGTTCATGTACTTCGTCGGTCTGGCCATCCTCTACCTGGCCATGTACCTGGTCACGGTGGTGAACCTGGGCGGCGTCTCACCCGGCGGGTTCCTGTACCTGTTCTGGCTCTACCAGAGCCCCTACGACATGATCGCCGCCCTCACCAAGGTCATGGTCGAGTCCATCGTGATCGTCGGGGTGGGCCTCTACTACGGCTACAACGCCACCGGTGGCCCGGTCGGCGTGGGCCGCGCCACCGCCAAGTCGATGATCATCAACCTGGTGCTGATCTCCGCGATCGGCGCGATCGGCACCCTGGCCTTCTGGGGGCTCGACACGAACTCCCCGATCGCCAACTGAGTCCCTCCGGGGCCCGCGCCGCCACATCCCCTGCGGCCGGGCCCCGGAGTCCCGCACTCCGACGACATCCCCGCCCCCGACGAAGACCCCCCCACCACGGCCCGGCCCTCCCCAGCCGGCCACGGACCGGACGTCGCTCCCCCGCCCGGTCCATCGCACCGCGCCCGCTCCCCGGATCGCAGTGCTCGTTCCCCGTACCACCGCAGGACGCGTACGCCGCGTCCACGGTCCCCGGAAGCCTCCGGGGACCGCTCCCGCAGCACGTGATCCGCGTGCCGGCTCCCCCGCGCCGGCACGCGCCAGGTCGTCCAGGAGGATCAGTGACCTCGCCGAACCAGCCGCGGCACACGCCATCGGGCTCCGAGTACCCCACCCAGCAGATTCCACCCGTCCACGACGGGGGGACCCAGGCCACGGCCACCCGTGGCCCCGGCTGGTCGACCGAGACCCGGGAGTTCCGGTACGGGACAGACCCGATCCTGCAGGTCGAGGGGCTCGCCAAGTCGTTCGGCAGCACCCAGATCCTGAAGAACATCAACTTCAACTTCCAGCACGACGCCATCACCACCGTGCTGGGCCCGTCCGGTACCGGTAAGTCGGTGCTGATCAAGCACCTGGTCGGCCTGCTCGCCCCGGACCGCGGCGCGGTCTACGTGGGCGGCGTCGACATCTGGTCGATGAGCGAGAACGAGCGCTACGACATGCGGACCCGGTTCGGGGTCTGCTGGCAGGACGGTGCGCTGTTCGGCTCGATGAACCTCTACGACAACGTCGCCTTCCCGCTCCGCAAGCACACGCGGATGTCGGAGAAGGAGGTCGAGAAGACGGTCATGACCGCGCTCGACGAGGTCGGTCTGGCCAAGGCGGCGCACAAGGCGCCGAACGAGGTGTCCGGTGGCATGAAGAAGCGCGCCGGCTTCGCCCGCGCGCTGGTGATGAACCCCGACATCGTGCTGTTCGACGAGCCGGACTCCGGTCTCGACCCGGTCCGTACCTCGCTGCTCTGCGACATCATCATGGACGTCCACAACCAGCACGGTGGGACGTACCTGCTGGTCACGCACGACATCAAGACCGCCCGCAAGGTCAGCGACTACGTCGGACTGATCTGGAAGGGCGAGGTCGTCCACTACGGACCGGCGCACGAGGCGTTCGAGCACCAGGACCCGTTCGTCAAGCAGTTCCTCGCGGGGCAGTCCGCCGGACCCCTCGGGATGGACTGAGATGAGCGGACTCCTGGGCAAGCTCGCCGCCGGGATGGTGGCGCTGCTCGTGGTGGGGGGTGTGTTCGTCGCCGTCGGCGGCACGCAGCCCTACACGGTCAGCGCCGTCCTGCCGGCAGGCAACCCGAACCTCATCCCCGGTGCGCCGATCTACATCGACGGCTTCCAGGCCGGGGAGATCTCCTCCGTCCGGCCCGAGGAGGGCCACGCGGTCGTCGAGTTCACCGTCGACGACGGCCTCGCCCCGCTGCACGCCGGCGCGTTCGTCCACGTCCAGTGGAAGGCCGTCGTCGGTGAGCGCCTGCTGTTCGTGCAGGACGGTCCCAAGGACTACGCCGAGATCCCCAGCGGCGGCATGGTGCAGGGCGACTTCCCGAAGCCGACCGAGGTCGCCGACGTGCTCGCCGCCCTCGACGAGCCCACCCGGGCGCGCCTGACCGGCCTGGTCGGGACCCTGCAGAACACCGTCACCGGGCACGAGCAGGACCTCAACGCCACCGTGAACACCGCCGGACCCGCGCTCGCCGCGGTCGGCAACGTGCTGCGCGGCATCGGCACCGACGGTCCCGCGATCTCCAAGCTGGTCACGGACCTGAACGGCACCGTCGACACCCTGGCCCGGCGCCAGCAGGACCTCGGCGCCGTCGTCGACGAGCTGGGCACCAGCGCCCGCGCGACGGCCGCCCAGCGCGAGCAGCTGCGCGCCGCGCTGGCCAAGCTGCCCCCGACGTTGCGCACCGCGCAGGGCACGCTGAACAAGGTCCCCGGCGTCACCGACGAGGCACTGCCGCTGCTGGAGGACCTGCGCCCGGCGACGGAGAAGCTGCCCGGCGTGTCCGCGCAGCTCGCCCCGCTGCTGCAGGACCTGCGGCCGCTGGTCGCCGACCTCAAGCCCACCCTCGAGGCGGCGTCGGCGCTGCTCGACCGCACCCCCGGCCTGCTCGACTCCTCGAACCGCGCGCTGCCGGGCCTCGCCGAGACCGCGGGCGGCTACGCGCCGGTGCTCGAGGCGCTGCGCCCCTACACCCCCGAGGTCGTCGGGTTCCTCTCCACGTGGGGCTCCGCCGCCCAGAACTTCGACTCGAACGGCCGTTACATGCGGATCTTCGCGCAGGCCGGCCCCGCCACGCCGGTCATCTACCCGCCGGGCGTCACGCCGCCGGGGATCGTCCCCAACCCGAACCCGGCCCCCGGCTCGGCCGACGAGACCTCCGGCAACGGCGAGCAGAACCCGGGCGCGCCGCTCCTGCCGCAGCTCGGTGACGCCAGCGGGGAGGGTCCGCGATGAGCTCGACCCTGGGCTTCTCCCGCTGGCGGATCCTCGCCGTCGGCCTCGTCGCGCTCCTCGCGGGCACCGGCGCCGCGGCCGGCATCTCGAACGCCGAGTCCGGCCGGATCGTGATCGCGGAGTTCACCGACGTCAGCCCGATCCTCGCCGGCCAGCAGGTCAAGATCAACGGTGTCACGGTCGGCGAGGTGGGCCAGCTGCAGTTCGACCCGCAGCGCAAGGTCGCCGAGGTCCCGCTCCGCGTCGACGCGCGTGCCCTGCCGATCCACTCCGACGCGAAGGTGACCGTCGCCCCGGTCTCGCTGCTCGGTGAGCGCTTCCTCAACCTGAACACCGGCACCCCGGGCTCGCCCGAGCTGCCGATGAACACGCCGATCGGTGTCGAGCGGACCGGCCAGGAGGCCGACCTGCAGAACATCCTCGACACCCTCGACGACCCGACGACCCGACGGCCGGCGCGTTGGCCGCGCTGGTCACCACGCTCGGCCAGGGCACGCAGAACAACGGTGAGAACATCCAGAAGACCCTCGCCGCGCTCGCCCCGGCCATGAAGGACACCAACCAGCTCGTCGGTGTCCTGTCCGACCAGAACGAGCTGCTCGGCCGGGTCATCGACCAGGTCGAGCCGGTCACCGGCGCACTCGCCGTCGACCAGGGCAGACGGCTCGACGGCCTGGTCGCCTCGACCACGTCGCTGCTCGACACCACCTCCGCCCGCGACGCGCAGCTGCGCGGCACCCTGCAGGAGCTCCCCAGCACCCTGGCCGCGGCCCGCGCCACCCTCGGCGAGCTCGCCGGCACGGCGCAGTCCACCGCGGTCACCCTGGGCAACCTGCGGCCGACCACCGACAACCTGGTGGACATCAGTCGCGAGCTGCAGCGCTTCGCCGACTCGGCGGACCCGGCGCTGGCCTCGGCCGACCCGGTCCTGGACCGGGCGAGCGAGCTGCTCGACCAGGCGCAGCCGGTCGCCGCGGAGCTCCGGGCCGCGGGCCCGGACCTGCAGCGCACCGTCACCGGCGCCGAGCCGATCGTGCGCGACCTCAACGGCAACCTCGGCAACGTCCTCGGCTTCATCCGGAACTGGGCGCTGACCACCAACGAGAAGGACGGGCTGTCCCACTACTTCCGGGCCAGCTACGTGCTCAACGGCGACCCGGTCACCGGCTTCGCGCCGGGCGGGCTGCCGGACATCGCGCCCGCGCCCGCCCCGGACGCCACCCCGAACCAGCAGGTGAACGAGCCCGCCCCGTCCCAGCCGGGACCGGGGACCGCGGCCCAGCCGGGTCAGGACTCCAACACCCTGCTGCAGAGCCAGCCCACCCCCGAGAGCAGCGCCACCGGGCTCAGCCCCGAGCAGGAGCAGGGCGCGCTCGGAACCCTGCTGGGAGGCCAGTGATGGCGAGTGCCAAGCCCAAGCGCGGCGCGCGCTTCCGGTCCGGCCTGATCGGCCTGCTGATGTTCGTCGCGGCCGGGTTCTTCCTCTACGTCGCGCTGAACGCCCAGAAGGGGTTGCCCTTCGCCCAGCACGAGTTCCGCACCGCGGCCGTGTCGGACACCGGTGACCTCGCCGTCGGCAACGACGTCCGGGTCGGCCAGGTCCGCGTCGGACGCGTCGACGACATCACGATCGCCGACGGCGTCCCGCAGGTCCGGATGCAGCTCGACGACGCCGCGACCGAGGTCTTCAAGGACGGCTCGGCCGCGGTGACCGGCCGGTCCGGTCTCGGCCAGCAGTACCTGGACCTCGACATCGGGCACGAGCAGGCGGGCGTCCTCGGCGAGGACGACGTCCTGCCGGTCCAGCGTTCCCGCGGCGCGGTGCAGCTGCTGGACCTGGCCGAGGTCTTCGACCCGGCCACCCAGGACGCCACCCGCGGCGCGCTCCAGCAGCTCGGCAACGGCGCCGCCGGACACGGCCAGGACCTGGCGGACGTGGCGAAGGCCGGTCCGCAGATCCTGCCCTCGCTCGGCACGACCGCCCGGTCGCTGTCGGTCGACGGCGGCCGCGACCTGACCGGCATGCTCCAGTCCCTGGAGAGCCTGTCGTCCCGCTTCCAGGGCCGCGAGCAGGAGATCTCCTCGCTGGTCGGCCGGCTCGACACCACGTTCGCGGCGATCAATGCGGACAAGGGCACGGCGCTGGGCGACACCCTCGACATCGCCCCCGAGGCGCTGCCGGCAGCCCGCACGGCCCTGGAGGACCTGCAGCAGCCGCTCGCGTCGACGAACTCGGCGATGACGCAGCTGCAGACCGGTGCCCGCTCGCTCGGCGACGCCACCCCGGACCTGCGGGGCGTGCTGGTCGAGGCCCCGCAGCCGCTGGACAAGCTGCCCGGCGTCTCCGACTCGGCCGAGCCCGCGCTCGGCTCGCTGACCCCCGCCGTCGCCGACGCCCGCCCCGTGGCGCCGAAGGTGACCCAGGGAGTCGGCTTCGCGAACACCCCGCTGCAGGTGCTGGCGCCCTACTCGCCGGAGATCGCGCAGTGGTTCACCCACGCCAGCTTCGCGCTGTCCGACGGTGACGCCGCCGGACACCACCTGCGGTTCACGCTGATGGTCCGGCCGGAGTCCTTCGCCGGTGCGGCGGGTCTGCCCGACCCGACGCGGGCGGGCGACCCCTACCCGGCCCCCGGCCAGGCACCGAACGACGCCTCGCTCGGCCTGCTGCCCGCCCCGGGCCCGTCCAACCGGACGCCCCAGGAGCAGCCCGGCCAGGGCGACAGCGCCGCCGGCGGCGGCCTTCTCGGAGGTAACTGATGAGCGCCCCCGCACAGGGCACCACCGCCACGCCGCGGCTGCGGCGCCGCCTCCCGCTGTGGGTGGCCGCGCTCGCCGTCATCGGCCTGATGCTGCTGTCGCTGGTCCTCGGGCTGTTCAAGCCGCAGGTCACGACGCTGCTGATGAAGCTGACCGGGTCGCAGACCCGCACCATCCACTTCGCCGCGAACCAGTTCCTGTTCGAGGACGCGTCGAAGGCGAAGGTCGCCGGTGTCGACTCCGGTGTCGTCAGCTCGGTCGACCCGGCCCCCGACGGCGGCGCGATCGTGACCGTCGTGGTCGACCCGGAGGTCGTGGACACCGTCGGCGACCAGCCGTCGGCACGCCTGCGGCCCACGACCCTGCTGTCCGGCCTGTTCTACATCGACATCGTCCCCGGCGGTGACCGCACCGCGGAGTGGACCCAGCAGATCCCGGTGGACCGCACCCGGCTGCCCACCGAGGTCGACGACGTCGCCGAGCGGCTGCAGCCCGACGCCCTGGAGGGCGCGAAGGTCGCGGTCACCCAGTTCGACGAGACCCTCGGCAACGCCGGCGGCAACGAGGCGCTGCACGAGCTCCTCGCCGCGGCGCCGGGGACCCTCGGGCCGGGCGCCGGGGTCATCGAGTCCCTGCGCGGCACCCAGCCGGAGAAGGACCTGACCGACGTCGTGCGGGGCCTGCAGCGGACCACCGGCACGCTCAACCGCGAGCCCGGCCAGCTGGACGGCATCGTCGCGAACCTGCAGGACACCACCCAGGTCATGGCCGAGACCTCCGGTCCGGTCGCGGACGCGATCAACCGGCTGCCCGGCGTCCTCGACACCACCGACGCCGGCCTGAAGCGGCTGAACGTGTCGCTGGACAAGCTGCGCGACACCGCGGGCCCGGCCCGGCCGACCGTCCAGGAGCTCGACGCGTTCCTGGGCCGCGCCGAGCCCGTGCTCGCCGACGCCCGCCCGCTGGTGTCCGACCTGCGCGCCGCGCTGGTCGACACCCGGCCGCTGGTCGAGGGCCTGATCCCGGCCAGCGAGGGCGCCACGCGGGTCCTCGACGACCTGCCCGCTCCGCTGGAGCGACTCAACGGTCCGGTCCTGGACTCGCTGAACACCCCGTTCGTCGGGGAGGGCCCCTTCTCCGCGGTCGACAGCCGCGGTGTCCCGCTCAAGGACGAGGTCGGCCACATGTTCTCGAACCTGAACAAGACCGGCGCCTACGTCGACCCCAACGGGCACGCGGTGTCCTTCCACCCCGGTCCCGGGCTCGGCACCGTGCCCGGCCTGGGCTCGGTGAGCCTGGAGAACATGTTCCAGCAGATCTTCCACGGGACGGGTGGTCGATGATGACGGCAACTCCCACACCTGCACCGGAGACCCCGCGGGGCCTCGGCGCCCGGGTGCGGTCCGGTCTGGACCGCGTCCGGAACGAGCCGGGGCTGGGCCGCAACGTCATCGCCCTCGGCGTGGTGATGGTGCTCGGGCTCGTCTGCGGGGGCTACATCCTGTCCCAGCAGCGGTTCGTCGCTCCGTGGGCGAACGAGAAGATGGTCTACGCGACCTTCTCCGAGACCCCGGCGCTCGCCCCGGGCCGCGGCCAGGAGGTCCGGATGTCCGGCGTCCCGGTCGGCGACATCCGCTCCTCCGAGCTGACGCCGGAGGGCACCGCCCGGGTGCTGCTGGCGATCGACCGCAACGACTACGACGGCCCCGTCTACGACAACGCCACCGTGGTCCTGCGGCCGAAGAGCCCGCTCAACGAGATGTACATCGAGATGGACCCCGGCACCCCGGCCGGCACGGTCCTCGACGACTACGGCGTGCTGCCCGTCGCCAACGCCAAGCCGCCGGTGCAGATCGACGCGGCACTGGCCCACCTGGACCAGAACGCGCTGGCCGCGGTGCAGTCGCTGCTGGAGGCCTCGGACGTCGCGCTGGCGACGGCGCCGCAGGACCTCCCGCAGGGCGTGCGCGCCACCACCGAGGTGGTCGACCGGCTCAAGCCGGTCGTCGACCAGCTCGACCGGCGGCGCGACAACCTCGCCCGCCTGGTCACCTCGATCGGCCGGCTGTCCACCGCCGTCGGCGGCGACGAGAAGCGCCTCACCACCCTGGCGAACTCGCTGTCGACCACGCTGAAGACGGTGTCCGCGCAGAGCCAGGCCCTGCGCGACTCGCTGAACCAGCTGCCCGGCGTCGTCGACAACCTGGGTGCGGCCACCGGCAACGTCCAGCAGCTGTCCGACCAGCTCGACCCGACCCTGGACAACGTCCGGGCCGCCTCGGAGCAGGTGCCGGACGCCCTGGACCGGCTGACCGACACCGTCGACACGCTCGACACCACCGTCGACAAGGCCCGCCCGGTCGCGCAGAAGCTGAAGCCGGTCGCAGCGGACCTGCGCCCGTTCGTGAACGACCTGAACGGGACGCTGCCCGCGCTGAAGGAGATCTCCGGCCGGCTCGACCCGGTCACCGCGGGTCTCCAGCAGTACCTGCCGGACCTGAACGCCTTCGTCTACCAGACGTCGTCGGTCACCAGCCTGCGCGACGCCAACGGCGGCATCCTGCGCGGTCTGCTCCAGTTCGGCCCGACCACCATCCCGGCGCCCGGCGCCGACGAGCTCACCCAGACGCCCCGGTAAGGAGGTGACCCCCGGATGAAGATCCCCCACTCCGCGCTCCCCGCGATCAGGACGACGATCCTGCTCGCCTTCACCGCGGCGTCGGCGTTCGTGTTCCTGTTCTTCTGGACCTCGGTCGGCGGCTACGTGCCCGGATACACCCAGAAGCAGTACACGACCGCGTTCCACGTCGACAAGGTCAACAACCTGGTCCCGCAGTCCGACGTCACCCTCAACGGGGTGAAGGTCGGCAAGGTCCTGACCATCGAGGCGACCCCGGACGGGCGCGCCGACGTGCTCGTCAACATGACCGACGCCGACGCCATCCCGCTGCACGAGGGCGTCACCGGCCGGATCAACTCGAAGACCCTGGTCGAGGAGACCTACGTGTCCCTCGTCGACGGCCGCGGAGCCGAGCTGCCCGACGGCAGCCGGCTCCCGGACGGCGCCGTCCAGTCGGCGGTGCTGCTCGACGACCTGATCCGGACCCTGCCCGAGGACCGCCGCGTCGCGCTGGCCTCCACCCTGCAGTCGCTGGGTGCGGCCACGAAGGACTCCCAGGCCGGCGTCGACGGTGCCCTGGCCGGCCTCGGCCGGCTGGGCCGCGAGGGCGGCACCGCCCTCGACGCGCTGGCCGCGCAGTCGAAGGACCTGGAGCAGCTCTCGCAGAACACCGCCGCGGTGCTCGCCGCGCTGGATATCCAGCGCGGCCGCATCGCCGACCTGGTGACCGACGCCAACCTGGTCACCGAGGTCACCGCGAACAGCCGCACCGACCTGGAGAACACCATCCGGGAGCTGCCGCCGACCCTGAAGGCGGCCGACGACGCCAGCGACGACCTGTCCCGGCTCGCCGGCGGGCTCGGCCCGGTCGCGGCGAACCTGGACCGGGCGGCGCCCGCGCTCAACGCCGCGCTCAACGAGCTCCCGGCCACCACCCGCGACCTGCGGGGGCTGCTGCCCTCGCTCGACGCGACCCTGGGCAAGGCCCCGGTCACCCTGGACAAGGTCCCGCAGTTCTCCGACGACCTGCGCGCCCTGCTGCCCGAGGCCGACCGCGCCCTGCTCCAGCTCAACCCGATGCTGGAGTACCTCAAGCCCTACGGCGGCGACATCTACCAGTTCTTCACCAACTTCGGTGAGACGGTGTCGCGCGGCGACGCCAACGGCACGCTCCTGCGCGTGATGCTGGTCTTCCACGCGCAGTCGTTCGCGGGGAACCCCGTCCCGCTGAACGAGATCCCGCCGCTGGACGACAACAACCCGTACCCGCGGCCGGGCACCCAGAACAGCCCGGAGGACGACGCGCCCCCGCCGCAGGTGGCCGACCCAGGACCGGCGAACGACTCGCCGCCCCCCGGACCGGCCCCGACCGTCGGGCCGCAGCCCGAGGGCGACGCCGCCCGCGGCGACGCGCCGGCGCCGGAACCGTCCGGCGGTGGACTCCTGGGGCTCGGCGGATGACCCGCCCGTCCCGCACGACCCTCGAAGGGCGTAGGGCCGCACTCGCGGCGCTGCGCCCTTCGGGGCGTTCCGCGCTGGGTCTGATCATGGTCCTCGCCCTGGTGGCGCTGACCGTGGCGGGCGTGTCCCGGGTGAAGGTCGAGACCGGCGTCGAGTCGTTCCTGCCGTCGTCGGACCCGTCGGTGCAGCGCTACACCGAGCTCGCCCGGTCCTTCGGCGGTGACCCGATCGTCGTGCTGCTGCGCGCCCCGCAGGCCCCCGGCCTGCTCGAACGGGACGTGCTGCCCCGGGTCCTCGGGGTCGAGGGACAGCTGTCCCAGCTGCCCGACGTCGCGTCGGTCTACGGCCCGGCGACGACGCTGAACCAGCTGGCGTCGCAGTCGCAGAAGCTGCTCGCCGAGCTCACCGGCCGCCGCGACGGCCTGCAGCGCGCCGCGGCGATCACCGCCGAGCAGCGCGGCGAGGACCCGGTCGCCGCCGGGAACGCGGCCGTCGCCGCCTTCGACGCCCGCTACGGTCCGCTGATCGTGCAGGGCCTGCCCGTCGGGCTGCCCACCCTGCGCAACCAGCGCTTCATCGACCACTCGATCATGGGATCGGGCGGTGAGCCGCGGCCGCAGTGGCGCTACGTCGTCCCCGACGACCGGTCCCTGGCAATCCTGGTCCGCCCCCGTGAGGGACTCGACCAGGCCGGGACCGAGCAGCTCGTCGCCGCGGTGAACGACACCGTCGCGCAGGCCCAGCTGCCCGCCGAGGCGACCGTCTCCGGCGTCCCCGCGATCACCGCCTCGCTCGGTGTCGCGGTCGACCGGGAGGCCCCGGTCCTCGGCGCGGTCGCGGTCGTCGCGATCGGGCTGTGCCTGTTCCTGGTGCCCTGGACCCGGCGGCGACGGCGGCTGATCCCGCTGGCCGTCACCCTCGCCGCCACCGCGGCGACGCTGGCCGTGCTCGGCTGGGCCGGGCGACCGGTCTCGCTGGGCGTGGTCGCGTTCCTGCCGGTCCTGGTGGGCCTCGGCAGCTACTACCCGACCTACTTCGCCCGCGGGGCACGGCCGCGGACGGTCGTCGTCGTCGCGGCGGGGACGGCGGCCGGGTTCGGCGCGCTGCTCCTCTCGCCGCTGCCGTTCGTACGCGACCTCGGGTCGACCCTGGCCCTGGGGGTCGCGTTCGCGGTGGCGCTCGGCTGGTTCGTCTACCGGCCCGGTGGGTGGGCCGGCCCGGACCGGCCCGCGTCCGACGCGCAGGTCGACCCCGCGACCGATCCCGCACCCGATGCCGCCGCCGACCCGGCCGACACGGAGCCGCCCGCCCCCGACGCCGACCCGGCCGACGCCGGTGCACCCGCCGGCGACGACGTGGCGGTGCCGGACGGGCCCGGGCCGGTCACCCGCCCGGGCCGGTCGCGGCTGGTCGCGGTCGTCCTGGCCGGGCTGGTCGCGGTCGGCGGCTGGGCCACGCTGCCCTTCCTGCCCCTGCAGACCAGCGTCGACGCGCTCTCGGCGGGTCTGCCCGCCGTCGACGACGCCACCCGGGTCGAGCAGGTCCTCGGCTCCGGCGGCGAGCTCGCCGTCGTCCTGCGCTCCACCGACGGGACGGGCGACGTCCTCACCCCCCAGGCCTGGCAGTGGATGACCACGGCCCAGCAGCAGATCGTGCGCCTGCACGGCGACGAGGCGCGGCCCGCGCTGTCGGCGCCGTCGCTGCTGTCGTTCCTCGGCCCCACCCCGGACCAGGAGCAGATCCGCGCCGGGGTCCGGCTGCTGCCGCCGTACCTCACCGGGGCCGTGCTGCGGCCCGACGGCGAGGTCGCGGTGCTGTCGTTCGGTGTCCGGCTCGACGACCTCGACCGGCTCCGCGACCTCACCGACGCGATCACCGCCGAGCTCCCCCCGGCCCCGCCCGGCTTCGTCGCCGAGGTGTCCGGGCTGCCCGCCGTCGCGGTGCAGGGCTACGAGCTCGTCTCGGCCGACCGCTACCTCGCCGGCACCGCCGGTCTGGTCGCGGCGACGCTGGTGCTCGCCCTCGGGCTGCGGCACCGCCGCGACGCGCTGCGGGCCGGGCTGGCCGCCGTGCTCGCGACCGGCGCCAACCTGTTCATCCTCTGGGCGTTCGGCATCCCGCTGAACCCGCTCACCGTCGCGCTCGGGTCGCTGACCGCCGCCGTCGGCTGCGAGTTCACCGTCATGACCTGCGACGCCGTCCGCACGCGCGACCCGCGCCTGCGGACCGCGGTGACCCTGGCCGCCCTCACCTCGGGCACCGGGTTCGCCGTGCTGGCGCTGTCCGACCTCGCCCTCATGCGCGAGTTCGGTCTGCTCCTGGCGCTGTCCGTACTGCTGTCCTACCTGGCCGCGCGGCTCGTCGTGCGGGCGTTCCCGCCCGCGCACGGCACGGCCGGGACCCCGGGCGGTGGGGGAGATCCGAGTACCCCCGCCCGGGAGAAGCTCGTTGGAGTGATGTGATGCGAGTCAAGTCCACACTGGCGTGGATCGCCGGCGCCGCCCTCGACCGGGTCCGGAACACCTGGACCGGCCGGATCGTGGCGGGCGTCCTCGTCCTGGCACTCGTCGCCGGGATCGGCGGCGGGGTCTGGTGGAGGATGCAGCAGGTCCCCGACGGCGCGGCGCTGGCCGTCGGCGACCGGGTCGTGACCGTCACCGACCTCGACGACCGGGTGCAGACCCTGCGGGCGCTCTACGGCGTCCAGCCCCCGGTCGAGGACCCGGTGAAGATGGACGGCTTCCGCCGGGACGCCGCCAAGGCCGTCGCGCTGAGCATGGTGCTGGAGGACCGGGCGACCGAGATGGGCGTCGGCATCGCCGACGCGAAGGTCCGCCAGACCCTCGACCAGTACATCACCCAGCAGCTCGGCAACGGCCCCGGCGCGCGCGAC
The DNA here is from genome assembly GCF_017312155.1 of Pseudonocardia sp. UM4_GMWB1. NCBI lineage: Bacteria > Bacillati > Actinomycetota > Actinomycetes > Pseudonocardiales > Pseudonocardiaceae > Pseudonocardia > Pseudonocardia sp. UM4_GMWB1. Next base: position 317,710 of record NZ_QJPN01000001.1, on the reverse strand, counting down.
GACTTCATCAAGGTCCTCGGCAACGTCGGCACCACCGAGGACAAGGTGATGACCGAGGTCCGCCAGCAGATGGTGGTCGGCGAGCTGTTCGACCGGGTCACCAAGGACGTGACCGTCACCGACGACGACCTGCGTGCCGAGTTCCCGCGCTACGCCGAGCGGCTCGGGACCCCGGAGAAGCGCGACCTGTCCAACATCGTCGTCGCCAGCAAGGAGGCCGCCGAGAAGATCGCCGCCGACCTGCGGGGCGGCGCCGACTTCGCGACCGTCGCGCGGGCCAGCACCATCGACAACGCCACCCGCGCGAACGGCGGCGCCCTGGGCCCGATCAGCGCCGACCAGCTCCAGCCCGACTACGCGAAGGCCGCCTTCGGCGCCCCGGCCGGCCAGGTGTTCGGCCCGGTGCAGAACCAGTTCGGCTGGAACGTCGGCCGGTCCGGCGCTGTGACCCCGGGCGTCCCGGCGAACTTCGACCAGGTGAAGGACCGGCTCCGCGAGCTCGTCCTGTTCGACCGCCGGATCGCTCTCTGGGGACAGTGGATGACCGACTCACTGGGAGGAGGCGACGTCCGCTACGCCGACGACTACCGCCCCGCCGACCCGGACACCGCCCCCACCGGCGCGAGCCCGGGCCTGCCGTCGGGCACACCGCAGACGGTCCCGCCCGCGACGGGCGGTGGCGGGTGAGTCCTGCCTGGACCGTCCTGACCTTCGCGGGTCTCGGCGTCCTGCTCGCCCTGATGGGGTGGGCGGGACGCCGGCACGCGGCGGGCCTCGGCGCCGTCCCGGGGATGCCCGCCGAGCTGCAGCAGCACCGGATCGCCGTCATCCGCCGCGGCGCGACGGCCTGCCTGGTGGTCGGCGTCGCGTTCGTCGTGATCGGGGTGCTCGCACCGCTGCTGTGAGGCCGTCACGGCACCGCCGACCCGGGGAGAGCCCCGGCCGGGATCCGGCCGGGGCTCTCCCGCGCGGGTCAGCGGACGGCCGCCGCCGGGACCGGGTCGCCGTCCGGGTTCAGCGGCATCCAGGTCCCGCCGAAGGCCTCGACGCCCTGGCCGGTCACCGCACCCGGGGCCGCGTCGCCCGCGAAGCGGTGCAGGAGATGCCCGGCGTAGGTCACCACCTGCCCGCCGCCGGCCGTCGGGGTGGTGCCCAGCACGTCGGTGCGCAGCGGGTTCAGCGCCGGGTCGGCGGGGTGCGGCACGCCGTCGGCGACATAGGCCGGCCACTGCGCGAGGCAGTCACCGGTGCAGTCCCCGGCCGGGACGCGCGCGTACAGCACCCGGCCCTGCCCGTCGGCGAGCACCGCGCCGGCCGCCGAGGTGACGACGTCGACGGTCGTGTCGCCGCCGGAGAGGGTGAACCGCTCCTCGGGGGCCGCGGGCCCGGGGGACGAACAGGCGCCGAGGGTGAGGGCGGCCGCGGCGAGGAGCAGGGCGGCACGGTGGCGGGACGGGGTGGGCACGGTTCCTCCGGACGGTGGGGGTCGGTGGGGTGGGGCTCAGCGGGTGAGCAGCAGGAACAGGCAGTACGAGGTGACCAGCGCCAGCACCACGAGTGCCGGTACCAGCAGCCGCGGGTCCAGCTCGATCGTGCGGGAGCGGCGGCGCGGTCCGTCCAGCTCGGCGCGGGTCGCCTCCGGGTCGGGCGGGCCGAGGAAGTCCGAGATGCGGAAGCGGCGGTCGAAGTCGTCGGCGTCGGCGACGCCGTGCAGCAGCTCCGACGGCGGCCCGCAGGCCACGATCCGGCCGTGGCACAGGATCGCCACGGTGTCGGCCAGCTCCCGGGCCAGCGCGATGTCGTGCGTGGTGACCAGCACCGTCGCCCCCGTGCGCTCGTGCTGCTCCCGGACGGCCGCGACGAGCGTGTCCGCGTGCGCGGCGTCCAGCCCGGTCTCCAGCTCGTCCAGGACGAGCACCGGAGCCTCGACGGCGAGCGTGCGGGCGATCGCCAGCCGCTTGCGCCCGTGCGCGGGCAGCTCGGCGGGCAGCGTGTCGGCGCGGTCGTGCAGCCGCATCTCGCGCAGCCGGTGCATCGCGATCCGCTCGACCCGCTCCGGGGACAGGCCGCGGCCGTCGAGGGCGTAGGCGAGGTTGTCGTAGGCCGACAGCGAGCCGAACAGCGACGACTCGAAGACCGACGGCCCGCCGAACAGCACGCTCATGCCGCGCCGGAGTTGTCGCAGCTGCGCCTCGCCCGCCGCGTGCACGTCGACCCCGTCGACCGTGACGGTGCCCCGGCCCGGGGCGACGAGCCCGGCGAGGTGACGGACCAGGGTGGTCTTGCCCGAGCCGGACGGTCCCATCAGGACGGTGACGGTGCCGGGCGCCAGGTGCAGGCCGAGCCGGAACAGCACCGGGGTGTCGTCGATCGTCGTCGTGACGTCGGTGAAGTCGATCGCGGGTCCGCGGGGGGACGCGCCGGACACGGGTCCCGTCACCACACCAGTGGACGCCGTCGCGGCGGGCCGCTCGTCTCCCGGGGGTGGTGACTCCCTCTCCCGTAGTGGGTGTCCCGACGCGTGGAGGGGTCCGTGCGAACGGACGGGAGCTCTAGCCTGCGGCCATGGGCGAGCAGGTGCGGAGCCGGTCCACGATGCCGTGGGCACTGGTGGTGTCGGCCGCCGCGTGGATGCTGACCGCGGTGCTGCCGGCCGTCGCATGGGCGGGCCTGCGGCCCGAGTCGACGGTCGACGAGGACACCGCGAGCACGCTGGCCGGGCAGGGCGCCCCCGTCGTCGAGCTCGGGACGACGGCGCCGTACCCCGCGTGGCTGCTGCTCCTGCTCGCGGTGCTGCTCGTCGCGGCGGGCGCCGGCCTGGCGCTGCGCCGCCGCGCGGCCCGTTACCCCGCGGTCGTCCTGTCCGTTGTGTCGGTGGTGCTCCTCGCCTCGGCGGGGCGCTGGGAGACCGTCCCGGCGATGGTGCTGCTGGTGGTGGGGACCGTTCCGCTGCTGACACCCTCCGCGCTGCGACACCTGCGCTGAGCCGACCGAAGGGAGACCTCGTGGCCGTCCCGGGGTTCGACTGGTTCTCCGACCGAGTGGACTGGGTCAGCCTGGTCCGCGGTGCCTCACTGGCGTTCAGCGTGCTGGTGATCGGCGGCCTCGCCGCGCCGCTGGGCGCGCGGATCCCGGTGGTCGGCCCGGCCTGGCTGATCATCACCGCGGTCGTCGCGTTCGTGCTGGCCGGCTACCGGATCGGCGACGCCGTCGACCCACGTGTGCACGGCGCCGGCGCCGCCGTCGCCGGGTACCTGCTCGTGCTGCCGCTGGTCGTGCTCGGCACCGGGGAGCTCGACCCCACGCAGCTGGTCCTCACCCTGCTCACCGCGGTGATCATGGGCGCGATCGCCGGGCACCTCGCGGGCCGGAACCGGGACCGCCGCACCGCCTGACCGGCCCGCGTACCCGAGCGGGGGAGGAACCACCCCCCCGGGAGGGATGCCGGGTCACACAGCGTGCCGACACGATGCGGGCTGCGACGGCGGTGCCTCGCCCGGCGCCGCTGCGATCCACTCTCGAAGGGGAGAGCAGCCCGTGTTCCCAGGGACCCATGCGCGCACCCGGCCCGACCACCCGGCGGTCGTCCAGCCCGAGACCGGCCGTACCACGACCTACGCCGAGCTCGACGACCGTTCGCGCCGGATCGCCCACGTCCTGCGCGACGCCGGACTGCGCCGCGGCGACCACGTCGCGTTCGTCTCCGACAACGCCCCCGAGGTCTTCGAGATCTACTGGGCCGCGCTGCGCTCGGGCCTCTACGTCACCGGGATCAACCACCACCTGTCCCCGGACGAGGCCGCCTACATCGCCACCGACTGCGGTGCGAAGGTCCTGTTCGCGGCGGCGGCGAAGCGGGAGCTCGCCGAAGCGCTGGTGGAGCGGACCTCCGGTGTCGAGCGGCGCTTCGCCTTCGGGGGCGCGGTCGAGGGCTACGAGTCCCTCGGCGCGGCGATGGAGCTGGCCGCGGACGGGCCGCTGCCCGAGCAGCCCCGCGGTGCGGACATGCTCTACTCCTCGGGCACCACCGGCCGGCCCAAGGGCATCAAGCCCGCGCTGCCGACGATCCAGGTCGACGAGCCCGGTGACCTCTACACCGCGGTGTTCGGCCCGATGTACGAGTTCGGCGAGGACACCGTCTACTACTCCCCGTCGCCGGTCTACCACGCCGCGCCGCTGCGCTTCGGCGGCATCGTGCACGCCCTCGGCGGCACCGTCGTCATGGCGCAGAGGTTCCGGTCCGAGGACACCCTGGAGCACCTGGCGCGCTACCGGGTCACGCACGGCCAGTTCGTGCCGACGATGTTCGTGCGGATGCTCAAGCTCCCCGAGGAGATCCGTCGAGGTCACGACCTGTCGTCGCTGCGGGTGGCCGTGCACGCGGCGGCGCCGTGCCCGGTCGACGTCAAGCAGAAGATGATCGACTGGTGGGGCCCGGTCCTGCACGAGTACTACTCCTCGACCGAGGGCAACGGCGTCACCTTCATCGACTCGGCGGCCTGGGCGGAGAAGCCCGGCAGCGTGGGCAAGGCGGGCCTCGGCGTCATCCGGGTGTGCGACGACGACGGCACGGAGCTCCCGACCGGCGAGGTCGGTACCGTCTACTTCGAACGCGACGTCCCGCCGTTCGAGTACCACAACGACCCCGAGCGGACCCGCGACGCGCGCCATCCCGAGCACGAGAACTGGTCCACCACCGGCGACGTCGGCTACGTCGACGACGACGGCTACCTGTTCCTCACCGACCGCAAGGCGTTCATGATCATCTCAGGTGGGGTGAACATCTACCCGCAGGAGGTCGAGGACGTCCTCACCCTGCACCCGAAGGTCTACGACGTCGCCGTCATCGGCGTGCCCGACCCGGAGATGGGCGAGCAGGTCAAGGCCGTCGTGCAGACCCCCGAGGGCGTCGAGGGCTGCCCGGAGCTCGAGGCCGAGCTGCTGGAGTTCGTCCGCGCGCGGATCGCCCACTACAAGGCCCCGCGCAGCGTCGACTTCGCCGCCGAGCTGCCCCGCAGCGCGACCGGGAAGCTCGTCAAGGGTGAGCTGCGCGCGCAGTACGCCGAGGGCGCCCGGGTCTGACACACGCGGACGGCGGTCACCCCGTGGAGCCGCCCGTCACGCACCGTGCATCCGTAAGGAGCACGGAACCACCCCCCGGGAGCGATGTGACCCCCCTCGCTCCCGGACAGCATTGCTACCACCGACGGCGCCCGCTCCGGGTGTCCGCACCAGCACTCAACGAGGAGATCGAGATGGCCTTCTTCGCCGACAGCACCGAGGTCGACACGTACATCGGCGGTGTGTTCCGCGCGGCGAACGACCACCCCGAGTCCGGGCCGAAGATGCGCGCGGCCGGCATCAACCTGCGGGTGCTCTACACCGACCCGGACACCGAGATGTGGGTCAAGATGCACGACCCCGCCATGGAGGTCCACACCGGCGCCGACGACGACAAGGCCGACATCACCCTGATGATGCGCGCCGACACCGGTGACAAGTTCTGGCGTGGTGAGTACAACCTCGCCGTCGGGCTGGCCAAGGGTGAGGTCAAGGCCAAGGGCCCGGTCAACAAGATCCTGAAGCTGGTCCCGCTGACCAAGCCGCTGTTCCCGATGTACCGCGAGCTGGTCGCCGAGAAGGACGCCTCCGCGACCGCCTGACCTCCCCCCACCCCAGAGCAGAGGAAGGACGCCGATCCGATGGCGACCATGAAGGCGGTCGTACTCCGCGAGCCGCACAAGATCGAGGTCATGGAGGTCCCGAAGCCGGAGATCACCGACCCCGGTGACGTCCTGCTGCGGGTCGACCTCACGGCGATCTGCGGTACCGACCTGCACCCCTACGAGGGGCGCATCGTGATCGAGGACGACGTCGTCCTCGGCCACGAGTTCCTCGGCACCGTCGAGGCCGTCGGATCGGGTGTCGGCCTGATCTCCGAGGGCGACCGGGCCGTCGCGTCGTGCGTGGTCAGCTGCGGGCACTGCTACAACTGCCGACGTAACCGCCCCGGCCAGTGCTTCGGGACGATGATCTTCGGGCTCGGCGTCACCTTCGGTGGCCTGTCCGGCGGCCAGGCCGAGTACGTGATCGTTCCGAACGCGGACCGCACCCTGCGCAAGCTGCCCGAGGAGGGCAGGGGCAACGACGAGGACAAGCTCTTCGTCGGCGACATCATGGCCACCGGCTACGAGGCCGTGCGCAAGTTCATCCAGCCCGGGGACACCGTCGCCGTGGTCGGGGCCGGCCCGGTGGGACTGTGCGCCGCGATGGCGGCGAACGTGCTGGGCGCGTCCCAGACCGTCGTCGTGGACAAGGTCCCGTCCCGGCTCAAGGAGGCGGAGGCCATCGGCGCGATCCCGGTCAACGCCGACGAGACCGACCCCGCCGACGCGGTCCAGGACCTCACCGACTGGCGCGGGGCGGACGTCGTGATCGACGCCGTCGGGCACCCGTCGGCGCTGCTGTCGGCGTGCACCCTGGTGCGCTCCGGCGGCGCGATCTCGATCCCCGGTGTGTACACCGAGGACACCATCGAGCTGCCCTTCGGCGACCTGTACCTCAAGGGCGTCACCATCGCCCAGGGCGTCGCGAACATCACGAACTACATGGACGAGACGCTGGCGCTCATCGCGGCCGGCAAGCTCGACCCGAGCCGGTTCGTCTCGCACCGGATGCCGATGTCGCAGGCGACGGAGGCGTACCGGATGTTCGAGGAGCGCGAGGCCACCAAGATCGTCCTGGACCCGACCGCATGACCGCCGGGACGACGGTCCGCCACTTCCCGATGCACATCGGTGGCAAGGCCGTGGACGGAGGCGACCACCTGGAGATCCGCGACCCGCAGAACGGCGAGCTCGTCGCCACCGCGGCGTCGGGCGGGGCGGCGGCCGTCGACGCGGCCGTGGACGCGGCCCAGGCCGCCTTCGACGACGGCGGCTGGTCCCGCGCCACCCCCGCGCACCGCGCCTCGGTGATGCGGGCCATCGCGGACCGGCTCGGCGAGCGGCTCGACGAGATGGTCGAGCTGGAGATCATGGCCAACGGCGCCACCGTGCGCCAGGCCACCGGCTTCCACGTCGGCTACTGCGCCCCGCACCTCGAGTACTTCGCCGGTCTGGCGGAGCGCTACGAGTTCGAGACGCCCATGCCGCGGGCGACGTTCCCGGTGCTCGGCCAGTCGACGCTCCGCAAGGAGCCGATCGGCGTGGTCGGCGCGATCGCACCGTGGAACTTCCCGCTGCTGCTGTCGCTGTGGAAGTTCGCGCCGGCCCTGGCCGTCGGCAACTCGGTGATCCTCAAGCCGGACGAGAAGACGCCGCTGTCGGCGCTGGAGTTCGCCCGGATCGCCGAGGAGTGCGGGCTGCCGCCGGGCGTGTTCAACGTCGTCCCGGGCCCCGGCCCGGACGCGGGCGCCCGCCTGGCGTCGCACCCGGGCGTCGGCAAGATCGGTTTCACCGGGTCCACCGACGTCGGGCGCGAGATCATGCGCCTGGCCTCGGGCACGGTGAAGGCGGTGACCCTGGAGCTCGGCGGCAAGTCGCCGGCGCTGGTCCTCGACGACGCCGACCTGGACATCGCCGTCGACGGCGTGCTGTACGGCTGCATGCTCTACTCCGGCCAGGTCTGCGAGTCGATGACCCGGCTGCTGCTGCCGGACTCGCTGCACGACGAGTTCGTGGAGCGCATGGTCGCCCGGGCCTCCACCATCCAGCTCGGGGACACCCGGGACTGGGAGACCGACATGGGTCCGGTCGTCTCGGCGAAGCAGAAGGACCGCATCCTCGAGCTGATCCAGTCCGGCAAGGACGAGGGCGCCACCGCCGTCCTGGGCGGCGGAGAGGCCCACGTCGAGGGGTACGAGGGCGGCCACTGGATCCAGCCGACCATCTTCACCGGCGTCCGCAACGACATGCGGATCGCCCGCGAGGAGATCTTCGGCCCGGTGCTGTCGGTCATCCGCTACGGCTCCGAGGCCGAGGGCGTCGCCCTGGCCAACGACACCCAGTACGGGCTCGCGTCGTCGGTGTGGAGCCGCGACAACTCCCGTGCCCTGGACGTCGCCGAGAAGATCAAGGCCGGCTCGGTCTGGATCAACGACGCGCACCAGATCAACTGCGAGGTGCCCTTCGGCGGGTACAAGCAGTCCGGTGTGGGCCGCGAGCTCGGCCCGCGCGCGCTGGACCCCTACGTCGAGGAGAAGAACGTCCACCTCGACCTGTCCGGCACCCGCGACGCCCGTCCGTACGACGTGCTGCTCAGCCACGCCGAGGACTGAGGCCGGCGGTCGACCGGCCGAAGCTCGACGCCGAGCACCCTCCCGGGCCCTCCCCGGCGACCGCCCGTGCCGGGGAGGGCCCCTCCCTCTCCCGTTGGGGGTACGACGTCGCCCTCCCGGGGTGACGCCCGCTCCCCACCCGTCTCCGCACACTGTCCCCGACCGTGTGTCGCCAGCTTTCCGCCCGCGGAGCAGACCGCAGGGCTCGGAGGAGATCCGATGACCGCCACCTTCGACGCCACCGACTTCGAGTCGGAGATGTACGACCCGGACGCCGTGGACATGATCCCGGCCACCAGCGAGGGCAAGCCCGAGCACTACCCGGTCGACATCTCCACCAAGGCGTTCTGGAACCAGACCTCCGAACAGCGCGAGGAGACCTTCAAGGTCCTGCGCCGTGAGCAGCCGGTGTCCTGGCAGCGGCCCGTCGACGACGCGGTCACCCCCGACCCCGACGACCCGGGCTACTGGGCCGTGGTCAGCCACGCCGACATCGTGAAGGTCTCCCGGGACAACGACACCTACATCTCGGGCCAGGGCGTGCTGTTCGACCTGCTCCCGCCGATCTTCCTCGAGCTGACCCAGTCCTTCCTGGCGATGGACAACCCGAAGCACGACCGGCTGCGCAAGCTGGTCGCCTCGGCGTTCACGCCGAGGCAGATCGCGCTGATCGACGACAAGATCGCGCTCGCGGCGAAGGAGGTCGTCGACGGCGTCGTCGCCGAGACCTCCGGCGAGATCGACTTCGTCACCAGCGTCGCGAAGGTCCTGCCCACCCGGATCTTCTGCGACATCATGGGCATCCCGGAGCACCTGCGCGAGGCCACAGAGAAGAACGCGGCGGACATCGTCGCCTGGGCCGACGACGAGGTGCTCGCCGGCCGCCAGGCCGACGAGGTGCAGGTGCAGGCCGCGACGAACCTGCACGACATCGCCACCGAGCTGATCGAGCTCAAGACCGCCGAGCCCTCCGACGACCTGATCACCTCGCTGATCAACGCCGAGGTCGACGGGCAGAAGCTCGACGAGTTCGAGATCGGCTCGTTCTTCGTGCTCATGGCCGTCGCCGGTACCGACACCACCCGGCACACCTCGTCGTTCACCGTCCGCGCCTTCACCCAGTTCCCCGAGCAGAAGCAGTGGCTCATGGAGGACTACGACGGCCGGATCTCGGGCGCCATCGAGGAGTTCGTCCGGTACGCCTGCCCGGTGATGACCTTCCGTCGCACCGCGGTCGTCGAGACCGAGCTGGGCGGCAAGAAGATCGTCCCCGGCGACAAGGTCGTCATGTTCTACCCGTCGGGCTGCATGGACGAGAAGGTCTTCGACAACCCGGAGCAGTTCGACCTGTCGCGGGAGAACGCGAAGGCGCACACCGGGTTCGGCGGCGGCGGTGTCCACTTCTGCCTGGGCAACCAGCTCGCCAAGTCCATGCTGAAGGCGCTGTTCCGCGAGCTGCTGTTCCGCATCCCGCAGTTCGAGGTCGGTGAGCCCGAGCTGCTGGGCACCAACTTCATGCGCGGGGTGAAGCGCATGCCGTTCCGATTCTCCCTGGAGACGTGATGGGTCTTCGTATCGAGCTGGACGAGAGCAAGTGCAGCGGGCTCGGCCTCTGCGAGGCCGAGGCGCCGGAGCTGTTCGAGGTGCGTGACGACGGGTCGCTCGACATCCTCGACGCCACCCCGTCCGACGAGCACCGCGCGGCCTGCGAGGCGGCGATCGCCTCCTGCCCGACCGAGGCCCTGCGCCTCGTCGAGAGCTGACCCGCACCACCGCACCGCGGACGCCGGGGGCCGCCACCCCCGGCGTCTGCTCGTTCCCGAGGAGGACCACCGTGGAGCACCTCGTCGTCGTCGGGGCGTCGCTCGCCGGGATCCGTGCCGTCGAGTCCGCCCGCCGGGCCGGCCACACGGGCCGGATCACGCTGGTCGGCGCCGAGCGGCACCTTCCCTACGACCGCCCGCCGCTGTCCAAGGCGTTCCTCGACGACACCGGTGAGGAGCCCGCCGACCCGCGGTACCGGACCGAGGAGCACCTGCGTGACGAGCTGGGGGTGGAGCTGCGGCTCGGCAGCCCGGCCACGTCGCTGGACACCGGCGCGACGCTGGTCGGCATCGGCGACGGGTCCGAGGTCTCCTACGACGCGCTCGTCGTCGCCACCGGGGGAGCGGCCCGGATGCTGCCCGGCACGGAGCACCTGACCGGCGTGCACGCCCTGCGGACCTGGGACGACGCGCTCGCCGTGCGGTCCGCGCTGGACGCGGGCGCCCGCACCGTCGTGATCGGTGCCGGGTTCATCGGCTCGGAGGTGGCGAGCTCGGCGCGCAAGCGCGGCCTGTCCGCCACGATCGTCGAGACGCTGCCGGTCCCGCTGGTCCGCTCGGTCGGCGAGGACATGGGCACGGCCTGCGCGGATCTGCACCGCGAGCACGGCACCGACCTACGCTGCGGCGAGACGGTCGACGGGCTGGAGTCCTCCGCCGACGGCGCCGTCACCGGCGTCCGGCTGGGCTCGGGCGAGGTGGTCCCGGCGGACCTGGTGGTCGTCGGCATCGGCGTGTCCCCCTGCACGGAATGGCTGGCGGGGTCCGGCGTCGAGCTGCACGAGCGGGACCGGGGCGTCGTCGCCGACGCCACCCTGCGCGCCGCCGACGGTGTGTACGCCGCGGGCGACGTCGTGCACTTCCCGAACCACCTGTTCGACGGCGAGGTCATGCGCCTGGAGCACTGGACGACGGCCGCGGAGCAGGGCGCGCTGGCCGCGAAGAACGCGCTCGATCCGGCGAACGCCACCGAGCTCGGGACCGTGCCGTACTTCTGGTCGGACTGGTACTCTAGCCGGATCCAGTTCGTCGGCCGCCCGGCCGCCGACGAGATCCGGGTCGTGTCCTCCGAGCTGGGCGACGACCGGTTCCTCGCGCTCTACCGGCGCGGCGACCGGCTGGTCGGGACGATCACGATCGACCGACCCACCCAGATCATGAAGTACAAGCGGCTGATCTCGAAGCGCGCGAGCTGGGCCGAGGCGCTGGAGTTCGCCGGCGTCTCCTAGCCGTCGGTGCCGCCCGCCGGATCCTCGTCGGGAACGTCGAGCATCCGGCGGGCCAGGCGCTTCCAGCTCGCGAGGTGCGGGTCGGTCCGGTGGTCACGTGGGTGGATCGCGTAGGTCAACGCGACCCCGCGCATGCTGGTGAACAGCAGCTCACGGCACTCGTCGAAGTCGGAATGGCTGGACAGCACCGGCCCGAACATCGTTGCGACGACATGGGTCAGCGCGACGCCCATGCGTCGCTCGGCGGGGAACAGCTCGTTCCGGATGTCGGTGTTGGTCCGGGCGGCGGCCCACAGCTCCATCGACGCCCAGAAGTACGGCTGCGCGAAGGTGTCCCACAGCAGCTCGACCGCCCGGTCGCACCGTCCGGGCCCGGCGGTGCGGCCGTACTCCGAGGCCGGCACCCACTGCTCCATGTCGGCGATCTGCTCGACGACCAGGTACTGCGCGGCGGCGATGAGCAGCGACTCGCGGCTGGGGAAGTGGTGCAGCAGCCGCCCGCGCGACACCCCGGCACGGCGTTGCACGGTGACGGTCGTGGAGTGCGCGTAGCCGTTCTCGTAGAGCTCCTCCAACGCGGCGGCGAGAATGATCGCCCGGCTGCTGGCCCGGCGCTCGCCCTGGGTGCGGCGGGGCCGGGGCGGGCGTGGTTCGTCCACGGGGGAGACCATGCGGGGCAGGCTAGCCTCCGGCCGCACAGCGGATGTCTGTACACGCTGCTCCACCCGACCCTAGGGTTCGTCACCCGAGGGGGTGACGATGATCGACGACGTACTGGTCCCGACGGCACCGGCGGTCTCGTTCCGCGCGGTCCGGATGTCCTTCGACGCCGAGCCCGTGCTCGAGGGGATCGACCTCGAGCTGCCACCCGGCCGCACGACCGTCCTGCTCGGTCCGTCCGGCGTCGGCAAGACGACGCTGGTGCGGATCCTGCTCGGGCTCTACGCGCCCGAGTCGGGCGAGACCCTGGTGGACGGTCACGCGGTCGCCGGTCTGCGCGACGCCGAGCTGGCCGGGCTGCGTCGCCGGATGGGGGTCCTGCTCGGCGGGTCCTCGGTCTACGACGCGTCGCTGTTCGCGTCGCTGACGCTGTTCGACAACGTCGCCTACCCGCTGCGGGCGGCCGGGGCGCCCGACGCCGACGCCGCGACCTGGCGGATCCTGCACGAGTTCGACCTGGCCGACCACGCCACCGCGCTGCCGTCGGCGGTGTCGGCGGGGCAGCGCCGGCGGGCCGCGCTCGCGAGGGCCCTGGTCGGCGCGCCGCAGCTGCTGGTGCTCGACGACCCCGGGCCGGCCATGGACCTGCACAACCGCGAGCAGGTCGTGCGCGCCGTGCGCCGGCGTGCCGCGGACGCGACGGCACTCGTCGTCACCCACGACCTGCACCTGGCACGGGACCTGGGTGACCGGGTCGCGCTCCTGCTCGGCGGCCGGATCGTCGCCGACGGCCCGGTCGACGAGGTGCTCGGCGGGATCACCACCGCCGCCGACCTGGACGCCCGGTTCGGCGTGCGGGCGTCGCTGCCGGTGGCCTCCGCGGCCGAGCAGGCGGCGCTCGCGCGGCGGGCCCGGCGGCAGGGGCTCGGCGAGGCGTGGCTGCTCATGGGGGTGCTGCTCGTGATGCTCGCGTTGCTGTCGCTGGCCCTCGGCTCGGGCATGGTGGCGAACCCGGCGATCTGATCCCGGCCCGGCCGTCCGGGACGGATCAGCGGACGGGGCCGGGCTCCCGGCGCCGGACCTGCTCGACGACGGCGGCGGCCGCCGGCTCGGTGACGTCGCGGTTGAACGGCAGCCTCGCCAGCGCCGCCCCCATGGCGCAGGTGTTGCTCAGCGCGGAGAAGGTGAGCCCGGCGCCGATGCCGCCCGCGAGCAGCCGCAGCTTCGGTGTGGCGAGGCGTCCGCCGAGAATCCCGGTCAGCACCAGGGACCCGGCGACGAGCCGGACCTGCCGCTCCAGGGCCCACGCGGTGCGCCCCCGCACGACCTCGTGACCTGCGGCGACCCAGGCGGCCACCCCGCCGTCGAGCACGTGGGCGCGGTCCAGCCCGGCGGCGGCCAGGTGCCTGCGGCCCTGCTCGGCCCGCACGCCGGACTGGCAGACGAGCACCAGCGGCGACGACGGGTCGTCGAGGTGGCGGGCGAGCTCGGCCGTGTGCTCGGCGAGGGTGTTCAGCGGGACGTGGTACGAGCCGCGGATGTGCTGCGCCTCGAACTCGGCGGCACTGCGCACGTCGATGACCAGCGGCTCGGACCACTCGCGCAGGGCTGCGGGGGTCACGGTGCGGGTGGTGGGCTGGGCGGTCATGGGAACCCTTTCGGAGGAGCGAGACCGCAAATATACCCCAGGGGGTACTTCTGGGACCACATGGCGGGACGCCGGTAACGCATCCCGGGGTCCGCTTCGATCTGCAGAGTGAGGTCGGGACGTGAGGCGGGTGCATGGGCAGGAACGGGCCGTACGAGCGGTACTACGCGGAGCGCGAGGCCTCCGGGCAACGCACCGTGCTGTGGCCATGGGTGCTGCTCGCACTCGTCGTGCCGTTGCTGCTGGTCCGGTCGTTCGTGGTGGCCGACGAGCCCGCCGGGGCGACGGCGACCCACCAGGCCGCGCCGGCGCCCGCACGCGAGGCCGGGCAGGGCGTCCACCGGGCCGGGACCGACATCGAGCCCGGCACCTGGGCCACGGACGGCCCGGGATCCGGCGCCGAGTGCGGCTACACGCGCACCGCGGCCGACGGTGTCGAGATCGCCAGCGCCCGGCTGCACGGCGCGGCCGCCGCACGGTTCCTGGACGGGGAGTCGGTCGTCCTCACCGGGGGCTGCACCTGGACGGCCGACTGACCGGGGTCACAGGGTTCCGGTCACCGCCTGCAGCAGCAGGCTGCTCGCCCCGACCAGGATCCACAGACCCGCGCCGAGCAGCAGCGGACGCGGACCGGCGCGACGGAGGTCGGACAGGCGCATCGACAGCCCGATCCCGGCCAGCGCCGTCGTGATCAGGAACGTGCCGATCGTGGTGATCGCCGGGTGCCAGGCCTCGGGCACCAGTCCGGCGCTGGTCAGGGCGGAGGCGACGACGAACCCGATCAGGAAGGTCGGGACGAGCTTGCGCCACGGGAGCGAGTGGGTCCGCTCGCCGGCCGCTTCGGCATCCCGCCGGGCGACCCGGGTGGCGAGCACGAGCACGATCGGGATCAGCATCAGTGTCCGGGTCAGCTTCACGATGACCGAGTAGGGCCCGGCGTCACCGCCGAAGGCGTATCCGGCGGCGACGACCGAGGACGTGTCGTTGATCGCCGTGCCCGCCCAGAGGCCGAACGCGTGCGGCGCCAGGCCCATCAGATGGCCGAGCTGGGGGAAGGTCAGCACGGCGACCACGTTGAAGGTGAAGATCGTGCCGATGGCGTAGGCGACCTGCGACTCCTTCGCCCGGATCACGGCCTGGGTCGCCGCGATGGCGGACGCCCCGCAGATCGCGGTACCGACGCCGATGAGGAGCTGGGCGTCGCCCCGCACCCCGAGCAGTCGTCCGAGTCCCCAGGCGCCGGCGAGGGCCACGGCGAGCGTGCCGAGCATGACCGGCAGTGAGGTGAGTCCGACGTGGGCGATCTGGGCCAGGGACAACGTCAGGCCGAGCACCACGATCGAGGTCTGCAGGACCGGACGGGAGGCGAAGGCCAGCCCGGGCCGGAGCCGGTCGCCGGGCCGGAGCACGGTCGCGACGAGTACCCCGAGCACGATCCCGAACACCGGCCCGCCGATCACGGGTGTCTCGGTCCCGGCCGCCGTGGCGACGGCGGCGACGAGCAGGGCGACGGCGAGTCCGGGGAGACGGTCGCGGGCCCGGTCGGTGAAGGACGCGGTGGGTGCGTCGGTGGTCGAGGAGGCACGATCGGCGGTGGGCGCCATGGTGCGGACCTTCCGGTCGACGTCAATGTACGTACATTACGCCGTGAAACGGTAGACCGCCCGTGATCACGATGTCGACGACCGGTCCGGGGAGCCCTTCCCCGGGCGTCGGGGAATCGGTGAGGATGGCCGGTATGGACCAGTTCGAGGCGGACGGCACGGTCGGGAGCGACGGGGGTGGAGGCGCCGCGTTCGCGCTGGCAGGGGCGTCGCTGCCGCTGTCGGCGCCTGCCCGGGTCTACGTGTGCGGGATCACCCCCTACGACGTCACCCATCTGGGGCACGCCTCGACGTTCGTCTGGTCCGACGTGCTGACCCGGGTCGTGCGGGCGACCGGCACGCCGACCCGGGTGGCCCGCAACGTGACCGACGTCGACGACGTCCTCACCCGTACCGCCGCCGAGCGCCGGGTCGGCTACGACGAGTTCGGCCTGCGCCAGGAGTTCTGGTTCGACCGCACCATGGCCGACCTCCAGGTGGCCCCGCCCGACCACGCCCCGCACGCGCGCCACCACGTGAAGCACGTGATCGCGCTGGCCGCGGTGCTGCTGGTCACCGGCGCCGCCTACGAGCGCGACGGCGCGGTGTACTTCCGTGGCGCCGGCGTCCCGGACGCGGCGGGCCTGGACCGCGACACCGCACTGGCCCTGTCCGCCGAGTACGGCGACGATCCCCGCGACCCGCACCGGGACGACCCGTTCGACGTGCCGCTGTGGAAGCCCGCCGACGGCGACCACCCGGCGTGGCCGAGCCCCTGGGGTCCGGGACGCCCGGGCTGGCACGCCGAGTGCGCCGCGATGGCCCTGGCGACCCTCGGGGTGTCGTCGACGTGCTCGCGGGCGGCGCCGATCTGGCGTTCCCGCACCACGCGTACCAGTCGGCGATGGCCGCGGCCGCGACCGGCGCGGGCCTGTTCGCCCGACGTGGGTTCCGGGCCGGGATCGTGTCCGTCGACGGTGCCAAGATGGCCAAGTCCACCGGCAACCTCGTGCTGGTGCAGGACCTGCTCGCCGACACCCCGGGGGCCGCGGTGCGGCTGTTCCTGCTCGACCGGCCGTGGGCACAGCCGTGGGAGTACCGGTCCGAGGACCTCGC
Organism: Pseudonocardia sp. UM4_GMWB1; assembly: GCF_017312155.1. Lineage (NCBI taxonomy): Bacteria > Bacillati > Actinomycetota > Actinomycetes > Pseudonocardiales > Pseudonocardiaceae > Pseudonocardia > Pseudonocardia sp. UM4_GMWB1. The sequence goes on along the minus strand of NZ_QJPN01000001.1, from coordinate 301,373 downwards.
GCTCGCGACCGGCCGGCTGGAGGAGCTCTACGTCGCGGCCGGGCGCAAGCCCGGTTCGGCCGCCGCGGTGGACGCGGTGCGCGACGCGCTGCTCGACGACCTCGACGTGCCCCGCGCGGTGGGGACGGCGCTGGAGGCGGGCGGCGAGGCGGCCCGTGCGGTCATCCGTACCCTGGCCCTGCAGTAGCAGGAGGTGCGGTGGCCGGTCTGGGTGAGCTCGAGAGCCGTGTGATGGCGGCCCTGTGGGATGCCGGCGGCCCCCGGACCGTCCGTGCCGTCCACACGACACTCGCTGCCGAGCGGCCGCTCGCCTACACGACGGTCATGACCGTGCTGGACAACCTGCACGGCAAGGGCTGGGTGCGCCGCGAGCGCGCGGGGCGGGCCTGGGTCTACACCCCGGCGCGGGCACGCGAGGAGGCCGGCGCGGAGATGCTGCGCGACATGCTCGACTCGCTCGGCGACCCGCGCGGGGTCCTGCTGCACTTCGCCCGCGGGATGGACGAGGGGGAGTCGGAGTTCCTGCGCCGGGCCCTGTCCCGCGAGCGGGACGGCCCGTGACCGTCGCCCTCGGTCTGCTGCTGGCCGCGGTCGCCCTCGGTGTCACCGGGCCCGCCTACCTGCGGCCGACCGCGGACCCGCGGGTGCATCCGGGCCTCGCCCTGTCCGCCTGGGTGGTCACGCTGCTCGCGGCGGCGGGGTCGGCGGTCACCGCCGCCGCGGTGCTCGTGCTGCCCGACCCGTCCGTGCCCGACGGGATGCTGGGTGTCGCGGTCGTGTGCTGGCGCGCGCTGGCGCGGGGCACCGAGATCCCCTGGCTGCTGCTGGTCCGGCTCCTCGTCGGTGTCACGCTGCTGGCCCTGCTGGCCCGGGTCGCGGTCCTGTTCGCGGCGTCGCTGCGTCGGCAGCGACGGCACCTGACCGAACGGTCCGGAGCGTTGCGTGCCGTCGCCGAGGTCCGCGACGGCGTCTGGTGGATCCCGTGCGACGACCCGGTCGCGTTCTCCCTCGGCGGCGGTCGTCGGGGGATCGTCGTGGCCGCCACCGGTCTGCGCCGCCTCGGCCCCGGGGCCGTCGACGCGGTCCTCGCACACGAGCGCGCCCACGTACGGGGCCGTCACCACCTGGCGGTCGCGCTCGCCGTCGCCGCCGCGGACGCGCTGCCCCGGGTCCCGCTGTGCCGCGCGGCGCCGGGGGCGGTCGGGGTGCTGTGCGAGCTCGCCGCCGATGCGGCGGCGGTCCGCCGGCACGGCCCCCCAGCGGTCCGCGCCGCGCTCGCCGGGACGGCGGGGCGGACCGTGACGCCGCGCGGCGCGGTCGGGTTCGACGCGTTCCCCGAGGTGCGTCGCTCCTGGCTCGACTCGCCCCGGTCGGCCCTCCTGCGCGGCGACGGCGCCGCGGCCCGGCTGCTGACCGGTGCGGTGGCCCTGGTGCCCGCGCTGCTGCCCGCGGCCGGGGCGATCGCCCTGGTGCTCGCGGCCTGCCTCGCACCCTGAGGGTCTGCCGCCCCCATTGACCGGACATTCGCACCGATCTACTACCGTGTTCGTAGACAGCTACTACTCGGATAGTAGAAAGGGGCCGGCATGGGACGCACGACCGGCAATCTGGAGCGCCGGGGACGGCAGCGGGACGTGACGATCGTCGTCGTCCTCGTCGTGCTGGCCCTGGGGCTGATCGGCTACCTCGTTCTCGGGGCCACCGGTGGCGACGACGCCGCCCCGCCCGCGACGCCGGGGCAGTCGGCCGACACCGGACAGCCGGCCATCGGCCCGCTGGGCGACATCGCCCGTCGCGAGGAGGGGGATCCCGCCGCGCTCGGCCGCACCGACGCCCCGGTGGTGATGGTCGCCTTCTCCGACTACCGCTGCCCGTTCTGCGCGAAGTTCAGCCGGGACACCGAGCAGCAGCTCGTGGACGAGTACGTGCAGGACGGCAGTCTGCGCATCGAGTGGCGCGACTTCCCGATCTTCGGGCCGGAGTCCACGCTGGCCGCCCAGGCCGGTCGGGCCGCGGCGATGCAGGGCCGGTTCTGGGAGTTCAACAGGGCGGTCTTCGCCGACAGCCCGGAGCGTGCCCACCCGGACCTGCCCGAGGACACGCTCGTCGCCTACGCCGAGAGGGTCGGTGTCCCCGACATCGCGAAGTTCCGGACCGACATGCACGGGCCCGAGGCGGCGCAGGCGGTGCAGCGCGACCTCGACGAGGGGTCGGCGCTCGGGGTGCCCAGCACCCCGGCCTTCGTCGTGAACGGGCACCCGGTCATGGGGGCCCAGCCCGTCGCCGAGTTCCGGGCGCAGATCGACCAGGCGCTGGCGGCCGCGCGGTGAGCAGTATCGGCCTGCCGGCGGCCTTCCTGGGCGGGCTGCTCTCCCTGGTCAGCCCGTGCGCGGCGCTGCTGCTGCCGTCGTTCTTCGCCTATGCCTTCGACCGCGTCGGTACCCTGATCGGCCGCACGCTGACCTTCCTGGCAGGCCTGCTCGTGGTGCTCGTGCCGCTCGGCGCCGGGGTGGCCCTGGTCGGGGACCTGCTGACCCGCTACCGCGGCCTCGTCACGATCCTCGGGGGGCTGCTCCTGATCGTGTTCGGGGTTCTCGCCGTCCTCGGCATCGGGTTCGCCAGCTCCTCTGCGGCCCGGGCCGCAGGGCGGATCCGGATCTCGGGCCCGTTGTCGACCTTCGCGCTGGGCACGGTCTACGGACTGGCCGGGTTCTGCGCCGGGCCACTGCTCGGCAGCGTCCTGACGGTCGCCGCGATCGGGGCCGAGCCGGGCTACGGCGCGGCGCTGCTCGCAGCCTACGCGGTGGGGATGGCCGCCCCGCTGTTCGTGCTGGCCCTGCTCTGGGACCGCTTCGGGCTGGGGCGCAGGCCGTGGCTGCGCGGTCGTGAGATCGCCCTCGGTCCGTTGCGCACCCACACGACGAGCCTGGTCTCGGGGCTGCTCTTCATCGGCATCGGGATGCTGTTCCTGCTGACCGACGGGACCGCCGGGATCATCGCGCCCACCACCGTCGACCAGCAGGCCGACGCCCAGCTCGCGATCCGCGACCTGGTCGGCGGGGTGCCGGACGCCGTCGTCCTGCTCGCGATCGTCCTGCTCGCGCTGGTCGTCGCGGTGGTCAGGCTGCTGCGCTCCCGTCGCGGCGCCGGCACCGCCGCCGAGCGGGACCACGAGGAGGTCCGGTGAACGCGCTCGACGCACTGCGCGCCTGGACCGTCCGGCACTGGACCGTCGCCACGGTGTCCGCGGTCGCGACGGCCGTGGTCATGGCGGTCCCGACGGCCGTGCTGCCGAACCCGTGGTTCTGGCGTGAGGTCCCGGCCCCGGCCTGGGCCTACCCGGTCCTCGCGCTGGTCGCGATCCTGTCCGGGCTGGTCGCGGCCACCTACGTCCGGAGCCCCGACGGGCCCGGCGGCCGCCGCGCCTCGGCGGGCGCGCTGCTCGGCTTCTTCGCCGTCGGCTGCCCGGTCTGCAACAAGCTCGTCCTGCTGGTGCTCGGCTACGCCGGGGCCATGACGTGGTTCGAACCGGTCCAGCCGTTCCTGGCGGTGCTGGCGGTGGCCGGTATGGGCGCGGCGCTGCGGGCCCGGCTGCGCGGGGCGCTGGCCTGCCCGGTGCCCGTGGCGACACCCCGGTCCCCGGAGGAGATCCCGTGAACACCCTGCTGCGTCGTGCCCTGACCGTCGTCGTCACCGGGGGCGTCCTCGTAGGAGGCGCCGGTCTCGCGTCCGCCGCCGGCGACGCGTCCGAGGCGCCGGCGCCCCCGGCGAGCACGGCGACACCGTCCGGTGCCGCTGTCCCCGGCACCCCGTGCACCGCGTCGGCCGATGCCTGCGTCGACCTGGCCTCGCACACGGCGTGGCTGCTCGACGACGGCGAGGTGACCCGGACGGTCCCGTTCCTCGACGGCGACCCGCGCAGTCCCACACCCGTGGGGACGTTCGCGGTCGACTGGAAGGCGCAGAACCACCACAGCCGCGAGTTCGACGCGGACATGCCGTTCTCGGTGTTCTTCGCCCCGGGCGGCATCGCCTTCCACGAGGGGTCGCTCGAACGGCCGTCCGCCGGGTGCGTGCACCTCGGGAAGCCGGACGCGGTCGCGTTCTTCGACGCGCTCGAGGTCGGTGACCAGGTCCAGGTCCGCCGCCCGTCCTGAGCCGTCAGGCCCGGGTCGCGGTCAGCTGGACCATCGCCCCGATCGGTCCCCACGACGGCGTGGCCGGGAACCGCTCGACGGTGCCGGGCACGAACCCGGCGGCGGTGACCGCGGCCTCGGTGTCACGGTCGAGCCGGCACCCCGCCGCCATGCGTTCCCAGAGCGGGGCCAGTCGCCGTCGCCAGGTCGCGGGCCGGCCGTGCCCGACGACGTGCTCGATCGCGACCAGCCGCCCGCCCGGGCGCAGTACCCGGTGCGCCTCGGCCAGTGCCCGCGCCGGGTCGGGGACGGTGCAGAGCACGAGGGTGAAGACGACCGCGTCGACCGAGCCGTCGGCGGCCGGCAGCGCATCGGCGCCCGCCCCGCTCACCGTGAGCGGGACGGCGCAGGACCCGGCCCGGTCGCGCAGCCGGCGGCGCATGGCCGGATCGGGCTCGAGGGCGATGACCTCGTCGGCGTCACGGTAGTGCGGCAGGTTGGCGCCGGTACCCGCGCCGACGTCGAGGACGCGGCCGGTCAGGCCGCCGACCAGCGCCGCCCGGCGCGGGCCGAGAACCCGGCGTTCGACGGGGTCGAGGACGCGGTCGTACAGTGCGGCGAAGACGCGGTGTCCACCGGTGGGCACGGACATCTGCGAAGGGTAGCGGTTCCGGGCATCCTCCCGACGAATGACCGGTCATTGGTGCCGTCCGGCGGCGGCAGGTCTCAGGCCGGGCCGGGACGCCCGACCCGCCGCAGCGGACAGCTCGCGACCCACGCGGCGCAGCCCGCCATCGACACCGCGACGGCGGCCAGGGCGAGCAGACCCGGCACCCGGATCGCGTCGGGCGCCTGCTGGACCAGTACGAACGCTCCCATCGCGAGGACGAACCAGCCGAACCCACGCCGCAGGACGTCGGCCGGGATGCGGTCGACCAGCCGGGCGCCGACGAGGCTGCCGAGCACCGCCGCGACGGTGATCGCGCCGACGAGGGTCCAGTCGAGCGAGACGGTGGTCAGGTAGCCGGCCAGGCCCGCGAGGGACTTGAGCGCGATGACCAGCAGCGACGTTCCGACCGCGATCCCGATCGGGAGTCCGCCCAGCAGTGCGAGAGCCGGGACGACCAGGAACCCGCCGCCGGCTCCCACGAGACCCGTCACGAGTCCGACGACGGCACCGTCGAGCAGGACCCGGGCGACCGGGAGCTCGCGGTGTTGCTCCGCCGGATCGATCTCCCGGCGGCCCCGGAGCATCGCCACGGCGGTCGTCGTCATCATGAGGGCGAACGCGAGCAGCAGGACCTGTGCGGGCAGCCGGGCGCCGACGAGCCCGCCGGCGAACGCGCCGGCCATGCCCGCGACCCCGAAGATCAGGCCCGTCCGCCAGCGCACGCGTCCTGTACGGGCGTGCCCGGCCGCGCCGACCGCGGCGGTCACCCCGACGACGACCAGTGACGCCGCGATGGCCTCGCGGGCGTCGAGCCCGGCCAGGTAGACCAGCAGCGGCACCATGAGGATCGAGCCGCCGCCGCCGAGGAGACCCAGCGACAGGCCGACCACGACCGAGAGCGTCAGGGTCAGGGTCAGGGCGACGGTGGTCACGACGTCACCTCGTCCCCGCCGGGGCGACGATCGGCAGGCCGGCGGGCTCGGCGTTGCCGAAGGCATCGTCGATCGCGACGACCTCGATCCCGCGGGCGTCGAGCAGCCCGGCCACGACGGCGGCCCGGTACCCACCGGCGCAGTGCACCCAGACCGGCCCGGCCGGGACCTCGTCGAGCCGGTCGAGGACCTCGTGGATCGGGATTCCGACCGAGCCCTCGACGAATCCGTCCGCCCGCTCGGGGTTCCGGCGGACGTCCAGCACCGACGGGCGCGTACCACGGTCGTACTCGGCCGCGAGGTCGGCGAAGGTGGCCTGACGGAAGCTGCGCAGCGGGGTCGGTCCGGTCCAGTCCTCGGGCTTGCCGGTGGCCACGGCCGCGGGCCGGTCGATCCCGATCCGGACCAGCTCGCGCTGGGCGTCGGCCACGTCGGCCGGGCTCTCGCCCAGCAGAGTCACCGGGGTCCCCCACGGCATGAGCCAGCCGAGGTAGGTCACGAACTGCCCGCCGAGACCGATGTTCACCGTCCCCGCGACGTGTCCCGCCGCGAACGCGGTCCCGGTGCGCAGGTCGACGACCCACTCGCCCGCGTCGATGCGACGTCGCAGCTCGGCGGGGTCGGCCTCGGCCGGGGTGGAGAGGTCGATCTCGTCCGGGCCCGCGGAGTTCGCGGGGCCCATGTGGGCGTAGTACGCGGGGAACGCGTCGAGCCCGGCCAGCAGCTCGCGGACCCACTCGTCCTGCTCGCGGGTCAGCGCGGGGTTGGCCGCCTTCTCCGCGCCGATGGTGCTCGCGGTGCCGGTGGCCTGGGTGGCGGAGCAGAAGCTGCCGAAGCCGTGGGTCGGGAAGATCTCCGTCGCGTCGGGCAGCTCCGCGGCGAGCCGCCGCGCGGAGTGCCACTGGGCGTGGGCGAGCGTGTCGGTGTGGTCGGGTCCCAGCAGGTCGGGACGGCCGGTGGAGCCGTACAGGAGCGATCCGCCGGTGAACACGACCGTCGGCTCGGCGCCGGGCACGGAGCCGTCGGAGACGGCGAACGACAGGTGGGTGTGGGTGTGTCCCGGGGTGTGGAGGACCCGGACGTGCATCGTGCCTACCTCGACGACCTGACCGTCGCGGACGCCGACGCGCTCGAAGGAGACCGGGTCGTCCGCGTTCAGGAGGTACTGCGCTCCGGTCGCTCGGGCCAGCTGGACACCACCGGTGACGTAGTCGTTGTGGATGTGGGACTCGAACACGTGGGTGATCCGGACGCCCGCCTCGTCGGCGGCGGCGCGGATCCGGTCGTGGTCGCGCTGGGGATCGACGACGAGGGCGACCTCGCCGTCGTGCGCCAGGTAGCTGCGGTCGCCCAGACCGGGCGTCTCGACGGTCAGAACGGTGATCATGTCGGGTTCCGGTCCTCTCTCGGAGACGGCGGCCCCGTCGGCCGCTGATACCCCTGGGGGTACGTTCGCTCAACTTCACCAAATGAACGTACATTCCTGCTGCACAGTGTGACGTGTCCCATTCGCCCGGAACAGAGGGGAGTCCTCCGGTATCCCCGCCCCGCCGCCCGTGTGGGTTGCCTCGGCCCGTGCCCGGGGCGCGAGGTGCGGGTAGTGCAGATCGAACGCCGGCCGTTCGGACCGGATGCGCGGCAGCTCGTGGACGTTGTGTCACGGTGGCGGGCGGGTCGTCGGCCACTCCGGCGAGTTGGCGAACCCCCACGGGTCGTCGGCGTGGACCTGCCGGCACGACCTGACCGGCCACCTCGGCGAACCGGCCGCCGAGGCCCACGTTGACCGAGCGCGGGAGGTGTGCGGCGGCGAAGTCCTGCGGATCGCTGGTGTCGAGCAACACGGCGCCGCCGCGGACCAGGTCGTCGGCCTGCGACAGCGACAGCGCCGGGACCCGCGAGGTCTCGTCGAGCACCGGCCGGGACTCGCGGTAGCGCTGCGCGGCGTGCGCGACGTACATCGGCGCCACCGACCGGCCCTCGGTCACGGTGGCGACGAAGGCGCTCTCGTCCACCGGTTAAAATGATCGTACATTTATGCCACCGTACGCCGAGGGGTGGTGGGTCGCTCCCGGCGAGCCGGGCTGTTGCGTGGCGCGTGCCCGCGTGGTGTCGTGGTCCCTGTGTGCCCCACAGCTCCGTCGGTCGATCGCGGCTTCGTCGTGTGCCTGATCGCCACCGACCAGCTGTCGGTCGACGACCGTCACTGTCGTCGGGGAGTCCGGGCGGCCCGGTAGGACCGGCGCCGCTCCTTCAGTCCCGACCCACCGGAATCCCGGAGCGACCGTGCGCACATCCGTCCGTCCTGACATGTCCCGCCCCGTGGCGGCCGCCTTCGACGGCGAGCCCGCTGCCGCTCGCCCGTCTCCGGCGGAGGCGCCGCCGCCCGTGGACGCGCCGGGCGACAGGGGTCCCAACGGTCACCCCGAGGGTGGTGCCCGCCCCGGCCTGCTGGGCCGGGTGGCGGTGGCGGTGCGGGCCGCGCACCGGGCCGGCGTGCCGTTCTGACGCCCGTCCGGGTCGACGTCCGGTAGGGCCCCGGACCGGCCCCGGCCGGGTCCTGTTCCGACCGGCCTCACGTGCCGGTCGGCATCCGGCCGGCGGCTCCTCGTGCACGGTCCCGATGGCGCCATCGACGTGGTGTGCGGCACGGCCGGGGGACTTGCCCGACGGGGTTAAATGACCGTACATTCAAGGGGTGTCCGACACCGAGACCGATGCCCCCGGCCCCGCCGTCATCCGGCGCGAGCCCGGCCGCCTCCTCTGGGAGCAGCTGCTCGACGACCTGCGGCGCCGCCTCGACGTGGACGCGTTCACCGACGGTTTCCCCGGCGAGCTGGCGCTCGTGGAGGAGTACGGGGTCAGCCGGCACACCGTGCGGCAGGCGGTCAAGGTACTGCGCGACGAGGGCCGTGTCGTCGGGACGCGCGGACGCCCGTCGCGTCAGGCCGAGCCGGTGGAGATCGCCCAGCGGCTCGGCGCCCTCTACAGCCTGCACGAGTCCGTCCGCGCGATGGGACTCGAGCAGCAGAGCGTCGTGCGAGCGCTGGACACCCGCGCCGACGGCGTGATCGCCGCCCGGCTCGGGCTCGAGGAGTCCACCCCCCTGGTGCACCTCGAGCGCCTGCGCTTCGCCGGCGGCGACCCACTCGCTCTGGACCGCGTGTGGCTCCCGCACGACCTCGCCGCCCCGCTGCTGACGGCGGATTTCACCACCGGCGCGCTCTACGAGCGTTACGCCGAGCTGTGCGGGGTCGTCCTCACCGGCGGTGAGGAGACCATCCAGCCCATCCTGCCCACCCCCGCCGAGCACCGGTTGCTGGGCGGCAGCCCGTCCACCGCCGCGTTCTCGGTCCGGCGACTCGGCTGCGCCAAGGGTCGCCCGGTGGAGTGGCGCCAGACCCTCGTCCGCGGCGACCGGTTCGTCCTGCGTGCTGACTTCTCCACCAAGGACGGCTACCAGCTCGACCTGCTCGGCTCCCCCGACCGGAAGGACCCACGACGATGACCACGCCCGACCAGATCCCGCAGACCGACTCGGTGGACGCCCGTGAGCTCGCGGCCGGCGGTGCCCTGCTCCTCGACGTCCGTGAGCCGGCAGAGTGGAGCGCCGGGCACATCGAGGGCGCGGTGCACACCCCACTCGGCGAGCTGGACCCGATGGCGTTCGACCGGGACCGGATGGTCGTGGCCGTCTGCCGCTCCGGGAACCGGTCCGGCAAGGCCGCCGCGGCGCTGGCCGACGCCGGCGTCGACGTCCGGAACCTGGCCGGCGGCATGACGGCCTGGTCCGAGGCCGGCCTCCCGTGCGTCGACGACGACGGTGAACCCGGGACCGTCGCGTGACCGGCGTCCTGGCCGGAGCGCTGGGCCTGGTCGTCGGGCTCGTCATCGGGACCCTCGGCGGCGGTGGCGGCGTGCTCGCCGTGCCCGCGCTGGTCTACGCGCTCGGCCAGGACGCCCGCACCGCCACCACCGGCAGCATCGTCATCGTCGGCATCATCGCCGCCGTCGGCGTCCTGGCCCGGCTTCGAGGGCGCACGATCGACTGGCGGACCGGTGTCGGGTTCGGGATCGTCGGCGTGCCCACCGCCTGGGCGGGGTCGCTGCTCAACCGTGCCGTGCCCCAGCCCGTCCTGCTGCTGTCCTTCGCGGCCCTCACCCTCGCCATCGCCGTGCTGATGCTGGTCAAGGGCGGGGCGTCGGCGCAGCAGGCCGACGGCGCGGCGGTTGCGGAGGCCGGCGCCGCGGCCGGAGCGGAGCCGGCGTCCCGCACCGCCGGGGGCCCGGGGACGGCCGGCGCGACCGCCGTCCTCGCGGCCCCCGCGCGACGGTCGGTGGCCCGCCGTGTCGGCAAGATCGTCGCGGCCGGCTCGGTGGTCGGCTTCCTGACCGGGTTCCTCGGGGTCGGCGGCGGGTTCCTCGTCGTCCCGGCCCTGACCATGCTCATGGGCCTGTCGATGCCCGCGGCGATCGGCACCTCGCTGCTCGTGCTCACCTTCAACTCGATCAGCTCGCTGGGCGCCCGGGTCGGGCACCTCGACCTGGACTGGGCGGTCATCGGGCCGTTCGCCGCGGTCGCAGTGCTCGGCGCGCTCGGCGGCAAGCTCGTCGCCGACCGGATGTCGGGCGCGGCGCTCAACCGGACGTTCGCCGGGCTGCTCGTCGTCGTCGGGCTGTTCGTCGGGGTGCAGAGCCTGCTCGCCCTCTGACGGCCCCCGGGACCGCGCCGTTGTGGCTCTCCGGCCCCGCCGGGTGCTCCCAGGGGAACTCTCGTTGCCCTAGAAGCCCCGATGGTTCCCCTGGGAGCAGCCGGCGGGGTGGCGGGAAGGGGGGCAGTGGTCAGGACGCGGGGGCGAGCAGGTGCCCGCGGACCAGCGCACCGTGCGCGGTCCGGGCCGCGACCACGGCCCACGCCGCGACGAGCAGCCCGTAGAGCGCCACCGCCACCACGGCGAGCGCCGGTGTCCCCAGCCGGGCCGCGAGCAGGTTCGTCCCGGTCACGCAGGTGCCGAGGGGGAAGGTGAAGCTCCACCAGGTCAGCGCGAACGGCAGTCCGCGCCGTGCCGTCCGGACGGTCACCGCGGCCGCCAGCGCCATCCACAGCATCGCGAACCCCCAGGCCGGCACGCCGTAGAGCACGGCGAACACGGCGGTGCCGCTCGCGAACGGCTCCGGCAGCGTGCCCGGTGCGACGTTCGCCAGCAGACCCGCCGCGGTGACCGACTGGCCGAGCGGGCCGAGGACGATCCACAGGGTGGGGACGGTCGCGGCCGGGCCGGTCCCGTGCACGACCAGCCGGTTCCAGATCTGCGGGAGCAGCGCGAGCGTCGCGAACAGGCTCATCCCGAACAGCGCGTAGCAGGCGAGCAGCAGCGTCGCCCGGCCCGGCCCCGGGGCGAGGTGGGCGACGAGCAGGGCGCCGTCGGCCGCCGACACCATCGGCGGCACGGCCGGCATCAGCCAGCCGCCGAACGCGGCGTCCGGGCCGATCTCGTGGCGGGTGATCATCAGGTAGGGCACGCCGACGGCGGTGACCAGGCCGAACGCGGTGCCGGCCAGCCACAGCGTCCAGCTCGTGGCGAGTGCGGCCGTGGCACCGAGGACCGGGATCCCGAACTGGACGGCACCGGCACCGACGGTCATCAGGGCCATCGCGACGGCGCCGTAGAACTGCACGGCGACCGGATCGGCCGCGTGCCCGCGGGCCCGGGCGGGGAAGCGCAGGCGGTGCACCGCGGTCGCCACGACCAGCACGACGAGCAGGACCGAGGCCAGCCCCCACGCCGCGGTGCCCCAGGCCGTCAGGACGGGCGAGCGCAGCGGCAGCGTGGCGACCGCGCCGCCGACGATCCCGGTGCCCATCACCGACGCGAACCAGTTGGGTCCCAGCGACGAGACGGCGTCGCCGGGGCGGTCGAGGTCGCGCAGCAACCCGATCCGGGCGAGCGCGTGCGGCCGCCGGGGCAGGGCCCCGACCTCGGCTGCGGGGCGGTCCAGGTAGGTCGTCATGGTCCCCACGGTGCGCGCGGCAGGCGCCGGACGGTACCCGTCGCCGAGTTGCGGAGTCATAAGCTGTGGTTGTGGCTCTGTCTCCGCGTGTGGCCGACCTCGTGCCCTACGACCTGTTGGTCTCCGTCGCGACCCTGGGGAGCATGGGCAGGGCTGCCGTGGATCACGGCGTCTCCCAGGCCGCGGTCAGCGCCCGGATCAGGAGCCTGGAGTCCGCGCTCGGGCTGACCCTGCTGGAGCGGTCCCCGCGAGGCACCCGGCTCACCCCGGACGGCGCGCTGGTGGTGGAGCGGGCCCGGGCCGCGCTCGACGCCGCGCACGCCCTCGACGAGGGGGTCGCCGCCCTGCGGACGGACCGCGCGGCCCGGCTGCGGGTGGCGGCCAGCGTCACGGTCGCCGAGTACCTCCTGCCACGCTGGCTGGTCGCGCTGCGGGCGGAGCTGCCCGGCACCGCCGTCGCCCTGACCTCGCACAACACGGCCGAGGTGGTCGACGACGTCCGCTCCGGGGACGCCGACCTCGGCTTCGTCGAGGGGCCCGAGCTGCCCGCCGACCTCGACGGCCAGGTCGTCGCGCGGGACCGGCTGGTGCTCGTCGTCGCCCCGGACCACCGGTGGGCGGGGCGCCGGGCGGTGGACGCGTCCCGGCTGGCGTCGACCCCGCTGGTGGCCCGGGAGCCCGGGTCGGGCACCCGCGACTTCCTGGAGCGCGCGCTGGGCGCCCTGGCCCCGCCGGTGCTGGAGCTGGGGTCGACGACGGCGATCAAGAACGCTGTCGCCGGCGGGGCGGGCCCCGCGGTGATCAGCGGCCTCGCCGTCGCGGCCGAGGTCACGGCGGGGACGCTGCGGGCGGTGCCGGTGCGCGGGGCGGACCTGCAGCGACGGCTGCGGGCGGCCTGGCGCCGCGGCCGGGCACCGTCGGGCCCGGCGCTGGTGCTGGTGCGGATCGCGTCACGACGCTGATCCCGGACATGCGCGACGGCGTATCCTCGAAGGTACTCCCGGGGGTATCCAGTCGACCGGGACCGATGCGAGGAGACGATCGCGATGTGCCGACGCGCCACCTGCCGGAACTGCGGCATGGTCACCTGGCAGGGCTGCGGGCAGCACGTGGACCAGGTCATGGCCGGTGTGCGGCCGGCCGAGCGCTGTCGCTGCGCGCCGGCCGAGCGCTCCGGCGGGGGCCTGCTCGCGAGGTTGTTCGGCCGGTCCTGAGCGGGACCTCCGGCCCGACGATCGTCAGGCCGTGCGCGGCGGCGTCGGCGAGGTACTCCCTCCTCACCGGCGACACGCGGTGAGCGGATCCCACCGGCGCCCGTCGGCGCCGGCGGGACGGGCGGGTCAGGCGGCCTTCGGTCGCTGCTCCACGACCTCGGACCGGTAGCTCTCGATGATCTCCACGAATTCGGTGTGCTCCGGAGTGGGCACCTCGCAGGAGTTCAGCGTCGCGGAGATCTCCAGCGCGACGGCGTCGAACTGTTCGTCGGTGATCTTCAGCGTCTCGTGCGCGGTGACCATGTCCATGCCCGGGTAGCACCGCGGGCCGCCTGCGGCCTGCACCGACCACGCCGTGACCGGGAACGTGTAGCCGGGGGCGTTCGCCGGGTCGCCGTGGTGGGCGTGCACTCCTTCGTTCGCATCGACCGGGGCGTTCGCGAAGAGCCGGTCGACCAGGATGTCGACCGTCCCGGTGATCGCGTAGATGCCGCCGAGGCGGTCGTACAGGGACTGTTCGGACATGACGACGCTCCCACTCCGTTGTCGGGACCCGATCACAATCCCGGGCGGTGCGGGTGCCGTCAATAGTGCACAACCGGTTTCCCGGCCGTACAGTCAGTCGTCGACCGCGTGCTGCCCGTGTCCCGGGCCGTACCCGGCCAGCGACGGGACCTGGGCCCGCAACCCGGCGGGCAGGTGCCGGGCCAGGTCGTCACGGGTGTCCGCGCCGAGGCTGCGGGCCAGGGTGTCGAGCACCGCGACCGAGGCGTTGGTGGCCCAGGCGACGTCGTGCAGCTCCAGGTACTGCTGCACCCGCGACAGGAACACCTCCTCGGTGAACGGCTGGGGCAGCACGGGCACGGCCGACACCGGGACCGCGGGCTCCGCCGGCGCGCGGTGGTCGGGCACCGGGGCGTCGTCCGCCTCCGGCTCGGCGGGGTTCCCGCCCCAGCGCTCACCCGGGGCCACCTGCTCGCCCTTCATCAGGAACGAGTCGGCGGCCAGCGTCGCGCCGTCGCCGATGTCGGTGGAGTAGTGCACGAACGCCCGCACGCCGACGGCCACGCCGTCGCCGACCCGGATCCGGCCGGACTCGAAGCGGCCGTCCTCCAGCGAGTGGCACTGCAGGACCGACCCGGAGTTGAGCACGACGTCGTCGCCGAGGGAGACCAGGCTCTTCTCCGGCAGGGCGGCGCCGTCGTCGAAGACGCGCTTCCCGGCGCTCAGACCGGCCAGGCGGTTGCGCCACACGAGCAGCGGGGTCCCGGCCAGCACCGGCCGGACGTAGAGCTTCCAGAGCCGCTCGTGGAACCAGAAGTAGCGGTCGTAGATGGATGCGGTGCGCGGCTGCAGGCCGCGGAAGCCGAGCGTCGCGCGCTCCAGCAGCGCCGACCACACCATGAGCAGCAGCGGGCCGAGGAACACGGCCGGGCCGAGGGCCCACAGGCCCCACGCCGGCCAGAGCGCCACCGAGATCCCGAGCGGGACCAGCGCGACCGCGACGCCGAGGGCCCGCAGCAGCACCGTGACGACGAGGGTCGAGGCGTTGTAGCGGTTCTTGGAGCGCAGCCGGCGGGCCAGCTCCTCGTCGGTCGCCGGGTGGTTCGGGTGCGGCCCCGCGCCGGTGCGCGGGATCTCCATCGGCGGTGAGCCGAGCAGGCCCACCCCGGTCCGCACCGGCCCGTCCACCGGGACCATGACCTTGGTCGCGAGCAGCACGTCGTCGCCGATCCGGGCGTCCGGGGGCAGGTGCACGTCGTTGCCGACGAAGTTGTCCCGGCCCAGCCGCACCGGACGGATCCGGAACGAGTCGTGCGACAGCTCGGTGTTCATCATCCGCAGGCCGTCGGACACGATCGTCCCGGAGCCGACGCGGGCGTGCCGCGGCGACTCCTGGCGGAGCTGGGTGCCGAAGTTCGACCCCGTCTGACGCAAGTCGTCCAGGTCGTAACCGAGGCCCTTCAGGTAACCGGTGATGAACGAGCTGTCGCCGAGCAGCAGCACCAGGAACCGCGCGTTCGACACGCCGGTCACGATCTGCTGGGCGACGTGGCGCACGCCGTAGAGCGGGAAGGTGCGGTCGACCGGCACGAACAGGGCGGCCAGCCTCGGCAGGGTCAGCACGGCGAGCACGCCCACCAGCAGGGCGGCCACGACCAGCGCCACCACCGCGATCGCGCCGATCAGGAAGAACCACCAGTGTGCGCCCATGTCGGCACCGGTCAGGCCGATCAGCCCGGCCACCTGCGGGGCGAAGCGGGCGAACAGGCCGACGAGCAGCGCGAACACCGCCGTCGCGACGGCCCAGGACAGCCCGGCGAACACCGCCGAGTAGACGACCCGGCGCAGCCGCCCCGCGCCGACGGCGTCGGGCCCGCGGTAGTCCGAGCCGGAGGGGCCGGCGGGCGAGCCGTGCCAGACCTCGCCGGCGGGGACGGTGACACCGGGGCGCAGCGCCGAGGCGTGGCCCAGCTGCGACCCGTCCTGCATCCAGGTCCGGATGTCGAGCACGGCGGCCTCGCCGACCACGCAGTCGTCGCCGACGCCGACCGGGCCGAACTCCAGCGCACCGGGCACGGCCCGGTAGCCCTGCAGCGACGCCTCCGGGTGCACGATCGTGCGGGCGCCGACCCGGACGAGGTCGGTGGCGACCGGGACGGCCCCGAACAGGGCGCTGCCGCGCCCGATCCGCGCGCCGAGCAGCCGCAGCCAGGCGGTGTACAGCGGGGTGCCGACGGCCAGCGCCATCGGGTTGGTCCGGATCAGCGTCGAGACGACCCAGAACCGCAGGTGGGCGGCGCCCCACAGGGGCACGGTCCGTTCGCGGAAGCGGCCGACGAGCGTCCACTTGGCGAGCACCGGCAGCAGCACGACGGCGACGAGTACCCCCGCGGTCCACAGCGCGGCCCGGCCGGTGAGCGACACCGCGTCGGGGGCAGTGGAGATCCAGCGGTAGCCGAGGACCAGCACCGCGGCGGCGGCGAACCCGGAGGCGAGCAGGAACAGCAGCTGCGCGGCCCCGGTCAGCGTGTGCGCCACCGGGCGGGCGCGCACCGGCTCGACCGGCTCCGCGGCCACGGTCGGCACGACGTCGCCGAGCGCGGCGGCGAGCCGGCGCACGGTGGGGTGGCGGTAGACGTCGCGTGCGGACACCGACGGCAGGTCGTCGCGACGGCGCACGGCGGCGGCGAACCCGGCCAGCAGCAGCGAGGTGGCGCCGAGCTCGTCGAAGAAGTCGGCCTCGACCGAGATCTCGGCGGGCTCGACCCGCAGCACGGTGGCGAGCTCGGCGACCAGGCCGCGCTCGACGTCGGTCGCCGGGCCCACGACCGGGCCGGTCGCGGCCACGCGGCTGCCGGTCGGCGCGGGCAGGTTCTTGCGGTCCGCCTTGTCGCTGGTCGTCATCGGGATGAGCTCGAGGTGCTCGAGGTAGGGGGGCACCATGTAGGACGGCAGCCGGTCCTGCAGGCGGGCCCGCAGGTCGGTCGGCGGTTCCGCGCCGCGGACCAGGCTGTAGTAGCCGACGAGCTCCTTCGTGCCGGGCGTCGGCTCGAACGTGTCCACCACGGCCATCGCGACCGAGGGGTGGTCCTGCAGCACGGCCTCGATCTCGGAGAGCTCGATGCGGTAGCCGCGGACCTTGACCTGCAGGTCGATGCGGCCCCGGTACTCGATCTCGCCGTCGGCGTTGATCCGCGTGAGGTCACCGGTGCGGTAGATCAGTCCGGACGGGTTGTTCGGCAGGTCGACCGGGGCCGGGACGAACACCTCGGCGGTCTTCTCGTCGCGGTTGAGGTAGCCGTCGGCCAGCCCCACCCCTGCGACGGCCAGCTCCCCGGTCTCGCCGAACGGCAGCACCCTGGTCGGGTCGGTGGTGTCCAGGACGAGGGCGGCGTAGGTCGGCAGCGGCCGTCCGATAGTCACCGGACGGTCCGGGTGGACCTGCGCCATCGTCGCGGTGACGGTGGCCTCGGTGGGGCCGTAGACGTTGAGGAAGCGGCGCTGCGGGGTCCACCAGCGACGGATGAGGTCCTGCGGGCAGGCCTCGCCGGACACGAGCAGGAAGCGCAGGTCGTCGAGGTCCGCCTCGACGGTGGCCAGCAGCGTCGGCACCACGCACATCGCGGTGACGCGGCGCTCGATCAGGAAGTCGTGCAGGTCCTCGCCGACCAGCGACACCCCGGCCGGCTTGGGGACGAGGGTGGCGCCGGTCAGGAACGAGGTCCAGATCTCCTCGACGGAGAAGTCGAAGGCCAGGGTCAGTCCCTGGTACATGCGGTCGTCGGCGCGGACGCCGTACTCGTCGGCGGCGACCCGCACGAAGTTGCAGATCGCCGGGTGTCCGATCACGACGCCCTTGGGCCGGCCGGTGGAGCCGGAGGTGTAGATCAGGTAGGCGGGGTGCTCGCGGCCCGGTGTGCGACGGGTGTCCGGCCCGAGCCGCTCGTCGGAGCAGGCGGCGATGTCGGCGGCCGCCGCACCGGTGACCGAGAGGATCTCGACGTCGCCCCGCACGGGGTCGCCGACCTTCGCCAGCGCGCTGTCGGTGACCAGCAGCAGACCGGCCGCGGAGTCGGAGAGGATGAACGCCACGCGGTCCGCGGGGAAGCCCGCGTCCATCGGGACGAAGGTGGCCCCGGTCTTGAGCACCGCGAGCATGGCGGTGTAGCTCTCCACCGGGTCGTCGAGCAGCAGCCCGACGACGTCGCCGGGGCCGGTGCCGCGCCCGCGCAGGTGCCGGGCGAGACGGTTGGTGCGCCCGTCGAGGTCGCGGTAGGTCAGCGTGGCGTCGCCGGTGTCGACGGCGACGGCGTCCGGGTGGTGGTCGACGGCCTCCTCGAACACCTCGGCGAGCTGCTCGCCGGGCCGGGCCCGGGAGGCCTCCAGGGTCGCCCCGGGGACCAGCACGCGGTGGTCGAGCGGCACGGCGCCGGGGCGGGGGCGGGGGCTCGGTACCGGACGGCGGGTCGGCGAGGGGCGGTACGGCAGGTCCCGGCGGATCACCTGGGGCTGCCCCGGCTGCGTGGCGCGGTCGTCGCCGCCGTCGACCCCACCGGTGAGGGCCGACCGGTTGGACACGTCGGACATGACACCGGCCTACCCCTTCCCGCGGGGACGGAAAGTGCAGGTCGGGGTGGCGATCGTCACTCGCAAAGTGGTGAACCCCGGTCGGGTGGAATACGTAGCCACACGCGGGCTCCGCTGTCGTCACGGCGGCGGCGTCGACCCGTGCACCGTCCGGAACAGGGTGTCGACGAGATCGACCCCCAGGTCATGATCATGGTCGGCCGGGAGGTCGACACCGTGGTCGTGGAACCACGAGGGCGGGGCCTCCGGGTGCGGGCCGACGACACCGACCGCGCCGTCACCGCACCGGGTGACGCAGGCGGCCACCGTGCCGTCGGCGTATGTGGCCAGGATCTCGGTCTCCGCGAGCGCCCGGCGTGTCGGCCGGATCACGCCCCCGTCCTGGAGGTACATCCGCCGTTCGGCTCCACGCCACCGGACCGTGACCAGGGCCGGGTCCGGGGTGGACGGATCGGCCCCCGGGCGGGACCAGTACTCGTCGACGGCGAGGCCGACGAGGTTGAGGAAGCCGCGCTCCACCAGGAACGCTCCCATGCAGACGCCCAGATAGCACCCGCCCCCGTGGACGAACCGGCGGATCGCGCCCTTGTCCGCGCGCAGCCGCCGGAACGCGGACTCGTCGTCGCCGGAGGCACCGGGGTGGGCGAACAGCACCGTGTCCGGGTCGGACAGTGCCTCCCGCAGCGGACGGTCGCCCGCCGGGCCCGCGGTCCGGACGTCGAACCCGTGCCCGCTGCGGCGCAGCAGGTCGGCGACGGCCTCGGTGTCGTCGGTGTGGTCGCCGGCCGACGGCCGGGTCCAGGCGTCGGCGAGCACGACGGCGACCGGCCGGCTCATCCGGAGCGCTCCGGTACGGCCGGGGCGTCCACCAGGTGCGCGAGCAGGTCCCGGACGCCGCCGGGCACGGCCACCTCCACCGGCCGCCACGACGACGGCACCCGCCCCACCGGCAGGAAGGTGTCCGGCCCGCGTCGCCCCTGCGCGAACAGCGCGGCGCCGGAGTTGATCCGGGTCACGAGCACCCGGTCGCCGTGCGCGGCCACCAGGGACGCGGTGTCGACGGTGAGGACGACGTGCTCGGTGTCGGCGTAGCGGGGCAGCGCGTGCAGCCGGCGCAGGCGGGCGGGGTCCGCCCACAGGAACGCGCAGCCGTTGATCCGGCGCAGGTAGTCGGCCACACCGAACCCGGACCCCGGGTCGAGCATCCGTCCCAGGGCTGCCGGGTTGAGCGGGCGCTGGTCACGCAGCCAGGCGATGCCGTGCTCGGGGTGGTGCAGCCGCACCGCCCGCGGGCGACGCGTGGTCAGCAGCCGTTCCCGCTCGTCGCCGGTCACCCCGAACAGGTCGAGCAGCCCCGCGACCGGCAGCAGCCCGTGCGTGGCGATCCCGGGCCACGACGCGGCGGGCGTGGTGTGGAACAGGCGCGGCGCGCGGCGGACGAGATCGTCGGGGTGCAGACTCAGGCCCCCAGGGCCGTGTCGAGATCCGGGTACCAGGTGATGACCTGGTCCAGCCCGGTCATCCGCACCGGCCGGATCACCGCACGGTTGCCCGGGCCGGTGACCCCGTCGAGACGGACCCCGGCCTCACCGGCCGCCCGGGAGGACCGGACCACCGCGGTCAGACCGTGCGACCCGAGGAATCCGACGCCGGACAGGTCCAGCAGCGCCCGCGCCGGTCGCGTCTGGTGGAGCATCTCCGACATCCGGGCCCGGATCGCCTCGGCCTCGGCGAGGTCGACGTCACCGATCACCTCGAGGACGGTCACACCGGGCGCCGGGGTGTGCTCGCGCAGGCTCACCCGGGAGTGCGGCTCCGGCCAGCTGCCCGTGTGGCCGAGCCGCCGGCGGCCGGGCTCGGCCGACGTCACGACGGCCGCCCGGGTTCGGGCACGCCTCGCCCACGACCCCGCCCGCCGGATGGTGCGGGGCCGGATGTCCGGGGACCTACGGCCGAGTTTCCGATGGGCTCACCGTACCGGGCCCCGGGCCGTTGTCCATCGGTCGACCTGCGGGATCCTGTCCGGGGAGAGAGTCTTCACCGGGTGACCATCTCCACATCACCGCGACCCCCGGACCCGGCCGGCGACGGTGCCATGACCGTCGTGCGGCGCGCCCGCGTCCCCGGCCACGACGGCGCCGTCGACATCGTGATGTCCGGCGGCAGGATCCGGTCGGTGGGTGTCCCGGCGCCCGCCGGGGCACCCGGTACCGACGCGGGGGACCGGCTCGTCGTCGGTGGCCTCGTCGACGCGCACCTGCACCTGGACAAGGCGCTCACCGCTGACCGCTGCTCCTGGTCCGGCGGCACCGTCGACGACGCGATGGCCGAGACCGCGGCGATGAAGGCGGACTTCACCGTCGACGACGTCGCCGCCCGCGCCGGGGCCGTCCTGGCGTCCTGCGTCGCGCACGGCACCACCCGGGTGCGGACCCACGTCGAGCTCGACCCGACCGTCGGGCGACGCGGGCTGGAGGGTGTGCTGGCGGCCGCGGCGGACTGGGCCTGGGCCGTCGACGTCGAGGTCTGCGTGTTCGCCCAGGACGGTCTGACCGGCTCGCCGGAGACGGCCCGGCTGCTCGACGAGGCGCTCGGCGGGGCCCGCGCGGCGGGCCGGCGCGCGGTCGTGGGCGGCGCCCCCTACGCCGACGACGACCCCGCGGGCCAGCTGGACCGCGTGTTCGGGCTGGCCGCGGACCACGACGCCGACGTCGACCTGCACCTGGACCTGTTCGACGGCACCGCCGAGGGCGCGCTGATCGGCACGGTGTGCGACCTGACCGAACGGGCCGGGCTCGGCGGCCGGGTCACCGCGGGCCACGGCACGGCCTGGTCGTTCCTGGAGCCCGAGCAGCGCGCCGCGGTGCTGGACCGGTGCGCCGGGACGGGGGTCGGCGTGGTCTCCCTGCCGTCGACGGACCTGTTCCTCACCGGCCGGGAGACCGGCGCCGGGGCGCCGCGCGGGGTCGTCGTGCTGGACCGGCTCGTCGAGCGCGACGCCGCGGCCGCGGTGGCCACGAACAACGTCCGCAACGCCTTCACCCCCTACGGCGACGGCTCCCTGGTCCGGATGGCGAACCTCTACGCCAACCTGACCCACCAGGCGTCGCCGGAGCAGCTGGCGGCCTGCCTGGACCTGGTCGGCCCGCGCGCCGCCCGGGTGCTCGGCACCCCGGCCGCCGCCACCGGGGTCGTCGCGGGGGCCCCGTCCGACCTGGTCTGCCTCGACGCACCCGACCCGGGCACGGCGGTCGCCGCCGTCGCACCGGTCCGCTGGGTGCTGAAGGGCGGTCGCCGGACCGTCACCGGCGCGGCCGTGGAGCTGCACCCACCGGTGTGACCCGGCTCATCGGTGCAGGCAATCGCGCAGCGGGAACGCTGCCCGACATGAGCACACGTGAGGGCAGGGCCGTGCGGTACGACCGCTACGGCGGCGTCGACGAGCTGTACGTGACCGGTGTCGGGTTCGACGACCCCGGTCCGGGTCGTGTGCTGGTCGAGGTGCACGCGGCCGGGATCAACCCGGGCGAGACCGCGCTGCGCGAAGGCGTGTTCGCCGAGTCCTGGCCCAGCACGTTCCCCAGCGGGCAGGGCAGCGACTGGGCCGGGGTCGTCGCGGCGGTCGGGGAGGGCGTCACCGACGTCGAGCCCGGCGACGACGTCTTCGGCTGGACCGACGACCGCGCCTCCCAGGCCACCCACGTCGACGTGCCCGCCGAGCAGGTACTGCGCCGCCCGGCCGGTCTCGACGTCGCGACGGCCGGTGCGCTCTACATCGCCGGGACGGCCGCGGCCGCGTCGGTCGCGTCGGTGGACCCGCAGCCGGGGGAGACGGTCGTCGTCGCCGGTGCCGCGGGCGGGGTGGGGCAGATCGCGGTGCAGCTGCTGACGCTGCGCGACGTGGAGGTCGTCGGGATCGCCTCCGAGCGCAACCACGACCGGCTGCGCGAGCTGGCCGTGACCCCGGTCGCCTACGGGTCCTCGCCCGAGGAGACGCTGGCGAACCTGCGTGCCGCGACGCCGGACCGGGTGCACGCCGTCGTCGACCTCGTCGGCGGCGGCTACGTCGCGCTCGCCCGCGAGCTCGGTGTCGCCCCGGAGCGGATCAACACGATCATCGACTTCGAGGGCGCGCAGGCCCACGGCGCCGCCACCCGGGGCACCGCCGACTCCGCGGGCCGCGACGACCTCGCCGCGCTCGGCGCGCTCGTCGCCGACGGGGCCCTGCAGGTCGCGATCGCGGCCGGCTACCCGCTCGACGGGGTCCGCGAGGCCTACACCGAGCTGGAGAAGCGGCACACCGCGGGGAAGATCGTCCTGCTGCCGCAGGAGTGATCCGACGCATGCCGGGAACCCCACCGGCGCCACCCCCGAGGAGAGGACACCCGTCGTGCAGATCGGCTTCAAGCTCTTCGCCGAGGCCCACACGCCGCAGGAGATGGTCCGCCAGGCCGTCCGGGCGGAGGAGGCCGGTTTCGACTTCGTCGAGATCTCCGACCACTACCACCCGTGGCTCGAGAGCCACGGGCACTCCGGGTTCGCCTGGTCGATCCTCGCCGCGATCGCGATGCGGACCGAGCGGATCGGCCTGGCCACCGGGGTGACCTGCCCGACGATCCGCTACCACCCGGCGATCATCGCCCAGGCCGCCGCAACGACCGCACTGCTGTCCGACGGCCGGTTCACCCTCGGCGTCGGCTCCGGCGAGCAGCTGTCCGAGCACATCACCGGACACCCGTGGCCGGTCGTCGGGGTGCGGCACGCCATGCTCCGCGAGGCGCTGGAGATCATCCGGCTGCTCTGGTCCGGCGGCTACCGCACCTACCGCGGCAACCACCTGTCCATCGAGGACGCGCAGGTGTTCGACCTGCCGGACACACTGCCGGACATCGTCGTCGCCGCGGGCGGGCCGAAGGCGGCGCGGATCGCCGGTGAACTGGGCGACGGCCTCTTCGCCACCGAGCCCCGCACCGACCTGATCGACGCCTACACCGCGGCCGGCGGGACCGGCTCCCGCTGGGCCGAGGTCCCGCTGGCCTACGCCGGCACCGTCGACGCCGCGCTGGAGTCCGCGCACCGGCTGTTCCGGTTCGGCCCGACCGGCTGGAAGATCCAGGCCGAGCTGCCGAACGTGCGCAACTTCGAGGCTGCGACGGCCTTCGTCCGCAGGGAGGACATGGCCGACGCGTTCGGGGCGGGCCCGGACGTCGAGACCCACGTCGCGACGGTGAAGGGCTTCGCCGACGCGGGCTACGACCGGCTCGCACTGATCAGCGCCGGACCGGACGTCGAGGAGTTCTTCAGCTTCTACGAGGGTGAGCTCGCGGGCCGGCTGCGCGCGCTCTGACCCGCAGGCGGCTCACCGGCCCAGTGGCCGGCGCAGTCGTGCGAACAGCCATGCGGCGGCGCCGGCCGCCAGGACCAGGTGCAGCGCGACCTCCGCCCAGTGCAGCGGCCAGCGGTCGGTCGCAGGGTGCACGAGCACGTAGTTCCCGTCGATGCCCGCGGCCCGCAGGCAGGCGACGTCGTCCTGGGTGCAGCCGGTGCCGGACGCACCGCTGCGCAGGCCACCACCGGTCAGGGTGTAGCCGGAGTCGAGACGTTGTTCCCCGGCGCCCGAGGAACCCCCCAGCGGGAGCGGGCCGGTCCGCAGCCGGGGCGCGACCATGTGGCCACGCAGGGCCGTGATCGCCACCTCGGTCACGACGACGGTCGCGAGCGTCAGCACGGACGCGGCCAGGACCCGGCGCAGCAGCAGCCCCGTCAGCACACCGATCGTGAGCGCGGACAGGGTGCGGGCGAGCGGGACGAGCCCGGTCGCGGCGACGGTGCGCGCGTCGTGCCAGGGTTCGGTCGCGGCGAGACCCGCGTACACCGCGGCCGCGGTGACCACGGTCGTGACGGCGACGCCCCCGCCGACGAGCAGGGCCGAGCCCGCCCAGCGACGCCGGGACACGGACTGGGTCAGCAGCAGCACGTGCGTGCCACGCTCCAGGTCACCGGCCAGCAGGGGAGCCCCGAGGAACGCCCCCACCAGGGCCGGTGCCGCGAGCACCAGGTACCCGGCGACGTCCGACACCGGGTTCTCGATCACCCCGAACGGGTCGCGGGCGACGGTGTCGAGTGCGTCCACCGCGGCCAGCACGACGAGCGCCAGGCACAGTGCGACCCCCAGCCCGGCGGTGACGAGCAGCGCGCCGCGGTGGGTGCGCCAGACGACCCACGTCATCGGGACCCCTCCCGCCCGGCGGCCGCGCGGAGATGACCCACGACCACCTCCAGCAACCCCGGGGCGTGCGCCCGCCACCCGGCGGGCGGCTCCGGCCGGCTGCGGCCGCGGACGAGGACGGTCTGCCCGCGACCGTGCACCCGCTGCTCGACGACGGTGTGGTCGTCCGGCCAGCCGGTGTCCCCGGCCGGCCCGTCGAGGATCCGGTGCTCGGCCAGCAGGTCGTCGATGTCGGCGTCGATCAGGACCCGCCCGCGGTCGAGGAACAGCAGCCGGTCGCAGCTGTCCTGCAGGTCCTCGACCTCGTGCGAGGCGAGCACCGCGGTCGCCCCGGTGCCGGCGACGTGCCCGGTGACCGCGGCCAGCACCCGGCGGCGGGTCAGCGGGTCGAGCCCGGCCAGTGGTTCGTCGAGCAGCAGCAGGTCCG
The DNA here is from genome assembly GCF_017312155.1 of Pseudonocardia sp. UM4_GMWB1. Taxonomy (NCBI): domain Bacteria; kingdom Bacillati; phylum Actinomycetota; class Actinomycetes; order Pseudonocardiales; family Pseudonocardiaceae; genus Pseudonocardia; species Pseudonocardia sp. UM4_GMWB1. The sequence goes on along the minus strand of NZ_QJPN01000001.1, from coordinate 276,665 downwards.
GCCCGGGGCCCAGGACCAGCGCGAGCGCGAGCACCGCCCGTTGCCCGCTCGAGAGCGCCGCCGTCCGGCGCTCCGCCGGGAGCTGCCCGGTGAGGTCGGCGACCCGGCGGTCGTCCCAGCGGCCGGGGTTGAGCGCCGCCCCCAGCCGAAGCGTCTCGGCGACGGTGAAGTCGTCGGGCAGCGGCTTCGACGGAGCCAGGTGGCCGACCGCCGGGTGCGGCCCGCCGGTGGGCACCGGTGCACCGAGCACCTCGGCGGTGCCCTCCGTCGGGAGGTCGAGCCCGGCCAGCAGGCCGAGCAGCGTGGACTTCCCGGCGCCGGGGGCGCCCGTCAGGGCGACGACGGAGCCGGGCTCGACGGTGAGCGAGCAGTCGCGCAGCGCCGGGGTCCCGCCGAAGCGGCGGCCGAGCCCGGAGGTGCGCACCGCATCGGTCGTGGCGGTGGTCATGCGTCTCCTCGGTCGTAGTGCCGGTCGAGGGCTGCACGCACCAGCGCGTCGGCCTCCTCCCGGGACAGCCCGGTCGTGACGGCGCGGGCCGCCCAGTCCTCGAGCTCGGCCCGTAGCGGCGAGTTCGTGGCGGGCTCCGAGGCCGTGGCGTCGGGGCGGACGAAGGTCCCGACACCGCGCTTCGCCTCGACCAGCCCGTCCCGCTCCAGCTCCCGGTAGGCCTTGAGCACGGTGTTCGGGTTGATCGCGGTGGCCTCGACGACCTCACGGGCCGTCGGCAGCCGGTCCCCGGCCCGCAGCGTGCCCAGCAGCAGCGCCTCCCGCGTCTGCCGGACGATCTGTGCGTACGCAGCCACCCCGGAGCGCCGGTCGATCCGGTACTCGATCACCGGTGCCTCCTCTCCGGACGGTGGTGCCACATCATGCGGGCCGGGTGCCGATCCCCCACCGGCACCCGGCCCGGCGGACGGCCGGCGCTCCCCGGATCCCCTCCGTCCGGGGAGCGCCGACCGTGGCTCAGGCGATGATCCCGCAGCTCAGTCGCGTCTCCTCGGTGGCGGGCCGGACGTCGCAGTAGGTGCGCAGATCCGGGTTGAGCAGTGTCCGCTCGCCGATGGTCACCCCGTTCTCGCTGACCACGATCCGCTCGTAGCCGCCGCCCTCGGTCGGGATGTCGCTCCGGCCTCCGGCGGGAAGCGTGAAGGAGTACCCGCTCCCGTGGGGGCCCAGGACCGTCACGTCCACCGGTCCGTGGCCCGACGTGACCGTCAGGGGTGTCGGGTCGATGGTGACCGGGTCGGCGAGCGCGGTGCCGGTGGCGCCGCCCATCGCGATCGCGGCGGCCAGGAACCCGATGATCGTGCGTCGTGCGTGCATGTCGTGTCTCCCCCTCGGGGTCGCCTGATTCCTACTTTCACTAGTTAACTAGTGAAATCAGGGAAGCGCAACCCCTCCGGTCGGAGGGGGCGGCGCGTGTCCGGCGGGCGGCAGGGTGGCGGCCATGAACAGGGTCGTTCGCTTCACCGAGCTCGGCGGTCCCGAGGTGCTGACGGTCGTCGAGGAGCCGGTGCCGCAGCCGGGGCCGGGGGAGGCCGTCGTCGCCGTCGAGGCGATCGGGCTGAACCGGGCCGAGTCGATGTTCCGGCGCGGTGAGTACATCGAGCCGACCCGGCTCCCGGCCGGTCTGGGCTACGAGGCTGCGGGCACCGTCGCCGCCGTCGGCGCGGGCGTGGACCGCTGGTCGGCGGGGGACCCGGTGAGCATCGTCCCGGCGTTCTCGATGAACGACCACACCGTCTACGGCGACCATGCCCTCGTCCCGGCCCGCGCCCTGGTCCCGCGGCCGGTGGACGCGGTGACCGGGGCCGCGACCTGGATGCCGTTCCTCGTCGCCTACGCCGGGCTGCTCGAACCGCGCGTCCTGCAGCCGGGCGACCACGTGCTGGTCACGGCGGCGTCGTCGAGCGTGGGGCTGGCGGCGATCGCGACCGCGAACCGGATCGGCGCCGTCCCGATCGCCACCAGCCGCAGCCGCGCCAAGGCGCAGGCGCTGCTCGACGCCGGGGCCGCACACGTCGTCGCCACCGGGGAGGAGGACCTGGTCGCGCGCTGCCGGGAGATCACCGGCGGGCGGGGCCTGGACGTCGTGTTCGACGCCGTCGCCGGACCCGCCGTCGAGACGATGGCCGACGCGGTCCGCCCGGACGGCACGATCGTCATCCACGGCAGGCTCTCCGGTGAACCGACGATCTTCCCGACGGCGACGCTGCCCGACCTCGTCGTCCGCTCGTTCACCCTGTTCGCGATGACCCGCGATGCCGAACGCCTGCGCCGGGCGGCCGCGTTCGTCGCCGCGGGGATGCGCGGTGGGGACTTCGCCCCACAGGTGGACCGGGTGTTCGACGGGCTCGACCAGGTCGTCGCCGCGCACGAGCACCTGGAGTCCAACGCCCAGGTCGGGAAGATCGTCCTGCGGCCCTGACCGGGCGGCTCAGCCGTCCAGCTTCGACGGGTCCAGGGTCGCCTTCTTGACCCCGAGCCTGCGGTTGAGCAGCAGCGTGATCCCGTAGAGGACCAGGCCGAGCAGGAGCAGCAGCCCGGCCAGCTCGTACTGGATCGCGTCCCGCCCGGAGAACGGCAGGACCAGGTACAGGCTGGCGACGGCGCCGACGACCGGCAGGCCGGGCGGGGCCCGGAAGTGGTCCTCGGGGATCCGGTCGCGGCGAAGCACCAGCACCGCGATGTTGACGATCGTGAACACGGCGAGCAGCAGCAGCGAGGTCGTGCCGCCGAGCGCCGAGACGACGTCGGAGTCCGAGTCCAGCGACACGTAGCTGATCAGCGCGAACGAGATCAGCGTGGTGAAGATGATCGACACCCACGGCGTGCGGCGGAACGGGTGCACCCGTGCCAGCGGCTTGGGCAGCACGGCCTGGTTGGCCATCCCGTAGAGCAGCCGCGAGGCCATCAACATGTTGATCAGCGCCGAGTTCGCGACGGCGAACATCGAGATGAACGGCAGGACCAGGTCGGCCGGGATGCCGGGCGCCCCGGCGCGGACGACCTCGACCAGCGGCGTCTCGCTCGCCGCCAGCGGGCCGACCGGGACCAGCGCCACCGCGCAGATCGCGACGAGCACGTAGATGACCCCGGTGATGGTCAGCCCGGTGATCATGATTCTGGGGAAGATCCGGCGCGGCTCGTGGCACTCCTCGGCCATGTTCACCGAGTCCTCGAAGCCGACCATCGCGAAGAACGCCAGCGAGGTCGCCGAGGTGACCGCCAGGAACACCCCCTTGTCCTCGGGGGTGTCGAAGGCGACGACCCGCGACCAGTCGGCGTCGCCGCCGGCGATCGCGTAGATCCCGATCAGGATCACCAGGAGCAGGCCGGAGAGCTCGACGATCGTGAGCACCACGTTGACCTTCACGCTCTCGCCGACGCCGCGGAAGTTCACCGCCGCGACCAGCAGCATGAATCCCAGCGCGATCAGCACGATGCCGCCGTTGCCCAGGTCCAGCCCGAAGCCCTCGTTCAGGTTCGCCGCGAACGCCCGTGACGCCGTCGACGCCGAGGTGATCCCCGAGCTCATCACCACGAAGGTGACCATGAACGTCAGGAAGTGGATGCCGAACGCCTTGTGCGTGTAGAGCGCCGCGCCCGCCGCCTGCGGGTACTTCGTGACCAGCTCCAGATAGGAGAACGCGGTGATCATGGCGACGGCGAAGGCGACCAGGAACGGCACCCACGCCGCCCCGCCGACCTCCTCGGCGACCTGGCCGACCAGGGCGTAGATGCCCGTACCCAGGATGTCGCCGACGATGAACAGCAGCAGGAGCCTGGGCCCCATGACCCGCTTCAGCGCGGGCCCGTCCTCCGCCGTCGACGTGGTGGCGTCCGCCATCGTGGTGCGCTCCCCTCCGCGGCGGCCCGTGCCGCCCGCGACCGGCTCAGCCTGGTGGGGGGTTCGTGCCGTGTCGAGTCGAAAGGGTGGAGTGTTCATCTGGAGGGAGCGTGTGTGGCCCCGCTGACGTGGCGTTCACTGTCCGGCGCGCGCTCGTCGCAGGAGCCGGAGGTCGCCGTGTGTACCGCTACCGAGTGATCGCCTGTCTCGTCGCGCCGGGAGGTCCTGCTCCAGGCCGGCATGTGGCGGACGTGCCGATGTTCATGGTCGCCCGCGGCGACGTGGTGCGGATGCGGATCGCCGACGGCAGCGGCGCGGTGCGCCCCGACGCATCTGTCGGAGGGCCTGATGGCGCACCTCGTGTACGAGGGGGTGACCACGCCGTACCGGGTCGGCGGGCCGTCGGGCAGCGACCCGGAGTGAGCAGGCTCAGCCGCGGTGCCGGGACCGGCGCGGGGTGTCCGGGTAGGGCTCGGGGTAGCCGTCGTCGACCGGGCCGGGCTGCGGCGGCTGCGACGCGTGCGACGGGGGCACCGGACGGCCCTGCGGCGGGCCGGACGGCATCGGCGGCGCCGGCACCGTCGGCTGTCCCACGGCGCGGGGTGCGGGGGCGAGGGCCCGCTCGCGGTCCCGCTCGGCCTGGTCGCGGAGCAGGTCGCGGATCTCCTTCAGCAGGTCGAGGTCGGTCTCCAGGGCCGGGTCCCCGGCGTCGCGCTTGCGGCGCTCCTGGAGCCACTTCATCGGGAAGACGACCAGGAAGTAGATGACCGCGGCGGTGATCAGGAACGTGATGACGGCGTTGAGGAAGCTCGCGTAGTCGAGCTGCACCTCGTCGGTCAGCGGGATCGTGCCCGGGGGCACGGCGTTCTCCCCGCCGGAGAACAGCCGGAGCAGCGGCTCCAGGAACGCCTTCGTGAAGGCGGTGACCACGGCCGTGAACGCCGCACCGATGACGACGGCGACCGCCAGGTCGATCACGTTGCCACGCAGCAGGAATTCCTTGAAGCCCTTCAGCACGCCGGAGCACTCCTCGAGATCGGGTCGGGGGCGGGGGTGGGTCCGGCGAAGGAGGCTAACCGGACCGTGACCTCCGCGCCGGGCCTGCGCCCGCACGGTGCGGCCCGGCGCGGCGGACGGGACGCGCCGGTCGACGGGCGGCCCGGGCGCGGGGTCGCGGGTCAGGCGGTGGGTCCGGTCCCGGCGTCCGGGCCGCGCTCCCCGGCGGGGCCCTGCGGGGTGACCGGGCGGGCCGCGATGAGCCGGTCCAGGAAGTCCCCGGCCTCCCGGGCGGCACGGTCCACGTCGCCGTCGGCGATGGCCTCGACGATCCCGGTGTGGGAGATGTCGTCCTCGGTGCCCGCGGTGCCGGGCATCGTGGTCTTCACACTGTCCGCGACCGCCTCCACCACACCCCGGTAGAGCTCGACGAGCAGGCCGTTGCCCGCACACCGGACGACGGCCACGTGGAAGTCGGTGTCCGCACGGGCCGCGCGCTCCAGGTCCGCGGCGTCCGGCTGCTCCCCGCGACGGCCGTACGCCGCGACGGCCGCGACGGCCCGGTCGCGCCCGGCCAGCGCCGCCCGCAGGACGGTCAGGTCGGCGTCGGTCCGGCGGGCGGCCGCCATCCGGGCCGCCTCCACCTCCAGGGTGCGTCGGACCTCCAGCACCTCGCGCAGCTCCGGGCCGCACAGCGTGCGCAGCGCCCCGGACAGCTCGGTGGTGGCCCGCACGTAGGTGCCGTCGCCCTGACGCACCTCGAGCAGGCCGCCGTGGGCGAGGGCGCGGACGGCCTCGCGGACGGTGTTGCGGCCGACCTCCAACGACGAGGCCAGCTCCGACTCCGGCGGTATCCGGGCACCGACCGGCCATTCCCCGCCGGTGATGGCGGAACGGAGCTGGTCGATGACCTGGTCGACCAGGCCACCGCGGCGCGCTGTGACGAGAGGCACCGGATCATCCTTCCATCCGAACATCCTACGTCTGTAACAATACTGTTTCGTGAGCATTGCTGAGCAGGAGACACGCGCGGAGGAGACCATCGCCACCGGGCGGGCCGAGGAGACCGGGCCGTCGCGTCGCGGTGCGCTCGTCGGGACTCCGCTGCTCGTCGTGGGGGTGGCACTCGCCGCCTCGAACCTCCGCCCGGCCGTGACCTCGATGTCCTCGGTGCTCGGCGAGGTCCGTGACGGCCTCGGTGCCTCCGCGGTCTGGACCAGTGTGCTCACCGCGGTGCCCACCATCTGCTTCGGCCTCGCCGCGATCGCGGCGCCGCTGCTCTCCCGCCGGCTCGGCATGGCCCGCGCGATCGGCCTCGCGATGGCGGTGCTGACCGCCGGGCTCGTGCTGCGCGTCGTCGACGGCCCGTGGGTCGTGCTCGGCGGCACCTTCGTCGCCGCGGCGGGCATCGCGATCGGCAACGTGCTGATCCCGGTCGTGGTGAAGCAGTCCTTCCCGCACGCCGTCGGCCGGGTCACCGGCGTCTACACCGCCGCGCTGGCCGCGGGCGGTGGGATCGGCGCCGCGTTCACGCCGGCGCTGGAACCGCTGCTCGGCGGCTGGCGCGGCGCGGTCGGGGCGTGGGCGCTGCTGTCGCTGGCCGCGCTGGTCGTCTGGACGATCGGGGCCCGGCACGGTGAGCCGGAGCCGGTCGTGCGCGCCGCCGACGCGGAGGAGCGGCGCCCGATGGTGCGCCGGCCGCTGGCCTGGGTGGTCACCGCGTTCTTCGGGCTCCAGGCCTGTGTCGCCTACGTCGCGATGGGGTGGCTCTCGGAGCTGTTCGTCTCCGTCGGGGTCACCCGCACCGACGCCGGGCTGATGCTCGCCCTGATCAACCTGATCGGCATCCCGCTCAGCTTCGTCATCCCGCCGATCGCGCTGAACCGGGCGTCGCAGTCGGGCTGGATCGTCGGGCTCGCCTGCTGCTCGCTGGCCGCCGTCGCCGGACTCGCGATCGCCCCGGCCGCCGCGCCCTGGCTGTGGACGGTCCTGCTCGGCGTCGGCATGGCGGTCTTCCCGCTGGGGCTCGGCGTGATCGCGCTGCGCACCCGCGAGGCCGCCGAGACCACCGACCTGTCGGCGATGGCGCAGGGCTTCGGCTACCTCATCGGCGCGACCGGCCCGTTCCTGTTCGGGATCCTGCACGGGCTCACCGGCTCCTGGACGCCGTCGCTGGTGCTGCTCGGCGCGGTGATCGTCGCCGAGATGGTGCTGGGCTGGGTCGCGGGGCGCCCGCGCTACGTCTGAGGTCCGCCCGCGCGGCGCCGGGCCGCTGATATATGAGAGCCCCCGGTGCCGCGTCCGGCGTCGTGGGCCCGGTGTACCGTCGTGACCGTCCGATCTCCCGGCGCATCCCCGCCCGGCGGCGGCCCGAGATCGGGGTCCTCGATCCGTCAGGGAGTACTCGTGACCGACACCGCCCTTCCCCCGGCCGGGGACACGGCGCGGCTGGTCGACCAGACCGGCCCGTACTTCGGCCGCTTCGGTGGCCGCTACGTCCCGGAGGCGCTGGTCGCCGCGCTGGACGAACTCGAGCGGGCCTACCACACGGCCATGTCCGACGAGGCCTTCCAGGCCGAGCTCGCCGAGCTGCACCGCACCTACTCGGGCCGCCCGAGTCTGGTCACCGAGGCGCCGCGGTTCGCCGCGCACGCCGGGGGTGCGCGCATCCTGCTCAAGCGCGAGGACCTGAACCACACCGGCTCGCACAAGATCAACAATGTGCTGGGGCAGGCGCTGCTCACCAAGCGCATGGGCAAGACCCGGGTCATCGCCGAGACCGGTGCGGGCCAGCACGGCGTCGCCTCGGCCACGGCCGCCGCCCTGATGGGCCTGGAGTGCGTCGTCTACATGGGCGAGGTCGACACCGAGCGCCAGGCGCTCAACGTCGCCCGGATGCGCATGCTCGGAGCGGAGGTCCGCCCGGTCACCTCGGGCACGCGCACCCTCAAGGACGCGATGAACGAGGCCATGCGCGACTGGGTCACCAACGTGGCCGACACGCACTACCTCATCGGCTCGGTCGCCGGGCCCCACCCGTTCCCGGCGATGGTGCGCGACTTCCAGCGGATCATCGGCGTCGAGGCGCGGCAGCAGGTCCAGGACCTCACCGGTGCCCTGCCCGACCTGGTCTGCGCCTGCGTCGGCGGCGGCTCCAACGCGATGGGCATCTTCCACGCGTTCCTCGACGACACCTCCGTCGAGCTGGTCGGCTTCGAGGCCGGCGGCGACGGCGTCGACACCCCGCGGCACGCCTCCTCCATCGGCGGCGGTGACGTCGGCGTCCTGCACGGCTCGCGCAGCTTCATCCTCCAGGACGAGGACGGCCAGACCCGCGACTCGCACTCCATCTCCGCGGGCCTGGACTACCCGGGCGTCGGCCCGGAGCACTCGTGGCTGCACGACATGAGGCGCGCCCGCTACGAGTCGGTCACCGACGCCGAGGCGATGGAGGCCTTCCGCCTGCTCTGCCGCACCGAGGGCATCATCCCGGCCATCGAGAGCGCGCACGCGCTGGCCGGTGCGCTGCGCGAGGCGACGCGCCTGGGCGAGGGCAAGGTCGTGCTGGTCAACCTGTCCGGCCGTGGCGACAAGGACGTCGACACCGCCGCGAAGTACTTCCAGCTGATCGACGACGAGGGCAACGCCGTGACGGACGGAGCGGTCTGATGGGCAGCGTGGCGCAGCGGGTCGAGCAGGTCCGCGCCGAGGGCCGGGCCGCGCTGGTCGGCTACCTGCCGGTCGGCTACCCGACCGTCGAGGGCTCGGTCGAGGCGATGCGGGCGATGGTCGCGGGCGGCGTCGACGTCGTCGAGATCGGCCTGCCCTACTCCGACCCGCTGATGGACGGCCCGGTCATCCAGCGCGCCACCCAGCAGGCACTGGACAACGGTGCCCGCAGCCGGGACGCATTCACCGCCGTGCGCGCGGTGGTCGGCGCCGGCGCCCCGGCGCTGGTCATGACCTACTGGAACCTGATCGACCGCTACGGCGTCGAGCGGTTCGCCGCCGAGCTCGCCGAGGCCGGCGGCTCCGGGCTCATCACCCCGGACCTCCTGCCCGACGACTGCGAGGACTGGCTGACCGCCTCCGAAAAGCACGACCTGGACCGGGTGTTCCTCGTCGCGCAGACGACCACCCCCGAGCGGATGCGGATGACCGTCGAGGCCAGCCGCGGGTTCGTCTACGCGGCGTCGCTGATGGGCGTCACCGGCGTCCGCTCGGTCGGCGTCGAGGCCCGCGACCTGGTCGCCCGGACCCGCGAGGTCGCGACCCTGCCGGTGTGCGTCGGCCTCGGCGTCCGCACCGCCGAACAGGCGGCCGACGTCGCCGGCTACGCCGACGGCGTCATCGTCGGGACGGCGTTCGTGCAGGCGCTGGAGTCCGGCGGGCCGTCGGCGGTCGAGTCGCTCGCCCGCGAGCTCGCCGAGGGCGTCCGCGCCGCGGAGCGCGTCTCCGCCTGACCCTCCTCCACCGGCCGCGTCCGCCCCTCGTGGGCGGGCGCGGCCGTCGTGTGTCGTCGGGCCGTCGGTCGCAGCTCCCGACCGGCCACCGGCCGACCGACCGGCCGTCCGCAGCGGCCCGCCGGGCTCCGGGGTGCCCGGGGCTGCCGCCTCCGGCTGTGCCGGCGTGCCCGCCCGCGCCGCCGGAGGCCGACTGCACGGGACCAGCGGTGGTCGCGCGCGGTGAACGTCGTGTCCCTGAGAGTCATCGCGCCGGTCGGTCGTACGTCCGTACTCCGACCGGAGCGATCGGTCCCCGCCCGCCGGACACCGACGACCGGACGGCGGTGCGCGTTCTCAGGAACGCAACCCCGTCCCGGTGGGGTTCCTATGTTCGTGTCACCGCACCGCGGCCCGCTCCCCCCGGATGCCGCGGCGGTGGCCGGGGCTCCCCACCCGGCCGGTTCCACGAACCGGAGTGATCCGATGACCCGCCCCCTGCGCGGACGCGCCCCCGGCGTCCGCCCGACCGTAGCGTCGCACCCGCGACCGGCCCGAGGCCGGTCCGTGACGGTCCACCGCTCGCGCACCCACCACCCCCGCCCGCTGCGGGCACCCTCACCGGCCGGGCGCACGCCCGGCGACCGGTGACCCGCCCGGTTCCGCATCCGGTCACCGCACCCCTGCGGCGGGACACCCCGCCGCCCGCCGACGCCTGGCTGGCGCACCGCCGCGCCCGCACGGTGTGGGGATCCGTGCTGGTCACGGTCCTCGTCGGCCCGTCGTTGATCTGGATGCTCCGTTCCGGACCGCAGCCGCTGCTGCACCAGCTCTCGGTGCTGACCGGGCTGCTCGCGCTGTCGGCGATGGTGATCGTCGCGGTGCTGCCGTCCCGGGTGCGCGGGCTCTCCGGCGCCCTCGGCCTGGAGACCCTGCTCGGCCTGCACCGCAGGCTCGGCGTGCTCGCCGGGGTGCTGGTCGCGCTGCACCTCGCCTGCGTGGTGGCCGACCACCCCGAACGTGTCGGGCTGCTCGTGCCGCTCGCCGCACCGGCCCGCGGCCAGGCAGCCACCCTCGCGACGATCGCGGTCGTCGTGCTGCTGGTGCTCGCACTGCGCGGTGTCCGGTCGGGCTCGCACGAGGTGTGGCGTTGGCTGCACCTGAGTCTGGCCGCGGTCGTCGTCGGCGCGTCGTCGCTGCACGTGCTGTGGCTGAACAACCTGGTCGGCGACGCCGTCATGGGGCCCGTGCTGGGCGGGCTCGGCCTGCTGCTGGTCGCGGTGCTGGTGCTCCGCTGGGGCGCCCGCGCGGCGACCGGCGAGTTCCGGGTGCACGTCGTGCGCCCGGAGAGCCCCACCGTGTCGACGCTCGTCCTCGCCCGGCCCGGCCGGCACGCCGGGCCGTGGTTCCGGCCCGGCCAGTTCGCCTGGCTGCGGCTGGAGCGGATGTCGGTGGAGGAGCACCCGTTCACCATCGCGTCGTCGGCGTCCGACCGCGGCCGGGTCGAGTTCACCGTCCGGCACACCGGCGACTTCGCCGGGCGGTTGCGCGAGCTGCGTCGCGGCGACCCGGTCTGGGTGGACGGCCCCTACGGCTCGTTCACCCCGGACTCGGTGCCGTCCACCGGGCTCGTGCTGATCGCGGGCGGCGTCGGGATCACCCCGATGATGAGCATGCTGCGCACCGCCGCCGACCGCGGCGACCGGCGGCCGTACCGGCTGGTCGTGCACGCCCGTGACCGCGCCGACCTGCTGTTCCGGGCCGAGCTCGCGCACCTGCGCACGCTGATCGACCTGCAGGTCACCGAGGTGCTGCGCCGCCCGTCGGCGGACTGGTCCGGGGCGACCGGACCGATCGACACCGCGCTGCTCGCCGCCGTCCTGACCGACCTCGACGACCCGGCCCGCCGGCTCGACTACTTCGTCTGCGGCCGACCGCAGCTCGTCGGCGACGTCCTCGCCACCCTCACCGCGCTCGGTGTCCCGGACGACCGGGTGCACACCGAGCAGTTCGCCCAGGTCTGAGAAGGGGAGGAGAACCCATGTCCCGCCGGATCCCCGGCCCGCTCCGGTGGTCGGTGCTCGCCGCACTGGCCGCGGTCGCCGCCGTCGTGCTCGCCCAGTACTGGGTGGCGACGTCGGCCGCCACCGACCAGCAGCAGGGGTGGACGCAGACCCGGTGGGGTCCGCTCGGCCCCGCCGACCGCGACCTGCTCCAGAAGGTGCGCCTCGCCGGTCTCTGGGAGGCCCCGACCGGGCAGCAGGGCGAGCAGCAGGCCACCTCACCCGCCGTCCGCGAGGTCGCCCGCAAGCTCGGCGTCGAGCACCACGACCTCGACGAGCTGGTCCGCTCCACCGCCGAACAGCTCGGGGTCCTGCTGCCCAGCAGGCCCAACGACCAGCAGATCGGCTGGATGAACGACCTGACGGCCCGCACCGGGACCGACTACGACCGCCAGTTCGTGCAGATCCTGCGCGCCGCGCACGGCTCGGTCCTGCCGGTGATCACCGACGTCAAGGTCGGCACCCGCAACGAGCTCATGCGGCAGTTCGCGAACGAGGCGTCGGTGTACGTCACCCGGCACATCGGCTATCTGGAGTCGACCGGGCTCGTCGACTACGCGGCGCTGCCCGCCCCGCCCGACCCGGTGCCGACCGGGACCCGCACCGCGTCCGACGTCGTCGTGCCGGCGCTGGTGGTCGGGGTCGCGCTGCTCGCCGCGGGCGGGCTGCTCATGACCCTGCACCGGCGCGGCCGCCCGGCCCCCGGCCCGGCCGCCGCCTTCGTCCCCGCCCCGCGCCACCCCCGCGACGGCGCCCGGCGGGCCCTGCCGGTCGGCCCACCCGACCCCTGGGACGAGCTGGCGCACGTGCCACCCGTCCGGCCGCAGCCCGATCCCGAGCCCGGCCTCACCGACGCCACCCCCCACGACCTGGACACCGACACCGGAGCGCCGCCCTCCCGCACCACCGGAGCGCACCGCACCGCCCCGAGGAGCCGATACCGATGAGATCCTCCACCAGCCGCAGCAGGACGATCGCGGTCACCGCGCTCGCCCTGGGCCTGCTCGTCGCCGGGCCCGCCGCCTACGCCGCCGGGGCCGCCTCCGCCGACCGGAGCGACCGGCCGGCGAACGTCGCCTCCGGGCCGTCCGACTCGACCGGCTCGTCCGGAGGGTCCGGCTCTTCCGGCTCCTCCGAGGGCTCCTCCGGATCCGGGAGTTCCTCCGGGGGCGGGGAGCACGACCACGCCGGGCACACGGGCCCCGGCTCATCGGGCTCCGGTGACGGGTCCGGTGACAGCGCCGGGGCCGGGGCCGGTGGCGGCTCGGCCGACCAGGGTTCCGGCAGCGCGGGGGACGAGCCCGACGCGGGCGACGGGGAGAAGAAGGGTGCGCCGTCGGCGCTCGACATCCTCGCCGTCGACTGCTCCGGCAGCCGGCTCACCGCCCACGACGGCTTCCAGAAGGCGCCCCGCTGCGTGTCCACCGCGTTCGGCGAGGTCGCCGACGCCGACCGCAGCCCGTCGCTGCTCATCACCCAGGCCCCGACGACGGTCCGGCCCGGGGAGTCGTTCCGCCTGACCGTCAGCACCCGGAACCTGGTCCGTGACCGGTTCCTCCCCGCGGCCCAGGGCGGCTACTACGCCGAGGCGTCCCTGCTCGACGGCCAGGGACTCCAGCGCGGCCACTTCCACACCGCCTGCCGGATCCTGCCCGACCCGGGCGAGGCACCGGACTCGTCGCCCGATCCGCTGTTCTTCCAGGCCACCGAGGACGGCGGTGGAGGGGCACGGCCGGACAGCGTCACGATCGACGTGCCCGGGGTCGAGCAGACCGGCGAGCTGCAGTGCTCGTCGTGGGCGGGGGACGGGTCGCACCGCACCCCGATGATGCAGCGGGCCAACCAGACGCCCGCGTTCGACTCGGTCCGGATCGAGGTGGGCTGACATGCGACTCTCCGGACCCCTCCTGACCATGGTCGCCGTCGGCGCGGTCGCCGCCGGGGCCGCGACGGCGAACGTCGTGCTCACCGCGGAACCGGAACCGCTGCCACCGGCGGCCCCCGCCGCCGTCGAACAGGCCGCCGGCTCGTCCGCCCTCCCGGCGGCGCCCGCTCCGACGGCCGCCCCGGCACCGGCCGCGACCGGCGAGGTCGTCTACACGGGCCGGTCGACGAACGGGAAGGTCACCGTCGACATCCGGGTCACCGACGGCGCCGTGCAGGCCTACGTCTGCGACAACCGCGGCATCGAATCCTGGACGAAGGGCACCGCCACCCCCGGCGGCACCACCCGCCTGACCGGAGAGGACGGCGCGGAGGTCGAGTACACCGTCGCCGACGGCGTCGCCACCGGCACCGCCCGCGCCGACGGGAGGTCCTGGGACTTCACCGCGACCCGGACCGACGCCTCCGACCCGGCCCCGGCCGCGACGCCGGCCGCCGCACCCGCCGAGGCCCCGGCCGAGGCGCCGGCCCCGTCCACCGGCGGCAGCGGCTACGGCGGTGGGTACTGATGTCCCCCCGCGCGCGGCACGCGGACCGCGAGCTCACCGACCCGGTCGGGTTCGCCCCGGTCTCCGCGGACATCCCGAGCCCCCGCGGCCCCGAGCACAGCGGTGGCTGGGCCGCCGTCCCGGAGCCGTCCTGGGCACCCGACCACGACCCCGGCGGCGGCGCGGACCGGTGGGCGGGCACCGCCGACCGTCGCCGCGACGCCGTCGCGGGGGACCTGTTCACCCCGACCGGCCCGCTCACCCCGCCCCCGGGCGGCGGCTCGGGCACCCACGGGGTCGCCGCGCCGCGCCGCCCGGCGCCCGCCGCCGGGGCCGCGCGTCCCGGCCGCCCGCGCCGGGCCGCCGGTGACGACCCGCCCTCCGGATGGTCCGAGGGCGCCGACGACACGGCCTGGTCCGGGAGCACCCCCGGCCGCTCCCGGCCCGCCGGCGCGGACCGGCTGCACTGGTCCGACGACGCCGACCACCGCGGCCGGCCGGCAGGCACGGCCGACCACCCCGACGCCTACGAACCGCTCGCCGGCTACGCCGAACCCGGCCGCTACGACCGGACGGGCTACGGGACGGGCGACGGGGCGGCCGCCGGTACCGACGTCCGCACCGGCGCCCCGGCCGAGGACCCGGCTGCCGCGTACCGCGAGCGCCCCGCACGCCCCGCCGTCCGCGACCGGGCCGACGGCGGCGACGGCCCCGCCCGCAGGCCCGGTCGGCGCGGCCCCGGCCGTCGACGGTCCCGCGCGACGGCACCCGACCCGGCGCGCGCCCGTCGCCGCCCCGACGCCGAGGCGGCCCACGACGTCGCGGTCCCGGCGGAGGGTCTGTCGTGGCGGGTCGTCGCCGTCCCCGTCGTGGTCGGGTCGCTGGTCGCGGTCGCGCTCGGCGTCTGGGCCCGCCAGCACGTCGGCACCGGCGTCGCGGTCAACCTCGCCGGCTTCTCCAGCGGCGCCGCGGCCAAGGCGTGGCTCGGTTCGGCCGCCCTGGTCCTCGCGATCGTCCAGGGCGTCACCGGCCGGATGATGATGCGCGGCTACGCCGACCCGGTGACCGCGGTCGTGCACCGCTGGTCGGGCCGCGCCGCGGTGCTGGTGACCGTGCCCGTCGCCGCGCAGTGCCTCTACGCGTTCGGCTGGTCCGGCGCGACGACGTCGGCGCTGCTGCACTCCGCGCTCGGCTGCCTGTTCTACGGCGCGTTCGTCACCAAGATGCTGCTCCTGCGCCGCCCCGGCGTGCCGGGATGGCTGCTCGCCGTCGCGGGCGGGGTGCTGCTCGCCGTCCTCGCCGGGGTCTGGCTGACCTCGGCGCTGTGGTTCTTCGCCGGCCACGGCCTGTCGTTCTGACCCCCCGACCGCTCCCACCGTCCCCCGGAGGTCCCCCGTGTCCCCGATCCCGCGCCGCCGGCTCCTCGCCGGCGCCGGTGCCGCCGTGGCCTGCTGCGCCGCGGGCTGCGCCACCTACGGAACCCCGCGCGACACGGCACCCGCCGCGCCCGCACCGACCACCCCCGCCCCCGCGGCGGCCGCCCCGAGCAGCAGCACCGCCGCGGCACCGGCCGGCATCGCCGCCGTCGACGACGTCCCGGTCGGCGGCGGCCGGGTCTTCGCCGAGCAGAAGGTCGTCGTGACCCGCCCGGACGCGGACACCGTCCTGGCGTTCGACGCGACCTGCCCGCACCAGGGCTGTCTCGTCGACCAGGTCTCCCCGGCCGGCATCTCCTGTCCCTGTCACGGCAGCCTGTTCGCCGTCTCCGACGGGGCCCCGCTCGACGGCCCCGCCCAGGCCCCGCTCACCTCGCGACAGGTGCGGGTCGAGGGCGGGCAGGTGGTCCTGGCCTGACCGGCAGCCCGCGGGACCGGCCCCGGCCCGGCGGACCCACACCGTCGTGATCGTCGCGGGTCGGAGCTCTGCCTGCGCGATCGCGTTCGCGTTCGCGTTCGCCCGGGAGAGCGGCCGCCCGCTGAGAGCCCCGCGGGCGAACGACGGACTCGGCTGGTCCCGACGGCCGAACGCATTCCCATCCGTCGCGCTCGCGGGTCCGTCCACCGGTCGGGGTCTCAGCTCGCGAACAGCGGCCCCCGTCGGTCCGTAGCGTGCGGTCCGCACCGGTTCCGTGGCCGCTCCCCGACTTCCGCGCCGCGCGACACGTCGCCGGATCCGGCGACGCTCCCCGTCGCCGGACCCGCGCGTCCTGGCCGCGGTGCCGGAGGACCGCCGTGCCCGGGACCTCGACCCCGGGCACGGCGGTGCACACCGCCGACGGAAGGCCCCCCATGAGCACGTCCGAGACCCGTACTGACACCCCCGCCGCCCGCGTGCCCGCCCCGCGTCGTGCCGACCGCGGCGAGCGCTGGACCGAACGGCTGGGTTGGGAGGAGTCCCCGGACCGGGAGTCCCGGGTCAGCCGAGGGTGAACGGGTCGCGGGTGCCGCCGGACAACTCCACCCACACCGACTTGTTCTCCAGGTACTCCTCGACGGCCGCGACGCCGTTCTCCCGGCCGAGCCCGGAGTGCCCGAACCCGCCGAACGGGACGCTCGGCGCCACCACCCGGTAGGCGTTGATCCACACCGTGCCGGCCCGGATCCGTCCGGCGACGCGGTGCGCCCGGTGCACGTCCTTCGTCCACACCGCGCCGGCCAGGCCGTACGGGGTGTCGTTGGCCAGCTTCACGGCCTCGTCCTCGTCGGTGAAGGTGAGTGCCGCGAGCACCGGGCCGAACACCTCCTCCCGGTAGACCGTGGACTCGGGCGTCACCCCGGTGATCACCGTCGGCTGCACGAAGTAGCCGCCCAGCCCGGACTCCGCGGCCCCGCCGTAGGCGATGGTGTTGCCCTCCGCCTTCGCCGTCTCCAGGTAGCCGAGGACCTTCTCGTACTGCGGCCCGTTCGCGACGGGGCCCATCTCGGTGTCCTCGGCGTTCGGGTCGCCGAGCGCGATGGTCGCCGCGCGCTCGGCGATGAGCCGGACGAGCTCGTCGTGGACGTCGGCGTGCACGATCAGCCGCGACCCCGCCATGCAGGTCTGGCCGGTCGCGGCGAACACGCCGGCGATGACCCCGTTCGCGGCCGACTCCAGGTCGGCGTCGGGGAACACGACCTGCGGGGACTTGCCGCCCAGCTCCAGGGTGACCTTGTTCAGGTTCGCAGCGGCCGCCTTCGCGATCGACCGCCCGGTCGCGGTGGAGCCGGTGAACGCGACCTTGTCGACGCCCGGGTGCCCGGCCAGGTGCGCGGCGGTGTCCCGGTCGTTCGTGGTGACGACGTTGACCACACCGGCCGGGATCCCGGCCTTCTCGATCAGCTCGGCCCACTTCAGCGTCGAGGCGGGCGAGTGCTCCGACGGCTTCACGACGATCGTGCAGCCCGCGGCCAGCGCGGGCGCGACCTTCCAGGTCATCAGCAGCAGCGGGGAGTTCCACGGCGTGATCGCCGCGACGACGCCGACCGGCTCCTTGCGCGTGTAGACCAGGTAGTTCGGGTTCGGCGCCGGGATCTGGCGGCCCTCGATCGTCGGGGCGATCCCGGCGTAGTAGTGGTACCAGCCGCCGAGCCCGCTCAGCTGGCCGATCATCTCCCGGTACAGCTTCCCGGAGTCGTTGACCTCGGTCCGGGCCAGCGCCTCGGCGTTCTCGGTGATCAGGTCGCCCAGCCGGCGCAGGCAGGCGGCGCGGGCGAACGGGGTCATCGCGCCCCACTCGCCGTCGAGCGCGGTGCGGGCGGCGGCGACGGCGGTGTCGACGTCGTCGGGGCCGCAGTCCGGCACGGTCGCCCATGGCGCTCCGGTGAACGGGTTCTGGGTCTCGAAGGTGCGGCCCGACGCCGCGTCGGACGGCTTGCCGCCGATCAGCATCCTGAAGGTCTCGAGCTCGGCCATGGACGGTCCTCTCTCCAGCGGCTCCGGTGGCGCACGTCCTCGCCGGTGACCCTACGAACCCGGGCCGCGATCCGCAGCCGGTGCAGGATGGGCACATGGCACTCGATCTGCACCATGTCGTGGACGGTCCGGCCGACGGACCGGCCGTGCTGTTCGGCCCGTCGCTGGGGACCGACCTGCACCTGTTCGACGCCCAGGTGGCGGCCCTGTCCGACCGCTTCCGATGCGTCCGGTTCGACCTGCCCGGCCACGGCGACTCGGCCCCCGTCACCGGTGACCTCACGATCTCCGAGCTCGGCCGCGGCGCGCTCGCCGCCGCCGACGCCGCCGGGATCGGGGACTTCCACTACGTCGGCGTCTCGATCGGCGGGGCGATCGGCCAGTGGCTCGGCGTGCACGGTGGGGAGCGGGTGCGCAGCATCGCGGTCCTGGCGACGGCGGCTCGCTTCCCGAACCCGGACTCGTGGCCGCAGCGCGCGGCGACCGTGCGGGCCGACGGCACGGCCGCGATGGTCGGCTCCCGGCCCGGGACCTGGTACGTCGAGACCTGGGCGCAGCGCGACCCGGCCGGTGAGCGGCGGCTGCTGGACATGCTGCGCGCCGCGGACGACGAGAGCTACGCCGCCTGCTGCGCCGCCATCGGCGCCTTCGACATCCGCGCCGAGCTGGGTGCGGTCTCGGTGCCGGCGCTCGTCGTGGCGGGGGCGGACGACCCGGCGACGCCGCCGTCGTCGCTGCACGAGATCGCCGACGCGATCCCCGGCGCCCGCTACGCCGAGGTCGCCGACTCGGCACACCTGCTGAACTACGAGCGCCCCGACGAGGTGAACGCCCTGCTCACCGAGCACCTGCCCGGCAGCTGACGTCGATCAGTACCTGAGTGCGGTCCCGACCGGGGCGCACCGCGCTCAGGTACTGATCGACACGGCGGGGGACGGGGTGTCAGGGCGTCCGGGTGGCGCGGCGGGCGCGGTAGGCGGCGACGTGCGCGCGGTTCGCGCAGTTGCCGGTGTCGCAGAACCGCTTGGACCGGTTGCGGGACAGATCGACCAGCACGGCGTCGCAGTCCTCGGCGGCGCAGCGGCGCAGCCGGGACAGATCGTCGCCGCGTACCAGGTCGACGACCGACATCGCGATCTCCGCGCCCATCCGGTCCGCGAGCGGCGCGTCCTGGGGCGTGACGTGCAGGTGCCAGTCCCAGCCGTCGTGCCGCGCGAGGTGGGGGCGCGCGTCGGTCTCGGCGAGGATCGCGTTGACCAGCGTGACGGTGCCGTCGCGGTCGGGGCCGTCGTCGTCGCCGTGGGCGGGCCACAGCCCGGCCAGCCGCTCGCGGAGCGCACGGACGGCCCGGCGCTCGTCGTCGGAGCCGGAGCGGCGCCCCGAGTACGGCTGCTCGGCCAGCCACGCCGCGAAGCCCGGCACGTCGTCGAGCGGGTCCGGCTCGGCCCGACGGGTGTTCACCAGCGCCGCGGCCGCCGCGAGCAGCACCTGGGTGTCATGGGCGAATTCCATGTTGACCCCTGACATGGTCGGTTCCTAGTGTCAGGAGTCTATGGGTGCTTCGGTCGTGACACGGGATCACATGGTCCGCGGGCTGATGTGGGCGCTGGTCTCGGCCGCCGCGTACGGCTTCTCCGGACCGCTCGGCGCGGCGTTCCTGGAGGCGGGCTGGTCGCCCGGGCTCACGACGCTGCTGCGCATCGCGGGCGCCGCCGTCCTGCTGCTCCCGGTGACGGTCGTGATGCTGCGCCGGCACCCGCTCAGCGCGCCGAACGCCCGCAAGGTCCTGCTCTACGGCCTGGCCGCCGTCGCCGGTGTCCAGCTGTGCTTCTTCCAGGCGTTGCAGCACCTGTCGGTGGGCGTCGCGCTGCTGCTGGAGTTCCTCGCGCCCGTGCTGCTCGTCGGCTGGACCTGGGCGCGGACCCGGCGCACCCCGGCCGCGGTGACGCTCGTCGGCTGCCTGGTCTCACTCGCCGGGCTCGTGCTGGTCGTCGACCCGTTCGGACCCCAGCGCGTCGACCTGACGGGAATCCTGTGGGGCCTCGGCGCGGCGGTGTGCGTGTGCGTCTACTTCGTGCTGCCCGGCGGCGACGACGAGGGCGGCGTCCCGCCGCTGCTGATGATCTCCGGGGCGATGGTCGTGGGTGCGGTGACACTCACAGTGACCGGTCTGCTGGGCATCACACCGTGGCGGGTGGGGGAGTCCAGCGGCCGGCTGGCGGGGGTCGACGTGTCCTGGCCGGTGCTGCTGGGGATGCTCGTCGTGCTCGCGACGGCGCTGCCGTACCTCACGGGGATCATCGCCATCCGACGGCTCGACACGCGCGTCGCCTCGTTCGTGGGGTTGTCCGAGGTGATGTTCGGGGTGCTGGCGGCCTGGGTGCTGATCGCGCAGGTGCCGACCCTGGTCCAGGTGGGTGGTGGGGTGCTGATCCTCGGGGGGATCGTGCTGATCCGGCGGGCGGAGAACCGAGTCGCGGCGACGCCGAGTGAGATCGCCACCCAGGGCTGACGGGGCAGAGCGCCCGTGGATCTCGCACGTCGGGACCTGTTGCGTTCCCGGCGGAGCAATCATCAACCTGGGCTTCGCGGCTCGTGATTCGACGCTGTTCGGTCACGGAACCTGGATCCACCCGATCGTGTCTCCGGGGTGCGTGGGGCGTGTGATGCACCACCCACTACCCTCGACGCGGATTTGACCTGCGTGGGTGCCCAGCGGGTCGTGGGATCGAACGAATCGAGATTGTCGTGTCGCTGCCCGGCCGCTTCCGAACCAGCTCGTTCTGCCTCGACGGCGGCTGTGTCGCCGTGGCGCCGACAGGCGACGGGCGCGTTGAGATCGCTTCGACGCTGGATGCCAGTGCTACGCCGATCGCATTCACGCGGGCGGAGTGGGATGCCTTCGTGGCCGGCGTCAAGGTCGGCGAGTTCGACTCGCAGGTCCTGCACCCCTGAGCGTTCAGCTCGCCAGGTCCGCGAGGTAGTCGCGGCTCGCCTGGGGGGACAGTGCTCCCTGCAGCACGTCCGACCAGATCGATCGGTATGTGTCTACTTCGACCGGTGTGTCGAAGTAGGCGTCGTGACCGGTGCTCTCCACATTGACGACGGTCCAGTCCGATGTGGTCTCGCGAGGCTCGAAGATCGCGAAAGTGCTCACCGCCCGCGTGTACCCGGCGGTGAACGGGAGGATCTGGACCTCGATGTTCGGCTGCTCGGCGCGCTCCAGGATGTGTCGGACCTGCCCGCGGAGAACTGCACGATCGCGACCTCGGTGCAGCGCGCTCTCGTCCATGACGGCGTGCAGGATGAGGGGCGGGGCGTCCTGGCGAGCGGGATCCACCACTGCCTGCCGGCCGATTCGGATCTCGACCAATCTGTCGAGCTCGGCCGGAGATGCCGCGGGAAACGCATCGGACAGAATGCCGCGCGCGTAGGCCTCGGTCTGGAGCAGGCCTGTGATCGGTGTGCTGAACATCAGCTCGGAGGCCGATTCGGCCTCGAGCGAGATGAACATGTCGAGATCGGCAACGGCGACAGTCGAATTGAACGGTTGCCACCATCCGGGTGACTTTGCGTCGGTTGCCCACGACAGGAGCTGCTCTCGTGATTCGGGCGAGGCATCGTAGATCTCCAGGAGATCCCGGACGTCGCGGTACTTGGGTTCCACCTGACCCGTCTCGATGCGCGAGAGCTTCGACGCCGACATCTCCAGAAGCTTCGCGATGTCGCCCAGTTGCTTCTTCCGGCGCACCCGAAGTTGTTTCAGGGCCCAGCCGAGACGTCGGCGAATGACGACGGGGCCGTGTGTCACGGTCATCCCGACCTCCTCGTGATCACGAGCGTGTCGAGCGTAGCTCCGGACCACCGTAGCCATCCTGCAATTGCAGACGAAGTCTTGCATTTTGACCTGGTGCAAGTAGCCACTCGCACCGCATACTCGACTCCCAGATCCTGGACAGCGGTCACCACCGCTGAAGGGGGTGCGCCATGCACGACCATGACGGCACCACACACGGTCCCGAGATCCCCACCCCGCCGCACCGGAGCGGAGGTGGCACACCATGACCACCTCGCTGATCGTCGTCGGCGGAGTCCTCGCCCTCATCTGGTTCTCCGTGCTCATCGGTATGTCGGTGGACACCGAGAACCAGCGACGGCAGTGGAAGCGGATCGCCGCCGAACGCCGGGACCGCTGGGAGGAACGGCAGCTGCTCCTCCGCAGCTGCCCCCGGCTGGACTGTCCGCTCCGGCGCCCCGGCTGACCGGCAGGCCCGGGCCCGAGGGGAGCGCCGTGATGCAGGTCGTCGACCACGAGCCGCACGCCTGGTTCCTGCTGCGCGACGACGCCGGGACCTACCTGGACGTGAACTGCTCGCACGGCCCGGTCGGGTACTCGGTGCTCCTGGAACTCGACGACGACGAGCGGCGGGCCCTCGACGGGGGCGGACGCGGCTACCTGGACGATCTCGCCGCGACCGTCGCGTACCGGGTCCGATCGCCGTTCCGGGACCGCGACCTGACCCGCGCCCGCGGCCACGAGGTGACCGCGGCCGTCGCTGCGTGGCGCTCCGGTGGCGCGACGGACTGAGCCGTGTGGCGCTCCGGTTGCGCGGAGGACCCGGGCCTCAGCCCGCGGCGACCGCCTGCGCGACGGCCTGCGGGGTCGCGTCGACCTGGGTGCCGTCGACCTTCACGGTCGGAGTGCCGGACACGCCGTCGCGCAGCGACTGCTGGGTGAGCTGGGTGACCCACGGCGCGTAGCGCTGGTCGTCGACGCACTGGGCGAAGTCGCCGCCCGCGCCGACCTTCTGCCCGAGCGCGACCAGCTGCTCGTTCGGGAGCCCGGCGCCGCCCTCGGCGGGCTGGTTGTCGTAGAGCTCCTTCTCGAACTGCGGGAACACCCCGGCCGCGGCGGCGCATCCGGCCGCGGCGCCCGCACGGGTCGAGTACCGGGTCGACGACGCCCGGTCCAGGATGGCGATCGGGTGGTAGACGATCTTCGCCTGGCCCGAGGACACGATCTGGTCGAGCGTCTGCCCGGCCTGTGCCTCGAACTGCTTGCAGATCGGGCACTGGAAGTCGAGGTAGATGTCGATCGTCTTCGGGGCCGCCTCGTTGCCGACGGTCACGCCCTGCGCGGACGCGTTCGCCGGGACCGCGATCCCGCCGCCGGAGTTCTTCCAGTAGACGCCGACACCGACGACCGCGGCGAAGGCCACCACGACGATCAGCGCGATCACCGTGAACTGCGACGGTCCCTCCCTCGCGGTGAGCGGGTTCTTCGCCGCCGCCTTCCGCTTCCCGGTGGCCATCAGGG
The DNA here is from genome assembly GCF_017312155.1 of Pseudonocardia sp. UM4_GMWB1. Classification (NCBI taxonomy): domain Bacteria; kingdom Bacillati; phylum Actinomycetota; class Actinomycetes; order Pseudonocardiales; family Pseudonocardiaceae; genus Pseudonocardia; species Pseudonocardia sp. UM4_GMWB1. Next base: position 253,673 of record NZ_QJPN01000001.1, on the reverse strand, counting down.
TTCCTCCTCGGACGTCCGCGTACCCCACTCCCGACGACCAGTTGTACGCCCTGTCGCCCCGCAACGGTTCGGCGGGGCGCCGGTCCGCCGCAGGTCAGGGGCCCGGGTGGCGGATCTTCGATCGCGTGTAGAACCATGGGGTCGTGAGTACCGACAGCGCCGTGGACCGGACCGTGGGGGAGACGGACGTCCGTACGGTCGAGCTCAAGATCGACGGCATGACCTGCGCGGCCTGCGTCGGACGGGTCGAGCGCAAGCTCGGCAAGCTCGACGGCGTCGACGCGACCGTCAACCTCGCCACCGAGCGCGCGCTGGTCCGGTACCCGTCGGCGACCCCGGTCGCGACCCTGGTCGAGACGGTCCGCAAGGCCGGCTACGGCGCCACCGAGATCCGCCCGACCGACACCGGCGACGAGGCCACCTCCGACGACACCGCGCTGCGCCGGCTGCGGACCCGGATGGCCGTCGCACTCATCCTGTTCATCCCGCTGGCCGACCTGTCGCTGGCGATGTCGCTGGTCCCGTCGCTGCGCTTCCCCTACTGGCAGTGGGTGGTCGTCGCGCTGGCGCTGCCCGTCGTCGGCTGGGCGGCGTGGCCGTTCCACCGCACCGCCGTGCTGAACCTGCGCCACGGGACGACGTCGATGGACACCCTCGTCTCGCTCGGCGTGATCTCGGCGTCGGCCTGGTCGCTGGGGGAGATGGCCTTCCTCGACACCCGGCAGACCCTCACCGGGTGGGACGCGGTGCTGCACCCGTCCGGCCCGCTCTACCTCGAGGTCGCCGCCGGGGTCACGACGTTCGTGCTGGCCGGGCGGTACTTCGAGGCCCGCGCCCGCCGTACCGCCGGGCGTGTCATGCGCTCGCTCGCCGCGCTGGAGACCGACGAGGTCACCGTCCTGTCCGGGGGGACGGAGTCCCGCATCCCCGTGCGACGGCTGCGGGTGGGCGACCGGTTCCTGGTGCGGCCGGGCGAGCGGGTCGCCGCCGACGGCGTCGTCGAGACCGGGCGGGCCGCCGTCGACACGAGCGCGATGACCGGCGAGCCGGTCCCGGTCGAGGTCGGGCCGGGCGACGCCGTCACCGGTGGCACGATCGCCGCGGGCGGGCGTCTGGTCGTCGTCGCCGAGCAGGTCGGCGCGGACACCCGGCTCGCGCGGATGATCGCGGCCGTCGAGCGCGCGCAGACCGAGAAGTCCGCGACGCAGCGGCTGGTCGACCGGGTGTCGTCGGTGTTCGTGCCGGTGGTGCTGGCGCTGGCGCTGCTCACCCTCGGGGGCTGGCTGCTGGCCGGCGCCGGCTGGGCCGGTGCGCTGGCGCCCGCGATCGCCGTGGTGATCATCGCCTGCCCCTGCGCGCTGGGGCTGGCGACGCCGACCGCGCTGATGGTCGCGACCGGCCGCGGCGCCGAGCTGGGGATCTTCGTGAAGGGGCACCGGGCGCTGGAGACCACCCGGGCCGCCGACACCGTCGTCCTCGACAAGACCGGCACCCTGACGACCGGGCGGATGGCCGTGGTCGAGGTCGCCGCCCTCCCGGGTACGGACGCGGCGCGGCTGCTGGCCCGCGCCGCCGCGGTCGAGAGCGGGTCCGAACACGCCATCGCCGCCGCGATCCGGGCCCACGCCGGACCGGACGTCCCGGCGGTGGAGGACTTCGTCGCGCTGCCCGGGCTCGGCGCACGCGGCACCGTCGACGGCCGCACCGTCTCCGTCGGGCGTCCCCCGGAGGACACGGGCGCGCTCGCGTCGCGCCTCGCGGAGTGGGAGGCGGCCGGGCACACCGTCGTCGCCGTGCACGTCGACGACGCCCTCGCCGGGCTGGTCGCGCTGGCCGACCCGGTGAAGGAGTCCGCGCCGGTCGCGGTGGCCGAGCTCGTCGCGATGGGGCTGCGCCCGGTGCTGCTGACCGGTGACCGGCCCGCCGCCGCGCACGCCGTCGCCCGGGCCTGCGGGATCACCGAGGTCGTCGCCGGGGCGCTGCCCGACGGCAAGGTCGACCACGTCCGTGCGCTGCAGGGGCAGGGCCGCACCGTCGCCATGGTCGGCGACGGCGTGAACGACGCCGCCGCGCTCGCCGCGGCCGACCTGGGCATCGCCGTCGGCTCGGGCACCGACGTCGCCCTGGAGGCCGCCGACGTCGTGCTCGTGCGCGACGACCTGCGCGTGCTCCCGGCGACCGTCGAGCTCGCCCGCGCCACGATGGGCACCATCCGCGGGAACCTGTGGTGGGCGTTCGGCTACAACACCGCGGCGATCCCCATCGCGATGGCGGGACTGCTGAACCCCCTGCTCGCCGGGGCTGCGATGGCGCTGTCGTCGTTCCTGGTCGTCACCAACAGCCTGCGGCTGCGGAAGGCGGCGAGCTGGGCCGACGGCACCCTCGGCGGGACGCGCACCCCGGTCGGCGAGGAGTCGACCGACTACGTGGAGCCCACGGTCCACACCCCCTGACGGGTCCCCACACCCGTCGCAGCGGGTGTGGACGGCCGCCGGAGGGGGTGGGCGGGCGCGGTCGTCGGAATACGGCGACCCGTCCCGCGGCTGATCCGGGGGTGACCGCACCCCTGCCCGATGCGATCGACACCCGCCTCGACCGGATGCCGGCCGGTCGGAGTGGCAGCTGCGGCGGTCCCGCTGCTCCCGGGTGACCGACGGCGCGACGGCCACGGTGCTCCGCGACGCCACCGGGTCCGTCTTCCTGCACGAGGGCCGCGCCCCGGTCCGCACGACGACCGGCTGCTGGACGACCGTCGCGGCGGGGAGCTCGTCCTGGTCCCGCGGCCGGGGGACCAGAAGGTCCGCGGCGAGGACGGGGCGGACCTCGCCGCCGTCTGTTCGCCGGGCCTGACCCGGCTGAGGGCGATCGCCGCGACGGCGTGAGCGCGACCGGCGCTCAGCCGCCCCGGCGCATCTGCTCCAGCATCGCGTTGTAGGCCTTCAGCTCGGCGTCGTCGTCCCGCTCGGCCTGCCGGTCCTTGCGGGCCGCCTCCCGGGAGTCGTCGCGCGACCACTGCACCACCAGCGTGACCATCACCAGCAGCATCGGGATCTCGCCCGTCGCCCAGGCGATGCCGCCGCCGGTGCGCTGGTCGTCGAGCAGGTCCAGCCACGGCAGCCCGACCTGGCGGTAGAAGTTCTCCCCGAGCACCGTCGAGGAGCTCATCACCGCGACGCCGAAGAACGCGTGGAACGGCATCGTCGCGAGCATGACCGCGAGCCGCCCCAGGTGCGGCAGCCGGTGCGGGGCGGCGTCGACGCCGATCAGCGGCCAGAAGAAAAGGTAGCCGGCCAGCACGAAGTGCAGGTTCATCAGCTGGTGGGTCCAGTGGAACCGCAGCGCCCCGTCGAACAGCGGGGTGAAGTACAGGACGTAGAACGAGCCGACGAACAGCACCGCCGCGAACGCCGGGTGGGTCATGACCTTCGCGACGCGCGAGTGCACCGCGGCGAGCAGCCACTCCCGCGGGCCGGGTGGGTTGCCGCGGCCCGCCGGGCGCAGCACCCGCAGCGCGAGCGTGACCGCGCCGCCGAGGCTCAGCAGGATCGGCGCGAGCATGTTCAGCGTCATGTGGCTGATCATGTGGACGCTGAACATGGACGGGGAGTAGAAGCCCAGCCCCGACGACGTCGCCAGCAGCAACGTCGCGCAGCCCAGCAGCCAGGCGACGGTGCGCCCGACCGGCCACACCACCCCGCGGGACGCGAGCCGGCGCACGGCCACCAGGTACAGCCCGGCCAGCACCAGCGCACCGGTGCCGAACAGCAGGTTCCAGCGCCAGTCGGTCAGCACCGTGAGCGCGGAGAACGGTCGGACGATGTCCCAGCCGATCAGGGTCTGCAGTGCCGAGTCGTCGGCGACGACGAACCGCGGCGGCACCAGCCGGATGCTCGCGACGCCCAGCGTCGCCACCACCGCCCCCAGCGCCGCGACCACCGGCAGCAGCCGGCCCGGGACCGGCCCGCCCGGGGCGGCGACGAGCCCGCGGACCAGCAGCGCGGTCAGTGGGACCAGGGCCGCGAGCAGCACCGCGACGACCACGGCGACCTGCACGTAGGCCGACCCGCCGAGCGGCCCGGCGTCGGTCACCACCAACTGGAAGACGATCTCACCGGCCAGGTACACGACCCCGCCGACGGCGAGCAGCCCGCGGACCCGGCCCACGGTCCGTCCCTCGACGACGCCGCCGTGCGCGCGGAATGCGGCCAGCGCGGCGACCAGCCCGAGCCAGGCGGTCCCGGCGACGGCGCGCAGCACGTTCGCGTCGCCGCTCCAGTCGTGCCCGGCTCCGGTCGCGGCCGGGTGGACCGCGGCGGGTATCGCCATCGCGCACGCGGCGACCAGGCCGAGCGCGGCGACGGCCTTCCAGCTCAGCGAGAACGCCGCCCCGAGGGCGACGAGCAGCAGCAGCGCCCCGGCGAGCGCCCAGCCCAGCGGCTCCTCGATCGTCGCGGCGGCGCCGAGCCACCCGAACGGGCCCACCGACGCCAGGACACCGGGGGAGTTGCCGGTCATGTCGGCCACCGACAGCCAGCCCGCGGCGATCGCCGACACCCCGGCGACGGTGGCGGCCAGGGTGCCCCGGCGCAGCGCGCGGTAGCCGTGGACGTCGACCGTCCCGGACCTCTGCGGCGCCGCGACCAGGCCGCCGACCAGCAGCGACCCGGCGGCGAGCGCGGTCGCGGCGACGGCCAGGACCTTCGCGACGACCGTCGCGGCCTTCAGGCCCGGCTCGGGCACCGGCAGCCCGCTCTGCCGCCAGAAGCCGTCGTCGCCGATCGAGACGGCGACCGCGACGCCGGCGCACAGCAGCACCAGGGCGACCGTGAGCGCGGTCAGGAGGGCACGACGGTCGCGCCGCGCCGGCACCGCCGGTGCGGGCTGCGCACCACCGGCCGCATCGGTCGTCGCCTGCTCCGTGCTCGCGCTCACCGAGAACCCCTCCGCAGGTGGTCACCGGGCACGTACCGCGCCCGTGTCACCTCCGATGGTCCCCGCCCGGCCCGGCGCGCGCCGCACCGGGTCGGACGGGTCACGTCAGTTCCCGGTGATCCCGGACCACCAGCGCTGGATCGACTCCCAGAAACCCTGCGCGTCCTGACCGATCTGGCCGGGATCGGGCAGGTTCGACGGCAGCGACGGCAGCTCGCTCGGCAGCGACGGCAGGTTCGACGGGAGAGAGGGCAGACCCGACGGCAGACCCGGGATGTTGCTCGGCAGCTGGATGCCGCCGTCGTTCTCGCTGGTCGGGGCCTCGGTCGTCGTCTCGGTGGTGGGCGGTGCGCTGGTCTCGGTGGTCGGCGGGGCCTGGGTGTCGGAGTCGCCGTTGCCGAACAGCAGGAACCCGAGGAGCAGCACCAGCAGCGCGACGACGAGCGCGCCGATCGCGATCCACTTGCCGATCCCCGACGAGCCGAGGTCACGCGGCTCCGGCTCCGGCTCCGGTGCGACGACCGGCGGAGCGACGGCGGCCGGCTCGGAGAGGATCTCGGCGACGCGGCGGGCGTCCGGACGTCGCTGCGGGTCGGTCGCGGTGGACCGGTCGATCGCCGTCCGCACCGGTTCGGGCACGTCCGCGGGCACCACCGGGGCGCGGTTCACGCGCTCGGCGGCGCCCTGCAGCCCCTGGCCCTGGTACTCCTGCCGCCCGGTCCAGGCCTCCAGCAGCACGAGGCCGAGCGCGTACACGTCGGTCGGCGGCCCGACCGGTCGGCCCTGGACCTGCTCAGGCGACAGGTACGCCGGTGTCCCGATGATCTCGCCGGCCGCGGTGTGGCCGTCGGCGCCGAGCAGGGCGGCGATGCCGAAGTCGGCGAGCCGGGCCCGGCCGTCGGAGTCGACGAGGATGTTCGACGGCTTGATGTCGCGGTGCGTGACGCCCTGCGAGTGGACGTAGGCCAGGGTCTGGGCGACCTCGGTGCCGATCCGGCGGATGTCCTCGGGCGGCAGGTCCTCGCGGGCGATGACGTCCTTGAGCGTGGGCCCGTCGACGAGCTCCATGACCAGGTAGGCGCGGTCGGCCTCGACGGCGAAGTCGTGCACCGCGACCAGCCCGGGGTGGCGCAGGTTCGCCATGACCTGCGCCTCCTGCTCGAAGCGCTGGTCGGCGCTCGGGTCGTCGGCCGCACCGAAGATCTTCACCGCGACCGGCCGGTTGAGCCGGGTGTCGGTGGCCCGGTGCACGTCGGACATCCCGCCCTGGCCGAGCAGCCCCTCCAGCCGGTACCGGCCGCCGAGCAGCTCGGGCTCGGTGATGGGAGCGGGCATCATCCGGGTCGCGTCCGGGCGCGACGGGCGCGACGCGCCGTGGGCGGCGGTCGGCGGGGCGCCGAGGTGGTGGGTCGGGGCCTCGCCGGGCCCGAGGCGCCGGGTGCCGTCCGCGGGGGCACCGGGGCCCGGGCGGCCGGGGCCGGGGGGCGGGCCGACCCGGCGGGTGGCGTCCGGCGGGTTGCCGCGGGTCGCCGGGTCGTCGTCGGCGCGCCGCGGCGCGGGCCGGGCACCGCCGACGCGACGGGTGGGGTCGGGCGCGGGGCCGCCCGGCGGCCGATGCCGGCGGTTCCCCGTCCGCCACGGGTCGGACGCATCCCTGCGGGTGCGCTCCGGATCGTCGCCGCGGGTCACGGGCCCTCCCGGTCTGGTGGTGCAGCCGGGCCGCGGGCGCGCGCACCGGCCGTCCGCCGTCGTGGCGGACCTCCTGGCGGCGACCGTACCGTCCGGAACCGATCACCCCGGTGGACGGCGCGCTGCCACCACCCGGTGATCCTGCGGTCCGGAGACCTCAGCGCGCCGCGACCGGTGTGCGCAGGTCGGCCGCGGGGAACGGGGGCCGGTCGTCGAGGCGGACCGACAGCTTCCCGGCGGCCCGCCAGGCACGGGCGGTCAGGTCGCGGTCCTCGTCGGTCACGAGGTTGCCCATCACCCGCAGCGCGACGGTCATCAGTGCCCGCGACCGCATCCCGACCGGCCCGGCCAGCGGCAGCAGGCGCGGGATCGTGATCAGCCCGGCGAGCCGCCGCGCGATCGAGAACGCCAGGCCGTAGTGCGAGCGCAGGGTCGCGGGCCAGGCGCGGTCCAGGTCGGCGCCCGACGCGAGCAGCTCCGCGACCAGCCGGCCGGTCTCCAGGCCGTAGTCGATGCCCTCCCCGTTGAGCGGGTTCACGCAGCCCGCCGCGTCGCCGACCAGCGCCCAGTTCGGCCCGGCGACGCCGGACACCGCCCCGCCCATCGGCAGCAGCGCGGAGCGGACCAGCTCGACCTCCGGGCCGAGCTCCCACTCGGCGCGGCGCGCGTTCGCGTAGTGGTCGATCAGGCCGCGCAGCTTGATGTTCGCCGGGCGCCGGTCGGTGGCCAGGGTGCCGACGCCGATGTTGACCCGGCCGTCGTTCAGCGGGAACAGCCAGCCGTACCCGGCCAGGACCTCGTCGGCCTCGCCGCGCAGCTCCAGGTGCGAGCTGATCCACGGGTCGTCGTGCCGGCCGGAGCTGACGTAGCCGCGGGCGGCGACGCCGTAGGCGGTGTCCTGGTGCCACTCCCGGCCCAGCACCCGCCCCAGTGTGGAGCGCGCCCCGTCGGCGACGACGAGCCTGCGGCACCGGACGGAGCGGCCGTCGTCGAACAGCACGGAGTCGACCCGGCCCCCGGCGAACGTCACGTCGACGGCCTTGGCGCCCTCCATCGGGGTCACGCCGGCCTCCAGGGCGACCCGGCGGATGCCCGCGTCGAGCTCGGTGCGCGGGATCGCCGAGCCGTGCGCCGGCAGCGACCCGCCCGGCCACGGCAGCTCCAGGACCTGCCCGAACCCGTGCGCGCGCAGCCCCTGGTTGGTGCCGTGCGAGTCGACCCAGCCACCGAGGCCCAGGTGCCCCAGCTCGGCGATCGCGCGCGGGGTCAGCCCGTCACCGCAGGCCTTGTCGCGGGGGAAGGTGGCGGAGTCGGCGAGGACGACGTCGAGCCCGTGCCGGGCCGCCCACGCCGCCGCCGCCGACCCGGCCGGTCCCGCCCCGACGACGAGCACGTCGGTGGAGTCCGGAGTGGTGGCGGGCGGGACGGGGCCGGTGCTCATGACCCCAGTGTCGCAACCCGGCCGGGCGGCCGCCGCTGAGCGTGCCCCCGGTCACGACCGGGGCCGCTACCGTGGCACCCGTGATCGGACCGCAGACACAGGACCCGGCCCGGCTCGACGCCGTCCGGGTGGTGGCGGCCCGGGTACCGGGACTGACGCTCCTGCTCCTGCACGGGTCGCGCAGCCGCGGTCAGGAGCATGCCGGGTCGGACTGGGACCTGGGCTATCGCGGCGACGCCGACCCGGCCACGCTGCTCGACGCGGTCGCGTCGGCGCTGGGTACGGACGCCGTCGACCTCGTCGACCTCGACCGGGCCACCGCGCTGCTCCGGTACGAGGCAGCCCGCGACGGCGTCGCCCTGTACACGTCCGGCGACGCGTATCGCGACTTCGTGCTGGAGGCCACTCGCTTCTGGTGCGATGCCGGTCCCGTGATCCGGCGTGCTCAGCAGGACGTCCTCGCGGGGCTCGGGCGGTGAGCGGGGCGATCCGGCCGGAACTGCTCGCCGAGCGCGCGGCGACGGTCCGCCGGCACCTCGACCGTGTGCGGGACCGGCTGCCGTCGGACCCGGACGGGCTGGCCCCGATGACCGACGCGACCGACGCCGTCGTCCTGCACCTGTGGCAGGCCATCCAGGTCGTCATCGACATGGCGGTGTCGGCCTGCGTCACATCGGGGCTCGGCTCGCCGCCCACCTACGGTGACGCGTTCCGCCTGCTCGGGAGGCACGGCGTCGTCGAGACCGGACTGGCGGACCGGCTGGCCAGGGCGGCCGCGTTCCGCAACCTACTGGTCCACGCCTACGGCGAGCTCGACCTGCGCCGGGTCCACACCATCGCTTCGCAGGGCCCTGCCGACCTGCTCGCGTTCCTGGCGGCGCTGCGCGACGCGTGAACTCCGGTCACGACCGGGTCAGGTGCCAGAGGATCACGTCGTGGGCGTGGCGGGCCTTGTCGTCGCCGCGGAAGGCCACCTCGTGCACGGCCGCCCCGACGGTGATCGCGATCTGGCTGGAGCTCGCGAACCGGCCCAGCAGGTTCCGATCGGCGACGAACGAGACCGAGGAGATCCGGCCGTAGGGGATCGAGGTGATCGCGGTGCGCTTGCCGACGAAGGAGTTGTCCTGCAGGACCGCCCGCAGGTCGGTGAGGCCGAGGAAGCCGGTGCCGGCACCGATCGCGTCGTAGACGGCGATGATCCGCTCGCCCTCCAGCAGGCCGGCGGCGACCTTGTCGAGCTGGTCGCGCTTGTCGAAGACGGGTTCGCTCATGGCTCCGATACTGCCCGGCGGGCGAGCAGTGTCCGCGCCGTCCAGACCAGCGCGGAGACGGCGAACAGCACGACGGTCAGCCACACCCACCGCATCCGGTACGGCTCCTGGTCCAGCCCGGTCGCGTTCAGCGTGCTCAGCGCACCCTGCCGGATGATCCCGGGCAGGAACATCAGCAGCGCGAGCCCGGAGCCGAGCACCGGGATCCGCACGTGGTTGACCAGCGGCACCCGGGTGCGGGGCAGCGCGAGCAGCAGCAGCCGGTCCCCGGCGGCGTAGAGCGGGAACAGCACGAGGTCGTGCAGCAGGACCGCGCCGGCGAACCACCAGGCCATCGTGACCAGGTCGGGGGACCCGCCGACGATCGCGTACGCCGCCCATCCGGCGAGCGCGAAGCAGCCGAGGGCGGCGAGCAGGCGGCTACCGAGGAGCAGCACGGGAGAACCCGATCGTCACGACCCACTTGGTGTTGTGCACCCCGGGGAGCGCCGGGACGATCAGCCGCGCCGGGTACCCGTGGTCGGGTGACAGCTCGGCGCCGTTGACCCGCAGCGCGAGCAGCGAGTCCGGCGACACCGTCTGGCCGCGGTTGAGCAGCGACCGGGCGAACGGGCTCCCCACTTCGGCCGACCGCACCTCCGCGGTCTCCGGGTCGGTCACGCCCGCGGCGCGGGCCAGGTCGGTCAGCCGCACCCCCGTCCACACCTGCGCGGTCGACCAGCCCTCGACGCAGGCGATCGGCAGCTCCGCGGTGTGCTGCGGCAGCGCGGCCAGCGCCGCCCGGTCGAGTACCACCGGTGCCGTGCCGCCGGTCAGGGTCAGCGTCCAGGCGCTCCCGACCGCGGCGGGGGCGATGCCGGACGCGACGAACGTGCGGTTGACCGGGAAGTCGTTCGGGCCGCCCCGCTCGGTGCTGTCGGGCGCCGTCGTCCGGCCGCGGGGCAGCAGCAGCGCCGTCGACCGGAGCCGGTCGGTGAACTGGCCGACGGTCAGTGCCGCGACGAAGAGCATCCCGCCGCCGACCAGGGCGAGCGCGCCGCGCCGCGACATCGTCGGGGGGTCCGGGTCGGGCGCGACCAGCGGGTGTGCCGGCTCGGGCCGGGTGGCGGCGAGCGGCGTGGCCAGCTCGGTGCGCAGCGATCGGCCCCGCAGCGACCGGACCATCGTCGGGAGCTTCGTGACCACGTGCAGCGCGAACGAGGCCAGGAACACCCAGGCCGCGGCGTAGTGGCCGTCGTAGAACGAGAAGCCGAAGACGTAGTCGTACTGGACGTTCAGCAGGCCGGTGACGATCAGGAACAGGATCGAGCCGACCAGCAGCACCAGCGACAGCCGTTCCAGGAGCGTCACCGGGTTGCGTTCGGGTGCGGTGAACAGCTTCGGGATGACCGACCACAGCTTCGCCAGGACCAGCGGCACCAGCACGATCCCGAGCCCGACGTGCAGGCCCTCGGTGAGCCGGAACAGCCAGGCCGGTGACGCGGGCCAGTCCCACCACGGCAGCTGCAGCCCGCCGACGGCGTCGGCGGCCGGGATGGCCTGCTCCCGGCCGTAGGCGAGCCGGTCGAGCAGCCCGGTGAACGCCACGACGGGGAGCCCGACCAGCAGTGGCAGCGCGAACATCGAGGTCAGCCAGGGGCCCCGGATCGGGCTGCGCCACCGCACCACGTGCCTCACGGCCCGGTCAGCTCCAGGAACACCCGGGCGCCGAGGTGCACGTCGGTCACCCGCAGACCGGCCCGCCCGGCCGTCACGGCGAGGGGCACCGCGCCCTGCGCGGCCCACGGGATCGGCTCGCCCGCACCGCTGCCGCACAGCACCCGGGCGGTACCGCGCCACGCGTGTTCGGGGCGCGGGTCGGCCTCGACCAGCACCGTCCCGCCGTGGGTGAGCAGCCGAGCGGCGCGGGTGAGCAGGGCGACCGGGTCGCCGCCGATGCCGATGTTGCCGTCGGCGAGCAGCACGTGGGACCAGCTGCCCTCGCCGGGCAGCGGGCCGAACAGGTCGGCCTGGACCATCGCGACGCTGCGGCGGCGGCACAGCACCCGGGAGACGGCGGAGCCGTCGACGCCGAGGGCGGCGATCCCGCGTGCGGCGAGCGCGACGAGCAGGCGGCCGGGTCCGCAGCCGAGGTCGAGGGTGGGGCCCGTGCAGTGGCGCAGCAGCCAGTCGTCGCAGCCTCCGGCGGCGTCGGCCCAGCGGTCGACGTCCAGCGCGATCTCGGTGCCGTCGTCGCAGAGCAGGCGGGAGGGGGCGCCGGACAGCGGTATGTCGAAGCCCTCGGCGGTCACGGTCACACCGACACCTCCGGACATCGGAGCGTCAGCTCGGCGACGGCGCGGGCGAAGCGGCTCCCCGGGACCTGCGCGGCGACGGCGACGGCCTCCGCGGCCGTGTCGACGTCGGTCAGCGGCTCGGCGAGGGCCACCCGCAGACCGGCGGCCCGCAGCGCGTCCAGGGTCCGGTCGCCGGTCTCGGCGGTCGACATCGGCACGCCGTGCAGCGCGGTGGCGGCGAGCGGGTCGCGCAGGCCCAGCACCCACCAGCCGCCGTCGGTCGCGGGGCCGAGGACGGCGTCCACCCCCGGTTCGGCGAGTCGCTCCGCACAGTGGGACAGCAGCTCGGCCGTGGCCTGCGGGGTGTCCATCCCGACCTGCAGGGTCGGGCGGCCCGGGTGCAGCGCGGCGGCGTCGGCGTGCGCGGCGGCGATCCGCGCGGCCAGCCCCTCCCCGCGCTGCGCGACGACGGCGAGCCCGTCCAGCGCGGCGGCCAGATCGGCCGCGCCGACGGCGGCGGCCCGGTCCCCGGTCAGCGCGACGACGGTGTCCCCGGCCACCCCGGCGGCGGCGTCGAGGGTGTCGAGCAGCGCCGCCGAGGCGATCGCCGCGGCGAGCTCGGGCGTCGCGGGCGGGCACAGCCTCGTCTTGACCCGGCCCGGCTCGGGTGCCTTCGCGAGGACGACGGTGGTGACGGGGCCGGTCATCGCAGCAGCCGGATCATGTCGCGCCCGGCCCGGACGGTGCCCTTGACCGAGCCGGAGACCTTGGACCGCCCGCCGGCACGCCGGGAGTAGGCGACCGGGATCTCGTCGAACCGCCAGCCCGCCCGGCCCGCCCGCAGCAGCAGCTCCAGCGGGTAGCCGAACGCCCGGTCCTCGATCCGCAGGTCCAGCAGCGCCTGCCGGCGTGCGACCCGGATCGGGGCGATGTCGTGCACCGGGACCCCTCGGGTCCGCAGCATCCCGGCGATCACCGCGTTCGCCGCGCGGGCGTGCCAGGGCCACACACCGACCGTGTCGGGGACCCGCCGTCCGACGGCGATGTCGGCGCGGCCGGACGCGACGGTCTCGGCCATGCCGGGCAGCACGTCGGCGTCGAGGGAGCCGTCGCCGTCGAGGAAGGCCACGAGCTCACCGCTGGCCGCCTCCAGCCCGGCGTGCACGGCCGCGCCGTAGCCGCGACGCGGTTCGACGACCACCCGCGCCCCGTGCCCGCGCGCGACGGCCGCGGTGTCGTCGGTCGACCCGTTGTCGACGACGATCACCGGCCAGTCGTCGGGCATCCGCTTCAGGACATACGGCAGCGCCTCCGCCTCGTCGAGGCACGGCAGGACGATCTCCGGGTGCACGTCGCGATCTTCACCTCTCCGCCGGTCCACCGCCCGCCGAATGCGGGAGGGTCCCGCAGGAGGTTCGAACGGCGCCCCTCAGCGGTTCGTGGTGATCGGTGAACGGAGCGGGTCGGTCGCGAACGCCGTCACCCCGTCGGTGAAGGTGGTCCGGGCGCGGAAGCCCAGCCGGGCCGCCGCGTAGGCCGGATCGGCGACGACGTGGCGCACGTCGCCGGGCCGGGCGCCGCCGACGATCTCGGGCTCGGGGCCGTCCATCGCGCGGGCCAGCTCGGCGGCGAGGTCGCCGATGGTGTGCGGCTCGCCGGAGCAGACGTTCGCGGCGCCGAAGCCGGTCGGCTCCGGGTCGGCGACGAGTGCGGCGGCGTTGGCGGCCGCGACGTCGGTGACGTGCACGAAGTCCCGGCGCTGCCGGCCGTCCTCCATCACCCGCGGCGCCTCACCGCGCTCCAGCGAGGACCGGAAGATCGACGCGACGCCCGCGTACGGGGTGTCGCGGGGCATCCGCGGGCCGTAGACGTTGTGGTAGCGCAGCGACCACACCGTCCCGCCGGTCTGGCGGGCCCAGGCGCTCGCGAGGTGCTCCTGGGCGAGCTTGGTGGCGGCGTAGGTGCTGCGCGGGTCGACCGGCGCGGACTCCGGGACGAGGCCGGACTCGAGGTCCTTGCCGCACTCCGGGCAGCGGGGCTCGTAGCGGCCGGCGTCGATGTCGTCGAGCGCACGCGGCCCGGGCCGGACGACGCCGTGGTCGGGGCAGTCGTAGCGGCCCTCCCCGTAGACGACCATCGACCCGGCCAGCACGAGCCGGTCCACCTTCGCGGCGTGCATCTGCGCCAGCAGCACCGCGGTGCCGAGGTCGTTGTGGGAGGCGTAGTCGGGGGCGTCGGCGGGGGAGACACCGTGCCCGACCATGGCGGCCTGGTGGCAGACCGCGTCCACCCCCGGCAGGAGCCGGGACAGGGTGTCGGCGTCGCGCACGTCGCCGCGTACCAGCTCGTGGTCCAGCTCCGGGGCCTCGCCGCCGTGCGCCTGCGGCAGCAGCGCGTCGAACAGGACGACCTCGTGGCCGTCCGCGACGAAGCGGTCGGCGACGTGGGACCCGATGAATCCGGCACCGCCGGTGACGAGGACGCGCATGCCCGCAGACGCTAGGGCGTACCGGTCCCGCCCGCCCACCGCCCGTCCCCGTCCGCGGCGCCGGCCGGGTCGTCGCGCGGTCCGGCCCCGGAGCCGCGGCTCCCGTCCCAGGTCTCGGCCGCGGCCAGCGCCAGGCCGAACAGGCCCGCCCGGGCCTCGCGGGCACTGGTCCAGCCGCGGTGCTCCCACTCCGGCCCGGCGAGCGAGTCCGCGGCGAGGAACACCTGGCCGTAGCCGACCCCGATCCGGCGCGCGGCCGCGACCAGCGCGGACGCCTCCATGTCGACCACCGCGCAGCCCTCGTCGCGGCGCCGCGCGACCCGCGCCGGGGTCTCCCGGAACACGGCGTCGGTGGTCCAGCACCGCCCGACGACGTGCGGCACCCCGGCGCCGTCGAGCACCCGGACCACCGCGTCGACGCCGTCCGGGTCGGCGTCGATCGTCCGCGACGGCGGCTGATAGTGGAACGACGTGCCCTCGTCGCGCAGCGCGCTGCCCAGGACGACGGCGTGCCCCAGCGTCAGCTCGTGCCGCAGCGCCCCGGCCCCGCCGACCCCGACGACGGTGCGGACGCCCAGCGCCGCGAGGTGCTCCAGGAACATCGCCGCCAGCGGCGCGCCGACGCCGGGGTGCAGCACCGCGACCGGTGTCCCGCCGGGCCCGGTCGTACGCCACACCGGGCTGCGGCCGAGCTCGCTGCGCAGCACGGTCACCGTCTCGGAGCGGGTCCCGACGTCCTCGACGACCTCGGGGAACCAGCACAGCACCGCCGCGGCCGGCATGTCCGGGCGGAGCGGGGTGATCGCCGACGCCCGGATCACGCCCTCGGCGTCCAGGTCGTCCTCGTGCAGGGGGAGGTCCATCGTCGACGATCATCCCCCGCGCACCCGGTCGGGTGGAACACCGCAGGTGGGCGGGGTGACCCTCTCGCCCGGCGTCCCGGTGACGACGGCGCGCAGTATCGTCGGCCGCGGATGCCCAGGATCCGGGCCGATCGGAGGGTGGCACAGGCATGGCCGGAGACTTCCGCGGCCCGCCCCCCGCGGGCGGGCGTCCGCCGCAGGGCGAGCCGCCGCGCGGCGGCCGTCCCGCGCGGCCCGGCAGCCCCGGCTGGACGAACCAGCCCCGCAACCCGCTGCCCGGACACGGGGGCCGTCCGCTCCCGCCGCCGTCCCCGCCGCAGCAGCCGCCCGGGGCCCCGCCGTCGCGCGGGGGCCGCGGACCGCTGCGCAAGCCGCCGCCCGGCCGGGCCGCCGGGGCGCCGCCACCGACCCGGGCCGCCGCGCCGCCCCGTGGTCCGGTCATGCCGCGCCCTGCCGGTTCCGGAGCCGGGGGAGCGGGGGCCGGGGTGCATCCCGCGTCGCAGGCCCCCCGCGACGGCCGGGTCACCCGCGGCCCGTCGATGCCGGACTGGCGCCGCGTCCGTCGTGCCACCCGCGGGCGCTGGAAGGCCGTGCTGATCCTGCTGCTGGTCGCGTTCGTCGGGTTCGGCGTCTACCTCGACCAGAACATGACCCGGGTGCAGGCGCTGCCCGCGGACTCCCAGGCGTCGTCGTCGGGGACGAACTACCTGATCGTGGGATCGGACAGCCGCGAGGGACTCTCCGCCGAGGACGAGGAACGCCTCGCCACCGGCGACGCGGCGGGCCAGCGCACCGACACGATCATGCTGCTGCACACGGGCAGCTCCGGCAGCGTGCTCGTCTCCATCCCGCGCGACTCGTACCTCCCGATCCCCGGGAACGGCAGCAACAAGGTCAACGCGGCGTTCGCGTTCGGCGGCCCGGAGCTGCTCGTCGAGACCGTCGAGGCCGCGACCGGCCTGCGTATCGACCACTACGTCGAAGTCGGCTTCGGCGGGTTCGTCGGCGCGGTCGACGCGGTCGGCGGGGTGGACATGTGCGTCCCCCGCGCCATCGACGACCCGAAGGCGGGCCTCGACATCCAGGCGGGCTGCCAGGAGCTGGACGGGACGACCGCGCTCGGCTACGTCCGCACCCGCGCGACGCCCGGCTCGGACTTCGACCGCGTCCAGCGCCAGCGCGAGTTCCTCTCCGCGCTGCTGGGCAGGGCCACCAGCCCGCTCACGCTGATCAACCCGTTCCGGATGGTCCCGCTGGCGTCCGCGGTGACCGGCACGATCACCGTCGACGACTCCGACCACATCTGGAACCTCGCCGGCCTGGCCTGGGGGATGAAGGGCGTCTCCGGCGGCGACGGCGTGCAGACGACCGTCCCGATCGGCGGCAGCGCGGGCGGGTCGAACCTGCGCTGGGACCGCACCCGGGCCCAGGCGCTGTTCGGCGCCCTGCAGAACGACCAGGCGCCGCCGGAGTCCAGCTTCGGCCCCTGAGGGCGCCGGTCAGGCGGTCTTCTTCGTCGACCGCCGACGTGTGGTGGCCGGCTTCGCGGGCTTCGCGTCGTCGGTGCCGGTCTCGGCGTCGTTCTCCTCGGTCTTCTTCGTCCGGGAGGACGATCGCCGGTTCGGGGTCTTCTTCTCCGTCGGCCCGGACCCCGACCCGGAGTCCGACTTCGTCGACCGGGCCGCGTCCACACTGGCCTGCAGTGCCGACAGGAGGTCGCTCATCGAGTCCCCGCCGTCGTCGGCGGCCTCCGCGGCGGGCGCCGGGCGGGCGTCGCCGTCGGACTTCTTCGCCTCGATGAGGTCGGCCATCGCGTCGCGGTACTCGTCGTGGAACTCCGACGGGTCGAAGTCCGCGCCCATGCTCTCGACCAGCGACGACGCCATCTTCAGTTCCTGCGGCTTGAGGTCGACCTCGTTGTCGAGGATGTCGAACTCCGGCTCGCGGATCTCGTCCTGCCAGATGAGGGTCTGGAGCACGATCGCCTTGCCGCGCACCCGTAGCAGCGCGAGGGTCTCGCGCTGGCGCAGCGCCACCTTCACCACGGCGGTGCGGTCGGTCTCCTCGAGTGCCTCGCGCAGCAGCGCGTAGGGCTTGGCGGCCTTGGTCTCCGGCTCGAGGTAGTAGCTCTTGTCGAACAGCATCGGGTCGATCTGGTCGTTCGGCACGAACTCGATGACGTCGATCTCGTGCCCCGTCTTCACGGGCAGCGACGCGAGGTCGGAGTCGTCGAGGGTGATCAGCTCGCCGTCGGGGGTCTCGAAGCCCTTCACGATGTCGGCGTAGGTGACCTCCTCGCCGCACACCTCGCAGGTCCGCTTGTAGCGGATGCGGCCGCCGTCCTCACCGTGCACCTGGTGGAACCGGACGTCGTGGTTGGACGTCGCCGAATAGACCTTGATCGGCACGCTGACCAGCCCGAAGGACACGGCCCCGCTCCAGATCGCGCGCATACGGTCCCCCCTCGCGTGCCGTCCGAAGTGACAGCATGACGGTGTGCAGCCCATGCTCGCCACCCCCGGACCCCTGCCGACCGGGGCCGGCTGGTCGTTCGAGGTCAAGTGGGACGGCATGCGCGTGCTGGCCGAGGTCACCGACGGCGGTGGTGAGCCGGCACTGCGCCTGCGTACCCGTTCCGGCCGCGATGTCACCGCGAACTTCCCCGAGCTCGCCGGTCTGGTGGACCTGGCCCCCGACGTGCTCCTCGACGGTGAGGTGGTGCTGCTCGACGGTGGTGTCCCCAGCTTCGCCGCGCTCGCCCACCGGATCCACGGTCCCGTAGGCGGCCGCCCGGTCACGTTCATGGTGTTCGACGTGCTGCGCCTCTACGGGGTCCCGCTGCTCGACCGCCCGCTGGCCGAGCGCCGGGCCACCCTGGAACGGCTCGACCTGTCCGCGACCCCGCACGTCGAGACCTCGCCGCTCTACCCGGACGGGGCCGCACTGCTGGAGGTGACGGCGTCGCGGGGGCTGGAGGGCGTCGTCGCCAAGAGGGAGGACTCGCGGTACCGGCCGGGCCGGCGCAGCCCGGACTGGGTGAAGATCGCCCACCGGCACTCGCAGTCCTGTGTGGTGGGCGGCTGGAAACCCGAGAGGTCCGGTGCTGCGGGGCGGATCGGGGCGCTGCTGCTCGGTGTCCCCGGGCCGGACGGGCTGGAGTTCGCCGGCCGGGTCGGGTCCGGGCTGGCCGGGGCGGCGGTGCAGGAGCTGCTCACCGCCCGGCTGACCGGGGCACCGGAGTCGCCGTTCGCACAGGTCCTGCCCCGGGTCGACGCCGCGGGCGCACGCTGGTGTTCCCCGACGGTCGTCGCCGAGGTCGCCCACCTCGGGTGGACGGCGGCCGGCCGGCTGCGGCAGCCGGTCTTCCGCGGGATCCGCGACGACGTCGACGCCGCCGACGTCCGCCGGGAGCCCCGCTGAGGACGCCTGATCATCACCCGTTCGCGTGGTCCGCGCGGCGATGTGGTTCGGTGTGCCCGACATCGACGACCCGGAGGTGACGCGCGTGGCGGTCATGCTGACCTGGCGGTCCGACCCCGAGACCGACGGCGCCGCGGGCATGGAGTCGGCGCGCATCACGACCAACGGCGGTGGGTTCCGTGCCGTCGGCCGGATCATCCGCGGCGGGGAGGGCGGGGTGCTCACCGCGTCCTACCGGCTCGTCGTCGCCGGCGACGGGACGCTGTCGCGGCTCGCCGTCGACGTCGCCACCGCCGAGGGGGAGCAGCAGCTCACGCTGTCGCGCAGCACCGACGGCGTCTGGCTGGTCGACGACGGCTCCGGCGGCAGCCGCGGCCACTTCGGCGGCGCCCGTGACGTCGACCTCGCCTTCAGCCCGGTGTTCAACGCGCTCCCGGTCCGGCGCCTCGCCCTGCACCGTGAGCCCGCCGAGCACGTGCTGCCGATGGTGTTCGTCGACCTCCCGACACTGACCGTCGAGAACACCGAGCAGACCTACCGCACCGTGACGGCCGGGTCGCCCGGCACGCCAGCGGTCGTCGGCTTCGCCGCGGGTTCGTTCGCCGCCGACATGACCGTCGACGACGACGGCTTCGTCCTCGACTACCCGGGCATCGCGTCCCGGGTGACTCTCTAGCGCTTCACCGGCTCGACGACGTCGCCGCGGCGGCCGAGCTCGCGCAGCTCGGCGAACACGTCCGGTGCGCCGAGGTCGACCGGCACCTCCAGCGGCTCGCGGGTCGAGGCCCACCGCATCCGCGCCTCGTGCCCGGAGCGCACGGTCGCGGCCAGCCCACCGGTGGAGGCCAGCGCCCCGCGCATCGCGCCGAGCCTGCCCAGCGCGTCGTCGACGGCGGCGAGCAGCGCGCCCCGGTTGCCCTCGCACATCGCCAGGACCAGCTCGGGCCGGGTCCCGGCCACCCGGGTGCCGTCGGCGAACGAGCTCGCGGACAGGGCGAGGGCGAGGTCGTCGCCCTGCTCACCGGCGCCGACGGAGGCGAGCACCGCGGCGAACAGGTGCGGGAGGTGGGAGATCCGGGCGACGGCGACGTCGTGCTCGTCGACGGCCGCGGGCACCACCCGGGACCCGCAGTCCCAGGCCAGCTCCGCGACGTCGCGCCACACCTCGACGTCGAGGCCGTCGTCGGCGGCGACCACCCAGGCGGCGCCGGTGAACAGGTCCGCGGACCCGGCGGGCCAGCCGGACTCGGCGGTGCCGGCCATCGGGTGCCCGCCGACGAACCGGGTGCGCGGTGCGAACTGGGCGACCGCGTCGGCGACCGACACCTTCACGCTCACCGCGTCGGTGAGCCGGCAGGTGGGGGCGACCGCGTCGACGCGGCGCAGCACCGCCTCCAGCGCGGTCAGCGGGACGCACACGACGACCAGCGCGTCGGCCTCGGCGGCCCGGGCCAGCGCGGCGTCGGTGTCGGTGGTGACGTCGAACCCGTCGGCGACGGCGGCGGCCGCGGTCGGCTCGGACGCGGCGGTGCCCCACACCTCGCGCCCGGCGCGGGCCGCGGCCCGCAGCAGCGACCCGCCGATCAGTCCGGTCCCCAGCACACACACCGCTCGCATGCGTCACGAGGGTAGAGACCGCGGTTCCCGGCCCCGCGCGGACTCCGCTCGTCGCACCGCCCGACCCGGTGATCACCGGTTGTGGAGCGCAGAGGCACGGACAGCGCACTCCGGACTCCACAACCGGTGATCATGGTCCGGCGAGCAGCGCGGCCCCGCGGGGGGAGAGCCGGTAGCCGACCTCCAGGCTCTCGGTCAGGCCCAGCTCCTTGAGCGCGCGGACGTCGCGCTTGAACGCCGGGGTGTCCCGCCCGGCCCGCTCCGCGAGCTCGGCGGCCCGTACCCCGGGCAGCTCGGCGACCAGCCGCAGCGTCGGCCGGGTCCAGGGCCCCCGGCGCGACCGGCGGTCCATCCGGTCCAGGGCCGCGACGACGTCGTCGAGGTCCCCGGTCGCGTCCCGCAGCGACTCCCGCGGGTCGGCCCCGGCGAAGCGCAGCCCGATGCGGAACACCGGGTCGGACCGCGTTCCGCGGAACGCGCGGCGCACCCGGTCGGCGGAGGGCTCGCCCGCGGCGCGGGCGTCGTCGTCGGTGATGCGGTCCGGGTCCACCTCGTCGACGGCGACGACCTCGACCACCCCGGCGGCGGTGCGCAGCGTCGAGCCCACGGCCACCCGCGACCGCGCCCAGCGGCGGTACACGCGGTCGACCTCGCCCGCGGCGACCCCGCGTGCCACCGCCACCGGGAGGATCACCGCAACGCCCTCTCCAGCGCCCGCGCCAGCCCCAGCAGCACGTCCTCACCGACGGTGACCCCCACCAGCTGCACCCCCGCGGGCAGCCCCGGCACCGGGACCGGTAGCGCGACGACGGGCCGGTCGAGCAGGTTGAACGGCGAGGTCAGCTGCAGCATCGACGGCAGCACCGGCACCCCGTCGTGCTCGGTCGCGCCGATCGGCGTGGCCCGCAGCCGGGTGGTGGGGCAGAGCAGCACGTCGCAGGAGGCCCCGAGCCGGTCGAGCAGGGCGCGTCCGACCCGGCGGCGCTCGCGCCGGGCGTCGACGTAGAGGTGCGCCGGCGCCTCGGCGTGCGGGGCGAGCCGGGCGGCCGTCGCGGGCTGGTACTCGTCGCGGCGCTCGGCGAACCAACGCCGGTGGGTCGCGTAGGCCTCCGCGCCGGTGATCACCGGGTAGGTGGCGGCGAGCTCGGCCACGCCGGGGGTGTCCTGGGCGGCGACGGGCGCGCCGAGCGCGGTGAGCGCGTCGGCCGCGGCCCGGACGGCGTCGGCGATCACCGGGTCGTGCGGGCGCCACCAGTCGTCGTCGGCGACGCCGATCCGGGGCAGCACCGCCGCGGCCGACGCGCCGGGCTCCCCGAGCGCGGTGCGGGCGACGGCGAGCGAGGCGGCGTCGGCGGCCAGCAGCCCGACCGTGTCGAACGACTCGGCCAGCGGGAACACCCGCTCGCCCGGGATGGCCCCGCGCCGCGGCTTCAGCCCGGCGACGCCGCACAGCGCGGCCGGAGTCCGCACGCTCGCCCCGGTGTCGGTCCCGACGGCCAGCGCGAGGTGCCCGGCGGCGACGGCCGCGGCGGACCCGGACGACGAGCCGCCCGTGATCCGGGCCGGGTCGTGTGGGTTGCGGGCCGCGCCGGTGGCGGCGACGTCGCCGGTGGGGCCGTAGGCGAACTCGTGGGTGTGGAGCTTCGCGACGACCACGGCCCCCGCGGCCCGCAGCATCGTCACCACCGGTGCGTCGGCGGTGGCGGGGGCGGCGTCGGCCAGCAGCCGCGAGCCGCACCGGGTCGGCAGCCCGGTGACGTCGACCAGGTCCTTGATCCCGACGGCGACGCCGTGCAGCGGGCCCAGCCGTCGTCCCGCGGCGGACAGCGCGGTCAGCTCGGCGGCGCGCTCGCGGGCGCGGTCGGCGTCGAGGGCGACCACGCAGTTCGTGGTGTCGGACACGAGCCGGGACAGCACGTCGTCGACGTGCTCGGAGGGGGAGAGCTCCCCGGAGTCGAGGGCCCGCAACAGATCGGGGAGCGGCAGCACGCGCTCAGCGTGCCGTCGCTCCCCGACTCCGACAACCGGTGGTCAGCGCGCGGCGTGCATCGTCGCCGCGATCTCGCGCGCCTCGTCCACCGACCCCGCCGACGGCTGCGAGTCCCGCAGCGGCCGGTTCGCCGTCTCGGGGAGGAACAGCAGCGTCACGACGCCGATGACCCCCGCCGCGATCAGGTAGTAGCCGGGCCACAGCAGGTCGCCCGTGGACAGGACGAGCGCCGACATCACCAGCGACACGGTCCCGGCGAACGCCGACACGAAGATGTTGAACGCGATCGACAGTCCGCCGTAGCGGATCTGTGTCGGGAACAGCGCCGGCAGCGTCGACGGCCCGGTGGCCGAGAAGCAGATCAGCAGCAGCCCCATGACCAGCAGGCCGAGGAACACCGCGGGCACCGACCCGTCCTGCATCAGAAGGATCATCGGGATGCCGAGCACGATCAGCCCGCCCGCGCCGACCCACATGATCGGCTTGCGCCCGGTGCGGTCGGAGAGCCGCCCGAGCAGCGGGATGATGAACACCGCCAGCCACAGCACCGCGATCTGCAGCCACGACGACGTCGTGGAGTCGATCGAGGTGCCGCCGTGCTGGTCGACCGTGGTCTCCAGATAGGTCGGCATGTAGCTGGTCAGCATGTAGTTCGTGACGTTCCAGGCGACGACGACGCCACCGACCATGACGAAGGTCGGCAGGTACTTCGTGAAGATCAGCTTGAGGCCGTCCTTCACCTGGGTGCCCTCGCGCTCCTCGGACTCCGAGAGCAGGGTCTGGAAGGCCGGGGTCTCCTCCAGCTTGACCCGCAGGTACACCCCGACGATGCCCAGCGGCAGCGCGACGAAGAACGGGATCCGCCAGCCCCAGCTCGACATGGACTCGGCGCTGAGGACCAGCGGCAGCACCGAGGCGATGGTGGCGCCGAGTGCGTAGCCGACGAACGTGCCGAGCTCCAGGAAGCTGCCGAAGTACCCGCGACGACGGTCGGGGGCGTACTCGGCGATGAAGGTCATGGCGCCGGCGTACTCACCGCCGGTGGAGAAGCCCTGCAGGACGCGGGCGGCGACGAGCAGGATCGGCGCGGCCAGCCCGATCGAGGCGTACGACGGGATGAGCCCGATCAGGAACGTGCCCAGCGCCATCAGGATGACCGTGATCGACAGGACCTTGGTCCGGCCGATGCGGTCGCCCAGCGGACCGAAGAACAGCCCGCCCAGCGGACGGAAGAAGAACGCGATCGCGAACGTCGCGAACACCGCCACCTGGGACAGCGGCCCGGGTGGGAAGAATTCGGCCTCGATGGTCGTGGCCAGATAACCGTAGACACCGAAGTCGAACCATTCGGTGATATTGCCGACCGCGGCCGCCGCAACAGCGCGCCGCATGGTCGCGGGATCGGTGACGGTGACGCCGTCGACCGCCCCTTCTGCTGTGTCGTCCACGCGTTCCCCCTGGCGACAGTGCACGCCACGGATGAAGCTTTCGTCGGGAAACTGTCGATCCGTGGCGTTCTGTCCGTTTCGTCAAACAGTTCTCCTCGACGTTAACGAGACGTCGCCCCCCATGCCGGATGAGGCACCGACATGTCTGTGAGCGGAGTCATTCGAATCGGTACTTCCGCAGGCGGGACAGCGCTTTTCCGACGTGGGACCGTGGTCGGCGGGCGCAGGCAGCGCCCGTGGGACTCGCAAGCGTCGCGACTCCGCCCGGGTCATCCGGACCCGGTCACCGGACCCGGCGCGTGCCCGTGTGAGGAGGAGCCGTCATGGCTGTGTCGAACGCCGTCTTCCTGTCGATCATCGCGAGCACGGGGGTGGGCCTGGCGGTCACCTCCGCGCTGGCCGCCTACGCCCAGCGCACCTGGAAGGGCTACGGCCGCGTGGCCCCGGCCGAGCAGGTCGAGGAGACCGTCTGAGCGTCCGCGCTCCCGGCGCCGCATCCCACGAGGGGGTGCGGCGCCGTCGCGTACCGGGCGGGGCTCAGCCGGTCGCGGCCAGGGCGAGTCCCGCGTACACGGCGACCCCCGCCGGGAACGCGGCCTCGTCGAACACCACCCGGTTCGAGTGGTTCGGCGGGGCGAGGGCCGGGTCGACCGACGGCGGCCGCGCCCCCAGGAACGCCAGCGAGCCCGGCACCCGGTCCAGCACGTAGGAGAAGTCCTCCGCCCCCATCAGCGGGTCCGGCATCGCCACGCAGGCGCCGCGGCCGAGCACCTTCTCCGCGACGCGGACCAGCCCGGCGGTCGCGCGGTCGTCGTTGCGGGTGACGGGGTAGCCCGGGACGATCTCGGCCTCGGCCGTGCAGCCGTAGGCCAGCGCGGTGTGCCGGCAGTGCTCGGTGACCGCCCGGTGCAGCAGCGTGCGCACCGGCTGCGACAACGTCCGCAGTGTCCCGGTCAGCTCCGCGGTCTCCGGGATGACGTTGTCGGTGGTGCCCGCCTCGATCCGGGACACCGTGAGGACCGCGGACTCCTGCGGCCCGACCCGGCGGGTCAGCAGCGTCTGCAGGCCGCCGACCATCGCCGCGGCGGCGGGGACCGGGTCGCAGGCGTCCTGCGGGGCCGAGGCGTGCCCGCCGCGGCCGGTCACCCGGACCCGCAGCACGTCCGCGGCCGCCATGATCGGGCCCGGCCGGTGGTGGAGCTGCCCCGTCGGCACCGTCGAGGTGATGTGCAGGGCGTAGGCCAGCTCGGGGTCCTCGTCGAGTACGCCCTCGTCGATCATGTGCCGGGCGCCGTGGAACCCCTCCTCGCCCGGCTAAAACATGAACACCACCCGGCCGGCGGTCCGGTCCCGCCGGTCCGCGAGCAGCCGCGCGGCCGAGGCGAGCATGGCGGTGTGGGTGTCGTGCCCGCAGGCGTGCATGACGCCGTCGGTGGCCGAGGCGAAGTCCAGTCCGCTGTCCTCGGGCAGCGGCAGCGCGTCCATGTCACCCCGCAGGAGCACCGTCGGCCCGGGACGGTCGCCGTCGAGGACGGCGGTCACCGAGGTGCAGGACCCGCCCGTGCGGATCCGCAGCGGCAGCCCGACGAGGGCCCGCAGGACCGCGTCCCGGGTGCGGGGCAGGTGCAGTCCGAGCTCCGGTGCCCGGTGCAGCGCCCGGCGCAGCGCGACCGTCCGCGGCTGCAGGACACGAGCGGCCTCGAGCAGGCCGCCGGGGAGCCCCGCGACCGAGGCGGGCGTGATGGGCATGGACCGATCGTCGCTGACCGGAGCCCGTCCGGCGCCCGCGGGCCCGGTGTGACCACGCGTACCTGGTCGTGGCGTGACTCACAACCCCGGAGCGACGTACCGTTGACGCGTGGCCACACAGAGCGTCGAGGCAGCCCCGGACACCCGGGGCGCCGCCCTGCCCGGATTCGCGGTCGCCGCGATCCGGGAGGAGGGCCGTTGGCGCTGTGTCCGGCTGGACTCCGAAGCGCTCGTGGACCTCGACGCGGCGATCACCGCGCTGCGCGCGCAGCGCTCCACCGGCGCGGTGCTCGGCCTCCTCGACGTCGACGACGAGTTCTTCGTCCTCCTCCGCCCGTCCGCGGGCGGGGTGCGGCTGCTGATCTCCGACGCCGTCGCCGCGCTGGACTACGACATCGCCGCGGACGTGCTCGACCTGCTCCGCGTCGAGCTCCCCCCGGACGACGACGCCCTCGACGACGCCTGGCCGGAGGGCGACCTCGGCATCCTGGCCGACCTCGGCCTGCCCGCCGACGAGCTGGAGATCCTCGTCTCCGACCTCGAGCTGTACCCCGACGAGCAGCTGGACACCATCGCCCGCCGCTGCGGGTTCGCCGCCGCGCTGGACGAGCTCGTCGGCTCCTGAGTTGTTCCGCCCGGCCGATCGGCTCGCGCTGGGCCGTGCCCTCGACGTGGCGCGCGATGCCGCGGCAACCGGGGACCTCCCGATCGGCGCGGTCGTGTTCGCCGCCGACGGCACCGAGCTCGCCGCGGCCTGCAACGCCCGCGAGGCCACCGGCGACCCGACCGCGCACGCCGAGGTGCTCGCCCTGCGCGCCGCCGCGGCCGTCGTGGGGGAGTGGCGGCTGACCGGGACGACCCTCGCCGTGACCGTCGAACCGTGCACGATGTGCGCCGGCGCGATCGGGCTGGCCCGGGTCGAGCGCGTCGTGTTCGGGGCGTGGGAGCCCAAGACCGGTGCCGCGGGCTCGCTCTGGGACGTGCTGCGCGACCGGCGGCTCGCGCACCGGCCCGAGGTCGTCGGCGGGGTCCGCGCAGGTGAGGCGGCCGCGCTGATGCGCGAGTTCTTCGGCCGGACCCCGTGCACCGACCGCGACTGAGCTTCTTGTAACCTTGTCGGCGGTAGCGTGTCCGAGCGGCCGAAGGAGCGCGCCTCGAAAGCGCGTGAGGTTCACGCCTCCGTGGGTTCAAATCCCACCGCTACCGCTGGTCAGAGGGTCGGATCCCCGAGTCGGGGGTCCGGCCCTCTGTCGTTGGTTGCAGTTGTGGTTGCGCTTCGCAGGAGCCAGAGGCCCGAGTTGGCTGGGTGGGATGCTCCGGTGGAGCGCAGGGCTGGCTGGGGCTCGGGCGGCGCAGGCGGCAGTGTGCAGTTGCACGATCGGAGAACGGCATGCACGAACTTGATGATGAGACGAAGCGCCGACTCGGTGAGATCTTCGCTGTCGTCGAGCTTTGGCAACGCCGGGTATCTGATGTAGCCACGCGACCTGAGGCCGGCAGCAGTCTTGCTGGAGATGATGCCGCTACTGATCCGTACCAGATGTCCCACTCTGCGCACCTGGCTATGGCTAGCGCGGTGGACCATCTCAACGCGTTGCAGAGCTTGGTTCGGGGCGCGCAGGCAGTGCATCCGTACGCATCCTTCACGATCCTCCGTGCTGCGATAGAGAACGCGTCCGTCCCTCTGTGGCTCCTCGCGCCGGCTGGTCGCCAAGAGCGAGTGCTGCGGCGACTTCGACTGCAATGGGGAGATGCTCAAGACTTTCACAACGTGACAGGCGGAGCGCCAGACGATCTAGCGTCTAGAAAGGCAAAGCTGCAAGAGGTAGGCAGGGAAGCGGGCCTCTCGCAGGATGCAATCGCTACGATCGCGGCCCGTCCGGTCGCGTACTCGACCATCGTTCAAATTGCGGGCGAGGCTAATCCGGACCTGACCGGGGATATGGCCCTTTTCTGCTGGCGTTCATGCAGCGGTATGGCTCACGCGAAGCCCTGGGCGACCCTGTCGGTGCTAGAACAAGAGCAGATCGGTGAGGTGGCTGCGGGTGTCCTGGATCTGAGAGTGACTGCGTCGGATTCGAATCTGGTCACTATGGCGCTGGCCGGCATGTTGATGACAAATGCTGCATGGGGCCTTATTGACGATCGAGCGAAGCGTCTGATCTAGCGCGGCGCCGGCGACAGAGTCTGCCGCCGGCGCCACATCACGGGCTTATGGCTTCCATAAGAGCCCGCCCACCTGTATCGCTACGTCACGCCGAACTGCTGCGACAACGTGTTGGTATCGAGCTGCCATCGCAGTGCTTGACCAACCCATCACCGCCATGACTGTTCGCTCCGTAACGCCGAGTAGTAGCAGGACTGTCGCCGCGGTGTGTCGCGCGTCATGTAGGCGCCTTTCCGGGACCTCTGCCCTGTCCAGCAGCACCTTCCAATTTGTGTAGTCGGTCCGCGGATTCAACGGTTGTCCAGTGGGTGTGGTGAAGACATATCCGGTGTCCTCCCACAGGTCGCAGGCGGCGGCTCGCTCCTCATCTTGGTGCTTCCGGTGAAGACGCAGCAGCTCCACCAACGGATCGGGAAGCCCCATCCCGCGTCGGCCGGCGCGGGACTTCGTCTTCGCCGTCTCTGGCCTAAGAGCCACGCGGTCGGGGCAGTGCCCGCCGAACTTGCGCCCGCACGGTGTCGTGCAGCCGTGGGCCCACTTCGGCCTCAGGCGACTCCGCATCACCACTAGCGTTCCGGCGTCCAGATCGACATCGGACCACTTGAGTCCGAGAGCCTCGCCCTGCCGCAGCCCGAGGGCGAGGGCCACAGCCCAGCGCGCTGCGTTTCGGCCCTTGTTCGCTGCGTCGAGGATTCGCTGTACTTCCTCGACGGTGCACGGCTCGACCTCCTCCTCGTCCGGCTGCGGCGCGCGAGCAAGCGAGGCGGGGTTCTCGGTGATGTGCTTGCGCCGCAGCGCCTCGTTAAGCGCGGCTCGGATCGTCCGGTGGACCTGGTGAGCCCGACCGGGCTTCGCCCCGGCAGCGACCATCTTGCGGTAGAGCCGTTCCAAGTGCTCGGGTTCGAGGCGGTCGATCCGGTGGGCGCCGATGCCGGGGATCAGGTGGACACGGACTGCGACGTCGTAGGCGATGTGGGCGTTCTCCGTGATCGCCGGCGGCGCAACGATGGTGTCCAGCCAGTGCCGGAGCCACTGCTCGACGGTCCAGGTCTGGCCCGCCTTCCGGACCTTGCCCTCGTCGCGGTCTCGTTCGAGCTTCCGGACCTTCTTGGTCACCTCTGCCTTGGTCTTGGCTCGGACGTGGCGGCGGTCGGGGCGGCCGTTGTCCTTGGTGCCGACGGTCACGTAGCCGTGCCACGAGCCATCGGAGCCCTCGAAGATGCTGGACCGGCCGTTGGCGTTTCGGGTGCGCTTCTCGCGGGTCATGTCCGGTCCTCTCAGGCGGCTCGGTGCTTGGCGACGAGCCGGGCGGCGAAACCGGCGATGGCGTCGGCATGGATGCGTCGGAGTCGTCCGATGAGGACGGATTCCAGCTCGCCGGTGCGGACGTAGGCGTACGCGGTCGTCTTCCCGATGCCGAGCTGTTCCGCGGCCTCCTCGACGGTGAAGAGGACCCGTGCCGGCCGGTGTGCGGGCTCGGGCTCGCGAGGCGCCGGCTGGTCGGCCATGAGGGTGGCGAGCTGCGCGAGGAGCTGCCCGATCTGCGCGGTGCGGTCGTCGGTCATCGGGCACCTCCACTGGTAGCGGTTACGTCGGTTACAGCGGTTACGTGCCTGGTCAGAGGCGTAACCGACGAGCGGGGCGTAACCGCAGCGTCGGTTACGGGTGTCTGCTCGGGCGGGTCGTCGGGTGAGGGCTCGACAGGGGGCGTAACCGTCGGTGCGGTTACGCGGTCGGGATCGGTTACGCCTCTGACCTGCGCCGTAACCGGCGTAACCGCGGTAACCGCACCTGCCGGGGTGGCTTCGGTGGCGGGTGGCAGGTAGCGGGCGAAGGCGTCGAAGAGTGCGCCGTCGACGTGGTAGCCCTTGGTGACGTGTCCGCCGATGCGCAGCGGGCCGGGGCGGACGCCGTAGCGGGCCAGCTCGCGGGCGAGGCGTCGGGCGTCGAGGGGGCGGCCGTCGAGGTCGGCCCAGCCGGCTTCCTCGTCGGCGCAGAGCCGGCCGATGATGTCGCTGGTCGCCATCCGCTCGGCCTCGTGCGCGGTGAACAGAGCGCGCAGGTCGGCGAGCAGCCGCGTCCCGACCGACGTGCCGGTCTCGGTGGCCTGCCCGACGAAGTGCACAGCGGCGGCGCGGGCGGTGTCGGGCCAGTGCCCACCGGCGAGATCGGCGATGGCGAGCAGGGGCTCCCAGACCTCGGCGGCGCGGTCGGTGACCTGCTCGGGCATGACCGGCTCTGCCCCGACCAGCTCGTCCTCCCCGACCCTGTCGAGCCACGCGGCGAGCTGCTCGCGCAGCGGCGTCGCCTCGTTCTCGACCCGACGCTCGCGGAACGCCTCGGCGCGTTCGTGCGGGGCACGGCGGCGCATGTGCACGGTGATCGCGCGGGTGGTGATCGTGGCGGGCATCGCCCCGGCGATCCCGGCCAGCGCGACCGGGGCGAAGACCGGGAATCGCTCGACCTTCATCCGGGAGGCGTCGCCGACGCAGCGGGACACGGTGGCCGAGCGCTTGTAGCCGGAGTTGAGCAGCCCGCGCAGGTCCTCGTTGTTCCCGCCGCCCTTGGGTGAGAACACGGCGTCGATCTCGTCGAACAGCAGCGTGACCGGGCCGTCGCAGAGCATCCGGAAGATGGCTGCGGTGGTGATCGAGATGGTCATCTCGGGCTTGCGGACGAGGTACTGCGCTACTTCGAGGACGCGGGTCTTGCCGGAGCCGGGTTCGGCGCTGTCGAGGATGAGGCGCGGGGTCGTGTAGAAGTGCTGGACGGCGTGGGTGTGGGCGTACCAGAGCGCCAGCATCGGGGCGGTGTGCCGGTCGGGGAACACCGAGAACCGGGAGACGAACGCGGCGACCTGGTCGAGCAGCTCGGACGGCGCGATTGCGGGCAGGTCCGGGACGGCGCGCAGGCCGGCGGGTGTGGTGCTCATGCCGATCGCCGCCCCTCGCCGTGGGAGCGAGTGCTCGACAGGGTGGGCAGCCGACGGGGCCGGCGGGCGCCGTAGCCGAGTCCGGACGCGATCGTGGCGGCGATGTCGCCGGCGGTGCAGTCGCACGGCCCGTCGACGATGTGCCCGGCCGCAGCGGTCAGGTCCGCGGCGGCCTGGTCGCGGTCGAGCACCCCGGCCCCGACGAGCTGCCCGAGGGCGCGGGCAGCGGTGAACACCGCGGCGTTGTGGTCCCCGCGCCCGGCCTGAGCAATGCGCTGCAGCTCGGCCCGCACGACCGCCGACACGTAGGCCCCGGCGTCGCGTGGCGTGGTGGTGGGCCGCTCAGACGGCGCTGAGTTGGCCGTGGCGGGGCGAACGGACAGGTGCCAGACCAACCACCCCGGCAGAGGGGGCGGGTCGGTGTCGTCGAGCAGTTCGTAGGAGCCGTTCGGGAGCCGGCTGCCGGGGGCGAGCACCTGCCCGCCGTGCCCGCGACTGTCGAGCATCGGTCCGAGCGTGCGGGCGGTGTTGCCGAGCCGGACCGCGGGGGCCCGGAAGTACAGGTGTCGGCCGCCGGACGGTGTGGCGACGGTCCAGGTGTCGGGCAGCCCGCCCCGGCCGGCGGCGAGGCCGGCGAGCACGGCGACGCCGTCGCGGCTCTGGTCGGGGTCGGTCGGCTTGGGGGTGTCGCAGTCGACGACCAGGAGCCGGGAGGGGCCGCAGGCGATGCCGGCGTTGTGGTCGGGGTGGGAGGTGAAGTAGTCCACGATGGTCTCCGGGCGAGTGGTGGCGCGGGACTCCCACGCCGGAATGGCGGGCTGCTTGCGGCCGGGTAGGACCGGGAAGAGGTGCCAGCCGCGGGCGGCGAGGTCGAGCCAGCCGGCGAGACGAGCACGGTCTGTGGGACTGCCGGAACGGTCACTCTGTGTCGACATTCGGGCTCCTGATTTCGGCATGGGTCTAGCGCCGCAGCACCCGTGTGGATGCTGTGTGGAGGGATTTCCGGGTGTGTTCGCCCTGGTGGCGCTAGGTTGCTAGCGGGCTGATCAGATGTGGTGTGGCGCGCTAGCGACGGGTGCTAGACCTAGCGGGGCTCACTGCTAGTCGCACCCGCCGCCGCGCCCTCTCGTCTGGCTACTCGGTGTCACCGTCGGTGCCGGTGCGGCGCCGCCGTTCTGCGGTCTCCCACGCGGTCGTGATGGCGTCGCGGTGATAGCCGCGCCGGTTGCGTCCGTCGCCGGTCTGCGGGTCGGTGCCCCACACCTGCTTGGGCTCGACCCCGTACGGGCGCAGGGCGGCGGCGAGCGTCGCCGGAGTGGTGCCGGCGTAGGTGGTCGGCCACTGATCGACCAGCCGGGCGGCGATGACGTCGGACCACAGCCGGTCCTCGCCGGGGGCGAACACCGCGGCCACGTCACCGAGCGCGGACCGCGACGGCCCGCCGGTCACCTCGACCGTCTCGCCGACGGCGTGGCCGGACAGGGTGCCGGCGGCCTCCCGCAGTGCGCGGGCGCGCGCGGCGATGGTCTCCGCGGCGGGTGCGTCGATGTAGGCCGAGCGCACGATCTGCGGCTCGTCGGCGGCGCCGACGAGGTAGCCGATGCCCTTGTCCTTCGCGGTGAACGTGGTCGCCCGGATGCCGTTCTTGTAGGCGCTGGTGCCGAGCACCATGTCGTTCTCGGTCTGGCCCATCACCCGCAGGCAGAACCGGGTGCCGACGTTCGCGCTGACCCCGGTGGGCAGCGACTTCGCGTCCGGGCGCTGCGTGGCGAGGATGAGGATGATCCCCATCGCCGGGCCGCGCTTGATGATGCCGGTCGCGAGCCGGTCGGCCTCGTCCTTGAAGTCGGGGTGGGAGAACAGCTCCTGGCACTCGTCGACCGCCAGGACGATCGGGAACAGGCCCAGGTCACGGCGCCCGGAGATCTGCGGGGTGACCTTGTTTTCCGGGCACAGCTCCCGCGGGAGCTCCCGGATGCGCTTGGCCCGGGTGTTGAGCTCGGCGTACAGCTCGCGCAGCGACTCCATCGCCAGTTCCAGCGTGGCGTCGTCAGCGCCGGAGGCATAGCGGTGCGCGCACCCTTCCATCGGCGACAGGTCCCCGGTGCCCTTCAACTCGAAGATCCGCAGCTGAGCTGTCGGGTCCAGAGCGCAGGCCAGCAGCAGCACCCGCAGCGCGAATGTCTTCCCCACCCGCGGCATCGCCCCGATCAGGACGTTCGAGAACATCAGCAGCAGCGACACCGACCGGCCGCGCTGGTCGGCACCGAACGGCACCGGCTTGAACAGGTCCACCTCGCCGTGCGCGGCGAGCGGCCACGGGCGCGGCTTGGCCTGGCTCATGTCCTGGTCGCCGACCCACAGCACGAGACGGCCGGCGTGGGCGTCGTGCGCGGGCTCGGGCCACACGCAGCCCAGCGGGCGACGCAGGCCGGACGCGAGCCGATCACGACGCTCGACGATGTCGGTCACCGTCACCCCGAACGGCAGGTCGACGTCCGCGCGCCAGCCCGGCCCGTCACGGGTGATCGGTGCGGGGAACGTGATCCCGTTGGGCCCCTTCGCGAGCGCCTTGTTCATCTCGCCCAGACCGAGCGCGCCCAGGGCCCGCACGACCACCTCCGAGGTGAGCCGCGTCGGCCGATGGGTGACCACCGACCGCCCGGTGACCGGCTTGTCGGCCGGCGACCCGACCCAGCCGAGCACCAACACCCCGGCGACCAGCAGGACGGCGAGCAGCCACGGCGGCGCGAAGGTCCACAGCGCCACCAGGGCACCGGCCCCGCCGAGCACCGCGGCGGCGAGCAGCCGTCGCCGGACCGTGATCCGCTCGGCGCGCGCAGCGGTCAGACGCAGGTACTGGTCCGGCTCACCGGAGCGGATGGCCTGCTCCCGCAACGGTCGGGACTCGGCGTCGCCGGCCCACCGAGCGGCGCCGGCGACCGCGGTCACCGCGCCCCGCGGGGCGCGGGCCGTGAGGCGGGCGGCGTAGAGGGGCACTCGGACGGTGTGGAACCCGGTGGAGTGCCACGCCCATCCGGCGGCCCAGCGGGCGGCGGCCGCGATGTCCTCCCGGCTGCGCAGCCACGGTTCCACGACCGGGCGGCGGGACACCTCACGGCGCCACGGCAGTGCCACGTCCGCCCCGGTTGGCGGGTCCACCGCCACGTGCTGGACATCGGTGTCGTCGACGATCTCGCCGTCGACCACCGTCGGGCGGTAGGAGCGCTCGACAGGGTCGGCCGAACGCGGGCGGAAGTTCAGCACCCGGGCGCCGGTCCCGTCGTGAACGGTGTCGGGCGCGGGCTCGTGAACGGTCGCCGGGGTCTGCTGGTCGGGGTTCGGGGTGTGCGGGTGGTCGGTCATCACGCAGCCACCTCCTCGCCGGCCACCGGCCGGCTGTCGCGGGAACGAGCGGAGTCGATCGAGGCGGGCGCAGCGCGCAGGGCGGCAGCGACCTTGACGCTGGTGCCGGCCGAGCAGCCCGTCACCTGCCGGCACCACGCCGGCGTGACGTCGACCTGCTCGCCGGCGTCCCGGGCGCTGTCGAGCGCTTCGGACGCGGCACGGACGTAGTCGGCCAGCAGCCGACGCGGCCGGGCCGCCGCCTTCCGTCGGCCACCGCCACGCGGTGCCCGGACCGGTGCCGCCGCGATTCGCGGAGCGGGCTCGGCGGCCGGCTCGTGAACGTCGGGCTCGACCGGGTCGTGAACTACCGGAGTCTGCTCGGCGGCCGGCGCCGGCCCGGCGGCCACCGCGCGGTGCACCGCCTCGGTGAGCCGGTCACGCAGGACCGGGCCGGTCTCGGCGGTCGCGAACACCACCAGCGGCGGCACCGAGTGCAGCACCACCCTGGCAGCGGAGAACGGTGCGTCGCCCAGGCCCCACGAGGTCCAGGTGTTCATGACGTAGGTGGCGGCGAAGGTCAGCCACTTCGTCCGCCGCGCCCAGGTCGGCAACGCGACCTGGTAGCGGGCGGTGACCTGCTCGGCGCGCAGCACCGCGAGCAGCACCAGCGACACCATCGGGTCCAGCAGCCACGCGACCCACCACGCGGCCGACCACATCGGGGCGCCGGCAGCGGCGAAGCTCTGGACGTTGACCATCGTGAACGCCAGACCGAGCACGATGCCGGCCCACAGCAGCCCGTCCACCTGCGTACGCACCCGCTCGACCCGCAGCGCGATCACGTCCGGATCGGTGGTCAGGGCCCGCACCCGAGCCGCATCCGCGGCCTGCTCGGCGAGGCGCTCCACCGCGGCGCTCACCGGACACCCCGCGACGAGACGCGGACGACGTCGTCCGGGCCGGCGAGCATCCGAGCCACGGTCACCCCGGCGATCAGCGCTGGGACGCCGAGCACGATGACCCAGGCGATCGGGTCGGCCGAGAGCTTCACGACCGCCCACTGCACCCCGACCACCACTGCAGCGGTGGTCAGGATTCGGGCGGCGTTGTTGCCGGTGCGGCCGGCGTGGTGGATCGACTTCTGCACCTTGCGCCCGGCGCGTGCGCCGGCCGCCCACGACCACATCAGGACCAGCCCGGCCAGGACGCCGAGCGCGACGGCGATCGTCTGCCCGTTCACCGCTGCTCACCCCCGGCCGGGGTGGCGGGCCGGGGCCCGTGCGGCTCTACCATCGCGGTCTCCTCACGTGCGTTCTGCTGGTGGGGGAGAGCCAGCCCGGCGGCTACATCCGCCAAGATCCCGTCGCCGGGCTGGTGCTCACTGCGGTTCCCGTTGCGGCGTGCCGGCTGCGGGCGCAGCTCGCCACGTTCGATCGCGGCGACGTAGGCGTCGGCCGCGCGCTCCTCGGCTCGTCGCGATGCCTCGTCGGCCTGGGTCACGTGCCGGTCGTCGACGTGGTCGCATCGCCGGCACGTCCGCCACTCCCACCCGCAGCCCTCCCACGAGGTTGGGTCCTGCCACGGCTCGCAGGTCGAGTGCTCCCACAGAGAGCCGTCGCAGGCGCACGCCCGCCACACCGGGGCGGGGCCGAAGTCGTGACCGAGCAACCGGCACAGCGCCGGGTCGGCACATGCCGGGCACAGCAGCCGGCCGGACAGCCGAACCACCCAGCCGGCGGCGCGGGCCGCCGCCAGTCCGTCGGTCGTCGTCCGCACCTGGTCGGTACCGGCCAGGGCCATCGCGCAGTCGTCGCAGCCGACGGTGACCCGCAGCGCGATCACGCTGCCTCACCTCCGTAGCTCGGTGCGGGCGCGGTGACCTGCGCTGCGCGGGTCATCCGGGTCATGGCCCGGCGGGTGCTGCGCCGGCGCCGGCGCTCGGCCAGCTCCACCAACGCCCCGTCCACCGGGGCCGGTCGCGGGATCGGGGCCGGGCCCCACTCCTCGGCGATGACGCGGTCCCAGAACTCGTGCAGCGCATCACGCTGCTCGTCGGCCAGGGGCACGGTGCAGTCGTCCAGCTCGGCGGTGTCGTGTCGGTCCGTGTGCATGACGCTCCGATCCGTCTTAATACGGTTGCTGTGATTGCGACGGTAAGGCTCGACTGTCGCAACGTCAACCGCCGTCTTGAGACGGCGAGTAGCCTCACCGGCATGGCTGCGCCCGACTCCGAGCCCGACGACGCCGAGCCGCGCCACGCGAGCCATCGCGTCGCCGAGCTGCTCGCCCGTGACATCGACGCCGGCACCTACGGGCCGGGGGAGCGGCTGCCCTCCTACCGGCAGATCGC
This sequence comes from Pseudonocardia sp. UM4_GMWB1, assembly GCF_017312155.1. Taxonomy (NCBI): domain Bacteria; kingdom Bacillati; phylum Actinomycetota; class Actinomycetes; order Pseudonocardiales; family Pseudonocardiaceae; genus Pseudonocardia; species Pseudonocardia sp. UM4_GMWB1. The sequence continues at coordinate 217,692 of NZ_QJPN01000001.1, read as the reverse complement.
GACCGACCACGACATCGCCGTGAACACCGCACAGGCGGCTGTCCGGCTCCTCGTAGCGTCCGGCCGGGCCGTTGTGCGACCCAGCAGCGGCGCGTTCGTCGCCGACGAGCCGGCCGGGGCGACCCGGACCACCGCGGCGGGCCGGCTCGAACTCGCCGCGCTGCGGGACCAGGTCCGCCGGGCGAAGGCCACGCTCAACGACGTCGAGCGGACCATCGGCGAGATGCTCGACCGGGCGCCGGCGTCTGGTTCGGACTCGGGTTCGTAGTGCTCGTCTCGGTGCCATGAACCGAGAATCGAGTCTCCGGACACATGAGTCCAAGGACCCTCTGACCTACCCCGTGACCTGCTAGGACTACCAGGCATAAGCACTGGTCGGAGCCCGCGTCCGCGGGGCCGGCGCCCGAGAGGAAGGCGGAGAATTCTCGTGCCAGACGAGCCGTGGCTGTCGTCCCCCGCGTCATCGGAGCTGGAACTGAACACCGACCTGCTCGGCGAAGTCCTGCGCGAGTACCGCCGCGCCAACAAGATCAACCAGGCCGACCTGGCCCAACTGCTGCACCTGGATCAGTCCTACGTTTCCAAGATCGAGACGGGCAAGCGCCGGGTTACCGACATCGAGATGCTGTTGCGCATCGCCCAGCAGCTCAACATCTCGCCGGCCCGTCTCGGACTGTCGGACGAGCTGCTGCGGCCCGTGGCCGAGCCGTCGGACTCGCGGTTGGTCGGCGACGTCGACCCGGTCGCGGTGAGCCAGGAGAAGTGGCGCCGGACGCGCCGTGCGCTCAACCGGTCCCGCCGGGAGCTGGCCCAGCGGGCCGCCGACCTCTACCAACCCGATGTGCGGGTCGGGGACCTGACGTTCCTGGCGCTGCCGCAGTGGACGCCGGAGCGGCCGATCCCGCTCGACGACATCCGCCTGGAATGGAGCGACAACCCGCCCCCGGTCAGCATCACCGGCAGTGAGCCGGAGGCAGCGGCCACGCTGCCGCTGAGGGCACCGGGGAAGTCGTTCCCGCGCTACACCTCTGCCGTGCGCTACCTCGACCCGCCGAAGCTGTTCGAGAACCGCACCAGCTACCGCCTGCTCGACGTCGACCTACGCGACGATCCGCGGATGACGTTCGGGCTCGCGGCCTACTTCGACAAGCTCGACCTCGCTGAGGCGATCGCGCACGAGATGGCGATTGCCGCGGAGCGAGCGAGCAAGAAGCTCGACTGGAGTGAGCTGCCGTTGCGGGGGCTCATCGGGGACCCGTTCGACATGGAACGGCGCTACATCATCCCGGCCATCGAGACGCTCACGCTGCGCCGAAACCGTGATACCGGAGAGGCGACGTTCCTGCTGCACTGGCGGGACCCGGCGAAGGTCGCGACCTCAGCCGGCATCTACGGGCTGATTCCGGCGGGAGAGTTCCAGCCGTCGACCGTCGCAACCCACGATCGCGAGAACGACTTCAGTTTGTGGCGGAGCATGGTCCGGGAGTACAGCGAAGAGGTTCTCGGCGATCCCGAGAGGGATGGCAGCTCGGGGGAGCCGCTGATATACGAAGACTGGCAGCTCTACAACGACCTGGAGCGGGCGCGGCAAGATGGGCGACTCACGCCGTATTGCCTGGGGATCGGCCTCGACACTCTCACCTTGACCGCAACCGTCCTCACAGTCGTCGTATTCGACGACGATGTGTTCGATGAACTCTTCGGTGACGCCGTATCGGTCAATTCAGAGGGGTCACTCGTCAGCTCCTCCGATGTCGTCAATGTGACCGACGGACTCCGATTTGATGAAGTCAACGTGACCCGGTTACTGCGCGACGAGCCGCTCGCTTCGCCTGGAGCGTGCATTCTGCAACGAGCGTTCGACGCTCGAGCGGAGTTGCTGCGTCTGTAGCGTGAGCTGCGATGTCGACGACCGGGTCGACGCAGGTCATGGCACAGTTGGCTGCTCCCCGTTCGACGCGCGACCCTCCGGCTGGCCGGAGGAGTCCGATCGGTCCGGACCGGGGCCCGCCCTCTCTGGGTTTGCGGCTGGTCGTGCGGTCTCGACTGACGGAAGCTCGACGGGGCTCTCGTCATCGCCCGACGTCTGTATGAGCTCGGTAAGTCGGTCAGCGATCGCGATTTGCTCTGCGCTCGCCCGGTGCAGCTCTCCGGTGTGCAGGCGGACCCAGGGGGCCCGGGAAGCATCGCGAAAGAACATGACCGCGGCAGTATTGGGATAATGCTTGTCGTATTGCATGAAATTGTTCCTCGCCTCTTTGCCAGTGGGCATTAGGTAATGCAATGCATGCAAAAGTCGCAGACTTGGTTCTTCGTCCCACATGACAACCGTAAATACCGGACTCTCTGACGTATTAAATAGGCGCACAGAGTTCGGGCCGGAAAACGAGGTCGCGCCCCGGCCATCAGGTCTAACGATGCGCTCGCGCGTACGGAGGCCAGGTATATAGAACGACACTCGCGACGCCTGCGCGCGTTCTTCGGCTTCGCGAGCATCCGCGAACTGCTGTCGCTGAAGATCGAGCGTAGCGCGCTGGTCGCGCTGAGTCTCCTTATTCGCGTTTGCAGCACGTCGCGCAAATATCAATGCGGCGAGAGCGATCAACGCAGTCGCAACACCCGCGGCTGCGCTGACGCATTCCGGCGCGAGCCCGAACAAGGTCGGCTCCGCAGTCGGTGCGGGGGCCGCCGGAACGTCCGGCATCGGCGCGGGGACTACGACAGCCGACGGTTCCGGGCTCGGCGGCAACGGCGGGGCAGCAGGGGTCACACCGACGTATCTGCCGAACCCTGCTCAGTCGTTACGTTGCGCGGCACGACCCGCACCGTGGTCGCGCTCATCGGTCGGAGTCCTCGTTTCGAGTCGTGTGTCGGGTCGTGGACGCTGCTCATAGCTCCTAGGAATATCGAGGTCCTCACAGGCATGAGTGTGAGACCATGTCGAGAAGCCTCCGGCAAGGGGGCGCCGCGCCCCGGGGAGGTGCCAGGTCTGATGGCGAACGAACCGACGCACCTGGTGGTGCGGGCGACCCACCTCGGCTCCGCTATCGACTTCGAGATTGGACCGGATACTTCCCCTGCTGATCGTGATCTTGCAGATCGTCTGTACAAGAAGATCACCGGTCGTGGCCGGGCTGGACGAGAGATCGTGGAGTGTAGAGAGCACGACGACAGCAGTGACCCCGAACTCGTCTCCCGCCGGGACTCGGACGGCCGCGTCCGTGGGATCTACATCTACTTAAAGAAGTTGCACGAGGGGACCCCAGCTGAGCGCTGGGTTGTCGTTCACTTTGATGGCCGCGCTAAGCATCACTTGCCGAGTGGCGAGAGTGCTGAGCATCGACGCGAGAAGGACGAGTTCTGCACTGCCGCTGACGCAGTCGGGTATGAAGCGCGACAGGAGGAGCCTCTTCCCGGCGGAGGAACGGCGGACGTCCTGATCCGAGGCCCTATTAGAAGTATCGACGTTGAGGTTCAGCGGAGCCATCAAACGCGCGCGACCGCGCTGCATCGCACTCGACGAAATCGGTCTGATCTAATTGAGCCGATCTGGTCTTCGGATCGAATCACCGAATGGAATCGCGACAACGCTGTTGCGAATATTCGCACGAACGGCCTTCCGGAAGGACATTCACCTCGTGACACTTGGCTAGTCGTGGGTGGGGTTCGGGATGTTCTTCCCGAGCAGTGCAGTCCGCGTATCGGTGGGCAATGCTCGAAACTCGGTCGCGGACGTTTCTGTGGTGGATGGCATGCTCGCCTCCGGCCGCCCGAGAGGGCTCTCCGGGTCTACGAAGTCGTGGAGCGGGCTCCCGCCGACGATCTGGTAAGGCTAAATGCCGGTCGCCGGCACGGTTTTCCACTGGTTACCCCGGCTCACCGTGACCTGTGGATCGAGCTGGAGTCGACCGAGGCGGCGGTTCGAGTACCAGAGCAACGACGCGGAAGGGCGCCGATCCATCGTGCCGAACTGCGCAGTGGTTTCGGCGCTGTCATCGATCGGCACGCGCGAGAGGCTGTGATCTCATACGGCCCCCGCTGTACACGGTGTGAGTCGCGCGACACAGTCCCAGTCCTATCTCGTGGCTGGTACTGCGCCGCACACAAGCCGACGGATATTGACTAGTCGCCTGCAAGGCGGAGGTACATGCCCGCCTACGGACATGATCGAGGCGACCTAGAGAGTCTGGAAGGCCGCGTTTCGGGGTTGTTCGGCGAAGCGCGCGGGCTGCGCTGCCCCAGCGAGCCTGGTTGCATTCCCGGTTGCAGTTGTTGGTGCTCGTTCTTCGCCGCAGGCTAAGGAGAGTGCTGGCTGTAGTGGTCGGGGGTCATGGACGTTCCCGGCTGAACGCCCGTGCTCCGTCCTCGAAAGCGCGTGAGGTTCACGCCTCCGTGGGTTCAAATCCCACCGCTACCGCTGGTCAGAGGGCCGGATCCCCGAGTCGGGGGTCCGGCCCTCTGTCGTCGGGCCGATGAGTCCACGGCCGCCGGGCGGTCCCCAGGAGCAGCCGACCATCCGCTCGACGCCCGGGAGGACCACCGTGACCGAGGTCTGGAAGCTCGTCCACTCCGAGCGCGCCGCGCTCGTCGCCGACCTGCGGGACGTGTCCGGCGACCGGTGGGACACGCCGTCGCTCTGTCCCGGGTGGACCGTCCACGACGTGCTGGCCCACCTCGTCGACACCGCCCGGACGACCCGGGGCCGGTTCGTCGTCGGCATGCTGCGGGCGCGCATGGACTTCGACCGGCAGAACGAGCACGGGCTCGCCCGCGCACGCGGTGCGACGCCGGACGAGACCCTGCGCCGGTTCGCGGAGTGCGTGCCGATGACCGCCACGCCGCCGGCCCCGCTCGCGACCCGGCTGGTCGAGATGGTCGTGCACGGGGAGGACGTCCGTCGTCCGCTCGGGATCGTCCGGACCTACGCCCCCGCGGCGGTGGCCGGCGCGCTCGCGCTGCAGATCCGGACCTCCACCTCGTTCGGGGGTGCCCGCGAGACCGTCGCCGGCATCCGCCTGTCGGCCACCGATACCGGCCTGGTGGTCGGCAGCGGCCCGGAGGTGCGGGGGACCGCGCTGGCCCTGCTCCTCGCGATCTCGGGCCGGCCGCCGGGGGGCGACGCGCTCACCGGTCCCGGGGTGGAGGCACTCTCGCGGGCGGAGTGAGCGCGTCCCGTCTCCGACCGTGGTCCGACGGCGTGGATCATTCCCGGCTCCGATGTGGCCGACCCTCGTCCGGCGCGACAGTGGGTGCACACCCCGACACGAGGAGCTGGAGATGACCACGATGACCACCACCCCGCACGACCACGCGACCCCGGAGTCCGCCCGCCCCGGCGACCCGGACGCCTACCCCGTCCTCACCGTCCTGATGCTGATGCTCGGCGGCTTCGTACTGCCCGTCGTCGGCTGGCTCGCCGGTGTCGTGATGCTGTGGACCGGTCGCTCCTGGACGGTCGGGGAGAAGTGGCTCGGCACCCTGGTGTGGCCGGGCATCGTGGCCGTCCCGGCGCTGGTGCTGGTCGCCGGCTTCGTGGCGACCCCGGAGCCGGGTGCCGGGCACTGGGCGATCGTCGTCGCCGGGATCGTCGGTGTCCTGGGTGCGCTGGTCGTCCTGCCCTGGACCTTCGTGAAGCTGCTGCGCGCCGGTCGGCGTACCCACTGAAGTTGGTAGCGACGCTCGCTCGAACAGGTGAACGGAATATCGGGCGCACAACCTCCTGATTCGGACCTGTGAGACACATCGCATCCGCATCTGCGGGTATGTTCGGCCCGATTATCGGCGTTGTGCGGATCTCAGTGGGTTCCGTGGGTCACATCGCCGAGCGCATCACGACCACTGCCCTCTCGTTCCGCTCTCCAACGGACTCCGCCGGCCGCTCCCCCCGGGCCACGGAGCGAAGGAGAGGACAACGATGTCTGCCCCGACACGTGCACGCACCGAACGCCGCGATGTCAGCCGTCGCCGATTCCTCGGCTACCTGGTCGCCGCACCCACCCTCGTCGTCGCGGCGGAGGTCGGCCGCCAGCAGCTGTTCGCCCCGCCGGGGGCCTCGGCCGCCGCGATCCCGTCGCCGCCCCAGGTGGCCGACGCCTACGACCTGCTCGACGCCGTCCGCGACTCCTCCCGGCCGACCTCGGCCCTGATCCGGGTGGAGGTGAACCGGGACGGCACGGTGTCGTTCCAGCTCCCGCGGTCGGACAACGGGCAGGGGATCATCACCTCGACCGCGATGATCATCGCCGAGGAGATGGACCTCGACCCGGACCAGGTGACGGTCACCTTGGCCGACTCGCGTCCCGAGCTGGTCTTCAACCAGCTCACCGGTGGCTCCAGCACGACGTTCTCGACCTACACCCCGATCCGGGTCGCCGCGGCGATCGCGAAGGGCCGGCTGCTCGACGCGGCCGCCGCCCTCCTCCAGCAGGACGTGGGCACCCTCACCAGCCGCGCGGGGCTCATCACTGGCGCCGGGGGCAGCGCGATCCCGTTCGGGGAGCTCACCGAGGCCGCGGCCGTCGACGCCACCCGCTCGGTGGAGGTGGTGCTCAAGCCGCGCGAGGAGTTCACGGTCATCGGGACCGACAGGCGCAACGCGCAGGCCCGCGACATCGTCACCGGCCGCAAGCAGTTCATCGCCGACATGAAGATCCCCGACGCGCTGCCGACGGTGATCTGCCGCGGCCCGAACCTGAACTGCGCCCCGGTCTCGGTCGCCAACGCCGACGAGGTGCGCTCCATGCCGGGCGTCACCGACGTCGTCGAGTGCGCCACCGGCGTCGCCGTGCGGGCACACACCTACGGCCAGGCCGTCGACGGTGCGAACGCGCTGCGCGTGCGCTGGGACGCGGGCACCGTCGAGGGCGAGAACGACGAGTCCGTGCTGCAGAAGGTACGGGCGGCCGAGCTGCCGCTGGCGGTCCCGTCGGTGCCGGGGGAGACCGTCGAGGGCGACTTCACCTTCTACTTCCGCAGCAGCTCGGCCCTGGAGACCAACACCGCGATCGCCGACGTCCGGGACGGCCGGTGCGAGATCTGGACCTCGCTGAAGATCCCGATCACCGTGCAGCACGACATCGCCGAGCAGCTCGGGCTGCCGGTCAACGCGGTCACCATCCACATCGTCCCGGGCGGCGGCTCGTTCGGCCGTCGCCTCTTCGGCGACGCGGCCAAGGAGGCCGCCGAGATCTCCCAGAAGCTCGGCAAGCCGGTCAAGCTGATCTGGTCGCGCGCCGACGACTCCCGCCAGGGCCGGGTGCACCCGATGGCGACCTCCCGGATCCGGGCGGTCGTCGCCGGCGAGTCCGTCGTCAGCTTCGAGCAGCGGCACACCGGTGTCAGCTGCGACTTCGGGCACGGCTTCGGTGACGCCGTCACCGCGGCCGCCGCGAAGGCGCCGCTGGGCCAGGTCTCGGTCGCGGAGGCGATCTGGGAGCTGACCCAGGCCACGCCCTACGACTTCGGCGCCCAGACCCGGGTGCTCAACGAGGTCGACATGCGGTTCAACACCGGCTCGATGCGCAACGTGTACTCGCCCGACGTCTGCACCGCGCGCGACCTGATCGTCGACCGTATCGCGGAGAAGATGGGCAAGGACTCGTACGAGTTCCGCCGCGAGTTCCTCCGCAACGACGCGATGCGCGCCGTGCTCGACAAGGTCGCCGAGGAGGGCGACTGGGGCCGGTCGATGCCCGACGGCACGGCGCAGGGGATCGGGTTCCACGTCGAGTACAAGGGCTTCGCCGCCTGCCTGGTCGAGATCGACTGCCGCCCGCAGACCGTGGACCGTAAGGTCCGCCAGGCGCGGACCGGCCCGCGGGTGACCAAGGCGGTCTTCGCCGTCGACGGCGGTCTGGTCATCAACCCGCTCGGCTTCAAGGCACAGATCATGGGCGGGATCAACGACGCGATCGCGATGACGCTGACCTCAAGCCTGCACCTGGTCGACGGTCACTTCCTCGAGGCGAGCTGGGACAACTACTTCTACACCCGGCAGTGGAACACCCCGCTCGACCTGCAGGTCCACCTGGTCGACAACGGCCGGCCGGAGCCCGGTGGGGCCGGCGAGTTCGGCGTCGCCCCGACCTGCGGGGCGATCGCGAACGCCTACGCGCGCGCCACCGGCCGGGTGCCGGACCACTTCCCGATCCTGCACCACGAGCCGCTGCCGTTCGAGCCGTACCCGACCGAGCCGCCGATCCCGCCGTCGCCGACCAACGGCCTCGACTTCGTCCGCTGAGGAGACTGACATGCCTTCCCACACCTTCACGGTCAACGGTGAGAAGGTCACCGTCGACGTCGAGGACGACGTCCGGGTCCTGTGGGTCCTGCGGGATCTGCTGGGCGTGACGGGACCGAAGTACGGCTGCGGGATCAACGTCTGCAAGGCCTGCACCAGCCACATCAACGGCAAGGCGTTCAACCCGTGCTCGGTGCCGGTGGGCGCCCTCTCGGAGTCGGACGAGATCACGACGATCGAGGGTCTGGCGAAGGGCGAGGAGCTGCATCCGATGCAGCAGGCCTGGATCGACAACGACGTCGCGCAGTGCGGCTACTGCCAGCCTGGTCAGATCATGGCCGCGATCGACCTGGTCAAGCGGTGTGCGGCCGAGGGCCGCTCGATCGACGACGACGCCCTGGACGAGATCCGCAACATCTGCCGGTGCGGGACCTACAACCGCATCCGCGAGGCGATCAAGGCCGGCGCCGACACCATGTGACGGCGCGCGCCCGCCGCACCGGGACCCGGGCGGCGGGCGCAGCCCCTTCGGCCGAGACCCGGTCCAGGTTCGGGCCCTCTCCACTGGATCACCCGTACGAGTGGTCTGTTCGCCGGGAGAGCAACCCCATCCTGCGGAACTTGTGGCGGCAAGTCATCCGCATCTGCGGGTAAGGGGACCCTGAGCGCCAGGTCGTTGACCTGCGAATCATTGGATCTCCGACAGTCCGACCAGCGGATTTCCCTCTACGTGTGCCACGCGTACCGACGCGTATCCGTCGAATCAGGCACGTCGTTGATCGACCGAAAGCCCCGCAGTCGTCCCCCGCTCCCCGCACCGGACGTCGCATCGGGCGCGCACCGCAGCACATTCCGAGAGGACAACGATGCCCGCTCACAGCGCCACCGCCCCCGAGCGCCCGGCGTCCGGAGACGACCGCAAGAACGTCAGCCGCCGACGGTTCCTCGGCTACCTGGTCGCCGCCCCCACGCTGGTGGTCGCGGCCGAGATCGGGCGCCAGACCTACTTCCCGGGCGTCCCGCAGGCCAACGCGGCCGCGATCCCGTCGCCGCCCCTGCCCGCCGAGCTCTACGACCTGCTCGACGTCATCCGCGACTCGGCGCGCCCGACCGCCAACCTCATCCGCATCGAGGTCAACCGCGACGGCACCGTCTCGTTCGCGCTGCCGCGGTCGGACAACGGCCAGGGCATCATCACCTCGACGCAGATGATCATCGCGGAGGAGATGAACCTCGACCCCGACCAGGTGATCGTCACCCTGGCCGACGCCCGCCCGGAACTGGTGTTCAACCAGCTCACCGGCGGCTCGACGACCACGTTCTCCACCTACACCCCGATCCGGGTCGCGGCGGCGCTCGCGCAGAAGCGGCTGCTCGACGCGGCCGCGAACGAGCTGCGCCAGGACGTGAACGTGCTGCGCAGCCGTCAGGGGCTCATCACCGGCAACAACGGCGAGCAGCTGCCCTTCGGGGAGCTCACCGAGATGGCCTCCAGCGCGGTGAACGAGGCCGTCGACGTCGTCCTGAAGGACCGCGAGGAGTTCACCGTCATCGGCACGCCGCGGACCAAGTCCGACGCACGCGCCATGGTGACAGGGAAGAAGAAGTTCCTCGCCGACCTGCAGATCCCGGACGCGCTGCCGACCGTCATCTGCCGCGGCCCGAACATCAACTCGGCCCCGCAGGGTGTGCGCAACATCGACGAGGTCCGGAACATGCCCGGCGTCACCGACGTCGAGCAGGTCCCGACCGGCGTGGCGGTCCGCGCGAAGACGTTCGGGCAGGCCGTCGACGCGGTCAACGCGCTGCGTGTCGACTGGGACGGCGGCACGGTCGAGGGCGAGAACGACGAGTCCGTGCTGGCGGCCCTGCGCCGTGGCGAGCTGCCGCTGGCCGTGCCCCAGGTGCCGGGTGAGACCGTCGAGGGCGACTTCACGTTCTACTTCCGCAGCAACTCCGCGCTGGAGACCAACTGCGCCATCGCCGACGTCCGCGACGGCTCGGCCGAGATCTGGGGACCGTCCAAGTCGCCGATCGCCGCGCAGGCCGAGATCGCCAAGAAGCTCGGGATCGCGCAGAACGCGGTCACCGTGCACGTCACCGAGGGCGGCGGCTCGTTCGGCCGCCGGCTGTTCTTCGACGGTCTCGAGGAGGCCGCCGAGTGCTCGCAGGCGTTCGGCAAGCCGGTCAAGCTCATGTGGACCCGCTCCGACGACTCCCGCCAGGGCCGCACGCACCCGATGGCCACCACCCGGGTCCGGGCGCAGGTCTCCGGGGAGAGCGTCTCGAGCTTCGAGATCCGCCACACCAGCGTCGCCACCGAGATCAACCCCGGCCTGTCCGAGGCGATCACCGCCGCGGCGAACAAGGCTCCGGGCGGCAACTACACGATCTCGCAGAGCATCTACCTGACGACGCAGACCAACCCGTACAACGTCGGCGCTGCCACCTCGCTGCTCAACGAGGTCGACATGCGCTTCAACACCTGCTCGATGCGCAACATCTACTCGCCCGACACGGCCACGGCGCGCGAGCTGATGATCGACCAGGTCGCGGCGAAGATGGGCAAGGACCCGTACGAGTTCCGTTCGGAGTTCACCAAGCTGACCCGCTGGAAGAACGTCGTCGACCGGGCCGCGCAGGAGGCGGACTGGGGCAAGTCGATGCCGGAGGGCACCGCCCAGGGCATCGCGATGCACGTCGAGTACAAGGGCGTGGCCTGCGCCGTCGTCGAGCTGGACTGCCGCCCCGAGACGGTGAACCGGAAGATCCGTTCCGCTCGCACCGGCCCGCGCGTCACCAAGGTCACCTACGTCGTCGACGTCGGCCTGATCATCAACCCGCGTGGTCTCGAGGCCCAGATGATGGGCGGGATCAACGACGGCATCGCGATGACGTTGACCTCAGGCCTGCACCTGGTCGACGGTCACTTCGTCGAGGCCAGCTGGGACAACTACTTCTACACCCGGCAGTGGAACACCCCGCCGGAGATGAACATCGTGCTCATCGAGGACTCCGAGGCCCCGGAGCCCGGCGGCGCCGGCGAGTTCGGCGTGGCGGCCACCTGCGGCGCGATCGCGAACGCCTACGCCCGGGCGACCGGGAAGGTCCCGACCGAGTTCCCGATCCTGCACAACGAGCCGCTGCCGTTCGAGCCGTACCCGACCGTCCCGCCCGTCCCGCCGTCGCCGACCAACGGCCTCGACTTCGTCCGCTGAGGAGACTGACATGCCTTCCCACACCTTCACGGTCAACGGCGAGAAGGTCACCGTCGACGTCGAGGACGACGTCCGGGTCCTGTGGGTCCTGCGCGACCTGCTCGGGGTGACCGGTCCGAAGTACGGCTGCGGGATCAACGTCTGCAAGGCCTGCACCAGCCACATCAACGGCAAGGCGTTCAACCCCTGCTCGGTGCCGGTCGGCGCCATCTCCGAGTCCGACGAGATCACCACCATCGAGGGGATCGCGAAGGGCGAGGAGCTGCACCCGATGCAGCAGGCCTGGATCGACAACGACGTCGCGCAGTGCGGCTACTGCCAGCCTGGTCAGATCATGGCCGCGATCGACCTGGTCAAGCGGTGTGCGGCCGAGGGCCGCTCGATCGACGACGACGCCCTGGACGAGATCCGCAACATCTGCCGGTGCGGCACCTACAACCGCATCCGCGAGGCGATCAAGGCCGGCGCCGACAACATGTGACGCCGGTGCGGCGTGCTCCGTACGCCGTACCGCACTGGGCCGTTAGTGTGAACGGCCTGCTCCCCAACCGAAGGACGGATTCGATGAAGAACCGGATGCGCCGCTCACTGATCGCCGTCGGCGCCCTCGGCGCCGTGGCGTTCCCGCTGGCCGGCATCGCCGCGGCCGACGAGGACCGCGACCACGGCTACCCGAGCACCCAGAGCCCGACGCAGGGCCTCGACGCCGTGCTCGAGACCTCCGACACGTTCGGCTACAGCTTCCTCGACGCCGCGGACACCTTCTCGCCGAACAACCGGCCGGACGGAGTCAACGGCACCGACACCGAGATCCCGCAGGCCGACCCCCGCTTCGTCGAGGGTCCCGTCGGTGGGCTGCTGAAGGACGGACCCTTCGAGTAAGGGGCTCCCAGGCGGCGGGGCCGGCACCTCTCACGAGGTCCGGCCCCGCCGTCGTCTCCAGCCTCAGTGCAGGACCTTCAGCCCCACCACACCGGCGACGATCGCCAGCAGACACAACAGCCGCGCCGTCGTCGCCGGCTCCCCGAGGGCGGCCATGCCGTAGAGCGCGGTGCCGACCGCGCCGATGCCCACCCACACGGCGTACGCGGTGCCGACCGGCAGGTCGCGCAACGCCAGGGCCAGCCCGCCCATGCTCAGGGCCAGCGCGCCCGCGAACAGCAGCGACGGGCCGAGCCTGCTGAACCCGCGGCTCTGCGACAGCGCCGCGGCCCACACCGTCTCCAGCACACCGGAGACCACGAGGTAGATCCATGCCATGACGAGCTCCTCCCGGAAGGATGCGTCGTCTTGGCGTTCCGGGTACGGCGCGTCTCGTCCGGGGAGCCGCCGGGTGGGCGGTCCGGTACCAGGATGGCGGACCGCCGGGCCCGGGTCGAGTGATGGTGACCGGTCGGACCGCCGCGCACCGCCCCGACGCTGATCGGGAACGGGCTCGACACCGGAGGCCGGCCGGCGGACGCTTCCGCCGTGGACCATCGACTCCTCGCGTTCGCCGCCGCCGCGGCGGTCGTCATCGTCATCCCCGGACCCAGCGTCGTGTTCACCGTCGGCCGCGCGCTCGCGGCCGGCCGGTCCGCCGCGCTGGCGACGGTCGTCGGCAACGCCGTCGGCGTCTTCCTGCAGGTGGTCGCGGTGGCGGTGGGCCTCGGGCACCTCGTCGCCCAGTCCGCCGCGGCGTTCACCGTCCTGAAGCTGGTGGGCGCCGCCTATCTGGTGTACCTGGGGATCACGGCGTTCCGGCACCGGCACGACGTCGTCCGCGCGATGCAGCGCTCGGCCGGTGACGCCCGGCAGGTGGGTCCGGCCCGCAGCGTCGTCGACGGTCTGGTGGTCGGCGTGCTGAACCCGAAGTCCGTCGTCTTCTTCGTGGCGTTCCTGCCCCAGTTCGTCGACGCCCGCGGGCCGGTCGTCACGCAGATCCTGCTGCTGGGGGCGTTCTTCGTCGCCATCGGTCTGGTGCTCGACAGCGTGTGGGCCCTCGCCGCCGGATCGGCCCGGGCCTGGTTCGCGTCGTCGCCGAGGCGGATCGCGGCCGTCGGCGGTGCCGGTGGGCTCGCGATGATCGGGCTCGGCGTCGGGGTGGCGGCGACGGGGTCGTCGCAGTAGCCGGCGGCTACCGGTCGAGGCCGACCAGGACCCCGAGGACGACCAGTGCGAGGCAGATCGTGCCGTTCAGGACCGGGTGCTCGGCGAGGATCGCGACGAACTCGCGCAGGGTGGCGCTGGGCCAGTAGTAGCGGGCGGTCGGCGAACCGACGACCTGGCCGTTCACCCCGGCCCGGCGGGCGGTGAGCGCGGCCCGGAAGGCGTGGAAGTTGTTGGTGACGACGGCGCACCGGTGGTCGGGCGCCCGCTCGGTCATCAGCGCCCGGCTGAACACGAGGTTCTCCCGCGTCGTCCTCGACCGGTCCTCCCGCAGGATCCTCTCCGACGGCACACCGCGGGCCACGAGGTAGTCGGCCATCGCGACGGCCTCGGCGACCGGCTCGTCGGGACCGCGCCCACCGGAGGTCACCAGCATCGGGTCCCCGCCCCGCTCCCGCTCCTGGACCCACAGCGCCACTCCGCGGTCCAGACGGGCGGCGAGCAGCGGCGGCACCGCACCCCGGATGAGACCCGACCCGAGCACCACGACGAAGTCGACCCCGGGTCGGACCTCCATCCGCCCGTAGACGAAGGAGTAGGCCAGCAGGCTGCACAGCAGGAGGCCGAGGTGGGCCGCGAGCAGCAGCGTCACGTAGGTGACCGTGGTCAGGAACCGGTTCTCGAGCTGCAGCGTGAGCGGGACGAGGACCACGACCGCGAGACAGGCCAGACCCGCGAGCAGCGACAGCAGGTTCGCCGGCCGACGCCCCTCCCGCCGCATCATCACGACGCCGTTGACGAGCAGGAACCCCGTCAGCACGAGCACGAACACGATGAGCAGCGCCGCGACCAGCGCCGTCACGAGGTCGACGACGCCGACGTCGACCCGGGGGATCGCGGCGATCGACGCCATCAGGAGCAGGACCACCGTCGTCCCACCGGCCACGGCGTTGCGGAACCGCCGCCGTTCGACGAGCACGCCGACGACGCACAGCGTCGCCGACAGTGCGGCCAGGGCCGACAGGACTCCGGCAACCGTCACCGGGCCACCTGCGGGCGTTGCGGGGCGGGGCGACGGCGACGGAGCCACACCGCGACGACCACGCAGCACACGATCGCGAACAGGACCGCGACGTCGACCGCGGTCGACCCGGTGTCCCGGGCCGGGGCGGTCGGGTCGGCCTGGATGTTCTGCACCACGTCCCACACGGTGTGGAAGGAGCATGCGGCCCACAGCCCGCCCCGGCCGAGCGAGATGACCCCCAGCAGGGCGCCCAGCGCGACGGTCGTCGCCACGTAGACGACGGTCGCGCCCGAGTTGAACGAGTGGCACAGACCGAACACGACGGAGCTGAACGCGACGGCGGCGCCGCTGCCGAATCCTGTGCGCACCGCGCCGAGCAGGTAGCCGCGGAACAGCAGCTCCTCGGTCGAGGACTGGAGCGCGGTGGCGGCGAGCACGAGCACGACGGCGAGCACTCCCGGGAGCGCGGTGGCTCCCTCCGGTGTCGGTCCGCCGCCGCCGCCGTCGTCGCCGGCGGCGAGCGCACCGGCGACGGAGGCCACCGCGAGGACCAGCAGCGCCAGCAGTCCCGCACCGAGCACCGCCCGGGCCCGCCGGCGGACGGGGACCCCGAGATCCGACAGCCCCCGGCTCTCCCGCAGCCGCAGCCACAGCACGAGCAGGACCAGCGACACACCGAAGGGGACGATCAGCTCGGTCGCCTGCCACAACCGCATCCCGTCCGACGGGGGCGCCGGTGGACGCACCGCCGTCCAGAGGAACTGGCCTGCGAACACCGCCGCCACGACGACGGCCGTCGCCACCGCCGCGCGCCCCCAGCGGCCGTCCACACCCTGTCCGTCGTCCTGGCCGGTCATCGGTCCTCCTCGCCGCGACGACTGCGTGCCCGAGCCGTGAGTGTCCGATCATGGCGATTCGTCCACCGGTCCGACGAGAGGTCCGCACGTCCGTGTGACCGCCGTCGGCTCATCTCATCCGAGCGGGTGACCACCAGACGATGCTGCGCCACAACCACTCCACCGGCCCGTACCGGAAGCGCCGCAGCCACCAGCGGCTCGCGACGACCTGGACCACCAGGATCGCGGCGGCGAGCGGGAGCAGGGCGCGGTACCCGCCCGGGCCGGAGAACGCCGGGGCCGTGGTCAGCAGCACGACCATCAGCGTCGCCGTGAGGTAGTTCGTCAATGCGAGCCGGCCGAGCGGGGCGAGCACGGACGACGCCCACGGCCCGAACCGGGACGCCGTCAGCAGCACCAGTGCGCTCGCGTACCCGACGGCCACGGCGAGCCCGGCGGTCGAGGACACCCGGTCGAACCCGCTGTGCTCGATCGTGTCGACCTGGATGCTGAGCAGCGGCACCGCGACGACGACGGCCCCGGCCAGCACGGCCGTCCACACGGCCCGGTTCGGCGCCGCCATCCGGTGGTGCAGGCCGTAGCGGGCGGCGGCGAGACCGAGCAGGAACAGGCCGGGCACGAGGAGGAGTCCGCCGCTGGTGAACGCGAGCGCCACGCCCGTCGCGGCCGCGCCGCCGAGCGCGATCACCGGCCGCGGTAGCCAGGAGGCCGGGAGGAGGACGACGACGCCGACGATCGCGTACGGGAGCAGCGCCTCACCGGGCTGCAGGAGATGGTGCGCGGCGCCGAGCACGCCGAGCACGAGCAGCCGGCGCAGCAGCACGAGCCGTGGCCGGGTGGTCCGCCGGGCGGCCGCGTCCAGGAACAGGGCGGTGCCGAGCCCGAACAGAAACGAGAACAGCGGGAAGAAGCGCTGGTGCGCGGTGAGCTCCAGCCACTGCGGCAGGGTGCCGCTCCAGGACCCCGCGGCGGGCGGCAGCCCGGCGATCGCGGGCATGTTGACGAGCAGGATCCCGCACAGGGCCAGCCCGCGGAGGGCGTCGAGGGCGTCGACCCGGCCGGGCGCGGTGGTCGTCGGATCCGGGGGAACGCTCACGTCTGTTCGCTGCACCGGTTCAGCGTGGCGGCCGTGCAGAGCTCGCGGATCGGCCCGGAGGCCGGTTCCGCCTGCGGGGCGTCGTACTTTCGGCCGGGACCGTGTGATGCCAGGCCCGGGCGATGTCGGCATCCCGTGTCGCGCTACGACGGTGGCAGTTCGACCTGACAGACCCTGTGGCGGCCGGCGCGCGTCCGCTGGACGGTGCACCCGTCCGGCGACGGGACGTGGCGGCCCGACCGGGCGGACTCCGAACCCGCCCCGGTCCCCGTCCCGACGATCGCGTGGGTCACCCGGCACATCGACGGGTGGTGGTCGGTGACGCTGGACCAGATCCTGTCGAGGGGAGTCACGCCGGCCGGGCGACCCCGTCGACCTGCGGAGACCTCAGTCCGAAGGGCGGTCCGGTCGGCACTTCGGCACGTACTCGGCGGATCTGTGCTCGGCAGCATCCCGCGGGCCACCGCGCAGATGTGGGTACATGTCTCCCCCCGGCGCGGGACGGCAGGCGGTTCGCACGTCCCTACCGTCTCGATCCATGGCCGACGTCGATGTCGTAGTTGTGGGTGCGGGTATGGCCGGAGTGGTCGCCGCGCGGACCTTGACCGCCCGAGGGCTGTCCGTCGTGGTGCTGGAGGCCGAGAGCCACACCGGCGGCCGCATCCGCACCGAGCGACGCCCCGGTCTTCGGTTGGAGCACGGCGGCATCTTCCACACCCACGGCTACCGCGCGATGGCGCAGCTCCTCCGGGAGGTCGGTCTCGACGGGGAGACGGTCGCGATCCCGACCGGGTTCCACACCGCGCTGCGACGCGGCGGCACGTGGCATCACGTCGACTACGGCTCGGTCCCCGGCCCGCTGCGGACCTCCGCACTGTCAGTCAGGGACAAGGTCTCCGTGCTCAAGGCCGCCGGCCCGATCCTGGTGTCGCGACCGAAGGACCTCGGCGACCTGGTCTCCTTCGCCGGGCGGGACTCGCGTGCGGTCACCGACGGGCTCACCCCCACCGCGGGAGGCTGGTTCACCGCAGCTCCGCACGAGTTCCTCTGGGGCGTCACCAGCGACCAGCTGTCGGCGGCGATGCTTGCCCTGCAGCTCCATGTCTTCTCCGGCCAGCTCCGCGAGATCGCCGGCGGCGCCGACCGCCTTGTCACGACGCTCGCCCAGGGACTCGACGTCCGCCACGACACACCGGTCGACCAGGTCGAGGACACCGGCGACGGCGTCGTGGTCCACGCCCGCGGCGAGCAGATCACCGCGCGACGCGCCGTGCTGGCCTGCCCGGCCGACGTCACGGCCCGCATCTGGACGCAGGCACCGGCGCCGGTCGCGGCCCACCTGACGATCCCCTACTCGCGCATCGACTACGTCTACCTCCGCACCCGCGAGGCGATCTCACTGACCGCGCAGGGCCGCCCCGTCGGGATGGAGGTCGTCACTACCCCCGAGGTCGGACAGGCGACGATGGGCGGCATCTACCTCGCCAACAGCTGGGCCGAGGAGGGTGGTCTGCTGCTCGTCACCGCGGCCCGTCCGGCACGTGCGGAGGACCTCGACGACACCGAGCTGGCCGACCGTCTTCAGGTCGACGTCGAGAAGTACCACCCCGAGGTCGTCGGGCAGGTCACCGACCGCGTCGTGATGCGGCACCAGCCCTACACCCCCACCTTCGGCCCGGGCACCGTTCGTCGTCTCGCCGCCGCACGTGCGGTTCTGCCCGCCGGAAACGTGGACCTGGCCGGGGACCACATGACCGCACCGTGGGTCGACGGAGCCATTCGTAGCGGACAGCAGGCGGCCGAGCGGATCACGGACCACCTCGGCGCATAGGCGGCGCTCGGCGGTCATCAGGGAGGTGACTGCCGGTGCGGGGTGTGCTCAGTTCCTCCCCCGTCCCTCGTACCGGCCGCCCTACTCGTCGTGGGGGCGGGGGGCAAGGGCGGCTCAGCCATCGCGCCGCGACGCCGGAGGCACCCTCGCACCGGTCCGGCGACGGGACGTGGCGGCCCGACCGGGCGGGCTCCGAGCCCGACCCGGTCCCGGTCCCGGTCCCGGTCATCGCCTGGGTCACCCGGCATCGGCTGGTGGTGGTCGGTGACGCCGGTCCTCCTCCGTAGCCGGACGCCGCGGGACCGCACCGCGGTTCCGGTGTGGTCGAGCGGGATCGTGGTCACCGGAGCAGGTAGCGCTGGACCTTCCCGCTGGGGGTGCGGGGCAGGGAGTCCACGACGTGCACCTGCCGTGGATAGGCGTGGGCCGAGTACCGGGACCGGACCATGTCCTGCAGCTCGGTGACGAGGTCGTCCGGAGCAGTGACACCGTCCACCAGGACGACGTGGGCGACGACGATCTGACCACGCACCGCGTCGGGGGCGCCGACGACGGCGACGTCGGCGATCAGTGGATGGGTGGCCAGGACGCTCTCGACGTCGACCGGGCCGATCCGGTATCCGGCGGCGAGGATGACGTCGTCGTCACGGGAGGTGAAGAAGAAGTACCCGTCCGCGTCGACCTTGCCGATATCGGCTGTCAGGTACCAGGCGGCGTCGGTGGTGAAGCGTTCGGCGGTCCGCTCCGGGGCGTCGACGTACCCGGTGAACCACATCAACGGGCTGTCGGTGGCGAGCGCGATCTGTCCATCGACGACCGCTGCCCGGAACCCCGGCAGCGCCCGCCCCATCGAGCCGGGCCGCACCGGGGCGCGGACCTCGTCGTGCCAACCGTTGACGATCACCATCCCCTGTTCGGTCTGCCCGTAGTGATCGCGGATCTCGACGTCCAGGGCGTTCTTTCCCCAGGTGGCCACGTCGGGGGTCAGCGGTTCGCCCGCGGAGGACGCCCGCCGCAACCGCACCGTCGGCGTCGTGGTCGCGCGGCTCAGTGCGCGGTACACGGTGGGGGCCGCAGCGAAGTTGGTGACGCCGAAGCGTTCCAGCACCGCGTACGTGGTCTCGACGCCGAAGCCGGCGTCGAGCAGGAGGTTCCGCCCGCCGATGGCCAGCGGGCCGAGCACGCCGTAGTAGAGCCCGTACGCCCAGCCGGGATCCGCGGCGTTCCAGAACACGTCGTCGTCGGTGACGTCGAGTCCGAAGACCATGTAGGAACTGAACGCCGCGAGGGCACGGACCGGGACCGGGACCGCCTTGGGGTGTCCTGTGGTGCCGCTGGTGTAGAGCTCGACCAGCTGGCCGTCGCCCCCGACGGCCACCCGCCCGGTGACGGGCTCGGCGGCATCGAGCTCGGCGTCCAGACGCGGCCCCGCCTCCAGCACGGTCCGGCCGTCGAGGGCGTCGAGCTTGGCACGCTGGGCCGGCTCGGTCACGATCACACCGACGCTGCTGGCCTCCACCCGCATCTCGACAGCGGGGGCGGCGAACGCGGTGAACAGCGGTACGTGGACGGCACCGAACCGCCAGATCGCCATGAGCGTCACCACCAGCTCGATCCGCTTGCCCATCAGCACCGCCACCCGGTCACCGGCCCGGACCCCGTGGGTGGCCAGGACCGCGGCCATCCGGCGGGACCGGTCCGCCAGCTCCCCGTAGCTCAGGTCGCGGCCGGCGAGGTCGGCGTCGACCAGGGTGAAGGCGATCGCGTCGGGATCGTGCCGGTCGCACAGCAACCACGCCGCGTCGGCGTCGGCGGCACCGAAGGTCGCCGACCAGGTCTGCTCGTCCGTGTGGGTCACGGGGTCTCCCTCCGGGTACGTGGACGGGGCCGGGCAGGTCGGACGTCCGGGCACGTCGGGCCCGCGACGACTCGGTTGCGGATCGACCCGATCCCCTCGACCGTCATCTCGACGACGTCACCGGGGCGCAGCGGCGGCGGGTCGTCCGTCCCCCGCAGACCCCACAGCTCCGCGAGACAGCCACCGTTCCCGCAGGTCCCCGAGCCGATGACGTCCCCGGCCCGGATCTCCGTCCCGCGTGAGGCATAGGCCAGGAGCTCCTCGAACGGCCAGCCCATGTTCCCCAGCAGGTCGTGCCCGACGAGCGTGTCGTTCAGCGTGACCGACATCGCGAGGTCCAGGAAGCCGTGGGCGTCACGGTGCTGTTCGACCTCGTCGGCGGTGACGAGCCACGGTCCGAGCGTCGTCGCCGAGTCCTTGCCCTTGACCGGTCCGAGCTGTACGCGCATCTCCCGGCTCTGCAGGTCGCGCGCCGACCAGTCGTTGAGCACCGTGTAGCCGAAGACATGGCCCCGGGCCTGCTCGGGTGTCAGCGAGCGTCCGTCCCTGCCGACGACACAGGCGACCTCGAGCTCGAAGTCGAACCGCTCGCTGCCCGGTGGCACCGCGACGTCGTCGAACGCGCCCACGACGGCGTAGGGGTTGGTGAAGTAGAACGTCGGGGCCTGATACCACTCCGGCGGCACCGCCGCCTCGGCGGTGACCGCGCGCAGCACGCCCTCGACGTGCTCCTCGAAGGCGACGAAGTCGCGGATCGTCGGCGGGGCGATCGGCGGCAGCAGCCGGACCTCGGACAGCGGGACCGGCGCCGTGGACAGCGCGGACGCGCCCGCCTCCAACGCGGCGGGCAGACCGGCGTGGACCAGGTCCAGCACGGTCCTGCCGTCGGGCAACGCGTGCAGCCCGACGTCGGTGACGACGCCCGACCGGACGACGCCCTCATGTGACCAGGTCGCGAGACGCATCTCTCCTCCTCAGGCGAAACAGCGGATGGGGCCGCCGTGGAACGCCGTCATGTCCTCCCACACGGCGCCCAGGTCGAGCCGGGTGCCGGGCGGGTCGCCGTCGAGCTCGCTGTAGGCGCGGTACAGGTTGCCGACGAGTCGCTCGGCCTCCTGCCAGTCCCGGTAGGGGTCGTCGGCGACGGCACGTGCGGCCTCCAGCGGGGGAGTTCCCGCGGCGTGACCCTCCCTCGCGACGGCATCGACGAAGCGGGCGTAGCCCTCCAGATCGTCCAGCAGACGGCCGACCTCGGCTCCACGGCACACCGGGCCGTGCCCCGGTACGAGCACCTCGGCGTCGAGTGCACGGAGCTCCTCGAGTGCACGGAGGTACCCGGCGACGCTGCCCTCGACGAGGAAGGGCTGGCCACCGGCGAACGCGATGTCACCGGCGAAGACGACGCCGTCCTCGGGGAGCCGGACGACGATGTCCCCACGGGTGTGGGCCGGTCCGACCGGTATCAGCTGCACCGGCCGGTCACCGAGGTGCAGGGTCATCGGGCCCGCGAACGTGACGTCGGGCGGGCGGATCTCCTGCCGCCCGTAGTCCGGGCCGGGTAGCAGCCGGGCGGCGACGAGCCCCGCGGCCAGGAGGTCCTCGCGGCAGTGCTCGTGGGCGAGGATCGGGGTGTCCGCCTCCAGGAGCCAGTTGCCGAAGGTGTGGTCCCCGTGGTGGTGGGTGTTGACCAGCGTGAGCGGGCGGCCCGGTGCCACCTCCGCGACCACGGACAGCAGCGCTCGGTTCCGGGTCTCCGTCGAGGTCGTGTCGACCAGCAGCGGACGATTCGGCGTGCCCAGCACGACACCGGTGTTGTTGATCATCCAGCTGCCGTCGGGCTGCACGTAGGCGAAGACTCCGGCCGCGACCTCGACCAGGTCCGCCCGCTCGATCGCGCGGCTCATCGGCCGACGGCCCTGCGATGCTCGGCGAAGACCGGTTCGAGCGCGTCCCAGGCACCGGGTGGTGTGCCCGGGAGCGTCCCGCCGCCGTCGGCGATGCGGCCGAGGAGGGCGTCGACCGCTGCGTCCGCCCGACGACCGAGGTCCACCGCGTCGAGATCGACGAGCACGCCGTCCCGCTTGACCACCCGGCCGTCGACCAGCACGGTCCGGACGTCCGCGACCGTCGTCTGGAACACGAGACTCCCGTAGGGGTCCGTCCGCGGGTGCTGCTCGAGTGCGTCTCCGCCGACGAGCACGAGATCCGCCCGCTTGCCGGGGGTGAGCGAGCCGATGCGGTCCCCGAGCCCCATCGCCTCGGCCGCGTTCACGGTGGTCCACCGCAGCGCGTCGGACGCCGGTGTGGTGACGACGTCGGGCATGCGGCCGGACAGGTTCAGCGCGTGCGTGGCGTCCCACCGGTCGAAGCCCAGGCCGAACCGCATCTGGTGCCAGAGGTCGCCGCTGTTGAGGCTCGTGACGTCCGCGGACAGGGTCGGGGCCAGGCCGTGACGCCGGCAGGCCTCGAACACCGGCCGTCCCATACCCATGTTGAGCTCGGTCTCGACCGAGATCGACACCTTGCCGCCGGACCGCACGAGCGCGGCCCACTCCTCGCCGGTGAGTGCGTTGCAGTGCACATGGACGATGTCCGGGCCCAGGACACCTGCGGCGTCGAGCTCGAGGACCCCACCGGTGATCGAGCTGCCCCACACGCATCCGGTGTGGTTGACGAGCAGGGCGCCGTACTCGCGGGCGACGGCGAACTCGTCGAGGGTCGCCTGCCAGGGCACTCCGAAGACCTCGTTCAGCGAGACGCCGAGGGAGAGCAGGCCGTCGCCGTCGCGGAACCAGGTGTCGGCCAGCCGTCGGAAGTCCCGGAGACGGTCCGCGTGGGTCCCGAACCGGGAGCCCCCCGGCGAGCTCTCGAAGAATCCGTGGCAGTGGGCTGCCCGGATGTGCGCGTCGCGCAGGCCCTGCACCGCCGCGTCCGAGTGGTCGGGGGTGTTGTTGGTGTGCGAGAAGTCGAGCAGCGTGGTGACACCGGCGCTGAGCGCGTCCGCGGCACCCACCAGCTGGCCCAGCCGGACGTCGTCGGGGGTCATCGCCGGTGAGATCCCCAGCCTGATGCCGAAGTAGTAGTCCCCGAGCGGCCAGTCCGCACAGATGCCGCGCACCAGCGACTGCCAGGTGTGCCGGTGGGTGTCGATCAGTCCCGGGAGCACGATGTGCCCGGTGGCGTCGATGACGTCGACCCCGTCGGCCTCCACGACGGGAGCGACGGCGACGATCTCCCCGTCGGAGATCAGGACGTCGCCGGTGGGCAGGTCACCGATGGCGGGGTCCATCGAGATCACGTGCCCGCCGGTGACGAGGGTGCGACCGGATGCCATGGGTGCCTCCACGTCTTCGGGGGAGCCGGCCCCGGTGGGCCGACGCCCTCAGTCGAGCACGCAGGCCGCGCCGGGATCATGTATCGGATCGGCCGTAATCCCCGGGCCCCGGGCACCGGCGGTGGCCTCCGCGGCCGCCCGGACCGCCCGGATCACCGGGCGGTCGTCGTGCCCGCCGGTGGCCACGGCGACGTCGACGGGCGCTCCCTCCAGCGGCACGAAGGCCACCTCCGGATGGCTGCAGTAGCGGACCGCCACCGCCCCGTGCAGGCCGATCCGCCCGGACGTCGCGACGGCGGTCGGGATCGCGGCCGGTCGGCGGATCACCTGCCCTGTCCGCCCGCCCTGCCGGCCCGCCGCCGCCCACTCGGCGAGCCGGGGGTCCGCTCCGGCCATCGGGAGCCACGGCAGATCCGCCACATCGGCCTCCACAAGCCGGTCCGCGTCGGCCAACGGCGACGTGCGGGGGACCACCGCCACCCGTGGCGTACTCAGCACCGGCTGCATCACCAGGCCGTCGAGGCCACCCAGATGGTGCACCAGCCCGACGTCCACGTCGCCGCTCCGTACGGCGTCGTACTGGTCCATCAGATCGAGCTCCTCGTACTCGATGCGGACCCCCGGTGCCGCGGCGGCGATGCCCGAGACGAGCGTCCGCCATCGGTGCGCGACACCGAACCCGAGTACCCCGACCCGCAGCACCTGCCCGTCGGCCTCCACGCCGCGAACGGCTTCGACCAGGCTGTCGAACGAGGCCAGGGTCGTGCGGGCGTGCGCGATGACGCGGGCCCCGGCCGGCGTCACCGACACCCGGCGCGTCGTGCGGTCGAACAGCCGGACACCGAGCTCCCGTTCGAGCCGCCGGATCCGTCGTCCGAAATGCCCCTCGGCGACATAGTGCCGCGCCGCGGACCGTCCGAAGTGCAGCTCCTCGGAGAGCGTCACCACGTAGCGCAGGACATCGACGTCCATCGCCCACCTCACTCCACGACGGCAGGATCCAGGGACCGGGCATCCGGGACACCGCGCGGCCGTGCGGGACGACGGCCCTCGACCGGCGGCGCGGCCGGCCCCCAGCACGTCCTCCGATGCCGGTCCGTCGTCGACCCTAGACCCGGATCGACCGCCGGCGAGCTCCGAGCGGACGCCTGGTGCCCGCAGGTGCCCCTGCAGCCGACGAGCGGAGCACACGAGCGCGGAGTGCCTGCGTGCCGTGACGAGGCTGATGAGCAGCAGGCACAGGACCAGGATGTACACCGCGAATGCCCAGTCGGGCGGGACCCCGCTGCGCAGCGTCAGGAGCGTGAACGCAGCTCCGAGGCCGACCAGGACGTGGAACACCAGGTTCTCGGAGCCGGCGGTCGCGCCAGGCCGTCCGGACGGTGGGGGAGTGCCGCTGCCGTGTCGGCGCCGACCGCGAAGACCATCGCGGTGGGAGCCGCGTCGAAGCCGGATCAGACGACGAGCGCCGCCCCGGCGATCGCCGCACGGAGGAGGTCGAACGGACCGATCGCCGAGTGGCTGTGCCGGGTCACGACAGCCGGGACGACGACGATGAGCGGGCCGAGTCCTGCCGCCGGTGTCAGTACGACGGGGAGGCCGACTCCCGCGGAGAGCTGCGCGAAGTAGGCGATCAGCGGTGCCGCCGTCCACAGGCCGAGTGCGGCGCTGAGGAGGACCCGGTTCGGATCGAGCACCGCCTTCCCACCTCGCAGCGCCGCGACGTCCCGTCCGCCGCCGCGCCGTCGCAGGGTGCGCAGGGATGCCGGACCTCGTCGCCTCGCCCGTCCACCGCGGAGACCGAAGCCGGGGACGACGAACGCCGGGCCACCCGCGAGGGTGTGCCCGGCGTTCCGCCTTCCTGCTGGCGGAGGATAGGGGATTTGAACCCCTGAGGGATTGCTCCCAACACGCTTTCCAAGCGTGCGCCCTAGGCCACTAGGCGAATCCTCCGCGAAAGAGGTTACGCGACGCCCTCGGCGATCCGACGCGGCCCCCTCGCCGCCCGACGGCGCCGTCCGTGGCACACTGTCCGTGGACCCCGTGCGGCGTCCATCCTGTGAACTCCCCCAGGGCCGGAAGGCAGCAAGGGTCAACAGGCTCTGGCGGGTGCGCGGGGTCCCCTTCTGTCTCCGAGCGGGTCCCCGGAGTGTCGGACCCCCTGGGTAGCCTTCCCCTCGTGGCTCTGGCTCTGTACCGCAAGTACCGCCCGGCCAAGCTGGCCGACGTCGTGGGGCAGGAGCACGTCACCGAGCCCCTGGCCACCGCCCTCACCGCGGGGCGGATCAACCACGCGTATCTGTTCTCGGGGCCGCGGGGCTGCGGCAAGACGTCCTCGGCGCGCATCCTGGCGCGCTCGCTGAACTGCGAGCAGGGGCCGACCCCGGATCCCTGCGGCGTCTGCAACTCGTGCATCGCGCTCGCCCCCGAGGGATCGGGCAGCATCGACGTCGTCGAGCTCGACGCGGCGTCGCACGGTGGTGTCGAGGACGCGCGCGAGCTGCGTGACCGGGCGTTCTACGCGCCCGCCGAGTCGCGCTACCGCGTGTTCGTCGTCGACGAGGCGCACATGGTCACCACCCAGGGCTTCAACGCGCTGCTCAAGATCGTCGAGGAGCCCCCGGAGCACCTGGTCTTCGTGTTCGCGACGACGGAGCCGGAGAAGGTGCTCCCGACGATCCGGTCGCGGACCCACCACTACCCGTTCCGGCTGATCCCGCCCGGCACGATGCGCGCGCTGCTGGAGAAGATCTGCGGCGAGGAGCAGGTGACCGTCGCGCCGCCGGTGTTCCCGCTGGTCATCCGGGCCGGGGGCGGCTCGGCCCGGGACACGCTGTCGGTGCTGGACCAGCTGCTCGCCGGCGCCGGGCCGCAGGGTGTGACCTACGAGCGCGCGGTCGCGCTGCTCGGGGTGACCGACTCCGGCCTGATCGACGACACCGTCGACGCGCTCGCCGCGGCCGACGGCGCGGCCGTCTACGGCGCGGTGGACCGGCTCGTCGAGGCCGGGCACGACCCCCGTCGCTTCGCCTCGGACCTGCTGCAGCGCTTCCGCGACCTGATGCTCGTGCAGGCCGTGCCGGACGCGGCCGAGCAGGGACTGGTCGACGGCGCCGCGGACGAGCTGTCCCGGATGGCCGACCAGGCCGCCCGGCTCGGCCCGGCCACCCTCACCCGCTACGGCGAGATCCTGCACCAGGGTCTGATCGAGATGCGCGGGGCGACCGCCCCGCGGCTGCTGCTGGAGCTGCTGGTCTCGCGGATGCTGCTCCCGGCGGCCACGACCTCCGACGGCGGGCTGCTCGAACGCCTGGAACGCATCGAGCGGCGCAACGCGATCGCGCCGGGCCCCGCCGGCCCGGCCGACGACGGCGGAGCCGCCAAGCGGTTCGTCCGGCCCAGCGAGCGCCCGGCCACCCCGGAGCCGACCGGCGGCGCACCGTCGCGTTCCGCGGAACGCGAGGTAGGGGCGCCGACGGCCGTGCCCGCCCCGGCACCGCCGCGGCCCGCCGAGCCCGTCCCGTCACCCACCGCCCCGGCGCCCACCGTCCCGGAGCCGGCGGGGACCGGACCGGAGGCGGGCGCGGCGCGTTCCGCGGAACGCGACGACGGCCGGGCCACCGCTGCCGCCCCGGCCGCAGCCCCCGGCGCGCACCAGGGCGACGGCCCCCATGACCGGGGCGGCGACGCCCACGACCGGGGCGGTGAGCCCTCCGGTCGTGGCCCCGCGTCCGCGGATGCCGGGAACCGTCCGGCGGGCGCCACGACGCCCCACGCCGAGGCCGCGACCGGACCACGCGGGCCGGGCGGCGCCGCGACGGAGGCGGCGTCCTCGGGCAGGCCCGCTGCTCCCTCCGCCGGTGCGGAGTCCGGCGCGGAGCGTTCCGCGGAACGCGCTCCGGCGACCGCCGGCCCGGCCCCGGTGGACGGCCCGGCTGCCGACGGACCTGCTGCCGAGGGCCCGGGTACGGACGGCCCGGCCGCAGAGGGTCGGCCGGCGGACGGTCGCCGGGCAGACGGGCCGGGAGCGGGCGGGGCCGAGGAGCCCGCCGCGCAGGAGGCCCCAGTCCGTCGCCCCGCCCCGCCCCGCGACGGCGCCCCCGCCGACGCCGTACCGCCGGAGTCGGCGCAGCCGGTGTCGTCGGCGTCCTCGCTGGACGCGACGGCGGTCCGCCGGGTCTGGCCGGAGATCCTCGCCGCTGTCCGTCAGCGCAGCCGCAGCACCGAGGCGCTGCTGGTCAACGCCACCGTCCGGGCGGTCGACGGCGACACCCTGGTCCTCGCGATCGGCGCCCCGCCGCTGGCCCGGCGGCTGTCCGAGGCGCGCAACACCGACGTGATCGCCGATGCGCTGCGCGCCGTCCTCGGGGTCCAGTGGCGGGTCCACTGCGACACCGGGGAGGCCGCGACCGCGCGTCGCGCCGCCACGCCGGAACGCGCGCAGCGGGCGGTGCCGCAGCGCCCCTCCCAGCGCGACGCTCCGCAGCGCGAGCAGGGCGGGCGGCCCACCCGCGGTCCCGCGGGGGACTCCGACGTCCCGCTGCCGCCGGAGCCGCCGCCGGAGGACGCACCGCCGGACCCTCGTGATGCCGGACCGCAGGGGGGCGACGGTCCGGGCGCACGACCCGCCCCGGTACGGAACCAGGCCGCCGAGGAGGAGGACATGCTCGCCGAGGCCGCGGCCGAGGCGGCGTCGCCGGGCGCCCGTCGCGACCCCGAGGCCGCCGCGCTGGAGATCCTCACCTCGCACCTGGGGGCCCGCGCGATCGACCCGCGCTGACCCCGGCCCGGACGGGTCGTGGCCGGGGCGCAGGTGGTCAGCGGCGCAGCTGTGCCAGCACCGCAGCGGCCACCGCCGCCGCGATCCGGTCCCGCCCGGCGGGGTCGGTGAGCACGGCGGCGTCGTCGGCGTTGCGCATGTTGCCCGCCTCCACCAGCGCGGTCGGCACGGTCGAGGTGTTCAGGCCGGCCAGGTCCTCGCGGCCGTCGAGCCCGTCGCGGCCGATGTAACCGGCCGACGCGAACCCGGCCGAGCGCAGCGCGTCCCGCAGCCCGGTGGCCAGGCGCAGCGACGCCGGTCCGGTCCCGTGCACGGTGGGCTCCGCGTAGGCGACGTGGAACCCGCCGGCCGAGGCCGCCGCGCCGTCCGCGTGCAGCGACACGGCCAGCGCCGCACCGGCCCGGCCGCCCGCCGCGCCGCGGGCGTCGACGCAGGGGCCGACGCCGTCGTCGTCGGGGCGGGTGAGCACCACCCGCACACCGGCGGCCTCCAGCCGGGACCGCACCCGCCCGGCCAGGTCCCAGGTGAAGGTGTGCTCGGCGTAGCCGTCGTTCGTGGAGGTGCCGGTCGTGTTGCACGGCTTGGTCCCGCCGCGCCCGTCGGGGACCGGTCGGTTCACCGCGGCCGGGTCTGCCGCGTTGCCACCGTTGTGCCCGGGGTCGAGCAGCACGACGGGGGCGGGCGGCGGCGCCGGGGTGGCCGACTCCGAGCGGGTCGTCGCGGCCGGTGACGGCGTCGCGTCGACGGCGGGCGGGGCAGCCTGCGGTGCCCCGCAGCCCGCGCACAGCAGCGCGACGACGACCGGGAGGACGGCTGTGGCGGAACGGATCAGGGCGCGCACGGTCGGTCAGCCTGACACGTCTACCCTGGGAGAAGGACACGTCCGCGCCGGTCGCGCCGGGGAAGCCCCCGATCGCGCGAGCCGGACCCGACAGCGAGGGGTACGCGTGCAACCCGGTCAGCCCGACATGCAGATGATCCTGCAGCAGGCCCAGAAGATGCAGCAGCAGCTCCAGCAGGCCCAGGCCGAGCTCGCGACCGCCGAGGTCACCGGCCAGGCCGGGAACGGGCTGGTCGAGGTCACCGTCACCGCGGGCCTGGAGCCGCGCTCGGTGCGGATCGACCCGAAGGTCGTGGACCCCGAGGACGTCGAGACCCTCCAGGACCTCGTCGCCGGCGCGCTCGCCGACGCGGTCCGCCGTGCGCAGGAGCTGCAGCAGGAGAAGATGGGTCCGCTCGCCGGCGGTCTCGACATGGGCGGCCTGGGCCTCCCGGGCGCCTGAGGTGTTCGAAGGACCGGTCCAGGACCTGATCGACGAGCTGGGGCGCCTGCCCGGGGTCGGTCCGAAGAGCGCCCAGCGCATCGCGTTCCACCTGCTCGCCGCGGACCCGGCCGACATCAACCGGCTCCAGGAGGTCCTGCAGACGGTCAAGCAGGGCGTCGCGTTCTGCGACGTGTGCGGCAACGTCGCGTCGGACACCCGCTGCCGCTACTGCTCCGACGCACGACGCGACCCGACGCTGGTGTGCGTGGTCGAGGAGCCCAAGGACGTCCTGGCCGTCGAGCGGACCCGGGAGTTCAAGGGGCGCTACCACGTGCTCGGCGGCGCGCTCGACCCGCTGGCCGGGATCGGCCCGGACACGCTGCGGATCCGCGAGCTGCTCGCCCGCCTCGGCGGCACCGGTCCGGCGACCGACGAGACCGAGATCTCCGAGGTCATCATCGCGACCGACCCCAACACCGAGGGTGAGGCGACCGCGACCTACCTGGTCCGGCTGCTGCGCGACTTCCCGGGCCTGAGCGTCACGCGGCTCGCGTCCGGCCTGCCGATGGGCGGCGACCTGGAGTTCGCCGACGAGATGACGCTCGGCCGCGCGCTCGCCGGCCGCCGGGCCCTCTAGCCCCCGGACACGGAACGGGCCGGTCCGTCCCGGGCGTGTCGTCCCGGTCGTGACCGGCCACCCGGCGCAGCAACCCCCCGCCGCGGCGCCGTCCTTCCTGGTGGGTCCCGAAAGCGGCGTCAGCCGTATCGACACTCCTTCGGTGAGCCTCAGTCGGTATCGATACGACTTCGGTGAGCCTCAGTCGGTATCGATACGACTTCGGCGAGCCTCAGTCGGTGTCCTCGTCGCCCCACGCGTCCACGCGGTGCGGCCTGCCGTGGAGCCGGCGCTGCCTGCGCTCCCACTCCCGGCGTCGCTGCTCGGCGATCCGGCGCCACGCCTCGCTCTGGCGCCGGTCGGTCACCCCGATCACGATCGCCGAGACGACCAGCGTGGCCAGCCCCGCCAGGGCCACCGCCACCAGCGCGATCACGGCGACCACCGCCCGGTACGGGCGCTGTGGTGCGTGCCTGTGTGCGGCACCTGCGTCCTGCGGATCATGTCCATCTCCCTTCGTGTGTCGCGGTCGGTCCGTGGCCCCGGTTGACACGGCCGGTGTGGCTGCCGTCACGTTCAGGTGATTCCAGGATGCACGACGACCCGCCTCTGTGCAATTGCAGGCACAGGGAATTGCACAGAACTGTAGATTGCACGGCGGGGCCACGGAGGGGGCGCGAGGTGGAGCAGGAGCCGACCGGCGCGCGACGACGGCTGGGTGCCGAACTGCGCAGGCTGCGCGTCAACGCCGGTCTGAAGCTGGAGGACGCCGCGGGTGGCGTGGGCTGCTCGACGTCGAAGATCAGCAGGCTGGAGAACGGCAAGGGGGTGCCGCGCCCGGCCGACGTCGCCGCGCTGGTCGAGGTCTACGGCGGGGTCGCCGGGGTCGAGGCGGAGATGCTCGAGCGGCTCGTCACCGAGAGCCGCACCCGCGGCTGGTGGGAGCCGTTCACCGAGGGCCTGCGCAGCGACCCGCACTTCCTGCCGTCGCCGGGGCGCTACGCCGCCGCCGAGTCCGACGCGACCGCCGTCGCCGCGTTCGACCTGACCGTGCTGCACGGGCTGCTCCAGACGCCCGCCTACGCACACGCCGCGCTGCGTGCCCGGCTCCCGGGGCGCCCGGACTGGGAGATCGACCAGCTCGTGCGGCTGCGCGGACGTCGCCACGAGGCGCTCACCGCGACGCCGCCGCTGGTGCTCGACGCCGTCGTCGACGAGGCCGTGCTCGCCCGCGCGACCGGCGGCCCCGCGGTGATGGCCGAGCAGCTCGACCGGCTGCTCACGCTGTCGGGCCTGCCCGACGTGACGCTGCGCGTGCTCCCGTTCGGCGCCGGACCGCAGCGGGCGCACGCCGGCCGCTTCGCGATCCTGACCGTCCCCGACGAGCTCGGACCCGACGTCGTCCACACCGAGGGGCACGCCGGGGAGTCGTTCCTGGAGTCGCCCGCCGACCTGCGCACCTACCGCGAGGTCTTCGACGAGGTCCGGGACGCCGCGCTCGACGAGGACGCCTCGCGGGCCGCGGTGTCGGCACACCGGGACGCGCACCGGTCGGCTGTCGACGACGGTCCGGACGAACGGGACGTGCGTACCAGTTCGTAGCACTATCGTGACGCAAGGGTCTACCGGTTGGTAACGGACCGCTATAGGTTTCCCCGTCATCAGGTGTCCGCACGCACACATCGGGTGGACGCCTCTGCCGACGAGGGGACCGGAATGCGCAGACGGTGGATGACGGCGGTCATGGCGGGCGTGCTCGCAGTGGGCATGACCGCCTGCGCGAGCTCGGAGCGCGGAGCGGGTGGCGACGCCGCCGGGGGGACGTTCGTGTTCGGCGCCGCGGGCGCGCCGAAGAACTTCGACCCGATCTTCAACGACGACGGCGAGAGCTTCCGCCCGGCCCGGCAGATGTTCGACACGCTGATCACCTACAAGCCCGGGACCACCGAGCTCGAGCCCGGCCTGGCCACCGAGTGGACGTCCACGCCGGACGGCAAGACCTGGACGTTCACCCTCCGCGAGGGCGTCACGTTCCACGACGGCACGCCGCTCGACGCGACCGCGGTCTGTGCGAACTTCGACCGCTGGTTCAACATGAAGGGCGCCGCGGCGCAGAGCCAGATGATCTACTACGGCGACGTCTTCGAGGGCTTCGCCAAGAACGAGGGCGACGCCTCGGGGGCCCCGCTCTACAAGTCCTGCACGGCGCAGAGCCCGAACACCGCCGTGCTGGCGCTGAACGAGTTCAAGGGTGCGTTCCCGGCCGCCTTCGGCCTCACGTCGTTCTCGATCTCCAGCCCGGCGGCGCTCGAGCAGTACGACGCCGACGCCGTCACCCAGAGCGGTGACTCCTTCACCTACCCCGCCTACGCGAACGAGCACCCGACGGGCACCGGGCCGTTCAAGTTCGAGAGCTTCGACAAGGCGAACAACACGATCACCCTGGTCCGCAACGACCAGTACTGGGGCGAGAAGGCGAAGCTCGACCGGCTCATCTTCAAGATCATCCCCGACGAGAACGCCCGCAAGCAGGAGCTGGCCGCCGGCACCATCGACGGCTACGACTACCCGTCCCCGGCGGACTACCAGACCCTGAAGGACCAGGGTGACCAGGTGCTGATCCGCCAGCCGTTCTCGCTGCTCTACATGGGCATCAACACCAAGAACAACCCGAAGCTCAAGGACCTGCGGGTCCGCCAGGCGCTCGCGTACGCCATCGACCGCGAGTCGCTGGTCCGCACCAAGATGCCCGAGGGCTCCGCGGTCGCGAAGGAGTTCGTGCCGCCGACCGTCGCGGGCTACGCCGATGACGTCACCCAGTACCCGTACGACCCGGAGAAGGCCAAGCAGCTGCTCGCCGAGGCCGGCGCGCAGAACCTGACGCTGAACTTCTACTACCCGACCGAGATCACCCGGCCCTACATGCCGAACCCGGCGGACCTGTTCTCGGCGATGTCGGCGAACCTGAAGGCCGTCGGCATCACGGTCAACCCGGTCGCGCGGCCGTGGAACGGCGGCTACAAGGACGACGTCCAGAAGGCGGGCAAGCATGACCTGCACATGCTCGGCTGGACCGGCGACTACAACGACGCCGGCAACTTCGTCGGCACGTTCTTCGGCCGGGAGAAGGCCGAGTTCGGGCCGCAGGACCCGGCGATGTTCGCCGAGCTGGCCAAGGCCGACTCCATCCCGGACCCGGCCGGTCACGCCGCCGCGTACCAGCAGGCGAACAAGGACATCATGGCCAAGTACCTGCCGGCCGTGCCGATCCTGACCACCGGCCCGGCGATCGTCGTCGGACCGGACGTGCAGGGCGTGATCCCGTCGCCGCTGACCGACGAGCGCTTCGTCTCCGTCAGCAAGAACTGACCGTGCCCCGGGCGCCGCGGAGACCCCGCGGCGCCCGGTCGCGTGTCCCGCCTCCCACCACTGAGGACATCCACGCATGCTGCGCTTCGTCGCGCGCCGCCTGCTCCAGGTCGTCCCGACGCTGCTCATCCTGTCCGTGCTGTTGTTCGCCTGGCTGCGCTCGCTGCCCGGCGGACCGGCCGGTGCGCTGCTCGGAGACAAGGCGACCCCGGAGTCGATCGCGGCACTGAACAAGACGCTGGGCCTGGACCAGCCCATCCCGATCCAGTACCTGCACTACCTCGGCCGGGCGCTGACCGGCGACTTCGGCGCCTCGCTGGTCACCGGTGACCCGGTGATCACCGAGCTCGGGCGGGCGCTGCCGGGGACGATCGAGCTGTCCCTGTCGGCCCTGCTGCTCGCCGTCGCCCTCGGGATCCCGCTGGGCTACCTCGCCGCCCGCCACCGCGGCGGGATCTGGGACAACCTGACCATCGTCGGGACCCTGGTCGGCGTCGCCGTGCCGGTGTTCTTCCTCGGCTACGTGCTCAAGCAGTTCCTGGCCGTCGACCTCGGCCTGTTCCCGCCGTCCGGACTGCAGTCGACCGGCATCGACGCCACCTCGGTCACCGGCTTCCCCACCCTCGACGGCCTGCTGACCCGCGAGTTCGACGCCAGCTGGGACTCGCTGCTGCACCTCGTGCTGCCCGCCGTCACCCTCGCCACGATCCCGCTCGCCGTCATCGTGCGGATCACCCGGGCCTCGGTGCTCGACGTCCTGGAGTCCGACTTCGTCCGCACCGCCAACGCCAAGGGGCTCGCGCCGGGCACCGTCCGCGGCCGGCACGTCCTGCGCAACGCCCTGCTGCCGGTCTCCACGACGATCGGTCTGCAGACCGGGCTGCTCCTCGCCGGTGCGGTGCTGACCGAGAAGGTGTTCAACCGGCCCGGTATCGGCACCCTGATCGCCGAGGGCATCGAGCGCCGCGACTACCCGCGGCTGCAGGCCGTGGTGCTGCTCGGTGCGCTGATCTACGTGCTGGTCAACCTGCTCGTCGACCTGTCCTACGCCGTGATCGACCCGAGGGTGAGGCTGCGATGAGCGCACCGACCACCTGGGCGCAGCGGCGGAAGGACCGGATCGACGACACCGCCGGCCGCAGCCTGTCCGCGGACGCACTGCGCCGGCTGCGCCGCAGCCCCACCGCGATCGTCGGGGCGGTGATCATCGGCCTCTTCGTGCTGGTCTCGGTGTTCGCGCCGCTGCTGGCCCCGCACGACCCGGCCCAGGCGTTCCCGCAGCTGCTCGACCAGCTGCGCCCCGGCTCGATCCCCGGACCGCAGCCCGGCTTCCCGCTCGGCAGCGACCAGAACGGCCGCGACGAGTTCTCCCGGTTGATCCTGGCGTCGCGCCAGACCCTGCTCGTGGGCGTGCTCGCCACCGTGTCCGGGCTGGCCGCGGGCCTGGTCATCGGCGTGCTCGCCGGAGCGTTCGGCGGCTGGATCGACACCGTCCTGATGCGCGTCACCGACGTGCTGCTGTCGATCCCGTCGCTGCTGCTCGCGATCTCGGTCGCGGCGCTGGCGGCCCGGCCCAGCCAGACCACGGTCATCATCGCCGTCGCGCTGGTGAACGTGCCGATCTTCGCGCGGTTGCTGCGCGGGTCGATGCTCGCCCAGCGCGACTCCGACCACGTCCTCGCGGCCACCGCGCTCGGCGTGAAGCGACGGGCGGTCGTGCTGCGGCACATGCTGCCCAACGCGATCGGCCCGGTGATCGTGCAGGCCACGCTGACCCTGGCGACGGCGATCCTCGACGCGGCCGCGCTGTCCTTCCTCGGCCTCGGCGACGCCGACCCGGCCCGCGCCGAGTGGGGCCTGATGCTCGCCTCCGCGCAGCCCTACCTCGACGTCCGGCCCGGGCTGGCGGTCTACCCGGCGATCGCGATCATCGTCGTCGCGCTCGGGTTCACGCTGCTCGGTGAGTCGCTGCGCGAGGCCATCGACCCGAAAGGCCGGAGATGACCACACCTCCGATGAACCCGTTGTTGCAGGTCCAGGACCTGTCCGTGCGCTTCGTGCGGCGGGGTGAGGCCGACGTCGTCGCCGTCGACGGGGTGTCGTTCGACGTCCGCCCCGGCGAGGTCGTCGGCCTGGTCGGCGAGTCCGGCTGCGGCAAGTCCGTGACCTCCCTGGCGATCATGGGACTGCTGCCGGGCCGCACCCCCCGGGTGGGCGGCTCGGTGCTGTTCTCCTCCGGGGACGAGTCCGTCGACCTGCTCACCCTGTCCGACGCCGAGCTGCGCGAGCGGCGCGGCCGCGACATCGGGATGGTCTTCCAGGACCCGCTGTCGTCGCTGAACCCGGTCGTCCCGGTGGGTGTCCAGATCACCGAGGCGCTCACCCGGCACCGCGGGATGAGCAAGCACGAGGCGCGTACGGAGGCCGTCTCCCTGCTGGAGCGGGTCGGCATCCCCGACCCGGCACGACGCGTGTCGGCCTACCCGCACCAGATGTCGGGCGGGATGCGCCAGCGCGCGCTGATCGCGATCGCGCTCGCCTGCCGGCCGAAGCTGCTCATCGCCGACGAGCCGACCACCGCCCTCGACGTCACCATCCAGGCCCAGATCCTGGAGCTGCTGCGCGAGCTCGTCGCCGAGACGGGAACGGCACTCATCATGATCACGCACGACCTGGGCGTCGTCGCGGGGCTCTGCGACCGGGTCAACGTCCTCTACGGCGGCCGGGTCGTGGAACGCGCGGAGCGGCACGCCCTGTTCGGGGGACCGCGCCACCCGTACACCTCGGGGCTCATCCGGTCGATCCCGCGGCTGGACTCCGACCCCGCCGCGGAGCTGCCCGCGATCACCGGGTCGGTGTCGGACAACCTGCCCTGGGACCACGCCTGCGCGTTCGCGCCGCGCTGCCCGCGGGCGCTGGAGACCTGCACCTCGGTCACCCCGGTGGCCGACGACGAGGCGGGCCGGCTGCTGCGCTGCCACAATCCCGAGCCGATCGGAGCGACGGCATGAGCCCCCTGCTGGAGGTCGAGGACCTGCAGGTCCACTTCCCGATCACACGGGGTGTGCTGGTGCAGCGCACCGTCGGGCACGTCCGGGCCGTCGACGGCGTCTCGCTGCGGATCGAGCGCGGTGAGACCTACGGCCTGGTCGGCGAGTCCGGCTGCGGCAAGTCGACCCTCGGGCGGGCGATCCTCAAGCTCACCGAGCCGACCGCGGGCACGGTGTCCTTCGACGGCACCGACGTCGCCGCACTGAAGGGGGAGCCGCTGCGCCGGATGCGCCGCCGGTTCCAGATGGTGTTCCAGGACCCGATGTCCAGCCTGGACCCGCGCCAGTCGGTCGGGTCGCTGCTGCGCGAGGGCCTGGCCGCGCACGGGATCGAGGCCGGTCCGGACCGGCTCGCCGAGCTCATGCGCGCGGTGGGGCTGCCCGAGTCCGCACTGCGCCGCTACCCGCACGAGTTCTCCGGCGGGCAGCGTCAGCGCATCGGGATCGCCCGGGCCCTGTGCGTGGAGCCCGACCTCGTCGTCGCCGACGAGCCGGTCTCGGCGCTGGACGTGTCGGTGCAGGCCCAGGTGCTCAACCTGCTGCGCTCACTGCAGCGCGAGCTCGGCCTGACCTACCTGGTGATCGCGCACGACCTGGCCGTCGTGCGGCACGTCTCGGACCGGGTCGGGGTGATGTACCTCGGGTCGATCGTGGAGGAGGCGCCCGCCCGCGCGCTCTACGACGGCCCGCTGCACCCCTACACCCGGGCCCTGCTCTCGGCAGTGCCGCAGCCGGACCCGACCGTGGAGGACACCCGCGAGCGGATCCTGCTGTCCGGGGACCTGCCCTCGCCCGCCGCGCCGCCGTCCGGGTGCCGGTTCCACACCCGCTGCCCGTGGCGCCAGGACGACCGGTGCTCCACCGAGCGCCCGCAGCTGCGCGTGCTCGACGGCGACACCTCGGGGCACCGGGTCGCCTGCCACCACGCCGAGGCCGTCCGCGACGGGCGGATCATCCCGCACGAGGTGACCGCCGACGAGGCCGAGGCCGCCGCCGCACCGGACACCGGCCCGCGGGATCCCGACCGGCAGATCACCCTCGGCGACGCGATCGGCCGCTGAGCCCCGGCCCCGCGGTGCCCTCGCGGTTCCCCTGCGGTGCCCCCAGGGGAACTTTCGTGGCTTAGAGCGCTACGAGAGTGACCCTGGGGGCAGGGCGGGGTGCGCGGACTCAGCGCAGGGCGCGGTTGATCGCGCTCACGACGCCCTTGAGGCTGGCGCTGGTGATCGAGCTGTCGATCCCGACGCCCCAGAACACCTTCTCCTCGACGGCGCACTCGACGTAGGCCGCGGCGCGGGCGTCGTCACCGCCGCCCATCGCGTGCTCGTGGTAGTCGAGCACCCGCACGTCGAACCCGATCCCGGCCAGAGCGTCGACGAACGCCGCGATCGGTCCGTTGCCGGAGCCGGCGATCTCGTGCAGGTCGGACTCGACGCGCACGGTCGCCACGATCTCGTCGCGGCCCTCGCCGTCGCTGTGGACGCGGTGGCGCACCAGCTTGAGCGGGGTCTCGCGGCCCAGGTACTCGACGTCGAACGCGTCGCGCATGGCCTTGGGCTCGACCTCGCCACCCTCGGTGTCGGTGAAGGCCTGGATGACGTGGCTGAACTCGATCTGCAGCCGGCGCGGCAGGTCGAGCTGGTGCTCGGTCTTCATGATGTAGGCGATGCCGCCCTTGCCGGACTGGCTGTTGACCCGGATGACGGCCTCATAGGTGCGGCCGATGTCCTTCGGGTCCACCGGCAGGTACGGGACCTCCCAGGTGTGGTCGGCGACCGGGTGACCGGCCTCCGCGGCGTCGGCCTCCATCGCGGCGAAGCCCTTGTTGATCGCATCCTGGTGGGAGCCGGAGAACGCGGTGTAGACCAGGTCGCCGCCCCACGGGTGGCGCTCGTGCACCGGCAGCTGGTTGCAGTACTCGACGGTGCGCCGGACCTCGTCGATGTCGGAGAAGTCGATCTGCGGGTCGACGCCCTGGGTGAACATGTTCATCCCCAGCGCGACCAGGTCGACGTTGCCGGTGCGCTCGCCGTTGCCGAACAGGCAGCCCTCGATCCGGTCGGCTCCGGCCTGGTAGCCCAGCTCGGCGGCGGCGATGCCGGTGCCGCGGTCGTTGTGCGGGTGCAGCGACAGCACCAGCGAGTCGCGGCGGGCCAGGTTGCGGTGCATCCACTCGATGGAGTCCGCGTAGACGTTCGGCGTCGCCATCTCGACCGTCGCCGGCAGGTTGACGATCATCGGGTGCTCGGGCGTCGGCTGCCAGATCGCGCTCACCGCGTTGGTGATCTCGACGGCGTACTCCAGCTCGGTGCCGGTGTAGGACTCCGGGGAGTACTGGAAGGTCCAGTCGGTCGCCGGGTACTTCTCGGCGAACTTGCTGACCTCCTCCGCGCCGTCGGTGGCGATCTTGGTGATGCCCGCGCGGTCGGAGCGGAAGACGACCCGGCGCTGCAGGATCGACGTCGAGTTGTAGAGGTGGACGATCGCCGAGTGCGCGCCCTCGCAGGCCTCGAAGGTCCGCTGGATCAGCTCCGGGCGGGCCTGGGTCAGGACCTGGATCTGCACGTCCTCCGGGATCGCGCCCTGCTCGATGATCTCGCGGACGAAGTCGAAGTCGGTCTGGCTCGCCGCCGGGAAGCCGACCTCGATCTGCTTGTAGCCCATGCGTACCAGCAGGTCGAACATGCGCCGCTTCCGCAGCGGGCTCATCGGGTCGATCAGTGCCTGGTTGCCGTCACGCAGGTCGACCGCGCACCACAGCGGCGCGGTGTCGATGACCTTGTCCGGCCAGGTGCGGTCGGGCAGCGAGACCGGCTCGACCAGCTGATGGAAGGGCTTGTACCGGTGGACCGGCATCTGCGAGCCGCGCTGCCGGTTCCAGGCGGGCTGGGTCGCGTGCGGCGCGCCCTCGGGGGTGCGGACGTTGCTGCGGGCGCGGGCTTCGTAGGCGTCGGGAGAGGTGGTCACGGGAATGCTCCGTCGTCGTGCCGTCGTGGCGACCGGCGGACACGCGAAACCCCGCGACGAGGGGCCGGTCGGTTCAGACCCCGCCGCGGCGGCGAAGGAGCAGGCGCGCCATGTCTCCTACCGTAGACCCGAACCCCCGTTGCGCGGCAAGTCGCCACCCGCACGGTCGAACCCGGCCCCCGAGCCCCGGCTCGCAACGAAGTGATCACAACCAGCGGCGTTTCCCCTCGTTGGAAGGGCAGTGAGGATGCGGCGGTGCAACCATGACGCCGTCCGTGACGAAGGGGTTTGTGATGGCGGCAACCGTGGGTACGACCGTGCGGCAGGGCATGGGGATCATCGCGACGATCGTGCGGATCGTGGGCCTGGTGATCGTGGCCATCCTGGTCGCGCACATCGTGCTGACCCTGCTCGACGCCAACCCGGCGAACTTCCTCACCGAGTTCGTGTCCTCCTGGGCGGCCCAGCTGAACCTCGGTCTCGGTGACCTGTTCACCCCGTCCCAGCCGAAGATGGCCGTCACCCTGAACTACGGGGTCGCCGCGATCCTGTGGCTGATCATCACCACGGTGGTCGTGCGGCTGCTGCGCCGGGTCTGACACGTCCCCGCGCCGGGCGCGGATGCGGTGGCAGGATGCCGGGACGTGCCGGCGCCGCGACGCCGGACCCGTCCGGCCCGGAGGAGCACCACCCATGAGCTCTAACCGACCCACCCGCGTCGGGGCCGTCCTGGTGCGGTCGCGGTGACCGTCACGGTCGCCTCGAGCGCCCGCGAGCAGGTCGCGGCGCTGCGCGCCCGGGAGATCTCGGCCCGCGAGCTGATGGACCTGCACCTGGCCCGGATCGAGGCCCGCAACCCCGAGCTCAACGCCGTCGTCTCCCTCGACGTGGAGCGCGCGCGGGCGGGTGCCGCCGCCGCCGACGAGCGGCTGGCCTCCGGTGCGACGGTCGGGCCGCTGCACGGGCTGCCGTTCGCGTTCAAGGACACCCACGCCGTCGCGGGGTGGCGGACGACCTACGGCTCGCCGCTGTTCGCCGACCACGTCCCCGACACCGACGACCTGATCGTCGAGCGCATCCGGGCCGCCGGCGTGGTGCCGATCGGCAAGACCAACGTGCCGGAGTTCGCGGCCGGTTCGCACACGTTCAACCGCGTCTTCGGCACCACGGTCAACCCGCACGACCCGACGCGGTCCGCGGGTGGGTCGTCCGGCGGCGCGGCGTGCGCGCTGGCGGCCGGGATGGTCCCGCTGGCCGAGGGCTCGGACATGGGCGGTTCGCTGCGCAACCCGGCGTCGTTCTGCGGGGTCGTGGGGTTGCGCCCCTCGTGGGGACGGGTGCCGGAGTGGCCGTCGTCGAACATGTGGGAGACCACGTCGACCGGGGGCCCGATGGCCCGCACCGCCGACGACGCCGCGCTGCTGCTGTCGGTGCTCGCCGGTCCGGACCCGCGCGCCCCGCACGCCCTGGGCGACCCGGGGGAGACCTTCGCCCCGCCGCTGCGCCCGGTCCCGCTCGCCGGGCTGCGCGTGGCGCTGTCGGCCGACCTCGGTGGCGCGTTCACCGTGGACCGCTCCGTCGCCGCGGTCGTCGAGGCGGCCGGTGACGCACTGGCCGGCGCCGGGGCGGCGGTCTCGGGCACCGCGCCCGACCTGACCGGCGCCGACGAGTGCTTCCGCACCCTGCGCGCCTGGCACTTCCAGGCCCGGTTCGGCATGCAGCTCGCCGTGCACCCGCAGGAGTTCAAGGCCTCGCTGGCCGCGAACATCAGGGCAGGCGAGGCGCTGACCGGCGCTGACGTCGCCGTCGCGTACCAGCGCCGCACGACGCTCGCCCAGCGGATGCGGGAGTTCTTCACCGAGCACGACGTGCTGGTGCTGCCGGTGTCGCAGGTGCCGCCGTTCCCGGCCGACCAGGAGTTCCCGGCCACCGTGGACGGCGTCCCGATGGCGTCCTACCTGGACTGGATGCGTTCGGCGTACCTGATCACCGTGACCGGCTGCCCTGCCGTCTCGGTGCCCTTCGGCCGGACCCCCGACGGGCTCCCGGTCGGGGTCCAGCTCGTCGCCCGCCACGGCGCCGACCGCGCCCTGCTGGAGATCGCCGCGGCCGTCGAGCGCTTGGCGCGTCCCGCGGCCTGAGGGGGCCTACCCGCGCTCGGCCGGGGTGAGGGTCCGCGGGCCGTCCACCCGGTCCGGGCGTAGCCGGATCCGCCACGCCCCGCACCGGCAGCGCTGGTAGCTCACGACGCCGTCGGAGGTGCGGTGCCGCGACGTCGTCTCCCACTCGTGGTCCAGGGGTGTACTCACGACGACGACGTTGCTGTAATGGGTCAGTGCACATCAACCCTTACGGACGTGATCCGGTGCTCCTCGCCACCGACCTGGTGAACGCGCCGCCGTCGTCGACCGGGGAGCTCGTCGCGCGCTGTCTCGCCGCCGGGGTGACGCGCGACTGGGACCCGGTCGGCGCCGACCTGCCGACGGTGCTCGACTTCCTGCGCCGGTGGGAGGCGGTCGTCGACGCCGAGCCGGGCGCGGAGCGGGCACGGCTGCTCAACGCCCTGCTCGCCGAGTCGACCGGGCCGCCACGCCTCACCGACCACGACGGCCACTGGCACCTGCACCACCGCGACGACGGTCTGGGCCTGGCCGGTGTGCTGCGCGCCCTGCTCGCGACCGGCACCGCCACCCACCTGGCGACCCGGGGGATGGACCGGCTCGGCCGGTGCGCCGCCGAGGGCTGCACCCGCGTCTACGCCGACGTCTCCCGCAACGGCAGGCAGCGGTACTGCAGCGCACGCTGCGGCAACACCGACGCGGTCCGTCGGCACCGCGGCAGGCAGCAGCCCGTCCGGGCCTGAGCCCCCGGTCCGGGGCCGTGCGGCCCGCGCACATACCCGAGCGGGGGGTCCGCGGGCGAGCCCGTGTGGTCTGGGTCATCGGTGACCGTCCAGATCCTGAAAACGGACGGCGCTCGCCGGTACTGTTCCGTTCCGACCAACGCCGCCGGTGCGTCACCTGCGCATTCCGGCGGTCGAAGAGAGAGCACCCGACGGCTCCCACCGCGGAGCCAGGATTGGAGGTCGGCGTGGCCCTCGTCGTGCAGAAGTACGGCGGTTCGTCGGTCGAGAACGCTGAGCGGATCAAGAAGGTCGCCGAGCGCATCGTCCGTACCCGCAAGGAGGGCCACGATGTCGTCGTCGTCGTGTCCGCCATGGGGGACACCACCGACGAGCTGACCGATCTCGCCGAGCAGATCTCCCCGAAGCCCCCGCTGCGGGAGATGGACATGCTGCTCACCTCCGGTGAGCGGATCTCGAACGCACTCGTCGCGATGGCGATCCACGCCCTCGGCGCGGAGGCCCGGTCGTTCACCGGCTCGCAGGCGGGCATGCTCACCACCTCGAAGCACGGTGACGCCCGCATCACCGAGGTGAACCCGTGGCGCCTGCGTGAGGCCCTCGACGAGGGGCACATCGTGCTCGTCGCCGGCTTCCAGGGCATGAGCGCGGACTCCCGCGACATCACCACGCTGGGCCGCGGCGGCTCGGACACCACCGCCGTCGCGCTCGCGGCCGCGCTGAACGCCGACGTCTGCGAGAT
This sequence comes from Pseudonocardia sp. UM4_GMWB1, assembly GCF_017312155.1. Taxonomy (NCBI): domain Bacteria; kingdom Bacillati; phylum Actinomycetota; class Actinomycetes; order Pseudonocardiales; family Pseudonocardiaceae; genus Pseudonocardia; species Pseudonocardia sp. UM4_GMWB1. The sequence goes on along the minus strand of NZ_QJPN01000001.1, from coordinate 174,495 downwards.
CTACTCCGACGTCGACGGCGTCTACACCGCCGACCCGCGGATCGTCTCCAAGGCGAGCCTGCTCGAGACGGTGACGTACGAGGAGATGCTCGAGCTCGCCGCGTCCGGCGCCAAGGTGCTGCACCTGCGCGCCGTCGAGTACGCCCGCCGCTACGGCGTCCCGTTGCGGGTGCGCAGTTCCTACAACGACAAGCCGGGCACCCTGGTCTCCGGCTCGATCGAGGAGATCCCGTTGGAGAATCCGATCATCACCGGCGTCGCCCACGACCGGTCCGAAGGCAAGATCACCGTCACCGGGGTGCCGGACACCCCCGGCATGGCGGCGAAGATCTTCCGCACGGTCGCCGACGCGGAGATCAACATCGATATGGTGCTGCAGAACATCTCCAACGTGTCGGACAAGAAGACCGATATCACCTTCTCGCTGCCCCGCACCGACGGTGACACCGCCGTCGCGGCGCTGGAGCGCGCGAAGGGCGAGATCGGGTTCACCGAGCTGATCTACGACAACGACATCGGCAAGGTCTCGCTGGTCGGCGCCGGTATGCGCAACCACCCCGGCGTCACCGCGAAGTTCTGCGAGGCGCTCTCCGACGCCGGGATCAACATCGAGACCATGAACACCTCGGAGATCCGGATCTCGGTCATCTGCCGCTCCGACCAGCTCGACGATGCGGTGCAGGCGCTGCACGAGGCGTTCGAGCTCGGCGCCGAGGACGACGCGGTGGTCGCCGCCGGAACGGGCCGGTGAGCTGAGATGGCCATGGACAAGCCCGTTCTCGCGCTGGTCGGCGCGACCGGTGCCGTCGGCACCACCATGATCGAGATCATCGACTCCCGCGAGTCGGTGCCGTGGGGCGAGATCCGCCTGATCGCCTCGGCCCGCAGCGCCGGCAAGGTGCTGACGGTCCGCGGCCAGGACATCACCGTCCTGGAGCTGAAGCCCGAGGTCTTCGACGGCGTCGACATCGCGATGTTCGACGTCCCCGACGAGGTCTCCGCCGAGTGGGCGCCGATCGCCGCCTCCCGCGGCGCGATCGCCGTCGACAACTCCGGCGCGTTCCGGATGGACCCCGAGGTCCCGCTCGTGGTGCCCGAGGTGAACCCGGAGAAGGTGACCGAGCGGCCCAAGGGCATCATCGCGAACCCGAACTGCACGACGCTGTCGATGATGGCGGCGATGGGTGCGCTGCACCGCGAGTTCGGGCTCGAGGCGCTGGTCGTGTCGTCGTACCAGGCCGCGTCGGGTGCCGGCCAGCCCGGCATCGACCAGCTGCAGGCCGAGCTGTCCGCGGTCGCCGGCAAGGACCTCGGCAAGGCCGCCGGCGACGTCGCGGCCGTCCTGACCGAGGCCGGCATCCCGGTCGGCGGCGACTCGCCGTTCCCGGCTCCGCTGGTGCTCAACGTCGTGCCGTGGGCCGGCTCCCTCAAGGACGACGGCTGGTCGTCGGAGGAGCTGAAGGTCCGCAACGAGTCCCGCAAGATCCTCGGGATCCCGGAGCTCAAGGTCTCCGCGACCTGCGTGCGCGTCCCGGTCGTCACCACGCACGCGCTGGCGATCCACGCGACCTTCTCCTCGGAGGTCTCGGTGGACGCCGCCCGCAAGGTTCTCGGCGCGCAGCCGACGATCGTCGTCAAGGACGACCCGGCCGCCGGCGAGTGGCCGACCCCGGCCGACGCCGTCGGTGGGGACCCGACCGTGGTGGGCCGGATCCGGCAGTCGCTGGACTTCCCGAACACCCTGGAGCTGTTCGTGTGCGGGGACAACCTGCGCAAGGGTGCCGCCCTGAACACCTACGAGGTGGCGGAGACGGTCGCCGCGGCCGGCTGACCGACCCCTCCGCACGTTCGACGGCCGCCGCCCCGGAGCCCGGAGCGGCGGCCGTCGTCGTGTGCGGGTCTAGGGCAGGCGCAGCGTCGCCACGATCGCGCGGTGGTCGGTGCCGGGCACCAACCGCGTCCCGAAGGACTCGGCGGCGATCCCGCCGTTGTAGACGATGTGGTCGATCTGCGGCCCCAGCCACGACGGCGCCCAGGTCGGCCAGGTTCCGGCCAGCCCGTTGCCGGTCTGCGAGCCCGCGTCGCCGCAGCCCTGGATCGCGTTGCGGAAGACCGAGTGGTCGAGGCTCGCGTTGAAGTCGCCGGCGACGATCGCCGGGCTCGTCGCGGAGCACCACTTCGCGACGGTCTCCAGGTCCGAGCGCCACTGCCCGACCGAGCGCGGGACCGGCGCGACGGAGTGGAACGCGACGAAGCGCAGGTTCCCCAGGCCGCCGCCGGTGATCTCGATGTAGTCGAAGCGGACGTCCTTGCCGATCCGGGTGCGGACGTCGCCGAGCCGGTCCGACCAGGCCACGGTGTTGCCGGTGACGTCGCGGTCCCAGCGGTCGACGCTGGACGCCGTCCGGTAGCCCAGCGGCTCCAGCAGCGGCGCGATCTCGCTCTCGTAGCGGCCGCCCGCCTCCGGGATCGAGACGACGTCGGGGTTCTCCGCGGCGACGAGCGCGGCGAGGGAGTCGGCGTCGGCGTTGCCCTCGTAGACGTTGAGCGCCAGCACCTTCAGCGGGGTGCCGCCGGTGGGCGCGGGGTCGGCCACGGTGCGCGGGAGCACCATCGCCGCGCCGACCAGCGCGACCAGCGCGAGGACGACCGGCACCGGCCAGAACCGGCGGGCGGCCAGGGTGATCAGCAGGCCGATCACCACCAGCACGCCGAGCGCGGCGACCATCAGCGGCCGGAAGGCGATGACCTGCGCGAACGGGGAGTGGGCGTCGAGACCGACGAGGTCGGGCAGCGTCGCGAGCGCGGCGGCGGCACCGAGGAACAGCGCGAACCCCCAGCGCACCCGACCTCCCCGACGACGGGGCCGCCCACTCGGGATGGGCTGGGTCTCGGAGTCGGGGTGGGGCGGTGCGCTCACTCGATCCAGTCTGCCCGAGGGGCCCACGCGCCCGCCGCATCCGGACGGTGCGCTGCGCCGATCGTCTGTGGACTCTCTCAGTGTCCGACTTGCGCGACCGCTCGTCGACCGTTCGCACGTCGAGGTGCAGCTCAGGGCCCCGGCGGAGCGATTCGGACGACCCTGAGGTGCATCTCGGCGGCAGCAGGATCGCCGAGATGCAGCCCAGCGGGCCTGGAAGATCCACAATTCCCGCTGAGGTGCATCTCGGTGACTCCGCCGCCCGTGTGCAGCCCCGGCCGGTCAGGTGCGGACGCGCAGCAGCGGCGCCGCCACCCCGGCGGCGACGACCGCGATCGACCCGCAGGCCAGCATCGCCACGCCGGGGGAGGCGGTGTCGACCAGTACCCCCGCCAGCGGGGTCGCGATGGCGATGCCGAGCGTCGTCGCGGAGCCCTGCAGGCCGGTGACCAGGCCACGCACCCGGTCCGGGGCGAGGTCGCCGATCGCGGCACTGCCCGCCGCGAGCGTCGACGCGGTCGCCAGACCCGCGGGGAGCAGCAGGAACAGCAGGCTCCACCACGACCAGGCCAGCGCCGCCGGGAGCGTCGCCAGCCCGAGCGCGGCGAGCAGCAGCGGCAGCGGGAGGCCGCGGCGCGCGCTGCCGTAGAGGAACCCGCCGACCAGCGACGCCAGGCACCACACGGCGTTGACCAGCGCGATCGCCCACGCCTGCCCGGAGGAGGTGAGGGCGGCGATGAACGCGAACTCGGTGCCCATGATCGCGATCACTGCGGCGGTCACCGCCAGCAGCGCGCCGACCAGCGGCCGGGTCAGCCAGCTGCGCAGCGGAGGGCGGGGGCCGGTGCGGGCGGCCCCGTCGCCGTCGGCGCGGACCGGTGGGTCGAGCCGCCACAGCGCGATCCCGGCCAGGACGAACCCGGCGCCGATCACGCGCATCGTCGTCGCCGAGCCCAGCCACACCGTCAGCAGCGACCCGACGGCGGGCCCGGTCATGTAGGAGATCTCGACGGTCATCGAGTCCAGCGCGAAGGCGGGGCGGCGTCGTCCGGCCGGGACGGCGGCCGCGATGACCTGCCGGACCAGCGAGAACACCGGGAGGGTCAGGATGCCGGCGACGAAGGCGGCGCCGAGCAGACCGGCGTAGCCCAGCAGCGGCGCCACCGACCAGAACAGCAGGCCCGCGGTCATCGTCAGCGCCAGGACCGGCCGCAGCCCGTGCCGGTCGACCATCGTGCCGAGCAGCGGGGCGCCGATCGCCATCCCGGTCGGGACCGCGGCGGCGACCAGCCCGGCGGCGCCGAAGCCGTGGCCGAGCGTGGTGACGGTGTGCAGGGTCAGGGTGACGCCGACGGCCGTCGCGGGGATGCGGGCGGCCATGCCGATCGCGGTGATCGCACCGACCCCGGGCAGGCGCAGCACGTCGGCGAACGCACCCGGGCCGGCGCGGGGTGCGGTGGCGGCGGTGTCGGGCACGACCCCATCCTGACCCGCGCCCGTCGTCGTCGCGCACCGGTTTCGGGTTTCGGCCGGGACCCCACGGGAAGTCCCTGGGGACCGAACACCGCCGACCGCGACGCGGCCGCGCAGCCGCGGGAGCGTCCCGGTCGACCCGGCGGGGCACCGCCCGCCCCACCCACCACGCGTACGAGGAGGCTCGGCCGTGACCACGTCGCACCAGCCCAAGCCCACCACCACGGACTCCGGCAGCCCGGTCGCCAGCGACGAGCACTCGCTGACGATCGGCCCCGACGGCCCGCTCCTGCTCAACGACCACTACCTCATCGAGCAGATGGCGAACTTCAACCGGGAGCGCATCCCGGAGCGTCAGCCGCACGCGAAGGGCGGTGGGGCGTTCGCGCGGTTCGAGACCACCGAGGACGTCTCGCAGTACACCAAGGCCGCGTTCCTCCAGCCGGGCGTCGAGTCCCGTGGCGTGATCCGGTTCTCGACCGTCGCCGGTGAGCGCGGCAGCCCCGACACCTGGCGCGACCCGCGCGGCTTCTCGCTGAAGCTGTGGACGACCGAGGGCAACTGGGACATGGTCGGCAACAACACGCCGGTCTTCTTCGTCCGCGACCCCATGAAGTTCCAGCACTTCATCCGCAGCCAGAAGCGGCGCGTCGCGAACAACCTGCGCGACCACGACATGCAGTGGGACTTCTGGACGCTGTCGCCGGAGTCGGCGCACCAGGTCACCTGGCTCATGGGCGACCGGGGCATCCCGAAGACCTGGCGGCAGATGAACGGCTACTCCAGCCACACCTACAGCTGGATCAACGAGGCCGGCGAGATGGTCTGGGTGAAGTACCACTTCAAGTCCGACCAGGGCGTGGAGTGCCTGACCCAGGACGAGGCCGACACCCTCGCCGGCTCGGACCCCGACTACCACCAGGCCGACCTCTACAACGAGATCGAGGCGGGCAACCACCCGTCCTGGACGCTGTACGTGCAGGTCATGCCGTTCGCCGACGCCAAGACCTACCGGTACAACCCGTTCGACCTGACCAAGGTGTGGCCGCACAGCGACTACCCGCTGATCAAGGTCGGGAAGCTGACGCTGGACCGGAACGTCGAGGACTACCACGCCGAGATGGAGCAGGCCGCGTTCGAGCCGAACAACCTGGTGCCCGGCACCGGGCTGTCGCCGGACAAGATGCTGCTCGCCCGCGGGTTCTCCTACGCCGACGCCCACCGCGCCCGGCTCGGGGTCAACTACAAGCAGATCCCGGTCAACGCGCCCCGCAGCGAGGTGAACAACTACCAGAAGGACGGCGCCATGCGGATCACGAACACCCGTGACCCGATCTACGCGCCCAACTCCTACGGCGGCCCGGCGGCCGACCCGAAGCGCGTCTCCGAGGCCCTCTGGTACGCCGACGGTGAGATGGTCCGCAGCGCGTACTCCCTGCGCGAGTCCGACGACGACTGGGGCCAGGCCGGGATCATGGTCCGCGAGGTCTTCGACGACGCCGCCCGCGAGCGCTTCGTCGGCAACGTCGCCGGGCACCTGCTCGACGGCGTGACCGAGCCCGTGCTGCAGCGCGCCTTCGAGTACTGGCGCAACGTCGACAAGAACATCGGCGACCGGATCGAGCAGGCCGTCCGCAACGGCGGCTGACCGCTCCGCGCACCGACCGACGGCCCCGGGGACACCCCCGGGGCCGTCGTGCGTCCTAGGCTCGGGGTGTGGAGATCTGGCACAACCCGCGCTGCTCGAAGAGCCGCGCCGCCCTCGCGCTGCTGACCGACCGCGGCGTCGAACCGACGGTGCGGCGCTACCTCGACGACCCGCCGACCCGCGCCGAGCTGGAGCGGGCCCTGGCCGCGCTCGGCACCGAGGACCCACTCGCGATCACCCGCACCGGCGAGCCCGCGTTCCGCGGGCAGGGCCTCGCCGGCGCCGACCGGGACACCCTGCTCGACGCGCTGGCCGCCGAGCCGAAGCTCATCGAGCGGCCCGTGGTGATCGACGGCGACCGGGCCGTCGTCGGCCGGCCGCCGGAGAACGTGCTGGGTCTGCTCGGCGATTAGCCCAGAGCCCGCCGCACGAAGTCGACCTCGGTCGCGATCAGGTCCAGCTGGTCGGACACCACCAGCGAGCCGTGCCCGGCGTCGAACCGGCTGACCTCGTAGGTCACGTCCCCGCGTCCGGCCAGCGCGTCCAGGTAGTTGTCGATCTGCCGGATCGGGCAGCGCGGGTCGTTCTCCCCGGCCAGCACCAGGACCGGCACGCGGACCTCGTCGACGTAGGTCAGTGGCGAGGCCTCCCGGTAGAGGTCGGGCAGCTCGTCGGGGGAGCCGCCGAACAGCGCACGGTCGAACGCGCGAAGCTGCTCCATCTCGTCGGCATAGGCGGCGGCGTAGTCGGCCACCGGCACCCCGGCGACGGCCGCGGCCCACCGCTGCGGCTGTGTCCCGGCGGCGAGCAGCGACAGGTACCCGCCCCAGGACCAGCCGTCGACGGCGCAGCGGGCCGGGTCGACGGTGCCGTCGGCGACCAGCGCGTCCTGGACGGCGGCGACGTCCTCCAGCTCGGTCAGCCCCGGCCTGCCCTCGATCGCGTCCCGCCAGGCCGAGCCGTAGCCGGTGGAACCGCGGTAGTTCACCTCGACGACGGTGAACCCCGCCTCCACCCAGGTGGCGCGGCCGGCGTCGAAACGGTCCTCGTCGGCGGCATGCGGACCGCCGTGCAGCACGAACACCGCGGGCGCCGGACGGCCGTCGACGCGCGGCGCCTCGGCGACCAGGCTGTGCACCTGCCCGGCCGGGACCCCGGTCCACACGTCGCGGACGGCGACCGAACCGGGCGGGCGCTCCCCGGGCGGGGCGACCAGCACCTCGTCGGTGCCGTCCGGGCGCAGTGCCCGGATCTGCGACGGGGTGGCCGCCGACGACGCGGAGTACTCGACGGTGCCGTCGTCGCGGACCTCGGCGGACCCGACGCAGCCGGGCGCGGTGGGCAGCTTGGTCAGCTCGCCGGATGCCAGGACGTAGCGGAACAGCCGGGTGCGGGCGGCGTGGGTGTGCGCGATAAGCAGCGCGGAGGCGTCCGGGACGAACCCGCCGACCAGCTCGCCGGGCAGGTCGACCGCGAGCTCGGTGACCTCACCGGTGGTCGGATCCCAGACCAGCAGCTCGTCACGGCCGCGGCGCTCGTGGCCGACGAGCAGCCGCTGGTCGCCCGCGACGGGGGAGAACTCCAGCGCGGCGAGGCCGCGGCCGGGCCCGTCGTGCAGCTCGGCGACGGTGTCCCCGGTGGCGACGTCGAGCACCCGCAGCGACGGGTGCCGCGAGTCGCCGTGTTCGGAGTGCGAGATCGCCAGCAGCGTCTCGTCCTCCGACAGCGCGCCGACGCCCGCGTCCTCGGTGTGCCGGTAGATCTCCCGGGCGTCGGTGCCGGAGCCGCGCTCGTGCACCGCCAGGACCGTGCCGTCGTCGGTGGACACCCCGATCGCGGTGACCCGGCGGCCGATCTCCAGGCCCGCCGGGTAGCCGTCGCCGGCGCCGGGGACGGCGGGCACGGTGTCGGTGCCCGCCGTGGAGGACCACGGCTGGGCGACCCAGTGGCCGAACTCGTCGCCGTCGGTGTCGGCGAACCACCAGACGTGCCCGCCGTCCGGCGGCAGCACGGCCGAGGTGGTGCCGTTGCGCCGGTCGGTGACCTGGCGGTGCTCCCCGGAGTCGCGGTCCCAGGCGTGGATCTCGAAGGTCCCGGTCGCGTTGGACACGTAGACCGAGCGGGCCGGTGCGTCGCGGGCCCAGCCGGGGCGCGACATGCGCACCGCGGTGAACCGGGACCGCCAGCGCTGCTCGCGCTCGTCGTCGAAGAGCGTCGGGGGAACGGGTGCGCTGGGGTGCGGGCTCACGCCCCGATCGTGCCGAACGCCACGAACGGGTGCACCGGGCGGGGTCGTCGGACGCGCATCCGGCAGCATGGAGGCATGCGGAGACCGGCCCGGCTGCTGCTCGCCGGGGTGCTCGTCCTCTTCCCGGCCGCCGCGGGCTGCGGTGCGGCCGGATCGACCGCCGGCACCGTCGTGAGTGGTCCGACGGTCACCGCCAGGGCCGACTCGCAGGGCCTCACCGCGGTCCGGTTCGACCACTCCGCGACGCATCCGGAGCCCGCCGTCCCGACGGTGCGGGTGCGCCGCGGGACGACGGTGGTGCTCACCGTCGGCAGCGACGTCGCGCGCCGGGTGCTGGTCCCGGAGCAGGGCCGTGCCCTCGACGTCAGCGCCGGGGGCACGGTCACCCTGCGCTTCCTCGCGCTGGGGACGTTCACCGTGCGGGTGGCCGAGCCCGGTGCGGTCCGCGGCGGGACGATCATCGGCCGGGTCGAGCCCTGGCACTGACCCGCCGGGGGATCAGGCGAAGGCGTCGGCCCGGTCGGCGATGGCGCGCAGCCCCTCGGCGATGTCCACACCGGACGGCGCGGTGCCGGGGTCGAGCATCCACTGGACCATGAGCCCGGTGAGCAGCGCCTGGTAGACGGAGCCGAGGACGTGCACGCGGCGGTCCGCGGCGGCCGGGTCGTCGGGCAGCGTGTGGAAGGTCAGGGCCAGGCCCTCACGGACCTCCCGCTGGGCCTCGGCGAGCTTCGCGCGCAGCTCCGGCAGCCGCTCGGCCTGGGCGAGCGCCTCGACGTGGGTGGCCCACAGGCGTCGCTGGGTGGAGAACAGGCCGACCACCCGGCTCCAGGTCTCCTCGACCCGGCGCTGCGGGTCGGTGGTCCCTCCCGCGGGCTCGGCGAGCGCCCGGTCGAGCTCCTCGCCCCAGGCCGTCGTCGCCCGCAGCAGGGCCTCGGTGAGCAGGGCGTCCTTGGAACCGAAGTGGTAGCCGATGGAGGCCAGGTTCGTCCCCGACGCGGCCACCACGTCCCGTGCGGTCGTGCGGCCGAACCCCTTCTCGTAGAGGCACTGCGCGGCCCCGTCCAGAAGCTCCTCGCGGTGTCCCATGATCGCGGAACCTATCGGGTCGTCACGGACGTCCGTACACCGGCCGTTCACCCGGTCTGCCACTGTCGTGCAACGCTTGCGTGACGCCGGTCACGACGGGTAAGGACTGTCGTGGCGGTGCCCCCGACGGAGCGGGCGCCGGAGCGACGAGGAGTCACCGTGAGCAGACTGCGATTCGGCACCTTCCTGGCCCCGTTCCACCAGCCCGGGCAGAACCCCACCCTTGCGCTGCAGCGCGACCTGGAGCTCGTCGAACACCTGGACCGGCTCGGCTTCGACGAGGCGTGGATCGGCGAGCACCACTCCGCGGGCTCGGAGATCATCGCCTCGCCCGAGATCTTCATCGCCGCGGCGGCGGAGCGGACCCGGAACATCAAGCTCGGGACCGGCGTCACCTCCATCAGCTACCACAACCCGCTGTGGGTGGCCGACCGCATGGTGATGCTCGACCACCTCACCCGCGGCCGCACGATGCTCGGCTGCGGGCCCGGTTCGCTGCCCACCGACTCGTCGATGATCGGCCTGAACCCCACCGACACCCGTGAGCTGCTCGAGGTGAACCTCGACATCATCATGCGGCTGCTGCGCGGCGAGGTCGTGAACGCCGAGACCAGGACCCACACGCTGATCGACGCCCAGCTGCAGCTCGCGCCCTACAGCGACCCGTGCTTCGACATCGCGGTCGCCGCCGTCGCGTCCCCGACCGGGCCGCGGATGGCGGGGCAGCACGGCGTCGGTCTGCTGTCCATCGGCGCCACCCTCACCCAGGACGGCTTCGACGCGCTGGCCCACCACTGGAGCGTCGTCGAGGAGCGCGCCGCCCACCACGGGCAGCCCGCGCCCGACCGCAGCACGTGGCGCCTGGTCGGCCTCATGCACGTCGCCGAGACCCGTGAACAGGCCTACCGCGAGGTCGAGTACGGCATCGAGCACTGGTTCCGCTACTTCCAGAAGGTCGCGGCGTTCCCGCAGATGGCGGTCGCGGGCGGCGACGTCAAGGAGATGATCGACTTCATCAACGACGCCGGGATCGGCGCGATCGGCACCGTCGAGGACGCGAAGGCGCAGGTGCAGAAGCTCGTCGACCAGTCCGGCGGGTTCGGCGCCTTCCTACTGCTCGGCCACGAGTGGGCCAACCCGGTCGCGACCAAGCGCTCCTACGAGCTCATCGCCCAGCACGTCATGCCCGAGTTCCAGGGGCAGGCCGCGGGCACGCTGGCGGCCAGGGACCGGGCCAGCTCGACCCGGGAGAAGCACGCGCAGACCCAGCTCGACGCCGTCGACACCATGACCAAGCGCTACGAGCAGGAGAAGGCGGGCGGCTGACGGGTCCCGGCGCGGCGGCTACCGGCCGCCGCGCCGCGGGCGCCCCGCGCCCGCCACCCACAACGTCAGCAGCACCGCCCCGGTCGGCGCGGAGAAGACCAGGAACCACCACGGGCTCAGGTCGGTCAGCAATGCCAGCACCGAGGTCCCGGCGGCGGCCGCGGCGGTGATGCACAGCCAGATGACCGTCAGGACCCGCATCGCGACGCCCCCGGCCGTCGCGGAGAACACCAGGCCGTCGCGCCGGGACGGGGCCGAGGAGGCGGGCAGGTCCAGGGTCACCCGGCCCAGGTCGCCGCGGGTGCGCATCCGCCAGACCTCGGTCACGCGCTCGTCGTACTCGGCGAGGTCGAGGTAGCCCTCGGCGTGGGCGGCGCGCAGCCGGTCGGCGACGGCCTGGCGTTCGGCGTCGGAGATACGGATCTGCTCGGGTCCCACCACCTCGTCCACCTCCTCGATGATGCCTGTCGGTGCCCGGTCCGTGCCAGGATGACCGCTGTGGCGGCGAGGGCGGTCCCGGCGCGGGCGCGGTTCGCGGCCGGCGTCGTCGGCGCGCGTCCGGGCACCCGGGTGCTGGAGGTGGGCTGCGGGCCGGGTGCCGTGGCGTCGCTGGTCTGCCCCCGTCTCGACCGGGTCGCGGGCGGCGCGATGTGGGCGGTGGACCGCTCGGCCGTCGCCGTCGCGCGGACCACCGAACGCTGCGCGGCCGCCGTCGACGACGGCGTGCTCACCGTGCTCCGGTCGGACCTGGCCGGGCTGCGGCTCGCGGCGGGCTCGGTGGACGTCGCGTTCACGCTGAACGTCAACCTGTTCTGGACCCGCGACCCCGGGCCCGAGCTGGCGGTGCTGCGCGGGGTGCTCGCGCCGGGCGGGGTGCTGCACGTGCTCTACGAGGGCACCCCACCCGCGGCCGTTGCGTCGGGGCTCCGCCGCAACGGCTGGGACCCGGTTCCGGTGTCCGGCGACGGCGGGGCCGGGGTGACGGCCCGGCCGACCCGAGACGCGACGGTGCCCGGCGGGGCGGTCCCGCCGGGCACCGGGTCACGTGGGTCGGCTCACTCGCACGCGACGCCGTCGCCGTCGCGGTCGAGGCCCGAGCGGTAGCCCGGGTCGCCGCTGCTCAGCGGGGCAGCTCCGGCGGCGCGGGCCGCGGCGCAGTTCGTGTAGTAGGCCGAGCCGCCGCCGGACGAGCCGGAGGACGACGAGCCGGAGGAGACCAGGGGCTGCGGCGCGGCCGGGACGTAGGGCCGGTCGACGTCGGTGTCGGCGACCAGCGGCGCGGCCTGCGGGGCGGACTCGGTGACCGGGGCGCTCTGCGGCACCACGACCGGAGCGGGCGGGACCGGCGGGGCGGCGGCCTCGCCGATCGTGATCGGGTCACCGGCGGAGGCGAGCGCCGCGGGGCCGGGCAGCTGGGTGGTGACGGTCCCGGCGGCGACCCCGGCGACCGAGCCGGTCGACGGGCCGAGGACGACCTGGGTGAATCCGGCGGCACGGAGCGTGTCCCGCGCCTGCACGTCGGTCATCCCGACGACGTTGGGCACCGTCAGCAGCACCGGTGCCGCCGGGGCGGCGGGAGCGGCCGGGGCCGCCGCGAGCGGACGCACCGGAGCGGTGGCCGCGCCCACGATCCCGAGGACGGTCATGAGCACACAGAGCGCGGTGGCCGTCCAGCCGAGCACGATGCCGACCGTCGAGCGGCCCGGCGTCGACGCCCCGCCGGCCCGGAAACGGGCGCGGCCGGCGTGCGACAGCAGCGCGGCGGGCACCGTGACCAGCAGGCCGAGCACCGGCACGAACCCGACCACCATCCCCAGCACCGAGAGCCAGAAGCCGGCAGTGGCGGGGGTGTTCCCGCGGGTCGCCGGGACCGGCTCGGCGACGGTCGTCCAGGGCTGGGTGGCGGTCATGACTGGTCCCCTCGTGGTGGCCCGACCGGAGCTGCTCCCGCTCCGACGAACGGCCTATCGAGGGGCGTGACGCGGCCATTACCGCCCGTCATCAGGGTTGATGACTAGGGAGTGAGCACGAGCTTCCCGACCGCGGAGCGCTCGGCGTACGCGCGGGTCGCGGTCGCCGCGTCGGCCAGCGGCAGGGCCCGCGGGCGGGCCGGGTGCAGCTCCCCGGCACCGATCCGGCGCAGCACGTCCTCGGCCAGGTCCCGCGACGCGGCGGGGTCGGTGCGCGACCAGTCGCCCCAGTCGACGCCGACGACGGTCCGGTTCCGCAGCAGCACGACGTTCGCGGGCAGCTTCGGGATCGCGCCGGAGGTGAAGCCCAGCACACAGAACCGGCCGCCGGCGCCCAGCGCCCGCAGCGCGGCCTCCGCGGCGTCGCCGCCGACCGGGTCGATCACGACGTCCGCGCCACCGCCGGTGTGCTCGCGGATCGTGTCCTTGAGGGCGTCGTAGCCGACGGCGGCCTCGGCCCCGGCGGCGAGCGCGGCCGCGCGCTTGTCCGGTGTGGACGCGAGGGCGAGCACCCGCGCCCCGGCGGCGCGGGCGTGGTCGACCGCGGCCTGCCCGATCCCCCCGCTCGCCCCGAGCACGACGACCCACTCGCCCGGGCGGACGGTGACCCGGTCCCGGAAGGCGAAGGCGATCGTCCCGTGGCTCTCCATCGAGCTGGCCGCGACGCCCGCGTCGACCCCGTCGGGCACCGGGACCAGGCGCTCCTCCGGGACGACGACGTGGCTGGCGAACCCGCCGAAGCTCGTGAGCAGGGCGGCGACCCGCCTGCCGTCCGGGGTCGTCCCGGCGACCGCGGTGCCGGGTGTGAACGGCAGCGGCGGTCGTAGCTGGTAGCCGCCGCGGGCGATCAGCCCGTCGACGAAGCTGACCGCGGCGGCCTCGACGGCGACGAGCACCTCGCCCGGTCCCGGCTCCGGGTCCGGCTCCTCCACCAGCTCGAACCGCTCCGGATCGGCGAACTCCCGGCAGAGCACCCGTCGCACCACGCCTCCTCGCGTCGCCCACTGCGTCCGTGGGCGAGCCTCGCACGGGGGTGCCCGGCGGTGATCGTCGGTGTGGCCGCGGTCATGGCGGGGCGGCGGGCGCGGCCCCGGAAGCCTTCGTGATCCACTGTCGCCCGGGGCCCGGCCTTCCTCCCGCCGGGTCCGCCGAGGGAGGAGCATGGTGGGCGTGTCGTCCGACCGCACGGAACCCGGGGCCGCGGACGACCTCCGGTCCGACGGCCGCAGTACGCGCTGGGACGCGCACCGCGCGCGCCGTCGGGAACAGGTGGTCGACGCCGCACTGGTCGTGCTGGGCCGCGATGGGCAGGACTTCGGCCTGGACCAGGTGGCGCACGAGGCGGGCGTGACCAAGCCGGTGATCTACCGGCACTTCGGCGACCGGGCCGCGCTGCTCGACGCGATGGCGGAGCGCGCGACCGACCGTCTGATGGAACGGCTCATGCCCGCCCTCTACCGGGAGTGCGCGGCCTGGAAGCGGATCTACGACTCGGTCGACGCGGTCATGGGCTTCCTCGACGACTCACCGGGCGTCGACCTGCTGTTCCGCCGCCGCCTGCCCGGGCAGCGGGGGGAGGTGGTCGACGCCGGCCGGGAGTTCATCGCCTCCGCGCTGACCGGGCTGCTCGGGTCCTACGCCGAGGTGCTCGGCCTCGACGATCCCGAGCTGGTCCGGGTGTGGTCGCAGTCGCTGGTCGGCGCGGTCCAGGGGACCGCGGAGTGGTGGCTGCGGGGCCGGGCGACCGGGAACGCCCCCGGGCGCGACATCGTCACCACCCACCTGACGGACCTGATCTGGACCCAGATCGAGGGGGTGGGGCGACAGCGGGGGTTGACTCTGAGTCGCGAATCACTACTCCCTGTGAGAGTCATGCCGAAATAGGCGTTACTCAGCGTATAGGGTACCGTCGCGAGCCGGCCGCCCCGGCAGGTCCCGGACCCTCGTGGCGACCGCCGGATGTATCTGCGCACGGGCCCCGTCGCCGGGGAACTCCGGGCGCGCAGTCGTGCGGAGGGGGAGCCATGTCCGAGGGGGCTAACGGCGGGGGCCGGCCCGGTCCTGTGCCGGTCGACGATCTGGCGCCGGGCGGTCCGCGGGCGAAGGCCCAGGGCTGCCTGTGCTCGGTACTGGCGAACGCGGCGTTCCGGGCCGGGGCCGAGAGCAGGCCCTGTATCGACCCGCGCTGCCCGATGCACGCCGACCCGTCCGAGGACTGATCCCACCACGGTGGGGCGCCCCGGCGCTCCGCCCTTCCGGGCAGGGCGGGGTTCACCTCGGGGGATGTGTCCCCGCCCTGCCGCCTCCCATCCGCAGGAGACGATCGTGTTCGACCTGGAGCGCGTGACCGCAGAGCTGCACCGTGAACTCGGCGTGGTCCGCGAGGAACGCCCCGGTGTCCGGCATGCCGGGCTCGTCACCCAGCTGCGTCTGGCGGGGGAGGTCGGCGTCCGCGACGGCAGGACGACGATCCACGCCGAGTTCGACGCCCCGGCCCCCGCGCTGCGGATGCGCTCCGAGCTCGGGGCGCTGCACGGTCGCGGCGGGCTGCGGGCCGAGGTCGTGACCGGCGGCGGGGCGATCCTGCGCTACCAGGTGCGGGTCACGGCGCCGGGGACCGACCTGGCCCGGGCGACGGGTCTGGTCGACCGGACCGGACGGCCGGTGCTCGGCCTGCCACCCGCCGTCGTCGCGGCGGGGCCCGCCGTCGCCGCCGGGGTGTGGCGCGGGGCGCTGATCGCGCGGGGCCGGGTCGTGCGGCCGGCCGGGCGGGTCCGCCTGGTGGTCACCTGCCCGGGTCCGGCCGTCGTGCTCGCACTGGTCGGAGCGGCCCGCGGGCTCGGGGTGCTCGCCGCGCCGCAGGAGACGGTGAGCGAGCACCGCGTCGTCGTGCGGGACCCGGAGAGCGCCGAAGCGCTGCTGCGCAGTGTCGGCGCGCCGGGCGTGGCCGAGGTGCTGAGCCGGGTCCCGGTCGCCCCGCGGGGCGCGACCACCGCGGACGGGTCGCTGCAGACGGTGAACGCCCGCCGGGCGGCGACGGCCGCCGCCGCGACGACCGAGCGGGTCCGGGCGGCGCTGCGCGCGCTCGGCGACGACGTCGCCCCTCACCTGCGGGAGACCGCGCTGCTGCGTCTGGAGCACCCGTCGCTGTCGCTGGCGGAGCTCGGCCGTCTCGCCGACCCGCCGCTGACGAAGGACACGGTCGCCGGGCGGCTGCGCAGGCTGGTCCGGCTCTCCGGTGTCGCCGGACCCGACGACGACTGAGTCCCGCCGCCACGATCCGCCGCTGCGGCGTACTCAGGGTACGGTGTGGACTCAAGCATTTGCCGCCTTAATTCGTCGACATCGGGAGGTTGCTTTTCCATGCCTCGGTCCGACTCAGCCGCCAAGAATCCAGAAAAGGGATACGTCGCACTTCTCGGGTGGAGTCTCAATGCGGTGGAGGCGATCGACCGCTTCGACCGCCGGTACGTCGTCGTGGCCCCGGACTGGGCCGAGGAGTACTGCAAGGAACACGAGATCCCGTACGTCCCGTGGAACTTTGAGCGGCTGAACGACCGATCGATGGAGATTGCGGAGACCTTGCAGGAGATGGGCGTCGACGTCGCCATCCCACTGTTCGAGGAAACCGTGGAATGGGCCGGCGCGATCAATTCCGTGCTGCTCGACAACCCGCGGCTGTTCGGGCAGGCGATGCTGCTCCGGGACAAGGCGCTGATGAAGCGTCGCGCACAGCTCGGCGGGATCCGGGTGGGCATCTTCGAGGAGGCCCACGACCGCGACGACATCGTCCGTTTCCTCAAGCGCGTCAACCAGACCCTGCTGAAGCTCGACGGTGACCCGAACGACCCGATCCACATCAAGGCGTTCGACAAGGCGGGCTGCCTCGGGCACCGCGTGGTGCGCACCTACGAGGACATCGACAACATCCCGGACGAGGAGTTCCCGCTCCTGATGGAGTCCCATCTCGACGGGTGGGAGTTCGCCGTCGAGGCGTGGGTGCACAACGGGAAGATCAAGTTCCTCAACATCTCCGAGTACGTCACCCTCGGCTACTCGGTGTTCGTGCCGGCGACTCCGGAGCTGGAGAAGTACCGGCCCGCGATCACCGCGCAGATCGAGAAGCTGATCAAGACCTTCGACATCGAGTTCGGCTTCGTACACCCGGAGTACTTCGTCACCTCCGACGGCGAGATGTACTTCGGCGAGGTGGCCTACCGCCCGCCGGGCTTCAAGGTCTTCGAGCTGCTCGAGCGTTCCTACGGCTTCAACGCCTACCAGGGCATGGTGCTGGCCTTCGACCCGAAGACCACCGAGGAGGAGATCGACGCCTTCTTCCCGAAGGAGGTCGAGGGTGCCTCCGGCGTGGCCGGCTGCTTCGGCGTCTACCCGCGCCGCCGCGTCGTCAGCAGCCTGCAGATCCCCGAGGAGACCGAGGACGACGACTACTACGAGTCGCACGACCTCACGTCGCCGGTCGAGGAGACCGTGACGAAGAGGACCGCGTTCGGCACGCACTGGGGTCTGCTCTACTTCTTCGGGGACGACCCCTACCGGATGCGCGATCTGTTGAAGAAGCAGGAAGAACTCGATTTCTACGTCTGAGGGCGGGTACCCCCGCCCCTGGCCGTGGAGCCCGAACGAGGGAAGCCGTGTGAAACCGACCGTCGACGTCGCGAGTGGGACCTCGGTGCTGGACAGGCGCCTGGTCTCGCTCGACGACGCCACCCGGGACCTGGCCCGGACCCCGGACTTCGGCAAGACGACGAAGATCCGCAGGGTTCTGGAGCAGCTCCGCCGCGTCCTGCTGCAGGACGGAGGGCCCGCCGCCGTGCAGGCCCGCGCCCGTGAGCTGGAGGACGCCGGCGTGTTCGCGGGCACCGACTGGGCGCAGCCGGACATCCTGGTTCCGACCTTCGTCGGGGCCGGGCTGCACAGCGGCGTCGCCGACACGGTGGTGATGGAGGCGACCAGCGAGCTGCGGATGCTCGCGGTCGCCCTGGGGGAGTACGACCACCCCGCGATCTCTGCCGACGAGGCCCGTCAGTTCCTGTCCCAGGTGCTGGCGATGAACCTCGAGCTGCTGTTCACCCCGCCGACCGAGGCGGAGCGGGTCCACGAGGGCCGGACGGCCCAGATGATCCGCGACCTGTTCCGCCACATCGCCGAGGGCATCGGCTACGACAGCGTCCTGGACAAGCTGGTGGACGAGATCTGGCGGATCCTGCGCCAGCGCCCGATCCAGGTCGACCAGGTGTCGTCGCTGATCACCCGGCTGTCGGTGTGGCGCGGCGACCCGAGCGTCGACCTGTCCTCCGGGCAGGGACTCGACCGGCTGATCACCGCGCTGTTCGGGACCACCGAGGCGAGCCGCGAGGACCCGGGCATCGACGTCTTCCGCTCCCGACTGGAGGCGATGGACACCGGAGGCCTGCAGTACGAGGCCGCCGGGTTCGCCCGGGCCATGCACGACACCGGGCTCGTGTCGCCGTACCACGCGGAGCTGCTGCAGTTCCTGCGCCACGAGAGCGACTACCTGCTCGCCGAGGCGCTCGGCCTGTCCGACACCGGCAAGAACTGCCTGCTGCGCTTCCGGGACCTGGTGCACCGGCTGATCGAGGAGGCCGTCACCCCGCACACCGCGCAGTGCATCTACGGCCTGGCACTGCTGCTCGACCGCGGCATCCTCTACGAACCGCCGGTCGTGCCCGGGCTCTGGCGCCAGATCGCGCTGGAGATCGGCCCGGCCGCGCGGGAGCGCCTGGTCGCCGCGTTCGGCGAGGAGCCCGCACCCGAGGTGCGGCTGCTGGCCGGTGTGCTGTCGATGCTGGGCCAGCCGCTCGGCGTCGGGCAGGGCGACAACCCGACCTGCCAGTCCGCGCGCGCCCTGTCCATGTGGGCCTACAACGACCCGGACTACCTGCTGCAGATGGTCGTCTGGGCGGCCCGCGACGACGAGATCGTCATGCACTTCGAGGGGCAGCGGATCTCGTCGCAGGAGAGCGGAGCCGGGGTCGCGGAGAAGCTGCCGATCGACCTCGACCCGGTGTCGCTGGTCGTCGTCCCGCACCTGGACCGGATCTACGCCGAGATGGGCCGCCGCTGCTCCGACCGGCCCGGGGACCCGCACCGCTGGGTCAACCCCGAGTTCCACGGCTGGTGGGCGGCCCGCGGGTTCCACATCAACGTCGACGTCGGGACCGGCAACCTGACCGACCTCGACGCGTTCCTGCGTCAGTTCCACGCCGGGTACCACCCCGGGTACAACGGCGGCCAGCCGCTGATCCACCCGCAGCCCGCCGGGATCGCGGTCACCGACAGCGCCGCCCGCTACGTCGGCTGGCACGCCATCGCCATCCTGCGGGTCGCGCCGGACCCGAACGACGTGATGCGGGTGTACTTCTACAACCCGAACAACGACAGCGGGCAGGACTGGGGCGACGGCGTCGTCGTCTCGACGGCGGGCAACGGGGAACGCTTCGGCGAGGCGTCGCTGCCGTTCGATCAGTTCGCGTCGCGGCTCTACATCTTCCACGGCGACCCGCTGGAGCACGGGGAGCCCGAGCGCGTGCCCGCGGAGGACATCGCCACGATCGTCGGCTACATCGAACGCAGCTGGGGCGCCGACCGGCTCCCCGCCGGCGCACTCCAGGCCTCCGACGGCCCGGCGGCCCCGACCGCCTGACCCCGGCCGTGGGGGAGCGACGCCGCCCGGTCGCGGCACCGACCGCGCTCGGCGCAGCCGGGGCGGTGCTGCTGACCGGCGGCGCCTGGGCGGTGGTGCTCCGCCCCGGGTCGACGGTGGCGCTCGGCGCCGCGGTGGCCGGGACGGGGCTGGTCGTCGTGGCCTGGGTGCTGCTGGTGCGCGCTCCGGTGCTCCCGGTGCAGGCGGTGCGGGCGCTGCTCGCCTGGGCCACGCCACTGCTCGTCGCACCGCCGCTGTTCTCCCGCGACGTGTACAGCTACCTCGCCCAGGGGATGGTCGCGCTCGGCGGCGCCGACCCGCACCGGACCGGTCCGGCGGCCGGGCTGCCCGCCGGGTCGCCGGTCCTCGCGCGGGTCGACGGCTACTGGAGGGAGACGCCGTCGCCGTACGGGCCGGTGACCGACCTGTGGCAGAAGGCGGTCGCCGCCGTCGCCGGGGACGGGGTGGTCGCCGGGGTGGCGGCATACCGGCTGCTCGCCGTCGTCGCGGTGGTGGGGATCGGGTGGGCGGTGCTGCGCCTGGCCCGTGCCCACGGGATCCCACCGGGGACGGCGCTGGCGTGGGGGGTCGCGAACCCGCTGGTGCTCTGGCACGTCGTCGGCGGGATGCACAACGACGGCCCGATGCTCGCGCTGCTGCTCGTGGGTCTCGCCGTCGGTCTGCGCGGGCCGTGGGCGGCGCTCGCCGCGGGCGCCGTGCTCGTCGTGCTGGGGGCGTTGGTGAAGGCCCCCGCAGCGGTCGGGCTCGTGGTCCTGGCGGTCGCCGCGGCCCGGTCCGCGCCCGGCCGTACCCGCGGGTGGGGGGCGGTTGTACTGGTCGCGGGGGTGGCCGCGGCGGTCGCGGTAGCGGTGTCGGCCGTCGACGCCGGCGGGGGGAGCTGGCTCGGCGCGGTCTCCGCGCCCGGGCAGCTGTTCAGCTGGATGGCGCCCACCAACTGGGCCGCGGCGGTCGCGGGCGTGCTCGGCGCCGACCCGGCCACGGCACTGACGGCGACGCGGACCGCCGGGACGGTGCTCGCCGCGCTCCTCGCCGCCGGGGTGCTCGTCGCGCAGGCCCGCGGCCGGACCGGTGCGACGACGGCGCTCGGCCTGCTGCTCGGCGCCGTCGTCGTGCTCGGGCCGGTGCTGCACCCGTGGTACCTGCTGTGGGCCCTGACCCCGCTGGCCTGCGTGCCGCTCCCGCGGCGGCCACGGGCGGCGCTGACGGGCGTCGTGGCGCTGTTCGCGGTGCTGGTGCCGCCGCTCGCGGGGGACTTCTCCGGGCGGCCGATGCAGCTCGTCGCCGCCTACGCGGGCGGGCTGCTCGTCGTCGCGGTGGTGGGGGCGGTGACCGCCGGGACCCGCGCGCGGGCCCGCGCCGCGGCCGGATCATGCTGACCGTGTGGTGAAGGCACTCGCGCTGCGGATCGCAGCGGTCGTCGTCGGCGGGGTGCTGCTGCACCTGGCGTTCCCGCCGCGCACCGTGTGGTGGACCGCGATCGTGGCGTTCGCGCTGCTCTGGTGGGCCCTGTCCGGGGTCCGGGTGCGCCGCGCCGCGCTGCTCGGTGCGGTGTTCGGGTTCGCCTTCTACCTGACGCACCTGATGTGGATCCAGGACTTCCTCGGCCGCGACTACGGCCCGTTCCCGTGGGTGGGGCTGTCGCTGGTGATGGCGGGGTTCCCGGCGCTCGGCGGTGCGCTCGTCGCCCTCGCCGCCCGGCTGCCCGCCGCGCCGGTGTGGGGTGCGCTCGCCTTCGCCGCGCAGGAGTGGCTGCAGAGCCGGTTCCCGCTCAACGGCTTCCCCTGGGGCCGGGTCGCGTTCGGGCAGGTCGAGGGGCCGTTCCTACCGCTCGCCGCGATCGGTGGGGCCCCGCTGGTGTCGGTCGCGGTGGTCGCGGCCGGGTTCTGCGTGGCGGCGTTCCTGCAGCGTCCCCGCCGGGTCGTCGGCCTCGTCCCGGTCGTGGCGGTCGTGCTCGTGCTGCTCGCGGTGCCGACCCCGCCCGTCGACGCGCAGGACGGCACCCGCACCGTCGCGGTCGTGCAGGGCAACGCCCCCGACATCGGGCTCGGCCTGTTCGACGCCGGTCGGACCCTGCGCGCGAACAGCCTCGCCGAGACCTCCGTGCTGATCGACCGCGTCCGGTCCGGCGCGGTCCCGCGGCCCGACCTCGTCGTGTGGCCGGAGAGCTCGCTGTCGACCGACGGCGTCGACCCGGCGGTCGACCGGGTCGTCGACGCGCTCGGCGTGCCGTTCCTGGTCGGCACCAACTACAGGGCGGGCGCGACCGACACCGAGAACGCGGTGGCCGTCTGGAACCCGGGGACCGGGGTGGGGGAGCGCTACGCCAAGCAGGAGCTCGTGCCGTTCGGCGAGCGCATCCCGCTGCGGGCGGTCACGCAGTACCTGACCCCGTTCGTCGCGCTGGCCGACTTCACCCCCGGTACGGCGCCCGCGGTGCTGCCCGTCGCGGGCACCCGGATGGCGACGGCGATCTGCTACGAGACCGCCTACGACCACGTGCTGCGCGACGGCGTCGCCGACGGCGGTTCGCTGCTGGTCATCCCGACGAACAACGCCTGGTACGGGCGGGGCGAGATGACCTGGCAGCACCTCGCGATGTCGCGGCTGCGGGCCGTCGAGCACGGGCGGGCTGCGGTCGTCGCGGCGCTGTCCGGGGCGAGTGCGGTGATCCGGCCCGACGGCTCCGTCGTCGCCGAGACCGGGCTGTACACCGCGGACACCCTGGTCGAACAGGTGCCGCTGCGCACCGACCTGACGTTCGCGACCCGCTGGGGGGCGTGGTTCGAGCACGGTCTGGCGCTCGCCGGGCTGCTCGCGGCGGCCGCCGGATTCGGGTGGCGACGCCGGCGGGCGGGCGTCCGGTGACCGTGGCGGCGGGCCCGGCACGGCTGTGGGTGGGGCCCTGCTGGGCCGTCCACCTGGGGCCGATGCTCGGACTCGACGCACACCGGGGTGCGGTGGCGTGCCTCGCGGTCGGTGTCGACGACGACCTGACCGTGCGCGTCGACGGCGCGCCGGACCGCACGGCGCGGACCCTGCTGGTCCCGGCCGGACTGCGCCACCGCATCACCGGCGGCGCGCACCGGGCGGCCTTCGTGTTCCTCGAGCCCGGTCGCGGGCCCGCCGGGATCGTGACCGGGCACCCGGCCGAGCCCGACCTCGTCGCCTGCGCGGTCGACGGCGACGGGCCGGGGCTGCGGCGGATCCTGGTCGACAGCGGTACGGCGCCGGACGCCCGCGCCGAGCCCGACGCCCGCATCGCGCGGGCGATCGAGGCCCTGCACCGGCCCGGCGGCCCGGACCTGCCGACCGGTGACCTCGCGGCGGCGGCCGGGCTGTCGCCTGGCCACTTCGCGCGCCTGTTCACCCGGCAGACGGGGGCAGGCCTGCGGGCCTACCGCAGGTGGGCGCGGATGCAGATCGTCGCGGGCGTCGTGCGCGACGGCGGGGACCTCACCCGGGCCGCGGCCGACGCCGGTTTCGCGACGCCGTCGCACCTCGGGCTGGCGTTCCGCCGGATGTTCGGCCTGCCGCCCGGACGGCTCTTCCGGTCGGGGCTCGACATCCGGGTCGTGCCCGGTCAGGTCGCGGCGACGACGACCAGCGCACCGGCCGCGACCGCCTCGACCAGGCCGTAGAACCAGATCGGGTAGAACGCGGTGGGCCGGTCGACCATCCGGGACAGCACGCGCCCGACGGCCATCCCGCCGAGCGCGAAGGCGACGGTCAGCACCACGCCGATGCGGAGCCCGGGGACGGCCAGGGCCAGTCCGAGCACGGCCGCGATCGCCAGGCCGAACCCGCCGTAGACGGCGCGCACCTCCGACCTGCTCTCCGGGCCGTCGGCCACCAGCCCGAACGGCCGGACCAGCGCGGCCGGCGCGGCCAGCGCGTACCCGCCCATGAGCAGGAAGAAGATGCCGACCACGACGATGACCACGATCATCGCTCCTCCGTCTCGGTGCGACCCCGCGGCGACCGGAGGCTCGTCAGGACGTGGGCGAGCCTGCCGGGAACGGAAGCGGTCCGCCGTCACGGATCTGCGCGATCCCGGGGCGGTGCCGGGTCAGCCGGTCAGCGCGCGGCGCATGACCACCCGCGGGAACCCGCCGGACACCCCGGTGGTCGCCGCGGCGAACGTGAACCCGCCCGCCTCGAACAACGCGCGGGTGCCGACGTAGGCCATCGTCAGGTCGACCCGGGCGCCCCGGTTGTCCACCGGGTAGCCCTCGACGGCCGGCGCCCCCTGCTCCCGGGCGTACGCGACGGCTCCGGCGAGCAGGGCACGCGCGACGCCACGGCCCCGGTGCCCGGCGCGGACCCGGAAGCACCACACCGACCAGACCGGGAGGTCGTCGACGTGCGGGATGGTGCGGGAGCGGGCGAACGGCAGCTCGGAGCGTGGCGCGACGGCGGCCCAGCCGACCGGCTCGCCGTCGTCGTGGGCGACGACGCCGGGTGCGACCGCGCGGGTCGTCAGCTCCCGCACGTACTCGCCCCGGGCCCGGCCGGTCAGGGCGCGGTGCGTCGCCGCGGGCAGGCGGTGCGAGAGACACCAGCAGACCGACGCGTCGGGGTCGCGCTTCGGGCCCAGCAGGGTCGCGAGGTCGTCGAACGAGGTGGCCGGACCGACGACGAGGGGCACCGGCGCAGGCTAGTCGGGGAACGCCTCGGCGAGCATCCGGTGTCCGTGGGCCTCGAACGGCTCGTCGCCGACCTTCAGGGCCCAGGTCGCGGTGCCGACGGCCTCGGCTATCCACTCCCGGCGCCACGGGCCGGGCTCGCGCGGGTCGCCGCCGTAGCCGTCGTGGTGGGCGGTCTCCAGCGCCGGGTCCCACCGGAACTGGCGGGCGGCGAGACGCACCAGGTCGGTGGGCGCCGGGCGCAGCGCCGCACGGCCCAGGTCGATCACGGCGACGACCCCGTCGTGCACCAGCCAGTTGCGGGGGTGCCAGTCGCCGTGGGTGGGGACGAGCCGGGCCGCCGGTGTCGACCAGCCGGCCACCTCCGCCCGGAGCCGCGCGAGCAGCCCGGGGGCGATGCGGTGCGGACGCCCGAGCCTGGCCAGCACGGTGTCGCGCAGCCGGGCGCCGTACCCCTCGTCGACGACGGCGGGCCGGTCGTGCAGCAGCGCCAGCAGCTCCCCGGCGCCGCGGTAGGTCGACGGCTCGTGCTCGGCGGGCGTGTCCTGCACCAGGGCCCCGGGCAGGTAGCGGGTGACCAGCAGCTTCGCGTCGGCGTCGGCGTGGCGCAGCTCCGGCGCGCGGCCGCGGGCGACGAGCGGGGCCAGCCACTCGCGGTGGGCGCGCAGCTCACGGGCGATGTGGGTGTCGGCGTCGTCGCCGGCCTTCACGATGAGGTCGGCACCGGCGTGGCGGATCTGCAGCACGGTGGTCCCGACCAGACCCCAGCCGTGGTCGGCGACGACCTCGTGTCCGGGTAACCGGTCCGCCAGCAGCGCGGTCTGGCGGGCGGACAGCGGCACTCCGCCACGCTAGCGGCCCGGAGACGCCGATGGCGGCATCCCGCGTGGGGATGCCGCCATCGGACGGAGGAACAGTGCCCGGCCGCACGGCCGGGCGGGGGTGTCAGCGGGGGGACACCGAGGAGGCCTGCGGGCCCTTGGCGCCCTGGGTGACCTCGTAGGACACGGCCTGGTTCTCCTGGAGCTCCTTGAAGCCCGAGCCCTCGATGGCCGAGTAGTGGACGAACACGTCGGCGCCGCCGTCCTCGGGGGCGATGAAGCCGAAGCCCTTCTCGGCGTTGAACCACTTCACGGTTCCGTTGGTCATGGTGACTCCTTGTCATGCAGCTTTCGGACGGAACAACCACGTCGTGCGGCTGCCCGGGTCAGAGGAATTCCCAGACGGCAGCCAGCTTCAGCTACACCAAAGACAGCGGATCCGCCCGCATCATCATTCTGCGAGCGCGCTTGAGACACGAAACTCAGAACTACGGTGACCGAGGAGGACGCTACCGCAGGGCCCGGTGTCGGCCAAACAGCCGTCCGCCCTGAGACGCTCCCGCGGCCGTTCCGGAGGGTCGCGACCTGCTGATCGTCATGCTCGGCGTGACTCTGATCACTGGATGGGCGTCGCCCCGGCACGGTCGGTGCCGGGGCGACGACCCGTCGGGGTGTGGTCAGGCGTCGGCGGCGGCCCGCTGGCGCACCGCGATGGGTGCCCCGGCGAGGTCCTCCTCGTTGCACATCAGCTTGAGCTCGTAGTACGCCGCCTCGGACGCCTCGTTGTAGTCGAGGTGGATGGCGATCACGTCGACCGGCTCGCCCAGCCAGGACTGGGTCTCCCGCAGCCACTGCGCGGCGCGCTCCAGTGCGGTCGGGAGGTCGTTGTCGCGGAACTGGACCGGGCGGAACGGTACGTCCTGGATCCCGTCGAGCTGGTGCGCCGGGCGGGGGAGGCCACCGGCCAGTCCCGCGTCGTCGAGATCGAGCGCTACCGGGTTCTCACTCATCCCGTCAGGATCGCGCATCACACCCCGTCGTCGCACCCCACCGTGCCCGGTGTGTCGTCAACGACCCCGTGGCCGGCTGTGGCGCTCGGCGAGCCGTCCCAGGTTCAGCAGCTGCCGCCGGGCCATCACGAGGTCGCCGACCGACACCAGCGGTGCGAGCGCGCGGGTGCCGCCCATGACGACCTTGAGCAGCAGACGGGTCGTGTCCGCCCCCTGCGGCGCGAGGACGTAGGACATGACGGCGCCCAGGACGCTGCCGGTGAGCTGCACGCCGGGGTCGACCGAGAGGATCCGGCCGAGCCGCCGTCCGCCGGTCGCGGTGAAGGTGTCCCCGACCTGCGGTTCCGGGAGTCCTACGAGCTCCTGCGGGGATCGGCGTCCGAAGTTGTCGACCCAGTCGTAGGAGTACGGGGCGAGCCGGATCTGGGCGACCCACGGCCAGACGACGGCGGCCGGCGCGGCGACGGAGACGCCCCGCCACGCCTGCAGCGTGGGGGCCGGGACGAGCTCGTCGCACGGGTAGGGGCGGGTGGTCTCGGCGTCGGTCACGCCCCAGCGGTCACCGATCACGGGTCCATCGTGCACCCGACGCCGCCCGCCGTCCGCGCCACGAACCGCGCGGTCGTCGTCACGACCCGGGGTCGGTGGCCCGGACCGCGTACCGCGCCGTCGTGGAGCGCGGCCGTCGCCGAGGCCGAGCACCGGTTCGGCCGGCTGACCGTTCTGGTCAACAACGCCGGCGTCCAGAACCCGCCCGCACCGATCGAGACGACCGAGGCGTCCACGTGGCGGCGTGTGCTCGACATCGATCTGACCGGTGCGTTCTTCGGCATCAAGGCGGTGACGCCGGCCCTGCGCCGTGCGGGCGGCGGGTCCATCACCAACATCGGTTCCGTCATGGGGACCGGGGGACCGCCCACTACGCGCCGTACGTCGCCGCCAAGTGGGCGCTGCGCGGCCTGACCAGGACCGCGGCGCTCGAGCTGGGCCGCGACGGGATCCGGGTCAACGTCGTCCACCCGGGGGTCATCGCGACGCCGTTCATCACCGAGCCCGTCGCCGGAGCCGCCGCCCCCATCGCCGACTTCTACTCGCCCGACCCCTTCGCGGTGCCGCGGCTGGGAGAGCCGGCCGACATCTCGGCGCTGGTGCTGTTCCTCGCCTCCCCGGCGGCGTCCTTCGTGACGGGCTCGGAGTACGTGAGCGACGGCGGCCTGCTGCTCGGCCCGGCCCTCCGGTGAGGCCGTGGAACACGACGAAGGCCCAGGTCCGCCGGACCTGGGCCTTCGTGTTGTCGGGGTGACAGGATTTGAACCTGCGACCTCTTCGTCCCGAACGAAGCGCGCTACCAAGCTGCGCCACACCCCGATGGACACCCGGGTCTCCCCGTGAGCCGTGGAGAACTCTACCCGATGCCCTCCGAGGCCTGCGCGGGGGTTCCCGTCCGCGCATCGGGGCCGGTCGTGCGGGGGACGAGGGTCAGCAGCGAGGCCTCCGGCGGGCAGGCGAAGCGCACCGGCGCGTACGGCGAGGTGCCCAGCCCGGCCGACACGTGCAGCCGCATCCGGCTGCCCCAGCGGCTCGCCCCGCGGGCCCGGGACCGGTCGATCCCGCAGTTGGTGACGAGTGCGCCGTAGCCGGGCACCCGCAGCTGGCCGCCGTGGGTGTGCCCGGCGAGGACGAGGTCGTATCCGTCGGCGGCGAAGCCGTCGAGGACCCGCGGCTCGGGGGAGTGGGTCAGCCCGATGCGCAGGTCGGCGTCGGCGTCGTGGCCGGCGATGCGCGGGTAGCGGTCCAGGTTCAGGTGCGGGTCGTCGACGCCCGCGATCCGGACCGTCCGGCCGTCGACCTCGAGCACGTGCCGGGTGTGGGTGGCGTCGACCCAGCCGTGCTCGCGGAACGCGGCGCGCAGGTCGGTCCAGGGCAGGTCCGCCCCGTGCACCCGCTTCGTGTCCCCGCGGCGCAGGTAGCGGGCCGGGTTCTTCGGGGTGGGGCCGTAGTAGTCGTTGCTGCCGAACACGAACGCGCCCGGCCGCTCCAGCAGCCTCCCCAGCGCGGTCAGCACGCCCGGGACCGCGTCGGGGTGCGCCAGGTTGTCCCCGGTGTCGATCACCAGGTGCGGGTCGAGCTCGTCCAGCGCCGCGATCCACCGGATCTTGCTGCGCTGGCCCGGCGTGAGGTGGAAGTCCGACAGGTGCAGGATCCGCAGCGGCCGCGCACCCTCGTCGAGGACGGGCAGCTCGACCCGGCGCAGCGTCCAGTGCCGCCGCTCGATCCCCGCCGCGTACCCGATGCCCGACGCTCCGAGCAGGGCGGCGCCGGCGGCGGTACGGGCGAGGGTCCCGGCGATACTCACGCGATCCAGCCTACGTCGCGGGACTATCGTGGCGACCCGTGAGCACCCTCAAGGAGCAGCTGCGGGCCGACCTGACCACCGCGATGAAGGCCAGGGACGAGCTGGTGCGGACGACCCTGCGATCCGTCCTGACCTCCGTCGGCAACGCCGAGGTGGCCGGTGACACCGCCCGGGAGCTCTCCGACGACGAGGTCCGCGCGGTCATCACCAAGGAGACCAAGCGGCGCGCCGAGTCCGCCCAGGCCTTCGCCGACGGCGGCCGCCCCGAGTCCGCCGAGCGTGAGCGCGCCGAGGGCGAGGTCCTCGCCCGGTACCTGCCGACCCAGCTCGACGACGACGAGGTGGCCGCCCTGGCGACCGCCGCCGTCGCCGAGGTGGAGTCCGAGACCGGGGAGAAGCCCGGCATGAAGCAGATGGGCCAGGTCATGAAGAAGGCGAACGCCGCCGCGGCGGGCCGCGCCGAGGGCGGCCGCGTCGCCGCCGCCGTGAAGAAGGCCCTTGCCGCCGGCTGACCGGCCCCGCCGACGCGACGGGCCCCGCACCGGATCATCCGGAGCGGGGCCCGTCGTCGTCACCGGTCTCAGGTCGTCGGGGTCGTGCGCGTCCGGGTTCCGGTCGACTTCGTCGGCGTGGTCTTGGCCGCGGTGCTGCGGGTCGTCGTCTTCTTCGCCGCGGCGGTGCGGGTCCCGGTCTTGGCCGCGGTGCTCTTGGCCGCCGTGCTCTTCGACGCCGCCGGCTTGCGGGTCGTCGTCTTCTTCTTCGCCGGGGCCTTCGCCCGCCGCTCGGCGAGCAGCTCGGAGGCCCGGTCGTCGGTGATCTCCTCGACCGAGTCGCCCTTGCGCAGGCTGGCGTTGGTCTCGCCGTCGGTGACGTAGGGGCCGAACCGGCCGTCCTTGATCACCATCTTCTTACCGGTCGAGGCGTCCTCGCCCAACTCGCGCAGCGGCGGCGCCGCGGCGGCGCGGCCCCGCTGCTTGGGCTGCTTGTAGATCTCCAGGGCCTCCTCCAGGGTGACCGTGAAGAGCTGCTCCTCGCCGGAGAGCGACCTCGAGTCCGTGCCCTTCTTCAGGTACGGGCCGTAGCGGCCGTTCTGCGCGGTGATCTCGTCACCGGAGTCCGGGTCCGTGCCGACGATCCGCGGCAGCGACAGCAGCCGCAGCGCATCCTCGAGGGTGATGGTGTCGACCGTCATCGACTTGAACAGCGAGCCGGTGCGCGGCTTCGGCTTGGCCGGCTTCTTCTTGGCGCCCTCGGGCACCTCCGGCTCGGGCAGGAGCTCGGTGACGTAGGGACCGAAGCGGCCCTCCTTCGCCACGATCTCGTGTCCGGTGACCGGATCGGTGCCCAGCTTGCGGCCTTCCTGCGGCACCGAGAACAGCTTCTCGGCGATCTCCTCGGACAGCTCGTCCGGGGCCAGGTCGTCGGGCAGGTTCGCGCGCTGGGACTCGCCGTCGACGATCCGCTCCAGGTACGGGCCGTAACGCCCCACCCGGACGACGACGTCGTTGCCCGCCGCGTCGGCGAACATCGGGATCGAGTTCACCGTGCGGGCGTCGATCTCCTCCAGGTTCGATCCGACGAGCTTCTTCAGCCCCCCGGCCCGGGCGATCTCCGAGCCGCTGCTCGCGCCGTCGGTGCCGAAGTAGAACCCGGACAGCCAGTGCACACGGGAGTCGTCACCGGAGGCGATGGAGTCGAGATCGTCCTCCATCGCGGCCGTGAAGTCGTAGTCGACGAGCTGGCCGAAGTGCTCCTCCATCAGCCCGACGACGGCGAACGCCACCCACGACGGGACGAGCGCGGAGCCCTTCTTCCAGACGTAGCCTCGGTCGAGGATCGTCTTGATCGTCGACGCGTACGTCGACGGCCGGCCGATCCCCATCTCCTCCATCGCCTTGACCAGCGCGGGCTCGGTGAACCGCGACGGCGGGCTGGTGGAGTGCCCGTCGGGCACCAGCTCGGTGGCGGTCAGCGGCTGGCCCTCGGTCAGCTCGGGCAGCCGGGACTCGGCGTCGTCGGCCTGCTGGCCCGACGCCTCGTCGTCGAGGGTCTCGACGTAGGCCTTGAGGAAGCCGGGGAAGGTGATCGTGCGGCCCGAGGACGCGAACACGACCTTCTCGCCGGTCCCCGCGGTGCCCGCGATCCGGACGCTCACGGTGGTCCCGCGGGCGTCGTTCATCTGCGAGGCGATGGTCCGCTGCCAGATCATCTCGTAGAGGCGGAAGTCGTCGCCGTCGACCTCGCGGGCGATGGCACCCGGGGTCCGGAAGGTCTCGCCGGCGGGACGGATGGCCTCGTGGGCCTCCTGGGCGTTCTTCACCTTGCGCGTGTACTGGCGGGGCGAGTCCGCGACGTAGGCGTCGCCGTACAGCTCACGGGCCTGCGAGCGGGCCGCCTCGATGGCCGTCGCCGACAGCGTCGTCGAGTCCGTACGCATGTAGGTGATGTAGCCGTTCTCGTACAGACGCTGCGCGCTGCGCATCGTGCGCTCGGAGGAGAACCGCAGCTTGCGGCCCGCCTCCTGCTGCAGCGTCGAGGTCATGAACGGCGGGTACGGCTTGCGCGTGTAGGGCTTGGAGTCGACGGAGGCGACCTCCATCGGGCGGTCCTGCAGCCCCTCGGCGAGGCGGCGAGCCTCGGCCTCGTTCAGGGTGACGACCTCCGCGGAGCCCTTCTTCAGCTGCCCGAGCGAGTCGAAGTCGCGGCCGGTGGCGACGCGCTTGTCGTCGACCTGCAGCAGCCGCGCACCGAACGAGCGCGGGGTGGCCTTCTCCCCGGCGTCGAGGGTCGCGGCGATGTCCCAGTACTCCGCGGAGCGGAAGGCGATGCGGTCCCGCTCGCGCTGCACGATCAGCCGGGTCGCGACCGACTGGACGCGGCCTGCCGAGAGCTTCGGCATGACCTTCTTCCACAGCACGGGGGAGACCTCGTAGCCGTAGAGGCGGTCCAGGATGCGGCGGGTCTCCTGCGCGTCGACGAGGTGCTGGTCGAGCTCGCGGGTGTTCTCGGCGGCCGCGCGGATCGCCGACTCGGTGATCTCGTGGAAGACCATCCGCCGGACCGGGACCTTCGGCTGGAGGGTCTCCAGCAGGTGCCAGGCGATGGCCTCGCCCTCACGGTCGGGGTCCGTCGCGAGCAGGAGCTCGTCGACGGTCTTCAGCGCCTCGCGCAGCTCCGAGACGGTGCTGCGCTTCTCCGGCGTGACGATGTAGAGCGGGCTGAACTGGTTGTCGACGTCGACGCCGAGCCGCGCCCAGGACTCGCCCTTGTACTTGGCCGGGACGTCCGCCGCGCCGCGCGGCAGGTCACGGATGTGACCGACCGAGGACTCGACGACGTAGTCGTTGCCCAGGTAGGGCTGGATCTTCTTCGCCTTGCTGGGGGACTCGACGATCACCAGGCGGCGCGTCGGGCGGCCGGATGCGTTCGCCGTCGAGGTCGGCTTGCGCGTGCTGCCCCCCGACGTGCGTGCCGAACCCGTCGTTCCCGTTGTCGCTGCTGCCACGTGGTCCTACCTCATCTCCTCGGCTGCGTCGCGGTCCCTGCGACGTCGTAGCCGTTTCCCGACCCCGCACTGTTACACCGTGCGGTCCCGGAGCGTGCCGGGACGGTTGCGCTGAGCGTCTTCTTCGGGGTCGACGATCGCACGATCTCACACCGTCGTCGCCCCGTGTCGTGGCTCGTGCCACTGGGAGCGGGCGAGCCGCCAGCGTAGACCCGGCCGTGGTTCGGCAGGTCAGGCGGCCGGTCGGCCGTGGTGCCGGGGCCACTCGGTCGGGCTCGTCATCCGCGGCGCGGGGCCCACCAGTTCCACCAGTCGGGCCAGTCGGCGCGCTCCGTGCAGACGCAACGCCGGGCCGGGCGCGCCGTGTTCCCCCGGGGCGAGCCGTGCCGGGGGAAGGCCGGCCCGGGTGGCGGCGGCGATCAGCGGGCCGTGCGTCCACGGGGCCTGCGGATCGAGCAGCAGCAGGTGCCCGCCCCGCAGGTCGGGGGTGCCCGCGGAGAGCGCCCACAGCCGGAGCGTGGCGCCGTCGAGCTGGAAGTCCGGCGGGATCTGCTTGCGACCGTCCGGCGTGCACCAGGCGCGGGCCAGCGGGACCAGGTCGCGCCGGAACGCGCTGCGCATCCCGGACGCGCCGGGGGCGAGGGTGACGCCGCGGGCCGCCGCCAGCGCGGCCAGCGCCGTCTCGCGCCCCTCGATCGGCAGCGGGACGTCGAACCGGGCCGTGTCACCGGCGCCGAACCGCTCGATCCGCCCGGGCCCGCAGAGCAGCCCGGCCAGGTCGGTCAGCCCGGCCGGCCGGGCCTCCGCGGAGAACAGCGACATCTGCGGCACCCGCGAAGCATAGAACGCATGTTCGAGCTTGCCCAGCAGGGAGCGCCGGACGGGTGACGCGCCGGGTCAGGCGGGACCGTTGATCTTCTTGAGGGCGACGCACTTCGGCGCGGTCGCGAACGCCTTGTCCAACCGCGGGGTGGGGCCGATCTTGTCCAGGCCCTGGGCGCCGGAGATCGTCCGCAGCTTCTGCTGGGCGCCGTCGAGCTTGCCCTTGAAGCCCTGGACGTCGTTCGGGTCGATCGCGTCGACGTCCTTCTTGGCCTGGGCGATCGTCGTGCCGGACCGGTCGAGCATGTCGCGCACCGCGGTCGCCCACGCGTCGCCGCCGCTCACCGGGGACTCGCCGGCCGCGGTCAGCTGCTTCTTGCCGGTGTCGATGCCGGCCGCGACCTTGCCGAGGTACTCCGACAGCCGCGTCTTGATGCCGGCGAGGTCGGCGCCGTCGTAGTTCGGCGGGGTGTTGAGCGGCTGGTAGTAGGCCAGGGTCGCGCCGCAGACCTTGTCGCCCCAGGCGACCGGGTCGGCGCCGACGCCCGCGGTCGGCCGCGGGGCCGGGTCCGCCGCGGGGGTGCCGGCCACGCTCGACGCGCAGCCGCCGGCCAGGAGCGCGGCGAGCAGGGTGGGGAGCAGGACCCGGGCGGTTCGCGCCGGGCGGGGGGTGGCCATCGTCGGGCTCCAGGGTCGGGGCCCGTCGGGGCCCGGGGCACGGACAGTGGTCGACGGTAGGACGCCGTCGCCGGTCAGCTGCTTCCACCCTCCCCGGTTGGCCCGTTCGGAGCAGCAGCGGGTGCGCCGGGCGGTGGTGTGGCGCGGGCCTGCTCCGCCGACCGGGTGAGATCTGTGCAGGTTGTCGAGGCCCGGAACGCCGAGGCGATCGCCGGGTTGCCGGTGACCTCGTCGAGGGGGCCGGTGGTGCCGCCGAGGCGGGCGAGCGGCTCCAGCGCGGCGGGCAGGTCGCGCTGCACCGCGGCCGGGTCGGCCGGGTCGATGGCGTCGACCCGCGAACGCGCCCCGGAGAACGCCGAGCGGATCTCGCCGAGCCCGCCCTGGAGCCGTGCGGAGAGGGCCTCGCCGTCGTCGACGGGGGCCGGGCCGAGCCGGTCCAGGTCGCCCAGCGCGCCGTCGGCGGCCTGGGTGGTGCGGGTCAGGTAGTCCGAGAGGGCCCGCAGCCGCTGCGCGGGGTCCGGGGTCTCACCGGGGGTGTCGACGGCGATGCGGACGAAGGGCAGCACGGCCGCGCACATCGACTCGGTCCAGTGCTCGACGGTCGGCCCGGAGGGGCCGCAGCCCGCCAGCAGGACGGCCGGGGCGACGAGGAGTCCGGCGAGACCTCGCGATGTCCGCATCGCTCCTCCGTCGGGGTGATCACTGCCGTCCGGCGGAGAGTATCCGAATCGTCCCGCGACGCAGGACGACCGCCCGTCCCGATGGGACGAGCGGCCGCCGTGGTCCTGCGAGGTGTCGGTCAGCCGACCGAGCTCTCGGCCGGGGCGTCGGTGATCGCCGAGGTGCGACGCTTCGAGACCACCACCGCGGCCGCGATGATCACCACGGCGACGATCGCGATGACGATCCGGATCACCGGGTTGGCGTCGGGGGTGGACAGCACCACGACCGCCGGGGCGATCAGCACCGAGACCAGGTTCATGACCTTGATCAGCGGGTTGATCGCGGGGCCCGCGGTGTCCTTGAACGGGTCGCCGACGGTGTCGCCGATGATCGTCGCCTCGTGGGCGTCGGAACCCTTGCCGCCGTGGTTGCCGTCCTCGACGAGCTTCTTGGCGTTGTCCCAGGCGCCGCCCGAGTTGGCCAGGAAGATCGCCATCAGGACACCGGTCGCGATGGCACCGGCCAGGTAGCCGGCCAGCGGGCCGACACCGAGACCGAACCCGACCGCGATCGGGGCGAAGATGGCGAGCAGGCCGGGGGTGGCCAGCTCGCGCAGCGAGTCCCGGGTGCAGATGTCGACGACGCGGCCGTACTCCGGGCGCTCGGTGCGGTCCATGATCCCGGGGTGCTCGCGGAACTGGCGGCGCACCTCGTAGACCACCGCGCCCGCGGCGCGGGTCACGGCGTTCACCGCGAGGCCGGAGAACATGAAGACCACCGAGGCACCGATGATCACGCCGACCAGGGTGTTCGGGCTGAACACCTCGTAGGCGAAGGCCGTCCCGGCGTCCTGCGCGGCGATGTTCACCCCGGCCAGGGCCTGGCTGATCGCGTCGCGGTAGGAGCCGAACAGCGCTGTCGCGGCGAGTACCGCGGTCGCGATCGCGATGCCCTTGGTGATCGCCTTGGTGGTGTTCCCGACCGCGTCGAGCTCGGTGAGGATGTCGACGCCCTCGCCCTCGACGTCACCGGACATCTCCGCGATGCCCTGGGCGTTGTCCGAGACCGGGCCGAAGGTGTCCATCGCGACGATGACACCGACCGTGGTCAGCAGGCCGGTACCGGCCAGCGCGACCGCGAACAGCGACACGACGATCGAGCCGGACAGCAGGAACGCGCCGTAGACGGCCGCGGAGATGACGAGGGCGGTGTAGACGGCGGACTCGAAGCCGATCGAGATGCCGGACAGGATCACGGTGGCCGCGCCGGTCAGCGAGGACTCGCCGACGTCCTTGACCGGACGGTCCTCGGTGCCGGTGTAGTAGCCGGTCAGCTTGAGGATGACCGCGGCCAGCACGATGCCGATGACGACCGCGACCGAGGCGATCAGGCGCGGGTCGCCGGCGAGGCCGACGACGCTGGTGTCGGTCGGGTTCAGCAGCTCGCCGAAGGTGCCCGGGAGGTAGACGTAGGCGGCGACGATCGACAGCACCCCGGCGAACAGCGCCGAGAGGTAGAAGCTGCGGTTGATCGCGCGCAGGGTGTTCTCCCCGGCACGGGCCTTGGTCAGGTAGACGCCGAGGATCGCGGTGATCACGCCGATCGCGGGGACGATCAGCGGGAACAGCAGTCCCTGCAGACCGAACGCCGCTGTGCCGAGGATCAGCGCGGCGACCAGGGTCACCGCGTAGGACTCGAACAGGTCGGCGGCCATGCCGGCGCAGTCGCCGACGTTGTCGCCCACGTTGTCGGCGATGGTGGCCGCGTTGCGGGGGTCGTCCTCGGGGATGCCCTGCTCGACCTTGCCGACCAGGTCGGCGCCGACGTCGGCGGCCTTGGTGAAGATGCCGCCGCCGACCCGCATGAACATCGCGAGCAGTGCCGCGCCGAAGCCGAAGCCCTCCAGGACGCGGGGCGCCTGGCCGGCGTAGACGAGCACGACGATCGCGGCCCCGAACAGGCCGAGGCCGACGGTGAACATGCCGACGACGCCGCCGGTGCGGAACGCGATGCGGGTCGCCTTCTCGCGGCCGCCCGTCTCGCGCGAGGCGGCCGCGACCCGGATGTTCGCGCGCGTCGCGAGCCACATGCCCAGGTAGCCGATGATCGCGGAGAAGACCGCGCCGACGACGAAGAAGATCGACCGGCCGATGCGTTCGCCGAGGTCCTCGGCGGGGAGCGCGAAGAGCAGGACGAACACGATCGCGGCGAAGATCGCGAGCGTGCGGAACTGACGGTTGAGGTACGCCGTGGCGCCTTCCTGGACCGCGCGGCCGATCTCCTGCATGTTCGGGGTGCCCTCGCCGTAGGAGAGCACCTCCCGCAACAGGAGACCGCCGACGACCAGGGCGACGAGGGCGACCACCGCGACCACGCCGACGATGGCGAGGTCCCCGCCGCCGAGCTCGAGGCCCTGGGCGAGGTAGGTGGGCTGGGACATCCGTGTCCTCCCGGTGGAAAGGATCCGGCCGGCGAGGTCCCCGGCGGCCGGGACGGGCCGGTGTGGCTCGGCCCGTCCGGGCGGCGACGGCCTCGTCGGCGTCGACTGGGCCCGGGCGGCGTCCACCGGTGACCGGGCTGGTGCAGTCTAGGAGTGTGGTGCATCCCTCAGTGCGATTGGGATCACAAGACGTAACGAACTGGCAAAAGTGATCAATCCCACACGATGTTGCGACGCAATCCGGGAACTTGCAGATCAACTGCGGTGCAACGACTTCCGCGATCCGACCGGCCGCGGCCCGGCGGCCCGGGTCGGCCACCGGGAGCGACGGCGGAGCGTTCGAACATCTGTGCCATCGTGGTCGGTCGTGGGAGCGACGGCGGAGAGCACACAGGGCCCGGACGGGTCGCAGCGCGGGGTGGAGCTGCTGCGTCGCGTGCTGGCGGGCTCGGGGCTCGACCCGGCCCGTGCCGACACCACGTGGGCGTCCGGTGCCGCCGACACGGACGCGCCGGGGCCGGGGCCGGGTGCCGGGACGTTCGCCGCGCAGGACGGCTTCGACGGTCCTGACGGTCTCCGCGGTTCCGACCGTCCTCACGAATCCCGCGGCGCCGTCGACGACGGGGTCGGCGCCGTCGACGACCCGTTGCGGCACGTCGTGCGGATCCCGGCGCGGGCGGGGAACCCGGTCGACTGGCCGGGCTGGACGCCCGAGCCGCTGCGCACGGCCTGGGCGGCCCGCGGCGTGACCCGCCCGTGGTCGCACCAGGCGCAGGGTGCGGAGCTGGTGCACTCCGGCGCCGACGTCGTCGTCGCGACGGGGACGGCGTCGGGGAAGTCGCTGGTCTACCAGCTGCCGGTGCTCGCCGGGCTGGCCGAGGACCCGCGGGCCACGGCGCTGTACCTCGCCCCGACCAAGGCACTCGCGGCCGACCAGCTGCGGTCCCTCGACGGGCTCGCCCCGGACGGGGTCCGGCCCGCCGCGTTCGACGGCGACACCCCCATGGACCAGCGCGACTGGGTCCGCAGGCACTGCCGGTGGGTGTTCTCCAACCCGGACATGCTGCACCGGTCGATCCTTCCCCGGCACGGACGCTGGGCGACCTTCCTCCGCCGGCTGCGCTACGTCGTGGTCGACGAGTGCCACACCTACCGCGGGGTGTTCGGCTCGCACGTGGCGCTGCTGCTGCGCCGGCTGCTGCGCCTCGCCGCCCGCTACGGCGCGCGCCCCGTGATCGTGCTCGCCTCGGCGACGGTGGCCCGCCCGGAGGAGTTCGCGTCCCGGCTGACCGGACGCGGCGTCGTCGCCGTCACCGAGGACGGGTCCCCGCACGCCGGGCGCACCGTCGCGTTCTGGGAGCCGCCGCTGCTCGCCGAGATCACCGGGGAGAACGGGGCGCCGGTCCGCCGCTCCGCCGGCGCCGAGGTCGCCCGGATGCTCGCCGACCTCGTCCTGACCGACGCCCGCACCCTGGCGTTCGTCCGGTCCCGGCGGGCCGCCGAGCTCACCGCGCTCGGTGCGAAGCGCCAGGTCGCCGAGATCGCTCCGGAGCTGGCCGCGCGGGTGGCCGCATACCGCGGCGGCTATCTGCCCGAGGAACGGCGCGCGCTGGAGGCCGACCTGATGTCGGGCGAGCTGCTCGGGGTCGCGACCACCAACGCGCTCGAGCTCGGCGTCGACATCTCCGGTCTCGACGCCGTGGTGCAGGCCGGGTTCCCGGGCACCCGCGCGTCGTTCTGGCAACAGGCCGGGCGTGCCGGACGGGCCGCCGACGAGGCGCTCGTCGTGCTCGTCGCCCGCGACGACCCGCTCGACACCTACCTCGTGCACCACCCTCGCTCGCTGATCGGCGCGCCCGTGGAGAGCTGCGTGCTCAACCCGGTCAACCCGTACGTGCTCGCGCCGCAGCTGGCGTGCGCGGCCGCGGAGATGCCACTGACCACGGTCGATGTCGAGGAGATCTTCGGAGGAGCCCCCGCGGTGGAGGTCCTCGACGCCCTGGTCGGCGAGGGCGTGCTGCGCCGACGACCGCACGGCTGGTTCTGGCCCGACACCGGCGACGCCCCCGCCGCACACGTCGACATCCGGGGCTCCGGGCTCGGGCAGGTCGCCGTGGTGGAAGCGGCCACCGGGCGGATGCTCGGCACCGTCGACGGCGGCTCGGCCCCGGGCACGATCCACTCCGGTGCGGTGTACCTGCACCGCGGCGACAGCTTCGTCGTCGACGAGCTCGACCTCGACGACGGCGTCGCGCTCGTCCACGCCGAGGACCCGGACTGGCGCACCGAGGCCCAGTCGGTCTCCGACGTCACCGTGCTCGAGGTGAGGGAGCACCGCCGGTACGGACCGGTGCAGGTCTGCTTCGGCGCGACCACGGTGACCAGCCAGGTCGTCGCCTACCGGCGACGCACCCCGGACGGGACGGTGCTCGACCAGACGGCGCTGGACCTGCCGCCGCAGAGCCTGGACACCCGCTCGGTCTGGTACACGATCGACCCCGACGCGCTCGCCGACGCCGGCATCGACGAGGCCCGTCTCCCCGGCGCACTGCACGCCGCCGAGCACGCCGCGATCGGTCTGCTCCCGCTGTTCGCGATCTGCGACCGCTGGGACATCGGCGGTCTGTCCACCGCACTGCACCCCGACACCGGACTCCCGACGGTGTTCGTGCACGACGGGCACCCCGGCGGCGCGGGCCTGGCCGAACGCGGCCACGAGGTGCTGGGGCGGTGGCTGGCGGCGACCCGCGCCGCGGTCCGGGACTGTGAGTGCCGCACGGGCTGCCCGTCCTGCGTGCAGTCCCCGAAGTGCGGCAACGGCAACAACCCGCTGGACAAGACGGGGGCGGTGCAGGTGCTGGACCTGGTCCTCGCCGCGCTGGAAGGCGGTGCCCCGGCCGGTTCGCGGTGATCGCGGAACCGGACGGGGTACCACCGGCCCGCCCGTCGGGGGCGGGGGCGGGCCGGTGGCAACCACGTGCGACGACATCGGACGGGGGCGCCAGGGGCGCTCCGACGTCGTCGCTGTCTGGGGAGCGTGGTCTTCGTGGCGGGGCCGGACCGGACCCTGCCCGTCCCTGCGACTCCCAGTAGGCCCGAGTGTCGCGACGGTGACCAGATGTGGACCGCGCGACGTCGGTGATCGGTCAGGCCCCCACGACGAAACGCGGTCGCGCTGGGACGTTCGTCGTAGGCAATCGTGATGACGGCGTGCTCCGGGGTTCGCCGTCCGTTCATCCGGGGGCGTGGACCGCTCACCGAGATCGTGATCACGTCCGGGGGAGTTCACGACGGCTCCGCGGTGGGGCCGGAACCGTCCACGGTCCCGCTCGCCGGGGGCGGGCCGGTGTCCACGGGAGCCGGGCCTGCACGCGCCCTCGCCCGCGCGGGACCGCGCAGCGGGAGCAGCCCCGACCAGGCGACCCGGGTCTCGACCAGGGCGTCCCAGCCGTCGAGGCTGCAGGTCAGGAGCTCGGCGCCGTTGCGGGCGGCCAGGTCGGCGGCACGTGCGCAGGCGGCGGCCGTGCCGTCCACCGACCGGCCGGCGGCCGCGAGCGCGGACAGATCCGCGGCGGTGGAGGCGACGTGCCGGGCGCGGGTGGCGGCGGCCAGGTCGACGCCGACGATGCCGACGAGCAGCAGCACCGCCGCCGCCGTCGCGGCCCACACCGAGGCGACGCCCGCGTCGTCGCCCCGGCGCGGAGGGACCGGGCGGCTCATGACGCGCCGCCGGGTGGGGTCGACCCGGCTGTGACGCCGGGCCGGGCGGCCCGGGCCCCGGACCGTTCCGCGGCGGTCGTGACGCCGGGTTCGACCGCGGCGGTCGCGGTGCCGCTGATCGTGACCGGGAGCAGCCCGACCGGCCGGACCCGCACCGTCACGACGACGAGATCGCCGTCGAGGCGCAGCTCCGGTTCGGCCCCGGCCGGGGCCAGCTGCGCGGCCACGGCCCGGCCCCGTTCGGTGTCGCCGCGTGCGGTCTGGCGGGCCAGCTCGCGGGCGGCGTCGGCGCAGCGGACCCCGGCCGCCACCGCGGCGACGGCTCCGACCGCCGCCGCGGTGACCGCGACCAGGGTGCCGAGCGCCAGCGCCGCCTCGACGGTGACCGCACCGTCGTCGTCCGCCGGGGAACTCGCCAGGCTGTTCGTGGCGCCGACGGCTGCAGCCCGGCCGATGGTGCGGCGACCACCGCGGCTGGTGCGGTGGGGGTCAGAGCGTCGTGGACAGCGCACGTTGGACGATCCCGGTGAGGGCGGCGAGGACGTCGCCGCCGCTGACGATCGCGTAGAGGAGTGCGGCGAACGCCGCAGCCGCGACGGTGCCGACGGCGTACTCGACGGTGGACATACCGTCGTCGTCGGCGGCGAGTGCGCGCAGCCGGCGGTGCAGCAGGGAACGGGTGGGGGTCATCGGTGTCTCCTTCGTCGGGGGCCCGCGGGGTGCGGACCCGGTCGCCGCGCGGCGGTGGTCACCACCGCGCGAACGCCTCCCCGGCCAGCCCGATCACGACCGGCACGATGCCGAGGACCAGGAAGGCGGGCAGGAAGCAGAGCCCCAGCGGGGCGGTGATGCGGACCGCGGCGCGCTGCGCCCGCTCCTCGGCGAGGTCCGCCAGACCGGCGCGCAGCCGGGCCGCCTCCGCCGCGGCGGAGCGTCCGAGGGCGGCACCGGTACGGGCCGACCGGCCCGCCGCGCGGGCGAACCCGGCGAGTTCGGGGACCGAGCCGGCGGCGGCCCAGGCGTCGTCGGGGTCGGCGCCCAGGGCGAGCAGGCCCGCGACCCGGCGCAACGCCTCCCCGGCCGGGCCGTCGAGCCGCCGGGCCGCGGCTCCGACGGCGTCCGCGACGGCGAGACCGGCGGCCAGACACGTCGCCAGGAGGTCCCAGGCGGCGGCCAGGTCCGCGGAGTCCACCAGCGCGGCCGGCCCGCGGGCCGCCCGCCGGCCGAGCCACAGCAGCCCGCCACCCGTCGCCGCGCCGACGACCGCGCCACCCGCCCCGCCGAGGGCTCCGCCGAGCGCGGCCCCGGCGGGGACCAGCACCGCGAGGACCGCCGTGCGGGGCGGCGCCGCGGCCGCAGCCGTGCCGACGACGGCACGCAGCCCACGCAGCCGTCCCGGCCCGGGACGCCCGCCCCCGACGGCCAGAGCGAGCGCGGCGAGTCCGAGCGCGGCCGCGGTCACGTCGGCACCGCCGCACGCAGGATCCGGTCGGCCCACGCCGCCCCGGCGACCGTGAGGACGACCCCGGTCAGCAGCAGCGCCGGACCGTGCAGACCGGTGCGCAGCACGGTCAGCGGCGCGATACCCATGAGCTGCCCGAGACCGATCCCGGCCAACGGCAACCCGGTCAGCACCGACGCCGTCGCCCGGGGTCCGGCGAGCTGGGCGCGCACCCGGGCGCCGTGCGCGATCCGCCAGCGGATGTCGTCGAGCAGCCCGGCGAGCAGGTCGGCGAGCGGGGCGCCGTGGGTGTCGGCGAGCTCCCAGGCCGAGGCGACCCGTTCGACGTCGCGCCGGGCGGGCCCTCGCGCCGTCCGGCGCAGTGCCTCCGGTACCGGTTCACCGATCCGTGCGGCGACGGCCGCCGGCTCGAGCAGGGCGCGGGCGAGCGGCCCGTCGTGCACGTGCCCGGCCAGTGCGGCCGCGGGGTGCGCGCCGGTGCGCAGCTCGTCGGTGACCCGGGCGAGCGCGTCGGCGAGCTCGGCCGCCGTCGACCCGGCCCGTTCCGCGGCGCGGCGTGCGGCGACCCGGCGCCGAACACCCCAGGCCACCCCCGCCGCGCACACCGCACCGGCGGGGCCCAGGAGTAGCCACCCCAGCGGCGCGGCGAGCAGGGGTAACGGAGGAGCGAGCAGCCGGGCCGTCGGGAGGCCGGCCCCGGTGCCGGTCAGGGCCCGCCACCGGGATCGGCCCGGCGCCGCGGGCAGTGTCAGCACCGCCAGCGCGAGCAGGGCGGGGACCGCCGCGCCCTGCGCTGTCCCGGGCAGTGTGCTCAGCACGGCACACCGACCCCGCGCTCGCGCAGCAGCGTGGCGAGCTCGTCGCGGCCCGGTCCGGCCCCGCTGCCGCGGCTCCAGGCGGCCGTGACGCGGGGGGTGCCGTCGTCGGAGCGGCCCAGCACGCCGATCTCGTCGAGCGTCCGGCCGGCGCCGGGGCGGCGTCGCATGTGCAGTACGACCTGGACGGCGGCGGTCAGCTGCCCGTCGAGCGCGGCGGGGGACATGCCGCCGAGCCCGGCCAGCGCGCGCATCCGGGCCGGGATCTCGCGGACCGAGTTGGCGTGCACGGTGCAGCCGCCACCGTCGTGACCGGTGTTCATCGCGGCCAGCAGGTCGCACACCTCGGCGCCGCGGACCTCGCCGACGACCAGCCGGTCCGGACGCATCCGCAACGCCTGACGCACCAGCTCGCGCAGCGGCACGCCACCCGAGCCCTCGATGTTCGGCGGTCGGGCGACCAGCCGCACGACGTGCGGATGGCGCGGGGAGAGCTCCTCGGCGTCCTCGACGGTGATGAGCCGCTCGCCCGGATCGACCGCGCCCAGCAGCGAGTTGAGCAGCGTGGTCTTGCCACTGCCCGTCCCACCGGCCACGAGCACGGCCAGCCGGGCGGCGACGATCGCGCGCAGCAGGGCCTCGCCGGTCGCGTCGAGGGTGCCGGTCCGCCGGAGCGCGGCCAGGTCGTGTCCGGCGGGGCGCAGCACCCGCAGCGAGATCGCGGTCCCGGCGGCCGCCACCGGTGGCAGGACGGCGTGCAGCCGGACCCCGGCATCGGGGAGCCTGCCGTCGACGCAGGGACTCGCGTCGTCGAGCCGGCGGCCTGCGGCGAGCGCCAGGCGCTGGGCGAGCCGCCGGACCGCGGCCTCGTCGGTGAAGGTGATGCCGGTGCGGCGCAGCCCGTCGCCGCGGTCGACCCAGACGGCGTCGGGCGCGGTGACCAGCACGTCGGTGGTCGCCGGATCGCGCAGCAGCGCGTCGAGCGGGCCCGCTCCGGTGAACTCCTGGCGCAGGGTGCGGAGCGCGGCGAGGACGTCCAGATCGGACGCGACCCCACCGGACTCGGCCCGCACCGCCGCGGCGACGGCGGCCGGCCCGGTCTCGCCGCCGGCGTCGGCCAGCCGGGCCCGCACCCGGTCGACCAGCGGGTTCACGACGCCGCCCGCCGGGAGCCTGCCGTGCCGCAGAGGCGCTCGTGCACGGCCCGGGCCGCGGTGGCGAGCGGACCCCGCCCGGAGCCGGGGGTCCGCCCCCGTTCGAGGGCACCGGCGAGGTCCCGCTCCGGGCGCATGGTCGTGAGCAGTGGCAGCCCGAGGGAGGCGACGACCTCGTCGGGGGTGATGCCGCCGGGGGACGGCCCGCGCACGATCAGCTCCACGGCCCGGGCGTGCTCGGCGAGCACGTCGGCGACCCGGGCGGCCGCGGCGCAGGGCCGCAGCCCGGCGGGGACCACCAGGACGGTCAGGTCGGCGGTGCCGAGAGCGGTGAGTGCGGCGTCGGTGGGGTAGCGGGGCAGGTCGCA
The DNA here is from genome assembly GCF_017312155.1 of Pseudonocardia sp. UM4_GMWB1. Taxonomy (NCBI): domain Bacteria; kingdom Bacillati; phylum Actinomycetota; class Actinomycetes; order Pseudonocardiales; family Pseudonocardiaceae; genus Pseudonocardia; species Pseudonocardia sp. UM4_GMWB1. The sequence goes on along the minus strand of NZ_QJPN01000001.1, from coordinate 130,658 downwards.
CACGACGGTGCCGCCCGCGCGACGACCGGCGTCGAGGACCGCGGTGACGGCGGCCGGCTCGGGGCCGTGCGGGGAGCGCGCGCAGGACAGGACCGACAGCGCGGTGCGCCCGGACCCGGCCCGCGGCAGCGCGGCGTGCAGCGACGCGGCGCGCACCCGGCCGTCGCCGACCGACAGCTCCGGCCAGCGCAGCCCGGCCTCCTGCTCCAGCCCGACCATCAGGTCGAGGCCGCCGCCGAGCGGGTCGCAGTCGACCAGCAGCGCGGACTCCCCGGCCCGTGCGGAGGTCAGCGCGACGGCGGTGGCGAGCACCGAGGCGCCCGCTCCACCGCTGCCGCCGACCACGGCCAGCACCCGGCCGGCCCGCCCGTCGCCCGCTGCGCGCTCCCGGGCGTCGGCGAGGATCCCGGCCAGCCCGGCCTCGCCCTGGGGGAGCTGCACGACCCGGTCCGCGCCGAGGGCGACCGCGATCCGCCAGTCCTCTGCGGCGGGCTCGCCGGGGACGGTGATCACGACGCCGTCGCGGCGTGGGAAACCGGCCTCGCCGCAGCGCCGGGCCCCGGCCCGGTCGAGCAACACGACCGGTGCGCGGGCCCACGCACGGCGGGCGTCGGCCGCGTCGACCGCGCGCTGGGCGTCCATGTCGGCTGCCGCGGCGAGTCGCAGCAGCGCGTCGAGCAGCTCGGGATCGTCGGCCACGATCAGGCAGCGCCGGTCCATCGCGTCGTCCTCCACACCGGCCCGCCGGTGCGGGCCCCGGTGTCGAGCGTGCGGTCCCGGGAGGGCCCCGCCGGCCCCGATCGCCGGCCTGTGGACAACGTCGTGGAAACGGCCCGGCCTGTGGACAACCCACGGGTTCCGTCGGTGTCGTGCGGGAGGATGGAGCACGGGGGAGGGCCCTCGCGGGCGCGCCACGGAGGAGCAGAACCGGAGCGGCGGGCAGCTCACCGGGGAGGCGGGCGACCGACACGACCGTGTCGTCCGACCCCGGACGTAGGACGACCCCCGCCAGGGGGGATTGGCGGGGGCCGTCGGGCGGTTCAGCCCCGGGGGGTCGAGCTGAACCCGCTCGGACCACGTCCGAGCTCGGTCAACTGTAGCCGGAACATGCCGGTCGCGCCCATACTCCGGCCGTGGCCTGCGCCGACCGGTACCGGCGGCGACGTCGCTCTCGACCCCGACGGGGTGAACTCCGCCACTGACCGGTGGGCGCGTCCGGGCGACCGGTCGCGTACGTTCGATCACCCTCCGCTGCCGGTCATCGGCCTGCTCGTACCCCCGGCCGGGCGGTGCGGGGACGGGCGGCGCCCGTCGTGGGGCCGACGGTCGGCGGGGTGTGGAAGAGTCGGGGACCGGGGACGAGGCGCGTCCCGGTTCGGGCAGGCTGGACGTCGTGCCCGAGTTCTCCACAGCCCCCGTCGCACCGGACCGGACCGCCGGCCCCCGGGCGGTGTTCCTCGACCTCGACAACACGATCATCGCCGGGTCGAGTGCGCTGGCGTTCGCGCGTCCGTTCGCCCGCGCCGGTCTGATCGACCGCTCGACCGTCCTGCGCGGGGCGTGGGCTCAGCTGCTGCTCGTGCTCGCCGGGGCGGACGCGTCCACGATGGACACCCTGCGCCGGCGGATGGTGCTGATCTGTCAGGGCTGGGAGGTGGCGCGGGTCCGCGCGATCGTCGCCGAGACGCTGCAGGAGATCGTGGGCCCGCTCGTCTACCCCGAGGCGGTCCGGCTGATCGAGCACCACCGTGCGCAGGGGGCGGAGATCGTGCTGCTGTCGGCGTCGGGGCTGGAGGTCGTCGAGCCGATCGCCGAGCTGGTCGGGATCACGCGCTTCCGGGCGACCCGGATGCACATCGAGGACGGCCGCTACGTCGGGGAGATCGCGTTCTACTGCTACGGGGAGGGCAAGGCCGTCGCGGCCCGGGAGATCGCCGAGGAGCTGGGACTCGACCTCGCGCGGTGCGCCGCCTACACCGACTCGATCACCGACCTGCCGCTGCTGGAGGCGGTCGGGCAGCCGTCCGTCGTGAACCCGGACCGGGAGCTACGGGTGATCGCCCGTGAGCGGGGGTGGCCGGTGCTCGCGTTCGTGCGCGCCGCCTCCCGCCGGGACCGGCTGTTCCGGCTGCGCGACCGGCTGTCCGACCGGTTCGCGGCCGGGGCCCGGGGTGGCGTCCACGCCGGGCGGGCGACCGATGGGGCCGGCGAGGACACCGGTGGGGTCGGCGCGGGCGGGCCCCGGCGGGACCCGGCGCTGCTCGGTGCGGCGGCGGTCGGCGGGGTGCTCGCGGCGCTGGTGGCGGGGGCGGCCGTCGCCCGGTCCGCCCGCGGTGGCCGCTGACGCGACGGCCGGCCTGTGGGCAGGGCGTCGCCGGACGAGCCGAGCGGCGGGCTGCCCGGCTCGTCCGGCGCCCCCCGCCCGTCCCCGCCGCGACCCCGCCCGTCCCCGCCGCGCCCCCGCCCGTCCCCGCCGCGACCACCGCGGACCCGACCGCGTCGCGACCGTCGATCAGTACGCCGATGCTGTCCGGGCAGCCTGCGAGCACGCTCGTGTACTGATCGACACGCGGTGAGCGGACTGCCGGGGGGGCGAGGCGCGGGACGGTGCGGAGCGCCCCGAGGAGCGACCGTCGATCAGTACACGACTGCTGCCCGATCGCCGTCGGACAGCGCTGATGCACTGATCGACGGAGCCGTGCGGCTCGGTGGCGGAATCCGGCCGGTGCGGCGTAGCCGGCCGTGCCGGTGCGAGCGGTGGGGGCGGCCGTGCCGGTGCGGGCGGTGGGGGCGGCCGTGCCGGTGCGGGCGGTGGGGCCGGCCGCACCGGTGCGGGTAGCGGGGTGGCCATGCGGGCAGCGCGGTGGCGGTGCGGGTAGCGGTGGGCGACCCGGCGCCGACGGTGTCGGTCCGGAACGCGGCCCGGATGCCGCGCGCGACCGCCGTCCGGGCGTCGTCGTGCACCCACCCGGCGGCCGTCGACGGTCACCCTGTGCTGCTGAACCGGTGCATCCCGGTGCGAGGGTTGCCCGCATCACGTTCCAGGTCTACGAAGGAGACACGGACCCCGGCCGGGCCAGAGGCGTCTCGGAGGAGAAGAGGCGTCTCCCCTGACCGGGCTCCGTACGTGGGAACCGGATCACGTCCACGCCGAGCACGCCGCGGGAGGCATGTCGTCGTGGGCCTGCGAACCGGGACGCCGGGCGCCGAGGCCGCACAACACGGCACGTAGTGCACGCCAGGACGCCGGTTCCCACGTCGGGCCGGGTGGTGCCCCTCGGGGCACCACCCGGCTCTGTCGTGTTCGAGCCCGGCCGGAGCGCGTCGGCCCGGTCGGGGTGCAGCGGCTCGACCGAGGGCGCGCGGGGCCCGTGCCGAGTCCGTGGGCTCAGCCGGACTGTGCGGCGGCGATCGACAGGCCCTCCCGGCCGCCCGCCTCCCACTCCGCGCAGGTGTGGACGATCCAGCGGGCCAGACCGTCGGGCGTCCCGGACGCGAACGCCGCCGCGGCCTCCCGGTACTCCGCGGTGCGGCGCAGGAACCCCACCTCGGGCACCGACAGACCGCGCGGGTCCAGCCCGGTGGACATCGCGGTCAGCCGGGCCGCGGCCCGGGCCACGACGCCGTCGGCGGTGCCGAACGGGGCCAGGGTCAGCAGCTCGCCGTGCACGACGGCGACCAGCACCGGTGCCGGCACGGAGGTGCCCCCGCCGATCAGGTCGGCCAGCGCCGCGAGCCGTCCCGACGTCGCCGGACGCGGCCTGCCCAGCACCTGCTCGTGCTCGGCGGCGGGCACGAGGTCGCCCGCGGCCAGGACGTGCAGCCGGGCGAGCCCCTGCAGCGGCGCGCGACCCCAGGTGTCGAGGAGCTTCGCGCGCTCGTCGGCGATCCGGACGGCGCCGGCGAGGACCGGGTCCGAGACGTGGTCGGCGGTGACCGGCCGCAGCGGGGCACCGTCGACCGCGGCGGACGAGCGGGCCGCGCGCAGGGCGGCCTCGGCGGCCGTCGCGGGCCACCCGCGCCGGTTGACCGGCTGGTTGTGCACCTCGGTGGCCGCGTCGCGGGCGCGGGAGACCGCCTCGGCGACGCCGGGGAGGGCGGCGAGCGGGGCGAGCGGATCGGCTGCTGCGGGGCGGGCCATGGGCGTCATCGTCCCAACCCGTGGGTTACCGTCGGGTAGTACCCCTGCGGTGCGGACCGCTCGACGACCGGTCATGGTGATCCACCGACCGCCGGACGCCCGTCCGTCCACCGCCGAGGGTCCCGCGAACCTCCGTGACGCACCGGGGAGTGGCCACCGACCTGCGCGGACGGTCAGGTGCGGCCCCTGTGGCCTGTCCGTACCTGTCCCGACAGACGGTGCACGGGCCACGACGTTTCACTAGCGTCATACGGCACACGTGCGCGCACACCGAGTGCGCCCGAGGCCGCCACGCCGGCCCGAAGTGACCCGCCGCGTCGAGGAGGACACGAGGACATGGCCGAGTCCGAGAAGAGTTCTGCGCTCAGCGCACTCTCCACCGAGAGCAGGGCGTTCCCGCCGTCGGAGGAGTTCGCGTCGCAGGCGAACGCCACCGCCGACTGGTACGACCGCGCCGACTCCGACCGCGAGGGGTTCTGGGCCGAGCAGGCCGACCGTCTGCACTGGACGACGAAGTGGGACACCGTCCTGGACTGGGAGCCCCCGTTCGCGAAGTGGTTCGCCGGCGGCGAGCTCAACGTCGCCTACAACTGTGCCGACCGGCACGTCGAGGCGGGCAACGGCGACCGCGTCGCCATCCACTGGGAGGGTGAGCCCGGCGACTCCCGCACCATCACCTACGCCGACCTGCAGCGCGAGGTCTCCAAGACCGCGAACGCGCTGACCGAGCTGGGCGTCGGCAAGGGCGACCGGGTCGCCATCCAGCTGCCGATGATCCCCGAGGCCGTGTTCTCGATGCTGGCCTGCGCCCGCCTGGGTGCGCTGCACAGCGTCGTGTTCGGCGGGTTCTCCCCGGGCGCGCTCAAGGCGCGCATCGAGGACGCCGAGGCCAAGGTGCTGATCACCAGCGACGGCCAGTACCGCCGCGGCAAGCCGGCTCCGATGAAGGAGAACACCGACGAGGCGGTCGAGGGCACCTCGATCGAGAAGGTCCTCGTCGTGAAGCGGACCGAGACCGACGTGCCGTGGACCGACGGCCGCGACGTGTGGTGGCACGACGCCGTCGACGGTGCCTCCGACCAGCACACCCCGGAGTCCTTCGACTCCGAGCACCCGCTGTTCATCCTCTACACCTCGGGCACCACCGGGAAGCCGAAGGGCATCCTGCACACCTCCGGCGGCTACCTCACGCAGTCCGCCTACACCCACCACGTGGTGTTCGACCACAAGCCGGGCGAGAGCGTCTACTGGTGCACCGCCGACATCGGCTGGGTCACCGGGCACACCTACATCGTCTACGGGCCGCTCGCGAACGGCGCCACGCAGGTGATGTACGAGGGCACGCCGAACACCCCGCACGAGGGCCGGCACTGGGAGATCGTCGACAAGTACAAGGTCTCGATCTACTACACCGCCCCGACGCTGATCCGCACGTTCATGAAGTGGGGCGAGGACATCCCCGCGAAGTACGACCTGTCCTCGCTGAAGGTGCTCGGCACGGTCGGCGAGCCGATCAACCCCGAGGCCTGGATGTGGTTCCGGGAGAAGATCGGCAAGGAGAACTGCCCGATCGTCGACACCTGGTGGCAGACCGAGACCGGCTCGCAGATGATCGCGCCGCTCCCGGGCGTCACCGCGACCAAGCCGGGCTCGGCCATGCGTGCGCTGCCGGGCATCTCCGCCACGGTCGTCGACGACACCGGCACCCCGGTCGGCAACGGCGAGGGCGGCTACCTGGTCCTCGACAAGCCGTGGCCGTCGATGCTGCGCGGCATCTGGGGCGACACCGAGCGCTACAAGGACACCTACTGGTCCCGCTTCGCCGAGCAGGGCTACTACTTCGCCGGTGACGGCGCCAAGTACGACGACGACGGCGCCATCTGGCTGCTCGGCCGCGTCGACGACGTCATGAACATCTCCGGGCACCGCATCTCGACCACCGAGGTGGAGTCGGCGCTGGTCAGCCACCCGACGGTCGCCGAGGCCGCGGTCGTGGGCGCCTCCGACGAGACCACCGGCCAGGGGATCGTCGCGTTCGTCATCCTGCGCGGGAGCGCGTCGAAGGACGAGGCGAAGGGCGAGGAGGCCATCAAGGCGCTCCGCGACCACGTCTCCAAGGAGATCGGCCCGATCGCCAAGCCGCGCCAGATCCTGGTCGTGGAGGAGCTGCCGAAGACCCGCTCCGGCAAGATCATGCGCCGCCTGCTGCGCGACGTCGCCGAGAACCGGGACGTCGGCGACGTCTCGACCCTCGCCGACTCGTCGGTGATGGACCTGATCTCGTCCGGCATGAGCGAGTCCAAGGAGGACTGACCCTCCGGTCCCGGCGGCCCCGGGCCCGTGCTCACCGCACGGGACCCGGGGCCGATCGGCGACACTGGTCGGTGTGGACGACCCGATCGAGGTGCGGCGGGGCTTCGTCGTGCCCGCCCGCGAGCTGCACTGGCGGTTCTCCCGTGCCTCGGGGCCCGGTGGGCAGGGCGTCAACACCACCGACTCGCGGGTGGAGCTGTCCTTCGACCTCGCGGCCTCGCCGAGCGTCCCCGACGACCTGCGCGACCGCGCCCTGTCACGGCTGGCGAACCGGCTCGTCGACGGCGTGCTCACCGTCGTCGCCTCCGAGCACCGCAGCCAGCTCCGCAACCGCGAGGCCGCCCGCGGGCGGCTCGCGACCCTGCTCGCTGAGGCGACCGCGGCGGGCCCGCGCACCCGTCGCCCGACCCGTCCGACGCGCGGTTCGCAGCGTCGCAGGCTCGACGCCAAGAACCGGCGCGGTCAGATCAAGAAACTGCGCGGCCGCCCGGACGAGTGAGGCCGTGTCCCCGGCGTGGCGCAGCCGAGCGGGTCGCCGGGCCCCGTGGCACGATGGCGGCTCACCGAACGACGGCCGTCCGGGGGATCCCCAGCGCCCCGGGCAGGCGAGTGCACCAGCAGGAGGGAAGACGGTGGCCAGCAACAGCCAGTCGGGCAACGCGGAGGTTCCGCCGGTCCTGCCCTCGATCCCGCTCACCAACGAGCCGGGGCCGCGCGACGCGTCCCTCGGTGCCCTCGCGAAGGACGTCACCACTCACCTCTCCACCCTGGTCCGGTCGGAGGTGGAGCTCGCCAAGGCCGAGGTCACGGCCGAGGTGAAGAAGGGCGTGCAGGGCAGCGTCTTCTTCGTGATCGCGGCGGTGGTCGGGCTGTTCAGCCTGTTCTACCTGTTCTTCACCCTGGCCGAGTTCCTGTCGCTGTGGCTCAACCGCGCCGCGGGCTTCGGGATCACGTTCCTGTTCATGCTGCTCGTCGCCGGCCTGTTCGGCTTCCTCGGCTACCTGCGGGTCCGCAAGATCCGCAAGCCGGAGCGCACCATCGACTCGCTCAAGGACTCCGCCCAGGTGCTCGCCCAGCGCGGTCACCGCGGTGACCGCGACAACGTCCGCGAGATCGCCGACGGCACCTCCGGGCGGCACGCCGCCGCGGGCTGATCCGGCGTGTCCGCGACGACCGGTACCCCGCCCGACCCCTCGGTCGTCCGGGTGCCCGGTCCGTGGACGCACCGCGCGGTGTCGGCCAACGGCATCCGCATCCACCTCGCCGAGTACGGCCCGCCGACCGGCCCGCTGGTGGTGCTGCTGCACGGCTTCCCGGAGTTCTGGTGGACCTGGCGCCACCAGCTCCTCGCCCTCGGCGACGCCGGCTACCGGGTCGTCGCGCCCGACCTGCGCGGCTACGGCGACACCGACAAGACGCCCCGCGGCTACGACCTGTGGACCCTCGCCGGTGACTGCGCCGGGCTGATCCGGGCGCTCGGGGAGCCGCGTGCCCACGTCGTCGGGCACGACTGGGGTGCCGCCATCGGCTGGACGGTCGCCACGCTGCACCCGCGGCTGGTCGTCTCGCTCACCGGGCTCGGGGCGCCGCACCCGGTCGTCATGCGCGACGCGGTGCTGCGCGATCCGCTCGGGCAGGGCCGCGCGAGCCGCTACATGGCCGGGTTCCAGCTGCCGCGGCTGCCGGAACGTTCGCTGCGTGCCGACGGCGGCGCCCGGGTCGGGCGGATCATGCGGGCGTGGGCGGGGCCGGAGTGGGCCGCCACCACCGACTTCGCCGACGCCGTCGCCCGCAACGCCGAGGCGATGCGGATCTCCACCGTCGCCCACTGCAGCCTCGAGTACTACCGCTGGTCGATGCGTTCCCAGGTGCGCCCCGACGGCCGCCGGTTCGCCCGCGAGCTCTCCCGGCCGGTCGGGGTGCCGGTGCTGCAGGTGCACGGCGCCGACGACCCGTGCGTGCTCGACACCACCATGCGCGGCGACGAGCGGTTCGCCGGCGCCGGGCTGACCCACCACACGCTCCCGGCCACCGGGCACTTCCCGCAGCAGGAGCACCCTACCCACGTCACCGCGCTGATCGGGGCCCACCTGCGACGCTGCGACGGCTGAGCGGACACCGGTTCCCCGTCGTCCGACGTGCACGGATACGCTCGGCCACCGTGCGGATCCTGATCGTGGGAAGCGGTGCGCGAGAGCACGCCATCGCCGTGGCTCTGGCGCAGGACCCGGAGGTGACGGCGCTCGCTGTCGCCCCCGGCAACGCGGGGACGGCCGCGGTGTCCGAGCAGCTCGGGCTCGACGTCACCGACAACGGCGCCGTCGTCGACGTGGCGCGGACCTGGCAGGCGGACCTGGTGGTCGTCGGGCCGGAGGGCCCGCTGGTCAACGGTGCGGCCGACGCGGTGCGCGAGGCCGGCATCCCCTGCTTCGGTCCGAGCGCCGAGGCGGCTCGGATCGAGGGGTCCAAGGCGTTCGCGAAGGCCGTCATGAGCGCGGCCGGGGTGCCGACGGCCTCGTCGGTCGTCGTCGACAACCCGGCGCACCTCGACACCGCGCTGTCGGTGTTCACCCCGCCCTACGTCGTCAAGGACGACGGGCTGGCCGCGGGCAAGGGCGTCGTCGTGTCCGGCGACATCGAGGTGGCCCGCGCGCACGCCCTCGGGCTGCTCGACGCCGGCCACCCGGCGCTGCTGGAGTCCTTCCTCGACGGGCCCGAGGCGTCGCTGTTCTGCCTCGTCGACGGCGCCACCGTGGTGCCGCTGCTGCCCGCGCAGGACTTCAAGCGCGTCGGCGACGACGACTCCGGCCCCAACACCGGTGGCATGGGCGCCTACTGCCCGCTGCCCTGGGCGGGCGAGGACCTCGCCGAGGAGTTGGTCGCCCGGGTCGTCGCGCCGGTCGCCGAGGAGATGGTGCGCCGCGGTACCCCGTTCACCGGGCTGCTCTACGCCGGTCTCGCGCTGACCTCGCAGGGTCCTGCGGTCATCGAGTTCAACTGCCGCTTCGGGGACCCGGAGACCCAGGCCGTGCTGGCACTGCTGCGCACCCCGCTGTCGCAGCTGCTGCTCGCCACCGCGACCGGCACCCTCGCCGACCAGTCCGCGATCGAGTGGGCCGACGGGTCGGCGGTGACGGTCGTCGTCGCCGCGGAGGGCTACCCGGCCACCCCGCGGCTCGGTGACGTCATCAGCGGCGCCGACGGGGAGGGCGTGCTGCACGCCGGTACCCGTCGCCGCGACGACGGCGCGGTCGTCTCCTCCGGCGGGCGCGTCCTGTCGGTCGTGGGCACCGGCTCCGACCTCGCCGCCGCCCGGGCCGAGGCCTACGCCCGGCTGGAGCCGGTCCGCCTCGCGGGTTCGCACTACCGCACCGACATCGGGCTGAAGGCCGAGCGCGGAGAGGTCAGCGTGCCCGTCGCGCAGGCCTGACGTTGCGCGGGCGTTACCGCCGTATGGCGTAACCCCAATAGTCCGAATGGCCTGACCTGGGCCTCCGTACCTCATTGTTCGATGATCATGAAGAGCCGGTAAAACCGGACACCAGGGTTTGATCTCCACCGGTTCGTCGAGGAATCGTCCTGTGGCACAGGGACACAGCCCGTGTCCCTGAACCACAGGAGGATCACCATGGCCCACGCTCCCCAGCAGGCCCGTCGTCGTCGCGCCCTCGCCCTCGTGGGTGGCGTCGTCGCCGCGCCGCTCGCCGCCCTGGCGCTCACCGGCACCGCGCAGGCGGCCGAGCTGACCCCGGTCGCCGAGTACCTCGACGACACCGTCGCCGACACCGACGCGCAGATCGGCGCCGTCGTCGACGCCCTGGGCTTCGAGGCCGAGTGACACCGGGCGGGCCCCGCGCCCGCCCCGGTTCGTGACCGACCGCGCGCCCGGGAGTGGGCTCCCGCCCGGGCGCGCGGTCCGGTCCCGTGCCGGGCCGCCGCCTAGGCTCGGCGGCGTGACCCGCCTGACCGTCGCCGCCCGTGCCGCCGTCGCCCCGTTCCACGTCATGGACGTCTGGGCGGCCGCCGCCGAACGGGCCCGCACCCACGGCGACCTGATCAACCTCTCGGCCGGGCAGCCGTCGACCCCGGCGCCGGAACCCGTGCGCGCGGCCGCCGTCGCCGCGGTGCAGTCGGAGGTGCTCGGTTACACCGTCGCCCCCGGCATCGCGGAGCTGCGCGAGGCCGTCGCCGGGCACTACCGGCGCACCCGGGAGCTGGAGGTCGACCCGGGCGACGTCGTGCTCACCACCGGGTCCTCCGGCGGGTTCCTGCTGGCCTTCCTCGCCGCGTTCGACGCGGGTGACCGCGTCGCCATGGCCCGCCCCGGCTACCCCTGCTACCGCAACATCCTCGCCGCGCTGGGCTGCGAGGTCGTCGAGCTGCCGTGCGGGCCGGCGACCCGGTTCCAGCCCACCGTGGAGATGCTGGAGGCGCTCGACGAGCCGGTGAAGGGCCTGATCGTGGCCAGCCCGGCGAACCCCACCGGAACCGTCCTCGACCCCGCCGAGCTGGCGGCGCTCGCGTCGTACTGCGAGGAGCGTGGCATCCAGCTCGTCAGCGACGAGATCTACCACGGCATCACGTTCCCGGGCAGCCCCGCGACGAGCAGCGCCTGGGAGACCTCGCGGGAGGCCGTGCTGGTCAACTCGTTCTCGAAGTACTTCTCGATGACCGGCTGGCGCCTCGGCTGGCTGGTGTGCCCGCCGCGGCTGCGCCGCACCGTGGAGGGGCTGGCCGGCAACTTCACCGTCTGCCCGCCCGCGCTGCCCCAGCACGCGGCGCTCGCCGCGTTCGACGAGGCGAGCTACGCCGAGGCCGACTCCCACGTCGTGCGCTACGGCCGTAACCGGGACCTGCTGCTCGACGGCCTGCGCGGGCTCGGGATCACCCGGCTCGCCCCCGCCGACGGCGCGTTCTACGTCTACGCCGACATCGCGCACCTGCTGCGCGAGGGCGAGGACTCGATGGCCCTGACCTACCGGCTGCTCGCCGACACCGGCATCGCCGTCGCACCGGGGCAGGACTTCGACCCGGTCGACGGCGGCGCCTACATCCGCTTTTCCGGCGCCGGGACGCCCGAGGGCATCACCGAGGCGCTGGAGCGGCTGCGGGCCTGGGTCTGAGCCGGCCTCAGAGCACCAGCTCGGGCTTCACCGCCGTCGCCGTCCACACCCGCTTGCGGTATGCCGCGAACGTCGCCAGCGCCAGCGCCCCGGCGAACCAGACCAGCAGCACCGGCACCGCCGTCCCGACGACACCCGCCAGCTCACCGCCGTACATCAGGTGGCGCAGTGCGTCGACGGCGTAGCCCATCGGCATCACGTGGTGCACCGGGTAGAGCGGCCCGGGGATGGTCTGCCACGGGAACGTTCCGCCCGCCGAGACGAGCTGCAGCACCATCAGGACGAGCCCGAGGAACTGCCCGACCGCGCCGAGCAGGGCGTTGAGGGCGTGCACGATCGCGGTGAACGTCATCGAGGTCAGCCACAGCAGCGCCAGCGTCGCGAATGGGTGCACCGGGGTGATCCCCAGCAGCAGCGACACCACCGCGTACATGCCGGTGACCTGCACGACTCCCAGCAGGCCGGCCGGGATCCAGCCGCCCAGCGCGATCCGCAGCGGGCTCTGCCCGGCCGCGATCGCCCGTCGGGACAGGGGCTGGACCAGCAGGAACAGCACGTAGCCGCCGATCCAGGTGGCAAGTGCCATGAAGAACGGGGCCAGCCCGGCGCCGTAGGTGTCGGCCTGGGAGTAGGCGACGTCGCGGGTGGCGACGGGGTCGCCGATGTTCGCGGCGGTGGCCTCCCGGACGCCCGGGGCCGGGTTCGGGATGTCGTCCAGGCCCGAGGCCAGGCCGTCGTGCAGCCGCGTCGCGCCGGTGGCGAGCTCACCGGTGCCCGAGTCGAGCCGGCGCGCCCCGTCGGCGAGCCGGTCGGTCCCGTCGACCGCGGTGCGCTCCCCGGCGACGAGCCGGTCCGCCCCGGTCCGCAGCGCGGTGGCGCCGGTGGACAGCTGCGTGGCGCCGTCGGAGAGCTTCCGGACGCCGCCGGACAGCTCGGTCGCGCCGTCGCGCAGGGTCCCGGCGCCGTCGGCGGCGCTCGCGATGCTGCTGCTGAGCTGCGGGGCCGACGCGGCGAGCTGCTCGGCGCCGTCGGCGACCCGCCCCGCGCCGGAACCGAGGCGGTCGAGCTGCCCGGACACCTGCTGGACGCGGGCGTTGCCGTCGACCAGCGGCTGCTTCGCGGTCGACAGCGCGGCCAGGGCCTGCTGCACCTGCTCGTCGGTGAACCCGCGCTCGCGCAGGTTCGCGGCGATGGTGCCGTCGGCGGCGTCGAGCTGGTCGGCCAGCCGGGCGCTCTCCTGCGCGACCCGGTCCCCGGCCGCGGCCAGCTGCGCGTTGCCGTCGGCGACCTGGCGGGCGCCGTCGGCCAGCTGCCGTGACTGCGCGGGCAGGTCGGCGGTGGCCTGGCGCAGGGTGCCCAGCCCGGTCGCGAGCTCCCCGGTGCCCGCGGACAGCCGGTCCGCGCCGGACGCGGCGGTGCCCGCCCCGGTGGCGAGGGTCCCGGCTCCGGTCGCGAGCTCGCCCGCGCCATCGGCGAGCTGCTGGGCGCCGTCGAGGAGCGTGCGCTGCCCGGTCGCCAGCTCACCGGCGCCGGACGCCAGCCGGGCGGCCCCGTCGTGGGCGGTGGCCGCGCCGTCGGCGAGCTTCCCGGCGCCGTCCGCGGCCTCCTGGGTCCTGGTGTGGATGGTGGAGAAGCCGGTGAGGAACCGGTCCGCGGCCTGCGTCCCGACCTCCTTGGCGACCGACTCGCGGACCCGGGTGGTGAGGGTGTCGGCGATCGTGCGGGCCAGGTAGTTGTTGGCGTCGTTGGTGGTGAGCACGAGGATCCCCTGGCGCGGGGTGAACTCGCCGGAGGACTGCAGGGCCGCGGTGAAGTCGCGCGGGATCGTCACGGCGAAGGTGTAGACGTTGTCGCGGACACCGCGGTCGGCCTCGGCGGCCGAGACCCGGTGGAAGTCGAACGAGCCGGAGTCGGTCAGCTCCGTCGCGACGTCCTGGCCGACGTTCTGCGCCTTCCCCTCGGCGTCGGTGCCGCCCGCGTCGTCGACGACGAGCGCGGCGGGCACCTGGTCCAGGCGGGAGTAGGGGTCGCCGTTGGCGTAGAGGTAGAAGCCCGCGTAGAGCATCGGGATCATCAGCAGCGCGAGCACGGCCAGGACCGGCAGCCGCCCGGCGGTGATCCGCCGCAGCTCGCTGATCGCCATCCTGATCGCGCTCATGAGGTCCGCTCCGTGCTCTCGTCGCCGTCGGTGGCCCCGGGGGTGAGGTCGGCCCCGGGCAGGATCGCCGTGCCCGCGTCCCGCGGGGGCTCCCCGGTGCCGGGCGGCGGAGCGTCCGCGGTCCCGGCGGGGCGGCGGCGCAGCAGCCGCCGGGTCCAGCCCTGGGGCAGGTCGTCGGCCCCCTGCGGTGCGACGACGGTCAGCGGCCCCGTCGGGTCCTCGGGCCTGCTGTGCCGCCCGGGGGGCTCCGGCAGCGCGCCGGCGTCGCCCCCGCCGAGCCGCACCGCGGGCACCCCCAGCAGCGCCGCCGACCCCTCGGTGCAGGTCACGACGACGGCGAACCCGGCGCGGGCGTGCTCGGAGGCGACCTGCCACCAGGTCACCGGGGTGCCGCCGTGCCGGTCCGGCGCGGTCAGCACGAGCACCCGCACCCCGGGCCGGGACGCGGCCAGCGCGGTCATCAGCCCGATCCGCACGGGCGCGGGCACGTCCTCGAACCGCGAGCGCACCCAGGTCTGCGCGCCCCGCGCGCCCAGCCACTCGGTCACCGCCCGCGGGGTGGTGCCGCGCCCGGCCATCGCCAGCTCCTCGCCGACGACGGTCCGCAGCGGCAGCACCGGCTCCGGCTCGCTGACCCCGGGCGTGTCGACGACGGCGACGGCGCGACGCAGGCGGCGCGGGTCGTCGTCGCCGTCGAGGGTGACGGTGCCGTGGTCGGGCCGCATCCGCCCGGCCAGCGCCAGCGCCAGCGCGGTGTGCCCGGAGCCGGGGGTGCCCGCGACCAGCAGCACCGAGCCGGGGACGGTGCGCAGCGAGGTCGACGCGAGCAACACCCCGTGGGTGCCGTCGACGGCGACGCCCTCGGCGACGAGCGCGGCCTCGGGGGCAGGGGCGCCCTCGGGGACGGCGGTGGCCTCGGTATCGGGTGCGGGCGAGGGGGCGGAGCTGGTCATGACGGTCCTGCTGTCCTGGGCGCCCCGGGCCGCACGACACCCGGCGATCGCGGGTCCGCGCAGCTCACCGGCGCCGGTCGTGGGTCGGAGCCACCGGCGCCCGGCGGTGCGTACGCACGGGCGCGACGGCGGTGGAAGCCTAGGCCGACGCCTGCTCCGGCGTCCGGCCGTCGCCCAGTGTGGACCCGATCGTGCGGGCCGACTTGACCTCGGACGACAGTGACTTGACCCGGCGCGACACTGTGACGGCGGCGACGAGCGACGTCCGGAGCGCCCGGCCCGGGCGCTCCGGTGCCGGGGACGGAGGGCGACCCGGAGCGCCGGCGGAGGGCGGCGCGGGGTGGGACCGGGGGTTCAGCCGCCGAGGGCGGTGCGGGGCAGCGGCGCAGGGCCGCCGGGGGAGCCGGTGCTGGACGGGCCGACCTCGCCGATCCGGTCCAGCGCCGCCTTGATGTGCTTGTCGCCGACGTCGCGGTGGGTCATCAGCCGCAGCTTGCCCGCGATGGCGCCGGCGCGGACACCGGCCTCGGCGAACGCGGCGATCGTGCCGCGCACGTCGGCCACGTCCACCAGCACGATGTTGGTCTGCGGCTCGCGGACCCGCCAGCCGCGCTCGCGCAGTCCGGCGGCGAGCCGCGTCGCCAGGTCGTGGTCCTCGGCGAGCCGGTCGATGTCCTCCAGCGCGACGAGCCCGGCCGCGGCCAGCACCCCGCCCTGCCGGACGCCGCCGCCGAGCATCTTGCGCAGCCGCCGGGCGTACTCGACGAACTCCGCCGACCCCGCGACGACCGACCCGACCGGCGCGCCGAGCCCCTTGGACAGGCACACCGCGACCGTGTCGGCGCCGACGGTCAGCGCGCCCGGCGGGACCCCGAGCGCGACCGCGGCGTTCCACAGCCGGGCGCCGTCGAGGTGCACCGAGAGCCGGGCGGCCCGCGCCGCGGCGGCGACGGAGGCGTGCTCCTCCGGTGCGGTCACGGTGCCGCCCGCGGAGTTGTGGGTGTTCTCCAGGCACAGCAGCACCGGGCGCAGGGAGGCGTAGAAGCCGTCGTCGGCGGCGGCCCGGCGCACAGCGGACGCGGTGACCTTGCCGGGGCCCGCGTCGTGCGGCAGCGGCCGCGGCATCCCGCCGGCCAGCCACGCGGCCGTGCCCAGCTCGAAGTCGAGCACGTGCGCGCCCTGGGGGGCGAGGAAGGAGTCACCGCGGCCGAGCCTGCTCATCAGCGCGATCAGGTTCGCCATCGAGCCGGTGGGCGTCCACAGCGCGTCGGCGGCGCCGAGCAGGCCGGCGACCCGTTCCTCCAGCTCGCGCATGGTGGGGTCGCCGTCGAGCACGTCGTCGCCGACCTCGGCCTCGGCCATCGCCCGGCGCATCGCCTCGGTCGGCAGCGTGACGGTGTCCGATCGCAGGTCGACGGGCTCGCCGGGGGCCGGGGCGGCCGCCGCCCCGCGCGCACCACCGCGCGGTGACCAGCGGCTTCTGGGTGACGGACGCACACCACCAGTGTGTTCCATCCCCGCGGCGGTGAGAACGGCAGGGTCACGAAACGGTCACGGTCACCCCGTCCGACCTGGGCGTCGAGTCCGGTATCTCACTCGTCCGGACGGGCCCCGTCTTGGCACTATGTGGCGATGGCGGCCCCGAAGCAGACCGAGAAGGGTGAGCGTCGCCGCGCCCTGCTCGTCGCGGCGGCCGCGGAGCTGCTCGCCGAGAGCGGGTTCGACGCGATCCGGCACCGAGCCGTCGCCGAGCGCGCCGGGGTGCCGCTGGCGGCCACGACCTACTACTTCTCCTCGCTGGAGGACCTGGTGTCCGCCGCGCTCGACCGGCTCGCGCACACCGAGCTGGCCGACGCCCACGACTGCCTCGCCCGGCGCGACGACCCGGCCGAGATCGTGCTCGACCTGCTCCTCGGGCCGCGCTCGCGCACCGACGGCCTCGACGCCGTCCTGGGCCGGTTCGAGCGGCTGATCGGGTCCGGCCGGCGCCCGTTCCTGGCCGGGCTGCTGCGCGCCCAGCGCGTCGAGTTCGACGCCCTGCTCGACGAGGCGCTCACCCGCGCGACCGGCCGTCGCCCGGGGCCGGGGGAGGTTCGCAGGCTCACCGCGCTCGTCGACGGCGTCGTGCTCACCGCGCTGATCGAGGCCGACCCCGACCCGCGCGCGGTCGGCCGGAAGGCGCTCCACGAGGTGCTGGAGTCCCTGCCCCGGGTGTGAGGCCGCGCTCCCGCCGGTCACAGGGCCCCCACCAGCCATTATCATCGCGCCACGTGATTCCCAACGTGCTGGCCGCGCGCTACGCGAGCCCCGAGCTGGTCCGCCTCTGGTCTCCGGAGTACAAGATCCAGCTGGAGCGACGGCTGTGGATCGCGGTGCTCCGCGCCCAGCGCGACCTCGGCATCGAGGTGCCGTCGTCGGTCGTCGACGACTACGAGGCCGTCGTCGAGCAGGTCGACCTGGGCTCGATCGCCGCCCGCGAGCGCGTCACCCGGCACGACGTGAAGGCCCGCATCGAGGAGTTCAACGCCCTCGCCGGCCACGAGCACGTGCACAAGGGCATGACCAGCCGCGACCTCACCGAGAACGTGGAGCAGCTGCAGATCCGGCTGTCGCTGGAGCTCGTCGCCGACCGGACCGTCGCGGTCCTGGCGCGGCTCGGGCGTCGCGCGTCGGAGTACGCCGAGCTGGTCATGGCCGGGCGCAGCCACAACGTCGCCGCGCAGACCACCACCCTGGGCAAGCGGTTCGCCTCCGCCGCGGACGAGCTGCTCGTCGCGCACGCCCGGCTGGAGGATCTGCGTTCGCGCTATCCGCTGCGCGGCATCAAGGGCCCGATGGGCACCAGCCAGGACATGCTGGATCTACTGGGCGGCGACACTGAAGCCTCGGTGAAGCTCGACGAGCTGGAGCAGCGCGTCGCCACCCACCTGGGGTTCGCCGAGGCGTTCACCAGCGTCGGGCAGGTCTACCCGCGCTCGCTCGACCACGACGTCGTCACCGCTCTGGTGCAGCTGGCGGCGGCGCCGTCGTCGCTGGCCACGACGATCCGGCTGATGGCGGGCGCCGAGCTCGCCACCGAGGGCTTCGCCCCCGGCCAGGTCGGGTCCAGCGCCATGCCGCACAAGATGAACGCGCGTTCCGCGGAACGCATCAACGGCCTCATGGTGATCCTGCGCGGCCTGTCGGTCATGACCGCCGAGCTCGCCGGCTCCCAGTGGAACGAGGGCGACGTCTCCTGCTCGGTGGTGCGCCGCGTCGCGCTGCCGGACGCGTTCTTCGCCCTCGACGGCCTCTACGAGACCACGCTGACCGTGCTCGACGAGTTCGGCGCCTACCCGGCCGTGATCGCCCGCGAGCTCGACCGCTACCTGCCCTTCCTCACCACGACCGCGGTGCTGATGGCCGCCGTCCGCGCCGGGGTCGGCCGGGAGACCGCGCACGAGGTCATCAAGGAGCACGCGGTCGCCGTCGCACTGGCGATGCGCGAGCAGGGCCAGGCCGACAACGACCTGCTCCAGCGCCTCGCCGGTGACGACCGGCTCGGCCTGCCCGCCGGCACGCTGGACCGGCTGCTGGAGGACCCGCTGCGGTTCACCGGCGCCGCGTCCGCGCAGGTCACCACGGTGACGGAGAAGATCGCCGCGATCACCGCGAAGCACCCCGAGGCCGCCGCCTACACCCCCGGAGGGATCCTGTGAGGCTCGTCCACTCCGGCAAGGTCCGCGAGCTCTACCTCGACGAGTCCCGCGACCCGGCGCAGCTGCTGCTCGTGGCCTCGGACCGGCTGTCGATCTACGACGTCGTGCTCCCGACGCCCGTCCCGGACAAGGGCGCGATCCTCACCGCGCTGTCGCTGTACTGGTTCGAGCGCACCGGCGACCTCGTGCCCAACCACGTCATCGGCACCGACGACATCCCCGCCGAGTTCGCCGGGCGCGCCGTCCGCTGCCGCCCGCTGGAGATGCTGCCGGTCGAGTGCATCGCCCGCGGCTACCTCACCGGGCTCGGGCTGAAGGAGTACCAGCGCACCGGCGCCGTCTCCGGCGTCACGCTGCCCGCCGGCCTGGTCGAGGGCTCGAAGCTCCCCGAGCCGATCTTCACCCCGACCACCAAGGCGCCGGTCGGTGAGCACGACGAGTTCATGACCTTCGACGACGTCGTGGCGCAGCTGGGCGCCGACACCGCGACCCGGCTGCGGGACCTGACCCTGGAGGTCTACCGGCGCGGCGCCGAGTCCGCGGCCGAGGGCGGGATCATCGTCGCCGACACCAAGCTGGAGTTCGGCCGGGACACCTCCGGCGAGATCGTCCTCGGTGACGAGGTGCTCACCCCGGACTCGTCGCGGTTCTGGCCCGCCGACTCCTACGAGCCCGGCCGGGTCCAGTTCTCCTTCGACAAGCAGTACGTCCGCGACTGGTCCGCCGGGCTGGACTGGGACCGCACCGCCCCCGGCCCCGAGGTCCCCGACGAGGTCGTGAAGGTCGTCCACGACCGCTACGCCGAGGTCTACCGCCGCATCACCGGCACCCCCTGGGTGTCGCCCACGGCCTGACCCCGGCCGCACCCACACCCCTTGTCCGGCATTCACACCCCTCTCGACGGGTGTGGACGTCGGACAAGGGGTGTGAACGTCGGGTGTGATCGGCTCGTCGACGGGACCGGTCGTGCGGCACGCCCTTCTGGGCCGAACCCGCTTACCCGGTAAGCGAGTTCTCGGCCGACCACAGCGGACCGTGGAACGGTCGTCCGGGCGGCGGTCCGACCCGAGCGCCCGCCCTCCGGAATCCGCTTACCGGGTAGGCAGATCGGCGGACGGGCAGAAGCTCGGTGTGGCGGCGCAGTGTGCTCCCGTGTGCCGAGCCGGCCGGCGACGCCTACTCGGAACCGGGTAGATGACGCGGTCTGCGATCACGAACATGTGCTGCCCCGCCGTCCGACGTCGTCGGTGGGTCAGACGGGGCCGAGGGCGTCGAGCAGGGCCTGGGCGGTCGGGGTGTCGGTCACCAGGCGGTTGAACAGGCCCGCCCGCGCCCCGCCGACGATGCTCGGCACCTTCTCCTCCCCGACGGCGACGGCGATCGTCCGCGGCACCCGTCGCAGTTGCTCCGGGGAGATCCGCACCATCCGGTCGCTGCCCGGGAAGGCGATCGGGCGGCCGTCGGCGCGGTAGAAGTTCAGGCAGACGTCGCCGACGCCGTCCTGGAGGCCCTCGTCGTCGAGCGGGACCGAGGTCGAGATCGACGCGCGGCCCGCGGGCGGGGCGCCGACACCGACCAGCGCGGCCTGTGCGCGCATCCAGAACCCGGTGACCCGCCGGAACTCCGGGTCCTCGGCGAGCGTGCGGCTCATCGCCGGTGACGGCATGGCCTGGGTGAACAGGAAGTGCGGGCGTCCGTGTCCGCGTTCGGCGACCGACCGGACGATCTCGTTGGTCTGGTGCCACGCCTCGGGTTCGGCGACCCCACCGACGGTCGGCACGATCTCGCAGCCGGCCAACGCGGGCAGCGTGGTGTGGCTGAGCTCCCACACGGTGCGCCCGGAGGAGACGAGCAGGACGTCACCGGCGCGCAGCCCGGCCTCCCGCAGCGCCTCGCCGACCGGCTCGGCGAGCGACTGACCGAGGTCGGTGGCGGGGCGCGGGGCCAGCCACACGCGGTCCAGCCCGAGCGCGGCGGCGAGCCGGGGTGCGTCGTCGCCACCGGTGTGCAGCGAGTCCGGGTCGTGCACAGTGATCTGCACGATCCCGACCCGGCGGGCCTCGGCGAGCAGCCGGGAGACGGTCGGACGCGACACGGTGAGCCGGTCGGCGATCGCGGCCTGGTTGAGCTCGTCGACGTAGTACAGCCGCGCGGCCCGGTGCATCAGCCCCAGGTCGCGCCGGGAGACGTCGTGCGGCGCCATCGCCACCTCCTCCGCCGGTCCGGATCGGTACCAGTCAAGCGTACTGCACGTTTGTTCAAGTCGGAACCGATGTGTTGACGAATGTTCACACCGGAACGCATGCTCAAGGCCAGTCGCATGCAGCACCCCGCATGGCACCAACGGAGGTTTCGCCGTGGGAGAGAACATCCCGACCCGGATGCAGGCGGTCGTCGTGCACGGCCCCGAGGACTACCGGCTGGAGGAGGTGGACGTCCCCCGGCCCGGCCCCGGCGAGCTGCTGATGCAGGTCGAGGCCGTCGGCGTGTGTGCCAGCGACCTGAAGTGCTACCACGGCGCCGCGAAGTTCTGGGGCGACGACAACCGGCCCGCCTGGGCCCAGACCGGTGTCACGCCCGGTCACGAGTTCGTCGGCCGGATCGTCTCCGGTGACGACGAGGGCCTCGCCCTGCACGGCGTGTCCGTCGGCGACCGCGTCGCCTGCGAGCAGATCGTCCCGTGCGAGCAGTGCCGCTACTGCCTGCGCGGCCAGTACTGGATGTGCGGGCCGCACGACATGTTCGGCTTCCGGAACTTCGACGGCGCGATGGCCCAGTACATGCTGGTCCCCACCCGCGCCCGGGTGCACCGGGTCTCACCGGACCTGGAGCCGCAGCACGCCGCGTTCGCCGAGCCGCTGTCCTGCGCACTGCACGCCGTCGAGCGCGCCACCATCACCTTCGACGACGTCGTGGTCGTCGCCGGGTGCGGCCCGATCGGCCTCGGCCTGATCGCCGGCGCCCGCGCGAAGAACCCGCGCCTGCTGATCGCGCTCGACCTCGACGACGAGAAGCTGGAGCTCGGCCGCCGCACCGGCGCCGACCTCACGATCAACATCTCCCGCGAGGACGCGGTCGCCCGGGTCAAGGAGCTCACCGACGGCTACGGCGCCGACGTCTACCTGGAGGGCTCCGGCGCCGTCCCGGCCGTCGCGCAGGGCCTGAACCTGCTGCGCAAGCTCGGTACCTACGTCGAGTACTCGGTGTTCGGCTCCGAGGTCACCGTGGACTGGTCGATCATCTCCGACGACAAGGAGCTCGACGTCCGCGGCGCCCACCTCGGCCCGCACTGCTGGCCCGCCGCGATCAAGATGCTGGAGGACGGCAAGCTCCCGATCTCCGACATCTGCACCCACCAGGTGCCGCTCGCGGAGTTCCAGAAGGCCCTCGACCTCGTCGGCGACACCTCCGGTGCGTCGGTCAAGGTCTCGATCCTCCCGAACGCCTGAGGGGTCGACGATGAGCAGCGCCGCTCCGCAGCACGAGACCTTCCTCGACCGCATCGGCATCCCGCACTCCCTGCGCTGGGGCTTCCTCGGCGTGCTGGTCTTCATGACCGGAAACGGGACCGAGTCCAACTTCATCTCCCCGCACATCGAGGCGGTGCTCGGCTCGCCCGAGGCGACCGTCGCGACGATCATCACCGGCTACAGCCTGGCCGTGCTCGTCGCCAGCTACCTGTCCGGCGCGCTCGCCGACCTGTGGGGCCCGCGCCGCGTCATGACCCTCGGCGTCGCCGTCTGGGTCGTGTTCGAGGTGCTGTTCCTGCTGAGCCTGCAGATCGGCAGCCTCCCGCTGGTCGCCGCCACCTACTTCCTGCGCGGCTTCGGCTACCCGCTCTTCGCGTTCGCGTTCCTGGTGTGGATCAACGTCGTCACGCCGTACTCGCGCAACGGCGTCGCCGTCGGCTGGTTCTACGTCATGTTCACCGGCGGCCTGCCCACCCTGGGCTCGCTGTTCGCGCTCGGCATGATCCCGGCCTTCGGCGGGGGCACCGGCGGCGAGACCGCCGCGATGGTCGGCTCGACCGCGCTCGTCGTCGCCGGGTACCTGATCGCCCGCTTCGGGGTGCACGAGCCGCACGCCACCCGTCGGCTCGCGCCGGCCGGGGAGACCACCGGCCAGGTGCTCAGCGCCGGGCTGCGGCTCACCGCGGCCAACCCGAAGATCCTCATGGGCTTCCTGGTCCGGCTGATCAACACCGCGCCGCAGTACGGCATGTTCATCATCCTGCCGACGGTCATCGCGGTGGACCTCGGCTGGGGCCAGAGCCGCTGGCTGACCATGACGGTGTTCGTCTACGCGACGAACATCCTGGTCAACGCGGTGTTCGGGGCCGTCGGCGACCGGTGGGGCTGGCGCCGCACGGTGCAGTGGTTCGGCGTCTTCGGCTCCGCCGTCGGCCTGCTGCTGTGGTGGTACGTCCCGCAGCTCGTCCCGGCCGGCTCGACCTGGGGCTTCTGGGTCTCGGTCGCCGCGGGCTGCGTGTTCGGCTGCCTGCTCGCCGGGTTCGTCCCGATGGGCGCGATCATGCCCGCGCTCGCACCCGACCACAAGGGCGCCGCGATGGCCATGTACACCACCGCCGCCGGCGGCGCGGCCTTCCTCGGTTCGGGCGTCGTCGCCCTGATGCTCGCGCTCGGCACCGGCAACGTCGGCGTCGTGTGGGCCTTCGTCGCCCTCTACGCCGCCGCCTTCGTGATGGTCTCGTTCCTGAACGTCCCGCAGGACGACCCGCAGCTGCGCGAGACCGCCGCCACCACGGTGAGGGAGACCTCGTGACCAGGATCTTCGACGACCCCGCCGAGTTCGCCGACGACCAGCTCGCCGGCTTCCTCGACCTCTACGCCGACCGTGTCCGAGGGGTGCACGGCGGCGTGGTCGCCCACCGTGGCGACGGCGACCCGCAGGTCGCCGTCGTCATCGGGGGCGGCTCCGGCCACTACCCGGCGTTCTGCGGGACGGTCGGGCCGGGGATGGCGCACGGCGCCGTCGTCGGCAACATCTTCACCTCGCCGTCGGCGGCCCAGGCGTACTCGGTCGCGAAGGCCGCCGACCAGGGCCGCGGTGTGGTCTTCAGCTTCGGCAACTACGCCGGCGACACGATCAACTTCGGGATCGCGGCCGACCGGCTGCGGGCCGAGGGCATCGACACCCGCATCGTGGTCGTCACCGACGACGTCGCCTCCGCCGAGGAGGAGTCGCGGCGCCGCGGGATCGCCGGCGACTTCACCGTGTTCAAGGCGATGGGTGCCGCCGCCGCGCGCGGCGCGGACCTCGACGAGGTCGAGCGTCTCGGCCGCGCCGCCAACGCCGCCACCCGCAGTCTCGGCGTCGCGTTCACCGGCTGCACGATGCCCGGCGAGGACGAGCCGCTGTTCTCGGTGCCCGAGGGGCATCTCGGGCTCGGCCTGGGCATCCACGGCGAGCCCGGCATCCGCGACGTCCCGATGCTGCCCGCCCGCGAGCTGGCGGAACTGCTGGTCGACGACGTCCTGAAGCACGCACCGGCGGGCGCCCCCGGCCGGGTCGGGGCGATCCTCAACGGGCTGGGCACCACGAAGTACGAGGAGCTGTTCCTGCTGTGGCGCCACGTCGCGCCGCGGCTGCGCGACGCCGGGTACGAGATCGTCGACCCGGAGGTCGGCGAGCTCGTGACCAGCCTGGACATGGGCGGCTGCTCGCTAACCCTGATGTGGCTCGACGACGAGCTGGAGCCGCTGTGGCGGGCGGACGCCTACACCCCCGCCTACCGCAAGACCGCCGCGCCGCTGGCGGCGCTGCGCGAGCCGACCGCCGACGAGCTCGCCGAGGCCGACGCCGTCGTCACCGCACCCGCGGCGAGCGACGCGGCCCGGGGCCTCGCGGGCACCGTCCGCGCCGCGCTGGCCGCGGTGGAGTCGACGATCCGCTCCCACGAGCACGAGCTGGGGAGGATCGACGCCGTCGCGGGCGACGGAGACCACGGCCGCGGCATGCTCAAGGGGATCACCGCCGCTACCGCCCGGGTCGGCGAGCTCGGTGACGACGTCGGCGGCGGCTGGGTGCTGCAGCAGGCCGGGCAGGCCTGGGCCGAGCGCGCCGGCGGCACCTCCGGGGTGCTGTGGGGCGCAGCGCTCGAGGCGCTCGGGCGGCACCTCGGCGACACCGCCGCGACCTATCCGGCCGCGACCGTCACCGCCGGGGCCCGCGAGTTCGCCACGACGATCCAGCAGCTCGGCGGGGCGCAGGCGGGGGACAAGACCCTGCTCGACGCGCTGCTGCCCTTCGTCGAGGAGCTGGAGCGCCGGGTCGGCGGCGGCGAGGGCCTCGCCGCCGCGTGGACGGCCGCCGCCGCGACCGCGACCACCGCTGCCGGCGCGACCGCCGACCTCCGGCCCCGGATCGGCCGGGCCCGCCCGCTGGCCGAGAAGAGCGTGGGCACACCCGACGCCGGGGCGACCAGCCTCGGCCTGATCGTCACGGCCGTCGCCGACGTCCTGACATCGCAGAAGGAGCAGACGTGAGCGAGAAGCTGCGCATCGTGGTCGGCGCCGACGACGCCGGCTACGAGTACAAGGAGCGCCTGAAGGCCGACCTGGAGGCCGACGACCGCGTCGCCGAGGTGGTCGACGTCGGCGTCGCCGCCGACGGGCACACGGCCTACCCGCACATCGGCGTCGCCGCCGCCCGCAAGGTCGCCGACGGCGAGGCCGACCGCGGCCTGCTCGTCTGCGGGACCGGGCTCGGCGTCGCGATCTCGGCGAACAAGGTGCCCGGCATCCGCGCGGTCACCGCGCACGACCCGTTCTCCGTCGAGCGCTCGGTGAAGTCCAACAACGCGCAGGTCCTGTGCATGGGCCAGCGCGTGGTCGGGATCGAGCTGGCCCGCATGCTGGTCGCCGGCTGGCTGGACCACCGGTTCGACCCGGGCAGCGCGTCGGCGGAGAAGGTCGCCGCGCTCGACTCCTACGACCGGCGCGACGGCGAGCGCCTCGCCGAGGCGGAGACCGTCGGGACGGACTGCTGATGTTCGACCTCACCGGCTCGGTCGCCCTCGTCACCGGAGCGGCGTCCGGGATCGGGGCGGAGGTGGCCCGCGCACTCGCCGGGCAGGGCGCCGTGGTCGCCGCCGCGGACCTGCGCACCGACGGCGTCCCGGAGGTCTGCGCGTCGGCGCACGTCGTCGACGTCGCGGACCCCGACGCCGCGGCGGCCTGCGTCGAGGAGGTCGTCGCCCGGCACGGCCGGGTCGACGTACTGGTCAACTCGGCCGGGATCGCGCTGCTCGCCCCCGCCCTGGAGCTGCGGATCGAGGACTGGCGCCGCACCCTGGACGTCAACCTCACCGGCTCCTGGCTGATGGCGCGCGCCGCGGGCCGGGTCATGGTGGAGCGCGGGTACGGGCGGATCGTGAACCTCGCCTCGCAGGCGGCGAGCAGCGGGCTGGAACAGCACGCCGCCTACTGCGCGTCCAAGGCAGGGATCAACGGGCTCACCCGCACCCTCGCCGTCGAGTGGGGACCGCACGGGGTGACGGTGAACGCGGTGTCGCCGACGGTCGTGCTCACCGACCTGGGTCGCGCGGCGTGGGACAACCCGGCCGGGGACGCGCACCGCGCCGAGATCCCGGCGCGACGGTTCGCCGAGCCGTCGGAGGTCGCCGCGGCCGTCGTGTACCTGGCCTCGGCGGAGGCCGCGATGGTCAACGGCGCCGAACTACGGGTGGACGGCGGGTTCACGGCCCGCTGAGAACGCCCGCCGATCGTCGTCCGCGCGATCCGGTGACTCCACGCGGGGTTCACCTCGGTCGGGTCGGATGGGGTCCATGAGCACGCTGCTGGTCTCGCTGTCCGGCCTGACCGACTCCGACGACGCCGACCGCGCCCGAGCCGCCGCGTTCGCCGCGGAGCTGGACCGGCGCGGCGTGCCGCTGACCCACCTCGTGCAGCCCAAGGGGCCCGACGGGCCGCTGCGCCGCGGCGACGACCTGGTCCGCTGGATCGCCGGCCGCGTCCGCGCCGGGGACGACCTGCTCCTGCACGGTTTCGACCACACGAGCGACCCGGTGGGCGCCTGGCAGAACGGCTCCGTACCGCGGATCGGGCGCCGCACCGAGTTCGGGGCGCTGCCCCGGCACGAGGCCGGCCTGCGGCTGACCGGCGCCCGGCGGATCCTGCTCGCGACCGGGCTGTCCACCGACGGCTTCGCCCCGCCCGGCTGGATCGCCTCCGACGGCACCCTCGACGCGCTCGCCGACCTCGGTTTCGGCCTCTGCGCCGACGAGTCGACCGTCCGCGCGACCGGCGGTCCGGTGCTGCACGCGCGCGTGCTGACCTTCCGGGCGTCCGAGCCCTGGCGGGGCGAGCCCCGCGCCGGGGAGCGCCGCCGCGGACGGGCGCTGGAGCAGCAGGCCGTGCGCACCGCCGAGCGCGGCGGGCTCGTCCGGCTCGCGCTGCGGGCCAAGGACCTGCGCCGCGAGCACCGCGTCGAGGCCGCGCTGGCCGCCGTCGACGCGGCGCGCGGGGCGGGTGCCGCCGGCGCCGTGCACCGCACGCTGTTCCCCGCCGCGGCCCCGGCCGCCTAGGAGCTCCCCGGCGATCGGCCCGGTTGTCCACAGTGTGTGCTCTCCTGTGGACAACCGGTGCCACCTGTGGACAGGTGTCAGGTCCGCCGCTCGCCGAGCACGCAGAACTCGTTGCCCTCGGGGTCGGCGAGCACCGTCCAGGACACCTCGTCGGCCGGGGCCCGGTGCTGGCCCACGTTGACCCGGGTGGCGCCCAGCATCAGCAGCCGGGCCACCTCGGAGTCGCGGACGCCGTCCGGCCGCAGGTCGATGTGCAGGCGGTTCTTGGTCCGCTTCCCCTCCGCGACCGGCACGAAGATCAGCCCGGGGACGACGCCCTCGGCGGGCTGGATCTCGAACTCCGACGCCGAGGCGTTCACGACCGTCCAGTCCAGGGCCTCGGCCCACCAGCGGCCCAGCCGGACCGGGTCCCGGGCGTCGACGACGACCTGCTCCCACTGCAGGGGCATCAGACGTCGACCGCCGTCTCCCGGTCGGGGACCAGGAGCGTCGTGGCGTCGGGCCCCAGGTCGTCGAAGAACCGGTAGTGGAGCGCCGGGTCGGCGAGGGTGCCCTCGTGGATCGGCACCACCGTCCGCGGTGCGACCGACCGCAGGTAGTCGACGGCCTCGGACACCTTCAGCCAGGGTGCGCCGGTGGGGAGCAGCAGCGTCGCCAGCTCGTCGACGCCCGGCGGGACGTAGGCGTCGCCGGGGTGGAGCAGCGCGCCGTCGACGAGGTAGCCGTTGTTCGCGACCAGCGGGATGTCCGGGTGGATCTGCGCGTGGTCCCCGGACCCGACGACGGACACCTCGGCGCCGCCGAGGGCCAGCACGTCGCCGGGGGCGGCGGTGCGGGCGTCGACGCCGTCGAGCTGCCCGGCGGTCTGGCCGTCGGTGACCAGGGCGGCGTCGGGGTTGGCACGCAGCAGGGTGCGCAGCGCGTCGGCGTCGACGTGGTCGAAGTGCTGATGGGTGACCAGGATCGCGTCCAGGCCGTCCAGGGTCTCGAAGCCGGTCGAGAACGCGCCCGGGTCGAACAGGAGCCGGGCCGACCCGGTGTCGACCAGGACGCAGGCGTGGCCGTAGTGCGTCAGGTGCATGGGACCAGCATGCCCGGTCGGGGGGTGGCGGGCGTCCCGGCTCAGCCGAGCGCCCGCAGCACGGCCTGCTCCTCGGCGTCGGTGAGCCCGGCCCGGCGCCCCCGGCCGGCGCCGAGCCCGCGCTCCCACGCCAGCGCGGCGCGGGCGGTGTCGGCGAGTGGGCGAGCCGCCGGACCGGCGGCGGACGTCGTGGTGACGTCCCGGTCGACCATGCCCCAGAGGGACTCCGGCAGCCACAGCGGCAGCGACCGCGGACCGGCCCAGAACGCCACGTCCTGCTCGGCCAGCGTCCGCTCCGGGACCCGGACGAGCTCCAGGTCGTCGGCGCCCACGGCGTCGGCGGTCCCGGTGAGCACCCGGTCCAGGGTGGACCGCTGGCCTGCGCCGTCGTGGGTGCCGGTGGTGCCGTCGGCGGCGCCGGCCACGATCCAGGCGGCGAGGTCGTCCACGTCGACGAGCTGCATCGGCTGGGCGGGCACGTCCGGGACGACCACCCGGCCGCCGCGGGCGAACCGGTCCGCCCAGTAGCCGTAGCGGTCGGACAGGTCGCCGTGCCCGCACATCAGCCCGCCGCGCACCACGTGCGCCCGGTCGCCCGCCCGCTCCCGCACGGCCTGTTCGCTCGCGACCTTCGCGGCGCCGTAGACGCCCGGGTCGCGGTTCGTGAGGTCCTGGTCGGGCTGGTCGTGCAGCGGTGCCAGGGTCGGCTGCGTCACGGTCCCGCCGCGCAGCGACGGGTCGGCGTAGGCGTTGATCGAGGAGACGAAGGTCCAGTGCCCGAACCGGCCGTGCAGCGCGTCGAGGGCGTCGCGGACCCACGGCGCGGACATCGTCGCGACGTCCACGACGGCGTCGAACGTGCGCCCGTGCAGCGCCGCGGCCAGCGCCCCGGGCCGGGACCGGTCCGCCGTCACCGCCTCCGCGCCGTCCGGCGGCGGCCCGGAGACACCACGGGACACGCAGGTCACCGGATGGCCCGCAGCGAGCGCGGCCGCGGCGACCGCGCGGGAGAGGAAGACCGTGCCACCCAGGACGAGGATCCTCATGGGCCGATGGTGAGGGCACGCACGTCGAGCCGTCGCCCCTGTTCACCGTAGGCTGACCCCGTGGCCAGAGTGGTGGTGGACGTGATGCCCAAGCCCGAGATCCTCGACGTGCAGGGTCAGGCCGTGACCCGGGCGCTCGACCGGATCGGAGTGTCCGGCGTGAGCGGGGTGCGGCAGGGCAAGCACTTCGAGCTCGAGGTGTCCGACGGCATCGACGACGAGACCCTGCACCGGCTCGCCGGCTCGCTGCTGGCGAACCCGGTGATCGAGGACTGGACGGTGACCCGGCTGTGAGCACCCGTATCGGTGTGATCACCTTCCCGGGCACCCTGGACGACGTCGACGCCGCCCGCGCGGTCCGCCGCGCCGGCGCCGAGGCCGTCCCGCTGTGGCACGGCGACCACGATCTGCAGGGCGTGGACGCCGTCGTCGTGCCGGGTGGGTTCTCCTACGGCGACTACCTGCGCGCCGGCGCGATCGCGAGCCTGGCGCCGATCATGACCGAGGTCGTGGCGGGCGCCGGGCGCGGTCTGCCGGTGCTCGGCATCTGCAACGGATTCCAGATCCTCTGCGAGGCGCACCTGCTCCCCGGCGCGCTCGTCGCGAACGCCGGGATGCACTTCCTGTGCCGCGACCTGGTGCTCACGGTGGAGAACGCCGGCACGGCCTGGACGCGTGACTACGCCGCGGGCGACGAGCTGCTGATCCCGCTCAAGTCGCAGGAGGGCCGCTACGTCGCCGACGCCGCGACCCTCGACGAGCTCGATGGCGAGGGCCGCGTGGTGTTCCGCTACCGCGACCCGGCCCCGAACGGCTCGACCCGCGGCATCGCCGGTGTGACCAACGCGGCCGGGAACGTCGTCGGTCTCATGCCGCACCCCGAGCACGCGACCAGTGCGCTGACCGGCCCGTCGGCCGACGGGCTCGGCCTGTTCACCTCGGTGCTGGCCCGCGTCACCGCCTGACCCGCGCACGACGTCCGGCCCGGCCGGCGGTCCCCGTGGACCGCGGGCCGGGCCGTCGTCGTCCTCGGTCCGTGACCTGCTGTGGGGAACCCCGCCTGTGGGCCCCGGCACCGTGCGGGGACGCGGGCGGGGGAGCCCCGTCTACCCTGGTCCCGTGACGCAGTCCCAGGTGCCGGTCGATTCCGTCAAGCACGCCGAGGCCACTCCGGAGCAGCCGCAGCCCTTCCGGGAGCTGGGGCTCAAGGACGACGAGTACGTCCGGATCCGGGAGATCCTCGGCCGCCGGCCCACCGACGCCGAGCTGGCGATGTACTCGGTGATGTGGAGCGAGCACTGCTCCTACAAGTCCTCCAAGGTCCACCTGCGCTACTTCGGTGAGACCACCACCGAACAGATGCGCTCGACGATGCTCGCCGGGATCGGCGAGAACGCGGGCGTCGTGTCCGTCGGCGACGGCTGGGCGGTGACCTTCAAGGTCGAGTCGCACAACCACCCGTCCTACGTCGAGCCCTACCAGGGGGCGGCGACCGGTGTCGGCGGCATCGTCCGCGACATCATGGCCATGGGCGCGCGCCCGATCGCCGTCGGCGACCCGCTGCGGTTCGGTCCGCTCGACGCCGACGACACCGGGCGGGTGCTGCCCGGCATCGTCGCCGGCGTCGGCGGCTACGGGAACTGCCTCGGCCTGCCGAACGTCGCGGGCGAGGTCGTCTTCGACCCGTCCTACGCGGGGAACCCGCTGGTCAACGCCCTGTGCGTGGGGGCGCTGAAGACCGAGGACCTGCACCTCGCGTTCGCCTCCGGTACCGGCAACAAGATCATCCTGTTCGGTGCGACGACCGGCCTCGACGGCATCGGCGGCGTGTCCGTGCTGGCGTCGGAGACCTTCGACTCCGCCGGCGGCGGCACCGGGCGGAAGAAGCTCCCGAGCGTCCAGGTCGGTGACCCGTTCACCGAGAAGGTCCTCATCGAGTGCTGCCTGGAGCTGTTCGCGGCCGGGCTCGTCGTCGGCATCCAGGACCTCGGCGGCGCCGGGCTGTCCTGCGCGACCTCCGAGCTCGCCTCTGCCGGTGACGGCGGCATGCACGTCGACCTCGACGCCATCCCGCTGCGCGCCACCGGCATGACCGCCGCCGAGATCCTCTCCTCGGAGTCCCAGGAGCGGATGTGCGCGGTCGTCACCCCGGAGAACGTCGAGGCCTTCCTCGCCGTCTGCCGCAAGTGGGACACCATCGCCACCGTGATCGGCGAGGTCACCGACGGCGACCGCCTGGTGATCACCTCCCAGGGCGAGACCGTCGTCGACGTGCCGCCGCGCACGGTCGCCCACGAGGGCCCGGTCTACACCCGCCCGGTCGCCCGCGACGACGCGAAGCAGGACGCGTTGAACGCGGACTCGCCGGAGATGCTGCCCCGCCCGGAGACCCCGTCCGAGCTGCGTGCGGAGATCCTGCGGATGGCCGCCGCCCCGAACCTCGCGTCCCGCTCGTGGGTCACCGACCAGTACGACCGCTACGTGCGCGGCAACACCGTCGCCGCGCACGGCGCCGACGCCGGGGTCGTGCAGGTCGACGAGTCCACCGGCCGCGGCATCGCCGTCGCCACCGACTGCAACGCCCGCTTCGTGGCGCTCGACCCGTACGTCGGCGCGCAGCTCGCGCTGGCCGAGGCCTACCGCAACGTCGCGACCTCCGGCGCCGTGCCGCTCGCCGTCACGGACTGCCTGAACTTCGGCTCGCCGGAGGACCCGCACGTCATGTGGCAGTTCGAGCAGGCCGTGCGCGGTCTCGCCGACGGCTGCGCGGTGCTGGGCACCCCGGTCACCGGCGGCAACGTCAGCTTCTACAACCAGACCGGGACGACGGCGATCCTGCCGACCCCGGTCGTCGGCGTGCTCGGCGTGATCGACGACGTCACCACCGCGGTCCGGTCCGGGTTCGCCGGCGCCGACGGCGACACGGTCGTCCTGCTCGGCACCACCGCCGCCGAGTTCGGCGGGTCGGAGTGGGCGCACGAGGTGCACGGGCACCTCGGCGGACGGCCGCCCGCCGTCGACCTGGAGCACGAGCGGCGCCTCGCGCAGCTCCTCGCCGCCGCGGCCGCGGACCGGGCGCTGACCGGCAGCCACGACCTGTCCGACGGCGGCCTCGCCCAGGGCCTGGTCGAGGCCGCGCTCGCCGGGGGCCGGGGCGCCCGCGTCGACCTGGCCGGGGTGCACGAGGACTCGTTCACCGCGCTGTTCGCCGAGTCCGCCGGACGGGTGCTGGTCACCGTGCCCGCCGACGGCGCCGAGGCGTTCCTGGCCCGCGCGGCCGAGGCCGGTGTCCCGGCGCTGCGGCTCGGCGAGACCGGCGGCGACGTCCTCGACCTCGGCGACGCCCTCGGCACGCTGGCGCTCGACGAGCTGCGCGCCGCCTGGGAGGGCACGCTCCCGGCGCGGTTCGGCGCCGTCTCGGTCTGATGTCCGACGTCCTCCTGGACTGGGTCGACGACGGGGTCGAGCCGGACCGGGCGACACGGAAGTCGGCGGTGAAGGCGTCGCTCGACGAGCTGGCCCGGCGCGCGCCGGGCCGCAGCGTCGAGGTACGGGTCCCGCCGTTCGGTGCGGTGCAGTGCGTCGAGGGGCCGCGGCACACCCGCGGCACCCCGCCGAACGTCGTCGAGGCCGACCCGCGGACCTGGATCGCGCTCGCCGTCGGCCGCCTGAGCTGGGACGACGCGCTCGCCGCCGGGCGGGTGTCGGCGTCCGGGTCGCGGGCCGGCGAGATCGCCGCGTTCCTGCCGCTCCGCACGCCGTGACCGGACGGGTGCGGTGTGCGACTCCGACGTGACCCCTGTCCCCGTACCTGGGGAGACGTGATCTCGGGGCGTACAGTCGTCCCCTGGTCCCGGTACGCCGCCAGCCGAGGAGCGCCGCGTTGAGTTCCGTCCGGAACGAGCACGTCAGCCCTGAACGAACCCTCTCCCTCACCCCCGTCGCACCCCCCGCCGCCGAGCCCGACGAGCAAGGACCCCGCGAGGAGTGCGGTGTGTTCGGCGTCTGGGCCCCCGGCGAGGACGTCGCGAAGATGACCTACTATGGCCTCTACGCGCTGCAGCACCGCGGCCAGGAGGCCGCCGGCATCGCCGTGTCCGACGGCCGCCGCACCGTGGTGTTCAAGGACCTCGGCCTGGTCAGCCAGGTGTTCGACGAGCAGACGCTGTCCTCGCTGCGCGGGCACCTCGCCGTCGGCCACTGCCGCTACTCGACGACCGGTGCGACGACCTGGGAGAACGCCCAGCCGACGTTCCGCACCACGGCCGCGGGCTCCGGCCTGGCGCTGGGTCACAACGGCAACCTGGTGAACACCGCCGAGCTGCGCGAGGACGTCGCGAAGCTGGAGAACCGCAAGCGGTCCGGGTTGCGCGCGACCACCGACTCCGACCTGCTCACCGAGCTGCTGGCCGCGGGCGCCGCGGACCTCGGCGTCTACGAGGCCGCGATGCGGCTGCTGCCGCGGCTGCGCGGCGCGTTCTCGCTGACCTTCGCCGACGAGAGCACCCTCTACGCCGCCCGCGACCCCCAGGGCGTCCGCCCGCTGGTCCTGGGCCGCCTGGAGCGCGGCTGGGTCGTCGCGTCGGAGACGGCGGCGCTGGACATCGTCGGCGCCTCGTTCGTCCGCGAGGTCGAGCCGGGCGAGCTCATCGCGATCGACGCCGACGGCATCCGCAGCCAGCGCTTCGCCGCCCCGGAGCCGAAGGGCTGCGTGTTCGAGTACGTCTACCTGGCGCGACCGGACACCACCATCGCCGGCCGCTCGGTCTACGACACCCGGGTGGAGATCGGCCGCCGGCTCGCCGAGGAGCACCCGGTCGAGGCCGACCTGGTCATCCCGGTCCCGGAGTCCGGCACCCCGGCCGCGATCGGCTACGCCCAGGGCTCCGGCATCCCCTACGGCCAGGGCCTGGTGAAGAACGCCTACGTCGGGCGCACCTTCATCCAGCCCAGCCAGACCATCCGCCAGCTCGGCATCCGGCTGAAGCTGAACCCGCTGCGCAACGTCATCCGCGGCAAGCGGCTGGTCGTCGTCGACGACTCGATCGTCCGCGGCAACACCCAGCGCGCACTGGTGCGGATGCTGCGCGAGGCCGGCGCCCTCGAGGTGCACGTGCGGATCGCCTCGCCGCCCGTGCGCTGGCCCTGCTTCTACGGCATCGACTTCGCCAGCCGGGCCGAGCTGATCGCCAACGGCGCCGACACCGAGGGCGTCCGACGCTCGATCGGCTCGGACAGCCTCGGCTACGTCTCGGTCGAGCAGATGGTCGCCGCCTCCGAGCAGCCGCGCTCGCGGCTGTGCTGCGCCTGCTTCGACGGGGACTACCCGATCCCGCTGCCGGAGGAGGCCCAGCTCGGCAAGCACCTGCTCGAGGACGTCCCGGAGCCGACGGCGTCCGGCGCCGCCTCTGGCGATCCCGGCCCGCTGTCCGTCGGATACGGTGCCGGAGAGGCACTGACCCGCCCGTAGCAGCACCCGATCACGACCCCGTCCCGACCTGGAGAGACCTCGCATGCCCTCGACCGAGCCCGGCCCCGCCAGCTACGCCTCCGCGGGGGTGGACATCGACGCGGGGGAGCAGGCGGTCGAGCGTTTCCGTCCGTTCGCCGAGAAGGCCACCCGGCCCGAGGTGCGCGGCGGCATCGGCGGCTTCGCCGGCCTGTTCGCGGCGAAGTTCGGCAAGTACTCCGAGCCGGTCCTGGCCGCCTCCACCGACGGCGTCGGGACCAAGGTCGCGATCGCGCAGGCGATGGACAAGCACGACACCATCGGCCAGGACCTCGTCGCGATGGTCGTCGACGACCTGGTCGTCTGCGGGGCGGAGCCGCTGTTCCTGCAGGACTACATCGCCATCGGCAAGATCGTCCCCGACCAGGTCGCGACGATCGTCCGCGGCATCGCCGAGGGCTGCCAGACCGCGGGCTGCGCGCTGCTCGGCGGCGAGACCGCCGAGCACCCCGGGCTGATGGAGGAGGGCGCCTACGACCTCTCCGCCACCGGTGTCGGTGTCGTCGACGCCGAGAAGATGCTGCGGCCCGAGCGCGTCCGCCCCGGCGACGTGCTGGTCGCGCTCGGCTCCTCCGGGCTGCACTCCAACGGTTACTCCCTGGCCCGCCACGTGCTGCTCGACATCGCCCGGCTGCCGCTGGCCGGTGAGCTGGAGGAGTTCGACCACTCCCTCGGCGAGGAGCTGCTCGTCCCGACCCGGATCTACGCCAAGGACTGCCTGGCGATCACCGCCGAGACCGGCGTGCGGACGTTCTCCCACATCACCGGCGGCGGGCTGGCCCGCAACCTGGAGCGGGTGCTGCCCGAGGGCCTCGCAGCCACCGTGGAGCGCGGCTCCTGGACCCCGGCCCCGATCTTCAAGCTGATCCAGTCCCGCGGCCGGGTCGAGCGCGCGGAGATGGAGAAGACGTTCAACATGGGCGTCGGGATGGTCGCGGTGCTGCCGCCCGAGGACGTCGACCGCGCCCTCGCCGTCCTCACCGCCCGGCACGTGCCCGCCTGGATCCTGGGCGAGGTCGGCCGGATCGGCGACGTCGACGGTGCCGGTTCCGGCGAGCTCGGCGCCCGGGTGCAGCTGCGGGGGGAGCACCCCCGCTTCTGAGGCGGTCCCGCGCCGTCTGCTCTCACTCGAAGGAGTGATGCAGCTCCGCGTCGTGCGACGCGGGCTGCCGGCTCCCGGCGCGGTGCGACTCACGCAGCATCGGCGGGTGCAGCGCCGTCGCCGGGCCGCGGCGGAACAACCGGGGCGGCCGCCCGCGACCGCCGGTGACCAGCGTCGTCGTCGGCACGAGGAAGCCGTCGGTGGAGGTCACCTTGCGCTGGAAGTTGCGCGGGTCCAGGGAGGTCCCCCAGACGGCCTCGTAGACCCGGCGCAGGTCGGTCACCGTGAACTCGTCCGGGCAGAACGAGACGGCGAGCGTCGTGTACTCGAGCTTCGACTTCGCCCGCTCCACGCCGTCGGCGAGGATGCGCTGGTGGTCGAACGCCAGCGGCGGCACGTCGTCGACGGCGCACCACGCGGACGCGGTGGCCCCGCCACCCGGTGTCGGCTCCGGCATGTCCGGCAGCAGCGCGAGGTACCCCACGGACAGGACCCGGCCGCGGGGATCGCGGTCGGGTGCGGCGTAGCTCGCCAGCTGCTCGAGGTGCCCGCACACGGCACTGCCGGTGTCGGCCCCGGTCTCCTCGCCCAACCGCCGGCTGGCGGTGTGCACGAGGTCCTCCTCCGGGCGGACGAAACCACCGGGAAGGGCCCAGTGCCCGAGGAACGGGGGCTCGCCCCGCTCGATGAGCAGCACGTGCAGACGGTCCGACCGCACGGTCAGCACGACGAGGTTGACGGCGACCGCGAACAGG
Organism: Pseudonocardia sp. UM4_GMWB1; assembly: GCF_017312155.1. Lineage (NCBI taxonomy): Bacteria > Bacillati > Actinomycetota > Actinomycetes > Pseudonocardiales > Pseudonocardiaceae > Pseudonocardia > Pseudonocardia sp. UM4_GMWB1. The sequence goes on along the minus strand of NZ_QJPN01000001.1, from coordinate 94,213 downwards.
TTGCCGCGCATCTGCTGAACACCTCGGAGGTGACGGGATCGGTGACCAAGCCTCCCACAGGAGACTGGTCATGATCTTGCCCTATCCGACCGGCCGGGGGAAACCGCCCGGGTCGACACGTGCCGCGGCGCCCGGGCCGCCGTGTCACGACGGAGGGCCGGGCGCCGGGGTGGCCGTCAACGGCGAGGGTCGTCGTCCTCGTCGTTGTACTTGGCGGCGAGGTCGTCGTACTCGCCGTAGTCGTCCTCGCGGCTGTCGGTAGTCACCGCCGTCGCGCTACCGATCTCCCGCTGCAAGGCGTCGAGATCCATAGAAGGGGAGCTGTACTTGAGCTCACGGGCCACCTTCGTCTGCTTGGCCTTGGCTCGTCCACGCCCCATGGCAGGTCCCCCTTACAACAGGGAAGGGGCGGCCGGTCATTGCGCACGACCCGGCGGCCCCTCTCGTCTCATCAATGTCGTGAAAACAACCGTACCCTGCTCACCCCGGAACATGCGACGCGGCACCGCCGTCGTCACAGGCGGGCCCGGCCCCGGACCGGCGCGGGGCCCGCGTGTTCAGCCGGTGGCCGCCCCACGGTGGTCCGGCCGGGCTGCGCGTCATCCGCGACGCGCAGCGCCACCCGTCCGTTCCCGGGCCGCGCGGCCCGGCGGCGGGGTGTCCGGGTCCGGCTCGTAGGAGTCCGGGTCGATCGTCGCGGGGGAGACCCGGTCGTCGACGCCCGCGGTCAGCTCGGCGTCCACCGGAACCGACCGCTTGAGCAGCGCGAGCGCCACCGGGCCCAGCTCGTGGTGCTGGACGACCGTGCCCACACGGCCGACCGTGCGGCCGTCGCGCACCACCGGGTCGCCCGTGTGCGGCAGGTCCTCGTCGCCGGCGTCGAGCATCAGCAGCACCGTGCGCCGGGGCGGGCGCCCCAGGTTCGCGACCCGGGCGACGGTCTCCTGGCCCCGGTAGCAGCCCTTGGTCAGGTGCACGGCGGAGCCGATCCAGCCGACCTCGTGCGGGATGGTGCGGTCGTCGGTGTCGCGGTGCAGGCGCGGTGCGCGCGACTCCACCCGCAGCGCCTCGAACGCGATCGTCCCGGCGGCCCGCGCCCCGGCCGCGGTGAGGTCCGCCCAGCGGGCGTCCTTCGTCCCGCGGGGGACGACGACGTCCGCCGCGTCCCGGCCCGGCCACGGCATCCGTCGCACGAACCCGCCGTCCGGCAGGGCCGTGACGCCGTTCGGTGCATCGGGCACCGGCAGTCCCGCCGCGGCGAGCACGGCCGGGGTCTGCGGACCGACGACCGACAGCACCGCCAGCTCGGCGGTGACGTCACGCGGCTCGACCTTCGACCAGAACACCATCTTCGCCAGGTAGTCGAGCAGTGCTGCGCCTTCGCCGGGCTCGGTGTCGAGCCAGACCGTGTCCGCCGACGACGCGACGGCCATGTGGTGCAGCACCCGGCCCTGCGCGTCGAGCACCAGGGCCTCGGTGCCGGTGCCGGGCGGCAGCTCGCTGACGTGCTGGGTGAGCAGCAGGTGCAGCCAGGACAGCCGCTCCTCGCCGGTCACCGCCAGCACCTCGCGGTGCCCGCGGTCGACGACGGCGGCGGAGCGGGCCATCGCCCGCTGCTCGGCCGGCGGGTCGCCGTGGTGCGCGGCGACGACGTCGTCCGGGTCGGGGGTCGTGTCCTCGGCGTTGTCGGTGGTGTCGGGGTCCTGCTCGGATCCGGGAACGGTCACCGGTCTCCCTCCGCGCCCTCCTGGGGCGCCGTGTCGTCCTGCTCGGGGGCTCCGTCGGCGGAGTCCTCGTCGTCGTGCGCACAGTCGACGCACGTGCCGGACAGTGCCACGTGCGTCGCGTCCAGGTGGAAGCCCAGGTCGGCGAGCGTGCGACTCGCCACATCGGAGAGCAGCTCGGTCGGCGCCTCGTCCACCCGGCCGCAGTGGTGGCAGACGAGGTGGACGTGGCGGTGCTGGTGCTCGGAGTAGGTCGGTGCACCGTGCCCGAGATGGGCGTGCCGGACGACGCCGAGCTCCTCGAGCAGGTCCAGCGTCCGGTACACCGTCGTGATGTTCACCGCCGGTGCCGTCGCCTGGACCCGGCTGCACACCTGCTCGGGTGTCGCGTGCCCCAGCTCCCGGACCGCGTCCAGCACGAGCTGGCGTTGAGGGGTCATCCGGAGCCCACGCCGGTGCAACGTGCCCTTCAGTGTGCTGTCCACGCCGCCGATGGTATTCGGTACGGCCCGGTAGGCTCGGGCCACGAGGACGGTGACCGCACATCGTGTCACGGAACCGTCCGTCGCGGGCCCCGCCACGCCGACGGACGACCGTTGCACGCTGCGTGGTTCGCCGCGACCCCGTCGTCGTGACTACCCTGACCGGCGAGGTCGCGCCGAACCGTCGGTCCGCCGACCTCGTACGTGCCCTCCGAGGGCACCCATGTCGACGACCTGAGGAGAGGCGATGACGGCAGACGGGGCGGACCGCCCGGGCGGTTCCCCGCGGTTCGACGTCGTTCTCCGCGGCTACGACCGTCGGCAGGTGGACGAGCACATCGTCCAGATGCAGCGGCTCATGGGCCGGATGCGCGCGGACATCGACGCACTGCGGAGCCGGCCGATGCCGCCGCCGATGCCGGTGCCGCCGCCCGGCGGGTTCGCCGCCGGTCCGGCCGGCGGGCCGCCGCGTCCGGCACCGCGTCCGGGGCCGCGTCCCGGCCCGGGGCCCTCGGATCCCGACCGGCACGGTGCCGTCGACAACTTCTCCGACCGCATGCAGGCGATCCTGCAGAAGGCGGAGGAGGAGGCGGAGGAGATCCGCAGCAAGGCCCGTGCCGACGCCGAGCGTGTCGTCACCGAGGCCCGCAAGCAGGTCGACCGCGCCCGCGCGGACGCCGACCGGGCCCGTGAACAGGGCGACAAGCTCCGCACCGAGGTCGGGGAGCTGACCCGGCGTCGCGACGAGCTGCGCGCCGAGGTCGGGAAGGCCCCGGCCACCGGGGACAAGGCCCGCCACGAGATCCGGCCGGCCCCCGGTCCGGGGCAGAAGCCCGGCGGACCGTCCGGCGAGGCCGGGTCGTCCGACGACCGCTCCGCGAAGCCCGCCGCGGGCGAGCGGCCCGGCACCGGCCAGTCCGGTGCCGCCCAGCCCGCCGGTCAGCCGGGCCCCGGGCCGAAGCCCGCCGCGCAGTCCGGTGCCGGCGCCACGCCGGCCGCCGCTGCCGCCGGCACGGGTGCGGACGCCTCCGCCCGCCCGGGGCAGGCTGCCGACGCCCGGCCCGGGCGTCCCGACCAGGGTCGCTCCGACCAGGCCCGTCCCGACTCCGCGGACCAGCGGTCCGGTCGGCCCGGGCCGCGCCCGGGTGCACCGGAGCCACAGCGCCCCGGTGCCCGGTCCGGTGCCGAGGAGCGCCCGGGGGCCGAGCAGCGTCCCGGTCAGAAGGATCAGGGGCCCACGCGTCCGCAGGGCGCCCCGAACGGCCGCCCGCAGGCCCCCGCGGCCGGTGTCAACGGCGCCGGGGTGAACGGTGCCCGACCGGCGGCCGCCCAGGCGTCGCCGTCGGGCGATGCGGCACCCACGCCGCGGCCCGGTCCGCGTCCGCAGCCGGGGCCCGCCCCGGCGCGCCAGGACTCCGGGTCCCAGTCCCGGCCCGACTCCGGTCCGGCCAAGCCCGGCGCCGGTGGGCCGGGTACCGACCGTCCGGCCGGGGCACCGCAGCCCGCCCGGACGGACGCCCCGGGCCCGCGCCCCGGCGGTACCGACGGGGACAAGTCCGCCGGCCCGCGCCCGGGTCCGCGGCCCGCGCCGGGCCCGCGCCCGTCGCCGGCCCCCACCGGGCAGCAGGGCGGTGCCGAGCGCACCACCGCTGTCCGGCCCGGGGACGAGCCCGAGCCCGCCGAGCTGTTCCGGCCCGCGTCGGACTCCCGCCCGGTCGAGGCGGAGCCGAAGACGTCGGCCGTGCCGCGCCAGGACCCGCGTCCGACGCCCGGCGACGACGCCGAGCGCACGGTCGCGGTCGGCGCCGTCCGCCGTTCCGGTGACACCCCAACGGATGGTTCGCAGAAGCCGCCGGCGGGGGACAAGGGCACCTCGGCCGAGAGCACGAAGGCCGACGCGGAGCCGCCGACGACCGCGAACCCGGCCGCCGGGCGCGGCCCGGCGCGACCCGGTCCGGAGGGGGCCCGCAACGGCTCCGGCCAGGCCGGCCACGGTCAGAACGGTCGTAACGGTGCGTCGTCGGCGTCCGAGCCGTCGTCGCAGGGTGGCGAGAAGGGCAACGGCGCGACCCGCAACGGTTCCGGCGCGGCCACCGGCGACAAGGGCCGGACGGGCGCGGCGCAGCCGTCGACGGGGACGCGCAGCAGCTGAGGTTCCCCGCGCGGGGCCCGGGACCCCAATAAGGTCCGGGCCCATGCAGCTCGGCTCGTTCACGGTCCCGGTCCTGCCCCTCGTGGCGGTGCTGGGCGCGGGCGTGCTCGTGGTCCTGGTCCTGTGGGGTGTGTGGCGTGCGCGCCGCACCCCTGCGCCCGGGCCGCTGCCGCTCGAGCCCCCGCGCGCGACCGCGGACCCGCAGCCGTCCTATGCGGACTGGACCGGTGAGGCGGCCGGCGGGCCGGCGGACCCGCCGCGTCCGGCCCGTGCACGGACCGTCGCGGACGTGGTCGCCGAGCGCGGCGCGGACACCGGTCCGCTGCCTCGGGTACCCGCATACGCCGGCGCGGTCGTCGCCTCCGGTGCAGGGCGCCACGCCGCCCCCGACGAGGACGGGGCCGAGGGCTCGCTGGAGGCGCTGTTCGCCCCGGCCGACGAGCAGCCCGACGCGGCCACCCTCGCCCGGGGGCGCGACCCGGAGGCGACGGCCGCCGTGCCGCTGGCCGCGGCGCCGCCGGTCCCGGGTGCCGCGTCGGGAACCGGGGCGTCGGGTGCCGTGGTGGAGCCACTGCCCCGGCCACGGCCGACCCCGCGCCCCCGGTCGACCGGGTTGCGAGGGGTCCGGGACGCAGGGGCCGCCACACGCGCCGGCCGTACCACCGCGGGCGACGCCAGCGTCGAGGGCGGCGTCGAGGGCAGCACGGCGGACGCGGAGCCCCTGGCCGCGACGACCCCGGTGGGCGGACCCCACGCGGCCGCCGACCCCGCCGACGGCACCGCTCCCGCGGACACGGCGCTGACGGGCACGGCTCGGACGGGCTCCGTTCGCACGGACACCGGCGTCGCGGCCCCCACCGAGACCGAGACCGACACCGAGACCGCGACCGACACCGAGACCGCGACCGACACCGAGACCGCGACCGACACCGAGACCGACACCGCCGATCCGAGCCGTGCCTCCGCCACGCCCCGCTCCGCGGATCCGTCCGGGGCCGATGACGCTGCCGGGGCCGATGACGCAGCCCCGACCGACGCCACCGCAGCCCGGGACGCCGCGGGCACCCCCGACGACCCGGCCACGCCGCCGGTGCCGGAGTGGCCGGTCGCGCGGCTGCGCATCGTCGACGACCTCACCGACGTCGTCGCGCCCGGCCCGGACGCCACGCCCGCCGCGGCCGGGCAGTCCCCGGCCGCCGGGGACGACACCGTGCCCCCTGCCGCGGAACAGGCTCCGGCCGTCCGGAAGGACACCGCGCCCGGCCCGCTGCCGCCCTGGTCGGCCGAGCGCGTCGAGCCGGCCGCCGAGGACCTCCCCGCGACGTCCGGGATCCCGGCGATGCCACCCCCCGCGCCGACCCCGCCCACCGGGTCCGAGATCACGTCCCGGCCGAACCCCGAGCCGGTCTCCCGGGCCGTGCAGCAGGCCCTCGCGGCCCGCGCCGTGCAGCGGGCGCGCCTGCGCGCCACCGACGCCGTCGTCGACCCGCAGCCCGACGCCCCCGGTGGCGAGCAGCAGGAGCTGCCGCTCGCCGTCGTCCCGACCGCGGGGGCGCGCACCCCGGCGTCCGGCGACGCGAAGGACCGGTTGCTCGGGGTGCTCCTGGAGGACCCGGCCCGCGCCGTCGACGCGACCGAACGGCTCGACGACACCCGCGACCGCATCGCCGAACTCGACGCGGTCCTGCGTCGCCGCCGCGAGGACCTGGCCGGCGCCGTCCGGCACCTGCACGAGTGCGGCCTCGACCCGGCGCAGATCGGCCGGCTGTCCGGGATGGCCGTCGACGACGTCCGCACCATCCTCGACGGCGAGGACGCCGAGCGCTGAGCCTCAGCGCAGCACGGTGAACCGCACGCCCGTCCCCGGCGGGGCCTGGGCGAGCAGCGGCAGGTCGGCGCGCGCGACGACGGCGATCACCGGGTAGCCACCGGTCGTCGGACGGTCGGCGAGGAACACCACCGGCGGCCCGTGCGGCGGAACCTGTACCGCGCCGGTCACCATCCCCTCGCTCGGCAGCTCCCGGTCGCGCAGCTCCGGGAGCCGCTCCGGGGACGGCCCGTCGAGACGGACCCCGATCCGGTTCCCGTCGGCCGTCACCGTCCACAGCGGACCTGTGAGGGCGGCGCGTGGGTCGGCGAACCAGTCGTCGCGGGGGCCGGGGCGCACCCGCAGCCCGACCACGGCACCGGGCAGGGACACCGGGACCGGCCCGGACACCGGGATCCCGCCGGACCACGGGCCGACCGGCAGCTCGTCGCCGTCGGCGACCGGGCCGGGCCCCAGCCCGGACAGCAGGTCGGTGCTGCGGCTGCCCAGCGCGAGCGGCACCTCCAGCCCGCCCGCGACGGCGAGGTAGCACCGCAGCCCGCCGACCGGCGTCCCGACCGTCAGCTCGGCGCCGTCGGGCAGGTGCAGCGCCCGGTGCGACGCGGCCGGGCTGCCGTCGACGGACACCGGCGCGGGCGCCCCCGTGACGGCGACGGTCCGGCCCCCCAGGGCGCGCACCCGCAGCCCGCCGCCGAGCAGCTCCAGCCCGGCGGCGCCGTCGTCGTTGCCGACCAGACGGTTCCCCAGCTCGTACGCCGGCCCGTCCAGCGCGCCCGACGGCGGCACCCCCAGGTGTGCGTGCCCCGGACGTCCGCGGTCGGTCACCAGCGCCTGCGGCCCGGCCCGTATCACCAGCAGCGCGCTCACCGGGGCTCGAACCGGACGCGATCGCCGGGGGTGAACAGCGCGGGCGGGTCGGCGTCGGGGTCGAACAGGACCGTGTCGGTGCGGCCGATCAGCCGCCATCCGCCGGGGGAGCGCCGCGGGTAGACGCAGCTGTAGACGTCGGCGATCCCGACCGAGCCGGCGGGCACCGCGGTCCGCGAGCTCTCCAGGCGTGGCTGCCGCAGCGGCTCCGGGAGCCCCGAGAGGTAGCCGAAGCCCGGCGCGAAGCCACAGAAGTCCACCCGGTACTCCGCGCCGCTGTGCAGCGCGACCACCTCGTCGACGGACAGGCCCGCGGTCTCGGCGACGAGCGCGAGATCCTCGCCGTCGTAGGTCACGGGCAGCGTGTGGACGGTGCCCGTGACCGCCTCGCCGGCGGCCGCGTCCGCGGCCCGTGCGACCTGTACGACCCGCTCGGTGGCGGCTCCGGGCGCCACCTCGACGAGCACGGTCCGGGCGGCCGGGACCAGCTCCCGCACCTCGGGCAGCGCGGCGTCCCGCACGGCGGCGGCGACGGCCGCCACTCCGGCGGCGTCGTCGACCTCCAGCAGCACCGCCCGCCCGCCGCAGCGGCGGACCCGGACCGCGAGCAACTAGCCGACCACGCGGTGCAGGACGGCCGAGATGTGCGGCTGCATCGGCTGCCCGACCATCGCGCGCTCGTCGACGTAGGCGAGGTCGCCCTGGTTGACCAGGCCGTAGAGCCGCTTCGCAGCGGTGACCTCCTTGGCCGAGGGCGTCCGGGCGATGGCGTCGGTCTCGATCTGCCAGGACCGCATGTCGCCCCGCGGCCCGTAGTAGACCTCGACGATCCCGGTGTGGTGCGCGATCAGGACCTCGATCGAGCCGTCCTCCTGGGGCCGCCAGAAGCCGGTCTCGCGGGCGGCCTGGCGGATGATGCCGCCGTCGTCGTCGAGCAGCCAGGAGCGGGCCTCGTAGGACAGGAACGGACGGCCGTCGTGCGCCCAGGTGATCTGCTGGCCGAAGTGGAACGGGCCCTCGATCGTCGGGTAGACGACCTCGCCGGTGCCGCGCCAGGTACCGACCAGCGGTAGCAGGCCGAGGCAGGCCTCGTGCAGGTCGGGGCCCTGGCGCAGGTTGGCGGTGTCGTCGTCGACGGGCAGGTCGGGCCACTGCGGCCGGTTGCGCTGCGGGGAGTCCGGGGCCGCGTTCTCCGGACCGGTGATCGTGGTCTGCAGCTCCTCGTCGGACGCTGCGGCGGGCTCGGGGTCGGTCACGGGGTCTGCTCCTCGGTGTGGTGGTCGTCGGGGTCCCGTTCGGGATCGGGACCCGGCCCGGGCGCGGCGACGGGCTCGACGACGAACAGGCGACGGAGCAACCAGCCGGCCCAGGCGGCGGTTCCCGCGGACAGGGCGATCAACAGCCCGGTGGAGAACCAGTGCACGGCGGGCGAGTCTACTGACCTGCCACGCCGGCGCGCCTCCCCGGCCGTTCCGACGCGCGGACCGGCGGGACCGGAACGCCGAACGCCGCCCCGGCGGGACCGGGACGGCGTTCGGTGGAACGGGCGGGCGCCCTCGCGCTCAGGCGACGGTGTCGTCTCGCGCCTTCGCAGGCTCAGGCGACGGTGTCGTCTCGCGCCTTCGCAGGCTCAGGCGACGGTGTCGTCTCGCGCCTTCGCAGGCTCAGGCGACGGTGTCGTCTCGCGCCTTCGCAGGCTCAGGCGACGGTGTCGTCTCGCGCCTTCGCAGGCTCAGGCGACGGTGTCGTCTCGCGCCTTCGCAGGCTCAGGCGACGGTGTCGTCTCGCGCCTTCGCAGGCTCAGGCGACGGTGTCGTCTCGCGCCTTCGCAGGCTCAGGCGACGGTGTCGTCTCGCGCCTTCGCAGGCTCAGGCGACGGTGTCGTCTCGCGCCTTCGCAGGCTCAGGCGACGGTGTCGTCTCGCGCCTTCGCAGGCTCAGGCGACGGTGTCGTCTCGCGCCTTCGCAGGCTCAGGCGACGGTGTCGTCTCGCGCCTTCGCAGGCTCAGGCGACGGTGTCGTCTCGCGCCTTCGCAGGCTCAGGCGACGGTGTCGTCTCGCGCCTTCGCAGGCTCAGGCGACGGCGATCTCCGCGCGGTGCAGCCCCGGCCCGTCGACGACGAGCTCGGACTGCCCGTTACCCGAGCGCGACAGCGCCCGGACGGTCCAGGTGCCCGGGGCGGCGAAGAACCGGAAGTCACCCGAGGCCGAGGACACGACCTCCGCGGTGAACTCCCCGGTGCCGTCGAGCAGCCGGACGAAGGCACCGGCCACCGGGTCGCCGGCGGCGACGACGCGGCCGGCGAGCACGGTCTCCTTGGAGAGGTCCGTGTTCGGGGGCAGGGTCAGGTTCTGGTCAGGTGCGGCACACACGTCACTTCGCTCCCAGCTCGATCGGCACGCCGATCAGCGAGCCGTACTCGGTCCAGCTGCCGTCGTAGTTCTTGACGTCGGAGTGGCCCAGGAGCTCGTGCAGCACGACCCAGGTGTGGCTGGAGCGCTCGCCGATGCGGCAGTAGGCGATGGTCGCCTTGCCCTCGTCGAAGCCGGCCTCCTTGTAGAGGGAGGCGAGCTCGTCGTTCGACTTGAAGGTGCCGTCCTCGTTGGCCGCCTTCGACCACGGGATGTTGATCGCGCTCGGCACGTGGCCCGGACGCTGGCTCTGCTCCTGCGGGAGGTGGGCCGGGGCCAGGATCTTGCCGGAGAACTCGTCGGGCGACCGGACGTCGACCAGGTTCTTGGCGTCGATCGCGTCGACGATCTCGTCGCGGAACGCGCGGATCGAGGTGTCGGCCTCCTTGGCGGTGTAGGAGGTCGCGGGGCGGTCCTTGACGTCGGTGGTCAGGGTCCGGCCGTCGAGCTCCCACTTCTTGCGGCCGCCGTCGAGCAGCACCACGTCGTCGTGGCCGTAGAGCTTGAACTCCCAGTACGCGTAGGCGGCGAACCAGTTGTTGTTGCCGCCGTAGAGCACGACCTTGTCGTCGTTCGAGACGCCCTTGGCGGAGAGCAGCTGCTCGAACTGCTCCTTGGTGGGGATGTCGCGACGGACCGCGTCCTGCAGCTCGTCGGTCCAGTTGACCTTGACCGCACCGGGGATGTGGCCCCCGTCGTAGGCGGTGGTGTCCTCGTCGACCTCGAGGAACACCACCCCGTCGGTCTCCAGGTTCTCTTCCGCCCAGTCGGCGGTGACGAGGACGTCCTCGCGGCTCATGTCGATCTCTCCCGAATCGTGTGTCGTGGAACGGTCAGGACTGCGCGGCGGTGCCGCGCAGGCGGGCGAGGAGCCCGTACATCTCGCAGCCGAGGCAGAAGCCGAAGGCCGCGTTGAGGAAGGCCGCCGCGAGGGCCGCCGCCGTGGCGACGACACCGAGCACGGTCAGGCCGGACAGGTAGCCGGCCGCCGCGACGACGGTGAACACCAGCCCGACGGTCTGCGAGAAGCGGACCGGGGCGGCGTCCTCGCGCTCGGCGGGCGGACCCAGCCGGGGCGCGAGGAGGTGCCGGTACACGACGCCGTAGGGGGCGAACCGCATGCCGGCGAACGCGCCGACGGCGAAGACGACGGACTGCGCGAGTACGAGCAGGCCGCTGCCGGACAGCAACACCAGCGCCAGGACGACGGTGGTGATCGCGGCGGAGAAGCGGACCCCGCGCGGGTCGAGCCGGGGCTCGACGAGCGCGGATCCGCGGTCCGTGACGGACATCGGACTCCAGTAACCGGGGTGGCAACCTCGGCGTCGCGGGACGCCGGGGCTCAGGACACGCGGGTCAGGAGTCCAGACACAGGCAGCCGGCGAGGCGGCACAGATCGACCGTGCGGCGTCGGGTCAGCGGCCAGTTCACGGGTCCGAGCCTAGCCGACGATCCGCGCCGAGCCCAGCGGTCGGCGCCCACCGGACATCACACACGTTCTCAGCCGGTGGGAAGGGCGGCGACGAGCTCGTCGGTGCGCGGGACCCCGGAGACCCGGAGGACCTCGGCACCGCGGGCGTCGAAGACGACCGTCGTCGGGGTCCGCAGCACGCCCAGCGCCCGGGCGACGTCGACGCGCTCGGCCACGTCGACCTCCACGTGCGCCACGCCCGGGTCCGCCGCGGCCAGGTCGCCGAGGACGCGCGCGGTCTGCCGGCACGGCGCGCAGACCGGTGAGGACAGCTGCAGCAGCAGCGCCCGGCGCCCGTCCGGCCCGGTCCCGGCCAGCTCCCAGCCCGGCCCGGCCACGGCGGGCGCGCCGCTGTCGTCGCCGGAGGGCCGCAGCCGCCCCGAACGGCTGCGCAGGACCAGCCCGACGAGGGTCGCCACCAGCAGGACGACGACCAGCACCACCGCACCCGTGACGTCCACCGACGGCCCCTCTCAGCCCGCGGAGCGGGACGTGCCCGGTCCGCCGCCCACGCTCAGGTCGCGCACGGACCCGGCGATCTGCAGGACGTTGTACTCCGGAACACCGGCCGAGGTCGCGGTGACGCCCAGCGGCAGCGGACCCGGGTCGATGTCCACGGCGAGCGCGCGCAGCATCGAGGTGCGGACCGCGTCCGGCACCGGCTCGTCCGAGCCGTTGATCCGGACGTCCCGCGGGACGATCCGCATCGTGCCGTGGTCGACGAGGAGCACGGTCAGGACGGCCACCTGCGTGTCGGCCCCGTCCACCGGCATCTCCGCGACGAACCGTGCCGCGTTGCGCGGGTCGAGTCCGCGCAGCGCCGGGTCGCCGCCGGCCCGGATCACCGAGTCGATCGCGTTGGCGTCGACGGCCTCGACCGACAGCCGCGTCACCCCGGCGGCCGGCCCGCCGGCGTCGACGACCATCCGGCGGATGTCGTTCGGGCTCACCTGCACGATCCCCTCGGCCGCCGCGGCGCGGAACCGGGCGGGTCCGGGCCCGGCGAGGTCGGACAGGTCCCCGCGCAGGCCGTACATCTGTACCTGGAGCTCGGGTGTGCGCAGCGGCCCGACCGGGACCCGCTGCAGCGTCATCTCGACATGGCCGTAGCGGCCGGTCGCGGCCTGGGCGAGGACAGAGAAGCCGTGCACCTGCACACGCGGGTCCTCGGGGAGGTCGAGCCGGTCGCGCAGCGCACGGGAGACGCCCGCCTCGACCGCCGCGCCGGTGGCGAGGTCGCCCGCGACGAGCACGGCGGCCACCGCCAGGACGGTGGCGAGCACGCGACGGACGGGGCGTCCCACGACCGGGCCTCCACAGGATCGGGATACGTCCTGACCAGGGTAGAGAGCCCGGCCGCCGGCCCGGTGGGCGGCCCCGGGGCCCCGGAGCGGACCCCGTCCCCGACGGGAACGATCCAGTTCGTGGCGTGAAACCCGTCGCTCTGCGGCTGACCGTGGGGTGACGTCCCGGTATCGTCCGCGTATCGCGAGAAGGGGGAGTCCATGGAACTGCTCCTGCTGACCACGGCTCCGGATGCGGCAGCCGTACTGCCCGCCCTGTCGCTGCTGCCGCACAACGTGCGGACCGCGGCGCCCGAGGTGGCGGCACTGCTCGACGCCGGTCCGCACGACGCCGTCCTGGTGGACGCCCGTTCCGACCTGGTCGCCGCGCGCAGCCTGTGCCGGCTGCTGGGCAGCGCCGGGACCGACGCGCCGGTGATCGCCGTGCTGAACGAGGGCGGCCTGGTCGCCGTGTCCGGCGAGTGGGTGGTCGACGAGATCCTGCTCCCCGACACCGGCCCGGCCGAGGTGGACGCGCGGCTGCGGCTGTTGCGGTCGCGCCCCGGTGCCGAGTCCGCGTCCGGGGGTGGCGCGCTCGTCCTCGGCGAGCTCGTCATCGACGAGGCGACGTACTCGGCGCGGCTCAAGGGCCGGCTGCTGGAGCTCACCTACAAGGAGTTCGAGCTGCTCAAGTACCTCGCGCAGCACGCGGGACGGGTATTCACCCGGGCGCAGCTGCTGCAGGAGGTCTGGGGCTACGACTTCTTCGGTGGCACCCGCACCGTCGACGTCCACGTCCGGCGGCTGCGCGCCAAGCTCGGCGGCGAGCACGAGCAGATGATCGGCACCGTGCGCAACGTCGGCTACAAGTTCGTCCGCCCGTCGCGCGGCGGGCTGTCCGCGCCGCCCGACCAGGACGACGCGGACCCCGAGCCCGTCCCGGACCGTCGCCTGCCCGGCGCCCGGCCCCCGACCGGCCCGGGACGTGGAGCGTGGGTGCCGCGGTGACCTAGGGTCGGCGCTCGTGGACCCGCAGGAGCACTCCCGTCTCGACGCCCCCACCGTCTCCGCGGTGCAGGACCTGCTGAGGGCGGCGACCGCCGCCGACGGCGCCGAACCGCTCTCCGAGCAGTTCCTGATGCACCTGCGCCCGGACGCCCCCGCCGACGGTGTGGCGCACCTCGTCGTCCCCGGTGACGACGGAGCCGTGGCCGGCTACGCCCAGGTCGACGGCACCTACGCCGAGCTGGCCGTGCACCCCGGCGCACGACGGCGGGGGATCGGCGGCGCGCTCGTCGCTGCGGTCGAGAAGGTCACCGCCGACCCGCACGTGTGGGCGCACGGCGACCTCGACGCCGCGAAGGGGCTCGCCGCGGGCCGCGGCTACCGCCGGGACCGCGTGCTCTGGCAGATGCGCCGCACCGGTGCGGCGGGCCCGCTGCCCGCCCTGACCGTCCCCGACGGCGTCACGATCCGTGCCTTCGAACCCGGCCGCGACGACGACGAGTTCCTCCGCGTCAACAACGCCGCCTTCGACTGGCACCCCGAGCAGGGCGGCTGGACCGGCGCCGAGCTCGCCGCGCGGGAGGCCGAGGACTGGTTCGACCCGGCGGGGTTCCTGCTCGCCGTCCACGGCGGCGGCACCCTGCTCGGCTACCACTGGACCAAGGTCCACCCGGCGACCGGCGACGAGCGGGCCCTGGGCGAGGTCTACGTCCTCGGCGTCGATCCGGCCGCCCACGGACGGGGGCTCGGCACGGTCCTGACCCTCGCCGGACTGCACCACCTGCACGACCGCGGGCTGGACACCGTGCTGCTCTACGTCGAGGCGGACAACGCCCCCGCCGTAGCCGTCTACGAGCGCCTCGGGTTCGCCGTACACGCCGCGGACGTCAACTACGCCCGGTGAGACCCGGTCACCGTTCGACGACCGGTGACGGGTTCGTTCGAACGTGTGACGCAGGTCCACCCGGTCGCCGACCCTGTTCATCCCACGTTCATCTTCCGTGGGGGTGGCGTCCAACGTCGACTCCTAGCGTCTGCGGCCGAGTGGTCACCCAGACCGCCGTCCCGCAACCGGCTCGGAGCCGACTCGGAGGAAACTGCAGTGAAGACCAAGCGGCGCGCGCCCCGGGCGCGCCTGGCTGCCGTCGGTATCGCCACGTCCTGCGCACTGTTCGTCGCCGGCTGCGGTGCGGCGAACGAGGGCGGTGGCTCGGACGCCCAGGGTTCGGGCGTCACCGGCCAGATCGCCGGTGCGGGCGCGAGCTCCCAGCAGGCGGCCATGCAGGCCTGGATCGCCGGCTTCACCGGCGCGAACCCCGGCGCGACGGTCAACTACCAGCCGGTCGGCTCGGGCGGTGGCCGTACGCAGTTCGTCCAGGGGGCGGTCCAGTTCGCCGGGTCGGACGCCTACCTGAAGGACGACCAGCTGAACCAGGCGCGGCAGCGCTGCGGCGGCTCGGTCATCGAGATCCCGAACTACGTCTCGCCGATCGCCATCGTCTACAAGCTCGACGGCGTGCAGGACCTGAACCTGTCGCCGGCGACCATCGCGGGCCTGTTCAAGGGCGAGATCACGACCTGGAACGACCCCAAGGTCGCCGCGGACAACCCGGGCGTGCAGCTTCCGGCCACGGCGGTCACCCCGGTGCACCGCTCGGACGAGTCGGGCACCACCGAGAACTTCACCGACTTCCTCAACAAGGCCGCGGCGCAGGTGTGGACCGATGAGGGCGACGGCGAGTGGCCGATCCAGGGCGGCGAGGCCGCCCAGGGCACCTCCGGTGTCGTCGGCGCGGTGAACGCGGGCAACGGCACGATCGGCTACGCCGACGCGTCGCAGGCCGGCGAGCTGGGCAAGGCCAAGGTGAAGCTGGGCGACCAGAACGTCGAGCCGACCGCCGAGGCCGCCGCGAAGATCCTCGAGGAGTCCACGCGCGTCGAGGGCCAGGGCGACACCTCGTTCGCCTTCGACCTGAACAGGACCGCCACCGGCGGTGCCTACCCGGTGGTGCTGGTGTCGTACCTCCTCGCCTGCCCGACCTACCCCGACGCCGCCCAGGCCGACACCACCAAGGCGTTCCTGAACTACGTGGTCAGCGCGGACGGTCAGCAGACCGCGGCGCAGAACGCGGGCTCGGCGCCCCTCTCGGAGGCCCTGCGTGGCCAGATCACCCCGGTGATCGACCAGATCAAGGCCGCCGGCTGACCGTCGGCTTGAGTCGGATGTCATCTAGCCAGGGGCCCCGGGCCGTGTTCATCATGGACACCGAGCCCGGGGTTCCCCGGTGCCGTCCTCCCCTGCCCAGCGCACGATCGCACCCCCAGGGATCACTGTGACCACCACGGAAACGAAGCCCGAACCCGTATCGGGCAAGCCTCCGGGCCAGCTCGGTGACCGCATCTTCGCCGGTTCGGCGAAGGGTGCGGGGATCCTGATCCTGGTCGTCCTCGCCGGGGTCGCCGCGTTCCTCGTCTCCGAGGCCGCGCCCGCTCTCGTCGCTCCGGCGGAGGAGGTGCACGGTGGGCTCGCCGCCTACATCGCCCCGCTCATCTTCGGCACGGTCCTCGGTGCCGTGATCGCCTTGCTGATCGCGACGCCGCTCGCGGTCGGTGTCGCGTTGTTCATCAGCCACTACGCGCCCCGCCGGCTCGCACAGGGGCTGAGCTACGTCGTCGACCTCCTGGCGGCGGTCCCGTCGATCGTCTACGGGTTCTGGGGTGCCTTCACCCTCGCCCCCGCGTCGGTGGCGCTGAGCGTCTGGCTCAACGACTACCTCGGCTGGATCCCGTTGTTCGCCGGGCCGCCCTCGGTCACCGGCCGGACCATGCTGGTCGTCAGTGTCGTCCTCGCCGTGATGATCCTGCCGATCATCACCGCCGTCGCCCGTGAGGTCTTCCTCCAGGCGCCGAAGCTGCACGAGGAGGCCGCGCTCGCCCTGGGTGCCACCCGCTGGGAGATGATCCGGCTCGCGGTGCTGCCGTTCGGCCGCTCGGGCGTCATCTCCGGGGCGATGCTGGGTCTGGGGCGCGCGCTAGGGGAGACGATGGCGGTCGCCACGATCCTGTCGGTCTCCGGAGCGGTGACGCTGAACCTGATCAGCAGCGAGAACCCGTCGACGATCGCGGCGAACATCGCCCTGCAGTTCCCCGAGGCCTCCGGGCTCGACGTGAACGTCCTGATCGCCTCCGGCCTCGTGCTCTTCGTGATCACGCTGCTGGTGAACATGCTCGCCCGTTACATCGTCGAGCGCCGCCGCGACTTCTCCGGAGCGAACTGAGATGTCCACCGGAACCGAACGCAACCGCACCGACACCGAGGTACCCGTGACCAGTACCGGTCTGGAGACCCCCGCCGCGACACCCACGGTGCTGCGCCGTACGGGAAGCCTGCCGAACTGGGCCCCGTGGGCGGTGCTCGTGGCTTCCGCGGTCCTGATGGGTGGGCTCGTCGCACTCCTCGGCTCCGGTGTCGGACTCTGGGTGGTGTCGACCGCCGTCGTGTACGCGGTCGCGACCTATGTCGTGTCCCGGGTCGTCGAGGGCGGTCGCCGGGCCACCGACCGTCTGGTCACCGTCGTGGTCACCACGGCGTTCCTGCTGGCCATGCTGCCGCTGGTGTCGGTCCTCTACACCGTCGTCTCCGAGGGCTGGGCACGGTTCGACGCGACCTTCTTCACCCAGTCCATGCGCGGCATCGTCGGTGTCGGCGGCGGTGGTCTGCACGCCATCCAGGGCACGCTCATCATCACCGGGCTCGCCGCCCTGATGTCGATCCCGATCGGCATCCTGACCGCGATCTACCTGGTGGAGTACGGCAACAACTCGCGCCTGGCGCGGGCCATCACCTTCTTCGTCGACGTGATGACCGGTATCCCCTCGATCGTCGCAGGCCTGTTCGCCTACGCGCTCTTCGCGCTGCTGCTCGGGCCCGGGGTCCGCTTCGGGTTCGTCGGTGCGGTCGCACTGACCGTGCTGATGATCCCGATCGTGGTCCGCTCCACCGAGGAGATGCTGAAGATCGTCCCGAACGAGCTGCGTGAGGCCGCCTTCGCCCTCGGGGTCCCGAAGTGGCGGACCATCCTGAAGGTCGTCATCCCGACCACCGCCGGCGGTATCGCGACCGGCATCACGCTGGCCGTTGCCCGGGTCATCGGCGAGACCGCGCCGCTGCTGGTCACGGTCGGTGCCGCTCTCGGGATCAACCTCAACCCGTTCTCCGGGCCCATGGCGACGCTGCCCGTCTTCTCGTACTACTCCTACGCGGTGCCCGGCATCCCGCGTGAGGCGTTCATCGACCGGGCGTGGACCGCGGCCCTGGTGCTGATGCTC
Source organism: Pseudonocardia sp. UM4_GMWB1 (assembly GCF_017312155.1). NCBI lineage: Bacteria > Bacillati > Actinomycetota > Actinomycetes > Pseudonocardiales > Pseudonocardiaceae > Pseudonocardia > Pseudonocardia sp. UM4_GMWB1. The sequence goes on along the minus strand of NZ_QJPN01000001.1, from coordinate 76,661 downwards.
ATCGTCATGGTGCTGAACATCCTCGCCCGCGTCATCTCCCGTATTTTCGCCCCGAAGACCCGATAAGGACTCCCGACATGGGCAAGAGTGTCGAAGCCAAGGACCTGAACATCTACTACGGGGCGTTCCTCGCGGTCGAGGGCGTCAACATGACCATCAAGCCGAAGACGGTGACGGCCCTGATCGGCCCGTCCGGCTGTGGCAAGTCGACCTTCCTGCGGTCGATCAACCGGATGCACGAGAACATCCCCGGCGCCCGTGTCGAGGGCCGGCTCGAGCTCGACGGCCAGGACCTCTACGGCGCGAACGTCGACCCGGTCGGCGTCCGCCGCCAGATCGGCATGGTCTTCCAGCGGCCCAACCCGTTCCCGACGATGTCGATCTACGACAACGTGATCGCCGGGATGAAGCTCAACAACAAGAAGGCCTCGAAGTCCGAGTTCGACGACACCGTCGAGCGGTCGCTGCGCGGTGCGAACCTCTGGAACGAGGTCAAGGACCGGCTCGACAAGCCCGGTTCGGGCCTGTCCGGTGGTCAGCAGCAGCGGCTCTGCATCGCCCGCGCGATCGCGGTGCGCCCGGACGTCCTGCTGATGGACGAGCCCTGCTCGGCGTTGGATCCGATCTCCACGCTGGCGATCGAGGACCTGATCAACGAGCTGAAGAACGACTACACGATCGTCATCGTGACCCACAACATGCAGCAGGCGGCGCGGGTCAGCGACTTCACCGGCTTCTTCAACATCGAGGGCACCGGCAAGCCCGGCAAGCTGGTCGAGCTCGACGAGACCAAGACGATCTTCTCCCAGCCGAAGCAGAAGGCGACCGAGGACTACGTGTCCGGTCGCTTCGGCTGAGTCCCCGCAGCACGACGACGGCTCCGGCCCCCTCAGGCGGGCCGGGGCCGTCGTCGTCGCGGGTGGGGTCAGAGCGCGGGTAGCTCGTCCACGGTGCCGCCGGTGACGGCGTAGACGATGTGGTCGGCCAGGTGCACGCAGTGGTCGGCGTAGCGCTCGTGGAAGCGGGCCAGCAGCGCGGCGTCGACGGCGGCGGGCACCCCCGCGGTCCAGTCCGGGCCGAACATCAGCTCGAAGACCTGTCGGTGCAGGGCGTCGACGACGTCGTCGTCGTCACGCAGCTCGGCGGCGAGGACGACGTTGTGGGTACGGAGCGCCTCGACGGCCTTGTCACCCATGGCTGCGACCCGGGCCCCGTAGTCGCGGAACAGCGGGCGGGCCTGCTCGGCGAGCACCGCACGGTCCGCGTTGCGAACGACGGTGGCGGCGACGTGCCGGGCCAGATCACCCATCCGCTCCAGCTGCTGGGCGCACCGCAGGGCGGTGATCACGGAGCGCAGCGGCGCGACCATCGGCTGGTGGATGTTCATGGTCTCGACGGCGAGCAGCTCGATCGCGTCGCGGTGGCCGTCGATGACGGGGTCGCGGGAGACGACCTGCTCGGCGAGCCGGGGGCGGTGGCACAGGAGCGCCTCGGACGCGTCGCGGAACGCGGAGGCGACGAGCGGACCCATCTCGTCGAGCATGGACCGGAGCTGCGTCAGGTTGTCGTCGAGCGTCTCCCTGCGCATGGCGACGACCTTAGATCGGAGTCCGTGGCCGATTCGGCCCGGGACCGGTGAACGCTCGGTGAACGCCGGGTCAGGCGGCGCGGGACCGCAGGCCGACGCGCAGGCCGACCCGGAAGCGCTCGGTGGAGCCGAGGACGGTCGATCGGACCCCGGTCACCTCGAACCACTCGAGGGCGTGTCCGGCCCGGCTCATGCCGTCCCGGATCGCCGCCTCGACGCTCTCGTCCGAGGTCCCGACGACCTCTGTGACGACGCAGCCCGCGTGTTCCATGACGCAGACGTGCCCTCGGCGTCGCACCGTCAAACTCGATCGGTCGGCCGTTCGCCGAGCGGGGTGTATCGACTACGTCGAACGGGGCAACAACACCCTCAGACAGCGAGCGGACCGGGCATCTGCCCGGTCACGACGTACACGATCCGGCGAGCGACGGCGACGGCGTGGTCGGCGTACCGCTCGTAGAAGCGTGCGAGCAGTGCGACGTCGACCGCGGCGGACACCCCGTGGGTCCAGTTGCGGTCCATCAGCACGGTGAACATGTGCTGGTGGATGTCGTCGACGGCGTCGTCGTCCGCCTCGAGCTCGTTCGCCGCGTCCAGGTCACGGGTCCGGATGACCCGACCGGCCTTCTCCGCGAGCTCCACACCGACCCGGCCCATCTCGGCGAAGTACGACTTCACCTCGTCGGGCAGCACGGTCTGCGGGTGCCGGCGACGGGCGGCCTGGGCGACGTGCAGGGCGAGGTCACCCATGCGCTCGATGTCGCCCGCACCGTGGATCGCGGCGACGACGACCCGCAGGTCGGTCGCGACCGGCGCCTGCAGGGCGAGCAGGCCGAAGGCCCGGTGCTCCGCGGCGGCACGGACGTCGTCGATCTTGATGTCCTCGGAGATGACCTGCTCGGCGAGCTGGAGATCGGCCTCGAGCAGCGCTGTCGTGGCGCGCGCCATGGCACGTGCGACGTCGTCGCACATGTCTGCCAGGCCGGAGGCCAGCTCGTCCAGCTGCTCCTGATAGGTGTCGCGCATGTCCCGAGCCTAGGCCCCCGGACGGGAAGGTTCAGCTGCAGCGGGTGAACCCGCCGTGAACGCTGGACGACATCCCCCGTTCGGGGTATGGGCGTGTCAGCCGCAGTCGGCGTCGTCGGAGGGGACGGCCTGCACCGGGGCCGCGTCGCCGGCCCCGACGACGAGCTCCAGCATCCGGCTCCCGGTCGGGTCCGGGACCGGCCGCGCGCCGGGCAGCGCCTCCACGAGCGTGCCCGCGGCGTCGGTGTTGTCGGGGGAGTAGCGGACCTGCGCGCCGGGTGCGGCCGGACCGGGCGTGACGGTGCCGATCTCGTAGCCGCGTTCGCGCAGGTCCGCGGCGATCCGGTCGGCCGCTCCAGGGCGTCCGGTCGCGTCGACCAGGTCCACGACGGTGCCCGGCGCCGGGGCGGCCGCGGACCGGGAGGCCGGCGCGGTCGCGCTCTCGGGCAGCGGCTCGTGCTCGCGCAGCGCGGAGAACAGGGTGCGAGCCTCGGAGCGGCGCAGCTCCAGCTGGCCCCGCGTGTTGGGGGCCTCGGTGACCGGGACCGACAGGAACACCGGGGTGTCGGCGTCGCCGGCGGCGCCGGACCGTGCGAGCCCGCGGGCGAGGGTGAGGATCTCGCCGGCGTCGACTCCGTCCGCCGACAGCGCCGACGACACCCCGGCCGCGGAGCGGCCCGGGGCCCCCGGGGTCAGCAGCGACGCGGTCGAGAGCGCGTCGCCGAGCGCGGCGGCGAGCACGCGTTGCTGGCGCCGGACCCGGTTCGCCGGGGAGCTGTCCGCGGTGCCCGCGGCGGAGGCGAACCGGACCGCGGTGGGCCCGTCGAGTTCCACGGTGCCCGAGCCCTCCACGACCGGGCCGAGCACCGGGTCCACGACCGGACGCTCGGTGCAGACCTCGATCCCGCCGACGGCGTCGACCAGCTGCGGGGTCCCGGCCAGGTCGAGCGCGACGACGCCGCTCATCGGCATGCCGGTCAGCTGCTGGACGACGCCGACGCTGCAGGCCGGGCCGCCGACGTCGTAGGCGGTGGCGAAGGCGGTGCGGGACTCAGCGGGCACGGTGTCGCCGTAGGTGCCGGTGGTGGCGTCGAAGCGCCGGCACGGCGGCCGGGACACCTCCAGCGTCGCGGGGATCGACAGGGTGACGGCCGGGCCGCCGCCCGCGGGCCGGTGGACCAGGACCGCCGTGTCGGTGCGCGCGGACTCCGCGGTGCCCGCGCGGTCGGCCTGCAGACCCAGCACCAGGACGTTGCGGTCGCCGGCCTGGACGTCGGCGTCGAGGATCGCGTCGCTGTCCCTGGCGAGGGCGGCGACGTCGCGGACGCCGTCGTGCACCTCGCTGCGCCCGGCGAACCCGTAGGCGGTGGTGACCAGGACGAGGATCGCGGCCGCCGCTGCGCCGATCCGCAGCGCGCGGGCGCGGGCGTCGAGCCGGGCCGGTGGCGGGGTCTCGCCCGGTCCCGGCTCCGCGACCCCGGGAGCGTCCGCCTCCGGCGTGGGCTCCTGCGCCGTGGTGGTGTCCTCGGCGGGCGGGTCGTCCCGGTAGCGACGACGACGGCGGCGCGGCACCAGCGCGTCGAAGACCTCGGTGACGCGCGAGTCCGCGGCGCCGCGGCGGGCGGGCCGCGGCGGCGGCACGCCCGCTCCGGTCTCGGTGTCGCCGTCGGTCGCACCGCTCCGGGGGGCCCCGGCGCTCACGGCGTCGCCCGTGTTCCGGCCGGCTCCGGTGCTCCGGGGGGCCCGGGTGTCCGGACGGGCTGCGTCGGGCGGGGTCTCCCCGGTGTCCGCGGTCGGGCGGGCTGCGGTGGTCGGTGTGGTCCCGGGGGTACCGCCCCGGGTCGCCGGGGTGGCCCCGGTGCCGGCGCCGATCCGGGTGGCCGGGGTGGAGGAGCGCGCGGTCGTCGGGGCCGTCCCCGGGGTGCGGGCGGGCCGGCCACCGGGCGTCGCCGGACGGGCGGTGCCGCCCGCGGGCGGCACCGGGGTGGTCCGCCCCGGGTCGCCGTCGCGCGGGCGTTGCGGCGCCGGCGGCTCACCGGGACGGCGGGGTACGGGTCCGCCGCGCACGCGTCGCACACCGGTCGGGGGGACCGGTCCCGGCGGCGGGGCGTCGGCGGGCCGCGGCTGCGGGCCGGAGGGGTGGGTCCCGGTGACGGGCCGCGGCTGTGGCCCGGAGGGGTGGGTCCCGGTGGCGGGACGGGGCTGCGGGCCGGAGGGCTGCACGCCGGGGCGCCCCTGCGGGCCCGACGGGTGCGCTCCGGGCGGCGGGACCTGCGCCCCGGGAGGGCCCTGCGGCGCGGGGGGCGCGGGCGGGCCCGCGTCGTCCGGGCGCCGACGCGTACGCCGGGGCCGGCGCACCTCGTCGTCGCCGTCCTGCACCGGGCCTCCTCGTCGCGACCGCCGGAGCGGAAGCGCGTGACGGGCGCGGCGTCGGGGGAGCGCGCCCTTCCGGGATCGTGCGGTCGCGGGGACCGCACGGAGGATCTTATTCGGCCCGGTTCGGCGCGGGTGGCGCGGGGCGCGACGCGCCCTGCTCCGGTTGGGGGATCGACCGGCGTCCGGATGCCGGGCCGGCGAGGCTCACCCGGCCGTCGGCGTCGCGGTGGGCGACGGCGTTCCGGCCCGCCTGCTTGGCCGTGTAGAGGAGCACGTCGGCTTCGGTGACGAGGGCCTCGACGTCGTCGTCGCCGGGACGGGACCGGGCGACGCCGATGCTGATCGTCATCCGCAGGTCGGGGTGCAGGTCGCTCCAGTCGTGCGCGGCGACGCTCTCCCGGGCGGTCTCGCAGGCCGCGACGCCCTCCTCGGCCGTCAGCCCGGGCAGCACCAGCGCGAACTCCTCGCCGCCGTAGCGGGCGCAGAACGCCCCGGGCGGCAGGGCCCGGCCCAGCTCCAGCACCATCCGCTGCAGGACCCGGTCCCCGAACGGGTGCCCGTGGGTGTCGTTGACCAGCTTGAAGTGGTCGATGTCGGCGAGCGCCAGGCAGACCGGCAGGCCCGTGCCCGCGGCGAGCAGGTCGATCAGCCGCTCGTCGAGGTAGCGGCGGTTGTACGACGCCGTCAGGCTGTCGCGGCGGCTCTGCTCACGGGCCTCGGCGTGCTCGCGGCGGAGCCGGTCGAGCTCGTCGGGGGGGCTGGGGGCGTTGAGGCCGTGCAGGAGCCGGACGGCCTCGCGCAGGTGCAGGTAGGCCTGCTCGTAGCGACGGTGCTCCGCGAGCCGCTCGGCGGCCGCGGTGTGCAGGGCCGCGCGGGCCGCGGGGGAGGCGGGGGCGACGTCGTCGCCCGGCGTGTCGGGTCCGGGAGCGGGGGGCGACGGGTCGAGACGGCGTGCGGACCGCACGAGCCTGCGCACCGTCCATGCGGTGTCGGTCATGGTCCACCTCCCCGTCGTCGAGCCGTTCGGCCACTGGGACTGTTCATCGGTGACACCCCCGGGACGCTTGAGGCGTACGGCGAGTCGGCACCCGTTCGGCGCCCTGGTTCCCCCGGGTCGGGGTAACGCGTGTTCGCCCCGGGGTCGCCGTGATCAACCTCCGGAGTGCTCCACGTCCGCCCCGAAGGGGATCGACGGGTCGTCCGGGTCGTCGAGCCAGTGCTCGGGCAGCACGACGCGACCGGGTGACCCCTGGCGCCCGCGCGGACCGTCGGCGTCGGCCGGGAACGGCTCGTCCGGGTCCAGCCCGGACAGCAGCTCGTCGAGGTGATCGATCGACTCCACCATCCCGAGGCTGCGCCGCAGCTCCGGGCCGACCGGGAAGCCCTTGAGGTACCAGGCGATGTGCTTGCGCACGTCGCGGATGCCCTTGTGGTCGCCCATGTGCTCGCACAGCAGCACGGCGTGCCGGCGCAGCGTCGCGGCGACCTGGCCCAGGCTCGGCGGGGCGGGCAGCTCGCGGCCGGCGAACGCGGCCTCCAGGTCCCCGAACAGCCACGGCCGGCCCAGGCAGCCCCGGCCGACCACGACGCCGTCGCAGCCGGTCCGGGCGACCATGTCCAGGGCGTCCTGCGCGGAGAAGATGTCACCGTTGCCCAGGACCGGGACGTGCGCCGGGACTGCGTCGCGCAGCCGGGCGATCTCGTCCCAGTCCGCGGTGCCGGAGTAGCGCTGGGCGGCGGTGCGGGCGTGCAGCGCGACGGCGACGGCGCCCTCGTCGACGGCGATCCGCGCGGCCTCGAGGTGGGTGTGGTGCTCGTCGTCGATGCCGATGCGCATCTTCACGGTGACCGGGCGGTCCCCGGCGCCGGTGACCGCGGCCCGCACGATCCGGCGGAACAGCTCCCGCTTGAACGGCAGCGCCGCCCCGCCACCACGACGGGTGACCTTGGGGACCGGGCAGCCGAAGTTCATGTCGATGTGGTCGGCCAGGTCCCGCTCGACGATCATCTCCGCGGCCCGCTGCATCGACACCGGGTCGACGCCGTAGAGCTGCATCGAGCGGGGGTGCTCGTCCGCGTCGAAGGCGATCATGCGGAACGTCAGCGGGTTCTTCTCGACCAGCCCGCGGGCGGTGATCATCTCGCAGACGTAGTAGCCGGCGCCCTGCTCACGGCACAGGCGGCGGAACCCGGGGTTGGTGATGCCGGCCATCGGCGCGAGCACCACGGGGGTGTCGACCTCGAACGGGCCGATGCGCAACGGCGGCAGCACGCGGTCACGGCGGGCGGGGGTGTCCGTCCGCGCGTCGCGGACGCTGTCCAACACGGTCACGCCCACCAGTGTCCCAGGCCCGCGTGGCGGCGCCGACCTGGGCGTCGGTCAGAAGTCGACGGTGACGCAGCCGGGGCGTCCGCCCGCGGTGCCGGCGTGCCCGGCGTGGGTGGCGGTCGGCTTCTCGTGGAGGACGACGGACTCCGCGCGCCGGTCGTCCGGGAAGGCCCACGGGACGGTGCTGGTCGACTCGCCGGTGCCGTTCGCGTCGGTGGTCACGTCGAGCCAGATCTCGTTCATCGGGTTGGCGTACGACGGGTCGACGCTCGGCGTCACCGGGTCCTCGGAGAACTGGTAGTGCGGGCCCGCGTCGGCGCCCGCGGCCGCGGTGCAGGGCTTCGTGTGCGCGTGCGCGCCATAGGTCCGGTTCGGCACCAGACCGCTCACCCGCAGCGTGGTGACGGTCGAGCCGTCCTGCTCGGCGCTGGTGACCTCGACGGTCGAGCCGGCCGGGACCAGCGCGGCGTCGTAGGTGTGGGCGGGTCCCTCGCCGCCCTGGGCGAACGTCGCGGAGACCCGGGTCGCGGCGCTCTGTGACTGCTCGCCGTCACCGCTGCCGCCGCAGGCGGTGAGGACGAGCGCAGCGGCGCCGAGCAGGGCGATCGAGGCGACGGAGCGTACGTGGATCATGCCGACGATGATCGTTCGTCGGGCTGGGGTGGGCACTGCGAGATCGGACATCGAGGCAGGTTCCACCGGTTCGTGTGGCGGCCACGCCCGGCCCCCGTACCTCCCCGCAGGCGGCCCCGCGGCCCGCACGTGCCCGCGACGCCGTCCGGCCCGCCCGGGAACCGCTCTGAGACAGCGGATCCGGTCGTTCGGTGGGGGCGCAGCGGTGAGCGACACCCGACACGGTGATGGTGTCGCGACGACGAGATGCCCGGTTGCGGACGGTAAGATGGCGTCCGGTTCGCCACGACCGGCCGGGGGTAACCGGTGGCGGGCCGGGCCCGGGGTGTCCGGGGTCGGTCAGGGGCCTCTAGCTCAATCGGCAGAGCAGCGGACTTTTAATCCGCGGGTTCGGGGTTCGATCCCCCGGGGGCCCACATTCTCCCAGGTCACGAGCCTGACTCCTCGGAACCGTCAAGATCCACCCCCGGATTACCCCCGGGATTGCTGAACACCTCCAGGACTCCGGCGGCCCCGGTCTGGGCGACCTTGCGGCCGAAGTAGTTGTCCTGGGTCATCGAGATCTTGGCGTGCCCGAGCTGGTCGGCGGCCTGGCGCGCGGTGAGGCCGGCCTCGTCCATGAGAGTCGCCACTGTCTTGCGGTAGACGTGGGAGGTGACCCACTCGTACCCGGCGGCGTCGAAGATATTTCGTAGGTCCGACTGGGTGTTCGACGGGTCCCGCAGCCCACCGTGCGGCGCGGTGAACACGACCTCCCACTCGTTCGGCACGCTCGCGGCACGTCGACGACGAAGCATCGCCACCGCCCAGCCCGGCAGCTCCAGCGTGCGGAAACCGCTCTTGCTCTTCGGCCGGGGCTTGATCGTGAGGCCCTGGCCCTTGATCCGGACGACGGTGCCGCGGACCTCGACCGTCGCGGCGTCGAGATCGAGCGACGGCCAGGTGATGGCGGCTGCCTCACCGATACGCAGGCCGGTCGAGAGCATGAAGTCGGTGAAGTCGACCAGGTCCCATTCCCTGGCCTTCGAATTCGCGCTGATCCTGCCCCGGAGGTCGACGGCCTGAACCACGGTCAGTGACCGGGCGGACGAGGTGGTGTTCTCGATCCGGCCGACGTCGCGCACGAGATTGCGGTCGAGCGCGTCGTGACGGACCGCCAGGCCGACGAGACCGCTGAGCACCGTGCGAGTGGTCTTCGCGGCACCGGCCCCGTACCGGTCGTGGACCTCGACCACCAGGCGATCGAGACGGGATACGGTCAGCTCACGGACCCGCAGCATGCCGACGCCCTCGCGGACGTGCCGGTCCCAGCGGTAGCGGTAGGCCTCGGCAGTCGTCGGTGAGCGCTTGCCCAGCCGGACGGCGCGGTCCATCTCGGCCAACCACAGCTCCCCGAGGTCGCGCACGGTCGAGTCGCGGGTGACCTCACCACCCCGGGAGACCCGGCCGCGGTCGCGTAGGGCCAGCCGCAACGCGTTCTCGGCGCCGGACCGGCTCGGGCCGGTTCGCTCGACGTCACGCACGACCCCGTCGTGATCGCGGTAGCTCGTCCGGGCGCGGTAGCGCTTCTGCCCGAGCTGGTAGACGCGGATGCGGCCGTGCGTGCCGATCGGCAGGGGAGGGCGTGCCATCAGGCCACCTCGTCCCGCAGCGACGCGACCCACTCGCGGACGTCGTCGGGGATGTAGCGGACGTGCTTGCCCATCCGCCGGCCCCGGGGCCCGTAGCCCTGGCAGCGCCAGCGGTAGAGCGTCTGGACGGGGATGCCGAGGTACTCGGCGACATCCTTGACGCCCCACAGCTTCTCGATCCCGTTCATGAGGTCCTCCCGAGGTGTGTGCGGTCGGTGCTGCGGGTCTGGCGTTGCTCGCGTCGTCGTTCGGCGATGCCGAGTGCAATCTCTCGTTCGGGGTCGTTGCGGTGCCCGATGTGGACGACGGCCCAGTCGTTGACCACCAGCACCGATCCGGGGTCGGCCGGGGTGTCGAGGGCGGCGAGGGTCTCGCCGAGCCGGTAGGTGCGCCGGTCCCCGCGGATTGCACCGAAGGTGGTCGAGTAGGCGCGGGATTTGGTGAGGAAGTGGCCGCGGAACCCGAGCATGTGCGCCCAGCGGCGCAGGTTCAGCCCCTCGTACTCCTCGCGGCCGCCGAGTTCCCACGCGGTCTCGATGAGCCTGCGGTGGTGCGGGGTGATGTCGAGGTGGTCGAGGTGGGCGATGTCGCGGATGGGCCGGTCGGTGGCCTCGGACTTGCCGGTGCCTTTGGTGGCGTACTTGGCGACGTAGGCGGCCAGGGCTGAGTCGGTGATCTCGCCGTCGTCGTTCTCCAGCGAGGCCGCGGTGGTGCTGGTGATGGGCCGGATGTCGACCTGCGTCCCCCAGGCGAGCGTCTGCGGGGTGCCGTCGGGCCGGTCGACGGTCAGTGACACGTCGTGTGCTGCGTCCCGGATAGCGGCGTGGAGCGCGTCGGCGGTGATCCCGGCGGGTGGGGCGGTCCAGGGTCCGTCGGGGCCGTCGAGGCGGATGACGGCGTGGAAGTGGACCAGTCCGCGGCGCTGGTACTCGGCGACCTTGGCGTAGGACAGCCGGGCGTGGTCCCGGAAGTCGCGGACCCGGACGCCGAGGATCTGTGCGAGCAGGCGCCGCAGCCGGATGGCGAACCGGTTCCACAGGACCCCGGAGTGGGCCTGCCAGAGCACCGCGCCCACGTAGTCGTGGGTGTCGGGGTCGAGGGCGCAGCCGACGCGGGGGTCGTCGCGGTGGTGCTTGTCGCCGCAGCGGCAGGGGATGACGAGGCCTCGGGCGGTGACTCGGCGGGTGTGGACCGGCCCGAATGAGGGCGCGGTCAGGGTGACGAACAGCCGCGGGTGGGCGGCGGCGGTGTCGGGGACGCCCTTGCCGCCGGTCATCCCGGAGCGGAGGAGGTGGTAGGCGTCGGAGGCGTAGCGGTCCGAGCAGGCCGGGCACACCGACGCGCGTCGGTTGCCGCACGGGGCGAGGATGTCGCCTTCCCGCTCAGCAAGGACGGTGCCGGTGGCACGGTCGTAGATCCGCGAGGAGCCGGTCAGGTGGATCGGTGCGGCGCAGCCGCCGATGGCGGTGACCTCGCGGCGCCAGGTCTGGAAGCCGTCGGAGCGCAGCAGGTGGGACAGGTTGTGGTCGTGCTGGTCGGGCGTGGTTGTGGCAGCCGTCATCACGGCATCCCTCCGGGGGACGAGTGAGTGGGTGGGGTGGCGCCGGCCCCGCCGGGAGCTGGTCTCGTCTGCGGCGGGGCCGGGCCGATTGCCGGGGTCAGCGGCGGTAGAGGCGGTGCTCGTGCTCGATCTCGACCGGGCCCGGTGTGAGGCCGTGGTAGCGGGCCAGGAGCCGGGCAGCAGCTCGGTAGGACGATGCGTGGCCGACGAGTGCGCCGTGGTCGTTCTCGACCCGGTAGCGGCCGCCGTCGCGCAGCACGGTCCCGCCCTGCCCGGTCGTGCCGAGGCAGACCAGGGCCTTCCCGGGCTCGACGACGTCGACGCCGATCACCCCGGTGGAGCACTGCGGCGTCTTCGCAGGCTCCGGCGTCGGTTCCGGGACGGGGCGCAGGTGGTCCCAGCGGGACACCATGTCCCGGGTGGCCTTGGGTACCAGGATCGAGCGGGCCGGTCCTTCGGAGCCTGCGTGGTGGACGTGGTGGGCGCCGCCGAGTCGGAGGTGTCCGGTGTCGAGGAGCTGGGCGACGGTGTCCCCGTCGTGCCGGGCGAGGGCGTCGGCGCAGCCGGGCCGGGCCCGGTCCGCCCTCAGCACGAGCCCGGCGCGCTCGATGACGAACAGCCCCGGGTCCTGGGCCAGGCCGACGACGCGGGCGACCTCACGCGGGTCCTGCGTCGCGGCCGGGCCGTGGTCGGTGGTCTCGACGGTGACCGGGTCCCCGAACAACGCACCCTGCACCGTGCTCGTCTCAGTGGTCATGCCGACCACCACCAGGTGGCGCGGGCTTCCCAGGACCACTCGCGTGCGAGCTGGCGGACCACGTACCACTCCGCCACGACCGCGCCAGCGGTGACGACCCAGAACCAACCCGACGCTGACCCCAGGTAGAGCCAGGTCCCGCCGACGATGAGCGCGAAGAGCAGGGTGAACTTGGCCCAGGTGCGCAGGACCCATGCGGTGGTGGTGCCCATCAGGCGGCCCCCCGCTCGGCGTCGTCGTTGTCGTGGAGGTCGATCACGTCCGCGTCCGGCGGCGGGGTGCAGCGCTGGACCAGTTCGGTGATGTCGTCGTCGGAGACGAACGCGGCCCGGAACCGGACCGGGAGGCGTGAGCCCTTGTCGATGACGAAGCCGATCCCGGCGTGGCGGGCGTCGCCGGGGATCTCATCGGCCAGCGCCCCACGCTCCCGGGCGCCCTCCCCGAGGACCATGTCGACGTGGGAGGCGGCGGTGACGCCGAGGCAGATGCGCTGGGTGAACAGCTCCCGCACGTCCACGACGTCCTTGGAGGGCTCCTGTAGGTAGCCGTGGACGGCGAACAGGGACGCCCGGCCCTGCGTCATCACCTCGGCGAGGAGGCGCAGGGCGTCGCGGACGGAGGTGCGGTCGCCGTAGGCGGTGAGCATGGCCATCTCGTCGATGACCAGCAGCTCCACCGGCGTGCCTGTGGAGGGGGTGCAGGCGCGGATGTTCTGGTCGCGCATGTCGTCCTGCCGGTCGCGCATCGCATCCCGGAACTCGTTCAGCAGCTCCAGCGCGGCGGGCATCGAGGTGGCGTAGCGGTGGAACAGCGGCGCCCCCTGCTCGGTCTCTACCCCACCCTTGAGGTCGACCATCCACACACGGACGATCCCGTCGCGGATGCACGGCCCCACCCCACGCAACGTGGACCACAGGACGGAGCCCTTGCCTGCTCCGGAGGCGCCGGCGACCAGACGGTGTCCGCCGATCACGGGAGCAGTGAACGGTTCGCCGCGCTCGTTGTCCCCAATCTCCACCGCACCCAAGTCCACGTCCTCGGTGGTCTCCGGGATGTCCGGGGCGGGGATCGTGCGGGTGAACGGCAGCTCCCACTCGATGACGATCGCGACGACGCCGGGTCGGTGGCGGGTGATCGCGACCCGGTGGGCGATCAGCGCCTCCCACAGCACCGAGGAGCGCTCCTGCCAGTAGGCGACGTCCTGCCCGCGGACCATGCGGACGTAGACGGTGTCGATCGACGCCGAGGACGAGCGGACCCGCAGCACACGGGGAACGAGCTGGTCCCCGGTTTGCCGGTGCTCTTTCGTCAGCCCGGTATCGGACATGAGCTGCGCCCACCGACGACCCCGGTAGACCGTCCAGCGCCGCCACGTGGCCCGCAGCGCCGGTGCGGCGAACCGGTCGAAGCTGGCCGGGTGCGACCGGCCCCAGACCGCCACCGAGGCGACCAGGACGCCGAGCCCGAGACCGGTGACGAGTGGCCCGAGCATGAGCACGAGGCCGAGGACGACGAGCGGGACGGCGACGAGCCCAGGATGCCGCGCCGTCCAGGCCAACGCCTGGAACTCCCGCCCCGGAGGCCGAGACGCACGCCCGACATGAGTGCGAGCCGGGCCGTTCATGCGTGTTGCAGAGCTACTACGCTTGGTCACTGCTACCAGTCCTCACGAGATTGTGTGTCGGGTAGCAGGGGCGCCCGCTGTGTGTTTCCGCCAAGAATCAGTGCAGCGGGCGACCCCACCACCCAGGTGGTCATTTCTGTTCGCGCAGAGCCCCACGCGCCGAATCGAGGTGCACGGTGAGGTGGGCGACGTCGCGGGCGAGGTTGTCGTGGGTGTTCTTGAACCCGCCGGTCCGATACGGAATCCCGTGCAGGCTCCGGCGGAGTTCGCGCATCGCGGCATCCAGGTCTTCGACGGTGCGATCGACAGCCTTCGACATCACTTCCTCCACTCGCGGGAGACCAACTCGGCCTCCCACTTCTTGGCCGCCGAGGCCATGACCCGCAGTGAGGCGTGCGCGGTCTTCGCCGAGGCCCGGATCTCATCCGGCGACGCGGTCGACCAGTGCTGCTCCTGAGCGCCGGCCTTCGCCGACACGCCCTTCCCCGACCGCTTGGTCTTCGAGTCGGTGGCCTTGGCCGCGATCCTGTCCGCTTCGGCGAGGGCGTCTCCGACCAGCTGCAATGCCCGCCAGAACTCCCCGTACTTGCGCAGCGCGCGCCGGTTGACCTTCGGCAGCGTCTTAACCCGATCCCGGGCCCCGAGGTTGATCGCCATGACGGTCAGACCCCCTTTCGGATCGCGAGCTGGGCCAGGCGCAGACCCTCCGCGACGCCGGCCCGCCACGCCTGCTCCGTCGCGACGACGGGGTGCTCGGTGCGAGCCCAGCGGCGCCGCTCAACCTCCAGCCGCCGCACGAGGCGGCCGACTCCGGTCGTCGCCCTGGGGCGGGTACTGGTGTTCGTGTTCATGCCGTCATCTCCATCTCCGCCAGCGCCGTCGGGCTGCTGGTCTCGCCGTCTCCGAAGCAGCCCGGGCAGGCCCCGGAACCACCACACGCCCCGCACTCGACGCCGCAGGTCGAGTCGCCGTAGCCGTCGCACACATCGCACGCCCGGCTACCGCTGCATTCGCCACACACCACCGCAGATCACCCCTGATCGAGGACATAGGTGTCCCCGTCTCGGAATTACTGGGAATTGCCGGAACACCATTCCGGCGCATGAATTGGGCCGCTACATCACGCGGCCTGCCCGCACATCACCGCGGGCGACACCGACGACTCAGAGGTCGGTCAGGAGTGGTTCTCGTCGTCCTTGCCCCGGCGCATCGGCGCGGGAGCGGGGTGGGCGTGCTTGAGGCCCATCGCCTTGAACGCGATCCCCGACACCGTCCGACCGTCCGCGGACTCGATCGAGTACGGGTTGATCTTCGGGTCGATGAGCTGGACCCGGGCGTCCTCCCCGAACCGCTCACCCGGGTCGGTCGTCAGGGTCACCTTGATCTCCTCACCCTTCGGCGCCCGCTGGCCCGCCTGGACCTGGAGCTTCGCGAACAGTGACACCACGAACTGCGTGACCCCGTCCCGGTCGGTCACTGGTACTTCCGCGCCGTTGGCGTCCTGGCGGGTCTTGGGTGCGGGCGGCTCCACCACCGTGAGCTTGTAGCCGTCGAGCACCACCGGAAGATCTCTCATTGCTCTCTCCTTCGTTCGCCTGACCAGCTTGGCTAGCCATCTGAGAATGACCGGCTTGGCTAGCCATGTCAAGCACGAATGAGAAAGATGGCTAGCCGGGCTAGTCAGCCGACCGATACCGTGGGGTCATGAGCACGCCAGCCGAGTTCCTCGCGCACCTGGACCCGGAGGATCCACGCACCCCGTCGCAGCAGATCTCCAACCAGATCCGCGCCGCGATCAAGCTCGGCAAGCTCAAGGCAGGGGAGAAGCTGCCGTCACAGCCCGACCTGGCCGAGCGCTACGGCGTCGCCCGCGAGACGGTCAAGGCCGCCCTGCGGCCTCTCTACGCCGAGCGGCTGCTCATCAGCCGCCAGGGGAGCGGGGTGTTCGTCCGCGCCCAGACCGAGCTACCGGTGGGGCTGCGCCCGCACATCGAGGCTGCGTTCGAGCGCCCGCACGTGCGTATCGACTTCGCCGGGTTCTCCGGCGAGACCCTGGCCAACACCTTGTCCGAGGTCCTGGACAAGGTGCGTGCCGGACGCCTGAGCCCGGAGTCCATCGCCGTGCGGATCATGCTGTCCGACCCCGGTGTACCCCTCGCGCTCCCGTGCCGAGCCGACACCGCCGCCGACGACCCCGCCGTCCGCAAGCGCGCCGACCGGATCACCCGCCGTGCCGTGGACAGCATCACCGACGGCGTCCAAGAACTGGCCGACCTCGGTCTGGTCAAGTCTGCGACCGCGGAGGTCCGGGCCCACAGCGCCTCACCGCTGTTCAAGCTCTACCTGATCAACGACGAGGAAGCGTTCTTCGGCTTCTACCCCGTCCTGGAGCACACCGTCACCATCGACAAGGCGCCCGTGCCGATCTTCGACCCGATGGGCAAGGACGCCACCCTGTTCCACTTCTCCACCGGCGACGACGCCGACACCAGCAACGGCCCCCAGTACGTCGCCCAGGCTCGCACTTGGTTCGACTCCGTGTGGACCACCATCACCCGGGAGTACCCGCAGTGACCCTCCCGACCGGCACCCGCACCCAGCTCGCCGAGCTGCTCCGCGGCGCCCGGGTCCTGCTCCTGGACTTCGACGGGCCCGTCGCGCACCTGTTCGCCGGCCACCCCGCACCCGAGGTCGCCGCCGCCGTACGCCAGTTCGCCACCGTGCGCGGCATCGACCTCAGCGAGGTCCGCACCGATGACCCGCTGGTTCTGCTGCGAGCCGCGTACCGGTATTCGCCCGAGTTCGGTCGTGATGTCGAGGCCCACGTCATCGAGCACGAGACTCGCGCCGCGACCGTCGCCGAACCGACCCCTGGAGCCCACGAGCTCATCCGCACCGCCGTCGCTACCGGCCACACCGTGCTGGTTGTCAGCAACAACTCGGAGCGAGCCATCCGCACCTATTTGGCCCGGCACGACCTCATCGAGCAGGTCGCGCAGATCATCGGCCGGCCTTTCGGGCATCCCGAGCAGATGAAGCCCGACCCACAACTCCTCCACGCGGCGCTGGACATCAGCCGAGCTGCACCGACCGAGGCGGTGTTCGTCGGAGACTCGATCACCGACGCCCTCGCCGGGGCAGCGGCGGGAGTGCCGTGCATCGGCTACGCCAAGCAGGCCGAGCGCGCGGAGAGCCTGGCCGATGCGGACGCCCTGATCGTCGTCGACGACATGCACACCCTCGTCACCGCACTGCGTCCGTGACACCGCTTCACCCCGACATCGCCCGCGCCGCACACGCGCGATGGCCCGACCGCGCACCCGTCTGGGCCGAGGCGCTCCCCGTCGAGTTGGCCGAGGTCTGCGCCGCACTGTCGGTCACACCGACCGGCGTGAGGTTCTCTGCCAGGTCAGCCCACGTGGTGGAGGCCACGACCAGCGCCGGTGCTCGGTTGATCCTGCGGTCGAGCCCCGACCCTGACGCCGTTCACCAGGCCGCAGTACTGGACCAGCTCGCGCGGGTGGGTCTGGCGCCTACGGTCCATCTCCTGCGGAACACGGCTACCAGCACGTGGACCGCGATGGACGCGGTCGAGCCCGGCACATCGCTCGCCGAACAGGAACCGCGACCGCGGGACCTCGCGAATGTAGCCACGATGCTGCGCACCCTCGCCGATGAACACGGTGCACCTCCTGTGCCGAGCATCGCGCCGTGGCTCCGGGCGCGACTTACCGATCCGCCGGCCGACGACCAGCCGCCACATCGCGGCCCTGAGCCTGCCGCAGTCCGCGAGGCCGCCATCGTGATTCTCGACGAGCTTGCCGCCGACATGCCGGCCGGACTGTGCCACGCCGACCTCTCATCGCCCAACGTCCTCCACGGCCGCGGTCGGCTGTGGTTCATCGACCCGCGCGGGATGAACGGCGACGCGGCCTATGACGTCGCTGTCCTCGCGCTCAAGCTCAGCGACGACCACCTCGACACCGCCCGAGCCCTGGCCCGCAGCATCGCCCTCTCCAGCGGCACGGACCCCGACCGAGCGGAAGCCTGGGTCACCGTCGCCGACGCTGCCACCGTCTAGCTACGGGCAGCAGGCTCGAACGTCGAGCATCAGGTGAGACCGGAACGTCAAGCATCAGCCGGGACACGACAAACGGCATCAGCGCTCGCCGTGTCTAGACCTTCCATTCGGTATCAAGGCGGCGCCTCCGGCGCCGCGCCGCTGAGTTGGGATCAGGGGCGTGCGGCCTCCGGCCGGTCCCCTGCTCCCGTCGCGGCAACGGGACCGGCGCGGCGTCATGCGGAGCGGCTCCCCAGTACGGGCAGGATCAGCTGGTCGACGACCTGAACGAGGTACTCCCGGTCCGGCTCGCGGCCGACGTCGATCCAGTGCTTGACGACCATCGCCTCACCGACGTTCTCGACCAGCGGGGTCACCGTGTCGGGGGCGACGGTGCCGAGCCGGACGTAATGGTCGAGCACGGTCGCGGTGAAGCGCCGGCCGGACGCGTCGAACAGCTCGTCCAGCCGCGCGGCCAGCTCCGGATGCGCCCGCCGCTCGGCGAGAATGGCCTGCACCGCACGGGCGGTCGGGTGCCGGGCCCACTCCACCAGCAGTTCCAGGGCCCGGATCAGGTCCCCCCGCAGGTCGCCGCCGACCGGTGACGGCACCTCCACCGGATAGGCGTCGCCGACCGCCGACAGCAACAGCTCGCCCGGATTCGCCCACCGCCGGTAGAGCGTGGTCCGCGCCGTCCCGGCCCGCCGCGCGACGCCGTCCATCGTCAACCGGCCGAGCCCGACGTCGTCGAGTTCCTCGAGCACGGCGGCGTGCAGGGCCTTCACCAGCGCCGCACCACGGCGGCGGGGACCGGCGACCACATCCACTCCCTTCGATCGCTACAGTCCTGTATCTTACATTCATCGCTACAGTCCTGTATCTCCCGGAGCCGACATGACGTACACCGACCGTCCGCCCGGGGCGAAGCCTCCCGCCGGCGAGGCGAGCCCGTCCGACGGGGCGCTGCGACGCGTCGGCGCCCTGGTCACCGCACTGTTCGGCGTGCCGTGGGCCCTGACCGGCGCCACCGCGCTCTCCGCGCCGCTCCCGGCCGTCGTCGCTTCGGTGGCGATCTCGGTCACGTGCACGATCATCGCCCTGCGCACGCGCCCGGCCGCACGGCGACGGCAGCTGCCGCACCGGTGGCGGGCCCGCTACCGGACGATCGGCGTCACGCAGGGCGTCGCGATCACGTTCGTCGTCGCGGTCGCCGTGGCCCTCTCCGCGCCCGGCCTGATCGCTCCCCTGGTGTGCCTGGTGGTCGGGTTGCACTTCCTGCCGATGGCGCGTGTCGTGGACCAGGCGGAGTACCGGTTGACCGGCGCCGCTCTCCTCGTGATCGGTCTCGCTGGGCTGGCAGTCCTCGCCGCGACCGGCCCTGAAGTCGCACGGGCGGTGACCGGGATCGGCGCTGCGCTCACCTTGTGGATCACATCCTGCATCGTGGCGTGCGAGGCCTATGGGCGGCGGGATGGCGCGCCCACCACGGCCCCGGTGAGCCCCTCCTTGGACGACGGTCCCTCTCGCGAGGGACCCGGATCGCTGCGGCGGGGGAGGACACACGTCTTCGCACCACAGAGGGTGGACGTCATGACTACGAGGACGACGACGGGATCCCGGCGTATCTGGATCGGATGGGCAGCGGCCGTAGGAACACTTCCCTATCTCGTGCTGAAGCTCATCTGGCTCGGGGGCGGCTCCGTCGGGATGGTGAGCCCGTCCGCCGTCGAGGGGGCGACGATGGTGGCGGGAAACGCGATCACTGTGATCGCGGACGTTCTCCTCGTCGTCGTGGTCGTCGCTCTGACACGTCCGTGGGGTCGCCGGCTCCCCGCTTGGATGCTGCTGCTCACCGGCTGGGCTGGGACCGGGCTGCTGGTCCCGATCGCGCTGACCATCCTGCCCACGGTAGTGATCACCGCCGTGGTGGGCGGATCAATAGGTGACGGGTCCATGGCTGATTGGGTCGGCCCGCTCGTCTATGGCAGCTTCGCCTGGCAGGGCGGAATGCTCGCCATCGCGTTCTTTCTGCACGCCCGCTCCCGGTGGCTCGGGGCGGTCAGGGTTCCCGGCCTTCTCGCGCAGGCGAGACCTCTCGCGGTTGGTGGCGCGGTCGTCACCATTGGCAGCGCTGTGGTGCACTCGATCGCCGGTGTGACGACACCGCTGCCGCACCTCCCGCTCGCCGCGCTCGGTCTGGTCGGGACCGTGGGCGTACTCGCCCTCGCAGGCGGTCGCCCGAGTCGCTCGGCCATTGTCGCGGGCTGGGTCGGTAGTTCCGCGGTGTGCTGCTCGGGTCTCTACGCCACTCTGCTTGCGGTGGGGGTCCCCGGTTATCCGGCCGATCCCGGGGTGGCGGGGATTGCTCAGCTCGGTGGCAGCGTCGGTGGCCTCCTGCTCGCCGTTGCCGGACTCGCCGCGCTCGCCCCTAGGGAGGGCAGCCTGCCTTTCGAGTGCCGGAGCGCGTAGTCGAGGTCCTCCGGCCCGGCGGCCGCGGGAAGAGCTAGATCTCAGCGCTGAGGGTGTGGCGTGTGCACCCTCTGCCATAGAGCTTGTTCGTGTATCCGAATTCAGTGAAAGACTGGAAAAGATGTAATGGACGGACTAGTGCACAAGTATTGCGGATGCGCGCACAGGGAACTAGCTCTCTACTGCAGCGAGACTGGTGGCGGTGAGTCACGCCGCTCTGTTGTCGAAAGAGTCGATGTGAAGTGCCACAACTTTCATTTTCAATCGCACTGGGGGTCTCCGTTGCGTTCGATGTCGTCATCAGAAGACCTGGTTGGAGCTTGGTCTGCAAATTTCTGGATGAGGCGCCTGGGATGAGCTCAAACCCGAGCGTTCGGTGTTACGCTGTAGGGCTGCTGAGCGATGTTGAGGTGAGCCCAGACCTGATCAGCTACATCGAACAGATCGAGAGCACATTTCAGCCATTTCAGGGAGAGTGGATGGTGCACGGATCTGAGCCTGCGGTACTGGAAGGCCAATTTGGAGCAAACATCGTCATCATCGGCTTCCCGTCATCCCGGTGCGCTCGAGCGTGGTATGAATCGGTGGCGTACCAGGAGCTTATCCGGCTCCGGGCGGAAAATTCTCGCTCAGTAATTCTTCTGGTGGAAGGTGTGCCGGCCGGCTACCGCGCGACCGAGACGGCCGCAAAGCTCAAGGCTATGCACCGAATGTGAACGGAGGCGGCCCCGGCCGGCGTATGAAGCGACGAACGCTGGGCTGGGATGCCGAGCCGAAGATCAAGCCAGCCTCACGCCTGAGGTCAGCCAGGGCGGCTCACATTGTCGTGGCCAGCCAGGAAGGAGGGCGCGCCGACCCATCGCAGCACGACGACGGTGTCGCGATGGGTCGGCGAGTGGGTGCGACCGGATCAGTGGTGCACCGGGTGGTCGGAGTCCCGGCCAGGGCGGGGTTCCGCCGGTAGGAGGGCTTCCAGTCAGACCTGGTACGAGCTGGTGAGGTCGTCGAGCGTCTCGTTCACTTGCTCGTCTGAAGTTGACTCCTGGCGCCGGATGCTAGATCTCAGGGACGGCGACTGGCCGGCCGCCATCGTTCAGCGACTGGCTGGCGACGACTCCGACCAGGGAGGCTGCGACGGCCGGACGGACTGGCACCAACGGCGGGGCACCTTCATCGAGGGTCGCGCGAAAGGCCAGTAGGACCCGTACAGTGCCCTCGGCTCCGGGATCGAGCTTCTGGCCCGCGACGACGAGGCCCTCCGGCGCGCGCACCTCCTCACGGACTGCGCCCGCCGGGTTCGCCCAGGGTTCGGTCCGGAGTCGGATCGTCCACGCGTCCTCGCCCTGCATCCGACGGGACTCGACGAGCCCGCGAGAACCGCGCACGGAGACCCAACTCCAGTGGCTGTCCGGTTCGCCCTGCAGGAACCCGTGGCGGGTGACGGCCACCGCGCCGGTGGACATCCGCACGACCATGACGACCGCGGTAGCTCGTTCCTCCGTACCGATGCCATGCGCTGCCACCGAAATCGGCTGGCCACCGGTTATGGCGATCACCGGACTGAGTGTGTGGGTACAGTACGCGGTCGGTGATATCCGGTTGCGCCAGTGAACGTCAGGACCGAGCAAATCCCGCAGCGCATCGGGGGACAGGCCGTGCAGGTACTCGCTCTCGATTAACTCGACGTCTCCGACTTCACCGGCCGAGACCGCATCGGTGATCATGCGTACATGCGGCAGGGCGACGTAATTCTCGGCGAACGAGTAGGTCGCGCGTGCGCTGTCCGCCGCCGCGACAAGCTGTCGCGCCTCGTCCACACTGGCACAGGCTGCAGTTTCGGAGAGCACATGAATGCCCGCATCGAGAAACGCGATCGCTCGACGGGCATGCATGTCGAAATCCTCGGAAAGGACCACTCCATCGAGCCCCATGGATAACAGATCGGTCCAGTCTCGAGTGAATCCCGTGCAGGGCAGCTCAGTATATCTGAGATCGCGGACGTCGCACCCCACTGCGACCTCGAACCCGAGCTGTTCTGCCCACCAGGCCAGGTATCGACCCTGCGCGCCGAGCCCGACTACACCGATTCTCCGACCCACCCTGGCTACTGTGGTCGTAGTCTGGACGCGATAGCAACTCGATTACCGGGCGGCCACGCGACACCGGCGATCGTAAGCCCTGGACGTACGGTTGTGGCAGGCAACGCCCCTCCCTTCAAATGTCTACAAGGCCCTCGCCGGGCGGGCAGGTCTCCGGGATGGTGGCACCGTGCCATCCCGCCGACCTCCCGGAGGGCGTACCGCACGGACACCCGTGGGCGGAGCCGGGCATGGTCGGGCGCGGTTGCGTCGAGGGCCGCCCACGGGCGCCCGCACGGTCGGTCTGGCGACAGGTCGACGGGATGGCACTCGGAAGGCGCGGGGGAGCAGGCTCGCCCCCGGGCTACCCCCGGGATTCAACGGCAAGAACCGACGACGGACCGTCGCCCGTGGAAGACTTGGCAGCGAGTCCGTGCAGCGCACGAGGGGTATCGGCGAACGTCGAGCATCGCCGGAAGTAGTGGATCTTGTCTCCGCGGGTTCGGGGTTCGATCCCCCGGGGGCCCACACAATCCGCAGGTGAGAGCGATGCGTCCGGCTCGCCTTCAAGATCAGAGTACGCTTTTGGGACAGTTTTCGTGTCCTCGGCGAACATGTCCTCCAGGACGTCGGCGGTCTGACGGTCGGTGAGCCCGCCGCCCGAGATGGCGGTCCTGGGTCATGCTGATCTTCGCGTGACCGAGCTGGTCGCTGATCTTTCGGACAGGGACGTGTGAGTCGTCAAGGCGCCGCCTGCGGCGGCGCAGGCCGGCCACGCCGGCCACGCCGCTTCGCTCACCACACCTCCCGCCCGTCCGCGGTGTCGGGGCAGGCTGTCCGGCCCTGCTCCGTGATGGACCCCTGAACGATCCCGGCGGCTCGGTCGTTGACGTGGCACATCTCGACGCGGTTGCTCATCCCCGAGGCGTCGCCTTGTTGAGTCCGTCGTCCGGGGCCTTGCCTCGGCGGCGACGTCGTGTCGACCCCGACAACGACGAGGCGCCGTACAGACGCCCTGGAGCCGGTCGGCCGTGTGGTCGAGGACGTCCGAGAGTGGATGGCGAACCCTCAGGGGCAGCGGGGAGCGCGCCCGCTCGGCGACTGCGATCAGGGCGTCGGGATCACCGCAGAGACGGACTGCGGAAGAGGGGCTTGACGCGAGCGGGAGCGATACCTACCTTCTCACTCGAACTTGGACGGCCTGAACGCCAGAGGGACGGCGAAGGATCGAGACGAGCGGGAGGGTGATCATTAGAGAAGCCTCCGGACATCTGGATCAGTAGAATCTGTCTCTGTGAATGCGGGGCCCAGCCGTCAGGCTGGGCCCCGCTTCACGTCATGGGACTTGATCGGGCCTGACCCTTCTGTGCTGCGCCTGAAGGACCGGACCACGCCTGCCCGCGTTGTCCCGGCCCGGGTGAGGTCGCTGCCGGGGGGTATCCGACTGCGGAGCAGGTCCGGCCCCTGACCGACATGACTGCCGAGGCTCGCGAACGCGTGGTTCCGGGGGTCAGCCTCCCGGGCCGCTCCCGACCGCTGTCTCCACCGGATCCTCGCCGCGCACACCGTCGTAGACGTCCCGGTCGATCTCCCCGTCGGGGTGCGCGACGAGCATCGCCACCAGGGTGTCGGCGTTGACGTTGAGGAACGTCCGCAGGATCCCGGTGAACCAGTCGACGGCGATGAGCAGCCCGGCGGCCGCCGGCGGCAGCCCGAGGGTGGTGGCGAGGAACAGGGCCACGACGGGGAACCCGCCCGGCACGGTGATGGTGCCCATGTTGAGCAGGATCGCGAGAACCATCCCGAACACGATCTGCCCGGCCGACAGCTCGACGCCGCCGGCCTGGGCGAGGAACAGCACGACGATCGTGTAGTTGAGGACGGCGCCGTAGGACCCCATGGTCAGCCCCACCGACAGCGTGAAGTTGGCGACCCGCGGGCTCACGCCGACCTTCTCGATCGTGGTGCGCAGGACGGTGGGGTAGGTGACGGCCGAGCTCGTCGTCGTGACCGCGACGGCGGTCTGCTCCGCGAGCGTGCGGGGCAGGCGCGCGGGGTTGAGCCGGGTGCGCGCGGCGACGATCGCCACGAACAGCACGGTGAGCACGACGACGCCCAGCAGGTTGGTTCCGAGGTAGGCCAGCGCCGACCCGACCACGGCGAAGCCGATCCGGCCGGACAAGTCGGCGAGCAGTGCGAAGACCCCGATCGGTGCGACGTACATGACCAGCCGGATGAGGGTGAGCAGGACCTGCTGCAGCTGCCCGACGACGTCGAGGACGAGTGTGTTGCCCGTCGCGTGGACGTGCCGGTTGAGGGCGACGCCGAACAGCAGCGAGAACAGGATGATCGGGACCATCGCCGCCTCGGCCATCGACTCGACGACGTTGGTGGTGAAGAAGCCCAGGACCGTGTCCTGCCAGCTCTCCGGGACCGCCGCGGGCGGCGGCGCGGCGTCCGGCGCGGCCGTCGCGACCATTCCGGCGCCCGGACGGAACAGCAGTCCGAGCACCACCGCGACCACCGCGGCCACGACCGACAGACCGATCATCCAGGCGAATGTCCGTAGTGCGAGCCGGCCGGTGCCGGACCCGGTCATCGACCCGCAGGCCGCGATCACCGAGGTCATGACCAGCGGCACGATCGCCATCTGGACGAGCCGGATGAAGGCGTCGCCGACGACCTTCAGGTTGCCGGCCCACTCGCCGACGACCAGACCGAACACGATCCCGGCGACCGCGGCGAGCGCGATCAGGACGGCGGGATGCTTCATCGCGGCGAGTCTCATGAGGTCCTCACGTCGAGGGTGGTCGGGCCGCGGCGGCGGTCCCGGGTGTCGGTGGCGAGCAGGGCGCGGCCGGCGCGTTCGGTGACGATCTCCAGCGAGGCGCCCATGTGCTGGTGCAGCAGGTGGCGCGCGGTGTCGAGCCGGCCGGCGAGGACCGCCTCGGCGACGGCGACGTGCTCGGACACGGCCGCCTCGACGCGGCCGGGGAGCACGTAGTCGTTCATCCGCACCCGCCGGATCCGGCGGTGCACGTCGGCCAGCACCGCGACGAGCTCGGGGTTGCCCGACGCCGCGAGCAGCGTGCTGTGGAACCGTTCGTCCTCCAGCACGAAGCCCGGGCCGGCCGCGGGCGGCTCCTCGATCATCCGGTGCCAGCGGGCCAGCTCCGCCCGGAGCGCTCCGGCGTCGTGCACGGTGCCCGGGTTCTCCCGGCACCGGTCGATCCCGCGCAGCTCGACCGCGATGCGGACCTCCCAGAGGTCACGCACCCCCGCCAGGTCGGGGACGACGACCGAGTAGCCGTAGTCCTCCTCGCGCTGCAGGAGGCCGTCGGCGACGAGCCGGCCGAGGGCCTCGCGGACCGGGGTGCGGGAGATGCCGAACCGCGCGGCGAGCTTCGGTTCGGTGAGGCGGGTGCCGGCGCCGATGTCGCCGTTGACGACGTCGTCCCGCAGCACGGCGTAGACGCGTTCGCGCAGCGGCGGTGTCCCCGCCTCGTCGACGGCACTCGACATCGACAAGCCTCCTCATCTGCTGTGTCCAGGGCTGGATACAGCAGGCGGAGACGCTAGGAGCGGCACGTTGCGTCGGCGTCTCGCGCCGGTGTCGTCGTGTTTCGCGCGGGGGAGGTCGCATGCGGGGCGGTCTGTAGCGCTATTCCAGTGCTAGAATACAACCGTGGAGCTGACCCTCGGCGAGCTCGTCGTCCTCGGGACCCTGGCCGAGCGTCCGCGCCACGGCTACGACATCGAACAGGTCGTCGAGCAGCGCGGCGTCCGCCGCTGGACCGACATCGGCTTCTCCTCGATCTACTACCTGCTCGACAAGCTGACCGCCCGCGGCCTGGCCGAGGCCGACGACGACCGCCCCTCCCCGAAGGCCCGCCGCGTCGTGCGCATCACCGACCGGGGGCGCCGCACCGCGGCCGCCGGCGTCCGCGAGCTGCTCGCCGACGCCGGGGTCCCCGCCCGCTCCTTCGTCGCCGGCCTCGCCCACGCGGGCCTGCTCCCCGCGCACGAGGTCGACGAGGCGCTCCGGACCCGGCTCGTCGGCCTCGACGCCCGCATCGACGCGGTCGTCGCCGCCCGCACGGCGCAGGAGCCCCTCCCGCCGGAGGCGCGCGACGTCTTCTCGTTCTCCCTGTCCCAGCTGCGTGCGGAGAGGTCGTGGCTCGCCGAGCGGGTCCAGGTGCCCGATGAGTGATGCATCCACCGGCGTCCCGGCCACGGGAGGCGTCCACTGCGAGACGACGGCGCTCGGCGCGCTCCTCGGGCACGCCGGCGTCCACCTCGCCGAACCGGTGCTGTTCGGGCTCGGCTCCGGGCTGTCGTTCGTGTACTGGGACTCGAAGCGGCAGCCGGTGCCGTTCCTGGGCGGGCGGGTCAAGCCCTTCGAGCTGACCCGCACCCTCGCCCGCCGCCTCGGCCTCGACCTGCGCGTCCAGGAGACCTCGTCCGCCCGCCGGGGGTGGGACCAGGTGCGCACCCTCGTCGACGACGGCGTGCCCGTCGGGCTGCAGCTCGACAGCCACGACCTGGACTACTTCGGCTCCCGGGTCCACTTCGCGGGTCACGTCGTGGCCCTCCTCGGCTACGACGAGGAGTCCGCGTACCTCCTCGACACCGCGCAGCAGGGCGGCCGGGTCAGCACGAGCCTGGAGAGTCTGGCCCGGGCGCGCGCGGCGCGCGGACCCATGTCGGCGCCGCACCGCTCGTTCACCCTCGGACCGCTCCGGGAGCCGGTCGACCCCGTCCCCGCGATCGCGCCCGCGATCGTCGAGTGCGCCGAGGCGTTCCTGCACCCGCCGATCGCCAACATCGGGCACCGCGGCATCCGGACGACGGCGAAGCGCGCCCCGTCCTGGCTCGACCGCGTCGAGGACCCGCCCCGGGACCTGCCCCAGATGGCGATGCTCATGGAACGGGCCGGTACCGGCGGGGCACTGTTCCGGACCCTCTACCGCGACTTCCTCACCGCCTGCCTGCCGCTGCTCGACGACGGCGACGGGCCGGGCGGACGCGCCGCGGCGGTCGAACGGGGCCGGGACCTGTTCGCCGAGTCGGCGACGCTCTGGACCCGCGTCGCCGGCCTCGTCGAGCGCGCCGGGCTCGACGGGGACCCGGCCGGCCTGACCGAGGCCGCAGGGCTGCTGCTACGGATCGCGGACCTGGAGACCGCGGCCATGGGCACGCTCCGGTCGCTCTGAGCCGGGCCGGGGTCAGTCGGTGCCCCGGGCCCGGCCGCCGCCCGCCGGCACGGCGAGCGCCCCGGGCGCAGCGACGAGCTGCGGCAGGAGGACGTCCAGGACGGTCACGGGACGATCGTCGACGGTTCCGGGCCCGGTGTCGACCGCGGTCCGGCCCACCCGTCCCGTGGTGGGACACCGGCCGGTGCCGGGCGAACCCGGTCGACACCGCTGCGATCCTGGCCCGGTGAGCAGCTTCCCGACCGTCCGCCCGGCCACCCCCGCCGACCACCCCGGGCTGGTCCGCATCTGGCGCCGCGCCGTCGAGGCCACGCACACCTTCCTCACCGCGGCCGACGTCGACGCGATCGAGACCGAGGTCCGCACGGCGGCCCTGCCGGGTCTGACGGTCCTGGTCGCGCAGCGCGACGACGGCACCCCGGTCGGCTGGGTCGGCACCGACGGCCACCGGGTGGAGGCGCTGTTCGTCGACCCGTCCGCGCACGGCGGGGGCGTCGGATCGGCCCTGCTGGCCGCGGCCACCACCGGGATGCCGCGGGTGGAGCTCGACGTGAACGAGCAGAACCCGGGCGCGGTCGGGTTCTACGAGCACCTCGGCTTCGTCCGGACCGGGCGCTCCGGGCGCGACGGGCAGGGCAGGCCGTTCCCGCTGCTGCACCTGCGCCGCGACCGGCTCCCCGAGCCGTCCGACCCGGCGTCGTCGACGACCGCGCTGCTGCTCGGCTACGTCGACTTCTACCGCGAGCGCGTCCTCGCCAGGTACGCCACGCTGCCGGTGGCCGACTGCACGACCGGACGGCTGCCGTCGGGCTGGTCTCCCGCGGAGCTGCTGCACCACCTGAGCTGCATGGAGCGCCGCTGGCTGGAGTGGGGCTTCGTCGACGCCGACCTCCCGGACCCCTGGGCCGACCACGTCGACGGGCGGTGGGCGCTGCCGCCCGGGGTCGGCGCGGACGACGTCGTCGCCGCGCTCTCCGCGCAGGGCCTGCGTACCCGCGAGATCGCGGAGTCGGTGGGGCCCGGAGCCGCGGGGTTGCCGAGCGGGCGCTGGGCCGGTGCACCGCCCGCGACGATCGAACGGACCCTGCTGCACGTCGTCCAGGAGTACGCCCGCCACCTCGGCCACCTGGACGTCGTCGTCGAGCTCGCCACCGGCTCCACCGGCGAGTAGCCGCGTCAGGTCGCGACGCGGTGCAGGTCCCACCCGTCGAGTGCGACGCCGGGGCGGCGCCAGGCGTGCCGGACGGCGGCGGTGTGGGCGAACACCGGTCCGGGCAGGGCGTCCGGGTCGGTCCAGGTCCAGGAGTCGGTCGCGTGCGGCTCGGTCACCCGCAGCACGGCGCCGGCGGGCGCGGGCACGTGCACCGCGAACGTGACGCCCGGGCCGTCGAGCCGCACGCACACCGCGACCAGCGTGCCGGAGGCCGCGACGACACCGGTCTCCTCGGCGAGCTCGCGCAGCGCCGCGGCGACGACCGGCTCCCCGCCCTCCAGGTGCCCGCCCGGGAACGACCAGCTCGGGCTCTCCCCGGCGGTGATCCGGTGACCGACGGCGACGGTGCCGTCGGCGCGTTCCAGGACGACCCCGACACCGGACACCGGACGAAAAAGGCTCACCACCGCAGTCTGCCGGGGCGCATCCTGGGGTGGTGGACCCCACCACCCTCGCCGCCGCCCGCGCCCGCGCACAGGAGTGGGTCGGCTCGCTGCGCCGCGAGCTCGACGCGCTCGCCGATCAGCAGGCCCTGACCAGCCACGACGACGAGCACGACCCGGAGGGCGTCACGATCGCGGTGCAGCGTGCCCAGCTGCAGGGGCTGCTCGCCGCCGCCGAGCAGGAGCGCGACGAGCTCGACCGGGCGGCCGACCGCCTGGCCACGGGCGGCTACGGGCGTTGCGCCGTCTGCGGCGGACCGATCGCGCCGGAACGGCTGGAGGCGCTGCCCGCCGCGACGACCTGCATCAGCTGCGCGTCGGACCCGCGCCGCCGTCGCCGGTAGTCGCTGTCGGGGGTGGGAGCACCGTCACCGTCGGGGTGGGGGAGGTCGTGCCGCTGGGCAGGTCGATCGGCTCCGGCTCGTCGTCGAGGGTCACCCCGCACCCGGCGACGAGCAGCAGCCCCAGCACGGCGGTGCACAGCCGCGTCCTCACCTGTCCACCCCCGGCAGCTCGACGACGACCCGGGTCCCGCCGCCGGGTCGTTCCTCCACCCACACCCGGCCGTCGTGCCGGCGCACGTGCGCGGCGACCAGGGACAGGCCGAGACCGGTGCCGCCGCCGTCGCCGCGGCTGCCGGCCAGGGTGCCACGGGCGAACCGCTCGAACACCGCCAGCCGCTGTTCGGGCGGGATGCCGGGGCCCGCGTCGTCGACCTCGATCCGGGCGTACCGGTCCCGGGGCGCGACGCCGATCCGCCGCGCGCCGCCGCCGTGCGCGTCGGCGTTGTCCAGGAGGTTGCCCAGGATCTGGTCGAGGCGGCGGCGGTCGACCCGCACGGTCACCGGCTCCGGGGCGTCGACCTCGGGGACGTGCTCCCCGCCGCGGACCGCGACGAGACCGTGGACCAGTGCACCGAGCTCGCCGTCCTCGCGCTGCAGGGTGTCGCTGCGGGAGATCTCCAGCAGGTCCAGGACCATCCGGCGGAAGCGCTGGATCTCGCCGTCGAGCAGCTCGACCGCCTCCCGCGCGGTCGGTGCGAGCTCGTCGCGCCGCCGGGTCAGCACCGCGGCCGCGTTCACCAGTGTCGTCAGCGGCGACCGCAGCTCGTGCGAGACGTCCGCGGCGAACCGGGCGTCGCGCGACACCCGCTGCTCCAGGTCGTCGGCGGTCCGGTTGAAGGTCGCGACGAGCGGGGCGAGCTCGGCGTCGGTGCTCGACGGCAGCCGCGCGGTCAGGTCACCCCCGGCGATCCGTGCCGCGGCCCGGGTCACGGCGGTGAGCGGCAGCAGCGCGCGCCGCCCGGCCCACTGGCCCAGCGCGAGCCCGAGCAGCGCGCTCACCGCGACCCCGGTGAACAGCACGACGCTGAGGAACCTCAGGTTGGCGTCGAGCCGCTGCATCGGGAAGACCTCGACGAACACGTCGCCGCCCGGCATCGGCGCCGCGACGACGACGCTCGGCATCCCCGCCACCATCACCCGCTGCCGCGCCCCGGTCCCGTTCTCCGCCAGCGCCAGCACACCCGCCGGCAGCAGGTCGGGTTCGACCTCGCGGCCGCTGGTCGTCCAGGCGCCGTCGCGGCGCAGCGCGACCGTGGTGTCCGGGGTGCCCGCGAGGCCGGTCAACAGGTCGTCGAGCCCGCCGACGTCGGCGGTGTCGGCCATCGCCCGCTCGACGAGCTGGAGGTTCACCGCGAGCTGCCGGGTCGCGCTCTCCACCCGCTGCTCCACCAGGTAGTACGACGCGAGGTTCCAGGTGACCGTCGCGAACAGCCCGGTCACCACCAGCGACACCCCGGCGAACGCGACGCCGATCCGGTGACGCAGCGGAAGCCGGCCCAGCGGCAGTCGGTCCAGCACGGACCGCATCCTGCCGCGCCCGCTCACCCGCCGCGGCCCGAGGCGGGGGCGGCGCCCGGCAGCGCGGCGTCCGGTCCGGCGTCGCCGACCTTGTACCCGGCGCCGCGCACGGTCAACACGAGGACCGGCCGGTCCGGGTCGAGCTCGACCTTGCGCCGCAGCCGTCGCACGTGGACGTCCAGCAGCCGGGTGTCGCCGTGGTACTCGTAGCCCCACACCCGCGACAGCAGCTCGTCGCGGGTCACGATCCGCCCGCCCGCCGCGGCGAGCTCGGCGAACAGCCGGAACTCGGTGCGGGTCAGGTGCACCGGGGCGCCGTCGCGGAGCACGGTGCCCTCGTCCGGGCGCAGCTCGACGTCGCCGACGGTGATCCGGCGCGGTGCCGCCGGAGTCGGACGTCGCCGGCGCAGCAGCGCCCGGATGCGGGCGGCCAGCTCCCCGGCCACCAGGGGCTTGGTGACGTAGTCGTCGGCGCCCGCCTCCAGGCCGGCGATGACGTCGGCGGAGTCGGAGCGCGCGGTCACCATGATGATCGGCAGGTCACCGGTCTCGCGCAGCCGCCGGCAGACGGTGAGGCCGTCGATGCCCGGCAGCATGAGGTCCAGCAGCACGAGGTCGACGCCCGGGCGGGCGGCACTGACCAGGGCCTGCTCGCCGGTGTGGACCGCGTCGACGTCGACGCCCTCGTCGCCCAGGGCGAGGCCGAGCGCGCGCCCGATCCGGACGTCGTCGTCGACCAGCAGCACCCGGGTCCGGCCGTGTTCGCTCATGATGACGGCGATTCCACCGGATCCGGGCCGGTTCCGTCGATCCCGGCGTCGGGCCCGGCACGATCGTCAGGCGATCGCAAGCCCGACGGGGGCGTGACGGCGGCGCCGCAGCGCCAGCAGGTCTGCGGCGGCCCGCCGTCGTCGGTGGGCGAGGGCATCGCCCCGCAGTCCGGGCAGAGCCGGTCCAGCCAGCACACCGGGTCGCCGACCTCGGCCTCGTGGCCGTGGTCGGGGTGTCGTCCGGTGACCGGGGTCCCGGCGGACGGTGTGTCGGACACACCGCCATCGGACCACGGGGGTCACGCCCCGTCCAGGTCTCAGGCCGCGGCGGCTCCGCGGCGGCCCGGACGCACCACGGGACGGCCGCGCAGCAGCGTCGCGCAGCCGACCATCGCGACGGCGACGACCACCAGGGCCGCGCCCACGGCGTCCAGGGCGACGGCGGCGCTCAGCAGCGCGACGGCGCCACCGGCCACGAGCACCACCCGCGACGCGGCACCGGAGCGCGCCGAGGCCAGCCCGGCCACGCCGATGACGAGGTGCAGCACGTTCTGCAGCACCGACACCGGCAGCAGCCCGGCAAGCGCCGCGGTACCCGCACCGGGCAGCACGGCGAGCTCACCGGAGGTCACGCCCGGGACGAAGCCCAGGGCTCCGACCAGCAGGAACGCCGCGGCGAACGCCGCCGCGACCGGCTGTACCGGGGTGTAGGGCCGGGAGAACCCGCCCGTCGTCCGCATCATGTCCCGACCTCCTCGGTCCGTCGTCCTCCGGCGCGTCGCTGCGCCCCTCGTCGGGGTCCGGTTGCCCGGCCGGAGGCGCTCCGAACCGCGGTAGCGACGCACCTCACGTGGCGGCGCGGGCCACCAGGACGGAGTTGACGACGTCGGTGCGCGGGTGCACCTCGAGGAGTACGTCGAGTGCAGGCAGGTCGGCTGGGACGATCTCCGGGTAGAGCAGGGTCCGCAGCCCGGCGGCGGACCGCACGAGCAGGGTCGTGCCGGGCCCGGTCGCGGTGGTCAGCCGGGCGGTGATCGCGGCCTTGGTGGCGGCGTCCGGACCGACCAGGGCCCCGACGAGCACGAGGTCGGCCCTGCCCAGTTCGTCGGCGAGCGCGGGGGACAGCTGCGGGTCGTCGAGATCGGCGACCAGGCTGCGGACCCGCCCGTCCGCCCCGAGGGCGGCGGTGACCGCGTCCCCCGCGGCGACGGCCGCCCGGTCCCGGTCGACGTGCAGCACCTGCGCGCCGTGCCCGGTGGCCAGCACCAGGCCGGTCAGCGGCAGGGGCCCCGACCCGAGCACGACGACGCGCCGCGGCGCGGGCAGTCCGACGGCGGTCAGCGCGGCGAGCTCCAGCCGGACGAGGTCGTGGTAGTTGCCCAGGTAGGGGAACCGGTCCAGCTCGGCCCGCGGGTCGGGGGCGGCGGCGATCCGGCCCGCCCAGTGGTTCTCCATGTGGCCCTCGCCGGTCGCGGCGAGGGTCCGCAGGGCGTCCGAGTGCGGGGCGACCTGTGCCAGGACGCCCTCGGTGCAGCCGGCGGGCGGGAAGCAGCAGAGTCCGACGAGCTCGCCGAACGCGGCGTCGGTGTCCGGGGCGGGGCGCAGGTCGGTGCGCTCCAGGCGTCGTCGCAGGTCCACGAGTCGTGTCGCGACGGCGGCGACGGAGCCGTCGCCGCGGGGACGGCGGGGTGCGGGAGAACCGGGCGCGGTCGTCCGACTGCTCTGCGTGGTCACGATGATCCACCGTAAGCCAATGACAACCATTTCGTGCTCGGTCGTCCGGGTGGCGGGAAACTTGAGCGAACGCTCTACAATATGGCAAGGAGCGGACAGAGGGGGAGGAGTCCGGCGATGTGGGGTTGGCTCGCGCTCGCGATCGGCGCCGAGGTCACCGGAACGGTGGCGCTGCGGTTCTCGCAGGGTTTCAGCAGGCTGGTGCCGTCGATGATCACGGTGGTGGGCTACGGGCTGGCGTTCTGGTCGCTGTCCCAGGCGCTCGGCCGGGGGATGGCGCTCGGGATCGCCTACGGAACCTGGGCCGCGGCCGGGGTGGCGCTGGTCGCGCTGATCGGGGTGTTCTTCCTCGGTGAGTCGTTGACCTGGGTCCAGCTCGGCGGGATCGCGCTCGTCATCGCCGGGGTGCTCGCCCTGGAGCTGGGCGGCGCGACCGCGCATGCCTGATGCGATCGGACAGGACACCTCCGAGGCCGACGGTCGCCGCCGCCGCGGGGACCGGCGCCGCCGCGAGCTGGTCGGGGCCACGCTGCGGCTGGTCGGCGCCGGCGGGGTCGCCGCGGTCAGCCAGCGCGCGGTCGCCGCGGAGGCCGGCGTGCCGCCCAGCGCGGTCTTCTACTACCACCCCAGTGTCGACGCGCTGCTGGTCGCGACGCTCACCGCGGTCAACGACCGCTGGATCGCCCGGCTCGACGCGGTCACCGTCCCGGGCGACCTCGTCGCGCTGGTCGAGGACTGCGTCCGTCAGGAACGGGTCACCGCGATCGCCGAGTACGAGCTGTTCCTGCTGGCCGCGCGGCGCCCGGACCTACGCGGTGAGCTGGACCGCTGGGACGTCGCGCTCGCCGCGGCCGCCGCCCGGCTCCTGCCCGACGACGCCGACCGGCGTGCGCTGCTGACCGCCGCGGTCAACGGGCTCACCCTGAGCGGTGCCCTCGGCTCGCCGGTCGACCCCGCCCTCCTGGCCCGGCTCTGCGCGGCCGGGACCGCCTGAGCCGCCGTCGCCGGGATACCGTGGTGGGCATGAGCGCGGAGCGCCTCTCGGAGTCCGTGGAGAACTACCTGAAGACCATCTTCCTGCTCTCGGAGCGGTGGGAGGGGTCGGTCGGGGTCTCCGCGCTGGCCGAGCGGCTGCGGGTCTCGTCGCCGTCGGCGTCGGGGATGGTGCGCAAGCTCGTCGACGCCGGACTGGTCGACCACGCCCGCTACGCCGGGATCACGCTCACCGCCGCCGGGCGGGTGTCCGCGCTCGCCGTGGTGCGCAGGCACCGGCTGCTGGAGATGTTCCTGGTCACCGAGCTGGACCTGGCGTGGGACGAGGTGCACGAGGAGGCCGAGGCGCTCGAGCACGCCGTCTCCGACCGGCTGCTCGACCGGATCGACACCCGACTCGGGCACCCGCGGTTCGACCCGCACGGCGACCCCATCCCGGCCCGGGACGGCACGATGCCCGTGGTCCACGCCCGCCGGCTGCCGGACCTGCGCTACGGCGAGGGTGGCACCCTGGTACGCGTCGACGACACCGACCCCGAGGTGCTCCGTTTCCTCGACGCGCACGACGTCCGGCTCGGCGACCGGGTGGACCTGCTGACCCGCAAGCCCTTCGAGGGGCCGTTCGTGGTGCGGCTGCGCCGCTCCCGCGAGCAGGCACACCCCGCCCCGGGCGAGGCCGAGCACGAGTGGGGCCCGGCGCTCGCGACGGCCCTGTGGGTGGGCGGCGACGAGCACGGGCACCCGTGAGGTCCCGGGGCCCGGGTGTCCGGGCCCCGGGATCCGTCAGGTCGAGCCCTGGCGCCGCTCGAGCGCGACGTCCCCCGCGTGGTCGAGGACGTCGTCGCCGGAGTCCGGCTCGACCTCGTCCGAGGTCGCCATGGTGGCGACCGCGGTCTCGGAGTAGAGGGCCCCGTTGGGGTCGATGGTGGCCCGGCCGCCGTCGACCTCCGCCCGCTCGGTCGTGAGGTCGTCCGTTCGTGCGGTGCTGCTCCTCAGAGCCAGAGCTGGCGATGCCTCGACCGGCAGCGCGACGACGAACCGCTCACTGCGCAGGCCCCTCATGAGACCGACAGCCATGAGGATCAGCACGATGCACAGCGGCAACCCGGCGAGGATGGAGGCGGTCTGCAGGGCGGAGAGCGCATCCGCGCCCGCGGCCGCCCCGGCCCCGAGCAGTACGGCGGCGATGACGCCTTCGAGTACGGCCCAGAACAGGCGCTGCTGCCAACGGGGGTTCGGGTCTCCTCCGTTGGTCAGGATGTCGATCACGAGGGAACCCGAGTCCGACGATGTCGCGAAGAACAGCACCACCACCACGATCGACAGCACCGACGCGAGCAGGGTGAGGATCTCCGGGACCGGCAGCTGCTGCAGGAGCAGGAACATCGAGGTCTCCGGCGAGTCCGGGGCGCCCGCCAGCGGGTTCGCCGGGTCGGCCCGCAGGATGTCCAGGGCGGTGTCGCCGAAGACCGTCATCCACACCATGGACGCGCCGACCGGGGCGAACAGTGCACCGGCGACGAACTGGCGGATCGTGCGGCCGTAGGAGATGCGGGCCAGGAACATGCCGACGAACGGCGACCACGAGATCCACCACCCCCAGTAGAACAGCGTCCAACCGGACTGCCAGCTCTGGGCGTCGGCGTCACCGGGGAAGGTCTGGAAGCTCAACCCCGGCAGTTGCTGGACGTAGGTGCCCACGTTGGCCGCCGTCGAGTTCAGCAGGTCCCGGGTGGGTCCGAAGAAGAACACGAACAGCATCAGCGCCAGCGCCAGCCACAGGTTGATCAGCGACAGGTTCCGGATGCCCTTGTCGATCCCCAGCAGGACCGACACGGCCGCGACCGAGGTGATGAGCAGGATCAGCACGACCTGCAGCGGCGTGCTGTTCTCCAGCCCGAACAGGGTCTCCAGCCCCGCGCCGACCTGCTGCGCCCCGATCCCCAGCGAGGTCGCGAGTCCGAACAGCGTGCCGAACACCGCGACGACGTCGACCAGGTAGCCCGGCCAGGAGTTGATGCGATGCCCGATCAGCGGGTAGAGCGCCGCGGCCGGGCGGAGCGGCAATCCCTTGCGGAAGGAGAAGTAGCCCAGCGAGAGCCCGAGGACGATGTAGATCGCCCACGGGTGCAGGCCCCAGTGATAGAAGGTGTAGAGCATGGCGTTCTCCGCCGCCTCCGCCGTCCCGGCCTCGCCGGTCGGGGGACTCGTGAAATGCGTCAGCGGTTCGGCGACGGCGTAGAAGACCAGTCCGATGCCCATGCCCGCCGTGAACAGCATCGCGAACCACGAGACGGTCTTGTACTCCGGCGTCGAGTCCGACGGCCCGAGTTTGACCCGGCCGAAGCGCGAGGCCATGAGCACGACGACGAACACGACGAAGGCGCTCGCGGTGAAGATGTAGAGCCAGCCGAGGTTGCCGGTCACGACCGAGTTCACGGAGTCGGCGACGGAGCCGAGCGAGGCGGGGGCGACTGCGCCCCACAGTACGAAGGCGAGTGCGAGCACCGCCGATGACACGAAGACGGGAGGGCTCGTGTGCTCCCTGAGATAGCGGGCGATCACCGTGTACCTCCGGTTGGGGGTTTACGCGTCGATTCGGGTGGAATGTCCGGCACGCGACTGTAGGTCGAGTGGCCGCACGGGGCAGGACATCCGAGGCCGGAAGACGGGGTCGTCGACGCCGTCCCGCAGTCGCTCCGCGGTGTGAGCAGGGCGGATGCCCGGGGCGGCCGTCCCTGGGCTCGAGGAGAACGATTCGGTCACGGCCGGTCCGGAGCACGACACGACCCGGGCCCGGTATCCGTGTGGATACCGGGCCCGGGTCGGT
The DNA here is from genome assembly GCF_017312155.1 of Pseudonocardia sp. UM4_GMWB1. Classification (NCBI taxonomy): domain Bacteria; kingdom Bacillati; phylum Actinomycetota; class Actinomycetes; order Pseudonocardiales; family Pseudonocardiaceae; genus Pseudonocardia; species Pseudonocardia sp. UM4_GMWB1. The sequence continues at coordinate 39,471 of NZ_QJPN01000001.1, read as the reverse complement.
GTCGCGTCGTGGAGGAGGGTCAGCGGGAGGCGTCAGCTGCGCCCTGCTCACCGGCCTTGCCCTGGGTGTTCAGCGAGCCGTCGGCGTTCTCCAGGTGCGCCCGGACGAACCACTGGTACTGCTCCAGCTCGCCGGCCTGGGCGATGAGCATGTCCTCGGTCACGGGGTCGAGCGCGCCGACCTTCTCGATCTGGGTGCGGTGGTCGGAGATGACCCCGGTGTAGACCACGTCGAGCGCGCCGAGGTGGGCGATCGCCTGGTCGCGGCCGATCGAGTAGTCGTCCCAGGTGCGGTCCTTGACCAGCGCGCCGGGGGTGCCGTTGGGCGAGCCGCCCAGGGTCGCGATGCGCTCGGCGACGTCGTCGACGAACCCGCGGACCGCGTCGACCTGCGGGTCGAGCATCTCGTGCACCGCGATGAAGTTCGGGCCGACGACGTTCCAGTGCACGTGCTTGAGCGTGAGCTGGAGGTCGTTCAGGGCGTGCAGACGGTGCTGCAGGATGTCGACGACCTGCTCGGCGTCTCCGCGCTCGAGGCCGGGGACGGTGTAACGGATCGTGGCCATGGTTCTGTGCAGTCCTTCCGTGACGGGTGCGTGGTTCAGGACGCCGCAGTGCGCGGGTCGTCGTCCGCGACGGGCTGGGCGTCGAGGTGGACGCCGTCGCCGTCGGGGGTCTCGTCGACCGGGGTGTCGCTCTGCTCGGTCGGGACCGGGTGGCTCGTGCGCTCGTCCTGCTCGCGCTGGTCCTTCTCGGGCGTCGTCATGACACCCGGGTACCCCGGTCGGGCGGGTTTCATGTCCGGCGTCGGCGGTCCCGGGAACGGGTAGCCGGTGGGGAGCAACCACACCGAGGAGCGATGCGATGACCCCCGGCACGACCGTCACCCCGCACGGGCTGCACCACGTCACGGCGATCGCCGGGGACCCGCAGCGCAACGTGGACTTCTACACCACCGTGCTCGGCCTGCGACTGGTGAAGCGGACGGTGAACTTCGACGCGCCCCAGGTCCACCACCTCTACTACGGCGACGAGGCGGGCCGTCCCGCCACCATCCTCACGTTCTTCCCGTGGCCCGACGTCGAGCCCGGCCGCCAGGGCGCCGGCCTGACGACCGCCACGGCGTTCGGCGTGCCGCCGGAGTCGCTGGGCTGGTGGCAGACCCACCTCGCCGCGCTCGGCGTGGACGCCGACGACCCCCGCACCCGGGACGCGTCGTCGGGTGCCGAGGAGGTCCTGACTCTGCGCGATCCCGACGGGCTGGTGATCGACCTCGTCGCCGCGCCCGGCGACACCCGCTCGGGCTGGGACGGCGCCGGCAACGTGCCCGCCGAGCACGCGGTACGCGGCCTGCACGCGGTGACGCTGTCCGAGGCGGACCTCGAACCGACCCAGCGGATGCTCACCGACCTCGGCATGACCCACGCCGGCGACGACGGCGCCCGCAGCCGCTTCCGTACCACGGGGGACACCGCGACGGCCGTGGACGTGCTCGGCGGCGTCGACGGGCACGGGGTGCAGGCCGGCGGCACGGTGCACCACATCGCGTTCCGGGTGGCGGACCGGGCGACCCAGCAGCAGTGGCGCACCGAGCTGGTGGCCCGCGGCCTGGAGGTCACCGAGATCCTCGACCGGCAGTACTTCACCTCGATCTACTTCCGCGAGCCCGGCGGTGTGCTGTTCGAGATCGCCACCGACGAGCCCGGCTTCACCGTCGACGAGCCGCTGCTCGAACTCGGCCGCGCGCTGAAGCTGCCGCCGTGGCTGGAGCCGGACCGGGCGACGATCGAGGCGAACCTGCCCGCGCTGCGCGACCGGGGGTGACCGCGGCGGCCGGTCGGCTCAGGTGTCGAGCCGCTGCTCGCGGGCCGGCCCGTCGACTCCGGTGAGATGCTCCAGGGTGTTGGTGACGCGCAGCAGCCGCTCCAGCGCACCGACACGGTTGTCGAGGTGGAGCTCGACGCCTGCGGCCCGGGTCCGCCTGCGGATCATCAGCAGCGACGACAGACCGTAGGAGTCGCAGTACCCGATCCCGGCGCAGTCGATCCGCAGTTCACGCAGGCCGGGCCGGTCCGTCAGCAGCACGGCGACGGCGTCGGCGAGCGCGTCGGAGGTGGCGTAGTCGAGGTCACCGGCCGGCGCGACCGTCGCGAGGTCCGGCGCGGGGCTGGTCCAGGTGAGGGACAGCTCTCGCGGGTCGCTCATGCGGGCCTTCCGGTTCGGTGCAGTGTCGTGGAGTCGGCGCCCTCGGTGACGGCGCCGGCCGGGACGGGGGTGCCCGCGCCTCCGGTGAGCGCCGGGGACGTGGTCGCGCGCCGCAGCAGCTCCGACGCCCGGGTGAAGTCGCGCAGCTCGTCGCCGAGCAGATCCAGGACGGGCCGCAGGACGGCCACCGGCACCGACCGGGCCTCGAGCACCTCGGCGGTCCAGCCGAGGAACTGCTCGAACAGCTCCGCGTCACCGGTGTAGAGCGCCACGGACAGGAAGTCGACGATGTGCCGGACGTCCTCGGCGGTGTGCCGGCGCTGGTCGTCGTCGTATCCGGCCATCGCCGGGACACGCTCGGGCAGGCGGTCCAGCACCGTGGCGACCAGCCGCGGGGCACTGCGGGTGACCAGCGTGTACTCCTGGTCGGCCAGGTGCGGCAGGTCGTCCATCGGCTGGGCGTGCGGGTGCGCCGGGGCGGGCAGCCCGTCGGCGAGGGTCTCGGCGGCGGTCCGCGCGTCCGGGGCCCAGGCGTCGGCGCCGAGCAGGCGGGCGTAGCGGCCGTCCGTGCCGAACGCCCGGCCGCCGACGATCACCGGGACACCCGCGGCCTGGCAGGCCGTGATCGTCGCGTGCGCGGTCGGCAGCCGGGTCGCGATCGACGACGACAGCGCCACCGCGTCCGGGCCGGTCCGGTGCAGGTGGGTGACCAGGTGCGCCGCGGGGACCTGCGCGCCCAGGTAGTCGACGGTGAACCCGCGCAGCCGCAGCACCTCGGCCAGCAGCCGGGCGGGCAGCGCGTGCCACTCGCCGTCGACGCAGGCCACGGTCACCCGCCCGCGCCCTCCGCCGTGCCGCCCGCTGGTCAGCGACAGCGTGCTGATCACGCGCTCGTTGATCGCGGTCGCGGCGTGCTCCTGGGCGACGGAGAGGCGGTTGGCCGCCCACTCGAGCCCGACCCGCTGCTGCACCGCGCCGATCACCTCGAGCAGCACGGCCTCCGGCTCCAGGCCGTCCCGCAGCGCGTCGACGACGACGTCGACCGCGCTGTACTCGTCGCCGCGCAGCACCGCGCCCCAGAGGAGGTCGGTGTAGCGCCCGGCCGTCATGCGGTGTACCTGCCCCGGCCCGAACCACCCACCGCGGTGAGGTGCCGGCCGCGCGGAGCGGTGACCGCGAGGACGGCCATGTCGTCGTGGAAGTTGCGCCCCACCCACTCGGTGGCGAGCATCTGCACCCGTTCGACGACGGCCTCGGCCGGCATCCCGGCGCACTCGGCGGCCGCGCGGCGCAGGCGTTCCTCGCCGAACTGGTCGCGCCCGAGCGGGCCGCCCTGGGCCTCGGTGATGCCGTCGGTGAACATCAGGCAGGTCTCGCCGGGCCCGAGCCGGGTCTCCCAGGTCGACGCGTGGATCTCGGGCAGCGCCCCGATCAGCGTGCCGAGCGTCGCGGCCTCCTCGACGCGGCCGTCGGCGCGGATGATCAGCGGCGGCGGATGGCCGGCGCAGGTGATCCGCAGGCGCACGTCGGCCCCGCTGCGCGACACCGACGCCAGCACCAGCGTCACGAAGCGGGCGTGGTCGTCGGAGAGCAGCGCGTTGTTGAGCAGGTGCAGCAGCCGCAGGTGGTCGTCGGCCATCGGCAGCAGCGCGTGCACCGCGCTGCGGATCTTGCCGGTGAGCACGGCGGCCTCGAGGCCCTTACCGCACACGTCCCCGAGCACGGCGAGGGTCTCGTCGGAGCCCTCCGCGCCGGGGTGGACGTCGTAGAAGTCGCCGCCGACCCGCTCGGAGTCCTGCGCGGGCCGGTAGCCGCCGGCGAACTCGACCCCGGAGACGTGCTGCAGCGACGGCGGCAGCAGGTCGCGCATCAGGGTCTCGGTGATCGAGGCCTGCTGGGCGAACATGCGGGCCGCGGACATCGCGAGACCGGACCGGGCGGCGAACTCGCGGGCGGTCGCCTCCTCACCCTCGCTGAACGGCCCGGTGTCGGCGCGGCGCAGGAGCACGATGGCGCCGGCCGGGATGCCGTGCCCCGGCAGCGGGGTGACGACGATCGAGCCGACCTCGCCGAACCCGTCCGGCGTCACCCAGGCGGGGGCGACGGCGGGGTCGATCCAGCGCGACGGGACCGGCGGGAAGCCCTGCAGGGCCTCGGCCAGGCCGGGGACCTCGTCCGGGTCGATGCGCAGTGTCCGGTGCCGGACGGGGCCGTCGGTGACGGCGTCGACGACCTGGAACTGCCCGCGGGTGCCCGGGGTCATCACGAGCGCCCCGTCGGCCAGTCTGCTCACGGCGAGCTGGGCGGTGACCTCCATGCAGCGACCCAGGTTCAGCGAGCCCAGGAGCGCGGCCGAGGCCTCGGACAGGAAAGCGGCGCGGGCCTGCTCCAGGTGCAGCTCGTCGCGGATGGACCGGACGTCGGTGACGTCGATCAGCCACCAGGTGACCGAGCCGTCCTCGTGCCGGACGGGCTGGGCCTCCAGCGCGCGACCGTCGACGATGTCGGAGAACGCGGTGGGGACGCCGCGGTCGGCGCCACCCGCGGTGGCCAGCCACGGGGCGACCCGGGACAGCAGATCCCCGGTACGGGCCCGGGGGAGCAGCGCGCGTGCTGCTCCGTTTGCCTGCAGCACGGTGCCGTCGGCGCCGACGGTGAGCGCGGCGCACGGCGCATCGGCCCAGCGCCGGTCGACCACGGGCGTCGCGTCCGGTAGCACGGTCGCGTCGCCGGTCGTCGGCTCCAGTTCGGTCACATCAGCTCCTGGCCCCTGGCGGGCCGGTCGTCGGCGCCCGGGGAGGCCGGGGCGCGGAACGCCCTACCGTACCGCGTAGGCGACAGGCCCTCATCCGGGGCGCGCGGCGCGGGGGCGGCGATGCGTGCCCCTCACCGGTGCTCGCAGACCCGGCGCCAGCCGCCGAACCGGACGGGCAGACCGGGCGAGGCGAGGACGCTGTCCGGGGGGCCCGACGACGGCGCGGCACCGGCCGCCGCGACCAGGTTCTCGTCGAGGTCGAGCAGCTCGGCGTGGTGGAGCGGCCAGCGCGGGTGGTCGTTGCGCCAGCGGACGGTGCCCAGCGGACGCCGGGTGTGCAGCGCCCAGCGTGCGGTGAGGAAGTGCTCGAGTTCCCCGGGGACGGCCAGCGGGGCGCCGGTGCGGACCCGGGTCCGTGCGGAGACACCGCGCGGGCCCGGGAAGCGGCGTGTGCAGGAATAGGCGATCTCCTCGCCCTCGGCGACCCGCCCGGACACCGTCGACGGCGACCAGTCGTAGGGCAGGGCCGCGACACCCCGCGCGGCGAGCACGGGCAGCATCCGGTCGGCGTCGAGCGAACGGAACACCACGCCCCGGCGACCCTCGTCGTCCACCGAGTACAGCCGGACGTTGGTCTCGGCGAAGCTGCCGAGCCAGGGCAGGCCGGGCAGCGGGCCGAAGCTCAGCCGCCGCATCCGGAAGTGGACGAGCCCGACCCAGGTGACGCCGTCGTGGGTGTCCGGACGGGTGCGGGGCGGCAGCAGCGGCGCCACCGCGGCGGGGTCGGCCCGCCAGTGCAGGAACACCACGTCGGCCCAGTACTGGTGCAGCAGCGGGTGCCGGACCGGGGCGGGCGGGTCCGGGGTGACCGGCTCGGGCGCGACGCCGGGCGGCACCGGTGCGGTGTCCCGGCCCGGTGCCGTGCGGCGGCCGGTCACGCCGGTGCGCCGCCGCGCTCGGTGCGGGCCCTCCACGCGTCGCGGCGCTCACCGGTGTCGCGGATGGCATCGACCTCGGCGAGCATGCGGCGCTGCTCCTCGGTCCCGCCACCGTTCGCGACGAGCCGCTCGGTGTCGGCCAGGGAGCGGGCCGCGGCGATGTCGGCGGCGCCGGCGGGCAGCCGCTGGTCGCGGTCGTCGCCACCCTCGGCGTCGACGACGTGCTTCTGCTCCGCCGCGTAGGGGTTGTCCGACGGCAGCCGGCCGCTGAACCGCCCGTACGCGCCGAGGACCAGCATCACCAGGCCCACGAGCAGGCTGAACACGACGTTCGGCATCCGGAACGCCAGCAGGTTGTACGGCGTGCCGATGAGCAGCACGTTGACCACACCGGACAGCAGGAACAGCGCGCCGACGGTCACACTGACCGTCGAGGCGAACCGGCCGCCCCGGACGGCGGCGCCGACCAGCACCGCGCCGACGACCACCGACACGGTCGACAGCAGCAGGTTCGTGGACAGCCCCAGCACCGGCGACCCGGTGGTGGAGAAGAAGTCGAGGTTGTTCGTGAAGCCCAGCACCCCGAACACCAGGAGCATGATCCCGACGAGCAGGCTGCTGATCCGGTGCAACCCGTTCAGCCGGCGTGCGTCGGACCCGATCGATGACATGACGTCGTCCTCCGTTCGTCGAGCGAGGCACTCCGGGGATAGCCGATCGCCTTCCCGGACAAACCGCGCTGACCTGCGAAGGTGTGCCGTGTCTCGAAACCCGGATCCGGGTTGCGGATCAGACGGGACCGGGGAGCGCGACGGGCCCGGGGCCCTCGCCGCGCAGCGGCCGCGCCGAACGCGGGTCCAGCGGGTCGACGGTGCCCGCGTCGCGCAGCGTCCCGTCGCCGGGCCGGCGCAGTGAGCGGACACCGGCGTCGGCGAGGGTGACCAGCGGCACCGCGAGCAGTGCCCCGGGCACCCCGCCGACGATCAGCCCGGCGCTGATCGGCAGCACCACCGCGAGCGGGTGCAGCCGTACCGACCGGCCCAGCAACAGCGGCTGCAGGATGTAGCCCTCGACGTTCTGCACGATCAGGAGCAGGCCGATCACGAGCAGCGCGTCCACCCAGCCCCCGGAGGCGAGCGCGACGAGCACCGCCACGATCCCGGTGACGACGGCGCCGACGGTCGGGACGAACGCGCCGCAGAAGATCAGCGTGGCCAACGGGACGACCAGCGGAACCCCGATCACCCACAGGCCGACCGCCGCGGTCACCGCGTCGACGGCGGCCACGACGACCGTCGCCCGGGTGTAGCCGACCAGCGACGCGAACGCCCGCCGGCCCGCGACGTCGGCCCTCCGCCGTACGTGCTGCGGGACCGCGCCGAGGACGAACCGCCAGATACGCGCACCGTCGTGGATCAGGAAGATCAACACGAACAGCATCAGCAGGGTCTCGGCGGCCAGCTCGCCCGCGGTCCCCAGGGCGCCGATCACGTTGTTCGCCAGCGCGGCCTGGTTGCGCGCCAAGGTGTCGAGCAGCGACTGGAAGACGGCCGAGAGCTGGGTGTCGTCGAGCCGGAACGGCGGCCCGGCCAGCCGGTCCCGCAGCGCGACGACCGTCTCCCCGATGCTCGCCGACAGGCTCGGCAGCCCGTCGAGGAACGCCGCGACCGCCCACCACAGCACCCCGACCGCCACCGCCAGCCCGCCCGCGACGACGACACCCGTCGCCAGACCGCGGGGAACCAGCGGGACCCGGTTCACGATCCGGGCCACCGGTGCGAGCAGCGCGGCCAGGATCAGCGCGAGAACCACCGGCACGACCAGCACCGCGAGCTGCGCGATCAGCCACAGCACGACGGCGACGGCGGTCGCGACGAGAAGACCGCGCCAGGCCAGGCTCGACGCGATCACCAGACCCCGGGGGATCCGCGGTTCCTCGGTCACCGCGGCCTCCCGGATCGGACGGGGTCGGACTGACGGTTGCGTGACGTCACGACGGTAGTCCGCCGGGGCCGTCGGGGCCCGTCACGGGCAGGGTGAGGACGAAGGTCGCGCCGTCGTCGTCGGGTGGGCAGGTGAGGTCGCCACCGTGCGCGCGGGCCAGGCCGCGGGCGATCGCGAGGCCGAGCCCGGCGCCGCCGCTGTCCCGGTCGCGGGCGTCCTGGAGCCGGACGAGCCGGTCGAAGACGCGCTCGCGGTCGCCGTCGGCGATCGGGGTGCCGGTGTTGCGCACCGAGACCGACACGGTCCCGGCCGCCCGGTCGGTCCGGGTGACGACCTCGATCCGCCCGCCGTCGGGGGTGTGCCGGCGGGCGTTGTCCAGCAGGTTGGCGAGGATGCGCGACACCGCCTGCGGGTCGGCGCGCACCGCGGCGGGCTCCCCGTGGCCGTCGACGGTCAGCCCTGGCGCGAGCACCGCGGCCCGCCGGGTCTCGGCGCGCGCGATCCCGGCGACGTCGACCTCCCGTGGCGCCACCGCGGTGCCGCCGTCGATGCGGGCCAGGTCGAGCATGTCGGTGACCAGCCGCCCGGCCCGGCGCGTCTCGCCGAGCAGCAGCTCCAGGCGCCGGGTGCGGCGGGCGGGGTCGGCGTCGGGCCCGGACCGCTCCAGCGTCTCGGCGACGGCGGTGATCCCGGACAGCGGTGTCCGCAGCTCGTGCGCGGCGTCGGCCAGGAACACCCGGGTCCGCTCGGCCTCCTCCCGGGAGCGCCGCTCGGCGTCGGTGAGGGCGTCGAGCATGCCGTCCATCGCCGCCGCCGCGGTACCGAGGTCGGTGTGCGGGCGATCGGGCCGGAGCCGCGCGTCGCGCTCGCCCGCGGTGATCCGCCCGGCGAGCGCGGTCATCCGGTCCAGCGGGCGCAGCGCCGTCCGCACGACGAACGACACCGCACCGAGCGCGACGAGCAGGGTCAGCAGCACCGATCCGGCCAGCACCGCGCGCAGACCGTTGCGGACCTGGGCGACGTCGGAGGCGTCGGCGACGAGCTCGACCGTCGCCCCGCCACCGGCGTCGAGGGTCACGGTGCGGCTGCCGGTGTCCGGCGGGACGGGTGGCCGTCCGGCCGGGACCGGGGCGGACGGCGGCCTGCTCGGGTCGTCGGTGCGGTCACCACCGGGGCCGCGGTCCGGCCGGCCGGCCGGCGGTGGGGTACCGGGCGCGTTCAGTCCGGGGTCGCCCATGACCTCCCCGTCGGCGGTGCTCACCTTGATCCGGATCTGCTGGCCGGACAGCCCGGTGACCAGCTCCTCCGGGGTGGCTCCCGCCGCGATCAGCTGCTGGGCCTGCACCACACGGTCCCGCAGCCGGGAGTCGAGATCGGACTCCAGGCGGGCCCCGAGCAGGACGTCGACGAGCACCACCACCAGGACCAGCAGCACCGCCACCACCCCGAGCACCGCCGCGGTGACCCGGCGGCGCAGCGACGGGGTGGCGGTGCGGGCCTGCGCGGCCGAGCTCACGACGGCCCGCGCAGCGAGTAGCCGAGGCCCCGCACGGTGTGCAGCAACCGCGGACCGTGTGCCTCCAGCTTGCGGCGCAGCGCCGACACGTGGACCTCGACGAGGTTGGGGTCGTAGGCGTCGTAGCCCCAGACCGAGCGCAGGATCTGCGCCTTGGACACGGTGCGTCCGCGCTGCTCGGCGAGGTAGGTGAGCAGCCGCAGCTCGGTCGCGGACAGCTCCAGCACCGTCCCCCCGCGGGAGGCGACGGCGGCGTCGGGGTCGAGGACGAGGTCGCCCACCTGCACCGCGGACGGCAGCCTGCCCCGGCGGCGCAGCACCGCCGCGACCCGGGCCACGAGCTCGTCGAGCGCGAAGGGCTTGAGGACGTAGTCGTCGGCGCCCGAGTCGAGCCCGCGGAGCCGGTCGGCCAGCGCGTCGCGCGCGGTGAGCATGACGATCCCGGCGTCCCCGTGCCCACGCACGACGTCGATCAGCTCGAACCCGTCGCGCCCGCCGGGGAGCATCACGTCCAGGACGACGAGGTCCGGCCGGAACGCGGCGAGCCGCTCCTCGAACGCGACGCCGTCGACGACGCCCTCGGTCACGTGCCCGGCATCGGCCAGCGCGTCCACGACGGACTCGCGGATGGCGTCGGAGTCCTCGAGCACCAGGACCCGGGTCGTGGGGCCGCGGCTGTCGTCGTCCTGGCGTGTGCTCACGGCACAAGGGTGCGCCGCGAGGCTGAGGGGGACCTGAAGGACCCGCCGGTTTCAGGTCCGTCTCAGGTACCGCGGGCACTGTCGTGGCAGACACCGAGACGACGGGCCGCCCGGCCCGCGGCGCGGAGAGGAAGAGATGACCCTGCTCGACGTGATCGTCCTGATCATCGTGGTGGCCGCCGCGATCGGCGGGTTCCGCCGGCTCGGCGGCGTGGCCCGGGCCGGGCGCCTGCTCGGTCTCGTGGTCGGTGCCGGCGTCGGCGCGGCCTGGGGCTCGAACCTGGCCCGCTACGGCGACACCCCCGACTCGGCCTGGTTGTGGGGCCTGGTCGGGGTGATCGCCGGTCTGCTGCTGGGCTCGCTGGTCGGCGGGTTCCTCGGCGGACTGGTCAGCCGGGTGCTCGCCCGCGGCAGGTTGTCCTTCCTGGACCGCATCGTCGGCGCCGTCACCGGTGCCGTGACCGCACTGCTGGTGATCTGGCTGGTCTCGTGGGTGGTCCCCGCGGTCGTGAGCGCCGAGGCGCTCGCCCCCGTGACGACGCTCGCGCAGTCACTGGGCGGCAGCCGGATCGTCGACTCGGTGTCGGAGCTGCTGCCCGCGACGACGTCCGCCGCCCGCGACGTCGTCGACGCCGCGCGGCCTCCCGCCGGCTGATCCCACCCGACCCCCAGCGGTCCGCCGTCCGGCGGTCCGCGACCCGCCGCTGCCCTCTTCCGGGCACGGCACCGTCCGAGGAGAACCATGAACGACGAGAACCGCACCCCGCGCGACGACGACGACCGCCCCACCGACCGGCAGCCCCCGGTCCCCGCCGACGAGACCCCCACCGCCCACACCCCGACACCGCACGTCCGGGACGGCGTGCACGGCGGGGGGACGGTGGCCGCCGCCTCCGACGCGGGTGACCCTCCGCGACGACGCCGGTTCGCCGCCCTGCGACGCCGGTCCGCGCTGCCCGCGGTCGCGGCCGGCGTGATCGGCCTGGTCGTCGGGGCCACCGCGAGCGGTCTGATCGTCGGGACCGCGTTCGCCGGGCCGGGCGACGGCCCCGCCCGCACGGCGGTCGCCGCCGACGGCCGCGGCCCCGGCGGACCCGGTGGACCCGACGGCTCCGGTGGTCCCGGTGGTGAGACCGGTGGTCCGGGCCGCGGCCCCCACGGTGCCGGTCCTGGTGCGTGCGGTCCGGCCGGTGGGCCGGGTCGTGACGGCGCGACTCCGCCCGCGCCGCCGGCCGGGGCCCCGACGCCGCCCGCTCCGGGCGCCGCCCCGGCCGCCCCGGGTGCGACGGCCCCGGGTGCGACGGCTCCGGGTGTCACGGCTCCGCGCCAGGGCGGCGCCGCTCCCGCGGCCCCTGCTGCCCCCGCGGCCCCGGGGTCGTCCGCCGCTCCCGCGGCGCCAGCCGCTCCCGCCGCTCCGTGAGCCCGTACGCGCGGCGACACCGACCGGTGTCGCCGCGCGTGGAAGAGGGGTGAAGGGAGTGCTCCTCGTCGGATCGCGTCGCGCATTCGCCCCCGACGCGCTGCAGGACCCGACGAGGAGCACTCGACGGACCAACGCGCCGGAACGGGCACGGATACCCCCCTGATGCGGTGACGACGTGGGCCCGGACACCACCATCGGTCGTCCCCGCAGGTCAGACGGGCCGTCGTCATGTCCCCGTGACAAGAAATCGGTGAGTGGTCCGGCCCGTCGAGCGCTGATCCGGGGGAACACCCGCCGTCCGTGGTGGGGCTCCGGGAGCCGGAACGGCGGGACGGAGCCCCCTCCACCCGGGACGGTGGGGGGCCGGAGCGACGCGGCCGAGCCCCACGCGTCCCGGGATCGGAGGGGCCGAGGCCGCTCCGTGGTCGCCCGCGAGAGGACCGTCCCGGCGATCGCCCAGGCCGTCCCCGGCGCTCCGCTGTGGACGTCCTGCCTCGCGACGGCGGAGGACGGGTCGGATCCGACGGTGGGCCGGAAGCGGGGCACCTGCACCGTGACTACGGGCCGTCGTGCGGGACGGGGTTCCGGCCGACGGCCGGAACCGGACCATGGCGGTACCGGACGGCCACCCGACGGCGCACCCCGACCGCACCCTGACAGCGCAGGTCACGGGCCGATTCGAGACCTGAACGGATGGTGGCCCGACCACCGAGAAGACCACGTGGACAACCCATCGCGAAGAGACCGTGGTCGGCGTCACACAGATCGGTGATCGCCGGTATCGCTCGGTGAGAGGGTGTCGGTAACCAGGAGTTCGTTTCCGACCACCGCGGTGACCTGCGACGACGCCTGGTGTTCGCCCCGGGGACCCCCCGGTTTGACGGCCCCGGACACCGTGCCGTAACTTTCTCCCTGTCAGCGAGTGAGCCGGACAGAACGGGCCCTGAGGGGTTCGGTCAACAGGCCCCGCGGACGGCGACCCCCGGTGGTTCATCGAGTTTCTCGGTGTGATTGTCTTGGTGGGTCAAGGCGATCCGTCTTCAGGATCCTGCTTCCTTGTGTGGGGGTGGGTGAGTGCGGTGCGGGTGTCTTTTGAGAACTCAACAGTGTGTCGAGCTATTTTGATTCGGTTTGGCGTTTTGTGCCAAATTGTTTGTTTGGTTGCAGCATTCGATCCCGTCGGGTGTTGTGGCCAGTTGTTTGTTGCAAGTCAGGGTTTTGTTGGAGAGTTTGATCCTGGCTCAGGACGAACGCTGGCGGCGTGCTTAACACATGCAAGTCGAGCGGTAAGGCCCTTTCGGGGGTACACGAGCGGCGAACGGGTGAGTAACACGTGGGTGACCTGCCCTCCACTCTGGGATAAGCCCGGGAAACTGGGTCTAATACCGGATAGGACCACTGATCGCATGGTTGGTGGTGGAAAGTTTTTTCGGTGGGGGATGGGCCCGCGGCCTATCAGCTTGTTGGTGGGGTGATGGCCTACCAAGGCGGTGACGGGTAGCCGGCCTGAGAGGGCGACCGGCCACACTGGGACTGAGACACGGCCCAGACTCCTACGGGAGGCAGCAGTGGGGAATATTGCGCAATGGGCGGAAGCCTGACGCAGCGACGCCGCGTGGGGGATGACGGCCTTCGGGTTGTAAACCTCTTTCGCCAGGGACGAAGAGCAATTGACGGTACCTGGAGAAGAAGCACCGGCCAACTACGTGCCAGCAGCCGCGGTAACACGTAGGGTGCGAGCGTTGTCCGGAATTATTGGGCGTAAAGAGCTCGTAGGCGGTGTGTCGCGTCGGCCGTGAAAACTTGGGGCTTAACTCTGAGCGTGCGGTCGATACGGGCATCACTTGAGTTCGGCAGGGGAGACTGGAATTCCTGGTGTAGCGGTGAAATGCGCAGATATCAGGAGGAACACCGGTGGCGAAGGCGGGTCTCTGGGCCGATACTGACGCTGAGGAGCGAAAGCGTGGGGAGCGAACAGGATTAGATACCCTGGTAGTCCACGCCGTAAACGTTGGGCGCTAGGTGTGGGGACCATTCCACGGTTTCTGTGCCGCAGCTAACGCATTAAGCGCCCCGCCTGGGGAGTACGGCCGCAAGGCTAAAACTCAAAGGAATTGACGGGGGCCCGCACAAGCGGCGGAGCATGTGGATTAATTCGATGCAACGCGAAGAACCTTACCTGGGTTTGACATGCACCAGACATCCCTAGAGATAGGGCTTCCCTTGTGGTTGGTGTGCAGGTGGTGCATGGCTGTCGTCAGCTCGTGTCGTGAGATGTTGGGTTAAGTCCCGCAACGAGCGCAACCCTTGTTCCATGTTGCCAGCACGTAATGGTGGGGACTCATGGGAGACTGCCGGGGTCAACTCGGAGGAAGGTGGGGATGACGTCAAGTCATCATGCCCCTTATGTCCAGGGCTTCACACATGCTACAATGGCTCATACAGAGGGCTGCGAGACCGTGAGGTGGAGCGAATCCCTTAAAGTGAGTCTCAGTTCGGATCGGGGTCTGCAACTCGACCCCGTGAAGTTGGAGTCGCTAGTAATCGCAGATCAGCAACGCTGCGGTGAATACGTTCCCGGGCCTTGTACACACCGCCCGTCACGTCACGAAAGTTGGTAACACCCGAAGCCGGCGGCCCAACCCTTGTGGAGGGAGCTGTCGAAGGTGGGACTGGCGATTGGGACGAAGTCGTAACAAGGTAGCCGTACCGGAAGGTGCGGCTGGATCACCTCCTTTCTAAGGAGTCCCATCATGTGATGGGGCACCACACGCTCTTTATTGGGTGTCTGTGGTTCCTTCATTGAATCGCATTTGCGGCCCCGTTCGTGGGTCGGGTGCGTTGGGTGGAACGCAGCACGTCGGACCGTCTGGCTTGGCACACTGTTGGGTCCTGAGAGGACATCCTGGGTTCTTCGGAACTGTGGGTTGTTTTCTTTGGCCGCTCTGGTCGAGGGCTTCCTAACGCTTCCTTGTGTGGGTGGTGGTGGTTGTTTCTTGGTCGGGTGTGGTTGTGGGTTGAGTGTTGCATAGTGGATGCGAGCATCTTGTTGTGGTCAAGTTGTTAAGAGCACATGGTGGATGCCTGGGCATCAGGAGCCGATGAAGGACGTGGGAGGCCGCGATAGGCCTCGGGGAGCTGTCAACCGAGCTGTGATCCGAGGGTGTCCGAATGGGGAAACCCAGCGCCCGTCATGGGGCGTTACCCGTACCTGAATTCATAGGGTGCGTGGAGGGAACGTGGGGAAGTGAAACATCTCAGTACCCACAGGAAGAGAAAACAATAGTGATTCCGTGAGTAGTGGCGAGCGAAAGCGGAAGAGGCTAAACCGTGTCCGTGTCAAGCCGGCAGGCGTTGCGGGTGCGGGGTTGTGAGACGTGTCGTTCATCTTCTGCCGAGGGTGGGACAGCAAGTGCCTGTGTTAGCGGAACGACTCTGGGATGGTCGGCCGTAGTGGGTGATAGCCCCGTACGCGAAAACACTGGGTTCTGTTGTGGGCGTGTTCTCGAGTAGCAGCGAGCCCGTGAAATTCGCTGTGAATCTGGCGGGACCACCCGTCAAGCCTAAATACTACCTGATGACCGATAGCGGACAAGTACCGTGAGGGAAAGGTGAAAAGTACCCCGAGAGGGGAGTGAAATAGTACCTGAAACCGTGTGCTTACAAGCCGTCAGAGCCTTTCGGGGTGATGGCGTGCCTTTTGAAGAATGAGCCTGCGAGTTATGCTTCGTGGCGAGGTTAACCTGTGTGGGGTAGCCGTAGCGAAAGCGAGTCCGAATAGGGCGTGTGAGTCGCGGGGTGTAGACCCGAAGCGGAGTGATCTACCCATGGCCAGGGTGAAGCGTCGGTAAGACGTCGTGGAGGCCCGAACCCACCAGGGTTGAAAACCTGGGGGATGAGCTGTGGGTAGGGGTGAAAGGCCAATCAAACTTCGTGATAGCTGGTTCTCCCCGAAATGCATTTAGGTGCAGCGTCGTGTGTTTCTCACCGGAGGTAGAGCACTGGATGGCCTAGGGGGCCGACAAGCTTACCGAAGTCAGCCAAACTCCGAATGCCGGTGAGTGAGAGCGCGGCAGTGAGACTGCGGGGGATAAGCTTCGTGGTCGAGAGGGAAACAGCCCAGATCACCGGCTAAGGCCCCTAAGCGTGCGCTAAGTGGGAAAGGATGTGGGATCGCCCGGACAACCAGGAGGTTGGCTTAGAAGCAGCCACCCTTGAAAGAGTGCGTAATAGCTCACTGGTCAAGTGGTCCTGCGCCGACAATGTAGCGGGGCTCAAGCGCACCGCCGAAGCCGTGGCAATGACACTTAGGTGTTGTTGGGTAGGGGAGCGTCCTGCATCTGGTGAAGCCCGGGAGTGATTTACGGGTGGAGGGTGTGGGAGTGAGAATGCAGGCATGAGTAGCGAATGCAGAGTGAGAATCTCTGCCGCCGGATGACCAAGGGTTCCTGGGCCAGGTTGTTCCGCCCAGGGTGAGCCGGGACCTAAGGCGAGGCCGTCAGGCGTAGTCGATGGACAACGGGTTGATATTCCCGTGCTCGTGATAGTGCGTCCATGCCGAGGCTGGTGATGCTAACCATCCGAACCCACCTTCGCTCCTTCGGGAGTGTTGTTTGTGGGGGAGCGTGGGATCCGATCTGGTAGTAGGCAAGTGATGGGGTGACGCAGGAGGGTAGCTCCGCCACGCGGTGGTTGTCGTGGTGTAAGCCTGTAGCCCGAGTCCTAGGTAAATCCGGGGCTCATCGAAGGGTGAGAGGTGATGCGTAGCCGATTGAGGCGAAGAGAGTGATCCCATGCTGTCGAGAAAAGCCTCTAGCGAGTGCTGTTGCGGCCCGTACCCCAAACCGACACAGGTGGTCAGGTAGAGAATACCGAGGCGATCGAGCGAACTGTGGTTAAGGAATTCGGCAAAATACCTCCGTAACTTCGGGAGAAGGAGGGCCGGTTGTCTTGAGGCTCCTTGCGGGCTAGGGACGGCCGGTCGCAGAGACCAGGCCCAAGCGACTGTTTACTAAAAACACAGGTCCGTGCGAAGTCGCAAGACGATGTATACGGACTGACGCCTGCCCGGTGCTGGAACGTTAAGAGGACCTGTTAGCTCTTCGGGGCGAAGCGGAGAATTTAAGCGCCAGTAAACGGCGGTGGTAACTATAACCATCCTAAGGTAGCGAAATTCCTTGTCGGGTAAGTTCCGACCTGCACGAATGGCGTAACGACTTGGGCGCTGTCTCGACCACAGACTCGGCGAAATTGCACTACGAGTAAAGATGCTCGTTACGCGCGGCAGGACGGAAAGACCCCGGGACCTTTACTATAGCTTGGTATTGATGCTTGGTTCGGCTTGTGTAGGATAGGTGGGAGACTGTGAAGCTATCACGCCAGTGGTGGTGGAGTCGTTGTTGAAATACCACTCTGGTCGAATTGGGTGTCTTAACCTCGGGCCATGATCTGGTTCAGGGACAGTGCCTGGTGGGTAGTTTAACTGGGGCGGTTGCCTCCCAAAGAGTAACGGAGGCGCCCAAAGGTTCCCTCAGCCTGGTTGGCAATCAGGTGTTGAGTGTAAGTGCACAAGGGAGCTTGACTGTGAGACTGACGGGTCGAGCAGGGACGAAAGTCGGGACTAGTGATCCGGCACCACCTTGTGGAAGGGGTGTCGCTCAACGGATAAAAGGTACCCCGGGGATAACAGGCTGATCTTGCCCAAGAGTCCATATCGACGGCATGGTTTGGCACCTCGATGTCGGCTCGTCGCATCCTGGGGCTGGAGTAGGTCCCAAGGGTTGGGCTGTTCGCCCATTAAAGCGGTACGCGAGCTGGGTTTAGAACGTCGTGAGACAGTTCGGTCCCTATCCGCCGCGCGCGTTGGAGACTTGAGGAAGGCTGTCCCTAGTACGAGAGGACCGGGACGGACGAACCTCTGGTGTGCCAGTTGTCCCGCCAGGGGCACGGCTGGTTGGCTATGTTCGGGAGGGATAACCGCTGAAGGCATCTAAGCGGGAAGCCTGTTCCAAGATGAGGTCTCCCACCACCTTCGAGTGGGTAAGGCTCCCAGTAGATGACTGGGTTGATAGGCCGGAGATGGAAGCCCTGTGAGGGGTGGAGTTGACCGGTACTAATAGGCCGAGGGCTTGCCACAACGAGTTGTTCGCATCCACTGTGTGACCCTGAGTCCACAACCGTCCATGTTCCCGGTGATCCGGGGATCGTGGGGTCGGTTTGTGTGCTCGACCCCCGCCTCTTGGGGTTTTCTGGGGGGTGGGGTGATAGTTGGATAGTGTTGTCGGTGGTCATTGCGGTAGGGAAACGCCCGGTCCCATTCCGAACCCGGTAGCTAAGCCTTCCAGCGCCGATGGTACTGCACTCGCCAGGGTGTGGGAGAGTAGGTCGTCGCCGACATTCAACTTCATGGGATGTGCCCCGGACTGTCGAGTCCGGGGCATTTCTCATTTCCGGATTGTTTTCGGTCCGATGCGTGATGCCGGCCCGGCCGGGCATGAGTGTGTCTGTTTTGGGTCCCTGGCGCGGGTCCCTCGGGGCTGGTGGTCGGGGCCGTGGAGCTCTCTGGGGGGAGTCGCATCCGGTCCTGTCGTGCCGGTGGGGTCGGCGCACCTGGCATGCCTTCCTGTGACCTCGCACCCTCTGCAGGGGCTGCGAGGTCGCAGAAAGGTGTGCGACGTGGGCTGCGAGGAGGGGGCCGGCGGGAACACCGGCCGCCGCAGGCGTCAGAGGTCGGCGCCCACGGCGTCGTCGACACACGAGAAGCCGTCGGCGCGCAACAGCGCCGCGAGCTCGCGGTGGACCCGGGCCGGCCAGAGCAGACCGCCGTAGACGAAACCGGTGTAGGCCTGCACCAGTGCCGCGCCGGAACGGATCCGGCGGTAGGCCTCCTCGGCGTCGGCGATCCCGCCGACGGAGACGACGACCTGGTCGTCGTCGAGGCGGGTCCGCAGCTGCCGCACGACGGCACGGGCCCGCTCGGTCAGCGGACGGCCGGACAGCCCACCCGCACCGGTGGCGGCGACGACGTCGGGGGCAGTGCGCAGACCGTCGCGGGAGACGGTCGTGTTCGTGGCGACGACCCCGTCGAGCCGCATCCGGCGGGCCAGATCGGCGACGGCGTCGAGATCCTCCGGCGCGAGGTCGACCGTGATCTTCACCAGGAGCGGGACACGACGGTCCCGGGACACCCGGTCCAGTTCCTCGCGGACCGCGACGAGCAGCGGCTCCAGCACGTCGACCTGCTGCAGGTCCCGCAGACCGGGGGTGTTCGGGGAGCTGACGTTGACCACGACGTAGTCGGCGTAGGCGCCCAGCGCGGCGGCGCTCGCACGGTAGTCGGAGGCGGCCTCCTCGGCGGGTACCGCCTTGCTCTTGCCGATGTTGACCCCGAGCACCGGCATCCCCGGTCCGGAGCGGGCTCGCAGCGCTGCGAGACGGGGCCCGACGGTCCCGGCCCCGGAGTTGTTGAAGCCCATCCGGTTGACCAGCGCGGCGTCGTCGACGAGCCGGAACAGGCGGGGCCGCGGGTTGCCGGGCTGCGCCCGACCGGTCACCGTGCCGATCTCGACCGCGCCGAACCCGAGCCTGCCGAGCGCGAGCACACCCTCGGCGTCCTTGTCGAAACCGGCGGCGAGACCGAGCGGGCCCGCGAACTCCAGACCCAGCACCCGGGTGCGCAACACGGGGTCCGACGGGGTGAACCGCTCCGCGACCCGCTCACCCACGACGGGTGCGGTCCCGAGCGTGCGGACCACACCGAACCCCATCCGGTGCGCGGGTTCGGACGGGACGTGCCGGAGCACGTGGCGCATGAGGGCGTCGTACATGCCCCCATCCTCACACCGGCCTAGGAGGTCCGGCGGGACAGCCCCAGCTGGTCGAGCATGCGGCGGTCGCGCTTCGTCGGGCGGCCGGCGCCGCGGTCGCGGTGGGCGAACAACGGCTGCCCGCCGGTGCTCGGCTCCGGCGGAGTGTGGTCGATGTAGCACGCCTGCGCGATCGGAGCGCCGACCCGCTTCTCGATCACCCGGGTGACCTCGACGATCCGGTTCCGGTCGTACACCCGCACCCGCACCCGGTCGCCGACCTGTACCGTCGCCGCCGGCTTCGCGGGCCGGTCGTTGATCCGCACGTGCCCGCCCCGGCACGCCGTCGCGGCGTCGGCACGGGTCTTGGCCAGGCGCACCGACCACAGCCACCGGTCCACGCGGGTCCCCTCCATCGGACCATCGTGCCATCCGGGACGGCAGTCCGGGTCTCAGTAGTGCACGACGCCCGGTGTTCCCCCGCCCGCGGCGACGGCGTCGCCGGTGATCGCGACCGAACGGGGCGAGCACAGGAACGTGATGACGTCGGCGACCTCCGCGGCGGTCGTGATGCGGCCGATCGTCGTCGTCGCGTCCAGCTCCGCGCGGGCCTCGGCGCCGGTGATCCCGGCCGACTCCGCCCGCGCGGCGACGGCGTCGGTCGTCCGCTCGGTCTCGGTGACACCGGGGTGCACGACCGTCACGTTGATGCCGTGCGGACCCAGCTCCTGCGCGAGCGCCGCCGTCATCGAGGCCACCGCCACGTTGCGCACCGACCCCACCAACGACGACGACCTCCGCGCGTTCAGGCCGCTGACGTTCACGATGCGCCCCCACCCCTGCGCCCGCATCAGCGGCGCGACCGCCCGGGCGCACCGCAGGTAGCCGAGGACCTTCGTCTCCAGCTCGACCCGCACCGCGTCGTCGGTGATCGAGGCCAGGTCGGTCGGCGGGCCCGCGCTCGCCGGCCGCGCGGCGGCGTTCACCAGCACGTCCACCCCACCGAACCGGTCGGCGACGGCGGCGACACCACGGCGGACCGCGTCGTCGTCGGTGGTGTCGACGGCGACGGCCAGCGCCTCCGGCGCACCCGCGGCGCGCAGTCCGGCCGCCGCGGCCTCCAGGGCGCCGGCGTCGCGCGCGAACAACGCCACCCGGACGCCCTCGCCCGCGAGGGCCTGCGCGGTCGCCAGCCCGATGCCGCGGCTCCCACCGGTGACGATCGCCCGGCGCCCGTTCAGTTGCAGATCCATGATTCCCACCGTGCCGCAACGATGGCGGGACCGCAGGCGTCTACGGTGTGCGGGTGGCTGAGCCGATCGACTCCGTGCTGGTGGTCTTCAACCCTGGTAGTACGGGGGACGCCGACGTGCTCGCCGAACAGCTGCGCGACGAGCTCGGCTCCGCCCGGCCCGAGCTGGCCGTGCGGCTGGTGCCCACCGAGTACGCCGGGCACGCCCGCGTCATCGCCCGCGAGGCCGCGTCCGCCGGCGGGCGCCCGCTCATCGTGTCGGCGTCCGGCGACGGCGGCTACAACGAGGTCGTCAACGGGATCATGGACGTCCCGGGCACCGACGCCTCGGCCGCCGTCCTCGCCGCCGGGAACGCCAACGACCACGACCGCGTCACCGCACGCCGTCCGCTGGTCGAGGCGATCCTCGACGGCCGCCCCGAGCCGATGGACCTGCTCGAGATGCACCGCGACGACGACCCGCCGCACTACGCGCACTCCTACATCGGGTTCGGGCTCACCCCCGTCGTCGCGCTGCAGATCGAGAAGGGCGGCAAGGGCAGCATCCGCGAGGTGATCACCACGGTGCGAGCGTTCTGGGCGTTCACCCCGTTCGAGGTCGAGTTCTCCCGCGGCGACCGGCGCCGGATCGACAACCTGGTCTTCGCCAACATCGGTGAGATGGCCAAGGTCGCCGAGCTGTCGGCCACGAGCCGTCCCGACGACGGCCGGTTCGAGGTCGTGCTGCTGGAGCACCGTCCGAAGTGGAAGCAGCTGTGGGTGGCGGCCCGGGCGGCGTTCTCCGGGCTCGGCCGTCAGCCCGCGACCTCGGACTTCCGGTTCACCGCGTGCGGGCCGATGCCGGTGCAGATCGACGGCGAGGTCGACGAGGTCGCCGGCGGCACCGCGATCCGCGTCCGCTGCGCGGCCGGGGCACTCAACGTCGTGCGCTGACCCCGCCGTGCTCACGGGGCGAGCGTGAACTCCACCGCGCCGAGGTAGTCGCCGAAGCTCGCCCGCACCCGGGCGCCGCGGTGCACGGGCATCGGGACGGTCGTCGTCCCGGTGGTGACGACCGCGCCCGCCTCGAGCCGCAGGCCGTAGCCGGGCAGGACGTCGGCGAGCCACGCCAGCGCGACCCACGGGTCCCCGAGGACGGCCGCGCCGGATCCGGCCGCCTGCTCGTCGTCGACCTGCAGGGCGGTCGGGGTCGCGGCGAGGTCGAGATCGAGGGCGCCGGGGAGCTCCGGGCCCAGCACGAACCGGCCGGCGCACGCGGCGTCGGCCATCAGCGACGGCGCCCCCGCCGCGACGAAGTCGGTGAACCGCGACTCGGGCAGCTCCACCGCCCCGTGCACGGCCGCGACCGCGGCACGCAGCTCCTCACGGGTCGCGTCGGCACCCACCGGCGCACCCATCACGAACGCGAACTCCGCCTCGGCGACGGCCATGTGCAGGTCGTCGGAGGGCACCACGTCACCGGGGGAGTGCCGGAACCGCTCGAACAGCGCCCCCGGCAGCGGGGTGTCCACCCCGATGTGGGCCTGCCCGGCGGGCGCGGTCGCCGCGAGCTTCCAGCCGTAGGACGGCCCGGCCCGCTCCGACAACCTGCTCTGCGCGGTGAATCCCTCGGCCAGGCTGCGCGGACGTAGCAGCTCCGGCAGTGCGGCCATCCGTTCGCCGGTGGTCCAGGCCTGCCACAACGCACCGGCGGTGCCGTCGGCCCGCACGAGGTCGACGGCGGTCGGGTCCATGCCCGCGGAGCTGTTCTCGGCACTCATCGGGGCGGCATCCTGCCAGGGCCGCGGGTCAGCCGTCGTCGCCGGTCCGGGCGCGCAGCACCTCGGCGACGCGGCGGACCCGGTCGTCGGCGAGCGCGTCCTCCAGCGACACCGGCAGCGGGATCCGCCAGTTCGGGTACTCGTCGACGGTGCCGGGCAGGTTCGGCTGCCGCGTCTCGCCCAGCACGTCGTAGAGGGAGGCCAGGACCAGCCGCGACGGTGCCGACGCCAGCAGCGCGTGCAACGCGACGACGATCGTGTCCTCGTCGGTCTCGTCCGGGGAGTCGAGCAGCCCCTCCGAGGTCAGCAACGCCAGCAGCTCGTCCCGTTCGGCTCCGGCCCTGGCCTCCTCGGTCGTCGGGTCGTCGAGGAGCCCCAGCTCGGCGCGCACCCGCACCTGCTCACCGGCCAGGAACCCGGGCGCGGTCGGCAGGTCGTGGGTGGAGATCGTCGCGACCGACCGCTCGGGCCAGCGACGCGGCGGGCGGAGCGGGCCGTCGTCGCCTCCGGTCACCGGATCGGGGTCGCGGGAGAACCACAGCACCGTCGAGCCCAGCAGGTTCCGCTCGGCCATGTCCTCGCGGATCCGCGGGATCACCGTGCCCAGGTCCTCGCCGACGACCAGCGCGCCCGCGCGGTGGGCCTCCAGCAGCAGCACCGCGAGCATCGCGTCGGCGTCGTAGTGGACGTAGGTGCCGCGGTCGGCCGTCTGCCCCGCCGGCACCCACCACAGCCGCCACAGCCCCATGACGTGGTCGATCCGCAGGCCGTCGGCGTGCGCGAGCAGCGCGCGGACCATGTCGCCGAACGCGGCGTAGCCGGTGTCGGCGAGGCGGTCCGGGCGCCACGGCGGCAGGCCCCACGTCTGGCCGCGCTGGTTGAACGCGTCCGGCGGGGCACCGACCGTCGCGCCGAGCGCGAGCACGTCCTGCAGCATCCACGCGTCGGCGCCCTCGGGGTCGCAGCCCACGGCGAGGTCGTGGATGACACCGACCGGCATCCCCGCGTCCTTCGCCGCGGCCCGGACCCCGGCCAGCTGCGCCTCGGCCTGGCGCTGCACCCAGGCGTGGAACGCGACGCGCGGCGCCAGTTCGGCACGGGCGGCGGCGACGCCGGGGGCGTCGGGACGACGCAGGTCGTCGGGCCACAGCGACCAGCGGCCGCCGTAGCGCTCGGCCAGCGCGCAGTAGGTCGCGAAGTCGCGCAGGTCGGTATCCGGGGCGCCGTCGGGGTACCCGGCGCTGCGCCACAGCGCCTCCAGCGCGGACCGCTTCGCCGCCCAGACCCGGTCGTGCGCGATCCGGTCGCCGGTCGTCTCCGGGCGCAGGGCGTCGACCTCGGCGCGGGTGGCCGCGTCCGCGGCGGCGTAGGCCGGGAGGTCGGTGACCCGCAGGCTCAGCGGGGTGGCGTAGCGGCGCGACGACGGTGTGTACGGCGACGGCTGCACCGGCGGCACCGGGGTGATCGCGTGCAGCGGGTTGAGCAGCACCGCGCCCGCGCCGTGCCCGCCGCGGATCAGCGTGGTCAGGTCGCCCAGGTCGCCGATGCCCCACGAGTCGCGCGAGTGCAGGGCGTAGAGCTGCAGCATCCAGCCCCACGTCCGCGGCGGGTCGGGCAGCGTGGGCGGCGCGACGACGACGTGGGCACGCCCGGCTGTCGTCTCGCACGCGTAGCGGCCCGGCTCCAGGCCGGCGGGGAGCTCGCCGTCGACGTCGCAGGCCCATCCCTCGTCGCCACGCGCACCGTCGACGGCGGTGAGGCGACCGCGGCCGGGCACGGCGCGGGAACGGTCGCTGCGCAGTCCGATCGTCGGCGGCAGCGCCCCGGCGCCGGCGCGCTCGCGGGCCCCGGCGAGCGACACCCGTTGCGCCTCGGGGGAGGCGACGTCGACCTCCAGCAACCCGAGGACGGTGCGGACCACCTCCGCGTCGATCGGCTGCTCGGTCCTGCTGCCGTCGAGGTACGAGGTCGCGACGCCGTACGCGTCGGCGATCTCGGCGAGCTCGGGGGTCACCGGGTCGCTGGTCATGGGTCGATCCTGGCGGATGAGCGGCCGCCCGGCCCGGCCGCCCGGGGTGATACGGGCAACCGCCGCGACCGACACGCGGGACGCCTCCGATCGCCCCCGGTCAGGGGGTCCACGGTGCTACGGTGCGTCGCCGGATGCGCCGACCGGGTCACTGTGGCCGGCCGGGCAGCGGGGCCCGGCGACGGGCACCTCCTCCCGGACCGCACCCTGTCGTGGTCGACGGTTCGCGCAGCTCCGGCAGGAGGACTTCCAGATGTCGACGTGGGCCCTGCTCGGGCTGGTTGTGGTGGTGGTGCTGGTGGCCGTCGGGATCGCCGGGTTCCTGCGGTGGGGGCGGGGCCGGGAGGACGACGTCGCGTCGTCCGAAGGGGACCGTCCGCGCACCGTCGCCGATCTCGTCGACCGCCGCGCCCGCGGCCTCGACGACGGGCCCGGCAGGCCCGCGCCCGACCCGTCTGCGCCCCCGGCTTCTCCGACGCTTCCGGTCGACGATGCCCCGGAGCCCGTGGTCGACGAGGATCCGGCCGCTGACCCTGAGGTCGTCGGGTCCGACGCCGCGGTGGACGACGGTCCCGACGACACGGTCTCCGCGACCACGCCCGTCGCCGCGGTCCGTCCGCAGCAGGAGCGCCCGCGGCCCCCCGCCGCGGAGGACACCGCCCCGGACGTCGGGCCGTCGTCGTCGGCGCCCGACATCACCGATGCGGTCGGCGCGGCCGATCCCACCGACGAGCTGCCGGCGGTCCCACGGGTCACGCCCGACGTGAGCGCGGGTCCGGTCGGCCCGCCCTGGTCGCGCGGGTTCAAGGACGGTAAACCGCTCGAGCCCGTCGAGGCGTCGCCGGCCCGGCCGACCCCGGCCCCGACGCCCTTCGTGCGACGACGGCCGGTCGCGGACCCCGCTGCCCGTACCGCCGACGAGGCGACCGCGGCCACCGGTACCGGCCCGGACAGCTCGGCGCCCGACATCAGCACGCCCACCTCCGGGACCGCGGTCGTGGGCGATGCGTCGACGACCGCGTCCGAGGCGCCCGCCGCCGCCTCGACCGGCGTCACCGGGTCCACCGGCGTCACCGGGGACGTCGCGTCCGTCGGGGACACCGCCTCCGCCACCGCCTCCGCCGGGGACACCGCCTCCGCCGGGGACACCGCCTCCGCCGGGGACACCGCCTCCGCCGGGGACACCGCCTCCGCCGGGGAGGAGGCGGACGAGTCGGTCGACGAGGCCCCGCCCGCCGCCACGACCCACTCCCGCGCGCCCTTCGACCCGGACCTGGTCCGGCGGGTCACGGCGCTGCCGTCGGAGCGCACGTCGGTCCGCGCCCCGGCCGACCCGGACACCGAGCGGGAGTTCCGCGAGGCCCGGGACCGCATCTCGACCCCGCACACCTGGGCGGGCCGCGTCCCCGAGCAGGCCGGCGCCCCCGAGACGGCCGGCGACACCCCGCCGGTGAGCCGGATCCCGTCGATCGGGCTCGCCGCCACCGGCGCCCGAGCCGCCCGCGAGACCGGTGACAACCCCGAGCCGCCGCCCCGTCCCGCCCCGCGGGTCCTGCGGTCGGCGCATCCCGGGAGCGGACCGCGGCACCTCGCCCCGCCGCTGCGCGGGACGTCCGGGAGCGACAGCGGGCCCCACGAGGACACCGCTTCCCCCGAGGACACCGCTTCTCCCGAGGACACCGTCGGGTCCGGCAGGACCGGGGACGCCGGTTCTCCGACGGGCTCCGGCGGCACGGTGACCACCGACCGCACCGCCGGTGCGGTCGACGCCGTCGACGTCCGTGGTCCGGCCGGGCACACCGACGCCTCCGTGCCGGACACCGGCGAGCGCGAGGCCCCGACCGGGGGTGCGGCCGGAGCCGAGACGACCGACGACGCCACGTCGGACGAGGCCACGACGGACGACGTCCCGGACCCCACCACCCCGGAGCGGGCCACCACCGCGCCGGAGGCCGAGGAGACACCCGTGCACGCCGGCCCGACCACCGCCACCCGCCCCGACCGCGCCGAGGACGTCTCCCTGTCCGTGCTCCGGACCGGGCCCGCGCCGTCGGCGATCGTGCCCGACACGGCACCACAGGAGATCGAGGTCCGCGTCGTCGACGCCACCGACGCCCCGCTGCCCGGCGTCGAGGTCGCGCTGCGCGACCGCTCCGGCGGGCCGATGGGCTCCGCCACCACCGACGCCGACGGCACGGCGCACGTCACGGCGCCGGGCGCCGGGGCGTTCGTCGTCGTCGCCCGCGCCGACGGATACCTGCCCGGCGTCGCCACCTGCACCGTCGGCGACGACGCCGCCGACACCACCCTGCGCCTGGCCGCTGCCGCCGCCGTCCACGGCTCGGCGCCCGCGGGCACCGGCGTCGTGCTCTCGCAGGACGGCGAACCGGTCGCCTCGACGACCGCCGCGGCGGACGGGACCTACCGCCTCGCCGACCTCGACCCCGGTCGCCACCTGCTGGCCGCGGGCGACGGCCCGGGCGTGGAGGTCGACCTCGTCCCCGGCGCCGACGAGCGGCGGGACCTGGCGGGCTCGTGACCGGCACCACGGAGGTCCACGGCCGGCTCCCCGGCGTCGGCGGTGTCGAGCTGTTCTGGCAGGGCCGCCTCCCCGAGGGCGACCCGAGCGGCGTCCTGCTGGTCAGCCACGGCATCGGTGAGCACTCCGGCCGCTACGACGCCGTCGTCGACACGCTGGTCCCGGACGGCTGGGCCGTGTACGGCCTCGACCACCGCGGCCACGGCCGCTCCGGCGGCACCCGGGTGCACGTCCGCCGCTACGACGACCTGCTCACCGACTTCGAGACGTTCCGCCGCGAGACGATCGCCCGCCACCCCGGCGTCCCGGTGTTCCTGCTCGGGCACAGCCTCGGCGGCCAGATCGCGCTCGCCTACGCGCTGCGCCACCAGAACCGCCTCGACGGGCTCGTCCTGTCCGCGCCCGCACTGGCCTCCGACGCCGTCCCGGCCGCGCTCGTGCCGCTGCTGTCGGTCGTCGCGAAGGTCCTGCCCACGGTCCGCCCGGTCGGGATCGACACCTCCGCGATCAGCTCGGACCCGGCTGTCGTCGCCGACTACGACGCCGACCCGCTCGTGCACCACGGCCGCCCCACCCTGGCCCTCGGCGCGGAGATCTACCGGCAGATGGCCGAGCTGCCCGTCCGGGCCGCCGAGCTGCGGGTCCCGCTGCTCGTGCAGCACGGGACCGCGGACCGGCTGACCGACCCGGCGGGCACCCGGTTGCTCGACGAGCGCTCCGGGTCCGCCGACACCACCGTGCTCTGGTACGACGGCTTCTGGCACGAGATCTATCACGAACCGGGCCGGGCGACCCCGCTCGCGGACCTGCGCGACTGGCTCGACCGGCACCGCGACGCGGCCCGCCCGGTGACCTGACCCGACCGATCCCCGCCTCACCGCGCCGGACCCGCCCGGTGGTGCGATCCTGGGGCCGGTACGGCGGAACAGGGGTGGCTCGCACGGTGGAGCGGATCGACCGGCGGACGGAGGACGAGTACGTCCCCGTCCGCGACCTGCTGGCGACGATCGACTGGTCGGCGACCCCGCTCGGCGTGCGCGACACCTGGGACCGCGAGCTCGAGGACACCATCCGGTTCATCCTGGAGAGCCGCCAGCCGCTCGTCGCGTGGTGGGGACCCGAGCTCGTCCTGTTCTACAACGACGAGTTCGCCGGGCACTGCGGGCTGCGCCACCCCGGGTCCTTCGGCATGCCCCTGAGGGAGGGCTGGCCGGAGATCACCGCGCATCTCGGGAGCCGTCTCCACGAGCTGCTCTCCGGGGACCGCGAGGGCATCTACCGCAGCGACCACCGGATCGTGCTGTGGCGCTGGGACACCCCGGAGGTCACATGGTGGACCTACTCCGCCACCCCGGTCCGCGGTC
Organism: Pseudonocardia sp. UM4_GMWB1; assembly: GCF_017312155.1. Lineage (NCBI taxonomy): Bacteria > Bacillati > Actinomycetota > Actinomycetes > Pseudonocardiales > Pseudonocardiaceae > Pseudonocardia > Pseudonocardia sp. UM4_GMWB1. The sequence continues at coordinate 11,241 of NZ_QJPN01000001.1, read as the reverse complement.
CCGACGGCGGCGTACTCGGCCTGATCGTCTTCACGGCCGAGACCACCCCGCAGGTCGTCGGAGGCCGGCGGATGGCGCTCCTGGCCGCGCTCGGCGAGGTGGCCCGGGACGCACCGACGCTGGACATCGCGGTCGAACGGCTCACCACGGTCCTGACCGACCTGCCCGACGACGTCGGCTGCGCCGTGGTGACGACGGTCGGCGCCGACCCCGGCCCGCTGGCCACCGTCCGCATCGACGCGCCGCCCGCGGGCTGGCTCCGCGACGACCTCGACCCCGACCACGCCACCGACGTCGAGTTCCTCGCCGTCGACCCGGTCGCGGTCCACGGCGATGACGGCGTCCCGGTCACCGACGTCGTCCGGGCGACGGTGCGCACCCCCGACGGGTCGGCCGGCATCGCCGTCGTCATCGGGGCGCCGCCGTTGCTGCCGCTCGACGAGGACCACCGCTCGTTCCTGCGGCTGATCGCGGGCACCGTCGGCGGCCTGCTGACCGCCGCGCTCGCCCGCGACCGCGAGCGCGACCGGCGCGACGACGCCGGGCTGATCGAGCAGGCCCGCGCCGAGTACTACGCCGGCCTCGGCGACGAGTTCCGCGACCCGCTGACCCTCGTCCTCGGACCGCTGGAGCGGCTGCGCGACCACGACGACGCCGCCGTCCGCGCCCAGGTGGAGCTCGCGCAGCGCAACGCGCAGCGGATGCTCAAGCTCGTCGACGGGCTGCTGGACGTCTCCGCGCTGCAGACCGGCAAGCACGACGGCCTGTTCGCCCCGACCGAGATCGGGAAGACCACCACCGCCCTGGTCGAGGCGTTCGCACCCGTCGTCGCCCGGGCCGGGCTGGAGCTGTCGGTGTCCTGCCCTCCGCAGGCCCGGCCGGTCTGGGTGGACCGCGACGCCTGGGAGAAGGTCGTCCTCAACCTGCTCAGCAACGCGGTCAAGTACACCCGCGAGGGCACGATCGCCGTCGACCTCGCCCAGGACGGCGAGCAGGTCGTGCTGCGGGTCTCCGACACCGGCGCCGGCATCGTCGACGGCGAGCTCGACGCGGTGTTCGACCGCTTCCACCGTCCCTCCCGGCGGCACGGCCGCAGCGGCGACGGCAGCGGCCTCGGCCTGCCGCTGATCCGCCAGCTGGTCCGTCTGCACGGCGGCACCATCGGGGTGACCAGCGAGCCCGGCGCGGGCAGCACGTTCACCGTGCGGCTGCCGCTGGGCTTCGCCCACCTGCCCCCCGAACGCCTCGTCCGGGCCCGGGTCGGGTCCCGCACCGCCCCGCAGCTCGCCGCGCCCTACGTGGCGGAGGCGCTGCGCTGGCTGCCCGACGCCCCCGAGCCCGCGGGCGCCCCACCGGTCCTCGCCCGCGGCCGCTCGGTGGACGGGTCGGTCGTCGACGGGCTGGAGGTCGACCACCGCGACCGGGTGCTCGTCGTCGACGACGACCGCGAGATGCGCGGCTACCTGCGCGACCTGCTCGTCGAACGCTGGACCGTCCGGGTCGTCGCGGATGGTGCGGCCGCACTGGAGTCCGCCCGCACCGACCCGCCGGACCTGGTCGTCGTCGACGCGGCGCTGCCCGGCAACGGCGGCATCGAGCTCCTGCGGGCGCTGCGGTCGGACCCCCGCACGGTCGGGGTGCCGGTCGTGCTGCTGTCGTCGCGGGCCGGGGAGGAGGCCGCCGTCGAGGGCTTCGCCGCCGGCGCCGACGACTACCTGGTCCGCCCGTTCTCCGCCCGCGAGCTGCTCGCCCGGGTCGCGAACCACCTGCAGCTCGGCCGTGTCCGCCGGGCCGCCGAGCTGCAGTTCCGGGCCATGGCCGACTCCACCCCGGCGCTGATCTGGGTCGACGACCCGGGCGGGCACCGGTTGTTCGTCAACCGGGGCTGGCTGGACTTCACCGGCGTCGAGGACGCGGCGCAGGAGCTGGGCCACGACTGGCGCCGCCGCATCCACCCCGACGACCGCGAGCGCTACCGCTCGGTGACCTCCGCCGCCGCCCGCGCGCACGCGCCGTTCGAGGTCGAGTACCGGCTGCTGGACCGGGCGGGCCGCTACCGCTGGGTGCTCGACCGCGGCGCCCCCGTCCGCGACGGCGAACGCTCCGCGGGCTACGTCGGCGGATGCCTCGACATCGACGTCCAGCACCGTGAGCAGCGCAGGCACCGTATCTACTCCGAGGTCGCCGAGTCCCTGGAACGGGAGATCACCCGCACCGGGCGCACCGACCAGCTCGTCCGCGCCGTCGTCGAGGACCGGCTCGCCGACATCGCCGTCGTCCACGACGCCGACGCGGTCACCGGCATCGGCACCCTCGCCGTCTCCGCGGAGCGCTCGGCGCTGGAGCCCTCGCTGTGGCGGCTCGCCCCGCTGGTCCCCGCCGACGACGACGGCCGCCCCGAGATCCTCGACGCCGCCCACCTCGACGAGGTCCTGAGCCGGCTCGCGCCCACCCAGCGCCGGGCCTGGACCCGGCTGCGCATGACCTCGGCGATGGTCGTGCCGCTGCCCGCCCGCGGACGCACCAGCGCCGTGCTGACCGTCGTCCGCACCGAGTCGGGCGACCCCTACACCGACGACGACCTGGACCTCCTGTCCGAGATCGGGCGCCGGGCCGGGCTGGCCGTCGACAACGCCCGCCTGCTGGAGCAGGAACGAGCCTCGGCCCAGCGCCTGGGCCTGCTGCACCGCGCCACCGCCAAGATGTCGGCCGCGGCGACCCCCGGCGAGGTCGCCGCGATCGCCGCGGACCACATCGTCGACCTGCTCGACGCCGACCACGCCGGGCTCTGGGAGATCCGCGGGGAGTGGCTGCAGGCGCTCACCGGCCACGGGTGGGACCGCGACATGTGGCAGCGCGCCGCGCGGATCCGGGTCGACGCGCCGCTGGCGTTCACCGAGGTGCTGTCCGGGCACGAGCCGATGTGGTTCACCACCGCGCACGAGTGGGCGACGCGCTACCCCGCGGCCATCGGCATCGAACCGGACCACGCCCAGACCATCGGCTACCTGCCGCTCGTCGCCGGCGGGCGCTCGCTGGGGGTCCTCGCCGTCGCCATGCTGACCGAGCGACGACTGTCCGACGCGGACAAGGAGGCGGCCGTCGCCGTCGCCGAGCTCGCCGCACAGGCGCTGGACCGGGCTTCGATGCTGGAAGCCGAGACCGAAGCCCGCCGGCTGGCCGAACGCCTCGGCGCGGTCGCGACCGGGCTGGCCCGGGCCACCGACCTGGAGTCGGTCGCCGAGGTCGTCGTCGAGCACGGCCGGATCTCGGTCGGGGCCGACGCGGTCGCGGTGCTCGTCGTCGACGAGGGCGGCGCGCTCTCGCTGCTCCGCGAGACCGGCTGGCCCGCCGACGGCCCGCCGATGCGCACCCCCGGCCGCGCGCACCCGCTGAGCCGCGCGGTGAGCAGTGGCGAGCCGATCTGGAACGCCGGCGGGCCCGCCGACGGCGAGGTGCTGCGCTACCCGGTCCATACCGCGGTACCGCTGATGGTCGCGGCCCGCCCGATCGGCGTCATCGGGCTGCGTTTCGAGACCGAACCGGTGTTCACCCCCGAGCAGCGCAGCTTCGTGCTGACCCTGGCCAACCAGTGCGCGCAGGCGATCGTCCGCGCCCAGCTGCACCAGGCCGAGCACGAGGTCGCGGTCACCCTGCAGCGCAGCCTGCTGCCCCAGCGCCTGCCCGACATCGAACGGCTGTCGCTGGCCACCCGCTACCGCCCCGGCACCCAGGGCACCGAGGCCGGGGGGGACTGGTTCGACGTCCTGGACCTCGGCGACGACCTGGTGGCACTCGTCGTCGGCGACGTCGTCGGCCGCGGCCCGGCGGCGGCCGCGGTGATGGGTCAGCTGCGGTCCGCGGTCGCGTCGAACCTGGTCAACGGCCAGCCCCCGGCGCGGGGCGCTGGAGCAGCTCGACCAGTACGCGCTGCGGGTGCGCGGCGCGATGGCCAGTACCGTGGCCATCGCGACGATCGACACCGGCACCGGCGAGATGCGCTACGCCAGCGCCGGCCACCCGCCGCCGCTGGTCGCGGGCCCGGAGGGGGTGCGGACCCTGTCCGAGGGCCGCGGCGTGCCGCTGGGGATCTCCGGGCGGCCCCCGTTCCCCGAGGCCGTGGACCGGATGGAGCCCGGCGAGACGATCCTGCTCTGCTCGGACGGCCTGTTCGAACGCCGCAACGAGGTCATCGACGACGGCCTGGCCCGGCTGTCCGCCGCGTTCGACGAGCTGTCCGCCGCCCAGCCCCGCGACATGGCGGACACGCTGCTGCACCGCATGTCCGAGGGGACGGTCATCCCCGACGACACGGTCGTCGTCGTCGCGCGGCTCATGCCGCCGCCGCTGCGGATCGCGATCGAGGCCGACCCGAAACGGCTCGCCCCGCTGCGTCGCGCGGTGGCCGCCTGGGCCGCGCAGTGCGGGATGGGCCCGGACGCGGTCAGCGACCTGCAGCTGACCGTCGGCGAGGCCGCCACCAACTCCATCGAGCACGCCTACCTGCCCGAGGACACCGACGGGCGCGCCGGGGTCGACCTCGACCTGGCGCTGACCGCGGACGGCTCGGTCGCGGTGCGCGTCACCGACGGCGGACGCTGGCGGCCCCCGCCGCCCGACCCCGGCTACCGCGGCCGCGGCATCGCGCTCATCCGCGAGCTCGCCGGGGACGTGCACATCGATCCGTCGGACTCCGGCACCACCGTGCGGTTCCTGCTGCCCGCGATCCCGGTCGAGGTGGGCACCCCGGGCGCGGGACCGCCGGTGGAGTTCGTCGCCGGGGAACCCGAACCGGACCGCGACCGGATCGACACCCCGTCCGGTGACGGCGACGACGGCACCGTCCGGGCCCGGCTGCGTGCCGTCCCGGACGCGCACGGTGTGCGGATCGGGATCGTCGGCGACCTCGACCTCGGTGGGGTCTCGGCGATCCGGGCCCCGCTGATGGAGCACGTCGACCGCGGGCTGCCGATCACCCTGAACCTGCCGGGGGAGGCGTTCGTCAGCAGCGCCGGGATGGCCCTGCTGTCGGAGGTCGCGCGCCGGATGCGGACCAACGGCGCGGCGCTCACCCTCGTCGCACCCGCGGGCAGCCAGGCCCGCCGCTCGCTGGTGCTGTCGGGGCTCGACACCGTCATCGGCATGTCCGACGACGACGGGTGCCTGACCCGCCGACCTGTCCGGACACGCGCGGGGTCCTCCCGCGGGCCGGACGGCGGGTTGAAACCGTGCCCACCGCTGTGTTGCCATCTCCGGCATGAGTCAGGCAGCGACCCTCGGACCCCTGTGGGGTACCCGTCGCGCCGACCACTTCGACCAGGGCTGTCGCCCGAGCTGAGTCCCCCGACCACGCTCGCCCGATCGTCCCCTGGAGCACCACCGTGTCCGCGCCTGCCTCCCCGCCCGCGTCCCGCCCCGCCCGCCTGCGCGTCCCGCACGCACGACCCGTCACCGCGCCCACCCCGTACGGCCTCGCGGACCTGCAGGAGCTGACCCGTGAGACCGCCGCCGAGGTGCGCTCCGGACGGCACGAGGTCGTCGTCGACCGGGAGCGCCGCTGGTACCGGCTGCTGCGCAGCGACGGCTTCGTCGACGTCTGGCTGATCAGCTGGTCCACCGAGCAGATCGCGGATCTGCACGACCACGCGGGCTCCCTCGGTGCCCTCACCGTGGTGTCGGGCTCGCTGACCGAGCGCCGCTGGAGCGGGCCGTCCGGGCTGCGCACCCGTACACTGCGTCACGGCCGCGGCGCCGGCTTCCCGCTGGGCCACGTGCACGACGTCGCCAACACCGCCGACGACCCCCGCGGTGAGCGTGCACGCCTACTCCCCGCCGCTGTCGGCGATGTCCTACTACGACGTCGAGGACGTCGCGGGCACCACCGGCCACCAGCGGCTGCGCCGCACCCGCACCGAGCTCGTCGAACCCGGCCGGGGTGTCGGATGAGCCGCACCGTCGCCGATCTGCTCGCCGCCGCCCGCGCCCGGCTCGACCGGCCCGGCCCGCGGCGTGCCGCGGAGCTCACCGCCGCCGGGGCGCACCTGGTCGACACCCGGCCGGGGTGGCAGCGCCGCGAGGAGGGGCAGATCCCGGGCGCGCTGGTGATCGAGCGCAACCACCTGGAGTGGCGCCTCGACCCGACCTCCGACGCCCGGGTCCCCGAGGCCGTCGACCACGACGTCGCCTGGGTGCTGTTCTGCTCGGAGGGCTACAGCTCCAGCCTGGCCGCCGCGTCGCTGCAGGACATCGGGCTGCACCGGGCCACCGACCTCGACGGCGGCTTCCGCGCCTGGGCCGCGGCCGGGCTCCCGGTCGAGGCCGGTCAGGACGGCCCGTCCGACGCCACCCGTCCGCCGGACAGGCGCGCGTCGAGGTAGCCCGCGACCAGCGCGGTCAGCTCGTCGACGACGACCGCCCGCGCGAACCCGGGCCGCTCCAGCACGAACCCGGTGGTCAGGTGCTCGACGGTCCACGACCGTCCACGCCGCGGCCCGCGCCGCGTCGGTGTCCCCGGCGCCGCGGGTGAGCAGCACCGTGGTGACCAGGTCGTCGATCCGGCCGGCGAACGCGGCCCGGCGCCCGCCGGGGGAGCGCGGCAGCTGCTCGACGATCACCCGTAGCAGGTCCGGCTCCTCGCCGAAGGTGTCGAGCAGCGCCTCCAGGGTCGCGCGCACCGCCGGAGCGGTGCCCGCCCCCGGCCCGGCCGCGGCGACCGAGTCGAGGAACGCGCGCGAGACGCGAGCCTCCATCGCGTCGAGGTAGCGGTCCAGCACCTCGGTCAGCACCGCGTCCTTGTCCGGGAAGTACTGGTAGAGCGACCCGGGCGACACCCCGGCGGCGGCCGCGATCCGGTTCGTCGACGCGCCGTCGTATCCACGGGTGACCAGCACGTCCCGGCCCGCCGCGACGATCCGCTCCACCATCGCCCGGGACCGCTCCTGGCGCGGCTCGCGCCGCCGGGCCCCGCGCCCGCTCACCGGGCGCCCCGGAACGCGCGTTGAAGGCGAGCATTCGCTCGTGTCAGCATCGGTCCATGCTGGCAGAGCCGCCCGTCGCCCCGCGACGCTTCCGCAGTGCGCCCGAGCGTGCGGCGCGCGCATCGCCCGTCCGCTCGGCCTGGTCGCCGGGGTCCGCGACCACGATCCCGCGCTGCTCGCCGAGATCGGCCGCCGGATGCTCACCCGCGACGAGACCGGCGCCGCGCTGGCCCGCGCGATGGGACGCGACCGCGACGAGGCCGGCCGCGCCGGGACCGGCCGTGTGACCATGCGGGCGTTGCACACCGCGCTGGCCGCGGGCGCCGCGCCGGCCGACGCCCCGCCCGCGCTGCGGGACTTCCTCGCCGCGGTCACCCCGGACCCGGACTGGCTGGACCGGGACCTGCTCGAGCGCGGCGCCCGCGCCTACCGCAGGCTCGGCCGCAGCCCGCGACGACGTGCTGCTGGGACTCTCGCTGATCGGCGGCTACCGCTACGGCGGCCCCACCGAGCTGCTCGTCCGCACCGGTGGGCTCACCGGCGCCGGCGCGATGCGCCGCCTCGGCGAGACCCAGGCGTGGGCGTTCGCCGTGAGCCGTCCCGGCGGGATGGTGCCCGGTGGTGCGGGCTGGGCGGCGACGCTGCACGTGCGCGCCATGCACGCCCTCGTCGCTGAGCGGTTCGAGCGGGGCGACCGCTACGACGTCGCCGGCCACGGGCTGCCGATCAACCAGGCCGACGCCGCGGCCACGCTCGGGCTGTTCAACAGCACCGCGATCCTCGGCTGCCGCCTGCTCGGACGCCACGTCCCGCGCGCCGACGGCGACGCGATCATGCACCTGTGGCGCTACGTCGGGTGGCTGATGGGGGTCGACGACGACTGGCTGTTCGACACCGAGCGCGCCCAGAACGCGTTCAACCACCACGTCGTGCTGGCCCAGGGCGACGTCACCCCGGCAGGCCCGCTGCTCGCGGGCGCGCTCGTCGAGGGGCTGCGCAGCGAGCGGACCGGTGGCCCCGCCGACCGGTTCCGCGGCGCCTGGGAGCGACGACGGCTGCTGTCGCTGCTGCGGGTGTTCCTGCGCGCCGAGGGCCTGCGCGACCTGGACCTGCCGGTGACCGCGGCGTGGATGTGGCCGTCGCAGGTGCTGCGCAACCTGGTCGAGTCGCTGCTCGTCGCGCGGACCGCACGGGGGCGGCGGTGGCTGGAGCGCCGCTCGGACCGCCGCGTCGAGGCCGACCTGGCCCGTCGCTTCGGCCGGGAGACGCCCGGCCCCCGCGACCTGGCAGCCTGACCCCGCCCGCCGGGATCAGGTGAACGCGCTGATCCCGGTCACGTCCCGGCCCACGATGAGGGTCTGGATCGTCTCGGTGCCCTCGAAGGTGTGGATGGCCTCGATGTCGGCCCAGTGCCGCACGACGTGGTGCTCCAGCAGGATCCCGTTGCCGCCGAGCAGGTCCCGCGCCTCGGAGAGGATCTTGCGGGCGGTCCGGGTGTTGTGCATCTTCGCCAGCCCCGCGACGGTCGGCGACAGCTTGCCCACCTCGGCGAGCCGGGCGGACTGCATGCAGTAGAGCTGCATGCCGGTCAGGTCGGCGAGCATCGCGACGAGCCGCTGCTGCACGATCTGGAAGCTCGCCAGCGGCTTGCCGAACTGCTCGCGCTCCAGCGCGTAGCGCAGGGCGGCGTCGTAGCCGGCGGTCGCGTGGCCCAGTGCCATCCAGGCGCAGGTGCCCCGGGTGGTGGCCAGCACCGCGGCGCAGTCGGCGAACGTCCGCGCCTCGGTCAGCCGGTTCTCCTCCGGCACCCGGACCCCGTCCAGCTCGATGTCGGCCTGCCAGAGTGCCCGCAGCGACACCTTGCCCGGGATGACGGTGGCCTCGTAGCCCTCCGCCGGGGTCTCGACGACGAACCCGAGCACCTCGCCGGAGTCGGTGTCGCGCGCCCACACGACCACCAGGTCCGCGACGCTGCCGTTACCGATCCAGCGCTTCGACCCGCGCAGCACCCAGTGGTCCCCGTCGCGGGTCGCGGTGGTCTCCAGCGCGACCGAGTCCGAACCGTGCATCGGCTCGGTCAGCGCGAACGCGCCCAACTTGTCCATGGTGGACATCGACGGCAGCCAGCGTTGCTTCTGCTCCTCCGAGCCGCACATCGCGATCGCCTTCATCGCCAGGCCCGCGTGCACCCCGAGGAACGTGCCGAGCGAGCCGTCCCCGCGGTGCAGCTCCATGTGCACGAGGCCGAGCGCGAGCGGGCTCATCCCGGCCGCCCCGTAGCCCCGGATGTCCTCGCCGACGATCCCGAGCTCGGGGAGGCGCCGGAACAGGTGCCAGGGCAGCTCGGCGCGCTCCCAGTAGTCGTTGATGCCGGGGAGGACCTCGGCGTCGACGAACGTGCGGGTGTCGGCGAAGCGCTGCCACTGCTCGTCGGTGAACTGGTCGCGCACCGAGAAGAAGTCGGTGCCCAGAGCCTCGCCCAGCTCGGTGTACGGAGTGGTCGGTGCGGTCATGATCGCGGGCCCCTCGCCGTCGACGGAGACCTGATCCTCACAGAATCACCGGGGTTCCGCCGGGCGGAACTCAGGCCCGCACCAGGCAGAACGGGTGCCCGATCGGGTCGAGGAAGACCCGGAAGCTGTCCGGCGCGGGCTGGACCTCGTGCCGGGTGGCGCCGAGCGCCAGCACCGCGGCCTCCCCGGCGTCCAGGTCGGGCACGTCGAAGTCGACGTGCCCGCGCTGCGGCCGCACCTGCCCGGGCCACTCCGGCGGGGTGAACTCTCCCTCGGAGATCTGCTGGAACGCCAGGGTCGCGCCCGCGCCGCCCGGGTCGAGCTCGACCCAGTCGGGGTCGGTGTCGGTCGGCCCCTGGACCGGCCAGCCGGTGATCGCCGAGTAGAACCGGGCGAGCTCCAGCGGGTCCGGGCAGTCGAGCGCGAACAGTGCGAACCTGGCAACGGGTGCATCGGTCATGGCGGCAGTGTGCCTGCGACCCCCGACGGTCACGCCTCAGAGCGCGTCGATCGCCCGCTCGATCCGCTGCACCGACACCGGATGGCGGGTCTTCATCGGGTGCGCGTACAGCGAGATGCGCAGCTCCTCGAGCATCCACCCTCTCGCGCAGCGCGGGCGACGGCGGCGTGTGCTCGGGCAGGGCGGCCAGCAGCCCGCGGTACTCCGCCTCGACCGGCGCGATCTCGGCGGTCCACCGGGCGTCGCGGGCGGGGTCGGCGCGCAGCTTCTCCAGCCGCAGCTCGCAGCCCTGCAGGTAGCGCTTCACGTCGCCGAGCCGGGTCGCCCCGGCGGCGGTGACGAAGCCCGGCGCGGTCAGCCGGCCCACGACCGCCGTCACGTCGGCGACGCCGTCGCGGGTGGCGGGACCGCGCAGGTCCGCCAGCGCCGCACCGACCCGGTGCCAGACCTCCAGCACGCCGCGTACGGCGTCGAGGACCTGCAACGTCGTCGACGGCAGCCGCATCCGCAGCAGCTCCGCGAGTCGTGCGTACTGCGCCCCGTCGAACGGGTCGCCGCCGCCCCGGGCCATCAGGTGATCGGCCGCCGGCGGTGGTGCAGTCGTCGAGCAGGGCGTCGAGCGAGCCGTGCGGGTTGCGCGACAGGGCCAGCCGCGCCCGGTTGTCCAGGCCGCGCTGCACCTGCTTCCCCGGGTGGGTGGTGTTGAGGAGCAGGAGCCGCCGGGCCCCGCGGTGGTGGGCGGGGTCGCGCTCGGGCGCCGTCGCGTACACCCGGACGTCGGCGCTCGTGCCGCGGTCGCGCAGGCCCGGGTAGCCGGTGACCGTGTGCGCGCCACGCCGGATCGGCAGCTCGCGGGGGAGCTCGCCGATCGTCCACGACGTCAGCCCGGTCGCCTCGACGTCGCTGCCCGCGGCGGCCAGCTCCTCCCGCACCTTCGGGGCGAGGGCGCGGCGCAGCCTGTCCAGGTCGGTGTCGCGGGCCAGCTCGGCACCGGACTCGTCGAGCACCCGGAAGGTCACCGTGAGGTGCTCGGGCAGCCGCTCCAGCTCCCAGTCCTCGCGCCGGATCTCCACGTCGCGCATCCGGCCGAGCTCGTCCTCCAGGACGTCGAGCAGCGGCCGCCGGCCGGTCTCGCCGCAGCCGGGCCAGCACCGCCTTCGCGTGGTCCGGGGCGGGGGAGAAGTTGCGCCGCAGGTTCCGCGGCAGCGTCCGGATCAGCGCGGTGACGAGCTCCTCGCGCAGCCCGGGCACCTGCCAGGTGAACGGCGTCGGGTCTACCTGGTTCAGTGCC